>SCPD01000009.1 GCA_005502925.1 Rhizobiales bacterium Y(2018) | reverse complement strand
TGTGGCCGGAGGGTAGACGGGCGACATCGCCAAGCGAGGGATCTGGCGGCCGCCAGATCCCTCGCTACGTCGATCCTGCAACAGGAGTCGACATCAAACTACAGATACAAGGGGTTCACTCCGGCCGGCACATAAGGTAAGGGGCAACCTCCTCATATTCCACGGTTTACCCCATGTCCGACAGACTGCCCATTTTCGACGGCCATAATGACGTGCTCCTCCGCCTCCTCAACAAGCGGAGCCCGGATGCCGCCGAGCAGTTCGTGGCCGGCGACGGCGAAGGCCATATCGACCTGCCGCGCGCCATCAAGGGCGGTTTCGCCGGCGGCATGTTCGCCGTCTATATCTCCTCCAAGGACGATATCGGCGATGTCGAGGAGATGATGCGGGGCGCTTCCTATGACGTGCCGCTGCCGCGCCTCATCACCGCGTCCGAGGCGCTGCCGACGGCGCTCGCCATGATGGCCATCCTGTTCCGCATCGAGCGCGCCTCCGCCGGCCGGGTGAAAGTATGCCGCACGGCACGCGAGATCCGCGACTGCGTCGCCAAGGGCGTGCTCGCCACCGTGCTCCATATCGAGGGCGCCGAGGCGATCGATGAGAATCTCGACTCGCTCGAGGTCTTCTACCAGGCGGGCCTGCGCTCGCTCGGCCCGGTCTGGAGCCGCCCCACCATTTTCGGCCATGGCGTGCCCTTCCGCTATCCGGCCGGCCCCGATACCGGCCCCGGCCTCACCGATGCCGGCAAGGCACTGGTCAAGGCCTGCAATGAGCTCGGCATCGCCATCGACCTGTCGCATCTGAACGAGCAGGGCTTCTGGGACGTGGCGCGCCTCTCCAAGGCGCCGCTCATCGCCACCCATTCCAATGTCCATGCCATCTCCCAGCACACCCGCAACCTCACCGACCGGCAGCTCGCCGCGATCCGCGAGTCGGGCGGCATGGTCGGGCTCAATTTCGCCACCTGCTTCCTGAGATCCGACGGCCAGGTCGATCCGGCGACGCCGATCGACCAGATGCTGCGCCATATCGATTATCTGATCCAGCATCTGGGCATCGAAGGCGTCGGCTTCGGCTCCGATTTCGACGGCGCGGTGGTGCCGCAGGAGATCGCCGATGTCGCCGGGCTCGACAGCCTGCGCACGGCGTTGCGCAAGCGCGGCTTCACCGACGATGTGCTGCGCAAGCTCTGCTATGAAAACTGGATCAACGTCCTCGAACGCAGCTGGGGCGCCTGATGCCGGACATCATCGTCATCGGCGCCGGCATTGCCGGCGCGTCCGCCGCCGCCCGTTTGGCAGAGACCCACAAGGTCCTGGTGCTCGAAATGGAGGACCGTCCCGGCTATCATTCGACCGGCCGGTCGGCCGCCACCTATGAGCCGAATTACGGCCCGCCGTCGATCCGCGCTTTGACCCGCGCCGGCCGTTCCTTCTTCGAAACACCGCCCGAGGGCTTCACGGGAACCCCGCTCGTCTCGCCGCGCCCGACCATTTTCGTGGCGCCCGACCACCAGCAGGAACAGGCGGATGCCCTCCTGAAGAGCGGTACCGGCCTCACGGAAATCAGCTTCGCCGAGGCGCATCGCCATTTCCCGGCGCTGAAAGAGGGCTACGCCAAGCGCGCGGTGCTCGACAGCTCCACATCCGATATCGATGTCGACCTCCTGCATCAGGGCTTCCTGCGCCAGATCAAGACACTCTCCGGCGAGATCGTCTGCAAGGCGGAAGTCCAGGCGATCGCGCGCCAGGACGGCGCCTGGCATGTCACGACGCCGCAAGGCACCTTCTCGGCGCCCATTCTCGTCAATGCGGCGGGCGCCTGGGGCGACGAGATCGCCAGACGCGCCGGTGTTCCGCCCAAGGGCCTGCAGCCCAAGCGGCGCAGCATGGCGGTCGTTCCGGCCCCTGAGGGCGTGAACATCATGAACTGGTACTTCATCGGCGATGTCGGCGAGACCTGGTATGCCAAACCGTCAGGCGGCCGGCTGCTGGTGTCGCCGGCCGAAGCCGAGCCGGTCGAGCCGCATGATGCCTTTGCCGACGACATGACGCTGGCCGAGGGCATCGCCCGTTTCGAGGAGGCGATCGACATTCCGGTGACGCGGCTCGAGGGCAGCTGGGGGGGCTTGCGATCCTTCGTTCCCGACGGCAATCCGGTCTGCGGCTATGACAGCAAGGCGGAAGGCTTCTTCTGGCTCATCGGCCAGGGCGGCTATGGCATCCAGACCTCGCCGGCGCTCGGCGACCTCGCCGCCGCTTTGATCCGGCGGATGCCCGTGCCCGCCTATATCGAGAGGGAAGGCCTCGATCTCGGGGACATATCACCGGCTCGTTTCTAGAGCATCGGACCGAAAGCTGCGCCTGGTCAACCCGTACCCCAGGAGTATTTGACCTTCTCGATATAGAGATAGGTGAAGGTTTCAGTCGACGTCACGCCCGGCATGGCGCGAATCCGGTCATTCACAATCGCGAGCAACTGGCGGGCGTCCCGGCACACCACTTCGATGATCAGATCGAAATGTCCGGACGCCACCACGACATAGACAATCTCTTCAATCTCGGCGAGCGCCGCGGCGATGGCGCGCAGATCGCCATCGACACGTATGCCGATCATCGCCTCGATATTGAAGCCGAGCTTGAGCGGCTGCGATACGGCCACGATTTCAATGACGCCATTCTCTATCAACCGCTGCACACGCTGGCGCGCCGCAGCACTTGACAGGCCGACTGCCGGCCCGAGCTGCGCATAGGCCATTCTGCCATCGACCTGCAGGAGCCGAATAATCGCCTTGTCGATGTCGTCGATGACGATCGGCGTCGTGTCAGATTCATCGCCAGCCAAATTTTGCCCTCCTGGCGGTTCTTGAAACGCCGATGACCGGCTCAGGATCATAGGGAGCTTCGCTGAGGCGTCAAGTTCCTGGGCCTTTCTGATTTGATGGCTATCACGGCATCATTCGCCCGAATCAATCGTATTGACAATCGAAACGATTGTCATATTCTAATTTAACAATTGAAAAGATTGCAGATCGTCAATTGCACGGCAATTCCTTCTGCCCCAGGTGAGGAGACTATCCAGTGACGGCATTTCCCAGCGGGCTCGCGCTCGCGCAGTTCAAGAGCGAGCTTGACCGGCTCGAGGTCGTGTCGCGTTTCCCCGAAATGCCCAACAACCTCTTTGACGAGGGTCCGCATCTCGTCACCACCCCGACATTGCCGTGGGGCGACGAAATCCGGGAGCTGTCGGTTGAGGCCTACCGCCGGTTCATCCATGGCGAGACCTGGATCACCGGCAGTGGTGCCCGCCAGATGGAGGCCGACATCATCGGCTGGATGGGTAAATTGATGGGGGCCGAGACCCCGACCGGCTTCATCACGGCCGGCGGCTCGGAATCCAATATGTGCGCCATCCTGACCGCCAAGCAGCTCAGCGGGCGCCGCAGCGGCAGCGTCGTTTTCCCCGGCAACGGGCATTATTCCCTCCCCAAGCTGTGCCGCATGTTCGATCTCGACGCGATCATCGTGCCGGCGCCTGAGGGTCATCTCGACCGGGTCGACCCGGCGGCGATCGAGGCGGCCATCCGCCCCGATACCATCGCCATCATCGCGACGGCCGGAACCTGGGCCTTCGGCAGTGTCGATCCGATCGCCGCGATCGGCGAGATCGCCCAGCGCCGCGGAATCTACCTGCATATCGACGGCGCCTTCGGCGGCTACATCCTGCCGTTTCTCGAACGCTCCGGATATGACCGCGACATCCCTGTGTGGGATTTCCGCGTGCCCGGCGTTCAGTCGATCAGCGCCGACCTGCACAAGAACGGCATGGCGCCGCCGCCGGCCGGATCGCTCACCTTCCGCAATGAAGCACTGCTCGCCGCCGCCAAGCTGATCTGCCCGCCGAACGGCACGATGTCGGGAACCCGCGGCGTCGGCCCCATCGCCGGCGCCTGGGCCATGGTGAAGCTCCTCGGCGAGAGCGGCTATACTGCAGTGTCACATGCATCCATGGCGATGCGCGATGAACTTGTGGCCGGCGTGCTGAGCATTCCCGGCCTTCAGGTCTATCCGGGCTCGCGCATCAACATGACGCTCATCCATTCGGAGAGCCTCGATCTGCGCCCCGTCGCCGAAGAGCTGCGCCGGCGCGGCTGGATGTTCGCCGCCCGCACCGTGCCCGCCCCCGTCGGTATGGTGTTCGTTCCGATGCCGCATAATCACGGAAAGATCCAATCTCTCCTGACGCATCTGAAGGAAGCGATGAAGCTTGCCGGTCCGCTGGATGCGGCGAAGGAAGCAGACGTGAAGGTGTCTGCCTATGGCTTCTGATGAACCCTTGCGGCTTTCCGTCGATATCGGCGGAACCTTCACCGACCTGGTCATTGAAGAGGCCGGTGAATTGCGGCTGTTCAAGTCGCCGACCGTGCCGCACGATCCGGTGCAGGGCATTCTCGACGTGCTGCGGATGGCCGCGCAAGGCTGCGGAACGTCCCTCGCCGGCCTGCTCGGCCGCGCGCAGACATTCAGCCACGCCACCACGCGCGGGCTCAATGCCGTGCTGACCGGGAACACCGCACGCACCGCCTTCCTGACAACCGAGGGTCATCGCGACATTCTGTTGCTGCGTGAGGGTGGGCGACGCAAGCCCTTTGATTTCACCGTCCCGTTCCCCGCCCCCTATGTTCCACGCAGCCTGACCTTCGAGGTGCCGGAGCGCATCGCGGCGTCCGGCAAGGTGCTCCACGCGCTCGATGCGGCGGCCCTTGAAGTGGTTTGTGATCAGGTGCAGCGCGCCGAGGTCGCGGCCGTCGCGGTATGCCTGCTATGGGCGACGATCAATCCGGCGCATGAGCTGCGTGTCGCCGAAGCGCTCGAGCGTCGCCTGCCAGACGTGCCCTATACCCTGTCGCACCGGCTCAACCCGTCGCTGCGCGAATATCGCCGCGCCTCCTCGGCCAGCATCGATGCGTCGCTCAAGCCGCTCATGTCGGCCTATATCGCGGAGCTCACGGCGCGCCTGCAGGAAGCAGGCCTCACCGGACGTATCCTCATGGTCACCTCGATGGGCGGTGTCATGGATGCCAAGGACGCCGCCGCCGCGCCGATCGTCACGCTCAACTCCGGCCCCGCAATGGCGCCCGTCGCCGGCAAGGCCTATGCGACCGCCGATCTCGGAGCCGATACGGTGATCGTCGCCGATGCCGGGGGGACTACCTATGACGTGACCCTGGTGCGCCGGGGAGAAATTCCCTCGACGCGATCGGCCTGGGTTGGCGAGGAAGGCATCGGTCACATGACCGGCCTGCCGTCGATCGACGTTAAAAGCGTCGGCGCCGGTGGCGGCAGCATCGCCTGGGTGGATGCCGGCGGACTGCTGCATGTCGGCCCGCAGAGCGCAGGCTCGGTTCCGGGCCCTGCCTGTTATGGGCGCGGTGGAACAGCAGCGACCGTCACCGATGCCGTTCTGGTACTCGGCTATCTCGATCCCTTGAGCTTCGCCAATGGATCGATGACACTCGACCTGGACGCCGCCATGGACGCGATCACCCGCCAGGTCGCCGCCCCTCTCGGCCTCGATGTCATTGCTGCCGCGAACGCTGTGCTCGAGCTCACCACCGAGCAGATGGTGCGCGCCATCGAAGAGATCACCCTGCAGCAGGGCATCGATCCGGCCCGCGCCGTGCTGGTCGGCGGCGGCGGCGCGGCCGGCATCAATGCGGCGGCGGTCGCCCGCCGTCTCGGCAGCCGGCATCTCATCATGCCGGCGGTCGGCGCGGCCCTTGCCGCCGCAGGCGCCCTCATGTCGGATCTGACCGCCGTGTTCAGCGCCACGGTCCCTGCCCTGACGACCGCCTTCGATGCCGAACGCGTCAACGCGGCGCTTGCTCAGCTGCGCGCGCAATGCACGGCCTTCGCCATGCGCATCGGCGCTGATCCCAAGGACGCCGCCATCACCCTCTTCGCCGAGGCGCGCTATCCGCAGCAGATATGGGAGCTCGAGGTTCCCCTGCGCTACCCGGCATTCGCGACACGCGCCGACATGGACCGCTTCATCGAAGATTTCCACGCGACCCATCGTGAAATATTGGGCATTTCAGACGAACGCTCGGCCGTCGAGATCGTCAGCTGGAGCGCTAGGGCACGCATCGCTCTTGGACGAAGCTCCGCGCTGCTGACCGCCCGCGCCCCGGAGCCTGCGGCGATCTCCAGCCGGCGCGCTTATGTCCGAGGCTCCGGTCTCGTCGATGTGCCGGTCCGCCCTCTCGCCACCATCCTTCCAGGCGAGACCATCACAGGTCCGGTGCTCGTCGAATCGCCCTTCACCACGATCGTCGTCGCCGATCGCAGCACGGTCGAGCTCGGCCGGTCGGGCTCCATTCTCATCCGCCCCATCCACACTGCACAAGAAGAACGGGAAGCCGCCTGACATGACCTCCCACCGCGACGGAGCCCAGCTTGCCGTCATAAGTCACCGCTTCGAGGCGATCGTGCGCCGCATGTCGAACACCCTCGCCCGCTCCGGGCGTTCCGGCGTCCTCAACACGGCCCGCGACTTCTCCTGCTGCATCCTCACTGCCGAGGGAAGCGTCCTGATGACCGGCCAGAGCCCGCCCATCCATGTGATGGGAGGCCCCGACCTGCAGGCCCAGGCGATGCGCCAATTCTATCCATCGGTGAAGGCCGGTGACGCCTTCCTCCATAACTCGCCCTATCACGGCAACACGCATGCCGCCGATCATTCCATCCTGGTCCCTGTCGTCGACTCGCATGGCCGGCACCGCTTCACGGTGCTTGCCAAGGCGCATCAGGCCGATTGCGGAAACTCGGTGCCGACGACCTACATGGCCAGCGCCCGCGACATCTATGAGGAAGGTGCGCTGATTTTCCCCGTCGTGCAGGTGCAGCAGGACTATACCGACCGCGAAGACATTCTGCGGATGTGCGAGATGCGCATCCGCGTGCCCGAGCAGTGGCGCGGTGACTATCTGGCGGTCATCGGAAGCGCCCGGATCGGCGAGCGCGCCTTGCTGCAGCTGGGTGAGGAAATCGGCTGGGATTCACTCGACGAGTTCGCCGCCGCGTGGCTGGATTACAGCGAAGCCCGCATGGCGGCGACAATCCGCGCTTTGCCGGCCGGCGGTGCGATCACATCCACATGTCACGACCCGTTCCCGCATGTCCCGGAAGGCGTGTCGATACAGGCCAGTGTGACGGTGAGGCCCGAGGACGGCATCATCGAGGTCGATCTGTGCGACAATCCCGACTGCGTGCCTTCCGGCCTCAATCTCAGCGAGGCGTCGTCGCGCACGGCGGCCCTCATCGGCATCTTCAACAGCATCGATCCCACAATTCCCCACAACCAGGGCAGCTTCCGCCGCGTTCGCGTGCATCTGCGCGAGAATTGCGTCGTCGGCATCCCGCGTCACCCGGCGAGTTGCTCGGTCGCCACGACCAATCTCGCCAACCGGGTCGGCAATCTCGTGCAGCGCGCCATGGCGGAGATTGGCGAAGGCATCGGCATGGCCGAGGTCGGCAGCGGAATGTCGCCTGCCGAAGCGGTCGTGTCGGGCATCGATCGGCGCGCCGGCAAGCAGGCCTTCGTCAATCAGATATTCACCGGCACCAATGGCGGCGCCGGAGGACCGGCGACCGATGGCTGGCTGACCATGGACGATCTCGGCAGCGGCGGCACATTGCTGCTCGACAGCGTCGAGATCGATGAGCTCAAACAGCCGATCATCATTCACAAACGGCAGATCGCGCCCGATTCGGAAGGCGCTGGACGCCATCGCGGCGCGCCGGGGATCGACGTCGAATACGGCCCGCATGAAGGCGAGCTCGAGGCCATCTACGCAAATGACGGCTCGGTGAACCCGATGATGGGCGCCCGGGGCGGCCACGCCGGCGCCCGCTCGGCGCAATTCAAGCGGGAGCGTTCGGGCACCCTGGTCGGCCTCGACATCTGCGGCCCGGTCCGCATCGCGGATGGCGAGCGGATCGTGGCACGCACCAGCGGCGGCGGCGGTTATGGCGCGCCCGAGACCCGTGACCGCGAAGCTGTAGCCGATGACGTGCGTGAGGGCTGGATCAGCATCGCGAGGGCGATCGACATATACCGCGTGGCGATCGATGCGACGGGCGCCGTCGATCACGTCGCGACCGATGTTCTGCGCGCGCAAGCGACCACCAGCGGAAAGAACCAGTTATGAATGCCACCGTCGACATTTCAACCACGACACGCATCGATCGCGCGCGCCTAGCGCTGCTGCTCGAGCGTGAAAGGCAAAGCTTCTGCGCGCGCAATCCCCGATCACGCGCTGCGCATGCGGGCGCGACCCATTTGCTCAATGGCGTGCCGATGACCTGGATGGCGAAGAGCGCCAACCCGTTTCCGCTCTATCTCGACCGCGCCAAGGGCGCCCATGTCGTCGATCGCGACGGCCACCGGCTTGCCGACTTCTGCCTCGGCGACACCGGCGCCATGGCCGGGCACTCACCCGCGCCGACAGTCGCCGCCGTGCAGCGCCGCTATGCCGAGCTCGGCGGCGCGACGACGATGATGCCGACCGAGGACGCCGGGATCGTCGCGGGACTTCTCAGCACCCGGTTCGGCGTTCCCACCTGGAGCTTCTCGCTCACCGCCACCGATGCCAATCGCTGGGCGCTTCGGCTGGCGCGCGCCGTCACCAGCCGCCCGCGCATCCTGGTGAACAGCTACAGCTATCACGGCAGCGTCGATGAATCGCTCATCATCACCGGCAAGGATGGGCCGCGCGCCCGCCCGGGCAATGTTGGACCTGCCGTCGATGTGACCCGGACCAGCCGGGTGGTCGAATACAACGATCTGGCCGGCCTCGAGCAGGAGCTTGCTCATGGCGACGTGGCGGCGGTTCTCATGGAGCCGGCGCTCACCAATATGGGCATTGTCCTGCCCGATGCCGGCTATCTCGCCGGTGTGCGCGAGCTGACCCGCCAGGCGGGTGTCCTTCTCATCAATGACGAGACGCACACCATCTCAGCAGGCCCCGGCGGATGCACCGCGGCCTGGGGTCTCGATCCCGATATCGTGACGCTCGGCAAGGCGATCGGCGGCGGTATCCCGATCGGCGCCTATGGTTTGAGTGCGGCGCTGGCCGACCGGATCCTCAATCACGCCGACCTCGATCTGGTCGACACCGGCGGCGTCGGCGGTACGCTTGCCGGCAACGCACTCTCGCTCGCGGCGGCCCGCGCCACGCTGGAATCGGTTCTCACCGAAGAAGCCTATGCGCGCATGATCGCGCTGACCTCGGACTATACCGCCGGGGTTCAAAGCATCATCGCCGACTTCCGGCTGCCCTGGAGCGTCGTCCAGCTCGGCGCACGCTCCGAATATCGCTTCGTGTGCCCCGCCCCTCGCAATGGCACCCTGTCCCAGCAGGCGACCGACATGCCGCTTGAGGATTATCTGCATCTGCATTTGCTGAACCGGGGAATCTACCTCACGCCCTTCCACAACATGGCCCTCATGTCGCCGGCGACGAGTGCCGAGGACGTCCGGGCGCATCTGGCCGTGCTGCGTGATGCCGTGAGCGAGCTGGTCGGATGATGGCGGCGGCATATGAGAGCGGCGCCATCAGCTTAGAAGGCGTCATGAAACGGTTCGGCGACTTTCAGGCCGTCGATAATGTGACGCTCGACATCAAGTTGAACGAGTTCTTCACGCTTCTCGGACCGTCAGGCTGCGGCAAGACCACGTTGCTCAGAATGATCGCCGGCTTTGAAATGCCGAGCGGCGGCAGGATTTTGCTGGACGGCAAGGAGATATCGGACCTTCTTCCCAATCAGCGCCCGGTCAATACGGTTTTCCAGAACTACGCGCTTTTTCCCCATATGAGCGTCGCCGGCAATATCGGTTTCGGGCTGAAAATGCTCGGCCGGCCGAAGGGTGAAATCCGCGCGGCGGTGGCTGAGATGCTGAGGCTCGTGCAGCTCGAAGGCCGCGGCGACAGCGCCGTGACGCAATTGTCCGGCGGTCAGCAGCAGCGCGTGGCGCTGGCCCGGGCGCTCGCGCCGCGGCCCAAGGTTCTCCTTCTCGACGAGCCGCTTTCGGCGCTCGACCTCAAGCTGCGCAAATCGATGCAGATCGAGCTGAAGCGGCTGCAAGCGGAAACCGGCATCACCTTCGTCTTCGTCACCCATGACCAGGAGGAGGCGCTCAGCATGTCGGACCGTATCGCGGTGATGTCGCACGGCAAGGTCCGCCAGGTCGGCAGCCCTGCGGATATCTATCATCGCCCGGCCGACCGCTTCGTCGCCGACTTCATCGGCGAGACCAATTTCATCGAGGCGGATGCCGTCTCGATCGCCGGCGGCGTTGCCCGGGTGAGATTGCCGTCCGGCGTTGAAATCCCTGCAACCTTCCCGGCCGGCGTTACACCATCAGGCAAGGTGACGGTGGTGATACGGCCCGAACACGCGCAGATGGTTGCCCAGGCCGGCGACGGCGCCCTCAGAGGGATTGTCGGCGACATCATCTATCTCGGCACCGATACGCATTTCCATGTGCGCCTCGATGACGGCTCGCCGTTCATCGTCCGCCGGCAGAACGCCACAAACGGTCCATCCGAATTCTCGCCTGGCGAGAGCGTCGGCATACGGATCAGCGACAACGTCGCCCAGATCGTGATGAACCAGCCGTGATGACGGACGTGGCAAAGGCTGGTGAAACACGGCGGCGGAACGACATTCGCGACCGCTGGCTCCTGAGCGCCCCGGCCCTCACCCTGATTGCCATCGCCGGCACAGGCCCGCTGCTGATCGTGCTGATCTACTCGTTTCTGGCACCGGGAAGCTATGGCGACGTGAAATGGGAGTTCTCGCCGAACGGCTGGTTCAACGTCTTCCTGTCCCGTGACATCTTCGACAATACCGTCTCGCTCGCCGACGCGCATTACACCATCTTCTGGCGCACCCTCAGGCTCGCCTTGGCGACCACGGTCCTGTGTCTGCTGCTTGGCTTCCCCCTTGCCTACTTCATTGCGAGCCGTCCGCCGGGCAGCCGCTCGATCTGGCTGTTCCTGATCACCATCCCCTTCTGGACCAACATGCTGATCCGCACCTTCGCCATCGCCGAGGTGATCCGCAATGAAGGCATCATCAATTCGCTGCTGATGCGGCTTGGCCTCCTCGTCGCCCCGGTGCAGATGCTGTTCACCGATTTCGCCACTCTCGTCGGCATGACCTATGTGCATCTGCCGTTGATGGTGCTGCCGCTCTATGCCAGCCTCGAGAAGCTCGACTTCCGTCTGGTCGAAGCGGGTTATGACCTCTACGCCAGCCGGTTCGGCGTTCTGCTGCGCATCATCGTGCCGTTGACGCGGCCCGGCATCATCGCAGGCTCCATCCTGGTCTTCGTTCCGGCACTTTCCTCATACGTCATTCCCCTGGTGCTCGGCGGCGGCAAGAATCTGATGATCGGCAACCTGATCGAGCTGCAATTCGGCCAAGGCCGCAACTGGCCGCTCGGCGCCGCGCTCTCGGTGACGCTTGTCCTCGTGGTGATGATCGCCGTCATCTTCTATATGCGCAATGCCGGCGAGCCGGGAGGGCGCGCACATGGCTAGGACATTTTCGGTCAGGCGCCAATCCGGCTTCGCGACCGTCGCGATGCTCTGCTTCTTCCTGCTCTATCTGCCGATCGCCGCTTTGGTCGTCTATGCGTTCAATGCGGGAACGTCGATCGCCATCTGGGAAGGCTTCTCCTTGCGCTGGTTCGTCAGCGCCTGGAACAATCAACAGGTGGTCGAGGCGTCCTGGCGCTCCTTGCGGATCGCGGCAATCGCCGCTGTGCTCGCCACCGCCTGCGCCACGCTGGCAGCCCTCGCCACCACGCATACGGCACCTTATCGGGGCCTCACCGCAAAATATGCGTTCATCAACATGCCGCTGCTGGTGCCGGAAATCGTGACCGCCGTGGCGCTCCTCGTTTTCTTTTCCCGGGTCAAGCTGTGGACCGGCTATTCCGGCCTCGGCTACCTGATCCTGGCGCATTCCGCTTTCTGTGTGCCCTTCGCCTATCTGCCCATAAGGGCACGGCTCGAAAGCATGGATGCGTCGCTCGGACGCGCCGCGGCGGATCTCTATGCAACGCCGTTACAGATCTTTCGCCATGTCACGCTGCCCCTGCTCTGGCCGGGTGTTTTCGCCGGCCTGATGCTGGCCTTTATCATCTCGCTGGACGATGTCGTCATTACGGAATTCGTGAAGTCCAGCGGCCAGGACACGCTGCCGACCTACATGCTCGGCCAGCTTCGCCGCGCCATAACACCGGAGATGAACGCGATCTCGACGGTCTTCCTGCTGCTGTCGCTGAGCCTCGTCACGGTCTTCTTCTGCCTCAGCAGGAACCGCAAGAAAGAATCATGAATAGATCAACCAGGAGGAAACCATGAAACGCAGACTGGGCTTGGCCGCATTCGCCACGGGACTTCTCGCCTCGGCGGCGATCGCCCATGCTGAAGGTGAATTGAACATCTTCAACTGGGGCAATTATACGAATCCCGAATTGGTCAAGAAATTCGAAGAGACCTACAAGATCAAGGTGACGATCACCGACTATGACTCGAACGACACCGCTCTCGCCAAGGTTCGCCAGGGCGGACATGGCTTCGATATCGTGGTGCCGTCGGCGAGCGTCATGTCGATCTGGATCACGGACGGCCTGCTGCTCGAATCCCGCCCCGACCAGCTGGAGAATTTCAAGAACGTCGATCCCGAATGGGTGAATGTCTCCTTCGATCCCGGCCGCCATTATTCGATTCCGTGGCAGTGGGGCACGGCCGGCGTCGTCGTCAACAAGACGGTCTATTCGGGCGATCCCAACACCGCCGCGATCTTTCTCGATCCGCCGCCCGAACTGGTGGGCAAGATCAATGTCATACCGGAAATGTCCGACGTCATGTATATCGCCATCGCCTATGCCGGCGGTGAGCCCTGCACGTCCGACCTTGCCGTCCTGAAAAAGACCCGCGATATCCTGACCGCCGCCAAGCCGAAATGGCTGGCGATGGAATACAGCACGATCGAGAAATTCGCCAAGGGCGACTTTGCCGCCGGTGTCGACTGGAGCGGCGTGACGTTGCGCACCCGCATGCAGAACAAAGACATCGTCTACGGCTATCCGAAGGACGGCTACCCGATATGGATGGACAATGCCGCCATCCTCAAGGATGCCAAGAATGTCGAGAATGCCAAGCTGTTCCTGAATTTCATCATGGACCCGGTGAACGCGGCCATGATCTCGACCTTCGCCCATTCGGCAAGCGGCATAAAGGGCGCGGAGGCCTTCATGCCGGAAGAGATAAAGACGGCGCCGGAAGTCGCCATTCCCGAAAAATTCAAGTCTGCCGGCAAAATCAACCTGGCCTGCCCGCCGGAGGTACAGGAACTGTACACCAGGATCTGGACTGAACTGCGGAAATAGCGGCGATCGGAAGCCCGGACACGCCAGGACAAACTATATCTTGGCGTGTCCCCGGGTGCTCTCGAGCCATGGCAGGCGAGCCAACGGCACCTGGCCGGCTGGCAGGGGACATCTCGCCCGACCACTTGGGTTAGCCTCCTCCTCCGAAAGTATAAGTCGGGGGGCCCCCTCAAACTCCCTATAAACCGGCATTCACCGCATTTTGACGGTCAGTTCACTTCTGCCGCAAAAGCTGCTTATATGCCCCACGCCTTGAATGAATAAGGCGCTACCAGACTTACCAGGGAGGACTATCAATGAAACGAACGATAACGCTGGCATCGGCCTTGCTTGTCAGCACGATGTTGGCGGCAGGCGCTGCCGGGGCCAAGACGTTGGTCTATTGCTCGGAAGGCTCGCCGGAGAACTTCACCCCGGCGCTCAACACCACCGGCACCAGCCTCGATGCCGCGCGTCCCGTGTTCAACCAGCTCGTCGAATTCGAGCGTGGCTCGACCAATGTCGTGCCGTCGCTGGCGGAAGCCTACGAGGTTTCTCCGGACGGCCTGACCGTCACTTTCAAGCTCCGCAAGGGTGTGAAGTTCCACTCCGGCGTCAACGGCTTCACCCCCACAAGGGATTTCAATGCCGACGACGTCCTGTGGTCCTTCGAACGCCAGTGGAAGGCGGATCATCCGTACAACAAGGTGTCGGGTGGTGCGTTTGACTACTTCAACGACATGGACATGCCCAACCTTCTGAAGTCGATCGAGAAGGTTGACGACCTCACGGTGAAGATGACGCTCAACGAGCCGAACGCGCCGATCCTCGCCAACCTCGCCATGGACTTCGGCACCATCGAATCCGCCGAATATGCGAAGTTCCTGCTCGACAAGGGCAAGCCCGAAGAGTTCGACCAGCTCCCGGTCGGCACCGGCCCCTACCAGTTCGTCGCCTATCAGAAGGACGCGGTTATCCGCTTCAAGGCTTTCGACGCCTATTGGGGCGGCAAGGCCAAGATCGACAATCTCGTCTATGCCATCACGCCGGACGCCACCGCGCGTTATGCCAAGATGAAAGCCGGCGAATGTCACGTCATGGGCTACCCGAACCCGGCCGATCTCGAGGCGATGGGCAAGGATGAAGGCCTCAACCTGATGCATCAGGCCGGCCTCAATATCGGCTATCTCGCACTCAACGTGAAAAAGCCGCCCTTCGACAAGAAGGAAGTTCGCCAGGCCATCAATATGGCGATCGACCGCGACTCGATCCTCAAGGAGGTCTATCAGGGCGCCGGCCAGAAGGCCAAGAACCTGATCCCGCCAACGATCTGGTCGTATAATGACGCAGTGAAGGACTACGAATACAATCCGGATAAGGCCAAGGAGCTCTTGAAGGCCGCCGGCGTCGAGACGCTTTCGAGCGATCTGTGGTGGATGCCGGTGCAACGCCCGTACAATCCGAATGCCAAGCGCATGGCGGAGATGATGCAGGCGGACCTCGCCAAGGTCGGCATCACGGTCGAGCTCAAGTCCTATGAATGGGGCGAGTACCGCAAGCGTCTGCAGGCGGGCGAGCACCAGATGGGCCTGCTCGGCTGGACCGGCGACAATGGCGATCCGGACAATTTCTTCTTCCTGATCGGCTGCACCGGCGCCCGCGAGGGTGGCCAGAACATCTCGAAATGGTGCGACCAATCCTTCGAGGACAAGCTTCAGCAGGCCAAGAAGCTGTCGGAGAAGGCCGACCGCGCCAAGCTCTATGAAGAGATGCAGGTCATCGCCCACGAGGAAGCGCCGAATGTGACGATCGCACATTCGACCGTCTACGAACCGGTGAGCAAGAAGGTGTCCGATTACAAGATCAGCCCCTTCGGACGCCACGAATTCTACGGCGTCGACATCGCCGAATAACGGAACTGAAGCGGGGCGGCCCAAAACCGCCCCGCTTCACTGATATAGCCAAAAGCCATGTTCAGATTCCTGCTGCGCCGACTGGCGCTCACTGTGCCGACATTCCTGGCACTGATGTTCGTCACCTTCATGATGATCCGCATGGTGCCGGGCGACCCGATCGAGGTGCGCCGCGGCGAGCGCGGAATATCGCCCGAACGGCTGGCGGAGCTGCGCCATGAAATGGGCCTCGACCAGCCGATCTGGAAGCAGTTCGTCGACTATGTCTGGGGCCTGGCGCATGGCGATTTCGGCGTCTCGATCATCACCAAGAATCCGGTGCTGCAGGAATTCCTCACCCTCTTTCCCGCCACCGTCGAATTGTCCGTCTGCGCCCTGCTCTTTGCGGTGATCATCGGCATTCCGGCCGGCGTCATCGCCGCATCGCGCCGCGGCGGCGTCTATGATCAGTCCCTCATGGGCCTGGCGCTCACCGGCTATTCGATGCCGATCTTCTGGTGGGGCCTCATCCTCATTCTCCTCGTCTCCAATACGCTGGGCTGGACCCCCGTTTCGGGCCGCGTCGATCTCATCAAATATTACTACCCGTCGGTCACCGGCTTCATGCTGATCGACAGCCTGCTTTCGGGCGAGAAAGGCGCTTTCGCCGACGCCGTGCGCCATCTCATCCTGCCGACCATCGTGCTCGGCACCGTGCCGCTCGCCGTCATCGCGCGCATGACGCGTTCCTCCATGCTGGAAGTGCTGGAGGAGGATTACGTGCGCACTGCCCGCGCCAAGGGCCTGGCACCCTATCGCGTCATCGGCATCCACGCCTTGCGCAACGCCCTGATCCCGGTGGTCACCGTGATCGGCCTGTCGGTCGGCTCGCTGCTGGCCGGCGCCGTCCTCACGGAAACCATCTTCTCCTGGCCGGGGGTCGGCAAATGGCTGATCGAATCGATCGGCCGGCGCGACTACCCCGCGTTGCAAGGCGGCATCCTGCTGATCTCGAGCATCGTCATCGTGGTCAATCTGCTGGTCGATCTGACCTATGGCCTCATCAATCCGAGGATCCGCCATGCCCGTTGACGTAAGCCTGCCCGCCATCACGCGTCCCACGGCGCCGCCGAGCCCGCTGCTGTCCTTCTGGCGCTCCTTCCGCGAGAATCGCGGCGCGGTCCTGGGCCTCGCAGTCGTGTCGATCGTGATTCTGGTCGCCATCTTCGCCAATTTCCTGGCGCCGCATGATCCCTTCGAGCAATATCGCGGCTTCACCAAATTGCCACCCATCTGGGTCGACGGCGGCAGCTGGACCTATCCGCTCGGCACCGACGCACTCGGCCGCGACATGCTTTCGCGGTTGATGTATGGCAGCCGCATCTCGCTGTTCATCGGCCTTTCGGTGATGGCGGTATCGATGGTCGTCGGTGTCGTGCTGGGCCTCGCCGCCGGCTGGTTCGGTGGCGTCGTCGATGTGATCATCCTGCGCATCATGGACCTGATCATGTCGATCCCGAGCCTGGTGCTCGCCATCCTCATCGTCGCGATCATCGGCCCCAATCTCACCAACACGATCGTCGCTGTGACCGTCGTTTATCTGCCGCGTTATGTGCGCCTGGTGCGCGCCTCGGCCTTGACCGAATTGTCGAAGGACTATGTCACCGCCGCGAAAGTATCGGGCGTCGGCCCCTGGCGGCTGATGTTCGTAACCGTGTTGCCCAACTGCCTGCCGCCCCTCATCGTGCAGGCGGCCTTGGGCGTCTCCGACGCCATCCTCGAGGCGGCGGCCCTCGGCTTCCTCGGCCTCGGCGCCCAGCCGCCCACGCCCGAATGGGGCTCCATGCTCGCCGATTCGCGCGATCTCATCACGTCGCATCCCTGGGTGATGGCGCTGCCCGGCATCGCCATCCTGATCACCGTGCTTGCCATCAACCTCATGGGCGACGGCCTGCGCGATGCGCTTGACCCCCGGCTCAGGAAGAGCTGAGAGGCCTCATCATGTCCCTTCTCGAAATCCAGAATCTCACTGTCGAATTCAAGACGGGTAGCGGCTGGTTCCGCGCCGTCGACGGTGTCTCCCTTGCGGTGGATTCCCGCGAGGTGCTCGCCATTGTCGGCGAATCCGGTTCCGGCAAGTCGGTCTCCATGCTGGCGGTGATGGGCCTTTTGCCCTGGACGGCGAAAGTCACCGCCGACCGCATGCACTTCGAGGGCCGCGAGCTTCTGCAGCTCAGCAAGGCCGAGCGCCGCAAGATCATCGGCAAGGACATCGCCATGATCTTCCAGGAGCCGATGTCGAGCCTCAATCCGTGCTTCAAGGTCGGCTATCAGCTCACCGAGGCGCTGAAGACGCATATGAACATGGACAAGGCGCAGCGCCACGCGCGCGCCATCGAGCTTTTACGCCTGGTCGGCATTCCCGCACCCGAGACCCGGCTCAACTCCTACCCGCATCAATTGTCGGGCGGCATGAATCAGCGCGTGATGATCGCCATGGCGATCTCCTGCAATCCGAAACTGCTGATCGCCGACGAACCGACCACCGCGCTCGACGTGACGATCCAGGCGCAGATCCTCGATCTGCTGCTCAAGATTCAGCGCGACACCGGCATGGGCCTCGTCCTCATCACCCATTCGATGGGCGTCGTCGCCGAGACCGCCGAGCGCGTCTCGGTGCAATATGCCGGCCAGAAGGTCGAGGAGCAGCCGGTGAAGGGCCTGTTCAAGGACCCGCATCATCCCTATACCGCCGCCCTCCTCGCCGCTCTGCCGGAACGCGCCCATATGAAGCGCCTGCCTTCTATCCCGGGCGTGGTGCCCGGCCAGTTCGATCGGCCGCAGGGCTGCCTGTTCTCGCCGCGCTGCGCCTACGCCACACAACTCTGCCGCACGCAGGTACCGCCGCAGCAAAAGGAGCTCGGCAATGCGCTCTGCCACTATCCGCTGAAAGCCGGCGTGGCGCTCGGTCATCCCGGCAAGGAGAAAGCCGCATGAGCAGCGAACCCGTCCTCGTCGCGCGCGATCTCACCCGTTATTACGAAGTCTCGCGCGGTGCCTTCCGCGACTCGGCGACGCTCAAGGCGCTCGATGGTACGAGCTTCACCGTTGAACGCGGCAAGACACTGGCCGTCGTGGGTGAATCGGGTTGCGGCAAGTCCACCTTGGCGCGCCTCGTCACCATGATCGAGACGCCGACCTCGGGCTCACTCAGGATATCCGGCAACGAGATCGCCGGCGCTTCCAAGGAAACCTTGCGGGCCTTACGCTCCAAGGTCCAGATCGTCTTCCAGAATCCATACGGCTCGCTCAACCCGCGCCAGCGCATCGGCCATACGCTGGAGGAGCCGCTGCTCGTCAACACCAATCTTTCCGCCAAGGAGCGCACCGAGAAGGCCCGCGCCATGATGACGAATGTGGGCCTGAGGCCTGAGCATTATGAGCGCTATCCGCATATGTTCTCGGGCGGCCAGCGCCAGCGCATCGCCATCGCCCGCGCCTTGATGCTCGATCCCGACATATTGGTGCTCGACGAGCCCGTCTCGGCGCTCGACGTATCGATCCAGGCGCAGGTGCTCAACCTCCTCGCCGATATCCAGGAGCGGCTCAATCTCGCCTTCCTGTTCATCAGCCACGACCTCTCGGTGGTGCGCCACATTGCCAATGACGTCATGGTCATGTATCTCGGCCGCGTCGTCGAATATGGCACCCGCGACGACATTTTCCACAATCCCCAGCATCCCTATACGCGCGCCTTGTTGTCGGCGACGCCGATGGCGGATCCCGAGCGCAAGCGCGAGCGCATCGTGCTCAAGGGCGAATTGCCCTCGCCGCTCAACCCGCCTTCCGGTTGCGCTTTCAATCCACGCTGCCCGCTCGCCTTCGATCTCTGCCGCGTCGATAGACCGGAGCTGCTTGCGCATGAGGTAAGCCTTGTGGCATGCCATGCCGTGAACAAGCCCGAGGCCGCGCCCAAGGCGGCCTGACGTCAAATATCGGAGAACGGAATGCCCCGCGCTGAACACTCGACCGGCGAAGCTCTTGTCGGCCTGCTCGAATCCTATGGCGTCGACACCATCTTCGGCATTCCGGGTGTTCACAATGTCGAAATGTACCGCGCCTTGCCGCGCTCCAAGATAAACCATGTGCTGGTGCGCCATGAGCAGGGCGCCGGCTTCATGGCCGACGGCTATGCGCGCGCCACCGGCAAGCCCGGCGTCTGCTTCACCATCACCGGCCCCGGCCTCACCAACATCATGACGCCGCTCGGCCAGTCCTGGTCGGATTCGAGCCCGGTCTTCTGCATCTCTTCCGCCCTCGACATCACCGACAGCGCGCAGGGCCGCGGCCGCCTGCACGAGATGCAGAGCCAGCTCGGCGCCGCCCAGACGATCACCGATCTGACCGTCAGGGCCTATACGCCGCAGGACGTGCGCGACGGCGTGGCGCGTGCTTTCTCGGCCTTTAAGTCGCGGCGCCCACGCCCTGCTTATCTCGAATTGCCGCTCGATCTCCTGAAATACCCCTCCGGTCCCGGCTGGACGGCGCATAAGACGCCAAAACTGCCGCAGGCCGATGCCGACCAGATCCGCGAAGCCGCGGCGCTTCTCGCCCAGGCGAAATCGCCGCTCGTGCTTCTGGGCGGCGGCGCGCAGGGCGCCGGCATGGCGGCGCTCGCCATCGCCGAGCGGCTGGGTGCGCCCATCCTCACCACCACCGCCGGCAAGGGCACCGTTCCGGGCGATCATCCGCTCTGCCTCGGCTATCGCCTCGCCTCGGCCTCGGGCCGCAAGCTCCTGAAGGAAGCCGATGTCATTCTGTGCGCCGGCTCGGAATTGTCGGAGACCGATTTCTGGGAATCGGGCTTCCATCTGAGCAAGGGCCTCATCCGCATCGATCTCGACCCGATGGTACTGGCGCGTCCGCATGCCGCCGAGATCGCCATCCTGGCGGATGCCGCATCGGCGCTCGATTGCATCCTGGCCGCTCTTCCCGCCGCCGATCATTCGGCGCGCCGCAAGGCGAGCGAGAAGAAGATCGCCGACATCTTCGCCGCCGAACCGGCTGAAGACGATGCCTTGCGCAAGATGCTGCGCCAGGTGCTGGCCGTCATCCGCACAAACCTGCCGCGCGAGACGGTGATCGCTTCCGACATGACGCAGATTGCCTATGCGGCCAATGAGATCTTCCCGGTCTATGAGCCGCGCACCTGGCTGCATCCGGTGGGCTTCGGCACGCTCGGCTTCGCGCTGCCGGCGGGCATCGGCGCCAAATTCGGCACGCCCTACAAGCCGGTTGCGGTGATGATCGGCGATTACGGCATCCAATATACGATCAACGAGCTCGGCACCGCCGCCGAGCACAAATTGCCGCTCATCATCCTGATGTGGAACAATGACGCGCTCGGCCAGATCCGTGACGACATGGTGAACAAGGGCATCCAGCCCAATGCGGTCACCTTGATCAATCCGGACTTCCAGGCGCTCGCCAAGGCCTATCGCTGCAACGCCGAGAAGCCCGACTCGCTCAAAAGCCTCGCCGAGGCCATCGGCCGTGCGCTCAAGGCCGACGGCCCGACACTGATCGAAATGACGCCGCGCATGCTGAATGGTTGATGCTCGGGAAGCCGATGCGCCCTGACGCCGCCGTCATCTTCGATGTCGACGGGGTCCTGCTCGATCTGACGAGGCCTGAGGAAGACGCTTTCTTCTGGCCCTTTGCCGAGCTGCACGGCCTTACCGGACTGTCGCGCGACTGGGACGGCTATCGCATCCGCAATGACGAGGACATCATCCACGAGATCCTCGAAGGCCATTTCGGGCGCGCGCCAACGCCACAGGAGCATCGCGCAGTCATCGACGCCTATATTGGCCATCTCCGCGGCAATCTCGCGTTGAAACGCCTGAAGCCCGAGGCCATTGCGGGGGCGGCCGAGCTGCTTGCCGCTCTCGCCGGAAAGGCCAGGCTCGGCATCGCCACCGCCAATCTCCTCGAAGCGGCCTCGCTCAGGCTCGCCGCCTGCGGCATGTGGGACAGGCTCAAGGACCTCGGCTTCGGCGCCAATGGCGGCGGCGCCAAGCGCCAGATTCTGGCCCGCGCCATAACCAGCCTCGACTTGCCGCGCGAACGCATCGTCTTCATCGGCGACAATCTCAACGATGTCGAGGCAGGGCTCGCCAACAAGGTGCATTTCATCGGCTTTTCCGCCGATCCGGCCAAGACCCGGCGGCTGGCCGCGGCCGGGGCGGAGCGTATTTGCATTCATCACCGGGATACGCTGAAACATATAGAAGACGCGCTCAACATCTGAGTCGGAAGGAAATCGGGCTCCATATGGACACTGGGCATCCCAATCAATTCGCGCTGTTGCGCACCAGGCGCTTCCTGCCGCTCTTCGTTGCCCAGGCCATCGGCGCCTTCAACGACAATGCCTTCCGTTATGCCCTCTCCATCCTGCTCATCTACGATCTGGGTCCGAGGCTCGGTTTCGCCGAAGGTCATGCCGGCCTTCTCAACACCCTCTCCGCCGGCCTCCTCATCCTGCCTTTCTTCCTGTTCTCGGCCTTGGCCGGCCAGATCGCCGACAAGTTCGACAAGGCGATTCTGGCGCAGCGCATCAAATTCGTCGAGATCGCCATCGTGGCGCTGGCTTCCTTCAGCCTGTTCACCGACCAGGTCTGGCTGCAGCTCCTCGTCGTCTTCCTGACCGGCACCCAGTCGGCCTTTTTCGGCCCGATCAAATATTCGATCCTGCCGCAGCATCTCGAGCGCCAGGAGCTTCTTGGCGGCAACGGCCTGATCGAGATGGGCACCTTCCTGTCGATCCTGCTCGGCACGCTGTTCGGCAGCTTCGCCATCAGCTCCGAATGGGGCCGCCATTGGGTGAGCGTGGTGATGATCGGCCTTTCGGTCATCGCCTATCTGAGCGCCCGGCAGATTCCGGCGGCACCCGCACCCCAGCCCGAGCTCAAGCTCAACGCCAATCTCGCCCAGGAAACCTGGCGCATGATCGGCATCGCGCGCGAGCGCGGCGACGTCTTCCTCGCCATTCTCGGCATTTCCTGGTTCTGGTTCTTAGGGGTCATCTTCCTCACCCAGATCCCGCTTTTCACCCAGACCGAGCTGCACGCCAACGAAACGGTGGCGAGCCTCATCATCGCCGCCTTCACCGTGGCGATCGGTGTCGGCTCCATCGTCACCAACCGGCTGCTCAAGGGCGAGGTGTCGGTCAAATATGTGCCGATCGCCGCCATCCTGATCACGCTGTTCATCATCGATCTCTATTTCGCCACCGGCGCCTTGCGCTCGAGCGACGCGAGCGCTCTGCGCACACCGATAGATCTCATATCGAGCTTCTCCGGCTGGCGCGTGCTGTTCGATCTCGCGGCCATCGCGCTCTGTGCCGGCCTTTTCGCCGTGCCGCTCTATGCGCTGGTCCAGGCGCGCTCGTCGCCCCAGAAGCGCGCCCGGGTGATCGCCGCCAACAACATCGTCAACGCGGTGTTCATGACCGCGGCGACGATCCTCTCTTTTGTGCTGCTCGACGCCGGGCTTTCGGTGCGCGGGTTGTTCCTGGTGGTCGGCCTCGCCAATGCCATTGCCGCGCTGTGGATCTGCCGCCTCCTGCCGCAGGAGCTCGCCGCCTATATCGCGCGCCGCCTGTTCTATCTGTTCTATCGCGTCGAGATCAAAGGCTTCGAGAACTTCACCAAGGCCGGGCGCAAGGCGCTGATCATCGCCAACCACACTTCCTTCCTCGACGGCCCGCTGATTTCGGCTTTCCTGCCCGAGCGCTGCCAGTTCGCCATCAACACCCGCATCGCCGATCGCTGGTGGGTGAAGCCCGCCTTCCAGCTCTTCGATCTCCTGCCGATCGATCCCAGCAATCCGATGGCGATCAAGACCCTGGCAAGCGGGCTGAAGCGCGGCCGCAAGGTGGTGATCTTCCCTGAAGGCCGGATCACCCGTACCGGCTCGCTGATGAAGATTTACGAAGGTCCGGGCGTCATCGCCCATCTCGCCGGTGCAAAAATCCTGCCCGTCCGGATCGGCGGCGCGCAATATACGCCCTTCTCGCTGATGAAGGGCAAGCTCCGCATTCGCTGGTTTCCCAAGATCACCTTGACCTTCCTGCCGCCGGTGAAGCTCTCGGCCCCGCCCGATCTCAAGAGCGGGGCGTTGCGCGAATATCTCGCCGACCGGACCTACGACATCATGACCGACATGATGTTCCGCACCAGCTTCAAGGACGAGACACTGTTCCAGTCGCTCCTCGAGGCCCGCCACATCCACGGCAGGAAGCACCAGATCCTCGAGGACATCCAGCGCACGCCGCTCACCTATGACCGCATCGTTCTGGGAAGCTTCATTCTCGGCCGCCGCCTGGCCGAGCTGACGCCGGCTGAGAAGAATGTCGGCGTACTGCTGCCGAGCGCCGCCGGCTGCTTCATTACGCTTTTTGCGCTCTACGCTTCGGGCCGCGTGCCGGCGCTTCTCAATTATTCGACCGGCGCCACCAATATGGCGGCCGCCTGCCGCACCGCGGAAGTGAAAACCGTCATCACGTCGCGCCGCTTCGTCGAGGCCGGCGACTTTGGCGACGCGGTGGCGCTCCTCGAAAAGCAGGCGAAGATCATCTGGATCGAGGATGTGCGCGCACAAATAGGCCTCGGCGACAAGCTCTATGGCCTGTGGTCCAGCCATTTCCCGAAAGGCGCGCTGAAGAAGCTCGGCTACAATCCCGACGCCGATGCGCCGGCGGCGATCGTTTTCACCTCGGGCTCGGAGGGCACACCCAAAGGCGTCGTGCTCTCGCACAACAATCTGCAGGCCAACCGCCACCAGGCGGCGGCGCGCATCGACTTCACGCCGCAGGACATCGTTTTCAATCCCATGCCGATGTTCCACACTTTCGGGCTCAATGCCGGCACCCTCCTGCCGGTGCTCGCGGGCGTGCGCACCTTCCTCTATCCCTCGCCGCTCCACTACAAGATCATCCCGGAGCTGGTTTACGATATCAACGCGACGGTGCTCTTCGGCACCGATACCTTCCTCACCGGCTATGCCCGCAACGCGCATCCTTATGATCTCTACCGCGTGCGCTTCGTGGTGGCGGGCGCCGAACGGGTGCGCCCCGAGACGCGCCAGACCTTCATGGACATGTTCGGCCTGCGCATCCTCGAAGGTTACGGCGTCACCGAGTGTGCGCCGGTGCTCGCCGTCAACACGCCCATCCATTATCGCGCCGGCTCGGTCGGGCGCCTGTTCGACGGCATCGACTACCGGCTCGAGACCATCGAGGGCATCGCCGATGGCGGCCGGCTCCATGTGAAGGGGCCCAATATCATGCTGGGCTATCTGCGCGCCGAGAAACCCGGTTTGATGGAGCCGCCGCCTGAAGGCTGGTACGACACCGGCGACATCGTCACCGTCGATCCGCGCCGGTACATCACCATTCAGGGCCGCGCCAAACGCTTCTCCAAGATCGCCGGCGAGATGGTCTCGCTCGCCGCCGTCGAAAGCCATGTGCAGGAAGCTTTCCCTGATCATGTCCATGCCGTGGTCGCCATTCCTGATCCAAAGAAGGGCGAGCAGCTGGTGCTCTTCTCGACCCATCAGAAGCTCGACCGCACCGGCCTGTCCGACGCCTTCAAGAATTTCGGCGTGACCGAGCTGATGACGCCCCGCATCATCGTGCCGCTGGACGCCATTCCGATCCTCGGCACCGGCAAGACGGATTATGTGACGCTCAATAAGCTGGCGCGGGAGAAATTCTCCTCGTGAGCTTGGCACTCGACGACCGCGACCGGGCCTGCCTCGACGGCGAACACGGCCCGGCCATGCGGCTCGCGATGCGGCTCGTGTTGAAGGCCGCCGGGATATTGGGTGCCCGAGAGTTGATCCCGGTCTCCTTCGCCCATATCGATGCCTGCTTCTATAGCGGCGAGGCGCATGTCGATTTCGCCCAGTATCTCCTCGATCACGGCGCGAAGCTCAGCATTCCAGCCTGGACCAATAACGGCGTGGTGAGCCTCACCGACCCGGATATCCGTCCCGAGACGAGCGATCCGCAAATGGTCAAGGGCGCCCGCAAGCTGATGCAGCTCTATGAGAAGCTCGGCTGCCGGCCGGTCTGGACCTGCGCGCCTTATCAGCTGCCGGGCGGCCCCCAATTCGGTGACCAGATCGTCGCCGGGGAATCCAATGCGGTGTCTTTCTACAATGCCGTCATCGGCGCCCGGACCAACAAATATGGAGACTATCTCGATGTCGCCTGCGCGCTCATCGGCAAGGCGCCCTATGCCGGTCTCCATCGCGACGAAGGCCGGCGCGGCCGTCTCCTCATCCGCACCGAGGCCGTTCCGGACGACTGGAAAGCTGAGAACATCTTCTATCATCTGCTCGGCCATCATGTCGGCAAGCTCTCGGGACAAGCCATACCGGTGATCACCGGCCTGCCGCCGCAGGAAACGGCGGATTCGCTGAAGGCGCTGGCCGCCGCGGCCGCTTCTGCGGGCGGCGTCGAGATGTGGCATGCCGTCGGCGTGACGCCGGAAGCCGCAACAAAGGATGACGCCTTCCAGGGTCATGCACCCGAACGCGTCTTCGAGGTCACGCCTCACTCTCTGGCGCAGGCGCGCCGCGATCTGACCAGCGCCAAGGATGGTCCGCTCGATATGGTGGCGCTCGGGACGCCGCATTTCTCGCTGACCGAATTCGAAAGACTGGTGCCGCTCGTAACCGGGCGCAAGGCGAAACCCGGTCTTGCCCTTTATGTTTCGACCAGCCGGCATATACGCGACGAGGCGGCCAAACGCGGCTGGATCGCCGAGCTCGAGGCCTTCGGCGCCACTGTCATCGCCGACACCTGCACCTATTATTCGCCGGCGGTGCGCCAATGCCGCGGCCGCATCATGACCAATGCGGCGAAATGGGCCTATTACGCGCCTGGCATGCTGGGCGTCGAAGTCTGCTTCGGCAGTCTCTCCGAGTGCGTCGAAAGCGCCGTCCGGGGTGAGGTCTGGCGCGATCCGCAATTGTGGGCGAACGGCCTATGATCCGGGCGCGCATCCTTCACGGCGGCGAAGCGCGAGGGCGAGTTCTTGCTCTCGATGCTCCTTTGAGCTTCTGGGGCGCTTTCGATCCGAGGAGTGGTGAGATCATCGACATCCATCACCCGCAATGCGGGTCATGCATCACCGGCACGATCCTGATGATGCGCGAAACGCGCGGCTCCGGCACCGCACCGGGCGGCATGGCGGAAGCAATCCGGCTCGGCACGGCGCCTTCGGCCATAATCCTCGTCAAGCCGGACATCAATCTGGCGATCGGCGCGGAGGTGGCGGAAACGTTATTCGGAAAGACCTGCCCGGTGCTGGCGGTGACGGCAGCGGATTATGCCGAACTCGCCCGGCACGCGGCGCTCGCCATCTCCGGCGATGGAAAGATCACTCCGCTGCAGCGAGATTCTTTTCCCGATTAGCTCCATCGACACTGTCGGAGACCGGGTTCGATTCCTCGGGAATGCGGAAAATGTTCCAATCCCAGGCGCGCCGGCCCACCGAGACGAGACCGGTCCACCAGGACACGACAGCCGACAGAGCGAGGCCAAGCACGATCGGCGACAGCCAGAGGAAAGTCTGCGTCGTGATCAGGAAAGCGAGCACGCCGACCAGCAGGCCGGCGACGATATGCCAGGCATGTTTGTGCAGGAGCTCGTTGAAGGGCGGCGCCTCCTCGGTGCGCTTCTGCGCCTTCCAGCCGGAATCACGGCCGAGAAAAATGTCGAGCACGAAGCCCGACTGGATGATCATCATGATCGGTGACAGCAGTGCGGAGAGGATCGATTCCGCGAACAGGCTCTTGATCAGCCCTGTGACGCCGCCGCAACCGCGCCTGAGCACCGGATCGAAGATGGCGGCGATGATGCCGAGGATCTTCGGCACGAACAGCACCGCCATGGTCAAGGTGAAGAGGCGCAGCGCGCGCTCGGGATCGAAGACCGGCCAGGCCGGAAACAGCGTGAAACCCTCGGGGAAATAATTGGGTTGGGCATATTTGGCGACCGTCGACAGGACGAGACCGGTCATCAGCAGGAACAGCCACAAAGGCGAAGCCAGATAGGACATGATGCCCTGCAGGAAGTGGATGCGGCTCACCCAATGCAGCCCCTTCACATGAAGGAGCTTGATATGCTGCAGATTGCCCTGGCTCCAGCGCCGGTCGCGCGCCGCGAGCTCGATCAGATTAGGCGGTGTCTCTTCATAGGAACCGCCGAGCGCCGGCAGCATATAGACCGCCCAGCCGGAACGGCGCATCAGCGCCGCCTCAACGAAATCATGGCTCATGATATGGCCGCCGAAAGGCTTGCGGCCTTCGAGCTCCGGCAGGCCCGCCGATTCTGCGAAGGCCTTCACCCGGATGATCGCGTTGTGGCCCCAATAATTGCCGTCGCGCCCATGCCAGGCAGCAAGCCCGTTGGCGACGATCGGCCCGTAGACGCGCCCAGCGAATTGCTGCATGCGTGAATAGAGCGTCCAGCGATTATGGAGCAGCGGCAGGCTCTGGATGATGCCGGCCTTGGGGTCGGCCGCCATGGCGCGCGCCAGCGTGACCAGCGTAGGGCCGGACATCATGCTGTCGGCGTCGAGCACGATCATCGCCTCATAGGCGCCACCCCAGCGGGTGACGAAATCGGCGATATTGCCGGCCTTCTTGTGATGATTGTCGGGACGGCGGCGGTAATAGACCTGGATGTCGTCGCGCAGATCCTGGCGCAATTTGGCGAAGACCTGCGCCTCGTGACGGATATGGGCGGCCTCGCGGCTGTCGCTCAGGATGAAGATATCGAACTTGTCGCCGGCCTTTTCGCGAGCAAGCGCGCGGCCCATGCGCGCCATCGCTTCGGCGACGGTTTCCGGGTCCTCGTGATAGACCGGCATGAGAAGGGCCGTTCGCTTGGTCTCGCCAAGCTCGGCCAGTGTGTAACGTGGACGCCGCGTCATGCACAGGAAACCCAGCATGGCGCCGGCGCAGGCAAAAGAGATCCAGGCGAAGGTCACGGCAAAGAGGGCGGCGAAGATCACCTGCAGCCAGGTGATGTCGGCCGGGCTGATCACCTGGTAGATTTCATAGGTGCCGAGCCCGGTCAGGGCCAGTGTCGCGGAAAAAACGAACCAGCGGTAGAAATGAACGCTGGAGCGTTCGCGTCCGGCGGAAAGGGCCCCGCCAGGAGCCCAATGCTTGAGGTCCTGGACGGGCATGTCGAGCCGGGATTCCGGCGGCAGAATATCGTCCTTGCTGGGCGCGATATCTACGATTTTGTCCACCGATAGAGCCATGTTTCGCTCACTCTTTCCTGGCCGCGCTTGAGCACCGCCCGGAACTCGGACATTTCAGCACTTCCGACATCGATTTCGAAGGACAATCTGACGCCGCCGCTTTGCGAATTGGGCTGGGTGACGACATTGCTGATCGTACCTTGGCTTGCAGTCACGTCAGCGACAACGTCGCCGGTGAGAGAGCCGCCCTGGAAATCGATGACATAGAGGCGCTTGTTCTGGTCGAAATTGAGACCCCCGCCGGAGAATCTCGCCATCGCCTTGTAATCCTGACGGTCCAGCGGCCATTCATCGCACCAGTAGAGCCGATAGACGAAGGACACGGAGCTGTCCTTGGCCGGCTTCTGCTTGGGCTGCCAGAAAGCGGCGATATTGTCGTGGATCTCACGCTGCGACGGGATCTCGTAGAGTTCCACCGCGCCCTGGCCCCAGTCGCCGATCGGCTCCACCCAGAGGCTCGGACGCTTCTCGTATTTGGCCTCGAGATCGAGAAAATCGTCATAGTTCCGCTTGCGCTGCATGAGGCCGAAGCCACCGGGGCTGTTGTCGACAAAGGCGGAAACCTGCAGCGTCTTCGGATTGGCGAGCGGGCGCCAGAGATATTCGCCGGCCCCGGTCAGCATCATCAGACCATCTGAATCATGCACCGCCGGACGGTAGTCGTCGAAGGCGGCATGGTTCATCGCGTCATAGAGGAACATGCTGGTGAGTGGTGCTATGCCGACATGCTCAAGGTCGCGGCGCGGGAAGATGGTCATCTCGACATCCATCTGCGTCGCGGCACCCGGCTTGATGGTGAAGCGATAGGCGCCGGTGCAGGACGGGCTGTCGAGCAGCGCCCACACCACCACCGACACGGCATCGGGCGTCGGCGTGCGGATCCAGAAGGAGCGGAAGAACGGGAATTCCTCGCCATTGGGCTGGCCGGTGTCGATGGCGAGTCCGCGCGCCGAAAGCCCGTAGAGATGGCCCTTGCCTATGGCGCGGAAATAGGACGCGCCCTGGAACACGCAGAACTCGTCATTGTAGTCCTTGCTGTTGATCGGATAGCGCAGCCGGAAACCGGCATAATGCAGATCCATGTCGCCCTTGGGCTGTTGCACCAGAGGCCCGAAGGTGAAGAGATCGGGGACGTAATTGAGCTTCGCCTGCTCGCCATTGTCGACGATGAAGATGTCGACCGGCGAGGTGTAATAGAAGCCGGAATGGAAGAGATCGACGGAGAAGCCATGCGGCTGGCCGCGCCAGATCGACTTCTCGGGATTGAAGCGGATGTCGCGATACTGGTCATAGGTGAGGTTGTCGAGGCCAGGCGGCAGCTGGATCTTCTCTTCGACGAAAGGCTTCTTGGCCCGCGCCCGCGCCAGCTCCAGCACATAGTCGTCGGTGAAAGCTTCGGATTTGCCCAAAAGCTCGATGGTCTGCGCCGATGCTTCAAGCAGGCCGGTCTTGGAGGCCGCCCCCAGCACCGCAAGCCCTTGCAGCATGTTCAGCATGCCACGCCGCGTAACGCTCATTCAACACAACTCCTCGGCCGGCTTAAAGTCATGCCGGATCATGGTTTTTGCCACTCGCTGGAACCTGGGAGCACCCCAAAGTGCGCCGCAACATGAAGCCCCAGGAACGATTTGTAAAGCCCTGCCACAGGAACTAACCCCGCATAATGGTGAGACTTTGTTCGCGCATATAGCGGGGAATGGTAAACGGCCCGAATCCGCCCTTGCCGTCGATGCCCGACCCCTTCCAGCCGCAAAAAGTCTGCTCGCCCGGCCAGGCGCCAGTTGTAGCGCCGGTGCGCCGGTTGACATAGAGCACCCCCGCCTCGGCGAGCCCGAGAAACGTCTCGATCTCCTTGGCGCTTCCCGAATAGAGACCGGCGCACAGCCCATAGACATTGCGGTTCCCCAGAGCGACGCCCTCCGCCAGGGAGCCCGCGGCCACCACCGACAAGACCGGCAGAATCAATTCCTCTTTGTTAATCCAATGATCGGGCGGAAGTTCCGCAACGACCATCGGCGCCACGAAATGCCCCTTGTTGAACGAGGGCCCGGCAAGTCGCTCGCCACCATGGATGATGCGGCCCTTGATACGTGCCGCTTTCGCCACTTTCTGGTAGCGCTCCACCGCCGCCTCGTCGATCAATGGCCCCATGAAGGTTCGGCGGTCCTCCGGATTGCCGACGACGATCGCCTGGGCCTGTGCCTTCAGGCGCCCGAGCAGGTCCTCCTTTACCGTTTCATCGACATAGACCACCGAGCAGGACGAGCATTTTTCGCCCTGGAGCCCGAAAGCCGACCGGATCAGGCCTTCCACCGCCATGTCGAGATCGGCGGTCGCCGTGACATAGGCCGGATTTTTGCCGCCCATCTCGCAAATGACCGGCCGCGCATAGGCGCTCGAGGCGAGCTTGCGATAGATGCGCATGCCGGTCTGATGCGTGCCGGTGAAGGCGACCCCGTCGACGCCTTCGGCATCGACCAGAAGGGGCCCGGCTTCTGAACCGTTGATGAGATTGATCACGCCCGAAGGGATACCGGCGGCCTCCACCGTTTCCATCAGCAGCGCCGAGGTCAGGCCCGATTGCGGCGAGGGTTTGAACACGGCCGTATTGCCGGCGACCAGCGCCGCACCTAGCATGTTACAGGCAAGCGCCACCGGGAAGTTGAACGGCGAAATGACGGCGAAGACGCCGACCGGTTTCAGCAGGCAGGTGGTCTCCTCGTCCACATGGGCACGCTGCATCGGCTGGCTGAAGCCTTTCGAACGCTCCATCTCGTCGCAATACCAATTGATGAGATGGATCGCCTCCTCCGCCTCGCCCACCGCTTCGAGCCTGGACTTTCCGACTTCGTAGAGCGCGGCCATGCCGAGCTCGTATTTGCGCCGCTCGATCTCCTTGGCCCATTTGCGCAGAATTTTGACTCGCGTCTTCCAGCCCATGCCCGACCAGACCGGAAAGGCGTCGCGCCCGGCGCGCACGGCGGCAGCGACTGCTTTACGGTCGGCCGAGACGAGCCGCGCCACCACCAGATCGCGCTCGAAAGGGCAGCGGACCTCATAAGCACGTCCGCTCACATCATGGCGTCCCGCCATCACATTGGGCCAGGCTTGGCCCAGCATGGATTTGCGGAACCCCGGCAAGGCTTCGTCCAGCCAGTCATGCAAGGGGGCGAAATCGGCCCCGATATTGGAATAGGTCACACGTGGCAGGGCTTTCGCCATCGGGAATACTTTCGCAAGAGTAAGGCGAAGCTAGCGCGCCCTTACGCTGGCGTGAAGTCCATCTTGGACTTATGGTCGAAAGGCGACATGGAACCCGCTTCCTCCTTGCGCGTTTGTGATCCAGCGCCGTTGGGTAAGAGGAAAAACAAGGCATGGATTTGGGTCCGGTCGACCGCGACACGGCGGCAGTTGCGCGGCTTCATCTATCCAAGACCGTGTCCTTCTCCATCATTGGAATATTCGCGATCCTCCTGGTCGGCGCATTTTATTTCGCCCGCACCTTCTTCCTGCCGGTGATGCTGGCGCTCCTCGTCACGCTGACTTTTTCGCCCATGGTTCGTTATCTGCGCCGCCAGGGCATTCCCTCAGTGGTCTCAGCGGTCCTTCTGGTGCTGGCCCTGTTTGCTTTCCTGGGCTCGGCGGCGCTCTATCTCTCCGATCCGATAAGCCAGCTGATCGCCGACTCGCCCGCCATCGCCCAGCGCATCGAAGAACGCTTCGCGCCTTTGCGCGAGCCCTTGCGCCGGGTGATGAACGCTTCCGCCCAGCTTGAGGAACTGTCCAATGCCGGCGGTCCTCCGACCGAGAAGGTCGTCGTCGCCCAGCCCGGGCTTGCCGCCTGGGCCGCCAATACGCTGGGTGGGCTCAGCACGACATTAGGCGCGACGCTGGTGCTGGTGCTTTTCCTGCTGTCCTCGGGCGACCTGTTCCTGCAAAAGCTGGTGCGCATCCTTCCGACGTTGAGCGACAAGAAGCGCTCAGTGCGTCTTGTGCACGATGTCGAGTTCGAGGTGTCGCGGTATCTCCTCACCATCACCGCCATCAATCTGTGCTTCGGCGCCGCCGTCGCCGTCGCCATGGCGGTGCTCGGCATGCCCAATCCCCTGCTCTGGGCCGCCATCGCCACCGCGCTCAATTTCATCCCCTATGTCGGCGCCGCCATCGGTGTCGGCGCCACTTTCGTGGCCGCCCTGGTCACCTATGGCTCGATCGGCCCGGCCTTCCTGCCGCCCGCCGCCTATCTGCTCTTCCACACATTCGAAAGCGCCTTCATCACGCCGCTCATCCTCGGCCGCAGGCTCGAGCTCAATGTCGTGGTGATCTTCATTTCGCTGGCCTTCTGGGGCTGGATCTGGGGCATTGTCGGCGCCCTTATCGCCGTGCCGATCCTGGTGGTGATCAAGGTGTTCTGCGACAACTTCCCCGGCCTCGCCCATTTCGGCGAATTCCTGTCCGGCAATAGCACCTCGGCGGACACCCTGAACGGCCCCGACCAGCCTTGAAATTGCGACATACGATCTCACGATCTTGACGCCTGGACGGCCCTTCCCACCTTATCTGGCAGAGCCATCTGTTCCTGCGCGCCAAGGCCGCAGGCGTGAGCTCCAGACCTTGGCGGCTCGCCGGACCGGAGGACGAGCAACGGGTGTTCGCGGTTCTCGTTTGACAGGGCTCGCGCGACGCCGAGGAGTTTGTCATGGTCAATATCGGCAAAAGGCTGACGGCCCAATGGAAGGACGCCGTGAACTTGGTTCTGGGCCTGTGGCTAATCGTTTCGCCATGGGCGCTGAATTTCAGGCTCGTCGAGACCCCGACATGGAATGCCTGGACGGTCGGCGTGGTGATCGCCGTGGCGGCCGGTGCGGCCCTCATCGCCTTTAATCAATGGGAGGAATGGGCGGAGGCGGCGCTCGGCTGCTGGCTGATCGTGTCGCCCTTCCTGCTGGGCTTCAGCACGGAATTCTATGCGACCTGGAACCAGATCATCGTCGGCGCCATCGTCGGCGCGCTCGCGATCTGGTCGGCGATGGAGCCCACCACGGCGCACCGCGCCATGTGAATGAGGAGGGAATGCCGCTCCAGCGGCATTCCCTCTGTTGATCATCCTGCCTCGACACTGCCGGACGGCACCAATCGTCAAGCCTTCAACTTTGACGGGATATCCTCTACAAAGCCGGCCCGTATCGAGGAACCATCATGCGTTATGCGAAGATCACGGAGCGGCTTCAGGGCCTGGGCTCCGAGAAGTGGGCTGTTCATATCGAGGGCAAGGAGCGCGAGGCGAAGGGCGAGAAGCTCATCTTTCTCTCGATCGGCGAGCCTGACGCAGCGGTGCCCGAAGCGATCATGGATGTCGCCGAGCGGCAGATGCGCGCGGGCCGCACCCGCTATTCCAACGGCCGCGGCGAGCCGCAGGTCCTGCGCGCGTTATCGGCGATGTATTCGAAGCGCACCGGCCGCCATGTGGCACCAAGTCAGTTCCTGTTCCTGCCCGGCACCCAGACGGCTCTGTTTGTCGCCTTCATGGGTCTCATCGATATCGGCGACGAGGTGCTGCTGCCCGACCCCTATTACGCGACCTATGAAGGCGTCATCGCCGCCGCCGGCGGCATCCCGGTGCCGGTGCGCGCCGATCCCGATCGCGGCTTCCATTTGAGCCCCGCGGATCTGGCGAAGAAGATCACGCCCAGGACCCGGGCTTTGCTGCTCAACACGCCCGGCAATCCCACCGGCACCGTCTTCACCGCCGGCGAGATCGCCAGCATCGGCGCGTTATGCCGCAAGCACGAACTGTGGATCGTCTCCGACGAGGTCTATGCGACGCTCACCTATGGCAACACCGTCTTCGTGTCGCCGTTCGACGATGCGGCTCTCGAAGAACGCACCGTGGTCGTCTCCTCGGTGTCGAAGTCGCATGCCATGCCGGGCTTCCGCTGTGGCTGGATCGCCGCGTCCGAGGAGTTCTGCGAGCGCGTGCTGCCGTTTTCCGAGACCATGCTGTTCGGCTCGCAACCCTTCCTCGAGGACGCCACGGCCTTCGCGCTCGACAATTATTTCCCCGAGGTCGAGAAGATGAAGGTCGATTACGAGAAGCGCGCCCGCGCTCTCATCGCCGGCCTCGCTGGCGCCCGGACCGTTTCGGCGCGCATGCCGGAAGGCGGCATGTTCGTGATGGTCGATGTCCGCAAGACCGGCCTCTCGGGCGACGACTTCGCCCGCCGGCTGCTGGCCGAGGAGGCCGTCGTCACCATGCCGGGCGAAAGCTTCGGTGAAGGCGGTGCCGGTCATCTGCGCGTCGCTTTGACCGTCGATGAAACACAGATCGCCGAAGCGAGCAAAAGGATCCGGCGCCTCGCCGAACAGATCGGCTGATCAGCACTACGCTTGCGGACGCTTGCGCGCTTTCTTGGCGGCTGACTTGGCCGGCGCAGGGCTGTCCGCGTCGTCGTCCTCATCCTTCAAGAGCGGCAGCAGCTTGAGGGTCAGGAAGGTGATGAGCGCGATGGTGATGGCGACCTCGTAGCTGCCAAGCCCGACCGCAGCACCAATGGCGCCGGTGGCCCACAGGCTGGCAGCGGTCGCCGTGCCATAGACCGAGGCGCCGTGTTTAAGAATGGCGCCGCCGCCGATGAAACCCATGCCGGTGATCAGGCCGTTGACGACATAGGCGGTGGCCTGCGGCGCATCCGTCATCAGCGATTCCGAAGCCTGGACGAAGCCGCAGCTCGCCAGGGCCACCAGCGGAAAGGTGCGCAGGCCGGCGCTGCGGGCCTCTTTCTCCCGGTCCCAGCCGATCGGGAAAGCCAGCAGATAAGCGGCCGCGAGAGCCGCTATATGGGCCAGGATCTGGTCAAAATCGATGGTCGGCATCATGGCGCCACCTTCATCTCATCATCGTCCGACTGCAGGGACGCAAGCCGCCCTTTCACCCGCCAGATGAGGCCGTTCGGCGCCAGCTCGGTCTCCGATGATCCGGAGATCGCCGTCGGCATCAGCTGATGGAGCACTTTCGATCCGAAGCCCGGATTGTCGGTCTGCTGCGGCGTCGGCCCGCCCGTTTCCCGCCAGGTGAGCGTGAAATTCTCCTGCGCCGCATCCACAACGATCTCCCAGCGCACCGATACAAGCCCATCGGGTACCGAGAACGCGCCATGCTTGACTGCATTGGTGCAGAGCTCATGAAACGCCATGCCGAAATATTGCGCCGCCATCGCGGACAAGGCGACGGTTGGGCCTTGTGCTTGCAGGCGGTCCGCCAGCCCGAATGCCTCCACATGCGCGACGAGAAGCTTCTCGAGATCGGCCGATTCCCATTCGCCATGCACGAGCAGATCGTGCGATCGGGCCAATGCCGTGATGCGCGCCTGGATGAGGCTCTCGAATTCCTGCGGCGTGCGCGCCTGCTTGTTCGTCTCACGCACCATGGCCAGGATCACCGCATATTGGTTCTTCACCCGATGCGCGAGCTCGCGCATCAGTCCCTTGATGCGCCGCTCATAATGCTTGCGCGAGGAAATATCCTGCGTGATGCCGATGAAATGCTGGCCTGATCCTTTGACGGCGGCGCGATAATTCTCCAGCCAGATCATCCGGCCGTCCGGCCGCGTGAGACGATACTCTTCCTTCTGCGCCGGCAATTCGCCTTGGTTCATGCGGCTGCGCGCTTCGAACATGCGGACCCGGTCCTCGGGATGAACCATGGCCAGGAATTTTTCCGTCGAGGGCGGCCCCTTGCCGGGATCGAGCCCGATCATGTGATAGAAATTCTCGTCCCAACGCAGGCGGCCATCCGGAGGGATTTCCCAGGCCGCCAGGTTGGCGGCTTTGAGGGCAAGCTCCAGCCGCTTGCGCTCGAATTCAAGGCGCTGGATTGCCCGGTCGAGCAGATCGACGATGAAGACAATGAGCGCGCAGACGCCAGCGAAACCAAGGATGGTCAGATAGCCCCAGTTGCCGGGAAATCCGTCGGTCTGCGAGAAATAATAGGCGCCGAGCACCGTGCAGGCCACCCAGGCAAGGAGGCCGCCATTTCTGCCGCCGATGAAGGCGCTGAGCAGCACCACCGGGTAAAGCGGCAGGAAGGCCGGAAGATCGGGAAAGATGGCTCTCAGGACGACAACCGAGGCAACAAGCCCGGCACTGAAGAATACACCATACCGGGGGTGGCGCCGAAGCATCGGCAACCTTTTATCGATCCACACGGAAAACCCCTGAAACGCTCTTGAGCCTGTTCTTGAAGTCGTTTGTTGCGCAGCAAAGATCCGCCCCGGTGCGGATGCTGATCTCGTATCAGACTGTTTCTCATGGAGTAAAGCTCAATCCTCTCCAGATTTGTCGATGATGCCGTAATCGGCCGATTTGCGGTTCGCGACGGCGATCGCGAAACCCTCGGCGTCAAGTCCTCTGCGGATGATCTCGCGCACCGCCGCCGCCCGGCTCGGCATGCGCCTGTTGAAGCGCCAATCATCGAGCGCCGCCACTTCCGCACTATCCAGCATGATCTGAAGGCGTATCGATCTATACCTCGCATTCATCCCGTGCACCTCTTACTCATTTGCTGCCTAGTGCTCAAATAACGCACAGAATGCGAAGTGAGTTCCCTGACCAACTCACTGTCTGTTTGCCTTTGTGGAATTGCATTCCGGTGCGAAGAGCGTAGCTTCACCGCCATGAAAGGTTGGTCCCATGACAGTGAAGCTTTCACCCGGCATCAGGGACGCCATCCAAAGATTCTTGGACGACGTCGAAAATCATCATGGCATTGTGAATGTCTACCAGGCGGCCCAGCGAATCCGGCGATCTCATCCTGACGAGCCATTCACGCTCGAGGACATCATGATGGCTGTGATGAACGGGAGTGGCCGCATCCGGGCGATCGAATTCGATCCGCAGGCGGCTTAGCCGCCGGCGTTTCCGCCAATGGAAATGGGCGAGCGCCCCGGTCGAGCACCCGCCCATTATAATGTCCCCTTCGAGAAGGGACTTGAATCTGCGCTTTATTTGGCCGGCGCCGCTCCGCCCTTGTTCTCGTCATTCACATTGGGATTCTGCTGCTGCTGCTGACCCGGATTGCGGGTGCCGCCACCCTGCTGATCCTGCCCGGGGCGCGGTGTCGGATTGCCCTGCTGCTGTTGTCCATCGCGCGGCTGCTTGTTGTCTTGGTCACGGTTCATGAAATTCTCCTGGTCACATTGTGAGTCACTTGAGATAACACCTCCGCGTGTTAATGGTTCCATGTTGGCGAATTGACACCTGGGGCCGCGCAACTGGCGCTCACGCGCGAAAGCTGAAGAGACCGGCATCAGGATCCAATTTGCCGCTGAGCTCGGTCGAGATTAGTTCCGCCGCGAGCCGGCTGTAGGTGATGCCGTTGCCGCCATAACCGAGGGCGGCATAGACATATTTATGCCCAGGCAAGCGCCCGATCTTTGGAAGGCCCGTCGCGCTGGCGCCGAAATTGGCCGACCAGGCGAAATCAGGCGTCGTATCCACGCCCGGAAACAACCGCCCCAACTTCGCAGATAACTGGGAGACCTTCGCCACAAGCATGGCGTTGCGCCTCTCCTCATCGCCGAAGTCCTCGTCCTCACCACCACAGATGATGCGCCCGTCAGGCGTCGTGCGCAGATAGAGATAGGGATCAGAAGCCTCCCAGATCAATGTCTCGCCAGGCCAGAGCTTTCGCTTCTGCGGTCGGGTCGCCATGACGAAAGTGGAGGCGATATGCAGGGACTTGTCCCGCACCACCTTCGGCAACTCATATCCCGACGCATAAATCGCCATACGCGCTTTGATCGTGTCGCCGCTTTTGGTGACCGCCTTCACGCCCGACCTGCTCTCGGAAAGTGCCGTCACCTCATCGCGGGAAATCACTTTTGCCCCTCTGGCGATCGCCGCTTGCAGATAGCCGGCCGTGAGCGTTCGCGGATTGAGGGTGAGATTGCCGAAGGAGAGAAGGGCCGCTGGACGCGAGATGCCATAGGCCTTCCGCAGATGAGCACGATCGAGAAGGACGGACTCGAATCCAGCGCTTCGGCGCGCTTCGCCTTCGCGGGCGAGACTCCGTTCACCCAGCATGTCGCCAGCCAGATAGAGCGAGTCACGCTGCACCATGTCGCATTTGATGCCCAGATACTCCGTGCGGTGACGCAGATTCTCGAGCGCCAGCTTCGAGCGCCGCCAGGCGCGGATGGCTTTCTCCTCGCCGATCTTGGTGCGCAGCTTGATAATCGGCATGTCGATTTCGTAGAGGACGAGGGCGGTGGATGCCGGTGTCGAGCCCAGGATAGGACCGCGCCGGTCGATGAAGACGACGGAGTAGCCTTGCGCCGCAAGAAGCTCGCCGATCAACGCGCCGCTTATGCCGGCCCCGATGATGAGCACATCCGCTGTCTTCCCGCCTGCGGCTGAAACGGTCTTTATTCGCGGCGCCGGATAAGCGAGCCACAGGCTCCGGCCGTTGCGCAGCTGCCTCTTTCGAGTTGTCAAGGCGTTCCCCTAGCGGTGTGAAGTCAGGTTGAGAGATACAGCCACGCGAGGAGAAGGCCGAGGAGAGCTCCAGCGAGGCCGAGACCAAGCACATAACGCATCGGTCCGACCTTGACCGCTTGGCGCGCCTCGGTTGCGGATTTTTCGAGGGGTTTTTGATCCATAGGGTGACAACGACTGGAAGTCACCCATGGTTCCAACCTGACGCCTTTTCCTCCATCTCGCATGGGCGGCATGCAAAACTGTTCATTGGAGAACGGGAGTCGCAACCGCACTATCCCGTCTCGAGGGACCAGGGGCACTGATGGCCGGAATATCGGAAGGACAATCGCCAGCTACGGATTGGCGCGCCGTTGCGATCGTCGTCGCGGCAGGCGTGGTCGCGGCCCTTCAGGTCGGCAAGGGAATCATCGCACTGCCGACTTTGCGCGTCGACTTCACGCTCGGCCTCGAAGCGGCGGGCTGGGTGATTTCGGTTTTCGCCTTTCTCGGTGTCTTCCTCGGTATCCCCGCCGGCATGGCGGTCAATCGCTTCGGCGACCGCTTCACCTGCCTTCTGGGTCTCGCGGTGCTGGGCCTCGGCAGCCTCATGAGCGCGCTGGCGACAAGTTTCGACTTCCTCCTTGTCGGCCGCACCATCGAAGGTATCGGCTTTCTGCTGACGACGGTGGCTGCCCCGGCGCTCTTGCGACGCATCGTGGCGGCGGTGGATCGCGATTTCGTCTTCGGCCTGTGGAGCACCTATATGCCCGCCGGCATGGCTTTGGCGCTCATCTGCGGCGCCGCACTCTCCGGCTGGCGCGGCTTCTGGCTCGGCAATGTCGGACTGATCCTTCTCACTTTGCTCTTGGCCTTCCTCATTCCACGCGAGACCGGAAGAACCAGCCAGCCGCTGGCGATGCTCACGCGCGACGCTTGGGCCACCCTCACAAGTTCTGGGCCGGTCCTCATCGCTTTGGTCTTCACACTCTACAGCCTGCTCTACTTCGCTTTGGCGAGTTTCCTGCCCATCCTGCTCGGTGCGCGCATGTTGGTATCGCCGGGACTGGCCGGGCTTCTGAGTGCGCTCGTCATCGCGGTGAATATCCTCGGCAATCTCGCGGCGGGAGCCCTCCTCGGGCGCAATCTCGTGGCGCGCTGGCTGCTCTTCGCCATCGCCCTTGTCGTGATGGGCTGTGCGGGCGTCGCCATTTTCCTGGCGCCTCTGCCGCCTTTCGTCATCTTCCTGCTCTGCCTGGTTTTCTCCGGCGTCGGCGGCCTCCTGCCGGCGACCGCGATGACGACGGCCCCGCTTCTGGTGGCTGAGCCGCGCCTCACTCCGATGTCGCTCGGCCTCATCGTTCAAGGCAGCAATCTCGGCCAGGTCGTCGGTCCAGTGACCGTCGGCGCTGCCGTCGATGCCGCCGGCTGGCCCGCCGCCGCCTGGCCGGTGGCGATTGCCGCCCTCCTCGCTTTGCTGCTGACGGCGCTCTTACGTCGCTTTCCCGCCATGCACGTACTTCGCTAGCGCATGTTTGGCGGGTCGATTTAATCGACGACCGCGACAGCCTCCACTTCGAACAACATGCCGTCTACCGCGAGCTTGGACACGGGGACCAGGGTCTGCGCCGGCAACGCATCGCCGAACATCTTCTTGACGTTCCTGGTCAGCACCTCGAGCTTGGACATGTCGTGATCGACCACGAAGACCGTGAGCTTGGCGACACGGTCCGGCTTGGCGCCGAGCCCGTCGAGGGCGGCGCCCAAATTCGCATAGGCCTGCTCGACCTGGACGGCGAAATCGGGCGACAGGGCTCCCGTGCTGTCCTGGCCGCCCTGCCCGGAGATATAGGCCACCCGGGCGCCGCGGGGCGTGATCACCGCCGTGCTGTAGCCATTCGGCGACGGATCGTAGAGGGTCTTCGGGTTGACGATGGTCAGCTTGAGATCGTTCTCATTGGCCAGGGCCGCTGTGGGATTTCCCAGATTCATGATGATGAGCCCTCCGATGAGCAGATGTTTGAGTGCGTGAGACATGGTCATATCCGATATTTATCGTACAATGTACGAGTTATTGTATAGTACTTTGTACGAGTCAATCCTTCGAGATCGACATTCGATGCATTGCCGGCCAAAATCGATGTCCTGAACAGCGAGGAAGACGGATGGCAGCCAAAAATAGCGGCGCCCGGAGCAAACGGACGCGACGGACAAGCGAGCGGCCCCCGCCGCAGGAACCGCCTCTCTCGCGCGAACGTATCGTTACGACCGCGGTGGAATTGCTGGATGCTCAGGGAATCGAGGGACTGACGATGCGCCGGCTGGCCGATCGTCTCGGTGCGGGCGTGATGAGCCTGTATTGGCATGTCGACAAGAAAGAGGATGTCTTTGATCTGGCGCTCGACGCGGTGCTCGACTATCGCGCGTCACCACCGGGCAATGAGCCGCAGGACTGGCGCGGGGAGGCTATTCATATGCTCGAGGACTGGCGCGCCAGCATGCTGCGCCACCCCTGGTCGGCATCTTTATTGCCGCGCCGGGTGCTCGGCCCCAACATCCTCAGTCGCCTGGAACGGCTGAGCCAGATCTTGTCCAGGGCCGGTGTGGCGGACACCAATCTGAACGCTGCGATATGGTCGCTGTGGAACTATGTGATGGGCGCCACCATCACCCTTGCGAGCTTCGACGTCTCGGACGACGACAGGGCCGCCGCGCAGCAGCGCCTGACCCGTCTCAGCGAGCGTTACCCGACGATCGAACGCTCCCGTTTGCTGTTGGATGACGATTGGAATGGCGCTTTCCGCAAAGGCCTCGGCTTCCTGCTCGACGGCCTTTCTCCGAAATGAGGCGGAATCGTATCAACTTCACAAGACCTGATAGCCGTATTCCTCCGCCTGCTCAGTCAGCCACTCCCAGAAATTCTCCGAGAAGCCGCGGAACACCGACAGCTCGAACGCATCCTCGCCGGTCTGGATTAGATGGACGCCGACATGCGCCATCTGGGTCATGGCCGACTTGCCGGGCCCGAAAGCGGAAGCGTGCAGGTCGATCGGCGTGCCTTTGGAAAGAAGCGCGCGCGCCTTTGGCCCCACGACACGGATGATGACGCGGCCATGGCTCTGGTCCGAGCAGGAGGCGAGGCCTTCGAAGCGGGTTTTGAGCTCGCGATAGAGCTCGGCCTCGGCCTTACCCTCGGCGATGGCGAAATACTGGTCGACGCCGCACCAATGGAAGGCGAGTCCGCTCTTGCTCGCGCTTTCACCGACGCCGGGAAGCGGGAATCTGTAGGCGGCCTCGACCGCCTTGCTGAGCGCTTCCGACTTGTCCTTGCGGGCGATGACGGTGACGATCGACGCCGGATGGCGCACCGAGAAGGTGACGCCGGGGGCGCCCTTGTCGGCGCCGAAGCGGCCCTGGACCGCGACATCGGCCAAAGCCGAGACGCGTTTGATGGCAATGGCGGTGTCAGGCATGGAGCTTCTTGTTCTCCTTGTCGTAATGCATGGGATCGCAGATCTCGGCATACATGTGGATGTTGCGTATCCCGTCGAAGACTTTGACGATCTCGCCATGGCGCTGACGGCCATTGCTGCACAGAGCGAGGCCCAGCCAGTAGCCGAGCGTCGGCGAATAGGCGACGGCCGTGATGTAGCCCTGGCTGCCGGCCAGCGACGGCTTGTCGTCCTTCTTCAGGAGATGTGAGCCGGCGCGGATGCGGTCGGCCTTGTCGACCGGCCGGATGCCGACCACCACTTGCCGGCCCTTCGCGGTCAGGCCTTCGCGCCCCGCCATCATGCGGCCGATATAGTCCTTCTTGGTCGACATCATGCGGCCGAGGCCGAGATCGTCGGCCGTCGTCGTGCCGTTGAGCTCGCCGCCCGCCACATGGCCCTTTTCGACGCGCATGACCGAGAGCGCCTCGACGCCATAGGGCGTGATGCCGAACTCCTCACCCGCCTGCATGATCGCGCGAGCCACAAGGTTCCCATAATCCGCCGGCACCGACAGCTCATAGGCATGCTCACCCGAGAACGAGATGCGGAAGAGACGCGCGGTGATGCCGCCCAGAATGCTGATCTCCTTCGCCGCGAGATAGGGGAAGGTGATGTCGTCGAGGATCACATCGTCGACGATCTTCTGCAATGTCGGCCGCGCTTTCGGACCGGCCACCGCCATCTGCGCCCATTGCTCGGAGACCGACACATATTGCACGTCGAGCTCGGGCCACAGCGCCTGATGGCAGAATTCCATATGCGTCATGATCTTGGCGGCGTTCGCCGTGGTCGTGGTCATGAAGAAATGATCCGCCGCCAGCCGCGACGTCGTGCCGTCATCCATGACGATGCCGTCCTCGCGCAGCATGAGGCCGTAGCGCGCCTTGCCGATGTCGAGCTGGGCGAAGCCGTTGCAATAGAGCCGGTTGAGGAACTCGGCCGCATCGGCCCCCTGCACGTCGATCTTGCCGAGCGTCGAGACATCGCAGATGCCGACTTTCTCGCGCGCCGCCTTCACTTCGCGAATGACCGGATCGAGCCAGCCGGATTCAGTGGGCAGCGGGAACCAGCTCGAGCGCAGCCACAGGCCGGTTTCGACGAAGACGGCGCCCTGCTCCTCGGCCCAGTCATGCAGCGGCGTCTTGCGCGTCGGCATGAAGTGATGGCCCGTGAACGGACCCGCGAAAGCGGCGAAAGCCACCGGCGTGTAGAAGGGGCGGAAGGTGGTGGTACCGATCTCGGCGATGCTTTTGCCCGCCGCTTCGGCCAGAATGGCGATGGCGTTCACATTGCCGAGCTTGCCTTGATCCGTCGCCATGCCGGCGGTCGTGTAGCGCTTGGCGAGCTCGATCGAGCTGTAGCCTTCGCGCGCCGCGAGCGGCAGATCCTTCGGCGTGACATCGTTCTGGTAGTCGACGAAGGCCTTGCCATGGCTGTCCTTCACCCACCAGAGCGGCTGGATCGCATAGGCTTCATCACGGCACTTGGGAACATCGGCTTTGGCCGTGAAGCCGAGATCGCCGACCGCTTTGGCCGCCTTCTCGGCGCCTTCGCGCAAGGCTTCGGAAAGCAGCATGGCGCCATTGGCGGAACCCGCGGCGACCAGTTGCGCATCGCCATTGGGCGGCAGGAAAGCCTGCAGCTTGTCGTTCCAGACGGGCTTGGCGCCCTTATGGCAGAGCAGATTGACGACCGGGCTCCAGCCGCCCGACATCGCCACCGTGTCGCAGGCGATATGGGTGTGGTCGGAAAGCTCGACGCCGGAAACGATCTTGCCGGCCGTGGCATCGCTGACGATGCGTCCCTTCAGCACCGGAATGCCGGCCGCTTCGGCGGCAGCGTCCTTCCGTGAATCGACGATCACCTCGACATGCACGCCCTTGGCCTTGAGGTCGCGCGCGGTGCGGTAGCCGGAATCGTTGTTGGTGAATACCACCACCGATTTGCCGGAAGCGGTCGCATAACGGTTGGCGAAGGTCCGCATGGCGGAGGCGAGCATCACGCCCGGCACGTCATTGCCGCCGAACACGATCGGCCGCTCTTCGGCGCCGGCCGCCAGGACGGCGCGCTTGGCCATGATCTTCCAGTAGCGCTGGCGCGGCTCGAAGGGCGACGGCGCCAGCACATGGTCGTTCACCCGCTCGAGCGCGCCGAAGACATTGCCGTCATAGGCGCCGAAGACGGTGGTGCGCGGCATCAGCGTGACATTGGCGAGGCTGGCGAGCTCGGCGATGGCCGCTTGCGCCCAGTCGTAGCCGGTGACGCCGCCGATCTCCTCATTCTCACTGAGGAGCGAGCCGCCGAGGCGCGAGCCTTCATCGATGAGGAGCACCCGCGCGCCGGAACGCCCGGCGGTGAGCGCCGCCGAGAGGCCGGCCGGCCCCGAGCCGATCACCAGGAGGTCGCAATGGCCGTAGGACTTCTCATATTTGTCGGGATCGGCTTCATGCGTGGCGGAGCCGAGGCCCGCGGCGCGGCGGATGAGCGGCTCGTAGATCTTCTCCCAGAAGCTCTTCGGCCACATGAAGGTCTTGTAGTAGAAGCCCGCGACGAAAACGGACGCGGCGAGGGAATTGATGGCGCCGATGTCAAAATTGAGCGACGGCCAGCGGTTCTGGCTGCGGGCCTTGAGCCCGTCATAGAGCTCGATCACCGTGGCGCGGGTATTGGCTTCCTTGCGTCCGCCATCGCGCAATTCGACCAGCGCATTGGGCTCGGCCGCACCCGCCGCGATCACACCGCGCGGGCGGTGATATTTGAACGAGCGCCCCATGAGGTGGACGCCATTGGCGATGAGGGCGGAAGCCAGCGTATCGCCCGGATGGCCGGTGAAGCTCTTGCCGTCGAAGGTGAAGTCGAGCGTGGTGGAGCGGTCGATGAGACCGCCCTTGGCGAGACGAAAGCCGGCCATCAGGAGTTGCCCTTCTTGTTCTCGGCAAGCGTGGCGTCGCGCGCCGCTTGCGTCCCGAAGATTTCATGGGTCTGGGTGTCACGATCGACCACCAGCCAGGAGCGGCAACCGCCGCCATGATGCCAGTATTCCTTGTATCGGCCTTTGGGATTGTCGCGCAGATACACATAGTCGAACCATTGATCCATCGTGGCGGGATCATTGGAGGTGGGCCGCCTGACCGACGCATCACCGAGGATGGTGAATTCTTCCGACGGACGCGGGCCGCAATAGGGACATTTGATCAGCATGGAAAGGCGTTCCTCATCGAGCTGAATCTCCCTCCGCCGCCGAAGGCGGGGAGGGTGGCCACGGTGAAGCCGTGGTCGGGTGGGGTAATGCCGCTGGCAAGGTCTTGCAGAAGTGAGGAAGACCGCGCTTGCGGAAATACCCCACCCGTCGCGCTGGCGCGCGCCACCCTCCCCGCGCTGCGCGCGGTGGAGGGAGAAGAAATGCATGAGAATGCGTCCATGGCCATCAGTGCAGATTGGGCGTGGCGCCGACGCCTTTTTCATCGATCATGTAGCCGCGCCGGAACCGGTCGAGGCGATAGGGTGCGTTGAGCGCATGCGCCTCGTTCTTGGCGATCGTATGCGCGAAGCACCAGCCCGATGCCGGCGTCGCCTTGAAGCCGCCATAGCACCAGCCGCAATTGAGATAGAGCCCGTCGACATGCGTCTTGTCGATGATCGGCGAGCCGTCCATCGACATGTCCATGATGCCGCCCCAGGATCTGAGCACCCGGATGCGCGCGATGCCGGGGATCATGGCGACGCCTGCCTCGATCACATGCTCGACTGTCGGCATGTTGCCGCGCCTGGCATAGGAGTTGTAGCCGTCGAGATCGCCGCCGAAGACGAGACCGCCTTTGTCCGACTGCGACACATAGAAATGCCCGACGCCATAGGTGATGACGGTATCGAGATAGGGCTTGATGCCTTCCGAGACGAAGGCCTGCAGCACATGGCTTTCGATCGGCAGCTTCATGCCGGCCATCGCCGCGACCTCACCGGTATTGCCGGCGGCAGCCAGGCCCAGCTTCTTGCAGCCGATATAACCCTTGTTGGTCTCCACACCCTGGACCTTGCCGTTTTCGATGCGGATGCCGGTCACTTCGCAATTCTGGATGATGTCGACGCCACGCAGATCGGCGCCGCGGGCATAACCCCAGGCCACGCCATCATGGCGCACCGTGCCGCCGCGCCGCTGCAGCAGGCCGCCCATGATCGGGAAGCGCGCATTGTCGAAGCTGAGGAACGGCGCCATCTCGCGCACCGCCTCGCGGTCGAGGAGCTCGGAATCGACCCCGTCGAGCCGCATCGCATTGCCACGCCTGGCATAGGCGTCGCGCTGCGGATCGGAATGATAGAGATTGAGCACGCCCCGCTGCGACACCATCGCGTTGAAATTGAAGTCCTGCTCGAGGCCTTCCCACAATTTCAGCGACCATTCGTAGAACGGGTTGTTACCGACGAGCAGATAGTTGGAGCGGATGATCGTCGTGTTGCGCCCGATATTGCCGGAGCCGAGCCAGCCCTTCTCCAGCACCGCCACATTGGTGATGCCATGCTCCTTGGCGAGGTAATAGGCGGTGGCGAGGCCATGGCCGCCGCCGCCGACGATGATGACGTCGTACTCCTTCTTCGGCTGTGGTTCGCGCCAGGCGGGCGCCCAGTTCTTGTGGCCGGAGAATGAATTCTTGAGGAGCGAGAAGACCGAATAGCGCACGAGCGTCGAAACCTCTGTTGGGTGCCGGCAGTGTGACAGAGGATGCGGGGCTGTCTTGTCTATTAGAGACAAATTCTTATAAGATTGGGACATGGCCTCCCGGAGCGAAGATTCACCCCAGACCATCGGCTTCCTGGTCATCCCAGGGCTGGCGCTGATGTCCTACGCCTCGGCGATCGAGCCCTTGCGCGCCGCCAATCATTTCGTCGGGCGCGAACTCTATCGCTGGGTGCACATCACGCATAAGGAGCCGATCGTCATGTCCTCCTGCGGCGCGACACTGCCCTGCCCGGCGCGGGTCGGCGACGATCTCGATCTCGATCTGCTCCTCGTCTGCGCCGGCGGCAACCCGGCCCAGTTCACCCATCGCCCCACCCTCGCCTGGCTCAGGCGCCTGGCGCAGCGGGGCGTGCGCATGGGCGGCGTCTCGGGTGGGCCGTTCATCCTTGCCCGCGCCGGCATCATGGCCGGCCACCGCATGACCATTCACTGGGAACATGCCCAGGCCTTCGCCGAGGAATTTCCCGATCTGTCGCTGAGCCGCGCGCGTTACGTGATCGACCGCAACCGGGTGACCTGCGCCGGCGGCGTGGCGCCGCTCGACATGATGCATGCGCTCATCGCCGAGCGGCACGGCACCGCGCTGGCGATGCGGACCAGCGACTGGTTCCTGCATACCGACATCCATCCGGGCGGTGGACCGCAGCGCACCTCGGTCGGCGAGCGCTATGGCATCCACCGCCGCGATCTGATCGCCGCGCTCGAGCTGATGCAGAACAATCTGAGCGAGCCGCTCGACCGCGACGCCGTGGCGAAGAGCATCGGCCTCTCGACCCGCCAGCTCGACCGGCTCTTCGCCCGGTATCTGGGCAAGAGCTTCATCGATCATTATCGCAGCCTCAGGGTCGAGGCGGCGGGTGAGCTCTTGCGCCACTCGGCCCTCACCATCACCGAGATCGCCATCGCCTGCGGCTTCGCCAATGCCAGCCACTTCTCGACCTGCTACAAGGCCGAGACCGGCATGTCGCCGAGAGCGGAGCGTGGATGACCTCTCTTCTGACCGAAATTGCTTCAGACCTCGCTTTTCCCGAAGGCCCGGTAATGCTGCCGGATGGCGCCATCGCCGTGGTGGAAATCGCCAGAGGCTGTGTGACGCGTATCGATCGCAACGGCCGCAAGACTGTGATCGCAACGCCGGGAGGCGGACCGAATGGCCTGGCCTTCGGTCCGGACGGCCATCTTTATGTCTGCAACAATGGTGGCTTCGCCTGGAAGACGGTGGACGGCCGGCTCGTCCCTGCCGGCCAGCCTGATGACTATCGCGGCGGCTGGATCGAGCGCATCGACATCGAGACCGGCAAGGTGGAAGTGCTTTATACGAGCTGCGACGGTCGTCCACTCAAAGGCCCGAATGACCTCGTCTTCGACCGGCATGGCGGTTTTTATTTCACTGACCATGGCAAGCGGCGTCCCCGCGATGTCGATCTGGGCGGACTTTATTATGCGAAGATCGATGGCAGCCTGATCCGTGAGCTCATCCAGCCGATGATCATGCCCAATGGTGTCGGCCTGTCGCCCGACGAGCTGAGCGTCTATGTCGCCGAGACGCGCACCGGCCATCTCTGGGCCTTCGATATCGCAGAGCCGGGCGTCATCAGCAGAATACCGCCGCATGAGAATGGCGGCCGCCATCTGGCCGGCCCATCCGGCTATACATCGTTCGATTCTCTCGCTGTCGAAGCGGACGGCACCGTCTGCGTGGCCTCGCTGGTTCTCGGCGGCATCAATGTCATCGCAGCGGATGGCGCCTTCGTCGAGTTCATCGCCATGCCCGATCCCTATTGCACCAATATCTGCTTCGGCGGCGCGGACCTGAAGACGGCCTTTATCACTTTGTCGAGCACCGGCCGGCTGGTCAGCCGGCCATGGCCGCGTCCGGGCCATCGCCTGAACTTCGATCCCTGCGGGTAATTCCAATATGGGTTGAAATCTTCCCAAATACCCCCTTGACGAAACGTTTAGCTAAACGTTTAATTCAACCCGGCTTCGGCTGAAAAAGGGGAGAATTGCATGTATACCAAGCAAGCCCTGCGTGAGCTCGGCGTCACCGCCTCGACCATCACGGACGCCCAGAAACAGCAGTTCGATGAACAGGGCTACATCGTCGTCGAAAATGCCCTGTCACGGGAAGACTGTGCGCAGATGCGTGACGCGTTCGAGCGCCTGCACGCCAAGGAAAGAGAAACCGGCGGCCATGAAGTACATGTCGAGCCTGGCGCTCGCCGCATCTCCAATATCTTCAACAAGACCGCGGCCTTCGACAAGTGCCTGTGGATTCCCGAGGTTCTCGCCGTATCGGCCTATGCGCTGGGGGAGATCAAGGTGCATGGCGCCAATCTTCGTGACCCTGTGAAAGGCTACGGTCACCAGGATCTGCATGTCGATGTCCCCAAGAGATTCACCGATGACTGGTGGGTCGTGAACTCCATGGTCATGTTCGACGACATGACGCTCGACAACGGGCCGACCCGCATCGTGCCCGGATCGCATTATTGGGCGCCGATCAACGTGCCCTATGCCAATATCGGCGACTGGGAGCCCACGCCGCTCGAGCCCGGTGAAGAGGCGCGCATCCCGAAAGATCTCTCCGCGCCCTATCCCGGGGAGTTGCTCGTCGAAGCTCCGGCCGGCGCGGCCATCATCTGCAACTCGTCCATGTGGCATGCCGGAACGCTCAAGAAGACCGATGAACCGCGCCGCATGCTGCATCTGACCTATACGCGGCGCGATCTGCCGCAACAGCTCCTGCAGCTCGATTATCTGACGCCCGAGCTCTACAACCGCATGAGCCCGGTGCAACGTTATTTGCTCGAGATCGAGCCCCCCAAGCCGGGCGACGGCATTGCGCGTCAACCGAAGAAAGAGCAAAAGGGCTGGTGGAATTGACACGTTGAGACCTCTCTATGGCGACCATGAAGGATGTGGCGAAGCTGGCGGGTGTTTCCGTTGCCACAGTCTCCTCCACTCTTTCAGGTCGCAGCTTCGTCAGCGACGAGCTCAAGCAGAGAGTCGAAGCCGCGATCCGAGAGCTCGGTTATGCGCCCAACGCCATGGCCAGCGGCCTGAAGCGCGGCACCTCCAGCCTCATCGGTCTTATCGTCCCTGACATCACCAATCCGTTCTTCACCGAGCTCGTTCATTGCATCCAGCGCCGGGCGGCGGAGGCGGGTTTTGTCGTGCTTCTCGGCGTCAGCGACGACCAGGTGGCGCGCGAGGCGGAATTGATCGCGCTCATGCGTTCGCATCGGGTGGCCGGTACCATCGTCATCCCGTGCGGCGGCGAGCAGGATTGCATGAATCTCAGCCGCCTCGCGGCCGGAATGCCGCTCGTGGCCGCCGACAATGCGCCGCCCGGCATGGCGCTCGACACCATCGTCCTCGATAATCGCATGGCCGCCACGCTGGCGACCTCGCATCTCCTGTCGCTTGGTCACAAGATCATCGCCACCATAGCGGGCCCGCCGCATCGTTTCGTGAGCCACGAGAGGTTCGTCGGTTTCATGACGGTCCTCGAGAGCAAGGGGCTTTCCGTCGGCGCGGATCACGTGAAGCGCGGCGACTTCCATGTGGCGTCGGCGCGCGAGGCGGGACTCGCTCTGCTGCAGAGCGCGCCGCGGCCCACCGCGATCTTCGTGGCCAACAACCAGATGCTGATCGGAACCATGCAGGCCGTGGCCGAGATGGGGCTCTCCGTGCCGCATGACGTCTCCGTCATCGCGATCGACGACTTTCCCTGGGCTGCGGCCTTCACGCCGACTTTGACGACGGTGCGCCAGCCGATCGACGCACTGGCGGAAGCCGCCATCGAGCGGCTGAAGCTGCGCGTTGGCGGCCTCCAGGAGGATCCCTGCCGCATTGTCCTGGCGCCCGAGCTGGTCATCCGGCAGTCCTGCCGGGCTCCCCTCGAGGACGCATAACGTTAGTTTTTCTCGATGCCCGGCAGCCGGGCAATTTCCTCGGCAAGGAAGTCAGCCAGAAGCCGCACCCGCGCGATGCCCGCCCGTTCCGGCACGATCAGCAGGCTGAGCGGCACGGCCGTGGGCCGGTAATCGGAGAGAACCGGCTCGAGCTTTCCCGTGGCCAGAAGATCATCGATCAGCCAGCGATGCGCGGAGGCGATGCCGCGCCCTTGCGCGACTGCTTCACGCGCGGCAAGCCCATGATCGGCGACGAAGCGTCCTTTGAAAGCCACTTGATGTTGCTCACCGTCAGGTCCCGTCAAAGTGAGCTTGTCGCTGCCCACGATGTTCGACAGGCGGATGCCTTCATGGGTGGTAAGGTCTTTCGGCACGAGCGGGCGCCCTCGCCTGTCGAGATAGTCCGGCGATGCCACGAGCAGGCGTTGCGATCGGCCGAGACTCCTGAGCTTCAGCGAGCTGTCGTCCAGAGGTCCAAGGCGCAGCGCGATGTCGATGCCTTCACGCACGAGATCGATACGCTCATCGGTGAGATTGAGATCGATGCCGATATCGCGATGAATGTCCTGGAAGGCAAAGATCAGCCGGCTCACATGCCGGATTCCGAGGGCGGCGGTCACCGAAATGCGGATCGTGCCGGCGACGGCGCCCTGGGCGCTGCGCGCATCGTCGCTTGCCTGGTCGACCAGCCGCAGGATCTGCAGGCAATTGGCGTAATAGCGCCGGCCCTCATCGGTTAGCGTGACGCGCCGGGTCGTCCGGCTGAGCAACGGCACGCCGACGGCGTCTTCGAGCTCGGCGATCTGCCGGGTGATGGTCGACTGTCCGACCCCTTGCTCGCGCGCCACCGCCGAGAGGCTGCCGCGCTCGGCGACCCGGACGAAACTGCGCATCCGGTCGAGCGTGACATCCGATCTATCCATTATTCGGCACAATCTTATGCATTATGCCTATCTAGCGGATTATTCGGAGGGCGCCTAGCTGAGGGGTCTAGAAAGGACCCCTCATGAAAGTTCTGCTCGTCTTCGCCCATCCCGAATCCCGCTCCCTCAATGGCGCGCTCCGCGACATCGCTCTGGCCGAGCTCGCGGCGCAAGGTCATGAGGTGAAGGTGAGCGATCTTTATGCCGAAGGCTGGAAGTCCGAGGTCGACCGCGCCGACTTCCCCGCCCTTGTCGGTGATGAGCGTCTGATGCCGGTCGCGGCTTCCAAGAAAGCCTTCATCGGCAACACACTGACACCGGATGTGAAGGCCGAGATCGACAAGCTCCTCTGGGCCGATGTCCTGATCCTTCAGTTTCCCCTTTGGTGGTTTGCCATGCCGGCGATCCTGAAAGGCTGGGTCGACCGGGTATTCGCCTATGGCTTTGCCTATGGCGTCGGCGAGCACAGCGAGGCGCGCTGGGGCGATCGGTATGGCGAGGGAACCCTTGCCGGGAAACGCGCGATGCTGATCGTGACCGCCGGCGGCTGGGAGGAGCATTATTCGCCGCGCGGCGTCAACGGGCCGATCGACGACCTGCTGTTCCCGATCAATCACGGCATTCTCTATTATCCGGGCTATGAGGTGCTGCCGCCCCACGTCATATACCGCGTCGACCGTTTCCGTGCGGCCGATTTCGATTCCGTGGCCGAACAGCTGCGCGAGCGCATGCGCAATCTCGCGGCCACGGCGCCGATCGCCTATCGCCGGCAGAATGGCGGTGACTATCTCATCCCGAAAATGCAATTGCGCCCGGACCTTGAAGACCCGGGCGCAAACGGCTTCGCGCTGCACGTCAATGGCAGAAGCGATTAGCAGTCCAGTGTCGTGTCGCGCTCCCACTGGGTGAGATGGCGGCAGAACTGGTTCCACTCATTCGTCTTGAGCTTGATATAGGCCGACGACAATTCGGCGCCGAGCGCGTCCTGGATATATGTGTCCTTCTCGAAATTGCGGATCGCATCGAGGAGGTTGAGCGGCAGCTTCTTGGCGCCCTTCACCTTGTGGCCTTCGGCATACATGTCGATGTCGAGGCGCTTGCCCGGATCCATCTTCTCGTCGATGCCGTGCAGGCCCGCCGCCAGGATCACCGCCATCAGCAGATAGGGATTGGCGGCATTGTCGGGGAGCCGCAACTCGACGCGGCCCTCGTCCGGCACGCGCACCATATGGGTGCGGTTGTTGCCGCCGAAGGTCACCGTATTGGGCGACCAGGTGGCGCCTGAGGTGGTGCGCGGCGCATTGATGCGCTTGTAGCTGTTCACCGTCGGATTGGTGATGGCGGCGAAGCTTTCGGCGTGATGCATCAGGCCGCCGAGGAAGTTATAGCAGAGTGGCGACAGGCCGAGATCGCCCTTCTTGTCGTGGAAGAGGTTGCGCTTGCGCGCATTGTCCCACACCGAGATATGCACATGGCAGCCATTGCCGGTGAGATTGACGAAGGGCTTGGGCATGAAGGTGGCCCGGAGTCCATGCTTCTCGGCGATCGACTTGACCATGAACTTAAAGAAGGACAGCTGGTCGGCCGTCGTCAGCGCGTCGTTGAAGTTCCAGTTGATCTCGAACTGGCCGTTGGCGTCCTCATGGTCGTTCTGATACGGGCCCCAGCCGAGATTGATCATCGTCGTGCAGATCTCGGAGATGACGTCGAAGCGGCGCATCACCGCCGACTGGTCGTAGCAGGGTTTTTCCTGCGTATCGCGCGGATCGGAGACGGTGGAGCCGTCGGCATTGATGAGATGGAATTCGGGCTCGACGCCCGCCATCAGCTTCATGTTGCGCTTGCCGCATTTCGCGAGCAGGTTCTTGAGCACATTGCGCGGCGCCTGGGCGACGGGCTTGCCTTCCATCCACGGGTCACCCGCGACCCACGCCACTTCCGGCTTCCACGGCAGCTGGATCACTGAAGACGCGTCCGGCATCACGAAAATATCCGGATGCGCCGGCGTCATGTCGAGCCAGGTGGCGAAGCCCGCGAAGCCCGCCCCCGATTTCTGCATGCTGGCGACCGCTTCGGCCGGGACGAGCTTGGCGCGCTGCGTGCCGAAAAGGTCGGTGAAATTGAAGAGGAAGAATTTTACTTTTTTATCTTTTGCAAATTTAGCCAGATCGCCGGCCATGAAGGTCTCCTGTTTCCAACCCTAATTACACACCCTGCGGTTCGCAGATGATTTCTGTTTTGACGGAATTGGCGATGAAGCATTCCTCATGCGCCACATGATGCAGATGATCGAGTTCAGCGCGCGTCGGCGCCTTGCCTGTGAAGGTGACGAGCGGCTTGAGGGTACAGCGCGTGATCGCGATCCGTCCCTCGTCATTCTTGCCCATCAGGCCTTCCGCATTGTCCTCATAACGGGCGATCGAGAAACCGCCTTTGGCCGCGTAATAGAGGAAGGTCAGCATATGGCAGCTCGAGATCGCCGCCACCAGCGCCTCTTCCGGATCGATGCCGGCGGGATCGGAGAATGGCACCCTGACCACGCTCGGCGAGGATGAGGCGAGCACCGTCTGGCCGCCATCGAAGGACCAGTGATGGGCGCGCGAATAGGTGTTCTTGACGAAGTCCGGGGTGTTGCTTTCCCACAATATGTGGGCGGTATGGAGATGGGCCATGTCTTACCTCGTTGCCATGACAACCGCGGCGCTGTCCACGGGAAACGCGCCGGTGAAGATCGGAAAGGCGGCAAGGTCCATGGCCATGTCTCACCCTCCGCTTATGTGGAGGTCATCCCTCATCAATAGCCGCCCTTGCCCGGGATCCAGCTGGTGCCGGCGAGCGGCACTTGCGCCATCGCCGCCGCTTCGACGGTGAGCGCCACCAGGTCTTCCGGCTCCAGATTGTGCACATGGTTCTTGCCGCAGGCGCGCGCGATGGTCTGCGCTTCGAGCGTCATCACCTTCAGATAGTTGGCGAGACGACGCCCGGCGATCTTGGGATCGAGCCTCTTGGCGAGCTCGGGGTTCTGCGTGGTGATGCCGGCGGGATCGCGGCCCTCATGCCAGTCGTCATAGGCGCCGGCAGTGGTGCCGAGCTTCTGATATTCCTCTTCCAGATGCGGGTCGTTGTCGCCGAGCGCCACCAATGCGGCGGTGCCGATCGACACAGCATCGGCGCCGAGCGCCAGGGCCTTCGCCACATCGGCGCCGTTGCGGATGCCGCCCGACACGATGAGCTGCACCTTGCGATGCATGCCGAGATCCTGCAGCGCCTGCACGGCGGGGCGGATACAGGCGAGCGTCGGCTGGCCGACATGCTCGATGAAGACTTCCTGCGTCGCCGCGGTGCCGCCCTGCATGCCGTCGACCACGACGACATCGGCGCCCGATTTCACCGCGAGCGCGGTGTCGTAATAGGGCCTGGCGCCGCCGACCTTGATATAGATCGGCTTCTCCCAATTGGTGATCTCGCGCAATTCATGCAGCTTGATCTCGAGATCGTCGGGGCCGGTCCAGTCGGGATGTCGGCAGGCCGAGCGCTGGTCGATGCCCTTGGGCAGGCAGCGCATCTGCGCCACGCGGTCGGAGATCTTCTGGCCCAGCAGCATGCCGCCGCCGCCGGGCTTGGCGCCCTGGCCGACCACGACTTCGATCGCATCCGCCCGGCGCAGATCGTCCGGATTCATGCCGTAGCGCGAGGGCAGATATTGATAGACCAGCGTCTTCGAATGGCCGCGTTCTTCCGGCGTCATGCCGCCATCGCCCGTCGTCGTCGAGGTGCCGGCGATCGTAGCACCATTGCCCAGCGCTTCCTTGGCCTGCGCCGAGAGCGAGCCGAAGCTCATGCCGGCAATGGTGATCGGAATCTTGAGCTCGATCGGCTTCTTGGCGAAGCGGGTGCCGAGCACGACATTGGTGCCGCATTTCTCGCGATAGCCTTCGAGCGGATAGCGCGAGATCGAGGCGCCGAGGAACAGCAGGTCGTCGAAATGCGGCAGCTTGCGCTTGGCGCCGGCGCCGCGGATGTCATAGATGCCGGTGGTGGCGGCGCGGCGGATTTCCGACAGCGTATAGTCGTCGAAGGTTGCCGATTTGCGGGGTGTGGTACGCGGCGTATTGGGATCCATGATGGCCTCAGTATGCGTCGGCGTGATCGATGTTGAAATTGTAGAGCTTGCGCGCCGAACCGAAGCGGCGGAAGTCCTTCGGATTGGCCTTGATCTCGGCCTTGTCGAGAAGGCGGGCGAGCTTGGCCAGATGATGGTCGGTCATCTTCTTCTCGATGCAGTCGGCGCCGAGGCTGTCGACCTTGCCACGGACATAGAGGCGCGCCTCATAGATCGAGTCGCCCAGCGCCTCGCCGGCATCGCCGCACACGACCAGATGGCCGCGTTGCGCCATGAAGGCCGACATATGGCCGACCGAGCCGCCAACCACGATGTCGATGCCCTTCATCGAGATGCCGCAGCGGGACGCCGCATCACCCTTGATGACGAGAAGGCCGCCATTGCCGGTGGCGCCTGCCGACTGGCTGGCATTGCCGTCGACACGCACGATGCCCGACATCATGTTTTCGGCGACGCCCGGACCGGCATGGCCGTGGATCAGGATCTCGGCTTCTTTGTTCATACCGCCGCAATAGAAGCCGGCATGGCCGCCGACCTCCACTATGATCGGCGCATCGAGGCCGCAGGCGATGGCATGCTGGCCCATCGGATTCTTGATCAGCCAGTGCCGCTGATTGGTATCCTTGGCGAGCGTATGGAGGCGGGAATTGACGCCGCGCACGCCTTCTTTTTCGAGATCGATTTCAATCATGTGCTGCTCGTTGGATTTTCTCGCCAGCGCGTCACGCGGAGCCATATCAGTGACCACCCCAGTTGTAGATCGTTTGCGGTGCCGGTTCCCAGATCTTCGCCTTGTCGGCGCCGGGCAGATGCGCAATGGCGCGGAATTCGGTCGCCATGGCCACCCAGTCATCGGTCTCGGCGAGAATGGCGTGCTTGCAGGCGATCGGGTCGCGCACCACGGCGAAGCCGTCATGCGTGCCGACGCAGAATGTATAGAAGCCGTCGAGATCCTTGATGCCGGCTTCGAGCGTCTCCTTGAGGGAGGAGCCCTGGCGCAGCTTCCAGGTCATGTAGGCGGCGGCCACTTCGGTATCGTTTTCGGTCTGGAATTCGAGGCCTTCGCGCTTGAGATTTTCGCGCAGGCGATTGTGGTTCGACAGCGAGCCATTATGGACGAGACAGAGATCGGCACCAGTCGCGAAGGGATGCGAGCCCGCGGTGGTCACCGCACTTTCCGTCGCCATGCGGGTATGGCCGATGATGTGACTGCCCTTGGCCTTGCCGAGATCGAATTTCTCATAGACCTTCTCGGGCAGACCGGTTTCCTTGAAGATCTCGATCGCCTGACCCGAGCCCACCACGCGCACCTCAGGATGATGCGCTTTGAGCCACGCCGTCACCGCCTCTTCCTTGGCGTTCGTCGTGACGATGGCGTGATTGCCGATCTGCTGGACGCTGACCTGCTTCTTGGTCGCGCTCTTCAGCGCCGCGGCCAGCTTCTTCCAGCCGAATTTCGCATCGTCATGGGCGAGCGAGAATTTGGTGAAGCCCTTCTTCGCCGGGTTGCGGTAGATGGCGACGCCGGCTGAATCGGGGCCCCGGCTCGTCATTTCGATGAGCATGGGCTTGAACAGCTGGCCGAGCTTCGGCTGCAATTTGGGGTTCTTCAGATAGAGGCCGACAATACCGCACATGGCAAAGTCTCCCGTTCAGGTGAGGTTCCCCGCTCATGTATCAGCGGTCAGGGAAACATGCAACTGGGGGGAATAATTTTTTCCCCACAGGAATGACGTCAACAGGGACTGATCGCGGTGAAGGGTGCCAGAACGACGTCGAGCACTGCGGTCGTGACCCGGGCGCGGTTGAGCAGAATGTCGCCGAGAGCGGCGAAGACGAAGCCAAGATAGGCGGTATAGGCAAAGCCGACATAGTCGCCGAACACGATCGTGTGCAGCCAGTTCTGGTTGAACAGATAGAAATAGCTCGTCACCCCCGTCGCCAGCAGCAGCACGAGGCCCACAGGGAGAAAATGCAGACCGGCCCGGCGCCGGACCAGCACCGCGACCGTCAGAAGAATGAAGGCCAGTGCATTGGTGCCGGTGAAGATGCGGTATTCCCGCGTCAGCTGGGCCTCGACCTCCAGATATTTCGTCTTGATCAGCCCGGCCAGCCGGTCCTGGATCTGGGTAGCATCGGCCAGCATCGCCAGACGGACATTGCGCACCGGCTCCGGTGTCCATTTGCGGCACGGGCATCGGGGATCGGCCATTTGGTTGGCGATTCCGGTGATGAGCTCGGGCAGCTTCGACTTCAGCGCGAGCTTCAAAAGTTCGATCTGCTCCGCCTTTTCCTTGAAGAGGATTTTGGCCTTCTCCACCAGGAAATCGGCGCCAAGCGCCTCGACCTTCTCGTTCATTTCCTGGGCCACCCGGTAGCGGATGACCTCGCGCGCCGTCTCGCCGATGAAATGCTCGCTGGTCCAGGAGGCGGCGAAAGCGCCGGTGAAGATCACACTGCCGGCGATCCCCAGACACAGAGCCAGAAGACGAATGAGTTTCATGCCCTATTCGTCGCGGCGATAGCAGATCACAGAAAGATAACGTATGGGAAGCTTGCGCAGCTCTTCCGGCCCATGCGGCGCGTCGGCGTCGAAGAACAGGGCATCGCCCGGCAGCATGTCATAGGTCTTGTCGCCATGCCGGTAGACCACCTCGCCCTCCAGCATATAGAGGAATTCGACGCCGGCATGCTGGAAGGTCGGGAAGACATCCGACTGGGCGGTGAGGGTGATCATATAAGGCTCGACCATCACCGGCCCATGCGGACTATGGCCCAGCAACTGATACTGATGGCCCGCCCGCGTCCCTCGCCTTTCGATGGTAAGCCCTTGACCCGCCTTGACAAAAGTCGCATCCCTGAGCTCTTCATAGCCGCGGAACAGGGCGGTGACCGGCACATGCAGGGCGCGCGACAAAGCCTGGAGGGAGCCGAGCGATGGCGACGTCGCGCCGTTCTCGATCTTGGACAGCATGCCCGCCGACATATCGGCCGCCTTGGCGACCTCGCTGATCGTCAGGCCGAGTTTCTCCCGGAAACGCTTGACCTCACGTCCGATCGACTCCTCGAGCAGCTTATGCGGCCCCGGCGCCGTCTGATGCGGCTCCTGATAAGGGAGGGATTGCGCCTCCCCCTTGGATTTTTTCGACCGCGCGCCACCTGTTCTGTCCAAGGCTTACCTCCTGGTGAACCTACATAAGGCGCAAGGAACCCAAGCTCAACAGAAGCTTGAGTTTGCGGTGCACAAGAGCCATAAGCAGGCCCCCATTCCGTGAGATAAAGCATGTCCTCCAGAAAGCTGACCCACCTTGAGCGGCTGGAAGCCGAGAGCATCCACATCATCCGCGAGGTCGCGGCCGAGTGCGAAAATCCCGTGATGCTCTATTCGATCGGCAAGGACTCGGCCGTCATGCTGCATCTCGCCATGAAGGCCTTCTATCCCTCGAAGCCGCCCTTCCCGCTGATGCATGTCGACACGACCTGGAAGTTCCGCGACATGATCAGCTTCCGTGATGAGACGGTGGCCAAGCTCGGCCTCGACCTCATCGTCCACATCAATCCCGACGGCCTCGCCAAGAAGGTCAATCCCTTCGATCACGGCTCGGCGCTGCACACCCAGATCATGAAGACCGATGCGCTGAAGCAGGCGCTCGACAAATATGGTTTCGACGCCGCTTTCGGCGGAGCGCGCCGCGACGAGGAAAAGTCGCGCGCCAAGGAGCGCATCTTCTCCTTCCGCGATTCACGCCATCGCTGGGATCCCAAGAACCAGCGCCCGGAATTGTGGAACATCTACAATGCCCGCAAGAACAAGGGCGAGTCGATCCGCGTCTTTCCGCTCTCCAACTGGACCGAGCTCGACATCTGGCAATATATCTTCCTCGAGAACATCCCGATCGTGCCGCTTTATTTCGCCAAGGAGCGCCCGATCGTCATGCGCGACGGCCAGATGATCATGGTCGACGATGACCGCATGCCGCTGCATCAGGGCGAGACGCCGGAGATGAAGCTGATCCGCTTCCGCACGCTCGGTTGTTATCCCTTGACCGGCGCCATCGAATCGAGCGCCGAGACATTGCTCGACATCATCCAGGAAATGCTGGTGACCACGTCGTCCGAGCGCCAGGGCCGCGTCATCGACAAGGACCAGGCCGCCTCGATGGAGAAAAAGAAGCAGGAGGGGTATTTCTGATGTCACTCCCCTGTCCGTCATCCCGGCGAAAGCCGGGATCCCCTAAATTCTCTCCACGCGACGACCGCCGCCCGCTTGTACTTATTCAATGGATCCCGGCTTTCGCCGGGATGACGGTATGACCATGTCACGTTTCATCGAATTCCAGGGCGGCGACGTCGAGGCCTATCTGCGTTCGCAGGAGGAGAAGGACCTGCTGCGCTTCATCACCTGCGGCAGCGTCGATGACGGCAAATCCACCTTGATCGGCCGGCTTCTCTATGAAGCCAAGATGCTGTTCGAGGACCAGCTTTCAGCGCTCGAAGCGGATTCGAAGCGGGTCGGCACGCAAGGCGGCGCCCTCGATTTCGCCCTTCTGGTCGACGGCCTGTCGGCCGAGCGCGAACAGGGCATCACCATCGACGTCGCCTATCGCGCCTTCACCACCGACAAGCGCAAATTCATCGTCGCCGACACGCCGGGCCATGAGCAATATACCCGCAATATGGCGACCGGCGCCTCGACCGCCGATCTCGCCATCATCCTGATCGATGCGCGCAAAGGCGTGCTCACCCAGACGCGCCGCCACTCCTTCATCGCCACTTTGCTCGGCATCAAGAACATCGTGGTCGCCGTCAACAAGATGGACCTGATGGATTATCGCCGCGACGTCTTCGAGGCGATCGAGGCGGATTATCGCGCCTTCGCCAAGAATCTCGGGCTCGAGGACTTCACCTGCATCCCGCTTTCGGCGCTCAAAGGCGACAATGTCATCGACCCGTCCGAGACCATGACCTGGTATCACGGGCCGACCTTGATGGCGCATCTCGAAAGCGTGCCCGTGGGCCGTGAATCGACCGACGGCGCCTTCCGCCTTCCGGTGCAATGGGTCAACCGGCCGAACCAGGCTTTCCGCGGCTTTTCCGGCAATGTCGTCTCCGGCATCGTGAAGCCGGGCGATGAGATCCGCGCCGTGCCCTCGGGGCGCACCTCCAAGGTCGAGCGCATCGTGACCCATGACGGCGATCTCAGCCAAGCCATCGCCGGCCAGGCGGTGACGCTGACGCTCGCAGACGAGATCGACATCAGCCGCGGCGACGTCATCTGCACTTCGACCTCGCCGCTGACCGTCGCCGACAAGTTCGAGACGCGCATCTTGTGGATGGACGACGAGGAGATGCTGCCCGGCCGTCCCTATCTCATCAAAGCAGGCCCGCTCACCATTCCCGGCACCTTCGAGGCGCCGAAATACAAGGTCAATGTCAACACGCTCGAGCATGTGGCGGCGAAGACGCTGAGCCTCAACGAGATCGGTATCGTCAATATCGATCTCGACCGCGCCATTCCCTTCGCGCCTTATGGCGAGAACCGTCATCTCGGCAGCTTCGTCGTCATCGACCGCTTTTCCAACAATACGGTCGGCATGGGGCTGATCAATTTCGCGTTGCGCCGCGCCTCCAACATCCATTGGCAGGCGATGGACGTGCACAAGGCGTCGCGCGCCGCCAAGGCCGGCCAGAAGCCGACCATTCTGTGGTTCACGGGTCTCTCCGGCTCCGGCAAGTCGACCATCGCCAATCTGGTCGAGAAGCGCCTCCATGCCGCCGGCCACATGACCTATCTCTTGGATGGCGACAATGTGCGCCACGGCCTCAACAAGGATCTGGGCTTCACCGATGCCGACCGCGTGGAGAATATCCGCCGCGTCGCCGAAGTGTCGAAGCTGATGGTCGATGCCGGCCTCATCGTGCTGGTCTCCTTCATCTCGCCCTTCCGCTCGGAGCGCCTGATGGCGCGCGAGCTGGTGGGCCAGGGCGAGTTCGTCGAAATCTTCGTCGACACGCCGCTCGCCGTCGCCGAAACCCGCGACGTGAAAGGCCTTTATGCCAAGGCGCGGCGCGGCGAGATCAAGAATTTCACCGGCATCGATTCCGACTATGAAGAGCCGGAGAAGCCGGAGCTCCGCCTCGACACGACGAAGATGTCGCCCGAGGAAGCGGCTCAGGCGATCATCACGCATCTGACCCGCAGCGGCCGGCTTACCCCCGACATTCCAGTCATCGACCCGCCGGGCTTCCAATGACGGCTTCCGCCATCCGCTTCACCTGGCTGAACGGGCCCGATATCGCCCGTCTCGCCATGTCGGATGGCGAGATCCTGGCCGCCGTCGAAGGCGGGCTTCTGGCGCAGGGCCAGGGCCAGACGGTGATCGAGCCGCGCATGCATTTGACGCCCGATCCGGCCTTTCGCGGCCATTTCAATGTGCTGCGCGGTTATGTGGCGCCTTTGTCGCTCGCCGGCGTCAAGATCGTCGGCGACTATGTCGACAACTGGCAGAAGGGCCTGCCCTCCGAGATGGCCCTCCTCAATCTCTTCGATCCCCGGACCGGCATGCCGGTCGCCATTCTCGATGCCACCGCCATCACCGAGATGCGCACCGGCGCCTTGACGGCGCTCGGCGCCCGCCACCTGGCGCGAAAAGATTCAAAGATCCTCGGCCATGTCGGCGCCCGCGGCACGTCCTATTGGAATGTCCGCCTGCTCGATCATTATTTCGATTTCGACGAGATCCGCGTCCATTCACGCCGCAAGGTAAGCCGCGAGGCCTTCGCGCAAACGCTCGAGCGCGACCTCGGCAAAAAGATCATCGTCACCGAAGACTGGCAAAGCTGCCTCGCAGGCGCCGACATCATGGTCGAGGCTTCGCGTCTCGAAGCGCGCGAGGAAATCTTCAAGACGTCCTGGATAAAAAAGGGCGCCTGCGTAATCCCCTATGGCACGGTGAGCGCCTTGGAACTGTCGATGATGTCGATCATGGACAAGATCGTCATCGACGATTTCAGCCAGTTCCGCGCCGGCAAATTCGGGGCACTCCGTCCGCACATCGATGCCGGCCTCGTCAGTGAGGAAACCGTCCATGGCGAGCTCTGCGAGATCATCGCGGGCAAGAAACCTGGCCGTGAGCGTGACGACGAGACGATCCTGTTCTGGCATCGCGGCCTGTCGCTTTCCGACATCGCGCTGGGCGCCGCGATGCTGGAGAAGGCCAAGAAACTCGGCCTCGGCCAGACGCTCGATTACACATAACCGCTATCTCATTTACAATCCGTCATCCCGGCGAATGCCGGGATCCACAAAACCTATCCACGCAGGCAGCGTCGCTAATATTGCGCCAGTTTAATGGATCCGGCTTTCGCCGGGATGACGATAAATAGGGAGAGCTTAGCGATCTGTCGTCGGGGATCACGGCCGCCAGACGAGCATCGCCTCGGCAATCCGGCGCAGCACCGGCTTGAGCTTCGCCGCCTTGGCCGGATCGAGCCGGTTCGAACCGTCATCCATCAGATGGCAGTCCTGGCCCTTCTCCATCTGCACCGCATGCACATTCTCTTTCGGCTTGCCATATTGGCGCGTGATGTAACCGCCGATGAAGCGGCCGTTTGAGACCTGCGTGAGACCACTTTCCTGCATGACCTTCTCGATCGCGGCTTGAACGCCGGGCGCGCAGCTTTCGCCTTTGACCGTGCCGAGATTGAGATCGGGCAATGTGCCCGGGAAAAGCCGCGGCACGCGCGATGCGATCGAATGGCAATCAAAGAGCAGCGCATAACCATGGCGCGCTTTCACCCGCGCGATCTCGGCGGCGAGCGCATCGTGATAAGGCTGCCAATAGGTCTCGCGCCGGCGCGCTACCTCGTCGGCGGAGACTTCCTTGCCGTCCCGATAGATCGGCGTGCCGTCGAATTCGATCGGCGGACAGAGACCGGTCGTCGCCTGGCCCGGATAGAGGCTTTCATCCTGGGGTGGCCGGTTGAGGTCGATCACATAGCGGCTGACATTGGCGCGGATGATGCCGGCGCCGAGCTGGGCTGAGAAATCATAAAGCTGCTCGACATGCCAGTCGGTGTCGGGAAGTGTCGCCGCATGGGGCGTCAGCCGCGCCGCGATATCGGCGGGAACATCGGTGCCGGCGTGCGGCACGGAGAAGATCAGCGGACCATCGCCGGGGCGGAGATCGAAGAGCGTTGTCATGTTTCAGAACCTAACCTGCATGTGGATAAACGGGTAGACGAAAAGCCGCCGGCTTCTATACTGTCAGCGAAGGCCAAATCCGCCGAGCACGTCTGAAGATGGAACACGGCATTGCGCTTCATGGTCCGGCCCGGTTGCGCGGGGATCGCGATCCTGCGGCGTTCGCTTTGGCTTTCATAAACAGCTACGATCCGGTGCGCGGCGTCCCCGACCTCTTCGCCAATCCCGAATATGCCCGCGTCTTCCTGAGCGAATGGTGCGAGCTCGACTGGGATCTCGATTGGGGCAAGCTCGCCAGAAGCCTGCAGCTCTATCGCGACGATCTGCGCGCCGTGTTGCGCCGCTTCGTCTCGGGCGAGATGTCGATGGCCGATCTCACGACCTATCTCGATCACAAGCTCGCCCATTGGCCATGGATCGCCAGGCCTGTCCAGGCTGAGAAGTCCTTCCGTGTCGTCTTTGTGCCGTCGCCGCAATTGAAAGCGACCCAGCATGTCGAGGCGGTGGTGACCCGCGGCCTCGCCGATCTCATTGCCGAACTTGGTCCCAAGCGGCTGCATCAATGCGAGGCGCCGCCTTGCGAGGAGTTCTTCGCCGATCACTCCAAGCCCGGCCGCCAGCGCTTCTGCAGCAAGCGCTGCGCGACCCGGTACAATGTCGCCTTGTTCCGCAAGCGCCACGCCAGCTAGGCAACACCCAGCTCGACCAGGAGACCCGGCACGAAGCGGCTGAAGGCGCCCTCTTCCACCATACCCGCAATGGCCTCGATGTCGGTGGCGAATTCGCGGTCGATCTCACGCGCCTTGGCCTTGCCGCGCACCAGCTTGTAGGCGGCCTCGAGCGGCTCGGAGGAGGTGAGCGGACGGCGGAAGTCGATGCCTTCGACGGCAGACATCAGCTCGATGGCGATGATGCGCGACAGATTGGCATTCATCAGCGCCAGCCTGCGCCCGCCATGGGTCGCCATGCTGACATGATCTTCCTGATTGGCCGAAGTCGGCACGCTGTCGACGCTTGCCGGATGCGACAGCTGCTTGTTCTCGCTCATCAGCGCGGCGGCGGTGCATTGCGGGATCATGAAGCCCGAATTGAGCCCCGGATTGCGGATGAGGAAAGGCGGCAGCAGCGAGATGGTCGGATCGATCAAAGCGGCGATGCGGCGCTCGCTGATCGAGCCGATCTCGGCGACGGCAAGCGCGATGATGTCGGCGGCGAAGGCGACCGGTTCGGCATGGAAATTGCCACCCGACAAAACCGCGCCATCCTCGGCGAAGACCAGCGGATTGTCGGAGACGCCATTGGCTTCGATGACCAGCGTGCGTGCCGCATTGGTGAGGATATCGAGGCAGGCGCCCATCACTTGCGGCTGGCAGCGGAAGGAATAGGGATCCTGGACGCGATCGTCGCCCGAAACATGCGAGGCGCGGATGGCGCTGCCCGCCATCAGGCGGCGATAATGTTTCGCCGCGAGCTGCTGGCCGGGATGCGGCCGGAGCGCATGGATGCGCGGATCGAAAGGCGTGTCGGAGCCCATTACCGCATCGACCGAGAGCGCGCCGGCGAGGATGGCCGCGGCGGCATTACGCTCGGCGGCGATGAGACCGTAGAGCGCCAGCGCCGTCGACACCTGCGTGCCGTTGAGAAGGGCGAGACCCTCCTTGGGACCAAGCGGCACCGGTGACAGACCTGCCGCCTTGAGCGCTTCCGCACCCGGCACACGTTTGCCGTTGACGAAGGCTTCACCCTCGCCGATCAGCACCAGCGAGAGATGGGCGAGCGGTGCCAGATCGCCCGAGGCGCCGACCGAGCCCTGGCCCGGAATCATCGGCAGGATGTCCTGATTGAGAAGACCGGCCAGCGTCTCCATGGCCTGGAGGCTGATGCCCGAGGCGCCCTGCGACAGCGCGTTGATCTTGAGCAGCATGATGGCGCGCACCACGCCCGAATCCAGCGGCGCGCCGACACCCGCCGCATGCGAGCGCACGATATTGAGCTGTAAGGCCGAGAGATCGGCCGCCGCAATGCGTTGCTTGGCGAGCTTGCCGAAGCCGGTATTGACGCCATAGATGGCATCACCGGTGGCGAGCAGCTTGGTCACCGTCTCGGCGCTGCGCGTGATGGCCGCGCGGGCCTTGGGCGTGAGCTCGACGGTGATCGGTCCTGCCAGCGCCTGGCGGATGAAAGCGAGAGTGAGCGGGCTGTCGCCGATACGAATGGTCATCGATGCACCTTGTACTTAGTTGGTCAGCCGCTTCACCGCGGCCTGGAAGTTTTTCTTGATCGCGTCTTCGTGGATGTGCCGGCCGCCCTGGACGACCTGCCGCCCGGCGACGAAGACATCCGAGACGCAAGGGTTGCCGCCGGAGAAAATCCAGCTGTCGAGCACCGCATCGCCCTTACGGCCGATGAGCGCCGGATGCTCTTCGTCGAGCACGGCAATGTCGGCCCGGAGGCCCGCTTTGAGCGCGCCGACCGGTTGGGTCATGGATTGCGCGCCGCCGGCGAGCACCGCATCGAAGAGTGTGCGCCCGGTGGACTGGTTGGGGCCGGCGGCCAGCGCATTGCGGGTGCGGTCACGCAGGCGCTGCGAATATTCGAGCTGGCGCAAATCTTCCGCCGGGCTGACGCTGATATGGCTGTCGGAGCCGATGGCGATGGCGCCCTTGGCTTTGAGGAAGCTGTCGGCCGGGAAAATGCCGTCGCCGAGATTGGCTTCCGTCGTGGGACACAGCCCGGCGATCATGCCGCTCTTCGCCATGCGGAGCGTCTCGTCCGCCGTCATATGGGTGGCGTGAATGGCGCACCAGCGTTTGGAGAGCGCGAAATTGTCGAGCAGATACTCGACCGGACGTGTGCTGCCCGACCAGGCGAGGCAGTCCTCGACTTCTTTCGTCTGCTCGGCGACATGAATATGGATCGGCGCGTCCTTCTTGCCCATGCCGTCAAGGCCGGCAATGACCTCGCCCAGCAATTCCTTGGTCACCGCGCGCAGCGAATGCGGCGAGATGCCGAGCCGGTGCAGCGGCTTGTCGGCAATGGCCTTCTGCAAGGTGGCGAGGATCCTGAGATAACGTTCGGTACCATTGATGAAGCGGCGCTGGCCCTGCGTCGGCGCCTGGCCGCCGAAGCCGCCATAGGCATAAAGCGTCGGCAGCAGCGTGATGGCGATGCCCGCCTCCTCGGCTGCGGCCAGGCAGCGCAAGGTGAGCTCTGCCGGCTCGGCATAAGGCGAGCCATCCGGTTGATGATGCAGATACTGGAATTCACCGATGATGGTGGAGCCGCTTTTCAGCGTCTCGACATAAAGCTGGGCCGCGACCGCCTGCAGGTCTTCGGGTGAGAGCTTGAGCGCGAAGCCATACATCACCTCACGCCAGGTCCAGAAGGAATCGGCGCCCGGGCCCGCCACTTCGGCGAGACCGGTCATCAGCCTTTGATGGGCATGCGAATGGACATTGGGAACCGCCGGGATGGCGAAGCCTTTCACGGCGGCGAGGCTCTTGTCGGAACTGCCGGTTTCGACCGTTTCGATCAGGCCCTGGGCGTCGATCGTCAGGACGACGTCCTTCTGCCAGCCGGCGGGAAGGAGGGCGGATGCGAATTTCAACTTGCGCTGTGCCATGATCCGACTATACTGTATATACAACCTTATACAAGTGGGTTTCGATGCTTTTTTCCAATCTCAAGCTCGCGACGATGACGGACGGCTCTCCTTATGGGCTGATCGAAGATGGGGCCGTGCTGGTGGAGAATGGCCTTATCGCCTGGGCCGGTTCCGCGAAGGATGCGCCTAAAGGCGACAGGATCGATTGCGGCGGCCGTCTCCTCACCCCGGGCCTGATCGACTGCCACACCCACATCGTCTATGGCGGCAACCGCGCCCATGAATTCGAGAAACGCCTCAATGGCGTGTCCTACGCCGAGATCGCCAAGGCCGGCGGCGGCATCGTCTCGACGGTGCGCGCCACGCGTGAAGCGAGCGACGAGCAGCTTCTCAAATCAGCGGCGACCCGCCTTCAGTCTCTCCTGGCCGAAGGCGTCACCACCATCGAGATCAAATCCGGCTACGGCCTCGATGTCGAAACCGAGCTGAAGATGCTGCGCACCGCCCGCAAGCTCGGTGCGACATATCCGGTCGATGTAGTGACGAGCTTCCTCGGCGCCCATGCCTTCCCGCCCGAATATCGCGACGACCACGCCGCTTATGTCGACCTGGTCTGCAATCAGTCCCTGCCCGCCGCAGCGCGTGAAAAACTCGCCGATGCGGTTGACGGCTTCTGCGAGGGCATCGCCTTCTCTGTCGACGACATGGACCGCGTCTTCACCGTCGCCCAAAAGCTGGGCTTGCCCATCAAACTCCATGCCGAGCAGCTGTCCAACCTGGGCGGCGCCATTCTCGCCGCGCGCTACGGCGCGCTTTCGGTCGATCACATCGAATATCTGGACGAAGCCGGCGTCGCGGCGATTGCCAAGTCCGGCACCGTCGCGGTGCTGCTGCCCGGCGCCTTTTACTATCTGAGGGAGAAGCAGCATCCGCCGCTCGCCGCTCTGCGCGCTCATAAAGTGCCGATCGCCATCGCGACCGATCTCAATCCCGGCTCCTCGCCGGTCCATTCGCTGCTCGCCACCATGAACATGGCCTGCGTTCTCTTCGGTCTTACCCCCGAAGAAGCCTTGCGCGGCGTGACCGCGAATGCGGCCCGCGCTCTGGGGTTCACGGACCGGGGCGTGATCGCAGCCGGCCTCAGGGCCGACTTTGTTCTGTGGAATGTCGAGCGGCCGGGCGACCTTGCTTATCCGCTGGGCTTCAATCCGTGCGCCGCGGTGATCCGCAAGGGCGAGACCGTGCGAGGCAGTCTCTGATGACCTCCCCGCTTTACGCCCAGGTGAAAGAGCATATCCTCGAGCACATCCGTTCCGGCGCCTGGACGCCCGGCACCCGCGTGCCGTCCGAGAACGAGCTCGTCGAGAGCTTCAGCATCTCGCGCATGACCGCCAACCGGGCCTTGCGTGAGCTCACCGCCGACGGCTTCCTTTCCCGCGTGCCGGGGGTGGGCACTTTCGTGAAGGAACCGCCGGCCCGTTCGAGCCTGCTCGAATTGCGCAACATCGCCGAGGAGATCGCAGCGCGCGGACACAAGCACGCTGCCTATATCGACCGTCAGGAGACGATCGACGCGCCGCAGGCTTTGGCCGAGGAGTTCGAGCTGCGGCAGCCCGCCAGACTCTTCCATCTCATGATGGTGCATACGGAGAACGGCGTGCCGGTGCAGCTCGAGGACCGTTATGTGAATCCCTTCGTCGCGCCGCAATTCAACGACCAGGATTTCGCCGATATCACGCCGACCGCCTATCTCGTCGCCGCGGTGCCGGTCGATGAGCTCGAGCATACGGTCGAGGCGATTATGCCGACGGCCGAACAGCGCGAGCTTCTCGATATCGGCGAGCATGAGCCCTGCCTCGCTTTGCACCGCCGCAGCTGGAGCAAAGGTCACGTCGTCACCGTCGCGACGCTGATCTATCCCGCCAGCCGCTACGCTTTGTACAGCCGCTACAAGACATCCCCCTCCGGAACACTGAGCCAGTAGGAGTCATTCATGGATCCCCGCCGCGACAATAGCCGTGTCATCAAATCGCCGATCGGCATCGAGATCAGCGCCAAGAGCTGGCTCACCGAAGCGCCCTTGCGCATGTTGATGAACAATCTCGATCCCGGCGTCGCCGAGCGCCCCGAGGAGCTCGTCGTTTATGGTGGCATCGGCCGCGCCGCGCGCAACTGGGAGGCTTTCGATCGCATCGTCGCCTCGCTGCGCACGCTCGAGGCGGATGAAACCTTGCTGGTGCAGTCGGGCAAGCCGGTCGGCATCTTCCGCACCCATAAGGATGCGCCGCGCGTCCTCATCGCCAATTCCAACCTGGTGCCGCATTGGGCCAACTGGGCGCATTTCAACGAGCTCGATCGCAAGGGCCTGATGATGTACGGCCAGATGACGGCGGGCTCGTGGATCTATATCGGCACGCAAGGCATCGTACAGGGCACCTATGAGACCTTCGCCGAAGTGGGCCGCAAGCATTATGGCGGCAATCTCAAGGGCAAATGGTTCCTGACCGCGGGCCTCGGCGGCATGGGCGGCGCCCAGCCACTCGCCGCCACCATGGCCGGCGCCTCGATGATCGCCATCGAATGCCAGCCGTCGCGCATCGAGATGCGTCTGAAGACCCGTTATCTCGACGCCAAGGCGGCGTCGGTCGACGAAGCGCTGGCGATGATCGAGCAGTCGCACAAGCAGGGCAAGCCGATCTCGGTCGGCGTGCTCGGCAATGCCGCCGAGATCCTACCCGATATGGTCAAGCGCGGCATCAGGCCCGACGCGGTCACCGACCAGACCTCGGCGCATGACCCGGTCAATGGCTATCTGCCCGCCGGCTGGACCATCGCCGAATGGGAAGCAAAGCGCGTCTCCGATCCGAAGGCGGTCGAGGAGGCGGCGAAGAAATCCATGCGCACCCATGTCGAGGCGATGCTCGCTTTCCACAAGGCCGGCGTGCCGACCCTCGATTACGGCAACAACATCCGCCAGGTCGCCCAGGATATGGGCCTGAAAGACGCCTTCGCTTTCCCGGGCTTCGTGCCGGCCTATATCCGTCCGCTCTTCTGCCGCGGCATCGGTCCGTTCCGCTGGGCCGCCCTCTCCGGCAATCCGCAAGACATCTACAAGACGGACCAGCGCGTGAAGGAGCTGATCCCCGACGATGCGCATCTCCACAACTGGCTCGACATGGCCAGGGAGCGCATCGCGTTCCAGGGCCTGCCGGCGCGCATCTGCTGGGTCGGCCTCGGCCAGCGTCACCGTCTGGGTCTCGCCTTCAACGAGATGGTGCGCAAGGGTGAGGTCGATGCGCCGATCGTCATCGGCCGCGACCATCTCGATTCGGGCTCGGTTGCGTCCCCCAACCGCGAGACCGAGGCGATGAAGGACGGCTCCGACGCTGTCTCCGACTGGCCGCTCCTCAACGCGCTGCTTAACACCGCGAGCGGCGCCACCTGGGTGTCGCTGCATCATGGCGGCGGCGTCGGCATGGGCTTTTCGCAGCATTCCGGCATGGTCGTCGTCTGCGACGGCACCGACGACGCGGCGCGCCGGCTCGAACGCGTGTTGTGGAACGATCCGGGCACCGGCGTCATGCGCCATGCCGATGCGGGCTACGACATCGCCATCGACTGCGCCAAGGAACAGGGTCTCAAGCTCCCGTCGCTCGGCATCGGCGTTTGAGCCCCATCATGACACGGCACACAGCGTCTCTGGTCATCACCGGTCACGATCTCGATTTCCGTTCTATGGCCAAGGCGGCGGCGGGCTCTCTGCCCGTCTCCGTCGCGGCCTCCGCCTTCACGGCGATCGCCGCCTCGCGCGATATCGTCGAGACGATCCTGAAAGAAAACCGTCCCGCTTACGGCATCACCACCGGGGTCGGCTCGCAGAAGGACTTCGCCGTCGATCCAGCGACCGCCGCCCAATACAATGCGCGGCTTGTCGCTGCCCATGCGACGCGGGTGCCGGGCCCGACCTTGCCGGCCGAGGCGGTGCGTGGCGCCCTGATCTTCCTCGCCAACCAGTTCGCCAATGGCCTCTCCGGCGTCTCGCCGGAACTCGTCGAGCTGATCGCCACGGCGATCAACGGCACAAAGATGCCGGAGATCGACGGCTCGGGCTCGGTCGGCGCCTCCGATCTGGTGCCCAATGCACAGCTCGCGCATTGGCTGCTCAACCGGCCGGAAGCCAGGAAGCTCGGACTGCCGAAGCCTAAGGAAACCCTTTCGCTCATCAACAACAACGCCGTCTCGCTGGCGCAGGGCGCCATCGCCCTTGCCTCGGCCGAGCGTCTGCTCGCCGCTTTCGATCTCGCCGCCGCGGCGGCGCTCGAAGGCTTCCGCGGCAATCTCGGCGCCATCTCGGAAGCGGCGAACCGTGCCCATAAACGCGAAGGCCAGCGCCGCTCGGCGCTCCGCCTGCGCAATCTTCTCGGCGACAGCCGCCTGTGGAAACAGGGCGAGGCGCGCCTCCTGCAGGATCCCTTGTCTTTCCGCTGCGTGTCGCAAGTCCATGGCGCCTCGGCCGAGGTCTTCGCCGAGACAGCGCGTATCTGGAATTCCGAGCTCAATTCGGTGAACGACAATCCGATCATCGACCAGGAGACGGCGGGCGCCGTGTCGAACGGCAACATGGACACGACGCGCCTGACGCTCGCCGCCGATCACTTGCGCCAGGCCTTGGGCAAAATCTGCGATCTCGCCGGTGAGCGTGTGCACAAGCAGCAATGGCCGGCCTTCACGGGCCTGCCGACCGGCCTTGCCGAGGAAGGTGGCGCCGTCGGCGGCGTGCAGTTCCTCAATCTGGGTCACATCACCGCCTCGCTCGTCACCTCGGTGAAGATCTGGGCGCGCCCGAGCCTGCTCAATTCCGTCGGCCAGGTGGCGGACGGCGTCGAGGACACGGCGAGCCATGCGCTGCATGCCGTGCATGATCTGATGCGTGTCGTCGATGCCGGCTGGAAGATCGCCGGCCTCGAGCTGATGATCGCGCTCTGGGCGATGAAGCGCCGCCGCCTGCGCAAGGCCGATCTCGGCCGCGGCATCCGCCCGGCCATGGAGATTTTGGGCGAGATGCTGCCGATCGGGCGCGAGGGCGATACGATCTTCGATATCGCGCCGCTGATAGCGGAATTGCAGTCGGGCCCCCTCCTCGACCGCGCCTTGACGGAAGCCGGCGAAAGGATTGATCTTGTCCTGAATTAACGGGACGCAGGCTACATCATGATGAAACTCAGGGCGGCGGCCCTGCTCGTCTGGCTCAGTGCTGCCACGGCACAGGCTCAGGCGCCGCTCGATCTCGACTCGGTCGATCCGGCCATGGCCGCCGATTTCCTCGGCGACTGGTCGATCCAGAATGCCGATGGCGGCAAGACCTGCAAGGTGACCTTGCATAAGGACCAGGTCATCGGCGGCATGCAGATCGATGTCGATCCGCACTGCGGCAAGGTTTTCCCGGTGATGGACGACGTCGCGAGCTGGCGGCTCCTCGAAGGCTGGGAGATCGTGCTCGTGGATGCGACACGCAAGTCCCTGATCCGCTTCTTCACACCCGACAATGCCTATGTCGCCGAGCCCGGGACCGACGGCATCGCCACCATCGTGAAGCTGGGCGGGGTGCTCGAAAACTGATATTATTCCTCTTCACGTCCATCTGCAGAGGAGCGCGATCATGAGCATGTCCCTGGATCTCGCCGCCGAGGTCTTCCGCGAGGCGATGCGCGAAACGGTCAAGCGTTATTCGCTCTGGTATCTGGTCGAGGGCGTCCTGCTCGTCGTCGCCGGCATTCTCGCCATCATCTATCCGGTGATTTCGTCGGGCGCCGTGGTGATCCTTCTGGGCTGGCTGCTGATCGCCAGCGGTCTGCTGCAGGGCCTGAGCCTCATCGGCGCGCGCCAGGTACCGCATTTCTGGCTGCAGCTCATCTCCGTCATTCTCGCCATCCTCATCGGCCTCCTGTTCCTGCGCGACACGACGCAAGGCTTGATGACGCTGGCGCTGCTGCTCATCATCTTCTTCATGATGGAAGGCATCTCGAAGGTCGTCTTCGCGCTCACCATCCGCCCCTTCCCCAATTGGGGCTGGGTGCTGGCGAGCGGCCTCGTCGGCATTCTGCTGGCCTTGATCCTGTGGGCCAGCCTGCCGGTGACGGCGGTGTGGCTCATCGGCGTCCTGCTCGGCGTCAATCTGATCAGCATTGGCGCGGCAATCGCCTATCTCGCCTGGCATGTGAGAAAGAGCGACGCCGCCACACCGACGCAGCCTCCGGCGTAAAACCTTTTGCCCGCATTTCCCCTTCTCCCGCCTGCGGGAGAAGGTGGCCGAAGGCCGGATGAGGGTGTTCTCTCCGCGCCTACATAGCCGAAAGCAAGGGATGGGGTTGGAACTCTGCGGTGTTCGCCTGAAGTAGCATCGCGAGATGAACCAACACCCTCATCCGCCGTATCGGGCACCTTCTCCCGCAAGCGGGAGAAGGGAAAGTTAAGTGTCAGGCTTTTACTTTCAAATTCCGCGGATCGTACAGCGGCTCGAGATGGACTTGCGCCTTGACGACATCCTTCGCCACCACGAGCTCATAGGTCCCACCCCGCACATAGGCATCGTCGACGCCGGCGCTGTCGCGGATATAGCCGTAACCGATCGGCCTGCCGACCGTATATCCGTAGCCACCGCTGGTGAGATAGCCGACCTGCTTACCGTTGCGCAGGATGGTTTCGCGCCCGACCAGCACGATGGACGGATCATCGGTGGTGAAGGCGGCGAGCCTCTTGGGCAGTGGCGCTGACGCTGCCTTCTCGCACGCTTCGCGGCCCATGAAGGCGATATTGGATTTGAGCTTCACCGCCCAGCCGAGCCCGGCCTGGAACGGATTGTCATTGGGCGTGATGTCGGAGCCCCAGGCACGATAACCCTTCTCGAGACGCAGGGCTTCCAGCGCGCGATAGCCGGCGGGCGCAATACCGGATGGGGCCCCCGCTTTCATCAGCGCATCATAGACATCGCCAGTGGCGCCGATCGGCATATGCAGTTCCCAGCCGAGCTCGCCGACATAGGTGACACGCAGCGCCCGAACTTTATGTCCGGCGATCTCGATCTCGCGCACATGGCCAAAGGGGAATGCCGCATTCGACATGTCGGCCCGGGTGTTGGCCGCGATCACCTCCCGCGACTTGGGTCCCATGACCGACAGCGTGCCCCAGCCCTCCGTCACATCAACGATCTTCGCATCGAGACCGGGCTTGATGTGATCCTTGATCCAGGCGAGGTCATGGGTGCGGAAGCCGGTGCCGGTGACGACATAAAAATGGTCTTCCGCCAACCGGGCGACGGTGAGATCGCATTCGATGCCGCCGCGCGAATTGAGCATTTGCGTATAGGTGAGCCGGCCAGGCGCGCGCACCACGTCATTGGCTGATATCCAGGACAGCGCCTCGGCCGCATCCTTGCCTTTGACCTCGTATTTGGCGAAGGACGACTGGTCGAAGACACCAACCCTCTCGCGCACCGCCTTGTGCTCTTCGCCCACGGTGTCGAACCAGTTCTGCCGGCCCATCGAATAGACGTCTTTCGGCTCCGAGCCAGAGGCTGCGAACCAGTTCGGCCGTTCCCAGCCGAGCTTCGAGCCGAAACAGGCATTGGCGGATTTCAACCGCTCATAAAGCGGCGAGACGATGCGCGGCCGGCCGCTCCGATATTCCTCATGCGGGAAGCCGATCGTGTAATGCTTGCCATAGGCTTCGAGCGTGCGCTCATTGACCCAGTCGCGATCCTTATGAAGATCGGAGAAGCGCCTTATATCGACGACCCACAGATCCATCGGCGCCTCGCCTTGCGCCACCCATTGCGCCAGCACCCAGCCGGCGCCGCCGCCGCTGGCAATGCCGAAAGCGTTGAAGCCGGCGCCGACATAATAATTGGCGAGCTCCGGCGCCGCACCCAGGATGAAGTTGCCATCGGGCGTGAAGCTTTCCGGCCCGTTGATCATCTTCTTGATGCCGGTCGTCTCGAGCGCCGGCACGCGCGCCAGCGCCTCACTCATATGCTGCTCGAAATGATCCCAGTCGTCATCGAAGAGCTGGAACTCGAAATCGCCCGGCACATCGCCCAAGGTCCAGCTCTGCGGATCGGGCTCATAGCCGCCCATCACCAGCCCGCCGACTTCTTCCTTAAAATAAGTGCGCCGGTCGGGGTCGCGTATGGTGGCGATGTCCGTGCCCAGGCCTTCGACCTTCTCGGTGATGACATATTGATGCTTGACCGGCTGCAGCGGCACGCTAACGCCCGCCATGGCGCCGAGCTGCCGGGCCCATTGCCCACCGCAATTGACCACCTTCTCGCAGGCAATGCGCCCGTGATTGGTCCGAACCCCGATGACACGGCCATTCTCGATGTCGAAGCCTTCGATCCTGACGCCTTCGAAGAGCTTGGCGCCATGCATGCGCGCACCCTTGGCCAGCGACTGCGCGATGTCGGAAGGGCTCGCCTGGCCGTCGGTCGGCAGGAAGCTGGCGCCGAGGAGGTCGGAGACTTCCATCAAGGGCCACATCGCCTTGACCTCTTTCGGCGAGAGCAGATGCATCTCCATGCCGAAGCTCTGCGCCGTGGTCGCGAGCCTCTTATATTCGATCCAGCGGTCCTCGTTGCAGGCGAGCCTGAGACAGCCGGTCATCTTCCAGCCGGTTTCGAGCCCGGTTTCCTTGGCGAGATTCTTATAGAGCTCGACCGAATATTTGAGCACCTGGGTTATCGAGGCCGACGAGCGCAATTGTCCGACGAGCCCCGCCGCATGCCAGGTCGAGCCCGAGGTCAGTCTGTTCTGCTCGAGGAGGATGACATCGGCCTTGTGATCGCGCGCCAGGTGATAGGCGGTCGAGCAGCCGATGATGCCGCCGCCGATGACGATGATCTGCGCGTGGCTCGGAAGGGAAACGGTCATGATGCTCCATATCGGTCTTGGAAGGTCGCGAGCGCCCGCTCATAACGCCCGAGATATTCATTGGCATGCGCCACATAATCGACACCCGGCGCATTGAGATGCAGCTCGGAGACCATGCCCCACATCGCCTCGCGCAAGGCGGAGGCCGTCTTCATGGCGTCGAAGGCCCGCAAGGTGGTCTCGCCCGGCGCACGGTCGAAATAGATCTCGAGCAGCTGGCGCTCTTCCGCCTCGGTGAGCGAGTTGTTGGCGGCGATATTGGCGAGATCGAACATCGCGGTGCCGAAGCCGCCATATTCCCAGTCGATCAGCCATAGCCTTTCGCCGTCATCCATGAAATTGCCGGGCAGCAGATCGTGATGGCCGAAGACCACCGGCAGCGGGATCTGCGCATCCTCGAGCGTATCGACCGCCGACAGCCAGCGCGGCACGTCGAGCTTGAGACGGTGGAACCCTTCCGTCAGCGTATTTCCATAGTCGCGCAGCACATGAAAGACCCAGAAGATCGAGGCCGGTCCGGTGACCAGCCGCTTCATGTCGCGATGGCATTTGTGCACGATGTCGACGCAGCGCTCGAGATTCTTCCGCACATCCTCTTCCGAGAATGTGTGGGCCTCGATGAAACGCACCACCATGAGCCCCGGCTCGGCATGGACGACTTCCGGCGACAGGCCGGCGTCGAAGGCGGCACGGCTGGCGCGCAATTCGCGGTCGCGGAACACGTGATGGCAGGGGAAATCCTCCCCCACCCGGGCGACATATTTGCCGCGCTCGTCGCTGACGATGAAGCTCGCATTGCTCAAACCGCCTTTGAGCGGCTGAAGCGTAACCGGCCCCCGCCAGCAGGAGAGCGTGCGAACCCGTTGTTCGGCGGTATCACTCATGCCAGACCACGCTTGGCTTTCAGGCGATCGACCCAGGCGGTGATCAGCCGGTCGGCGATGATGCCGATGAAGGCGATGGCGAGCCCGGCGACGAGACCTTTGCCGGAATCGGCCTTGGACAGCGCCTTGAACACTTCCTGGCCGAGATCGCGCGTGCCGATCATGGCGCAGATCACGATCATGCTGAGCGACAGGAGGATCGTCTGGTTGAGGCCGAGCATGATTTCCGGCATCGCCACCGGCAATTGCACCCGCCAGAACAGCTGCCGCTTGGTGCAGCCCGCCGCGGTGCCGGCTTCGATCAGCTCATGCGGCACCTGCCTTATGCCGTGATTGGTGTAGCGGATCGCCGGCACGACGGCGAAGGCGACGGTGGCGATCAGCGCCGTCACGTCGCCGACACGGAACAGCATCACCACCGGAATGATGAAGCAGAAGGACGGGATGGTCTGCAGCGTGTCGATGAAGGGCGTCACGACCTTCTCCACCCGATCGGAGCGCGACGCCCATACACCGATCGGAATGCCGATGGCGGCCGCGATCAGCGCCGCGACGCCGCACAGATAGAGCGTCGCCATGGTCTGGACCCAGAGCCCGGTGGTGGCGCAGAAGGCGGTGAGGAGCGCCACGATGACGGCGAGCCAGATACCGCCGAGCCGCCAGGCGGCAAAAGCGAGAAGCAGCACCACGCCGAGCCAGGGGAGGCCTTCGAAGAAGGCGCGCAAGGGATTGAGCACATAAAGCAGGAAGGTGATGCGCACTGCCTCGATGACGTCGAAATAATTGACAGTGACCCAGTCCACCGCCGCCTTCCAGGCCGGCGCCGTGGTGAAGGTGATCTCGTTCGGCACTTTGCCGAAGGCCGGCAGACCGAGGCTCGCCAAGGTCGTCACGAGGAGAACCGCCAATATGGCGATGAGGCTCGCATGGCGCTGAAACCAAGGCTTTTGCATCGCGTCCTGCTCGGGACGCTGCTGGGCGGCGGCCTGGCTCACCCGATCGAGCACGATGGCGAGGACGACGATGGCAAGGCCCGCTTCCATTGCCTGCCCGACCTTGAGGGCGCGCAAGGCCAGGAGCACATCATAGCCAAGCCCGCCGGCGCCGATCATCGAGGAAATGATCACCATATTGAGCGCCAGCATGATCACCTGGTTGACGCCCAGCATGAGCGACGGCTTGGCGCTCGGCACCAGCACGCGCCAGAGCTTCTGTCGCCTTGTACAGCCCGCCATGTCGGCGAAGTCCTTGATGTCCTGCGGCACTTTCGAGAGGCCCAGCACGGTGGCGCGCACCATCGGCGGCGTCGCGAAAAGGCCAGTGGCGAGCAGCGCCGAGACCGGGCTGTTGCCGAACAGGAGCAGCATCGGGATGAGATAGGCGAAGGTCGGGATCGTCTGCAGGAGATCGAGCGCCGGCATGATCAGGACGCGGTTCGCCTTCGGATTGAGATAGCCCCATATGCCGACAAGAAGGCCGGTCGCCACGCAGATCGGTACGCAGACCAGGATCAAAGCGAGCGTCAGCATGGCGCTGTCCCATTGCCGGAAGAGCGCAATGGCGAGGAAGGAAAGGCCGCTGAGCAGCGCCAGTTTGAGCCCGCCGAAGCGATAGCCGACAAAGGCGGCGACGGCGCAGACACCGACCCAGGAGAAGCGCGGCAGCGTGATGAAACCCTCGGTGAGATAGATGCGATAGCCCTTGGCGAGGAAACCTATGGCGAGCTGCAGCGGAATGTTGACGAGATCCGCCAGGCCGCGCGTCAGCCAGGTGAAGGTCGCCTTGAGCCACTGCATGAAGGCGCTGATCCACTCCGCGAAGGGGATGATCGCTTGCGTCGGATAATCCCAGCCACCCGGCACGATCCACGAGATGGCGAGTGCCACCGCCACCACACCGGCGACAAGCGCAGCGACGCGCCATCCCGGCAGCGCGCCCATCCGCGAGTCGCTATGGGTCAGCACGGCATCGGTCATGGCTGCGCCTGCTTAACATGGCGCCCGGCGAGCAGATCGATGACCGCCTGCGGTGTGACCTCGCCGAGAAGCCGGCCGTTTCCATCGGTCACCGCGAAAGGCAGGTTGGCGCCGACGATAGCGGCGGCGAAGGTTTCGACTTTCGCCTTGGCGTCGACCTTGCCGGCATGTTGGCCACCCGCTGCGCTGGCGCGCATCAGGCTCTGCGCCGACATCACCTTGGCGCGGTTCACGTCGCGGGTGAATTCCGCCACATAGTCGGTCGCTGGATTGAGCACCAGCTCCTCCGGCGCGCCGATCTGGATGATCTCGCCGTCCTTCATGATGGCGATGCGGTCGGCGAGCTTGATCGCCTCGTCGAAATCATGGGTGATGAAGACGATGGTCTTCTTCAGCACATTCTGCAGCCGCATCAGCTCCGACTGCATTTCGCGCCGGATCAGGGGATCGAGCGCCGAGAAGGGTTCATCTAGAAACCAGATCTCGGGCTCCACCGCGAGCGAGCGGGCGATGCCGACGCGCTGCTGCTGGCCGCCCGACAATTCGCGCGGATAGTGATGCTCACGGCCTTTGAGCCCGACGAGATCGATCACCGCCTGGGCGCGTTTCTTCAGTTCAGTCTTCGGCACACCCTGCACCGAGAGCGGAAAGCCGACATTTTCGAGCACGGTCAGATGCGGCAGCAGCGCGAAATGCTGGAACACCATGCCCATCTTGCGGCGGCGGATCTCGATGAGCTCCGTGTCGCTCGCCTTCAGGAAATCACGCCCGTCGAAATTCACGTCGCCATAAGTGGGCTCGATGAGCCGCGAAAGGCAGCGCAGCAATGTCGACTTGCCCGAGCCCGACAGGCCCATGACGATGAAGATTTCGCCCTCATGCACATCGATGCTGGCTTGGCGTACCGCCCCGATGAGGCGGGCCTCGCTGAGCGCCTGCGCCGAGGCGGCGCCGTTACTGCGGCGCATGAACTCTTCCGCGCCGGCGCCGAACACCTTCCACAGATTGCGGCAAGAAAGCTTCACCGGCCGCTTCACATCGGTCATTGAAAATCGTTCCGTGTCATTGTTCGCCAAAACACCTCGCTCACCCGCCCTTTCCTCTCCCGCTTATGGGGAGAGAAAAGGGGTGGGGGTCGAACGGTGGCGACAGCCCGGCTCTTATTGCGCCCAGGCCTTCCACTTCGCTTCATTGGCGGCGATCCACGAGGCCGCGACCTCGTCGAGCGACTTGCCTTCGAGATCGACCTGGCCGGAAAGCTTGTTCAGCTCCGCCGTATCGATCTGATAGGCCTTGGCGACCTTGTAGGCGACCGGCCATTTGTCCTTCATGCCGGCCCACGAATATTTCCAGATCTCGCCATGCGGCTTGCCGCAATCATAGGCCTTGTCCGGATTGATGCCGGCTTTCGGATCGGCGTAGCATTCGGCCGAGAATTCCGGGAAATTCACCCACTCGCCTTCATACTTCGCCGGCGCCCAATGCGGTGAATAGATCCACAGCATGATCGGCGCCTTGCGCTGATAGGCGGAATCGAGTTCGGCGAACATCGCCGCGTCGGTGCCGGCGTGGATGACGGTGAAGGGCAGATCGAGGGCCACGACACGCTCGTCATCGAAGCCTTCCCAGGTTACCGGCCCGCCGAGATAGCGGCCCTTGGGCGCCGTTTCCGGCGTCGAGAAGGCTTCCGCGCATTTCGGGTCCTTGAGCGCTTCCCAATTGGGCAGGCCCGGGCACTTCTCCTTCATATAGGCCGGATACCACCACTCTTCCTTGGCCTTGGGCCCCAGCATGCCGAGCTTTTCGGTCTGGCCGGTGGCGTCCGAGGCCTTCATCGCCTCGCCCGCCGTCGTGTCCCAGAATTCGACGCCCACCGTGAGATCGCCATTGGTGAGGCCGGTGGTGAGGCTCGAGAGGTAGTCGGCGGTCGGATATTCGACCGTGTAACCGAGCTTCTCGAGAATGCCGCCAAGGATCTTGGCGTTGAGATTGACGCTGGTCCAGTCGAACAGCGCGATCTTGATCGGATCGTTCGACTCAACCGCCTGGGAAGTCACCGGCGTCAGCGCCGTCGCCGCCAGAGCGGCGAGGCCAAGCAAGGCACGTCTTACGCGCAATCTGCTCATGGATGTAAATCCTCTTCCTGGCTCCCAAATCACGGACCTCGATTGTTGTATTTTTGTCCGCAGCCACAAATGTCACGGCACAAGTGCTTGAGTGTCAATGCTAAACCGCAATTTTCGTGGTATTTTGTGGATTTGAGAGATTTAACTTGCCGAAATTGACCGTTTCAGGAGAAGATTGATCAAAATCGGGCAAACGGAACCATGAATCGCCTCTCCCGCCGCCACGCTGAAATCCGCCAGATGCTGCATGACCACATGTCGGCCTCGGTCACCGATCTCGCCGAATGGCTGGGCGTTTCGGCCGAAACCATCCGCCGCGACTTGCGCCTGATGGCCGAGCGCGGCGAGGTCCTGAAGATGCACGGCGCCGCCGCCCTTCCCCATGCGGTGGGCGAAGCGCCTTTCGAGCGGCGCATGCGCGAGAATGCGGTGGGCAAGAGAGCGATCGCGCGGCGCGCCGCCGAAGCCATCGCCGACGGCGACAGCATCATGCTCGATACCGGCACGACGACGAGTTATCTGGCGCGTGAACTCTTGCAGAAGCGCGGCCTCACCGTGGTCACCAATTCCTCCGACATCGCTCGCACGCTGTCGACCGTCAATGGCAACAAGGTGCATATGGCGGGCGGCGAATTGCAGGGCGACAATGGCGCCGCCTTCGGCAATTCGGCCATCGCCTTCGTGCAGCGCTTCAATGTCCGCCACGCCATCATCACCGCGGGCGCGCTCGACCCCAAGACCGGTGTCAACGACTACAATCTCGCCGAGGCCGAATTCGCCGCGAATGTACTGGCGCGCGGCGAGCGCCGCGTCGTCGTCACCGACCACAGCAAGTTCGGCAAGACCGCCCTCGTCAATGTCTGCGGCTTCGCGACGCTCGATTGCCTGGTGACCGATGCCAAGCCGCCGGCCGATCTCGCCCGCGCGCTGGCCGCCGCCAATGTCCTGGTCGAGATCGCCGCCCCTTGAGCGCAAGCTCTTTGGACTCTACACATCACGACGGAACAACGAAGGAAACAGGCCCAACATGAAAGTCGTCTATTCCGAGGACCACCGTCTGCATTTTCCGCAAGGCGAGCTTTACGGCGGTGAGTTCGTGACGCCTTTCGAGCGGCCCTCGCGCGTCGAATACATTCTGCGTGAATTGAAGAAGCGCAAGATGAACGACCTCATGGCGCCGGCCAAGCTCGATATGAAGCCGGTGGCCAAGGTGCATGACAAGGGCTTCCTCGAATTTCTCGAAAGCGCCTGGCGCGAATGGACGGAAGCCGGTTTCCGCGGCGAGATCATCCCGACCGGCTTCGCCGCGCGCGGCATGCGGGCGAAGAAGCCCAATCATATCGACGGCAAGGTCGGCTATTACATCCTGTCGATGGAAACCTGCATCACCGCCGGCACCTGGGAAGCAGCTCTTTCTTCCGCCGCCGCCGCCCAGACGGCGCAGAAGCTCGTTTCATCAGGCGCCAATTCCGCCTTCGCGCTCTGCCGCCCACCGGGCCATCACGCCCATCACGACATGTATGGCGGTTATTGCTTCCTCAACAATGCGGCGATCGCGGCGCAAGGTTTCCGCGATGCCGGCGCCAAACGCGTCGCCATTCTCGATGTCGATTTCCATCACGGCAATGGCACGCAGGATATCTTCTATGCCCGCAACGACGTGCTTTTCTGCTCGCTGCACGGCCAGCCGGAAGACGCCTTTCCCTACTTCCTCGGCTACAAGGACGAGAAGGGCACGGGCAAAGGCGAGGGCTTCAACATCAACTATCCGATGCCGCCCGGCGCCAAATATGATGTCTGGGGCAAGGCGCTGAAAGCTGCGCTCGGCCAGATCAAACGTTTCAAGCCCGACGCGCTCGTCGTCTCGCTCGGCGTCGACACGTTCAAGGATGATCCAATCAGCTTCTTCAAGCTCACGTCCGAGGACTTCCGCACCTATGGCGCGGCGATCGCCAAGGCCAAGCTGCCGACCTTGTTTGTCATGGAAGGCGGCTATGCGGTGGAGGCCATCGGCATCAACACCGTGAATGTGCTGGATGGCTTCCTGAACGGATGAACGCCGTCAATAGGTTCCCTTCTCCCGCCTGCGGGAGAAGGTGGCCGAAGGCCGGATGAGGGTGTTCTCTCAGCTTCCAAAAAGCCTAAAGCATGCGCAAGTGTCGAAGCTTCGCCATTCTGTTTTCTTGAAAAGCTTTCGTGAACTGAACCAACACCCTCATCCGCCCTATCGGGCCCCTTCTCCCGCAGGCGGGAGAAGGGGAAGTAAGGGTGAGTTCTGCGAAGCGGGGCGAGGTGAAGGACGCAGCCGATGCGCTAGAAATTCCGCTTCTGATAGGGCAGTCCCTCGCCCGCCTCGCAATAGGTCTTGAGGCTATAGAGGAACATGGCCCAGTTGTAGTTGCAGGAGCGGAAGTATTCCGTCACCTCGCGCCAGTTCATGTGTTTCAGAGTCACGGCGGTCTTGCCGTTCTCTTCCGTGAGATCGAAGCTGACATCGGTTCCCACCCATTCCGGTTCGGAATCGACGCAATGCCACATGAGCCGTTTGGCAGTCTCCAGTTCGGTAATCTTCATCAGGGTGGGCTGCTCGTCGCCGAACCTGAATTCATTGACGGCGCCAAGCTTCGCCTCGACCGACAATGTCTTGGTCCAGATTTCCGCCAGCCCCTCCTCTTGTGTGAGAGTGGCGAAGACCCGCGCAGCCGGAGCATTGACGTATTGAATATGTTCGATATTGGCCATTTAAACCGCGCCTGAGTCTTCGTAGCCACTGACGATATGGACGACGCCGGCAGGACTGGTGATCCAGTAGCCGTCGAAATTTTGCGGCAGCTCCTCGATTGCATCGCAGCGCACCACGTCCTTCTGCGCCAGATGCCGCGCGGCAGCCTTGGTGTCGTTCGTCCCGATATCGAGCCACAGCTCCGCCTGCGAGGTCTTCACGCAGCGGTCGAGCCACAGGCGGATCGGACCGTAATCGACCGCATGTGAATTCTCGGAAGTCTGCTTGACGTCGAGGCCGAGCGTGTCGCGATAGAATGTGATCGTCGCCTCATATTGATGCGGCGGCAATTTCATCGCGATATTGCGCCCGCCACGAAATGTGAGATCGCTATTGGCCATGGGATACTCCTTACTGTTTTGCCAAAACTGAATAAAACGCGAGCGCCGGCTCGAAGAGCTCGATGAAGGGCCGAACAGGTTTTCCGTCGAGCCGCGCGGCGAGATAATGCAGATGCGAATCCCACCCTGCCCCGAAGCCCGACATCTCGGCCGTACTGAGCTTGCGATGCGTGAGGATCAGGCGGACATCGCTGCCTTCGGGCGTCAGCTCGAAACGCACGATCGAGGCGGGCTTCTCTTGCCCCTGTGAATCGACTTCGCGCCACGTATAGGAGAGCAGGCGCGGTGGGTCATAATCCTGGACAACGCCTGCGGCGCTGCTGTCACCGCAGTCGTCATGGGCGCTGAAGGTGAAGGAGAGCGTGATCTCGCCGCCCGGCCGCCAGTCGCCCGCGACGCCGGCGAGCCAGGTTTCGAGAAATTCCGACTTGGTCAGATAGTCCCACACCCGCTCGATCGGTCCGGGCAACAGGCGCTCGAAACGCACCGTGCTGTTGTCGAGGAAGACGCCATCGTAGCTCATTTAGGATTGTCCTTCTTAGGCGTGACGGGCTGGCGCAGCGCCTCTTCGAGGGCATCGAGCCGGCCGCGCCAGAAGCGCCGAACCGTGTCGAGCCAGTTGTCGATCTCGCTCAAGCCTTGCAGGTTCAGCGAATAGATGCGGCGCTGACCATCCACGCGGACCTGAACCAGGCGGGCTTCCTTGAGGGCTTTCAGATGCTGCGACACCGCCGGTGCCGACATCTGGAAATTCTCCGCCAGCGCGCCGGCGGAAAGCTCGCGCTCGGCCAGGAGACCGATGATGCGGCGGCGGGTGGGGTCCGATATGGCCGTGAAACTATCCATGACCAGATATTGTAGATTTCACTTAAATAAGTCAATACTTAAATAATAACCTCAACTATCTCGTTGAATGACCTCCGCAATTTTCAAACTAAGGGGAAGATCAACATCCATTCGCTCTTCACACAGCGGTAATTCCGCTTGCTTACCAGCTCCTTGACGACGGCCCGCATATGCTGAGCACCATAGACGATAGCCAGGCGGCGCGGTCCGGCTGGCGCCATGTCGAGATAGTCGCCCATCGCCGCGACAAGCCGCTGATCGCGCGCGGTTATGATCGCCTCATCGATCGTTTGGTATTCTGGCTGCCAGCCGAGCGTCTCGGCACGACTGGGGAGATCATCGAGCGCCAGGGCCTTGGCGAGCTTTGCCCGGCTGCCGAACCATCGGCAATGGAGAGCATAGAGAGGAGCCCTGCATAGAGCACCAGCCTCAGATAAAGGGGTACCTTGCGCCAATGTCGCTCGAATTCGTCCTTGGGCAAATCCGCATGGATGACGGCCGCCGGCGCGAGCGACTGCGCGGACGGCCGGGGCTGCACGACGAGCCCTATGCGCTTCGCCCCTTCGATCCACCGATAGGCCCGCGTGATGCGCGCAGCCACCGGCGACCTGATGCCCTCCAGCAGCATGGCGTCATGCGCGCCCGCATCCTTGTGAACGGCATCGTAAAACGACGCCCCACCCAGATGAACCATCGGGAAAAGTGTGATGGTGACAGGGGAGTTGCTGCTCCTGAAGGTCAGGCGCGCCGACCGCAATCCCAGATCAGAGCTGTCGAGAAGCTGCATGGCCTCAAAGCTTGGGCCGCCCCTTCCGATCGGTGAACCAGCCACCCGCCGCTTTTTCATAAGCGAGCGCCGCCTTGAAGACGGTGGCGTCGTCGAAAGTCCGCCCGACGATCTGGATGCCGGTCGGCACACCGCTGCCGGCGAAGCCCGACGGCACCGCCATCACCGGGCAGTTGTGCAGCATGTTGAACTGATGCGTCATCACCCAGCCATATTCGCCGTCGGCCTTGACGCCATTGACGCGGAAATCCGGATCCCACGGGTCGTGATCGGCATGCACCGCCGGCAGGTTGAGCGTCGGGCAGACGAAGAAGTCATGCTCTTCGAGCACCGGCCCGAAAGTCTGATACATGCGATGCGATTGCGCCCAGGCTTTATGGACATCATCGATGCCGGTGGTCTTCTCGATCGCCTCCGCCATCTTGAGCGCATAGTCGGTCATCAGATGGCCATGCGTCTTTTTCCACCACACGGTCTGGCGGCCGAAATCCATCACATTGTACCAATGGAGCGCATTCGTCTCGACATCGCTGGTCCAGCCGAGGCTCACTTCTTTCACCTCGGCGCCGAGCGCCCGGAACAGGCCCAGCGCCTTCAACGTGTTCTTGCGCACATCGGGATCGACATTCACGTAGTCGAAGTCGATCGAATAGGCGACTTTGTAGCCCTTAAGCGAATTGGCGCGCTCCGGCAGCACCACCTTCTCGCGCAATGAATCATGGTCGAGCGGATGCGGCCCTGAGATGATCGACTGCATCAGCGCCGCATCGCCGACCGAACGCGTCATCGGCCCGCAATGATTGTAGCGGTCGAAGCAGTTGGGGGCGCCGTCGGGATTGCGCCCATGCGGCGGCTTGAAACCGACCGTGCCGCAGGCGGACGACGGGATGCGGATCGAGCCACCGATATCGGTGCCGGTGGCGAGCGTGGTGAGGCCTGCCGCGAGTGCCGCGCCCGAACCGCCCGACGAGCCTCCCGGCCCGTAATCGGTGTTGAAGGGATTATGCGTCGTGCCCCAGGCGCGCGAATGGCAGGCGCCCGACAGGCAGAATTCCGGCGTGGTGGTGCGCGCATGCACGATGGCGCCGGCATCCGTCAGGCGCTCGATCATCGGATCGGAATGATCGTCGATATTGTCGATGAAGATGAGCGAGCCATGGGTGGTGCGCTTGCCCTTGAGGCGCTGTGCATCCTTGACCGCGAGGCTCACCCCCTCGAGCGGCCGCGGTTGGCCGCTTTTTTTGGCATAGACGGCTTCCGCCGCCTTGGCCTGGACGAGCGCTTCCTCGAAATAGCGGTCGGTGAAGCAGTTGATCGCCGGATTCACTTCCTCGGCGCGGGCAATCTGGGCGTTGAGCAGCTCGACCGGCGACAACTTGCGGGCGCGAAACAGCTTCAGGGCCTGCCCGGCGGGCAAGTAGCAGAGATCGTCATCGGTCATGGACAAGCCTCGGTCAAGCAAGGTAGAGCGAGCTTTGACACTAATCCGGCGCAGCCAACAAGGGAACAGTATCCATGGGCGAGAGGCTTAAGGGCAAGACGGCGATCGTGACATCGGCGGCGCAAGGGATCGGACGATCGACAGTGATCGCCATGGCGCGCGAGGGCGCCAAGGTCTATGCCACCGACATCCGCGAGGATCTCCTGGCCGATCTCGCCAGGGACGTGCCGGGCGTCGAAACCTTCGCGCTCGACGTGCTCAAGACGGAAGCGATCCAGGCCGCCGCCGAACGTGCCAAGGATGTCGATGTCCTGTTCAACTGCTCGGGTTTCGTCCATCACGGCACCATTCTCGATTGCGACGAGAAATCCTGGGATTTCTCCTTCGATCTCAACACCAAGGCGCATTACCGGATGATCAAGGCCTTCCTGCCTTCGATGCTGGCCAAGGGCAAGGGCGCCATCGTCAACATGTCCTCGGTCGCCTCTTCGGTGAAGGGCGTGCCGAACCGCTTCGTCTATGGCGCCACCAAGGCCGCCGTCATCGGCCTGACCAAGGCGCTTGCTGCCGATTTCGTCGGCAAGGGCATCCGCTGCAATGCCATTTGCCCCGGCACCGTCGACACCCCCTCACTCAATGACCGCATGCGCCAGCAGGGCGATTATGACAAGGCGCGCCAGGCCTTTATCGCCCGCCAGCCCATGGGCCGGCTGGCCCAGGCCGAGGAAATCGCCGCGTTGGTCGTCTATCTCGCCAGCGAGGAATCGGCCTTCATCACCGGCCAGGCCTTCGTGATCGATGGCGGCTGGTCGGGCTGATCGTTTCCCCTTTTACAAGGCGCGGCCGCGCTTAAACGCGAAAATTGCAATCCCTGTTGGCAACGCCCTTCAATCCTCATAGGATCATGGGCAATAATAATAAGTAATACGGCCAACAGGGGAGTTGTGATTGGGTAGAGCCGGTTCTGGGGAACGGCGCAGCGCCATTGAGGCGATCGGCGTCAGCAAGGTCTTCGGCAATGGTGACGATGCGGTAAGAGCGCTCGACAATGTCGATGTCACCATCCGCGAAAATGAATTCTTCACATTGCTCGGGCCATCCGGCTGCGGCAAGACGACCCTTCTCCGGCTGATTGCCGGCTTCGATTTCCCGACCGAGGGCGAGATCCGCCTCTATGGCGAGGACATCGCGCCCCTCCCGCCCTTCAAGCGGCCGGTCAACACCGTCTTCCAGAATTACGCTTTGTTCCCGCATATGACCGTCGCTCAGAATATCGGCTTCGGTCTCGAAATGCTGGGCAAGCCCAAGGTTGAGATCGACGCCCGTATTAGCGAGATGCTCAAGCTGGTGCGCATGGAGGAATTGCGCAATCGCCGCACCAGCCAGATTTCCGGCGGCCAGCAGCAGCGCGTGGCGCTGGCCCGCGCTCTGGCGCCGCGCCCCAAGGTGCTGCTTCTCGATGAACCGCTGTCGGCGCTCGATTTCAAATTGCGCAAGGACATGCAGATCGAGCTCAAGCGCCTGCAGCACGAGACCGGCATCACCTTCATCTTCGTGACGCATGATCAGGAAGAAGCGCTCACCATGTCCGACCGCATCGCGGTCATGTCCAAGGGCCACATCCTGCAGATCGGCTCGCCGCGCGACATCTATGACCGGCCGGCCGAGCGTTTCGTCGCCAATTTCATCGGCGACACGAATTTCCTCGAAGGCCAGGTGAAGGAAGTCCGCGGCAGCAAAGCGCGCATCACCCTCGATGCCGGGGCCGAGGTCGAGGCCGGAATTTCGGAAGGCGCCAACCCGCAGGGCAATGTCACCATCGTGGTGCGTCCCGAACATGCCGCGATCCAGGCGCGTCCGGGGGCGGATGCGCTGAAAGGGACGCTGGAGAACATCGTCTATTTCGGCACCGACACGCATTTCCACGTCAAGCTCGCATCCGGGCCGCATTTCATCGTGCGCCAGCAGAACCGGCATGGCGCGGGTGAGGAATTCAAGACCGGCATGCCGGTCGGCGTCGAGATCGGCCAGAATGCGGCACAGGTTCTGAAGGACTGATCATGCATCAGGACAATCCGCCCCTCACGCGCGCCGCCCAAGTCGCCGCCGCGGCCGACCGGCAGGAAATCCGCAATCGCTGGTTCCTCGCTTCTCCCGCCCTCTTCATCATCTTCTTCGCCGCCATCGGGCCCCTCTTCATCGTCCTCGTCTTCTCCTTCCTCACCCCCGCCGATTATGGCGGCGTGGTCTGGAAGCCTTCCGGACAGGCCTGGTTCCAGGTCCTGTTCGAGAAGGATATTTTCGACGACACGACCACTTTCGCCGATGCGCATCTGTCCATCCTGTGGCGCTCGGTGAAGCTCTCCTTCTTCACCACGCTCATAGCGCTCGCCTTCGGTTTCCCGACCGCCTATTTCATCTCCACGCGGCCCGAAAAGAGCCGCGACATCTGGCTCTTCCTCATCACCATTCCCTTCTGGACCAATCTGCTCATCCGCACCTTCGCGGTGCAGGAGGTCATCCGCAATGAAGGCATCTTCAATACGGTGCTGATGAAGCTCGGCATCATCTCGAGCCCGATCCAGATCATGTTCACCGACGTCGCCATCATGCTGGGCATGCTTTATGTCTATCTGCCGCTGATGGTGCTGCCGCTTTATGCCAGCATGGAGAAGCTCGATTTCCGCCTGGTCGAGGCGGGTTACGATCTTTATGCCAACCGCTTCCAGGTTCTGCGCCGCGTCATCATTCCCCTGGTCAAGCCCGGCATCATCGCCGGCTCCATCCTGGTCTTCATCCCCTCGCTCGGCGCCTATGTGACACCGCGCGTGCTGGGCGGCGGCAAGAACATGATGCTCGGCAATCTGATCGAGCTGCAATTCGGCCAGGGCCGCAACTGGCCGCTCGGCGCCGCACTCTCGATCACGTTGATGGCCATCGTGATGATCGCGCTCATGATCTATGTGCGTTCCGCCGGACGGTCCGAGGTACGGCATGGCTAGCACCTTCTCCGTCAAGCGACAGACCGGCTTCGGTACGATCGCGCTCCTCTGCTTCGTCCTGCTGTATGTCCCGATTGCGACTTTGGTCGTCTATTCCTTCAATGCCGGTCCCTCGATCGCCATCTGGGAAGGCTTCTCCTGGCGCTGGTATATCGCCGCCTGGAACAATCAGCAGATCGTCGAGACGTCGATCCGCTCCTTCGTGATCGCCAGCATCGCCGCCGTGGTTGCGACCACCGCCGCCACCATGGCGGCACTCGCCACCACCCGCACCAGGCCCTATCGGGGGCTCAATTTCATCTATGGCTTCATCAACCAGCCGCTGATGGTGCCGGAGATCGTCACCGGTATCGCGCTTCTCATCTTCTTCGCTCTTGTGAAGATCTGGACCGGCTATACGGGCCTCGGCTATCTGATCGTCGCCCATACCGCCTTCTGCATTCCCTTCGCCTATCTGCCGATCCGCGCCCGCCTCGAGAATATGGACCTGACGCTGGAGCGCGCCGCCGCCGATCTCTACGCCACGCCGTGGATGACGTTCCGCAAGGTGACGCTGCCTTTGCTGTGGCCTGGTATCATTGCCGGGCTGATGCTGGCTTTCGTCGTCTCGCTCGACGACGTCGTCATCACCGAGCTCGTCAAATCAGGCGGCCAGGACACTTTGCCCACTTACATGCTGGGTCAATTGCGCCGCGTGGTGACGCCCGAAATCAACGCGATATCGAGCGTGTTCCTGCTCATCTCCATCGTCATCGTCACCTTGTTCTTCTTCCTCAACCGCAAGCAGACTTGACGCATTGGAGCAAAAGGCGTCTCGTGAAGGCGGGTAATCCCAGGAAAAGGAAAATCATGAAGCATGGAACAGCCATCGCAGCCTTGAATATCCTGCTGACGACCGACCCCGCCGAGGCGCAGCCGCATTATGTCCGCATCTGGACGAACATCACCAATTAAGAGCAGACTGAACGGGCCTCGGCATTCCAACCGGGGCCCAAAACATAACGACGTTAGGGAGAAGACAGATGATATCGAAACTGAAAGCCGTAGGGCTCAGCCTTGCCATGACGGCGCTCGCCGCCGGGCCGGCCTTGGCCGAAGGCGAGCTCAATATTTACAATTGGGGTAACTACACCAACCCGGATCTCATCAAGAAGTTCGAGGCGGCCTATAAGGTCAAGGTCACGGTAACCGACTACGACTCGAACGACACCGCGCTCGCCAAGATCCGCGCCGGCGGCCATGGCTTCGACATCGTCGTGCCGTCGGCGAATTTCGTGCCGGTCTGGATCAAGGAAGGGCTCATCCTGGAGACGCGGCCCGACCAGATGGAGAATTTCAAGAATGTCGACGACCGCTGGGTGAATGTCGAATGGGATATGGGCCGTCACTACACGGTGCCGTGGCAGTGGGGTTCGACCGGCATCATCGTCGACACCTCGCTCTACAAGGGCGACATCAATACGTCCGGCATCGTTCTGAACCCACCTGATGAGCTCAAGGGCAAGATCAATGTCGCGCCCGAGATGAACGACGTCATGGCGCTGACCATCTGGTATCTGGGCGGCGAATGGTGCACCTCGGACAAGGAACTGCTCAAGAAAGCGCGTGACACGCTGGTCGAGGCGAAAAAGAGCTGGATCGCGATGGACTATAGCGTGATCGAGAAATTCGCCAGCCGCGACTATGGCGCGGCCTATTACTGGAACGGCGCCGCTTTGCGTTCCAGGCTCCAGAACAAGGATGTCCGCTTCGGCTATCCGAAGGAAGGCTATCCTTTGTTCATGGACAGCGTCGCGGTGCTGAAAGACGCCAAGAATGTCGAAAACGCCAAGCTGTTCCAGAACTTCATCATGGATCCGGAGAATGCCGCGCTGATCTCGGCCTTCGCCAAATATGCCAACGGCATCAAAGGCTCCGAGCAATATCTGCCGGCCGAGATGAAGGGCGCTCCGGAAGTGGAGATCCCGGCCGAATTCGTCGACAAGGGCCATTTCTTCAAGCTCTGCGAGCCGGAAGTGACGGCTATTTATTCGAAGATCTGGACCGAGCTATTGAAATAGGAAACTCTGCAGATGACGTATGCGCTGAAAGGCGCCGCCGTGGCTTTTGCCATGGCGGCCCTCGCCGGGCCGGCTTTGGCCGACGGTGAGCTCAACATCTACAATTGGGGGAACTACACCAACCCCGATCTGATCAAGAAGTTCGAGGAGACCTACAAGATCAAGGTCACGATCACCGACTACGACTCGAACGACACCGCCCTCGCCAAGATCAAGGCCGGCGGCCATGGCTTCGATATCGTCGTGCCGTCCGGCAACTACGTTCCGATCTGGATCAGTGAAGGCCTGCTCGCCGAGACGCGGCCCGACCAGATGGAGAACTTCAAGAATGTCGACGACCGCTGGGTGAATGTCGATTACGACAAGGGTCGCCATTACACGGTGCCCTGGCAGTGGGGCACGGTCGGCGTCGCGGTGAACACCGATGTCTATAAGGGCGACATCGACACCTGGGGCATCATCTTCAACGTGCCGGCCGAGCTCAAAGGCAAGCTCAATGTCGTGCCGGAGATGAACGACGTCATCTATGCCGCGATCAAATATCATGGCGGCGAGATCTGCACCGGCGACAAGACGGTGCTCAAGAAGGCGCGCGACACGCTCATCGCCGCCAAGCCCGACTGGATGTCGATGGAATATTCGACCATCGAGAAAATGGTGAAAGGCGACTTCGCCGCGACCAGCGACTGGAACGGCTCGGTGCTGCGCCAGCGCCTGCAGAACGGCAAGATCCACTACGGCTATCCGAAGGAAGGCTACAATGTCTGGATGGACAATGTCGCCGTGCTGAAGGACGCCAAGAACGCCGACAATGCCAAGCTGTTTCAAAATTTCATCATGGATCCGAAGAACGCCGCGATGATCTCGGCCTTCGCCCGTTATGCCAACGGCATCAAGGGCTCCGATGACTTCATGCCGGATGACATGAAAACGGCGCCGGAAGTGATCATTCCGGAGAAATATCTGGCCGCCGGCGAGATCTCCAAGACCTGCCCGCCCGAAGTGCAGCAGCTCTATACGGCGATCTGGACGGAACTGACGAAATAGTGTGTAAGGACTCCCGGCGGAATGTGCCGGGAGTCCTTCTACAAATCATGACATCTTACAGGAATTCAGAGCCGCGCTTGCCGATCATGCGCGAGAGCCCACCCAGACTGCGCGTGCCTTTCGCCGATTGGGACCGGGCCCCCTGGAACCGCTGGTCGTTCCAGCATGTGCGCGAGCTGTTGCCCACCGCCGAGGTCTGGCGCGGCAACGGGCAGGCTTCGAGCCTGCCGCAATTGCCGCAGGATCTGAGCGACATCCCGTTCACCGGTGCCGACGGCGCCACGCGTACCGTCGAGAGCTTCCTCGATGAGAGCTACACCGACGGCTTCCTGGTGCTGCACAAGGGCCGCATCCTCACCGAGCGCTATTTCAACGGCATGGGCGAGCGCACCTTGCATCTGTCCCAGTCGATGGCCAAATCGGTGACCGCCGCAACGGCGGGCTGCCTGGTGGCGCAAGGCCTGCTCGATCCCGACACTCTCATCACCCATTATCTCTCTGAGCTCGAGGCGACCGCCTATAAGGGCGCCAAGCTGCGCCATGTCCTCGACATGACCTCGGGCGTACGCTTCAACGAGGACTATACGGATCCTCTTTCGGATATCGGCCGCAGCGATGTGGCTTCGGGCTGGAAGCCCGCCCCTGCGGGTGTGACGGACTTCCCCGAACATATGTGGGAGCTGATTCTCTCCCTCGCCACGCTCGAACGCCCGCATGGCGAGCTTTTCGCCTATCGCTCGATCGAGACCGATGTGCTCGCCTTCTGCATGGAACGCGCCAGCGGCAGGCGTCTGCCCGAGCTCGTTTCGGAATTTCTCTGGCAGCCGATGGGGGCCGATGAAAGCGGCTGCTTCACCCTCGACCGCGCCGGCTACGCGCTGGCCGATGGCGGGCTCAATGCCACCTTGCGCGACTATGCCCGCTTCGGCGCGCTCCATCTGCATGATGGCTTTTTCAACGGCCGTCAGATCGTACCAGCCGACTGGGTGAGACAGACGCGTATCGGCGACGCACGCCTGTTCGGCGAGCCTTATACGCTCACCACACCCAATGGCGCCTATCGCAATCAGTTCTGGATCGAGGATGTGTCGCGCCCGGCCATCATGTGCCGGGGCGTTTTCGGGCAACTCATCTACATAGACTCGAGCCGCGATCTCGTAGTGGTCAAATTGTCGAGCTGGCCCGACTTTCTCAATATCGAATTCGGCGTCAACACTTTGCGCATGATCCACGCGCTGGCGAACGAGCTCTTTTGAAAAGCAAAGCGCCGGAACCCTGGCTCCGGCGCGACGTCTCGAATTACTGCATGACCGCGACGCGCACCTTGGCGACGCCGGAGCTGTGCAGGCCCACGGCCTTGGCTGCGCCATAGGCCAGGTCGATGATTCGTCCGCGGATGAACGGACCGCGGTCATTGATGCGCACGATGACCGAGCGGCCATTGCGCAGATTGGTGACACGAACCTTGGTGCCGAATTTCAGCGAACGATGGGCGGCAGTATAGCCGTTGGGATTGAATTTCTCGCCATTGGCCGTCTTGCGGCCGGATTTGTAGTAGGAAGCCATACCGACCTGCGCCTGCGCGATATCGGCGGAAAGAATAACGATGGGCGTTGTAAAGGCGCAAAAGATCAGTGCAGCGAGAAATCGCTTCATCATATATCCCCACGATTATAATTATGGAAGACTGGGCCTGTTATGCCTTCCGGATCTACTCAATCCGGAAACAGGATCGTTCCGTCTTCCCACTATTAGGCCGAAAATGCCGTAGGGAGTAGTTTTGTTCCCCGCATTCCGTAAGAATGTGGCGTAGTTGCCGTATAAGGCGAGAATGTGACCGCAATTACGCTAGGTCAGCATTCCGTCGAGCGGGATTTGAGGTGTCTTTTCTGCAACAAGATCGGCGGTGATGCGCGCCGCGCCATGGCTCATCGTCCAGCCCATATGGCCCTGGCCCGTATTGAACCACAAATTCCTGTAGCGGCCGCGCCCCAGGATCGGTGTGCCCTCGGGCGTCATCGGCCGAAGCCCCGCCCAATGTTCCGCCTGCTGCCAATCGGCGCCATTGGGGAAGAGTTCCTTCATCACCGCGAGCATGGTGCGGAAATCCTCCGGCCGGTGCGTGCGGTCGAAGCCTGAAAATTCGGCCGTCGCCGTGGCCCGTACCCGGTCGCCATAGGGCGCATAAGCGACGAGATTTTCCTCATCGATGCCGCCGATACCCGGCGGATTGTTCTTGCCGGCGACGGGCGCGGTGATCGAATAACCCTTGACCGGATAGATCGGCAGGGTCGCGCCGAGCTCACGTGCCAGATGCGGGGAATAAACGCCGAGCGACAGGATGATGATATCGGCCGCCTCGCGGCCTTTGTCGGTGATGACCGCCTTGATGCGATCGCCCTCTTTCTCGAAGCCGGTCACCGTCGTTCCGAATTTGAAAGTAACGCCCTGGCCTTCGAGCCATTTTGCCATGTTGCGGGTGAAGAGCCGGCAGTCGCCGCTTTCGTCATGCGGCGCATAGAGGGCACCGGCGAATTTGTCCCTCACATCGGCCAGCGCCGCATCCTTGGCGGCGATCTGGTCGCGCCCGATCACCTCGATGACGCAGCCCTCCTTCCGCAGCAGATCGGCCTTCGCCGCCGCTCCATCGAGCCCCTTCTGGCTGCGATAGAGATACAGCAGCCCGTCCTTGCGCCCATCATAGGCGATCTTGGCGCGCTCCAGCGTGTCGTGGAACACATTGAGTGAATAAGCGCAGAGCCGCGCCTTCCGAGCGGTGTTGAGCGCCGCTTTCTCGGCCGTGCATTGCTGCCAGAATTTCCACATCCAGCGCCAGAATTGCGGATCGGGGGTGGGGCGGAAGCGCAAGGCCTGGTCGTTGCGCCACAAGGAGCGCAGGAGAATGCCGGGCGCGGCGGGCGACGACCAGGCATAGGCATGGCTCGGCGCGAACAGGCCGGCATTGCCATAGGAGGTGAAGGCGGCCGGCACCACTTCGCGGTCGATGACCGTGACCTCATGCCCGTCGCGGTTCAATTCATAGGCCGTCGTCACCCCGACAATGCCCGCCCCCAGAACCAATGCCTTCATGACTGCCCACTTTTCCTGATCACGCGCTAGTGGTAGGCGAGATGAAGCCGTCCGACAACATACAAGAGATCATGCCCTCCACGATCCACGCCGATGCCTTCCACTTCGACCATCCCGTCCGGAGCTACTGGGAGGCGAGCGCCGCACCGCTCGGCATCGCCACGCCGCCCCTCTCAGGCGACGCCCAATGCGACGTCGCCGTCATCGGCGGCGGCTATACCGGCCTTGCCGCGGCGCTCCGGCTCAAGACCGAATACGGTGTCGATGTACGCATATTGGAGGCGGCCGAGCCCGGTTGGGGCGCCTCGGGGCGCAATGGCGGATTCGCCTGCATCGGCAGCCACAAACGAAGCTATTCGTCGCTGATCAAATCCTACGGCCTCGACGACACGCGGCGCTTCTACGGCACCATGAAGGACGCCGTCGCCATGGTCGGCGATCTCTGCCGGCGCCACGGCATCGACGCCTGGATCCATGATGGTGGCGAGATCTCGCTTGCCCATCTGCCGAGCCGCTGGGCCGAGCTCGAGGAAGAGCGTGACTTCATGGCCCGCATCTTTGGCGAGAAGCTCACCCTTCTCACCGTCGCGGAGTTGAAGGAAAAAGGCCTGTGGGCGCCCACTTTTCATGGCGGCATCCACAATGCCACCGGCTTCAGCATCCATCCGCTGAATTATGTGCGCGGCCTCGCGCGCGCCGTGCATCAGGCGGGCGTTCCCATACATGGCACCTCGCGCGTTATGCGCTGGGAGGAGGCGGGCGGCAGCCATCGCCTCACCACGGCCGGCGGAACACTCACCGCCAATCGTGTCATCGTCGCCACCAATGGCTACACGCCGGAAGACGTCTCTTCCTATCACGAGGGACGGCTGATGCCGGCGCTCTCCAACATCATTGTCACCCGGCCTTTGAGCGAAGCGGAACGCACCGAGCAGGGCTGGATCTCGCGCCTGATGGCCTTCGACACCCGCAATCTCCTGCATTATTTCCGCCTGCTGCCCGACGGCCGTTTTCTGTTCGGCGGCCGCGGCGGCACCGATGCGACGGATGGCGGCGCGGCGCCCATGCAGCAGCACATGACCGAAACGCTGCGCCGGATGTTCCCAGTCTTCGGCAAAGCGGAGATCACCCATTTCTGGCGCGGCTTCGTCTGTCTGGCCTACGACCTCGTGCCCTATGTCGGACCGCTCGACGACCGCAAGACCGTGTGGACGGCGATCGCCTATCACGGCAATGGCGTTGCCATGGCGACCTATTCAGGCTCGGCGCTCGCCGATCTCATGTCCGGCAATGCAAAACGCGCCAATCTCCCGTCGGTCCTGACGCGCCGCCTCGCCCGCTTCCCCTTGGCGGGCTTGCGTCCGCTTTATCTGAAGGGTGCTTATGTGTGGTTCAACTATCAGGACGGCCGTTAGTCCCGATAAGTGTGGCTGCCACCCAGATAATCGCGGACGATGTAGCTCTCTTCGCCATCGGGCGTGAGATAGACAGGGCCGATCGGCACCTTGCCATGCCCGCCGGGGATATCGAGCACATAGGTCGGCTGGCAGAGGCCTGACAGCCGTCCGCGCAAGGCCTGCATGAGCTTCTGCCCCTCTTCCACCGAGCAGCGGAAATGTCCCGTGCCCTTCGCCTTGTCGAGATGGTGGAGATAATAGGGCTTCACCCGCGCGCGCACGAGATCGCGCATGAGCTTCGCCAGGATCTCGACATCGTTGTTCACGCCTTTGAGCAGCACGGTCTGCGACAGAAGAGGAATGCCGGCATCGACGAGCCGGGCGAGCCCTGTTTTCACGGCGTCGGTCAGCTCGTTCGGGTGATTGATGTGAATGACGATATAGACGGCCGCCTTGCGCTTCAGCGTCGCGATGAGATCGTCGGTGATGCGCCCAGGATCGACGACGGGAATGCGCGTGTGAAAGCGGATGACCTCGACATGCTCCATTTGGCCGAGGCGATCGAGGATCATCGCCAGCCGCCGGTCCGACAGAATGAACGGATCGCCGCCCGAGAGAATGACTTCCCAGATTGCCGGCGTCTGCGCGATGTAATCGAGCGCCGCAGTTACCTCGTCCTGGTTCAACGCTTCATCCGCCTGCCCGACTTTCTCACGCCGGAAGCAGAAACGGCAATAGACCTGGCAGGTGTGGGTGGGTTTCAGCAGCACCCGGTCCGGATAGCGATGGGTGATGCCCTTGATCTTCTGAAAAGCCTCGTCACCGATCGGGTCCGTCAACTCTCCGTCCCCGACATGGAGTTCGTCCGTCGACGGTACATATTGCACAAAGACCGGATCATGGACGTCGAGGCTCCGCATCTGGCGGAAGGTCTCCGGCGTCAGCCGGATCGAGAAATTCTCCTCCACCTGGCGCAATGACGCGCCGGCGTCAGGCGCGACAACGCCATGCGCGACGAGCGCATCGACCGAAGTCAGCGCCTTGGCCGGAAATTTCACGGGCTTCTTCTGTGTCATCACCTGAAAATATGAAGCGCGCGAACCTGCCGCCGCTTCCGGCGGGATGGCTCGCGCGCTTCCCCTTCGCAACTCAGCGCCCCGAAGAGCGCCAATAAATGAGTCAGCTCAGATCGCCGCCTCGACCATGATCTCGACATCGAGACCGGGGCCGGCAAGCTTGGATTCGACCGTGGCGCGGGCCGGCGACTGGCCGGGAACCACCCAGGCATCCCAGGCTTCGTTCATCTGCGCCCAGGTCTTGATGTCGGTCAGCCAGATATTGGCCTTGACGATTTTGGTCTTGTCGGAGCCGGCTTCCTTCAGCGTGGCATCGATCTGCTCCAGGATGTCCTGGGTCTGTTCCTTGACCGACTTGCCGACGGTCTTTTCGGCCACATAGCCCGACAGATAGACCATATTTCCGTGGATCACGGCATCGCTCATGCGGTTGCCGGCGCCGATACGCTTCAAAGCCATTGCACTCTCCTCCGTGTTATTCGAGCGCGGCCTTGGTGGCACGAAGGACCAGGAGAGGCAAGACATCAAATGCATAGGGCGTATGCAGTCGTTCCAGCCAATGGTGGTAGTCCCTGCCCCAGGGGCCGATATTGATGACCGGATAAGCGGGCGACGGGGCCAGCTCGAAACTGGCCCCCCAGATCGGCGTATTGGCCTCCGCAGCCCCCAGATCGCCAGACGTTTCGCCGAGGAAGCTCATATCCGATATCCCCGGGAAATAGCCGAGCCGCGTGATCGTCGCGCCCTTTTCGGCCGCGGCCTGGCTCAGCACCCCCATCAGGCGCTCCGCCAAGGCCTCGTCCTTGAGCGTCACCGCCGGATAAGGCAGCGAGCCGAAGCCCAGGATCACCGCCGGCCCCGGCAGCTTGGTCGCGGCCCAGACGAATTCGGTGACGAGGCGCGCCCGCGCCGGGAAATCGAGATCCTGCCGTTCGCCAAGCTCGCGGTTGAGAAGCTCGAGGGACGCGTCGAAATCGGGATCGGATTTACGCGCCTGCGCGAGGAGCTCGGCATAACTCAGCACCGGCACGCTCTCCGCGCCGAAAGGCTGCGGCGGACTGACCGTCAGGGCGCGCTGCTTGAGCCAGTTCACCGCCCGCTCCATCGCCGCCCGCGCCATGCCGGTCGCGATGCTCAGCACTTCCCCCGGACCGCGGCGATGCTGCAACGTGTTCCAATAAAGAAAGCTACGCGCCGGCGTGGTGACATTGTAGCCGGCTTTCACGTCCTTCACATAAAGCGCGGTCGGCGGTGCCGCGATCTCATGACCGCTCGTCTCCGCGAGCTCGGGCGCACATTCGAGCTCCGCCAGAAGCTCGGCGGCCAGGTAATTGGCGTTGATGCCGGCGAAGGGATAACAGGCATGCGCCTCGCGCCCGATCACCAGCGCCGTCAATAGAAGCTTGCCGATCGAGCCCATCGTGACCGAGCGGCCGAAGGAGCCATCACCGTCATCCGCGATCGAATCGAGATTGATGACGAGGCTGATATCGAGGCCGCTTTCGCGCGCGATCTCGGGCAGGAGAGCCGCCGCCTTGCGCATGCCGGCCGAGCGGTCTTCCTCATCGGGGGTGGCGAGCAGCAGCACATTGCCCTCGCGGTGATCTTGCGCCGCGAAGGCCTCGAGCACCGCAATGCCGGCGGCAATGCCCGCTTTCATGTCGAGCAACCCGCGCCCCGGCAGATAGTCGCCCGATAGGAGATCGGCGAGGGCCTGTGGGTCCTCGCCGGTGCGTTTGAGCTTGTCGATGATCATCGGCAGCAGTGCTTCCGGATCGCAGGCGAAGGGCACGAGCTCCGCATAATCGTCGAACGGCACCGTGTCGAAATGTCCGGCGAGCACCACCGTCCGACGGCCCTCGCCTTTCACCAGCGCCAGGAGATTCGATCTCGCTGTGCCGTCATTGAGCGGTTGAACGCGCAGATGTTCAGGATGCAGGTGGAAATAGCGGTCCTGCGCCAGCATCGTCTTGAGGAGATGCGGAAAATCGCATTCTCCCGGCGTGCCGGTGACGCTGCGCCATTCCGTCATCTGGATGGCTGCTGCGCGGGCGCGCGCCGAGAGATCGCAGGTCACGGCTTCCTCAGGCGAAACGACGGTCGTATTCGAGGACTGCATTGAGCAGCACCTGCGCGCCCGCTCCGCATTCATCGAATGTCGTCGATTCCTCTTCATTGTGCGACAGTCCGCCGAGGCAGGGCACGAAGATCATCGTGGTCGGCGCGACGCGCGCGATGTAAGCCGCATCGTGGCCGGCGCCAGAGGCCATGTCGCGGGTCGGGAAGCCGGCCTGATCGGCGCCGTGGCGCACGCAGTCGATGAGATCGGCCGCGAATTTGACCGCCGGCGATTTCCAGATGCGTTTCTCTTCGACCTCGAGCTTGAGTTCCTTGGCGATCTTCGGGATCACCTCCTGATAGGCCTTCTCCATCTTGTCGAGCACCGTCTCGTCGGGATGGCGCAGATCGACGGTGAAGAACACTTCGCCCGGCACGACATTGCGGCTGTTCGGCTGGTTCTCGATGAGGCCGACGCTGGCGACGCCCGGCAGATGGTCGAGGCCGATCTGGTTGATCGCCTCGATCATGCGCGCCGCACCGACGAGCGCATTCTTGCGCAACAGCATCGGCGTGGCGCCGGTATGGGCCGACTGGCCCTTCACCGTCACCTCATACCAGCGCATGCCCTGGACGCCGGTGACGACGCCGATCACCTTCTCTTCGGCCTCGAGGATCGGGCCCTGCTCGATATGAAGCTCGAACATGGCCTGGAATTTGTGCGAGCCCACCTTCTCGGTGCCCTTGTAGCCGATACGCGTCAGCTCCTCGCCGAGCGTGATGCCGTCGCGGTCGGCTCTGGAATAGGCGTAATCCTCGGTGAAGACGCCGGCATAGACGCCCGAGCACAACATCGCGGGCGCGAAGCGCGAGCCTTCTTCATTCGTCCAGTTGACGATCATCAAGGGCGCGTTGGTCTCATAGCCGAGATCGACGATGCTACGCATCGCCTCGAGCGCGCCGAGTACGCCCAGCACGCCGTCGAACTTGCCGCCCGTCGGCTGCGTGTCGAGATGCGAGCCCATGGCGATGGGCTGAAGCGTGTTGTTCCTGCCGGGCCGCACCGCGAACATGTTGCCGACCGAGTCGATCGAGACCTTGCAGCCGAGCGCTTCGCATTGCGCCTTGAACCAGTCGCGAACCTTCTTGTCCTCATCCGAAACGGTGAGACGCTTGATGCCGCCTTTCGGTGTGCCGCCATATTTGGCGGTCTCCATGAGTGCATCCCACAGGCGCTGCGGATTGATGGTGAGGTTGCTCTTGCTGGTCATGAATAAAGTCTCTCGCGGCAGTTATTTTGAAGTGTCGTCGGGGGGCGTCTTCGGCCAAGTCAGGAAGAATGTCCAGATCGCATAAGCCAGCATGGCGCCGGCGATAGTGATCCACAGCCCCTCATTGTTGTAGATCTCGAAGGCGAGCCAGGCCGCCACGGCGGCGGTGATGGCGATGCGCCGCCACAGAGGTTTGTAGAAGGGCGAGGCCTGCTCGTAGGTCTTCGCCCGTCCACCACCTGGCTGCGGTCTATCGTCCATCGATCTGCTTGCCCATGATGGCGATCGCCTGCTGATAGACGGAAGCCGCATTCCAGCCTTGGATTGCACCGAAATTGGTCTGGCCCGGCTGATAGCCCTGGCCCCTCACCCAGCCATGTCCTTTGAGGAAATTGGCCGTCGAGGCCAGCGCATCGGCCTTGGAATTGAGATTGACGCGGCCGTCGCCATCGCCGTCGACGCCATAGAGACGGACATTCTTGGGCAGGAACTGCGTGTGCCCGACCTCGCCATGCATGGCGCCGCGCGCCGAGGCCGACAGCGTGCCGCGCTCGACCAAAGCGAGCGCCGCATAAAGCTGCTCGGTGAAATATTCGGTGCGCCGGCAGTCATAAGCGAGCGTCGCCACCGCCGAGAGCGTGTGCTGATTGCCGGTCACATTGCCGAAGGCCGTCTCCATGCCCCAGATGGCGAGCAGCGGACCGGGAGGCACGCCATAACGCTTCTCGAGCGAGGCGAAGAGCGCCGCATTGGATTTCTTGAGCGACCGGCCGCGCGAGACGATCGTCGGGGCGCCGCGTTTCGCCATGAAGGCCGACAGCGACAGCTTGAAGCTCTTCTGGCCGCGATCGGCCCGGATGGTGGCCGTCGAATAGCTCGTGTCCATGAGGGCGGCGAGCGCCCGGGGCTTGACGCCGTTCGCTTTCGCCTCGGCGGCGAAACTCTGCTTCCAGCGCTCGAAATTGCCGCCAGTGCTGCTGCATTTCGCCGCTTCCGCCGCCGTGCCCCCGACCATGACCGCCAACGCCGCGACCATGCCCATGAATTTGCCACGCCTCATGCCGTTCTCCGCCTTTAAGTAGCCCATCTCGCTGGCGGACATTGCCATCAGAACACGCCCTTGTCACCGCTTGGATGAGATGGCATCAGGGGGTGGATAGCCCCATGCAGAAGACGCAACCCCAAATCGAGGCATTATTTCCGACCCTCGTCTACCGTGCCGGTCTCGACCGCGCCGATAGGCTTAACCATGCGCTGGAACAGGCCGCCTTCGAGCTCGCCGAGCATGACGAGGCCGGCCGGCGCTGGTGCGCCCGGCATGGCTATCCGGGATATACTTCCTATGGCTCGCTTGCCGATCTCCCGGACCGGAGCCCGCCCTTCGCGCGGCTGAGGCGCCTCATCGAGCAGCATGCCGCCCGTTTCGCCCGCGAGCTTCATTGGGACCTGCGCGGCGGCAAGCCGCTCTGCGACACGATGTGGGTGAATGTGCTGCCGGAAGGCGGGTCCCACAGCTCCCATCTCCACACCAACGCCGTGCTGAGCGGCACCTATTACGTGAAATCGCCGGAAGGCGCCGGGCCGATCGTTTTCGAGGACCCGCGCCATGCGCTGATGATGGCGGCCCCGCCGCGCAAGGCCTCAGCACCCCGCGCCTCCAGAACCTATGTCTCGCAGGACCCGACGCCCGGAACCCTGCTCCTGTGGGAAAGCTGGCTGCGCCATGAGGTTCCGCTCAACCGGGCGGCGGGCGAGCGCATCAGCGTCAGCTTTAATCTGGTAATCGGCTGACATCGATAGGCCGGTGCGCAAGTAACACACCCGCTTCCCGCCGCGTTAAAACCGTATATAGTCCCGCAATTGGCGATTATCCGGTGCGTATCATGAAGCTTTCCTCGCCTTTCCTCCTGGCGCTGACCGCGCTGCTGACTTCTGTGTTTCTGCTCGCCGGCTCAGGCGAGGCCGCCACCAAGAAGAAGCAAAAAAAGCCCGAGCCCGAGCAGTCCATCTACGACCAGTCCTTGCGTGTGGTGGTTGTGCGCAACATCATCGGCAACTGCGAGCCGCTTTGTCCGCAATGGATCTCGGCCGAAGGCCAGATCACCGCGAAGTCGCCCGCCGTGTTCAAGAAGGCGCTGGCCAAGATCGGCGACCAGAAGCTTCCCGTCGTCATCACCTCACCCGGCGGCGATCTCGATGCGGCGCTCGCCATCGGCGACATGATCCGCAAGCGTGGCCTCGACGTGGCCGTCGGTGGCACGCATTTCGGCGGCTGCGCGCCCTATCAGAAATCCTGCAAGCTGCCGAAGGAGCAGAAGGGCATCTATCGCGGCTTCGTCGTCACCAATCATGGCTTCTGCGTGTCTGCCTGTCCGATGATCCTCGCCGCCGGCACACACCGCTTCGGCGGCCCGGAGAACTATATCGGCGTGCATAAGATCAGCCGCGTCATCACCCGCGAGAAGGTGCGTTATCTCGAAAGATACCTCATCGTGAACGGCAAGAAGAAGGTGGTGAGCCGCAAGGTCGTCAGCCGCAAGCCGATGAAAAGCCAGATCTCGACCAAGCTCGACAAGCGCCTCGAGAAGAAGCTCGTCGCTTATCTGAAGAAGATGGGGGTAGAGCCCAAGCTCCTCGCGCTGTTCGATCGCGCCCCGCCCTCTTCCATGTACCGGATGATGGGCGATGAGCTGCGGACCACGAAGCTCGTCACCGACATTACGCCGAGCGCCGATCTTGCCCTGGTCGGGCGCTGCCTCCCGACACCGCCCGCCGCCAATTGCGTGGCCGTGAAGGAGACGCCAAAGCCCTGAATCTCAGATGAAGACCGAAGCCGTCAGCAGGCTGAGGACGAAGAGCGTGAAGAAATACTGACTCATTGGGCCGCCCCCTGCTCCGTGATCACGGCGTTACCACACCGGCCCGCTTCACCGCGCGCGGCCGGTTGATCTCGCGCCAGGTCGAATTGGCGACATGCGCGGCGGGGAAAGGATCGCGGCGCACGAAATCGCCATCGCCCGCTTTGGCGCGCAGATCGCCGTCCTTCCAGGCGATCCGCCCGCGCGACAGCACCGTCACCGGCAGGCCGGTCACCTGATAGCCTTCGAAGACATTGTAGTCGATGCGGCTCACTTGCGTCTTGGCCGAGATGGTCTTGGACCGCGTCGGATCCCACAGCACGAGATCGGCGTCGGAGCCGACCGCGACCCGGCCCTTCTTCGGATACATGTTGAGGATGCGTGCGATATTGGCCGAGGTCACGGCGACGAATTCTTCTTTGGTCAGGCGCCCGGTATTGACGCCGGCCGTCCACAGCACCGGCATGCGGTCCTCGAGACCGCCGGTACCGTTGGGGATCCGGGTGAAGTCCTTGACGCCCATGCGCTTCTGCTCGGTGGTGAAGGAGCAGTGGTCGGTCGCCACCACTTGCAGCGAGCCCGATTGCAGGCCGGCCCACAGCGAATCCTGGTGCTTCTTCGGCCGGAAGGGCGGCGACATCACACGCCTGGCCGCATAGTCCCAGTCCTTGTTGCGGTATTCGTCCTCATCGAGGGTCAGATGCTGGATGAGCGGCTCGCCATAGACACGTTTTCCCGCTTCGCGCGCGCGTTTGATCGCCTCATGCGCCTCTCGGCACGAGGTGTGCACCACGTAAAGGGGACAGCCCGCCATATCTGCGATCATGATAGCGCGGTTGGTCGCCTCGCCTTCGACTTCCGGCGGGCGCGAATAGGCATGCCCCTCGGGGCCGGTAACGCCTTGCGCCAGAAGATCGGCCTGCATGCGGAAGACGACATCGCCGTTCTCGGCATGGACGAGCGGCATGGCGCCCAAACCGGCGCAGCGCGAGAAGGAATGATAGAGCTCATCGTCATTGACCATGAGCGCGCCTTTATAGGCCATGAAATGCTTGAAGGTGTTGATGCCGTAGGTCTTCACCACGGTTTCCATCTCGTCGAAGACCGGCTTGTCCCACCAGGTCACCGCCATATGGAACGAATAATCGGACGCCGCCTTCTCGGATTTGCGCCGCCAGTCCTGATAGGCGGCGAGCATCGACTGCTTGGGAGCGGGAATGCAGAAATCGACGATCATCGTGGTGCCGCCGGAGAGCGCCGCCTTGGTGCCCCATTCGAAATCATCCGCCGACACGGTGCCCATGAACATGAGCTCCATATGGGTATGGGGATCGATGCCGCCCGGCATCACATAGAGGCCGCCGGCATCGATGATTTCGGCCTTGCCCGGCGCTTCGAGCTTTTCGCCGACGGCGACGATCCGGCCGCCTTCGATCAGCACATCGGCGCGGCGCGAAAAATCGTGATTAACGACGGTGCCGCCGCGGATGAGAATGGACATGGCTGATCTCCCTCAAGAGTTGTCGTTGTCGAGAAGCATCTGGATGATGGGTGGAGGCTCTGGCGCAAAGGGATTGACGACCACCGTCCCGCGCCAACGGAATCCGTCATGCATGTCTTCCGAAAGCAGGATGGATGCGCCCCCTGCCGAGGCGGCCGCCAGAATGACGGCGTCCCAGAACTGCAACTGGTGTTTCGATATCAGCTCACCTGCGTCTGCGAATACAGCGCGATTGGTATCCTGGGTTTTCAGGCTGTGAATCCACGGCGCGACTTGCATGACCGCTTCGGCCTTGCTCGTTCGCGTTCCCTTCATCAGGCGAGCCACGGTCTCGCCGAGCGCTTGAAGCGGAATGACGAGATTACCCGGACCGATCGCCCTGATCAGCCGGTGCGCCAGATCGCGCCGCCGGTCGTCATTCAGGCCCTCGGCGTAAAGGATGACGTTGCTGTCGAGCGCAAAACGCATCATTCATTCGTCGTCGTAAAGCTCGTCGCGCGAGAGCCTGGGCAAGTTCATGACAGGCTTGCGCTTGAGGGCATCCAGATGCTGAAGGAAAACCTCTTCCTTCTGCCTGTCCTCTTCCGACACCGGCTGGAGACGCGCGACAACCTTGCCGCGGATGGTGATTTCCGTCGGCTCGCCTCTGGCCGCGCGCGCCAGCAGCTTGGAAAAGGACCTGTTCGCCTCGGTCGATGTGATTTTTTTCACTATCGCGCTCCATAGTAGTGAACTCACTACATATCCCTGATCGCGCTGTTTTTCAACGCCCCCTTGCGAGCACTAATGCCCGGAAAGCCGGTCGCCCCGGCGCGGCTCCCCGCGCCGGGGTAACAATCACAAATCTACATCTTCTTCATTTCGTCGGTGACGGCCGCCGACCATGCGCCTTCCGGCTTCTTGGAGATGACCGGATCGGAGCCGCCCTTCATCAGCGTGTCCACCGTGCGGTCGGCCGCGGCGGTGTCGAGCGTGCCGTCGGAGCCCTCGGTGAGCTTGTTGATCTCCTGCATCATCGTCTTCTGGTGGCCTTCGGTCTGCGCACCCGTCGCGTCATTGTCGAGCACGATCTTGGCCGCATCGTCCGGATGCTCGCGCGCCCAGTCCCAGCCCTTCATCGACGCCTTGACGAATTTCGCCATGGTGGCGACGAAGGCCGGATCCTTGAGCTTGTCCTCGAGCACATAGAGGCCGTCCTCGAGCGTCGCTACGCCCTGGTCTTCATATTTGAAGACGATCAGGTCTTCCGGCTTCACGCCCGCTTCGATCACCTGCCAATATTCATTGTAGGTCATCGTCGAGATGCAGTCGGCCTGCTTCTGCAGAAGCGGATCGACATTGAAGCCCTGCTTCAGCACGGTGACGCCATCCGCTCCGCCATCGGTCTTGAGCCCGAGCTGGCTCATCCAGGACAGGAACGGATATTCGTTGCCGGAGAACCACACGCCCAAGGTCTTGCCCTTGAAGTCCTCGGGCTTGGTGATGCCGGTATCCTTCCGGCAGGTGAGCATCATGCCGGAGCGCTTGAAGGGCTGTGCGATATTGACCAGCGGCACGCCCTTCTCGCGCGACGCGAGAGCCGAGGGCATCCAGTCGACGACGACATCGGCCCCGCCGCCCATGATCACCTGCGGCGGCGCGATATCAGGGCCACCCGGCTTGATCGTCACGTCGAGGCCGGCTTCCTTGTAGAAGCCTTGCGCCTGCGCCACGTAGTAGCCGGCAAACTGGGCCTGCGTCACCCATTTGAGCTGGATGGTCACCGCCTCGGCATAAGCCGCCGCGCTGCCCGCCATAAGCGCCGCGGTCGCCGCCGCGGCCATCAGATATTTATTCATGCTGAACGTCTCCTCTTTCTCCCTGTGTGTCTACGAGCCTTTCTGGGCCCGGTAGGATGGGTGCCAGAAGGTCACCGCGCGTTCGACGAGCGCGATCACCCCGTAAAAGGCCGAACCGGCGATGGCTGCGACGGCGATTTCGGCCCAAACCATATCGAGGCCAAGCCGGCCGACCTCGGTCGAGATGCGAAAGCCCATGCCGACAATGGGGGTTCCGAAGAATTCCGCTACGATGGCCCCGATCAGCGCCAGAGTCGAGTTGATCTTGAGCGCATTGAAAACGAAAGGCATCGCGGCGGGAAGCCGGAGCTTCAGAAGCGTGTCGAGATAGGAAGCACCATAGGAGCGCATCAGATCGCGCTCCAGCGCCCCCGCCGCCTGGAGGCCCGTCACCGCATTCACCAGCATCGGGAAGAAGGTCATGATGACCACGACGGCGACTTTGGATTGCCAGTCGAAGCCGAACCACATGACCATGATCGGCGCCACGCCGACGATCGGCAGCGCCGCGAAAAGATTGCCGAGCGGCAGGAGCCCGCGCTTGAGAAAGCCCCAGGCATCGCACAGGATCGCCACCAGGAAACCCGCGAGCGAGCCGATGATCCAGCCGGGCAGCACCGCGCGCAGGAAGGTCTGGATGAAATCCGCCTTCAGCGTGGGAAGCGAGGTGATGAGCCTGGCCCAGATGTCGGAAGGCGCCGGCAGCAGCACCAATGGAATGCCGAACCCTTTTGCGATGAGCTGCCACAGCAGCAGCAGCGTAATGCCGAAGATCGCCGGCACGGCGAGATTGCGCAGCCGCACCGCCACCGATGAGGTCGTGGCAAGCCCCGACAGCGCATCATTGCCGATCCAGATCAGCGCCCAGAGGATGAGGACGCCGAGCCAGAAAATCCCGCCGGGCTTCGCCGCCGCCTGATGCGCCATCAGCCACAGGAGCGCCGCCGAAACGGCGATGAGCGCGATCACCGCGAACGGATTGCGCCGCAGACCTGCGATCATGGCCGGCCTCCCATGGCCAGCGCCACCCGGCGCTCGATGAAGCCGATGAGCCAGACGAGCCCCGACGACATCACCGCCGCGGCGACAAGCGCCGCCCAGATCTGCTGCGTCTGGCCGTAATAGGAGCCGTTGAGGAGCCGGGCGCCGATGCCGGCCTGGGCACCGGTCGGCAACTCGCCGACAATCGCGCCAACCAGCGCGATGGCGATCGCCACTTTGAGCGAGGCGAAGAGGAAAGGCAGCGAAGCCGGCCAGCGCAGCTTCCACAAGACCTGCGTGGTGCTGGCATTATAGGTGCGCATCAGGTCGAGTTGCATCGGATCGGGCGAGGCGAGGCCCTTCACCATGCCGATGGTGACCGGGAAGAAGCAGAGATACATCGAGATCAGCGATTTGGGCAGAAGGCCGGTGAGGCCGATCGAGCCCAGCACCACGATGACCATCGGCGCGATGGCGAGAATGGGGATGGTCTGCGACGCGATGATCCACGGCATCAGGCTGCGGCTGAGCGCCTTCACATGGACGATGGCGATGGCCAGACCGACGCCGAGGATCGTGCCGAGAATGAAGCCCAGCAGGGTCGAGGACAGCGTTACCCAGCAGTGATAGAGAAGTGATTTCGGCCGCCATGGCGCCACGATGAAAACCGTGTTCCACAATTCGATCAGCACCTGATGCGGCGCCGGCAGCACCGGCCGCGGCAACGACCACGAGATCGACAGCGTATTGCCGAGGCCGCCGCCCGCCGCCGCGATCAAGGGTTCGCTCAGCACCCGGTTCATCGGGATCGCCGCCAGATACCAGATGACGATCACGATCAGGACGATGATCGTGACCGGCAGCGTCGAGCCATGGGCGAAAGCGCCCGCCAGCGACGGCCTGGATCGGGTGGCGGCGAGAGTCATGGGGTTGCGCCTCTTGCCCTCGCCCCGCGAAGCACAGGGCTGCCCACCCTCGCCCCCCTTCTCCCGCTTGCGGGAGAAGGTGCCCGACAGGGCGGATGAGGGTGTTGGCTCAGCTCATGACAGCTCCTCAAGAGAACAAGACAGCAAAGCTCCAACACATTCACATTCTTTCGGCCGTGGGGACGCGGAGAGAACACCCTCATCCGGCCTTCGGCCACCTTCTCCCGCAAGCGGGAGAAGGGGAAACGCGGCAGGGCTTTGCCATTGCGCCGAACGCCCTCAATCATCATAGGAGTGCCCCTGTCTCAGGCCTTCGCGCACGCGATGCGCCACTTTCAGGAACTCCGGCGTCTCGCGGATATCGAGCGTGCGGTCCTTCGGAAATTTCGTCTCGATGACATCGATGATGCGCCCGGGCCTCGGCGACATCACCACGATATGGGTCGAGAGAAATACCGCTTCGGGTATGGAATGGGTGACGAAAACCACCGTCTTCTTCGTGCGGCCCCATAATTCGAGCAGCTGCTGATTGAGCTTGTCACGCACGATCTCATCCAGTGCGCCGAAGGGCTCGTCCATCAAGAGGAGCTTGGGGTCGACCGCGAGCGCGCGGGCGATCGAGACACGCTGCTGCATGCCGCCCGAAAGCTGCCAGGGAAATTTCTTCTCGAAGCCCGTGAGATTGACGAGATCGAGATTGCGCGAGATTCGTTCGGCGCGTTCCGCCGCACTGAAGCCCATGATCTCCAAAGGCAACGCAACATTGCGCTCGATGGTGCGCCAGGGATAAAGCGCCGGCGCCTGGAACACATAGCCGTAAGCGCGTTTCCGGCGCGCTTCGTCCGGCTTCATGCCATTGACCGAGATATGGCCTTCGCTCGCCTGTTCGAGATCGGCGATCACCCGCAGCAAGGTGGTCTTGCCGCAGCCTGACGGCCCGATGAAGGACACGAAATCGCCGTCATGGACGGTGAGATTGACTTTCGATAAGGCATAGACCGGCCCATCGGCCGTTTCGAATGTCAGACTCAGCTCGCGCGCCTCGATTACGGACGCTGCCGCCATTCAACCTCCCCTGTCTGCATTTTTGTTCGAGACTCGTTGCAAATGATGCTAAGCGGTCTTGACCATTTGATCAAGAATTAAGACCATTGGTGCATGGCGCAATCCAAGCCGAAGTCCCCGGGCAAGACCCGCATCCAGGCCATCAACGAGGATATTATCCTTGGGGCGGCGCTCGAGGTGTTTTCGGCCTATGGCTATCGCGGCACCACGGTCGACCAGATCGCCGAGCGGGCCGGCATGTCCAAGCCCAATCTGCTCTATTATTTCCGCCGCAAGGACGACATCTATCGCGCCGTCCTGGAAAAGACGCTGGCCGACTGGCTCGCCCCCTTGCGCGGCCTCGACCCCGAGGGCGAGCCTCTGGATGAGATCTCGCGCTATGTCAGCGCCAAGATGGCCATGTCGCGCGACAACCCCAAGGCTTCCCGCCTGTTCGCCAATGAGATGCTGCATGGCGCGCCCATCATCGGCGACTTCCTGTCAGGACCCATGAAGGCGCTTGTAGACGCCACCGCCCAAATCATCCGCGCCTGGATCACCAAGGGCCAGATCGCCGCGATCGATCCCTATCATCTGATCTTCACCATCTGGGCAATGACCCAGCATTATGCCGATTTCGACATCCAGATCCGCGCCGTGCTGGGCGAGAACAGCGACCACTTCCGCAATGCCGAGACGACCATCATCCGGCTCATTCAGGACGGCTTGCGGCCCAGATGACGGTCATCTTGCGCCCCTGGACGGAAGCCGATCTGCCGGTTCTCGAAGCCTGCAATACGCCCGAAGAGAAGAAATATCTGGGCGGCCCCGAAACGCCTGAGCGCCTTGTGAAGCGCAATTGCGATTACGCACATCATGCCGTGCCCGGCGAGACGCGCATGTTCTGCATCGACCATGGAGGCAGGCCCGCGGGCTCGATCGGCTATTGGGAAAAGGACTGGCGGGGCGCCGCCGTTTATGAAACCGGCTGGGCGGTGATGCCGCAATTCCAGGGCCTCGGCATCGCCGGAAAGGCGACAGCCGCCCTCATCGCGCTGCTGCAGCCCGAAGCGCGCCACCGTCACCTGCACGCTTTCCCGTCACCTCTGAATCTCGCCTCCAACGCCATCTGCCGCCGCGCCGGCTTCGTGCTGATGGGCGAATATGATTTCGAATTTCCACCCGGCCATATCATGCGCTGCAATGACTGGCGCTATGACCTCCTCTGACTTGATCTGATCTTCACATCGCGCGCCCGTCGAAGTTCATGACCGCCACCTTGGCGAGATCGACGCCTTGCAGACAGCGGACATTCACATAGGCCATGCGCTCGGCCTTGTCGGCGGTGTCCTCGGCGAAAGGATGCATGCCGCAGGTGCGGCAGAAGCGATGCGCGATCGCGTGTTTGTTGAAGGTATATTTCTGCAGATCGGTCTCGGGCGAGAGCAGCTGCAGCTTGTTGCGCGGCACCGCGATGAGGAGCGCGCCCTTGCGTGCACAGATCGAGCAATTGCAATCGACGGCGCCGCCGGAAAGATCACCTTCGACGGTGAACGTGACCTTGCCGCAATGACAGCTTCCTTTGTAGCGCATGTTTCTCTCCCCAGAAAAAGGCAGCCGTCCATATGAGGCTAGCTCATCCGTCATCGCGGCGAAAGCCGGGATCCATTTTTACGGCACGCGCCCGATGAGCCTGAAGAACATATGCGAGGTCACCATCACATCGGGATCCGCCAGATGGCGTTCGAGATCGGCCATGTCGCGCTCGAGCTCGCTCAGCGTGATGAAGCCGCCGCCGATCAGTCTGTCGCGCACATTGGTGATGAAGTCGCGCAGGATCGGCCGCCGGTCGTGTCCCGGGGGATAGACATGCATGATCGCATCGACGCGGATATCCTCGACACCGGCTTCGCGGAACAGGCGGTGAATGCGCCGGCCGACGAAGATGTCGATGCCCTGCGTGCGGGTGTAGGCGGTATAGGCATCGAGCAGATGCGTCCAGGCAGGCAGCGGCGGATCGCAGATATGGGCGAAATAATCGGCCTCGAAACTCGCCACCCAGCCGCCCGGGCGCACCAGCGCCACCATTTCGCGCACGATGCGCTCGGGCTCCGGCACATTGACGAGAACGAGGCGCATATGAGCGCCGTCGAAGGAGCGCCGCGGCAGGCCGGTGTCATAGGCATCACCCTCGCGCACTTCCACATGCGCCAAGCCATGATCATTGACGAAGCGGCGCGCCTGCTCGACGAAATGCCCGCTGCGCTCGAGGCCGAGCACCGAGCCTTGCGGTCCCACCCGTTTGCCGAGAAGCTGCAGCACGCCGCCCGGTCCACAGCCCAGATCGACGACGCGTTCACCAAGCTTGATTCCGATCTTGTCGAATTGCGCGTCTGAATCGGGAGCGAGATTGGCGATCTGGCGCTTGAGGCGAATTTCCTCGGCCTCGGCGCGCCCCAGCAGATAGACATCGGGCTGAGTCACGGCACGCTCCTGCTTCTTCGATTGTGAGGCGAAAGATCAGAACGGCAATGTTGGCAGTCTGCGACGGTTGAAGCTTGTGGTCAATTCCCGATTCCGGGATCGAAAGCGAGCCCGTCACCGATCTCCTCGAGGAGCAGCAGCTTCTTCTTAGGGATCTTGCGCCACTTGTCCTTGAGCTTGTCGTCCGCGATCGTGCCGGTGCTGATCTGGACCTTGCCGGTGAGATAATTGATGCTCACCTGTTCGACTTCGCCGCTATTGCGCTGCGTCGAGGAGCTGTCATAGCCGATGAGCTCGAAGCCGCGTTTGCCAGAGCGGAAGCGGAAGGTGGTGGTCCCGGTGCTCCAGGAGCCGGCGCTCGCGAATGAATAGAGGTCCACTTTGAGCGTCCCGCGCTCGATCGCGACGCCGCCAGATTCACCGACCGGATCGTCCATGACCGGATCTTCGGTCCTGGCGATCAGCGTGTGATTTTCGAGCGCGAGCGTGAAGGGTTTGCCGGTGCCGCTGTTGAAGGCGACCGCCAGAATGCGCGGATTGGTGTCGAACGGATCCTGCCCGAGCCCCTCGTTCTTGAGGATATTCTTGCGATCATCCATGCGCAGGAGAAGCAGGAGATCATCCTGTCCGTCCTTATTGAGATCGCCACTCTGCTGCTTCTCGAGCTTCCAGCCTTTCGGCACAAAGGCTTCCGCTGTCGCCCCTTCTTTAGGCAAGGACGGATAAGTCACCTTGGGGATGACCAGTTCCTGTGCCGACGCGCAGGTCGAGAACAGAACGCCGATGAGGAGACCGAGAATAGGAGATCGCATGGCCGGGCACCTTGCCAGACCGTTCGGGCACCTTCAACGGAATTGCGCCACGCGTTTCGCCGTCTCGGGATCGAGGAAGCCTTTGACCGTCGCCACGGTTTCCGCCCGCATCGCCGTCGCGAGCCCCGCCCCGTCATGGCGCGCCAATATGCGTCGGAGATCGCTCACCCGCTCGCGCGGCAGGGCCGCCAGACGCTTCGCGAGATCGGCGGCCTCGCGCATCAGCGCCTCATCGGCCACGACGTCGCGTAGAAGTCCCCAGGATTTCGCCTGTTCGGCATCGAATTTCTCGCCGAGCAGGATCATTTCGCGCGCCCGCTGCAAGCCGACGAGGCGTGGCAGAAGCTCGGTGACGCCGCCGGTGACGAAGACGCCGAGCGCGATCTCAGGAAAGAAGAAACGTGTGCCTCGCGCCGCGAGCGCGAAATCGCAATTGATCACCCATTCGAGGCCGCCACCCACCGCCCAACCATGAATGGCGCCGATAACGGGCCGTTTGCCCAGCACCATCGCGCGGGTGACGTCCTGGATGCGCTCGATATAGGCCGTGGTGCCCGCCTCGTCCGAAGCTTGCGAGCTGAATTCCTTGAGATCGTCACCGGCGCAAAAGGCGCGGCCCTCGCCGGTGAGCAGGATCGCTCCCACCCGCTCATCATTATTCGCGGCATCGAGTGCTTCGATGAGATCGTCGAGCAGATCCGGCACGATGGCATTCAACCGATGCGGCCGGTTGAGCGAAATCTTCTGCACGCCCTCGCCCAGATAGTTGCTGAGAACCGTCTTGCTCATGATCTGTCTTTCCTGATGACCCGGCGTGTCTTGCCCTCGGTGCGCGGCAGGCTGTTGAAGGGAAGTAGCGTCACCCGCGCCGACACGCCGATATCCTGTTTGATGCGCCGCTCGATTTCGACCGCCAGATTTTCGGTATGCACGGCCCCCATGGCGACTTCGGCCTCGACCGGCAGCAGGTCGTAAGGCCCACGGCCTTCGAGCACGATCCGGTATTCGCCCGATAGCGACGGATACTGATGGAGGACCGCCGCCACCTGGGTCGGAAAGGCGTTGATGCCGCGCACCACCACCATGTCGTCTGAACGCCCGACGACGCGGAAGCGCGGCGCGGTGCGCCCGCAACGCGCCTTGCCGGTGCCGGTGAGAAGAATGATGTCGCCGGTGCGGAAGCGCACCAGCGGCTGGCATTGCCGGCTCAGATGGGTCAGCACCAGCTCGCCGCGCTGGCCTTCCTGCCAGGCGCGCACCGCGCCGGTGGCCGGATCTATCAACTCGGGTTGCAGCACATCGAGCGCCATGAAATGCAGGTCGTTGTCGACCTCGCTCTGACCGGCGAAATTGCAGAAGACATCGGTGACGCCGTAATTGGAGTTGCGCACCGAAAAACCCCAGACGGTTTCGAGCCGCTGCCGGAATTCCGGGTCGTCGAGCCCGGCCTCACCGCCGAACAGGCCGAGCTTGAGGCCGAGATCGCGGAGCTTGAGATCTTGATAATGCTCGGCGATGACCTGCTCCAGCACCGCCGGATAAGAGGGCGTGCAGGAGATCGCGGTGATGCCGAGCTCCCTTATGGTGCGCACCAGGAGCTGGGTGTCGCCGACGCCAAAGGGCACCACGGTGGCGCCCGTTGCCTCGAGCGTCGCATGGTCGGTGAAGCCGCCCATCCACAGGCGGTAATTGAGGCAGTGGACGACCCGGTGGCCGGGTCCGAGGCCGGCCGCCGCCTGGGCGCGCCCGCCGATCACCGCCGTCTCATGGGCGTCCCGGGCCGACAGCGCCAGGTTCATCGCCGTGCCGGTGGTGCCGGAGGTCCGGTGGACGCGGGCGATCGCCGTTTCGGGCGCCGCCAGATAATCGCCGAAGGGCGGGGTATCGCGCTGGCTCAGGCGCAGCATCTCCTTGTCGATGAGGGGCAGCTCGGCAAGGCCGGCAAGACTTTGAGGCGGCCTTTTCCCGCCCCAGGCGCGCCGATGCAGCGCCGATGCAGCGCAAACATAGGAGGACTGGCTTTCCCACAGGCGCTGCCGGTGGCCGGCCAATTCCGACAGATCGACGAAATCCGCCCGCTCGATCAGCATGATATCCTCAAAAATGATTTTGATATCATTTTCATGACAAGCAAATCATGTCAATCTGTCCGAATGGAGAAAGACAGTCCTGACCCCCTGATTTTCGCCGCCACCCTCCTGGCGGCCGCCCGCGATGGCGGCGCCCGCAAGACCGACCGCACCCGCGCCCGGCTCCTCGCCGCTCTGGCCCGGGAGCTAGGTTCCGGCCTCGCCTGGCGCGACCTCAAAGTGGCCGAGGTGACGCGAACCGCCGGTCTCGCCCACGGCACCTTCTACCGTTACTTCCCCGATATGCCGGCAGCGGTCGAGACGCTGATTGAGGAGTTCTCCGGCTTCGTTGAAAGCCATCTCGCGGCCACACGCGCCGGCGCCGAGACGGAGACGCGCCAGCGCGTCGAGGCGGCGACGCTCGTCTTCGCCCGCCTGTTCCGCCGCAATGCCGGGCTGATGCGCTGCCTGATCGGTCTCGCCGCCGAGGAAACCGCCTTTGCCCGCGCCTACCGCCGGCTCAATCGGGAGTGGTATGGCCGCGTCGCCGGCGCCATCGCCCGGGATCGCCAGGATGGCCACCCGGCCGACGATCACCTGCCGGCGGCCTATGCGCTGGGCGGCATGATCGACGAATTCCTGGCGCAGATCTATTTGCGCCGCGAGCCGGCCCTGGCCCATCTCGCCAATGACGAGGAGAAGGTCGCCGGCATCCTCACCGATCTGTGGTGTTTTGGCGCCTATGGCGGCCGGTCAGAATGAATAACGCTTGCCCACCGCCAGCGGCACCAGAACCTTGTCGCCGAATTCATTGGCGAGCGCGGTGACGGCGCGCCAGCCGGTGCAGTGGCCGGCCGCGATGACGCCGAGACCGAATTCACGCATCGCCGCCACCGTCTCGCCGATGATCCGCTCATTTGTGCCGGAGAGATGAAGCCCGCCCGCCACGGCATAGAGGGGGATGTCGGGGAACGAGGCCTTGGCGTGTTTCAGCACATTGATGACGCCGGCATGCGAGCAGGCGGTGAAGACGACGAGGCCTTTGCCCTTCACATGCGCCGCGACGAAACGTTCATCCATGATCAGCTCGTCGAGCTCCCAGCCCTGGCCATCCGCGCTGCGCCGGTGCTGGCCGGGAAGGCCGCGCTCGAAAGGCGTGATCCGCGGGATCTCGCCGCTCACATGCGCCATGCCGCCGAACAGCGCTTGCGCTTCGCTCGTATTGACGACATCGGCGCCATGAAGGCTGAGCGCTTCGACGCCCGGCACGTCTTCCATCACCCGCATCGAGCCGTCCGCCCGCTTCATTGCGCGCGTGCGGAAAATGTCGGGATGCGCGTAATAGGGCACGCGCCGGCCGCCATTATGGTCGCGGATGATTTGCAGTGCCTTCAGCATGGCGCCGCCATGATCCCAATGGCCATGCGACAGCACGATGGCTTCCACCGCGCCGAGATCGGCGCCCAGGCGAGAGACATTCTGCTCGAAGACCCTGTCTTCCGGCCCGGTGTCGAAAAGCAGTGTCTTCGTCTCGCCGCCGCGGCGCAGTGTGACGAGACAGGAAAGCCCATGCGCGGCGCAACAAAGACAGCTGCCGCTCAACACCCATTGGCCTTGCCGGCGCCGGTCGAGGCCGGCGAATTCCGTTTCGACATAAGACGGCACCGAGGACAGGCTGTCGGTGACATTGTCGACCAGGACATGCACTTCGACGCTGTCGACGGGATCGAGTCTCATCATGACCGCCCTCCTCCTGCGTCTTTTAAGCGAAGCGCGCTTTCGATCTTTCGCGCGCCTTGATCGCTTCGATCTCGCGGTTGCGCGGTGGCGCCTGCGTCTCGAGCGCGAAGATGAGCCTTCGCGCCGCTTCCGTCACTTCAACGACGGCGCGATCGAAGGCCGCTTCGTTGGCTTTCGATGGCTTGCCGAAGCCTGAGAGTTTGCGCACGAACTGGACCGCCGAGGCGCGGATCTCATCGTCGCTCGCCGGCGGCTCGAAATTGAACAAAGTGCGGATGTTCCGGCACATCGGCGCCTCCTGCGAAGAACTTCTCGACCCTCAATATAGGCGGCCATGCCCGCGCCGGCATCATTTTTTCTTCTTCGCCTTACTCTGATTGAACGCGATGGCGGCGCGCACCAGATCCTTGAGCGCCCGTTCGTCGACCGCATCGCCTTCGAAGAGATCGATGGCCCGCCAGACCTTGCCGTCGAGCCCCGCATTGAAAAGCTTGTCGGGATCGGCAAGGCTCGCCCCTTGCGAGAAGGTGAGCTTCACCTTGTCCTTATGCGCATTGCCGACCGCGATCATGCCGTCGCGCGACCAAACAGGGCTTCCCATCCACTTCCATTCTTCCGTGATCTCAGGGTCGGCCGCCAGAATGCTCTTGCGGACTTTGGCGAGCGTCTTGCCGCGCCAGTCCTTGAGTTTGGCGATCAGTTGGTCGATCTGTTCCGTTGCTGTGCTCATCCATCACCCTTCGATCAGTTTCCAGCCATTGCCGGAAGGGTCGCGGAAGCCGGCATCGACGCTGCCGTACCGCTCGACCGGCTCTTGCGTGAATTCCACGCCCGCCGCCTGCAATCGCTTATAGGCGGCGCGGCAATCATCGACCCGCAGAACCAGCGGCGGCATGGCGCCCTTGGCGACCATCTCACGCAAGGTCTGCGCGGTCGCGGCGTCATGCACAGGCGGCCCGGGCGCGAACAGGCCGAGCTGGAAGGACGGCTGATCCGGATGTTTCACCGTGAGCCAGCGGAACGGGCCATTGCGCATATCGGCATGGACCTCGAATCCGAGCTTGCCGACATAAAAGGCGAGCGCCTCATCCTGATCGCGAACATATACACCGACGACATCGATACCTTGGCTCATAGGACCTCCATTTCTTCGGGGTCCTCCGTATCACCCTCGGCCCGTCGTCGCTTCTCCGAAACTGCTATTGTGAGGCCGGGACGTCCGGCGGCGCGCAGGACACATTCCGGCACGCGCTCACGCTGATGCGGCGTGGCCTTCTCGCGCTCCCGGATCGCGGCTGGATTGTCACCCGTGACGTCACGGAATGTCCGCCCGAAGGTGCCCAGACTGTTCCAGCCGGTCTGGAAGGCGATCTCCGTGATCGGCAGATCCGTCTCGCGCAACAGCGCCATGGCCCGCTCGATGCGCCTGGTCAGCAAATAGCGGTGCGGCGGGACGCCGAAGGCTTGCCTGAAGGAGCGCGCGAAATGCGCCGCCGACGTACCGCTCACTTCCGCCAGCCGCCGGACCGGCCATTCCTCCTGCGAGGCGGCATCCATCCGGTCCTTGGCGCGCAGGAGGCGCCGCAGCAGTTCCGGATCCTGACCCATATGTCTTCCTCTGGAGAATAACGGTTTCGGATGGCAGTATAGATAAACCCTTGTCTCTGCCCAAGATCAGGAAAGCGCCATGCCGGTACCGGATGCAACCCCCGTCACTATCGAAGTCACAGGCGAAGGCCAGGTTTCCGGTCTCCTGCTGAAGCCGAAGGACGCCCGCGCCTTCTATGTCTTCGCGCATGGCGCCGGCGCCGGCATGACACATGCATCGATGGCGGCGATCGCCAAGGGCCTGGCCGAGCGCGGCATTGCCAGCTTGCGTTTCCAGTTCCTCTATATGGAGCGTAAATCGAAGCGCCCCGACCCGCCGAAACTCGCGCAGGCCGCGGTGCGTGCGGCGATCGCCGAAGCCAGGCGTCTCGCCCCCAAGCTGCCGCGTTTCGCCGGCGGCAAATCCTTCGGCGGGCGCATGACATCCGGCGCTCAGGCAGCAAGCCCGCTGGACGGCGTGCGGGGCCTCATCTTCTTAGGCTTTCCGCTCCATCCGGCCGGCAAGCCCGCGCGCGAGCGCGCCGATCATCTGAGCAATGTCCAGATCCCGATGCTGTTCCTGCAAGGCACGCGCGATGCGCTGGCCGAGCTCGATGAGCTTCAACCGGTGATCAAGAGCCTCGGCAAGCGCGCCGCGCTGAAACTTTATGATCCGGCCGATCACTCCTTCCATGTCCCGGCGAAAAGCGGCCGCAAGGATCCGGAAGTGCTGAACGAGATCCTGGACGACTTTGTCGCCTGGGTCGACGAGGTCATCGCATCATGACCTATGACGAGGTGCGGAAGATGGTGCTGTCCTGGCCCGGCGTCGCGGACGGCACCTCTTACGGAGCGCCGTCGCTCAAGATCAAAGGCAAGTTCTTCACCCGCCTCAAGGAGGATGGCGACAGCCTCGTCGTCAAGGATGTCGATCCCGACGAGCGCGACATGCTGATCGAGGCCGCGCCCGACATTTTCTACGTCACCGATCACTACAAGGGCTGGCCGATGGTGCTTATGCGCCTCTCCAAGGCGCATCCCGATCAGGTGAAGGCACTGCTGCTGCGCTCCTGGAAGGCCACCGCGCCGAAGCGGCTGGTGAAGGAATTCGAGCAAAAATCATAGGCTTGATCACCAGTACAGTTCCTGGCCTAGCCCCTGCCCCACGACTTCGGTTTATTGCCGCTCCCTGCCGATCCAGGAGACAAGGCAATGAGTGATGACCACTGTGAGACCCGGCTGCTGCAGCGGCTGCTGTCCGTCATGCTGCCCAGGCGCGCAAGATATCGCCGGCACCGCGTTCTGGCGCGTGACGTTGGTGCATTTAACGATCACTTGCTGCGCGACATCGGTCTCGACCGCATCCACGGCCGGGAGCGACGAAAATAGGCCGTCAGCGCGTATGCACCTGCGCGTCCTTGAGGAGCTGCAAGGCCGCGCCATGCGCTTCCGTCACCCAGGCGGCCATGCCCTTGGGATCGGGCGGGAATTCGAGCTCGATCGAGGCGGCGCCGACGAAGCCCGTCTCGCGAATGGCGGCGAGATAGTCGGCGAAAGGTGTGTTGCCGCGCCCGGGCGGCATGTCACCATGGTTGGTGCCGTCGCAGTCCGACATATGCACATGAGCGACGCGGCCTTTCAGCCTTTTGGCGACGTCGGCCGGCGGGATGCGCATCAGCCAGAAATGCGAGATGTCGATCGTCGCCTTCACATTGGCGAGCCCGACCTCGTCGAGGAAACGCTCCATCGTGTCGAGCGAATTGATGAAGGAGAATTCAAAGGGCAACAATTCAATGGCAAGCTCGCGCCGGCGCGTCGCCGCATGGGCGCCGACCTGCCGCGTCGCATCGACGACCGCGTCCCATTCGCCCTTTGGCGGGATGAGCTTTTTCTGGAACATGTATTCGCCCGGCACGAAGCAGAGATTGCGGGTGGTCGGGATATCGGCGGCCAGATCGACGACATTCTTGGCCCGCTCGATATGATAGCCGCGGATCGCCGGATTGAAGTCGCTCAGACCTAAGCAGGTGCAGACGAGCGAAACGACCGGCAGCCCGGTCGACAGATTTTCGTCGATATAGGCTTGGCGCTCCGCCTTGGAGAGCTTGCCCGGATCGAATCCGACAAAGAGATCGAGGCTTTCGAAACCGATCCGCTTCGCCTCCTCGCGCCCGCGCCTGCCCTCATACTCCGTGCCGAACCAGGCCGAGTCGATCAAACCGAGTGTCCAACTTCCATTCTGCGGCATAGAGCACCTCCCGCGCCATCTTCACCGACTTTGCGCGAGATGCCAACCCCGAAGCGCAGCCCTACTCCGCCGCCACCTTTGCCGCCGGATTGTTCGGATGAGTCGTCCAGTTGGCGTATTTGGGATCGATCTTCTTGCCGGTGCGCGGATCGGTGCCCTTGGTCATCTGCACCATGGTGATGCATTGCTCGACCGGGCAGACCTCGACGCAGAGATTGCAGGCGACGCATTCGGCATCGATGACCTCGTAATGGCGCTTGCCGTTCTTGGGCGCATTCGAGATCGCCTGATGTGAGGTGTCCTCGCAGGCGGCATAGCAGCGCCCGCACTGGATGCATTTGTCCTGGTCGATCTGCGCCTTGGCGACGTAGTTGAGATTGAGAAATTGCCAGTCGGTGACATTGGGCACCGCCTTGCCGACCAGTTCGTCGAGACGCCGGAAGCCCCGCTCGTCCATCCAGTTCTCGAGGCCTGAGGTCATCTCCTCGACGATCTTGAAGCCATAGGTCATGGCGGCGGTGCAGACCTGCGCCGTGCCGGCGCCGAGCAGGATGAATTCGAGCGCGTCGCGCCAGGTGGTGATGCCGCCGATGCCGGAGATCGGCATGCCCTTCGTCTCGGCGTCGCGCGCGATCTCCGACACCATCGAAAGCGCGATCGGCTTCACCGCCGGGCCGCAATAGCCGCCATGTGTGCCCTTGCCGTCGATCGTCGGCTCGGGCGCGAAGCTGTCGAGATTGACGCTCATGATCGAATTGATCGTGTTGATCAAAGACACCGCATCGGCGCCGCCTTTTTTCGCGGCGCGGGCGGGCTTCCTGACATCGGTGATATTGGGGGTGAGCTTCACGATCACCGGCATGCGCGTATTGGCCTTGCACCAGCGCGCCACCATTTCGATATATTCCGGCACCTGGCCCACCGCCGAGCCCATGCCGCGCTCCGACATGCCATGCGGGCAGCCAAAATTGAGCTCGACGCCGTCGCAGTCCGTCTCCTCGACGCGCTTGAGGATGGCCGCCCAATTGGGCTCCTCGCACGGCACCATCAGGGAAACGACCATGGCGCGATCCGGCCAGTCGCGCTTGACGCGTTTGATCTCGTCGAGATTGGTCTGCAGCGGCCGGTCGGTGATGAGCTCGATATTGTTGAGGCCCAGAACCCTGCGGTCGCCCGAATGAATGGCGCCGTAGCGCGGCCCGTTCACATTGACGATATGCGGATCCTCACCCAGCGTCTTCCACACGACGCCGCCCCAGCCCGCCTTGAAGGCGCGGACCACGTTATATTCCTTGTCCGTCGGCGGCGCCGAGGCAAGCCAGAACGGGTTCGGCGACTTGATGCCGACGAAATTGCTGCGAAGGTCTGCCATGGGATACTCCTTAGGCTGACAAATAGAGATGGATCGCTTCGGCGGCGCGCCGGCCGTCATCGACCGCGGCGACCGTGAGATCCTGGCCGCCGGCCGCGCAGTCGCCACCCGCCCAGACATCGGCGAGATTGGTGCGCCGGGAAGCGTCGACCTTGATGCGCCCGCCGTCAAGCACGATCGCATCCTGCATCGGGTCGGCCACGAAGGTCTGGCCGATTGCCTTGAAAATCATGTCGGCTGAGAGCTTGAAGGTCTCACCGGTGCCGACGAGCTTGCCCTTCTTCTCTTCCGTATATTCGCATTCGAGGCCGGCCGCCTTGCCGTCCTTGACGAGGACCTTCTTCGGCATCACCCAATGTTTGATCTTGACGCCTTTGGTCTGCGCCAGATCCTGCTCGAAGCCCGAGGCCTTCATCTGGTCGGCGCCACGGCGATAGAGAATGGTGACGTCCTCGGCGCCCAGAAGCTTCGACTGCACCGCGATGTCGATGGCGGTCATGCCGCCGCCGATGACCAGCACCTGGCGCCCGACGGGCAGTTTGCCGAGGTCCTTCGCCTGGCGCAGCTCGGCGATATAATCGACTGCGTCCTCGACGCCGTCACTTTCTTCATGACGGGTATTGAGCGCATTGACGCCCTGCAGGCCCATGCCGAGGAACACCGCGTCATAGTCCTTGCGCAAGGCCTCGAGCTTGATCTGCTTGCCCAGCGCCTTGCCATGCTCGATCTCGATGCCGCCGATGCCGAGAACGAAATCCACCTCTTCCTGCGCAAAGCCGTTGACCGTCTTATAGGCGGCGATGCCGTACTCATTGAGGCCGCCTGGCTTCTTGCGCGCTTCGAAGATCGTGACGTCATGGCCATGCAGCGCCAGGCGGTGAGCACAAGCGAGGCCCGCCGGCCCCGCCCCAACGACGGCCACTTTTTTCCCGGTCGCGGGCGCACGTTGGAAGGGTTGCGCGTTGGAGTGCATCAGCGTGTCGGTGGCGTAGCGTTGCAGAAGTCCGATCTTGACCGGCTTGCCTTCCGCCTTCTCGCGCACGCAGACTTCTTCGCACAAAGTCTCGGTCGGGCAGACGCGGGCGCACATGCCGCCCAATATGTTCTGCTCGAAGATCGTCTCGGCCGCGCCCTTGGCATTGCCGGCGCTGATCTGACGGATGAACAGCGGAATGTCGATCGAGGTCGGACAAGCCTGCTGGCAGGGCGCGTCATAGCAGAAATAGCAGCGGTCGCTTTCGACCAGCGCCTCATGCGCGCTCAGCGGCGGATGCAGGTCGGAAAAGTTCTTTGCATAGGCGTCCTTGCCGAGACGCCGGCCCGCAATGTCGGGATGGCCCATAGGTAGTCTCCTCACGTCCGATCTTCACGCCGGATGCCGGAATATTGAATCAGTTTTCTCATTTGGTCAAATTATTTATCAAAAGGTCAAAAATTGATGGCGACGCCCCCCTCATTTGAGGTGGGCAAAGCGGGTGACTTCTTCCTAAACTCCGGAAATGGCGGACAATCCGAGACGTCTCATGCGCCTGCCTTTACTTCTTTTGTTTGTTTTCTGCCTCGCCGCGCCGGCCGCGGCCGAGGACTGGGACGGGGTGGTGAAATTCCTCAAGCCCGTGGCGCCAGACGAGCCGATCCATGTCCTCTGCAAGGAGGAGCAGGCCTGCGGCCTCATCAATTCGGCGGGCGAACTGGTTCTCGACCAGGTCTATCGCCGGCTCATCGTCAGCCCGCCGATTCCGGGCGGCGCGTGCCAGGTCATCGCCGAGCGCGTCGCCGGCCGGACCGGCCTCTTCGACCTCACCGGCAAGTGGCTGCTGCGCCCGAAATATGAAAATGCGAGCTTCCTCTATAATGATCGTATCGCGATCAAGAAGGATGGCGCCTGGGGCTATGTCAGCGGCGGCGATCGGATGATCGTTCAGCCCAGATATGAAATAGCCACCGACTTCACGGCCCCTGTCACGTCGGTCTATCTCAACGGAAAATGGGGGCTCATCGACACGAATGGCCTTGTCATCGCCGAGCCGAAATACAGCGTGATCAAGGAATTCACCGACGGCGTGGCGATCTTCGCCGCCGACCAGGGCTATGGCCTGATCGATGCGAGCGGCAAGGAGATCCTCACCGGCTTCACCACGATCGAGCCCTTTTCCGAAGGCTTCGCCATGGCGCTGAAGGAACTCAACCGGGTCGGCTTCATCGATAAGACGGGCAAGTGGCTGTTCAGGACCAAGTATCAGTCCGCGGGGAATTTCCATGAAGGCCTCGCCTCCGTCACCAATAACGACCGGACGGGATTCGTGGCTAAGGACGGCCGTTTGACGATCCCGCTCAAATTCGACGACGCGCATGATTTCTCAGGTGGCGTGGCGCCGGTCGCCGTCAACAGCAAATGGGGCGTGATCGACCGCAAGGGACGCTGGGCCATCAAGCCCCGATTCGACTATCTCTGGTCGTTCACCAAGGGCGTTGCCGTAGCCAATCGTGGCGGCAGCTTCGATGAGTTCGGCATGCCGGAGAATGACGCCGGAACCTGGGGCGCCATCGGCGTGTCGGGCGACTGGATCGTCAAGCCGCAATTCGACACCATCGAGGTGACGGACGGTCTCATCGTCGCCTGGAAAAACAAGAAACGCAGTTATTTCGATTTCGACGGCAAGCTGGTCGCTTCCGAATAGACGTCAGGTGCCTGCTCGCGGCGCATAGTCGGCGCCGTTCACGCTCTTCGGCCGGCCCTCGAGATGAAGCGCCGCCACCCGTTCCGGCGCTTCGGCGATCACCTTGCCGCGCTTGATGACGAAGAGCCGCTGTGGCTTGAGCCTGATCGCCTCGATCGGATCCTTGGCCTGCAGCACCACTATGTCGGCATGGCAGCCCTTGTCGAGGCCGTAGCCGTCGAGATGCATCGCCTTGGCGGGATTAACCGTCACCGCATCGAAGCACCAGCGCATGCCCTCGCGGCTGGTCATCTGCGCCACATGCAGGCCCATGCTCGCCACTTCCAGCATGTCGCCCTGGCCCAGCGAATACCAGGGATCGAGCATACAATCTTGGCCGAAGGAAACATTGATGCCGGCCTGGCGCAGTTCCGGTACCCGCGTCATGCCGCGCCGCTTGGGGTACGTGTCATGCCGGCCCTGGATCGTGATGTTGATGAGCGGATTGGGCGTCGCATGCAGCTGCGCCTCCACCATCAGCGCCATCAGCTTCGAGACGTAATAATTGTCCATCGAATGCATGGAGGTGAGATGCGAGCCCACCACGCGGCCATTGAGCCCGAGCCGTTGCGTTTCATAAGCCAGTGCCTCGACATGTCGCGACATCGGATCGTCCGTCTCGTCGCAATGGATATCCACCAGGAGCCCGCGCTTGGCCGCGATCTCGCAGAGCGCCTTCAGGCTTTGCGCGCCATCCGCCATGGTGCGTTCGAAATGCGGGATCCCGCCCACCACATCGACGCCGAGATCGAGGGCGCGCTCGAGATTCTTCGCCGCCGTCGGTGAGCGGTAATAGCCGTCCTGCGGAAAAGCGACGATCTGGAGGTCGATATAGGGCGCGATCTTCTTGCGCACCTCGAGCAGCGCCTCGACGCACAGCAGCCGGTCGTCGCACACATCGACATGGGTGCGGATGGCGAGCAGCCCCTGCGACACCGCGAGATCGCAGTAGCGCAAGGCCCGCTCGATCACCGCCTCATGGGTGAGGAGCGGCTTGAGCTCGCCCCACAGCGCGATGCCTTCGAGCAAGGTGCCCGAGCGGTTGAGCCGCGGCTGGCCGAGCGAGAGCGTGGCATCCATATGGAAATGCGCATCGACGAAAGGTGGCGAGACCAGATAACCCTTGGCGTCGATCTCACGCGCGCCGGCGATCGCCGGCACTGTGCCGATCTCGGCGATACGGCCATCGCGGCACAGGATGCTTTGTCCCGTCCGGCCATCCGGCAGGCTCGCATTTCTGATGATGAGATCGCTGGTCATGGGCTCCGCTCATTCTGAAAAAAGCCATGTGAGCAGGATTCTCCGCGGTCGTCCATGCGCTCGTCTCGTCAGCCCTTGCGCGCCTCGAGCGAGAAGGCGAGCGGCAGCTGTACGTGATCGGCGGGGAGCCGGTAGAGCCCGTCTTCGCCCTCTTTCATGTTGGGAAAGAGCGGCCACACCAATGCCGCATGCTCGCGGAACCAGCTGAGCGTCAGCCCCGCCGCGATCAGGCCGTTGATGATGTCGGACAAAGGATGCTGCCAGGAATAGGTCTTCTTGTTGGCGAGCTCGTCCTCGGCACCGGTGTAGGTCGTCGCGACCTCTTCCACGATCGGCGTCTCCTTGGGCGTGCGCCAGTCATAGCGCGGAACAATACGCTCCTCGACCCAGTCGAGGCTCAGGATCGTCTGATGCGTCTCGGCGAGATAGAGCTTGCCGCCCGGCTTGAGCAGCGCAGCGACGACCTTCGCCCATAGAGCGATATCGGGCAGCCAATTGATGGCGCCCCAGGTGACATAGACCCTGTCGAAATCGCCTGAGAGCAGATCACGCGCGTCATAGACATTGCCTTCGACGAATTGCGCATCGACGCCAAGCCGTTCGGCGAGAGCCCGCGCCTCGGCGACAGCGGCGGGCGAGAAATCGAGCCCGGTCACCGACGCGCCGCGCCGTGCCAGCGAAATCGAGTCCAGTCCGAAATGGCATTGCAGATGCGCGATGCGCAAACCCTTCACGTCGCCGATCTCGGCCGCTTCGATCGGGCTCAGGCTGTCCTTGCCGGCGATGATCTGCTCGACGTCATAGAACTTCGTGTCGTCGCGGCGATGGATCGCCACGCGCTCGTCCCAGCTCTTGCGGTTGGCGTCGAAATAGTTCTGCTTGTCCATGTGAATGCCCCAAAAAGAAGCGGGCCAGCTCGATGAGCCGGCCCGCGCCAAATCTCAGAAAGCTGATACTTGAATTACGCCTTGTCGACTTCGCTCGCTTCCGTAACCGGAACGGCGTCCGACGTGCTCGGCACCATGACACGCTGCTTCTCGGCGATACGCGCCGACTTGCCGGTGCGGCCACGCAGATAATAGAGCTTGGCGCGGCGGACATGGCCGCGGCGCACCACCTTGATCGAGTCGATCAGCGGCGAATAGACCGGGAAGACGCGCTCCACGCCTTCGCCATAGGAAATCTTGCGGACCGTGAAGTTCTCGTTCAGGCCGCCACCCGAACGCGCGATCACCACGCCTTCATAGGCCTGCACGCGGCTGCGGTCGCCTTCGACGACCTTCACATTCACGACGACCGTGTCGCCGGGGGCAAAATCGGGAACGGCGCGCTTCGCGGCCACCACCGCTACTTGCTCTTTCTCGAGCTGCTCGATGATATTCATGGCACTAAATCCTTTTGGAGTTGCGGCTCTTTACCTGCTGAGCCGGGTAAAATCAATTCTTTCTCTGCACGTAAGCCTGCCAAAGATCGGCGCGGCGTTTCTCGGTTAGTCGCTCCCGCTGCTCTTTCTTCCAGCGGGCCATCGCCTTGTGGTCGCCGGAGAGCAAAACCTCAGGAATCTCAAGGCCTTCCCAGGTCCGCGGGCGGGTATATTGCGGCTGCTCGAGAAGCCCGTCCTCGAAGCTTTCCTCGAAGCCCGACCGCTCATCGCCCATGACACCCGGCAAAAGCCTTACCACTGCGTCCAAAAGCGCCAGCGCCGCCGGCTCGCCACCCGACAGGACGAAATCCCCAAGCGAGACCTCGCGCAAGCTTCGCCGCTCGATCACCCGTTCATCCACGCCCTCGAACCGGCCGCAGATGATGAGGGCGCCCGGCCCCGCCGCCAGATGGCGGACCAGGCCTTGGGTGAGACGCTCACCGCGCGGGCTCATCAGGAGCCTGGGCCCCTGATGCTCGGTCTGGTCGATCGCCGCCGCGAGAATATCGGGCTTGATGACCATGCCGGGCCCGCCGCCCGCCGGGGAATCGTCCACCGTGCGGTGGCGGTCGGTGGCGGCGGCGCGAATATCGCGCACCGCCAATGACCAGATGCCGGCATTGAGCGCCTTGCCGGCGAGCGAGGTGCCGAGCGGTCCCGGAAACATCTCCGGAAACAGCGTCAGGATGGTGGCTTGCCAGCTCATTGGTCGTCCGGCTCGCCGTCATCCAGATAGGTCTCGGGCAAATCGAGCGTCAGCTCGGGCTTGGCGAGATCGATCTTCGGCACATACGCATCGGCGAACGGCACCAGTACGGTTTCCTTCACCCCGTCGCGGCGGATTTCGAGAAGATCGCCGGCGCCGAAATTCGGCATCGCGATCACTGTCCCGAATTTCTCGCCCGCAACCGTCACCACCGAGGCCCCGATGAGGTCATGCACATAGACCTCATCGTCTTCCGGCTCCGGCAATTGCCCGCGCTTGACGAACAGTTCCGCACCTTTCAGCGTCTCCGCCCGGTTGCGGTCCCGCACCCCTTTCAGCACGGCGATGAAACCGTCCTTCTGGGCCCGGAGCTTCTCGATCACGAGGCTCTCGCCGCGGGAGGTGCGAAGCGGTCCATAGGAGGCGATCGCTTCCGGATCGGCGGTGAAGCTCTTGAGCTTCACCTCGCCCTTGATGCCATGCGCGGCGGTGATGACACCGGCCAGCACGTTATCGTCGGGCGAGACCATCCGTGATGCTTAGCTCTGCGGCGCGGCAGCGGCTTCAGCGGCCTTGGCGGCAGCGTCGGCCTGGGCCTTCTCACGCTCCAGGCGCTTCTTGCCGGGCAGAGCCTTGTTCGGGTTGTTGCGGGCTTCACGCTTCTTGAGGCCGGCCTTGTCGAGGAAACGCAGCACGCGATCGGTCGGCTGGGCGCCTTTCTTGAGCCACGCCGCGGCCTTCTCGGCATCGAGCTGCACGCGCTTCTCGTCGGTCTTGCCGAGCATCGGGTTGAAGGCGCCGACCACGTCGATGAACTTGCCGTCGCGCGGCGACGCCGCATCGGCGACCACGATGTGATAATAGGGCCGCTTCTTCGAGCCGGCGCGCGACAGTCTGATCTTGAGGGACATTCTAGTTCTCCTTGGATGTTTCAGTATTGGGAATGCAGATAGACATGGTGATTTGTGCCATGGAGAAGGAATTCACCTTCCCGTCTGGCGCCGAGCTTCTCGGCGACGCGTTGCGAGGCCGTGTTGCTGGGATTGATGTAGCTGACGAGGCGCGGCAGCTTGAGCGTGCGATAGCCATGCTGGCGGGCGCGTTCCGCCGCTTCGCGCGCGTATCCTTTGCCGCGGAATTCTGGCATGACGCCCCAGCCGATCTCCGGATCGCCCCAGCCATCGGGAAACCATAGGCCGCTATGGCCTGCGAATTTTCCGGTTGTGCGGTCTTCGAGCGCCCACGGGCCATAGCCCCGCAAGGTCCAATGGCCGATGAACAGCCCGACACGGCGCCAGACATCGCTGCGCGTGACAGCGCCGCTGTCATAGACCGCGACCGACTGCGGATCGCGATAGAAGTCGAGAAACGGATCGACGTCGCTTTCGCGCCACTGGCGCAAGCGCAGTCTTTCCGTCTCGAATTCTGGATAAGCCATGTCATTTTTTCTTGCCGAGCCCCGGCAAGCCTTTGAAGGGTGAGCCGCCGCCAAGGCCCGGCAATCCGCCGAGGCCGGGGAGCTTGACGCCGCCGAGACCCGGCAGGCTCGCCGGCAGTTTCGGCATGTCGGGCAGAGCACCACCCTGCATCATGTCCTTGAGCTCGGCCGGGATCGCATTGGGATCCATCTTGGCGAGCTCGGCCTGCATCTTTTCGAGCTCGGCCGCATCAGGCCCGCCCTTACCGCCGAACATGCGGCTCATCAGGCCGCGGTTGCCGCCCATCTTCTTCATCATATCCGCCATCTGGATATGCATCTTGAGCAAGCGATTGATCTCTTCGACCTTGGTGCCCGAGCCCGCCGCCACGCGTTTCTTGCGCGACGCGTTCATGACTTTCGGGTTTCGTTTCTCGAATTTCGACATCGAGCCGATGATCGCCATCTGGCGCTTCAGCACAGAATTATCGAGATCGACGCCATCGAGCTGCTTCTTGATCTTGCCCATGCCGGGCAGCAAACCCATCATGCCCGACATGCCGCCGAGCTTCTGCAGCTGGTTCAACTGATCGGCGAGATCCTCGAGATCGAAGGCGCCCTTCTTCATCCGCTCGGCGATGCGCTTCGCCTTCTCGGCGTCGATCGACTGCGCCGCCTTCTCGACGAGGCTGACGACGTCGCCCATGCCGAGAATGCGCCCGGCGATGCGCTGCGGATGGAAATCCTCGAGCCCGTCGAGCTTTTCGCCGGTACCCATGAGCTTGATCGGCTTGCCGGTGACGCCGCGCATCGACAGCGCCGCACCGCCGCGGCCATCGCCGTCGATACGGGTCAGCACGATGCCGGTGATGCCGATCTTTTCATCAAAACTCTTCGCCAGATTGACGGCGTCCTGGCCGGTCAACGCGTCGGCGACGAGCAGCGTTTCATTGGGCTTGGCGATGTCGCGCACGGCAGCGGCTTCGGCGAGAAGCTCCTCGTCGATATGGAGGCGGCCGGCGGTGTCGAGCATGACGACGTCGAAGCCGCCGCGGCGGGCTTCCGACATCGCCCGCTTGGCGATCTCGATCGGTGTCTGGCCCTTGATGATGGGAAGCGTCTCGACGCCCGTCTGCTGGCCCAGAATGGCGAGCTGTTCCTGCGCCGCCGGACGGCGCGTATCGAGCGAGGCCATCAGCACTTTGCGCTTCTCGCGCTCCTGCAGGCGCTTGGCGATCTTGGCGGTGGTGGTCGTCTTGCCCGAGCCCTGCAGGCCGACCATCAGGATCGGCACCGGCGGCGAGGCCCTGAGATTGAGCGCGGAGCCTTCCGAGCCCAGCGTCTCGACCATCGCGTCATGGACGATTTTGACGACCATCTGGCCGGGGGTCACCGATTTGACCACCTCGGCGCCGACCGCCCGCTCCCTCACCTTGTCGATGAAGCCGCGCACCACTTCGAGCGCCACGTCGGCTTCGAGCAAGGCCCTTCGGACCTCGCGCATCGCCGTGTCGACATCGGCCTCCGACAGCGCACCACGCCCGGTGAGCTTGTCGAGAATGCCGGAAAGCCGCTCTTGCAGTGTGTCAAACATACCCTAAGTCCTTTCGCCCAAACGCAAAAACACCCGGGGGCGCCACGCGCTGCCGGATGCCGGCTCATCACCTCCCGGGATCATGTCCCATGTGTGATAAGGCCTGAAGACGTTCAAGCGTCTTGAAATTCGAGGGGTGTTCTAGGGAAACGGCCCGCAAATGTCAATTCTGGGACCCGGATCGCCCTATTTGAGGTGCCGGCAGACCTGGAGTGCCGCCGCCTCGCCCGAGAGCCTGGCCCCGGCGCAGGTCTGAATCAGCGACCCGCCCAGCGCCTCGCCGGCGAAATAGATGCGCTCGCCCACCGGCTCCATCAAGGCCTTGCGCGCCCCGGCAAAGCCCGGCCGGGCAGCCGCATAGGCGCCGCGGGTGCAGGGATTGGCGCCCCAGTCGGTCATGGCAGTCCGCCCGATCCGCTTCTCGATGTCCGAGCCGAGGCTGCGCGTGAGGCTCTGCAGCGCGAAATCGACCGCCGCCGCCTCCCCCGCCGCCGACAACTCCCAGGCGAAGTCGCCGCCGACGAAACCGACGACCAGATCGCAATCAAAGGGAAAGCAGAGGAAATAGACGTCGTGATGCCCGTGGCGCTCGATGAGAATGTCCTCGAAGGGCTTGAGGCCGAGCCGGTCGCCTTTGATCTCGAGCGGGATCTTGGTCAGGAGTCCCATCGGCAGATTGTGGATGGCCTCTTCCTGCGGCAAGGGCAGCTCGGGCGTGAAACGCAAGCCGCCATAGGCCAGCACGCCCATCGACACGGTGACGATCGCCGCCTTGGCCTTGATCTCGCCGCGTGGCGTCTCGGCGACGACGCCGGGACCGTCCCAGCGCAATCGTCGTACCGGAGTCTCGAGCTCCACGGCCACGTCCTTCGCCCAATGGGCGACGATCGAACCGAAGCCTTCGCGCACCAGGAAATTGGGATCGAGATCTGCCGCCGCCATGAGATCGGCCACCGAGATTTCATCCGTATCCTGAGCGAAATCCATGGGGCCGGTATAGGTCGCGGCCGCCGCCCCCACCGCGCCGATCTCGATGAGCTCGGCGAGCCGATCGCCTTTGGCGGTCTTGTGCTCGAGGATGCGGGCGAGCTCGAAATCGGCCTTGAACAATTTCGCCATTTCGATCGCGGTGGCGCGCCGCGCCCCGAAATAGAGCCGGTCGAGATTGAGATCGTGATGCTGGAGCGTCACGCCCTGCGCGATGCCGTCGTCGAAGAACGGATTGCGGTCGGCGGCATGGAGCCAGGCGCAGCCCCAGTCGAAGGGCACGCCGAATTTATCGGTGACCGTAAAAGCGCGTCCGCCGATGCGGTTCTGCGCTTCGAGCACGCGCACGCTTTTGCCTTGCGCGGCGAGCGCCTTGGCGGCGCCTAGGCCCGCAGCGCCGGCGCCGACAATGAGAACATCTGTTGCTGACGTCATGACGAGCCCCCGCAGGGAAGCCCACTCCCGCTACGTCAGAATGTAGCTTCAGTCGCCTTTAGGCAAGACCTCAACTCGCTTGTGCCCATATTAACCTTTTCACCGGCCGGTCCTCTTTCAGGAAGAAGACCATGATGCCGGCGAGCACCGCGGTGCCGAAGGCGGCCCACCACATTTCCGTATAGCGCGCGAAGAGGTCGAACAGATAACCGCCCATGAAGGAGCCGAGCGCGCCGCCCAGCGCATGACCGCCGCTGATGAGCCCCATCGCGAGCCCCATGATCTTGAGCCCCAGATGCGAGGCGGCGAGGCTCGCCGTCGGCGGCACCGTCGAATAGTCGAAGATGCCATAGATGAAGGCGAACAGGATCAGCATCTCGTAGCTGGTGCCCACTTGCATCAGCACCAGGAAGGAGAACGAGCGCACGATATAGATGGAGCCCAGAAGCAACGGCCGGTTGACCCTGTCGGTGAGCCAGCCCGCCAGGAACATGCCGGCGAGATTGATGGCCATGACGGCGCCATAGACGCCCGAGGCCGGCACCGGCGGGAAGCCGCAGAACGCGGCATAGGGCAGGAAATGCGTTTCGATGGCGCCGGTGGTGGTGACGCCGCAGATGAAGAAGCTCCAATAGAGAATGTGGAAGGTCGGATTGGTGAGCAGGAATTTGAGCCGCGTCCACAGGGCTTCCTGCGGTTCGGCCAGGGCTTCCTTCTCGGCTGCATTCGCGCCTGCCGCCGGCCTGAGGGCCACCCAGATGACCGCCGCCATCACCAGGCAGACCACCGCCACGGCCAGGATGCTCCAGCGCCAGCTCACATAAGCAAGCCCAGCGGTGACCAGAGGAACGGTGATGAACTGCCCGGCGGTGGCGCCCGAATTGGCGATGCCGGTCGCGAGGCCCCGCTGCTCGGTGAACAGCTTGGCGACGGCGGTCGAGATCAGATGCATATTGGCGGTGGCGAAGCCGACGCCGCCGACGAGACCGTAGCCTATAATATAAAGTGCGGCGATCGGATAGGCGGCGAAGATCATCAGGCCGGCCGCCACGACCAGCAACCCCACCGTGAGCATGAGCCTCGCGCCATAGCGGTCGGCGAGATTGCCGGCGATCGGCGCCACGATGGCGATCATCACCAGCGCCACCGATTGGCCCGAGCTGATGAAGGTCTTCGACCAGCCGAGTGTGCGCGTCCAGTCGTCGGTCATGATGGCGACGACCTGGCGCGCCGACATCACGATGGAGAGCACGGAGAAGCACAGCCACACGACGATCCAGGGATTGACGTGGCGGGTGCTGTCTCGGGTCGGGGCGGAAATGCTGGTCATGCCCGGCAGATGGCCAGTCGGCCGAGCTTCCGTCCAGCAAATTTATTTGATGGATCTATCGCGGCGGTTGATGAGTCAGCCCTTCGGCTGATTACGCAGCTTTTCGGCTTCCGCGTAGAAGCGCTTTTCCCATTCCTTGTGATTGTCCAGGCCCTCACGGATGAAGGGCGTGAACAGCGCGATGTTCATCAGCAGCCAGTTGACGACATTGCCCGGGAAACGCATCGGCTTCACGAAATCGACGAACAGCACCACCCGTGTCTTGTCGGAATGGTTCCAGGCTTCATGCTCATAGGCGTCGTCGAATATGAGGACCTTGCCTTCGCTCCAATGGCAGATCTGCTTGTCCACCCGGATGGCGATCTTGTCGCGCGGCTCCGGCACGATCATGCCGAGATGGAGGCGCAGCACGCCATTATAGGGGCCGCGATGGGCGGGGAGATGTTTGCCCGGCTCGAAGATCGAGAACATCGCGGTCTTCAGCCCCGGAATATGCTGCACGGCTTTCCAGGTCTCGGGGCACTGCGCGATATTCTGTTCCGACTTCATGCCGAAGGCGAGCAGGAAGAAGGTCTTCCAGCCCTGATCGGTGCTGATCGTCTTCACGTCGGAGGAAATATCCTGGAAGTTCGGCAGCTCCGACTTGCGCACCAGCACCCGCTCGAGTTCGGCGCGGATCGCCGGATAGGCCTTCTCGATCTCGGCCACCCACGGGAAGACCTTGTTGTCGTAGACCGGCGGGTTGCCGAGCTTGGCGCTTTTCAGATTGAGCTTCTCCGCCTTGGCGACGATGCCCATGAAGAAGCGGGTGAGAGCACTGGGCCGGTCCAGGGGGGCGACGCCGGCGGTGCCGAATTGCTGCTGGGCTTCCCCCTGCTGCGCAGGAGTGAATGCACCATCCGTAGGATTTGCGGTCATGGTGACCCCGGATATGGCCGCATCGTGGCGGCTCTATGGCAGAAACTTTGCCTAAGAGTTAGCAAAAGGCTAGCCTTTCCCGAAGCTTTCACCATATAAACCGGCCATGAACGGGTTGGCTCCCATGGACTTCCGCAAGATGAACGGGCTCGGCAATGACTTTGTCGTGCTCGACGCCCGCTTGCGTCCTTTGTCGATCAGCCCTGAACAGGCGCGCGCTATCGCCGATCGCCAGTCCGGCATAGGCTGCGATCAGCTCATCGTCCTCGAGCCCTCGAGCACGGCCGACGTGCGCATGCGCATCTGGAATAATGAAGGCTTCGAGGTCGAGTCCTGCGGCAACGCCTCCCGCTGCATAGCTGACATGCTGTTTGCGGAGAAGCGCCGGACGGTCGCCACCATCGACACCCTGGGTGGTTACCTTACCTGCGAGAAGGCCGGCGACGGGCTGGTGAGGGTCGATATGGGCGCCCCCCGTTTCGGCTGGCAGGATATCCCCTTGTCGGAGCCCTTCGCCGATACCCGCCACATCGAATTGCAGTTGGGCCCCATCGATGCGCCGCTGATCCACTCGCCGTCGGTCATCAATGTCGGCAATCCGCATTGCATCTTCTGGGTGAAGGACCTCGCCGTCGTCGATCTCGCCAAGGCGGGGCCTATGCTCGAACATCATCCGCTCTTCCCCGAGCGCGCCAATATCTCGCTCGCCCGGGTCGACGCCAAGGATCACATCACGCTGAAAGTATGGGAGCGCGGCGCCGGCCTGACCCGCGCCTGCGGCACGGCCGCCTGCGCCGTCCTCGCGGCGGCGGCCCGCATCAAGCTCACGCATCGCAAGGCCACCGTGACTTTGCCGGGCGGCGATCTCCTCGTCGAATGGCGCGAGGCCGACGATCACATCCTGATGACCGGTCCCGTCACATATGAATATGAGGGTGTGCTGCCCGCTCATCTTGCGGTGTGATCATGTCGAAGCCGGACATCATCACCTTTGGCTGTCGCCTCAATGCCTATGAATCGGAAGTGATGCGCGATGAGGCCGAGAAAGCCGGTCTTCAAAACGCGGTCATCTTCAATACCTGCGCGGTGACGGCCGAGGCCACCCGGCAGGCGCGCCAGGCCATCCGCCGCGCCCGCAAGGAGAACCCGGAAGCGCGCATCATCGTCACCGGCTGCGCCGCCCAGACCGATCCAAAAATGTTCGCCGCGATGCCGGAAGTCGATCTGGTGCTCGGTAATCAGGAAAAGCTCGACGCCCGCAATTACCGTTTCGCCGATTTCGGACTTGCCGGCGAAGAGCGCGTCAAGGTGAACGACATCATGGCGGTGCGCGAGACGGCGCTCCACATGATCGAGGGCTTCTCCGAACGCACCCGCGCCTTCGTGCAGATCCAGAATGGCTGCGACCACCGCTGCACCTTCTGCATCATTCCCTTCGGACGCGGCAATTCTCGCTCGGTGGCGGCAGGCGAAGCGGTCGAGCAGATCCGCCGCCTTGTCGCCAATGGTTATTCCGAGATCGTCCTGTCGGGCGTCGACATCACCTCCTGGGGCGCCGACCTGCCGGGCACGCCGCGCCTCGGCAATCTGGTGCGCCGCATCCTCAAGGCGGTGCCGGAGCTGAAGCGCCTGCGTCTGTCCTCGATCGATTCGATCGAGGCCGATCCCGATCTCATGCAGGCGATCGCCGAGGAGGAGCGGCTGATGCCGCATCTCCATCTCTCGCTCCAGGCGGGTGACGACATGATCCTGAAGCGCATGAAGCGCCGGCATCTCCGCGATCATTCGATCGACTTCTGCAACGAGGTGCGCAAGCTGCGCCCCGACATCGTCTTCGGCGCCGACATCATCGCCGGCTTCCCGACCGAGACCGAGGCGATGTTCGAGAATTCGCTGAAGATCGTCGAGGAATGCGGCCTCACCTATCTGCATGTCTTCCCCTTCTCACCCCGGCCCGGCACGCCGGCGGCGCGCATGCCGCAACTGGCGAAGCCGGTCATCCAGGAGCGCGCCCGGCAATTGCGTGAAAAGGGCAAGCAGCGCCTCGATGCGTTCCTCGGCCAGGAAGTCGGCACCTCGCGCTCGATCCTGATCGAGACCGAAAGCACCGGGCGGACCGAGCATTTCGCCGCGGTCAAATTTGTGCAGCGCATGAATGCCGGCGCCATCGTGCGCGCCATGGTGACGGGACGCGGGCCTGAGCATCTCGAGGCGAGCCTGGCCGCATGAGTGGCTTCTTCAAGAAACTCTTCAGCCGAGGACCAGATCGCACCAATGATGCGGCGCCACAACCGGAGCCGGAAGTTCCGGCCGCAGCCGCCCCGGAACCGGAGCCCGAACCGGAAATAGCCCACACGCCCGATCCTGTGCCGCCGCCGCAACCGCGCGGCAGCTGGTTCGGCCGGCTCAAGGACGGTCTGGCGAAATCTTCCCGTTCGCTCACCGGATCGATCAGCGCCATCTTCACCAAGCGCAAGCTCGATCAGGCGACGCTCGAGGAGCTGGAGGACGCGCTGATCCAGGCCGATCTCGGTGTCGAGACGACCGGCCGCATCATCAAGGCGGTCTCGGCCGGGCGTTACGACAAGGAGATCGAGCCCGAGGAAGTGAAGACCATTCTCGCCGGCGAAGTGGCGAAGGTCCTGAAGCCGGTCGAGGTTCCGTTCAATTTCGGCACCCAGAAGCCTTTCGTCGTCCTCGTCGTCGGCGTCAACGGCGCCGGCAAGACGACGACCATCGGCAAGCTCGGCGCCATCGCGGCGCGCGAGGGTCATTCGGTCGTCCTCGCAGCCTGCGACACGTTCCGCGCCGCCGCGATCGAGCAGCTCACCGTCTGGGGCAAGCGCATCGGCGCCAAGGTCATTTCCCGCCCGACCGGCGCCGACGCCGCCGGTCTCGCTTTCGACGCGATGAAAGAGGCCAGGACCGACGGCGCCGACATTCTCTTCATCGACACCGCCGGGCGCCTTCAGAACAAGGCCAATCTCATGGCCGAGCTCGACAAGGTGGTGCGCGTCATCAAGAAACAGGACGAGACGGCACCACATGCTGTGTTGCTGGTGCTCGATGCCACTACTGGTCAGAATGCGATCTCGCAGGCCGACGTCTTCACCAAGGTTGCGGGCGTCACCGGACTCATCATGACCAAGCTCGACGGCACTGCGCGCGGCGGCATCCTGGTCGCCATCGCCGAGCGTTTCAAGCTTCCCATCCATGCCATCGGCGTCGGCGAGCAGATCGAGGATCTGCAGCCCTTCGACGCCGAGGCGTTCTCCCGCGCGATAGCAGGACTTGCCGAATGAACCCTCTGGTCAAAATCCTCATCGAAGCCGGCCCGCTGGTCGCCTTCTTCCTGTCCAACTGGCTCGCCGGAATCTTCTGGGCCACCGGCATCTTCATGGCGGCGACGGTGGTTGCTTTGCTGCTTTCGTGGATCCTCACCCGCAAGCTCGCGGTCATGCCGCTGATCAGCGCCGGTTTCGTCGCTGTTTTTGGCGTGCTCACTCTGTGGCTGCATGACGAAACCTTCATCAAAGTGAAAGTCACTTTGATCAATGCCCTGTTCGGGGTGCTTCTCCTCGGCGGTTTGCTCTTTGGACAGACATTCCTCAAATATGTCATGGGTGAAGCCATCAAGATGACCGAGGCGGGATGGCGCGCGCTCACCATACGCTGGGGAATTTTCTTCATCTTCGTCGCCATCGTCAACGAAGTGGTGTGGCGCATGGTCACGACCGACACATGGGTGAACTTCAAGGTAGCCCTTCTGCCGGTCACGCTGGTCTTCGCCCTGTCCCAGGCGCCAATGATGACCAAACACATGATTCAGGACGACCCCAAGTCGCCTCAGTAACTGGCCTTGTCACAATTTGGAGCATCGGATCGGGATAATCCGATGCACAAAACAAGGAGATAGGGCGCAGGAACGATTCTATGAGAACGTCCTGTACTCTGGAGACCGTTCCGTATGCTGACGATGCGGCCATCCGACCATCACAAAAATGTTTCTCGCAATTGCACAAGAGCGCTTTGCTTTATCCTCTTGCCGTCGCCGTTGCGAGGCGCTAGGACAAATGGCTTCGGGTGACGGCAACGATAAGCTCTCGCATTTTCGGGGCGAGGAAGCGGAGCAACACCATCCGGAGTGAGGCATCAAAGTTAGGGCGCGTGGTGGGGCTGGCGGCTCGCGGCGCGGCAGGAGTAGGGGTCGATGACAGGCAACAAAGACGTGAAGCAGCTTTCACGCTCGCCATATCATCTTTTGAAGAGAGCGGCTCAGTATGCCGCCTATGTCTATCAAGGTGAGGTCGGCAAGGCCGGACTCACACAGCGCCAGTTTACCGTTCTCATCGCCGTCGATCAGAATGAAGGCGTCAGCCAGACGGCTCTGGTGAAGATGACTGGTATCGATCGTTCGACGCTGGCCGATCTCGTCGCGCGTCTCCTGGCGCAAGGCTATCTGCAGCGTCGCCGCACCAAGGATGACGGCCGCACCAATTCGGTGCGCATCACCTCTTCCGGCAAGCGCATGCTGAAGCTGGCGCAGCCCGGTGCCGATGAAGTGGACAAGCAGGTGCTGGCCGCGGTGCCGGTCAGCCACCGCAAGTCCTTCACCGAAGCCTTGGCTCTGCTCGCTGCCGAGATGGATCGCGTCGAGGAAGAGAGCGATACGAAGCCCGCCCTCAAGATCAAGAACCGCCGCCGCGCCTGATCTCTTCGATCTTCGGAATGATTTGTATTGTCAGGGCTTCTCGGGTGAGAGGCCCGATCCATTTCATGCGGATGGTTCCCTGTCCGTCGACGAGAAAGCTCTCCGGCACGCCATAGACGCCCCAGTCGACCGCCGCCCGGCCATTGGGATCGGCGCCGACGGCGGTGAAGGGAATGCCGAGCGTCACCAGGAAGCGGCGGGCATTCTCCGGATCGTCCTTGTAATTGATGCCGACGACACGCAGATCGCCGCGGCTCGCCAGTTCCATGAGCAGCGGATGCTCCTCGCGGCACGGCACGCACCAGGACGCCCAGACATTGACGAGCGTGACCTCGCCCTTTTTGAGGTCGCCATCGGCAAGACCCGGCAGATCCAGCCCCGCGATGGGGGACAGGGTGAAGGCAGGCACCGGCTTGTTGATGAGCACCGACGGCACGTCGGCCGGATTGCCCGACAGCCCGCGATAGAAAAGGACCGCCAGGAGGGCGAAGACGGCGACCGGCAGAAGGGTGAGCCAGGCGCGCGTCTTGCGCGGCGGAGCGGTGTCAGCCATCCCTGCGATCCTTGCTGCGATCGAGAGCGGCGATCTGGCGTTTCAATTTCCGGTCGCGCAGCAGGATAAAGGCCATCAGGAAGGCGAGCCCGGCAAAACTCACCGCATAGGCGGCGACGACGAAATCAATATGGGCGGCGCTCCAGTCCATCAGCGCCCCTCGATGCCGGCGAGCCGCAGCTGGCGCAATTTGCGCTGGGCGATCTCGCTGCGCATGGCGATGAGCAGCAGCCCGACGAACAATAGCGTGTAGGCGAGCGCCATGATGAGCAGCGGCCACAGCATCCGCGCATCGATGGTAGGCCCGCCCATGCGGAATACGGATGCGCCCTGATGCAACGAATTCCACCAGTCGACCGAGAATTTCACGATCGGCACATTGATGAAGCCGGCAATGGCGACGATGCGCGCGATGAGCGCGGCGCGATGCGGATCCTCGATCGCCTGCCACACCGCCATATAGCCCAGATATAGAAGAAGCAGGACGAAGACCGAGGTGAGACGTGCGTCCCACACCCACCAGGCGCCCCACATCGGCTTGCCCCAGAGCGAACCTGTAATGAGGGCGAGAAGGCAGAACATGGCGCCGATCGGTGCCGCCGCCTTGGCCGCCATGTCGGCGAGCGGATGCCGGAAGATCGCCGCCATGACGCTCGCCGCCGCCATCGACGTATAGACCATCAGCGCCATCCAGGCGGCCGGCACATGCACGAACATGATCCGCACCGTCTCGCCCTGCTGGTAGTCGGGCGGCGCGGTGACGAGCGACATGTAAAGCCCGGCGGCGAAAGCGAGGATCGTTACCCCCCAGATGGGAGGTAGGAGCGTCTCGGCGAGCTTGAGGAACCGGGCCGGGTTGGCGAATTTCTGCATGGCTCTATTTTAGGGACCCCGCTTCATTTCAGATAGGCGCGCAACGCCGCAGCGGCGGCGACCGGCACCAGAACGAAACTGGCGAGCACCAGCGCCGTCAGGATCAGAAGCGACGGCTGGACGAGCTCGGATGCCCGGCTGGCCGCCACCCCGAAGATCAGGCAGGGCACGTAGAATGGCAGGATCAGGAGCGACACCAGCAAACCGCCCCGCCTGAGCGCCACGGTGATCGCCGCCCCCAGCGCCGCAAGCAGGGACAGGAAAATCGAGCCCAGTATCATTGCCAGCCACAGCGGCAGGATGTCCTGGGGATCGAGATTGATCAGGAAACCGAACAAGGGGGCGACCACGGCGAGCGGCAGGGAGGTGGTAAGCCAATGCGCCATCGCCTTGGCCAGCACCACGAGCTCGAGCGGCACGACGCCCAGCGCCATCGCATCGAGCGAGCCATCCTCGTAATCGGCCTGGAAGATCCGCTCCGCCGAGAGGAGCACCGACAACAGGAGCGCGATCCACAAGGCGCCGGGCGCGATGCGCTGCAGCAACGCCTGGTCAGGCCCGAGCCCCAAGGGCAGGAGCACGATCACCGTGACGAAGAAGCCGATCGCCGTGCCGGCGCCGCCGCCCTGCCGCGTCGCCAGCGTGAGATCGCGGCGGATCAGCGCCCAGATGAGCTTCATCGGGCGGTCCCCAGGACGAGCGTCGCGTCGGCGATGAGGTCGAGCGGCGCATGCGTCGCCACCACCGCAAGCCCGCCACTGCTCAGATGCCCGCGCAGCAGCCTTGTCAGCCGGTCGAGCGAATTGGCATCGAGACCGACCGTCGGCTCATCGAGAAGCCAGAGGAGACGCGGCACCAGAGCGAGCCGCGCCAGCGACAGGCGCCGCTTCTGCCCGGCCGAAAGAAGGGCGGCCGGATAATCGGCGAGCGCTTTGAGATCGAAGGCGGCAAGCGCCGCCGCCATATCCCCGCCGCCTAGGAAATCGCCCCAGAATTTCAGGTTTTCGGCCACCGTCAGCGGCGCTTTGATCGCTTCCTGATGGGCGGCGTAATGCGCCTGCTGGCCGATCGAGAGATCGCCGTTGCCACCGGTGAGGGTGATCTGGCCGGAAACCGCTTCGCCCAGCCCCGCGATCAGCCGCAGGAGCGAGGACTTGCCCGCGCCATTGGGACCTCTGAGCTCCAGGAGCTGGCCAGAGGACAGGGTGAATTTCACATCGGTGAACACCGTCCGGCCGCCGCGCTGGCAGGCAAGCGAGTCTGCTTGGAGTTGGACCATCGGCCCCCGCTTAACCCATCGGGAGGCATGAGGCAAAGGCTCCAAATAATCTCCCTCCGCCGCGCGAAGCGCGGGGAGGGTGGCCGCCCAAAGGGCGGACGGGTGGGGTCGCTCCGCTGAGAAGTATTCATCATTTGGCCTGATAGATTCCCTCACGGAGAGACCCCACCCGTCGCGCGTTCCGCGCGCCACCCTCCCCGCCTTCGGCGGCTGCGGGAGAAGAAATGCGCAGCCCCACTACGCTTGCGCTTGGGCAGATTCCGCTCAATCCCCCGCCCCGCTTGTGTGACATGCAGCCTTGGCATTGTCACGGAAATGGACCTATATGCTCGACAAATCCCGCCTGGACCAATTTGCACCAAGGATCAGCCATGACCGCGACGTCCCTCGACTCCTTCAAAAGCCGGAAGACTTTGAAGGTAGGCGCCAAGACCTATGTCTATTTCAGCCTCAAGGCGGCCGAGAAGAACGGCCTCAAGGGCATTTCCTCCCTGCCCTATTCGCTGAAGGTCCTGGTCGAGAATCTCCTGCGTCATGAGGACGGCCGTTCGGTCACCAAGGAGAGCATCGTCAATTTCGCCAAGTGGCTCAAGAATCGCGGCAAGGCCGAGAACGAGATCGCCTACCGCCCGGCGCGCGTGCTGATGCAGGACTTCACCGGCGTGCCGGCGGTAGTCGACTTGGCCGCCATGCGTGATGCGATGAAGGCGCTCGGCGGCAACCCCGAGAAGATCAATCCGCTGGCCCCGGTCGACCTCGTCATCGACCACTCCGTCATGGTCGACTTCTTCGCCAACTCCAAGGCCTTCAAGCAGAATGTCGCGCTCGAATATGACCGCAATGGCGAGCGCTACACCTTCCTCAAATGGGGCCAGGGCGCCTTCGACAATTTCCGCGTCGTGCCGCCCGGCACCGGCATCTGTCACCAGGTCAATCTCGAATATCTCGCCCGCACCGTGTGGACCAAGAAGGTCAAGGAGAAGGGCAAGACGGTCGAATATGCTTTCCCCGACACGCTCGTCGGCACCGACAGCCACACCACCATGGTCAACGGCCTGGCCGTCCTCGGCTGGGGCGTGGGCGGCATCGAGGCGGAAGCCGCCATGCTCGGCCAGCCGACATCCATGCTCATTCCGGAAGTCATCGGCTTCAAGCTCGAAGGCAAGCTGCCGGAAGGCACCACCGCCACCGACCTCGTGCTCACCGTGACACAGATGCTGCGCAAGAAGGGCGTCGTCGGCAAGTTCGTCGAATTCTACGGCCCCGGCCTCGCCAATCTGACTCTCGAGGACATGGCGACCATCGCCAATATGGCGCCCGAATATGGCGCGACCTGCGGCTTCTTCCCGGTTTCCACCGAAACGCTCGATTATCTGAAGGGCACCGCGCGGCCCGCAGCGCAGATCGCGCTGGTCGAGAAATACGCCAAGGCCCAGGGCATGTTCTGGACGGCGAAGTCGGAAGATCCGGTCTTCACTGACACGCTCTCCCTCGACCTCTCGACCGTCGAGTCGTCGATGGCCGGTCCCAAGCGCCCGCAGGATCGCGTCACCCTCAGGAACGCCGCCCCCGACTTCGCCAATGTCATGGCCAATGAGTTCAAGAAGGCCGAGAAGTTGCACACGCGCTTCAAGGTCGACAGCGCCAACTTCGATCTGGGCCATGGCGATGTGGTGATCGCCGCGATCACCTCCTGCACCAACACCTCCAACCCGTCGGTGATGATCGGCGCCGGCCTTCTCGCCCGCAATGCGGTAAAGAAGGGTCTGACCGTGAAGCCCTGGGTCAAGACCTCGCTCGCCCCCGGCAGCCAGGTGGTGACCGAATATCTGAAATCCTCCGGCCTGCAGAAGGATCTCGACAAGCTCGGTTTCGACCTCGTCGGTTATGGCTGCACCACCTGCATCGGCAATTCGGGCCCGCTGCCCGAGGCGATCTCGGAATCGATCAAGAAGAACGACCTCGTCGCCGCCGCGGTCTTGTCCGGCAACCGCAATTTCGAAGGCCGCGTCAATCCCGATGTGCGCGCCAACTACCTGGCCTCGCCGCCGCTCGTCGTCGCTTATGCGCTGGCGGGTTCGCTCAATGTCGATCTGAGCAAGGATCCTCTGGGCACCGGCAAGGACGGCAAGCCTGTGTTTCTCAAGGACATCTGGCCGGGCGCCAAGGAGATCGCCGCCGCGGTGCGCAAGAACGTCACCCGCAAGGCCTTCGCCACCAGATACAAGGACGTGTTCAAGGGCGACGCCGAATGGCGCAAGATCAAGGTCGAAGGCGGCCTCACTTTCAAATGGAGCATGTCCTCCACCTATGTGCAGAACCCGCCCTATTTCGAAGGCATGAAGATGACGCCGGATCCGGTGACCGACGTCGTCAATGCCAGAATCCTCGGCCTCTTCCTCGATTCGATCACCACCGACCACATCTCGCCTGCGGGCAACATCAAGGTGACGAGCCCGGCCGGTACATATCTCACCGAGCACCAGGTGCGCCCGGTCGACTTCAACTCCTATGGCGCGCGCCGCGGCAATCACGAAGTGATGATGCGCGGCACCTTCGCCAATATCCGCATCAAGAACCAGATGGTGCCGGGTGTCGAGGGCGGCGTCACCAAGCATTATCCGTCCGGCGAGCAGATGCCGATCTATGACGCGGCCATGCGCTACGCGCGCGAGCACGTGCCGCTCGTCATCTTCGCCGGCAAGGAATACGGCACCGGCTCGTCGCGCGACTGGGCCGCCAAGGGCACCAAGCTCTTGGGCGTGCGCGCCGTCGTGGCGCAGAGCTTCGAGCGCATCCACCGCTCCAACCTCGTCGGCATGGGTGTGGTGCCCTTGCAGTTCAAGGACGGTGAATCCTGGCAGACCCTCGGCCTCAAGGGTGACGAAATAGTAACCATTCATGGGTTAGCTGAAGGGCTGAAACCGCGGGCCATGCTGCAGCTGATGATCACGGCGCCGGATGGAGCTGGTCGCGTCATCGACCTGCAGTGCCGGATCGATACGCTCGACGAGCTGGACTACTACAAGAATGGCGGCATCATGCCCTATGTCCTGCGTAGTCTCGCCAAGGCGGCGTGAGATCTGATCGCGTGCCAAAGGTCAGGAATGGCCCCTCACTCCCTCGTGAGCGGGCTCACCTGAACGTGACTCGAAGGGGTGTCATGTTTACGTCATATAGGCCGCATGCAGAACGCGATTGAACTGACCCGCCGACAGGTGCTGGGGCTGGCCGCGGGTGCGGTCGCGACCGGCGCCGTGGGCCGGGTCGTCAAGGCCGACACGGTGCGGCCGACCATCGTCGAGCTCTTCACCAGCCAGGGCTGTTCCTCCTGCCCGCCCGCCGATGCTTATATGGCGGAAGTGCGCGCCATGAAGGATGTCGTGGCGCTCACCTACAATGTCGACTACTGGGACTATCGCGGCTGGCGCGACACGCTGGCCTCGCCCGAGAACTCCAAGCGCCAGTACAAATATGCCAAGGCGCGCGGCGACATGGATGTCTATACGCCGCAGATGATCATCGACGGCGCCGCCCATGTGGTCGGCAGCCAGAAGAGCGCCGTCGTCTCGGCGATCAAGCATTCGCTCGCCAATCCGCCGCCGATGTGGGTCCCGGTCTCGATCCTCGCCAATGATACGGAATTCCAGATCACCGTGGATCAGGCGCCGCTCGACACGCCGGCGCCCACCGCGAGCCTGTGGTTCGTGTCGGTCGCGCCGCAAGTGCCGGTCGAGATCGAAAAGGGCGAGAATGCCGGCCAGCACATCATCTATCTCAATGTCGTGCGCAAGCTCGTGCCGGTCGGCATGTGGCATGGCGAGCGGACAACCTTGGCCCTGCCCAAGGACAGCGTGATGACCGAGGACAGCACCAGCTGCGTCGCTTTGCTGCAGATGAAGCCTTTAGGACGCATATTGGGCTGCGCCATCTGGGGCCGCCTGAATTCGTAGTTCTTCTCGTATCTTGGCCGCTTTGCAGCGCCTGACCGAAGCCGGCGCCCGGTTTTCCTAACCCTGCGCCAGGGCTCGCAATTCCTATCGCAATGACTATATATTGGGGGCGCCTGTTATCGCGCCTGACGCGATGCCCGCATGGATCGTGCCCAACACGGAGAATGACGATGTCTTACAAGACCGTTCTCGTCGCCCTCAATGAAATCAACCGTCTCGAAGCCCTGAACGAAGCCGCCGTCAAGATCGCCAAGCTCGGTGGCGCCTTTGTGCGCGGCCTCTATACGATCCCGGCCGCGCAGATCTATCCCTCGACCGGCTTCGAGGCCGTGCCGCAGATGTTCGAAGGCCATCAGACCTTCTTCAAGAACAATCTCGCCAAGGTGAAGAGCACTTTCGAAGCGTCTTTGCAGAAGGCCGGGCTGCAAGGTGAGTTCATCGCCATCGAGGGCCGCTCACCCTTGATCTCGGACGAGATCATCAGCCACGGCAAGTCCGCCGATCTCATCATCGCCAGCGCCACCGACCCGGCCGAGGTTTCAGGCGTCGAGCTCGATTGCATCGAGCGCGTGCTCATCGGCGCCGGCCGTCCGCTGCTCGTCCTGCCGCGGCGCAACGACCATGTGCTCGATCTGTCGCGTGTCGTCGTCGGCTGGAATGGCGGGCGCGAAGCGGCCCGCTCGGTCTTCGACGCCATCCCGCTCCTCAAGGACGCGCAAGCCGTCGACATCGTCTGCGTCGACCCCAAGAACGAAGAACGGGTCACGCCGGAAGAGCCCGGGCGCCGCATCGTGGCGACCTTGCAGCGCCATGGCGTGAAGGCCGAGGCGCGCACCATGGAAAGTGGCGGCGAGAGCGCCGGCAAGGCGCTCCTCAAGCGCGCCCAGGAGATCAATGCCGGCCTTCTGGTGATGGGCGCCTATGGCCACAGCCGCCTGCGTGAATTCGTCTTCGGCGGCGCCACCCGTCATGTACTCGACGACATGACCCGGCCCGTCCTCATGTCGCATTAGCGCGGGATGCGAAATAGTGGATACCGGTTTTTCGCGAGAATCCCGCGCCAATGATCCAAAGGCATCGACCCGAAAAGTTGCAGACTTTTCGGATAAGCCGATGCGTACCTGCTGAAGGAAGCCATGCCCGTAGCGAAACCCGCCTTCCTGTTCGATCTCGACGGCACCCTCGTCGACAGCGTCTATGATCACGTGCTCGCCTGGCACGACGCCTTGCTCTCCGAGAATATCGAGCTGCCGGTCTGGCGCATCCATCGCCGCATCGGCATGTCGGGCGGGCTTTTCGCCAACATGCTGCTCAGGGAAGTCGGCCAGGAGATCAGCAAGGAACGCATCGACCATCTGCGCCGCGTCCACGCGGAATCCTACGCCAAGCGCTCGGCCAAGGTCAGGCCGTTGCCGGGCGCCAAGGAGTTGCTGGCCTATCTGACCAAGGCCAAGATTCCCTGGGCCATCGCCACCAGTGGCCGGATGGAGACCGCCGGGCCGGTGCTCAAGACCCTGGGCGTCGATCTCAAAAAGACGCCGGTGGTGACCCGCGATCAGGTGCGTTTCGCCAAGCCCGATCCCGACCTTTTCATCGAGGCCGCCGACCGTCTCGGCGTCGACATCGTCACCGCTTCGGTGGTGGGCGACGCCATCTGGGACATGCTGGCGGCGCGCCGTGCCCGGGCACTGGGCATAGGCCTTCTTTCCGGTGGCTATGGCGAGGAGGAGCTGGTGCGCTCCGGCGCCTATCGCGTCTTCGCCGAGCCCGCCGACATGCTGCGTCATATCGATGAGATCGGCGGTCGCCAGGCTTGAGGCCGGCGAGACACCGCAAGCCGTAAGGCTGGCGTCAGGAGGGTCGCTTCGGATTATTGCGGCGCAGCAAGCCACATCACGATCAATTCAGGTCGGTTCGACCTGAATTGATAAACGTGATCGGAATCTGAAATTTAGCCACCGCTTTGGCCGGTCAGGCGCTGGACCTGCCGCGTCCGGCCCGGCTGGACGTCGCTTTGTCCAGCGCGATCGACAGTCGCAAGCCGAGCGCTTTCATGACTTTCATGACCGTCGCGAATTCCGGATTGCCGCCGCTCCCGAGAGACCGGTAGAGACTCTCGCGGTTCAGGTTCGTGGCGGTGGCGATGTCGGTCATCCCGCGCTTGCGCGCGACCAGTCCCAACGCGTCACGGATGGCGTCTGCATCACCCGTCGCAATCGCCTTCCCGATAAAGTCTTTCTGCCGCTCAGGTGTATCCAGATTTTTGGACACATCCGCTTTCCTTTTTTTCATTGCAATGATTCCCCCGGATCCGGGGCGATCTCCCTGTCGCCGTTATCCAACAGAGCACAATTGCAACAATTTTAGCAAGCACAAAATTGCGGGTAGCGCCATCAGATCATTGCGAAAAGCGGCTTACGGCCAAATAGAGGTACACCCGGTTACCAAGGGCGGAATAAATCCTTTCAACTTTGGCGCGATTTGCCCGGCAACAGGGTGACCGAAATCTTACGCGCAAGGCAAGTTACGCGTCTGGAGCGTTCCTCTGGCGCAGGCTCGCTCGCATGGCCAGCCCCGCCGCGAAGAGGATTGCCGCAAAACCCGCAATATCCGCAAGGCTCGGCCGATCGCCGACCAGCAGCATGGCGGAAAGGACTCCCACCACCGGAACGGCAAAGCTCAACAATGCCGAGGTCGAGGCCGAGTTTCGGTCGAGAATGGTGAACCACAAAAGATAGGCCATCGACGTGGCGCCGATGATGTGGAATGCAAAGGCGCCCAGAACCGGGATCGAAAGCTCGTCCGGCAGCGATTGTCCGGTGGCCAGAAGGCAAATAGCGGCGATCACCGCGCCGATCAGAAGCTGATAGGCGGTTGTGGCGAGGGGGTCGCCCTCGATGGGCCATTTCTTCTGCACGATGATGCCGAGCGCCCAGGCGAAAGCGGAGAGCAACGGCAGAATGACCCCAAGGAATCGGCCCGATTCGAGCACCGGCAAGGCGAGCAGCGCCACGCCGATGGCGCCGGCGGCAAGCGCCACGAGCTTATCGCGGCCGACCGGCTCGCGCAGGACCAGAACGGCCAGCAATGTCGACCAGATCGGCATCGTGTAGGTCAGGATGGCCGCGCGCGAGGTGGTCGTATTTAGCTGCGCGAACGCGCTCAATATGTTGAAGGCGGCGATGTTCAGGCTTCCGGCCAAAGCGAGCGGAAGCCAGGAGGTGGAAGGGACAAGGAACCGTCGGCGCATGAGCAGTGCCACGCCCAGGAGCAGGAGACCGGCGCTCGTCAGCCCGATGCTGCGCAGGACGAAGACGGGAACTTCACCCAGCACGATCTTCACCGCCGGCCAGTTGAAGCCCCAGAGCAGCGCCAGCAGAACGGGATAGAAGGCCTCGCGCTTACTCATATGTCAGTAGCGTCCGGGCTACAGGCTCTTGCGATAGACGATAAAGGACGAGCGCGGCACGATCGTATCGTAGAGCGAGCGCGCCGCTCCGTTATATTCCTGGGTCTGCCAATAGAGTCGGAAGGCACCCTTGGCCTTGGCCTTCTCCTCGCAGGCGAGGATGAGTTTCTTGGCGGCGCCGCCGCCGCGCGCTTGCGGGTCGACGAACAGGTCCTGCAGATAGCAGATCGGCTGGGTGCTCCAGGTGCTGTCATGGAAGAGATAGTTGCAGATGCCGATCACCCGGCCGTCGCTTTCGGCCACCAGGGCATCGATATTGCTGGCCGGATCGAGGATGAGCCGCCAGGTATTGGCCGTCGCCTCCTCCGGCACCGCGCCGCGATAGAATTTGACATAGCCCGCCCACAGCTCGCGCCAGCGGGCCTCGTCCTTGGGTTCGGCGGGGCGAATGACGACGTCGGGCATGGCAGTCCTCTCAAAGCGATGCGGTCCGGGAGGCGCGACCATCGCCGGTTCACCCTGCCCCAGACAGAGCCACTTTCGCAAAAGGAATTCAGTCCACCGGATAGAGCCCTTCCTGTTTTGATCAAATCGTTCCGATTCGATCAAAACGGGAAAAGGGCTCGAAAACATATAATCTGGAGCGCTTCCTTATCGCCAAAGTCGAGCAACTTTGGCGGGAAGCGCTCTAGACCGGACAGTCAGGCCGCCGGCAGCGACTGCCGGTATTTTTCCGCATCCCAGTTGACGAGGGCAAGCTCGTCTTCGAGCGACAGGGCGCGGACGGGGTCATCAGCGCCGAGCCTCAGACCGACATCGGCAAGGCAGCGCGCCATGGCGAGCACCGCCGGGGTCGCGTCGCGGGGGAGGACGGCGCCTTTGCCCGGCAGGATGACGAGCTTGGGTTCGGGCCGGCCGGAAAGCCCGATACGCTCCGCCGCCGCCCTCGGGCTTTCGCCGGGTTGCGCGACCGCGATGCCGGCGCCCAGGAAGACGATGTGATCGGGATAGAGCGTGCCCTTGCGGGCCTGGGCAAGGCTCACCTCATCGAGCGCCAGCGCATGAATGGCAGGGTCACGCGCCGGCTCATACGGACTCCCTTCTGTTAGCTTGACCAGGGCTGCCACATCGGCCGGCACCGCCGCGCGCGCCGGCCGGACGAGCGCTTTCACGACCTCCCGCAGCAGCTTTTCCGCTTCGCTGACGCTGTCACCCGCCACCACGAGACCGTGATTGCCGAGAACCAGCACATCCGTATCAGGCTTGAGTCTGAGGCGGATCTCCTTGGCGAGCGGCAGACCCGGACGGCGATAGGGAATGAAAGCCCAGCTGAAGCGGGCGAGACGCGGGGCGAGCATGGCGTCGGCATTGGCGCTGACCGCCCAGGAGATCGTCTCGACACAATGGACATGGACCACGACCCGATGGGCAAGGCTCGCATGCACGGTCGTCTCGATCGAGGGGCGCAGGCCCAAGGTGTTGAGATCGGCCCGGACGAAGTCGGTGCAGCTCTCGCAGGCCGGATCGTCCCGTTCGAGGCCTGAGAGCAATGGCGCCATTGCCACCGGCACGAAGATGTCGCGCTCCTGCGCATGCTGGAGCCAGGTGCCGGAGGCCTTGATCCACATCACCCCACCCTGCTTCAGCGAGGTATTGCCACCGGCGGCCTGCACCAGGAGCGGATCGGCGCCGACCTTGGCGGAGAGCGCCTTGAGCCTCGTCATCTCATCCATTCGTCCAGCCCTTCAGATAGGTCCTGACCGCCCCGGTCTCCGCGGGACTGAGATGCAGGCCATGTTTGGTGCGGCGCTCCAATATGTCCTCGGCCGTCTGCGCCCATTCCGCCTCGCGCAGATAGCCGATCTCCCGCTCATAGAGGAGACCGCCGAAATGCCGGCCGAGATCGCCCACCGAATGGGCGCCGGCCAGGAGACCATGCGCCATGCTGCCATAGAGCCGCGCATAATGGCTTGCGAGCGGCGCCGGAAGCCACGGATAGCGCCTGGCCAGATCACCCAGAAACACCTCGAAGTTTTGCGCGCCCAGATCGCCGCCCGGCAGATGCGCCGTCGCGGTCCAGTCGCCGCTCATCGTCGGGAAATAAGGCTTGAGCTTCTCGAGCGCATGTTCGGCGAGCTTGCGATAGGTGGTGATCTTGCCGCCGAAGATCGACAGCAGGGGCGGCATGCCTTCGCCGCCGTCGATATCGAACACATAGTCGCGCGTCACGGCGGAAGGGTTGGCGGCATTGTCGTCATAAAGCGGTCTCACGCCCGAAAAGGCCTGGATGATGTCGGCGCGTTTCAGCTCCTTCCTGCTGTAACGATTGACCACCGCCAGCAGATAATCGATCTCGCGGTCGTCGATCGCCACATCCTCAGGCGTGCCTTCATAAGGAATGTCGGTGGTGCCGATGAGGCAGAGATTGTCCTGATAGGGATTGACGAAAATCACCCGCTTGTCGTCGTTCTGGAAGAGATAGGCCTGCGGCCCGTCCCAGAATTTCGGCACCACGATATGACTGCCTTTGACGAGGCGCACGCGGCGGTTGGAATTGACGCCGCTGACATGACCGAGCACATCCTGCACCCACGGCCCCGCCGCATTGACGAGCGCCCGCGCCGTCACCCGCCGCCCACCTTCGGAGCCTCTGAGATCCACCTGCCACAGGCCCTCCTCCCGCCGCGCCGACATGGCTTCCATGCGGGTGAGGATCGTCGCGCCCCGGTCGCGGGCGTCGATGGCGTTGAGGACGACGAGGCGCGCATCATCGACCCAGCAATCGGAATATTCGAAGCCGGTCTTGAACGCGTCGCGGATGATGGCGCCTTCCGGATCGCGGCGGAGATCGATGCGCCGGCAACCCGGCAAGGTCTCGCGCTTGCCCAGATGATCATAGAGAAAGAGGCCGAGCCGGATCAGCCAGGCCGGCCGCTGCTCGGGTGAATGCGGCAGCACCAGGCGCATCGGCCAGATGATGTGCGGCGCCGCCTTCAGCAGCACTTCGCGCTCGGTCAGCGCCTCGCGCACCAGCCGGAACTCGTAATATTCGAGATACCGCAAGCCGCCATGAATGTATTTGCCCGAGCGCGAGCTGGTGCCCTGCGCCAGGTCGCCCTTCTCGCAGAGCAGCACCTTGAGGCCGCGCCCCGCCGCGTCACGCGCGATCCCGGCGCCGTTGATGCCACCGCCAATGACCACGAGATCATAGGGATCGCGTTTCGCCATCACGTCTCTCCCCTACCCGTCATCCCGGCGAACGCCGGGATCCATTCAACAAGTGCAAGGCGAGCACGGCGAATATGGGAGGGGCCGACGACAAGCACGCTAGCACCGGTTGACGGGCGGCTCGCCCGCCAGATAACGCCGCACCTCTTCCGCCGCGAGGCCTGCGGCATAGGTGACGGTCTTGACCGAGGCACCGGCGATATGCGGCGTCAGCGTCACATTCTCGAGCTTGAGCAGCGGCCAGTCCTCAGGCACCGGCTCGATGGCGAAGGTTTCGAGCATCGCGCCACGCAGTTTTCCGTTGGCCAGGGCCTGATAGAGCGCATCGTAGTCGACGAGCGGCCCGCGCGCCGTGTTGATCAGGATGGCGGTCGGCTTCATCTGCGCCAGCGTCTCGGCATTGATGAGCTTCTCCGTCTCCTTGGTCACGCGCGGATGCAAGGTCACCACATCGGATTGCGCCAGCAGTGTTTCGAGCGACACCTGTTCGATGCCGTCGGCCAGGTCGCCGGCCGATAATTGCACATAAGGATCGGCGACCAGGATGCGGCAGCCGAAGACCTTGAGCAGGCGCACCACACGTATGCCGATCTCACCATAGCCGATGACGCCGACCGTCATTTCGGACAATTCTTCGCCGGTGCGGTCGGCACGATAGAGATCGCCCCGCCATTCGCCGCGCCGCAGCGCATCATGCCCGCGGGTGATGAGGCGCGTCTCGGCAAGGATGGCGCCGATGGTGAATTCGGCGACGGCGGAGGCATTGCGGCCCGGCGTATTGACGATGGTGATGCCGCGCTCGCGCGCCGCCTTCATGTCGATATTGACCGGTCCGCCGCGCGACACCGCAACGAATTTGAGCGACGGACAGCGGTCCATGATGCCGTCTGACAGGGGTGCCAGATGCGTGACCAGGATCTCGGCGCCGTCGATCAGCGCGACCGTGTCGTCGACGCCGCCCATATATTCCTTGAGCCCGTCCATGCCCGCATGCGCATAGCCATGCTCCATCGGCTTATCCGGCCAGTCGAGATCATGGCGCACGATGTCGAGCGGGGCATGCGGGCATTTCTGCCGCAACGCCGTCTCGAACATGTCGGACCGCATGAAATGATCGCCAATAATGACAAGCTTACGTTTCACTTATTTGCCTCGCAGTCTGCACCGCGCGCCAGATGGGCCGCATCCGGTCGCGGGTTTCCTTGTAGATCGGGAACATCGTATCGAACATCTTCACCAGTGCCGCATCGGGCTGCGTCTCAGGTCCGAGCGCCGGATCGACCCATTGCGCGGCACACGCCGCCATGTCGGGATAGATCTTCTGCTGCACGGCGGCGATCATCGCCGCGCCGGCGGCCCCGGCTTCCTCGCGCAGCACGCTGCTGACCGGCGCATTGAGCGCGCTGGCGAAAAGCAGTCTCAGTGCTTTGGAGCGGGCGCCGCCGCCGGTGAGACGGATATCCCGCGGCAAAGGCCCCATCGCGGCATAACAGTCGCGCGCGGCGAAGCTCAGGCCCTCGAACACCGCGCGCATAAGGTCCGCATAACCCATGCCGGCTTCGAGCCCGGTGAATTGCGCCCGCGCCCCGGCATCGAGGAACGGCCCACGCTCGCCCGCTTGCGAAATATAGGGATGATAGAGAAGCCGGCCACCCGGTCGCTCCAATATGCGGTCATCGAGTCCTTCGATGAGGTCGCGGCGGCTGCGCTCGACGCCATGGCTCGCCAGCATCTCGCGGCCCATATCGAGCAGCCAGTCGATATTGAGCGTGGAGGCCATGTTGGACTGCATCTGCGCCAGCATGCCCGGCACCGGAAAAGCCATCGTATAGCCGGTGCGCTCGTCATTGAGCCGCACACTGTCGACCGAAGGTGCGAGCCGCATATGCATGCCGGTCGAACCCGCGATCGAGCAGCCAACCCGGCCTTCGCGGTCGAACAATCCGCCGCCCAGCGCCGTACAGGCGACATCGACATAGCCGAGCACGACGGGCGTTCCGACGGCGAGGCCGGTGGCCGAAGCCGCTTCGAGGCTCAAGCCATGCGCCACTTCCGTTCCCTCGATGATCGGCGGCAGCAGCCGCTTGGCATCGGCCACGTCGAGCGCATCCAATATCTCGGGCGCATATTGGCGGGTGCGGTAATTGCCGAAGGTGAAATTGGCTTCCGAGGGATCACAGACCCGCTCGTCCGTCAGCTTGAAATAGAGCCAGTCCTTGCAGTGATGCGCCGACTGCGCCGACGCCAGAATCTCCGGCGCATGACGTTTCAACCAGGCGAGCTGGACATTCTGCTGGCAGGCATTCACCCCGGTGCCGGTGCGTTCATAATGGGAAGGATAGGCGGCGGAACGGGTAAAATCCTCGGCGATCGACGCGGCGCGTGAATCGAGCCACAGCCAGGCGGGAGCGGCCGGCTCGCCCTCCTTGTCGATCAGCCACATGCCGTCACCCTGTCCGGTGACCGCGATGGCGACGACACGGTTGTTGAGATTCTCGATCTTGTCGGCAAGGTCCCGCAATGTCTGCGCCGCATCCTTCCAGGTGCGCGCCATGTCCTGCTCGACACCGCCATTCTTCAGCGTCTTATAATGATTGGCGATTGCCGCGACGGCGAGCTGATCTCCGGTCGTCGAGAAGGCGACGGATTTGATCACCGACGTGCCGGCATCGATGCCGATGATGATCTCCTCGCTCATGCGAGCTCCGCCCCATGTGCGATGGCCGCACCGCTGTCGGCGGCGTAGATGTGCAGGTCCTGTGGCGCGATGCGAAGAAAGAGACTGCTGCCGGGCGCCGCCTTGATCTGCTCATGTGAAACCGAGACGACGGTGCGTCCGGCGATCTCGGCGGCGATATGAGTCTGATCGCCAAGCCATTGGCAGGTGACGACACGCGCCATCAGCCCCTTCTTGCCGATATGCACCGCATGCGGCCTGACTCCCAGCACCAGCCCATCGTCGTTCTTCAAGCGCCGGCGCACGGCATCCGGAAAGTCTTGCGCCGCATAGGACAGCACCTGGCCGTCGCTGCCCTCGAGCACGAAGTCGATCGTCTGGCCATTATCCTTGACCCGCACCGGGAAGACATTCATCGGTGGCTCGCCGATGAAGGTGCCGACGAAGAGATTGGCGGGACGGGCTTTCAGCTCGGCCGGCGTCGCATATTGCTGCAGCACGCCGCCCTCCATGACCGCGATGCGATCGGCCAAAGCATTGGCTTCGGTCTGGTCGTGGGTAACGAGGATCGTCGTACAGTGATGCTCGCGCAGATAATGCTTGATGCGGCCGCGCAGGACGGCGCGCAATTGCGGCTCGAGCTGGCCCATCGGCTCGTCGAGCAGATAGAGGCCGGCCTTGCGCACCAGTGCGCGGCCAAGGCTGGCGCGCTGCTGCTGGCCACCCGACACCGAGCTTGGATATTTGTGCAGGACATCGCCGATTTCGAGCATCTCGGCCATCGCCTTGACCCGCTTGTCGACGTCAGCGCTTCCGAGTTTCTGCGCCTTGAGCGCGAAGGAGATATTCTCGGCAAGGGTAAGCGGCGGATAGAGCGAATAGGTTTCAAATGCCATGGCGACGCCGCGCTGCGCCGGCGCCAGCTCGTGGATGGCGCGGCCGTCGAGTGCGATCGACCCGTTGGTCACCGTCTCGAAGCCCGCGATCATCCGCAAGGTCGAGGTCTTGCCGCAGCCCGATGAGCCGAGCAGTGCCGTGATCTCGCCGGGCTTCACCGTGAAGCTCAGATCCTTGACCGCATGCACGGTGCCGGCGCCATAGATCTTGTCGACTTTCTGAAGGACGAGTTCGGACGACATCAGGCACGTCCCTTGGCAAGTGCTGCACCGGTCTCGCGGTCAAAGAGATGCGTGCCGATCGGATTGAAGCTGATGGTGACCTCGCTTTCCGCCTTGGGGATGGCCGATGAGGATGACGGCAGCGACGCCAGGAGCTCGGCTCCGCCTTTCGTCTGGAGCAGCAGCACGGTGCGCTCATTGAGCGGCGTCACCGCCATGACCCGCGCCTTGAGGCCGGCGCCATCGCCCAGCTCGACCGCTTCCGGCCGGACGCCGAAGGTGACGGACCTGCCCTTGAGACCGGCATAGGCCTTGTCGATCGCCGCCGTCTCGCCGACGAGGTCGATCGTCGCCCCCTCGCCCACCACGGTCTCGACGAGATTGATCGTCGGATCGCCGAACAGGCGCCCGACATTCACCGTTGCGGGATGACGGTAGATTTCCTCTGGTGTCGCCACCTGGACGAATTTGCCATGGGCGAGAACGGCGATGCGGTCGGCGAGCGCCATCGCTTCCTTGTAGTCCTGCGTCACGTAGAGCACGGTCGACTTGGCCTCGCGCAGGAGCCTCGGCAATTCGAGGCGCATCTCGAAACGCAATTTGGCATCGACATTGCGCAGCGGATCATCGAGCAGCAGCAGCTTCGGCGATGAGACGAGTGCGCGCGCCAGAGCGGTGCGCTGCTTCTGGCCGTTCGACAATTGCCGTGGCGCATGGCCTAGGACATGGTCGATCTTGAGCAGCTTGGCGACCCGCGCCACGCCCTCCTTGATCTGCGCCGCACTTTGCGCCCGCGCCCGCAAGGGGGTGGCGATATTCTCGAAAGCGTCGAAATGCGGGAACAGCGCGAAATTCTGGAAGGCCATGCCGACATCGCGATGTTCGGGCGCCACATCGGCCATGTCCTGGTCGTCGATGCTGATCGTACCCGCTGTCGGCTCCTCGACACCGGCAATGAGGCGCAGCAGCACCGTCTTGCCGGTGCCGGAGGGCCCGAAGATGACGACGATCTCGCCCGCATCCGCGGCAAGCGAGATGTCGTCCAGCACCTTGTTGGACTTGAAGGATTTGGAGATCGAGGCGAGTTCGAGATGCGGCATGTTCAACCCTTCACCGCGCCGAGCGACAGGCCTTCGACCAGGTAGCGTTGCGCATAAAGGGCGAGCGCCAAGGTCGGCGCGATCGACAGCACGATGGCCGCCGCGATCTGCCCATATTGGATGCCGGACGCGGTCACGAAAGCGAGCGCCCCCACCGTCACCGGCTGCTTGTCGGCCGAAGCGAGGATGAGCGCGAAGACGAAATTGTTCCAGGCAAAGATGAAGGCGAGCAGTCCCGCCGCGGCGATGCCCGGCTTGGCCAGCGGCACGGCGATCTTCCAGAAGGTCTTGAGCCAGCTATTGCCGGAGATGCGATAGGCATGCTCGATATCCGGGCTGATATCCTCGAAATAGCCGCGCACGATCCATAAAATGAGCGGCAGGCAGATGAGCTGATAGACCCAGATGAGGCCGATATAAGTGTTGGTGAGCCCGAGCTGCTTGAAATAGAGGCTGAGCGGCAGGAGCACCAGGAGCGGCGGCGCAAAACGGAAGGACAGCAGCGTGAAGGCGATGTCCTCGCCGAGCCGGAAGCGGAAACGGGCAAAGGCATAGGCCGCCGGAATGCCGAGGGCGAGCGCGATCAGGACCGACGCGGCCGACAGGAAGAAGCTGTTCCACAGATTGCGCATGAAGGCGATGTCGAGATTGCCGGCCGTCGTCTCGAGCTTGCCGGTGATCAGCGCCGAATAATTGGAGAGGGTCGGCTCGAAGACGATGCTGGGCGGAATGCGCAGGATCGTCTCATTGGTCTGGAACGACATCAGGACGATCCAGAAGATCGGGAACAGGAAGAACACCAGGACGCAGGTGATGAGGGCGCCGCGGATGACCCGTTCGAGGGTGGAAGTATGGTCCATGTCTCACGCCCCCCCATGCGCGCGTTCGCGCAATTTGAGCCACTGCTTGATGAAGATGTTCGAGAGCAGATAGGTGATCGCCCACAGGACGATCAGTAGCGCCGCCGACCGTCCGACATTCGTATATTGGAAGAATTCGAGATAGGACTGGACCTGGAACACCATGAGCCGGTCGCCGGGGCCACCCTGCGTCATCGAATAGACGATGTCGAATTGCTGGATCGAATCGAGCAGCCGGAACAGCGACGCCGTGATGATGTAAGGGAGCAGCATCGGCAGCGTGATGCGGAAGAACACGAAGCTGCGCGGCACGCCGTCGAGTGCAGCCGCCTCGAAGGGCGCCTTGGGCAGCGAGCGCAGTCCGGCGAGCAGCAGGATCATGATGAAGGGCGTATAGACCCAGACATCGACCAGCGTGACGGTGAACAGCGCCGTCGAGGGATCGGACGCCCATTTGAAATCATGGAAGCCCAGGAGGCTCACAAAGTAGCTGAGGATTCCGAAATTGGGATTGGTCATCAGCTTCCACATGAGCGCCGCGAGCGCCGGCGCCGTCATCAAGGGCAGCAACAGCAGGATCGAGGCGATATTGTTGAAGCGCGTCGGCTTCTGCAGCAGCAAAGCTATGCCGAGACCCAGCAGCAATTCGACGCCGACGGTGAGGCCGGCATAAACGAGCGAGATCTTGACCGTGTTCCAGAAGGCCGCATCGCTCAGGAAATTGATGTAGTTGTCGAACCAGATGAAGCCCTTCATCGCCGGCAGGTTCAGGCGGAAGCGCAGAAGGGAATAATAGACGGCGGTGAAGAACGGGATGAGGATACCGATGCAGACGAGAAGCGCCGGCAGGCTGAGGAGATAGGGCAGCGCCCGGCGCATGAACCGGCTGCTCTTCTTCGGTCGTGTCACGTGATCGGCTGCCGCGGTCATGATCCTGGCCCGTTCTCCATCCGAGTATAGGTCATATTAAGGGGGTGCGCAGCCCGGCCGGGGAGGATCGGCCGGACTGCGCTTCGATGCCTAGCCGAGCCCGGCATCCTTCAGCTGCTTGTCGACATTGGCGGCGAGCTTATCGAGGCCTTCATCGACCGGAAGCTCCTTGGCCACCATCTTCTGCAACGTCTCCGCCCACTGGGTGGTGAGGTCGAAGAACAGAGGCTGCGCCGTGAAGTAGATCTTCGCTCCCGGCGCCGACGTGTCGTGCTGGTTCAGATAGCCCGGATAGGACTTGTCGATGCGGCCTCTGAACTCCTCGTCCTTCCACACCGAGGCGCGGACCGGATTGACGAAGTCCATCGTGCGGGCGCCGAACAGATCATGCTCGACCGAGGAAGCCCACTGCATGAAGTACCAGGCGGCGTCCTTCTGGCCGGAGAAGTTCGACAGCGCCAGCGACCAGATCCACACATTGGGCGTGGGGGCCGTGGCCTTCGGATTGGCGGCGAAGGGCGCATAGCCGATATTGCCCTTCTCCTTGTTGTCACCGCCATTCATGAAGTAGCCCAGAATGTCGGCGTCGAAGATCATGGCGGAGGCGCCGGCGCCGAGATCGGTGCCGACCTGGTACCAGGTATAGGTCGACCAGTTCTTCGGCCCCGACTCCTGGATCATCTGCACCCATTGCTTGTGGAAGGCTTTCGATTCGGCCGTGTTCATCGCCGCGGTCAGCTTGCCGTCGGCGACGGTGAAGTCCTTCTGGCCGAAATTCGAATAGCCCGACAGGAAGCCCGGATGGATCGTCGCCCAGGAGCGCGAGCCGCGCACGCCGACGCCATAGGGACCACCGAGATCCTTGGTGAGCTTGGCCGCGGTCGCGACGAGCTCATCGAGATTCTTCGGCGGCTGGACGCCGGCCTTCTCGAACATCTTCACATTGTAGGAGAGATTGTTGAGCTCATAGCCCCACGGGATGCACCACTGTTTGGCATCCGCCGAGCCGAGCTCACCGCCCGGCACGCCGTTCCACGCGGTCGAGGCACGCAGGCCCGGCAGCACGTCGTCCCAATTATAGGTCGGGTTCGTCTTGGCCGGATCCTTGATATATTCGTTGAGATCGGCGATCCAGCCGGCCGGACCATAGGTCCAGGTCATATAGGCGCCGGTCATGAAGGCATCGTATTCGCTCGAGCCCGAGGAGAGGGCCGCCGTCACCTTGTCGAAATACACGTCTTCCGGAAAGACGTCATAGGTGACGTCCATGCCGGTCATGTCCTTGAAGGTCTGCAGATTGGCGATCATCGCATCTGCATAAGGGTGCTTGTTGAGCAGGAGCTTGAGCTTGGTGCCTTTGTAGGCCTTCCAATCGAACTCCGCCGCCATGGCGCTGGTCTGCGCCTGGGTGAGCAGCATGCCGCCGGCGGCTGCCGAAATACCGAGCTTGGCCGAAGCGGCGAGCAATTCGCGCCGGGAGAGCTTCCCCGCCACGAAGGCGTCGAACAGCCCTTTTTCTTTCTCGTACATTCCCATTTTCCTCCGTTGGTTGAACGTCGTCAGGCGGATGCGGCTTTATTGCCGTTCTTGTTGCCGGCTTCTGCGCCCGGCTCTTCGCCCGTCAATTGCCGGGCGGTCGTCTCGTCGGTGATGAGGCCGGTCAGGAGACCGCTCCTCAGCACCGAGCGAATGGCTTTGATCTTGTTGCGGCCGCCGGCGATGGCGACCATCTCGCGCCCGCGCAGCACTTCGATATCGGGGGCGAGTGCGCGGTCGGAGAGATCGGTCGGCACCCGCCGCCCGTCTTCGGCGAAGAACGAGCCCAGCACTTCGCCGCACGCGCCATCGCGCGCCACTTCCTCGATCTCGGCCGGGGCGATCATGCCGGCCGACGTGATGAAGCCGGCATTGTCGACCTCGCCGATGCCGACGAGATGCAGGCTCGCTTGTCGCGCTAAAGCTACGACATCGGCGATGCCGAATTGCGCGAGCAGCACCGCTTTGTCCTCGACGCTGTTGGCGAAGAAGGGAACGGGGAGCAGATAGGCTTCCGATCCGGTGCGCTCGGACAAGCGGTGGATCACATCATAAGGATTGGCGGCGAAGCGGCGGGTGAGACCGCCGAGCAGCGACACGAATTTCACATGCGGGGCGGGCGATGACGGCAGGAAGTCGATCGCCGCGGCAAGGGTGCGGCCATGGCCGACGCCGATGATCTCATGCGTGGCGCGGTCGAGCACATTGCGCAGGTAGCGCGCACCCGCCATGCCGAGCGTGCGCAGCGGCAACGCGCCGTCATCGATAATGGGCACCACCTCGCAATGGCTGATGCCGAATTTCGCCTTGAGCCCCTCTTCCAGCGCCACGCAGCCGGCGATCGGGCCTTCGACGAAAACGCGAATGAGCCCGTCGCGGCTCGCTCGCGCGATAAGGCGATGCGCCTTGGTGTTGGGAATATTGAGCTTCTCGGCGATCTCGCCCTGGGTCTGGCCGCCGGCGAAATAAAGCCAGGCGGCGCGCGCCGCCAGCGTCGCTTCCTCGTCGATCTGCAAATGTGATCGCGGCTGATCCAAGGCTCCCATCCGTATTTGAATTTTTTTTCGTTGCCTGCAATATTTTGCAAATCCAGATATGAGTCAACGAGATTCGTCGCTGCGACGCGGCATCCGCGCGGCGAGAATTCAGCTAACAGTTTGGAATAATTAGGTTTCGAGAATTACTAGGGATTACAGGTCGATGCCCAGATGCTTCTTTCGACCTTCCTTGATGATCGCTTCGAGGTCGATGTCTTCAGCGTCGCTTGAAGCCGCCATTCGGGCATAAAAGCTTGCTGCCGGCTCGCGGCTCGTTTCGCGAATCTCATAGGCCTCCAGCGCACGCTCGACGATATCGGCAATCGAGCAGTTTTCACGGCGGGCCAGACGATGTGCCAAGCTCCAGGCCTTGGCGCTGCGTACGGAGAGCTGAAGTTTGGCCATGAAGCACCTCCTTTCCCTACTGGAATACAGATTACAGAGAAATCCCTACCTGCCATCAAGATGGCAGATGCCGGCACGACATCTAGACCGGCGCTTGGCAGCGCGTGTAACGTCCTGATTTATAATCGAAAATCGAGCCATTCTGATCAAAGTCGGCGCTCAGCATGGTGACGATGGCGGGCCCCAGCGCTTCCGGCAGCGGCACGCTTTCGGGATCCTCCTCGGGCCACGCTTCGACCCGCAATTCGGTGCGGATCGGCCCGGGGCTGATCAGATTGGCGCGGACCATCGTGTCCTGGATCTCATGGGCATAGACCCCGACCAGCGCTTCGAGCCCGGCTTTGCTCACCGAATACGGCGCCCAGCCGGCATGGCGTTTCCAGGCGACGCCCGAGGTCACGAACAGCGCCCGACCCGCCGGGCTTTTCCGGAGCAGCGGATCGAGCCGATGCAGCAGGCGGAAATTGGCGGTGAGATTGATGGCGAGCGCCGCCTCGAACTCCTGCGGCGGCAAATCGCCGACCGCCTGCTTCTTGCCGAGAATGCCGGCATTGCCGAACAGCCCGTCGAGCCGGTCGAACCGCGCGGCGATCACTGTCGCCAGCCGGTCGATGTCGGAGGCCTCGCTCATCTCGCAGGCGACCGGCGTCGCCGCACCGCCCAAGGCCTTAGCTTCGGCTTCGATCCCGGCCAGCGCCTCCAGGCTGCGCGCCGTCGCCACCACATGGGCGCCTTGCTCGGCCAACGCCCGCAAAGCGGCACGGCCGATGCCGCGCGAGGCGCCGGTGACCAGGATGACGCGGTCTTTCTGCTGTCCAGGCACCAGAGCCTCTCCGAGATGTGATCGTGATGCGCTTGCGCTTAACCTGTCCCATCCCGGCTTTCAACCCAAGACAATACCACTACGATACCACTATACACAGGTATTGCTTTGGTATTATACCACCGGCACAAGGAGATTCGCGGGTGACCGACAGAGTTCTGTTCATGGGGGTCGATGGCGGCGGCACGAAATGCCGGGTCCGCCTGCGTGACCGGTCCGGCGCCGCTGTCGCCGAGGCCGTCGGCGGCCTCGCCAATCTCTATCAGGACCTCGAGGCGGCCATCGCCACCATCCGCGCCACCATGGCCGAGACCTTGCGCCTCGCCGGGCTCACCGAAACCGACCGGCGGTCCATCCATGTCGGCCTCGGCCTCGCCGGCGCCGTCACCGAGGAAACGACCAGCGCCGTGCGCCAGGCTTTGCAGGACTTCGGCAGCGCCAGCGTCGATGTCGACGGCTACGCCGCTTTTCTCGGCGCTCATGACGGCGAGGATGGCGGCATCGTCATTGCCGGCACCGGCTCGGCCGGTCTCGCGGTGGTCAAAGGCGAGCGCCACTGGATCGGTGGCTTCGGCTTCTGGCTCGGCGATCAGGGCTCGGGCGCCATTATGGGCCGCGGCGCCCTACGGCGCGCTGCGCTCTCGCTCGACAATCTCATTCCCTCCTCACCGCTGCTCGAGGAAATCCTCGCCGAGTTCCACCGCGACCGTGACGGTTTCGCCGACTGGGCCCGCCATGCGCTGCCACGCGACTATGCCCGTTATGCGCCACGTATCTTCGCCGCCGCCACGTCAGGCGACCGTTATGGAGCTGAGCTCGTCGAAGATGCCGCGCGCGCCGTCGCCCGTCTCGCGAAGGAGCTTCTCGCCCGCGGCGCGCCGAGCGTGGCGCTCGTCGGCGGCCTCGCCAGACCTCTGACGCCTTTCATGCCGGAAGACCTTAAAGGCCGTCTGATCGCCCCGAAGCGCGACGCGCTCGACGGCGCCATCATGATGGCGCGCCGTGCCGCCGGCCTCACCGGGTGGAACAGATGACCGCCGCGCCGCAGATCTTCGCCCGCGCTCGCATCGCCGATGGCGGGCCGGCGCCGCTTTACTTGAAACTCAAGCGGCTCGTCACCGACGCCATCGCGCAAGGCGAGCTCGCCGGCCGCGACGCCATTCCGGGCGAGCGCGATCTCGCCCGCATGCTCGGCATCTCGCGCGTAACGGTGCGCAAGGCCTTCGCCGATCTCGTCGCCGACGGCGTGCTGGTGCAGCGCCGCGGCTCCGGCACTTTCGTGGCCGCGAAGGAAGAACGCATCGAATTGCCGCTGTCGCGGCTGACCAGCTTCACCGAGGATATGCGCCTGCGCGGTCTTCCGACCACGTCGGATTGGATCGAGCGTTCCGTCGGCCTGCCTACCCCTGAGGAAGCGCTCGTCCTGGCGCTGTCGCCCGGCGAGAAGGTCAGCCGGCTGCAACGCTTGCGCCGCGCCGGCGACAGACCGCTCGCCATCGAGCGCGCCGCCATCCCGCATCGCTTCCTGCCCGATCCCCTCGCCATCGAGACCTCGCTTTATGAGGCGCTCACCGACCGGGGCTTGCGCCCGGTGCGCGCCTTGCAGCGCCTCCACGCGACCGCCCTCAGCAAAAGCGATGGCGACATGCTCGGCCTTCCCGAAGGAAGCCCGGCGCTGTTCACCGAACGTGTGGCCTATCTCGCCGACGGACGTGTCGTCGAATTCACCCGTTCACATTACCGCGGCGATTCCTATGACTTCGTCGCCGAACTTCATCTCTCGGAAGGATCATGACAGACCATCAGACCGACATGGCGCGCGAAGTCGCCGAAGCGCCCGAAGCCGTCGCCCGCATGCTCGCCCACAACCGCACGGGCCTCGCCGAACTGGGCAAGCTCTATCAGGCGAAGAAGCCGAGCCACATCGTCACCTGCGCGCGCGGCTCCTCCGACTGCGCCGCGTCCTATTTCAAATATCTGGTCGAGATCACGCTGGGTCTCCCCTGCTGCTCGGTCGGCGCGTCCGTCGTCTCGGTCTATGGTGCCAGGCTGGCACTTCGCGATACGCTGCTGCTCACCATCTCGCAATCGGGCAAGAGCCCCGACATCCTGGCCTTCCAGGCGGAAGCGAAACGCGCCGGCATTCCCACCCTCGCGGTCACCAATACCGAGGATTCGCCCTTGGCGCGCGACGCCGATCTCTGCCTGCCGCTCTGCGCCGGCCCCGAAAAGAGCGTCGCCGCGACCAAGACATTCATCGCCTCCGCCGCCATGGCGGCCGCCCTCGTTGCCGCTTGTGGCGGGGACGCGCATTTAGCCAAGGCGGTCGAGAGACTGCCTGAGGATCTGCACAAGGCGCTCGCCATAAACTGGGCCGAGATGGAAGACGCTTTCACCGTGGCGAGCTCGGCTTACGTGCTGGGCCGTGGCCCCTCTTTGCCGATGGCGCAGGAGGCCGCGCTCAAGCTCAAGGAAACTTCCGGTCTTCATGCCGAAGCCTATTCCGCCGCCGAGGTGATCCACGGGCCGATGGAACTCGTCGGTCCGGGCTTCCCCGTTGTGGTTCTGGCGCCCGAGGACAAGGCGCTCGCCACCACACGCGACACGGCCAAACGGCTCGCCGAGGCAGGCGCCCATGTGATGACGCCCGATTTTGCACGCACCAGCGATCCGCTTCTCGATCCGATTTCGATGATCCAGAGCTTCCATGGCAGCGCCGAGCGCATCGCGCGCCTGCGCGGGCGTAATCCCGACCGGCCGCGGCTCCTGAAAAAGGTGACGGAGACCAGATGACCCGCTTTGCGCTGACCGGCAGTCGCCTCTTCGACGGCGACACGATCCGCAAGGATATGACTGTCCTCATCGATGGAGAGAAGATCGACCGCATTCTCCCTGCATCCGAAGTACCGGCCGGTGTCACGACGATCGATCTCAAGGGCGGCCTCCTGGCGCCCGGCTTCATCGACGCGCAAGTGAATGGCGGCGGCGGCGTGCTGCTCAACGAGGCGCCGACCGACGCCACGGTTCGCCGCATGGCGGAGGCCTATCGCGTCTTCGGCACCACCGGCCTGTTGCCGACCGTCATCACCGACGACACCCGGATCATCCACAAAGCCGCCGACGCGGTGGCCGTGGCGCGGCGGGAGAAAGTGCCGGGTATTCTCGGCATCCATATCGAGGGTCCGTTCCTCGATCCGCACCGGCGCGGCGCCCATCCGCCCGAACATATCCGCGCCATCACGCCCGATGATGTCGCCTGGCTGACGAAGCTCGATTGCGGCATCGTCCTCCTCACGGTATCGCCGTCGCATGTCGCGCCCGCAACGATCGAAACCCTGGCCAAGGCCGGCATCATCGTCTCGCTCGGCCATTCCGACGCCACCGCACAACAGGCGCAGGCCGCTCTCGCCGCCGGCGCCCGCGGCTTCACCCATCTCTACAACGCCATGAGCCAGCTGCAGCATCGCGAGCCCGGCATGGTCGGCGCGGCGCTCGCCGATCGCGCGAGCTATTGCGGCATCATCGCCGATGGCCATCATGTCGACCCGCTCGCTTTGCAGGTGGCGATCGCGGCAAAACCCAGAGGCCACATATTCCTCGTCACCGATGCGATGCCGCCCGCTGCCGGCGGACCCGACCGCTTCGAGCTTCAGGGCCGCATGGTTCTCGCCCGCAATGGCCGCCTCGAGCTTCCCGACGGCACGCTGGCGGGCTCCATCCTGACTATGGACGACGCCTTGCGCTATTGCGTCAATGTGCTGAGGCTCGATCTCACCGAGGCCTTGCGCATGGCGGCACTCTATCCCGCGGCCTTCCTCGGAAAGGATCGCCAGTACGGCCGAATCGCCCCAGATTACCGCGCTGATCTCGTGCATCTGACGGATGATCTCGCCGTCACCCGGACCTGGATCGACGGAAAGAGCTCATGAAACTCAAACTCGCCGGGCAATTGAGCCTCGGCAGCGGCAAGGTGAATGAGGACGCGGTCGGCTTTATCGGCGATCCTCACGACATCGAGGCGGCCTGGGCCTTGGACGGCGTCACCGGCATCAACGACAAGGGCTTAGGCCTGATGGGCAGCGACGCGCAATGGTTCGTCGCGCGCATCGATCATCATTTGCGCAGTCTCCTCCCCGGCGCAAAGGATCTGCCGCAAGTGATGTCCGATCTGATCGACCGCCTCATCGCCGATCTCGGGCAGCATGCCTTGCCCGACAAATATGACCCGCCGGCCGCCTGCATCACGGCCGTCTGCCGCATCGAGGGGCGCTGGCAGGCGGTGCGCCTCGGAGATTGCCGCCTTCTGGCGGAAGACCGCAACGGTCTTCAGCGCATCATCGATTTCGCCAATGACGCTTTCGATCACTGGGTTACCGCCGAGGCGATGCGCCTGCGCCGCACCGGTATTACCGATCTCAAGGACATCGCGCGCGCCATGCGGCAAGTCCAGTTCGACAATCGCCGCCGCCGCAATCGGCCGGGTGGCTATGGCGTGATCGAGGCAAACCGCGCCTGTCTCGCTTTCGCGGAGTACATGGAGCTCGATCAGCCCTCCTCGGTGCTGCTGACCAGCGACGGCTTCTTCCGCCTCGTCGACTATTATGGCCAGATCTCGGAGACCGATCTCCTCGCGCGCTCAGGTCGCGACGGCGAGCTTGCGCGCCTCTATGAAATGATGCGCAAGCTCGAGGACGGCGATCCCGACGGTGCCAGATATCCGCGCTTCAAGCCCAAGGACGATGCGAGCGCCATCGCGCTTACCATTTGAGCTAGTTCGAAGCTGGCCCCATCGCCTGCCGGCCGATGCTGTGATAGGCGAAGGGCGTCTTGGCGATGTCAGTCGGCGAATAGAGATTGCGCAGGTCGATCATCACCGCCGCGCGCATCGACTTGGCGAGCTTGGTCAGATCGAGCCCTCTGAATTCGTTCCATTCGGTGAGCAGGATGACCGCATCGGCGCCTTTGGCCGCCGCATAGGCGGACTTCGCCCATTCGACACCGTCAAAGGCTGACGCGCCGTTTGGCTTCACCACCGGATCATAGGCGACGACCTGGGCTTTCGCCGCGGTGAGCGCCGGAATGAGATCGAGCGCCGGCGCATCGCGCATGTCGTCGGTATCCGCTTTGAAGGCAAGACCCAGCACGGCGATGCGCTTATCGGCGACCGAGCCGCCCAGCATGCGGGTGACGCGCATCGACAAATCGAGCTTGCGCTTGTCATTGGCCTTCACCACCGCCTCGATGAGGCTGAAGGGAGCGCCCGCTTCGCGCGCCGTAACGGCCAGGGCCTTGGTGTCCTTCGGGAAGCACGAGCCGCCGAAGCCCGGCCCCGGCTGCAGATAATGATGGCCGATGCGCTTGTCATGGCCGATGCCCTTGGCCACCACGGCGATGTCGCCGCCCACTTCCTCGCACAGATCGGCGAGCTGATTGATGAAGGCGAGCCGCATCGCCAGATAGCCGTTGGCGGCATATTTGATGAGCTCGGCCGATTCGAAGTCGGTGAAGATGAGCGGCGCGCCCGTCATGGCGATCGGCTGATAGATCTTGCGCAGCACTTCCTGCGCCCGCTTCGATTCCGTGCCGATGACGACGCGGTCGGGTTTCAGGAAGTCGTCGACCGCCGAGCCTTCGCGCAGGAATTCCGGATTGGCGGCGACGTCGAAATCGGCATCGGGCCGCTCCGCCTTGATCTGCGCCTTGAGCTTGCGCGCCGTGCCGACCGGCACCGTGGATTTGGTGATGATGACACAATAACCGTCGAGCGCCGCGGCGATCTGGCTCGCCGCCTGGTGCACATAAGCGAGATCGGCGGCGTCATCGCCGCGCCGGGTCGGGGTCGAGACCGCGATGAACACCGCCTCGGCCTTCGAGACGGCCGCTTTCAGATCCATGGTGAAATGGAGCCGGCCGGCCCGCGCATTGTCATGGATGAGCTTGCCGAGCCCGGCCTCGTGGATGGGAATACGACCGGTATTGAGCGCCTCGACCTTGGCCGCGTCATGGTCGACGCAGAACACATCGAAGCCGAATTGCGCGAGACACGCGCCTGAGACCAGCCCGACATAACCGGCCCCGATAACAGCTATTTTCATGACGGCTGGCTCGTCCTCTTGAGAAGATCAATGACGTTACATGTTACGCTAGAGGAGCTTAAGAAGCTCTGCAAGCTTACACGCGGCCCTTCAAATCGGCCGCCGCCATGGCATAACCACCGGCGGCGCCGTCGATGAAATGGAAATGATCCCGCGCGAACGGGTTGGGAACGAAGCAGGTCATCAGGGCCTGGTCCTGACGGTGCAGGCCATAACGGCAGAGCCCGGCCTGATAAGCCTGTTTGAGGCGCTCGATGAGGCGGGTGATGAGGGCCGGCTCGATATCCACGGTGAGCTTGAGGCCGTCGTCGAATTTGCGGAAGTCGGTGTTCTGCGCGACATCGTTCTTGTAGACCGCCGCATCGAAGCGGCCGACCTTCAGATTCCCCTGAAAGACCAGCCAGCCGGCGAGGCTTTCGGCCAGGATATGAAGCTTGCGCAACAGCGGCGATCCGCGATGCGTGGCGAGCGTCTCATATTTGAGCCCCTTGGGCGGGAAGCCGAATTTGCGCGGCACCGGCAGGCCGGCCCGGTCCTCGCCGTCGATGATGGCGATGATATCGTCGACGAGCCGGGTGAAATCCGCGCTGCGCTCCGCCGAGACCGGGGTCACGATGAGGGAAATGATCTCGCCGTTCTTCGCCGCGATCGGGTCCCAGCGGCAGGACAGGCCGGAGAGATCCGGGCGTGCGCCCGGTGCCGCCGCCGGCACGCGGTACTTTCCCGCTTTCATCTGCGCTTCCGCCCAGCTGGCACCGCCGCCGGCGAACATCGCATAGGTGACTTCGGCGCTGGCGCGGAAACGCGCCACCCGCACATCATGGCCGCCTGCCCGGATATCGCGCATCGGCACGATGGCGGCGCGCAGGTCGAGATCGAGATCCTCCTTCACCCAGACTTGCGTCAAAGCGAGCGCCTCGCGCGTCTTAGGCACAACACTTTCGGGCACCGCCAGCAGCGCGCCATCGCCGCCGAAGACGAACGGGACCTTATGCGCATCACCCAATGCATTGAGCACAGCCGAGATCACGCTGGCGCCCGCCATATTGACGGCCTTGTATTCGCCGCGCGCGATCGCCCGGGTCGAGCTCACGATGTCGGCCGTCGCCAGCGACCAGTCGTCCGGCAAGGGTTGATAATTCGCCGCATCGGCGACGCCGGAGAACTTCTCGAAAGTGGGCAGCGCCTCGAAGAAATCATCATGAGTCATGGCGAAAAGCTAGCATGCTGGGAGGACCTTGGCGACCGATCCCCGATTGACGCCCGGACGCGACATCGCCATAGGCAAAGGGGTGAGGATCGCCTTTTACGCCCCGCTCAAAGCGCCCGACCATCCGGTTCCCTCCGGGGACCGCCAGATGGCGCGGCTGCTCCTGCGGGCTTTGCATCTCGCCGGTTTCGCGGCCGATGTCGTGAGCACCTTGCGCGCCTTCACACCCGATCCCGAGCCGCGAGCCTTCGCGCCTGTGCTGCAGGCGGCCGATGACGAGAAGGCACGGCTCAAGGCGCTCTGGCGCAGGGGCCAAAAGCCAGATCTGTGGTTCACCTATCATCCTTATTACAAGGCGCCCGATCTTCTGGGCCCTGATCTCGCGCGCCATCTCACTATTCCCTATGTCACCGCCGAAGCCTCTTATGCCGGCAAACGCGATCGCCAGGGCTGGGCCGAACGCCAGGCGCTGATCCGCGACGCCATCGGCCTCGCCAGGCTCAATCTCTGTTTCACCGAACGCGACCGCGCCGGACTGGAGAAGGCGGTGCCGGGCGTGCGCCTGGCGACGCTTCCGCCTTTCATCGATACGCAGGCTTTCGCCGATGGTTTCGCGCCGGCACCGCCCGCCCGGCTGATGACGGTGGCGATGATGCGCAAGGGCGACAAATTCGCGAGCTTCACCATGCTCGCAAAAGCGCTGCCCCTGCTCCTCGATCTGCCCTGGCGGCTCACTGTCATCGGCGATGGCCCGATGAGTGCCGAGACGATGTCCCTCTTTGCCGGCATTCCGTCTGAGCGGCTCGACTGGCGCGGCGAGATGGCGCCTGAAAAAGTGCCCGCCGCACTGGCCGAAGGCGGTCTCTATGTCTGGCCGGGCTCGGGTGAAGCCTATGGCATCGCCTATCTCGAGGCTCAGGCCGCCGGCCTGCCGGTGGTGGCGCAGGAGACGGCCGGTGTTCCCGCCGTGGTGCGCCATGGCGAGACCGGCATCCTGACGCCGGAAGGCGATGTCGACGCCTATGCGTTGGCGATCCGCGCGCTTCTCACGGATAACGCCAAGCGCGAAACCTATGGCCGCGCCGCACGCGCATTCGTGCTGAAGGAACGCTCGCTGACCAACGCGGCGCAGCGCCTGGCGACATTACTCGATGAGGTGCTGGCATGACTCTCTGGCAGCCGCTCCGGGACGAGCTGGCGCGATGGCGCGATGCCGACCGCGCCGTGTCACTGTGGCTGCGCGATGACGACGCCATCGAGCCGACACCGGCGCTCGATCGGCTCGCCGATCTTGCGTGCGGCCATGATGTGCCGGTGGCGCTGGCGATCATTCCGGCCCGCACTGCACCTGCTTTGGCGAACCGCCTCGCGGCGGAGAAGATCATCCATCCGGTCGTTCACGGCTGGTCACATGCCAATCACGCATCGCCGCCGGAGAAGAAGCAGGAGCTCGGTCTGCATCGCCCGCGCGACGCGGTGCTCAGCGAGCTGGCGAGAGGCTTGGCGCGGCTGCGCGAATTCCATGGCGACCGGCTGACGCCGATGCTGGTGCCGCCCTGGAATCGCATCGATCCGTCTCTACTCGACGATCTGCCGGCGCTCGGCTTCACCGGCCTGTCGGCCTTCGGCCACAAGCTCACTTCGCGACCGGGTCTCGCCGTCGTCAATACCCATATCGACATCGTCGATTCGCGCGCCGGCAATCGCTGCCGCGATCACGGCACGCTGATCGCGGGGCTTGTTCAGGAATTGCAGCAAGCGCGCGCCGCGGGCGGCCGCACGCCTGTCGGCGTGCTCAGCCACCACCTGGTCAGCGATGACGATGCTTTCCGCTTCCTCGCCGATCTTTTCACGATTACTGCGCAGAGCGGCGCAGTGAGCTGGCGGGCGCCGGCAGAGCTTCTCAGAGCGTGATCACTAGCCCCTGGCTTGCCACGACGGCGCCGGGGAAAGCCTCTTTCGCCTCGGCACCGATCTTGTCCAGCTCGTCGTCGTTGCGCAAAGGCGAATGATGGAAGATGGCGAGCTGCTTCGCCTTGGCCGCTTTGCACAGCCGCACACCTTCTTCCCAGCTCGAATGGCCGAAGCCGCGATAGCGTGGCATCTCCTTATCGGTGAAGGCCGCGTCATAGATGACGAGATCGGCATGATCGATGAGCTTCAGCACATTCTGGTCGGGCTTGCCCGGCACATGCTCGGTGTCGGTGATATAGCAGGCGGACTTGCCCGCGAATTCGACGCGGTAGCCGACCGCCGCATTGGGATGATTGAGGCTCGCGGTGCGCAGCACGATGCCCGCATGGGGCTTCAGCACATCGCCCGGCTTGAAATCCTTGTAGTCGACATCGGCGATGAAGATCTCCGGCGCGATCGGGAAATAGGGCGCCTTCATGATTCCGGAAATCATCTCATGCGTGGTCATCACCCCGGCGAGATGGCCCGACCAGATACGGATCTGGTTGCTGCCGCGATAGAACGGCATGAAGAAGGGAATGCCGAAGATGTGATCCCAATGGCAGTGCGAGAAAAACATGTCGAGGCGCTCGACGCCCTCGCGCTCCAGCTCCTGGCCGGCGCGCTTGAGGCCTGACCCCGCGTCGAACATCAAAATATGCTCGCCGCAGCGCATCTCGACGCACGACGAATCACCGCCATAGCGCACGACTTCCGGTCCCGACACCGGAATGCTGCCTCTGGAGCCCCAAAACTTTACTGTGAATTCACTCTTTTCTTTCAACGACTTGAACCCTCGCTCAGGCGTTATCGTAGCATGTTCTACGGCTTAGGCGACTCTAAAGCGGGCAATTGCGTCGCCCGCTTCACCATGACCACGTCGAGCGCCCCGGCCCTCCCCCTGATCTCGATGCTCTGGGTCTCGAGCCCGCCAAATTCGGCTTCCGCCTTGTCGAGGACCGCCCTGGAGATGATGGCCTGCATGTTGAGCTCCTTGCAGGCGCCCTCCAGCCGGCTTGCCGTATTTACCGTATCACCGAGCGCGGTGACGCCCAGCGCCGCCGAGCCTCTGCCGGCTGCCCCGATGCGGCCGAGAATGGCCGTCCCCGAATGAAGCCCGATGCCCATTTCGAGCATGCCGCGCATTTCGTCATGCAGGCTTTGATTGAGGGCGTCGAGCACCCCGCCCATGGCGCGCACCGCCGCGAGCGCGTCCCGGGCGCCGGCCTTGCCGCTCTTGTCCATGCCGAAGATCGCCATGATCCCGTCCCCCATGAATTTGTCGACATAGCCCCCGGTATCGATGATGACCTCGCTCATGCGGCCCAGATACTGGTTGAGAAGGAACACAACGTCATAGGAGAGACGCTGCTGCGACAATCTGGTGAAGCCCCTGAGGTCGCAGAACATGACGGTGACCTCCTGCTCCACGCCCCAGAAATATTTATCGACGAGTCCATTCACTGTATCGGCCGTCACCGCCGGCAGGAGCGTCGTGATGGTGAGGTCGGTCTCCGGCCGGAATTGGCAGGCGAGCCGGACATTGGTGGGGGCGCCCACCCGCTTCAGCACTTTCTGCTCATTGGCATCGACCGGCGGCTGATCCCCCGGACCTTCGATCACGCGGATCCGGCAGGTGGAGCAGCGGGCGCGTCCGCCACAGACCGAGGCATGCGGTATGTTGTTGAGGCGGCTGATTTCCAGAATGGAAAGACCCCGGCGCGCCGACACGCGTTGCCCGCCGGTATAGGTGATGGCGATCGTGTGCCGGTAGCGGTCGAGCAATCCGAGGCCGAGGCGCGCCGCCACGATCACAGCGAGCAGTCCCAGATAACCGTAGAATTCGTAATCGAGCAGCCCATGCAGGAAATCGAACTGCTCCTGGGTCATCGGCGGCTGGAAATCCGTCTCAAAACGGATGGCGCGCCCGGCCGAGGTGAAGCCGGCAAAGGCGAGCGTCGGAATCAATGTCGCGAGCACCACCCAAAGCCATTTCAGCCGACGGTACCACGGCTTGAATTCCAGCCAGTGATGCAGGCCGATGAGCCCGTGCACCCAGACCAGCGTCATCAGCGCCGCCTGCCGCCAGGCCTCGGCCGGCCACATGGCCCACAATGCATAAAAGTAATTGTCATCGACACCGGCATAGATGTGGGCGCCGCGCGTCGCGGTGACATGGCGGATCAGCAGCAGCGGGATGAGCAGGCCGAAACCGAGTTGCACCCATTCATGCGGGCTGATCTTCAGGCTGCGGCGCCGGATGAACACCACGATCCCGAGCACGAAATGGACGAGGAACGAGATGAGCAGGATGGCCGTGCCGGGAACGCTGCGGGTGACGGCGATGCGCCAGGAGCGCACTTCCTCCATCGTCTCGATCGACACCAGGCCGACGGCGTGATTGAGGAAATGCGTCGTTGCGAAAGCAAAGAGCACGAGGCCGGTCGCCAGCCGCAGCTGGCGCAGTGTCACGCGGAACACGGGCTTGTACGGCAAGGCGGCATCGGGAGCGGTCATCCCGAACCTCCCGGCGCTCTAATTCGCTTTTCGCCGGAGATCGCTGCGCGCTTCGCTGAGCTCGGCGGTCGTATGGCTCAGGCGATCGGCGAGCACCCGCATGATCTCGACGGCCATTTCCGGAAATTCCGCCAGCAATCTGAGGAAATGATCCTTGCGGATGCGCAGCGTCTCGAGCGGCGCATTGGCTTTGACGGTTGCGGTGCGCGACACGTCGCAAAGAATGGCGATCTCACCGACGATCGAATTGGGTTCGAGCGTCGCCACCTTGATCTCGCCGCTTTGCGAATTGACCAGAACATCGGCCGAACCCGACAGCACCACATAGGCGGCGTCGCCCGGATCGCCTTGCTTGAACAGCGTCTGGCCCTGGTCGAAATTGACGCGATCCGACGTGAAGGCCAGAAGCTTGAGCTTGGCCGGCGCGACATTCGAGAAGAGCGGCACGCGCCGCAACAGCTCCACTTCATCCTTGAGCTGCATGTCTCATCACTCCCATTTCCACTCCATCCATATTACGACGCCAGAAGCCCGGCGAATACGCCCTTTCGAGCCATCAGCTGGTCGTAATTCCCATCCTCGACCGCGGTCCCCCGGTCGAGCACCACCACCCGGTCGAACAGCCGGGCGAGATTTGGATTGCTCAGCACCCAGATGACCGCCGGCTTGCGCCCGTCGCGCGCCGCCTCGCCCAGCACCGAGCGCACCAGCTGTTCCTGGGTGCGCTGCTCGACCGAGGATAACGCCTTGTTGAGAATGATGAAATCGCCGCGCTTCAGCAAAGCGCGGGCGACATGCAGCTTCTGGCGCTGCACCGAGGTGAGGCGGCGGCCGCCGACGCCCACATTGAACTCCAAACCGACCCTCACCACATCTCTACTGACATCGAGATCGTCGAGGACCGAGCGCACGATGGCGCGAATGCGGTCGGCGGCGTCGGCATGGCGATGGCCGATGCGACCGAACAGCACATTATCCAGAATGCTGGCGGATTTGTTGTAGCCTTCGGCATCGTAAGGCTCGATCGTGCCCTTGAGGCTCTCCGGCAGATTGTCATGGAAGGCGGCGCGCGCCGCCACGATGCGATCCATCATCTCCTGATCGAGAAGGCCGAAGCGATAGCGCGGCTCGACATAGGAGAAGGCGAGTTTCATCATCCGCTTGCCGTCGGCCTCGGCGACTTGCGCGAAGGGCTTGTCCTGCAGCCTTTGCAGCAGCGCCTGGTAGTCGGGGATCTCGTCCGCGGTCATGAAGCCCAGTTGCTGGAAGAACGGGTGGTCGGGCGGCAGGTCGCGGAACAGCTCGACGGCGTTGCGGGCGATCTCGACGCCCATCCGGTAGAGCGCCTCATCGAGCCCTGCTTGCGCCAGCACCGAGCGGAAATAGGCGTTGGATGCCAGGTTCGTGTTGGAAAGCTCAGGCCCCACCGGCGTGCCGAACAGCAGATTCTCCGCGACCGTCGCCTCGGCATTGTAGAGCGCCGCATCGAAGGAGGTGACGAGGCTCGCCAAGTTCTCTTCCTCGAGCCGTGTCCTGAGCGCCTTGCGCGCCGCGACGACATGCTCGGGGATTGCCGGATGGACCTTCTCGTTGACAGATGCCCTGAGGCCCAGATCGAAAACATCGTCCGAGAATTGTACGGCCTCGAGCGTCTGCTCCATGGCCGTGAACAGCTCATCCGGCCCGTCGACGCCGATCGTCGCATAGTCGATCCAGTCGCCATGCAGATCGTGATCGGGATTGCCGGCGTTGCGCGCTTCCGTCTTTTCCCAGTCGCGATGGGCCAGCGCCGCGCCCTCATAGACGCGCTCGCGCACCGGATAATGCTTCAGCACATAGGTCAGATTGTCGTAGATGGTGCCTTGGAACAGGAAAGCATCGCCAGAGGCATAGGCGGTGCGCCGCCCGGTGAACGCTTCCGGAAGAAAAAGCAGATCTTCGCCATTGATGCTGACGCGCCCCTGCTCCGGCCACACCAGACGCACCAGCGTGTCGGCCAGGGCCTCGCTGCCGCCGCCTGCCGTGCCGATGACGGCGACGCTCTCGCCGGGCCTCATATCGAGCGTGATGTTCTCGAGGAGCCTGGCGCCGCTGTCGTCGCTGGCCGAGAAATTGATGACGGAGATCGGCGTCTTGATCGGCGCCACCGGGCCGCTCGTCACATCCTGTATGGCCGGCTCGATGATCTGGTCGACATGGAACTGCTCATAGACCTGGGCATATTTGACCTGGACGTCGATGCGCTGCTGGTCCCAGTCGATCAGGTCCTTGATCGGCGACGGCAGGTCCTTATAGGCCGAGATCACCGCGATGAGCTGACCGATGTCGAGCTGCCCGCGCAACGCCAGATAGCCGCCGATCGCGTAGAACAGGAAAGGCGTGACCTGGGCGAGGAAATTGTTGAGGAATTTGACGAAGAATTTCCACTGATAGAGGTCGTAGCGGATCTTGAAGATGCGACCGAGCCGCTCGGCGACATCGGCGCGCTCGTAGTTCGACGTATCGTGGACATGGATCGAGGAAATGCCTTCGACGATCTCGCCGACGCGGCCGGCGAGCTGGCGCGCGGTGAGCTGACGCTCCTTGCCGAGCCGGATGAGGCGGCGGCGCATCTTCGGGATGACCACGCCCTGGATGCCCACCATGAAGGCCGCGAGGAGGCCAAGCCAGACATTCTGCAGAAGGATGAAGAACAGCGCGGTCGCCGCCTGGAGGCCGAGAAAGGCCGGCTGCACGAAAGCGTCGCCGATAAAGCCGCCGAGCGGCTCGACCTCGTCCTTCACCATGGTGGCGACTTCGGCCGCCTTCACGCGCTTGAAGACATTGGGCGGAAAGCGCAGCACGCGGTCGATGAGCTGAAAGCGCAGGCGGCGCAGCATGCGCTCGCCGAGCCGGCCCTTGAAGGTATTGATATAGAGCTTGAACAGGCCGTTGATGATGACGAGAACGAGAAAGGCGCCCGACAGCGCCATCAGCATCTGCAGCCGCTCGAGGCTGAAGCCCTCGAACAGGACGTAGGGCTGGGCTTTCGAGAGCCAGTCCGGCAGGTCGATCACCAGCCGCAGGAAGACTTCCTTCGCATCGGGCGTGCTGAAGCCGTCGCCTTGGATCGGCCCGTTGACGATCTGTTTCGGCAGGTCGAGCGAGAGGAAATAGGTCGGCATCGACAGGAGGATGATGAACAGAATCCAGATCTGATGCCGGCTCGTATGCCTCCAGATATATTTGGCGAGATTCTTATCCATGCAGGAGGAAGCGCTCGAAGGGCGGGAGCCGATGGGATGATGAAACTGTTTTATACATGACCGCTCGCCCCAGCATACAAAATCGGTTCCGTCCCGGCTACTGCCGAAAATCCATTGGAATCAAGGTTAAGCCGGTTCTTCACGGCAAAGGCCGCGAAGCCGGAGCATCGGTCCGAAAAGTGCGAAGCGGTTTTCGGATAAACCGATGCGCAAAACAAGGAAATAGAGCGCCGGCGTGATCTTATGAGCCCCCGCAGCGCTCCAGCAGTTGTTCGAGGATACGCGCCGTCTCGGCTGCGCCGTCGAGATTGAGCGTGAGGCCGCGGGGAGCCGGCGCCGCCGCCATGGCGTCCGCCAGGCTCCCGGGCGTGAGGCGGTCTTCCGCCACCACGGCCGCGAGCCCGAGCGTCGCCAGGCGCCGGGCACGGTCGCTTTGCTCGGTTTCACCGCCTTCCGCGAAGGGAATGAGGACCGCAGGGCAGCCGGCCCGTAATATGTCGCAGACCGTATTGTAGCCGGCCTGCGAGACGGACAACCGTGCGTTGGCAAGAAGGCCCGGAAAATCGGCCCGGAAAGTCTCGAGGACGACACCGGCCGGCAGGCTGGCCTGGAGTGTGGCCCGTTCGGCCGCAGGGAAGTTGGGTCCGGTGAGGATGCACCAGCGCGGCCAGCGGCCGAGAAGGCCAGGTGCCGCCGCAAGCGCCGCGTCGATGAGCTTGCGGCCGACCACGCCGCCCCCGGCCGAGACCACCACGTCGAAACGGTCGGGCGACGTCGCCGCCTCCCCCGCCACGAGCCCCGTATAGACGATGCGGTCGGCGATCTCGCCGGCCAGCGGGAAAGTCTCCTCGAGGCGTGCGAATTGAGGATCGCCATGGACGAGCACGAAGTCGAAGAAGTTACGCAACGTGGTAAGCGTTTCCTCGGCGCGCCCGGCTTTGCGGTTCTCCTGCAATATGTCGCGCACCGAGCTGGCGATGAGCGGCGGCCTGGCCGTTGCGCGCGCATGCGTCAGCAGCGGCAGCAATTCGAACCGCATCTGCCGCCGGCCGAAGGGAAAGGCCTCGATGATGAGGACATCCGGCTGCACCGCGTCGAAGGCCTGGATGAGCCGGTCACGCCGGTTCGCCTTGAAGACGTCATCGATGGTGTTGCCGTCATCGTCGATGAGCGCCGAGAAGGACATGTCGCGCGCGCGGATGGCGGGCAGTTGGACGAGCTTGACGCCCTGCGGTGGGAAGCCTGAGACAACGGCGCCGCCGCTCACCAGGGTGACGTCGGCGCCCGCTTTGGCGAGCGCCGCCGCGATCCGGCTGACCCGCGCCAGATGGCCGATGCCGAGAAGGTGCTGCACATAGACGAGCGCCTTCATGAATGGCCCCGCGCTGTGCGGAAGAGCCGGGTGAGCTCTTCTATGCTGCTCTTGTGATCGAAATTCGCGCGCACGCGCGTCTCCGCCGCGGCCCCGAGCCTCAGGCGCAATTCCGGATCTGCGATCGCGCGGGCCAAAGCGGCGCTCAAAGCTTGGGCGTCCTCGGGTGGAATCAGGAGGCCGTTGACGCCATCGCTCAGAAGTTCCGGCACTCCGGAGACCGTCGTCGATATGCAGGCGAGCCCCTGGCTCGACGCCTCGACCAGGACATTGGGCAGGCCGTCGCGGTCGCCGTCGCTGGCGATGCGGCAGGGCAGCACGAAGAGATCGCTCTCGCGATATTTTGCCAGCACCTCCTCCTGCGCCCGCGAGCCGAGCCAGGTGATGCGCGAGGTAAGTCCCAATGTCTCGGCCTGCGCCTTGAGCTTGCTCAATTCTTCGCCGCCGCCGATATGGACGAAACGCCAGGCGAGAGTATTCGGCAGAAGCGCCAGAGCGGCGAGCAGGATGTCATAGCCCTTCTTCTCGACCGCCCGGCCGACGCTGAGAAGCAGAACCGGATCTTGCGCATCCCTGCCATCACGCGCCGGGCGGGTGCCTTCGAAGGATGCGAAGCGGGAGAGATCGAGGCCGTGATAGCTCAAGTGGACGCGCGCCGGATCGGGGCTGAGACTTTGGAGCTTGTCGAAGCCGGCTTTGGTGCAGGTCACCACGAAGCGTGCCTGGCCGAGCTTGGCGCGCAAGTCCCAGTCGGGCGACGTCCAGATGTCCTTGGCATGCGCCGAGCAGCTCCAACCGGTATCGAGGATCAGGCTCGCATAGAGCGTGACCGAGCCCGGCGTGTGAATGAAATGCGCATGGAGCCAGTCGGCATCCTCGGGAAACTCGGCGGCGAGCACCAAGGCCTGGCCGAAGCGGCGCCAGCGATTGCGCGTCGGATCGAGCTTGAGATCGGCGAGGAAGACTTTGCGCAGGCGCTTGTAATGCGGCAGGCGCCGCGCCTTCCACCACGAGCGGATGACGCGCCAGGGCTCGTCATGGAGATATTCCGGCAGATAGCGCACCGGCGCCTTGATCTCGTCATGGACGGGATGGCGCTTCTTGTCGGTCGGATGGCGCATCGAGACGAGATAAAGCTCATGGCCGACGCGCTCGAGCCCAAGCAATTCCTGGGCGATGAAGGTCTCCGACAAACGCGGATACCCCTTGAGCACAATGACGATCTTCGTCATCTCTCAATGCCCCTCATGCTGAGGTGCGAGCGCAGCGAGCCTCGAAGCATCCATCAGGATAGAGCGAAGATGGTGAAGCAGGACCTTCGATGAGCCGGGACAAACTCATCATGCTCTAATTGCCGCCTTCGACGACCGTGAGCCGCTTCTGCGAGCCGGGCTCGAGCCATTCGCCGACCAGGTCGGTGATCTTCTCGAGTCCATCGAGCTTGAGCTTGGAGGTCACTTGCGACGGCGGCGCCCGCTCCGGCAGCGCCTTGAGCGCCCGGGCGAGCTTGGCCGGATCTTCGGCCTCTTCCGGCCGCAGCATGTCGATGACGCCGAGCTCGGCGGCGCGGCTGGCGCGGATCAGTTGCTCCTCACGCGGCGTGACGCGCGGCACGATCAGGGCCGGCTTGTCGAAGGAGAGGATCTCGCAGAAGGTGTTATAGCCGCCCATGCTGACGACGGCGCGGGCGCCGGCGATCAGGTTCTCCATGCGGTTGTCGAATTCGATGATCTCGACATACGGGATGGCGGAGCCCTTTTTGACGAGCTTGCGCCTCTTGCGCGCCGGCATGAAGGGGCCGAGCACGATCAGCATTTTGTGTTTCAGCGACGGATCATGATGATAGGCGTCGAAGATATTGTGGATGAGATCGGCGCCGTCGCCGCCGCCGCCCGTCGTCGCCAGGATGTAACTGCCTTCGACGTCGCGTACCGGCACATCGACCTGCGTCATGTGACGCTGCAGGAACCCGACATAGTGCATGCGTGAGCGCACCGCGGGCGAAACATCGAAGCCGGTCAGCGGATCGTAGAAGTCCTCCGGTCCGTAGACCCAGATCGAATCATAAAACACACCGATCTTGCGCAGCACGTCGCGCTTCGCCCATTCCGCCTTGAGCAGTTCGGGCGCGTCCATGACCTCGCGCAGGCCCAGCACCAGGGTGGTGCCGTGGGTCTTGAGATAGGAGAGCGTCTCCTCGAGCTCGCCGCGCAGGCCCAAAGGCTCCTTATCGACGATGAAGAGATCGGGCTGGAAGGACTCGGCCGTATGGCGGATGATCGCCTGGCGCATCTCCAGCGTTTCATGGAGATCGGTATGCCGGTCGATCGACGTATAATCGCCGTTGTGCAGCTTGATGATCGAGGGGATTTTAACGAAATCGACGCGCACCCGGTAATCGAAGGCGCCGGCGATGGTGGACCCTGAGATGATGAGAACGCTCAGGCCCCGGTAATTCTCGACGAGAGAATGTGCAATAGTGCGACACCGCCTCAAATGTCCGAGCCCGAACGTGTCGTGGCTGTACATGAGAATGCGGGCATGTTCCAGCCGACGCATCGTCATTCCCCTCTCTCCATGCCGACCTCGCTCGCCCCGAAACGGCGGACTATGCCACAGGGCATGAACACGTCAAATCCCTGCTGCTGGCCTGTCCGCTCTTTCATTTACTTATACGGATCGGCCGCATCGCGCAGTCCGTCCCCCAGGAAGTTGAATGCCAATATGACGACGATCACCGGAATGACCGGCAGCATGAGCCAGGGATAGAGCGCCACGACGTTGATATTGGTGGCTTCATTGAGCAGCACCCCCCAGCTGACGATGGGGGGGCGAAGGCCCAGGCCTAGGAAGCTCAATGCGGTTTCACCGAGGATCATGCCGGGGATGGATATGGTGGCCGAGGCGATCAAATGCGACATGAATCCGGGGACCAGATGACGGCCGATGATACGGCTGCCCTTGGCGCCCATGAGCTGTGCCGCTAGGACGTAATCTTCCTCACGCAGCGCCAGCAGTTTCGAGCGTACCGCGCGGGCAAGTCCGGTCCAGTCGAGCAGACCCAGGATGAAGGTGATGCCGAAATAGACAAGCAGCGGCGACCAGGTGACCGGCATGATCGCGGCGAGCGCCAGCCATAAGGGAATGCTCGGTAGTGACTGCAGCACTTCGATGAGACGTTGCGTAATGAGATCGATGACGCCGCCGCGATAGCCGGCGATGCCGCCGATCACGATTCCGAGAATGAAGCTCACCGAGACGCCAAGGAGACCGATGGTCAGCGAGATGCGGGCGCCGTAGATGATGCGCGAGAAAACATCCCGGCCGAGCTGGTCGGTGCCGAGCAGGAAGAACTGGCCGCCCTCGGCCGGGCAGACGAAGTGACGGTCGGCCTCGACCAGGCCCCAGAACTTGTATTTGTCGCCGCTGCAGAAGAAGCGCAGCTTCTGCACGTTTTTGGTGTCGTCCTTATATTCGCGCTTGAGATTCTCCATGTTGAGCTGGACGGTGCGGCCATAGACGAACGGCCCGACGAAGCTCCCCTCATGGAACAGCCGGACACTCTGCGGCGGCGCATAGATGGCGCTCACATTCCGGGTGGCGAGATTATAGGGCGCCAGGAACTCGGCGATGACGATCATCGCATAGAGGATGGCGAGGATGATGGCGGAGATGAGCGCCAGCCTGTGGCGCTTGAACTTCCACCACATCAGCTTCCATTGCGAAGCGAGGAATACCCGCTTCTGCTGCTCGCTCATTGTCTCGGTCGTCGACGGATCGAAGGGAGCCGTCGAGACATAATGCCCGAGCGGCTGGCCCGGCGGCGGCAGCGGCGTCATGTCGTTCATTTCGTGCTTCCGCCCTGCAGCCTGATGCGCGGATCGAGCACCGCGAGCGCCAGATCCGAAATGAGTACGCCGATGACCGTGAGGAAGGCCAGGAACATCAGGAACGAGCCGGCGAGGTACATGTCCTGGCTTTTGAGCGCCCGGATCAAAAGCGGTCCGGTCGTCTCGAGCGACAGCACGATGGCGGTGATCTCGGCGCCCGAGATGATCGCCGGGAGGATCGAGCCGATATCGGAGATGAAGAAGTTGAGCGCCATGCGTAACGGATATTTGACCAGCGCCTTGAACGGATGCAGGCCCTTGGCGCGCGCCGTCACCACATATTGCTTCTGCAGCTCATCGAGCAGATTGGCGCGCAGGCGCCGGACCATGCCGGCGGTCCCCGCGGTGCCGATGATCACCACCGGAATCCATAGATGCGCCAGGATGGACTTGACCTTTTCCCAGCTCATCGACTGGTCCATATATTGTGGATCCATCAGATGGCCGATCGAGGTCCCGAACCACACATTGGCGAGATACATGAACACCAGCGCCATCATGAAATTGGGCACGGCGATGCCCATGAGGCCGAGGAAGGTCAGGCCGTAATCGCCCCAGCTATATTGATGGGTCGCCGAATAGATGCCGATCGGAAAGGCGATCAGCCAGGTGAAGATGATGGTGGTGAACGACACCAGGATGGTGAGCCACAGCCGGTCGCCCACCACATCCATCACCGGCAGCCGGTATTCGAAGGAATAGCCGAAATCGCCGGTCAGCATGCCGGCGACCCAGTGGAAATAGCGCACCACCGGCGGCTTGTCGAAACCATACTCCTGGCGCAGCGCCTCGATCTGCTCGGCATTGACGCTTTCGCCCTGCGCCTGCAGTTCCGCCACATAGCTTTCGAAATAATCGCCCGGTGGCAGCTCGATGATGGTGAAGACCAGCGCTGAGATGATTACCAGCGTCGGCACCATCATGAAGATGCGCCCGATGATGTAGCGCAGCATCCTCAGGGGCCCTTCTTGTCGAACCAGAAGGTGTCCATGCCATAGACGCCGAAATAGGCGGTCGGGTCGAAGCTGAACAGCGCCGTTTCAGGCACGTTGCGCAATTTCGCCGATATGACGATGGGCTGCTTGGCGCCATTCACGATGCCGATGGAGAAGGCCTGGTCGGTATAGAGCGCCAGCATCTTGTGCCAGATCTCGGCCCGCGCCGCGCTGTCGGCGGCCTTCTCCCATTGCTTGTAGAGATCGAAAAGCTCCCGGGCCTCCTTCACATCGACCTCAGTCCCCTTCTCGCCGGCCGATTCGACGAAGATGCCCCATTGCGGCCATTGCATCTGCTCGTGGCTCGTCGGCGCCAGGGCCTTGGGATTCATGTCGGCGGTCGGCACGCCATTGTCGAGGCCGGACGCGACGGTCATCATCGTCGTTCCGCCGATGACGCGGCTCCTGAGCACGTCGGTCTGCGAGGTCCTGATCACCAGCTTGAGGCCGACCTTGCTCCAATGGTCGGTGATGAGCTGGAGCACATCCGTCTCGAGCGCATCCTCGCCCGCCGTCTCGATGATGATCTCGGCGCGCCTTCCGTCGGGAAGCAGGCGGATGCCGTCGCTGCCGCGTTTGTCGAGACCCATCTCATCGAGAAGCGCATTGGCCTTGTCGGGATCGTAGGCGGTATAGGCCGTCGCATATTCCTCGCGATAGAGCGGGCTCGCCGGCAGCACCGTATCGGCGCTCGGCCGGCTCAGGCCGAAGAACTTGGCCTGATTGATCTCGTCGCGGTTGATCGCCAGCGATGCCGCCCGGCGGAAGCGGGCATCGCGCAGCACCTTGCTCCACACCGGATCGGCGAAGTTGAGATTGGGGAACAGGGCGACGCGCGAGCCGCGCCCGCTTTCCCACAATTTGACGCGGATCGGATGGGTAGCCTCCGATTCCTTCAGGAACGTGTAGTCGGCGAAGCTGATATTCTGCGCCTGGAGATCGGTCTCGCCGGCGCCGGTCTTGGCCGCGATCAGCGACGAGGAGCTCACATTGAGAAGGAAGCGGTCGATATAGGGAAGCTGGCGCCCTTCCAGGTCGACGCGATGGAAATAGGGGTTGCGCTCGAAGACGAACTGCTCGGAGGGCGGCTTGGTGGTGTTGCGCCACGGATCGAGGGTCGGAAGTTCCGGATTCTCGGGCCGGTATTGCCGCGCCTTGTTGATATGGAGGCCGGTCCACTTCTTCTCGCCATTGGCCTTGATCAGTTCGGCGAGCTTGTCCTCGCTCTGATATTTCTTGTGGAACTGCTTCAGATATTTGGCCGGCATCACCAGGCTCAGCGCCTGGGGCGCCGCGATCTGCGGCAGGAAGTCCGGATTGGGGGCATCCCAGCTGTAGCGCAGCGTCTTGTCGTCGACGATCTCGAATTTGGGCGGCTTGCCGTCGACCAGGAGATAGGGGGAGATGACCTTGCTCAGCTCTTCATTGAGCTGCACGTCTTCGAGCGCATAACGGAAGTCTTCGGTGGTGACGGTTTCGCCGTCCGACCATTTGAGGCCCGGGCGCAGATGGAAAGTGAAGACGCGGCCGTCCTGGACGTCGAACGCCTTCAGAAGATCCGGCTGCAGCTGCAGCTTGTCGTCATAACGCACGAGCCGCGTATAGCCATAGACGGTCATCAGGCTGATATTGCGCTGGCCGCCGATCAGGATGCGCGCCGTGCCGCCATATTGGCCGACGGCCTTGCCCTCGCCTTCGATCGTGACCTTGAGCGGTTCGCTCGGCAGACGCTGATCGACCGGGGGCAATTCGCCCTTGGCCACCTTGTCCTTGAGCGAATCCGGCTCGACATATCCGGCCATTGCCGGCATGGCGCACAGGACAAGGGCCACGAGCCCGTAAAGAAGCCGCGAAATCATTGAGCTAACTCCCCGTATTGTTTCTCGCGCCGGACAAGTATCCAGTGCGAGCCGCCGAGATCGCGATAGTCGAGGCCCCCACCTCCATCGCGGAAATCTTCTCCCCAGGCGCTGCCATCGGAAGCGCCGCCGAGCTTGAGCGTCTTGAAGTCGAGCGGCCGGCCCAGATCGGGATAGGGCACGGCGGCGAGAAGCGCGCGTGTATAGGGATGCACCGGATTGCGGAACAAGGTCTCGCGCGGCGCCACCTCGACGATGCGGCCGCGGCACATCACCGCGATGCGGTCGGCCATGTAATCGACCACCGCCAGATTGTGCGAGATGAAGAGATAGGTGAGGCCGAGCTCCTTCTGCAGGTCCTTCAGCAGATTGAGGATCTGCGCCTGCACCGAGACGTCGAGCGCCGAGACCGGCTCGTCGCAGATGAGCAGATCGGGACCGAGCGCCAGGGAACGCGCGATGCCGATGCGCTGGCGCTGGCCGCCCGAGAAGCTGTGCGGATAGCGGCTGAGGTAACGCGGATCGAGGCCGACCGCCTGCATCAGCCTTTCCACCGTCGCCTGGCGTTCGGCCGCCGTGCCGATATTATGGATCTCGAGCGGCTCGCTGAGGATGTTCTGCACCGTCATGCGCGGGCTGAGGGAGCTGAACGGATCCTGGAACACCATCTGGATGCGGCGCCGGATGGCCTTGAGCTGGTCGCCCTCGGCCTTGAGGAGATCGACGGGTCCCTCGCCGCTGTCGAAGGTGATCGTTCCGTGGCTGGGGGTCAGTGCCCGCATGATGATCTTGCTGACGGTGGTCTTGCCGCAGCCCGATTCGCCGACCAGGCCGAAGCACTCGCCCTGCTTGATGTCGAAGCTGACATTGTCGACGGCGCGGATCTCGTGGCCGTCGCCCTTGCCGAACCAGCCGGACTGGCGCGTCGCGAAGGATTTGCCGAGGTTTTTGACCGACAGCAGGACGCCGACTTTCTTGCGCTCGCGCTTGCCATTGCCGCCGAGCAGCGCCCCGGCATTGACCGGGACTTCGCGCAAGGCTTTCAGCCTTTCGCCCGCCGTCATGTTGAAATGCGGCACCGCCGCCAGCAGCGCCTTGAGATAGGGATGCTGCGGATCGCTGAAGATGTCGGTGACCGTGCCCGCTTCCATGATCTCGCCGCGATAGATGACGACCACCTCATCGGCGATATTGGCGACGATGCCGAGATCATGCGTGATGATCAGCACCGCCATATTGAGCTTCTGCTGCAGCTCTTTGAGGAGCTGCAGGATCTGCGCCTGGATGGTGACGTCGAGCGCCGTGGTCGGCTCGTCGGCGATGAGCAAGGCCGGCCGGCAGATCAGCGCCATGGCGATCATCGCGCGTTGGCGCAGGCCGCCCGACAATTCGAAGGGATACATGCCATAGGCGCGTTTGGGATCGGGGAAGCCGACCAGGCCCAGCATTTCCTCGGTGCGCTCGCGCACTTCCTTTTCCGAGGCCTGGAAGTGGATGCGATAGGCTTCGCCCACCTGGTCGCCGATCGTGTGGAGCGGCGACAGCGACGTCATCGGCTCCTGGAAGATCATCGAGATGCGCCCACCGCGGATATGGCGGTATTTGTCGCTGTCGACATCGAGACCGGCGAGATCGGTGACCTTGCCCTTCTTGGGGTCGGAAAACACGATCCGGCCGCGCTTGATGCGGCCGGGCCTTGGCAGGATGCCCATGATGGTCTGGGCGATCACCGATTTGCCGGAACCTGATTCGCCGACAAGCGCCGTCACTTTGCCGGGCAGAACCCGGAAACTGGCACCTTTGACCGCGTCAAAATCCCAGGCATGCAGCGCAAAGCCGATGCCCAGATCTTCGATGCGGAGAATATCACCTGCCGCCGTCATTGCCGAACGGACTTACGCCTTGCCAGCATGGCTAACCAAACGCCTTCCCCTTAAGTTAAGGGGAAGCCTAGCCGTTTTTCGGGTCTCATGGAAAGGGGCAAATCTTGCGGTCGAGCACATCCGCGCAGGCGAGACCGCGGCGGAAGTCGTCATAATAGAGCGCCCACACGCCCGGACCACCGGCCCGATACGGCCCGAATTTGAAATATTGGTTCTCGCCGAGGCCTTTGTCATTATGGCCAATGCGTCCCTTGACGGTGACGATCCATTTGCCATTGGCGAAGATTTCGATATGGCCGGTGCCTTCGGGACCGGGCTTCGTATAGACGGCGAAGTCGATCCAGCCCGTTTCCGGCGCGGGCAGCGGGTTGCCGCGGTCGATCACCGTGATCCTGTCGGTGCAGGCAGTGAATTCATCCCCGTTGTCAGGGCCAAAATTCCTGTCATGGGCAACGAGCGCCCTTGTCTGGTTGGTGTCGGGCCTGAGCCACACCGCCGTCTCGCCGTCCTTGCAATGCGCTCTTTTGCCCTTTTCGATTTCCTTGCCGGGCACGAGATTGGTCTCGACGGTAATGAAGAACTTGCCCTCATTGAAACGGAAGGCCAGGAACGGGCTGAAATCGCCGTCGGCGCCGGCATTGATCTCGCGTTTCCACTGAGCGACCAGATAGCGGTGATCGTCCTGGGGAATGGGTTCGTCGAACTTGACCGCAAAGCCGAACCAGACGCCCTGGTCGTAAGGCACCCGGAGCTTGCTGCGTTCCCAAACTTCGGCGCGTTCGCTGCACAAGCGCTCGGTCACCGGACAGTGGGGCTTCACCGACAACCGGAGCGCGCCCTTGCCGGTCTTCACTACCTTGTCCTGAAATTCGACGGTACCGGCGCTCTGCTCGTAGTTCTTCTTGTAATAGAGACCGCCTTCCGGCGCGAAATCCTTGGCTTCGAAGCCGTCGACGAGCTTGTCTTTGTAGGTGAGATCGGCGGCGGGCACCGCAGCCGTAGCCAGAAAGAGCCCCGTCAACACTGCGCCGACATGCGCGGTTCCGCGGAAGATCCCCATCAGCTCGCCTTGCGCCGCGCCGGCACGACATTGTCGCGATGCAACAGGATGAGGCGCTCGGCATCGGTGAGCTCGCGGCCTTTGCTCGCCGGCACATAATCGCTGACCACGCCCTTGCCTGCCAGAGGCGCATGAACTTTCATGTCATAATCGGTGCCGCGCAAGGTCTCGATCCCCAGCATGTTCCAGTCACCGCCGCTATAAAGCGCAAATTCGTCGCTGGCAATGATCGGGGTCTTATATTTCTTCGACAGACCTTCGAGCCTCTGCACTTCGTTCACCGCCTGCCCGAAAGCCGAGAAGGTGAGCCGCTCCTTCAACCCGACATTGCCGAACATGACATTGCCGACATGGAGTCCGAGGCCATAGCCGACCACGGGCAGATTATCGGCCTTGCGCTGCTCATTGAGCTGGCTCATCCGGGCCACCGCGCTCTGGGCGGCGGTGAGCGCCTGGCGGCAGGCGATCTCGGAGGGGCCACGATGGCGGGCGCAGGGAATGACGGCAAGGAATCCATCGCCCAGGAAGCTCAGGATCTCGGCCCCTCCTTCGCTGAACGGCACCGCGATGGCGTCGAAGAACTGGTTGAGCGTGTCGATGAAGACCTGCCGGCCGGCCTGCTCGGCGATGGCGGTCGAGTCGCGCATGTCGGCCATGATGAGGGCGGCGCGGATCGTTTCGCCGTCGCCACGCTGGATCTGGCCCGACAGCACCCGCTTGCCCGCGCCATTGCCGAGATAGGTGGTGAGCATGTTGCCGGCGAGCTGACTCAAAACTGCAACACGCGTCGCTACCGCGAGCCGTCCTTGGATACGCAGCAAGGCCGCGATCTCGCTTTCATTGAAGCCGCCGGCGCGATCCGTCGACCATGAGCCGACGATGCCCTGCCCTGAATCTTCGCCGAAGGGCAGGAAGAAAGCCAGATAGTCGGTGATGCCTTCTTTCTTGAAGTCCTCGAAGATCGGAAACTCCGCCTTGCAGTCGACGTCGATGCGCCGGCGCATATGCTCGAGCCCGTTATTGATGAGCTGGTAATAGGGGCTCTTGCGCAAGCCGTCATCTTCCTCCTGGCCGGCCTCGACATGGCGATAGCCTTCGACCTTGAGACCTTCGCCGCGCCGCCAGGTGAAGCCCATGGCGCGATAGAGCGGATGCAGGATGGACAGCGAGATATTGATGCGCTTGAGCGGCAGGCCGGTGGCGGCGAGCCTTTCGCAGCAGCCGCGGATCACCGTCTCGAGATCGGTGCTGCGCAAAGAGGCCTGCTTGAGCCAGGCCGACACTTCATCCATGAGGGTATCGGAAATGGCGTGGTCGACGGCCATGGGCTTGTGCTCCGGAAGGGCATTGGGAATCGGGACTAACGAGCCGATAATGTGTGATCCGGCGCGCTCGATTGCAACGGGGGCGTGCGGTTAAGGAAAAGAATATCTGCGCCCCTGGGCGTGGGCGCCAAAGCGATCCCTTGCGACAAATAAGTAACAAGGCTCGGATATTTGCCGACCATGGTCTGCCGCTCGAGGCGCTCGAAGAGCCGCGCCAGCCTGAGTGTGGCGAGAAGCGCCTTGCCCCGGCGGAACAGTGCCGGCCCGGTTTGTGTCTTCTCATAAAGGGCCGGATGGACGGCGAGCTGCACCCCTTTCACCTGCGCGACATCGAGCGCCTTGAGCTCCCGGGCGATGGCATATTCATACCCCTCGATGTCGATCTTGACGAAGAGCGGCGCCGCTCCCGCTGTCTTGAGGAGCCTGGCCATCGAGCAGCCTTGGACCTCGACCGAGGCGCCGTCGCCGATGGCGAGCGCGCTCGTTTCCGAGCTGCCGAAGCCTTCCACCGCATTGAGCTTGACGCAGTCTTCGGGCGACAAGGCGGACTCGACCAGCGTGACATTGGGATAAAGCGGCAGCAGGCTTTTCAGGATCTCGCGGCATTTGGGATCAGGCTCGACCACCAGGACGCGCTTCGCCTTCTTGCTGGCCCAGAACGGTGTGACCCCGATCCAGCCGCCGATATCGATATAGGTGACGTTGGGGCCGAGATGATCGCTCAGAGCACGGAATGTCCGCGGCTCCCATTGGCCGCTTTCCAGCTTTGCATAGAATTTTCGGTATTCCGGCAGGTCCGCGAGGGTGACGGTCTCTCCGTGATAGGTGATGTCGAAATGCTTCATGAGCCGTCATTTGCGCCAACTGGGCCGTCAGTTCAATGCGGTTGACGCAAAGGTTACTGGACGAAGGACTGCCATGCATCGCCGCGCCGGACGATCGGATCGGTCGAAATTGCATAGGGAACCTGGCCGACGAGTTGCTGGACGGCTTCCCGGGCAGCGGCCAGGTCGGCGGTTTCCTCGCTTCCCGTCACCAGCATGAGATCGCGCGCGACGACGAAGACGACGAGGTCGCCGCGAAAACGAAACCTGTCCTTGGCCCAGAAACGGTCGATGAGGAGCAGCGAGGTCAGATAGGGATCGTTGGCCGAGATGGCGACCATTTCAGGATAAGTCTCGATCAGCGGCTCCGCCATGACCCGCGGCAGATTCTCGATGGCGACGGCATCGAGATCGGCCTCCGCGACGCCCAGCTCCCCGATTGTTCTGCTGTCGGCATAGTGCACAGTGTTAGGCGCATCGAACGCGTAGAAGACATAGATGTCGCCGGCGAGCTGTTTTTCCGGGAAGGATTGATCCGTCTGCTTTGCCTTGAGCTCGTCCAGGAACCCCTTGCGCCGCACAACGGCCACCAGCTGCTCGCGCTTGGCCACTGACGCCTGGCTGAGATCCTCGGCCAGAACGCGGATATGCCTGTCCGTGATTTCTTCGAGCCGCGCCGGCTCTTCGAGATACATCTTATAGGCGTTGTCGAGATAGCTCGTGAAACCTTCCCCGTCGGCGCCGGGATCCATCTTGATCTTCACTTCCAGATCGCCGGTGACGGTGACCTTGGCGGCGGGAAAGAGCATCTTCGCTCTGGCGGCGTATGATTGCGTGAATCCGTCCGCGCTCAAGACTTGATCGGCAAGCGCTTCATGCGCCGGCGCACAGAAGATCAGAAGCACGAGGACCGCGAGCCCCACGCAAATGCGCCTCCACATCGTCAAACGCCCTTCGCCATTTCCCTGAGTTTGAATTTCTGGATCTTGCCGGTCGAGGTCTTCGGCAATTCGGCGAAGACCACATGCTTCGGCACTTTGTAGCGCGCCAGGCCTTTGCGGCACCAGTCCAGCATCTCTTCGGCGGTGGCGCTCGCACCGGGCTTGATCTCGATGAAGGCGCATGGGCTTTCGCCCCATTTCTCATCCGCCTTGGCGACGACGGCGGCGGCCTGGACGGCGGGATGTTTGTAGAGCACTTCCTCGACCTCGATCGAGGAGATGTTCTCGCCGCCCGAGATGATGATGTCTTTGGAACGGTCCTTCAGCTGCACATAGCCGTCTTGATGCAGCACCGCGAGGTCGCCCGAATGAAACCAGCCGCCCTTGAAGGCGTCCTCGCTTGCCTGCTTGTTCTTGAGATAGCCCTTCATCACGATATTGCCGCGGAACATGACCTCGCCCAGCGTCTCGCCGTCGGCCGGCACTTGCGTCATGGTTTCCGGATCCATCACGGTAAGTGCTTCGAGCGGAATGTAGTTCACGCCCTGGCGCGCTTTTTTGGCGGCCTGCGCCTCAGGCGCGAGCGCATTCCAGGCGCTGTCCCAGTCATTGACCACCGCCGGCCCATAGGTCTCGGTGAGGCCATAGACATGCGTGACGTTGAAGCCCGCATCCGCCATGCGCGCCAGCACCACTTCCGGCGGTGGCGCCGCGGCGGTGGTGAACTCGACCACATGCGGAAGCTTCGTCTTCTCGTCGTCAGGCGCATTGAGAATGGTCGCCATCACGATCGGCGCGCCGCACAGATGCGTGACCTTATGCTCCGCCAGCGCCTGCCAGATCGCCTTGGCGCGCACCGCCCGCAAGGTGACATGGGTGCCGCCCATCACCGACATCGACCACGGATAACCCCAGCCGTTGCAATGGAACATCGGCAGCGTCCACAGATAGACCGGATGGCGCTGCATCTGCTGGGTCAGCACATTGCCCTGCGCGATCAGATAGGCGCCGCGATGATGGCACACGACGCCTTTCGGATTGCCGGTGGTACCGGACGTATAGTTGAGCGAGATCGCGTCCCATTCATCCTCGGGCATCAGCCAGGCAAAGTTCGGATCGCCGCCGGCGATGAAGCTTTCATAATCGATGGCGCCGAGACGCTGGCCATCGGGCACGAATTCGCTGTCGACATAATCGATGACGATCGGCTTCTTGCCCTTGAGCAGCGCCAGCGCCTCCTTCATGAGGCCGGAGAATTCCGTGTCGACCAGGACGAGACGCGTTTCGGCATGTTCGAGCGAGAAGGCGATGATGGCGGCGTCGAGCCGCGTATTGAGCGTGTTGAGGACGGCGCCCGCCATCGGCACGCCGTAATGGGCCTCGAGCATCGCCGGCGTGTTGGCGAGCAAGGCCGATACGGTCTCGCCCCGTTTTATGCCGGCTTTGCCGAGCGCCGAGGCGAGGCGGCGCGCCCGTGTATAGAATTCCGCATAGGTGAAGCGTTGCCGGCCATGGATGATGGCCGTGTGGTCCCGATAGACGGCGCCGGCGCGGGCGAGGAAGGACAAGGGCGTCAGCGGCTGATAGTTGGCCGGGGTCTTGGGCAAATCGCGGTCATAGATGGAGGTGCTCATGGAGCCGTCATATTCCATCCGCTTTCGCGGCGGAAGACGGTTTACAGGCCGGCTGCCGGCTTGCGCGGCTCGCGCTCCCAGTTTTCGCCACTTGCGGCGACGCAGGATATTCCCGTCACGGTGGTGAGCAGAACGGTCCAGCTGCGTTGCTCGGAAACGAAGACTTCGAGCAGGATCCCATCCTGGGTGACGCCGACCGCCTCGGGCGTTTCCTTATATTGCTGCGCCAGCAGGCTGACGAGCTGATCATGCGGGGCGCAGGGAAGTATCTCCGCACCGGCGACCGCGGGAAGGACCATGAAAGCGGCGGCCATCAAAGGCCATTTCATGAGGAAGCGAGCCATCTGAGCCACTCTCGAATGAGCGCCTTCTTGCCCGGCAACAACGTCATGACGGGCGAAGCACGGCGCCCGGTTGTAGACACATCGGTGGTCCGGCCAGGCCGGACCGGGACTTCACCAGTCCCACTTCATTATGTGGTGGCGGGATAGGGCTGCGGCAAGGGCTGCTTGTCGGGCCTGGACGGCGTGCGGCCGTCCAGGACGACGGCCAGCGTGCCCATCACCAGGAGGCCTGTTGCGATGATGACCGTGTCATGCGCGAAGCTGCCGCCCCATTCATGGCGCACGATGGCGCCCGTCATCGACATCAGCGAGCCGACGCAGAAAACCGGGAGCGAATGGCGGCCCATGGCGGTGAGGAAATTGCTCGCCGGAATGCGGTGCATCAGGCGGCCGAGCGGCGACATCATCACCACATAGGCGAGCGCCAGCACATGCAGGAGGCGCGGCCAGGCGACGAAGCCCTTGTCGAAGCTCCAGATCGTCGACGGCAGCTTGATGCCGGAGAAATTGATCACCCAGTCGAACGGCACCCACCAATAGGCGAGCAGCAGATAGACGACGCACAGGCCATAGAGCAGCGCCGAAAACGGCATCGGCCGGTTCTCGCGCTGGCGCTGGCCGAGAATGAAGCCGACGACGAACAGCAGCTGCCAGGCAAGCGGATTGAAGAACCAGCCGCCCGGCATCGGATAGTTCGGCACGTCGAGCGCGAAGACGCCGGTGGCGAACCACAAGGTCACCGACACCGCGAGCAGCAGCGACAGGCTGTAGCGCGCCAGCACCATGACGAGCGGCAGCATCAGCAGCAGCGCCATATACATGGGCAGGATGTTGAAATAGCCGAGCTGGTGGCCGAGGGTGACCAGCCCGATGACGCCGCGCACCGGATCGTCCGCCAAAGGCTTGATGTCCATATAGACGATCGTGTCGTCGAGATAGCCCGGATGCATGAAATAGAGGGTCGCGGCGCAGAACAGCGAGATGCCGATGATCGTCGTCACGATATGGCTCATATAGAGCGCCCAGGCGCGCTTTATGGCCTTGACGGTCGCGTCCCAGGTCTCGCCGCGCTCGAAGCGGGCGAAATAGGCATAGGCCGAGGCGAAGCCGGCCAGCATGACGAAGACTTCCGCCGCATCCGAGAAGCCGAAATTCTTATGCGTCCACTTTTCGTAGAAATTGCCCGGCACGTGATTGATGAAGATCGAGGCGAGCGCCAGTCCCCGCAGAAAATCGATGCGGTGGTCGCGGCGTGAGGGGGCGGCGGCAGTCGTCATAAAACGTGCTTGCAGGACCGGGGTGGCAGGATCAAGGCATTGTTATTGCGGCATAATAACTAGAGCAAATTCCGCCAAAATTGAAGACCCTGGCGACGGGAATTTGCTCCAACATATTGATTTGGCACAAATCCTTATCGGCGAAGTGGATCCACTCCGCGGCGTCAATCCGGCTTGAAGGCCTGCGCCTTGGCTTCGCCTTCCTGGCGCTGGTCATCCGGCAGGCGGGCGACGAAATCGTCGAGCCAGGCGTCGTTGCGCCCGCCCGCTTTGGCCAGGCTGTGCCATTTCACCGCGTCGACCGGATTGACCGCGAAGACGCGCCCGGTCGCGAAGAGCAGCGCCACCCGGTTCTGCGCCACTGGATTGCCGCGCCTGGCCGACACCAGGAGCCACTGGGCGCCGACCTTCTCGTCCTTCTTCACCCCGTCGCCGCGGAAGACCATGATGCCGTAATCGAGGGCGGCATCGCGATGGCCCTTGACCGCCGCCTTGGCGAACCATTCGCCGGCCCTGATCTTGTTCTGCTCGACGCCCCGTCCCTCTGAGAAGAGGACGCCCAGATTATATTGCGAATCGGGATAGCCCTGGAGGGCCGCCTTGTCGAACCACTCGGCCGCCTCGAGCCAGTCGGGCGGCGTTTCGCTGGCGGCGAGCAGTCCCATCCGGTGCTGCGCCTCGGCCTTGCCCTGCTTGGCTGCCTTTTCCATCCAGTAGCGTCCGCGGTCGGGATCCGCCTCGCCGAGCATGCCGTTGAGATAGATATCGCCCAGCGAATATTGCGCCCCGACATTGCCCTTGTCGGCCGCCTGGGCATAGAAGTCGGCCGCCTTGTTGAGATCGGCCTCGACGCCCTGGCCCTTCTGGTAGAGCACGCCCATCATCGCCAGGGCGCGCGCATCGCCTTTCTTGGCGAGCGCCTCGGCAATGGCGCGGGCGCCTTTGTAATCCTTGTCTTCGTAGAGCGAGACCGCCTCCTCATAAGGCGGCTGGGCCTGGGCCTGCAGCAGGGCCGGGCCGGCGAAGGCCAGGCCCAAGGCCAGCAGATAGGCGGGAAAGCGGTTCATGGGGTCGTCGAAATCGCCTGCATGAGCTCGGTGACGATGCGCCGGGCCTCTTCGGGCGAGGTCCAAATCGACTCCGGCGGCCGGATGAAATCGGGCTGTTGCGTCAATAATGCGGCAACCCCTTCAGGGCCTACCGGATCGGCGGCAACGCAGGGCACTTCGAAGAGGCCCGCCCACCAGGCGATGATCGGCTCGTCATGCGGCAGGACCCGGGCCTGATGGAAGGCGATGTAATCGGCGCCCGCTTCGGCCAGATCCATCGCCATATGGCGCGACGTGCCGCATAAGGCGCCGATGATCTTGTCCGGCCCCAGCAGCTTGCGGGCATGCTCATAATCGGCGCGCTCGGTGACCTCCATGCCATCGCAGGCCTGGGCATGTTTCTCATCGAGGCTGAGCAGCGCCACGCCATGTTTATGGGCGGTCGGCAAAAGCAGGCTGACCAGCTCGCCGGGCGCCAGGGCGCTCGCGACATCGCCCGCTTCGCAGGCCGCCGCAAAGCAGCGGACCGCATGGGGGCCGGGCGTCTCGGGGACGACGAGATGAAGTCGGGGCTGCGCCATGGCTGATTCGAAGGCCTCCTCGCCCCCGTTCAATCAGAGATGGCCCCGGAAGGCAAACAGTCTCAACCAGCCTTGAGAGCCCGCTCGACCGCTTTGCGCTCCTTCTTGATGACCGTCAGATAGGCGCGCGCAGCGCTGTCCGGCTTGGATCGGCCCTGCTCCCAATCGCGCACTCTGGCGGCGGTGAGGCTGTATCGTCGGGCGAACTCGTCCTGGGACAGGCCGAGTTCGGTTCTGATCTTCTTCACGTCGATCTCGGTAGGAACATGAATCTTGTACTTGGATTTATCCGCGCGCCCCTTGGCATGAGCCAGCGCATCTTCGAGACCGGCCTTGATCATCTCAAAAGCTTTGCTCATGACTTTTTTCTCCGTGCTTTCGCTGCGTAGGCCAGGACAATCTGCTTGGTGAGTTTCTTCAACTCGTTGGCCTCGGCGTCCGAGAGATTGTCCTTCATGTCCTTGCCGAAGACCGTGATCAAATAGACGGGCAAGCTTTCTCCCGTAAAGAAGGTAACAACCCGGTAGCCGCCACTTTTACCCTTGCCGCGGCCGGCGAAACGAAATTTTCGGCACCCGCCTGTGCCTCTTATCTCGACGCCCAGCATGGGATCACGTGCCAGAGTCTCGACAATCCGTTCGCGCTCAGCCTCGGATATCCCCGACAGATCAGCGGCGCTGAGATACGCCGGAGTCTCGACTACCGTGTGCACAAGTCATATATACGGAAATTCCGCAGTCCCGTCAATACTGAAGACTACGGAAACTCCGCAATCCAGATCATCACCCTCACGCGAACGGGTCTTCCACCCGGGGCCACAGCTTGCGGATGAGCTTGCGGTAATTGGTGACGCGCGGATTGTTCGGGTAGGTGGCCCCGGCCGCCACATAGATCACTTCCGACGCGATCGGCGCAAAGCCGGCGTAAAAATGATTGGTCGACTTCACCACCAGCAGCGGCTCGGCCTTGGGATCGATGCCGAGATTGGAAAAGATATCGGGCTCGAAGGTCTGCGTACGGTTGGTATTGAGGATGACATCGATTTCGGTGCCGGCGATGCGGACCACCGCGGCAGGGCCGAGCGTGACCCGGCTGCCGCCAAAGCTTTGCCAACCCTCTGGCACGACCTTGCGGACGACGACGCGGGCATCGATGGGCTCGCCGCCCAAAGGCCCGGATTTGCCGCCGATGCGCAGGTCGATCTCCGCCCCCTCGCCCGCGCCATGGGCGAAGTTGACCGCCATCGGGTCCCAGATCGTCGCCAGCGCCGCCTTGGGGATCTTGCGCTCGATCATGCGGCGCAGCAGCAGCGTGCCGTCGCCGGCGACGCCGCCGCCCGGATTGTCCCACATATCGGCGATGACTGCCGGCTTCCCCGGCCGCGTCACCTGAAGCGCCCGGTCGAGCCCTTCATCGATGCTCATATTGGGCATCAGCGTCTTGCCGCGCAGCGCATAGATCTCGCGCCCGAGCGTTTCGGCGAGACGATCGCCTTTCTCTTTCGCGCCGTCGCTCACCACCAGCATGCGGCTGCCCATTTCCGGCACATCCGCCGCCATGAAACCATGGATGAAGGAGACCGACAGGATATCGTCCTTGCCCTGCAGCGCCTTGAGGCGATCGATGAAGGACCGCATCGGCTCGCGGCTCGTCGGATACACATCGATCAGCCGGCAATCGTAAGCCGACATCACCGGCTTGATCTCACCTTTGATGGCCTTGAGTGCCAGATCGACGACATGCTCGCCGCGTTCATAGAAATCCGTATGCGGGAATTCCAGGAAAGCGGCGAGGATATCGGCGTTGCTGACGCGTTTCGGCGTCAGATGGCTGTGCGGATCGAGCTCGGCGGCGATGACGACCTTCGGCCCGGCGATCGCCCGCACCCGTTCGAGGAGATCGCCTTCGCAATCATCATAACCCTGCGCCACCATCGCGCCATGGAGGCCGAGCACGACGCCATCGACCGGCAGCGCGGCCTTGAGCTCGGCCAATATGGCGTCGCGCAATCCCTCATAGGCCTGGCGATTGAGGAGACCGCCGGGCTCGGCCCAGGCGGCGGTCCCTTCGATCACCGTGAGGTTCTTGTCTTCACGGGCACGCCTGCGCAGCACCAGCATCGGCGACGAGCACAAGGTCGGCGTCTCCGGATGTTTGCCGGGGGCGGCATAGAACGCCATTTCGAAGCTGGCGCGATCCGTCGGCACCGGCGAGAAAGTATTGGTCTCCGTCGCGAGCGACGCCGTGAAGATGCGCATGGCTGTTGGGGCTTATTTCTTGGGCGAGAAGGCGATGGCTTCGATCTCGACCTTGATGTCGATCATCAGCCGGCTTTCGGCGGTGGTGCGGGCCGGCGGCTCTTTGGCGAAGAACGTGCCATAGACCTGGTTGAAGCCGCCGAAATCGCGGGCATCATCGAGCCACACGGTGGTTTTCACCACTTCATCCATCGTGGCGCCGGCCAGCGCCAGGGCCGCTTTGACATTCTCCAGCACCTGGCGCGTCTGCTCCTTGATGCCGCCCTGGACGACATTGCCCTGCGCGTCGACCGGCACCTGCCCCGACACATAGACGAAATCACCGGCCCGGACGGCGGGCGACAAGGGGACATGCGAAGTGCCGAAAACCTGCTTCTTCATGGATCGTTCCTTTTTATTTGACGGCGCCGAGCGAAAGGCCGCGCACCAGGTAACGTTGCAGCCAGGCGAAGAGAATGGCAACGGGGATCGTGGCGACGAGGGTTGCCGCCATCACATGATGCCACTCGACCGTGTAGCGCCCGGCGACGAGGGAAAAGACCTGGATCGGCAGCGTATAGCTCTCCTGGCGGCGGAGCAGCGTCAGCGCGATGACGAATTCGTTCCACGCATTGATGAAGGTGAAGATGGCGGTGACGGCGATCGCGGGCGTCACCAAAGGCAGGAACACCTTGACGAGCGTCTGGCCGCGCGACGCCCCTTCCATCCAGGCCGCCTCTTCGAGGTCCTTCGGGATGGTGGCGAAATAGCTCTGCAGCATCCATACGGTGAAGGCGATGTTGAAGGCCATGTAGATGACGCCGACAGTGGGCACATTGTCGACGAGGCCGAGGGCGGCGATGAGCCGGAACAGGCCGACCACCAGCACGATCGGCGACAGCATCTGCGAGATGAGCAGGAACTGATTGAAGGCGCCACGGCCGCGGAAACGGAAGCGCGACAGAGCATAGGCCGCCGGGATCGAGACCAGGATGGCGCCGATCGTGGCGATGAGCGAGGTGTAGAGCGAGTTGAACAGCGCCCGGCCGAAATTGGTCACCGTCCACATGTCGATGAAATTCCGCCAGCGGATCTCGCTCGGCCACCAGGTCGGGTTCAAGACCTCGGCCTGCGGCTTGACCGCCGTGATGAACATCACCGCGAAGGGAAACAGCGACAGCACCACGAGTGGCGACAGCAGCGCCCAGGCGATGATCGAGCGTTTGAGCTTGCTCATCAGGCCTCACGCTCCTTCATGGCGAGCCGCACATAGATGATGGTGAAGATAAGCAGGATCGCCAGCATGATGAGCGACACCGCCGAGGCCTCGCCGAGCTTCCCGATGCGGAAGCCGAGCTTGTAGAGATGGGTGACTAATATGTCGGTCGAATTGGCCGGCCCGCCCTGTGTCGTCACCCAGATGATCGGGAAGGAATTGAACACATAGATGGTGTTGAGCACCAGCGCGATATTGATGAAGGGTTTCAGCAGCGGCAGCGTGATATGGCGGAACTGCTGGAGGCGCGAAGCGCCTTCAAGCGCCGAGGCCTCATAGAGATCCTGCGGGATCGAGGAGAGGCCGCCCAGGAAGATCGTGGTGGTGAACGGCACCGTCACCAATATGCCGATCAGCACCTGCATGGCGAAAGCGAGATCGCCGCTCGCCAGCCATTGCACATTTTCGCTGATGATCCCTAAGCCCATCAGCGCCGAATTGAGCATGCCGCTTTCGCCATTGAGCGCCCAGCGCCACACCACCGCCGTCATGGTGAGCGAGACCGCCCAGGGCAGCATCAGGATCACCCGGGCGATATCGCGGCCGTAGAAATCCTCGTTCAGAATGAGCGCCACCGGCACGGATACGAGCAGCGCGCCGCCGACCACAAGAACCGTCCACAAGCCGGTGCGCCACAAAGCCTGGATGAAATCGGCATTGGCGAAAAGCGCTGAAAAATTGGCGAAGTCGTTCCAGCCTTTCAACTGGCCGAAACGGTTCACGTCATTGGTGGCGATTTCGATCAGGCTGCCGACCGGCCAAAAGATGATCGCCGCCGCCAGCACGAGGCTCGGCAGGATCAGGAGATAAGGAATGGCGGTCTGGCGCGAGGTCATGATCTGCGTAAGCGACCTTCTCAGATTATCCGCGTCACCACACCCATTTTTCCTTCCCCCTTGCGGGGAAGGTGGCTCTCCCGGCGACACGTCGGGAGAGCCGGATGGGGGTCGGGTAGTCGTGCGGTTTTTAGCGAGTGAAAGCCCGAGACAAGCTCGGGCTTTCACCAGCCTGCTTACTTCTGCAGGATGCCGTTGATCTCTTCGGCGGTGGCCTTCAGCGCCGCGTCGGGCTCGACATCGCCGAGATAGATCTTCTGCAGCGCGTCGGAGGTCTTCTGCGCCACTTCTTCCCAGCCCGGAATGACCGGCGCGAAGCGGGCCGACGGCAAGAGATCGGTGAACGCCTTGAGATCGGCATTGTTCACATAGTAGTCCATCTTCGCCTCTTCCTTGTTCACCGGCAGGAAGCCTTCGCCTTGCGTGAACTTGGCGCGCATGTCGGTGGTGAAGAGATAGTCGAGGAACTTCCAGGCCTCTTCCTTGTTCTGCGAGTTCTTGAACATGATGATCGAGTCGGTCACGCCATAGGTGCCGCGCGCACCCGACGGGCCGGCCGGAATGGCGGCCACGCCATATTTGAGGTTAGGCGCTTCTTCCTTGATCTGGTTCGACAGGAAGGGCGCCGTGACCATCATGCCGATCTTGCCCTGCTTGAACAGGTTCTGCACATCCTCGCGCGAGAAGGAGGTGACGCCCGGCTGGGTGAGCTTCTTGTCGATCAGCTCCTTGTAGATCTTGGCGGCGGCGATGGCGCCGTCGCTGCCGAGACCGGACTTGCCGTCCTTGTCGAGGATCTCGACGCCCTGCGACCACATCGCATAGTAATAATAGACGTCGGTCTCGATCTCCTTGCCCTGGAGCCCGTAACCATAGACGCCGCCACCAAGTGCTGAGATCTTCTCAGCCGCGGCTTTGAGTTCGTCCCAGGTTTTCGGTGGCTCGGTGATGCCGGCCTTCTCGAACAGTTCCTTGTTGTAATACATCGCGCGCGCCGAGGCGGCGATCGGCAGGCCATAGGTCTTGCCGTCCATCACCGAGGGCGACAGGAAAGTGTCGATGAAGCGGTCCTTGAATTCCGGCGTGATGAAGCCGTCGAGCGGCTCGGCGACGTCCTGCTTCACGAAGTCGATCAGCCAGCGCGTGCCGATGATCGAGAGATCGGCATTGGAGCCGGCGCCGATATCGGTGGTGAGCTTCTGCAGCAGCACGTCCCACGGCACGACTTCGATCTGGATGTCGACGCCCGGATTGGCGGCTTCGAAGGCCTTCTCGGCCTCGGCGAAATAGGGTCCGGTCTTGGCGCTGTATTCGGCGACGGTGACGCGCACGGTGCCGGCGAGCGCCACGCTGGTGAGCGCTGCAAGGCTTAAAGTCGCGGTCAGAATTGTCTTCAAAAATAGGCTTTTCATGGACTTCCTCCTCAGTCGGAAATGGGGATTTGGGGAGCCCGTTTTCGGGCTTTCACAGACATCGTTTTCGATGTTGCTAAGTTACATACTTTCAAAAATAAGGGAAAACAAGCGGAATTTATGTTGCCAACTTTCAAAATTGCGCACAGACTGGAGTAACGACAGGAAAAGCGAGGGGCCGGTTTCGACCGGAATCCCGGCAAGGTTGCTTGCGGTTCGCTCAAGCTGGGGCGATCGTGATCGGCATGAAATACGGCGAGGAAACATGACGGGTCTCAAGGGTAAGAAAATCATCATCACCGGGGCGGGCGGCGGCATCGGCTCGGCCCTGGTCCAGGCCTTCCACAATGAAGGCGCCACCGTCATCGCCTGCGACCGCACGGCGGAAACCGCCGAGCCGATCCGGCCCGACCATCTCGAGGTCTTCGACCTTCTCGATCCCGCCTCCATCGGCAAGGCGGTGGAGAACATCACGGCGAAATTCGGCGCCCCCGACTGTCTTATCAACAATGCCGGCTGGACGCGGGCCGAATTGATGGAGGACGTGACCAACGAGGTCATCGCGCGTGAATTGCAGCTCAATCTCGGCGGCGTCATGCAGTTCACCAATGCTCTCCTGCCGGCGATGGTCGAGCGCAAAGTCGGCAGCATCGTCTTCATCAGCTCGGTCAATGCGCTGATGCATTTCGGCAATCCCGTCTATGCCGCGGCCAAGTCCGGCATCGAGGCCTATTCACGCGCCATCGCGGTCGAGCATGGAGCGCAAGGGGTCCGCTCCAACAGTGTCTGCCCCGGTTCGACCCGCACCCATGCCTGGGATCACCGGCTCGAAGCCGAGCCTTTGCTTCTGCCGCGCGTCACCCGGCTCTATCCGCTGCAGCGCCTCGTCAGTCCCGAGGAAGTGGCGAATGCGGTCGTCTTCCTTGCCTCGCCTTTGTCGAGCGGCATCACCGGCGTGACTTTGCCGGTTGACGCCGGCGCCACGGCAGGCTTCCTTCCTTTCATCGACACGGTTCTGAAGGGCCTCTCATGAGCACAGTCCATCTGCGCGGCATCGCCAAGCAATTCGGGGCGGTGACGATCATCCCCAAGGGCCTTGATCTCGACATCGCCGATGGCGAATTCGTCGTCCTGGTCGGACCCTCGGGCTGCGGCAAGTCCACCCTTCTGCGTATGATCGCCGGTCTCGAGGAGATCAGCGACGGCGAGCTCATCATCGGCGGCAAACGCGCCAACGAGCTCAGCCCCCAGGAGCGCAACATCGCCATGGTGTTCCAGTCCTATGCTCTCTTCCCGCATATGACGGCGAAGGATAATATCGGCTTCGGCCCGCGCATCCGAAAAGAGGCCGAAAGCGCCGTCACCGACAAGGTCGGCAAGGCCGCCGGCATCCTAAATCTGCATGACTATCTCGACCGCTTTCCGCGCCAGCTGTCGGGCGGCCAGCGCCAGCGTGTCGCCATGGGCCGCGCCATCGTGCGCAGCCCCGAAGTGTTCCTGTTCGACGAGCCGCTCTCCAATCTCGACGCGCAATTGCGCGTGCAGATGCGCACCGAGATCAAGGCGCTGCATCAGCGCCTGGGCTCGACCATCGTTTATGTGACGCATGACCAGATCGAGGCCATGACCATGGCCGACCGCATCGTCGTCATGAACAAGGGCCGTATCGAGCAGGCGGGCTCACCGCTCGAGCTCTACGACCACCCCGCCACCAAATTCGTCGCGAGCTTCTTGGGCTCTCCCTCGATGAGCTTCGTGCCCGGTCGCGTGAAGAAGACCGCCGACGGCGCCGCCGTCGTCACCGATGACGGTGTCGTCCTGCCGACCCGGACGCTCGCCGCCAGCAATGACGGCCGCCAGGTCGAGGTCGGCATGCGGCCCGAGCATTTCCGCCTCGCCGACACAGGCCAGGGCATGCCGTTCAAGGTCGACGTGATCGAGCCGACCGGCTCGGAGACCCATCTCTACGGCGCCATCGCCGGCACGCCGGTGCGCTGCGTCTTCCGTGAGCGGCTCAAGCTTGCGCCCGGCGCCGAGATCGGCCTCGCCATCGACCAACAGCTCACCCATGTCTTCGACCGCGAAACGGGGCGGCCGGTGTGAACGACATCATCGATATCGTCGCGCGTCTGCGCGAGCGCTCCGAGGACGGCTCGAAATCCGATCGCCGCCTGGCGCAGCTCATTCTCGACGATATTGATTTCGCCTCCAAGGCGGCGATCGCCGATCTCGCCGCCCGCGCCGAGGTGAGCGAGCCGACGGTCACGCGCTTCTGCCGGGGCCTGGGTTGCGAAGGCACCCGTGATTTCAAATTCAAGCTCGCCCAGGCTTTGGCGGTGGGCGCCCTCTATCTCAATCCGGTGCCGCTCAACCGCGACGCCCGCGAGCAGCGCACCTTGCAGGCGATCTGCGACGGCGCCGTCTCCGCCATCGAAAAACTCAAGCCCACCCTCGATATCGGCGCCATCGCCGAATTGAGCGCCAAGATCACCGAAAGCCCGCATGTGCTGATCTACGGTTCGGGCGGCATTTCCTCGATGATGGCGGTGGAATTGCAGAACCGCCTGTTCCGCTTCCGCATCAACGCCGTCTCGCATATAGACGGCCAGATGCAGCGCATGACCTCGGCCGTCGCCGACAAGTCCACCCTCGTCATCGGCTTCTCGGTATCGGGTTATGCCCGTTCCGTAGTCGATGCGGTGATGGTGGCCCGCCAATATGGCGCGCACACAGCCGCCATCACCGCGCAACCCTCGGCGCTCGCCGAGGCGGCGCATATCGTGGTGCCGTTCCAGACCTATGAGGACAGCCACATCTACAAGCCGACCTCGTCGCGCTACGCCCTCCTCGCCATCGTCGACATCGTCGCCACCATGGTCGCCGAGAACATGGGCCCGCGCGTCATCGAGGGCATGCGCCGCATCAAGCAGAGCCTCAACACGCTGAAGGTGGACGATCCGCGCCTGCCGCTCGGTGATTAGACAATATCATCCAGGGAGAAAAAGAATGGACTACACGAAGAACCCCTTCGCGCCCAACGACACCGACCGGCATCAGATCTGGGCCATGCTGGTCGAGCGCGACATCGATGCGTTCATCGCCGCCGACTGGTCGAAGCACGGGCCTGATTTCCACGCCGAATCCTTCTTCGGCGTGAATGCGCATAAATCCGAGCTGCCCGACAGCTGGCGGCTCGACTTCCCCAATCTCGACGCCTATCGCGACGAGTGGCTGCGCCAGGCCGCCGCCACCGCCAAGGTCAAATATGCCGAGCCGCTGCGCGAGGCTTTGTTCCGCGCCACCAACATGCGCGACATCGACATCGCCGGCGACCGCGCCGTCTGCCACAAGAAATTCGACGGCGTCATCGCGAGAGCCGATGGCGGCCAGGACGTGCTGAGCTGGCAGACGCTCTATTTCTGCGGCCGCTTCAACGGCGTGTGGAAGATGACCGGCTTCGTCGGCTACATGCCCTTTCCGATGGGAAAAGCCCGCAGTTGACTGTTCACCTCGCCCCGCGTGAGCGGGGAGAGGGAGGGGCCCATTGCGAAGCAATGGGAGGGTGAGGGGCACCCGGTCTCTTGGTGCAATGATGAGCTGATCTGTGCGGATGCTGCATCAGAAGTAGGGTAACAGGGATGCCCCTCACCTTCCCAACGCTGACGCGTTGGGCCCCTCCCTCTCCCCGCTCGCGCGGGGCGAGGGGGAAGACGCACCATACTCCGTGCCCCATTCGGCCAGCGCGTGAACGGCGCCATTAAGCAACGCGCCGGCTCGGGTGAGTGAATATTCCACCCGTGCCACCTTCTCGGCAAAATCGCGCCGCAACACCACGCCGTCGCGCTCAAGCTCGCGCAACTGCTCGAACAATATTTTCTCACTGATGCCGGGGATGGCCCGCCGCAATTCGCCGAAGCGCAAGGTTCCGGCATGCAGCGTCCAGATGATCGTCGGCTTCCATTTGCCGGCGATGACCCGCAAGGCCCAGTCGAGGCCGCAGCTTTCCGTGCCGATTGGAGTGACCATGTCCTTACCTTTTTGTAAGTAATTGATATCTCTTAATCTTCCGCCCAATTCTAGCGCCTTCGATACGACAAATCCAGTAAGGAGCCGGAAATGAGCGACGTCACAGTCATTGGTTTGGGCGAAATGGGATCGGCGCTCGCCGGTGCTTTTCTCAATGCGGGCCGCAAGGTCACGGTGTGGAATCGGACGGAAGCCAAGGCGGCCTCCCTCGTCAAACAGGGAGCGGCCTTCCTTCCCGATATCGCGGCGGCGATCGCCGCAAGCCCGGTCATCGTCATCTGCCTTTCCGATTATGCCGCGACGCGCGCGGTGCTGACCGAAAAGGCCGCCGCGGCGCTGACCGGCCGGCAGCTCGTTCAGCTGAGCACCGGCTCGCCCAAGGAAGCGCGCGATCTCGCGGCATGGGCGGATGAGGGCGGCATCCGCTATCTCGACGGCGCCATCCTCGCCTGGCCGAGCCAGATCGGTGGCCGCGACACCGTCATCCTCATCGCCGGCGACAACAACAATTTCACCAAGCAGGAGAAGCTGCTGCGCGAACTCGCCGGCGGTCTGACCTGGCTCGGCGCGGAATCGGGCGCCGCCGCGTCCCTCTTCGCCGCCGTGCTCGCTTATCTCGCAATGGCCTGGATCGGTTTCGCCCATGGCGCGCGGATCGCCGAGGCCGAGAAGCTCGATGTGAAGATGTTCGGCAATGTCATCGCCAGCATCGCGCCGATCCTCGGCGAAGATGCCCGTCACATGGGCGAGGTGGTGGCGAATGACGATTATGCCGATCCCGAAAGCACCCTCAAGACGGCAGGCGCCGATGTCGCGCGCCTCGTCCAGCATGCGCGTGAAGCGGGCATCAATGCCGATGTCCCGAGCTTCGCCGCGAGCATCTTCAAGCGCGCCGTCGACGCCGGCCACGGCGCGGAAGAGCACATCGCGCTGATCAAGGTGCTGCGGGGGTAGTCACCTTAGGATCTTACTGCACCAGTCCCCGCGCATCGACCTTGACGGCGCCCAGCACTTCGTCGCCGCGCACGAAGACGACGCGGTTGAAGAGATTGGTCACCGGGCAGACATGGTTGGGCGTAATCCGCACCAGATTGCCGACCTTGGGCTTCTCCGTGACACCTGAAATATCGAGGAAGCCATGCTCCTCGCTGGTCGAATAGATTTGCGCCTTGCCCATCGCATGGACGACGCCATAACCTTGCAGGCCCAGAAGATCGCTGGTCAGCGACTTGCTGCCGGCATCGATCATGGCGCGCTGATCCGTCGGCCGGCTCACCACCGTGGCGAGCACATTGAGCGCGCAGTCCTCGTAACCGCAGGTGCCGCGCTCGGCGAGCGAACGGTCGAAATAGATATAGGTGCCGGCGCGATATTCGGTCGCGACGGCGAGCCCCTCGTCCTTCCACATGTCGGGTGAGCCGCCGGTGCTGATCACCTTCGTCTCGAGACCGGCTTCCGCAATCCGCTCGCGCGCCGCGGCCAGGAAGGCCTCGGTTTCCCGGCGCTGGCCGGGCGCCGCATAGGTCATGAGGCCGCCATAGGTGAGGCCCTTGGTCCGGTCGATCGACTTGGCCAACGCGGCCGCGGCCTCCGGCGACTGCACGCCATTGCGCTTGGCGCCGGTATCACATTCGACCAGCACGGCGATGTCGCGGCCCGCCGCGACGCCGGCGCGGCCGAGGCCTTCGAGCAGCGCCTCATTGTCGGCGACCACCGAAATATCGGTGCGTCTGGCGAGATCGGCGAGGCGCTTCAGCTTGTGCTCGCCCACCACATTGAAGGTCAGCAGCATGTCGCGGATGCCGGCATCGGCCATGACTTCCGCTTCGCCGAGCTTCTGCACCGTGATGCCCTTGGCGCCCAGCGCCAGCTGGTATTTCGCCAGCGGCACCAGCTTGTGGGTCTTGATATGCGGTCGGTTGGCGATACCGAGTTTGTCGCAGCGCGCCTGCCAGCGCTTGAGATTGCGGTCGACCACATCGATGTCGATGACGGGCGTCGGCGTCTCCAGATCTTCGATCTTCTTGCCCACCGGTTCGAAACGGAAAAAGCTGGTGATGTCCTTGCTGCTCATTTTTCTTCTTTCCTCGCGACCGGACGTACTTAGACCATTTTCGCGAGTGTGGGAAATGCTCAGACGATTCCGGCTGATGCCGCGCCGCTATCAGGCCGCTCCTCAGCCTTATGCCGGCGATAGCCCGAGGCCCGATAGGTTGCGATCGGATCGATGGCGCCGCTCTTGCGCCGCCGGGCTTCCGCCAGGATAGGCGAGACATCGATGACGAAGGCCTGCTTGACGAGCAGATGACCACCCAGCACGTCGCTCTCCGCTTGCACGGCAGCGAGCGCCGCGCGGTCGATGAGCGAGGCCTGCACATAGGCGCGCAGGATCTCGTTGGCCGACTGGATCAGGCTTTCGATCGGATCGGTGACATTGTGCGACTGGTCGATCATATAGGCCGGGCTGAAGCCTGGCGCCTTGCGCAATTCGGCATCGACCAGCTCATTGAAGACCAGGAACAGGCGGAACGGATCGACCGAGCCCGAATCGAGATCGTCGTCGCCATATTTGGAATCGTTGAAATGGAAGCCGGCGAGCTTCTGCGCCCGGATGAGCCGCGCCACGATCTGCTCGATATTGGTGTTGGGCGCGTGATGGCCGAGATCGACCAGGCATTTCGCCTTGGGCCCCAATTCGCTCGCCGCCATGAAGCTCGAACCCCAGTCGGAGATGACGGTCGAATAGAAAGCCGGCTCATAGAGCTTGTGCTCGAGGAACACCGACCAGTCTTTCGGCAACGCGTCATAGATCTCCTTGAGCGATACCATATAACGGTCGAAGGCGGCATTGAGGTTGGACTGGCCGGGGAAATTCGAGCCGTCGGCGATCCACACGGTGAGCGCCGTCGAACCGAGCTTAGCGCCGATCTCGATACATTCAAGATTATGTTCGACCGCCTGGGCCCGCGTGCCTGCATCGGCATGGGTGAGCGAGCCGAATTTATAGGAGAGCTTCTGGCCCCGGGCATCCTGGAAGCTGTTGGAATTCACCGCGTCGAAGGCGAGATCATGCGAGGCCGCCTTTTGGCGGAGCGCACTCAAGTCGTCGACCTTGTCCCAGGGAATATGCGGTGAGACTGTCGGCGTCACCCGGCCCAGCTGATGGATGACGCCGCAATCGTCGATCTTGTCGAAGACGTTGCGCGGCTCGCCCGGTCCCGGAAAGCGGGCGAAGCGGGTGCCGCCGGTGCCCACGCCCCAGGTTGGCACCGCCACCGCATAGGCCATGGCGCGCGCCGTCATCTTTTCGATATCGATGCCCCGCCGTCCTAGCTGCCGGCCGAGCGCCGCATAGTCTTCCGCCAATGCGACCTCGGCTTTGCGGTTCTGCTCACCGATGAAATCAGCCGAGATGGAAAAGGTCATGACGCCTCCGATGTCTTACCGCGTAAAACTCGTCGCATTGCCGGCATCGACATTGAGGAAATTGCCGGTCGACTTGGCGGAAAGGTCGGACGCGAAGAAATAGGCGGCTTCCGCTATGTCCTCCGGGTACACCGAACGCTGCAGCAATGACCGCTTGCGGTAGAACTCCTCGAGCTCCTCTTCCTTGATCTTGTTCGACTGCGCCCGCTGCTGGCGCCATTCGCCCTGCCAGATCTTCGAGCCGCGCAACACCGCATCCGGATTGACGACATTGACGCGAATGCCGAGCGGCGCGCCCTCCAGCGCCATGCAGCGCGCCAGATGCACTTCCGCCGCTTTGGCGGTGCAATAGGCCGACGCCCCGGCCGAAGCCGCGATCGCATTCTTCGAGCCGATGAATACCATCGACCCGCCGAGCTTCTGCGTCTTCATCAGCCGGTAGCCTTCGCGCGCCACCAGGAAATAGCCGGTGCCGAGGATCGACATGTTCTTGTTCCACAGCTCCAGCGTCGTGTCCTCGACGGGTGCCGCCGATGATATGCCGGCATTGTTGACCACGATGTCGACGCCGCCATAACGCAGGACCGTTTCCGCCATCGCGGCGATGACGGCGTCCTCCTGGGTTACATCGAGCAGCACGCCATGCACCTGGTCCTTGCCGAACCGCGCCCCGAATCCCGCGACCGTCGCATCGAGCGCCGTTTGGTCGATATCGGCGAACACCACGCAAGCCCCGCCGCTCAATAGCCGATGCGCGATCGCCTGGCCGATGCCGCCCGCTCCGCCGGTGACGAAGGCGATGCGTCCCGCGAGGCTCTTCGGCTTCGGCATGCGCTGCAGCTTCGCCTCTTCGAGAAGCCAATATTCGATATTGAACGCCTCCTGCGCCGGCAGCCCGACATAGTCCGACACACCCGACGCGCCGCGCATGACATTGATGGCGTTCACGTAAAATTCCGAGGCGATGCGCGCCGTCGCCTTGTCCTTGGCGAAGGACAGCATGCCGACACCCGGCACCAGATAGATGATCGCATTGGGATCACGCATCTTCGGCGAGTTGGGATGTTTGGCGCGCTCATAATAAGCGGCATAGTCCTGCCGGTAAGTCTCCAGCGTCTGGTCGAGCCCAGCCACCACCGCATCGAGATTGCGCGTCTTGGGATCATAAGGCAGCACCAGCGGCCTGATCTTGGTGCGCAGGAAATGATCGGGACAGGACGTGCCGAGCGGCGCCAGAGCGTCGAGCGCGTTGCTGTTGACGAAATCGAGCACTTCCGGCGCATCGGTGAAATGGCCGATCTTGCGCTCATCCTTGGCGATGCGGCCGCGGATTTCCGGCATCAGCCGCCGCGCGACATCGGCGCGCTCCTGGGCATCAAGGCTGTCGAAGCGAGCACCCTTGAAGGACGGCTTGGCGCGATGGCCTTCCAGCCAGTCGGCCGCCTTGTTGATGATGCGCAAAGTGGTCTGATAGGACTCTTTCGCCGTCGCCCCCCAGGTGAAGAGCCCATGGGCCCCCAGCACCACACCGACGAAATGCGGATTCTTCTCCGCCATTTCGCCGAGCTTGAGGCCGAGATCGAAGCCCGGCCGCTGCCATGGCAGATAGCCCATCTCATCGCCGAAGACGTCTTTCGTCAGTCTCTCCGAATCCTTCGCCGCGGCAATGGCGATCACCGCATCGGCATGCATGTGATCGACATGGAGCGCCGGCACGAAACCATGCAGCGGCGTATCGATCGAGGCCGCGCGCGGATTGAGATTGAAGGTGCAATGCGGCAGGTAATCGACCATCTCGTCTTCATGGTCGATACCGCGATAGAGGCCTTTCAGCGCATAAAGCTTGTCGAGATAGAGCGTCGAAAAGCCGTCGAGCTTCATCGAGCCCAGATCGCCGCCCGATCCCTTCACCCACAGCACCGTCTCCTCCCGGCGCGTCAAGGGATCGGTCATCTTCACCTTGGCCGAAGTATTGCCGCCGCCGAAATTGGTGATCCTGAGATCGCTGCCCAGCAGGTTCGAGCGATAGAGCAAGAGCCCCGGCTCGCTCAAGCTGGCGGCGATCTTGTCGTCCCACAGATCGGGAATGGCGGTCTTCGTCATGGATACTAACCTTTCGTTGTCATCTAGCCCCTCTCCCGTTCCGTTCCCCTTCTCCTGCCTGCGGGAGAAGGTGGCCGAAGGCCGGATGAGGGTGTTCCCCTCTCCCGCAAGCGGGAGAGGGGAAATATTGGTGAGAGTGAAAGTCGTCTTTAGAAATCAAACTGCCCGATATTCTCCTTCGAGAAGACGAAGGGGGCGCCGAGCAGGATCTCCGAGCCGTTGATGACCTGGAGCTCGCCGAGCTTGCCGGCCTTCACCGACGTGGCGCCGGGCTTCAGATCGCCATCGGCGACCGCGCGCAGCACCTGCATGGCGGCGTAGCCGAGATCGACCGGGTTCCACAGCACCACCGACTTCACGCAATCCTTCTCGACATAAGGCTTCATCGCATTGGGCGTGGCGAGGCCGACGACGGCGATCGTGCCGCATTTGTTGGCCTGCGTCACAGCTTCGGCCGACGCCGGCGTCGCGACGCTGGTCATGCCGAAGATGCCTTTCAGCTCATCGCCATATTTGTTGATGAGCGTGGTCGCCTGGTTGAACGACAGGACATTGTCTTCCTGCGCCTCGACCGTCTCCAGCCACTTCATCTTGGGATGGCACTTCTCCGCATAGGCCGCCATCTCGGCGATCCAGCGCGCCTGGTTCGGCGTGGTGAAGGTCGAGGTGACGATGGCGAAGGCGCCCTCCTCGCCGATCTCCTTGGCCAGGTTGTCGACCATGGCCTTGGCGATGCCGTTGAACTCGGCCTGGTTGACGAACCACTGGCGCGCATCGGGCTGCGAATTGGCGTCGTAGCCCACGACATTGATGCCCTTGGACAGGGCCTTCTTCAGCACCGGCGCGATGGCGACCGGATCATTGGCGGCGAACAATATGCCGTCGACGCCGCTGGTGATGTAATTGTCGATGAAGGTGATCTGCTGGTCGATATTGGCCTGCGTCGGCCCGTCGGTCTTGGCATCGACATTGCCGAGCTCCTTGGCGGCATCGGCGATGCCTTTCGAGGTGGCGTTGAAATAGCCGATGCCGATCAGCTTCGGCACATCGACCACGGTGATCTTCTTGGCCTTCCGATCGGGCGCGCCGGTGGGTTCGCCGCCATCATAGGGTTTGGCGGCGGCCGCACCCGCCGTGCCGTCGCAGGCAAGCGGGTTGGTCGGCAGGTCGTCGCCGCCGGTCCAGGCCGAGGCGGCAAAGGCGCTTCCCGCCATGGCGGCGAGAGCGGCGGCAGCAAATAATGTCTTGCGTATCATTTCATGCTCCTTGCGCTTCTGTCCAAGCCTTGTGTGTTACATGCCGACGGTCGTGGCCCGGACTCTCCCATTTCGATCAACCGTCTGCGTCCTTGCGAAAGATGTTGCTGATGAGGATGGTGCCGATGAGCACGGCGCCGATCACCACGATGGTGCCGTCGCCTTTCACCCCCGCCAGCGCCAGTCCGTTTTTGAGCGCCTGCATCAGGCCGAGGCCGAGCAGCGTGCCGATGATGGTGCCGCGCCCGCCGAAGATGCTGGTGCCGCCCAGCACCACCGCGGTGATGACATCGAGTTCGAGGCCGGTGCCCATGTCGGAGCGTGTGGTCGAGACGCGCGACACGAAGATGACCGCGGCGAGGCCGGCGATGAGGCCGGAGGCCGTGTAGATGAGCAGCAGGCTGCGGTCGACACTCAGCCCTGAGAACCGCGCCGCGACCGCATTGGAGCCGATCGCATAGGTGGCGCGCCCGAAGGTGGAGAGCCCGAGAATGACCGCGGCAATGATGGCGCAGAGCCCGAAGATCCACAATTGCACCGGCACGCCGAGGAACTCGCCCTGGCCCAGCATGAAGAACCAGTCGGGATAACCCCTGACCGAGCGCGCCTGGCTGATGCCTTCGGCCAGCCCGCGATAGAGCGCCAGGGTGGCGAGCGTGGCGATGAGCGGCGGCACGCCGAAGCGGGTGATGATCAGGCCGTTGACGAGCCCCGCCACACCGCCGACCACGATGCCCAGCACCATGGCGAGCGGCAGCGGGAGCCCGAGCTTCTGCCAGAACACGCCGAGCAATATCGCGACAAGACCGAGGATCGAGCCCACCGAAAGATCGATGCCGCCGGTGACGATGACGAAAGTCATGGCGAGCGCCACGAGCCCGACCTCGGCCATCAGCCGGCCCTGATTGAGCAGATTGTCGGCGGTGAAGAAGCGGTCGGACTGGAAAGCGAGTACGATGAGCGTGATGACAAGCAGCCCGCCCAGGATCGTCTCATGGCGCAACAGCAGGCTTTTCCACGCGGCGCTCATGGCGAGAAGCTCCGGCGCCGCCGCGCCATGTCTGCGAGCACGGTGGCGAGGATCAGCAGCCCCAGCACGGCGCGCAGCCAATAGGCCGAGACATTGAGGAAGATGAGCGCCGAGCCGATGCAGGCGAAGAGGATGGCGGCGAGCGTCGAGCCGATCACCGTGCCGGTGCCGCCGAGGATCGAGACGCCGCCGATCACCGCCGCGGTGATGACGGTGAGCTCGAGATTGGGCGGCACGGTCGACTGGATGACCTGCAATTGCGTGGCGAACAAAAGGGCCGCGATGCCGGCGAAGAAGCCATGCAGCGCGAAGACGAGGACGCAGGTGCGCTCCGGATTGAGGCCGGAGGCGCGCGCCGCTTCCCCATTGCCGCCTACCGCATAGATCGAGCGCCCCGTCGCCGAATAACGCATCCACAGTGCGACGAGAATGGTGAGGACCACCATGAAATAGACGGGCGAGGGAATGCCAAAGAGGCGCGCCTGCGCGATGAAGAATCCCGGCGGCATGCCGGTGATCCAGGTGCCGCCGGTGGCGCTGATGAGCCCGCCTTTGAGGATCGACAGCATGCCGAGCGTCGCCACGATGGACGGGATGCGCATATAGGCGATGAGCGCGCCGAGACAGGTATTGATGGCGATGCCGACGAGGACGGGTACCAGCCAGGCGACCCAGATCGGATAGCCCGACACCGCCAGTGTACCGGCAATGGTGGCGAGCACGCCGATGAGCGAGCCGACCGAGACGTCGATATGGCCGGAGATGATGACCATCGCCATGCCGATCGCCGCCACCGCGATATAGGCATTGCCGGAGAAGATGCTGGTCAGATTGGTGTCGGACAGGAAACGCGGATTGACCATGCCGACAATGGCGAACAATACGACGATGGCGGCGAGGACGACGATCTCCTGGCCATAGGCTTCGAAGAGCCGCGCGAAGGTCGAGGGCCGCCTGATCGGGATTGCGATGTCGCTCATGCCGCGGCCTCCCGCTCCTGCACCAGCGTCATGGCGGCGCCGACCGTCTCCGGCGTCGCATCCTTGCGGGCGATCTCGGCGACGATGCGTCCGCCATTCATGACCAGCACCCGGTCGCTCATGCCCAGCACTTCCGGCAATTCGCTCGAAATCATGAGAATGGCGAGACCGTTCTGCGCCAGCTTCGACATCAGCGCATGGATTTCAGACTTGGCGCCGACATCGATGCCGCGCGTCGGCTCGTCCATGATGAGGATGCGGGGCTCCGCGGCGAGCCATTTGGCGAGCACCACTTTCTGCTGATTGCCGCCCGAAAGCTGGCGCGCCGCCTGGCCGGGACCGCGCGCTCTGATTCCCAGCCGCTTGATGAAGTCGCGGGCGAGTGAATCCTCCTTGCCGCGATCGACGATGAAGCCACGCGCGAGCTTTTTGAGGACGGTGAGCGAGATATTCTCGGCGATGGTCTGCGGCCGCACCAGGCCCTGCAAGCCGCGATCCTCCGGCACATAGGCGATGCCGAGATCGCGCGCCTGCTGCGGCGACGTGATCTGGACGGGTTTGCCGTCGATCAGGATCGTGCCGGCGGTGGCCGGCGTGATGCCGAAAATGGTGAGCGCCGTCTCGGTCCGCCCCGAGCCGACGAGCCCGGCAATGCCGAGGATCTCGCCGGCGCGCAACGTGAAGGACACATCGCGCACCGTCTTGCCCTGCGAGACGCCGCGCAATTCGAGCAGCACCGCGCCGATCGGGGCGTCTTCCTTGGGAAAGAGCTGGTCGATCGAGCGGCCGACCATCATCGCGACGAGCGAGCGCTCGGTCACGTCCTTGATGTCTTTCGTGCCCACATAATGACCGTCGCGCAGCACCGTGACCCGGTCGGCCAGCGCAAAGATCTCCGGCAGCTTGTGGCTCACATAGACGATGCCGACGCCTCTGTCGCGCAGGCGCCGGATGATCGTCATCAACTGCTGCACATCGGCTTCGGCGAGCGACGCGGTCGGCTCGTCCATGATCACGACGCGGGCATTCTGCGACAGCGCCTTGGCGATTTCGATGCGCTGCCGGTTGGCGACCGACAGTGAGCCGACCTTGGCGTCGACATCGAGATGATGCGAATCGAGATCATCGAGCAGTGCCCGCGCCTTGCGGCGCATCTCGGCCCAGTCGAGCCCGCCCCAGCCTGTGCGCGGTGCGTGATTGAGAAAGATGTTCTCGGCGACCGAAAGCTCGGGGAACAGCAGCAGCTCCTGATAGACGATGGCGATGCCGGCCTTCACCGCCTGGCCGGGATTGGCGAATTTCATCGCCTCGCCGCCGATCCGGATTTCGCCTTCATCGGCCGCATGCACGCCGGCGATGATCTTGATGAGGGTGGATTTGCCGGCGCCGTTTTCACCCAAGAGCGCATGCACCTCGCCCGGGCGCACGTCGAAATCGACATGGTCGAGCACTTTGACGCCGACGAAGGATTTCGAGATGCCCTTGAGCTCGACCAGCGGCGTCATGGCGCGGCTCCGCGCTCATGATGATTGCATTTGCTCAAATTTGACAGGATATGACGGGAGGCTCCGGACCAGGTGGTCCCCCTGACGGTTTGACGAAAAACCGCTGCGATGCCGCGCATACGCCTGCTCCTCCCATCCGGATTCACCGATTTTATTGGGTTTCCGCAGGTGAACCCGGACCGCTCGCGGAAGCCTCAGGGCCTGAACACGCCGTTGCGTGACGGCCCCGTTGTGATTAAGATTGAACAATGATGAGCAATTATGGTCAAGCCATGAATCGCAATCATATGACAAATCACCGTGAGCGCGTGATCATGGACGTGATCATCGCCGATCATCGCCCTTTTTCCTCCTTCCACCCGCGAAGCGATGGAAGGTGGCGCGCAGCACCGGATGGGGGTAGCGCAACCGGCAAACTGCTCCGGATACATCCTTCAGCATCATACAGCGGCACGACCCCACCCGTCGCGCGTTCCGCGCGCCCCCCTCCCCGCCTTCGGCGGCGGAGGGAGATTGCGAGCCACCACCATGGATGAAAGCGAACGTCACCGTCTCATTCTCGATGAGCTGAAGGAGCGCCCCTTCGCAACGGTGAAGGACCTGCTCGACGTGCTGAAGGTCTCGCCCGCCACCATTCGCCGCGACATCGCCAAGCTTCACGAGGAGGGCAATGTCCGCAAAGTCTTCGGCGGCATCGCCGCTGCCGAGCGTGAGGACGCGCCGGAGCGGCTTGCCGCCCGTCCCTTCGAGGAGAACCGCATGCTGGCGGTCGACGCCAAACGCGCCATTGCGCGCGAGGCGGAAGCGCTGGTGCGCGACGGCGACGCCATCATCATCCATGGCGGCACCACCTGTTATCTCTTCGCGCTGAGACTGGCCCGCCGCAATGTGCGCATCTACACCAATTCTATGCCGCTCGCGGCGCGTCTGTGGGAGGACGGCTCCTGCCATCTGACCTTGGGCGGCGGCGAGCTTTATCGCGAGCCCGGCATTCTCTATGCCCAGGCCTCAGGCCCGCCCGATTTCTTCGCCTCGAAGCTGTTTCTGGGCGCCCAAGGGATCGGCCCCAACGGCATCATGGAATCGCACCCGCTGATCGCGCGCGAATCCGAAAGGCTGCTTTCCCGCGCCGACGAATTGGTATTGCTCGCCGACAGCCGCAAATTCGCGATCCGCACCCGCTACACGGTGCTGCCGCTGTCGCGCATCTCGACCCTCATCACCGATGACGGCCTCTCCACCGAACACGCCAAGATGCTGGAGGATGCCGGCATCCGCACCATCATCGCGAAAGTGGGCTCAGGGGAGTAACTTCATCCAACTTCTCCTTCTCCTGTTGCGCTGCAATGGGAGAAGGGGCCCGACAGGGCGGATGAGGGCTCTTCTGAATCAGCGGTCGGACTGAAGCAAGGAGCCCTCGCCGGCCTTCGGCCCTCTCCTTCCCCGCGCCAGGCGCGAGGAAGGAGAAAGATATCACCAGTTGATGCGCAGACCGCCCTTGCCGCTCAGCACATAGCTGTCGCCGACATTCTCGAGGCTGGAATTGGCCGAGATCTCACCATAGATCGAGTACCCGTCGTCATTCCAGTTATAGGAACCGCCCAGACCGACTTCGCCCCACAGCGCATCGTTCTCCGAGACGATCTCCGTGTCGGCCACGTCGATGGAAACGCCATCGAGGAACTCGTAGTGCAGGTTGGTTAAGCCATAGAACGTGGCACGCTCGACCCGCCCCTGCTCGTCGGCCCAGCTGTTCTGATGTTCCATCGCCAGGCCCACGCGGCCGCGCAGACTGTCGGCCGTGTCGGTTTTGACTTCGGCGCCGAACTGGTCGTCGAATGAGTCGAACCTGACATTCGAATAGACCAGCTGGGCCTGCGGAATGACCGTCCAGTTATTGTGCATATCGATGCGCTGGCCGGCTTCCAGCGAGAGGGCATATCCGAACCCGTTGTTGCCCGACGCCAGCTCACCCACCAGATCGGACTTGAGGTCGCTGTCGAACCAGGAAAGCTGTCCCTGACCGTCGAGATAGAAGCCGTTATTGTCATACCAGGTGGCGGTTGCACCCAATCCGTAGGTGTCGGTCGAGATGTCGCCCGAACCGAACAGCGAAGAGATGTCGGAAGAGCCCTGGCCGTAGAAGGCGTTCAGGCCGGCGATGATCTTGCCGCGTTCGGATTCCGAGACCAGACCGTCGATACCGGCGCGCATCTTCCAGATGCTCAGGTCGTACTCAGCGCCGCTGGTCGAGGTGTCGGGATCGTACTCGGCATAAGATCCCTCGATGACACCCCAGACGCCACTCTGATCGATGGCCGGCGTCGTTGCACCGACAATATCGGCAGCAGCAGTGACAACATCGGGAGCAGCAGCGGCGGCATCCTGCGCAGAACTCACCGCGTCCTTCCAGTAGCGATTGCCGACGCGCTGCTGCAGGGTCGGCAGGCCGTTCAGGCCCAGCAGAACCTGGCCATAAGCCTCATAGATCGGAACGCTGGGCGCGTAGATCGGCCCCCCCGGACCGCCCGCACCGAACTGCGAACGCAGGTACCAGTCGCCGTCGGTGTTGTTCACGCCGTTCTTCCACAGCGTGTAGCCATAGGCGCCGGCGATCACCGCCTGCTGGCCAGCGATTTCGTAATCCCCGACTAGCGAGAACGTACCCAGAGAGTCGCCGGTGACGTCAACAACCTTGATGCCGTCATTGAGGGTTTTCGCGCCTGCGCCGCCGACATTGTTCACCACCAGATTGGTGGTGCCCATGGCTGTGCCGCCTCTGAGAATCATCACGTCGGTGGCGGAGCTGTCATCGCCGAGCACCGTATCGAGGACGACCCTGCCGCCATTGCCGGAATATAGCCCATCGACCCGAACATTATCGTCAGCGGCTTCATCGGCGATGGAGACCGTGCCGTTATTGTTGAGGAAGCCGGTGATGAACGTATCGCCCACTCCCGGATTGCCGGCGTCATCATTGACGTCGCTGAGATAGGTGGTGCCGGCTGCCAGGGTAAGATTGCCATAGATGTTCATGCCCGGCTGATTGCTCTCGAGCGTCGAACCATTGGTCAGGAAGATGCCGGTGCCGGCAACATGAGCCGTGCCAACCACCAGATTGCCCCCCAGGCCGCCATCCGTCGTCAGATAGCTGCCGTCGATGTTGAACACATCCCAGCCGACGATCTGGCCGGCGTTATAAGTGCTGTTCGCCTGGAGCAGGTTCAGCACGTCGTCGGTGTTGGTGCCGCCAAAGCCGCCATTCACCTCGGTGATGCCGGAGAAGCCGCCATGGAGGTCCAGTCGGTCCCCACCCCCGCCCAGACGAATGACGCCATTGACACTGCTCTTTTCGACGTCGGGCGTATTGATGTCGTCGACAACTTCCACGGCGTTCTCGATGATCACATGACTGTCGCCGCCATTGTTGCCGATGGCGATACCGTTGGTTGATTCAAGGACGGAGCCGGCCTTGACGGTGATATTGCTCATGACGCCGGCATTGGTCTGGGTCCAGATGGCCCAGTTGCCGGCCTCGATATGGCCGGTGGTCGTGATGTTGACATCATTGAGCGTCGGATCGGCCAGGGCCGCAGAGGAGGACCCGATAAAGATCGCGTTGTCGGCCCCCTTCGCGTCGTGGACGTTGACGTTCACTTTCTTCACGTCGGCATTGTCGGCATAGAACTCGATGGCATCGTCACCGGAAACGATGGAATCATGCACAGTGATATTGACTTCGCCATCGCCGCTGTGGATGCCATTGATGCCGTCGTCACCGGACGTGATCTTGTTGATGTCGACGTCGAGGTTCTTCGTGGTCCAGTACGTGTCGAACCAGACGCCGATAAAGCCTGCATCAATGTCGTGGGCGGTAACGGAGACATCGTCGGAACCGTAAGTATCGAACCAAATGCCGTTGCTGCCGGCACCGCTGGCCGTGATGTCATTCGCGATGACAGTCGTCTTGCCCGTGCCGCGATGGACGAAATGGATACCGCTGGCCGTCGATTCGATATTGTTCACATCGATCGTGAGGTCGGTCGTATTCGCATTCGTGTCGAGATTGATGCCCTCACCGCCGGCCTTGATGTTGCCGACGTTGATGTCCACCAGCCCTCCCCCAGGGCTGGCGTCGACGTCGAGCCAAATGCCGTGGCCGGCGGCATCGATAGAGTCGTGAATGGTGATATTGACGTCGCCGTCACCGCTGGCGAAGCCATAGATGCCATGACTGCCGGACGTGATCTTGTTCACATCGACAGTGAAGTCGTTCGTGGCCGGGCCGTTGTCGAAATTGATGCCGATAGCGTCCGCGTCGATATCACGGGCGGTGATCGAAACATCGCCCGTGCCGGCATTGCCCAGCACGTGAATACCGTGCCCACCAGCGTCGACATCGTTCACCTTGACAATCACGTCGGTCGTGTTCGCCCCCACATCGACACCGACACCCGTGCTGGCCGAAGTGATGACGCCATTGGTTTCAATACCCACCGCGCCGGTGTTCTGGCTGTAAACGCGGATACCGACATTGCTGGTCGACGTAATCGCGGACTGATTCACGTCCGTGAAGGTGATGTCACCGACTCCTGTGCCGGTGATTGTAATGGCTGCGAAACCACCGCCGGCGTTGATGCCGAAGCCCGGATCGGTCGTCACCGTGATTGGGCTGGGCTGATTGATCGCTACCGGAGCGTCGGTACCTGGAGCTCCCGCCGCGCCCGAGCAGGTGGAAATAGCCGCATTGCTGCAGGAGCCGGCCAAAGCAGCCGGAGTCGTGAGCATGACCACAGCGAAGGCCGACGCGGCCACGGCGCCCAGCACCGCGCAGACGCCCCTCGAATGCGGCGCGATCCCGCAGCCGATGCCCTTGTATTTCGTCACGCGCCCGCCCCTGAGCACGAAATCGCGCCATGTCCGCCTATTGTTGGCGGATTTGTTGCTGTCGCCCCTGAGCTCGGAGGTAACGGCGAAATTCGAGTCTCTTGTTGGCATTGCTGGCCTTCGTTCAGAGTTGGAGTTGTCGGGAGGAGCGGAAATCACGGTCGGCAATCATGCCAATCGGCAGGGACGTGGGCTTGTGTTCGTCTGTCCGACAGTTCGGTCGGCTTTTCAAAACGAGTTTCAGGCCTGACACGCAGTTGCTCCGTGCTCGCAATGGGCGATCCGGGAACCATCCAACTGTTCGCGCCACAACTTCGCCGCAGAGCACAGGCAGTATGGATGTTTCCCCTGTCTTTGGGCTACGCGTCCTTCCCGCCAATCGCAATGTCAGTCGCTGTCAGTTTCTTACACTCGCTGACATGCACGGGAATATCATCTGACCGCCTTGTCGCTCGCGAACCTTTCTCAACCCGTTGATGGAGTAGGAGGGGGCCTTCCGGATCGTGGGATGTCGATCTTGCCGAAGATGGCCTTCCTGCAAATGCTCCCGCACGACGTCACGCGCGCGCCACTGGAGAACTGCTACTTGCAGTGATTCCGCGAAGAGCCAGCTTCTCCTAGATCGCTTCCCGCCAAAGTTGCTCGACTTTGACGACAGGGAAGCGCTCCGGATCATTTATTTGCGAGCCCCTTTTCCCGTCTTGATTGAATCGGAACGTTTCGATCAAAAACGGAAGGGGCTCTAGACAACACAGCCAGGATCATCTTAATCGCTGAACGTGAAGCCTGATCCGCGAATGGTGTGCAAGGGAAGAGACATGTTGGATTTTTCGGCTCTCCGGCGCAGGCGGCTCGCAATGGTGTCCAGGTGACCGTAATTGAAGTCATAGACATCCGCCCCTATGGCTTCGACGAGTGCGCGCCGTTCGACGGTCTTGCCGCGCTCGCTGAACAGGCGTCCGAGAAAACGCTGTTCCGACGTGGTGAGGCGGAGACGATGACCAATGCCGTCGGTGAGCACCCAGCCACCTTCCACCAGCGCCCATTGCGGCGTGGCGGGCAAGGGTTGCGAAGCGGTGCGAAGGCTTCTGCGGCGCTCATTGAGCGCCACGACTGTCGCCGCGAGTTCGCGGACGTCGATTGGCTTGACGAGATAAGCGTCTGCGCCCTTCATGAGGCCGTCAACCCGATCGTCTATGGAGCTCCGCGCCGTCGCGATGACGATGCCGAGCGATTGCGACGCCCGCAAATGCGCGGCGATGCTCAGGCCATCTTCACCTTCCAGACCAATGTCGAGGACGACGATATCGGGCGGCCTGGCCGCGCAGACGCGATAGAGCGCGGCGGCATCGTGAAATCCATGCGCCTCCAGGCCCAAGCTGGATAATCCAAGGACCATTTCGTCACGGAAATCCCCGTCATCATCGACAAGATAGACCAGGGGAGTGATCGTGACGCCACCCTGCTTAGATACTTCCCCCGCCATCATCCAGCATCCCCATGAAGCACTTCTTCAACATCCGTATTCACATAATCATTGTTTTGTCCATCCTGTTCGGATGTCTTGCGTCGCAGAAATCATCGGCCCTTCAATTGAATACGGCTGACGGAATCAAAGATCCCGTCTCGCTCGGCGGCCATCTCGCTGTCTTGCATGATCCGACCGGCGTGCTGACGATAGACGACATCATTTCCGGCCGCCGGGGTCTGGACTTCAAGTCCATCCCGTCGATGCTGACCGAAGGCTATCGAAAGGACGCAGCTGTCTGGGTCCGCTTCTCCCTGTCCGCCCCGACGCCCGGCAATCAGTGGTTGTTGCAAGTGGAGCGGCCTCTGATCGAACAGGTCACGCTTTATGTTCCTGATGGAGCGGGGCGCCTGGCGATCTCGCCTCCACGCAGCATATATCTGTGGGATGAAGGCGAGGTTCGCGCCTATCCGAATCTTTTTCAGATCTCCGTGCCGATGACGGAGAGCCAGTATTATATTCGCCTCCAGTCGTCGACGTCGATGACCACGTCATTCAACATCTGGCAGGAGCAGGGTTACGAGAGATACCGTCGTTCCAACGACTGGATCATGGGAATAGTGGTCGGCGCCATTGGCGCCATGATTCTCGCCAATCTCCTCTACGCCGCCTGGCTGCGGGACCCCCTCTATATTCTCTATGCCGTCGTCCTGCTTGAATCCGGACTGCTGATTGTCTTTTACATGGGCTACGCCGTCGAGTTTCTGTTCTTCCTGGACAAACAGCAGCTCTATCGCAGCTGGGGCGTCATAGTCTGCCTATACAGTGTGGTCATGGTATTGTTTCTGGCCTGGCTGTTCGAGTTCCGTCGCTACCAGGCCTGGGCCTGGCGCGTCGCGCAAGGTGTCGTCTTGCTCAACTTCATCGCCTTGCTGTTCGCGCTGGCCGGCCGTTACAGTGACGTGGGGCTATTTGTGTCACGGCTGCAGCAATGGTCGCACATCCTCACCGCCTTGTTCGTTTTCTACCTGATCGCATTCCGACGGCAATATCAGTATCTGCTGCCGGCGCTTGCTTTTGCGAGCGTGATCGCAATCGGTATGGTCATGCAGATGCAGTATACCGGCGCCAATCCGTTCCGGATCGACAGTTCCCTGGCCAGGGTCATGGCCGTCGGGATCTTGATTCATCTGGTGCTGTTGAGCGCCGCCGTCGCGCGACGCGCGCAGCTCGCCGAGCGCAGTCTGAGCGCCGAGAAGGATCGTGTCATCGCCTTGTCGCGATCGGCCGAACGCGAGCTGACGGCCAAAGTGCGCGAGAGAACCGCGGAGCTGGCGGAGCGGAATGCCACGCTCAACGCGGAAATAGACCGGCGCCACCTGCTGGAGGCCAAGCTCAGGCGGTCTCTCGACCAGGTCAATGACGCCCTGGCTCAGCAACGGAATTTTGTGACCCTGGTGTCGCATGACTTTCGCGGCCCGTTGGCGGTGATCGCCGCGGCCGCGGAAAACATCGCGCATTCGGTGCCCGGAAGCACCGACGGCATCAGGCTGCGCACGACCAGGATCAGGCAGACGGTAAAAAGAATGTCCATGCTGATCGAGAATGTCCTCGCCGACGAGCGGCTCGGCGCAGGAGAAGCGCCGCCCGCCGTGATGGAGATATTCGAGCTGAATGATGTATTGCGTTCTGCCAGGGCGGCACTGGATGATTACGCCGCCAGTCGCGTGAGCTTCATTCTCGCTGACGAAGCGACTGTCGAGGGTAGCCCCACCCTGGTTGAGATTGCACTGCATAACCTGATCCACAATGCACTGAAATACACGTCGGCGACCGATTGCGTGATTGTTCGACTTTCTACTGATCGAGGCCTGGCGTTCATACACGTGATGGACCGGGGCATCGGCGTGGCACCCGAGTACCACGAGCTCATATTCATGAAATATTACCGCGTCCCGGGCCAGCGGACTAAAGGCTCCGGCCTCGGGCTCTATATTTCACGAGAAATCGCCCGGCAGCATGGTGGCGATCTCACATTGACGACGAGCGACGCCAGGGGGTCGACATTCCGCCTCTCGCTGCCCCTCTATCGGCCCGGTGGCGCGCTTTTGCCTGCCGCCGCTCAATCGTGATGGAAGACCTCTTCCATCGGCGCCCACCATTCGGTCTTCTTGCGCGATGACAGCGGCACCTGCATCGGGTCGGTGATGCGCCACCAGTCCTGCATGCGCGGGTCGGCCCGCATCAGCGCCATATCGGCCTCGAAATCCTGGCCGTGATATTCCCAGCTCGCGAACAGCAGGTTCTCCGGCTCGCGCAGGAAGATCGTGTAATTGCGGATATTGCATTGGCTGATCAGCGCCAGGATCTCCGGCCACACCTCGGCATGGATCCTCTTATATTCCGGGATGACCTCGGATCTGAGACCGATGACGAGACCCATTCTGCGCATTCGCTGTTTCCTTTCCGGCGACCTTCCGGTTATTGTAACACAAATAGCAAGAATGACGCCCAGGGAGATAGACATCATGACGAAACCGGTGCCGTTCGATCAGGCCAAGCTCGACCGCTTGATGGACAAAGCGGGGCTCGACGTCCTCGTCGTCACCTCCAAGCACAATATCCAGTATCTCCTCGGCGGCTATCGCTTCTTCTTCTTCGACTTCATGGACGCGATCGGGGTCAGCCGCTATCTGCCGGTCCTGATCTATCCCAAGGGCCGGCCCGACCAGGCCGCCTATTTCGGCAACGGGCTCGAGACCTATGAACGCCAGCTCGACAAATTCTGGCCGGCGACCGTCGAGACGAAGTCCTGGGGCACGAAGGACGTTATCGCTTTCGCCGCGGCTCATCTCAAGAAGCTCGGCCCCATCCGCTCGATCGGCGTCGAGATGAGCTTCCTGCCGGCCGATGCCCATGCGGCATTGCGGGACGCGATGCCCAATTGCGAGATCACCGATGCGCTCCTGCCTCTCGAAAGGCTGCGCGCCGTCAAGACTCCGGAAGAGCTGGCTTTGGTGAAGAAGGCATCGGAAGGTGTCGTCTCCTCCATGCTGGCGGTGATGGAAAGCCATGGCCCGGGCGCCACAAAACGCGAAATGAACGAGGCCTTGCGCCTCGAGGAGATCAAGCGCGGCCTCACTTTCGAATATTGCCTGCTCACGGTCGGCGCCAGCCACAACCGCTCGCCCTCGCCCGACACCTGGAACAAGGGCGAGCTGCTCTCGCTCGATTCCGGCGGCAATTACAAAGGGTATATCGGCGATCTCTGCCGCATGGCCTTTCTGGGCGAGCCCGACCAGGAGCTGAAGGACCTGCTCGGCGAGGTCGAGATGATCCAGCAGGCGGCGAGGAAGCCCATCAAGGCCGGCACCCGCGGCGGCGACATCTATGTCGAGGCCAACAAGGTCTGGAAGAGCGCGCCGCATCACGGCATCATGCATTTCTGCGCCCATGGCATGGGCATGATCACCCATGAGGCGCCGCGTCTCACCGGCACCGGTCCCGTCCCCTATCCCGCCCATGACGAAGACCTGCCGCTCGAGGAAGGCATGGTCATCTCGATCGAGACGACATTGCCGCATCCTAAGCGCGGCTATGTGAAGCTCGAAGACACCGTGGCGGTGACGAGGGACGGCTACGAGCCCTATGGCGATCGGGGCCGTGGCTGGAATCGCGGCAGGATCTAAGCCCTCTATCGGCCGCTTTGCAGGCTTTTCGCCGGCCCGATTCTGGATTATAGCTCGTGCAGGCCTTTTGGTTCGTAGTGGGGGCGCTACAGTTCTCGTGACTTGATCCACCCGCGCTCCACATCCGTGAGGTCTCGTTTTCTATGCCAGAGCGAACCGACAGTCCCGCAGCCGATTCGCATGAGCCGGAACAACCGGCTAAGCGCGCGCCGCCCAATCCCGTGCGATCGATCACTCTGGCGCTTCTGGCATTGGGTCTCGGCTTCTTCGTTTATGGCCTCATCGCCGACCGGCTGACCCCCTATACCGATCAAGCCACGGTACAGGCCTATCTCGTGCGGGTGGCGCCCGATGTGGCCGGACGGGTCACGTCCGTGAATGTCGTGGACAATCAGATCGCGCGGACCAACGAAATATTGTTTGTCATCGATCCCGAACGCTATCAGATCATCGTCGACATCGCTGAAGCCAAGCTTGCCACCGCCGGCCAGAATATCGGCGCGTCGACGGCGGCGCTTGCTGCTGCCGAGGCACGCCTTGCCGAAGCCGAGGCCAACTTCATCAATATGCGGGAACAGGCCGGGCGCGTCCTCGAACTGGTCAAAAAGGGTCATTATCCCAGGGCCAAAGGGGATCAGGCGCAGGCAAATCTCGATTCGGCGATTGCCGACGTCGATCGCGCCAAGGCGGAAGTCGAGCAGGCGCGTCAGAATCTCGGGCCGCAGGGGGCGGACAATCCGCAAATCCGCCAGGCCCAGGCAGAGCTTCGCAACGCGCAGCGCGATCTCAAGGATACGGTCGTGCGGGCGCCATCCGATGGCGTCGTCACCAATCTGCAATTGACCAGCGGCCAGTTTGTCGGGGCGGGACAGGCGGTCATGACGTTCATCGATGCTGACGTGATCTGGATCGAATCCGAGTTTCGCGAGAACAATCTCGAGAACCTGGCGGTGGGAAGTCCGGTCGACATTGTGCTGGATATCCGACCCGGGCGAATCTATCCGGGCAAGATCGAGAGTGTCGGCTGGGGCGTGAGCACCCGCAGTATTGATCCGGCCACCGGACTGCCGACGATCCGCAATGACAGCGGCTGGGTGCGCGAGTCGCAGCGCTTCGCCGTGCGAATTCAGTTCGATCCGGACAGCCGGCCGAAGAAAATCCTGCTCGGATCGCAGGCCAATATAGTGGTCTATACGGGCCAGAGTTCGCTCACTGATGCGATCGGGCGATTGTGGATCACCATTGTCGCGTATCTGAGCTATCTCGGCTGAGATGGCGACCGCCCCGCCCCACGACCGGCAGGCCGCACACGGCGCACATGTCAGGATCGTGCGGCAGGCATTGCGCCTCGCTTTCTCCGCAACCTTGGCCTTCGGTTTTGCCGAGTATCAGGGCTGGGAGTTCAGCTTTCTGGCGCCGATGATCGTCGTGCAATTGCTGGCCGCCATGCCGTCCGGCATCAAGCCGGCGCAGATTTTGGCCATCCCGCTGCTCCTGGCCGGCGCCAGCGTCGCGGCCCTCATCGCCTCGAACCTGTTCAACGGAACCCCGGCGGTGCTGCTCCTGTGTGTCGGCCTGATCATCTTCCTGGCCTTCTACGGCGAGAGACGGGGCATATCCGCCTTTGCCATGTCGCTGATCCGCATCGCCTTCTGCGCCATTCCGATCATCACCATCATCTCGGCGCCGACGGGAGAGGAATTTGCCCGGCTTCTGGTCCTGAGCGGTATTACCGCGGTTGTGGTCGTAGCGATCGCCCATGCCGTGCTTCCGACGCCGGATAATGATCCGCCGGCGGCTCCATCGCCTGGCCTGGACGCCGCCGCCGCGGCGCGGATCGCCCTGTCCGACACGCTCGTCCTGCTTCCGCTTCTCGTCGCCTTCATCATCGGTGCGGATATCAACAATCTCGTTATCCTGATCATGACGCTCAACATCCTGCGCCAGATCGATCCTTCGCGCGGGGCGCGTCTCGCCATGGGCCTGATCCTCGGCAACCTGCTCGGCGGCGCGGCGGGCGTCGTCGCGCATGAGTTCGTCGTTCTGACGGACAGTTTCGCGTTTTTTCTCTTTGCCGTGCTCGTATCGAGCCTGTGGTTTGCCGGGCGGATCGCGCGCGGCGGCCCGGCCGCCCCGATTTACGTCGTCGGCCTGGCAAGCTTCATCCTGATTCTGGGTCTTGGCGTATCGCCAATGCCGGGAGCATCGGCGGAAAGCTTCATCATACGCGTGCTGAAGATTATCATTGCCAGCGCCTATACGATCGGCGCCTTGAGCCTCGTCTCGCGATTGCGCCGAAAACCTGATCCGGCGTCCCTAAAGCGTGATGACTCTAAAATACGCTCATGCTGAGGTGCGAGCGTAGCGAGCCTCGAAGCATGATCCAGGCACAGAAGTCTTGCCGCTTGCCGCCCTGGGCGCGTGATCAGGAAAAGTGGATACCGGTTTTCCGTTCGATCACGCGCCAACTAGGAAATTCGATCACGTTTATCCGTTCAGATCGTCTCGATCTGAACGGATCGTGATCTGGGCCCGCCTTCGGCGGGCACCTCAGGGTGAGGGTAGTGGGCGGAGCTAATCTCATCCCGCTCCTAGTGTCCCGCGGCTGGCGCGATGATGCCGAGCTTACCCAATCCGGTCACCGCCAGCTGGATGGCGACCGCCGTCAGCAATAGGCCGAACACGACTTCGGAAACGACCAGACTGGCCGGCTTCAGGCGCTTGGCCAGTTTGTCGATATTGGTGAAGATCAAGTAATCAAACGCCCCTACCAGGAGGATAAGGCCCACGACCAGGACCGCGCTCACCACCGAGACGACCTCGCCTGAGGCAATGATGAGGATCGTGATGCCGACGGGATTCAGCAAATAGGGCACCGCCAGCGGATAGACCGCGATTTTTTTCGGGTCCTCCAGTAGTTCCACCTCCTCCACGATCTTCTGGCCCGGCGCATTCACCATATTGATGGCCAGGATAGCCAGGATGATCCCGCCGGCGACCGCAACCGCACCATCGGTGATATGGAGGAGGCGCATGAGTAATCCGCCTAAGGCGAACAGGACGAGGGCCGCGACGACTGCCGTCATGACCATCTGCCGGCCAATGGCCCGCTGCTTCTCCGCATCGAATTTCTTGGTCTTTTCAAGAAACGGCACCAGCGCGATCTTAGGCCCCATGCCGATCAGCAGGAGCAGCAGCAGTTTCACCACGAGGTCGACATTGATTACCGAGAAATCCATAGGGGGCTCGCTTTCTCGCCATTTGTTGAAATCTGACGACGCCAATTACGCGCAAACGACTACCCGCCGGATCAGTTACCGTAGTGAGAAAGCGGCCTGACGGTCAAGCGAACAAAAATGGAAGCGGTCGCGGCTGCTCTTTCCACTCCCCTCTCGCGTCAGGGGTATGGCATATGAGATTTGGAGCAAGCCTCACCTGCATTCCCCTTCTCCCGCCTGCGGGAGAAGGTGGCCGAAGGCCGGATGAGGGTGTTCTCTCAGCCTCTGTGGAAGCGCAAACGTGGGCGGTGTTGAAGCTTCGTCTCGTTGTTTTCTTGAAGAGATGTCATCAACTGAACCAGCACCCTCATCCGCCCTGTCGGGCACCTTCTCCCGCAGGCGGGAGAAGGGGGAAGTCGGGGGGGAATTCTGAGTCTCATTTTGGAAGACGCGCCTCCAATCCTGTTTTCCGTGCGATTTCTCAGACATCCCGCAATTTTCCCCGGACAGTCCTGCGCGAAGCGGGGGAAGGAGCAGGATGAGTGAAATGCAGGCGAAACGGAAAACGTGGGAATGCTCTTCCGCTTTCACACGATCTCATATGCGATAGCCCTGCCTCCTATGGGGGGCTTGATCGCACGGCGCGGCTTTCCTAAATAGACGCCTGCTCATCAACGTCACGAGGATATTCGCAGCAATGGATTTCAACCTGACCGCAATGCCCACCCGCCTTGCCATCAGGGAAATTCACCATGTCTGCATCGATCGTCCTCTCCAATCTATCCTTCGTCACAGCTGACGGCCGCCCGCTCCTCGCAAATCTCGATCTGAGTTTCGAGCCCGAGCTGACCGGGCTCGTCGGTCGCAATGGCGTCGGCAAGACCACACTTCTCAAGCTGATCACCGGCGAGCTCAGCCCCCATTCGGGCGCGGTTTCCGTGAATGGCCGGCTCGGCATCCTCAACCAGGCCGTCCAATTGCGGCCCGGTGGAACCATCGCCGATCTCTTCGGCATCACTGACGGGCTGGCGCTGCTGCGGCGCGCCGAGACGGGCGAGGCCACGGCGGCAGAGCTGGCCGACGCCGACTGGACACTCGCATCGCGGCTTGCCCTGGCCCTTTCACGCGTCGGCCTTGAAGCGGAACCGGTGACGCCGCTCGCTACGCTCTCCGGCGGCCAGCGCACGCGGGCAGCCCTTGCCGCTCTGGTCTTCGCCGAACCCGACTTCCTGCTGCTCGACGAGCCCACCAACAATCTCGACCGCGATGGCCGCCAGGCGGTGATCGATCTGCTCAGCCACTGGCGTGCCGGCGCCATCGTCATCAGCCACGACCGCGGATTGCTCGACCACATGGATGCCATCGTCGAGCTGACCTCGCTCGGCATGACACGTTATGGCGGCAATTGGAGCACCTATCAGGACCGCAAGGCGCTGGAGCTGGCGGCGGCGCGCCACGATCTTGCCGATGCCGAGAAACGTGTCGCCGAACTGGATCGCAAGACGCAGCTCGCCACCGAGCGCAAAGCGCGTAAGGACAGCGCCGGCCGCCGGAAGGGTGCCAAAGGCGGCATACCGCGCATCATCCTGGGCGGCCTCAAGCAGAAGAGCGAGAACACCAGCGGCGCCCTCAAGCGTCTTGCCGAGGACCGGCGCAGCGAAGCGGCCGCCGCTGCGGCGGAAGCCCGCAAACGGATCGAGATCCTGCAGCCCTTGTCCGTGACGGTGCCGTCGACCGGCCTGCCGGCAAGCCGCGTGGTGCTGCGGCTGGAGGGCGTCACCGCCGGTTACGTGCCCGGCCGGCCGGTCCTCAGCGATCTCACTTTCACCATCACCGGGCCCGAACGTATCGCCATTACCGGCCCCAATGGCTCCGGCAAGACGACGGTGCTGGCGCTCATCGCCGGCAAGCTGCAACCTTGGGCCGGAAACGTCGCGGTGAAGAGCCGCTTCGCCATGCTCGACCAGCGGGTCAGCCTGCTCGATCCGCGCGAGACGATCCGCGACAATTTCCGCCGCCTCAACCCTGAAGCCGACGAGAATGCCTGCCGCGCCGCCCTCGCCCGTTTCATGTTCAGGGCCGACGCGGCGCTGCAGAATGTCGGCGCCCTGAGCGGCGGCCAGATGCTGCGCGCCGGTCTTGCCTGCGTGCTCGGCGGACGCGAGCCTCCGTCGCTCCTGATCCTCGATGAGCCGACCAATCATCTCGATCTCGACTCGATCGCCGCGGTCGAAGCCGGACTCGCCGCCTATGACGGCGCGCTATTGGTGGTCAGCCATGACGAGGCCTTCCTCTCGGCGATCGGCATCACGCGGCGGCTGGACATGCCCTTGCAATCGCGGGCCGGGCCATGACATTCGGGAAATGGTTTCCGGGGAGAAAGGCTCCGGGAACAGCGGAAATCACAAATCCTCTGTTGTTCCCTGTTCTTCCCCTGCAAATCCGCTGTAAATCCCCTGCAGATTCTGCAGGGATTATCAGGGGAACTCCCTGTTCTTATCTTTGATGCATCACCCGCGGCGTCGCCTCCGGCAGTTTCATCGCCAGCAGGGCTTGCTGGCGCATCGTGTTGAGCCGCGCGAACTTGTCCGGCATTGGGCTCGGCCGCTCGCCCCATTCCTCGTAAAGCGCCTGCGCGTTGCGCAGCAATCGCTCGGGCGAATCCCAGCGCGCGAAAGCTGTGGCCTGAAACTTGGCGCCGAGCAGAAGATCGCCCGCCGCTTCTGCGGCGGTCATGCCCTGACCACGGCGGCGATGCAGTTCCTCCTGAATGAGCTCCCAATAGGCGATCTGCAATTCGACATCGGCGCGCGTCGCCAGCGGCCCATGCCCCGCGACGATGAAGTCGGCATCGAGGCTCAGCACCCTGCGCAAGCCGGCGACGATATTGGCAACCGGCCCCGCCCACACCACCGGCGTGCAATGGGTGAACAGGATGTCGCCCGCATACAGCACCTTCTCGGACGGAACATGGATCATCGCATCGCCCGGCGTATGCGCCGGCCCCAGCTCGATGAGAATGAGATCGATGCCGTTGACCGTGACCGTCGTCTCGCCGGAAAAACCCTGATTGGGCGCGACGAGGCGGATGCCGCGGAAATCGTAAGGCGCCAGCATCGCGCTCGTATAATGGCCGAGCACGTCGATGCCGGCGACCGGCAGCCGTTTCATCACCGATGCCGCCTTGCCGAGGAGCCGCATCGATCTGGGCTCGATATGATGCATATGATCGATACAGGCATGGGTCGCGATGATCGGCACATTGCCGAAAAGCTGGTTGCCCCAGCAGTGATCGCCATCGGCATGGGTGTTGATCACGCTGTGAACGGGTGAACGCGCCAGAAGCTCGCCGGCGCCGGCGAGGAATTCGCTGGCATAATGGAGATCCCAGCCGGTATCGATGACGACACTTCTGCCGCCGCAATCGATGAGGCCGAGATTGGTTTCGCCCCAGGAGCCGTTCGGCACCATCCAGGCATAGGTCCGGGGCGTCAGCCGATAGAGGCCTTCGCAGAATTTCGCCGCCTCGCCGTAACGCGTCACGTTCCGGTCGGGACCGGTGAGCCACTGTGCCTTGTCCATCATCTACAGGATCCGGTGGACGATCTCGCCCACCTCCTCGATGACGAGGCGCAGCTCATCGCCGCTCGCGAGGAGACGGCCCGCCTCGAGACCCGAGCCGCCCGGCAGCGTGCCGCTGGCGATCAGCTCGCCCGGATGAAGCTGCTCGTCGCGCGAGAGATGCGCCAGCACCTCGCCGATCGAGTACCGCATGCCGGCGGAGCTCAAGCTGGCGACGAGCTTGCCATTGATCTCGACGCGCGCTGCGAGCGCATCGATCCGGGGCAGGACATGCTCAGGCGCGACCATCGTTGCCGACATCGAGCTCAGGAAATGTTTGCTCTTCTGCGGCCCGAAACCCGATTGCATTTCGGCCCTCTGTACATCGCGGGCCGAGAGATCATTGACGACGACGAACCCGCCGACCGCCGCCAGCGCCTCTTCCGGCGTGGCGTTGAAGAGCGGCCTGGCCAGTACCCAGCCCAGCTCGAGCTCATAATCGAGCGCCCGGCTGTAGGAAGGTATCTTCACCGGCATGCCGCTCGCCACGATGGTGAGATGATTGCCGAAATAATAGATGGGCTGCCGCGCCAGGAGTTTCGGCGGCCGGAAGGCCGGAAAGACCGCGCCGGTGAGCTTCTCGTAGAGCGCTGTCACCCGGAAGGCCTGAGGCATGAAGCGCCGGACATAGCCGCGCGAGCTTTGAATCCAGTGATCTTCATAGAGCAGCACGTCGCGAAAGGAGCGCGGCTGGAAAGGCAGAGTCCCATCGGCGGGTGGCGGCAAAGCCAGGAGCCAATCGAGATGCGCCGCCTCGCTGTCGCTCAACGCGACCCAGGCGCCATCCTTCTCGATCTGAACGACGCTGCCGCCCGGCCTCTTCTCACGACGTATCTTCACCACGCCTCCCGCCGGACATCTACGCCCGGCGCCCGCTTTTCATCCCGCCTACGATGCCTTTGCTGCGGCCAAACCTCAAGGACGGAGACACATCACCTTCACACATCTCCTCCTTCCCACGCGAGGCGGCAGGGCTGTCCGGGGAAATTCGTCGAACCACGCAAGCCTCACCTGCATTCCCCTTCTCCCGCCTGCGGGAGAAGGTGGCCGAAGGCCGGATGAGGGTGTTCTCTCAGCCTCTGTAGAACCGCAAATGTGGGCAGTGTTGAAGCTTCGTCTCGTTGTTATCTTGAAGAGATGTCATCAACTGAACCAGCACCCTCATCCGCCCTGTCGGGCACCTTCTCCCGCAGGCGGGAGAAGGGGGAAGTCGAGGGGGAATTCTGAATCTCATTTTAGAAGACGCCTCTCCAATCCTGTTTTCCGCGCGATTTCTCAGACATCCCGCAACTTTCCCCGGACAGCCCTCCGCGAGGCGGGGGAAGGAGAAAGATGTGCGAATCTTACTACCCTGCGGGGTGAGATATAACCTACCCCACCGCCCCCGCCTTGCGGTCCTCTTCCGTCACCGAGGTGAGGCGCGACAGTTTACGGCCGATCCAGCCGCGCAACATGTCCATATAGACGAAGACCACCGGCACGAAGACGAGGCTCAGGAGCGTCGAGGTGATGAGGCCGCCGATGACCGCCACCGCCATGGGCCCACGGAAGGAGGCGCCGGCGCCGAGGCCCAGCACCGCCGGCAGCATGCCGGCCACCATGGCGAGGGTCGTCATGATGATCGGCCGCGCTCGCGTGGCGCCGGCCTTGAGCAGCGCCTCGCGCCGGCTCATGCCCTGCTCCATCCCGTCGATGGCGAAATCGACGAGCAGGATCGAGTTCTTGGTCACGATGCCCATCAGCATCAGGAGGCCGATGATCGAGGAGAGATCGAGCGCCGCGCCATACAGCAGGAGACCCATCATGGCGCCGCCGATCGCCAGCGGCAGCGCCATCAGGATGGTGACCGGTTGCAGGAAGTCCTTGAACAGCAGGATGAGCACGACGAACACCATCATGATGCCGGTCGCCATGGCGAGCGCGAAGCTCATGAACATTTCCTGCATGAATTCGGCTTCGCCATATTTGATCTCCTGCACGCCATTGGGCAGGTTCTTCATGGCCGGCAGCTGGGCGATCGCGCCAAGCGCGTCGCCGATCGTCGCATTGTTGAGATCGGCCTCGACATTGACTCGCCTTTTGCGGTCGAAGCGTTCGATCGCCGCCTCGCCGGTGCCGAAGCCGATATCGGCGACCGAGCTCAACGGCACCGCGACGCCGGACGCCGTGGTGACGCGCAGCGACCTTATGGCGTCGAGATCGGCGCGCGCCTCACGGATCAAGGCCACGCGGATCGGCACTTGCCGGTCGCCGAGATTGAACTTGGCCGAGCCCGTATCGGTGGCGCCGATCGTGGCGATGCGCAAGGCGGTGCCGATCGCCTCGATCGAGACGCCGAGCTGCGCCGCCTCGTCGAAGCGCGGCCGGATGAGGAGCTCCGGCTGCGGCAGCGGCAAGGTCGTGGCGACATTGGCGATCTGCGTGAGGCCCTTCATCTGTGCGGCGAGATCCTGCGCCGCCTGGGTCAGCTTCTGCGGGTCATCGCCGGCCAGCACGACCGAGACATTGCGCCCGCCACCACCGCCATCGCTCTGGAAGGTGAAGCGGATATCCGGAACGGCCTGCAGGAGCGGCCTGACCGCTACCTCGAATTGCTGGCGGGTGATGTTGCGCTCGCCGCGCGGCTTCAGCACCACGAGGAGATCGGCCTTGCGGATCTCATTCGACGTCGCCAGCACATGGGCGACTTCCGGACGCTGGCGCAGCTTTTCGACCAGATCGAGCGCCACCTTGTCGGTGTCGGCGAGGCGCGCGCCCGGCGCCAGCTCGAATTTGATGGTCGAGAGATTGCTGTCGCTCACCGGCAGGAAGCCCGACGGCAGGAATTGCGTCAGCGCCATCGAGCCGATGAAGATGGCGACCGCGGTGGCGATCGAGGTGATCTTATGGTCGAGCGTCCAGCCGAGGAGCCCCAGATAGCCCGCCACGAGGCGCGATTGCCGCGCACCGCCTTCGGCATGCTCGGGCTTCTTCTTCGGCTTCATCAGATAGGCCGCCATCAGCGGCGTCAGCAGGCGCGCGACGAGGAGCGACGCCAGCACCGCGACGGCGACGGTGATGCCGAACTGCTTGAAATACTGGCCGATGATGCCGCCGATGAAGCTCACCGGCGTGAACACGGCGACGATGGTGAAGGTGGTGGCCACCACCGCGAGGCCGATCGCATCCGCCGCCTCGATCGAGGCGAGATAAGGCCTTTTGCCCATGTGGATGTGGCGGTCGATATTCTCGATCTCGACGATCGCGTCATCGACCAGGATGCCGATGACCAGCGTGAGCGCCAGGAGCGAGATGCTGTTGAGCGTGAAGCCCAGCCAGTCCATGACGACGAAAGTCGGCAGCATCGACAGCGGCATGGCGAGGGCGGCTATGAGCGTCGCGCGCCAGTCGCGCAGGAACAGGAACACCACCAATACGGTGAGGAAGGCGCCTTCGACCAGCGCTTCCATCGCCGCGTCATAACTTTCGCGCGTATAGTCGACGGTCGAGACGAGCTGATGGACTTTCACCGTCGGATAACGCGTGCCGATCTCTTCGAGCTTCTTGGCCACCGCATCGGCGACTGTGGTGTCGCTCGAGCCTTTGGCGCGCGACACCGAGAAGCCGACGACATGCTGGCCGTCATACCGCGCGAAGCTGCGCTCCTCGGCCGCCCCGTCGACAATGGTGCCGAGCGTCGAGAGCTTCACCCAGCGCTCACCCGGCAGGGGGATCTGGGTGTCGGCGAAAGCTTCGACGGTGAGCGCGCTGCCCAGCGTGCGCACCGACTGCTCCCGCCCGGCGAGCTCGGCGCGGCCGCCCGGCATATTGGCATTGAGGCTGCGGATCTCGGTATTCACCTGATCGGCGGTGATGCCGAAGGCGGTGAGCTTGGCCGGATCGAGCTCGACCTTGATCTCGCGTTCGATGCCGCCGAAGCGTTGCGATTTCTGCACGCCGGGCACCGCCAGCAATTCGCGCCCGATCGTGTCCTCGACGAACCAGGAGAGATCGCGCAGCGACATGGTCGGCGACTGGACGACATAATAGAGGATGGCGCTGCCTTCGATATCGAGCCGCGCCACGATCGGCTCCTCGACATCGCCCGGCAAATCGCTGCGGATATTGGCGACGGCGTCGCGCACGTCATTGGTGGCGCGGTCGACATCCATCTCGAGACGGAACTCGACCGTCGTGGTCGACACGCCGTCTTCGATGGTCGAAGTGATGTGGCGCACGCCGGCAAGCCCGGCGACGGCGCTTTCGACCTTGCGCGTGACCTGGGTTTCGAGCTCGGCGGGGGCCGCGCCCGAACGCGTCACCGTGACATTGACGATCGGAAACGAGACATTCGGATCGGCATTGATCGGCAATTTGGCGAAGGACGCCCAGCCCATCAAAGTGAGCACGACGAAGAGCAGGATGGTCGGGATCGGCCTCCTGATCGCCCAGGCGGAAATATTCGACGTCATTTGAGCGAACCGGTCTCCGTGACGGGCAGGATCTTGTCACCTTCCTGGAGGAAGGCGGAGGCGCTGCGCACCACGCGCTCCTGCGGGCCGAGGCCGGAGCGGATCTCGACATAGCCGTCACGCCGCATACCCGGCTCGACGAAGCGGCGCATCACCCGCTGCTCGTCATTGACCACATAGACATAGGGCTTGTTACCGGGCTCCTCGAAGAGCACGGCCGTGTCGGCGACCGCAACGACAGTACGACGCTCGAGGAGCAAGGTGCCTCTGGCGAAGATGCCGGGACGGACGACCGGGTCTTTCGGCAGCATCACCTTGACGGTGCCGAGCCTGGTGCGCGGATCGACCTTGGGGGCGACGATGCGCACTTCGCCTTCGAAGACATGATCGATGCCGGTGAACCGGACCGCCACGAACTGGCCGGGCTTGACCAGCGGCAGATCGGCCTCGGGCATGTCGGCCGCGAGCTCGATATCGCCATTGCGGATGAGCTTGAGCAGCGGATCGGTCCCCGGCATGGCGCCGATCTGTGCCCGGCGTTCGGAAATGAGGCCCGCTTCCGGCGCCTTGATCTCGGCGCGCTCGAGCTGCAGCTTCGCTTCCGCCACTTGCGCTTCCGCCTGGGTGAGCTCGGCCTTGAGCGCCTTCAGCGCGTGATCGGCGGCGAGGAAAGCGGCGCGGCGTTCGTCATAGGTCTGGATATTGGCGACGCCCGTCTCGCGCAGTTTCTCGGTGCGGCGGAAGCTCGCTTCCGCTTCGGCGCGCTGCGCCTCTTTCTCGGCGACGGCCGAGATGGCGCGCGCCACCCGGCTGTCGGCGTCGTTGAGCTTGGTCGTGAGAATGTCGGTCTCGAGCCGGATCAGCACCTGGCCCTGAACGACCTGATCGCCCTCCTCCACCAGCACTTCACGGATACGCTGGTCCTGAAGTGCTGTGCCGATGAAGATTTCGTCGCGCGGCATCAGCGTGCCGGTGATCGCCAGGCTGCGCTCCATCTGGCGCTCTTCGAGCGGCATGGTGGTGACGCGCGGTAACTCAATCGCGGAGTTCGTGCTGGCGGGCGAAGCTTCGGGTTCGAGACTGTCGAGCAGGACCAGGGCGCCGCCGATCAGGAGGAACGCCAGCAACACGCTCACCAGGATCATGCCCCAGCGCCGTTTCGGCTTCGACGTGTTCGCAGCTTTGTTCAGATCGGTCGTCATGATATGTGCGCTCCTAGGAGCGTCCTGTGTCAAATTTGAGACATGGCGCCGGCGGCAGCCTTGTCCGAACGGTCGAGTTCATAGAGGCCCGGCAGCAGCGAGGCGACGAAAACGAAGGCGCCGAGCAGGATCGCCGAGGCCCACAGCACGACGCGGGCATCGGTGAGTTCCACCGCGGCGCCGGCGATGATCACGGCGACGGGCGTGGCGACGAGCACCAGCGAGGTCGCAGCACCCAAGGCGCGTCCGCGCAGCGCGAGGGGAATGCGTCGGTACAGCGCCGCATTGGCGATCGGGCCGAGCGGACCGCCGGCCAAACCGGCGAGCGCCGCGGCGCCCCACAGGACCACGGGCGATGTGTGAAAGGCCAATACCAGGAATGCCAGCGCCTGGGCGGCGCAGCCGGAGAGGAATAGCCAGCGCTGGCTGAAATGTTCGCCCCACAGAGCGAAAGCCACGGTGCCGACCATGGTGGCGCCACCGAGGATCGAAAGGAACAGGCCGAGATCGAGCGCTTCGCGTCCGCTCAGCAAGAAGAAAGCCGGCATCACCACCGTGCCGAGCGAAGCAGCCACGGCGACGAAGGCGGCGGCGAACAGCAGGAGCGGCCGCAGCAGCGGATCGGCGAGCAGCAGCTTCAATCCGGCAAGCGTGTCTTGCGGCGCTTGCGCGCGCTGCGCGATGCGATGCGGACGTTCGCGCGGCAGCGACGCGGCGATGAAGCAGGCGGCGATGAGCGAGCAGAGGGCGGTGAGCCACAGCGTGTTCTGCATGCCGACAAATGCGATGGCGAGACCGGCGACGGCCGGACCGATGAGCGTCGCCAGGCCTTCGATCAGGCTGTCGATCGAGGTCACCTTTTCGAGCTTGAAGCGGGCGAGGCGTGCGAGTTCCGGCATGCGGCTTTCCTCGGCCGTCATGCCGGGCCCGTCGAAGATGGCGCCGATGGCGATCAGCGCGACGAGGAGCCCGATGCTGAGCAAGCCGGTATGATGCAGCGCCGGCACCGCGGCGACGGCGGCGGCGCTGACAACGCTCGCGACGATGGCGATGGTGCGTGCGCCATGACGGTCGATCAGGCTGCCGCCGAGAAAGGCGCCGAGGATCAAGGGCACAAGTCCGGCCGCCGCGGCGACGCCGGTCCATAGCGGGCTCCTGGTCAGCGACAGGACGAACCACGGCAGCGCCACCGAAGCGATGGCATTGCCGAGCAGGGCCAGCGAGCCGGATGCGAACAGTCCGTAGAGCGGCAGCTGCCGTTTCAATCGGGTGGCGGAGGACGCGTGCATGGTCTCACCGTTCGGCCTTGGGCTTGAGGATGCGGGTCAGGATTTCGCGCAGCATGCCGCTCTGGTCGGTCGGGTCGAAATAGGGATCGAGCGCCGCGCGCCCGAAGGCACCGTCGCCCAGTGCCGCGATCCAGGTGGCGAGCTTGGCGATGTCGAGCGAGGCGTCGATCTGGCCTTTGGCGGCGGCCTTCTTGAGGATGCCGGTGAGAGCTGAGATCTGCTCCGCGTCGTTGCGCGCAACGAGATGGCCGACGGACGGATTGCGCATCGCCTCGGCGAAGATTTCGATGCCGATCTTGCGGTAGATCGGCTCGGCGATCAGCTCGAGATTGTGCTGCATGAGCTTGAACAGCTCCTCGAACAGATCCTCCGCCTGGTTCGCCTTCTGATACCATTCCGAGATCTGGCGGCGGTCTTCATCGACGATGGCTTCGATGATGGCGTTCTTGTTCTTGAAATAATGGAACAGGTTGCCCGGGCTCATGCCGGCCTCGACGCAGATTTCCGCTGTCGACGTCTTATGGAAGCCGCTGCGCGCAAAGCAGACGACCGCCGCATCGAGAATCTGGCGGCGCTTGGCTTCGTATTTTTCCGGGTCGACTTTCCGCATGGTTCGAGAGTCCAAAATATTTAACCGATCAGTCGATCTAGTAATTGACAGGCTCGACGTCAAGGGCTCCCCTTGCGCCGGAACAGATAATGTCTCCCGGCCAGGGAGTAAAAAGCATAATTGTTTCAGTATATTACGCTAGAATTACGCGGGTGCCGAAAAGCCAAAAAACCGTGATGGCTCATGCTCTTGGGCGGCGTTCGCCCCGGCTAGGGCCTTCCCCGAATTCCCCTTCTCCCGCCTGCGCGGGAAGGTGGCCGAAGGCCGGATGAGGGTGTTCTCTCAGCCTCTCCGCAACGATCAAGTATGGGAAGTCTTGAAGCTTCATCACTTCGCTTGAAGAGCCGCCGCGAGCTGAACCGACACCCTCATCCGCCCTATCGGGCACCTTCTCCCGCAAGCGGGAGAAGGGAAAACTCAAAGCTCCGTCCGCACGTCCCACAATTCGGGGAACAGCACCACTTCCAGCATGCGGCGCAGATAAGCGACGCCGGATGTGCCACCGGTGCCGCGCTTGAAGCCGATGACGCGCTCGACCGTCGTCACATGATTGAAACGCCAGCGGCGGAAGGCGCGCTTGCTGGGCGTAAGCCTGACGATGGGAACAAGAACACCTTTGATGAACTTCCCGCACCTTCCGCTAATACGCTACGGTGACTTTTACCGGCACCCGAAGCTCTGCCAGCAGACGCGTGTTTTCCGGGGAGAGCATGAACTCCTGCTCCCACATGCGCGTTTCCACCCGAAAAATGTCCACAAAGGCTTCCTCGACATTCGGAAGCTTGTCGAGCGCCAAGCCTTGCTCTTTCAGCGCCCTCAAAAGCGGCTCCAGATGTTCAGCCAGCACACGCAGACTGTCATCGGCCTCAGGTGAGTCGATTCTCACGCCAAGCTTCCACAGGCCGGTCTTTCGGATCACGATCTGGCCAGTGGAGCTTACATGCCTGTCATTCTTGCGATGCGCACGCGTAGGCTTGGTGCGCAGAATTTGGCTGATCTGATCGGGATCGAGGTTCGCGCCATATATCAAGAGTGCCACGGATACGAGCGGGCCCTCAGACTCCATTCGCTTGCTGTACCGCTCGGCGCGTTCCAAAGGGTCTTCATTCAGGTCGACGGCATAGGCGGGGGAGCTTGCATAGGTCACGGCGACGGACTCGCCGAGCGCCAAATGCCTCGCCGTATCGTAATCGGGCACTTCAAAAATGCTGCATGTCAACTCCGTTCCGTGCCTCGGCAGAACCTCTGCCGTACCGCGTGGTGGCCCATCGGAAATTTTTCGGATTTCGCGGACACCCATGAATTCCAACCGCGCGCGCTGGCCCTTCCATACAAATTCCTTGGGGCCGGCCGTCTCGGTCGCCCGGCCAATGGCGACAGCCGCCAGTCGCGCCGCGGGGATATCCTCCGCTTCGATCCGGACCAGCCGCTCCTCGACCGGTCCCATATCTTGTTCAGTTTCAAAAAGGCGGGTCGCCACGATGATGTGGGCGCAATACCAGTCCATGTTTCAGCCATCCAATTTTTCTGAGCATTCAGGCAGGAATGGCTGAGCAAGGTCAAGCTATTTGGGACACCCCTAAAGCTCCGTCCGCACGTCCCATAATTCCGGAAACAGCACGATTTCCAGCATGCGGCGCAGATAAGCGACGCCCGACGTGCCGCCGGTGCCGCGCTTGAAGCCGATCACACGCTCGACCGTCGTCACATGATTGAAGCGCCAGCGGCGGAAATAGTCCTCGAAGTCGACGAGCTTCTCGGCGAGCTCATAGAGTTCCCAATGATGCGCCGGGTCGCGATAGACGACCGCCCAGGCTGCCTTGACGCTCTCCTGAGCCTGATAGGGCTCGGCCACGTCGCGGTCGAGCACCGCCCGATCGATGGCGAAGCCGCGCCGATCGAGGATCCGGATCGCCTCGTCATAGAGGCTGGGCTTGTGGCGGATGCCGTCGAGCCAATCATGAAGATCATGCTTGTGCCCATGCGGCGCCAGCATCGCGGCATTCTTGTTGCCGGCCAGAAATTCGATGGCGCGATATTGAAAGGATTGCAGCCCTGAGGACTGGCCGAGACTTTCGCGGAACAGCGTGTATTCGCTGGGCGTCATGGTGCGCAGCACGTCCCAGGCCGAATTGAGCTGCTCCATGATGCGCGCCACCCGCGTCAGCATCTTGAAGGCGGGCTGCAGATCGTCGCTGGCGATGGCGCGCGTCGCGGCGCTCAGTTCATGGATGGCGAGCTTCATCCACAATTCGCTCGTCTGATGCTGGATGATGAACAGCATCTCGTCATGCGCGACGGAATGCGGCGCCTGTGCGGTCAGTATCTTGTCGAGCTGCAGATAATCGCCATAGGACATGCGGCTGGTGAAATCCGTCTCGGCTCCATCCTTCTTCGGATCGAAGGGCTTGGTGCTCATGTGACGGCGGCCCGTTTCTTGAATTGGGGCTGGTCCCACAAACGCTCGGCCATCACCCGCTCGAGGATGCGCGCGGCATCCCAGATATCGGTGAAGCCGATATAAAGCGGCGTCAGGCCGAAGCGGATGATGTCGGGGGCGCGGAAGTCGCCGATGACGCCTTGGGCGATGAGGGCTTGCATCACCGCATAGCCGTCGTCGCAATGGAACGACACCTGGCTGCCGCGTTGCGCCGCATCGCGCGGGCTCGCAAGCTTGAGGCCGAAAGCTCCGCAGCGTCCCTCGACTTCCGAGATGAAGAGCTCGGCGAGCCGCACCGATTTTTCGCGCAGCACAGTGAGATCGACGCCGTCCCAGACATCAAGGGCGGAATCGAGGGCGATCATCGACAGGACGCCCGGCGTCCCGGCGCGCAAACGGTCGATACCCTGCGCGGGCCGGTAATCGAGATCGAAGGCGAAAGGCGCTTCATGACCCATCCAGCCCGACAGCGACGGCACGACCTTGTCCTGGAGATCGGACCGCACATAGACGAAGGCCGGCGCGCCCGGTCCGCCATTGAGATATTTATAGCCGCAGCCGACCGCGAAATCGCTATTGGCGCTGGTGAGATCGACTGGAAAGGCACCCGCCGAATGGCAGAGATCCCAGATGGCAAGTGCGCCCTTCGCTTGCGCCTTGGCGATGAGCTTCCTCATGTCGTGACGCCGGCCGGTGCGGTAATCGACCTCGGTCAGCATGAGCACCGCGAGATCATCGCCGATCGCCGCCTCGACTTCTTCCGGTGCCACGATACGCAGCTCGAAGCCACCAGCCAGCGCCTTGATGACGCCTTGCGCGACATAAAGATCGCTCGGGAAATTGCCGCTGTCGGAAAGGATGACACGCCGGCCGGGCCTGAGCCCCAAGGCGGCCGTCAGCACCTTCACCAGGTTGATCGAGGTCGAATCCGCCGCCAGCACCGTGCCGGGTCCAGCGCCGATGAGCTTGCCGATACGATCACCCAACACGCGCGGCAGGTCGAACCAGCCATGTGTATTCCAGCCGCGGATGAGGCTCTGGCCCCACTCGTGGGCCACGGCGCCGGAGAGCCTGTCCGCCACATGGCGCGGCAGCGGCCCCAGCGAATTGCCATCGAGATAGATGGTGTTTTCCGGCAGGACGAAAAGCTGGCGCTTCGTCCGCAGTGGATCGGCGAGATCGAGCGCCTCGGCCTCTGCGCGTGTGATCATTTGCCGGCCTCTTCGGCGCGCAGCGCGAAACGCTGCAGCTTGCCGGTCTGGGTCTTGGGCAGGGTGTCGCGGAACTCGATGCGGCGGGGATATTTGTACGGCGCGATCTCTGCCTTCACGTGGTCCTGCAAGAGCTTCACCATTTGAGCGTCCTTGGGATTTCCGGGCCGGAGAACGATGAAGGCTTTCGGTACCATGCCGCGCTCTTCATCGGCAACGCCGATCACCGCGCATTCGGCGATGGCCGGATGGGTGAGCAGCGCGTTTTCGATCTCCGGCCCGGATATGTTGTAGCCGGCCGAGATGATCATGTCGTCGGAGCGTGCCTGGTACCAGAAATAGCCGTCCTCGTCCTGGATGAAGGTGTCGCCGGTGATGTTCCAGCCCTTCTCCACATAGTTGCGCTGGCGCTTGTCGTCGAGATAGCGGCAACCGATCGGTCCTTTCACCGCGAGGCGGCCGGGCGTGCCGCGCGGCGCTTCATTGCCGGCCGCATCGACGATACGCGCCTGGTAGCCCGGCACCGGCAGGCCGGTCGAGCCGGCGCGGATCTTGTCCTCGGGCGCGCCGATGAAGATATGCAGCATTTCGGTGGCGCCGATGCCGTCCATCAGCTTGATGCCGGTGCGGTCGAGCCAGGCGTCGAACACCGCCTTGGGCAAGGTCTCGCCGGCCGACACGCATTTGCGCATGGACTTGCCCGACTGGTCCCCAAGCTTCGCCAGCATGGCGCGATAGGCGGTGGGCGCGGTGAAGGTGATGGTCGCCTGATGTTTGTCGATTGCCCCGATCAGATCGTCGGGCGCCGCTTTCTCGAGCAGGATCGAGGACGCACCGACCCGCATCGGAAAGATCACCAGCCCGCCGAGGCCGAAGGTGAAAGCGAGCGGCGGCGAGCCGATGAAACGGTCGGAGGCCTCGGCCTTCAGCACATGTTTGCCATAGCCATCGGCGATGAGCAGCACATCGCGATGGAAATGCATCGTGCCTTTGGGCTCGCCGGTCGTGCCTGACGTGAAACCGATGAGGCAGACATCATCCGCCGCCGTGTCGCAAGGTGCGAACTGAGGCGAGGCCCGGCGCATCAGCGCCTCGAGCCCGTCCGGCGCATCGCTGTTGAAATAGACGATGCGTTTGAGCTCCGGCGCCTGCGCTTTGGCCTTCTCCATCTCTTCGGAGAGCCGCGCGTCGCAGAGCGCCAGCGTGATCTTGGCTTTGGCCGTAGGATAGGAAAGCTCCTTGGCGCGCAACAGCGGCATGGTGGCGACGGCGATGCCGCCCGCTTTCATCACCGCGAGATAGGCGGCGACGAATTGCGGATTATTGGCCGAGCGCAGCAGCACCCGTCCGCCGGGGACCAGCCCGCAGTCGCCGGTGAGCACATTGGCGATGCGGTTCACCCGCTCGGCCATCTCGCCATAGCTGACGGTCGCGCTGTCGGTGATCATGCACGGCCGGTCGTGCCAGCCCTTGTCGAGCCAGCGGTCGAGCAGCTCGCTCACGCAATTGAGACGATCGGGATAAAGATATTCCGGGCGCTCGAAGATGAGATCGGGCCACAGGTCGCGCGGCGGCAGATGATCGCGGGCGAATGTGTCGGCATAGGCGCTCGGAATCATTGCGGCTCCTCACGGAGGTAGTGCGCGGTCGCGCGCCGTGTGAATAGTTTAATTCTAAAATAATTCTGGACGATGTCAATCGCGCTTCACGCGGCGATGCGTCGCCGCGATGCGCGCCACCTGCTCATAGATGCCGGTGAGCAGCTCGAAGGTGCGCGCCGCCTCCGAGAGCCGCGTGTCGAAATCGGGAACATTCGACAAAGCCTGGACCAGCAGCGTCTTGCGTAGCTTGGCATAGTGGTCGGTGACGTCGACACCGCGTTCGCTCGCCATATAGGTGACGCCGGCGCGCCCGCTTCCCGACCGGCGCACCAGCCCGGCCTTGATCAGCTTGCGCAGGCTGTACTGGATATTGGGAATGTCGTCGCGATTGGTCATCCAGGCGAGGTCTTTGATGCTCTTCGGCCGGTCATGCATGCGGATGATGTGGAGCAGCGCATTTTCGGGCCCGCTCAGCGCATGGTCGATCACCGAGCCCAGACATTCCTGCTGCCAGCGGCCGAAACCTTCATAGGCGCGCATGAGGGAATATTCGGCTTCGGTCACCTCGATCTCGAAGGGCGTGTTGGCGAGATGCCAGCGGCGGTCGAGCCCCTCGCCGCTTTTCTCCTCGAGCTTCTTCTTGTGCGCCATGGCCGCTCCTCTCCCTCGTTGGGATTCAGGATGCCGAAGCCGGCCGGTTGCGTCCACATCGATTTTATCATAGATTTTCTATCATAAACTATAAACATACTGGTGGAGGAAACCCGAATGGCCCGATCTCCCAACCGCATGTTCGCCAAGGACCAGTTCCTGCTCGGCACTTTCGCGTCCAACTGCTCGAGCGGCATGACCGTCACCAAGGTCGAGGAGCGTTGGGACAACAGCTGGGAGAACAATCTGAAGCTGGCGCGCCTTCTCGATCAGGCCGGCATCGATTTCATGCTGCCGATCGCGCGCTGGATCGGTTATGGCGGCGAGACGAATTTCCATCACAACGTGCTGGAGACCATTACCTGGGCGGCGGGCCTGCTTGCCCATACGCAAGACATCACGGTCTTCGCCACCCTCCACACCGCCGCCAATCACCCGGTGGTCTCAGCCAAGCAGCTCGCCACCATCGACCGCATCAGCCGGGGCCGCATCGGCCTCAATATCGTGGCAGGCTGGAACAAGCCCGAATATGAGGCCCTGGGCCTGACGCTGCCGGACAAGCATGAGGTGCGTTACGGCTACGCCCAGGAATGGTTCGACATCGTGCAGGCTCTGTGGCGCGAGGACAAGAGCTTCGACTGGAACGGCACATACTTCCAATTGAAGCAGGTGCTGGGCGAGCCCAAGCCCTTGAGCCCTGTGCCGATCATCAACGCCGCGGGTTCGGGTGAAGGCCGCAATTTCGCGACCCGCAATGCCGATTTCCTGTTCACGCCGGCCATCGATCTGGCCCGCTCGAAGGACGAGATCGCTCAGCTCAAGGAGATGGGCCGCGCCAGCAAACGCGACATCGAGGTGCTCACTTTCGCGCATGTCGTCTGCCGGCCAAGCGAGCAGGAAGCCAAGGACTATCTCGAGCATTTCGGCCGCACCCATGCCGACTGGGACGCCGTCGACAATCTGGTGCGCCTGCAATTCGCCCATGCGCAGTCCTTCCCGCATGATCTCCTGGCGCTGATCCGCGACCGCATGGCTGCCGGTCATGGCGGCTTCCCGCTGGTCGGAACGCCCGAGCAAGTCGCCGACGGCATCATTGCGCTGCACGAGGCAGGCTTCAAAGGCACGACCTTGTCCTTCGTCGACTATGTCGAGGAGTTCCCGTATTTCCGCGACAATGTCCTGCCTATCCTCGCCGCGAAGGGCCTGCGCCAGGATCATCGCGCGGTCGCCGCGGCGTGACTTGAAAAACGCTTTAGACTTGAAATAATTTCCGGCCCGGCCCTACAATCGCTGTGAGCAACGAAAGACAGGGCACATGGCTGAACAGCGAGCACTCGTCACGGGCGGAAGCCGAGGCATCGGACGCGCCATCGCCATGGCACTCTCAGGCCTTGGTCATGACGTCACCATCATGGGCCGCTCGGAAGCCACCTTGACGCAAGCGGTCGCCGACGGCGTCGCCAAGCGCGGCCTGAGCGTCGACGTCACCGATGAGAAGGCGCTGAGCCGGGCGGTTGCCAACAGCGGGCCCTATCACATCCTGATCAACAATGCGGGCGCCGCTGAATCCGCTCCCTTCCAGACCACCAGCCTCGACCTCCTCCGCCGCATGATGGCGGTGAATGTCGAAAGCGCTTTCATCGCCACACGAACGGTCCTGCCGGGCATGATGAAGTTGGGCTCAGGCCGTATCGTCAATGTCGCCTCGATCGCCGGCCTCAAGGGTTATCCCTATGTCGCGGCTTATTGCGCGGCGAAACATGCCGTCATCGGCATGACCCGCGCGCTCGCCGCCGAGCTCATCAAGACGCGCATCACCGTCAATGCGCTGTGCCCTGGTTATACTGACACCGATCTCATCGCCAATGCGGCGAACACGATCGCGACGAAGACAGGCCTCCCGGCCACCAAGGCGATCGATCATTTCGCCAAGACGAATCCTGGCGGACGGCTGATCACGCCGGATGAAGTGGCCAATGCGGCTCTGTGGCTCTGTTCCGAGGGCGCTTCCGCCATTACCGGCCAGGCGATCACGGTTGCGGGAGGCGATCTGTGACGGCGCCCGAAGAGCAAACTCCCTTGTGGATCGACGCCGAGACGACGGTGGCGGCGCGCCCCGCCGACCATAAGATGGAGCTGCGCCTGTGGCTGCGCCTCCTCTCCTGCTCGCGCCTCATCGAAAACGATATCCGCCGCCATCTCAATGCCGAGTTCGACTTCAGCCTGCCGCGTTTCGACATATTGGCGCAGCTCGACCGCGCCGATGAGGGCCTGGTGCTGGGCGAGGTGTCGAAGCGGCTGATGGTCTCGGCCGGCAACATCACCAGCCTGGTCGAAGGCCTCGTCAAATCGGGCCATATCACCCGCACCACCTCGAGCGGCGACCGCCGCGCTCAGATCATCAGGCTCACCGACAAGGGCCGGCGCGAATTCCGCCGCATGGCCAAGGTCCATGGCGACTGGATCGCCAAATATTTCGAGCAACTGTCGCAAAAGGACATCGACAAATTGATGGATCTCCTGGCCTCACTGAAAGACTCGACACGCGAAACCATCCTGGCGAGACAGCAGTCATGAAGCGGACGCATGCCGTGACGCCGCCTTTGAGCGCGTACAAAGCCCGCCATGTGCTGCTGACGGTGAGCGATGGCGTGGCGTCTATCACACTCAACCGGCCGGAGAAGAAGAATCCGCTCACTTTCGACTCCTATGATGAGCTCACCGCCATCTTTGCCGCCGCTCGCAAGGACGAGACCACCCATGCCTTCGTGATCTCGGGCGCCGGCGGCAACTTCTCCTCCGGCGGCGACGTGATGGAGATCATCGGGCCGCTCACTGAAATGAACGTGCCGCAATTGCTGCGCTTCACCGAGATGACCGGCGATCTGGTCAAGACCATGCGCGCCTGCCCGCAGCCCATCATTTCCGCCATCGACGGCATTTGCGCCGGCGCCGGCGCCATCATCGCCATGGCTTCCGACCTGCGGCTCGGAACCGAGGCGACGAAGATCGCGTTCCTGTTCAACCGCGTCGGCCTCGCCGGCTGCGACATGGGCGCGTGCGCCATGCTGCCCCGCATCATCGGCCAGGGCCGCGCCTCCGAGCTGCTGTTCACCGGTCGCGCTCTGGGTGGTGCCGAAGCCGAGCGCTGGGGCTTCTTCAACCGCCTCGTCGATCCGGCCAATCTTCTCGAGGAAGCGACGAAGCTGGCGCGCCAACTCGCTTCGGGCCCGACCTTCGCCAATGGCATGACCAAACGTATGCTGCAGGCCGAATGGGCGATGAGCATCGATGATGCGGTGGAGGCCGAGGCGATCGCCCAGGCGCTGTGCATGAAGACCGAGGACTTCCGCCGCGCCTATGAGGCTTTTGCCAATAAGCAGAAGCCCGTCTTCAAGGGCGATTGAGCATGACCGACAGGAGTTTTCTCGCCTGGCCGTTCTTCGACAAGAGCCACCGCGAAGTCGAGGCTGAGGTTCTGGCTTTCGCCCGCAACGAAGTACCGGGTCTCGTCGATCATCACGACCCCGACCAGTCCTGCCGCAAGCTCGTCGCCGCTTTGGGCGAAAGCGGGCTGCTGCGCCATGCGGTGACGGCGCCTTTCGGCGGACTCGCCGAAAAACTCGACGTGCGTTCCTTGTGCCTCATCCGCGAGACCCTGGCCTATGCCGACGGGCTCGCCGATTTCGCTTTCGCCATGCAGGGTCTCGGCACCGGTCCCGTCACCTTGTTCGGCACCGAAGAGCAGAAGCGCAAATGGCTGCCCCCCATCGCCCAAGGCAAGGCGATCTCGGCCTTCGCTCTGTCGGAGCCCGAAGCAGGCTCGGATGTGGCGGCGCTTGCCTGCACCGCGCGGCCCGACGGCAATGAGCATGTCGTCATCGAGGGCGAGAAGACCTGGATCTCCAATGGTGGCATCGCCGATCGTTATGTCGTCTTCTGCCGTACCGGCGAGGCGCCGGGAGCGCGGGGCCTCAGCGCCTTCATGATCGAGGCCGACACGCCCGGCCTCAGCATCGCCGAGCGCATCGAGACGATCTCGCCGCATCCGCTCGCCCGCTTGCGCTTCGACGATTGCCGCATTCCGATCGGCAACCGCATCGGCAAGGGCGGCGAGGGCTTCAAGATCGCCATGTCGGTGCTCGACATCTTCCGCTCGACGGTGGGCGCTGCCGCTCTGGGCTTTGCGCGCCGCGCCCTCGATGAGGCGCTGATCCATGTATCGAGCCGGCGGCTGATGGGTGGCGTGCTCGCCGATCTCCAGATGGTGCAGGGCCAGATCGCCGACATGGCGCTCGATGTCGATGCCTCCGCACTGATGGTCTATCGCGCCGCCTGGACCAAGGACCAGGGCGCCGAGCGCATCACCCGTGAGGCGGCGATGGCCAAATTCACCGCGACCGAGGCGGCGCAGCGGGTGATCGACACCGCCGTGCAGCTCTTCGGCGGGCTCGGCGTCAAATCCGGCACGCGTCCCGAGCAGCTTTATCGCGAGATCCGCGCCTTGCGCATCTATGAAGGGGCGAGCGCGGTGCAAAAGGTCATCATCGCGCGCTCGCTGCTCTCTCCCACCACGAAAGCCTGATCATGACCGTGTCGCTTGCCCGCGAAGATGGCATCGCCATCATCACCATCGACAATCCGCCGGTGAACGCGACCTCGCATTCCGTGCGCCAGGGTCTGGCGGAAGCCATCACGCAGATCACGCAAGATACGTCGCTGCGCGGCGTCATCCTCGCCTGCGCCGGCAAGACCTTCGTCGCCGGGGCGGATATCCGCGAATTCGGCAAGCCGCCGGTACCGCCCTCCTTGCGCGATGTCATCGCGGCGCTCGAAGCGCTCACCATTCCCGTCGTCGCCGCGATTCATGGCACGGCCCTCGGTGGCGGTTTCGAGCTTGCTCTCGCCTGCCACTATCGCGTGATGAACAGACACGCCTTTGTCGGTCTGCCGGAAGTCACGCTCGGCATCATTCCGGGCGCTGGCGGCACGCAGCGGCTGCCGCGCCTCATCGGCATGGCCCCGTCCATCGACATGATCACCTCGGGCCGTCGCGTGGCGGCGGCGGAAGCCTTGCAACTCGGTATCGCCGACAGGATCGCGGAAGGCGATCTCATCGCCGAGGCGCGCGCCTTCCTCGCAACGAAGCCGGTGGTCAGGCGGGTTCGCGACCTCATCGCCGCGCCTGCGAATTTTGCCGAGTTGCGCAAACAGGTGAAAGCGCGTGGCCAGATAAGCCCGGTGCGCGCTTTCGACGTCCTAGAAGAGACTGCACATCTCGACTTCGCGCAGGGCATGGCGCGCGAGGCGGAAGTATTCGCTGAGCTGCGCAATTCCGAGCAGGCACGCGCACTGCGCCACATCTTCTTCGCCGAGCGCGAGATCGCCAAAATTCCCGAGGCCGACGCGAAGCCGCGACCGGTGGCACAACTGGGCGTCATCGGTGGTGGCCTGATGGGAACCGGCATCGCCGCCGCGGCTCTGCTCTCCGGCCTCTCCGTCACTTTGCTTGAGCGCGATCAGCCGTCGGCTGATCTCGCCCGCGACCGGGCTCTGGGCTTGCTCAAAGCTTCAGTCGAGCGCGGCAAGCTCGCACAAGCCGACTTCGACCGGATCGCCGCCGGCGGATTGCGCACCACCGCGACGATGGCCGATCTCTCTTCCGCCGATCTGGTGATCGAGGCCGCCTTCGAGGATCTGGGCGTGAAGCAGGCGATCTTCCGCGATCTCGACAAGGCCGCGAAGCCCGACGCCATCCTCGCCACCAATACCTCCTATCTCGATGTCGGGGCCATCGCCGATGTGACGGCGCGGCCGCAGCAGGTCATCGGTCTGCATTTTTTCTCGCCCGCCCATATCATGAAGCTGCTCGAAGTGGTCGTGCCGCCCAACGCCGCATCCGAGACCGTGGCGACCGGCTTCGCGCTCGGCCGTAGGCTCGGCAAGATCGCGGTCCGCGCCGGCGTGTGCGACGGCTTCATCGGCAATCGCATTCTCTCGGCCTATCGCAAGCAGGCCGAATATCTGATGGAGGATGGCGCCGCTCCGGCCGAGATCGATGCGGCCTTCCGCGATTTCGGCCTGCCCATGGGCGTGTTCGAGATGCAGGATATGGCCGGGCTCGATATCATGTGGGCCAACCGCAAGGCTCTCGCCCCCACACGCGACCCGCGCGAGCGTTATGTCCGCATCGTCGATCTCATCTGCAAGAGCGGGCGCTTCGGCCGCAAGACCGGCAGCGGCTATTACAGTTACGCCGGCAAGACACCGGTGCCCGATGAGGCGACCTTGGCGATCATCACGCAAGAGCGCCGGCGCCGCAACATCACGCCGCGCACCTTCAGCAAGGATGAGATCATGGACCGCATCCTGCTCGCCATGATCAATGAGGGAGCCCGCATTCTCGACGAAGGCATCGCGCTCAGGGCCAGCGACATCGATGTCGTGATGGTCAATGGCTACGGCTTTCCGCGCTGGCGCGGCGGCCCGATGTTTTTGGCCGACGAGATCGGCGTGAAGGCCGTCCTGCGCCGCATCGAAGCCTTGGCCAAGGATGATGCCTGGTTCTGGCGGCCGTCGGAACTGCTGGTGCGGCTGGCCGAGACGAATGAGAAACTCGCGAAGTGACCGGCGAGACGCGTGTCTCATTTCCCCTTCTCCCGCTTGCGGGAGAAGGTGCCCGATAGGGCGGATGAGGGTGTTGGTTCAGCTCACGACGATGTTTCAGGAGATCAAGAGGAACAAGCTTCACTACTTCCTACGCTTGCGCTTGCAGAGAAGCTGAGAGAACACCCTCATCCGGCCTTCGGCCACCTTCTCCCGCAAGCGGGAGAAGCGACTGTCTTGGAAGTCAAGCGATTTGCCATGGCTTTCCGTCCCGAATGATGGCGTTGAGGATGGTCAGGAGTTTGCGCATGACGGCGACG
>SCPD01000008.1 GCA_005502925.1 Rhizobiales bacterium Y(2018) | reverse complement strand
CCACTTGACCCTTTGCCCGATCCCCTCCCGCCTTTGCCGACACCACGCGCATGAAGGGCGACGATTGATTCCAGCGGGTACCAGCCGCTAACATCGGTTTCCTTCATCACTCGACAGGGAAATCGCATGATCATCGTCACCGGCGGCAGCGGCAAGGTCGGACGCGCTTGCGTCAGGGATCTCATGGAGCATGGCTACAAGGTGGCCTCCATCGACATGACCCGCCCTGCCGGCCTCTCCAATCCGCCGAAGCCGACGGATGTGAATTTCACCCGTGCCGACATCACCAATTTCGGTGAGGTCATGGCGGCTTTCTCCGGCATCAATACGCGCGTCGAGGAAGCGGTGACCGGCATCGTCCATCTCGGCGCCATCGCGTCCCCGGGCGAAGCGGCTGATCACGTGATCTTTGAGGTCAACACGGTTTCGACCTACAATGTCTTCGAGGCGGCGCGCCGTCTCGGGATCCGCAATGTCGTCTGGGCATCGAGCGAGACGGTCTATGGCATTCCTTATCCCGGCGGCCCGCAATATGTGCCTGTCGATGAGGAGATCGAATTGCCGCAATGGTCCTATTCGCTCTCCAAGCTGATGGGCGAGAAAATGGCCGAACAGTTCGCCCGCTGGGATGCGCAGGCGAAGATCGTCGGCCTGCGCTTCTCCAATGTCCAGGAACCGCAGGACTACGCGAACTTCCCCGCCTATCAGAAGGACCCGCGGTCGCGTCACTTCAATCTGTGGACCTATATCGACGCCCGCGACGCCGCCCAGGCGATCCGCCTGTCGCTCGAGTCGAAATTGACCGGCGCCCATGTCTTCGGCATCGCCAACAGCGACGGGGTGATGACGCAGACCAATGACGAGCTGCTCGACGAAGTATTTCCGGGAACGAAGCGCAAGCGCCCGCTTGAGCCGCATGAATCCCTGATCTCGATCGAAAAGGCGCAGCGCATGCTCGGCTACAAGCCGCAATTTGACTGGCGCAAGGCGAAATAGAATGGACCTGTCGGCATTCAAGGAAACACTGGCGCAGCCGGCGCCGCCCGAGGGCCTGCGTCTCGCTTTGCAGGGCTTGTGGTGGGACGCCAAAGGCGACTGGGACAAGGCCCATGAATGCGCCCAGGAGCGCGACGACAGGGACGGCGCCCGCGTCCATGCTTATCTCCATCGCAAGGAAGGCGACCCGTCCAATGCCGGTTACTGGTATCGTCGCGCCGGTACGAAGGCGTTTGCCGGAAGCCTTGCCGAGGAATGGGAGGAACTGGCGCGCTCTTTCCTCATCACGACGTAAGACCCCGCAGCCTCTCGGATCGGCGTCTGAGCAGCTCGACGACCGTCAGCAGCAGGATCGACATCGCCACGAGAATGGTCGCGACCGCCAGGATCGTCGGCGATATCTGCTCGCGCAGTCCCGACCACATCTGCCGCGGGATTGTGCGCTGATCATAGTCGGCGAGGAAGATCACCGCGACCACTTCGTCGAACGACGTTCCGAAGGCGAAGAGCGCGCCCGAGAGAATGCCGGGCAGGATCAGCGGCATGATGACCCGCTGAAACACCACCAAAGGCGATGCGCCGAGACTCTGCCCGGCGCGTATCAGGCTGCGGTCAAAGCCCGACAATGTCGACGTGACCGTAATGACGACGAAGGGCGTCCCCAGAATCGCATGGGCGACGATCAGGCCCAGATAGGTATTGGCGAGCCCGATCTCGGAGAACAGGAAATAGAGGCTGGTCGAGGTCACGATGATCGGCACGATCATCGGCGATATCAGCAGCGCCATGATCAGCCGGCGCCCGGGCAGGATACTCTGCGACAGGCCGAGCGCGGCGACGGTTCCCAGGAGCGTGGACAGGATGGTGGCGCCGATGGCGATCACGATACTGTTCTTGGCGGCATGGATCCACTGGCTGTTCGCCCACGCGTCGCCTATCCACGACCAGCCTGAAAAGAGCTGCGTCGGATCCGCCATGCCGTTCTGCAGGATGTCGCGATACCAGCGTAGCGAATAGGCGGCGGGATCGAGCGTCAACATGCCTTCGGTGAAGCTGAAATAGGGTTCGGCATTGAACGACAAGGGGACGACGACCAGCACCGGCAGAAGCAGGAACAGGAAGACGAGCGTGCAGAAGGTGAGATAGACCCAGTGCCAGATACGTTCCCATCTATCCGCATAAGCGGGCAATGCCATGTCTTCCCCCTCACCCCAATCCGATGATGTCGATTTTGGTCAGCCGGTTGAAGGTCCAGTAGAGCGCCAGGATCGCCGTCAGCAGGATTGCGCCCAGAGCGGCGGCAAGGCCCCAGTTGAGAGACTTCTGGATATGATAGGCGATCATGTTGGAGATGAGCGTGCCGGACTCGCCTCCGACCAGCGCGGGTGTGATGTAATAGCCGACCGCCAGAATGAACACGAGGAGGCAGCCTGCCGCCACTCCGGCAAAGGTCTGCGGCACATAGACCTTGGTGAAGGCCACGAACTGATTGGCGCCCAGGGACCGTGCGGCCTTCACATAGACGGGAGAAACCGTCTTCATCACCGAATAGAGCGGCAGGATCATGAAGGGCAGCAGGATATGGGTCATCGCCAGGATCGTCCCGGTCCGGTTGAAGATGAGCTCGGCCCGCGTCTCGTCTGTCAGCACATGGCTCCAGACCAGCAGCGAGTTGACCACCCCCTGCTTCTGCAGAAGCACGATCCACGCCGTCGTCCGCACCAGCAGCGACGTCCAGAACGGCAGCAGGACGAAGATCATCAGGATATTGGATATGCGCAAGGGCAGGTTGGCCAGGAGATGAGCCACCGGATAGCCGAGGATGAGACAGCACAAGGTGACCACACCGCTGATCAGCAGCGTGCGCAGGAAAAGCGAGCGATAGATCTGCCGGTCTTCCGGCTGGCTCACGATGCTGCCCGCTTCGTCCACTTTCATGTCTACGGCCGCCAGGTAGAAGCGCGGCGTCACCGGGCTCGACAGCCGCTTGATCGCCTGCCATATCCTCGCATCGTTCCACATCGGGTCGAGTGTGACCATCGCCTCCCGATAGGGTGCCGTCAGTTTTCCGGCATTTCGCGCGGTCTTGAGCACGAGGCTGCGGGCGCCCGACATCTCGACATTGAGCGCGGCGGCCACCGGCCCTGCCTCATTGCGCTGCTGCAGCGCCACCATGTCGCTCGCGACCCCTGCCCACGCTGCCTCGGGCGGCGTCCCGCTTCCCGGCCACTCTGCGATCGCGGCCACCGTCGCCGGCATGGCACGCGCGAAATCTGGGCTGTAGACGCTGCGCAGGAGCATGCCGCCGATCGGATAGATGAACATGAAGAGAATGAAGAGCAGGAGCGGTGCCACCAGCACAAGGGCTTGCAGCTTCCTGCGCCGCAACGATCTGGTCAGCTCGCGTTTGATCGAGCGACTGTCGTCCGGCGAGGTAACGACTGTCACCGTCATGGCCGGCTAGACCGGGAGCGCGCGGCAATCCTGCGCGCTCCAGCCGAATGTCAGCATTCCGCCCTTGGTGAGGCCGTGATGGGGCTCCTTGTTTGCGGCCTTGATCAGAAAACGCACCTGGTTTGCCGTCCTGACGAATATCCGCATGTGATCGCCGAGATAGACGATCTCCTCGATGACACCCTTGAGGCGTGACGAAGTCCCGGCACCTGCATCCGGATCGAGCCGCAGGCGTTCCGGTCTCAACGACAGCATCACCTTCTGGCCCGGCATGAGGTCGTCCGTTGCCACCGCAATGACTTTATCTCCGCCCTCCAGCACGACGGAGCAAAGATGATCGCTCCTGAGCGTGTCGACCTCGGCGGCCATCAGATTATTGTCGCCGACGAAGTTCGCCACGAAGGACGTCCGGGGCTTCTCATAGAGCTCGGTCGGCGACGCCAGTTGCTGGATCTTGCCCTGGTCGAAGACGGCGATCCGGTCCGACATGGTCAGGGCCTCCGCCTGGTCATGCGTGACATAGACGATGGTGACTCCGAGCCGCTGATGCAGCTCGCGGATTTCATATTGCATGCCCTCGCGCAATTGCTTGTCGAGCGCTCCAAGGGGCTCGTCCATCAAGACGAGTTCGGGTTCGAATATCAGCGCGCGCGCCACGGCGATCCGCTGCTGCTGCCCGCCCGACAATTGCGCCGGACGGCGCGCCGCAAACCCGCCGAGCTTGACGAGGTCGAGGGCGCGTATCACGCGCGCCTCCACCTCCGCCTTGCCGAGCGCTCTGACATTCAGCGGAAAAGCGAGGTTCTCAGCGACCGTCATATGTGGAAAGAGAGCGTAATTCTGGAACACCATGCCGATGCCGCGACGATGCGGCGCCAGGCGATTGATCTCCTGTCCATTGAGCAGAATCTGGCCGCGGGTCGGCGTTTCGAACCCGGCCAGCATCATCAAGGTGGTTGTCTTGCCCGACCCGGAAGGCCCGAGCAGCGTCAGGAACTCGCCGCGTGCGATCTCCAGAGAGAGATCATCGACGATGAGGCGCTCTCCGTCATATGTCTTCCCGACATTCACGAAGTGGACAATCGATCGTCCCTGCTCCACCTTCCTGCGCCTCCTCCGTTGCCGTCCATCTATCTCTTTGTCAGATGTGGATCGTCCCTTCCAGGAACGTCCGCGCCGCACCGCTCAGCAGTACCCTGTCTCGGTGGTATTCGCATTTGATCGTCCCGCCGCGCGGCGAAATCTGGCGCCCCACGGTACCCGAGCGCCCCAATCGCTCGGACCAATAAGGGGCTAGACAGCAATGCGCCACACCCGACACCGGATCCTCATCGACGCCATTGGCCGGGGCGAAGAAGCGCGACACGAAATCGAAGCCGTCCCGGCCGGGCGCGGTCACGATGACGGCCGGAAGCGGAAGTTTGGCCAGCGCCGCAAAATCGGGCCGCAGCGCCGCGACCTCCTCCGATCGCTCGAAGACCGCGAGATAATGCTTCGCCGCCAGAAGCGCTGCGGGTTTCGCTCCCAATGCCTCGGCGAGACCACGCGGTGACGGGACATCGTTGGGAATGAGAGCCGGCATGTCGAGCTCCAGGGCATCGCCATGCGCGGCGATCGTCATGACGGCGCCCGAGGAAATGAAATTGATCTTGTCGGGGCGCGGTTTCAGGCTTTCCACCAGATGGAAGCCCGCCGCCAGGGTCGCGTGCCCGATCATGTCCACTTCCTTGATGGGAGTGAACCATCTGATCTCGAAATTCGCTTCCCCGTGGCGGCTTTCCGCTGCGCGGGCCGGCACCGTGAACACCGTTTCCGACAGATTGATCTCGCCGGCGATCGCCTGCATGGTGGTCACATCGAGCCACGCCTCCAGCGGGACGACGGCCGCCGGATTGCCGGTCATGGGCCCTGTGGCAAAGGCGTCGATGATATAGATCGGCAACTTCATTCCCGCCTCCTCCTCTTCACGCAAACCGCGCGAGACTTTGCGAATCCGCGAGATATTTGAGCTTCTCGCGTGCGGCGACAATATCTGCGGGCAGCAATCGCGCCGCATGTAGCCTTTCTTCACGGCCGGCCCTGACGCGGTCATGACCGTCGGGGCCGATTATGCAGCTGCCGCCGAGATAGCAAAAATCACCATCACGGCCGGCATGATTGGCATAGGCGACGAAGACGCCATTCTCGAATGCCCGGGTCGGCACGATTTTTTCCGACACGACCGACCAGTTTTCGGAAAGAGCCGTGGGCGCGATCACCAGATGCGCGCCCCGCCGCGTGCAGGCGCGCACCAGTTCGGGAAACTCTATGTCATAACAAATGAGAACAGCCACACGCCAACCGCGAAGCGTGAACTCCGTCAGGTGGTCGCCGCAGGTGAACCAGGCATTTTCATAGTCTCCGGGCAGACGCAGCTTGCGATGATTGGCAACCACTTGGCCATCGCCGGCGATGACGCGAGCGGAATTGTAGAGCCGTCCCTCCGCTGCCTCCGGATAGCCATAGGCGATGGCGCAGTCATGGGCGGTCGCGATGTCGGCAACGCCCCGGGCGAATTCGGCCGCCGCTTCCGCCAGTGCCGGCAGGCGATGCCCGGCCCGATAGTCCGACTGGAAGAGCTCCGGGCAGACCACCAGATCCGTATGTGGCCCATGCGCGATCACATCGGCGAGCCTGTCGAGCTTTTCGGCAGGTGAAGCACCCGCCAGGTCCGCCTGATAGACGGCCACCGTGATCGCTTCGCCGGGCATCGCCTGATCGCTCATTACGCGTAGAGCACTTTTCTGGGATATTCGGTCAGATAGTCGAAGCCGGTTTCAGTGACGACGATCGAATCACCGATCCGCCCGCCGCATTTTCCATCGACACTTATGCCGCCATCCACGGCGAAGGTCATTCCCGCTTGCAGGATCGTCTTGTCGCCGACCTTGAGCTCCGGCGCCTCGAGATAGGCGACGCCGATCGAGCGGCCAGTCCGGTAGCTGGTGGAATAGCCGGCCGCCCCATAGGCTTCATTCGCCGCCAAAGCGACAGACTCGGCCGTAACCCCGGCGCGCACCGTCTTCAGCGCGGCCTGCTGGGCATTGATGGCGGCCTGCTGCACATCGATGGCTTCCGCGCTCGCCTCCTTCACGAAGAACATGCGGTCGAAGCCGAGCTTGTATTGCTTGAACTGTGCCATGTTGCAGAAGCAGAAATAGACCGGGTCGCCGCGCTTCAGTTTCTTGACGCTGGCTCGGCGGTGCACCATCGACGTGTCCCGTCCCGACTGCATGATCTGCAAATTATGAATCAGCGGTGACACGAAGGCTTCCCATCCCTTGTCGGTCAGGAACCCCGCCGCCTTGCGCGTTCCGGCATTCATGACGGCGAGGGCCGCCTCATATTCGGGCGCCTCCTCCTGCAAGGCCTCATGCGCCGCCTTCATCATGGCGCCGGCAACCTGCCCGGCCTGCCTCATCACCTCGATCTCGAACGGCGACTTGATCATCCGCATCTCACCGAGCAGCGGCGCGATGTCATGCAAGGCGACATGGGGAAGGTTGCGATCGAACAGATTGCGCACGATGGCGGGGATGGCCTGGAGCTCGACCCACATCCGGCGCGGCGCGGTGCCGATGGCTTCGAGCAATATGTTTTCCCAGCGGCGGGCGCCGGCGTCCTCCCAGGAGCTGATCCGGGTGATCCAGGTCATCCTGGAAACCATTTCCGTTTCCATGAGCGGCGTGACCACGACCGGCTCCTCATCCGGCCGCACCAGGAGGAAGGTTGGACGGCCGAACTCGATCGACAGATAACCCCAGAAGCCGGCCAGATAGGCGATCGATGCTTCATCGGTGAACAAGGCGACCTCTATGCCCTGCTCGCGCATGCGGTCCTGCAGGACGCGCGTTCTCTTTCGTGCTTCTTCAAGCATCGCTCATCACCTATGCAATTGTGGAAGGAAGCGCCTAGCGGTTGAGCCAGACGTTGAATTTCTCGTTTATCTCGTCACCATGATCGGCCCAGAACTGAACGTCGTTCGCTATCGCGGTGACGAAGTTCGACGGCTCGGTGGGGAGATAGGGCTTCATGGCGTCGCCCACCGCCGTGACGGCGGATTTCCGGGCCGGACCATAGGAGATGAGACCGGCCTGGACCGCCATCTGCTCAGGCTTCGACGCGAAGGAAATGAAACGCCGGGCGGCTTCCAGGTTCTTGGCGCCCTTCGGGATCGCCCAATATTCGCGGAACCAGATCTGATGATCCCAGATGATCTTGAACGGCTTCTTCTCGACGACCGCCGCCGTGTAGATCCGGCCATTGGCGGCCATGGTCATCGCCACTTCCTTGTCCGCCAGCAGCTGCGGCGCCTGCGCATGCGCGTCCCACCACAGGATATCCTTGCGGATCGTGTCGAGCTTGGCGAAGGCCCTGTCCAGTCCTTCGGGTGTCGCCAGGACCGAATAGACGTCCTTCGCCTCGACGCCATCGGCGATCAGCGCCCATTCCAGGAACGCCTGCGGTTTCTTGATCAGGCCGCGCTTGCCGGGGAAGCGCGTTGTGTCGAAGAAGTCGGCAGCCTTGCTCGGCTTCTCCGACGGAAACATCTCGTCATTATAGGCGATGATCGTCGACCAGATGATCGTGCCGATCCCGCAATCGGCGAGCGTGCCGTCAATGAAATCATCCTCGGGCTTCGACCCGTCGATTCCCGGCGGCAGGTCTATACCCGCTACGGACTCGAACAGCCCGTCATCGCAACCGCGCGACAGATCCTGCATTTCGACATCGACGACATCCCAGGTGACATTGCCGGTCGATACCTGCGCACGCAGCTCGCCCAGCCCGCCATTGTAGTCGACCATATTGGTCTTGATGCCGCTCTCTTGTTGGAAGGGCTCGAGAAACGCCTTCTTCTGGCTGTCGGCATAGCTCCCGCCAAACGACGTCACCGTCACAGCCCCGTCCGCCAAAGCGGGCTGGGCGAAGAGGCCCGACAGCGCCACGGCGCCGATCGCGATAAGACCTGGAATTTGCAAGCGCATTTCGATTTCCTTCCCTGATGGCCGGCATATCGGCTCTTGTTAGCTATATACAGCTTATAAAGATAGGAGCGGAAATCAACTTATTTCTTACGTATATCGGTAGAAAATGTAACTTGCAGGCACTGAGCTATATGCATGTCGGGTGCTTTTCGAGTATCCAGGCATGAAGTAAGCCTAGATGAGAGCGCCAGGATTCGGCCCCGGCGCGCAACTGGACAGAAACGGGATGATGTCGACGTGAGCGATCTCGAGACTGAGGCCACGGCCCCGAAACGGGTCCAGGCGCACACCATTCATGAGCAGCTCAGGCTCAGGATCTGCCTGCTCGATTATCAGCCGGGCAGCATGCTGCGGGAGAACGACCTCGCGGCCGAATTCGGTGTCAGCCGGACGCCCATTCGCGAGGCGCTGCAGCGTCTCGCCATCGAAGGCCTGGTGGAGATCAGGAATGGCGTGGGCACCTTCGTCACCCTGCTGAGCCCAGCCGACCTCCATGACATGTATAGAGCCAGGATCGAAATATCCGCCCTCCTCGGCCGGATCGGCTTGCGCCCCTGCACGCCGGCGGATCTCGAGGAAGTCGACAGGCTGATCGTTCGCACCGAAAAGCTCAAACACTCATTCGGCATCCGTGAATACTGGGACATCAATCACCAGCTTCATTTCGTCGTCAGCGATCTCATCACCAACATCGCCTTCCGCGATGTCTGGGACAGCTTCTACTTCAAGAGCACCCGGGTCTGGTACGGTCTCGCCCAGACGATGACGTATGACGCGACCAATCTGCTGACTATGGAAATCTCGGATCTCCGCCTCGCCATGCAGGAGAACGACGCGGAGGCCATCGGCCTCATCAAGCGGAATTATATAAGCTACAGCTTCCAGCGCGTCCTGCGACAAGCAGCTGCGTCGAACAGCTAAATGCTGGCCTCATCCATCCACACGACATCTGTATGGCAAGCCCGCTTGTCGGCAATGCGGCCCCCTCTCGGGAGCCGCATGTCCTCGTCGTCTTGTGATATCAGCCCTTGATGAAGCTCAACAGATCGGCATTGATCGTGGCGGCGTGTGTCGTCGGCATGCCATGCGGGAAACCCTTATAGGTCTTGAGCGCGCCGTTCTTCAGAAGCTTGGCGGACAACGGCGCGGAGTCGGCATAGGGCACGATCTGGTCGTCGTCGCCATGCATCACCAGCACCGGCACATTGATCTTCTTGAGATCCTCGGTGAAGTCGGTCTGCGAGAAGGCGACGATGCCGTCATAATGCGCCTTGGCGCCGCCCATCATGCCCTGCCGCCACCAGTTCCAGATGACGCCCGGCTGCGGCTTGGCGCCCGGCCGGTTGTAGCCATAGAAGGGTCCGGCCGGCACGTCGTAATAGAACTGCGCGCGGTTGGTGGCGACCTGCTCCTGGAAGCCGTCGAATACTTCCTTGGGCAGCCCGCCCGGATTGCCAGGCGTCTTGACCATCAAAGGCGGCACCGCGGCGATGATCGCCGCCTTGGCCACGCGGGCCTCACCATGACGGGCGAGATAATGCACCACTTCGCCGCCGCCGGTCGAATGGCCGACATGGATCGCGTCCTTGAGATCAAGATGGGCGGTGAGGGCCGCCAGATCGTCGGCATAATGATCCATGTCGTGACCGTCCGCCGTCTGACTCGAGCGGCCATGGCCGCGCCGGTCATGGGCGATGACGCGAAAGCCCTTGTTGAGGAAGAACATCATCTGGGCGTCCCAGTCGTCCGCGGAGAGCGGCCAGCCATGGCTGAACACGATGGGCTGTCCCTTGCCCCAGTCCTTGTAGAAGATTTCGACGCCATCCTTGGTCTTGACGGTCGGCATTTGCGTGGTCCTTTCGTTGAATTTTGCGAGGCTAAGCGGTTTTGACGTGGCAAAGATAGCTGGACCGAGGCATCATACGGATTGGCAAAACTGACATTCTTCAGGGCAAAACTGACATGAGCGCCGGGGGCCACCCGACCGAAATCGCCATCCTGGCCTATCCCCGCGCCCAGTCCGCCGCGATCCACGGCCTGACCGACCTGTTCGTCGAAGCGAGCCGGATTTCCCACCGCCTCGCTGAGGACTCCAAGGCCTCCACTTTGCGCGTCACCCATTGGCGCCCGGCGGGCGACGGATCGGGCCTGGAGCTCAGCTTCGATACCCATCCCGGTCAGGCGAGCCGGCCCACTGTCATCATCGCACCCCCGACCCTCGCCGGACCGCCAATCCCCGAAACGATCCGCCCTTTCGCCCAATGGATGCGTGAACGTCATGACAAGGGCGCGACGCTCTGCTCGATCTGCGGCGGCACCTTTGTGCTCGCCGAAAGTGGCCTCCTGAGCAACCGCGCGGCGACCACGCATTGGGGTTATGCCGAGGAGCTGGCGCGGCTCTATCCCGACATCCATGTCGATGGCGACAAGCTCATCGTCGAGGACGGCGACATCATCTCGAGCGGCGGCATCATGTCCTGGACCGATGTCGGCCTGAAGCTGATCGACCGCTTTCTCGGCTCGGCGGTGATGCTCGCCACCGCGCGGTTCTTCCTTATCGATACGGCCGGACGCGAGCAGCGTTTCTACAGCACCTTCTCCCCCAAGCTCGACCATGGCGACGAAGCGGTGCTCAAAGTTCAGCATTGGCTGCAGAAGGAGGACGGCCATCAGGCAACGCTCGCGGCAATGGCGCTGCATGCCGGGCTCGAGGAGCGCACCTTCCTGCGCCGCTTCCGCAAGGCGACCGGCCTCAATCCCACCGAATATAGCCAGCGCCTGCGCATCGGCAAAGCGCGCGAGCTTTTGGAGCTCACCAACCGCACGATCGATCAGGTGGCCTGGGCGGTGGGTTATGACGACCCGGGCTCGTTCCGCAAGACCTTCCACAAGCTGATCGGGCTGAAGCCCGGCGACTACCGCAAGCGCTTCGCGGTGACGCCGGCGGCGTGATCCGCGAGTCTGCCGGCCAGGCTCTGCCGCGCTGCACCATTACCCTGTTGCGATTTTGCCACCCACATGCTACCTTACGTAAAAATAACGACAGGGATCCGCCGAGGCGCCACCGCCTTGTAAGGAAATACGGGGGCTTACACTCTGATTCAGCGCCCGAAATGTGCCCTCTCGAGCAAGCCTCCGCGATCCACCCGGCTGATGAGCCGCAATATCAGATGCCCCCGTTCGAGGGGCGAAACATCTTGGTCTTTTCGGACGGTACGGGACAGGCCGGAGGCCTTCAGCTCGATGAATTCCGCACCAATGTTTACAAACTTTATCGAGCCACTCGTTGCGGACCCGATTGTGACATAAATCCCAACAGGCAACTGGCCATTTATGATCCGGGTCTCGGATCGAAGCTGGCCGGCGAGAACATCCGGCTGGGCTTCCTGCGCCGGTTCTACAACATGCTCAGCAGCGCCACGGGGCTCGGCATTACCGAAAATATCATCGACTGCTGTGCAGCGCTGATCAAATACTGGCGGCCGGGCGACAGGATTTTCCTGTTCGGCTTCAGCCGTGGCGCCTATACGGTACGTTGCCTCGGCGGAGTTCTGGGGCTCTGCGGCATTCCGATCACGGAGAATGGCGAACCCATCAGCCGCGACGACGCAACATTGCGCAGGATCGCGATAGAGGCCGTCAAGAGAGTTTACAGCCATGGCACCGGCACGAGCGGCGCTGACCGGTCCGACGCGGGACGGATCCATCACCAGAAACTCAAGGCGCAACGTGAGGCCCTGGGACGGCAGTTTCGCGCCAAATATGGCTCGGAAGGCCCCCTTGGACCAAACATTGTACCGCACTTCATCGGCGTATGGGATACGGTCGCGGCTGTCGGCCTGACACCGCCGGCGGCCTGGCGCCTGGCGCTTGGGGCGGTCGCTTTACTCGCCGCGATCAGCTTTCTCGTCGCCTGGGCCGGTACGCCTCTTGGCCAGCCCACCTTCCGGACCAGCTTCCTTGCCATCCTGGGCCTCGTCGGCTTGGCCGGCGTGGGATTCTACTATTTGTTGCGGCTGCGCTGGGCGACCGGCCTACCAGGTTTCAAGTGGTACCAGACCATCCACCTGACCAGTTTCAAGATGACTTTCTTCGACCGCAGTCTCAATCCCAATGTCCGCTACGCCAGACATGCCCTCGCAATCGATGAGAATCGCGCCGACTTCGATCGCGTGCCTTGGAAGAACGAGGGTGAGCCCCCAGGCAGAGAAATCGCGGAAGGTGCCTGGTTCAAGCAGTTATGGTTTGCCGGTAATCATTCCGATATCGGCGGCAGCTATCCGGAGAACGAATCGCGTCTTTCCGACATCACTTTGGATTGGATGGCGCGCGAAGCCGTCAAAGCCGGAATGCTGATCGACCGCCGCTATCTCAATCTGTTCGGCCATCATTCGGGCGTCCAGCATGATGAGTGCCGAACCGGCATTCCCCTGTTGGGATTTCGTTTCAGGTGGCGCGAGAAGCCGCGCAATCCAATCACCACCGCGACGTTACACCCTTCGGTCAAAGCAAGGTTCGATGAGAAAACGGTCAGCATCTACGGTGAGGATCGCCTCTATCGTCCCTCGGCGTTGAGGGAACATGAGGTCGTCAACAAGTATTACAATCCGCCAGAAGGCAGCGACCGATGACTGTTCGCCACAAGCTCGACTTGTAAGAGTCGCGCGTGATCGGACGGAAAAGCGGTACCCACTTTTCCCGATCACGCGCTCTTCAATAGGTCGCGCGTCCGCCCGACACGTCGAACACCGCGCCCGTCGAGAACGAGCATTCCTCGCTCGCGAGGAAGGTGACGAGGCTCGCCACTTCATCGACCTGGCCGAAACGCCCCATCGGAATCTTCGACAGCATGAAATCGATATGGGCCTGCGTCATCTGATCGAAGATAGGCGTCTTGACCGCCGCCGGCGTCACGCAATTGACGGTGATCTTGCCTTTTGCGAGCTCCTTGCCCAGCGACTTGGTGAGGCCGATGACCGCCGCCTTGGAGGTCGAATAGGCCGGAGCATTCGGATTGCCTTCCTTGCCCGCGATCGAGGCGATATTGACGATGCGGCCGTAATCGTTCTTCTGCATCACCGGCACGATATTGCGGCAGCAATAGAAGACGCCGTTCACATTGATGTCGATGACCTGGCGCCATTTGTCTGAAGGATAATCCCAGGTCGTGGCATTGGGACCGGTGATGGCCGCACTCGTCACCAGCACGTCAATGCGGCCGAACTTCTTCACCGTCTCGGCGACGGCGGCCGTGACACTCTCTTCTTGGGCGACATCGACGGCGACGCCAAGCGCCTGAGCACCGATCTTGCCCGCGGCCTTGGTTCCGGCACCCGCATCGACGTCCCAGATCGCGACCGATCCACCCTCCGCGACGATGCGCTCCGATATGGCGAAGCCGATCCCCGAGGCTCCTCCGGTGACCACCGCGACGCGTCCTTTGAACCTTCCGGCAAACTGCATGTTATCCCTCTGTCTTAGGTCGAAATCGGCCGGACCATTTCACGCGAAAGGCTTAAGTGCAAGCCATTAAACGCGTGACCGCCATTTCGGAATATGCGACACTGTTGAAAAGTATGACAATTGGGAGAAACGCATGAACAAGCCTGTCCATCCAGCCCCCGCCGGCGACGCTGGCGTCGTCCGCATCCAGCAATTCGAAAGCCCGGCCGGCGTGCCGCTGCTCTCGACTCAGATGCTCGCCACCGCCGACGGCGACCTCAATCGCGAGCTCAATCATTTCCTCTTCGATCCGCCCTCCGATCCCAATCTGCTCAAAGGCAAAAAGATCGCCATCTGCTGCACCAACGGCGTGGAAGAGGTGGAAATTCTCGGTGCCCACCGCTGGTTGAGCGAGCATGGCGCCACCGTCCATGTCGTGGCGCCCAAGGCCGGCCCCTTGCCGCCCTCTTATGGCGTGAAGATGCCGCCCATCGCAGAGACCCATGTGCTGGCGATCCGCTTGATGGAGAATGGCGGCTGGCTCAAGATCGACCAGTATCTCGAAACCGCCAAGGCGTCGGATTATGACGCCATCATCCTGCCGGGCGGCTGCTGGAATCCGGATTTCCTGCGCGCCGACAAGAACGCCATCGCTTTCGTGCAGGACATGTACAAGGCGGGCAAGCCGGTCTGCGGCATCTGCCACGGACCCTGGGTGCTGATCAGCGCGAGATTGCTCAAAGGCAAGAATGCCACCGCAGTGTGGAACATTCACATCGATCTCGAAAATGCCGGCGCCACCGTCATCGACGAACCGGTGGTGGTCGACGGCAATCTCATCACCGCACGTTTCCCCTATGACCTGCCGCGTATGGTCGAGGCGCTGGTGAAACAGCTGGTGAAATAACGCGACACATCATCCCGGCGAAAGCCGGGACCCATTGAATAAGAGCACGCGGGTGGTGGACGGAATTTAGTGGATCCCGACTTTCGTCGGGATGACGGTTGAGGGGTTAGCGCAAGCGCCTACCCCTTGATCTTCCATTCCTTCATCACCTTCAGCGTATCCTCGAAGGACCTGATCCCCGCATCCGAGCCGAGGCCGGTCGCGACGAGCCCCGCCGAAGCCTGCGCGAACCGCAACGACGTCTCGACATCCATCTTATGGTGGAGTGCGGCGATGAAGCCCGCATCGAAGGCGTCGCCACACCCTGTCGTGTCCACCACCTGGACCTCATAGGCCGGCGACTTCAGCCTTGTGCCGTCCTTATGCGCATAGAAGGCCCCGTCACCCCCCAGTGTAAACACGCAGCACGTGGCGCCCCGGTCGAGATAGAATCTGGCGCAATCATCCGGCGTGGACTTTCCCGACATGTCGCGCGCCTCCTCGATCGACGGCATGAAGTAGTCGATATAGGGCAACAGCGGCTCGACAATGCCGAGCGTCTCGGCGCTCGCTCCGATGAGATCGAAGGCGACGATACGGCCGCGCTTCTTGGCCTCCTTCAGCAAGGTCACGCTCGCCGGCCCATCGAGCCGCTTGAGCAGTCCGGTGCCGCCCAGATGGATGATCGGCGCGTCGAACACCTGATCATAGGCCGACGCCGGCACGTCGAAATGATCGGAGGCGCCGCGCACATGCAGCGCCGGCCGGTCGCCATCGGGCCTGACATTGAGGATGGTCGCCGAGGTCGGCACACCCTTGAGCCGCTGCATCGCCGACGTGTCGATGCCGTGCTTCGCGAGCGTCAGCAGCACCCAGTCGGCCTTCTCGTCGTCACCGACCGCCCCCACGGCGAGACTTTTGAGGCCGAGCTTCGCCGTATCGACAACGGTGCCGCCCGCCGTGCCGGCGACGGTGAGCCTTATCTCTTCGATGAAGTCGACATTGCCGCGCTCAGGAATGCGGGTGACGGGCCGGCCCAGCACGTCAAGAATAAAGAGGCCGATGACGGAGACGTCGTAGCGCATGAGGAAAAAGTTCTGTCTATTTCTTGGAAAGATAGGTGACAGCCGCGGCGAAGCCCGCTGCCGCGACGGCGAGCGCCCAGACCAAGGGCTGCAGATAGAAAGCCGGTGTCGCGAGCTGCACCTTGCCGGCCGTGGTGGCAGGATCGGGCGGTTTCAGGAAGAAGACGCCATAGAGATGCGCGGCGGCGATCGAGATCAACAGCACACAGCAGAAGATCATCGCCACGACAAGCGCCACCGTGACGATGCTGCGGACACTCACGCCCGGCCGCGCCAAAGGCAGCAGATTGTTGACGAGGCCAGCCAGCACCACGAGGCCGGAGCCCACGGCGAAAAGCGTCAGGCTGAAGGGCTGGAAGATCAGCAGCAGCGCTAAAATGCCGAGGCCAATGATGAAGCCTTCGAGGCGGAGCGCGCCCTGCGGCGTCAAACCTTTTGCCGGCCCTTCGCTCATGCCCGCACCGCCTTTCCGTCTTCCCCGAATATATGCGTCTGGCTCGGATCGGCGCGCAGATGCAGCTTCTCGCCGATCTTGAATTTGACGTCGCGCGGCACCACCACGCGGATGTCGGACTCATCGGGCGTGCGCGCATGCACCAGCGTCTCCGCCCCCATCGGCTCGATGAGTTCGGCGGTCGCGAGGATCGTGTCCTTGGCCCCGGCGCCGACCGGGGTAAAGGCGCGGGGTCTGATGCCCAATGTAACTTCCGAGGGCTTAAGGCTGCTCACCGCCGGATTGACCTCGAGCTCCACCCGTTCACCGCCGAACTGGATCGTTGCCTTGGCACCGCTCACCTTTTCGAGCTTGCCCTTGACCAGGTTCATCTGCGGCGTGCCGATGAAGCTCGCCACGAAGACATTGGCGGGTTTGGCGAAGACCTGATGCGGCGTGCCGATCTGCTCGATGATGCCGTCGCGCATGATGGCGATGCGATCAGCCATGGTCAGCGCCTCGAGCTGGTCATGCGTCACGATCACCGTCGCCTTGGAGAGGTTTGACAGCACTTCCTTGATCTGGCCGCGCATCGAATGGCGCAATTCGACATCGAGGCGCGACAGGGGCTCGTCGAACAGGAAGCAATTGGGCTCACGCACGATGGCGCGGGCGACGGCAATGCGCTGCTTCTCCCCTTCCGACACCTGCCCCGGCATGCGGTCAAGCACCTCGGTCAGATGCAGGATTTCCGCCACCCGCCGCACGCGTCTGTCGCGGTCGGGCTTGGAGATCTTCTCGTAATGCAGCGGCATGGCGATGTTCTCGCCAACGCTGAGCGCCGGATAGAGCGCATAGAACTGGAACACCATGGCGATGTCGCGCTTCTCTGGGCTCAGTTCGTTCATGCGCTTGCCGCCGATGATGATATCGCCCGATGTCACCCTTTCGAGCCCGGCGATCATCCGCAGCGTCGTCGTCTTGCCGCAGCCCGAGGGGCCCAGGAGACATACGACTTCGCCGGCGGCGACCGACAGATCGGCATCCTTCACGGCGACGAAATCGCCGAATCTCTTGGTGATCTTGCGGGCTTCGATGGTCGACATCTTATCTCTTCACGGTGCCGAAGGTGACGCCCCGCAGCAGATGGTCCTGCAGGAAGAAGGTCACCAGGAAAACGGGGATCAGGAACAGCGTCTCGATGGCCGCGAGCAGACCCCACAACACGCCGATGCCGCCGCCGCCCACCGCCTGGTTCATGGCGACCGGCACGGTGCGGGTGTCAACGCCGGTGAGGAGCAGCGCGAACAGGAACTCGTTCCAGGTCAGGATGAGGCCGAAGACGAAGGTGGCGGCGAGGCCGGCCAGCACCTGCGGCAGGCAGATCTTGCGGAACACCTTGATTTCGCTCGACCCGTCGAGGCGCGCCGCATCCTCGACATCGGGCGACAGCTCATCGAAGAAGCTCTTCATCATCCAGATGGTGAAGGGCAGGTTGAAGGCCGTGTAGAGCAGGATGATGCCGAGATACGACCCCGACAGCCCCGAGATGCGGAACATCAGGATGACCGGGATGATCACCACGATGGCCGGCAGCATGCGGGTGGTGAGAATGATGAAGAGATAGGTGTCGTTGCCCTTCAGCGCATAGCGCGAAAAGCCATAGGCGGCGAGCGTGCCGATCACCAGAGCGAGCAGCACCGAGGTGCTGGCGATGAATATCGAGTTGAAGAAGAAGCGGTCGAAGCCGGTGCTCTCCGCCGCGCCGCCAGCGACATAGGCGCGGGAGAACACCGAGGTGAAGTTCTCCAATGTCGGCGAGAAGACATATTGCTCGGGGATGAGCCCGAACAAGGTCGTGGGCAGAAGCTTCGGCGGCACCGCCAGCGCTTCCGTCTGCAGCTTGAACGAGGTCAAGATGATGATCAGCACGGGCAGGAAGTAGATGAGGCTGATGATGGCGGCGAAGAGCGTATGGCCCCAGCCCGCCTCGCCGACGCCGGACGCCTTGCGGAAGCCCAGTTTTTCCCAGATGGATCTCGTGTCGGCCATCGCTCAGGCCCCCTGGCTGCGCCGGTTGGCGATATAGAGATAGAGATTGGTGAGCACGATCACCACGAACAGCAGAAGATAGGAGAGTGCAGCACCCTCGCTCGTCTTGTTCTGCTCATTGGCGATACGGATCACGTGATAGGAGATGGTCATCGTGTCATTGCCGCCTTTGGTCAGCAGGATCACGAGATCGGCCATCTTGAAGGCCTCGATGGTGCGGAACAGAAGCGCCAGCATCAGAAGGCCGCGAATATAGGGAAAGGTGATGGTCCAGAAGCGCCGCCAGCCCGAGACGCGGTCGATCGCCGCCGCCTCATAGAGATATTTCGGCACCGAGACGAGCCCGGCCAACACCAGCAGCATCACGAAAGGCGACCACATCCAGGCATCGGCGAAAACGATGCCGGCGACGGCGCCGGTCTTGCTCGACATCAGGATGAACTGTTCGCCGCCCCAGGCCTTGATCACCTGGCTCAGGAGCCCGAAGGTCGGGTCGTAGTAATAGGAGAAGAACACCCCCACCGCGACCACCGACAGCATCATCGGCGTCAGCACCAGGATGAGCAGATATTTGCGCAACGGGAACTGCTTGGCGAACAGCACCGCCAGCAGGAAGCCGACGATCATCTGCGCGGTGACGGTCAGCACCACGAACAGCGCGGTATTGGTGAGATTGGCCCACAGCTCCGGCGCCTTGAGATCGTTCGTCAGCAGTTGCTGATAGTTCCTGAGGCCCACGAAGCGGATCGTCTGCTGGTTGCTCTGATAGGCGAAGAAGGAAAGGCCCAGCGACCAGAGCAGCGGAAAAATGTTCATCACGAACAGCACCGCGATCGCCGGCGAGACGAGCAGCCCGCCATAATAATGGCGGCGATAGGCATTGACGACGAAGCTGGCCGCCACCATGGCCGCCATGGCGCCGACCACCCAGAAGGCGGCATTGGCCGGCAGGATCAGCGTGGCGAGGACCGACACGACGAGACCGACGGCGATGGCGAGCTTCCAATTGTCGGGCGCGATGGTCTTGAAGTCGGGTGCCGGCGGTGAAAGAGCGACGCTCGTCATTTGGACGCCCTCCCCCATTTCGTCATCCCGGCGAAAGCCGGGATCCATAAAAGCCTCTCCGCACGACTGACGCTGCCCGCGTTGCACGAATTTAATAGGCCCCGACTTTCGTCGAAGTGACGGAGATATGATGAAGCGACTTCCATGATACCGGGCACGAGAGCGAAATCCTCAAGGCAGAGACAAAGAGGACGCCCGTTTGTGTTTCGGGCGTCCTCGGCTTTCTGTCTGTTACGGCGCGATCAGGCCCGCTTCGGAGAGCAGGTTCTGCTGGAACTTGGCGACGTTGTCGAGCGTCGTCTTGCCGTCCTGCTTGCCGGTGATGGCGAGATCGAACTGATCCTGCTGCTGGGTGAGCAGTTCGAAGAACTGCGGCACGTGCCACACGTCCTTCTGCCAGTCGAGGCTCGGCGCCCAGGCGCGATTCCACGGCCGGAATGTGACATAGGCCGGATCGCTATAGACCGACTTCATCGCCGACTGGCCGCCCTTCGAAGCGTATTCGGTCTGCACCGGCTTCGACAGCCACCACTTCACGAAGTCGAGCGCTTCCTTGGTCTGTGCATCGGTGTTCCACGTCATCAGCACGAAGGGCTGACCGCCGATATTCGACCAGCGGATGATCTTGCCGTCGGCGCCGCGCAGACCCGGCATGAGACCGAAGGCGATCTTGTCCGAGACTTTCGACGTTTCGGGATTGAGCGAGGCTTCGCCGAGGCCGATCCAGTCGATATTCAACGCGACCTTGCCTTCGCGGAACAGCTCGTCGGACTTGAAGATGTCCATCGTGCCGGTCTTGGCGACGGGCGGCATATACTGGATGAGCTTCAGATAGTGGTCGAGCGCCTTGACCGCTTCCGGCGAATTGACCACGCCTTCCGCCTGGCCCTTCGGCGCCTGGGTTTCATCCCAGGTATTGCCGCCATACTGCCAGATGAAGCCGTTGATCTGCATCGAGGAGAAGTCGTAGCCTTTGCCGGCCTGATAAGCGATGCCGTAGAAGTCGTCATCGGCCGGTTTGCCGGCGAGGTTCTCGCCCTTCTTGCGCTGGAAGAACTGGCCGATATTCTCGAACATCTCCCAGTCCATGTCGTCGAGCTCTTCCGGCGCGCAGGGCAGCTTCTTGCTGAACTTGGCCTGGAAATTCTTCTGCTCTTCCTCGTTGCAGAGAATGTCCTTGCGCGCGAAGGTGACGAGCACGTCGGGGAATTGCGGGAAGCCGTAGTAATTCTGTGTCTTGTGCGGATAGGTTGCATAGGCGTTGAGCGGGGCCGGATGCATGTCGTCCATCGCCGCCTTCAGGCCGGGATCGGCATCAATGAACTCGTTGAGTTTCTTGTAGTAGCCACCTTCCACGAAGGCGCCGAGCCACTGCGAGTCCGACACCGCCATATTGTATTTCTGCTCGCCCGAGGTGAGCGAGGCATTGAGGCGGGTGTAGTAGTCCGGCCACGGGATGAAGTCGATATCGAGCTTCACCGTATTGCCCGACGGAGCCTTGTACTGCTTGTCGAACATGTCCTTCATGATGCGGGTCGGCGGCCAGTCCGGCACCGCCATCTTGAGCACGATTTCCTCAGCCGTAGCGGGCGTGAGGAACGTGCCACTCATCATGGTCGCGACCGCGGCCGCGCCTGCGAAGGACGTCAACTTATACTGCCAACTCATGTCCTGGTTCTCCTCCCTAAAGCATGGTCCGGAAAGAGGCATTGCGACCTTCCGGAAAGACGTGTCTAGGCACTTCAACTTCCTTCGCGCCGCAGGCCGGTCATCGCAAAGCGAGACCATCCGCGGCGCTGAAGACATGGATCTTGTGAGTATCGATCTTGATCGGCAGCCGGTCGCCGAGCTTGATCTCGCTGGCGCGCGATTCAGGCAGCACGATACGCAGATTATCGGACTTTTCGCCGAGCGAGACGACAGTGACGTCGCCCAGGGGCTCGAGCAACTGCACCGGCGCCGAAAGATCGGCCGACTGCGGCGAAGCGATTTCGAGATCGGCTGGGCGCACGCCCATGAAAACCTTGTCGCCGGCCTTGGCGCCAAGCTTACGGCCGAGCGCGAAACTGCCGAAGCCGGTCTTCAGGCTCTGGCCGTTCTCGGCGACCGTCGCCTGCAGCAGATTGATATGCGGTGCCCCGATCTTGGCCGCGACATAGGTATCGATAGGCCGTTCATAGAGCTCGTCCGGCGTCCCCTTCTGCACCACGGCGCCATCGCGCATCACCGCGATCTCCTCGCCCATCGACAGGGCTTCGAGCTCGTCCGGCGTCGCATAGATGATGGTCATGCCAAACTGGCGGTGCAGGCGCTTGAGCTCGGCCCGCATGTCATGGCGCAATTTGGCGTCGAGATTGGTCAGAGGCTCGTCGAGCAAGAGGATATTGGGCCGCCTGATCAGCGAGCGGCCGAGCGCCACGCGCTGCTGCTCGCCGCCCGACAGCGTGTTGGGCTTGCGCTCGAGCCGGTGGCCGAGCTTCAGCATCGAGGCGGTTTCCTTGACCCGCTTGTCGATCTCGGCCGAGCCGACCTTCGCCTCGCGCAGCGGATAGGCGAAGTTTTCATAAACCGTGAGATGCGGATAGAGCGCGAAGGACTGGAACACCATTGAAACGCCGCGCGACTTGATCGGCGCATGGGTCACATCCGCCCCATGCAGCGCCACACGCCCCTCATCCGGGATCACCAGGCCGGAGATCATCCGCAAGGTGGTCGTCTTGCCGACCGAGCTCGGCCCGAACAGTGCGAAGAACTGGCCTTCGCCGACCGAAAAACTCAAATTCTTCAGGGCCCGCACGCGCCCATAGGCCTTCGAGACATTGTCGAGGCTGACCGCCGGCGGCTTGTTATTGGATGATGCCACGTGCCCCCTCACAAAGAGAGAGTCATGCTGGGCCAATGATGGATCATCGACGCTGAATCCTCCCGGTTACACGCTGTTTTTCCGCGTTTTATTCTTGATCAAACTGGTAGTACCAAATTGATCTGAGCGCAAGACTTTCTGTTGAACCTGCATTGCAAAAGTGGTGCTGCACGTGCGAATTGCGCCTCTTGCGGGGAAAATCTCTCTGTTCTATGCGTAAAGAAACAGAAATTGGTCGGACCAAAATGGTCGGCCCAGAAACATCAGGGAGGAACCACATGCATCTTTCGACACATAACTGGATGCGCGCCGAGCCGCTCGAGACGACTTTGGCCCGCATCAAGAAGTTTGGCTATGAGAGCATCGAGATCTCCGGCGAGCCGACCCAATATAATGTCAACGACACCCGCAAGCTGCTGAAGCAATACGGCATCCGCTGCTGGGGCTCGGTCACCCTCACCCTCGCCGACCGCAACCTCGCCTCCAAGGACGAAGGCCAGCGCGCCAAGACCATCGATTACATGAAGAGCGTCATCACCATGGTGAACGAGCTCGACGGCGAGATCATCACCCTCGTCCCCGTCACCGTCGGCAAGATCCATCCCGACGGCACGCCCGAGGAAGAATGGCAGTGGCTCATCGAGGGCGTCACCGAATGTTACAATCACGGCAAGAAAAAAGGCGTGCGCATCGCCATCGAGCCGTTGAACCGCTTCGAGACCTATCTCCTCAACCGCGCCGACCAGGCGATTGCGCTTGCCGAAGCCATAGCACCCGATTGCGGCGTCTGCATCGACGCCTTCCATCTCAATATCGAGGATGCCGACATGTATGCCTCGATCAGGAAGGCCGGCAAGCGTCTCTATGACTTCCATGTCGCCGACAACAACCGCATGGCCGCCGGCCAGGGCGCCCTCGACTGGAAGAAGATCGTCCAGACGCTGAAGGAAACCGGATATGATGGCGCGCTCACCGTCGAATTCGTGGCGCCGGTGGACCGCACCCCGGCTTCGCAATATCCGAATGCCATCGAGAAGAATCCCGTCGATATCTCGCCCGAGCAATTGAAGTTCATTCAGGATCACGGCTCGAGCCTCCTGAGCGAGGAATTCTATTCGATGCTCGTGAAGAAATCGGCCGATACCATCCTGCCGTTGATCAAGTGACCGGCCGGGCGGGCCGTCACCCGACGGCCCTGCCCGTTCTGGCCGGGAGAACACAATGAAGATCGAACGGATCGAAGCCACCTGGGTATCCATCCCCATTGCCGCCGAACGCCAGCATAAGAGCGACTTCGGCCAGATCCGGACATTCGACGCGGCCATCGTCCGTATCGACACCGATGCGGGGATCACCGGCTGGGGCGAAGGCAAGAACGCCGCCGGCAGCGCCGGCACCTATGCCGCCCTCGTCACCCTCATCAACAAGGAATTCGCGCCGCGCCTGATCGGCAAGGACGCCCGCGACATCTCCGTCATCTGGGACTCGCTCTATAACGGCGTGCGCGCTCATCACGCGACAGCGCGTGGCCACGCAATGCCCGACATGGCGCGCCGCGGCCAGACCATCGCCGCGATCAGCGCCATCGACATCGCGCTCTGGGACATCGCCGGCAAGTCCTTGGGCGTGCCGGTCTGGCGCCTGCTCGGCGGCCGCAAGGCCGAACATATGCCGGCCTATGCGTCGGGCGGCTGGGCCGATGCGAAGACGATCGGTGATCAATTGTCGGGTTATGTGAAGCAAGGCGGCTTCAAGGCTGTGAAGATGCGGGTCGGCGCCATGGACGGCGCGCCGCATGTCAGCGCCGAGCGGGTCAAGGCGGCGCGCGCCGCGCTCGGTCCCGATATCGAGATCATGGTCGATTCGCACGGCACCTTCACGGTGGCCGAGGCCAAGCGTTTCGCTCACCTCGTCCGCGACTGCAATCTCGCCTGGTTCGAGGAACCGGTCACCGCCGACGACAAGGTCGGCATCGCCGAGGTGCGCGCCTCGGCCATGATCCCGATCGCCGCCGGCGAGAGCGAATTCACCCGCTTCGATTTCCGCGATCTGATCACCCAGCGCGCCGTCGACATTTTGCAGCCGGACCTTGCCATCTGCGGCGGCATCACCGAGGCCCGCCGCATCGATGCGCTGGCCGCCTCCTTCAATCTGCGCCTCGCGCCCCATCTCTGGGCCGGAGCGCCTGCCTTCTTTGCCGGCCTGCATCTCGCCGCCGCCAGCCCGTCGAGCTATATTCTCGAATATTCGCTGGGCGCCAATCCGATGCTGCATGATCTGATCGAAGAGGATGTGAGCGTCACCGACGGCATGATCGCCATTCCCGACCGGCCGGGCCTCGGCATCACGATGCGCGAGGACATGCTGGCCACGCACGCGGTGAAACTGCAATGATCGAGCACCGCGACCTCGTCTCCGAATTGGCGCTGTTTTTCCTGCAGCGCAAATACGAGCCGGGCGAGCGCGTCCCTTCCGAACGCGAGCTCGCCGAACGGTTCAAGGCCGGCCGTGGCCTCATCCGCGAGGCCTTGGCCTATCTCGAAGCCTTGCGCGTCATCGACCGCAAGGCCAAGTCCGGCATCTATATGTCGAATGATACGGCGAGCGTCGAGGCGCTGGCCCTCTTCGCCCAGATCGGCGTGCCCCTCCAGGCCGAGGAAGTGCGCCAGTCGAACGAGATGCGCCGCATCCATGAGATCACCGCCGTGCGCCTCGCCTGCGAGCGCGCCACGCTCGAAAATTTCGACCGCATGCGCGCGGTGCTCGCCACCTCGATGAAACGCATCGATGCCGGTGAGCCGATCGACCTCGAGGATCGCGACTTCCATCTCGAGATCATCAACGCCACGCAGAACAATATCTTCTACCGCATCGTGCGCATTTTCTACCTGATGACCGCGGAGCGCCGGCGCATCTATTTCCAGCGCCCCGACCGCTGCCGCGAATCCCACAATGAGCATATCCGCATCTTCGAGGCGATCGCGCGACGCGACGCGGTCGAGGCCATGGGCCTGATGGACGCGCATCTGAAGGGTGTCGAAAGCTACTGGACCGGCCTCCTCGACAAACCGCAGTCGCTCGAGAAGCAGCAGCCGGAAGCCGCCTGGCTCAGGCATATTTCGAGCTGATGGTTCAAACTGCCATCCCGGCGAAAGCCGGGACCCATTAAACTCGCGCCAACCGGCACATTGCTCATGGAAGCGACCATGCCCATCGTCTACTCGACCCATCCTCTCCACCCCAACGCCGCCCGCCTGCTCGACGGCCATGCGGATCTCATCGTCGCCTCCGACTTGACACCCGACACCCTCGCCCGCGAAGCGCAATCCGCCGACATCGTCATCGTGCGCGCCAATCTGCCGGACGCCCTCTTCGCCGGCGCGCCGAAACTCAAGGCCGCCATCCGCCATGGCGCCGGCCTCGACATGATCCCGGTCGAAGCGGCGACCGCCGCCGGCGTGCTCGTCGCCAATGTGCCGGGCGTCAACGCCCGCTCCGTCGCCGAGCACGTGATCTTTGTGGCACTCGCCCTCGCCCGGCGTTTCCGCGCCATCGATGGCGACCTGCGCCACAAGGGCTGGCTCGCCGGCCGCGCCCACGCCTTGAGCGCCCGCGAGCTCGACGGCGCCACGCTGGGCATCATCGGCATGGGCCATCTGGGCAAGGCCATTGCCGCCATTGCCATGGGTGGCTTCGGCATGCGCGTGCTCGGTCACACACGCCGCAACACTGGCTTCCCCGAAGGTGTCGAAGCGGTCACGCGCGACGAGCTCCTGAAACAGAGCGACTATGTCGTGCTCGCCTGCCCACTCTCGCCTGAGACCCGCGGCTCGATCGGCGCCCGTGAGCTGGCGCTGATGCCGAAGGGCTCCATCCTCATCAATGTCGCGCGCGGCGCCGTGACGGTCGAGGACGATATCGTCGCCGCGCTCAAAAGCGGTCATCTCGGCGGTGCCGCCATCGATGTCTTCGCCGAGCAGCCGCTTCCCGCCGATCACCCGTTTTTCGGCTTCGACAATGTGATCCTCACGCCCCATCTCGCCGGCATCACCGAGGAGAGCATGGAACGGATGGGCGTCGGCGCCATCGAAGAAACCTTGCGGGTACTGAAGGGCGACCTGCCGGTCAATCTGGTCAACCCGTCCGTCGTGGCGCATTATCGGCAGAGATTTTCCTGAACCGATCCGGGCCTGGCCCCATGGGCTTCAAGGATACAAAGACGATTTTTGAAGAGAACGGCTTCTATCATCCGGTCGATGTCGTCCCGGCCGCGGAAGCCTCGCGCTGCTGCACGGCACTCCTCGATCTCAAACAACCGGTGGAAGCCGGAAGTCCCGCCGATCCCCATCTGCGGATGAAGCTTGCTTATGATCTTGCCGTCCATCCACGGATGCTCGACACGGCGGAAGCGCTGATCGGCCCTGATATCATGATCTAGGTAACGGCCCTCTTCGCCAAGGAGCCGCATGTCGGCCGCGAAATCCCCTGGCACCGCGACCTGCCGCATCTGGGCCCGGAAGCTCGAGGTTATGTCACCGGCTGGATTGCCCTCACGCCCGTGACGCGCGCCAATGGCTGCGTCCGCTTTCTTGCCGGGTCACATAAGAGCACGGACATGGATCTGGCCGGGATCGGGCGTGACGCCGTGCCGGTGGAGCTGTCGCCCGGCCAGGCTTGCTTCCATCACGGCCATGTCCTGCATGGCTCCTCGCCCAGCCGCTCCGCTGCGGCGCGTATCGGGCTTGCCGTCATCTATGTCACGCCTGAGAACCGCGGCGTGGCGGCGGATCGCAATTTCGCGACACTGGTCCGGGGTGTGGATCGGTGAGGGTATCTCGAACAGAAGCCGGCGCCTCATGCCTTGGCTTGAATACCGGCGATCAGAATGTCGACCAGCCGCTTCGCTGTTTGCTCCCGATCGGATGCCGGGCTGAACTTTGCGGCGCCGGCCAGCGCCAGCATCAGATCCTTAGGCTCTATATCGGGGCGGACAGCACCACTGGCGATCGCGCCTTGGACGAGCTTGGCGACCGCCCCATCGATCTGATTCATCGTCTCCGTCTTAAGCTCATCCGTCCCGCCGAGGATCGAATTGAGCAGTTCCATCATGCTGTGCTTGGTGGCGACGAAATTGAAGAACAGCAGCAGCCATTCGCGGAAAGCCTCGAGAGGCGCCCGTGTCCGCGCAAAGTCATCCGCGGCTGCTACCAGTTGCTCGGTTTCATTGCGGAAGACGGCCGTGACGAGCGCGTCCCGGGTTGGAAAATGGCGGTAGAGGGTGCCTGCCCCGACGCCGGCGATCTGCGCGATCTCGTCCAGGCTGGCCTCCGATCCTTTTGCCGCGAATACGGCCTTGGCCGTCGCCAGCAGCCGCAGGCGGTTGCGCACCGCATCTGCCCGGGGCTTGCGGGTCGCGGCAGGGCCGCCTTTGTCCATTATCAAAAACCTCTTGCTAAACGGAGACAGCCTCCGTATATTATCCGGAGACATCCTCCTCTTACGCCAAAGCGGAATCGAGAACAAGGGTGTGAGGCTCCTGCCATTACCGTGTGCCGCACTGAGTTATTGTGAACTGAAGCACAGCTCACCCCGGCGGCAGGAGAGCAGGTTCAACTGAAAATATGAGAGCGGGCCATGACACAGGAACTTCCTTTTCACGACAAGACGGCCGGTTGCTTTTCGGGACGATTGGCCGGATCCCCTGCCCCGTTTGCGAATGCTCTGGAAGTTTTGCATCCGGGCGATCCCAAGGCGCAGCTCCAGGCCTGGATCGATCAAACGGCTGAGCGGATAAGCGCCGGCGGCCACACTCGCGACCACGAGCATGCGAGAATGGATGACGACGAGATGGTAGGGCTTTGCCGGCGCGCCCGTCTTTCCGAGCCCGATATCGCGGCGGAGCTGTTGATCCTGATCAGCGAGGGCGCCGAGTCCGCACTCCAATATGAAGCAGCCGAAGGCCTGGGCGACCGTTTCCGCCGCGCCGCCGAAGCGACGGTCACCAGACTCAGCCGTCGCTGACCGGCGTCCACTGGCGTCGCCGCGGTCACGCCGCCTCTGTGGTCAAAATGCGACATCGCTGTGATATTTCACGCGCGTGACCGAAAAACGGTTGCGCGCGAGCGTGAGTCGTGAGATACGATCGCCTGCAATTGATCTGTACTAGGACGAGTTTAATCCGCCGATGACCCGCAAGGCATCACATATGATAATCGCGCTGAGCGCCGCCAATGCGCTGCCATTCGAACGGCAGGGCAGATGCGGACGTTCGTCTATGTGCGTGATTTCAAAGGATTACCTCCTCACGCAACATACCGGAAATCTCAACTAAACCGGCGGCAGGGCCATTCCCTCCGCCACCAGGCAGAGGGACCACAGATGGCCCAATAGACTCAAGACATCCCATTACTCATCGTCGCCAGACTCCTTTGGAGCCATGGGCGTCATCGTTTCTTCATGGCCTCGGCCTTGAAGCAGCGCATGCGCGACCTCGCATGCGTAGAGCGATCGTGTGTTTTCTGCGCAACAGAAAGCATCGCGAGCGTTTTCTCTCGACGTGCCTTCCGGTCAGCAATGACCCGCTCTTTGACATTGTGAACATTCACCTATTGGCCGGCGACGCCATGCCCGATGACGGGCTGCGTTCCGGACAACGGACCATCCATGCCGCAAACCTGGAATGGAGCCGTCGGCCGTTTGAAACTTTTGAGCGCCCGCTCTCGGGCGTTCGAATTTCCTTTACTCAGGCGCCGGTAGCCCAACGGTAGGAGGCGACTGCCTTAGAAGCAGTTCAGTGCGGGTTCGAATCCTGCTCGGCGCACCATTTCCAATTGCTATGATATGACGCACTGGCCCTAGTCACAGACGAGTCATTTCTGCGCAGCGATGAAGGCGACGGACAACATCACGCGCGCGTTCGGGAAATGCTGGCCGAGACCCACCGGACGAAGGCACGCATTAATTGAACTATTCGAGCCCCCCCAAGAGGAAGCCGTCGAATCGTCGGTCGGCCGACAAGGCGGGAGATTGGTCCGGTCCGCTCGCTTGGAGGCCAGCGTCGTCAAGACCGGCAGCGCGCTCACCCCAGTTTGATGAGCCAAGTACTCGGGGAGCAATACAGGTCCAGCCGCTTCCCCTGCCGCCGGCACCGTAACCCAGATCGCGCCATCTTTGTACTTTGGGTCAACGGTCGCCACTAACGCCGCTTCGTCTGAGATCAAGACGGTCATTGACTTCCCCGAGGGTACGACCACACCGAGGAAGAGGCTGTCCTGCACAACGCTGACCAACAGCACCCACCCTCCTGGCCATGCCAAGACGTCCTTCGCGGCTTCAAGGCCTGCCTGACCGAACAACCCGGAGCCACGTACGGCGATGTCTTGCCGTTTCTCGAAATTCGCCTCTCGCATTCCTGCGCGCAAATTTTTTCCGTGTTCCGTTTCAAGGAACGAGGCACCTAGCAGCTTGTAACCGACCGCGAGCCCGAGCTTTGCAAGCATCCGATTGCCCACGTCCAACGAGATCAACGGCTGCAAGTGTATTTGTTTCCCGGCGCGGCTGGCCCCGGTCACAGCATCGACTACCTTCATGTCCTCGGCTTGAACGGCATCGGACCTGTTCGGCTCTTTGAACGGCCAGTTGGCAGGAATCTCCATGTTGACCACGAATCGCTCAGCACGTCCGAAATGGCGGTGGAACGACAAGAGGCTGACGGCGATCCAGAAGTCATCTTCGGATGTAAAGGCCATATAGGCCCGCCCCGCTTTGGACTTCTTCCCACGCGGGTCGCCTCCCGCGTAGGTGGTCCATTGCTCATCCCCGTCGTCAGGTCGGATATGAACAATGTTGGCTCCACAAGGCCCTACCCAGAAGTCGGCCACGTGACCGGCAGGAAGCGATACGTCCATGATCGGTCCTAGATAGTGGAGCGGTATCGCCGCCGGCTTGCCCCTGCCGGCGAGGTATTCGTGAGAATCGCTCGATCGCTCTGCCTGCCCGATCCAGCTGCGGATGAAAGCCCCGTCAACGAACAAGCCGGAAATACTGTTGCACTTTTGGCAAACATCGTCCGTCCGCCAAACGTCGCGCGGAAGGAAGTCGCCGCCCAGAGCGTCTGGCCATATGTGCTCATCGGAAAACTCTTCATCCGGCTTTTCGCAGCCGCAATAGATACAAATCTTCATTCTTTGCTCCCGCAGCCGACTTGCGCATCCAGAATACCGGATATGGTAGCGCACGTTCCATGTGGCTAAAAATTATGAAGGCCTCGTAGTGACATAGCGGTGCTCAATTTCATCCTCACCGGTCCACCACTTCATATCGAAAAATCAAGCGGATTTGGTCTATTGGCTGGGCCTCGGAACGCCACTCCGATGATAGCGGTTCGATTCCGCTAATCCGCACCAGAGCCAGGATAGCTAATCTGGTGAAAGCATCGCGCTGAAGCCGCGAAGAGGTCCGCTCGAAACGGACTCCTGGCACCAATTCTTACGAGATGGTCGTTGGAGAGGTCACTCTCCCGCATCTCCTTCAAATATTATTCCTGGGTGGCGGAATGGCAAACGCACCTGACTGTTAATCAGGCGCCGCAAGGTTTGCAGGTTCGAGTCCTGCCCCAGGAGCCACCACTGTCGCCAGCTGGCGATACCAATCCACGTCACTCCCGAGACTTCAGCCAAGGATTTCGGGAAGGACCGGAGTGAATCCCGAAGCGATCGGCCACCATCGGTCGCTGATAGTCCGCAGGCCGCTATCAGGGGGTTCGAGAAGTCGGCGGATCGGACGGATTCGCCGGCGAGGCCTGAGTCATTTTCGTGCGACCCCTCTCCCTTCGCCTAGCAGGTAGGGCAACGGGCTTTGGTCCCGTCCGGCCTGGTTCGAACCCAGGAGGGAGATCCATCTTCGCGTTCCAATTCCCCGGTGTAGCTCAGCGGTAGAGGGGCGGGATCATAACCCGTAGGTCGTCCGTTCGATCCGGACCGCCGGGACCAAGTTTCCCTGGTTTAGCTCAACAGGTGAGAGCGCGCGGTTGTGGACCGCGAGAATGAGGTTCGAGCCCTCAAGCCAGGCCCAATCATTTCCCCTTGGTCAAAATCTGGCCATCGGAGCGCACAAAATCAGGCTTGCGGTTGCCATATTGACGTGGTGTCTTGCCGCTCGACCTGACCGGGAGATTTCTGACGTGCTGCGCATCGCTGCGACCGCCTTCTTCATCATTGTGACTCCGCTCCATGCGCTCGCCGAAAAGCGGGTCGCCCTCGTGATGGGGGCCGACGACTACAAGACCATCCGCCCCCTTTCCAACGCCGTCAATGACGCGATGGCGATCGAGAAGACGCTGGAGAAGCTCGGCTTCGAGGTGACGCTCGAATCGAACCGCGATCTAAAACGCATGCGCCGGGCACTCGAGGACTTCCGCGAGGATGCGGCGGGCGCCGATGTGGCGCTGGTGTTCTTCGCCGGCCATGGCGTCGAGATCGCAGGGCAAAACTTCCTGCTGCCCACCGACGCCAAGGCGGACAGCGCCGATCTTCTGAAGACCTCGGCCATGCCGCTCGATGAGATCCGCGCCACCATCGCGGAAGTCGGCAAGGTCGGCCTCATCATGCTCGATGCCTGCCGCAATGATCCATTCGGTGGCGGCGGCGGTGGCGATGGAACGACCCGCGCCGCGACCGTCGCCGAAGAGCCGGAGATGCCGCTCGACATCAGGCCCGGCCTTGGCCGCATGGGCAATGCCGAGAATGTGCTCTTCGCCTTTTCCGCCGCTCCGGGCGCCACGGCGTCCGACGGCCAGGGTCCCAATTCGCCCTTCACCGCGGCGCTGTCGAAATATCTCGGCACCGACGGTCTCGAAATCCGCTCCGCCCTCACCCTCGTCCAGCAGGAAGTCTACGACCAGTCGCGCGGCAACCAGCTGCCCTATATCGAGAACGGCCTGCCCACGCTGTTCTTCGCCGCGACGACCGTCGAAAAACTCCCCGAACGCGAGCGCCTGCTGCTCGCCATGGCGGATGTCACCACCGGTCTGCGCGACGAGGTCGAGCGGCTGGCCAAGGAGAAGGACATGCCGCTGGCGCCGCTTTACGGCGCGCTCATTTCATCCGACGCCAAGGATCTGACGCTCGAGCAGCGCACCAGGCGGCTCACCGACGCCGCCGACGCCTTCGTGACGACACGCAGCCAGATGCGCGCTTTGTCTTCCAACGATCCGCAGGTGACGAAGCTGCGCCAGGAGGCCGAGCAGCAGCTGGCGCTGGGCGCCTTCGACACGGCGCGCGGCAAGCTCGCCGAGGCGGCCACTATCGATTCCACCTCGCGCAGCGCGCTCAAGACGAACTTCCTCGAGCGCACTTTGTCGGAGGCCGCGACCCATGTGCTGAGCGGCGGCGCTTCGCGCGCCGACCTCAAATATGATCTCGCCATCGGCAGCTATGAGCAGGCGGCCGCTCTTTATGCCGAGCTTGGCGCTGATCCCCTGCCCGCCGACCAGCGCGCGCAGCAGCTCGCCTCGCTCGAAACCCTCGGCGATCTTTATCTGACCGTCGGCAATCTGGCCGAAGGCCGCAAGGCCTATGAGCGCCAATATGCCATCGCTCAAGTCTTGACCGGTAAGGAACCGGACAATGCGCTGTGGCAGGCCAATGTCGCGGCGAGCCGGCTGAAGCTCGGCGACGTGCTGCGCGACCAGGGCGACTCGACCTCAGCATTGGGCGCTTACGAAGAGGGCCTCGCCATCCGCAAGGCGATCGCCAAGGCCAATGCACAGGATGGCAAGGCGCTGGAGCTCGAGGCCGCCGCCTATCTGCAGATCGGCGCGCTGCACAAGCTCCAGGGCGACAACGAAAAATCATTGCAGGCCTATGAGGACGCCCGCGGTGTCATCGCGAAGCTCGTCGAGCGCGACCCGGCGGTCGATGGGCCCAAGGTGGCGATGGCGCGCACCTTCCTCCTGATGAGCGAAGTCCAGCAGGCTGCGAAGAAACTCGCCGAGGCAGGCCAGTCCGCCCAATCCGGCCTGGCACTGGCGCAGCAGCTGGCCGAAGCCAGGCCCGACGATCCGCAGCGCCAATTTGCTTTGTCCAACGCCTATGCGGCGGTGGGCGGGGTCAGTCGCATCTTCGATGCGCCGGGCAACAAGGAAGAGCGCGACCGGCTGGCCATTGCCTCCTACCAGTCGTCGGCCGAGATCCTGCGTCGCCTGGTGGCGGCGGACCCGAAGAACACCGCCTATCAGCGCGCCCTCGCCGGCGCGTTGGAAGGCCGCGCCTTCGCGGTCCGGTTCGGCAACCAGGCCAATATCGATTTCGACAAGGTGCTGGCCGACCACAATGAGACGATCGCCATCCGTGAGGCGCTGGCCAAGTCCGATCCCACCAACAAGCTCTGGATCGGCGACTTGACCGCATCCTATGCCAATCTCTCGACCTACTACGCTTTCGTGCCCGACGAGCAGGCGGCGCTCGATTACACCAAGAAGGCGCACGCCTCCGCTCTGCAGCTCGCCGCCCTCGACCCCAAAAATGTCGACTGGCAGCGCAAGGCCTGGGGTTATTATGCCAAGATTTCGGAATCCTATATCCAACTGAAGCGTTATGACGACGCTCTCAAATCCGAGCAGGAAGGGCTTAGCTACGCGGCGAAGCTGACGGCCGCCCATCCCGAGCAGGAGATCTACTGGCAGGACGCCCAGGTGATGCTCGACCGCATCGCCCGCGTCTATTGGGTGAAGAAGGACTACAAGTCCTATTGGGCCGCCAATGACAAGCAGCTCGAAGTGGCGCTCGCCAATGAGCAGCGTTTTCCCAAAAGGCCCTGGGCCCTCAAGGACGTCTACAAGAATTACATGAAGGTCGGCAGCTCCTGGGCCAAGAACGATCCCAACCGCGCGCTCGATCTCTATAAATCCGCCCGGAGCTTCGCCGAGCAGGCCGCGGCCATCGAGCCCGGCAATCCGGAATTCATGTCGGACATCGCCAATGCACATGTCGAGTCGGCCTATGTCTGGGAGGCCAACAATGATCGCAAGAGCGCGCTGGAAGCCTACCAGATCGCCTTGGACCTGATCGAGAAGGCGGCGTCCCGCACCGAGGACAAGTCCGTCTATGCCGCAACCAAGGACCATATCCTGGCGCGCATGAACGGATTGCGCTGAACTTCGTCGAACCGCGCACACCAGGATTTCCCTTCTCCCGCCTGCGGGAGAAGGGAATTGGAATGCGTCCCAAATCTCGGACCGGTTACCGTAGTGACCGAACGGCCCTGACTTTTAATCAGGTTGGCGCAAGCCACAACGCAGGTTTGACTCCTGCCCGGTCCCCCAATCCCAGACCAGTGCCCCGAGTGGCAAAGGGAGCGGTCTCTTAAACCGCCGGCGAAAGCCTTCGTGAGTTCGAGTCTCACCTGGTCTTCCAAACTATAGGTCCTTTAGCTCAGGGGTAGAGCAGCGCACTGTCGATGCGTTGGTCGCGGGTTCGAGTCCCGCAAGGATCGCCATTCACCGGCGCGTCTAGCTTAACGGCAGAGCCGGCGGCTCATAACCGCCTCGGTCCCGGTTCAAATCCGGGGGCGCGCACCGTCATTCAACCCGGAGTTCGCCATGCAAGACCACCCTGCCCTCGTGCTCAACGCGGACTTCCGGCCGTTGAGTTACTTTCCGCTCTCGCTTCTGCCCTGGCAGGACGCGGTGAGCGCCGTCCTGTCGGAGAAGCTCTCGGTCGTGGCCGAGTATGATGCCGTCGCGCGTAGCCCCTCGACCGAGATCCGCCTGCCTTCGGTCGTGGCGCTGCGGCACTATCAACCCTTGGCGCAACGCGTGGCCTTTACGCGCTTCAACGTCTTTCTCCGCGACCGCTTCAAGTGCCAATATTGCGGTGGCAAGTTCGCGGCGGCCGATCTGACCTTCGACCACGTCCTGCCGCGCTGCCGCGGTGGCGTCACCTCCTGGGAGAACATCGTCGCGGCCTGCTCGCCCTGCAACCAGGCCAAGGACAAGTTCTCCGCCATGCGTCCGGTCACGCCACCGCGTGAACCGTCCCCGCATGAGCTCCTCGCCGCCAAGCGGTCGTTCCCACCCAACTACCTGCATGAGAGCTGGAACGACTATCTCTATTGGGACGTAGAATTGGAGACTTGATCCAGCAACAATAGTGCCGACCGCGGATGTACCGGCAGCATGCGCAAGCGCCGAAAGGCGCTTGCGCAACTTTCAGGAACCTCCCGTCGAGTGGACACGTTGACGACTGCAAGGCTGACGCGTGTCAATCGGACACGACAGGAGGGGGAACAATGCGGTTTTTCCGATTTCCCGCTTTGACCAACGAAATGGTAGCCGAGCCCTTGTACTGTCCGCGCGGCCTTGCATGCGCCGCCGTTTTCTTGTGCTGAATGATGCCCAACGCAGAAAGCCCCGATTTTTCAATCAGGGCTTTCCACACTGCTGGTTGCATTGAATTGCTTCCTTGCGTCCAGCTGTATGAACCCAACTTCCGAAAGCGCGACTGGTTCCCTCTCGAGACGATTTTTTTCTACGAAATAGTTCCAAGGTGTGGTGCCGGAGCGGTTACGGGCTGGCCTGCAAAGCCATGAAGAGGCGTTCGACTCGCCTCCACACCTCCAGCCTGCCCCGCGTCCTCGTAGCTCAGCGGATCAGAGCGCCGAGGCCGAAAGGCCGTCCGGGTTCGAATCCCGGTCTCTCCGCCATTTTCCGCCGACGAGGACAAAACGCTCGCAAGGCTCGCCGTCAGACTCATCGATGAAACTCCCGATATGTCTGAAGCCGAGCTTCACCAATATCCGAAGCGAAGCGGAATTACGCGCCGCCGCCTCGGCCTCCACCTGTTCAAGCGCCAGAATTTCAAACCCGTAACGGAGGATTTCGCGCGCCGCCTCGCTGCCCAGTCCGAGCCCCCAATGCGCACGCGCCAGCACAAATCCCAACGCGGCTGCGTTGGCGTCGGTTGCGCTGAAGGACAGAGTTATTGTCCCGATCGCGTCAGATATTTTTGTGCGGTCTATGGACCACTGGATTGCCTGACCGTCAGCGAACCTCTGACGCGAACGGGCCAGCCATCGCTCGCCTGAGCTTATATCGTCGGGAACTGGGTCGCCGGCGAGGGATGCGGCTTCGACATCCGTCGCACGCGCAAACCATGCCGGAATATCCCGTTCGCTCGGCGCGTGAAGCAAGAGGCGTGGTGTCACGAGCTTCGGAAAACGAACTGCCTTCATGACGGCATATTCGACCTCAGGCGGCGCCGATGCAATGGCGCCGGCCGACATATATCGTCGCGATGAGCCCACAGAAGATGATGACTCCCGTATAGCCAGGCATCATCCAGTTCAAAGAGCCGACCAGGACGCCCCCGCAGATGCAAATTGCCAGGGCTCTCGACTTCCAAAGCGGACGGCGGCTCATTCCTTACCATCTCCAATCACGTATTGATCCACCAGCATACCGCGTTTGAGAGCTGTTTGCAGGCTTCGGGCGCTCTTCTAAAGGACGGCACGGGCCCAGAAATATGTGACAAGGCCAATGCTGTTGTTGACCAGCATCCCCAGCGCAAACAACGATGCCTTGGTACCCGTCGGCAAGGTCATGTGCATTCGGTGTCGCATGGTCACATAGGCTGCTGTCCAGGCGACAAAAGACGACACAAGCACTGTCAACCCGACCACGTTGCTGATGGGATATTCTGGAAAATCACCATAATCCGCCTTCGCAGGCGCGAAGAAAATCATGACGGGCAACAGCATCAAGCCGCATGCTGTCGCCGCGCCGGCGCCAAACAGCCAAAAGAAAGCTCCCTGCAACACGTTCGGCTTGATTTTCATCCGGCATGCCTCCCGCGGTCATTGTACAAAATGCCGCTTCCGCTTGTAAGGGGTCATGCAGGACGGCATCTTGAGGATTCTTGCTGTGCCTGGGTACTGATAGATCGGCCGGCCGTCCAAGGGTTGTCTCAGGTTGTTCCCGAAGATTGGCTTACAAGGATGCCATATAGTGTTGTGACGGACAGGATCGAATATGGCTTGCAGTTTCCCGTGACCAGGAATTGCCCTGTCGCCACGAGCTGAATACGCTACAGATCGTAGGCACCAAGGGATGAATCACTTGCCTTCCCCGCTCGACAAGCTCAGGCAAAAATCCCGTAAATGGATGGTCACTCTCATTGCCGGCTTGTTGCTGTTCATGTCCGGGGCCGGCCTGACCGCCAATCTGCTTTTCTTTATCGGCGCGGTCCTCCTGTTTGGTTATGTACTTCATGGGATCTCGAAGGACATCCGCTGTCCGTTCTGCGGGCTGTTCGACCCGGTCGGCATGGTGCGCCCGGATCTGGGAAACCTGTTCAAACGCAGCTCCACCTGTCCACAGTGCCAGCGCGACTTGGGCAACACCGAGTAGACGGCATCCCGCGGGCGGCCCAAGGCGCGCATGCCAGGAATTTCGCGACTACAGCGGCAAAGGAAGCGCGCCTGTTGTTATCTTCCGTATTGTCTCGACAAACAGCGTACATTCGGCCTGCATCACACGACGCTCGACAGATATGACATCGTCGGAAGTCTCAATAGGGACTTCTGCTGTAGCGATGGTGCGGCCGTGGTCATATTCGGCATCCACCAAATGAATGGTGGCACCCGTCACCCGCTCCCGGTTGTTCAATACCGCTTGGTGCACGTTACGCCCGTACATGCCCTTCCCGCCATATCCGGGCAGCAGCGCCGGGTGAACATTCAAGATCCGCCCCTCGAAGGCCGCCAAGGTGCGCGGTCCGAGTTTCCTCAGGTACCCCGAGAGAACTACAAGTTCCGCGCCGGCTTTCGTAAGGACATCATAAAGCCTCCCGTCAGCTTCTTCTTCAACATCTTTAGTTGGCATGTGCATGTTTGGAATGTTGCATTCTCGCGCATAGATAAGCGCGCCGGCGCTTGGTCTATTACTTACAACCACAACGGCGGTAGCATCCAAATTCCCATTGCGAATTTCTTCCGAGATGGCCCGAAAGGCGGTTCCAGCGTTTGATGCAAGGAACGCGAGGCGAAGATTTGCCATTTTAGGTTCCAGAGGTCGGACCGCATATAAGGTGATACTACAGCTCAAAATGCCGAGGGAAAGCTTGATGCAAGAGTACGGACGTCGTCCGTCGCAGGACATCGGACCGGTCCTCGGAGGGGTTCAAATGATCCCAGAACCACGCGCCCTGAACGAGATAATTGAGGCTCTCGCTCAGTGCGCCCGGATCGACAGTGCTGTATTTGCCAATACGGGCGATTTCCGCGATCAACGCGCGCGACTCCGCGTTGTACCTCAAGTCACTGGGTAAGCTTATCGCCTTATACATCTGCATGCTCTTGCGGTCGCTCGAGAACACCACGAACACTGAAACCCATTTCGGATGCAGCCGCGAGAATATCTGCCCGCACTCGACCGCTCCACTCAGGCGCTGGACGGGCGACAGGTCGGATGCGCGCACCAGCTTTGTCCAAAGCCGGTCATATTGATCGCTCAAATACTGGAGAACGGCACGAAAAAGGTTCTCCTTGTTCTGAAAATGGAAAACCACCAATGCATTGGATGAACCGGCATGCGTGGCAATTCTTTGCATTGTAAGGCGCGCAAGCCCCTCCTCCGCAATCAGCTCGATTGCCGCGTCGATGATACGCTGAATGCTTGCTTCTCCGCGCTCGCGCCGGCCATCCTTGGAACCCCGTCGGGACATTGCCTTCTTGTTCGTCGCTGTCGCTTTGCGTTCGGCCATTTTTTCCCGCTCTCCAAGGCCAAAACTAACAACAGAAATGGCCGACTTCCAGCTTAGAGCCCTTCCCGTTTTGATCGAATCGTTCCGATTCGATCAAAACGGGAAAAAGGGCTCGAATACATATTCTCTGGAGCGCTTCCTTATCGCCAAAGTCGAGCAACTTTGGCGGGAAGCGCTCTAGAGTGCAGGCCGTGTCTGCGGGTCAATATACCATTGGCCCCGCGCTGTTTCGAACGCCAGCGCGGCGCAGAAAACATCCGCGTCACAATAGGTGCGGCCCACAATTTGGATTCCCGTGGGCACGCCATCGGGAGTGAGACCCGAGGGGACTGAGAGAACCGGGCAACGGCTCATCATATTGAAAGGGGTCGTCATGACCCAGCCAAGGGAGGGATTCACGCTCCTGCCATTGATCTCGATTGTGTCCTTGGAGTGATCGAACTCCGCCGGAACCGCCGCGATCGCATTGGTGGGACAGACGAGCACATCATATTTCTCCAGCAGCGGTCCCAGTGTCCGATACATCGCTGCCGCCACTTCAAGAGTGCCCACAAACGCAGCCGCCCCGGATTTCCGTCCGTCTTCCGCGAATTGCCGCGCATAACTCGTCATCTCATCACCATGTTCATCGAGCAGTTCTGACAGTGACGCTCCGAAGATATGCTCCAGATAGGCCATGCCGGCTTTCAAAACCCGGCCATCCCAACTCAAATCCACCTCTTCGACTGTGGCGCCCAGAGACCTGAACACGTCGCAGGCCATCAACGTGTTCTGGCGCACTTCCGGGCTCACCTCGAACGAGCCGAGGTCCATGGAAAAACCGATCTTCCAGCCATTGATCGGCTTGTAATCGAGGGGCAATCGCAACTTGGGGCGAAGCGTGGCTATGTCGAACGGACTCGGCCCAGCCATGACGTTCTGCAGCAGAATCGCATCCCGGACATTCCGCGCCAGCGGGCCGGTATGACAGTAGAAGTCCAGGTTGAAGGGCGGCTCGTCGGGATTGCGCCCGTAAGGCGGCTTGAAGCCGACAAGGCCGCATGCCGATGCCGGGATGCGGATCGATCCGGCGATATCCGAGCCCGTCGCAATAGCGGACGTGCCCGCCGCGAGTGTTGCCGCGGCGCCGCCGGACGAACCGCCGGGTGTAAAGGCCTGGTTCCAGGGATTGCGCGTGACACCCCAGCGTTTCGACCAGGTATAGCCGGCGCAACAGAATTCGGGGGTGGATGTCCGCGCATGCACAATGCCCCCCGCTCTCATGATGCGCTCATTGACGGGCGATGTGTGCTTGCCGATGGCGTCTCTCGTCAGCAGCGAGCCATGCGAGGTTGGCTTTCCCTCGATGTAGCTCTCATCCTTGATGCCGATCGGCAGTCCCTCGAGAGCCCGCGTCTTGCCACCCTTCGCATATCTGGCTTCGGCTTTCCGGGCCAGTTCCATCGCTTCGTCGAAGTACTTGAAGGTGAGGCAATTGATCGTCGGTTCTGTGGCTTCGGCGCGTTCTATGACAGCTTGCATCAGCTCGACGGGCGAAAGTTTCCTGGCTTTGAATAATTGCAATGCCTGGCTGGCCGGCATGTAACAAAGGTCGAGATTGGTCACGGATAGTCTCCTGCGGTCGGCGGCCTGCCATCTGCTGATTGCGTTGCAAGTCCGCCGGGCCGCGTGTATCGCGGCCCGGTGTTCTCACTTGGTCGGGAGGACGGCGCTACTTCTGAATGTCCGTCCAGATTTTGGTGTAGATCGTCTGCACTTCCGGTGGACAGGTGGGCATGAATTTGCCTTTGTCGACGAGGTCGGTGGGAATGTTCACTTCCGGCGCGGCCTTCATGTCTTCCGGCATGTAGGCCTCTGATCCCTTGATAGCGTTCGAGTAGCGGGCGAAGGCGGAAATCATGGCCGCGTTTTCCGGGTCCATGATGAAATTCTGGAACAACTTGGCGTTCTCGACATTCTTGGCGTCTTTCAGGACGGCGACATTGTCCATGAATATCGGATAGCCTTCCTTCGGATAGCCATAGACGATCTTGTCGTTCCTCAATCGCTGCCGCAGCGAAATACCGTTCCAGTTGACGCCGGCAGCGACCTCACCCTTGGCCAGTCCGTCGACGGCGCCATAGTCGAGGGATAGCCACTTCGCCTTGGCCTCGACCAGCTTGTAGCGCACCTTCTTGAGCAGCGCCTTGTCGTCAGTGCAGTACTCTCCACCGAGATAGGTGATGGCGAAATACAGGACATCGCCCATTTCGGGCACGACATTGATCTTGCCGACCAGTTCGGGCGGCGGGTCGAGGAAAATCGCGGACGTATTGATATCGCCCGCATAGACCGACCGGTTCACCGACATGCCGGTCGTACCCCATTGCCACGGCACGGTATATCTGCGGCCCGGATCGAAGGGAACGTCCACCCACTTGGGGTCGACATTCTTGAAGTTCGTCATCTGGTCGGGGCGTGTTTCAAGCAGAAGCCCCTCGCTTATCCAGATGGGCACGACACTGGCCGAAGGCACGACGATGTCGAAGCCAGCGCCTCCCTGGCGCACCTTGGCGAGCGCAGTGTCGTTGGAATCGAAATCGGTTACGGTGACCTTGATATTATGTGTCTGCTCGAATTTCTTGATGAGCTCAGGACTCGTGTAGTTGCCCCAATTGTAGATGTGGAGCTCCCCTTCGGCGCGGGCCGGTCCCGTCGCGGCGATAAGCGCCAGCCCCACGGCCGTCGCGGTTGTCTTCCAGTTCATTCTCTTCTCCCATGATCTTTTTGGTTATGACGACACGCACCGGCGACAGCAGGAAAGCCGCCGGAGATTGCATCGATTTCAGGCGTGATCTGACTATTTTGGCATCGGCAGTAATAATTATTACTAACTAGTTAGTCAATATGTTTTGAAGACCGATCTGCATTAATTCAGCGGAGCTTAGGGATGACCAGGGCGGGGCGAACTTTCGTGGCAAGAGCAGTCGGCTCATCCGGAGAGGCGTGAGGAGCGCGCACGGTCCGGCCAACAGAAGCATATATGCGTGCCCTACGCGGGGTTACCCAAAGCATGCTTGAGCAGCAGATCGGGGTCACGCTCCCCTCTCCTCGCCATCCACAACAGCCTGCTGGTCATCAACTCCCGGCTCAAATGCATCGGCTTTTCATCAAAAGCGCGGTCGAGCACGGATGCGAGAAGGTCCAATTCCTCCGGCTTATAGTTCACGGTAATACACTCCGACAAGAACAGGCGTTCACAAATGTCGCCTCTCGGAAATTCCAGGGGAGCGCAAAAGTTCCGCGGCTCGAAACGAACGCAGAATTTCTACCGGTGGCCGAGATCCTTCCGTCGAGAATCGGAATCCTTCGCATAGGCCCGAATGAACTCCGCTCCAAACAGAACGATCTGAGATGAATAGTAGACCCAGATGAGGATAGCCACGAGCGAGCCCGCGGCGCCATATGTTGATTCAAGCGCCTGCCTTCCAATGTAGAGACCGATCAGGAAGCGCCCGATATCAAACAACGCGGCAGTGAGGAAGGCGCCCGGCAGAATCGACCTCCATCCAAGGTCGATATCCGGCAGCCATTTGAACATCGAAAAAAATATCGCGGTCGACACAAAGAAAGAAATGACGACATTTCCGCCTTGGAGCACGGCGGGCAATATGTAGGGCGCCAGGAGATTTCCCGCGGATGAGAGGATTGTCGAGATGAGCAGCGACACGAGCAGAAGGAAGCCGGTTGCCAGCACGACGGCAAGCGAAACGACGTAGATTCGAATGAACGTCCAGACGCCCGGGCTTGGCGGTGCGGGCACTTCAAACACTGTATTCAATGCGCTCCTCAGCTGAACCACGACGCCAAGCGCTCCGACCAGCAGAATTGCCACGCCGAAGACTGACGCGAATACGCCTTGTGAATGTGATCCGGCGCCGGTGAGGAGCCTGTCTATGCCATCTGCCGCCCCCACACCAATCAGGCCGGAAATCTGCCCGCTTATTCTACCGCGGACTTCCATTTCATCGAATATCAGGGATGAGATGGCTATGGCGATGATCAGCAGAGGCCCGATCGCGAATATGGAGTAATAGGCGAGAGACGCGCCCAGCTGTCCGGCACCATGTGACACCCACCCTGCCGCAGCATCTCGCCATATGGACCACCATATCTGAGGCGTTCTGACCTCGCGTGGCACAGCGTTCCGGGCTTTCGGCTTTTGCAAGAGCGAGGCTCCTCTCAAGGCCCCATCCTCAAACGATACGTCCGGCCTTGGTCGAACGGGTTGCGGCTGATGGAAGTCCAGGAACATTCCCCGCAAAAGTTCCGCTGTTTCATACGGCACCATACACCAAAGAACCGGCGCCCGTCGGCGATGCTCGCCGTCAATCCGCGAGTGGAGGCGGCTCGAGAGGGGGCAAGCCCTTCTCGTGATGTTCGGTCAGTATCTGCTTGCGTCGTTCTTTCGATGGCAGTCGGCCTGAAACGCGCTCAGCCCACTCCTCCAGATTATCCTCGGCCGATGGCGTCCCGACTGCGTCTATAAGCTCGCAAGCATCCTCGCGGGAGATACCCTTCATTATCAAAGCAGTGAGGGCCGCTTCAGGGACATCCGGGATCATGCTCATCATTCTTTCCTTCGAAACACTTCGGAGGGGTCAACCATTCGATACTCCCTGTGTTCCCCAAACCGCGCATAGCCCGAGCAATTGTTGTCGCTCCACGATCGGACGTCGGTGAGTATTTGGAACGAATCTGCCTGGCGGCCATTCCCATTGAACAACCCCCAAATAAGGAACTGCTGTCATGGCCATGAATTCACTTGAGGCCCTGTTCGAAGACACTCTTCGTGACATGTATTACGCCGAGAAGAAGCTCACCAAGATACTGCCGAAAATGGCTAAAAAGGCCACGACGGAGGAGCTGGCTGAGGCTTTTACATCGCATGCTGAAGAAACCGCCGGCCAGGTCGCGCGCCTTGAGAAGGTGTTTGGACTGATGGAAAAGACCCCCAAGGCGAAGAAGTGCGAGGCGATTGAGGGTCTGTCGGCCGAAGGCGACCACGTCATGGAAGAGGCGGAAGACGACGGCGTGATGGATGCCGGCCTCATAGCCACGGCTCAGGCTGTCGAGCACTATGAGATCGCCCGTTACGGCGCTCTCATCGCCTGGGCAAATCAGCTCGACATGACGGAAGCCGCGGATCTGCTTACGGAAAGCCTTGAAGAGGAAAAGGCGGCCGACGAAAAACTGAGTGGATTGGCCGAAAGCGTCAATCCCGCAGCCGCGCGAAAAGAGGCCGCATAGCCACCGATTAACCCGCCAGATAACTGGCGGGTTTTTTCTTTGAGCTTTCGCGCTTGGGGTCGCCGTCCGAGGCAAGAGCCACGAGCAAGTGCCACAAAACTAATTGGAGTTTTCACCATGTCCGACCACCCCAAAACCGATATTCCCAGCGCGAGCGACAATTATGATGCCAGCCGCGACCCACGCACGGGCCGTCCTCCCGACCCCTTGGAGGCTCAAAGGATGGCGCGTGAGCACCAGGCGGATCGCAAGAAAGACGAGAGCGCCGAGTAACGGATCGAAAATGCGGACAACTCTTCGATGATCGAAGGTCAACAACCGGCCCGCATGGCTTCTCCTACCGTGGATCACAGTGAAGAGGAAGCCGTTGAGGCTTTGCTGCAAGAAGGTGTCACGCGAGAACGGGCAGAAGAGCTGGTGAGTGAGCACGGCACGAATTGGGAGACTCTGAACTCAGCGGCTTTCGCTCAGGATGGCGGGAAACTTTAAGTCAGCGGCTAAGGAATTTCATTGTTCCTAAGGGCTCTTCCTTCGCTGGACCTATGATCTGGCCGCCTCGCAGTGCCTTTCCCGCACTTGGCGTTCTCCAGTCGAAACGCAATATGTGCCCGGCCCCTTCCGATTTCTTTGCGTTTCGTGGAACCTTTGCGCCCTTGCCGTGTTTGGGTACTCCCGGGGGCGGGGAGTTTATATGCAAAAGCGCCTGTGCAAGAAAACCGACCATTTTGAGAATATGATCCAGCGAGCGAAGGAACTCGCCAAGATATCTGAGGACCCTATCGCAGATTTGTACTTGATCCATGCGGACATCTGCCAGGAAAAGCAGAAGCTATCGAGGCCGCGAAGATATCAGAAAAAGCCGTAATCGCGACGAAAGACCGAGACTTCCAAGCGGCCTTTTCTGATCACCCGTCCCTATAGAGGTCGAAAAGGATGCGCGATGCTCCCGCAAAAAGATCGAATTGAGGCGCATATGCAGGTGATAACTGCAGATGGACGGCTGATTGGATATGTCGAACGGGTAACCGACGCAGAGATCATAACGCATTTTCCCTGCCGACGCATATCACTGGACAGCATTCGTCACGTCACAGACGATGTCTACATAACCGAACGATTTGATGACCTGCGAGAGCCTGAGTTTCTCCGCGGGCCGAGAGCATTCTAGAGCTTCCAGCCCGCAATTCCCGCGTGACCGGGAAACTCCAAACGGTTCGCTTCACTGGCGCGGCCGAGCGGCACCACTAACCCCTACATGCCGCAACGCGACGGCGGCAAGGAGGGCGAGAACGGCGACGCCCACGGCACTGACCATGGCCGCAGCGCTGAACCCTCCCGTGAATGCCGCTCGCGCCTCGTCGATGAGGCCGGCAGGCAAGTCGGCTGCAACCGAAGACACCGCCCACAGGCTGTCGCCGACAGCCTCCCGCGCTTCAGGACCAAGACCTTCAGGGATGCGCTCCAGCATCTGCCCGCGATAGAGGGCGGTGGCGAGGCTGCCGAGCACGGCGATGCCGAGCGAGACGCCAAGGTCCTGCACCGTTTCCGACATCGCCGAGGCCGAGCCGGCCTTGTCGGCAGGCGCCGATCCGACCACGAGATCCGTCCCCAGCGCGGCGATGGTGCCGAGCCCGAAATAGGCCAGGGAGAAGCCGGCGACGACAAGGACGACACCGGTCGCACCATTGTCGAGTTGGGTCAGCATGAGATACCCCACCGCCGACAGGCCCAGCGCACCGGCCACGATGAAGCCCGGCCGTACCCACCGCCCAATGAGCGGTGCTGCAACGCCGGCAGCGACCATGGCAAGCGCCGGCGGTCCCATCCAGAGGCCCGCGACGAGCGGCGACAGTCCGGCCACCAGCTGCAGATATTGCGTGACCAGCAGCATCGTGCCGCCGACGGCGACGAGGCCGAAGAGCAATATGATCAGCGCGATGCTGAAAGCCCTGTTGGCAAACAACGACATATCGAGCAACGGATCGGCGAGCCGCCGCTGCCGGCCGACGAACACCGCGGCGAAGATGAGGCCCACCGCAATCAGCCCCAGGGGCTGCCATCCGAAACCATCCTTGGCGACCTGCTTGATGCCATAGATCACCGGCAGCATCGCGGCGAGCGAGAGCCCGACGCTGGTAAGGTCGATCCTGCCGGCTTGTGAGGCGCGGTATTCCGGCAGCAGCACCGGCGCCAGCAGAAGCAGCAGGCCGAGAACCGGCACCGCGATGAGAAAAGCGGCACCCCACCAAAAGTGCTCGAGCAGCACACCGCCCACGACCGGCCCCGTCGCCATGCCGAACGCGAACATGGTGGCCCATATGCCGAAACCAAGAGCCCGCTGCCGCGGTTCGGCGAACATGTTGGTGATGAGCGCCAGCGTCGAGGGCATCAGGGTCGCGCCGGCGATCCCGAGCAGTGCCCGGGCCGCGATCAGCATCAGGGCGCTGGTCGAGAAAGCCGCGAGCACCGAGGCGACAGCGAAAGCGGCGGCGCCCATCATCAGCAGCTTGCGGCGGCCGATACGGTCGCCGAGCGTCCCCATGGTGATGAGGAAACCCGCGATCATGAAGCCATAGGCGTCCATGATCCACAGCGCCTCCAGGCTGGTCGGCCGCAGATCGGCGGCGAGTGCTGGAAGCGCCAGATGCAGCAGCGTGAGATCGAGACCGAGCAACATGGTCGGCAAGGCGAGCAGCGCCAGCCCCAGCCATGCGCGGACGCCTGCCGCGGCGTTCGCCGGTCTTGAATGGGAAAGTTCGAGATGGTCCTGAGAAGTCATGCTGCCTCCTTGCGGGAGGCGGACTTTCGAGGCAGAATTATCCTGTTACTATATGAGAAATTATCCTGTTACTGAAAGCAACATTCTTGCCTGACCGCAGCCTCGCCCGCAGCCGAACCGATCTTTCCGACTTCCTGATCCGCCGCCGGAAAAAGCTGACACCTGTCGAGGCGGGCTTGCCATCGGCCGGACGCCGCCGCACGCCTGGCCTCAGGCGTGAGGAAGTGGCCGCCCTCGCCGGTATCGGCCTCACCTGGTACACCTGGTTCGAGCAAGGCCGGGACATCCAGGTCTCGGAGAGCTTCCTGCTCAAGGTGGCGAAGGCGCTGAAGCTGGACGACGCCGAATGCAGCCACCTCTTCCTGCTGGCGCACCGACGGGCGCCGCCGGCCGAAGCCTATCAGTGGCCGTCGGTCGGCCCCCTCATCCAGACCTTGCTCGAAGATCTCGTGACCCGGCCCGCTTATGTCGCCAATTTGCGCTGGGATATCGTGGCCTGGAATGAGGCGGCCGATCAGTTGTTCGGCTTCTCGGACCGCGCGCAACCCAACCGCAATATGATCCGCTTGATCTTCGCCGATCCGGACTTCCGCCGGCGTTGCCCAAGCTGGCGCGACGAAGCCCCGAATGTGCTGTCGCAATTTCGCTGCGATCTGGCGGCCACCCCCGACGATCCGGCCATGCTGGCTCTCGTCGACGACATGAGGAAGCTCTCCCCCGATTTCCGCCGCTGGTTCGAGCAACCGGACATGGACCTCTATGCGCGCGGCGTCGGCACCATCCTCGATTCAGACGGCACACGCCGTGAATTCGCTCATGAGATGCTGACGGTGGACGAATACCGTCATCTCAAGATGGTCGTCTATTTTCAACAGTAGGACCGGCTCGACCTAGCGCTTGCCCAATTGAAAAGAAACGGGCGAGAGGCACGTCGCCCGTGTGTTCTCCATCATTTGCTTCCCGAACTGGAAAGCTGTTCCATCACCCGGTCGAGATTGAAAGAATCCGGTTTCTGGCGGATGGGGAACTCTTTGAAGCTCTCTAGCCAGTTCGCCACAAGCACCTGGGTGGGAACGGCGAAAAATGCGCGATCAAACATCCATTTCTCATATTCAAATGAACTGTCGCCACGTTCAAATGGATCGGAGCGCAGATTGAAGAACTTGGGAACCCGTAAATTCGTGAACTCCTTGCGCCAGACATCAATTCCCTCGTGCTCCTGCTCTTTAAAGACGACCTTCAAATCCGTATACCGGATAGCCACCAGCTCGCCGTCATCATTCCAGTAGAGGAACTCCTTGCGCGGTGCCTCCTGAGCATCACCTTTTAAAAGCGGAATGAGATTGTATCCGTCGAGATGCACCTTGAAGGTCTTGCTACCGGCAGCATAGCCTGTCTTGCATTTCGCGACGATGTCCGGCTCACCGGCCGCCGCGCAGAAAGTCGGGATCAAGTCGTAGTGAGAGATTATTTCATTGACGACGGTGTTTGGCTTTATTGTCCCTGGCCACCGTATCAGGGTCGGTACGCGGAAGCCGCCTTCCCAATTCGTCGCCTTCTCTCCCCGGAAGGGCGTATTGCCTCCATCGGGCCAGGTCATCACCTCAGCGCCATTGTCCGTCGTGTAGACGACGATGGTGTTGTCGGCGATGCCGAGGTCATCGAGCTTCCTGAGGAGATCGCCGACCATGCCGTCATGCTCGACCATTCCATCGGGATAGACGCCCAAGCCTGTCTTGCCGGCGCTGTCGGGTTTGAGATGAGTGTTCACATGCATGCGGGTTGAATTGAAGTAGCAGAAGACTGGCTTGTCCTGCTTGTGCTGCCGGTCGATGAAATCGAGTGCGGCGGCGAGAAACTCCTGGTCCACGGTCTCCATGCGCTTCTTGGTCAGGGGCCCTGTGTCCTCGATCTTGCCGTCGGCATAGGAGTGGATCACGCCACGGGGGCCGAAGCGCTTCTTGAATTCGGGACTCTTGGGGTAATCGGGATTCTCAGGTTCCTCCTCGGCATTGAGATGATAGAGATTGCCGAAGAATTCATCGAAGCCGTGATTGGTTGGAAGGAACTCGTCCTTGTCTCCAAGGTGGTTCTTGCCGAATTGGCCGGTTACATAGCCGAGCGATTTTAGAAGTTCTGCGACCGTCGGGTCTTCTGGCTGAAGTCCCACATTGGCGCCGGGCAAGCCTACTTTCGTCAGGCCCGTCCGGATTGGGGATTGGCCGGTAATGAAAGCAGCTCGGCCGGCCGTGCAGCTCTGCTCGCCATACCAGTCGGTGAACATCGCTCCTTCATTTCCGATACGGTCGATATTGGGTGTTTTGTAGCCCATCATGCCGCGATGATAGATGCTCGGATTGAACCATCCTATGTCATCGCCCATGATGACGAGGATATTCGGTTTCCCGGCTTGCTGAGCTTTTGCCGGTGCGGCAGCGGCAGCCACGGCGACCAGTGCGAGCGACGGGGTGCCTAGGAGCAGATTGCGCCGACTGACGGAAGACACTTCGGCGGTATTCGACGTGCGCGTCTCACTCATGCCACGCTCCTCAAAGGATGGCTGATATGAGCGGGCATTTTTTCCGGTTAATGTTCTTCCTTCAAGTTGGACCAAAGGGAAATGATCTTGAAACGATGGGCATGTTCGGGCGATGCTCACATCGGCCGACAACAGCGGAAAAACGCAATCCCCTGTAAATCCCTGCAGATCCCCTGCTAATCCGCTGCAAATTCCGCTGTTGTTTGCAGCGGAAGTACAGCGGATCAGCCGACCGCCACCCAGCTGGCATCGGCGCGGCCCGACTGCAGCACCGCCTCAACGAAAGCGAGCGCATCGACGCCATCGGCACCCGTGGGAGCGAGCAGGCTCAACGGATCGGGCGCCCGCTTCTCGCGCCTGGCGATGATCTGCTCGGCGTAGTCGCCATAGAGATTGGCGAAGGCCTCGATGAAACCTTCCGGCAGGCCGGAGACGAGACGCGTCGCCGACTTGGCGAGCGGCGACAGCTTGCCGCCGCGATGCAGCGTCTGGTCGGTGCCGTCGAGAAGCCGGAGATGAAGCTGGTCGGGGAAAGCCTCGTCCCAGGCGATATGGCCGGTCACACCATAGACGCGCAGGCGGAAGCCGACGCTCTCGCCCGCCGCCACCATGCTCGCCCACAGGATGCCGCGCGCGCCATCCTTGAAGCGTAGGAGAATATTGGCATTGTCCTCGAGCTTGCGGCCCGCAACCATGGTGGAGAGATCGGCGGCCAGCGTCTGCACTTCGAGGCCGGTCACGAAGCGCAGGAGATGATAGGCATGCGTGCCGATATCGGCGACGACGCCGCTCGGCCCTGCGCTATTGGGATCGGTGCGCCATGCCTGTTTGACGCCCTCCTGCTCGAGCGGCACCGACAGCCAGCCGAGCGCGAATTCCGCCTGCACCAGCCTGACCTCGCCGATGATGCCTTCGGCGATGAGACCGCGCGCATGGCGGATCATCGGATAGCCGGAATAATTATAGGTGACGCCCAGCAGCCGCTGCGCTTCCGCCGCGCGCGCCACGAGGTCCTCGGCATCGGCAAGGCTGGTGGCGAGCGGCTTGTCGCAAATGACCGCGATGCCCTGCTCCAGGAACGCCGAGACGATCGCATGATGGGACGCATTGGGCGTCACGACGCTCACCACTTCGATGCCGTCGGGACGCGCGGCTTCGGCCTTCGCCATCTCGCGATAGTCGGCATAGCTGCGGTCGGGCGCGATGAAACATTGCGCCGCCGACTGGCGCGCCCGTTCCGGATCGGACGACAGCGCCCCGGCGACAAGCTCGAACTTCCCGTCGAGCCGCGCCGCCATGCGATGCGACTCGCCGATGAAGCCGCCAATGCCGCCGCCGACCATGCCCCAGCGGATCGGTCTTTTCACCATGTCAGCCATCAGCCCCGCCCTTGCCTTATGATCCACAGATGCTGCAACAGAACGATGGTTTTTGCATCTGCAATTTCATTCCTGGCGACGAGATCCATCGCGTCGACAAGCGGCATTTCAAGGATCTCGATGTCCTCGTCCTCGCCGTCCTTGCCGCCGCCCTTGTAGATCCGGTCGCTCGCCTCATACTCCGCGAGAAAGAGCCAGATACTTTCAGTGATCGCCCCCGGCGAGCCCCAGACGCGGCCTTCGGATTTGAGGTTGTGAATCCGATAGCCGAGTTCCTCCTCCGCCTCGCGCGCGGCGCAGACCTCCGGCGCGTCGCCGTCGAGCAGACCGGCGCAGGCTTCGATCATCATGCCATTGCCGCCGGTGAGATGCGGCGGCAGCCGGAACTGCCGCACCAGCAGCACGGTGCCGCGCGTTTTGTCGAATGGGAGAACCGCCGCGCCATGACCATGATCATGGATCTCGCGCACCGCCCGCATCATGCTGCCATCCAGCCGCTCGATATCGAGCGTGTAGCGCGTGAGCTTCGCCCAGCCGGAATAGACGAGCTCCGCCGAGGCGATGACGATCTTAGGGACAAAAGGCACTTATTCACTCCGTTGCTTGCGCATTATGTTCAGTATGGCCTGAGCGCGCGCGTCGTTCAGTCCATCATGTATCGGACGCGCGGAACGGCGTCGCCAGTTCGGATATTCGCGGTCGGTGCCCGGCACATTGAGCGGTTCCGTCTCGCCGAGAAGATCATCGACCTGCACGAAGGCCACCGCCGAGCCGGTCCGATCCAGGAACGCATGCGCGGTCAGCATCAGATCATCGCGGGCAAGACCCGCCGCATCGAAAGCGGTCTGCAGCTCGGCGCGCTCGATCTCGTAATCGTGGCGCTGCTTCGCTTCGTCCGGATTGCGCTTGAGCCGATGGTCGAGATCGAGATGGGCGCCGGAGGCCCAGCCGGCGAAGGTCGGCAGGTCATGCGAGCCGAGACAGGCGAGCGACAGATAAGGATAGGCCTCAGGCGCGCGGAACACCGCGCCGTCGCGCTCGAACCACAGAACCTTGTAGGAGAGGAAGTTGCCGCGCGTGAGCCGCGCGCGCAAACCGTCCGGCACCGTGCCCAGATCCTCGCCCACCACCATGCAGCTATGCGCCAGGCTCTCTTCCGCCACCAGCGCCATCAGCTGGTCGACGGGGAAGCTCACATAGGCGCCCTCCTTGCCTTCGGCGCCTTGCGGCACCCAGAATTGCCGCTGCAGGCCCAGCACATGATCGATGCGCAGCATGCCGCAGTGGCGCATATTGGCACACAGGATCTCACGGTAGGGCGCGAGCTCCCGCTCCACCAGAACATGCGGGTTGAATGGCGCCAGGTTCCACACCTGACCGAGCGCCGAGAACGGATCGGGGGGTGCGCCGAGCGACACGCCATGTGCAAAGGCCTGCGGATCGGCCCAGATCTCGCCGCCATCGAAGGCCGTGCCGAGCGCCAGGTCGCCATAGATCGCCCCGCGCGCCGCTGCCTCCCCGAACTGCAGATTGGCTCGCCATTGCAGCCACTTGCGGAACAACACGTCCTTCTGTTGCGTGTCCGCGAAGGCCCTGACCTGCGGCGAACGCGCCTCGCGCAATTCGGCCGGCCATTTCTGCCGGTCGACGCTTCCCTGACGATCGGCGATCGTCTCGAAGACGGCATGAAGATGCAGCGCCGTGCCCTGCTCGGCGCAGAAGCGTTGAAAGGACACGTCTGTCTCATCGAAAGTATCGAACTCGATGAGAAGCGCGCGTTTGATCTCGCGCCAGGCCGCCTCGTACTCCACATGACGTAGCGCGGCGAGCGATGCACCGGCTTGGGCATCGATATAGATCGGATCGATGAAGCGTCGGTCGGAAGGTTGATAGGGGCTGCCGCGGTCGCGATCGGTGGGAAAGAGATGATGCAGCGGGTTGATGCCGGCGAAACTGGCGCCCGTCCGGCGAGCGGCGTCGCCGAACTCGGCCAGCGTCGTGAAATTGCCGAGCGCCGTCGGCTGCGCGCCGCGCAGGGCATAAAGATGAGCGGCAAGACCGAAGATCTTTCGGCCTTGCTCCAATGTCGGCGACAGAAAACATTTGCGCTCGTCGGGCTTGAACTTTGCCATTGCCCGCAGGCGACGCCGGCTTTGCGCCACATCGCCGCCGGTCTCCATCGCGAGTCCCATCGCCTTGAGCAATGTCCGTTTGGTCGCGATCGAGACGTCGTGCCGCTCGCCATCGACCGTCCACCAGACAGGCTGGATACCGGCCACCTCGGCCAGCGCGTTGACGAGCTCATCGGTGGGCGCAGAACTGCGTTTGACCTTCAGCTCCTCGACGAAAAGGGCGACGCTACGGGCCGGCACTTCCTGTCCATCGGCCGGCCGCCAACTCCCGCCCTCCCGGTTTTGTGGAGGCGTGACGGCCACCGGCGACCAGCCGGCATTGAGCCAGATGCAGAAGCGTTCACCTGTCGCATAATCATAAAGCGCGGCGCCGAGCAGTCGGCGCTCGGGATCATTCCACTCCTCCTCGCGCATGGCCTCGCCGACGGCACTGAGCCAGACGACGTCGGGAAGCCCGGTCGTGTCACTCGCTGAGCCAGTCAGAAAACTGTCATCAGCGAAGACACCGTGCGACTGCCGGAATTTCGCGAGCATCCGCACATAGTCGAGAAGCTCGCGATCCGCCCCCTCCCAATCGAGCCAGGTCAACTCGTTGTCTTGCGCATAGGCGTTGTTGTTGCCGGACTGGCTGCGGCCGAACTCATCACCGGCGGTGAGCATGACGGTGCCACGCGACAGCAGCAGGCTGGCCAGCAGCGCCCGCTGGTCGCGCACCCGGTTGGCCCTTATCGCCTTGTCCTGCGTGTCGCCTTCGGCGCCATTGTTCCAGGAGAAATTGCCGTCGGTCCCGTCGCGATTATTCTCGCCATTCGCCTCATTGTGCTTGCCCGCATAGGAGACGAGATCGCGCAAGGTGAAGCCGTCATGGGCGGCGATGAAGCTCACTCCACGCGGGGAATCGAAAATGTCTGACGATCCGGCGAGCCGCGTGGCGAGCGTCCCCACCATGCCGTTATCGCCGCGCCAGAAGCGGCGCAGATCGTCACGATAACGGTCGTTCCATTCGAGCCAGCGCGCAGGGAATCGTCCCAGCTGATAACCGCCGGGCCCGACATCCCAGGGCTCTGCGATGAGCAGCAGATCCTTGAGAAGAGGATCGCGATCCACCGCGTCGAAAAAAGGCGCATCGCCTGAGAAGCCATCGGCACCGCGGCCAAGAATAGGCGCGAGATCGAAGCGGAAGCCATCAAGCCCCGTCTCAGCTGCCCAGACACGCATGGCGTCGAGGACGAGCCGCAAGGCCGGATCGCTTTCGGCGGCGAGTGTGTTGCCGCAGCCTGTGTCGTTGATGAGATGGAAGCCGCCATCATACCGGTAATAGCTTGCCGCGTCGAGGCCGCGCAGCGACAGCGTCGTTCCTTCCGCGTCGCTTTCACCCGTGTGGTTGTAGACGACATCGAGCACGACCTGCAGGCCGGCATCGTGAAGGGCCCTCACCGTGTCCCGGATCTCCGCGAAGCCACCCGGCGCCAGGCGCGGATCGGGCGCCATGAAGGTCACCGGATTGTAGCCCCAGCCATTATGGAGGCCGAGCGGCGGCAGATGCCGCTCATCAATCCAGGCGGCAAGCGGCATCAGCTCCACCGTGTCGATACCGAGGCCCGTCAGATGTTCGAGAACCGCCGGATGGGCCAACGCCCCGACCGTGCCGCGCAGAGCTTCCGGCACGGCCGGATGGCGCATGGTGAAGGCCTTGACGGCGATCTCATAGATGATGCCCGGCCGTTTCGGTTGGCGCCCGCGTGGGGCCAAGCCCGGCCGTTCGATGATCGCCTTCGGCACGAAAGCCGCCGTCTCCACACCTCTGGCAATCAGCTCCGGCCGATGCACGAAAGGGCGATCGAGCCGGCGCGCATAGGGATCGACCAGCAGCTTGGCGGGATCGAACCGATGGCCCTGCTCCGGCACGAAAGGCCCATCGGCGCGCAGGCCGTAGCGTTGCCTGGCACCGATGCCGGGTAGGAAGCTGGAGAACACATCACCCTGCCGGTCCAGAGTGACGCGCTGTGTTTCCCTGTCCTTGTCGTCGAAAAGACAGACGTCGATACGTGACGCATGGCGCGAGAAGACGGCGATATGCGCGCCGTCTTCCTGGAGCGTTACGCCCAGATCATCAGGTGATGACGGTGGGGGCATTGCGGCCGGTGCGGCTCTCGATTTCGGCGAGGTTGCGGGCGATCTGGATCAGGTCGGCAAGCGCCGTCTGCGTGTCGCCGCCCTGCTTGGCGGGATCGGGCTCATAGTTCTCGATATAGACGCGCAACGTCGCCCCTTCCGTGCCGGTGCCCGACAGACGGAAGATGATGCGCGAGCCGTCCTTGAACAGAAAGCGAATGCCTTGGTTCTTCGAATCCGAATTGTCGACCGGATCGTGATAGGCGAAATCGTCCGACAGAGTGAGGATCTTGGCCCCCAGAGCCGGAACATCCTTCTTGCCGATGAACGAGCGCAGATGCGCCATCAGCTCATTGGCCCGGCCCGTATCGATCGCCTCGTAGTCATGGCGCGTATAGAAATTGCGGCCATAATCGCGCCAATGCTGGAAGACGATGTTCTCGACACTCTCTTTGCGCTTGCCCAATATGTTGAGCCACAGCAGCACCGCCCACAGGCCGTCCTTCTCGCGTACATGGTTGGAGCCGGTGCCGGCGCTCTCCTCGCCGCAGATCGTGGCGAGCCCGGCATCGAGCAGATTGCCGAAGAATTTCCACCCCGTCGGCGTCTCGTAGCATTTGACCTTGAGCCGTTCGGCGACGCGATCGGCGGCCATGCTGGTCGGCATCGAGCGCGCGATGCCGGCGATGCCCTTGGCATAGCCAGGCGCCAGATGCGCATTGGCGGCGAGAAGTGCCAGCGAGTCGGACGGAGTCACGAAGATGTTGCGCCCGATGATGAGATTGCGGTCGCCGTCCCCGTCGGACGCCGCGCCGAAATCGGGCGCCTCCTTCGACATCATCAGGTCATAGAGATCCTTGGCATGGACGAGATTGGGATCGGGATGATGGCCGCCGAAGTCGGGCAGCGGCACGCCGTTAACAACGGTACCCTCGGGCGCGCCCAAGGTCTTTTCGAGGATCGCCTTGGCATAAGGACCGGTCGCCGCATGCATCGCATCGAAGCGCATGCGGAAGGTGCCGGCGAACATGTCGCGGATCACGCCGAAATCGAACAGTTGTTCCATCAGCGCCTGATAGTCGGCGACGGAATCGAAGACCTGGACCCGCATGCCGGCCACTTCGCTGGTGCCGATCTTGTCGAGCGGAACATCGGGGGCATCGGCGATCAGATAGCGGTCGATGACCTTGCTGCGCGCAAAGACCGCCTCGGTGATTTTTTCCGGGGCTGGGCCGCCATTCGAAATGTTGTATTTGATGCCGAAATCGCCGTCGGGACCGCCGGGATTGTGGCTCGCCGACAGCACGATGCCGCCAAAGGCCTTGTGCTTGCGAATGACGCAGGACGCGGCCGGCGTCGACAGCAAGCCGTTCTGCCCGACCAGCACACGGCCAAAGCCATTGGCGGCCGCCATCTTGATCGCGATCTGTGCGACCTCGCGGTTGTAGTAGCGCCCGTCGCCGCCGATCACCAGGGTCTTGCCCTTGAATCCCTCCAGCGCGTCGAAGATCGACTGGATGAAATTCTCGACATAATGCGGTTGCTGGAACACCGGCACTTTCTTGCGCAGGCCCGAGGTTCCAGGCTTCTGGTCGGCGAAGGGTTTGGTCGCAATGGTCTTGATCAAGGGGATATCTCTCTATCAGGATCTGTGCAGCAGGTTCTTATAGAGCAACGCGTAGCGCGCCGCACTCTTCTCCCAGGATACATCGGTCTTCATGCCGGCTTTTTGAAGCCCGTTCCAGGCTTTGCGGTCGGCATAAAGCCTTACCGAACGTTCGATCGCGCGGGTGAGCGAGGGTACATCGACGGGCGCGAACTGGATACCGGTGGCGCTCGCCTGCTCCAACGCCGCCTCATTCGCATCGACGATCGTATCGGCAAGTCCGCCGACATGCGAGACGACCGGCACGCAGCCATAACGTAAGCCATAGAGCTGGGTCAGGCCACAAGGCTCGAAACGCGACGGAATGAGAATGGCATCGGCGCCGCCTTGCAGGAGATGCGAGATCGTCTCGTCATAACCGATCACCGTGCCGATGCGGCCTTTGTGGCGCGTCGCCGCTTTGGCGAAGTCGGCTTCGAGCTGCGCGTCGCCTGCCCCCAGCATCGCCAGCCTGGCGCCCTGCCCGACGAGGTCGTCGAGGCATTGCACGAGCAGGTCCATGCCCTTCTGCCAGGTGAGACGGCTCACCACGCAGAACAGCAGCCCATCATCCTGGTCGAGGCCGAAACGCCGCTCGACCTCGCGTTTATTCGCTTCGCGGCGCTGAACGAAATTGCGCGGCACATAGGATTGCGCCAGATGCGCATCGCTCGCCGGGTTCCAGATATCCGTGTCGATGCCGTTGACGATTCCGGTCAGGCGGTCACGTCGCAAGCGCAACAACCCGTCGAGGCCCATGCCATCGGCTTGCGTGGTGATCTCATCGGCATAGCTGGGGCTGACCGTGGTGATCGCATCGGCATAATGGAGCCCAGCCTTGAGATAGCCGACGCCGCCATAATATTCGACACCGTTGATCGCGAAGGCCGAGGCCGGCAGCTTCAATTGCGCGAAGATGCCGGCCGGATACTGTCCCTGGAAAGCGAGATTGTGCACGGTCATGACGGTCCGCGCGGCTGGCCCTGTGGCGAAATGCAAGTAGGCCGGCGTCAATGCCGACTGCCAGTCATGCGCATGCACGATCTCCGGCCTGAAGGCCGTGATCTCGCCTTTGCCCACATCTGCGGCGGCAAAAGAGAGTGCCGCGAAACGTTTCCAGTTGTCGGGCCAGTCCTTGCCGTCGGGACCGAGATAGGGATTGCCCGGACGGTCGAAGAGATGCGCTGCCTCGACCACCAGGAGATCGAGCCCCTGCGCGCGCCCGGCCAGAATTCGCCCTTTGCCGCCGAAAAGCTCGCCATAGGCTTTGACCGGCTTGGCGTCCTTGAGCGCCGCCATCACGGCAGGATAACCCGGCAGCATCACCCGCATCTCGATGCCATGATGCTTGAGCGCGGCAGGCAAGGCACCCGCGACATCGGCGAGCCCGCCGGTCTTGACCAGCGGAAACACTTCCGAGGAGACGGCCAGGACATTCATCATACGAGCTTGTCGATCATCGGCTGGGTGATGAGGCAGATGCCGCTGTCGGTGCGCCGGAAGCGCTTGGCGTCGAGTTCGGGATCATCGCCGACCACCAGTCCCTCCGGAATCTCGACACCGCGATCGATGACGACCCGCTTGAGCCTGGCGCTGCGGGCGATATTGACATGCGGCAGCACCACCGCCTGTTCGAGGCGCGAATAGGAGTTCACCCTCACCCCGGTGAAGAGCAGCGAGTTCTTCACCCCGGCGCCCGAGATGATGCAGCCGCCCGACACCAGCGAGCTCACCGCCTTGCCGCGTCTGCCATCCTCGTCATGGACGAACTTCGCCGGCGGCACCAGCTCCGAATAGGTCCAGATCGGCCAGTTGCGGTCATAGAGATCGAGCGCCGGCACCACATCGGTCAAATCGATATTGGCCTCCCAATAGGCATCGACGGTCCCGACATCGCGCCAATAGGACTGGCTTTCGTTTTCCGAGCGCACGCAGGAACGGGTGAAGCGATGCGCCACGGCTTTGCCGTGCTTGACAATATAGGGAATGAGATTTTTGCCGAAATCACGCTCCGACCCCTTTTCCGCCGCATCGCGGCGCAGTTGCTCGCAGAGGAAGGACGTCTTGAACACATAGATGCCCATCGAAGCCAAGGCCATGTCAGGCTTGTCCGGCATGCCCGGCGGATCCTTGGGCTTCTCGATAAAGCTGATGATCTTGTCTTTGTCGTCGACATGCATCACCCCGAAGCCCGTCGCCTCCTTGCGCGGCACTTCGAGGCAGCCGACGGTGACATCGGCGCCACTGTCGACATGCTGCTGCAGCATCAGCTCGTAATCCATCTTGTAGATGTGATCGCCCGCCAGGATGATCATGAATTCGGGGCCGTAGCTCTCGATGATGTCGAGATTCTGGTAGACCGCGTCGGCGGTGCCGGCATACCACTGGTCTTCCGAGACGCGCTGGCTCGCCGGCAGAACGTCGAAGCTTTCATTGCGCTCGGGGCGCAGGAAATTCCAGCCACGCTGCAGATGACGGATCAGGCTGTGCGCCTTGTATTGCGTGGCAACGCCCAAGCGCCGGATGCCGGAATTGATCGCATTGGCGAGGGCAAAGTCGATGATGCGCGTCTTGCCGCCGAAATAGACCGCGGGCTTGGCGCGTTTGGCGGTCAATTCCATGAGCCTGGAACCCCGCCCGCCGGCCAGCACATAGGCCATGGCGTCACGGGCCAGTGGTGAATGTCTGCGCGTCTCCCCCATGCTCTCCTCCCTATCCTTCACTTTCGAGGATCAGTGTTGCGAGCGGCGGCAAAGTCAGTCGCGCGCTGGCGGGCTGTCCATGCGAAGCGTGGTTCTCGGCCATGATGGCACCAAAATTGCCCTGGCCGCTACCGCCATAAAAAGCGGCATCCGTATTGATGCGCTCACGCCACGGACCGGCAAAAGGCAGAGGCAGCACATAGTCCTGGCGCGGTACCGGCGTCAGATTGGCAACGGCGACCACCGGGCGATGGTTCCCGCCCGACCGGCGCATCCAGGCGAAGACCGAGTTCTCGCGGTCATCGGCGATCAGCCACTCGAAACCCTCCGCCTCGCAGTCGCGCGCATGTAGCTGCGGCAAGGCGCGGTAGAGCGCGTTGAGGTCGCGCAGCAACGCCTTGACCCCGCCATGCGGGGGAGATTGCAGGAGGTCCCAGTCCAATCCACGCGCCTCGCTCCATTCCCGCCGTTGCGCGAATTCCTGCCCCATGAACAGGAGCTTCTTGCCGGGATAGGCCCACATGAAGGCGTAATAGGCCCGCAAATTCGCGAATTTCTGCCAGTCGTCGCCCGCCATCTTGGTGAGGAGCGAGCCTTTGCCATGCACGACTTCGTCATGCGACAGCGGCAGCACGAAATTCTCCGAGAAGGCATAAAGTAGACCGAAGGTCAGGTCGTTGTGATGATGCTTCCGGTGGATGGGCTCGCGCGCCATATAGCTGAGCGTGTCATGCATGAAGCCCATATTCCACTTGAAGCCGAAGCCGAGCCCGCCGGCATGGACGGGCTGCGACACGCCGGGCCAGGAGGTCGATTCCTCGGCGATCGTCGCGATCCCCTGATGCGCGCCATAGGCGGCGGCATTCATACGCCGCAGAAAGGCAATGGCTTCCTTGTTCTCGCGCCCGCCCTCTTCATTCGGAATCCATTCGCCGGCTTTGCGCGAATAATCGAGATAGAGCATCGAGGCCACCGCATCGACGCGCAGGCCGTCGGCATGAAAACGCTCCATCCAGTAGAGCGCGTTGTTGACCAGGAAACCCTGCACCTCGGTGCGGCCGAAATTATAGATGGCGGTGTTCCAGTCGGGGTGGAAGCCGCGGCGCGGGTCGTCATGCTCATAAAGGCTGGTGCCGTCGAAATGAGCGAGCCCATGCTCGTCGGTCGGGAAATGTGCCGGCACCCAGTCAAGCATGACGCCGAGCCCCCGCGCATGGGCGCGGTCGACGAAATGGGCGAAATCGGCGGGAGGGCCGAAACGCGCGGTCGGCGCATAAAGCCCTGTCGGCTGATAACCCCAGGACGGGTCATAGGGATATTCGCTGACCGGCAGCAATTCTATGTGGGTGAAGCCCATGTCGGCGACATAGGGCAGAAGCTCGTCGGCAAGCTCCCGATAACTGAAATAGGCGCCGTCGGCATGACGCTTCCAGGAGCCCAGATGCACTTCGTAGATCGAGACCGGGCTGCGCCTGAGATCCGTCTCGGCACGCGCCTTGAGATAATCCGCATCACTCCACGTGAAGGCTTCCGGACTCGCAACGACGGAAGCGGTCTTGGGTCTGAACTCCGACTGGAAGGCGAACGGATCGGCCTTGAGCGGCAGGAGCTTGCCTTCGGCGCCAATGATCTCGAATTTATACACGGCCCCCGGTCCGAGCTCGGGGATGAAAATTTCCCAGAAGCCCGCACCATGGCGATGGCGCATCACATGCCGCCGGCCGTCCCAGCGATTGAAGTCGCCCACCACCGAGACGCGCTTGGCATTGGGCGCCCAGACCGCAAAGGCGACGCCAGTTGCCCCTTCATGAGTGATCGCATGGGCGCCGAGCTTGTCGTAAAGTCTGAGATGCGTGCCCTGGGCGGCATAGTAGTCATCCATCGGTCCCATCACCGGCCCGAAGGAATAAGGATCGATCAGCGACCACTGGCCTTGCGCGTTGCGCGCTTCATAGCGCAACGGCGTCTGCCGCTTCAGCGCGATCTGGCCTTCGAAGAACCCCTCTCCGCCCCCCGGCTTGAGCGTGCCAAGCGCCCGGCCATCGAGGCTGAACGCTGACACCTCATCAGCTCCGGGGATAACCGTGCGGGCGATGAAAGCGCCGTCGGCTTCATGAACACCGAGCCGCGCAAACGGATCGCCGTGGCTTCCCGCAACAAGCGCCGCGATCTCTCCCCGGTCAAGTTGCCATGAGACCGCTGTCATTGGCGCTTCTCACATGGACGGCACGGTCCAGATTTCCCGCGCATAATCGCGGATCGTCCGGTCGGCTGAGAACCAGGCCATATTGGCCGTGTTGCGGATCGCCTTGTCGTGCCAGCGCTGCGGCTCGCTCCACAGATCATCGACCTGGTGCTGCGCCTTCGTATAGGCGGCAAAATCGGCGGCGACCAAAAACCAGTCGCTGCCATAGAGAGCATCGATGAGATCCTTATAGCGGTCGGTCTCGCCCGGCGAGAAGACGCCGGCGCGCATCATGTCGAGCACGTCTTTCAGCTCCGGCGTCGCCTCGATCACGCTGCGTGGGTCGTAGCCTTGCGCGCGGCGCTGTGCGACTTCGTCGGCCGTCATGCCGAAGATCACGATATTGTCGGCGCCGACATGGTCGCGGATCTCGACATTGGCACCATCGAGGGTACCAATGGTGAGCGCGCCATTGAGCGCGAATTTCATATTCCCGGTGCCGGAAGCTTCCATGCCCGCCGTGGAAATCTGCTCGGAGAGGTCGGCGGCCGGCACGATGACTTCGGCGAGGCTCACATTGTAGTTGGGGATGAAGGCAATCTTGAGCAGGCCCCGCACCGCGGGATCCGCATTGACCACGCGGGCCACGTCATTGGCGAGGCGGATGATGAGCTTCGCCTGCCCGTAGCTCGCCGCCGCCTTGCCGCCGAAGATTTTTACCCGCGGCGCCCAGGTCCTCTCCGGATGGGAGCGGATCTGGTTATAGACCGAGATGGCCTCGAGAATATTGAGCAGCTGGCGCTTATATTCGTGGATGCGCTTCACCTGCACATCGAACATCGCGGATGGATCGACTTTGAGGCCCATGCGCTCCTGGATCTCACGCGCCAGCCTGATCTTGTTGGCGCGCTTGACCTCGGCAAAACGTTGCTGAAAGGCGGCATCGCCGGCGAACCGGTTCAGCTCGGTGAGTGAATCCAGATCGTCCAGCACCTTGTCGCCGATGGCGTCGGTGATGAGCCTGGTCAGCCCATCATTGGCCTGGAACAGCCAGCGCCTCGGCGTGATGCCATTCGTCTTGTTGGTGATGCGGTCGGGGAACAGATCGTTGAGATCGCGGAAGACGGTGGTCTTCATGAGCTCGGTGTGAAGCCCCGACACGCCATTGACCTTGTGCGATCCGGCGAAGGCGAGCTGGCCCATGCGCACGCGCCGGCCGCCATGTTCGTCGATGAGCGACAAGGAGGCCAATTGCGCGTCGCTTGCCGAGCGGGCACGCGCCTCCTGCAGCAATTTGGCATTGATGGCATAGATGATCTGCATATGCCGGGGCAGCAGCCGCTCGAAGAGATGCAACGGCCAGGTCTCGAGCGCCTCGGGCAAGAGCGTGTGATTGGTATAGGAGATCGATGCGGTGGTGAGCCGCCAGGCCGCATCCCAGTCGAGCCCGTTGAGATCGACCAGGATACGCATCAGCTCGGCGACGGCCACCGCCGGGTGTGTGTCGTTGAGCTGGATCGCCACTTTCTCGGGCAGGCTCTCGAGCGCGCCGAACTGCTTCAGATGGCGGCGCACGAGGTCCTGCAGCGACGCCGACACGAAGAAGTATTCCTGGCGCAGCCGCAATTCCTGGCCCGCTTCCGTGCTGTCGGAAGGATAGAGCACTTGCGTGATCGTCTCGGCGCGGTTCTGCTCGGCCAATGCGCCCAGATGGTCGCCGCGATTGAACGCATCGAGCCGGATCGGGTCGAGCGCCTGGGCGCTCCACAGCCGCAAGGTGTTGACGCGTTTGCCGCGCCATCCGGCGATCGGTGTATCGAAGGCGACCGCCTGCACCGTCTCGCTCGGCCGCCAGGTATGCTTGAAGGAATTGTCGTCCTTCTCGACGGTTTCGACACTGCCGCCAAAGCTGATGTCATAGGCGGCTTCGCGGCGCTCGAATTCCCAGGGATTGCCGTGGGCGAGCCAGTCTTCCGGCAGCTCGATCTGCTGGCCGTCCTTGATCTTCTGCTTGAACAGCCCGTGCTGGTAGCGGATGCCATAGCCATAGGCAGGGATATTGACGCTCGCCATGCTTTCCATGAAGCAGGCGGCGAGCCGGCCCAGGCCGCCATTGCCGAGCGCCGCGTCAGGCTCCAGCGCCTCGACCAGGTCGAGATCGACATTGAGGCTCTTGAGCGCCTGGGTGACGGGTTCGACCAAGCCAAGATTGCTCATCGCGTCGCGCAACAGCCGGCCGATGAGGAATTCGAGCGAGAAGTAGTAAACGCGTTTGGCGCTCTTGGCATAGGCGTCGCGCGTCGAGTTCATCCAATGGTCGATGACGCGGTCGCGCACCGCATGGATGGTTGCCGCCAGCCAGTCGTGATCGCGCGCCACCAGCGGGTCCTTGCCTACTGTATAAGCGAGCTTCTCGAGAATCTCGGCCCGTAACGTTGCGGCATCGGTGCGGCGGGGCGCCGGCTTCGGCGCATCGGGATGAATTTGCGTAACGGTCTGAACCATGGGCCCTCGATAAGTTTATGGTCTAGTATAATGCCACGGACAGCAAGATTATTTGACGAGGTTAAGGATGCCGCGCTTTGCCGCGAATTTAAGCATGATGTTCCAGGAAATGCCCTTTCTGGAGCGTTTCGCCGCCGCCGCCGAAGCGGGCTTCACGGGCGTCGAATTCCTGTTTCCCTATGAATTCGACAAAGCCGAGATCGTCAGGCGCCGGGCCGCGGCCGGACTTGCACAAATTTTGTTCAATTCCCCGCCCGGCGACTGGGCCGCCGGCGAACGCGGCTCGGCCGCTCTGCCCCAGAAGCGCGATCTGTTCCGGCAGCAATTCGAACAGGCCCTCGACTATTCAGGCGCTCTCGCCAATCCGCGTCTTCATGTCATGGCCGGAATCCCCGCCCCGGCCGATGACGTCCATAGCTGTGAAACCTGCTTCATCGAGAATCTCCGTTGGGCCGGCGAACTGGCTGAGGCGCGTGGACTGACGCTCCTCATCGAGCCGCTCAACCCGATCGACATGCCGGGCTACTTCCTGAATTCGGCCGATCAGGCGGCAGGCATTCTGGCGGCGGTGGCACTGCCCAACGTGAAACTGCAATATGACATCTATCACCAGCAGATGAGCCGCGGCGCCGTCGCCGACACGCTGCGCCGGCATTTCCCCCTCATCGGCCACATCCAGGTCGCCGGCGTCCCGGGCCGCAACGAACCGGATCAAAGCCAGGAAATCAACCTGCCTTATCTGTTCAGGCTCATCGACGAATTAGGTTATGACGGCTGGATCGGCTGCGAATATCGCCCGCGCGCCGGAACCCGCGACGGCCTAGGCTGGCTCAAGCCTTTCGGCCTCGGCTAGGGGAAGCCAATATGAAGAGCCCCGTCGCCGGAGCTCTTCACCGCTCTTCACCCATACTCACAATCCGGGGGCCAACGCCGATCAGGCAACCCAGGCATGGCCATTGCGCGGATTGACGTCGACGAGGACGGGATGGCCGTGCCGCTCGGCGCGGAACACATCGACCCGGCCGCCGCAATCACGTGCCCGCACATTGTGGAATCCATCCTGGCGCACGATCCTGCCGGCGGCCTGGCAACTCAGCATCGCATGATGCATCGGAGCCTGGACATGCCCGGCCGGCGCCTTCGGATAGATCTTGATGTCGTATTTCGGGTTGTAGCTCGAATTGGGATTCCACATGTCTTCGGCCATCGCCGACGCTGACAGACTGGCGACGCCAAGCGGCATGAGGACTGCACTTGCGAGAAGAAATTTGCTGAACATGATGACCTCCACAGCAAAGCTGTTACCCTCAAGTAACAGGTATTCCGGATGGATGTTCCGTATGCGGAGGTTAAACCTCGGTTAGGTCCATCAAGTAAATGTGAGGGAAGGATCGAGGCCAAAAAGAAGGGGCTCCGCTTCCGGAGCCCCGCGCGCTTTCAGCGCCTGGTGACGTCGATATCAGACAGGCCTGACATGCCCATTACGCGAATTGACATGCAGGACCACGTGACGGCCTCCACGCGTGGCGCCGAACACATAGGTTCTCGCGTCACACTCGTGCGCCACGACATTCCGATATCCGTCCTCGCGCAGCAACTGGCGGGCGTCGGCGCAGCTCATCGCGCCGATCGACCGCAAAGCCATGCGGGCAAGAGGCGTGTGAGACGTCGGGCTGTAGCCGGCCATAGCCGACCCGGACAGACCCAGTATGCCGAGAGGAACAGCGACGGCAGCCGCGAGAACGAGCTTAGTGAACATGATAGAACTCCTTGGTGGAACGTTACCCGGACTGAACACTTGTTCGGCGTCGGCTGTTCCCCGCGCCGCGGGTTAAACCTTTGTCAGGTCGCCGGGGCGGAATGCACAAAATGAAAAGGGAGCTCCGTCTCCGGAACTCCCTCGAGCTTACAACTCTGTCATGAAAGTGCGCTCAGCTTCCGATCATCACCTTGATGAGCCCGTTGACGCGACCCGCCTGCTCCATCTGCACCATGTGGCCGGCACCTTCGATGATCTCCACCTTGGCGCCTTTGGCGGCCGTCGCATGAGCGGCAGGAACGATCTTGTCCTCCGCCCCCCAGATGACGAGGGCCGGCACGCCTGAGGCGGCGAGCGCATCGGCGAGCAGCGCCGCCTGCCGCCCACCGGCGAAGACGCCGTTCTTCAAGGCGGTGAGCGCATCACCGACACCATCGAGCCTTTTGTATTTGAGGAGATCGTCGACCATCTGGCGGCTCACCAGCCCGCTGTCGGCGAAAAGATTCTCCAGCACCGGTTTCAGATCGCGGCGCGACGCCGAAGTGACGAAGCCGTCAATATAGTCAATATTGATATCGGGCCCGAGGCCGGCGGAGGAAATCAGCGTCACCGATTTCACCCGTGGCTTCGCCTGCCGCGCCACCTCGATCGCGATGGCGCCGCCCATCGAATGGCCGACGAGATGCGCCTTGTCGATCTTCACCGTATCCATGAAGCTCAACACAGCTTTGGCGAGGCCAGCGACAGTCGGCTCATCCACCTTCTTGGTCGACTGGCCATGGCCCGGCAGATCGAGCGCATAAACGGTCGCCCCTTCCGCCAGCGCGTCGGCATTGAACAGCCAGTTGTCGAGATCGCCGCCGAAGCCATGGATCAACAGCACCGTATTGTCGCCGCTGCCGCGTTTGATGTAGCGCAGCCGGCCCGCTGCCGTGCCGGCAAACTCATAACGCGGACCCGCCTCCTCCTCTTCGCCCTCTTCGGCCGCCGGCACCACATAGGAGCCAACGAATGCGTCGATATCGGCATCCGGCACGTCCGCATCCGCCACGACGCCGATCAGCGTCTTGATCGGATAGATCGTGTCCTCCTGACCGATGCGGCGGCGCAGGACGCCGCCTTCGCTCGCCTCGACGGCGCCGGCGATCTTGTCGGTTTCCACCTCGAGGAGCTGGTCGCCGGCCTTCACACTGTCGCCGTCTTTCATCAGCCATGACGCCAGCTTGCCCTCCGCCATGGAGAGCCCCCATTTCGGCATCACGATGGGGATGATACGCTTCTCCGACATCACCCCTCCTCAATTCGCCATGGTCTTGCGGACAGCGGTGGCGATCTTGTCGGCGCTCGGCAGATAGATGTCTTCGAGCGAGGGCGAGAACGGCACCGGCGTGTGCGGCGAGGTCACCATCTGGATGCCCGCCTTCAGCGCCTTGAAGATCTCCTGCGAGACCTTGGCCGAGACGTCGCTGGCGATCGAGCAGCGCGGGTGCGCCTCATCGACGCAAACGAGTCGGCCGGTGTTCTCGACACTTTCGAGCACCGTGTCCCAATCGATGGGCGAAAGAGTCCGGAGATCGATCACTTCGCATTCGACCTTGTCCTTGGCGAGTGCCGCGGCCGCGTCCAAGGCGCGATGCACCATCATGCCATAGGTCACGATGGTCACGTGTTTGCCCTCGCGCACCACATTCGCCTCGCCGAAGGGGATCGCATAGGATTCCTGCGGCACGTCGGTCTCGAGCCCGTAGAGATTCTTGTGCTCACAGAAGATCACGGGGTCGTTGTCGCGGATCGACTGGATGAGCAGGCCCTTCGCGTCATAGGCGTTGGACGGCACCACCACTTTCAGCCCCGGAATATGGGTGAAGAGCGGCGTCAGCACTTGTGAATGCTGGGCGGCGGCGCGGAAGCCGCCACCGATCATGGTGCGGATGACGACCGGCGTCTCGGCCTTGCCGCCGAACATATATTTGAACTTGGCGGCCTGGTTGAAGATCTCGTCGAAGCATACGCCCATGAAGTCGATGAACATCAGTTCGGCGACCGGGCGCATGCCGCAGGCGGCAGCTCCCACGGCGGCGCCGATATAGGCGGATTCGGAGAGCGGCGTGTCGAGCAGCCGGTCGCCATATTTGGCATAGAGGCCCTTGGTGACGCCGAGCACGCCACCCCAGGCGTCCTTCTCACCGTCGCCCCCCATGCCGCCGACGATATCCTCGCCCATGACGAACACCCTCGGATCGCGCGCCATCTCCTGGTCGAGCGCTTCGTTCAGAGCCTGCCGCATGCTGATCTTGCGTGCCATTGTTCCCTCCCCTCAATAAGTCACATAGACGTCGGTCATGAGATCCTTGGCCGTCGGCAAAGGTGCAGCCTTGGCCGTGACCACCGCCTCGTCGATCAGCTTCACGATCACCTTGTCGATCGCCTCGAGCTCAGGTCTCTTGATCACGCCCGCATCCAACACCTTGTCGGCGAAGAGCTTGATGCAGTCCTGATTGGCGCGGATATGCTCGACCTCGCCTTTTCCGCGATAGGTCTGCTGGTCGCCCTCGAAATGGCCGAAGAAGCGAATCATTTTGCATTCGAGCAGCGCCGGGCCGCCGCCTTCGCGCGCCCGCTTGATGATCTCGCCCGCCGCTTCATAGACGGCGAAGAAATCAGTACCGTCGACGGTAACGCCCGGAAGGCCAAAGCCCGCCGCGCGATCGACATACGAGTCGACCGCCACCGCATATTCGCGCGAAGTGGATTCGGCATAGCCGTTATTCTCGACGACGAAGATCGCCGGCAGGTTCCACACCGCCGCGAGATTGAGGCTTTCGAGGAACATGCCCTGGTTGGAGGCGCCATCGCCGACGAAGGAGATACCGACCCCACCGTCGCCGCGGAACTTGGCGGCGAGCGCCGCACCACAGGCGAGCGGCGCGCCGGCGCCAAGAATGCCATTGGCGCCCATCATGCCCTTGGAGAGATCGGCGATATGCATCGAGCCGCCCTTGCCGCGGCACGAGCCCATGGCCTTGCCATAGATCTCGCCCATCATCTCCTTCACATCGACGCCCTTGGCGATGCAATGGCCGTGGCCCCTATGCGTGGACGCGATGCGGTCGCGGTCGTTGAGATGCATCATGATGCCGGTGCCGGAGGCTTCCTCGCCGGCATAAAGATGCACGAAGCCCGGAATGTCGCCTTTGGCGAATTCATTGTGCACCCGTTCCTCGAATTCGCGGATCGTCCGCATCGTCCGGTAGGCCTCGAGCAGGCCTTGCTTGTCGAGCGGAAATGGATTTTTGCTCATTATCTCCTCCCATCACGAAACTTGGCGTTGGCGTTCCTTTTGTCCGGCCTGCCGCATGAGCCCGTGGCGCGCCGCGTAATCCATGACGGCGGCGACATTGACAGTGCGGAAGGCGTTTTCTTCGAGCATGACCGAAACCCGGTCGCGCTCCGAGAATGAGAGCTCGCGCTCGCCATCGAGGGCGATCGAGCCTGAGGTGATCTGCGGCCCATGGGCCTTGCCGGCGCTGAGCCTCTGCCAGCGGGCGATGCCGATCGGGCGCATATAACCTGGCGCGATCGGCACGTTGAGCGTGAGGGCCGCCTCTTCCGTCGGCGCCAAAAGCACATGCAAGCCGCCAGGCTCGGAGCGCTTCACCGGCTCGAGCAGCCCGGCGATGGCCGACATGCCGATGACCTCGGGCTCGGCGAAGGTGACGAACAGCTCGCGGAACGTCTCGGGCTTCCACAGGGCCCTCGCCCCCACCACCCGCTCGGTGACGAGCGCGACATCGACCAGCGCGATCTCGGCCGCCTGGTCATTGATGCGCACAATGAGCTTCTTGTTGGGGGCATAAGCGACAGCCTCCGGCACCCGGCCCGTCACTGCGAGCCCGACGGCGAGCCCAGTGATGGTGGGTTCACGGTGTTCCGGAAAGGCATTGTTGGTGCCGGTCGAGATACCGGCGATCGGAATATCGCCCGAGCGCGAGACGACGGCGCGATGGGTGCCGTCGCCGCCCAGAACCACGATCGCCGCGATACCTTGTTGGCGCATGAGATCGGCGGCCCGCACCGTGTCGTCGACCGTCCCGGTGACGGTCATGTCGAGATAGCTGAGTTCCGGGAATTCATGCTCGCCCAGATTGCGCGAACGCTCGACGCCGCGCCGCACATGATGCCGGATGCCGCCATTGTCCGGCATCATCACCACCCGCTCGATGCCAGAAGCCTTCAGGCAGGCGAGCACCCGGAGCACGATATTGGCGCGGTCGGTGATCTGGAGGCTGGTCGCGTTGGCGATCACGCGACGTATGTCACGTGCCGATACCGGGTTGGCAATGATGCCGACAGTCGGAGCCAATTGGGTTCCTCCGACACCACGATGACTCGTGAAACTATTTTTCACAAGCCTCAAGATGCGATCCCGTCGCGTCATGGGACCATTGTCGTAGAGGATCAGCTCAAAAGATGGTGAGAGGGGCCGAAATGATCACTCTGAACGGCAAGGAACGCTCAAATTTCAGGACCTCCGCTGGGGCGCGTCAAGAGTTGAAGCTTTTTTTCATGGCTGCGCGATACGGTTCAGCCGCGCCACGGTCATCGCCGAGCGCTGGAATGGCGCCTTCGGCCCGCGTCAGGCCACACAGGTCGGCGACCGTCGCCAGCACCCGGCGCGGATCGGCGATCATGTCCTCATAGGAAATGATCCGCACGATCTCGGGATAGCGCCTGGCAGTCTCGTCCATCATCGCGTGGTACCACGCGATGTATCTGTAGATCGCGGCCAGATCATAGGCATAGGGATGGCCGGACCTGTAATGCTTCATGAAGATGCGCAGCGCCAGATCGTGCACATCGCGCTTAACGAAGACAAAACGTGCCTGCGGAACGGCCATGGCGAGACGCCAGGCATCGACGATCCGGGCCGGATGTGTGTTGGTGAAGACCTGGGCGTCAGCAGCCCGTTCCTTGAGCTCGGCAAGATATGTCTCGCGAAAGAGCTCGTCGAGCTGGCCCGGCAGTTCGACGAGTTGCAGGCGGGTCACGAGGCCGGCGGTCTGAAACGTGTGGCGAATGGCATTTTCGACGATCGGATTCTCATAGCCTCGCCGGGCGCCCGGCAGAAGCGCCACGAGCCTCTCCAGCGTCGTCTTGCCTGATCGCGACGGTCCCAGGATGAACAGAGACTGGCATGCCGACTTTCGCGCTATCAACTTGGTGGCCTGGTCATTCAGCCGCTTCAGGTAGTCGAGATGTCGGCTGCGTGACTCTTCTTCCTTGCTGGCGTTGTCGGCAAGCGCCCTGGAGACCTGCTTATTGGCTTCCTCGAGCGCATTCCACGCCTCGGGATGTCGTCCGGCGCGGTCGAGGGCCGCGGCGCGCGCAAAGCCGATCGTGGCATCCAGTTCCTCGCCTCCCTTTCCGCTGGAAGGACGAAGCTCATCGAGGCGTTCCAGGACGTTCAGATCGACAATGCTCGCCGGCAACTGGCTGATCGCCACCAGCGCCGCGCGGTCTTGCGGATTGTCGCGGGCGAGCGACAGAAATACTTGCGCCGCCTCGTCCAGCCGCCCGAGATGCGTCAGGCTCCAACCGAGGCCTGTCCGCATGGCCTTCAAAGACGGGTCGAGGGCATAGGCCTGCTGATAGGCCGAGCAGGCCAGCTCGTATTCGCGCTCCTCGCGGTAGATCTCGGCGAGAGTCGCGACGACGCTGGCATCGCCCGGCTTGAGTTTTTGCGCGTGCTCAAGCGTCCTCATGGCCATCTCGCGCGCCCCCAGCTTGAGATAGGTGCCGGCGAGCGCCGTCAGGATTTTCCAGTCCCTGGGACTGAGCATCGCCGCGCGGCTCAGGTGCTGACGCGCGGCTTCGTGCTCACGTCGGTCAGCATGGATGAGACCAAGGGTCTGCAGCGCGCCGACATAGTCCGGATGCGCCTTGAGCAGCTGCGCGCAAATGGCTTGTGCCTCATCCAATGCCTTGGCCTGCCTCAGCTTCTCAGCTTCACGCAATCGGGCATGCGCCTCAAGCAGCGGACTGGTGGCCTGTGATTCAACTCTATCGCTCTTCATCAACGCTCTCTGGACCTTCCGCCGCGCCTGTTGGCGATTATCCACATTGCGGCTAACGTCGGGTGATTTTTCTTCCCATTGTGACAACTATGCAACAGTAGCACACCATTCGCTGAGGCATAAAAAAACTTAATCAGATCAATTCTATACAGGCCTATCCGGAACCACTTTGTGACCCGCGTGCCAGTTTGATCCAAGTTGCTTTACCCAACGAAATTCAATAGCTTACGAATCGAGGGTCGTAGGGGAAATTCGACGATGAAAAAGATACTTCTTGGCAGCACCACCGCACTTGCCCTGTTTCTGGCGCTGGGAACAACCGCCCAAGCGGCCGACATCATGCCTGAACCGGTGGCCGCAACGGACTGGAGCGGCTTCTATGTCGGCGGCAGCCTGGGCTACGGCTGGGCCAATATGAGCGGCTGCCATGATTGCAACGATTCCAGCAGCGTTCTCGACGCAGAGGAGCTTGATCTCGAAGGTATCGTTGGTGGACTTCATGCCGGTTACAACTGGCAGATGGATAATATCGTCTTCGGCATCGAAGGTGACGTTACATTCACGGATCTGAGCGATTCCGCCGGTGCGCCGGACCCTGGCGAAAGTGAGGAGCAGAAGGGCGACGTCGATCTCCTTGCGTCAGTACGCGCCAGGCTGGGCGTGGCTCTTGACGACGTGCTTTTGTACGCCACGGGCGGCATCGCCATCCCCGATGCCAGCTGGGAGGTCAAGAACACGGGATTTGATCCCTCGGACGGCGATGTCGATTTCGACGATATCGGGGGCGTTGTTGGGGGCGGCCTCGAATATGCCGCCACAGATATGGTCCGCCTGCGCGCGGAGGGGCTCTATTACTTCTTCAACGACAAGGAGAGTATCGAGGATTTCGGCAACTCCGGTGAAGAAGTCGAGTTGGAGGACGCCTTCATCGTCCGCGGCGGCGTGAGTTTCTATTTCAACTGATCGGCTAGGCCGGTAGCGAGTGGAAAGCGGGGCGGCTCCCCGCTTTCTCTGTTCTGGGGGACCGTCCATCGGCCCCGGACAAAACGTGACCGATCGGTAACCACTTATTTTCAAAGCCCTCCCCTTGACGCTCCGGGCCCTCTGCCCTATCTCAGCCGGCAGCTGTTGGCACTCTTAATCGATGAGTGCTAACAGGCGCCGGAAACGGGGTTGGGAGGCCTCGCTTTCATTGCTCCAGGCTCCGGCGACCCCATCGAACAATGCGACCAACGAAGGAGACATCGCATGAAGTTCCGTCCTCTGCACGACCGAGTGGTTGTGCGCCGAGTTGAGGAAGACACCAAGACCAAGGGTGGCATCATCATCCCCGAAACCGCCCAGGAAAAGCCGATGCAGGGCGAGATCATCGCCGTCGGCCCGGGCGGCCGCGACGAAGCGGGCAAGCTGATCCCGATCGACGTCAAGGCTGGCGATATTGTCCTGTTCGGCAAGTGGTCGGGCACCGAGGTCAAGATCGACGGCACCGAATATCTGATCATGAAAGAGTCGGACATCATGGGCGTTCTCGAGGGCAAGTCGTCCTCGAAGAAGGCGGCCTGATCTTATCCGTCTGTAGCTCAACATTTCAGTAGAGGAATAACAACATGGCAGCGAAAGAAGTCCGCTTCGGTGGCGAAGCCCGTGAGCGCATGCTCCGCGGCGTCGACATTCTCGCCAATGCGGTCAAGGTCACGCTCGGTCCCAAGGGCCGCAACGTCGTGATCGACAAGTCCTTCGGCGCGCCCCGCACCACCAAGGACGGTGTGACGGTCGCCAAGGAAATCGAACTCGAAGACAAGTTCGAGAACATGGGCGCCCAGATGGTGCGCGAAGTCGCCTCCAAGACGAATGACGTCGCGGGCGACGGCACCACCACGGCTTGCGTGCTCGCCCAGGCGATCGTGCGCGAAGGCGCCAAGGCGGTTGCCGCCGGCATGAACCCGATGGATCTGAAGCGTGGCGTCGATCAGGCCGTCCGCACCGCCATCGAGGACATCAAGAAGCGCTCGAAGAAGGTCAAGGGCTCCGACGAAGTCGGCCAGGTTGGCACCATCTCCGCCAATGGCGAGAAGGACATTGGCGACATGATCGCCAAGGCCATGCAGAAGGTCGGCAACGAAGGCGTCATCACGGTTGAGGAAGCCAAGTCGCTCGACACCGAACTCGACGTCGTCGAGGGCATGCAGTTCGACCGCGGCTATCTCTCCCCCTACTTCATCACCAACGCCGACAAGATGATCGCCGAGCTCGAGGACGTTTACATCCTCCTGCACGAAAAGAAGCTGTCGGGCCTCCAGGCCATGCTCCCGGTTCTCGAAGCCGTGGTGCAGACCGGCCGTCCGCTCCTCATCATCGCTGAGGACGTCGAAGGCGAAGCTCTCGCCACCCTCGTCGTTAACAAGCTGCGTGGCGGCCTCAAGGTCGCGGCCGTCAAGGCCCCGGGCTTCGGCGATCGCCGCAAGGCCATGCTCGAGGACATCGCCGTCCTCACCGGCGGCCAGGTGATCTCGGAAGATCTCGGCATCAAGCTCGAGAACGTCACGGTGGAAATGCTCGGCCGCGCCAAGCGCGTGCGCGTCGAGAAAGAGAACACCACCATCGTCGACGGCACCGGCAAGAAGAACGACATCCAGGGCCGCGTTGCCCAGATCAAGCAGCAGATCGAAGAGACGACGTCGGACTACGACCGTGAGAAGCTCCAGGAGCGCCTGGCCAAGCTCGCGGGCGGCGTCGCCGTCATCAAGGTCGGCGGCTCGACGGAAGTCGAAGTGAAGGAGCGCAAGGACCGCGTCGACGACGCGCTCAATGCGACCCGCGCTGCGGTCGAAGAAGGCATCGTGCCGGGCGGCGGCGTCGCTCTGCTGCGCGCCAAGAAGGCCGTTGATGCCCTGAAGTCGGACAATGCCGACATCCAGGCCGGCATCAAGATCGTGTCGAAGGCCCTTGAAGCCCCGATCCGCCAGATCGCCGAGAACGCCGGCGTTGAAGGCTCGATCGTGGTCGGCAAGGTGCTCGAGAAGTCGGGCAATTTCGGCTTCGACGCGCAGAACGAAGAGTATGGCGATCTCGTCGAGAAGGGCATCATCGACCCGACCAAGGTCGTGCGCACCGCTCTTCAGGACGCTGCTTCCGTCTCCTCGCTCCTCATCACGACCGAAGCCATGGTCGCTGAGAAGCCGAAGGACAAGGCCCCGGCTCCGGCGATGCCGGGCGGCGGTGGCATGGGCGGCATGGATTTCTAATCCAGCCCTTCAGGCAAGAAACACGAACCCCGGTGGAAACACCGGGGTTTTTTCATACCCGGATGAACTTGCTGGGATCCTTGAAGGCTTTCAGCCTATCCGTCGGCGAGGCCACGACCTTAGAAATCTCGGTGAGCGTGCAGACGCCATAGGCAGAAGCAGTCCCCAGCTTCTCCTCCGTCATCAGGGCAATACTTTCTCCGGAACGCCCGATAATCGCGCGCTTGATCGCCGCCTCCTCGAAATCACCCGTAGTTCCGCCTTCCTCCGGATGGAGGCCGGTGAGGCCGACGAAGCCCAGGTCGATGCGCAGCCTTTGGATCTGCTCGAGCGCCTCCGCCCCTACCGCCACCATCGAGTGACGGAACAAGCGGCCACCGATCAAGATCACCTCGACGGCCTGATGTGGCTCGAGCGCTGCGGCGATGGTCGGGCTGTGGGTGATGACAGTGAGCTCAAGATCGAGCGGCAGCGCGCGGACAAGCTCCAGATGCGTCGTGCCGCCGTCGATGAAGACCCGCTGCCGCCGCTGGATCAAGCCAGCCGCCTTCCGGCCGAGCCGGGACTTTTCGTCCGTCGCCATGGACCTTCGGGCGGCGAGATTGGCGACCGTGGGAGACGCGGGCAGCGCCCCGCCATGCACCCTCGTGAGCCGCCCCTCGCTTGCAAGCTCGCGCAGGTCACGGCGGATCGTGTCCTCGGAGAGCCCGAGCTCGTTGCTCAACTCCTTCGCCACGATCCGCCCGTCCTTGGCCAGCCGGTCGAGCAGCAGTTGTTTTCTCAGTTCCGTCAGCATTACACGAATTTACACGATATTGCACGATATGTCACGAAATGTTAGAAACAATCGTTAGTCAACTTTGGAGCGTCCCATGTCGAAGAAACCCATGATGATCCTGATCGCCGGCCCCTATCGGTCGGGCACCGGCGATGATCCGGCCAGGATGGCCGCCAATCTGAAGCGCCTCGAAGAGGCCTCCTGGCCGATCTTCGAAAAAGGCCATGTGCCGATGATCGGCGAATGGGTGGCGCTGCCGATCTGGCAGACAGCGGGCGGCAAGGAAGTCGGCGACACGCTCTATGATCGCGTCCTTCACCCGACCGCGGGGCGCCTGCTTGAGCATTGCGACGCGGTCTTGCGTCTCCCGGGCGATTCGAAGGGCGCAGAGGAAGATGTGCGCATCGCGCGCCGCCGCGGCATCCCGGTCTATCACGACATTTCCGAGATCCCCGACCACGCTGCCTAAGATCGGCCAGAAACCACCTGTTCACATTGTGTAATGAAGGCAGGACTTCGGTCCCGCCTTTTTTATGTTATGGATCGCCCGTTCAGGAGGACTTTCATGCGCTTTGGATCACGGATGCTGTTCGCTGGGTTGGCCGGTCTCGTCGTCACCACAGGTGGCGCGATGGCCCGGGAAGAAATCCCCCTCGAATCCGGCACCTATGCCCAGAACAAGGACTGGTGCCAGATGATGAACCGTGCCGATCCGAAAGGTCCCGACTACAAGGACAAGCGCGCTTTCATCAATCTGACCCAGGACGAGATCAACTGGAACACGTCGGTCGGCGCGATCACGGATGTCGCCATCGACCGCAAGACGGTCAATCTGGCGGTGCAGCTGACGACCGATGGCCAGACCAAAGCCGTCGCCTTGCCGCTCGTCCGCAAATCGAAGAAAGTCTTCGTGCTGTACGGCGTCAATTTCTATCACTGCCCGACCTACATGCCCAATCCGCGGCTGGGCCGCTGATCACCACAGCACGGGCCGCGCGATCATCAGCCAGAAGACACACAGAAGGCCGATGAAAGCCGGCCAGCCGAGAACGAACCACAGGCGCATGGCCCGCCGGTAATCGTCGCCCAGCGGTGTGCCCTGCGCCACAGCGCGGCTCGCCAATCTTTGCGCCTTGATCTGCAAGGCGACGACCGGCAGCCAGCAGGCGAGCGCCAGAAGGTAGAGACAATAGCTCGCGACCAGCCAGGATTCGCGAAAATCGACGCCGGAAAGATGCGCCAGCGCGATGCCGGTCACCGGCTGCACGACGCCGCTCGTGCCGGTGAAGATCCAGTCCGCTTTGACAACCATGCGCCCGACCGAGGCGATGATGCGCGGATCACCACTGCGATGTGCCAGCCAGAAGTAATAAGCGGTGCCGGCGCCGAAGCCGAACAGTACGGTCGAACTCAGCACATGCAGCCATTTGATGAGCAGATAAGGATCGATCATCTCTGCTCCCTCAAAACGCCATGACAAAGCACCGCCGCCATGATCGGGATGTTCTTGAGCAGCGGCCCCAGCGGATCGAGCCAAAGCGACGGCATCGCTAAAGTGAGCAACAGCGTGTAGCCGGCGATGACGGCGAGCTGCGCGATGGTGGCCTTGCGCCCGCTCAGCACCAGGAAACAGATGGCAAGATCGATGAGGCAGGTGAGCACGACGACCGGCATGGCCAAGCCCGGCGGAAGCCCCAGCGTTGCCAGAATCTCCTGCGCCAGCGGCAGGCCGGTGAAGAAACCGATGAGCCCCGAGAGCAGCCACATTGCCGCCAGCGCGAATTTGAGCACCGGCGCCATGAAGAACAGCCGCGCATGCCAGCGGTCCTGTACTTCGGCCGGCTCCTCCGCCATGAACTGGGCGAACGAGCGCGGCATGAACCCGATCGCCGCGGCGAAGCGCTGGCCATTGCCCTCGTTGCCGGCAATGAGTTGCGCCAGGCTGTTGCTCGAGATGGGGCCCCGCCCCATCCGATCGCCGAGCGCCGCAAGCCCTCGCATGACACCCATTGGAATGGAGAGGTATGGCACGGGCGGCAAACCGAGCCAGGCCCGGTAGCGGGAGAGCAGATCGCGCAGTGAAATGATCTCAGGTCCCGCGGGTTCGAGAACCTGCCGGCTGAAACGCCCCTCCTCGCAAACGACCCGTACCGCCCGGGCGAGATCCGGGGCATGCAGCGGGGAAAAGGCAAAATGACCATCACCGACCAAAGGCGTGAACAGCGGCAGGCCGGCGAGCCCGCGTAAAAGCGAGGTGCCGCCATAGGAGCCCTTCGCCACGATGAGCGAGGGCTTCAGAATGGTCCAGTCGAGCGGGCCGTCCTGCAACAGCTTTTCGCCAGCGAGCTTGGCGCGCGCATAATCGGTATCGACCTCGGGCCTGGCGCTGATCGCCGAGATCAGTACAACCCGTTTCACGCCAGCTATCGCGCAGGCTTCGTAAAGCGCGCGCGGCGCCGTGACATGCACCGCCTCCATCTCGGCGCCGCTGAGAACGCCCGCTGCATTCACCACCGCATCGACACCCGCGAGCCGTGGCAGCCAGTCGGCGACGGAGACATCTCGCGCCAGATCGCAGGCGACCGCCGCAACGCCGGGAAAAGCGCGCGCGAAATCCGCCTCGCGCCGCACCGCGCCCACCGGCTGATGGCCAGCCTTCAGCAATTCCGCCACGATATGCCGGCCGATGAAGCCGCCCGCTCCCAGAACCAGTATGCGCAAGTGAAACCTCTTTAAATTCAAGCCGATCGTAATAGGGATTGACGATGATTCGCTGAGCCATGACGATGCGCCCCGGCAACTCCATGAGGCAACCATGACGACCGACTATGATTATGAGCTGGGCTCCTTCGGCCGCCCGGTTACGACCCGATCGGCCGACGCGCAGAAGTGGTTCGATCGCGGCCTCGTCTGGTGCTACGGCTTCAATCATGAGGAAGCGGTGCGCTGCTTCGAGAAGGCAGCCAAGGCCGACCCCGACTGCGCCATGGCCTGGTGGGGCATCGCCTATGCCTCGGGCCCCAATTACAACAAGCAATGGAAGGCTTTCGACACGGTCGATCTCGAGCGGTCGCTGACGACCGCCCACAAGGCAACCGCCGAGGCGCTGCGGCTGAAGGACAAGGCCAGCGCCGTCGAGCGCGCTGTCATCGAGCCTCTGACCCTGCGCTACCCTTCGCGTGAGCCGGGCCAGGTGACGCCGATCTGGAATGACGACTATGCCGCCGCCATGCGCAAAGCCTATCAGGTCTATGGCCAGGACCTCGATGTGGCGACGCTCTTCGCCGAGGCGATCATGAACCGCACGCCCTGGCAATTATGGAACATCGAGCTCGGCACGCCCGCCGAGGGCGCTGACACGCTGGAGGCGATCGAAGTGCTGGAGAAGGCCATGAAGCAGCCGGGCGGCAACGACCATCCGGGCCTTCTCCACATGTATATCCACCTCATGGAGATGTCGCCCACGCCGGAGCGCGCGCTTAGAGCCGGCGACCGTCTGCGCCATCTCGTGCCCGACGCCGGCCACCTGCTTCACATGCCGACCCATATCGACGTGTTGTGCGGCGACTATCACAATGTCGTCGAATGGAACGACCGCGCCATGCACGCGGACCGCAAATATTTCGCGCGCGAAGGCGGCCTGAATTTCTATTCGCTTTATCGCTGTCATGATTTCCACTTCAAGATCTATGGCGCGATGTTCCTCGGCCAATATGCCCCCGCGATCACGGCGGCCGAGGAGATGGCCGCCACCCTCACCGAGGAGCTGCTCACCGTCGAGGTGCCACCGATGGCCGACTGGCTCGAAAGCTTCGTGCCGATGAAACTGCATGTGCTGATCCGTTTCGGTAAGTGGCGCGAGATCATCGCCGAGAAGCTTCCCGCAAACAGCAAGCTCTATTGCGTGACGACGGCGCTGACGCACTATGCCAAGGCGGTGGCACATGCCGCGTCGGGCGACGTGCCGGCAGCGGAGGCGGAAGCCAAACACTTCGAGGCCGCGGTCGCGCAAGTGCCGCCGACGCGTTATCTCTTCAACAACACCGCGCTCGATATCTTGGCCATAGCCACCGAGATGATGAAGGGCGAAATCGCTTATCGTAAAGGCCGGTTCGACCAGGCCTTCACTCATTTGCGCAAGTCGGTCGAGTTCGACGACACGCTCCCCTATGATGAGCCCTGGGGCTGGATGCAGCCGACCCGCCATGCGCTGGGCGCCCTACTCCTCGAGCAGGGCAAGGTGGCGGAGGCCGAAGCGGTCTATCGCGCCGATCTCGGCCTCGACAAGACCTTGCGGCGCGCCTGCCAGCATCCAAACAATGTCTGGAGCCTGCATGGTTATCACGAATGCCTCGAGAAGCTCGGCAAGCACACTGACGCGATCATCATCAAGAAGCTGCTCGACATCGCCGCGGCGCGCGCCGACGTACCGGTCAAGGCGTCGTGCTTCTGCCGGCTCAAAGCTGTGGCGTGAAGAGGATCTTGCCGCGCCGGCTGGCTTGCGCGTTGTGCGCCAAGGCCGCGCGATACGCGGAGAGCGGATAACACGCTTCGATCGTCGTTGCGGCGAGGCCTGAGCGGATATCGTCGAACACTTCAGTCATCGCGGCTCGTAATTCTGCGCGGGAGGCGGCATGGACCCGATTGCGCAGCCATAAGGGTTTGACGACGGATCCAAGACCGGGCGGAAGCGGTCTGCCTGAAAGCATCCCGTAATGCATAAGCGCACCGCCGGGCCTGATCGCCTGCGCCATCGCCGCGCCATGGTCGCCGCCGATGGCGTCGAAGCCGCCATCGAGCGGTGGCAGCACCTCACCCGCCAGGATCACATTGCAAATAGGTTCATCCGCGAGCAGCTCCATCGCTTGCTTGGAGCGCACGATCGCCAGTGACCTGACCTTTATCGCGTCAAGCAGGCGCAGCAATATGCGTCCGATAGCGGAATTCGCCGCATTGACCGCGACCAGCATTCCAGGCGATGGCGCCAAAGCGCGCAGCATGAGCCGCGCGGTCAAGGGATTGACATAGGCCGTCGCAGCCTGCTCGTCGCTGAGGTCGTCGGGCACTTCCATACACCACGCCGCCGGCAAAGCCTTGCAACTCTGCCAGCCGCCGGCTGAGCCGAGCGGCAAAACTCTTCGCCCGATGCCAAGGCCGGAGACTTCCGCGCCGATCGCATCGATGACGCCCACACCTTCGAAACCCGGAACGAAAGGCAGTGGAATCCGAAAGGAATAGGCGCCCGAGACCGACACCAGATCGGAGGGATTGATGGCGCTCGCCCGCATCCTCACCACGACACCCGATGGCGTAGGTTCGAGAAGCGGTGCCGGTTCGCAGACAAGCACATCGGCCGGTGCTCCGAAACGATGGGCGACGATACGCAGCATGAAGCCGGTCGGTGTTATGTCAGCTTGGCTTGTAGACCCGGAGGAAGAAGGTCACGGCGCGCGCCACATGCTGGGCGATGTCCTCCTCGCTCGGCGTCGGCGCCGCATTGAACAGCTGGCGGCGGACCAGCACCGATTGCGAGAGGTCCATGAATTGCTGGGCAGCGAGCGAGCAATCCTCGATCGCGAGCAGCCCTGCCTCCACCTGCGCCGCGAGATAGTCGGCGAGCTTGCCGGCGCAGACCTTGGGCCCGCGTTCATAATATTCGGCGCCGATCTCCGGCATGCGCTCGACGATCGAAAAGACGGTCCGCATCGCCCTGATGTAATACGGACTGGTCAAGATCTTGAGGAAGTCACTGCCGAAGCGGTTGAGCACCTTGGCAATGTCGTGGTCACTGTGATCGAGGGTGACGACATCCCACAGATCCACGCGCTTCTCCTCGGCAATGAGATCGACGAACAGGCGCTCCTTGTTCTCGAAATAGACATAGAGCGTGCCCTTCGACACCCCGGCCACCTTGGCGATGTCGTTCATGCTGGCGCCGTCGAAACCTTTGGCCAGGAACACCTTGCGGGCCCCTTCCAGGATCTGCCGGCGTTTGCGCGGATCCTGCCCTAGCGCCAATTCGGCGGCGGGCGGTCCGTCAAGTTCCATCACGCTCACTTCACAACTCCCATCGGCCGGTCCGGCAGTGATTCAGGGACTCGCAGGATACCACAAACCACCCCAGCGGCAGCCTTACGGCCGGATTAAATTTGACCGAACCGTTCGGTTCGATCTTGATTTAGGACTTCGGGAGGCCTATTTCAAGCCGCACAGCCTCATTGACCGAACAGTTCGGTCAATCCGAGCCTCCAGTTTTGGGGATCTGCGATGAACAAGATCGTCCCGGCGCCCGACCGAAGCGAAGCGATAGACACCGACCATCCGGCCTTGCGGCGGGAAAAGACCGAGTCGCCCCCGGCTCCGCCCGCCAAGCGCCGGAGCGGCAAAAGCCTGGCCCTGATCGCTTCCGGGCTACTGGCCGGCGCCGCCGCCATCTATTTCGGCCATCAGTGGTGGACGGTCGGCCGCTTCCAGATCGAGACCGACGATGCCTATGTGGGGGCGGACTACACCACCATTTCCCCGCGCATCGCCGGCTATGTCGTGAATGTACCGGTCGAGACCAACAGCACGGTCAAGGCCGGTGATCCCCTCGTCACCCTCGATGATTCCGATGAACGCCTGGCGGTCGCCACGGCGCAAGCCCAGATCGCCTCGCAGCAGGCCACGATCGACCGCATCGACCGGCAGATCGAAGCGGCGAGAACCGCCGTCATCCAGGCCCAGGCGCAGATCACCTCGGCTCAGGCCGATCTCGATCTCGCCAGCGCCGACCTGAAACGTGCCGAGCGCCTGAAGCAGAGCGACTTCGCCACCCAGCAAGCGCTCGAGCAGGCCCAGGCCAATCAGGAAAAGGCGCAAGCCGGGCTCGAAACCGCCAAGGCGGGCCTCACCTCTGCCGACGCCAATGTCGCGGTGCTTCAGGCCCAGCGTGTCGAGGCCGAGCGCGCTCTGGATCAGGATCACAACACGCTTGCCCAGAAGAACCTCGATCTCGAGCGCACAGTCGTGCGCGCGCCCTTCGACGGCGTCATCGGCAATCGTGCCGTGCAGTCGGGCCAGTATGTGTCGCCCGGCCAGCGTCTCCTGGCGCTGGTGCCGTTGAGCGAGGTCTATGTCGATGCCAATTACAAGGAGACGCAGCTCGCCGACATTCATGTGGGCGCGCCCGCTCATATCGCGGTCGACGCCTATGACGAGACGCCGGTGACCGGCACCGTGACCAGCATCGCGCCTGCTTCCGGTGCCGTGTTCAGCCTGCTGCCGCCCGACAACGCCACCGGCAACTTCACCAAGGTTACCCAGCGCGTCGCGGTGCGTATCGCCGTTCCCGCCGGTGTCGCGGCTGAAAGCCTGCTCAGGCCCGGAATGTCGGTCGTCGTCTCGATCGACAGCCGCGACAAGGGAAAGACCGTCGCCGCGAAATAAGGCATGACGCCATGGACACCCCCACTGATAACATGCCGAGCCGCCGGCTCTTCGCCTTCATCGCCATGGCCGTCGGCATGTTCATGGCGATCCTCGACATCCAGATCGTCTCATCGTCGCTGAATGAGATCCAGGCCGGCCTCTCCGCCGGCGCCTCTGAGATCTCCTGGGTACAAACCTCTTATCTCATCGCCGAAGTGGTGATGATCCCGCTGTCGGGCTTTCTCAGCCGCGCTCTGTCGACGCGTTATCTCTTCGCCATCGCTGCCGGCGGCTTCACCCTTACCAGCGCGCTCTGCGCCACTGCCACGTCGATCGACCAGATGATGATCTATCGCGCTCTGCAGGGTTTCATCGGCGGCGCCATGATCCCCTCGGTCTTCGCCGCCTCCTTCACCATATTCTCACCGCAGAAGCGCGGCTCAGTCACGGCGATGGTCGGCCTCATCGCCACCATGGCGCCGACCATCGGCCCGACCGTCGGCGGCTATCTGACCAATCTGTTCTCCTGGCACTGGCTGTTTCTGGTCAATGTCGTGCCGGGCATCGCGGTGACGGCCGCCGCCTATTTCCTCATCGATTTCGACAAGCCTGACTTCAAGCTGCTGCGGAAGTTCGACTATATCGGCCTGGTGACGCTGGCGGCCTTTCTGGGTGGTCTCGAATATGTGCTCGAGGAAGGCCCGCAATATGACTGGTTCAGCGACGACACGGTGCGCAATCTGGCCATCGTCTCGGGCGTCGGCGCCGTCCTGTTCTTCTGGCGCGCCTTCACCGCCGAGGAGCCGGTCGTCGATCTTAGGACCTTCGGCGACCGCAACTTCGCGACCGGTTCGGTGTTCTCCTTCTTCATCGGCGTCGGCCTCTATGGCCTCGTCTATCTCTATCCGGTCTTCCTGGCGCGGGTGCGTGGCTACGATTCGCTGCAGATCGGTGAGACGATGTTCGTCACCGGCCTGTTCCAGATGATGACAGCGCCTTTCGCCGGCCGCCTCGCCCAGCGCTTCGATGCGCGCTGGATCGTCGGCTTCGGCATGGTGCTGTTCGGCGTCTCCTGTCTCGAGCTCGTGCCGATCACCAAGGACTGGGCCTTCGTCGAATTGTTCATTCCCCAGGCCATGCGGGGCGTCGCCTTGATGCTGCTGATCGTGCCGGTTTCGATGCTGGCGCTCGGCACGTTGTCGCCGCAGCTCATCAAGAACGGCTCCGGCCTCTTCAACCTCACCCGCAATCTGGGTGGCGCCGTCGGCCTCGCCCTCATCACCACACTGCTCAATGACCGCACCGATCTCCACATCGCCAGGCTGCATGAGGCGGTGAATTGGAGCAGCCAGGCGGCGGTCGAGCGGCTTCAGACCATGACGCAGGCTTTCACTCCCCGCCTCGGCAGCGACAGCGAGCTGGCGGCGATCAAGCTGATGACCCAGTCGGCGCACCGGGAGTCCCTGGTGATGGCCTTCTCAGATGTCTTCCTCGTTCTGGGCGCGGTGTTCCTGACGATGGTCCTGCTGGTGCCTCTGGTGCGCAAGCCCGCTCCACGTGGCGCGCCCGCCGGCGGTGGGCACTAGTCGGAATATGAGTGGTCCACGTGCGTGAGAGGCTCGCCGACTTTGACCCGCCACAGCACTCTCAGGGCAAAGAAATATACCCCGCATGCCGCGACTGCCATAGGCAACCCAATCATCAAGGAGGTTTCCACGGCCGGTGAAACCTGCAGGGGACCCCAGACAGAAGGCGTAGCCAATCCGAGCAATACCAGCGGTTTCACATAAAATCCCGCCGCCATAAGCAGATAAAACAGCGCGAGTCCAGTGACGGGTATTGAAATAAACAGGGCCTGCCAACGCGTTTCACGCCGCAGTTCTTTCAAGGGTCGTCCCCTATGCTCTCGATAATCACGCATGGTTTCCTCTGCTGCGGATACGACACAGCAGGACCATAGTCCTTTCTGCAGATCTCAGAAAGTGGATAGAGCAGCGCCTAATGGCGACCGGGATTTAGGCGTTCAGGTGAGAGGCCGAGTGAGCAGCCTCGACGACCTTGAGGCGCCACAACGCCCTGAGCGCCAGATAGTAGACAGCAATAGCGACGATCGTGAGCAGGATGCCGGTCGTGAAGCCATCCTCTGTCTCTTGCGGGACCTCGAATCCCGATGAGCCGAACACGGCATTGAAAATCGGCATCGCCGACGTGATCAGATAATAGGCGGCGATGCCGATGGCCGGAAACGCGATACGCGCGGCCTGCAGACGCGTCTCACGTCGCAAGTGCCGCAAAGTTCGTTCCGAATGGAGATGGGAATCGCGCATAGGCCCTCTGGTGTCTGCTTGGTTTGAGGCGGAATCATAATCCCTTAATGACATTTCAGAAAGGAAGGAGCGTGGCGGGCCTTGCGCCGGAATTCCGACGCAGAGTCGTCTTATCTCTCGTGGAGCGAGTTTGACGAATGAATATGCAAAAACCCATCGATCCGGCCGAGATCGAGGCCGCTATAGGCCTTGATTCCCGTTCCAAAACAAAACGTTGGAGCCGGAAATTCGTGTATTTTCTCATCGGCGCGGCAGCCCTGGGCAGCCTCGCTTACTGGTATGGGTCACCAGACTCGTCAGCCGCCAGATTCGTCTATGACACGACGCCTGCGGTCATGACGCCGCTCACCGTCACGGTGACCGCCACCGGCACCGTCCAGCCGACCACGCAGGTTGATGTCTCGAGCGAAATCTCGGGCGTCGTACGCACCGTCAATGTCGACAACAACAGCCTTGTGAAGAAAGGCGATGTGCTGGCGGGACTCGACGTCAAGCGCCTCAATGCCCAGCTCGGTCGCGCCAAGGCGACGCTCGCCGCCAGCGAGGCCAAACTCGCCGACGCCAAGGCGACGCTGGAGCAGCGCCGCCTCGCTTATGAGCGCCAGGCCGCCTTGAGCAAGAAAGGCTTCGCCGCCACCCAGACTCTCGACGATGCGACCGCCACCCGCGACAGCGCCATCGCTGCCGTCGCCTCGGCGGAAGCCGATATCGAGGTCGCCAAGGCCGATATCGCGCTGCAGGAGATCGACATCGGCAAGTCGAGCATTGTTTCCCCCGTCGACGGCATTGTGCTGAAGCGCGCCGTGCAACCCGGCCAGACGGTTGCCTCCTCGCTCCAGGCGCCGATTCTCTTCACGCTCGCCGAGGATCTGAAGCGCATGCAGGTCGAGGCCAATATCGACGAAGCCGATATCGGCGCGGTGAAAGCGGGCCAGGATGCCCAGTTCACCGTCGATGCCTATCCGGGCAAGGCCTTCCCGGCCAAGATCGAGACGCTCGAATTCTCGCCCCTCACCACCGACGGCGTCGTCACCTACAAAGCCATCCTCACCGTCGACAATACCGAGCTGTTGCTGCGTCCCGGTATGACCGCGACGGCGCAGATCATCACGCAGAAGGTTCAAGACACGCTGGCCGTGCCCAATGCCGCCTTGCGCTACCAGCCGCCGCAGCGTCGTACCGAGACAGGCTTCGATCTGACCCGCATCTTCTTCCCGAGGCCGCGCGGCGGCCGCGGCGAGCCCAAGCGCGACACCCCGGCCAATGAGCGCAGCATCTACGTCCTCAAGGACGGCAAGCCGCAGCAGGTGAGCGTCACCACCGGCGTCACCGACGGCAAGCTCACCCAGATCATCGAAGGCGATCTCAAGGACGGCGATCCGGTGATCACCACCTCGCGCTCGGCTGGACAATGACCAAGCTTCAGCCCTTCATCGCCTTCGAGAAGGTCCAGAAGATCTATGGCGAAGGCGCCGGCCGGGTCAAAGCGCTGGCGGGTGTCGATCTCGCGATCGAGCGCGGCGAGTTCCTCGCCATAATGGGCCCGTCGGGCTCCGGCAAATCGACCGCGATGAACATTCTGGGCTGCCTCGATAAGCCGACCGCCGGGCGTTACCTCTTCGGCGGCGCCGATGTGACGGCGCTCAGCCGCGACCAGCGCGCCTTGCTGCGGCGCAATTTTCTCGGCTTCGTCTTCCAGGGCTATAATCTCCTTGCCCGCACCACCGCGGTCGAGAATATCGAGCTGCCCCTCGTCTATCGCGGTACGCCCCGCCATGAACGCCACGAGCGCGCCATCGAGGCTCTGCGGCTCGTCGGCCTCGAGGGCCGTGAGCATCACACCCCGGCCCAGCTGTCGGGCGGCCAGCAGCAGCGTGTCGCCATCGCCCGCGCCATCGTCACCGATCCATTGGTGCTGCTCGCCGACGAGCCGACCGGCAATCTCGACACTGCCCGCAGCCATGAGATCATGGAGCTTCTGACCCGGCTCAATGACGAGCGCGGCCTCACCATCATCATGGTGACGCATGAGCCCGACATGGCCGCCTTCGCCCACCGCACCATCCGGTTCCTCGACGGCCATATCGAGTCCGAGCACCGGCGCGAGGCCGCCTGATGTTGTGGGAAGCTTTCAAGCTCGCTCTGTTGTCGGTCCGCCGCAATGTGCTGCGCTCGATCCTGACGCTGCTCGGCATCGTGATCGGCGTCGGCGCAGTGATCGCCATGGTGACGATCGGCAATGGCACGACGCAGCGGGTGACCGAGGATCTCTCCAAGCTCGGCAGCAATCTCCTGATCGTGCAGCCCGGCCGAAATACTTTCGGCCCCGGCGGCGCCGGCCAGGAGAACCGCTCCTTCGACGACCGCACGCTGGCGAAATTACGCGCCGAGCTGACGGGCGTGCGCGCCATAGCACCTTCCGCCACCCGCGCCGCGACGCTCATCTATGGCGCGCTCAACTTCGCCACCACGGTGACCGGGACGGACACCGAATTCTTCACCGCCCAGGACTGGAGCTTCGCGCAAGGCCGCCCCTTCACCGATGGCGAGGTCAAATCCGGCAGCGCCGTCTGCATCATCGGCAAGAGCGTCGAGGACGCCCTCTTCACACCCGACAGCGGCGTCGGCAAGAGGATGCGCGTCGGCACCATTTCCTGCGACGTGATCGGCGTGCTCGCCAGCAAGGGGCAAGGCGCTTTCGGCAACGACCAGGACAACACGGTCGTCATGCCGCTGCGCACCTATCAGCGCCGGTTGGCCGGTAACACCCGCATTCCCACCATCTATATATCGGCGGCGACGGCTGAGGACATTCCCGCCGTCACCGCCAGTACCGAGCAGATATTGCGCGAGGTCCGCCGCGTCGGTCCCGACAAAGACGACACCTTCACGGTGCGCGACATGAGCCAGATCATCTCGACCATGACCTCCACCTCGACATTGCTCACCGGATTGTTGAGCGCAGTGGCCGGCGTCAGCCTGCTGGTCGGCGGCATCGGCATCATGAACATCATGCTGGTTTCGGTCACCGAGCGCACCCGCGAGATCGGCATCCGCCTCGCCATCGGCGCGCTCGAGCGCCAGGTGCTCACCCAATTCCTGGTCGAGGCGCTGGTGCTGGCTCTGCTGGGTGGCGTCATCGGCATCATGCTCGGCCTCGCGCTGGCCGGCACAGCCGGCTATTTCCTCGCCATTCCCTTCGCGCCGAGCCTGTCGATCATCGTGCTCGCCTTCCTGTTTTCAGGCGCCATCGGCTTAGGCTTCGGCTTCTTCCCGGCGCGCCGCGCCGCGCGGCTCGATCCCATCGAGGCATTGCGCCACGAGTGACACCTTCCCTCCTTCTAAAAACCCTCATGCTGAGGTGCGAGCGAAAGCGAGCCTCGAAGCATCCATCAGGATGAAGCGACCCTTCGAGGGCCGCTTCGCGGCCACCTCAGGGTGAGGGTGATAGGTCGAAACTAGACCCACCACATATTCTAGAATTCCATACCCAACCTGGCATTGAAGCCATTGTCGCTGACGCCGTCGCCGAACTGGCCCTGATAGGACGCGCCGAGGCTGACGCTGTCGGTGAGCTTCAGAGCGAGGCTGGCCTCGACGAGCGCCGTGTCGCGCGCCATCGGCACGCCGCGAATGCCGACCGCGTCGCCGCCTTCGAAAGCGAGCTGCGCCTCCGGCGTGACATCACCGAACGCATGTTGCCAGCCGATCATGCCGGTCGCCACCGTCTCCATATCGCCCAGGCTGAAGCGGACCTCCGGCCGAAGGCCCAGCGTCGTCACGACGCTGTCGGACGAAGACGACTTGCTTTCGAGTGCCGCCGTCCCACCCTTCTCGCTGAAGCTCCCGGTGTGAAGATTGACATAGGCCGCATTGGCGAAGGGTTCCAGGGAGAGTCCGCCGAAATCGGCGCGATAGGCCAGCTCACCGAAGATTTGCGCAGTACCGGCGCCGTAATCGGCCTCGAGTTCGTCGACGATCGGGCTGGTGATCTCGCGTTTCGTCGCGATGTCGGTCCAGGAATAGGCGGCGCCGGCACGCAGGAACACCTTGTCCCAATTGGTGCCCGCATAGATCGCCGCATGATAGCCATCGGCGTCGCCCGAGGAACGCCGGTCATCGACATCGAAGCTCGTCTGGCTGTAGCCGCCGGCGACGCCGAGGCGCCAGCCGCCGACCAGCGTATCGACACCGGCAATGGCCCCGCCGGTCGAGCGGTCGAGCGCGGCGGCATTGCCGTCGCCGTCCCAGTCGCCCCAGCTGCCAAAACCCTGCATCCAGAAGCCGGAAGACTTGCGCGCAACCGAATAATCGGCGGCAGGCTCGACTGTGCTGTCGCCAACGGCCATCCCGGCATCCGACTGCACCATCGAACGCAACCGTCCGGTCACCGTGTCGCGCAGGAAGTGGCTGTCGGCGAGGAGCGTGCTTTTGAGCGAGCCATGGACCTCGCCCGACAGCTGGTCGAGCGTATCCTGGATGAGCGCCGCATCATCTTCGAGCAGTACGAAAGCGAGATAAAGCGCATTGCCGGCACCAAGGCTGTCGATGCCATGCGACGCCGCCTTCTGATTGGCCGTGCGCCCATAGCTCGCAAAGTCGATGTCGTTGCGCGCCAGGGTCAGATAGACATTGTTGTCGTCATAGCTGAGCGAGGGATCGAGAAAGGCCAGGTTATCGGTAACATTGGCGAACTCACCTTCGACGCCGGTCGTGGCGGTGAGGATCGTATAGGTCGTGAAGGGCATGTAGATGTCGTCGGCGGCGCGTACATCCACAAGACCGCCTTGGAGATAGGCCGTGCCGGTGACCTCGATCAGGTCGACCGGGACCGGCACATTGGTCGCCTCGACTTCGAGTATCGAGCCTGCCTTGAAGGTGATGTCGCCATTGACCTTGAGCGTGCCGATCGAATTGCCGGCGGCAACCGTTGCGCCGTCATTGACGGTGGTGGCCCCCACTGTCCCGATGCCTTCGAGCCGCCCGCCGTCACGGACATCGAGAGCGCCCCCGAGCTTGCCATTGACGCGCAATATGCCGTCCTCGACGGCCGTCTTGGCCGTATAGGTCGAGCTGTCGCCGGTGAGGGTGAGCATCCCTGTGCCGGTCTTCACGAATTCCGAACCGACATTGGCGGCAGAGATCACACCGCCGATCACATCATCAAGGCCGAGCGCGCCCACCTTGAGGCGCACGAGATCGGATGAGAACTGGCCGACCACAACCGCCCCGTCGCCAGAGAGCGAACCGATCTCGGCATCAGAAGTCTGGAATCTGACGATGACCGACCCGCCCGCCTGGTTCTTGACCGTGGCGCCGGCTGCTTTCGCGCTTCCCTCGAAATAGGCAAAACCACCGGTCTCGTTGACGATCTCGGCGCTGCCGCCATCCGTCTTGCCTTGCAGATAGACGGCGCCGCCATTCCTGTTGGTGATCGTGGCCGTGTTGAGAGTGGTGATACCGGCCCCGCCATTGTCGTAGAAATACGTCCGGCTGTTGGCGCCGTCATTGGATATGCTGGCGCTGCCGGCATCACCTTCCAGGAACGTCACCGTTCCTCCATTGTTGGTGATCGTCGCACTGCCGGCCGTGCCGCCATAGAAATTGAGGCGACCGTTTTTTCCGGCGGTCAATGTGATCTCTGCATTTCCCGCCGTCGTATGCTGAGCGAAATTGACATCGCCCAATCCAATGGTGATGTCCAAATTCTCCGCGCTCACCGGCGTGGCGGCGGACGCGGCTTGAAACCACAAAACCGGCAGACCCGAGCCCGGCACGCCGTCATGAGCTACCTCGACCGTCCCTGAGCCGAGTGCGCCCGTGGCGCCAGCGACCAGAGTGCCATTGCGGACCTCTGTGCCGCCGAGATAGGTATTGGCCTGATAGAGCCGCAGCGTACCCTTGCCGGTTTTGATCAGGCCACCGTCGCCGCTGACCATCCCCTGCAGGCTGAGCCCGGAGTCCTCGCCGATCTTGAATGTGCCGTCGGCATTGAGCGTAACTTGCCGGGTCGATGTCGTGTTGAAGGTCTCGATCGTCTCCAGCGTGCCGCCGTTGAAGGTCAGCCCGCCGGCGGCCGCGCCCAAATTGGAGTCCATGCGGATCTGCAAGGTGCCGCCGTCGATGAACGTCCCGCCCGCATAGTCATTGCCGACATTGCGCAGCGTGAGGATGCCGTCTCCCGTCTTGCGCAAGCCCGCTGCGCCGCTAACGGCCGTACTGATCGTCGTGGTCACACCGCTTGCGACATCGATCACCGACTCAGTACCGCTTGCTGGTAACAGATCGAGCGTACCGCCGCTCAGCGTGTAGCCGCTTACTTTGAATTGCAGCTCGGTGATGCCCACAGTGCCTTGAACCGTGACCGTCCCGCCGGTCCCCTGGAAGATGGCCGTCTCGTCCCCGAAGCCGCTGTTCCAGCTCGTATTGGCCGCACCGCTGCTATCGGTCCACGTGAACCCGTTGTTGCTCCAGGTCCCTGCGCCGCCATTGACGACATTGTTGCTGGCCGGACCGCTGCCATCCCAATACTTGTCGGCATAGACAGGTGAGGTGAAGGCGGCGATCCCGCCCAAGATGGTACTCGCCAGGAGAGCGTGACGACGCCCGGCAAAAATTCTGCGCATGTGGCCCCCAGATGCTAGAGGAATCCCACTGCATCGGAAAATCGGGGCGTGCAACGGAAGATGGACGACATGACATGCCGGTCGGACGAAACGACATCGCTCACAAATATTTAATCTAGATGCCGAGCCGCTGGCGCAGGGCCTGCCGATAGGGCCGCGAAACCGACCAGCGCTGTGGCACCCGCCTGAGCTGCAGCTCCCAGCGTCCGTTCGGGAGCTGCCTGTCCACCTCGGCGACATGTTTGAGATGGACGATGGCGGTGCGGTTGATGCGCTGAAAGATCGCCGCCGGCAGAAGATCCATCCAGGTGCCGAAGGCCCGCGTGTCGCTGACGACCGAACCGTCGGCCAGCCATATGTCGGTGTAATTGTGGTTCGAGCGCAGCCCCAGAATCTCGTCGAGACGGACACCGCGCACCCGGCCCAGGCGTGTCAGATAGACGAGCGGCTGATAGGGAACGGGTTCATCTCCTTCATGTCCGCGCCCGCGGACGCGGCCATAGCGGGCGCGTCCGATCAGCTCGGCGCAGCGCTGAAGGCCCTGGACATCGTTTTCACTCCAGCGTTTGGGCGCGCGCGTGGTGTCGAACCCGATACAGGCGCGCAGGCGGCCGTCATGAAAGACCGGAACCGACAGCACGCTCTTGTCCGACTGGCGGAGCAGTTCGGTCTGAAGGATACGCGCCCCGCGCGGCAGTGCCGCGACATCGTGGATGAGCACGGCCCGGCCATGCACCAGTTCCCGCTGCAGCCAGGCGATCATCGTGACCGGCGCATCCTGCAAATCCTGCACAAAGGCCTCGACTCCGCGCCGCGTCCATTCATGTGTGTTGCGGAAGGACAGGAGCTTATCGTCATATTCGAACATCCAGGCGCGGTCGGCCTCGGCCATGGGGCCGACCGCCGCGAGGATCGACATGATGGCTTCATCGACCGGCTGTTCGAGCAGGAAAAGGGCGGCTGAATAGGTCCAGTCCGAAGCCCCAGCGGAAGCCGGCCCCAAGGCCTCCATCGTCTCGAAAGCGCGATTCTCCTTCATGCCGGCAGGATAATAACCGGCGGGCACAAATCGAGAAAAGGCTTCACTTGAAACATTCCCCTCGGTGCTGGCGTATAGTGAGGCGGGTATAGTAGTTGAGGCATCATGGCACTCTGGACCGACCGCAGCGGCAGGTTTTCCCTTCTCAAGACCGGCGTGCTGCTGCTCGTTTTCATTCCGGCCGCGATGGTCGCCTATGCCTTTTGGCAGAACGATCTCGGGCCCCTGCCCTATAAGGAAGCCCTGCACCGGATCGGTGACTGGACCATCCGGTTCCTGGTGATCACATTGGCGTTAACACCTTTGCAGCGCATCCTGGGCTGGCCCAAGCTCGCCCTCATCCGCCGCATGCTCGGCGTCACCACCTTCGCCTACGCCTTGGCGCATTTCAGTCTCTATATCGTGAACGAGAAATTCGATCTCGCTTTCGTCGTATCCGAGATCGCGCTGCGGATTTATCTGACCATCGGCTTCGCAGCCCTTTTCGGATTGAGCCTCCTCACCATGACCTCGACCGACTGGGCGGTGCGCAAGCTCGGCCGCAATTGGAAGCGGCTGCATCTGATCGTCTATGGGCTCGCGGCTCTGGCGCTGCTCCATTATTTCATCCAGTCGAAGATCGATGTCAGCCAGCCGGTTCTCTGGTCCGGTTTGTTCCTGCTGTTGATGATCTATCGCGTGACGATGAAACTGCGCTGGCCACTGAGCCCGTTGGTGCTCGTGGGCTGCGCCATCCTGGCCGGCCTCCTGACCGCCGGCGTCGAATTCGCCTGGTATGGGCTCGCGACCGGGGTCGGTCCCTTCCGCGTCCTCAAGGCCAATCTGGCTTTCGCCTATGGGTTACGTCCCGCCTGGGTGGTGCTGATCGCCGGCCTCGTCGTGGCGCTCCTGCCCTGGCTCAGGCAGGCCTATGGCTTGGCCAGTGCCCGGCTCAATCCGGCCCGCAGCGCGGCGACCCGCTGATCTCCATCGAGCTGCGCTTTGAGCGCCAGCACGGCTTGCGATTCGAGGATCACGCCGTCATCGAGGATCTTCAGATGATTGGCCGTGAGTGTCGATCCGGTGGTGGTGATGTCGACGATCGCTTCCGCCGTTCCGGCCGCCGGCGCCCCTTCGGTGGCGCCGAGGCTTTCGACAATGCGATAGCCGGTCACCCCCTTATTGGCGAAGAAGCGGCGGGTGAGATTGAGATATTTGGTGGCGACGCGCAGGCGCCGCCCATGCCGCTTGTAGAAGCTCTCCGACACTTCATCGAGATCGCTCATGCGCGCGACGTCGAGCCAGGCTTCCGGCACCGCGACGACGACATTGGCGAAACCGAAGCTTAAGCGTTCGAGCACATCGACGCGGTCGTCCTCGGGCCGCAGCGTCTCGCGCAGCAGATCCTCGCCGGTGACGCCGAGATCGATCTTGCCCTCTTTCAGCGATGTCGCGATTTCGGAGGCTGACAGGAAAGCGACATCGATACCGTCAATGCCCCCGAGGCGGCCGCGATAGAGCCGGTCCGATCCGTTGCGCGTAAGCGTGAAGCCGGCTTTACCGAGCAGAGCTTCGGTCGCCTCCATCAGGCGGCCCTTGGAGGGAATGCCGAGAACGAGCGCCGTCATGACCGGCCTCCCATGGCGGCGAGAAGCTGTTCGGTGCCGATGGCGCAGCCGACTGCCGACACCGGCACCGGCGAACCGATATCCGAGAGAAGATCGTCATACCGTCCGCCACCGGCCACCTGCAGCGGCCCAAGTGCTGCATCCGCCTCGATCTGGAAGACGAAGCCCGTGTAATATTCGAGATTGCGCCCGAAGGGTGCGGCGAAGAAGAAGTCCTCGGGCCTCAGCCCTTCAGTACGCATCGCCTCGATGCGCCGGCGGTAGCGCGCGAGCGCCTCGCGATAGGTCTCGCTGCGCGCCACGGTTTCGAGCTGGCGCAACGCCGACGCCGCATCGCCTTCGATGGCGAGATAGGCATTGATCGCATGCACCGCCTCGGGCGCCAGCGGATGCGCCGACCGGTCGGCCGCCTTGTCGGCGAGCCGCGCCGCGATGTCTTCCGCCGAACGGCCGGCGACCGGCGCCAGCCCGCGGCGCTCGAATTCGCTCTCGAGCCAGCCCTGTGTCCCCTTCGCGTCCTTGTTCATTACCTGATCGACGAAAAGCGAGATGCTGGTGCGGCTCAGCTCTTCGCGCGCCGCGAAGCGGGCGAGCGTCTCGCGGAAGGCTTGCGGCCGCCAGAACTGGTGGATGAGGCGGCGGCGCCAGCGCTCCGGCATGTCGAGCCCGTCGAGCAGCGCGTGGAAGAGATGGAGATCGCCGAGCTTGACGCGAAAGCGTCTGAGCCCGGCCGCTTTGACGGCGGCGATGGTGAGCGCCAGCACCTTGGCCTCGGAGGCCTCTGAATCGGGCGCCGCCAGCCATTCGATGCCGGCCTGGCCGAATTCGCTGGGCGCGCGGCCGCCTTGCGTGAAGCGGAAGGCCGGCCCGCAATAACAATAACGCGCCTCGCTGTCGGGCCGCGCCGCATGCATGAGATGATAGCGGCAGGCGGGCACGGTGAGATCCGGGCGCAGGCACATTTCGGCCCCTTCCGGATCGGTGAAGACATAGGAATTGGCGCGGATGTCCTCGCCCGAGCGTTCGAGGAAGATGTCGGCCGGCTGCAGGATATCCGGCGCGATATGATCGAAGCCCGCCCCTTCGAAGACGGCCATCACGCGCTCATTCTGGGCGGCGAGCGCCACCCGCTCGGCCGAGGATCTACCGGACATCGAAGACGCCTTCCCTCATCTGCGCGCCAGAGCCTCGCGCACCGCCTTTACGAGGTCGGCTTCCGGCACGGAGAATTGCGCCAGCCGCGCTTCCTTGTAGTCGGCGCGGTTCTCGACACCGCCGGCAAGCTCGGCGCCCAGCTGCAGATCCTTGATCTGCACTTCGCCTTTCGCCTTCTCGTCACCGCCCTGGATGACGACCAGCGGGCTTGAGCGCTTGTCGGCATATTTCATCTGCGCCTTCATGCCGGAAGTGCCGACATACATCTCGGCGCGGATGCCGGCCTCACGCAAGGTGCCGACCATGCGCTGATAATCGCCGATGCGCTCGCGATCCATGACCAGTACGACGACCGGCGCCAACGTCTTGCCTTCTTCCGTCTGGCCGAGAAGCTTGAGCGCCGAATAGAGCCTGGACACGCCGATCGAGACGCCGGTCGCCGGCACCTGCTGGCCGGTGAAGCGCGCCACGAGATCGTCGTAACGACCGCCGCCGCCGACCGAGCCGAAACGCACCAGCTGGCCCTCTTCATTGCGCGCTTCCATCTGCAACTCGCATTCGAAGACGGGACCGGTGTAATAGCCAAGCCCGCGCACCACCGCCGGATCGATCTTGATGCGGTCCTCGCCATACCCCGCTGCGGCAAACAGCGTCGACATTTCCTCGAGCTCGGCGACGCCGGCGCGGCCGCGCTCGCTGTCGCCCACGAGGGCCGCCAGCCGCTTCAAGGTTTCGCCGCGCGTCGGCGCGCCCGCATCGACGAAGCCGGCGACGCGGTCGACGGCCGCGGGCTCGAGCTCGGCACCCTTGGTGAAGTCGCCCGACTCGTCCTTGCGGCCTTTGCCGAGCAGCTCGCGCACACCGGCGACGCCGAAACGGTCGAGCTTGTCGATGGCGCGCAGCACCGTCATGCGCCGCGCCTCGTTCTCCGGCCCGGCGACACCAATGGCTTCCAGCACCCCGTCGAGGACCTTGCGGTTGTTGACGCGCATCACATAGGAGCCCCGCGCAATGCCGAGCTTCTCCATCGTGTCGGCCACCATCATGCACATTTCGGCATCGGCGGAGGGCGAAGCCGAACCGACCGTATCGGCGTCGAACTGCATGAACTGACGGAAGCGCCCCGGCCCCGGCTTTTCATTGCGGAACACCCAGCCCTGGCGATAGCCGCGATAGGGCGTCGGCAGCGCCTGCTGGTTCTCGGCCACGTAGCGGGCCAGAGGCGCGGTCAGGTCATAGCGCAGCGACAGCCATTGCTCGTCATCGTCCTGGAAGGAGAACACGCCCTCATTCGGCCGGTCCTGGTCGGGCAGGAACTTGCCGAGCGCGTCGGTATATTCGATGAACGGCACCTCGAGCGGCTCGAAGCCATAGGCCTCATAGACCTCCTCGATCACCCGCGTCATACGCTTGACGCCACGCACCTCCTCGGGCCCGATATCGCGGAAACCCTTGGCGACGCGCGCTTTCGGGCGCTGTTGTTTGGTCTTGGCGGACATGACCGCTCCCTCAAAGATAAGTCGAGCGGGCTTGTAACGGATGCGTGCAGCTTCAGCAACTCTCCGGGAAACATTGGGCTTTTCCGGTCACCTGCCTGTCATTAACGAAAATTAAGGTCTGAGCTCGGCCCCATCCGCCCCCACAGGCCACGGATCGGAGCAGCCTCAGGAGCCTTCATGAAGTCCGCCACGCTCGCTTTTCTGGCCGCCCTCTTCTACCTCGTCTCGGCCTTGCCGGCTCCCGCCGAACCCATCCATGGCGCGGGCTCCACCTTCGCCTATCCGGTGATCGCCAGATGGTCGGAAAGCTACCTGACCGATCGGGCCGCCGGCACCGACATCACCTTCATGGGCTCCGGCATCGATTATGAGCCGGTCGGCTCGCTGGCCGGCATCCTGCGCCTGACCCAGCCGGAGATGGATTTCGCCGCCAGCGACGCACCGCTTGCCCCGGAAGACCTTGGGAAATTCGGCTTCGTCCAGTTCCCACTCGTCGTTGGCGGCATCGTGCCGGTGGTCAATCTCGACAATGTCGCGCCGGGCGGTCTCCAGCTTTCGGGAGAGGTGCTGGCCGACATCTATCTGGGCAAGATCCAGAACTGGTCCGATCCCGCCATTCAAGCTCTCAATAACGGACTCAAGCTGCCCGACCTCAGGATCACCGTCATCCACCGCGCCGACGGCTCGGGCTCGACCTTCAACTGGACGAGCTTCCTCTCCACCGCCAGCCCTGAGTGGAAGACCAAATATGGTGCCGACACCCTCATCTCCTGGCCGCTCGGCACCAGCGTCGAGAGAAGCTCAGGTGTCGTCAGCGCCGTCAAGGCGACGAAGGGCGCCATCGGTTATGTCGAATATGGCCAGGTGGTCCGCGCTGAGCTCACTTTCGCCATGGTGAAGAACCGCGCCGGCAAATTCGTGCGGCCGGCGCCTGAAAGCTTCGCCATTGCCGCCGCCAAGGCGCCCTGGTCGCCGGCCAATGGCTTCCACCTCTCCCTCGTCGACAGCGCCGAGGCCGATGCCTGGCCGATCGCAGCCGTGACCTACATCCTGATGCGCCGCGATCCCGATTCCACCTCGCGCGCCCGCCAGGCTCTCTGGTTCTTCAATCACGCGCTGACACAGGGCGCCGCCGATGCGGAGGCGCTCTTCTACGTACCGCTGCCCGGGCCCCTGGTCGAGCAGGTGAAGGCCTATTGGGCACGCGAGCTGAATTTCGGAAGTTGAGTCAACGAGAAAGAAACGGCGAACATGGAAGCGGATATCTTCAAGGACATCATCGTGCCGGTCATCGGCGGCCTCGGCATCTTCATGCTCGGCCTCGAATTCATGGCCAATGGCATCCAGGCTCTTTCCGTCAACCGCATGCGTGAATGGTTGGCGAAGATCGCAGGCACCCCCGCCAAGGGCGTCATCGCCGGCACGTTGATCACCGGCGTCATCCAGTCCTCGACCGCCATGACGGTGATGGTCGTCGGCCTCGTCAATGCCGGCGTCATCGCGCTCCGACCTGCCATCAGCGTCATCATGGGCGCCAATATCGGCACCACGCTTGGCAATGGCCTCATCGCTTTGCCGCTCGGGCCCCTGGGGCTCCTGCTCGGCGGCGTCTTCGCCCTTGTCTATGTCTTCGCCAAGAGCGAGAAGATCCGCAACATCGCGCTCGCCTGCATGGGCTTCGCGCTCATCTTCTACGGCCTGAACCTGATGACCGGGGGCTTGCGTCCCTTGCGCGGCATGCCGGAAGTAATGTCGATCATTTCAGGGTTGCATGCCGAGAGCTTTATCGGCCTCGTCGTCTGCATCCTCATCGCCGCCCTCATCACGGCCCTCATCCACTCCTCCTCGGCGACCATCGGCATCGTCATGGGCCTCGGCGCGGCGGGCGTGCTCGACTGGCAGACGGCGGTCGCCTTCTCGCTTGGCGCCGATCTCGGCACCACCATCACCTCGTGGATGGCCTCGCTCAATTTGTCGAAGAACGCCAAACGCGCGGCCTACGCCCATATGTCGTTCAACTTCATCGGCGTGGCGGTGATGATCATCTTGTTCTTCCCGGCAATAGAGATCCTGAAATTCGCCATGGGCTGGTTCGGCGGCGATCCCGGCGTGGCGGTTCTGGTTGGCGGCAAGGAGACATTCCCGCTGGTGCCGGTCGCCGTCGGCCTGTTCTCGACCGCCTTCAACGTCTTCAACACGGTATTGCTATTCCCCTTTGTCGGCATCTTCGAACGCGTGCTGTCGCGCATCGGCCGCACCGCGGCGGAGGACATCGAAGACTACTCCGTACCCAAATACCTGAAGCGGGAATTGACCAGCGACTTCACCAATTCGGTCAATGCCGCCGAACAGGAAACCATGCGCCATCTCAATGCCGGGGCGCTCTTCCTCGGCATTGCCCGCGGCCAGAAGACGGCGCCGAGCGATCCGGGCGAGCACTATGTCGCGACCGACATTTTGAGCCGCGACATACGCTCCTTCTCGGCATCGCTGTTCAAGGACAGCATGCCCTATGAGCAGCAGGATCTGGTCGCCAGCCTCATCGAAGAGGCGGATTTCTCGGCGAGCCTCGCCGAGACGCTGCATCAGGTGGCGCGGCGCGTGAAGCGCGAGAAATTCAGCACCGATGCCCAGAAGGTGGTGACCGACGCCTTGACCAGGCTCGAGGTGCAGTTGCGCGAAATCCTGCCTGATCTCGGGGTTCCCAATCCCCCCGTGCCGGCCGGCCATGTGAAGTTCGCGACCGTCGAGGATCTGCGTGAGAAGACTTTACTGCTCGGCCCCAGCGTCTCGTCCGGCGAGCGCGGCGCCATCCTGGCGCTTCTCGGCAGCATCGAGCGGGCTGAGCTGCTCATTCACCGGATCGGCGCCGAGCGCAATTCGGTCAATCGGGCGGAAATCATCGCCCGCGCCAAAGCGGCGCAGACCAAGACGGACTATCGCCCCGATATGGGCGGAAACCTGAGCCCGGCCCCGGCCGAATAAAAAAGCCCTTCTCCCGGTAGCGGGAGAAGGGCTCTTATCTTTGAATATTATGCGCGTATTACCTGTCGCGCACGACCTTCTGCTGCTGGACGCCCAGGCCTTCGATGCCGATGCGCATGACGTCACCGGGTTTCAGGAAGCGCTGCGGCTTCATGCCCATGCCGACGCCCGGCGGCGTGCCGGTGGTGATGATGTCGCCCGGCATCAGGGTGAAGAACTGCGACAGATAAGCGACGATATGGGCGACGCCGAACACCATGGTCGATGTCGAGCCGTCCTGCACTTTCTTGCCGTTGAGCTCGAGCCACAATTTGAGCTTCTGCGGATCCTTGACCTCGTCCGCCGTCACGAGCCACGGGCCGATCGGACCGAAGGTGTCATAGGACTTGCCCTTGGTCCACTGGCCGGCGCGCTCGATCTGGAATTCGCGCTCGGACAGGTCGTTGATGGTGCAATAACCCGCCACATGGGCGAGCGCGTCCTTCTTCTTGATGTTCTTCGCGCGCGTGCCGATGATGACGCCGAGCTCGACTTCCCAGTCCGACTTCTTGGACTTGGGCGGGATCGTCACATCATCGTCCGGTCCCGAAATGCAGCTCACATGTTTGGTGAAGACGACGGGCTCGGGCGGGACGGCCAAGTTCGATTCCGCCGCATGGTCGGAATAATTGAGGCCGATGGCAATGAACTTCTGCGAATTGGCGACGCAGGGTCCGATGCGCGGCGTGCCGCGCACCAAAGGCAGCGATTCCGGCTTGATCTTGGCGAGGCGCGTCAGGCTCTTCGGGCTGATCGTCTCGCCGTTGATATCGGCGACGATGCCGGAGAGATCGCGGATACGGCCTTCCTTGTCGAGGAGGCCCGGCTTCTCCTTGCCCTTCGCTCCATAACGCAGCAGTTTCATATAATCCCCTTCCCCAATGATGACGCTGACGGATGCCAGCGTGGTTGAAAACCGCGCGCGAGAATGCCGACATAGAGTGTCGGAGTCAAAAGCTTAGCGCTCATGACTGGCCTGCGCGGAACGGCCAATTCGTAGCCCTCGAAGGACCATTTGAGCAGGCGATCGCCCAGGACCGCGAAGGGGCCGTCGCCGGCATCGATCATCGCGCCGTCGGGCAATTTCGCCACCTCGATATCGGGCCTGGGCCCCCGCCTCTCCTTGTCGACGATGCGGTCGGCTTCGTCCGCCATGAGCGGTGGTGAAGCCAGCGACAGAAAGCGTTGCGCCTCCTTGCGCCGGCAATAGAAGCAGGGTCGATGCCCGGCCGCCAGTGCCGTCACCTCGTCGAGGAAAAACAGCGAGGTATAGCCCTTGCCCATCGGCTCGTGATGAACGCCCTTCCAATAGAGATCGCAGCAGATCCAGTACCGGCTCGCCCAGCGTCTTTTGCCGAGCGTCTGGTCGTCGCGATGGAACTTGCCGCCGCGATTGCCCATCATCGTCCCGCGCGCCGGGCTCGCGACGATCTCGCCATAGGGCGTGACGCGGTTCTGGAGCGGCATGGTCAGGGCACGCGCTTGAAGAGGCCCGGATAATCGCTCACGAGCCCATAATCGTCGAAGGTGATCTCGGCCTCGAAGGCGCCATCCGTCGCTTCATAGTGGAAGCGCCGGCCAGGCTCGCGGCAGGTGTAACGCTGGCCATCGACAAAGGGATCGAGCGTATCGGTGGGCATCCACAGCATGGCGAATTCATGCGCCTGCCCCTTGGCGAACGCCATCCGCCTGACTGGCAGGCTGTTGGTGAAGCAGGTGAAGGAAAGATCGATATCGATGCAGCCGTCGAAGACAGGCAGCCTGTTGCCATTGCCGTCCTCCCAGCGCCCCGGCTCCGGGGAGCGAAACTCGCGCCGGCGTCCGTCGACGGAATCGACCGTAAAACCAAGGACACGCCAGCCCTTGTCGAGATCGATCGCATAGGAAACGGCGAAGGACGGACCGATGACAGTGCTGCGCACACTGTAGCCGTCGGGCGTAGCGCGGAGGACGAGATGCTCGAGGCCTTCGCCCTCCTCGGGCCGCCAGCGCGCGACGATCTCATCCACCTTCTTCCACATCATGGCCGCCTGAAGATGATCACATGCATGTCCTTGGGTCCGTGCGCCGGACGCACGATCGTCTGCTCGATGTCACCGGTGCGCGACGGCCCCGAAATCATGTTCACGGTGCGCGGCATCTGGCCGGGCCCGTAGATGTCGCGCAAGCGTGTCCAGGCCTCTTCATAGCTCGCGGTGATATCCTTGGCCTCGAGCAGCACGATATGCGCCTCGGGCATGAAATTAAGCGTCGTCGGATTATCCGGCCCTGAGAGCTGCACGACCGTGCCCGTTTCGGCGACGCCGGCAAAGGCATGGGTGAGCGACGCGGTGTCGGCATCCTCGGCTCTCCCCTCCTTCACGGTGAGCGTCTGGGCGCGATGCCAGGGGAGATTGGCGAGATATTCGTCGCGGCCACGCCGGATCATCGCCGGCCGGTTGGTATTGCGCAGATAGGTGGCGACCGAAGCCGGCACATCGTTCAGGTCGCGCAGAATCTCGACCGTGCCGCCGACCGCTTCCATCATCCGGACAAAAACCTCGATGCGATGCGCCTCATCGCCCTGGCCGCGTTCCGGCACCAGGTTGCGCTGCGGATGCTGGAGACGCGCTTCGACGGCAGCGACGCGGGCGGTTTCATCACCCTTGTCTGCCGAGCGCCGGATGCGTGACAGGATGCGAGAGCGGGCATTATCCATGACGGCGCTCCTTCCACATCGCCTGGAAGGTTTTGCCTTGCGGCGCCGGCATGTCGCGATAACGCGTCCAGCCCTGGGCCAGAGGCAGGCTCGCGAACCTTCCCTTCCTGCCGCTCATGACATTGAGGAGTCGCGCTGCGATCCGTGTCCCGAATTGATAGAGCTTCGGCCGCTTGGCGAAATAGGCCCAGACGCTCAAGCCCGAGCGCACCGCAGCCGGTGTCAGGTGCTTCTCGAACTCCTTCTCGCGCCAATGCCGCAGCAGGCGCGGCAAGGGAATGCGCATCGGGCAGACTTCCTCGCAGCGCCCGCAGAAGGTCGAGGCGTTGGGCAGGTGCTTCGCCTTCTCGATGCCGATCAGTGCCGGCGTCACCACCGAGCCGATCGGGCCCGGATAGACCCAGCCATAGGCATGGCCGCCCACCGCCTGATAGACCGGACAGTGATTGAGGCAGGCGCCGCAGCGTATGCAGCGCAGCATGTCCTGGAATTCGGTGCCGAGCACATTCGAGCGGCCATTGTCGAGGATAACGACATGATATTCGAGCGGACCGTCCGGGTCTTCCGGCCGCCTGGGTCCGGTCGAGAAGGTCGTGTAGTTGGAGAAATCCTGTCCCGTCGCCGAGCGCGCCAGCACGCGCAGGATGGTCGTCGCATCCTCGAGCGTCGGCACGATCTTTTCGATCGAGGCGATGACGATATGCGCCTTGGGCAAGGTCTGGGTGAGATCGCCATTGCCCTCATTGGTGACGATGATCGAGGTGCCGGTCTCGGCGATGAGGAAATTGGCGCCGGTGATGCCGACATCGGCATCGAGATATTTCTGGCGCAGCACCGTGCGCGCCTCTTCCACCAGTGTCGGGATCTCGGTGAGATCGCGATTGGGGTCGAGATGCGTGTGGGCTTTGCGGAAGTCGGCCTCGATCTGGTCGCGCGTCAGATGCACGGCCGGCGCGATGATATGGCTCGGCGGCTCGTTGCGCAGCTGGATCAGATATTCGCCGAGATCGGTCTCGACCGGAGTGATACCCGCCGCCTCCAACGCCTGGTTGAGCCCGATCTCTTCCGAGATCATCGACTTGCCCTTGGTGGCGAGCTTGGCGTCGAGCTTGCGGCAGATGCTTAAGATTGCGGCCCGCGCCTCCTCCGCCGTTTCCGCCCAATGGACATGGCCACCGCTTTCCGCGACCTTCGCCTCGTAGCGCTCGAGATAGAGATCGAGATGGGCGAGCACATGGTCCTTGATGTCGCGCGCCTGATCGCGCAGCGCATCGAATTCCGGCAGGCCGGCCCGGGCCTTGGCGCGCTTCTCGATGAAACGCGGCCCGGTTTCGGTCATCGTCCCTTGCAACTGGCTGTCGGCGATGGCGCGCGCCACATTGCTGGTGAATTCGGCGGTCTTGGCCTCCATTACTCAGCCTCCGCCTTCAACCCTACGCTGGGCTTTGCCGGGGTTCCCCTTCTCCCGCCTGCGGGAGAAGGTGGCCGAAGGCCGGATGAGGGTGTTCTCTCAGCCTCCAGACAGCCGAAAGCATGGGAAAATGTCGAAGCTTTGCCACCTTGTTCTCTTGAAGAGCTGTCGCGAGTTGAACCAACACCCTCATCCGCCCTGTCGGGCACCTTCTCCCGCAAGCGGGAGAAGGGGAAATGAGGTTGAGTTGCGTGTCGCATCATAGAATACATCACTCGGCCTCCGCGATGGGGGGCGTCGCCGTATCGCCGGCGAGGATTTCGGCGACATGGCGGGCTTTGAGGGCCGAGCCTTCGCGCTTGAGCTTGCCGGCCATGTTCATGAGGCAGCCGAGATCCCCGGCGAGCAGCAGATCGGCGCCAGTGGCCGCGATCTTCTTCGTCTTCTTGGCGACCATGACATTGGAGATATCGGGATATTTCACGCAGAAGGTGCCACCGAAGCCGCAGCACACCTCCGCATCCTCCATCTCTACGAGATCGAGCCCTTCGACAGTCCGCAGCAGCTTGCGCGGCTCCGCCTTGACGCCGAGCTCACGCAGGCCTGAGCAGGAATCGTGATAGGTGGCCGAGCCGTCGAAACGCGCGGCAACCTTTTCCTGCTTCATGACCCGCACCAGGAAGGAGACCAGCTCATAGGTCTTTTCGGACAGGGCATCGGCGGCCGCACGGTCGGGCGAATCTTTCGCGAAGAGCTCGGGATAATGCGCCTTGATCATGCCGGCACAGGAGCCGGACGGCGCCACGACATAATCGTAAGGAGAGAAGGCCTTGATGACGGCGCGGGCGATGTCGGCGGTATCCTTGCGGTCGCCCGAATTGAAGGCCGGCTGGCCGCAGCAGGTCTGGCTCTCCGGAACCTCGACCACGCAGCCCGCCTCTTCCAGAAGCTTGACGGTGGCGAAGCCGACCGACGGCCGGAACAGATCGACGAGGCAAGTCACGAAAAGGCCGACGCGCGGCCGGGTCAGCTCCATCAGGCGCATCCCAATATTATCCGGGCCTGTCTTATGGCGCGAGGCATGCCTGCCCCGCAAGTATTTATGTGATAAAATGGATTGAGCAATCGGCCGCAGTATGGGACTAAGAGCCATGGTTGCAATGCCTTTACCCGACAAGACAGCCCTCGCCCGGCGGCGTGAGATCGCCGCCGCCTTGCGTCAATTCGTACCGGGCGAAGGCGTCATCGAGGCCCCCGTCGAGATGCGGGCCTATGAGACCGACGGCCTCACCGCCTATCGCCAGATGCCGCTGGTCGTGGTGCTGCCCGAGACCACGGCGCAAGTGAGCGCCGTCCTCAAATATTGTCACGAGCAGGACATCAAGGTGGTGCCGCGCGGGGCCGGTACCTCTTTGTCGGGCGGCGCCCTGCCGCTCGCCGACGGCGTGCTCCTCGGCCTCGGCAAGTTCAACCGCATTCTCGATATCGACTATGCCAATCGCTGCGTCGTCACCCAGCCGGGCGTGACCAATCTCGCCATCACCCAGGCGGTGCAGCACAAGGGCTTCTATTACGCGCCCGACCCCTCCTCGCAGATCGCCTGCACCATCGGCGGCAATGTCGCGGAGAATTCAGGCGGCGTGCATTGCCTCAAATATGGGCTCACCGCCAATAATGTGCTGGGCATCGAGATGGTGCTGATCACCGGCGAGGTGATCAGGCTCGGCGGCAAGCATCTCGACAGCGAGGCCTATGACCTCCTGGGCGTCATGACCGGCTCCGAAGGCCTGCTCGGCGTCGTCACCGAGGTCACGGTGCGCATCCTGCAGAAACCCGAGACGGCGCGCGCTGTGCTGATCGGCTTTCCCTCCAATGAGGACGCCGGCAAATGCGTGGCCGATGTCATCTCCGCCGGCATTATTCCGGGCGGCATGGAGATGATGGACCGCCCCGCCATCCACGCGGCAGAGGAGTTCGTCCATGCCGGCTATCCGCTCGAGGCGGAAGCACTGCTCATTATCGAGCTCGATGGCTGCGCCGCCGAAATCGACCACCTGATCGAGCGGGTCGTGGCCATCGCCGAAGCCAACCGCTCGAATTCCTGCCGCGTGTCGCAATCCGAAGACGAGCGCCTGGTCTTCTGGGCCGGCCGCAAAGCCGCTTTCCCGGCGGTAGGCCGCATCTCGCCCGACTATCTGTGCATGGACGGCACCATCCCGCGTCGGCGACTGCCGGAAGTGCTGCAGGGAATGGAAGACCTGTCGCGCCACTATGGCCTGAGAGTCGCCAATGTCTTCCATGCGGGTGACGGCAATCTCCATCCGCTCATCCTGTTCGACGCCAATGATCCGGACGAGCTCGAACGCGCCGAAAAATTCGGCGCCGATATTCTGCGGCTCTGCGTGAAGGTGGGCGGCGTGCTCACCGGCGAGCATGGCGTCGGCATCGAGAAACGCGATCTGATGCCGGAAATGTTCTCCGAGGCCGATCTCAACCAGCAGCAGCGGCTCAAATGCGCCTTCGACGCCAAGGGCCTGCTCAATCCGGGCAAGGTTTTCCCGGTGCTGCATCGCTGCGCCGAGCTTGGCCGCATGGTGGTGCGTGGCGGCAAGCTGCCCCATGCCGATCTTCCGAGGTTCTGAGTGACCAGCCTGAAGCCAGCCACCGAAGCCGAACTCGTCGACATGGTGCAGGACGCCCTGAGCCAAAGGACGCCGCTCGATCTCACCGGCACCGGGACGAAGAAAGGCATCGGCCGCCCGATGCAAACGGCCGCCACGCTCGACCTGTCGGGCTTCTCGGAAATCGCGCTCTATGAACCCGAGGAGTTGGTGATCACAGCCGGCGCTGGCGCACGTCTCGGCGATGTCCGCAAGCTCCTCGACGACAAGGGCCAGGAATTCGCCTTCGAGCCGCCCGATCTCTCGCGGCTCCTGGGCGCCCCGCATTCCGGCACGCTGGGCGGCATGCTCGCCTGCAACCTCTCCGGGCCGCGCCGGCTCAAGGCGGGCGCCGCGCGCGATCACATATTGGGTGTCGCCGGCGTGTCGGGCCGCGGCGAGGCTTTCAAGGCCGGTGGACGCGTCGTGAAGAACGTGACGGGCTATGATCTGCCGAAGCTGATGGCGAACTCTTACGGCACGCTCGCCGCCCTCACCACCGTCACCTTCAAGGCGCTGCCCAAGGCCGAGAGCGAAGAAACACTGGTCCTTGAGGGTTTGAGCGATGAAGACGCCATAACGGCAATGAGCCTCGCGATGCAGTCTTCCTGCGAGGTGTCGGGTGCGGCACATCTGCCCGCCGTTTCAGCGGATGGCACGTCTAGAACCTTCCTGCGCCTCGAAGGCGTGCCGCCTTCCATTGCCTATCGGCGCGACAAGCTCGCCAAGCTGCTTGTGGCGCCCGCCTCGCATCTGCTGACGACCGAGGCCTCACGGGCGCAGTGGGCGGCCCTGCGCGATGTCCACCCGCTCGCCGCGCCGGACGGGCGCTGTGTGTGGCGCCTGTCGGTGGCCCCCGCCGAGGGCGCCAAGCTCGTCGCGGCGCTTAAGCACCGCATCGACATGCAGTGGTTTTATGACTGGGCCGGTGGTCTCGTCTGGCTCGCGGTTTCGTCGGAGAACGGGGCGTCGGCCGATGCCATCCGCGCCGCCCTTCCCTCCGGCCACGCCACACTGATCCGCGCAGATGAGAGCTTGCGCGGCCAGGTCCCGGTCTTTCAGCCGCAAGCCCCGGCGCTCGCCGCTCTGGCGCGCCGCGTCAAGGCCTCGTTCGATCCCGTCGGCATCTTCAATCCCGGCCGCATGCAGGCTGTCTCCTAGGATTCATCATCGCTTGCCTTGGCTGGCTTTTTGTGCTCCGCATAAGACCGAAAAAGGCGCATAACCCATGGGGGGCAGTCCTCTGAAGAAGGCAGTATTCTCGATCATAATATCCGTCGTGCTGTCAGCGCTCACGCTCGCGGTAGCCGAAGGTGCTTATTCCATCGTCAGATGGGGCAAGCCCCATCGCAGTCTTTCCTACCAGTTCCTGTCATTGGCGGGTCTCGTCGGAAACAAGGGAGACAATACGGCAGCATACAAGCCCTATTTCGCCAACCTTGACGACCTCGCTCAGCTCCTTCCGCTGATCAAGGAGGGCGGCGTCGGGATCGGCAATTCCCCCATCAATACGAAGACCGAAGACGCCGCCATCAAGACGGTTGATGCGAAAGGCTGTCCGGTGATCAAGCCGAACATGCGCAAGGTGGCGTATTTTCTCCACTCATCCACGGTGAATCCCTTCGAGTCGATCAGCGTATTCCATGACGCCGACAGACAGCTCGATCCGCGCCTGACGGAATTTCTGGAGCGTTACCGCGGGCCGCGGGCCACGCTGACGTCCAACGCCGAAGGCGAGCGGATAACGGTTCCCGACGTCAAAGCCGATCGTGTCGTACTGGTGGCCGGGGATTCCATGGCTTTCGGCGCCATGGTGGATGATGCCGAGACGATTGCTTCGCGAATGCAGGCAACCGACAGCGCACGGCGTTATGTCAATCTCGGCGTTCCCGGCGTCGACGCGGATCAGATCATCTGCAGGCTCGAGGACGCGGCTGAGCGCTACAACGGTAAAATTGACGAACTGATATATGTCTACTGTGAAAACGACTTCAAGCCCGGCAACCCTTACGGTACGCCGCCAGAGGTGATCTCCTGGCTGAAGGGGTTTGTCGACCGCGAGAAGGTGGGCAAAGTGACGGTCATCTTCGCGCCGATGATCTACATGGTTGCGCCCGAGCTGACACGGATCGAAGGGACGGAGGGAGCGAGATATCCCAGACATGAGGAGCAGCGTGCCGAGCTGAAGGGCTTGGTCGAAGCGGCAGGCTATCGCTGGGTGGATATCGGCACATTGGCGCGCGAAGAGGAGGACAGGCAAAAAACCCATTTCGGAGTCCTGTCGTTCTTTGTCGACAACGGTCATCCCTCACCCTTGGGCACGCAAAGGATTGTCGAGCGTCTGCTGGGCGCTGACTGATCTACGTGCACAACCAGGATCTACCCGCGAGTCGAAGCTTCAAATGCAAACAAGTTTCACGGCCGAGCAATTGCAGGACCCGCATATCGCGACGGCCAACCAGATCCTGCGCAAATGCGTCCATTGCGGCTTCTGCACGGCCACCTGTCCCACTTATGTGCTGCTCGGCGACGAGCTCGACAGCCCACGCGGTCGCATCTATCTCATCAAGAACATGCTCGAGCGCGGCGAGGCTGCGACACCCGAAACGGTAAAGCATATTGACCGCTGCCTCTCCTGCCTCTCCTGCATGACGACCTGCCCGTCGGGTGTGCATTACATGCACCTCATCGACGATGCCCGCGCCCATGTCGAAAAGACCTATAAGCGCCCGCTCGTCGAACGCCTGCTGCGCGATGTCCTGGCTTTCCTGATGCCACGTCGCGGCCTCTTCAAGACCGCCTTGATCCTGTCGTCGCTCGTCCGGCCTCTGGCGCCCTTGATTGAAAAGCTGGGCGACAAGCGGCTCTCGTCGCTTCTCGCTTTGGCGCCCAAGGAAACGCCGCCGCCGGAGATCATCGGCCAGCCCGGCCTCTATCCGGCGGAAGGCGAGAAGCGCATGCGCGTCGCACTCCTGCGCGGCTGCGTGCAGAGCGTGCTCGATCCCGGCATCAATGCCGCCGCCATCCGGCTCATGAATCGCCACGGAATCGAGGTCGTGGTCGCCGACGGCTCATCCTGTTGCGGCTCCCTCACCCACCACATGGGCAAGGAAGCGGACGCACTCGCCCGCGCCCGCCAGATGGTCGATGCCTGGAGCGCCGCCGGGGTCGATCGCGTGATCATCACCGCCTCGGGCTGCGGCACGACGATCAAGGATTACGGTCATATGCTGAGGCTCGATCCCGCCTATCGGGAAAAGGCGCAAGCCGTGTCGGCCATGGCGCGCGACATCACCGAATTCCTGGTCGAGATCGATCTGCCCAAGGTTTCGCCGCCGAAACCCTTGCGCATCGCCTATCACTCGGCCTGCTCCATGCAGCACGGCCAGAAGATCAAAACCGAACCGCGCCGATTGCTCGAAAATGCCGGCTTCTCGGTGAGCGACGTGCCTGAGGGCCATCTCTGCTGCGGCTCGGCCGGCACCTACAACATCCTTCAGCCCGACATCGCCGTAAAGCTACGCGACCGCAAGGTGGCCAATATCCGCTCCGTCGCGCCCGACATCATCGCCACCGGCAATATCGGTTGCATCACCCAGATCGGTCAGGCTACGGAAATTCCCATCCTCCATACGGTCGAGCTGCTCGACTGGGCCCATGGCGGACATGAACCTGAAATCTTAAGACAAGCATCTAAAGGGTAGGAATTAATGGCGAAACTGCCGAAAGGCGTGACCTTCACCGAGACGGTCAAGAAGGGTTACGAGCAGATCCTGACGCCGGAGGCCGTGGCCTTCGTGGCAACGCTCCATCGCAATTTCGAGGACCGCCGCCGAGCCTTGATCAAAGCCCGGGCCGAACGCCAGAAGCTTTTCGACAAAGGCCTCCTGCCCGACTTCCTGCCCGAGACAAAGGCCATCCGCGACGGCAGCTGGACCGTGGCGCCGATCCCGGCAGACCTGCAGGACCGCCGCGTCGAGATCACCGGCCCGACCGACCGCAAGATGGTGATCAACGCGCTCAATTCCGGCGCCAAGGTCTTCATGACCGATTTCGAGGATTCCAATTCGCCGACCTGGGACAACATGATCCAGGGCCAGATCAATCTGATGGACCGCTGGGCCAGGAAGCTCGATTACACCGATCCGACGAGCGGCAAGTCATACAAGCTCGGCAAGGAGCCGGCCGTCCTCCTGGTGCGTCCGCGCGGCTGGCATCTTCTCGAAGAGCATATGAGAGTGGATGGCGCGCCCGTGTCCGGCGCCCTCTTCGATTTTGGCCTCTATTTCTTCCACAACGCCAAGGCGGCACTCGCCGCCAAATCCGGCCCCTATTTTTATCTGCCCAAGATGGAGAGCCATCACGAGGCGCGGCTGTGGAACGACGCCTTCATCCAGGCCGAAAGCGCGCTGGGCTTGCCGCTCGGCACCATCAAGGCGACTGTCCTCATCGAGACGCTGCCGGCCGCTTTCGAGATGGACGAGATCCTGTTCGAACTGCGCGACCATATTGTCGGCCTCAATTGCGGCCGCTGGGACTACATCTTCTCCTTCATAAAGACCTTCGCCAACAACAAGCGCTTCGTGCTGCCGGACCGCAGCCAGGTGGTGATGTCGAAGGCCTTCCTCGCCAATTATTCGGCGCTCCTCGTCAAAACCTGTCACAAGCGCCGCGCATTCGCGATGGGTGGCATGGCGGCGCAGATCCCCAACCGCAAGGATGAGGAAGCCAACAAGCTCGCTTTCGAGAAGGTCCGCGCCGACAAGGAGCGCGAAGCCAAGAACGGCCATGACGGCACCTGGGTGGCGCATCCCGATCTCGTGCCGGTGGCGCGCGACATATTCGACGCGCTGATGCCGACGCCGAACCAGCTTTATGTGAAGCGCGAGGATGTGGCGGTCGGCCAGAAGGATTTGCTCCAGGTCCATGAAGGCACCAAGACCGAGGCCGGTTTCCGCGAGAATATCCGCGTCGGCGTGCAATATATCGAGGCGTGGCTCAGGGGCCGCGGCGCCGTGCCGATCTACAATCTGATGGAAGACGCCGCGACCGCCGAGATATCACGATCGCAGATCTGGCAGTGGCTCAAATTCGGCGCCAGGCTCGAAGGCGGCCAGAAGGTCACGAAGCCCTTCTTCGAGAAATGCCTCAAGGAAGAGATGGCGCGGGTAGCCCAGGAAGTAGGCCCGGAGGCCTACAAGAAAGGCCGCTTCCGCGAGGCGATCACCATCTTCCGCAAGATGTCGACATCGGCACAGTTCGAGACCTTCCTCACTCTGCCGGCTTACAAGAAGATCGTGTGACGACTATCGCGCATCGGCTCGGTCCACCCAGCCGATGCGTCACTGCTTATGCTCCGCGGCAATTCACTCTGGCGCGCTTGAGTTGCGAGTCATTCTGGATCCAGAATGGGAAAGGGCAGCTTGGGCGTCATGGCGTCAACTGTACCTGAATGCGCCCCCAAAACGCCGGAATAGATCACCGAAAGATTCATGAGATCATCACGCGTCAACGCGACCATTGCTGAAAGCTCATCGAGGAGAGCAATTCTTGCCGTCTGGGCCACGGAGTCGATCAACTGTTGCTCACGACGATGGATTCTCCTTGCATGGGTCCCGAGATCATCCTCCCACCAGATCGACTCCAGAGCAAAAGCCTGTCGCGAATGAGGCAGCAAATCAAGGGATGCCTGACCGCCAGCGGGATGAGAAAACATAAGACGGATGGCCAGCCCGTCACCGGTGGGACGAGGCTCAATATGCAGATTGTGCCGCGAGGCAAAACTGCGAATTGTCGCTGCCAGTGGAGAAAGGTGGCCGAGTTCCATCTCCTACACCTCAATCGATCAGGATTGCCCGGAAATCGTTGACATTGGTGCGCGTCGGACCGGTGACGACGAGATCGCCGATGCTGGCGAAGAAGCCATAGGCATCGTTATTGGTGAGATAGGCCTCCGCGTCGATGCCCTTGGCCTTAGCGCGCACCAGCGTGTCGGGCGTCACCAGGGCCCCGGCATTGTCCTCCGACCCGTCGATGCCGTCGGTGTCGCCGGCGATCGCTGAGATGTTCGCCTTGCCGTCGAGTGCCAAGGCGAGCGCCAGCGCATATTCGGCATTGCGACCGCCCCGCCCCTTGCCCTTGAGCGTCACCGTGGTTTCCCCGCCCGACAGGATAATGGCCGGGCCTTTGGTGGCGAGTGCCTGCGCCGCCTGCGCGCGCGCCACATCGCGCGCCTCGCCTTCGATCCGATCGCCGAGATCGATCACCCGGTAGCCGGCCGCGCTGGCGATCTTCGCCGCGGCGGCGAGCGACTGCGCCGGGGCGGCGATCATCTCGGTCCGGACCTTGGCGAAACGCGGATCGCCGGGCTTCGGCGTCTCGGCGGCCGGCGTTTCGAGAAAGGCCCAGACATGCGCCGGCAGGTCGAACTTGTATTTGCGCAGGATCGCCAGCGCCTCCTGCCGTGTCGTCGGATCGGGCACGGTGGGACCCGAGGCAACGATTGCCGGATCGTCTCCCGGCACATCGGAAATGACGAGAGAAACGATCTGTGCCGGGAATGCCGCCGCTGCGAGCCTGCCACCTTTCAGCGCCGAGAGATGCTTGCGCACGCAATTCATCTCCGAGATCGGCGCGCCGCAAGAGAGCAGCTGCCGGTTCACATTCTGCTTGTCTTCGAGCGTCAGCCCCGGCGCGGGTGCTGCGAGCAGCGCCGAGCCGCCGCCGGAAATAAGGCAGAGGACGAGGTCGTCCGGCGTGAGGCCCTTGACCAGTTCGCCCATCCGCAGCGCCGCGTCACGCCCGCTGGCGTCGGGCACCGGATGCGAGGCCTCGACGATCTCGATCCTCTTGCAGGGCGCGCCATGGCCGTAACGGGTGATGACGAGCCCGGATATTGGCCCGGTCCAATGATCTTCGACGGCAAGCGCCATGGCGGCGCTGGCTTTGCCGGCGCCGACCACCAAGGTGCGGCCTTTGGGCGGCTTAGGCAGGAAGGGCGGCACTCTGAGGGCGGGATCGGCGGCCGCGACCGCGGCGGAGAACAAATCTTTCAGGAGCATGAGGCAACCAGGCGGGAATTTGTCATCGTCCTGCCAATCGATTATAGGCGCCTCTCTGTCAACCTTTTAAACAGGCCGAATGTCCCACCCCCGCATCTGGCTTCTGACCGGCGCCAAGCACGGCGACAATGCCCAGACCGAACGCCTCATCGAGGCCACGGAACTGCCGTTCGAGCGGCGGAACATTGTCCTCAGGCCCGGCTTCGATCTCGCCAAGCCGCGCATCGAGGCATCGCTGCATCATGTCGACCGCGAAAAATCGGACCCGCTGACGCCGTCCTGGCCGGACCTCGTGCTGACCATCGGCCGGCGCCTCGCCATGGTGGCTCTGTGGATCAAGGAGCAGTCGCAGGGCCGCACGAAGATCGCCTTGATCGGAACCCCCAAGGGCGACAGCGAGAAGGCCGATCTCTTCATCGTGCCCTACCAGTACCGCGCCGCCGACGCGCCCAACATCTTCCGGATCGGCCTGCCGCTGGTCGGCATCGACCCGAGGCGCGTCGCCGCCGAGGCCGAACGCTGGCGGGAAACTTTCGCGCACCTGCCACGTCCCCTCACTGTCCTTCTCTGTGGCGGGTCGATCAGCAGCCATGGTTTTGATCCCCAGACGGCGCGTGCCGTCCTCGCCACATTGGAGCGGATGAAGGACGGCGGAAGCCTTGGGATCACGACATCCAGGCGCACCCCGCCCGAGACCGTGGCGGCCATCGAGAAGGCCCTGCCTGCCGGCGCCCAACTCTATCGCTGGGACAAATTGGGCAGCGACAATCCCTATGTCGGTCTCCTCGCCCATGGCGACCGCTTCGTGGTGACGGGCGACAGCGTTTCCATGGCCGTCGAGGTGGCTCGCCTCGGCAAGCCCCTGGCCATCGCGCCGTTGCGGCTGGCGAACCGCACCGTTTCCCAGGGTCTGCGACGGCTGGGCCTCTCCGATGACCTCGCTTATTGGATGGCAGCCAGGGCGCAGGGTCTGCTCGGCCGGCTGGGAGCGGACGAGACCTCGCGCGATTTCACGCTCTTGCATGATCTCATGTATGAAAAAGGCTGGGCGGTGCCGCTGGGCCAGCCCTTTGTGACACCTGCGGCGCCCCCCGCGGATGATACCACGCTCGCCGCGGCACGGCTGCGAGCGCTGGTTGACGAAAAATAGTCAAAACATTGATTTAGAAAGAAAAAGTGACGCGCCTCTATGTCTCTGCGTCCCTCTCGGGACAACCCGCGCTCCAATCCCGCGACAGCATCCGTTGATACAGCTGTCGTGAAATCGGACTGATCTCCTGCTCACTCCCCTGGGTATCCGCCGACCCGGCGCCCATCAGATGCAGGATCAGGATGTGAGACCAATAAGTGCGCGGCAGATCGATGAGGGCGAGAGCCGGCTCAAGCTCGGCAACGCACCATCCCAGCTGTTGCGCCGAGAACACACATTCGAGCAGATTATCGAACATTCTGGCCTGTATGTACTTGCCAGCGAACATCAGTATGTCTATCGAAACGATGCGATCGACATCGCAAGATTTGAGATCGATCAGGATTGGCTTCCCACCGGCATCCTGCATGATGTTGTAGACGTGAAGGTCCTGATGAGAGACGCCTATCCGCACTTGTCGCGCGAAACAGTCGCGGATCGCGCTTTCCAAAGCAAAGCTCGCCGGCAGCTCACCACCGCAGGCCTGGCGCCCGAGCTTTATGCCCGCCTCGACCGTCGGCGGCAGCGCGTCGGGGACAGCCAGCTTGGCCGCGGCCATGAACGCCCGCATGATCGGCACCGTCATCTCGACCTGATCGTCCATTCCGATCTGCCGCAACAGCCCTGTTTCGAGCGCAACACCCTGCCCGCACGCGCTGAGCCTGATCGAGGGCTGCACCATATCCGCCAGTCCATGTTCGCGCAGCAAACGCCACATTACGTGTTCTTTTTGCAGCTTGGCCACGGATTTCGGTTTGGTCGTGTAGCGAATGAAGCGCGCGCCCGCGACGATCGACCAGATTCCCTGCTTGTGCAGGATCACCCGCGCCTGCGGCCGATCGCTCCCCAGCTGGCGGACAAGCGGCAACGGCCGGCCAAAGCGCAGCAGCATTGTCAGCCAGGGCAGCTTCGCCTGGTTTTTCCACAAACGGCCCAGTTTATAAGTTCGGTAGAGATGGCGTGGAAGAATCAATTGCTTCCACTTCATGAACGCCCCCGGAGAGATTATCGCGGCACCAGCCACCCGTGTTAGAATACTGCAAAGCTCACAGCAAGTTTTGATAAGGTCAGATATGATGGATTCGACTGCCTCCCCGCCGACAACCTGGTCACGCGACCAGATCGAACAGCTGCTGCGTTCGGAGTCTTTCGACTATCAGTCGATCCCTCTGCCCTATGGGCTCAACACCGGCACCGGTCATGACCGCTCGAGCACGGCTAAGATAATTCTGCCGCAAGACATGTCCGGTCAAAGTTTCGCCGATATCGGATGTTCCCTCGGCTTTTTCTGCTTTGAGGCGAAGCGCCGTGGCGCCAGCCGCTCAATGGGGCTCGATTTCGCCTCGGAGAATGTCCGCCGCGGCCGCCTTCTGGCCGACGTCCAGGGCTTGCCGGTCGAATTCCGCCAATACGATATCGACCACGAGTCGCTTGACGAGACTTTCGACCATGTGATTTGCCTGAACGTTCTGCATCACTTGGTTAATCCCATCTTGGGCTTGGATCGCCTGATCGCCGCCACGCGGCGACAGCTCACGCTGGAACTCGCGACCTTTGGCGCGCATGACCGCCGGAAGCTCGGCATCGGCTGGCTGCAGCAGAGATTCCTGTCGCGCTCCCCTTCAGTCCTCGTCGCCAGCGGCACGGCGGGCGAAGGCGTCAAGCAGTTCTATATAACGCAAGCGGCGATCGAGAATCTGCTGCGCTTCCGCCGCGGCTGCTTCGCCTCCGTCGAGATCAAGCCCTCGCCGTTCAAGGAACGCTTCCTTGTCGTTGCCCACAAGCGTCAGATCAAGGACCTGATGATCATCGGCTTTCCCGGCCTCGAAGTCGCGACTCCGATCGTCAAGGGCATTCACCAGCGCGCCTATCAGAGCGCGGCCGACTTCCTCGGCGGCGTCGCGGGGGCGTCCACGTTGAACGCCAATGCTTACCACAAGCCGCGGAAAGCCGCGGATGACAAGCTCATTTTCGACTACAATATCATGCGCCCGGAAATCAATGGCGCCATCGCCTTCGAGCATGATCCGGCTCTCGAGGTGATCGGTACCGCCGAGCGCAAGAAGGCTGTGACAATCTGGTTACCGCCTGAAGAAATGAGCAAAGGCGTCGGCGCCGAAATGGCCGCGGCGAGCGGAAAGGCCCGCAAGAAGCTTTCCTCTCTCCTCGCTCTGTCCGAGAACAGCAAGCAATTGGTCAGGCACTATCGCATGTGGGCGGAATATCTCGCGCGGGCGCAAGTCGAGCATCGGATATTGACGGTGAAGGTGTCCGGCCCGGTGCTCCTGACGCCGGAAGAGTGGGAACGGGACATCGCACTTCCTTTGCTCGACGGACAAAGTTAAGAGAACTGCATATGGACACAGAGACCTCTCCTCTCGTCACCGTCGCGATCACCGCCCATGAACGGGTTGATCTCTTCCGTCTCTCACTCACCTCCGTCTGTCGGCAGACCTATCGGAACCTGGAGATCTATGTTCTGGACAACTCCAACTCGGACGATGTGCAGAACTGCGTGAAGGAAGTGGCCGACGACCGCATTCACTACTCTCGCAATGCGCCGAATATCCGTGATAATATCGTCATCAATCATCAGAAGGCCTTTCAGCGGCGCTCGGGCGTCTATCACTACGTTCTATCGAGCGACTGCTCCCTCGACGAACGGACTATCGAGCTCATGGTGGCGGCTCTCAATGCCGATCCTTCGATCTGTGCGATTGCCTCTAGCGAATGCTGGGTCAATCCGGTGACGGGAGAACATTCGCCGCGCAATCCGAGGTTTCAAGGCTATACGTCGAGCGAGGTACCGGGCTCGCATGAGCGGCTGGATGTTCGCCGGATGATCGAGGATGCCTTCTTTGACTTGAAAGGGCTCGGCATCGCCTATCACACATTGATGGTCTCCGACATGTTGGCCTATGCCAACCTTGAGCCGGTATATCTGAGCCCCGGGCACGAACATCATATGGGGCTCGAAATTCTCATGCAGAAGCCGGAATTCGGGTTCATAAGACAGGAATTCCTCCAGGAGCTCATCAACGACAGGCGCTATGCGGGAGAAGGCTTCCGCAAGCATCGCCGCTTCATGGAAGCTATGGCGCGCAAGCGTTTCCTGGATAAGAATTATCAGGCGCTGTTGGCTCGCAATTTTAATGTCACCCGTCTCCAGATCGGACTGGCATGGCTCTTCGCCAAATGCACATATCAACGGGATGAACGCCCGTTCGACGCTGCCCAACAGGTAGTACGACTGACAATTCCGCTGGCTTTGGCCTCCGTACTCGCCCCGATGTATCTCATCGCCGGCCTGGTGCATCACCTGCGTGGACGTTTCGGGCGGGACCGCTGAAGTCACGCCGTTCGTTTCAAGAAGCCGCTGGGGACCGCCGTCACCAGGAGCTTGTTCTCCATGTCAGTGTCAGTTTCGAATTCCGGGTGGCGCCCGAGGAACTGCCGCACAGCGGTCTTCGGATTATTGCCGACATCCCAAGGCCGGTCAGCGAAGAACCCCTTCGGCATGTCTTCGACGAAGGTGTCGAACACCACGCAGTAGCTGCCTTTCGACACCAGTGGCGAATAGGCCTCAAGCTCCGCCAGCACGTGGTCATGCGTATGCATTGAATCGAGAAACACCATCACATTCCGGAACGGCGCGGCTTGCTTCCTGACTTCCGAGATGACCGCATCCGAAGTCGAGGAGCCTTCGATCAGCGAGATCCTGCCGGCGAGCGGATGCTTTTCGATGGCGACGCGGTTATGCGCCCTGATGTCGATATCGATGCCGATGACCCGGCGCGACGGCCGCTTCGGATCGAGGACAACGCCCTTCTCCACCGCTTCGCAATATTCGAGCATGGTCAGGAACGAGGCGCTGAGGATCAAGGAGCCGCCATGCGCGATGCCGGTCTCGATGATCAGATCCGGCTTCACCCGCCAGATCAACTCCTGGACGGCGAACATGTCCTGCGTGTACTGGATGATCGGGCGACCGAGCCAATCGAAATTGTAGATGTATCTGCGGCCCATCGAGGCTTCGAGCCAGTCGCGTGAAAGCACCCGGAAAGGCTCGTCGTTGGCGAACTCTTCGATGCGCTGCCGCCGCTCTTCTGCGAACTTCTCGTTCGGATCCATGAAACTCTCCTAAGCTGGGTGTCCGCGCTTCGCCGGAGAGGCAAAGAAACGCCTGACGGTATCGATCACCTGGGCTGCCGCTTCCGGCGCCATGCAGGAATGGAACGGAATGGTCACGATCTCCCGGCCAATGTGTTCGGTCACCGACAGATCGCCCTTGCGGCAATCCTTGAACAAGGTGAAGCCATGTGCCGGCTGCCAATGGATGCCGGTATCGACGCCGTTCTCGGTCAGGAACTTCCTAAAATCCTCGCGGCGGCCATCGAGGACGCGCAGATAGAAGATGAAGGGAACGATCCCCGCCATATCGCCGCCTGGCACCTTGAGGCCGGAGATCGGCGAGAACGCCGCCTGATACTGCTTGAACAGGGCCCGCCGCGTGCTTGCGATGGTGTCGAATTTCGCCAGTTGCGCGAGCCCCAGGGCCGCATGAAGATTGGCGAGGTGATAGCGGAAGCCGAGGCGCTCGACGTCATAGCTCCAGGCTCGGGTGTTTCCGTACAAAGTGCGGGTCGCCTGCTTCATGCCGATCAGCCGCATCTCATGGAGTTGCCTCAACTCCTCCTCCGAGCGCACGATAATGGCGCCGCCATCGAGCGTCGTGATCGTCTTGATTGGATCGAAGCTGAACACCGTGATGTCGGCGAAGGATCCGATCGGCTTGCCCTGATATGTGCTGCCGACCGAATGCGCGGCGTCGTGGATGACCCGGATATTGTGGCGCCGTGCGATCTCCGCCACGCGGTCGTGATCACAGAGATGGCAGGCATAGTCCATCACGATCAGAACCTTGGTCTGAGGTCCGATCAGTCTTTCGGCGGAGTCGAGATCGAGGCAGAGCGTGTCGTCCAGGACATCGCAGAAGACCGGCTTCGCTCCGGTCGCGACGATGGCCTGCATATCCGCGATGTTGTTGAAGGACGGCGTGATCACTTCATCGCCGGGTCCGCAACCGGCCAGCAGAAGCGAGAGATGCAGGGCCGCATGGCCGGTGCTCACCGCCGCGACATGACGGTCATCCGCCCCGCACAGCTTCTTGAGCGCTTCCTCGAACTGTCCGACATAGCTTCCCATGCCGAGCCACCCCAATTCCAGCGCGGCGCGAGCGGCCGCGAACTCCTCGGCCGCCAGGAGTGGTTTGAACACCGGAATTTGGGTCATCAATGATCCATGGAAAGTAGGAGTTGGAGGCGCTGGGCCGGTTGTTATTTCTGAAACAAGTACCAGTTCGTGTCGTAGCCCGGGAAGACGGGATCGATCTTCGAACGGAAACCATAGGCCAGCAGCTTCAGTCCCAGGCGGTTCAAGATCTCCCGTCCGAAGTCGCGTTTGAACAGCACGCCGTTCTGCCCCATATAGCCGTCGATGGGCACCGGAACCGGCGAGAAGAACTCGTCGATCAATATGTATTTGCCGGAGAGCTGTCCTATCCGGTCATAGACATCGTTCAGGCGCTCCGGATTGATGTGCACGAGCACGCCCCGCGTGAAGACGAGGTCGAACGGGTGCCGGCTCCCGATCTCGAAGATCGAGCAGAGGTCGATGGCGTACCCTTTGGCTTTGCTGATGCCGACCGCCTGTTCGTTGATGTCACAGCCCGCGATTTCAATATTCGGATTGAGAGCCTTGATCGCATCGAGATTGAGACCGGCATTGGCGCCGACTTCATAGACGGATCCGACATCCGGCACGCGCCTTAATATGTCGCTGAAGAAATGAATCTGGCTGCCGACATGCGGACCACTGTTCTTCTGGGTGTATGCATCGCCGCGCTCTCCGGCCCAGAAAGCGTCCTGTTGCGTTATCGACATGCCGATCGCCCCCCCACGGTTGCGGATTTCCCACTACCGGGCAACCCGAAGCGAGTCAAATTGGTGTGCGCCTCAGGCCGCATCGAATTTCATCCCTTCGAACGCATCCGTCACATAGGGCTGGCCCCCATCGCGCGCCGATATCGTGCTGACCGGCAGCGGCCAGTCGATTCCGATGCGCGGATCAAGCGGGTTGAGCCCGCCCTCGGCTTCCACGGTGAAAGGCGATGAAACGCTGTAGAGAAGCGCCACGTCGTCGGTCAGCGCCTGAAAGCCATGCGCGAAGCCTTCCGGGACGAGGACGCTGCGATGATTGGCTTCCGAAAGCTCGACCGAGAACCACTTCAGGAATGTCGCCGACCCGGCCCTGAGATCCACCACCACATCCAGCACCCGGCCGGAGACGCAGGCCACGAGCTTCATTTCCGCGAAAGGCGCCTTCTGATAATGCATGCCGCGGATCGTCCCGCTGAGCGTCGTCCGGGTGAAATTGATTTGCGCGATCGGCGATTTCCACCCTGCCGCCCCGAGCTCATTTGCGCAGAACATGCGGTGGAAGGATCCGCGCTCATCCCCGACAATCTTGCGTTCCAGAATCTTCAATCCGCTGAAGGAGGTCGGTATGACCGTAAACCGGCTGCTCATTGAATAGTCTCGTAGTGATCTATATCGGCCTCGCAGAGTCCACGCGGGTCGGCGCCGTCCTGCTGGCGGCGGTACCAGCGGATCGTACGCTCGAGAGCGGTGGCGGCGTCCCATCGGGGCGCTACTCGGAGTTCGAGCCGTGCCTTGCTGTTGTCCAGGCTGAGCCAGCGGGTTTCATGCGGCCCTTCTTCGCTGGCGCCCCAGGCGACGTCGCCAGCGCCATAGACCCGACGCGCCATCTCGACGACGGTCCGCACAGTGACTTCTTCATGGGGCGGCGGCCCGAAATTCCACGCGGCAGCAAGCTGAGGCGCTTCCCACAGGCGCTCCGCCAGCACCAGATAGCCGGTCAGGGTCTCGATGACATGGTTCCATGGCCGCACCGAAGACGGCCTGCGGACATTGAGCGTTCGGCCCGCCGACCACGCCCGGACGACATCGGGGATCAGCCGGTCCTGCGCCCAGTCGCCGCCGCCAATGACATTGCCGGCCCGTGCCGTGGCGACGGCTACCCCTTTTTCCTTGAGATAGGAGGAGCGATAGGCGGCAACGACAAGCTCGGATGCGGCCTTGCTGGCGCTGTAGGGATCATGGCCGCCGAGTGTATCGGACTCCCGAAACGGACTTTGCTGCTCGGTGTCGAGATAGACTTTGTCGGTCGTCACCATCACCATGGCACGCAAGCCTTTGCTGATACGTGCCGCCTCCAGGATATTGACGGTTCCCATCACATTCGTGTCGAAGGTGCCGGCCGGATCGGTATAGCTGGCGCGCACCAGAGGCTGGGCCGCGAGATGGAGTATGATCTCCGGTTGATGCGCGACACAGAGGCTCAAAACGAGAGACTGATCGCGAATATCACCAAAATGCCCGTTTACCAGCTCCGAGACCTTGGCCAGTCCGAACAAACTTGGCTCGGTATTCGGCTTCAGGGCGACACCACCCACCACAGCGCCCATCCGCTTCAGCCAGATGGCGAGCCAGCTTCCCTTGAAGCCGGTATGACCGGTCAGGAAAACCCGCTTGCCGCGCCAGAAGGCGGGGTCAGGCAGGGCGCCGCCAGTCACCACACTTTCCACGGCGCCCGCCCCGTATTCCACAAGCTCTCGAGATAGATCTTGTCGCGCATCGTATCCATCGGCTGCCAGAAGCCGGTATGGACGAACGCCTTCATCTGACGGTCGAGCGCCAGCCGCTCGAGCGGTCCCACTTCCCAGGGCGTCGCGTCACCTTCGATATAATCGATGACGCGCGGCGACAGGACGAAATATCCGCCATTGACGAAACCGCCATCACCCGGAGGCTTCTCGCTGAATCCCATGACTTCCTCTTCGTCGATCGCCAGCGAGCCATAGCGGCCCGGCGGCCGCACCGCGGTCACTGTCGCAAGCCGCCCATGCTCCTTGTGAAACGCAATCGACGCTGCGATATCCACATTCGACACGCCGTCGCCATAGGTGAAGCAGAAGCACTCTTCGTTGCGGACATAATCCGCCACGCGTTTGAGGCGGCCGCCCGTCATGGTCTCTTCGCCGGTCTCGACCAGCGTGACTTTCCACGGCTCGACCTTGCGCTGATGAATAGACATGTTGTTCGCCTGCAGGTCGAAGGTGATATCCGACATATGCAACGCGTAATTGGCGAAATACTCCTTGATGATATAACCCTTGTAGCCGCAGCATATGATGAAGTCCGTGACCCCGTAGGCCGAATAGCTCTTCATGATATGCCAGAGGATCGGCTTGTGCCCGATCTCGACCATCGGCTTTGGCCTGAGGTGGGTTTCCTCGGATATCCGAGTTCCCAGCCCACCGGCCAGAATTACCGCTTTCATGCTTATTCCGCCCCTCCAGCCCCCTGGGCTTGCTTGCCGAGGGGACCCATCGCAGCGCGGCTCAATTTGCCGCCCATCACTGAAGACTGCCTGCGTTCCGCGAACAAGGAATTCTTCCAAATGGCGTGTTGCAACCCAGCGCCAAATTGATCACTGTCAATCCTCCTGTCAATCCTCCAGGTCAAGAATCTCCATCGTTTCCGCCATCGAGAATGATTCTAGATCGTGTTGCCCTCCTGCTACTGGCCCCTATCCATTAGTTTCGACAGCCACCGAAACAATCGAGAAACAATATATCGCGGACGGAAATATTGTTTCAGTATAAGACCACACGATCTCAAAGAGGCGGCTCGGCACTGGTGGAAACGTCCGGAACTGACGTAAAGTTGGGCCGCAGTATCGCAGCACTGTCGTACAGCGATGTTGAACGATCGCAACAAATCGGTCTTGGATGCCTTGGCCATCCTGATCACAGCCTGCTTACGCCCCCTGTCCCCGGCGCGAGGGGGGGCCAGAAGGCCGTCACGATCGAAGAAGCTTGATCCTCCACCCGGCTTCCGGCGGCCGACCGCGAATCTCCCGGTGTTCTATGCGGACCGATCACTTCCGGCACTCTCGCCCGCCGGCGGCCAGCCAAGACCTAGGCAGGCTCAGGCCTGATTTCCGCGCACCAGAGAGACATGCGCAGCCCTGCTGATACCCCTAGACGTCATCCGGCACTCACTATAGTGATAGCCGGAAATTCACCGGATAAAACCTATGGTTGCATCGCACGAAAGACTTACGGCCGAAGAGGACGTTCGCGCAGGTTCGAACAAGTCCTTCGGCATTACTTTTGCGGTAGTCTTTGCCATTATTGGGCTATTTCCGCTTGTCCATGGCGGTAACATCCGGCTGTGGGCCTTGGCCTGCGCCGCTGTCTTCGCGGCCATCGCCTTCATCTGGCCGCAGGCTCTGGCGCCGCTCAACCGGATCTGGTTCCGGTTCGGCATGCTGCTGCACAAGATCGTCAATCCGGTGGTTCTCGGCCTCATGTTCTTCGTCATCATCACGCCACTCGCTTTGATCATTCGCCTGTTCGGCGGCAAGCTGATGGCCTTGGATTTCGACAAATCGCAGGCCAGCTACTGGGTCAGGCGCTCCCCGCCTGGCCCGGAAGCAGAGTCCATCCGCAATCAATTCTGACAGAGGCCCCACGCATGTCATTCATCATGGAACTCATGGCCTTCGCCCGGGCGCGCAAGAAGTTCTGGCTCCTGCCACTCCTGACCCTGCTTGCGATTTTTGGCGGCCTTCTCATCCTGGCCAAGGGCAGCGCCGTGGCGCCGTTCATCTACACGATATTCTGACGAGCACTCCCTTGCACATTCTAGGCATTTCCGCCTTCTACCACGACAGCGCCGCGGCAATCGTGGTAGACGGCCGTATCGTCGCCGCCGCACAGGAAGAGCGCTTCACCCGCAAGAAGCATGATTCCGGCTTTCCGCTGGAGGCCGTCAGATACTGCCTGGAGGCCGCAGGCAAGTCGCTCGCCGACGTCGATCATATCGTTTTCTACGACAAGCCATTCCTTAAATTCGAGCGGCTGCTCGAAACCTATCTGTCCTTCGCGCCGAAAGGCTTCGCGTCCTTCCGTATGGCGATGCCGGTGTGGCTGCGCGAAAAACTGTTCCAGAAGAACCTGCTTGGCAACGAACTGCGCAAGATCGACCCCGACTGGAAGGATCCGGCCAAACTTCTGTTCGCCGAACATCATCTGAGCCACGCCGCCAGTGCCTTTTTCCCCTCTCCCTTCGAGGAGGCCGTCGTGCTCACGATGGACGGTGTCGGCGAATGGGCAACCACCTCGGTCGGTATCGGGCGCGGCAACGACCTCCGCATCGACCGGGAGATACATTTTCCTCACTCTCTCGGCCTGCTCTATTCGGCCTTCACCTACTATACCGGCTTCAAGGTGAATTCCGGCGAATACAAGCTGATGGGCCTCGCACCCTATGGCGAGCCCCGCTTTGCAAAGCTCATCCGCGACACCCTCATCGACGTCAAGGAAGACGGGTCGTTCCGACTCAATCTCGATTATTTCGACTACTGCACCGGCCTGACGATGACCAATCAGCGCTTCGCCGACCTGTTCGGTGGGCCGGCACGCCAGGCGGATCAGCTGCTCACGCAGCGTGAGATGGACATCGCTGCCTCGATCCAGCTGGTTCTCGAAGAGGTCGTCCTGGCCCTCGCCCGGTCGCTCGCCCGCGAGCATGGCATCGCCAATCTCTGCCTCGCCGGCGGCGTCGCCCTCAATTGCGTCGCCAACGGCAAGCTGCTGCGCGACGGTGCCTTCTCGAACATCTGGGTGCAGCCGGCGGCGGGCGACGCCGGTGGTGCGCTCGGCGCGGCGCTCACCGCCTATCACGGCATCGCTGCCGGTCCCCGTACGCCACAGCACGGTGATGCCATGCAAGGCGCATATATCGGGCCGAGTTACAGCCAAGCCGACATCGAGAAGAGGCTCAAGGCGGCGGGCGCGGTGTTCGACGTTCTTGACGATGCGGAGCTGCTCACGACGACAGCCGACGCACTCGCCAGCGGCAAGGCCGTCGGCTGGCATCAGGGACGCATGGAGTTCGGCCCGCGCGCGCTCGGCAACCGGTCCATACTTGGCGATCCCCGTTCGCCCAGCATGCAGTCGGTTCTCAATCTCAAGGTGAAATTCCGCGAATCCTTCCGCCCCTTCGCCCCCTCGGTCCTGCGCGAGGACGTCAGCCAATGGTTCGAGATCGATACCGACAGCCCCTACATGCTGATGGTCGCCGATGTGGTCAAGGATCGCCGCAAGATCATGACCGCGGAGCAGCAGAAACTCTTCGGCATCGATAAGCTCAATATCCCGCGCTCGGACATCCCGGCCGTGACCCATGTCGATTATTCGGCGCGTATCCAGACGGTGAGCAACGAGACCAATCCACGCTACCACGCCTTGATTTCGGCCTTCAAGCAGCGCACCGGCTGCCCGGTCCTGGTGAATACGAGCTTCAATGTACGCGGCGAACCGCTCGTCAGCACGCCGGAGGATGCCTTCCGCTGCTTCATGGGCACAGGCATCGAAGTTCTCGCCGTCGGCAACTGCTACCTGCGCAAGGAGCGGCAGGACCAGGCCCTCCTGAAGTCCTACGAAAACCAGTTCGAGCTGGATTGACCGGATCGCGGTCCGCATTCCAGTCGCATTCATCCGGACCAATCGGGACCAATCCGAAGCGCCTGCTGAATTGTGGGGCGCTTGTACATTCATTCCGTTCACGAATTGTCCAAGCAGTCTCCGATTGCCACCTAAGGAGGGTCAAGCTATACCCCGCACCTCCACCAACAGCGCGGATATCAGCAAAGGATGTCGATAGGCCATAAAGTTCGTGTCGCCCTGCGTCAGAGCCTGAGCGTGGCGAGTTCGCTGACTATGCCTCGCGACAAAAGCCTCCAGCTCGAGCGCCATATGCGCGGCAAAGAGGAAGCCCGGCTGCTCAGGGATTCTCAGTTCGCGGTCATCTCCTTCGGGAAGAGCGGACGCACATGGCTATGCGTGCTTCTCTCGCGTTATTATCAGCTGCGCTATGGACTGCCCGCCAACCTGCTGCTGCAGAACGACAGCATGCGCGCGCTGAACCGCGCGATACCGCAAGTCCTGTTCACCCACGACAACTATCTGCGAAGCTATGCCGCCGGGCTCGGCGCCGAAACGCCCTACGCCGGCAGCAATGTCGTGCTGCTGGCCCGTCATCCCGCCGACACCGCCGTTTCGCAGTTCTTCCAGTGGAAATTCCGCATGAAGGACCGCAAACGACTCATCAATGCCTATCCGACCATCAAGGATGATCTGCCGCTCATCGATTTCGTACTGGGCGAGGAAGCCGGCATTCCCAAGATCGTCCGCTTCATGAATCAGTGGGCATCCGAATTCGACAAGGTTAAATCGATCCATATCGTGCGTTACGAGACGCTGCGCCGCGAGACCGCGAGGACTCTCGGCGGCGTGCTCGAATTCATGCACGAAACACCGACCGCCCAGGATCTGGATCAGTGCGTGGAGTTCGCCTCGGTTGAGAACATGCGCAAGATGGAGCAGGACACGTTCTTTCGCGGCGTCGGAGATCGCATGACTCCCGGAGATGCGGACAATCCCGACAGCTTCAAGGTGCGTCGCGCCAAGGTGGGCGGCTACCGCGACTACTTCACCGCCGAAGAAGCGGCGCGAATCGATGAACTCGTGGCCCGGATCTTGTCTCCGGCCTATGGCTACGGCGAAGCGCCGCCCGATCCGCGGGTCGTGTGAGGAGCAGCTGTTGAACGGCTCGCTCTGCAGTCGACGAAGTGGACCGGTTCATAAACGCTTAGAAGGGGTATAGGGAATGAAGCCATGCATTTTCATTCACACCAATGAGAAGCAGATCATTGGTGCGCTCGTTTCGAAATATTCCTTCGAGCGCTTCGCCTCGCGGACCGACGCCTTCGACGTCAAGCTGATCGACACGCGGGATTTCCCCTTTTTCCAGGCCTATGAGGGCAGGAAATACCTGCGCGACGGCCTGCACCGCGAATGGCGCAACGACGACCTGCAGTCCTTCACTGTGCTGCGCTTCGCACCGCCCGGAATGATGGGCTATCAGGGACGCTCCGTCGTGGTGGATCCGGACGTCTTCTGCGTCTCCGACATCATCCCTTTGCTCGAGCGCGACATGGGAAGTCACACCATGATGGCGCGCCAGCGCAAGGCCGGCGCCAAAGCCAATGATTTCGCATCGAGCGTCATGCTCCTCGACAACGCCAGGCTCAGGCACTGGCAGCTCGAGAAAAATTTCGCCGAGATGTTTGACTTCAAGCGTGACTACATGGAGTGGATTTCGCTCAAGCTCGAGCCGGAGGGCTCGATCGGCACGCTCGAACCGACCTGGAACGACTTCGATCGGCTGGAGCGCGACACCCGTCTCATCCACAACACCCATCGCAACACGCAGCCCTGGAAGACGGGCCTGCCGGTGGACTATCGCCCACCGCAGAAGGCGGGCTCGCTGAAGCCGGCGAATATCTGGCATCGTGTGCGCCGCTCGCTGTTCGGCGAATATGCCTTCCTCGGCCAGTACAAGAAGCATCCCGACTCCAACCAGGAGCGGCTATTTTTCGCGCTTCTCAAGGAGTGTGTCGAAAAAGGCATTGTCACCCAGGACATGATCCGGGATCAGATGGAGAAGAACCACGTCCGCCATGACGCTCTCGATGTGATCGCGCGCACGCCGACCCTGGCCGAGCGCCCGATATTTGCGGCCTGACCGGCCGCTACGACGTCACGACGGTACGCCGCGCCAGTTCTTCGACAGCACCCGAAGCAAGGACTTTTCGAAGCGCGGACTGATGTCCGTGGGAGACTTGAGCCTGCCTGCGAGCTGGCCCAGGGCGTGAAGAGCCAGGAGCTGTCCCCAGATCGGGCGGGGCAGATCGACCAATGCCAGGACCGGGGCGAGTTCGGGCACGTGCCATCCCGGCTGTTGCAACTTGAACGCCCCGTCGAGATAGTTCCACCTGCCTCTCGCTTGTATGTACTTGCAAGCGAAATTGAGCAGGTCGATGGAGATGATCTTGTTGAAATCGCAGGATTTGAGATCTATCAGCACGGGTCTTCCGTCGACGTCCCGCATGACATTTCGATAATGCAGGTCGCGATGGGAAATTCCCGTCAACAGCTCGCGTGCGAAGCAATCCCTGATCTCGTCTTCGGACGCGAACCTGTCAGGCAGGGCTCCGCCGCAGACATGGCGCCCCAGTTGCAATCCGGCGCTGATCGTCGCCGGCATGTCATTGTGCATCACCGGCCTCGCGGAAGCCACGAGCCTTTCGATGATGGGCAAGGTTGCGGCCACCTGCTCTTCCCGGCTGACCGGCGATAAGAGATCCGTTTCGAGGATCTTGCCGTCCTTCCCACCGTGGAACTCCGCCGAACGCTGCAGAATGGCATCGAGTCCATGCTCGCGCATGTAGCGCCACATCGAGAACTCTTTCTCCAATTTCCCAATGGGACGCGGGCTGGCCGCAAAGCGCACATAGCGATCGGCCACGACATAGGACAGGATGCCCTGCTTGTAGAGCACGGCCTGTCCCCGAAATCGGCGCGGCCCCAAATATCTTGCAAGGGGCGCCGGCCTGCCCAAGCGAAGCAATACTGTGAAGTACTTTCCGAGCAGCACGGCTTTGATACCGCGTGCGGACTTCAGCCAACTACGGACTTGGCGAGGGAATAACAGCTGTTTCCAGTTCATGCGCGAGGCGTTGATTAAGTGACGTCAATACTTCATACCACTGTTACGATATGTTTATACAGCTGCCACAGCAAATGTGATTTGGCGCCCGACAGGGCAGAAAGATCCATTAAAACATCGAGTTAGAAGCCTCTGTCGAAGAGGCGAGATATGAGGCGATCTATGAATGAAGCTTCCCCCGTTGTCGGATCCTCATGGACCCGCCAGCAGATCGAAGATGTGCTCAATTCGGAGCCCTATAACTACCAGGCGATCGAACTGCCCCATGGGCTCAGCACCGGCGGCCATGACCGTTCCGGCACCGCCCGTGTCATACTTCCCGACGATATGTCGGGCCGGAGCTTTATCGATGTCGGCTGTTCCCTGGGCTACTTCTGCTTCGAAGCGCGCCGCCGGGGCGCCGATCGGGTCGTAGGCCTCGACTTCGATCAGGACAATGTGCGTAAGGGCAAGATTCTTGCCGATATGCTGGGGCTGTCGGTCGAGTTTCGCACTGGGGACATTGACCATGCTCCCATCGACGGGAAGTTTGACCAGGTCATCTGCCTCAACGTACTGCATCACCTCGTCAATCCCATTCTCGGGCTTGACCGCCTGGTGGCCGCCACCCGGCAGAGGCTCGTTCTCGAACTCGCGACGTTCGGAGCCCATGACCGCCGCAAGCTCGGGATGACCTGGCTGCAGGAACGGTTCATGTCCCGCACGCCGTCGATCATGGTCGGGCGCGGCACGTCCGGAGAAGGCGTAAAGCAGTTCTACATAACGAAATCGGCGATCGAAAATCTATTACGCTATCGGCGTGGTTGTTTTGCTTCGGTCGAGATTCTGCCCTCCGCCTTCAAGGAGCGCTTTCTCGTCATCGCGACCATGCGTCAGATCGATGACCTGTCGATCATTGGTTTTCCCACCTCATCCGCGGTCGGCCAGATCGCCCAGAAGATCACCAGCCGCGCCATCCCGCAAGCCGCGCAGTTCCTGCGCCTTGCCGGCCCCGCTCCCGTGCTCATGGCCGAGGACTATCACAAGCCCCAGCCAGCCCCACAGAAGGAGCTGATATTCCAGTACGACTTCATGCGTCCCGTCACCGAGGCCGCCGGCACGCTCGAACACGATCCCGCTTTGGACACCCTCGATACCGCCAAGAAAGCTCAGGCGGTGACGATCTGGCTGCCGCGCGAGGAATTGAAGGCGGGACTGCAACGGGATATTCAGGCTGCCTCCGGCCGCAGCCGCAAGCGTCTGAAGAACCTCCTTGGCCTGTATGACGACCCCGCGCGGTTTGTGCAGTACTACAATGCGTGGTTCCAGTATCTGTCACGCAAGAACATAGACCAGCGCGTCCTGCGTATGGGCGAAGGCGGTCCCCAACTCCTGACGGTTGAGGAATGGCAGCGGGATGTCGCACGCCCGTTGCTGCAGAAGTGAAAATAGCGGCGGGCCAATGATTGTGCGGGGAACCGGGCTCGACCGCCCTTCCCCGCAAGTTCCGGTCGCGCCGGCGGAGCTTCAGCGGCCTACGCGGTCACGGCCTGTGCATGGGCCAGCCACTTCGCCGTATGGGCATTGCCAAATCGGTCATGCGCGCGAACGGCCTCGTCACGCAATAACGTTCCGAGCCGCCGTTCGATGATCGGATCGATCACCTCGCCCCTGCCCGCGTTTATGCGCTTGCCGGGGGCGGATGCCGCCGGTTTCGCAGGCAGCCCGAGAAACGTCAGGATGTCGGCGAGATATTCCATGGGTTCCGCTTCGATGCGTTCAAAGAAGCCGAAATACACCTGATCGGGAGGAAAGCAGGCGAGCCAGTTTGCAATGCTCTGTTCATATCGGCAGTGGGACTGGAACTTCGACTGGTCGATGCGTTTCAATATCTGATCCCGCTCGACCTCGTTGATCGTCTGATCGTTTCGCTTGCGGAAATGCATGGCGACGGAAGACCATGCCCGATCAATCGGATCTCTCAGCAGATAGATGATCTTCGCGCGCGGGTTGCGCTGCGCGATCGATTGGATGACGTCCAGAGACAAGCGGGCGTAACCGGGACAGATTTCACCGCACATCAAGCCGGGACGCGAGGGAAACAGGGACGAGTACCAGTCCCAATCCCGCTTGGCAAAGGCAAGTCGCCAGGCAAGGCGAAACGCGTCGAGGCTGCCTCGGCCGCTGATCAGCTCCGCTGCGGCGGTCTTCGCATTGGCCCGAGCCAGCACATGATGCGACTGCTTTGTGAGAGCCCTCTTCATCATGGACGGAGGCGCATGATCGAGGAAATGGATCTCCTTCACCGGCGGCAGCCAGATTCCCGGCTGCTCGCTGAGATTATGATGCAACCAGGTCGTTCCGGCTTTTTGGGCCCCGATGCAGAGGAAATCTGGAAACACCCGCTACTCGTCTTTCTCGATGACGATCGTGACCGTCTTGCGCAAGGCGTTCGAGCCCTTTTCATTCATCTTGCGCACCGAGTGGAGTGAATTGAACGTCTTGATGAAAACCGTGCACTGGTTCGGAACGAACGGAATGGTGTCGAGCACTTCGATCTTGTCCCAGGGCACCATCTTGTTCTTCCAGTTGAAGGCGTACTGGCTGTCGGTCGCACGGTTGACGTCCAGGCCACCGCCGATCGCGGGATTCCATTCTCCCTCCTTGATCATGGTCTGGACGAGCGTGATGATCTTCTTCGGCGTGTCGGTGTGAGGAGCGACTTCTCCTCCATCGGCCTTGAGGACCGAAAACTCGAAGCGGCTGCGCAGTCGCGGCGATATGGAAGGCATCTTGCGGTCGCGGATCGCCTCCAAGGCCCGGCCGAGACGCTTCGGCGTCGACTCAAAGCTGTCGTCGATATCGAGATCGACGTTCCTCTCCTTGAGAAACTCTACCGTGCGCTTTATGAATTCGTCACTTTTGAGCCACCCATGGAAACGGTTCCACGGCTTATTCTCCTTGATGAACTTGTGATAGTTTTCAGCTGCGAATTTTTCCGAAAGGCTGAGCTTGTAGTCATAGCCGCGGATGGGGCCGAACAGGGAAATGTCGGGAAAATTGTCACAAAGCTCGTCATATGTGCTTGCATCGAGCGCGGGGCGCAAAACCATGAGCGGATAAGGCTCATACCTCACTTCTGCTGCGGAAAAGTTCAACATTCGTAAGTCCATGAAATTGGCGGCGGTGGGGGGATGCGTACACCAAGTCCTTTTGCCATTAAAGCGAAAAGCTGGTTGTCAATCTCCGCCGGAAACAGCCTCGCTTCGGGCTCCCGGGACAGTGCCGCGCCAGGAACTCGTGCGCTGAGAACAGAGCCGCGTACCTGGCCGCCAGGACAGCCCGTTCGACCAGCTAGATCATTGATATGAAAAGAACATTTATCACGCATCAAGACCGGGACAATTCCTTCGGTCTGGCGCCGGAGCCGGGCCGTTTTTCTTGAGTTGAAGGGGCATCCCGGCTAAGCCATCACGACATGAAACAGGTCTTTCGTATTTTCTTCCTGGCCGAGGACACCCGGCCATGGGCGGTGCTGTTATGTCTTCTGCTTTCGGGCTTTGCCGAGGTCATCAGCATCTCCGCCCTCCTGCCCACCATCCAGGCCATGGCGAGTGAAGGTCAGGGCAACACGTCGCGGCTGACCAATTACGTGCATCAGATCATGGAGGGCATCGGCGTCGCGCCGACATTGCTCAATCTCATCATCGTCGTCGTCACGTTCTTCTCGCTCAAGACTGTGCTCTCGTTCTTTGCGATGTCCTATGCCGGCATTGCCGTCGCGCGCGTTGCCACGGCGATCAGGCGCCGCGTCATCGCTGCCTTGTTCAACGCCCGATGGAGCTTCTACACGCAGCTTCAGACTGGACGTCTCGCAAATACGATCAGCGCGGACGCCAATACCTGCGGCGCGGCATACTCCCTGGCCGCGCAGGTCGTAAGCTACTGCCTGCAGGGCCTCGCCTATGCGACCGTGGCCCTGCTGATCGATTGGAAGCTCGCGCTGCTCGGGGCAGGCGTTGGATTTGTCATCGCGGCGGTTCTGAATTGGCTGGTGAAGGTCTCCCGCCGCGCCGGTTATAAGAAGGCTGACCGTGTTTCGAGCCTGACGACCTTCGTCTCCGACCTGCTCAGCAATATCAAGCCGCTCAAGGCGATGCACCGGTATGACAAGCTGGTTCTCGAAATGGGAACGATTCTCCGCCGCCTGCGCAGGGCGCTGGTGACGCGTGAGATTGCCCGCCAGGGACTGGTCCAGGGAAGTGAGCTGCTGATCACCCTCGCCCTGGGTGTGGGCGCATATCTGGCGATCACCTATGCGCAAGCCTCGCTTGCCGAGCTGGTGGTCCTCGGCGTCGTCTTCTTCCAGATGATAACGATCGTCAACAAGCTGCAGAAGTTCCTGCAGGACGTGGCTGACAATGAAGCCGCTTATGTGCGCACCGAGCAGTTCATCGCCAACGCGATCGCGCAGAAGGAGGTTCACACCGGCGACAAGGCGCCCACCCTGAACAAGGAGTGCCGCTTCGAGAATGTCAAATTCGGGCATGGCGACAAGCCGGTCATCAAGGATGCGAGCTTTGCCATCACGACAGGATCGGTGACCGTCCTGCAGGGTGTTTCCGGGGTCGGGAAGACGACACTGCTCGACCTGCTGCTCGGCCTTCACAAACCGGACAGCGGGCGGATAACGCTGGACGGCGTGCCGCTCGACCAGATCGACATCGTGCGGTGGCGCAAGTCGATTGGCTACGTGCCGCAGGAATTGAGTCTGTTGCACGGGACGATCCGCGAGAACATCGCCCTTGGCGATCATGACATCGATGATCAGGAGATCGAGTTCGCGCTCGGCAAGGCCGGCGCGCTTGATTTCGTCAAGGCCATGCCGGAAGGCCTCGATACCAATGTCGGCTCGATGGGGTTGAAGCTTTCCGGCGGTCAGCGGCAGCGTATCGCGCTTGCCCGCGCGCTCGTGACCAATCCGCAATTGCTGATCCTTGACGAGGTGACCAGCGCGCTCGACCCCAAGGCGGAGAAGGAAATCTGCGAGAACATCGCGGGTTTGCGCGGAAGCTATACGACCATTGCGATCACCCACCGGCCGGCGTGGACTGAAATCGCGACGGATCTCTATCATATCGGGCGCGACGGCATAACCAAGGTACAGAGCGGCTCTTCGGACAAGGCTCACCTCGCTTGACGATCCGGAGGGATCACATCGTCAAGGGATGAGAAAATGAGTGGTACAGCTGCCTGGTCTCGAACCAGGGACCTTCGGATCCACAATCCGACGCTCTAACCAACTGAGCTACAGCTGCACGGGGTCCTCGAAACGGGCGCAAACTAGTCTGAAGCCTCGGCCATTTCAAGGCTTGCGATGGCGCCATGCATCCCGCCGGCGCTTTCGCGGGGGTGGGACCGGGCCCAATGCGTCACCTTGATCCAATCTCTGAGCCTTTCCAGGTAGTTAGACGAGTGATGGTAGGGCATTTCGACGCACTGGCGCCGATGCTGTCTTCAAGCTAGCAATCGGTACGCCGATGCCCATGACGGCGAGATGACTCCCTGATTCTCACAATCCTTGTTGGCAAGTTTCCTGCGATCTTGGCTGTAACATTGATCGATTGGCGGCAATGAAAAACCTCCTGTTCCGTGGCATAACCATTCTCACGTCGTTGCTGGTCGGCCTCCTGATCGTCGAGGCGGCCTTGCGCATGTTCCCTTCGCTGATCAGCGTGCCGCTGCTTGCGCATTTCCCTGCGCCGCTGCGCCATCAGATCGCTGACCGACTCGATTACGGCAGTGTCAATGACTATGCCGTTGTGACCTCGGAAGAGCGGGTCGACCGCGGTCCGCCGATCTACCATCCCGCCCCCAACAGCACCTTCGTCAGTGTGCGGGATCCGGTCGATCTGCAGGTGGGAGCCATCGAAGTCACGCGGATGGACGCCAAGGGCTTCTGTAATCCAACGACGAAGGCCGAGAGGCTCAATATCGATGTCGTTGTCTTGGGCGACTCCTTCGTCGCTTGCACCGGAGTCGAAGCCACGGATGCAAGCACCCAGTATCTGGAAGAGTTGAGCAAATATTCCACCTACAACATGGGGGTCGGCGGCGTCGGCCCGTATGAGTATGTCGAATTGCTCAGGAAATACGGCTTTGATTTCAAACCGCGCGTGGTGATTCTCAACATTTATGAGGGCAACGACCTCAGGGACGCGGTCCGCTACGAGGCCTTCCTCAAGTCGGGTCGTGATCGCCGGAATTCCGAAGAGGAGTTCGAGCGTGTTTTGTCCGGCAGTTACGTCATATCCCTTATCTACGCCGCACGGGAATGGTTGCTGCGTGACCAGATAAAGTGGCTCTTCGACAAGGATCGGGATATCAATTATCGCTATACGGCCCGCTCTCAGGGCGCGATCGTTCCGCTCAATGTCACCAATCAGGATCGCGGCGAGGTCAGAGATGCAAAGCGGTTGATGAACGGTGAGATCCGTCTCGACTTGTGGACGCCGCCGCTAACGACATTCAAGGATCTTGCGTCATCTAGAGGTTTTATCGGGATCGTCAGCTACACCCCGTCAATGCACACGGCTTACGCCCACACGGCTGTATTCGAAGACGAGAAGACGGCGGAAGCAGTGCGGACCATGAGCACGATGCAGCGTGATTGGCTGGCCAAGAAGACAGCGGAGCTGGGCTTGACATATATCGATCTGACACCGGCATTCCAGAAGGCGGCAGATGAGGGTCCCCTCACCCATTTCCCTGCCAATGTGCATCTTACCCCGTACGGGCATCGCGTATCAGCAACAGAATGGACAGCCCTCATCACGAAGGCTCTGGGCCCTACGGCGACAAACACGACCCCATAAGTTGCGGCCTACTGCGGTAACGTACGGGACCGGCCGGCAGAACATCCACCAGCCGGCCAATTGCCAAAAATCAGACGTCGAAGGTCTTGCCGAGGTCGTTGAATGATTTCAGCATGCTCTCCTGCACCGGCTTCACCGTCTCCTGGGCGAGGAGCAGCGACAGCTCGCCGAGCTCGTTCACCTGGCGCGTATAGGCGGCGAACTGGTCGCGCGCGAAATCCTGGTTGAGGGTCACGAACTCGGTCGGGTCCGTCACCGCGAAAGCCTTGCGCATATAGGTGAAGGCCGAATTCATGTTGATCTGGGCGATCTCCATGGCCTTGAGGTGGATGTCGGTGGTGCGCGCCTTGAAGGCGCCGGCGACGGCATCGACATACTGCATGTTCGAATGGGCGAGATCGCTCGCCTTGTCGAAGGCGGCCTGCGCCTGATCGACCGATTTCTGGGCGAATTCAGTGACCTCGACCGCCACTTCCGGGGTGTTCCGGACGAGCTTCAGCTTCTTGCTCATGTCACATCTCCTTTTCGGGCGGACCGGGGCCCACCAGTGACCACAATCTGTCCATGATAGGCGCGATCATTGTGCATCGCAACATTATTTTGCGACGCAGCAAGGGCCTGTGGAGAACCGGCAGTCAGGACGTGAACTCAAGTGAGTCGCCCTGTAGACTGGGGGAAGGCCGTTAAGCTTAATAAAAGATTGATGAATTGTACTCATTTAACATTGCTTTATAGACAAAATGCCGGAACGCGCGATTCTGCCGGGACGGTGTGGAGCAAGGGGCCGCGGGCAGCCACGCCTGCGGCAAGATGAGTGAATCAGGCCGTTTTGCCAACGTTGGAGGATCTGCGCAGCCTCCCCCAGCCATCCTGGTTGTGGGACAGTGATCGTACGCGCATCGTCTGGGCCAATAGAGCCGGCATCGCTTATTTCGGCGGCGAGACCTTATTCGATCTGCTCGACCGCCCCTTCGACCGGACTGAGCCCGGCGTCGAGAATCTGGGCGCCCTGGCGCGCCGTCTGCGGCGCGGCGAGCTGCGCAAGGCGCTGCTCCATTTCCCCTCGACCGGCAATGCGACGGCGCTTGCCTGCAACTGCGCCCTGCATACCCTTCCCGATGGCCGCACCGGCCTTCTGGTCGCAGGCCTCGCCGAAGCCGAAGAAACCGCCAGCCAGTCGGGCGAGCTTGCCCGTGCCTTCAGCGATCTGCCCTTCCCGGCCCTCCTCCTCACGCAAGGCATGGTCGCTTTCGCCAATGCCGCCGCCGAACGGCTGTTCATGCCGGAGCAGCGCCGCTACGCCCACCGGCTTCTGGGCAGCGTCGAGGCCTTCGAGGAGTTCCAGCAGCGGGTGATCTCCGCCGGCACGCTGGGCCTCACCCGCAAGCTCGATACGCTTTTCGGCGAGCGTGATATCCGCCTCACCGCCAAGCTGATGGCCGGCGAAAAGAGCGCCGATCCCGCCATCCTCATCATCTGCGAAGATGTCACCGATCGCCGGGCGCTGGAGCGCCATCTGGGCGAGAGCGAGGGCGCCTCAGCGCCGGCCCCGGCGCCCAAGCTCAGCGAGCCCAGGCTGTCGCCCCAGGAAGCCCAGACCTTCGAGGCGCTCGGCAAGTCGTTGCGCGCTGAAAAGCAGAAGACGGCCGAGCCCGTCCAGGTGAATGTCCAGGCGGTGCCGGTGAACATCCCGCCCGGCCTGCCGCCGATCGTCACCCGCAAGATCGACTCCTTCGCCCATCCCGTCATCATCGTGCAGGACGGCAAGATCCAATATGCCAACCCGGCAGCGCTGAAGCTGTTGCGTTATGCCGGTTCCGAAAGCCTGCGCGACAAGATCGCTTTTTCGGGCCTGCCGCCGCGCGGCACCAGCACCGCGAGATTGGTGACCGGCGATGGCGCGCCGATCACCGTCAATCTCACCGTCCTGCCCATTGCCTGGCGCGGCGGTCCGGCCCTGCAGGTGACGCTCGCCGAGATCGCCGAGGCGGTCGAAACCGAGCCCGCACCCGCACCGGCCGCGCCGCCTAAAGCGGAAATACCCGCGGCCCCGCTCAAGGTGGAAGCGCCGGCGCCGCGTCTCGTCCACCCGGCACCATCGGCCGAGCCCCAGATTATCGCCAAGCCGCCTCAGGACGAGAGGCCGGCCAAGGCCGAGCTCGTCATCGACCTGCCGCGCGAAGAGCCTCCACCACCGGCCGAGCCCGCCCAGGCCGAAGCGCCACAGCCGAAACCGCCCGCCGAACCGGCGCCGGCCCCTCTCGCCCCTCAGCCGAATGCGCGCGCCGAGGAGGACGAGGAGCTGCGCAACATCCTCGACACCGCGGCCGACGGCATCATCACCCTCGACACCGAAGGTCACATCCGGAGCTTCAGCGCCGGCGCCGAAGCCATCTTCGGCTACCGCATCGCCGAGGTCATCGACAAGCCGCTCGCCACGCTGCTGGCCCCGGACAGCCGCCGGGTTTTGCGCGATTATCTCTCCGCGCTGCAAGGTCCCGGACTCGCCGCCGTCTTCAATGACGGGCGCGAGGTGACGGCGGTCGTCAAGCAGGGCGGTGTCGTGCCGCTCTTCCTCACCATCGGGCGCCTCCATTCGACGCGCGAGAATGCCGCCTCGTTCTGCGCCGTGCTGCGCGACATCACCCAGTGGAAGCGCACCGAGGCCGAGTTGCGTGAGGCGAAAGACGCGGCCGAGCAAGCAAGCAAGCAGAAGTCGGAATTCCTCGCCAAGATCAGCCATGAATTGCGCACGCCGCTCAACGCCATCCTCGGCTTCTCCGAGGTGATGCGCATGGAGCGCTTCGGCGAGATCCGCAACGACAAGTATCGCGGCTATGTGAACGACATCCATGCCAGCGGCGCGCATCTCCTGTCGCTCATCAACGACCTGCTCGATCTCTCCAAGGTCGAGGCCGGCAAGCTCGAGCTCAATTTCACTTCGGTGGCGCTCCCCGATGTCGTCGACCAGGCGATCAAGATGGTGCAGGAGCAGGCGACCGCCGCGCGCGTCATCCTGCGCCGCACGATGCCGGGCGATCTCCCCAATGTGGTCGCCGACCAGCGCTCGATGAGCCAGGTGATGCTCAATCTCTTGAGCAACGCGATCAAATTTACCGAGCCCGGCGGCCAGGTGATCATCTCGGCGCAGCTCACCAGAGCCGGTGAGTTGAAATTGCGCGTCAAGGACACCGGTCTCGGCATGACCGAGGCGGAAATCAAGGAAGCGCTCGAGCCCTTCCGCCGCATCACCACCGACGGCCGCAACGTGCCGGGCACTGGTCTGGGCCTCCCGCTCACCAAGGCGCTCGCCGAAGCGAACCGCGCCCAGTTCGACATTTCAAGCGAACCGCGCAAAGGGACGCTGGTCGAGATCACTTTCCCGACCACCCGCGTGCTGGCGGTTTAGAAGGCGAGCCAACCCCACCGATCTCCCTCCCCCTTGCGGGGAGGGTACGCCCGAAGGGCGGGGGTGGGGGTCGGGTGGTCTCTCAGAATCGTGCCTTGTAAATCTTGCAAGAGCACCCGACCCCCATCCGATTCCCCGCAAGGGGGAAGGAGATCTGATCGCCCCTCAGCTCTTCAACTCCGCCAGATCCTTATAGAGATCCAGCGCTTCCGGATTGGCCAGCGCTTCCTTGTTCTTCACCACCCGTCCATGTACGACATCGCGCACCGCGAGCTCGGTGATCTTGCCGGATTTGGTGCGCGGAATATCCTTCACCGCGATGATCTTCGCCGGCACATGGCGGGGCGAGGCGCCCTGGCGCACCTGCTGCTTGATCTTGGTGGTGAGCGCCTCATCGAGCTGGACACCCTCGCGCAGGCGCACGAACAGCACGATGCGCACATCATTGTCCCAGTCCTGGCCGATGGCCAGCGCCTCGATGATTTCAGGAATGCGCTCGACCTGGGCGTAGAGCTCCGCCGTGCCGATGCGCACGCCGCCCGGATTGAGCGTCGCATCCGAGCGGCCATGGATGATGATGCCGCCATGCGCCGTCCATTCGGCGAAATCGCCATGGCACCAGATATTGTCGAAGCGGGCGAAATAGGCGTTGTGATATTTCTCGCCGCTTTCATCGTTCCAGAACATCACCGGCATCGACGGGAACGGTCCCGCGCAGACGAGCTCGCCCTTCTCCTGGCGCACCGGCTTCGCATCGTCGTCATAGACATCGACCGCCATGCCGAGCATGGCGCCCTGGATCTCGCCACGCCACACCGGCGACAGCGGATTGCCGCCGACGAAGCAGCCGCAGATATCGGTGCCGCCCGAGATCGAGGCGAGATGCAGGTCGCGCTTGATGTCCTCATAGACGAAATCGAAGCTTTCGGCGGCGAGCGGCGAGCCGGTCGAGAACATCGTGCGCACCGTGGCGAGCTTATGCGTCTCGCGCGGCTTGAGACCCGATTTCTTCACCGCATCGATATATTTGGCCGAGGTGCCGAACAGCGTCATGCCCTCCTCATCGGCATAATCGAACAGCACCCGCTCGCTCGGTGCGAAGGGTGAGCCGTCATAGAGGAGCAGCGTGGCGCCGGTGGCGAGCCCGCTCACCAGCCAGTTCCACATCATCCAGCCGCAGGTAGTGAAGTAGAACAGACGGTCGCCGGCCTTCACGTCGGAATTGAGGATGAGTTCAGAGAGATGTTTCAGGAGGATGCCGCCCGCCCGGTGCACGATGCATTTGGGAATGCCGGTGGTGCCGGAGGAATAGAGAATATAGAGCGGATGATCGAAGGGCAGCTGCGCGAATTTGATCGGCTCCTGCTCCTTGCGCGAGATATAGTCCTCATAGGCCACCGCGCGCGGCATGGTGCGCGAGATGTCGGTCGCCTGGCCGATATAGTCGATGATGAGGGTTTCCTCGACGCTCGGCAGCTCCTTCAGAACCGCCGCCACCTTGTTGCCGATCGGGATCTTCTTGCCATTGTAATAATAGCCGTCGCAGGCGATGAGGAAGCGCGGCTTGATCTGGCCGAAGCGGTCGAGAATGCCGCGCTCGCCGAAATCGGGCGAGCAGGACGACCAGATGCCGCCGAGCGAGGCGACCGCCAGGAAGGCGACGATGGTTTCCGGCATGTTCGGCACGATGGCCGCCACCCGGTCGCCGGGCTTGAGGCCGGCCTTGGCGAAAGCGTGATGGAGGCGCGCCACGGCCGTGTTGAGCTCGCGCCAGCTCATCTTCTTGCGGACCTTGTCCTCACCGCGGAAGATCAGCGCCGGTGTGTCGTCGTTCTTGACCAGCAGGTTCTCGGCATAATTGAGCCTGGCGTCAGGGAAGAATCGCGCCCCGGGCATCTTCGTCCCATCGGCCAGCACTTCAGCTCCACGCACCGACGCCTTGACCTTGGCGAAATCCCACAAGGCGCCCCAGAACTGCTCCGGCTGCCGCACCGAGAAATCGTGGAAATCCGCATAGGTCTTGAGCGGACCCGAACCCTCGCTTTTCGCGAGATAAGCCGCGAAAGCCGCGAGATTGGACCCGGCCTGGCGCCCCGCATCCGGTGTCCACAAAGGCTCGGCAGTCGACATCAATCACCCTCCCTTTATTTGTCCGGCACGATCATGCCGCATTTCCATGCTCCCAAGGCCCCGAATATGGCCCGCAAGTCAACTCTTGACTTGTCGGCCCCAATTCCTTGCAAGGGAACGATGCGTAAGATCATACTGGCCTGCCTCGCCGTCGCCGCCGTCCTGATTGTCGCGGCGGGAATTCTTTTGACCAACCGCATCCGGGCGGTGTCCGCCGACTTGGCCCAGAGGGTCGAGCGCCAGACGGGTGTCGCGGTCACGTCTTCGGGCCTCCCCGGCCTCTCCTTCTGGCCGCGTTTTTCGGTCTCCCTCGGCAATGTCGTGATCCCTGCCCCCAAGGGCTCGACCTCGGCGCCGCTCGCCACCATCGAGACGCTGCGCATCGTGCCGGCCGACGGGCTGTTGGGCTGGGGTGAAAACGGCATCGCCGAGATCGTGATCGAAAAGCCCAGCATCAATCTGGTCATCGGCGCCGATGGCCACGCCAATTGGGACTATGCCGCCGCGGCCACAGCCGGCGAAGCGGAAGGCCTTCCGCTGCGCATCGCCGGTGGCCGCGTCGCTTTTCTCGACGAGCGCACCGGCACCGCTGTGGCGCTCTCCGACGTCGAGGCCCTGACGTCCCTTGCGGGTCCCGCCGATGAGTTGAATGCCAGGGGCGCTTTCGTCTGGAATGAGCGGCGCGCCGGCTTCACGCTGTTCCTCAAATCGCCGCAGCGTGTGGCCGAGGACGGCTCGCCCGCCGACGTCACCTTGCAGGCGCCGGGCCTCGACTTTCAGTTCTCCGGCCGCGCTGCCCTCATCAAGGGCTTCGAGCTCGACGGCCAGGCCGGCATCAAGGGCACCGATCTCGGCATGGCCGCATCGTGGTTCGGCGCGTCCTTGCCAGAGGGCATGAACGGCGCCCGCTTCGAGCTGGCGGGTGCGGTCGATTCATCGGCGCAAGGGCTGCTCTTCACCAATGCCCAATTCGCGCTCGACGACATGCGCGGCCAGGGTGATATCGGCCTGGCGCTGGGCAAGGGCCGGCCGAAGCTCGATGCCGACGTCACTGTCCAGACCATCGATCTCACCCGCTACAGCGGCTCGACCGCGGTGAACAACGCCTTCCTCACCAATCCGTGGTCCACTTCCCGCATCGATCTCACGGCACTGCGCAGCCTCGATGTGATTCTCAAAGTGGGCACCAATGCTTTCGCTTATGGTGCCTTCCGCACCGGGCCGGCCGAGCTCACCGCCAATCTCGCCGATGGCATCCTCGATCTGAAGATCGCCAAGGCGGCCTATGCCGAAGGCACGCTCGACCTCGCTTTGAAGATCGACGGCAAGGCGGCGACGCCCAGCCTCCAGTTCAGCGCCAACGGCGAGAACATCGCCGCCGATAGAGCGCTGCTCGCCGCGGTGGGCTTCGGCGACCTCAGAGGCCGGCTCTCGCCCAGCCTCTCGCTGCAGGCCAGCGGCCCGACCCTCGCCGATCTCGTTTCGACGCTGAAGGGACAGGCCTCGTTCCGCGCCGTGTCCGGAACGCTCACCGGCATCGATCTCCCAGTCGCCTTCGGCAAGGTCTCGACGGCGATCCTCGAAGGCTGGGGCCGCGATGAGCGCCAGAGCACCACCTTCGACGCTTTGTCGGCGACCTTCGCCATTTCCGACGGCATCGCCGAGACGACCAATCTCATCCTGTCGAGCCCGGCTCTGACCTTCACCGGCAAGGGCGAGATCGATCTCCTGCGCCAGGCGCTCGATCTCAAGGTGGACCCGCAGCTGGCGGTCTCCGCCGCGACATCGGCGACCGCTCCAGCGCCCCTCGCCACCTTCCCGGTCGCCATCCAGGTCAAGGGCTCGTGGCTGGCGCCGCGCATCTATCCCGACATGCCCGGAATCCTCGAGGATCCGGCGGGCGCCTATGCGGCGCTGAAGAAGCTGGGGCTCGGCGCGCCCGATTGAACCAAAGCGGTAATCTTGTCACAATGGGCAGATCATGATCCGTGTGCAGGACATAGCCTTTGACGCCGCTGCTGAGCTGAAAGAGTTTCAGGCCGCCAACCGGTCGAGCGGCGCCACCGTCATGTTCATCGGCACCGTGCGCGAGATGAGCGAAGGTGCGCGCATCGAGCGCATGACGCTCGAGCATTATCCGGGCATGACCGAAAAGGCGCTGGCCGGCATCGAGGCCGAAGCGCTCGCGCGCTGGCCGCTCGAGGCCTGCCTCGTCATCCACCGCTACGGGCCGCTCGAGCCCGGCGACGATATCGTGCTCGTCCTCACCGCCTCATCCCACCGGCAGGCCGCTTTCGAAGCGTGCGCGTTCCTGATGGACTGGCTCAAGACCAAGGCGCCCTTCTGGAAGCTCGAGGAAACCGGCGGCGAAACGCGCTGGGTCGACGCCAAGGACAAGGACGATCAGGCGGCGCGGCGCTGGGATCGGCCGTGAGCTACCGCCGCTATGGACGCCGGCGGCCGTCGCGGCCGCCGCGCTCCCTGGCACGCAGTCTCCTCGACACGGGAATGTTCGTCGTCGCCGCCGGCCTCGTCCTCATCGCGCTGCGCGTCTTCAACCAGGTGACCCTCACCCCCGGCACCGCCGACATCGTCGATGGCGATTCCTTCCGGCTCGGCAAGGACGAGATCAGGCTCAACGGCATCGACGCGCCGGAATATCGGCAGACCTGTCGTGACGAGAAGAACCGCGACTGGAATTGCGGCCGCGCCGCCGCCGACGCTCTGCGCCGGCTGGTGACCGGGCGCGAGGTTGAGTGCAAAGGCCTCGATGCGGACCGCTATGGCCGCCTCGTCTCGCGCTGCAGCGCCGGCGGCGTCCAGCTCAACGCCGAGATGGTCCGTCTCGGCTGGGCGGTCGCCTATACCCGTCACGGCACCTTCTATGTCGACGAGGAAGTCGAAGCGCGCAACGAGCGCCGCGGCATCTGGCGCGGCACCTTCGATTTGCCCGAGGACTGGCGCGAGATTCATCGCCCCAATCTCCACCGCGCGCCGCACGATTGAGATGACCCTCGCCCCGGTTTCCCTTCTCCCGCGTGCGGGAGAAGGTGGCCGAAGGCCGGATGAGGGTGTTCTCTCAGCTTCTGCAGAGTCGCAGGCATGGGAAGTTTTGAAGCCGGATCATTTTCTTGAAGCGCTGTCTCCAACGGAACCAACACCCTCATCCGCCCTATCGGGCACCTTCTCCCGCAAGCGGGAGAAGGGAAATGAGATTAGCCCTCAATCCAACCGCTTGCGAAACAGCGCGATCGACCGCAACGCGTATATAAGCAGGATCGGGATCGACGGCCAGATGGCCCACAAGGGCGAGCCGGTCGCGACGTTGAGCAGGAAGAAGAAGGCGATGAAGGATCCGGCCGTCGCCGTGCTGACCATGAATTTGTGCCGGCGCACTTCGCGCGGATCTGTCCCGGCCTTGGTCGGCGCGTCGGGCACTTCGTCCGGCGTCGGCTGGACGCCGCCCTCGAGCAGCACGCGATAGACCGACACTTGCGCCGGGATGTTCTTCACTGCCTTGGCGCCGAGCGCATCGAAGCCCACCGCGAGCTTGTCTTTCACATGATCGAAGACCGTGCCCGAGATGAGGATGCCGCCGGGGTCGGCCATGGCTTGGAGCCGGGCCGCCACATTGACGCCATCGCCGAACAGATCGCCCTTGTCGACCATGACGTCGCCGAGATTGAGGCCGACGCGGAACCACATGCGTTTATCGGCCTTAAGCGCCGCATTGCGTTCGGCGATCGCGCGCTGGATGTCGATAGCGCATTCGACCGCCCGAACGACGCTCGGAAAATCGGCCAGGATGCTGTCGCCGGCAGTATTCACCACCTGGCCGCGATGGGCCGCAATTCGCTCCGCCGTGAGCTCGCGATAAGCCTTGAGCGTGGCGAAGGTGCCGCTCTCGTCCTGCCCCATCAGGCGGCTGTAGCCGACGGCATCGGCCGACAGGATGGTCGTGAGTTTACGTTCGGTGATCGCGTTCATGGGCGCCAAGAGACATATTCCATCCCGCTAAGGTAGACAAGCCGGCGACACCGCACTGTTGCGGTTGCAGCCGCGGTGACATTTGCGTGCGCGCCCCTGCGCACATCGTTGCAATCAGCCAACGATCATGTAGTTTTTCGGCTACTCAAGTCCCTCCTCGAATCCATTGGCACGCTCATATGAATAAAACACTCATCGCCCTGCTCGCTACGGTCGCACTCTCCCCTCTTTCACCCGCTTCGGCTGCGGACATTGAAGCGCCGGCCGCCTATGACTGGACCGGCTTCTATCTCGGGATCCATGGCGGCTATGGCTGGGGAACATCGGACACGAACGACATCTTTGCCTATGACCTCGATCCGAAGGGCTGGTTCGGCGGCGGCCAGGCGGGATACAACTACCAGCTTCCGAACAAAATCGTTCTCGGCATCGAAGCGGATGTCTCCTTCGGTAACCTCAAGGACGACAGCCAGGTCCTGACGGACCTCATCATCGGCCCGGATATTCCGACCGATGCCGAAGTGAAGGTCAAGACCTTCGGAACCGCGCGTCTGCGCGCCGGCTATGCCTTCGATCGCGTGATGCCCTATGTCACCGGTGGCCTCGGCTGGGCGCGCCAGGAAGCGGACTATTTTCAGGATTACCTGCCTGGTGTGCTCACCAACGAGTTGAACGACACCAAGACCTATCTGGGCTGGACGCTCGGCGCCGGCATCGAGGCCGCGCTGACTGACAATTTGACGGTCAAGATCGAATATCTCTATTCCGATCTTGGCTCGAAAGAATATGAGGGAACCCTCTCGATTATCGGCAAATATCCGGTCGATATCGATCTCGAGATCCAGACGGTCAGGCTGGGCCTCAACTACAAGTTCTGAAACACCAGGATCGTAACGAACGGCGCGTCCCGACCGGGCGCGCCGTCATTCATTTGGGGCACGGCCACGCCTCCTTGATCGCGGTCAGCGCGACATAAGCGGCGGGCTCACCTCGGCCTTGCGGATAGTCCTTCAATTGCTTGAGAACGACCTCGCGCAGCTGCCGCAGGCTCGTCCCTTCAGGAAAGCAAACCGCCGCGCTCGGCAAAGCGACGCCCGCTTCCTTCGCCGCCATATCGGCAAGCCCGGCAAGATAAGCATCGCAAAGCTTCGTCGTCTTCCGGCATTCCGCGAAGAGCTTGTTGCCGTCCCAGTATCCCTCGGCCCTGCTCCCGCTGTGAGATAAGCACAAGATGATTCCCACAATTGTCGAAAACCTAAGCCAGGACATGAACAACTCCAATGAAACGGTCCGCCTCTGCGGGGACAAGATTAGCCACCTAATTTTGCCGGGAAATCAGAAGGAGTTGATTTCCTGAAAACTTGAGGGCATAGGGAGCCCCGGCGCTGCCGTAGCTCAGTGGTAGAGCACTCCCTTGGTAAGGGAGAGGTCGAGAGTTCAATCCTCTCTGGCAGCACCAGTTTTCCCAAATAAATCAGTCAGTTGAGATCGGGCCACGGCTTCGTGAGCGGGCATCCGCCGCGTTCAGGCGACCTTTAAGTGTCGCCCTTCCGCCAGCCTCACTATACTGCCCCCATGCATGACGGCCACGGACACGCCCTTCCCAAAGCCGGCTCAGCCGCCGGCCGGCACAAATCGCGGCTGGCCTGGGCCCTAGCGCTCACCGCCACTTATATGGTTGCCGAGGTCGTCGGCGGCATTCTGACCGGCAGCCTGGCGCTCCTCGCCGATGCCGCTCATATGCTGACCGATGCCGGCGGCCTCGCTCTGGCCCTCATCGCCATCCGATTCGCCGAACGCCCGGCGACACCGCAGAAGACCTATGGCTATGTACGGGCCGAAGTGCTCTCGGCGCTTGCCAATGCCGTCGTCCTGTTGCTCCTCACCATCTACATCCTCTACGAAGCCTATGAGCGTTTCATCAACCCGCCCGAAATCCTGAGCGGCCCGATGCTCGCCGTCGCCCTCGTCGGCATCGTCGTCAATCTCATCTCCATGCGCCTCCTGGCCTCGGGCTCGAGCGAAAGCCTCAATGTCCGCGGCGCTTATTTCGAGGTGTTGAGCGACCTCCTGGGTTCCTTCGGCGTCGTCATCGCCGCCCTCATCGTCATGACGACCGGCTGGACGCTCGCCGACCCGATCGTCGGCGCCGGCATCGGCCTCTTCATCGTGCCCCGCACCTGGCGGCTCCTCAAGGAGGCCGTCCACATCCTGCTCGAAGGTGTGCCGGCCGAGATCGACCTCACTTTGCTGGAACGTGTCCTGAAGGAGATCCCGGGCGTTTCGGCCGTCCACGACCTGCATGTCTGGACGCTGACATCCGGTCTCGATTCGATGAGCGGCCATATCGTGGTGAACGACATGGCCGACGCCCGCCGCGTGCTGGAGACGGCCCGCAACCTGATGAAGGAGAAATTCGGCCTCGAGCATGTCACCATCCAGATCGAGGACGCGGCACTTGCCGCAGCGGAAGCGAAACTCCCCGTCTGATCGCTTGACCGCAAGTCTCCCCCGCCTGACAAGAACGCCATGGCCAGACCGCCGGAAAAGCCCAAAAAACCCGCCACCCGCCAGGCCCGCCTGGCCGAGGCGCTGAGAGCCAATCTCAAGCGCCGCAAGGCCCAGGCCAGGAGCCGGACCGAGCCCAAAACCGGCCCGGATCAGACGAAAGGTGGATAGGGTTGCCCTGACCCTGCCACTTATGCTTGTTAAGCGCCTCCTTGGGTGCCGCGACGGCGCTCTTCCAGGGGAAAATCAGGGGAACCGACACTTAGATGGATCGCATCCGTATCCGCGGCGGCAATACGCTCAACGGCACCATTCATATCAGCGGTGCCAAGAATGCCGCCCTTCCTCTGATGATCGCCTCGCTGCTGACGGATGAGACCCTGACGCTGCACCGCGTGCCGCGCCTCGCCGATGTCCGCCTCCTCCAGCGCATCCTGCAGAATCACGGCGTCGACATCACCATCGCCGGCAAGCGCGCCGGCCAGAACGGCCATGACGGCGAGACCATGCGCATCTCGGCCAAGACCATCGCCGACACCACCGCGCCCTATGAGCTCGTCTCCAAGATGCGCGCCAGCTTCTGGGTCCTGGCGCCCCTCCTCGCCCGTTGCGGCGAGGCGCGTGTCTCGCTGCCCGGCGGCTGCGCCATCGGCACGCGTCCCGTCGATCTCCACATCCTCGCCATGGAAAAGCTCGGCGTCCAGATCTCGATCGACGGCGGCTATGTCGTGGCGAAGGCGCCCAAGGGTTTCACCGGCGGCCATATCAATTTCCCGAAAGTGTCGGTCGGCGCCACCCATGCCGCACTCATGGGCGCCGTCACCGCCAAGGGCGACACGCTCATCGAAAATGCCGCGCGCGAGCCCGAGATCACCGACGTCGCCGAATGCCTGGTGAAGATGGGGGCGAAGATCGACGGCATCGGCTCGGCCACCATCCGCATCACCGGCGTGCCGCGCCTCCATGGCGCCGAACACTCGGTCATCGCCGATCGCATCGAGGCCGGCACCTATGCGATGGCGGCCGCCATGACGGGCGGCGATGTTAAACTCGCCGGCGCCCGCATCGATACGCTCGATGAGGTGATGAACATCATGCGCGCCTCAGGCGTCGACATCGAGGCGGCTAATGACATCCTGAAGATCAAGCGCAACGGCGCCGGTCTTTCCGCCATAAAGGTCGATACCGAGCCCTATCCGGGCTTCCCGACCGATCTCCAGGCACAGCTGATGGCGCTCACCACCAGGGCCAAGGGCACCTCGATCATCCGCGAGACGATCTTCGAGAACCGCTTCATGCATGTGCAGGAGCTGGCGCGTTTCGGCGCCGACATCCAACTCCATGGCGACACCGCCGAGATCCGCGGCGTCGAGCGCCTCACCGGCGCGCAAGTGATGGCGACCGATCTCAGGGCCTCCGTCTCGCTCGTCATCGCGGCGCTTGCCGCCGAGGGTGAGACCACGCTCCACCGCGTCTATCATCTCGACCGCGGCTTCGAGACGCTGGAAGAGAAGCTCAAAGCCTGCGGCGCCGATATCGACCGCCTTTCCGGCCACTGACCATGCTCAAGCTCAGCGCCCTCGACCCCGCCGATCTCGAGATCATCTCCGCCCATATGCAGGACGCGGTGATCACGATAGGCGACATCCGGTATCTAAAAGCGTCGGGAAAATTCGCCCTCATCGGCAACCGTTTCCTGTGGCAAACGCAGAAACCGCCTTATGAGCGCCGGCGCACCGGCCTGTCCTTCGATCGTGTGATCGAGGCAAAGTCGCACCACATCCGCCAGGGTGCCGATGATGCGATCCTGTCGCTGCTGTCGATTTCCTTCACCCCCGATGAGGATCCCTCCGGCACCATCACGCTCACCTTCTCGGGCGGCGGCGCCATCAGCCTCAAGGTCGAATGCATCGAGGCCCGACTCGAGGATCTGGGCCCGGCCTGGGAGACGAAGAACCTCCCCACGCATGAGCGTTGATTTTGCGCGCACTCAGGACGCACTTCGCCGACTTCACACCCTCATGCTGAGGTGCGAGCGCAGCGAGCCTCGAAGCATGATCCAGGTACCAAGGTCATCCCGCTTGAGGGTAATCACGTCACGCTCCAGGCGAAATGTTTCCCTTCGCCCGGAAGCACGCTAGGTTGACGTCATGACCGCCAAGGATGCGCCCGACACCAACCGTCTCGCCGCCGTCGAACTCGACGACAGCATCGGCTCGGGCCTCAGCGCCGATGCCGATCACGAGCGCCGTGTCGCCATCTATGATCTCATCGAGGACAACCGCTTCACCGTGATCGGCCACGAGACCGGCCCCTATCGGCTGGCGCTTTCGGCCGCCGACGGCCGCATCATCTTCGACATCTGGAGCGCCCGGGAAGAGCGCGTCTCGATGATCGGCCTGTCGCTCTCGCCCTTCCGCCGCATCGTGAAGGACTATTTCATGATCTGCGAGAGCTACTACAAAGCGATCCGCACCGCGACGCCGAGCCAGATCGAGACCATCGACATGGCAAGGCGCGGCCTGCACAATGAAGGAGGCGACCTGCTGAAGGAACGGCTCGACGGCAAGATCGAGGTCGACATGACCACCTCGCGCCGGCTGTTCACATTGCTTTGCGTATTGCATTGGCGCGGCTGAGCGGGCGTCTCGATGGCGGCTGATCTCCCGGGGGCTCTGCTCTTCGCCTGCACCCAGAACGTCATCCGCTCGCCGATGGCGGCCGCCATCGCCCGGCATTTCTACGGCAACCGCGTCTTCGTCGCTTCCTGCGGCGTGAAACCCGGCGAGCCCGACCCCTTCGTCGGCGTCGTCATGGACGAGATCGGCATGGATCTCCGGAAGCACCGGCCGCAGAGCTTCGCCGATCTTGAGGATTCGAGCTTCGACATCGTCATCTCGCTGTCGCCCGAGGCCCATCACCGGGCCCTCGAAATGACCCGCACCATGGCCATCGAGGCGGAATACTGGCCGACCATGGACCCGTCCGCCGCCATGGGCAGCCGCGAGCAGATTCTCGACGCCTATCGCGACGTCCGCGACGGGCTGATGCGCCGCATCCGGGCCCGATTCGGGGTGCAAGGGGCGCGGGGTGTCTAAATTCCTTGGCCGACTTGATTTTACCGGGCAACCGGTTCATGGGTAGCCCCGATTATTAACCAGCCAGGGAACCTTATGGCGAAGGAAGAATTGCTTGAATTCGAGGGCACGGTGACCGAGCTCCTGCCCAACGCGACATTTCGCGTAAAGCTCGACAATAACCATGAAATCATCGCCCATACCGCCGGCAAGATGCGCAAGAACCGCATCCGCGTGCTCGCCGGCGACCGTGTCATGGTCGAAATGACGCCCTATGACCTGACCAAGGGCCGCATCAACTATCGCTTCAAATAGGGACTGGCGGACATATGACGGAAGCCCGCGTCAAGCTCGTGCTGGCCAGCGCCTCGCCGCGCCGCCTGGCGCTGCTCGAGCAGGCGGGTATCAAGCCCGACCTCCTGATGCCGGCCGATATCGACGAGACGCCGATGAAGCGCGAAACGCCGCGCCGCCTGGCGATCCGGCTCGCCAATGAGAAGGCGCGCACCGCTCAGGAAGCTCCCCTCGTCAAGAAGCTCGGCACCAAGACCTTCATCATCGCCGCCGATACGGTGGTGGGGCTCGGGCGTCGCATCCTGCCCAAGCCCGAGACACCCGAAGAGGCCGAAGCCTGCATGTGGCTGCTGTCGGGCCGTTCGCACTGGGTCTATTCGGCCGTGACGCTGCTGGCGCCCGGCGGCCAGTCCTGGCGCCGCTGCTCTGAAACCAAGGTCCGCTTCAAGCGTTTCTCGCGCGAGGATGTCGACACCTATCTCAAATCCGGTGAATGGCGCGGCAAGGCCGGCGGCTATGCGGTGCAGGGACGCGCCGAATCATTCGTGCGCAGCTTGAACGGCTCGCATTCGGGCGTTGTCGGACTGCCGCTCTACGAAACCATCCATCTCCTCCATGGCGCGGGCTATCCAGTCCACTACACTTGGCTGACCGCGCCCCTTAGCGGCGTATGACCGGCGCCAAAGAGCCGGTGCGCCTGCGCCCTCGGCGCCCCTGCCCGATTTGCGGCAAGCCTTCGCAGCAGAAGTTCCATCCCTTCTGCTCGGCGCGCTGCGCCAATGTCGATCTCAACCGCTGGTTCGGCGGTCACTACACCATACCCGCCGAGGAAGGGCCGGATCCGGGTGATGAAACGGCGGAGCCCAAGCGCGATGACGAGTAAGCTGTCCTACCGCTTGCATGTGCGGGCTTAAAAGTGGGACTTTACCACGGCCGGGAAAATTCCGCTGTTTCCGCGGTTTCGCGAAAATTCCCTGCAGATCCCTGTAGATCCGCTGCAAATCCGCTGTTAATTCCGCTGCAAATTCCGCTGCTAATTTTTCGAGTTCCCCTGCTCCGGCAGGATCTGGTGCAACAGGATGGCGCCGACCGCGCCGAAGGCGATCGATGAGCCCAAGAGATACTGCACGACATTCGGCAGGCTCTTGAGATAGTCCGGCGGAATGAGCGTAGCGAAGAGCGCCAGCAGCACCGGCAGGCCGACCACCAGCATATTGCGCTCGCTGAGCGGGCTCGCGCGCACCACGCGGAAGCCGTTCATGGCGATGACCGCGCACAAGACGCCGAAGACGCCGCCGATCACCGGCTGCGGGATCGAGGCGATGGCCGCGCCCAGCTTACCGACGAGCCCGAACAGCACCAACAGGATGCCGGCGGCGGCGAAGGCGGCGCGGCTCGCAATGCCGGTGATGGCGATGACGCCGGCATTAGAGGAATAACCCGTCACCGGAGTTGAGCCGACCAGCGCGCTGACGAGGCAGCCAAGGCCTTCGCCGGTGGCGCCACGGTCGAGCCGTTCGTCGCTCATCGCCTCATTCGTCACCGCGCCGACCGCGAACCAGGTGCCGGTGGTCTCGGCCAGCACCACCGCATAGACGACCAGCATGGTGAGGATCGCCGAGAACGAGAAGGTAATGTCGAGATTGAGGAAGGCGATGCGCGGCAGCGTGAACCATGATGCATCCGCAATGCCTTGGGCGCTGAAGCGGCCCATGAAGGAGGCGACGATCGTGCCGGCGGCAAGCGCCAGGATGACGGCGGTGAGGCGCAGCCACACGCCGCGGCTTCCCATCGTGATACCGGCCATCATCGCGGCGATTAGCAGAACGGCGGAAACGGTCGCGAGCAGAATATTCTGGCCGACCGTCGCCGTGCCATAGACGGCGAAAACACTCTCCTTCAGCGCCACCGGCATCAGCGCGATGCCGACGACGAGAATGATCGTGCCGCCGACGATCGGCGGCACCAGCCGCTTGATCACCCGATGGAATATACCGGTCGGTGAGCCCAGCAGAGCGACGATGATGGCGCCCGGAATGAGCGCACCGAACACCGTGGCGAGGCCGGCAGTGCCGCCGCCCGAAGCGAAGGCGATGGCGATGATGGCGCCGATTGGCACATAGGACGGCCCCTGGACGACCGGAAGGCGCATCCACCATTGCGACTGGATCAGGGTCGCGAGGCCGGCGGCGATGAAGGTCGACTGGATCAGCGTGGCGGAATCGGCGACGGCGAGGGTGAGGACAGACGCGATGATGAAGGGGACGACATAGACGTCCATGGCGAGCACATGCTGCAGCCCCAGCAAGGCCGCCTTGCCGAACGGCAAGGGGTCGTCGGGACGCGAAACGAGCACGGTTTCATTCTGCGGCTGCTGCATGATATTTCCCCTCTCGATCGCGGTCCCCGGCGACTCAACCTACCCTAGCGGGAAAGCTAGCACGTGGATCGCGCCACGGAGAATGTAGCAATCCCGATTGTCCACGGAGTCTTCGATGTCAGTACCTTTCAGCATCTGCGGCACCGCCTTTCACGCGCCGAGGCGCGGCGCGCTCGAGATCCTCGCCGACGTGCTGATCGAGGTCGGCGCCGATGGCGGCATCGCCCAGATCCTGAAGCCCGATCATCCCCGCTATGGCGAACGGAAATCGGCCGCGAGCACCTCGGGCACGCTGCGGCTTCTGGGCGACGGTGAATATCTCCTGCCCGGCTTCGTCGATCTGCATATCCATGCGCCGCAATTCCCGCAGCTCGGCAAAGCCCTCGATGCGCCGCTCGAGGACTGGCTGCAGAAATATACGTTCCCGCTCGAGGCGCGTTACGCCGACAAGGCTTTCGCGGCCTTGGTCTATGACAGTCTCGTCGGCACGCTGCTCGCCAACGGCACCACCACGGCGGTCTATTTCGCCACCCGCCATCTCGACGGCAGCCTCGTCCTCGCCGAGACCTGCCTCGCCAAGGGCCAGCGTGCCGTCATCGGCCGCGTCGCCATGGACGACATCCACCAATGCCCGGATTATTATCGCGACGCCTCGCCAGACGAAGGCATCGAGCTGTCGCGGCAATTCATTCACCGTTTGCGCGCTTTGCCCGGCAACGGCAAGGCGCTGGTGAGGCCGGCCGTCACGCCGCGTTTCATCCCGAGTTGCAGCGATCGCCTGCTCTCAGGCCTCGGCGAGCTTTTATCGGCGGAAGCCTGTCATATGCAGACGCATTGTTCGGAGAGCGATTGGGCGCATGGCTATGTGCTCGAACGCTTCGGCAAGAGCGACACCGAGATGCTCGCCGAATTCGGCCTGCTCACCCGCCAGAGCATCCTTGCCCACGCCAATCTGATGGGCTCAGATGATTTCGATCTGGTCCACGCCAAGGGATCGGGCATCGCCCATTGCCCCTTGTCGAACTTCTATTTCGCCAATGCCGTCTTCCCCTTGCGGCGTATGCTCGACCAGGGTCTGCATATCGGTCTCGGCACCGACATATCGGGCGGCCACAGCCCGTCCATTCTCGACAACTGCCGTCATGCGATGACGGCGGCACGCGCTCTCAATGACGGCGTCGACAGCCGCATCGCCCCAGCGAAGCGTGGTGCGCCCCCAGCACGCATCACGCCCAATGAGGCCTTCTGGCTCGCCACCGCCGGCGGCGGCGAAGCCCTCGACCTGCCGATCGGCCTTTTCCGCGAAGGCATGCGCTTCGACGCCCTGCTCATCGATGTGAACGCACCGCAGTCCAACATCTGGCGCGCCGACAGTGACGGCCTGCCTGACATCTTCCAGAAGATCCTGTGCAATGCGGGGCGGCCCACCATCACCTCGGTATGGGTCGAGGGCCGCCGCGTGTCTTAGAGCAATCCGCGCTTCGCCAGGTTGCGCATCAGATGGCTCACCCCGAAGGTCCAGGCAGGGCATTCATGGCTGCGCCGCATGCGGTTGGTGAGGCTGCCGAGCTTCGGCGTAGCGATGGTGACGATGTCGCCTTCCTTGTGGGTAAAGCCTTTGCCCTTGGTATCGCGGTCCTCGACGGGCGCGAACATGGTGCCGAGAAAAAGTACGAAACCGTCCGGATACTGATGATGTTTGCCGATCGTCTGCCCGACGATGTCGGCGGGATCGCGGCTGATCATGGCAATGGAAGATGAGCCTTTGAGAGCGAAGCCCTCCGGCCCCAGGACTTCGAGCGTGACCGTCGCCTGGCGCACATCGTCTAGGCTAAAGCTGTCGTCGAAGAAACGCAGAAAGGGTCCGACCGCGCAGGACGCGTTGTTGTCCTTGGCTTTCGACAGCAGCAGCGCGGAGCGGCCTTCGACATCGCGCAGATTGATATCGTTGCCGAGTGTCGCGCCGACGATGTTGCCGGCGGAGGAAACGACGACGACCACTTCCGGTTCGGGATTGTTCCAGGTCGACATGGCATGCAGCCCGCCATCGGCGCCGGGACCGACCGAAGACATGACCTGCGCCTTGGTGAAGACTTCCGCATCGGGGCCGATGCCGACTTCGAGATACTGACTCCAGGCGCCTTGCGCGATGAGCGTCTCTTTGAGCTTCATAGCCTGCGGCGAACCGGGTTTCAGCTTCTTCAGATCGTCGCCGACCAGCTCCTTGACCGTCTTGCGGATTTCGGCCGCCGCATTGTAGTCGCCGCGCGCCCGCTCCTCGATGACACGCTCGAGCATCGAAATGGCGAAGGTGACGCCCGCCGCCTTCACCGCCTGGAGATCGATCGGCGCCAGGAACCACGGTTTCTTCGCATCGCGTGTATCAGGCGCGCTATTGGCGAGGATGTCGGCGACCTTGCCGATCGTCTCACCCTTGGCCGCCCGCAGGGCCTTGGCCGGATCAGCGCTTTCGCAGAGATCACGCATGGTTGGGAAAACAGAGCTGACATCGACGACTTCGCCGCCGCGCAAAGCCACGATCGACGGTCCTTCGACCTCAGGCCGCCAGACGCGTCCGGCAAGTGCGGCCTTGTCGTGATCCACTGGCAGTACTGTTTCAAACTTCAAATGATCGTTCAGGGAGGTGCTCATGTGATCGGATATGCGCTGCTGCTGTTTGGACAATTCTATTGTCGCATTGTGCATATTTGTCAGGCAAAAGGAAACAATGTTGGAAGTTCATAAAATTTCATGCTTCCGCCATTGCCACCTGCCAAAAACCGCTATAGCGTCACGTCCGTCTTTGGGGACAATGTTTGCATGCGCATATATTCCAAGGAAGGCTACGCACCCTTCCGTGACTATGTAACCTGGTACCGCGTAACGGGTGATCCTCAGTCGAAAAAGCCGCCAGTGGTGCTTCTGCATGGCGGTCCGGGCGCCGCCCACGATTATCTCGACAGATACAAGCTGCTTGCCCGCGACGGCCGCCAGGTCGTCCACTACGACCAGCTGGGCTGCGGCAAGTCCACCTTGCTCCCCGACAAGGGCGCCGACTTCTGGACGCCCAAGCTGTTCGTCGAAGAGCTCAACAGCCTCATCGACTTTCTGGGAATCCGCTCGGCCTATCACGTACTGGGCCAGTCCTGGGGCGGCATGCTCGGCGCTGAATTCGGCATCACCAGGCCTAAGGGCCTCAAGTCGCTGACCATCGCCAATTCGCCGGCCTCGATGGAGCTCTGGGTGTCGGAAGCGAACCGCTTACGGTCTGAGATGCCAGCGAAGATCCGCTCGGCGCTCGACCGGCATGAGAAGGCCGGCACCTTGACCGACCCCGAATATCTCGATGCGGCCATGGCATTTTATGAGCGCCATGTCTGCCGCGTCGTCCCCTTCCCGCCGGAAGTGAAACGCTCCTTCGACCAGATCGGACGCAACCCGACGGTCTACAACACGATGAACGGACCCAACGAGTTCTTCGTCATCGGCAGCCTCAAGACCTGGAGCGTCATCGACAAGGTCAAGGCCATCGACGTGCCTACCCTTCTGATTTCCGGCCGCTATGACGAAGCGACACCGGCCGTCGTGCAGCCTTTCGCCGACAATATCAAAGGCGCGCGCTGGGTGATCTTCGAAAAGTCGAGCCACCTGCCGCATGTCGAAGAAACTGAGAAGTGCATGAAGACAGTCGCTTCATTCCTCGACGAGAACGACTAGACACCATAATAAACAGGGAGACGTCCAATGAAGAAATGGTTGCTGGCAGGCGCCGCGGCCCTGCTGATCAGTGCCTTGAGTACCCCGAGTTTCGCCGAATACAAGGCCGAGCACAGAGGCGGCACGATACGCCTGCTCTCACGCTCCGCCGGCGGCACGCTCGATCCGCATATCAACTACACACTGCAATATTGGCAGCTCTATCAGCCCACCTATGACGGCCTCGTCACCTTCAAGAAGGCGGCGGGCGCGGAAGGGTTCAACGTCGTCGCCGACCTCGCCGAGGAAATGCCGAAGCCCGAGAATGACGGCAAGACCTATGTGTTCAAGCTGCGCAAGGGCATCAAATTCTCCGACGGGCGCGAGCTCGGCGTGAAGGATGTCGTCGCCTCTTTCCAGCGCATCTACAAGGTGTCGAGCCCGACTTCCGGCTCGTTCTTCTCCGGCATTGTCGGCGCCGACAAGTGCCTGGCCGAACCGGCCAAATGCACGCTCGAAGGCGGCATCGTGGGCGATGAGGCGAACAGCACCATCACTCTCAACCTCACCCAGCCCGACGCCGAAATCTTCTATAAGCTGGCGCTGCCGCATGCGGTGATCCTCCCTGCCGACGCGCCGACCCAGGATGCGGGCTCCGTGCCTATTCCCGGCACCGGTCCTTACATGTTCAGCTCCTATGACCCGAACAAGGCTCTGGTCATGGAGCGCAACCCGCATTTCAAAGTGTGGAGCGAAGAGGCTCAGCCCGACGGCTATCCCGACAAGGTCCAGTATGATTTCGGCCTGAGCGAGGAAGCCGCGGTCACTGCCATCCAGAATGGCGAGGCCGACTGGCTCTTCGACGAGATCCCGGCCGACCGCTTGGCCGAGATCGGCACCAAGAACAAGGAACAAGTGCATGTGACGCCGCTCACCGCCTGGTGGTACCTGCCGATGAACACGAGGCTGGCGCCATTCGACAATGAGAAGGCCCGTCAGGCCGTCTCCTATGCGATCGACCGCAACGCGCTGGTCAAGATCTTCGGCGGCAAGGTGCTCGCCGCTCCCGTCTGTCAGGTTCTGCCCCCCGGCTTCCCCGGGCATGAGCCCTACTGCCCCTTCACCAAGGACCCCGGCGCGAAGTGGTCGGCGCCCGACATGGAGAAGGCCAAGAAGCTCGTCGAGGAATCCGGCACCAAGGGCCAGAAGGTGACGATCATCGCCGAGGACAAGGCCATCTCCAAGGCCGTCGGCGTCTATCTGCAGAGCGTCCTGACCGATCTCGGCTACGACGCCGAAGTCAAGCCGATCGCCACCAATATCCAGTTCACTTACATCCAGAACACCAACAACAAGGTGCAGATGTCGATCACGCAGTGGTATCAGGACTACCCTGCGGCGTCCGACTTCCTCTATGTGCTGTTCGGCTGCGAGAGCTTCCGTGAAGGCTCCGATTCATCGGTCAACATCTCCGGCTTCTGCGACAAGGAGATCAACGACAAGATGAAGGCGGCGCTGGCTCTCGGCGTCACCGACCAGGCCGCCGCCGACAAGATGTGGACCGAGATCGACAAGGCGATCACCGACAAGGCGCCCGCCGCGGCGCTCTTCACGCCGAAGCATCTCGACTTCGTCTCCAAGCGCGTCGGCAACTTCCAGTTCAACTCGCAATATTACTGGATGGTCACCCAGTCCTGGGTCCAGTAAAACTTCGAGTTTGATCGATGACCGACGCAGTTGCGTCACACCGTGTAAGCCGTGGCCCCTGGGCCACGGCTCTTCGCAGGCTCTCCCGCGACAAGGCCGCCATGGTCTGTCTCGCGGTTTTCATCCTCATCGTCATCGTCTCGCTTCTGGCCCCGGCCTACGCGTCCTGGGCCAACACCGATCCTTTCCGCTCCACGCTTGATGCCACCGTCATGATCGACGGCCAGGAGATCCCGGTGATGGAGCAGTCGACCGAAGGCCTCGGCCTCGGCTACACGCCCATCGGTCCCACCTGGGAGCTCGGCAATTATTTCCTCGGCGCCGATAACCAAGGCCGCGATGTCATGGCGCGGCTCCTTTATGGCGGGCGCAATTCGCTGCTCATCGCCGGCGCCTCGACCGTCATCACGATCTTGCTCGCCACCGTCATCGGCCTCGCCGCCGGCTTCTTCGGCGGCGTCACCGACACCATCCTCTCGCGCATCCTCGATGTGCTGTGGGCCTTTCCGGTCTATCTGCTCGCCATCTCGCTTTCGATCGTCCTCATCGCGCATGGCATCGATCTCGGCGTCATCACGCTCGAAGCGGGCAGTCTGTGGCTGCCGATCTTCATCATCGGCATCGTCTATATCCCCTATATCGCCCGCCCGATCCGCGGTCAGGTCCTGGCGCTGCGACGCAGCGAGTTCGTGCTCGCGGCCATCGGACTCGGGGTCCCGGAGCACCGCATCCTGCTGCGCGACATCCTGCCAAACGTGTCGACGACCCTGATCGTCTTCGTGCCCTTGATGCTCGCCATCAACATGCTGACCGAGTCGGCGCTCTCCTTCCTCTCGATCGGCGTGCAGCCGCCCGATGCGAGCTGGGGCACCATCATCCAGGATGGCCAGGGCCTGCTCTATACCAGGCCTTGGGTGGCGCTCGCCCCCGGCCTCGCCATTGCCCTGACAGTGCTCGTCCTCAATGTGCTGGGCGACGGCCTGCGTGACGCGCTCGACCCGCGCTCGAAGATCAGGCTCGGAGGCGACTGATGCTGCTCGCCCTCATCCGCCGCTTCGGCCAGATGATCTTCGTGATGTTCGGCATCAGTGTGCTGGTGTTTCTCATCTTCTTCGTGACACCGGGCGCCGATCCTGCCTCGCGCATCGCCGGCCGTAATGCTTCGCCCGAGACGCTCGAGGCGGTGCGCAAGAGCTTCGGCTTCGATCAGCCGATCTGGGTCCAGTATTACACCATGATGAAGAAGCTCTTCATCACCCAGGACCTGACCTCTTTCGTCAATCGCGGCTGGAAGGTCGTGCCGGCGGTGATCGACACCATACCCGTCACGCTGTCGCTGGTGATCGGCGCCGCCGTGCTGTGGGTGATCTTCGGCCTACTGGTCGGCCTCATCGCCGCGGCGACACGCGGCAGCTGGATCGACAAATCACTGATGGCCTTGGGGCTGATCGGTTGCGCCATGCCGGTCTATTGGCTGGGCGAGGTCATGAATCTCATCACCCAGAGCCGCTACCACGACAGCTGGATGTTCTCCTGGGTGCCGCCGCTGGGCTACAAGCCCTTGACCGAGGACCCCAAGGGCTGGTTCCTCACTTTGGTCATCCCGTGGATCACTTTGTCGATCCTCTATATCGGCCTCTATGGCCGCGTGCTCAGGGCCAATCTCATTGAGGCGATGCAGGAGGATTATATCCGCACCGCCCGCGCCAAGGGCCTCTCCGAGACGCGTATCATGCTGCGCCATGCTTTGCGCACCTCGCTCATCAGCTTCGTCACTCTGTTCGGCCTCGATTTCGGCGCCCTGGTCGGCGGCGCCGCCCTCCTCACCGAGGTGGTCTTCGGCCTCCAAGGCGTCGGCAAGCTCACTTACGACGCGCTGCAGAATCTCGATCTGCCGGTCATCATGACCACCGTCATCTATGCTTCCTTCTTCGTCGTTCTCGCCAATGCGCTGGTCGATGTCGTCTATATCCTGCTCGACCCGCGCGTGAGGTCGGCCTGATGCTCGAAGTGCGCGATCTCAGGATCTCCTTCCGCACCGAACACGGCCGGGTGCGCGCCATCGACGGCGTGTCCTTCGACGTGGCCGAGAGCGAGATTTTGGGCGTGGTGGGCGAGTCGGGCTCCGGCAAAACCATCTCGCTCTTGGCTGTCATGGGCCTCATCAACGATCCCAATGCGGTGATCGAGGGCTCGATCAAGCTCAGGGGCCGCGAGCTCATCGGCCTCAAGGCCAGCGAGATGCGCAAATTGCGCGGCCGGGAGATCGCCATGATCTTCCAGGACCCGATGACCGCCATGACGCCGGTCTATACGATCGGCTGGCAGATCGCCGAGCAGATCATGGTGCATGAGCGGATCGGGAAGAAGGCGGCGCTTGCCCGCGCCATCGACCTGCTCGCCGAGGTGAACATCCCCAATCCGCGCGAGGCGATCGAACGTTATCCGCATCAGCTGTCGGGCGGCATGCGCCAGCGCGCCGTCATCGCCATGGCGCTCTCCTGCAACCCGGCCCTCCTCATCGCCGATGAGCCGACCACGGCGCTCGACGTGACGGTCCAGGCGCAGATCCTAGACCTCATCCGCAAGCTGAGGCGCGTTCACAAATCGGCGATCGTCTTCATCACCCATGACATGGGCGTCATCGCCGAAACGGCCGACCGGGTGATGGTCATGTATTCGGGCCGCGTCGTCGAGCGCGGCACCAAGGCGGAGATCCTGCTGGAGCCTCGTCACCCCTACACCAAGGCGCTGCTCGATTCGATCCCGCCGCTCGAAGGCGAGAAGCCGCGCCGCCTCAAATCCATTCCAGGCTCACCGCCCTCACTTCTCGATCTGCCGAAAGGCTGCTCTTTCGGCCCGCGCTGTCCCTCGCGCTTCGACAAATGCGCCGAGAAGCCGCCTCTCGAAGGCGGCGCCCATGCCGCCGCCTGTTTCCTGAAGGCCGCGCCATGACCGCCGCTCCCCTCCTCGAAGCCCGCAACGTGACGAAGCAATTCGTCATCGGCAACCGTTTCACCGCGCAAGGCCTGCGCACCGTGCATGCGGTGGACGCGGTCTCATTGAAGATCATGCCGGGCGAGACGGTCGGCCTCGTCGGGGAATCGGGTTGCGGCAAGTCCACCCTCGGGCGCTGCATGACCCGCCTCTATGACATCACCGGCGGCGAGCTCTATTTCGAAGGCGTCGACATCACCACGAAGACGCTGCGCCAGATGCGCCCCTTGCGGCAGCGCATGCAAATGGTCTTCCAGGACCCTTACGCCTCGCTTAATCCGCGCCGGAGGATCCGCGATCTCATCGCCGAACCCTTGCGCGTGCATTTGCGCCTGAGCGAAACGGAAGTCCGCGACCGGGTCAGGCAGCTTCTCGACGTGGTGGGCCTCTCACCCGATCATATGGACCGCTTCCCGCATGAATTCTCCGGCGGCCAGCGCCAGCGTATCGGCATCGCGCGCGCCATCGCCCTGGAACCGAGCCTGATCGTCGCAGATGAGCCGGTCTCGGCCCTCGACGTCTCGGTCCAGGCGCAGATCGTCAACCTGCTCGCCGATCTCCAGGAGCGCCTGAACCTCACTTATGTCTTCATCGCCCATGATCTGAGCGTGGTGCGCCAGGTCTCGACCCGCATCGCGGTCATGTATCTGGGTTCGATCGTCGAACTCGGCAGCGCCAACGACATCTTCGCTAAGCCGAGCCATCCCTATACCCAGGCGCTGATCTCGGCGGTGCCGCAGCCCGACCTCAAGAAAGCCGGCGAGCGCAAGCGTATCGTGCTGACCGGCGATGTGCCGAGCCCGATCAACCCGCCGCAAGGCTGTCGCTTCCACCCGCGTTGCCCGTTCGCCACCGACAAATGCCGTGAGGAGAGGCCGGTTTTGACAGAAATGGCCGGAACGCGTAGTGTCGCCTGCCATTATCCCCTCACGGCCTGAACCACACCCATGCCCGAGCTTTCCACCCATCTCGCTTTCGCGCTGATCGCGCTTGGCATGGTGCTCACCCCCGGCCCGAACATGATCTATCTCGTCTCGCGCTCGATCTCGCAGGGGCGTGTGGCCGGGCTCATCTCGCTTGGCGGCGTGGCGCTGGGTTTCGTGGTCTATATGCTTTGCGCGGCTTTCGGCATCACCGCCATCGTCATCGCCATTCCCTATGCCTATGACGCCTTGCGTTTCGGCGGCGCGCTTTATCTCCTCTATCTCGCCTGGCAGGCCGTAAGACCGAATGGCAGTTCGCCCTTCGCGGTGAAGGCATTGCCAAAGGATGGGCCACGCAAGCTGTTTCTGATGGGTTTCCTGACCAATCTGCTGAATCCCAAGATCGCGGTTCTCTATCTCTCGCTGCTGCCGCAATTCATCGATCCCGAGAAAGGCAGCGTGCTTCTGCAGTCCGTCGCTCTTGGCGCGACCCAGATCGCCATCAGTGTCACGGTCAACTCGATCATTGCCGTGACAGCCGGCTCGATCGCCGTCTTCCTCTCCGGCCGCCCCACCTTCCTGCTCGTCCAGCGCTGGCTGATGGGCACCGTGCTCGCCGGCCTCGCCGTCAAGATGGCGACCGAAGCCCGCCGCTAACTTTCATCCCGGCGAAAGATGACGTGCGCTCCGCGTGAGCGCGGGCGCGTTATTATCTGCAATCAAGAAAGGAACCACCATGTCGCCAGACAGCGACCGCTTCTTCATCATCACCGGCGGCCCCGGCGCCGGCAAGACCACGCTTCTCGACGCCCTCACCGCGCGAGGATATCATCGCACCATCGAGGCGGGCCGCGCCATCATCCAGGACCAGGTGACGATCGACGGCCCGGCCCTCCCTTGGCGTGATCCGGCCCTCTTCGCCGAGGCCATGCTGGCTTTCGACATGCACTCCTATCGCCTGGCCGAGGACATGCTGGGCACCGTCTTCTTCGACCGCGGCGTTCCGGACATGGTCGGTTATATGCGCCTCATGGGCCTGCCCGTTCCCGGCCATATGCTGAAGGCGGCGGCGGCCTTCCGCTACAACCGGCGCGTCTTCATCGCCCCCTTCTGGCCCGAAATGTTCACCAATGACCGCGAGCGCAAGCAGTCCCCGCACGAGGCCCGGCGCACTTGTGAGAATATCGAAAGAACCTACCGGGAGCTCGGCTTCGAGATCGTCGAACTGCCCAAGTCGTCCGTCGGGGAGCGCGTCGACTTCGTGCTGGAAAAAGCCGGTCTTCCTACTTGACCGCACCGGCGGTCAGTCCCTTCACGATATAACGCTCGAGAAATACACCGATGACGACGAGGGGTGCGATCGCCGCCGTCGACAGCGCCGCCATCGACCACCAGCTGATGCCCTGTGAGCCGGTCTGGCTCGCCACCATCACCGGCAAGGTCTTGGCATTGGTCGAGGTCAGAAGCGCGGCAAAGAAATATTCGTTCCAGCACAGAATAACCGAGAGAATGAAGGCCGCCACCATGCCCGGCAATGCGATCGGCACGACGATGCGCAGGAAAGCGCCCCAGACCGAGCAGCCATCGACGAGCGCCGCCTGCTCCAGTTCGATCGGGATCGTGTCGAACTGGTCGCGCATGATCCAGATCACGATCGGCAACACCATCAGCGTGTAGACGAGGATCAAGCCGATGCGGGTGTCGAGCAGCGCCAGCTCCTTGTAAAGGACGAGGAACGGCATCGCCAGCACGACCGGCGGCAGGATGAGCTGTGACAGGAAGAAGAAGGAGATGTCCTTGTTGCGCATCCAGCCGAATTTGTAGTCGAAACGGCTCAGGCCATAGGCCGCCAGCGAGCCGATCACCACCGCCAGCGCCGCGGCGCCCAGCGAGGCGATGACGCTGTTGGCGAAACGCTTGAGGAATTCCTCGCGCACCGTCGAGACCTGGCCGATCGTGTCGGGCGAAAGGCCGAGCGAGCGCCAGCCGCGCCAGTCGGGAATGAAGTCGACCCATGGAATGAGATGGCCCTGGGTGACATTGACTGCCGTCTTGAACGAGGTGGTGAGCGTCCAATAGATCGGGAACAGCGAGACAAAGGTCCAGATGATGAGCGCGCCATAGACGAGCACGCGGACGGTGATTCTTTGCGTGTCGCTCATGTCAGGTCGTCCTCTGCATGAAGCGGCTGGCGAATTTGAGCAGCAGGGTCACGAAGATGATGATGATCACCAGATAGAATTCGGCGAGCATCGTGCCGTAGCCGACATTCGAGCGGTCGCGATATTCGCGGAAGATGAAGCTCGACACCGTGTCGGTGGCTCCTCCTGGCCCGCCCGAGGTCACATTGATCACGATATCGGCGAGCTTGAGCTGGAAGATGACCTTGAGCACGATGGCCGTGACGCTGACCGGCAGCATCAAGGGAAAGGTGATCTGCCAGAAGGACTGCCACGGGCTGGCGCCATCGACCTTGGCGGCTTCCGTTATTTCCTTGGGCATCGCCTGAAGGCCGGCGAGCAGCAGGATCATAATGAAGGGGATCCACACCCAGGCATCCATGGCGACGATGCTGAGACGCGCGATCCAGGGTGTCGTGAAGAAGGCCGGATTTTCCCAGCCGAGATGGCGGGCGAGCGTCGCCGCCGGGCCGAAACGGTATTCCATGAGCGACTTGCCGATCATCCAGCTCACCGCCACCGGGCTCAGCATGAAAGGCAGGAGAAAGGCGACGCGGAAGAACTTGCGCGCCTTGATGTCGGCATTGAGGAGCAGCGCCAGGCCGAAGGCGATCGCATATTGGACGAGCACGAACAACACGTAATAGACCATGTTGAGGAGCGCGTTCCAGAAATACGCATCGGCGAAGAGCGAGCGCAGATTGTCGAGGCCGTTGAACTGCGGCCCGGCGGCCGAGCTCAAATTCCAGTTGGTGAAGGCAAGATAGAGGCCGAAGAAGGTCGGGAAGATCACCATCGCCACGGTAAAGGCGACGGCGGGTAGCACGAAAAGCGCATGTTTACCGCGCTCGCCGCGCATCAAGACCTGCGCCACGCCGAGCGCCACCGTCCACAGGAGGAAGGCGTAGAGCACCGGACGCCAGCTCTCGAAGCCGGACGCGATCACACCGGCCGAATAAAGCGCCTGCCAGAGCGCGATGAAGGCGAGGCCCAGGGACGCGCCCCAGACAAGCGCGCGCCCGAGGGGTGCTTGCGGCGTATCGGCGACACGCGACAGCGGTTCATGCATCTTGCCGGCGGTCTGAGGCAGCGCGGTGTTCATGAGAGCGAGGGCATCCGTACAGAAACAAGAATCCTGGTGACTCAGGCTGCGCCACCAGGATGATGTGTGTCAAATGCGAGAGCTAGAGGCCGAGCGAGGCCTTGTAGAGCTTGATCTGGTTCTCGCGGCCGATCTGGTCGGTGATCTTCTCCCAGGCGGCGGCGATCGCATCGGCACCTGCCTGCGCCGTGGAACCACCGGCATAGATCTTGGCGAGCTCGTCTTCCGCGACACTGTAATACTGGAAGATGCCGGGAATACGCGGCTCGATCGCCGCATTCGGATGATTGTAGGAGTCCGACTGCGACTTCAGATAGGACGTGATGAAGGCTTCGTCATAACCCGCCGCCACCCATTCCGGGATGTTGAAATGGCTGTTGCGATAGGGCTGGAAGCCCGACGGATAGGCCGCCGTCCAGAGCGACAGATCCTTGCCGCCGAGATGGGCTGCCGCACTCCACGCCGCCTTCTGCTTCACCGGATCGCTGTCGACGCGCGCCATGACGTAAACGCCCCAGCCGATATAGGCCATGTTGGGAGCGAAATTCGGGCCCGAGGCGAGCTTGTCCCACTGGCCGGTCTTGGCGTTGTAGACATCGTCGGAGCCCGGCAGGATCGAGAACGCAACCGTATCGCCGATCACCGAGCCGTCGCTGGTCTTGGCCATCGAGCCGACATCGCCCCACCAGGCGAGCATCGAGCCCGTGCCGGCGAGGAACTGCTGGAACGCCGTGGTGCCCGGATCGGCATTGAGCTGGTCCGCCGGTTCCGACGGCAGCGCATCGATCACATCCTGGATGGCGCGCACGAAGGCCGGGTTGTTGACGCGCGGCTTCATCGTGTCGACGTCGAAGAGCCAGGCCTTGTCATCCGGATGCTTGGCGTAAGCCGTGGTGCGGCTTTCGAGGAAGTAGAAGCCGAAGCCGCCCCACCCCTTGGCGGGATCGAGATAGCCATAGGCATCCTGACCGGCGGCCTTCTTGCCTTTCAGGAACTTGGTGACTTCCTGCACTTTCTGCCAGGTGGTGGGCACGCCCCACTCGCCCTGATGGCCTTCGTCCTTCCACGCCTTGGCGAGTTCGGCATCGGAGAAGACATCGGTGCGGTAGTTGAAGGTGTGGCAGTCGCCGTCGATCGAGATGCGGTAGGTCTTGCCGCCCCAGGTGCCGACCGGCGCCTTGAGATATCCGACATAGTCGTCCATCTCGATCTGCGTCTTGACCCAGTCGGGCATCTCGGAAGCGAGGCCCTTGCCGCAGACATCGCCCTCGAAGGGAGCGCCCATCTCGACGATGTCGAAATCGACCGTGCCGGTCGCGATCGACTGCTGCAGGCGCGCATTGTAGTCGGCCTGGGCGAGATCGATCCAATTGATCTTGGCGCCGGTATAGGTCTCCCACGGCTTGAGGAAGCCACGGAACAGAAGATTGTGCAGGTTCTGGTTGTTGAGCCCCATGAAGGTGAGCTCGACGCCCTTGAACTCGCCTTCCTTGACATTGGCCTTGGTGGCGCCGAGGCACAATTCACCGACCTTCTGCCAGTCGGCATCCGTCGGCGAGCCTTTGCCCACGCCCGGAATCTGCAGGAGCTCCTTGCGCAGATCGGACTGTGCCGAGGCGTCCGGCGCGAAAGCGGTGAGACCGCCGGTGGCGGCGAGCGCCGAAATCGCGGCGGCGCCTTTGAGTACCGTACGGCGATTGGTCTGCATGGCCAAAAGCATGTCATGCTGGTTGATATTCACGTGTACTTCCTCCCTTAGTTTCCTGATTCTCTTTTGGCCGGTTCGATGCCGGCCATTGCTAACATGTTAGTATGCGCAGCCGGGAAAGCTGTCAATCGGGCTTCAGCGTTTCAACAGGGCGTCGACTTCCGATCGTGTCGGCATGGAGGGCGCCGTACCCGCCCGGGTGACCGAGATCCCAGCCACCGCCGCGCCGAAACGCGCTGCCTCGAGCGGCGAGGCACCTTCGGCCAGCGCTGCGGCGAAACCGCCATTGAACGCGTCCCCCGCCCCCGTCGTCTCGACAACGGGGCCGGCCTTGAAAGCGGGCACCAGCGTGGATTGCGCCTTCGAATGCAGGAGCGCGCCCGCCTCACCGAGTGTGATGAGAGCCGTGCCGGCGCCCTTCTTGAGAAAAATGTCGCCGGCCTTGCGCGCGTCATCGACCGTCTTGACCTCGATGCCGGTCAAGAGCGTCGCTTCGCTTTCATTCGGCGTGACATAATCGCAGAGCCCATAGAGCGCATCGTCGAAGCGTTCCGCCGGCGCCGGATTGAAGATGGTGACGGCGCCTGCCTCTCTGGCGATGGCGAGGCCGCGCTTGGCCGCGGCGACCGGCTGCTCGAGCTGCGTGATGAAGACGGCGGCAGAGCGGATGGCGTCGGCGGCGGCATCGACATCCGCAGCCGTGATCGTCGCTGCCGCGCCGGGCACCACGATGATGGCATTGTCGCCATTCGTGTCGTTGACATAGATGAAGGCAGCGCCGGTCGGCTGGTCATCCATCTCGACGACGCGCGGCGTGATGCCTTCCTTCTTCCAGGTCGCGAGCGCATTCGAGCCGAATTCATCGCGCCCGATCTTCGATATGAAGGTGACCTTGGCGCCGACTCGCGCGGCAGCGACCGCCTGGTTCGAGCCTTTGCCGCCCGGACCCATCTTGAAGCCCGAGCCGGCAATGGTCTCGCCGATACCGGGCAGCCGCCCGGCGCGGAACGCCAGATCGGCGACGAAGATGCCGAGAATGGCGACGCCCTGACGTCCGCTCATCAGTTGAGCCTGAGGCCCGTCTCTTTGTCGAAGAGATGGACGAGCTTGGGATCAGGCGCCATCGGCAGCGCCTCGCCGGGCTTGGCGGAGATACGCTCGCGGAACACGCCGACGATCTTCTGCGCGCCGACCTTGGCGAAGACCTGGGTTTCCGATCCGGTGGGCTCGAGCACCGAGACCTCGGCTTTCACCGCCTCGCCGCCAAGCGCGAAATGCTCAGGGCGGATGCCGTAGATCGCGGGGCGTCCGTCGGAGCCTTGTGGCGCCGAGGTGAGCGGCAAATCGATGCCGTCCTCGGTGACGAAGGAGGCCTTGCCGTTGAGCTTGATCTTGCCTTTGAGGAGGTTCATCGCCGGCGAGCCGATGAAGCCCGCGACGAAGATATTGTTCGGCCGGTCATAGAGCTCGAGCGGCGAGCCCGACTGCTCGACGATGCCGTCATGCATCACCACGATGCGGTCGGCCATGGTCATGGCCTCGACCTGGTCATGCGTCACATAGACGGTCGTGGTCTTGAGGCGCTGATGCAGCTCCTTGATTTCGGCCCGCATCTGGACACGCAATTTGGCGTCGAGATTGGACAGCGGCTCGTCGAACAGGAAGACCTTGGGATCGCGCACGATGGCGCGGCCCATGGCGACGCGCTGGCGCTGGCCGCCCGACAGTTGGCGCGGATAACGCGACAGATAGGGCACGAGGTCGAGGATCTCGGCCGCCCGTCGCACCCGGCTCTCGATCTCGGCCTTGGGTGCATGGCGCATCTTGAGCGCGAAGCCCATATTCTCGGCCACCGTCTTGTGCGGATAGAGCGCATAGGACTGGAACACCATGGCGATGTCGCGGTCTTTGGGCGGCAGGTCGTTGACCACCTTTTCGCCGATGCGGATATCGCCCGATGTGATCGGCTCGAGACCGGCGATCATGCGAAGAAGCGTGGACTTGCCGCAGCCCGAAGGGCCGACCAGGATGACGAATTCGCCGTCCTTGATGCCGATCGACACGCCGTGAATGACCTCTTGCGAGCCATAGGCCTTGCGCACGTCCACGACGTCAACTGAAGCCATGAGAATTCCTCCCGATTTGTTTTCTGGACCGGGACGTTATTGCATCTTTCCGGCAGGGTCCAGCGCGGATGCCAATTGTCCGGCAAAGAGGCTAGACTCCTCGAATCACGATGGCAGGAACCATGATCAAGCGAATGATAGTGCCGCCGACGCGCGCCACGGCCGCCGCCGACGAGTTGCGCCGGCGGATCCTGGAGGGCGACTATCCGGCCGGCATGCAGCTCAGGCAAGCGGTCTTGGCCGAGGAATTGGGCATCAGCCGCATCCCCTTCCGCGAGGCGCTCATCCTGCTCGAAGCCGAGGGCCTGGTGCAGCTCGAAGCCCATAAGGGCGCCGTCGTCGCCGGCTTCTCGCCCGAGGAGGTCGAGGAATTGTTCGAGTTCCGCGCCCTTCTCGAACCGGCGCTGCTCGAGAAATCGGCCCCGCATCTGACCGACGCAGACTATGCCGAGCTCGACGCGATCTTGCGCGAATATAGCGACGAGTTGCGCACCCATAATCCCGGCCGCTGGGGCGCCTTGAACACCGAGCTCCATTCCCTGCTCTATCGCCGCGCCCAGAGCCCGCGCATGCTCGCCACCGCCGACCAGTTGCTCAAAAGCACCGACCGCTTCACCCGCATGCAGCTCTATTATACCGACGGCCGCGCCCGCGCCGAGAAAGAGCATCTCGAGATCGTCACCGAATGCCGGGCCGGCAATGTGAAGAAAGCGGCCAAGCTGCTCCGCCAGCACATCCTCACCGCCGGCGAGGCGCTGGTCAGCCTCCTGCGGGAACGCCAGCAGGCGACGAGCTAGCTTCAGATCGAACCTTGACATCCCTCCTCTCTCACCACAAAGTGAAACCGGTTTCACTTCATAGGATTCCGGGGGAGCTTGCGGCTCGATCTCACCATTCTTGCCCCATATCTGGGCTTTCTGGGCCAAGGGGCGGCGCTGACGGCGGTGATCTGCCTGCTGTCGCTTGCGGGCGCGGTCGTTCTCGGCATGCTCGTCGCCATCGCCCGCACCTCGCAGACGGTCTGGATCCGGCGGCTCGCCTTCATTTATGTCGACGTCTTCCGCAACATCCCTTTCATCGTGCAGCTGTTCTTCTTCTATTACGGCCTGCCCGAGATCGGCATTTATATCGACGCCATCACCACCGGCGTGATTGCGCTGTCGATCGCCGGCGGCGCCTATGCGTCGGATGCGATCCGCTCCGGCATCCTCGCCATCGACAACGGCATTCTCGAAGCGGCCGAGGTGAGCGGCCTGTCGAAGCGCGTCACCTTCACCCGCATCGTGCTGCCCATCGCGCTGCGCACCTCCGTCCGCCCCCTGGGCTCGGTGCTGATCAACATGATCCTCACCTCCTCCATCCTGTCGACCATCACGGTCAATGAGCTCACCGGCCAAGCCAAGATCGTCGCTTCCGATACGTTCCGGCCCTTCGAGGTCTATGCGGTGCTGCTCGTCGTTTATGCAGCCTTGACCTGGCTCGTCTCGATCGGCATTTCTCGCCTGCACAAGCGCCTCAACCGCGACCTCGCCAGCGAGGCCGCCTGATGCGCTATGGCGACTTCACGACCTATGATCTGCTGCTGCTGGCGCAGGGCCTCGGCGTCACCGTCGGCCTGTTCCTGGTCACCTCGCTCATCGGCCTGGTGATCGGCGTCCTCTGGGGTGTCGTCCGCTTCTATCGCATTCCCCTCCTCACGCCGCTCATTACCTTCATCGCCGAGCTTCTCAAGAACTCGCCGGTCCTGGTTCAGCTCTTTCTCGTTTTCTTCGGTTTTCCGGCCTTCTTCCACCTGAACGTCACGCCGGTCCAGGCGGCCATCGTGACGCTCTCCGCCAATACGGCGGCCTTCATCTACGTGATCGCGGTCTCGGCCATCGAGTCGGTTGGGCGCGAGCAGATCGATGCGGCACGCGCTTTCGGCTTGAGCCGCTGGCAGGTCCTGCGCCATGTGATCGCCCCGCAAGCCGCTGCCTTCTCGATCGGGCCGCTCACCGCGCTCCTCGTCAACCAGCTCCAGGTGACCTCGCTCATCTCGGTCATCGGCGTCATGGATCTCGCCAAGATCGGCGCCACGCTCAATCTGCGCACACTCAAGCCCTTCATCGTCTGGGCGGTGGTCGGCCTCCTCTATTACCTCACCGCCAAGCTCATTGCCGCTGCGGGCGCGCGCTACGAAACGCGCCTGCGCCGCTTCAGCGAATTTCGGGGGCTCTAGAATGCTGAAAGTCGAAAACGTCAAAAAAGCCTTCGGCGCCGCGACCGTTCTCGACGGCGTCAATCTCACCGTGTCGCCGGGCGAAGTGGTGTCGATCCTGGGCTCCTCGGGCTCCGGCAAATCGACCCTCATCCGCTGCATCAACGGGCTCGAGAAGCTCAATGGCGGCCGCATCGTCATCGATGATTTCGACGTCGCGAAACCGAAGGAGCTCGCCGAGGCGCGTAAACGCTCGGCCACCGTCTTCCAGCTCTTCAACCTCTACCCGCATATGACGACGCTGCAGAATATAGCGCTGGCGCCGGTCGAGGTCCTGAAGCGGCCGCGCGCCGAGGTCGAGCAGGAAGCCCGGGCCCTTCTCGCCTCCGTCGGCCTCTCCGACAAGGTGGATGCCTATCCGGCACATCTTTCCGGCGGCCAGCGCCAGCGTGTCGGCATCTGCCGGGCACTCGCGATGAAACCGCGTTATCTACTGCTCGATGAGGTGACGAGCGCGCTCGATCCCGAAATGACCGCCGAGGTACTGGCCATCCTGGCCAAGCTCGCGCGCGAGGGCACCACGATGCTTTTCGTCACCCACGAGGTCGATTTCGCGCGCCAGATCTCCAACCGCATCGTGTTCCTCGACAAGGGCGTCCTGCTGGTCGACTTGCCGACAAAGAAGTTCTTCGCCGCCTCGGGCGGCCTCGCCCAGCCGCGCATCGCCCAATTCCTTTCCAAGATGAAGAAAGACTGACTATCCATGTTGTTGATTGCCAATGCCGAAGCCTGGCCCGGATTTCCGACCACGGTCGACATGCTGAAGACGGGCGCCGACAGCCTCACTGCGCTGGTCAACGGCATCAGCATGGTCGAGGCCGATCCCCGCGTCCGCAGCGTCGGTTATGGCGGCTGGCCCAATATGCTGGGCGTCATGGAATGCGATGCCGGCGTGATGGACGGCAATACACGCGAAGTAGGAACTGTCGGCGCGGTGCCCAACACCATCCAGACGGTCAGGCTTGCGCATGAGGTGATGAAACGCCTGCCGCATGTAATGTTGACTGGCGACGGCGCCCGCCGCTTCGCCAGCGAGATCGGCTTCTCGCTCGACGATGTGATGTTTCCCGACAGCAAGCGCGTCTGGTGGGAGCGCCTGGAAAAGGAGCTCTCCCCCGAGGCGCTGGCCAAATTTCCCGATATTTCGCTCGCTCCGCTGAGCCGCACCATCACTGATCCCGAGCGGGTGCGCGACACGACGGTCTTCCTCAGCGCCGATGCCGAGCACGGCATTCACGTCGCCACTTCGACCTCGGGCTGGGCCTGGAAATATCCCGGCCGCCTGGGCGACAGTCCCATTCCCGGCGCCGGTTTCTATGCCGACAGCCGTTACGGCGCGGCCGCCTGCACTCATACGGGCGAAATGACCATGCGCTGTTCGACCGCGCGCAGCATCGTGCTCGCCATGAAGCTCGGCCGCAATCTGGGTGATGCGGTGAAACTCGCGGTCGATGAACTTGCTGAATTGTCCGGAGGCTTTCTCGGCGGCGTGGTGATCCACGCCGTCGACGCAAAGGGAAATCATGAGGTCGCGAACTTCCAGTGCCCGGAGGAGATCCGTTACTGGCTCTGGCACGACAACATGGCCGAGCCGGAACTGCGTATTGCCAAAACTTTCTAGAGGAGGAGTGAAGATGAAAAGACTGATGACTGCTTTTGCCGCGCTGGCGCTCGTCGCCGGCCTGGCGAGTTCCGCCCTTGCCGGCGCCATCGACGACATCCGCTCGCGCGGCACCGTCCGCATCGGCGTATCGCTGGGCGGTGAGCCGATCGGCTTCCGCGATGCTCAGAATAATCCCGTGGGCTATGACGTCGATGTCGCCAACCGTCTCGCCGAGAAGCTCGGCGTGCCGGTCGAGCTCACCGACGTCTCGGGCGATGCCCGCATCTCGATGCTGGTATCGGGTCAGCTCGACATCGTCGTCGCCAACACCTCGGCGACGCTCGAGCGCGCCAAGACCGTCAATTTCTCCATCCCTTATAACCGGGCCGGCCTGCGCATCATCGTGCAAAAGGGTTCCGGCATCGCCAAGCTCGAAGACCTCGCCGGCAAGAAGATCGTGGTCGGCCGCGGCACCACCGGCGAAACCTTCATCAAACAGGCGGTTCCAACCGCCGAGCTCGTTTATGTCGACCAGTTCGCGCCCGACGGCGTCCTGCAGCTGACGCAGAAGCGGGTCGATGCCGCGATCGAGGACTCGTCCCTCCTCGATTATCTCGCCACCAAGAACCCCGAGCTGGTGACGCTGCCCGGCCTTTACTCCAATGACCCGATCGGCATCGCCGTCGCCAAGGGCGATCCCGAATTCGTGCGCTGGATCGACATGTTCGTGTCCGACTATATCCAGTCGGGCGCCTACGAGACCAACTACAAGAAGTGGTGGGGCGAGACCGCCAATCCGCCGGCGCTTACACCGCTCTGGTGATGGGCTAGCCGGCCGTCGAACGGGAAATGAATCGCGTCGGTATGGCTGTGGGCTTCTGGCCCGGCGTGAAGGCATCTGGTGTGCTGAGAAAACGCATCACATGCCGCACATAGGCCAGCTTGTCATAGCCGATCGACGCGATCGGATAGGCATCGAAGTCGAGCAGCGACAGATTGTCGAAGCCATAGAGCCGGAAGCGTCGCGGCCGGTTGCCGGGAAAATCGGCGCGGCAGGCATCGAGGATTCCCATCGCCATGGCGTCGGAGGTGCAGAAGACGGCGTCGGGACAATCCCTACCGGCAAAGCTCTTCGCCGCGTCATGGCCGCTGGAATAGGAATAGTCGCCCTGGACGCTGTTGACGAGCTTGATGCCATGCCGTGCGAAGGCCTGGCGATAGGACCCGACACGCGCCTGTTCGACCAGCGAGGACGCGCGGCCGGTGACGAGCCCGGCGGTCGCGACACCTTTGCCGGCCGCGTCCGCCACCGCCTCGCCGATTCCTTGCGCCTCATCGGCAATGACCGCCGGCGATTGCCGGTCATGCCGGCCATTGAGCATCACGACGAGATCGGACCGGAACATCTGCCGGACCGTCGCCGCATCGGCGAAGTCCGAGAATACGAGCGCGGCATCGACATGATAGGCAATGCCCTGGCGCAGGAATTCCTCGACCCGGTCGTTCGAGCCGACGCGGATGAGGATGACCTGCTTGCCGATGGCCTGGGTCTCGGCGAGGAGCAGGTCGAAGAGATCGAGATCGGAGAGGTCATGGATGTGGTTGACGACCACCGCGATGAGATTGACCGTCTTGGTGGTGAGGCTCTGCGCCAGGAGATTGACGCGGAAGCCCAGTTCTTGCGCGGCCTTCAGCACACGGTCGCGCTTATCGGGCGAGACCGGGCGTTTCTCCGCCGAAAGTGCCCGCGACGCGACCGCACGGGAGACCCCCGCGAGATCGGCCACATCCTGGATCGTCGGGGTTGCCCGCTGTCTTTCACTCATACTTCTGTTCTAATCCGGCATGGAATTCGAATCGATAGGCTAGAATGATTATCTGCTTTGATATTGGCGGCTCGGCAATCAAGGGCGCCCTGGCCACAAGCCCTTCAGCGTTGACCTCGCTCGGCCGCCGGCCGACTCCGCCGGATGATTTCGACGCCTTTGTTTCGGACATCGCCGCCATGGCGGGCGATGGCGATACGCCCATCGCCATCGCCATCACCGGTGTCATCGATCCCGATACCGGCATCATCAAATGCGCCAACATTCCCTGTGTCGACGGCACACCGCTTGCCGCCGAACTTACGCGGAGGCTCAATCGGCCGGTGCTCGTCGCCAATGACGCCGACTGTTTCGCGCTGGCCGAGGCGCTCGAAGGCGCCGGCCGTGGCCAGACAATCGTCTTCGGTGTCATCCTCGGCAGCGGCGTCGGCGGCGGCCTGGTCATCGTCGGGCGCATCGTCACGGGGCCCGGTGGTTTCGCCGGTGAATGGGGCCACGGTCCCGTCGCCGCGACCATGGCCGGCACGCCGCCCGTCACCATTCCGCATTTCACATGTGGGTGCGGGCTCAAGGGGTGCGTCAACACCATTGGCGGCGCACGCGGCATGGAGGCGCTGCATCGGCATCTGCACGGCATCGAAATGCCGAGCACGGCCATCATGTCGGCGTGGCTCGCCGGCGACAAGGCGGCGGAACGCACCATCGACTGCCAGATCGATCTCCTGGCGAGCCCACTGGCGCTCGCCATCAACATTGTCGGCGCCGGCAAAGTGCCGGTGGGCGGCGGCCTGGCGCGCGAGCCGCGCTTCATCGCCAGGCTTGACGAAGCAGTTCGCGCCCGCATTCTGCGCCGGCTCGACACACCGCTGGTCGTGCCGGGCGAGCTGACGCTCAATCCGGGCCTCGTCGGCGCGGCCCTTCTTGGTTTCTCGGAGTGGATGAAATGACGACACCCTTGCTCGAAGTCTGCGTGGCGGATGCCGAAAGCCTCGCCGCCGCCATCGCCGGCGGCGCCGATCGCATCGAGCTCTGCTCGGCCCTCGAGCTGGGCGGCCTCACCCCTGCTCCCGGCCTGATGCGGCTTGCCGCCAAGGCGCCGATACCGGTCTATGCCATGGTGCGCCCGAGAAGTGGCGACTTCGTCTTTTCGTCCGGTGAGCTCGCCATCATGCGCGCCGATATCGATGCCATCCGCAGCGCCGGCTTGGCAGGCGCCGTCATCGGCGCCTCGCGGCGGGACGGCACGCTCGATGAAGACATGCTGCGGCATCTGAGCGGTCACGCCCAGGGACTTGGCCTCACCTTGCACCGCGCCTTCGACCTCGTGCCGGATTTTGCCGCGGCGGTCGAAACCGCGGTCGGGCTCGGCATCGAACGCATCCTGACATCGGGCGGAGCCCGGTCGGCGCCCGAGGGAATTCCGGCCCTGCGGTATATACACGGCGCCGCGCGGGGACGTATCTCCGTCATGCCCGGCGGCGGCCTTACGGTTCAGAATGCCGGCGAGCTGCTGAAGGTCGTCCCGGTTACGGAAGTCCACAGCTCCTGCTCGCTGCCGCGCGTCACGCCGGATCAGCGGGCTGTCAAGTTGCACCTTGCGGAGCGCAGCCATCGGCGCACCAGCGCAGAGACGGTCGCAGCGTTCAAGACCGCTCTAAAACACCCCTTCAGCTGAATCAAAATCTCAGCCTCCGACTCTAAGCAATTAATTCGATTCACTTTTCCATCGCAGCGCGCAGCAGCGGGGGACAACCCGCTTTGGGTGCTTGACGTCCTTTGAGACTGGGATAACGTAGCTGGTATGACAGGTATACCAGCCGAAAACCGACCCATACGGCCTCAGAAGCTCTATGAGCAGGTCTCGGCGCGCCTCGAAGCCCGCATCATCGACAAGACCTATGATATCGGCGATCTGCTGCCGTCCGAGCGGGACCTCATGCGGGAATTCGGCGTCGGCCGCCCGGCGATCCGCGAGGCGCTCATCCATTTGCGCAATATGGGTCTGGTCGAGCTGCGCTCGGGCGAGCGCGCTTTGGTCATCCGCCCCACCCCGGAGGTCGTCGTCGAGGCTCTGTCGGGCGTCGCCAAGCATATGCTCTCGGCGACCGACGGGGTGCGCGACTTCCAGAACGCGCGCTTGTTCTTCGAGGTAGGCCTCGCCCGCCATGCCGCCGCGCATGCGACGGCCGAGGATGTCGAGCAATTGCACGCCGCCCTCGAGATCAACCGCGCGGCGCTCGATGACCTGCCGCGTTTCGAGAAGACCGACGTCGCTTTCCACTATGTCCTGGCGGTCATCCCGCGCAACCCGATCTTCCCTGCCATTCATGCGGCCATCGCCGAATGGCTGGTGCAGCAGCGCCACATCACCCTGAACTGGCGCGGCCGTAAGGGAACTGCCGAGCAGGCCTATCAGGCCCATAAGGCCATCTATGAGGCGATCGCCGCGCGCGATCCGGACCGTGCCGAAAAGGCCATGCGCGACCACCTCGCCCATGTCGCCAATGTATTCTGGGAAGCGATGGAGTCCGATACATGAGCGGTTATGTCATCCTGGTCGATTTCCTGCTGAAGCCGGGGAGCAAGGCCGAGTTCCGTCGCGCCATCGACGCCAATGCGAAAGCCTCCTGCCGCTCCGAGCCGGGCTGCCGTCAATTCGATGTCGTCGAGCCCAGGGACGATCCGGATCGCATCGTTCTCTACGAGATCTATGACGACCGTGCCGCCTTCGAGGCGCATCTGAAGACCCCGCATCTCGCCACCTTCGAAGCGGCGAGCAACCACCTCGTGACCAAGAAAACCGTAATCGCCGGCGACCTCGTCTGCGCTGGATCAAAAGAATAGATTTGGGAGGAATTCGATGAGTGCTTCCGGCCTCAAGGCCATGTCCAAAACCAAATCGCCGAAATTCGGGCATTTCATCGTGGAATTCGCCACGCCCGGCATCGGCCATATCATGAAGTCGGCGGGCTGCGATTTCACCTTGTTCGATCTCGAGCATTCGGGCTTCGGCTTCGAGACGGTGAAAAGCGCGCTGCGTTATTTCGAGGCTGCCGATCTTCCCGCCATCGTGCGGGTGCCGTCCCGCGAGTACCACCACATTGCCCGCGCCATGGATATGGGCGCCGAAGGCCTGATGCTGCCGATGGTCGGCAACATCGATGAAGTGCGCCACATCGTGAATTCGATGAAATACCACCCGCAGGGCAAACGGGGCGTGGCGCTGCAGGTCGCGCATGACCGTTACCGGCCGGGCGCCGTCGCCGACAAATTCACCACCGCCAACAACCGCACCACTCTCTTCTGCCAGATCGAGACGGTGGAAGGCGTCGAGAATGCCGACGCCATGGCGGCGATCGATGGGGTCGATTGCCTGTGGGTCGGTCATTTCGACCTGTCGGTGTCGCTCGGCATTCCCGGCCAGTTCGAGCACAAGGATTTCAAGCGCGCCATCGAGCGCACCATTGCCGCCACCAAGAAGCATAAGAAGGCCCTGGGCCGTCTGGTGCCCAATGTCGAGACCGGCATCGCGATCAATAAGCAGGGCTTCGACTTCGTCTGCTATTCGGGCGATGTCTGGCTGCTCCATGCCGCGATCGAAGACGGAATCAAGAAGCTGCGCGCCGGCTGCGGCAAACGGAGGTCATGATGCCGGCGCCCTTCCGCGTAGCCCTCTCCGGCGACTTCAGGAAAGCCGACGGGTCGCCGACCTATCCGGATTTCGACCTGGCGCCCTTGAAGAGCGCGCCCAATGTCGAGATGGTTTTTCTCGAGCCCGCCAATCCCTTGCGCGCCGACCAGCTCGAAGATTTCGACGCGCTCATCCTGCTCGCCCATCGCTTCACTGCCGACAGCGTGCCGAAATCAGGCCGGCTCGCCGTCGTCGCGCGTTTCGGCGTCGGCTATGACACGGTCGACGTGCCGGCCTGCAGCAATGCAGGGATAGCCCTGGTGATCACACCCGACGGCGTGCGCCGACCGGTCGCCGTGTCGATCATCACCTTCATCCTGGCTTTGACCGGCAAGCTCCTGATCAAGGACGGGCTCACGCGCGAAGCTGCGGCGGGTTTCGCCAAACGCTCGGATCATATGGGTGTCGGCCTTGTCGGCCGCACGCTGGGCTCGATCGGCATCGGCAATATCGGCGCCGAGATGTTCCGGATGGCTAAGCCCTTCGACATGAAGTTCATCGCCCATGATCCCTTTGCCGACAAGAAGATGGCGGCTGAGCTCGGCATCGAGCTCGTCTCGCTCGAGGATGTCTTCCGCCGCTCCGACATTGTGTCGGTGAGCTGTCCGCTGAGCCCTGAGACGCATCATCTCGTCAATGCCGAGCGCCTCGCTTTGATGAAGCCCACGGCCTATTTCATCAACACCGCGCGCGGCCCCATTGTCGACCAGAAGGCGTTGACCAAAGCGCTCCAGGAACGCCGCATCGCCGGCGCCGGCCTTGACGTGCTCGAAACGGAGCCGCCCGACCCCGACGATCCGATCCTCAAGCTCGATAACGTGATCCTGGCGCCGCATGCTTTGTGCTGGACCGACCAGTGCTTCGCCGGCAACGGCGCCGCCGACATAAAGGCCGTGCTCGAAGTCCAGCATGGCCGTGAGCCGCGCGGCATCGTCAATCGGGATGTGCTGAAGCATCCCGACTGGCAGCGGCGCCTTACCGATTTTGCCCGAAGATTCGGAAGTCAATGACAAGAAGAGTCGTTTCCAAGAACTGAGTCCGGCCGACAGAAGCCGGTGACTGTCACGTGCAGACTGACAAACAACTGGGAGGAATGACGACCATGAATGACCGTGAGAAGCGTGATTTCCAAGGCGGCCTCAATGCCGAGATCGATGCCTGGCTCAAAGGCGAGAATACCCGCCGCAGCTTCATCAAGAAATTCGGCTTGATGACCGGCCTCCTCGCGACATCCAGCGGAATCTTGAGTCCCTGGGCCGAGAACGCCCTGGCGCAGGCCGCCGTCGATCTGGCCGATCCGGCGTCGCCGCTCGGCAAGGCGCAGGCCGCGGCGATGAAGGCCTCGACCGAAGGGCCGGCCGACGGCTCGGCCTATCGCGCCGTGCAGGCCGCCAAGCAATTTAGCGGCGCCACCCTCAACATGACCTATGAAGCGGGTCTCCAGGCACTCGATCCGCGCAATTTCTCAGGCCCCGTCTGGGAGCAGCTCACCGGCATCAAGTCGAATGTCGTCGAGCTGTCTAACCCCGACCAGTATTCGAAGGCGGTCGCCGAGCATATTGCAGGCTCCGGCGCCTATGACGTGCTCGACATCTCGCCTGCCTGGACGCCGTCGCTCGCCGATGGCGGCGTGATCGCGCCGCTCGACGACTACATCGCCAAATATATGAACCAGGCGGATCTCGACGATGTGCATCCGCTCTACAAAGCACTGCCCACCTACAAGGGCAAGATCTGGGGCTTCTTCGATGATGGCGACATGTTCGCGCTCTATTATCGCAAGGACATCTTCGAAGATGCGAAGCTGAAGGAGGCCTATCAGGCCAAATTCTCGAAAGCGCTGGAGCCACCCAAGACCTGGGAGGACTATGCTCAGGTCGCCCAGTTCATCACCGACAATCTGGCGCCCAATGTCTATGGCGCCGGCCACTTCCGCAAAGCCGGCAGCCCCGGCAACCAGTTCGACTTCCTGCAGCAATACCGGGCCAATGGCGGCGTCCTGTTCGGCGACGACATGAAGGCCGGCCTCAATTCCGACGCCGGCATGAAGACACTGACCAATATGCTGGCGGCGAATGCGGCCTCGATCCCGGGCAATAACGAGCTCGATGCCGTCTCGCTGTGGGCGGCGTTCCTGCAGGGCAAGGTGGCGATGATCTATTCATGGCCCCCGACCGGGCGCATGGCGGCAAATTATTCGCAAAGCGCCAAGGCGATCAACTTCATCCCGCAATCCTCGATCGCGGGCAAGGTCGGTTATGCCGTGGTGCCGGGCAATCCGGAACATGCGACGGGCTACAACAAGGCGCTGTCGGCCGACTCGAAGAACGCCGAGGCCGCTTATCTCTTCATGCAGTGGGTGACCTCGCCGCCGGTGTCGCTCGCCCGCGTGATGTTGCCTTATGCGCTGCGCGATCCCTACCGCCTGTCGCATTTCAAGTCGGATCTCTATGGCGAGCTGTTCCCGAGCGCCAAGGAATATCTGATCAACCTCAACAACTCCGCCAATGTCGGCCTGCTCGACATCATCATGCCGGGCGCCCAGGATTATTTCCTGAGCCTCGACCGCATGTGCACGTCGGTCTGGGCCGGCACCGATCCCAAGGCGGCGCTCGAAACCGCTGCCGCCGAATGGGACCAGACGACAGACCGCCTCGGCGTCGATCAGCAGAAGGCCTTCTACGCCGAGTTCAAGAAGCTGCCCGGCGCCTCGGCCGACAATACGGTCGAGAAGCTGGGACTCGCGGTGAAGCTTTGACGGTTAATCCCCTCTCCCCCCGCCGGGGGAGAGGGGAAAGACTAAGGTGTTTCCGATGTCCGCACCCGCCACCCGCTTCGACACACTCTCCGAATGGAGCGACCGGCATTTCAAATGGCTGCTGGTCGCGCCAGCCGTACTCCTCATCCTGGCGCTGTCGGTCTACCCCCTGCTCTTTTCGGTCTGGGTGCTCTTCGTCAATTACGACTTCACCGTGCCAGGCCATGGTTTCGTCGGCTTGCGCAATTTCACCCGTGTGCTTGCCGATCCGGTGGCGCGCTGGTCGCTGTGGGTGACGGTGCTGCTCTCGACCATCAATGTCGCCATTGAATTCCTGCTCGGCCTCGCGCTGGCGCTCGCCATGGTGAAGAACTTCCGCGGCCGCGGCCTCATCATGTCGCTGCTGATAATCCCGCTTTTCATCAGCCCGGTGATCGTCGGACAGGCCTGGGCGCTGCTGCTGCAGCGGCCATTCGGCCCTACCAATTACGTGCTGAGCCAGATCCTTGGATTTGAGGTGACCATCGGCTGGCTGACCCAGGCGCCCTGGAACTTCATCGCCCTCGTTCTTGCCGATGTCTGGCAGTGGACGCCTTTCATGTTCGTGATCCTGCTCGCCGGCCTCACCGCCATTCCGCCCAATCTCTATGAGGCGGCCGAGCTCGACGGTGTCGATGGCTGGCGCGCCTTCTGGTGGATCACATTGCCGCAGCTCGGCCCGATGATCATGCTCGCCATCACCTTCCGCATCCTCGATGCGGTGCGCTTGTTCGACACGATCTTCGTGATGACCGGCGGTGGACCCGGCACCAACACCTATTCGAGCTCCTTCTATCTCTACACGCTGGGCTTCACCCAGTTCCATCTCTCGGAGGCCACCGCCGGCGCCTGGATGTTCCTCGTCATCACCGCCATCCTGATCACTTTCCTGGTGCGGCGCCTGCTCAAGGCGGAACCGACATGACGAAAGGCCTCTTTACCCGCGCCAATATCGCCCGCACGCTGCTCCTGGGGTTTTTCCTCCTCTTCACCTTCGCGCCGCTCTATTGGATGTTCATCACCTCGATCAAGCCGAGCGATGACTATCTGGCGGTGCCGCCCGTGTGGTTCCCCGCCGAGCCGACGATGCTGCATTATACGGCGGCACTGTTCGCCTATCGCGGCCTCGATGGTCTCATCAACAGCGTGATCATCTCAGCTGCCGCGACGCTGCTGTCGACGGTGCTCGGTACCCTGATGGCCTACAGCCTCGCCCGCTTCAACACCGGCGGCCAGCATCTCTCCTTCTGGGTTCTGTCGCAGCGTTTCCTGCCGCCCATTGCCATCGTGCTGCCGATCTTCCTGATCTATCGCGCCGTCGGCCTGCATGACACGCATCTCGGCCTGATCATCGCTTATACGGTCTTCACTTTGCCGGTGACGGTGTGGATGATGTTCGCCTATTTCCGCCAGATGCCGAAGTCTCTCGAGGAAGCCGCCCTCGTCGATGGTTGCACGCGCTGGCAATCCTTGTGGCGGGTCGCCATTCCGCTCGCTATGCCCGGCATCGTCGCCGCCGCCGTCTTCGCCTTCATCGCCTGCTGGACGGAATTCTTCTTCGCACTGATCCTGACCAGCCAGACCGCCTTCACATTGCCGACCGTGTTCCGCGCCTTTCTCGGCTTCCAGGGCGCCCAATATGGCGAGGCGAGCGCCCTCGCCATGGTGTCGCTGGTGCCGTCCATCATCCTCGGCATCCTCGCCCAGCGCCACCTGGTGCGCGGACTGACCCTTGGCGCCGTGCGCGGCTAGAAAGGAACGACATGGCTCACGTCACCATCAAGGGTCTGCACAAGCATTTCGGGGCAGTGCATGTCGTGAAGGGCATCGACCTCGCCATCGCCGACGGTGAGTTCACCGTCCTTGTCGGCCCCTCGGGTTGCGGCAAATCCACATTGCTGCGCACCGTCGCCGGGCTCGAGCAGGCGAGCGAAGGCACGATCGAGATCGGCGGCAAGGTGGTCAACGATATCCGCCCGCGCGACCGCGACGTCGCCATGGTCTTCCAGGATTACGCGCTCTATCCCCACATGACCGTCGCCCAGAATATCGGCTTCGGCCTGCGCGCCCGCAATTTCCCCAAACCGGAGATCGAGACAAGAGTCAAGCGTGCCGCGAAGATGCTGAATATCGACCAGCTTCTTGACCGCCTGCCGCGCCAGCTTTCGGGCGGCCAGCGCCAGCGTGTCGCCATCGGCCGCGCCATCGTGCGCAACCCGCAGATCTTCCTCTTCGACGAGCCGCTCTCCAATCTCGATGCGCAATTACGCGACGAGATGCGCAGCGAGATCAAGCGCCTGCACCAGGAGCTCGGCGCGACCATGATCTATGTGACGCATGACCAGATCGAGGCGATGACGCTCGCCGACCGGATCGTGCTCATGAATGCGGGCCAGATCGAGCAGTCGGGCACGCCGCTCGAGCTGTACGAAAGGCCCAGGACGCGCTTCGTCGCGGGTTTCCTGGGCTCGCCCAAGATCAACTTCATCAAGGCCAGGCTGGAGAACGCCGGCATAGTCTTCGCCGACGGTCAGGCGCTCGGGCTCCCGGCGGCGGATGCGCAGCGTTACGCCGCCCATGCCGGCAAGCCGGTCATATTCGGGATCAGGCCGCAGCATATCGATCGCGCGCCGATGACCGGATCCCCCCATATCAAAAGCACCGTCGATCTCGTTCAGCCGACGGGTGCGCGCACCTATGTGACCTTCGCGATCGGCGGCGAACCGGTCATGGCCGAGCTCGACGCCCATGATGCCGGCAAGCCCGGTGATGAAATAGCCATTGCCCTGGACCTCGCCCATTTCCTATTGATTGATCCCGAAAGCGGGAACGTCCTGGGGAGATAAGCATGACCGACAAGCAGCCATCACGCGCCGTGCGGCTGTTCGGCACCGACGAACCGGTCGAGCCGCCGCGCATCGTGACGGCGGGCGCGCTCACCGTCGAATTCGAGACCGGCAATCTGCGGTATATCCGCTATGGCGGCATCGAGATGATCCGCGCCATCTCCTTCATCGTCAGGGACAGGAACTGGGCGACCTACACGCCCCTCCTCTCCAATCTCCTGATCGAGGAGGACGGCGACAGCTTCACTATCACCTACGACGCCGAGACGAAGGATAAGGACCAGTCCTTCCGTTATGCGGCCAGGATCACCGGTGCCGCCGATGGCAGCATCGATTTCATGGCCGAGGGCAAGGCGACGACCAACTTCATCACCAACCGCACCGGCTTCGTGGTGCTGCACCCGATCGCCGGCGTCGCGGGCAGGCCCGCCTGGGTCGAGACGGTGGACGGCAAGTCGGTCGAGACGAGCTTCCCCGATCTCATCTCGCCGGCCCAGCCGATCATGAATATGCGCGCCATCGCACATGAATTTGCCCCGGGCGCCCGCGTCGTCTGCCGTATGGAAGGCGATGTCTATGAGATGGAGGACCAGCGCAACTGGATGGATGCCTCCTACAAGACCTATGTTCGCCCGCTGGCGAAGCCCTGGCCCTATGAGCTGAAGCAGGGCGAGACGCTCAAGCAGAAAGTATCGCTGCACCTCGACGGCGAAGCGCCTGAGGCCAATGCCAAGGCGAAGCCCGTCACCATACGGGTGGGTAAATGGATGGGCGCCGTTCCGCCGCTGGGCGTCGGCCTTGCGCCGGAAGACGCAGCCTCGACCGCCAAGGCGGCGTCGCTTCTGAGCCAGATCAAGCCGGCTTACGTGATCTGCCATTACGATACGCGCCTCGGCCACGATGAGAAGTCGTTGAGCGCAATCCTCAAGGTTACAAAGGCGCTCAAGGCGGAGGCCTGGCTCGAAGCCGTCGTCACCAAGGTCGAAGGCTTTGAAAAGGAGATCGCCAGCCTCGCCAAACAGGTCTCGCGGCTCAAGCCGCCCTTCAAAGCTGTATTCCTGTCGCCCGCTTCAGATATGAAGAGCACGCAGCCGACGGGCCCCTGGCCACCCTGCCCGCCGCTGGCGGACATCTACCAACTCGCCCGCCGCCTGTTTCCACGCAGCCGTATCGGCGGTGGCATGATGAGCTATTTCACCGAGATCAATCGCAAGCGCCCGCCTGCCGGAGAGGCCGATTTCATCTCCTTCACCAACTCCGCCCTCGTCCATGCGAGCGACGACCGCTCGATGACCGAAGGGTTGGAGGCGCTGCCGGCGATGGCCAAGAGCGTCCGGGCCTTCAGTGCCGGCAAGCCCTTTGCGGTGGGGCCCAGCGCCATCGGCATGCGCTTCAATCCTTATGGCGCAGCGCCACAGGCCAATCCCAATGATGTGCGCCAGGCGATGAACCGCAATGATCCGCGCCAGCGCGGCTTGATCGGCGCGGCCTGGGCCTTGGCCTATTTCGCCCATTTCGCCCGCAGCGGCGCCAGCGCCATTGCGCTCGGCGGGCTGACCGGCCCGTTTGGCGTTCTCTACAGCAAAAGCGCATGGCCGCAGGCCTGGTACGACCAGCACAAAGGCCTCTATCCCGTCTTCCACGTCCTGCGCGGGCTGGCGCGGCTTGCCGGCAATGACTTTCTAGCCACGGAGATCAGCCGCCCGCGCGACGTTCAGGCTTTGGCAGCCAGGCGTCCCGACGGCAAGCTCGAATTGTGGCTCGCCAATCTCACCGGTGAGACCGTCACCGTCGATATCGGCGCCATGTTCAAGGGTGGGCGCCAGATGGTCCTGGATGAGCACCGCTTCATCCAGGCGGCGGACAAGGTGGAATTCCTGGACAGAAGCAGGGGCAAAGTGGATTCTTCGCGGCTGAAGCTCGAAGCTTACGCCACTTGCCGCGTCATCTCGGCCTAACTCGAAGCCTGCGACCAGCGTGACTCGCGCGGCGACTCGCCGAAGCGCTCGCGATAGCGCGTCGAGAAATGCGACTGGCTGGCGAAGCCGCACAGGAAGGCGATCTGCTGCAGGCTGTTGCCGGTGCGATAGGCGGTGAGGATCTGCCGGCGTGCTTCCTGAAGGCGGAGCTCCATCAGCTCATGGCCGAAGGTCGTGCCATGCATCTTGAACAGCTTGAACAGATAGCGCAGCGAGATGCGATGCGCCTGGGCGACCTTGGCCGGTGAGAGCTCGCCGTCGCCCAGATGCTCCTTCATATAGGCGCTGAGGCGCTTGAACATCACATGGGCAAGCGACCGGTCCTCGAACTCCTGCTGTCCCGCCTGCTGCGCCGTTTCCAGCATCAGGCAGAGCATGTCGAGAAGCGGCTCCGACAGGCGGTCCGCCGCCTCGGGTGACCAGGGCATGTCCGGCCGCATCAGACGCGTCGCCATTTGCCCGATCGCGGCGGAGAGCGTCGCATTGGCGATGTTTTCGCGCGCGCAGAGCGTATCGATGACCGGCAAGCGCCCGCGCAGGGTGGCGCACGGGATCTTGAGGGTCAGGTTCTCGAAATCATCCGAGCACGCCGCTTCGTAATATTCCGACGAGTTGAGCAGCGCCACGCCACCCGGATCAATGAAACCCGAGCGCCCGCGCTGATCGAAATAGAGCTGGCGCTTGAGCGGAAAGATGAAGACGAAATTCTCGGCCCCGTCCTCCTTGGCCGCCTCGGCATAACGGAAGACGCGCTGCTGGCTCGACTTGAAGCTGGAAAGGCCGATGGGCCCGAGCACCGCTTCATGCAACTCGCCCTGCACCTCGCCATCGATGCGCGGCTTCACATCGACGCAATAATAGACCTGGTTCATGAAATCCCGCCAAGCGGCGAGCCGAGCGGCAGCCGGGACTTCCTCGGTGGAAAAGGCACGCAAGCCAAGCTTCATAGGAAAGCCCTCACCTCCCATGACCCACATCCGAGCTCGATAGTGACGGACAGGTGGGGGCGAGTCCAGAGGCAGGCTCGGGGCTTCCCACCAAAGTCGCCTACGGGTTGGACGTCGTGCCCAGTACCTTCACGTGAAAATGACTGTGCGCTGGCGCGCAAGACGGGTCCGGCGAAGCTTCCTATAGTTGGAGCGCAGTCTGGGCCTGAGCCCATCCCTGCCGAGATGCGTGAACGCATCCGTCAACGATATTTGGAGGGAGAGCCCGGATGATCCGTCACATCAATCGCCGTCATATCGTCGGTGGTATCGCCGCCGGCGCCGTCGCCATGCCTTTCGTATCGAGGCGCCCGGCGCTGGCCGCCGATCCCATTCTGATCGGCCTGCCGACAGCCCAGACCGCCCAGGCCGGCGTCGCCGACCATCAGGACTATCTCAACGGCGCCACCCTCGCGATGGAAGAGATCAATGCCGCGGGTGGCGTGCTCGGCCGCGAAATCCAGTTCGTGGTGGTCGATGTCGATCCGCTTTCGCCCGAAAGCTGCCAGATCGCCATCAGCAAGCTCGTCGACGCCAAGGTGCATGCGATCGGCTGCGCCTTCACGCTGGTGCCCATCCCCACCGCTGACGCGTCCTCGAAATACAAATGCCCCTTCCTGTGGGGTGTCACGCAGCGCAACTACACCGAGGAGGTCGCGAAAGATCCGGAGAAATACGGCCACTGTTTCCAGACCGATCCCTCCGAAGTCCATTACGGCTATACGTTTCCGACCTTCCTGAAAGACATGCGTGATGCGGGCGTGTGGAAGCCGCTCAACAATGGCGTCCATATCGTGCAGGAGCAGATCGCCTATAATCAGACGATCTCCAAGGCGCTGCAGGAGGCCCTGCCCAAGAGCGAGTTCACTCTCGCCAAGATCACCGACATTCAATATCCGGTGCAGGACTGGGGTCCGGTCATCCAGGACATCAAGGCGACCGGCGCCGGCGCCGTCATGATCGATCACTGGGTCGCCGCCGAATATGCCGCTTTCGTCAAGCAATATCAGGCCGATCCGCTCAAAGGCGCTCTCGTCTATCTGCAATATGGCCCCTCGCAGCCGGAATTCCTCGAGCTTTCGGGGGCCGCCGCCGAAGGCTTCGTCTGGAGCACCGTGCTCGGCGTCTATGCCGATGAAAAGGGCAAGGCCTTCCGCGAGAAATATCAGAAGCGTTTCCCCGGCATCATGGGCCTTTGCTACACCGGCAATTCCTATGACACGGTCTATTTCCTGAAAGCCGCCTGGGAGGCGGTCGGCGATCCGTCGAAATTCAAGGAAGTCTGCGACTGGATCCGCGTCAATTCCTATCGCGGCGTCTGCGGCTTCATGGACATGAACAACAAATACCAGGAATGCGCGCATTTCCCCGACAATGGTTATGACGTCACCGCGACCGAGCTGGAAAAAGGCATGGGCCAGCTGTTCTTCCAGGTCCAGGACGTGCAGCACAAGATCATCTATCCCGATGCGCTGAAGGAAGTGGCTCTCAGGCCCGCGCCCTGGTGGTCATGACGAAGACCCAAGTGAGCGCGTCGCAACCGCTCTTCGCCTGCTCGGATATCAGTCTCGACCTCGGCGGCCGTGAGATCCTGCGGAAAATCTCACTCGCCGTCGGGCCGGGCGAGGTGCTGGGTATCATCGGGCCGAATGGCGCCGGCAAGACGAGCCTCTTCGAGGTGCTGTCGGGGCGCATCGCACCCAAATCCGGCACTGTGACCTTCAGGGGCAAGGATGTCACACGGTTGCGCCTGCATGAGCGCGCCAGGCTTGGCATCGGCCGCACTTATCAGACGCCGGTGGTCCCGGAGGACCTGACTGTCGGCGAGGTGCTGAAGGCGGCGCGCCAGGCCTACAGGCCCTATCTCACCGGCGACCATGCCGAATGGGGCGCCGAGCTGGTGCGCTTCAAAATCGACAGCCACAAGCCCGCCTCGCGCCTCGATACGCTCGATCGCCGCAAATTGCTGCTGACCTGCCTCCTGATGCGCCACCCGCCCCTCATCCTGATGGACGAGCCGGCGGCCGGCCTCATCAACTCCGAGGTCGATGAATTCGACGACCTCATCCGCATCCTCTCCAAGGAAATGAATGTCGCGATCATCATCGTCGAGCACCGGATCGAGCTTCTGGCGACCATCGCCGACCGCGTGATGGTCATGGATGCCGGCGAGACGATCTCGGAAGGTGCGCTCGACATGGTGCTCAACGATCCACGCGTCCATGCCGCCTATTTTGAGAATGTCGTCGAAGGCACTCTCGACGAGGAGGCCGCCTGAGATGGACCACGCCGTGCCGCAGAAAAAAGAAGTGCTGAACGTCAAAGGCCTGTCCGCCGGTTATGGGCCGATGCGCGTCATCCACGATCTCGATCTCATCGTCTATTCGGGCGAGCGGGTCGGCCTTGTCGGCCTCAATGGCCATGGCAAGTCGAGCCTGTTCCTAGGCATCGCCGGCCTCACCGGCTGGCAGCGCGGCTCGATCAAGCTCAATGGCGTCGAGGTCGGCCGCACCAGAAGCCAGGGGCCCGGCCGCTACACCCATCAGGTCGTCCGTCAGGGCCTGGCGCTGATCCCGCAGGGTGACGAGATCTTCACCGGCCTCACCGTCGAGGAGCATCTCGACAGCGGCGCCTTCACGCCGCGCGCCTGGCGCGAGCGGGCCGAACGCAAGGAACACGTGCTCAAGATCTTCCCGCCGCTCCGCAAGCTCATGAAGACGGCGGTCGGCCGCCTGTCGGGCGGCGAGCGGCGCATGGTGTCGATCGGCCGCGGCCTGATGGCGGAAGCCTCGCTCTTCCTGGTCGATGAGCCTTCGCTGGGTCTGGCCCCCAAGATCGGCAAGGGCGTCCTCGATGCGCTGATGAGCGTCGAGCTCGGCCAGTCGGCGATGATCATCGCCGAGCAGAATGTCGCTCTGCTCGAAGGCCGTGTCGACCGCGTCATCGGCATGCATGTCGGCAAATTGAAGGGCGAGGCTTCGGCGTCGCTCACGTTTCAGACCAGGCGGGAGCATTAGCGCATGATCCGGAAAAGTGGATACCGGTTTTCCGGCAAGATCATGCGCATTGGAGAGATGATATGAACTGGAGCTTCGTCATCGCCAATGCGATCACGCTGGCCTGCATCTACGGCACGCTCGCCATCGGCATTTCGATCACCTGGTCGAGCCTCGGCCTCATCAACATGGCCTATGGCTTCATCTTCGCTTTGTCGGGTTATGGCGCCTGGCTCGCCGCGCAATATATCTCCGCCAACGGATTCGTCGTCATGGGCGCCGGCATCTTGACCGGCGCGGTGGGCGGCATGCTGGTCTGCGCCCTCGCTTTCATCCCCATCCATGACAAGCCCAATTTCACCGTGCGCGGCATGATTGCCACCCTCGCCGTGAGCCTGGTCGGCAACCAGGCGCTGCTGTGGTATTTCGGCCCGCGCGCCAAGAGCCTGCCGCCGCTCTTCGGCTCCTCGCAGACGTCGATCTTCGGCGTTGTGATGACCGCCGACAAGATCGGGGCGGTGGTTTCCTCCGTGGTGCTGCTCTCGGCGGTATTGCTGTGGATGCGTTCGAGCCGACGTGGCCTCGAGATCCGCGCCATGATGATGAACCCGCATGCCGCCGCGATCGTCGGCATCGGGGTCAGGCGCACCGGCTTCTATGTGATGGCATTGACCGGCGGCCTTGCCGGCCTCGCCTCGGTGCTACTCTCGCAAACCTATTATGTCGGCCCCTTCAGCGGCATCACGCCGATGGTCAAAGGCCTGAGCGTGGCGCTCTGCGGCGGGCTCGGCAGCGTCTTCGGCGCGGTCATCGCCGCCGCTTTGCTCGGCATCAACGAAGCCATGACGTCGGTCGTTTTCGGCGGCCAATATGTGCTCATCACCCAGTTCGCGCTGATCATCCTGATCCTGCTGATCCGGCCGCGCGGCATTGCCGGCATCCTCGACAAGGCGCGCGAGGCCTGATCCATGACCACGACCTGGAAAAACCCGATCTCCGCCTTCGATCCGGAAAAGCCTGTCGAGGAAGTCGTCACCAACGACTATCTCTCGCCGCAGTCACAATGGGACGCGACCCGCTCCTACAATGTGCCGACCCCTCCGGTCGGGCGCCTGCGCTACTATCACAAATGGGCCGGCCACGGCGACAAGCTCTGGCATCGTTTGCGCTACTGGCCGACGCGCCGCCGCGTGCTCGATATCTCGGGCGGCTACAATTCCAAGACCTTGCGGCGCCAGAAGACGATCGAAGACAAGCGCCCGATCTGGTGGATCTTGAGCCTGCTGGCGCTGGCGATTGCTCCCTTCTTCATTCCCGAGAACCAGCAGAACGCCCTCCTGACCGCCGGCGCCGTCTTCGGCATCTATGCGGCGATCAATCTGTGCTGGATGCTGATCATCGGCACCGCCGGCATCTATTCGCTGGCGACCTATGCGGTGGTGGGGGCCGCCGCCTATGGCTCGGCCTATATGTCGATCCATATGGGCCTGCCCTGGTGGGCGATGCCCCTGGTTGGCAGCGTCGTCGGCCTCGTCTTCGGCATCATCATCGCCATTCCGGCGACTAGGCTCGAAGGCTTCTATTACGCCCTCCTCACTTTGGGCCTGGTCGAGCTCTGCCGTGTCTATGTCATCCAGTCGCGCGAATTCGGCTCGGCGACCGGCGGCCTCTATGGCGCCGACAGCTACATCCCACAGGACTGGCCGCAGCATGCCCAGCTTCTGCTCGGCTATTATGCGGGCCTCGTTTTGATGATCCTGGGACTTTTCCTGTTCCGCTTCGTCAATGGCAAGCGGCTCGGCCGGGTGTTGCGCATGGCGCCCGAAAAGCGCGAGGCCTTCGCCGAGGCGACCGGCGTCAATTACCGCGCCGCCCGCATCCAGGTGTTTCTCATCTCGTCTTTGGCGCTGGGCTTCATCGGCGGCTTCTATTCGGCGCATTTCCGCGGCGCGGCGCCGAGCCTTTTCTCCTTCGACACGATGCTGCTGTCGCTCGCCATGCTGGTCATTGGCGGGCTCGGCCGTGCCGAGGGCGCCGTGCTGGGCACGCTCATCGTAGTCTTCATCGATCGGGTGCTGGTCGACTGGGGACCGATGCGCTTCGTCCTCATCGGCACCCTCATGCTGCTGGTGGTGCTGTTCCTGCGCGGCGGCCTGTTCGGCATCAAGGAGCAGTTCCGCGCCTGGCGCGACAAGAAGAAGAGCGAGAACCGTTCGTCACGGGCGGAGAAAGGTGGAGAGATGCTACCCGAGGAAGCGACCGAGACCGAAAACAAGGACATCATCTATTTCCGCCGCTTCGACAAGATGCAGCGTGATTTCCTCAAGAAGCTCATCACGCCCGAGATCATCGAGGAGCATCGCAAGCGTCCGCTCGGGCAGCACAGTGAAGCTTTGGAACGTGTGCTCACCTATTTCCGCCGCCAGCCGCAGAACGACAAATATGCCATTACGGTGATCGAGCCCTTCAAATCCTATCGCCTCGTGGCGCTGTCGGGCACGCGCGGCGTGGCCCCGCGCCTCGTCGAGGACAAGACCTATGGCAGTCCCGACGAGGCCTATCACGCCCTGTTCCTGCGCCGCGTGCAGGACCTGCTCGAAGCCTGATTCTTTACGATCGCTTACCGGAGTTCTTCATGGCGCAAATCAAAGTCTTTGGTTACACGGACAAGATCTCCGTGAAGCCCGGTGACGAGCTCACCTTTCATGTCCATGCCGACGGCACCGATAAGGCCATGGCGCAATTGGTCCGGCTCATCCATGGCGACGAGCATCCAAGCGGCCCGGGTTTCATCGAGGAGGAGATCGCCTCGCCGCTCAACGGCGAATGGAAGGTCCGCAAGCAATATACCCAGGTCGGCTCCTTCCTCACCGTCGACGACCCCGGTCAAAGGCTGGGCCAGAACGGCGACTTCACTCTCTGCGCCTTCATCTACCCGACCCTTCACGGCAATGGCATGCGCCAGGCCTTGCTCGGGCGCTGGGACATCTACAGGAACGAAGGCTTCGCTTTGTGGATCAACCAGAAGGGCTTTCTCGAATTCGGCGTCGGCGATGGCGAGGAAGTCGATTATCTGGCGGCCGAGGCGCCGCTCATCCGGAACATGTGGTATTTCGTGGCGGCGAGTTATGACCGCAAGAGCGGCAAGGCCACGCTCTATCAGGAATGCGTGGCGACCCGGTACAACAGCCTGCTCAGCAAGGTGGTGCCTTACGACTACCGCTCGCATGTGCGCGAGACCTTCCGCTTCACGCCGAAGAACCCGAAGGACCTGCCCTTCCTCGTTGCCGGGGCACGTGACTGGCATGAGGTCAGAGGCCCCTTCGTCGCCCAGAATTTCAACGGCAAGATCGATCGGCACGGCATGTTCGACCGGGTCCTGTCGCGCGAGGAGCTGGACAATATTCGAGATACCGGCAAGCCGCCGCGATCCGGCATCATCGCTTATTGGGACACGACTGCCGGCTATACCGACTATGGCATTGGCGATGAGGTCCGCGACATCGGTCCCCATGGCTTGCATTCCAAGGGCTACAACCGGCCGGTGCGTGCACAGACCGGCTTCAACTGGAACGGCCGCAACGATTCATTCCGCCTGGCGCCACAGGAGTATGGCGGCGTCGAATTCCACAATGATGCGGTGATCGATTGTAAATGGGAACCGACCAAGAGCTGGACGGTGCCCGAGCTCAAGAGCGGCGCCTATGCAATGCGCCTGCGCGCCGGCGACGGCAAGGGCCTCGGCGAGGAATATGTGGTCTTTTTCGTGCGCGCCCGCGTCCCCAAGGCGCGCATCGCCTTCCTGGTGCCGACCGCCAGCTATCTCGCTTACGCCAATGAGCATTTGAGCTTCGACGCCCAGATGGTGCAGCCGATCAGCGGCCAGCCGCCCATCGTGTCGGAGATCGATATCGAGCTCTATCAGACCAAGGATTTCGGCCTCTCCACCTATGACCATCACGCCGATGACGCCGGCGTCTGCTATTCGTCCTATCGCCGTCCCATTTTGAACATGCGGCCGCGCAGCCGGCTCTCCTCGATGGGCATAACCTGGCAGTTCCCGGCCGACCTCTCGATCATCGGCTGGCTTGAGCATCTGAACTACGATTACGAGGTGCTGACCGACGAGGATCTGCATGTCGACGGGCTGGCGGCGCTCAAGCCCTATAATCTCGTCATCAACGGCTCGCATCCCGAATATTATTCGGAGGAGATGCTCGACGCGACCGAGGACTATATCGCCGAGGGCGGCCGGCTCATCTATATGGGCGGCAACGGTTATTACTGGAATATCGGGTTCCGGCCCGAGGAACCCTGGTGCATGGAGGTGCGCAAGCTCGATTCCGGCATGCGCGCCTGGAACGCCCGGCCCGGCGAGCATTATCTCGTCACGAATGGCCAGCGCAGCGGTCTGTGGAAGAATCTGGGCCGACCGCCGCAGAAGCTCACCGGCGTCGGCTTCATCTCGCAAGGCTTCGAGTCGGCGAGGCCCTATCGCCGCATGCCCGACAGCTACCACCGCCGTGCGTCCTGGATGTTCGAAGGAATCGAGGGTGAGATCATCGGCGATTTCGGCCTCGCCCATGAAGGGGCAGCCGGCATCGAGATCGACCGCTATGATCTGAGTCTCGGCACCCCACCCCACACGCTGATCGTGGCGGCGTCCGGCGGCCACAGCGATAATTACATGCTGGTCTGTGAGGAGATCCTCTATGCCTATCCGGGCATGACCGGCACGCACGACTACCGCATCCGCGCCGACATCACCTATTTCACCGCTCCCCATGACGGCGCCGTCGTCTCGACCGGCTCGATCGCTTTCGGGCAGTCGCTGCCCTTTAACAACTTCGACAATAATGTCTCGAGGCTCTTGAAGAACATCGTCGACGCCTTCGCCAAGAAAGGCAAGTTGCCGGGCTGGGCCTGGACGGCTGAAGAAAAGCAGTGGCGGTGATAGCGTATGGGTTCGTCGGCTGAAGCAAATCGTTAGCCAACAGAGCTAATATCCTCAATTGATTCAGCTTTCGCGGACTCGCTGCTTTCATGAACAGACCGCAGCCGTCGACCGGAGCACCTCGCATCGCGAGGGGCCCAGAGACAATGCGAGAGCGAATATCCATCGGCCACCGACGATCGACGCTGTAAACACAGCTTCACCGTCCGCCCAAGCGGCGCAGCAACAGGGTTTCAGCAGGCGAACGTGATTCTCCGCTACCGGCAGAATTGGGATGGCAGCCGGATCGCAGACGCCAAATAGATTCCTTTATGGTTGACAACCTTGCTCAATAACGGGCTCCAGGCAATTGCCTAAGGGAATTTTCCCTTTAAAATCATAACCCATGGTCAATTTTTAATTATCCAACTCTGTCGAATTTTAACAATATTTTAGTAGCATTCCCAACTGCCCTAGCGTAGCCTTTAAGTGGGATGGCACGTAGGCGTACACTTTCTTTGAGTACCGGTTCTGCCGGAAGTTTGGTGACTGCTCGTTGGAGCGCTCTGACCAAGCAGGACGGATTTAACTCGAAAATCGACAGCTCGATGGCTTTGCCAAGGGATGCCGGCGCATCTTTGGCGGCACGGTGGTTGCAACGCGCCCCTGGCCAACACTGGATTGGCTCAAAATCGCACACTGGCACAGAGGCACGCCACTATGCTTGATCGTACTCAACACCCTGGAAAGTCATGGGGCGCGGCGCCCCGTACTTACTCCAGTTCGCGCAATGTCCTGGTTCTCGGTGGCGCCGGCTTCGTCGGCTCGCATCTTTGCGAAAGACTTGTCGGCGAGGGCCACACCGTGACCTGCGTCGATAACATGCTCACCGGCTCGCCCGCCAATGTCGCACATCTGATGCAGACGAACCGTTTCTCCCTGGTCCAGCACGACATCGTCAAGCCGATGAAGTTCACCGGCAGGTTCGACCAGATCTACAATCTCGCCTGCCCGGCTTCACCGCCCGCCTATCAGGCGGACCCTATCCACACGATGAAGACCAGCGTCCTGGGCGCCATCAATGTCCTCGACCTGGCGCGCGAAGACAAGGCGTCGGTCTTCCAGGCTTCGACGTCTGAAATCTATGGCGATCCGCTCCATCACCCGCAGAACGAGCGAGACTGGGGCAATGTGAATCCGATCGGCCCCCGCGCCTGCTATGACGAAGGCAAGCGCTGCGCCGAAACGTTGTTCTTCGACTATCATCGCGTCCACGGTGTGAAAATCCGCGTCGCGCGCATCTTCAACACCTATGGCCCGCGCATGGCGATCAATGACGGGCGCGTGGTTTCGAATTTCGTCGTGGCCGCGCTGCAGAACAAGCCGATCACCATCTACGGGACCGGAGCGCAAACGCGTTCCTTCTGCTATGTCGACGATCTCGTGGCCGGCATCATCCGGATGATGAACGCCCCCGACAACGTCGTGGGCCCGATCAATCTCGGCAATCCGGAAGAGTTCACCGTCCGGGATTTCGCCGAGCTCGTGATCCGCCTGACCAATTCGAAGTCGTCGATCGTCTATCTGCCACTGCCGACCGACGATCCGCGCCAGCGCCGTCCCGATATCGGCCGTGCCGCCGAGATCCTGGATTGGCGCCCGACCGTCGCGGTCGAGGCCGGGGTCCTGCGGACCATCGCCTATTTCGACTCCGTGCTGCGGATACCGGAAGCGGCGCACAGCGACTGAGTAAGACGACCCTGGCAAACCACAAATCGTGAGGCGGCCATGCTGAACACAAACTTTCCGACATTCAAGGCTCGTCGCGTGAACCATATGAGACGCATTTTCTGTGTGTCGTTGGCTGGACTGTCGATGATGTTGATCCCGACGGTGCATGCGCAATCGAGCACCGCAACGGTCGTCGCCGAACAAACTGTTGGGGCCTCAAGCACAGAGACCACCCTGCCCAACGCCGGAGAAAGCCTCGGCGCCCAGCGCGAGCGCGGCGAGAACCTCATTACCGGTTGGAACATGACTCCAAACAAGGAGGAAGGCATCAAGCTGTTGGAGGCCGCCATCGAGAAGGGCGACCGCAGATCCCTCATCATTCTTGGGCGCCTCTATATGGATGGCGAATTTCTGAAGCGCGATCACCGCCGTGCTCTGGACCTGTTTCAGCGCGCCGCAAAAAACGGTGACTTCGAGGGCGTGGAAGCGCTGGGCGAAACCCTGATGTGGCAGGCAAAGACGCCGGCTGACCGACGGGAAGCTGAGCGACTTCTCACCTTGGCCGGCAGCGCGGGCCGCGGAAGCGCCTGGACGACATTGGCCTATGGCGCCCTCTATAGAAAACTCAGTTCCACAGCGAACGCGAATTACAGAACCTATGTCGAGAAGGCGCGTGCGCTTGGCGATGCGCAGATCGACATCGTCGAAGCCGAACGCCTGCTTTATCGCTCAAGCAAGAAGCCCAATCCAAGCGCGGCGATCGTCAGCCTCGAGAAGGCGGCGTCCGCAGGAAACCCGGAAGCCACAAAATATCTGGTCAGGCTGTACCGGGACGGCAATGGCTACAACGTCAAGCGCAGCTTGCCGAAGGCCCGCACCTATCTCAAGAAGTACGGGACGAAGCTGTCATCCGAGACGCAGCAGCAACAGGCCTTTCTCCTGCAGGCCGCTGTCGCGCGGTCGAACAGTGAATTCTCGAAACTGGCGCATACGGCGCGCGCCCGCTCCGACTTCACGTCGACTGACTTTCAAAGACAACTCTATCAGGCTAATCGGAATTTCTCGATCTATCTCGCCCAGGACAAGCTGAGAGAAAAGAAACTCTACAATGGCCCTCTGAATGGGCGGGCGACGACACGCACAATGGCGTCCTTGCGTGACGTCTGCAAGACGCTCGTATGGAAGGGCAATTGCGACAAGAAGATATTGTCGGATCGCTCCCTGGCCGCGATCATCGCGAACTGATCAAGTAGAAGTGCCATAGACCGCCTGGATCCCCCTCCAGGCGGTTCTGACGATAGTCTCAAGGTCCGAATGCTTGGGCGTGAAGCCAAGGACCTCGGCGGAACGCGCAGTGGCAGCAACGAGCACGGGCGGGTCGCCAGGACGGCGCGGGCCCCTGCTCTCCTGGACGCTCAGACCGGTCACGCGCTCAACCATCTCGATGATCTCTTTCACGCTGAACCCGCGACCGGTGCCGAGATTGACCGCGACAGGTTCTGCGTTTTTCGTGAGACGATCAAAGGCCAACCAATGAGCGATCGCGAGATCGTCGACATGGATGTAATCACGGATGGCCGTACCGTCCGGCGTATCATAATCCGTTCCGTGAATCTGCAACTCGGGGCCAAACCCACCGGCCGCCATCAAGGCTCGCGGAATAAGATGCGTCTCCGGGTCATGCCTTTCAACCAGCTGTCCCTCGCGGTCACAGCCCGCCGCATTGAAATAACGTAGAATCGCGTATTGCAGACCGAAGGCAGTGGAATAGTCGGACAGCATCTGCTCGCAGATCAGCTTCGTGCGGCCGTAGGGATTGATCGGTTTCTGCGGTTGCCCCTCATCGATCGGCACCTTGTCCGGAATGCCATAGGTCGCACAGCTGCTGGACAAGACGATGCGGGCCACGCCCGCCTCGCGCATGGCCGCCAGCAGCCTCGCGGTTCCCGCCACGTTGACGTCATAATAGCTGTCGGGCCGCGTCACGGATTCACCGACATAGGCCAACGCCGCGAAATGGAAGACCGCCTCGATCTTGTATCCGGTAAACGCCTTCAGAAGGCTCGCTTTGTCCCGGATATCACCGACGATCAGCGGTCCCCAACGGACTGCTTCCCGATGTCCATTCACGAGCGAATCGAAGACGATTGGCTCGATCCCTTTTGCCGCCAGCAATTTACAGGTGTGGCTGCCGACATATCCTGCCCCACCCGTGACCAGAACCCGCATTTTTCACCGTCTTCCGTTCGCCGGCGCTTTGCGGCGCAGACTCGCCTTGCCGGATGCGGCGGCGAACTGCTCGAAAGCCGGAGCGGTCTTCATCCAGCCGAGATCGACAAGCTGCATCGAATCACGATAGCGCGCCGAGCGTTCATATTTGAGCGACAGGTTGGGATCCTTGGCGAGCGCATCGACATAGGACGACCGCTCTTCGAGGCCCTTTTCCTTCACCCCTTTGTTGTCATTGATCGACGAGACGATGCTCTCATAGAAGCCCGGCAGGAACTTGAAGTGGAGAACGACACCCTGCAGGTCGGACAACCGGGCATAATTGAGCGAGTGCTGAGCGACGAGATACCCAACCCCTTTTCGCCATTTGACCAGCGGAACCTGCGTGATGCAGGGCGGGCGCTTCGCCTTGTGCTTGCCATGCCAGAAGGCGCGCTCCCGAAAACCGCTGAACATAAGCTCCGGCGGATAGCTGCCCTCCGCGAATACCGTCCATCCCAACTCGGGATCGAAATACGGACAGGTCTGAAGGAACGATTGCCCCCGCTTGTAGCGGGCTTTCACGATCGCTCCCTCGCCATACATGTCGATGACCAGCGATGTCAGGGCATCGGCCCCGGACTCATCGAGATACTGACAGAATCTTCGGAGCGAGACCGTCTCGCAATGTGGATATACGAACATCTCGTCGGCATCGAGGGACAGGCTCCAATAGCCATCCCCGAAGACGTTCCGCAGCGCATTCGTCCAGCGCGGCGGCTCCACATTGTCGGCGAAGAAATTGCCGTCGCTGTGGAAGCAGTGGCAATCTCGCTGTCCCTGGAGGAATTCCACGGTTCCGTCCGTCGAGCCATTGTCGATGAAGAAGAAGCGGTCGACCCCTAGCTGCCGGTGATAGTCGAGGAGAAAGGGCAATCGCATGCTCTCGTTCTTGATGCAGGCGAAGGCCCGAATCTCCCCCTTGGCGGTGGGAACGTAATGCCGATCAAGCTTGATTAACTGTACCGTCTGGGCCACTTCGCACCCCTTGTCCATCTCCTCCATACTATAAACCAAGACGCGATAAAGTGCTTCAACTCCTGACAATTTTCGTTAAAACTGACGCCCAGGAACCGAATGAAGACCTCTGCCGCGAGGACCCAGACGCCACCAGTGGCCAGGAAGCTCAAAAGAGGGAAAGACGTGCCCAGACGCAAGACGCCTGCCAAGACACAGCCGAAAAACTCGTCCAAATCAGCCAGCCGCGCCCCTCTCAAGATCTGCATCGTGACCCGCCAACTCCATGGCTGGGACGAGCCGAACGAGGCCATGGCTGCCACCGTCGGTCTGGCACAGTATTTTGCCGCCCAGGGCGACACCGTCACTTTGCTCTGGGTGCCGCCGTTCGAAAGTGTCGACGACACGCGCGCCTATAAACTCACCCAGTATTTCTTCAACAATCACCTCATCAGGCTCGAAATCCTCAAATCGAGCCCACATATGCTGCCCATCCTGTGGGGTACCGAAAAGTCCTCCGCCGCGGTGTATTATCACCTCAAGGAGCAGAGCTTCGACGCGGTCTACTTTGCCCTCGAAGGAGGGCTCGGCTACTACACGATTCTTGCCAAGGAGCTCGGCCTCTTCGAACCACGTCCCAGGCTCCACGTCCTTGCGAACGCTCCGATCGCCTGGCAGGCAGCCGCCGATCGCCATTTTCTCGAAGATCTCGCCCAGGTCACCATCGCCCATATGGAGCGTTACTGCGCCGAGCAGGCCGACAACCTCATCTGCTCCAGCAGCTATCTCCTTGGTTGGATGAAGCAGGAAGGCTGGAGCATCGCCAAGAATGCATCAGCTCTCCCTCCCTTGCGTCCCTTCGAATGGAAATTGCTCAGCGACGCCGTGGCCATCAGGGATCCGGACGAGCCGGTCGACGAGTTGGTCTTTTTTGCCGGTCCCGAATTCCACAGAGGGCTCACCCTTTTCTGCGATGCGTTGGACGCGCTCGCCAAGAAACACACCGGACGCCTCACTGTCACGCTCATGGGTCGCTTTGGCCGAATCCTTGGCGAGCATACGGGTGGAATGGTCGTGCGTCGTGCGCGACGGTGGCCGTTCGATCTTAAGATCATGCCACGCCTCACCGATCAGCAGATCGTCTCATATCTCAAGGGCCGGCGTTGCCTGGCTGTGGCAACCTATCTGTCCGCCAACACGCCGCTCGACATCGCCACATGTCTGGAAGAAGGCATTCCCTTCGTCGCCACGGATGTCGGCGGCATCGCCGAGATGATCGCGAAGAAATCGCGCCCCCATGCCTTGGCGCAGCGAAAAGCGGCGGCTGTTGCGGAGAGGATCGCAGCGGCGCTGGAAAGCCCCTTGCAGATCGAGCCGGACATCTCGGTGGCCGGGAAATACGCGCTCTGGAGCCGCCATCTCGATGATCTTGCCGCGGCCTCGATATCCGCATCGGCCGGAACTAAGGCAACCACGAGCAAGAAGACGCCGCTCGTCTCTATCGTGATGGTTCATCACGATCGGCCGGATTATCTCTTGCAGGCGATCGATGCCGTCGAGAAGCAGGATTACCCGAATTTCGAGCTCATTCTCGTCGATGACGGCAGCAAGCTGACCGAATCGCACCGGCTGCTGGACAGCCTGGAGCCCCGTTTCAAGAAGCGCGGCTGGAAGGTCCTGCGCAAGGAGAACAAGTATCTTGGCGCCGCACGCAATGCCGGTGTGCGCGTGGCCCGTGGCGAGCGCATTCTCTTCGTCGACGACGACAACGCATTGTTCAAGCATGCCGTTTCGACATTCGTGAAGGCGATGGACGCCTCGGGTGCCGATATCTGCACCGCATTCCAGAAAATATTCCACGAGCAGTTCATTCCATCGGACGAGAAGTACGGTTTTGTTCAGTACTTCCCGCCCGGCGGTTCCCTCGATCTGGGCTTCATCCACGATTCATTCGGCGATGCCAACGCCATGATCCGGCGCAACGTCTTCGACAAGATCGGATTTCAGATCGAGGACTACGGCTATACCGCGCAGGATTGGGAGTTCTATACGCGAGCGACACTCGCCGGACTCAAACTCCGCATCATTCCGGAGCCGCTTTATTGGTATCGTTCGAGCTCGCAGGGCATGTATCGGACATCGCACTGGTACGACAATCGCCTGCCCATCCTGGCCGCCTTCCGCAAGCACGGTTTCACGGGGCTCGATCACCTCTATCACCTGGTGCTGTCGGCCAATGTCGGCACCTCGGAGAAGGAAAGCTACAAGGAGAACCTGCATTACAACATCTCGGATGAGCGGCATTTGCAGCTAGCGAAAATGGATCCGGCTTCCGACGAGGCCATAACACTGCTCTCCGAGATAGCCGCTGCCGAGGGACGAGCGGATACCGCTCTCATTCTGCTGGGGCGAGGCAGGACTCCGGATTTCCGCACGATTGCGGGTGACGCCCTCAATGTGCTCGACCTGACCGACAAGGCGCTCATCGAATCGGGCGGCGAATTTACCGGCGACGTGCGGCTCAGCGAACAGCAGCTCAGGGAATTCGTCATACGCTCATCGGATCGTCGCAACGCGATTCCTCTCTCCTATGTCGAGGAAAATGACCGTCTTTATCTCGAGGCGCGCGGTGATTATGTCTCCATCGCCGTGAAAGCCGCCGGAGCCTCTGCCGGTACGATTGCGGTCTCGGCGTCGATCTCTCTCAATCAGGCCATCACTCAGCCGAGCGAGTTCCTCATTCTCCTTGTCCCGGAATACGCCGATGCGCTGCTCGCGGTGGAAAAAGCCGCCGCGGCGCCCGGCGAAGGTTCGAGCGGCTGGTGCGGCCTTGCTTATCCTTATGAAGCCCGCAATATCGAGGCGCGTTTTGCTCTGCCGAGCACGCAGCCTCACAATATTGTCGTCGCTATCCGGAGCAAGACAAAACCGTCAGCGACCGCGACGCTTGGCTGCTTCGCCCGCCTGACGGTCGTGAAGTCACTGGGCTATGAAAACACGCGCCGTCCCCGCCGCGGAGCGCCGCCGCATCGCCAGCGCGCCCGCGAATGGACGGACGCGGAGCGTCAGACCGCGAAGCTCGAAACGAATTACCCGAGCGCCCTGCCCCTCCTGCTCTTCCCAGCCTATCATGAAGGTCTGTTCCTTCGGCCGAGCACAGACGGCAATGTTGTGGCGCATCTGCCTTGGATATTTCCGCCCTTCGCCCGACGGGTTGTGGCATCGGTGGAGATCGCTCACGACGAAGCCTCGCCCTTCGAGTTCGCCATGGCTCTGACGCGGCCGACCGAGCCTGTGGAATGGTGGTCGGGAGAGATGCCGGAAGGCTGCCTTGCTTTTTCAGGCTGGCTGCGCGTCGAGAGACATTTCGAGCTTCATCAGCTTTCGATGGAACTGCCGGAAATGGTGCGCACGCATTTGTCGATCAATCTGGCGGTGCGCCTGCCGTCAGGCTCTCAGCCCAGTCCCGCCAACGCTTACTGGCGGAAGCTGATCTTGGTTTGGGAAGAATGATGGCCACGCCATGACCGAAGCCGACTATGAAGAGATTTCCCGTTCCGAACGTCCGATATTCATCTTCGCATCCGGTCAGCGCTGCGGCAGCACGCTGTTGCAACGCTTTCTGAATTCGAACCCGAATTTCCTGATCTGGGGCGAGCACAACGGCTATCTCCGGAGCTTCTCGGAGAATTTCCGCGCATTGCAGGATTGGTCATACGCAAAATCCGAGCAGCGCGAAATTTTCTTCAGCGAGGGTTACGACAATTTCGTTCCCAATGTCGTGCCCGTCAACGAGGATCTCGAGCGCGCGGCGATCGCGCATATTTGGACTCTTTTCGGGGCGCCGGCCAGAAGGCTGGGCAAGCGGATCTGGGGCTTCAAGGAAGTCAGATATCGCGTGCAGATCGCCCTTCATTTGCAGGAGTGCTTCAGCAACGCCCGTTTCATCCATTTGACCCGCAACATCGGCGACTGCTTCCGGTCGATGAAGAGATGGGAGACCACCGGTGAGTGGGAGCCCAAATGGACGTATGAGGCGCTCGAAACCTGGGTAGCTGTTAATGAGAGCTTCCTCCGAAGAGGTGCTCACCTCAATCACCTCATGACCTTGCGCTATGAGGATATGCTGGAAATGGGGCCTCAGGCATTTGCCCGACAAATGGGAGATTTTCTCGGCGAACCCCCGACCTCTTTCAATCTTGGAGTATTTTCAAGGAAGCTCGACGGCATAGATCACGCTATTCCGAGTTCCAGGAATATCACTGATGAAGAGAAACGGCTGATCTTTTCGGACCACGTGGTGCAGATTTCCAAGAATTATGGATACCAGACACCTTGATCATATCGCGAGACATCCCTTCGGCTCACAATATGACAAGACCTCGAATGTTGCCGTGAGCAGATATAGCGACCACCATTTTCAGCAGCGCCATTCGAGAAATCCGATGCGAAGGCTACTCATATTGTTCGGCCTGCTCTTGAGCTTCCTGGTCGGAGCCTTCGGCATGATGTTGGTGCCCTTGAGCACTATTGCCGAACTCAAGACCCTTTTGGCGATTGATCGCCCCCGCGAAAGTTCCGGCAATCAAAGCAAGGCGAACAAGCTGGGCAGCCCCTTCATGACGGCATTTGCCGGCACACCAAAGAGGGTTAAGGCCTATGAAGAGCTGACACCCGGCTTCTGGGTGGGCTTCGATGAAACGAAGGCGGCATCGGTCTACGTTCTTCAAAAGACCGACAGCGCAGGGATCGGCGGCCCGGAGAACAAATATCTCATCGACGTCGACATCATGGAAGCCGCCGGCTCCGATTGGGTCACTGTCGAAAGAGCGATCGAGAAACCAGGCATTTCCCGCGTGGTCGTCGCTCTGACGGCCAGGATGGCGCAGCCCGGGCAAGTCAGCTTCGTCCTCTTTGTTCCTCAGATCGGGCAACCACCTCAGAGGATTCCTTTAGGGACAGCCGATATCGGCACGGACTTCAGGTCATTTATCATGGAGAGATCTGTCGACCTGCGGAGTTTTCCCAATATCGACGCAAATTATCCCGCGCGTGTGGTGGCCCTGCTGCCGACATATGCCGGCATGTCAATCGAACTCGCGCGCTTCGATACATTCTCCCTGTAATCGAGAGACAGTTCAGTCCTGAAGTTGCACGACAAATAAAGTTGCACGACAAATAAAAATGGGCGCCCATGGCGCCCATTGGAGTCAAGATCCTTGTGCCGGTATTGCCTTAGTAAGGCGCGCCGCCACCTGAGCGGTCCGGCACCGTGCTTTGCTGGCCATTAGCAAATTCATTCAAGGCAGCCAGCGCTAACGCAGTACAAGCGCTGCCTTGGCCATTCACCCCTGGGGGATAGTTCCTGAGAAACTCCTCCAGGGCATCAATCGTATTCGCCTTCAGCGCATCTTCGCACGCACACTGTTCTGCCGAAGTCGTGCATTGGGGGCCTTGTACCGCTGCTTGCGCAGACAGGGCAAAACCACCAATACCCAGAGCCACCGCACTGAGCGTGGTCAGAAGTTGTTTTCTAGGATCCATTGCCGTCACCAATTCTATTTATGAAACCGGAGATTAACCCTTTATTAACCCTTCGTCAACGTTACAATTGCCACAAATAGTCTTGTGGTTAATTGGGGTTAGATGCAAATGACGGGCCAATTCAGGGCAATCTTGCTGGCATGTTTGGTGGTTCTCAGCCCTCAGCAAGCACACGCAGAAGATGCAATTCTGGCCATTACAATGGTCGGCGAAGCCTATGAAGGCACCCCGAAATTCCAGATATTGGCCGATAAAATCACGATCGGCACGGGAGAGATCGCTCACGCCGTCGACACCAGCAAGGGCAACCGCCTGAAATTACCGACTGATTTTGAACGCTCCACGGGCGAACGCTTCGTGTTCGCCGTGCCGGATATCCAGAACGTGTCCCAATTTGAGATTGTATTCACCAACGATGCGTGGGCCGGCACAGCCAAGCCGGGGGATCGAAATTTATACGTCCTGGGCCTTACGCTGAGCGTCGTGAAAAAAGACGCGACCGGGACCGCCGCGGAAGCACGGGATTTTTCGCCTCAACAGCTCGAGGCCATAACGCGCAGCCCAGGCGGGGCCGCCATCACACCGCGTTATTCTGCCCTCTTTCAAGATGGCCGCCTCCGCCTCAAGCGGCCCCAGGGCGGATGGACCACGTCTGCGAGCATCGCCAAGCCCGCGCAAACGACGTCACCGCAGCCGAACACCAATCCGCCTTGCAGGCGCGCGAGGTTTGAGCTTGGAAATTTCGCAAAGAACTCCACAGCTCTTTCACCCGCAATGCTTGAGCAATTGGAAAGGGTCAAAGCGGCCTTCCGTCCCTCTTGCACGGCGCGCGTCACAGCCTATGCGAGCGGCGGACCTTCTGACACATTCCGCGCCGAGCTTTCGCTCGCCCGGGCAGATGCTGTCGCAAGGGAGCTGGCGCGGCTCGGCTTGGCTCCCGAGCGCATCAAAACGGTAAGCGGAAGCGGCGGTGGCCGGCGAGCGATCATTTCCATTGAATGACCGCCAGAACCACCCTGCCATCATCCTCCAGAGGACAGGTCACCCGACATAGGGTCTTCAGGCTGCTCCGCGTCCTGACGGCTCACCCCCGGCCCTTCGTCCAGCGAGGGTACACCGAGCGCCGCGCAGGCACTTTTGCCGCCCTCGGAACTGTGCGGATATTTTCTGAGGAAGGCTTCCAGCGCCTCGATCGTATTCTGCTTTAGCGCCCTTTCACAGGCGCATTCCTCGGTCTTGCATTTCCCGGTGGCTGCCTCGCTCGTAACCGCATTCCAACTCACGGTCAGCGCCAGCACGCCGAGTGCCGTCACGATTTGCTTGCTCATTGCCATCATGCCACTCACCATCTGCTCCATCTTAACGCTTTGTTAACCTAGAACCCAGCCAAAGCCGGGGATATGGTTACTTAAGGTGAGAGCAAGAGGCGTGCCATGAAATGCAAAAGCGCGGGCCCTCTGGCCCGCGCTCTCAATTCAGCAAGGATAACCCGTTCGGTTCAGCTGTCAGCCGGCAGCCGCGGTTTCGAGCCGCGCCGGGCGACCACCGAACCGCACGGCTTGATGAAACGGCTGGCATAGCCATAGCCCATCGTCTTCATGCTGCTGGACAAGCCGCCCTGGGAGCGGACCCAGGACCTGACCCAGCCCGGATAGTTCCGCATCATGAAATCCCTGGCGATCTTGTTGCCGCGCTTGGAGGCGCCATAAGGCAGATGGAAGCTGAAGGAGGCGCCGGGGCTGATGCAGGTCTGGCTGGACGCCAGGCCCAGATAGAGCGTGCAGGCCGACTGGCACTTGCCACCGAACCGGACCTGTGTCCCGTTCTGGCGCCAGCGCAGCATGCGCAGACCGTAATTGATGACATAACCCCCGCGATCCGATCCGATCGACACGGCGCGCGGCGACAGATCATTATTGGGGGCGAGGCTCGCATATTTTTTCTGCTTCGCCTCAGCCAGGCCGCTCGTCATCGCGACGGCGCAGGCGGCAAACAGCAAGGTACGCACGACTTTGCGATTAAGCATATCCAACTCCCTTTCCCGAATATGCCGGGACGGTAGTCGCGCGCTCCGCTACTTAGAGTTAGAAAAACCGCTAAAATCCGAGCCAATCCCGATCTGGGAAAGCTCGTGTTTAAGCGACACTTGCCGATGATGCTCAAATTCGCCGAAATTTTTCAGGCTCTCTTGCGCATGGTGATGGAGAGTGAACAACCGTGAAGACGCGGTGGTATTGCCCACGTCATCTGCATTACCACCGCCTCCAGCTGATCGGCCGCAAAACCTCAAAGCCGCCGAATGATCCCTCTCATTTAGGCAGCACCCCGGCGATCGGATGCGCCTTGCTTTTCGGTGGCGTGGGCCCGCCGGAATAGAATTTCGACGCCGGATTCTCCTGCATGAAGTCATAGACGACCATGCCGAGCGGGCGCTTCTGCCGCGCGGCCGGGGCCTGCCGCCACGGGACGACCTCGCGCAATGCCGCCAGCGCCGCAGTCGGCGCCGGACCGAAATTGCGCTCAGGTCTCTGCGCCTTGCGCACTTCCATCCAGTAGCTCGCCATCAATACGTCCTGGGCCAGGAGATGGAAGGAAAGATCAACTGCCTGGCGTGCGCGCTGCGTCTTGAGCCGTGTCTGCGCTTCGAGATCCTCCACAGTCGCGACGATCGCCTGCCCGTTGGGCGTAACCGGCTGGCCGAGCTCGGCGAGCTCCTGCCACAGATCGGTCGGCAGATAGCCGTCGAAGGTCGGGATCTCCTTGCGGATCTCCGGGCTCAGCACATCGGCGGGCTTGATCACGGTGAAGAACGGATTGCGGAAGCGTTCGATGCGCTGCGCCACCGCGACGCCGAGATTGGTGAGCGCGATGGTGAAGGCCTCCACCTGGTTCGACATCGGATAAGGATCCCAATTGGCGTTGGAGAAGATGAAGCCCGACTTGCCGTTACTCAACGGTCCGCCCTTGATGTAGTATTTCATGAATTGCGGCGTCGAAAGCTCGGGCGCGCTTTCCGGCGTCAGCCCCGGCAGCACTGCTGGATTGTGATCCGACGAATTGATCGACAAATGCGTCGAGTCGCGCAATTCCGCCCAGGCCTCCCAGGCCGAGCCCTGGCGCTGGCTCGAGGCCCGCATGCTTTCCGGATCCTGGATGATGCGGTCCTTGTCGTCATCGAAGAGATAGCTGCCCTTGATCATCTCCATGATGCGCGCCGCATCCCAGGTCAGCCACGGATAAGGCCGCATCGACTGCACTGGCGTCGAGATCGGTGTCACGCTCGAATTCATGCCGGTGAGGCCCATGGCATAGGAGAGATCCGTCCATTCAAGAAGGCGCTTGGCATCGGCAAGGAGCAGCACGGTCTGCGCCTGCGCATAGGCATTGGTGCTGATCAGCGCCGCCTGGTCGGCGGCGAAAGGTTCTAGCGGCTTGATGCCCGCCTCTTTCAGCGCCTGCGCCGCCGGCATCCTGACACCTTTGTAATAGGCATCCCCCTCGCCCACCATCGCGGCGGCGATATTGCCCATGGTCGGCAGGTCGCCCTCGCCCAGCGTGCCGCGCGACTGCACCACCGGCGTCACCCGCTTATTCAGCATGTCGACGAGGATCTGCGTCAGAGGCGGGCTCGCCGCTTCATAGGACATCGTATTGGCGCGGATCGCCATGATGGCGCGCACCAGCGCCTCTTCATGCATCTCCGGCCCGTAGCCACGCGTCACGCCATTGCGGAAGCGTTGCAGCTGCTGCTCGCTGAGGAGCTTCTTGTTCTCGGGCGAGGTCGGATCGCCCGAAAAGATCACCGTCTCGCGCTGATCGCCCGCACCGCGATTGAACCAGTAGATGGTGACGTTTTCGGCGGCACCCTGCAGCAGGAGGCCATAGGCATCCGCCGAACGCTGCCGCGCCTCGGCGCTCAGATCGACTTTGGCGCCATGGCGGGCAATGTCGATGACCTGCTCGATGGTGAGATCACGTCCGGTCAAGCTGACGGTCTTGTCGGCGAGAGTCTCGGTGATCGGCTGATAGATCTGTGTCGGCTCGAAGGCCGGGGCGCTCAGCGGCGCCAGCATTAGCGCCGCCGTGAAAGCGATGGAGGTAAGCAGAGTCCTGGACTTACGACGCACGACAAGATCACTCATGGCTTGAGTCTCCCCTGCAAGGCCGTCCGCACGGGAAAGCGTATCGGTGAGGGAAGTCGCGTCAATCCGCGCTCTGCGTGACGCTGCCTTTCGCGATGGTCATGGCTGAAGCCCCTTTGGGAAGCGTTTCAAGGAAACCACATCGGGAAAATCGATAGGACTAGAAGAATTGCCAATAACACGTTGAGCGTGCGCCATTGCCAGGGAGCACGGAGTATGCAGGCCAGCGCCTGCCCTGCGATGCACCAGATCACCAACGAGACCAGCGCCGCAACACCGAAGACGAGCCCCAGCAGCAACGCCAGGCGTGTCGGGCTGTTGGCGAGCACCGCGAAGGAGACCGCCGCCCCACTGGTCATGGCCCATCCCTTCGGGTTGTACCAGAGCATCCAGATGCCGCCGATGAAGCTCATTGGCCGCGCAACGGTCCGGTCGAGATGCGGCGGGCCGCTGATGGCGATGCGCCAGGCGAGCCACAGGAGATAGAAGGTTCCCGCCGCCTTCATGGCGAGCTGCAGGACCGGCAGCGCCAGCAGCATACCGGCAAGGCCCAGCGCGGCGGCGGCAGCCATCGAGGCGAGCCCCGCCGCTATCCCCAAGATGAGCGGTAGCGAACGCCGAAGTCCAAAATGCGCACCGGAGGCGGTCGCCAGCGTCGTGGCACCGCCCGGCGTGACGGTCGCAACGGCGGCAAACAGAATAAGCGGCAGAAGCTGGTCCATCACCAGCCTATGGCGCAGCCCCAAACATCATGGAAACGAATGTTGGGAATGCCTTGCATTACACTGTATAATGCAAAGCAATGGCACGGAACCTCGACATCGATCTCGTCCGCACCTTCATCGCCGTCGCCGACCACGCCAGCATGACAGCGGCGGGCAATGCCCGCTTTCTCACGCAAGGTGCCGTCAGCCAGCAGATCAAGCGGCTCGAAGAGATGCTGGGCCACAGGTTGATCGAGCGCAGCCGCCGCGGTCTCAAGCTCACCCGGGCCGGCGAGCAGCTGCTTTCGAAGAGCCGCCGGCTCATCGCGCTCAATGACGACATCTGGTCGGAGATGACGGCGGGCGAAATCACCGGCACGGTCCGCCTGGGCCTTCCTTATGATCTGGTGACAGCCTGCATCACGCCGGTGATGAAGGACTTTGCGGCGGCCCATCCGCAAATTGAGATCACCCTCACTTGCGCCGCCTCGCCTGAGCTTATCGCGGCCCTCGCCAAGGGCGAACTAGACCTCGCCCTCGCTGAGGAGCCGGTCGGCGCCAGCCAGGGCGAAACCTTGCGCATCGAACGTCTCGTCTGGGTCGGCGCCCGCAATGGCGGCGCCCATCTCAAGACGCCGCTGCCGGTATCGATGGTCGCCGACACCTGCGCCTTTCGTCCGGCCGTACTCACCGCCCTGGCGCAACAGGAGCGCAAGTGGCGGACGGTCTTCGAGAACGGCAATATCGAAGCGACGGCGGCGACGGTGCGCGCCGATCTCGCCGTGACCGCCTGGCTCATATCGACGGTTCCGTCAGATCTGGAGATTCTCGGCCCCGACAAGGCGCCCTGCGACCTGCCGCCTTTCGCCATCAACCTGCATCTGCCGAAACACGCGATGAAGGCGCCGGCGGTGGAGCTTGCGCGCCACCTGCGCCAGAGCTTCACCTGACGGCTACAGGACGACCCGCAGTTGCGCCTTGAGCAAGGTCTCTTCTTTCGCCGACGGCCCGACGAAGATTTCGAGGGCGCCTGCCTCGAGCGTCGGAGCGAAACCCGCGCCTAAAAACTTCAGATCGTCGGTCGAGAGCGTGAGGCTCACGCGTTTCGATTGTCCGGGTGCGAGAACGACTTTCTCTATTCCCTTGAGCTCGAGCACCGGGCGCGACACGCTCGCCACCGGATCGCGCATGAACAGGAACACCGTCTCCTCGCCTGGCACCTTGCCGTCATTGCTGACCGAAACTTCGATCGTGATCTTGTCGCCGGCGCGCAATTCGCTCGGATTGGCGACGAGATCGCCATAGGCGAAGCGCGTATAGGAAAGACCGTGGCCGAAGGGGAACAAGGGCTCGTTCGGCAGATCGAGATATTTGCTCGAATAGCGGAAGTCCGTTTTGAGCGGCCGCCCGCTCGGCTTGTGACCGTAGAAGACCGGCATCTGCCCCACATCGACCGGCCAAGACACCGACAATTTGGCCGAAGGGTTCCATTTGCCGGTCAGCACGTCGGCCACCGCATGGCCGGCCTCGCTGCCGAGGAACCAGGTAGCGAGCACCGCATCGGCGCGTTCGATGAGCCAGCTCGCCGTCAATGGCCGGCCCGACGACAGCAGCACGATCACCGGCTTGCCGGTATCGAGGATGGCCTTGGCGAATTCCGCCTGATGGCCGGGCAGATCGGGCCGCGCCCGGCTACCCGCTTCGCCGCTCATGAAACGCTGCTCGCCGAGACACAGCACGACGAGATCGGACCGCCGCGCCAGCTCGACCGCGGCGTCGATGCCGGCGAGATCGCCGCCTTCGATCTCGACGCCCGGCGCGTGCAGGATCTCGGCGCGCGGCCAGGCCGCCCGGATGCCGGGCAGGAACGGCACCATGTCCTCGATGAGCCCGGCTCCCGACCACGGCCCCAGCATTTCGGCCTGCGCATTGGCGAGCGGTCCCAGCACCGCGACGCGTTGCGGCGGCGTGGTGACGGGGAGCGCATTATTGCGGTTGGTTAAGAGCACGATCGAACGGCGCGCCGCATCGAGTGCGATGTCGCGGTGCTCGACGCGCCGGGCTTTATGGTCGAACTTGGCCGCCGCCTCGCGATAGGGATCATCGAACAGGCCCATCTGTTCCTTGAGCATGAGCACGCGCGCGGTCGCCTGATTGAGCTCGTCGATCGTGATGGCGCCCTGCTGCAGGGCCGGCGCCAGGCCCTGCACATAAGCAAGTCCCATAAGGTCAATATCGACGCCGGCCTTGAGCGCCAGCGCCGAAGCCTCGGTCAGGTCGGCGGCGATACCATGCGCAATGAGCTCGGTGACGGCATTATAGTCGCTGATGATGACGCCCTCGAAGCCCCATTGCTTGCGCACCAGGTCGCGCAGGATCGGCACATGGGCGGTGAGCGGTATGCTGTCCATGTCGGTGAAGGCCGGCATGATCGCTGCCACACCCGCCTCGATCGCCGCCTTGAAGGGCGGTAGATAGACTTCATGTAATGTCCGCTCTGTGACCTCGACCTGGGCGTAATCGCGCCCGGCGACCGAGGCGCCATAAGCCGCCAGATGTTTGGCGGTGGCGGCGAGCGAAAGCGGCGACTTGATATCGTCGCCCTGGAACCCATGCGTCTTTGCTCTGGCGAACAGCGAGGTGACCCAAGGATCTTCACCGGCGCTCTCCGCCATCCGGCCCCAGCGCGGATCGCGCGAGATATCGAGCATGGGCGCGAAAGTGAGGTTGAGTCCTTCCGCGGCACCCTCGAGCGCCGCCACCCTCGCGGTGCGTTCCCAGAGCGCTGCGTCGAAAGCGCCGGATTCCGCAAGGGGAATGGGGAAGATCGTCCGATGGCCGTGAATGATGTCATAGCCGAAGATCAACGGGATGCCGAGCCGCGTCTCTTCGAGCGCCATGCGCTGGAGATCGCGCACCTGCCCACGGCCAAAGAGATTGAACACGCCGCCGAGACGCCCGGCCTTGAGGGCCTCGATGTAGTTCGCCGGATCACCGGGACCGGTGATCACATGGCCCGCCGTCAACATATTCAGTTGACCGATCTTTTCGTCGACACTCATCGCTCCCAAGAGACGCTTCACCCGATCGGTCAATCTCACTGACATATTCAAACCTGTGCTCCCGGAACTGTTCAGCGGCCATTCACATCGCGCGGCATAGTATTTGCCTGACAATTGCAGGAGTTCCAATAATGGAACTTCGTCGGCTGTGGCTTTACCGTCACAGTCTCTTGAATAATCGAGATTTTGGCCGCGCGCACGGGATTTACATAAAGCGTTTACTAGCGAGGCACATCATCTTCGATTAGGATTCGTAACTGGGCAGAGAATCAAAAAAGAAGAAAGACGGCAAGGAAACAAGGGGCTGGTATCGGACCCATGGGGTAGCTGGTAAAACGTCGGAGACGGCACCTCCGGCGTGGCATAAGTTCTGTGCCGAAAACAATGAGCGCCGCTTCTGGGCGCAGGCACTGCCACTGTTGCGTGCCCTCAACATCTCCCCGCTTCGCAATAAGCTGCTTCTGATGGCCGCGGGGCTCGTCTTCATCATCCTCATCAACACATTCGGGCAGATCAAGCTCAACGCCTGGTTCGGCAGCTTCTATGATGCGCTGTTCCAGCGCTCGCTGCCGCTTCTCGCCAATGAGGTCGTGGCCTTCCTCGTTATCGTCGGCGGCCTGCTCTGTCTCGTGGTGGCACAGACCTGGTTGCAGGAAACCATCAAGGTCCGCTTGCGCGAATGGCTGACCCACGATCTGATGGATCAGTGGCTCAAACCGGGACGCGCCTTTCATTTGTCGCAAGCCGGCGAAGACGGCGCCAATCCCGATCAATATATCCAGGCCGACGCCCGCCAGCTTGCCGACATGTCGGCCAGCCTCGTCATCGGCCTGTTCCACGCCAGCCTGCTGCTCCTGAGTTTCGTCGGCGTGTTATGGGCGCTCTCCAATCAGGTCGTGTTCAGCTATGACGGCCGCACCTTCACCATTCCGGGCTACATGGTGTGGTGCGCGCTCGCTTACGCGCTGACCGGTTCCTGGCTGACCTGGCTCATCGGCCGTCCGCTCATCAAGCTCAATGCCGAACGCTACGCCCGTGAAGCCGATCTGCGTTTCGCCATCATGCGCATCAATGAGACCGTAGCGTCGGTCGCGATGGCGCGCGGCGAAGCGCATGAACGGAGCACCGCCAATGGCTCGATCGTCAGCGTGATCGATCTCGGCCGCAAGCTCGCCAACGGCCATTCGCGCCTCACCTGGATCACCTCGGGCTATGGCTGGCTGGCGCTCGTGGTGCCCATCCTGCTCGCGACACCCGGCGTCTTCAGTGGCAGCCTCAGCCTGGGCGGGCTGATGATGGTGGTCGGCGCTTTCACCCAGGTGCAGAACTCGCTGCGCTGGTTCGTCGACAACTTCCCCGGCATTGCCGACTGGCGGGCGACCCTGCTGCGCGTCTCGCGCTTCCGCAACGGCCTCGCTTATCTCGATCCCGAACCCGCGCCCGACTCTACCGGCATCGCGCTTGCTCCCCATCCACAAGGCCATGTCAGCTTCGACAATGCCGCCATCGGCCATGCCGACAGCCCGCTGACCTTCGCCACACCCACGATCGAGCTCAAGCCGGGCGAGCGCGCCTTGATCGAAACCACCGCCGACAGCGACCGCGCCCTCCTGCTGCGCACCTTGGTCGGCCTGTCGCTTGAAGGCTCGGGCACCATTCTCCTCCCCGAGGCCAAGGACGTGATGTTCGTGCCGGCGCGCCTCGATTTCCGCATCGGCACGTTGCGCGAGGCGATGATCTATCCGGCGAGCGCTGCTGATCTCGACGACACGCTGATCTCCTCCGCTCTGGTCAGGGCTGGACTCATGAACCTGTTGGGTCGGCTCGACGACAAGGAGCGCTGGGACCGCGCTCTGCAGGCCCAGGACCAGCAGCGCCTGATGCTGGCGCGCCTCATCCTGCATCGTCCGGCCTGGGTGCTGTTCGAGGACATGGCCGCCACCGCCAACGAGCAGGATCTGCGCGTGTTCCGCTCGGTCTTCGCCCGCGAACTTCTCGGCACGGCCGTCATCGGCCTCGGCGCCTGCACCGCGCTCAACGGCTTCTTCGAGCGCAAGTTCCGTCTGGCGCGCAAGCTTGAGACGGCGGCCCCGCCGGTAACTTTTGACGCAGCGCCAATGCAGGCCCGTCAGCGCATCGAGGCTGCCGAATAATTTCACTCCCCCTGGCTGATGAGGAATGCGAGGATGGCATTTCATCCTCTAGATTCCCAAGGTTAGCCCGCCATGACCGATCAGTCCGCCCAGCTCGCCGACGCCGCGACTGACATTGACGAAGCCGCCCATCAGGGCCTCGTCCCGCAAGTTTCGATGATGATCGGCGCCCTGTTCGCCTCTCCCGTGCGCAACACCCTGTTTGCCCTCGGCGCCGGCCTCGTCGCCGTCATCCTCCTCACCGCCTATGGGCAGATTCGCCTCAACAGCTGGAACCAGCCCTTCTATGACGCCCTCGCCCGGCGCGATCTCACCGATTTCCTCGTCCAGCTCGGCGTCTTCGGCATGATCGCCGGCAGTCTCCTCGTCATGAATGTGCTGCAGACCTGGCTGCATCAGATGATCAAGCTCAAGCTGCGCGAAGGTCTGGTGCTCGACCTCGTCGGCCTATGGATGCAGCCCTTGCGCGCCTTCCGGCTGGCGAGCGCCGGCCCGATCGGCGTCAATCCCGACCAGCGCCTGCATGAGGATGCCCGCCACCTGACCGAGCTGTCGGCCGATCTCGGCATCGGCCTGTTTCAGGCCTCGATCCTGCTCGCGAGCTTCATCGGCGTGCTCTGGTCGCTGTCCTCCGGCTTCATCTTCACGGTCGGCGGCCGGAGCTTCGACATTCCGGGCTACATGGTCTGGGCGGCCATCATCTATGCGGGCTCGGCTTCCCTCATCAGCTATTGGGTGGGCCGGCCGCTGGTCCAGCGCAATGCCGACCGCTATGCCCGCGAGGCCGATCTCCGCTTCTCGATGATGCGCGTCAACGAACATATCGATGCCGTCGCACTGTTCCGCGGCGAGGTCGACGAGAAGCGGCGCATCGAGGTCAATCTCCGGGCGGTGCTCGACGCCACCAGCCGCATCATCGCCCGCATCACCGGCCTCACCTGGGTCACCGCCGGCTATGGCTGGTTCACCATCGTGGCGCCGATCCTGGTCGCCGCCCCGGTCTATTTCGCCGGCAATCTTTCTTTCGGCGGCTTGATGATGGCGGTCGGCGCCTTCAACCAAGTGCACAATTCGCTGCGCTGGTTCATCGACAATTTCAGCGCCATCGCCGACTGGCGCGCTACTCTCCTGCGCATCGCGAATTTCAGGAGCGCCGTCCTCAAGACCGACGTGCTGCACACGGTGGAGAGCCGCATCGATTTCACCGAGGGCGACGAGCCCGGCAAGGTCCGCATCGAAAATCTGGAGATTGCGTCCCCGACCGGCTGCACCATGCTCCAGGAGCGTGATGTCGAGATCAAGGCCGGCGAGCGCGTGCTCATGGTGGGCGACTCGGGCGCCGGCAAGACGCTGCTGTTCCGCACCCTGTCCGGCCTTTGGCTGTGGGGCGACGGGCGCGTTGCCTGGCCCAAGGGTGAAAGCATCCTATATATGCCGCGCATTCCCTATATGCCGCCCGGCACCTTGCGCGAGGTCCTCGCCTATCCCTCAGTCGTCGGCGACTTCAAGCCCGAGCAGTTCGAGGACGCGCTGAAGAGCACCGGTCTCGACGATCTCATCCGCCGGCTTGACCAGCAGAAGCGCTGGGACAAGAAGCTCGACGACGACGAGCAGCAGGCGCTGGCCTTCGCCCGCGTCAGGATGCACCAGCCGAAATGGCTGCTGATCGACGAGGTGCTCGATTCGGTCGATGACGAGACCCATGAACGCATCGTCGCGATGCTCGCCCGCGATCTGAAGGACACCGGCATCATCCATATCGGCAAGGCCGAGGCGCATGACCATGTCTTCAAGCGCGTCCTGCATCTGGTGAAAGACCCCGAAACGCGCTGCCTGCCGGAGCGCAAGGAAATGCCCGACATCAGGCCGAAGACTCCCGTTGCCCGCTATCTGGAACCCGCGAAATGAAGAAGAAGACCGGCGCCAAGCCCGCGGCGAAGCTCAGCGACGACGAGCTTCTCGAATTCGTCCAGCGCGAGACCTTCCGCTATTTCTGGGAGGGTGCTCATCCGGTGAGCTTCATGGCGCTCGACCGCCGCTACCGGTCGGAGCGTGACGACGACAAGGTGACGACCGGCGGCACCGGCTTTGCCGTCATGGCCTTCATCGTGGCGGTGGAGCGCCAATGGGTGACCCGTGATGAGGCGATCGAGCGCCTCAGCCGCATGCTCGACATATTGGAGCGCGGCACCTGCTATCATGGCGTCCTGCCGCATTTCATGGACGGCCGCACCGGCGCGACCATTCCTTTCTGGCGCAAGGACGACGGCGCCGATCTCGTCGAGACGTCGCTGCTCTTCCAGGGCCTGCTCTGCGCGCGGGCATATTTCAACCGCGACACGCCGGTCGAGCGGCGCCTGCGCGGCCGCATCACCTGGCTGTGGAACGAGGTCGAGTGGAACTGGCACACGCGCGACGGCCGCAAGCTGCTCTACTGGCATTGGAGTCCGAACAACGGCTGGTCGCTCGATCACGGTATCCGCGGCTGGAACGAATGCCTCATAACCTATGTTCTGGCCGCCTCGGCGCCCCGCTATGGCGTCGGCCCCGAAGTCTATCATGAAGGCTATGCGTCGGGCCGCGACTTCCTCAATGGCAAGGACTATCACGGCATCGAGCTGCCACTCGGCCCTCCTTCCGGCGGCCCGCTGTTCTTCACCCATTATTCCTTCTGCGGCCTCGACCCGCGCGGCCTCAAGGACAACTATGCCGATTACGGGGCGCAGAACCTGGCGCATGCCCGCATCAATTACGAATATTGCCGGCGCAACCCGAAGAACCACAGAGGTTATGGCCCGTCCTGCTGGGGCCTGACCGCGAGCGATGATCCCGACGGCTACAGCGCCCATGCGCCCGACAATGACAATGGCACCATCTCGCCGACGGCGGCATTGGCCAGCATGCCCTACACGCCCAAGGAATCGATGCGTGCCTTGCGGCATTTCCTGAAGGCCGGCGACAAGCTCTGGGGCCGCTTCGGCTTCATCGACGCCTTCAACGAAACCCGCGACTGGTATGCCGACACGTTCCTCGCCATCGACCAGGGCCCGATCATCGCCATGATCGAAAACCACCGCACCGGCCTCTTGTGGAACCTGTTCATGAGCATCCCGGAGATTCAAGCGGGCCTGAAGAAGCTCGGTTTCAAGAGCCCGCATTTCGACGCGCGCATCACATGAAGCGGCCTCTCCTTTTTCCCCTTCTCCCGCTTGCGGGAGAAGGTGCCCGAAGGGTGGATGAGGGTGTTCGTGCAGCTTTGCCCCGTCACGAAGGAATTGAATGAGACGTCATCAGCCGGCACTCATGATTGTCTTCCCGACACCCTCATCCGGCCTGTCGGCCACCTTCTCCCGCAAGCGGGAGAAGGGAAACACTACGGCGCGTGCCCATGCCTGAACCTCTCGATGACTGGATCGCCCGGCAATATCGCTTCTCCGCCAAGGCGATGCTGGAAGCCGTTTCGGCGGTGCATATCACGCAAATACGGCCGGGCTTCGGGCAGGAAGTGACACCGATCAAGGGCTCGATCGTCGCTTCCCCGGTTCTCGCCGCCTGGGATCCCGATCCTGACTATTTCTTTCACTGGTTCCGCGACTCCGCCGTCGTGATCGATGCAATACGTGTGCTCCATGAGGACGGCACGCTGGGCCCGGAGGCACTCGACCATTTCCGCGATTTCGTCGGCTTCTCCCTGTCGCTGCCGCATCGCGAGCCGGTTACGGATCGGGCGAAGACAAGATCCGATTTCGCGCAATATCTGCGACCCGATGGCGAGATCGCCGCCATCAGCGCCGAGGACGTGGCCGCCGAGACCCGTGTCAATCCCGACGGCACGCTCGACATTTCCCGCTGGTCGAGGCCTCAGCATGATGGTCCGGCGCTGCGCCTGATCGCCGTGCTGCGCTGGCTTTCAGCTGACATCCCGCTCGATGCCGACATCCGGACAAAAGCGAGCCGTCTCGCCGTCTCCGATATCGATTTCATCCTGCGCCATCTGGGTGAGGCTGCCTTCGACATGTGGGAGGAAGAACAGGGGCAGCATTATTACACGCTGCGTGCCGAGGCGACCGCGCTCGCCAAGGCGGCTTCATGGCTTGAGGATACTAAGAAAGCCGAGGCCTGCCGCGCGGCAGTGTCAGGCCTTAACCGTCACCTAGACGCCTTCTGGCGCGAAGCAGATGGCTTCTACAGTTCCAGGCTCTCCGGCGATCCGACCAAATGTCTCGATATCTCGGTCATCTTCGCCGTCATCCATGCCGATGATACAGGCCCCCTGCACAGCATCCGCGATGTGCGCATGCTGGCGACCCTGCGCAAGCTCGAAGAGCTTTTCGACGGTCTCTATGCCATCAATCAGGGGCGCCCTGAGAACCGCGCCCCGGCGATGGGCCGGTTTGCCAGCGATGTCTATTTCTCAGGCGGCGCCTATTATTTCTCGACCCTCGCCGCCGCTGAGTTCTATTTCCGCCTCGCCGCCGAATGCACCGGCGACCTCGCCCGTGACTATTTTGCCAAGGGCGATGCCTTTCTCGAGACGGTGCGCGCTTTCACGCCCGCCAGCGGCGAGCTTTCCGAGCAGTTCGATCGAAACACCGGACAGCAGGTTTCCGCCAAGAAGCTCGCCTGGAGTTATGCCGCCTTCGTCACGGCGATCGCCGCGCGCAATTCATGCGATGAGGTTCAATAGTCCCATTCGGCGCCGATGCCGACTTCGGTGCTGCCATCGGCACCGGTGGCGCCCTGAGCACGGATATTCTTGGTGATGTCGACATCGATCGTGACCTTGCTCGAATTGGGCTGCGCGCCCTGCTTCACGCCCAGATAGACGCGGTCATTGATCCTCTTGCCCATGCCGACTTCGCCGCCATTGTCGGTGCCGACATCGAGACTGTCGACGCCGAGCGACTGGCGCATCTTGTCGAGCATGCCGGGGCCGGAGCCCGACAATTGCGCGATCGTCTGGGCGAGCTGCGCCGCCTGGCCCATGGTGAGTTCGCTGGCGCTCTTGTCGAACAGCAGACGCGCGATGACTTCGTCCTGCGGCAAGGTCGGGGTCGAGGCGAAGCCGACCTTGGGCGCCGAGGCCGGTCCTGAGATCAGCACCTTGGCGGTGATGCCGTCGCTTTCGGTCTCGGCCACGAAATCGAGCTCGGGATCGAGCGAGCCGTTGAAGGAAATGAGGCCCTTCGAGAAATCGAGCCGCTTGCCGAAGCCGTCGAAACGGCCACGCTTGAACTCGAAACCGCCGAGTGAGCGTGGCTCGGCGCTCGTGCCCTGGACTGAGAGATCGCCGCCAAGCTCGGCTTCCATGCCCATGCCGCGCACGAAGATGCCATTGGGCGCCGACAGCGTCAGGTCGAGATCGGCGATGAAAGGTGACGCCGCCTTCGTGGCCTTGGCCGCTTCCGCCTTCGCCTTGCCGGATTTCTTGCCCGGAGCGGCGCCGACATGGCGCACCTCGATCGGCTTGGCCGCGCCCGACAGCTTGTCGGGCAGGTTGATATCGAGGCGTCGCACCTGAACGCGGCCGGAAATCTTGGGCCGTGTCATCAAGGCGCCGCTTGCTTGCAAGCGGCCATCGGCGACGAGCCGCGCGGTCTCGCTCGAAACCAGTGTCGCCTTGTCGAAGCTGATGCCGATATCGGCGGGAATGCCGGCGGCCGGGTCGACCGTCACCTTGCCGGAGAGCGTCACGGTGCCGCCATTGATGGTCTGGCCCTTGATGTTCTGCAGCACCAGCGCGCGCCCGTCGCCGATGATGTCGCCATTGATCTTCGAGATGGTGACGCCGTTGACCACATCATCGAAGCGCGCATCGGCGAGGCGTATCGTGCCGCGCAGATTGGGCGCACCCGCAGTGCCGGTCACCGCCGCATTGATCTGGGCCTTGCCGGCGAGCCGGTTGCCGGAGGCCGCCAGCATCGGATTGGCGAGCGACAATTGCACCCCGCCCGCCACTTTGAGATCGAGCGCCAATTGGGCGAGCGAGATGGTCCCGGTCACCCGCGCATCCTGGATCTGCGGATTCTTGATTACCATATCGATCGACGCGCGCTTGTCGCGCAAATTTCCGGCGAGCGTGATGTCGAAGGGACCCGAGCCGGTGCGCACGATATCGGGATTGCTCAGGCCGGCGATGCGGACGTCATATTGTCCGTTGGGCGCCTGCGGTGAGCCCGCGACCTTGATCGTCCCCTCGAGCGTGCCGTTGAGCTCACCCTGATAGCCACCGAGCTTGGCCAACGACAGAGGCAAAGCGGCGAGCTTCACATCGAGCGCCAGCCTGTCCGGGCCGGCCTTGCCGGAGACGGCGGCGCGGCCCTTGGCCGTAACCAGGACGAAATTGACGACGGCGACAGTGCTGCCGGCGATCTCGATTTTGGACGGGCCGGCGAGCGTGGCGCGCACGCCGTCCTTGACCAAAGCGAGCGACTTGAGATCGATAAGCGTCGCCGCACCCTGAGGTCTGACCCGCGCCTCGCCGGTGATATCCGTGCCTTGAACGCGACCGGCCAGACGGATGGTGCTGTCGGTGCCGGTGCCGCTCGCCTCGATCGTCGCCCGCTCGATCGCAACGCCGCCTGCTGTGCTGCCGGCGATGTCGACATTGCCGTCGAAGCGCTGCGTGCCGAAGGCGTCGCTCACTTTGGCATCGACATTCATCTTGCCGATCGCCTGCTCGGCAACGCGCAAGGCTGAGGCATTGGCCTTGACCGTCACGGCCTGTTTGCCGCCTTGGGTCGAGAGTTTGACGGTGCCCTTGAGCGAGCCCGACATCGGCGTCAGCGCGAGGGCCGAAAGATCGGCGAGATTGCCGGCATTGACGGTCAGATCGCCATCGATGAGGCCGGCCACGGCATTGAGCGCGCCCTTCACCTGATTGGCGCCGACCGTCAGGTCGATCGGATCGAGCCGATAGGTGTCCTGAGGCAAAGCCGCGAAACGCACGAGGCCCTTCGCCGGCTTGCCGGCGATGCGGCCGCCGAAGGTCAGATCGCCCGACGGCGCCCCGGTGAGGTCGGCGGCCTTGACCAGCACTTCCAGCCCTTCGACGGGTTTGCCCATGGCGGTGCCCGACGCAATGCTGAGCTTCGAGGTGAGATCGAGCTTATCGAGCGTGCCCGAAAAGGCCGCGGTCGCTTGCGCCTTGCCGCTGAGCCTCGGATCGATGAGCGCCATGTCGGCGAGCGTGAGTTCGGCCTTGAGATCGGCGGCGCTGCGGTCGATGCGCCCGCCAATGGCGAGTGCCAGGTTCTTCGCGGCGAGATTGGCATCCTTGACCACCAGCACACCGTCGGCACCGCGTTCGACGCTGCCCGATAGCTCGGCCGGTCCATTAAGCAGTCCATCCACCGCTTTGATGCCGGTGACGATGCCGATCGAGCTACCTTTGCCCGTCACCCGCAGCATGTCCGGCGTCATGTCGAGATCGGCCTCGGCCGAAAATTGGCCGCCCAGCGTCCGTCCGGCCAGCGGCGAAAACGCCGCGAGATCGAGCCGGCCCAGACGCAATTTGCCCTGGGCCGCTTCCGCCGTGGCCCGCCCGGTGAATTCGGCGGCGAGTGGCGCCAGCTTGATCGTGGCGCCGGTCAGAGCCGGTTTGCCGTCGCTGCCGAGAGCGCCGGCCACTATGAAATCGAGCGTCTGCCCCAGCGCCTGGCCCACTTTCGGATCGGCGGCTGCGAGGCCCTTGGCATTGCCATCGGCGGTGAGCGCGAAAGAGCCGTCGGCTTGCGGCATCGCTTCGACCGTCGCGCTGAACATTTCGGCGCCATAGCCTTGCGCGCGCGGCATGGTCAGCGTGACGGCGGCCTTGACCGCAGGCTGGGCGATCGGGCCGGAAACCGAGCCGTCGACGAACCAGTCCTGCCATTGGACACCAGGCGCCAGCGCCGCATAACGGGCCGCATCGCCGCCGATCAGCGTAAAGCGCAATTGCGCGGCGCTGGCTTCGGTATCGAAACTGCCCTTGAGCGTGGCGCCGAGACCGGCCGCCTGCAACTTCACGTCATCGATCTGGACGATCTGGGTTTCATCGGTGTGCAGCAGCGCCTTCAGCGTCGTGCTGCCCTCGAAGAGCGGATGCAGATTGGCCGGCAACAGCCCCGCCAGCGCGCCATTAAGATCGAGCATGATCGCCTGACCGGTCTGGTCGCGGGCGATGCTGGCGGTTCCTTGCGCATTGACCGCCTCGCCTGCGATAAAGGACAGATCGGCTTTGAAATCGTCCAGCGATCCCTTGCCCTTGAGGGCCAGATTGACCGGCGGGCGTCCTTCGATCTGCGCCAGGCCGGAAATGAGCCCGCCTTGCGGCTCGTCCGCCGTGATGTCGATGTCGAGAAGACGTGTATCGGGAACGAAATTCACTTTGCCGGCGATGCGGCCGGCGTGATCGGTGCGGTCGAGCGCGAAATCGAGCGCGAGCCCCTGCGCCGGATCGACGAGACGTGCCGATCCCTCAAAAGACAATTGCATCGCCTGGCCAAAGACCGGCGCGCCGATTTCGATCTCGGCGAGCTTGAGATGTTTGAGATCGAGGCGCGGCACCGTGATGCCGGAGCTCGACGTCGCTTCCGGTGCCGGCGGCAATTCCGGCAGACGCTCAAGCGAGATCTTCCGGGCTTCGATGGTGTCGGCCGAGATGAGACCGCCTGTCAGCGCCAGCGGGCTCCAGGAGAGATTGACGCCCTCGGCCGTGGCGAAGGTTCCCTTGGCATCGGCAAGCTCGACGCGCCCGACGGTGAGACCGGAGGGAACGAAGCCGCCGATCTCACTGATCTTGATGTCGAGGCCATTGCCGGAAGCGAGCCGGCTGGCGGTGCCGGCGAGGAAGCTTTTGCCCGGCGGCGTCTGGATGAAGCCGAAGAGCACCGCGACGAGAACGACAAGCCCGAGGAGCGTATAGAGGCCGTAACGTATGATCCGGCGGGTCATCATCAGAAGGCCTGCCCGATGCTGACATAAACGCCATAACCCGTATCGTCCTCACGCGGATTGAGCGGCACCGCCGCATCGAGGCGGATGGGGCCGATGGCGGTATAATAGCGAAGGCCCAGGCCCGCCGCATATTGCAGGCCCGAGAAATCCGGCATTTCGTCCTCGAAGGCAGCGCCCATGTCGACGAAGGGCACCACGCCGATCGTCTCGGTGATGCGGATGCGCATCTCGGCCGACGCCTCGAAATAGCTCAAGCCGCCGATGATGTCGCCCTTGTCGTTGCGCGGACTGACCGATTGAAAATCATAACCACGGATCGAGCCGCCGCCGCCCGAGTAGAAGCGCCGCGCCGGCGGCACGTCGCTGAGATCCGCGCCGATCAGGCTGCCGCCCGCCACGCGGCCGGCCAGGATGAAGCGGTTGCGGTCATCCATCGCGTGATAGGCGGAAACCTGGCCGCGGGCGAGCACTGGTCCAGCACCCGCCTGGCCCAGAAAAGCGAAGGGTTCGAGCCGGGCGGCGGAGCGCATGCCGCGCGTCGGATCGAGCAGCGAGTCCGTCGTGTCATAGACAATATCGATCGGCAGGCCGGCCACGGAGTCCTGGCGCTTGCCGTCGGTGTCCTCGACATAGGCCTGCTCGAAGTCGACGCCGACCTGCACCGACAACGCGTCGCTGATCTGCCGCTTGACGCCGGCATTGAGCGTCACCGCATCGCGCACATAGGCATCCGTCACTTCACGCAGGAACGCCACCTCGGCGAGGAAATCGTCATCGACGGTGTAGATGCCGGGCTTGGTGAAGGTCGCCTTCAGCACATAACCGAAGGGATCGGCATCGGGCACCGCATCGGGCTCGCCGCCGAACCACGAGACCTGGCCGTCGATACGCAAGGTCTCGGCGCCGCCGAACAGGTTGCGATGGCCCCAATAGGCGTTGACCGCCGTGCCGTCGGTGCTCGAATATTTGGTGCCGAAGCCGAAATAGCGCGGCTTGCGCTCGCTGATCTCAAGATCGACCGGCAGACGGCCATTGGCGTCGAGCTCTTCCGCCTCGCGCAATTTGACGCCGGCGATGATCGGATAGGAGGTCAGGCGCTTGCGCAATCTGTCGAGGCGCTCCGGCGAATAGGGCTCGCCCTCCTCGATGTCGATGCGGTCTTCGACGAATTCGGGATCGAGCCCCTCGGTGCCCGACACGGTGAAGCGGCCAAACGGCGCCTTGGGCCCCGTCTCGACGAAAAGCGTGACCTCGAGCCGCCGCGAGACATGATCGGCGGCGACGTCCTTGCTGTCAATCTTCGCGAACGGATAGCCCTGGCCTCTCAGGTCGGAGGCGATGACGCGCTCGGCACGCGCAATGGCCGAGCTCGCGGCGATCTCACCTTCGACCAGGTCGCTGTCTTCGAAATCGGGAAGATTATCCATCGGCCGGTGCGTCTTGGCGTCGAGCACGCGGATCTTGCCGAAGCGGAACTCCGGACCGACATCGACATTGATCTGCACATTGACCGGACCCCGCGCCCGCATCGTCTCGGCCGCGTCGAAGACGCTCGGATCATTGACGTCGACATCGGCGATGCGGATGTCGATCTCGCCCGCATAGTAGCCCTTGTCATAAAGAGCCGCGGTGATTCGCTCCTGGTCGGACAATGCGCGCTGCACGAGGCCTGCCGCGCCAGGCGCGGCGCTCTCCTGAAGCGTGATCAGATTGGAGCTGTCCTCGATCGCCGATCTGAGGCCGCTGTCACCGTGATCGATCTTGATATTCACTTTGTACGGCAAGGCATCGGCGATCGGTTCTACGGCCTTTTTGCCGGTGAACCACGAGGTTATGCCATCAAAGAAGGACTGGCTGTGACCGGGCACGGCCATGAAGCCTGAAAAGAGCGCGCTTGCGGTGCATAACACCAAAAGATTGCTCGTGAATTTCGAAATTGCCCGCAAACGCACAACGCCCCACCACATACACTTCGTGTGCCATAATAGGTTCTGGCAAAAATCCGGTTAAAATGTGTCCCGTTGACTTAACGAAGCTTAAGAAACATCAGGAGAACATTTGTTTTATAAATAAAACAAAACGCCTTGCATTCTTCCCCTGAGTCAGGAAATTTACTGCGGATAATTTAATATCCGCATGGTAATAATACTTGCCAGCCTCCTTCTTGTTGGTCAAGCTGCCGGACAAGACGGCCACAAAACAGGGCCGCGAGGGAGCAAACATGACATCTATCATTCAAGACAGCCTGGCGATCGTCGCTGAAAAGGTGCGGACCGGCCAGATGTCGCGCCGGCGCTTCATGCAGGTTCTGGCCGCTTTGGGCGCCGCGGGCGCTCTGCCGAATTGGTGCGAGGCTAATGCCCAGACCAAGGAAATCATCTTTTCCATGTGGGGCGGTGACGCCGAGGAGGTCTATCGCAAGGCCTGGGGCGCTCCCTATGAGGAAAAAGCCGGCGTCGCCATCCAGTTCGACGGCTCAGGCCCGACCCGCGGCAAGATCCGCGCCATGGTCGAATCGAAGAACGTTACCTGGGATGTCTGCGACAGCGGCCTCGGCACCCAGTCGTCGCTTGGCCCCGAAGGCCTGCTCGAGCCCATCGACTATACGATCGTCGACAAGAACAAGATCGTTCCCGGCCTCGCTTATCAATGGGGCGCCACCGGCTACATCTACAGCTCAGTCTTGACCTGGGACAGCAAGGCTTTCGGCGGTGAGGAGCCGAAGACCTGGGTCGATTTCTGGGATGTGAAGCGTTTCCCCGGCAAACGCGTCGTGTGGAAATACATGGTCGGCGTGCTCGAAGCGGCCTTGATCGCCGACGGTGTCGAGCCTTCCAAGGTCTATCCGATCGACATGGACCGCGCTTTGAACAAGATCAAGGAGCTCAAGGAGCATCTCGTTCTGTGGGACAATGGCGCCAGCAGTCAGCAGGTCTTCCGCGATGGCGAAGTGACGATGGGCCAGATCTGGCACACACGCTCCACCATGCTGGCGGATGAATCGCAAGGCCGTTTCAAATACACGTTCAATCAGGGCATCGTGCAGCCGGGCGTCTGGGTCGTGCCGAAGGGCAATCCCGCCGGCAAGGCGGTGTTCGAGTTCCTCGCTTCCATGCAGGAGCCCGAGAAGCAGCTGATCCTGCTGAAAGAGCTGAGCCAGGGCCCGGCCAATCCGGAAACCGCCAAGCTCGCCCCCGAACTCGCGTCGAAGAATCCCGGCTCGCCTGAAAACCTGGCGATCCAGGTCTTCCAGAATGAGGAATGGTACGCCAAGAACCATCAGGAAGCGGAAAAGCGCTTCCTCGACGTGGTCTCCTCCTGACGCGCTGACCTGGGAGCGCCGCCATGTATGTACTCTTCGTGCTGCCTGCGGCGCTCCTTCTCTTCTTTCTCTATCTGCTGCCGCTGGCGCGCATCCTGATGATCAGCGCCACCGATGGCCAAGGCTTCGTCGCCAATTACGGCGCCGTGCTCACCTCGGCGCCGATCCATCGCATGGTGTGGACGACGGTCGAGATCTGCGCCATCACCACCCTCGCCACCCTGCTCATCTCCTATCTTATCGCCTATGTGCTGGTGCAGGTCTCCGAGCGCACCCGCATGTGGATGATGCTGTGCATCCTGGTGCCGCTCTGGGTCTCGGTGCTGGTGCGCGCTTTCGCCTGGATCGCGGTGCTCAACAATTCAGGTCCCGTCAACGGCCTGCTGCAATGGACGGGCCTCACCGATGAGCCGGTGCAGCTGGTGCGCAACCAGTTCGGCGTGATGCTCGGAATGGTCCATTACATGCTGCCCTTCGGCATCCTGCCGCTCTACGCCGCGATGAAGGGCATCGATCCGAAGCTCATCTCGGCGGCGCGCGCTTTGGGTGCCCGTCCCTTCACCGCTTTCCGCCGTGTCTTCCTGCCCTTGAGCCTGCCCGGCCTCTACAGCGCCTTTGTTATCGTCTTCATCTTCTCGCTCGGCTTCTATGTGACGCCGGCGATCCTGGGCGGCGGCCGCATCGTGATGATCGCCGAATATATCGCGCTCCTCATCTCGCAAGGGTATGACTGGGGCATCGCCGCGGCGCTCGCCACCATGCTGCTCTCCGTCGTGCTCGCCGTCGTCTTCATCGCCGGCCGCTTCGCCGACTGGGATTCGGTGCTCGGAGGCTCGCGGCGATGAGGCTGCCGAAGTCAATTCCCGGCAACATTCTGCGCGGCCTCGCCTGGGCCGGTGTCCTCTTTCTCATCGCCCCGCTCCTCGTCGTGATCCCGGTCTCCTTCACGCCGGAGCGCTATCTGTCTTTCCCGAGCGAAGCTTTGTCACTTCGCCATTATGAGACGCTCCTCTTCGACCGGCGCTGGTCGGGCGGCATATTGACGAGCCTCCTGATCGCCAGCGTCACCACCGTGCTCTCCGTCGTCATCGGCACGCTGTGCGCGGTCGGCATGTGGCGCATCGGCGGACGCCGCATGCAGCTGCTGCGTTTGATGGTCCTGGCGCCGCTGATCGTGCCGTCGATCGTTCATGCGCTCGCCTTCTACAAGAGCTGGATCGACCTTGGTTGGCTCGACACGGTCTGGGGCGTCATCGTCGCCCATACGACCATCTGCGTGCCCTTGGTAATGATCACCGTCTCGGCGGCTTTGTCGGGCTTCGACCATCGCCTCGAATACGCCGCCCGCTCGCTCGGCGCTCGGCCCCTCACGGTGCTGCGCCGCATCATCCTGCCTAATATCCTGCCCGGTGTCGTCTCGGGCGGCATTTTCGCCTTCATCACCTCGTGGGATGAGATCATCGTCATCCTGTTCATCACCGCCCGCAAGGTCCGCACATTGCCGCAGACCATCTGGTCGAGCATCATGGAGCGCGTCGATCCGGCGGTCGCCGCCATTTCCACAGTGATGGTCGCCGCGACCCTGGCGGCCGTCATCATCAAGCTTACCCTCGCAAAACGAGCGGCCCCGCAACCCTGAGAACGAAGAAGAAGAGGAACGCTTCATGGTCAAGAGCCGACCCATCCAGCAGATCGTCATCAACGGCAAGATCGCCACCATGGAAGGCGATGGCGTCTTCGTCGAGGCGCTCGCCATTCGGGACGGCCGCGTCGCGGCCTCCGGCTCGACTGCCGACATGCGCGCTCTCGCCCCTCATGCCGAGGTGATCGATTGCGGCGGCCGAACCGTGCTGCCGGGCTTCATCGACAGCCATTGCCATCCCGACATGCATGGCGCCCGTCTTGGCCGCTGGACCGATCTCTCGGAGGGCCTATCCAGCAAAGAGGAGCTGCTGCAGCTCATCCGCAAATCGGTCGACGGCACGCCGCATAACCGCTGGTTCGTCGGCTTCCGCTATGACGATCTGCGCCTCGGCGGCTATCCGACCCGCGAGGAGCTCGATACCGCGGCCGGCGGCCGCCCTGCCTTCCTCTATCGCCGCGACGCGCATCTGGGCTTCGCCAACAGCGCCGCCTTGAAGCTCGTCGGCTACAACCGGGACAGCCAGGATCCGCCTTTCGGCCGTCTCGACCGTCATCCCGAAACCGGCGAGTTGACCGGCCTCCTGCGCGAGACCGCCGCGCATGAGGTGGTGAACTACAACCAGGCCGACTTCACCTCGGATGATTTCGCCGCGGGTCTCGTCAAGGTCTTCGCCGATTTCTCGACCTACGGCATCACCTCCGTGCACAACAGCCTGTGCTCGACCCATGGCATCATCGCCTATCAGAAGATGCGCGAGGCCGGCAATCTCAAGATGCGCGTCGGCCTCCTGGCCTCGGGACGCGAGGATGAACTGATTCAGGCGATCATCCGTTCGGGCTGGCGCACCGGGTTCGGTGATGAATGGGTGCGCCTCACCGGTGTCGAATGGTGTCCTGACTGCTCGACCAGCGGCCGCACCGCCGCCTATTACGATCCCTATGTCGGACCGAAGGTCCTGGGCGAGCCCGACGACAATCGCGGCATGCTTCTTTATGAGCTCGAGGACTTCAAACGGCGCGTTCTGCAAGCGCATCAGGCCGGCCTCCTCGTCGGCGCCGACGGCGTCGGCGATCGTGGCATCGATTTCGTGCTCGACGCCTATGAGCATGCGCTCGATCATCACCCCGTGGACGATCATCGCATGCGGGTCGAGCATTGCTGCAACGTGACGCCGTCGATCCTGCAGCGTCTGAAGCGTCTCAAGGTGATCTGCTCCTCGGCGACGGGCTTCGCCTATGATCTGGGCGATGCCTATCGCCGCAATCGCGGGGCTGAGGCCATGCGTTACATGTGGCCGCATCGCAGCATGATCGATGCCGGCGTCGTGGCACCCGGCCATTCGGATTCGCCCGTCTGCCACCCCAACCCGCTGCGCGCCATCCATTCGCTGGTCAACCGCGTGACCGACAGCGGCGCCGATCTCGATCAGCGCGAGGCGATCAGCGTCTATGAGGCGGTCGAAGCCTATACGACGCTCGGCGCCTATTGCGGCAAGGAAGAGCATCTGAAGGGCGATCTCGGCCTCGGCAAGCTCGCCGACTTCATCGTCCTGGAAGAAGACATCTTCACCATGGACAGGAAGCGGCTCGACCAGCTGAAGATCCGCGAAACCTATATTGGCGGCGAGCCGGTCTTCCGGCGCAACGGAGCGGCGTGACGGTGTCGGCGGGCTTCCTCGAAATACGCAATCTGGTCAAGCGCTACGGTACGGCGGTTGCCGTCGACGGCGCATCGCTGTCGATCGCCAAGGGTGATTTCCTCACTTTGCTCGGGCCTTCGGGCTCGGGCAAGACGACGATCCTCATGGCGATCGCCGGCTTCGTGAAGCCGACCGAAGGCGAGATCGTATTGTCGGGACGCAATCTGGTGCCGCTCGAGCCCGAGGAGCGCGATCTCGGCATCGTCTTCCAGGGTTATGCGCTCTTCCCGCATATGACCGTGGCGCAGAATGTCGCCTTCCCGCTCGAATTGCGCAAATGGAAGCCCGACGCGATTGCCAAGCGGGTCGAGGAGACCTTGGCCATGGTCGATCTCTCCCGCTTCGCCGATCGCCGTCCGGCGCAATTGTCGGGCGGCCAGCAGCAGCGCGTGGCGCTCGCACGTTGCCTCTCCTATCAGCCCGATCTTCTGCTGCTCGACGAGCCGCTCTCCGCTCTCGACCGGCAATTGCGCGCCCGTCTTCAGGACGAGATCAAGAGCCTGCATCAAAAGGTCGGTGTGACCGTGGTCAATGTCACCCATGACCAGGACGAGGCTCTGTCCATGTCCACTCACATCGCGGTGATCAATCGCGGCCGGATCGTGCAATATGGCACGCCCGACGACATCTATGAGAATCCGGCGACGCGTTTCGTCGCCCGCTTCATCGGCCGCAGCAATGTGGCGACGGTCGAGCGCATCGAAACCAAGGGCGATGGCACCTCGGCCTTGATTGCGGGCCAATGGCTGCCGGTCGAGCCCAATCCCACCGTCGCCGGCAAGGCCGCTTTGTCGCTCCGGCCCGAAATGATCGAGATCGGTCCTCCGGGCACGGACAGGACGGATGCGCGGAAGGTCGTCATGGACGCTCGGATCGAGAATTGTGTATATCACGGTGGAACCACGGCGCTCGATATCAGGACGGCCATTGGCCCCTTGCGGGCCGAGATGCCGACCAGCCGGCTGGGGGTGAGACCGACGGCCGGCGCAACCGTTCAGGCCTCCTGGCCCGTGCGCGCCGGACGGATCGTAAGCGAGGATGATACGGCCCTTGATCAACAGTGAGTTCGATGTCGGTGCCGCGCTCAAGCTCAAGCGCGAACAGGCCGGCCTATCACAGAGACAGCTCGCGGAACTGGCCGAGCTCACCCATGTGACCATCGCCAATGTCGAGAGCAACCGCAGCGCGCCGTCGGTGGCGACGCTGGCGCGCATCCTCGACGTGCTGAAGCTCACCTTCTCGGAATTCTTCGCGCCCAACCTGCCCAGCATGGACAAGGTCTTCTATCGCAAGGGCGAGTTCGTGCCGCTCGCTTCCGGCGACTGCGAGATCCTGCAGGTAGGCCCTGGCCGCGGCGTCGCCAAATTGCAGGTCATCAAGACGCGTTACCGTCCCGGCGCCGAGACCGGCCCTGAAATGCTGAAGCACGAGGCCGAGGAAGGCGGCGTGATCCTTTCAGGTGAGATCGAGCTGACCGTTGGCGAGCGCACCGAAATACTGGGCCCTGGCGACGGCTATCTCTTCCGCTCCAACCAGCCGCATCGCTTCCGCAATGTCGGCGACACCGACTGCACCATCGTGGCCGCCTGCACCCCGCCCTATTTGTGAGTTTGCAGGTCTCCTGGCTGCGGCTACCTTTTCTCATCCGTAGCCTCTATCCTGCTCCGCCATGACCTCGCTTCGCCGCCTCCTGCCCTCCGCCGGCGCCCTCTTCGTCTTCGAAGCCGCGGCGCGTTATCTGAGCTTCACCCGCGCCGCCGGTGAACTCAATGTCACACAATCGGCGGTGAGCCGTATGATCGCCAAGCTCGAAGCGCATCTCGACACCAAGCTTTTCATCCGCACCACCACGGGCCTCGAGCTCAGCGAGGATGGCCGTCATCTCTACAATGCGGTGACCGGCAGCTTCCAGCATATGGAGATCGCCATCGAGGACATCCGCGCCAAACATGGCGATACCGGCACGGTCACTCTGTCGATCTCCTCGGCCTTCGCCATGCACTGGTTCATGCCGCGCCTCGACCGCTTCCAGAGCCGCTTCCCCAATATCGATCTGCGTTTCCAGCTGGTGCGCGGCGAGCCGACCGGCCCGATCGAGGATGTCGATCTTGCCATCCGCTACAACCTCTCCGAGGACAATGACCAGCAGCGCTGGCCCTTGATGGAGGAATTGGTCGTCCCCGTCTGCAGCCCAGCTTATCTCAGCACTCATGGCGCGCTCGACGACTGCCCGGATCTCAGCGGCCACACGCTGGCGCATCTTTCGGGCTCGATCCGCATTCCCTGGTCGCGTTATCTGGCGGAGTTCAATTATCCCGCCCCGGCCGGCAGCCGCAGCCTCACCTTCTCCGATTACACGCTGGTGATCCAGGCGGCCGTCAATGGCCGCGGTATCGCGCTCGGCTGGTGGCATGTCGTCGCCCATACGCTGCTGCAGAAGGAGCTGGTGCCGGCCGGCCGCAACCGGCTCAAGACCGGCCAGTTCTATTATCTGGTGGCGACGTCGCGCCGCCCCTTGCGCAAGCCGGCCGTGCTGGTGCGCGACTGGCTCCTCGGTGAAATGGCCGAATTGCGCCGTGAAGTACTGGGGGAGCAATAGGAACAATCTTCCAATATTAATAATTTCAATGATTTAATCACCCTCCAGCTACAGGGGCATTCCCTCAGATCATGGCGATCTGATCATTGTGTTCGTGCGCCCTACCTCCCGAGTGCCTACTGTCCGGCCAACGAGATAAAGCCGTCCGGGAGGACAGATTTGAACAGCCATGACGTGACGATTGCGCGCTCCACCAAGATTGCCTCGGCGCATCGTCTCGATCCCTTGCTGAAGCCGCGCTCCATCGCCTTTGTCGGCGCCTCGACACGCCCCAACACGCCTGGCAATTCGATGATCCGCGCCGTCAAGCGCGACGGCTTCGCCGGCGCGGTCTACGCCATCAATCAGAAATACACTGAGGTCGAAGGCGTCGCCTGTTTCCTCGATCTCGCGAGCCTGCCCGTGACCGTCGATCATGTCGTGCTGGGCGTCGCCAACGAGCATCTGGAAGCGGGTCTCAAGGACGCGATCCGTCATGGCGCCAAGGCTGTCACCATCTTTGCGAGCTGCAATCTGCCGGGCGAGCATGACACGCTCGCCCATCGTCTCCAGGCGATTGCACGCGAGGCCGGCATCGTCATCTGTGGCGGCAACAGCATGGGCTTCGTCAATCCGACGCAAGGCCTCGTCGTCTCGGGCTATATGGCCAAGCACAGGCTGATGCCGGGCGGCACCGCGCTCATCACCCAGTCGGGCTCAGCCTTCAGCGCGCTCGCTTACAATGACCAGCGCCTCAAATTTTCCCTCGCCGTGTCGAGCGGGCGCGAGCTCACCGTCACCACCGCTGACTATATCGACTGGGCGCTGGATCAGCCCGAGACCCGTGTCATCGGCCTGTTCCTCGAAACCGCGCGCGACCCGCAAGCTTTCAAAGCAAGCCTCGCCAAGGCGGAAGCGCGCCGCATTCCCGTCATCGTACTGAAGGTCGGCCGCACCGAAATGAGCGCGGCCTTTGCGGCGAGCCACAGCGGTGCCATTGCCGGCGACAATGCCGCTTATGAGGCGCTCTTCGCCAAACATGGCGTGATCTCCGTCGAGACGCTCGACAGCCTCGCCGCCAATCTCCTGCTCTTCTCGACCGTGAAGCCCGCCGGCAAAGGCGGCCTCGCCAGCATCCATGATTCAGGTGGCGAGCGTGAAATGGTGGCCGATCTCGCTCATCGCTTCGGCGTTCCTTTCGCGCGCATCAATCACGGGACGAAGGACCGCCTCGCCCAGCATCTCGATGACGGTCTGAAACCCGACAATCCCCTCGATGTCTGGGGCACGGGGCGTGATTTCGAGACGCATGTCGAAGCCTGTCTCGAAGCCCTTGTCGATGACCCCGACACCGCCATCGGCGTGATGTTCGAGGATATCCGCAACGGTTCTTATATCACCGACGGTTTCACCGCCGCCGCCATCCGCGTGGCCAAGCGCAGCGACAAGCCGGTGGCGCTCGTCACCAATTATGCGGCCCTCGATCATCGCGAGGTGGCGCTCAAGGTGACGGAAGCAGGCGTGCCGGTCATCGACGGCACCGAGGAAGGCCTGGGCGCCATCCGCAACCTCCTCGCCTTCCGCGATCACAACCCGCTTACGCCGGCGCCGCGACCGGTCAATCCCAAGCGCGATCAATGGCGCAGCCGGCTCGCCAAAAGCTCCTTGAACGAAAGCGAAGGCCTGGCACTGCTCGCCGACTATGGCATCCGCGTGCCGCGCCACTATCGGGCGGAGAAGCTGGACGACACGCTCGCCGCCGCCCGCGCCATCGGCTTTCCGGTCGCGCTCAAGACGGCAGCTGCCGGCATCCAACACAAAAGCGATCAGCAAGGTGTCGTACTGGGCCTGCGCACTGAAGAAGAGGTCGAGAAAACCTATCGGGATATGGCCGCGCGTCTCGGTGCCGCTGTCCTCGTCGCCGAAATGGCGCCCAAGGGGACCGAGATCGCTTTTGGCCTCATCCGCGATCCGCAATTCGGGCCTTATCTGATGGTCGCCTCGGGTGGCGTCTGGATCGAAGTGCTGAAAGACCGCACCGTCGCCATGGCGCCGCTCGACCACGAGCGCGCCCGCCGCCTCATCGACACTCTGCGCATTCGTCCCCTGCTCGACGGCAAGCGCGGCCAGGCCCCTGCCGATATCGAGGCTCTCCTCCAGGCCGTGCTCGGACTGTCGGCCATCGCCGAAGAACTCGGCGATCTCATTGCCGAGATGGACGTCAATCCCTTGATCGTTTCCGCATCGGGCGCCATCGCCGTCGATGCGCTCGTAATATCAGCCAAGAGGAAGTCATGAATTTCGAATTCACGCCCCGGCTCAAGGAGCTTTCCGCCCGCGGCCGCCAGTTCTGCGACGAGGTTCTGGTGCCGCTCGAACAGGTCGCCGACGAGCATGGTGAGCTGCCGATGGACCGGCGCGATGCGGTGAAGGATCAGGTCCGCGCCTGGGGCCTCGCCGGCATCAATCACAGCAAGGAACATGGCGGCCTGGGTCTTTCGATGCTGGAGCAGACCGCCATCGAGGAGCAGCTCGGCCGTGTCACCAATGGCTTGTGGAGCTGTGTGTGGCGCCCGCCGGTCAGTCTCAAATTCGGCACCAGCCAACAGATCAAGGATTATCTCTTTCCATCCTGCGCCGGCCATCGCCGCGGCTGCTTCGCCATCACCGAGGAAGGCGCCGGGTCAGATCCGCGCCAGGTGAAGACGACCGCCGTGCTGAAAAACGGCAACTGGCACCTGAACGGCGAGAAGTGGTTCGTCACCTCTTACAATGCGTCCGACTTCATCATCGTCCACGCCCATGTCGATGACAATCCCGACAAGCCGACCTTGTTCCTGGTCGACAAGCCGGCCCAGAATCTCGTCCATCTGCGCTCGCCGAAATTCATGCATAATTTCGCCTTCGACCATGCTGAGCTGCGCTTCGACGACGTAACCGTTCCAGAGGAGCGGATGCTGGGCAAGGTCGGCCAGGGCTTCGAGCTCACCAAGGACTGGTTCGTTGAGGCGCGCCTGCAGATCGCGTCCCATGCTTTGGGTGCCGCCACCCGCGCCGCCGAGATCGCCAATGATTATGCGACGAGCCGTCATCAGTTCGGCCGCCCGATCCGCGATTTCCAGGGTATCGAATTCATGCTCGCCGACATGGCCGTGGAAATCTTCGCCACCAAGACGATGCTCTATCGCGTCGCCTGGGAGATCGATAACGGCCTCGACCGCAAGCAGATCCACGCCCATGCCAGTGCGCTCAAGCTCCATTCCTCGGAAATGGCGGGCCGCGTCATCGACAAGGCCCTCCAGGTTCTGGGCGGACGCGGCTATATGCGTGAGAACCCGGTCGAGCGTCTCTATCGCGACATCCGCGTCGACCGCATCTGGGAAGGCACCTCCGAGATTCAGCGCGTCGTCGTCGCCGGCCAGATCCGCAAGCGCGGCCTCGGCGTCTTCAGCGATTGGATGTGACGATGGCACGCCGGCATATCGAAACGCTTCTTTTGCTGGCGCCTGCCGTCATCTTCCTGTTCCTGTGCTTCGTGGTGCCTTTGGCCCGGCTCTTCTCGCTCGCTTTCACCGATGAGGCCGGGCCTTTCGCCACTTTCGCGATATTGGCCGACAGCGACGTCTATCGCCGGGTGATGGTGAATACCTTCCTCGTCGCCTTGGCGGTGGCGCTCATCACCGTCGTCCTCGCCTGGCCGGTCGCGTACATCCTGACCAAGCTCAAAGGCTTCTGGTTCGCCTTCGCGCTGTATGGCGTGCTGTTTCCCTTCTGGATTTCGGTGCTGGTCCGCACCTTCTCCTGGATGATCCTGCTCGAGCGCAACGGTCCCTTGAACCGCTTCCTCATCAATCTCGGCATCACCGACAAGCCATTGGCGCTGCTTTTCAACGATACCGGCGTCATGATCGGCATGGTGCATGTGCTGCTCCCCTATGCCATCCTGCCGCTTTATGGCGCGATGCTGCGCATCGACCAGCGGCTCCTGATGGCGAGCGACGGGCTCGGCGCCGGCCTCTTCGACACCTTCCGTCGGGTCTATTTCCCGCTCTGCCTGCCGGGCCTCATGGGCGGCGCCACCTTCGTCTTCCTGCTCTCGCTCGGCTTCTTCATCACGCCGGCTCTGCTCGGCGGCTCCAACGCCATCACTTTGTCGATGCTGATCGCCAGCTTCATCAACGACCGTCTCGCCTGGTCGCTCGCCGCGGCGGCCTCGCTGGTCCTGCTCGTCGTCGTGCTGGCGCTGCTCGCCGCGACGGCGAAGGTCCTTCCCTTCGGCAAAGGGATGTATGCGAAATGAGCAAGTCGCCCCTCTGGCTCAGGCTCCTCGCGCAGATTTCCGCCGGACTGGTCCTGGCTTTCCTCTGCCTGCCGATCCTCGCCGTCATCCCCGCCTCCTTCAATCAGGCGAGCTTCATCACCCTGCCGCCGGTCGCTTATTCGGGCCGCTGGTATGAGGCCTTCATCTCCGATCCGGAATGGCGCCAGGCGCTGTTCGCCAGTCTTCATGTCGCCGTCATCGCCACCATCGTCGCGGTCGTGACGGGCACGGCGGCAGCCTTGGGCCTCCATCGCCTCACCGGCAGATCACGCGGCATTCTCACCGGTCTCTTCCTGGCGCCGATGATCGTTCCGGTCATCGTCACCGCCGTCGCTGTCTACAGAAGTGCGCTCGATGTTGGGTTGAGCGGCACACCCTTGGGTCTCGGCCTCGCGCATGCTTTGTTGGCGCTGCCTTTTGTCGTCATCAATGTCGGCATTGCGCTGCGTGGTGTCGAGGAGAACTGGTTGCGCGCCGCGGCCGGCCTCGGCGCCGGTCCCTGGCGCATCTTCCGCACCGTGACGCTGCCCAACATCGCCCCCGGCATCGTCGGCGGCGCCATCTTCTCCTTCATCACCTCGTTCGATGAAGTGGTCGTCGCCGTCTTCCTGGCGGGTTACGCCAACAAGACTTTGCCGGTGAAGATCTGGGAGTCGATCCGCCTCGAATTCACCCCTGTGGTCGCCGTCGCCGCCACCCTCATGATCGTGCTCGCCATCGTGCTTTTCGCCGTGGCGCAGCTTTTAAGCAAATCCGGGAAGAAGCAGCCGATATGAAGACAGGACTACCTTTGCGTTTTGCCGGTTCGGCGAAAAACTACGGTGCGGTCGCCGCGCTGAAGCCGACCGATCTCGAGATTCGCGATGGCGAGTTCATGACACTGCTTGGCCCGTCGGGCTCCGGCAAGACAACGCTGCTCAATCTCGCCGCCGGTTACCTGGAGCCGAGCGCCGGGCGCATCTTCATCGGTGAGCGTGACGTGACGAACCTCCCTGCCCGCCAGCGCAATATCGGCATGGTGTTCCAGAACTACGCCCTCTTCCCGCATATGAGTGTCGCCGACAATGTCGCTTATGGCCTGACTGTCCGCCGCCTGCCGAAGCCCGAGATCCAGCGCCGCGTCGCAGCCGCCTTGGCCATGGTGCGCCTTGATGATTACGGCGCCCGCCGCATCCAGGAACTGTCGGGCGGCCAGCAGCAGCGTGTCGCGCTGGCGCGCGCCATCGTCATCGAGCCCGATGTGCTGCTGATGGACGAGCCTCTGGGCGCCCTCGACAAGCAGTTGCGCCGCCAGGTGCAGCTCGAATTGCGCCGCCTGCATGAGGAGCATCGCCGCACCACCATCTATGTCACCCATGATCAGGAAGAAGCGCTCGTCCTTTCCGACCGCGTCGCCGTCATGCGCGACGGCAGTATCGAGCAATTGGGCACGGCGGCCGAGCTTTATGACGAACCGGTCAATGCCTTCGTCGCCGGCTTCATTGGTGAATCCAATCTGCTTCCCGCCAAGGTCGTCTCGGTTTCGGGCGCGGAAGCGCGGATCGACATTGCGGCCTTCGGCCAGTCGGCGAATGTGCCGGCCGCCAAAGGCCTGAAGGCCGGCGACGACGCGCGGCTACTCATCCGCCCCGAGCATGTCCTTATCGATCGTGAGCCCGACGGCCTCGCCGCCGAGATCACCGAGGTCGTCTATCTGGGCGAGCTCACCGCCTTCAATCTGCGCCTCGCGACCGGGGAAACGGTGTGGGGGCGTCAGATTACCGACCGGAGCCTGAAGCGCGGCATGTCCGTCAAGGCTTCGTGGAAACGGGCATCCGCCCGCATCGTGCCGAAAAACTGAGAAAACCAAGGAGGAGACCATGCGTAGACGTGACTTTCTGATGAGCGCCGCAGGCGCTACGGGTGTGATGGCCGGGCTGGCGCCGATGTCGCGCCGCGCCCTTGCGCAGGATCGCCCCTTCACTTTCACATCCTGGGGCGGCGCCCTCTCCAATGCCGAGAAGGAAGCCTTTATCGATCCCTTCGGCAAGCTGAAGGGCATTCCGGTCATCAACACCTCGCCGACCGAGACTGCCAAGATCAAGGCCATGGTCCAGGCGCAGAAGGTCGAATGGGATCTCGTCGATGTCGGCGGCCGCACCGTGTGGCAGGGCGGCAAGGAAGGTTTCCTCGAAAGCCTCGACCTCGCCAAGATTCCCAATGCCGCCAATCTCGAAAAGGGCTGGGTGTCGCCTTATGGCGTCGCCACCTCGACCGGCGCCACCATCATCGCCTGGTCGAAATCGGCCTTCCCGGAGGCAGGTCCGCAGAGCTGGGCCGATTTCTGGGACGTGAAGCGTTTCCCGGGCGCCCGCGGCCTCTACAAGTACTTCTACTACAATTATGAAGCCGCCTTGCTTGCCGCCGGCGTCAAGCGCGACGAGGTCTTCCCCTATACGACCGAGAAGGCCGACATGGCGCTCGCCAAGATCAAGGAGCTCAAACCCCATGTCACCGTCTGGTGGGGTGCGGGCGCCCAGCCCCCGCAACTGCTCTCGACCGGCGAGCTGGCTTTGTCATCCGCCTGGAGCGGCCGCATGCTCGCCGCCGAAGCCGAAGGAGCGCCCGTCGGCCACACCTATAATGACGGCATCGCCTGGGCCAATTGGTGGGTGATCCCCAAGGGCGCGCCGCATCGCGATCTCGCTCATGAGGCCATCGACTATGCGCTCGGCAAGGACCAGCAGGCGAAACTCCTGAGCCTAAAGACCTATGGTCCGGTGCTCGCTGCCGCGACCGAAGGCGCCGATGCCGAAACGGCCAAGATCCTGGTCATGAATCCGGACAATGTGAAGAACATGCTCATCCTCAATGAAGAGGAAGCGAACAAATATTCGTATGAATACGAGGAGAAATGGAATCAGCTCATGCTGGGCTGATCCAAAAGCAAGAATATGAACTCTTCTCTGCCAGACAGTCTGTGGGCGGCGACGGCATCGCCGCCTGCGGACTATTCTCGGGTATCCGGCGCCGAGACCTGCGACATCGCAGTCATCGGTGCCGGATTCACCGGTCTCTCCGCCGCCATCCATCTGACGCGCAAGGGTCATGAGGTTACCGTCGTCGAGGCCGCGGAGCCCGGCTGGGGCGCCTCGGGCCGCAATGGCGGCCAGGTCATCACCGGCCTCAAGCACAATCCGCATGATCTCGTCGCGGCCTTCGGCGAGGAAATGGGCGGGCGTATCGTCACCGCCATGGGCGGCGCGGCCGATCTCGTCTTCTCGCTCATCGAGCGCTACAAGATCGACTGTCATGCGCAACAGAGCGGCTGGATCCAGGCGGCGCATGGTCCCAAGCCCTATGAGGACCTCGTCGTGCCGCGCTGCCGGCAATGGCAGGAGCTGGGTGTGGCGGCGCGCCTCCTCGATCACGCCGAAACCGCGCAGATGATCGGCAGCACGCCTGAGGCCTATTACGGCGGCTGGTTCGATCCGCGCGGCGGCCTCTTGCAGCCTTTGAGCTACGCACGCGGATTGGCCAAAGCGGCGATCGCGGAGGGCGCAAAGGTCTGCGCCCAAAGCCCGGTTCAGTCGCTCTCACGCGAAGGCGGTCGCTGGTTGCTGAAACTCCCGCAAGGAACGCTCAGCGCCCGGCAGGTCGTGATGGCCACCAATGCCTATACGGGTTCGCTCTGGCCCGGCCTCGCCCGCACCGTGATTCCCGTCTCGAGCTTCCAGATCGCCACTGCGCCGCTCTCAGATAACATCAGGGCGCAGATTCTGCCCGGCGGCCAGGGAGTCGCCGACACACGCCGTTTGCTGCTCTATTTCCGTCTCGACCATCAGGGCCGCTTCGTGATGGGAGGCCGCTCGCCCGTCGACGACAATCCGTCAAAGGCCGACGGCGCGCCGCTCCAGGCTCAGATCCGGCGCCTCTTCCCGATGATCGATCCGAGCCACATCGATCATGTGTGGAGCGGCAAGGTCGCCATCACCAAGGATTCGCTGCCGCATCTCCATATGCTGGCGCCGGGTCTTATCACCGCGCTCGGTTGCAATGGCCGCGGCGTCGCCATGTGCACCATGATGGGCAGAATCATCGCCGATCTTGTTTCCGGCATCGCGCCGGCGGAGCTTTCCTTCCCGGTGACGGCGCCGAGCCCTTTCCCTTTCCACAAATTCCGCAAGCTCGGCGTCTTCGCGATGAGCCAGTATTACCGCCTGCTCGATCGGCTGGAGACCCGCGCCGCCTAGAGCGCTTCCCGCCAAAGTTGCTCGACTTTGGCGATAAGGAAGCGCTCAAGATATGTGTTTTCGAGCCCTTTTTCCCGTTTTGATCGAATCGAAGCGATTCGATCAAAACGGGAAGGGCTCTAGTGCTGCAGCCGCACCAGCGCGCGCTTGATCTGATCGAGCGCGCTGTCGGCCTGCGGGAACACCGCCCCCATGGTGATGAAGCCATGCAGCATCTCGGGGAAGAAGATCTCCTGCACCGGCACGCCGGCGAGCCGCAGCCGCCCGGCATAGGCGGCCGCCTCGTCGCGCAATGGATCGAAGCCGGCGCGCAGGATGACGGCCGGCGCCACCTCTTTGAGTCCCGCCGCGAAGAGTGGCGAGAGGCGCCAGTCGGTCGGGTCATGATCCTGGACATAGTTCCGGCGATACCAGCCATAGAGCTCGCGCGTGAGGAGATAACCTTCGGCCAGCTCGCGATGCGAAGGATAGCTCGCGGTCAGGTCGAGGCAGGGATAGATGAGCGCCTGGCGGCGGAAGCGCTCGCCATATTCACCGCGACGGTTGCAGAGCGCCAGCACCGCCGCGATATTGGCACCGGCGCTATCGCCGATGAGCGACAGGCGATCGCGCGCGAGCCCGAGACTGTCGGCATGTTTGATGAGCCAGAGGGTGGCCGCGACGGCATCGTCGAGCGCGGCCGGGAACGGATGCTCGGGCGCCAGCCGATATTCGACCCAGATGACATTCGATTCCAATCGGTTGGCGAGCCTGCGGCAGAGCGGCTCATAGGTGGCGAGATCGCCGAGCGTCCAGCCGCCGCCATGGAAGAAGAGATAGCTGTCCAACGGATCGCTCGTGGCGGTGTCCGGCCGGAAGATCCTGAGCGCCGGCACGCCGTCGCTGCCGCGCGCGATCGATGTGATGTTGCCGACACGCTCCAAGGGCCAAGCATAAGGCACACGCGCACGATTGTAGTTGCGCCGGACTTCAGCCGGGTCGAGATCCGCCACGGTGCCGGCGAAGCTGAGCTTGGGGATGAGGCGGCGCGCCCGGGGATCGAGGCGTATGGGAGAGAGCAGTTCGGCTGTGGCGAGCATGGCGGGCTCCTGTGGACGTCATCCGGAAAAACCGCCGCACGATCTCAGCAAGCACTGCTTCGGAGAAGCGAGCTTAATTCAGCCTTGCCTTTAGATTTCCTGCCCACCTCCAATGTGATTTTCCTCACAGCGGCTTCGCCCAAGGTCATCTACTTTGATCCTCGCGGTGAATGCCTCGCTCTTTCCCGCGATGCATTCCTCCCTAGACTTGCACCCGGTTCGTGCCCTCGGCCGGGTGCATTTTTATTGTCGTTTTTGCCGGCCCTGAATTTTTTATAAAGAAACTGTTTGGCTTTATCAGACTTATTCTATATACTTAGTCGAAATTAGATGAATCGCGGAGTTGCCGCATGAACCGCACCATGCCTTCCCTCAATGCGTTGCGTGCCTTCGAGGCCGTGGCGCGTCACTTGAGCATTGCCGAGGCCGCCAACGAGCTGAACGTCACCTCGGCGGCCGTCAGCCATCAGATTCGCCATCTCGAGGATCATCTCGGCATGCCGGTCTTCCAGCGCTCAGGCCGCAGCCTTGCGCTGACCGATGCCGGCCATGCCGGCCTGCCCGCCATCCGCGAGGGCTTCGCCCTGCTCTCCGCCGCCATGGATGCGATTGATTCGCTGGGCGAAACCGGGGCCTTGTCGATCAGCGTCGCCCCCTCTTTCGCCGCCAAATGGCTGCTGCCGCGGCTTTCCCGCTTCGAAGCGCAGCACCCCGATATCGACGTCAAGGTGAATGCCTCGATGCAGCTGTGCGATTTCGCCAAGGAAGGCGTCGATGTCGCCATCCGTTATGGCGCCGGGACCTATTCCGATCTCGTTTCCGAGAAGCTGATTCACGAATCGCTGATTCCCGTCTGCAGTCCTGATCTTCTGTGCGCCGGCCCGCCGCTGCGCAGCCCGGAAGATCTCAGGGCCTATACGCTGCTGCATGACGACAGCCCAGACAACGATCCCTCCTGCCCCAATTGGGAGATGTGGCTGCGTGCCGCCGGGGTGGACATTGCCGATGTCAATCGCGGCCCGCGCTTCAACCAGTCGAGCCTCGTCCTCGAGGCGGCGATGCTCGGGCGTGGCATTGCGCTCGCGAAATCGACGCTCGCCGCCGCCGATCTGGCGAGCGGCCGCTTGGTCAGGCCGTTCACCGGGCACAGCCCGGTCGGCTTCGCTTATTATCTCGTGGCGCCGAAGTCGAAGCTCAATCTGCCGAAGGTATCGTTCTTCCGCGACTGGCTGCTCGAAGAGATCAGCCGCAAGGACTCGCTTTATCTCGGCCGGCCAAGCGTGACCCTGCACGCCCGCGCTTCGTGATGAATCAGGAACCCGGCCCGATCTATGCTTTATGGATAGGGTCGATCCAGCGCACTGTGTCCGGTTTCTCGACCGGCTCGATGTCGAGATTGACGACGACCGCCTCGCCGTCGCTGCGCACCAGCACGCATTCGAGCGCCTCATCGGGACTAGCATTGATCTCCTGATGCGGCACGAAAGGCGGCACATAGATGAAGTCGCCCGGCCCTGCCTCAGCGACGAATTCGAGCTTCTCGCCCCAGCGCATGCGGGCCTTGCCCTTGACCACATAGATCACGCTTTCAAGCGGCCCATGATGATGAGCGCCGGTCTTGGCGTTAGCATGGATGGTGACGGTGCCGGCCCATAATTTCTGCGCCCCGACGCGGGCGAAATTGATCGCGGCGCGCCGGTCCATGCCGGGCGTTTGCGCCGTATTCGTATCGAGCGAGCCTGCCGGAATGACGCGCACCCCGTCATGCTTCCACGCCGCCTCATGGTGATGATCGTCCTGCCCGCTCATGCTGGTCGTTCCACACTTTCCCTGCTGACTCTCATCACGATAGCGCCTTTCTCGCCGGCAGGAAACCGAATGGCTGCCATGTTTTGCTTCGACGGCTCGGCCGCGACCGGCCGCAGATGAGCCTCGAGCCACAGGCTGTAGCGTGAGGCCGTATAGGCGAGCAGGAAATAGACGAGGCCGGTCACGGTATAGGCCTCCGCATAGAAGCCGAGCCAGTTGGCATCGGTTGTCGCCACCCGCGCGGTGTTGAGGAAGTCGAAGAGCCCGATGACGATGACCAGCGTCGTATCGAGGAAGATGCCGATGCCCAGTGTCACGAAAGCCGGAATGACCGCGCGAAAAGCCTGCGGCAGCACGACAAGCCGCAGGATTTTGACGGTCGATAATCCGAGTGACTGCGCCGCTTCATATTGTCCCGGCGGCACGGCCTGCAGCCCAGCCCTGACGATCTCCGCGATATAGGCCGAGACGAACAGGATGAGCGCCACCTGCACCCGCAGCAATTTGTCGAGCGAAGCACCGGCGGGCAACATGAGGGGGAACAGCAAGGTCGCGACATAAAGCACGGCGATGATCGGCACGCCGCGCATGAGCTCGATGAAAGCGATCGAAAGCACCCGAAAGATTCCCATTTGCGAACGCCGCCCCAGCGCCAGGAGCACGCCAAGCGGAAAGGCCCCGGCAAATCCCACCACCGCCAGCAGCAGGGTCAAGGGAAAACCGCCCCATTGCTGGGTCGGAACGGGCGTCCCGATGAAGAGGCCGGACATCAGCGCGACGGCGAGACCGATCGACAGGAGCCACAGCACGACGAGCCTCGAATGCCAGAAGCGTGGCATGGCCGTGACGATCATCGGCAGAGCGATGAGCCCCGTCGCCACGAAGGCTTGCCATTGCGCCTGCTGTGGGTAGAGGCCGAAAAACATGAAGCGGTATTTCTCCGCGATGAAGGCCCAGCAGGCCCCTGTCCGGTCGCCGCAGCTCTGCGCCGTGCCGGTCCAGGTCGCCTCGATCAACGCCCAGTTCACGAGCGGCAGGATGATCAGGGCGGCGAGAAGTGCAAACAGGACCGTGACGATCGTATTCCGCCATGAGCCGAAGAACCGTTCTTTGACACTGATCCCTACCATGCCGATTTCTCTCATCCGCGCACAGTGCCGGATTGACGGGAATGATATTGATTCATCACCAGCGAGACCGTCAGGTTGATCGTCAGATAGATCCCGATCATGATCATGATCGCTTCCAGCGCCTGGCCTGTCTGGTTCGCCGTCGTGTTGACGATGCTCACCAGATCCGGATAGCCGATGGCGACGGCGAGGCTAGAATTCTTGGTGAGGCTCAGATAGCTTGAGGTGAAGAGCGGAATCATGATCCTGAGCGCTTGCGGCAGGATCACCAGCCGCATGATCTGCCCCTGCCTGAGGCCCAGAGCACGCGCCGCTTCGATCTGTCCCTTCGGCACCGCTTCTATGCCGCTGCGCACGATTTCGGCGATGCCGGCGGAAGAATTGACGGCGAGCCCGAACAGGAGTGCTGCGAATTCTGGCGTGGCCGCAAGCCCGCCCGTCACATTGAATCCCTTATGCTGCGGCCAGCCGACCGAGAAACCGCCCAGCGCGACAACGACAGCCAGGCCGGCGCCTGCCGCAAGCAGAAAAAGAAAGCCGGCACGGCGCCGTTCCCGCGGCCGATTTTTCATGCTCAGCCGCAGGAAGACCCACGCGGCAAGCAGAACGATCGTAACCACGACTGTCGCAAGCGCCCATGAGCCATCATTGAATCCCAACGACGGCAGGAATAGCCCGCGATTGCTGAACAAAAGACCCGGCAGAGGCTCGAAGGCCCGGCGGATCGGTGGAAAGGTCTGAACGGTCGCGCTCCAGAAGAAGAGCTGCAGCAGCAAGGGCGTGTTGCGGATCGTTTCCACATAGATCCTCGCCATGCCGGCAACGACCGGATTGGCGGAAATGCGCGCGAGGCCGAGCGCGACACCGATCAGCGTGGCGAGAATGCAGCCGGTGATCGAGACCAGCGCCGTATTGAGCGCGCCGGCGAGAATGGCGCGGCCGAAGCTGCTCTGCGCCGAATAGGCGATCAGCGTCTCGCCGATCTCGAAATTGGCCGGGCGCCAGAGAAAGCCGAAACCAGGGGTGATCCCCACCCGGTCCATATTGGCGATCAGATTATAGCCGAGAAAGAGAGCACCGGCGACCAATCCCGCCAGAACGCCGAGCTGAAGCAAGGGGCGCTTGCCGAGCCACGACTGAAAGCGATTGAGACCGGGCGGGATGCCGCCCGGTCTTCCTTGCACGGACATGGAGTGCCGGTCCCGTCAGCGGAACGGCGGCGAATAGAGAAGACCGCCTTGCGTCCAGGGCTGATTGTAACCGCGCTCGAAACCGACCGGCGTCGCCTTGCCGATATTGCGCTCGAAGATCTCACCGTAATTGCCGACCGCCTTCACGATGTTATAGGCGAATTTCGGATCGAGACCGATCGCTTCGCCGAGCGAGGGATCGGTGCCGAGGAAGCGCTTGATCGCCGGATCCTCGCTCGTCAGGAAGCTGTCGATATTGTCCTTGGTGATGCCGAGCTCCTCGGCCTGGATCGTCGCATAGACGGTCCAGTTGACGATCTCGAGCCACTCATCGTCGCCGCCGCGAATGGCGGGCGCCAGCGGTTCCTTGGAGAGCCGTTCGGGCAGCAACACATACTCGTCGGGTTTCGACAGCTGGGTGCGTTTGATCGCGAGATCCGAGGCATCCTGGGTCAAGGCGTCGACACGTCCGCTTTCAAGGGCCTGGATGAACTCCTTGGTGTCTTCGATGACCACCGGCTTGAAGCTCTTGCCGCTCTTGCGGAAGAAATCGGCGATATTGAGCTCGCCCGTCGTGCCGCTCTGCACTCCGATCGTGGCGCCGTCGAGATCGGTGCCCTTGGCTACGCCGAGTGATTTGTTCACGAGCAGCCCCTGTCCGTCATAGAATACCACCGGACCGAAATGGAAACCGAGCTTGAAGCTGCGGGTGATTGTCTGCGTGACACCAGAGAGCAGAATATCGAACTCGCCCGCTTGCAGCGCCGGCAGACGCTGCTGCGGCGACGACGAGGTGAACTCAACTTTCTCCGGATCGTTGAAGACGGTCACCGCCAGCGCCCGGCCGAAATCGACGAAGAAGCCCTGCCATTTGCCATTGCTGTCGGGCGAGAAGAAGCCGGGTGACGTCCCGACACCGACCTTGATGGTGCCGCGCGCCTTGATCTTCTCGAGCGTCTCACCAGCGAAGGCGGTGTGCTGCAGAACGAGGCTCGCGCCCAGCACGAGTGCCACCAGCCCCGCGGCGCGTTTGAGTTTCGCCAGATTATTCGACATGTCCCATTTTCCTTTCGCATCGTCCGCGTCCGGATCATGACCGGACTGTTGGAAACATGCGTATCGGAGACATGCCTCAGGGGCCATTGAGGTTTTTGGCGGCCCCGGCTGAGAATTTCTAACGATCGATTATTCTGCGGTGCGCGGATCGACCGCCGTCTGCGCCATGGAGGCGCTCGCCGCCGCCCCCGCCATGGCGGAATGGGTGGGTGAGCGCACCGTCACCGCATTGGAGGCGAGCGAGACGCCGGCCTCCTGCAAAGCGCGATAGACGCGCTTCAGCGCATCGCGCTGCAAGAGACTTGGATTCTTCGGCTTCGACGTGAACTTCAGGCGCACCACCACGGCGGAATCGGTGATGTCCTGGATGCCTTGCATCTTGAGCGGCGCGATGAGATCGGGCCCGAGCTCGGGATCCTGCTGCATCGCCAGGCCCACCTTCTTGATCGTCTTGCGCGCCAGTTCGATATCGGCGTCACGGTCGAGCCTGATCTCGAACTTCACCGTCGCCCAGTCGCGGCTGTAATTGGTGATCGCATCGAGCTGGCCGAAGGGAATGGTGTGGATCTGACCGTTCTGGTGGCGCAGCCGTACCGAGCGCAGATGGATCTTCTCGACCGTGCCCTTCTGCTTGCCGGTTTCGATATATTCGCCGACCCGGAAGGCGTCGTCCGTCATGAAGAAGACACCCGACACGATGTCCTTGATCAGGGTCTGCGAACCGAAGGAAACGGCAAGGCCCAGCACGCCGAAGCCCGCCAGCAATGGCCCGATATCGACACCAATCGCCGAAAGAATAACGAGTGCCGTCAGCGCGATGATGCCGCCCAGCACGATGTCGCGGATGAGCGGCAGGACGGTGGCGAGGCGGCCTTGCGCGGTGTTGCCCACATCCTCATCGCCGCCGGCGATGTGCCCGACGCCCGCGGGCTTCGGCGCATAGGAGTCGAAATAGGACTTGAAGAAGACCCAGATGGCGCAGCCGACCAGGAAGGCGAGGCCGGCCTGCGCCAGGACCCGCATGCGCGCGAGCGCCGTCTGCGGCTCGATATCGGTCACATAGACGCTCCAGATATAGATGATCGCATAGAACACGCCGATCCATGTGCCGGCGCTGGCGAGAACGCGCACGACAGCGCGTGTCCCGGCACGCAGCGGCGTCACCGGCTGGTCGTCGAGATGGCGCACCATGACCGCATCGAGAAGGGCGGGAATGCCGAAGCCCAATATGGGCACCACCGCGATGAGAAGTAGCAATACGCTCGCCGCCGTCGACCAGTCGCCCCGTTCAGTGGCCGCCCCCGACATGCGCGCCGTGCACCATACCAGGACGACGCCCAGGATGTTCATGCCGGGAAAGACGGCCGCCACGAGGCGCCGTCCCCAGCCATCCGGATTGGCGCGCTTTATCGCCTGGGCCACGTCGCGCCTGGCGTTCCACACCCACCACAAAGCGAAAGCGGCAGTGAGCGTGGTGATGACGAGCAGCCATCCGACGGCGGGGGTCCGATCGGTATCGACATGATCGAGGAGATTGATCGTTTCGATGATGAGCGCGACGCAGAGGGCATAGATGAGGATATTGCGCAGATGCCATTGCGGCTTGAGCACCGGCAGCAAGGGCGCGCCGGCCTTGTCGGGCCCGAGCAGGAAGCGGCCCGCTGCGTAATAAAGCCCGATGATCAAGGCGAAACGGATGATGCTGCGCGCCAGCGCGCGGGCCAGGTCCGGATGCGGCAGCAGGAACTTCACGACAAGGAAGCCGGCGAACACCATGGCGGCCAACGCCACGATATCGACCAGCAGGATCTTTGCGCGCCAGAGGAAATTGCCGACGAGATCGGGCTCGGCCGCGGCCGGCGGTTTCACCAGCCTTTGCCCCCAGCGCAGCGGCACGAAATAAGCGGCGGCCATTACGACAGCGAGGATGAGCAGCAGGACCAAGAGAGAGATGGTGTTCGCATTCGCGGCCCAGGCAGTGGCGAGCTTATCCGCAATCGCGCCCAGCTCGCCGATGCCGTCGAAGCCGCGGTCGAGCCCATCGCTGAATCTGTTGCCGAGCGCCGTCAGCCAGGCGGAGACACCCTGCCGCGTCGCGGCGATGGGCGACTCCTCAGGCGCCGCTGCGGGCGTCGCGGCACCGCTGGTTTCGCTCTTGGCCGGCGCCGGTGCGGCCGCAGTTCCGCTCTCCACCCGGATGGTAACGGGCCGGTTGATGCCTTGGAGACTTTTGACCAGAGTCTCGACCTGCGCCGCATCCTGGCCGGAGGGTAGAATGACGGTGATTCCGGGATCGGCGGTCTGCGCCTGCCCTGCCGTGCCGAGTAGAACCCAGCACAGCAGGATCAGACAAAGCCGCAATATGGATGAAGACACTCTGCCGTTCATGGTCCGCCTGTCGTCCCTGACGATTCCCCGGCATCGTACACCCGGCTTGCGGGCGGAATAGCCTATTTCGTCGTGTAGCCCCCGTTGGCGAGGATGGTCTGGCCGGTGATCCACCAGCCGTCGCTGACCAGGAAGCGGATCAAGGGCACGATATCCTCGATATCGGTGAGGCCGGTCTTGCTGAAGGGCGAGAGCGAGGCGGCCGATTTGTGGTAGGCGACTGCATCCGCCCCTTCCGCCGGATAGAAGAACGGCGTGTCCATTGGACCCGGCCCCACCGCCGTCACCGAGATGCCGCGCGCTCCGAATTCCTTCGACGCCGCGCGGGTGAAATGCTCGATCGGCGCCTTGCCACCGGCATAGGCCGCATAGAAAGGCGTGAAGGCGCCGAGGAGCGACGTGACCAAGGTGACGAGCTTGCCATTGTCGCTCAGCTGTTTGCCGGCCTCCTTGATGAAGAAGAAAGCGGTCTTGGCATTGATGGCGAACATGTCATCGAATTCCGCCTCGCTGATCTCCGTGATCGGCTTCTTCAGCACCTTGCCGGTGGTGTTGATGGCGATGTCGATCTGGCCGAGCTTCGCCTTGGCGTCGGCGAAAAGCTCCTCGACCGCGCCCGCCGTCTTGAGATCGGCCTGGAAGGCGACGGCGTCGGCACCCAGCGCTTTGACCGCCGCCACCGTCTCCTTCGCCGCCGCCCCGGTCACGGCGCTGTTGTAATGAATGGCCACTGCCCGGGCGCCCTGCCCGGCCAGATCGCGCGCAATCAATCCGCCCAGATTCTTGGCGCCGCCCGCGATGAGAACGGTCTTACCCTTGATCCTGTGGTCCGCCATGAGGCCCTCCTGCTCCGGCATGGCACTGCGCCCGCCTTTCCCCCGTCTGTTTAATTCGGCCATAAAACTGGATAAACAATCAAATTTCGACATTACCTGTCACAAACAGCGAACAATTGACATCCGCCCGGCTGAGAGTCATTGCTTCACAAGAAACGCCGATCTTCTGCATATACCGCGCTCGACCGTGTCGATCGCGCCAAGCCAAAGCAGCTTAGAATCGCTCTAGATCATTGACGTTGCGCCGCTTTTTCACTTCCTTTATGGAGGCCGCCAGGTAGCCCCCACTCGTTTCGGGAAACCCTGACGGGTCGCCTCTTTCTCAACTTTTGCCAGCAATGACGTCATTCACGTCGCCGCAGATGATGGCATCAGAGGCGGGCGATCGGCTTGCCCACCTCAATCGCATTTTTCTGCAACATCGGCGGACGCTGTGGCTGTCTGCCTTGCGCATCGTGCGAGACCGCCAGATCGCCGAGGATCTGGCGCAGGAGACCTATATCCGCGCGCTCAAGGCCAGTGAGACGGCGACGATCGAACATGTCGAAGCCTTTCTGCATCGCACCGTGCGCAATCTGGCGCTTGATCACATGCGCCGGCGCAAGACCCGTGAACGATATGAAGATAACCACGTCGCCGACGGACAGGTGCTCGAGGTCCCCGCCGACACACCCAGCATCGAGGCGACGCTCATCGAGCGGGAGCGTCTGCGCCTGTTCGAGGAAGCACTCCAGTCCTTGCCCGAGCGCGCGCGCCGCGCCTGGGCGCTGTCGCAGGTTTCGGGCTGGCCCTATGCCAGAATTGCCGAGCATCTCGGTGTCTCGCGCAACACGGTCTACAACGACGTGAAGCTGGTGATGGGCCATTGCACCGATGTTCTGGCGCGGCTCGATCGTGGCTGAATATTTGATTGTGAAGAGACCGGACCTCGAACGTCTAGAATAATGAGCTCCCCCAAAGGTAAAGCGAAGCCCTCCGTGCGACAGAGAAAAACGGCCGATCGAATGACCGAAGAGGCGATGGACTGGTTCATCCGTCTCCAGGAAATGCCGGACGACGGCAGGACCGCGGATGCTTTCAAGGGCTGGCTCGCCATCGACCCTCGTCATGGCGAAGCTTTCGGGCGGATCGAAAGGCTGATGGCCCTGCCGGCCTTGCGGGAAGCGAGCCGGCGCGATGCGGCGCGTCTTGCCGTAACGAAGCCGCCGCGCGCCGGACATGGCTGGATGAAATATGCCGCCTCCATCGCCGCTATTTTCATCCTTGTGCTTGGATATATCCAGTATCCGGCGCTCCTGCTGCGTTGGCAGGCCGACCATCTGACGCAGGCCGGTGAGCAGAAGATCGTCACCTTGCCGGACGGTTCCGCGATGCGGCTGAACACAGCGTCCGCCGTGACGCTCGATTTCGCCGACGGCAAGCGTCATGTGAGGTTGCTGGCGGGGGAGGCATTTTTCGATGTGCGTCCCGATCCCGCCCATCCCTTCGCGGTCACAGCGCAATTCAGCGAGACGACCGTCAAAGGCACCGCCTTCGCCGTACGCACTGAAGCTGATGAAGATGTCATCCTTCTCGAGCGCGGCCGCGTCGCGGTGAGCCGCATTGCCGCCCCAACAGACGAAGTCACGCTGGAGCCGGGCCAGGCCGTCGCCGCCGATGCGGCATCGATCTCCAAGCCCAGCTCTTTCGACCCGCAATCCGCTCTGGCCTGGCGCGAGGGCCGCATCGTCTTCCAGGAGGAATCTTTCGCCAGGGCGCTGGGCGAGCTTGACCGCTATTATGACGGCACCGTGCTCATCGCCAGCCGGCACCTCGATGCCCTCAAAGTCAGCGGCAGCTATCGCATCGACGATCCGGCAACCGCCATCTTGACGGTTGCAGCAGCGGTCGGCGCCAGTGAGACGCGCCTGCCGGGCGGCCTGATAATTCTCTACTGAAAACTCAGGAATTTTGTGACGCGCTCTACGCTGGCACGTCAAGTCCATGTGGACTGAGAGCACATCCCGCCACGGCCGCAAGGCCTGGGTCATGAGGATCTGCAAGAAAATGAGGGTAGCTATGGCGGGGCGGTCGAAGACCGGGGTTTTTCGTTTCAAGCGGCATGTGCATCTGCTCTTGTTGAGTTCGGCGCTGCTCAGTTTCTCAACGCTGGCGCTGGCCGAGACGGGGAGCGCGCCTGTCCGCTTCACCATTCCGGCACAACCTCTTGCTGCCGCGCTTGACAACTTCGCGCGCAAGACGGGCTGGCAGGTGGGCTACGCCACGGCATCGCTCAAGACGACGAAAACGCAAGCCGTCTCCGGCACCATGTCGCCCGAAGAAGCGCTCAGGCAGATGCTGGCGGGAACCGGCATCGAGATCCGCATGACGGGTCCGCGCAGCGCCGCCCTGGTCGTGCCTGAGACCTTTGCCGCCAAGGTGCCGGACGATCCCTCGGGCGTCCTCGATCCGATCGTGGTCATCGCCAAGGACGGCAAAGCCACGGCTTCGGATGCGCCCTATGAGACGCCCGGCTCCTCCAACTACATTTCCGGCGACGACATCCAGCGCACGCCGCCCACGTCCGTCGGCGACATGCTGAAGACCGCGCCGGGTGTCATGCCCTCCGGCAACCGCGTCGGCGCCTCGATGGACGTGAATATCCGTGGCCTCCAGGGCCAGAACCGCGTCAATGTGATGGTCGACGGCACGCGCCAGACCAACAATTCCTATCGCGGCTATCGCGGCAGCCGCAACGAGGTCTATGTCGATCCCGACTTCGTCGGCGGCATCGACGTCTCCAAGGGGCCCTTCGGCGGCACGGGTGGCGTCGGCACCATGGGCGTCGTCGTCAATATACGGCTGCTCGAGGCCGGCGACATCGTGCGCGAAGGCCAGGACTATACGGCGCGCATCAAGACGGCCATGGGCAACAACACGATCGCCCCGAACAACGCCGAATCCACCGACATCCGCAATGACGGCTCGGAATTCTTCAATGGCGAGGCCTGGATGGGCAATGCCGTGATCGCCACGGTCAAGGACGACTATGAACTGGTGGCCGGCTTCTCGCGCCGCAGATCCGGCAATTACTTCGCCGGCTCCAAGGGCAAATCCACCTTCCTCGACGACCGCGTTTCGTGGATCAAGCCTACCGAGAAGAAGATTTCGCCGATCGGCCCTGGCGATGAGGTGTTCAACACCTCGCAGGACATCACCTCGTTTCTTGCCAAGGGCAAATACAAATGGGGCGACGGTCATTCCCTGGGCCTCGGCTATACCTTCTACCACAATGAATATGGCGAGTTCGACGAGACCTTGCTGCTCTTTGCGCAAAGCTCGTTCTTCATTCCCGTGACCCAGTATGAGTTGAGTGAGACCGCCACCCACACGGTCAAGACCACTTACGATTACAAGCCCGAGAATAATCGCTATGTCGCTCTCAGCGCCAATCTGTGGTTCAGCGATGTCGAAAGCTCGAGCGGCGTGATCAAGGCCTATAGCGCCGGCGCCAACAGCGCGAGTGCCAGAAACTATGGCGGCGATGCCGCCAATCTATCGAATTTCGATACGCCTCTTGGCCTGCTGAGCATGAACAACGGCACGGAGTTCGTTCTCGAGCAGGCGCGCGAAGAGAGTCCCGTCACCGTTGGCCTGTTCGGCGTCAATCCGAGTGGCGACCGCCTGTTGGCGAGCGCCTTCAATCAGTCGAAGCTCGACGTCACCGACTGGCTCACCGTCGCGGGCGGCCTGCGCTACGACTATTACGAATCCAAGGGCAAGGGCGACCTTGCCGACGCCCCGGAAAAGAGCGGCAGCCGCGTCAATCCGTCGGCGAGCGTCACGGTGGAGCCATTCGAAGGCATCCAGCTCTTCGGTACCTATCTCGAAGGCTGGCGTCCGCCGAGCCTGCGCGAATCGTCATCGCGCCAGACGGAATATCTCGTGCCCAATCCGGACCTCGATCCTGAACTGTCACGCAACTACGAATTCGGCCTCAATATCCTGCGCAACGACGTCTTCTTCGCGGGCGACAAATTCCGCTTCAAGGCTGTGCGCTTCGACAACACCTATGACGACTACATCATCCGCATGCGCCGCCTCTCGGATGGCCTTTATAGCTGGGACAATATCGACAAGGCGGAGTTCCGCGGCTACGAATTCTCCGCTGCTTATGACGCGGGTTATGCCTTCCTTGAAGGCACCTTCACCAAATATGATCATGTCAGCTATTGCAACGAGGCCCAGCCCAACCGGCCGCGCTGCGATTTCAGCGTCGCCGGCACCGACTACGGCTTGATGGCCATCCCGCCGAAATATTCGGGCACCGTCACCGCCGGCGTCCGTCTCTTCGAGGAAACCCTGACCTTCGGCGGCCGCGCTTATTTCTTCGGCCAGCGCTATGGCGGCTACAAGATCATCCCCGGCGCCGTGAACTCTCCCGTCTATTACGACGCCAAGACCATCTTCGATCTCTTCGGCAACTACAAGATCGACGAGACCTTCACCGTCGACTTCAGCCTCGAGAATGTCGGCGACGAATATTACCTCGATCCCTTGTCGACGGGCCTCATCCCCTCGCCCGGCCGCACCCTGCGCATGGGCCTGACCGCGACGTTCTGAGATCCCATCCCGCATCCTGCTCCTTCCCTGCGCGAAGCGCGGGGAAGGTGGCGCGGAAGCGCCGGATGGGGTGTCGTGCAATCGACGGAATTCACGGAAAGCTGCACGAGAATATCTCGACACCGAGGTTTTCAGATATGGAGGCTCACCGCCCGCGCGGAACCACCCCATCCGGCGCTGCGCGCCACCTTCCCCGCTTCGCGCAGGACTGTCCGGGAAAATCTGCTCGGTATCGGGGAACGTCACGTGAAGAACAGGATCGGAGAAATTTCCTCTGTGAGGAGACACAGAACTCTCCCACATTCCCCCTTCT
>SCPD01000007.1 GCA_005502925.1 Rhizobiales bacterium Y(2018) | reverse complement strand
TGTGGCCGGAGGGTAGACGGGCGACATCGCCAAGCGAGGGATCTGGCGGCCGCCAGATCCCTCGCTACGTCGATCCTGCAACAGGAGTCGACATCAAACTACAGATACAAGGGTGGCGCGCGGAACGCGCGACGGGTGGGGTCTCTCCGCTGACAAGTTCTCATCCATTTGATCGAAGAGGCTGTAGGCGTCCTGCCTGACAGATCTGTTTTGTGGAGACACCCCACCCGTCGCGCGTTCCGCGCGCCACCCTCCCCACCTTCGGTGGTGGAGGGAGGAAGGCGGAAGGCCGCGTCGACTCATATCTCCTTCATCAACAGCAATGCCGTATCGCCGTCTATGATGAGGCCGCGGGCAGCGCCGCTTTTCAGGAACGCATGCGCGGCGCGTAATTTGCTTTGGCCGGCGATGAGGCCGACCGCATTGGCGTCGCGCAGCTCCGCGAGCCCGAGCGCCAAAGTGCGCTGATTGAGTGGGTGATCGACGGCGCGGCCGTCATCGTCGAAGAAGATGCCATTGGTGTCGCCGACGGCGCCGGCGGCGCGCAATTCCACAACTTCCTCGGCGGTCAGCATCTTCTGGCGGCGCAGCAGCGAGTCCTCGGTGAGCTCGCCGATCGAGATATAAGCGACGCTCGCCGAGCGGCCGAGCTCGAGCGCCTGCTGCACCGAGCGCTGCGCCAGCAGCACTTTGCGGTCCTCGACGCTGTCGGCGATGAACGGCACCGGCATGACGTACCCTTCGCCGCCGGTGGCGCGCGCGAAAGCATGAACCACTTCGAACGGGTTGTAGGCCGAATTGGCGGTGAGCGAGCCCATCACGCTGATGAAGCGCGCTCTGGGCGCCCGGACGCCGGCGAGCTGGAGCGTCATCTGCTGCAAGGTGCGGCCCCAGCCGGTGCCGATGATGGCGTCCTCGCGCGCGGCGAGATGGGTGCGCAGATGCGCGGCGGCGGCCGCTCCCACGGCGCGGAAGGCGAAATCCTTCAAGAGGTCGCTGGCTTCAGCGCCATTGCGGTCAGCGCCAAGGGCAGGGGTGCAGGTGCAGAAATCGAGGCCGAATCTGTCGCGGATCGCGTCCTCGACCGGGAGCAGCCCGACATTGGTGGGATTGATGGTGATGCTGACGACGCCCGTCTCGCGGGCATCCTGCAACAGCTTGTTCACCCTGGCACGGGTGATGCCTAGACGCTTCGCCGCCGCTTCCTGGTTGAGGCCGCCGACATAATAGAGCCAGGCGGCACGCGCCATCAGCATCTCGTCCTCAAGGGCGGCGTCTCGGTCCTGCGGCACGGTCATTTCCTCTTATTGCACGTTTGCTTGGAGCGAATTGGGTCGATTCGATCCAGCCCAAACCCGTCCTTGCGGCCGGACAGGCACGAGTACATTACAAATGTATTTCATATTGACAATTGTATTTCATCCCTTAACCTGAATATCCGCGGACGGAATAACATCCGCCGCGCACAACTCTTTTTTGCCCGATGGGAGGATTTTGGACATGAAGAACCGGCTTGCCGGAATGATCACGGCTGCCCTCATGGCGGCGGCCATGGCGGCGCCAGCGAACGCGATCGATATCGCCTGGGTACACTCCAATGCCGCTGCACAGTCTGAGCAGCGCGTGAAAGCCGGCTTCGATGCCTGGCTCAAGGAAACCAACAAGAGCGACTGGAACGTCAATGTGCTCGACAGCGGCGGCTCGGGCGAGCAGACGGCGTCGAACATCCAGGACGCGGCGAGCCGTGGTGTCGGCGCCATCATCATCAGCATGGCCGATCTGCGCGCGTCGCGCGCCGCGCTCGATGCGGCGAAGGCGGCCAAGATTCCGGTCTTCGCGGTCGATTCGGGCTATGTCGACGGCGTGCTGGTCGACATCACCACCAACAACTGGGCCATGTCGGCCGACGTGTCGCCCTATCTGCTCGACCAGCTCGGCGGCAAGGGCAATATCATCTTCCTGCGCATGGCCGAACATCACGGTACCCGCAAGCGCGGCGACGTGATGGCCAATGTGCTGAAAGAGTATCCGGATGTGAAGGTGCTGGCCGAACACAATATCGACTATACCGCGTTCTTCGAGGACACCTCGAAGACGATGGAAGACTATGCCGCGCGTTTCGGCAAGGACATCAACGCAGTATGGGCGCCGTGGGACGAGCCGGCGCAGGCCGCCATCAACTCGCTCAAGGCGGCGGGCCTGTCGGACGTCAAGGTGATCGGCATCGACGGCCATCCCAATGCGGTCGCCGAAGTCTGCAAGCCCGACAGCATGATGATCGCCACCGTGTCGCAGCCCTTCGAGGGCATGGGCAAGCAGGTCGGTGAGTGGATCGAAGCTGTCGTTGTCGGCGGCAAGTCGGCCGACGAGGTCATCCCGGCCAAGACCGTCTATATGGACGCGCCGCTGGTGACCAAGCGCAACTGCAAGGACTTCCTGAAGTAAGTCCGATGAACGTGGGGCGGCACTGTTATAGTGCCGCTCCTTCTCCTTTTATTTTCGCGATGATCGCCATGGATACGCGCCTCACCGACATCACCATGCAGTTTCCCGGCACGCGGGCGCTCGACAATGTGAGCGTCACGTTCCGCAATGATGAAGTGCATGGGCTCATCGGCGAGAACGGCGCCGGCAAGTCGACCCTCGTCAATGTGCTGGGCGGCAGCCTGCAGCCGACGTCGGGCCGCATCGCCATCGCTGACCAGGAACTCAAGCTCAAAAGCCCGCGCGATGCGCTGCTGCGCGGCATCGCCCATGTCAGCCAGGAAGGCAGCCTGGTGCAGGCCTTGAGCGGCGCCGGCAATATCCTGCTCGGCGCCGAGCCGCGCACCGCCGGCGTCATCGCCCAGGGCCGCCTCAAAACGGAAGCCGCAGCCCTGGTGAAGCGCTGGTTTCCGCAAGTTTCCATCGATCTCGACGAGCCGGTCGGCAGCCTGCCGATGGCCGACCGCAAGGTGATCGAGATCGTCCGCGCGCTGCGCGGCGATGTCCGCCTCCTGATTCTCGACGAGCCGACCGCGACCTTGCCGGCGCGCGAGAAGGAGCAATTGTGGGCGATCATCCGCGGACTGCCCAAGCAGGGCGTCGGGGTCATCCTGATCAGCCATTTCCTATCCGAGATCAAAGCGCTCTCCGACCGCATCACGGTGCTGCGCGACGGCCGCCATGTGGTGACCGAGAAGGCCGAAGATCTGAGCGAAAGCCAACTCGTCGATCTGATGCTGCGCCGTTCAGGCGAAACTGCGTCCAAGGCGCAGACGGACGCTGCGCGCGCCACCGGTGATGTGGTGCTGCGGATCGCCGGCTGGAAGGCCGGGCGTATCGAGGTGCCGCAATTCGAGATCCGCGCCGGCGAGATCGTCGGCCTCATCGGTCTAACCGGCTCAGGTCATTTCGGCTTTGCGCGCTCGCTCTATAATCCGGCGGGCGTCCGCTGCACGACATGCGAGGTCGGCGGCAAGACGATCGCCTTCCACAAGACGCTGACCATGCGCGACGCCGGCGTGGCGCTGGTGCCCGATCACCGCATGGAGAATGCGCTGATCGGCGAATGGAGCCTGCGCGAGAACCTGGCCATGGTGCATCCTCAGCATGCGGTGGTGACGACGGGCGTGCTGTCGCGCCGGCGCGAAGAGGTGGAAGCCCAGCGCGTCATGCGTCTCATGAACGTCAAGGCGCATTCCTCGGCGCAGGAGCTCAAGACGCTGTCGGGCGGCAACAAGCAGAAGATCTCGATCGGCAAGTGGCTCTATGGCGCGCAAGACCGCTACAGGGTCATGATCTTCATCGAGCCGACCGAAGGCGTCGATATCGGCGCCAAGGCCGAGATCTATGCCGAGATGCGAAGGCTGGCCGGGCAGGGCGTCGGCATCGTCATCGCTTCTTCCGATCTCATCGAGATCGAAACCATGGCCGACCGCGTCGTGCCTTTCGTCGACCAGACGGCGCGCCCCGAATTGGCGCGGCCGCAATTTTCAGAAGGCGCCTTCATCGGCGCGATGTCAGGAGTTGCCGCATGAGCAGCGCGAGCACCGGAACCGCCCCCTCCCAGGAACTCGTCCTGGGCTTCCTGCGCAAGGACCATATCCAGCGCTACAGCACCCTTGTCGTCCTGGTGCTGATGTTCGTCATCTTCGCGGCCACCGTCGACCGCTTCCTGCAGCCGCAGAACCTCCTCAATATCGCCCAGCAGATCTCGATCCTGACCATCGTCGGCGTCGGGCTCACTTTCGGCTTCGCGGCGCGCGAGATGGATCTGTCCGTCGGTTTCGCGGTGGGGCTTGCCGGCATTCTGGTGCCGCTGCTCCTCACCAAGGACGTGGCGCTGCCGCTGGCCTTGCTGGCGGGCGTCGGTGCCGGCCTGGTGATCGGCGGCATCAATGCCGTACTCGTCACCATCATCGGCATTCCCTCCCTCATCGCGACACTGGCGACGGCTTCGATCCTGTTCGGCATCAGCTTCCTCCTGACCGGCGGGCGCGCCATCTATGGCGGCCTGCCCGAGGCCTATCTGTGGCTCGGCCAGGGCCGCATCGGCGGGTTCCCGGTGCTGGCCATGCTCATGCTGATCGCGGTGGCGGTGGCCTGGTTCGTCATGGAGCGCACCGTCTTCGGTCGCTACATCTATGCGGTGGGCGGCAATCGCAAGGCGGCGGAGCTGTCGGGCATCAATGTCCGCTTCTACCGCATCGCGGCGCTCGTCGTGTGCTCGGTCTTCGCGACGGTGGCCGGCATGCTGCTCGCCTCGCGTCTCGGCTCCGGCCAGCCCAATGCCGGCGAGCGTTATCTGCTCGACGGCCTCGCCACCGTCTTCATCGGCATGACGATGCTGCGGCCCGGCACCTCGACGGTGGTCGGCACCTTCTTCGGCGCGCTGTTCATCGGCATCATCAATAATGGGCTCAACCTGCTCGGCATGGACACCTATATCCAGTCCATCGTCAAAGGCATCATCATCCTGACCGCGGTTGCGATCGTGTCGCGCACCACGAAACTCAATCTTCTGTAATTTTCTGGAGTATCCATGAGCAAGAAGTCGAATTCCGATCTTCTGGGCCTCTACCGTACCATGCGCCGCGTGCGCACCTTCGAGGAGCGCGTCGGCGAATTGTTCGTGCGCGGCCAGACGGCGGGCTCGATGCTGCATCTCTCGATCGGCGAGGAAAGTGCCGCCGTCGGCATCACCGCGGCGATGAAGCCGCAAGACACCTTCACCACCCATCATCGCGGCCATGGCATCTTCCTGGCGCGCGGCGCCGATCCCAACCGGATGATGGCGGAGATCGGCGGCAAGGAAGCCGGCTATTGCCACGGCAAGGGCGGCTCGATGCATATCGCCGATATGAGCCTCGGCCATCTCGGCGCCAATGCCATTGTCGGCGGCGGCATTCCGGCGGTCGTCGGCGCCGGCTTGTCGGCGCGCCACAAGCGCAACAACGCAGTGTCGGTTGCCTTTTTCGGCGACGGCGCCACCGGGCAGGGCGTTCTCTATGAAAGCATGAACATGGCAGCGCTGTGGGGCCTGCCGGTCGTCTTTGCCTGCATCAACAATCAATATGGCATGGGCACGCGCATCGATCAGGCGACGGCCAACACCAATCTGCATGAGCGCGCCATCGCCTTCGGCCTCAATGGCGAAAGCGTCGACGGTCTCGATGTCGAGGAAGTGGCGGAAGCGGCGCGCCGGGTGGTGGATGGCGCACGCGCCGGCAAGCCCGGCTTCCTGGCGGTCTCCTGCTATCGCTTCTATGGCCATGCGCGGAAGGACAAGTCGCCTTATCGCGATGCGGGTGAGGAGGAGACGGGGCGGCAGCGCGATCCGGTCGCCTTCACGCGCGCCCGGCTGATCGAGCGCGGGCTCACGCCGGAAGCCGACCTCGATACGCTCGATGCCGAGATCGGTGCCGAGATGGACGCCACCATCGACTTCACCATCGCGCAGAAGGAGCCGCCGCTCGCCTCGATGTTCCGCGATGTCTTCGACCCTGAGGAACCGGAGCCCGAGCCGGTCCGCACCCGTCTCAACCGCGTGCTCGCAACGGAGTAGAGAATGCCTGAACTGACGTATCGCGACGCATTGCGCAAGGCGCTGGCGGATTCCATGGCCGAGAATCCCGATATCATTCTCATCGGCGAGGAAGTGGGCCGCTATGGCGGCGCCTATGGCGTGACCAAGGACCTGATCAAGGAATTCGGCCCGGAGCGGGTGATCGACACGCCGATCTCGGAGCCCTCGATCGTCGGCGCGGCGGTGGGTGCCGCCATGACGGGCCTCCGGCCGGTGGCCGAGCTCATGTATGTCGACTTCCTCGGCATGACGATGGACCAGCTGGCGAACCAGGCAGCCAAGATCCGCTACATGTTCGGCGGCCAGATCGGCGTGCCGATGGTACTGCGCACGCAAGGCGGAACGGGGCGCTCGGCCGGCGCCCAGCATTCGCAGAGCCTCGAAGCCTATGTGATGCATACGCCGGGCCTGCGCCTCGCGATGCCGGCGACGGTGGCGGACGCCTATCATCTGCTGCGCCAGGCGCTGACCAGCCCCGATCCGGTCGTCTTCATCGAGCACAAGGCGCTCTATACGATGAAGGAAGATGTCGATCTCGACGCGCCGGTGCCGCCCTGGGGCAAGGCGGCGGTCAGGCGGCACGGCAAGGATCTCGTCATCGTCACCTATTCACGCCAGCTCCATTATGTGATGGAGGCGGCCAAGACGCTCGCGGCCAAGGGCATCGAGGCGACGGTCATCGATCTCCGAACCCTCAATCCGCTCGATTTCGATACGATCCGCGAACATGTCGAACGTGTCGGCCGCGCCATGGTGGTGTCGGAAGGCGCCATGACCGCCGGCGTCGCCGCCGAACTCGCGGCACGCATCTCGGAAGAATGCTTCGACTTCCTCGAGGAGCCGGTGATCCGGGTGGCGGGCGAGGATATTCCGATCTCGGTGTCGACGGGCCTCGAGACCGGCTCGGTGCCGGGCCCGCAGCTCATCGCCGAGACGGCCGGACGGATGCTCGCATGACGAAGCGCACACTCACCATGCCGCGCCTCGGCGAGACGATGGATGAGGGGACCATCGTCGGCTGGCTGGTGGCGCCGGGACAGAAGTTTCAGCGCGGCGCCGCGATCCTCGAGATCGAGACCGACAAGACCGTGGTCGAATATCCGGCCCTCGGCGACGGCATTATCGAGAGAACATTGGTTGCTCCAGGCGATCGCGTTGCTGTCGGCGCGCCGATCGCCGAGGTCACCGTGACGGCATCCGAAGAGTGGGAGAGCGAGGCCGCGGGGGCGCCTCAGCAAGCCCAGCCGGATGCCGGCACGGCGATCCTCGCTATGCCGCGGCTCGGCGAGACGATGACGGAAGGTGTCGTCATCCGCTGGCTGGTGGCGGAGGGCGCTCCGTATGCGCGCGGGCAAGCCATTCTCGAGATCGAGACCGACAAGACGGCGGCGGAAGTGCCGGCTTTGTCCGACGGCAAGCTCGTGAAGATTCTGGCGGCGGAAGGCTCGCGCCAGCCGGTGGGCGCGCCGATCGCGGAAGTGATCGGCGAGGTGGAAACACCGGTGAGCGCGCCGGTCGCGCCAGTGGAAGCCAAGCCGGTACCGTCGCCCAGGACACACAAGCCGGCGGCGGCGGATGCCCGCCGGCGTGCGACGCCAGTGGCCCGGCGCATGGCGCGCAAGGCCGGTGTCTCGCTCGACAACATCAAGGGCACGGGGCGGCGTGGCCGCATCGAGCAGCGTGACGTCGAACATGCCACGCAGGCGCCGACCGGGATCGCCTTCGACAAGCTCGGAGAAGGAGGAGAGACCTTCCTGCTGATCCATGGCTTCGCCGGTGACCGCAGCAGCTGGGTCGCGACCGCGAGCGGCATTGCGCGCGCCGGGCACACGGCGATCGTGCCGGACCTGCCAGGACATGGCGCGACCGAGGCCGAAGCGCAGGGCCTTGATGATCTCGTCACGGCGATGACGGATTTCGCCAATGGATTGCCGGGCGGGTTGCATCTCGTCGGCCATTCGCTGGGCGGCGCCGTCGCCACCGGGATCGCCGAGCGCCTCGGCGGCAAGATCAAGAGCCTGACGCTGATCGCGCCGGCCGGCACCGGCCGCGAGATCGACGGCGGCTTCATCCACGGCATGGCGGAAGCGACGACCTCGGGCGAAGTGGCACATCTTCTGCGTCTGCTCGGGCCTAAGGCCGACGGCCTGTCCGACAAGGCGCTGGCCACGCTGGCGGCGCAGCTGGCGCAAGGCCGGCTCAAGGCGCTGGCGCAGGCTCTGGTCGGGCCGCAAGGTCAGAAGGTCGACATATTGAGGCCGCTCGCCAAGCTCGCCGAGACCCTACCGGTCAAGGCGCTGATCGGTACGGACGATCGTGTCATTCCGGCAAACCACGCCTTCAACCTGCCGTCGGCGGTCGCAATACATTTCCTTCCCGCCGGCCACATGCCGCATTGGGACCTGCCGCGTGAAACCATTTCCCTTCTGACAGGAGTTGCCCATGGCTGATCCCAAGCAAGCGCTCGCTGCCGCCAAGACGCGGCTCGGCCTCTTCGCCAAAACGAGTCCCGGCGTGATGAAAGGTTTCGCCGAAGTGAGCCGCGTCGCCACGACGCCCGGCCAGTTCAGCGCCGCGCAGAAGGAGCTGATGGCGGTGGCGATCTCGGTCGCCAAGGGCTGCGAGGACTGCATCCTCTATCATGTCGATGCGGCGCGCCGGCATGGGGCGGAGGAAGCCTCTCTCGTCGAAGCGCTCGAAGTGGCAGTCGAGATGGGCGGCGGCCCTGCGGTGATGTATGCGGGTAAGGCGCTGGAGGCATTTCGCGGCCTGGCGTGAGAAAATAGAGGGAGGAGCGAATGGCCTATTATCTGACGGCGGATGGCGGGACCGAAAGCCTCAGGGCGCGCATCTATGATCTTAGCGGTACCTGTCTCGGCTCCAAGGCGGTGCCTTATGAGACCAAGTTTTCTCCGGGCGCCCGGGCCGAGCAGAATCCCGAAGACTGGTGGCGAGCGCTGATCCAGGCGACGCGCGGCGCCATCACAGACGCTGGCATCGATGCCGGCCAGATCGAGGCCATGGCCTTCGCCACCACGTCCTGTACCGTCGTAGCGCTCGACAAGCAGGGACGGGCGCTCAGGCCGGCGCTCCTGTGGATGGATGTGCGCGCTTATGCCGAGGCCGACGCGGTGCTCGCCACCGGCGATGCCAGGCTCGCCCTCAATGGCGCCGGCAAGGGGCCGGTGTCGGCCGAATGGATGATCCCCAAGGCTTTGTGGCTCAAGCGCAACGAGCCGACCATCTTCGCCGCCGCCGAGACGGTCTGCGAATATCAGGATTTCCTCAATCTCAGGCTCACCGGCGAACGTTGCGCCTCGCTCGATAATGCCGGTCTGCGCTGGCATTATTCGAGCCGCGATGGCGGCTGGGCGCGCGGCATATTGGAGAAGCTCGGTCTTGCCGAGCTTGAAGCCAAATGGCCGCAACGCGTCATCGCGCCGGGTCAGGTGGTCGGCACGCTGACGCTCGCGGCGGCGGCCGAGCTGGGCTTGAGCACCAAGGTGAAGGTCGTACAGGGTGGCGCCGACGCGCTGATCGGCATGATCGGGCTCGGTGTCGCGAAGCCCGGTCAACTCGCGCTCATCACCGGGTCGTCGCATCTGCAATTCGGCGTCACCGAAGCGCCAATCCATGCGCCGGGCGTGTGGGGCGCTTATCCCGACATCGTCTATCCGGGCCGCTGGATCGTCGAAGGTGGCCAGACCTCTACCGGATCGATCATCAACTGGCTGAAACGCCTCACCGGTGGGACGCTCGATCTCGCCGAGATGAACCGCAAGGCCGAGACGCTTGAGCCCGGTTGTGACGGGCTCATCGTGCAGGATCATTTCCAGGGCAACCGCACGCCCTATACCGATCCTTTGTCACGCGGCGCCATTGTCGGCCTGACGCTGGCGCATGAGCCGCATCACATTTTCCGCGCCGTCATGGAAGGCATCGGCTTCGGCACGCGCGCCATTCTCGATGCCTTCAAGGCCGGCGGCTACAGCAGTACCGAAATCACCGCCGGCGGCGGCGCCACGGCGTCGCCCTTGTGGATCCAGATCCACGCTGACACGGCGGGCGTGCCGGTGCGCATTCCGGCATCGCCCGATGCGCCCTCAACAGGTTCGGCGGTATTGGCCGCGCATGGAGCAGGGCGCTTCGCCTCGATCGATGACGGCATCGCGGCGATGGTCCGGCCGGGCCGGATGGTCGAGCCGCGCGCGCGTGAAGCGAAGCTCTATGAAGACATCTATCAGCGGTACAAGGCGCTCTATCCGGCGCTCAAATCCGTGCTTGGCTAAAGGAGATAAAAATGAGCGGTGGACAGAAGCGCGTGGCGCTGGTGACGGGCGCGAGCCGGGGCATTGGGCGCGCCATTGCGCTGGGGCTCGCGAAGCGCGGCTATGATCTCGCTTTGAACGACATTCCGCGCCAGGCGAAGGCGCTCGATGAGGTCACGGCCGAAGCACGCTCATCGGGTATCCGCGCCATCGCGCTTCATGCCGATGTGTCGGCAAAGGCCGAGGTCGAGGCGATGGTGGTGAAAGCCGTGGCCGAACTCGGCGCCATCCACGCGGTCGTCAACAATGCCGGCATTCTCATCGCCTCACCCGTCGAGACGCTCGCCGAGGCGCATTGGGACAGCGTCATGGATGTGAACGCCAAGGGCACGTTCCTGGTCATCCAGGCGGTATTGCCGCTGATGAAAAAACAGGCCTATGGCCGCATCTGCAATATCGCCTCGATCGGCGGCAAACACGGTGCGCCGGAGCAGGCGCATTATTCGGCCTCGAAGGCGGCGGTGATGGGCTTCACGCGCGTGCTGGCGCAGGAGCTCGGGCCGATCGGCATCACCGCCAATTGCGTGTGCCCGGGCATCATTCTCACCGACATGGGCCGCGTCAATCTCGACGATCCGCAGATCCGCGCCGCCTGGTCCGCCAAGACCGCCATGGCGCGCATCGGTGATCCCGAAGACGTCGTCGGACCGGTCGCCTTCTTCTGCTCGGATGACAGCGCCTTCGTCACCGGGCAGACGCTCAATGTCGATGGCGGGATCGTGTTTTCGTAAGGTTGGTCAAGCCCGCTTGCGCGCCGGCGCCTTTGCCGACTTCCGTTTGATGAGAGGAATGCTTCGTACACCGGTCGTGCGCTTGCGTGGCAAAGCCCTCGGCCTGAGTTCGACGCCGACCGCCTTCATGACCTTCAGAACGGTGTCGAAGCTTGGATTGGCCTCGCCGGAAAGCGCCTTATAGAGACCTTCGCGATTGAGGCCGGTCGCGTGCGCGACCTTCTGCATGCCCATCGCTTTGGCGGCATCACCAAGAGCGGCAACGACGACGCGGCTATCATCGCCATAATCCTCGAAAACGGCCTCGAGATAGGCTGCGATCTCCTCAGGGGTCCGCAGAAATTCGGCGGTGTCATAAGGAGAGAGGGCCGCACCAGCGGGCATATCCTTCTTCTTGGTGCTCATGGCTTCCGATCTTTCCAGTAATTGGCGAATACTCTAGCGGTCTTGATATCTCTCTTCTGAGTGGACTTGTCTCCCGTATCGCCCGGGTGCCCCGTCGTTTCAAAGGCGCGAACCCTGGTCAGGATTCAAGCGCGACCCTCGCGTCCTTCAGGCCGTTGATCCAGATGAAATCAGCCATGGTTCGAAGTGGACTAAAGATGACAATTTGTCAACTTTAGTCAACATCATCGAGCGAACAAGCGGTTAGTGCAGCCGCCACTCGCTGCCGACGTACCGCATCTCGGCCGGGCCGACGATAGCGGAATGGGCGATGCGGACCTCGCAAAGGGGGCCGTCGAGATTATGCGTCCAGAAATCCAGGAACTTGATGAGGCGCGGGAATCTCGGCGCCATGTCGTAGTCCTGCCAGAGGAACAGCTGCAGGATGTCACGGTGATCGGGAAGACGGTACATGATTTCCGCGGTCGTCAGCGACCAGCCACGCAACTGACCTTCAAAGGCTCTGTCGATCATCGCCAATCCTCCTGGATAAGCAGTGCCGAACCAAACATGTTGCGGCGATGATCTTAGGTCAAGACCGTGAAGATTGATTTAACAATTGTTTTTCAAGGAGTTGGCAGCGTGCCTTGAAGAGTGCTGCTAACTCGGTCAGGGCCTCAGCGAGAAAACCTCGACGACCTTGGCGTCGGCGAAAGCGAAGCAGCCGGCGAGCGAGGTGTTGAAGGGCAATTCGCCATAGGTGCCGATGGCGCCTTGCGCCTCGAGCCTTCCGGCAAGGCCGGGCTCGGCGCCCTGAACGAGCCAGACGAAGTCGAAGCCGGCGCTGCGCATCGGTTTGCCATTGGCGGCGACGATGCGGGTGAAGATGTCGTCCTGGCTGGTGCCCGGCTCGAAAACGGCGAGAAGCGGGCCTGACGCTTCCGGCGGAAGAGCCGCCTGGCGCATCATGACGGCCATCACCACCAGCCACACAAGCAGTACGATGGCGCCGAAGGCCAGCGCAAAGCGATGACCGGGCCAGTCCGCCGTCATACCGGTTGCGGCTGCGCGAATTTGTCGGAGCGCTGCTCGCGGATCGGCAGATGCACGATTGCCGCGAAGATGCCGAGCGCCGCGCCCATCCACCAGACCGGATCATAGGAGCCGAACTGGTCATAGAGACGGCCGCCGAGCCAGACGCCGAAGAACGAGCCGACCTGATGGCTTAAGAAAACGAAGCCATAAAGCGTCGCCATATAGCGGGTGCCGAACATCACGGTGACGAGGCCCATGGTCAAAGGCACGGTCGACAGCCACAAGACACCGAGCGAGGCGGTGAAGATGATCGTCGAGACATTGGTGATCGGCATGGTGATGAAGGCCACCACGGCCACCGAGCGCAGCACATAGATGATGCTCAACGGGATGCGCTTGGGATATTTGCCGCCGATGACGCCCGAATAATAGGAGCCGACGACATTGAACAGGCCGATGGCGCCCATGGCGATGCCGGCGAAGCTGGCGCTGATACCGTGCTCGGCGAGATAGGGCGGCAGATGGACCGTGACGAATGCGAGCTGGAAGCCGCAGACGAAGAAGCCGGCGGTGAGAAGATTGTAGGAGCGGTTGCGGAAGGCATGGCGGATGGCCTGGCGCATGCTCATTTCGGTCTCGCCCAAGGGCACCGCACTTTTCGACGTGTTCTGCGCCATCAGGGGATAGGCGAAGATGATAATGAGCAGCGAGCAGATACCCAGGATGTTCAATGCCTCATACCAGCCGAAGGCCGTGATGAGGGCGCCCCCCGACGTGGCGAAGACGAACTGGCCCATCGAGCCCGCGGCAGTAGCGATGCCGAAAGCCCAGGAGCGCTTCTCCGGCGGCACCAGGCGGCCGAAGGCGGCCATGACGATGCCGAAAGACGAGGCGGCGATGCCGATGCCGACGAGGACGCCGCCGCCCAGATAGAGCATGGCCGGGGTGCCGGCGCTCGCCATGATGAGGGTGCCGATGGTGTAGAAAACGGCGCCGACCATGAGAACACGGGCGCTGCCGTAACGGTCGGCGAAGGCGCCAGCGATCGGGGTGGCGACACCCCAGAGGAGATTCTGCAGCGCGATGGCGATGCTGTAGATCTCGCGCGGCCAGGCATGCAATTCGGAGATCGGCGTCGTGAACAGGCCGAAGGTCGAGCGCACGCCGAAATTGACCATGGCGACTAGGCAGCCCGATACGATGATCACGGCGGGAAGGTAATACCAGGGCGTGGGCCGCTTCAGGGACGCTTCGGTCATGACTGCCTCAAAGTTGGGGGACGCAAGATAGGCGTAACCGCAGGTTGGTCAAACTGCGTTCTGCTCATGCCGGACCCGCCTCAGGCGCTGCCCGAGCTGAGCAAAGGCGACTCCGCCCAGGATGAGCAACCCGCCCAGGACCATGTTGAGCGTCACGGCCTCGTCCAGCATCAAGGTGCCGGCGAGGACTGCGATGACCGGGATCAGATAAAGAAAGGCGCCGGTGGTCGCGGCCGGCAGCCGGGAGGTCGCATAGGTCCAGGAGAACATCGCGATGAAGGTCGAGGCGAAAGCCAGGAAAGCGATTTCGGCCCACAGCCTGGGTGTCATGGCGGCGACCGTTTCCAGCGTTTGCGGCGAAGCGAGCGCCAGCATCGGCAAGGTGCCGATGAACAGGCTCAAGGTGGTCGTGTTCAAGGTGCCGTAGCGCAGAACGAGCGCCTTGGCCGGCACCGAATAGAAGCCCCAGATGAAGCAGGCGAAGACCAGGAGCAGCATGCCGGTGATCGAGGAGCCGGCTGTCCCGCCGCCGGCGAGATCGTCCCAGAAGAGGAGGCTGGTGCCGATGAGCGCCAGGGCGAAGCCGATGATCACCTGAGGCGTGAGCTTTTCACCCAGCATGATGGCCGCCAGGAGAGCAATGAACAGCGGCTGTGTTGCGTAAATGAGACCGCCGACGCCGGCCGGCACGCTGGCGAAACCATAGACCGAGGTGAGGCTGTAGCCAAACAGGCCGAGCAGGGAGATGACGAGGAGGCGGGGCACGTCGGCACGCGCGATGCGCCAGCCCCCTGTGGCCAGCAGGATCGCCAGCGAAATGAGCGCCACTGGGGTGTAGCGGATGACCAGCGCGTCGGCCGGCCCCAGGCCCACCGAAAGCGAGCGCAGGAACACCGGGGTGACGCCCCAGATCAGCATGGTGAAGAGCAAAGCGGCCAAGGGCTTGAGCCGCGTCATGTCACGCCGTCGCCTTGCGGCAGATCCAGATGCCGGCGAGGATCGCCGCACCGCTTGCCAGCATCAGCAAGGTCAAGGGTTCGGAGAACAGCACCCAGGCGACGATCGCCGCGACCGCCGTCTGCATCAGCCCCATCATCGAGGAGAAGGAGGTCGGCAGATGGGCGAGGGCGAAGGTCATCAGGCCCTGGCCACCGGCATGGCTGATGACGGCGAGACCGACGAGGATGAGCCAGCCCTCGAGCGAGCCCGACAGCATGGTCGGGCTCATGGCAAGTGCGAAAGGCAGCATCGCGAGCGCCGAGATCAGGCTCGTATAGAACATGACCGTGCCGGTCGAGCTGCGCTGACGGACGGTGGCGATCAGAAGGAGATAGATCGCAAAAAAGGATGCGGCGAGCAGCGCGTAGATGCCGCCCAGGAGACGGTTGGGCGGTGTCTGCGGCGCACCCGTCTTCTGGAGAGCGAGAACCACGACACCGGCCAGCGCCAACGCCAGCCCAAGCAGGAAGAGCGGCTTGAGCCGCTCGCCAAGGAAGAACACCGAGACGAAAGAGACCATGATCGGCACGGTGCTGGAGAGCAGAGTCGCCTCGAGAATGGTGGTCTCGGCGATGGCGAGATGCCAGAAGGCGATATCGGCGGCGAAAGAGAGGCCGGCGAGAAACAGCCGCCAGCGGTGCTTGACCGGCATGCCGGAGAGAGGCTCGAGCTTGCTGCCGGTCAGGATGATGGCGAGCCAGATGGCGGGAACCGCCAGAGCGAGGCGGTAGAAACCGGAGGCCAACGGCGCCAGGTCCGACAGACGGGCCAGATTCGGCGAAAAGCCGACCGCTACGCCCGCTCCGAGCAAGGCCAGGAAAGCGAGCGTCGAAGCGGATGAGGGACTGGTTGAAACGGGAACGGCCATGGGCCGGGCAACGAGTGCCCGAACCCTCAAGTCACGTCAATTGGCGGCCCCTGAGGCCTGCCATGCGTCAGGCGGCGGTCTTCTCGGCGAGAAGCGTCTTGAGCTCGCCAGACTGGAACATCTCGGTGACGATATCGCAGCCGCCGATGAACTCACCCTTCACATAAAGCTGCGGGATGGTCGGCCAGTTGGAATAGTCCTTGATGCCTTGGCGCAGTTCGCCCGATTCGAGGATGTTGATGCCTTTGTAGTCGGCGCCCAGATGGTCGAGGATCTGCACGACGCGGCCGGAAAAGCCGCACATCGGCGCGTCCGGCGTGCCCTTCATGAACAGCACGACGTCGTTCGATTTCACTTCGGTGTCGATCCAGGTGTTGATGTCGGTCATGTTTCGCTCGCTTATCCTAATATCAATCTTCCGGGGCGCTGGTCTGCAGCGCCAAGGCATGGAGTTCGCCGCCCATTCTACCCTTGAGCGCAGCGTAAATCATCTGATGCTGCTGCACACGTGACTTGCCTTTAAAGGAGGTCGAAACCACATTGGCCGCATAATGGTCGCCGTCGCCGGCGAGATCGCGGATCTCCACTTGCGCATCCGGAAGAGCTTCCTTGATCAACCGCTCGATATCGGAGGCGTTCATGGCCATGCGTCAAATCTCCTTCATCGTTTCTCACATCGGCTTGTCCGAAAAGTCTGCAACTTTTAGGGCCGATGCTTAGGCTGCCTTGGCGCCCATGAAAGCCGGGAACCAGCCTTCATGCGCTTTGCGCAGGTCGTCCAAGGATATAGAAGCGGCACCCTCGACAATCAATCCGGCGTCCTTCGTCACGGTGCCGACGCGGATGACATCGACGCCCTTCACATGGGCCTGGGTGATGATCTTGGCGGCTTCCTTGGCCGGGCATGTCACCACGTAACGGGCCTGGTCCTCGCCGAAGAGGGCGACATGGTCCAGGGGACCGACTGACGCGCCAAGTGTCTTGGACGCGAGCGCCATCTCGATGAGGGCAGAAGCGAGGCCGCCGTCGGAAATGTCATGTACTGCAGTGACTTGGCCGGATCTGATGAAAGACCGAATCAAGTCGCCATGGCGCTTCTCGCGGGCGAGATCGACGGGCGGCGGAGCGCCTTCCTCACGGCCCAGCACCTCGCGCAAATAGATCGACTGGCCGAGATGGGTGCCGTGACCGCCGACGAGGAGAATGGCTTCGCCGTCTGCCTTAAAGGCAACCGTCGCCATCTTGGTCAGATCAGGCAAAAGGCCGACACCGCCAATGGCGGGGGTGGGCAGGATCGCCTGGCCGTTGGTCTCGTTGTAAAGCGACACATTGCCGGAGACGACGGGGAAGTCGAGCGCCCGGCAGGCCTCGCCGATGCCTTCGATGGCCTTGACGAAGGTGCCCATGATCTCGGGGCGCTCGGGGTTCCCGAAATTGAGATTGTCGGTGACGGCGATCGGGTCGGCGCCAACGGCGGTCAGATTGCGCCAGCATTCGGCCACCGCCTGCTTGCCACCCTCATAAGGATCGGCCTCGACATAACGAGGCGTCACGTCGGTCGAAACAGCGAGGCCCTTTGGCGTGCCGTCGAGGCGGATGACGCCGGCGTCACCGCCCGGGATCTGCGCCGAATTCGACTGGATCAGATGATCATACTGCTCCCACACCCAGCGGCGCGACGACATATCGGGGCTGCCGAGGATCTTCAGGATCGCCGCCTTGAGATCGTTGGGGGCCGGCACGTCCTCGGCCTTGAGGAAGGGCTGAGCCTTGGGCGCGATCCAGGGGCGGTCATATTCGGGTGCCTCATCGCCGAGTTCCTTGATCGGGAGATCGGCCTTTACCTCGCCCTCATGCTTGATGACGAAACGCAGCGTGTCGGTGGTCTGGCCGACAATGGCGAAGTCGAGCCCCCATTTGCGGAAGATCGCCTCGGCTTCTTCTTCCTGCTCAGGGCGCAGCACCATCAGCATGCGCTCCTGTGATTCCGACAGCATCATTTCGTAAGCCGTCATGCCGTCTTCGCGGCACGGCACCTTGTCGAGATCGAGCTCAATGCCGAGATCGCCCTTGGCGCCCATTTCGACCGCCGAACAGGTGAGGCCGGCCGCACCCATGTCCTGGATGGCGATGACGGCGCCTGACGCCATCAATTCGAGGCAGGCTTCGAGCAGGCATTTCTCCGTGAACGGATCACCGACCTGCACGGTCGGGCGCTTCTCCTCCGCCCGGTCGTCGAATTCGGCCGACGCCATGGTGGCGCCATGGATGCCGTCGCGCCCGGTCTTGGCGCCCAGATAAACGACGGGAAGGCCGACGCCTTCGGCTTTGGAATAGAAGATCTTGTCGGTGTCGGCGAGGCCGACCGCCATGGCGTTGACCAGGATGTTGCCATTGTAGCGCGGGTGGAAATTGACCTCGCCGCCGAGCGTCGGCACGCCGAAGGAGTTGCCATAGCCGCCAATGCCGGCGACGACGCCGGAGACGAGATGGCGGGTCTTGGGATGATCGGGGCTGCCGAAGCGCAGCGCGTTCAGAGCGGCGACGGGACGGGCGCCCATGGTGAAGACGTCGCGCAGGATGCCGCCGACGCCGGTCGCTGCGCCCTGATAGGGCTCGATGAAGGACGGGTGGTTGTGGCTCTCCATCTTGAAAATGACGGCCTGGCCGTCGCCGATATCGACGACGCCGGCATTCTCACCCGGGCCCTGGATGACCTTGGGGCCCTTGGTCGGCAGCGTCTTCAGCCACTTCTTGGAGGACTTGTAGGAGCAATGCTCGTTCCACATGGCGGAGACGATGCCGAGCTCGGTGATGGTCGGATCGCGGCCGATGAGCTTGCGGAAGCGCTCATATTCGTCGGGCTTGAGCCCGTGCTGGGCAACGAGTTCAGGGGTGATCTTGATATCGTTGGGGATCATGGCCTTGGCTGGGTCGGGCGTGATGGGAAGGAGGTGCTTTAGCGGGCTTGGCCGGGGATAACAACACGCGAAAAAGCTCAACCGGATGAGGCGGTTCCGGCCCGTTTCCCGGCCCAGCGGTCGACGGCGATGAGAGCCAGCCCGAGAATCAGGAAAAGGGCCAGAATGGCGGCCATATTGGCGAGCGCCGCGGGGTAGCCCAGCGTGCCGGCATCGAGGATCGGATAGGGATAGTCGCCGGTGAGGGCGCCGCGGATCATGACATAGGCACCATAGAGCGCCGGAAAGGCCAGAAATCCGGGAATATCGGCATAGGCGGTGCCGCCCTTGGGCACGAAAGCCCCCCAGAAGACGAGGAAGAGAGCCGGCATCACATAATGGAGAAGCGTGTCGAGGACACGCATGAGGCCCTGGGGCGCCCATAGGCCCGCGAGGATGGCGATATAGATGGCGGCGACCACCAGCATATAAAGCGCGATGGCGGTCGCGACCTTGGGGCTGCGGAAGACGGCGACGTGCCGGCAGCCGGGGAAGGCGAAAGCGGCGAAGCAGGAAACCGCCAGCAGGTTGCTGAGAATGGTGAAGAAGCTGAAGAAAAAGATCACCGAGCCCAGCAGGGTGCGGCCGGCCGATTGCGATAAAGACATTGTGAGCGCGAACTGGGCGAGGAGGGTGCCGGCGCCGATGAGGAGGCCCAGAAGCGCCAGATATCTGCCGAGCGTCGGCCTCATGCGTGCGCGCGCTTGAAGGCATCGGTCGCCTGGATGCGCGACCACCAGTTCTGGACGCGCGGAAATTCCGCCAGCACGGCGCGGCCTTCCGCCGCCTCCAGGAAATAGGCGAACACCGGCGCGGCGTGGAAGTCGGCGAGCGTCGGCGTCTCATCGGCCAGGAAAGCCTGGCGGCCCATGAGATAATGCAGCGCCTTGAGATAGGTTCGCGCCTTGGGCAGAGCGGATGCGATCAGCGCCTCGTCGGTGGGTTTGCCTTCCTTTGGGTTGGAGACGCGCTCGACATAGACGTCCCAGACCAGCGGCCGATAGGCGTAGGAATCGGTCATCGACATGATCTGAGTCATGCGGGCGCGGCTCTGGGTTTCCGCCGGTTGCAGGGACGGCCCCAGAAAACCCTCATCGATGTAACGGTTGATGGCGGCCGTCTCATAAAGAATGAAATCGCCGTCGCGCAACGCCGGGATGCGGCCGAAAGGATGGATCTCGCGATAGGCCTCGAGATCATCGGCGTCCGAGAAGATGTCGACCGGAACGAGATCGTAGGCGACGCCTTTGCTTTCGAGCGCCATCAGTGCCGCGCGCACATAGACGCTGTAGCGGGCGCCGTAGAGGGTGAGCTCGGCGCTCACGCCGCGAGCAGACTCTCGAACAGGGGACGGCAATCGCTATTGCCGTGCAGCGGTTCGATCATGTTCTCGGGATGCGGCATCATGCCGATGACATTGCCTCGGCCGTTGGTGATGCCGGCAATGTCGTTCGTGGCGCCGTTCGGATTGGTGCCCTCGGCGTAACGGAAGACGATGCGGTTCTCGGCTTCGAGGGCTTTGAGCGTTTCGTCGTCGCAGATGTAGTTGCCTTCGCCATGGGCGACCGGGCAGCGCACCACCGCGCCCCTCTTCATCCGGTTGGTGAAGAAGGTGTCGGTGTTTTCCACTTTCAGCTTCACTTCGCGGCAGACGAATTTGAGGCCTGAATTGCGCAAAAGCGCGCCGGGCAGGAGGCCGGCTTCGGTGATGATCTGAAAGCCGTTGCAGACGCCCAGAACCTTCAGACCCTTCTCGGCCTTGGCGCGGATATCGGTCATGATCGGCGAGCGCGCCGCGATGGCGCCGCAGCGCAGATAGTCGCCATAGGAGAAGCCGCCCGGCACGGCGACGAGGTCGACCTTGGGCAAGGTCGTCTCGGTATGCCAGACGATGGCGGGCTTGTGGCCGGTGACGGCCTCAAGTGCGCGCGCCATATCGCGCTCGCGGTTGATGCCGGGGAAGAGGACGACGGCGGATTTCATGGCTATTCTGCTCGGGCCGCTATTGGTCTAAGGGGGCTGAATAGCGAATTTCCCGGCCGTTCAAAAGCTTTTTCGATGCGCGAGAAACTCATTGTCGTATTCTTCTGCGTCTCGGTGTTCCTGGCCGGCAAGACAGCCTTTGACTATTACAAATCTTACTTTTGGCCGGAAATCACCGCGACGGTCCTTTCCACCCGGGAAACCTGCCTTTTTTGCAAGAGGGCGTTCATTAACCCGCCAGTCCAGGCACCCTTTGTGCGACAATCAGGATGAAGCCGAGCGGCTGATTGCGGAGGGATTCGAGTCGGGCGACGTCAAACGGCTTCGGATCGAGGCGGTCTATGAGGGCCCGTCGGGACAGATGGTGCATACGACACTCGATCCTTTTCTGGAGGATGCCTGGCGGGTAAAGCCGGGCAGTACGATTCGCATAAGGCTTTCTCCCGTGACACCCGGCAGTTCCGAACTGGCCGTTGCGCCAGATGGTACGCAAGGGCTGATCGCCCTCGGCGCGGCGGCGGTGATCGGGGCCTATGGTTGGCGCTACTGGCGACGTGAGCTGGCACGGCAAAATGCGGATCGCGCGCGCGGTTGAAGAGGTGATCGGTCCCGGTTGCACGGGTCGGCGCAGATGCTTATCTAACGGAAGGGGTGGCGCGCTTCGGAGACAGGATACGCAAGGATCTTCGCGACAAGCTGCCGGGGATCGGTGGGGCTGTAGTTCTCCTTCTCGCGGCGAGCACCGCATAAGTATTTTTTCTCCCTTTTCACCCAACGAGGCCGAATTGGTCACCGGATCGGGAAAAGCGCCCGTCGTCATTCTGGGTATTATTCTTGGCGCTCTGCTCCTCGCATGCCTTATCGCCTTCGTCACATATGAGGGTGATGGGAAGGACACATCCAGCTAGGTCGACGCGGCGGATCTCAGAGCTATCCAGTCCGGGCTGTTGCTGGTATAGAAATGCAACGCGGCAAATTACCCGCAAGATCGCACGGCTGCCATGATATTCAGTATACGAACGAGCTGGTTCCGGGGACTGCTTATCCTGCTGTTCATTTTTGCGGCGATGACGGGCTACCAATATTACAAGGTCTTCGCCTGGCAGCAGATAAGCGCGACAGTCGTCGCCACCCGCCTGATTTGCGAGTATAAAAAGCGATCAGGGAGGCGGAGTTATGACCGAGAATATCCCTTCTGCAACGACGATCAGGAGACTGCTCGACTGACCGGCGATGGCTACAAGCCGCAGGGCGAAAGGCGACTTTGGATCGAGGCGGTCTACGAGGCCGAACGAGGAGAAAGGCCTCCGTGACCCTGACTCCGGAGCTCGGACATGCCGTCGGAATCAAGCCGGGCAGCGCGATCGAAATCCGTGAGTCGTCGGGTACTGCCGAGCTGGCGATCATGCCTAATCCTGTGCAGGCGTTGCTGGTCGGCGGTTTTGCGGTGGCGATGGGGGCTTACGCTTTCGCCACCAAGCGGGGAACGGAACCCGCGCCCCCAGACGTGACCTCCTGACAGATGTCCCGCCTAGAAGATCGACTTCTAGGCGACACTTGCGAAAATCTGCCGTGGCCGCAAATCCTGCGATCAGGCGAGCTCGATCTCGTAATTCTCGATGACAGTGTTGGCGAGCAGCTTGCGGCAGATGTCGTCGAGCTCGGCCTTGGCTTTCGCCTTGTCGGTGTTCTTGAGATCGATCTCGAAATATTTGCCCTGGCGGACATGCTCGATGCCGGAGAAGCCGAGGGAGCCGAGCGCGCCCTCGATGGCCTTGCCCTGCGGATCGAGCACGCCGTTCTTCAGTGTCACCTTGATCTTGGCTTTCATTGTTCCTCGCGGAAATAGTCTACTGCCTCACCCCAACCGGCGCTAACCGCCACCTTCCCCGCAAGCGGGGAAGGAGGAAGGGATGTTCAGTCGCTCTTCACGAGCTGCGGACGCGAACGTTCGGGCTCGGCGAGCTCCGGCATGATGCCGAGGCGCTTGGCGACTTCCTGATAGGCTTCGACGAGGCCACCCATGTCACGGCGGAAGCGATCCTTGTCGAGCTTGTCCTGGGTCTTGATGTCCCACAGGCGGCACGAATCGGGGCTGATCTCGTCGGCGAGCACGATACGCATCATGTCGTTCTCGTAGAGACGGCCGAACTCGATCTTGAAGTCGACGAGCTTGATGCCGATGCCGAGGAAGAGGCCGGACATGAAGTCGTTGATGCGGATGGCGAGGTGCATCATGTCGTCGATCTCCTGGGGCGTCGCCCAGTTGAACGCGGTGATGTGTTCTTCCGACACCATCGGGTCGTTGAGCTCGTCCTTCTTGTAGTAGAATTCGATGATCGAGCGGGGAAGGGCGGTGCCTTCCTCGATGCCGAGGCGCTTCGACAGCGAGCCTGCGGCGACATTGCGCACCACCACCTCGAGCGGAATGATCTCGACTTCGCGCACCAGCTGCTCGCGCATATTGAGGCGCTTGAGGAAGTGAGTGGGCAGGCCCAGCTCATTGAGCCTGGTGAAGATCATCTCGGAGATGCGGTTGTTGAGCACACCTTTGCCGTCGATGACGGCTTTTTTCTGGGCATTGAAGGCGGTTGCATCGTCCTTATAGTGAACGATCAAGGTTCCGGGCTCAGGCCCTTCATACAGGATCTTGGCCTTGCCCTCATAAATGCGGGTGCGCCTGGTGTTCATATTCACAATCCTCATCCAGAAAACCCTTGATACCCTCGCAAATTACGTCCGCAAGGGGTCCTTACGCCACCAATATCGAGAAGTTATGCGACTCAAAGCTTGCCGCCATGGCCCAAACATAATGCCTGGGGGTGCGCTGCACAATGGACCTAGCCCGACAGACCCCGATAATCAAGCGCGGTTGATTTGGGGGCGGGCAGCCGCTATCTCATCCGGCAGCGTGATTTGTACATAATCCTATTTGGGAGCACCGGAATGACAACGTTCGACAAGCGCGAGGAAGGTTTTGAGCGAAAGTTCGCCCTTGACGAGGAAATGAAGTTCCGGGCCACGGCACGGCGCAACAAGCTTCTCGGCCAGTGGGCGGCGGAAAAGCTGGGGCTTTCGGGCGCCGAGGCCGAAGCCTATGTCAAAGCCGTGGTCGCGGCCGACTTCGAGGAAGCTGGCGACGACGACGTATTCCGCAAGGTTCGCAAGGATTTCGACGCCAAGAAGGTCGAGCAGTCGGATCACCAGATCCGCCGCACCATGGACGAGCTTTTCGGCAAGGCCCTGCAGCAGCTGCAGTCGGACGCCTGAGGTTCCAATGGCCAGCGATCTCAGGGGCAGGCTCGCTAAGGCGGATCCCTTCTATTTCTCCTGGATGACCTTTCCGGGCGCAATTGTCGCAGGGCAGATGGCAAGACTGCCCTATGAGGCGGTATGCATCGACATGCAGCACGGCCTCGCCGGTTTCACCGACGTGGCCTCGATGTCGCCGGCGATCACCGCCAGCGGCAAGCCGCTGGTCCTGCGCATCCTGTGGAATGATCCGGGCCTGATCGGCCAGGCGCTCGACGCCGGCGCCACTGCCGTCATCGTGCCGATGGTGAATACCAGGGCGCAGGCGGAAGCGGTGGTCAAGGCGGCGAAATACGCACCCCAGGGCATGCGCAGCTGGGGCGGCTATGCGGCGGTCCAGGCGGCGGGCACAGTGCCGGCCGACTACCTGAAGGAAGCCAACAGCCGCACCATGATCTTCGCCATGATCGAGACCGAGGAGGCGCTCGGCAATCTCGATGCCATCGCTTCGACGCCGGGCCTCGACGGGCTGTTCGTCGGACCCAATGATCTGTCGATCTCGCTCGGCTTCGGCCTCGGCAAGGATCTCAAGATCCCGAAGCTCGAGGCGGCGATCAAGGCGATCGCGGCGGCGGCCAAGAAGAACAAGCTGGTGCCCGGCGCCTTTGGCGGCTCGCCCGAGAGTTGCGCCTTCTTCGCCGGTCACGGCTTCCGTTTCATCGCCGCGGCCACCGATGTCGGCCTCCTGGCGGCGGGCGCCAAAGCTTTGCAGGATCAGCTCGCGAAGATTTGACCGGTAGTCCTTAAGCGTCCAAACTCCGCCGCTCGCAGAGAGGCAACTCATGGATCAGCGAACTCCCCTGACGGCCCAGCGCGACGCGGTTCTCGACCGCATCGTCGACATCTGCCTGAGCGCCGGTCCCACCGACGCGCAGACCGACAAATATTTCACCAACACGTCGCGCATCGTGAAGGCGCATGGCGATTCGGAAGTCACTTTCGCGGTGTTCATGCGCCGGCGCGTGGTGGCCGCCCTCGAGCCGACCATCCGTCTCATCAACCGGCTGGCGCCCGGCACCAGGGTGAAGCGTTTCTTCAACGAAGGCGATCTGGTGCCGTCGGAAAAGAAGATGATGGAGATCACCGGCTCGATGGCGAAGCTGTCGGAGATCGAGACGCTGCTGCTGCAGAAGACCGGCATTCCGTGCGTGTCGGCCAACAACGCTTATGAGATGTGCCGCGCCATTCCGACCGCCGGTTTCATGGATATGCATGCGCGCCATGCGAGCGGCGCCGAAATGAACATCCTCGCCGCCTATGGCGCGGCGACCGGCAGCGAAGCGGCCAAGCGCGCCGATCCCAAGGTGAAGGGCTTCATCGGCTCGTCGCAGGATCTGACCGCGCCTCTGTTCGGCGCCGATGCCGGCATGGGGACGATGCCGCATGCGCTCGTCGGTTATGCGGGCGGTGATGTGCTGGAAGCGATGAAGCTGTTCCAGGCGACGATCCCCGACGCCAAGACACTCGTCGCGCTCGTCGACTATACGGGTGAGGAGATCACCGACTCTCTGCGCTGCGCCAGGTGGTTCTACGAGGAAGCGAAGCTCGACAAGCTGGGCAAGACTTTCGGCGTCCGCCTCGACACGCATGGCGGACGCTTCGCCGAAGGGCTCGACTATGAGAAGTCGGTCGAGCGCGTCGGCCAGTGGCTCGGCGTGTCGGGCGAATACAACATCGTCGAGCAGGTTCTGGGCGGGCGCGCCTTCCAGCTCGATCCCGGCAATATCCTGGTCGACAAGGTGCGCCGCATCTTGTTCGGCAAGGGTGTGTCGGTCGCTGCCATCATCCATGCGCGCCTGGCGCTCGACGAGGCAGGCTATCGCGATGCGCAGATCGTCGGCTCGTCCGGCTTCGATCCGCAGAAATGCCAGGTCATGGGCGCGGCCAAGGCGCCCCTCGATATCGTCGGTACAGGGAGCTTCCTGCCGGCGACCTTGTCGGAGACCTATGCGACGGCCGACATCATCGCCTATGACGGGGTGAGAAGGGTTAAAGTCGGGCGCGAATTCCTGTTCGATTGATCCGCCCACGATCTTTTTAAACATATTTCGGCAATTTCAATGCGTTCCAACCTGAAACAGGTTAGGAATAATCACGCCGAAGTGAAGGATAGGCCCATTGCGGGGCCGAAGTGCTTCATGCTTTCCTAATCCCGGCTGTGTGTGTTTTAGGGGTTGAACATGCGTATGCGTAACGGTTTTATCCGGTCGGTCGCCTCGATTGCCGCCGCCGGGCTGCTGGGGCTCCTGGTGATGGTCTCCAGCGCCGAGGCCAAAGTCTCTGTACGGATCGATATCTCAAGTCAGACCATGTCGGTTTCAGTCAATGGCTGGCCCTATGCGACCTGGCGGGTCTCGACGGCGCGTTCAGGCTACTGGACGCCACGCGGTTCCTACCGGCCGTTCCTGCTCAAGCGCATGCATTATTCGCGCAAATACGACAATTCGCCGATGCCGCATTCGATCTTCTTCAAAGGCGGCTATGCCATTCACGGCACCGGCTATGTGCGCGCGCTGGGCCGCCCGGCGTCGCATGGCTGCATCCGCCTGGCGCCCGGCAATGCGGCGCGGCTCTACAGCCTCGTCCAGCAATATGGCAAGGGCGGCACGCGGATCACGATCACCAACTAGGTGTTATCGAGCGTCGAGAACGCTCGGCGCTCTATCTCTCTTATGCGCATCGGTTTGTCCGAAAACCGTGTCACACTTTTCGGACCGATGCTTCAATCCTTAAAGAGAACATCCCGGTCGTTGGAGTATTTCACCAGCAACGGGATGCTGGCGCCGCCGATGGCGGGGCCGAGATGGCCGAAAGCGCCTTCCAGCACCGAAAACGGCTGTGGCCGCTGGGCGAGACCACGGGCGAGCTTGCGCCGGGTCGCCTTGGCGATCTCCTTGCGCACCTCCTTCGGCATGGCGCCGTCGATGACGACATTGTCGATGTCGAGCAAGGCGACGGCGTTCAGCACGGCGTGAGCGAGGCCGTCGGAGGCGGCTTCGATCCAGTCCTGCAAGGGGGAGCCGAGATCGCCCCAATCATCGGGCGAGGACCAGATGCGCCCGTCATCTGAACCATTGAGCCGGCCGGCGAGGGCACGCAAGGAGGCGACACGTGACAAGGGCACGGCGCTTTCATTGTCCTGGGCCGCGGCAGGGACAAGGATGTCGCCGAGGGCGCCCGCCAGCTTGTTGCGGCCAGGATGCAGATGATGGTCGAGCACCAGCCCGCCGCCGACATTGTGGCCGATATAGGCATGGAGGAAATCGGCGGACAGGGCGCCGGCGCCGAACATCAATTCGGCGGCGACGGCCATGGTGCCGTCATTGTGGAGAAAGACCGGCCAGTCGAAGCGGCGGTCGAGTTCGGCGCGGATGTCGATCCGGCGCCAGGCCTCGAGGCGTGCCTCGGGCAGGAGGCCGTCGTCGAGGCTGCCGCGATGAAACGGTGAAGCGATGCCGAGGCCGGCAATACGTTCAGGCGCGAGGGCGTGCGTCTCCCGCATCCGGGCGATGACACCTTGGGCGAAGGCCATCACCTCGTTGGGACCGGGCTGGGGGAGGTCACCGCGTTCGAAGGCGATCACTTCGCCGGTGAAGTTGATGAGGGCGACATCGGCGCCGCGGTGGTCGACCTTAAGGCCGAAAGCGAAGGCGGCGGCAGGATTGAGCGCATAGGGGACGGAAGGCTGGCCGAGCTTGCCGCGCAGGGGCTCGAGGCGGCGCAGCAGGCCGGTCTCGGCGGTCCGGTTCACGATGGTGGTGATGGTCTGGGGGGCGAGGCCCGTCAGCCGCGTCAGGTCGGTCTTGGCCAGTTGGCCGTAGCGGCGCACCAGAGCCACGACAAGGCGCTCATTGTAGATGCGGCTCTCGGCCTGGGTGGTTCCGCCACTGCGGCCGGTGCCGATCTTCTCGACGCTGAAGAAACTGGTGCCTGTCACGAAGTGGTACTAGCAACGCGGCCTGCCTGAGGCAATCTTTAAATACTTCCAGTGGAAGAAATTAGTTGACGAGCCCGGGGGCGATGGCGTCCAATAAGCACGTCAGGGAATGGGAGGGGCGCCGTGACGCAAGCCAAGACCGTGATGTGCTTCGGGGACTCCAATACCTATGGCGCCATCCCGACGCTGGCGCGCACCGGCCGGCACCGCTTCGCCCCGGATCGGCGCTGGCCCGGCGTAATGCGCAAGGCGCTCGGCAATGGCTGGGACGTCATCGAAGAGGGCCATCCCGGACGCACCACCGTGCATGAAGACCCGATCGAGGGCCTGCATAAAAGCGGCATTAAGGCATTGCCGGTGCTGCTCGAGACCCATATGCCGCTCGACGCCATCGTACTGGCCTTGGGCACCAACGACCTCAAACACAGATTCTCTTTGACGCCGAATGACGTGGCCGACTCCATTGAGGTTCTGGTTCGCCTCATCCAGCGCAGCGAGGCGGGCGATGGCGGAGCGGCACCCAAGGTGCTCGTGGTGGCGCCGCCGCCTTTGCTCGAGATCGACTGGTTCGGCCAGATGTTCTTAGGGGGCGCCGAGAAATCCAAACATCTGGGCAAATTGTTCCGCGAGGCGGCCAAGCGCGCTGGTGTGACCTTCCTCGATGCCGGCGCAATCATCGAATCGAGCACTGTCGACGGCATTCATTTCGAAAGCGACGCGCATCGCGTCCTCGGCACCGAGATCGCCAAGGCGGTCCAGGCGCTGGCGGCGTGAGCGACACCAAGAAAGCAAATGGGAGGATAGAACATGCTGAGAAGGAAAGTGCTTCTGACAACACTTGGCGCGGCGAGTTTGCTCGCGCTCGGCCTGCCGCTCGCATTGGCGCAGGAAGGCCCGCCGGGCATCACCACCCAGACGGTCTTCAAGCCTTTCGATCCCGCGGCGCCGGCCTGCAGCCCGCCGCCGGGCGTCGCCAAGGTGCTGGCCTTCGCCCAGGACAATGAGCGCGAATTCATGCAAGGCGTCGATCAGGGGCTCGCCAAGGCGGCCAAGGATCGCGGCCTCGAATATCGCCGCGCGCTCGCCAACAACGACGCCGCCAAGGGGGTAGAGCAGGTGCAGCTCTTCCTCGCCTCGAAGATCGGCGGCCTCGTGGCGGCACCGGTCGATCCGGCCTCGATGAGCCGCAGCCTGCAGGAGCTCATCTGGTCGGGCGCCTATGTCGGCACCATCGTGCCGCCGCCCGCCACTTCGCTCCTCAATGCGCCACAATACGAAACGGGCAAGGTGCTGGCGGAAGCGGCGGCGGCCTATATCAAGGACAAGCTCGGCGGCAAGGCGAATGTCGTCATCCTCTCGCATGACAGCATGGAGTTCCTGGCGCCACGCTTCGCCGCCATGCGCGATGTGATGAGGACCCTGCCGGATGTGAAGATCGTCGCCGACATCTCGCCGTCACCGGTCAACAAGGAAGGCGGCTTCGCGACGATGAGCACCATCCTGCAGGCGCATCCCGATGTCGATGTGGTGCTGGGCGCCGATACGGTGGTGCTGGGCGCGCTCGCGGCGTTGGAGGCCGCCGGCAAGGCCAGGCCCGACCAGTTCCTGGGCGGCATCGATGGTGAGCCGGAAGCGGTGGCGGCGATCAAGAAAGGTGACGGGCCCTACAAGGCCAGCATCAGCCTCGCGTCGCCGGTCTTCGCTTATGCGATGGGCCAGCATGCCGCCGACTGGATCGAAGGAAAAAGCATCCCGCAGGCGATGGACATCCTGCCGGTGGCGCTCACCGCTGATTTCCTGGCGCAGTATCAGGCCGACGTCGCCGATCCGGCATCCGTCTACAACGATCCCAAGAAGCGCGACCTCTATCTCAAGATGTATGGCAATATCTGCTACGACACACGCGACCAGTATGTGAACTTCCCGTGGTCGTCGGAAGCCAAGTAGCATTATGACGACGGATAATGTCCGAACGGCATGGCCTCAGGCGCAGGAAGGATCCTTCCTGCGCCTCGGCATCAAGGCGCCGGGCGAGGCTTCGGGGCGCATCGGCCTGGCGCTGGTCGCGCTGGGGCTGGTCGTCCTTTTCTCGCTGCTCAACGCCGCTTTCTTCAGCCTCGATAATTTCGTGGTCATCGGCGTCAATTCGACCTCGATCCTCATCGCGGTGCTCGGCACCTCGGCGCTGTTGATCGCCGGTTATGTCGATCTGTCGATCGGCAGCATGGTGGCACTCATCGGCATCATCACCGCCAAGGTGGCGGTGCTGACGGGAAGTGCCGTGCTCGCGGTCGGCGTCGGCCTGGGACTCGGCTTTTTGCTCGGGCTGCTCAACGGTTTGCTCGTGCGCAGGCTCAGCATCTCGCCGCTCATCGTGACGCTGGCGATGCTGGCGCTTTACGGCGGCTTCGCCTTCGTGGTCAGCAGTACCGCCGTCTATGGCTTTCCGCCGGGCCTGCTCGAGCTCGGGCGTGGCAAGCTGTTCGGCATCCAGTTCACCGTGCTCATCGCGCTCTGCGTCTTCATCATCGGCGCCTTCATCCTGACCAGCACGGTGACCGGCTTACGCATCTATGCGATCGGCGGTGATCCGCGCGCGGCGGAACTGTGCGGCATTCCGGTCGGCAAGACGGTGGTCGGCCTTTATGCCGCCAACGGGCTCCTGATCGGCCTCGTCGCGGTGCTGATCGCCGGAAGGCTCGGCAGCATCACGCCGACCATCGGCGTGCGCTTCGAGCTCGATGTGCTGACCGCCGCCATCCTCGGCGGCGTCGCCTTCTCGGGCGGCGCCGGACGGCCGCTCGGCATCGCCATCGGTGTCGCCACGATCGGCATCCTCAATGCCGGGCTGATTTTCGTCGGCCTGCAATCCTGGTGGCAGTCGATCGCTGTGGGCTTCATGCTGCTGCTGGCGCTCACCGCCGACCAACTGGCGATCGTCATGCGGCGCAAGCGGGCGCGCGCCGCGACTGCGTCCTTCAGCGTGGCCGATCCAAGCGTGGCCCTGGTGCCGGCGGCGACGGCGCGCGTGGCGCATGACGGCGCTCCCGTCTTCTCGATCACGGGGGCGCGCAAATCCTTCGGCGCCGTGACGGCGCTCGAAGAGGCGGGTTTCACCGTCAACAAGGGTGAGATCGTCTGCCTGCTCGGTGACAATGGCGCCGGCAAGTCGACGGTGGTGAAGATCATCTCGGGCGCGCTCCAGCCGGATGCCGGCACGATGACGCTCGAGGACCAGCCCGTGGCCTTCCGAAGCCCGCAGGATGCGCGCGCCGCCGGATTGGAGACGGTCTATCAGGACCTGGCGCTGTGTCCCAATCTCAGCGTCTCCCACAACATGATCCTCGGGCGCGAAGCGACGCGACGCTGGCTCGGCTTTCTTCCGGTGCGCGACGATCGCAAGGCGGCCGAGCAATGCCGCGAGCGGCTGGCGGCGCTGGGTGTGACGCTCCGAGACGAAGATGTGCTGGTGCGCTCGCTTTCCGGTGGCCAGCGCCAGTCGATCGCGATCGCCCGTTCACTTGGCGAACATGTGAAACTGATCTGTCTCGATGAACCGACGGCGGCGCTTGGCGTCAAGCAGACGGCGCAAGTCATGAACCTGATCCGTTCGATCGCGGCGCAGGGCACCGGTGTCATTCTGGTCACGCATGACCTCGCGACGGTGCGGGCGCTGGCCGATCGTATCGTGGTGCTCAGCCTTGGCCGCGTCGCCTATGACGGTGCGGTCAAGCAGCTCAGCGCCGATCAGCTGTGGAGCCTGATGGCGCGCGGGAGGTTGGAGTAAGTTATTCAGGGCAGGGCTGGCCGGCCGCGCCCCACATCGCCACATCCTTCACGTGATCCTCGAAGGTGCCGGGCGGCATCTCGCGGCCACCGCCGGGATTCCACGCCCAGGGGATGAAGCCATTCACTTCCGCATCATGGCGCAGATGCTCGACGAGACCCGCCGCGTCGCGGCCGCCATTGCGCTTGGGATCCTTGAGCTGGGTGCAGATCTCGACACCGCTCTTGCCGACCCACACGAAATCGACCGGCGCAAGCTGCCAGTCGAACCCGACATGCGGTGGTGCGTGGGCCAGCTTGTTGGGGGCCGTCGAGGTCATGTGACAGGTCGAGCAGGCGATGGTCTCGGCCCCGATCCGGCTGTCGCCGGCATGGATATTCATCCCATGCGGACGGGACTTCTTCTCGCCGGCGACCGTCCATATCGGAATATTATCGGGGCCGACATGACAATTGGCGCAGCGCGGATGGGTCAAGACAGCCTCGACGCGCTTCCAGGCGGCGAGACCTTCGGTTTTGCCGACACTGCCAGCGGCCGGCATTTCACTCGTCGGCGTGACATCCGCCGCGAGCGACATCACCACGGGAATGGCGGCCGAAGGCGCCAGGAGCAGGGCGATCAGAAGTGCTTTGCGCATGGCCCTCTCCCTCAGACGAAGTCGATGAATTTGTTGAAGGGCATTTCGCGCAGCCGCTTGCCGGTCGCCGCGAAGATGGCGTTGGCGAGCGCCGGCGGCGAGATGGCCGTGGGCGGCTCCCCGATGCCATGGATATCGGAGCCGTTTTCGAGCCCGCGCACCTCGATCGGCGGGCACTGATACATGCGCATGCCTTCATGGCTCGTATAGTTCGTCTGCTGCGCCGCGCCTTGCGAATAGGTCAGCTCGCAATTGATGGCATGGCCGAGCCCCCAGACGACTCCGCCCTGGACCAGGTTCTCGAAATTGACCGGATCGACCACCTTGCCGACCTCGGCGGCAATCCAGATCTTGTCGATCTTGATGCCTTTGGCGGTCGCCGATACTTCGACGACTTCGGCAATGGGCACGCCGAAGGCCTCCATGAAGGCGACGCCGCGGCCCTTGCCATTGCCGAGCGGACCCTTCCAGTCCGACATCTCGCCCACCGCTTCCAGTACCTTGCGGTAGACATCGATGGTGGACATGGCGATGCGCGCCTTGAGTGGATCGAGGCCGGCGGCATGGATCAACTCGTCGATGAAACATTCGGCGAAGAAGCCGCCGGTCGAGGCGCCGACCGAACGCCAGGACGAGGTAGGGGAGACACCCTCCACCGCATAGGTCGTCGCGCGGTAATTCGGGATCGCATAGGTCATATTCCAAATGCCGGCCGGGATCTGGGTGTCGGGACCCTGCGCCGGCATGCCGAGCCGGCCGAATTGCGACCTGACCGCCGATGCGCTTGCGAAATGCATGTCGGCGGCGATGATCTTGCCGTCCTTGACCACGCCACGGTTGCGCGCCATGGCGATCTGGCGCGGGAAATCCTGGAGGAAGTCCTCCTCGCGCGAGAACACGACTTTCACCGGCGTGCCGCGCATCTCCTTGGCGATCTCGATCACAGTGCGGACATTCTCGAATTCGAGACGATGGCCGAAGCTGCCGCCCGACCATTGATTGTGGAACACGACCTGCTCGGGCTTGAGCCCGGTCAAGGTCGCGACCATCGACTGGACGATGCGCGGCATCTGATGCCCGACCCAGATCTCGGCCGCATCTTCGCGGACCACGGCGATGGCGTTAAGCGGCTCGAGCGGCTGGTGCGCGACATAGGGGGCGCGGTATTCGGCGTCGATCACAGTTGCGTCTTTCAGCGCCGCTGCGATGTCGCCCTCATTGCGCCACTCCTTGTCGACCTTGGCGGGGCTGAAGGACGCTTCGACCGCGGCCCAATGCTCGGCCTGCTCGGGTGGATAATTGCCCTTGGCCCAGGTGCATTCGACCGCATCGACCGCCTGCATCGCATACCAGCTGTTGCTGGCGATCACGGCGATGCCATTGGTGATCTGCAGCACCTTCTTCACGCCCGGCATGGCTTCGGCCGTGCCGGCATCGAAGGCGGTGAGGGCGCCGCCCTTATACGGATTGAGCTTCACCGATGCGAAGACCATGCCGTCGACGGTCTGATCGATGCCGAATTTCAGGGCACCCGTCGCCTTCGCCTTGATGTCGACGCGCTCCATCGGCTTGCCGATCAGCCGCCATTGCGACGGCGCGCGCAGGGCCACATTCTGGACCGGCGGCAGCTGAGCCGCCTCGGTGGCGAGCTGGCCATAGGGAATCTTCGTGCCGTCGGGGAGGATCACATGGCCAGACTGCGTGCGGATATCCGCCAGCGCGGCACCACTGCGTTTGGCGGCCGCTGCCTTCAAGGTCTCGCGCGCGACGGCTCCGGCCAGGCGTAACTTCTCATAGCTGTCGGGAATGGTGCTCGAGCCACCGGTGATCTGCAGGCCCGACTCTTTCAGATATTTCCGGGCACCTTCACGCGCCGCTTCGGCCGCCGGGCTGTGGTCGGTTTCGGTGAAAGGCACGAATTCATTGGCGAGCCCGGTATTCCAATAGGCAGCACTCGGCGGACCGAATTCGGTTTCGAACTGGCCGAGATCGAGATCCATTTCCTCGGCGATCAGGATCGCCTGCGACGACGCCACGCCCTGACCGACATCGGCATGCGGCGTGATGAGCGTGATCTTTTCGGGACTGATCTTGACCCAGGCATTGAAGCTTGCCGCATTGGGGCCGAGGCCCGGCAACAGCGGATTAGGAACATCCGTGACCGCGTCCTGTGCAAAGGACCAGGTGCCGAAGGCGACGCCGCCGGTGAGCGCGGCCGATCCGACCAGAAAAGTGCGGCGGGAGATATTGGTGATGTGGCCCATCTCCGCCTCCTACAATTTCTCGGCGGCCGCGTGGATCGCGGCGCGGATGCGCACATAGGTCCCACAGCGGCACAGATTGCCGGACATCGCCATGTCGATGTCCTCGTCCGTCGGTTTCGGAGTCTTGTCGAGGAGGGCAGCGGCCTGCATGATCTGACCCGTCTGACAGTAGCCGCACTGCGGCACCTGATGGTCGATCCAGGCCTTCTGGACGGCGTGCAGCGACTTGGCGCCAAGGCCTTCGATGGTGAGCACCTGGGCGCCGCCGAGCTCGCCGATCCGCGCCTGGCAGGAGCGCACCGCCACGCCGTTGATATGGACCGTGCAGGCGCCGCATTGCGCGATGCCGCAGCCATATTTAGGACCGGTGATGCCGAATTCGTCGCGCAGGACCCAGAGCAGGGGCATATCGGGCGAGACGTCCGTCTGGCGCTTCTCGCCATTTACCGTGAGTTCGATCATCCTGGCCTCCCTTATGGGGTAACGCCTTCAGGCTACAATTCTCCGGCTCGATGGAAACTGTAGTCGATGGCGGGGCCAGTGACCAGCAGGTATCAGCTACGCGGTGCCGAACACCCGCTTGAAGATCGTGTCGACATGCTTGGTGTGATAGCCGAGGTCGAAAAGCTCGGCGAGCTCGGTCTTGGTTAGCTTGGCGGTCACGTCCTTGTCGGCCTGGAGCAAGGTGAGGAAGTCGCCGTCGCCGCGCCAGACCGGCATGGCATTGCGCTGGACCGCGGCATAGGCCTCTTCGCGCGCCATGCCCTCCTGGGTGAGGGCCAGCATCACGCGCTGCGAATGGATGAGACCGCCGAGGCGGTCGAGATTCTTGCGCATGTTCTCCGGGTAGACGACCAGCTTGTCGATGAGGCCGGTCATACGGCGCAAGGCGAAGTCGAGATGCACGGTGGCGTCGGGGGCGATGCCGCGCTCGACGGATGAATGCGAGATGTCGCGCTCGTGCCAGAGCGCCACATTCTCGAGCGCCGGCACGGCAGCCGAGCGCACCAGGCGGGCGAGGCCGGTCAGGTTCTCCGACAACACCGGATTGCGCTTATGCGGCATCGCGGACGAGCCCTTCTGGCCGGGCGAGAAGAATTCCTCCGCCTCCAGCACCTCGGTGCGCTGCAGATGGCGGACTTCCGTGGCGAGGCGCTCGACCGAGCTCGCGATCACCGCCAGCACCGAGAAGAACATCGCATGACGGTCGCGCGGAATGACCTGGGTCGAGACCGGCTCAGGTGTCAGACCCATTTTCTTGGCGACATGCTCCTCGACGCGCGGATCGATATTGGCGAAGGTGCCGACGGCGCCCGATATGGCGCAGGTCGCCACTTCCATGCGGGCGAAGGCAAGACGTTCCTTGGCGCGCATGAATTCGGCATAGGCGAAAGCGAGCTTGACGCCGAAGGTGGTGGGCTCGGCATGAATGCCATGGCTGCGGCCGATTGTGACGGTGTTCTTGTGCTCTCTGGCGCGGCGCTCGAGGGCAACGAGCAGATCGTCGAGATCGGCGAGCAGGATGTCGGCGGCGCGGCAGAGCTGGACATTGAGGCAGGTGTCGAGCACGTCGGATGAGGTCATGCCCTGATGGACGAAACGCGCCTCGGGGCCGACGATCTCGGACAGGTGGGTCAGGAAGGCGATGACGTCATGCTTGGTCTCGCGCTCGATCTCATCGATGCGGGCGACGTCGAAGACGGCGTCCCTGGCCTTGGCCCAGATGGTCGCCGCGGCCTCCTTGGGGATGATGCCGAGCTCGGCCATGGCGTCCGCCGCATGGGCCTCGATCTCGAACCAGATGCGGAAGCGGGTCTGGGGCTCCCAGATGGCGGCCATTTCGGGACGGGTATAACGCGGAATCATGGGCGGGCTCGTTGCGATGCGGGTTTCTGACCCGCGCGGTCTAACAAATCGAAGGGGGGAGGGCGAGGGAAAATCCAGTATTGGGCCATATTGACTCCCTGCGGCAGACATAATCTCATGGCATTGAAGGGGTGACGGCGGTGACGGCGACAGTGACCAGCATTGTTCCCAGATTGATCGGTTTGGCCCTTTTTGCGGCTTTGCTGGTGCTGGGCGGTCTATCCGGAAAGCCGGCGGCCGCCGAACGCCCGCGTCTGGCGCTTGTGTTCGGCATTTCCGATTACGACCATCACCCCAAGCTGAAGAATTCGGCCAATGACGCCGATCTGATCTCGGCGAGCCTGCGGGACCTCGGATTTGACGTGATGGCGCGGACGGATCCCTCCGCCGCCGCCCTGCGCCGTGTGATTGGGGACTTCATGGCGCGGGTTGCCGCCGCGACCGACCCGGTGGTGGTCGTCTATTATGCCGGCCAGGGGCTTCAGGTCGGCGGTGTGAACTTCATGATACCGCGCGACAGCAACATCAAGACCGCCGATGATGCGACCGCTCAAGGGATCAGTCTCGCTATCCTGATCGACGGCCTGAGGCTCGCCAACAGGTCGGGGACGTCGCTCCTGTTCTTCGACGCATGCAATGACAACCCATTCGCCGCTGCCGCCGCGACGACGCGGGGAATTGCCATTCTCGAGACCGAACGTGGCCTTGCGCCGATGGATGTCAGCGCGCGCATGGCCGTGATGTTCGCGACTTCCCCTGGCCGGCAGGCGCTCGATGGGGCAGGGAACAATGGTCCGTTTGCCCTGGCGCTGGCCGAGAACCTGACAATGCCGGGGCTTGAATTCATGGAGTTCGCCCGGCTGGTGCGCGACGATGTGCTGGCTGCGACCAATGGCTATCAGCAGCCCTGGGTCCAGACAGCGCTCACCGAGCCGTTTTATTTCAAAGCTGCGACGCCTGTTCCGGCCAAACCGGGCAAGGATGCGATGACGCGGGCCGCCGAAGTCGTCTATGAAACCCAGCCCGGCGAGCTCGCGGCGACCTATGAGGACGGCAGCTATGCGCTGCTCATCGGCGTCAGTGATTACGAGGACAGCCTCAAGGCCTGGCGCGACCTTCCGGCGGTACGCGGTGAAATCGCCGAGCTGGGCCGGACGCTCGAGGCCATCCATGGGTTTCGGGTGACGACCGTGCCCAATCCGACCGGACAGCAGCTCGAAGCGGCGATCAAATCCTTCGTCAATGAGCACGGTTCGAAAACCAATGCCCGCTTGCTCTTCTTCCTCTCGGGCCACGGGATAACCATCGAGAACAAGCTGACGAAGAAAAAGGTCGGATGGTTCGTTCCCAAAGACGCCCCCCATCACGTGGACAGCCCTATTCCTTTTGCCAATACCGCGCTCAATATGAGCCGGATCGCGGAATGGTCCGAATTGATGGAAGCCAAGCATGTGCTGTGGGTGTTCGACAGCTGCTTTTCCGGCGTGGCGCTCCGCATGATGGAAAAGAAGGGCGATGCGGCGGTGCGGCCGTGGGAAATTCACCTGCATATGCAGCCGGTCCGCCGCGTGATTACTGCGGGATCCGAGAATGAAGAGGTGCCGGCCGAGAGTCGCTTCACCCGGCAATTCACCCGGGCGCTGCGCGGTGACTTCAAGATCGGCGATCAGGATAACCTCGTCACCGGGGCAGAGCTCGGCGACTTTCTCAAGAAAGACGTGGTCGACTTCTCTTTCGGCACCGATCTGCCGCAGACCCCGCAAAGCGACACGATCATCATCCCGGATCTGGATAGCGGCGATATTGTCTTCAGGATCGAGCCTGAACTGACCGCTGCCTTCAAGCCCTGATTTATTTTGGGCGTCCTCCAAGGTTTGGCCATCGACAGCCGTCAAAGCTTCAGACACATGGATGCGAGCGACCTCGATCTCGTCCGGCTGGCCCGGGACGGCGACCGTGCCGCGTTCCGGCTTCTGCTGGAGCGGCATTACGATCTCATGTTCCGGGTCGCCTACCGGTTGCTCGGCAGCCGGGCCGAGGCCGAGGATGCCGCCCAGGAGATGGCCATGGCGCTGGCGCGCAAGATCGGCAGTTTTGGCGGCCGGAGCCGGTTCTCGACCTGGCTCTATCAGCTCGCTCTCAATCACTGCCGCGACCTGATCCGGCGGCGCAAAACGGCAGGGCGGATGGAAGCCGCCTTCGTCGAGGTCGACGCCCAGCGCAGCGCCGACTGGGCCGACAGCGACCGGCGGCTGCAATGGCTCTATCAGGCGATCGACCGGCTGTCGCCCGATCTCAAGGAAACGGCACTGCTGGTGCTGGCCGAAGACATGAATCACGCCGAAGCAGGGGAGGTGCTGGGCGTCAAGGAATCCACCGTATCCTGGCGGATGCATGAAATACGCAAGCGCCTTGCGGTGCTGGCGAGGACGGAAGAATGACCGACGATTTCGACCCTCTCAAAGCTCTCTTCCGCGGTGAGGCGCCAAAGGCCGATCCGGCGGCGAAGGCGGCCGGCATCGAAGCGGCGATGGCCGCCTATGACGAAATATTCTCCAAGGCCTCCCAAGGAACCCGCGCCAAGCCCCGTCTCATGACTCGGGTGAGGGGTTTCCTTTCTGGGAGCACAAAGATGCAAGGATTGAGATTGAGTCACGGCCTGATGGCCGGTGCGAGCCTCGCGGTCATCACGCTGATCGCGGTCAATAGCGGCATGCTGCGCGCGCCGCAGAATACATTTTTCATCGAGGATCAGCCCGCCTTGCCGACGGAAATCGACAGCAAGGAGAAGATGGCGGAGCCTAGGCAGAGGGCGGATGCGCAGGTGGCGCGCCGGGAGATCGTCGAGCAGTTGCAGGCCGTTCCGAAGCCGGCGCCCGAGGCGTCGGGCGCGCTTGGCTTGGACTTGTCGAAATCCGAAAGCGTCGCAGACGTCATCGCTCCCAAGGGCGGTAATTTCACCGACTATTCGGAACCGGAGAGCTTGGCCGGTAGCGTCATGACCTATGCGCCGACGACCGCCGATCAGCGCCAGATCTATTACCAGGATCAGGGGCGCGACAGGTTCACCGACATCAAGACCAACCCGGTGAAGATCGCCGAGGACGAGCCGGTCTCGACCTTCTCGATCGATGTCGATACGTCCTCCTACAGCTTCGTGCGCGGCGAGCTGAACCGGAATGTCCTGCCGCAGAAGGATGCGGTGCGCGTCGAGGAGATGATCAACTATTTCCCTTATGACTATGCGGGGCCTGCCGACAGGACGGTGCCGTTCAAGGCCAATGTCTCGGTCTTCCCGACACCGTGGAATTCCGACACCAGGCTGATGCATATCGGCATCAAGGGTTTTTCGCTCAACGGCCAGGAGAAGCCCAAGGCCAACCTGGTCTTCCTCGTCGACACGTCGGGCTCGATGGATGCGCCCGACAAGCTGCCGCTCTTACAGAATTCGCTAAAGCTGCTGGTCGACACGATGGGGCCTGAGGACACGGTGTCGATCGTCACCTATGCCGGCAGCGCCGGTACCGTGCTCGAACCCACCAAGGCCAAGGATAAGGCGAAGATCATCGCTGCGCTCGACCGGCTGATGGCGGGCGGCTCGACCGCCGGCGCCGAAGGCATCCGCCAGGCCTATCAGCTCGCCGAGCAGAGCTTCGACAAGACCGGCATCAACCGCGTCATCCTCGCTACCGACGGCGACTTCAATGTCGGCATCACCGACCCGCAAGAGCTCAAGAGCTTCGTCGAGCGCAAGCGCGAGAGCGGGGTGACCCTGTCGGTGCTGGGCTTCGGGCGCGGCAACTACAATGACGAGATGATGCAGACGCTGGCCCAGAACGGCAACGGCAATGCCGCTTATATCGACACGCTCAACGAGGCGCGCAAGGTGCTGGTCGACGAGGTGAGCTCGACATTGTTCACCATCGCCCAGGACGTCAAGATCCAGGTCGAGTTCAATCCCGACACGGTCTCGGAATACCGCCTCATCGGCTATGAGACGCGGATGCTCCAGCGCGAGGATTTTAACAATGACAAAGTCGATGCCGGCGATATCGGCTCCGGGCATACGGTGACCGCGATCTACGAAATCACGCCCCGGGACTCGAAGGCGAAGCTCAATGACGATCTGCGTTACGGGAAGAGCGACACGCCGGCGAAAGCAGGTGCGGATGAATATGGCTTCGTCAAGATCCGTTACAAGCTGCCGGGCGAAAAAGATTCGAAGCTCATCAGCGAGCCGATGAAGATCGATGCCGCTTCGGCGACTTTAGATGCGGCACCGCAGGAGTCGCGTTTCGCCACAGCGGTCTCGGCCTTCGGTCAGCTGTTGCGCGGCGCGCAATATACGAAGTCCTATTCCTATGACGACGTGATCGCGCTGGCGCAGGGCGCCAAGGGCAAGGACGAGTTCGGCTATCGCGCCGAATTCGTCAATCTCGTCCGCCTCGCCAAGACAGCGCAAGGCCTGGAGCCGCTCAAACAGTAATGGCCTCATATTTCCTCCTGCGCTAGACAAGTCGTCCAGCGCAGGAGGGCTTTCTCATGATTCATCATATGTGCCGGCAATGCGGCGTCCAATATGCGGCGAGCGCCGTCCCGCCGGCATCATGTCCCATCTGCAGCGATGGCCGCCAATATGTACGCTGGGCGGGCCAGGACTGGACGACGATGGAAGAGCTCGCCCGCGACCACAAGGTGGTGATCTCGGATGAGGATGGCGTGCTCAGCATCATCGTCGAGCCCGCCTTCGCCATCGGCCAGCGGGCTCTGCTCGCCGAGACGCCGGACGGCAATCTGTTGTGGGACAGCGTGTGCCTCGTGACCGATGAGGCGGTGGCGGCGCTCACGGCGCGCGGACCTGTCACGGCGATGGCCATCTCGCATCCGCACTATTATTCGGTGATCGTCGAATGGAGCGGGGCGCTCGGTAATATCCCGATCTATATCCATGAAGGCGACCGGCAATGGGTCACGCGGCCCGATCCTGCCATCGTCTTCTGGAGCGGCGAGACGCGCCAGATCCTCCCCGATCTGACACTCATCCGCTGCGGCGGACATTTCGAGGGCGGCACCGTCTGTCACTGGGCACGCAAGGCGAAGCCCAATGTGCTCTTGGCCGGCGACATCGTGCAGGTCGTGATGGACCGCAGATATGTGAGCTTCATGTATTCCTATCCCAATCTCTGGCCGCTCAATGCGCGCGCGGTGAAGCATATCGCGCAAGCGCTCGAACCCTTCGACTACGACCAGGTCTACAGCGCCTTCCGCAACATGCGCATCCTCGAAGACGGCAAGGGCGCGGTGGCGCGCTCGGTGGAGCGCTATCTGAAGGCGATCGCCTGAGTCTCAGTCTCCGATATTGAACATCTGCGACGTGTCGGGCATCACCGGCGGGCTGAAGAAGGTGAGCCTGACCGCTTCCATCAGCAGAAGCGGCTGTGCCATCTCACCGGCGAGCTCGCTGATCCGAGCCTGCAATTGCCTGACTTTTTCCGGGTTCTCGGCGGCGAGGTCGGTGGTCTCGGACTTGTCCTTGGCCAGGTCGAATAGCATCAGCATTTGCGGCAGAGCCGCCTTCCAGATCAGCTTCCAGTCGCCCTGGCGCACGGCGCCGGCCATCGGATCGACATTGTAGACGACCTCGCTGCGCGGAGACGGCGCCGCCGCGCTGAGTGTCTGCCACATATCCATGCCGTCGAGCGGCTTGTTCTTGCCGAGGCTGGCGCCGGCAAGGCCGGCGAGCGTCGGGTAAAAGTCGACCACATGCATCATGCCGTCTATAGCTCCCGGCTTGATCTTGCCTGGCCAATTGACGAGAGCCGCGACCCGGGTTCCTCCTTCAAAGAGCGTCCCCTTGCCATCGCGATAAGGCCCATTGTCGGCGGGCAGCCCGCCGGTCACCTTGGAGTCGCCCGCGAAGAGCGATGATCTCACTCCGCCATTGTCGCTATGGAAGATGATGAGCGTGTTGTCGCGCATTCCGCGCTTTTCCAATGCCGCGACGGTGCGGCCGATTTCGTCGTCCATCGCCGACACCATGGCGGCGTATTTCCGCCGGTTCTCGTCGGGGATGTGACGATAGCGGTCGAGATAGCTCTGCGGCGCCTGAAAAGGCGTATGAGGCGCGGTGAAGGCGAGATAGAGGAACAGCGGTTTCCCGGTGTCGTGCTTTTCGATCACCCGCGCGGCTTCGGCGCCGAACAGGGTATTGTCGAAGCCAGTTTCCTTCACAGGCTTGTTATTGCGGTACCAGTCGAGGACGCCGTGCGATGAATGCTTGAAGTGATCGATCTCGCCGACGGTGGCGCCATAGAATGAATCGAAACCGCGCTGGCGCGGCCAGAATTCCGGCTTGGCATGGCCAAGGTGCCACTTGCCGACCATCGCCGTCCGGTAGCCGGCATCCTTGAGCAGCTGCGGCAGGAGATATTCATCCATGGGAAGGCTGTAGCTGCCGGCAGCGGGAACGACACCCGTCTGCAGCCCGTAGCGCAACGGATAGCGCCCGGTCATGAGAGCGGCGCGCGTCGGCGTGCACATCGGCTGAACATAAAATTGCTCGAGACTGGCGCCCGTCTCGGCGAGCTTGTCGAGATGCGGAGTCTTGATGTCGGAACCGTGGAAGCCGACATCCTTCCAGCCGAGATCGTCGGCGACGATGTGGATGATATGAGGCTGCGCAGTCTTGCCGATTGCCTTTGTCGTAATGGCGGAGGCTGCGAGACCTATCCCGGCCGCCACGCCGCTCAGCAGAAATGCCCGCCGCCGCAATCCAGAGGAGGTCTCATTGCTCGATGCGCCGCCCATGCTCTTCTCCCGTGACCAGCGCCCCCGGAAGAGGATAACGTCGGATATATTGGCAGAAAGCGGGACGCGGTTCTAGGGTAACCGGAAGGGCACGGCGATGAAGCGCCGGTTCACGCCTTCGAAGCCCGGCGTGTAGACGCCGATCAGTGCGACCTGCCGCGCTTCCCCTGAGCTGGGACGGTAGGCGATGACATCGGAGATGTCGTAGTCGCGCGGGCAATAACGCGAGGAGGGGATGGCGGCGTCCTTATGGACTTCCTTCTCGGTGCCGGATTCATTGTCCTTGAGGGCGAGCCTGAAGCCCATCTGCTTGCCATCCTCGGCATAGCAGCTTTCGGGAGCGGCGAACGGCACGAGTTCGAGGCTCAGCGTGAAGCGGTCGCCCTTCTGTCTGGTCTGGCTCTGATAGTAGGGGTCGAAGCCGATGCGGTGGCGGTCGGCTACGGCCTGGGTCGGCAGTTGTGCGGCGAGCGCATCGCCGGGCTCGGCGGTCTTCAACTGGCCGATGAGGGAAGCGGCCGACTTGGCGGCCTTGGCGCGCACGGATGAAACAAGAGCAGCCTCGTCCTCGATCCGCGCGCGGAACGGTGAGCCCTTCACCCACTGATTGGCGTCGAGATCGATCACGAAGATCTCGGAATAGGGAAATCCCGATCCATCCTGCACGCCATATTGCTCGAAGGCGAAATAGCGGCCATCCGGTGAAAAACCTATGGCAGCGCGCTCCGCATTGTCGGCCGCCGCGGCTGCCGTCGCAGTGATGGCCAGAAACAAGAGGGCACTGGCGAGACGCATGGCTGATCTTCAGAAAGCGCGGAAGGTGATGATGGTGTAGGTATCCTTGATACCTTTGATCTTGTGAAGCTTCTCGTTGACGAAGTGCCCGATGTCGGCCTCGGGCTCCAGATAGAACTTCGCCAGGAGATCGTAATTGCCTGAAGTTGAATAGATTTCCGACGCGATCTCGGCATCGGCGATGGCGGTTGCCACTTGGTAAGCTTTGCCAAGCTCACACTTTATCTGGACGAAATAGGCCTTCATTGGCGGCTCCTCTAGATTCCGGAACGATCCTTCCTGCCGTTCGTTGTTCCGGTCAAGATGCCTTTTAACGGCCATATGCGATCCCTATGTTGATCGCATCGGAAGTAACGAGGTCTGTCGAGAGAGGAGGACCTTATCGTGTTCAAGATCAAAGCCCTTGCTGTGGCGTCCGCCCTGGCGGTGGGCACAGCATTCGTGATGCCGGCAACGAGTCAGGCGATGCCTGTCGGGCCGGTAAAAGCCCAGACGGTGCAGGACGGCAATATCGTCCTCGCCAAGCACAAGAAGAAATGGCGCCGTGAGCATCGGCGCTGGCGCGGCGAACGTCGCTGGCGTGAAGCCCGCCATTGGCGCGGCGACCGCTGGCGTCATCATCGCAAATGGCGGCGCCATCGCTATTATGATCCGTACTACTACGATCCCTATTACTATGGCGGCTACTATGGACCGGGCTATGGCTATTACGGCCCCGGCTATTGGGGCGGCCCTGGCATCGGCCTGCAGTTCCGCATCGACTAAGCGGTACGGGTTCATTCCCACAAAGAAAAACCCGCATGGCGCGCCATGCGGGTTCTTTATTGGTCGGTGTGAGCCGGATTACTTGTTCAGCTCGGCGTCTTCGGCATATTTGCCGTCATGCCACTTGTACCAGACATACTTGGCGTCCTTGATGTCGCCCTTCTCGTTGAGCGAGAGGTCGCCAAGGACCGTCTTCAGCGTGTTGCCGGCGCGCAGCCACTCGGCGATCTTCTTGTTGTCGCCGGCGCCGCCCGCAGCGGTCACACCCTGCACATAGGCCTGGACGGCCGCGTAGGTGTAGAGCGTGTAGCCTTCCGGATTGTAGCCGGCCGCCTTGAACTTCTCCACGACCGCCTTGGCCGCGTCGAACTTCTGCGGATCCGGCGCGAAGGTCATGATCGTGCCTTCGCCGGCCGGGCCGGTGATGGTCCAGAATTCGTCGGTCACGAACGCGTCGCCCGACACCATCAGCGCCTGCGAGCCCTGTTCACGCAGCTGGCGCAGGATGAGGCCGCCTTCCGTGTGATAGCCGCCGACATAGACGACATCGATCGCCGCTTCCTTGAGCTTGGAAACGAGCGCGGTGTAGTCCTTCTCACCGGCGGTGTAGGCTTCGTTCATGGCTTCCTTGGCGCCAGCCGCGTTGAGCGCCTTGCGCGTCTCGTCCGCCAGACCTTTGCCATAGGCCGTCTTGTCGTCGATGATGGCGATCTTCTTGTCCTTGTAGTTCTTGGCGAGGAAGCCGCCGGCGACGATGCCCTGGGCGTCGTCACGGCCGCAGACGCGCGCCACGTTCCAGCCGCCTTCATCCGTCAGCTTCGGGTTGGTCGAAGCGGGCGAAATCTGCAGGACGCCTTCCTCTTCATAGACCTTGGAGGCCGGGATCGACGAGCTCGAGCAGAAATGCCCGGCGACGAACTTCACGCCCTTGGAGGCGAGCTGGTTGGCCACCGCAACAGCCTGCTTCGGGTCGCAGGCGTCGTCACCCACTTCGAGGACGAGCTTTTCGCCATTGACGCCGCCGGCGGCGTTGATGTCGGCCACCGCCATCTCGGCGCCGCGCTTCATCTGCTCACCGAAGGCCGCGTACTGGCCGGTGATCGGGCCGGCCACGGCGATCGTGATATCGGCCCAGGCCGTGGAGGCGGCGAGGGTCGCCGCGAAGCCAACGGCTAGGCCCGACAGTACAAATTTTTTCATCTGTTTCTCCCTTGGGGTAATGACCTTGATCGGTCTTCGGGGGTTACACACCCCTTGCGCCTATCTTTGCGCAAAAGGGCGCGATTGGAAAGGGCCATGCTGGACGGCATGGCCCTTATGCCAAACTCAGGGTGCGGTCTTGGATCTCCAGCCGAAGGGGCTGGAACGCTCGTAAAGCCACGGATATTGGTTGACCATCTGACCGACGCGGGTCAGCCGGTAGCCGAGGCTGGTCGCGGCGACCAGCACCAGCGTGTCGGTGATGAAGTAATGCAGGCTCATCAGGTTGCCGTTGAACAACGCATAGTGAAAAAAGCGTAAAGCGAGGCCGAGCGGGAGCATGTAGAAGGCGGCCATCGCCCATGGGCGCCATTTGGACGCGAGCGCCCGGCCGGAAAGATAGGCGGCGCCGCCGCCTATGATCACCGTCATGATGATGAAGATCCAGGGATCGTCCTCGACAAAGAGAGACATATTGCGTTTCCCTAATGAGCTCCGCCTTCGAGATAGGCGGCGCGGATTTCAGGGCTGGCCAGCAACTGGCTGCCGGTGCCCGACATGGTGATACGGCCGTTTACCATCACATAGGCGCGATGGGCGAGCTTCAGCGCGTGGAAAGCATTCTGCTCGACCAGGAAGACGGTGAGGCCCTGCTTGGCGTTGAGCTCGCGAATGACCTCGAATATCTGCTTGACGATGAGAGGGGCGAGGCCGAGCGACGGTTCATCGAGGAGCAGGAGGCGCGGGCGCGCCATCAAAGCACGGGCGATGGCGAGCATCTGCTGCTCGCCGCCCGACAATGTGCCGCCGCGCTGACTTTGGCGCTTCTCGAGGATGGGGAAGGTCTTGAAGGCGCGGGCGAGGTCCTCGTCGAAATGCTTCGGATCGGTCACCGCCGCGCCCATCTGCAGGTTCTCGAGAACGCTCATGCGCGGGAAGATGCGCCGGCCTTCGGGCGACTGCGCGATGCCGCGGCGGATGATCTCATGGGTCGGCGTCTGGGTGATGTCGGACTCGCCGAAGCGGATGGAGCCCGAGCGACAGCGCGGCGTGCCGCAGATCGTCATCATCAAGGTGGACTTGCCGGCGCCGTTCGAGCCGATGAGCGTGACGATCTCGCCCTCATTGACATCGAGATCGATGCCCTTGAGCGCCTGGATCTTGCCGTAGAAGGTCTCGACGCCGCGGATGGTGAGGAGAGGGGATGCCATCAACGGCCTCCCTGCTGAGCCGGGGGCTCGTTCTCCGCCCGGGCGATGGCTTCAGTAATGAGCTTCTCGGCGATGGGTGGCGCTTCCTCCTCGTCGACGCCCAGATAGGCGCGGATCACCGCCGGATCGATCTTCACCTCGGCCGGCGTCCCGTCGGCGATCTTCTGGCCGTAATCGAGCACCACCACGTGATCGGAAATCTCCATCACCACCTTCATGTCGTGCTCGATGAGCAGGATGCCGATGCCCTGGTCCTCGCGGATCGACAGGAGAAGCTTGTTGAGATCGTCGGATTCGCGCGGATTGAGGCCGGCGGCGGGTTCGTCGAGGCAGAGGAGCTTGGGCTCGGTGCACATGGCGCGGGCGATCTCGAGACGGCGCTGGGCGCCATAGGGCAGATCGCCCGCCGGATCGTCGGCGCGGTCGATGAGATGAATCTTCTCCAGCCAGTATGTGGCCTTGTCGACCGCTTCCTTCTCGGCGCGCTTGTAGGCCCGTGAGCCCAGGATGCCGGCAACAGTGTAGCCTGAGGCCTTCATCAGGGTGTTGTGCTGGGCGACGACGAGATTTTCGAGGACCGTCATGCCGGCGAACAGACGGATATTCTGGAAGGTGCGCGCCACCTTGGCGAATTGCGAGATGCGGAAATCGTCCATGCGCTCGAGGATGAAGTTCTTGCCGTCCTCGTGACGCATCACGATCATGCCTTCGGTCGGCTTGTAGAAGCCGGTGAGGCAGTTGAATACCGTGGTCTTGCCAGCGCCGTTGGGCCCGATCAGCGCGGTGATGTCGTTGCGCCCGACATTGAAGGAGAGGTCGTCGATGGCGACGAGACCGCCGAAGCGCATGGTGATATGCTCGACGCTCAGCACCGGGTCGGCTTGCCAGGTGTTCGCCATGTCAGCCGTGTCCCTGCGCAACGAGATCGGCGGAGACCGCTTTCTTCTCCTTGAGATAAATGGAGGGATCTCGTTTGGTGACGAGCCCGCGCGGACGCCAGCGCATGATCAGCACCATGGCGATGCCGACCGCCAGCATGCGGTACTGGGTGGGATCGAACCCCTCCGGCATGATCGCCTTCAGGAAGTCGAGCTCACGGAAGAGTTCGAAGGCGCCGATCACCGCAATGGCGGCGACGACGACACCGATTTGCGAGCCCAAGCCGCCGAGCACGACGATGGCCAGGATGATGGCCGATTCCATGAAGACGAAGCTCTCGGGCGATACGAAGCCTTGCCGTGTGGCGAAGAAGGAGCCGGCGAAGCCGCCGAACATGGCGCCGATGGCGAAAGCGGTCAGCTTGGTGTTGGTGGTGTTGATGCCGAGCGAGCGGCAGGCGATCTCGTCCTCGCGCAACGCTTCCCAGGCGCGCCCGATCGGCAGCTTGCGCAGGCGAAGGGTGACGAAATTGGTGATCAGCGCCAAGACCAGGATGACATAGTAGAGGAAGATGATGCGTTGGAGCGGTGAATAAGCGAGGCCGAACGTGGCGGCGAAGCCATTCTCGTCATTGGTGAAGGGGATGCCGAAGAAGCTCGGCCGCGGAATGTCGGAAATGCCGTTCGGCCCGCCGGTGAAATCGTACCAGTTGATCAGGATGATGCGGATGATCTCGCCGAAAGCCAGCGTCACGATCGCCAGGTAGTCGCCCCTGAGGCGCAGCACCGGGAAACCGAGAATAAGGCCCCAGCAAGCGGCGAGCAGGCCCGCCAAGGGCAGAACCAGCCAGAAGGCCCAGGGCGTGATGCCGTCGCCGAACCACAGCGGGAAATAGATGGTGGAGAGCAACGCGTAGGCGTAGGCGCCCACCGCGTAGAAGGCGACATAGCCCAGATCGAGAAGGCCGGCGAGGCCGACCACGATATTGAGGCCCCAGCCCAGCATGACATAGGTCAGCATGAGGATGGCGAGGTCGACGATACGGCGGTCGACGCCCGGGATGAAGGGCAGGGCAATGGCAATGAGGAGGAGGGCGATGCCGAGATATTTGCCGAGGGGCTCGATGGCGTGCGCCAGCGGCGATGGGGCGCCACGCTCCGCCGCCGTCTCGTTGCTGCTCGATATGTAGAACCACGCGCCGGCGATGAGGCCGAAAATGCCGACGGCGTCGAACCAGGGCGCGTCGAACACGAACAGGCCGAGAAGCAGCGCCAGGGTCCCGATGGCAACGAGACCGGCGCCGAGCCGCTTGACATGGATGGGCTTCACCCAGTCAGGGCGATTCCAGACAAAGAGATGGAGGAGAAGGCGGCCGATGACGACCGCCGCGACGAGCCAGAAGACGGTACCCCATCGATATTGCAGGACGAGACCGCCCTGAGGGGCCGTGGCGCTCATGCCGACGATCGGGCCGAAGATCGCCGACGCGATCAGGCCGGTGAGCAGCAGATCGATCAGGAGGCGCTTCTGGTCGCCCGGGGGGACGGTCGGCGATCGGGCGGCTCTTGCGCCGCCTTGTTGTGTTGGTTGCGGGGCAAGCGCCATGGTCAGACTTTCTCCACTTCCGGTTTGCCGAGCAGGCCCTGCGGCAGGAAGATGAGGACGACAGCCAGCATGGCGAAGGCGGCTACGTCCTTGTATTCCACCGAGAAATAGGCCGACCAGAAGACTTCGATGAGGCCGATCACCAGACCGCCCAGCATGGCGCCGGGGATCGAGCCGATGCCGCCCAGAACCGCCGCCGTGAAGGCCTTAACGCCGGCGAGGAAGCCGATATAGAAGTCGATCACGCCATAACGCAGGAAGAACATGAGGCCGGCGACCGCGGCGAGCGAGGCACCCATGATGAAGGTGATCGAGATCGTCTTGTTGACGTCGATGCCGAGGAGCGAGGCCATCTTCATGTCCTGCTCGCAGGAGCGCTGGGCACGGCCGAGCGAGGTGCGGGTGATGAGGGCGGTGAACAGCGCCATCAGGGCCAGGGTCGTGACGATGATGATGATCTGGATGGTAGATATGCGGACGATGAACTCGCCGGCCTCGGTGGTGCGGTGCATCAGCTCGAAGCCGCCGGAGAGCAAAGGCTGCATGGGCTTGGGCCGGCCGCCCTGGGCGATGCGGGCGAATTCCTGGAGCACGATCGACATGCCGATGGCCGAAATGAGCGGTGCCAGCCGGAAGGAACCGCGCAGCGGCTTATAGGCGACCCGCTCGACCGTCCAGTTAAAGGCCGAAGCCAGGATCATCGCGATGGCGAGCACCAGGATGAGAGCCAGGAGGAGGAGGGCGAAGCTCGCCGAGGCGGTCAGCCCGATGGCCAGAATCGCGATCAGCGAAATCATGGCCCCGATCATGAAAATGTCGCCATGAGCGAAATTGATCATGCCGATGATGCCATAGACCATAGTATAGCCGATGGCGATGAGGCCGTAGATCGACCCCAAGGTAATGCCGTTTATGAGCTGCTCGAGGAAATATTCCATGAGCCCCCCTGTTGCCGTTTCTCACCCATGTTTTTCTCTTTTATTGCCCGGCTTCTGGACGGCCGGTACAGCGATCCTTAAAGGTATCATTTTGGAAACACAAGCTGTCCTGAAAGGACTGACCAAAAGTCTAAGATTCGCCTCTCAAGGGATGAAATATTTCGTAACGAAATACTTGGTCGCGAAGTCTTGCCGCTTTTGTCAGTAGTCTTTATTCCCTAAGTTTATATCATTTACATTCAGGTTCAAACGGCTTATCTAGACGCCCCATGCTGCGCCGCATCATATACCTTTTCCTCGTACTTATTATCTTCGGCGGACTGGCCGGGGCGATTGCCTATTACGCCTTCGACTTCAAGCCGAAGATGATCGCCGGCTTCATCATGAGCGCGCCCAAACCGGTCGAGACGATTTCGGCCGAAGAGGCGCGCCAGGACCAGTGGGAGCCGGAGGTTTCGGCGATCGGCTCGCTCACCGCGGTCAACGGTATCGAAGTGGCGCCGCAGGTCGGCGGCATCGTCAAAGAAATCTTTTTCGATTCGGGCGACCTGGTGAAAAAGGGCCAGAAGCTCTTCCAGCTCGATACCGACACGGAAGAGGCCGATCTCAAGAATTTCCGCGTCCAGTTCGGCAATGCTGAGACCGAGCTCGATCGCCAGCAGAAGCTGCTCGAAAAGGGCTTCGCCTCGAAGTCTGCCTTTGACACCGCGCGCCTGCTGCGCGACCGCATGCAGGCCGAGATCGAGCGCACCGAAGCCTTGATCGCCCAGAAGTCGATCTATGCGCCGTGGGATGGCCGCCTGGGCCTTCGCGACGTCGCAGTGGGCAAATATGTAGCGCCCGGCCAGAACATGATCTGGCTGCAGACCGTCGATCCGATTTATGTCGACTTCACTGTGACCGAGAATGATTTCGGCCGCATCAAGGTGGGCCAGAAGGTCAAGGCGAAGTTCAGCGCCTATGCGAACGACACGTTCGACGGCGAGGTCTTCACGACCGACGCCCGGGTCTCGGAAGCGAGCCGAATGATCACGGTGCGCGGCAAGCTCCAGAATCCCGAGGGGCGCTTGGTGCCTGGCATGTATTCCGACGTGAAAGTGATCGTCGGCGAGCCGGCCCCGGTGGTGACCATCCCGCAGTCGGCAGTCACCTATTCCCTCTATGGCGACAGCGTCTTTGCGGTGGTGAAGGCGAAGGATGCGGATCCCAACGCGAAAGAGCCCGATCTCGAGGCCGAGCGGCGTTTCGTCAAACTGGGTTTGGTGCGTGACGGCAGAGTGAATGTGGTCGAGGGCATCAAGCCCGGAGATCAAGTCGTGATCGCCGGCCAGAACAAGATCGACCAGGGTTCGAAAGTTCGAATCGACAATTCGATCGCGCTCAACCTGACGGTTGACCGCAACACGCAATAACGGGGGAAACCCATGAGTTTCACCGACATCTTCGTACGCCGCCCTGTGCTGGCGTCGGTGGTGAGCCTTCTCATCCTGCTGGTCGGCGCCAATGCGGTCTGGAATCTTCCGGTCCGGCAGTTCCCGAAGGTCGAAGACACGACCATCACCATCACGACGTCCTATCCCGGCGCCAATGCCGACCAGATCAAGGGCTTCATTACGACGCCGATCCAGCAGGCGGTGGCCTCGACTGAGGGTATCGATACGCTGAAATCGACCTCGGCGCAGAACGTCTCGACCATCACGATGAAGCTGAAGCTCAACGCCGATGGCGACCGGGCGCTGGCCGACGTTCTGTCCAAGGTGAACGAAGTCAAGAGCGTGCTGCCGGAGGAATCGAAGGATCCGGTGGTGACCCGCACCACGGGCACGCCCTACGCCCTCATGTATATCGGCTTCAGCTCCGAGAGCATGGCGCCGGCGCAGATCAGCGACTATCTCGACCGCGTGATCCGGCCGCAGATCCAGGCGATCAACGGCGTCGCCGAAGCCGAGATCCTCGGCGGCTCGACCTTCGCCATGCGCGTCTGGCTCAACCCGGACAAGATGGCGGCGCTCGGCATCACACCGCTCGACGTCAACACCGCGCTGGCGCAGAACAACTTCACCACCGCCGCCGGCAGCGTGAAGGGCGACTTCACCCAGCAGAACATCAACGCCAAGACGTCGCTCGAGACGCCGGAGCAGTTCCTGCAACTCGTGGTGGCGGTGAAGGACGGCACCATCATCCGTCTCGGCCAGATCGCCACCGTCGATCTGGGGCCGCAGAACTTCGATTCGACCTCGTCCTTCGACGGGCTCAAGGCGGTGTTCCTCGGCATCACCACGACGCCCGACGCCAACCCGCTGTCGGTGATCTCGCAGGTGCGCGACGAGTTCCCCAAGCTGCAGGCGCAGCTGCCGCCGCAGCTCAAGGCGAGCATCGCCTATGACGCGACCGAATTCATCAATGCGTCGATCTGGGAAGTGAGCAAGACACTCCTCGAGGCGACGCTCATCGTCATCGTCGTCATCTTCCTGTTCCTCGGCAATCTGCGCTCGACGCTGGTTCCCGTCGTCACCATTCCGCTGTCGCTGGTCGGTGTCGCCATCTTCCTGCTGGCGCTCGGCTATTCGATCAATCTTCTGACGCTGCTCGCCTTCGTGCTCGCCATCGGGCTCGTCGTCGACGACGCGATCGTGGTGGTGGAGAACATCCACCGCCATATCGAGGACGGCATGACGCCGTTCCAGAGCGCCCTTGCGGGGGCCCGCGAGATCGCCGGTCCGGTCGTCACCATGACGCTGACGCTGGCGGCGGTCTATGCGCCGATCGGCTTCACCGCCGGCCTCACCGGCGCCTTGTTCCGCGAATTCGCCTTCACGCTGGCGGGCGCCGTCGTCGTGTCCGGTATCGTTGCGCTGACGCTGTCGCCCATGATGTGCTCGAAGATCTTCAAGCAGCATGAGCAGGAGGGCTGGTTCGGCCGGCTTGTCGAGAGCATCTTCGGCGGCCTCCGGCGCTTCTATTCGCGCCGCCTGGACGGCGCGCTCAAGCAGCGTCCGGTCTTCGCGGTGATGGTCGTGCTCATCGTCGCCCTGTCGGGCATCCTCTATACGGCGATCAACAAAGAGCTGGCGCCGGCCGAAGACCAGGGTGTCGTATTCTCCTTCGTCAACGCGCCTGAACAGACCAATCTCGATTACCTGCAGATCTATGCCGACCGCGTCACCCAGATATTCATGGACGTGCCGGAACGCCAGAACGTCTTCACCATCGTCGGCATGGGGTCGGTGCACGCCTCGTTCGTCGGCCTGATCGTCAAGCCGTGGGAGCAGCGCGATCGCTCCGACACGATGATCCTCGGCGAATTGCAGGGCAAGCTCGCCGGTATTCCGGGGGTGAAGACCTTCGCCACGGCGCCGCCGGCCATTCCGATCGGCGCCGGTGAGATGCCGGTCGAATTCGTCATCAAATCGCCCGGCGACTACACCAAGGTCGCCGAGGTGCTCGACAAGATCGAGGCGGAAGCCAAAAAGAGCGGCTTGTTCATCTTCACCAACACCGATCTCAGATTCGAGACGCCGCAGGCCGAGCTCATCATCGACAAGGACAAGGCCAACCAGCTGGGCGTGCGGATGAGCGATGTCGGTGCCACGCTGGCGGTTCTGCTCGGCGGCAACAACGTCAACCGCATCAACATCCAAGGCCGCTCCTATGAAGTGATCGCCCAGGTGCCGCGCGCGTTCCGCGGCTCGGCGGCGCGCCTCCTCGATTATCAGCTGCGCACCACTTCGGGCGACATGGTGCCGTTGTCGACCTTCATCAAGCTCGATCAGACGGTGCAGCCCAACAGCCTCGCGACCTTCCAGCAGTTGAACTCCGCGACCTTCCAGGGCGCGCCATTCCCCGGCCGCACCGTCGGCGAGGCGGTGACCTTCCTGCAGCAGAAGGCGCAGGAGTTCTTCCCGCCGAACATGACCTACGACTTCCAGGGTGAAAGCCGGCAGTTCGTGACCGAAGGCAACACGCTGGCCTATACGTTCCTGTTCGCGCTGATCGTCATCTATCTGGTGCTCGCCGCCCAGTTCGAGAGCTTCCGCGATCCGTTCATCATCCTGATCGGTCTGCCGGCCTCGATGTTCGGCGCCTTGTTTTTCCTGTTCATCATGGGCGAGGTTAATGGCGCGACACAGGGGCAGCTCGGCATCAATCTCGGCTCCGGTACGATCAACATCTATACCCAGATCGGTCTCGTGACGTTGATCGGCCTCATCTCGAAGCACGGCATTCTCATGGTCGAGTTCGCCAACAAGCTTCAGGAAGAGCAGGGCTACGACAAGTTCGCGGCCATCAAGGAAGCCGCCGCAGTGCGTCTGCGGCCCATCCTGATGACGACGGCCGCCATGGTGATCGGCGTCGTGCCGCTGCTCGTTGCCGCCGGCGCCGGCGCCAAGAGCCGCTTTGACATCGGCCTCGTCATCGCCGCGGGTATGACGGTCGGCACGATGTTCACCCTGTTCATCACGCCCGTGGTCTATACCTATATCGCCGCCGACCGGCGTCCCAAGGAAGCCGTGGCGGGCGGTGTTGCCGCGCGGTCGAGTGGGCATCCGCCAGTGGTCGATGACGCCGCCAATGACCGCGAGGTCGAAGCGGCCAAGGCCAGGCATTCACCGCGCGCCGAGGCGGCGGAGTAAAACCGGATGCCGCCTGGATGAATGAGCGCCGCCGCAGGAGCCCGATCTGGTATTGGCTCGCCGGCGGCGTTTTGTTGCTCGCTATTCCGGTCATCGCGGCCGCCCTTCTAATGTATCGGGTGTGGCGGCCTTATCCGGAACCGCATTATCCGCCACCCGCCTCGCAGGAAGAGGCGAACCGGCAGGATCTCGACTACCTGCGCAAGCTCGCCGATTTCGACCCCAGCTTCACGCCCACGACGCGGGCCGAGTTTCTGCGCCGGCTCGATGCCCTGATGCCGGCGGCGGCCAATTTCGACAGAGCCAGGCTGGCGGTCGAGGTGGCGCGGCTCACCGCACTCGCGGACAACGCACATACCAATGCCCACATCTATTTCGGCACCGGCAGCTTCCGGTCCTTGCCGATCCGGCTCGGTTCCTTCACCGATGGCCTGTTCGTGGTCAAAGCGCGCCAGGACCACACTGATCTGCTCGGCGGGCAACTCGTCGCCGTCGATGGGCGACCGATCGGCGAGGTACTCGCATCGCTCAGGAATTTCATCGGCGGCAATGATGCGATGTTTTCCAATCATGCGCCGCGGCTTCTCACATCGCCCGAGCTGCTGCATGCGGCGGGCCTCGGCGATAAGCCGACCGAGAGCCGCTTGCGCCTGCGCTTTTCCGACGGGGCCGAGGTCGAGCAGGTTCTGGAGGGCGGCCGGCCCGAGGTGCCGCCCCGGAAGAACTACTGGCCGGTGCGCGATCTGAGCCCGGTTCCTCTCGTCAGTGATGACGGCTCCTGGCCGCATGTGCTGGGCGGGCGGATGCAACTGCCCGATTATCTCGGGCGCCCCGATCAGGCCTATTGGCATGAGATCAAGGCAGATCGGAGCCTTCTCTACCTGCAGCTCAACCGCATCAAGAATTCCTGGCCGGAACCGCTCGCGACCTATCTCGACCGCGTGATCGGCGACATCAGGGCCAACAAGATCAAGAACGTCGTCGTCGATCTGAGATTCAACCGCGGCGGCAATTACCTGCTGGCGGCCGATTTCACCCGTCGTCTCGCCGAGACCGTTCCCACCGACGGCCGCATCTTCATCCTGAGCGGGAGCAACACCTATTCCGCCGGTATCGTCACGCTGGCGCGGCTCAAGTTTTTCGCCGGCACGCGCGGTCTTCAGATCGGCGGGCAGATTGGCGACCGCGGCCAGTTCTGGGCGGAAGGGGGGCGTACCGAGCTTCCCAATTCGAAGATCCGTTTTCGCTTCGCCACGGCCTATCACGACTGGGAGAAGGGCTGCGGCCTCGCCGATATCGGGCGTTGCTTTCTGTTCAACTACGCCTATGCGGTGGCCCCCGGCTCGCTCGCTCCTCAGGTGGAGACCGGCTTGAGTTTTCGCGACTACCTGACGGGCCGCGATCCCGCGATGGAAGAAGTGCTGAAGCGGATCACGCCGTAAGGCGTTCCCCCATGGAGCAAGCGTAAATGACTGGGATCAGTATGACCGAGCGCCGTCGCCCGATATCGTTGCGCCGCTCGTTGCTGCGCGGAACCCTGGTGGTCGCGGCTTTGCTGGCTATCGTCTTTGCGGGCGTCGCCTTTCTCATATACCCGGTCTGGCGCTCCTATCCGGAAGCCGACTTTCCGTCCGCGGCTTCAACGGCGGAAGGGAACGGCCAGGATCTCGATTACCTGCGTCAGTTGCCCGAGATCGACCGTAGCTTCACGGCTGAAACACGTGCCGCCTTCCAGCACGGGCTCGATGCGCTCAAGGCGCGTGCCGCCAGTCTCGATCGGGCCCAGCTGACAATGGAAGTGGCGCGCCTCGTGGCCGTCGCCAATAACGGCCATACCAATGTCATCACGCTCCTGGAGGACACTGCGTTCAAGTCCGTGCCGGTGCGGCTCGGCGTATTTGCGGACGGCCTGTTCGTCGTGAAGACGACCGAAGAGAACCGGGATTTGCTGGGGGCGCAAATTCTCACTGTGAACGGACGGGCGAGCGATGCATTGATCGCATCGCTTGGGCCCTTCATCGGCGGGCCGGCAACCTTGCTGCACGCCCATGCAACGAGACTCATCGTGTCCCCGGAACTTCTTCACGCCGCCGGCCTCGGCGACAGCCCTGAGCGCGCCGATTTTCGCTTTCGCCTGGCGGATGGCTCCGAGATCGAGCGCACGCTGACCGCTGTCGCTTATGAAAAAACGAAAGCGGGTGCCTATTGGCCGGTACGGGATCTCAGTCCCGTTCCGCCGGATAAGGACAATGCCGATTGGGCGCATGTGCTCGGCCAACCGGATGCCGCGCCGCTTTATCTCTCCCGGCTCGATCAGAATTACTGGCATGCCTCTTTGGCGGACGGCAAACTTCTCTATCTGCAGGTCAACCGGATGCGCGATGAGGGGACGGAATCGCTCGGGGACTATCTGAACCGCGTGCTGGGAGAAATCCGCCAGACGGGCGTCAGATATGTCGCGGTCGATCTGCGCTTCAATCGCGGCGGCAATTACATGCTGGCGGCAGATTTCGCGCGCGCCTTGCCGGAAACGCTGCCCGCTGATGGGCAGGTATTCGTATTGACCGGCGAAAACACCTTTTCGGCCGCGATCAGCATCGCATCCCGGTTGAAATTTTTCTCCGGGGAGCGAGGCGTTCAACTGGGAACGCCGATGGGGGATCGTGGACAAATGTGGGGCGAGGGCGGTATCGCCATCCTGCCGAACTCGAAGATCACCGTGCGTTATGCCACGGGCTATCATGATTGGGAGAAGGGCTGCCGGCTGGAGCAGATCACCTACTGCTTCCTGCCCAATTACATTTTTGGTGCCGCACCCGGTTCACTGGATCCGCAAGTGTACGTAAAGCCTGCTTTCAGCGACTACGCCGCGCGGCGCGATCTCGTCATGGAAGAAGTACTGAAGCGGATCACGCCTTAGATCACGATCACTTTAGATCGGGTCGACCTAAAGTGATAAACGTGATCGGGAATCTTAATATTTGGCGCGTGATCGGACGGAAAACCGGTGCCCACTTTTCCTGATCACGCGCTAAGGCGGTTCAAGCCTTCCGCGAAGCGGGCAAGCGCCTTTTCGAGCTCGGCCTCGCCGGTGGCGAAGGACAGCCTGATGCAGTTGGGATCGCCGAAGGCCGAACCCGGCACGGTGGCGACACCATGCTCCTCGAGCAGCCAGTCGCACAACGTGTCGACGCTGTCCATCACATGGTTGCCGGCTTTGCGGCCGAGGAAGGCGCCGACATCCGGGAAGGCATAGAAAGTGGCGGGAATAGGCGCCAGACGCAGGCCCGGAATGGCGGTCAGCGCCTTCACCACCATGTCCCGGCGCAGCTCATAACGGGCGCGCATCTTCTCGACATCATCGCGCGGCGCCGACAAAGCGGTCAGTGCGGCATGCTGCACGAAGGAATTGGCGCCGGCGGTGATGCCGCTCTGCAGCCGCGCCATGGCGACCGCGAGTGGGGCGGGACCTGCGGCATAGCCAAGCCGCCAGCCGGTCATGGCGAAGCTCTTGGAGAAGCCGTTGACGGTGATGGAACGCTCGCGCATGCCGCGGAGGCTGGCGAAGGACGTCATCGATCCGTCGAACAGGATATATTCGTAGATCTCATCGGAGAGGACCATCAGGCGCGGATGGCTCTTCACCACCTCGGCCAGCGCTTCGAGCTCAGGCCGGCTCCACACAGCGCCGGTCGGGTTGCTGGGCGAGTTGAGGATCAGGAGCTTGGTCCGCTCGGTGAGTGCGGCGGCGATGCGGGCGGGCGGCGCCTTGAAATCCTCGTCCACCCCGGCCTTGAGGATGACGGGCACACCCCCCGCCAAGCGCACGGTGATCTCATAGGAGACCCAATAGGGCGACAGCAGGATAACTTCATCGCCGGGCTCGACCAGGGCAAGCACGGCATTGGCGATGGCCTGCTTGGCGCCGTTGGCGATGACGATCTCATTGGCGGCGTAGTCGAGGCCGTTCTCCTCTTTCAGCTTCTTCGCCAGCGCCTGGCGCAGCTCGAGGATGCCGGCGACCGGCGAATAATGGGTGAGGCCCTTGCGCATCGCTTCCGCCGCGGCGGCCTGGATATGGGCCGGGGTGTCGAAATCAGGCTCGCCGATGGTGAGGCTCGCTATGTCGTGGCCCTTGGCCCTGAGCTCGCGGGCGCGCTGTGACATGCGGACGATGGCGCCTTCGTCGGACTGGGAGGCGCGGCGGGCGAGAAGGGAGGAAATATCGAACGGGGCCATGATGCGGGCTCTATGCCACGACCCCGCCATGAGGTCGAGGAGGCCTCGCAAAAATGTCACAGTCTGCCGTTACGGCCACCCATGCCGCCGGTGCGCATTGCACCGGTGCATTTGTTTAACCTCCTTTCTGTACATAAAGGGCGAATACCCCTATATGCGCAGGCCTTCCCCGACATCCGGAACCGCCATGAAACTGACTGCGCCTGTCCTTCTCTGTGTGCCCGTCCTGCTTGCGGCCTGCTCCAGCAAGCCGAGCAATATCGACATCAATTCCGGCGGCGCCCGCAGCGTCCAGACCCAGTCGCGCTCCGAGCCGATTTTCTACAACGGCAAGCACTACGCGCTGAACTACACCTATAACGACGCGATGAAGGCCTTCGACATGAAAGTGTCGGGCACGACCTCGCCGATGAAGCCGGACGCCCAGAAGGACGCGGTCAATATCGCGTCGTCGTCGCTCGGCTATTTCGCCTGTCCGGATGGCCAGCGCGGCCGTCTCGTCGGCGCGCCCAAATTCAAGGGCGGCGTATGGGCGCTCCAGGCGCGCTGCGGATAATCGCGCGGCCGCCACTCTTGTAACGAGGCACCGCCTGCTGCTAGCACCTTGGCATCGGAACATGTTTTCGGGTGCTGGCGGTGGTTCTCCGAATAATCCTTCTCTCCTTGGGCCTCGGAGCGGTGCTCCTGTTCTCTTCCCCCGTTGTGCGCGCCGAAGCGCCAAGGGTGTGCCTGGAAAACCGCGAGGCGGCGCTCAGGCAATTCGAGCAATTTCATGAGCTGGCGACACGCAGTCTGCTGAGGGCGCGTTCCGTCTCGCTCGAACCCCGGTCCTTCGACAATCTCGCCGCCGACGCAATGAGGTTCGTGGAAGGCCGGGAGGGCACGGCACTTCTCGTCTTCGCCTGGGATGAGAAGGATCTATGCCTCTTCCTGTGGTCGGCACCCGATCAGGAAATCTATGTGCGTATTCCGGATGCGCGCAACAAGCTTGTCCACCATGCCCGCCTGTTGAGCGAGCTGGCGCGAGCGCCCATGGCCGTGGCAAACCGTCTGCCGCGCAAGCGCGGTGCGACCGCCTATGACACGGCGGAGGCGCCGTCGGGCGATGTCGGCGTCGTGACGGATGATTTGTCGGCGCTGCTCTTTCCACCTGAGCTGCGTGATGTGCTCGCTAAGACCGACCAGCTGGCGATCGTTCCGGTAGGCCCGATCGCGACGATCCCTTTGTTCATGCTCAAGCCGCTCGGCGATGGCCAAGTGGCGGCAGAGCGCTTCTCCATCAACATCCTCACCTTGATGGAAGACATCCAGGAGCCCGAGCCGGCGCCGGCGGGCGCCAAGACCAATGTCCTGATCATGGGCAATCCGACCACTCGGGACACGGAGTGGGCCTTTCCCGATCTTCCGGGAGCCGAGGCGGAAGCGCGTTTCGCCCATTCTCTGTTTGGCGGCACGATGCTCACGCGCGATGAGGCAACCGTTGCGCGCTTCGACGAATTGGCGCCATCAGCCGACCTGATCGTGCTTGCAGCACACGGCATCGCGGATGAAACATCTCCCCTCGACCAGAGCTTCCTGGCGCTGGCCGATGAGCGGCTGTCGCCACGCCATATCCAATCGCTCGAATTCGACAACCGCCCGCTGGTTGTGCTCAGCGCCTGCCAGAGCGGTCTCGGTCAGGCCCTCGATGCCGGCGTCATCGGCCTGGCGCGGGCCTTCCAGCTGGCCGGCGCCGCCAACACGGTCATGAGCCTGTGGAGTGTCGACGATGACGCGACACGTTTCCTGATGGAGCATTTCTACCGGCTGATCGCTGACCACGAGCCGGCCGAGGCGCTGCGCCGCGCCACACTCGCCACGCGTGAGCGCTTTCCAAGCGCCGGCCAATGGGCGTCCTTCGCGGTTTTCGGCGGGCCTTGATCGTCGATGTTACCTTCTCTCAAGGCTCGCTTGCGGGCTGGCCGGTCTTCTCTTTGTAGATTGCTTGCGCGAGCGTGAACAATTCGAGCGCCTCGGGGCATCGTGCGTAGGCTTCAAGCCTGCGCCTGAAGTCAGTTTGCTTGTCGATGAAAATCTCATTCAGCTGAAGGAGGGTATCGGGAACCGCCGCATCGCGGTGCAGAGTCATGACGGCAAAGAACAGATAGTGCATGGACGCGATGGTCCGATGCTCGTCCTCGAGCATCGATTTTGCCGTCTGCACATAGCCGTTCTGCAGGGAGTATCTCTGAGCCAGATCGTCACGCTCGGGAAAGCCAGGACAGACCATTCTGAAGTTCGTCTCGGCATCTTCGTCCCGGGGACGCGGCCAGCTGCCCAGCCGCTCTGCTGCGGTCGGATCAAGCGCCCGCATCAAACACCAGATGAGGCTCGCCGTAATCGGATTGACCTTCGAGATGTGTTCAGCGGCCGCCGGAATGATCCGGGCCCTCAGAATGCGTGCGGTCGGATCCTGATCGCTTCCGGCCAAAGCGCGGTAACCAAAGGCTGACAGGACCACATGTTTCGCCAGAGGTGGGATGCGGTGGAGTTCGTTCATGATCGCAACCATTGCCTCGGCGTCGATCGTGAAGCGTCCGTGACTCATGATGGCGGCAAAATTGCCGATGACGAACTGGCCGTCGCGCGGATCGCGCGCAAGCCAGGCCAGCATCTTGTCGATGGTCTCCTTGCCGATGCTCTTGGGGAACCCGGAAACGGGGGGAACGCCGAGATAATCGGCGATGCGCAGGAAGATCGATGGATGATAGGTCCGCTCCGTCAGCGGCTTGAACACCCCGGAGAGGACGCATATCGACAGAAAGCGGGCGATGCATAGATCGGCCCATTGCCGGTGGTCGAAACCATGACCGCGGATCGATTGAAAGACGGAACGGCGCAGACAGGCCTCTAACCCGCCCTCGGCGAGGAGGTTTTGGAATGCCTGTGTGAGACGTTCGATGGCGCCTATTCGGGGCAGGTCTTCCTGCTCGTTCCAGATCTTGTTCTGCTCGGCGAGCGTGGCCTTGAGCCAGTCCAATGGGCGAGCCTGATACGGGCCTTCATTGTCGCAAGCATATACCCAGCCAAGCACCGAGAGCATGTCGAGACGTTCATCCGGCGTCGCCGTTTGCCAGGATGTATGCTGTTCGGATGTTTGTGTCGAACCTGTGGGTTCATCTTCAATGATCTTTCGCAGGACAAGTTCCAGGACGCCCGACACCGTCGAGAGCTTTGACGGGTCTTCGATATCCAGGAGATTAGGGAGTTTGTGAAAGACCAGCGGCGTGGCGATTGTTTCCCGGGCATCGCGCGGCAGGCCTTCAAAGATTTCCTTGAGTTTTCGCCGTCGCTGGGCGACCGCGTCTTTGGCGCCTTTCGAGTCCGCGCCCTGGCCATGCCGTTCCAGGAATGCGAGCGTGCTTTCATCCGTGAGGCGATTGAGCCAGAAACGTTCGCTGGTCGGTGTGATCTGCCGTATCGCATCGAGCTCTCCCTCGCGAACCGCGAAGACGATCTTTCTGTGCACATTGTCGGGTCCGCTCAGATGGTGCAGCAATCCGATAAAATCGGCCGCACCGAGGAGGCGATAGCTGTTGAGAAATTCGTCTACACTGTCGAGGAACAGAACCGTGTTGCCGCTGTGCCAGCATTCATCGATCCATTCGGGCGTCACCCTTGGGCGATCTCCGTCACTCAGCTGAATGAGGCGAAGCTCGACATTTGAGGCGTCGATCCGTATTCGTCCGGCAGATCGATCCTTCCTCAGAGCATGGCCTACAGGTATCCAGGCTTTCTTGATCGCATTCCAGAGATCCCCAGGGCGCCTGCCACCATTCACATAGGCCTGAATGTCCACGCTCGGTATGTCCAGCCGCTTCATGTTGATGATGAAAGGAAGTCGCAGACGCGCCGCGTCTTCTTTTGGCTCCTCTCGCGAAAGCCAATCGACAGCGAGCGACTGCGCCACTTGGCGCATCAGAACCGACTTGCCGGTTCCGCCCGGACCTATGAGCACCAGAATGCGGGTCTTGGTGCCGGTGAGGCCTTCTCGAATATCATCGAACAAAGCCCTCTGGGTCCGCGAAGATGCATTGGTCTTCATTTCGTCCGATAGAAGGTCCTCGACATGCTGCTCGGAGTCGAGCTTGGCGATGAAGCGCAGAGAATCGTAGGCCAGGTCCCATCTCAGCGCCGAGGCATAGCCTGTGTGCGGCGTCGCGCTTCGCAGCGATTGGGGAAAGACCCGGGCTGGCAAGGTCGAACCTGCCAGAGAGAGGAGGGAACTCAGTGAGTGCGAGGCATAGCCGATGCTCTGTTCGGTTCCCTGCGGCGCCGATGTGCTCTCCTGCTGTTGGATGACGCCTTCGTTCCTGGCGAAAGTTTCAAAGCGGACCGGGCGCGGTTGAGCGAGTGCGGTCTGCTTCTCGAGCATGAGCCGGTGATCATGCGTGAGCTTTTGGAGAAAAGCGTTGCTCTGAATGGGTTGGATCTGGTCGCGTAGATCGAAATTGCCGAAGCGCTTTCCGATGACAGGAACCCGCCTCAAGAGACCCGAAACCGGTGCCCAGACGATATTGTACAACCGCTTCAATGGCCGTGCGAAAGGTTGCGCCCCCAGATGGGCACCCGCCAGATAGATGATGGAGCGGGTCCTGCTCAGCAGCGAGCTGAGACGCTGTTCGTACAGTGCCCGTCCTTCACGATGATCAGATGGCACGAAGGACTGAATCAGTAATTCCTGGACGACCAGTGCGCCTGTGCTGTGGGCAAAGAAAACAACATGTGCAAATCCGCCGAGATTATTGTCGAGATATGTCTTGAGATCCTTGGCAGCATCTTTGACATTCGCGGCTTCCCAGAAGTTCGACGGATATCTGTAGAGGAAATAGGTACACTCGATGGCGAGGTCGTCGAGTATGCGGCGAGGTTCGTCACCCCAGGCTTCGGGTCCGCTGGCAAAGCCATGCACGAAGACGAGGAGGCAGTCCGGCAATAGCTGATGCCCGGTTGGCGTCTCGCGCGGGTCGGGCACATGCAGGAGACCGCGCTTGACGTCGATCGGCTCGGACTTTTCGTCGATCAGCTCAGATGTTTCGCCCATCTCCCCAGCGCCTCGGCGTTGATCGCTGCGGGCGCTTTGATCCGCGAGGCAAGGGGCGATCCGGACAGCATTTCCGACCTCGCCTGCCGACGAATTACGACCGCATGCACGAACAGCCCCCAGCTGTTGCTATCCTGCATAGATATGTCGTTGCGTCAATCGAGGCGGCGGTCGATCCAGTCACGGGTGCGGAAATAGCGCCCGATCCACGGCACGAACCAGGTGTTGCCGTGATAGAGCGGGTGGGTCGGGAACTCTTCCTGGTCGAAGGCGCAGATACGGTTGACCCGGCCGGCGATCTTGCGGCCGGTCTGGAAGCCCAGATAGCTCAGCATGGCGATGCCGGAACCGTTGCAGCCCAGCGCGTAATGGAGATTGTCGAGCTTGCCCATATGCGGCATCTCATCGAGCGTGAAAGCGACATTGCCGGTCCAGGCATGGGTGATGCGCGTGCCTTTCAGCTGCGGATAGCGGTCGAGCATGAAACGGTAGAGGATGGGCGCCGTCTCGACCGGGTCGGTCTGGCCGAATTTGGCACGGCCGCCGAAGATGAGGCGCTTACCATCGGGCGACATGCGGTAATAAGTGAGCACGCGGCGGGTGTCGGCGAAGGAGCGGTTCTTCGGTGAAAGGGAGGCGGCGATCTCGGGCGGCAGCTCCTCGGTGGCGATGATATAGGAGCCGATCGGGACCAGCCGGCGCTTGAATTGCGGCGTGATATTGCCGGTATAGCCGTTGGTGGCGATGATGACGTCGCCGGCCTTGATGGTCCCGCGCGGCGTCTCGACGGTCCAGCCCGATCCCGACTGGACCAGATTGGTCACCGGCGTCTTGGCCGCGACCGGAATGTTCTGCCGGCGGATGACATCGAAGAGGCCCTTGAAATAGAGGGCAGGGTGGATATGAGCGGCGCGCTCGACCACCATGCCGCCTCGGTAATAGTCCGAGCCGATCTCCTGGCGCTGGCGCGCCCGGGGCACGATATAGGCGCCCGACTGCGCGTCGGCATTGAGGGACTGAACCTTCTTCTCCATGGTGCGGTAATGGGCGTTGCACCAGGCGCCGAGGAAATATCCGGCCTTGGTCCAGTGACAGGCGATGTTCTCGCGCGCGATGAGGTCCTCGACATGGGCGAAGGCGTCGGCGGCATCGTTGAGATAAGGGACGGATTCCTCGGCCGAGAGGGGCTTGGCGAAATAGCGCTTGGCGACATTTACGCCGCCCGAGACCATGCCGCCATTGCGCGTCGAGGCCCCGAAGCCCGGCTCATTGGCATCGAGGATGAGGCAGTCGAGACCGGCCTGGTTCAGCGCCATGGCGGCGGAAAGCCCGGCATAGCCGGCGCCGATGATGGCGACGCGGGTCTCCTTCGGCAGGTCGATCGGCGCGATCGCTTCGGGGGCATAGGCCTCCCACCAGAAGGGACGGGCCTTGAAGTCGGGATGAAATAACTGTGATGGCATGAAGCTCACACGCTGGCTGGAATCTCGTAGGATCATAACACCAGCTCTTTCCCTTTTCCAAATCAGTCACTTAGGGATGAAAGTTACGACGCCGGGGGAGGCGGTATTCGACGTTAGTTGAATGGCGCGGCAAGTTGCCTCACCTGGGTTTCTCCTGCACACTCCGCCGCGAAGCGCCCAAGCAATAAGCAGGCGCACGAGGAGGAACTCCAATGGCCAAAGACCGTCCGTCCAAATCACGCCGGCAATTCCTGGCGACCGGTGCTGCATCCGTCGCCGGCGCCGCTGCTCTCTCCGTGCCGAATGTCGTCCGAGCGCAGGAGGCAGTGGTGTTCAAGTTCCAGAGCACCTGGCCGTCCAAGGATATTTTCCACGAATACGCGCAGGATTATGTGAACCGCGTCAACGAGATGTCGGGCGGCCGCCTGAAGCTTGAGCTTCTGGCGGCGGGCGCCGTCGCCAAGGCCTTCGAATTGCAGGATGCGGTGATCGCCGGCACGCTCGATGGCGGCCATGGCGTCTGCGCCTACTGGTACGGCAAACACAAGGCCTATTCGCTGTTCGGCACGCCGCCGGCCTGGGGCTGGCGCGCCAATCAGATGATCGGCTGGATGAAATATGGCGGCGGGCAGGCGCTCTATGAAGAGCTCGTCCAGCAGGTGCTCGGCCTGAACCTCGTGGGCTTCCTCACCGGACCGATGCCGACCCAACCGCTCGGCTGGTTCAAGAAGCCGGTCGAGAAGCCGGAGGACCTGGCCGGCCTCAAATATCGCACCGTCGGTCTCTCGGCCGATCTGTTCAAGGAAATGGGTGCCGCGGTGACCATCCTGGGCGGCGGCGAGATCGTGCCGGCGATGGATCGCGGCTTGCTCGAGGCGGCGGAGTTCAACAATCCGTCCTCCGACCGCGTGCTGGGCTTCCCGGATGTCAGCAAGGACTACATGCTGCAGTCCTATCACCAGTCGGCGGAATGCTTCGAGATCATGTTCAACAAGGCGAAATATGACGCGCTGGCGCCCGATCTCCAGGCTATCCTCAAATATGCGACTGAATCGGCCTCGGCCGACATGTCGTGGAAGGCGATGGACCGCTACTCCAAGGATCTTGAGGCGATGAAGGCCGAAAGCGGCGTCAAGGTGCACAGAACGCCTGACGCCGTGCTGCAAGCACAGCTCGCAGCCTGGGACAAGGTGATCACGGCGCAATCGCAGGAGCCGTTCTTCGCCAAGGTGGTCGAGTCGCAGAAAACCTGGACCAAGCGGGTCGTCGCCCTTCAGTTCGATATGGAAGTCGACCAGAAGACCGCCTTCGATCACTTCTTCAAGGCCTGAGCTTCAGCCGCATGATGCTCTCGCTCGTTCGGGAGCGGGCGGGAGCGTGACTGAAAGGGGAAATGTGTGCTGTTTTCAGACTGCGTGACGGCGCCATGAAAAATCAGCGCCTGCCACTTCTCCTCTTTGGAGGAGGGGTGGCCCTCATCATCCTTGCGATCTTCTGGTCGCTTTATGCTTATGGCCAGGTCGGTGGGCTGGTGGCGGGCAAGGGCCTCAGGCCCAATCAGGTCTTCCTCTGTCTCTTCGGTCCCTTCGAACGATGCACGCCGCTTGCCGCGGCCCATGTCGAACGCGGGACATGGGCCTATTCACCCTGGCTGTTCTGGCTGGGCGCCATCGCCATTCTGGCGAGCTTCGCCATGAATCTCGCGAAACGCTCAGCCGACGAGGGCTGGGGGCCGCGCCTGCAGCGCGTCCTCATCCCGGTCGACCAAGTCTCGACTTTCGTCGGTAAGCTCTTCGCCTGGTCGATCGTCATCCTGACCGTTGCCGTGAGCTATGAGGTCTTCTCGCGCTATGTGCTGAGATCGCCCACCACCTGGGCCTATGATGCGAGCTACATCCTCTATGGCGCGCTGTTCATCATGGCGGGCGCCTATGCGCTGTCCCGCAACGCCCATGTGCGCGGCGATTTCCTCTACCGCACCTGGTCGCCGCGCCGCCAGGCGCTGATGGACCTGGTGCTTTACTTTCTGTTCTTCTTCCCCGGAATCATCGCCTTCATCTTCGCGGGCTATGGTTTCGCGGCGCAGTCCTGGATGACGCATGAGCATTCGGCCTATAGCCCCGACGGCCTGCCGGTCTATCAATACAAGACACTGATCCCGGCGACCGGCGTGCTGCTGCTGCTCCAGGGCATAGTCGAAGTGGCGCGCTGCATCTTCTGCCTGAGGCGTGGTGAGTGGCCGCAAAGGCTGCATGACGTCGAAGAGCTGGAGAATGTCATCCTCGCCCAGCATGCCGAAACTGCCAATCCGACCGGAGGCCGTCCATGACCGACCCGCAGCTGGGCGTGCTCATGCTCGTCCTCTTCATCTTCCTCATCATGCTCGGCTTCCCGATCGCCTTCACGCTGATGGCGATGGGCGTCGGCTTTGCCTTCCTTGCCTATGACGGGAACATGGACACAGTGGCGGCGCTGCTCGTCCAGCGTACCTGGTCGGTGATGACCAATGACGTGCTGATCTCGGTGCCGCTCTTCGTCTTCATGGGGTATATCGTCGAGCGCGCCAATATCCTCGACCGCCTGTTCCGATCGATCCAACTTGCCTCCGGCGCCTTGCCGGGCTCGCTCGCCATCGCCACGCTCGCCACCTGCGCGCTCTTCGCCACGGCGACGGGTATCGTCGGTGCGGTGGTGACGCTGATGGGGCTCCTGGCTTTCCCGGCGATGCTGCGGCACGGCTATGACGTTAAGCTCTCGGCCGGTGTCGTCTGTGCCGGCGGCTGCCTCGGTATTCTCATTCCGCCCTCGATCATGCTCATCTTGTACGGGGCAACGGCTGGCGTATCGCCGGTGCAGCTTTACGCCGGCGCATTCTTCCCCGGGCTCATGCTGGCCGGGCTTTATATGGCCTATGTGATGATCCGGGTCTTGATCAATCCATCACTGGCGCCGCCGATGCCCAAGGCCGAGCGCGACGTGCCCTATGCGACGATTTTCTATCAGCTCGCCACGTCCTTCCTGCCGCTGGCGCTCCTGATCTTCTCCGTGCTGGGCGCCATCATGTTCGGGCTCGCGACGCCATCCGAGGCTGCGGCGATCGGAGCGCTCGGCGCGCTCATCCTGGCGGCTGCCTATCGCTCGCTCAATTACGAGAAGCTGCGCGAGTCGGTCTATCTGACCGCCCGTACCTCGGCGATGGTCGGCTGGCTGTTCGTCGGCTCCTTCATGTTCTCGGCCGTATTCGCGGCGCTTGGCGGCGATGCGGTGATCAAGGATTTCGTGGTGGGGCTCGACCTGTCGCCGATCACTTTCCTGATCGTCAGCCAGATCATCATCTTTATCCTGGGCTGGCCGCTCGAATGGACCGAGATCATCGTCATCTTCGTGCCGATCTTCCTGCCGCTGCTCGAGCATTTCGGCATCGACCCGTTGTTCTTCGGGCTCCTGATCGCGCTCAACATCCAGACGTCGTTCCTGTCGCCGCCGGTCGCCATGGCGCCGTTCTATCTGAAGGGCGTCGCCCCCAAACATGTGAACATCAACGACATCTTCAAAGGCGTAATGCCGTTCATCTTCATCGTGCTCATCGCCATGGTGCTGCTCTATGTCTTCCCGGAGATCGGCCTGTGGCTGCCGCGCCAGGTCTATGGGCGCTGAGGCCTAGTTTCCCGGCCAGCGATAGATGACGTCGCCGATACCGATCGGCTGATAGATCTCATGGGTCACGGCGATGAAGCCGTTCCGCTCATAGAGGCGGCAGGCGCCGAAATTCTGCTGGGCGCAATGCAGCTCAATGCCATGCGGATAAAGCGCCTTGGTGAAAGCGAGGCAGGCGGAGCCCATGCCGAGGCCCTGCCAGTGCGGCGCTATGAAGAGCTTGTCGATGAAAGCGGGCTTGAGGGTGAGGATCCCTGCGACCACGCCCGAGACCTCCAGCACGAAGCAACGCTGCCCCTCGCTGACAGCTTCGCCGAGCCGCTGGCGCGACGTCGAGACAGGGTGGTTATAACCAAAGAAGGCATAGGCCTGGCGGCAGGCGGCATTGGCGGCTTCGGCGGCCGCGTCAAGATCGCGCGGCTCCAGGGGCCTAATGCGGAACAGTTGGGCAGGGCGCATGGCCTAAGCTATAGAAGCGCCCGTCATTCAGGACCAGAGCGCTGCCCGCCAAAGTTGCTCGACTTTGGCGATAAGGAAGCGCTCCAGATCATATGTTTTCGAGCCCTTTTTCCCGTTTTGATCGAATCGGAACGATTCGATCAAAACGGGAAGGGCTCTAGAGGAAGCCATGAAGAAAGTCGTGCTGGGCGTCGTCTATGCGCTGATCGCGTTCGTCGTCGTTTTCATGGGCGGTGCCTATGTGCTGCCGGGCGAGGCGGTGGTCGAACGCCGGATCACCATCGCGGCGCCGGCGGACAAGGTCTTCGCCATCGCCAGCAATCTCAAGCGGTTCAAGGAATTCTCGCCCTGGGCCGAGATCGATCCCGGGCTGCATTATACGTTCGAAGGACCGGAGACCGGCATCGGGCAGAAGATGTCCTGGACCTCCGACAATCCGCAGCTCGGCTCCGGTTCGCAGACGGTGGTCGATTACCAGCCGAACAAGCGCTTCGCCACGACGCTCGATTTCGGCGGCATGGGCGATGCGGTCGCCTATCTGGATTTCTCGGCCATCGCCAACGAGACGCGGGTCACCTGGGGCTTCAAGACGCTCTTACGCAATCCGCTTGAGCGCTGGATGGGGCTGCTCTACGATCGCACTTTCGGACCCGATAATGAAAAGGGCCTCGCCAAGCTCAAAGCGCTGGCAGAAAAATAAAACGCGGCCCGATCGCCCTCTGGACCGGACCGCGCCTCCTGTCGCCTTGCACTTAGTGCCTAGTTACGGGAGAGGCGTGTAAAGAGTTTCAATACCAACTCTGAAAACTCGCGGGTCGGCGAAAGGGCCCGTTAACAATTGGCTTTGATCTAATTTTTAGTGAAAAGCTCAGTCCGGGGACCGCGCTCCAAGAAAGTGTTGAGCGCGATATAGGAACGGGTGCTGCGCACGCCCGGAATGTCGTAGACCCGCTTCAGGAGCTGCTCGAGGGCCTGGGTGCCCTCGCAACGCACTTTCAGGATCATGCAGCTGTCGCCGGCCACTGAATGGAGCTCCTCGACCCGCGGGTCCTCGCCCATGGCCAGCATTTGCGGTGTCTTGCCCCAGCCTTCGGTGGTGACATGGACAAAAGCGAGGAGGGGGCAGCCGATGGCCTCGCCGTCGATCTCGATGGTGGTGCGGCGGATGGCGCCTTCCTTCTTGAGCTTCTTCACCCGCTCATAAACGGAAGGGGCGGACAGGCCGAGCTTCTCGCCCAGGTCGCGATAGGCGATCGAGGCATCCTCGGCCATGATGGCTAACAGCTTTCGGTCGGTGGCATCCATTGCGGGTTATCCCTTAACGAGGTTTGGACGGTATAAAATAGCCATTCCTGATCATATTCATAACATGATATGGGAAAAATCGTAATCTCTCTATCTAGGTTAGATAATATGACTGCCGTAACCAGCGCTCCGTCCTCGCAGAACCATCTGCTGATCCTGATGTGCGGCATCGCCGCCGTCGGTATTCAGGCGCTGATGCTGTCGCCGATGCTCCCCGACATCGCCAGGGCGCTCGTCGCCGGCCCCGTCGAGATCGGCATTGCCTCGGGCGCCTATGGCGTCGGTGTGGCGCTGGCGGCACTGCTGGCGGCGCCGCGGCTCGGCCAGTGGCCGAAGCGTCAGGCCATGCAGATTGCCTTCGCCGTTATCGCGGCTGGTCTTGCGCTCTGCGCCGCCGCCTTCGACTGGCGCGTGCTCGTGGCCGGGCAGTTCATCACCGGCCTCGCCGCCGGGGTGATCATCCCGGGCACCTACGCGCTCACCGCCGATCTGACCCCTGACCATATGCGCTCGCGCGCCATGGGACGGGTGATCTTCGGCTGGTCGGTGGCGATGGTGGCGGGCGTGCCGCTCGCCGCCATCCTGTCTGACCTCGTCGACTGGCGCGGCACCTTTATTGCCGTCGCCCTGATCTCGGCCGTGATGATTTTCGGCATCGGGCTGTTGCCAAGGGCGGAGGCGGCAGCCGCTTCGCGGCCGGTGCCTTATCGCCGGGCGCTGGCGGTGAAGGGCATTCCGCTGGCCCTTATCGCCACCTTCGTCTTCATGATCGGCTTCTATCAGACCTATACGTTCCTCGGCGATCACGCGCGCCATCTGCATCAAGCGGGCGCTTGGCTCGGCGGGCTCATCGCCTGCTCCTATGGCATCGGCTTCGGACTTGCCGTCTTCTTCGACGGTTTCATCGATCGCATGGGCCCGGCGCGGCTGATGGCGGCGGCCTTGTTCGTCGTCGGCATCAACTACATTCTCCTGCCTTTCGCGACGCTCAATCTGTGGACGGCGATTGCCTATCCGCTGGTCTGGGGTCTCGTGCAGCATGTCGGCATGAATGTGCTCGTTTCCTATATCGGTGCGGCGCCGGCGGCCGAGCGCTCGACCGCTATGGGGCTGTTCTCCTTCATCACCTATGTCGCGGTCGGCATCGGCGGCGCCGTCTATGGCAGCGTCTATGCGGCGCACGGTTTCTTCGCCACCAGCCTCGCGGCGACGGCGAGCCTGTGGGTGGGGGCGGCGCTGGTGCTGCTGTTCCTGCCGAAGACGGTCAGTTCGCCTTCCGCGACCCCGTAAAGGTCACGCGCGAACATCCTTCAGGACTCGCGCCGATTGCGAGGATCTTCACCCCATCATATCCGCTCATCAGAGCCCGTATCGGCACGGGATTGGTCAGCGCGCACGCCTCAGAATTCTCCGAGCGGCACAGAAGGACATGGATCTCCGCGTTGCTTTGGTCTTCATAGGTGCAAAGGAGAGCGCCGCGCGCCGGCTTGCTTTGCATCGGTGGGCCGAGCGGTAGTGCGCCGGGGGCCTCGATCTCCGGCTCAGTCTCTGCCGCCTGGCCGCGCAACGATCCGCCCGTGACAGCGCACAGGGCGAATAGAGCTAGAGCGGTATAAAGCGGTTTCATATTCACCGATGCCAGATCAGGGGTAACCAGGGGCGCGATCGTACACCGTCCTTCTAAGGAGGCGCTATGGGGTGTCAGTGAAGGGGCGCCAGCCGGGATAGGCGGTGCCTGCCCAGGGCGGTGCGTCCGGAAGCTTGAGCTTGCCGATGAGGGTGATACGCAGGCATCCATTCGGCAGTGGCGCAAGCTTGACGATTTTCGTCGAGCTGAATTTTTGCAGCAGGTTCGAAATGGGCTGTGCGGCCGGCAATTCACAGCCCTTGGTGTCCCTACACTGAAAGATGTGAACCGACGGCGACCGCGGTTCGTGAAGGACGCAGGAAAGTGAGCCGCTGTAGTTTGCCCTGCTATGAGCAGCCCCCAGCCGCGCCGTTTCCGCGCTGGCGTCCAACGTTGCAGCAACAATCAGTACGGCAAGGATCGGTTTCATCCAGGCGAGCCTTGCAATCCCAAGATGAATGTCGGCTGAAGAAGAAATTCCGACATCGCTGTGCCGGATTCCTACTGACCGCACTGGCGCTTCCATGGCAGTATGCTGAACGTTCATTCAACTAGAGCGAAGGATTTCAGGATGGCGGTCTTTCGGTTGTTGAGCGTCGTTGCATTGTTGGCCGGACTCACCACGCCGGTTCTCGCCGAGAAGCAGGTCGAATTCGTGCTGCCCTCCGGCAATATCGGCTGCATCTACACGCCCAAAGGCGGCACCGATGTCTATCAGCCGGTGGATGGCGGGCCGGAGCTTTCCTGCGACCGGGTCGAACCCAAATATGCGCGCATCATCCTGGGGCCTATTGGGCGCGGCAAGGTTTACAAGCAGGTCGGCGATGCGTCCTGTTGCTCGGCCGAGCCGGTGCTCAGCTATGGCAAGACATGGAAGGCCGGGCCGTTCACCTGCCAGGCATCGAGCAAAGGCCTCAAATGCCAGCGCGGCAAGAACGGCTTCGTCATGAGCCGGTCACGTCTGGAAGTGTACTGAGCATCAATAGCCAAGGGGAGAGATGGGGATGGCGAAGGGCTTGATCAGGATCATTCTGTGCTGCCTGGGGCTCATCCTGCCGGGCATGGCGTCGGCGCAGGACAGCGTGCCGCTCAAGGTCATGAGCTTCAATATCTGGTATGGCGGCGAGCAGTTGGATTTCGGCGCAGTGATCCGGGCGATCAAGGCGGCCGATCCCGACATCATCGGCATCCAGGAGCCGGATGGCAATATCGAGAAGATCGCCCAACTCGCCGGCTATTCCTATGTCGATACACGCCGCCACATCATCAGCCGCTATCCGCTCTTCGATTCCGGCAATGGCGCTGCGCCCGAGTCGTCAGGTCTCGTCTATTCGCTGAACGGGGTGGGACCCGACACGGTGCATGCCTGGGTCATGGTCAGGCCCGGCAAGGCGGTGGCGGTCGCCAATCTGCATCTGACCAGCGATCCGTACGGACCCGAAGCGGTGCGCGACGGCAAGACACTCGAAGAGGTGCTGAAGATCGAGACCGAGACACGCGTACCCGAAGCGCAGCCCATCGCCGACGCGCTCGGCAAGCTCGCCAAGGCGGGTGTGCCGGTATTCCTCACCGGCGATTTCAATTCGCCGTCGCATCTCGACTGGACGGCGGAAGCCGCCAAGGCGCGCAAACAAGTGAAGTTCCCGGTCGAGTGGCCGGCCTCGAAGGTCTTCGCCGATGCGGGGCTCACCGATTCCTACCGGGCGGTCAATCCCGATCCGGTGAAAAATCCCGGCCTCACCTGGACCGCCGGTTATCCGCAGCCTTACATCCGTCCGACCGAAACGCTCGATCGCATCGACATGATCTGGTCGGCCAATGCCAAGCCGGTGGCAAGCGTGCTCGGCGGCGAGAAGGGCAATCCCGATGTCGGCGTCGTGGTCGATCCGTGGCCATCCGATCATCGCGCGGTGATCTCGACCTTCGACGTGACGCCGGTCGATGCGCCGGCGCTGATCACGGTCGAGCCCCGGCCAGTGATCGCCGGTGAGGATTTCCGTCTGCGCGTCAACATGCCGGACAAGTCGGAATGGAGCGCCATCGTCATGGTGCGCGACGGCGATCCGGCCACCGATGCTTTGACCGGCGTCGCCAGTGTCGGCTTCTGGGACCGCCCCTCGATCAAGCTGACGCTGCCCGGCTGGAACGATGGCGGCGAATTCACCGCGGTGCTGCTCGATGCGCAAGGCAAGGAGATGGCGCGTTCGCTTTTCACCATGCAGACGAAGGACGCGCAGGCAGAGCTCCAAACCGACAAAGAAATCTACAAGCCGGGTGAGCCGATCAAGATCAGCTTTACCGATACGCCGGGCACCAAATTCGACTGGATCGCGCTTTATGCGCGCGGGCAGGGCGATGCGAATGCCTTCAACTACCTGACCTATGTCTATACCAATGCGCGCTTCAACGGCACGGTGATGCTGGATGAGAATGCACTCAGCGAACCCTTGGCGCCCGGCGAATATGAGCTGCGCCTGATGAAGGACGATCATTATGCCGTCCAGGCACAGGCCTATTTCAAGGTGGAGTAGCGGCTAGCCGCCGAGCTCGATCAGCACGATTTCGGGCGGCACGCCGAAACGCACCGGCAGGATGCTGCAGCCGAGGCCGCCCGACACGATCAGATGGCGATCGTCCTCGACGACATGGCCGTAGGCGAAGCGGTTGCCATAGCCGGACGGGACCACGGGCGAATAGCCGAAGAGGCGCACCTGGCCGCCATGGGTGTGGCCGGCGAGCGTGAGTGAAACGCGTTTAGGCACTTTGATGAAGGCGTCGGGCTCATGGATCATGAGAATGATCGGCGCGTCGTCGGTCACTTTGGCGAGCGTGCCGTCGAGATCGTCAACGCCTGTGAAGCGACCGCGGCCGCGGACGAAGGCAAGCTGGTCGCCGAGGCCCAGGAGCCAGAAGGGCCGGCCATTATGCTCGAGGCGCACACCGTCATTCTCATAGACGGGAATGCCGGAGGCATTCAGCGTATCGCCATAGAGGCTGGGACCGGATTGCCGCTTCTGCGCCGCCCGGTCGTCCCACCAGTCATGATTGCCGAGAATGGCGTGCCGGCCGAGTGGTGCCACAAGTCCGGCACAGGCCGCGGCGGTGTCCTTGATCGGAACTTGCCTGGTTATCAGCCGATGGCCGGTGGAAAAGTCGCCCAGAAGGAGCGCAAGATCGGGCTTGAGCGCATTGGTCGTTTCGACGATACGCTCGATCCGCCCGAGGCTCATATAGGGCTCGCCGGCATGGATATCCGTGAGCACGGCGATGCGCAGCTTGAAGTCGGCGGGCCAGCCGGGCGGCGTCAGTCTGTATTGCTGCACGCGCAGCATGAAGCCCGGCTCGATGCCGAAGGCGTAGCTGGTCATCGCCGCGCCCGACAAAGCGAGACCGCCCAGCCATTTGAAGAACGTCCGGCGGTTCATCTGTTTGTGCTAGCGGCCTTTCCACACCGGCTTGCGCTTCTCGGCGAAGGCGCGGGCGCCTTCCTTCTGGTCGTCGCTCGCATAGAGCGTGTCGACCGTCTTGAGCTTGCGCTTGGTGACGAGGTCGAAGGCTTCCTGGACGGTGAGGCGCTCGGTCTCGCGCACCGTTTCCTTGATGGCGGCGAAGACCAGCGGCGGGCCGTCGGCCAGCATGGCGGCGACTTCGCGGGCGCGGATCATCAGATTGGGCTGCGTCACGATCTCGTTCACGATGCCCCATTGCTTGGCTTCGTGGGCATCCATGCGCCGTCCGGTGAAGAGAAGCTCCATGGCGACATGGTAGGGAATACGGCGTGGCAATTTTATGGTGGCCGCGTCGGCGAGTGTGCCGGAGTTGATTTCCGGTAGGGCGAAAGTGGCGTGGTCGGCGGCGATGATGATGTCGGCCGAGATCATGATCTCGAAGCCGCCGCCGAAGGCGATGCCGTTGATCGCGGCGATCACCGGCTTGTTGAGGCCGGGCAATTCCTGCAGGCCGCCGAAACCACCGACGCCATAATCGGAATCGGGCGCTTCGCCTTCCGCCGCGGCTTTCAGATCCCAGCCGGGGCAGAAGAATTTCTCGCCCGAGCCGGTGAGAATAGCCACGCGCAATTCGGGGTCGTCGCGGAATTTGGCGAAGGTCTCGCCCATGATGCGGCTCGTCGGCGCGTCGATGGCGTTGGCCTTGGGCCGGTTGATGGTGACTTCGAGGACCTTGCCGCGGCGTTCGACAATGAGAGGTGACGACATGAGCTAACCTTTGCGCATTGCGATGAGGGCATCGACCGCCACGGCACCTTGACCTGGAGGCAGGACGAGCAGGGGATTGACATCGAGCTCCTCTATAAGGCCCCGATGCGCCTCGGCAAAGCCTGCAATTGCCTCGACCGCCCTGATCACACCCTCCTGATCCCCCGACTTGTTACGGAAGCCTTCGACGAGCTTCCATACTTTCAACGACTTGAGCGCGCGTTCGATCTCAGGCCGCGACGCCGGCAGAATGAGTGTTGCCGAATCTTTGAGCAGCTCGGTGAGAATGCCGCCGGCGCCGAGCACCAGCGCCAGACCGAATTGCGGATCGGATTTGAGACCGACGATCAGCTCGGCGACAGCGCCCGTCACCATGCGCTCGACGATGACTTCATCCGCAAGTCTGGTCATGCGCTCAACCGCCACCGCGACCTCATGCGCGCTCTTGAGATTGAGCGCCACGCCGCCAGCTTCCGTCTTATGCGCGATCGCGGCGGAGGAGACCTTGAGCGTGACGGGAAAGTCGAGTTTCTCCGCCGCGTTCACCGCATCGCCGGTCTTGCAGACGATGCCTTCCGGCACGCTGAGGCCAAAGCTCTTCAGAAGCTGCTTGGCGTCATATTCGGTGAGCGTCGTCAGCTGACCGCCGCGTTCAGTGGTCGCAACGAGGGCCGGGACCTTGTCGCGGCGCGCCCAGTTGCGGCCGATGAAGGCCGCCGCCTCGAAAGCGGTCAGCGCATCATCGAGCCCCATCATCGGGGCGACGCCGGCGGCGGCCATTTCCTCGGCCAATGGCAAGGGCAGGCACTCGGGCAGGCTCGCCACCATCGCGGCGCGGGCCTTGGTCGCCTGCGCGGCGGAGCGCAGCGCACGCGCCGTGGTGAGCCAGCCATCGGGTTTCATCGCCGGATTGGTGGGCACGTCGAGGATCAGCATCGACACATCGAAACCGCCGGCGAGCACCGCCGAGAAAGTGGCGGTGAGCTTGTCTTCCTGGTTCCAGATGAAGGTGTGGTAATCGAGCGGATTGTCGATCGACACATATTCATTGAGCGTCGCCGCCACTTTCGGCTTGGTGCGGGAATCGAATTCAGGGAAGCTCACCTTCTTGCCCATCGCCATGTCGGCGATAAGCGCGGCTTCGCCACCCGAGCAGCTCATCGAAACGAGACGGTTGTCCTTGAGCGGGCCGCCATTGTGGAGGAATTTGAGCGTCTCGACAAAAGCGGTCACCGAGGTCATGCGGGCGACGCCGCACCGTTCGAAGAGCGCGTCATACAGCGTGTCGGCGCCGGCGAGCGAGGACGTATGGCTCATTGCCACCTTGGCGCCTTGCTCGGAACGGCCGGTCTTCAAGGCTACCACGGGCTTGCGGTTCTTTCGCGCGACCTCGGCGGCCCTGGCGAAAGCTGGAATATCCTTGAGCCCTTCGATGTGAAGGCCGATTGCGGTGATGCGCTCATCCTCGGACAAGGCCTCGAGCATACGGGCGATGTCGACATCGGCCTGGTTGCCGATGGCGAAGACGGCGGCCACGGGAAGCGCGCGGCGCGTCATGGTGAAGTTGCAGGCGATGTTGCCGGACTGGGTGATGATGGCGACGCCGCGCTCGAGGTGTGACAGGCCGTGTTCGTCCGGCCACAGAGCGGCATGGGCCAAAGCATTGACGAAGCCATAGCAATTGGGACCCATCAGCGGCATGCCGTCCGCCGCGTCGAGGAGCTGGCGCTGCAATTCCTTGCCGGTCTCGCCCGTCTCGGAAAAGCCCGAGGCATAGATGACGGCGCCGCCGCAGCCGATATTGTTCAGATGGCGGACGATCTCGATGGTGGGCTCGCGCTTGACGGCGACGAAGGCCGCATCCGGCACGCCGTCGATCTCCTCGACCGAGCGGATGCAGGCAATGCCGCCCAGTTGCTCACGTTTGGGGTGGACGGCCCAGATCTTACCGGTGAAGCCCAAGGCAAGCGTGCGCTTGATGGCGACGTCGCATTCATGACCGCCAATGAAGGCGATGGATGCGGGCGAGAGCAGGCGGGTGAGAGATGTTGTCATGATGCTTCGCTTCTTGGACGAACCGCTCGACCCCCGCCCCTTATCCGGGCAAGCCGCCAGAGGCGGGGGGAACAGCTCCTCCGTTCCGTTGTTAGGTCATCGGGTTATCCGAAAACCGCTTCGCACTTTTCGGCCCGATGCCTTAGCCGCCGAGCGGCCGCAGCAGCGACCGCGAAATGATGTGGCGCTGGATCTCGCTGGTGCCTTCCCAGATGCGCTCGATGCGGGCGTCGCGCCAGATGCGCTCGAGCGGCAATTCCTCCATCACGCCCATGCCGCCATGGATCTGGATGGCCTCGTCGGCGACCATGGCCAGCATCTCGGTGGCCTTGAGCTTGGCCATTGCCATGTCCATGTCCTCGACCGTGCCCTGGTCGTATTTCCAGGCCGCCTCAAGGGTGAGGAGCCAGGCCGCCTTGAATTCGAGCGCCATGTCGGCGAGCTTGAAGGAGACGCCCTGGAACTTGCCGATCTGCTGGCCGAATTGAACGCGGTCGACCGCCCATTGCTTGGCGTGCTCCAGCGCGCGCTCGGCGCGGCCGATACAGGTGGCGGCGACCTGGAGGCGGGTGGCGCCGAGCCAGGAATTGGCGACCTCGAAACCCTTATGCACTTCGCCCAGCACAGCCGATTTGGGCAGGCGGCAATCGGTGAATTCGAGGATGCAGTTGTTGTAGCCGCGATGCGAGACATTGCGGTAGCCGTCGCGCACCACGAAGCCCGGATGACCCTTGTCGACCAGGAAGGCGGTGATGAGCTTCTTCTTGCCGCGCGGCGTGTTCTCCTCGCCCGAGGCGGCGAAGAGGATGACGAAATCGGCGACATCGGCATGGCTGATGAAATGCTTCACGCCATTGATGACGAAATCATCGCCTTGCTGGACAGCGGCGCATTTCATGCCGCGGACATCCGAGCCCGCACCCGGCTCGGTCATGGCGAGGCAGTCGGACTTCTCGCCGCGCACCGCGGGGAAGAGATATTTCTCGCGTTGCTCGCCTTCGCACGCCATCAGGATGTTCGACGGGCGCGCCACGCAGTTCCAATGCAGCGCGTAATTGGCGCGGCCGAGCTCGCGCTCATACATGACCCAGGTCTGGGTATCGAGACCGGCGCCGCCCGCTTCCTCGGGCATGTTGGCGGCATAGAGTCCGGCTTCGATCGCCTTGGCCTTCAGCTCCTCATAGAGGTCCTTGCGCAATTCGCCAGTGCGCTCGACTTCCGCCTCATGCGGGAATAGCTCGTTCTCGACGAAATCGCGCGTCGTCTTGACGATCATGCGCTGTTCGTCGGTGAGGGCGAAATCCATGGGGTCAGCTCCCTATGTGGAAGGTTTCGGAATGGCCGTCGACAGAGATCGCCTGGCCGGTCACCATCTTGGATGCGGGCGAGGCCAGGAAGAGGCACATATCGGCGATCTCCTCCGGCTTGACGAAACGCTTGATCGACTGGGCCTGGACATAGTCCTTGTAGACGACGTCGAAGGCGACGCCGCGGCTGTCGGCCTCAGCCTTGATGACACGCTCCATGCGCGGGCCTTCGACCGAGCCCGGGCAAATGGCGTTGACGCGCACATCATAAGGGCCGAGCTCGACGGCGAGCGACTTCGAGAAGCCGATCACCGCCCACTTGGCCGCCGCATAAGGCGTCCTGAGGCCATAACCATAGAGGCCGGCGGTCGAGGAGATGTTGATGATCGAGCCGGAACGCTGCTCCTTCATCACCGGGGCGGCGCGCCTCGCACAGAGGAACTGCGCATCGAGACAGACGCTCAGGCATTCGCGCCAGTCGTCGAGCTTCAGCTCCTCGACATAACCGGTCGGCCCCTTGATGCCGGCATTGTTGATGAGCACGTCGAGGCCATCCATGTCGTCGAGCGCGTCGTCGAACCACTGGTCGACCGCTTCCTCGTCGGTGATATCGAGATGGGTGGCGGCGATCTGCGGGTATTTCTCGGTCGCCTCACCCAGCGCCCGTTCGTCGACATCGCAAATATGGACCTTGGCGCCATTGTCGGCGAAAGCCCTGGCGATGGCCCAGCCAATGCCGGAGCCGCCCGCCGTGATCATGACACGCTGAAGCATGGTTTCCTCCCGAGATAATCAGCGTTTCTTCTTAGCGGCCTTCTTCTTGACGGCCGGTTTCTTCTTCACTGCCGGCTTCGCCTTTTTAGGTACGTTCATGACGCGGCCGAGCTCGGCCGGGGCTTTGAGCTTCCTGTGCTCGGCCCAGACGGCGGAGAGTGCCTCGAAGATGTCGGCGCGCATCGGCGAGACCTTGCCGGCCTTCTGGTCGACATGCAGCTGCATGATCTCATTGGTGGCGACGAGCTCGCCGGTCTTGCCATGCAGCAAGCGGTGGAAGAGATGCATGCGCTTCTCATCGAGCCCGACGAGCTGGGTTTCGATGGTGAAGGGCTCGCCCGCTTTCATCTCGCGATAGTAGTTGAGATGCGTCTCGGCGGTGAAGAAAGTCAGCCCTGACGCACGATAGGCCTCGTCATCGCCGATATAGCGGAAGAAGGCGTCGAGCCCGTCGCCGAAAGCCACCAGATAATAGGCGTCCTGCATGTGGTTGTTGTAATCCACCCAGGAGGTCATGACGGTGCCGTGGTGAAGGGCGAGGGGGCCGCCGACCTTGGCGCCTTTCTTCCAGCGCTTCAGCGCCTTCAAGCGGCGCTCTTCCTCGCGCGCCAGCACGAGGCCCGCGCCGACCTTGTGCTGCTTGAAGAGATGCATCATGTCGACGAGGACGTCGTTGCGCTTGGCTTCGATCTCGGCGACGGTCTGGCCGTCGGCCTGGGCCTCGCAGCCTTCGACGAGCCGCTTCTCCAGCGCATCATTCCATTTCGGATATTTGAGATCGGTCCAGGGCAGATCGAGCGTCGGGTCGAACTGATTGATGAAGGCGCGCATGCCGCCAGGGCCGCCGGCCGCATGATAGGTGAGGAAGGAGCCCATGAAGGCCCAGCGCATGCCGGCCGAATAGACGATCGAGTCATCGATATCAGCGGTGGTGCCGATATCCTTATCGAGCACATGCAGCGCCTCGCGCCACAGAGCTTCCTGGAGACGGTCGCAGATATAACCGTCGATCTCCTTCTTGAGGCGCAGCACATGCATGCCGACGCTCTCGAAATATTTGCCGGCGCGGTCCATCGCCTCGGATGAGGTCTTGTCGCCCGGCACCGTCTCGACGAGCGGCAGCAGATAGACCGGGTTGAAGGGATGCGCGATGATCACGCGCTCCGGATGGGCGCATTCGGACTGGAGCCTGGAGGGCAGGAAGCCCGACGAAGAAGAGGCGATGATGACATCCGGACGGCTCAGCGCGTCGAGATCCTTGAACAGCTTGATCTTGAGGGCCTCGCGTTCGGGGGCGGCTTCATGGATGAAGTCAGCTTTGGACGCCATCTCCTTGAGATCAGTGGTGAAACTGAGCCTGCCTTTCTTCACTTTGGGGGTGTTGAGGAGGCGGATCATCGACGGCCAGGCGACGTCGATGGCGGCCCTGAGCTTGGCTTCGGCGTCGGGGACGACGTCATAGGCGATGACGTCGTAACCCCGGATGAGCAGGCGCGCCGCCCAGCCGGCGCCGATGAGACCCGTTCCCGCAATGCCGACGGTCTTGATGGACATGGAAGTTTCCTCTCGAATCTTTTGCGATTTCTTTTTCAGCGCTTTTTCAGTTTCAGGATGTCGCGTGCTTCATCGGGGCTGGCGACCTTGGAGCCGAGGATCTCGATGATCTTCACGGCGCGTTCGGTGAGCGTGCCGTTCGAGGCATAGACACCCTTTTCGAGATAGAGATTGTCCTCGAGGCCGACGCGCACATGGCCGCCGAGGAGGACAGCCTGCGCCACCATCGGGAACTGGTTGCGGCCGATGCCGAAGGCGGCCCAGACGGCGTTCTTTGGCAATTCGCCGACCTGATAGGCCATGGTCTGGGTGTTGACGGGCGCCCCCCACGGAATGCCGAGGCAGAGCTGGAACATCGGCGGTTCATCGATGAGGCCTTCGGCGACGAGCTGCTTGGCGAACCACAGGTTCCCCGAGTCGAAGATTTCCATCTCGGGCTTGACGCCATAGGACTGGATGAGCTTCGCCTGCTCGCGCAACTGCGTCGGTGTCTGGACGACGATGGTGTTGCCGTCGCCGAAATTGAGCGTGCCGCAATCGAGGGTGCAGATTTCGGGACGCAGCTCCTTCACATGGAGGAGGCGCTCGGCCGGACCCACGAGATCGGTATTGGCTTCGTTGAACTGGCGCGGAGTCTCGCCGGGGCCGATCTCGACATCGCCACCCATGCCGGCGGTGAGGTTGATGATCACGGTCTTGTTCTTGGCGCGGATACGCTCGACGACTTCGGCATAGAGCTCGACATTGCGGGCGCCCTTGCCGGTCTTCGGATTACGCACATGGCAATGGACGATGGCGGCACCGGCATCGGCGGCCTCGAGCGCCGAATTGGCGATCTGCTCAGGGGTTACCGGGATGGCCGGGTGCTTGCCGACCGTGTCGCCCGCACCGGTCACGGCGCAGGTGATGATGACTTTCGGATTCATTCTGTCCTCCCTGGGAATTGGATCGGCGCAGAGTAAGGTCGGATTTTTGATGGGATTTGACTTTTTTCGCCATCAGCTTGATATTTACCGCCGCCATGGCCCGCGATATCGCTTTCCTGCTCATTCCGCGTTTTTCCATGATCGCGCTGTTCTCAGCGCTCGAGCCCTTGCGCGTCGCCAACCGCTTTGCCGGCGAGGTGTTCTCCTGGCGCTTCGTGTCGATGGATGGCGAGGCGGTGGTCGCCTCCAACGGCATCCCGGTTTCGGTCTCGGCGAGCCTCGAGGAGATTGGCCGGCCGGATGTGGTCTTCGCCTGTGCGTCCTATGAGCACGAGGCCGGCATGGTGCGGCCGGTGCTCAATGAATTGCGCCGGCTCGCCCGCAATGGCGCGCTTCTGGGTGCCGTCGATACCGGCGCCTTTCTGCTGGCGGGGGCGGGTGTGCTCGACGGCTATCGCGCCACCTGCCACTGGGAGACGCTGCCGGCTTTCCGCGAGAGCTACCCTGAGATCGATGTGGCGGACGAGACCTATGTGCTTGACCGCGGCCGCATGACCGCCTCCGGCGGTGCGGCGGCGCTCGACATGATGCTTGACTGGCTGGGCTCGATCGAAAGCGAGGCGCTGGCGCAGAAGGTAGCCGACACGCTGGTCCACACGCGCCATCTCAATCATCCGGGCGAGGCGCGGGTGCCGGTCGGCACGCGCTATCGGGTCGGCGACCCGCGCCTCGTCAAGGCGATCCGGCTGATGGAGGAGCATGTCGAGGACAAGCTCACCTTGAAGGACGTGGCGACGACGTCGGGGCTTTCCGACCGCCAGCTCGAGCGGCTGTTCCATCAGCATCTGCAGACGACGCCGGTCGGCTTCTACCGGCAGTTGCGGCTCGACCGGGCGCTGCGCCTTCTGACCTATTCGAGGCTCAGCGTGCGCGACGTGGCGCTCGCCACCGGCTTCTCGACGCTCGCCGAATTCTCCCGCGCCTTCAAACAGAAATATGGCCGGCCGCCGAGCCATGCGAGATCACGATGAGTTTGGATTGAAACAATCCAAACTCATGAACGTGATCGATTCTGATCTTTAGCGCGGGATTCTCGCGAAAAACCGGTGTCCACTTTTTCGCATCCCGCGCTATATGAGCATCGCATGAAACGACTTTGGCAGAGAGGCATGATCGCCTTGGCGCGTTCTTCGAGCGTGAAGGATTTCATGCAAGGCCGGGGCGGCATGAAGAAGCTGGCCCGGCGCTTTGTGGCGGGGCCCGATGCGGCGTCCGCCTTCGCCACGGCGGAGCGCCTTCTCGACGAGAAGGGCATCCGCACCTCGTTCTATTATCTCGGCGAATATGTCGACCGGCTGGAGCTGGTGCAGGAGAATGTCGACCAGAAGCTCGCCATCGCCGCCAGGCTCGCCGATGCCGATCTCGATGTGCATATCTCGGTCGATCCGACACAGATCGGGCTGCAGACCGATGCGGAGCAGGTGGGGCCGCGCGCCCGCAGCATCGGCCGCGCCATCGCGCTCGCTTCCGGCGGCAAGCCCGGTCTGCATTGCCTCATGCTCGACATGGAGGATGCGAGCGTCGTCGATTTCACGTTGGCGCTGCATGACGATCTCCGGCGGCTGGAGCTGCCCGCCGCGGTGACACTGCAGGCCTATTTGCGGCGCACCGAAGGCGATCTGACCAAGCTGATCGCGTCCGGCGCCAAAGTGCGCCTGGTCAAGGGCGCCTTTGTTGGTGCGAAGCATGTGGCCTTCACGACGGAGGCCGAGATCAAGGCCAATTATCACAAGCTCGTGGCGCTGATGCTGAGCGAGGAGGCACGCGAAAGTGGTTTCTATCCGATCATCGCCACCCATGACGACCGCATCCAGGCCGAGGCCTTGGCGCTCGCCCGCGAGAATGGCTGGCCGCAGGGCGCTTATGAATTCGAGATGCTTTTGGGCGTGCGCCGCGATGTCGCCGAAGCGCTGGCGCGGCAGGGTGAGCGCGTGCGCCTCTATGTGCCCTTCGGGCGCGACTGGTGGCCTTATGCGATCAGGCGGATCGGCGAAAATCCCGCCAATGGCGTGCTGCTCGCGCGTTCTCTGCTAGCGCGACGGTAGGGCCGCCTGCCATTGCTTGATCCAGTCGAGCGGCCAGGTCAGCATGATGATGTTGAGGGTGAGATTGTCGCGGATCATGAAGCCGGTGAACAGTTCGAAGAAGATGGCAAGCGCCACCGTCACCCAGACCGGGGCACGCCAGGCAAGGAAGAAACCCGCCACCATCGCCAGGATGTCGCTCACCGAATTGATGACGCTGTCGCCGAAATAATCGAGAGAGACGGTGGCCTCACGATAGCGGTTGATGATGAAGTCGCTGTTCTCGACGATCTCCCAGGCGCCTTCGACCAGAATGGCGAGACAGAGCCTGAGGCCCAAGGGCCAGCGCCGGCCGATGAGCCAGAAGAGCCCATAAAAGATAAAGCCGTGGATGAGATGAGAAGGCGTGTACCAGTCAGTGAGATGCTGGGAGTTCTCCGAGCTCATCACCACGCCATGCCAGAGCTTGACATAGCCGCATTTGCAGATGGGCTCGCGGCCCATGGCGAGAAGGATGATGGCGCAGGCGATGATGAGCAGCGCGGCAGCCAGCCAATAGACAGTCTGGCGGCGTCCCGTCGCGGCGTAGGTCGTGTCCGTCATGCGATTCGAGCCCCTGCCATCGATATGGCAGAGGCTCTAATCCAGTGGGCCCCGAAAGTCACGGCCGGCGGGATCAGCCGCGGCTCGGCAGGGCCTTGAAGATCATCTTGCCGGGCTGCTGGCTGACGCCCTTGGCCTTGCCCGGATTCTGGAATTTCACGCTTTCGGCAACCTTGGCCTCGACGACATTGTAGGAGGCGACATGGCTCTGGGCGGCTTGAGGCGTGACGCCTTGGCTCGTTTTGGACGTCGACTGGGCGCCCGATCCCGCCATGGCCTGGCCGGCCGAAATGAGGATGAGGGCGGTGACGATGGTGAGGGTCTTCATGAAGAGAGCTCCGCGTGGTTGATCGTTTCGTTGTGTTGCCTCAACGATGCCGATCATGTCCGACTCACCCTGAATCCGGATTGAAAGCCCTGTTCACGAGAGGTTCACGCGTCCGCTGCAGGCGCTTCGACCAGCGAGCAGCCGGAGATCTTCCAGGAGCCGTCTGGCTGGCGCTGCATGGCGTAAAGCGCCGTCCAGGCCTTGCCATTGGCATCGATGATGGTGACATGCTGGGTCGGCTGGCCGCCCATTTCGTTGCCGATCCGCCCGAAGGCATAAGACTGCCGGCGATAGACCGGCGGATAACCCTTCTGGACCATCGACATGAAGACCTCAGGGGTCGGGAAGAGGCGCTGGATATTGGGGGCGGCGAAGCCATAGGCGGCGGCGCCGTCATCGGAAGAGAAGGCATTGAGCTGGCTCGTGATGATGCGTTGGAATTCCGCCGCCTCGGCTTCCGACACGCTTTGCGCGCGCAACGGCAGCAACGTGGCCAGGACGGCCAGGGCTCCGACAAGGGCAATGAGCAGTCTGCGGGTCATGAGCGTATCTCCGTCATGGGTTTACGCGGCGCCGGTGCCCAAGGTTGCAGGCCTGTCATGATGGCATGAAAGGCCCTTGATATCGAGTGTTAGTACTTTGGTCTCAATTGGTGGTCGCTTGACCCTAATGGCCTCCCGGCGCAAGCTCACAGCCGGCGAAGACATGGGATCGGCCCCCCAAAACCCATCCAAATTGGGACCGGGCGATCCCTCCTGGGAGGAATATCGATGTCTGCGATCTCCATGAAAGTGAATGGCAAAGCCGTGTGCGGCGCCGTCGAGCCGCGCACGCTTCTGGTGCAGTTCCTGCGCGAGAATCTGGGCCTGACGGGCACCCATGTCGGCTGCGACACCAGCCAATGCGGCGCCTGCGTCGTGCATGTGAACGGCACCGCGATCAAATCCTGCACCGCGCTCGCCGTCGCGTGTGACGGCGCCGAGGTGACGACGGTCGAAGGGCTGGCCAAGAACGGCAAGCTGCATCCGATGCAGGAGGCCTTCCGCGAGCATCACGGGCTCCAATGCGGCTTCTGTACGCCCGGCATGCTCATGGCGGCGGTCGATCTCGTAAACCGCAAGGGCAAGACGCTCGACGAGGCGACCATCCGCCACGAGCTCGAAGGCAATATCTGCCGCTGCACCGGCTATCACAACATCGTCAAGGCCATCCAGGCCGGCGCCGAGAATATGTAACGCAGCCAGAGCAATCAGGAGGACAGATCATGGACACTGGTATCGGCGCTCGGGTCAAGCGCAAGGAAGATCACCGTTTCATCACCGGCAAGGGTCAGTATACGGATGATATCAATCTGAAAGACCAGACCTACGCCTATTTCGTGCGCAGCCCGCATGCGCATGCGACCATCAAGTCGATCAAGGAGCCGGAATGGGCGCCGGAGGACGGCGTCGTCGCCGTGTTCACCGGCGAGCATGTGGCCGAGGACAAGATCGGCGGCCTCATCTGCGGCTGGATGATCCATTCCAAGGACGGCTCGCCGATGAAGGCCGGCCCGCATCCGATCCTGGCGCAGGGCAAGGCGCGTTATGTCGGTGACCATGTCGCCGTCGTCATCGCCGAAACCAAAGAGCAGGCCAAAGCCGCCGCCGCCCGGGTGGACGTCACCTATGGCGTGCTGCCGCATGTGGTCGACGTGGCCAAGGCGACGAAGTCGAAGGCGCAGATCCACGATGTGGCTCCCGACAACACCGTCTTCGAATGGTCACTCGGCGACAAGGCGGCGACCGAGGCGGCCTTCCAGCGCGCCCATCACGTGACCAAGCTCGACCTTGTCAATAACCGGCTCATCCCCAATGCGATGGAGCCACGCGCGGCCATCGGCTCTTACGATTCAGGCAGCGACCACTACACGCTTTATACGACAAGCCAGAACCCGCATGTGGCGCGCCTCGTCATCTCGGCCTTCCATGGGCTTGCACCGGAACACAAGCTGCGCGTCATCGCCCCCGATGTCGGCGGCGGCTTCGGCTCGAAGATCTTCATCTATGCCGAGGAAGTCGTCTGCGTCTGGGCATCGAAGCGCATCGGCGGCCGGCCGATCAAATGGACCGCGGAACGCACCGAAAGCTTTCTCGCCGACGCGCATGGCCGCGATCACGTAACTCATGCCGAGCTGGCGATGGACAAGGATGGCCACATACTTGGCCTCAAGTGCCATACCCTCGCCAGCATGGGCGCTTATCTGTCGACCTTCGCCTCCTGCGTGCCGACCTATCTCTATGCCACGCTGCTCTCCGGCCAATATGCCATTCCGGCGATCTATGCCGAGGTGGATGCGATCTACACCAATACCGCGCCCGTCGATGCCTATCGCGGCGCCGGCCGGCCGGAAGCGACCTATCTGGTGGAGCGCATTGTCGAGACGGCGGCGCGTGAGATGAAGATCGATCCGGCGGAATTCCGCCGGCGCAATTTCGTCACCACTTTCCCGCACCAGACGCCGGTCATCATGACCTATGATGCGGGCGACTATGACGCCTCGCTGAAGAAGGCGCTGGAGATCTCCGACTACAAAGGCTTCCCGGCGCGCAAGGCGGCTGCCGCCAAGCAGGGCAAATTGCGCGGCATCGGCTTCGCCAACTACATCGAGGCCTGCGGCATCGCGCCGTCGGCGGCGGTCGGTTCGCTGGGCGCCGGTGTGGGCCTGTGGGAGTCGGCCGAAGTCCGGGTCAATCCGGTCGGCACGATCGAAGTGCTTACCGGCTCGCATAGCCACGGCCAAGGCCATGAGACGACCTTCGCCCAGCTCGTGTCGGACCGGCTCGGCGTCGACATCAACTCGGTGGCGATCGTTCATGGCGACACCGACAAGGTGCAGTTCGGCATGGGCACCTATGGTTCGCGCTCGGGCGCCGTCGGAATGTCGGCGATCTCCAAGGCGCTCGACAAGGTGGAGGCCAAGGCGAGGAAGATCGCCGCCCATGTGATGGAGGCGGCCGAAGGCGACATCGAGTTCAAGAACGGCAGCTTCTCGGTCAAAGGCACCGACAAGAAGATGGCGTTCGGCGAAGTGGCGCTGGCGGCTTATGTGGCGCATAAGTTTCCGACCTCGGAAATCGAGCCGGGATTGAAGGAAACGGCGTTCTACGACCCGAGCAACTTCACCTTCCCGGCGGGTTGTCATATCTGCGAGGTCGAGATCGACAGCGAGACCGGCGTCACCGAGATCGTCAGCTGGACGGCCGTCGATGATTTCGGCACCGTCATCAATCCGATGATCGTCGAAGGCCAGGTGCATGGCGGCATCACGCAGGGCATTGGCCAGGCGCTGACCGAGGGCTGTGTCTATGACAGCGAGTCAGGCCAGCTGCTCACCGGCTCCTATATGGACTACTGCATGCCGCGTGCCACCGACGTGCCGTCCTTCAAGCTCGGCTTCACCGAAACCAAATGCCCATCGAATCCGCTGGGCATGAAGGGCTGCGGCGAAGCGGGTGCGATCGCGGCGCCGGCCGCCGTCATGAATGCGATGACGGATGCGCTGGGCGTCAAGGACCTGGCGATGCCGGCAAGCCCGCATACGGTGTGGAAAACATTGCAGGCCACGAAGATGGCGGCGGAATAAGGGAGGGATCCATGGAAAACTTTATCTATCACCGGCCCACGAAACCCGCCGACGCCGTCAAGGCGATGAAGGATGCGGCGGACGGCAAATTCCTGTCGGGCGGCATGACTTTGCTGCCCACCATGAAACAGGGCCTCGCGTCACCTTCCGACATCATCGATCTTGGCGGCCTCGGGAATTCGGGCGTCGAGGTCGGTGCCGACAAGGTCACGGTCAAGGCGGGCACGGTTCACGCCAATGTCGCCATCGACAAGGGTGTCAAGAAAGCCATTCCGGCGCTCGCAGCACTTGCCGGCGGCATCGGTGATCCGCATGTCCGCAACCGCGGCACGATCGGCGGCTCGATCGCCAATAATGATCCGGCGGCGGATTATCCCGCTGCCGTGGTCGGCCTCAATGCGACCGTCGTCACCTCGGCGCGCAGCGTCCCCGGTGACAAGTTTTTCACCGATATCTTCACCACGGCGCTCAAGGACGATGAGATCGTCACCGCGGTCGAATTCCCGGTGCCGAAGCGGGCGGCCTATGTGAAGTTCCCCAATCCGGCGTCGCGTTATGCGATGGTCGGCGTCATGGTGGCCGAGCTGAAAGACGGCTCCGTGCGCGTGGCGGTGACGGGGGCGGGGCCGAAAGTGTTCCGCGTGCCGGAAATGGAGAAGGCGCTCGAGGCCAACTTCTCGGCTGACGCCATTGGCGGTATCAAGGTCAAGGCCAGCGGCCTCAATAGCGACATGCATGCCTCACCCGAATACCGCGCCCATCTCGTCACCGTGCTGGCGCGCCGCGCCGTGGCGGCGGCGAAGTAGCGCTCTTTGAGGTTTTGCGAATAACGGGGCCCGTATGTATAGACATGCGGGCCTTTTGTTTTGAAGGATCGTCATGCCGAAACCGCTTCCCGCTTCGATCGATGCCACGGTGACTCTGCTTGGCTCGGAAAACTACATCGCCGACCGGGCGCTCAGTACCGTGGTGTTCCTCGCCCTCAAGATGGGGCGGCCCTTGTTTCTCGAAGGGGAGGCGGGCGTCGGCAAGACCGAGATCGCCAAGGTGCTTTCCGAAGCGCTGGGGCGGAAGCTCATCCGGCTCCAGTGTTATGAGGGGCTCGACGTCAATGCGGCGGTCTATGAGTGGAATTACTCGGCCCAGATGATCGAGATCCGGCTCGCGGAAGCGGCGGGCGAGCTCGATCGTGACCGGCTCGGGCATGATATCTTCTCGGAGAGGTTCCTCACCAAAAGGCCGCTGCTGCAGGCGCTGGAGGCGTCGCCAGGCGGGGCGCCGGTTCTGCTCATCGACGAGCTCGACCGGACTGACGAAGCCTTCGAGGCCTTCCTTCTCGAAGTGCTGTCCGATTTCCAGGTGACGATCCCCGAGCTCGGTACGGTGAAGGCGGAAGAGCCGCCGATCGTCATCATCACCTCCAACCGCACCCGCGAGGTGCATGACGCGCTGAAGCGGCGCTGCCTCTATCACTGGGTCGGCTATCCCGATGCCGCGCGTGAGGTCGCCATCATCAAGGCGCGCCGGCCGGAAGCGTCGGAGAAGCTGGCACGCGAAGTGGTAGGCTTCGTGCAGGCGCTGCGCGGCGGCGAGCTCTACAAGGCGCCGGGTGTCGCCGAGACGCTCGACTGGGTATCGGCGCTGCATGAGCTCGACGCCGTGGCGCTCGACCCGCAGACGGTGAACGACACGCTGGGCGTGCTGCTCAAATATCAGGACGACATCGTGCGCATGGAGGGCTCGGAGGCGAAGCGGATCCTCGACCAGATCAAGTCCGAGATCGCCGCCATGGCGAGGACCTGATGGAGCGGCCGCCTGCCATGCTCACGGGCGGCGCGCCGTCGGGCCGGCTCGCCTTCAACATCATGCATTTCGCCCGGGTGCTGCGCGAGGCGGGGCTTCCTGTCGGTCCGGGTCATGTGATCGACGCGCTCGATGCGGCGATGATGGGCACGCTCAGATCGCGCGAGGATTTCTACTGGACGCTGCACGCCGTTTTCGTGAAACGGCGCGAGCAGAAGGAGATCTTCGACCAGGCGTTCCACGTCTTCTGGAAGAAGCCCAAGATGCTGGAGCAACTGATGCAGCTGATGTTCCAGCAGATCACGCGGCCGGCGGACGAGAAGGCGAAGAAGGCCGGCTTCCGGCGCCTGGCGGAAGCGATGTTCGACAAGGTCGAGGCGCAAAGCCGGCGCGAGGAGAAGCCGGGCTCGCTCGAATTCGATGCGACCTTCTCGCATTCGGCCCTGGAAGTGCTGCGCGCCAAGGACTTCGAGCAGATGACGGTCACCGAGCAGGCGCAGGCGCGGCAGGCCATCGCGCGCCTGCGCATCCACCGGCTCGAAATACCGACGCGGCGCTACCGGCCGTTCCACAGTGGCGCGCGGATCGATCTCAGGCGCACGCTGAAGGGCTCGCTCAGGGCCGGCGGCCATCTCATCGATCTGGCGCGGCGCGAGCGGCAATGGCGCGAGCCGCCTCTGGTGGTGCTGTGCGACATATCGGGCTCGTGCTCGAATTACAGCCGCATGTTCCTGCATTTCCTGCATGGGCTGATGAACGACCGCGAACGCGTCTCGGTCTTCCTGTTCGGCACCAGGCTCACCAACATCACGCGCGAGCTCAAGCGGCGCGATGTCGATGAGGCGATGATGAAAGTGTCCTCTGCGGTCAGGGACTGGTCGGGGGGCACCCGCATCGGCAGCGCGCTCAAGGAGTTCAACTATAAATGGGCGCGGCGGGTGCTGACCCAGGGCGCTCATGTGCTTTTGATGACCGATGGGCTCGACCGCGAGGATGTCAGTGTGCTTGAAGCCGAGATGGCGCGGCTCAGCCGCTCGGCCCGGCGCATCATCTGGCTCAACCCGCTGTTGCGCTACCAGGGGTTCGAGGCGCGCGCCGCTGGCATTCGCGCCATGATGCCCTATATCGATGAGTTCAGGCCGGTCCATTCGCTCGACAGCCTCGCCGATCTGGCGGCCGCGCTTGCGGCGCCCAAGCGGGCGGAGCATGATCCCAGGACATGGCTCAAGGCAGGTTAGGAGAAATACCATGGCAGGCTCCGATCCCACCGTCCTCGATCAGGCGGCGCAGTGGCTGAAGGATGGGCGGCAAGTGGCGCTCGCCACCGTCATCGAAACCTGGGGGTCGGCCCCGCAGCCGGTCGGCAGCCAGCTCGTTATTGACGCTGACGGCAATTTTATCGGCTCGGTCTCGGGCGGCTGCGTCGAGGGCGCCGTCGTCACCGAGGCCATAGATATCATCTCGTCTGGCAGGCCCAAGACGCTGGCTTTCGGCGTGGCCGATGAGACGGCTTGGAAAGTCGGCCTCGCTTGCGGCGGCAAGATCCGTGTCTATGTGGAACCGCTCGGCGCATGAAATTCGACATCTTCGAGCAGGTTCTCGAGGCCCGGACGCAACGCAAGGCCGTGGCGCTGGTCACCCAACTCGCCAACGGGGAGCAGCGGGTGGTGGCGCGCGACCATGCCGCCGATGACATTCTCGCCCATGTGCTGGACGAAGCCTTCCGCTTCGACCGCAGCGGCGTGCACAAGGTCCCGGAAGGTGAGTTCTTCGTCCATATCTATAATCCGGCCCTGCGCCTCGTCATCATCGGCGCCGTTCATATCGCGCAGGCGGTGATCCCGATCGCCAAGGCGGCGGGTTATGATGTGGTGGTGGTCGACCCGCGCGGCGCCTTCGCCACCGGCGCCCGGTTTCCCGAGATCACGCTCCATGCCGAATGGCCGGACGAGATCCTGCCGACGCTCGGCCTCGATCAGCGCACCGGCATCCTGGCGCTGACCCATGATCCCAAGATCGACGATCCGTCGCTGCATCTGGCGCTCAAGTCCAGGGTCTTCTACATCGGCGCGCTCGGCTCGAAGAAGAACCAGGCGGCGCGCGGACAGCGCCTCATGGGCGCCGGCTTCTCGGAAGCCGATATCGGGCGCATCCATGGACCGATCGGCCTCAATATCGGCGCCCAGGGCGCGCCGGAGATCGCGATATCGATCATGGCGGAAGTGACGCGCGTACTGAGGCTGGGGAGCTGATGAGGTATTACCGTCATCCCGGCGAAAGCCGGGATCCAGTAAATTCCTTCAGCGCGATAAGTGCCGCCCAGATTGCGTTTATTCAGTGGGCCCCGGCTTTTGCCGGGGTGACGGGATTGTCATGAGGTTCGGCGAGATACCGATCGCTGAAGCGGAAGGCGCGATCCTGGCGCATTCAGTGAAGCACAAGACCGGCATGTTCAAGAAGGGCCGGGTGCTGACCGCCGCCGATATCGATCTGCTCGCAGACAATGGCGTCGCCCATGTCTTCGCAGCGCGTTTGTCGGAGGACGACGTACCGGAGGACAAGGCCGCGGAGACGGTGGCAAAGGCCATTGCCGGTGAGGGGACGACTGTCCAGGCGCCGTTCACGGGCCGCGCCAATCTGCATGCGCATCGCCGTGGTCTGGTGGTGATCGACTCCGAACGCGTGAAAGCCTTCAATCGGGTGCATGAGAGCCTGACACTCGCGACCGCTTCGCCTTTCGAGATCGTCGAGGAGCGGCAATTGGTGGCGACGGTGAAAGTCATTCCCTTCGCGGTGCCGCGCGACATGCTGGAGGACGGGCTCGCCGTCATCGGCTCCGATCCGCTCATCCGGGTCGAGAACTTCAAGCACCGCAAGGCCGGGCTCATCATCACGAAGCTGCCTCAGACCAAGCCGTCGCTCATCAACAAATCGGAAGAGGCGATCCGCGAGCGCATCGCCGCCCTCGACGGCGAGCTCGCCGAGGTGATGGTCGTCGATCATGCCGTGGCACCGGTGAGCGACGCGGTGGCGGCTCTCCACGGCAAAAGCCTCAATCCGATCCTGATCTTCGGCGCTTCGGCGATCGTCGACCGCGGCGACATCATTCCCGCCGCCCTCGAACAGGCGGAAGGCGAGGTGGTGCATCTCGGCATGCCGGTCGATCCCGGCAATCTGATGATGTTCGGCAGGCTCGAAGGGGCATCGGTGATCGGCGTGCCGACTTGCGCGCGCTCGCCCAAGCTGAATGGCTTCGACTGGGTGCTGGCGCGGATCATGGCGGGCCTGCATGTCTCGGGGCAGGACATCATGGATATGGGAGCAGGCGGGCTCCTCAAGGAAATTCCCACGCGGCCGACGCCACGCGAGGGCGACGACGCCAAACCGCCGAAGGCGCCGCAGATTGCCGGCATGATCCTGGCGGCCGGGCGTTCCACCCGCATGGGCGCCAACAAATTGCTCAGCGTCATCCATGACCGGGCGATGATCCGCATGACGGCGGAAGCGATGCTGGCCTCCGCGGCCAGGCCCGTGCTGGTCGTCACCGGCCATGAGCGCGAAAAGGTCGAGGCGGCGCTGACCGGCCTCGATGTGCGCTTCGTTCATAATCCCGCTTATGCGTCGGGGATCGCAAGCTCGCTCAAAGCCGGGCTCGCCGGCCTTCCCGGTGACGCCGATGCCGTGGTGGTGGCGCTGGGCGACATGCCGCTCGTCGGTGGCCGCCATATCAACCGGCTCATCGCCGCCTTCAGCCCGGTCGAGAAACGCACCATCATCGTGCCCGTCCATGCCGGCGAGCGCGGCAATCCGGTGCTGTGGGGACGCCAGCATTTCGCCGAGATGCTCACTTTGGACGGCGACCGCGGCGCCAAGAGCCTCATGGACAGGCATGAGGATCAGATCACCGAGGTTCAGATACGGACCGATGTGGTGCTCGCCGATTTCGATACGCCGGAAGCCTTGGCCCGGCTCACCACCGCTTCACAATAGAAAGTCTGGATATGATCGAATTGCCTTTCGCGCGTGCGGAGTACGATCTCCGACTGAAGAAGATCAGGACCGAGATGGAGAAACGCGGCCTCGATCTCCTGATCGTCAATGACGTCGCCAATCAGCATTACATCACCGGCTATGACGGCTGGTCTTTCTATACGCCGCAGGTCGTGCTGGTGCCGATCGAGAATGAAGAGCCGGTGTGGATCGGACGCGCCATGGATGCGGCGGGCGGTCTGCTCACCGCCTGGATGAAGCCTGAAAATGTCGTCGGCTTTCCGGAGGACCATGTGCAGCGCGTCGACCGCCATCCGATGGATTGGATCGCGCAGTGGATCAGCAGAAAGGGCTGGGGCAGCCGCCGTATCGGCATCGAGCTCGAAGCCTATTATTACTCGCCCAAGGCGCATGCGCGGCTCACCGCCGGCCTTCCCAATGCGAAATTCCATGACGCCGATCTCCTGGTGAACTGGATTCGCGCGGTGAAGACGAAGCCGGAGATCGAGTATCTGCGCAAGGCCTCGCTGCTGGCGCAGGCGGCCGTCAGCAAGGCCTATGAGGTGATCGCGCCGGGCGTACGCGAATGTGACGCCATCGCCCAGATCCAGGGCGTGCAAGTCGCGGGCAGTCCTGATTTCGCCGGCGACATCACGGCGCTACCGCCGACCATTCTCGGCGGCGAGAACGCCTCGGCGCCGCATATCATGTGGAGCGACCGCCGCTTCGGCGCCAATGAGACGATCGCGCTCGAGCTTGCCGGCGTCTGCCGGCGTTATGCGGCGGGGCTCGCCCGCACCATGCAGCTGGGCAAGACGCCGCAGCGCGTCGCCGACACGGCCAAGGCGGTCATCGAAGGCATGGATGCGGTGCTCGCCACGACGAAGCCGGGTATTCTGGCGGAAGATGTCGAGGCAGCCTGGCGCAAGGTGATCGAACGTCATGGCCTCAAGAAGAAATCGCGCATCGGCTATTCGATCGGGGTTGCCTATCCACCCGATTGGGGCGAGCATACGATCAGCCTGCGCCCCGGCGACAAGACGGTGCTGGAGCCCGGTAATGTGGTGCATAGCATCCTCGGCATGTGGATGGAGGGCTGGGGCATCGAAGTGAGCGAGACCATTCTCGTCACCGAGCGCGGCAACGAGACGCTGACCAAGTTTCCGAGGGAGATCCATGTCAAAGCGTGAGCAGGGGATAGCTGAGGATATTCTCGATCGGATGATCGAGATCCGCCGCCATCTGCACCGCCATCCGGAGCTTTCGAATGAGGAGGTGAAGACGCAAGCCTACCTCAAGCAGGCGCTCGAGAAGGAAGGCCTTGCCGGTGTGCGCGAAGTGGCGGGCTACGGCCTCGCCGTCGACATTGTCGGCGAAGCGCAAGCCTCCAACCGCAAGGTGGCGATCCGCGCCGATATCGATGCGCTGCCGATCCTGGAGGAGTCGGGTGTCGAGTTCTCCTCCCTCAATCCGGGCGTCATGCATGCCTGCGGCCATGACGCGCATGCGGCCATGGTCTTTGCCACCGCGGCGCATCTGCATCGCTCACGTGACACATTCGGCGGTACGGTGCGCATCATCTTCCAGCCGGCCGAGGAGGCGGAACCGCTGGGCGGCCGGCGGGTGGTCGAGGCGGGGCTGCTCGATGATGTCGATGGGGCCATCGGCATCCATGTCGATCCTTATACGGACGCAGGCAAGATCGCGGTGGGCAGCGGTCCCTATACGCTCGCTTGCGATATCTTCGATGCGACCGTGACGGGCTCGTCCGCCCATGCGGCGAAGCCGTCCGAGGGTGTCGATGCGATCGCCACCGCCGCGGCGATGGTGTCGGAGATCCAGAAGATCGTGGCCCGTGAGATCGATCCTTACGACCCGCTGGTCATCTCGGTGACCGGATTCGAAGGCGGTGGAGCTTATAATGTCATCGCCGACAAAGTGAGACTGAAGGGCACGATCCGCAGCGGCAATGAGGCGACGCGGGCCAAGGCCTGGAAGCGCTTGCGCGAAATCCTCAATGGCGTGGCGCAGAGCCACCAGGCCAAGGTCGAGCTCGACATCAAACGCGGCGAGCCGCCGGTGGTGAATGACAAGGAGCTCACCCGCATCGTCGCCGACAGCGCCGTGGAGAAATTCGGGCCAGAGAATGTGCTGAATGCGCCTGGCTGGACTGCGGCGGATGACTTCGGCTTCTACAGCGAGAAACGCCCGTCGGTCTATTTCCGCCTCGGTATCCGCAACGAAACGATGGACGCGGTCTATCCGTTGCATCATCCGAAATTTCGGGTCGATGAGGCGGCGCTGCCGGTCGGCGCGGTGACGCTCGCCGCCGCCGCAACACGGTTTCTCGCGACTGATACCACATAGACAAGGGGGTTCACCGATGCTTCCCATTCCCGCCGACATCTTCACCGAGCCCACGAATGTGTCCCCCGACACGCTCGCCAATCTGGGTCCGTTGCGCGGTCTCGCCGGACTGTGGCAGGCGGACAAGGGCGTCGACATAAATCCCAAGGCGGATGGGCCGGAACGGCGTGTGTTCATCGAGCATGTGCGCATGGATCCGATCGATGCGCAGGCCAATGGCCCGCAGCTCTTCTATGGCCTGCGCTATCACATCCACATCAACACGCCCGAGGAAGACGTCACCTTCCACGATCAGGTCGGCTATTGGCTGTGGGAGCCGGCGACCGGCCTCATCATGCAGACCGTCGCCATTCCGCGCGGCCAGGTCCTGCTGGCGGCAGGGCATGCGAAACCGGATGACCGGAAAATCTCGGTCGCGGCCAAACGCGGCGACACGAAATACGGCATCTGCTCGACCGAGTTTCTCGATGAAGCCTTTCGCACCGACAGCTACCGCATCGATATCACCTTCAACGACAACGACAGCTGGACCTATCTCGTCCAGACCGAGCTCTTCGTGCATGGCAAGCCGTTCAACCATCACGACACGAACACGCTGAAGCGTGCCGCCGCCCCGACCGCCAATCCGCTGGCGGCGATCCTGAGCCAACGCGCCGCCAAGCCATAGGGCCGCACCGCTCCACTTACATCGGACGCAAGTTTTCGGGCCCCGGCGAAATTTCGCCGGAGCGAAAATTTTCTATTGCCTAGACAATAAAAATCTCATATTTCTTATTGTATAGACAATAAACAAAAACGAGGGAAACGCCGATGACGACGTCCAGACGCATCTTTCTCAAGGGCATGCTCGCCACGCCTGCCGCCTTTGGTACATTCCCGATCTTCTCCGCCATCGCGCAGACCGCCGGAGGCGGGGCGCTGACGGTCGCGATCATGAAGCCGGCCGGCGATCTCAATCCGCATAAATATGCAGGCCTCTGGGGCGTGCAGGACCTCATCTTCGAGCCCTTGATCCGTTACGGCCGGAACGGCGAGGCGCTGCCTTGCCTCGCCACTGAATGGGCGCTCGAGGAGGGCGGCAAGCTCCTGCGCCTTAAGCTGCGCCAGGGCGTGACCTTCCAGGACGGCGCGGCGTGGAACGCCGAGAGCTGCATGTGGAATCTCGACCGCTGGATCGGAAAGGACGCGCAGAACTGGATGAACCTGTCGCGCGCCTATGAGAGCAAGAAGATCATCGACGAGAATACGGTCGAGATCAGGTTCAAGGAGCCGGTGCTCGGCCTTCTTTATGAGCTCTCCTTCATCCGCCCGAGCCGCTTTCTCAGCCCGAAATCCGTCGATAAGGATGGCGCTTATCAGGCTCCGGTCGGCACCGGCCCGTGGATTCAGGATAGCGCTACCAATGAAGGCAGCTCGTTCCGCCGCTTCGACGGCTATTGGGGCGACAAGCCGTCCTTCGAGCGCCTCGAGCTCAAAGTACTGCCGGATTCACGCAGCCGCATGGCGGCGCTCCGGGCCGGCGAGATCGATCTGACGGGCGGCGATTTCCTGGCGCCGCTCACCGCCAATGAGGCGACGACGCTCAAGAAGGCCGGCATCGAGGTGTCGGTCGAGACTGGCACGACCACGATCGTGCTGGGCTTCAACCCCGACCGCAATGCGGCGCTGAAAGACGCGCGCGTCCGCAAGGCGATCAATATCGGGTTCGATCGCGCGGCGATCGCCCAGGTGCTCTATCAGGGACTGGCGCAGCCCGCCGGCAATTTCTTCGCACCCACCGTGCCGATGGCCGGCAAACGCCTCGACGTCCCGAAGCGCGATGTAGCCGCCGCCAAGGCCTTGCTCGAAGAGGCGGGATGGACGGGTGATGAGATCCGCGAGAAGGATGGCAAGCCGCTCGCCGTCGAGCTCGTCGCGAGCGAGGAGCAGATCGCCGGATCGCGTGCCGTCGCCGAGGTCATGCAGGCGCAGCTGCGCGAAATCGGCATCGACCTGACGATCCGCTCGATCGACCATGCGTCGCGCCACAGCGATATCCCGGCGCGTAAATATGACATGGCCTTCTTCCTCACTTTCGGCGCGCCCTACGAACCCTTCGGCAGCATCGTCGGCCTGTTCCTGTCGACCTATGACAATGGCGTCGACGGCAAGCTTTTCCTCGACGCGCAGAATCTCGACCCGCTGGTCACCGCGGTGATGCAGGCGTCGGAAGCGAATATCGAAACCGCGCTGCAGAATATCTATGACTGGCTCCAGGCCGAGGTGGCAGTGGCCCCCTTGCTCTATGTGCCGTCGATGTGGGCGCACTCTCCGCGCGTGAAAGGCTTCACGCCGCCGACGACCGAATATGACCTTCCCTATGAAGGCATCACCTTGAGCGAGCAGGGCTAGGCCATGCTCTCTCTGGTCTCGCGCCGGGTCCGTAACTCGCTGGTGCTGCTGGTCCTCGCCACGCTGCTCTGCTTCACGCTCGTCGTGTCGGCGCCCGGCAATATCGCGGTGCTGATCGCCGAATTGAGATCGCCCAATGCGAGCTTCGCCGACATCCAGAAGATCGAGGAGGAGCTCGGGCTCAACGATCCCATCCCGGTGCGGTATGCCGGATGGCTAACGGGGGCGCTCACCGGCAATCTCGGCATTTCGTACAAGACGGGCGAGGAAGTAGGTCCGGCGCTGGCGAGCCGTATTCCGGTCACGGCGATGCTGGTGGCGGGCGGCGGCACGGTCGCCTTGCTTCTCAGCCTCGTCTTCGGCTTCGCCGGGGCCATGTGGCCCAGGCACTGGCCGGATGTGGCGGGCCGCGGGGTCGCCTTGCTGGGTGCGTCGATGCCGTCCTTCTTCGTCGGCGCGCTGCTGATCTATGCCTTCGCGGTCGAGCTTCGCCTCGTGCCGACCTTCGGCCTCGCAGGCCCGTCGAGCTGGATTCTGCCTTGGATCACCATCGGGCTCCTGCCGGCCGCGGTGTTGAGCCGGGTAGTGAGGGTAGGGCTCGAAGAGGCGATGGCGCGTCCCTTCGCGCTCACCGCCGTCGCCAAGGGGCTGAACCGGCGCGCCATTCTCTTCCGTGACGCGCTGCCCAATATCGCGCCCACCTACATCAACGCGTTGGGCGCCCAGACCGGCGTGATGGTGGTCGGTGCCGTGGTGGTCGAGCCGCTCTTCGCCTGGCATGGCGTCGGCGATCTCTTCCTCACCGGCATCCGCTTTCGCGACTTCATGGTGGTCCAGGCCTGCCTCCTGATCTTCATCTCCTTTTTCATCCTTCTCAATCTTCTGGTCGATATCGGCATGATCTTCACCGACCCCAAACTCAGGCGCCAAGGGAGCTGACGATGAAATTCCTGCGCGCTTTTCTCTCCACCCTTGCCGGCATGCCGAAAGTCGCGGTCGGCGCGGTCGCCATCTTCCTGTTTCTCGGCATCTTCGCGCCGTGGCTGACGCCGCATGATCCCAATGCCCAGGACCTGCTGCAGGCGAACCAGGACATGTCCATCAGCCATTGGCTGGGGACCGATCATCTCGGCCGCGACACGCTGAGCCGGCTGATCGCCGCGGCGCGCACTTCCGTCGTCGGCATGAGCCTGGTGCTCATCCTGGCGCTGTCGGTCGGCGTCACCATCGGCACCATCGCCGGCTATCGGCGCGGCTGGGTGGAGGAGGGGTTGATGCGCATCGTCGATGTCGGTCTCGCCATGCCGAGCCTCATCGTGGCGCTCGCCGTCATCGGCATCTTCGGCACCGGTTATTGGAACATGATCCTGGCGCTGGCGCTCGCCTGGTGGCCGGGCAGCGCCCGGATCAGCCGTGCCGTCGCGGTCAATGTGATGAACCGCCCGCATATCGAATCCCTGCGCGTCCTCGGCGCCAGCCCGTTGCGCATCTATTTCAAGCATCTGCTGCCGACGACGCTGGGCGCCGTGCTTGTCTATGCCACGGCGGATGCGGGCGCGGTCGCGCTGGCCATCGCCACCTTGAGCTTCTTAGGACTCGGCATCCAGCCGCCGACACCCGAATGGGGCCAGATGCTCGTCGACGCGCTGCCCTATCTCGAGGCGTCGCCCCGCCAGGTGATCCTGCCCGGCCTCGCGCTGACGGCGGTGGTGATCGGCTTCAATCTGCTCGGCGAAGCCGTGGCGCTCAACCGCGTGCCGACCCCGCTGTCGGCGAAGATCCTGCGCAAGCGGCAACTGACCGCGGCCTTGTGGACGAGGGAAGCAGCATGAGCACGTCATCCCCGATCCTGACCGTCCGCGACCTCTGCATCGATCTGTTCACCGCCCGCTCGGCTTTGCGTCCGGTCGATCAGGTCTCCTATTCGGTCGCGGCCGGCGAGACGCTCGCCATTGTCGGTGAAAGCGGCAGCGGCAAGACAGTGCTCAATTTCGCACCGCTCGGCCTCATGCCGCTGGGTGTCAGCATCCATGTCTCGGGCTCGATCCGCTTCGACGACAAGGAGCTGGTGGGGATGAATGACGAGGCTCTGCGCAAGCTGCGCGGCGGGTCGATCGGCGTCATCTTCCAGGACCCGATGAGCGCGCTCAACCCGGCGCGGACCATCCGCCGGCAGATCGCCGAGGTGGCCGAATTGCATCTGAGCCTCACCTCGACGCAGGCCGAGGCGCGGGCGCTCGATCTTCTCAAGATGGTGCGCATGTCCGATCCCGAGGCGCGGCTCCGGCAATATCCGCATGAGCTGTCGGGGGGCCTGCGCCAGCGCGTGATGATCGCGATCGCCATCGCGGCCGAGCCCAAGCTCCTCATCGCCGATGAGCCGACGACGGCCCTCGACGTGACGGTGCAGGCGCAGATCATTTCCTTGCTCAAGGATCTGCAGAAGCGTCTCAACATGGCGATGGTGCTCATCACCCACGACATGGGCGTCGTCGCCGGCATCGCGTCGCGCCTTGCCGTCATGTATGCCGGACGGGTGATGGAATATGGCCCGGTGCAGACGGTGCTGACGGCGCCGCGGCACCCCTACACGATGGGCTTGATCGACGCGATCCCGCGCGCCGAGGACTTGCCGGGCTCCGCCTTTCGCGGTCTGCCGGGCATGCCACCGGTGCTGGGTCCGCCCATTCCGGGTTGCGCCTTCGTCGAGCGTTGCCGCCATGCGGTTGCGACCTGTGAAACCACGCGGCCGCTGCTGGCGCCGACCGCCGATCGCCATGTGCTCGCCGCCTGTCCCATCGTGAACCGCTCCAGCGAGGCTCTCCATGCCGGCTGATACCGCTCTGCTCAAAGTCGAAAATCTCGTCACCCGTTTCAAAAGCGTCGAACGCGGCAAGTGGGTCAAGGCGGTGGACGGCGTCAGCATCCATCTGAATCCCGGCGAGATCGTCGGGCTCGTCGGTGAATCGGGCTGCGGAAAGTCGACGCTAGGCCGCTCAATCGTCGGGCTCGAAAAGCCGCAAAGCGGGCGTGTGCTGCTTGACGGCGTCGATCTCGGCACGCTCAGCGGCCGCAAATTGCGCGAGACGCGGCGCGCCATCCAATATGTCTTCCAGGATCCTTATGCCTCGCTCAACGACCGGCAGACGATCGGAGAGGCCATCACCGAGGCCTTGATCATTCACGGCGTTTCCGACCACACGGAACAGCGGCGGCGCATCCTCGAGCTTCTCGATCAGGTCGGCCTGCCGGCGGTGCTCGCCGAACGTTATCCGCGCGAGCTGTCGGGCGGCCAGCGCCAGCGTGTCGCCATTGCGCGTTCGCTGGCGGTCGAGCCGCGCGTCCTCATCTGCGACGAGCCGGTGAGCGCGCTCGATCTCTCGATCCGGGCGCAGGTCATGAACCTGTTCCTGACCTTGCAGAAGGAGCTGGGCGTCGCCTGCCTGTTCATCGCGCATGACCTCGCTTTGGTGCGCCAGGCCGCCTCGCGCGTCTATGTCATGTATCTCGGCAAGGTCATCGAGGGTGGGGGCTCGCTCGATGTCTATGCACGTCCAGGTCATCCCTATACGTCGGCGCTGCTTGCCTCGGTGCCGAGCGCCGATCCCAGGATCGAGGCTTTGCGCGAGGCGCCGGTGCTCAAGGGTGATGTTCCGAGCCCGACCAATCCGCCCTCGGGCTGCAGGTTCCGCACCCGCTGCCCGCAGGCCATGGAAATCTGCGCCGTGAACGAGCCCGCGACAGTGGCGCTTTCCTCAGACCACAGCGCCGCCTGCGTCATCGCCGAGCAGGTCCATCGCGGCGAGGTCATCGCCCCCAAGGTCCATTGAATCTCTTTCGTTTATTCCGGGAGCCTTCACATGTTGCTGAAGAATGATGCCGCTACCGCTGTCCCCGCCTTGAAGAAGGCGCCGGATGACGAGGCCTATTGGAGCTCGGTGCGGGCATTGATGAAGCCCATGTATACGCATACGCAGCTCGTCAATACGCGGCGCGGGGCGGCGCCCGTCCAGGTGCGCGACCGGGTCCGCTCATTGGTCGATCTGTCGCTGTCTTATGAGCTCGATGTGCATGAGCCATTCCGCGAGCTGAAGGAGAGCGGGTCGTCGCCGCGGATCCGCAAGCTCCTGGCCGATTATTTCGGCGCCGGCGACGATGAGATCGCGCTCAATCGCAATGCCATGGAAGGCATCGCCACCGTCCTCAACGGACTGACGCTGAAAGCGGGCGACGAGGTCATCGCCACCAAATACTGCTACGACTCCAATCTCGCCATCCTGCGCCAGCGCGCCGAACGCGAGGGAATTGTGGTCAAGCTCGCCGACATTCCTTTCGGGCGCGCAAGCGACGAAGAGGTCGTGGCGGCATTTTCCAGGCTGATCAGCGATCGCACGCGCCTCATCACCTTCCCACATGTCGTGGCGCGGAGCGGCCAGGTGCTGCCGGCAGCGAAGATCGCGGCGCTGGCGCGCGCCAAGGACATCTTCACCTTTGTCGACGGCGCCCATTCGGCCGGTCATATCTGCTTCAGCCTGGATGAGCTCGGCTGCGACGCCTTCGCGGCCTGCCTGCATAAATGGATGTTCGGGCCGCGCGGCACCGGCTTCCTCTATGTCCGGCGCGAGCGTATCGCGGATATCTGGCCGCTGTGGGCGAGCTGGTCGAACAGGCCGGCATCGTCGATCGAGAAGTTCGAGGAAGTGGGATCGGTCTTCAAGGCACTGCCTGCCGCGATACCGGATGCGATCGACTTCAATCTCGATATCGGCCAGGAGGAGAAGTCGGCGCGGCTGCGTTATATGCGTGAGCGCTGGGCCGTTCCGCTCAGCGCCCATGAACGGGTCCGCATCCTGACCGATATCGAAGCGAAGCCCGGCACCGGCTTCGGCGCCTTCACCGTCGAGCGCATGGAGAATGCCGCCTTTACCAAGGCGCTGTTCGATGAATTCAAGATCCACGTGCTGGCCTTCGTGGTCGATGAAGACCCGTCGCTGAAAGGCATTCACGTATCGCCGAGCCTGTCCAACAGCATCGAGGAGGTCGATCGCTTCGTCGAGGCGGCCTTCACCATTCTCGACCGAGGATAGTCAACATCCCTCACGCTGAGGTGCCCGCCGAAGGCGGGCCTCGAAGCGCCCATCAGGATAGAGCGTCTCTGCTGAAGCACAGCCTTCGAGGCTCGCTGCGCTCGCACCTCAGGGTGAGGGCGGAAGAAGCGGGCGAACTGCCTCAGGCCGCGATGATGATCGGCTCGCGGGAGAGGTGGGTGAAGAACTCAGCGCCGTCCTTGGTCACGAGAATCGTGTCCTCGGTCATCACGCCGCCCCAACCGGGCCGGTAATAGGGCGCCTCGATGCAGAGCACCATGCCGGGCTCGAGGGTGACATTGTTGGCAGCCGAGATCGTCGGATATTCATGCGATTCGAGGCCGAGGCCGTGACCCACATGATGGCGCTGGTAATCGGGGAGGCCGGACGCGCGCACCGTGGCGACGGTCTCGCGGAACACGATATCCGTGGATATGCCAGGCTTGACCAGCTTCCTGCCGACATCCTGCCCGGCCGCGGTCGCCGTGAAGGCCAAGAGCGCGTCCTTGCGCGGCTCGCCGACAAAGGCGCTGCGTGCGGTGTCGGACCAGTAGCCGTTGTACCGGCAGCCGACATCGATGCGCACGATGTCATGGCCGCGCAACCGTCTTGTCGTCGAATAGGCATCGGCCAGCGCGCTGCGTTCACCCGACGTGACAACGATAAAGCCGGGTTGGGCGCCATCTATGATCATTTCGGACGCGATGACGGCGGTCAGGTCGGCTTCGCTCATGCCGGCGCGGGCTTCCTTGAGCGCCCGTGCCAAAGCCCGCTCCGTCAAAGCGGAGGCCTCGCGCATGAGGTCGATCTCGAGCGTGTTCTTGACTGCCCGGGCGCGCCGGAAGACGGCCGAGCCATCGGTGACGGTGAGAACTTTCGGCAGATCGTCCGATGCGCGATCATAGAAGATGCCACGTTTATCGCCGGAGAGTTGCTGGATAGCAGCGAGGAGCGCTTCGTCGAAGCTCTTGAAGCCGGCCGATGGCGCCACGTCGCGCTCGTCGAAGAAGAACGCGCCATAAGCGAAATAATCCAACGCATCGCCCATCGCTTCGACGGCGGCCCAGTGATCCGCCTTATGGCCGATGAGAATGCCGTGGTCTGCGTCGATTACGACCGCCATGCGCAGCGCCGGATCGGTGTCGTAGCCCATGCTGCGGTAGCCGCTGCAATAAAAGATGTGCTCGGGTGTCGTGGCGACGATCAGCCTGTCGCCGGCGCCGATGAGATCAATCAGCTTTTTGCGGTTGCGGCGCGCCAGCTCACTCATCGTCTTATGACTCCAGCGGATTGAACTCGCCGACGAATTCATTGCGCTCGCCCGGATAGACAAGCTTGACGCAGGTGACGGGCAGGGCGTCCGCCCAGGTACGGCGGCGGGACACCAGCAAAGGCCCATTGGCGGGAATCTGCAGTTGCTGGGCTTGTTCGGCGGTGGCGATCTCGGCCTTGATCGAATGGCGCAGGCGCGTGCAGGGCAGGCGCGCCAGCAGCCAGATATTCGGTGTCTCGGCCTCGAAATCGGCATGGACGGCATCGGGTGCCGCCTCGAGATTGATGAAGCGCTCCTCGAGGACTTCCGGCTTGCCGAAGCCGCTATGGACGGCCTGCAGATGCAGGATCGGCGTGCCGGCCGGTACTTCCGGCCAAGCGGCGGTCTTGGGGCCGGCGACGATCTTCGCCGAGCGCAGCACCCGGTAGCTGTATTCGCGCCCTTTCGCCTCGATCTCCTTGCGGATGTCGAGGAAGCCGATGACGGCATGCGATTCCGTCGACTGCGCGACGATCGTGCCTTGCTTGCGGCGGCGCTCCAGCAAGCCCGCTTCGGTCATTTTGGTGAGCGCCTTGCTGACCGTCGCGCGCGTGGTCGAGAACCATTGCAGCAGCGTGTGCTCGGGAGGGATGCGGTGGCCGGGCGGCCAGCGGCCGCTCAGGATCTCGCCGCGCACGGCGCGCTCGATCTGCTTGTAGATCGGGCCATTGCCGTCGAGGGCGAGGGTTGGTTCGGCCTTCTTGCGGGCAGGCTTGGCGGGCATTCGTGAGAATCCGGATGAAAAGTGATATCGGTTATTGTCTACACATAAAGAGAGGAAGGTTCAACGGCCCTGCTTGCATCTGTAAACCGATCGGTTTAGAGTGGGTTAATAGGTTTAACAGGAGATCGATATGGCCGCAGCTCTGGTGCCTCCCTTCACGCTCGAAACCGCCACCGCCAAGGTCCGCATGGCGGAGGATGGCTGGAACAGCCGCGATCCGGCCCGGGTGTCGCTCGTCTATACCGAAGACAGCCAGTGGCGGAACCGTGCCGAATTCCCGGTCGGGCGTCCGCAGATCGTCGAATTCCTCACCCGCAAATGGGCGCGCGAGTTCGATTACCGGCTGATCAAGGAGCTGTGGACCTTCGCCGGCAACCGCATCGCGGTGCGCTTCGCCTATGAATGGCACGACGACAGTGGCCACTGGTTCCGCTCCTACGGCAATGAGAATTGGGAATTCGCCGCCTCGGGCCTGATGCAGCGCCGCTTCGCCTCGATCAACGACATGCCGATCAAGGAAAACGAGCGCAAATTCCACTGGCCGCTCGGCCGCCGGCCCGATGATCATCCGGGCCTGTCCGACCTGGGGCTTTAGATGCGGGAGGTATTCGAAAAGGCCGATGTGATCCCGCTCGTCGCCGAAGTGTTTCGCGAGCTGGGCTATGAGGGCGCTTCGCTCAGCGCCATCACGGCGCGCACCGGGCTTTCGAAAGGCAGCCTCTATCACTTCTTTCCAGGCGGCAAGGAGGAGATGGCGGCCGAGATCCTCGCCCATGTCGATGGCTGGTTCGGCGCGCAAGTCTTCGAGCCCTTGGAGCGAGGCGAACCCCGCGAGGCGATCGCCCGCATGTGGAAGTCGGTCGACGGTTATTTCCAGTCCGGGCGCCGCGTCTGCCTCATCGGCGCGTTCGCACTTGACGAGACGCGTGATCGTTTCGCCGGCGCCATCCGGGGTTATTTCAAACGCTGGGTAATGGCGCTGGAAGGGGCGCTTATCCGTTCCGGCATGGACGCGCGTCTGGCGAAGTCCGCGGCCGAAGAGGCGGTGATCGGCATCCAGGGGGCGCTCACACTGGCGCGGGCGCTCGATGACAAGGCCGTCTTCGGCCGAACCCTGCGCCGGCTGCAGCAGCAGATCGCGCCATGAGACGCAGGCCCGGCCGAATGACAACGCATTGGCGGAAGCAAGCTCTTTCGGGTTAAAGACGCGCCAACTGAATCGGGGCTCGCGCATGACAAATCGACGAATCGGCTGGAGCGCCTTGCTCTCCGGCGGCAATGGTGTGCGCTCGCTGGCCTTGGCCGGCGGCGTGGCGTTGCACGCCATCAATGTCTTCGTCGCGACCACGATACTGCCGTCGGTCGTCGCCGATATCGGCGGTCTCGATTATTATGCCTGGAACACGACGCTGTTCATCGTCGCCTCGATCATCGGCTCGGTGCTCTCGGCGAAGCTCCTGGGCCTGGTCGGTCCACGTGTCGCCTATGCGGTTGCGGCCGGCCTCTTCGGCCTCGGGACGCTGATCTGCGCCGTGGCGCCGGACATGCCGGCGCTGCTGGCCGGACGCTTTGTCCAAGGGCTGGGTGGTGGATTTCTCTTCGCGCTCGCGTATGCCATGATCCAGCTGGTTTTCGCCGAGGCCCTGTGGCCGCGCGCCATGGCGATCGTTTCCGCCATGTGGGGCGTGGCGACGCTCGCGGGTCCCGCCATCGGCGGCACCTTCGCCGAGCTCGGCAGCTGGCGGGCCGCGTTCTGGACAATGCTGCCGGCGACGGTGCTGTTCGCCGGCCTGGCATTTGCCATTCTCCCCCGAAAAAGTCCGGATACGGATGAACAATCCGCATTGGCCCTGCCGCAGCTCGGGCTTCTCGTTCTTGCCGTCTTTGTCGTGTCGGTCGGCAGCGTCTCGCCGCTGCTCGTCTGGAACATCGCCGGCATCGCCGCGGCGCTTGTCCTGGTGGCGGTTTTGATCCTCGTCGAGAGCAGGGCGAAAATACGTCTCCTGCCGCGCGGCGCCTTCAGCCTCGCGGCACCCATCTGCATGCTGTTCCTCACCATGTCGCTCCTCGCCATCACGGTGACGACGAGCGAGATGTTCATCCCGCTGTTCCTGCAGGTGCTGCATGCGCAGACGCCGCTGCTCGCCGGGTATCTCTCCGTCATCACATCGATCGGGTGGACCTTGGGATCGATCCTGAGCTCGGGCAATCAGGGCCGGCGCGCCGAAAAAGCAGTGCGCCTGGCGCCGATGCTGACGCTCGCCGGCATGGTCCTGCTGGCGGTCTTGATGCCGCCGGCGAGCCAGGGCGAATGGCAGGTGCTGGCGCCACTCTCCGTTGCCTTCCTGCTGGTGGGCGGTGGTGTCGGCATCAGCTGGCCACATCTCCTGACCCGCATCCTGCACGCCGCTCCCCGGGACGAGCAGGACCTCGCTTCGGCGGCGATCACCACCGTCCAGCTCTTTGCCACCGCTCTGGGCGCCGCGCTCGCCGGCATGGTGGTCAATCTCGCCGGCCTCACCGAGCCGGGCGGCGTCCCCGGCACGCAGAGTGCCGCCTTCTGGCTTTTTGCCGTCTTCGCGTTGGCGCCGCTGATCGGCATCGTCACGGCGGCGCGCAGCCTTCAGAAAGTTGATAACAGGCCCGACGACAGGCGCGAAAAATCATAGGCCTCGACATAGGCGCGAAATGCCGACTGGGCTTTCGAGTGATTGTCCCGATTGGGAAAGATCAGGCTCATCTGGTGTGGTGACACCTGCCAGTCCGGCAGCAGCTCGATCAACGCGCCGGTGGCTCTGAAGGACGCGTTGATATACGCCGGCAACAGGGCTATGCCTGAGCCGGCAACGCTCGCTTGCAGCAGGAAACCCATCGAGTCGCTTTTCATGGCGGGCGGCGGATGAAACGCCGATCGCGCGCCATCCTTGGTGAAGCTCCACTCGGGATGCGCGGCGTGGACCAGGCAGCGGTGATGAAGCATGTCATCCGGATGGGTGATCGGTGCGGCGGTGCCCAGATATTCCGGCGATGCGATCGCAATACGTCTGATCGAGGAAATGGTGCGGACAATGAAGTCCTGGCTCGACACCGGGCCGACACGGAAGGCGAAATCAATACGCTCCTGGATGATGTCGAGGTTCTCGTTGGTGGCCAGCACTTCGATCTCGATCTTGGGAAACTGTGCCGAGAAGCCTCGCAGAAAGCCGGGCATGAAGTAACTGGCGGTCACTTCCGGGCAAGTGATCCGCAGCGCTCCGACCGGCTGGTCCTTCAGATTGGACATGGCCATCGTGGCAAGCGCCGCTTCGGTCCGGATGCGGCGACAATGCTCGACATAGACCTGGCCGCTCCCCGTCAGGGTGACATTGCGGGTCGAGCGGTTGAGCAAACGCAGTCCGAGCCGAGCCTCGAGCTGCGAAATACGCTGGCTGATCGTGGATTTGGGAATGCCGAGACGCGCGCCCGCTCTGGTGAAGCTGCCGCAGTCGGCCACCTCGGCAAAGAGGATCATATCATCGATGTTTTCCAAACTATCCGCCGCTAGATCTTGACCAGCTGCTTGCCGAAGTTCTCGCCCTTTAACATGCGCACGAAGGCCTGGGGAACCGTCTCGATACCGTTCGAGACATCCTCACGGGTCTCCAAGAGGCCGCGTCTGTGCCAGTCCAGAAGCTCAGCCCGGGCCGCGGCATAGTCAGCGGCGAAATCGTCGAGCAGAAAACCTTCGATGCGGACACGCGAGACGAGGATGCGGCGCAGATGCCTGAGTCCAATGTCCGGCTGGCCGAAGCGGTCGGCGAGGGAGACGGTCCCGACGATGACGACCCGGCCAAACAGGTTGATGTTCTGCATCGCAGCATCGTGGATGGGTCCGGCGGTGTTGTCGATGAACACATCGACGCCGCGCGGACAGGCGAGGGCTACCGCCTCGACCATATCCGCCGCCGTTCGGTGATTGATGCCGGTCCGATAGCCGATGCTCTTGCACCATTCGAGCTTTGCATCGCTGCCGGCGACCGCGACCGGGTCAAATCCTTGGAGGCGCGCGATCTGGCCGGCGATCTGGCCGACGGCACCTGACGCCGCCGAGATCAGAACGGTTTCACCTTCCTTGGGCCGGCCGACCTTCAACAGCGAAAAATAGGCGGTCAGTCCCGGCATGCCCAGGCAGCCGAGGGACGCCTGAACCGGCGCCAGTGCCGGGTCGAGGCGGATGGCGCCCGCCGCGGATATGGTCGTGTGAGGCTGCCAACCGAAATCATCGGCCTGGACGATGTCTCCGGTCTTGAAAAGCGGTGACTCGGAGGCGACGACCTCGCCGACACCGCCACCACGCATGAGATTGCCGATCTGCACCCCGGCCGCGTAGTTCTTCGCGGGACTGATCCTGCCACGCATATAGGGATCGACCGACAGCCAAAGCGTCCTGACCAGCAGCTCGCCGGGCTGGGCCACCGGGACGGGCCGGTCTTCCAATGTGAAGTCGTCAGGGCTCGGCATTCCGGTGGGAAAGCGTTTGAGGAGCCAGCTTGGATTCGTCGTCATGTGCCTGCCGAGGTGTCGTGGATGTCCGCACTCTGGATAGCCTGATACGGCCGAAGCCGGTAGCCTGGCCACCGGAACTCATTGTCCGGTCTGCCGGACAATCTCGTGAGGCCTTCCGTGAAAGAGGTGATCCGCGCTTGCACGGGATCACCCTCTCATCGTCAGGCGGCCGAGAAGGCTGGGTGATAGGCAGCGCTTCCCGAAGCCTTCGAGCCATCAAGCGACAGCCGCATGAAATATTCAGGGGAAGCCCCGTCATAACTGAGGCCCGGATCATGCTCGAAACCGAAGCGCCGGTAATAGGTCGGATCACCCAAGACAATACATCCTTTGGCGCCAGTGCTTCTGAGGCGTTCCAGTCCCGCACGGATCAAGGCGCCTCCGATGCCTTTCGCTTGAAGGTCGGGCCGGACAGAGACCGGTCCTAGGCCGAACCAGCCGATATCTGCGCCGTCGATGGTGACGGCCGAGAAGGCGACATGGCCCACCACCGCTTCCTCGATGGTTGCGATGAGAGACACCGACAGCGCATCGGCCGCGCGCAGGGCGTCGATGATGGCGCCTTCCGCGCCGCTGCTGTAGTCGGCGCCTTTGAATGCCGCGTCGGTGAGCTGCCGTATGATCAGTATATCTGCGGGACGCTCGGGACGGATTGTGAAGTTCATGGTTCTCTTCCTTTAACGATTATCGAGTTGACCGCGCACCGAGCGACGGCCCTTTTCGGAGATCTGATAGGGGTTCGACTCCCGGGATTCGATCAGGCGCTTGCGCCGGAGCTTGGTGAAGACCTCGAGCGTGCAATCGGTCAGAACGAAACCGTCGCGGGTGAAGCAGAGGACTTCGAGGATGCGGCCGGTATCGGCCCGTTGATGACGGATATATCCGCCTTGCGCGAGGACGTGCAGAACACGCTGCTCGCCGCGTGAGATGTTCATGAAAATAGCCTGTGAATGGAAAACACCCGCGCAGCATTTCAATTCCGGCGGAATACGCCCGGCGAAATGGTGCGGTTAGATGTCTCGATCAGTCGAGACGATCAGCGGGTGGTCACAAGCTCCGGCATCAACAATTCCCTGATTTGGGTGGATTGCACGTCGGGCGCGTAGCATGCGGCATGTCGGGCCGTCAACGCTCAGATCAGCTTCAGGCTGCGGAAGCTCGCATGGCCGTCGCGGCCGACGATGATGTGGTCATGCACCTTGATGGCGAGCCTGTCACCGGCGTCGATCAGCTTCCGCGTCATGTCGATATCGGCGATCGAGGGCGTGGTGTCGCCGGAGGGGTGATTGTGGACCAGGATGAGGGCGCTCGCCGACAATTCCAGCGCGCGTTTCATCACCTCGCGCGGATAGACGGGTGTGTGATCGACGGTGCCTTCGCCCTGGACCTCATCGGCGATGAGGCCGTTCTTCTTGTCGAGAAACAGGATGCGGAACTGCTCGCGTTCGGCGAAGGCCATAGCGGCGCGGCAATAATCGATGACGGCATTCCACGAGGCGAGCAAAGTGCGCCGGCTGATCTCGCCCTTGGTGACGCGTTGCGCCGCTGCATGGGTGATCATCAGCTCGGTCACCACCGTCTCGCCGACGCCCGGCACTTCTTTCAGCCGTTCGGGATTGGCGGCGACGACCTGGGCGAAGCTGCCGAAGCGGGCGATGAGCGCCTTGGCGAGGGGCTTCACATCCTGGCGCGGCAGAGCGCGGAAGAGCAGGAGCTCGAGCAGCTCGTAATCGGGCAGGGCGTCGGCGCCGCCCTGCCGGAAACGCTGGCGCAGGCGCTCGCGGTGACCCAGATGGTGGGGCTTCTCGATCTGCCTGGCGGTGCCGACGATATTCTGCGACCGGGACAAGCGCGAATCCCGAGGCAGTTCGAATATTTCCGCGACGGTTCCGTCGCACCCTAAGCTGAACCCGACTTCGTCGAGAGAGCCAGGGCTATCGATGGCTTTTGCGCTCATGATCGTTGGAACGTATCATGAACATGCGCGTTCGGCAAGGTCGCCAGAGCGTCAGTTTTGCGCAGGAGGCGGGTAATCGAGTCCCTTGGGCGACTGAGTGAATATCTCGCAGCCCGTTTCGGTGACGCCGATCGTGTGCTCGAACTGCGCCGAGAGCGAACGGTCGCGCGTCACCGCCGTCCAGCCGTCGCTCAGGATCTTCACATGCGGCCGGCCGAGATTGATCATCGGCTCGATGGTGAAGAACATGCCGGCCTTGAGGGCGACACCTTCGCCGGCGCGGCCGTAATGCAGGATATTGGGATGGTCGTGGAACTGGCGGCCGAGCCCGTGGCCACAGAAATCGCGCACCACCGAGCAGCGTTCGGCTTCGGCATAGGTCTGGATGGCATGGCCGATATCGCCGGTCTTGTTGCCGGGCTTCACCGCGCCGATGCCGCGCATCAGGCTTTCATAGGTGACTTCCATCAGCCGCTCGGCCTTGCGGTTGACTTCGCCGACCTTGTACATGCGGCTCGCATCGCCGTGCCAGCCATCGACGATCAAGGTGACGTCGATATTGACGACATCGCCCTCGCGCAACGGCTTGTCATTGGGAATGCCGTGACAGACGACATGATTGATCGAGGTGCAGATCGACTTCGGAAAGCCACGATAATTGAGCGAGGCGGGAACTGCTTTGTTGTCACGGGCGAATTCGGCGATCGCCACGTCGAGCGTCTCGGTGGCGACGCCCGGCTTGACGAGCGGAACCAGGAGATCGAGAGCCTCGGCGGTCAGCCGGCCGGCCTTGCGCATGGCCGCAAAGCCTTCCGGGCCGTGCAGCTTGATCTGGCCGGTGCGGCCTTCGGTGCCTTCATGGGCGGTCACATAGGTCATGGCCAGTCATATAGTAAGGATCGCCGGACCGGGCAAGTTTGCCCCGCTACCGTCCAAATCTGTCGAGCAGACGGTTCCACTGCATGGCCATATTGAGCATGGGTTCGCGCCAGGCATGGAAGGGCACGGGCCTTATGGCGGTGCGCGGAATGGCGCCAGTGTCCGGGCGGCCTAACAGGTGGTTCGCCATCCAGGCGCCAGCGCGATGCGACAGGGCGACGCCGCGGCCGTTGAAACCCAGCACGACATGCAGCCCGTCCTCGGGCTCATGATAATGCGGCAGGAAATCCATGGTGATGCAGACGAGGCCGGTCCAGCGATGGGTGATGGGGACGCCGGCAAGATCGGGAAAGATTCCGGTCAGGACACGCTCCAGCACGGAATAGTCGGCGCGCCTTGTGCCAAGCCCGCGGCTGGAACTGAAGGAGGAGCGACCGCCCAGGATCACGCGCCCGTCGGCGCTGCGGCGGAAATAGAGGATCAGCCGGCGGCTGTCATAGACCGTATGGCCGTGCGGGAGAATCCGGCGCGCCCGCGCCTCGTCGAGGGGCGCCGTGGCGATCTGGAAGCTGTTGACCGGAAGCAACGAGGCCGCGAGACCCGGCACGAGCCCGTCCGAATAACCATTGGTGGCGACCATCACGCTGCGCGCCTGGAGGGCGCCTGATTGTGTCGCGACGCTCCAGCCGCCATTCCGGCGGGCAAGGCGGATGGCAGGGCTGTGCGGGAAGATCACCGCGCCGGCTGCCGCCGTGGCGCGCGCCAATTCGCGGACGAGATCGAGCGGGTGGATATTGGCGCCGCGCGCATCCACCCAGCCGCCGGGATAGCGGTCGGTGCCGACGAGCGCCTCTATATCCTTGGGCTCGAGCGGGGTTATCGGGAGGCCGCGGCCGATGAAGTCGGCCTGGGCGGCGCGCAGTGTTTGGAGAGCCCGCTCATTATGCGCCAGGCGGATCAGGCCAGGCCGGCGCAGATCGCAGTTGAGGCCGAGACGCTTTACGAGGTCAACGAGAAAATCGGGCGCCTCCTGGCCGAGGCGATAAAAGGCGCTGCCTTGCGGACCGAACTTCTTTACCAGCGCCGCTTCTTCATATTTAAGGCCGGGATTGACCTGGCCGCCATTGCGGCCGCTGGCGCCGTAACCGATGTCTCTGGCCTCGAGCACCGCCACGCTGCGCCCCGCCTCGGCGAGATGCAGCGCGGTGGAAAGCCCGGTAAAGCCGCCGCCGACAATGGCGACGTCGACGACGCGCTCGCCCTGCAATGCGTCACCTGCAAAGGCCGGGGTTCGTGCGCTCGCCGCCCAGAAGGAGTCTACGTCGGCCTCAGTCCTGTGCATCGAAGACCGCCGTTTCGCCGGCGCGCCATTTGAGCCAGACCGGCGCCCCGGCTGGCAGCGCCGCGGCATTGGCGAGCCGGCTCATGCGGACGGCAACCGGGCCGGCGCCCGTCTTGACCGTCAGGCGCTGCGTCGCGCCGAGAAAATCCTGCTGCTCGACGGTGCCTGGCAGATTATTCTCGAAAGCGGGATCGCGGCTGTCGCCGATTTCGATGGCTTCCGGCCGCACCATGGCGAGGAAACGGTCGCCCGAAAGAGGCCGGCGCAAGGCGGCGTGAAGCGTGATGTCGCGCAAGCCCTTGGGCCGCAATACGGGATTGTCGCCGGCGCGTTCGACCGCCACGTCGAGGAAGTTCGATTCTCCGAAGAAGCCGGCCACGAAGCGGTTGGACGGCTGCATATAGACTTCATGCGGCGTGCCGAGCTGCTGGATCCGTCCGTCGGCCATGATGGCGATACGGTCGGACATCGACAGCGCTTCTTCCTGGTCGTGCGTCACATAAAGGACGGTCACGCCGAGCTGGCGGTGGATGCGGCGGATCTCGATCTGCAGCTGCTCGCGCAATTGGCGGTCGAGGGCGCCGAGCGGCTCGTCCATCAGGAGGACCGGCGGGGAGAAGACGAGGGCCCGCGCCAGCGCCACGCGTTGCTGCTGCCCACCGGAAAGCTCGGTGATGCGCCGCGCGCTAAGATCGCGCAAAGAGACGAGGTCGAGGACACGGCGAACCTGGGTCTCGATCTCGCTTTCGGCGTGGCGACGCATGCGCAACGGGAAGGCGATATTGTCGAAGACGTTCAGATGCGGAAACAAGGCGTAGTTCTGGAACACCACGCCCAGATTGCGTTTCTCCGGCGGCAACGCGGTCACGTCGCTGCCCGAGATCGCGATCGAGCCGCCGTCGGGATCGACGAAGCCGGCGACCGCCATCAGGGTCGTGGACTTGCCCGAGCCGCTGAGCCCGAGCAGCGTCACGAATTCTCCCTCGGCAACCGTCAGGGATACGGCGTCGATGGCCATCACGTCGCCATAACGTTTGGTGAGCCCCTGAATTTCGATCGCGGCGCCGCGTGGCATCTCAGTAGTTCCTTTTGGTCGCATCGGTCAGCATTTCGATGCCGGTCTCGGTTACCAGCACCGTCTCCTCGAAATCGCCGACATAGCCATCCTGCTCCACCGTCCGCTCGAAGCACAGGACCATGCCAGGGGTGATCGGTGTCGGCTCGCCGGGGGTGAGCCAGGGGGCGTCCCAGCCGAGACCGATGCCGTGGCCGAGACCGGAGAATACGCCCTTGATCTCGAAGCCGAGTTCGCGCTGCCGGCCGAGACCCGCAGTGGCGAGGTCGCCGGCGGTGGCGCCGGGACGGATGGCCTCGATGCCGGCCTCGACACAGGAGATCGCCGCCTCGAACAGGCTGATCTGGCGGTTGGTGGCCGAGCCACCGACCGCCTTGGAACGCGAGAGGTCGAATATGTAACCGCCGACGACGCCGGAGATGCCGGCGCGGAACCAGTCGCCGGCCTCGAGACGCTCAGGTGATCCCCAGGTCGGGAAGGCCTGGCGCACGATCTTGGGGTTGTCGCCGCCACGGCCCGACGCCATGAAGGAATTATAGAGCATTCCGCCCGCGGGCAGCAGGCTCTGCATGCCGGCGGCCACGACATCACCATGCGAGGCGCCGGGGACCACAGCCGCCATCATCTTGTCCATCATGCGCGAGCCGACCACCGAGGCGTGACGCAGCAGAGCGATCTCCGCCGGCGACTTGACGCGGCGCATCGCCGTCAGGATCGCATCGGCGGGCGTGAAGACGATGCCCGGCAAGGCTGTGGTGATCGCGCGGTGGAAGCTCACCGGCATGACATCCTCGCCGACGAGGCCGACCTTGGCGTTGCCGAGGCCCGCTTCGCGGAGCGCCTCGATCGTCGCCTCGATGACGAAGTCGGTATAGACGACGTCCTTGTCGGCCAGATGCACGTCGGGGCGCTTGGGGATGTCGATGATGAGGCGGGGAGAGCCGTTGACCGGCAGGATGAAGAAGGAATGGGCGCGTCCAGACCAGGCACCCTTATGGTCGGGCGTGTAGGGGAAGGACGTATAGAAATTCGTCAGATACATGACGTCGGCGAAACGGTCGACGGTGCCGCCGCCGCGCGAGCAGACGAGCAGGGCATCGAGGCCGGCGGCCTGTGCCGCCTTGGCGGCGCGGGCGCGGCGGTCGGCGAATTCCTGGGCGGGAATGGCGGGTGGGGTGATCGACATGACTCTATCTCCTTTTCACCCACCATTGCAGCAGCAGCAGAAGGCAGGACATGAACAACAGCACCGTCGATGCGGCGGCAACGGCGGGGCTGATCTCGAAACGAATACCGCTCCACATCTGCACCGGGAGCGTCACGGCGCCGATGCCGGCAAGGAAGAGGGCGATGACGAAATCATCGAAGCTGGTCAGGAAGGCGAACAGCGCGCCCGCGGCGACGCCTGGCATCAGATTGGGCAAGGTCACCAGCCGGAAGGCGGCCAAGGGCGAGGCGCCGAGGCTGCGGGCCGCCTGCTCGATCCGCCGGTCGAATTTCTGCAGCACGGCGGCGACATTGATGACGACGAAAGGCAAAGCGAGCACGGTGTGTCCGAGCACGAGGCCGGGAATGGTGCCGATCAGGCCGAGCCGCGCCAGCAGGCCATAAAGCGCAACGCCGGTGACGATGGTCGGCACGATAATCGGTAGCAGGATGAACACGTTTCCGATGCCGACCCAGCGTCCCTTCAGCCGGGCGAGGCCAAGCGCCATCATCGTGCCGATCGGCGTCGCCACCACGGTGGTCAGAGCCGCGGTGATGAAGCTCGTCACCATGGCGCCGCTCCAGGCGTCTGACGTGAACAAAGTCTCGTACCAGCGCAGCGAGAAACCGCGCGGCGGGAAGGTCACGAAATTGGTCTCGGTGATCGACAAGGGCATGACCGCGACGGTCGGCAGGAGCAGCAGGACGCAGACGAAAGCCGTCGCCACCGAAGTCGCATGAGAGGCAAGGCGCTCGCTGGTCATCGCCCACCCCATACCTGGCCCAGCTGGAACCAGCGGTTGCCGATCCAGTAGAGGATCAATGTCGCGGCCAGCAGCACCGTCGACAGCGCCGAGGCGAAGCTCAGATTGAGTGTGTTGTTGATGTTGAACTCGATCAGCTGCGCCAGGAACATGTCGCGCGGACCGCCGAGCAGCGCCGGGATGACGAAGGAGCCGAGGCTGAGAGTAAATACCAGCACCAATCCGGCCATGGCGCCCGATTTAACGAGGGGAATATAGACCGCGAGGAAGGCTCTGGTCGGCGAGGCGCCGAGGCTGCGCGCCGCATTCATCAGGGTCGGATCGACGCGGCTCATCACGGCGGCGAGCGGCAGGATCATATAAGGCAGCAGGATCTGCGTCTGGCCGATGAGCACGCCCGTCGTGTTGTAAACGAGCTTGACCGAGTCTCCGAGCCCGATGAGCCCGAGCGCCTGGTTGAAGATGCCGTTGGGATTGAGCAGGACCATCCAGCTGAAAGCGCGGACAAGGAGATTGGTCCAGAAGGACAGGAAGATGCAGAGCAGGATGATGCTTTTGCCCGTCGGACTGGCATGGGCGAGCCGGTAGGCGACCGGGAAACCGAGAAGAAGGCAGAGTGCCGCCGTCACGGCGCTGACCAGGAGCGTGCGCGCCAGGACCAGCAGGTAGACGGGAACGACGGCGATGCGACGGTAGTGTATCCAGGCACCGGCGGAATCAGAGAAGCTGTCGATGATCAGTTGTGCGACCGGCACGATGAACATGCCGGCCAGCACAAAAAGACCAGGAAGCAGGAGAAGGACCGTGGCGGTCGAGTGCGTCGCGCGCCGCGATCCTGCAGGCGCAGACATCATCCGAGCTTCCAGGCGTTGAATTTCTCCGTCGCCGCCGCGAGATTCTGGCTCCACCATTTCTCGCCGCGCAGGATGGCCTTGCCTTTCATCTCGGGGCCGCCAGTGAGGATCTTGGCGCGCTCCGGCGGGATGAGGTCGAGCGCCTTGGGAACGACCGGGCCATAGGTATAGGCCATGGCGATCGCCGCCTGCGCCTCGGGGGTGAGCGTATAGGCCAGGAACTTCTGGGCCGCGGTGAGGTTGGGGGCGCCCTTGATGATCACCATCGTCGACCAGGTCATGATGGTGGCGTTGTACTGAATCTGCACCGGCGCGCCATTGTTGCGGATATTGATGGCGCGACCGTCGGGCAGCATCCCCATGATGGCTTGCCCGTCCGACATGAACTGCTCGCCTTGCGCGTTGGTCTCGAAGAACATCGCCTGGTCGCGGATCGTCTCGAGCTTCTTGAGGGCGCGGTCGACATCGAGGGGGTAGAGCGAAGCCGGCGCCACGCCATCGGCGAGGGCGGCCGATTCCAGCGTGGCCTGCACGTCGTCGCCGTCGAATACGCGATTGCCGGGGAAGGCCTTGATGTCATAGAGATCGGTCCAGCCCTGCGGCGGCGGGTCGAGCTTGGTGTTGTAGGTCAGCACCTCGGCGAACAGCACCTGAGGGATCGAATAGGTGGTCACCATGTCCTCGCCGGGCATGACCAAGCTCTTGTCGACCACCGAGAAATCGATCGGCTCCAGCAGGCCTTTTTCGGCGCCGACCCATTGGAAGTCGGGCAGGGTTTCGACGACGTCCCATTCGGTGCGGCCGGCTTTCACCATGGCTTCGATCTTGCCGTAGGTATTGCCGCTGATGGTCTTCACCTTGATGCCGGTCTTGGCGGTGAAGGGGTCGAACCATGCCGTGCGCATGGCTTCCTCCCAGGAGCCGCCCCAGGTCGCGAAGACGATTTCTTCATTGGCCGCCCTGACAATCGAGGGCATGGCGAGTGCGCCGCCAAGGGCTGCGCCGCCGAGAAGAATTCTTCTGCGATTCAGAGCCAGTCGACCGTTGCGTGCTGCTTGTCTCATCATATTCTCCCTGTGGCTCTTTGTGTTCTCTGCACGAAGTGGTAGCAAGTCTGGTCTGAATGGTATAGTTTTTGATGAAGCTGTAAAGCCCTATTTACGGGGGTTTCGTAATGATGCTAGAGATGTAAGCAATTAATGGATTGATTGGTATGGAAGATTCAGCTCAAATTCCCGACAATGCCAGCGACGCGGCCGAGCCCGATGTCAGCTTCCTTGCGGGAGCGAAGGGCCGTACCGATCTCCTGCGTCTGATGAAGTCGGCGCTCACCGACGGCGTCCTGCGCGCCGGCCACCGATTGCCGAACGAGCGTCAGATCGCCATCGTCAGCGGCCTGTCGCGATCGACGGTGCGCGAGGTCCTGCGCGACCTCGACCGTGAGGGCCGCCTGGCGCGACATGTCGGCAAGGGCACCTTCGTCGTCGATACGGCGATGATGCCGACCGAGCCGTCCGCTTCGCGCGACGTGCCGCTGTCGCCCGGAGAGCTGATGGAATTCCGCGCCGCGGTCGAGCCCAGTCTCGCACCGCTGATCGTCGTGAATGCCAGCGAGCAGCAATTGGCGCGCCTCGGCGATATCGTAGCGGGCAGCCGCGACATATCCACGCCGCAGGACGCGGAAGCGGCGGACCGGGCCTTTCATGAATGCCTCTACACCGCCACCTGCAACCGGTTCTTCATCGATCTCGGCCAACGCGTTTCGTTGGTGCGGGCTGAGCGGGCATGGACCAAGCTCAAGCAGAAATCCTTCACGCCCGAGAAATGGGCGATCTACTGGGGCGAGCATCGACAGATCGCCATCGCGTTGCATGACCGCGACGCAGATCTCGCCCAGTCCTTGCTCAGCACGCATCTCACCGGGGTGCGCAGGGCGGCGACGTCATTCGACGTGTGACCCGCTTCAGGGCGTGACGTAATCAGGAATGTGAAAGTCCGAGGTCCGGGCAGGGGAGGCGCTTGATCGCGCCTGTCCTCTCTAATCGCGCGGCCATCCTTAGCCTTCAAATCAGAGGGGTTTTCAACAGCGCCGCGTTTCGGGGCGTTGACGATCGGCCGATTCCGTGATTTATGACGACTGTCGACAGGCGACAGTCGTCAAAAAAGAACAGGGAGAAGCGAAGATATGCAAGGGTTTCTGCGCGCGCTGGCCGTGGCCGGCCTGGTTTCAGCGAGTTTCATGGGGCTGAGCGCCCCCGGTGGGGCGGCGGACAAGCTCACCGTGGCCCATTCCACCTGGATCGGTTACGGGGCGCTCTATATCGCCAAGGAGAAGGGCTATTTCGACGAGGCCGGGGTCGACGTCGAGCTCAAGATCATCGAGGCGTCATCGGATGCGATCGCCGCCATGCAAGGCGGACAGATCGAGGCTTCCGCTTCCTCGGTCGATAATTTCGCGTTGTTTTCCGGCAATGGCGCGAAGCTCAGCGTGATCATGTCTCTCGATGAGTCACATGGCGGCGACGGCATCGTCGCCAAGAAGGAGATCGCCGAGCTCGCCGATCTCAAGGGCCGTACCGTCGCGGTGCAGAAGGGTTCGGTGTCACAGTTCATTCTGTCCCAGGCGCTCGACAAGGCCGGGCTTCAGCTCGCCGATGTCAACGCCATCGACATGAAATCGGGCGATGCGGGTGCCGCTTTCGTGGCTGGACGTGTTGATGCCGCGGTGACCTGGCAGCCCTGGCTTTCCAAGGCCGCCGCCACCGATTTCGGGCGCATCCTCATCGATACGAGCGCCATGCCGGGTGTGGTCGTCGACGCCATCGCCGTCCATCCGGACTATCTCAAGGACCACAAGAAAGAGGTCCAGGCCTTCGTCAAAGCCTATTACAAGGGCATCGACTTTCTCAAGGCCGATCCCGCTGCGGGCAAGGAAATCATCGCGCGCAATCTGAAGATGACGCCCGATGCGCTGGAGGCGACCTGGAAGGACGTCCGCTTCTTCGACCGCGCCGACAATGCCGCCTTCTTCGGTACCGGCGGCGACAGCCCGGCCAAGCAACTGGTGAAGAATGCCGGCGAATTCTATGCGCGCATCGGCGTCCTCAAGAAAGCGCCCGACGCCGACACGGTCGTCAGCGCCGGCACCGAGCTCGCGGGCGAATAGGATCATGTCGATGTCCGGGCTCGTTCCTCATCTATCGCAATCTCCCGCCAAGGCGCCGGCACGTGGCGCCCTGGACGGGGCGGACAAGCAGTCGCCATCCTGGGCCCGGAGGCTCGGCGACTGCTTCAGGCCCCGCGCCGAACTCACGACCGCCTCGCGGTGGACGCTGTCGCTCTTAGGCGTCGGCCTGTTCTTCGGCGCCTGGCTGATCGCGACGGAGGGAGGGCTGATCCAGCCCTTCTTCCTGCCCAGCCCGATCGCCGTCCTCTCCCGGCTGGTGGCGATGATCACGCAAGAAGGTTTCCTCATCGATATCTGGGCGAGCACCTTCCGCGTCATGAGCGGGTTCTTTCTCGCCGCCGCGCTGGCGATACCGGTCGGCGTGCTCGTCGGTAATTTCGCGGCGTTCCGCGCCTTGATCGAGCCCTTGCTCAGCACAGCGCGTTATCTGCCGGCCAGCGCCTTCGTGCCGCTGATGATCATCTGGCTCGGCATCAATGAAGAACAGAAGATCTCCGTCATCTTCATCGGCACGTTCTTTCCGCTCGCCTTGCTGATCGCCGATATTTCGGCCTCGGTGTCGAAGGACATGCTCAACAGCGCCTATACGCTGGGCGCCAACTCGCGGCAGCTGTTCTTCCGCGTCCTCATTCCCGCCTGCATTCCCGCCATCGTCGATGCCTTGCGCGTCACCATCGGCATCGCCTGGACCTATGTGATCGTGGCCGAGCTCGTCGGCGCCGATCGCGGCATGGGCATCGCCATCCTGCAGGCGCAGCGTTTCCTGCTCACCGACCAGGTGATCGCCGGCATCGTCTGCGTGGGTATTCTGGGCGTGCTGACGGATTTCGCCTTCCGCTTCGCCCATCGCAAGCTGTTCCCCTATATGTATTGAGCGCACACATGTCACAGGTCGTCGCGGAAAATATCAGCGTCAAATTCACCCGCCACAAAGGCGAGCCGCGTACCGCACTCGCGGAAACCGATCTTGCCATCGAAGAGGGGGACTTTGTCTGCCTGCTCGGGCCGTCCGGCTGCGGCAAGTCGACCTTGCTGAATGTGATCGGCGGGCTGACCGTCGCCAGCACCGGAACCGTCACGGTCGGCGGACAGGTGATTGCCAATCCAGGCCCCGACCGCGGCATGGTCTTCCAGAATTATTCGCTCTATCCGTGGCTGACGGTGCGCGGCAATGTCGAATTCGGGCTGCGCCTCAACAACTGGCCGGCCCAGCGCGTCCGCACCGTCGCCGGCGAGCTCATCGATCTGGTCGGGCTTACCGACTATGCCGACCAATATCCGAAAGTCCTTTCGGGAGGCATGCGCCAGCGGGTGGCGATCGCACGCGCGCTGGCGCTCGAGCCCAAGGTGCTGCTCATGGACGAGCCCTTCGGCGCGCTCGATGCGCAGACGCGCTCGCGCATGCAGGAGCTGCTGCTCGATATCTGGGCGCGCAAGCGCACCACTGTCCTGTTCGTCACCCACGACATCGAGGAGGCAATTTATCTGGCCGACCGGGTGCTGGTGATGAGCACCGGACCGGGGCGCATCGTTGAGGATTTCCGCATCGAGCTGCCGCGGCCGCGGGTGGCCGATGTGGTGGCGAGCCGGGAATTCACCGAGTATCGTCGCCAGATGCTCAGCCTGCTCAGGCATTGAGGCTCGCCCGAATGCACCGACCATCATGACGAGGAATTGAGATCGTGCCGACACCTGGGAACTTCAATCCAACCGATTCCGCGGTCACGCCGCGTTATGCCGAGATCGCCACCTTCATGCGCGCCGCGCGCGGCGAGATCGCCGCACCGCTCGATATCGCGCTGGTCGGCGTTCCGCTCGATCTCGGCGCCACCTATCGCTCCGGCGCGAGACAGGGGCCGTCAGGCGTGCGCGAGGCGTCGCGGCTGATCCGGCAGATCAATCCCACCACCGGTGTGGCTCCTTACCGCCTGTGCAATATCGCCGATGTCGGTGACGCGCCGACCCATCCGTTGAGCGTCGAAAGGAGCGTCGAGCTCGTCGAGGCCTTCTACCGGCGCATCCATGCCGTCGGTGCTGCGCCGATATCGATCGGCGGCGATCATACGGTGCCGCTGCCGGTGCTGCGGGCCATTGCTGCCGAACGGCCGGTCGGGCTGATTCAGATCGATTCCCATTCCGATACGTTCGACGAGTTCATGGGCACGAAATACAACCATGCGACCTTCGTCCGCCGGGCGGTCGAGGAGGGGCTTCTCGATCCCAAGCGCATCATCCAGATCGGTTTGCGCGGTACCCGTTATGGCGATGACGACATCGTCTATGGCGACAAGGCCGGCATCCGCATGATCACCATGGACGAGTTCGAGACCCTGGGCCGCGCCAAGGTGATCGAGGAGATCGGCAAGGTGGTCGGCGATCAGCCGGTCTATATCTCGATCGACATCGACGGCCTCGATCCCAAGGACGCGCCAGGCACCGGCGTGCCGGAGCCGGGCGGGATCATGATGCGCGACGCGCAGATGATCCTGCGCGCGCTCACCGGCCGCGAGGTGATCGGCGGGGACATCTGCGAGGTGGTGCCGTCGCTCGATCCTTCCGGCATCACCTGCATCAATGCCGCCAATCTGATGTTCGAATTGACCTGCCTTGCCGCCGTCGTGCGCGGGCGCAGAAAATCACAAGCCTAATCAAGGAGACGCGCATGGCGCCGGTCGACGAAATCCGAAAGCTCATCCAGAAATATTTCGACGCACTTTATGAAGGCGACGCCGATCTGTTCGCCGAGATCTTCCATCCCGAGGCGCGGCTCTACTCGATGACGGAAGCGACGCCGATCATTCTGGATGTTCCCGCCTATCTCGACATCGTGCGCAAGCGCGTATCGCCGAAATCGCGCGGGGACCGCCGTGAAGACGAGATCGTCGCCATCGAGGTGCCGACCGCGACCACCGCGCATGTGCGTGTCCGCGAGCTTTTCCTGCCGAAACATTTCACCGATGAGCTCACGCTGGTCTTCAGCGAAGGCAAATGGCGCATCGTCGCCAAGGTCTGGCACTTCACACTTGTCGCCTGAAGCGCGCGACGACCATAAGAAACTTGGGAATCCACGAATGACTATGCATCTCCAAAACCCGCCGATGACCAGTGCCTCGGTCTTCAACGACTTCATCCAGCGGTCCTGGCGCTCCAATGCCGAGCGGCAGAAGGCGAAAGGGGCGGAGTTCGTCATCGGCAAGCGCGACGGCGCCTATCTCTGGGATATCGAAGGCAGCCGCCGGGTCATCGATTGCGGGACGGGCGGTGGTGTTCATTCGCTGGGCCATCGCCATCCAGAAGTGCTCGCCGCGCTGACCAAGGCCTTGGAAGACGGCCGCGATACCGGCCTCTGGTCGGTTCCCAATGCGGAATATCTGACCCTGCAGGACCGGCTGGCCAAGCTCGCGCCCAAGGCGCATCTGGCGCGCAGCGTCATCACTTTGTGCTCGACGCTGTCGGTCGATCTGGCGACCATGTTCGCCTTCCGCGTCACCGGGCGGCGCAAGATGCTGGCCTATCGCCACGGCTATCACGGGCATACCGGCTTCGCCGCGATCGTGACGGGCTCGCCCGAGGAAGGCATCATCGATCACTACAACCTGCCTGACGAGCATTGCGGCTTCCTGGAAAAGTACGGCGACGTGACCGAGCTCGACCGGCTGCTCACCCGCGATATCGCGGCCTTCATCGTCGAACCCATGGACTATGAAACCTTCGCGCCGGCGTCACAGGAGTTTCTCGGTGCGGCCACGCGGCTCTGCCGCGAGCGCGGCATCCTCTTCATCATGGACGAGACAAGGGCAGGGCTCGGACGGACCGGCACCTTGTGGGCCAGCGAGCAATATGACATCGAGCCCGACATGATGGTGACCGGCAAAGGTCTGTCGGGCGGGCTCTATCCGGCCAGCGCACTTCTGATGCGGTCCGAGATCTACGAGACCTGCATGAACGGGCACCGTTTCTCCTACATATCGAGCCTGGGCGGCAACGAGATCAGCTGCGTGGTGGCCGCCAAGGTGCTCGACGTTGCCAGCCAGCCTGATTTCCTCTCAGGCGTGAAAACGGCCAGCGAAAATCTGCGCCGGCGCCTCACGGAGGTCTGCACCCGGAACGCCGATGTGCTGAAGGGCGTCTCAGGCTTCGGGATGGCGATCGCCGTCGAGCTTCAGAACAGCCAGCATGCGCGTGCTCTCTATCGCCAGATCTTCGCCGAAGGTGTGTTCTGCCACAGCGTCGCCGAGATCGATCCGCCGAGCCTCAAGCTGTTTCCGCCGCTGATCCTGACGGAAGCCCAGATCGGCGAGATAGCCGGGGCACTGGACCGTGCCGCCGCCGCGGTCAGAAACGGTCAAAGCTGAGGACGCAACCGTATATAGTGAGGCCAGGGAATCACCATCCATGACCGGCGCCGCCAAGAAAGATACCTCCACCATCCAGCGCAATACGGTGGCCGATCAGGTCTATGCCGATCTGCGCGCCCGCATCCTTTCCGGTGAGATCCAGCAAGGGGAGCGCATCGTCGAAGCGGCGCTGGCGAAGTCGCTCGGCATCAGCCGCGCGCCAGTGCGCGAGGCGGTCAACCGGCTGACCGAAGCGGGCCTGCTCGAAAGCCGGACGCATTTCAGCACCACCGTCCTGCAGATGACGCCCGAGAAGGTGCGCCAGCTTTATGCGGTCCGCGTCGCGGTGGAGACTTTGGCCATCCGCGAGGTCGTCCGCCGGCACCGGCCCGAGGATATCGATCTCCTGAAAGGGCTGATCAAGGAGATGATGGCGCGGGCCAAGGCCAAGGACGTGCCGGGGCTCGTCGAAGCCGAGCTCGCCTTCCACGAGGCGCTGTGGAAGATGGCGGCAAATCCCTATGTCGACCGCGTCGCCGGGCTGCTCTTCGATCACATGCGATTGGCCCTGACGGTCGACAATGCCGGCTATTCCGATCTCATGGATGTGGCCCGGGAACATGAGCCGCTGCTCGCGGCGATCGTCAGCGGTGATCCCGACAAGGCGGCGCAAGCTTTGTCGACGCATATCATGACCTCGCTCGAGACCTTCGTACCGAGCGCTTGAGCCTTTCCGCATCCAGCGCGGATCACAAGACATTTTCAGAGGAGTAAGCACGTGGGCGCAGTTGCCAAGGGCCAGATCATCGATGCGGTGATCGATCAGGACCGCCTTATCGCCGCATGCCGGGATGTGGTGCGCATCGAAAGCCTGACGGGCGGCGAGGCGGAAGTCGCGCGTTATGTGGCCGATCTCATGACGGCGCTGGAATTCGACAAGGTCGAGATCGACGCCAATGACAATGTCATCGGCATTTTGACAGGCACGGGCGATGCCCCATCCGTCATGCTGAACGGCCATCTCGATCACGTGCCGGTGGGCGCCATGGTCGATCCTCATTCGGCGGCGCTGGTTGATGCCGGACGCTGGGGAGAAGAGGGGCAGGCGATCTATGGCCGTGGCTCCTGCGACATGAAATGCAATGTCGTCGCCGGGGTCTTCGCCGTCGCGGCGCTCAAACAGGCGGGTCTCGCGCCGGGCGGGGACGTCATCCTCGTCGCCGATGTCGAGGAGGAAACGGATTCACCCAAGGGCGTCAAATCGGTCGTGCAACGGGGCTTGCGCGCAGATTACGGCATATCGGTCGAGGCGACATGCGGCGATGTCTATCTGGGGCATCGCGGCAAGGTCGAGTTCGATATCAGGATCTTCGGCCGCACGGCGCATGCGTCCGAACCTTCCAACGGCATCAGCGCCATCTATGAAGCAATGCCGTTCATCGCGGCGATCAGGACCTATGAACAATCACTGGGCAACGATCCGCTGCTCGGCGCCGCCACCGTGGCGATAACCGGGCTGCATTCCTCGCCCGATAACGGCACGGCGGTCATCCCCGATCTGGTGCGCATGCGCGTCGACCGGCGTTATGTGCGGGGCGAGGGGCCGGATGTCTGCCTCGCCGAGATCCGCGGCCTCCTCGTCAAATGTTATGGCGAGAGCGAGGGCAAAAGCTGGACGATCGAGCTCAGCAACCACTACCCGCTCATGTTCACGCCTGAATCGAGCCCGATCGCCGAGGCAGCGGTGCAGGCGGTCCAGGAAGTGACTGGCCGCGCGCCACGCATTGCCGCCTGGCGCTTCGGCGTCAATGGCACCTTCATGACCGAAGCCGGCATTCCGACCATCGGCCTGGGGCCCGGCAACGAGATCTGGGCGCATACGCCCGAGGAGCATATCGGCACAGGCGACATCATCGCGGCGACACGCGCCATCGCGCGGGCCGTGGCCACGATAACGCAAGCGAAGGTGACAGCATGACCGCCACTCAGCCCACCACCACCGCCGACGCCATATTGCGGCTCATGGAAAGCTATGGGATCGACACCATCTTCTCGATCCCCGGCGTCCACACGGTGGACTTCTATCGCTCGCTGCCCGAGCGCCGGATCCGCCATGTCACGCCGCGCCATGAGCAGGGCGCCGCCTTCATGGCCTATGGCTATGCCTTCGCGACTGGACGCCCAGCCTGCTGCATGCTGATCACCGGGCCTGGCCTTCTCAATGCGGCGACCGGAATCGCCGAGGCCTATTCCGATTCCATGCCGATGTTCGTCATCGCCGCCAATAATCTCAGAGCCGAGCTCGGCGTCGGCCGGGGCGCGCTGCACGAGACGAAGTCGCAAGCGGCGGTCCAGGAGCAGATCGCCACCTTCACCCACACGCTGCTCGATACCGGGAATGTGACCGAGGTGTTTCACCGCGCCATGTCGATGATGCATGTGGGACGGCCGCGACCGGCGATCCTCGAAGTCCCGCGCGATCTCCTCTCGGCCACGACCGACAGGCCGAGCCCCGACGTGCCCGAAATCCATCGTCCGGCACCCGATCCCGATGGCATCCGCAAGGCCGTGGCGCTTCTTGCCGAAGCGAAGTCGCCCTTGATCATCGCCGGCGGCGGCGCGCGCGGCGCCGCGTCAGAGGTGCTGGCGCTGGCCGAACGCCTGGCCATTCCGGTCGTTACGACCAATACCGGCAAAGGCATCCTTGCCGAAAGCCATCCCTTGTCCTTGGGCTCGAGCCTGCCTTTCACACCCGTGCAGGCGGCCATCGCCAAAGCCGATGTCGTCCTGGCGGTCGGCACCGAGCTCGGCGAGACCGATCTGCTTTATACCGGCAAGGCTTATCGGATCGGTGGGAGACTGATCCGCATCGATATCGATGCGCGCCAGCTTACGATGAATTTCCTGCCGGCGCTGGCGCTTCTTTCCGACGCGGGTGCGGCGCTGCGCGCCTTGCTGGCCGAGGAGATCGTGCCCGCCGCTGCCTCACTTAAGAACGAACGTCACGCCTTCGTCAGAGGATTGAAGGCTCAGCTGACGGAAGGCTGGTCGGCGGAGTCCACGCATCACAAGCAAGTGCTCACCATGCTGGCGCAGACGCTCGACGCCGACGCGCTGATCTGTGCCGACTCGACCCAGCTCGCTTATACCGGCAATCACTTCTTTCCGTCCCGCCGGCCGGGCGGATGGCTGTTTCCCAATGGCTATGGCACGCTCGGCTCCGCCATGCCGGCGGCGATCGGCGCCAAGATCGGATGTCCCGACAGGCAGGTCGTGGCGATCGTCGGCGATGGCAGCTTCCTCTATTCGATCGAGGAGCTGACGACCGCCGTCGAGAACCGTCTGGGCCTGCCGATCATCCTGTGGAACAACCGCGCTTATGGCGAAATTCGCGACGCGATGGTCGCCGCCAGCATCCCGACGGTGGGCGTCGATCTGTACACGCCGGACTTCACCACGATCGCGCAAGGTTTTGGCTGCCGGGCGCTCAAGGCTCAGTCGCTCGAGGAAGTGGCTGAGGAAGTACGCCAGTCTTTCGCGCGCGCGCAGCCCACTCTGATCCAGATCGACACCGACGGGCCTCTGTTTGCCGGGCCGCGGCCGTGAAGATCATATCGGCCCTGGCGGACATTGTCGGGGCGGCACATGTTCTCGACCTCACGGTACGTCCAGGGTCGACGGAGGAAGTCTCTCGCTGCCTGGCGCTGTTGAGCCGTGAGAATATCCCGGCGGTGACGGTCGGCGGGCGGACCGGGCTTGTCGATGCGACGCGCGCCGAGGCCGGCCAGATCTCTTTGTCGACCGAGCGCCTCACCGGGCTTCATCCTGTCGATGTCGAGCGTCGGCAAGTGTTGGCCGGGGCCGGCGCCAAGCTCGAGGCCGTGCAGGACTGGGCCGGCCGGAAGGGTTTGCGTTTCGGCGTCGATCTCGGCGCCCGCGGTTCCTGCACCATCGGCGGCAATGTGGCGACCAATGCCGGCGGCAGCCGGGTGCTGCGCTACGGCATGATGCGGCAGAATATCGCCGGCCTCGAAGTTGTTCTGGCCGACGGCACGGTCCTTAGTGATCTGCGCGGTCTCGCGAAGAACAATGCCGGCTATGACCTCAAGCAGATGTTTGTCGGATCGGAAGGCACGCTTGGCGTGGTGACGCAGGCGCTCCTGCAGCTGGCACCTTTGCCGGGTGCCAGCGCCAGCGCGCTCCTGGCGTTCGAGAGTTTCGATGCTGCGATGAAGGCTGCCGAAGCCTTGAGGTCGCGCCATGCCCAGGTGCTATCCGCCGTCGAGATCATGTGGCGGAGTTACTATGCCCGCACGGCGCGCGCGATCCTGAAGGACGCGCCCTTGCCGGTGTCCGACGAGCATCCGATCTATCTTCTGGTGCAGATCGAGGCAGGCGAGGAAACAGGCGAGTTGCTTCTGGAGGCACTCGACGGCCTCGACGGGGTGGCGGATGGCGCGGTCGCCCAAACGGTCGCCCAGGAAGCGGCGCTCTGGGCCATCCGCGATGCCTCCGAGATCATTGAGCACTCTCATCCGCGCGTATTGTCCTTCGATGTCAGCTTGCGGCCGAGCGACTTCGCGCATTATCTCGCCAAGGTCGAGGCGGCGCTGGCGCGGCTTCCGAATCCCTCCACGCTCTACAGCTTCGGCCATCTGTGTGATGGAAACGTCCATTTCATGATCGGCTACGAGCCGTCGGACAAGCAGGGCGATGAAGCGATCGAGCATTGCGTCTATGGTCCGCTTGCCGATGTCCAACCGTCCTCGATTTCGGCCGAGCACGGGATCGGGCGCGAAAAGGTGCATCACCTCTGGCGGTCGCGCGATAAGGCCGAGATTGATGTGATGAACCGGTTGCGCCGGGCTCTCGATCCTGCCGGAATCCTCAACCCGCATATCCGCTTCGAGGCCCTTTGACAGAGACATCCGGCGATGGCACAGCTACGCCATCATGGCTCAGAATGCTCCCACCGCCGCCGTCCTCCTGATCGGGGATGAAATCCTCTCCGGCCGCACCAAGGACAAGAATCTCGGCTTCATCGCCGATTACCTGACGGTGCTCGGCATCGATCTCAAGGAGGCGCGTGTCGTCGCCGATATCGAGGATGAGATCGTCGCGGCGCTGAATGCGCTCCGGGCGCGCTATACCTATGTGTTTACCACCGGCGGCATCGGACCGACCCATGACGACATCACTGCAGATGCGGTGGCGAAGGCCTTCGGCGTACCGATCGACCATCATCCGGAAGCGGTCGAGATCCTGCTCGCGCACCTCAAGCAGATCGGGCGCGAGCCGAACGAGGCGAGGATGCGCATGGCGCGCACGCCTAAGGGCGCCAGCCTCATCGCCAACCCAGTATCGAAAGCGCCGGGCTTCCAGATCGGCAATGTCTTCGTGATGGCCGGCATTCCCAAAGTGATGAATGCGATGATGGAGGAAGTGGCGCCAAGGCTCGAGCGTGGCGCGCCGGTCCTCTCGCAGACCATCACCATCCAGGGCGGCGAAGGCGATGTGGCAAAGCCGCTCAAGGACATCCAGGAGCGCTCGCCCGAGGTCATCATCGGCTCATACCCCTTCGAAAGCCAGCAAGGTTTTGCGACCAATCTCGTTTTGCGCTCGCGCGATCAGTCGGCTCTCGCCACCGCCATGAACGAAGTGCGCCAGATGGCGGTCGAGCTCACCCGGAACGGGAAGGTGCGAGGCTGGTCGTGATGCCATTGGCCGCGCGCCCGGATGATCCGGGGATCGGCTTCAGGCTCTCCTCGAAGATCTGAGCGGTGCGCTCCCAGGTGAAGGCCTGGGCGCCGTCATGGACCTTGCCGCGGTCGAGGGCGAGGGCGCGCAGGATCGCGAGCTTCAGATGTTTGTCCACCACGCCCGTGGCGCCGTCGGCGACCACGTCGATCGGGCTCGGCACGTCGAAGGCGGCGACCGGCGTGCCCGATGCCATGGCCTCGAGCATGACGAGGCCGAAAGTGTCGGTGAGGCTCGGAAAGACGAAGACATCGGCCGACGCCATGAGGCGGGCGAGGTCCTGATCGAAGCGGAAGCCGAGAAAGACGGCGTCAGGGAAACGCTTCTCGAGATCGGCGCGCTGCGGCCCGTCGCCGACCAAAAGTTTGGTGCCGGGCAGATCGAGGCTGAGGAACGCCTCGATGTTCTTCTCCGGTGCAATCCGGCCGGCATGGAGCATGATCGGGCGCGGATAGTCGAGTGCCGCGCGCTTGCCCGGAGTGAACAGGGTGTGGTCGACGCCGCGCGTCCAGACCTTGAGATTGGTGAAGGCGCGGCGCTCGAGATCCTCGGCCACGCTGCGCGTCGGCACCAGCACGCATTGGCTGGGCTTATGGAAATCGCGCAGCATCGACCACGAAGCGGAGACGAGACCAGGTATCGGCACGCGCAAAGCGAGATAGTCGGCGAAGCGGGTATGGAAGCCGGACGTGAAGGGGATGTTCTCGCGCCGGCAGAACCGCCGCGCCGCCCAGCCGAGCGGGCCTTCGGTGGCGATATAGATCGCATCCGGGGCAAGTGATCTGATCTCGCGGCCGAGCACGCGGGACGGTGTGAGCGCCAGCCGGATTTCCGGATAATAAGGCATCGGCACGGTGCGCCGGCCTTCCGGCGACAGGACATGGACCTGATGCCCGCGTTTCTGTAGCTCGGCGGTGACCGCGCGCAGCGTGCGCACGACGCCGTTAACTTGCGGGGACCAGGCGTCCGTTACGATGACTATCCGCATGGGCGCTCTCCAAAAGCAGGGTGTCACGCAGCTTCGCCCATTCGATGATCTCGAACCGGCCGTCATAATGCTCGATGAGGGCGGTGCAGCTTTCGACCCAGTCGCCGTCATTGAGATAGTGGATGTCGTCGATCATGCGGTTGTCGGGCGTGTGAATATGGCCGCAGATGACGCCTTGGGCGCCCCGCTGGCGGGCCTCGCGCACCACGGCGTCCTCGAAATGCGAGATGAACTCGACGGCTTTCTTGACCTTGTTCTTGAGATAGGCCGAAAGCGACCAATAGGGCAGGCGGAACAGGCGGCGGCCGCGATTGACCACGCCGTTGATCATCATCGACAGCTCATAGGCGCGGTCGCCGAGGCGGGCGAGCCAGGGGGCATAGCGCACCACGCCGTCATATTTGTCGCCATGCAGCACCAGATAGCGCTTGCCATTGGCGGCATGGTGAATGGCGTCCTCGAGCACCGCCACCCGGCCCATGCGCAGATTCTTGAAGTCGCGGAACTTGTCGTCGTGATTGCCGGGGATATAGATGACCTTGGTGCCCTTACGCGCCTTGCGCAGGATCTTCTGGATCAGGTCGTTATGGAGCTGGTCCCAGAACCAGGCCTTTTCCAGGGCCCAGTTATCGACCAGGTCGCCGACAATATAAAGCCAGTCCGACTCGGTGACCCTAAGGAAGTCGAGCAGATAGCGGGTCTGCGCCCGTTTTGTCCCCATATGGACATCGGAGATGAAAATGGCGCGGTAGCGGGTCGTGGGTTTCGTCAGTGCGTTCATTGGCCAGGCTGCCCGGTTATGGCGCCCTTAGGCCTGACTCCCGTGAAGGTATCATGACAGCCATCCCCGATTGCGCCGGCCCGGGCGGCACGGCATAAGACAAGAAAAATGGGGAGTTCGTCATGGACGAGAAGTGGCAGAAGAGTTTTCCGGTCTCCTGGGACCAGTTCCATCGGGATGCCCGGGCACTCGCCTGGCGGTTGCATGGGGAAGGGCCGTTTTCGGCCGTGGTGGCGATCACAAGGGGCGGGCTGGTGCCGGCGGCCGTGGTGGCGCGCGAGCTCGGCATCCGGGTCATCGAGACGGTCTGCGTCGCGTCCTATGACTATGAGAAGCAGGGCGAGCTCCAGGTCCTCAAAGGGGTGGGGGAGACCGTCGCCGGTTCCGACGGCGGCAAACATGTCCTCATCGTCGACGACCTGGTCGATACCGGCGCCACGGCGCGGACGGTTCGGGCGATGTTGCCGCATGCCCATTTCGCCACCGTCTATGCGAAGCCGGAAGGGCGGCCGCTGGTCGATACTTTCGTCACGGAAGTGAGCCAGGACACCTGGATTTATCTGCCCTGGGATATGGGGCTTGCTTTCACGCCGCCGATTCGTGACGGCGCCAAAGTTTAGCCGTACTCTACGTAATTCTGAATTTACTGAGATTTAACCGCGTTCTTGTGGCAGTTATGTCACAGGGAGAGACGAAAATGTGTTGGCAAGCAAACTGCCTATTGCTCCGCCAGATAAGTGCCTCTTAAATACGCTCATCGAAAAAACGAGGGGCTTCCATGCTTAAGAAACTACTCCTTGCCAGCGCTGCTTCAGTTCTCTTGATGGGCGCGGCTCAGGCCGCCGACATCGAAGCGCCGCCGGCTGTATATGATTGGACGGGCGGTTATATCGGTATCCAGGGCGGCTACGCCTGGGGCAAGTCCGAAGCCGAAACCGACATCGATCCGGAATTCACTGCAATCGATTCGCTCAGCGTCGATGATTTCAAGGCCAACGGCTTTATCGGTGGCGCCCATATCGGCTATTTGTTGCAGTCCGACAGCTTCGTCTACGGTATCGAAGGCGACATCGAATATGCCGACCTGAATGACGATGTCGACATCGCCTTCGACGACGGTGTTGCCATTGGTGACGGCGGTTCGGCCGAGAAGAACATCGACTGGCTGGGCTCGCTGCGTCTGCGCGCCGGTATCGCGGCAGATCGCGCTCTGTTCTACGCAACGGGCGGTCTGGCCGTCGGCGGGGTGAGCCTCGAGACGGACCTGAGCCCCGTCGCGGAAGGCATCGGCCTGAGCAACGACGACGATGACAAGACCGCGTGGGGTTGGACCCTCGGAGCCGGCGTTGAATATGCCGTCACCGACGCGCTGAGCGCTCGCGTCGAATATCGCTACACCGATCTCGGCGACACCGATGTGCGTGTCGAGAACGACGAAGGCGAGGGCGTCGACGGCAAGACCGATAACGACTTCCACGCTGTGCGCGTTGGCCTGAGCTGGCATTTCAACCAGTAAGCCTGTTACAGATTAAGAGACAGGGCCGCTGCAAAGCGGCCCTTTTTCTTTGCGCAGTCGATTCGGGGGCAGGGGCAATCGAGGTTATATATTCCCTTGCGTAAAATCCTATATCGAGACATATCCCGCGGAATTACGGGCAATTTGAGAGCAAAGTGTGTGGCTTTCGCGCTACAGGCACGGACAAAGATGTGTCCTGCCTTTGGGTAAGTGATTGATCTCAATTGCAGGCAGACGTTTAATCGTCTCCGGACGGCACTGGAGGGGACTTGCATGCTTAAGAACCTGCTCTTCGCCGGCACTGCCTCAGTGCTGATGATCGGAACTGCCCAGGCCGCGGATATCATCGAACCTACAGCCTATGACTGGACCGGCGCCTATATCGGTCTCCAGGCCGGTTACGCCTGGGGCAACAATGACGTAAGTCCCGATGTAGAGGAGATCTCGCCAGCAATAGCCGACGCGATCGTTCTCAGCCCGCCGGAAGACGGCGACATCGACATCGATGGGTTCGTCGGCGGCGCTCATCTGGGCTACAATTTTCAAGCCGACAGCCTCGTCTTCGGCCTCGAGGGCGACATCGAATATGCCGATCTCTCGGGCGACACCGACGTCTTCTTTTTCTCCGATGACGACGAGCCGATCGGTAAGGCGGAACAGAACATCGACTGGCTGGGGTCGCTGCGGCTGCGGCTCGGCTACGCGATGGATCGCGCCCTCATCTATGCGACGGGCGGTCTGGCCGTCGGCGGTGTGGATGTGAAGGTCTCGATCGACGAAACCGGCCACGAAAGCGAGAGCGAAACAGCCTGGGGCTGGACGGTCGGGGGCGGCCTCGAATATGCCTTTACCGACGATCTGAGCGCCCGGATCGAGTATCGCTACACCGATCTCGGCAACACGGATGTTGCGATCGACAATCTCGGTTTTGCCGGCGATGTCGAGTTCGAGCACACTTTCCACGCTGTGCGCGCCGGCCTGAGTTGGCATTTCGACAGCCTGTAAACCGCACGTTGCATTTTCGGGCGCAGGGGCCGTCGTGAGACGGCCCTTCGCTTTTTATGCGGGCAGATTCGCCGGTGTGGCTTTTCGTATAGGATTTCCGGGAAGTTAATGACGCAAAGTCACAGTCCGTCACCGTGACCGGTTCGATACCCTGAGATTGGACCGAACGACAATCACAGGATGAAAAAGCCGTGCCGGATGTGGCGATAACGCAACACCCCAATAATAATCTGGCGTGAGTTCCGGCAAGTATCTTGACCCGGACGGCGCGGGGTTTCAGAAGGACAACGCAGCCAATTCTTTGGGGGACATATGTTCAAGAAAGTACTTCTCGCCGGCGCCGCTTCGACGCTGATGATTTGCGCAGCGCAAGCCGCCGACGTCGACGCGCCTGCCGCCTATGACTGGACCGGTGCCTATATCGGTATTCAGGGCGGCTATGGCTGGGGCGATTCGGATGTGAATATCGATGCAGCCGACGGCAGCGGTCCGGAAGGCCCGGGCGGCGGCGACAACGAGATCATTGTCGATGCCCGTGAAGGCAATATCGAAACCGACGGCTTCATCGGCGGCGTCCATCTCGGCTACAACTACCAGGCCGACATGCTGGTTCTCGGCGTCGAGGGCGACATCGAATTTTCCGACATCAGCGGCGATGCCGACATCCGTCAGGAAGAGAATAGCCCGGTCATCGGCGAAGCGACCAAGGACATCGACTGGCTCGGCTCGCTGCGCCTGCGCACCGGCGTGGCCTTCGACCGCGGTCTCGTCTACGCGACGGGCGGTCTCGCGGTTGGCGGCGTCAAGCTCGAATCGGAGGCGCCGAATGCCAACGAATCGGAAAAGGACACGGCCTGGGGCTGGACGATCGGCGGCGGTCTCGAATATGCGCTCACCGACGATGTCAGCGCCAAGATCGAATACCGCTATACCGATCTCGAAGACATCGAGCTCGAGAATGCCCTCGGCAAGGCCAAGGCCGACAACGACTTCCACGCCGTGCGCGTCGGCCTCAGCTGGCACTTCGGCATCTGATACAGCAGCACTGTAAAACTCGAAGGGGCCGCGCTTGCGCGGCCCTTTTTCTTTGGCGGGGTGATGTGAGCGAAGCGAACTGGCGTGAGATCACAAGAATGGTGTCGAACCCGCCGGATTCGCAAGGGCGACTGCCCGCCGGCCGAGGAGGCCGCCCCATCGGAGCCGTGAGCGAAGCGAACTGGCGTGAGACCACAAGAATGGTGTCGAACCCGCCGGATTCGCAAGGGCGACTGCCCGCCGGCCGAGGAGGCCGCCCCATCGGAGCCGTGAGCGAAGCGAACTGGCGTGAGATCACAAGATGGTGCCCCCTCCCGGGGTCGAACCGGGACGCCTTGTGGGCTCAGGATTTTAAGTCCTGTGCGTCTACCAATTCCGCCAAGGGGGCCTTGCGCTCGCCGCCCTTGTAAAGCATCAGGCCGGAAGCTGGGAAGGGTTTTTCGGCCGTTACAGGAGGGGGCGGATCAAGCCCAGCCGCTCGCGGTTGAGCCAGCGATGCACCATCAGCACCGAGACGGCGGCGAGGCCGGAGGCGAGGCCCACCCAGACGCCGACGCCGCCGAGGGAAGTGTATTGCGACAGGAAGTAGCTCAAGGGCAGGCCGATGCCCCAATAGCCGATCGCCGCGTACCACATCGGCACCCGCGTATCGTGAAGCCCGCGCAGCATGCCGCCGGCCAGCACCTGGGCGGCATCGACGAGCTGGAATACCGCAGCGACGATGAGGAAGGCGGTCGCGAGCTTGAGCACCGGCAGATGGCTCGGCTCGTGGATGTTGAGGAAGATGCCGATCAGCGGCGTCGGGATGGCGATCATCGCCGTGGCGGTCAGCACCATGAAGCTGGTGCCGAGAATGAACGCGCTCCAGCCGGCGCGGGTGACGCCCAGCGTGTCGCCGGCGCCATAAGCGAGGCCGACACGCACGGTTGCCGCCTGGGCGATGCCGAGCGGCGTCATGAAAGCCAGGGTGACGACCTGGATCGCCACCGCATGGGCGGCAAGCTCCGCCTCGCCGAGCCAGCCCATCAGGAAGGCGGCGGCGTTGAAGATGGTCGTCTCGAAGGCGACGATGGCGCCGATCGGCAGGCCGAGGAGCCAGATGGCCTTCAGTTTCGACCAGTCGGCTTTCCAGAGACGGCCGAAAACGTGATAGCGGCGGAAGCGCCGGTCGATAACGACGACGGCCGCGAGGCTCAAGAACATGCACAGCATGGCGAAGGCGCTGGCGATGCCCGACCCCATGATGCCGAGTGTCGGAAAACCCCAATTGCCGAAGATCAGCAGCCAGTTGCCGAGGGCATTGAGAAGAATGGCGGCGATCGACATCACCAAGGCCCAGCCGGGACGTTCGAGTGCCGAGATGAAGGAGCGCAGGACGACGAAGCCGAGGAAAGGCGGCATGGCCCAGAGCAAAGCGCGCAGATATTTGCCGGCTTCCTCGACCAACATCGGATCCTGGCCGATGGCGGCGAGAAAAGCCTGGCCGTGCCAGAGGAGGAACATCGCCGGGATGGAAATGAGCACCGCCGTCCACAGGCCCTGACGGACGATCCGTCGCGTCTCGCGCAGGTCATGCGCGCGGTTGCCTTTTTCACGCGCCACCATGGGGGCGACGGCGCTGACCAGGCCGAAGGCGAAGAACGCAAAAGAATGATAGATATTGACCGCCAGCGAGCTCGCCGCGAGAGCCTGGGGACCGAGCCTGCCGATGAAGATCACATCGGTGACGATCATCGCGGCCTGGGCAAAGTTGGTGAGAACCAGCGGCCAGGCCAGTTGCAGTGTCGCTACGTAACTGTCTTTCCACGAAACCGGCGCGCTGCCCATTTCGATTGGAGAAGCATCTTGGAGGCTGGTCGGATCTGAGTGGACGGTCGACATTGCCGGGCCAACCTATCCATTTCCGCGGGGCTTAGCCATCCCGGCGTTGCGCTTTCCAAGCATTGCGCAAGCGAACGGGCTCGGGCATGCTTCGCCGTCACCCGATCTCGTGAGGAAACCCGCATGAACGCGCCTCTTGTCGATGATATTACTGCCGCGCTTGCCGATGCTTCGGCGCGTTTCCTGGCGGCGCGGCCGAAGACCGTCGCGCTGCATGAGGCGGCCAAGGCGGTCATGCCGGGCGGCAATACCCGCACCGTACTGTTCACCCCACCTGTGCCAATTCGGGTCGCCAAGGCGGAAGGCGTGTATGTCACCGATCTCGATGGCTTCACCTATGTCGATCTTCTCGGTGAATATTCGGCCGGCCTCTATGGGCATTCGCATCCGCGCATCGAGCGCGCCGTCGGCGATGCGTTGGCGATGGGCCTCAATCTCGGCGCCCATCATGCGGGCGAAGTGCGGCTCGCCGAAGCGGTGACGAAGCGCTTCGATCTCGATCTCGTGCGCTTCACCAATTCCGGCACCGAGGCCAATATGATGGCGCTCGCCGCGGCACGCGCCTTCACCGGACGCTCGAAGATCATGGGCATCAAAGCCGGCTATCACGGCGGCACGCTTTATTTCGGCGCCGGCGGGGCGGCGGTGAACGCACCCTTCGACGTCGTGCTGGCGCCTTTCAATGATATCGCGGCGACGCGAAAGCTTATCACCGAGCATGGATCGGCGCTCGCCGCCTTGATCATCGAACCGATGCTCGGCAGCGGCGGCTGTCTTCCGGCGGATCGCGCCTATCTCGAAATGCTGCGCGAGGAGACGCGCAAGCATGGCATCATCCTCATCTTCGACGAGGTGATGACCTCCAGGCTGGCACCCAAAGGCCTGAGCCATGCGCTCGGCATCACGCCTGATCTCAAGACGCTCGGCAAATATATCGGCGGCGGCATGTCCTTCGGCGCCTTCGGCGGTAGGCTGGACATCATGGAGCAGTTCGATCCGACGCGGGCGAATTTCCTGCCCCATGCCGGGACCTTCAACAACAACACGCTCACCATGACGGTCGGTTTCGCCGCACTCGACGAGATCTTCACGCCCACGGCCTGTCTCGACCTCAACCGGCGCGGTGACCGCTTGCGCGAACGAATCAACGATCTCTTCATGCGCTATCAGGTGGCCGTGCAGGCGAAGGGCATCGGCTCGCTCATCAACATCCATCCGCTCGCCGGCGAGATCAACGCGCCCGAGGCGACAGCCAAAGCCGACCCGCGGCTGCGCCAGCTACTGTATCTCGATCTCCTGGAGGAGGGCTATTACATCGCCGGACGCGGTTACATGGCATTGTCGCTGGTGGTGAGCGATGAACATTGTGACGGCTTCCTGGCGGCTCTCGATAAGGTCGTCACCAAGCGCCGGCATCTGCTGACACCCCGATGAGCGAGGGCTGTATCATCTGCCGGAAAGAGGCGGGGGATGCTCATCTTAATCGCGTTGAGGTCTGGCGTGACGATCTCTGGCGCTTGACCGTTTCGCTCGATGCGGAGGTGCTGGGCTTCGCTTATCTCGAGCCTTTGCGCCATATCCCCACCATTGCCGATCTCGACGGGCCGGAGGCGGCGAGCTTCGGCGCGGTGGTGGCCAAGACCACGCAGGCGCTCAAGGAAGCGACGGGTGCGGCCATCGTCTATGTCTATGTTTTCGGTGACGGTGTGCCGCATCTCCATGTCCATCTGGCGCCGCACAAGGACGGCGATGCGCTCAACAGCCAGATGATCCGCGGCGAAATCGTCTCCGAGAAGATGCCGGATGGGTTCGAGCGTTTTTACAGCCCCGAGTTTCCGGCGCTGCCGGAGGCCGATCAGCGCCGCGTCGGGGAGGCCGTGCGGCGGCGACTGGCTGCTCCCTGATCACTCCGCATCATGAAAGATGATGCCGAGCGTATGGCGGCGGCCTGAGCGCAGGCGGCTGACGCCGTGGCGCAGATTGACCCGGTAGACGCCGCGCGTGCCCTGCACCGGGCGGTGATGCACCGGGAAGACCACGCCGTCGCCCTGGCGCAGCGGCACCACCTCGGCGCGCGACTGCATGCGGGGACGCTGTTCGGTCAGTACGAATTCGCCGCCGGTGAAGTCGCGGCCGGGCTCCGACAGGAGAATGGCGACCTGCAGCGGAAAGACATGGGCGCCATAGATGTCCTGGTGCAGGCAGTTATAATCGCCTTCGCCATATTGCAGGAGAAGCGGGGTAGGGCGTTTCTGTCCGGTCTTGTGGCAGCGCTCGATGAAAGCCGCATGCTCGTCCGGAAAACGCGTCGCTTCGCCGAGCGCCTCGTTCCAGCGATTGGCGATGCCCGCCAGCGCCGGATAGAGGCTCGCGCGCAAGGTGGCGACGAGATCCGGCAAGGGATAGGCGAAATATTTGTACTCGCCGCGCCCGAAACCGTGCCGGCTCATGATGATGTGGCTGCGGAACGAGCCGCTTTCCGGATAGGTGGCGGCGAGCTTGGCGCAATCCTCGGGACGCAGCAGCCCCGAGAGGATTGCTGCGCCATGCGTGTCGAGTTCCTTAGCGATGGCCGGCCAATCGCGCTGCACCCTGCTGACGGGGAGGGCGTCGGTCATATCGCGCCCTCCCGCTCGAGCAGCATGCGCTTGCGGTGCACGCCCCAGCGATAGCCGGAGATCGAGCCGTCCTTGCGCAGGATGCGATGGCAGGGGACCGCCACCGCGATCCGATTCATGGCGCAGGCCTCGCCGACCTCACGCGCCATGCCCTTTCTGCCGATCGCCTCGGCGAGCGCCGAGTAACTCATGGTCTTGCCGGCGGTGAGCGCGCGCAGGCCCTGCCAGACGGCGACTTCGAAATCGCTGCCTCTCAGATCGAGCGTCAGCTCTGACGACTTTTGCGGCGCTTCGATCAGCGCCACGACGGCTGCGATGTCCTCAGGCATTCCCGTGTCGACTTCGCGCGCCTCAGGAAAATCGCGGCGCAGGTCCTTGGCGAGCCTGTCGCGGTCGCTGCCGATCAGCACGGCGCAGATGCCTTTGGCGCTCTTCGCCACCAGGACCTGGCCCAGCGTCGAGCGGCCAAAGGCGTAAGAGATCGTTTCATCGGCGGTGACGAATGGAGTCTCGGCCGGGTTTGATATGATCGTGTTCAAGGTCATGACGAATACTCCTTGTTGTCTGCACTCAATCTGGGCGAGGGGACCCTTCATATCCACCCGAAACCGGACTGCAAAATCATTCGTATACGGATTATATGGCGGATGGGCACATTTATGTCTTTGCGTCAACTCGTCGTCTCGCAGCTGCACAGGCACTGGCTTGGCGACACAGAGGGGCCTGGGCTACAGTTCGCGGAACAGGGGGGAACCGCCCTTTGTCGCGTTTTCATATTGAATGAACGTTCAGTCAAAATTAGAGGGAAATCATGCTTCATCAGGCTAGCAACCGCTTCAATCCGGAGGATCTCTGGAAAAAAGACCATGATCATTTCCTGCATCCCTACACGCATTTCGACAGTTTCAAGGAGGAGGGCTCGCTCGTCCTGGTCGAGGGTGACGGCTGCTATGTGAAGGACGCCCAAGGACGGCGTTATTTCGACGGCATCGGCGGCATGTGGTGCGTCAATGTCGGCTATGGGCGCAAGGAGATCGCCCAGGTGATGGCCGAGCAGGCGCTGCAGCTCTGTTACACGACCACCTTTGTCGACGTCACCAATGCGCCCGCCGCCGAGCTCGCGGCCAAGCTCGCTTCACTGGCGCCCAAAGGCCTCAGCCATGTCGCCTTCGCGACTTCCGGCTCCTGCGGCGTCGATACGGCGATAAGGCTCGCACATTATTACCAGTCGCGCCGTGGCGCGTCGGAGCGCAAATACATCATCTCGCGCAAGAACTCCTATCACGGCTCGACCTATCTCGGCATGACGGTGGGCCTGCGCGACGGCGATCAGTCGCCGCATTTCCGCTATGTGCCGGATCTCGTCCATCATCTCTCGGCACCTTATCCCTATCGCCGCCCGGACGGCATGAGCGTCGAGGAATTCAGTGATTTCCTGGTCGAGGAATTCCGCCAGAAGATCGAAAGCCTGGGGGCGGAGAACATCGCCGCCTTCATCGCCGAGCCGGCGCAGGCCTCGGGTGGCGTCACCATGCCGCCGCCCAATTATCTGCCGCGCATGAGCGAGCTCTGCCGCGACAATGGCATCTTGTTCATCGCCGATGAGGTGGTGACGGCCTTTGGCCGCCTCGGCCACATGTTCGCGTCGGAAGCCGAATTCGGCATCGTGCCCGATATCATCGTCACCGCGAAAGGCCTCACCTCCGGCTATATCCCGCTGTCGGCGGTGCTGTTCTCGGACAAGGTGCATGAGGTGATCAGCGCGCCCGACGGCGATGCCTGGTTCACCCATGGCTACACTTATTCCGGCCATCCGATCGCCTGCGCGGTGGCGCTCAAGAATATCGAAATCATCGAGCGCGAAGATCTTCTCGGCAATGCGGCGCGTGTCGGCGATTATCTCGAGCAGCGCCTCTCGGGCCTCAGCTCATTGCCGATCGTGGGTGATGTGCGCGGCCGCCGCCTCATGATGTGTGTCGAATATGTCGCCGACCAGAAGACGAAGGCGAAGCTGCCCGATGAAGTGAACATCTCCAAGCGCATCTCCAATGAATGCGAGGCGCATGGCCTGTTCGTGCGGCCGATCGGCCATCTCGACGTGCTGTCGCCGCCGCTCATCATGACCAAGCAGGAGGTCGACTTCGTCGCCGAGACGCTGGGCGCCGCCATCCGCAAAGTGACCGACGAGCTGGTGCGCGAGAAGGTGATCTGAAGCAATCGAGAGGCGGTGGCCCGGGCCGCCGCCTCTCAACTCAGCAGAAGCACATCCTCCGGCCCGTCCTCCTCGTCGATCTGGACGCCGATCTTATGGGCGCCGAGCTTGGCGGCAAGACCTTGGGAGGCGGCATTGTCGGGAGCGATCGAGAAGATGAAATGCCGGGCGCCATGCGTTTTCGCCCAGGCCATCAGCGCGCGCACCGCTTCCTCGACATAACCCTGGCGGCGATAGTTCTCGAAGATCGTGTAGCCGAATTCGGCGCAAGCCTCGCGCCCGGCCATCTCGTGATGCGCGGGCGCTTCATGAAAGTTGATATAGCCTACAGCTTCGCCGGTTGCCCGCAAGGCGATGGCGCGCACCGCCCAGGGCCGATAATCCGACTCCTCGAGGAGCTGCGGCAGGCGGCGGCGCGCCAAAGGAGCGACCTCTATCCAGTCATTGGGGAGCTTCAGATGGAGCAACCGCCCCGCCTCGGCGATATCGCCTGCTTCGGTGGCCATGAGCGCTGCATAGGGAATGAGCCTCAGGGTGAGCCTGTCGGTGAGGATGTCGTCATGGGTCATGAGCGTTTCAGAGCCTGGCGCAAAGGTCTGGCAAGCGCGCCGCGCTGGCCCGCTTCGACATCGCCGAGGCCCAGCCATGTCGCCATGCGGCGCAATTCGGGGGCGGCGGCCTCGGCCGTCTGCACCGCATCGATGCCGTCCTCGCCATGCGAGGCGTTGACCCGCAACAGGCCGGCCTGGCGATCGGCCTTCAGGCAGAAGCGGGCGGTGAGACGGTCGCCTTCCAGGAAAGGCAGAACATAATAGCCGTAAACGCGCTTGGGCTCGGGCGTATAGATCTCGATGCGATAGCGGAAGTCGAACAGGCGCTCGGCGCGCGAGCGCTCCCAGACCAGCGGATCGAAAGGCGAGAGCAGGGTGTTGGCGCCGGCCTTGCGCGGCGCGCCGGTATCGCGATGGCGATAGGCCTTGATGCTCCAGCCGTCGACCTTCACCGGCACCAGCGTGCCGTCCTCGATGAGAGACGGCATCGCCGTCTTGAAGCCATCGACCGGCAGGCGGAAATAGTCGCGCAAATCCGCTTCGCTCGCTACACCCATCGCCTGCGCCGATAGATCGATCAGACGGCGCATCGCCTCGTTCTCGGGCACGCCCGGCGCGTTCAGCGTTTCGGCCGGCAGCACGCGCTCGGGCAGGTCATAGAGGCGCTCGAAGACGCGCCGCGTCGCCGCCGTCACCTCGCCGGTATGGAAGAGATATTCGAGCGCGATCTTGCCTTTGCCCCAGCCCCACCAATTGCCGGAACGTCCGCCCGGATCAGGAAGGTCGCTCACCGCGGTCGGGCCGTTGACTCTCACGAAGTCGCGCACCTCATCGACATAGGCTTTCTGATCGCGCGCGAATTTCTCCAGATAGCGGTGAGCACCCTTGTGGTTGAGGGCGCGCTCCATCTTCCAGCGCATCAGCGGATAAAGCTCGAGCGGCAGGAAACTCGCCTCATGCGCCCAATATTCGAAGAAGCGGCGCTTGCGCTTGCCGAAAGTGCGCTGGTCGAGCGTGTCGTGGCTGTAATGGCCGGTGCGCGCGAAGACAGGCAGATAATGCGAGCGCACCAGCACATTGACGCTGTCGATCTGTAAAAGATTCATACGCTGCACCGCCTGTTCGATGCGGGTCCAGTTGGCGGTGCCTTCGCGCTTCGGCTTGCCGAAGCCTTGCGCGACGAGGGCCAGGCGACGCGCCTGGATGTTGGAAAGCGCGTCGTTTTTCATGTCAGGGCCTTGCGCATATTGATGAGGAGATCGTCGAAGCCCAGGGCGCGGTAGAGATCATGGGCGCCCTGGTTGGCGGCAAGCACGGTGATGCGGAGATCATCGCGCCCGGCGGTGCGGGCGCGCTCTTCGCAATCGGCGAGCAGGAGCTTCCCGATGCCGCGCCGGCGCGCGTCCTTCGCCACCACCAGATCGACGATATAGGCATAGTCATAAGCGACCTCATCGCCGGTGCCGTCCTCGACCGAGCGGGTGAGGAGCACGGCATAGCCCAAGGCCGCGCCGTCTTCGTCGGCGATCAGGATGACGCCTTCGTCCTCGGCGCATTTCTTCTTGAGCAGGTCGATATACCAGACGCCCATCTGGGCCACGGGCTTCATGCGCTCATAAAGAACGACCTCGCTCGCCTGCAACTCGCGAATCAAGGCGACCAAGCTCGCCTCATCGCTTTCGCGATATTCCCTGATCTCGATCATGCGCGCGACCGTGCCGTTTCCGCCGTTTCGAATCAAGCTGGACAATCGCAAGGCGCACTGTCAGTTTGCGGCAGCATGCTCACGCCGCGCCGTCTCATCGTCCTGCTTGCCCTGACTGTTTTGACCGGTTGCGCGATATGCGCGCCGGGCGCGAGCAAGCTCGACCAGGATATGGTCGCGAATACGTCCGCGTCTCAGTAACTTCCGAGATACCGCAGTTCAGGCGGCCTTGTCTGTCCACAAGGCGTTGGCGGGACGTGATTCCGTCGCGGCAAGGCTCGGATTGTGCTTGTAGAGCGTCGAGCAATAGGGGCAGACGGTTTCCTTGTCAGCGCCCATGTCGATGAAGATATGCGGATGGTCATGGGGCGGCCTGGCGCCGATGCACATGAACTCCTTGGTGCCGATCTCGATCGCCGGTACGCCGTCGCTGTTCTGAAAATGCGGTGTTGAGCCCGACGCCATGATGCATCCCTGATGATGACCGTGTTATTGAGGCGCGAATAGCATATGTTGCGCCCGCCGCAAAGCATGAGGTCCGATGCCAAGTTTCCGTTCCGACATCGTCGATATCGCTTATGAAGTGACGGGCGAAGGGCCGCCGGTCCTGCTCATCCACGGCTTCGCCTCCAATGCCCGGGTCAACTGGATCGATACGGGCTGGGTCAAGGCGCTGACCGGGGCCGGCTACCAGACGATCACCTTCGACAATCGCGGCCATGGTGAGAGCGGCAAGCTCTATGACCCCGCCGCTTATCCCGCACCCGAAATGGCGGAGGATGCCCGCCGGCTGCTCGACCATCTGGGCCTCTCCCAGGTCCGGGTCATGGGCTATTCGATGGGCGCGCGCATCGCCGCCTTTCTCACTCTCAACCATCCCGAACGGGTTGTCGCAGCGGTATTCTCCGGCCTGGCCGAGAACATGATCCGCGGCGTCGGTGGCGCCGAGCCCATCGCCCAAGCCCTGGAAGCCCCCTCAGCCGACAGCATCGAGGATCCTTCCGCCAAGGTATTCCGTGTCTTCGCCGAGCAGACCAAGGGCGATCTCAAGGCGCTGGCCGCCTGCATGCGCTCAGGCCGCCAGAAAATCACGTCGGCCGAGTTCGGCCGGATCGCCGTGCCGGTGCTGGTCGTGGCGGGCGACATGGACGACATCGCCGGCAAGGTGGACCCGTTGGTCGCGGCCATTCCCGGCGCCAAAGGCGTTACGCTGGCGCGGCGCAACCACATGAATGCGGTGGGCGACCGGCAGCATAAAGAGGAAGTCATTAACTTCCTGAATTCAATAGCTTAGGTTGATATTCTCAGATCTGGAATCAAGTGCCGGTAAAGCGCGGCTTGCGCTTTTCGAGGAAGGCGCGCTGGCCCTCGGCATAGTCCGCGCTGGCGAAGCAGGCGGCGGCCAGTGCCTTGAGATCCTCCTCTACCGGCCGCCCGGCGAGTGCATCGATGGCGCGTTTCGAGGCCTTGATGGTCAAAGGCGCATTCTCGGCGATCTCGGCCGCCAGCGCCCTTGTCTCGGCTTCGAGCCGGTCCTGGGGCGTGACCCGGTGGACGAGCCCGGCCTTCAGCGCCTCCTCGGCCTTGTAGCGCCGCGCGGTGAACAGCATTTCCTTGGCGAAGGCCGGTGACACTGCGTGAAGCAGGTCACGCAGCCCGTCGACCGGATAAGCAAGACCGAGCCGGGCCGGCGGCAAAGCGAAGAAGGCGTCCGCGCCGGCGATCCTGAGATCGCAGGCGAGCGCCAGAGCGAGACCCCCGCCGATGCAGAAGCCTGAAATCATGGCGACCGCCGGCTTGGCCGTGGCGCGCAAAGCGGCGAAGGCCTGGCCGTTCAAGGCCTCGTAATCGCGGGCGAGTTCAGGATTGGCGCGATTCTCGGCGAACTCGCTGATATCGGCGCCCGCCGCGAAGGCTTCGGTTCCCGCTCCTCTGAGCACGAGGACCCGAGTCTCCGGATCGCCGTCCAGGGCCGCCACGAGTTGCGGCAGCGCGGCCCACATCTCGCGGTTGAGCGCATTGCGGCGGTCGGGCCGGTTGAGCATCAGGAAACCGACCGGACCATCGCGCCAGGCTTCGAGATAGGGGGTGGGAGAGGTGATTTTCGTCATGGAAAGGCGGCTATAGAGCCCTTCTCGCTTTAATTGAAACGTTCCGCTTCAATTAAAGCGAGAAAAAGGGCTCGAAAACATTTATCTTAAGCGCTTCCTTATCGCCAAAGTCGGGAGACTTTGGCGGGAAGCGCTGTAGCCCTAACATTAACGCAATGCTGTTGCTTTTGCGGGAAAGCTCCCCATTTCCCGGACAGTGGCGTAAGATAAGGTTCGGCAAGTTCATGGAGTATCCGATGGTCCGCCAGTCGACACACCCGCAAAGCGTCGCCAGCCTCGATCCGGTCTGGGACCGCATTCGCGAGGAGGCCCAGGAGGCCGCCAGGAAGGACCCGAGCCTCGGCGGCTTCATCTTCGGCGCCGTGCTCAATCAGCCGCGCTTCGAGGATGCGCTGATGCACCGGCTCGCCCTGCGCATGGCCAATGCGCTCTCCGCTGAGCTGATCCAGCAGGCCTTCCAGGATGCGCTCGATGCCGATCCGGCCATCGGGGACGCAGCGCGCGCCGATGTCGTCGCGGTTTTCGAGCGTGATCCGGCCTGCAACCGCTATCTCGAGCCGCTTCTCTATTTCAAAGGCTTCCAGGCCATCCAGACGCATCGCATGGCGCATCAGCTGTGGAAGATGGACCGCCGCGACTTCGCCTATTATCTGCAGAGCCGCTCCTCGGTCGTCTATGGCGTCGACATCCATCCCGCCGCCCGTATCGGCAAAGGGATCTTCGTCGATCACGGCCATGCCATCGTCATCGGCGAGACCGCCGTCGTCGAGGACAATGTCTCGCTGATGCAGGAAGTGACGCTCGGCGGCACCGGCAAGGCGACGGGCGACCGGCATCCGAAGATCCGCCATGGCGTGCTCATCGGCTCGGGCGCCAAGATTCTCGGCAATATCGAGATCGGCCATTGCTCGCGCGTCGCCGCGGGCTCGGTCGTGTTGCATGACGTGCCGCCCAACCGCACTGTCGCCGGCGTTCCGGCCAAGGTCGTCGGCTATGCCGGCTGCGCCGAGCCGGCTTTGGTGATGGACCACCAGCTCAAGGCGGAACCGTCGCAGGGGGTAGAATAGGCTTGTCTTGCCTTCGACCGGCAGAGTAGACCTTGAAGCTCTCCCGTCAAATCAAGGAACGCCATCGTGCAACCCGATGAGATAAAGAAGCTCACCCGTTTTCTGAAAGCGAAATTCCAGCTCGCTAATATCGAAGTCCGCAAGCGCCCGCAGAAGAGCGATTCGGGCGAGGTCTATATCGGCGATGAATTCATCGGCGTGATCTTCCGCGACGACGAGGATGGCGAGCTGTCCTACAATTTCTCCATGGCCATCCTGGATTTCGACCTCGAAGAATAGTGAGAAGGAAACGGGACGGCGGGGAATGACGGACTGGTCGGGAAAATCACCTCTGCCCGCTCCCGGGCCGAGCTTTCGTGATCTCTTTACGCCGAAGATCGTCACCGTGCTGCGCGAGCGCTACGGGCTTGGCGACGTGCGCGCCGATATTCTCGCCGGCCTCACCGTCGCTATCGTGGCGCTGCCCTTGTCGATGGCGATCGCCATCGGCTCGGGTGTCACGCCTGATCGCGGCCTCTACACGGCCATCGTCGGCGGCTTCCTCGTCTCGCTTCTGGGCGGTAGCCGCTTCCAGATCGGCGGCCCGGCCGGCGCCTTCATCGTGCTGGTCGCTGCCACCGTCGAACGTCACGGCGTCGAGGGCATGCTGCTGGCCACGATCATGGCGGGAATGTTCCTCATCGCCGCCGGTTATCTGCGGCTCGGCACCTACATCAAATTCATTCCCTATCCGGTGACGGTCGGCTTCACCGCGGGCATCGCGGTCATCATCTTCGCCAGCCAGATCCATGATCTCCTGGGGCTGACGCTCGCCCATGAGCCTGGGGCACTCGTCCCCAAGATCGAGGCGCTGTGGGGTGGGCTCGGCACGCTCAACCCATCGGCGCTGGCGATCGCCGCGCTCGGCATCGTGGTGATGGTCGGCTTGAAGAAGCTGCGTCCGCACTGGCCCAACATCCTCATCGCCGTGGTGCTCGCCTCGCTCGTGGTCTTTGCGCTGGGACTGCCGGTCGAAACCATCGGCACGCGCTTCGGCGGCATCCCGTCGACCTTGCCGGCGCCGCAGCTGCCGCCATTCTCGCTCGAGAAGATTCAGGCGGTGCTGCCCGATGCGGTGGCCTTCGCGCTGCTCGGCGCCATTGAATCCTTGCTGTCGGCCGTCGTCGCCGACGGCATGACGGGCCGCCGCCACCGCTCCAATTGTGAGCTGGTGGCGCAAGGCGTCGCCAATATCGGCTCTGGGCTATTCGGCGGCATCGTCGTGACCGGCACGATCGCGCGCACCGCGACCAATGTCAGGGCAGGCGCGCGCGGCCCCATCTCCGGCATGCTGCATTCGGCCTTTCTCCTGGTCTTCATGCTGATCGCGGCGCCGCTCGCGAGCTACATCCCGCTCGCGGCGCTTGCCGCCGTGCTGGCGGTGGTCGCCTGGAACATGGCGGAGAAACATGCTTTCGGCACGCTCATCCGCTCGTCCTGGGGCGATGCCGCGATCCTGCTCTCGACGTTCCTGCTCACCATCTTCCGCGACCTGACCGAAGGCATCGTGGTCGGCTCGGCCATCGGCGCTTTCATCTTCATCAACCGTATGGCCCACATGACCCGCGTCGAACATGGGCCGCTGGCGACCGACGACCGTGCCGATGACAGTAACGGCGAACGCAAGCCCTATGACGCGGCGCTGGCGAGCGATCCCGAGGTCGTCGTCTACCGTATCAGCGGCGCCTTCTTCTTCGGTGCGGCGTCGGCGGTGGGGGCCGTGCTCGAACGCATCGCCGACCAGCACAAAGGCCTGGTGCTCGATTTCTCGGCGGTGCCGTTCCTGGATTCGACCGGCGCCAATGTCATCGCCGGCGTGGTCAGGAAAGCCGTGCGCCAGGGTGTGAGAGTCTACCTGACGGGCGCTGCCTTCGACGTCCGCAAGGAACTGGTGAAGCACGAAGTGAAGTCTCCCGATGTCCTGTTCCTGGCGCGGATCGAGGACGCCGTCGAAGCGGTCCGCCGGCTCGCTTGATTCCAGAGCAAATCCCGCCAAAGTTGCAGACTTTGGCGACAAGGATTTGCTCCAGATTTGGCGCGAATCCTTTTCGGCGAAGTGATTCCACTTCGGGATACGCGCTGGTGCTGCGCAAGGAGCGCGGTATAGTCCGATCCATACCCATGAATGAGAGGACATGCGCATGACGCTTTATTCGCTCGACGACGCTACGCCGGAGCTGCCGCCCGAAAACGAGTTCTGGGTCGCGCCCACCGCGGTGCTGGTCGGGAAAGTGAAGCTCGAGCGCAATGCCGGCATCTGGTTCGGAGCGGTGCTGCGCGGCGACAATGAGTTGATCCTGATCGGCGAGGGCAGCAACATCCAAGACGGCTGCGTGCTCCACACCGACATGGGCGCGCCGTTGACCGTCGGGCGCCATTGCACCATCGGGCACAAGGCGATCCTGCATGGCTGCACCATCGGCGACAATACGCTGATCGGCATGGGGGCGACGATCCTCAATCACGCCAAGATCGGGCGCAACTGCCTGATCGGTGCCAATGCGCTCATCGCCGAAGGCAAGGTGATCCCCGACAACTCGCTGGTGATGGGTGCCCCCGGCAAGGTGGTGCGCGAAGTCTCGACGGAGATGGCCGAGAAACTGAAAGAGTCGGCCAAGAATTATGTGAAGAACTGGCGGCGCTTCGCCGCCGGCATGCGGGAGATCCCCGGCGAGTGACCGACGGAATCTACTGCTGATCGGAAATAGGTGGAGCCGGCTCTGGGTGGGACAGAGCCGGCTCCCTTTAGCCCGGTCTGGTGGGGGATGGGGAGGGGGACGCCGACCGGGCCTTAGCTCCCAAAGTTGATCCCGTCCTTATTTCTTCGCGGCTCCCGCGGCGACCGTGCCGCTGTTGGCCGGAGCTTTCTTCGTAAGCGACACCCACTGGCGCGGATCTTCCGCCGATTGGCGCTTCAGATAGGTGTAGCCGGTGTTGTTCCAGCGCATCACGTCGTTGCGGCGGTTGTCGAGCACGAAGTCGCCCTTGTCGGTGGTGACGGTGAGCACCGCGTGGCCCTGCTGTTTTTCGTCGAGAACGACGGTGATGAGCAGCGCTTCCGACGGGAAGCCCAAGCCTTCGAGATAGCGCTTCTTGAGGAGCAGATAGTCCTCGCAGTCGCCTGCATCCGTCGGGAAGGTCCAGTATTCGGGCTTGCCGTAAAGCTCGTCGTCGCTCATCGGCGCGATCTTGCCGTTCACGAAGGTGTTGACCTGATAGACGAGGTTCCAGCGGTCCGGCGTCAGGGCCAGATGCACCGGCTTGCCACCGATGGCGCGGCATTCCTTCGGCTCGCGGGCGCACATTTCGACATAGCCGATCGGCGGCAGCGCGTTGCCATAGACGGTCTGGAATTGTCCTTTGTTGGGATCGACCCGAACCTGGTCCGCATCTACGGCATAAGCCGTCCCGATCATGCAGGCCAATCCGAGCGCAACTCCCCCGAGTCTTGCCAAGATAGTCATTTGTGACGTCCATTCCCCTTATCGTTGGACGCAACACTATCGCGAAGGCTTTGACATCGCGTTCAGTTTATCAGTGCAAGTCTCTGAAAACTCATAACAAATTGGAAAGGGTACGAAGCGGACCTATTAACCAAGGAGGGCCCATGCTTCGTTAAGCATGGCGGTTCGCCGGCGTGAAAAAGCTAATGGCCGCCCGGTAGAGGCGGCCATCAAACTGGTCGGCGATTTGAGCTTTTGCCGTTTCAGCGAATCTGGCTGGAAAGCTGGCTGGTGTTCAAGGGCCTCAGGAACTCGATGGCGAGGCCTTGCTCGACATATCGCACGATGCGGCCGCGCATCTTGCCGAGCATGAGGTAGGTGCCGAGGCTCGGCATGACATCGACCTTGACGGCCGCCCCGGAGAGCGAAATATCAAGAATTTCACAAGGATAGACCCGTCCATCGGGCAAAGCGATGTAGGACTGGCCGTCCTCCGGCGAATAACGCGCGTGGCGGCGCAGATCGGTGCCGGCGGTCGTATTCTTGCCGGCACGGCCGGCGAGGCGGTTGGCGAAGCGCTCGCGGCGCTGGCCCTGATGTGAGAAAACGATGCGAAAACCGCCCTGAACGGCATCGCCGCTTATCCCTTCGACCCGCCCGATCTCGTCTATATAGGCGACGATCTGGGTCGCTGCCTCAGGCGCCGCGGCTGTCGTAAAGACCGCCCCATCCACCGTCAACTCACTGACCTGGCAGGGATATTCGGACATGTCGGGAAGCATGAACCGGCCGAACAGCACGGCCGGTCCAGCCGGCTCGTCGGCAGACGAATATCTCGCGCCCGTCGCGATTGTTGCAGTCACGGCCGGAATTGCCTCTCAAACTTTGCCTTAAGGCGTTTGTCGTTTGACGTAACCTAACATCGCCAGATTAGCGAAGGGCTAAAAATGTGCGGTTAAGGAGAGCTAAATGAACTAGTTTTCGACCCGGCCGCCGTTAATGATCTGGAAGGCTTGTGGTAAATTTGCGCGCCGCGTTTTGGGTGGCTCGGCCTCCGGCACCGGTTCGGTCCAGATGGTGCGGGCGGCGGAAAGCTCGAATGTGGTTACCTTATCGTGACGCGGCCAGTTGGCTTCGCGAAATGGCATGATGACGCCGAAGACATAAGTCGTGGCGTTGTTGCGGGCCCTGAGCGGCAGGCCGACGAATTCGGCAGCGACGGTCATGCCCATGGCGGAGCCCAGTCGGAAGCGCAGGACGAAGGGCTGATGATCGTCGATGACGCCGTCGAGAAGGCGGGTCACCGTCTCGCGCTCGAATCTTTCGCCTTGCGCCATGGCCGGCATGCCGGTCAGCTCCATGCCCCAGAGCTCGCATACCTTGGTGCCGGCGAGGCGCCAGGCGAAGCCGTGGTTCGGGGTGCGCTCGATCATGAACAGGAAAGGGACGAGGCTGCGGATCTTCTGCAGATCCAGCCAGTCACGCGGCGGCGCCGACATTTCGCCGCGCACGGCTTCCCAATAGCGGAATAGAGCGCGGCTGCCCGGATGGAGGATTTCTTCTGGGGTTGCCGTGGCCTTGATGGTATCAGTGATCTGCATGTATGCGCCGCTATGGGTCAGGAGTGGACGTTTGGCGAAGAGAGTGCAGTTCCCGTGCCACAAATGACCGGCGGGGCCGGCGGCGGCCCGGATCAGACCCAGATTGACAGGGCATTACGCAGCGGTAGCGGTCCCATAGTTAATGCCCCGCCGGCTGTCCTGGTCCTCATCGCCATCCTGATCTGTATCCAGGCGGCCATCCAATGGGCCGGCAAGGACTGGGAAACCTGGTCGTTTTATGCCTTCGCTCTCATCCCGGCGCGCTTCCAAGGCCCCGAGGCCACCGCCATGATCGAGGGCTCACAATATTGGAGCCTCATCACCTATGGCTTCCTGCATGATGGCTGGCTGCATGTCCTCTTCAACTCGATCTGGCTTCTCATCTTCGGCACGCCGGTCACGCGCCAATTCGGGACGTTGCGCTTTCTCCTGATTGCGCTTGTCTCGACGCTCGGCGGGGCAATCGCCATGCTTGTGCTATTCTGGGGTGAGTTCATCATCGCGGTCGGCGCTTCGGCCGCCGTCTCGGGTCTGCTCGCGGCCGCCATTCCAATCATGTTTGGCGGCAGAGCCGGTCCCTTGAGTTTCAGCGAATTCCTGCGCGACCGCCGCGCGATGATCTTCTTGGTGGTTTTCCTGGTCATGACTCTCCTGTCGAGCGTGCAGTGGCTGCCGAGTTTTGCCGACGGCGCCCGCATCGCCTGGGAGGCGCATCTCGGCGGCTTCGTTGCCGGCCTCATCGCTTACTTCTTCGTCAGCCGGAGAGGGGTGCGCCACGGCTGAGTTCGTGTTAAGCTTCCCGTCAGCGAAGTTGGAGGTGTGTGCATGACTGTTGCGCAAATTCTCAACGCCAAAGGCCGCGCCGTAGTGACGGCCGGGCCCGGTGACACGGTGCTCGCAGTGGCCCAGGTCCTTTCCGCCAAGAAAATCGGTGCCGTGGTGATCGTCGATGCGCAAGGCCGTATCGGTGGGATCGTCTCGGAGCGCGACATCGTGCGCGCAGTCGCTTCCGGCGGAGCCCAGGCGCTGGAGAAATCGGTGAAGGAGTTCATGACCTCGTCGGTCAAGACTTGCGCGCCGCGTGACACCGAGGCCGAGCTCATGTCCCTGATGACCGACCATCGCGTGCGCCATCTGCCGGTCGTCGAGGCCGGCAAGCTCGGCGGCATGATCTCGATCGGCGATGTGGTGAAACACCGCATCGAAGCGATCGAGCGTGAAGCCGAGGAGATGAAGAGCTATATCGCTTCCTCGGGATAATCTCTTCCCGCCAAAGGGAGGAGAAGGCGAGGAGACGGTGGTTTCATGGAAGCGGAAGATTTCTGCCGCAATCTTGCGTTGCTGTGCAGCTATGAGAAGTCGATCGCCGAAGTCTGCCGCCGCCTCGGTCTCAACCGGCAGCAGTTCAACAAATATCTCGCCGGCTCGGTCTTTCCCTCACGCAGCAATCTGAGACTCATCTGCGATCATTTCGGCGTGCTCGATTCCGAGATCCTGCTGCCGCACGCGAATTTCGCCGAGATCGTCAAGCTCAAGCCGCGCAGTGCCAATGCGGCGCCGGTGCTGACCCCGGCGACGCAGACGCTGCGCCGGCTCGAGGCACAATCGGAGACGATCCCCGACCGCTATCTCGGTTATTATTTTCGCTATTATTATTCCTTCGCCTTTCCGGGCTACATCACCAAGTCGCTGGTGCGCATCTACCGCAAGAACCGCATCTGTTACTGGAAGAATATCGAGATCATCCGCCGGCGCGACCGCAGCGAGCAGACCGAGGCGATCTTCAAATATCTGGGCCTCGTCACCTTCATCCTCGACCGGCTCTTCGTCTTCGAGGAAGAGGTCATCCTCAAGAACTCGGTCACCCAGACGATCCTTTATCCGAGCCATGCGAGCCGCATCCATCAGCTCATCGGCATCCAGACGGCGACCTCCAATCTCAACCGGCGCACGCCGGCGACCTCGCGGGTGCTGCTCGAATTCATCTCGCCCAGCATCGATGCGCGCAAGGCGCTGCGCTGCTGCGGCCAGTTCCCCGAGCACGACAAGGAGATCCGGCCCGACATCGAACAACGCATCAGCAATAAGATGACGCGCGGCGAAAAGGTCCTGGGGGCCTGGGTGGATGTCTGATCTTCTCTTAGTGACGCATTGGAAGCGTCACAATGCGAAGGGTTTGTAACAACCAGCGAAATGGCCGTTCCGCCGTTTTTGCCACATCTTCCTCATCGCCAAACGCACGACCACCGTCACGGCTTGAATTGGCTCGACCAGAAGCCAAGCCACCTAGGGAGACTTCGATGATCACACGCAGAAACCTGCTGCTGTCCGCCGCAGCGCTTGCCGCCATTCGCCCGCTGGGTGCTGGCGTCGCCTTTGCGGAGGGCACGACCTTGCGCTTCGGCCCGCAGCTCGATCCCGGCACGCTTGATACGCTCACCAATGTTTATGATTATCCGTTCCCGCCCTTCAGCACCGTCTATGAGGGGCTCACCAGCTATATGCCGGGGAGTGAATGGAAGCCGGTCAACCGGCTTGCCGAGACGCTCGAGCTCGCGGCCGACGGCAAGTCGATCAGCTTCAAGCTGAAGGAAGGCATTCAGTTCCACCGGGGATTTGGCGAACTCACCGCCGAGGATGTGAAATATTCCTTCGACCGCGCCACCGGCAAGGTGAAGCTCTATCCCGATGCCGCGGAGGGCGACGTCTCTTATTATGGCGGCGACTTCGGCAGCTATAAGGAAGTCCAGGTCACCGGCAAATATACCGGCGTGATCGTCTTCGAGAAGCCGTTCGCGCCGATGCTGCGCCTCACTTTGCCCTATGCGACGAGCGGGCTCATCGTCTCGAAGAAGGCGATGGAGGCGCTCGGCAAGGAAGGCTGGCTCAAGGCCCCGGTCGGCACCGGCCCTTATGAGGTGGTCAGCTACACGCCGAATAAGGAGCTCATCATGAAGCGCTTCGCCGATTATGGTGGCGCTGCTGGCCAGGACGCGAAATCCTGGCCATGGGACGAGATCAAAGTCTCGCTCGTGAATTCGAGCAGCGCGCCGACGGGCGCGGCCCTCACCGCCGGCGTTGAAAGCGGCGACTTCGATTTCACCTACAATGCCTCGCCGCTCGATGCGCTCAGGCTGCAGAATAATCCGGCGGTGAAGGCCTATATCGTGCAACAGCCGATGAGCTATAATTTCCTCCAGCTCAATGTGCTGCATCCGAAGCTCGCCAATCCGAAGGTCCGCGAAGCCATACGCTATCTCATCGATGTGCCGGCGCTCATCCAGGCGCAGGATCTCGATGTCGCGACCAGGCTCAACGCGCTGATCGCGCCGCAAATGGGCGTGGGCAACTGGCCCGAGGCGCCCCTCTATGAGCGTGATATCGAGAAGGCGAAGGCGCTGCTGGCCGAGGCCGGCGTTTCCGCGCTCGAGCTCGATCTGTCGGCTCCGTCCGGTGGCTCGGCGACCGCCGCCACCGTCATGCAAGTGATCCAGGCCAATCTCGCCGAGGGCGGCATCAAGGTGAATGTGCTGCTGACGCCGCCCGACACCTACATCAAGGACAAGGCGGTGGGCCAGCTCTCCTGGAGCAATTACGGTGGCGCGCCCGATCCCTTCTATCAGTTCGAATGGTTCACCTGTGACCAGTTCAGCCAGTGGAACTGGGCCTTCGCCTGCAACGCCGATTATGACAAATTGCATGAGGAGCTGGCGGCCGAGCGCGACGAGGCCAAGCGCACCGAGATCGCCATCCAGATGCAGAAGCTGATGGACGCCTCGCTCGGTTATATCTGGGTCAATCACCAGGTCTCGTGCGCTGTCACGGCGGCCAATGTCGAGGCCGCCTTCGATCCGAACGGCAATCCCTATCTGCAATATTTCAAGAAGGTGTGAGCCGGCGGGGTCTTCAGCGTGGCGGGCTATCTCCTCAAGCGGCTCGGCGGCGCCGTCGTCGTCCTGTTCCTGACGGCGCTGCTGCTCGCCGCAGCGGTGCATCTCGTGCCCGGCGATCCGGCGCGCGCCGTCCTCGGTGCCCATGCGACGCCGGAACTCATCGCGCAGATACGCGCCAAGATGGGGCTCGATAAGCCGGTCGCCGTGCAGCTCTGGGATTTCTTCTCAGGCCTGCTGCATGGCGACCTCGGCACCGATTTCGTCGGCGGCGTGCCGGTGACGACACTCATCGGTGAGGCGCTGCCCGACACGCTGGCGCTGGCGGTCGCCAGCATGATCCTCGCGGTGGCGGGCGGTGTTCCGCTCGGCATCGCGGTGGCGCGCCGGCCCGGCGGCATCCTCGATCGGCTGACGCATGGCCTGTCGATGATTTTCGTCAGCGCCCCCGTCTATGTGACCTCACTCATCCTGCTGCTGATCTTCGCGGTGAAGCTGCGTTATCTGCCGGCGATGGGGGCAGGGCAGTTTTCCGATCCCGTCAATTATCTCTCACGCCTGATCCTGCCGGCGACCGCGCTGGCGCTGTTCTGGTGGGGATATCTGCCGCGTATCCTGCGCGCCACCATGCTGGAGGTTCTGAGCGCACCCTATATCCGTAGCGCCCGCGCCTTCGGCTTCCGCGAGAATGTGATCTTCTACCGTTATGCGCTGCGCAATGCGGTGCTGCCGATCATCGCTATCTTCGGCCTCATGGTCGGCTACAGCCTCACCGGCACGGTCTTCGCCGAGACGATCTTCGGCCGTTCCGGCCTCGGCACGCTGGCGCTGTCGGCGATCGACCAGCGCAACTGGCCGGTCATTCGCGGTGTCGTCTTCACCTATGCGCTGTTCTTCATCTGCGCCAATATCCTGGCCGATCTCTCCTACCGTGTGCTCGATCCGCGCGTGCGCCTCAGCGAGGAGTTCGAGACCGGTGTCTGAACTGCGCCAAACCGTGATGCGGATGCTCGCCCGGCCGGCCGGCTCGATCGGCTTCGCCATCGTCGTGCTGACTTTGCTGGTCGCCGTCACGGCACCGCTCATCGCGCCCTATGATCCAGCCGCCATCGCGATGGCCAAACGTTTCGCCGCTCCGTCATTCGATCATTGGTTCGGCACGGATCACCTCGGCCGCGACAATCTCTCGCGCGTCATCCACGGCACCAGGCTCGCTCTCGCCATCGCCTTTCCGGCCGTGCTCGCGGCCTTCGCCGCCGGGCTGCTTCTGGGGCTGGTGGCGGGCTATATCGGCGGCCTCATCGACCGCGTGTTGACGGTCATCGCCGATACTTTCCTGTCCTTTCCCTCAGTGATCCTGGGCCTCGCTCTCCTGACGCTGGTGGGCCAGTCGGTTCTCAACACCACGCTGGTGATCGCGCTGTCGCTCTTTCCCTACTATCTGCGCCTGGCGCGCGGCCTGGCGCTGTCGATCAGGCATCAGCCCTATATCAAGGCCGAACGTTCGCTCGGCGCCAGGCGCGGGCGCATCATGTTCCTGCATCTGTTGCCCAATATGCTGCCGCCCTTGCTGGTCGTTGTTGCCATGGACATACCGAGCGCCATCGTCATCGAGGCGGGCCTCGCATTCCTGGGGCTCGGCGTGCCACCGCCGGCGCCGGACTGGGGTGTGCTCCTCAATGAGGGCTTCGTGAATGTCGCGATCTCGGCCTGGCCGCTGGTCGGCCCGCTGATGGCGATCATCTTCGTCACCACCGGCTTCACGCTTCTGGGCGAAACCTTCCGCGATATTGCCGATCCGCGCCTCGCTGGATTGGGCCGGCGGACGGGCCGTTTCCTGATGAGGCGGGCCAGATGAGCGACAAGCCGCTTCTCGACATCAAGGGGCTCGACGTCTCCTATCATCTCGATGGCGATGTCTTCGCCGCCTTGCGCGATATCGGGCTCACCGTCAGGCCAGGCGAGATCGTCGGCGTCGTGGGCGAGTCCGGCTGCGGAAAATCGACGCTCTCCGCTTCGCTGCTGCGGCTTCTGCCCGGCAATGCCGAGATCGACCGGGGCGAAGCCTGGCTCAAGGGCCGCGACATGCTGAGGCTCGGCGAGGAGGAACTGCGCCGGCTGCGCGGCCGCGACATCGCGATGATCTTCCAGGACCCCATGCAGAGTCTCAATCCGACCTTCCGGATCGGCTCGCAAATGGCGGAAGCCTGGCGCTCGCATCAGGCGAGGGGAACGAAATTCACCGACTTTCGTGATGAGGCCGTCAAGGCCCTGGCGAGCGTCGGCATTCCCGATGCGGCGGAACGAATGGCGAGCCATCCGCATGAATTCTCGGGCGGCATGCGCCAACGCATCTCGATCGCGACGGCGTTGCTGCTCCAGCCTTCGATCCTCGTCGCCGACGAGCCGACCTCGGCGCTCGATGTTACGCTCGAGGCTCAGATCCTGGAACTCCTCAAGCAACTGCGCGAGAAGCACGGCACGGCAATCGTCTATGTCTCGCATGATCTGGGCACTGTGGCCGAGCTCTGCGACCGCGTCGTCGTGATGTATGCCGGCCGCGTCGTCGAGGAGAACGATGCGGTGGCGTTGTTCGACAATCCGGCGCATCCCTATACACGCGCGCTCGTCGATTGCGTGCCGTCGCGCACCCGCCGCGGCGAGGCGCTCGCCACCATTCCCGGCCGTGTGCCGAGCTTGTCGGCCCTGCCGCCCGGGTGCAAATTCGCCCAACGCTGCACGATGGCGCGCAGCATCTGTGGTGAGGAAGAGCCGGGTCTCATTCCGCAAGCCGGCGGCGGCGTGCGCTGCCATATGTTTGATCCGGCCAAGGCGGAGGCCTGGCTGATCGGCGGTCGGACGCCTGAGGCGGTCGCTGCGCCGTCGCTGAAGGTGACGATCAGGGAGCCCGAACGCGACGCGCTCATCGAGGTGCGCGATCTGCGCAAACATTTCGGCGCGGCGAAGGGTTTTGTCGGGCGTCTGCTCTCGGCCGCGAGGCCGCCGGTGCGGGCGATCGACGGGATCAATCTCACCATCCGGCGCGGCGAAGTTCTGGGGCTCGTCGGTGAATCGGGCTCCGGCAAGACGACATTGGGCGAGGTGATGCTCAGGCTGCAGGCGGCGACCAGCGGCGAGATCACTTTTGCCGGCAAAAAGCTGCGCCAACTCCCGGAGAAGGAGTTCCGCCGCCGCGTTCAGATGATCTTTCAGGATCCACATGCGAGTCTGTCGCCGCGCCAGCGCGTGGCTTCGCTCCTGACCGAGCCGTACCGCATTCATGGCATTGCTGCGGAGGAGCAGCAGAGCGTCGACGCTTTGCTGGCGATGGTCGGGCTCTCGGCCGATCTCGCCGCAAAATTCCCGCATCAGCTGTCGGGCGGGCAGGCACGCCGCGTCGGCATCGCCCGGGCGCTGGCGCTCAAGCCCGATTTCATCGTGGCGGACGAGCCGACTGCCGGCCTTGATGTTTCCGCCGCCTCGGCGATCCTCAATCTGATGCGCGATCTCCAGCAGGAATTTGGCCTCACCTTCCTCATCATCACCCACAACATCAATCTCATCGCCTATATGGCGCATCGCATCGCGGTGATGTATCTGGGCCAGATCGTCGAGATCGGTCCGACGGAAGCCGTCTTCGACCGGCCGGCGCATCCCTATAGTGCGAGCCTTCTGTCGCTCACGTCGCAGATTGATACGCAGGAGCGGAAGCGCGCGCGGTTGCTGGTACCGGGCGAGATTCCGAGCCCGCGCAATCCACCCGCCGGCTGCCGCTTCCATACACGCTGCACCCATGCGAGCGAGCGCTGCCGCAGCGAAGCCCCCACGCTTGAAACTGCCGGTCACGGCCACGACGTCGCCTGCCATTTCTGGCGGCATATCGATCAGGAGAAGTCATGAGCTACGCCCTCTATATCGGAAAGAACCATACGTCGGACGGCGTGCCTTATCTGGCTGGTTATGGCGATGAGCCGTCGAGCCACTGGCTCGAGATCGTGCCGCGCCGCACGCATGCGGCGGATGCCACGGTGACGGTCGGCGTCACGGCGGAGTCGGATTTTCCGGGCGCGCGCTCGCAGATTCCGCAAGTATCCGAGACGGCGCGTCATATAAGGGTGAGCTACAGCCATTTCCGCGGCGTGCCGGCGCCGCTCACCAATGGCGGTCTCAATGAGTATGGCGTCGCGGTGCGCGATGTGTGGTCGGCATCGCGGGCCGATCTCAACGCTATGACGCCCAAGACCCAGAGTGGGCCCAATTACAGCGATCTGGCGCGGCTCGTGCTGGAGCGGGCGAAGAGTGCGCGCGAAGGCGTCGAATTGATCGGCGATCTGATCGCCCGACATGGACATTCGACCTATGGCGGCAATTCGCATCTGATTGCCGATGCGGAGGAAGGCTGGGTGGTCATAGAGTTCTCAGGCGGGCAGGGCCTGTGGGCAGCCGAGCGCCTAGGCCCCGACAGCATCCGCGCGTCGCGCCCCGGTTACATCGGTGACATTCCGTTCAAGCAGGCACATCCGGATTTCCTCTATTCGCCCAACCTCATTTCCTTCGCGGTGGCGCAGGGCTGGTTCGATCCCGATAAGAATGATGTCTTCAACGTCAATGCGATCTATGGCGACGGGCTCTATCGCTGGGCCGGTGTCAGCTGGATCGAAGAGGAGATGAAGGCGCGGGCGAAGCGGCCACAGAAGATCTCTTTCGAGGATATCGCCTGGGCGATCCGGACGCCGAAGCTCACCGGCGACACGGCGGGTTATGGCCAGATCGTGCCGCTCCGGCATCCGCGCCATGACACGCTGCGGGTGTTGTGGCACACGCAGATCGGCGCGATCGCCGCACCTTTCGTGCCGGTCCATATGGGCGTCAGAGATGTGCCTGAGGAATATCGGATGCATCGCTATCTGACCGATGGTGAAGCCGCCAATTTCATCGACCTGCGCAAGCCGGACAAGGTTTCACTGGTGCCGCAGCAGATCGAAGCGACACGATCGGCGGCGCAAGTGTTCAAGCGCCTGCTTTATGTGATGCTGCAGGAGCCTGACACTTATCTGCCGGAAGTCACCGCCGTATGGGAGGGTGTCGAGCGGAAACTGCGCGGCCTCAATGACGGTGTTGGCCAAGCGGCCGAGGCGCTGATCAGCGCCGGCAAGAATGAGCTCGCAATCGACTATCTTACTTATTTTACTCAGACGGAGCTTCTCAACGCGCTCAATCTGGCCGAGACCTTGGCCGATGCGCTGGAGGTTCGCACACGGGCGCTGCACAGCTTCAAGCCGTGGCCGGCGCCCAAGGCCGTTGAGCAAGTCTGGTAGAGTTACAATACCGAAATTGCGCGTTCGATCTCGGGCATGGCACGGTCGACGGCTTCACGGCCGGAGTTGATCGCCTTCTCTGCCTTGTCGAATTCGAACAGGCCCACGCCATTGGCGCGCAGATTGAGCGAGATGTCGGGCGGATCACCGGCGAGGCGCGAGCGTGACAGCCGGTCCTGGGTGATGTTGAAGGCGGCGACCAGCACCGAGGTAAGGCTCGGCGCCGTGTTGCCCTTGTCGCTCGCCGCGATGTCGGGTGGATTCTGGATGGCGATGCCGGCCGCGGTCTCGGGGCCAAGATTGACGGCGATGACCATGCGGGCGCCGAGAGCCCGGCAGGCCGCGACCGGCACCGGATTGACCACGCCGCCATCGATCAGCCAATGGCCATTGACCCGTACCGGGCGGAAGACGCCGGGGAGGGCATAGGAAGCCCTGATCGCCGGCGCCAGCGCGCCCGAGCGCAGCCACAGCTCATGGCCGGTGCCGAGTTCGGTGGCGATGCAGATGAAGGGGATTCTGGCATCGGCGAAAGTCGTGTTGCCGACCGCCTCGTCGAGCAGGCCGCCGAGCTTCTCGCCGGCGATGAGGCCGGAGCCGCGCCAGGAAATGTCGAGCAGAGAGAGGACACGTCGGCGCGTCAGACCGAGCGCGAATTCCTTGAGCGCCTGCAGCCGGCCCACCGCATGCATGCCGCCGGCCAGCGCGCCGATCGACGAGCCGGCAATACAAGCGGCGTGGATGCCGTTCTCCTCCAGCCTTTCGATGACGCCGATATGGGCCCAGCCACGTGCCGCGCCCGCACCGAGCGCCAGCCCGATCGCGTGCCTGACATTTCCGTTCATGGTGTCAAGCTTACACCGTGCACGGAAGATCGGGAAATCTCAGATTATTTCGAGTTCGTAACCTTGTGACGAAGGCTTCACCCGGCGGTAGAAGCAGGAATGCCGCCCGGTATGGCAGGCGACGCCGCGTCCGGCCATGGCGACGGAGACGAGGACCGTGTCCTGGTCGCAATCGAGCCTGAGATCGACGACCTTCTGCGTGTCGCCCGACGTGGCGCCCTTGCGCCACAACTCGCCGCGCGACCGGCTCCAATAATGCGCCTCGCCGGTTTCGAGCGTCAGGCGCAGCGCCTCGGCGTTCATGTAAGCGAGCATCACCACGGCGCCGTCTTTGGCGTCGGTCACGATGGCCGGGATCAGCCCCTTGTCGTCATAACGCGGCGCGAAGACGGTCGATTCTTCGTCACCCTTCGACATCAGAGGGAGAAGCCGCCCGACGGTGCCCGCACCAGTTCCATGAAACGGGCCTGGAGCGCCGGGGTGGATTTGAATTCGCCGGTGAACTGGGTGGTGATGGTGGAGACATTGCGCTTGTTGACGCCGCGCAGCGACATGCACTGATGCACCGCCTCGATGAGAAGGGCGGTGCCACGCGGCTTGAGCGCCTGATCGATCGCCTTGACGATTTGCGCCGTCATGGTCTCCTGAGTCTGCAATCGGCGGGCATAGATCTCGACGACGCGCGCCAGCTTGGAGATGCCGACGACGCAATCGGAGGGCAGGTAGGCGACATGGGCGCGGCCGATGAAGGGGACGATATGGTGCTCGCAATGCGAGTTGAACTCGATGTCGCGCAGCATGACGATGTCGTCATAACCTTCGTCCTCGTCGAAGGTCCGCGACAGCGCCTGGAGGGGATCCTCGCTATAGCCTTTGAAGAATTCCTTATAGGCCTTGACCACCCGCTTGGGGGTGTCGATCAGGCCCTGGCGGGTCGGGTCGTCGCCGGCCCAGGCGATCAGCGTGCGAACGGCTTCCTCGGCCTCCTCCTGGGAGGGGCGCTTGACGGCCGATTCCCGCGCGATTTTCTTGACGACAGCATCCATATTGGGGCTCACTTTGACATCCGTTTTGGCCGATCCCATATCATGGGCGGGTTCCAGGGGCAAACATACCGAAGGACGCATTGCCGCGTGGTTTCGGCGCCATAGAATGTGTGCATGATCAACGAAGTCTACAATCGCAAGATCCTTGAATTCGCTGCCGATATTCCCCGGCTGCAACGCCTCGATGCGCCGGACGCAACGGCAACCGCGGTGTCGCGCCTGTGCGGCTCCAAGGTCACCATCGATTTGAAGGTCGAAGACGGCAAGGTCAGCGATTTCGGCCATGAGGTCAAAGCCTGTGCCCTGGGCCAGGCCTCGTCCTCGGTCATGGCCCGTCATGTGGTGGGTTCCACGCCGGAAGAGCTCCGGGCGCTGCGCGGTAGAATGTATGCAATGTTGAAGGAGGGCGGCGATCCGCCCACCGGCAAATGGCAGGATCTCGAAGCGCTGGTCCCGGTGCGCGACTTCAAGGCCAGGCACGCCTCGACGCTCCTCACCTTCGATGCGGTGGTCGATGCCCTCGACCAGATCGAGACGAAGGCACAGGCGAAAGCAGCCGTGCCGGCATAGATCTCCGCTTTCTAAATCAGCGCCGTTTGTCTTCGATATCTGGAGCGGCCGGATAGCGGCTCTTGAGATCGCGGTCGGTCACCGACATGTGGTTGCGCGTATATTGCTCGGAGGCCTGGCGTAGAGGCTGGAAATCCCAGGGGAAATGCGCGCCGCGCCGCAGGGCCTCGAACATCATCAGACGGGACTGCTGGCTGGTCAGCACCTCACTTGTAATGCGCGGAATGTCGAAGGCCTGCTCGACCTCGCGACGGAACGACTCCGCCTTCGCCTGATGGCGCGGATCCCCGGCGAGGTTGATCCGCTCATCGGGATCGTTTTCGAGGTCGAAAAGCTGGTCGGGATCGGCGGGCGTGTGGATGAATTTCCAGTTGCCTCGCCTGAGCATGTAAAGCGGCGCGATGGCGCCTTCGGCGAGATACTCGCCCCATGCGGTCGCCTGCGGATCCTCCGGCGCGCCAGTGAGCAGAGGATAGAGGCTTCTGCCGTCGACCTTGCGCGCAAGCTTCGCGTTCCCGCTTTCGGCGAGATCGGCAAAGGTCGGCAGGATATCGCATAGCGTCATCGGTTCCCGCACCCGGCGCGGCGCGAAACGCTTCGGCGACCAGACGATGAAAGGCACATGCGCCGAGGGTTCGAGGAACGACATCTTATACCAGAGGCCACGCTCGCCGAGGAAATCGCCATGGTCGGAGGTGAAGACGATGACGGTGTCGTCGAGCTTACCCGTTGCCTCCAGCGCCGCGATCAGCTGGCCGACCAGATCGTCGACATAGGATATGTTGGCGTAATAGCCGTGGCGGGCGGCACGGATGTCTTTCTCCGTCACCGCATAATCGTCCATCGCCGACATCTCGTAGAGGCGCCGGCTATGCGGGTCGAGCGCGTCCTTGGGCGTGGCCGGGATCTCCGGCAGGTCGATCTCGTCGTCGCGATAGAGGTTCCAGAATTTTGCGCGTGCCGCGTAAGGATCATGCGGATGGGTGAAGGAGGCCATCAGGCAGAAAGGCGTCTGTGGCTCGTAGCGCGCATAGTCATAGATCTTGCGGATGGCGAGGAAAGCGGCTTCGTCGTCGTATTCGAACTGGTTGGTGATCTCGGCGATGCCCGGCTGCAGCACCGAGGTCATGTTGTGATACCACCAGTCGATGCGCTCCTGGCGCAGGCGCCAGTCCGGCGTCCAGCCGAAGTCGGCCGGGTAGATGTCGGTGGTGAGACGCTCTTCCAGGCCATGCAGCTGATCGGGGCCGACGAAATGCATTTTGCCTGACAGGCAAGTACGATAGCCTGCGATCCTCAGATAATGCGCGAAGGTCGGAATGGCGGAGGGGAACTCGGCGGCATTGTCATAGACGCCGCTTCGCGAGGCGAGCAGCCCGTTCATCACCGAAGCGCGGGCGGGGGCGCAGAGCGGGCTCGGCGTATAGGCGTTCTCGAAGACGACGCCTTCTTGCGCCAGCCGGTCGAGATTGGGTGTCTTCACCAACGGGTGGCCGTAAGCCTTCAGGCTGCGCGCGCCCAATTGATCGGCCATAATGAAAAGAATATTGGGCTTCTCGGCGGACATGCCTATCTCCGTGACGGATGAACCGACTTTAACCGGCTGGTGAAAGAGACAGAATGTGCGAACGGCGCGATGCGGCGGAAAAGCGACAGGCGACCACGCCGATGGGGTTTCTGCTGCTTGGACTGATCCGCGCCTATCAGCTCACCGTGTCCCTGGTGCTGGGGCGGCGCTGCCGCTATCTGCCGACCTGCTCGGATTATGCAATGGACGCCATCCGGCGGCATGGCGCCTGGGCCGGCTTCTGGCTGGGATTGTCACGCGTATCGCGTTGCCATCCCTGGGGTGGCGATGGATTCGATCCGGTGCCTGAGGAGTTCCCACATGACTGGCGCGCCTGGCGCCATGTCACATGGCGGTCCAAGCTCTGATGCAGTGAAGGCGCCGGAGGGGGACTCCAGCGCCTTCGAACTGCAGGCAGCTTAAGCAACTAACCAGAGGCACTCAAACGGCAGTTATCAGAAGTAGTTGCCGAAATTGAAGGTCAGGCCGGCGCGGATCAAATGGACGCCGCCGTCGAATTCGAGATCGACCGTGCCGACGTCGAGATCGTATTCTTCGTCCTTCATGTCGAGATAGAGATATTCGAGGCGGGCATGCACGCTTTCGCTGAAGGCATGCTCGATGCCGCCGCCGATCGTCCAGCCACTGGTCCACTGGGTGTCGTCGATGAATTCGCGGTCGGGAATGGCGCCGACTTCGCCGCCGAAGGTCGTCTTGACCCAAGCCATACCACCGGTGGCGTAGAAGAGGGTGTCGTCGTTGAAGATGTAGCCGGCGCGGGCGCGCAGCGTGGCGATGTCCTTGATCTTCATCTCGGTGGCTTCGCCCGGATCGTCATTGTCGATCTTGCCGGCCCAGCCATAGTCGCCTTCGACACCGACCAGGAAGCCGTTGCCGATGTCATAGTTGAAGCCGGCGAGCAGGCCGCCGCCCCAGGTGAAACCGCTCATTTCGGGATCGATAAGGCAGTCCGCCGGATCATTACAAGTCGCGTCATAACGGCTCTCGACGCCAACGCCCATCACGAACGCACCGACATAGGGGCCGGTCCAGGAGCCGCGCATCTCCGGCGGCGGCGGCTCGTAGTCGGCGGCATGGGCGACGGTCGTGGTCACCGCGGCCAAGGCGGCGGTGCAGAGAGAGAGGCGAAGTAGAAATTTAGTCATGGTTAGTTTCCCCACTGAGTTGCGCTGCAGTTCAGTCAGGGATCATGTCTTGTTAAGGTTAACGTCTGGTTATCGAGTTGATTTGTTCCGACCGCTGATCATCCGTATACGGCGCGCCGGCCGCATTGACCGGAAAAGCAAGCGCTGCCATAAGCGGCCGGTTGCAACACTAAAGCTTACCTGCTGCGTGTGCAGGAGTGAGCAGGAGAAGACCATGATTAATCTTACTTTTCCCGATGGCGCGGTGCGCCAGGTCGAAGCGGGACTTTCCGGCGCCGAGCTCGCCGCCTCCATTTCCAAATCCCTCGAAAAGAAAGCCGTCGCCCTGATGAAGGACGGCGTCCTGGTCGACCTCGCCGACCCGATCACGGGGGACGCCAAAGTCCGAATCATAACCCGGGACGATGCCGAGGCGCTCGAGCTGATCCGGCACGACACCGCCCATGTGCTGGCGGAAGCCGTCCAGGAGCTTCATCCCGGCACCCAGGTAACGATCGGGCCGGTGATCGAAAACGGCTTCTTTTATGATTTTTCCCGCAACGAGCCGTTCACCCCGGAAGACTTTCCCGCGATCGAGAAAAAAATGCGGGAGATCGTCGCCCGCGACAAGCCATTTAGTAAACGAATCGTTTCACGTGAAGCGGCGAAAGAGTTTTTCAAGTCAAGGGGCGAGTTGTTCAAGGTCGAGCTGGTTGACGCCATTCCGGCCGACCAGGAGATCAAGTTCTACGACCAGGGCGGCTGGATAGATCTGTGCCGCGGCCCGCATATGACCTCGACCGGCAAGATCGGCGGCGCCTTCAAGCTGATGAAGGTGGCGGGGGCCTATTGGCGGGGCGATTCCAAGAATCCGATGCTCACCCGCATCTACGGAACCGCCTGGGCCAATGACAAGGACCTCCAGACCTATCTGACGGCGCTGGAAGAGGCCGAGAAGCGCGACCACCGCCGGCTCGGGCGCGAGATGGACCTGTTCCATTTCCAGGAAGAGGGCCCGGGCGTGGTGTTCTGGCATCCCAAGGGCTGGACCCTGTTCCAGGCGCTCATCGCCTATATGCGCCGCAGGCTCCGCGCCGACTACCAGGAGGTCAATGCGCCCCAGGTCCTCGACAAGGTCCTGTGGGAGACTTCCGGCCATTGGGGCTGGTATCGCGAGAACATGTTCAAGGTGCAGACGGCGGGTGACGAGACCGAGGACCAGCGCGTCTTCGCGCTCAAGCCGATGAACTGTCCTGGCCACATCCAGATCTTCAAACATGGTCTCAAGTCCTACCGCGATCTCCCTATAAGACTTGCGGAATTTGGCGCCGTGCATCGCTATGAACCATCCGGTGCATTGCACGGGTTGATGCGCGTCCGCGGCTTCACCCAGGACGATGCGCATGTCTTCTGCACCGAGGAGCAGCTCGCCGAGGAATGCCTGAAGATCAACGACCTGATCCTGTCGGTCTATGCCGATTTCGGTTTCACCGAGTTCGTGGTGAAGCTGGCGACCCGGCCGGAGAAGCGGGTCGGCACCGATGCCATGTGGGACCATGCCGAGGAGGTGCTGAGCCGGCTCCTCGACCGGATATCGAAGGACTCGGGCGGGCGCATCAAGACCGGCGTCAATCCGGGCGAGGGCACCTTCTATGGCCCCAAGTTCGAATATACGCTGCGCGATGCGATCGGGCGTGAGTGGCAGTGCGGCACCACCCAGGTCGACTTCAACCTGCCGGAGCGTTTCGGCGCCTTCTATGTCGATGCCGACGGGCAGAAGAAGATGCCGGTCATGGTGCATCGCGCCATCTGCGGCTCGATGGAGCGCTTCACCGGCATCCTGATCGAGAACTTCGCCGGGCATTTCCCGCTCTGGCTGGCGCCGATCCAGGCGGTGGTCACCACCATCGTGTCGGATGCCGACGCCTATGCCGAGAAGGTCCGCCAGGAACTCGCGCGCGCCGGCCTCAGGGTCGAGACGGATCTGCGCAACGAGAAGATCAACTACAAGGTGCGCGAGCACTCTGTAGCCAAGATCCCGGTCATCCTGGTCGCCGGCAAGCGCGAGATGGAAGAGGGCACGCTCAATGTCCGCCGCCTCGGCTCGCAGGCCCAGCAATCGCTGAAGCTGGAAGAGGTGGTTAAGATGCTGGTTGAAGAAGCCACGCCACCTGACGTGAAACGTGAGCGCATCGCCTGAAGTCGAGTCTGAGATTTGTGATTTAAGCCTCTGAAGTTACGAAGTTTTCAGTTATTTTATCTGAAACGCCGGCCGCCGCCATGATCCGCCTTGCCAGGATCATGGCGGCGGGCCGCGGTTTCCGCATCGGCCGGTCGAGCCAGTAGGAAACCGGATTTTTGACCCTGTGAGAGTCGACCTGAACGGTGCGGCGCTGGTGATGCGAGCCCTCGGTCAGAGGCGGCCGGGCCAGGGCGATCCCTAAGCCATGGGCGGCGGCGTCCAACACCAGGTTGTAGTCCTCGAAACGGCGGTCCTGCGGGCGCGGCTTGTAGTCGATATTCTGGCCGGCGAACCAGGCGCGCCAGGCGGACGCATCGGAATCATGGATGAGCGGAAAATCGAGCAGGCGCTCGGGCGGCCCGGAGCCAATGCGTTCGGTGAGTGCGGGCGAGGCAATCGGGTAGCACATCTCTTCGAAGAGCTGGACCGAGACCCGGTTGGGGATACGGCCGCGGCCGCATCGAATGGCCAGGTCGCCGCCCTCCGCCTCGAGATCGGCGTGGCGATGTTCCACGGTGAGCTCGATGCGCAAAGGCGGGTCGCCGCTCTCGAAACCGGCCAGCCGCTGCATCAGCCAGAGACCGCTGATCGAGGGGATGGAAGTGAGGCGCACCACGGCGGTGCCGCGCGCCTCGACCCAGCGGTCGGAGCCGTCGGCGATGATCGACAGCGCCTCCGAGGTGCGCAGGAACAGGCGCTGGCCCTCGGGCGTCAGAGCGACGCCGCGGGCCTGGCGCGCGAAGAGCCGATGGCCGAACCAGTGCTCGAGCTTGGCGATCTGGCGGCTGACCGCACCATGGGTAAGGTTGAGGGCTTCGGCGGTGGCCGAGAAGCTCCCGGTTCGGGCCGCCGTGTCGAAAGCGCGCAGCGTGTCGAGGGGCGGCAAGGTGATTGAGCTGTGAGCCATGATCACAGCTCATGCTCGATTGTTTCGTTTGTCAAGGAGCTCATTTGGCCCGACATCGGAACTCATGTCCAACAGCGCCACATCGACCGCTCCGGTCACCCGCGACGCCGCCGCCATCGGTTCCGTCGTCATCACCATCCTGATCTGGGCCTCGGCCTTTCCGGCGATCCGGGCCGGGCTCGAGAGCTTCGGCCCGATCGAGCTCGGCGCCTTGCGTTTCGCGATTGCCGGCGTCCCGGCCGCCCTCTACCTGCTGATCACCCGGCCGGGCTGGCCCAAGGGGGGCGAAATCTGGCGCATCCTCACCGGCGGCATCTTCTTCGTGGCGCTCTATACGGTGCTGCTCAATATCGGCGAGCAGACGGTGTCGGCGGGGCCTGCGAGCTTCATCATCAATGTCAATCCGATCATCACCGCCATCTTCGCGATGCTGCTGCTCAACGAGACCTTCGGCCGCTGGGCCTGGGTCGGCACCGCCGTCTCCTTCGCCGGCATCGGTCTCATCGCTTTCGGCGAAGGTGAAGGCTTAAGCCTCAATATGGGGGCGCTGTTCATCTTCGGGGCGGCGCTCTGCAACACCGTCACCACCATTGCCCAGAAGCCTCTGTTCAAGACCCACAAGCCGGTCACCGTCGCCGCCTGGAACATCGTCATCGGCACGCTCATCCTGATGCCGGCGATGCCGTCGGCCCTGGCGCAGATCCCGGCGGCCTCGAACGAAGCGATCTTCTCGGTGATCTATCTGGGCATCGGCCCCAGCATGATCGCTTATGCGACCTATTCCATCATGCTGTCGAAGTTCCCGGCGAGCCGCGCCTCCAACTTCCTCTACAGCGTGCCGCCGATCTCGACCTTGCTCGGCTTTCTGTGGCTGGGCGAGGTGCCGGGCCTCATGGCGATCCTCGGCGGCTTCATGGCGCTCGCCGGCGTCGTCATGGTCAATATAGCAAAGTAGGTCACGCCGGGGCCCGGCGCGGCATGGTATTCTCACCTCATGCCGCGTCTCCTGCTTCTCCTTCTCCTGGCCTTTCTGCCGGCTGCGGCGGACGCCTGCACGACCATCGCCTTCACCGACCGGACGCGTCCCATCCTTGCCTATAATTTCGATTTTCCGATCGGGCAGGCGGTGGTGCTAATCAACAAGAGGGGCCTCGCCAAGGTTTCGGAGACGGAAGGCCGGCCGGCGCGCTGGCAGGCGCGGTATGCCTCGATCACCTTCAACATGTTCGGCCGCGACTCGCCGATGACCGGCATGAACGAGGCGGGGCTGGCGACGAGCCAGATGTGGCTCGACGAAGCGCTCTATGAGGCGCCCGACGACCGGCCGACCATAGGCGTCGCCGAATGGATGCAATATGTCCTCGACACATCGGCAACCGTCGATGACGCACTCAAGGCGATCGCCAAAGTCCGTATCGAAAGCCGCATCCCGCTGCATTACAAGCTGATGGACGCGCAAGGACATGCGGCTGTCGTCGAATATCTCGATGGCAAGGCGGTGATCCGGCGGGACGATGGCCTCCCGGTCGCTGCGCTCGCCAATGACACCTATGCGCGCTCACTGGATTTCATGCGGGACGTGAAGAGCGGGGTGGCGCAGGCGACCGGCAGCGGCTCCCTGGCGCGCTTCACCCGCGCCGGCCTGGCCCAGCAGAGCCCGCGCGACCCAGCGGATGATCCGGTGGCGAAAGCCTTCGCCGCCCTGGCGGATGTCGCCCAGAGCGGCCGCACGCAATGGAGCATCGTCTATGACCTGGCCGGGCGGAGCGTTCAGTGGCATACGCGCGGCAAGGCCATGATCCGCTCGGCCGGCCTCGCCGGCTTCGAGACCTCCTGCGCGTCGCCGCCGCTGTTCATCGACATCGATGAAGGTGAGGGAAATGTCGCCCGGCTGTTCCGCCCCTTCAGCAGTGCCGAGAATGAAAAACTCGTCCTCGCCACCTTCAAGGCGACCCCGTTCCTCGCCCATATCGACGAGGCGTCGCTGCGGCAGTCGGCGCGCTGGCCTGCCGCTGCCCGGTGCGAAATGTAAGGGCGACAAGTAGCCCGGGCCGGGCGATAATGCCGGTGACAGATCGACGATGGGACGAGCTTCATGAACTGCACAGCCTGTGGCGCGCCCGCCAAGCCCGGCCAACGCTTCTGCACCGCTTGCGGCGGGGCGCTGTCGGCCGCCTGCCGCGCCTGCGGGGCGTCCAATCCGCCGGGCGCGCGCTTCTGCGGTGAATGTGGCGCTTCGCTGTCGGCGCCGGTGGAAATGCGTTCGCCCGACAGCGAATTGCGGCCGGTGACCGTGCTTTTCGCCGATCTTTCGGGCTTTACAGCACTTTCGGGCGAGCGCGACCCCGAAGACGTGCAGCGCCTCCTCAACGACTTCTTCGCCATGACCGACAGCGTGATCGTGAAGGTCGGCGGCACCGTCGACAAACATATCGGGGACTGTGTCATGGCGGTGTTCGGGGCGCCGGTCGCCCATGGCGATGATGCCGAGCGCGCCGTCGCCGCCGCCATCGGCATCCGCGAGGGACTGGCGCCGCTCGCCCAGCGGTACGGCGGCGCCCATCTCGATGTGCATTGCGGCCTCGCCGCCGGCACGGTGCTCGCGGCCTCGACGGGCAGCGACGTGCACCGGCCCTATACGATCACCGGATCGTCGGTCAATCTGGCGGCCCGCTTGTGCGATCTCGCCAAGCGCGGCGAGATCCTGCTGTCGGACGACCTCGCCTCGGCCGTCGCACAGCGTTACGCGCTCGAAGACTTCGGGCGGCACCAACTCGACGGTTTTGCCGCGGCTCAGGCCGTGTTCAGGCTTTCGTCGCTGGAGCCGAAGCCCGACATCGAGGACTTGCCTTTCGTCGGGCGCAAGGCGGAGTTGCGCCAGATCGAAGCACAGCTCGATCTCACGGCGCGTGAGAAGATCGGGCGGATCGTCTATATCCGCGGCGAAGCCGGTATCGGCAAGAGCCGGCTCCTCGACCAGGCGATGAGCGCGGCGCGGCGGCGCAACTGCCGCTGCCTGTCGGCGGCGGTGATGAGCTTCGGCGCCGGCAGCCAGTCGCAATTGCGCCAGCAGGTCACCCAGGCGCTGCTCGGCGTCGATGGCGAGGACATTGCCGCCTTTGTCGGCCGCGCCGGCCTCGGCGAGCGCGAGGAGGCGTTCCTGCATGATCTCCTGGGCACGGGGCTTCCGGCACGGCTGGCCCGCGTCCTCGACACATTCGACATGGCCGGCCGGCGTACCGCGCGCTCGCAGACCCTCAGCAGGATCGCCGGCCTCGCCGCGCATGGAAAGCCGCTGCTCATCACCATCGAGGATCTGCACTGGATCGATGCGGATGGCCTCGACGTTCTGGTGGCGCTCGCCGCGGCCGCCGCGACACATCCGATCACGCTGTTGGTCACCGCGCGTCCGGAAAGCGATCCGCTCGATGCCGGCTATCGCGCCCGCATCGCGCCGACGCCATTGACGACGATCGATCTTTCCGCCTTGCCCGACAAGGACGCGCAAAGCCTTGCCGAACAGATGCTCGAGGGCAAGAGCGGGCTGGTGAAGGACGTTCTGGTGCGCGCCGCCGGCAACCCGCTGTTTCTGGTCCAGTTGCTCCATCACAAGACCGGGGCGGGCGGTGAAGCGCTGCCGCAATCGATCCAAAGCCTCATCGTGGCGCGCCTCGATCGCCTGAGCGAAAGTGACCGGCGTAACGTGCAGACGGCATCCGTGCTGGGCCAGCGCTTCAGCCAGGAGGAGATCGACCATCTGAGCGACGGCAAGGCGTTGCCCTTGCGCGCCTTGATCGATGCCTTCCTCGTCCGTCCCGGCGCGCAGGGCTTCGAGTTCGTCCACGCCTTGGTGCGCGAGGCGACCTATGGCACGCTGCCCAAGTCGCGCCGCCAGGCGCTGCATGTCAAAGCGGCGCAATGGTTTGGCGCGCGCGACAAGCTGCTCGCTGCAAGCCATCTCGACCAGGCGCAGGATCCGGGTGCCGCTGCCGCCTATGATGCCGCCGCGCAGGGCGAATGGGCGATCTATCATCATGAGGCGGCGATCGCGCTCAATGCGCGCGCCGTGGCGCTCGCCGGCGACGGGCGCTTCAAGGCCGAGCTCCTGACGCGGCGGGGTGAGATGCTGCTCGAGACCGGCCAGGTCGCACCTTCGCTCGCCGTCTGGCCTGAGGCATTGCAGCTCGCGGAGGAGGATCGGGCGCTGCTCTGCCGCGCCAATATCGACTTCGCGCAGAGCCTCAGGCTCGCCGACCGTTTTGCAGAGGCCAATGCGGCGCTCGATCGCGCCATGGCGATCGCCGAGGAGGACAAGCTCCTGCGAGAGCTGTCGCGCGCCCATCACCTGCGCGGCAATCTGCTGTTCCCGCAAGGAAGGCTCGTCGAATGCCTGGCCGAGCACCAGAAGGCGCTCGACTTCGCGCGCGAGGCGGGATCGGTCGAGGCCGAGATCCGCGCATTGGGGGGGCTCGGCGACGGCTATTACGCCAATGGCCGCATGCTCAGCGCCTATGACGCCTTCACGCGCTGCGTCGCGCTGGCGCGCAAGGAAGGTTTCGGGCGCATCGAGGCGGCCAATCTGCCGATGTGCGCGATCACGGCGTTGTCCAAAGGCGAATGGCGCGAGGCCAATGACTATAATCGCGAGGCGCTGGCGCTCGCCGAACGGGCAGGCGCGCGGCGCGCCGCGATGATCGCCCATCATTGCAGTTACTTTGCCTTGTTCGAAGCCGATGAGCTCGATGCCGCGCGGGTGCATGCGGCGAAGGCGGATGAGATCGCCATCGCTCTGGGCGCCAAGCGCTTCGAGGCGGAGAGCAAGATGTTCTTCGCCGAACTGGCGATGGTCGACGGCAAGATGGATGAGGCCCGCCACTATACCGCGCTCGCTTATCAACTCTGCGAGGAGACCGGGCTCAATTACATGGGACCGATCGTGCTGGGTCTTTTGGCTGAGCTCTCGGGCGATGAGGACGAGCGCGCCCGCCATATCGCGAAAGCCCGGGCGATATTGGCGTCGGGGGCGCCGAGCCACAATCACATGTATTTCAACAGCCACATGATGACGGCGTCGCTGAAGCGCCGGGAATGGGCGGTGGCTGAAACGTTTACGCAGGCGCTGGAAGCCTATGCCGCGAAAGAGCCGTTTCCCTGGGCACAATTCCTCATCGACCGTGCCCGCATACTCAGCCGCTTCGGCCAGGGCGAGCGGTCAGAGAAGGTGAGGGCGGAGCTCGAACGGGTCGCCGCCTTTGGCCGCAAGCTCAATTTCGTGCGCGCCAGCAAGGTGCTCGACGACGCCATCGCGGCATTGTGACTAATTAGATTGGATGATGGCGCTGACCTTGCCGGGTTCGATGGTGAAGGCCGAGGTCTTCTCGCTGCCATCGATCCGTGTGCGGAGCTTATAGCGGCCGGGCTTCAGCACGACATCGGCTGAGGGGCCGGGGACACCCGGCAGCGCCTCGCCCTTGGCGTCGGTGATGAACCAGATCACTTCGCTGTCCTCGCGGCCGGGAGCCGCCAGGCGGGCGATGCCGGCGCTCATGTCGATCTCGACCGCCGAGAGCAGGCCCGGCTTCACGGTGACTTCGGTCATCGCCGAGGCATTGCCGGGCTGGAAGCGGCTCTCGATGCGGTAGGCGCCGGCGCCGACGCGCAGGATCTCGCCCGGCTCGTCGGTGATCGCCACCAGGGTGCCGCCGTCGATGCCCGACGCCTTGTAGATGCTGGTGAAGGGGCGGGCGGCGGGCAGGCCGATCTGCTGCAGCTTGGGCAGGATGCGCAAGCCGCCGGCATTCAGCACGAAGGTCACGCCGAGGCGCTGGCCCTCGAGCAGAGTCACCTTGCGCTCGACCTGGACCATGCCGTAGCGCGCCTCGACGATATAGTCGCCGGGCTCGGCCGGCAGCTCGGCGAATTCGGCATCGCGGGTGAGCAGGGTCTCGCCGCCATACGCCTTGATCTGCCAGGAGATCGGCAGGTTGATGAGGCCGCCATCCTCGCTCAGCCTGGCATTGAGGAAGAGGCCTTCCTGGCCGGGATTGGTCAGCTCGATGCGGATCTCGGACGCAACGTCGCTCTGGACGTCCTCGATTTCGGGCGAGCGGTCGATGGCGGCGGTTGAGGAGGCGGCAAGCGCCGGGGCAGGCAGAAGCAGGGCCGCCAGAAGTGCAAGCAGTAGGCGGCCCTGATGCATTCTCGAACTCTCCCCTTGATCCCCCGACCAGCTCGGTCAGCGGCCATAGCCAACACGACTTGGCGGCCGGGCTCAATCTTATGCTTAATATTTGGTTAATACCAAGCCGCGCATTTGAGCTTTGTTGTTTCCGAACTTGACTTTAGCCGGCGGGTTCCCTTGTTAGGCGGCCATGATCAGCCTCAACGACACGTCCTCCGCCCTTTCCCTCCTCAAGACCCGCAAATCGGCCTCCGTCAAAACGATGGGGGAGCCGGGCCCCACGCCTGAGCAGCTCAAGACCATTCTCGACATCGCGGTGCGGGTGCCCGATCACGGCAAGCTCGCCCCCTGGCGCTTCGTCCTGTTCGAGGGCGAGGCGCGCGGCAAATTCGGCCATCAGCTGAAAGCCCGCTGGCAGAAGCTCCACCCTGAGCACGGGGCGGACTCGCTCGAATTCCAGCGCAACCTGTTCCTGCGCGCGCCCACCGTCATCGTGGTGGTCTCCAAGGCCGGCCCGCACGTGAAAATCCCCGAATGGGAGCAGCTGCTCTCGGCCGGTGCCGTCACCCAGAACATGCTGCTCGCCGCCGCGGCGCAGGGGATCGGCGCCCAGTGGAATACCGACTGGATCGCCTATGACGCCGAGATCGGCAAGGCGATGGGCCTGAGTGAGACCGAGAAGGTCGTCGGCGTCGTCTATCTCGGCACGCCCACCGCGCCGCTCGAGGACCGTCCGCGCCCCGATCCGCAGGCGCTGCTGACGCGCTGGCACGGTTAGGCCCATGGCGATCAAAGGCGTTCTCTTCGACAAGGACGGCACGCTGATCGACGTGACCGGCACCTGGGTGCCGGTCTATCGCGAGCTCCTTTCGGAGATCTTCGCCGATCTGACGCCTCCGGCCATCGAGGCCAAATTCATGGCGGCGGGCTACGATCCCGAGATCGGCGCCTTCCGCGCCGGCTCGGTGCTGGCGCAAGGCACGACACGCGACATCGTCAATGTGTGGTGGCCGGATCTCGACGAAGCGGGCGTCAAAGATAAGATGCGGCTGCTCAATGTCGATTACGCCCATCTCGGCGTGAAACATCTCAAATCGCTGATGCCGCTGAAGCCGGTCCTCAGTGAGCTCCATGCGATGAAACTCAGGCTCGGGGTGGGCACCAACGACACCGCCGCCTCGGCGACGCTGCACATGCGGGCTCTCGATGCCGCCGATCTCTTCGATGTCATTCTCGGCGCCGACAGCGTGGCGCGGCCCAAGCCCCATGGCGACATGATCCATGCCTTCGCCGATGCGATCGGCATCAAGGCCAGTGAAGTGGCGATGGTCGGCGACAATCCACACGACATGGAAACGGCGCATGATGCCGGCGCCGGGCTCGCCATCGGCGTGCTCACCGGCAATTCCGCCACCGATCATCTGGCGCCGCTCGCCGATCATGTGATCGCCAGCATCGCCGATCTGCCTGCACTGCTCAGAAAGCTCGGCTGATGCATTACGACGCGATCGACAACAAGCACGGTCTGCCCAACGATCCCTTCAAGGCCATCGTGGCGCCGCGGCCGATCGGCTGGGTGTCGAGCATGGCCAAGACCGGCATTCCCAATCTGGCGCCTTACAGCTTCTTCAACGCCATCGCCGAGCAGCCGCATTATGTCGTGATCGGCTCGGGCGGCATGAAGGACTCTCTCACCAATATCGAAGCGATGTCGGAATTCGTCATCAATCTCGCGACCTATGATCTGCGCGAGCCGATGAACATGTCCTCGGCGCGCGTCGCGCCCGATGTCGATGAATTCAAGCTGGCGGGGCTGACGCCCGAGCCGTCGCGCTTCGTCAAGCCGCCCCGCGTCAAGGAAAGCCCGGCGGCGCTCGAATGCCGGTTGTTCCAGATCGTTCCGCTTCCGGACGATCACGGCGATGCACATCAATATGCAATCATCGGGCGCGTGGTCGGTATCTATATCGACGATCGTTTCATCCAGGACGGTCGTGTCGACACCGCCGCGATGCGGCCGATCGCGCGCATGGGTTACAGCGAATATGCGACGGTGGAAGCCGCCTGGCGCATGCGCCGGCCGGACTAGCTCGTTACGCGCGCCAGCAACGCCTTCGCCGCCTTCAGATGCGGCACGTCGAGCATCTCGCCGTCGAGACCGATGACGCCGGCATCACCTGCCTGTGCAAAGGCGTCGACAATGCGCCGCGCTTTGGCGATCGCCTCGGGCGAGGGGGTGAAAATGCGGTTGATCACCTCGACCTGGTTGGGATGGATGCACATCTTGGCGGTGAAGCCGTCGCGCACCGCGTCGCGGCATTGCGCCTCCAGGCCGGCGAGATCGCGGAAATTGGCATAAACGCCATCGACCGGCTCGACGCCGGCGGCGCGTGCGCCGATGAGGCACAGGGTTCTGGCAAGCTCGTATGGCGCGGTGGGGCGGCCTTGCGCATCGCGGTTCGATTGCGCGCCGAGAGCCGCCGCCAGATCCTCCATGCCCCAGGTGAGGCCGAGAAGCTCAGGCCCGCAATCGCCATAGGTGCCGAGATTGAACATCGAGGCCGCCGTCTCGGTGGTGATCGCGAGGACGGGCAGCCGGGCCAGGGCGATCAGACGCTTCACATCGGCGCCCGATTCCGATTTCGGCAGAAGGAGGCCGTCGGGCAACGCCCCCGTGACGGCGTCGAGATCGGCGCCGGTGAGGCCGCTCGTCAAGGCATTGACGCGCACGAACAGCTTCGCCCGGCCGCGCGGCGCGGACAGGACCTCGCGGGCGAGACCGCGGGCCTTGGGCTTGTCGGCGAGCGCCACCGAGTCCTCCAGATCGAGGATCACCACATCGGCGGCGCTGGCCAGCGCCTTGGGGAGCTTCTTCTCGCTGTCGGCGGGGACGAAGAGGAGGGAGCGCATGACTTGAGCCTCAGGCCGGACGCTTGCGCATGAAGGCCTGGCGGCGGCATTCGGCGACCAGCGTGCCGTCCTGCTTGAAGGCCCTGTGCTGGAAGTCGACGATGCCGGCGCCCGGCCGCGACTTGCTCTCGCGCTTGGCCATCACCTCGGTGGTGACGTTGACCGTGTCGCCCTGGAACAGCGGGGCGGGGAACTTCACGTCGGTCATGCCGAGATTGGCGATGGTGGTGCCCAGCGTCAGGTCGTTCACCGAGATGCCGATCATCAGGCCGAGCGTGAACAGCGAGTTCATGAGCGGCTGGCCCCATTCGGTCTGGGCCGCGAAATGCCGGTCGATATGGAGCGGCTGCGGATTCATGGTGAGGCAGGAGAACATCATATTGTCCATTTCCGTCACCGTCCGGGTGATGGGATGGCTGTAGACTTTCCCGATCTCGAATTCCTCGAACCACAATCCTGGCATGGCGGCCTCCCTTTTGCTCTTAACTAGAGCATAGCCGGGCGGAAGTGTATCGTCCGGTCCTCGTGCTTTCGGACAGGATGAGCGTCATAGGCTGGGTAATCCTGAGCGGCGTCCGGCCTCCAGCAATTCCCTGTCGAGCGAGGCCAAGGGAAGGTGTCGCCTGATCGCCAGCTCAAGATATACCGCATCGTAAACAGTGAGCTCGTGCTGATCAGCCAGCTCCAACGTGGCCGCCCAAACATGGAGGGCGGTCTCGGAATCTGTTTCTATGCGAAGGGCTGCGAGTTGCTCGATAGCCTGTTTGCGATATGAACGGTCGATACGTTTGCGCCGTATCGCCGTTTGAAAGCCATTTGCAACCTCGATCCTCCAATGGCTGGGGACGATGGCGCCTTCGATAGCTGTCCGATCAAGCAGCGCCTCGGTCTGCGTGCTGCGCTCGTCCTCGAAGAACCATGCGATCGTCAGCGATGCGTCAAGCACCACACTCACGAACGACCTTCTTCGATGAGTTGCTTGATGGTGATCTCGCTTCCCAACGTGATGCTCTTGCGCATGGCGCGGATGCGTTCCGCCGCTGCCTTGGCTTTTGATTGATCGGCAGCGAGTTCGTGGCGCACCAGCCTGGCCACCGGCTTGCCGCGACGCGTGATGATGATTTCCTCACCGCGTTCCACCGCATCCAATAAAGCGGCCAGCCTGTTCTTTGCCTCGAAGGCTCCAATCTCGGCCATATAAGCTCCTATCAATCTAGATGGTAATCTAGCTGTTCCATTAGGGATTTTCAAGAAAAGGATATGTACGGGGTGGCATGCAACTATTAAGTGTGTGGCGGCAATGTGAGTCGCGCTGCGAGTCTCCCGAAAGGCGTGAAACCGCCGTAATCGGGATATGTGGATAACTTCCCCATATGACGGTTTAATTTATTGAAAAGATTTATGATTCCGTAAGGCCGAGGCCTGTGGATAGCTTGTTAACGACGCATTAACCACCAGAGTCGCAGGACTCGCTCAAGGCAATAGAGCGGCTGGTACCGATGCGTTTGGAAGGAATAATCGACATGACGAAATGTCTGCTTGTCGATGAGGATCAAGAAGAGCGGCAGGTCCTGAGCCAGCTGCTCGGTCAGTATGGCTTCGACATGTCGGAATCGGCTTCGGCCGAAGCCGCGCTGAAGCTCTGCCGCGCCAATTCGCCGGATATCGTGGTGACCGCCGACCGGATCGGCAGCATGAGTGCGGGCGAATTCGTCAAGCGGGTGCGCCGCGCCGCCAATGGCCGCAAGCCCGTGGTTCTCGTCTATACGGAAAAAGCCAATACGGATGAAATCGGCAGCGCCATCATCGAGGGGGCGGCCGAGTTCCTGCTGAAGCCCTTCGATCGCGACCTGCTCGAATTCAAGCTCAAGCAGGTGGGGCTGCTCTGATTTCCCCGCCTGGCGGCACAATCCCTTCACAATCTCCGTGCACTAGGCCCCTATATAATAAAAGCGGAGGGGTTTGATGTTTGCCGGTTTGCGCTCGGTCTGGGTGTTGCTCCTCGGGGTCACCATCCTGTCGCTGGGCCACGGCCTGCACGGTTCGCTCGTCGGCGTCCGGGCGAGTGCCGAGAATTTCGACGCGGCGACCACCGGCCTCATCATGTCCGGCTATTTCGCGGGGCTTCTCCTGAGCTCCATCGTGACGCCGCGCATCGTGCAGAGCGTCGGCCATATCCGCGTCTTCGCCGCCTTCGCTTCCGTCGTCTCGACCGCCGTGCTGCTGATCCCCTTATGGATCGATCCCGTCTGGTGGTTCCTGATGCGCTTCGTGGCGGGCCTGTGCACGTCGGGGCTGTTCATCGTCTGCGAAAGCTGGCTCAATTCGGCCTCGACCAACAAGAACCGCGGCCAGTTGCTGTCGATCTATATGATCGTCACCTATGCCGCGATGGGCTCCGGCCAGCTGCTTCTCAATGTCACCGACAGCTCCGGTTTCTCGCGCTTCATCATCGTCTCGGCGCTGCTGTCGATCGCGATGCTGCCATTGACCCTGATGCGCACCGAGACGCCGAGCCTCGCCGGGACGCGTTCGGTGACCATTGCCGAGATCTACCGCTCGTCGCCGCTCGCCATCGTCGCGACGCTGGCCAGCGGACTGGCGCAGAGCGCCTTCTTCAGCATGGGGTCCGTCTATGCGCTGATGCAGGGCCTGCCGCTGGCGCTCGTCTCGGTGATGCTGGCGCTGCCGCCCTTGGCCCTCATCGTCTCGCAATATCCGGCCGGACTGCTCTCCGACCGTTATGACCGGCGCAGCATCATCATGATCCTGAGCGCCATCGCCGCGGCGATCGCACTCGTCTCCATCCCGGCGGCCGGTATCTCGTCCACCGTGCTCATCGCGCTGTTCACCGTCTTCGGCGCCATCGCGCTGCCGATCTATTCGCTCGTCATCGCGCATGCCAATGACCACATGGCAAAGGAGCAGATGCTCGGCGCCTCGAGCAAGCTCGTGCTGCTCTATGGCACCGGCGCCATGGCGGGGCCGTCGCTCGCCGGCTTCTTCATGCAGTATCTGGGCTCGTCGGGCTTCATGACCTTCATGGCGGTCGTTTATGCGATCATGGCGGTGCATGCCTTGTGGCGGCGCCAGCAGCGGCCGACCAGCGTCAAGGCGACGGCCAGCGATATCATGAAGGCCGGACCGATGACGACCCCGGTCGCCGCCCAGGCCCAGGCGGAAGAGGGGGCCGGCAAGCATGGACCCGCCGCCCAGGCCCCGCAGACTTAAGGTCGAATTGTCCCAGAATATCGGCGGTGGCCGGAAGGTGACCGCTAACCCCCTCTGAATCCACGATTGTCATGGTAAACCGTTTCTTAGTGGTTAGCTGACAATTTTAGGCTTCGGAATGTGGTGAGTGGGTTCTTTCATGACTGGCCAGCCTGGGCTTGATGTCGGCATCTTCGATATGATCATCGAAACGGGAGACGCGCAGGCGCGCACGCAGCTTGCCGTCGAGCTCGCCGGTCTTCTGAACGACCCCGAGGCGCCGGAGAACGAGCGCGACTGCGTCGTGCCGGTAATGCTGAAGCTCACCACCGATCCGGTCAAGGAAGTGCGCCGCATGCTCGCGGAGACGATCGTCGCCGCCAAGGACCTCCATAGCGACATCCTGTTCAGCATCATTGCCGATGAGGACGATATCGCCTTGCCGTTCCTCGCCGAGACGCCGGCGCTCGATCACTGGAAGATGCGCAGCATCGCGCGCGTCGGCGATACGGCCCGCCAGGTTACGCTGGCGAAGCGGCCCGATCTCGACGACGACGTCGTCAAGGAGATCGCCACCCAGGCCGATCTCGCGGCCTGCCTGACGCTCTTCGACAACGAGCAGTGCGTCCTGTCCGACCGCAATTGCCGCATCCTCTATGCCCGGTTCGGCCGGGTCCAGGAGATCATCGACCGCTTGCTGTCACTCGACACGCTGCCGCTCGACATCCGCATCCTGCAGGCCAAGCGCGCCTCCAACCAGGTGCATCAGCTCATGGCCGAGCGCGGCTGGGTGCCCGCCAATGACGCGGCCGACATGGTGGCCGACGCCGAGGAGCGCGCCATCCTGCAGATCCTCGACGGCGCCAATGACGTCGAGCTGCCCTCGCTCATCCGTTTCATGACCGGCCGCAGCATGCTCACCGCCTCGATGGTCATGCGCTCGGCCTGCGCCGGTAATATGCGCATCGTCGAGAGCGCTGTGGCGCATCTCGCCAATGTGACCGTCGCCAAGGCGCAGGACGCGCTTTATGGCAGCACGTCCGCTTTCAATTCGCTCTATCGCAGCTCGGGGCTGCCTCAGACCTGCACCGGCCTCATTCGCGCCGCGGGCCAGGTGGAGCGCGAATTGCGCGACGCCAAACGCGTGCTCAGCGAGGAAAATTTCGCCCGCCGCCTGATCGAGCAGGTGATGACCGGCGACGGCGCCATGCCGGCGGCGGAACGCGCCAAATATCTCGATTTCATCGGCCGCTATTCCGGTGAGCGCATCCGCCTCATCGCCAATCGCCTGCGCGAAGGCCTGGTCACCGCGGCCTGAGGCGATCGAAAAAAATCTGCGCAAGTTCCTAACCTCACCCTGAGGTGGCCGCGCAGCGGCCCTCGAAGGGTCTGGTGCAATAATGCCACTATATCCTGAAGGATGCTTCGAGGCTCGCGTCGCTCGCACCTCAGCAGGAGGATGTGGGAAGCAATCCCTTTTCTCAGCTCAAAAAAATGAAAATGCCGGAGTTTTGGGCTCCGGCACTTTCTAACTCAGCTACGCAACTCACAACGAAAGTGAGTGTAGCTGCGCTATCCTTAAGGGTTCCCTAAAAACGGAACTGTTCGGCGAGAACGCGTTCGGCGAGACTGTGGCCCGGATCGAACAGCAGGCGGGCCGAGCGTTTGCGGTCCTGGGCGATCTCGACTTTCCGAATATTGCGCACCTCGACATGGTCGGCGACCGCCGCCACCGGGCGCTTCTCGGCCTCGAGGCTTTCGATCGTGACATGCGCCTGATGCGGGATGATGGCGCCACGCCACCGCCGCGGCCGGAACGGGCTGATCGGCGTCAGCGCGAGGAGGGGCGAATTGATCGGCAGGATCGGCCCATAGGCGGACAGGTTATAGGCGGTGCTGCCGGCCGGGGTGGCGAGCAGGATGCCGTCGCAGGTCAGCTCCTCGAGCCGCACATGTCCGTCGATCGAGATCTTGAGCTTCGCCGTCTGGTGGCGCTGGCGCAGGAAGGACACTTCGTTGAAGGCCATCGCCTTATGCACGGTTCCCGCCTGGTCGATCGCCTTCATCTTGAGCGGATGGACCGAGGTCGGCTCGGCCGCCTTCAGGCGCTCACGCAGATTCGTCTCGCTGTAGTCGTTCATCAGGAAGCCGACCGAGCCGCGATTCATCCCGTAGATCGCCTTGCCGGAGGACATGAAGCGGTGCATCGTCTGCAGCATCAGGCCGTCGCCGCCCAGCGCGACGATGACATCGGCGGTCTCGGGCGTGGCCTGGCCATAGGCCTTGACCAGGCGGCCAAGCGCTCGGCGTGCCTGGGGAGCCTCGGCTGCGACAAAAGCGAGGCGGCGAAATTCCATGAAGGCTCCGTGGCGTTGACAGGGTGGCGCAACTCAATCATTTAAGCGGCAAGATTGGCAAGTCCTGAAATATAGTTCCATCATCATGCGCCGCATCGTCTTCTGTACCACATGCCGCCATTCCGTCGAGGAGCGCGAAGGCCCCGACGGGTTGACGGGTGGTGAGTCCTTGGCGCGGCAGATGGAAAGCGTCCTGGCCGAAAGCGGGCGCGATGATATCGCGGTGGCGCGCCAGAGCTGCCTGTGGTCGTGCCTGCGCCACTGCAATGTGTTCCTGCAGGACACCGAACGTTACAGCTATCTGGCTGGCGGCTTCCGGCCGGAGCGCGCCGAGGCCGAGGCCATCCTCGCCTGGTTCGATCTGCATGGCGAAAGCGCCACCGGCGAGGTGCCGTTCAAGACCTGGCCACAGGCGATGCGCGGACATTTCATCAGCCGGCTGCCGCCGGCGAAACCATGAGCCGGGTCACCCTGGTCCTGGGCGGGGCACGCTCCGGCAAGAGCCGCCATGCGGAGACGCTGGCGACACGCTACAAGCAACGGATCTATCTGGCGACCGCCGAGATCATCGATGCGGAAATGCGCGAGCGCGTCGAGCTGCATCGCGCCCAGCGGGATAAGGGCTGGCAGACGCTGGAAGTCCCGCTCGATCTCGCAGGCGCGCTCCGCAATGCCGATCGCCCAGGCGGCTTCATCCTCGTCGAATGCATCACGATCTGGATCAATAATCTGATCTATCACGACAAGGATGTCGCGGCCGAACTGAAGCTTTTGTGCGACACCCTGGCGAAGACCGAAGGCCGCGTCGTGCTGGTCAGCAACGAAGTTGGCTTGGGGATCGTGCCCGACAATGCGCTGGCGCGTCGCTTCCGCGACGAGGCGGGCCGCGCCAATCAGGCCTTGGCGATGGTGGCCGATGACGTGGTCTTCGTTGCCGCCGGCCTGCCGATGGTGCTCAAGAAACCAAAGCCACCGCTGCGACGCAAACCGCCAAAAGGGTCAAAGCGCGCCCGTAGAGGCTGAGGCCGCGCTCGATATCGACCTGATCGAGTTCATCCTTGCCATCGCCCATGGTGGCGAGATCGACTTCTCTGCCGCCATAAGAGCGCCGGCCGCCGAGCCTGATGGCGAGCGCGCCCGCAAGCGCCGCTTCCGGCCAGCCGGCATTGGGCGAGACATGGCGGTCGGCGTCGCGATACATGGCTTCGAAAGAGGCTTTGCGGTTGGCGTGCCCGGTGAAGCCAGCAGCGAGGGCGAAGAGCAGGCCGGTGATGCGGGCGCCTGGAATATTGACGAGATCGTCGAGACGCGCCGAAGCCCAGCCGAAGGACAGATGGCGCGGTGATTTATGGCCGATCATGGAATCGGCGGTGTTGATCGCCTTGTAGAGCACGATGCCAGGCAGGCCGCCGATGATGAGCCAGAAGGCCGGCGCCACGATGCCATCCGAGGCGTTCTCGGCCAGGCTTTCGAGCGCTGCCCGCGACACACCTGAGCGGTCGAGCGCCTGCGGGTCGCGCCCGACGATGCGGCTCACCGCCCGGCGTCCCTCATCAAGCGATGTAGCAAGCCCGTCGGCGACCGCCTGAACATGATCGCGCAGCGATTTCTGGGCCAGGAAGGCGGTGGCAAGAAGCGCCTCGGCGAGCCAGCCGAAAGGTAGTTGGCGCAGCAGCAGCGCCACGGCAAAGGCAATTCCGCCGGTGACGACGAGCAGAGCGAGCAGTGCCAGGACACCCGCCAAGCGTGATGCCGGCCGCTCCGGTGGATTGAAACGCCGGTCGAGCCAGGAGATGAAGCGGCCGATCCATTCGACCGGGTGCCCGATGACGCGGTGGAGCGCTGGCGGGTAGCCGATGAACCGCTCGATGATCAAAGCGAGGGCGGTGACGATGAAATACATGTCAGAGCTTCACCGATCCTGCGAGGCCGAGCAGGCGTTCGATATCGAGATGGCGGGCGAGATGACGGGCGAGTCTGTCAAGGGTGGCCTCGACCGTCTGCTCGAAAGCGAGTGTGCCGGTCTCGGCGCCGAGCCGCGACAGGAAATGGCGACGGAAATCATCGCTCGCGAAGAGGCCGTGAATATAGGTACCCATCACGCGACCATCGGAAGAGCAGGCGCCGTCCGGCGCAGCGTCGATGAAGGTGAAAGGCCGTGCGCAGTCCGGACCCTGCGTGGTGCCGAGATGGATCTCATAGCCGGTGACGTTAAGACCGCTCGCCGCGTGGCGCGCCGTGACGCGGGTCAGCGTCTTGTCGGGCAGCAGCGTGGTTTCGACAGCGAGCAGGCCCAGGCCGGGTGAGGAGCCCGCTGGCCCTTCGAGGCCTTGCGGATCGTGGATCATGCGGCCGAGCATCTGATAGCCGCCGCACAGGCCGAGCACGGCGCCGCCCTGGCGGTGATGCGCGGCGATGTCGATATCCCAGCCTTGCGCGCGCAAAGCGGCGAGATCGCCGATTGTCGATTTGGAGCCTGGGATGATCACCAGATCGGCGGTGCGCGGTAGGGGCTTTCCGGGCTGGACGATTTCCAGCGTAACGCCAGGCTCCAGCTTCAAGGGATCGAGATCGTCGAAATTGGCGATACGGGGCAGGCGCGGCACCGCGATGTGGAATTTGCCGCCGCCACTCGTGGCCGCCTTTTCCAATGCCACCGCATCCTCGGCCGGCAGCAGGCGGGCTTCGGCGAAATGCGGCACGACCCCGAGACAGGGCCAGCCGGTTTGCGCTTCCGTGAAGCTGACGCCCTCTGAAAAGAGATCAGGATCGCCGTGGAAGTTATTGATCAGAAACCCTTTTATTCGTCGGAAATCATCTTCCGGCAGGATTGCCTGGGTGCCGACCAGCGAGGCAATGACGCCGCCGCGATGAATATCGCCAATGAGAATGACTGGGATATCGGCGGCTTCGGCGAAGCCCATATTGGCGAGATCGCCCTGGCGCAGATTGACCTCGGCCGGACTTCCCGCACCTTCGACGATCACCAGATCGGCCTCGCGGGTGAGATTCCGGAAGCTGTCGAGCACCGCCGGCATGTACTGGCCGCGCGTCCTGAAGAATTCGCGGGCGCTCGCCGTCACCGCGCGCTTGCCCTGGACGATCACTTGCGCGCCGGTCGTCGTCTCGGGCTTGAGCAGGATCGGGTTCATATGGACGGTCGGCGCCACGCGGGCGGCACGCGCCTGCAGAGCCTGGGCGCGGCCGATCTCTCCGCCATCGACGGTGACCGCGGCATTGTTCGACATGTTCTGCGGCTTGAAGGGCCTGACCGCCAGGCCGCGTTCTGTGAAAAGCCGGCACAGGCCGGCGGCGATGAGCGACTTGCCGACATCGGAGCCGGTGCCCATCAGCATGAGGGCTTTGGCGGGAGGCTTAGGCATGGGAGAACGCGCCTCTGTCGGCAGGGCCTTCCCGGAAAATTCGTTTGAATACGCAAGGCATTACTTGGTTTCCCCTTCTCCCGCTTGCGGGAGAAGGTGGCCGAAGGCCGGATGAGGGTGTTCTCTCAGCTTGCGCAGAACCGCAAGCATAGGAGGTGTTGAAGCTCGTAATTTTTATCTCTCTTGAAGAGACGTCGTGAGCTGAACCAACACCCTCATCCGCCCTTCGGGCACCTTCTCCCGCAAGCGGGAGAAGGGGGAATGAGGGGGAACATCGAGTGTCATTGGTTATCATGCGATCACATGGGCATAGGAGCCCATCACCCGGTTGCGCCGCTGGCCCATCGGGCCAAGGTCGCGCCCCGCTGCGTCTTCGGCGCGGAAGAGTGGTATCGCTTCGTCCTGGCGCGCAATGCTCGAATAATGGAACTCATGACCCTTGAGCGTCGCGGGAAAGGGCAAGACGCCATCATGGGCGAGGCGGCGATAGCCCAGATGCAATTTGCGCCGGGCGAAGCTCGTGGTGACCGGCAGAAGACCCGCCATCGCATGCTCCACGCCCTCGGCGTCGATGAGCGCCTGGCCCAGAACCATATAGCCGCCGCACTCGCCATAGATCAGGCGATCCTTCGCGGCGACGCTTCTCAGGGCCGTCACGAAGGTGGCCGCTTTGGCCAGGCGGCCCGCATGCAGTTCCGGGTATCCCCCCGGCAGGAAGATCGCATCGGCATGGGCCGATGGCGCTTCATCGGCGAGCGGTGAGAAGAAGGAGAGTTCCGCTCCGGCGCGGCGCCAGCCGGTGAGGAGATGCGGGTAGAGGAAGGCAAAAGCCTCATCGCGCGCGATCGCGATATGTTGGCCGAGCGGCGGCAACACATTCTGCGGCGGCGTCGAGGAGATGGGGCATGCCAGCTTCAGCAGCCGGTCGATGTCGATATGCTGCGCGACGGCGTCGGCGGCGCGGTCGAGGAAGTTCTTCAGATCCTCATGCTCGCTCGCCTGGACGAGACCCAGATGCCGGCTGGGCAGAACCAGGCCACTGTCACGCGGCACCGCGCCCAGGACGGTAACCTCCATGTTACCGAGCGCCTGGCGCAATATGTCTTCATGGCGTGGGCTGGCGATGCGGTTCAGGACGACGGCCGGCACGGCGAGCGTTGGGCGCAGGCTCCGAAAGCCGTGGACGAGGGCGGCGATCGACTGGGCCTGGTGGCTGCAATCGACGACCAGCACGATGGGCAATTTCAAATCCTCGGCGAGATCGGCGGTCGAGCCGCGTCCCGTCTCGGGGCCATCGAACAATCCCATGACGCCTTCGATCAAGGTGAGCGATGCGCCCGAGCCGATCTCGGCGGCAAGGCTCGCGGCAAGGGCGGGGCTCATCGCCCAGCCGTCGAGATTGAAGCAGGCGCGCCCGGTCGCCGCCTCATGGAAACGCGGATCGATATAATCCGGACCGACTTTCGCCGAAGCGACCTTGACGCCCTGCCGGGTGAGGGCGCGCAGAAGCGCCAGCGTCACCAGCGTCTTGCCGCTGCCGGAGGCAGGCGCTGCAATGACGATCCCGTCAGCCAACGGGATTCTCCCGGAGCGCTCCCTGATACCAGTCGAAGACGGCGCGCCAGTCGGCGATGGGGCCTAGGACGACGATGGCAGGAGTTGCCAGCTCGGTGCAAGCGAGGAACTCCCGCACCTCGCCGAGCCTGGTGTGGGCCACGGCCTGTTGCGGCAGAGTCGCATTGGAGATGACCGTCACGGCATCATCTTTCGAGCGGCCGCCGGCGATGAGCGCTGCGGCGATCTCGTCCAGGTTCTTAACCGCCATATACATCACGATCACCGGCGTCGCGGTGGCGACCGCCTGCCAGTTCACATTGGCCGGCATCTTGCCGGACGCGTCATGGCCGGTGAGGAAGATCACCGAGTGATTGGTGTCGCGATGGGTGGCGGGAAGCCCGGCATAGGCCAGCCCGCCAATGCCCGCCGTGATGCCCGGTACGATGCGGAAGGGGACGCCTGCTTTGACCAGATGCTGGCATTCCTCGCCGCCTCGGCCGAACATAAAGGGATCGCCGCCTTTCAGGCGCAGGACCCGCTTGCCGGCCTCGGCCAGCTCGATCAGACGCAGGGAGATGTCGCGCTGCTGGGCCGACGGCTTGCCGCCGCGTTTGCCGGCATATTCGAGTTGGGTTCCGGGCCGGACCCATTTCAGGATGCCGGGATTGACGAGCGCGTCATAGACGACGACATCGCTCGATTGCAGGGCGTGATAACACAGAAGTGACATGAGGCCCGGGGCGCCGGGGCCGGCGCCGACCAACCAGACCCAGCCCGGTTCGAAGGCCGGAAAGGGCTCCGCATCGAGGCGCGCGAAACCCGAAAGGGCGGCGCCGTCGGCCGAGCTGTTCGATTGTTTGTCCATTGGATGTTGTTGGCCCGAATTCCCGGATAATACAATCGGCTTATGGCTGAAGCGAAAGGCAGGATCTTGATTCTGGGCGGAACGGCGGAAGCGCGCGATCTGGCGGGCCTGCTCTGCGACGCGGGCTATGCGCCGGTGACCTCGCTGGCCGGCATTACCCGTGCTCCGGCGGCGATTCGCGGCGAGACCCGGCAGGGCGGCTTCGGCGGACCGGAAGGGCTCGCCCGCTGCCTCGAGGAGGGAGGCTTCCGGGCACTCGTCGATGCCACCCATCCCTTTGCCGGTGTCATATCGCATCACGCAACGGAGGCGGCGCGGCGCTGCCGCTTGCCGCTTATCCGGCTCGAGCGCCCGGCCTGGGTGCCGGAGCCCGGCGCGCGCTGGACCGAGGTTCCCGATAATGATGCTGCGCTGCAGGCCTTGCCCGAGGGCGCCCGGGTGCTGCTCACCATCGGGCGCAAGGAGGTCATGCCTTTTCTGGCCCGGCCCGATATTTCGGGCGTGGCGCGGATGATCGAACCTTTGGGAAATACCCCTGGTACCGGCTGGCAAGTGCTTCTGGCCCGGCCGCCTTTTGACCTTGACGCAGAACTGCAGCTATTGGGCGATCATGGTGTCACCCATCTGGTGACCAAGAATTCCGGGGGGAAGGAGACGCGCGCCAAGCTGACGGCGGCGCGCATAAAGGGGGTGCAGGTGGTGATGATCCGGCGGCCGCCCAAGCCGGCGGCGTATACCGTCGCCGATCCCCGTTCACTTCTCATACTTCTTGATGAGCGCCTAGGCGCTTGACCCAGCCGCATTTCTCGGCTTCTCTGATTTTAAGGGAACCGGGTCCAGGCCTCGTTCTCGAGGGAGTAACAAAATCGGACAGGCGGACCGCTCCAGAATATACAATGACCCGATAAGGGCGTAGCGATTTCCTCACAGAGATACGAAAATTCAGGGCGGCAGCATGTTCAGAGAAGGATCAGCAATGACAAGCAAGCTTTTGACAGTGGCATTGGGACTCGGCCTCAGCGTCGCTGCGGTCTCGGCGGCTTCCGCCGGAACGCTCGACGACGTGAAAGCCAAGGGCTTCATCCAATGCGGCAGCAATCCGAGCCTCATCGGCTTCGGCTTCCCGGACGACCAGAACAACTGGACCGGCTTCGACGTCGATTTTTGCCGGGCTGTCGCCGCGGCGATCTTCAACGATCCGACCAAGGTGAAGTTCACACCGCTTTCCGCCAAGGAACGTTTCACTGCGCTCCAATCAGGTGAAATCGACCTGTTGTCGCGCAACACGACATGGTCGATGAGCCGCGACACCTCGCTCGGCCTGAAATTCGCGGGCGTCACCTATTATGACGGCCAGGGCTTCATGGTGAAGAAGTCGCTGGGCGTGAACAGCGCGCTTAACCTGAACGGCGCGTCGGTCTGCACCCAGACCGGCACCACTACCGAGCTCAACCTCGCCGACTATTTCAAGGCCAACAACATGACCTATCAGGTCGTGGCCTTCGAGAAGAACGAGGAAGTGCTGAAGGCCTATCAGGACGGCCGCTGCGACGTCTACACGACCGACCAGTCCGGCCTCTATGCCGAGCGCCTCAAGCTCGCGGCGCCGGACGATCATGTGATTCTGCCGGAGATCATCTCCAAGGAACCGCTGGGTCCGGTTGTGCGCCAGGGTGACGATGCCTGGTTCAACGTGGTGAAGTGGACATACTACGCGCTGGTCAATGCCGAGGATCTCGGCATCACGCAGAAGAATGTCGATGAGATGAAGACCTCGACGAATCCCGAAGTCATGCGCTTCGTGGGCAAGGAAGGTGACTTCGGCGTCGGCATCGCTCTCAGCAATGACTGGGCCGCGCAGATCATCAAGCATGTGGGCAACTACGGCGAGATCTTCGAGCGTAATCTGGGCGAAGGCACCAAGCTCAAGATTGCTCGCGGCAAAAACGCGCTGTGGAGCAAAGGCGGCCTGCAATACGCGCCGCCGATCCGCTGATCGATTTGGGAAGCCCGGAGAAATCCGGGCTTCCTGTTTTTTCTGCACAACGAGATCACGTTCGAACGTGACGGTTGCGATAGGGTGGAAGGGGTGAGAGATGACCGCAGTCATCGATGAGGCGCGTCCGCAACGCGTCTCACTATTCAACGATCCGAAGGTGCGCTCGCTTGCCGCGCAGATCATCTTCGCGTTGCTGGTGATCTGGCTCGGCTATGAGATCTATCACAATACCAGCGCCAACCTGGCCAAGCTGAACAAGAGCGTTTCATTCGGCTTCCTATGGACTACGGCCGGCTTCGACATCATTCAGAGGCCGATCGAGTACACGCGCGACTCGACTTATTTTCGCGCCATTCTGGTCGGCTTCCTCAATACGCTGATCGTCGCCGGCGTCGGCATCTTCCTCGCCACCATAATCGGCTTCATCATCGGCATCATGCGGCTGTCGTCGAACTGGGTCATCGCCAAGATCGCCACCGGCTATGTCGAGCTCATCCGCAATATCCCGCTGCTGCTGCAGATCTTCTTCTGGTATGCGGCCGTCCTCAAGCCGCTGCCGGGACCCAAAGAGAGTGTCAACTTCTTTGACCTCGCCTTCCTCAGCAATCGCGGCCTGGTGACACTGAAATTCATCTGGGGCGAGGGGAGCGGCTATATCGGCATCGCCTTTATCGTAGGAGTTGTCGGTGCTTTCGTCGTCGGGCACTGGGCTAAGCGCCGTCAGGAGCTCACCGGAGAGCAGTTCCACAGTTTCTGGGCAGGACTCGGTTTGATCATCGGCCTGCCGCTTCTCACCTTCCTGATGCTCGGCGGGCCGGTGACCTTCGAATACCCCGTGTTCAAGGGCTTCAATTTCGTCGGCGGCTTCACCATCCTGCCGGAGCTCATCGCCCTCGTTCTGGCGCTATCGATCTACACCGCATCTTTCATTGCGGAGATCGTGCGTGCGGGCATCATGGCGGTGAGCCATGGCCAGACGGAAGCGGCGCATTCTCTGGGCCTCAGATCGCAACCGACCCTCAGGCTGGTGGTGATCCCACAGGCGCTGCGGGTGATCATCCCGCCCTTGACCAGCCAGTATCTGAACCTGACCAAGAATTCCTCGCTCGCCGTCGCCATCGCCTATCCCGATCTCGTCGCCATGGGCGGCGTCGTCAACAATCAGTCGGGCCGGGCGGTCGAGGTCGTTCTCATCTGGATGTTCATCTATCTCTCGCTCAGCCTTGTGACCTCGGCTTTCATGAACTGGTACAATGCGCGCGTGCGCCTGGTGGAGAGGTAGGCCATGACCGACGTTCCATCACCACAGGGCTGGGTCCGCACCGAGGATGCACCGCGGCTTCCGGCGCCTCCCAACACCACCGGTCCCGTCGGCTGGATGCTGACCAATCTGTTTTCCAGTCCGATGAATTCGGTGCTCACCATTCTGGGCGCCAGCTTCGTGATCTGGATCGCCTGGGGCGTCATCGACTGGGCCCTGATCCGTGGTGTCTTTACTGGCGAGGATCGCGAGGCGTGTGTCGCCGTGCCGGACTCGGGCGCCTGCTGGCCCTATGTCTGGGCGAAATTCCATCAGTTCGTCTATGGCTTCTATCCCTTCGACCAGCGCTGGCGGGTGAATATCTGTTTCATCGTCGGCGCCGTGGCGCTCGCCACGATGGCCATGCCATCGCTGCCTTACAAGAAGTGGAACGCGCTGTTCCTGCTGGTCGTCTACCCATTGATGACCTTCGTGCTCTTGACCGGCGGCAATCTCAATCTGTCGAGCTCGACAATCTACTTCGTCACCGGGGTTTTGCTGTTCTCCTCACTCGTCGTTCCGCTCGCGGCCTTTGGCATCGAGGACGGCATACGGCGGAACAAGCCGGCGCTCGTCCTGGCCGGCATAGCCGTGGCGATCTGGCTCGTGTCCATCTTCGTGTCGATGCCCGAGATCGCCGCCTTTGGCGGTTACATCTCGATCGCCACCTTGGCCAGCCTCGTCCTTCTGACAGCCGCCGCCTTCTTCTCGATCGGGCATCGGGCTTCGACCAGGGACATAGCCGCACGCTCGGCGCTGCTCGGGTGGGTCGGGGCTGTGTCAGCGATCATCGCCGTGCTCGTCCTGGTCACCGCCGATTTCGGCCTGGTTCAGGTCGAAACGCAGCAATGGGGCGGGCTCCTGGTGACGCTGGTGGTCGCCGTCACCGGCATTGTCGCAGCACTTCCCTTGGGCATCCTGCTCGCTTTGGGGCGGCGGTCGAAGATGGTGGTGGTGCGGTTGTTCTCGATCGTCTTCATCGAGGTCTGGCGCGGCGTGCCGCTGATCACCGTGCTGTTCATGGCCAGCATCATGCTGCCGCTGTTCATGCCGGAAGGCGTCAATTTCGACAAACTGCTGCGGGCGCTCGTCGGTACGGCGCTGTTCTCGGCCGCTTATATGGCGGAGACGGTGCGCGGCGGCCTGCAGGCCATTCCCAGGGGGCAATATGAGGCCGCCCAGGCGCTGGGGCTGTCCTACTGGCGGATGATGAACCTGATCGTCCTGCCGCAGGCCCTCAAGATCGTCATTCCGGGCATCGTCAACGCCTTCATCAGCCTGTTCAAGGACACGACCCTGGTGCTCATCATCGGTCTTTTCGACCTTCTGGGCATCATCAATGCCAGCTTCAGCGACCCCAAATGGGTGTCGCCGCAAACCGGAACCACAGGTTACTTTGTCGCTGCCCTGATGTTCTGGGTTTTCTGTTTCGCCATGTCGCGCTATTCGCTATTCATGGAACGCCGGCTCGCGACCGGCCATAAAAGAAGAGGGATTTGATGGCTCAGGCATCCGCACAAAAAGTGGAAAAGAACGAAGCCGGCGAGGTGGCTATTCAGCTCCTCGGCGTCAACAAATGGTATGGCGAGTTCCATGTGCTGCGCGACATCAATCTCTCCGTCGATCGCGGCGAACGCATCGTCATCTGCGGCCCGTCGGGCTCCGGCAAATCGACCCTCATCCGCTGCATCAACCGTCTGGAAGAGCATCAGTCGGGCCAGATCATCGTCGACGGCAATGAGCTCACCAACGACCTGAAGCGCATCGACGAGGTGCGCCGCGAGGTCGGTATGGTGTTCCAGCACTTCAATCTCTTCCCGCATCTGACCGTGCTCGAGAACTGCACGCTGGCGCCGATCTGGGTGCGCAAGATGTCCAAGGCCGACGCCGAAGCCGCGGCGATGAAATATCTCACCCGCGTGAAGATTCCCGAGCAGGCGAAGAAATATCCGGGCCAGCTGTCCGGTGGCCAGCAGCAGCGCGTGGCGATCGCCCGCTCGCTCTGCATGAACCCCAAGATCATGCTGTTCGACGAACCGACCTCGGCGCTCGATCCGGAAATGATCAAGGAAGTGCTGGAAGTGATGGTCGATCTGGCGCAATCGGGCATGACGATGCTCTGCGTCACCCATGAGATGGGCTTTGCCCGCCAGGTCGCCAACCGGGTCATCTTCATGGATCAGGGCCAGATCATCGAGCAGAACTCGCCGGTCGAGTTCTTCAACAACCCGAAGAGCGAGCGCACCAAGCTCTTCCTCAGCCAGATCCTGCACTAAAAAGCTGGGCCGAAATCAAAATCCCTGCCCCAGTGGGGCAGGGAGTTATATCGTGTGCGCGGCTGGCGCAATTGGGCCCAACGATGCTATCTCAGCCGCATCCCGCCCTGATAGAAAAACAGGGGAATTCGAAAATCCCTGTAGATCCCTGCTAATCCCCTGATAATCCGCTGCAGAGTCCCCTGCATTTCTACAGGGGAATATCAGCGGATCGCGGTAATGAGGGCCTTGCTCAGGCTGCCCACTCGCCCTTGCGCATCAGAGGCTCGATGCGGCCATCGGCCAGGACGCCGTCGATGTCGAGCACGCCGGAGCCGATCATCCAGTCGACATGAATGAGGCTCGCATTGGCGCCGGCGGCGGCCAGCGCATCCTTGCTCAGGCTGCCGCCATTGGCGAGCGTGTCGCTATAGGACTGGCCGACAGCGATGTGGCAGGCGGCGTTCTCGTCGAAGAGCGTGTTGTTGAAGACGATGCCGCTCGCCGAGATCGGCGATGAATGCGGCACCAGCGCCACTTCACCGAGACGGGCCGCACCTTCGTCGGTCGCGATCATGGTGGCGAAGATGTCGGCGCCCTTGTCGGCATGGGATTCGACGATGCGGCCAGCCTCGAAGCGCACCTTGATGCCTTCTATGAAGGTGCCCTGATAGGACAGCGGCTTGGTCGAGGACAGGATGCCGTCGACCCTGTCCTTATGCGGCATGGTGAAGACTTCCTCGGTTGGGATATTCGGATTGCAGGTGACGCCGTTCTTGGCTGTCGAGGCGCCGCCTTTCCAGACATGGCCGTCGACGAGGCCGAGCGTCAGGTCGGTGCCGGGGCCTTTGTATTTGAGCGCCTGATAACGCTTGCCATTGAGGAAGTCGGTGCGCTGGCGCAGCTTGCGCGAATGCTCGACCCAGGCCGCGACCGGATCGGGCGTGTCGGCGCGGCTGCAGGTGTAGATGGCGCGCCACAGAGCATCGAGAGCATCGGCGGGTGCCTTGCCGGGAAATACCGAACGCGCCCAGGCCGGCGTCGCCGCGGCGGCGACGCACCAGTTGATGGCATGGCCGGCGATGAGCTCGAGGGCGGGGCGATAGGCCTTGGAGCGGGCGCGGTTGGCGCGCGTGACCTTGTCGGGATCTTGCCCGGCGAGCAGAGACGGGTCCTCACCGATGATGGCGAGCCGTGCCGCGCCTGCCTTGAAGGCGTTGGCGAAGCCGTCGAAGAGCCAGGCGGGGGCGGTGTCGAAGCTCTTGTCGTCCGCATGGGCGAAACGGGCGAGCGTCGCTTCATCATCGCCATAGAAGGTCGTGACCAAGGTCGCGCCGGCCTTGTAGGCATGTTCGGTGATGCGCCGCACCAGCGGCACCGCGTCGACAGGCGCCGTCATGACCAGCTCCTGTCCGGCGGTGACATTGACGCCGGAGCGGACGATCAGTTCGGCATAACGGTCGAGAAGGTCTGTATGAGTCATGAAGCGGATCCTGTTGCAACGGGTGTATCGGCGGCGGCACCCCATTCGCTCCAGGAGCCGTCGTAAAGCGCATGCTCCTTGGCGCCGATGAGGGTGAGGCCAAGTGTCAGGATCGCGGCGGTGACGCCCGATCCGCAAGACGTGATGACCGGCTTCTTCACATCGATGCCGGCTTGCGCAAAGACCTGGGCGATTTTGTCGGGTGATTTGAGCGTGCCGTCCTTGTTGAGCAGTGTGGCGTAATGGACATTGGCGGCGCCCGGCATATGGCCCGAACGGACACCGGGGCGAGGCTCGGGCTCGGCGCCGGTGAAACGGCCGGGCGAGCGCGCATCGGCGATCTGGCTCTTGCCGGATTTGATCACTCCCAGGACATCGGCCTTGTCACGCACCATCAGCGACTGGAAACGCGCCGAGAAATGCCGCTCCTGCGGCTTGCCCGGCGGATCCTCGTCGACCTCTCGGCCTTCCGCCTTCCATTTCGGGAAGCCGCCATCGAGCACCGCGACATCGTCATGGCCGAAGATGCGGAACATCCACCAGGCGCGCGCCGCCGAGAACAGTCCAGCCGTGTCATAGGCGATCACCTTCTTGCCGTCGCCGATGCCGAGCTTGCGCATGCGCGAGGCGAATTTCTCCGGGCTCGGCAGCATGTGGGGCAGGGGCGTCGTGGTGTCGGAAATATCGTCGAGATCGAAGAACTGGGCGCCCGGAATGCGGGCCGCCTGGAACTCGGCCTTGGCGTCACGCTTCGCCGTCGGCAGATGCCAGGAGGCGTCGATGATCGCGATGTCCGGCGCATCGAGACGCTCGGCCAGCCACTCGGTGGATACGACATAAGGCGACATGAGAGTTTCCCGTTACGATGCGAAGGCCAGCCTGATACGGCGGTTCATCTTGCCCTTGTTTTCGATCTTGACGACGGCAATCGTGCCGATGCCGCCGGTCGCTTTCAGATGCGTGCCGCCACAGGGCTGAAGATCGACACTGTCATTCTCGCCGATCGAGACGAGACGGATGCGCCCCGATCCGCGCGGCGGCTTGACCCACAAAGTGCGCACGAGATTGGGATTGGCGTCGAGCTCTTCCTCGGCGATCCAGCGCGTGGTGATCGGGTGATCCTCCGCGATCCAGGCGTTGATCTTGGCGGCGAGTTCGTCCTTGGCCGGGATGTGGCCTTCCGGAATGTCGAAGTCGATGCGGCCGCCATCTTCGGTCAAGGCGCTGCCGGTTACGGGGAAGGGCACCGCGGCGCAGAGCAGATGCATCAGCGAATGGCAGCGCATGTTACGGTAGCGGTTGTCCCAGTCGAGCGCCACGGTGACGGGTGCGCCTTCGGCGAGCGTCACCGGAGCGGCCGGCACATGCACGACATTCTTCGCCTCGTCATAGACGGTGGTGGCGATCGGAACGACCGTACCGTCGATGCTCAGACTGCCCTTGTCGCCCGGCTGGCCGCCGGCGGTGGCGTAGAAGACCGTCTGGTCGAGCAGGATTCCGCCACGCTCATTGATGCCGACGACCTTGGCGGCGCAGGACTTGAGATAGGCGTCATCGCGAAAGAGCAGAGTGGTCATCAGGCGCTCACATCCTCGAACACCGTCGGCACATGGGCGATGCGTTCCTCAAGCCATTCGGGAACCGGCAGGCCCTTCTCGCGCAGGAATTCAGGGTTGAAGAGTTTCGACTGGTAGCGCGTGCCGTAGTCGCACAGCAGCGTGACGATCGTGTGGCCGGGGCCCATCTGCTTGGCGAGGCGGATGGCGCCCGCCACATTGATGCCGGTCGAGCCGCCGAGGCAGAGGCCTTCGTCCTTCAACAGATCGAAGACGAGCGGGATGGCTTCCTGATCGGTGATCTGGAAGGCGTCGTCGACCTTGGCGCCTTCGATGTTCTTGGTGATGCGGCCCTGGCCGATGCCTTCGGTGATGGAGGAGCCTTCCGCCTTGAGCTCGCCTGTCGTGTAGTAGCTGTAGAGGGCGGCGCCGAGAGGATCGGCGAGCGCGATGCGGATGTTCTTGTTCTTGGCCTTGAGGCCGTCCGAGACGCCGCCCAGCGTGCCGCCCGAGCCCACCGCCGAGACGAAGCCGTCGACCTTGCCGTCGGTCTGTTTCCAGATCTCCTGCGCCGTGGTTTCGATATGAGCGTGGCGGTTGGCGACATTGTCGAACTGGTTGGCCCAGATCGCGCCATTGGGCGAGGTCCTGGCCAAGGTCTCGGCCAGGCGGCCGGAATATTTCACGTAGTTGTTGGGGTTCTTATATGCAACGGCGGGCACTTCGACGAGCTCGGCGCCCAGGAGACGGAGGGTGTCCTTCTTCTCCTGGCTCTGGGTGACCGGAATGACGATGACGGTCTTGAAGCCCATGGCGTTGGCGACCACCGCCAGACCTATACCGGTATTGCCGGCGGTGCCTTCGACGATGGTGCCGCCCGGGCGCAGTTGGCCCTTGGCGATCGCGTCCTTGATGATGAACAGCGCAGCGCGGTCCTTCACCGACTGGCCCGGATTCATGAATTCGGCCTTGCCCAGGATGGTGCAGCCGGTGAGCTCCGAGGCCTTCTTCAGTTTGATGAGGGGGGTGTTGCCGATCGCGGCGATGACGTCCGGTTTGATATCCATAAGTTCTCCGACAGGCTGGGCTCGTGAGGCTTGTCCTTGAACCGATAACAGGTCCGGCCAGCGGGCGGAAGATCGGCGTCAGAAGGTGTTGGGCCTGAGCGTAATGGACGGCGGAAGTTTGGCTTCCGGAATATAATGTGGGTCGACCTTCTGGGCGATGCAATCGCCGAGCATCAGATAGTCGGAATTCGGCATGTGGAACCAGCGGCGGAATTCCTGGGTGGTCATATGGCCGTGAAGATAGATCTCCAGCACTTGCCGACTGAAGTTATGAAGGCTCGGCGGCAGGCAGGACTCGATGTCGCGGATCTCCATGGCACTATGTTGCGCTTTTTCAGAACCCCCGGCCAGCCTTGAGTTCGCACCGAGTTTGACGTCGTATGATCTCAGTTTCACCACCTTCCGCAACGATAACCTATTTGGTCGCTTCGCCTCCGTGTGGTAGATTCGTCTGGCCCTCGGAGGGGATCAACAGGGAGTTGTGCATGTCGGTTAAGAGGCTGGCCGGGGTCGTCGGTACCGTGGCCATGGCGGCAGTCTGTTTGACGGGCCAGGCCCAGGCCCATGATCCCCGGGGTATCGGGGCCGGCCTTCCCAAGGAGCATCTCAAACGCATCGCCGAGCATATGAAGAATTTGGAATCATTGGATGATTCTGACGCCGCCCGAGGCATGTACTCGACCATGACGGTCTGGGCGCCGACCTATCCGAAGCTGCGCGTGTGTTTCTTCGGCGGCAGCCCCGAGACCAACGCCGCAGTCGCCCAGGTGGCCAATAAGTGGGGCACCGACGAGGTCGGACTCAAGCTCGATTTCGGCAAGGCCGACGCGCCGCGCCAATGCGACGCCGCCGGGGCCCGGGAGAATCAGATCCGCATTTCCTACGACCAGCCCGGCTACTGGTCGCACATAGGCCAGAACGCCGTCGTCTATGCCAAACAGGAGGAAGCCTCGCTCAATCTCTCCGGCTTCGACAAGTTCAAGCCCGAGGAACTGGCCCAGGGCGATATACGCGGCATCATCCTGCATGAATTCGGCCATGCGCTGGGCCTGTTGCACGAGCATCAGAGCCCCGCCGGCGGCTGCCAGAACGAGTTCAACTGGGACTTCATCAACAAGTATCTGAGCGGTCCGCCCAACAACTGGGACAAGCAGACCATAGACTTCAACATGCAGACCTATTTCGGCGACGATCTCAAGATGACGGACTTCGACCCGAAGTCGGTCATGCTCTATTCATTCTCGGACAGGTTCTATCTTAAGGGTTCCGACAGTCCGTGCTTCGCCGGCCATCCGAATGATGATATCTCGGCCGCCGACCACGGGACGCTGGCGCATATGTATCCGGCCCAGGCGTCGGCACGGATGGAGGCGTTCGAGAAGAACAAGCAGGCCCTCGAGGCCATCGTCGCGAAAACCGGCGATCAGGGCCGCAAGGGCGTGATGATCGATTTCGTCAAGGCGTTCTTCGAGCGCAAGGGCACCGCTGACGACCCTGATGACGGACAGTAGCTTTTTGATTAAACCCGACCTCAATTCAAACGCGAAGGAGACTGAGTGAATGGCGGCGTTAGGCGTTTCTAAATGGATCATAGCGTCGGCTTTGGCCGTCGCGGCGGCTTCGGGCGCAGTCGCAGCGGAGAAGAATCCGCTGCTGGCGCGCGACGGCTTGCCGGACAAGTACATCAAGCGCATCAAGCAATATCAGGCGGCGCTGAACAAGCTCGATGATTCCGATCAATCGAAGGGCATCTACCGCAACAGCACGCTGTGGGGCGCCAATTATCCCAAGATCCGCGTGTGCTTCCTGGAAGGCAGCCAGGCGCTGCGCGAAGTCGTCGCCAATGTCGCCAAGGAATGGCAGGCGGAAGACAACTCCGTGCGCTTCGACTTCGGCAAGCCCGGCAAGCGGCGTACCTGCCAGCCCGAGAACGGCAAGGAGATGCAGATCCGCGTGTCCTTCAGCCAGGACGGCTACTGGTCGCAGCTCGGCCAGAACGCCGTGGTCTTCGTCGACCAGAAGGAGCCCTCGCTCAATCTCGGCGGCTTCATGAACGTGTCACCCGACCAGCTGTCGGATTATGAGATCGGCACCATCCGCCACGAATTCGGCCATGCGCTCGGCATCGAGCACGAGCACCAGAATCCGAAAGGCGGCTGCGACAACGAATATAACTGGAAGCTGATCTACAGCTATCTGGAAGGCCCGCCGAACAACTGGACCAAGGAGACCATCGACTGGAACCTGCGCCAGGCTTCGGGCGAGGACCTCCAACTGACCAAGTTCGATAAGACCTCGGTCATGCTCTATCAGTTCCCGCCCGATTTCTACAAGAAGGGCGCCAAGAGCAAGTGCTTCGTGCCGGAGCCCAACTCGCAGATCTCGGCGGGTGACCGCGCCTTGATCGCGCAGATGTATCCGGCCAATGCGGCCTCCCGCCTCGAGAACTTCCAGGAGAACAAGGAGAAATTCGAGGCGATCTGGAAGAAGGGCGACGAGAAGACGACCAAGGGCGTGATGTTCGACGCCGTGAAGGCCTTCTTCGACCGTCCGGGCACCAAGGACGATCCGGCCGAAGAGGATTGAGCAACGTAGCGATGAGGGGGCCTGCGGGAAACCGCCGGCCCCTTTTACGACTTCGATGATTGGCCGTGCCGTGCTTTTGCTGACCCCAGGAGGATGAGTGAATGACGGTGACGGGTTTCTCAAAGTGGATTGCGGTGGCGGTGCTTGCGGCGGCGATGGCCGGCAACGCGGTGGCGGCGGAAAAGCAGCCCGATGGGCTTCCGGTGGAGCATGTCAAGCGCCTGATGCAATACCACGATGCGTTGCAGAAGCTCGACGATTCCGAGCAAGCCAGAGGCATCTACAGGAGCGCCACCCTCTGGGGGCCGAACTATCCCAAACTGCGTGTCTGCTTCTTCGACGGCAGTCAGGCTCTGCGTGACGTGGTGGCCAAAGTCGCCAGCGAATGGGAAGCCGAGAATAATTCGATCAGGTTCGATTTTGGCAAGCCCGGCAAACGCCGCAGCTGCAACCTGGATAGTGATATGCAGATTCGCGTATCCTTCAGCAAGGAGGGCTACTGGTCGCATATAGGCCAGAACAGCGTCATCTTCGCCGCCCAGAACGAGCCCTCGCTCAATCTCGAAGGCTTCATGGATATCGCGCCCAGTAACCTCTCGAAATATGCGCACAGCACCATTCGGCACGAATTCGGCCATGCGCTCGGTATCGACCATGAGCACCAGAATCCGGCAGGTGGCTGTGACAATGAATATAACTGGAAGCGCGTTTATAGCTACCTCCAAGGTCCTCCCAACAACTGGCCCAAGGAAACCATCGATTGGAATCTTCGCCAGGCCTCCGGTGAGGATATCCAGACGACGAAGTTCGACAGGAAGTCCGTGATGATCTATCAGTTCCCCGCGGACTTCTATCGGAAAGGCGCCAAGAGCAAGTGCTTCGTGCCGGACAAGAACACCCGTATATCGGGTGGCGACCGGACTCTGATCGCCATCATGTATCCGTCCGATGCGGCGTCCCGTCTCGCGAGCTTCAAGGAGACCAGGGCGAAGTTCGAGGCGATCTGGAAGAAGGGCGACAAGAAGACGACCAAGGGTGTCATGTTCGACGCCGTCAAGGCCTTCTTCGACAATCCGGGAACCAAGGACGCTCCGGCGCAAGAGGATTGATTACTGAGGTCAGGCTGAACCGGTAGATTTCAATCGGTCCGGATCCTGTTTGAAGGTTGAGGTAAGTGCCGGCACATGGCGGGCGGGACGAAGGCAGGTTTTTTTCGAAGCTGGCCGCGCTGGTTGTGGGCGATCCTCACCGCCATGCTGGTCGCGTTGCTCACGCTTCTGGGCGGCGGCAAGAGCATCACCGCGGCCTATAAGAGCTTCACCGAGACCGACCGCATCATTGAGATTTCCGCGGCACTGTCGGGCGCGGCCAAGAATTCATTGCCCGTCACGCTCATCAGGATCGACGACGAGACGATGGCCAATTGGGGTGGTCCGCCGATCACGCCCCATGCGGCCTTGGCCGAATTGATCCGGACCGCCGAAGCCGGTGGCGCCAGCGCCGTCGTCGTCGATATCGATCTGGCGCCCGAGGATGCGACGACGCCGGCCGATCCGGCGCTCGTCGACGTTATCCGCAGCTCCGCCTTGGGCGACCCACCCTTGATGTTCGTCAGGAGCTTTCGCGCCGGCAGTGTGAGCGCCGATCAGCCGGAGCGCACCCCGACCATGACCAACTCGACGCCGTATGACGGCGTCTTCACGGAGACCGGCAAGGCCATCTGGGTCAGCGTGCTGACGCCGCTCTCGGCCGATCGCATCGTCCGCCGCCTCAGACTCTGGCAGACCTTGTGCGAGGGGGCCGACGGCGTGACCTATCCGTCCCCGGCACTCGTCGCCGCCGCGAAGTTCGCGCCCGAAGGCGACCGCTCGGGTGATCTGCGGAAGTTTCTCGGCGAACAGGTCGACCGGCGCTGCAAGCGCATCGAGGCGGAGCCCAGCGTCTGGCCGCATCGATTGTCGTCCGATGTCGCCATCCAATACATGTTCAATGCCGATACCGATGAGGCGAGCGCCAAGACGATCGAATTCAGAGGCGCGCCGATGCCGGTGTTCAAGCAGATCCCGGCCTGGGCGCTGGTGCGCTACGAAGGCGGCAAGGCTTCGGCGGCGGGCGAGATCCACCCGGAAGCCTTCCGCGACCGCGTCGTGGTCATCGGCGTCACCCACGCCAATTCGCATGATGTCTACGCGACACCGCTCGGCTCGCAGCCGGGCGCGGTGATCCTCGCCAATACCATTGCCGCAGCCACCGCCATGGCCACCATGCCCGAGGCTTCGCCGCTGGTGGAGATCCTCATCGCGGTTGCAATTTTCGCGGTGCTGGCCTTCATCTCCTACAATTTCCAGCTGGCGCCTTCGGCCTTCATCGCCGGCCTCATCACGGTCGCCGTGGCGTTGATCCTGTCACGCCTGTTCGGTTTCGAAGTCGCCATCCGCATCATCGCGGTCACGCTTACGCTGTTCATTCTGCACAAGTTCTTCGATTCACTGGCGGGCATCATCTATGACTGGAGCCACGGCAAGGGCTGGCGCTCCATGCTCAAGACGCATTAGGAGCCAATCGTGGCGCGGATACTCGCTTATCTTCTGATCATGCTCGGTCTTCTCGGCACCGTGGCGCCGATGCAAGCCCAGGACGTCCGTCCGGCCGGCTATATCATGGCCTATGAGCTGAAAGGTACCGACGCCGAGAAGGGCACCGTCGTAGTGCGCAAGGGCGCCGAGCTCCAGCCCAAGCTCCTGATGCCCATCTATGACGGCGATTCCGTCTTCATCCGCGACGAGACGAGCAGGATCACGCTGAGCCTGGCGCGCGAGGGCAACCTCGTCGTCTCCGGCAAGCTCATGCGCAAGGACATCGCCGGCGAGATGGCGAGCGGCGATGATTCCTTCACCATCATCGAGCAGATCGTCGCCATCCTGGCTGGAAGAGGCGATGACGATTCCTTCTCGGTGCTGGTGTCGAAAGGCGCCGAGACTGGTGAGGCGATCAAGGTGCCGTTCGTCGTGCGCGGGCGCAATTACATCCTAGGCGGCGGCGAGCCTGTCCATCTGACCTGGAGCGGTGGCGAAGGCCCGTTCAGTGTGCAGGTCGCCACCGGCAAGGCTGTTACCCACGAGGCGCGCGAGCTCACGATCAACGTCAACATGTTGGCCGGTGCGAAATTTGCCGTGACGATTACCGATGCCAGGAAGCGCGCTGTGCGCATCGCCTTCGTGGTGAAGAAGACCTTGCCGAAGGTGCCGGACAAGGTCAGGGCGCGCGACACGAATGGCGAGATCGCCGCTGTGTGGCTCGCCGGCCGCGATAACGGCGTCTGGCGCTTCGAAGCGGTGCGCCAATTGCGGGCGCTGCCGCAAAACGAAACGGTGGCCGGTCTTATCGCAGCGCTTGAGAAGGGCTGGTTGCCGAGGTCGAAATAACGCGGGCGGTCAGACAGTCGTCGCCATCACCGCGGCCGTGTCGAAGTATTCGTAGAACTCCACCACCTTGCCGCCGGCGAAACGCCAGAGATCGGCCTTGGGCGATACGAAAGCCTTGCCGGTTTTCTTGTTGGTGAAGGAGACCTCACCCAGCATCAGCACATAGGGGCCGGCAGCGACATACTCCCTCGCGTCGTAATAGTTCATCGTGAAGCTCTCGGCGAGGCCGCGAAAATAGTCGCCGACCTCGTCGCGGCTGCGGCGCGTCCGCAGGAAGGCTAGGGGATAGGCGCCGGCGGACAGCGAGCCCCAGACGACATTGGGGGCGAGAATCTCCATGATCGATTGCGCGCTGGCGCCTTTCGTCTCGGCCCATTGCGCATAGAGATGCTTGAGCGTTTTCACATTGGCGCGGGTCGCGACGGTGATGCCGGTCTCGAGGCGCGACGGGCCAATGCCATTGAAGGGGGTCGGATCGGCGGGCGCCGAGCACACGCCCTCGGCGGAGCAGGCGGAAAAGGCCTGGTGATTGTCAAAGAACTCATAGAAGTCGACGATCTTGCCGTCCTTGACGCGGATGATGTCGAGCTTCGGCGTATGGACAGTCTTGCCGGTGTGCTTGTGCTTCCAGGCGCACTCGCAAACAACGGCGATCGTGCCGTCCTGCACCAGGAGCGTGCTGACATTGTAGAAGAGCATCTGCCAATCGCGCGCCAGCTCGGCAAAATAGGCGCGGACATTGTCCTTGGCCTTGTGGGAGCGGGTAAACTCCATAACCTTCGCGCCGCCGCCGATCGACCGGAAGGTCGCATCGTCGGCCAGGAGCTCGAGGAAGCGCTCGCTCGTCGTGCCCTTGCCTTCGTCCCAGGCCCGGTAATGGGACCTCACATCGTTTACGATCCTGGTCGCCATGCTGTCCTCCCACCGAGAGAGCCCTCACTATACACCCGGCTGCCGTTGGGGCATATTGTCCAGTTGGAGGATGGTGTATGGACCAATAGCCCCGAGCTGTCGGCCAAATGTGCTGTTGTCGATCTGCGCGGGCCTTCCTGCGCTTGCCGCCGCGCCATCATCTCCACACGTAATAATCGCGAAATATCAAATCGTTGTGATGTCGCCCCGCGACGCTCCGCGATAAAGACTCTTGAATCTATTCCCGCTACTTCTGGGCGACGGAATCAATCTCAAGGTGCCTCATGAATCGCCGGCAAATGCTCAGACTTTCGACTCTCCTTGGCGCTTGCGCGCTTGGCGCGCCGGCCGCACTCGCCATTGCCCATCCTGACGAGCAATTCCCCATCGATGAATCCGACGTCGCTCTGGTGCCGGAGAAATTCCGCCGCCAGGCGGTGAGCTATTCGGGTCCTGAGAAGCCGGGCACCATCGTGGTCGATACGGCCAATCGCTATCTCTATCTGGTGCAACCTAATGGCGAGGCCTTGCGCTATGGCATAGGCGTCGGCCGCCAGGGCTTTTCCTGGTCGGGCCGGGCGGATGTGCGGTGGAAGCAGAAATGGCCGCGCTGGACGCCGCCCGCCGAAATGGTGAAGCGCGACGCCAACGCCGCCAGATGGGCGAACGGCATGCCGGGCGGCCCCACCAATCCGCTGGGCGCCAGGGCGCTTTATCTGTTCCAGGGCAAGGTCGACACCCTCTACAGGATCCACGGCACCGCCGATCCGCGCTCCATCGGCAAAGCGGTCTCCTCGGGCTGCATCCGTCTTCTCAATGTCGATGTCGCCGATCTCTATGAGCGCGTGAAGCCGGGCGCCCAGGTGGTTGTCAAGCAGAGGGGATCGCGCAATCCGCAGCCGAGGCCGGTGAGACCTGAGCCGCAGCTCCAGGCGCGTGAAGAGACGATCAAGCCGAAGGCGCAGATCGTGAAGCGCAATTTCAATCTGAACTGAAATCCGCCTTCATCATCACTTCAAGTCGCTCTGACCTGAAGTGATGGATGAGGTTCGCCGCGTCGTTTGTTACGGGCGCACGTCGAAGGTGAACAGGCTCGAAGTCATTGCCGGACCGCCAGCTTCGTCTTCCTGGATGGTCGCGGCGCGCGTCGCCGAGCCGGTGATGCCGCCCAGCAGATTCTTCAGCGACTTGCCCTGCGCCGAGCCGCGGGTCGCCGCCGACTCGACACTGCGGGTCTGCTGCATCGCCGACAATGTCGGCTGGATCAGCGAGCACATGCTGGGGGCGATCTTCGAAGCGTCCTGCGGGATGGCGAGGATCACCGCGTTTTCGGTGCCGATCGCCGCCGGGCGCTTGTCCTTCGCGTCCCAGGTATTGATCTGGATCGTATAGGTGACCTCGCCCGATCCCGAATAAAGCGTGCGCACGCAGCCGCGCGCTTTGTCCTGGCTCGACAGCGGCATCACGCCGCCCAGCGCATCGACATAAAAGGCGGCGATGTAATAGGTCTGGTCCGTCTCGTTGGAGATCTTGAAGCGCACCGTGTCGCAATTGCCGACACCTTGCGGGGAGAAGGCGGCGAGCGGCTTGCCTTGCGCGTTCTTATCCGGCTTGGCGCAGGTGCTCGCCGGATCGGCGCTCTTGTCGCCCTTGCGCTCGATGGTGGCGGTGATCTCCGGCCGGTCGGTATTGGGATCCTGCGATGAGCCGATCGAGGAGGCGAAGCGGATCAGCTTCTCGGCGCGCGACAGCGACCACACCGCCTGCTTGACCTTCTCGGCGAGCTTCTGCGGATCGTCGCCGATCGCGATCGACGGTGTCTCGCCGAAGCTTCCCGCCTTGGTGTCGAGCGGGCGGTCGGGGCGCATGATCCACAAGCGGCCGTTCTGGGCCCTGAGCAGCACGTCGCCGTCGGGATTGCCCGGTTCGCCCATATTGATGCCGATCTCGGCCGCGCCCGACTCCTTGCCGAAAGCGAGATCGACGGCCTTGGATACGGTGTCGGATTCCACGCCTGCCTTGAGGTCGTCAGCGGGCGGCGGCGAGACGGCATAGCGGAAGCTCACCGCCTGTTCGGTGAGCCGCACCGTGATCGGGCCGGAGGTGACCTTCTGAGCGCCATCCGTCCAGAAGATGTTGCCGGCCTGGCTCGAGGCGGCTTCGGCGCTTACAATAATGGCCTTGCCGATCGGCGCATCGCTCTTGCCCGGCGCATAGAGCTCGACCTTCGAGCCTTCCTCGAAGCCATGCAGCACGCCCTGCGGGACCGCCACCGTCTCATCGGTGATGATCGAGGTGATGAGGCGCGGGCCCTTGCTGGCTGTGCCGGGTACAGGGCGGTCGAGCACGCCGTCGAAAACGGGCTGTGGAACGCGCCCGCCCGAGCGGTCGGTCTGCAGATCGGCGGAGATCTCACGCGCCAGATCGGCGAAGGTTTGCGCCGTGCCCTGGGTCAGCGCGTGATGGAGCGCGTTGGTGAAGACGCCCATGCGTTGGGTCTTGCCATCGCCCACCATCGGCAGGCTGTAGCCGGTGAAGGGGCGTTCGATCGCCTCGTCGAAGGCATCGACCGCGTAGAAGCCGACGAGGTCGCTCTGATTGGTGACGCTGAGGGCGCCCTTGCGGGTGCCGCCGCGTGTGGCGTTGGCCGTGGTCGTCGCGGGCTTGTCGGGAACGCCGAGCGCGGCCGGATCGATCGAGCGCGTGACGCTGTCGCCGCGCGTCACGGTGCCGGAATTGCAGGAATCGATGATTGCCCAGACGAAGCTGCCCTTGGCGCGGATGGCGTCCAGCTTCTGGCCCAGCTCGTCATCGACGAGGGCATTCTTGATGCCGCCGCCGGTCGGGTCATAGGGGCCGGTATTGGACGGCAGCAGGACCTGGTCGTAGCCGTCGGCCTCGGGCTCGATCTCAGCGGAGGGGTCGTTGTCCGGCTGGCGCGTGCCGTGGCCCGAATAATAGAAGATGAAATCGTCTTCAGGACCGGTCTCGGCGGCGATCTTGTCGAAGGCGGCGCGGATGTTCTCGATGGTGGCCGCTCCGTTCATGGCCGGATATTCGGCGCCTTCCGGAATGGTGTCGCTCAGCACGGTGATGTCTTTGGGATCGACACCACGCGACTTGAACAGCCGCCACATGATGGAAACGTCGTTGCGCGGGCCTAGAAGGTCGCGGATTCCTGAGTCCTCATTGTAGTCGGCGACACCGACCAGCAGCATCCGCGTCTTGGCCTCGGCCAGATTAGGCACAGCGGTGAGGGCGAGGAGGGCACTTGCCGTGCCGGCCATCAGGTACTTCTTCATCATGGGGTCATCGCACCAAGGCTATGGAAGGAATCGGGATGTATCAAACATGCAGCGGGCCGTTCATCACATGAGCGGCACCACCCGGCAATTCTAAAGCTCTATGCCCTTTGGGCAAGTTACTTATCACCCCGCTTTGTGGCGGCAGAACGGAAAAAGGCGCCCGGATTTGAGACGTTCCGTTGGCCGGGCGGATGGGCGATAGTGGCGGGATGGCATCCAGGATCCCCGAACGAATCGGCTGGGCGGTCGAGACCCTGGCGGTCCGGCCTTCTGATGTGCTGCTCGAGGTCGGGTGCGGCAAGGGACTGGCGGTATCCCTGATTGTGCCCCGCCTGAAGAGCGGGCGCATCCTCGCCATCGACCGCTCGGCTACCGGCATCGCCGTGGCCCGTAAAGCGGGCCGGGACTGGGAAACGACCGGCAAGGCGCTCTTCCGCCATGCGGCGCTGGCCGATCTGGGCAGCGCGGACGGCCCGTTCGACAAGATTTTCGCCATCAACGTCAATGTGTTCTGGACCGATCCCGGACCTGAGCTGCCGGTCGTCAGGAAATTGTTGAAGAAGGCGGGCAGGCTGTTTCTCTTCTATGAGCCGCCGGCGGCGGTGCAGCGGAGCCGGATTGCCGACCTCGTCCGGGAGCAGCTCGCGGGGTCGGGCTTGACGGTCACGAAGACTGTCCAGAAAGATGACGGCGCTCCGCTTCTCTGCCTCACCTGTGGATTGTCTTAAGCCTCGAAGAACGGATTGATCATGCTGCGCGACTATCTGCCCATCTGGACCTGGCTCAGCCCGATTGCGGGTTGGGTGCTGCTTGCCGTGTCGCTCGGCTTCTCTCATCCGCTCTACGACATTGCGATCGGCGCCGGGCTCGTCGCCTGCGTGCTGGCGGCGGTGCATCACGCCGAGGTCGTCGCCCATCGGGTCGGCGAACCGTTCGGCACGCTGGTGCTGGCGCTGGCGGTGACGGTGATCGAAGTGGCGCTGATCGTATCTCTTATGCTGGCGGGAGGTGAGACGACGGCGGCGCTGGCGCGCGACACGATCTTCGCCGCGATCATGATCATCCTCAACGGCATGGTGGGCATCTGCCTTCTGGTCGGCGGATCGCGCCATGGCGAGCAGGCTTTCGGGCTCTATGGCGTCAACGCCGCGCTGGCGACGCTTGCCGCCATGTCGGTCATCACGCTGATCCTGCCCAATGCGACGACGACGGTGGCGGGGCCGATCTATTCGCCGGGTCAGCTCATCATGATCGCGATCGCCTCGCTGACGCTCTATGGCGCCTTCGTGCTGGTGCAGACGGTGCGGCACCGCGACTATTTCCTGCCCGAGGGCAAGGCCGCGCATGACGAGGCTGCGCATGCGGCGCCGCCGAGCAGCAGCACCGCGCTGTTCAGCGGCGGGCTTCTCATCATCTGCCTCGGCGCCGTCGTGCTGCTCGCCAAGGCGCTGTCGCCCACGATAGAATCCGCGGTTTCGGCCGCGGGCGCCCCCAAAGCCGTCGTCGGCATCATCATCGCCGCCATCGTGCTCCTGCCGGAAAGCCTCGCCGCGCTGAAGGCCGCGCGTTACAACCGGCTGCAGACGAGCCTCAATCTGGCGCTCGGCTCGGCGCTGGCCTCGATCGGGCTCACCATTCCGGCGGTGGCGATGGTGGCGGTCGCCACCGGCTGGACGCTGGTGCTCGGGCTCGATCACAAGGGCATGGTGCTGCTCGCGCTGTCGCTGTTGGTCGCCACCTTGTCGCTCGGCACCGGACGGACGACCGTGCTGCAGGGCGCGGTGCATCTCGTCATTTTCGCGGTCTATCTGTTCACGACCATCGTGCCCTAAGAAAGCGGCCATGGGGCATCGCCATGGCCGCTCATTTCGTTATTTACGTTGCGAGTCGAGCTGCTCGTGGTTCTTCTCGACCTCTTGCGCCTTGAGATAGCTTTCGATCAGCAACTGATATTCCGGGAATATCTTGGTGTAGATCTCAGCCCATTGCTGCGCGTCGTCGCGATGCCAGGTGCGCTGCAGTTCGGAGGCGACTCCAGCGGTGTCGATCGGCACGACGCCGGCCTGGACGACGCGGGCAAGCGTGATCTCCTGCGCCATCTTCGAATAGGTGCCCGACGCATCGACGACGGCAAAGACCTTGTAGCCGTCCTGAACCGCGCTGATGGCGGGGAAGGCCATGCAGACGCTGGTGATGGTGCCGGCGATGATCAGTGTCTTGCGTTTCGTCGCCTTCACCGCGGCGACGAAATTGGGATTGTCCCAGGCATTGATCTCACCCTTGCGCGCGACATACTGCGCATGCGGCGCGTTCTGGTGGATCTCCGGGATCAGCGGTCCGTTCGGGCCCTGCGGCACCGAGGCGGTGGTGATCACCGGAAGCTTGGCGAGGCTCGCCATCCGGGCAAGCGCCGCCGCGTGGTTGCGCAGAACCGGCATCGGCATATCGTTGACCGTCTGGAACAGGCCGCTCTGGTGGTCGATGAGCAGCATCACCGCATCATCGGGGTCGATCACGGGACGTTTTCCGTCGAAATTGGCAATCATGATGGTCTCCTATTTCTTCGACGCCAGCATCGAGTAGCTGGTCATCAGGTTGCGATAGTCGGGAATGTGGTTGGCGAAGAGTGTGCCGAGGCCCTCGACATCGTTGCGCCAGTCGCGATGCAACTCGCAGGCGACGCCGAACCAGGTCATGAGCTGGGCGCCGGCCGCCGACATGCGGTCCCAAGCGGAGTGCCGCGTGATCTCGTTGAAGGTGCCCGACGCGTCGGTGACGACGAAGACGTCGAAGCCTTCAGCCAAGGCCGAGAGAGCCGGGAAGGCGACGCATACTTCGGTCACGACGCCGGCGATGATCAACTGCTTCTTGCCGGTCGCCTTGATCGCCTTGACGAAGTCCTCATTGTCCCAGGCATTGATCTGGCCGGGGCGCGGGATGAAGGGCGCGTCGGGGAATGTCGCCTTGAGTTCCGGCACCAGCGGACCGTTCGGCCCGTCCTCGAAGCTGGTGGTCAGGATCGTCGGTAGCTTGAAGTAGCGGGCGAGATCGGCAAGTGCCAGCACGTTGTTCTTGAACTTGTCGGGATCGATGTCGCGCACCAGCGACAGGAGTCCGGTCTGATGGTCGACCAGCAGCACCGCCGCCTGGTCCTTGTCGAGACGCTTGTAGGGGTTGGACATGGTCATTTCTCCTTGGGTTGTGGCTTAGGCGTTTTCCGTGATCGACCCGAAGCGGCCGCTCTGGAAATCGGTGATGGCCTGGCGGATCTCTTCCACGCTGTTCATGACGAAGGGGCCGTGCATGACGACGGGCTCGTCGATCGGCTCGCCGCTCAGGACGAGCAGCTGAGCGTCACCGTCAGCCTCGATCGCGATGGCGCCACCCACGCGGTCGAACAAGGCGAACTGCGCCTCGCCGGCGGTGGCGTCGTCATTGAAGCGGACCGAACCCTTCAGCACGATGACGGCCAGCGTGCGGCCTTCGGGCAACGTCAGCTCGGCGCGCTTGCCGCGCTTGAGCGAAACATCCCACACATCGATCGGCGTGAAGGTGTGGGCCGGGCCTTTGTGGTCCTGATAGTCGCCGGCGATGACGCGCAGCGTGCCGGTGCCGCCGGCGAGCGCGACCGAGGGAATGTCGCCGGCGAGCAGGGCCTGATAACCAGGCGTAGCCGTCTTATCCCGGGCGGGAAGATTGACCCAGAGCTGCACCATTTCCAGCGTGCCACCCTTGGCGGTGAAGGCCTTGGAATGGAACTCTTCATGCAGGATGCCATTGGCAGCGGTCATCCACTGCACGTCGCCGGGACCGATGACGCCGCCGCGGCCGGTCGAGTCGCGGTGCTCGACCTCGCCCTCATAGACGATGGTCACTGTCTCGAAGCCCTTATGGGGATGGACGCCGACACCGCGGGGCTGATCCGCCGGCTCGAACCTGGCGGGGCCGGCATAATCGAGAAGCAGGAAGGGGCCCATATGCCCGCCATGGCTCGCATGCGAGAAGAGGGAGCGGACCGGGAAGCCGTCGCCGACCCAGTGGGGGCGGGTGCCGCCGTAAATTCCTAAGATCTTTCTCATCTGAAGTCTCCTTGCGGGATCCCTGAGGGATCGTGGTGCGGAGAACATATGGCTGCACCAATACTGGCGGTAGGCAGCCTTTTCGAGTTACAATGTCCTGAAATTAGGACAATTGGCCATGCAGGACTTGAACGATCTCCGTTTCTTCGTCGATGTCGTGGAGCAGAACGGCTTCGCCGCAGCCGCCCGCAAACTTGGCATGCCGCGCTCCAGGCTCAGCCGGCGCATCGGTCTGCTCGAGGAACGCCTCGGGGTCCGCCTGATCCAGCGCTCGACGCGGCGCTTCGCGGTCACCGAGATCGGGCGCGAATATTACCAGCATTGCGTGGCGATGATGGTCGAGGCGGATGCGGCGCAAGAAGCCATCGACCGGATGAGGTCCGAGCCGCAAGGGACGGTGCGGCTGGCCTGTCCATCATCGGTGATCTATTTTCATCTCGGCGAGATCATCGCGCGTTTTGTGGCCGACTGTCCGAAGGTGGACGTACAGCTCGAAAGCACCAACCGGCGGGTCGATGTCATCCGCGAGGGCTTCGATCTGGCGATCAGGGTGCGTTTCCCGCCGCTCGAGGACAGTGATCTGGTGATCCGCAAGCTGGCGGAAAGCACGCAGCGGCTGGTGGCGGCGCCCGCGATCGTCAAGGATTTGCCGCGCGCACTCGTGCCGGCGGATCTCGCTCTGCTGCCGAGCCTTGCCTGGGAACCGGCGCGCCCGGAACATGAATGGCGGCTCGAAGATGCCCATGGCGCGACAAGCGTCGTCCGCCACCGGCCACGCTTCGTGACCGAGGACATGGTGGCGCTCAGGCTGGCGACGCTTCAGGGTGTCGGCGTCTGCCAGTTGCCGACCTTCGTGGTGCAGGAAGATCTGCGCGCCGGACGCCTCATCGATGTGCTGCCGGGTTGGGCGCCACGCTCAGGCATCATCCACGCAGCTTTCCCATCGCGGCGCGGGCTGCTGCCTTCGGTGCGGGCACTGCTCGATCGCTTGGCCAAGGAATATGCCGTTCTGGAACAAAACGGGGCGGTGTGACTGTCGAATGTGTTGTCAGTGCAACGCGAGTTAGCAATCGCGGAAACGCGTGTCCCGGGCCTGCCTTGCTAAAGCGGCAAGGGAAGCTTGTTTCCCGGAGGATGATCATGAGGTTGAAAGCCGCCTGCCTTCTGTCGCTGCTGCTTGTGGTGTTCGGTGGCTCCGTGCAGGCGCAGGACAATCCACCCTTGCGCCATCCGCTCGTCAGCGCCGACGTGTTGAAGGAAGAGGTGACGATTGGCCAGCGCGCCGATGGTTCGCCCGTCAAGATCACGCTGTCGACGCCCAAAGGGGAGGGCAAGAGCAAGCTGCCGATCGTGCTTCTGATGCATGGCGGCATTCCGGCCGAGATCAAGGCGCCGGCGAGCGTCTGGCAGGTCTATCGCGACTGGGGCACGGTCATTGCCGCCTCGGGGGCGGCGGCGGTGATGTATGACCATTCGTTGGGCGTGCCGAAACGCGAGCTCGATCTGGCGCTCAGCCAGCTGGATCAGGTGCTGGCCTGGCTCGCGGCGCAAGGCGAGGGACGGGGGCTCGACAGCAAGCGCGTCAGCGTCATCGCTTTTTCGGCCGGCGGGCTGCTGGCGCCGTCGCTGGTCGAGGACAAGCGCCCGCTCGCCGTCACCCGGATCGCCTTGTTCTATCCCTCGACCGGGATCGTGCCCGGCAGCCCGAGCGAGCCGCTGACCAGCCCCGAACTCGCCCAGCGGATGAGCTTGCAGAAGAGCGCCGCGGCGATCGCCGGGCGCAAGATGCCGCTGCTCATCCTCAGGGCCGGTGGCGATCAGATGAAAGGCCTCAACGCCCTTCAGGACGAGACCGTCAAGGTGCTGCTTGGCGCCGATGCGGCGGTTGAAGTGGTCAATCTGCCCGGCGCGCCGCATGGTTTCGATGCGCGCCTGGAGAGTCCTGCGGTGAAGGACGCGATCGACCGGGCAATTGCCTTCGCCATCCGGGAGAATTGACAGCATACCAACTGGTAGGTATTTTGCCTGCCAGCAGGTATGAAATGCAGACACAAGACGCAAGACACGAGTCGAAGACCAAAATTCTGGATGCCGCCCTGAAAGTCTTCCGCGCCAAGGGTTATGCCGCGACGCGGATCGAGGACATCTGCGCCGAGGCGGGGCTCACCAAGGGCAGCTTCTTCCACCATTTCAAAAGCAAGGAGGAGCTTGCCATCGAAGCGGCGGGGCATTGGGGCGAGTATGCCTGCGCGCTCTTCGCCGCCGCACCCTATCAGACGCTGCCCGATCCGGTGGACCGGCTTCTGGCATATGTCGACTTTCGCAAAGGTGCGATGCAGGGTGAACTTCTCCAGTTCACCTGTTTCGGCGGCACGCTGGTGCAGGAGGTCTATCTGTCCCATCCGCAGATCCGCGATGCCTGCACGGCCACCTTCGACCGGCATGGCACTGGGCTCGCCAAGGACATCGCGGCGGCGATCGACAAATATGGCAGCGACGGCAGCTGGACGCCCGACAGTCTCGCGCTGCATATGCAGGCGGTCATCCAGGGCGCGCTGATCCTCGCCAAAGCGAAGCAGGACCCCGACGCGGGGGCCCAGTGCCTCGTCCATTTGCGGCGCTATATCGAGGCGCTGTTCGCCTCGCCGCGAAAGACTGCATCGTGATGTTGCGATCAGGCGCCGAAGCCGCCGTCGATCGTCTGAAACGCGCCGGTGATCATCGCGCCATGGGGGCCGGCGAGGAAGGCCGTGTATTCGGCGATCTCGTCGGCATCGATATGCCGCTTGATGGCCATGAAACTGCGCGCGAAATCGGCAAACGGGCCGTCGGCCGGATTCATGTCGCTGTCGGTCGGGCCGGGCTGCACGCTGTTGACGGTTATGCCGCGTTGGCCGAAGTCGCGGGCAAGGCCGCGGACCATGCCCTGTACGGCGGATTTGGTAAGCGCATAGGCGGCGCCACCGGCAAACGGCATACGATCGCCGTTGACCGAGCCGATCACGATGATGCGGCCATTGTCGTTCATTTTTCGGGCCGCTTCGACGGCGGCGTGATAGGGCGCCCGCACATTGATATCGATCATCCGGTCGATGGCGTCCGGTTCGAATGTCAGCGGATCGCCGATAGCGGCGATGCCGGCATTGATGACGAGAATGTCGAGCGCGCCACGGCCGGCGACCGTGGCGATCAGCGCGTCACGGTCGGCACTGTCGGTCTGGATGGCCACCGCGCCGGTCTCGGCGGCGAGTTTTTGCGCCGCCTCCTGGGACCCCGCATAGGTGAAGGCGACTTTGCCATTGCCCTTGGCGAAACGGCGAACGATGGCGGCGCCGATGCCACGGCTGCCACCCAGCACCAGGACGTTCTTTCCCGAAAAATCGGTCATCTGAGCTCTCCTTGCATTTATGTAGTGATCGCTATATATGTGAGGTCGCGAGGGGCGCAAGGATTATTTTAGTGGTCGCTACAAAAAAATTAGACCAGCGCGGCAGGCCACGCTCCTTCGACATGGAGGAGGCAGTCCATAAGGCCGTGCGGCTCTTCCATCGCCGCGGTTATGATGCAGTGGGTGTGGCGGAACTCGGCACCGAGCTCGGCATCAAACCGCCAAGCTTCTATGCCGCCTTCGGCAGTAAAGCGGGCCTGTTCGAGCGCGCCGTCGAACACTATTCGACGAGCGATGCCAATGTGTTCGGCCGCGCCCAAGCCTCGGGCGGTACGGTGAGCGAGGTCATCGAACGCATGCTGCTCGTTGCGGCGGAAGTCTATCCCGAACATGACGGCGTTGCCGGCTGTCTGGTGCTCGATGGGGCGCGCAACAGCGCCGATCCGGAGGCGAAGGCCATCATCGCTTCCTACAAGAAAGCCAGCCGTACGGCGCTTCGCGATTTCATCGCGTCCCGGTATCCGACCAAGGCCGAGACGCTGGCCGATCTTGTCGTCATCGCCCTCGAAGGCATGTCGGGCTCGGCTCGTGACGGGGCGAGCGCCGCGGCGCTCAAATCTTTCGCGGAAGCAATCGGCCGCGCCTTCCTACGTGAAGCCAAGCAAGGTTGAGAGGAGAACACATCTTGTTCCTCGTCTTTAACGACCGGCCATCGGACTCGCCCTTCATCGAAAGGGTCTGGCGCTGTCACAGCGAGCGCGCCGGACAATTCCATTCCATCGCCTCGCCGCATTGGGAAATGGCGGTGTCGCGCGTCAAGGGCAGGACTTTTCTGACGATCAGAGGACCGGAGACGAAAGCGACGCTGGCCGATTGTCCGGCCGACGGCGAATGGTTCGGCATCCGCTTCAAGCTCGGTACCTTCATGCCGTCTCTGCCGGTGAGCGCGCTCATCGACCGTAACGACAAGGATATGCCCGACATGGCCGGGCGTGGTGTCTGGCTCGATGGCGCTGAGTGGGAATATCCCGATTTCGAGACGGCGGAAGATTTCGTGTCGCGCCTGGTGAAGAGCGGTCTCATCACCCGCAATCAGGCCATCACCGAAGGGCTCGCGGGCGATGAACAGGCGCTGTCGCTGCGCTCGGCTCAGCGTCATTTTCGTCATGCGACCGGCATGACCCACAGCACCTTCCGGCAGATCGAACGGGCGCGGCGGGCCGTCCAGCTTCTGAAGGACGGCCGTTCCATTCTCGACACCGTCCATGAAGCGGGGTTCTTCGACCAGCCGCATATGACCCGTGCGCTCAAGCGCCTCGTCGGTCAGACCCCGGCGGGTGTTCTGCGCCAGGACGAGCAATTGTCGTTTCTGTACAAAACAGATCCCTAGCGATGCGCTTATGGTCCGCCTCCCGCGCTGCCGATTTGCGGGATGAAAAGGAAGACCCCATGCGCCAGATCAGCACCTATCTCTCTTTCAACGGCACGGCCGGCGAGGCCATGCGCTTTTATGAGAAGGTTCTTGGAGCCAAGCTCGACCGTCTCATCAAATATGGCGACCTGCCGCCATCGCCGCAGACACCGCCCGGCAGCGCCGACACGGTCCTGCATGCGCAACTCACATTCGCCAATGGCGATGTCCTCATGGCGAGCGACTGGGCGGGTGGCGGTGCTTATGAATGCATGAAGGGATTCTCGGTTACGCTCGACTACGAATCGGAGCAGGAGGCGGTACGCATCTTCGCTGGCCTGGCCGATAGCGGACACGTCCTCGTGCCATTGCAGCCGTCCTTCTTCGCCAAGGCCTTCGGCATGGTGATCGATCGCTTCGGAACGCCCTGGATGGTAAGCGGCGGCGCGATAAAAGGTTAAGGGAGCAGACTGATATGGCTACGGGCAGCAAAACGACAAACTGGATCGGCTATGGCTTGAGCGGGCTGTTCGTCCTGTTCATGATTTTCGACGGCGTCATCAAGCTGCCGCCGCTCGACATCGTGCTGCAAACCATGATTGAGATCGGTTATCCCGCCAGCCCCGCGATGGCGCGTGGCCTCGGCATTCTGGCGCTCATCTGCACCGCATTTTATGTCTATCCGCGCACGTCGCTGCTCGGCGCCGTGCTTTTGACCGGCTATCTGGGGGGCGCCATCGCCACCCATCTGCGCCTCGGCAGCCCGATCTTCAGCCATCTCCTTTTCGGCGTCTATCTCGGGCTCTTGATGTGGGGCGGTCTCTATCTGCGTGATGAACGCCTGCGTGCGCTGTTTCCGTTGCGGAGGTGACCTCAGCCCTTCTTCTTGATGATCAGCTGCGTGGCGGCCGGCGTCACTCGCCCCGGCGGATCTGGGCGACGTCCTCCGGCTTCACATTCGGTTCTTCGCCGCCCCATTGGGCGCGCATCCAGTTGGCGAGATCGGCCACCTGCCGGTCGTCCAGCTGATCCTTGAAGCCCGGCATGGGCTGCATGCGTTCGAGGCCGGGGAAATGCTGCGCCGGAATGCCCTCGAGCACGGCGCGGATAAGGTTGCGCGCGGTGGCGAGCCGGAGCGACGCATTGGTCGACAAGGGCACCACCACATGCGGAATGCCCTGGCCCTCGATGCCGTGGCAACCGGAACAGAGCGACAGATAGTTGCCGCGCGCCGCGGTGGCGAGCTCCGGTGCCACGGCGACCGGCTTGGGCTGCGTGGGAGAGGCGGGTTTGTCAGGCAGCTTGTCGAGGTCGGACAGATAGGCCGACATCGCGGCGAGATCGTCATCCGTCATATATTGGGTCGAGAAATGCACGACCTCGAACATCTGGTTGGTCATGGCGCCTTGCGCCGAGATGCCGGATTTCATGAAGGCCGGCAGCAGCACCGGATCGAAGCCCATGCGTGCCAGGCCGTCCTTGGTGATGTCGGGCGCGACGACACCTTCGAGCACCGCGCCTTTGAGATATTCACTCGCCTTCATGCCCTGCATGATGTTTCGCGGCGTGTGGCATTCGCCGCAATGGCCGAGCGCGTCGACGACATAGCGGCCGCGATTCCAGATCTCGGACCGCGCCGCGTCGAGCGGCGGCATGTCGGCGGGAAGGTTCACGAGATTCCAGAAGGTCAGGACCCTGCGGATGTTGAAGGGGAAGTTCAAGTCGTTCGGCTTATTGGCGACCTTCATCGGTGGCCGGCTCATGAGATAGGCATAGACCGCATCGACATCCTCGGCCGTCATCAGACGGTAGGAGGCATAAGGCATGGCCGGATAGAGATGTGTGTCGCCCTTGCCGACGCCGTCGCGCACGGCGCGGTGGAAATCCGCCCGTGTCCAGTTGCCGATGCCATGCTCCTTGTCGGGTGAAATATTGGTGGCGTAGATCGTGCCGAAGGGCGTCGTGAAGGGCAGGCCGCCGGCCCAGGGCGCACCGCCCTTGGCGGTATGGCAGGCATAACAATCGGCGGCGACCGCGACATAGGCGCCGCGCGCCGCCAGCGTCTTCATCTGCTCAGGACTCAGCGGCTGGTCGACATCCTTCGCCACCACGCTCTTCTCGAAGAGGCCGAAGAAGACGCTGCCCAGCGCCAGCAAGGCGAGCAGGGCCAGCACGATCGCGGTCCACAGCACGGTGCGTTTGTTCATGACGATTACGCTTTGATGAGGCCAGGGGTGTTGAGGATGACGTCGCGGACCGCCTCGTAATAGCGGACATAGCCGGTACAGCGGCAGATGTGCTTGTCGAGCGCCTCGCTGATGGTGCGCTCGAGATCGGCGCGTGCCACCGGTTTGCGTTTCAATTCATCGAGCAGCACCGTGGCGCCGGTGACGAAGCCCGGCGTGCAGTAGCCGCATTGGAAGGAGAAGTGCTCGATGAAGGCCTGCTGCACCGGTGTAAGCTGGGTGATGGCACCGCTCGCATCGCGCTTCGCGTGGCCTTCAATGGTACGCACCTTCCTGCCTTCGAACCAGTGCGCACCGGTGATGCAGGTGCGCATCTCCGCCAGCGTGCCGTCGTCATTCTCGACGATCACCGTGCAGGCATGGCAGATGCCCTGGCCGCAGCCCATTCGGGCGCCGGTGAGATTGAGATATTCATAGAGGAAGTCCTGCATCATCATGGTGTCGGGCACATCCACCGGGTCGATGGCCTTGCCGTTGACGGTGAGCGACAGCTTCTTGAGCGCGATCGTCATGCCAGCGCCTCCCTGATCTTTTCCGCGGTGATCGGCAATGCGTAGAAGCGCCGGCCGATCGCCTGCGCGACCGCATTGGCGATGGCCGGCACGATGGCGATCATCACCACCTCGGCGATGCCCTTGGGCGCGTCGGTCTCCGACAACGGTGCTAAGATTTCGGCGGTCTGTGTCCACACCGCGACATCCTTGGAACGCGGCAGCTCATAACGGTTCCAGTTCCAGGTGCCGTCACCCGGACCATCCTCGTATAGCGGCAGATACTCCTTGAGCGCATGGCCGACCCCCATGGCGATGCCGCCCTGGATCTGGCCCGAGACGAGCTCCGGCACGATCTGGGTGCCGCATTCCATGATCGAATGATGCGACAGGAGCGTCACCTCGCCGGAGCCGATATCGACGACGACTTCGGCAAAGGTCGCCATCGGCGCGTAATATGTGACGCCGGCATTGTTGCGCTGGGTGGGCGGATAGGTGACGCCGGCGCGGTCGATGAACTGCCAGCCGTCGAGCGTCTGCAACGCCTTGCGATCATCCGGCGCGCCGTCGCCATATTTGAGGGCCAGCGCATCGACCGGCAGCTTGTGGCGTCCGGCGCCCGGAATATCGAACTCGGCTTCCGCCCATTGCCAGCGGTTGAAGCTGTGCACGGTGACGCCGGTGATGAGACCTTGTCGATGCGCTTCGGCGGCGACATCGCCAAGGCTGAGCGGCGGCAAGCCGCCGGCATTGACCATGCCATGGGCGAGACGCAGCTCCTCGCGCCGGACCGTATAGGGCGCGATCGCGCCGCCGCCGATGCCGCGCGACCACAGCGCCAAAGCGGCGGGCCAGATCGCGAGATCGAGCAGCGCGCGGGCCGCCTCGCGCGTCGCATGGCCCAGATAATAGACGCTGTTGGTGGCGCTCATCGGAGAGGTGAAGCTCGGCGTCCAGCGTGGATTCTGCTTGCGCTGGTCTTCGTCCGCCTGGCTCATCGTATAAGGCTCTTCAGTGGTCTCGAGCGGCATTTGCGGCCAGACCACCTTGGCGTAGTGAGTCTCATCCGGCACGCGGCCCAATATGTCGCCGACCATGATGGCCTGCGACGTCGTGGTGCCGGTGCCGATCTCATGCGCCACATGGGCGAAGCTCAAGCGCCCGGTCGCATCGAACTCGATCGAGGCGATGGCGGCCTCGGCGCCCGTGCCATAGTCCTTCTGGACATGGCCGTAGCCTACGCCATAACGCTTGCCGGGATTGGCGGCCTCGAATTCGGCCTTCTTCGTCAGACGGTCGCGCCACAGCGGATGCTGGCGCGCCTTCAGCAGGATCTCTTCATTGCGCAAGGCGCCGGCAGGGATCGCGCCTTGTGTATTCTTCATGCCGGACTTGAAGACATTCGCGAGCCTGAGATCGATGGCGTCGACGCTCAAAAGCTCGGCCGCCTCGTCGATCATCATCTCGGTCGCCGACATGGATTGCAGCGTGCCATAGCCGCGGGTCGAGCCCGCATCGACGGCGCGCGAGGCGATTGCCGCGCCGGAGAAATCGCTCTTCGGCAAATAGTAGATCGATTGCGCCGCGGTGGCACCGACGAATCCGACCGAGAAGGAGAAATTGGCGCGCCCGCCGCCGTCATTCTTGAAATGCCCGGTCATGGCGCGGATCTTGGCCGTGGCGCGGTCGATCACCAGCACATTGTCCATCCAGAAAGCGTGCCGCTTGAGGCCCATCTGGAACTGCTCATAGCGGTCATTGGCGAGCCGCACCGGCCGGCCGTCGCCATAGAGCCCGGCCAAAACGCAGAAGAACGGAAAGATCGAATGGTCCTTGGTGCCGTAGCCTACCGTGTAGCCGGCCTTGAGATCGACTGTGCCCAGCTTGAATTTCGACTTCGAGACCAGGATGGCGGCGACTTCGGCCACCTCATAAGGCGACTGGGTCGCCACCATCATATGCAGAACGCCGGTCGTGGGATCGTACCAGACATTGCCATTGTCGGCTTCCATCGCCGAGGCATCGATCGACTGCGAGAAATACTGGTGTTTGAGCACCAGGGCATCCTGACCGGCGGCGGCGATCTCTTTCTCGATCTCGGCGGCGGCCGTCATGCCGCGCGCCATCGCGTCACCATCCCCGGCCGGAGGCCAGGCGGGATCATCGCCCGAGAAGCCGCCATAGATCACCGTGTCCTTGAGCGGTGAATATCTGTCTTCGGCAAATGGATCACCGCCATCGATGCGGACATAGCGCGCCGCGCCATAATGCGGCGGATGCGAGTAGGGCGCCTTGGCGCCATAACGCACGACCCTGTCGTCGAAACGCAAGAGACGCTTGGCCGCGTCGTAGCGGGCAAAGTCGTGGTAGACGAGCAGCGCCACCGGCTGGCCGAGAAGGCGAGCCGTCTGGCCTTTGGGCACCAGAAAGACGTCGCCATAGAAATCGCCCGGCACGGGAATGACGATCCCCTCGGCGACCAGATCCTCATGCAGCACGAGCCGGTCGGGCTTGAGATCGTCGCCGAGAATGCTCAGATCGACGCCTTCGAAAACCTGATCGGCTTTGGTCGCATGCAGCAGGAAGGCATGTGACTGGTCCTTCGGCCAGCCTTCGAGATCGCGGGCGCGGTAGTCGCGCGCGAAGGTCTTCTCGCCGGTGACCTTGGCGATGGCGTCGAGGCGGTAACGCGGTCTTCCGTCGGGTTTGAGCCAGTCGGGCCCGGGATGCGGCGGCGTCTCGATGAGGCGGGCCTGTACCGGCGCTGAGAGGAAGGAGACCTTGATCGCGACGCCCGCGGCGACACCGGTTTTGAGAAAATCCCTGCGTGAAACATGTGCCATCGTCGCGTTCCCTTGAGTTCGGTACTGCTGTCGGACTGGCAGCCGGCATGAGTCTCATCCGTAGTTTAAGTCCGACTTCGGAAGCGGCGCAATCGATCATCCGGGATGGCTGGCATGTCGGTTAACCGGTATTGACAAGAAAAATTGTCAATGCGAGTATGTGTTATGCTCGACCTCGATGTCCTCGACGATCCGGCCGTTGCGGCAGTGGCGCTGGATCCGATCAAGAGTCGGCTTCTGGCGGAGCTCGTTGTGCCAGGCTCGGCCGCTTCGCTTGCCGTGCGCGTGGGGCTGACGCGGCAGAAGGTGAATTACCATCTGCGCGCGCTGGAGGAGCATGACCTCGTCAAGCCGGTCGAAGAGCGGCATTGGGGCGGCCTCACCGAAAGGCTGATGGTGGCGACCGCGAGGTCGTATGTCGTATCGCCTTCCGCTTTGGGGCGGATCGGCGCCGATCCGGCGCGCAACAATGACCGGCTGTCGGCAAGCTATCTCATCGCACTCGCGGCGCGCATCGTGCGCGAAGTCGGACAATTGTGGCGCAGCGCCCGCAAAAGCGACAAGCGGATGGCGACCTTGTCGATCGATACGGTCATCCGGTTCAAATCGCCGGCGGAGCGCGCTGCCTTCACCCATGACCTCGCCCAGACGATCACCACGTTGGCGGCGCGTTATCACGATGAAGCGGCGCCCGGCGGGCGGGCGCACCGGCTTGTGGTCGCGTCTTATCCGGCGCCGCCTGAAGCGAAATCCTGAAAGGAAGTAATGATGCCGATCAAGAAAGATGGCAGCGGCAAGCGCTGGGTGGAAATGGAGTTCCTGACGCCCGGAACGCCGGAGCAGGTGTGGGAGGCAATGGCCGGTGCCGGCAATGCCGCCTGGTTCACCAAGGCCGAGATCGAAGGGCAGGTGGGCGGCAGCTTCCATCTGGACTTCGGACAGGGCTCTACGTCATCCGGAAAGGTCACGGCCTGGGAGCCGCCCAATCATTTCGGTTATGTCGAATTCGGCTGGGCCGAAAATGCGCCGCCCGTCGCGACGGAGATCACCGTCACCGCGCGCGCGGGCGGCACGTGCGTCGTGCGCATGGTGCATTCGCTCTTCGCCTCGTCGGATGATTGGGACGACCAGATGGAGAGCTTCGAAACCGGCTGGCCGGGCTTCCTTGCGGTGCTGAAGCTCTATCTCAGCTATTTCGCCGGCATGAAGGCCGCCTCTTTCATCGCGATGGAGAGCAGCGAGGCGAACCATCTTGCAAGCTGGAAGCGTCTCCTGGGCGATCTGGGCCTCACCGGCGCCGATGTTGGTGAAGAGCGTTCCTTATCCGGGCCTGAATCCGTGTCGGGCGTTGTCGAGCGGGTCCATCAGGATGCGAAGCAGCGTTATATCCTGCTGCGCCTCGACAAACCCAAACCCGGCGCCGCGCTGATCGGCAGCTATAACAAGGACTCCGGCACCAATGTGAGCGTGTGCCGCTATTTCTATGGCGATGACGCGCAAACGCGCGCCGCCGCCATTGAGCCAAAATGGCGCGATTGGCTGAAGCGGGACTCAACATGAGGCGTACTGGCGAGAGCGCAACAGCATCAGATGAAGCTTGACGACATCGGATGCCTGGTATCAGTCTCTTGGCTCCGCAGCCAACGCATAGCTTCAGGATCTCTATATGAATATTCTAACCGACGACATCGTGGAGAAGGGGGCAAAGGCGCTTCATGCGCTTGGCCATGGTCCCTTGGAGGCATGCCGAGCAGAAGCGCGCGTCTGTCTCGCTGCGGCTCTGCCGGAGATAGCGGAAGCCTGCGCGAAGGTGATTGAAGAGACACCCAGCCGTCTGTTTGCCATGACACATCAGGAGGCAATGGTGGCCGACCGGAGCCTGAACGCCGTAAACGTCAAGCGGGAGCTGGCGGATCGTATCCGCTCGCTGGCGGGAAGCGCCGTATGAGGCGTGTTCGATCGTAATCGACGAGAGGGTGGCGGCCCGCCCCAATGGGGAGGCCGCCCTGCATACCCTATCGCAGCGGTGGCTCGAGGGTCGCAAGTTCCTCGCTCCAGGCGGCCGAAATAAACGGAAGTGACAGGCAGCAGTCGGAACAATGCGCTTCATTGCGCCGTCCTGCCGCCGACGGGCACGACCCGGCGCAAGGCAGAAGCGTCCCGTATGGTGCAGACGATTGTGCTATAGCCTGAAACATTGAATTGACCTCCATTTGGTTACTGGGGACAGGTGTTGAATCAGAGATCGGTCACGCGTTGCGGGTCGGCGGATGCGAGCGCTGCGGCGCGCATGGGTTTCGGCGGGTAGATCCAAACCGTGTTGATCTCCTGTTTGATCTTTTTCGCGTCTGCGCCAACATGCTCGACCTTGCAGTCCCATCCGCGCGTGAACAGCGCGCCGGCCTCACCGAGATCGAGGCAGGTAACGTAGGCTTTCTGGTGATAGGGGGTGGGGGCTTCGTCGAGCAACTCCGCCGCCGCATTGTTGCCGGCGAAGGCACCCATGCGCGTGGCGTGCTGGCAGGACATCAGCGCGTAGTTGCCGTCGTCGTCGCAGACAGCCTTGGCGGCGTCACCCGTCGCGAAAACTCCCGGGACGCCGACGACACGCAACTCACGGTCGACGACGAGGCGACCAAAATTATCGCGCTCGCCGGGCACCTGGGCGGTGAGAGGGGCGGCGCGGATTCCGGCGGCCCAGATGACAGTCGCGGTCTCGATACGCTCGCCATTGGACAGTGTGACACTCGTCTCATCAAGGGCGACAATCCCGGCGCCGAGGCGCGTTTCGATACCGAGCTTGCGAAGAGCCTCCTCGATCACGGGGCGCGGGCCTGCGCCCATATCAGGTGCAATTGCCGTATTGCGGTCGGCGATGATCACCCTTGTCTTAGTGTTCTCGCCGAGCACCTCGCGAAGCCGGGCAGGCATCTCTGTGGCCGCCTCCAGCCCTGTGAAGCCACCGCCGGCAATGACGACAGTGTTGCGCGCATCCGATGCCGGCCGGCTGGCCAGGCTCTTGAGGTGACCGTCGAGCGCGACGGCATCCTCCAGGCTGTCGACACTGAAGGCGTGCTGGGCAAGGCCCGGTACGTTCGGACGGAACAGCCGGCTGCCTGTCGCGACGACCAGACGATCGTAGTTGATGGATCGGCGCCCGCCTTCTGGCGTGGCCACGACAACCGAGCGGCGCGCGGTTTCGACGCTCTCAGCGGTTCCACGGACATAGGTGACGTCGATGGCCTTGAAGACGTCGAGCAGAGACGCCGCCAATGTCTCGGGCTTGGGCTCGTAGAGGCGGGGCCGCACCACTAAAGTCGGCTCCGGCGCGACAAGCATGATCTCCAATTCTCCCGGTGTCACGCCTTTGATGTCACGAAGGCGGGCCGAAGAAAGTGCTGCATACATGCCGGCAAAGCCGGCGCCGATGATAACGAGTCTCATGAGGGGGCTCCATTCGATTTAGGGGCACTCGTGCGGTGCGATGAGCGGATCAGGTCGTAATGAATTTCAGGAGGTCGGCATTGATGAGATCTGCGTGGGTCGTGCACATGCCGTGCGGGAATTGCTCGTAGATCTTGAGCGTTCCGTTCTTCAGGAGCTTCACCGACAGAAGTGCTGAATTGGCGATGGGAACGATCTGATCATCGTCGCCATGCATCACGAGCGTGGGGACGTCGATGGCCTTCAGATCCTCGGTGAAGTCCGTTTCCGAGAAGGCCTTGATGCCGTCGTGCTGCGCGTTGGCGCCACCCATCATTGCCTGGCGCCACCAATTCCAGATGACGGCCTGGGACGGCTTCGCACCGGGACGGTTGTAGCCATAGAATGGTCCGCTTGCGAAATCGAGATAGAACTGAGAGCGATTGATCGCGAGGTCTCTGCGCAGTCCGTCGAACACTTCGAGCGGAAGTCCTTCGGGGCTTGCCTGGGTCTTGAGCATGATCGGAGGCACCGCGCCGATGAGGGCGAGCTTGGCCACGCGATCCTTGCCGTGCCGGGCCACATAACGCGCGGCTTCGCCACCGCCCGTCGAATGTCCGATATGAATGGCGTTGCGCAGGTCAAGATGCGCGATGAGGGCTGCGACATCCGCCGCGTAATGGACCATGTCATGCCCGTCGGTGACCTGACTGGAGCGGCCGTGACCGCGGCGGTCATGGGCGATGACGCGATAGCCCTTGCCGAGGAAATAAAGCATCTGCGTATCCCAATCGTCGGCGCTGAGCGGCCAGCCGTGGTGAAAGACGATGGGTTGAGCGGTTTTCGGGCCCCAATCCTTGTAGAAGATCTGGACACCATCCTTGCTGGTGATCGTGGTCATCGAATGAATCCTTTGGTTTGAGAAATGTGGCGCGCGTGGCCGCAGGCGCAGCGCGGGGGCGGGACGGTCGACCTGCTCGCGACAGAGGAGCCGAAGCCGGTCGACCGGATGTTCAAATGGAGGCAGTCAGCTGACGGTCAGTAGTCCCAGAAGACCGGTACCCAGCGAAAGGCGTCGCCATCGATCGCCACCCGGCCAACGGAAGGGAAGGGCAGGTGAGTGGCCATCAGCATCTCGCCGGTCTCGGCCATCTCCCGCAACAGACGGACCCGAACGCGCGCCGCCTCCTCGGGATCATGTTCGAAGCCGTTGTACCAGTCGGGCTGATCAAAGCCGACCGCGAACACGGCGTCGCCGGCGAATGTCAGGCCTTCGCCGCCGGACGCCATACGTACCACGCTGTGCCCGGGCGTATGGCCGCCAGTGCGATAAACGACCACACCTGGCGCCACCTCATGCTTATCGTCGAACGTCCGCAGATGGCTGTGGTACTCCTTCGCGAACCGCTTGGCGGCTGAGCGAAGCGCGTCCGGGAAACCCGGCGGCATGGATGTGTGGGAGAAGTCGGGCGACTCCCAGAATTTGACCTCGGCGGCGGCCACGTGGATCCGCAAGTCCGGACGCAGCCGCTCCTTCATCCCTTCGACGAGCAGCCCGCCAATGTGGTCCATATGCATGTGGGTAAGCACGACGTCGGTCACGGACGCGAGGTCGATGCCGGCAGCCTCCAGTCGTTTGACCAACTGGCCGGCCCGCGGCAACTGCAAGTCCGGATCGAAGCCCAGCCCGACGTCGATGAGTATGGTTCGGCCGCCGCTGCGCACCAGGACTGCGTTCAGCGGCCAGTCGCAAGCATCCCGCGGCAGGAACATGTCGTCCAGCCAGGCGGCCCGGACGGCCGGGCTGGCATTGTGCCCCAGCATCTCGGTCGGGAGCGGCAGAACGCCATCGCTGATCACCAGCACATTGATCTCGCCGATCCGCAGCGCGTAGCGCGACGGAACCAGCTCCTCGGGCTTCGTTCTGTCGGGATTTGAGATGGTGTCCAAACTCAGTTTTGTCGTTGCGTCCAACATTTCAGGATCTCCTTTGGTTACGGTGCTGAGCCCGTTCGTCCGCCCGAGGCGTGCGGGCATGGAGGTGATTTAGCGAAGCGCGTCAGCGGCCACGCCAGAGCGATTGCGGCGATTGCAGAGGAATTGCGGTTAAGTCGCCATGCGCCGAAATTCGCTGGGAGATATCCCGGTCAGCTTCTTGAACGCCGCGGCGAAGGCCGTCTGGGACGCATAGCCAAGCGCCACGGCGACCGCGATGATCGACATGGACGGATCGCGCAGCATCGCCTTTGCCTGCTCCAACCGGTGCTGCCGGAGCCAGACATGCGGCGGCTTCCCGGTGCTTTCCTTGAACGCACGGCAGAAATGAAAGCGCGACAGGCCGGCATCCGCGGCCAAGGCGGCGAGCGAGACATCCGCATCGCTTTCCGAGCGAAGGCGCTCCAAGGCGCGACGTAGAATTCCGGGAGGGAGCCCGCCCGACATCGGTCTGGGTGTGAGAGGCATTTCGGAATGCGCTGCCAACAGGCGGGTTGCCAGCAGGTCCGTCAGTTGCTGACGAAACATGACGTCGAGCGTCGTGTTGCCCTCGACTGCTTCCGACGCCGTAGCGAGCAGGCGCGCCGTAATCGGGTCGAGATGGCCGGTTCGTTCCAGAAGCTCGGCCGGCAATGCGCTGTCGGCTTCGGCAGCTATGCGCGCGATCGTTGCGTGAGGAAGATACAGCTGAACGACATCGACATCGCCGGCGATGTCCCAGCGCGCGCTCGTGCCAGCCGGGATGATCGTCACGACCCCAGGGCGTGCCACGCCAGTCGCGGTGATCCGACCTGTCCGGCGCTCCAACGGTTGCATCGTGTCGATGTATGTCATGATCACATGATCGGCCATCGGCTGAACAACGTCATGCAGGGCGCCGTGCTTCCAATGGGCGATCGTGCCGGAAGACGGGTCGAGACCGGAAACGATGTTGAGCGGCTCGGTCTTCAGAACGCGGCCCATTTCCGCATCGGCCGGACGCCGCCGCTGCTCCTCCCTTTCCTCGTTCATGACAGGCCTCCAATGTGACGGCGTCAAAGTGCGAGAGCATTCATCACGCGGACTTCACGACGGTCCCGGCCGCCGTTGCCATACGTGAATCGGCAATCGCCCAAGCCGTGATGGCGAGCCCGATCAAGGCCGGCAGCGTCACCGCCGGAAAGTCGCGCGCCAGGACTGATGGACCGCAGATGCCGGCAGCCACTTCCCAGAAATGAAAAAGTGCATGACCCGAAAGCCAGATCGACGGCGCTGCCCATGATACGATCCTGAGGTTCGGCCGCACGGCGCCAACCAGGAACGCGCCCCCCACGAGCAGGAAAATCAATCCGATGTCGCGGACGAAGTGCTGATTGAACAGGCCGGTCGTGGTCACGCCAGGCACTGCGTAGTACCAGCGCTCCGGATCGATCAGCATGAATGTGCCATTGGCGATGGCGGCTGTTCCGAGCACGACGGATGCCGCGATGCAGGTTGATTTGAGCATGATTGTCTCCTTGAATTGGAATGCCGCTCGCCGTTGGGCCGAGAGGTGCGAACGCGATCAGGTCCGGTTCGATGGACGGCGCAGCCATTCCTCGAAGCGGATCGTGCCGAGCATCGGATGTGCGCCGGGCGTAAGCGACCTGTCGTCGAGCTCGGCGCCGAAGTAACGGGCGCGGATATCGGCAATGACTTGCCGGCGGTCGCCCGTCGCCTCGAGGTGAGATCGCACCAGAGCGTCGAGCGGGATTCTCTCGGGGCCTGCCAGCTCGACGATTCCGTTGGCTGCTTCGCCCATGGCAGTCACTGCCAGGGCCGATGCCACATCATCCGAGGCTATGGGCTGAAGCAGGGCAGGCGACAGGCGGATCGCATTGCCGTCCGAAGCCGATCGGGTGATTGCCTCGACGAACTCGAAGAACTGGGTAGAGCGGACGATCGTGTAGGGGGTCTTCGACGATCGAATGAGTTTTTCCTGCGCCACCTTGGCGCGCATATAGCCGCTGTCGGGGAGGCGATCGGCACCCACAACGGAGAGCGCCACGTGATGCCTGACGCCGGCAGCTTCCTCCGCGGCGAGCAGATTGCGGCCCGCCGTCTCGAAGAACTCCAAAACGGTCTTGTCCTCGAATGACGGCGCGTTGGCCACGTCGATGACAATGTTTGCGCCCGAAAGGGTTTCCGCCAGCCCTTCGCGCGTGATGGTGTTCACGCCCGTGTTTGGGGACGCGGCCAGAACGTCGTGGCCTTTGCCGCGCAACAATCCGACGACCTTCGAACCGATAAGGCCGGTTCCGCCGATGACAACGATCTTCATGAGATATCTCCTGCAACCCCGCGTCGCGCCGTGCTGACGTCGGTACGGTCGGGAGATTGCCCTGAGCGCCGCGGAAAGGCTTTGCGGCAACCTTCAAATGTCCTTGGGTCCGCCTTGGAAATATGTCCAAGGGCCGGTAACATGCCTTATATCCTGACCGACACTCGCCGGTTGGCTGCTGGCGGAGTTCTACGTGCAATTCCTGTTCTCAGACTGTGTCCTCGACCCCGAGCGCCGAGAGCTCACGCGGGCCGCGAAAGCGGTGGGCGTCGGGCCTCAGGTATTCGATCTGCTGCTCTATCTGGTTCAGAACCGTGACCACGTGGTGAGCAAGGATCATATGATCGAGGCGGTATGGGGCGGGCGCATCGTTTCGGAATCGACGCTCACCAGCCATATCAATGCGGTTCGCAAGGCCATCGGCGACAGTGGCGAGGAACAGCACCTCGTTCGCACGATCCCGCGAAAGGGTTTCCGCTTCGTGGGCGAAGTTACCGAGACTCGAGCGGCCGAGCGCGTTTCGGATCCAGGCCCCGACCCGACGGTGGATATCTTACATCCGATCCCACTCCTGCCGAGCAAGCCATCCATTGCCGTTCTGCCATTCCAGAATTTGAGCGGGGATCCCGAGCAGGCCTATTTCGCGGATGGGGTGGTGGAGGAGATCATCACCGCGCTCTCGCGCGTGCGCTGGCTGTTCGTCGTCGCGCGCAATTCGAGCTTCACGTATCGGGGCGGGGCGGCCGACTTGAAGCAGGTGGGCCAGCAGCTCGGTGTCAGCTATGTGCTGGAAGGCAGTTTGCGCAAATCCGCGGACCGCATCCGCATCACGGGACAGCTTATCGAAGCGTCAACCGGCACGCATCTGTGGGCGGATCGTTTCGAGGGACGGCTTGAGGATATCTTCGAGTTGCAGGACGAGATCGCGGCGAGCGTCGCCGGTGCGATCGCCCCGCAAATGGAATTGGCCGAGATCGAGCGCGCCAAGAGAAAGCCTACGGCCAGTCTGAACGCCTATGATTGCTATCTGCGCGGGGTCGCCCATGTGCATCGGGGCACACAAGGAGCCGTCGATGAAGCCTTGTCACTGTTCCGGAGAAGCATCGAGCTCGATCCCGAATTCGCGGCCGCCCATGCCATGGCCGCCTGGTCCTATTTCTGGCGCAAGATCAACGGTTGGACAGAAGACCGCGCGTGGGAAACCGCCGAGGGTGAACGCCTGGCGCGTCGCGCCGTCGAATTGGGCAGGGATGATGCCGTAGCCCTCACGCGAGGTGGCCACGCCCTGGCGCATCTGGCCGGCGATCTCGACAGTGGCATCGCGCTTCTCGACAGAGCCGTATTTCTGAACCCCAATCTGGCTTCGGCCTGGTTTCTCGGCGGTTTCCTTCGGACCTGGCACGGTGAATGCGATGAAGCAATCGAGCACTTCGAGCGGGCCATGCGATTGAGCCCCGTCGACCCGGAGCTCTATCGCATGCAAGCGGGGATCGCGATGGCACATCTGTTTGCCGGTCGAATCGAGGCGGCGTCTGCGTGGGCGGAACGCTCATACGGCAATCTGCCGAGCTTCCTCATGGTCGTGGCGTTGATTGCAGCGACCCGGGCACTCGGCGGCCGCCAGAAAGACGCGAGCCGTGCCATCGAGGAGATGCGGAAGCTCGATCCGGCTTTACGCGTTTCAAATATCACGGACTGGCTCCCGATCAGCCGGCCCGAGCACCTTGCGATATTGGCCGACGGCCTGAAGAAAGCTGGGCTTGCGGAGTGAGCGACGTTCAATCGTTGTCGGGAAAGACCTCGGTGCAATTGAGGTTGGCCCGCCGGATCTCGCGGAGGTCAACCCGGCCGCCGCAGCTTCGTCCATATTGTGCTAGGAGTGAATCGAGAAGGACCCGCTCGCTCAGCCAGATCGAGTCACAGGCGCGCATCGATCCTTGATAGCAGGCGAGTTGGGCCTCGTTGAAATCGGCGGCCCAATCGCCCGGCTCCGCCAGCATGGGCTCTTGCGGGTCCGGCAGTTCGTCCACCGTCTGGGCGGCAAGGCCAGCTTCAAAGAACAGACAAATGCTTGCCGCTAACGGAATTGTCCATAGTCGAGAGGCGTCGTTCGACATGGCCCTCATCCTTCCAGAGGAACTCAATTTGTGCCGCTGATCGGATGATCACCATAGCAGGTTGTGTGGATGAAAGGTATGTCGCGTCCCCTGGCGGCGATCCGGCAATGCGTGTAGCTTTTTGTCCTTTGGTGGGAGGAAGCTCCTTTCTGCTTATGGATGTAACTCATGATACGCCATGTCGTGCTCATCAACTTCAGGCCGGAACTCGACGAGGCCGCCATTAGCCAGGCTCTCAATTCAGTGACGACGCTGAAGGAGAAGATCGACGGCATCCTCGCCGTCACCGGAGGCGCCAACAACAGTCCGGAAAATCTCGAAAAAGGATTCCGCCATGGCTTCGTGGTCGATTTCCGCGATGCCGCAGCGCGGGACGCCTATCTTCCGCATCCCGAGCATATGAAAGTGGGCAAAGCTCTCGTCGAAGCCGCGCGGGGCGGGATCGCAGGTATCCTGGTCTTCGATTACGAAGTCTGATTGAACGCGCGGCCCGTCCAATAGTTACCACCCGCATGCCTCCCGAAGCGCTGGAAGTTCTGCATCTTAATCAGGGAAGCTAAGGGGCCTTTTTCAGCCCACCCTCAGCCTGGCCGGCGTCCCTTGCCTCGCGCTGCTTCCTCAGATCAGTGGTCTTCACGTCCCGTTTCGCCTTGTCAGCGTCGGTGATCGAACGAGATTTGGAAGTCGTCTGCTGAGCTTTTTCCTTGCGCGATACCTTCAGGAATTGACGGTCAGCTTCTTGTCGCTTGGAGATCATCCACATTTCCTTTTCGATCGCTTCAGCCCAGCCTCGACAAGCCGCCGGATGGCCTCTGAGCGGGAAGGGGGTCCTTCTCCTTCGCGGCCCATGACCAGCAACCAGTTGTGGAGGCCACATGGCTGACAGATTCAATAGCACAACTGCGTCCGAAACGCCGCAGTCCTCGCTTTTCCAGAATGCTCGCATTTGGGTTGCCTCCGGAGATGGTCAAAGCGCTTTCGAACACCCTGAAAGTGAGTGCGGTGATGCGCTCGCGCCCGTCTGGACCCTACCAAGCAGCCAACTCGCCGCTGCGTACCCATCAGTGAAAAAGGGCTTAGCGACCATTCGCTAAACCCTTTTGAAAACTGGCTCCCCGGGCCGGACTCGAACCAGCGACCAAGCGGTTAACAGCCGCTTGCTCTACCACTGAGCTACCGGGGAATGGCAGCGCGTATACATAGCTTTCTCGCATTTGAAAAGTCTTTTTGCAAGCCGTCGAAAAGCCGTCATCGCCCCCCTATATCTGCGAGGTAACAAAGGCGCGGGCATTCATGCACAGTGTCAAATTCGGCGGGCGGAAATTCCATCTTCCCGGTCATCCGGTTGTCAGAATCATCCTAGGCGGTCTGCTCATCCTGGGCGGGGTCCTGGGCTTCCTGCCGATCCTCGGTTTCTGGATGGTGCCGTTGGGTCTTTTGATTCTCGCCGTCGACGTTCCGATCGCGCGCCGGCTCAGGCGTCGGGCCGAGATCAGGCTCGGCCGCTGGCTGGTTCGAAAACATCCGAAATGGGCGCGCCGTTTTGGCTTCTCGAGCGGCGAGAAGACAACCTGACGAAGTGCTTCGCGGCGCGAATCAGCGCTCTCGCGCGAGCCCTGGAAGCACCTGCTCAAGCCTGTCTTCCTGTATCTTCAAAGTGCCAAATGGACAGGGCGTGGAGCCTGGTATCCGCGATCAGACGGCACTGTCACAGAACCTACAAACTATTTGATTTATAAAGGGAAGATTGGAGGCCTCGCCCGGAATCGAACCGAGGTACACGGATTTGCAGTCCGCTGCGTAACCACTCCGCCACGAGGCCTTGGGCGGGCCTTATAGTCGAAGCTTGCGGCAACTACAATGTGTTACGATTGGCAGATGGACAGACTGTCCCTATTTGGTTATCAGCGTCTTATGACCGATTTCGCTCTCGCCCGATCACGAATGATCGACTCGCAAATCCGCCCCAACGGCATCACCGATGGACGCATCATCCAGGCGATGGCGGGACTGCCGCGCGAAATGTTCGTGCCGGAAGCCCGTCGCGCCGTTGCCTACATGGATGAGGATATCGATCTCGGGGGCGGGCGCTCGCTGATGGAACCGATGGCGCTGGCCAAGCTGGTCCAGCTCGCGGAAATCGATGCCGACGAGAAGGCGCTGCATATCGGTTGCGTCACCGGCTATTCTACGGCGTTGCTCGCGCGGCTCTGCAACGCGGTGGTCGCCATCGACGAGGACCAGGCTTTCGTCGACGCGGCGGCAGCCAATCTCGCCACGCTCGGGATCACCAATGCGCAGGTCCACAAGGCGGCGCACGCCACGGGCTGGAAAGCGGGCGAGCTCTATGACGCCATCGTGATCGATGGCCGGGTGCCGATGGTGCCGCAGGCACTGCTCCAGCAATTGCAGGATGGCGGCCGGCTTGTCGCGGTGGTCGGCGATCATACGGTGGCGACAGCCACCGTCTTCACCCGCCATGACGGAGCGATCAGCTCGCTGCCGGCTTTCGAGGCGTCGATCGCGCGGCTGCCAGGGGTGGCTGTGGACAGGCCGGCCTTTGTCTTTTGATTGCTCCGGGTTCTTGCGCTAGAGTGAGCTTTCGGGCTCGAAGGGAACACTAATAAAGTGAGTTTTGAGCAAATGGGGCGTAAGCGGGTTAGCGCGTGGGGAATTGCCGGGGCTTTAGCTCTTCCCTTGTTTTTCATGCCTTTGACCGTCAATGCCGAGACATTGGCGGAGGCGATGGCGAGCGCCTATTCGGGCAATCCGACGCTCAGGGCGGAACGGGCCCGTCAGCGCGCCACCGACGAGGCGACGCCGCAAGCCCTGTCGGGCTGGCGGCCGACCGTCGAGGCCGCGGCCAGCGCCGGGGTCGTCGACACCAAGACCAAGCCCATCCCCGGGAATACGCGCACGACCAACCCGGCCGACATTTCGATCACCCTGACGCAGCCGGTCTTCCGCGGCTTCAAGACCGTCAAGGGCGTCAAGCAGGCCGAGGCAACGGTCGAAGCCGGGCGGCAGAATCTCCTCGCCGTCGAGCAGCAGACGCTGTTCGACACCGTTACCGCCTATATGAATGTCATTCGTGACCGCCGCGTGCTGCAGCTCAGGCAGCGCAATGTGAAGACGCTTCAGGAGCAGCTGCGCTCCACCCAGGAACGCTTCAATGTCGGCGAGGTCACCAAGACCGACGTCTCGCAGGCGCAGGCGCAGCTGGCGCTCTCGCAGTCGGCGGTGGCGGCAGCCAAGTCCAATCTCGCCTCCAGCATCGCGAATTACGACCGGCTTGTCGGACATGCGCCGGGCACACTCAAATATCCGCGGCTGCCGAAGCTGCCGAATAGCCTGCAATCGGCGACGGCGCTTGCCGAGAAGATCAATCCCAATATCCTTTCCGCCGCCTTCGTCGCGGAAGCGGCGCGCTACAATGTCGATGTGGTCAGGGGCGATCTCCTGCCGCGCGTCAACCTGCAGGCGAGCGCCAGCAAAACCATTCAGGATCTCGATCACACCTCGCAAGGCAATACCGAGCAGCTCAGCCTGGTCGGCAGCATCAATGTGCCGCTTTATGAGGCCGGTAGCGTCTATTCGGCCGTCCGTGAGGCCAAGCAGGTGGAAAGCCAGCGCCGCATCGAGATCATCGGCGCGGCGCGCAGCGTGCGCGAATCCGTCGTGAGTTCGTGGAACCTGTTGATCGCGGCGCGCGAAACCATCACGTCCTCCAAGGCGCAGGTCTCGGCCGCGGCCATCGCGCTCGACGGTGTGAAGCAGGAAAACCTGGTCGGTTCGCGCACCACGCTCGACGTGTTGAACGCCGAATCGGCACTGCTGGACGCGCAGATCATCCTGGCGCAGGCCGAGCGCGATCAGATCGTGGCGGCTTATCAGATTCTCGGCTCGGTCGGCCGGTTGACTGCCCGCCAGATCGGTCTTGGCGCTGACTACTACGACCCGATCGAGAATTATGACCGGGTGCGCAACAAGTGGATCGGCACAGGTGTGAAGACGGTCGACTGAGTCCCCGTCGCACTGTTCATGTTCTTGTGATAAGCTCAGCCTGTCATTTGCAAGCAGGGTCGTTTTGCGCGATCTTGCCGGCCAAGGTGACGTAAAAGAGTCGCCGGCGACAGGACTTACTTAGATGAAGCAAGGGCAGAAACCAGGCGAGCCCAGGATGGAGGACGTCCTGGCATCCATCCGGCGCGCCATAGACGAAAATGCCACTGTTTCGTCGGACCGCTTTACCCGCTCCGTGCCCGAAGTACGGGCGAAAGTCGACAATCCCCCCAATCCGCCGCCCCGGACCGAAAGCCCGCCACGGCGGACTTTTGACTATCCGCCCATCAATGGCTCCGGATCGCATCAGCCGCAAGGCTTTGCCGGCATATTGGGCGGACGTCGGGAGACGCTGAGCCAGAGCTTTCGTGAAAGGCCGGCCCCCACCTATGAAGCGCGGCCCCGGCAGACCGATCCGGTAATTCCCGAGGCGCCCGAGCCCTTCGCCTATGACGGTTATTACGGTGCCGAAGTCTCCAACTATGTGGAGCCCGAGTCCACCACGCCGGAGCTCGAGCCCGAGCCATATCCAGCAATGCGCGAGATGAGCCCACCGCGCTATCTGCCGCCGGCGGCGGTCGCCGAACCGCAGTCGGATTTTGCCGAGGAGTCGGGGCTCCTGTCGGAAAGCAGCAGCGCCGCCACCCAGGCGGCGTTCAACCAATTGGCTGATACGATCACAAGGCGGGCGCTCGGCGACCGGCCGATCGCCGATATTGCCCAGGAGCTGCTGCGCGGTATGCTCAAGCAGTGGCTGGACGAGAATCTGCCGACGATCGTCGAGCGCCTGGTGCGTGAGGAGATCGAGCGGGTGGTCAGGCGGCCGCAGCGCTAACTCGCGGGGAACCGGTTCCAAGGGGGAAACTGCGCGGATGGTCAGGGAATGACCGAGGAGAAACGGCAGTCACCGCGCATGCGCCGCCTGAAGGAGGCGCGGGTATTCTTCCTCGACGGCAGGACCGTCATCACCTGCAAGGTCCGCGATGTCAGCGCCACCGGCGCCAAGCTCCGGGTCGGCGAATCCTTCCTCATTCCGCAGAGCTTCCGGGTGACCATTCCCGGCGAGATGGACCAGCGCCCGGCCGAGCGCGTCTGGGTCAGAGGCGAAGAGGTAGGCATCCGGTTCAAGCCCTGATTGCATGACAGCCCGGTTGAATCCGGCGGCGCACTCGTGTTTAAAGCCCGCACTGTTCTCCTTACATAGCGAAAATCATGCTCGAAAAGACCTTTATTCCTGCCGAGATGGAAACCCGCCTCTATGAGGCCTGGGAAACGGGCGGCTATTTCAAGCCCGGACGCCGGCCCAAGGCCGAGCCTTTCACCATCGTCATTCCGCCCCCCAATGTGACGGGCTCGCTCCATATGGGGCATGCGCTCAACAACACGATCCAGGACATTCTGTGCCGGTTCGAAAGAATGCGCGGCCGTGACGTGCTGTGGCAGCCCGGCACCGACCATGCCGGCATCGCCACCCAGATGGTGGTGGAGCGGCTGCTCCATAAGGAAAACAAGACCGATCGCCGGACCATAGGGCGCGAGGCGTTCCTCAAGCGCGTCTGGGCGTGGAAGGAAGAATCGGGCGGTACGATTTCGCGCCAGCTGCGCCGGCTCGGGGCGTCGTGCGACTGGAGCCGCGAGCGCTTTACGATGGACGAGGGGCTCTCCCGCGCGGTTCTCAAGGTCTTCGTCCAGCTCTACAAGGAAGGCCTGATCTACAAGGACAAGCGGCTGGTCAACTGGGACCCGAAGCTTCTGACCGCAATCTCCGATCTCGAAGTGGTCCAGAAGGAAGTCAAAGGTCATCTCTGGCACCTCAAATATCCGATCGAGGGCACCGATGAATTTATCATCGTCGCCACGACGCGGCCGGAGACGATGCTGGGCGACAGTGGCGTCGCGGTCCATCCGGATGATGAGCGCTACAAACATCTCGTCGGCAAGAATGTCGTGCTGCCACTGGTCGGCCGCCTGATCCCGATCGTCGCCGATACTTATTCCGATCCCGAAAAGGGCACCGGCGCCGTCAAGATCACGCCGGCGCACGACTTCAACGACTTCGATGTCGGCAAGCGCAACGAGCTGCGCCAGATCAATGTTCTCGACCAGTTCGGCAAGCTGATGCTCGCGGACAATGAGGACTTCCTCGCCGGCGCCAAGGTGCCGGCGACGACCTTGGCGCTGCACGGCCTCGACCGCTTCGAGGCGCGCAAGCGCATCGTCGCCATGCTCGAGGAGCAGGGGCTTCTCGACAAGATCGAGCCGCATGTCCATCAGGTCCCGCATGGCGACCGCTCCGACGTCGTCATCGAGCCGTGGCTCACCGAGCAGTGGTATGTCGACGCCAAGACGCTCGCCCAGCCGGCGATCGCCGCGGTCGAGAAGGGCGACACCGTCTTCGTGCCGAAGAACTGGGAAAAGACCTATTACGAATGGATGCGCAACATCCAGCCCTGGTGCATTTCGCGCCAGCTGTGGTGGGGCCATCAGATTCCGGCCTGGTACGGTCCCGACGGCGAAGTCTTCGTCGAGGAGAACGAGGATCTGGCGCTTGCCGCGGCACAGCGCCATTACGGCACGCGTACGCTTCTGAAGCGCGACGAGGACGTGCTCGACACCTGGTTCTCTTCGGCTCTGTGGCCGTTCTCGACCTTGGGCTGGCCGGACGAGACGCCGGAGCTCAAGCGTCATTATCCGACCGACGTGCTGGTCACCGGCTTCGACATCATCTTCTTCTGGGTCGCCCGCATGATGATGATGGGCCTTCACTTCATGAAGGAGAAGCCGTTCCACACCGTCTACATCCATGCTCTGGTCCGTGATGAGAAGGGCCAGAAGATGTCGAAGTCGAAGGGCAACGTCATCGACCCGCTCGTCCTCATGGACCAGTTCGGCGCCGATGCCTTGCGCTTCACGCTTGCCGCCATGGCGGCGCAGGGCCGCGACATCAAGCTGTCGACCCAGCGCGTCGAAGGCTATCGCAATTTCGGCACCAAGCTGTGGAATGCGGCGCGCTTCTGCGAGATGAACGGCGCCAAGCGCGATCCGGATTTCGATCCGATCGCGGCGCGCGTCACCATCAACCGTTGGATCGCCGGCGAGGTCGCACGCACGCGTGATACGGTGACCAAGGCCATCGAGGAGCACCGCTACAATGATGCGGCGGGGGCACTCTACGGCTTCGCGTGGAACGTGTTCTGCGACTGGTATGTCGAGCTGATCAAGCCGCTTTTGTCCGGCAACGACGCGGCGGCCAAGGCCGAGACGCAGCATTGCGCGCAATGGGTGCTCGACCAGATCCTGCTGCTGCTGCACCCCTTCATGCCCTTCGTCACCGAGGAGCTGTGGCAGAAGACCGGTGCGCAAGGCATGCTGATCGATGCGCAATGGCCGAACTATCAAGGCCTCGGCGATGCGAAGGTCGATGCCGAGATGAGCTGGGTCGTCGATTTCATCTCGCAGGTCCGCTCGGTGCGCGCCGAGATGAACGTGCCGGCTGGCGCCAAGATCGACTGTGTCATCGTCGGCGCCGATACGGAATCGCGCCGGCGTGCCGCCACCTGGGAACAGGAGATCGTGCGTCTGGCCCGCCTCAAGGCGATCGATTTCGAGGACAAGGTCCCGGCGTCGTCGGCGCAAGTGGTGCTGGGCGAGGCGATCCTTGCGCTGCCACTGGAAGGCGTCATCGATTTCGCCGCCGAGCGCGCCCGCCTCAGCAAGGAGCTTGAGAAGGTTGCCAAGGATATCGGCGTCATCGACAGCCGGCTCGGCAATGAAGGCTTCGTCGCCAAGGCGCCGGAAGAGGTGCTCGAAGAGACGCGCGAGCGTAAGACGGCGCTTGCCGCCCAGCGCGTCAAGCTCACCGAGGCCTTGAACCGCCTGAAGTGATCAGCTCGCGCTGGCCGGAGCCGGGCGGGCTTTCACCGCGCGGGCCTTTTTCGGACGCCGGCGGCTGGCCGACTTCGCCGTGGTTGATGAGCCATTGGTATCCCGTGCCTTAGAAGCCGGGCGAGCCCGGCCCATGCCACGCGGGAAAAGCGTGCCGATGGCGACGCCTAGCCCTAAGCCCACCGCACCGAGCAGGAGCGGATTGGCTTCGGCGAGATGGCTGATATCGGCGCGGCGCGGCATGCGCAGCGATCCCAGACCGGTGTTGCCGGCTTCATGCGCCCAGTCATAGGCGCGGCTCAACGTATCGCGGCCGCGGCGCAGCGCCATGCCGGCATTGTCCTGGAGAAGCTGCGCGGTCGAGGCCTTGGCCGCCTTGCGGCCGGCCTTGCGGGTCTTGCGTGCTCTTGGTGTTTTCATGATGTCATTCCTTCTTTTGCGATGTGATCAGGGGTTTGTCTTTGCGTTTCAGCTTCGGCCGCTTCGGCTTGGCGGCCTTCGCCGGCTTGCGCGCCTCGAGCATCAGCCAGCCGAGCCCGAGCAGCAGCGGGAGGACAGGCAGCGGATTACGGCGCAGCGTCCGGCCGGTGGCGGCGACCGCTTGCGCTTGCGGGTCGAGCCGGCGCAAAGCTTCGTCGGCCAGACCAAGTGGCGTCAGCTTCGGCTTTAACTTGCGCAAGCTGTTGGCGAATTCCTCACGCCGGCGAACGGCCTCGGCTTCGAGCGCGGCGAGATCAGTCATGGAACCGGCTCCAGATGAATTTCGCCGAGCTGCGTAAGTGCCCGCTCAACGGGTCGGGTTTGCGCAACAGCATGATCGCCCCGGCAATCAGAAGAAGTGCGACAAGCAGCAGGCCAAGTCCGACGACGAGCCCGGCGGTTATCGGACCGAACGACACGATCAGAAGCTGAACCAGAACATCGGCCAGCACGATCAGCGCGATGAACACGATCATCACGCCGAAGCAGGCCAAGCCTGCCGCCAGCGCCATACGCCGCGCACTCGAATTCATGCGCGCACGCAGCAAGGCCCGCTCCGCCAGGAACCAGGCGGTGAAGTCACGCTTGAGCGTGTCGAACGATCCGGCGAGAGAGTCGTCCATAGGCTTGCCGTCGGTTTCCGCCATGCCGATCTCCTGCGACTAGACGCGCGAGGCTAATTCAAGGCCTTGCGTGGGGTCCGACGCTTCCGGCCACGACCGGCTGACGATTTCCGCTTCTTCATGGGAATCGGCCAGCCATGCATCAGTTGCGTTACCGCGAGACCGGCGGCGACGCCGAGCGTCAAGGTGGCGACCGGCTGGCGGCGGGCGAAGCCGGCGAAGTCGTCCAGCATGTCCGGTATGTCGGTCGCGACAATATAGTCCGCCAGGTTATCGAGGTTGTCGGCAGCCGTGTCGCTATAGGCGCGCAGCTGCGGGAAATCGTCGAGGGTTTCACCGAAATGCCGGGCCGCCTCGGCGAACTCGACGATCTTGTCAGCACCGGCGCGCTTACGGCCGTCGGCGAGCGTGGATGCCAATGACAAAGCGTCATCGAAGAGGCGGTTGGCGGTGCTCTTCCTTGGTGCCGTGGCCCGCGGCCGGCGGGCTTTACTTGCTTTAGCCAATGATTTGTCCTCGCATTGAAAATAACTCTGCGTGGGACAACGTCTCACGTGAGAATAGGTTCCCGACGGGGAACTGAGCCGATAGATGAGCTTCTATTGGCCGGGAAAGTTGAAGCGGGCCGACAGTATTTCGTTCCGGCGCAGGGCGGCATCGAGATTACGGCCTTCCGGCGTCAGGCTGTATTCGACATGGAGGGGCTTGGCGCCGATATCGGTGCGCGTGACGAGGCCGTGCGCCTCCAGCGTCTTGAGGCGCAGCGACAGCACACGGGCCGAAATGGCGCCGGGCAAAGCGCGGCGCAAGGCGCCGAACCGAATGGTGTCTTCACGCGCCAGAGTCCAGACGATGTGCGTCATCCATTCCTGCGCCAGGAATTTGAGAAGCTCATCCAGCTGGCAGCCGGTCTTCGCGAAACTCGCCTCAGCGGATCGTGCGTCCATGGTTACTCGACGATTACTACTGGTCAAAAAAATTTCGTCGAGCATAGGATGAATCCGATCCCGCAACAACCGATCAACAGGACCGCTCATCATGCCAACCGCTGCGCCCGTGCCCGGAAGAACTCTTCTCTCGCCCGGCGACCACACGCTCATCATGATCGATCATCAATCGCAGATGGCTTTTGCCACGAAGTCGATCGATCCCATCCTGCTGCGCAATAATGCCGCCCTCGTTGCCGCCGCCGCGGCCGGATTCAAGGTCTCGACCATCCTGACTACGGTGGCCGAGAAGACTTTCTCCGGTCCTATCTTCGACGAGATCAAAGTGGCGTTTCCCAAAGTCGAGGTGACCGACCGTACCTCGATGAACAGCTGGGAAGACAAGAACATTACCGATCGAGTGAACAAGATCGGCAAAGGCCGGATCGTGCTGGCGGGCCTGTGGACGTCGGTCTGCATCGTCGGACCGGCACTTTCGGCGATCGATCAGGGCTTCGAGATTTATGTGATCGCCGATGCCTGCGGCGACGTCTCGGATGAAGCGCATGAGCGCGCCATGGAACGCATGGTGCAGGCAGGTGCCCGCCCGATGACCGCTCTCCAATATCTGCTCGAGCTGCAGCGCGACTGGGCGCGTGGCGAGACCTATGAGCTCACCACCGGCATCGCCAGGCGTCTTGGCGGCGGCTACGGTCTCGGCATCATCTATGCCAAGACGATGCTCGGCGAGCATGCGAGCGAGGCGGGCGCCAAAGTATGAAGCTCTATCTCGTCTCGCTGGCGGTCGGACTTCTGGTCGGCGTCATTTATGCGCTGCTGGATGTCCGCTCGCCGGCGCCGCCGGTGGTGGCGCTGCTGGGGCTTCTCGGCATCCTGATCGGTGAGCAGACGGTGCCCTTGGCGAAAAGGCTGGTCGCCGGAGAGCCGGTCAGCCTGTCGTGGTTCGCTTCGGAATGCAGTCCGCATGTCTTCGGTGAACTGCCGCAACGCAGCAAGGCCGATTCATCTGATGGGATGGACAAGGGATGAGCCTGAACCGCCGGAAGCTGGCGCTGGGCGGCGCTTCGGTCGCGCTCGGCGCATGGATTTCAACAACAGAGGCAGCCCGGATGGTCGCCGATCTCATTCTCGTCAATGGCCGCTTCACCACGCTCGACCGATCGGTGCCCAATCCGGAAGCCGTCGCCATCGCCGGCGACCGTTTCCTTGCCGTCGGCACCGAGACGGACATGCGGGCGCTTGCCGGCCCTGAGACGCAGGTCATCGATCTTGGTGGCCGGCGGGCTATACCGGGCCTCATCGACAGCCATCTGCATGTCATCCGCGGCGGGCTCAACTATAATATGGAGCTCAAATGGGATGGCGTGCGCTCGCTCGCCGAGGCCATGGCCATGCTGAAGCGGCAGGTGGCGGTGACGCCACCGCCGCAATGGGTGCGGGTGGTCGGCGGCTTCACCGAGTACCAGTTCACCGAGAAGCGGCTGCCGACGCTGGAGGAGATCAATGCCGCCGCGCCCGACACGCCGGTCTTCATCCTGCATCTTTATGACCGGGCGCTCCTCAATGCCGCCGCCTTGCGGGCCGTGGGCTACGGCAAGGACACGCCCGATCCACCGGGCGGCGAGATCGTGCGCGATGGCAATGGCAACCCTACGGGCCTCCTGATCGCCAAACCCAATGCGACGATCCTCTATGCGACACTGGCCAAAGGGCCGAAGCTGCCGCCCGAATATCAGCTCAATTCGACCCGTCACTTCATGCGCGAGCTGAACCGGCTCGGCGTGACCTCGGTCATCGATGCCGGCGGCGGCTATCAGAATTATCCGGAAGATTACGAGATCATCGAGAAACTGCACCAGGAAGGGGCGCTGACCTTACGCATTGCGTACAATCTCTTCACCCAGAAGCCGAAGCAGGAACTCGGCGACTTCCGCAACTGGATCGGCAAGGTCAAGCCGGGACAGGGCGATGATCTCTACCGCCACAATGGCGCGGGCGAGATGCTCGTCTATTCGGCGGCGGACTTCGAGGATTTCCGCATCGAGCGGCCGGACATGCCGCCGTCGATGGAGGGCGACCTCGAACCGGTCGTCCGGCTGCTTGCCGAGAACCGCTGGCCGTGGCGCCTCCACGCCACCTATGACGAAACGATCGGGCGGGCGCTCGATGTCTTCGAGAAGGTCAACAAGGACATCCCGCTCACCGGGCTCAACTGGTTCTTCGACCATTGCGAGACGATCAGCGAGCGGAATATCGATCGCATTGCGGCATTGGGGGGCGGCATCGCGGTGCAGCACCGCATGGCCTATCAGGGCGAATACTTCGTCGAGCGGTATGGCGCCAAGGCGGCCGAGCGAACGCCGCCCGTTGCTCGTATGCTGGTGGCCGGCGTGCCGGTGGGCGCCGGTACCGATGCGACCCGGGTGGCGAGCTACAATCCCTGGATGTCGCTTTCGTGGCTCGTGACCGGGCGCACGGTCGGCGGGCTCCGGCTCTATCCACAGCGCAATCTTCTCGACCGTGAGGCGGCATTGCGCCTGTGGACAGAAGCCAATACGTGGTTTTCGACAGAAGCCAACAAGAAAGGCCAGATCAAGCGCTGCCAGCTTGCCGATCTCGTGGTGCTCGATCGGGATTACTTCTCGGTCCCCGAAGACCAGATTCAGGATATCGAAAGCGTGCTGACGCTTCTGGGCGGCAAACCCGTACACGGTGCCGGCGACTATGCGTTCCTGGCGCCGCCATTGCCGCCCGCCATGCCGGACTGGTCACCGGCGCGCCTCCATGGCGGTTATCACAAACGCGCCGAGGCGGATGGGAATGGTCTGGCGAAAACCGCCTGCGGCTGTGCCCATGTCTGCGGCGTGCATGGCCATGACCATGCGCGCGCCCTTGCCGCCACTGTGCCGGTGGCGGATGAAGGCAGCTTCTGGGGAAGCCTGGGCTGCAGTTGCTGGGCCTTTTGATGCAGACGATCCCAAATCCGATCCGATCACTTTTGGCGATACCCGGTCTGAGCTTCCTGGCGCGTGTTGCTCTGGCTTCACCCTTTCTGGTCAGCGGTATCATGAAGCTTGTCGATCTCGAGGGGGCGGTCGCCGAGATGGCTGGAGTCGGACTATCTCCCGCTGGCGTCTTTGCCTTCGCGGTCATCGCGACGCAAATCGGCGGTTCCCTTCTGCTGCTCACCAGTAGGTGGTGCTGGCTGGGCGCCGGACTGCTTGCCGGCTTCACGGGGCTCGCGACCCTGATTGCGCATCCGTTCTGGACGTTCGAAGGAATGGATCGTATCCGGCAAATGATGATGTTCCTCGAGCATGTGGCGATTGCGGGCGGACTTCTGAGCGCCGCGCTCCTGCTCAATGGCGTGGGCAAGGACAGATGAGCAAAGCCGTTCCAACGCTTCTGAGCTTCAATGGCGGCTATGTCGACGCCGCCGGTTTTCTCGCCCTGGCGGGACTGTTCACGGCCCATGTCACCGGCAACTTCGTGACACTCGGGGCCTCGCTCGTGCTCGGCACGTCGGGGACGATCGGCAAGCTACTGGCCTTGCCGGTATTCTGCGTCGTGGTCATGCTGACGCGGCTGATCGGGTCGTCATTGCAGAAGCATGGGGCCAGGGAATTGCGCTGGCTCCTGATCTTGAAATTCGTGCTCCTTACCGCCGGCTGCGCCAGCGCCATCTATTTTGGTCCCTTCGCAGATGCCGACGCGCCACAGGCGCTGCTGACCGGCATGCTGCTCGTCGCCGGCATGGCGGTCCAGAATGCCGTGCACCGCATCCATTTGTCGGCCACTCCGCCGTCGACGCTGATGACCGGGACGACGACGCAGATCATGATCGACGTCGCCGATCTGTTGCATGGCGGCCCTGGCGAGGCGCATCAACAGGCGAAAGCGCGGCTGTCGCGCATGCTGGGCGCCGTGCTGGCCTTCGCGCTCGGCTGTGGCGCGGCGGCGCTCCTCTACGCCTATGCCGGCCTCTGGGCCTTCATCGTGCCGCCGCTTGTGGCTTTGATCGCGGTGCTGCTCAAAGAAACCGACGGCCACCCGTCATGACGGGCTGATATCGGCAAGGAAGCTCTTCGCCCGGTCGCTGCACGGGCACGTGAAGAAGGCGTCGGGTGCCGCCGTCTCGACGATGCGGCCTTTGTCCATAAAGACGACCCGGCTTGCGACACGGCGGGCAAAGCCCATCTCATGGGTCACCACCACCATGGTGGTGCCGCCTTTTGCCAGCTCGATCATAACGTCCAGAACTTCCTTCACGGATTCGGGATCGAGCGCAGAGGTCGGCTCGTCGAAGAGCAGAACCTTGGGCTCCATAGCGAGCGCGCGGGCGATGGCGACCCGTTGCTTCTGGCCGCCGGACAGGCCGGCCGGCAGCTTATCCGCCTGCCGGGCGACGCCGACGCGCTGGAGAAGCCGCATCGCCTGTTCCTCCGCGTCTTTCCGGCGGCGGTGCAGAAGGCGGCGCGGCGCCAGTGTGACATTGTCGAGCACCGAGAGATGCGGGAACAGGTTGAAGCTCTGGAACACCATGCCGACATCGCGCCTGAGCCTGGTGAGGGCACGCGGCCGGTCGCCCACCGCGATGCCGCCGATCTCGATCTCGCCCGCCTGCCATTCCTCGAGCCCGTTGAGGCAGCGCAGAAAGGTCGATTTGCCGGAACCCGACGGACCGCACAGCACGGTGCAGGCGCCGCCTTCGATGTCCACCGACACGCCCTGCAAGGCGCACCAGGAACCAAACCATTTCGACAGCGCGCGCACTTTGATGGAAGTGGGCGCGGTCATTGCGTGCTCCCCGTCAGGACCCGGTCCTGCCGTATGACACGGCTCTGCTGCGCTTCGAGGCGGCTGGAGACATGCGACAGGGCGAAGCAGAGGAGCCAGTAGATCACACCGACAAAGACATAGCCTTCGGTGGCAAGCCCCAACCAGCGCGCATCGGAGAGGGCCGCGGTCACGATGTTGAGAAGATCGAACAGGCCGACGATCATCACGTAGGTCGTGTCCTTGAAGAGCGCGATCACCGAATTGACGATGCCGGGCAGCACCGCACGTAGCGCCTGTGGCATGACGATATAGGTCTGGGTGCGCCAGAAACCGAAGCTGAGGGCCAGCGCGGCTTCCGTCTGGCCGCGCCCGACACTCTGCAGGCCACCACGGATGACCTCGGCCAGATAGGCGCTGGAATAAAGCGTAAGTCCGGTCAGCGCGAGGCCGAGGCGCGAGATCTCGTAGCCGGGCGGCAGGAAGAGCGGCAGCATGATCACCGACATGAACAGCACGGCGACCAGAGGCATGCCGCGCCAGAAGTCGATGAAGCCGATGGTGAGCCAGCGCAGCGCCGGCAGTTTCGAAAGGCGGGCGAGCGCCAGGAGAATGGCGAGCGGGAAGGAAAGCACGAAGGCGCCGATGCCGACGATCATGGTGAGCAGCAGGCCGCCCCATTGGTCGCTCGGCACATGGGTCAGCCCGAGCCATCCGCCGGAGAGAAGTGCAAGTGAGGCAAGCGGATAGGCGATGAAGCCGCCGGCGATGACCCAGCGCCGGCCTTTGAAGTCGGGAGCCATGGCGAGAAGGAGCAGGGCCGGCGGCGCCAGCAGCACGATACAGGCGCGCCAGCGCTCAGCCTCGGGATAGAAGCCGAAGGTGAATTGCGGCAGGCGGTTGAGGATGAAGGCCCAGCAGGCGCCATCGGGATTGCAACCGGCGCGGTCCTCGGCCTGCCATGTCGCCGCGATGAAGGCCCAGTCGACGATGTGCCAGGAAAGCCACAAAGCGACATAGAGAAGGCCGATGGTGAGGAGCGTGCTGAAAGGATAGGCGCGGGCCGCAGCCAGCACTCGGGAAGGCGTCAGGCGTGAAGATGATGGAGCGTGCATGGCTCAGCGCTCCACCAGGGCAACACGACGGTTGAAGGCTTCCGTCGCCAGGGCGACGGCGGCGCACAGAACGAGATAGACCGCAGCCGTCATCGCCACGATCTCCACCGCGCGGCCGGTCTGGTTCAGCGACGTGCCGAGGAAGACATTGACGAGATCGGGGAAGCCGACGACGGTCGCCAGCGACGACGCCTTGATGATATGGGTATATTGGTTGGCGATCGGCGGCACGATGACCCGCAAGGCTTGCGGCACGATGACGAGGCGCAGGATCTGGCGGGACGACAGGCCGAGAGCCGCGGCCGCTTCGCGCTGGCCCTTGTCCACCGACTGGATGCCGGCGCGCACGATCTCGGCGATGAAGGCGGCGTTGTAGAGGGTGAGGGCGGCGATCAGCGACACGAATTCGGGCATCAGCTTGAGGCCGCCGCGGTAGTCGAAGCCGGAAAGCTGCGGCACCTGCCAGTCGAGGCCGATGAGGACCAGAACGAGAAGCAGCAGGCTTCCGGCGCTCAGGCCCTTGGCGAGTAAAGGCGACGCCTTGCCACACGATCGGGCACGGCGATGCAGTATCCAGGCGATGGCTGTTATCGCCGTCGCCGCAGCGAGCAGCAGATTGGCCTGGTTGCCCAGCAAGGGCGTCGGCAGATAGAGACCGCGATTGCTCAGAAAGGCGATGCCCCCCAGTCCGATGGCGTCCTTGACCGTCGGCAGCGACCGCAGGATGACCGTCTGCCAGAGGAGAAGATGCAGCAGCAGCGGCAGATTGCGGACGAGCTCGACATAACCTCTAGTGAGGAATCGTAAAGGCGGGCTCGGCGAGACACGGGCGATGCCGAGAACGAAGCCGAGCAAAGTCGCCGCGACAATGCCCAAGGCGGCGATCAGCAGAGAGTTGAGAAGCCCCGCCACAAAAACCCGGCCATAGGTCGAGGTCGCATCGACGGGGATCAAGGCGAAGGCGATCTTGAAGCCCGCCTCCTGCCACAGGAAGTCGAAGCCCGAGGCAAGGCCACGGGCCTGCAGATTGATGATGGTATTCCTGGCGATGAGGGCAACAAGGAGCCCGACCGCCAGCAGGACGAGAGCCTGCTGGATGAAGGCGACACGTTTGGCGCGGCGTTGTCTCGGACCGATAATCGGCGCGGCCTCGACTGCGCCCGTTATAGGCGGACTCCAGGCGGCACCCAGGCGTTCATGTTCCAGGACCGTCATGACCGTTTCAGCGTACCGGCGGGGCGTAGATCAGGCCACCCTTGGTCCACAGATTGTTCAGACCGCGCGACAGCTTGACCCGGCTGCCGCTGCCGAGATTGCGCTCGAAGATTTCGCCGTAATTGCCGCCGGTGGCGATCGCCTTCACCGCCCAGTCGTTCGCGAGGCCGAGCTTCGTGCCGAAGTCGCCGGTCTTGCCGAGCAGCCGTTGCACTTCCGGATTGGGCGAGGAATTGGCAAGCTCGGTCACATTGGCTGAGGTGATGCCGAGCTCCTCGGCATTGACGAGCGCATAATAGGTCCACGCGGCGATATCGTGGAAGACCGGATCATCCTGCTTGACGGTGGCGCTGAGGGGCTCCTTGGAGATGATCTCGTCGAAGATCACATAGGCGTCCGGATCGGCGAAGCCGAGGCGGCTCGCCGCCAGCCCGCCGCGCTCATTGGTATAGGCATCGCAGCGATCGGCCTCGAGATTGGCGAGATTCTGCTCGCGACTGTTGGCGACGATCGGTGTAAAGTCGAGATTGTTGACCCGGAAATAGTCGGAGAGGTTGAGCTCGGAGGTGGTGCCGGCCGAGACGCAGATCGAAGCCCCGCCGAGATCGGCGATTTTGCTCACATTGCGGCTCTTCTTCACCATGAAGCTCTGGCCGTCATACATATAGGGCCCGATGAATGCGAACTTCATCTCGGTATCGCGCGTAAAAGTCCAACTGGCGCCGCGCGCCAATATGTCGACACTGCCGGACTGCAACGCGGCAAAGGCATTCTTGAATTCAAGAGGCACGAATTTCACCTTCGCCGCATCGCCGAGAAGGGCGGCGGCAAGAGCGCGGCAATAATCCACTTCGAGCCCCGACCATTTGCCGGTCTCATCGAGTGTGCTGAGGCCGATCGCCGTCCCGGTGCTGGTGCCGCAGACGAGTTCGCCGCGTGCCTTGATCGCCCGGACCCGCTCGCCTTCGGCGGCCAAAGCCGGCGCCGCCGCCAGGCTTGCGGCGATCAGCGCGCTGATCAGATGTTTCTTCATGGTCTCCTCCTTTTCGTTTGTTCTACTTGTTCTGTCATTCGGCGGCTGCTTTGCGTCCGCCGGCATAGCGCGCGAGGCCTTCTTCGATGTCGGTCATGAGATCATCGGGATGTTCGAGGCCGATGCTGAAGCGGACGAGCGGCCCGCTTTTGGGCCATGGCCGGACACTGCGCGCGCTGTCGAGCCTCACCGGTGCGACGAGGCTGTGCAGCCCGCCCCAGCTGGCGCCGATTCGGAACAGGCGCAAGTGCTCGAGGAAGGAGGCGAGGTCGCCGTCGCCGCGCGGATTGAGCACCGCTGAGAAGACGCCGCTGCCGCCGAAAAAGTCACGCCGCCAGAGCGCATGACCGGGATCGTTCGGGAGCAGGGGATAGAGAATGCGTTCGACCTCGGGACGCTGGGCCAGCCATAGGGCGGTCTTCAAGGCAGAGGCGGTCTGGCGCTCGAGCCTGGTTGCCAACGTACCGAGGCCGCGCTGCGCCAGGAAGCAGTCGTCGGGTGCCGCGCCGATGCCCAGATGTTTGCTGGTGTCCTTGAGGCGCCGATAAAGGTCCTCCGACGCAACGGTGACGCTGCCGAGAAGAAGGTCCGAATGGCCGCCGACATGTTTGGAAAGCGCCTGGACGGCAAAGTCGGCGCCGTGGCGCAACGCCTTGAAGCCGAGCGGCGACGCCCAGGTGCCGTCCACCGCGACGAGCGCGCCATGATCGCGGGCGGCTTTGACGATTGCGGGCAGGTCCTGCACTTCCATGGTGAAGGAGGCCGGTGATTCAACCCAGATCAGCTTCGTCGTCGGGCGCAGCACTTGTTCGATGCCGCCGGCGATAGTCGGATCGTAGTAAGTCGCCGTGACGCCGATGCCGGAGAGGAATCTGTCGGCCGTGGCGCGCGCCGGCGCATAGACGGGATCCGGCAGCAGGACATGATCGCCGGAGCACAGCACCGCCAGGTTGACGACGGTGATGGAGGCCATGCCGGAGGGGGTGATAAGCGTGCGGGCACCGCCTTCGAGGGCAGCGATACTCTGGGCCAGATGGCGCGAGGCCGGATGACCGTAGAGGCCGTAGGAATAGCCGTCATAGAACTGCTCCTGGCGGGCGAGAAACGCCTCAATGGTGGGAAACACGATCGTCGAGGCACGATGAACGACGGGCGTCAAAGCGGGGAAAGGCAGATCATCGATCTCGGTGTGAAGGAGAAGAGTTTCGTCTTGCATGCAGGCATTAGACTGGCGCGACCACGTGCATTCAAATACTAATCTTCAATCAAGTTATGCAGATTTGTTATATGCTGCCGAACGAGGGCCACGTGAATTTCCGACAGATCGAAGCCTTCAAGACGGTGATGGCCTGCGGCACCACCACACGCGCGGCGGAGCTTCTGCGCGTCTCCCAGCCGGCGGTCAGCCGCCTGCTGGCCGACCTCGAAAAGGCGACGCGGCTCAAATTATTCGAGCGTAGCAAGGGCCGCATCACGCCGACCGCCGAGGGCCATGCCTTCTACAATGAAGTGCGCCGCGCCTTCATCGGCCTTGAGCAATTGCATTTCGCCGCCGAGAATATCCGCAGCTTCTCGTCCGGCACGCTGCGGATCGCGAGCCTGCCGGTGCTCGGTCATGCCTTCCTGCCGCGTGTCGTGGGAGCCTTCTGCGCCGGTAATCCGGGGCTCTCCATCGTGCTGCACATTAACAGTTCCGAGACGGTGAAGACGCTGGTTCAATCGGGCCAGTTCGATCTCGGCTTCGCCGCCGACGAGATCGACCGGGCTGGGGTGAAGGCAAGCCTGTTCGCCCATCCCGATGCGGTCTGCGTCCTGCCGTCGGCGCATGGGCTGGCGCGAAAATCCGTCCTCACGCCGCAGGATCTCGCCGATGAGCGCTTCATTTCGCTGGCGAGCGAGGACGCGGCGCGGGCGCGCATCGATCGCGCTTTCGACGCCGCCAGGGTCAAGCGGCGGATCGTCGTCGAGACCCAGTATTCGGCGACGATCTGCAATCTGGCGCGCAGTGGCTCAGGGCTAGGCCTCGTCAATCCCTTCGCGTTGTTGGGACTCGACCGCAGCGGCCTCGCGGTGTTGCCCTTCAGGCCCTCCGTGAAATTCCGCACCTTGCTGATCACGCCGCCAAGCGGGCTCGTTTCGCAAGCGGCACAGGCTTTCATCGCCATGGCGGAGCGAGAGCTGCCGCGCGCCTGATCCGGCCATTGTGCCGATGCGGATAATCCGGCAAGAAGCCTCGTCGTTCTCAACAATGGAGTTACACGAGAACCCATGACGGAAGCCCGCCGTATCGTCATCGCCCCGCAGACGGGACAATCCATTTCCGTAGAACGCGGCGACATCATCCGCATCATCGACCCGCAGGGCCAGCAGGTCGCCGATCTCTGGGCTTTCGTGACCGACAACAGATCCGCGCTCGACTGGCTCAGCACCTCGCAGACGCGCGACATCAATGAGCGGTTGTTTCCACGGGTCGGTGAGCACTTCTACAGCACGCGTGGTGTGCCGTTGCTCACCCTCGTCGAGGACGCTTCACCGGGTCCGCATGACATGTTGTTTCCCGCCTGCAATCGCTGGCTCTACGAACGCGCCGGGCTACCCGATCATCCGAGCTGCCAGGACAATCTCGTCAGGGCGTTCGAGGCTGTCGGCATCGTGCTGCCGGCAGTGCCCGATCCGGTCGACTTCTTCCAGAACTCACTTCCGTCGCCCGATGGCCGTCTCGATGTGATCGCTTCGATCAATCCGCCGGGCGGCTCAGTCGCCTTGCGCGCCGAGCGCGATCTTCTCCTGGTGGTGACGGCCTGCTCGGTCGACTTCCACCCGACCAATGGCGACAGATGCACCGAGATCGTGGTGGAGGTTACGAAAGGAGATTAGAGAAGGTGGTGCCGGAAGAGGGGATTGAACCCCCGACCTTCGGTTTACAAAACCGCTGCTCTACCGCTGAGCTATTCCGGCGCCGAACGGCCCCGCATATAGCGGGCCGGGTTTCGGCGTGCAATCTCATAGTAACACGGGGGTATGATGCTCGATCACCAGACCACAATCGCCAGAGAACTTGGCGTCGCGACGGCTTTCGACGTCGAGGCCGAGATCGACAGGCGGATCACCTTTCTGGCCGACTATCTGCGCGCCGCCCGGGCCCGCGCCTATGTGCTCGGCATCAGCGGCGGGGTCGACTCGCTGACCGCCGGGCTTCTGGCCCAGAGGTCGGTGGAAAGGCTGCGCGGCGCCGGTCATGAGGCGAGCTTCATCGCGATGCGCCTGCCTTATGGCGCGCAGCGCGACGAGAGCGATGCGCAAAGGTCTTTGGGCGTCATAGCCCCTGACCGGATCGTCACCGTCGACATCAAGCCCGCGGCCGATGCGATGCGGGCGCAGATCATGCAGCAGGCGGCCGATCTGTTCGACGGGCCGCGCCATGATTTCCACCACGGCAATATCAAGGCGCGCCAGCGTATGATCGCGCAATTCGCGCTAGCCGGCGCGCTCGGAGGCCTCGTCATCGGCACCGATCACGCCGCCGAGGCGCTCATGGGATTCTTCACCAAGTTCGGCGACGGGGCGGCCGATGTCGTGCCGCTGACCGGTCTCAACAAGAGGCGCGTCCGGGCCATCGCCAGCCATCTGGGGGCGCCGTCAGAGCTGGTGTTCAAGACGCCCACCGCCGATCTCGAGACGGATGCGCCGCTCAAGCCCGACGAGGACGCGCTCGGCGTCAGCTACGAGGACATCGACGACTTCCTGGAAGGCAAGGATGTCGGCCCGCAAGCGCGTCAGCGGATCCTCGCCACCTATCGCGGCACCGCCCACAAGCGGACTTTGCCCGTCGCGCCAGCCTGATGCCTCAGGCCTTGGCGCGCCGGCGGCTGCCTTCGATATTGGGCAGGAACCAGGTGACGAGCCCGATCAGCGGCAGGAACGCGCAGATCTGGTAGACATAGCCGATGCTGGTGAGGTCGGCGATCTCGCCCAGAATGGCCGCTCCCAGGCCGCCCATGCCGAAAGCCAAGCCGAAGAACAGGCCGGCGATCATGCCGGTGCGGCCGGGCACCAGCTCCTGCGCGAAGACGACGATCGCCGAGAAGGCGGACGACATGATGAGGCCGATGACGATGGCGAGCACCAGCGTCCATTCGAGATTGGCGTAAGGCAGCGCCAGCGTGAAGGGAACGGCGCCCACGATCGAGAACCAGATGACGTATTTACGGCCAAAGTAATCGCCGAGCGGCCCGCCGAGGAACGTGCCGGCGGCGACGGCGGCCAGGAACACGAACAGATAGAGCTGCGAATTGTGCACCGACACGCCGAAGGTCTCGATGAGATAGAAGGTGAAGTAGTTGCCGAGGCACGCCATGTAGACGAATTTCGAGAAGACCAGTGCCACCAGCACGGCGATGGCGAGCTTGATGCGGCCTGGCGAGAGATGCTCGAGATGGGCGCGCGTCGACGTCACCGCGACGCGGGCGCGGCCATGGGTGGCGTACCAGCGGCCGACGAAGGTCAAAAGCCCCATCGCGACGATGCCGGCGGCCATGAACCAGGCGACGCTCTTCTGGCCATTGGGCAGGATGATAAGGGCGGCGAGCAGGGGGCCGATGGCGGAGCCGACATTGCCGCCGACCTGGAACAGCGACTGGGCGAAGCCATGACGGCCGCCGGAAGCGAGCCTGGCCACCCGCGATGATTCGGGATGGAAGATCGACGAGCCGACGCCGACAAAGGCGGCGGCCGCCAGCAGCAGCGGATAGGAATTGGCGGTGGCTATGAGGCCGAGGCCGATGACGGTCATGCCCATGCCGATGGCCGCCGAATAAGGCTTTGGATAGCGGTCGGTATACATGCCGACGACCGGCTGAAGCAGCGAGGCAGTGAGCTGGAAAGCCAGCGTGATGAAGCCGATCTGGCCGAAATCGAGCTGATAGGAGTCCTTCAGGATCGGGTAGATCGAGGGCAGCAGCGACTGCATCATGTCATTGAGCAGGTGACAGACGCTGAGCGCGGTGAGAACCGCTATGACCGTGTCGTTTTGCGATGGGGCGTTGGTATTCTCGGCGGTGGTCACGACAGGATTCCCGATGTGTTGACGGGTTTTCCTAGCCGATCCCGATGTTTCAGGCCTGCGCTTTTTCGGAAGGCGAGCCTCCCGACCGGTGCAGGGCATAAAGGGCAATCGCTGCGGCATTGGATACGTTGAGGCTCTTGATCAGGCCCGGCATGTCGAGCCGCACCACGGTATCGCAGGTGTCCCGCGTCAATCGCCGCAAGCCCTTGCCCTCGGCGCCGAGCACCAGGGCGATCGGGCGGGAGAGCCTGGCATCGCCGATATCTTCCGGAGCCTCGCTGTCGAGCCCGACCAGGAGGAAGCCATAATCCCGGAGTTCCGCCATGGCGCGCGAGAGATTGGTGACCTTGGTGAAAGGGACGTGCTCATAGGCGCCGGACGCCGATTTGAGCAGGACGCCCGAGGCTTCCGGGCTATGGCGGGCGGTGGCGACGAGGGCCGTCACCCCGAAGGCGGCGCAGGACCGCATGATCGCCCCGACATTGTGGGGGTCGGTCACCTGGTCGAGGAGGACGACAATTCCCTCGCGCGGGATCTCGTCGAGCCTGGGTTGACGTAAGGGCTTGCAGTCGAGGACCAGGCCCTGATGGACAGCCTCGGGTCCCAAAAGGCGGTCAAGCTCGCGGGGGAGGACCGGCTCGATGGTGATTCTCGCCTGGGCGATCTCGGCGGCCAGCCGGTCGGCGGCGTTTTTGGTCGCCAGGAGCTTGATAAATTTACGGTTTGGGTTTTTTAGGGCCTCGCCGACGGTATGAACGCCGTAAAGTCGCTCGATTTCGTCATTGCCCGGCTGGTGCTTCTGGTGATCTGACATGGTCGACCTTATATAGAAAGTCCCTTGCGGCTCAATCCTTGTAAGACTTGGACTTTTTGCGGTTGACACGTTCCTGTGTGGCGCGCATAAAGCCGCCACTCAAGGGCCCGGGCAATCCCCGGGCTCCTTGGCGTTTGGCTCAAGCTCATACGGCGATTCGGGGGAATGTCCCGAGCGGCAAAGGGGGCGGACTGTAAATCCGCTGTCTTCGACTTCGTAGGTTCGAGTCCTACTTCCCCCACCATCGCTTGAGGGGGGCATGGGCTAAAACGCCGAGACTGAGACCGAGCTTTTGAGGTGTACGAGTTCCCGGGCGGGTGTAGCTCAATGGTAGAGCAACAGCCTTCCAAGCTGATGACGGGGGTTCGATTCCCCTCACCCGCTCCAAGATTTAGATGTCCGCCAGAACAGGGTCGTAGAAATGGGCAAAGAGAAATTCAACCGCGACAAGCCGCATTGCAATATTGGGACGATCGGCCATGTTGATCATGGCAAGACGTCTTTGACGGCTGCGATCACGAAGGTTTTGGCTGAGACGGGTGGTGCGACCTACACGGCCTATGACCAGATCGACAAGGCGCCGGAAGAGAAGGCGCGCGGCATCACGATCTCGACGGCGCATGTCGAGTATCAGACGAAGAACCGCCACTATGCCCATGTCGACTGCCCGGGCCATGCCGACTATGTGAAGAACATGATCACCGGTGCGGCGCAGATGGACGGCGCGATCCTGGT
>SCPD01000006.1 GCA_005502925.1 Rhizobiales bacterium Y(2018) | reverse complement strand
GTCGTTCGCGTCGCCCTCGCTCACAAACTTCTCGTTCGCCTCAACGCAAAAGCACGCGAAGCGCGAGCTCAACTCGCAAATACAACTTGACTGCCCAGATAGTCGCTCCCCGCCTTCGGCGGCTGAGGGAGAAGTGATGTGTGCTCACACCGCCTCGAAGGCCCGGCCCTCGCCATCGAACAAATGGCACTTGCCGGCGATGAGGCCGACTTTCATGTCGTCGCCGGCCTGGACCTCGATATCTCCCGCCGCGTGGGCGGCGAATTCAGTTGCGCCCGGCACTTCGAGATAGGCGTAGGTCTCATTGCCGAGACGCTCGACCGCGAAGACGCGACCCTTGAGCATGGCGTCGCCATCGCCCGCCACATGCAGGTCTTCCGGCCGGATGCCGAGCATGACGTCCGAGCCTTGGCGCGCGGCAGATGATGTGCGCCCCACCGTGATCGTCTGGCCATCGGCCAGTCTGACCTCGGTGCCTTTGGCCGAGGCGCCCGCCACCGTGCCTTTGAGAAAATTCATTGCCGGCGAGCCGATGAAACCCGCGACGAAGCGATTGCTGGGCTTGCGATAGAGGTCGAGGGGACGTCCGACCTGCTCGATGCGGCCCTGATTGAGCACCACGATCCGGTCGGCCATGGTCATCGCCTCGACCTGATCGTGGGTGACATAGATCATCGTCGCCTTGAGCTGGCGATGCAGCCGCGTGAGCTCGACCCGCATCTGCACCCGGAGCTTGGCGTCGAGATTGGACAACGGCTCGTCGAACAGGAAGACCTTGGGCTCGCGCACGATGGCGCGGCCGATGGCGACGCGCTGGCGCTGCCCGCCCGACAATTCGCGCGGCCGGCGTCCCAGGATCGGCGAGATCTGCAATATGGCGGCGGCACGCTCGACCCGTTCGCGGATCTTCTCCTTCGCCGTCTTGGCGATGCGCAGGCCGAAGGCCATGTTCTCAAACACAGTCATATGCGGATAGAGCGCATAGGACTGGAACACCATGGCGATGCCGCGTTCGGCCGCCGGCAGGTCGTCCACCCGCTCGCCGCCGATATGGATGGTGCCGCCCTGCAGGTCCTCGAGGCCGGCGATCATCCGGAGCAGCGTGGACTTGCCGCAGCCCGACGGGCCGACCAGGACGGCGAATTCTTGCTTCTCGATCTTGAGATCGACGCCATGGATGATATCCGTATCGCCATAGCGTTTCTTGACGGCGTTCAGCTCGACATAGCTCATAAGGGGTGATCCAGGCTCGGGCGCTTGTCCAGAATTGCGGAACAGGGTACAGTATTCTAAACTACCCTATGCGCATCACCGCGGAGACTCAAGCCTTGAAAACCCCTCGCGAGACGGAGAACGGCGCCGGCTCGGACGACAATGCCGGCTCGCGCAGCGTGCGCCGCGCGCTCGACATCCTCGAGCTCGTGCTGAAACACAACCAGCCGGTGACGGTGGCGCAGATCATCGCCGAATTGGGCATCCCGAAATCGACCGCCTATGAGCTGGTCCGCACCTTGTCGGACGGCGACTATCTGGAGGCGGCCGGCAAAGGCGCCGGGCTCTTCCTCGGCCGCCGCCTCTATGAGCTCGGCATGGCCTATAAGAGCCATGTCGACCTTCTGCGCGACGGCAGCCGCATCGCCGCCGAATTGCGCGACGAGACCGGCGAGACGGTGCAGCTCTCGGTGTTCGAGAACGACATGATGATGGTGCTGTTCAAGGAAGAAGGCATCCGCCCGTTGCGCATCATCAGCCATGTCGGCTCGCGCGTGCCGATCAACTGGGCGGCGGCCGGCCGCCTGCTCGTCTCCGACATGGATGATGCGGCGCTGACCAAACTCTTGACCGCCACCATCCGCGAGTCGCCGACCAAGCGGGCCCCGGTCGAGGTCGACAAGCTCATCGCCCAGATCCGCAAGTTCCGCCGCCAGGGTTATGCGACCGAGATCAACGAGACGAATGAGCATGCGGGCTGCGTCGCCGCTCCGGTGATCGATGCCACCGGGCGCTGCATCGCCGCCTTGAGCATCGCCGCCCCCGAGCAGCGTCTCGCCAAGCCCAATCGCGACCAGCTGATCGCCGCCGTCATCGCCGCGGCGCAAAAGCTCTCGCGGCGGCTTGGCTAGAAGGCTGGATCGCCGGCTACGTCCATCTTCCCGTCATCCCGACGAAAGTCGGGATCCATTTAATTCGTGCAATATCGTCACCATTGCTCGGGGAGAGGGATTTTTATGGATCCCGGCTTTCGCCGGGATGACGGTTGAGCGGGGGTGTGCGCCGTCACTTCCTTGCCAGCAAATGCTGGATGAAGAGATTGAACAGCTCGGTCTGGCTGGAGATCGCGAGTTTCGCATAGATGTTGCGGCGATGGATCTTGACGGTGCCTTCGGCGATATCGAGCAGCTTGCCGATCGAGATGCTGGAATGGCCGCGCAGGATCAGGCTGACGATGGTCTGCTCGCGCGCCGTGAGCTTGGTCGGCGCAAAGCTGCCGAAAGCATGCTCGATATCGTCATGGCCATCGCGCGGCAGAAAGGCGGCCTGGCCCTGCGGCGGCGACAGCTTCCGCCAATGCTGCGTCAGCAAGGCCAGAACCATGGTCGCGGTCTGCTGGAGGCGCATGAATTCGGCATCTGAGAATTCGGGACTGCCATTCTGGCGGAGCAGCGAATAAGCCAGATAGAAGGTGCCCTCGAGCGGTACTAGAAAGACGATCTCCTCGGCGAGGCTGCCGGTTTCCATCGAGATGTAGGGATGCACATCGGGCGAATTGTAGTACTCGCCCTCGAAGAAGGCGTCGGGCGCCAGCGTCTTGAGCCGGTAGAGGCCGGCCGGCGTCAGATGGGCACATGCCGTATAGACCGCATCGAGCAGATAGGTACCGTTCAGATAATTGCTCATGATCTGCGGTGAGGAGACATCGCCCAGCCCGTCATGCAGGAACAGCGGCGTCGCCCTTCCGGGATAGGCGAAAGTGCAACTGAGGTCGAAAGGCGCGACGACTCTGAGCGCCTCGTCCAGCGCGCGTGCGAAGCCCTCGGTCCCGATCCGGCCGACAAGCGCCGGCGTCGCCTCCTGCCAGCCGGCGAGCCCTTCTGTGGTGGAGTGGTTCATGACGCGCCCCGAATACCCCTTTCGTGATATATACGCCATCGCCCCCCTCAAGAACTATGCCCCCGGATCAGAAAGCGGGACGTCACGTTTCCGCGCAGGGAGGTTTTTCATGGCCGATGGACAAACGTCAGGCGTCACCTATCAGAAGGTCGGCAAGGAGTATTTCGAGCAGCGGCAATTGCAGCGCCATGCCGGGCTGTTCGCTCTGTGGATGATGGGCGTCGGCGCCGTGGTGGCGGGTGAATATTCGGGCTGGAATATCGGCCTCGCCCAAGGCGGCTTCGGCGGCATGCTGCTCGCCACCTTGATCATCGGCTTCATGTATATCTGCCTGTGCTGCTCGATCGGCGAGATGAGCGCGGCACTGCCCCATACCGGCGGCGCCTATTCCTTCTCCCGCACCGCCATGGGGCCGTGGGGCGGCTTCACCACGGGGCTCGCCGAGAATATCGAATTCGTGCTGGCGCCCGCCGCCAATATGTTCTTCATGAGCCTTTATCTGGCGGCGATTTTCGGCACGCCTCCCTCGGCGCTGCCGCTCTGGTGGATCGGCGGTTATGCCGTCATGCTGCTGCTTTCGCTGCGCGGCCTCGAACTGTCGATGCGCGTCGTCATCTATGTGACGATTGCCGCCATCGCGGTGCTCCTGTTCTTCTTCGTGGTGGCGATCCCGCATGTCGATTTCGCCAGATATGCGCTGAATATCGGCATCGACGCGTCGGGCGCTGCCGTGAAGCTCGACGGCGGCAACGGCGCGTGGTTTCCCTTCGGCCTGACCGGTGTCATGCTGGCCCTGCCCTTCGGCGTCTATATGTTCCTCGCCGTCGAGCAGCTGCCGCTGACGGCTGAGGAATCAAAAAATCCGACCCGCGATATGCCGCGCGCCCTCGTGCTCTCGATCCTGACCTTGATCGCACTGGCGCTCGGCGTGCTGTTCTTCAGCGCCTCCATTCCGCAAGGCGCGCATGCCATGGGCTCCTCCGGCGAGCCGCTGCTCGACGGCTTCCGCACCATATTCGGCGACAGCTGGGCCAAATTGCTCGCTTCCGTCGCGGTGCTGGGCCTCGCCGCCAGCTTCTTCGCCGGCAGCTTCGCCTCCGGCCGCAACATCTATTCGCTGTCGCGCGCCGGCTATCTGCCGACCCGCCTCTCGGTCACGGCGGAACGCACCAAGACGCCCAATATGGCCTTGGCGACGGGAGCTGCCATGGCGCTCTTCATGCTGCTGGTCGTCTGGTATCTCGGCGGCAGCGGCAATATCGCCTTCATGGGCGGCTTCCTGGTCAGCATGATCGTCTTCGCCGGCATGGTCTCCTATATCCTGCAGAGCCTCGCTTTCCTGCGCCTGCGCAGCCGCTTCGCCGGCATCACACGGCCCTTCGTCAGCCCGCCCGGCAAGTTCGGCGCCTATGCGACGATCCTCATCTGCATCGTGACGCTGGCCTATCAGTTCTTCGATCCGCTCTATCGCTGGGCGGCGATCGCCGCGGCCGCCTGGTACCTGATCGGGCTCGCTTATTTCGCCTTCTACCGCCGCCACCGCCTCGTCCTCTCGCCGGAAGAGGAATTCGCCGTGCGGGCCCAATAACCCATCACTTGCAAGGACTGACCATGGCCCGACGGCTCGACGGCAAATTCGCGATCATTTCAGGCGGCGCCACCGGCATGGGCGCCGCCGCCGCCCGGCTCTTCGCCACCGAGGGCGCCCATATCGCCATCATCGACCGCAATGAGGCGGAAGCGATCAACACCGCCGTCGCCATCCGCGAGGCTGGCGGAGAAGCACGGCACTGGCTGGCCGATGTGTCGGACGAGGCCCAGGTCGGTGCGGCCGTCACCGCGGCCACGACGCATTTCGGTCCCGCCGATATTCTCTTCAATCATGCGGGCTCGATCGTCATCAAGCCCTTCCTCGAAACGACGCTTGCCGACTGGGACGGATTGCATGCCGTCAATGTCCGCTCGATGTTCCTGATGACCCGCGCCGTGCTGCCCGGCATGATCGCCAAGGGCGGCGGCTCGATCATCTGCACCTCATCGATCTCGGCGGTGGCGGCGACGCCGATGGAAGTCCTCTACGACACGACCAAAGGCGCCTGCCATATGTTCGCGCGCGCCATCGCTGTCGAGTTCCGCGACCGCAATATCCGCTGCAACGCACTCTGTCCGGGCTTCATCCGCACGCCGCATGGCCTGCGCGAAGTGGCCGAGCTCGGCCGTCTCGGTATCGATGTCTCGGATGCCGCACTCGCCGCCCAGCAGGGCCGCATCGGCGAGCCGGAGGAAGTCGCCAAGGCGGCGCTCTTCCTCGCCAGCGACGATTCGAGCTTCATCAACGGCACGCATCTCTTCGTCGATAATGGCTTTACAGCGATGTAGACAAAGGATGCGCAGCACCTCGGTCCGAGCCGTGCGAGAAGGAGGTGACGGGCCGCGCCTGCTCCACGCCATCCACCAGGACCCGGTCGACGAACTCATTGGCGAAGGAAACGAGACCTTTGATCCGCGCACTTTCATGCACGGGCGCCGGATAATACCAGGCAATGTCGGGATAGTGCGTTCCCTTGACCGTCGCGTGGTAATAGCTGGCGATGCCCTTATAGGGACAGCGGCTCTTTGTATCGCTGGCTGTGAGGAACTCGCGCCTGACGTCGGCGAGCGGCAGATAGAAGCGCGTCGGCAGGCCCGTCTCGAACAGGAAGACGGCAGCCCGTGAATCGGCGATGAGCTCGCCATTGAGAAAGATCTCGACATGCCGGCTCGACGGCAGCGTGTCGACACGGCGAAACGGATCCCGCGGATGGACGAAGATCTCCTCATCCTCCTCGAACCAGCGCGCTTTTTCCCAGTCGAAGCTCGCATGATCGCCGATATCCGGTCCGCTGCGGCCGGGAGCCGCATAACGCCACATGAAATCGGGGATCATCTCATCGCCGAGCTTGAGAGAATAATACCGCGCCTCGCCCTTGAAGGGATCGACGGTCAACCGTCCGCTGGCCGACATCAGATCGGTGCGGATGTCGCGCAAGGGGAAATAATAGACGGGAATATGATCCGATTCATGCAGGATCACGCCATTGACCGTGTCGGCGACGACCGTCTCGCCGACCATCACCCGCAGTCTTTTCGGCACCGGCATGGTGAAGGCGACATAACCCGGCTCGACGTCGTACTGCCTGACCTTGTCCAGAGGTGGCAGATGAGGCCCGCGGCCTCGCAAATGAGCCTGGCGCATGATTAGTCTCCTTCACTGAATGTCTGGGCAGCGCCGAACTGCTCCCAGGATAAATGACAGAAAATGACGTGGCCGCCTTGCGTCGCCTGACGCGGCGGCTCCTTGATCTCGCACAGGCCGTCGATGCGGCGCGGACAGCGGCCGGCATAGCGGCACCCGGTCCGGGGCGGCGGGGCCGGATCGAAAGCCGGCACTTTGCGCCGTCCCTCGCGCGCCGCCTGCAGCAGCGCTTCGGTATAGGGATGATAAGGCGGCGCGAAGATCTCGGCGGGACGGCCTGTTTCCATGATGCGGCCGCCGAACATTACCACCACGCGATCGGAGATGTGACGTACCAGGGCCAGATCATGGCTGATGAAGACGAAAGTCGTGCCGGACTCCCGCTGCATGTCGAGGAGGAGATTGACGATCGCCGCCTGCACCGAGACATCGAGCGCGGAGACCGGCTCGTCGGCGATGATGATGTCCGGATTGCCGGCGAAAGCGCGCGCGATGCCGACGCGCTGGCGCTGGCCGCCCGACAATTCATGCGGATATTTACCGGTGAAACTCTGCGGCAATTGCACCTGCGCCAAGAGCTCGTCGACGCGCGCCGTGATCGCCTGCCTTCCCTGGATCTGTCCCAGGCGCTTGACGGCCCGGCCGATGATGGCACCCACCTTGTGGGAGGGATTGAGCGTGCTGTCCGGGTTCTGGAACACCATTTGCAACGCCCGGAGCAAGGATCGGGGCCGCCGCCACGCCCGGCGCCGCGCGACATCCTGATCGAGCAGCAGGACCCGGCCTTCGCTCGCCTCTTCGAGACCGATCAGGATGCGGGCGAGCGTCGATTTACCGGAGCCCGATTCGCCCACCACCGACAGGATTTCGGACTGCCGGACCGACAGCGAGATATCGTCATTGGCCTTGGGCAGTTGCGTCAGATCTACCCGGCGCGCGAGGCCGAAGGCATTGCGCGGCAGATAGGCCTTGCTCAGATGCTCGATGCGGATCACCTCGCGTCCCGGCAGAGACTGCGTCTCCGCTTCAGGGGCCGCCGTTACGACTGAAAGCTCGTCATCCGCCCGCGCACAGCGCACAAAGTGCTTGCCGGCAATGGTCTTCACCGCGATGGCCGCGGCCTGATCGCAACGTCCCGGCACCGCATGCGGGCAGCGCGGCACGAAGGCACATCCTTCGATGTGAATGCCGGGCGCCGGCGGCTGTCCGGGAATGACGGTGAGGCGGCGGCTTGTGGCCGCTTCCCCGGCTACGGGACGGCAGGCGATGAGGGCTTGCGTATAGGGATGCCGCGGTCGGCCGAATATGTCACGGGTGCTTCCCTCCTCGACGACGCGGCCGGCATACATCACGCCGACTCTTTCACAGATGCGCCCGACCAGCGCCAGATTATGCGAGATGTAGAGCAGCCCCATGCCGATCTTCTGAGCAAGCTCGCCAATGAGATCGACGACACCCGCTTCGACCGTCGCATCGAGACCGGTCGTCGGCTCGTCCAGCACCAAAAGCTTCGGCTCGGCGAGGAGCGCCATGGCGATCACCACGCGCTGCGCCTGGCCGCCCGACAATTGATGCGGATAACGCCGCAGCATCGCCTGAACGTCGCCGATGCGCACTTTCGTCAGCATGCTGGCGGCATCGGCCAGCGCCTGCGCCTTGTTGCCCGGGCGATGAGCCAGCCGCGCCTCGACCAGTTGCCGGCCGATGGTGAGCACCGGATTGAGCGCGCTCGCCGGCTCCTGATAGACCATGGCGATGTCGCCGCCGCGCAGATGCCGCAGGCCCTCTTCGTCGAGCGTCGTGATTTCGGCGCCGTTCACCTTGATGCTGCCCGAGACGATGCGGCCGCCTTCGGCGAGGTAGCCCAGAAGCGCGAAAGCCGCGGTCGATTTGCCGGAGCCCGATTCGCCCACCAGCCCATAGGTTTCAGACGAACCCAGCGTCAGCGAAAAATTCTTGACGACGGTGACGTCGCCCGCATCACCCCGATAGGCGATATGGAGATTGTCGACGACGAGAAGAGGTGCGCTCATTTGAGCCCCTCCTTGCGCAGGCCGTCGGCAAGCAGATTACAGCCGATGACGAGACTTGCAATAGCGACACAGGGAAACACCGCCATGTGCCAGGCGATCGGCAACAGATGTGCGCTTTCGACCACCATGCCGCCCCAGTCCGGCGTCGGTGGCGGCAAGCCCAAGCCCAGGAATCCGAGCGTGCCGGTGAGGATGACGGTATAGCCGGCACGCAGGCAGAGATCGACGATGAGGGGTCCCCGCGCATTGGGCAGGATCTCGGCGAACATGATGTAGAGGCTCGATTCGCCCCGCGCCTGTGCCGCGGCCACATAATCCTGCTCGCGCAGAGCCAGCGTGATGCCGCGCGCGATGCGGCTCACCCCGGGCGCGTAAGCGAGCGTCACCGCGATGATGATGTTGAGGAGCGAGGGTCCCAGCGCGGTGATGAGGATGATGTAGATGATGAGAGCGGGAAAGGCGAGAATGACGTCCGACAGCCGGCTCACCAGCGCATCGAACCAGCCGCCGAAATAACCGGCCGGAACGCCGAGCAGGATGCCGGCGGCGAAGGCACTCATTACCGCGAGCGGCACGACGATATAGGTGGTCCGAGCCCCCCAGATGAGGCGCGAGAGAACGTCGCGCCCGCTGCTGTCGGTGCCGAGCCAGTGGGCGAGGGAAGGATGCGGATCGGCGGCCGCCGCGAAGTCGATGGCGCTCGGATCATAGGGCGCGATGAGCGGAGCCAGCAGCGCCACGAGGCCCCAGGCGACGATCAGCGTCACACCGATCAGGGCCGATGGTGAGCGCGAGAAGCGGCGGAGGATGGTGCGCATCATCATCATCCGAGCTTGATCTTGGGATCGAGCGCCAGATAGCAGAGATCGCCGATCAGTTGCGTGCCGACCGCCACCAAGAGCGCCAGCAGGGTCAAGGCCTGGACGAGATAGATGTCGCCGAAAAGCGCCGCCTGCAGCAGGAGCGAGCCGACGCCCGGATAGGCGAAGATCGATTCGACCACCACGACACCGGTGAGCAGCCAGTTGATCTGGAGCAGGATGACGGTGATCGGCGGGATCATCGCATTGCGCAGCACATGATGGAGAATGATATCGCGGCGCTTGAGGCCTTTGAGCAGTGCGGTGCGCACATAGGGCTTGCGCATCGTGTCGGCGACCGATGCGCGCACGATGCGCAGCACATAGCTCGCCGAGGCGATGACGAGGACGCCGACCGGCAGGACGAGCTGCAGGCTCAAGGGCCAGCGCCCGCCTTGCGTCATCGGGCTGGTGCCGGGCAGAAGTCCGAGCCACACCACGCCGACGAGCAGCAGCGCCACGGCGACGACGAATTCCGGCAGCGAGGTAAGGATGACGGCGCCCATCGACAGGACGCGGTCGATGGGCCTCCCCGGATTGACGCCGGCGGCGACACCGGCGGCGAGCGACACCGGGATGATGACAAGGATGGCGAGCAGCGTCAGAAGCGCCGTATAACCGATGCGCTCACCCACGACATCGACGACCGGCTCCTTCAGCATCAGCGAATAGCCGAAATTGCCGACATAGCGGTTGCCGCGCGGGTCGCTCAGGCCCAGCCCGATCGCCGGATCGCCGAGCGGATTCTCGACGACGCCCGCAACGATGCCGAGCCAGCGCAGATATCGCAACAGCAACGGGTCGCCCAGATGCAGCTTCTCCGTGAGGAGATCGACTTGCGAGGAGACCGCATAGGGACCGAGGATCTTGGACGCCACGGTGCCCGGTGAGAACTCCGTCACCGCGAAGAGCAGGAACGACGCCGCGAGAAAGGTGATGATGAACTGGCCGATGCGGCGAAGGAGGAAGCGGATCATCCGTAAGGCCGCGCGGGCTTATTCCCCTTCTCCCGCTTGCGGGAGAAGGTGGCCGATAGGCCGGATGAGGGTGTCGGGCAGATAATCATGAACTCCGCATTTCGAGGCGAGTCATCCGAAGGTGAGCAGCGTTTCATAGACTCACAATCGGCACGAACACCCTCATCCGCCCTTCGGGTACCTTCTCCCGCAAGCGGGAGAAGGGAAAACTCAACTTTTGATCGCCAGCTCGTTGCAGAAGACCATGTAGGTCGGGTGCATGGCGAAGCCCACCACCTTCTTGTCGTAGAAGGAGATCAGGTTGCGCCAATAGGTCTGGACGATCGGGCCTTCGCGCTGCATCAGTGCCTCGATATCGGCCATCCTGGCGCTGCGCGCCTTGGGATCGGGGATCGCCTCGGCTTCGTCGAGCAACTTGTCGAATTCGGGATTGGCGAAGGCGCTTTCGTTCCAGGCGGCATTCGAGCGATAAGCGAGCGCCAGATTCATGACGCCGAGCGGGCGATGCGCCCACACCGTCATGCCGAGCGGCGCTGTCATCCACACATCCCAATATTGCGGGTTGGGCACCACCTTGATGGCAGCGCGGATGCCGGCCTCCTTCCACATCTCGGTGAGCGCGGTGGCATTGCGCAAGTGATGCGGTGGATTCTGCTGGATGACCAGCTCGACATCGACGCCGTCCTTGTAGCCGGCCTCGGCGAGCAGCGCCTTGGCCTTTTCGACGTCGCGCTGAGGCTCCGGCAGCTTGGCGTAATCGGGATGGATCGGCGAGACATGATGATGCTCGGCCGGCGTGCTGAACTGGCCGAAGGTGATCTGGTTGGCCTTGACCGGATCGATCGCCAGCCGGAAGGCCTGGCGAACCTTCGCGTCGTCGAAGGGCTTGTGCTTGAGATTCATGCGCACCACCGAAGTATCCGCGGTGGTGACCTGGTAATATTGCAGGGCGGCATTGTCCTTCAGCAGCGGATAGAAGTCGGGCAGGATCTGGAAAGCGCCGTCGACCTGGCCGGAGATCAGCGCATTGACGATCGCCTGCTCATTGCCGCCGACATCGATGAATTCGATGCGGTCGAGATAAGGCCCCTCGCCCCAATAGCCGGGCTTCGCCTCCAGCACCGCATTGCGCGAGACATTGAGCTCTTTAAGCGTGAAGGCACCGGTGCCGATAGCGCCCGGCCCGAACACGCCTTTCTCCTCCGGATAGAGCATCACGGCCGGATAATGGAAGAGATGCTCCGGCACCGCGAGCTGCGGGGCTTTCAGATTGAGGCGCACCGTCTTGTCGTCGACCTTCTCGATCGCCTTCGGGTCCCACAATTCGTGGCGGATGATCTTCTTGCCCTTGTCGTCGACCTTGCCGGTGTCGACGCTGTTGAGCAGGTAGCCTTCCATCAGCCCCAGCACCGAGGAGCCGACTTCGTCGCTCAACAGCCGCGTCAGGTTCCACACGACATCGTCGGCGACGAAGGGCCGCCCGCTGTGCCATTTGACGTCGTCGCGCAGATGGAGCGTCCAGGTCTTCAGATCAGTCGACGGCTCCCAGGATTTGAGGAGATGCGGCCGCGTGACATTGTCGGCACCTGTCTTGGTCAGATATTCGACCACTTGCGAATAAATGAGCGGATGGGCGGTGGTGGAAGCAATGGCAGGTGATTTGACGTCGTAGACCGTGGTGCTGATTCGCAAGGTCCCGCCCTTGGGCTTCGCGTCCTGCGCCTGCGCCTCACTTGGTACCCCCGTCACCTTGTCGGCGAAGGCGTAAGCCGAGGCCGCCGAGAGGCCCAGCAAGGTTGCGGTACGCAGGAAACTGCGCCGGCTCACCTTCCCGTCAGCGAGATCGCGCTTGAGGATGGGCAAGTAGTCATGGTCGCGAGGACGGGTCATGGACGGGCTCCCTGGACGCTTCTATCTGTCGGTAAGTGGGCGATGGTCCATGAAGTGGTCTTGATCTTGCAAGCAAATTTTTCGAATAGTTGCTATCGGAAATCTCAATCGAACGGGATCGCCATGAATGTCGACCAGTTGCGCAGTTTTGTCGAGGTGGTGGCGACCGGCAGTTTCAGCCTGGCCGCCAGCCGGCTGAATGTCACGCAATCGACCGTTTCCGCCCGTATCAGAGCGCTCGAGGAACAGCTCGGCCAGCCGCTTTTCCTGCGTGGGCGCGAAGGCGCCGACCTGACCCCGGCGGGCCTCAGGCTCGAGGCCCATGCGCTGGCGATCCTGAGCTCATGGGAACAGGCACGCCAGGAAATCGCCCTGCCGCAAGGTTTTCAGACCATATTCCGCTTAGGTGGTCCCGCCAGCCTGTGGAGCAGCCTGTTACGACCCTGGCTTTCCTCGATGCGTGAGCGCGCCCCCGACGTGGCGGTGCGGCTCGAAGGCAGCCATTCCGACAATATTATCGAGCGTCTGTCGGAGGGCCTGCTCGATCTGGGTGTGGTGTTCATTCCCCGCCGCAGGCCCGGTCTCCTCGTCGAGACCTTGTTCGACGAACGCCTGGTCCTCGTCTGCCACAGGGAGAATATCGACGACTGGCACAGCCATTATGTCAATCTCGACTGGGACGACGAATTGCGCTCGGCGCACCGAGAGGCCTATCCCGACCTGCCGACACCCGCGATCACCATCGGTCCGGCGGTCTTGGGCCTGAACTATATCATCGATCAGCGCGCCGCCGGATATCTGCCCTGGAGCCTCGCCGCACCCTGGATTGCGAGCGGCCATATCACACCCGTCGAGAACGCGCCCGAGATCCGCCGTCCGGTCTATGTGATCGCACCCGACACGCACGCCCATACCGAGCTGCTCGATCTGGCGCTGCGCTGCCTGCGCTCCATCGGCAGCCTGCTGCAGGATTTTCGCGATTAGCGCTTGAGGAAGCGCCAGACACAGCAGGCGACGAGAATGCCGAGGACAGGCCCCAGCGCATATATCCAATAAAACCGCCAGTCGCCGAGAAACACGGTAGGGCCGAAGGCGCGCGCCGGATTCATCGCGGCCCCGGCAATCGGTCCCATCAGCATGACCTCGATGCCGACGATGAGGCCGATCGGCACCGCGGCGAAGGAACGAAGCGGCGGCGCCGCGGCGAAGGCGGCGCGAATGACCAGCATCATCACGAAAGACAGAAAACATTCGATGGCGAAGGCGCCGGCAAGCGGCAAGGCCAAGCTCGAATTGGGCAGATTGGCGCCCATGCCGCCTTGCGCACCGAGCGTATGATAAAGAAGCGCCGCACCCGCGCAGGAGCCGGCGAGCTGCGCCGCGACATAACCGGGCACCAACCGCTTGGGGAAATCGCCGAAGGCCGCCAATCCAAGGGTCAAGGCCGGATTGAAATGCGCGCCCGAAATATCGAACAGCGCCCAGATCAGGATCATCAAGGCGACACCCGAGGCAGCACCGGCGATCAGCGGTCCCGGCAGATTGCCGAGCATCGCGGTGACCATGACCGCGCCGGCCGCGAAAAACACGAGAATAGCCGTGCCGAGGAATTCCGCGGCATAGGGCCTGGCACTGCTCAAGGGATTGCCGTCCTGCATGATCAGATGGTGAGTCTGAAATAGAGCATCGGCAGTTTTTCGGGAAGGGCCTCGACCCTATTGAGCATCAGGTAGTTGCGCGGACCGAAGATGCGCGGCAGATAGTTTTCGCCGCCGCCATCGAGGCCGACGCAGAAGACATCGACCCCCTGGCGGGCCAGCTCCTGCACCGCCTTGCGCGCATCCTCGACCAGATATCTCTTGTCGGCGACGTCGATATCGGCGGGCTCGCCATCGGTGATGACGAGCACCAGCTTGCGATGTGTGGCTTGGGTCGCGATTTCCGCCCCGGCCTGGCGCAGAGCGGCGCCGAGCCTGGTCGACAGCATGCCGCGCAGACCCGCCAGCCGCGCTTTCACCATCGCCAGATTGTCCTCGGCGAAATCCTTCACCCGGTAGTAGCGCACCTCTTCGCGTCCATTCGAGCAGAAGGCATGGAGCGCGAAAGGATCGCCGAGATCGGCCATGGCCTGAGCGAGCAGCGCCGCCGCCGCCCGCTCGAGCGCGATGACGGTGGTCGTCGTGTCGCGCACCCGGTCGCGGGTCGATTCCGATATGTCGAGCAAGGCCAGCACCGAGAGATCGCGCGCCCGCATCTCCTGCGTCTCATAGAGGCGGGTATCGGGCGGAAGGCCGGCGCGATGATCGATCATCGCCCGGATGGCGGCATCGAGATCGAGACGGTCGCCTTGCGGCTGGCGGCGCATGCGCACCGGCCGGCTGACCTTGGCCGCCTTCACCAGCCGGGCGATGCGGCGCTCGACATCGGCGTGATCGGCGAGGATGGCGTCGATGGCTTCGGCCGCCGCCGGCTTCGGCTTGAATTCGAGGATCGTCGTCCAGTCATGCCGCATCAGGCCGCCGACATGATCCCATTCGGAGCGTCGCGCGATCGGGATGCCGGCATCCTCGGGCAGCGCCGTCAGCTTTCCGGCGCGGTTCGCCGAAATGTCGCTCGTATCATCACGCTCGCGCCGTTCGCTCCCCTCCAGCGTCTCCTGCTCGTTGAGGCGCACCGCCTCGAGCAGCATCTCGGCGGTTTCCGCCTGCTCGGGCGGTGTGTCGCCGAAATCCCACAGACCGGTATTGTCGTCACGATAGGACGGCTCGATCACATGGCTTCTGGCATTGAACTGGATGCGCATCTGGCCGATGTCGTTGCCGAGCAGCCCGCCGATGCGCCGGCTGATCGCCGGGTCTTCCCATTGATCGCGGGCATCGCGAAACATCCGGCGCGCCTTGCTGATCCACGGATCGTCATCGACATAAGCGGGATCGATCAGCGCGCGCGCCAGGCGCATCATCAGGAGCTCGGCGGTGAGCGCCGTGCCGGGCTCGGCGACATGAAAGCGCGACCACAGGCGGCGCAGGCCCGGATATTCCTCGGCGGCCAGCGCCTCGACACGTGCATCCTCGATCAGCCCGACCAGCGCCAGCTGCACTGGCCTCAGCGAGGCGACCGGAAATTTCGCCCTTCCGTATCTCAGATGCGCGCCGATATGGGCGAAGACCGCATGATAATGCGCCGCCGCCGCGGCGCCGCGATAACCGGCAAAGATTTCCGGCACACGGATGATGGCGCCATCGAAAGAGGCCCGCCGCATCACCCGCCCGCCCGGCCTGACACTGGCCGCGCGGATCACCGGGCGGATCTTCCACAGGGCAATCAGGAAGGCGCGCAGCGACGCCTCGATATCGGTGAAGGCGACATCGTCCGGATCGCGCTCGAAGGCTTTGAGTGTCGCCATGTCGGTGACGGCGAAATAGAGCGCCGCCTTGGCGGCATCGCCAGCGCTCTGACGGATGCCGTTCGCCGCCCAGGCGCGGAAGGCGAGCACGCTGAGCCGGCCGAGCACGAAGCCCGAGGCGCGGATGATGAGGGAGGCGGCGCCTGGCGCCAGCGTCGCCGCCTCCTCAACCGTCCGGAGCCAGATCCGCAAGGCGGCGTTTTCCTCGAGGACTGCGGCCACCGAAGGGAGCACGGCGAGGAAGCGCAATGCGGCTTCAGGCCCGGCCGCCTTGGCGATGCCGGTCGCGGTGTCGGCCGTGGCCAGCGCCAGGTCGGTGCCGTGCAGCCGCGCCACCTCGACGCTGCCGGTGGCGAAGGCGAAAGGCGCCGCGGCGTCCCCGATCTTCGCCGCGACCCGCTCGAAGCCGTCGATCCACAGATCGAAAGCAGGGCCTGGAAAGACCTCACGCACGCTCTGCCAGGTGCGCCGATCGATGGCCTGGGCGAAGCGGACGCTACGCAGCAAGCCGTCTATGAGACCGTCGTCGGTCATGTAACCTTCCCTTCTCCCGCTTGCGGGAGAAGGTGGCCGAAGGCCGGATGAGGGTGTTCTCTCGGCTTCTGAAGAGGTCCGAATATGAGAAGTGCCGAAGCTTCGTCATCTTGCTCTTTTGAGAAGCTGCCGTGAGCTGAACCAACACCCTCATCCGCCCTATCGGGCACCTTCTCCCGCAAGCGGGAGAAGGGGAAATGAAGGTAAGATCCTGGTCTCGTCATAGACATCCCAATCACGCCCTACACGCAGGCGGCGATCGTTTCGGTGAGGGCGCGCCGCATATCGGGATCATCGCTGATCGGCAGCACGATCGCCACCTCGCAGGCCTCGCGCAACGGGATCGACCGGCTCATCAGCCGGCCCGCCTGGACCAGCATGCGGGTCGAGGCGCCTTCATCCAGTCCATGTCCTTTCAGATTGCGGGTGCGACCGGCGATCCGCACCAGCACGGCGGCGTCTTCATGCGCGATTCCTGATTCATGGGCGACGATCTCGGTTTCGATCGAAGCCTCGGGATAGGAGAAATCGAGGGCCGCAAAACGCTGCTTGGTCGATTCCTTCAGATCCTTGATGACGCTCTGATAGCCGGGATTGTAGGAGATCACGATCTGGAAATCGGGATGCGCCCGGACCAGTTCGTTCTTCTTCTCGAGCGGCAGGATGCGGCGGTCGTCGGTCAAGGGATGGATGACGACGGTGGTGTCCTGGCGCGCCTCGACGATCTCGTCGAGATAGCACACGGCGCCGTGACGCACTGCGAGAGTGAGCGGACCGTCATGCCAGACGGTGCCTTCGGCATCGAGAAGGAAACGCCCGACCAGATCCGACGCCGTCATATCCTCATGGCAGGCGACGGTGATCAGCGGCTTGCCGAGCCGCCAGGCCATATGCTCGATGAAACGTGTCTTGCCGCAGCCCGTCGGCCCTTTCAGCATCATCGGCAGGCGCGCCGCATAGGCCGCTTCGAACAGCGCCACCTCATTGCCGACGGGATGATAATAAGGCTGCCCGGTGAGGAGATAGTTGCTCAGATCCATCGTGGCTCTGTCCATTCATGCGATGACCGGAGAGCGATCCCGTACTGCTCTCCGGTCCCCCGCTTTGCTCAACGATGGGCGCGCGTCTTGGGGTTGGGGATACCGTCGATCGGCGATTCCTCGGTGCCGACGGTCGAGCGGGTGATGGCCTCCACCATCTCGCGCGTGCCTTCGGGATCGGTGATCCACTTCTTGTAGAAGTCATAGGGGCAGCTGGCGACGCCCTGCGCGCCCTCGCCCGAATTGATCATGCCGGTATAGCCGCGATGCACCAGCTTGAAGAGATGGTTGTTGGACTGGCTGTTCTTGCGCGCGTCGCGGATGAGCATCTTCGACAGCTGGGCATATTGGATACCCATTTCCTCCTCGCCGCATTCGCCGAGCGTGCGGCCATCGAAGCCGACGATCGCCGAATGGCCGAAATAGGAGTAGACGCCGTCGAAGCCCGTGGCATTGGAAACCGCCACATAGCTGTTATTGGCCCAGGCCATCGCCTTGGCCATCAGCACCTGCTGGTCCTTGGCCGGATACATGTAGCCCTGGCAGCGCACGATGAGCTCGGCGCCCTTCATCGCGCAGTCGCGCCAGATTTCCGGGTAATTGCCGTCATCGCAGATGATCAGGCTGACTTTGAGACCCTTGGGGCCTTCCGACACATAGGTGCAATTGCCGGGATACCAGCCTTCGATCGGCACCCAGGGCATGATCTTGCGGTATTTCTGCACGATCTCACCCTTGTCGTTCATCAGGATGAGCGTGTTGTAGGGCGCCTTGTTGGGATGCTCCTCATGGCGCTCGCCGGTGAGCGAGAACACGCCCCAGACCTTGGCCTTGCGGCAGGCTTGGGCAAAAATCTCGGTCTCCTCGCCCGGAATCTGCGAGGCGGTCTCATACATTTCCTTCTGGTCGTACATGATGCCGTGGGTGCTGTATTCCGGGAAGATCACCAGATCCATGCCGGGCAGGCCCACTTTCATGCCGACCAGCATCTCGGCGATCTTGCGGGCATTGTCGAGCACCTCCTTCTTGGTATGGAGGCGCGGCATCTTGTAGTTGACCACCGCAACGCCGACCGTGTCGTTGCTGCTACCGATATCGCCATGAATCATGTTCGTCTCCCAGATGGTTGCCTGATCATTGCGCACCGCCGCATGGTCACACCGCCATGTGCTTGTGCATGAGATTGTCCGTCAGGTTCTTGACGGGACCCTCCGCCACGACGCGGCCCTTCTCCATGATCACGAAGGAGTCGGAGGCGCGCCGTGCGAATTCGATATCCTGCTCGACCAGGATGATGGTGATGCCATGCGCCTTGTTGAGCTTGATGATCGCTTCCTCGATCTGCTCGACGATATTGGGCTGGATGCCCTCGGTCGGCTCGTCGAGCAGGATGATCTTGGGGTTCGTCAGAAGCGCCCGGCCGATCGCCAGCTGCTGCTGCTGGCCGCCGGAGAGATTGCCGCCCTGCCGGTCGAGGAACTCGCCGAGCACCGGGAAGATCTCGAAGACGAGATCATCATAGGAATGCTTGTCGCCGCCGGAGCGCGCGAAAGTGCCGAGCTTCAGATTCTCGCGCACCGTGAAGGTCGGGATGATGCCGCGGCCCTGTGGCACATATCCCAGGCCCGCATGAGCGCGCTTGAAGGTCGGCAGCGGGTCGAGGCGTTTCCCCGACAGCGCGATCTCACCGCCGCAGCGGTCCATGAGGCCGAGGATCGCCTTGAACAGAGTGGTCTTGCCCACCCCGTTGCGTCCCAGGACCGCCAGGAACTTGCCGGTCTCGAGCGTGAGATTGACGCCCTGGAGGGCGCGCGAATTGCCGTAATAGGCTTCGAGATTCTTGAGCTCAAGCACCGCTGATCCCCACCGATCCCAGATAGACCTGTTTGACTTTCGGATTGTTCTCGATCTCGGCGACCGGGCCTTCGGCGAGGAGCTTGCCCTGATGCATCACCGAGATGATGTCGCCGATCGCCTTGACGAAACCCATGTCGTGCTCGACCACGATGATCGTGTGTTTGCCCTTGAGGCGGTTGCAGATGTCGGCGGTTTTCTGCGTCTCCTGCACCGTCATGCCGGCGGTCGGCTCATCGAGCAGGATGAGCTCGGCGTCCTGGGCGAGCAGCAGCGCGATCTCGAGCCATTGGGTCTGGCCATGCGAAAGATGCGCCGCCGGCACGTTGAGCTGATCGCTGAGCCCCACGAACTCCGCCAGCTTGTCGAGGCCGTCGCTGTCGGCCGAATGTGCCCAGCGCAGCAGATTGGCGAGGACGCCATTGCGCTTGCAATAGGCGACTTCGAGATTCTCGCGCACGGTGAGCTGACGGAAGACGCTCGGCACCTGGAATTTGCGCCCGACGCCTGAGCGCGCGATCTGATAGTCGTCGTGCCGGCCGAGCTCGATGCCCTTGAAGCGGATGGAGCCTCCGCTCGGCACCGTCTTGCCGCAGATGAGGTCGAGGGCGGTGGTCTTGCCGGCCCCGTTCGGCCCGATGAGGCAGCGCAGCTCCCCTTTCTCCACCTTGAGCGACAGGCCGTTCACCGCCTTGAAGCCGTTGAAGCTGGCACTCACATCGCTGAGTTCGAGATGCGCGGTCATTTGCCCTCGGCGAGTTTGGTGGAGCGGGAGATGGCATTGCCGCGCTTGGCCGGTTCGGCTGCGGCGCGGCGGCGGCTGCCGAACTTCTCGGCGAGCTTTTCGCCGAGGCTCGCTATGCCATTGGGCAGGAACAGCACCACCAGCACGAAAAGCGCGCCCATGACGAGTGTCCAGGTGTCGAGGAAGACTTCCGATTCGGACAGCGCTCCCTGCATGCCGGCGACGAGAATGGCGCCGAGCAGCGCGCCGACGAGGCTCTGGCGGCCGCCGACCGCGCACCAGATGACGATCGACAGGCTGAGCTGCACGCCGAGAAAGGTCGGCGAGGCGAATTCCATGACGATCGTGTAGAGCATGCCGGCGAGACCGGCGATGCCGGCCGAGACGCAGAACACCATGGTCTTGAACAGCGCCACGTCATAGCCGAAGAAGCGCACGCGGTCTTCCTGGTCACGGATCGCCTGCAAAATGAGCCCGGCCTTGCTCTTGGTGACGGCGAGCGCCAGGAACAGGCATACCGTCAGGCAGATGGCGATCAGATAATAGGTCGTCGCGCTATAGGCATCGAAGGTGATGCCGAACAGCTCGAGCTGGGCGAGATCGGTGATGCCGTTGAAGCCGCCCGTCGCCCATTGCTGGTCGATGATCACGAGATTGACGACCACCAATGTGGCGAGCGTGATGATCGCCACATAGACACCGGTGACCCTGCCGCGGAACATGAACCAGGCGAGGATCGCCGAGACGATCATCGGCCCTATGATGCCCGCCGCAATGGCGAAGGGCATGGAATAGAACGGCTTCCAGAACCACGGCAGCGCCTCGACATTGTTCCACACCATGAAGTCGGGCAGCCCTTCGGAGCCCGTATGGACGGGAATGGTGCGCAGTTTGAGCGCCATCGCCATGCAATAGGAGCCGAGCCCGAAGCTCATCGCCTGGCCGAGATTGAGGATGCCGGCATACCCCCAGGACAGAGCCAACGCCATCGACACCATGGCCAGCACCAGATAGCGGGCGAAGCGGTTGAGCAGGAAATCATCGTTGATCAGCATCGGCAGGAGCAAGATGGCGAGGCACACCGCGCCATAGACGAAGACCTGCCGCATGGTGCGCTTCGACATCATGTACGCACCCTTGTGACGAAGAGGCCTTGCGGCCTGAAACGGATGAGAATGACGATACCGACCAGCACCAGCGCCTTGGCGACGGTGTCGTTCTGCCAGTAAGCGAGCACGCCTGAGAGCTGGCCGAGCAGCACCGAGCTCGCCACCGTGCCGAACAGGCTCTGGACGCCGCCCAGCACCACGACGAAGAAGGCATCGACCACATAGCCGGTGCCCATTTCCGGCGACACGCTCTTGAGCGGCGCGACCAGCGCACCGGCGAGACCGGCGAGCCCCGCACCATAAGCAAAGGTGCCGGTATAGATCGTGCTCGCATTGATGCCGAAGGCGGTGGCGATGCTGCGGTCCTGGACCACGGCGCGCAGTTGCATGCCGATCGTCGTCTTGTTGACGAGCATCCAGGTCGCGGCGAACAGCGCCGCCCCGGCGATGATGATGAAGACGCGATAGGCCGAGACGTCGACGCCGAAGATGTCGACGGTGGCGGCGAGGCTCGGCGGCATCTCGACATAGCGCAATTCGCCACCGGCGGTGAGCCGCACCAGCTGCTGCAGCATGACGCCGATGCCCCAGGTGGCGAGGATGGTATCGATCGGCCGGCGGTAGAGATAGCGGATGACGCCACGCTCGATAAGGGCGCCGAGCAGCGCCGTGGCGATGAAGATGATGATGAGGCTCGGAAACAGGCTGATGCCGGCATAGGCCTTGAGCGCCCAGGCACCATAGGCGCCGAGCATGATGAATTCGCCATGCGCCATGTTTATGACGCCCATCGAGCCGTAGATGATCGACAGGCCGAGGGCGACGATGAGCAGGATCGAGCCGATGCTCAGGCCGGTGATGAATTGTTCGAACAGAAATTCCATGACCGAAAGCTCACAAGGCTAGAGTGCCGCGGCGGTGTTGAACCGCCGCGGCCAGATTTGACTCAGGCTTCCTTGAGCCCTGTCTCGGTGCATTTCTGGTTCGGATAGGCGGCATAGGGATCGGGCGCCTTCCATTCGGCCGAATCCTTCAGCACCTCGAACTGACCGTCAGATTTCGCGACGGCGATCTTCGGCCACAGCCAGGTGTGGAGATTTTCCTTGTCGAGATGGATCTTGCCTTGCGGGGCCAGATATTCCTGGCCCTTGATCGCCTCGCGGATGCCGTCCGGCGTGATGTCACTGCCGGCCAGTTTCTCGACCGCCTGCTTGAACAGATACATCTGGAAATAGCAGGCTTCCGAGACGAAATGCGTGACCTTGTCGTCGCCCCAGCGTTTCTTGTAGGCGGCGACGAACTTCTCGTTCTCGGGCGACTTGTGCACCATGAAATAAGGCGCCGAGGTGAAATGGCCGGCCGCGGCATCGCCGCCCATCGCCGCCACTTCGTTCTCGGATGTGGTGAGGCTCGCCATCGGCATCTTGGCCGGATCGAGGCCGGCGGCGCGATATTGCCGGTGCAGCGCTACCACCGAATCGCCCACCACCGTCGAGAAGATCACATTGGGCGCGGTGCTCTTGATCTTGTTGATCACCGAGGAGAACTCGGAATGGCCGAGCGGCACATATTCCTCGTTCACCACTTCGCCGCCGAGCTTCTCGAGCAGCTTCTTGCAGTAATTGTTCTCCTCCTTCGGATAGATGTAGTTCGAGCCGATGAGGAAGAACTTCTTGCCGAATTTTTCGACCAGCCAGGGCACGAACTCGTCCTGCTGCTGGTTGGGCACGGCGCCCGTATAGATCACGTTCTTCGAGCATTCGCGGCCCTCATAGAGGGTCGGGTAGAAATAGAGATTGTTGCGTTTCTCGACCACCGGCAGCACCGCCTTGCGGCTGGCCGACGTGTAGGAGCCGAACACGCTGACGCATTTGTCGCCGACGACGAGCTTGCGCGCCTTCTCCGCGAAGGTGGCGGGATCGGAGGCCGGATCTTCGACGACCGCATTGATCTGCATGCCGTTGATACCACCGGCTGCGTTGATCTCCTCGATCGCCATGATCGTCGCCTTGTTCAGCGACTCCTCGATGATCGCCGTCGTGCCGGTGATTGAGAACAGCACGCCGACCTTGATTTCACCGCCAGCGGCACGCGCCAGCGAATAGTCCTTGATCCAGATATGTGGGAATCCGCCCAATAAACCTGCGCCGAGCGCAGCCGTTCCCGTCAGGAACGATCTTCTCCTGATAGCCATCGTTTCCTCCATGACAACAACAAAAACCCCCAAGTTGACCTGGACCGGTCAAACATGAGGGCGTTACTGCCTGATTATGTGAGCGGCGCTTTTGCCGCTGTCCGCATTTTTGCGGGGTGCGCGTTTCTTATACGAGGCTGTCGGAAGTGTCAACGAGTTTGGACGCGAGCGACGCGACAGTGACGCGTTTCTTCATCGCCATATCGCGCAGTACACGGAATGCTTCCGTTTCATTGATGCGATTGCGCCGCATGATCAGCTGCTTCGCCTTCTCGATGTCGCGCATGGCGCGGGCATTCTCTTCCATGCGCGCGATACGCGTCTTCTGGCGCCGGAAGAAGGCGAACTGGTCGAAGGCCAGGAGCATCGCCGCATCGATGAGATGCGGCTGATAGGGCCGGCTCAGCACCGCATTGGGGCAGGCCACATGCAACTCGTGGTAATCGAGGCGCACATTCTGCGGCAGAAGGACGATGAGGGCCGCCTCCGCCTCACCCGGCATCCAGGCGAGCCGGTTGCCGAGGCCCGGGCCATATTCGCAGAACAGCACATCGGCATTTTCGCCGATGCGGTCGGGCGCCGGCCATTGATGCCTGACCTGGGCGCGGCTGCGCTGGAGGTGGCGCAGAAGCGACTGGCCGTCCTCGTCGGGCTCGCAGACGACCAGCAGGCGCAGGCGCGAAAACTGGGCCAGGGGATTGATCGCCATGGCTCAGGCGCTCTCCGCCAACCGATAAGGGCTGATGAGATAGGGATCGGCGTCGATCTGCGACAGTGACTGATGCATGATGGCGAACTGCCCGGCGCGGTTGACGCGCCCGACGCGCGACCAGACGTTGGCATGGCTGCAGGCCGGATTGATCGACACGGTGCCCTGTGGCGCGTCGATGGTCGAGCCGAGCACGAAAGGCCGCAATATGTCGGTGTCGAGCGTGTTCACTTGCGCCAGCGCCTTGGCGAGGAGATGCACCTGAAAATAGGCCGCTTCCACGCACATATTCGTGTTTTCGCTGTCGCCGTAGCGCTTGCGGTAGCGCTGGACGAAGGCCTCTTCCTTGGACCCGCCGATGCCCTGGAAATAGGGCGCGGCAGTGATGTGGTGCTCGCCGACATCGGCGCCCATCGCCCGGATCTCGGCCTCGGTGGTGGTGAGGCTGGCGATCGGCAGCTTCTTGGCATCGAAGCCGAAGTCGTTGAAGGCTTGATAGAGAAACACGGTCGCCTCGCCGACGACCGTCGAGAAGATGACGTCCGGGCTCGCCGTCCGGATGTCGCGCATGATCGGATAGAACTCCTCGCGCCGGGCATTGAGCGACACATACATCTCGCCGACCACTTCGCCGCCCGACTGATTGACGAGGGCGCGCATGATGCGGTTCGATTCGCGCGGATAGACATAGTCGGAGCCGACGAAATAGAAGCGCGTGCCGTAATTCTGGGCGAGATAGGTGAACAGCGTCAGGCTGTTCTGGTTGGGCGCCGCGCCCGTATAGATGATGTTGGGCGAGAATTCGAACCCCTCATAAAGGGTCGGATACCACAAAAGGCCATTGAGGCGCTCGACGATCGGCAGCACCGCCTTGCGGCTCGACGACGTGTAGCAGCCGAAGATGGTGCGGATACCGTCCTCGGCCAGCATCTTGCGCGTATAAGCGCGGAACTGCGCATTGTCGGAACCCGGATCGAAGACGGCAGGCACGAGCTCGCGGCCATTGATGCCGCCGGCTTCGTTGATCTCGTCGATCGCCAGCATCGTGCCGCGATACTGCGTCTCTTCTATGAGCGCCATATAGCCGGTACGTGAAAACAATACGCCCACCCGCCAGGGCTCCGACGTCTGCTCTCGTCCAATGCCAGGCATGTTCCAAAGCCTCAGCGCATATCCGGAAAATAGCGAGGGAGCATGCTCGCTTTGACCGATCCGATCAACACTTCATTTCTTGACGACAAAAAATCGCGCGCTCGGCGACGCAGAATATTGATCCGTAGGCTGATGAACTTCGCCCGCTGCCGGATATTCGGGCGGCGCGGCCGGCCATCTCTCCTAAGTCGCCATTTTGTAAAATTTTAGTGAATTTTCATATATTTACCGCTTCCCCGACCAGATGTACCTAACGCTTGCCTAACCCGATCATCTGCATTTAGCTTACCCAGGTCACGATCACTTAGGGTTAATTCCGGCCCGGACGGCCCGTGACCGGTTTGTGCAGGTGCGGCATGACGACTGCAGCGGCCATTTCCTTTGCCGGGGCCCTTCTCGGCATTGCCATATTCTCCCGAGTTCCGATCTGGGCGCTGAAGGCCTGGAAGGAGATGAGCTTGCGGCGGCTCCTGGCCGCCCATCTCATCACTTATATTGTCGCCGTCATCGTGTCGGCCTTTGCCCTGGCCCATGGTGGCGCGCCTGAATGGCAGGTGGCCGTGGCCAGCTTTGTCGTGCCGTCCGCCCTGGTCTTCGCGCTCGATGCACTCTGCATCTACTTTAAGATGAGGGATGGCACGCGGCCCATCGCCTGGTTCACCCATGTCGGCGGCAAACGGAACGGTCCGATGGCGACCGAAGCCGTCACCGCGGCATTGGCCGACAATTCGCTCAAACCGACCGACTGGATCTGGCGGGTGGGTTTCAAGGAGTGGCAGCAGGTCCAGACAGTCGATGTCGCCGCGGCGGCTGCGCCTGCGCCTGATCCTGTCCTGCCCAAGGCCCCTTATCTTCTGCGCCATTGGCAGGGCATGCTGTCGCTGCCGAAGAGCTTCTGGCTGAGCGGCCTCCTGATCGCCTTTCTGTTCGGCGTCTTCTATTTTTCCCTCATGCGGCTCGACATCGCCGACTATCCGATCCTGGTGAGCGTCGGGGTGATCGGCCTGTGGCTGGCGCTGCTCGCCGCCATGGTGTGGTTCGCCGTCGGCGTCGTCCGTGCCGCCGAGCGTTACGAAACCGAACATCCGAAACGCATCTGGAGCATTGTGGTGAAGGGGGCGACGGTCATCGCGGCGCTCTCCGTGCTCGCCATCTTCGCCAGGCTCGGCGTGCCGCAGATCCAGCATTTCGCCGACGCCATCTTCGAGACCACGGAGCCGCGCTACGCTGTGGCGCTGCTGCGCGACGATACCGAGCTCAACGTCACGGGTCCGATGGATCTGGGCCTCTCGGAAACGGTCGACGAGGTCCTGCATGATCATCCGGCGATCGCGACCATCTATCTGAACAGCCCGGAAGGCCGCCTCGCCGAAGCCGACAGGCTGAGCCAGATCATCCTCGCCAATAATCTCAACACCTATGTCTCGGCCGTCTGCGCCGGGCCCTGCGTCAAGGCCTTCGCCGCCGGCAAGAACCGCTGGCTGTCGCGTGACGCGGTCCTGGCTCTCGGTCGTCCCGAATCCGGTGAGCAGGAAAACACCGATGCGCAACCTCATATCGTCAAGCTGCGCAGCTTTCTCCGTGGCCGCGGCGTCGAAGCGGGCTTCATCGACCGCGCTTTGGCGGTGACGGAGAAAAATGCCTGGCGGCCGAGCCACGCCGAACTCTTCGCGTCCGGCCTCGTGACTTCCTATGCAACCGACGCCGATGTGGCGCAGGCCGGCATTCCGCTTCAGGAGATCGATGACGCCGAAAAGGCCCTCGACCGTATCGCCCTTTACCGCGCGCTGCGCGAGAAGCATCCGAAAGCACGCGAGGAGATCTTCGCCATCCTGCGCGAAGGCACGGTCAAGGGTGAAGCGGCCGCGGAAATGCGCCGGCGCATATGGGCGATCGTCACACCGATCGTGGCGCAGAGCATATCTTCTGCGTCCGATGCGGCGCTCGCCTCCTTCTACCAGGTCGCGGCGGAAGAGGCCGAGGCTCTGGCGGTGAAGAACGCCAAGGCCTGCGAGGCCTATCTCAAGGGTGAGACGGGCGGTTTCGATCCGGCTCTGCTGTCCGCTTCCTTGCAGGAGCGCGAACTCGCCGCCACGGCGGAGCTGATCCGCACCAGCGGCAGCTATGCCGGCCAACCGATCGAGCAGAAGGATGTCGAGGCGCCCTTGATGCAACTCTTGCTCACCGCCACAGCGGATGGCTTCACGGCGGCCGAGTTCCGCAACGCGATCGAATTCAAGCTCGACGCGGCGCGCAACTGCAAAGGCACGATCCTTTTCCTCAAGTCGCTGCAGGGTCTGAACGAGCCCGGGCGCTCGGTGCTCCTGCGCTTCGTCGCCCAGCGGACCGCCGCCCTGCAGAGACTGAGCAAGCAGATGACTTCCGGCGGTTGAGCGATCGGCAAGATCCGGCTCGATTCCCGGCGTCTGAACTTTAATATTCAACAATATTACCAATAGCTTGTTAGATTTCACCAAGGATTGCCGGAATCCCGGCCCTTGACTCCGTTTCCGCTCTGCGCTCTGGTGGTCTGACAATATGACATGAGCGTCCCGTGGAATTCGTCCCCATCGTCAAGACGACATCGGCCCAGCAGGTCGCCCAGCAATTGCTGGGCATGATCCGCCGCGGGCTGCTCAAGCCCGGCGATCAGTTGCCGACCGAACGCGAGCTGATCGAAAGTCTGGGCGTCGGGCGCTCCACCATCCGCGAAGGCCTGCAGATTCTCTCTACCCTCAATATCGTCCAGGCGAGTCCCGGCCACGGCACCTTCATCAAGGCGCCGAAGACCGAGGATGTTCTGCGGGTCGAGCAGATCGGCTTCCTCATCAACAACGTCGTGGCGCTCGATCTTCTCGAGGCGCGCGAGCTGATCGAGCCGCAATCGGTCCGCCTCGCTTGCATCAGGGCTACGCCCGAGGATCTGGCGCCGATCGAGCGGCTGCTCGACGACCACCGCGCGGCGCTCGATCACGGCCTGCCCACCGACGAGCATGCGGCGAAATTCCATGTGCTTCTGGCGGAGGCGACGCGCAACCAGGTCTTCGTCACCTTCATGGGTTCGATCCTCGATCTCCTGCGCGCCCGCGGCCGAACCGGGCGCCTGAGCGATGAGCTGCGCGAGACCGAGCTTGCCGAGCACCGCGAGATCCTGCGCCTGGTGCGCGCCCGCGACCAGCAGGCCGCCGCCGATTATGTGACCGGCCATATCGTACGCTGGGCCGTGCATTACGACGTCGTCCTTGCCGGCAAGACCGACAACCAATGAAGCATCACAACAAACAGGGAGCAGAAGAATGAAGAAGACGTCACGCCGCGAGGCCTTGGCCTCGATGATCGCCGGCTCGGCCGCGCTTGTGGCCGCAAGCACCATGCCCGCCGGCAGCGCGCTGGCCCAGGAAGAGAAGGTCAATGTCACCTTCATCATCTATACGGCCGCCGGCGATCCGTTCTGGAATCCGGTGATCCAGGGCGCGCAGGAAGCCGCCAAGGACCGCGGCGTCAGTGTCGACATCCAATATGCCGACAGCGACCCGGTGAAGCAGAACAACCTCATCGAGACGGCGATCGCCAACAAGGTGCAGGGCATCGCCCTCGTCAACTGGCTGCCCGACGCCTTCACCGCCAATATCGCCAAGGCGCGCGCCGCCGGCATCGCCGTCATCACTTTCGACACTGATGATCCGAAGCCCAATGCGACCGAGAGCCAGGCCTATGTCGGCCAGGATTTCTTCGCCGCCGGCCAGCGCATCGCGCGTAAGATGGTCGAGGCGGGTGATCTCAAGAAAGGCGATCACGTCGTGGCGCCGGTCGAGGATCCGGATGCCTTCTACGGCACCGAGCGTTATCGCGGCATCAAGGCGGCGCTCGATGAAGCGGGCATCACTTCGGAGCGTCTCGATGCCTCGCCGACCATGGCGACGGCGATGACCCGCATTTCGCAATATCTCGTCGGCCGTCCCGACACCAAGGCGGTCATCGGTCTCGGTAGCGTGGTGACCGAAGTCGGCCCGCAGGCGGCGGCTGAGGCGAATGTGACGCCGGTCATCGGCGGCTTCGATCTGAGCCCCGGCATCATCGACTCCATCCTCTCCGGCAAGATGGTCGCAACCGTCGATTCGGGCGCCTATTACGAAGGCTATATGCCGATCGTGATGCTCTATTACTTCGTCAAATACGGCGTGCCGCCCTCCAGCATTCCGATCGGCGGCACGGTGATCGACAAGAGCAATGCCGAGCTCGTCAAGAAATGGGCCGGCACCTACCGGTAAGCCAGTAACCTACATGCCGGCTCGCTGTCAGGGCGAGCCGGTCCTTTAGCGATATGACATGACGCAAGACGCCGCTCCCATTCTCAAATCCACAACGCCCGCAATTCCTCATTGGCGCCGCCTCATGCGGCAGCCGATCGTCAATATCTGCCTGTTCTTCTTCGTCCTGCAGGTAATCTGCATCGTGGCGTCGCTGCTCTATCCGAACGATTTCCGCTATGTGTCGCAGACCAATATCGGCCTCCTGCTGCGCGCCATTCCGGTGCTCGGCATCATCTCGCTGGGCGTCGGCGTCCTGATGATCACCGGCGAATATGATCTGTCCGTCGGCTCGGTCTATACGCTGGCGGGCTACAGCATCGCCCTTCTGTTCGGCATGGGCCTGCCGGTATGGCTCGCGGTTTTCGCCACGCTTGCCATCGCGGCCGCCATCGGCGTCACCAACGGGTTGATCACCGTCAAATTCGCTATTCCCTCCTTCATCGCCACAATGGGCGCCATGCTGGTGGTGCGCGGCGTGGTGCGCTGGCTGTCGGAGGGCCGCACCGTTTCTTTCAAGCCGGACGAAACCTTCTCCGACCTGCTCACCGGTTCCTTCTACGGCATCGAGGCGCCGTTCATCTGGTTCATCGCTCTGGCGCTGCTCACCGGTCTGCTTGTTCACAAAAGCAAGCTCGGCAATCATTTCTACCTGGTCGGCGGCCATGAGAAGACCGCCATCGCGGTCGGCATCAACAGCCACCGGGTCAAGGTCATCGCTTTCGCACTGGCGAGCCTCGCGGCGGCGATCGCCGGCATCCTCAGCATCACCCGCGTCGGCACCGCGACGCCGGCGCAGGGCATCGGCCTCGAATTGAAGGCCATCGCCGTCTGCGTTATCGGCGGCCTGTTCCTGTCGGGTGGCCGCGGCACGGTGCTCGGCATCGTGGTCGGCGCCTGCCTCATGTATATGGTCGAGGACGTCCTGCTGCTCCTGCGCGCCCCCGGCTTCTATCTCGACGTCTTTGTCGGCGCGATCCTGGTCGTGGCCGTGATCCTGAACACCTGGCTCACGCGGAAGGCCGGCAAATGACCATTCCATCTTCCACACCGCTGCTCGCGCTCAAGGGCATCTCCAAGCAATATGGCCATGTCCAGGCGCTGAGCGGCGTCGACTTCCAGATCAACCGCAACGAGATCGTCGGCCTGCTCGGCGACAATGGCGCCGGCAAGTCGACTTTGGTGCGCATCATGTCGGGCGTCGAATTCCCCGACAGCGGCCAGGTCTTCCGCGACGGCCAGCCTGCCACCATCAAGTCGCGCAAGGATTCCGAGAAGCTCGGCATCGAGACGATCTATCAGGACTCGGCCCTTGTCGGCTCGGCCTCGATCATGCGCAATTTCTTCGCCGGGCGTGAATTGACGAAGGGCCTGGGGCTTCTCGACACTCACAAGATGAACGCCATCGTGATGGACATCCTCGTCAATATGGTGCGCATCTCCGGCATCAATTCCCCGGACATATTGGTCGAGGCCTTGTCGGGCGGCCAGCGCCAGGCCGTCGCCATTGCCCGCGCCGTCTATTTCAAGACCGCGATGCTGCTGCTCGACGAGCCGACCAGCGCTCTGTCGGTGCGCGAGACGGCGAAGCTGCTCGAGCATCTGGCCGAGCTGAAGCGTGAAGGCGTGTCGGCGGTGTTCATCACCCATAATCTCTATCACGCCTATGAGAGCTGCGACCGCTTTACCATTCTCTCGCGCGGCCAGGTGATCGGCTCGCTCGCCAAGGCGGAGACGAGTGTGCGCGAACTCAACGACCTGATCGTCAAATATTGAGGGCGTCGTGAAGATAAGATGCATCTACGAAGCGCGCTCCGTCCTGTCGGAGGGCGCGTTGTGGTCTCCGCAGGAAGAGGCGCTCTACTGGATCGACCAGATGCGCCCGGAGATTCACCGCCTCGATGTAACGCGCGGTGTTGATACAAAGTTTGATCTGCCGCTGCCCGAGCAATTGGGCGCCGTACTGCTGCGTGAAAGTGGCGGCTTCGTCCTTGCCGCCTCGGACGGGGTTTTCTTCATCGACAAGGATTTCCGTAGCCGCGTTCCTTATGTGAATCCGATCGCCGATACGCCACGCGCCAGCTTCAATGATGCGAAATGCGACCGGCAGGGCAGATTATGGGCGGGCACCACCGACCGACTCGAAACCGAGAAGGTCGGCGCCCTCTTCCGCATCGATCGCGGCAATGATGCGGCGCGTGTGGTCGACGGCTTCATCTGCTCGAACGGCCCGTCCTTCAGCCCGGATGGGCGTGTGATGTATCACAGCCGTACCCATGATCGCGCCATCTATGCGCATGACATCGATCCGGTGACCGGTGCGGTGAGCGAAGCCCGCATCTTCGCCAGGATCGAACCCGAAGCCGGCGTGCCCGACGGCTCGACCGTCGACGCCGAGGGCTATCTCTGGTCCACTCATTGGGGTGGTGCCCGCATCACCCGCTACGCGCCCGATGGCAAGGTCGATCGTGTCATCACGATGCCGGTCGAAAGCCCGACCAGTTGCGCCTTCGGCGGGCCCGACATGACCACTTTGTTCGTGACCTCGGCCTCGATCCGCTTTGTCGACGGGAAATGGGTGTATCTCGACGAAGCGGGCTTCGCGCGCACACCTTTGGAGGGCGCCATCTTCGCCATCGAGACAGGAATCCGTGGGCTGCCGGAACCGGCCTTCCGCGGCTGAGAAGAAGAAACGAAAGGAACTGCCATGCCGGGACGTTTTGAGGGAAAGAGCGCCATCGTGACGGGCGCCGGCCGTGGCATCGGCCTCGGCATAACACGTTGCCTCGCCAGCGAGGGCGCCCGCATCCTGCTCGTCGACCGTGATCAGGACCTCCTCGCCAAGGCGGTAAAAATCCTCAGCACCGACGGCGGGAAAGTTCAGGGCTTCGCGGCCGATGTCAGCAAGGCGGCCGATATGCGCTGCGCCGCCGAAACCGCCATTTCGGCATTCGGCCAGATCGATATTCTCTGCCCCAATGCGGCAGTGTTCGATTCATCACCGCTCGCCACCATGCCGGAAGAATTGTGGGACCGCCTCCTCACCGTCAATCTCAAAGGTGTCTTCCTGGCGGTGCAGGCCTGCCTGCCGCATATGATGGCGCGCCGCTATGGCCGCATCGTCGTCACCTCCTCGATCACCGGCAACCGCACCGCCATCGGCAACATGGCGCATTACGCGGCGAGCAAGGGCGGTATCAACGGCTTCGTCAAGGCGGCGGCGATCGAGATCGCCCGCCACGGCATCACTATCAACGCCGTCGAGCCCGGCCATGTGATGACCGAGGGCGCGGCGCCGCAATATGACGATGAATTCAAGGCGGCCGTCGAAGCCTTCATCCCCATGGGTCGCTTCGGCCTGCCGGAAGATATCGGCAAGGCCGTCCTCTATCTTGCAAGCGACGATGCCAACTATGTCACCGGCCAAACCGTGACCGTCGATGGCGGTGTCACCTTGCCTGAATATCCGCCGGGTTTCCCACGCGCCGGCTGATCGCCTGGCCCAATTGCTCGATAGAAAAATTGATCAGAAAATAGAGCGCGCCGGCGAAACTGTAGAATTCCAGCGTCATGAAATTGCGTCCGATGACCTCCTGGGTGCGGAACAGCAGCTCGCCGGTGCCGATGACCGACAGCAGCGTCGAGGTCTTGACCAGCTCGGCGCCGGTATTGATCCAGACCGGCATGATCATCCTGGCCGCTTGCGGGAGGAGCACCAAAGCAAAGATGCGGAATGAGCTCAGGCCCAGCGCCTTGCCGGCATCGATCTGTCCTGCGGGGATGGCGCTCAAGGCGCCGCGCACGATCTCGGCCATATGGGCGCCCGAAAACAGGCTGAGCGCGATGAGCCCCGATTCGACAGCAGTGAAATTGATGCCGGCGAAGGTGAGGAGATAGAAGACCGCCAGGATCAGCACCAGAACCGGTATGCCGCGCAACGCATCGACCATTGCGCGCACCGGCCAGCGCACCAGCCTGCCGCCATAGGTGAGCGCGACACCACCCATGATGCCGAGCAGCGTTCCGGCAATGATCGAGACCAGCGAGAGCCACAGAGTGAGGATGAGGCCCTGCGTCAGAGCGAAACGGGCGATCCACAGCTGATGCAGGAAATCCGCCATGTCAGAATTTCGGAAAACGCCGCTCGGCGAAGCGTAAAGCCGCAGCGATGAGGAGACAGGTGGCGAGATAGAGCACGCTGGCGGTGGCCCAGGCTTCGGCCACCCGGAAAGTCTCCGTATTGAGCTTGCGCGCCTCATAGGTGAGCTCAGGGACCGCGATCACCGCGGCGAGCGATGTATCCTTGAACAGCGAGATGAAGGTCGTGCCCAAAGCCGGCAGGCAGTTGCGCAGCATGATCGGCAGCACGATGAGCCACAGAAGCGGGAGACGGCCAAGACCCATGGCGCGGCCGGCATCGGTGACGCCCTTGGGCACGCCGGAAAGGCCGGCGCGGAAGACTTCCGTCAGATAAGCGCCCGAATAGACGGCGAGCGCCAGGATGAAGCTTTCGATCTTGCCGAAGGTAACGCCCCATTGCGGCAGGCCGAAATAGACCAGGAGCACGATCACCAGCAACGGCATGTTGCGGAAGAGCGAGACATAAACGGCGACAAGCTTTCGCCGGACGCCGCCCGCCTCGGCGGCAAAGGCGGCGGCAAGGCCCAGCACCGTCCCGATGACGAGAGCGGCGAGCGCGAGGGCAAGACCCAGTGCCAGTCCGAGGAGGAAGACATCGACCCTGGCCCAGATCACTCCGAAATTGAAGGAGTATCCCATTGCCCTCGCGCCTTCCCCGCTACCGATGCTCGGACGGGAAACCGACTTGCGGCTCGGGCGGCTTGACGCCGAACCACTGTTCGAAGGATTTCGAGAAGGTGCCGAATTCGACGCCGGTCAACGCCTCGCGTAGCGCGATGTTCACAAAGTTCAGCCAGTCCTGCTCGCCGCGTTTCACCGCGCAGGAATAGGTCTGCGGATTCCATCCATAGCCGCCATCGGCATATTTGCCGGGATTCTGCTTCATGAACCATTGCAGCGACGACATGTCGGTCGCCACCGCATCGGCGCGGCCGGAATTGAGCGCCTGATAGGCAAGGTCGACACTTTCATATTGATCGACCTTGGCCTCGGGCAGCGCGTAATGCACCATGTCCTCGGCATAGACATTCTGCAGCACGGAGATGGTGACGGCATTGCCGGCCGCCTTCATGTCGTCGCGCGATTTGTACTTGCCGCCCGCCTGCAGCATCAATCCGACACCTTCGCGATAATAGGGAATGGTGAAATTGACCTGCTGGGCGCGTTCGGCGGTCACCGTCATGAACTGGCAGGTGATGTCGACCTTGTCGGTGACGATGTTGGGGATGCGCGCATCCGACGCCTGGTTGACGAACTCGATCTTGGTGTCGTCGCCGAACAGGCCCTTGGCGACGATCTTGGCAATATCGACGTCATAGCCCGCCATGTTGCCGGCCTCGTCGCGGAAATGCCAGGGCGGGTTGCCGACACCGGTGCCGACGACGAGCTTGCCGCGCGCCAGGACATCGGCGAGCTTGTCCGCTTCAGCTCCACTGGTGAGGGCGGCGAGGCTCGCCGCCGTCAACAGGCAAAACACGATCTTCTTCATGTCCAGTCCTCCCGTCGCTCGCTCCGCCGCCATCCGGCGAAGTCGAAATTCTTGCGCCGTCAGCGTGCCATCCAGCCGCCATCGACCACCACCATCGTGCCCGTCACATAGGAGCTGGCGGGCGAGGCGAGGAACAAGGCGGCGGTGGCGAGATCATCGGGAACGCCCCAGCGCCCCATCGGGATGCGGCCCAGTATCTCACTTGATCTCTGCGCATCGGCGCGCAGCGCTTCCGTATTGGCGGTCACCATGTAACCGGGCGCGATCGCATTGACGGTGATGCCGGCGGGCGCCAGCTCGTTCGCCATGGCGCGCGTCAGGCCGGCGACGCCATGTTTGGCCGCCGCATAGGCCGCCACCCTGACGCCACCTTGAAAGGCGAGCACCGAAGCGACATTGATGATGCGGCCTTGCCGCCCATAAGCCACCATGCTGCGCGCCGCCGCCTGGCTCAGCAGGAACAGGCTGCGCAGATTGACGTCGAGCACTTCGTCCCAGGCTTCGATCGCGAGTGTCGCGAACTCGGCACGCCGGATGATGCCGGCGCAATTGACCAGTATGTCGACCGGTCCCAGCTCATGGGTGACGCCGCACACCACCTCGTCCGCATCATCGAGCTGCGCCAGATCGCATTGGACCTCACAGAAGGCGCGTCCCGCCTGTTCGATGAGCCGGCGCGTTTCCGGCATCGGCGAGGAGCCGAGACCCGATATGTCGGCACCCGCCGCAGCGAGCGCCAGCGCCATCGCCTGGCCGAGCCCGCTACGCGCACCCGTCACCAGCGCGATCTTGCCGGTGAGGTCGAACAAGCGGGCGATGTCGTCGCGCATCAGCGTACCTTGCCGCGCGCCGCCACCGGCCAGGTGAGCTCGACCACGCCATTGCGCACGCCATGCACCTCATCGGTCATGTTGGAGACCGAGCAGCAATGATTGGGGATCACCTCCACCACCTCGCCGACCTTCGGCCGCTTGGGCGCGTTGGTGAGATCGACGATCGCGTGTTCTTCGGAAAGGCCGGAGATGACGGCGCCCGGATAGTGGGCGAGCCGGCCATAATGCTGCACGTAATACTGGTCCGAGGTCAGCACCTTCGAGCCGCAATCGAGCACGGCGCGCCCAGCAGTCGGGCGGCTCACCACGGTGGCGCGCACTTGCAGGGCGCAGTCCTGCCAGGATGCGACACCCGAATGCACCATCATCACATCGTTATAGACATAGGTGCCGGCGCGGTGCTCGGTCATCATCGAAAATTCGGCGAGCCGGTTGAGCGCCGGCGTGCCGCCGCCCGACAGGATCGGCAGCGCGATGCCCGCCTCGCGGAAGAGCTTGAGCGCGCGGCTGAAGAATTCATGCGTATTGGGCGCGCTATTGGGGAACACCATCAGCCCCTCGAAGACGATACGCGGCAATTTCAGCGCCAGCCGCGCCAGGTCGAGAGCGGCTTCCGGCGACTGCACGCCATTGCGCCCGAAACCGGTATCGCATTCGATGAGAAGCGGAATGTCGCGGCTGTGGCGGAGGCCCGCTTCGGAAAGGCCGCGCAGCACGACGTCATTGTCGGCCACCACCGCCAGGCGTTTCACGCGGGAAGCCAGCTGCATCAGCCGGTCGGTCTTGCGCGCGCCTAAGATATTGTAGCTGAGCAGATAATCGTCGCAGACATTCGCGTCGATGAAGACTTCGAGCTCGCCGAGCTTCTGGCAGGTGAGGCCGACGGCGCCCGCCTCGATCTGCATCCGGCCGATGGCCGGGATCTTGTGCGTCTTGATATGCGGGCGGTTGCCGATGCCCTGCCGGGCGATCAGGCGCTGCACCCGCTCAATGTTGGTTTCCAGCCGGTCGAGAAAGATGATGACGGCCGGCGTGTCGAGATCTTCAACGCGAAGCATGGGGCGTTTTCCCAATTAATATTTTAATATGATAATTTAAAGGACAGCCCCCGAAGGGAGTACCGGGGGCTGCCCAACGACGATCAGAATCCCTTGCCGAGGAACTGATCGACATTGCTGCTGTCGACCTGATGGGTGGGGAGCACGATCTCCTTGTCGAGCTTCTCGCCCTTGGCGATCTTGTAGCCATACTGGACACCTTCCGGCGCCACGAAGTGATAGGTGAAAGTGGCTACCATCTTGCCGGCCTTGATCGCATCGTAGGCGGCATTCTCGCCGTCGATGCCGACGACCATGACGCCCTTCTGGCGGTTGGCCGCCTCGAGGGCCGTCACCGCGCCCAGCGCCATGTCGTCATTATGGGCATAGACGAGCTGGATCTCACCGTCCTTGAAGCGCTGCAGCGTGTCCTCCATGAATTTAATGGCGGGCTCACGTACATAGTTGGCGACCTGGCTGGCGACGATCTTCACATCCGGGCATTCCTTGCCGAGCGTCTCGACGAAGAGGTCATGCCGGTCGACAGTGGCGGATGCGCCCGCCGTGCCCTGGATCTCGACGACATTGCCCTTGCCGCCCAGCGCCTTGCACACATAGGTGCCGGCCGACTTGCCGATCAGCTTGTTGTCGGCGCCGATATGCAAGGTGACGTCGGTATTGACCTTGCGGTCGAGCGTCACCACCGGAATGCCGGCATCCATCGCCTGCTTCACCACGGGGGTGAGCGCATCGGCGGTGACCGGGCTGATGATCAAGGTCTTGATGCCCTGCGCCAGCAGGCTTTCGACATCAGCCACCTGCTTCGAGGCGTTATTCTCGCCATTGGTGACGACGAGCTCGACATCCGGCAGATTGGCTTCCGCATATTTGCGGTTGCCCTCCACCATATTGACGCGCCACGAGCTCTCCATCGTGCCTTGTGAGAAGCCGATCTTGAGCTTGTCGCCGCCCGCCTGCGCCCCTGTCGCCACCCCCATGGCGAGTGCGCTTGCGACGCATAGGGTACTCATCCTCAAGGCTCTGTGCATGACTACCTCCCGTTAATCGCCCCGGCCGACAGGATTGCCGCCGATGGTCGTTCATCCGTGTTTGGACACGGAATTCCTTCGTCTCCGAATGATCTCGAACAGCACGGCGGCGACAATGATGGCGCCCTTGACGATCTGCTGGGTGAAGGGCGAGACGCCGAACAGATTGAGGATATTGGCGAGCACCGCGACGATCGCCGCGCCTAGTATGGTGCCGCTGATGCGGCCTTCGCCGCCGAACAGGCTCGTGCCGCCGATGACCGTGATGGCGATGGCCTCGAGCTCGAGGCCGGTGCCGGCGACCGGCTCGCCGACGGTCAAGCGCGAGATGAAGATGAGCGCGGTGAGGCCGGAGAGGAAGCCGCTGATCAGATAGACCAGGAAGATGGTGCGCTTGACGTCGATGCCGGCAAGGCGGGCGGCTTCCGGATTGCTGCCGACGGCATAGATGTTGCGGCCGAAGGCGGTGAAGCGCAGAAGCCCGGCCGCCAGCGCCGCGACGATGGCGAAGACCCAGACCGGCACCGGCAAGCCGAGGAGATGTCCTTGTCCCAGCCACGCAAACTGATCAGCCACGGCGCGGAAATGGATGGGGTGGCCGTCGGAAATGGTCATGGCGAGGCCGCGACCCATCACCATCGTGCCGAGCGTCATGATGAAAGGCGGAATGCCGCCGAGCGTGATGCCGGCACCATTGACCGCACCCATACCTGCGCCGATGGCGAGACCGGCAATGATGACGAGCGGAATGGGCACCGATGCATCGAGCAGCATCGCCGCCGTCACCGCGACGACGGCGACGATCGAGCCGACCGAAAGATCGATGCCGGCCGTCAGGATGACGAACGTCATGCCGACCGATACGATGCCGAACAGCGCCACCTGGCGCAGCACATTGATGAGATTGAACGGATTGAGGAACGCGTCCGACACGAAGGCGGCGACAGCGCACATGATGACGAGCACCCAGATCAGGCCGGAGGCGCGGAAAGAGCGCAGCCGCTTGAGCTGGATGATACCGAAGGCGGTCAAGTTGGGGGCAAGCTGCCGCCGGTCGAGCTTCTCGTCGATCATGCCGCCGCTCCTTCCACACGCCGGTCAAGACCGAGAGCGGCGCGCATCAGGATCTCTTCAGTCGCTTCCGCGCGGTCGAAACTTGCCGCCACCCGGCCCTCACGCATCACCAGGATGCGGTCGCTGAGGCCCAGAATTTCCGGAAGCTCCGAGGACACCATGATGATGGCGACGCCCTCTTCGTCGGCGAGCTTCGCCATCAACTGATAGATCTCGCGCTTGGCGCCGACATCGACGCCGCGCGTCGGCTCGTCGATCAGAAGCACCCGGCATTTCGCATGGAGGCTGCGGGCGATCAGGCATTTCTGCTGATTGCCGCCGGAGAGCTGGCTGATCTTTTCGGCCGGACTTCTGGTGCGGATGCGCAGGCGCTCGATCAGCGCCATGGCGGCCTCATCCTCGCGGCGGCGGTCGAGCAGGCCTTTGCGGCGGATGCGGGAGAGACCCGCTATGCTGATATTGAAGGCGACATCCTGCGGCAGGAAGCAGCCTTCCGACTTGCGGTCTTCGGGCAGGAGGCACAGGCCGCGGGCGATCGCCTGCTTGGGATTCGACGGCCGCTTCCCGCCGAGCAAGGTGAAGGACGCCGCCTCGGCACGATCGGCGCCGGCAAGGGCGCGTAGGAGCTCGGAGCGGCCGGCGCCCGCCAGTCCGCAAATGCCAAGGATTTCGCCGGCCCGCACCGCGATGCCGACGTCACGCAGAGCAGCGCCCCGCGAGAGCCCCTTGGCTTCGAGCGCTACCGCCCCCGGCCGGCGCTGCCGCTTGGGATAGATATCCTCGATCTTGCGCCCCACCATCAGGCTGACGAGATCCTGGTGGTCGAGCGCGGCGGTCTTGCCACCGCCGACGACGCGCCCGTCGCGCAGCACCGTGACGCGATCGCAGATTTCGAAGACCTCAGCGAGGCGGTGCGAGATATAGATGAAGCTCACGTCTTCTCCCGCCAGGCGGCGAATGATCTCGAATAATTTTTCGAGTTCGGCCGCGCCCAAAACTGCCGAGGGCTCGTCCAGCACAACGAGCCGCGCTTTACGCGACAGGGCGCCGGCGATCTCGGTCATCTGCCGCTGCGCGACGCTCAAAGTGCCGGTGATCGCGTTGGGATCGAGATTGAAGCCGAGGCGCGCCAGCACATCCAGGCTCCGGCGCTGGGTTTCCCGCCAATCGATGAGGCCGGCGCGGGTCTTGGGCATCCGCCCGAGCCACATATTCTCGGCGACGCTCAAATGCGGCGCCAGCATGGTTTCCTGATAGATGACGGCGATGCCGCGCTCGATCATATCGAGCGGTGTCGGCCGCTCGACCTTCTCGCCGGCGACGACGACCTCGCCCTGATCGGCGTGATGGGCGCCGGACAGGATCTTGATGAGAGTGGATTTGCCGGCGCCATTCTCGCCGACGAGGCCCAGCACTTCGCCGGGGGCGACATCGAGGTCGACATTTTCGAGTGCCACGACGCCGGGAAAGCTCTTGCCGACGCCGCGCATCACGAGGATCGGGGCAGCCGCGCCGCACGCCAGATCAGCCCCTTCCCTGTGCTCCCGACCGCCCATTTATACCCTTCCTACTTTCTTTTATCATATTATCAGATAATATGTGAATAAGAGTCAAGCGGTCTGGTCAGGATGTCGGATGGCCCAGCAAATCCCAGCTCCCCTCGGGCGCGGCCCGAAGCGCAATCTGTTCGCCCATGTGGTGGCAAGCCTTGGCCTGCGCATCATCAAAGGCGAGCTCAGCCCGGCGCTGCCCTTTCCCAAGGAGGCCGATCTCGGCGCCGAATTCGGCGCCAGCCGTTCGGTCATCCGCGAGGCGGTCAAATCGCTGGCGGCGCGCGGCCTCATCGCGTCCCAGACCCGCACCGGCATCCGCGTGCTCGAGCCGCTCAACTGGAACCTGCTCGACGCCGAGGTGCTGAACTGGCGCTACAGCACCATGCCACAAGCCGAATTCTATAGTGAGCTGTTCGAGATCCGCCTGCTGATCGAGCCCGAGGCGGCGCGCCTTGCCGCCATACGCGGCAATGCGGCCGAGATCGCCACCATCGCGCAAGCCTTCGCCGCGATGAGCGAAGCGGCGCGTACGGAAACCTCAGGCGTCGCCGCCGATCTCAGCTTTCACCGCGCCATTCTTGCCGCCGCGCACAACGCGCTGCTGCTGCAGATGGGCAATCTCATCGCCGTCGGCCTCGATATCGCGCACCGGCTGTCGCGCGAATCCTTCGCGGTGTTCCTGCCGATGCATCAGCGGGTGCTCGACGCCATCATCGCGCGCGACAGCGACGCCGCCGGAAGCGCGATGCGGCATCTGCTGTCGGAGACTCAAGAGTTCATGAACCGCCTGATCAGGACCTGAGCACAAATACCGTCCCTCTTGCGGCGCCTCTCCGGACAATCCTATTAAGGGATGTCTGAGAGAGTCGGGGCTTTGCAATTCCTGCAGGATATATTCATGGAAATCAGTGTCGGCCAGCGCTTGAAGGAGATTCGTGAGCGGCTGGGCATGTCGCAACGCGAAGTCGCGCGCCGCTCAGGGCAGAGCGCCGGTGCTGTTTCGGCCATCGAACTCGGCAAGGTCAGCCCGTCGGTCGAGACATTGAAACGTTTGTGCGATTGCCTCGACATATCGCTCGCCGATTTCTTCGCGCCGGACCAGACCAACCCGACCTCGGCCTTCTTCAGTCCGGAAGAGATGGTCGGCGTCCCCATGGGGCTGATCCACTATCAGCAAGTCCACCGCTCCACCCCCAAGGCGCCACTGCAATTTGTCCGGGTGGTCGTTCAGCCGGGATCGGACACCGGTAATGTCGGCAATCCGGTCGGCACCGATGAGGTCGGCTACATCGTCTCGGGCACGGTGGAGGCGACGATCGGCGGCGAGACCCGGCAACTGAAGGCCGGCGACGGTTATCTTGCCAGAGGGGGGCAGAAGCAGCGCTTCCGCAATGTGTCGAAGGACACATGCGAATATGTGTTCGTGACCGCGGCCATCGGATTCTGATACTCAGGATGACAAAAATAATTGACACTCAACATTATAATTGCCACCATGCCTCTCAACAAAGAGAGGAAACAGCATGTTTGGTGGTGCCTTGGGCGAGGCGGGACAATCCCTGCCTGAACTCGAAGAGACTCTGAAAAAAGCCAAGCAGCGCAATCTAGCCTGGTATGGGCCGCGGATGTTCCGGCCTTCCTATTTCGCCGGAGCCGATGTTCTCGACGTCGCGACCAAGGCCTTCAATCTGTTCGCTTCCGAGAACTGGCTCTATGGGCGCACCTCCTATCCGGCGCTGGGCGAGTTCGAGGACGACGTTCTCGACACCTTATATGACCTGTTCCACGCCCCCGCCGGCGCCGCCGGGATTCTGACCAGCGGCGGGACCGAAAGCCTGATCGAAGCCGTGCATATTGCCCGCGACAAGGCCCGCGCCGAAGGGAAGGCCGGCCGCGTCAATATCGTCATCCCCAACACCGCCCATCCGGCTCTCGACAAGGCCACCCATCTGCTCGACATGGAAGTGCGCCGCGCCCCGCCACAAGAGTCACAAGAAGCGGAACTGGACTGGCTGACGCGCGCGCTCGACCAGAACACCGTATTGCTCGTCGGCTCGGCCCCGCCCTACCCTTTTGGCGAAGTCGATCCGATCGACAAGCTGGCAAAGCTTGCAAAGGCGCATGGCATCCGCCTGCATGTCGATGCCTGTCTTGGCGGCATGATATTGCCCTTTGCCGAGATGCTCGGCCGTCAGCCGCCGCTCTTCGACTTCCGCATCGATGGCGTGAGCTCGCTCTCGGTCGATCTGCACAAATTCGGCTATTCCGCCAAGGGCATCTCGGCACTGATCTTCCGCGAAGCCGACGATGCGACCTTCACCCGCACCGTCTTCACCGATTGGCCGTCGGGCATGTATGGCACGCCGAGCATTTCGGGAACACGGCCCGGCGGCGCGCTGGCCTCCGCCTGGGCGGTCATGCGCTATCTCGGCCGCGATGGCTTCATGGAACGGACCCGCAAGATCTATGAGTTCAGGGATGAATTCATCGAACGCCTGCGCGTTCTGGACGCCAGCATCATCGGACGGCCGGATTGCTATCACTTCAATTTCGCACTCGCCGGGCTCGATAATCTTCTTCTCGCCGCCGAACTCAGCAAGGAAGGCTGGATAGTCTCCAGCACCGAGAAACCGGCGGCGGTACAGTTGATGATCACCGCCGCGCATGAAGGCGTGGCCCAGCCCTTCGCCAAGGCCGTCGCCGACATCGCGATGGATATCCGCAAGGGCAAGCGCACCGGCGGCAGCGAAAGTTCGGTCTATTCGAAGGTGGTGGTAAGGCAGCGCCTGGCGAGGGGAAGCGAGGCCAGACGCACGGCCGCCACCTGAACCAACCGACAGGCAACGCAAATGGCCACAAATCTGAGCGTAGCGCGATCGTCCTTGGCTATAGAAGAGCCGGATCCATCAACGGCTTGGGATATGACGATGGCAGCGCGCAAGATTCTGGCGGCCTTCAGAGGCGTGGCGAAGAGTTATGATGGGCGTACGACGGCCGTCCGCGACCTCGATCTCGATATATATGAAGGTGAGTTTCTCACCCTTCTCGGCCCCTCGGGCTCGGGTAAGACCAGTACCTTGATGATGCTGGCGGGCTTCGAAGCGCCGAGCCAGGGCGAGATCATCTTCCAGGGCAAGGCTCTCAATACGCTGCCGCCGCATCAGCGCAATTTTGGCGTGGTCTTCCAGGATTATGCGCTGTTTCCGCATCTGACAGTCGCCGGCAACCTGGCCTATCCCTTGCGTTTTCGTGCGACCGGACGCGCCGAGACCGAGGAGCGGGTCGCTAAGGCGTTGAGCATGCTGCAGCTCGATCAGTTCCGCGATCGTTATCCGCGCCAGCTCTCCGGTGGCCAGCAGCAGCGCGTGGCGCTGGGCCGGGCGCTGATCTTCGATCCGCATCTCGTCCTGATGGACGAGCCCCTGGGTGCGCTCGACCGGCAGCTGCGCGAGCGCATGCAGATGGAAATCAAACATCTGCACAAGCGTCTCGGCATAAGTTTCATCTCCGTCACGCATGATCAGGGTGAGGCGCTGACCATGTCGGACCGGATTGCGGTCTTCAATGACGGAACCTTGCAGCAGATCGGCAGCCCCCAGGATCTTTACGAGACACCTGCCAATGCCTTCGTCGCACGGTTCATTGGTGACAGCAACTTCCTCTCGGGCCGCGTCGCCGCCGTACGAGGAGATGAGATTCTTGTCGAATGCGAGGGCGGCCTCGGATTAACGGCCAGGAATGTCAATTGCGGCAAGGTGGGCAGCGCTGCGCTCATCAGCGTCAGGCCGGAACGCGTGCGTTTCGAGGCCGGCGCCTCCAGCGAGCGCAACCAGGCAGAGGGTTCGGTTCTCGAACATGTCTATTTCGGTGATGCCACCCGGATCAGGCTGCGCGTCGCCGACTCGACGGAATTCCTCGTCAAGCTTCCGGCCGGCGACATGCCGTCCGGAGCGGAGGTGGGAAAGACCATCAAGCTGAGCTGGGCGCGCGCCCACTGTCACGCCTTCGCCAAGGAATGAATAAGCCAAACCACAATAAACGAAACAGGGAGAAGCCAATGTTCAGGATAAAAGGACGACATCTCGTCATATCGCTTGCCGCCTTGCTGATCGCCGGCACGGCGCACGCGCAGGAGCTCCGCATCGTGTCCTGGGGCGGCGCGGTGAGCGATGCCTATCGCGCCGCGATGTGGGAGCCTTATATGAAGCAGAGCGGCGTGAAGCTCGTCGAAGATCTCTATAGCGGCGAATTCGGCAAGATCAAATCGCAAGTCGAAGCCGGGAACCTGCAATGGGACGTCGCCGATCCCGAATGGCCGGAGGTCGAGCAGGGTTGCCGCGAAGGTCTGTTCGAAAAGATAGACGTGTCGCAGTTCGACGGCACCGACCTCATCAAAGGCGCCATCTCAGAATGCGGCGTGATGACGATCCTTGGCGGCACCGTGCTCGCCTATAACAGCGAGAAGATCAGCGACCCGCCCAAATCCTGGTCCGAATTCTGGGACGTCACGAAATATCCCGGCAAGCGCGGCATGCGGCGCGCGATTACCGAAACCCTGCCCATGGCGCTGATGGCGGATGGCGTGCCCAACGGGGAGATCTACAAGGTACTCGCCACCAAGGAGGGGCAGGATCGCGCCTTCCGCAAGCTCGATGAATTGAAGCCTCACATTGTCTGGTGGACATCGGGCACCGAGCAGATCCAGGGGCTGCTGACCGGCGAATATGATCTCGCAATGGCCTGGAACGGGCGCATCACCACCGCCAACAAGGAAGAAGGCTCCAAGCTTGCCATCGCCTGGGATGCGGGCCAGGTGCTCAATGGCGACAGATGGGTTATTCTGAAAGGCAGCCCGAATAAGCAGCAAGCCCTCGACTTCATGAAATTCGCCCTTCAGCCGGAGCAGCAGGCGGCCTTCATGCGTCTGATTCCCTATGGCCAGGTCAACCAGAAGGCCTATGCCCTCCTTTCGGAAGAAGAAAAGAAGGACCTGCCGACGACGGAAGCTCATCTGAAGAACGCGCTTCTGGTCGATCCGGCCTTCTTCCTCGAGCACCGTGAAGCCTTGACCGAGCGCTTCGAGAAATGGGTGACGGAATGACAGCCGCAAATGGCGCGGCGCTGCCGCGCCATTCTGCCCGCCGCGGCCTCGACAAGGCCGAGCTTCGTCGGCGCGCGCGCATCCCGCTGCGGATCGCGCCGGCGGTTCTTTTCGTCCTGATCACCATCGCGCTTCCGATCGCCCTGTTCCTCTATCGAGCCGTCGACAACAGCGAGATACGCGACAATCTGCCCGCTACTCTGACGCAGCTCGCCGATTGGACAGCCGCGTCCATGCCGGAAGACCGTCATTATGACGCATTGGCCCGGGACCTTCGCGCGATCGCGGGCGAGCCGCCTCTCTTCCAGCTGGCGCGCCGCCTCAACTATCACCAGACCGGCTACCGCAGCGCGATTCTGAAAGCTTCCGAAGCCGTGAGCGCCGCCGCACCCGGCGCCTCGCCACGCGCGCTGATCACCACCGCCGATCCGCTGTGGAACCAAAAAGATATCTGGCAGGTCCTGCATCGTGAATCGGGAGCCATGACCAGCTTCTTCCTGTTGAATGCACTCGACCTGGAGATCAGCGACGGCGCGATCCGCTCGACCGAAGCTGATCGCGCCCTCTATCGCGATGTCTTCCTGCGCACCATATGGATGAGTCTGCTGATCGCCGGCGCTTGCGCGGTGCTGGGTTACCCGGTGGCCTATTTCCTCGCCAACTCGCAGTCCCGCTTCGCTCTGTGGGGCATGTATGCGGTGCTGCTGCCGTTCTGGACGTCGCTTCTCGTGCGCACTTTGGCCTGGATCGTCATTTTCCAGAAGGGCGGCCTCGCCTCCGGCATCCTTGCAATATCGGGGTTCGGCGCGACGAGCCTGCTCTACAGCCGAACGGCGGTGATCATCGGCATGGTCCATGTCATGCTGCCCTTCATGATCCTGCCCATCTATGCCGTGATGCGAGGCATTCCATCTTCCTATACGCGCGCCGCCATTTCACTTGGCGCTTCTCCTTTGCAGGCCTTCTTCACCGTCTATCTGCCGCAATCCGTGCCGGGCATCGGCGCCGGCTTTTTGATCGTGACCATCCTGTCGCTCGGCTTTTATCTGACACCCGCCTTGCTCGGATCTCCCAATGATCAGTTGATCAGCTACTTCATTGCCTATTTTACCAATGACTTGGTGAACTGGAACATGGCGGCGGCATTGTCGGTGTGGCTGCTGGTCATCGCCGCAATCCTGTTCGTCACCATTCGCGGCCTCACGGGGCAAAGATCATGAAGAAGAGCGGAATGGTCCTTCCCGTCTATGTCGGCCTCGTCCTCGCTTTTCTCGTGCTGCCGCTGGTCATCGTGATCTCTTTGTCCTTCAGCCCCTCGCGCTTCTTCGTATTTCCGCCGAGCGGCGTATCGTTGCGCTGGTACACAGACCTCATGAGCGCCCCCAAATGGCGTGACGCGGCGTTCAACAGCTTGATCGTCGGGCTTGGCGCGAGTCTTGTCGCGACATCTGTGGGCCTCCTGGCGGCGTGGGGGCTCTCCGAAGCGAAATCACGTTGGGCGAACGTCGCCACCGCCTGGCTGGTCCTGCCGATGGGGGTCCCCATCGTGGTCGTCGCCGTCGCGTCCTTCATCACCTACAGCCAGTTCGGCCTCGCCAGCACGCGGCTCGGCCTGATCCTGGCGCACGCGGCTCTGGGTCTTCCCTTCGTCACCATTGCGGTCACGGCCACCTTGCGCGGCTTCAACCGCAATCTCGTGCGCGCCGCCGAAAGCCTCGGCGCCTCGCCCTTCGCGGCGTTTCGCACCGTGACCATTCCCGTCGTCATGCCGGGCATTCTGACGGGCGCGATTTTCGCTTTTGCGGTCTCCTTCGACGAGGTCATCGTGGCGCTGTTCCAGGCCACGCCGCAGCTTCACACCTTGCCGGTCGAAATCTTCTCCGGCACCCGCGAGAGCATCACACCCACAGTCACCGCCGCGGCAACCGTGCTGATGGTCATTTCCATTCTTCTGCTCGTCCTGGTCGAAAGGCTGCGCAAGCTCACGCCTTGAGCACCATTTCGGTGAGCCTGACCCAGTAGCTGACGCCGACCGGAATGGCCTCGTCATTGAAATCGTAAGCCGGATTGTGGCACCAGGCAGAGTTGCCATTGCCGAGGAAGATCATGGCGCCCGGCCGCGCTTCCAGCATGAAGGCGAAATCTTCGGCCCCCATGATCGGTTTCGCTTCCGTCTCGATCGCCTCATGCCCCATGACATCGCGTGCCGCGGCGATGGCAAGCTGGGTTTCGGCGGAGTGATTGACGGTCACCGGATATTTGCGGACATAGGAGAGTGTCGCCTCGCCGCCCAAAGCTTTCGCCACACCTTCCACCGTCTCTCGGATGCGCGTCTCGGCCGCCTCGCGCACCTCCTTCGACAAAGTGCGCACCGTGCCGGCGAGCTCGGCCGAGGACGGGATCACATTCATCGCATCGCCGGCATGAAATTTGGTGATCGAGACGACGAGTGAATCGAGCGGATCGGTGTTGCGCGCCACGATGCCCTGCAGCGCCGTGATGATCTGCGCGCCGATGAAGATCGGATCGATCGTCTGATGCGGCATGGCGGCATGGCCACCGCGTCCGGTGACGGTGATGGCGATCTCGTCGAAGGCGGCCATGAAGGCGCCGGCGCGGATCGAGAAGCGGCCGACCGCGACGCCTGGCTCGTTATGAAGGCCGAAGACCTGGGTGATGGCGAAGCGCTCCATCATGCCGTCCTCCACCATTTCGCGCCCGCCGCCGCCACCCTCCTCGGCCGGCTGGAAGATGACCGCCACGGCACCTTTGAAATTGCGCGTCTCGCAGAGATGACGGGCAGCACCCAGCAGCATGGCGGTATGGCCGTCATGGCCGCAGGCATGCATCACGCCGATGACCTGCGAGGCATAGTCGAGACCGGTCGCTTCGGTGATTGGCAATGCATCCATGTCGGATCTGAGGCCGATCACCGGTCCCTCGCCATGCCGGCCGCGAATGAGTCCGACGACGCCGGTGCGGCCGATGCCGGTCACCACCTCGTCACAGCCGAAGTCACGCAATTTCGCGGCGACGAATTTCGCCGTCTCATGGACGTCGAACATGAGCTCCGGCCGGCTGTGCAGCTGGCGCCGCCAGCCGGTGATTTCGGGATGGGTTTCGGAAACGTTGTTGAGAAGGGGCATAGGGTCTCGCTGCCTGGAAGGAAGAAGGGAGCGACTTAAGCCGATCGATTACGGTTTGGCAATGTGGAGGCGGGGAATAGCTGCGCGCGGGTGGCGTAAAGGAATTCAGGAACGGCATTTGCGTGACGTCTATGGAGAACTTCCATGAGCAAGCTGGCTATTTCTACAGTGACTCTTGCCGCACTGCTGTCGGCGACGGGGGCTTACGCCGCCGGTATGCTGACCGATTCCAAGGGCATGACGCTCTACACGTTCGACAAGGACAAGGGAAAGATGTCCGCCTGTTATGACGACTGCGCCAAGAACTGGCCGCCTTATCTCGTCCACAAGGGCGACAAGATGGGCAAAGACTGGGCCAAATCGAAGCGCAAGGACGGCGCCATGCAATGGACCTATGACGGCCATCCGGTTTATTATTACATAGACGACAAGAAGGCCGGCGACGCCATGGGCGACGGCAAAGGCGGCGTCTGGCACGTCGTCAAAGAGTAACGCGCTCTTTCAGACACCGATGAGTTGAGCCGCTTTCTCGGCGATCATCACCGCCGGCGCATGGGTATTGCCGGAGACGATGGTCGGCATGATCGAGGCGTCGGCAACGCGCAAGGCCTCGATGCCGTGAACACGCAGCGTCGGATCGACGACGCTCTGCCTATCGGTTCCCATTTTCGCCGTGCCGACGGGATGGAAGATGGTCGTCGCGATGTCGCCCGCCGCGCGCGCCAATTCCTCCGGCGCCTGGATTTCCACGCCCGGCTTGAATTCGACCGGCTGATAGCGGGCGAGCCGCTTCGTCTGCATCAGACGCCGCGCGATGGTGATCGATTGCGCGGCGACATCGCGATCGCCTTCGGTCGAGAGATAATGAGGTGCGATTTCGGGATGGGCGGCAGGATCGGCCGATGTGATGCGCACCGATCCCCGCGATTCCGGGCGCAGATTGCACACCGAGACGGTGATCGCCGGGAACGCATGCAAGGGCTCGCCGAAACGCTCGAGCGACAGCGGCTGGACATGGAACTCGATATTGGGCGTGGCGAAGCGTGGATCCGAGTGCATGAAGATGCCGAGCTGGCTGGGCGCCATCGCCATCGGCCCCGAGCGCCGGAAAGCATATTCGAGCGCGATGCCGAGCTTGCCCCTGAGCCGCGCCTGTCTTTCGTTCAAGGTGGCGGCGCCCGAGATCTTGAAGGCCGTGCGGATCTGCAGATGGTCTTGCAGATTTTCACCGACGCCTGAAAGCTCATGCAGCACCGGAATGCCATACCGGCTGAGCAGCGCCGACGGTCCTATCCCTGACAATTGCAGAAGCTGCGGCGAGCCGATGGCGCCGGCTGACAGAATAAGCTCCTTGCCGATGCCGAGGCGGACAGTTTCGCCTTTGAGCTTCAGCTCGAGCCCGCTGGCACGCTTGCCGTCGAACAGGATACGTTCGGCCTGTGCATAGCTCAGAATGGTAAGGTTGGGCCGCTGCCGCACCGGCGAAAGAAAAGCGCGCACCGCATTGAAGCGGAAGCCGGCTTTCTGATTCACCTCGAAATAGGACGAGCCGAAATTATCGCCGCCGTTGAAGTCGTCGATCTTCGGCACGCCGAGTTCTTCCGCGGCTTCCCGCACCGCATCGAGGATCGGCCAGGACAGCCGCTGCCGCTCGACCCGCAATTCTCCATCCTGACCATGAAAAGGTCCAGCCAGCGCGTGGTGATGCTCCGACTTGCGGAACAGCGGCAGCACATGCTCCCAGCTCCAGCCGGGATTGCCGAGCTGCTGCCAGTGATCGTAATCGGCCGCCTGCCCGCGCATATAGATCATGCCATTGATGGACGAGCAGCCGCCCATCACCTTGCCGCGCGGATAGGCCAGCGAACGCCCATTGAGACCGGCTTCGGCCACCGTCTTGTAGCCCCAGTCGGTGCGCGGATTGCCCATGCAATAGAGATAGCCGATGGGAATGTGGATCCAGTGATAGTTGTCGGAGCCGCCGGCTTCGAGCAGCAGCACGCGGTTGCCCGAGCGCGCGCTCAAACGGTTGGCGAGCACGCAACCCGCCGAACCGGCGCCGATGATCACATAATCCCAGGTCCCGAGATGGCGCCGTTGCGTCACAGAATCTCCGATCGATAGGCCTTCCAGCGCCGCGGCAGCATCTCGGCCAGATCAAGATAGAGACTATAACGCGCTTTGCCGAGGCCGCCAGTCTCCGGGCGCGGCACATAACGCGTCTTCGGGCGGACCATGGCGGCGACGGCTGCTTCGAGATTGTCGAACAATCCGCCCGCGACGCCGGCCGCGATGGCGGCGCCGAGCGCGCCCGTCTCCTCGCATTCGGCCACGGTGACCGGCACGCCGATTCCGTCGGCGAACATCTGGCACCAGACGGCACTGCGCGCACCGCCACCCGACAAGGCCGCCTCTTCGAAGCGCGCTCCCGCCGCGCGCAAGCAGTCGATATGCCGGCGATGCTCGAAGACGACACCTTCATAAAGCGCATAAAGCAGATGCGCCTTGCCGTGCCAGCCGCTCAAGCCCAGAAAGGCACCTTTCGCATCAGGCGCTGTCGCCGAGCCATAGAGGAAAGGATGGAACAGCGGCAGATCGGGGTCCGCCGTAACCTGCGACACCAGCTCATTACAGCGCGCGAAGACTTCCGCGTCATGGCCACCCATGATCTCGCGCGCGAACCATTCGAGATTGACCGCCGAGGTGGCGCTCGATTCGACCGCCACAAAACGGTCGGGCCGCCAGGTCGCGGCATGGAAGATGCGCTCATCGACCAGAGGCCGGTCGAGAATGATCTGATTGATGCCCCAGCTGCCGGCGACGATGGCCGCCTGCCCGGGCATGGACGCGCCGGCGCCAAGCGCGCTGGCGATGATGTCGAAGAAGCCGGCGGCAACCGGCGTACCCGCCGCAAGCCGCGTGAGCCCTGCGGCCTCGGCGCTGATGTGCCCGGCGATCCTGTCCGATTGCACGAGCCGTGGCAGGAATGCCATGGCGTCCTCGAGACCATAGGCCGCGCGCAGCTCACCGTCATAGGACCGGGCCGCAATATGCATCAGGCCGCTGCCGCTCATGTCGGAAAAATCAGTGCTTCGCTCTCCCGTCAGCATGAAAGCGAGAGCATCCTTGCAGAGAAAGGCCGTACCGATCGAGCGATAGATCTCCGGGCGATGGCGCTTCACCCAGGCGAGCAAGGTCGCGGTCTGCGCCGGCCATGGCTTCTGCAGGCAAAGCGGATAGGCCTTTTGCGCCACACCTTGCCGGCCGAGTTCCTCGACGAGACCGGCAGCGCGATTATCGAGCGACTGGATGCCGAGCAGCGGCCGGTTGTCCCGGTCGAGCAGATAGAGGCCATTGCCATGACCGGACAGACCGACCGCGGCGATATCGGTGCCCTTCGCATCCGCTTGCGCTAGACACTCTTTGACGACATCGGCCGCATTACGCCACAGCTCGGCGATATCGCGCTCGACATGGCCGGGCTCGGGCTCGCGCGACCGGCCGTCGCGCGCCGCCTTGGCCTGCACCCGGCCGCGCCGGTCGAACAGGACTGCCTTGACGACCGTATTGCCGGCATCGATGCCGAGCAGCAGCTCGCTCATGCCGCCGCCTCATAGAGGCGCCAGGCTTCAGCGTCGCTGGCGCCGTCATGGATCATGGCCATCAGCGCCTTCACCACGCGACCCGGCGCGTCATGCTGGTAGATATTCCGGCCATAGACCATGCCATGCGCCCCTTGCTTCATGAGCTCGTAGGAATTGGCGAAGACCTGACGCAGATCGGCCTTGCCGCCGCCCCGCACCAGCACCGGACAGCGGGCCGCCTGGATGACCCGGTGGAAGTCGCGCGGATCGCTGGTCGGATCGGCCTTGATGATATCAGCCCCCATCTCGCGGGCAAGCCGTACCAGGGTCACGATCTTCTCGGCATCGCCATCGACCAGATAACCGCCGCGCTCGCTGTTGGGCTGCATGACCAGAGGCTCGATCATCAAAGGCATCGCGTATTTCTCGCAATCGAGCCGCACCCTGGCGATGTTCTCGACGCATTGGCGGAACAGGCCCGGCTCGTCCGGCAGCATGAACAGATTGACGACGACGCAGGCGGCGTCGAGCTTCACCGCCGGCAGCACCGGATCCTGCGCATTCTGCAGGAGAGCCCACATCTCGCGATGGCGCTGCCGGTTATAGGGATTGCCCATGTCGATGCGCAGCACCAGCGCCGGCTTGGCCTTGCCCGGAATCTGCTGCAGGAGATCGGCCTGGCCGGTATTCATCTGGATCGCATCAGGCCCCGCCGCCGCCAGCATCTTGACCACGCGCCCCATATCCTCGAGCCCGTCGAGGAACGAGGGCTCGTTGCACACGCCATGGTCGATCGCCACATCGAGGCATTTACCGGCTTGAAACAGCCGGTTCATGCGCAGTTTCTTGCTGTCGTACATCGGATAATCCTTCTTCCAGATTGCTTCGGCGGAGCATCTCCGCGGTAAGTCCGTGATCGCGCGCGAGCAGGCTGCGCAGTCCAGCCAGCTCACTGGCGCGCCGTTGCCCGTCCCAGCCCAGCGCCGCGGCGGCGATGGCGGCAAGCTCTTCCAGCCCCGCCATGGAGAGCTCTCCCGTCATGGCGACAGCCATGCGGCGCAGGACCAGATCGGCGAGCCGCGTCACCTGCTCGTTCTCGATCAGCCATTCGATCTCACGCCGGCTATAGTTCGGCAGCGACCGCAAGGCCTCATCAGGCGCCACGCAAAGCTCCTCGGCGCGGGTACCATAACGCTCGAGCAGACGTGCCACCGTCTCCGGCGGCAGGCCGCTCAGCGCGGCGACCCGCGCGACCCAGGCGCCTTCATCGGCGGGAAAGTTCCTGCCACCGCCAATGGCGAGCTTCTCCGTCCCCTGCCGGCGCACCATGCCGAGTCGCGCCAGGACGGCATCCGCGGCTTCCGCTCCGAAAGCCCGGAAGGTCGTCCATTTGCCGCCAATGAGATTGAGCACCGGCATCGAAGCACCGGCATTGTCGGCGAGCCACTCGCAGCGATGGTCGCGTGAGATTTCGGCATTCACTTCCGTGGCGCTCGCCGGCAAGGGCCGCACGCCTGCGAAACGGTAGATGATGTCGGCTTCGCTGATCGCAATTGCCGGGAAAATCTCGCGCAGCGCAGCGAGGATATAGGCGCTTTCCGCTTCGTCGCAGTGCACATTGTCGGGCGTGTCGACGCGGATGTCGGTCGATCCCGCCAGCACGTGACCAAGATGGCGGAAGACGATGCACACCCGGCCGTCATGATTGGCGTAATAGACCATGGTATCGCCGAGCGCATCCTCGAGCGCGTCATTGGCGATGACGAGATGCGAGCCCTTGGTGCCGCCGATCAGCCGCGGTGGCCGCGATGCGAGCGCGCCATTGGTCATGTCGATCCAGGCGCCGGTGGCATTGACGACGATGCGCGGCGTAAGAGTGAATTCCGCACCCGTCAGATTGTCTTTCAGAACGACGCGGCCTTTCTCCTGCGCGACGAGGCCGACATGGTTGACGGCGAGCGCCTGCGAGGCCGCCGTTTCCGTGTCGAGGATAAGCTCGATGCCGAGCCGTTCCGGATAGGTGATGCGGGCGTCGTGATAGACGGCACCGCAGATGACGTCGGATTGGAGCGCCGGCCAGCGCGCCCGCAAGCTGTCACGGTTGAGGAAATGATGTCGGGGCAGGACCCGGCCCGCGCCGGCATAAAGATCATAGAGCGTCAAACCGAGCCGCACGATCAGCGAGCCGCGTTTGCCGGGCTGCGCTTTGCCGCCGAGAAACCGCCGGACCGCCGATGCCACGCCGGAGAAGTGATCGCTGATCGGGATCAGCGTCGGCAGCGGACGCACATAATGCGGCGCATTGGCGAGCAGCGCATTGCGCTCGGCGAGCGATTCCTTGACGAGCCCGAATTCGCCATTCTCCATATAGCGCAAGCCGCCATGGATCATGCGCGAGGGCGCCGCACTCGCCCCGCTCATGAAGTCGCCGCGATCGACCAGCACGACGTCGACGCCCTGCAGCGCCAGCTCACGGAAGATGCTGACGCCGTTGATGCCGGCGCCCACGACGAGAACGTCGGGGCGCTCCTTGCGGCGCAGCTTCTCCAGCCTGCGAAGGCGGTCCTGGGTCATGATGATCGATCAGTGCTCTATCAGGCGGCGGCAGCGACCGGCGCCAGATGCTGGGCTATTGCTCTATCGATGCGCTTCACTTCCTCGGAGCCGAGCACGATTCCCGCGGCCCCGGCATTGTCGATCGCCTGGTCGCTGTCACGTGCGCCACACAGCGCATAGGTGATGCCGGGCTGCGCAATAGTCCAGGCGATGACGAGTTGAGCCAGGCTCGCTTGATGTGCCGCGGCGACGGGATCGATCTCGGCCATGAAGGCGGCGACGCGCTTGAGATTGTCGGGAGCGAAACGCGGATTGCCTTTGCGCTGGTCATCACCTTCGAAAACCCGGTTGGGACCGATCTTGCCGGAAAGGAGGCCCAGCGCCAGGGACGAATAGCTCAAACACGCGATGTCATGCTGCCGGCAGAGGGGCAAGAGGCTGCTTTCGATCTCGCGATCGATCATGCTGTAGCGCTCCTGGATGGCGTCGACCTGGCCTTCCGCCACATAGGCCTTGAGCTCGTCCGGACTGACATTGCTGACGCCGATGGCGCGGATCTTGCCTTTCTTCTTGAGATCGAGCAGCGTCGCCATGGTCTCGGCAACGGGCGTCGTCGGGTCCTGCCAGTGGGTGATGTAGAGATCGATGTAATCGGTCTTGAGCCGGCGCAGGCTCTGCTCGAGCTCATGCCGGATCGACTCGCGCCCCAGATGGCGATGCACCCGCTGGCCGAGTTCGTCGAAAAAATGATTGCCCTTGTCGGTATGCCAGACCAGGCCGCATTTGGTGGCGATCACCACTTGCGAGCGCCGGCCGGCAATGGCTTGGCCCACGATCTCCTCCGCCTTGCCGAGGCCGTAAGCCGGCGCGGTGTCGATCAAGGTGATGCCTTTATCGATCGAGGCGCGGATCGCCGCGACCGATTTCGCTTCATCGCTGCCGCCCCACATCCAGCCGCCCATCGCCCAGGTGCCGAGCCCGATGGCGCTGGCGGCGACGTCCGATCGGCCCATCGCCCGTGTCGAGTTGCTCTTTACCATGATCCTATCCTTTCAAGATGTCGATGATGAGACTGCCGGTCGCCTCGTCGGTGGCGAGCACATTGAGGAAGCCGCCCTTGAGCACGCTGGCGATGGGTGCCGCCTTACGGGCGCCTGAGGAAATGCCGATGGTGAGCGGCACCGCCTTGAATTCGTCGAGCGTCAGGCCGATCACGCAATCATTGAGCGCATAGGCGCAGAGCTTGCCCTCGCCATTGATCAGGTGGGCGACGAGCTCACCGGCGGCGCCGATGCGGGCCAACTCGCCCTTGCCCTTGACGCCTTGCGGCATGAGGCTGCGATAGGTCGATTCCTCCGGCAGGACCGAGCCGATGCCGACCAGTGCGATCGCCGCATCGCGCGCCCGCGCCAGGACCTCGCGCACCGACTGGACCTGGAGCAGCACGTCGCGCTCGGCGCGCGAGGCGGCGAAGACCGGCGCGTGGATCTGGAAGGCACGGCCTTGCAGCTTGCGCGCCAGCTGCGCCGCCAGATGGTTGACGTCGGTGAAATATTTGCCCTGCACGCCGCCCGTCGCCGGCACCACGGTCACGTCATACGCGCGTGATGGCGCGAGAGCCGCAATCACCGCGCCGACACCCTGCCCGCCGGAAACACAGATCGTGTCGCCGTCCTTGAGCTTGGACAGCAGGAAGTCGGCTGCCGCCCGGCCGGCATTGGCGAGATTGACGTCCTCCTGATCGGAAGCGGACGGCGTGACGATCGCCTCGCTCAGGCTGCTTTTGGCGATGAGGCGCTGCTCGATCTCGAATAGCGGCTGCAGCGGCGAGGAGACCTTGATCTGCACATAGCCGCGCTCATGGCCTTCCTTGACCAGCCGGTTGACGGTCGGATGTGAAAGCCCGGTGCGCTTGGCGATCTCGGCCTGGCTCAGGCCCTCGACATAATGCATCACCAGCACCCGGTGGATCTTGCGCGCGCGGTCGAAATCGTCAGCCTGGTCATTGCCTGCCATAAGACGTCCTATTGCCCGGCCGGGCGTGGAGCGCCCGCCTTCTTGCGGTTGTGCAGCACATGGTCGAACGACACGGCGGCGAGCAGAATGAGGCCGCGTATCGTGTCCTGCCAGTAGGGCGAGACGTCGAGCAGAATGAGCGAGCTGGAGACGACCGACAAGAGCGCCATGCCCAATATGGCGCCGAGAATGGTGCCCGAGCCGCCTTTCAGGCTGGCACCGCCGATCACCGCGGCGGCGATGATATTGAGCTCCATGCCGAGACCGAAAGTGGGCGTCGCGGCGCCGAAGCGCGCCATGTAGATGACACCCGCGACCCCGGCCAGCGTCGAGCACAGCACGATGCAGAAGAATTTCACCCGGTTGGTGCGGATGCCGGAATACTCCGCCGCTTTCTCGTTGCTTCCCGTATAGAAAACCTTGCGGAAGACGGTCGCCTTACGCAGCAGGAAGTCGAAGATAGCGACCACCACGGCGAAGATGATGATGACGACCGGAATGCCATAGACGGTGCCCTGGCCGATGAATTTGAAGCTTGCCGGCAGCGAGAACAGCGACAGCGGCGTGCCGCCGGTGATGGCGAGGCACAGGCCCCGCACGATGACCATGAAAGCAAGCGACACGATGAAGGAGTGGAGCCCGATGCGGGTGACGCACAGCGCCATCAGCACGCCGATCGCGGCGCAGGCAGCAATGGCGAGGAGGCTGGCGCTCCACGGATCGAGCCCGGCCAGGAAAAAGAAGCCGCCGACCACCATCGAGAAACAGACCACCGAACCGACCGAGAGATCGATGGCGCCGACGATCAGCAATACCGTCATGCCGACCACCACGATGCCTTCGATCGAGAAGGACAGCAGCATGGCGCGGAAATTGGTCCAGGTGAGGAAATAAGGCGAGGCGAAGCTCATCACCACGCACAAAGCGAGGATGATGAGGACGAGCCCCAGTTCCCGCATATTGCCGAGGCTGCGCCATTGTATGCCAAACCTGGGTTGCGGCCTGCTGATCTCTTCCATGGCGCTCATGCCCCTCTCCCGTTTTTTTGCCCCACCCCTGAGGCGAGTCGGATGATCTCCTCCTCATTCATGTCGTCGCCTGTCACTTCACCCGCGATGCGCCCCTCACGGACGACGATCGCCCGGTCGCACAGACCGATCAGCTCCGGCAGCTCCGAAGAGATGACGATGATGCCGGTGCCGCGCGAAGCGAGATCGCGCAGGATGCGATGGATCTCGGCTTTGGCGCCGACATCGACGCCGCGCGTCGGTTCGTCGAGCACGATCACCTTGGGGCCGACCGAAAGCAGCTTGGCGAGAGCGACCTTCTGCTGGTTCCCACCGGATAGAGTGGAAACGGCGTCATCGAGCGAGCCGCATTTGAGCTTGAGCGCGGCGCCGAGCCGGGCCGCCTGCGCCTGCTCGCGCGAGCGGCTGACGAGACCCGGCTTACGCGAGACCTGCTCGATGGCCAGCGCCGAGACATTGGCGGCGATCGGCAGGTCGACGAAGACGCCGGCGCCTTTACGATCCTCCGACAGATAGACGACACCTGCCGCGATGCTTTGGGAGTAGGTCTGAGGCGTAATGTCTTCGCCATCGAGGCGGACCTTACCGGACACGGTCGGCCGCAAACCACAAAGGCCGAGAGCGATTTCGGTCCGCCCCGCGCCGATAAGTCCGGCAATGCCGAGGATCTCACCCTGGCGTAAGGCAAAGCTCACATCGGCGAAGCGTTCCCCGTCACTTAGATTTTCGACCGCGAGCAGGTCACCCGCCGTCGCACTCGCCGCATTCTTAGGTGGATAGAGGTCGCCCAGATGGCGGCCGACCATGCGGCGCACGATGTCTTCAGGATCGGTTTCGGCGACATCTTTGGTGCAGACATGGCGCCCGTCGCGCAGCACCGTGATGCGGTCGCAATGGGCGAAGATCTCGGCCATGCGGTGGCTGATATAGATGATGCTGATACCGCGCTGCTTGAGCCGCGCCATGATGTCGAAAAGCTTCACCGCCTCGCGTTCGGTCAGAGCGGCGGTCGGCTCGTCGAGGATCAGGATGGAGCAGTCGAGCGTCAGCGCCTTGGCGATCTCGACGATCTGCTGCTCGGAGATCGAGAGATCACCGGTCCTTGCGTGTGGATCGACCACGCCCAGATCGTTGAGCGCCGCTTCGGCGCGCGCCCGGGTCTCCGCATAATTCATGAGGAAGGCGCGGCGGCGATTGGTGGCCGCCATCGAGATGTTCTCGGCGACCGAGATATCGGGGCACAGAGCGATTTCCTGGTGCACGAAACCGATACCCAGGCGCTGCGCCTTTTCGGGCGAGACGATGTCGGCCTTCTCGCCATCGATCAGGATTTCGCCGGCATCGGGCTTGAGGATGCCGTCGATGATGTTCATCAGCGTCGATTTGCCGGCGCCGTTCTCACCGACCAGCGCATGGACCTCGCCCTTGCGCAGACCGAAGGTGACATCGCTCAGAGCCTGGACCGGGCCGAAGGCTTTGCTGATGTTCCGGGCTTCGAGAGCGAGAGATTGTGACATGCCGGTGCCGATCGCGAGAGAGGAAGTGGCGGGACGCCGGAGTGCCCCGCCCCAGACCCTGTTATTCCTCAATGCCCTTGGTGCCGCGACGCTTGAGATAGGCGTCCCAATAGAAATCGTCGGCATTGTCCTTGGTGACGACGGCGAAGCCATTGTCGACCACCGGCAGTCCCATCGGATTGTAGCTGGCGCGCTTATAGTCGTTCATCGGGTCGATCAGATCCGGATGCGCGGCGAGGAACAGCAGCATGAAGCCCATATAGCCCTGCATGCCCTGATTGGGATTGATCGCGCCGAAGACCTGGCCCTGCTTGATCATGTCGAGGATCTTGCCGTTCACATCGGCGTTCATCACCTTGATCTTGCCGCCGAGCTCCTGCGCGGCCTGGGCGGCACCGAGTGCCGAATTGGCTTCCGGCATGAACAGAGCGCCGAGATCGGGATGCGCCTGTGCCATGGAGAGGACCGCATTGTAGGCCTTGGTCGGATCCTGGTTCGAGGCGGCGCGCGCCGCGAGCTTGATGTCGGGGTATTTCTCTTCCATCCGGGCGATGAAGGCGGCGACGCGCTTGTCGTGATTGTCCTGACCCGGATTTTCGAGAATGCCATATTCGCCTTTGCCGCCCAGCGCCTTGGCGATCACGTCGGCGGCATAAGCGCCTTCGCGGTTGTTGTCGGAGGTGACATAGGAGATGCGCTTGCTGTTGGGCGAATCGGCCGCGAAGGTGACGACGGGCACGCCGGAATCGACCGCGCGGTTGATCGGCTCGATGAAGGGATCGGAATTCATCGGATGAACGAGAATGCCGGCCGGCTTCTTGGCCAGCACCTGGTCGAAGCTGGCGATCTGCTTGTTGACGTCATATTCGGGCGTGCCGGTATAGGCCGTCTTGCAGCCCATCGACTGCGCCGCCTGCTTGAACATCTCATAGACCGGGAACCAGTATTCGACGCCCGACACCATGACATTCATGTAGTAGGTCTCGCCTTCCGCGCAGCGGAACGCATTTCCTTCGGCCTTGACCGCCGTCGTCGACAGAACCATGCCGGCGGCAAGGGCTGTGATAAGCGACTTGATCTTCATTTTCTCCTCCCAAGAGACCCGCAAGGCGCCAGGGCCCTGCGTTATGGTTGATATGAAATAATTTTCATATACTGATATTTATTTCTCCAAAGGAATAAGGGCGCTTTGAGCGCGAGTCAAGCGCCTCCGTCGGGCGGCTGATCAGGGAGATGAAATGAACGAAGCGAGCACTATCGCTCCAGCACGTCCTTCAGGACATGAGCGTGGTTCTGGATGATGTTCGCCGAAGCATAGAGCAACGTCGTGCGATGACCGGCGATTTTGGCGCGCAACTCGTCGAGCTCCTCGCGATTCTCCTTGAGCTCGGCCAGATAACGCGTACGGAACTCGGCCCAGCGCTCCGGGTCGTGATGGAACCATTTGCGCAAATCGGTCGAGGGCGCCACGTCCTTGGCCCAGAAGTCCAGCGCCGCCTTTTCCTTCGAGATGCCGCGCGGCCAGATGCGATCGACCAGGATGCGCAGGCCGTCGCCGCGCGCCGGCGGCTCATAGATGCGCTTCACCTGGATCACGGACATCGATGCTTTCCCTCATGAAGAGGAAAAGCATAACGCAACCGACACCACAGGCCAATCCTGCCTATTTGATACGATTATAGGCGCCCGTGAAGCCGGCCAGCGACATCGGCAGCACGACCGGCTTCTTGTTCAGATTCTGAAATGTGATGTTGAGCTTGTTGCCGTTGAACATGGCCTGGATCGTCGGATCGGGAACCGGAAAGCCGACGAAGCAGCCATTCGCATTGCAAGTCTGAAACGGATAGGTCTGTGACTGATTACCATCGACATCGATCGACAGGCCGGCCGGCAGGAACATGCCCAGAGGTATCTGGATCATGGTCACCGGCTTCTTGGTGTCCTGCGGCACGCGGATGGTGATCAAGGCGAGTGCCTGACCCGTCTCGCTGGCGATGGCGCGCTGCTCCATGACGCAGTCCTGCGGCTGACCGCGGGCGGGCGACGTGCAATTGGTTGCCCAGGCCTCGCGCGGCGGCGCGTTCTGGGTCTGCTTCTGCTGGGCGGGCTGGTTCTCCTGATTGCCCGTTTCCTGCGATGTGACAGCATAGGCGCTCGCCGCCAATACACCCGCCGCCACTCCAGCCACAGTCAAGAAACGCGCCAGCCGACTCATAGAATTCCCCTTCAGATTCAATGCACCCATAAGTGCATATGAGCCTTTTTAGGGAATTGACGCAACGATGATCTTATTGCCCGCGCAGGGAAGAAACCGCATTGGCATGTGCATCGAAACCCTCATACCGCGCGAAGCGGTGCGTATGGGGGGCCATCTCGCGATAACCCTTCTGCGTGATATGGCCGACCGAGGCGCTTTTCATGAAATCATGCACGCCCAAAGGCGAGCTGAAGCGCGCAGCACCGCCCGTGGGCAGCACCGCATTAGGCCCCATCAGGTAATTGGCGATCGCGCCCGGTGCAAATTCGCCCAGCAATATCTCGGACGCATTCCGGATATGAGACAGATGCTCGAAAGGCGCCTTGGACAGAATCTGCAGATGCTCGGGCGCATAGTCGTTGATGAAGTCGTAGGCTTCGGCGAGCGATGCGGCGAGGGCGATGCCGCCGCGGGTTCCCCCGAGCACGGTACCGGCATAGTCGACGCGCTGCGCGCCCATCTGGCGCCAGAATTCCGGCAAGGCCGCCATCGCCTTCTCCGCCACGTCCCGTGACGGCGTGACGAGGAAGGCCGAGCTGTCGGGCCCGTGCTCGGCTTCGATCAGGAGATCGAGCGCCGCCAAACGCGGATCGGCCGTCTCATCGGCGAATACGATCACTTCGCTGGGGCCCGCCGCGACGCGCGAGCCGATGATGCCCTGCAGCTGCCGCTTGGCCGCCACCACCCAGGGGCTCCCCGGCCCTTCGAACTTGCAGCAGCGCGGCACCGTCTCTGTGCCGAAGGCGGCCGCGGCCACGGCGACGGCGCCGCCGGCCTTATAGACGCGGGTGATGCCGGCGAGTTTCGCCGCCACCAAAGTCGCCGCATCGACTTTGCCGTCGGGCCCTGCGGGCGTGAGCAGGATCGGCAGCGGAACCCCCGCCACCACCGCCGGAATGGCAGTCATCAAGGTCATCGACGGGAACGAGCCTTTGCCGCGCGGCGCATAGACGGCGACGCTGTCGATCGGCGTGAAGCGCTCGCCGACGAGCACGCCCGGACGGATCTCCTTCATCCACATTTCGCCCGGCAACTGCGCCTCGTGATAGCGGCGGATATTACCGGCGGCGTAATCGAGCGTCTTGATCATGTCGGGATCCAGCGCGGCGAAGGCTTCGTCGAAATCCGCTTCGGTCACGGCGATGCTGTTCGCATCGATGTCGGCGCGGTCATACATCTTGGCATACCGCACCAGCGCCGCATCGCCCTCCTGCTTCACCGCCGCGATGATCGGCTTGACACCCTCGAGGAACGGATCGAGATCGGCATCGATGCGCAACAACAGCTGCTGGCGCTCAAGCGGCGACAGCTTGGCGAGGTCGTGCAGAGCGACTTTCGGAAATTCGGACATCGATACTCTCTTTGATTATTTGCGATCGAGCGCCATGACCTTCAGCGTCTCCTCGCGGATATCGGTGAGGATCTCGCGCTTGTAGACGGTGAATTGCGGATCGGTAACGAGCTCGAAGGAACGCGGCCGCGGCAGCTTGATGGTGAGGTCCTTCTTCACCTTGCCGGGCCGGCTCGCCAGCACGATGACGCGGTCGGCGAGGAAGATCGCCTCATCGACATCATGGGTGACGAACAGCACCGTGACCTTGTGGTCTTCCCAGACCTTGAGCAGCAGTTCCTGCATCATGCCGCGCGTCTGCGCGTCGAGCGCGCCGAAGGGCTCGTCCATCAGAAGGATGGAGGGCTTGTAGACGAGGGCGCGGGCGATGGCGACGCGCTGGCGCATGCCGCCCGAGAGCTGCTGCGGATAGGCGTTCTCGAAGCCGGAAAGCCCGACCGCCTGGATGAAATGTCTGACCAGCTCTTCCTTTTCGGCCTTGCCGAGCGTGCTCTTTTCGAGCGCGAAGCGGATATTGCCCTTGACCGTCATCCATTCGAACAGGCTGTAGGACTGGAAGACGAAGCCGCGATTGCGGCCGGGCCCGGTGACCCTGGCGCCGTCGATGCGGATCTCGCCCGAGGTCGGCTCGTCGAGCCCGCCGACGATATTGAGGAGCGTCGATTTTCCGCAGCCCGAGGTGCCGACGATGGAGACGAATTCGTTCTCCCTGATGTCGAGATCGACGCGCTCGATGGCGGTGACGGGTGAGCCGTCGACCTGGAAGACTTTGCCGACACCGTCTATGGCGACTTTGGTTTTCAATTCCGTGCTCATCTTGACTGATTGTTCCAGCGGAACAGCGCCCGGCCGGACTTCTTGAAGAGATAGTCGGTGAGGAGACCCATGAGGCCGATGAACAAGGTGCCGAACAGGATCGTGTCGGTGGCGAGATAACGCTGCGCGTCCATGATGCGGCGTCCCAGGCCTTCGCTGGCGGCAACGAGCTCGGCGACCACGAGATAGGTCCACGTCCAGCCGATGGTGATGCGGAACGTGTCCCAGATGCCGGGCAGAGCGGCCGGCAGGATGATGCGGTAGAGGATCTCGAAATTGCTGAAGCCCAGCGTCTGGCCGGCGCGGATGAGATTGCGGTCGATGTTCTTCACATTGTCCATGATCATCAAGGACTGCTGGAAGAACGTGCCGAGGAACAGGATGAGCACCTTCTGCATGTCGCCGATGCCCGCCCACAGGATGGAGAGCGGGATGAGCGCCACCACCGGCATGTAGCGCACCGTCGAGATCAAGGGCTCGAGCGCCCCTTCGATGATGCGGAAATTGCCCATGAGAATGCCGACCGGCACGGCGACGATCGTGGCGGCGAGCCAGCCGATGAGAATGCGATAAATGCTGACGGAGGCGTCCGAGACGAGAATGCCTTCGCTGAGCTGGCGCCAGCCTTCTTCCAGCACCGCGCCGGGGCTTGGCAGGAACAGCGGCTTCACGAGCCCCAGGCTGGTGATCAGCCACCACAGGAAAAGCAGGGCGACGGGCACGACGAAACCGGCGGCGGAGAAGATGCTCGCCGGGATTTCCTGCCGGAGGCGGAACAGCCGCCCGATGCCTTGACGCGGGTTCTGGGACATATCGCTTTCCATCACATGTTGGTCGCGGGACCTGAACCAGGCCCCGCGACGATATCGGGGATTACTTGGCCGCAACGGCCTTGAGGTCGTCGAGCATCAGGAGCTCGTCCGCCGTCGGGACCTTGGTGATCTCCTTCGGGTTGGTCGCTTTCATGATCTCCCCGATCTCCTGGATCGTTGCCTGGAAGTCACCTTTGAGGAAATCCATGTTCTCGGCGACATTGTAGAAGCGCACGCCCTTGAAGGCCGGTTCGAACTCCGCCATCGGGCTGCCGACCGCCTTGGCGATGATCTCACCACCTTCCTTGGGGTTGGCGCGGATGAAGTTGATCGCCTCGTCCCAGGCGCGGATCATGCCCTGCACCTCTTTCGAATGCTCCTTGATCCAGGTCGAGTTGGCGGTCAGCATGTCGGAGATGAGGCCCGGCTTCTTGGCCGAGGTGAAGATCACCTTGTAGCTCTTGTCCTGCGCCAGCGCGGTCGAGACATAGGGCTCATAGGTGACGGCGGCATCGACGCGGCCGGAGATCAGAGCGAGGCCCGCTTCCGAGGCGCCCATCGGCACATGCTCGATATCGGCGATCGTGAGGCCGTTCTCCTTCAGCGCGTAATTGATCAGGAGATCGCTGGTGGTGCCGGCCTCGAAGGCGACCTTCTTGCCCTTGAGCTCGGGGATGGTGGCGATCGCCGAGCCGGCGACGACGGCGTCCGCCTCGAAGGACAGATCCATCACCAGGAAGCCCTTCTGATCGACGCCCTGGTTGAAATTGGTGATGAGGCCGTTGGTGGCGGCGGCGATGACATGGAGATTGCCGCTGGCGAGTGCCGCGGTCATATCCTGGTCCCAGTTGAAAGTGGTGAGCTCCACCTCGACGCCATGTTTGGCGAAGAAGCCTTTCTGCTCGGCGACCCAGAGCGGGCCATAGCCGAGCCAGGGCTGCAGGCCGAGCTTGACCGGCTCCGCCACCACGGTGGTGAACGACGCCGCCATCAGCGCGGCCGCCAGGGCTAGTTTCTTCAGCATTCCGGGATCTCCTCTGTTGTTATTCCGGTTTTGGTTGCGAAAGGGAGTGCAAGAGATTGAGCGTGATGCGGCCGACATCGTTCATATGGCCGGGTTCGGGCAGCGCGCCGCACCAGGCGACCGAGCTCGCCGAAAAGATGAGGCCGCCTTTGGTGAGAAAGCGCAAGGTCATTTCGGCGACACGGCGGGTCTGCATCTGAGCCTCGCCGCCTTCATACCAGCGCGTCGGATCGTGGACGAAGCTCTCGGGGAATCCCGTCGCTTTGGCCACGACGATCGTGTCGGGCGCGGTGCCGAGCGTGGGAGCGGTCGCGTCGACTTCGTAGCCCGCCGCACCGCCGAGCACGAGTCCATGATCGCCGAAAATGTCCTTCGCGATACCATCGAACAGCCAGGCGCATTTTTCACCGAAGCTTTCGGGCGTGCGGGTGAAGGGCCTGGCGCCGTCGAAGCCCATCAGCGAGATCGCCCCGCCGATGAGCGAGAATTCGCCGCGCCCGCGCGAGCGTAAATAGCCGCCGGGCTCGTTGGTGAGCGCCAGGGACTGCTCGGCGAGCCTTCCGTCCCAGGTGCGTCCCGCTTCGGTGGGCCCGCGGCGCAGCTCGAGCAGATCGTCACGAAAAGCGACGGTGCCGGCAAAACCATTGCCGCCGAGATAGGCGATGGAGCCGCCGTCGGCCGCGAAAAGCCGCAAGGCGCCTTCCATCCCGACCGACATGTATTCAGGATGGCTGCCGGTGACGACGGCGCGATAAGCAGCGAGTGCAGCGCCGCCCTCCCGGTCGAGATCGTGATCGGTGATCAGATCATATGCGATGCCGTTGGCGTGGCAGAAGCGCAGGAGATGCAGATCGACGGGCAGATTATGCGGCGCGCCGCACAGCGGATAGAGATAGTCGCTGCGCAAAGTCGTCTTGGGTTTGCGCCAGGACGAGATCGACACGCCGGACAGATCGCCGTGATAGTCGTAGAGCGATTTCAGATTATTGGCGACGGCGAAGACATGCGCGCGATCCTCGCATTTCCAGTCATAGAGATGCTTCGGCAGATATTCGTCGGCATAAGCGAGATAGGTGGCGGTCGGCACCAGGAAGAGGAGTGGCGCCCGTTTCACCGAGGAGGTGACGAAGAACACGATCTCTTCGCTGCCGCCGTCATGGTCGGCGTCGAAGGCATAGATGCCGGGCGCTGCGTCCGCGGGCACGCGCAGACGACAGGAGGCCGGCCAGGCGAGCGGCGCCATGTCGTCATCATGGCAATGGACGGCATCATAATGTGACGGAACCAGGCGCGGCTCGAAGCTCGATCCGTCCCAGCGCGGCGACGTCATGCAGAAGGCCGGCAGATTGACCGCGTCGAGCGCGAGCCCGTTTTGCGACAGGATCGGGCCGTCCGGCAGGAGAGTCGGGAAGCTCCAGGCTACGGGACCGTTTTGGGTCGCGAGTGTCAGCCTCGCGAATTTCGCGTTGAGCGTCTTTTCACCATCCTTGTCGCTGCTGCCGAAGCGAAGCTCGGTCGTAGGGGCTCGCCAGACGGCGTCGGCCACATGGTGGCGGAACTCGAAGGGCGCCAGGAGATCATGGCCATGGATGGAAAGCGAAAGGCCTTGCGCTTCCTGTTCGAGGCCGATGCTCAACCAGACGAAGGATGGTATCGGAGCCGAATCGATCAGTATCCGCTCTGCCTGCAGGAGCGAAACCACCCCGTCCTTCAGCCGCAGCTCGAAGGCATCACAGGCAGCGATGCAACGCTCGCCGTCATTGCGGGTGAGATAAAGCTCGAAGGAAATCCTGGTGATAGCGGACGCCTTGGTGAGTTCGGACGCCGCAATCCGCAGATACGAGCCCTGTTCGAAGGCACGCCGGCGCGGCGCATCGAGGCTTTCGACGGGCCAGCCCATTCGTTCCGGATCCGGAACGTCCAGCCGGCGAACGGAAACGCGCGTGACCGGACGGCCGCAGGAAAGATGCAGCTCGACATCATTTCCGGCTTGGACAGCCCAGGGCGTCGTATAGCCGACCACGGCCATGGCGCCGTGGTCCACGTCACGCTTCATTTCTCCGTCCTCGATATTCAGGCGGGATGGAGAGGTCTCCCGGGCAGACGGTTTTCCGTCTTTTCCCATACCCCTCTCTATCTTGATTTCACCTTACATATGACCAAAATGAGGGGTATATACCCCCATCGGGGTATGAATATCGGGCTTTATATATGGACTCCGACCTCGACAGCCTGAGCACCGCGATCGGCGCCATCGGCAAGCCCGGCTTCTACCCGGCCGTGACGCATTTTCTCAGGCAGTGCATCGCCTATGACAATGTGATCGTCATCGCCTTTCAGGGCACCACCACGCCGTCGGTGCTCTACCGCGAGATCCATGGGCCGGATGTATTCAGCTATCTCGACGAGCAATATCTGCCGGCCGCCTATCTGCTCGACCCGATCTACCACTATCATCTCAATCGCGGCGCCGCCGGCCTTTACCGCCTGCTCGATGTGGCGCCCGACCAGTTCCGCCGCAGCCGCTATTACAAATGGTATTACGGCAAGATCGGCATCACCGATGAGATCTCGGTGATCCTCACCGTCGGCGACAATGCCACACTCACCATCTCGATGGGCAAGGACGTCTCATCCGATCAGCTCTTCACCCAGAAAGCGGAAGAAAATCTGCGCCGCTATGAGAGCGTGATCATGGCTCTGCTCATGGCACATTGGGCGGCGGCGCAAGAGACACCACTACCGACGAAGACACCGGCGCAATCGATCACCGACAGCCTCATCGCCGCGATGCGCGCGCTGCACAATGTCACCTTGAGCCGGCGCCAGGCGGAGGTGGCCCTGCTCATCCTGCAGGGCCATTCATCGCCTTCGATCGGTCTCCATCTCGATATCAGCCCGCAGACGGTGAAGGTCTTCCGCAAGCAGCTCTACGGCAAATGCAATCTCTCATCGCAGGCCGAACTCTTCGCCCTGATGATGCCGCTCCTCGAATATGCGCAGAAGAACGCTGATAGATGATGGCTACATAAAAACGCAGCCAGATCCCGAAGACAACAGCCTCCGCCGCGGCATCACCCTTGCGTCGTGCGGGTGATCGTCTCCTTCATGCGCGCATCGAGCACGTCCCAGTTGGGCCCGAAGACCGTCCAACCATCGAGGCTGAACAGATTGAACATGCGCTTCATGTCGTCATTCGACTTGGGATAATTCGGCCAATGCGCCGGCGCTTCCAGATCGGAGCGCGCCATGAAGTCGGTCGCCACATTGAGGAAGGCCTGCTGCGTCTCCTTCTCGAGCAGATAGCTCATGAACAGATCGGCGAGATCGCCGTGTTTCGTGCCGCGCACCTTCATGAACCAGTTGGTGTAGGAGGCGGTGCCTTCATTGGGGATCGCCGCGTCGAAATCGCCGCCATGATCTTTCATGAAGCCATAGGCGTCAGAGGAATACATCATCGCCACCTGCGCCTCGTCCTGCAGCATCAGATTGGAGAGTTCGGCGCCGTCCTTGTACCATTTGGCCATCTTGAGCTTCTCGAGCTCAAGGAAAAGCGGCTCCATGTCGGCGGGCTTCTGGAACACCTCGCCGATGCCCGGCAGCTTGTCGGAGAGCATGGCAGGGATGCAGAGGTCCCAATAGAAGGCGGCGGAATCCATCGTCGTCTTGCCGCGCAATTTCTCGTCCCAGAAGGTCTTCCAGCTGTCGGGCTTGAAACCCGTGCTTTTGGCGGTGAGCATCCACAAGGAGCCGCCGCCGAAGGGAATGCCGAATTTCTTCGCGTCGCCGCGCAATTCGTCGAACCACGGGAAGACGGTGTCGAGGCCCTTGATCTTGCTGCGGTCGGTTTCGAGGAAGAGTTTTTCCGCAAGGCCGGCGGCGGTCGTATATTCATCCGCGATGGTGAGATCGAAGGGTGGATTGTCGGCGGGCGCGGCGACGATCTGCGCCACCATCTGGTCCCAGCCGCCGACCGTCTCGGCCTTGGTGCCGTATTTCTCGTTGAAGGGCTTGATCACCGCCTCGCGGAAATTGAGCTCGTGATTGCCCGACCAGGAGACGACGATCAGGCTCTCGTCCTTGAACGCGTCCTGCGCCGAAGCGACCGGTGCGCGCCCGATGATGGCCGGCGCGATTAACGCGGCAGAGGCCCCGAGCCTCAGGGTCGTGCGGCGATTCATCTTCTTCATCGTTTCCTCCCGTCCTTTGGATCTATGCCCCTTTTATGGATCATCCCGCTTGTCCTGTCGCCGACCAGCTGTTTCGCCTTCGCGGTGCCAGGTCGCCTATTTAAGGCATTCCTCGAAAAACGCCGCCGCCGCATCGAGGATCGGACCTTGCCCGACATGGGCGACGCCGGGCACGACGTCGAGCCGCGACGCGATGCCGTGATCGGCGAGATTGCTTCTGAGCGTCTCGAGCCGCTCGCGCCGGTTACGCCCGGCATCATTGGCGCCCGCCATCCAGCCGGGGCTGTCTTCGCTCATCACCATGCCTTGCGTATCCGTATCATCCGCGCCGATCACCAGCTGCACCTTGACCTCGCGCAGCTGGCCGACATCGATCGTGCGGCCGAAGCGGCGCGCCACATCCGCCGTGCCCACCCACCAGCGCCGCGTATCGTCGAGCAGAGTGATCCGGCCGGGCGCCCCGATCGACACCGCCATGAGCCTTTCCGGATGAAGATAGTAGAAGCGGTGGACGAACTGGCCGCCGCCCGAGAAACCATGCATGACGGCGCGGCGGAAGCGGATGCGATAACGGGCTTCGATCTCATTCATCATGGCGATAAGCAGGAGATCGTAGCGCAGGCCGCGAAAGTCGATGAATTTGTAATTGTCGACGTCACCGGGCTCGATGATGCCGATGGGAAACAGCGGCGCCAGCACGAAACAGCCGAGCTTGCGGGCGAGACCGGAGAAGCCGTCGCGATATCCCATCGCCGGCCGGTCCGAGCCATGCACCGCGATGATGACGTCGAACGCCTGCACCGCCCCGGCCTCCGGCCGGTAGGCCTCCGGCACATGCAGCGCATAGCTGAAACGCTGATCGGCCTGGAGCGCGATCAGCCCGGTATCGTCGAGCTCAAAAACGGAAAGGCGGGGCATGACTGAAGTCCGAGAGACAGTGAGACCCCGCTCTACTGCATGACTGCGATATGTCAAAATGGAACGTTGCCGGGCCGAAGCTGCGCGAGATCCCGCTCAGCTCTATACTTTCACTTTCTCAGTTTCACATCGCCTCTAGGAGGTTGGAGAGGAATGAGAGCCTGCAAAAGGTGAACGAATACTTTCTCAGAGAGTGGTAATTTAAACAAAACCCACCTGCGCCACAACTTGTACGAGTGAAACACTTGCCTGTTGAACGTTCAAGACGCTTGATCAACGGACAATCATTGAACTATTCTTGGCGTTACCGGGGGCACTGAACTCAGCTGGGGACGGCATTGCTGGCTTGGGAGGTGTCGGCTTTGCGCTTGACGCTCGAGGCAATCGAGTCATTGCAGGCTGTCCCGGATGCAATCGCCAGATTGCTGCGCCTGATTCCGTTGGTCGCGATGCTTGCAGCGGCGATCACGCCGGCGGCCTTCGCCATGGAGTCGCTGGCGAGCGCCCCGCTTCTCCTCGCCGCCTGGCATATGACGAGCGGCACCTTCCTTTTGATTTTCATCATCGTTGCCGGACTCACTTATCTCGTCCTCAAATTCCATCGCGAAGTCGAGAGCCGGCGCTATGCCGAGCGGGCCGCGCATGACAGCCGCGACCAGATCGAGATCTCGGTTGCCGCCGCCAATCTGGGACTATGGGACTGGGATCCCGTCACCGACACGGTGTGGACCTCCGACCATTGCCGCACGATGCTCGGTTTGACCGGCGGCACGACCATGCCGCGTGAAAAATTCCTCGACTGTCTGCAAGGCGAAGAGCGCGCCCTGGCGGAAGCGCGCATGAAGGAGGCCATGATCACGGGACGGCAATGCGAAGCGGAATACAGCCTGCTCCAGCCCGACGGCTCCACCCAGTGGATCGCCTCGCGCGCGACGCCGCGCAGCCGGCGTGGCGGCAAGCCCGACCATCTGCTGGGCGTCCTCATGGACATCACCTCGCGCAAGCAGGCGGAACAAGAGGCGGTCGAGCAGCGCAAGCAGCTGACCCATCTCACCCGTGTGTCGGTCTTGGGCGCGCTTTCGGGCGCCCTCGCCCATGAGCTGAACCAGCCATTGACCGCCATCCTCAGCAACGCCCAGGCGGCGCGCCGCATGCTTTCGCACAAGCGCTACGATATCTCCGAGATCCGCCAGATCCTCGAAGACATCATGGCCGACAATATGCGCGCCGGCGACATCATCAGCCATCTGCGCTCGCTCCTGCGCAAGGACGAGTTGGCGCGTCGCCCGGTCGACATGAACCAGCTCATCGACGGCGTCCTCGCCTTCTCGAAGAGCGATCTCGTCCTCAAGGGGGTTCGCGTCACCAAGGACTTCTGCACCGATTGCGCCATGATCGAGGGTGATCCGGTGCAGCTGCAGCAGGTGCTGCTCAATCTCTTCGTCAATGCCGGCGAAGCGATGAACCAGATGCCCATGTCTGAGAAATCGCTGCATATCGTCACCGAGAAGACCAGGGCCGGACACCTGCGCGTCTCAGTCACCGACACTGGCGAAGGCATTTCGGACAGCAATCTGCAATTCCTGTTCGAGCCGTTCCACACGACCAAGGCGCTGGGCCTCGGCCTCGGCCTGCCGATCTGCAACTGGATCATCATGGCGCATGGCGGCCAGCTTTTCGCGCAGGGCAATCCCGGCGGCGGCGCGACATTCTCCTTCGATCTCCCATTACCCATAGAGGTGGCAAATGAGGACACCGAGTCCTCTCGTGTATTTGGTTGACGACGACCCGTCGGTTCTGCGCGCGGTGAAGCGACTGCTCACCGCCGGCGGCTTCGACACCAAGGCCTATAGCGATCCGGCTCTGTTCCTCGCCGAGCACAATCCGGCGACGCCGGGCTGCATCCTGCTCGATATGGCGCTGCCGGGCCTCTCCGGCATCGATGTCCAAAGCAAGCTCGCCGCCACCGCGCATCGCCAGCCGGTGATCTTCATATCGGGCGAGAACAACGTGCCGGCGACGATCACGGCGCTGAAAGGCGGCGCCGTGGATTTCCTCCTCAAGCCCTTCGACGAGACGGTTCTGCTCGCCGCGGTGCGCGCCGCCATCGCGCGCGACGCCGTGACCCGCGAGGAGGAGGCCGAGGCCGGCGACATCGCAGCGCGCCTCGCCGGATTGACGCCACGCGAGCGCGCCGTCTTCGCCCGCGTCATCGCCGGGCGGCTCAACAAGCAGATCGCCGCCGATCTTCAGATCGTCGAGAAGACGGTCAAGGTGCACCGTGCCCGGGTGATGAAGAAGATGGGGGCGCGCTCGCTCGCCGAGCTGGTGCGTCTCGCCTATAAATATGGGCTCGTCGACAAAGAAGTCGCCTCCGGGACCTGAGCCTTGCCTCATTGGGCCTTGGTCCAACTATCCACTCCGGAGCGAGGTGCCTAGGCTTCGCAACGGAAGCCAAGTCGATGAGGGAGAAGATGAGCCGGGTTGTTCAAGCCGGTCTGGCAGGTATAACGGCGCTGGTTTGGGCGTGTACCGCTGACGCCCAGGAGGCGGGCCATGACAGCGCCGACCTCGCCAAGAAGCTCAGCAATCCCGTCGCTGCGATGATCAGCGTGCCGTTCCAGTTCAATTACGATTCGGATATCGGTCCCGAACGCGACGGCGAAAAGTTGCAGCTCAACTTCCAGCCTGTCGTGCCCATTCCACTCAACGACGACTGGAACATGATCTCGCGCACCATTGTGCCGATTATCGACCAGGACGACATTTTCCCCGGCGCCGGCAGCCAGTTCGGGCTGGGCGACATCACTCAAAGCCTGTTCTTCTCGCCCTCGCAAGTGGGCGAAAGCGGAATCATCTGGGGTCTGGGTCCAGCTTTCCTCGTGCCGACCGGCACCGACGAGCTTCTTTCAGCCGAAAAATGGGGAGCCGGCCCCACGCTGGTCGTGCTCAGGCAGTCGGGCGGCTGGACCTATGGCGCGCTGATGAACCACATCTGGTCCTTCGCCGGCGATAACGACCGTGACGATGTGAGCGCGACCTTTCTGCAGCCTTTCCTCAGCTATACGACGCACAACGCCTGGACCGTCGGGCTGAATGCCGAATCGAGCTATGACTGGGAAGCCGAGCAATGGAGCGTACCGATCAATCTTACCGTGAGCAAGCTCGTCACCATAGGCCATCAGCCGGTCAGCCTTGGTGGCGGCGTGCGTTATTGGGCCGACAGCACCGATGGCGGCCCGCATGGCTTCGGCGCCCGCGCCATCATAACTTTCCTGTTCCCGGAATAGGCACAATTCAGATTGCCTTCGCCTGACATGCATCATCCGGATCGCCCGCAGCCGCTCCGATGGGCCGGTCCGCTCAAGCTGCATCTGAGCCTGCTCATCATCCTGCTACTTCTCGGCGTGGCGCTGCCCTTGATCTGGATGGCCCATCAGCGCGGCCAGGCCGCCGCCGAAATGGCCGCCCATGAGAAGATGCAGCTCCTCACCGAGCGCACCGGCGATCGCTTTCGCATCGTCTTCGGCGACGCCGTTCCTCTCGTCGCGATGGCGGCACTGTCGGAAGCCTTTGCCGATCCGCCGCCGGCCGGTCTCGCCGCCAAGACACGCCTCCTCGTCAAAGGTCTTGCGAGCTCGCCCCATCTGGACGGCCTCTATATGGGCTATGGCGACGGCTCCTTCATCCACGCCGTCAGCCTCGACAATGACATCACCTGGCGCCGGCTGCTGAGCGCTCCGAAAGACGCCGCTTTCGCGCTGCGTATCATCAGCCAGGCATCGGCGGAAGTTGCTCCGACATCGGTCTGGCGATTTCTCGATGGCGACGGCGATATGCTGGCCGAACTCGCGCCGACAGAGGTCGCCTTCGATCCAAGGCCACGGCCGTGGTACCGGCAGGCGCTGGCGACACCAGACATGGTCTCCGTCGGCCCCTATGTCACCGCAACGACGCGGGCGCTGGCCCTGACGCTCGCCGAACGCCATCATTCCGGCAATGGCGCCGTCGCCGGGGCCGACATCCTGCTCGCGACCATCGGACGCTTTCTCGACGACGAGAAGGTCTCGCCCCGCGGCCGCGCCTTCATCCTCGACAGCGCCGGCGATCTCGTCATCCATTCCGATCCCGCTCTCATGGAGAAATTGCTGCTCCTGCAGGCGCGCAAGCGGCGCGCCGGCGCCGACGACCCCAATATCAATGACGCCGCCGTCAGGGCGGCACGGGTGGCACTTCCCGCGACCGACGGCCCGTTCGCCTTCACGGCGGCCGGTGAGACCTATCTGGGCCAGACGTCGGCGATCCGCTTCTCGCCGCTCCTCGCCGGCAACCGGCTGGTGGTCATGGCTCCCTTGTCCGACTTCACCGCGGCCAATGATCAACTGCTGCGCCGGGGGCTTGTCGTCTCGGGCCTCCTGCTCGCCGCCGGCATCATCATCGCCATATTGATCGCCCGCCTCATCACCCGCTCGCTTTCCGCCTTGACCGACGAGGCCGTGCACTTGAGCGACTTCGAGTTCGACCAGCCCGCATCCGGGCGGACTTACATCAGGGAGATCAACTCCCTTGCCGACGCGCTCGGTGCGGCGCGCGATGCGATCCGCAGCTTCGCGCTTTATGTGCCGCGCGAGCTGGTGCGCAAGATCGTGACCTCGCGCGGCGATACGCAGAGCGGTGCGGCACGCCAGGAGGTGACGGTGCTGTTCACCGACATCCGCGACTTCACCACCATCAGCGAGCGCCATTCGCCCGAAGCGGTCGTGGCCATGCTGTCGACCTATTTCGAGCTGATGAACAAAGGCGTCGAGCGCCACAACGGTGCGATCATCCAGTTTCTCGGTGATTCCGTTTTCGCGATGTGGAACGCACCGGTGAACGACCCCGACCATGCCGACAATGCCTGCCGCGCGGCGCTCGACCTTGCCACCGCTTTGCGTGAGTTCAACGCCCGGCAGCGCGATGAAGGCAAACCCGAATTCGTGACCCGCTTCGGGCTCCATAGCGGACCGGCGGTGGTCGGCAGCGTCGGCGCCGAACGCCGCCTCGTCTATACCGCGATGGGCGACACCGTGAATGTCGCCTCGCGCCTCGAAGGCATCAACAAGGAATTCGGCACCACGATCCTGGCGAGCCGCGCCGTCAAGGATCGCTGCGAGAAGCGCTTCATTTTCCGGCCGCTGGGTTTCCATCAGGCCAAAGGCCGCGCCGAGAAGGTCGAGTTATTCGAGCTCGTCGGTGAGAGATGAGCCTCACTCTTCGTTCGGCGGAACCTTGGACCAGGGAATGCCGCTCTCGCCCATCCGGTAGCCGAGATTGAAGAGACTCTTCATATATACCGGATCGAACGGCTCTTTTTCCTTGAGCTCGAAGCTCGCCGGCACCCAGATCGCATTATAGCCGATGCCGTCGCGCCGGGCATTGGCATACATGCGATAGAGATCGCCAATGCCTTGCGTCTTGATCAGGGAGGCCAGCGACTTGGCGGCGATGGCGGTGATCTTGGGCTTCACCGCGCTCCATTCCGGCGAAACCTTGCCGTTGCGGATCACATAGAGCGTGCGCTTCGGCGAGCGGCCGATCATCTGGTTGACATCGCGCGCCGTGAAGTTGGACGGAAACAGGAAGACCTGATTGGTCGTGCCGCCATCCACATGCATCTCGTCATATCTCTGGCCGTCGGCGTTGACCGTCAGGCGCATCGGCGGAAATACCGCGGGGATCGAGGCCGAGGCGACCAGGATGTCGCAGAAAAGCTGGCGGCGGTTGGGCTCGCGGCTCGAAGCGATGGCGCCCATGTCCCACACGACCGGGCGCTCGGCGTCGAGATTGGTGGTGCCGACCAGAAGGCGACGCCCCTTGGCGTGCTCGCGCGCGATGTGGGCCAGGAGCTCATCGTCGACATAACGCGCCACCAGGTGCCGGAGCGGCGTGTCATCGACGGCCGAGTCGCCGCCGATGATGCTGAAAAGCCCTTTGGTCTTGTAGATGTCCTTGCCCGAGGTCTCGGTATAGACCTCGCGCAATTGCCGGTCATAGGCAGGGCCTAGAAAGGCGAAGGGAGCGATGAGCGAGCCGGTGCTCACCCCGGTCACCGCGTCGAACTGGGGCCGCGTGCCCGCTGCCGTCCAGCCGACCAGGAGGCCGGCCCCGAAAGCGCCATTGCTGCCGCCGCCGGAAATGGCGAGAAATTTGCGGTCATAGAGATTGATCGATTTGTCCGCCTTGGCGGCCCGCACCACCTGGGTGGCCTGGCTGTGCAGAATGGCCGGATCCAGGTTGCTGGCATTGTCGCCCCAGAAGCGGATATGGGAGTAGCCAGGAACGCCGGCCACCGCGACCAGGGGCTCCGGCACCGGGTCGCGTATTTCCGTGGCACAGCCGCCAAGCCAAAGAAGTCCCGCAAAACCCAACGCATAGGAAAGAAACTGACGCACTTTCCGACCCCTCACGACATCCCTCAGTCTGTCATATCTCCTTCCTTGCCGCAAATCCGGTTGGACCTTGGTCCAACTGCCAGGTGCATTGAATTTCCATCAAAAGCCGTCATGCTAGCTCTCTCTCGCTCCCAGATGGACAATTGCGGACGGCGGCACTCATGACCAGCATCACGCACCGGCTGACCCAGGCCGGCACCTTCCTTTTCCTTTCCATTCTTATCCTCTTCGCCGCGCCGTTGCGCGCCGAGGAAACTGAGAAGCCGCTGGGGCTCGATATGGTCAAACCCTGGACCGGCGATTTCGACGCCATGGAGAAGCGCCGGATCGTCCGCATCCTCGTTCCCTACAGTAAGACCATTTATTTCATCGACAAAGGTGAAGAGCTCGGCACCGCGGTCGCGATCGGCCGCGCTTTCGAGAAATCTCTCAACAAGGAAAAGAAGAAAGCGACCGAGCTGATGCATGTGGCCTTCGTGCCGATACCGCGCGACCGGCTTTTCTCCGCCCTCAATGAGGGCCTGGGAGACCTCGCCGCCGGAGGCCTGACCATCACCTCGCAGCGTCGCGATCTCGCCGACTTCAGCCAGCCTTTCGCCGACAATGTCAAGGAAGTGCTGGTGACAGGACCGGCGGCTCCCACCCTCGCGCATATCGAGGATCTGGCCGGACGCCCCCTCTATGTCCGCAAATCGAGCAGCTATTACGAGCATCTGACGGCGCTCAATGCCAAGCTCAAAACGCCCATCGATCTCATTGCCGCCGAGGAGGCGCTCGAGGACGAGGATCTCCTCGAAATGGTCAGCGCCGGCCTCCTGCCCTATGCCGTCGTCGACGATTTCGTCGGACAGATCTGGGCCAAGGTGCTGCCCAATATCACGGTGCGCGGCGATCTTGTGGTGAATGAAGGCGGCGAGATTGCCTGGGCCATGCGCAAGAACAGCCCGCTGCTCAAGGCCGAGGTCGATGCTTTCGTCGCTTCACACAAGCTGGGCACGACTTTCGGGAACATCCTCAAGAAACGCTACTACACGAGTGACAAGATGGCGCGCCGGGCGCTCTCCACCGAAGCGCAGAAACGCTTCGAGGAATTTTCAGACGCGTTCGAGAAATATGGCGGCCAGTTCGGCTTCGAGCATTTTCTCATCGCAGCGCAAGGCTACCAGGAATCGGAGCTCGACCAGACCAAACGCAGCCCGCGGGGCGCCGTCGGCGTGATGCAGCTCCTGCCCTCGACCGCCGCCGACAAGAGCATCGGCGTTCCCGACATCAGCGACAGCGCCGACCGCAATATTTACGCCGGGGCGAAATATCTGCGCTATCTGATCACGACCTACATCACCGATGCCGGCATCGACGACCGCAACCGCGTCCTGTTCGCTTTCGCAGCCTATAATGCGGGCCCGGGCAATCTCAGGAAATTCCGCGCCAAGGCATCGGCGATGGGGCTCGATCCCAATCTCTGGTTCGGCAATGTGGAAAATGGTGCCGCCGCCATCGTCGGCCGCGAGACTGTCCAATATGTGAGCAATATATATAAATATTATATCGCATACACGCTTGCCGCCCGGATCGAGGCCGATCGCCAAGCGGCTGAAAACCGGACTGAAACGCAAAAACAGTGAATATGCCGGCAAGTGGGCCCTAGGTCCAACTAGGAGGGGCCCGCATGTTGCGCTAGGCCTTAGTTATCGGTCCCGGAAATGGGGGATGCGGGTTTTCGGTCAGCCGATGTGTGAAACAAAGAGATGGCGCGCAGCTTCCCGTCTGTCGGAAATACGGCGCGCCTGAACGACATGGGAAAGCATCGCATCCGCATCTCCGTCCTCGATGACGACGCCTCGGTCCGCAACGCTCTCAGCCGCTTGTTGCGCGCTTCGGATTTCGACGTGCGCGCCTACGGAACGGGTGAGGAATTCCTCGCCGCCATCCACGGCTTCCGCCCACAATGCGCGATCATCGACCTGCATATGCCGGGCATGAACGGCCGCGACGTGCAGCGCCATATCGCGGAGGCGGAGTCCGACATCGCGGTGATCGTGATTACCGGCCATGACAGCCCGAAGAGCCGGACGGAGTGTCTGAACGACGGGGCCAGCGCCTATCTGACCAAACCCGTAGATGAGATGCTTCTTCTCACCGCCATTCACGACGCGACCGCCAAGCAGGCCATGCTCAAGCGCAAGCAGGCGATCCACTGATTTCCTGAAATCAGGGAAGGCGCGAAACGCTCTATTGGATGATCACCTGCACATAGACGCCGCTGCTCTTCACATAATAGACGCCGCTGCAATTATAGTAATAGGCACCATAATAGGGTCCATAGACGCAGCCGGCCGGCAGTGCGTTGAGCCTGATCGATGTCCGGCGCGCGGTGCGGCGCGCAGTGCGCCGCGCGACGCCCGCATAGGATAAGGGCGTCAGCGGACGGCCGATCCTGGCTTCCGCCTTGGACACCAGCCCCAGGCCGATGATGGGCGGCGCGCCCCATTCGACCGCCGCCTCGCCAGACAGAAAGGCGAAGGCAACGGCGGAGACGATATATTTCTTCCAGCTGGTCATGGCGCGACTCCCTGGTTCACCGGCGCCGGCAATTCATCGACGAGCTCGAGCGCGCTGAGATCGACCTGCTTCGCCGATGCCGGCTTTTCGAAGGTGAAGCTCGCCGTGCCGGCTTCCGCGCCGCTCTTGAAGCCCTTGAGCTGGAACGTATATTGCGGCGCCTGAACGACATGCTTGCTGGTGATCACATAGCGCAGCGGTATCGGCGTGTCGCCTGTCTGGATCCAGATCTGCCAGTCGGTGTCGGGCGTACGGAAAGCGAGATATTCGCATTCGACGCCATCGACATAGGCCGACGCGACGTGTTTGGCATCGGTCACATCGGCGATCAGCGTATCATAGACATTCGACCCGAAGAGATCGCCGCCGGGCGTTTCGACGCCCGCATCGGCGAGCCTGTCATGCAATTCGTCCAAGGTGCCCTTCGCCTCGATCTGCGCATAGGCATCGAGATTCTTGCCGTAGACGGTCAGTGTCTTGCCGTCGAAAGTGACATCGATATCGGCGAAACCGCCAGTGCGGGTGACGTGGATCTTGTCCGGCCGGCTGACATTGGCGCTGCCGGAACTCACGAATTGCAGCTTCTGGAAATCCGGCGTGACGGCCTCGACCGTCGATTCATAGGTGAAGGAGAAATCCTTCTGCTTCGCCATATAGTCGGACATCGCCTTGAGCAACGCCTTGGCGTCATCCGCAAAAGCGCCGCCCGCTGGAACAAGCCCAGCGAGGAACACGGCGCAGGCGAGACTTCTCTTCAATAAACGGAGAGACGGCGGACGCATCATGATGGTCACCTCGCGATGAACTGTCCCGGTACCAAGCGAGTATGGCGCGTCGGGCGATCACAAAGTAGTTGGCCCAAGGGCCAATGGCGTCACGGGCCGGCTTTCGGCGTCAAGGCGAAGGTCAGCCAGACATTCCAGCCTTCCGAACGATTCTCGGCGCCGAATTCATAGAAGCCTTTCAGATTGACATAGGCCTGCATCTCGCCGGCCGGGACGAAATAGCCGATCTGCGGCCCGACGCCGAAGACACGCGACTTGAAATCGCCGAGCGTGGCGCCGGAACCATCGTCGCCGGTGAGCTGCTGGTAGTAATAGCCGGCGACGCCGGCATGGACCTGCTCGGACAGGAATTTCGAGGCGGCCAGATCGAAATGACTGTCTATGCCGTTCTGGTAGTTCGTGTCCTCATTCTCGAAATTGTAGGTCACACCGCCCGAGGCCGAGAATTCATATCCCGAATGCGGATTGAAATAGGTGTAGCCGAGACCGCCATCGATCGCGCCATGGCCGATACCGAGATTGGCGAGGCGGTCGGGATCATAGTCGCCGACCGGAATATCGCCGGTCACATAGACCATGAAATTATTGACGCCGGAATTCCATTTGAGCGTCGCCATCGGGAAAAGATCGCCGAAGCCGACCAGCGTGTCGGTGCGCTCCCCTGAGATTTCATTGCCGTTCGGCCCGGTGAGCGTCGCCTCCACCGAAGCTTTGACATGGCCGACGAGGCCCAGCACGCTGATGGACGGACGGCCGCCGAAGATGGTCGTGTCGAACGTATAGCCGGGGCCGAAGCCGATGACGTCGATATCCGCGTCGAGACCGGCGCGGATCTCGCCGCCTTGCGGAAAAGCCTTGCCGCCACCCGATTTCACCGAGGAGTGATAAGCGAGGCCGGTGGCCGTCCAGCCCGGCGCATTGGGCACGGCGATGAGGCTGCCGAATTGTCCCGGCAGCCAGAAGCTGACGCCGCCTTCATCGGCTTGGGCCGGCGCCGCGGCGCCCATGGCGCCGAGCGTCGCGATTCCCAGGACCGTCATCAACCCCTTCGATGCGCGTCCCCTGGACATGCTTCCTCCCGCAACTCCCATACCGCCCGATCGCGATATTATGCCGGGCGGGCCGTCACGGAGCCAGTTGGACCAAGGTCCATCGGGCAAATCACACAGGAATATCAAGGAGTTGATGGGGATCTAGCCGCGCCCGACAAAGGGCATCTCATTGGCCATCACCGTCATGAACAGGACATTGGCGTCGAGCGGCAGGGATGCCATATGCACCACCGCATTCACCACATGGCGGACATCCATGGTCGGCTCCGGCTTCAGCGAGCCGTCGGCCTGCAGGACGCCGCTTTTCATCCGCGCCGTCATGTCGGTGGCGGCATTGCCGATATCGATCTGGCCGCAGGCGATATTGTATTTGCGCCCGTCGAGCGAGGTGGAGCGCGTCAGGCCGGTGATCGCATGCTTGGTCGCCGTATAGGGCGCCGACAAAGGCCGCGGCACATGGGCTGAGATCGAACCGTTATTGATGATGCGGCCGCCCGAAGGCGTCTGCGCCTTCATCAGCCGGAACGCCTCCTGGGTGCAGTAGAAGGCGCCCGACAGATTGGTGTCGACCACCGCCTTCCATTGCTGCGGCGTGAGGTCCTCCAAAGGCACCGGCGGCGTGCCGATGCCGGCATTGTTGAACAGGACATCGAGCCGGCCGAAGGCCTTGGCGGTTTCCTGGAACAGCCGGGCGACCGAAGAGGGATCACCGACATCGCTCGGCACGGCGAGGCATTGCCCGCCGATCTCGGCCCTTGCGGCCTCGAGCGTATCCTTCTTGCGCCCGGTGAGAACCACGGCATAACCGGCCTCGGCCAGTCCTTTCGCCACCGCGCGGCCTATCCCTGAGCCCGCACCGGTTACCAAGGCAACTTTGAGAGCAGTCAAATCGCGTCTCCTTGCTGTATCTGTCGCAACCATTATCACAATAGAATCAAAGTGAAAGAGACGCCATACGGCGATTTGGGCGGGGCTCGGCGCCGCCCTGTGGCGCACAGGCGATTGCGGAATTCCAACGTAAGGTGTATGGTCCTATCCGAGGGCTCAGCGTCTGCTGATTTTCTGGGAAAGACAGAAAAGCATTCACCGGTGCAATAACCACTGGAGTGTTTCGTGTATTGTCCCATCGACGACCGCCCCGCGTCTCGTCCATTCCGTCTTGCGCGGCTGCTGAGCCGATCACTGTCGATCGTGCTTTTTCTGGCCATGGCCGTGACCGCCAAGGCGCAATCGAGTCTGAGCGAAGGATACGCGCGTGAAATAGCGCCCCTCACCGCCACCGAACGCGTCGGCAGCGAGGTCTGGTTCAACGCCACTGCCTTCAACGACCGCTTCTTCACCTATGGCTTCCAGCAGCGTGTCGGCGGCCTCATCGACTGGTATGGCATTCTCGCCGCCGAGAAGAAGAAGAACATCTTCCAGGCCTGGGGCGGCATTCCCGATCCCGATTGCTGTGTGCCGGGCGAGCCCAATTGCCCGGCCAAGACTCTCAGCGAGACCTATGGTTTCCAGTGGTGTCCGGGCGACGACGTGCTCCTGCAATATATCGGCAAATATGGTTACCCTGATCCGGCCTGTGATCTTAAGGATTCATCGGTTCAGGGCACCGACCAGCGCCAGAGCGCCTGCGATCTCCATTTCGGCACATCGACCGGCATTCTGGGCTTGCGCAAATTCCCCAATCCGCGCTTCGACCGCAGCGCCTGGCTCAAGCTCAACGGCGACAAGCCCGAATCCTGGGAAGGGTATCGCGGCGCCATCGATGTCTTTCCGAACGATGCGCAGAACCACGCCACCCGGCTGTTCGACGGCTCGATCGAGCCGCCCTACCGCATCGGCATGGCCTGCGGTGCGTGCCATATAGGCTACAAGCCGGACAAGCCGCCGGCCGATCCCAATCATCCGGCCTGGGAGAATATCGACGGTCTGGTCGGCAACCAATATAGCCGCGTATCGAACATTCTGGGCTCGGGCTTCGGCAAGCATGCGCTCGAATGGCAGCTCATCGCGCGCGCCAGACCCGGCATCGTCGATACCTCGGCCCTGCCGATGGATTATGTCTCCAACCCCGGCACCATGAATGCGATCATCAACTTCAAGCGGCGCCCGCTGCATGAGCATGAGATCCTGAAATGGCGCCGTGCCGAGGCGTGTCCGGCGGGAACCTCCACCGAGAAATGCTGGTGCGAGCCCGGCAAGCCCGGCAAATGCTGGGAGCGCTCGGCCAAGAAGGAGCTGCAGCCGAATATCCTGAAAGGCGGCGAGGATTCGATCGGCACCAAAGAGGCGATCCAGCGGGTCTATTTCAATATCGGCTCGTGCTCCGAGCAATGCTGGCTCAACCACATTCCCGACCTGCGCGCCGCCGATCCCAAGCAGCGCAATTACGGCCAGACGCCTTTCGACATCGGCCAATGCCGGCGCGACTGCGCGAGCTTCCGCGCCATCGAGGATCGTCTCGACGATATCGAGGCCTTCTTCTTCACGGCGCGCCCGACCGACCTGTGGAAGGCGCGCGGCCTCGCCTCGCCTGAGGCGCTGGAAGCGGAGCTAGATCAGCAATTCTTTCCCGGTGCGGTGAAGCGCGGCCGCGACATCTATGCGCGGCAATGCGCGAGCTGCCATTCGAGCAGCAAGCCACCCTTCGACAATACCGATTTCCTGGCCACCGTGCCGGGCGATCCAACCTTGCGCGCCGACTGGCTGGGCAATGACGAGCTCGAGCCGGCAAGCGAGATCGGCACCTATGCCGGCCGTTCCCTGCATTCGAACCACATGCGGACGCGCGTCTGGGAGCAATATGCGGCGCTCGACATTCACGAGAAGCCGCGCGATCCGGCGCGGACGGAAGTCATGGCCGGCGCCGGCCGCGGCTATTATCGCAATATCTCGCTCTTGTCCGCCTGGGCGCACGCGCCCTTCATGCACAACAACGCCATCGGACCCGAAATCTGCGGCAAGCCTGCCGACAAGCAGGTCGATTTCTACGATTCGCCCTATGTGGATGCACAAGGCAAGCCTATCGCATCGCCGCCCGCCTGCCTCAGCTACGACACCAGCGTCGCAGGGCGATACCAGCTCTATGTCGCCTCGATGCGCGACATGCTCAATCCCGGCAAGCGCATCGACAAGATGCATCTCCTCGACGACGACATCATCATCGACATCGCGCCCAAGCTGCAGAACCCGGAGCTGAACAAGCTTTTGGGTCTCGAGATCAGCGTGCGGATCCCGAAAGGTTATCCGGCCCTCGCCATCAACAGCCTGCGCTTCAAGGATCTGATCCAGGACACGGTGCTGCGCCGCACCGACACCCAGAAACTCGACGAGAAATATGCGGGCCTTCTCGATGCGAAACAGCTTGCCGATCTGAAGGACGGACTGCAGCGCCTGATCCTCGACGCCATCCTGAAGGACCGGCCCACCGTGCTCGAGCTCGCCGCCGATCGCGACCGGTTCGTGCAGCGCTTCTATTCCAACAATCTCGGGCGCGTCGAGAACAACGGCCATCGCTTCGGCGAGACACTGTCGGATCAGGACAAGGACGCCCTCATCGCTTTCGTGGCCACGTTATGAACATGAAGAATCTCATTCGCGCCATTGCGGTCATCGGCGTGCTGCTGCTCGGCGCCGGCATCTATTTCTGTTACACCAAGCACGGCACGCCGGAGCGTCCCGTCATTTCCTTTGCGCCGCTCACCGACGGCACGCTCAAGGATCCCGACAATCCGCTGAAGATATTCCGCGTCGACTTCGCCAAGCTCGAGCATGACCTGCCGCTGAGCCGCGCCGACCGCGCCAAGCTCACGCCGGAGAATCTGACGGTCCTGAGCCAGGAGGAGATCGACCAGATCTATGCCCGCCTCACCGCCGGTCCCGTTCCCGATGGCTTCATGCGCGGCGATCTCTTCTTCGAGAACGGCGTCGACGGCCTGAAAGCAAGGCTCGCCGAGATCCTCGGCGGCGGCCTGGGGACCGTCGCCGATGCGAAGATCAAGACCTTGGAGAAGCTCGGCCGCTCGATGTGGAAGGGCAAGTACTTCTATCGCGACGAGCGCGTGCTGCGCAATGTGATCGAAGACTTCAAGCCGCTGGAAGCGTTGATCGAGGCGCCGGGCAAGCTTCAGACCGTCGAGATTCCGCGCCAGGGCCTCCTGTCCTATGTGAGCCCGAACAGCACCGCCTGGCTTCTGTTCCCGGCCAAGCTCTATTGCGGCCAGAGCCTCGTCGATGGCAGGCGCGAATCGGTCATCATCGACTACGCCTATACCAACGACATACCGGGCTATATGGAACGGCCCGATGCGCTGGCGGGCCGCGGCGGCCTCGCCATCCGTGATGAAATCCGCATGGTACGGCCCGGTTTCTATCTCGGCCGTGCCTATGCCAACCGCATATTTCTCCTGAACTTCACCGTCTATGATGCGGAGACCGCCGAAAATGGCCTTCAGGCCTTTCTGGACGGCGAGCCCGTCGCCGAGGATTGCTGGGCGGGCGAACAGGGCATGGCGGCGGCGCCCTAGCGCGCGCGCATCCACCCTGCTGATGTGTCTCGCGGTAACGGCCGGCGCCGTCCGCGCCGAGACGGTATTCGAGCGTCTCTATCCGGCCGGCGAGGGCGGCTTCGCTCTGCCCTATCCTTTCGCGAGATTGGTCGAAGACGTGAAGGCGCGAACCGGCGCCGAGATCCAGCTGGGCTTCGTGCCGCTCGGCCGCTCGCTGCAGCGCTACGCCGCCGATCCCAACTATTTCACCTCGCCGCGCATCCTGCTGGCTGTAATCGGCAATGGCGCTCAGGGGCCGGCGCTGCGCGACCGCCTGTTCATGGGCTATCAGCCGGCCGCCCGTGCCATCGAGATCATCGCCTTCGATGAAACGGAAGGCCGCTTTCGCTTCACTCAGATCGACGATTACGGCCCACAGGGCCGCCCGGTCGTGGCCGAGCTCAGCGAGGATGTCTGCGTCACGTGTCACCAGTCGCGCGCGCCGATCTTCTCCGCGCCACCCTGGGACGAGACCAACGCCAATTCGCGCATCGTCGCCGCCCTGCCGGCAAACATCGAGGGCCTTGCCATCCATCAGGATTTCGACGGCCTTGATCAGTTCGCCCGCTCGGTCACCCGCGCCAGCCGGCTGCTGGTCGCCAAGCAGCTCAAGAGCGTCGTGGATCAGGGCGGAGCCGATTTTGGCGAGGCCTTCCCGCAAGGCCTCGCCGTCATCGAGCCGAAGATCCCCAATCGCGATCCCATAGGTCTCATCACCTCCGGCATGGCGCCCGACAAGACGCTCGAAACCTCCGGCGTCTTTGCGCCCGAAACCCCGCGGCCTTCCCTCCAACTGTGGAAACCGGGCCTGACCGCCGCCGAGGAAGCGGCCCGCCTGATCGAGGAGGCCGAGCTGCCATGACCCGCGCTCAGTTCCGATGGCTATGCCTGTATATCCTGCTGCCGATCGCCATCCTCGCGGGGCTCTATCTCGCCCAGCGTCTCAGCCGCGATGAGCCGGAGAGCTTCGCCTCCGGCGAAATGCAGTTCAAATATGGCTCGACCGGCGGCGACAAGAATTTCGGCATTCCCTACCCGATCTGGGAGGTGCTGCCGATTCTCTTCAGCAAGAATCTGCCGGAGGGTCGTCAGGATCAGGGCTGGGCCGCTTTCGGTTTCATCATGGAGGACTTTCCCGAAGGCGCCGTACAGCCACGGCGGAAGCGGCCGGTCGGCACCACCTTGCGTGACTTTATGGGTCTCGATCGCATCTTCCTCAATTGCGCCGCCTGCCATGCGGGTGTCGTGACCGGACCGGGGCCTGATCGCCGCCGCCTCGTCGTGTCCGGCATGCCGTCCAATACGGTCGACCTGGAAGCCTTCCAGAACTTCCTGACCGCTATCGCCGAAGACCCGGATTTCAACGCCGACAAGATTCTGGGGGCCATCGACGAGAATAATATCGAGATCGACTGGTTCAACCGCCTGGCGCTGCGCTTCATCGGTGTTCAGCAGATGAAGGACCTGATCAAGGGCATCAGCAAGCGGTTCGAATTCACCAAGGCAGAGCCCGCTTTCGGGCCTGGCCGCTTCGATACCTTCTCGCCCGCCAAGGCGCTGATGGCCTGGCCCTTCGAGAACATCCCCGCCCATGAGCGCATCGGCGTCGTCGATTTTCCGTCCGTCTGGCTGCAGGACAAGAAGCGCCACATGTGGCTGCACTGGGACGGCAACAACAACAAGCTCGAGGAACGCAACCGCTCGGCCGCTTTCGGCACCGGCGCCAATTTCCCCAATCTCGACCGCGAGTCGGTGAAGCGGATCGAGACCTGGCTCCTGACGGCAAGACCTCCCGATTTCGCCGCGACGCTCGGCAAGGAGCTCGACCAGGCCAAGCTCGCGCATGGCAAGACCCTTTATGCAAGTCTCTGTGCCGATTGCCACGGCCTGTCCGGCACCGATTTCACCGGCGCGTCGGTGGGGCAGACGACGCCGATCGGCGACATCGGCACCGATCGCTACCGCTTCGACAACTACACCTATGATCTGATGCTCAATCAGAGCACGCTTTATGTCGGCAATGCCGAGGAGCGCTTCCAGCATTTCCGCAAGAGCGACGGCTACGCCAACATGCCGCTCGACGGTCTGTGGCTCCGGGCGCCCTATCTGCACAATGGCTCGGTGCCGACATTGCGTGACCTTCTCACCAAACCGAAGGATCGGCCGAGGATGTTCTATCGCGGCATCACCGAATATGACGCGGAGAATATGGGCTTCGTTTCACGACCGGGCACGAACACCGCGAACAAGACGGATTCTCCGTTCTGCTACGCCACAAATCTGCAAGGCCTGGCCGATTGCGGCGCGGATGCGCCAGACAATCGCAACACCTGCGATGCCACGACCTGCGCGGGCAACGGCAACGGCGGCCATGATTACGGCACCGAGCTGTCCGACCCCGACAAGGACGTGCTCATCGAATATCTCAAGACATTCTGAGGACGCGCCATGCCCAACAGAAGGACCGGCAAACGTATCAAGCGAGGGCTCCGCGCCTTTTTCCTCGGGCCCTGGATGCTCGTCATCGTCGCCGCCATCTTCCTCTATTATGCCAATTTCAAGTTCTTCAAGACCGAGCCGCAGGATGTCTGCGCCGATGTCGAGGCTTCGCGCCACGCCGATTGTCTCGACAATATCGCCGACGAGCAGTTCAAATATGGCTCGCTCAATGCCGAGAATGACCGCGGCATTCCCTATCCGATCTTCTATGTCATGCCGCGCATCTTCCCGCAGTGCCTGCCGGGCAACCGGCTCGCCGGCTACCGCTCTTTCGGCCTGCCCTGGGAAGAGGGGCGCGAATTGCCGGTGGGCTTCTCGAAGCGCCGCCTTGGTTTCGAGCGCATCACCCAGACCTGCGCCATCTGCCACACCGCGACCTATCGCATGGATGTCGCGGACAAGCCGGTCATCGTGCCGACGGGACCGTCGCACACCACGACATCGCAGGAGTTCCTGCGCTTTCTGCGCTGCGCCGCCAATGACCGCAAATTCAGCTTCGACGGCATGTGGGACGAGATCAAGCGCAACTTCGAGATGGGTCTCGATGACTGGGCGATCTATCATCTCCTGATCCCGGTCGTGCGCAGCCGCATCCGCGATCAGGTCGAGGGCTTCGCCTGGATGGATCAGGTCGAATTCCGGGACGGCATGAAACGGCCGGACTGGGGCCCTGGCCGCGATGATCCGATGAACCTCACCAAGTTCTTCCTCCTCAATGCCGACCGCAACAAGGACAAGACCACCGGCAATGCGGATTTCCCGGCGATCTGGGACCTCTCGGCGCGCGAGGGTCATTCGCTGAACTGGGGCGGTGAAACCCAGGATCCGCTCGCGGTGATCATGGATTCGGCCTTAGGTCTCGGCGCTCCGCCCGGGCCACATTTCGAGAAGCAGATGCGCGATCTGCGCGCCTATCTGCAGCGCAAGGCGCCGCCCCCATATCCGCTGGCGCCAAAGGCCTCCGATCCCTTGGTCATGGCGGGCGCAAAACTCTACAAGACCTATTGCGCCGAATGCCACGACACGACGGGGGAGTATTACGGCAAGGTCATCCCCATCGAGGATATTGGCACCGACCGCGAGCGTTTCGACACCTGGCAGCAGGAGGATGCTGACGGCGCCAACCGCGTGGCGCTCGAGATGGGCGTCACCCGCAAGAACATGGTCAAGGATAAGGGTTATGTGGCGGGTCCGCTCTCGGGCCTCTGGCTCACGGCGCCTTATCTCCATAATGGTGCGGTGGCGAATCTCGACCAGTTGCTGACCCGCCCGGAAGACCGTCGCGAGACCTTCTATCGTGGCTGCGATCTCTACGACCAGCTCAATATGGGCTTCGTCTCAGACCGGACCGAGCCGTCCTGCCCCAGCAATTTCCTGTTCGACACGCGCCTCCCGGGCAATGGCAGGTTGGGTCATGCCTATGGCACCGAACTGACGGACCACCAAAAGGCGCAACTGATCGAATATCTCAAGACCTTGTGAGCGAAGGGACGCCGAAATGACCGCCTTGCCTGAAGACGAGATGCTCAAGGAGGAGCTGGGGGCCATAAAGGACGTGCGCACCCGGGCAAAGGATTTGCTGGAGAATATCGACGGCAAGGGAAGAGAAGGCCCTTATATGATCGGCCTCGCTCTGTCGGGCGGTGGCATCCGGTCGGCCACCGTCTCGCTCGGTGTCATGCAGAAGCTTGCCGATATCGGCCTGTTGAAACATGTCGATTATCTTTCGACTGTTTCGGGCGGCGGCTATATCGGTTCCGCTCTCACCTGGTGGCTGCGCGGCAGTACGCCGGACAACCCCACCCATCAGAGCCCCTTCGATACAGGCAAGAAATTTCCCTTCACGACCCTTGATCCACGGCTGCCCGAATCGACACATGTCGATCGCCGCGGCCTGATGGTGCTGCGCTTCCTGCGCAGCCAGGGCAATTACCTCATTCCCGGCAATGGCATCACCTTCTGGTCGAGCATCGCTATCGTCCTGCGCGCCATTCTTCTGAATCTGATGATCTGGATTCCAGTCACCGCTTTGGTGATGGGCGTGCTTTACGCCTTGGGTTATCTTCCCGGCATCCGTGGCCTGCCCTATGCCGTGCAGATGGCGGCGCCGGGCACATTGGAGACGACGGCGGAAATCGTCGGCACGAGCCAGAGTCTCGGCGCCAACGATACCATTCCTCCCATGTTTCTCTTGATGCTGGTCTTCGCCATCGGCCTCGCCGTGCTGTTCGTCATGGGCAGCATCAATCATTCCTTGCTGTCATGGACAGGCCTCACGGAAACGGAACTGCGGGCGGGGCGGGGTGCACAGCCTCCGGCGGAGCGGCCGGCGTGGTACAGCTGGCCCGCAGTGGGCATCGCCGGTTTGCTGGACGTGCTTCTCGTCGCCGTCGTTCTCCTGAGCTTCATGCCGGTCGTGAAACGGCTCTTCGCGAACAGCGACGCTCCCCCAGCCGCGCCCGGTTCCTTATGGACGAGCCTGGTGATCGGTCTCATCCTGTGGGCCATCATCACACTTTTTACGCTTCTTTGTTTTCGGTTCATGGGCAAGAAAATCCGCCCACCGGCTATCTGGCACGACAAGACGCAGAAACCTGTATTCCTCGCCTTGGGTGGCCTCATCGGAATTGCCGTTGCCGGCTATGTCCTCGATTGCATCCTCGCCGGCTCGACGATCCCGGGGGTAGGCCGGATCGGTCCCTTCCTGCTCTTCCTCTTCGCGGTGGCCTATCTCATCTTCGTCAATTATCTCATCGGCCTCCTGATCCGTCATCTGCTCAGGAACGAAAAGATGGACGACGCCCGGCAAAGCCCGGCGCCCGCGACCCAGTCGCTCCTTCAGTATCGCGCGCGGCGGACCTTCGAGTGGTTCTATGGCCGGGCTTTGTCCGGCATGGTCGTTCTCATCATTATCGGCACCCTGCCGCTGGTCGGTCATTACATAGAATATGGCCTCGGCGGCACGTGGACGGCCTTAGGCCTTGCCTTCACCCTCGGCGGGCAGCTGTGGAGCCGCGTGCGCGGCAACAGCAAGCTCGCCGACATCGCCATCGTGGCCGGCGCGGCCCTGTTCGCTTATGGCGTTCTCCTGATCGGCCATCGACTCGCCGTCACCTTCATGGACGGCGAAGTGACGATGCGGGCTTTGATTGCCGGCGCCGTCATTGTGGCGGTGGTCGCCGGCTGGTTCGTCAACACGAACCAGATCGGCCTCCATCGGTTCTATCGCGACCGACTGATGGAAGCTTTCCTTCCCGACAACGATGCATTGACACGAGACACCAACGCCGCGGCGACCCGCGCCAATGACTTCAAGCTCACCGATTGCTGGGATCCAAAGCGGGCGAAGGGCCCCTACCAGATCATCAACACGAATATGGTGCTGGCGAAATCCCAGGACCGCAAATACCGTCAGCGCGGCGGCGACAATTTCATCCTCACCCCCCAATTCATCGGCTCGAACGCAACCGAATGGTATCGCACCGAGACATCGGCCAGTTCCGATATGACGCTCGCCTCCGCGATGGCGATCTCGGGTGCCGCCGCCAATCCGCGCGGCGGTGCCGGCGGCCGTGGCCTGACCCGCAGCGCCACCGTGTCGCTGGTCATGAGCTTGTTGAACATCCGGCTCGGCTTCTGGATTCCCAATCCCAAGCGCGGTGATCCCCGCATGCTGTTTCGCCGGCCCAATCACTTCTGGCCGGGCGGCCTCTATGCCTTGACCCCGCGTGGCTATCTCGAAACCTCCAAATGGCTGGAGCTCGCCGATGGCGGCCATTTCGAGAATCTGGCCGTTTATGAGCTGGTGCGCCGGCGCTGCGGCCTGATCATCGTTTGCGACGGTGGCCAGGACAACGCCTCTTCTTATGCCGATCTCGTCACCGCCGTGCAGCGCGTCGGTCAGGATTTCGGCGCCACCGTGCATTTCGACATGGCGGTCAGGAACGGCCGGAAGTTCGAGAAATGCGGGCCCGCCCAGATGATCGCCAAGCCGACGCTCACCGACTACCCGAAAGGCGCCGAATTCGCCGAGAAAGGTTATTTCGTCGCCCGGATCGACTATGGCGAACGGGGCGGCAATGGCTGGCCAAAAGAGGGCATCGTGATCTATCTGAAGTCGGCGCTCATCCGCGAACTGGCCGTCGGCGCCAAAGGATATCGCGGCGCCAATCCCGATTTCCCCAACCAGACGACTGGCGATCAGTTCTTCGACGAGGAGCAGTTCGAGGCCTATCGCGAGGTGGGCTTCCGGATTTGCGAGCAGATGGTCGCCGAGCTGGGTCTCACCAGGCTGTTCGGAAATGAACCACCGTCTCTGGACGACCTCAGGCAGAACTCCCGCTACCGCGAAGCCTGATTAATTATTTGGTGATATCGCGCCACCATAGTGACGCCCGGAGCAGTCTTTCTCGGGTCCAGGGGGAAACGGGTGCGGCCGGCCTATGCCATGAAGAGATCGGGATTAGCCGCCATGTGCGTCATGGCGTGGCTCGCTCTGCCTTTTCCGGCGGCGGCCGACGAGCGCGAGGACTGCGAGAAGCTGAAGGGCCTCGCCAGCATCGAAGCCTGCACCCAGGTGATCGAGGCGGGCTCCTACGGCGCCAACGACCTCGCCGTTGCTTATCTCAACCGCGGCCTCGAGAACTTCGCCAGGCGCGATTACGATCAGGCCGTCGCCGATTACACCGCTGCCATCGCGCTCGACGGCAAGAACGCCGACATCTACAACAACCGTGGCAATGCCTATCACGCCAAACGCGATTATCCGCGCGCGCTGCGCGACTTCGACAAGGCCATCGCCCGCAGCCCCGCCCATGCGCTGGCCTATAATAATCGCGGTATCGTCTATGGCGACATGGGCGATTTCGCCCGCGCCATACAGGATTACGATCAGGCGATCGCCATCCATCCCGCTTATGCCAGCGCCTATAACAACCGCGGTAATATCCACGCCAAGCAAGGCGACTTCCGCATGGCGGTGCAGGATTACAGCCAGGCGATCGTGCTGAAGCCCTCTTATGTCGGTGCCTACAACAACCGCGCCATGGCCTATGGCGCGCTCGGCCAGTATGCGGAAGCCGCTGACGATTTCCGCCAGTCGATGGCGTTGCGTCCCAATGAGACGGCCAAGGCGGGCCTCGCGGCGCTGGAAGCCCGCATCGCGGCGAAGGCGGTCGACCTCACCGCCGCGCCGATGAGCTTCCGGCGCATGCCCAATACCGATCTCGCCGGCGCTCTGCTCGACACCGTGACCACCGACAATCTCGACGCCTGCGAGGCCGCTTGCGCCAGCAACGGCTATTGCCGTGCCTACTCGTTCAATATGTGGAACGGGCTGTGCTTCCTGAAGGGCGACCCCGCCATGCGCTATCTCGAACCCAGCACCATGAGCGGCCTCAAGAGCGAAACCTATCCGCCGCCGATCTCCGATGCCGGGATCGCCATGGTCCGCTTCCGCAACAAGGCGTTTCCGGGCGAGCCGGTCAGGGAAAGCCAGGAGAAGCGCTTCGAGGATTGCGAGGCGACCTGCCAGATCAGCGATACCTGCATCGCCTTCTCCTTCATCCGGACGGATAAGTCGTGCCGGATGTTCGAGAAGCCCGGCGCCTATGTGAGCGATGCGGCGGCCGACAGCGGCGCCAAGCGGCAGATCATCAACTGACGCCGGACACGCAGCCCTGAATTTTTGGCTTCTCCCCAGGCCTTATCGATGCTAGATTTGATCAAACGATCTAATGCAGTTTCCCATGGCAGAATTCGACCAACTCATTACCTTCCTCAAGGTCAATGACCTGTCGCGCAGCCTGCGCTTCTATAAGGAGATACTCGGGCTGCCGCAGGTCTATGCGCGCGACGGCAAGGTGATCATCCTGAAGGCTAACGAGAGCAGCTTCATCGGCCTGGTGCCCGCCGAGCTTCCGGCCGGAGCCCAGCGCAGCTCCGCTCTGACCTTGATCGTCAAGGATGCCGATGCCTGGCTGCCGCGTCTCGACACGGCGGGCGTTCCCAACAAGGGCAAGCCGATTTTCAAGAGCGAATTCGGCATCTATGTGCTTTACGCTACCGACCCCGACGGCAACACTGTCGAATTCCTGGAAATGCGCGATCCCGACTGGCCGCGTGCCGGAGACCATGGATGATGCAACGATGAGGATGGGAGAGACGCTTCGATGATCGTTGAAGGTTTTGCCCCCGTATCGTCCCGCAGCACCGTGCAGGATGTCGTCTACCGGCAGCTGCGCCATGCTTTGATGACGGGCCGTTTCGATCCCGGGCAGACATTGACCATTTCGTCCCTGGCCGAGTCCTTCGGCACCAGCCATATGCCGGTGCGCGAGGCGCTGCGCCGTCTGGCGGCGGAGAATGCGCTCGAAATCGCGGCCAACGGCTCGGCCCGCATTCCCGCGGTCAGCCTCGAGCGCCTTGACGATCTGTGCCGGGCGCGCGTGGCGCTCGAGAGCCTGGCGGCCGACCTTGCCGTGTCGCATATCAGCGCCGCCGAGATCGGCCAGCTCAAGGCCCTCATTCTCGAGCATGAAATCATGGCGCGCCGCGGCAGCGTCGTCGAAATGCTCGGCAAGAACCAGGAATTTCATTTCCTGCTCTACAAAGCCTCGCGCTCGGACGTGCTGATCCAGCTCATCGAGACGCTATGGCTGCGCTTCGGCCCCTATATGCGCACCCTCACCCTTCACGTCGAGCCGATCCTGAAATCGGAAAGCGGCGAGACCTTCACCACCCATCACCACGAGGCGCTCGTCGCCCTGAAAGCCGGCGACTCCTTCGCCTTGCGCCAGGCGATCATCGCCGACATCACCGCCACCCAGGACCTGCTCCGGGAATTGTGCCGCGAGGACTGAATGCCGAACCAGAAGCGCCGAGCCATTTCATCGGGCTCGAAATTCGAAGAGATCGCCGGCTATTCGCGCGCCGTTGCCGATGGCGACTGGGTCTTCGTCTCGGGCACCACCGGCGCCGATCCGGCCGGCAAATTCTCGCCCGATGTAGCTGAGCAGACGCGCCAGTCGCTCGCCACGATCAGCCGTGCCTTGGCGGAAGCCGATGCCGATCTGGGCGACGTCGTTAGGCTGCGCGCCTATCTGGCGAACCGCGCCGACGTCATGACCGTCTCCGGCATCTTGCGCGAGACTTTCAGCGATCCGCGCCCCACCAATACGACGATCATTTGCGGGTTTCCGGTCGAAGACATCAAGGTCGAGCTGGAAGTCACCGCCCTCAAGCGAAGAGGATCTGCTCATGGCTGAAGCCGGCGCCGATGCACTCCCCGTTTCCGCCCAGGTGACGTTCTTCTATTACAAGGACCTGGCACCGCCGGAACGCTTCTATGGCGAAACGCTGGGCTTCCGCAAAACTTTTGACAAGGGCTGGGTGAAGTTCTTCCAGCTGACCGATCATTCTTATGTCGGCCTCGTGGATGAAGCGCGGGGACATCACAAGGCGCTCGATCAGAAGAGCGTCATGCTCAGCATGGAGACGCCCGATCTCGAGGATTGGTATGAGCGGGTGAAGACCCGTGGCGTCGCTCTCCAGTCTCACCCCGATTTCGCCGCGGCGGCCGAGAAGATGATCACCGGTTTCATGCTCAGCGATCCGGGCGGCTACACCGTGGAGTTCTTCCGCTTCAACCGCCGCGATTAAAGCGAGATGGCTCTAGGAAGAGTCGCCATCACGCTTTAGCTTCTTATTTGCGCATGATTTTACCGGAAAACCGCTACGCACTTTTCCGGATCATGCTTTAGCGCAGGCGACCTCCGCCGGCGGGATCGAAAAGGCAGACATCCTTGGCATCGATCGCCAGCGGTATTCGCTGGCCCTGTGTGAGCTGCAGCCGTTCCGTCGTGAAGATCTTCATCGCCTGGCCGGCGAGATCGACATGGACGACGCTGGCGGCACCGGTCGTCTCGACGAGATCGGCGGCAGCCTCCACCACCTGTCCCGCGCCGACACCGATGCGGATGCGCTCCGGCCTGATACCGATCGTGACCCGGCCGTCTTCCGGCACGGCCACGGCCTGCGAGAGCGTACAGAATGCTTTGCCGCCGACGCTGAGCGCCACGCCCGTCTCGCCGCGGCGCGCCTCGCCACTGAGGAAATTCATTGCCGGCGAACCGATGAAACCCGCCACGAAGACATTGGCCGGATCGTCATAGAGCTCGAGCGGCGTTCCCACTTGCTGGATGATGCCGGCATTCATCGCAACGATGCGATCGGCCATGGTCATGGCCTCGATCTGATCATGCGTGACATAGACCGATGTGGCGCCAAGATCGCGATGCAGCTTGCGGATCTCGAAGCGCATCTGCTCGCGCATGCGGGCATCGAGATTGGACAGCGGTTCGTCGAACAGAAAGGCTTTCGGGTTGCGCACGATGGCGCGCCCCATGGCGACACGCTGGCGCTGACCGCCGGACAGCTCGCGCGGCTTGCGCTCCCCCAGCGCTTCTAGACCGAGCTTGGCGCCGGCTCGGCCGACAATCTCCGCGATACGTGCCTGGGGCGTACGCTTGAGCCTCAGGCTGTAGCCCATATTGTCCCTGACGTTCATATGCGGATAGAGCGCATAGGACTGGAACACCATGGCGATGTCGCGGTCGCGCGGCGGCAGGTCGTCGACACGGCGGCCGCCGATATGGATTTCGCCCGATGACGCGTCCTCGAGCCCGGCGATGAGGCGCAGCAAGGTCGACTTGCCGCAGCCCGAGGGTCCGACCAGCACCGCGAATTCTCCCGACGCGATGGCGAGGTCGACGCCCTTCAGAACCGAAACGGGACCGAAATCCTTCCGCACATTCTTGATGTCGATCGAGGCCATGGCCGGTAACCCGTTGTTTCAGCCCTTCACCGCACCGGCCGTCAGGCCCTGCACGAGATAGCGCTGGATGAGGAAGAAGAAGATGCAGACCGGCAGCAGCGCCAGAACGCCCGCCGCCATCATCGGCCCGAACTCGATCGTTGCGCGGGTCGAGTAGAGAAGAAGCCCGACCGGGAAGGTGCTGGTCGAGGCCGCCGAATTGAGGAGCAGTGCGAACAGGATCTCGCCCCAGGCACCGGTGAAGCAGAAGCCCATCGTCGCGGCAATGCCGGGCAAGGTCAGCGGCGCGATGATCTGGAGCAGTGCCTTGAAACGCGTCGCGCCGTCGATCATCGCCGCCTCTTCCAGCTCCTTCGGAATGCCGTCGAAGAAGGACTGCATCAGGAAGGTGGCGAAGGGAATGTTGAAGGCGGTGTAGATGATGATGAGGCCCATAAGACTGTTGGTGAGTCCGAGCGGCCCGAAGATGCTGAAGATGGGCGTGATCACGATCACCAGCGGAAACATCTGGGTGACGAGCATGACACCGACGATCCAGTACCGCCCGCGGAAGACGAAGCGCGAGAAGGCATAACCCGAAGCCGCCGCGAGCAACGTCGAGGCGATCGCGGTGACGCCGGAAACGATGACCGAATTGCGGAAGAACAGCAGGAAGTCGCTGTTGCCGATCACCGTGGCGTAATGTTCCAGGCTGATCGTCGCCGGCCACAGATCGATGCTGTGCGTGTAGAGGCTGTCATTGGGGGTGAGCGAAATCTTCACCAGCCAGTAGAGCGGAAACAGCGCCGCTACGACGAACAGGAGGAGCACGCCATAGTGAAGGCTCCATTTGACCAGTCGGACTCGTGGTGAACCGCGCATCTGCCCTGCCTCACCTGCGGCCCAGCATCGCCTGCCGGATCGCGATCAGCAGGAATGCGTAAATGAGCAGCAGCAGCACCAGCGCGGTCGCGACCGCCGAGGCATAGCCGAAATTCAGCCCTTGATAGGCCTGGGTGAAGACATAGCTGGCGACGATCTGCGAGGCATCGGCCGGCCCCCCTTTGGTCATGACGACGATGAGCTCCGGCGAATTGGCGACCCATATGGTGCGCAGCAGGACGGTGATCACCATGGTGGGCGCCAGGAAAGGCAGCGTGATCGAGCGGAAGCGTTCGAGACCGCCGGCGCCGTCGATTTCGGCGGCTTCATAGATCTCGCGCGGGATCGACTGCAGCGCCGCCAGGAGCGTGATGGCGAAGAACGGTGTGCCCCACCAGATGCCGGCGAAGATCGGCCCCCATAGAGCATAGTCGGGATCGGAGAGAATATTGTCGGGTGCATTCATGAGGCCGAGCGCATAGGCCCAATGCGGCAGAGGCCCGATCGCCGGATTGAGGAGCCACGACCAGTTCATGCCCACGAGAAAGGTCGGAATGGCCCAGGGCAGAAAGATGGTGGCCTGGATGAGCGCGCGGCCGGGGAAAGGACGGTTGAGCATCAGCGCCAGGATCAGACCGAACAGGAACTGGAAGCCGACGCAGCTCGCCGTCCAGACGACGGTATTCTTCAGCGCGTTCCAGAAGCTCGCATCGCGCAGCAGCTCTCGGAAATTGTCGAGCCCGACAAAGCCACCCGATGTCGGATCGAGCAGCATGATGTTGCGGAAGGCATAGGAGATGCCGATGACGATCGGAACCAGCGTCGTGGCGGCGACGAGCAGCAACGCGGGGGCGCTGTAGAGATAGGGCTCGAACATCAAGAGCCGCCGCCGCGCGCGACCACCGGTGGGTAAGGAAACAGTCGCGCTCATGCCCGGCCCTGTTGTTCATCCGCGATGGCGGTGATGCATTGAGACATCACCGCCTTCGTGGATCGCCTGTGACTACTTCGCGAGATATTTCTGCTGTGCCTTGGTCAGATGCTCCGCCCATTGCTTGCCGAGATCCTCGGCCGTGATCTGGCCGAGCAGCGCCTGCTGACCGAGCTTCACCGCGGTCGAACCGGCGAAGAGACCATATTCCGGCAGATAGGCTGGCGTGACGGTGGGCGTGGTGTCCTTGTCGGCGAGCGTGTCGAACCAGGCGCGGTATTTGGGATCCGCATAGCCCGGATCCTTCTCGGCACTGGTATAGATGGGCAGCGCGCCGACCGCCTTCGTCCAGGCCGGATCGGCCTCCGGACTGTCGATCATGGTCAGGAATTTCCAGGCGAGCTCCTTATTCTGGCTTTTCGCCATGATGCCCCAGGCCCCGTAGCTCAGCACCGGGAAGGCCTTGCCGTCCTTGCCTTTCGGCATCGGCACGACGCCGAAATCATCGGCGCCCATATGTTCGGCCATCGGCGCCAGCGCATCGGCGTCCTGGTCGAGCATGGCGCAGGTTCCGGTATAGAAGCCGGCGACGGTTTCCTTGTAGCCCCAGTTGACGGCGTCCTTCGGCGCCCAGCCGTTCTTGTAGATGTCGATCAGGTTCTGGAAGCCCGCGATCCAGCCGGGTTCGCTCAAGGTTGATTTTCCGTCCTTGTCGAAGAAGGTGTTGTCGCCGTTGGCGGCGGCCCCCATCATCGCCCAGCCATTGAAGCTGCCCGAACCACCGCGCAGGCAATAGCCGAATTTGCCGGGCAGCGCCGACACCTTCTTCGCCGCTTCCATGAATTCGTCGACCGTCTTGGGCGGCCCGGCGACACCGGCTTCGGCGAACAGCTTCTTGTTATAGAACAGAGATTTCACGAAGAAGCCGTAGGGAATGACATAGGCCGTATCCTTGACCTTGCGGGCGAGCTCCAGTGCGCGGCTGTTGAGATCCTTCGTATGTTCCCACTTTGCGAGATAAGGCTCGAGATTCTCGAGATGTCCGGCATTGGCGTAGAGCGCCACCCAATTGTCCGGCATCTCCGCCACATCGGGGATGTCGCCGGCGGCGACCATCGTGGCGAATTTCTCGAAGGAATTGTCCCAGGGGATCGAGATGAACTCGACCTTGACGCCGGGATTCTCCGCCTCGAACTTCTTGATCAGCCCATTGAGGACGGCCAGCGACTCGTCGCTGGTATTGGTCTGGACGAACCGCAGCGTCGTGTCGGCCTGGGCCTGGCCGGCCCAGAATCCGCCCAACAAGGTCGCGGCAAGCAGCATCTTCCTGATCATTGAATCCTCCCTGTGGTTTTCGAACGAATGGCGTTCGAATTCTTGGCGGGCAGGTCACGGCGCTTGGCCGTTACCCGACCGATTTTTGGCTTCTCCCCGGCGCCGAGACGGTTGCTCGGTTCCTTCTTGGTCAAAAAATATAAAGATCATTTGATCAAAGTCAATCGTCCACTCTTGCCTTACCTCAGGGCATTGTCTATTCGCTCGACATATGGGAGCCTTCTGCGAGCCAAGGAGCGCACCCTGATGGAGAGACGCAATTTTGTGACGATGCTGATAGGCTTCGCCCTCTGTCACGGGACGAATGCCTTAGCCGCCGACATACCGCGTTTGGTCTGGGGCGACCTCCTGGCCGAGGACGGCGCGCCCGAGGTGCCGAAATCCTGGGCGGTGGGCGAGAGCCCGGACGGGGCGAGCGTATCCATCCTGTTCGATCGCCTCGTGACGCAAGCAGATGGCGAGAAGGAAGGGACGGAGATCGTTTTCAAGCGCCACTTCGCGCTGAGCCAGCCATCGTCTTTGCCCATTCAGAAATTCAACGCGGATATTCGCGGCCATGTGACGACCATCGGCAACGGCTCGACCGAGCTCAAGGTCACGGTCGGAAATACCGAGCAGACCTATACGTGGGAAAGCGGCAAGCCGACCTCCGAGGAAGTCTATCGGACCCTCACAGTCGACACGGTCGGCGGCCGGCTTCCCGATCCTTTCGTGATCGGCGCCACACTGACGGTGAGGCGGCAGTCGAAGGCGGATTCAGTACTTCTGACCCTCGACTCGATCGATATCGGCACGCAATAGACCTCAGATTCGCTGACCCGAAGCCGGATCGAAGAGATGCACGGCGCCGGGTGCGATCGACATGGCGACGATTTCGCCAGGCGCAATCGGAATACGCTCTCGAAAAACGGTCGTCAGCTCCCGGCCGCCGAGATCGAGCACGGCATGCGTCTCGGCCCCGGTGGGCTCGATGACGAGCGCCTTTGCCGGCGCTCCTTTTGCATCCTTGGCGACGTTGAGATGCTCGGGGCGGACGCCCAAGGTGACTGGCCGGCCGGCGAAGGGCCTGAGCGGCTCCGGCAGCGACAGTTTCGTCTGCGGTGAAAATTCGAAATCGGCGCCATCGGCGGAGATGCGGCCGGACAGGAGATTCATCGCCGGCGAACCGATGAAGCCGGCGACGAAGGCATTGGCCGGACGATCATAGAGATCGAGCGGCCGCCCAGCCTGCTCTATCACGCCGCCTTGCAACACCACAACACGATCGGCCAGCGTCATCGCCTCCATCTGGTCATGGGTGACATAGACGGTCGTCACTTTGAGGCTCTGATGCAGCTTCTTGATCTCGGCCCGCATCTGGACGCGTAATTTGGCGTCGAGATTGGACAAAGGCTCATCGAACAGGAACACTTGCGGGTTGCGGACCAGCGCGCGCCCCATGGCGACACGCTGCCGCTGACCGCCGGACAGCTGGCGCGGCAGCCGCTGCAGCAGATCGGCAAGGCCCAGCATCCGCGCCGCATGATCCACGCGGCTGTCGACCTTGTCCCGGGCCGTCTTCTTGAGGCGGAGCGCGAAGCTCAAATTTTCCGCGACCGTCATATGCGGATAGAGCGCATAGCTCTGGAACACCATCGCGACATCGCGGTCCTTCGGCTCGATGTCATTGACGACGCGATCACCGATCCGGATCTCGCCGTCGGAGACGGCTTCGAGACCGGCGATCATCCGCAGCAGCGTTGACTTTCCGCAGCCCGAGGGACCGACGAGCGCCACGAACTCACCCTCGGCGATATCGAGCGAAACGCCCTTGATGACCTCGACCTGCCCGAAGGCCTTGCGAACGTTATCGATCACGACCGACGCCATATGATCCTCGCTGAAAGATGAAATAAAGACAGCGCTATCTGAAGCGCTGCACCTTCTCCATGAGGCGGGACACTTTGTCGGGCACCACGACGCCCCACATATTGTTGGTGTCCTTGAACCAGCTGCCGACGATGGCGCCGTCCGCCGCGGTGAGCAGGGTTTCCGCCGTGTCGGGGGTGATGCCGCTGCCGACCAGGATCGGCCGCGTCGCGCCCTTGCGGATGCCTTCGATCTCCTCGACCTCGGCGGCATGGCCGGTGCGGTTGCCGGTGGCGATCAGCACATCGGCGCCGAAAAATTCGACATCGCGCGTCTGCTCGGAAAGATCGCGGTCGCCGACAATGGCGTGGCTGCCGTGCTTCACATGCACATCGGCGAACACGAGAATATTGTCACCGCCGATGGCGCTGCGGTAGCGCAGAGCGCGCGGCGCGGCACCCTCGATGATGCCTTCATTGGCCACATAGGCATTGGCCCACTGATTGACGCGCACGAAATCGGCATTTGAGCTGCGGGCGCAGGCGAGCGAGGCGCGCGCCGCATTGGCGACGATATTGAACCCTAAGGGAACGCGCGTCTCCTTGCGGATGCGATCGCCGACGACCGACATGGCGCCCACCGTCTCGTAGCCGATGTCCTCGGGCTTGAGGAACGGAATGTCGCCGGCATTCTCGAGCAGGAGACCGTCGACGCCGCCTTTGACGAGCCTCAACGCTTCTTCCACCGCAGCCTCATAGACGGCCTCGAGATCGACCGCCTTGGCACGCGGCGAGCCGGGCAGTGGCTTCACATGGACCATGCCGATGATCGGTTTGTTCACCGAAAAGAGCTGGCGCAAGGGATTGGAGCTGGCGGGCGGTTGATCGAGCATGGTTGTCGTCCTGATCTGCGGGTTCATGATTGATTGTCGGTCCGGTCGATGCCCCAGACGCGGGCGGCGTTGCGCCAGAAGACCTTTTCGAGATCGGCATCGCTGAGGCCGATCTCACGGAGCTTCAATTGCTCGATCTTCGTCGACTGATAGGGAACGTCGGAGCCATATTGCAGCCGGTCGGCCGAGACATTCTTGATGAAGGTCATGATGTCGAAGGCGAAGGCCTGGGACATGTCGACGCTGATATTGGGATATTCCTGGCAGGCGAGGATGCATTCCCACAGGAAGGCGTGCATGCCGATATGGGCGAGCACGAACTGCACTTTGGGATATGCCTTGGCCGCCTGCGCCTGCAGATAGGGCAGATCGCGGGGCGCGTCGCCCGAGTGGAACAACACGGTGAGGCCATATTGCTCGGCCTTGTCGAGCATCGGCCCCATCACTTTCATGTCGTTCGGCCGGTAGAAGTCGTAGCCGGCGACGAGCTTGAGGCCGCGGCAGTTCCATTCTCCGACATAACGGTCGATCAGCGCCTGCGTATGCTGGGCGCCGAAAGTCGGATCGATGCGCGCCACGCCGACGATGCGGTCGGGATATTTGCGGGCCGCCTCGCCGACCAGCGCGTTCGCCTTGTCGTAATCGCAGTCCCAGGGCGGGCTCATGCGCCGGTCATGCGGGAAGAGCACTCCATGCGAGGCATTCTGTTCGTCGAGCAGCCTGATGACGCTGTCGGGCTGGCCGTTCACCAGATAGGGCACGCAAGTATGCGCCGCCACATTGGCGTCGGTGCCGTAATGCATATGAGAGTCGATGACCTTCATCGGATCAGTGCCTCCTTGAAGAAATTGCGGTAGCGCTCGGCCACCTGGTCCATGTCGGGCAGATTGGTCTGGCAGCCCCAGGCCTCGACCACGAAGCTCGCGACGGTCGCCGCGAATTTGCCGGTCTGCTCCACCGGCCAGCCGCGCACGAGGCCGCACATGACCGACGCGGCGTAACTGTCGCCGGCACCGGTCGAATCGACGAAATGGTCGGTTTTCACCGCCGGCAGGTGGATTTCGCCTTGCGCCTGATACCAGCGGCTGCCCTTGCTGCCTTCCGTCACCACGACAAGACGCGGTCCTAAGTCGAGAAGCCTGTCGGCCGAGCCCAGCGCAAGTCGACTGACGAGGTCGGCGGCTTCGCCCCGGCTCAAGATCAGCACATCGGCGGCGGCGAGAAAGCGCGAAGCAAGCTCGCCGGCTGTCGCCACCATGCCGTTGATCGCCGTGAGTCGGCCGGCGCGCTTCGCCGCCTCGATGGCGGCGAGCGTGTAGGGACTGAACATCTCGCTCACCACCAGCGCCTTGGCGCTCGTGATGGCCGCTTCCGGAATGCGCCAATCGTCCTGCTGCGCGGCGACACCCAGATGCGACACGCAGAAGCTGCGGTTTTCCGCGTCGAAAAAGTTGAAGCTGTGGCCGGATTTCTCGTTCGCGCGGATTTCCACGCCGGAGAGATCGACGCCCAGGTCCCGCAGATGCGCGGCATAACCCGAAGTCTCGAAGTCGTCGCCCACCACCATGCCGAGCCCGGTACGCGTCCCGAGGCGCGCCGCCACAGCTGCAATATTCGCGCTGCAATCGCCGAAATGGATTCGTTCCATTTCACTGATCGGCATGTCGAGCGGTACCGTCTCGCCTTCGCCTGGAAGGCGCTGCATGCGCAGCAGATGATCGAAGATCGACCATGAGCCGATGGAGAAGAGTTCGAGCCCGCTCATTTGACCGCTCCCAGCGTGAGGCCGCGTGTGATCTGGCGCTGGAACAGGATCGAGGCGATCATGCCCGGCACGGCGGAAACCATCGCCGCGGCGGCCATCAATCCCCATTTGATCTGGTCGAAGGTCATGGCCTGCAGGATGCCCATGGTGATCGGCCGCGTCTCGCCGCCCGCCAGCACGAGACCGAAGATCAGATTGTTCCAGCTGAAGATGAAGGCGATGATCATCGCACTGGCGAGGCCCGGCTTGGCGATCGGCACGATGATCTGCAAGAGAATGGTGAGCGGCCCGGCGCCGTCGATGCGCGCCGCTTCCTCGATCTCGATCGGGATGTCGCGGATGAAGCTCATGAGAATCAGGATCATCAGCGGCAGCGTGATCAGCTGATGCACCAGGATCATGCCGACATAGCTGTCATAGAGGCCGGTCCTGGTATAGAAAGCGTAGAGCGGCAGGATGATCGCCAGCTCCGGCGCGAAGCGGAAAGAGAGAATGGTGAAGCGCGCGCGATTGGCCCGTTTAGCCTCACCGCGCGCCAGCGCATAGGCCGCCGGCAGGCCGAGAATGACAGACAGCAGCACAGCGCCCGAGGAGATGATCACCGAGTTGCGCAGGAAGCGCAGGAGATCCGGCATCACACCGCCCGCCTGGTCCGCTTCGTTGCCGAACAGGACTTCGCGGTAATTTTCGAAGGTCGGAACGAAGCTGAAGCGCGGCGGGTAGGCGATGATGTCGCCGAACTCCTTGAGCGACATCGTGAAGATCCAATAGATCGGAAACAGCACGAAGGCGCCGAGGAGCGCATAGCCCAAGGTGAGCAGCGCCGTGTTGAGCGCCTTGCGCGGTGTGAGACTAGCGGCCATGGAACCTCATCTCCTCCTTGCGCCAAAGCGACAGCAGGATGGTGCTGAAGATGTAGGAGAGCACCCAGAGGATGAAGACGATGGCCATCGCCCGACCGAGGCTCGACCAGCGATAGGCCTCTTCATAGGCCATCACATGCAAGGTCCGCGTCGCATTGAGCGGGCCGCCCCGCGTCGTCGCATAAATGATCTCGAGCGACTTGAGTGCGTCCGGAATGCGGAACATGGCGACCAGCACGATATAGGGCTTGAGCGCCTGCAATTTGATATGGCGGATCGTCTGCCAGGCATTCGCCCCGTCGATACGCGCCGCTTCCAGCACCTCGCCCGAGATTGATTGCAAGCCGGCGAGCAGGATAATGGCGGCGAGTGGCATGAACAGCCAGGTGTCGATGAGCACGATCGAGACCAGCGCCGTCGAAGGATCGCTCAGCCAGGCGAAGGGTGGCAAACCGACCTGCGCCAGGAGCCAGTTCAAGACACCGCTCTGCGGCTGCATCATCGTCTTCCACATCAAGCCGGCGACTACCGGCGGGATGAGGAGCGGCAGTGCGATGGTGCTGCGGAAGAACCACTGCACCTTGCTCGGCACGTCGAGCAGCAGCGCGACCGCGAGGCCGAGCGGGATCTGGATCAGCGTCGCAAGTCCCGCATAAAGCAGTGTATTGCCGAGGGCGATCCAGAAGGTCGGGTTCTGCGCCAACTTCAGGTAATTGGCGAAACCGACGAAGCGCGTGACGCCGGCATAGAGCTTCTCATTGGTGAGGCTCGTATAGACGCCGTCGAGAAACGGTACGATCGTCAGAAACAGAAGGCACAGCGCCGGGGCGAGCATGGCGATGTAAATCGCCCGCCCGCCCGCGAGGGCTCCTTTTCCGCTTGCCGCGCTGGCCATCTGTCGATCCGATCTCTAGATCACGATGAGTTTGGGTTGAATCAACCCAAACTCATAAACGTGATCGATTCCTAATATGAGCGCGGGATTCTTGCGAAAAACCGGCATCCACTTTTTCGCATCCCGCGCTATCCCAGGCGCCCTACTCGTCCAGCATCTGCTGGACGGCCTCCTGCGCCGCGCAGAGATTTTCCTTCACATTGCCATTGTCGAAATAGGACTGTTGGACGGCTTCCGCCCAACGGTCGAGCATGCGCGTCAGCTCCGGATGCGGCGGGAAGCGCACCGCGGCGACCTCGCTCTCCTCCTCGGTGACTTTGCGATACTGGCCCGGCACCTCACCCCAGGTCTCGACTTTCGCGGCGAGCTCCTGATTGGCCCAGGCCGAATGACGGACCGGGTTCATGTTGCCGGCGAGATGCATCTTGACCATCACGTCCTTCGACGTGACCCATTCGAGGAACAGCCAGGCGGCATCCTTCTGCTTCGAGGCCGAGTTCAGCGACATCGACCACACCCAGGCGGCGGCGGCACGCTTGCCGTTAGGCCCGAGCGGCGTCAGCGCATAGCCGACATCATCGGCGATCTTCGACTGCTTGGGATCCTCATAGACTGAGGCGAAGAGATTGGCCTCGTTGAGCGACATCACATACTGACCCGAAGCGAAGCCCTGCATGGCCTGGTCCCAGGTGAAGGCGCCAGCCCCTTCGGGCGAGGCGGTGCGGATCAGCTTGACGAAATCTTCCGTCGCCTTGACGCTCGCATCGGAACAGATCTGCAGCTTGCCCGACGCATCGACCATCTCGACGCCATAGGACTGCAGCATGGTGCCGAAAGTGAGATAGGGCAGATCCCAATATTTGTCGAAACGCGTGATCAGCCCGTGGATCGGGCCGTCGGGACCTTCGGTCTTGAGCTTCGGCGCCAAGGCAAGGAGATCGGCATAGGTCTTCGGCACTTCGAGACCGAGCTTCTTCATGAGGCTCGGCCGATAGGCGATCTGATAGCTCTCGGCATTGATCGGCAGCGCCCAGAGCTTGCCTTCGCCGAGGCCCTTCATCGGCTCGAGGGTCCAGCGGCCGGAAGCGAGAATACCGGGGATGAAGTCCTTGACGTCATATTCGGCGGCGTCAGTGAGCTTGTCATTGGCGATATAGTCGTCGAGCGGCTCTAGCCAGCCCGCCGAGGCATATTGCCAGTTGTTCAAAGGCGACGTCATGAAGACATCATAGGCGCCGGTCTTGGAGGAGAGATCGGCCAGCAACTTTTCGAAGCCCGGCTGCTCGGCGAGCTCCTCGAAGGTGACCTTGATTCCGGTCTTGGCCGTGAATTCCGCCAGCATCGGCTTCAGCGCATCGACGAAAGGATGCGAAATCAGCAGGAGATTGAGGGTCGCGCCCTCGGCCTGCTTCCAATTGACCTCGGCCCGGGCGCTCGCCGGCGCCATGGCGACAGCCGCCAGGGAGCACATAAGGGCGAAAGCCATCCCGCGCACCGAACCTTTGATCAGGGCTCCACGCTTCAACTCGAACATGTCTGTTTCCTCCAGGCCGTTTGCCGGCTCGCTCGATATGACGCAAAGGAATTGCACTTTTGTGCAATCCATGCACATAAACGTATCATGCTCAGATTGACCGTCAACACAAAAGTGCACAAAGTGCAGTAAAGTGAAGCCATGGATCACAACACCGATCAGGAACAGCAACTCCTCGTCCGCCTGGCCTGGCTCTATTACGTAGGCGGCCACAGCCAGGAGGAAATTTCCGAGCAGACCGGACTGTCGCGCTTCAAGATCTTGCGGCTCCTGTCCAGGGCCCGCGAAGCCAAGATCGTGAAGATTTCGATCGACCATCATTCGATCGAGACGCATCAGCTCGCTGATGCGCTGACCCGCCGCTTCGGCCTCGTCGAATGCATCGTGACCCCGCCGCTCGGCGCCACCTCCGACCCGAATGCCGATGACATGCGCGCCAGGCGCGCCGTCGGCATCTGTGCCGCTGCCTTTCTGGCGCGCCGGCTGCAAGGCGCCACCCCGCCGGTGGTCGGCCTGGCCTGGGGCCGCACCATCGCGGCGATGGTCGATGAGATGCCGAAGCTCAACCGGCCCGACGCGCGTTTCGTGTCGCTGATGGGATCGCTGAGCCGCACCGCCCGCACCAATCCCTTTGAAGTCGTCCAGAAGCTCGCCGAGACCTGCGGCGGCGAGGCCTATATCCTCCCCGCGCCCTTCATCACCGACAGCGAGGAAGATTATCAGATCATCATGGCGCAGAGCCTGGTGCGTGAGACCCTCGCTCTGGCGCGCAAGGCCGACTTCTATATAGCGAGCTTCGGCGACTGCTCGATGAACTCCTTCATCCACCAACATGGCCTGTTGAGCTCGGGCGAGATCGAGGACGTTCTCGCCTCGGGCGCGGTGGCCGACATGTTCGGCAAATTCTTCAACCGGAAGGGCGAGCTCGTTCCGAGCAAGCTGAACTACCGCACCCCCAGTGTTTCAATGGACGACCTGGCGAAGCATGAGATCGTCCTGCTCGCCGCCAGCCTCGCCAAGGCGGAAGCGGCGCGAGCCTTGCTGCGCTCCGGCCTGATCAACCGGCTCATCGTCGACGGCGATCTCGCCAAGACTTTGACAACGGGAGACTGATCATTAGCGCGGGATGCGAAAAAGTGGATGCCGGTTTTTCGCGAGAATCCCGCGCTAACATATAAGAATCGATCACGATGAATTTGGATCGATTCGATCCAAATTCATCGTGATCTAGCGGATCGCGGCGATCACATATGTGCTGAAGATCTCATAGGGCAGCGTGTCCTGGCGGTCATCGGCATAGAACCCCGCCGTGATCACCACGACGAGATCGAGCCCGGGATGAATATAGATGCGCTGGCCGCCCAACCCTTGCGCGGAAATCCACGACGAGCGCCGGCCGCCCTTGTCCTCGTAGTCCGTCCACCATTGATATCCGTAGCCGATCGATGGATAACTGTCGAAATGCGCCATATGGGTGTGCGTCGACTCATCGATCCAGGCTTGCGAAACGACCTGCCGCTTGTTCCAAAGTCCGCGCCGCAGCACGAGCTCGCCGAGCTTGGCCATATCGCGCGGCCGCAATCTCACGCCGGAATCCGCTGCGGGCTCGCCATTGCCCGGCATCTTCAGCCATTCGAAATCACGGATGCCGAGCGGCGCGAACAAGGCTTCTCTTGCGAAGTCGGCAATGAATGTGCCACTCGATCGCTGCAGCACGCCGGCCAGGAGCTGCGTGTCGCCGCCGCTGTAGTTCCATTTGGCGCCGGCCTTCGCAGCGACCGGCTTGCCGAGCGTGAAGCGATAGGGATCGGTCGAATAGAGCATCCGGCGCTCGTCATTCGCCTCCCGGTCATAGGGGCGCGTCTCATCCCAGGTGAGGCCGGACGCCATGGTGAGAAGATGGCGCAGCGTGATGTGGTCCTTCTCTGGCGTGCGCAAAGCCGCCATGTCGGGAAAGAAGCTGAAGACGGGTTGGTCGACATCACTGATGGTCTTGCGGTCGAGCGCGATGCCGACGAGAAGCGACGTTACGCTTTTACTGACCGAGCGCAGGTCATGTTTCACATCGGGCCCATGCTCGATCTGGCCCTGATCCGTGCCCCATCTTTCATCCTGGCCGGTGCGATAGTGCTCGAAGATCAGTGAACCGTGACGGACCACGACGACCCCATGTATATTGGAGTCGAGGCGGTCGAGTTCGTCGATCAAGGCGCACAACTTTTGTGGATCGAATCCGGCTTCCGCTTGTGTCGCGCTCCGCCAGTCATCGATGCCAGAAACCGGAACGCCGCATAGTCGGTCCTGCGCTGAAGACGAGAGCGGCCAAAGCGCAACGAACGCCGCGCCGATCAGCGCGGCCAGCCCATGGCGCATCAGCGAAAGACCTTCAGCAGCGCCTCGAGAGCCGGAAGCTCGTCTGTAATCTTCTTCTCGAGCTTGCGCCGGCAGTCCGCATCGAAGGCCTGCATGCCGGCGATATGGGCAATATTCCGCTCGGCATTATTGGCCATCGGACAATCCTTGGAGCCTCTCTTATGCGTATCGATCTGGCCCAGGAAACCCGCCAGAGCCTGCACCAGCGCATTGGCGACGGCGCGGTCGGTCGCCGGTCCTTCCGCCGACATGCCTTCGAAGCCGGCGCAGGAAAAGATCAAGACCGGCGGTCCATTTTCACCGGACCACCAGGAATAGATGTCGAAATCCTTGTTGGAGCGCAGCCAATGCCGGGTAACACAGGCCAGCACATTGACATGCAGCTCGAGAGGAAAGCCGGCGAGGCGCTTCGCGAAGGGCTCGGCCCACAGATAGGGCGTGCCGTCCCTGGCCCGCTTCTTCAGGTCCCAGGCATCGACCGGCGCCGAGAGATCGACGAGCTCGAAGCCGATATGGGTCTGCCCGGCATTCATGCGATCGAGCGTCGCGCTAAGCGACGGGAAAATGCTGTCGATGTCCCAGACCGCGACCTTGACCGGCCGGCCATCCGTGGCGCCGCGCCTCAGCGCCCGCGCCGCTGTGACCGAGGCCGCGGCGGCACTGTCCGTTTTCAGACGCAATGTCATGTCGGGATCGCGGGCATAGACGACAGGCACGGCCCAATCGATGATCTCGCCTTGCAGCGAATAATTGACCGCGATGCGGGCTTCGCGCGCCGCCTCGCCGACGCTGAAGCCATTGGCCACTGCCCAGTAGAAATGCCGGGCGAACTCGGTGGCCGAGACATCGAGCACACTGTACTGGTTGGCGACAAGCGCCGGCAGGCCATGCGCCACCAGCGACTGCGCCAGTCCCTTGTTGAAATCCGCCCGTCCCCCCGAACCGGTCTGGCAGGCGTTCAGGAAGACCAGCTTGATGCCGCGCTGGCAGAAGATCTCGCGCACCGAGCGTTCACCGAGACGGGCCTCGCCGCCGCGATCGTTTTCGAACACGAGTGAGCCTTCCTGTGTCTCCTCGTCAAACGCGCCATGGCCGATGAAATGCACGATGGCGAATTCTCCGGTCGACAGAGCGGCGTGAATGCTCCGCGGCGTCGCGCGCGCCAGCGGCACGACCTCGACGAGACCGGCCTTGATCAACGGATCGAAGCCGCGCCGGATGACTTCTTCCTCCTGCTGGATCGACAGCTGCCCGAAACCGACCGGTTGCGCCGACGCGACGAGGATGCGCAGCGGGCCGGTGCTGGGCGGAATGTCATCGGCCGGAACGGCGGTCAGCACATTGCGGATGAAATGCACGTCCTCGGTCGCGAGGAAGCTGCGCCGTGACGCATCATAGGCGAATTCCCACGGCTTCTCGGCGATCCACGGCACCATGGAGGTGAAGACGAAATCCAGCCTGTTGCCATGCTGGCGCGAGCGCGCCTCGTCATAGAGCCGGCGCACATCGCCCTGAAAGATCGTCTCGAAGAGACTGGTGCCGAACTCGATCATCTCCTTATCGTCGGGCAGGGTTCCGCTTTCCCGGTTGGTGTAGCTCTGAATGCGCTCATGCACGCGGATGATCGTTCCGAATGCGGTGGGCTCCTCGCCCTTGTCGGCGCGCACCCGCATCGGGACGGTGACCCTGGCGCCGGCATAGCTCGCATAGACGCGGACATATTTCACTGGCCCCGTTTCAGTACCGGTCGCCGGCGCATCATGCGTGAAGCGATCGAAGACGACGATATGGAACGTGTCGCCCGCAACAGGAGAGCGCACCGCGCGCGGCGGCGCGACGGCCGGCACTTCTGGCGCGGGTTCAGGTTCGGGATCCGGCATGTCGCGGCGGGCCGGCTTTGGATAGATCCTGGCGGCAAACTCGAAGTCGCGCGGATTGATGTCGCGACCGCCCACGATGGGTTTGCCGTCCTTGGTGATGGCGCCGGGAATCTCGTAGCACATGATCGACAGCGGGTCGGCCTCCCGCGTTCCCATGATCGAGGACTTGGACAGAGGCGTCAGAACCTGCTCGGTCGTCTCCTTTTCATCCCAGCCCTGATCCTGATCGAAGAAAGCGAAGGCCTTCTTGCGATTGATCTTCTTGATCAGCTCCGCCCGCATATGTTCGTGATCGAAACCGAGCGTATGGCCCGCCTCATGGCGCACCACGCGCTTGAACTCCGATTCCGACGTACGCATCGTGAAGCCGTCGAGATTGAAGGTCGGCTGGTCCTCCTCGATTCCCAGAATTTCGGTGCCGACATACGACCAATAACCCGCCATGTCCTCCGGCGAATCGAGCCGCGAGATGCGGACCTGTCCGACACCGTTGGTCTCGTCGAAGCGGATATTGGCGGTCTTCGCCCAGGCATTCATATGCAACAGAATGCGCTCGCGCAGATCGCGCGGCGGCGTGTCGAGGAACTGGACGCTGAGCCGGACGCCGGACTTCGGCCATTTACGCCCGACGATAAGGGTAAGGCGCCGTGGCCCGCCGCGCCGCCCGGTGGGGGTCCGCTCGACCGTGCGTCGCTCCTCCTCATTTGCCGGATTGATCTCGACGCTGCGGCGCAGAAAATTCTCGTGCTGAGCGAGCGTCAGCACCTTCGGACGACATATGATCTTGGTCACGAGCATTGCTCCCGCACAACCGGACAACCGGCGTAGCTTGGTATGAGATCATCTGCCCTCGAAAGCCCCGCCTTCGCAGGAGAAGCGGGATAACATTAGTCTCCGCTATTCCGTTACGTCAATAAAGATATCGGACTGGGATCAGATCGCTTCCGGCACGGCGAAGGTAGCGACGAGCGTTCCTCCCGCCTTGAGTTGCGCCACCCATTGCTCCTCGAGGCCAAGGCGCTGCTGCGCGGCGGCCAGCAACGATGCCGCATCGCCCGCCGGGATCATTGCGAGCCCGTCATTGTCGCCGAGAACGATATCGCCCGGCGCCACGGCGACACCGCCCAGCACGATCGGCCCGTTCACCGCGCCGCGTTCCTTCGACAACGGCCCCTTCGGCGTATGCCCGCGCGCGAACACCGAAAAATCGTCCCAGCCGGCGAGCGTATCGATGTCGCGCACCGCGCCGTCGACGATCAGGCCGGCAATCCCCTTATTGCGCGCGAAGCCGCCCAGGATCTCTCCGGCATAGGCCGTCTCGAGAGAGCCGCCGGCATCGACGACGACGACATCGCCGGCGCCGGCATGATCCATCGCATGCAGCATGGCGCCAAAATCACCGCGCTCGCACCAGGCCGTGATCGCCCGCCCGACCAGGCGTCTGCCCGGCGCGAAAGGCCGCAAGGGCCGGATGCGCCGATCCGCGATGACGCGCCCCGCCGTCACATCGGAAGCGATGGTGACGGGAATGGCGGCCCAGGCGGCGCTGTCCTCCGCTTGCAGCAACTCGATCTTGGCAGCGAAGATCCTGGTCGGCATATGCGGTCCTCCCGAAACGTCAGTCCACCTTCTCCAGCGCCATGGCGACACCCTGGCCGACGCCGACGCACATGGTCACGAGCGCATAACGTCCGCCGCGCGCGGCGAGGGCGCGGGCTGCCGTCCCGGCGATCCGGGCGCCCGACATGCCGAGCGGATGGCCGAGCGCGATGGCGCCGCCATGCGGATTCACATGATCGGCATCATCGGCGAGGCCGAACTGGCGCGTGCAGGCAAGCGCCTGGGCGGCGAAGGCCTCGTTGAGCTCGATGATGTCGAAATCGGAAATCTTGCGGCCGAGGCGCTCACAGAGTTTGGCCACTGCCGGCACCGGGCCGATGCCCATCACCCGTGGCGCGACGCCGGCCGAGGCCATGCCGATAATGCGCGCCAGCGGCTTCACGCCGAGCTTCTCCGCCATGGCTTGCGACGCGATCAGCAGCGCCGCCGCACCATCATTGACGCCCGAGGCATTGCCGGCCGTCACCGTGCCGCCGTCGCGCACGATCGGCTTGAGCTTGGCGAGACCGTCCAGCGTCGTATCGGGCCGCGCATGTTCATCCGCCGTCACCTGGGCGACGCCTTTGCGCCCCTGAATTTCGACCGGCGCGATCTCGCCGTCGAACCAGCGGGCCGCTTGGGCGCGTGCATGACGTTCCTGGCTTCTGAGCGCGAAGCCATCCTGGTCGGCGCGCGCCACCTGATGCTCAGCGGCGACATTCTCCGCCGTCTCGGGCATCGAGTCGATGCCATATTGTTTCTTCATCAGTGGATTGACGAGACGCCAGCCGATGGTGGTGTCCTCGATCGAGGTCTGGCGCTGATAGGGCGTCTCCGCTTTCGGCAGCACGAAGGGCGCGCGCGACATGGATTCGACGCCGCCGGCAATGGCGAGCGAGATTTCACCCGCCGCGATCGCCCGGGCGGCATTGCCGACCGCATCGAGCCCCGACGCGCAGAGCCGGTTGATCGTATTGCCCGGCACCGAGACAGGGAGCCCTGCGAGCAGCAGCGCCATGCGGGCGACATTGCGATTGTCCTCGCCCGCCTGGTTGGCGCAGCCGAGCACCACCTCCTCGACCAGCGCCGGATCGAGCGCCGGATGGCGCGCCATCAGCGCCTTGAGAACATGAGCGGCGAGATCATCCGGGCGGACCGGCGCCAAGGCGCCGCCGAAGCGGCCGACCGGCGTGCGGATGAAATCGAGAAGGACGGCGTTACGCATTCGGATGTTCCCTTATTCAGCCCGGCATCTATACCACCGCATGGGCCGGCTCATAGAAGGGAACGTTGGGCCGGCAATCGGCAGCTACTTCTTCGGGAAAAGCAGCGTGATCGTCGTGCGCAGGCCCCATGCCGGACCGCCCTCGGGAGCTTCGGCATAGTATTTTCCGCCGATCTGAAAGCTGACGGGCTGTTCGCCGATCTTCATGACTTGCGAAAAGCCAAGATTGACCGGAACCGTCCATTTCTCGCTCACCCAGTCATACGTCGTCTCAGTGTTTACCGACACGGAACGGCCATGCCCGAGACTGTAGGAAACAAACGGCTGGACATAGGTCGAATTGACCTCGGACCGGTCGTCTTCACCCGCATAGGACCAGACGTGGTTCGCCAGCGCTCCGACGGTCCATTCGCCCTTTTGAACGAGGGCGACGCCGGTCGGGCCCGCGCCCCATTTGCCGGAGCCCAGGAAATCGTCCGTCGCCGTGGGCACGAGGAGCACCGGACCTATTCCCCAGATCAGTCCACCGGCAGTCGGAGCTTTGGGCGAGAAGAAAAGGCTCTGCGTTACGTCCCCCAGTCCGGACACGTCGCCGCCGGGTGTGTAGTCGCGATAGCCGACCGGGAGGATGGTCCGCGAAATCACGTTCCATTCGCCGTTCAACGAAACCGGAATGACCGGCTGAATGTTCAACGTATAGGCGAAGCCGTCATCTTCCGGCCCGGCACCCATGTCGAAATTATTCTGCAGCGGCACGCTGATCAGGCTGGCGATCGGATTGGCAAGTTGCTTCGACAACTCATCTGCGTCTTGCGCAGACGCGACAGACGCGATCAAGGGCGATATCGACAGAACGAAAAGGCACCACTTCAACATGTTGGCACTCCAGAGGGTGATCGATGTTGGGCTGTGATCTCCACGGTCACATCCGATCAGATCGCCGCGGCGGGACAGAACCAGATGTCCTCATCTTAGCCAGGTCAATGCGCGATTTGCGGTCGAATGCCCTGGCCTGCGAGGGAGAAAGACCCGTCCATCTTTTGAAAGCGCGATCGAAATTCGCGGCATCGGCATAGCCAAGCCGGCGCGCGATTTCAGACAGCTTGATCGAGCGATCATCGATCAGGGTGAGTGCGCTCGCCAGCCGTACTTCATCGACGAGGTCCGAGTAACTCACACCCATATCGGCAAGACGGCGCTGCAATGTGCGCACGCTCATGCCGACGGTCATCGCGGCACTTCCAATCCCGGACCCGCCCCTGGGAATAAGACGCTGAATGACTGTCTTCATTACGTTTACAGGATCAGCGTCGATCTCTCCTGGCGGGCCTGCCGCCGCTGGCACTCTCGATTTTCTGCTCATCGCATGGGCCACATCCGGTTTCTGGCTTCGGGATATTCCGCGCTCCCTCGCCGGTCCCATGGCTAGGGCACTCGGGCTTCCCGGTCTTGACGTTCGGCGCCACAAATGCGCAACGCCGTCAAATATCCATCCGATGCCGCTCAAGTTGGCGCGCGATGACAAGTGGCAATTCCATTCCGCTGATAGTCTCGCTCGACGCCGAGGATCGACAGCCCTGTTATCGAGGAATGAAGTGGCCGGCATGACTAGGAAGCGCACTCTCCGAGCGAGGGTCTGACCCCGCCATGCCTATCGAACCCGCAACGGCTGACCACCTCGCGCAGATTCTCTCGCATGTCATCGCACCATCATTTCTTCTCGGTGCGGTGGCCAGCTTCGTTTCCATCCTGTTTACGCGGATGACCCATATCCTCGATCGCCTGCGCAGCCTCAATGCCATTCCCGACGAGGGGCATGCCCGTTCTCTCCTGAAGGTCGACATTCCTCGCCTGGCGCGGCGCGCCAGTCTGATGAACCGCGCGATATTCCTATCCGTGTGCAGCGGCATCGTCGCGACGCTGCTTATCGTTCTCGCATTCGCAAGCGCCTATGCGGGCATCCAGCATATCTGGGGCGCCGCGATCCTTTTCATGATCTCTCTCATTCTGCTCGGCACGGCGCTGGTCGTGTTTGCCATCGAGATCCGGATTGCACTCACGGACTATGACCACCTGTGATGGTGTTCAACCGGCATTTCGCGCCGAACACGCAGTAGGACAGCGAAAGGAATGGCACCAACTGACAAGACGCCACGGAAGACCGGTTGATACTTTCCAGGATCAGGAAGCGAGTCAGGGATAGGTCGATGAACCAAAATGCGATATCGAGGCCACAGATGCCGGCCGTCGGCAGATGGATTGCGACCGTGGCGTTGACACTGTCGACGGTGGTCTTTGCCTCAACAGCGTGGGCGCAGGAGAACGAGGCCACGAAGCTCCTGAAGGCGATGTCGGACTATGTGATCAGCCAGAAATCATTCTCGGCCAAATACGATACCGACATCGAGGTGATCACCCCGGCGATCCAGAAGATCCAGTTCGCCAGCTCCGGCGAGGTGCTGGTCGACCGCCCGGGCAGGATCAAGGTTACCAGGAAGGGCGGTTACGCCGATGTCGAACTCGTCTTCGACGGGAAAACAGTCTCCGTCCTCGGCAAGCATGCAAATGCCTATGCGCAGGCAGACGCTCCGGGCACGATCGACCAGCTCGTGGATCTGCTGCGGGAGCGATATGCGGTCGATATGCCCGGCGCCGACCTGCTGCTGTCGAATGCATATCTCGTCCTGAGCGAGGACATCATCGACGCCAAATATATTGGTCACGGGGTCGTCGATGGAGTCGAGAGCGATCATCTCGCTTTTCGCAACCAGGACACGGATTGGCAGATCTGGATCGAGCGGGGCGAGCGTCCCATTCCGCGTAAATATGTCATCACCAGCAAAGCGGTGGCCGGCGCGCCGCAATACACGTTGCGCATCACGGAATGGAAATCCGATGCGCAGATCGGCGACGATGCCTTCGCGTTCAAGCCGCCGGCCGATGCCAAGAAGGTTGAAATCGAGGCCTTGTCCGACATCGACGAAGTGCCCTTGGGTATTGTGAACGGAGACACGAAATGAGGCGCGCGATCAGAACATCTTTGCGCATGACGCTGGCTGCCGCTGCCGGCATCGGATGCCTGCTGCTCAGTGACAATCTGTCATTGGACAAGCCCGGCTCGCTGATCTCGCAGGCCCATGCCATCATCGGGCGTCCGTTTACGCCCTTGAGCTATGCCGGCGTGGCGCGGCGTACGACAAGGCGCGCGGTGGCCGTGGGAGCGGTCGCGGCAACCGCCTACCGGCCCGGATGCGTGCAGGCTGTGGACGTCTATGGCCGGATATACTGGCGCTGCCCGTAGGCCTTGCGCTCCGATACCAGAAAGCTATGGATGAACTGGCCGGTCGAGGAGGCTCGCTTGAGCATCCTCGCCGGCCGACAGGTTTTGACTGTCGAGGGAGAACTGAAATGCTCAAGAAACTGATTCCGGCCGCCATCGCACTCGCGGCCGCCATGCCGATGGCCAATGCGGCGGATATTGCAGGTCCGCCGGCGGAGCCCGACAGCGGATGGAGCTTCACATTCGCGCCCTATGTCTGGGCGGCCGGCATGGACGGCAAGGTGGCGCAGTTCGGTTTGCCGGAAGTGGAGATCGATGCGAGCTTCGGCGACGTGCTGAAGAATTTCGATATCGGCCTCATGGGCGTGGGCGAGGCGCGTTATGGCCGCTTCGGCGTCGCCACCGATCTGCTCTGGGTGAAGCTCAGAGCCGAACAGAACACGCCGCTGGGACGGCTTGCCGACAATGTGGAAGCCGATGTCGAAACTTTGATGTTCACCGCGGTCGGATCCTACAGTCTCTTCCTTGACGAGACGGCAAGCCTCGACATCGTGGCCGGCGGAAGGCTTTGGTCTGTCGATACTGAGCTCAATCTCGAGGGGGGCGACCTCGACGGCCGGACAGCGGGTGACAGTGAGACCTGGGTCGATCCGGTCGTCGGTGTGAAGGGGCGGGCGAATATTACGCCTGATTTCTACATGACGGGCTGGGGCTTTGTAGGCGGCTTTGACGTCTCCTCGAAATTCATGTGGGACGTCATGGGCGGCCTGGGCTACGCACCCAGCGACAGCTTCTCCATCATTGCCGGATATCGCGGCGTCGGTGTCGACTACAGCGACGATGGCTTCGTCTATGATGTGGTCCAGCACGGACCGCTTCTCGGTTTTGTCTTCAATTTCTAAGAGGCGGCGCTGCACCTGTCAGCGCCTCGAGTCAATGTTCATTTCGCAGATGTCGAAGGTCACTTTTTTGCGGATCGGAAGGGCTGCCTGGGCCTATCGCGCCTGTGCCGGTTTAGCGCTCGCACTGATGATGAGCGCCTGCGCCTCGAGCGATCTCCTCAGGGATCCCGTTCCCGAGGGCCTCGTCAATCGCGCCCTTGTCGATAATCTCGAGGGGATCCGCTACTGGGGGGATGCGCCCCCGGGCACATACCGTTCCATTGCCGAGGAGCGCATCACGCAGCTGCAAAAGAAGTACGGCGCCTCGGGGCTCAAGGGAAAGAGAATGGACATCGAGTCCCTGTCCCTGTCCGGTGGCGGCGGGGACGGCGCCTTCGGCGCCGGACTCCTGGTCGGCTGGAGCGAAAGCGGGACGCGGCCGGAATTCGAGGTCGTGACTGGAATCAGCACCGGGGCCATGATCGCGCCTTTGGCGTTTCTCGGACCCCGCTACGATGCACTGCTCAAGGAGGCCTACACGACAGCCTCCTCGGAGCAACTGGTGAAGACGCAGGTTCTGTCCGCGCTTCTGGGATCGACCGACGGCCTGGCCGATTCCAAGCCGCTGGCCAATATGGTCGCGCGTTACACGAACCAGAAAATGCTCGAGGACATTGCCGCCGAATACCGCAAGGGCCGCTTCCTGCTGATCGGCACCACCAATCTCGATGCCCAGCGTCCGGTGATCTGGGATATCGGCGCACTCGCCAATAGCGGCAGGCCGGATGCCTTGCAGCTCATGCGGAAGATCATACTTGCTTCCGCCTCCATTCCGGGGGCTTTGCCGCCGGTCAAGATCAAGGTCGCGGCCGACGGCAAGTCCTATGATGAAATGCATGTCGATGGCGGCGTCACGCGCCAGGTGTTCCTCTACCCGCCGGGCTTCGAGCCGGAAATAGTCGACAAAGCCTTGGGTTGGAAACCGGTGCGCCGCGCCTATATCATCCGCAACAGCAAGGTGGCTCCGGAATTTGCGGCGACCAAGGCGAAGCTCTTTCCGATCGCCGCGCGCTCGATCTCCACGCTGATCAAGACCCAGGGGGTCGGGGATCTCTACCAGATCTATCTGACCGCCAAGCGCGACCGCGTCGATTACAATCTCGCTTTTATACCTGGCGATTTCGCCCTGCAGAGCAAATCCGCATTCGACAAGGCCTATATGAACGTGCTGTTCAAGCTGGGCTATTCTCTCGGCCGCGCCGGCGTGAGATGGGAGAAGTCGCCGCCCGGATGGGATTGAAGGACCTGCGGCCGGAGGGTGCACGATCGATTGCTGCAACGGCGAACCCCCAATCTTGGTTAACCGGATATCCGGGATGGAAATGCCGATTTCGGGCGGGCCGGACCCGCGCGCCAGTTGACCGGAATCTTACCATAAGCTACCAGACAAGCTCGGAATTTGGCTCACACGGCCAGTTGCAGCATTCTGAGCGAGCTGCCGCAGCCTGCGGTTGTTCGCCGGTGCGTCGCAGAAAGGCCCCTGCCTCGGAGAGGAGCATCGAAGGTGAGCATGAGGGGGATTCCTTTGACCCGCTGTCAATTCCTCATGCCCTTTGCCGATATTCACAGTGAGATCGGCGGGCCCACCGAAGCGCTCCTGCAAAAATTCCGCCTTCCCGTGGCCCTGGAAGAGAAGCTGGATCACTATATTCCAATATTGCGAGCCATCCAGTTCGCCGAGGCCGCGCAAAGATCGCAAGGCATCAGCGATATGGGGTTTCTCGCCTCTCAGCGGCTGCAGTTTTGCCATCTCAGCGAAAGACTGCGTAGAATAATCCACTCTTCTCCGACCTTGCTTGTGGCGCTGCAGCAGACATGCCGGCATGGGCAGTCCGAAGACACCAATTTGAACATGTGGCTGGAATTCCACGATGGGCATTTGCGTGTCTGCACCAAACTCCTGGGAACGGCGGGGCTGCAACATCTCGAACATTCCCAGTGGCTTCAGAATCTTTTCATGATCCAAATCGTCCGGCAGTTCGTCGGGCCTGGGTGGGCGCCTGCAACGATGGGTTTCGAGGCGCGCTATGTGCCAGGTCATGAGCCTCAGGCCTTCTGGTCCAACACCCGCTTTCTATCGGCGCAGGACGCGTCATGGATCGATGTCCCTGTCGCGTATCTGAGCCTTCCTCCCCTCGGACATGAACCGCCGCCGGGTCCCTCGGCGGAGGAGGAGGGACCGCCCGTCAGCGACCTCATAGGCATGCTTCAAATGATGTTGCCCTCCTATCTGGATGAGACAATCCCCTCGATCTCCGAAATCGCCGAGATGGCGAATATCAGCGTCAGAAGCTTTCAGCGGAAACTCGCGAGCGTGGCCCTGACATATTCGGATCTCGTAGATGGGGTTCGATTTGAAAACGCGAAGAAGCTGCTGCGCGACACCGATGCCAAGATCATCGATGTCGCGCTGTCCCTGGGATATTCGGAGCCGGCAAGTTTTACACGCGCGTTTCGCCGGCTGTCCGGTGTCGCTCCACGGCAATATCGCGACACGAGCCGGTCGCAGACTTCGGGAATCATTCTTACCCCCGTGACTTAAATCGATGGAAGTGGCGGGCGGCGGCTTTCGGCCTGTGCCGGGTGCGCGGGATAGACGCGAAATTTGACACGAAAAGACAAGACGGGACATGCGCAAGCGTAACAATATGCGATGGATTGCGAAGGCCATCGCGAAGAAGTTGCGCGATGAGAGAGGCAGCGCAATCAGCGGTCGGTGAGCCGACCGGAAGCCCTAACTCTAAAGGTGAGTGGATGAGCAGATTGAAGCTGAAATGGCCCGGGGCGGCGTGGCGCCCCTACACTCTGGTGATCGCGGCGGCGGTCTGCGCGGCGGCAGGCTCCGCAACGGCCCAGGACGCGATAGAAGCGGATGCCGCCCGGCTTCTCGCCGCGATGAGCAACAACATCAAGTCGATGCCCGCCCTGAGCGCCAGCTATGACGCGGATCAGGAAATCGTCGATCTCAAGGGGCAAAAAATCCAGTACAGCGCATCAGGCACCGTTGCGCTCGATCGGAGCAAGGGGTTCCGGATCACGCGCAAGGGCCCCTTTGCCGATGCCGAGGTGATATTCGACGGCAAGACGATATCGCTCCATGGCAAGGGGCTGAACGTCTATGCGCAGCTGGAAAGTCCGGGCGCCAGTGTCGATGACGCGACCGAGGAGCTGCGCGCGTCCACCGGCCTCGATGTTCCCGGAGCCGACCTGCTGGCAAGCGACCCCTTTGCCGTTCTTACCGAGGGCGTGACCAGCGGAACCGTCGTCGGATCGGCTTTCGTCGGCGGGGTCGAAAGCGATCACCTCGCCTTCAGAACCGATGCTGTCGATTGGCAGATCTGGATCAGCAAGGGCAGCAATCCGCTGCCGCTCAAATATGTCATCACGACCAAATGGGTAACCGGCGCGCCGGAATATTCGCTGCGGCTGAGCAACTGGAAATCGGACAAAGTCGATGTCGCCCAGTTCAATTTCGTGCCGCCGGCGGGCGCCAAGAAACTCGACTATGTTCATGCCGATGTCATCGGCGACATAACGCTGGAGGCGGGAGAATGAAGATGCGCAAGCCCCACGGCAAATTCCTCTGGGCCGGAGCCATCGGCCTTGCCATGCTCGCAGCCGATCTCCTCATAGCGATGCCCTTCGGCTCATTCGTGTCAGAAGCGCAGGCGATTGTAGGGCGGCCCGCGACCCCGGGCAGCATCGCCGGCGTCGCACGCCGCACCACGCGCCGCGTGATCCGCCGCTCCTCGATCTATGTCGCCGCGCTGCCCGCCAGCTGCATCAAGACCAGCGTCAACGGCGCCGTGCTCTGGAGCTGCGGCGGCGTCTATTACCAGCCCTATGGCGGGCGCTACGTCGTCGTCTACATAAATTGAGGCCAAAGCTGCGCAAGTCAGCAATCTAATAGAGGAGTCACACGTGATGAATTTATCGAAAGGCCTGATTCGTACGACATCGGCACTGATCCTTCTTGCCGGGGTCGCGCAGGCGCAGACTGCGCCGAAGATGGAAATGACGACGCCGATACCCGATTCCATCATCACTCCGGAGAAGGTTGAAACACGGCTTGGAACGCTGAATTTCGTCGATGGTTTTCCGGACAAGGCCACCGCCGAGAAGCTTTACGAAAATCTCGACTTCATGCGCGGTGTCGATGCTTTTCTCAACGCCATGCCGGGAGCGTCGGCCGAAGCGCTGCGGATTGGCTTTGCCAGCCAGGGTGCGGACAACAACCAGACCATCCTCATCTTCGAAGACCTGATGGACTCGCGCTCGTTGTTCCTCACCGGCAATACCGAGAGCATCTACAATTTAATGTGGCTCGACACCAAAGCGGGACCGCTGGTGATCGAAACGCCCCCCAATATCCTGGGTATGATCGACACCCACTGGTTCGAATATGTCGGCGACGTCGGAAATGCCGGTCCGGACCGGGGCCAGGGCGGCAAGTACCTGCTCCTGCCTCCGGGCTACCAAGGCGAGATACCGGGCGGCTATTTCGTGTTGCGGAGCTCGACCTACGGCAATCTGTTTTTCTGGCGAGGTTTTCTGAAAGACGGCAGCACCAAGACCGCGGTCGAGAACACCAGGAAATTTGCGAAGGTCTATCCGCTGTCGGAGGCCGGCAATCCACCGCCGATGAAGTTCATCAATGTCAGCGGCAAGGAATTCAACACCATCCATGCCAACAATTTTCACTTCTACGAGGAAGTGAACAACATCGTTCAATATGAGCCGAACGAGGCCTACCACCCGGAAGTGCTGGGACAGCTCGCCGCCATCGGCATCGAGAAAGGCAAGCCCTTCGCACCTGACGCGCGGATGAAGAAGATCCTCACCGAAGCCGTGGCGGTCGGGAACGCGACCGCGCGCGCGGTTACCTTCGATACGCGGATGAAGGACGCCTATTTCTATCCCGACAGCGCCTGGTTCACCGGGTTTATCGGCGGCAGCTACGAATTCCTTCTGCAGCCCGGGGTCCGCAACCTCGATTCCCGTACGCTCTTTCACTATTATGCCACCGGGATCACGCCGGCGATGGCGATAAAGCGTGTCGGCATCGGCTCGCAATATGCGGTAGCAACGACCGACAGCGAGAAGAAGCCGCTGGATGGCGGCAAGACGTATAAGATCCACCTGCCGCCGAACATCCCGGCGAAGGAATTCTGGTCCTTCGTCGTCTATGACAACCAGACCCGGTCGATGCTGCAGACCGATCAGCGATATCCGAGCATCGGCAGCGACAAGAAGGACCTTGTCGTCAATGCGGACTCCTCGGTGGATGTCTGGTTCGGCCCGACAGCGCCGAAAGGTCATGAGGCGAACTGGGTGCAGACCGTTCCCGGCAAGGGATGGAATGTCCTCCTGCGCCTCTACGGCCCGCTTGAGCCGTGGTTCGACAAGAGCTGGAAGCCGGGTGAGTTCGAATTGGTCAAGTAAATACGCGTCAAACCCGCCGTGCCATCGCACGGCGGGTGCTCCCTCGGGAATGGACCCGCCCCGTGAATGCTTCAAGAGCATCCAGCGTTCTGGGGTCAACGGCATCCTGCACACCGCGATCAAGGATGATAAGGTGCTTGCGAGGTAAAACTCGCCGGCTATGGGCAATCGCGGATGAAGACATGGACCGCTTCAATCTTGGCACTTATGGGCGTCGCATCTCCACGGGTTCGCCGGAGACACAGCGCTGGTTCGATATCGGCCTCAACTGGTGCTACGGCTTCAATCACGACGAAGGCATCAAATGTTTCGAGAAGGCGCTCGAGACGGATCCGGACTGCGCCTTTGTCCATTGGGGCATAGCCTATGCGGCCGGGCCTTTCTACAACCTGACCTGGAAAGAACTCGGCGAGGCTGAGGCGGAGAGGACCGCGAGGCGATGCTTCGAACATGTCCAGCTCGCGCGCGCCAAAGCGGACTCCGCCAGCGCCGTCGAAAGACGATTGATCGAGGCGCTGGAGTGTCGTTTCCAGGCGCCGCGCCGGGTGACGATGCTGGAATTCAAGCAGTGGGATGATGCCTACGCCGCCGAGATGCGGCGGGTTTATCACGACTTTCCCGACGACCACGACGTCATGGCGCTGTTCGTCGAGGCGTTGATGATGCGTAACGTGCGGAAACTGTGGGACCTCAAGACCGGCGCGCCGGCCCCGAACTCCGATGCGATCGAAGCCCTCGAAGTCTGCGAACGGTCCATCAGCCTCGCCGACGCGGCCGGCAATGCGCCGCATCCGGCGATTCTCCATCTGCATATTCACTTGCTGGAAATGTCGACCATGCCGGAACGCGCGCTACGCTCGGCCGACCGGCTGGGAGAAATGTGCCCTGATGCCGGCCACATGAATCACATGCCGGGACATATCTATGTCCTGTGCGGCGAATATGAGAAAGCGAAGCTCGCCAGCGAAAAGGCGGTCAGCGCCAATGACAAATATCTCAGCTATGCAAGTGAGCCCACCTACTATCTGCTGGGCTGCTGCCATGACCTGCATCTGATGATGTTCACCTGCATGTTCCTTGGCCAGTACAAGCCGGCGCTATGGGCTGCGAATAAGGTGCAGAGCCTGGTGACGCGCGATGTCGTGAGCCTGGCCGACCGGCCGAAATTCACCCAGACGGTGGAAGGCTATCACGCGATGAAATCGCATGTGCTGGTCCGCTTCGGCCGCTGGCACGACATCATCGCCGAACCGATGATCGAGGAGCCCGAGCTTTATATGCTGACCTCGATCCTGCAGCATTATGCGAAAGGTGTCGCCCATGCGACGCTGAGAGAGTTTGCCGAGGCGGAACGGGAACGCGAAAGCTTTCACCGGCGTCTCGCGCTCATTCCCGCCGAACGGCGTTTTCTGAGCAACCCGACGCGCGCCTCGCTCGCGGTGGGCGCCGCCCTGCTCGACGGCGAGCTAGCTTTTCATCGGGGCCGGCACGCGGAAGCCTATGGTCATTTGCGCCAGGCGGTGGAGTTCGACGACAACCTCTCCTACACCGAGCCCTGGGCCTGGATGCACCCGCCGCGCCACGCTCTGGCGGCATTGCTTCTCGACCAGGGCCATTGCGAGGAGGCCGAGGCGGTCTATCGCGACGATCTGGGCCTCTCCGGCAAGGTCCAGCGCTGCACCCAGCATCCCGATAATGTCTGGGCGCTGCATGGCCTGGTCGAATGCCTGAAACTGCGCGGCGATACCGCCGAGCTTCCCGTGCTGCAGGCCGCGCTTGCCGCCGCCTTCGCCAAGGCCGATATACCGATCCGCTCGTCATGCCTGTGCCGGGCGAGCCCGCAGGTGTCCGCACAGTGCTGCAGCGCACCAGAATAATACAACTAAATCAAAGATTTATGGCGGAGAGGGAGGGATTCGAACCCCCGATACAGTTGCCCGTATGCCGCATTTCGAGTGCGGTGCTTTCAACCGCTCAGCCACCTCTCCGCAAAGAAACGAGGCGCTTTTTTAAGCGGCGGGGGCTAGATAGCGAATGAATTCCCGCCGGGCAACCCCGGACTGCGATTTCCTTGACATTATATTTCCCCCTGGCTAGAACCGCGCCGACCTGTGGGGACCTCTGTCCCCGCATCTAAAACGCTGCCTCAGGCCAAATTCGACCGAAGTCCGCCATCTGGCGGCGCCGATGGGCGCGGGAAAAGGAACAGAAATGTACGCAGTCATCAAGACCGGCGGCAAGCAGTATCGCGTTGCAGCCGACGACAAGCTCCAGATCGAAAAGCTTCCCGGTGAAGCCGGCGACATCATCGAATTCACCGATGTGCTGATGATCGGCTCCGACGGCACTGTCGATGTGGGCGCGCCCTTCGTGGCCGGCGCCACCGTCGCCGCCGAGATCATCGGCCAGGTGCGTGGCCCCAAGGTCATCATCTTCAAAAAGCATCGCCGCAAGCATTTCCGCCGCAAGAACGGCCACCGCCAGGACCTGACCTCGGTGAAGATCACCGAGATCCTGACCGGCGGCGCCAAGCCGGCGAAGCAGGCCGCGAAGCCCGCCAAGGCCGAGAAGAAGGTTGAAGCCGCTCCCCTCGCCGCCCCCGTGGGCGATAAGAAGGCGGCTGACGATCTCTCCCTCATCGGCGGCGTCGGCCCCAAGATCCTCAAATCCCTGACCGACCTGGGCTACACGACCTATGCCCAGATCGCCAACCTGACCGGCGACGAGATCGAGAAGATCGAGACCGAGATCAAGTCGACGGGCCGCATCGCCCGCGAGGAATGGATCGAGCAGGCCAAGGAACTCGCCGCCGGCAAGCCGCCGCGCGCCAAGGTCGACAAGGAAGCCAAGGCCGAGAAGGCCAAGGCGACCAAGAGCAAAGAATAAGGTAAGGAGCACCACCCCATGGCTCACAAAAAAGCAGGCGGTTCATCCCGCAACGGGCGCGATACGGCCGGCCGTCGTCTCGGCGTCAAGCATTTCGGTGGCGAAGCCGTCATCCCGGGCAACATCATCATCCGCCAACGCGGAACGAAGTGGCATCCGGGCACGGGCGTCGGCATCGGCCGCGACCACACGATCTACGCCGTCGTAGCCGGCACGGTGAACTTCCGCGCCAGCAAGGACAACAAGCAGCTCGTGTCCGTGATCCCGCCGAAGGCCGCAGAATAACGGTGGATCATATCGTTCCACCGGGCTCATCGAACCGGTGCGAATGAAAGTGTTTCGACATTCGACAAACGGGGAGATGGGCAGACCATCTCCCCTTTTTGTTTGGACGAAACCCATGACCGATTTTCTGATTACCACCGAGCGTCTCATCTTACGGCCTGTCGCGGCGAGCGACGCGGAAGCCATCGCGACGCTCGCCGACAACTACAAGGTTGCCGTGATGCTGGCGCGCCTGCCCTATCCCTACAGCATCGAGCATGCGCATCAGTTCATCGATTGGGTCAAAGAGCAGCCCGAAGGCCACACGATCTTCGTTCTCTGTCTCAGAGACGAAGCCCAGACCTTCATCGGCGTGTGCAGCTATGAGCGCCGCGACGGCGAGCACCCGGAGCTCGGCTATTGGCTGGGCGAGCCCTATTGGGGCAAAGGTTATATGAGCGAGGCGGTGAAGGCGGTGATCGCACATGCCTTCACGGTGGCGCGGCATGAGCGCCTGCTTTCAGGCTGCCGCTTGCAGAATCTGGCCTCGCGCCGGGTTCTGGAGAAGGCCGGCTTCGAGCACAGCGGTCAGCATGAGATCGACTCGCTGGTGCTCAAAGCAAAAGTGCCGGGCCATCGTTTCGTGCTCACGCGCGAGCGCTGGGAAAGTCTGGCGCGATGAGGCGTTCTGAAGCATCGGCCCGAAAAGCGTATGCGGTTTTCGGAGAAGCCGATGCGCAAAAACAAAAGGCTAGAGTGCCGGACAGCGTCCGGCGTTCTAGCAGATCAAAACACCTTGGCGACGTAGCTGTGCACCAGGGACTTGCGGCCGAGACCGCCATTATGCTTCGACGCGGCGAGCCTCAGATTGCCGCCCGACGACTGGATGGCGAGCGAGAGATGCTGCAGGCCCCAGCGCACATTGGTGCGCGCGTCGGTGAGCTGCGAGCAGCTGCCCGCGAAACCCATGCCCTTAGCCGTCTGGCATTTGAGCTGATAGACACCGATCTCGCCGGCGCGGCCGCGGGCGTAAGGGTTGTAACCGGATTCGACATTGGCGATGCGCAAGGCGAACCAGGTCGGCACGCCATAGGACGGCGCCATGTCGCGGATGATCTGGGCGACGCGCATGTCGCTGGCGCCGCTGATGTTGAGCGCCTGGTCGGACATGTTCATCTTCGTGCCCGACATCTTCATCGCCGTCACCTGGCGCTTCGGCTTGATCTTCTTGGTCAGGCTGGTCTGCGAGAATTTGGGGGTCTTGGCCGCGGCGGCCTTGCGCGCCGTCTTGGCGGCCACCTTCTTGCGGGTCTTGAGCGTTGCCGCCTTGCGGAACTTGCCGGGCTTCTTCCCCGTCAGCGACTTGAAATGCTTCTTTTGAGCGCTGACGCGCTCGGCATGGGCGCCCGGATCTCCGCTTTTATTGGCGTAAGCGGGCGCGGCAAGGACGGTACCGGCCAGGAAAGCAGCCGGAATCAACGCAAAAACAGACTTCATTCAGGAATCCCTCGTCTTTTTAGATGTCCCCTTGCTGGTGTACTGTCCCTGTCACACTCAGCAATGAAGGGTGCTAAGAGCCTGCCGGATGTGTCGAGAATGAGGAGCTTTCTGTGCCATTTGCGGGCAAATTACGTAAGGACATTTGCCACAATTGGGACTTACAGAGTTAGGCAAATATTATGAAATTTCTGGATCAGGCGAAGATTTACATCCGCTCCGGCAATGGCGGCGCGGGCAGCGTCAGCTTTCGCCGTGAGAAGTTCATCGAGATGGGCGGACCCGATGGCGGCGATGGCGGCCGCGGCGGCGACATCTGGATCGAGGCCGTCGATGGCCTCAACACGCTCATCGACTATCGCTATCAGCAGCATTTCAAGGCGCAGACCGGCGTTCATGGCATGGGCCGTTTGCGCGCCGGCGCCAATGCGCCCGACATCACGCTGAAAGTGCCGGCCGGCACCCAGGTGTTCGAGGAAGACAACGAAACCCTGGTCGGCGATCTCGCCAAGATCGGCGATCGCATCCGCCTCGCGCGCGGCGGCAATGGCGGCTTCGGCAATGCCCATTTCAAGTCATCGACCAACCGGGCGCCGCGCCGCGCCAATCCGGGCGAAGACGCCGAGGAGCGCTGGCTGTGGCTGCGCCTCAAGCTCATCGCCGATGCCGGTCTTCTGGGCCTGCCCAATGCCGGAAAGTCGACGCTGCTCGCCGCCGTTTCGGCGGCAAAGCCGAAGATCGCCGACTATCCCTTCACCACCCTCACGCCGCAACTGGGCGTCGTGCGCGCGGCGGGATCGAGCTTCGTCCTCGCCGACATACCGGGCCTCATCGAGGGCGCCCATGAGGGCCATGGCCTCGGCACCCGCTTTCTCGGCCATGTCGAACGTTGTGCCGTGCTGCTCCATCTCATCGACGTGACCGCCGATGATCCCGCTGCCGCCTATCGCATCATCCGCAAGGAGCTCAAATCCTATGGTGGGCATCTCTCCGAGAAACCGGAAGTGATCGCCTTCAACAAGGTCGACGCCGTCTCCGAGGAGGACCTCGCCCAGAAGCTCGCCGACTTCAAGCGCCGTATCCGCAAGACGCCGATCCTGATGTCGGGCGCCACCGGCACGAATGTCGATGACGTCATGAAGAAGCTCCTCAAGGTCATCAGCGACACGCGGCGCGCCGAAAAGGGCGAGACGAGCGACAAGGTCAAGATCGAGAACTGGCAGCCGTGACCCAGAGACTGAACAAAGCCCGCCGCATCGTTGTCAAGATCGGCTCGGCACTGCTCGTCGACGGCAAGACCGGCGCGATCAAGGCCGACTGGCTGGCGTCACTGGTCGAAGACTTGGCCAAGGCCCGCGCGCGCGGCCAGGATGTGATCATCGTTTCCTCGGGCGCCATCGCGCTCGGCCGCCGCAATCTGGGCTTCGCCTCAGGCGTCATCCGCCTCGAGGAAAGCCAGGCCGCGGCCGCGGTCGGCCAGATCGCGCTCGCCCATGCCTGGTCGGAAGCCTTGCGCAAACACGGCATCGTCGCCGCGCAGGTGCTGGTGACGCTCAACGACACCGAGGAGCGCCGCCGTTATCTCAATGCCCGCTCGACGCTGTCGACGCTGCTCGCGCGTGGCGCCGTGCCGGTGATCAACGAGAACGACACGGTCGCCACGTCCGAGATCCGCTATGGCGACAATGACCGCCTCGCCGCCCGTGTCGCCTCCATGATGTCGGCCGATTGCCTTGTGCTGCTCTCCGATATCGATGGGCTCTATACGGCGCCGCCCGGCACGCCGGGTGCTCAACTCATTCCCGAGGTCAGCGAGATCACGCCCGAGATCGAGGCCATGGCCGGCAAGCCGGTATCGGGCTTGGGCTCGGGCGGCATGATCACCAAGATCGAGGCCGGCAAGATCGCGCTAGCCGCAGGCTGCAACATGGTGATCGCCTCAGGCCATGCGCTGCATCCTTTCCAGCGCATCGAGACGGGCGAGACCTGCACCTGGTTCCTGTCGGGCGCCAATCCCTTGCAGTCGCGCAAGCGCTGGATCGCCGGTACGCTGGTGCCGATGGGCCGCCTCCATATCGATGACGGCGCCGCCGCCGCCCTCAATAAGGGCAAGAGCCTTTTGCCTGCCGGCGTCAAGCGTATCGAAGGCAGCTTTGCCAGAGGCGATGCGGTGAGTATTGTGAGCACCACCGGCACCGAGATCGCCCGCGGTCTCGTCGCCTATGACCGCGACGATGCGGCGCGCATCGCCGGGCGCAAGACGAGCGAGATCGAGAATGCCCTGGGTTTCAGAGGCCGTGACGAGATGGTGCATCGGGACGACCTGGTGATGACGGCGGGAGCGCGTATATGAACAAGATCGAATCTGCCTCCGACACCAAGGCAGCCCTGCTCGCCATGGGCAAGGCCGCCGGCCGCGCCGCCCGCCAGCTGGCGCTCGCTTCGTCGGAGACCAAGAACAAGGCGCTGGGCCACATGGCGCAAGCGATCCGCGCCGATGCCGCACTCATCGCGCGCGAAAACGCCGCCGATCTCGAGGCGGCTAGAACCAAGGATCTCAAATCTTCCTCCGTCGACCGCCTGACGCTGACGCCCGAACGCATCGAGGCCATGGCCAGGGGTCTCGATGAAATCGCCGCGCTGCCCGATCCGGTGGGTCATGTCACTGAGAGCTGGACCAGGCCCAACGGCCTGAGGATCGCCCGGGTGCGCGTGCCGATCGGCGTCATCGGCATCATCTATGAAAGCCGGCCCAATGTGACCGCCGATGCCGGCGCGCTTGCCATGAAATCGGGCAATGCCGCCATTCTGCGCGGCGGCTCGGACAGCTATCGCTCCTCTGCCGCCATCGTGACGGCATTGCAGCGTGGACTCGCCGAGGCTGGCCTGCCGAAAGAGGCGATCCAGATGGTGCCGACCATGGACCGCGACGCCGTCGGCCTGTTGCTGTCGGGCCTCGACGGCACCGTCGATCTCATCGTGCCGCGCGGCGGCAAGAACCTTGTGGCGCGGGTGCAGCAGGAAGCCCGCGTACCGGTCTTCAGTCATCTCGAAGGCATCTGCCATGTCTATGTCGACAAGGCCGCCGAGCTCGACATGGCAAAGCAGATCGTCCGCAACGCCAAGATGCGGCGCACCGGCATTTGCGGCGCCGCCGAGACTATTCTCGTCGACCGCGCCGTGGCGGCGACGCATCTGAAGCCGCTCATCGCCACGCTCGCCGATGCCGGTTGCGAGGTGAGAGGTTGCGCCGAGACACAGGCCGCCGATCCACGCGTCACAAAGGCGAGCGAGGAGGACTGGTCGACCGAATATCTCGACGCCATCGTCTCGATGAAGGTGGTCGCCGGTCTCGACGCGGCGATGGATCATATCGCCCGCTATGGCTCGCAGCATACCGATGCGATCATCACCGCCGACGAGGCAGCGGCGCGCCGCTTCCTCACCGAGGTCGACAGCGCCATCACCTTGCACAATGCCTCGACGCAATTCGCCGATGGCGGCGAATTCGGCTTCGGCGCCGAGATCGGCATTGCCACCGGGAGATTGCATGCCAGAGGCCCGGTCGGCCTCGAGCAGCTGACCACCTTCAAATATCAGGTGTCGGGCACGGGGCAGATCCGCCCGTGAGCGCTGCGTGATCGTTCCCCCTCCCTTCGGCGCCGGCCAGCGCATCGGGCTTTTCGGCGGGTCTTTCAACCCGGCCCATAGCGGCCATCGCGCCGTGGCGCTTTATGCGCTGAAGCGCCTGGCGCTCGACTGGGTCTGGTGGCTGGTCTCGCCGCAAAATCCGCTGAAGGATGCGGGCGACTATCGCGACTATGACGAACGTCTCAAGATCACCCGGCTGGTGGCCCGCCATCCGCGTTTCGTCGTCACCGATCTCGAGGAGCAGCTCCGCACCCGCACCACCGCGGCGACGCTCACCGCTCTGGCGCCGGTGCTGAAGCGCGGCCGCTTCGTCTGGATCATGGGCGCCGACAGCTTCGCCAATCTGCACCATTGGAACGACTGGACCGATATTCCGGAGGCCATTCCACTTGCCATTCTGGCACGTCCCGGCTTTGCCATGCGGGCGCTGGAGAGCCCGGCGGCGCTGCGCTATGAGAGCCGGCGGATCGCCACCGAAGAAGCCCGCGAGCTTCCCGGCGCGCCGCCCCCGGCTTGGTGTTTTATTCCTATGCCGCTGCGGTCGGAAAGTTCCACGGCGATCCGTGAACGCGCCAGGAAACGGAAACAAATCGTCATGACCGCGTCATGAGCGAGGCGCTTGAATAGAATCGTTCCTACACCTATTCTTAGGGTGTCGTGATCCCTGAAGGATACTGACGCAGTCTCTTATGAAGCACTGCCTTATTGAAGAGGACATCCCAACTGACAGCGCCAAGACAGAAAACCGGCGCGCCTAAGCGCGCCGTAGCGGTGAAGTCTGCGCCGAAGCGCAAGACGAAGAACCCGCTCCTCACCTCCATCCTCAGCCATCTCGAAGATGCCAAGGCCGAGGACATCGTCACCATCGATCTCAATGGCAAGGCCGTCATCGCCGACGGTATGATCGTCGCCTCCGGGCGCTCGAACCGCCATGTCGGCGCCATCGCCGACCAGCTGGTCGAGAAGCTCAAGGGCGAGGGCCACAAGGACCTCCGCGTCGAGGGCCTGCCGCATGCCGATTGGGTCCTGGTCGATGCCGGCGACATAGTCGTGCATATTTTCCGGCCGGAAGTCAGAAGCTTCTACAATCTCGAGAAGCTCTGGTCGGATCACGCGCCCGACGAACGCGTCGCGGTCTGAGACCACATCGGACCCGTTGTGAGCTCGCTCGTTCGCCAGGCATCTTAGAGTGAAGCTCGCCATTCTTGCGATAGGCCGGCTCAAGGCCGGCCCTGAGCTGGAATTGTTCGACGACTATGCCAAGCGGGCCCGCGGCCTCGGCCGCTCCTGCGGGATAACAGATATCGCCGTCCGCGACTTCGCCGAATCGAAGCTCGCCGATGCGCCGGGCCGCATGGCGGCCGAAGCCGCCCTCCTCACCGACGCCGTCCCTGACTCTGCTTTCACCGTCGTCCTCGACGAGCGTGGCAGATCGATCACCAGCGACGAATTCGCCAAATTGTTCCAGCGCCATCTCGATCAGGGCACGTCTTCACTGGCTTTTCTCATCGGCGGACCGGATGGGCATGGGCCGGACTTGCGCAAGAAAGCTGGTCTTCTCCTGTCGCTTGGAACCATGACATGGCCGCACCGGCTCGCCCGGGTCATGCTGGCCGAGCAGATTTACCGGGCGGTCACCATTTTAGTGAAACATCCCTATCACCGTATTTGAAGTCCGGATGCGGGCGGATAAGCATTGCCTTACGGAAGCCCTACTTTGGACATTTCACCTGGATAGCTTGCCCGCCCTATGACGTCATCGCTCTTGAAACTGCGCCCGATGCTGGCGGCCATGGCGGCTTTTGCCGCCTTGATGCCGACCGCCTGGGCCCAGACGGCGGATGATCTCAACACGCTCGAGCAGCAGCTCGACGCCTCCAAGAGCCTCCAGCAGCAGATCGCCGCCGAAAGAGAGGCGATCGTCCAGGAACAGGCGGCGCTGTCGCAGAAGCTGATCGCGCTCGCCGAGAAGATCCAGTCGCGCGAGGCCGCCATCCTCGCCGCCGAGGAGCGCCTGCAGGAGCTCGATGCCGAACAATTGAAGATCCATACCGGCCTCGCCGCCCGGCGCGAGGAGATCTCCCGGCTGCTCGCCGGCCTCCAGCGCATCGAGCGCAATCCGCCGCCGCCTCTGGTTGTCGAGCCGACCGACGTCCTTTCCGCCTTGCGCAGCGCCATGATGTTCGGGACGATCGTTCCGGAACTGCGCCAGGAGGCGGCCGCCCTTTCCGCCCAGCTGGCGCGGCTCGAAACCTTGCAGGCCCAGACCCTGAGCGAGCGCGAGAGCCTCAAGGACCATGTCACCCGGCTCCTGTCGTCGCGCCGGGAGATGACCGACCTTCAGGCCCGCAAGAAATCACTGCTCGCCGACACCAATGAACGGCTCAAGGCCGAAAAGCAGCGCGCCCGCGAACTCGCCGCGAAGGCCAAGGACATGAAGCAGCTCCTCGCCACCCTGGAGGAGGAGAGGCTCAAGGCCGAGGCGGCCGAAAAGGCCAGGGCCGAGGCCGAGGCCAAGACGGCGGCCGAGCTCAAGGCCAAGGCAGAGGCCCAGGCCCGCATCGACGCCGCCAAGAAGCTCCAGCCGCGCATGGCCTTCGCCGACATCAAGGCGAGCCTGCAATATCCGGCCCAGGGCCAGATCCTCAAAGTCTATGGCGCGAATGACGGCTTCGGTGGAACCACGCGAGGCATATTCGTCGCGACCAGGGCCGATGCTCAGGTCATCACCCCGACCGACGGCCATGTGGAATTTGCCGGTCCCTTCCGCTCTTATGGCCAACTCTTGATCTTGAACACCGGCGGCGGCTATCATGTTCTGCTCGCAGGCTTGGGTGAGATTACGGCCGAGCAGGGACAGTTTCTGCGAGCCGGAGAGCCTGTAGGAATAATGGGAAAAAGCGCCGCACCGGGGACGCTGACGGGTGACCAGCTGCAAGACGGCCGGCCCGTACTATATATTGAGTTCCGGAAGAACGGCGAGGCGATCGATTCATCACCCTGGTGGATCGGCGGCTTCGCGCAAGCCCGAGGATGAGGCCTGAAATGAAGATGAAATCAGTTGGTTTGGTTCTGGCAGGCGCTGTCTCGGCGACGGTACTGTGGCAGGCATTCAGCGGCGCCATCGCGGCGTCCAACTCCGACACCTACAAGCAGCTCAATCTGTTTGGTGACGTGTTCGACCGCGTGCGCTCCGACTATGTCGAGCCGCCGGATGAGGAGAAGATGATCGAAGCTGCCATCGACGGCATGCTCACTTCCCTCGACCCGCATTCGAGCTACATGAACGCCAAGCGTTTCCAGGAAATGCAGGTTCAGACCAAGGGCGAGTTCGGCGGCCTCGGCATCGAGGTCACGATGGAGAACGGCCTGGTCAAGGTGGTGGCGCCGATCGACGACACGCCGGCGGCCAAGGCCGGCATCATGGCCAACGACCTCATCATCAAGCTCGACGGCGCCGAAGTGCAGGGTCTCTCCCTGAATGAGGCGGTCGACAAGATGCGCGGCAAGGTGAATACGCCGATCACCCTGACGGTGGCCCGCCAGGGCGCCAAGGAGCCGCTCGAATTCAAGCTGGTGCGCGACATCATCCGCGTGAAGTCGGTGAAGTTCGAGGTCGAGGGTCCGCAGAAGGACGTCGGCTATATCCGCATCTCCTCATTTACCGAGCAGACGCAGGAAGGCCTCGATCTGGCGATCACCCAGCTCCGCAAGGACGCCGGCGACAAGCTCAAGGGCTACATCATCGATATGCGCAACAATCCGGGCGGCCTGCTCGACCAGGCGATCTCGGTATCGGACACGTTCCTCGATCGCGGCGAGATCGTCTCGACGCGCGGCCGCAATGCCGATGAGACCCAGCGCTTCAACGCCCAGAAGGGTGACGGCTCCGACGGCAAGCCGGTAGTCGTGCTGATCAATGGCGGCTCCGCCTCGGCCTCCGAAATCGTCGCCGGCGCGCTGCAGGATCACAAGCGCGCCACCGTCATCGGCACGCGCTCCTTCGGCAAGGGTTCGGTGCAGACCATCATCCCGCTCGGCAGCCAGGGCGCGCTCCGCCTGACGACGGCGCGCTATTACACCCCGGCCGGCCGCTCCATCCAGGCCAAGGGCATCGATCCCGATACCGTGATCGAGCAGGACCTGCCGCCGGAGCTCCTCGGCAAGGACACCTCCACCAAGGGCGAGGCGAGCCTCAAGGGCCACCTCACCAATGAAGGCGGCGGCGACGAGGGCGGCGGATCTTCGGCCTATGTGCCGGAAGACAAGACCAAGGACCTGCAGCTCAAGGCGGCGATAGACGTGCTGCATGGCGTGAAGGTGGCGAGCAACGCCAAGCCTAAGGAAGCCGCGAAGCCCAATCAGAAGACGGGCGGCACGGACGACGAGACCAACGCCAACTGAGCTCAGGCTTAAGCCAGGAATTCAAGACGCGGCCGGAAACGGCCGCGTTTTTTGTTGGCCATTGTAGCGCCGGCGCAACTTCGCTATGGTGCGGCACGAACACTAACCCGGGGGAATAATCTCTTATGTTTGGACGGCTTTCCGGTCGGCTCGCAGTTGCGGGCCTCGCCACGGTTCTTTTGCTGCAACCCCAGAGCGCCTTTGCCGACTACAAGAAGGTCGGTCCTGACAAGCGTTCGGCGGCCCAGATCGCCGAGGACGAATGCTCCACCCAGGCCCAAGGGTCGGGCAAAGTAATTGCCGGAACGATCATCGCCGGTGTCATCGGCATGATGGTTGCCCGCGACAGCTATATCAAGGACTGCATGAAGGCCCGGGGCTTCGAACGGGTGGCGCGCAAGAAGGTGGATAAGACCAAGAAGTCGGCCAAGGCGGATACGCGCAACAACTTCTTCGACGGCAACAAAAAGACCAAGCGCGACGGCAAGCGGAACTAACGGATGTCCGGCCACTTCTGGCGCATATTTGCAAGCCTCGTCATTCTGCTGGCGGTCGGAACGCAGGTTGGGCAAGCCGGCACCACGAAAGCTGTCTCCGACAAACGCACACCAGTCGATATCGCTCACTCGGAATGCTCGTCGCAGGCGAGCGGTTCCAAAGAAGTAGTCCTTTATGGACCACCGGCGAGATAGTCGGCTTCGCATTTGCCCGCGAGAGGCACATGAAGGATTGCATGGCCAGCCGCGGTTACAAATACGTTCCGAAGAAGCGCAAGAAGATCGAATATAATCGTTAGTTCCAGCGCGTGCTTACGCTGCGCACAGGCCCAAGATTCGGGCCGCCACCGGTTAATCATTAAAAGAGCGACCAGCCGGCTTCGAGATGGATGTCCTTGACTTGTCGCTGCGATCTTTCCAGCATTGGCGGACTATATCCCCAGCGCGGAGCGATCCATGAAACTCTCCGATATTCGTCTTGCCTTGGCCGTGACGCTGCTTCCGGCCTGTTTGTCCCTGACCACCCCCGCCATTGCCCATGACGACGTAGGCGCAGCCATCGCCGGCGGCATCGTCGGCCTGGCGGCCGGCGCGGCGCTGTCGAGTCACCATCACCACGACAAGACGATCTACTATCCGAGCTACGCGCCGCCCTATCCCGCCGGCGGCTACAATCCCTATTTCAATCAATCCTTCTCGCCCAATCCGGGCATCGTCTGCTATCCGGCACAGCGTGCCTGCTATCACCTCGACGGTGATTTCGCCGGTGGCTGGACCGCCCGCACCTTCGGCTATTGAGGAGACGGCACATGATCCGCAAGACCAACATGCTCGCCGGACTGCTCGCCGCGTCGGCCTTCAGCATCCTGACGGCGACGGCCGCGCTGTCCCAACAGCCTGACGACAATCGGCTCGATGAAGCCTGGCGCGATGCGCTCGAGGATTTCGAAGGCGTGGTGACGCCGCAGCAGCAGGCTCAGCTCACTCTGCTCGCCCATCAGGCGGCGGTGGCGCGCGTCTGCGACGGCTTCAAGCTCAATCTCGACAAATATGCCAAGGGTGTGAACGAGATCATCCTGTCGAATGCCGACAAGCTCGACGCCCAGCAGAAGCTCGCCCGCCACACCAATATTCTTCTCACGCTGGGGACGACCTATGGTCTGTTCCTGGCCGAGGGCAATGCCAAGAAGGAAAGCTTCTGCAAGGCGGCGGCTGACGACAAGAAGGATGCCGGTTTCGTCAGCGTCTGGGAGTGAGCACTCCCGAAGCTGAGGCACCTGAAATTCCCGTTGTAATTCAACAGGTAAACCCGAAATTAACCCTTCCGGGCGCAGCATGGCCGGGAGGGAGACGATTCGGCTATGCGGCGAAACGAACTGCGGCAGCCTTTGCGCCGGCGCGGAGCTTGGGAAAAGCTCTGGGCCAAGCGCCCGTCCGCTCTGTCGGCCGCCTCGGTCTCGGCAGCCCTTCTCCTCACCACCGCCGCCCTTGGCCTCGCCCGCATCCCTCATCCTTATGCCGGCGAGCCGGTGGTGATGGTCAAAATTCCTCCTGTCGTGGAGCTGACGACAGCCTCGACCGACAAGGCGCCGAAACCCGAAGCGGTGGAGCCGGCCGAAGCGGAGCCGGCCGAAACACCTCCTGAAGACGACGATCGCCGGAAAGTCGAGATCCTGGAAGCGCAGCCGCAGGAAACGGTGGAGACCGAAGCGGCGATCATCGTGTCGCCCCGGCGCAGCCTGAAGCCCGCGCCCTTCGCCGAAGTGAGCGAAGACGGGCCCTACGGCCCCTTGCCGCGCATCGGCAACGGCAACCGCAAGCCGCAGAATGTCTATGCGCGGCCGGTGTCCGCCAGCATCATCCATTCCGACATGCCAAAAGTGGCGATCGTCCTCGGCGGCATGGGCCTCAATGCGGAATTGACCCAGAAGGCTGTGAGGGCCCTGCCCGGCGAAGTGACCTTTGCCTTCGCGCCCTATGGCGAGGACCTGCAGGCGCAAGTGAACAGGGCCCGCGCCCAAGGCCATGAGATCCTGCTGCAGCTGCCGCTCGAGCCCTTCGGCTATCCAGCCGCCAACCCCGGCCCCAAGACATTGATGGCCGGGGGAAAGGCCGAGGCCAATCTCGACGCCCTCACCTGGCATATGGGTCGTTTCGCCGGCTATTCCGGCATCACCAATTACATGGGCGCGCGTTTCCTCACCGAGGTCCAGGCGCTCCGGCCGGTCTTCGCCGAGATGAAAAAGCGCGGCCTGGTCTTCCTCGATGACGGGACGGCGGGCCGCAGCATGTCATCTCAGATCGGCCAGATCGTCGGTCTGCCGGTGCGCAATGGCATGAAGGTGATCGATGCCGATCCGACCGAACAGGGCATCGATCAGGCATTGACCGAGCTCGAGACCGAGGCCCGCGAAAAAGGCTTTGCGATCGGCACCGGAACCGGCCTCGACGTCACCATCGATGCCGTCGATCAATGGGCGCGCTCGCTTGCCGAAAAGGGCATATTGCTGGTGCCCGTCAGCGCCGCCTATCGCGGCCGCGCCAGCTAGGCGGAATCTAGTCTTAGCGCGACAGTGCTATGTGCCGGGCGCAAGGTTCCTGATATAAGGCCGCTCGCACCGACAGGAATTCCGCCTTCATGAGCAAGCAATTATCCGACCTGCCCTACCGTCCCTGCGTGGGCGTCATGTTGATCAACCGTCAAGGCCTCGTCTGGATCGGCCGGCGCGCCGACAAACCCAATGACGAGGGTTCCGGCCAGTGGTGGCAGATGCCGCAAGGCGGCATCGACAAGGGCGAGGATCCGCGCGAGGCCGCCTTGCGCGAATTGCAGGAGGAAACCTCGGTCAGGTCTGCGGAAGTGCTCGCCGAGTCGCCTGAATGGTACAAATACGATTTGCCCGAGCATCTGATCGGTAAGTCCTGGAACGGCAAATATCGCGGTCAGACGCAGAAGTGGTTCGCCTTGCGCTTCACCGGCAAGGACGACGAGATCGATCTCAACCCGCCCGGCCACAAGCAGGAATTCGACAAATGGCGCTGGGCCGGCATGGACGATATTCAGGACCAGATCGTGCCCTTCAAACGCGAGGTCTATGTCCAGGTGATCGCCGCTTTCCGCCATCTCGGCGCGTGAGCGGGCCTCCATCATGTTCAAGCACATAATTTTCGATTGTGACGGTGTATTGGTCGACAGCGAGCCGCTGTCGATGGAAGTCGATCGCGATATCCTGGCCGAGAACGGCATCGCCATGACGACGAAAGAGGTCGGCGCGCAATTCATCGGCCTCACTTTCGAAGACTTCGTCAGGAAGATCGAAAGCGATTACCGCATCACGCTGCCGGCCGATGTGACCGAAGACAAGAACCGCCGCCTGCTCGCGCTTTATGAGCGCAAGCTCAAAGCCGCGCCCGGTATTCACGACATACTGAGCGCGATGGCGCTGCCGACCAGCGTCGCCTCCAACAGCCCGCGCCACCGCGTCGAGGCGGCCTTCCGCATCGCTGGTCTCGCGCCCTTCTTCGGCGGCCGCATCACCACCTTCGAGGATGTCGCCCGGGGCAAGCCGGCGCCCGACGTCTATGTCGAGGCGGCGCGGCGCGCCGGACTGGCGCCCGGAGCCTGTCTCGTCATCGAGGACAGCAAAGCGGGCGTGACCTCGGCGGTGGCTGCCGGCTGCGCCGTCATCGGCTTTACCGGGCTCGCCCATGACGGCAGCGCCCTCGGTGAGACACTTCTACGCCTCGGGGCTAGGAAAGTTATCTCCGATCACGCCGATTTGCCTGCGGCAATAGTTGCCGCTTTAAGTCTTTGACTTTCCGCCCCCCGTGTCCCATATGAAGGCTGCTCGTTGCACAACAACGGATGCGTGAAGTGGCGCCTGAGCGCCCCGTCCGGCTTTTGCGAGCATCTCCAAACATTCCTGTCACGCGGAAGGTTTCAGCGCCGCGCCCAGGGTCTGCGCCTTATCGCGTATGCCCGTATCGGACAGGTCGGTGCTGCTCATCCGTTCCGATTTGAAAGCAGTATTTTGACTCATTTCAAAGACCTTGGCCTTGACGCTGCGCTCCTCAAAGCGCTGGAGCAGCAGGGCTATCAGACCCCTACCCCAATTCAGTCGGCGTCCATTCCCGAACTCCTGAAGGGCAGCGACCTGCTCGGCATCGCCCAGACCGGCACCGGCAAGACCGCGGCTTTCGCGCTGCCGATCCTCGATCGTCTGTCGAAGCTGAAGGGCCGTCCCGACCGCGGCACCTGCCGCGCCTTGATCCTCTCGCCGACGCGCGAGCTCGCCGCCCAGATCGGCGAGAGTTTCCGCACTTATGGCAAGTTTCTCCGTCTGACGCAGGCGACCGTTTTCGGCGGCGTCTCGATCAACAACCAGATCCGTACCGTCGGCAATGGCGTCGATATCCTGATCGCCACGCCCGGACGGCTTGTCGATCTCATCGATCGTCGTGTGCTGAGCCTCTCCAAGATCGAGGTCTTCGTTCTCGATGAAGTCGATCAGATGCTGGATCTGGGCTTCATCCATGCGATCCGCAAGATCACCGGTCTGCTTCCGGCCAAGCGCCAGAATCTGTTCTTCTCGGCGACCATGCCGAAGGAAATCGCCGGTCTTGCCGCAGCTCTCCTCAGAGATCCGGTGCGTGTCGAGATCACGCCGGTGGCGACCACCGCCGAGCGCGTCACGCAGAGCATCATCCATGTCGAGACCCGCAACAAGCTCAACCTGCTGCTCGATCTGCTCAAGAACAGCGCCATGCCGCGCACGCTGGTCTTTACCCGCACCAAGCATGGCGCCGACAAGGTGGTGAAGGGGCTGGTCAAGGAGCGCGTCGAAGCGGCGGCGATCCACGGCAACAAGTCGCAGAGCCAGCGCGAGCGCGCGCTTGCCGGCTTCAAGAGCAGCAAGCTGCGCGTGCTGGTGGCAACCGACATCGCCGCACGCGGTATCGACGTCGATGGCGTGTCGCATGTGGTGAATTACGACCTGCCTTTCGTGCCGGATTCCTATGTGCACCGCATCGGTCGCACCGCGCGCGCCGGCGCCTCGGGCGAAGCGGTGGCCTTCTGTGATCCGGAAGAGCGTCCGTTGCTGCGCGACATCGAGCGCACCATCCGCCAGAAGGTGCCGGTCACCCAGCATGCGCTGAGCATCGCCACACCGGAGGGCAATGAGCGCTCGGGGGGTCCGCAGGGCCATCACCGGCCGCAGCAGAACCAGCCGTCCTGGCGCAAGAAGCCCGGCCAGCGCCCGCAAGGCAATGGCAAGTGGCGTCCCAAGCAGCGTCAAGGCGGTGGGGGTGGCGGCCAGTCCCGCTAACTCTTTGGGAAGCCTGGTTTTCTTATATCTTGTCTGATGTCTATATTTGGACTATATTCAAAAACGGACAAGGACGAAAACCATGGCTTCACTTCAACGTCGACGCCAGAAAGGTCTCGAAGAAACTTCGCGGCCTTCTCTGGCTTCCGATCTCGAGCGTTTCGCACCAGCCAATCGCCGGCGCCTCAGCGCGCCGGCTTTGCGCAGCTTCCTCGCCATAGCCGATCTCTGGGGCCTCAGCGAGGAAGAGCGCCGGCTCGTGCTCGGTTATCCGTCGCGCTCCACCTATCACCATTGGGCCAAGCTCGCGCGTGAGCACCACGACATCACTCTCGATGTCGATGTGCTCATGCGCCTGTCGGCCGTCTTCGGCATCCATCAGGCGCTGGGCGTTCTCTACACCCATGAGCACGACGCCGTGGCCTGGCTGCGCAGCCCCCATGACGGCATCGTCTTTGGCGGCAAGCCGCCGCTCACGCTGATCACCAGCGGCTCGCAGGACGGTATCCTGCTGGTGCGCCGGTTCCTCGATGCGGCGCGCGGCGGCCAGTATATGGAGCCGAACCGCATCGATGCGGACTTCACGCCCTATACGCAAACGGACATCGTGCTGACGTGAGCCTCGCGCATGCGCCGGCCTTTCATCCATCCTATCGGCTGATTCCCTCGCGTTTTCCGCCGATCGGCCTGTTCGACACGGTGGCCACCGCCGCCGATCTCGACGCGGTGATGGAGCTCGCCGGCTGGACCAATGACCGCCTCGTCGCCGAGCGCGTGGCGCGCCTGCCACAGGCCGAATGGATCTTCGGCCGCGCCAATTCGAGCATCGTGATGGCGGCTTTCCTGCATGCCGCGCCAACCGGTGCGCGCTTTAACAGCCGCGATCTCGGCGCCTGGTATGCCTCGGCCGATATCAAGACGGCGGCAGCGGAGGTCGGCCATCATCTGCGCCGCGAGGCGGTAGCACGCCGTATCCCCACTTTGTCACGCACCTATCGGGCTTATTCGGCGCGACTCGATGGCACCTATATCGATATCAGAGGCCGGCAATCCACGATGCCGGAACTCTATGCGCCGGACGACTATCAAGCCTCGCAAGCCTTCGGCGAAAATCTGCGCAAGAGAAGCGAGACCGGACTTCTCTATGACAGCGTGCGATTCACCGGCGGCGTCAATGCCGCCGTCTTCCGCCCAACCGCCATCCTGGATGTGACCCAGGCCGACCATTTCGAGATAGCGGTCGCGGCCGAAGCAAAGCGTATCGAGGTCAGGAAGCTTTCGGCGGCGTAGTTGAGTCGTGCACTATCGGCTGGGGTAACCCGCAAGCCGGTCGTCGATCCGCATACCCATCCAGTTCCAGAAGATCAGCACCGCGGGGCCGGTCAGGTTCGTACGGGGAATATAGCCCACTTGATCAAGATAGCGGCTGTCGAGTGAATTGTCGCGATTGTCGCCCAGCATAAAATAATGACCTTCGGGCACGACATATTCGTCCGTATTGTCAGCGGAGCCATTGGGTGCCCGGTCGTTGATGACATAGGATCGACCGTCCGGCAGCGCTTCGCGGAAGTAATTGCACCCCTCCCCCTCGAGGCAAGGGATACCTTCAACTGGGGTCAGGGGCAGCGCCGCGCCATTGAGATGGACGATCCCGTCCTTCAGCTGGATGCGATCGCCGGGCAGGCCGATCAGCCGCTTGACATAGTCGGTGCGATTGTCCCGCGGCAGCTTGAAAACCACGATGTCGCCGCGTCGGGGCTCGCCATAGGCGATCCTCGATGCAAAGAAATAATCGCCGATCATGAGGCCAGGCACCATGCCGGCTGATGGCGCGCTGAACGGCTGGTACAGATATTCGCGCACGCCGGAGGCGATGAGCCATGAGGCGGCGATCGGCAGAATGATCGCCACATACCAGCGCGAAAACCACGGACGGGTGAGCGCCGTTTCGCGGATCTTCAGGCCATGGACGAGGCCGACGATGTTGAACGGCAGATAAAATAGGATGGCCGCCAGATCGAGGTCGCGGAACGCCGGCGGTGTGACCAGGCCGCTTGCGACGGCGATAATGACAGCCGCGCCCAGCAGGAACTGGGCCAGCAGATAGATCAGCGCCAACCGGCCGCGGCCGAGCCACAGCATGAGAACGACAGGCCCCAGGATGAGGCCGAGCAGCCAGATCGAGAGCTTGCCGCGCGGTGCAGGGTCTTCCATGTCATCCCCCCAAAAGAAAGGCCCGCGCGAGGCGGGCCTGTCCCTTCAATTTGTGACCGTCATCACAGCGCGCTTTGCAGCGCCTGCAGATGATCGAGATTCTCTTGGGCGCGGCGGCGCGTTTCATCGTCCTGCGCGTCCGACACGTCTTCCTGCGCATCCTTGACTTCCTGCGCCAGGCGCTCGGCATTGAGCTCGGCGACCGGCACCGCGACTTCCGCCAGAACCGTGAGCCCTTGCGGATTCACTTCGGCGAAGCCACCACGCACGAAGATGCGCTCCTTCGCGCCACCTTCCTTGGTGATGGTGACGACACCCGGACGCAGCGTGGACAGCACCGGCGCGTGGCCCGGCAGGATGCCCATATCGCCCTCGGTGCCCGGAATGTCGACTTCCGCGACATCGCCCGAGAACAGCAAGCGTTCGGGAGAGACGAGTTCGAAGTGAAGGGCCATGGTGATCAGGCCGCCTCAGCCAGGCGCTTGCCCTTTTCGACCGCTTCTTCGATCGTGCCGACCATGTAGAAGGCGGGCTCGGGCAGGTAGTCATACTGGCCTTCGCAGAGGCCCTTGAAGCCCTTGATCGTGTCTTCGAGCTTGACCTGCACGCCCGGCGAGCCGGTGAACACGGCGGCGACATCGAAGGGCTGCGACAGGAAGCGCTCGATCTTGCGGGCGCGGGCGACGGTGAGCTTGTCCTCTTCCGAGAGCTCGTCCATGCCGAGAATGGCGATGATGTCCTGCAGCGCCTTGTAGCGCTGGAGGATCACCTGCACGCGACGCGCCGTCTGATAGTGCTCGTCACCGATGACGCGCGGATCGAGCATGCGCGACGTCGAGTCGAGCGGATCGACCGCCGGATAGATGCCCTTTTCGGCGATGGCGCGCGACAGCACGGTGGTCGCGTCCAAGTGCGCGAAGGAGGTGGCCGGCGCCGGGTCGGTCAAGTCGTCGGCCGGCACGTAAATGGCCTGCACCGAGGTGATCGAGCCCTTGGTCGTGGTGGTGATGCGCTCCTGGAGAGCACCCATGTCGGTGGCGAGCGTCGGCTGATAGCCCACCGCCGAGGGGATGCGGCCGAGGAGAGCCGACACTTCCGAACCGGCTTGCGTGAAGCGGAAGATGTTGTCGACGAAGAACAGCACGTCCTGTCCCTGGTCGCGGAAGTGTTCGGCGACGGTGAGACCGGTGAGGCCGACGCGGGCGCGGGCACCCGGCGGCTCGTTCATCTGGCCGTACACCAGGGCGCATTTCGAGCCCTTGCCGCCGCCCTTCTGATTCACGCCCGATTCGATGAATTCGTGATAGAGGTCGTTGCCTTCGCGGGTACGCTCGCCGACGCCGGCGAACACCGAGAAGCCGCCATGGGTCTTGGCGATGTTGTTGATGAGTTCCTGAATGAGCACCGTCTTGCCCACGCCGGCACCGCCGAACAGGCCGATCTTGCCGCCCTTGGCGTACGGCGCCAGGAGGTCGACGACCTTGATGCCGGTGACCAGGATCTGCGCTTCCGTCGACTGCTCGACGAACTCGGGCGCCGGCTGATGGATGGCGCGCGTGGCGGTGCTGGTGATCGGGCCTTCCTCGTCGACCGGCTCGCCGACGACGTTCATGATGCGGCCGAGCGTTTCATCGCCCACCGGGATGGTGATCGGCGCGCCGAGATCGGTGACCTCCTGGCCACGCACCAGGCCTTCGGTCGAGTCCATGGCAATGGTGCGCACGGTGTTTTCGCCAAGATGCTGGGCGACCTCGAGGACGAGACGGACATCGCCGTTCATGGTCTCAAGCGCGTTCAGGATTTGCGGCAGATGCCCGTCGAACTGCACGTCGACAACGGCGCCTGTCACCTGACGGATGCGGCCCACCGACTTGCCGGAGGTGTTTGCGGGTTTCTTCGCCATAACGGTCTTCCTTCTCTCGGTTCCGGTCTAGAGCGCTTCCGCGCCCGAAATGATTTCGATAAGTTCCTTGGTGATCTGCGCCTGGCGCTGCCGGTTGTAGCGGATCGACAATTTGTTGATCATGTCGCCGGCGTTGCGCGTGGCGCTGTCCATGGCGCTCATGCGGGCGCCCTGTTCGGAAGCCGCGTTTTCGAGCAACGCCCGGAAGATCTGCACAGCGATATTGCGCGGCAGGAGATCGGCCAGGATTTCACCTTCATCCGGCTCGCTGTCATAGATGGCGCCGCCGAGATCGGGGGTTTTGCCGCCTTTGACGCTGGCCGGGATGAGCTGCAGCGCCGTCGGCTTCTGCGAGATCACCGACTTGAACTCGGCGAAGAACAGCGTGCAGACGTCGAACTGGCCGTCTTCGAACAGCTTCAGCACCTTCTGCGCGATGGCTTGGGCATGGCTGAAGGCCAGGGTGCGCGCGGCGCGCAGGTCCACCGTGTCGATGATGAAGCGGCCATAGAGCCGCTTCAGGATGTCATTGCCCTTCTTGCCGACGGTGATGATCTTCACCGTCTTGCCTTGCGCCATCAGGCGGTCGGCATGCTCGCGCGCCAGCCTGGCGATCGAGGAGTTGAAACCGCCGCACAGGCCGCGCTCGGCCGTGCACACGACGAGCAGATGCGTCTGGTCCTTGCCGTTGCCGGCGAGGAGCTGCGGCGCGTCATCGCGGCCTTCCATCGAGGACGAGAGATTGGCCAGCACCGTCGCCATGCGCTCCGAATAGGGGCGCGCGGCGAGGGCCGATTCCTGGGCGCGGCGCAACTTCGCCGCCGCCACCATCTGCATCGCCTTGGTGATCTTCCGCGTCGATTTTACCGACGTGATGCGATTTCTGAGGTCTTTTAGACTTGGCATCGTCCTGCCTTCAGCTGGTTGCCTCGTTCAGGATGATCAAGCGAACGACTTGGCGAAGCCCGCCACGACGTTCTTGAGCTTTTCGCCGACCGTGTTGGAGATTTCCTTCTCGGTGCGGATCGCATCGAGAATGTCGGCATGGCTCTCGCGGACCAGACGTAAGAGGCCGTCCTCGAAATCGCGCACCTTGTTGACCGGCAGCGCGTCCAGATAGCCGTTCACGCCGGCATAGATCACCACGACCTGCTCTTCGGTCTTGAGCGGCGAGAATTGCGGCTGCTTCAAGAGTTCGGTGAGGCGGGCGCCGCGGTTGAGGAGGCGCTGCGTGGCGGCGTCGAGATCCGAGCCGAACTGCGCGAAGGCGGCCATTTCACGATACTGGGCGAGCTCGCCTTTGATCTTGCCGGCAACCTGCTTCATCGCCTTGATCTGCGCCGAGGAGCCGACGCGCGACACCGAGAGACCGACGTTCACCGCCGGACGGATGCCCTGATAGAAGAGGTCCGTTTCAAGGAAGATCTGGCCGTCGGTGATCGAGATCACGTTGGTCGGGATATAGGCCGACACGTCGTTGGCTTGCGTCTCGATGATCGGAAGAGCGGTCAGCGAACCGGAGCCCTGGCTGTCATTGAGCTTGGCGGCGCGCTCGAGGAGGCGCGAATGGAGATAGAACACGTCGCCCGGATAGGCTTCGCGGCCGGGGGGACGGCGCAGCAGCAGCGACATCTGGCGGTAGGCGACGGCCTGCTTGGAAAGATCGTCATAGGCGATCACGGCATGCATGCCGTTGTCGCGGAAATATTCACCCATCGTGCAGCCCGTGAACGGTGCCAGATACTGCAGCGGCGCCGGGTCGGACGCGGTGGCGGCAATGATGATCGAATATTCGAGCGCGCCGTTGTCTTCCAGAATCTTGACGAACTGGGCGACGGTCGAGCGCTTCTGGCCGCAGGCCACATAGACGCAGTAGAGCTTTTCCTTGTCCGGTCCGGCGATATGGATCGGCTTCTGGTTCAGGATGGTGTCGAGAACGATCGCGGTCTTGCCGGTCTGGCGGTCGCCGATGATCAGCTCGCGCTGGCCGCGGCCGATCGGGATCAGCGCGTCGACGGCCTTGAGGCCGGTCGACATCGGCTCATGCACCGACTTGCGCGGGATGATGCCGGGCGCCTTGACGTCGACGCGGCGGCGTTCGGTGGACTTGATCGGGCCTTTGCCGTCGATCGGATTGCCGAGCGCGTCGACGACGCGGCCAAGCAACTCACGGCCAACCGGAACTTCCACGATGGCGCCGGTGCGCTTGACGGTGTCGCCTTCCTTGATGTCGCGGTCGGAACCGAAAATAACGATACCGACATTGTCGACTTCGAGGTTGAGGGCCATGCCGCGAATCCCGTTCGGGAACTCGACCATTTCACCAGCCTGGACATTGTCGAGGCCGTAGACACGGGCAATACCGTCACCGACGGAAAGCACCTGGCCGATCTCGGACACTTCGGCTTCCTTGCCGAAGTCCTTGATCTGCTGCTTGAGAATTGCGGAAATTTCGGCGGCGCGGATATCCATATCAGCCGGTCCCCTTCATCGCGATCTTGAGGTTTTGAAGTTTGGTCTTGAGCGAGTTGTCCACCATGCGCGAGCCGACCTTGACGATAAGGCCGCCGAGAATGGACGAATCAACCCGGGTGGAGAGTTGCACGTCGCGACCCACGCTCGCCTTGATGGCGGCCTTGAGGTCGTCGAGATGTTTCGGTGAGAGCGTGTCGGCCGAGATGACCTCGGCGCTGATCTCGCCCTTCGACTGGGCCACCAGCGTGCGGTAGGCCTTGATCATGTCGGAGAGGACGAAGAGCCGGCGGTTCTGCGCGGCGAGCTTGATGAAATTGAGGGCGAGGCTCTTGATGCCGGCCTTTTCGCAGATCGCCTGAAGGGCGGAAATCTGGTCCTCGGCGGAGAAGACCGGCGAGCGGACGAGCCGTCCGAGATCCTCGGATTCGTCCAGCAGCGCCTGGAAATTCGCCAGATCGGCGCCGACCTGGTCGACCGTCTGGTCTTCCCGCGCCAGTTCAAAAAGGGCGGTCGCATAACGTCCCGGGACGCCTGATACCGTCTGATCACTTTGAGCCACGACAACTCCCCGCCGAACCCGCGTTCTCCGAACCCTTGGCAGCGGTCCGGAAAGCTTGAATTTATTGGATAATCGTACTTGAGAAAGCACGCGCGGCATGGGTTCCGCCTTAAGCCGCGGGCGTGGGTTATCACATGGGAATTGGACTCGCAACAAGGAAGGCACGGCGGATTGCCGCAAGCGGAAAGGGCGCGCGGCTTTCTCTTGCGCGTAAAATGCGAAGAGCCCGCCGGAGGACCGGCGGGCTCTTGCGAAACTCGTCTTGTGAGTCGTTTAGCGGCTCACGCTATCCCGCGCGATGCGCGGAATGTCGGAGCGCATGATGCCGAGATCGGCAAGCTCACGGTCGGTGAGCAGGTCGAGCTCACGCTTGGTGGTGTTGTACCGGTTCCAGCGCTTGAAACCATCAGTGAAGAAGTTGAACATGGTCTTTCCCCTATGGATTGACGGGTTGGGTTGGTTGCTTTTGACGAGTTGATATATGGTGCGCCGCACCATTTTGTGCAATGCAAAATTTACATAGCTGACTCGCTACTCGGCTTCACAAAACCTTAACAATCATCCCCTCTAACTATTTGAATTCACTATGTCTCTTTCGTGACTCATATAATCACGATCAAATTCATAGACTTAAGCCTTTTAGACGGGCTTTTCTGCCTCGTTTTCTCCCAAATTCATGCACCGCAACATGCGCTTTTTCGGAGGGCCTGTTGTCGGCGCCGGTCTCTTCCGGCATATGCTCCGGCCGACTTTGCCGGGAGGAATAGAATGACCGTCGCCATCTTCGGTTCCATCAATATGGACGTGATCGCCTATCTCGATCGCCTGCCGAAGCCCGGCGAGACCTTGCACGGCTCCGGTTACAAGATGGGTTTGGGCGGCAAGGGCGCCAATCAGGCGGCGGCGGCCCGCAAGCTCGGCTCCGAGGTGCGTTTCATCGGCCGCACCGGCGCCGATTCTTTCGGCGATGCGGCGCGCGCCGAGCTCACTTCATATGATGTCGACCTCACCCATATCCGCCGTGACGAGGGCTCGGCCACCGGCATCGCCATCATCAAGGTCGGCGAGGGTGGCCAGAACATGATCACGGTGATCGCCGGCGCCAATGGCGCGGTCGATCAGAGCGATGCCGAGGCCGCCAAGGCCGACCTCGAACAGGCGCGTGTCCTGCTGCTGCAGCTCGAAGTGCCGCTCGCCGGCGCCCTCGCCGCCGCCAAGATCGTCCGCGGCAAGGGTGGCACGGTGATTCTCGATCCGGCGCCGGCGCCCAAGGAGCCCTTCTCGGCTGAGATTGTCGCTGCGGTAGACGTCGTCACCCCCAATGAGAGCGAGACGGCCGGTCTCCTCGGCTGGCAGCCCGCGACGCCCGACGATGCTCTGCGCGCCGCGCGCGAACTCAAGGCGAAAGGCTTCCGCACCGCGCTCGTCAAGCTCGGCGCCAAGGGCGTCGCCTTCTCAGGCCCCACGGAGGAAGGTTTCGTGCCGCCTTTCAAGGTGACCGCCATCGACACAGTGGCGGCCGGCGACAGCTTCAATGGCGGCCTTGCGGTCGCCCTCGATGAAGGCAAGTCGCTCGCCGAAGCGGTGCGCTTCGCCGCCGCCGCGGGCGCGTTGTCGACGACCAAGAAGGGCGCTTCCGCCGCCGCCCCGACACGCGCCGAGATCGACGCGTTCCTCGCCACACAATAACCCTCGCAGCACCGTTGCATTGCGGGGTCACTGCCCTTCCGTTAAAGTCCGCCGCCAAGAGAAAACTTTGCGACCGAGGGAGATTATGATGTCACGCTTTGCGCTGTCCCGCCGTTCCGCTCTGGCCCTGATGGGCGGTGCTGCTGCCTTTGGCGCCACGAGCCGCCTCGCTCACGCCGCTGGCGAGATCAAGGTCCTCAACTGGCAGGGTTACGGCACCGACGAGAAATGGGCGCTCGAGATGTTCGAGAAGAAGACCGGCATCAAGGTCGTCCATGACTATTTCAACTCCGAGCAGGAGATGCTGACGAAATTGCGCACCAGCCCCGGCGTCTATGATGTGGTTCTGATGAACAACATCTATGTCATGGAAGCCGCCCATGAGGGCCTGATCCAGGCGCTCGACCCGGCGAAATTCTCCAACTTCAACGATCTGACACCCGCCTTGCGCGACAGCGACCGCTTCGTGATGGGCGGCAAACACTTCGCCATCGCCTGGGTCTGGGGCCTGACCTCCTTCGCCTTCAACACCCAGAAGATCACGACCAAGCCCGACAGCATGACCGCGCTGTGGGACCCGACCCATGCCGGCAAGGTGGGCTGGCGCGACGACGCGCTCGAATCGATCCAGATCGCCGCACTCGCCACCGGGCAGGACATGAACGCACCCGCCGACATCGAGAAGATCAAGGAGAAGCTCAAAGAGCTCAAGAGCCAGATCAAGACCTTCTGGTCGTCAGAGGACGAGTGGAACAAATATATGGCGGCGGGCGATTACGACATCGCCGTCTACTGGTCGGGCTCCGCGGCGCGCTCCAAAAAGGCGATGAAGCTCCCCGTGGAGTTCGTGGTGCCGAAGGAAGGCGCCATCGGCTGGTTCGACGGCCTCACCATCGCCACCAATGCGCCTAATGCCGAAGGCGCGGCGGCCTTCATCAACTTCATGGTCGATCCCGAATTCTACGTGAAATGGGACAATGACATCGGCGCACCCGCCTCCTCCAATGCCAAGGCCAATGCGCAGTTGCCCGAGGACGCGCTCAACCGCGTGGTGCTGGGTGATCCTGAAGTCGTAAAGCGCGTCCAGTGGATGGCGCCGATCACCGACGAGCAGAAGCAGAAGAACCAGGAACTCTGGGACGAGGTGAAGACGAGCTTTGCCCTTTAGCGCTTCCCGCCTTTTCATCCTTCTCCCGCGCATCGCGTGGGAGAAGGTCTGATGGCCGTCTCCCGCCAGACCCGCACCGTTTTCGCGCTGACGGCGCCGGCTTATCTATGGCTCGCGGTGACGGTGCTGCTGCCGCTGGCGACGATGTTCTACTTCAGCTTCCTCACCGCCTCGCCGCTCGGCGGCAAGGAAGTCGGCTTCACGCTGAAGCACTATACGGATTTCTTCACCAAGCAGATCTACTGGTACAATGCCTGGCGCTCGATCGAGCTCGGCCTCTATGTGACGGCGCTCTGCCTCGTCATCGGTTATCCCGCCGCCCTCGGCCTCGCCAAATACATCAAAGGCCGCTGGCGCGAGGCGATCTTCCTGCTCATCATCCTGCCCTTCTGGTCCAATGCGCTGGTGCGCACCTTCTCCTGGACCATGGTGCTGCGCGAGCCCTTCAACATTCTCTTCTCCTATCCGGCAATCGTCGTCGGCCTCGTCCACGCTTATCTGCCCTATGCGATTCTCACCTGCTATATCTCGCTGCAGGCGATCGACGACTCGCTCATCGAGGCGGGCCGCAGCCTCGGCGCGACACCGGCCCAGGCCTTCCGCCGCATCACTTTGCCGTTGAGCATGCCCGGCATCCTGGCGGCGGTGTTCCTCATCTTCGTGCCGGTGATCGGCTCCTTCATGGAACCGCGTATCTTGGGCGGCAAGGATGCGATCATGCTGGGCCCGATCATCGAGGGGCAGTTCATCACCGCCTTCAACTGGCCCCTGGGTGCCGCCCTTTCCTTCACCATGCTCGGCATGGTGCTGATCATCCTTTTGATCGCCGCCCCCTTCCTCAAGAAGCAGATGGCGGTGGGCTGATGGAACGGACCGCCAAACTCTATCTGGGCGCGGTGCTCGTCTTTCTCTATCTGCCGATCGTGGTGATGATCGCCATGGCCTTCAATCGCTCGGCGCTTTACGAGCTGCCTTTCACCTTCGATCTCGTCTGGTTCAAGGCGTTGGCGCAGAACGACCGGCTCTTGCAGGCGAGCTGGAACAGCGTGTGGATCGCTTGCGTCAATGCGGCGATCGCGACCACGCTCGGCACACTCGCGGCTTACGCCTTCGCCCGCTACGATTTCCGCGCCAAGCGGCTGCTGCAGATCCTGCTCTTCCCGCCGATCACCATCCCGTGGCTCATCATCGGCACCTCGATGCTGATCTTCTTTTTCTGGACCGGAATCGGCCGCGGGCTGCACGCCATCCTGCTCGGCCATGTGGCGCTGTCTTTGCCTTATGTCATCGTGGTGGTCAGTGCCCGTTTCGCCAATTTCGGACCGCAGCTCGAAGAAGCCGCCGCGAGCCTCGGCGCCACGCCATGGCAGACCTTCTGGCGCATCACGGTCCCGGTATTGCTGCCAGGCATCATTGCCGCGGGCCTCTTCGCCTTCGCCGTGTCTTTCGATCAGTTCGTGATCTCCTATTTCCTGGCGCCGCCCGGCACCTCGACCTTGCCGGTCGAGATCTATACGTCGATCCGCAAAGGCTTCACGCCCGAGATCAACGCCATCTCCTCGATCATCATTCTCTTCTCCATGGGACTCATGCTGATCGTGGCGCGCAATTACAGATTCGGCGGAGACAATTGATGAGCCGCGTCGACATCCAGCATGTGACCAAGCGCTACGGCACCTTCGCCGCGCTCGATGATGTCTCGATCACCTTCAATGATGGCGAGTTCTTCGGCCTGCTCGGCCCCTCGGGCTCGGGCAAGACCACCTTGCTGCGCTCGATCGCGGGTTTCATCATACCCGATGAAGGCACGATCTCCTTCGACGGCGAGCAGGTGGAATCCGTGCCGGTGCATCGGCGCGCGATCGGCATGGTGTTCCAGTCCTATGCGCTGTTCCCGCATCTCACCATTGCCGAGAATATCGGCTTCGGCCTCGATGTGCGGGGCGTGGCGCGCGAGGACATCCATAAGCGTGTCACCGAGAGTCTGGCCATGGTCCGTCTTTCGGGTCTCGAAGGCCGCTATCCGCGGCAATTGTCGGGCGGCCAGCAGCAGCGCGTGGCGCTCGCCCGCGCTTTGATCACGCGGCCCAAGGTATTGCTGCTCGACGAGCCGCTTGGCGCGCTCGACCGCAGGCTGCGCCAGGAAATGCAGGTCGAGCTCAAGGACATCCAGCGCGAGACGGGCATCACCGCCATCTTCGTCACCCATGATCAGGAAGAGGCCCTGACGCTGTCCGACCGCATCGCCATCATCGACCAGGGCCGGCTGATCCAGGTCGATGCGCCGCAGACCGTCTATGAGCGGCCCGCAACGGTCTTCGCCGCGAACTTCCTGGGCGACGCCAATGTGTTCCGCGGCGCGCCTGTCGCCGAAGGCCTCAAGCTTGCCGACGGCACGGTCATCGCGACGCTCAAACCCTCGACGGGTGCGGCCATCGTGCGGCCGGAAAAACTGCGCGTCGAAGGTGGGCACAAGAGGACAACGGGCAACAGCCTAGAAGGCGAGATCATCCAGGCGATCTATTCCGGCGCCAGCGTAACGTATCGCATCCGCACCAAGGTACTGGGTGATACGCCGCTTCTCGCTTTCATCCAGAACCAGACCGGCGAGGTGCTCGAGACCGGTGCCCCTGTCACGGCGAGCTGGGACCCAGAGCAGACCATTCCGGTGGACGCATGAGCGATAGTCTCGAAACGCGCAACGCCATTGCGGGACTTCGTTTCGGCGCCATCGGCAAGCGCGCCGTCCATGCCTGCATCGACATGCAGCGGCTGTTCGCCGAAGAGACCGAATGGGCGGCCCCCGTCGTCCATGCGATCGAGCCTGTTGTGCGCCGCATCGTCGCCCATGCGCCGCATCTCACTCTTTTCACGCGGTTCCTGACGCCCGAGCATGTCGAGGACGCCAAAGGCCAGTGGCAGATCTATTACCGCCACTGGAAAAGTGTGCTGGCCAGCAATATCGAGCACGACCTGCTCGATCTCCTGCCGCCTTTGCGGCCTTTCGTGCCGCCGGCGCGTGTCATCGACAAATATGTGCATTCGGCCTTCGAGGCTCAGGCCTTCCAGGACGCGCTCGATGAACTGAGCGCCGACACGATCATCTTCACCGGCGTCGAAACCGATGTCTGCGTGCTCGCCACCGCTTTGACCGCGGTCGATCGCGGCTATCGCACCATCCTCGTCTCCGACGCCATCGCCAGCTCCAACAAAGCGAGCCACAGAGCCGCGCTCGACGGCATCTATCCCCGCTTCGACCAGCAGGTCGAGCTCATCGACACCGACACTTTGCTGAAAGCCTGGTCGCCATGACGGTTCCGAATTATCTGCGCACGCCCAATATCCCGACACACCGCGCCTGGAACAGCTGGGCCGCCGACCGCTATCTCGAAATGTCGCATCTGCCGCTCGGCGTGAAGATCACCCCGGTCTTTTATGCCGCGAGCATCGGCAAGACGACGCTGATGGGGCCGGGCTCGGAGATCAGGCTCGGCCGGCACGAGCCGGATGGCAGCCTCATCGAAGCGTCCTTCGCCCATGGCGGCACGCATCTCGACTGGACTTACACCAAACCGTCGCCCTTCGAGATCACCGGCGCGTGGAAGACGGCGAAATTCGGCGAATGGGGCCTGCGCTATTGGGTCGTGCTGACCTTGAGCCAGAACGATGGCGCGCTCTGGCATTATGATGAAACGGCCCGCACAGCTTATTGCACCATCGGGCCGCGCACCGTGGCGATCAAGGCGAAACATGCGCCGTTGCTGGTGACGGCGCATGAGACGCTCGATGGCTTGCGCGCCGAATATGAGACCAACGGCTATTGGTATCTCGCCTCGCGCGGTGAAAGCGCCAAGGTCCTGGCGCTTCGCTTCAATCTCGAGGAAGCGCCTGAGAATGATTTCGCGGTGACCATTGCCGACCGCAAGGACAAGGCCTTTGCCCGCCTCGCCGAGTCGCTGCCGACCACCACCGCACTCTCACGCGGCCCGGCGCTCGACGCCATGGCCGATATCATGGGCTGGAACACGATCTGGGACAGCGTCAATCATCGTCCGTACATCACCTGTTCGCGCAATTGGGACTTGAAGAAGTTCGGCGGCTTCGGCTTCTGGCTCAACGACACGGCGATCAATGCCTTCATCGTCGCGCAGTTCGATCCTGACCAGGCGCGCGAGAATCTGGCGATGCTGCTGTCCGCAGCGACGCCACAAGGCAACCTGCCCTGCATCATGACCGGCAACGACGCCTGGGTCGACCGCACCCAGACGCCGCTCATTTCCTTCATCGTCTGGCAGATCTATCTGCGCACCGGCAATCGCCTGTTCATCGACATGGCCTATCGGACGCTGGCGCGGAATAATGAATGGATCCGCTCAGCTCGTGACGGCAATGGCAACGGGCTCCTCGAATTCGGATCCTCCGATGTGGGTCAGGGCCTTTACAAGGGCACCAAGCTCGCCGCCAAGGACGAGTCCTTCATGGACAACTCGCCGATCCATGACGAGGCGCGCTGGAACGAGGAGAGCCGCACACTCGACAGTGAGGATGTCGGCCTCAATTGTCTCGTCTGTCTCGATTGCGAGATGCTGGCCCATATGGCGCGCGCGCTTGGCCTTACTGAAGAAGCCAAGCGGCACGAAGCCAATGCCGGGACGATGCGCAAGAAGATCGGCACACATTTCTGGGACGACAAGCGCAAGATCTTCGCCAACCGCCTGTGGTCCGGCGCCTTCGTGAAAAGCGTCGCGCCGACGAGCTTCTATCCCCTGCTGTGCGGGGCCGCCTCGCAGGAGCAGACAAAACACCTGCTGAAAGCTCTGGACGACCCGAAGAAGTTCGGCGGCGCTTTCGGCCTGTCTTCGGTGTCGCGCGACGATCCGGCGGTGAACGACAATGTCTATTGGCGCGGCCGCATCTGGCCGATCCTCAACTGGCTGGTATGGAACGGCCTCGAGCGCGCCGGCGAATATGAAGCGGCCGACCGGCTCGTCGACAAGAGCTGGAAGCTGTTCGCCAAGAGCTGGGATGAAAGCCGCCTGTCGCCCGAGAACTACCATCCCGTATCAGGCGAAGGCCTCGATCAACCCGACACTGATCCTTTCTATTCCTGGTCGGCGCTCTTGCCTTTCATGCAGCATGCCAGGACGATGAGCTTTCTGCCCTGGCAGGGCTGGCAGCTGCGCAATGAGGGCAAGGATTTCGCGATCGGCCCGGTTATGAGCCCGCTGGGCTCCGTGACGGTGACCCGCAAGGGCAAAACCCTGACAATAAGGCGGGGCGAGGAAACCTTATTCTCGACCGGGAAGCAGGGCCGGGTGGCGGGACCGATCACGAGCGTGTGAGCCGGAGGAGCGGTTAGGCCGCCATTAAAGCGACGGGTTTTAGGTCTCCCCTCGTCTTATCCGTGGGCCCAATATCCGCTATTCTAGAGTTCTATGAAGAAAACGCTGGTTTCTCTGTTTGTTCTCGCTTTGCTGGCTGGCGCCGGCTACACCGCCCAGCGCGCCGGCTGGGTGGAGCCTATTCTGTCGGCCGCCACCGGGAAGCTGAGGGAGGCCACCCCGCAACCGGCCGCGGAGAAACGCCAGGCGCGGCCCGCCAATGCCTCACCCGTCGAGGTGGTCGCCGCCGCCGCCAAAACACTGAGCGACGACATCACCGCGGTGGGCTCGCTGCTCTCCGATGAATCGGTACAGATCGCCGCCGAAACCAATGGCCGGGTGGCCGAGATCGCGTTCACCGAAGGCCAGTCCGTCGCGGCCGGCGCCGTGCTCATCAAGCTCGACGACAAGCTCATCGCCGCACAGCTCGAGGACGCCAAAGCGCGTCTGACGCTGGCCCAGTCGACCTACGACCGCGCCGCGACCTTGCGCAAATCCGGCACCGCCTCGCAGACCACGCTCGACACCGCGCACTCGGAATTGCTGGTCCAGCAGGCGGCCTACGACCTCATCAGTACCCAGCAGGAGAAGCTGTCGATCAAGGCGCCGTTCCCGGGTGAGCTCGGCTTCCGCTCCATTTCACTCGGCGCCTATGTCACCGCCGGCACGCCGCTCGTCAATCTGGAGAAGATCGACCAGCTCAAGGTGAATTTCAGCGTGCCCGAATTCTATCTGAGCAAGCTCGCGGCCGGACAGAAGATCGACATTACTGCCGACGCCCTGCCCGGCGTCCGCTTCGAAGGCACGATCTACGCCATCGATCCGGCGATCGACGTCAATGGCCGCGCCGTCCGGGTCAAGGCGACACTCGCCAATCAGGACGGCAAGTTGCGCCCCGGACTGCTCGCCCGCATCACGGTGAAGGGTCAGCCGCGCACCGCGGTCACCATTCCCGAAAGCGCGCTCGTGTCACGCGGTGAGGACTTCCTCGTCTTCAGGACCGACAATGGCAAGGCGAAGGAGACGAAGGTGCTCGCCGGGCGGCGCGAGAACGGCTTCGTCGAGATTCTCGACGGGGTCGAGGTCGGCCAGCAGGTGGTGATCGCCGGACAGTCGCGCCTGCGTGACGGCTCCGATGTCGAGATCGTCCCGCCGGCGACCGCCGCCGTCGAGGGCTGAGGGGATGTCGCTCTCCGAACTCTGTATCCGCCGTCCCGTCTTCGCCACCGTCCTGAGCCTGATCATCCTCCTGATCGGCATCGTCGCCTATGGCCGGCTCACGGTGCGCGAATATCCGCAAGTGGACGAGCCGGTCGTCTCGGTGAACACCACCTATAAGGGCGCCTCCGCCGTTCTCATCGAATCGCAGATCACCCAGGTGCTCGAGGGCTCTCTCGCCGGCATCGAAGGCATCGACATCATCGAATCGACCAGCCGCTCCGAATCGAGCCGCATCACCATCCGCTTCAAGTCGGATATCGATGTTGACACGGCGGCGAGCGACGTCCGCGACCGTGTGAGCCGCGTACGCGGGAGGCTTCCCGACGAGGTGGACGAGCCGATCATCGCCAAGGTGGAGGCCGACGCCCAGGCCATCATCTATATCACGTTCCGCTCCGATCGGCTGAACGCCATCGAGCTCACCGACTATGTCGACCGTTATGTCGTCGACCGCTTCAAGAACCTGACCGGCATTTCCGATGCCGCCATCTATGGCGAGCGTCTCTATGCCATGCGCATCTGGCTCGACCGCGACCGGCTCGCCGGCTATGGCCTCACCGCCCAGGATATCGAGGACGCGCTGCGCAAGCAGAACGCCGAAATCCCGGCCGGGCGCATCGAAAGCGCCGACCGCGAATTCACCGTTCTCTCCAAGACCGCTTTGGCGACGCCGGAAGAATTCCGCAACATCATGCTGAAGCCGGCCGGCGGCCTGCAGGTGAAGCTCGGCGACGTCGCCCGTGTGGAACTGAGCTCCACCGATGTGCGCCGCATCAGCCGCTATATGGGCCAGACCTCGATCACCGTCGGCATCATCAAGCAGGCGGTCGCCAATCCGCTCGACGTCTCCAAGGCGGTGCGCGAGGTCATGCCGTCGATCATCGATTCGCTGCCCGACGGGGTGGATGCCGAGATCGGCTACGATTCGACGCAGTTCATCGAGCAGTCGGTGAACTCGGTGTTCACGACCATCCTCGAGGCGATCGCGCTGGTGATCCTGATCATCATGTTCTTCCTGCATTCGCTCAGGGCCGCGATCATCCCGATCATCACCATCCCGATCTCGCTGGTCGCCACTTTCGCGATCATGCTGATGGCCGGCCTGTCGATCAATATGCTGACGCTGCTCGCGATGGTTCTGGCGATCGGCCTTGTGGTCGACGATGCCATCGTCGTGCTCGAGAACATCTTCCGCCATGTCGAAGAAGGCATGAAACCTTTCGAGGCGGCGCTGAAGGGCATGCGCGAGATCGGCTTCGCCGTCGTCGCGATGACGCTGACGCTGGCCGCCGTCTATGCGCCGATTGCGTTCATGCCGGGCTCGACCGGCCGTCTGTTCCTCGAATTCGCGCTGACTCTGGCGGGCGCGGTCGTCATTTCCGGTTTCATCGCGCTGACACTCACGCCGATGATGTGCTCGAAGCTGCTCAAGCACAATGACCGGCCGAATATCATCGCCCGTTTCATCGAGACCATTCTCGGCCGCCTCGAGCAGGCCTATCACGCCCTGCTCACTTTCGCGATCAAGCTGCGTTATGTCGTGTTCCTGATCGCGCTCGGTGTCGCCGGCATGGGCGGCGTGCTCTTCATGGGGCTCAATTCCGAGCTGACGCCGAGCGAGGATCGCGGCGTGCTCCAGATCTCGGGTCAGACGCCGGAAGGCTCGACGATCGCCTTCACCGACCGCTATGCCGCTCAGGTCGAGGGCATCCTCGCCAGATCGCCCGATATCCGCGCCTATCTCGTCACCATCGGCCAGCCGGAAGTGAACGAGTTCTTCTCGATCGGACGCCTCAAGGACTATTCCGAACGCAACCTGACCCAATCGCAGATCGCTCAGCGTTTGAGCCCCGAATTGCGCAAGGTGGCGGGCGCCCAGGTCTCGGCACGATCCTCCGGCGGCTTCGGCCGGCGCGGCGGCGGCCGCCCCGTCGAGTTCGTCATCCAGACCTCGGGCACCTATGAGGACTTGCAGAAATACAGCGACGCAATGCTCGACAAGCTCGCCGAGAATCCCGGCCTCACCGATCTCGACAGCAATCTCAAGCTCAACAAGCCGCAGCTCGAAGTGAAGATTGATCGCGACCGCGTCGCCGATCTGGGCCTCGACGTGTCGGTCATCGGCCGCACGCTCGAGACGATGCTCGGCGGCCGCCAGGTCACGCGTTTCGAGATCGGTGGCGAGCAATATGACGTCATCGTCCAGCTCGATCCGAGCGAACGTTCGGCGCCCGACAATCTCGCCCGCATGTTCGTTCGCAGCTCGGCCGGCGAGATGATCCAGCTTTCCAATATCGTCTCGATCCACGAGACGGTGGCCCCCAAGGACCTGCGCCGCTTCAATCAGCTGCGCGCCGTCACCATTCAGGCCAATCTGGCGCCCGGTTACACGCTGGGCCAGGCCTTGCAGGCGGTCCAGGCGACCGCCGATCAGATCCTGCCATCGACCGCGCTCACCGATGTGTCAGGGCAGAGCCGCGAATTCCGCGACGCCTCGAGCAACATTCTGTTCATCTTCGTGCTGGCGCTGGCCTTCATCTATCTGGTGCTCTCGGCCCAGTTCGAAAGCTTCCGCGATCCTCTGATGATCATGCTCACCGTGCCCCTGTCGATGGCGGGTGCGCTTCTGGCCCTCAAGATCACCAGCGGCACCCTCAACATCTATTCGCAGATCGGCCTCGTGACGCTGGTCGGCCTCATCACCAAACACGGCATCCTGATCGTCGATTTCGCCAACCGCTTGCAGGAGGAAGGCAAGAGCCGCGGCGAGGCGATCGTCGAGGCGGCGACCTTGCGCCTGCGCCCGATCCTGATGACCACGGCCGCGATGGTGCTGGGCGCCGTGCCGCTGGCGCTCGCCGAAGGTGCCGGCGCCGAGGCGCGCCAGCAGATCGGCTGGGTCATCGTCGGCGGCATGAGCGTCGGCACGTTGCTCACGCTCTTCGTCGTGCCCGCCGTCTACAGCCTGGCCGGCCGCAAGGTCACGGTTGCGCCGAAGGACGTCGCGCATGCGGCGCCGGCGCCAGCGGAGTAACTCGCTCCAGTGCTTCCCTTCTCCCGCCTGCGGGAGAAGGTGGGCCAAAGGCCGGATGAGGGTGTTCTCTCAGCTTCTATTCAATCGCGGAGCTTGGGAAGTGTTGAAGCTTCTCTTGAAAGTCCGTGGCAATCTGAACCAACACCCTCATCCGCCCTATCGGGCACCTTCTCCCGCAAGCGGGAGAAGGGGAAATAAGGGTCGAGTTCCGAGCTTCGTCATGACGAGTCAGGAGATCACCACTTTCTTCGGGTCCCAGCCGTCGGGCTTCGGATATTTCGGCGCCATGTCTTCGAGCGTCTCGCGCACGATACGAGCGATGGCGGCGTTGCGCACCCAGTTGCGGTCGGCCGGGATGACATGCCACGGCGCATGCGCCGGCGAGCAGCGCTTGAGCGCCGTCTCATAGGCATCCATGAAATGCGGCCACAATTTACGGTCCTCGAGATCGCTCGGATTGAACTTCCAGAATTTCCTGGGGTCCGTCACGCGCTCGCGCAGGCGTTCGGCCTGCTCGTCCTTCGAGATATGCAGCATGAATTTGAGGATGCGCGTGCCATTGTCGCTGAGCAGCTTCTCGAAATTATTGATCTCCTCGTAACGCCGCTCGATGTCTTGCGGGCTCGCGAGCTTCTTCACCTTGACCACCAGCACGTCCTCGTAATGCGAGCGGTTGAAGATGCCGATGATGCCCTTGCGCGGCGCCGCCTTGTGGACGCGCCAGAGATAGTCATGGGCGCGCTCCTCCTCGCTTGGCACCTTGAAGGGCGTGACCTCGACGCCGATCGGCCCGCAGGTGTTGAACACCGCACGCACCGTGCCGTCCTTGCCGCTGCAATCCATGCCCTGCAGCACCACGAGCAGGCTGCGCCGGCCTTCCGCATAGAGACAGTCCTGCAGCTGGTTGATCGCCTCGGCGTCCTTGGCGATCTCGGCCTTGGCCTTCTCCTTGCTTTCGAAAGCGCTCTCGTCGCGCGGGTCGATCTTGGCGAGCGAAACGCTCTTACCGCCCTCGACGGTGAATCTCCTGGCAAACGGACTGGCCATGCAAGCTCCTGTTTTTGCTCGCATAAGCGTGAGCCAAACAGGGCTTGATTGCAAGGGCCCAGGCTTCTATTCCCTAACAGCAGAAGGATTTATGATGACAGACAATAAAGCTCAGATGGCGTCGCCGGCCTACCGGATCGCCGCCCTCGACCAGGATTTCGTTCTCGGCGACACGATGCGCGGCGTGCGCTTCCACCTCGAATATCAGAAGGCGGAAGAATATTTGCGCAAATGGGGCGTGGCCTCGACCATCGTGGTCTTCGGCTCCGCCCGCGTCAAGGAAGGCGACAAGCGCGGCTGGTACGAGGCGGCGCGCGCCTTCGCCGGCATCGTCTCGGAGCGCGGCGGCGCCCTCTACGATCATGCCGGACCGCGTCAGAATGTGATCGCCACCGGCGGCGGCCCCGGCATCATGGAAGCCGCCAATCGCGGCGCCGTCGATGCCGGCGCGCCCTCGATCGGCTATAACATCACGCTCCCGCATGAGCAGGAGCCCAATGCCTATTCGACGCCCGACCTCACTTTCCGCTTCCATTATTTCGCGATGCGCAAGATGCATTTCGCCATGCGCGCCGCGGCCCTCGTCGTGTTTCCCGGCGGCTTCGGCACGCTCGATGAATTGTTCGAGATCCTGACGCTTCGCCAGACGGGCAAGATGGACGACGCGCTGCCGATCGTGCTTTATGACAGCATCTTCTGGCGCAAGACCATCAACTTCAACCGCTTCGTCGAGGAAGGCCTGTGCGCCCCGGCGGATCTCGATCTCTTCGCTTTCGCCGACACGCCCGAACAAACCTGGGGCGAGCTCATCGCCCGCGGCCTCAAGATCCCCGAACGCAAAGGATAAAGCATGACCGTCAAGCTGCATTTCCACGGCGCCACCCGCGTCGTCACCGGCTCCTGCTATGTGGTCGAGACGGAGCAGGCGCGCCTCATCATCGATTGCGGCATGTTCCAGGGCTCGAAGACCGAGAAGGAGCTGAACTATCGCGCCTTCCCCTTCGACCCGCGCAAGCTCGACGCCATGCTGCTCACCCATGCGCATATCGACCATGCCGGGTTGATCCCCAAGCTGGTCAAGGCGGGCTTCGCCAAGAAGATCTATGCGACGCATGCGACCTGCGATCTCTGTGCGGTGATGCTGCCCGATTCGGGCTTCATCCAGGAGACCGAGGTCCGGCTGCTCAACGAGCGCAACCGCAAGCGCGGGCTTGCCGAGGTCGAGCCCATTTACACGTTGGAAGACGCCCATAGAGCGCTCGAATTCTTCGAGGGGCTGGCCTACAAGATGTGGATCACGCCGGTGCCGGGCATCCGTGCGCGCTACTGGAATGCCGGCCATCTGCTCGGTTCCGCCTCGATCGAGGTGGAAGTGGAGCGTGCCGGCCAGAAACCCTTGCGCATCCTGTTTTCGGGCGACATCGGCCCCGACGCCAAGCTGTTCGAGCCCGATCCCGAGGCGCCGACCGATTTCGACTATGTCGTGTGCGAATCGACCTATGGCGGCAAGGACCGTTTCGAGCGCTCGGAAGAAAAGCGCCGCGAGCTGCTGGGCACGGAACTGCGCGCCGCGGCGAGCCGCCAGGGCGCCGTGCTCATCCCCTCCTTCGCCGTCGAGCGCACCCAGGAAGTGCTGGTCGATGTCATCGCGCTGATGGACAAGGGCGTCATTCCCAATGCGCCGGTCTTCATCGACTCGCCGCTGGCGCTCAAGGCGACCAATATCTTTTCGCAGCACGCCAAATCGCTGCGCAATGGCGACGCTCTCCTCCATGCGCTTGAATCGCCTTATGTGAAGACGACCGAAAGCGTCGAGGAGTCGAAGGCGATCAATCGCTTCTCGGGCTTCCATATCATCGTCGCGGCGAGCGGCATGTGCGAGGCGGGCCGCATCCGTCATCATCTCAAGAACAATCTGTTCAAGCCCAATGCCACGGTGCTGCTGGTCGGCTTCCAGGCGGCGGGCACGCTCGGCCGCCTCCTCGAGGACGGCGCGCAAGCGGTCAAGATCCATGGCGAGGAAGTCAAGGTCCGCGCCACCATCCGCCGCTTCGAGGATTACTCAGGTCATGCCGACGGTCCGGAGCTCCTGCAATGGCTGCGCGAGCGTCTGCCCGTCGCCAAGATGCTCTTCCTCACCCATGGTGAAGAGAGCGCCCAGATCGCCATGGAAGGCGAGGTGGCGCAGAACAACATCATGCCCGCCGACCGGATCGCCCGGCCGAGCCTCGATGACGTCTATGACCTGACCGGCGCAGAGCCGGTGCTCAGCGCCGCCGAAGTCAGACCGCGCATCAGCCCCGACAAGCTGGCGCGCCGTGACTGGCACAATGACCTGACCGAGCTCATGCTCGGCATCAACGACCTGGTGGGCAAGGCGGCCGACGAAAAGGCGCGCGCCGTGATCATCCGAAGGCTCAAGCGTGCGCTGGAGGAAGAGAACGGCAACGGCCAGATGCCGCCACCCAATGGCCGGCGCGACGAGGGCAAGGGCGGCGCCCGCGGCTTCGACGAGGGTTGAAGAACAGCGGATTAGCAGCGGATCGACCGGAAAATACAGCGGAATTAACAGCGGATTTGCAGCGGATTAACAGCGGATCTGCAGGGATTTGCAGGGAATTCGCGTGATCCCTCCTTTCGTAACCTGTACGCAATCACGGTTGCGGCCATGATTGCAACTCAACAATTCCGTCATCCCGGCGAAAGCCGGGATCCAATAAATTCTTTCCACACGATCGGCGCCGCCCGCTTGTGCCTATTCAATGGATCCCGGCTTTCGCCGGGATGACGGTGCTCTCATGGGTGGCGTCAGGCCACGTCCACCCACTTCCGCTCGCGTGCCGATTGCGCCATGCCGTGGATCACCCGTTCGATCTTGAGGCCTTCGGCGAAGTTGACGAAGCACTCTTTCCCGCTGGCAATGCAATCGAGGAGATGTTTGGCCTCGATCACCTTGAGCTCGTTGAAGCCGAGCTGATGGCCAGGCGCCGGGGTAAATTGGCCATAAGGTGAATGGACCGGCCCGGTAAGGATGGTGCGGAAGCCGCGCGTCTCCTCTGGTCCTTCGGTCATGTAGAGCTGCAGTTCGTTGAGGCGCTCCTGATCGAAAGTGAGCATGCCTTTGGTGCCGTGTACCTCGAAGCGGATCAGGTTCTTGCGGCCCCAGGCGGCGCGGCTCGAGGCGAGCGTGCCGGAGATGCCGGATTTGAAGCGCACGATGGCATGGGCGATGTCCTCATTCTCGACCTCGCGCATTTCGTTGGTGCCGGGCACCGGGCGCTGCTTCACCACCGTTTCCATGTCGGCCGAGACGGAGGCGATGTCGCCGATCAGGAGATGGGCGAAGCTCACCAGATGGCAGGTGATGTCGCCGAGCGTGCCCAGACCCCACAGATCGATGCGCGCTCTTTTGCTCCACGGCACGTCCGGAGAAGCGAGATAGTCCTCATCGACCTGCCCGCGGAAATGTACGACATCGCCGATCGCTTTCGCGTCGATGAGCTTCTTCGCATGCAGCACGGCGGGATTCTTGATGTAATTATAGCCGAGCAGCGTGCGGCCCTTGGCTTTCGCCGCCGCCTTGGTCATCGCTTCGGCTTCATCGAGCGTCAGCGCCATCGGCTTCTCGCACCAGACATGTTTGCCGGCTTCGAGAAAAGCGACCGCCATCTCGCGATGGACATTATTGGGCGAGGTGATCGAGATGATGTCGATGCGTTTGTCATCGACGAGCTTGCGCCAGTCGGTTTCGGCGCGCGCGAAGCCATATTCGGCAGCGCGTTTCGCGGTGAGATCAGGAGCGATGTCGCACAGGGTTTCGAGACGGATCTCAGGCACATCGCCAAAAACGGGCCGCACATGGCTCCACGCCATGGCATGGCACTTGCCCATGAAGCCGGTGCCGATCAGGCCGATGCCGAGAGATGTCATGGTGGATCCTCATAGAGCTTCCCCCTCCCCGCTCGTCATGGCCGCCCGAGAGGCGGCCATCCAGCCCGGCCATGACGAGTTGGGAGGGGCGCCGAAAAACAACAGGTCCCGACTTTCGCCGGGACCTGCTTCTACTGCAAGACCAAACCAGCCTTACTTGTACTGATCGGCATTGTCCTTGGTGACGAGCACCGTGCCGGTGTCGATCACCGCGTCGATCTTCTCGCCCTTCTGGAGCTTGACCAGATTCTCGACCGCGAAGGCGCCCATGTTCTTCGGCGCCTGGGCGACGGAAGCCGTCATGTCGCCGGCGAGGATCGAGGCCGCGGCGTCCGGATTGGCGTCGAAGCCGACCACCATGACGTCCTTCAGCTTGTCAGCCGCCTTGAGGGCTTCGACCGCACCCAGCGCCATATTATCGTTGGACGCGAAGACCGCCTTGATGTTGGGATTGCCGGTGAGGATGTTCTCCATCACCGACTGGCCCTTGGCGCGGTCCCAGTCGGCCGGCTGCTCGGCGACGACCTTGAGGCCGCAGCCTTCCAGGCCGGACTTGGCGCCATTGGCGCGGGCCTGGCCGGTCGACTGCGTGATGATGCCTTGCAGGATCGCCACGTCCGAGCCCTTCTCGATCTTCGAGCAGATGAAGTCAGCAGCGAGCTTGGCGCCGACTTCGTTATTGGTGCCGATGAAGGTCACGCCTTCATTGGTGCCCTTCGTGTCGACGAAGACGACCGGGACATTCTTGGCCTTGGCGGCATCGACGACCGGTGCCAGCGCGTTGGGATCGGTCGGCGCCAGAGCGAGACCGGAGATACCCTTGGCCAGCATGTCCTCGAGCTGGCCGATCTGCGCCTGGACGTCGGATTCGGCCGGCGGCGACATCACCACGACCTCGACGCGGAGCTCCTTGCCTTTCTCTTCAGCGCCCGCCTGCACCGCTGCCCAGAACGGGTTGCCGGCACCGGGGCCTTTCATGTCGAGCACGATCGGATCGGCGAAGGCCGAGCCGGCAAGCGCTGCAAGTGCGGCACCCGCGATCAGAAACTTCTTCATTTAGTCCTCCCTTGAAGCATAACGTCTCCGCAACACACAGGACCCGGCACGGAGACAAGACCGGGTCCGCAAAGGCTATTTTCTTGTCGCGGCGCGCCGCCGCAGCACGTCGATATAGACGGCGATGATGATGATCAGGCCGATGAGGATCTGCTGCCAGAACGGGCTGATATTGTTGAGATTGAGCCCGTTGCGTAAGAGACCCATGATCAGCACGCCGGCCAGCACGCCCAAGACCGTGCCGCGCCCGCCGAAGAAGCTGGCGCCGCCGATGATCACCGCCGCGATCGCATCGAGCTCGTTGCCGACGCCGGCGAGCGGGAAGCCCGAATCGGTCCGTCCCGCCAGCAACAGCGCCGCAAGTCCGGCGAAGAAACCGCAGATCGCATAGACATAGACCAGCACCCGGTCGACATCGATGCCCGACACCCGCGCGGCTTGCGGATTGCCGCCGATGGCGAAGATATGCCGGCCCATATTGGTGCGGTTGAGGAAGAACCACAGGGCCACGGCGCAGACGACGACCAGGAGCAGGCTGAAGGGTATTCCGGCCGGCGGCGTGAAGAGCTGGACTCCAAAGAACTCCGTAAAAACCTTCTGCCCGGCGAAGCGCACTTCGGGCTGGAGGCCGGAGATCGGCGCCTGGCTGATCAGGCTCGTCAGACCGCGCGCGATGTTGAGCGTGCCGAGCGTCATGATGAAGGGATGCGGCAGCTTCAAGAGCGTATAGCCGAGCCCGTTCACGAGCCCGCAGGCGGTGCCGACCAGGGGACCGATCAGGAGAACGATCGGCCAGGGCACGCCGGCCTTGTCGGCGACCGCGAGGCAGATGATCGAGAGTCCGAGAACCGAGCCCACCGACAGATCGATGCCGGCGGTGATGATCACCACGAACATGCCGAGCGCCAACATCGCCGGATAGGCATTCTGCTTGATGATGTTGGAGAGATTGGTGGCCGACAGGAAGGTCGCCGGCTGGGTGGCATAGAGGATCGCCATCATCACGAGAACGACGACGATGATGCCGTAGCTTTCGAGGAAACGCGACAGAGCCGGATTATTGCTGATCATCAATGCACCCGGTCATGCGCCAGCTGCGCCGTGTGATCCCTGGTTCCCATGATCCAGCCGATGACTTCGTTGCGGTTGGTCTCGGCTAGCGTCGCATCGGCGAAATTGGCGCCATGGAACAAAGCCATCACGCGGTCGCAGGCATAGAAGATATCATCCATGCGGTGCGAGATCATGATCACCGCGACACCGTGCTCCTTCAGCGTCTTGATGAGATCGAGCACCTTGCCGACCTCCTTGATGGCGAGCGCGGCCGTTGGTTCGTCCATGATGACGACCTTGGCATCGAAAGCGGTGGCCCGCGCGATGGCGACCGCCTGGCGCTGGCCGCCGGACAATTCCTCGACCGGCTGGTCGACGCTTTTCACATGGATCTTGAGCTTGTCGAGATGGGCTTGCGCCATCTCGCGCTCCTTGGCCTTGTCGATGATGGTGAGCCCGCCCAGTTTGGTGCCGGGCTCGCGGCCGAGATAGATATTCTCGTAGATCGGCAGGTTTCCGGCGAGCGCGAAGTCCTGATAGACCATCTCGATGCCGCTATTGCGCGCGACGCGCGGGCTCGAGAAATGGACGGGCCGGCCCTCGAAGATGAGCTGGCCCTCGCTCGGCTGGTAGAGGCCGGAGAGGATCTTCATGAGCGTGGACTTGCCGGCGCCATTGTCGCCCACCACCCCCAACGCCTCACCGGCATTCACATGGAAGTTCACATTGCGCAGCGCGGTGATCGCCCCGAAATATTTCGTGACGCCTTTGGCTTCCAATAACGGGGTCTGCGTGACGCTCACCTGTCTATCCTCCCTCTTCAGGATCCGGCAGTCGGTCTGAAATAGAATATTCTGTTGATTATTTTTATGATTAGAATGTTTATTCCATTTTTGCTTGACGCCGTCAAGCCCTTCTGTTGACATGCGCCCATGACCACCGCCGACACGACGCCCCGCGATTTCGCCGCCTTGAAGGCGCTCATCATCGAGCGCGGCAAGACGCTGCCCAAGCGCCTGAGCCAGATCGCCGCTTTCGCGCTCGACCATCCCGATGACATCGCCTTCGGCACGGTGGCCTCGATCGCCGAGCAGGCCCAGGTGCAGCCCTCTTCGCTGATCCGCTTCTCGCAGGCCATGGGTTATCAGGGCTTCTCCGAATTGCAGGAGATCTTCCGCGCGCGATTGCGCGACCGGGTGCCCAATTACGAGGAGCGCATCGCGCAATTGCGCGAGCATGCGAAATCGGCGTCGAAAGCGCATATCCTTTTCGAAGGCTTCTCGGAGGCGGCACAGAAATCGATCGCCGATCTGGGCAGCAAGCTCGAGGCCGCGACGCTCGACAAGGCCGTGGCACGGCTGGCGGCGGCGCAGACGATCTATATCATCGGCCTCAGGCGGTCCTTTCCGATCTCCTCTTATGTGGCCTATGCCTTCGGTAAGCTCGGCATCCGTCATGTGCTGATCGACGGGCTGGGCGGATTGGCGTCCAACGATCTCACTTTCGCAACGCCCAGGGATGCAGTGCTGGCGGTGAGCTTCACGCCCTATGCCAGCGAGACGGTGACGCTCGTCACGCAAGCCGCCCGCCTGCATGTGCCGGTGATCGCGATCACCGACAGCGCTTTCTCGCCACTCGCACGCGACGCCGAGATCTGGTTCGAGGTGGCGGAGGCCAATTTCGAAGGCTTCCGCTCGCTGGCGGCGACGCTGGCGCTGGCCATGACGCTGACCGTGGCCGTGGCGGAGAAGCGCGGGAGCTGATTTCCCTCACCCACCGCAATACGTCATCCCGGCGAAGCCGGGCCCAATTTCATGTGAAGCGGGTGGTTACTTCACCTTCACCGGCTTCCCCGTCTTCCAGCTTTCCGTCGCCGCTTCGGCGAGCTTCTGCGCCTGGAGGCCGTCATGGCCTGAAGCCGTGGGCGCCACACCCTTTTCGATCGCGTCGAGGAAGGCCAGCACTTCGAGGCGGTAAGCTTCGGCGTAGCGCTCGATGAAGGAGAACGGAATCAGGTCGCTGGTGAAACCATCGCCATTGGCGTATTCCACCGTCGTCAGATGGATATTGCCGGCACGCAGCATCGCCTTGCTGCCATGCACTTCGATGCGCTGGTCGTGGCCATAGGTGGCGCGCCTGGAATTGGTGATGATCACCATGGCGCCGCGTTTCGTCTGCATATGCACCGCGGCGGTATCGATGTCGCCGGCCTTGCCGATGGCGGGATCGACCATATTTCCGCCGAGCGCATGGACGATCTCGATCTCCTCGCCACCGAGCAGGAAACGCGACATGTCGAAGTCATGGATCATCATGTCGCGATAGAGGCCGCCCGAGCGTTCGATATAGGAGACCGGCGGCGGGGCGGGATCACGGCAGGTGATGGTGACGATTTCGACCTCGCCGGCATCGCCTTTGCGCAGGCGTTTCTCCAGCACTGAGAAATTGGGATCGTAGCGGCGGTGAAAGCCGATCATCAGCGGCACCTTGGCCTTCTCGACCACGGCAAGGCATTTCTCGATGCGTTCGACCGAGAGCGACACCGGCTTCTCGCACAGGATCATCTTGCCGGCTTGGGCCGCGGCCTCGATCAGGTCGGCATGGGTGTCGGTCGGCGTGGCGATGAGGATCGCATCGGTGTCCTTGGCCTTGATGACCTCTTCGACCGAGGCGACCTTGGCGCCAACGGTCTTGGCGAGACTGTCGGCGGCCTTGCCATCGGCATCCGCCACGTAAGCCACCTTGGCGCGGCCCGAATTGGCCAGCGTATTGCCATGGACCTTGCCGATGCGCCCGGCACCCAGAACTCCGAAGCTGATCATGCGACCTCCCAAAACAGAACAAATATTCCGAATTGACGATTGAATAGAATTATTGTTTCATACCGTCAAGCACAGCAATTCAAGGACGATCGGCAGGCCATGGCGGAACTGGATGTGATCACCATTGGCCGGTCCTCCGTCGATCTCTACGGCCAGCAGATCGGCGCCAGGCTGGAGGATATCGGCTCTTTCGCCAAGTCGGTAGGCGGCTGTCCGTCCAATATCGCCATCGGCACCGCCCGGCTCGGCCTCAAATCGGGCCTCATCACGAGGGTAGGCGATGAGCAGATGGGCCGCTTCATCAAGGAGCAGATGGCGCGCGAGGGGGTGTCGCTCACCGGCATCGCCACCGACAAGGAGCGCCTGACCGCCCTCGTCCTCCTCTCGGTCGAGAACGACAAGACCTTCCCGCTCATCTTCTATCGCGAGAATTGCGCCGACAGCGCTTTGTCGGAAGCCGATATCGACCCCGATTTCATCCGCTCGAGCCGGGCCGTGCTCGTCACCGGCACTCATTTCGCGCGACCGCAGAACAGCGCGGCGCAGCGCAAAGCGATCCGGATCGCCAAGGAGAAGGGCGGCAAGGTCGTCTTCGATATCGACTACCGGCCCAATCTCTGGGGCCTTGCCGGCCATGCGGCGGGCGAGGAGCGCTACATCAAATCCGACAAGGTCTCGGAGAGCCTGCAGGCCATTCTCCCCGATTGCGACCTGATCGTCGGCACCGAGGAGGAAGTGCATATTGCCGGCGGCGCCGAGGACACGCTCGCGGCGCTGCGCAAGATCCGCTCGCTTTCGAAGGCGGCGATCGTGCTGAAGCGTGGGCCGATGGGCTGTGTCGTTTATCCCGATGCCATTCCGGCGCGGCTCGAGGACGGCATTGTCGGCAAGGGTTTCCCGATCGAGGTCTATAATGTGCTGGGTGCCGGCGACAGCTTCATGTCGGGCTTCCTGCGCGGCTGGCTCAGAGGCGAAGATCACGCGACCTCGGCGACCTGGGCCAATGCCTGCGGCGCTTTCGCGGTGTCGCGCCTCCTCTGCTCGCCCGAGATCCCGACCTGGGATGAGCTGCAATATTTTCTGAAGCACGGCAGTCCGCAGCGCGCTTTGCGCAAGGACGAGGCGATCAACCATGTGCATTGGGCGACGACGCGGCGGCCGCAGGCGAAAAGCCTGCTGGCGCTGGCGATCGATCACCGCAAGCAGCTCGAGCAGGTCGCCGACAAGCTGAACGTGCCGCGCGAGCGCATCGCCGATTTCAAGCGCCTGGCGGTGAAGGCGACAGTGCAGGTGTCAAACGGCAAGGCAGGCTTCGGCATGCTGCTCGACGACACCTATGGCCGCGCGGCGATGTTCGACGCGGCGAAGCACAATCTGTGGGTCGCGCGGCCGCTGGAGGAACCGGGCTCCAGACCTTTGCGCTTCGAATTCACCCAGGATGTAGGCGCCCGTCTCGTCGAATGGCCGGTGACCCATACGATCAAATGCCTGGCCTTCTATCATCCCGATGACGATAAGGCGTTGAAGGACGAGCAGGCACAGAAGCTCCGAGCCTTGTTCGAGGCGGCGCGCCGGGTCGGCCGCGAGCTGATGGTCGAGATCATCTGCGGCAAGAACGGGCCGATCAAGGACGATACCGTCGCGCACGCGCTGGATGAGCTCTATGCACTCGGCATCAAGCCCGACTGGTGGAAGCTCGAGCCGCAGGCCTCGGGCGCCGCCTGGAAGGCCATTGGCGACGTCATCCGGCGCCACGATCCCTATTGCCGGGGTATCGTGCTGCTCGGTCTCGAAGCGCCGGAAAGCGAGCTCGCCAAGGGCTTCGAAACGGCTGCCGGCCAGCCGGAGGTCAGGGGATTTGCCATTGGCCGCACGATCTTCAATGATGTGGCGAAGGACTGGCTCGGCGGGCGTATCGGCGACGACCAGGCGGTCGCCGACATGGCCGGGCGCTTCGGCAAGCTCGTCGATTTGTGGAAGAGGACGCATTCATGACCAAGACGATCCGCCTCACCATGACCCAGGCGCTGGCGCGCTTCCTCACCCGCCAGATGACGATGGTCGACGGCAAAAAGCTGCCGCTCTTCGCCGGCGTCTGGGCCATTTTCGGGCATGGCAATGTCGCCGGCATGGGCGAGGCGCTTTATGGCGTGAAGAACGAGTTGCCGACCTGGCGCGCCCATAACGAGCAGGCCATGGCGCATGCGGCGATCGCCTTCGCCAAGGCGACGCGGCGGCGGCGCATGATGGCCTGCACCACTTCGATCGGTCCCGGCGCTCTCAATATGGTGACGGCAGCGGCCGTCGCCCATGTCGACCGCCTGCCGGTCCTGTTCCTGCCCGGCGATATCTTCGCCAACCGCAAGCCTGACCCGGTGCTGCAGCAGGTCGAGAATTTCGGTGACGGCACGGCCTCGGCCAATGATTGCTTCCGCCCTGTGTCGCGGTATTTCGACCGTATCGCGCGGCCGGAGCAATTGATCCCCGCTCTCCACCGCGCCATGGAAGTTCTGACCGACCCGGCCGAATGCGGCCCCGTCACGCTGGCGCTGTGCCAGGATGTGCAGGCGGAAGTTTTCGACTATCCGGAGAGCTTCTTCGCCGAAACAGTCTGGACGCAGCGCCGCATCCGCCCCGATGAGAATGAGCTGGCGCGCGCCGTCGCAAAATTGCGCGACGCCAGGAAGCCGGTGATCATTTCAGGTGGCGGCGTGCTCTATTCGGAGGCCTCGGCCGCATTGGCGGGCTTCGCCGAGCGCCATGGCATTCCCGTCACCGAGACGCAGGCCGGCAAATCGTCTTTGCCCTTCCTCAATCCGCTCAATATGGGCGCCATCGGCGTCACCGGCACGTCCGCTTCCAATCGCCTGGCGGAGGAAGCCGATGTGATCCTGGCGGTCGGCACGCGCTTGCAGGATTTCACCACCGGCTCCTGGGCGCTGTTCAAGAATGAAGGCAAGACGATCATCGGCCTCAACACGCAAGTCTTCGACGCCGGCAAGCATCGCGCTTTGCCGCTGATCGCCGATGCGCGCGTCGGGCTCGAGGAGCTTTCCACCAATCTCGGCAGCTACAAGGCGCCAGCCGCCTGGACCAGATCGGCGCAGGACGGCTTCAAGGCCTGGATGAAAGAGGCCGATGCCGTCACCGCCGCGACGAATGCACTTCCTTCCGATGCGCAAGTGATCGGCGCGGTACAGCGCGCTCTCGGCCGCGACATCTCGCTGCTGTGCGCCGCGGGCGGGCTGCCCGGCGAATTGCACAAGCTCTGGCAGGCCAGCACACCGTCCTCCTATCATCTCGAATATGGCTTCTCCTGCATGGGTTATGAGATCGCCGGCGGCCTCGGCATGAAGATGGCGCAGCCCGAACGCGAGGTCGTGGTGATGGTGGGCGACGGCTCCTATCTCATGCTCAATTCGGAAGTGGCCACCTCGGTGATGATGGGCATCAAGCTCACCATCGTACTGCTCGACAATCGTGGTTATGGCTGCATCACCAGGCTGCAGAAGGCGACAGGCGGCGCCCGCTTCAACAATCTCCTGGCCGACAGCGTGCATGAGACGCTGCCCGAGATCGATTTCGCCGGCCATGCCCGGAGCATGGGCGCCATCGCCGAAAAAGTGAATTCGCTCGCCGATCTGGAAACGGCACTGAAGGCGGCGAAGGCCAATAAACGCACCACCGTGATCGTCATCGACACCGATCCGTGGGTCTCGACCGAGGCCGGCGGCCATTGGTGGGATGTCGCGGTGCCGGAAGTGTCGGCGCGCAAGGAAGTCGACGCAGCGCGGAAGAAATATGAGACGGCGGTCAAACAGCAGCGGATTGGGGATTAGGGTATCATGGATATCCATCCCGTACCGTCATCCCGGCGAAAGCCGGGATCCAATAGAGTCTTTCAATGCGAACAGCGCTTGCCGATAATGCACGAATTTAGTGGATCCCGGCTTTCGCCGGGATGACGAATGAGCAGGAGGTAGTGACTATGGCAATCCGCATCGGCGCCAATCCGATCGGCTGGTCGAATGACGACATGCAGGAGCTCGGCGGGTGGATTCCGCTCGAGCAATGCCTGAGCGAGGCGAAAGCCGCGGGTTTTGTCGGCATGGAGCTCGGCAACAAGTTTCCGCGTGAGGCTTCGAAGCTGCGGCCGATCCTCGACACATACGGCCATGCGCTGATCGGCGGCTGGCATTCGATCTTCCTGATCGAGCGTGACGCCGAGACCGAATTCGCCGAAGCCGCGCATCACCGTAAGCTGCTGAAAGACATGGGCACCAATGTCTTCATCGTGGCAGAATGCACCCGCACCATCCATGGCGACAAATCGAAGCCGCTGTCGACGCGGCCCAAAATGACGGAAGCGGAATGGAAGCGCTTCACGGAGCGGTTGACGAAGCTCGCCGAACTTCTGCGGCAGGAAGGCTTCCAGCTCGTCTATCATCATCATATGGGCACCGTGGTGCAGACGTCGGAAGAGATCGACCGGCTGATGAAAGAGACGGGCGAAGCGGTGCATCTTCTGCTCGATACGGGGCATGCCACCTGGGGCGGCGCCGATCCCGCCGCGCTGGCGCGCAAATACCGGAAACGCATCAGCCATGTTCATTGCAAGGATGTGCGCGCCGCGGTGCGCCAGGAATCCGAAGCGAAGGACTGGTCGTTCCTCGATTCGGTCATTGCCGGCGTCTATACGGTACCAGGCGACGGCATGGTGGATTACGTCTCGGTGTTCAAGGAATTGCCCGGCTATTCCGGCTGGGTGGTGGTCGAGGCCGAGCAGGACCCGAAAAAAGCCGAGCCGGCGAAATATGCCAAGCTCGGTTATGACAATCTGGTCCGCTTCCTTAAAGACGGCGGGCTCACCTGATGTCGAAATTGCTGCTCAAGCACAGACCGGGCGAAGGACGCATCCTGCATGTGACGCCGGAAAGCGCCGGCTGGACCTATGTCGGCTTCGATGTGTGGAAGCTCGCTAAGGGCCAGTCCGCCAAGGGCGGTGACAAGACACGCGAGACCTGCCTGGTCTTCATCACCGGCAAGGGCCGCGTCACGGTCGATGGCAAGGAGCTCGGCCTTCTCGGCGAACGCATGTCGCCTTTCGAGGGCAAGCCCTGGTCGGTCTATGTGCCGGCGGGTGCAGCCTGGAGTATCACCGCCGAAACGGCGCTCGAGCTCGGCGTGTGCACAGCGCCCGGCACCGGCAAATTGTCGGCCCGCGTCATCTCGCCGGACACGCTCGGCCAGGAGACGCGCGGCAAGGGCACCAATGTCCGCTATGTCACCAATATCCTGCCCGAGAGCGAGCCGGCGGAAAGCCTGCTCGTGGTCGAGGTCATCACGCCCGGCGGCCACACCTCGTCCTATCCGCCGCACAAGCACGACCAGGATGACCTGCCGCGCGAGTCACTGCTCGAGGAAACTTATTATCACCGTTTCAATCCGTCCCAGGGCTTCGGCTTCCAGCGCGTCTATACCGATGATCGTTCACTCGACGAGGCGATGGCGATCGAGGACGGCGATGTGACCCTGGTGCCCAAGGGCTATCACCCTTGCGCCGCCACCCATGGCTACGACCTCTATTATCTCAATGTGATGGCGGGACCGAAGCGCACCTGGAAGTTCCACAATGCCAAGGAGCATGAGTGGCTCATCGCCAGGTGAAGTGCTCCATCAGATAGTCGGGCTCAGGCTCGAAGACGGTCTGCCCTTCCGACACACCGGTGGGGATGAGAAGTGTCGCGAGGCCGGCGCCGCGCCCGCCCGCGACATCATGCTCGGCGCTGTCACCGATGCAGAGCACACGCCGCGGTTTGCCGATGCGGCGCAACGCATAGTCGTAGATCTCGCGATGCGGCTTGCCGATCCAGCGCACCTCACCACCTTGGCTCTCATAAAGCGCGGCGATGGCGCCGGGCGCCGGGTGGAGGCCCGACGGGGTGATCATCCATTTGTCGGGATTGCAGCAGACGGCCGGCGCGGTGACACCTTTCAGGAGCCGGCCATATTCTTCTAGCGATACCCTCGGCGCATCCGACCCCAGAATGAGAATGATATCAGCATCCTCGGGCTTCGCGACGAGATCGAACATATCGAAGCCGTAATTGTCACCTTGCCGGCCGACGATGAAAGCTCTCTTTGCTGTCGAGTCACGCAGAAGATCGTAGGCCACTTCGCCCGAACTCACCGCATCGACGAAATAATCGCGCGGGATTCCCATCTGCGTGAGGCGCGCCACATTGGGCGCCGCCCGCTTGGCGGAGTTGGTCATGACGGCAACCGGAATGCCGAGCGCCTTCAATTCGGTGAGCACGCCGAGGCTGCCGGGATAGAGCGTCCCGCCATCATGCAGGACGCCGAACTGGTCGATCAGCATGCCGTCATATTGGCCGGCGATCTCGGCGAGGCCTTTAATAGGGATCATGGCCCAGCCCCCGCCAGGCGAGACGCGCCGTGCCGACCGCGGCATGCTCGCTGCGTGGCGTTTCATTGGCGACCTGGAGAAGCCTTTCGCGGATGCGCGTCCAGCCTTCATTGGCAGCACCGCCGCCGACGCTGCGCAAGGTCTTGAGCGGCGTGGCGCCAAGCTCGGCGAGACGGCGATAGGCCAAGGCCTCGACGCCCGCTATGCCTTCGAGCAGGCCCTGGAAAAACAGGCGCTCATCGTTGGGCTTGGGCGTCACCCGCGATTCCATCTTGGGATCGTTGACGGGAAAACGCTCGCCGGGCTTGGGCAGCGGATAATAATCGAGGCCGGTCGGATGGTCCGGATCGATCAAGGACGTGAGCCGCACGATGTCCTCGCGCGTGAGATAGGCGGCAAGCGCAGCACCGCCGGTATTGGACGCACCGCCCGCCAGCCATTGATCACCGATGCGATGGCTGTAGATGCCGTAATCGGGGGCGAAGACCGGCTCGTCGGAGAGCAGCTTCAGGGTCAAGGTCGTGCCGAGCGAGGTGACGCCGTCGCCCGGATCGCGGGCACCACTCGCCAGGAAGGCGGCGCAGCCATCGGTCGTGCCGGCGACGATAGCGACAGTGCTCGGCAGTCCGTAGCGCTCGGCAATGGCGGGCAGGATCTTACCCGTGCGCGCGCCCGCCGCCACCACGTGCGGCAGAAGATCCATCGCGAGGCCGGTCTCGGCGATCCAGGCCGGCCATTGCCGGGTGATCGGATCATAGCCGGTCTTCAGCGCATTGTTTTCGTCGCTGACATCGAAGCGGCCGGAGAAGCGCCCGGCGAGCCAGTCGGCCTGATGCAGAATGCGGACGGGTTTGATTGTCGCCTGCATTTCGAGCGCCCGCGCCAGGGGCGACGAGCCGCCACGCGCCGCGGTCTCCTGCGGCGCCACCTTCATAACCGGATCGAGATATTTCTGGTCGGCCACGTCATTATACATTGAGGCGAGACCGGCCAGCGTGCCTTCGATGTCGATCGGCACGATGGTGCCCGACGTGCCGTCGATCGCCAGAGCGAGAACCCGGTGCGCCTTGAACTCACCCTTCAGCGCCAGCAGCACCTCATCCATCGCCGCCGCCCAGACATGCGCATCCTGCCACAGACGGCCAAAACTCTGCTGCGGCAGCATCATCTCGGTCTGGCGCATGGCGAGAAGCTCGCCGTCGCGGTCGAGCAGGACAGCGCGCAAGCCGGACGTGCCGATATCGATGCCGAGGACCGCGTCGCTCATTGCGCCACCCGATCGGAAGTCGCGAGAATACCGGACGCCGTCACTTCATCCGTGATCAATATGTCGACCATGCCGCCTTCGAGCGCCCCATGCAGGACCTCGATCTTATCGACGCCGCCTGACGCCACAATGACACAGGGCACCGATTTGAGCTCGAGCGGCGACAGGCCCACCGCCCGCTTGTTCAAGGGGTGATCGACGAGACGGCCATGGACGTCGAGCCAATGGGCGCAGAGATCGCCGACGGCGCCCGCCTCCTTCAGCGACTTGGCGTCGGCGGCGCTGATGAGGTCGACATGGTGGATGGTGCTGTCGGCGGCGAGCCCGCCCGCCGAGACGAGCACGAGGTCCACCTTGCGCAGACGCTCATACACATCCTTGATCATCGGCTGCTGGGCCAGGAGATCGCGCGTCGCCTCCGAATCGGCGAGCGCCGGTGCCGCGACATAATAACATTGCGCGTCGATGAGATCGGCGAGATGCGAGGCCGTCTCATGCGGATTGACGGCGGCGCCACGCGTCAGGCCGCCCATCAGCGACACGACGGAGACACGCCGCAACGGCCGGCGCGGCACCGAGCGCAGGCTCAGGCGCAAGGTGCGGCCCCAGCCGACGCCGACCGACATGCCGTCCTTCAGCCGCTCGGCCAGCGCGCTGCCGGCGGCGGCGCCGATCACATGGCGGATCAGAGCGGGATCGGGCGGGGTCGGCACGATGATCGCCTGGTCGATCTTGAAGCGGTCCTTGATGCGATTCTCGAGCTCAATACAGTCGGCGAGGCGGCCGGTGATGCGGATCTGCACCATGCCCTGCTCGCGCGCCTGGGCGAGCAGCCGGTTGACCCGGATGCGGTTGATGCCGAGCTTCTTGCCGATCTGCGCCTGGGTGAGGCCGGCGACGAAATAGAGCCATGCGGCGCGGGTCGCGAGCTGCTCGTCGCGATCGACCGAGAGCACCAGCATGGACTCGTCGTTCATTTGGCGGCTTTTCGGTATTTCTCGTCGATGGCGTCCATCTTGGCGACCTTGGGCGCCGAGCGGCCACCCTGGAATTCGGCATTGAGCCAGATATCGGTGAGCATCTTGGCCACCGCCGGGCCGACGATGAGCTGGCCGAAGGTGATGATCTGGGCGTTGTTGGAGGCCATGGCGCGTTCCGCCGTATAGGGGTCCATCACCGGCACGGCGCGCACGCCCGGCACCTTATTGGCGGTGATCGCCATGCCCGCGCCCGTGCCGCAGACCAGGATGCCGCGCGGATAGTCGCCGCGCCCGACGGCTTCCGCCACCTTGACGCCGATATCGGGATAATCGACCGGGTTGCTGTCGACGACCCCCATGTCCTTCACCTCATAACCCTTGGCTTTGAGATGCTCGACCAAAGTGTTCTTGAGCTCGAGGCCCAAATGATCGGCGCCGATGGCGATGGATTTCTTCTCAGTCATGGCACACTCCGTAACCAGTCATGTGTAACGATGCAACTTGCCCCACGGCATTACGAGCCTGTCATTGGCGGTGAGCGCCTGGAGCAAGGCGGCGGTCACCGGCAGCTCGGCGGCATCGAGTTTTCCCGCCGCCATCAATTGTTTGAGCGTCGCAGCCAAGGCGATGCCGAGCTCGGCGCCTTCGATCGTATCATCTTTCATCGGCCCGGCCTTGACCTCGGCGTAAGAAAGGCCGAGGCCCAATTGCCGGCCGAGCCTGGAATTGCGCCCCGCCTGGCAGGTTACATAAAGATCGCCGGTGCCCGGCATGCCCCATACGCTTCTCTCGGTCCCACCCATATAGCGCGCCAGCACCATCATCTCGGCGATCGCCTGGTCGAAGATCACCGACGCGGCGTTGAAGTTGAAGGCACCGTTTTCAGTGGGCGCCGCTTTTTCATGCTGGCCCGCCGCCCAGCCGACCGAGATGGCGAAGAAATTCTTGAAGGCGGCGCAGAGCTCGACGCCCGCAATGTCGTCCGAGACGCGGGGATGATAATAATCGGTCTCGAGCCAGGAACAGAGTTTTGCCGCAAGCCCTTCGGTGCGCGAGGTGATCACGACGCCGGTCTGCCGGCGCACCGCGAGCTCGCCCGCGATGCAGGGACCACCGACGGCCGCGAGATCGAGCGCCATGCCGGTACGGCGTTTCACTTCCGCCTGGACGAAATCAGGAAGGGTAAGGATGGCGCCGTCCTTCGGCATCAGCCCCTTGGTGATCATCATCACCGGCACTGGCTTCTTCAGCGTCTCGCACAAACGGTCGATGGCCCAGCCGACCCCGGCTGAGCTCACGCCTAAGAGAATGAGATCGGTGTCATCGCCGAGCGCCTTGCCGAAGTCGTTGTGAGCGAAGGCTTTCACGCCATCGGGAAGCTTCACATTCAGGCGCGGATGCCGGCCGGTCTTGGTGACGCTGTCGATGATCGCCTGGTCGAGATGCGTGCCGACGAGGCGGACCTCATGGCCTCTGTCGCGAGCCGGCAGGATCATCGCCGATCCCATGACGCCGGCACCAAGTATCGTGATTACTGGCATTTCCTACACCGTCGATATCTCATCTCTCATTCCTCACGGATCACCGCCCCTATTCCGTCATCCCGGCGAAAGCCGGGATCCATTCAATAAGCACGACCCGGGAAGCGCTGCCCGCTTCCAAAGAATTTATTGGATCCCGGCTTTCGCCGGGATGACGGTAGTGCACCTCACAATATCGCCATTCCGCTCTCCGCGTCGAAGAGATGGATGCGGTCGAGCTTCGGCTTGAGGCCGATCGTTTCGCCGCGTTTCCAGTCGCGCCGTTCGTCGGTGATGGCGCAGATCTCCTCGCCGGCGAGCTCGGCATAGATATGGATCTCGGGGCCGGTCGGCTCGGTGACATTGATCTTGGCCGGGATGCCGTCCGAGCCCGAAACCGGATCGAGATGCTCGGGCCGCACGCCATAGGTGACCTTGCGGCCCGCCTCGACCTTGCCGGTCTGCGGCAAGGGCAGCAGCACGTCGCCCGATCTGACCGCGACGCCGCCATCGGCCGCGACCGTTTCGCCTTTCAGCAGGTTCATCGCCGGCGAGCCGATGAAGGTGGCGACGAAGAGATTGACCGGATGATCATAGACTTCGAGCGGCGAGCCGATCTGCTCGATGCGCCCGTCGCGCAGGATGACGATCTTGTCGGCCATGGTCATGGCCTCGATCTGGTCATGCGTCACATAGACGGTCGTCGTCTGGAGCCGCTCATGCAACTCCTTGATCTCGGTGCGCATCTGGACACGCAATTTGGCGTCGAGATTGGACAGAGGCTCATCGAACAGGAACACCGCCGGATCGCGCACGATGGCGCGGCCCATGGCGACGCGCTGGCGCTGGCCGCCCGACAATTCGCGCGGGTAGCGTTTGAGATAGGGCTCGAGATTGAGGATCTTCGCCGCCCAGGACACTTTCTGGTCGACCTCCGACTGCGGCCGTTTGGCGAGCTTCAGCGAGAAGCTCATATTGTCGGCGACATTCATATGCGCATAGAGCGCATAATTCTGGAACACCATCGCGATATTGCGGTCTTTCGGATGCACGTCATTGACGCGCTTGCCCGCGATCTCGATATCGCCCTTGGTGACCGTCTCGAGGCCGGCGATCATGCGTAAGAGCGTGGACTTGCCGCAGCCCGACGGCCCCAGCAGCACGACGAAGGAGCCGTCCTCGATATCGAGATCGATGCCATGGACGACAGCGACATCTCCGTAATTCTTGAAGACCTTCTTGGCGGAAACCGATGCCATGAGTTTGCCCCGTCCCTATTGCGGATCACGTGAAAGGAAGTCGTCGAGAAGTCCCGCATCATCCGCGAGGTCGAGGAAGGACCAGCGGTTGCGCACGTCGCGGGCATATTTCATCGCATCGCGCCAGATCTTGCGCGGCAGATTCATGTCCGTCGCGGTGACCGGGCCGCCCGCCGCCTTGAGCGCTTTTTCCATCTCGGCCGGATCCATCACGAAGGCTTTGAGCTCCTCGCGCAATTGCGGCCAGAGATCGGCCAGCTTGGCGTTGAACTCATCGGCGCCCTTCTTGTCGAAAGCCTTCTTCTTCGCTTCCGCGTAGCACATGCTGCCGATCTCGCGGCCATAGCGGTCGATGAATTCCGCTTCGTCGATATGGGTCGGCTTGATCCTGGGCGCCTTGTCGAGTTTGAGCAATTCGGTCTGCAGCCGCGCGATGGCGAGCGAGGCGACGCCGACCTGCTGGCCATGGGTGGTGCCGGGATGGGCAGGGCCGGCAAACATGTCGATCCAATGCGACACCTGATGCTCGCCCATCGAGCCATGATGCGAGATGCCGGTGAAGCAGACGCCCAAGCCGCACAGAGTGAGCACGCGGTGCAGATAACCATTGGCGGCGACCTCATGCTTGGCGAGACCGGACGCGGCCTTCAGCATCGGCGCTTCATCGTCCTTCTGCAGCACGTAAGGAACCGGAGAATAGAACGTGCCGAACAGGCGATGCGACGCCCACCAGTCGATCTGCGCGGTGGAGCGGCACAGGCAGTCGCCGAGGCCCGCCGCCGAGAGCCAGGTCGGCGCGTCGGCCGACACTTTGAGATCGAGAAAGATGCCTTTGGGCGCATGCGCCGGCAGCGAGGTCTTGTAGCCATTGGCGAGCGTTACCGAGGCGGTCGAGGCCGCATAGCCGTTCATCGAGGCGGCGGTGCCGAAGGTGGCATAGGGCCTGCCGTCCTTGAAGGTCGCGTATTTGCAGGTGTCGCTGAGCGCCCCCGAGCCCACCGCGATTAGCGCGTCGGCATGGCGGGTCTTCTCTTGGACAGCCGCGATGGTCGGCTCGTCGCATTCCATATTGCCGGGCATCACGATCTCATCGATCGTGCCCAACGTCTGCAGTTCCCTGGCGACGCGCCGACCCATCGCCTCGACCGTATTGGTGTCGGAGACGACGGCGATCCTCTTGCCGAGCTTCAGGGGCGCCGTCACATCGGCGGCGCCGCCATCGAGCGTGTCAGCGAGGAGGATGGTTTTGAACGGCACCTTGGCGGGCTTGCCGGTTTCGGGATCGGCCCATCTGCCGTCGACCACGTCACTGATGAGCTGGTTCCAGTCGCGCATGGCTTCCGTCATTGGGGTGCTCCTTGGGCAAAGGCGGCCATGCGTGCATTCCACTTCGACAGAGACGGCCAGAGATCGGCATAGATGGCAGCGAGTTCGGCATAGCGGGCCTGGGCCCGGCTATCCGGGGTGAAAGTTTTGGTGAGATCGCCGGTCATGGCGCGCGCGGCCTCCATCACGGAAGCATACCAGCCGACACCGGTCGCCGCCGCGGCGGCGGCCCCGAGCGATGATGCCTCGACGGTGGTCGAGCGGACGACCTTGCGGCCCGTCGCATCGGCGATGATCTGGCACCAGAGATCGGACGCGGCGCCGCCACCAATGGCGACGAAATGATCGATCGGCTGCGTCACTCGGGCGATACGTTCGGTGACCATGGCCTGCTCCAGCGCCACACCTTCGAGAAGTGCCCGATAGACATCGCCACGCCGGTGCGAGGCGGTGAGGCCGGCGATGACACCGCGCGCATGGGGATCCCAATAAGGCGTCATCGAACCCGACCAGTAAGGCACCAGCGCCAGGCCGTTGGCGCCGATCGGCGAAAGTGCTGCTTCCGCCTCGAGTGTCTTGAAGATCTGCGGGTTCCGGGTCGGGTCGATATTGAACAGCTGCTCCACCATCCAGTTGACCAGGAAGGTGCCGGTGCGCAGGCAGGATTCATAGATATAGCCGGTCTCGGCGATCGCCTTCATGGTACGGAAGGCGGGATCATAGGCATAGGCCTCGCCGAAGCTTCCCGATACGACGGCGGTGCCGAGATTGAGATAGGCGCGGCCTGTCTCGAAGACATTGGCGCCGCTGCCGGCGCATTGCCCGTCGCCGCCACCCGCCACGACCACGACATCACGCGGGAGCCCGGTCGCTTTGGCGGCTGCTTCGGTGAGAGGGGCGATCTTCTGGCCCGGTCGCACGAGCTTGGGCAGTTGTGCGCGGGTGAGGCCGACGGCGTCGATGAGCGTGTCGGACCAGTCCTGCGCCGCCATGTCGAGGAGGCCCATCGGATCGGCGGACGCCGTTGAGGTGACCCATTGGCCGGTCAGATGATGGATGAGGACGCCATGGACCTCGGCGGTCTTGGCGGTCTTGCGCCACATGTCGGGCATATGGGCGTCGAACCAGGCGCAGCGATAGAGGCAGGGCGTCAGATCGACGGGTTTGCCGGAGATGCGATGGATTTCGGAGCGGCCGATCTTCTGCGCCAGCCGCTCGATCTCGGAACGGCCGCGCTCGTCGAGCCACAACGTGCCGGGGCGCAGCGGCGTGTCTTCACTGTCGAACTGCGCGAAGCTTTCGCGCTGATTGGAAATGGCGATGGCAGCGATGCGTTCCGGCTTCACCTTGACGAGCAATTCGCGGATCGCGGTTTCGGCGGAATGGCGCCAGTCTTCCGCCCGCTGCTCGAACCAGCCGGCTTGCGGATTGGCGAGCGCGATCTGGGCACGGCCTTCACCTTGCGCATTGCCGTCGCGGTCGAAGGCGATGGCCTTGGCGGCAGTGGTCGAGGAATCGAGGCCGATGACGAGGTCGCGGGTCATGAGTCCGGTCAAAAAATTGGCGGAGACGGGATGGTCCGTCTCCGCCCAGTCCAGGGAGTATCAGAGAAGGCCGGCGTCTTCGACGGCCTTGTTGATCAGGCTGGCAACGTTGTCCATGCACTTCTTGGCATCGCCGCCATAGTCCTGATTGGTGAGCAGCTTGCCGAGCTCGACCGGGATCTCGTTATTGGAGAAGCCCGCCCATAGGGGCATGTCGGGTTCGGAAGCCATGACATTGTCGATCGTCCACTTCACCACTTCGAGATGGCGCGTGGTGCCGGGGCCGACGACGGCCTTGGCCTTGACGCGCGGATCCTCGAAGGAGGAAAGCCGCATCGGCGCGAAGCCGCCGAGCAGCGTGCAGCGGGTCATGATCTCTTTCGAGCAGGCCCACTGCATGAAGATCCAGGCGGCGTCGAGATTCTTCGAGTATTTCGAGAGGCCGAGGATCGAGCCGCCCTGGTGACCGACATTAGGAATTTCACCGAAGCCCGCATCCGCCACGGCGCGCACGCCGGTCATCGAGGAGATCGGGTGCAGCGGCTCCCACAGGCCCTTCACCTTCGAATCATCGGCATCGAGACCCGGGAAGAACTCGTCCCAGCTGTTGACGAGCGCCACCTGGCCGGCATGCATCATCTGGAACTGGCCGTCCCAGGTCGACGCGGTCGACTGCGGCGGGGCGTTCTTCAGCATCTCCTGATACCACTGGAGACCCTTGACGCCCTGCTCGTCATTGCCGGCGAATTTCTTGTCCTTGCCGAAGATCGAGCCGCCATGGCCCCACACCGCCGCGGTCCAGTCGCATTCGAGCGAATAGTGACCCGACTTGGCCTGGAGACCGGTGCCGAAGATACCATTGGCCTTCTCGGCCTCAGTGATCGCCTTCACGCCGGCGGTGAACTCGTCGAAATTGGTCGGCGGCTTGATGCCATGTTTCTCGAGGATGTCCTTGCGATACATGGTGATGAAGATCGGGATGTCGAACGGAATGCCCGCCCACTTCCCATCATAGAGAGCAAGACCCTCGACCAGCGGCTTGGAGAAGTCGTCGAAGTCGAAGCCCGGCATCGCGAGATCGGGCTTGTCCTTGTAGTACTGCGTCGGATCGACCGTGTCCTGCGCGAAGGTCGCGACCCAGGACTGGTCGAGATAATAGACGTCATAGGTGCCGAGCTGGCCCTGCACGTCCTGCGTCGCCTTGGCGAGAACCTGCTCGAGCGGCACGATCTCGATTTCGACCTCGATGCCGGTCGCTTCGGTGAACTCACCCTTGATCTGGTTGAGAACGACGGTCGGCGGTGTGGCTTCCGAGGTGTAGCGCACCTTGGTGCCCTTGAACTTGCCGCCGACATCCTTCAGCCACTTGGTCATCTCTTCGGGCGTCTGCGCATAGGCCGCATTGCCGCCGAGATTGCCGCGGAAGGGCCGCGTCGAGCCGAGGAGGCCGGTGGCAAAGGCCGAGAAGCCGATGCCGGCCATGCCGGTCTTGCGCAGGAAGTCGCGCTTGGAGATGCGCCGCGCCGCGAAGTCGCGCGCGGTGTCGATGATAAAGGTCTTCTTATCGTGGTCTTTGAAACTCATGAATTCCTCCCATGGGTTGCGTCGTTATGTGCTCGTCCACGGCTCATTCCTTGAGTGAGCCGAGTGTGAGGCCGCGGACCAGATGCCGTTGAACCAGAAGAATGAAGATGAAGCCGGGCAGGATCGCCGCCGTGCCAAGCGCAGAGATGAAGCCCCATTCCGAGCCGGTCGAGGTGACGAAAGTGGTGATCTTGACCGGAACGGTGCGGATGATCGTGGTGAGGAAGAGCGACAGCAGGAATTCCGTCCACGAGAAGATGAAGCACAGCACCGCCGCCGCCGCCACACCACCCCGCACCATCGGCAGCACCACTTTGAGGAAGGTCTGCCAGCGCGTCGCGCCGTCGATCATCGCCGCCTCGTCGACATCCTTCGGCACGTCGTCGAAGAAGGATTTGAGCAGCAGCACCGCGATCGGCAGGTTCATCAGCGCATGGATGACGATGAGGCCGATATAGCCGAGGAAGAGATTGTCGGTGTCGCGCATGCCGGCGACCTTGTACATGCCGACGAGCGGCACGATGATCGCGATCGGCGGCAGGAAACGCTGGCCGAGCACCCAGTTGAGGAAGCCCTCGCGACCGCGGAACCGCATGCGCGACAAGGCATAGGCGGCGAGGACCGCGAGGATGATGGTGAGCCCGGTCGAACCGACGGCGACGATGATCGAATCGATGATGGTCTGGCGCGAATCGTAGGAACTGGTGCCGCCGACGCCGAAGGTCGAGCCGCTTTCGATGGCGATCTCGGCGCGCGACCAGCCGAGCAGCACGACGGCATAATTGATGAGCGTCGGGACGAAGTCGAAGACGACGACCTCATCCTTGTTGAAGATCGCATACATCGGCTTGATCGAGGTCAAGGCCCACCAGAACAGCGGGAACATGAAGATCGCCACGACCGTGACCGCGGTGATGTCGCGCAAGATGCGTTTGGGAAGGGACTGTTCCATCAGAGCTTCACCCGGAAAATCTTCATGAACAGGCTCGACGCGATGATCACCAGGATGAGGGTGATGAGCGACAGCGTCGAGGCATAGGGGAAATCGCCGTTGAAATAGATGCGCCCCGAATAGGAGGTGAGCGTCTCGGTGGCTGTGCCCGGGCCCGAATCCGTCATCACCTTCACATAGTCGAAGACGCGGAACAGATCGATGCCGCGGATGAGCACGGCGATGGCGATCACCTTCGACATCATCGGCAGCGTCAGCTTGAAGAAAGCCTGGACGGCCGTGGCTCCGTCGATCGCCGCCGCCTCGAAAGGTTCTTTCGGCAGCGATCGCAAGCCCGCCAGCATGATCAGCACCATGAAGGGCGTCCATTGCCAGATATCGGCGAGCAGCACGCCGGCGAGCGCGGTCGAGCTGTTGGCGAGGATCGGATATTGCGGCGACAGCAGCCCCACCGCATAGAGCGAGCGCGACAGCACGCCGAAGGAGCCGTCGAGCATGAGCAGGAACATCATGCCGGTGACGGCGGGCGGCACGACAAGCGGCAAGGTCATCAAGGCGCGGAGCACGCCATAACCTTTGCGGTCGCTATCGAGCAGCAGCGCGATGAGAAGCCCGAGCACCAGCTGGATGACCAGCGCAATGCCGGTATAGAGGAAGGTGGTGGCGATGGCGTCCCAGACGCGCTGATCGCCGAAAGCCTTCATCCAGTTGTAGTCGGGATCGAAGACATTGGCCCGCGTCACCGGGTTGCGCTTATGCAGCGACAGCCACAGCGCATAAAGCAGCGGATAGATGCCGAAGATGATCATCAGCGCCGAGGCCGGCAGGAGCCAGGGCAAGGGATGTTCGGAGGAAAGCCAGCGCCATTTGGGCCACAACGAGCCCGGCGAACGGCTTTGCGCCACCGCCGCGTCGCTCATGCGGGCGCTCCGGCACACAACATCGTCGCACCGCGCAGGCTTGCGGTCATCAAGAGGCCTCCCATCCGGTCCCTCCAGCAGCTTTTGAACTTTTGTAATTTTGCTGGAACAAATGTAATCTGAGTAAACGCGTCCTCAGGGTCCCTGTCAACCCAGGATTTCCGGGATCACCCCATGACGCGCATCGCGAGCCCGACACAACGTCAAGTAATCGTTAGAAAATCTTGGCTTAGGCGTGAAGTTTTCTCATTTGGCCCACGGGCCACACTTTGCTGTGAGAAACCGGTCAATCAAGTTGCCGGACCGGATGGATGACGTTACTGCCGGCATACAAGGAGAAAAAACAAATGCTGCTGACCCGACGTTCCGCCCTTCTGGCCTTGGGCGGTACCGCCCTCCTCGCCACACCTTTCAGGGGCGCCAAGGCCGAAGCCGCCCCAATCGACGCGACCATCGCCTATGGCAGCACCGGTTATACCTGGGCCCTGTCCTTCGTCGCCGAGGGCATCGAGGCCTGGAAGAAGGAAGGCGTGACCCTCACCGCCCTCGATTTCCCGACGGGCCGCGAATCGATGCAGGCTCTGCTCGGCGGCTCGGCGCAATTCGCCACCTCGACCGATACGCCGGTGATCTTCGCCGCCCTCCAGGGCCTCAAGCCGAAGATCCTGGCGAGCTACAGCCGCTATTCGCGCGACATGAAAGTGACGATGAGCAAGGCGAGCGGCTCATCCGATAAGGATCCCTCCTCGCTCAAGGGCAAGACCATCGGCACCCGCGTCGGCACCAGCGGCCAATATATGCTGTCGCGTTATCTGGCGATGGGTGGCCTGAAGGACAGCGACGTCAAGATCGTCGACCTCAATCCGAGCGACATGCTCGCCGCCACCTTGCGCGGCGATGTCGACGGCTTCGCCTGGACCTCGCAGGCCTCCAAGCTCGCCCTCGATGCGGCCCCCGACAAAATCTTCGAGATGACCCAGGAGGGCCTCGAGAAATTCTTCGTCAGCCACCAATTGCTGCTCGTCAATGACGGTGCGCTGGCGGGCAATCCCGAGCTCGGCGACCGCGCGGTGCGCGCTTTGCTCGCCGCCGAGGATTACATGTCCAAAAACGCCTCCTGGCCCGAGATCGTGGCGCCGCGCGTGCGCGCCGAGGCCGAATTCGTGCGCCAGATGACCTCGGTCTTCGAGTTCCAGGTCCGGCTCGACAAGGCATTCCTCGACGATCTCGTCGGCCAGGCCGAATGGGCGATCAGTTCCGGCCTCGCCAAACAGCCGGCCGAGGATGTCCGCACCCTGCTTTCGGGCCTCATCGCTTCGGAGCCCCTGAAGAAGGCCGCTCCCGACCGCGTGAGTCTCTGAACATCATGCCGCTGATCTCGATCGAGCATGTTTCGCATCTCTATGTCGGGACCGGCGGCACACCCTCCTGGGCCTTGCGCGATGTGAGTCTCGGCCTCGAACGGGGCCGTTTCACCTGTCTCGTCGGCCCATCGGGCTGCGGCAAGACCACCTTGCTGCAGCTCATCGCCGGTTTTCTCAAGCCCACCGCCGGCAGCGTCCAGCTCGACGGCAAACCGATCTCGGGGCCGGGCCCCGACCGCAGCGTCGTCTTCCAGGAATATGCGCTCTTCGCCTGGTTCACGGTGCGCCAGAATGTCGAATTCGGCCTGCGCGTCGCCGGCATGAAGGCGGCGGAGCGGCGCAAACGGTCCGACGATCTGCTCGCCATGATCGGCATGAGCCATGCCGCCGATCGTTATCCGCATGAATTGTCGGGCGGCATGCGCCAGCGTGTGGCGGTGGCGCGCGCGCTCGCCATCCACCCGCAGGTCGTGCTGATGGACGAGCCTTTCGCGGCGGTCGATGCGCTCACCCGCGCCACCTTGCAGGAGGAATTGCTGCGCCTCTGGCAGCAGCTGGGCCTCAGCATCGTCTTCATCACCCACAATGTCGACGAGGCGGTGTTCCTCGCCGATGACGTGGTGGTGATGTCGGCGCATCCGGGCTCCATCCAGGAGATCATGACCATCGACATGCCGCATCCGCGCGATCGCGGCTCGCCCGAATTCGCCAGATGGTATGCCCGCATCAATGCGGCGCTGCATCAGGACCCGAAGCGCAAAGAGGCCGCCTGAGATGAAAGACACGGCCGCCTTCGAAGCGCGTTTTCTCGCCGAGCATCAACGGAGCGTCCGGATGCGGCGCTGGCGCGGCATCGCGCTCAACATTCTGGGCGTCCTGCTGTTCCTGGCCGTCTGGGAGATCATCCCGCGCCTTGGCTTCGCCAATCCGGTACTGTTCCCACCGCCTTCGAAGGTCCTCGAGGCGGCGCTGCCGATGCTGGGCTCGGGCGAGATTCCGTGGAATATTCTGGTGAGCCTGGGGCGCGCCGGCTCAGGCTTCCTCATCGCCGCGGTACTAGGTGTCGCCATCGGCGTCGCCACCGCGAGGGCTCCTGTGATCCGCGACCTGGTCGAGCCATTGCTGCATGGCTTCCGCTCGGTGCCGGTCATCGCGCTGGTGCCGGTCTCGGTCCTGTGGTTCGGCATCGGCGAAGGCGCCAAGGTCGCGCTCGTCGCCACCGGCGCCTTCTTCCCGATCTGGATCAACAGCTTCATCGGCGTGCGCGACGTGCATGAGATCTATCTGCGCTCCGCCGCCTGTCTCGGCGCCAATCGCTGGCAGACTCTGCGCTATGTCGTCCTGCCGGCGTCCTTGCCTTTCATCATTGCGGGACTTCGGCAAGGCATCGCCATCGCCCTCATCGTGCTCGTCGCCGCCGAGCTTGCGGGAGCCCGCGCCGGCGTCGCTTATATGATGTCGATGGGCCATCAGCTATTCCGCGTCGACATCATGTTCGCCGGGCTGGTGATCCTCGGTTTCTTAGGCTTCGCCGGCGACCGTCTGTTCGTCGCTTTGTGCCGGAAGCTCTTCCCCTGGTATCGGCCCAGTGCCTGACATCATCATCATCACCACCGGCAGGGTACGCACGCTCGATGCGGAGGATCGCGTCGCCGAAGCCATTGCGATCAGCGGCAACCGCATTCTCGCTGTCGGTGACGCGACCGAGCTCAAAGCACATGCCACGCCGCGAACGCGCCTCATCGATCTGCCCGGCGCCACCGTGACACCTGGGATCAATGACGCCCATGCGCATATGGAGCGCGAAGGGCTGAAGCTGAGGCGCCCGTCGCTCGCGGGCTGCCGCTCGATCGCCGACATCCAGGCGCTCATCCGGGCGGAAGCGCAGAAGACGAAACATGGCGACTGGATCGTCACCATGCCGATCGGCACGCCGCCGTTTTTCTTCAACGCTGTTGCCCAGCTCGCCGAAGGCCGCGCCCCCGACCGCTTCGATCTCGACGCCGCCGCCCCCGATCATCCGGTCTATATTCCGGGCCTCTTCGGCAATTGGGGGGCACCACCGGGCCATTCCTGCCTCAACACGAAAGCGCTGGCGCTTAATGGCATTACACGTTCATCGACTCCCAGCATCGGCGGCATCGAGATCGTGAAGGACGCGACAGGCGAGCCGACAGGAATCATCATCGAGCGCAATCCGCGTCCGATGGTCGAGTTCGATCTCCTGCCGGCGGTGCCGCGCTTCAGCGCCGCCGACCGCCGCGCCGGCATCATTGAATCGATGCGCCTCTATAATGGCGTCGGCACGACATCGGCCTATGAAGGCCACGGCTCGGCCGCCGAGATCATCGGCCTCTATCGCGATCTGTGGGAAAAGAACGAGCTCACGGTTCGCATCGGGCTGGTGGTGAGCCCCTCCTGGAAGGATGTAAGCGAAGCGGCGATCATCATGCGCGACTGGCTGGCCCAGGCGAGGGGCTCCGGCCTCGGTGATCCGTGGTTCCGTCTGTCCGGCATCCATGTCGCTTATGGCGGTGATGACCGCATGGCCGAGATCGCCCGCAAGGATCTGCCCAATACCGGCTGGTCGGGCTTCGTCGAGCAGGCGCAGGGACCGAAGGATTTCGAGGAGCTGTGTCGCCTGGCTTTGCTCTACGACCTGCGGCTCAACACCATTGTCGGCGACCGCCTCGATGAGGTCGTCGCGGTACTCGAGCGCGTGAATACGCTGGCGCCGCTCGCCGGAAAACGCTGGGTCATCCAGCATATCGCCCGAACGGAGCGCGCGACGCTTGCCCGCCTGGCGCGGCTCGGCGTGCTCGTCACCACCATTCCGGTCTATTTCCTGTGGAAGGGCGGCCATTGGTACGATGAGGCCGACGGCGACAGGATCGTGCCGATGCGGACCATGCTCGATCTCGGCATCGATGCCGCCGCGGCGACCGACAATATTCCGTACAATCCCGGCTTCACTCTGTGGACGATGTGCGAAAGAGAGCGCCGTTCCGACGAAAAGGTGCTGGGCGCCGCGGAGCGGCTGACGCGCCGCGAGGCGTTGCATGCGCTCACATTGAGCGGCGCGCGCCTCACTTATGACGAGCATCACAAGGGCCCGCTGGCGCCGGGTTTCCTTGCCGATCTCGCCGTCTTCGATAGCGACCCGCTGACCGTCGACGCAAACAAGCTGAGGGACTTGTCGAGCCTCCTGACCATCGTGGACGGCCGCATCGTTTTCGAGCGCCCCTGATGAAACTGCGCATCGTCATCATCGGCGGCGGCGCCGCCGGCGCCTGGATGCTGTTGCGCCTCTTGCAGCAGGGTCACGAAGGCATCGATATCGTCGAGCCGCGCGCGAGCCTGGGTCGCGGCCTCGCTTATTCGGCGCGTTTCGACAAGCATCTCCTCAATGTGACGACGCCCAAGATGGACACGTTTGCCGAGGCGGACGATCCGCTCTTCGAGCCGTGGCTCGCCGAGCGCGCCGAGCACGACTATGCGCCACGTCGGCTCTATGGCGATTTCCTCACCGAAGCGGTTTCGAAAGCCGTCGCCGGTAAGGATGTCCGCCATTTCCAGACGATGGCGAGCACGATCCGTTCAACCGATGACGGGCTTGCCATCACCTTGACAGACGGCACGACGCTTACGGCCTCACATGCCGTACTGGCGCTCGGCAATCTACCTCCGAAATTTCTCGCGGCCGGGATCAGCGATCCGCGTATCGTCGAACATCCCTGGAGCCTGACACCGGGAATAGCTCAAGAACGCGACCGCGTCGTTATCGCCGGCACGGGTCTTACGGCGCTCGATGCGGTTGTGCTGATCGCCGATGCCAATCCAAAAGCACGATTCACTTTGGCTGCGGCGCATCCGCTGACGCCACCTTGCGATCGGACCGTGACGCCCTGGGCCGACGCGGAACACATCATCGGTCATTCGCCCGCTGCGATCTGGGGCATGGTGAAGCGCGAGTTGCGCCAACATGACTGGTATGAAGTCGTCGATGGCCTGCGCGGGCATGTCGAGACGATCTGGACCCGGTGGACACATGAGCAGCGCCGCAGCTTCATGAGGCATGGCGCCCGGCTGTGGCTGCATCATCGCCACCGGTCGCCGCCGCCGACCTGGCACCGGATCGAGGAGCTGAGGACGGCCGGGCGCCTGTCCTTGCGCGCCGGCCGTATCCACCGTCTCACACCGCATACCGATCGTATCGATGTCGATCTGACTGCCGGCACTCTCGCGGCCGATCTCGTCGTCAACACCACCGGGCCGAGCCTGTCGCTGCGCTCACATGCTCTATTGAGCGTGCTCCTCGATGCCGGCCTCGTCACCGAATGCCCGCTCGGCCTCGGCATCGCCATCGACGATGACGGACGCTGCCGGACGCGCGACGGTCATCCCTCACGCATTTTCGCGCTCGGCACGCTGACCCGCGGCCAGTTCTTCGAAACCGTCGCGGTGCCGCATATCCGCAAGCATGCGGGAGATATCGCGACGGCGATTGCGGGTTAGGCCCCTACTCCGCCGCGGCCAGAAAGCGTGCATCCGACTGGTCGAGGCGGCGGCGGATCTGGGTGATGGTGAGCGTGTCGTCGGGAACGCAATTGTCATAGGTGAGATAGCTGCCGGCCTTGACCGGCTTCACCACTTTCGCCCGCTCGGCGAGGCCGATCGGGATGGCATTGGCCTGGCGCGCTTCGCCCCAGGTCATCGCCCAGGCGCGATATTCCGTCTCGCCGATCTTGCCGAGCGTTTCGCCGGGCTTGAGATCGCGCTTGGCGAGGGCGATCGCTTCCGCCACCGGATGATCGAGCGGCACCATGTCGGCTTCTTTGTGCAGCACCGCATGCGCCGCCGAAATCGGCACTTCGAGGCTGGTCAGATGGAAGGGCCGGAAGAGTGAAAAATACGGCCCCTTGCCGACTTTCAGATCGATCATGCGTTCGATGACGCGCGGATGATCGGCCTCGACGATGCAGAAGACGCCGGGCGCCACACCCTTGCCGATCGAATAATCGACGCAGCCGGTCTTGCTGAGCACGCCGCCCTTGGATTTCGGAATCAGCACGTCCGCAAGCTCATCGCGCGTCGCCGCCGGACCATGCATGCCGGGCAGGTCAGGGACGAGGCCGGTCGCATTGGCGATCGCCACCATCTCGACCATGGTCTTCGAGCCGTCGACGAATTCGACCAGCATGCGCGCATTCATGTTGCGCTCACGGGCTTCCTTTTCGTAATCGGCCGGTACCGCGTCGAATTTGAGCGGGTTGTTCTTACCCTTGCCGGCGCAGACGATCGACAGGCCGAGCGACTGGGCGAAACCGATGAGCTCGAGGGCCGCGGCCGGCTCATCACCCGCCGCGCCCGTATAAACGACGCCGGCGCGGCGCGCTTCTTCATGGAGAAAGCGGCCGATGGTGATGTCGGCCTCGACATTGAGCATCACGATCGGCTTGCCGGCTTTGATCGCGGCGAGCGCGAAGACGGCCCCTGTATCGGGATTGCCGGTGGCGTCGATCACCACATCGATGCGCCCGGCGCCGACAAGCGCCTGAAGATCGCCGGTGATGGCGATCTTCTTCATCTCGATCAGCCGATCGATATCCTGAGCGGACTTCGCCTCGGCGAAGTCCTCGCGCCCATGGCCGGCGAGGAGAAGTGCCGCTTGCGCATTGGGGATATTGAGCTCGGCGATGGCCGCGAGCCGCAGGCCCTCCATACGGGCGAGCTGAACGGCGAGATCGGTGCCCATCTGGCCGGCGCCGGCGACACCGATCCGGATCGGGCCTTTCTCCTCGGCATGCCGGCGCAATTCGCGCGCCAGCGACGACACATTGGAAATCACTTCGCCTTGTCCTTGGCCTTCTTGGACTTGTCCTTCTTCGGCTTGTCTTTCTTGCCCTTCTCAGGCTTCGCCTCGGGCGCATCGCGGCGCGTCGGCGCGATCACCGCCAGCGCCTCGCCGCCTTTCAGCTCACCGGCCTGCTTGCCGTATGTCTTGAAGCGCGCCAGGACGGTCTTCATCTGCGCATCCTTGAGGATGACCGGCTTGCCGGCGAGGCACGCCGCCCAATATTGGTGGCAGAGCGTCTCGATCTCGCCCGCGAGCCACAGGGCCTTGTCGAGATTGGGCCCGAAGGCGATCTGGCCGTGATTGGCGAGGAGGCAGGCGGTGCGGTCCTTCAGCGCCTTGAGCATCGTGTCGGAGAGCGCCTGGGTGCCGAATTCGGCATAGTCGCTGACCCGCAAGGTCGGGCCGCCGGTGACGCCGATCATGTAGTGGAAGGGCGGGATGTCTTTGCGCAAGGTCGCCAGTGCCGTGGCATAGATCGAATGCGTATGCACGATGGCGCCCGCCTCGGGCCGCGCCTTGAAGATGTCCATATGCATGCGCCATTCGGTCGACGGCAGATATTTGCCGTAATAGCCGCCCTCGAGATCCATCTCGACGATATGCTCGACATCCATGATGTCATAAGGAACGCCCGACGCCGTCATCAGGAAACCGTCCTCGGTGCGGGCGCTGACATTGCCCGACGTGCCCTGATTGATGCCCATCTCGTTCATCTGACGGCAGACCCAGATGATCTTCTTCTTGAGATCGGCATGTTTGGACTTTGACATCGCGACGGCTCCATTTGATCAAATTTTCGGGCGGACCCTACAACCTGAAATCCGAAAGGTCCAGAAAGGCTAAGGTCGCGGTCTCTTGACATTTTCCCTGATTTGAGAAAAATTCTCAAATATGGAAGATATAGAAATCATGGACGACGCCGTCGACCGCCGGATCGCCCAGCGCCTGAAGGCCTTGCGCATCGATCGCGGCTGGTCGCTCGACGAGTTGGCCGGTCGCAGCGGGGTGAGCCGCGCCACTTTGTCGAGGCTCGAAAATTTCGCCATCAGCCCGACCACCAGCATGCTGGGCAAGCTCTGCGCCGCCTTCGGCCTGACGCTGTCACGGCTGATGCATATGGCCGAGGACGGTTTCGCGCCGCTCATCCGGCGCAGCGCCCAGACTTTGTGGAGCGATCCAGAGATCAGCTTCAAGCGCCGCGCGGTGTCGCCGCCGGCGCATACGCTTGTCGGTGAAGTGATCGAAGGCGAGATCGGCCCCGGCACACGCATCGATTACGACAAGGCGCCGAAGCAGGGCCTCGAGCATCATCTCGTTCTGCTCGAGGGCCAGCTCGACATCACGGTGGCCGGCACAACCTACGAGCTGAAAGCCGGCGACTGCCTGCGTTATCAGCTTTTCGGCCCGAGCAGCTTCGCGACGCCGAAGAAAATCTCGGCCCGCTATCTGATCTTCATGGTGTGAGACATGACGATAAACCTCTCGCTCTTCACCGCCGAGGACATCTCACACGAATTGCCGGAACTGGCGAAGCTCCTGCATGACTGTGTTCATGCCGGCGCCAGCATCGGCTTCATCATGCCGCACAGTATGGAAGACGCGGAAGGCTTCTGGCGCGACAAGGTCGCGGGGCCGGTGGCGAGCGGCACACGTCTGCTCCTGGTGGCGAAAGACGGTGCGCGCATCGCCGGCGCGGTGCAGCTCGACTACGACACGCCGGCCAATCAGCCGCATCGCGCCGAGATCCGCAAATTGCTGGTGCATCCGGATTTCCGCCGCCAGGGCATCGCCAAGGCACTGATGGCGGCAATCGAGGACGAGGCGCGCCGGCTTAGGCGTTGCCTGCTCACCCTCGACACCCGCACCGGCGACACGGCCGAGCCGCTTTATGCCGCCATCGGTTACCGCACCACCGGTATCATCCCTGGCTATTGCCGCGACACCCATAAAGATCGTCTCGACTCCACCACGATCATGTACAAAAATCTGTGATCGGGCGCCGGGGGGCGTCCCACAGAGGGGATCATGACGGGAAATAATGTGCGCGGCATCGCCGTGGTGGATGTCGGAGCGACCAACAGCAAGATCGTGCTCTTCGACAGCGCCGGAAAGCCTTTGGCCGAACGCAAGATGGCGAGCCGCCATCGCGCCGGCCCCCCCTTTCTGCATCTCGATCCCAAGCCGCTGATCGCTTTCTGCGCCAAACATCTGCCCGATCTCGACGCGGTGCTGCCGATCGACGTCATCGTGCCCTCGGCCCATGGCGCGGCGATTGCCTGCCTCGCCGAGGATGGTTCACTGGCCTTGCCGGTGATGGATTACATGGCCGAGCCGCCACCCGAGATCATTGAAGCCTATCGCAAGGTCGAGCCGCCTTTCTCGGAAGTCTTCGGGCCGCTTCTGCCGATGGCGCTGACCCATGGCATGCAGCTCTTCTGGGCGGAAGAGGCTTTCCCCGAGGATTTCGCCAAGGTCAAAACCATCCTGCCCTGGATTCAATATGTGAGCTATCTGCTCAGCGGCAAAGCGGTGATCGAGGTCGCCAGCATGTCGTGCCAGTCACAGCTGATGGATGTGCGCGACAACAGCTTCTCGTCGCTGGCGCGTCTGCGCGGCTGGGACAAGCTCTTCGCGCCCTGGGCCCAGGCCTGGGAAGTGACGGGCACGCTGAAGGAGGAATTCCGCGATGGCCGTTTCCGCGGCCGCGGCGACGTGCTGGCCGGCATCCACGATTCGAGCGCCAATTATCTGCGCTACCTCGCCGGCGGCCGGAAACACTTCACGCTTCTGTCGACCGGCACCTGGATCATCGGCTTCGACACCGACACCGGCATTACCGAGCTCGACCCTAAGCGCGACACGGTGACCAACACCGACATCTGGGGCAAGCCCGTCGCCTGCTGCCGCTTCATGGGCGGGCGCGAATTCGAGATTCTCTCGCGTGGCGCCGCCGCCGAAGCGGCGAGCTTCAAGGCGCTTGCCGACATTCTCTCGCAAGAGAGCTTCGCGCTTCCGTCCTTCACCGACTCGGGCGGACCGATGCCCGGCACCGGCAATAAAGGCCTGGTGAGAGGCCCGGCACCTGCAAGCGAAGAAGAACGAGCGACCCTTGCCGCGCTTTATTGCGCGCTGATGGTCGACCGCTCGCTCGCCGCGGTGAAGTCGAAAGGCGACATCATCGTCGACGGGCCTTTCGCCAAGAACCCGGTGTTTCTCGCGGCGCTCGCGGCTCTGCGCCCGAAGCAGAAGGTGCTTGCCTCGCAATTGCGCGACGGCACCACGCAAGGCGCCATGGTGCTGGCCTTGATGAGTGAGGACGGCAAGCTGCCCGAGCTCGCTCTGTCACTCGACCGCGTGGATCCGAAGGCGCCGGCGATGATGGCGCGCTACGCCGCCAAATGGCGCCAGCTCGCGGCGGAGCAGTCGGAGTAGCTTCTACAAAAAATTATATGGATCGACATCGATCGCCAACCTGAGCGATCCCTTGGGTTTGATGTCGCCGAGCCAGGCCTTGAGATAGGCTTGCACATTGATGCCGCGACGCGCCCGGACCAGGAAGCGCCAGCGATGCAGCCCGCGCACCAGATGCAAAGGCGCTGGCGCCGGGCCCAGCACATGCACGCCCTCGCCATAGGGGGCGAGCGGCTGTAGCGAGCGGGCAAAACGTTCGGTCTCGTGCCCGTCGCGACCCGATATGACGATGGCCGCGAGATGCCCATAAGGCGGCAGGTCCGCCCCTTCGCGTAGCCGCTTCTCTTCCGTGAGAAAGCCGTCGCGGTCGCCTTCCGCCAGCGCCCGCATCAGCGGATGATCGGGCCTGTAGGTCTGGATCAGCGCGCGGCCCGGCTTCTCGCCGCGCCCGGCGCGCCCCGCCACTTGCGCCATTTGCGCCCAGCTGCGCTCGCCGGCGCGTGGATCGCTCGAATCGAGCGCAAAATCGGCATCGACGACACCGACGAGAGTCAGATGCGGAAAGTGATGGCCCTTGGCGACCAGCTGCGTGCCGATGACGAGATTGTGCACGCCGTCGGCCACTTCGCGAATTGCATCCTTGAGCAGCGTGCCGCGGGCCAGATCGCTCGACAAGATGGTGAGCCGCGCTTCGGGGAAACGCTGCGCCACTTCCTCGGCGAGACGCTCGACGCCCGGTCCGCAGGGCACGAGCTTGCCTGGCGTTTCGCATTTGGGGCATTGGCCGGGGATCGCTTCGGTATGGCCGCAATGATGGCACATCAGCTGCTTGCGGAAGCGATGCTCGACCAGCGACGCGGCACAGTTCGGACAATCGAAGCGGTGACCGCAAGCACGGCAGAGCGTCAAGGGCGCATAACCGCGCCGATTGAGAAAGAGCAGCGCCTGATCGCCTTTGGCGAGCGTCTCGCTCACCGCGTTGGCGAGAGGATCCGACAGCCATGAGCCGGAAGGTGGCGCCGCCTGGCGCATGTCGATGATATGGCTCGGCGGCAATTCGGCGGCGCCGTGGCGGACCGCGAGCTGCACATGGGTGTAGCGGCCGCGCTCTGCATTGACGAGACTTTCGAGCGAAGGTGTCGCGGAAGCGAGAACGATCGGGAACTTGCCGAGCGCGCCATAGACGATCGCCATGTCGCGGGCGTGATAGGGCACGCCGTCTTCCTGCTTATAAGCGCTCTCATGCTCTTCATCGACGACGACGAGACCGAGCCGCGCCCAGGGCAGGAACAGAGCCGAGCGCGCGCCGACGACGATACGCGCACCACCATCCGCCACACCGCGCCAGACGCGTTCGCGCTCGCGCGGCCGCATGCCGGAATGCCAGGTCGCCGGCGCGCTGCCGAAGCGCCGCTCGACGCGCTCGATGAATTGCTGGGTGAGCGCGATCTCCGGCAGCAGGAGCAGCACTTGCCGCCCGGAGGCGAGCGCCGACGCCATCGCCTCGAAATAGACTTCGGTCTTGCCCGATCCGGTGACGCCGTCGAGCAGCAGCGTGCCTTGCGCGCGCCGCGTCACAAGGGCGCGCAATTCCCGGGCCGCCTCTTCCTGCGCCTCAGACAAAGCGAGCTTGCCGGCGGAGGGATCGGGCGCGGGGAAAGCGCGATGCGGCGGCAGCGCCACCACTTCGAGCGCGCCGGCTTTGGCCAACATCTTCACCACCGATGTGCCGACGCCGGCAAGCTCGGCGAGCTCGGAGGCTTTCATCGCCAGGCCTTCGCGCGCAATGTCGAGCACGCGGGCGCGCTGCGCGGTGAGCTTCGCCGGCTGGTTGGGGCCGATGCGATAGGCAACGTCGCCCTTCGCCTCACCGAAGGCGCCAGGAGCCCTGAGGCAGAGCCGCAGCACATTGCCGAGCGGCTCCAGATAATATTGCGCCACCCAGTCGATGAAGGCGCGATGTGTATCGCTCAAGGACGGCAGATCGAATTTCTGGACGATCGGCCGCAAGGTCTTGCCGCCGCCGTCACCCTCGCCGATTTTCCAGACACAGCCGATGAACGAGCGTGGCCCCAGCGGCACTTTGACATAGTCGCCAGGCGCCACGACCAGTCCCGGCGGCACCGCATAGGTATAGGGCCCCTCGAGCGCGAGCGGCAGCAGGACATCGGCGGTGACCGGGGAATCGGCGGGCATGATGTGGAGCCTTGCGCCAACTCGTCCTCAGGGACAAGCCCATGGCGAAAAGTGACGGCATTGCCTATATGAGGCGGTCATGAAACATGTCCCTGCGTCCATGGGCGAAGTGCTCCGGCGCGAGATCGCTTACCGCGATCCGGCACTGCTGCTGCGCCGTTTCGCGCGCCGCAAGGACGTGACCTTCCTCGACAGCGCGGCCCAGCAGGGCGAGCTCGGCCGCTATTCCTATATCGCCGCCGACCCGTTCGAGACCTTTACCTTGGCGGAAGGCGAAGGCGGCCTCGCGGCGCTCGCCCGCCTCGACCGGCGATTGAAGCGCTGGAGCTTGCCGCCCGCGTCCGAGCTGCCGCCTTTCCAGGGCGGGTTCGCCGGCTATATCGCTTATGAATTCGCCCGTTTGCTCGAGCCGCAGATCAAGGCGCGGACTCCGGCGCCCGATATCCCGCCCATCGCCCTTCACGCTTACGACACGGTCGTCGCCTTCGATCATCAGGCGCGGCGCTGCTGGATCGTCTCAGCCGGTTTTCCGGAGACCGAGCCCGAGGCCCGCCTGCTGCGCGCCGAAGAGCGCCTCGCCGAAGTCGAGCAGCTCTGCCTCGAACCTGAACCGCCGCTTTCCGGCGACCATGTGATTGCCGGCTGGCAGTCGAATTTCACCCGCCCCGATTACGAGGCGGCGATCCAGCGCACAATTGACTACATTCTCGCCGGCGACATCTTCCAGGCCAATATCGCACAGCGCTTCACGGCAACCATTCCGGCGAGCTTCGATCCACTCACTTTCTATCTCACTCTGCGCCAGCGCAATCCGGCAACCTTCGGCGCCTTTCTCGATTATGGCGCGGTGAAGATCGCCTCGAGCTCGCCCGAGCGTCTCATCAGCTTCGATGGCAGCCTCGCCGAGGCGCGCCCGATCAAGGGAACGCGGCGGCGCGACGCCAATGCCAGCATCGATGCAGAACTGAAAGCCGAGCTTCTGGCGAGCCGCAAGGACCGCGCCGAGAATGTGATGATCGTCGATCTTCTGCGCAACGATCTCTCGCGCGTCGCCGAACCGGGCACGGTGCAGGTGCCGGTCCTGTGCGGGCTCGAGACCTATGCCTCGGTGCATCACCTCACGTCGGTTGTCACCGGCCGTCTCGCGCCGGACAAGAGCCGCGGTGATCTCATCGCCGCCTGCTTCCCTGGCGGCTCGATCACCGGGGCGCCAAAGATGCGCGCCCAGGAGATCATCGCCGAGATCGAGCGCGTGCCGCGCAATGTCTATTGCGGCTCGATCGGATACTTAAGCTTTACCGGCGGGATGGATCTCAACATCGCCATCCGCACCGTGCTGTTCCATGACGGCCGCGCCGAATTCCAGGGCGGCGGCGGCATCACCGCCAAATCGAATCCGGCGGACGAATATGAGGAGACCCTCGCCAAGGTGACACGCATTCAGGCGAGCTTCGAGACATGATCCTCGTCATCGATAATTACGACAGCTTCGTCCATAATGTGACGCGTTATCTGCGCGAGCTCGGCGCTGAGGCCGAGGTCAAGCGCAATGACGCGCTCACCCCCGACAGGATCGACGACGATGTACGGGGCATCGTGATCTCACCCGGCCCCTGCACGCCGCATGAAGCTGGCGTCTCGCTCGATGTGGTGCGCAAATTTTCCGGACGCCTTCCTATTCTCGGCATCTGCCTCGGTCATCAATGTATTGGCGAGGCTTTTGGCGGAAAGGTCACCCGTGCCAGACGCCCGATGCATGGCGAGGCCTCCGCCATTCGCCATCAGGGCGGAGGTGTACTGGCGGGACTGCCCGACGGTTTCAATGCCGGGCGTTATCATTCGCTCATCGTCGAGCTCGCGGGCGATGAGCCGTTGAATATCACCGCACGCTCCGAAGATGGCGAGATCATGGGGCTGGAACATAAGAGCCATCCGACCTATGGCGTGCAGTTCCACCCCGAGTCGGTGCTCACCGAACATGGCTACGACATATTGCGCAACTTCCTGAAGGTGGCGCGGTGAGCGCGACGGTGTGGTTCAACGGCGAGCTCACCACCGGCAGCCTCGCTGTTGATCCGGGCGATCGCGGCCTGTTGCTGGGCGACGGCATCTTCGAGACGCTCGCCGTCTTCGCCGGCAAGCCGGTCTGGCTCGCGGAACATCTCGACCGCATGATCGAAGCGGCCAAGACTCTCGGCATCCCAACCGACCGCGGCAATATCGAAGTGGCCATCACCGACACATTGCGCGCCACACCCCATCACCATGGCATATTGCGCATCACCTTGACGCGCGGCGCAGGCATACGCGGCCTCGCCGCCGATGGCAGCACGCCGAGCCTGCTCGTCACGCTGGCGCCCTGGATCAAGGGAATGCTCTTCGCGCCGGCGAAGCTCGTCACCTCGACAATCCGGCGTAATGAGACATCGCCCGCGTCTGGTCTCAAGACGCTGTCCTACATCGACAATATCCTGGCGGCGCGGGAAGCCGCCGCGGCCCGCTGCGACGACGCGCTGCTGCTCAACACAAAAAGCCAGGTCGCGGCGACGACCATCGCCAATGTCTTCCTTCTCAAGAACGGCCAGCTCGCGACGCCGCCACTCAGCGCCGGCATTCTTCCCGGCATCGCCCGCCGGAAGCTGCTGACTCTGACGCAAGCTGAGGAAAGGGCGTTGGCACCGGCGGAGCTTCGGGAAGCGGACGCCTTGTTCCTCACCAACAGCCTGCGCCTCGTCCGCCCGGTCCATGCGCTCGACGACGCCGAGCTCCGTCATGACGATGCGGCATTGACGCGCTATTTCGAACTATTATGCGCGGCGGTCGTTGCGGAAACGGGGTTCGATCCGCGCCAGGCGGATGCGCTTTGATCTTGTCAGGGCCCACCCCCGGGACTAGGTTGCCGCCCTGACTGAGGCTCTAAGGATATCGTCATGAAATTCTTCGTCGACACCGCTGAAATCAATGAAATCAAGGAATTGGCCGCCACCGGCCTCCTCGACGGGGTGACCACCAACCCCACGCTCATCGCCAAATCGGGCCGCGATTTCAAAGAGGTGATCGCCGAGATCTGCGCCGCCGTGGAAGGCCCGGTGAGCGCCGAGGTGACGGCGCTCGATGCCGACGGCATGGTCGCCGAGGGCAAGAAGCTCGCCAAGATCGCCAAGAACGTCACGGTGAAAGTGCCCTTGACCCTCGACGGGCTCAAAGCCTGCCGGACGCTCAGCCAGGCCGGCACCATGGTGAATGTCACCTTGTGCTTCTCCGCCAACCAGGCGCTGCTCGCCGCCAAGGCCGGCGCCACTTTCATCTCGCCCTTCATCGGCCGCCTCGACGACATCAATATCGACGGCATGGAGCTCATTCGCGAGATCCGCCAGATCTATGACAATTACGATTTCGGAACCGAAATCCTCGCTGCCTCGATCCGCACCGCCAATCACGTGAAGGAAGCGGCCCTCATCGGCGCCGATGTGGCGACGGTGCCGCCCGCCGTGCTGAAGGGGCTGGTCAAGCACCCGCTGACCGACAAGGGCATCGAGTCCTTCCTCGCCGACTGGAACAAGACCGGCCAGGCGATTTGATCATTAACGATTGCGGTATAGTCTCGGCCCATGGCCGAGACTTCCGACCTTGAGCTTTTCCATGCCGCGCCCGAGACGGCCAAGACCGTCGCGGCGTGGCTGGCCTATTTCAAGACGGAACGGCGCGCTTCCCCCCATACGCTCGACGCCTATGGCCGCGATATCGGCCAGTTCATGGCTTTCCTCGCCGATCATCTGGGCGGGCCGGCGACGCTGGCCGATCTTTCGGGACTGACCCCGTCCGATTTCCGCGGCTTTCTGGCCCGCCGGCGCAACGAGGGCAATGGCAGCCGCACTTTGGCCCGCCAGCTCTCGGCGATCCGCACCTATTTCCGCTTCCTCGAACGGCGCAAGATCCTGAGCAACGCCGCGCTGAGCGTGCTGAGAGCACCGAAAATTCCCCATGGCGTGCCGAAGCCCCTGACCGCGGGTGCGGCGCGCGAGGTGGTCAAGGCCGACACGCTCGCCGGCGAAGAGACGCCGGCCTGGGTCACGGCGCGTGACGCCGCCGTGCTGACCTTGCTTTATGGCTGTGGCCTGCGCATCTCCGAGGCTTTGAGCATCACGCCGCAGCAGGCGAGCCATGATCCGCTCACCATTCTCGGCAAGGGCGGCAAGACCCGCATCGTGCCGGTGATCGAAGCGGCGCGCTCTGCGCTCGACCACTATCTGGCGCTCTGCCCGCTGGCGCTCGATCCCAAGGCGCCGCTGTTCCGCGGCGTGAAGGGCGGCCCGCTCAATGCCCGCAACATCCAGCTTCTGATCGCGAGGCTGCGCGGGGCGCTGGGATTGCCCGACACCGCGACACCGCATGCGCTGCGCCATTCCTTCGCTAGCCATCTTCTCGCCGGCGGCGCCGACCTGCGCACCATCCAGGAATTGCTCGGCCATTCCTCGCTGTCGACCACCCAGGTCTATACCGAGGTCAACACCACACATCTGCTCGAGCAATATGCCAAGGCGCATCCGAGGGCCTGATATTGATGCGTCTCGTCGTTGCCCTCACCGCACTTCTGCTCAGCGTCGAGATCTCGACGGCCGCCGAACCGCCGGTTTGCACCGGCAAGAGTCTTCTGCCGGAGCTCAAGACGACAGCGCCGGAATTGAGCGCAAGGCTTGAGACCGCCGAGACGGATATTCCCAATGGACGAGCGGTTCTCTGGCGCATCACCGACAAGACCGGCAAGGCGAAGCCGTCGCATCTCTTCGGCACGATCCATCTGACCGATCCGCGCATTCACACATTGCCCGATGTGGCGCGTGGCGCAATTGAGACGGCAAGCGTCGTCGCTCTGGAAATCAAGGAGGTCGTCGACCCGGCCGATCATCTGCGCGCTTATTATCGCAATGCCCGCTTCATGGCGATGCCGCTCGGCCAGGACATGTGGGATCTCATTCCGGATGAAGACGAGCATTTCATTCGCGACGCCCCGCAGATACCGCCTGAGCGGATGATCACGCTCGGCGCCGTCCAGCCCTGGATGGTGGTCGTCATGCTGAGCTATTCGAAGTGCGAGATGGAACGCCAGAAGGCCGACCTTCCGATGCTCGACCGGGCCATCGGCCAACTGGCGAAGCGCCATGGCGTTCCCGTGATCGGGCTGGAAAAGGTCGAAGAGCAGATGGCGATTCTTGCCGGGGCCACACTCGAGCAGCAGGCGCGCATGCTGGTCATGACGGCGAAATACGCCAATCAGGCCGGGGATTTTGCCGAGACCTTTGCCCAGCTCTATCTCGCCCGCCGGCTGGCGAGCCTCTGGTTCTTGTCGAAGCAGGGCGTGCCGACGGATCAGCCCGATCCTGAAATATCGGCCTATCTGGAGAATGAAGTGGTCAACAAGCGGAACCAGCTGATGGCCGAGCGCGCCTTGCCCTTGCTGGCCGATGGCAACGCTTTCATTGCGGTGGGCTCCGCGCATCTGCCGGGCGAGCAAGGCCTGGTGGAGCTTCTACGCAAAGCCGGCTACGAAGTGACGGCCGTCGACTAACTCTGCGGCGTGTAGCGGAAGACGAGATCACTTTCGTCTTGCCTTGGCGCCGCTGAGGCAGATGCGGGACGACCAAGGTCTTGTGGAGCTTTTCCGTAAAGCAGGCTACGAAGTGACGCCCGTCAATTGAGGCGCCGTCATGCCTGTCACGCCTGATCACGTCTATTCCGATACGGAAATCCCGAAACAGACCGCGGTTGCCGTCATCGGCGGCGGCATCATCGGCGTCGCGACGGCGCTCGAACTGGCCGAGCGTGGCATAGATGTGACCCTCCTCGAAAAAGGCGTCATCGCCGGTGAGCAATCGAGCCGCAATTGGGGCTGGTGCCGTCAGATGGGCCGCGATCCTCGCGAAATTCCGCTGATCCTGGTGGCGCTCGAAGCCTGGCGCGGCATGAACGCCCGGATCGGCGGCGAGACCGGCTTTCGCCAAAGCGGCATCATCTATCTTTGCGAGACCGATGCGGAGCTGGCGGCACGCGAGAGCTGGCAAGAACGCAATGCCAAGCCTTTCGGCCTCGACACGCGCATCGTCTCAGGCGAGGAGGCGGAGAGCCTGCAGCCCGGTGCGACGCGGCGCTGGAAAGGCGGCCTCTTCACCTCGGCCGATGGCCGCGCCGAGCCTTTCATGGCCGCCCCCGCCATGGCGCAGGGCGCCCGCAGGAAGGGCGCCAGGATACTCACCCAATGCGCGGTGCGCGGCCTCGAAACCTCGGCCGGCAAAGTGTCGGCGGTCATCACTGAAAAGGGCCGCATCGCCTGCGACACGGTGGTGCTGGCGGGCGGCGCCTGGTCGCGCCGTTTCCTCGGCAATCTCGACATTCCTTTCCCGCAGCTCTCGGTCGTCAATTCGGTGATGCGCTGCGCCCCCATCGAAACGCCGCTCGAGCGCTCCTGCTCGGCCGGCAAGTTCTCGCTGCGCAAGCGCCTCGACGGCGGCTACACGATCGCCCACCGGCATCTGTCGGTGGCCGACATCCTGCCCGATTCATTCCTCTTGTTCCGCGAGTTCCTTCCCGCTCTGAAAGTCGACTGGAGCGGATTACGTCTGAGATTCGGCAAGCGCTTCTTCGACGAGGCGCGGCTCAAGCGCCGCTGGGCGCTGGACGAGACGTCGCCATTCGAAGAGGCGCGCGTCCTCGATCCCGAGCCCGTCACTTCGATCCTCGACGAGGCGGCGGCGAGCCTGAAAGAGTATTTCCCGGCCTTCCGCGATCTCCAGATTGCCCAACGCTGGGGCGGCGTGATCGACGCGACCCCTGATGCGGTGCCGGTTATGTCGCCCCTCGCGCAACTGCCAGGGCTTTATCTCGCCACCGGCTTCTCCGGCCATGGCTTCGGCTTAGGCCCCGGCGCCGGCAAGCTGATAGCCGATCTCGTCACCGGCGCGACGCCTTGCGTCGATCCCGAGCCTTTCCGCTACACGCGCTATTTCGACGGTACCAACCCGCAGCCGACGACCGGGCTTTAACGCCAGCCTTGCCTTGCGGCGGTCAATTTGCTGTCATGAGAATGCCGTTACGGAAGAATATTTCTGGAAGGAGACGCAGGAGACACTGTGAGGCGCATGGGGCGAAATACTGTCGTCGGCATCCTGGTCTTTTTGGGCCTCGCATTCACTTGGATGAACGCCGCATCAGCCGATACGGCGAAGCCGTTGAAAGGGGTGGCCCTGGTCATCGGTCAGAGCAAGTACGAACATCTGACGCCTTTGGCCAATCCAGCCAACGACACCCAGGCCATGACCGGGCTGTTCACCGGATTGGGGTTCGCGGTGACCGCCCTGAACGACCTCAATGTTCGCCGCCTGCACCGGGACCTGAAGAATTTTGCCAGTGATGCCGAAGGTGCCGACGTGGCGGTCATCTATTATTCGGGCCATGGCATCGAGGCGGGCGGCGAGAATTGGCTGGTTCCGGTCGATTCTGATGTCACCGCGCTTGGCGATGCCGATAGAAGATTGGTGGCACTGTCACCACTCATCGATCAGCTGAAGACGACAGTGCCGATCACGCTGATATTCCTCGATGCCTGCCGCACCAATCCATTTCCCCCGACCGCGACTCTGAAACGCGACCAGGTATCAGAGGCAGTTCCGATCCTGGCCAGCGGTCTCAATCTCGGCCGTAAAGGCGTGACCGTCCTCGATAACAACCAGCCAGCGACGACGACATTGGGAACCGTCATCAGTTTTGCCGCCGAACCAGGACGCCCGGCGCTCGATGGACCTCAGGGTGTCAGCAGCCCCTATGCAACCGCCATATTGCGCCACCTGACAGCCATGAATGGAAACGAGTTCGGCATCGTCATGCGCATGGTGACGGAAGAAGTTTATCTGAAGACGCAAGGCTACCAGCGCCCGTGGGTAAATGAGACGCTGACCCGGCTTCTCTTTTTTGGTGGCAAAACAGAGGACGGTAACGGCGATGAGGCGCGTCTCACCACGGGCCGCCGCGAGCTTCTGCTCACCATCAGTGTCCTGCCACAGGATCTTCGCCGCAAGGTGGAGCAGCTGGCAAATACAGAGAACCTGCCGCTCGACACGCTCTACGGGATGCTGAAGGCCTTGCAGGTTGATACGACGGCGGGACCGGATAAGCTCGACCAGCAACTGCGCGCCGGCGCGGCGAAGGTAAAGGAGCTGCTGGCCAAGCGCGAGCGGATAGAACGCATCGACCCCGAGATCGTACGCCTGACCGACCTCGCCGACCGGGCGGAAGCGGAAGGCGCCATTCCCTTGGCGCAGGACTATCGCGCCGGAGCCAGTGCGCGTGCGATGGATGTGTCGCAACAGCTGAAGGAAACCGAGGCGCAGCTTGGAGCTCGTCACCTGGAAGTCGCGGCAACCTTCGCGCGCGAGGCCGAGACGGCAATTCTGGCCTTCGATCATCGCAAGGCGGTGGAGAAATACATCCTGGCCTCCGCCGAGATCGAAAAATGGGACCTCGAACGATCCAGGCAATACAGATCGCTGGCCGGCGATCTCTCGCTCTCGGGACTCGAGCGTTCCCGTGGAAACTTGCTAGGCGTGAGCGATGTGGAGATGCTCGAGGACGCCGTGAGGGCTACGCGCGCAAACCTTAAGCGCTCGGACCGAAACGTGTTGCCGCTTCTATGGGCCGCCCGACAGAATTCCCTCGGTTATGCACTCTGGAAGCTTGGCGAGCGCGATATTGGCACGGCGCGGCTGGAGGAGGCGCTGGTTGCATTTCGCGCCGCACTCGAGATACGGACCCGTGCCCGCGTTCCGCGCGACTGGGCCGAAACCCAGAACAATCTCGGCATGGTGCTGACGGCGCTTGGCCGGCGCGAGAACGGTACCGCGCGGGTGGAGGAAGCGATAGTCGCGTTTCGCGCAGCGCTTGAAGAGCAAGCCCGCGACCGCTTCGCGCGTGACTGGGCCGAGACCCAGAACAATCTCGGCAACGCGCTGATCGTTCTCGGCCAACGCGAGACCGGCGCCTCCAGGTTGGAAGAGGCGGTTGCCGCATTCCGCGCGGCGCTGGAAGAGCGGCCCCGCACCGACGTCCCTTTCGACTGGGCAGAAACCCAGAATGGTCTCGGCAACGCACTCACGGCGCTTGGCCAACGCGAGGACAGCCCGCCCCGGCTGAAGGAAGCGATCGCGGTATTTCATGCGGCGCTTGAAGTTCGAACGCGCAAACGCGCTCCATATGATCGAGCCGAAACACAGAGTGATCTCGGCTCCGCGCTCATGATGCTGGGGGAACGCGAGAACAGCACGGTGCGGCTCGAAGAGGCAATAGCGGCGTTTCGCGCGGCGCTTGCAGAATGGGACTACATCTCGGCTCTACGCGAACGCGATTCGGCCAAACAGCCGAATGCTCAGCTCATCGCGATGATCAATGCCATAAAGGAAGGAAACAGAAAGAAGTTGGCGGAGGAAGAGGAAACTCCGTATCGTATGACATCCCAGGATAAGAACCGCGAGCGCTTTCCGGATGGCTGGGCCGAGACGCAGGAGAAACTCGGAAATGCGCTGAAGATTCTCGGAGAGCGGACGCGTAACCGCACCCTGCTAGTTGAGGGCAAGGCCGCCATGCAGGCGGCCCGGGATGCTCATAGGGCCCTTGGCGACAGTCGCCTGGACGATCATTTCGCAAATCGGATCGCGGCCTTCGATCACGCAATCGAGGCCGCCGAATAACGCGCCGGGTCCCTACCTCTCCCGCTTCGCGGGCGAAGGTATTTACGAGTGGATGGCCCTACCCGCGACCGCAAGCGCGGCTTCCTTCACGGCTTCGGCGAGCGTCGGATGCGCGTGGGTGGTGCGCGCCAGGTCTTCCGCCGAGCCGCCGAATTCCATCAGCACCGCCACTTCATGGATGAGCTCGCCGGCCTGGGCGCCGAGAATATGCGCCCCCAGCACCCGGTCGGTCTTGGCGTCGGCGAGGATTTTCACGAAGCCGTCGGTCGTCTGATTGGCCTTGGCGCGGCCATTGGCGAGGAACAGGAATTTGCCGGCCTTGTACTCGACGCCTTCCGCCTTGAGCTCCTCCTCGGTCTTGCCGATCGCGGCGATCTCAGGTGTCGTATAAACGACGCTCGGAATGACGCCGTAATTCACATGCCCGGCCTGGCCGGCGAGGATCTCCGCCAGCGCAATACCTTCGTCTTCGCCCTTATGCGCCAGCATGGGGCCGCGGATGACGTCGCCGATGGCATAGATGCCCGGCACATTGGTCTCGAAATGATCGCCCACCTCGACCCGGCCCTTGCCGTCGCGCTTGACGCCGACCTCATCGAGGCCGAGGCCATTGGTGTAAGGCACGCGCCCGATGGCGAGCAGCACTGTGTCGGCTTCGATCGTCTCCGCCGCACCGCCCGCCGCCGGCTCGACGCTGAGCTTCACCTTGGTTTTGGTCTTCTCCGCACCCGTCACTTTGCTGGCGAGCTTGAAAGTGAAGCCCTGCTTGGTGAGGAGGCGCTGGAAATTCTTCGCCGTCTCGAGATCCATGCCAGGCAGGATGCGGTCGAGATATTCGATCACCGTGACCTTGGCGCCGAGCCTGGCCCAGACCGAGCCGAGCTCGAGGCCGATTACGCCGGCGCCGATGACCACCAGGGTCTCCGGCACCTTGTCGAGGACGAGCGCGCCAGTCGAGGACACGATCTGCTTCTCGTCGACTTCGACGCCCTTGAGGCCCGCCACGTCGGAGCCGGTGGCGATGACGATGTTCTTCGTCTCGACGATGTCCTTGCCGTCGACCTCGATCTTGCCGGGCGCGACGATCTTCGCGGTGCCGCGGATCGGCGTGATCTTGTTCTTCTTGAACAGGAAGTCGATGCCCTTGGTGTTGCCGTCGATCGCTTCCTGGCGGAAGACCATCATCTGCTTGAGATCGAGCGTCGGCGAGACGCCGATGCCCATCCTGGCGAAGGAATGCCCGGCCTCGGCGAACAGCTCGGAGGCATGCAGCAACGCCTTGGACGGAATACATCCTACATTGAGACAGGTGCCGCCATGGGTGGCGCGCTTTTCGATCACCGCCACTTTCATGCCGAGCTGGGCGGCACGGATGGCGCACACATAGCCGGCGGGACCGGTGCCGATGATGGTGATGTCGAAGGGATCAGCCATTTCTACGATTGCCTCTCTGATCAACTACTACCCTCACCCTGAGGTGGCCGCGCAGCGGCCCTCGAAGGGTGTGTTGCCGCATCTTCGCTCTATCCTGCCGGGCGCTTCGAGGCCCGGCTGCGCCGGGCACCTCAGCGTGAGGAGGTTTCGGAAGTGGTTCATTCTAAAGATCGAGCAGCGCGCGCTGCGGATCCTCGAGGCCTTCCTTGACGCGGACCAGGAAGGTCACGGCTTCCTTGCCGTCGACGATGCGGTGGTCATAGGAAAGCGCCAGATACATCATCGGCCGGATCACCACCTGGCCGCCCACCGCCACCGGGCGGTCCTGGATCTTGTGCATGCCGAGAATGCCCGACTGCGGCGCATTGAGGATCGGCGTCGACATCAGGGAGCCATAGACACCGCCATTCGAGATGGTGAAGGTGCCGCCTTGCATTTCGGCGATCTGCAATTGGCCGTCGCGCGCCCGCTTGCCGTAGTCGTTGATGGTTTTCTCGATGCCGGCGAAGGACAGCCGGTCGGCATCGCGCACCACCGGCACGACGAGGCCCTTGTCGGTGCCGACCGCCACGCCGATGTGATAGTAGTTCTTGTAGACGAGATCATCGCCGTCGATCTCGGCATTGACCGCCGGAATCTCCTTCAGCCCCTGGATGACCGCCTTCACGAAGAAGCTCATGAAGCCGAGCTTCACGCCGTGCTTCTTCTCGAACACTTCCTTGTACTGATTACGCAGCGCCATCACGTGGCTCATATCCACCTCGTTGAAGGTGGTGAGCATGGCGGCGGTGTTCTGCGCGTCCTTGAGACGGCGCGCGATGGTGAGACGGAGCCTCGACATGCGCACGCGCTCTTCACGCTCCGCATCGGCCTGGGGCGAAGCCGCGCGGGGCGCCGATGGGGCGGGTGCGGGCGGCGGCACGAAGGCGACCGGCGGTGGTGCCGCGGGCTTGCCGACCTCACCCAGCACGTCGCCCTTGGTGAGGCGGCCATCCTTGCCGGTGCCGGCAATGGCGTTGGGATCGAGCTTGTTCTCCTCGACGATCTTGCGCACCGCCGGCGACAGCGGCTTGGCTTCGGCAGCGGCGGCAGGCGCGGGCGGCGGAATTTCGGCAGACTTCTTAGGCTCGGCCTTGGGCGCGGCAGCGGCAGCGGCCGCACCTTCCTCGATGGCGCCGAGAAGCGCGCCGACATTCACCGTCTGGCCGGGCTGCGCCGCGATCGAGGCGAGCACGCCGCCGGCAGGTGCCGGAACTTCGACAGTGACCTTGTCGGTCTCGAGCTCGACCAGCGGCTCATCGACCTTCACCGCTTCGCCTTGCGCCTTGAACCATTTTCCGATGGTCGCTTCGGTGACGGACTCACCGAGCTGCGGGACGCGGATTTCCTTTGCCATGGTGTCTTACTTCTCCCCAAGCGCGTCTTCGAGAAACGCCTTCAATTCCTTTTGATGCTTGCTCATCAGACCCGTCGCCGTGGCGGCGGAAGCGGGCCTGCCGGTGTAGCGCGGCCGCCGGTGCTGGGCGCCCAGATAGTCGAGCGCCCTTTCGATGCCGGGCTGCACGAAGGTCCAGGCGCCCATATTTTGCGGCTCTTCCTGGCACCACACCATCTCGGCCTGCTTGAAGCGCCCAAGCTCCTGGATCAGCGCCTTGTGCGGCCAGGGATAGAGCTGCTCGACGCGCAGGAGATAGACGTCCTTGAGGCCGCGCTTCTCGCGCTCCTCGAAGAGATCGTAATAGACCTTGCCGGAGCACATCACCACGCGCCGGATCTGATCGTCGGCGACGAGCCCGCCCGAATATTGCGCATCGTCCCACAGGAGCCGGTGGAAGCAGGTTTCGGGGCCCATTTCGGTGAGTGTCGAGACCACCCGCTTGTGACGCAGGAGTGATTTGGGCGTCATCAGGATGAGGGGCTTGCGGATGTCGCGCTTGAGCTGACGCCGCAGGATGTGGAAGTAGTTGGCGGGTGTCGTGCAGTTCGCCACCTGCATATTGTCCTCGGCGCACATCTGCAGATAACGCTCGAGCCGGGCCGAGGAATGTTCCGGCCCCTGGCCCTCATAGCCATGCGGCAGGAGGCAGACGAGGCCCGACATGCGCAGCCACTTGCGCTCGCCCGATGACAGGAACTGGTCGAACACCACTTGCGCGCCATTGGCGAAGTCACCGAACTGCGCTTCCCACAGGACGAGCGTGTTGGGCTCGGCCAGCGAGTAGCCATATTCGAAGCCGAGCACGGCTTCTTCCGACAACATCGAGTTGATGACGTTGATCTTGATCTCCTGATGCTTCACCAGGTGATTGAGCGGCGTGTAGCGCTTCTCCGTATCCTGGTCGACCAGCACCGCGTGGCGCTGCGAGAAGGTGCCGCGTTGCACGTCTTGGCCGGAGAGCCGGACAGGGAAGCCTTCCATGAGCAACGTACCGAAAGCCAATTGCTCGGCCATCGCCCAGTCGATGCCCTGGCCTTCCTCGATCGTCTTGCGCCTGGCATCGAGCACGCGCTGCAAGGTGCGGTGCGGCTTGAAGCTTTTCGGCACCTTGTTGAGCTTGAGGCCGATTTCCTTGAGCTTGGCGAGATCGTAACCGGTCTGGCCGCGGCGCGGATCATCCGCATCCTTGGCATGCCGCAAATGCGCCCAGCGTCCGTCGAGCCAGTCGGCCTTGTTGGCCTTGTAGGATTCGGACGCCGAGAAGTCGTCATCGAGATGCTTGCGGTATTCGGCCTTCATCGCATCGAGTTGCTCCGGCGTCAGGACGCCCGTATCGACCAGGCGCTTGCCGTAAAGAGTGACGACCGTCTGATGCGCCGCGACCCGCTTATACATCAAGGGCTGGGTGAAGGACGGCTCGTCCGATTCATTATGGCCGAAGCGGCGGTAGCAGAACATGTCGATGACCACCGGCTTCTTGAACTTCTGGCGGAATTCGATGGCGATCTTCGCCGCGAACACCACCGCTTCCGGATCATCACCATTCACATGGAAGATCGGCGCTTCGATCATCTTGGCGACGTCGGACGGGTAAGGCGAGGAGCGGGCCCAGAGCGGGCTCGTGGTGAAGCCGATCTGGTTGTTGACGATGAAGTGGATCGAGCCGCCGGAACGGTGGCCGCGCAACCCTGAGAGCCCGAAACATTCGGCCACGACGCCCTGGCCGGCAAAGGCCGCATCGCCATGGATGAGCAGCGGCAGCACCGTGATGCGTTCCTTGTCGCCACGCTGATCCTGCTTGGCGCGCGCCTTGCCGAGCACCACCGGATCGACGATCTCGAGATGCGACGGGTTGGCGGTGAGCGAGAGATGCACCTGGTTGCCGTCGAATTCGCGGTCCGACGATGTGCCGAGGTGATATTTGACGTCGCCGGAGCCTTCCACCTCGTCGGGGGTCGAGGAGCCGCCCTTGAATTCATGGAAGATCGCCGAGAACGGCTTCGACATCAGATTGGCCAGCACGTTGAGACGGCCGCGATGCGCCATGCCGAGCACGATCTCCTGCATGCCGAGCTGGCCGCCGCGCTTGACGATCTGCTCGAGCGCCGGGATCATCGATTCACCGCCATCGAGCCCGAAGCGCTTGGTGCCGGTATATTTCACATTGAGGAAGTGCTCAAAGCCTTCGGCGGCGATGAGCTTGCCGAGAATGGCGATCTTGCCCTCCGGCGTGAAGGAGATTTCCTTGTCCGGCCCCTCGATGCGCTCCTGGATCCACGCCTTCTGGTCGGGATCGGAGATATGCATGAACTCGACGCCGAGCGTATTGCAATAGGTGCGCTGCAGGATGTCGACCATCTGGCGGATGGTCGCCTGCTCGAGGCCGAGCACCTTGTCGATGAAGATCGGCCGGTCGAGATCGGCTTCGGTGAAGCCGTAGGATTTGGGATCGAGCTCGGGCTGCGGCACCGGCTCGCGCAGTCTCAGCGGATCGAGATCGGCGGCGAGATGGCCGCGCATGCGATAGGCGCGGATCATCATGAGCGCGCGGACCGAGTCCATCGTCGCCTTGCGCACTTCCTCGATGGAAAGCGCCTGGCCCTTTTCCTTGGCCTTGGCGGCGATCTTGGCACCGACCTGCGCTTCCGCCGCCGGCCAGTTACCGTCGAGCGCCGAGATCAGCTCGCCATTCTGGACTTGCGGCCAGTCGGGCCGGGCCCAGGACGGACCTTTCAGCTGTTTCCTGGTCGCCTCCTTGTCATCGGCGAGCGTGGCGAAGAATTGCCGCCACGCCGGATCGACGGATGCGGGATTCTCAAGAAACTTGTCGTAAAGCTGCTCGATGAACTGGGCGTTGCCGCCATAGAGGAAGGATGTCTGCTCGAAAGCGGTCGTGAGATCTGTCTTGTTCATTTCCATCAAGAACCGGGAACCCTGTCCGGCCCTCCTCCTTGCTACATAGAAAGAGTCACTTGCCTTTCAAGACATGCTTTAATGTCTTTCCGAGGGCGGCGGGAGAATCCGATATCGCTATCCCTGCACGCTTCATCGCTTCGATCTTCGTTTCGGCTTTGCCTTTGCCGCCTGAGATGATGGCGCCGGCATGGCCCATGCGCCGTCCGGGCGGCGCCGTGCGCCCGGCAATGAAACCGGCCATCGGCTTTTTCACTTTCGATTTGCGGATGAATTCCGCCGCGTCTTCTTCGGCCGAGCCGCCGATCTCGCCGATCATGATGATCGATTCCGTCTGCGGATCGGCGAGGAACATCTCGAGCACGTCGATGAATTCGGTGCCCTTCACCGGATCGCCGCCGATGCCGACGGCGGTCGTCTGGCCGAGGCCCTCCTGAGTCGTCTGGAACACCGCTTCATAAGTGAGCGTGCCGGAGCGCGACACGATGCCGACCGAGCCCTTCTGGAAGATATTGCCCGGCATGATGCCGATCTTGCATTCGCCCGGCGTCAGGATGCCCGGGCAGTTGGGCCCGACGAGGCGCGATTTGGAGCCGGTGAGAGAGCGTTTGACCTTGACCATGTCCATCACCGGAATGCCCTCGGTGATGCAGACGATGAGCGGAATCTCCGCCTCGATCGCTTCCGAAATGGCGTCGGCCGCGAAGGCCGGCGGCACATAGATGACAGTGGCGTCCGCCCCGGTCGCGTCGCGCGCTTCCACCACCGTGTCATAGACGGGCAGCCCCACATGCGTGATGCCGCCTTTGCCCGGTGTCACGCCCGCCACCATCCTGGTGCCATAGGCGATCGCCTGCTCGGTATGGAAGGTGCCGTTATTGCCGGTGATGCCCTGGCAGATGACCTTGGTGTTCTTGTCGATCAGGATGGACATTAATGGGCTTCCTTCACGGCCTTGACGATTTTCTGCGCCGCGTCGTCGAGATCATCGGCGGCGATGACATTGAGCTTCGAGTCGCGCAGGATCTGCTTGCCGAGCTCGACATTGGTGCCTTCGAGACGGACGACGAGCGGCACCTTCAGGCCCACTTCCTTCACCGCCGCGACCACGCCTTCGGCGATGATGTCGCATTTCATGATGCCGCCGAAGATATTGACCAGGATGCCCTTCACCTTCGGATCGGCGGTGATGATCTTGAACGCCGCCGCGACCTTCTCCTTGGACGCGCCGCCGCCGACATCGAGGAAGTTGGCGGGCTCCGAGCCATAGAGCTTGATGATGTCCATCGTCGCCATGGCGAGGCCGGCGCCGTTGACCATGCAGCCGATCGTACCGTCGAGCGCGATATAGGAGAGATCGAATTTCGACGCCTCGATCTCCTTGGGATCTTCCTCGGTGACGTCGCGCAGCTCCTTGATGTCGGGATGACGGTCGAGCGCGTTGCTGTCGAAATTGATCTTGGCGTCGAGGCAGAGAATGTCGCCCGCTTTGGTGACGATCAGCGGATTGATCTCGAGCAGGCTCATATCCTTCTCGACGAAAGCGCGATGGAGCTCGGTGACGAGCTTGGCGAGCTGCTTCTGCTGCGGGCCGCCCAGAGGCAGCTTCAGCGCCTTGGCGATGGCGCGCACATGATGCGGGCAGATATTGGTGGCCGGATCGATCGAGACATTGATGATCTTGTCGGGCGTGTCATGCGCGACCTTCTCGATGTCCATGCCGCCTTCGGTCGAGACGACGAAAGCCAGCCTCGAGGTCTCACGGTCGACGAGGAGCGCCAGATAGAACTCCTTGTCGATGGCCGAGCCCTCTTCGATATAGAGCCGCTGCACCACTTTGCCCTGAGGGCCCGTCTGATGGGTGACGAGGGTTGATCCGAGAAGCCGATTGGCTTCGCTCTTCACATCGTCGATGGACTTCACCACCTTGACGCCGCCGGCCTTGCCGCGCCCGCCGGCATGGATCTGCGCCTTGACGACCCAGACCGGACCGCCGAGCGTTTCGGCGGCCTTCACCGCTTCGTCCACCGAGAAGGCCGGCAGGCCATGCGCGACCGGCACGCCATAGGCTTTCAGAACCTGCTTGGCCTGGTATTCGTGAATGTTCATGGCGTCTCCCTCACTTCGTCGTCCCGGCGAAAGAACGTCATCCCGGTGCATGCCGGGATGACGGATTATGATTCAGATCAGGCGAGATCAGGGGCGATCTTCTTCGCCGCGTCCATCAGGCCCTTCACCGCATCGACCGACTTCTTGAAGGCGGTCTTCTCATCGCCATCGAGCTTGATCTCGACGATGCGCTCGACGCCATTGGCGCCGATCACCACCGGCACGCCGACATAGAAATTCTCGATGCCGTACTGGCCGGTGAGCTGCGCCGCGCAAGGCAGCACGCGCTTCTTGTCCTTCAGATAGGATTCGGCCATCGCGATCGCCGAGGTGGCGGGCGCGTAGTAGGCGGAGCCCGTCTTGAGCAGGCCGACGATCTCGGCGCCGCCGTCACGGGTGCGCTGCACGATCTGGTCGATACGCTGCTGCGTCGTCCATTTCATCTGGACGAGATCGGGCACCGGTATGCCGGCAACGGTCGAATAACGGGTGAGCGGCACCATCGTGTCGCCATGGCCGCCGAGCACGAAAGCGGTGACGTCCTCGACCGAGACATTGAATTCCTCGGCGAGGAAATGGCGGAAGCGCGCCGAGTCGAGCACGCCGGCCATGCCGACTACCTTGTTGGCGGGCAGGCCTGAATATTTCTGCAGCGCCCAGACCATGACGTCGAGCGGGTTGGTGATGCAGATGACAAAGGCCTTGGGCGCGTATTTGGCGATGCCGGCGCCGACCTGCGCCATGACTTTGAGATTGATTTCGAGCAGGTCGTCGCGGCTCATGCCCGGCTTGCGCGGCACGCCGGCGGTGACGATGACGACATCGGCGCCTTCGATGGCTTCATATTTGTTGGTGCCGGTGAGCTTGGCATCGAAACCTTCGACCGGACCCGATTGCGCGATGTCGAGTGATTTGCCCTGCGGCAGGCCCTCGGCGATATCGAACACCGTGATGTCGCCCAGCTCCTTCAAGGAGGCCAGATGTGCGAGAGTCCCACCGATCATGCCACCGCCGATCAGCGCAATTTTATTTCGTGCCATTTCTGTTTTTTCCCTGTGACGTGCAGGTCAACGCGTTACGCGCGCCTTTTCGCAGTGCAAAAGCGACGGAACCTGTACTCCCGTCGACTGACATCTTCAAGAATTCATTCGGAAATTCTTGACTAAAACGTCAAGTTTCGACGATTTTTGCACCCCACCAGGAAGCCGACTGCATTTCCTGCAGGCGCGAGACGGTGCGCAGGAATTCCTGGGCGTGGTGACCTTCACTATAGAGCGCTTCCGGCGGGGCTTCGGCCGAGGCGACAAGCCTCACATGCGCGTCATAGAGCGTGTCGATAAGCAGGATGAAACGCTTCGACGGATTGCGGTGGCGCGGCGTCAGCACCGGAATATGTTCGATGAACACAGTGCGGAAATTCTGGGCGAGCGCCAGATAATCGGGCGGCCCGAGCGGCGCCTCGCAGAGATCAGCGAAAGGGAAGCGCGCCGCGCCATGCGCCGCCTGCGGCACCGGGAGCTTGCGGCCGAGCACGTCGAGCGCTGTGGGAGCACCCGTCTCGGTGTCGGTGAGCTTCACCCACAGTTCCTGGAGCTTGCGGTCGGCGTCGGGACCTAACGGATGGATGAAGGTTTCGCGCCCTCTGACGCGGCCGAGGCGGTAATCGGTCGGGCTGTCGAGCGTCACCACATCGAGCTTCTCTTCCATGAGCTTGATGAAGGGCAGGAAGAGCTGGCGGTTGAGCCCGTCCTTGTAAAGATCGCCGGGCTCGAGATTGGAGGTGGTCACCACCACGCTGCCGCGCTGGAAGAGAATGTCGAACAGCCGGCCGACGATCATCGCATCGGCGATGTCGGCGATCTGCATCTCATCAAGACAAAGCAGCCGCGCTTCCGCCGCCACCGCATTCGCGACAGTCAGCAGCGGGTCCTTGGCGCCGCGCCGCGCTTCATGGAGGCGGGCATGGATGTCCTGCATGAAAGCGTGAAAATGCGCCCGCCGCTTGGGTTCGATATCGGCATGGGCGCAGAACAGATCCATCAGCATCGTCTTGCCGCGCCCGACCTCGCCCTGAACATAGAGGCCTTTCGGGGCCGGTCCGTTCTTCGCACCGGTCAGTCGCGCGAAGAAGCCGGCGGGCTTCGGCGCATAATCCTTGAGCGCCTCGGCCAGATGGTCGAGCTTACGCGCGATGGTGCCCTGCGCCTCGTCGGGCTTCAGCGCGCCGCTTGCGATCTTGTCCTGATAATCCGCCCAGAACCCCATGCCGCCTTATGGCGTGGAGCGCGTTTCGGCGCAACCGTCGCAAAAATCCGGGAACCATTTCCTCCGGGCGGCATCTACGAGTAAGGAGGATGTCTATGCCGCAGCCATATCAAGACATTGCCGCGCCGGAGGACATGGACCTGGCCCGCCGGGCGATGGCGCGCGAGGCGGAGGCTTTCCGCCTCATCATGCGCCGGCATAATCAGAAGCTGTACCGCCTTGCCCGCAGCATCATCCGCAACGACAGCGAGGCCGAGGACATTGTCCAGGAAACCTATGTGACGGCTTTCGCGCATCTCAGCACATTCCGCGGCGAAGCGAGCCTCGCGACCTGGCTCTCGCGCATCGCCATCAACGAGGCCCTGGGCCGCCTGCGCAAAAGGCAACGCGCCGCGACGGTGATGATGGATACGCCGGCCAACGACGCCGAGATCATTCCCTTCCCGCTCAATGCCGGCACCGACGATCCGGAACGAACCATGGCACAGAGACAGATCCTGGCGCTGGTCGAACAGGCCACTGACGCGCTGCCCGATGTCTACCGCACCGTCTTCGTGGCGCGGGTCATCGAGGGCCTGAGCCTGGAGGAGACCGCCGAGTTGCTCGGGCTCAAGCCGCAGACGGTGAAGACGCGCCTGCACCGGGCCCGGGCGCTGGTGCGCCGCAAGCTCGACGAGCAGATCGGTCCCCTGCTGCTCGACGCCTTTCCCTTTGCCGGCCGGCGCTGTGAGAGGCTGACTGTTTCCGTTATGAAACGCCTGGGCTTTCCCGACTGAGTGTCACGGGAACCTTTTTCGGCCCGCTTCATCCAATCATCGTCACCCACAACGAAGCCCGGCAATAAGCCGGGCAAAGGAGAAGCTCATGCGTGTAAGATTGATCTCAGGCATCGCCGCCATCGCCGCCCTCGGCCTCGCCGGTTCATTGTCCCTCGCCACCGCGGCCGACAAGCCGAGCGATCCCCAGATCGCCCATATCGCCTATACCGCCGGCGCGATCGATGTCGAGGCGGCCAAGCAGGCCATCGCCAAATCCAAGAACAAGGACGTCGTCGCCTTCGCCGAGAGCATGCTGCGCGACCATGAGGCGGTCAACAAGCAGGCGCTCGACCTGGTGAAGAAGCTCAATGTCACGCCTGAGGACAATGCCACCAGCCAGGCGCTGTCCAAGGCCGCCACGGCGGAGCGCGACAAGCTTTCAGGCCTCGAGGGTGCCGCCTTCGACAAGGCCTATGTCGACAATGAAGTGGCCTATCACAAGCAGGTCAATGGCGCGCTCGAGGGCCTGCTCATCCCCTCGGCGCAGAATGCCGAGCTCAAGAGCCTGCTGGAGACCGGCCTCAAGCTGTTCCGGGGCCATCAGCAGCATGCCGAGCATGTCGCCGCGGCGCTGAAATAGAGACGGATGAGACATCTTCTGCTGATCGCCATGCCGACGCTGATCCTGAGCGCCGGCATGGCGCAATCCGCCACCATCGAGGTGACGATCGAAAAAATGGCCTTTTCGCCCGCCGAGGTCGAGGTGAAGATCGGCGACACGATCGAATGGGTGAACAAGGATGCCTTCGTCCACACCGCGACGGTGAAAGGCGGCTGGGACGTCCAACTGCCCGTCAAAAAGTCGGGCAGCGTCGTCGTCGATAAGGCCGGCACGCTCGATTACTACTGCCGCTTTCATCCCAATATGAAGGGCCGCATCACCGTGGCGCCGTGACGCCGTGACGGCGTGACGGCGTGACGGTGAAGATCAGATGCCCGTGCCGCGTGCAAGCGTCGGCACGGCATCCCAGGAATGACCGGCGGCGATGATGCAGCTTTTGCCGTTCGTGAACGTCATCAGCATCGTCCAGGTGCCCTTCTCCGACACGAAGAGCTCGGCAACGCCATTGTCGGAGACGACGCCCACGGCCTGCGGCGCCTCCTTGTATTTGACTTTCAGTTGCTCGACGATTTGCGCCCGCTGGCCGCACATGGCGAATTGCGCATGACTGACGGCGGGCGCGGTGAGGACGAAAAAAACGGCGGCGAGGGCGATGAGCGGGGCGCGCCGGATATGGGTCGACGACATGCAAACCTCCATCTCGGTCCGAGACGCCGTTTGGCCGGAGGTCTTATGCCGCTTTCGGTCAGGCGGGCCCCGGAGCATCAAGCGACGCTCCGTGCTAGGCGTATGAGACTCGCACCTAAAGCTTACCGAATGATAAAGGCCGCGTTCCATCTGGGGAACGGGCGGCGTCAGGAACAATTGGCTATTTTTGTCGCCTGCAACCCAAATGGGGGGTGAATCAGGGTGGCACAGCCCCGTGAGCACTCAATATTGAATAGACGCCGGGCGCCGGACTCTTTAGACGTCCATTTTATCAGGCGAGTTTCATCTCGCTCCATTGGCTTCAGTATCGGGGAACAACTCCCACCGATGGAAACAAGTAAGTGGCGTGGCGACAGCAATTCCGCGCCTTCCAGCCGGTCAGGAGCCCGCTCATGCATGAACGACCCCGGAGTGCGGGAGCAGCACCCAATGCCCGCCAGTTGATGAAGGACCTGGCACCCTATCGCGAACCGAGCAGCACGCGCAGCCTGTTTGAGCTGGTGATCACGGTTGTGCCGTTCGCGCTCATCTGGATGGCGATCTGGATGGCGGTCGACGCCGGTTATTGGATCGGCTTGCTTCTCGTCGTACCGGCGGCCGGCCTGCTTGTCCGCCTGTTCCTTATTCAGCATGATTGCGGTCACGGCTCATTCTTCCCCAATCGCCTCGCCAATGACTGGGTCGGGCGAATCCTCGGCGTGCTGACGCTGACGCCCTATGATTACTGGCGGCATTCCCATGCTTTGCATCACGCGGCGTCGGGCAATCTCGATCACCGCGGCATCGGCGATATCGACACACTGACAGTGTCGGAATTTCAGGCCCGTACGCCCTGGCGGCAACGCCTCTATCGCCTGTACCGCCACCCGGCCGTAATGTTCGGCATCGGGCCAGCCTATCTGTTCCTCCTGCGCCACCGGCTGCCGATGGGCCTGATGCACAATGGCTGGCGGCCCTGGCTGAGCGCTATGGCGACGAACGCGGCGATCGCGCTGCTCGCCGGACTGGCGATATGGCTGGTCGGTCTTGTCCCCTTCCTGCTGGTGCATCTGCCGATCGCGCTGCTTGCCGCGGCGATCGGCGTATGGCTGTTCTATGTCCAGCACCAGTTCGAGGAAACCTTCTGGGAGCATGACGGCGACTGGAGTTTCCACGAGGCGGCGCTGCATGGCAGCTCGCATTACGACCTGCCGCCCATCTTACGCTGGTTCACCGCCAATATCGGCGTGCACCATGTGCATCATCTGTCGAGCCGCATTCCCTTTTACCGCCTGCCGGAAGTCTTGCGCGACCGCCCCGAGCTTCACCAAGTCGGCCGTCTGACCCTGCTCGAGAGCTTGCGGTCCGTGCGGCTTGTCCTGTGGGACGAAAAGAAGCGCCGCCTGGTCTCCTTCGACGAAGCGCTGCAGCCCGCCTGACAGATCAGATTCGCTTGCGGCGCGCGAGCCTTCGCGCATTGGCACGCATGCGTCTTTCGCCGGGCCGTGTCGCCGCTTTGATCATCCTGGTCGTTGCTGCCGGCGCCGAAACCTTAGCCCCCGAGGCGAGCTTCATCCAGGTGGCGAGCGCCGATAGTGCCGCGGCATTGAGGCCTTCCGCCACCGCCATCTGCTTTTCGGCGATCATCTTTACCGCTTCGGCGCGCCGTTCCGGCGTTTGCGAGAACGCCATCGCCCACAGCATCGGCAGCCTGAAGCTCAGGACCTGGGCGGCGGCGATCGCGTTCTCGATCTCTCTCATCGTCAGCGCATCGTCGGAATGGAGAATTGCGCGCCTTCCTTGATGCCGGACGGCCAGCGCGAGGTCACCGTCTTGGTGCGCGTATAGAAGCGCACCGCATCGGGGCCGTGCTGGTTGAGATCGCCGAAAGCCGAGCGCTTCCAGCCACCGAACGTATGATAGGCGAGCGGCACCGGGATCGGCACGTTGATGCCGATCATGCCGACCTGAACGCGCGAGGCGAAATCGCGCGCCGCATCGCCGTCGCGCGTGAAGATGGCGACGCCATTGCCATATTCATGGTCATTGGCGAGGCTCAGGCCCTCTTCATAGGTCTTGGCGCGCACCACCGAGAGCACCGGCCCGAAGATCTCTTCCTTGTAGATGCGCATGTCCTTGGTGACATTGTCGAACAGCGAGCCGCCGAGGAAGAAGCCGTTTTCGTAGCCCTGCATCTTGAAGCCGCGGCCGTCGACCTTGAGCGCCGCACCTTCCTTGACGCCGAGATCGATATAGGACTTCACCTTGTCGAGATGCGCCTTGGTCACGAGCGGACCGTAATCGGCCTCGCGGTCGGTCGAGAGGCCGACTTTCAGCTTCTCGACGCGCGGGATGAGCTTGGCGACCAGCGCATCGGCGGTGGCTTCGCCCACCGGCACGGCGACCGAGATCGCCATGCAGCGCTCGCCCGCCGAGCCATAGCCGGCGCCGATCAGCGCATCGACCGCCTTGTCCATATCGGCATCGGGCATCACGATCATGTGGTTCTTGGCGCCGCCGAAGCACTGCACGCGTTTGCCGTGCGCGGTGCCGCGCGTATAGACATATTCGGCGATCGGCGTCGAGCCGACGAAACCGACCGCACCGACATCGGGATCATCGAGCACCGCATCGACGGCTTCCTTGTCGCCATTGACGACATTGAGAATGCCGGGCGGCAGACCCGCTTCGAGGAAGAGTTCGGCAAGGCGCATCGGGCAGGACGGATCGCGCTCCGACGGCTTGAGGATGAAGGCATTGCCGCAGGCGATCGCGGGCGCTGCCTTCCACAAGGGAATCATCGCCGGGAAATTGAACGGCGTGATGCCGGCGGCGATGCCGATCGGCTGGCGCATCGAATACATGTCGATGCCGGGGCCGGCACCGTCGGTGAAGTCGCCTTTGAGGAGATGCGGGATGCCGGTGCAGAATTCCGCCACTTCGAGGCCGCGCTGCAGATCGCCCAAGGCATCGGGAATGGTCTTGCCGTGCTCCATCGAGATCAGAAGCGCCAGCTCCTCGCGATGCGCATTGGCGAGCTCGAGGAATTTCATCATTACGCGGGCGCGCACTTGCGGGTTCTTCGCTGCCCATTCGGGCTGCGCCGCCTTGGCATTGGCGACCGCCGCGCGGACTTCGTCTTGCGACGCGAGCGCGACCTTGGCCTGGAGCTCGCCGGTATTGGGGTTGAAGATGTCGCCGAAGCGGCCCGATTTGCCCTCGACGCGTTTGCCGCCGATGAAATGTCCGATTGTCTTGGTCATGAAATCCTCCGCATGGCGCTATGGGCGCCTCTACAGGCGCCTCGTCATCCCGAACATGCGCCAAAATGCCGTTCGGATCAGCCCTGCGCTGCCGGAATTTCTATCATGCACTGCACAAAAAATCTCCTTGATTTTGATGCAATGCAGCATAACTTCTGTCACGTTAGGGATGGACAGTCCAGGTCGGAATCACAATGTGAGACCGGACTTATCTATTATGAACAAGACTTTACGTAAGTTATGGCTTGGCGATCTGGGGGCGTTGCGTGCCCATCTGAAGCGCCTTGCCCCCGAAGCCAGGCGGTTGCGTTTCGGCGGCGTCACCACCGACGATTTCATCGACGCTTATGTCGATACCGCCTTTAGGCTGGATGCTACCATCTTCGGCGTCTTCATCGACGGCGAGATCCGTGCCTCGGCCGAATTACGCGGCATATTCGGCGGCATGGCGCCCGATGCCGAAGCTGCTTTCGCGGTGGAGGGAGACTGGCAGGACCAGGGCCTCGGCAGTGAGCTGATGGACCGCATCCTTACCACTGCCCAGAATCGCGGCGTGGCGCGCCTCCATATGATCTGTCTCACCGAGAATGCCCGCATGCGACACATCGCCGGCAAGTTCGGCGCGCGCCTCTCTTTCGCCCAAGGCGAAGTGGCGGGCGAGGTCACGCCGGCCGGCCCCACCCCCATGTCGCTGCTCGACGAATTCGTGCATGACGCGCAAGGCTTCGTCACCGCGGTGTTCGACTGGCGGCGCTGATGAACCCGCATCATTACTGGCACGTGGTTCGCCCAGGTCTGCCTGAGCAGGAGCGCACACGTCCACGCTGGATCGGCCGGAACCAGGCTCCGGACTTTATTTTGTCGGATCGGGAATACCGATGCCCGGCACCCACACATAACCTTCATGGTCGAGGATGACGCATTCGCGAAGCCCATGCGGCTTGTCGATCGACCCCGCCAGCACCGTGAAGCCCTGGGCCCTGGCCCGGGCTTCCGCCTCGTCCGGCGAAAGGCCGTAGATCCGGAGTTCGACACCGGCGCCGCGGCCTTCCAGGCCTTCGACCAGGCCCCGCACCACATTGCCGCGATAGGTATTGTCGTGATGCAGCATCCACACGCTTTCGCCGAAGCGGATGGCGGCGAAATCGGCATCGGCATGAAGAATGGTGGCGCCGAGCACCTCCTTGGCGAAACGTACGCCGTCGCCGACATCGCGCATCAGGAGATTGACGCCGAGGCCCGGCCGGAAAGACCGGCCCAGCTCAGGCGCCGGCATGAAGGCTTCAGTCTCGGCCATGGCTCACGCGCGTTTGAGGATGAGTTCCTGACGACGCTCTTCGTCCCACAATAAAGTGCAAGGTCCGATATCGTCGGGGCTCTTGACCCCGGCGCGCCGCATGGCGAGCAGAAACAGCACCGCCGCGTCGCTCACCACATCGGTGAGATCGGCCGAATCGATATTGTCGTCGAGCACATTGGCAAGCCGCGAGCCCGCGAGCCGGCTCATATCGGCGAGCGCGTTGGCCGGCAGATGCACAGCCGTTTCCCAGCTTTCGGCGAGATCGCCCTTGGCGATCTCGGCCAGCAGCCGGTCGTCGATCATCAAAGGCAGATTGCCACGCGCCCGGATCGCCCGCACCTCATGGTCGGGACTGTCCTTGGCCGGACAGGTCAAGGTGAAAGCCGGGGCGTCAGGCACTGCGGTCGTGGGCATGGCACGGCACTTTCCTGGATGTCGTCTCCAGTCTGCGCCCCTGTTCTTGCCAAGCCGTTAACCATCTGACGACTCGCGACAATTCACGCGGCCGGTCCCCAGACCCGCCCCGAACGCGGCGTGTCGATCTGATAGTCGGTCGCATGCGCGGAAAAGAAATCGCGCCCGAAACGATAAGCACTTGCCACTGGATCACGCGGATCGCGTGCAACCTCGCCGCGCGAATTGCCATAGCCATGGACCGTGCCGACGAAGGTCGAGCGGGTGTAGCGGCTGAATTCCTGGATCTGCTGCACGATCCCCGCCGAAACGGTCGGAAACGTCTCTTCCGAGCTGAGGACCAGCCCGATACGCTTGCTCAGCATGCGCGCCACGACGGAGGAGGATTGGGGATACGATGCCGCGATATAACAGAACATCCGGTCGAAGAACGCCTTGAGCTGAGCCGACATGCCGTACCAGTAGATCGGGCTCGCCACGATGAAGCCTTGCGATGGCAGATAATTCTCGAAGAAGGCGGCGGCGAAGCCGTCCTCGATCGAGCAGCTCCCATCGGCGCGCCGGCAGACGCGGCAGTCTTTCAGAAAGTCAGTGAGGACGTCATCGGCGACGACAAAGTCGCATTCATGGCCGGAATCGCGCACTCCCTCAGCGACGGCGCGCGCCAAGATGGCGGAATTACCGGTCCGGCGCGGACTGGAGCTCAATATCATCGCTTTCATCGGAGGCTTTATCCAGTTTCACGGAGGACGGCGCTCCTCCGGTTTATTGAACATGACGGGATAGCTATAATCGGCAGCATGCCGCGACAAGTACACACCTTTTGGTGCCTATGAAGAAAACACTGCCTTCCCCTCACAGCATCCCCAGCGTCTTCGATCCCGAATGCTCGGCACGCGACGCGCTCGAGCTGATCTCGGGCAAATGGAGCGTGCTGGTGATGAGCGCTCTCGCCGACGGCGCCCTGCGCAACGGCGCGCTGCTCAGGAAGATCGGCGGCATATCGCAGAAGATGCTGACGCAGACCCTGAAAGACCTCGAGCGCAACGGCCTCGTCGAACGGCGCGATTTCGCCACCGTGCCCTTGAATGTCGAATATCGCCTGAGTCCGCTCGGCATTTCCCTGAGCCAGGTGCTCACCGGCCTCGACCGCTGGGCGGAGCTGAACTTCCCCGAGCTCGATGAGGCGCGCGCACGATACGACGCGACAAGGAAATCCGGGCGTTGACTACGGCACGATGATGCTGATCCCGGTGCCGGCGAACTTGTCCATCGCCATCAGGGCCGCCGGCGCCTCATCGAGCGTGAGCGTCTTGCCGAGCAGCTTCTGCGGCTTGAGCTTGCCCGCGAGGATCATCTCCATCATCGCCGGATAACGATGCGCCTGCATGCCGTGGCTGCCGCGGATCTCGATCTCATGGGCGATCACTTTGTCCATCGGGATCTGCGGCCTCGCATGCTCGGCGAGCATCAGGCCGACCTGCAGATGGCGGCCCCGCCTACGCAGGCACGCGATCGAGTTGAAGCATGTGACCGGCGAGCCCAACGCGTCCATCGAGACATGAGCGCCGCCTTGGGTCAGATCGCGGATCGCCGCCGGCACGTCCTTTGTCGCCGCCGCATCGATGCCCGTCGTGGCGCCGCATTCCCTGGCCAAAGCCAGCTTCTCAGCCGAGACGTCGACGGCGATGACATTGGCGCCCATGGCGCTGGCGATCATGATGGCGGACAGGCCGACACCGCCCGCGCCATGCACCGCCACCCATTCGCCGGGCCCGACGCGGCCCTGGTCGACGACGGCGCGGAAAGAGGTGACGAACCGGCAGCCGAGGCTGGCGGCGGTGGCGAAATCGACCTCGTCCGGCAGCCGGACGAGATTGGTGTCGGCATAGTCGATGGCGACATACTGAGCGAAGGAGCCCCAGGCGGTGAAGCCCGGCTGGAACTGCTTCTCGCAGACCTGCTGATTGCCACTGGCGCATTCGGGACAACTGCCGCAGCCGCCGACGAAAGGCACCGTGACGCGGTCGCCCGCCCGCCAGCGCCGGACTTGCGCGCCGGCCGCAACGATGACCCCGGCCAGCTCATGACCCGGCACATGCGGCAGGACGATATCGGGATCATGTCCCATCCAGCCATGCCAGTCGCTGCGGCAAAGACCAGTGGCTTCGACCTTGACCACCACGCTGTGGGGCCCGAGGGTGGGATCGGGCAGGTCGGCGAGAACCGGCGGCTGCCCGAAGGCTTCGTAATAGACGGCTTTCATGGAAGGGCCATTAACCGGGATTGACGAGATCGTCGAGCACCACGCCGCGATAGGGCTTCACCGCCTTCAGCACGATATAGGAGCTCAGATTTCCCACTTTGGGACCAAGCCTCAGGAGTTCGTCCGACAACATCTGATAGGAGCCGATATCGGGACAGATGAAACGCACCAGATAATCGATGGTGCCCGACACCTTGGTGCATTCGACGACATAACGCATGTCGGCGACCATCTTCTCGAAATCGTTGAAATCCTCGAGGCCATGACTGTTCAAGGTGACGGCGGCGATGACGTCGACATGCCGGCACACTTTGTTGATATCGATCTGCGCCTGGTACATCGCGATGATGCCGGCCCGCTCCAGCCTTTTGACGCGCTGCAGGCAGGGGCTGGGCGACAAGCCCACCGCATCGGCCAATTCCTGGTTGGTGATGCGGGCATCGGTCTGCAGCTTGGCCAGGATCTTGAGGTCGAGATGGTCGAGCCTCACGGATGCGTCGCTGTCTTTCATCTTCCACCCCTTCCCGCGGAGAGCCATTTGACACCGAAGGGCGGATGCTGTCGAGTGGGACAGCAGAAACCACTTTGCGGGGGTCACATGTCGATAGCTTCGCTTGTGCGTGCCCCAAACTACGGCAGCACATTTTGGCCGTTTCACGGTAAAAGCGCCGTCAAGAATAAGCGCGCTCAAGCGCCATCGAACGCCTAAGGCCGGCCGCATCCCACCTTGCGAGACCGGTTGCCGCTACAGGGGTGTCGGGAGGAACATTATGTCAGAACAGCAAACGCTGGGCTTTCGGCTGCTGCGCAAGAAGCCGGTCGAGAAACTCATCAGTGAAACCCAAGGGGGCGATTCCGAGCATGGCCATCTCGGCCGCTCGATCACCCTATTCCAGCTCATCATGTTCGGTGTCGGCGCCACCATCGGAACGGGTATTTTCTTCGTTCTCTCGGAGACCGTGCCGACCGCCGGGCCGTCGGTCATCATTTCCTTCCTCATGGCGGGCGTCGTCGCCGGCCTCACCGCGCTCTGCTACGCCGAAATGGCCTCGATGATCCCGGTCTCAGGCTCGTCCTATTCATATGCCTATGCGACTTTAGGCGAAATCATCGCCTATTTCGTCGGCGCCTGTCTCGTCCTCGAATACGGCATCTCGGCCTCGGCCGTCGCCATCGGCTGGAGCGGTTATCTCAACAAGCTGTTCGAGATCGTCTTCGGCTCGGGTCTCCCCGCGGCGCTTTCCGCCGCTCCCCTCATTTCCGACAATCACCGGCTCGCCGTCGGCGGCGACGGTTATATCAACCTGCCGGCCGCCATCCTGGTCTTCCTCTGCTGCCTGATGCTCATCCGCGGCACCAAGGAATCGGCTAAGGCCAATGCCGTCATGGTGATGATCAAGATCGGCGTCCTCATCCTCTTCATCGCCATCGCCGTCACCGGTTTCTCCGCCAGCAACTTCCAGCCTTTCGCACCCGCCGGCTTCGCAGGCATCAGCGCCGCCGCCGGCACCATCTTCTTCACCTATGTCGGCCTCGATGCGGTTTCGACCGCCGGCGAAGAAGTGGAGAATCCGAAACGCAACCTGCCGCTCGCCATCATCGCGGCGCTCATCATCGTGACCTCGCTTTATGTGCTGACCGCGGTGACGGCGCTCGGCGTCCAACCGGCGGCCGCCTTCGAGGGCCAGGAAGCGGGCCTCGCCACCATCCTGCAGAATCTCACCGGCTCGAACTGGCCGGCGCTGATCCTCGCTATCGGCGCCGTCATCTCGGTGTTCAGCGTGACACTGGTCGTGCTCTATGGCCAGACCCGCATCCTCTTCGCCATGTCGCGTGACGGGCTCATCCCCGAGCTGTTTCACCGGGTCAATCCGCGCACTTTGTCGCCGGTCGCCAACACCATCGCGGTGGCCTTGTTCGTCGGCGCCATCGCCGCCTTCATCCCGAACGACATCCTGTGGGACCTGACCAGCCTCGGCACGCTCACCGCCTTCATCGTCGTCTCGGCCGGTGTGATGATCCTGCGCCGCACCAAGCCCGATCTGCCGCGCGGCTTCAAAGTGCCATTCTATCCGGTGCTGCCCATCCTCAGCATCCTGTCCTCGCTCTATCTGATCTCCAACCTCAAGGTGCAGGTCTACGAGCTGTTCGGCATATGGCTGTTCCTCGCGGCGGTCTTCTACTTCCTCTACAGCGTCAAGAAGTCCCGGCTCGAGCCCAAAGCTCGCATCACCAAGTCGTAAAGCGCGGAGGGTGCCATGAAATATCTGGTTGCCTATTCGGCCGATCGCGGCGGACAGGAAGCACTGTCGCTCGGCATGATGCTGTCCAAACGCGACAAGGCGAAACTCGTCGTCTGCCTGATATTGCCCAAGACCTGGGGTTATCCCTCGATGGCCAATGTCGATGCGGAATATGCGGCCTTTCTCGACAAGCACGCGCAGAAGACGCTCGACAAGGCGAAGGCCTATGTCGGCGATCAGCTGCCGGTGCAGTTCATCACCCGCAACAACAACTCGGCCGAGGAAGGCCTCATCGCCACCGCCGAGGAACTTGGCGCCGACATCATCGTGCTCGGCTCCTCGCGCACCGCCGCTTCGGGCAAGTTCCTGGAAGGCAGCGTCACCCGCAACCTGCTGCATCTGTCGAAATTGCCGGTGGCGCTGGCGCCGCGCGGTTTCGAGGCGGGACCGAAGACGGTGCTCACCCGCCTGACCTGCGCCTTCGCGGCGACGCGCAAGTCGCGCGCCACCGTCGAATATTGCCTCAAATTCGCCCGCAAATATCAGGTCCCGCTCCGCCTCTCCACCTTCGTGGTGCGCGACAAGCAGATGTATCCGACGGGCGCCGGCTACCGGAGCGAAAATCTCGTCGCCAATCAATGGAAGAACCAAGCGACCGCGACGCAGAAGGCGCTGCTGGCCGAGTTGCAGAGCGACGTGCCGGTCAAGACTCAGATCGGCGACGGCGCCAACTGGAAAGAGGCACTCTCTTCCATCGGCTGGAAGCCCGGCGAGATGCTGGTGATCGGCTCGGGCCGCATCGGTCCCCTGGCCCAGGTCTTTCTCGGCTCCAATGGCAGCCGCATCATCCGCAACGCACCGGTGCCGATGATCATCGTGCCGCGCACCGCCGAATTCCACGATGAGGAATGAGATGGTCTTTGCGGCCGAACCTCGGTACTGCTCCGGCCGCTGACATCTGCAAGGAGAACTAGTGTGCCCACCTGTGGTGAATTCCTCGTCAAGATTCTCGAAGCCTATGGCGTCGACACGATTTTCGGCATTCCCGGCGTCCATACCGTCGAGCTTTATCGCGGCCTGCCGCAGACCCGCATCCGTCATGTGACACCGCGCCATGAGCAGGGCGCCGGCTTCATGGCCGATGGTTATGCGCGCGCCTCGGGCAAGCCCGGCGTGTGTTTCATCATCACCGGTCCCGGCATGACCAATATCGCCACCGCCATGGGCCAGGCCTATGCCGATTCGATCCCCATGCTGGTGATCTCGAGCGTCAACGACCGGACGCATCTCGGCATGGCGCAGGGCCGCCTGCATGAGCTTCCCTCGCAGCGCAATCTCATCGCCGGCGTGTCGGCTTTCAGCCACACGGTGCTCGATCCCAAGCAGCTGCCGGAAGTGCTGGCGCGCGCTTTCGCGGTCTTCTCCGGTTCCAGGCCGCGGCCCGTCCATATCGAGCTTCCGCTCGATGTCATCACCTCGCGCATGAGCGGCAAGGCCAAGGCCTGGCCGCTGCCCTCGCGTCCCGCCGCCGAGCCGCAGTTGATCGCGGCCGCGGCGAAACTGCTGAAAAACGCCAAGACGCCGCTGATCCTCGCCGGCGGCGGTGCTGCCGATGCAGCGCCTGGCATCCAGAAGCTGGCTGAGACGCTCGACGCGCCGGTCTTCACGACCATCAACGGCAAGGGTATCCTGCCGCCCGGCCACAAATTGGCGCTCGCCGGCAATCTCGGCATGGATGCGGCGCAGGCCGAGCTCGAAGCGAGCGATGTCGTCCTCGCCATCGGTACCGAATTCGGTGAGACCGAAATGTATCCGGCGGCGCGCCCCGTCGAGGTCACGGGCAAGCTCATCCGCATCGACATCGATCCCTTGCAGCTCGTCAACCAGCTGCCCGCCGATATCGCGATTACCGCCGACAGCGCCCTCGCTGTCGCGGCGCTGAATGAAGCGATTGGCTCGACCTTCCAGTCGCGTAAAGGCGCCGAGCGTGCCGCCGCGACGCGCAAGAAGATCACCAGCAAATTGTGGCCCGCCTGCAAGACGCATGGCCGCCTGCTCGAAGTCATCAGCAAGGCGTTGCCGGATGTGGTCATCGCCGGCGACCAGACCGAGCCCGTCTATGCGTCGAACCAGACTTATGAAGCGCCGAGGCCGCGCTCCTATTTCAATTCGAGCACCGGCTACGGCACGCTGGGTTATGGGCTTCCCGCCGCAATCGGCGCCAAGCTCGGCCAGCCGGATCGTCCCTCCGTCTGCCTCATCGGTGATGGCGGCCTGCAATTCTCGCTGCCCGAGCTTGCTTCCGCCGTCGAGGCGCAAGTCCCGCTCGCGGTGGTGATCTGGAACAACACCGGCTATGGCGAGATCAAGGCCTATATGATGGAGCGCCAGATCCCCGAGATCGGCGTCGACATCTACACGCCGGATTTCGTCACCATCGCCTCGGGGCTGGGCTGCAAGGCGGTACGCCCCGCCAATATCGCGGCGCTCCACAAGGAGCTGGTCCAGTCGGCGAAGCGCAAGGTCCCGACCGTCATCGAAATCCGCGCCGGCGACAGCCTCGCCCGCGAACTGGCCAAGTGATGCAGGACAAGCTCTATATAGACGGCGAATGGCGTGCCCCGGTGAAAGGGGGCAAGCTGCCCGTCTTCAATCCCTATACCGAACAGGTCATCCATCATGTCGCAGCGGGTGGCCCTGAGGATGTGGATCTCGCGGTAAAAGCGGCAGCCAAGGCCTTTCCGGCCTGGCGCCGCACTTCCGGCGCCGTGCGCGGGCAGTTCCTGCGCGCCATCGCGGAGAAGGTGCGTCAGCGCAAGGACGAACTCGCCCGGCTCTCCTCGCTCAACAACGGCAAGCCACTCGCCGAGGCGCTCATCGACATGCAGGATGTCGCGTCCTCCTTCGACTATTATGGCGGGCTCGCCGCCGATCTCGACCGCGAGCAGGACTCATCCGTTTCAGTGCCGGACGGCGCCTTCCGCGCCAGCCTTCGGCGTGAGCCGATCGGCGTCGCCGGGCTGATCGTGCCGTGGAATTTCCCGATGGTGACGACCTCGTGGAAAGTGGCGCCGGCGCTTGCCGCCGGCTGCACCGTGGTGCTGAAGCCGTCCGAGGTGACGCCCATCGTCGAGCTCGAGCTCGGTACAATCGCCGACGCGATCGGCTTGCCTAAAGGCGTGCTCAATCTCGTCACCGGACTTGGCCCCGATGTCGGTGCCCCGCTCACCACGCATAAGGATGTCGCCAAGATCTCCTTCACCGGCAGCAACGGCGTGGGCTCGCGCGTGATGGCGGCGGCCGCGGCCGGCTCCAAGGCGGTGAGCCTCGAGCTCGGCGGTAAATCGCCGATCGTCGTCTTCGCCGATGCCGATCTCGACATCGCCACCGAATGCGTGACGAACGGCATCTTCTTCAATGCCGGCCAGATGTGCTCGGCGACCTCCAGGCTTCTGGTCGAGGACTCGATCGCGCCGAAGCTGATGGAGCGTGTCATCACGGCAGCCAAGGCTTTGAAGCCAGGTGATCCGCTCGATCCCCAGACGACTCTCGGGCCTCTCACCACCAAGGCCCAATATGACAAGGTCCTGTCCTACATCGCCAAGGGCAAGGCCGAAAAACTCGATCTGATCCTGGGCGGCGACAGGCCGGTGGGGCTCGAGATCGGCTGGTTCATCGCTCCGACTATATTCGGCGATGTCCCGGTTTCGAGCCCTCTCTGGCGTGAGGAGATTTTCGGCCCTGTCCTGTGCGTGAAGACCTTCACTCGCGAGGATGAGGCGGTTGCGCTCGCCAATGACAGTGATTTCGGCCTGGTGGCGACAGTGATCAGCAAAGACGTGGTGAAAGCCGAACGTGTCGCCGACGCGATCGACACCGGCCTGGTCTGGATCAACAGCCCGCAGGTCATCTTCGTCGAGACCTCCTGGGGCGGCTTCAAGGCGAGCGGCGTCGGCCGCGAGCTCGGGCCCTGGGGCCTCGATGCCTATCTCGAAGTCAAGCACAAGACACGGCGTATCATCAGCTAGGGAGAATGAAGTGGCGATGCAGACGGTCAGGAACGTTTCGGATTTGCGCAATGTCATGCATCGCAACGAGCAGCCGATCTATTTCATCTCGGCCACCAACTTCAACCTGATCGGCATCGACCAGTGGGTGCGCAATCTCAAATTCATCTCCTATATCGACTGTTTCGACGGCCGCCATCCCAATGTCTTCGTGCCTTCCAAGGCGCCGCATGATGAGTTCGAATCGATCGAAGACATCAACAATCACATGCTTCAGCACAAGGATGTGATTGATCATGTGAAGAAGCGCGGCGGCAAGCCGGCCGCGACCTTCCTGATGTTCGACGAGGAGACGGAAGGCCTGTGCGAAGAACTCGGCATCGATGTGTGGTTTCCGCAAGCGAAGCTCCGCTCGCGCTGCGACAACAAGATGGAGACGGTCCGCATCGGCAACAAAGCGGGCGTCGCCTCGGTGCCGAACACGCTGGCGCGCGCGTCCAGCTATGACGAGCTGATCAAGGTCGCCGACAAGGCGAAGATCGGCCGCGACCTCGTGGTGCAGAGCGCCTTCGGTGATTCCGGCCACACCACTTTCTTCATCGCCAATGAGCAGGACTTCGCCCGCCATGCGAAGGACATCACGGGCGAAAAGGAAGTGAAGATCATGAAGCGGATCAAATGCCGCGGCGCCACGATGGAGGCCTGTGCGACGAGGTCCGGTACACTGGTCGGCCCGCTTCTGACCGAAGTGGTCGGCCGCAAGGAACTGACCCCCTATAAGGGCGGCTGGTGCGGCAATGAGATCTTCCCCGGCGCCTTCAGCGAAAAAGTGCGCAACAAGGCGCGTGACATGGCGTTCCGCTTCGGCAACCGGCTGATCAAGGAAGGCTATCGCGGCTATTTCGATCTCGATTTCCTGATCGATGAGACCGACGGCGAGGTCTATCTGGGCGAGCTCAATCCGCGCATCTGCGGCGCCTCCTCGATGACCAATCACGCAGCCTTCGCTTATGCCGACGCGCCGCTCTTCCTGTTCCATCTCCTCGAATTCTCCGGCCTCAAATACAAGATCGATGTCGAGGAGCTGAATGAACGCTGGGCGAAGAAGGAATTCATCGATTCCTGGTCACAGCTCGTCATCAAATCGACCGACGATATCGTCGACATCGTGACCCACGCGCCGCCGACCGGCGTCTATCGCATGGCGAGCGACGGCTCGGTCTCCTATGACCGTTTCGACTATAACCGCCAGGCCATCGAATCCGAGCGCGAGGCTTTCTTCCTGCGCATCACCGGCCCCGGCGACTATCGCTATGAAGGCGCCGATCTCGGCATCCTGATCACCCGCGGCCGCGTGATGAGCGACGACTTCGACCTGAACGACCGGGCGCGTGACTGGATCAAAGGCATCAAGAAGCTTTATGCGGCGAAGCCACTGAGCGAAGTGCAGAGAGAGGAAGCCCCCGCGCCGGGGTCGTTCAAGATACTGTGAATTTCCCCTCATGCTGAGGTGCGAGCGCAGCGAGCCTCGAAGCAGCCCTCAGGATAGGGCGAATTTGTGGATACAGACCCTTCGAGGCCCGCCTTCGGCGGGCACCTCAGGGTGAGGATAGGTGGGATGAACCTCGTCTTCGAAGCGATTGCGGAAGACCAGCCGGGGCCGAAATGGCGGACGATCTATGACCGTCATTGGCATGCCTATAGCCGCTGGTTCATGCGCGACGGCATGAAGGCTCGTCCGACCTATCTGGCGAGTCTGCGCGCCTTGCGCCAGCATATGCCGGAATTGCTTCCGGCTTATGAGCGGATCGCCGAGACGGCGGGCGGCGGCGATCTCGAAGCGCGCTTCCTCTCGATGTGGTGCCCGCCGATGTATGTCGGCGGCTGCTCGCAAGCGATCAGCAGTGGCAGCGCACCGGCCCTCTTGCGCAATTACGATTATAGCCCCGAGCTTCTCGAAGGCACCTGGTTCGCCTCCAGGCTCCATGGCCGCCGCGTCCTCGCCGTGGTCGACTGTCTGTGGGGTGTGCTCGACGGCATCAACGAAGATGGCCTTGCCGTATCGCTGGCTTTCGGCGGGCGCACCGCGGTGGGCGACGGCTTCGGCATCCCGATCGTCATGCGGTATGTGCTCGAATTCGCATCGACCGTCGCCCAGGCGGTGAAAATTCTCGATCGTGTGCCGGTGCATATGTCCTATTCGGTGGCGCTGCTCGACCGCAAGGGACGCCATGCCACCGTCTTCGTGGCGCCGGACCGGCCGACCGAAGTGCTCGACCGGCGGATCAGCACCAATCACCAGCATGAGATCGAATGGCCACGCCATGCCGCGGCCACCCGCTCGCTGGAGCGTGCCGAAAGTCTCGATGCGGCGATGGTGGATGCACCGGAGGCGGAAGAGCTGCTCAAGGACTTTCTGCGCCCGCCGGTTTTCCAGACGTCTTATGGGCGCGGCTATGGTACGCTCTATACAGCACTCTACCGGCCTGAAGATTCATCCGCCGAACTGATCTGGCCGGTGGCGCGCTGGCGCCAGTCTTGCGCCCGGTTCGAGGAAGGTTCGCGCAGCATCCGCTTTGCCGAAGGCACCACGCCGCCACGCTTGCGGCCGCCCAAAGGCACGGCCATCAGGGGAGGCATCCTATGAAAGTGCTGGTGCTCGGCGGCGGTGTGGTCGGTGTGGCAGCTGCTTATTATCTCGGCCGCGACGGCCACGAGGTCGAGCTCATCGAGCGCAACGACGTATTGGCGCGCGAGACGAGCTACGGCAATGCCGGCCTCGTCTCGCCAGGCGATTCCTATGCCTGGGCTTCGCCCGCCGCACTCGCCGTCTTCATCAAGTCGCTCTACCGGCCCGATCTCGGCATCAAGGTGCGCTTCAATCTCGATCCCCACTTTGTCGCCTGGGGTTGGAAGTTCCTGTTCGAATGCACCCATGCACGTGCGCATATCAACACCTTGCGCAAGCTGCGGCTCGCTTTCTATTCCAAGGCCTGCATCAATGAGATCGCCGCCGCGACCAAGGTCGATTATGACGCGGACGGCAGAGGCATCCTCTATTTCTTCCGCTCGCAGGAAAGTCTCGATGCCGGCGCCAAACATATGCGGATTCTCTCGGATAACGGCCTGACGCTCGAAGTGATCGGGCGCGAGCGCCTCGTCGAGCTGGAGCCGGGCCTGAAGGCGGCGGCCCCTGGCATCGCCGGCGCCGTCTATTCGCCGATCGACCAGACCGGTGATTCCTGCAAATTCTCGCGCAACCTCGCCAGCTGGTGCGCGCAGAATCTCAGTGTCCGCCTGCGCCTCGGCACGACCGTGACTGGCATCGAGACGCAAGGTGATCGCGTCACCACCGTGCTCACCGACAAGGGGAGGCACGATTGCGATGCGGTCGTCATCGCCCTCGGTCCCGAGACGCCGCTCCTCACCCGCAAGATCGGCCTCAACGTCCCGATCTATCCGGTGAAGGGTTATTCGGCCACCTTGCCGCTCGACGATCCCGCAAAGGGCCCGACCATGGGCGGCGTCGATGAGGACCGGCTCATCGCCTATTCCAGGCTCGGCGATCGCTTGCGCGTGGCGAGCACGGCGGAATTCGCCGGCTACGACAGAAGCCACAGGCCTTCCGACTTCACGCGGCTCCTCGCCACCGCGGAAGATCTCTTTCCCGGCGCCTTCGATCGTGCGAAAGCCGAATATTGGACCGGCCTCAGGCCGATGACGCCGGCCTCGGTGCCGATATTGGGCCGGGCGCGTTACGCCAATCTCTTCCTCGATTGCGGCCATGGCCATGTCGGCTGGACGATGGCCTGCGGATCGGGGAAATTCGTCGCCGATCTCGTTTCCGGCCGCAGGCCCGAGATCGACACCGACGGCCTGCTTTATGTGAATTGACCAGAACCGATGCCCGGCCCGCAAGTCACCATCGACCTCGAACGGATCGAGCGCAATGCCAGGACGGTCGTGTCCTGGTGCGCCGAGGCCGGCATTTCCACCTTCGGCGTCACCAAGGGCGCCTGCGGCATGCCGCAAGTGGCGCGCGCCATGTTGCGCGGCGGCGTTCAGGGCCTCGCCGAATCGCGTTTCGAGAATATCAAGCGTTTGCGCGACGCCGGCATCGACGCCCCGATCATGCTATTGCGCTCGCCGCCTCTGTCGCTCATCGACGAGGTCATCCGCTCCGTCGATGTCAGCCTCAATTCCGAGCTGACGGTCATCCGTGAGCTGTCGCGCGTCGCCGAGCGCATGGGCCGCATCCACGACATCATCCTGATGATCGATCTGGGCGACCTGCGCGAAGGCATCTGGCCCGACGACCTCATTCCGACGGTCGAGCAGATCCTCGAGCTGCCGGGGATCCGCATCGCCGGGCTCGGCACCAATCTCACCTGCTTCGGCGCCATCATCCCGACCGAAGTCAATCTCGGCCAGCTCACCGACCTCTCCGATACGGTAAGGAAGACCTTCGGTCTCGATCTCACTTACATATCGGGCGGCAATTCGAGTTCGCTGCCGCTGCTGCTGGCGGGCGGTATGCCCAAGGGCATCAACAATCTGCGCATCGGCGAGGCGATATTGCAGGGTGGGCGCGACACTTTCCTCGACACACCGCAGCCCAAGCTCGACCGTGACGTCTTTCTGCTGTCGGGTGAATTGCTGGAAGTGAAAATGAAGCCGTCGATGCCGATCGGCAAATCGGGCGTCGATGCCTTTGGCGGCCGCCCGGTCTTCCAGGACATCGGCGAGCGGTTGCGCGGCATCGTCAATATCGGGCGCGAGGATGCGCATATCGAGGGTCTCTTGCCGGTCGCGCCCGGCATTATCGTGCTCGGCGCCTCGAGCGACCACCTGATTCTCGACGTCACCGAGGCTGCAAATCCACCCCAGGTCGGCGATAGAGTGAATTTCCGCATGAGCTATGGTGCCCTGCTCGCCGCGATGACCTCCGAATATGTGGAGAAGATTCCGATGTATGACCGCCATACCGCCACCCCCGCCTCACGCGTGAGCATTTTCGCCGATGAGGCCGTGGCGCCGGTGCTCAACAAGCAGACGCTCGATGGCAGGCTCGCCAATATCGGCTATGATGTCGACTTCACCACCGCGACCTCCGCCGACGCCATCGCGCAGGCGCTGGACCGGCGCGCCACGCCTCTGGTCTTCGGCGCCGATCACCGCACCAGCTTCGCGGCGATGAAAGCTCTGAGCCGAAGCCTCGACGCCTTCGGTCTCATCTGGCTCGATTCGGTGGCGAGCATGTTGCCCGAGCAGCCGGGACAGGAAGTGACGGGAGAATCGGCTCTCTACCGCGCGCTGGGTCTGGGCGCCCATGCCGAGCCGCTGGTGCCGAAGCTCTCGCCTGAGAATGTCGTTCTCATCGGTTTGCGTGAGACGGCGCCCGAGGAAGTGGAGATCCTGAAATCCGCCCGGCTCAAGATCTTCACCATCGCCGATATCGACGCGCTCGGCATGCGCGAGGTAATCCGCCAGGCGGTGCAGATCGCCGCGGCCGGCATGCAGGGCTTCCATGTGAGCTACAATCCCGCCGTGACCGACATTCCGGGCCACCTGCCGGGATCGGGCGGCATCACGGTGCGCGAGACCCATCAGGCGATGGAAGCGTTCCACCAGAGCAAGGCGATGCGCGGCATGGACATAACCGGCCTCGATGGCGAGGCGGAACCGCGCCTCGCCTCCGTAGTGGTCCATTTCGCGCTCTCCGCCTTCGGCAAGCGGATATTGTAGCTCTCACCCCTTGCGGCGCGGCATCTCTTCAGTCTGATAGACAGAAAATTGATGGCCGTCCGGATCGGCGAACTCGGCCGACCAGCCACCCGGCGCGTGGCTCACCGGCGTCACGATGCTGGCGCCCTTTTGGGCCAGGCCCTCGATCACGTCGTCGATCAGGCCCTCTTTCAGATCGAAGACGAGGATCGGCGTGGTGCCTGGCCGGCTGTCGCCCTTGAAGAAGATCAACTCGATATTGTTCTCGATCGCGATCATGATCCAGTCATTGCCGCTGCCGTCATCGCCCATTTGCTGGACCTCCAGGCCCATCACGTCGCGATAGAAGGCTTCGGTACGGGCGACATCCTTCACGAAGAAGCAGACATTCCCGATCCGGCAGTTTTTGAGCATGACAAGCTCCCCTTTTTGAGTTGTGACGATGCCTAGTTGCCGCCATCTGGTGGTTTGTGAGGCGCAGGTCCAACTATTTTTACGGCAAAGAGATGCCCGTCGGGATCATAACTTCCGAAGGAGGCGCCACCCAGCTTGACCACCGGCAGCAGCGCCCGCCGAAGCGCGCCGGCGGCGAGGCCTCCATCGAGCTTAGTGAATTCAGCGAGCGGCTGACCCGCTTGCGCCTCACCGAGCTTGCGCCTGAGAGCACAGACGCGCTGGCGCAAGGTCTCGTCCGTAATACGCAGAAGGTGGCGGATCTCCGCCCGGTTATGGCCGGTGATAACCAGCAGCGCCACGATGCGCAGGCTCTTGGGCAAGGCCGACACCGACGTCCACGGTTCCGACAACGGAACGGGTTCGGCGTGGTCAGGGACGGCTGCCAGCGCTTCGCGGCGGCGCCGGCGCACCGCACCGCGCGCCGCCATGGCGGCTTGCTGGCGCAGGACACCGCGAAACCACGCCAGGCCCTCCTGCCAGGGCCGGCGCCCTTGCGCGATCGCCGCGATCAGCGCGTCATGAAGCAGATCTTCCGCCTCGTCGCGGCGCTGGGCATGAAAAGTGGCGAGCCGCAACAGCGCCTGATATTGCGGCCGCGACAGCTGCAGGCTCATGCCGGGGCATGACACACCGCTTCGATATTGTTGCCGTCGGGATCGAGGATGAAGGCACCATAATAATCGGGGTGGTAGATCGGCCGGAGGCCAGGCTTGCCATTGTCGCGCCCGCCGGCGGCGATCGCCGCCGCATAGAAGGCATCCACCGCCTTGCGATCAGGCGCGGCGAAAGCGACATGCTGGCCGCCTTTCGGCTTGGCGCCAGTGCCGATCCAGAAATAAGGCTTATGGTCCTCACCGAAGCCGCCATGGGCGTCGCCGCCCGTCTGCTCAGGCGTCACTTCCATCAGGAGGCTGATGCCGAGCGGCCGCAAGGCCTTCTCATAGAAGGCCTTGGACTTGGCATAATCCGCAACAGCAAATCCGACATGGTCGAGCATGATGATCTCCTATTCGGGCAACAGGGCGCCGGGCTTGGCCAGCGATTTGAGCTTGGCCATCGGGAATTCGCATTCATAGGGACCTTCGGCATAGGAGCCGATCGCATAGGAATTGAAGGTGACGACCGCTTTGTCCTGCCAGAAATTCCAGACATCGAGTGATTTCAACAGATCCACGACGGTCTGCTCCTGGTAGTTCGGGTCATTGGCGGGATCGAAATTCTGGCCGTCATTCTTCTCCTTCTTCTGGACGGCGATCTGGGCGACGCAGTCGGGCTTGAGCGCCGCCATCGCCTTGCCGTCGAAGAGATCATCAGCTTTCATCGCGACGCCACGCGCCAGATCGACATTGATCGCCGAGGTGCCGCCATTGCCATGGGCGCCGCCGGTATTCTCCCATCCCTCGATCTTGGCCGAGAGAAATTTGGGGGACGCGTAAGTGATGTCCATCGCCGAATAGGACGCGTAATTCATGCCTTCCGGCGCCGCCTCTGCCTGGCGCTTCAAGGGCGCATCCTTGACGATCTTGTCCACTTCAGCATTGAACAGCTTCTCGCCCGGCGATTTGGCTTCCGCAAAACGGATCAGCGTATAATCCACATCGAAACGATGTGGATCGGGATCCTGCTGGACGAAAATCGGCACCATGCGCGCGCCGGTGCCCGGGCCGCTTTTAGGCTCGGCCAGAAACAGGCGGCGGCGTTCCCCGGTCTGATCCAGGATGCAGCCCGAAAGCTCCGCACCCTCCTGGACGCCGCAACTGTCTTCACGGCTTTTGATCCATTTGCGCTGCGAGGCGGTAAGTCCCTTGCGTTCGGCGGCGCTGAGCGCTCCACGCAGGGTCGAATAGGCGGCCGACATCGCATCATCCGCCGCTTTGAGCTTGGGATCGGCGCAAATCGCCTTCTCTATCGGACTTTGCGCCTTGGCGCAGTCGAAGGCCATGGCGGGCTGAATGCCGACACCCAAAAACAGGGGAGCACAGGACAACAGGGTCTTGGGGATTCTCATCAAATTCTACTCGTGTTTCTCTTTTCAAGCACCCGGCCGGGGATCGATGGGGGTGGTGCGGCCGAGACCGATCACATCTTCCATGAGCTTTGCGGCGGCAAGCAGGCGGCCTTCGCCCCGGCAGGGGGCGGCGATCTGGAGTCCGACCGGCAGATTCTCGGCCGTGAAGCCGGCCGGAATCGAAATGGCGGGCGACGCCACATTGGTGAAAGCATAGACGATGGCGAGCCATTCGACATAGTTCGAGAATTTGTGCCCATCGCATTCGGCGACATAACGCTGCTCGACCGGGAACGGCGCCACGATGGTGGCAGGACACAAAATGAGATCATAACGGCCGAAGAATTCGCGCGCCCGCGCGAACATGGCACCCCGCTGCATCTCAGCCCGCGCAATCTCCGCACCGGTAAGCGCCAGGCCCTTTTCGATATTCCAGATGACGTCGGGCTTCAGCTTGTCGCGGTGATTCTCATAGAGCGTCTTGAGGCCGGTGACGAAGGAGAGCGCCCGCAGGACCTGGAAACAGTCATGTGCTTCGCGGAAATCGGGATGCGCTTCCTCGACGATGACGCCGGCATCCTGGAGCTTCAATGCCGCCTTTTCGACGACCCCCACCACTTCCGGATCGACCGGCGTGATGCCGAGATCGCGGCTGAAGGCGACGCGCTTCGGCTTGGGTCCCGAGCGCGCCTGCTCGAGATAGGATATGTCCTCGCGCGGCAGCGACAGAGGATCGGCCGGATTGGCGCCGACCATGGCGTCGAAGAGCAGCGCCAGATCTTCCACATTGCGCGCCATCGGCCCGTCGACGCCGAGCGTGCCGTCGATCTTGCCATAGACACTCATCGCCACCCGTCCGGGGGACGGGCGCATGCCGACGACACCGCAGAAGCTCGCCGGATTGCGCAACGAGCCGCCCATGTCGGAGCCATGCGCCACCCAGGCCGTGCCGGAGGCGAGCGCCGCCGCGGCACCGCCCGAAGAGCCCGCCACCGAACGCGACAGATTCCACGGATTGAGTGTGCGGCCGAAGACTTCATTGAAGGTGTTGGCGCCGGCGCCGAATTCCGGCGTGTTCGACATCGCATAGACAATGCCGCCCTGGTCTTCGAGATTCTCGACCAGAATGTCGGACTTTTTCGGGACATGGTTGGCGAAGATAAGCGAGCCTTGTGTCGAGCGGACGCCGGCCACATCGTTGAGATCCTTGATCGGGAGCGGCAGGCCGCAGAGCGGCCCGCGTTCGGCCACAGGCTTCTTCATCAGCTTCGCGGCGCGGTCGCGCGCCCGGTCGAAACATAAGGTCGGCAGGGCATTCACTTGGCCATCGACTTCGGCGATACGTGTCTCCAATGCCGCGAGACAGTCGAGCGGCGAGATCTCGCCGGTTTTCAGCAACCCCACGATCTCATTGGCGGATTTACGAATCAGGTTGGTCATGGTGTCGCCCCTCTGCTTTATCGAATTGAATCCATTTGCCGCCTGGGGGTCAATGGAGGTAGAACGCCGCAGCATTTCTGAGGAGACCATATCATGAACGTCAAGGCATCGGCCAAGGGCCTCAACGAAGCTTGGGTTGAACGGCGCGCCAAAGCAGTTTCGCGCGGGGTCGGCATGGCCGCCCCGGTGATTGCGGCACGCGCCGAGGATTCCGAGATGTGGGACATCGAGGGCCGCCGTTACATCGATTTCGGCGGCGGCATCGCCGTGCTCAATACCGGCCATCGCCATCCCTCGGTGATGAAGCGCGTGCAGGAGCAGCTCAACGCCTTCACCCATACCTGCTTCATGGTGGCGCCCTATGCGCCCTTCATCGAGCTGGCCGAGAAGCTCAACGCCATCGCGCCGATCTCGGGTGACAAGAAGAGCCTGTTCGTCACCACCGGCGCCGAAGCCGTCGAGAACGCCATCAAGATAGCCCGCGCCCATACCGGCCGCAGCGACATCATCTGCTTCCAGGGCAGCTTCCATGGCCGCACCCTCCTCACCATGGCGATGACCGGCAAGGTCGTTCCCTACAAGACGAAGTTCGGTCCGATGCCGGGCGGCGTCTGGCATGTGCCTTTCCCGGTCGCGCATCGCGGCGTCACCGTCGAGGATTCGATCCATGCGATCGAGTGGCTGTTCAAGGCCGATGTCGAGCCGTCGCGCGTGGCGGCCATCGTCATCGAGCCGGTGCAGGGCGAGGGCGGTTTCTATGTGGCGCCCAAGGAGCTCATGAAGGCGCTGCGCAAGATTTGCGACGATCACGGCATCGTGCTCATCGCCGATGAGATCCAGTCGGGCTTCGGGCGCACCGGCAAGTGGTTCGCCATGGAGCATATGGGCGTCGAGCCGGATCTGATGACGGTCGCCAAGTCGCTCGCCGGCGGTTTCCCGCTGGCCGGTGTCGTCGGCCGCGCCAAGATGATGGATGCGCCGGAACCGGGCGGCCTCGGCGGCACCTATGCCGGCAACCCGGTATCCTGCGCCGCCGCTCTCGGCGTGTTCGATGCCTTCGAGCAGGACAACCTGCTCGAAAAGGCGGAAAAGCAGGGCAAGCTCATGGTCGAGCGCCTCAAGTCCATCAAGGCCAAGAACCAGGGCATGCCGATGGGCGAGATCCGCGCGCTTGGCGCCATGGTCGCTTTCGAGGTCGTGACCGAGCGCGGCGGCAACAAGCCGGATGCGGCGGGCGCCAAGGCGCTGGTCGCCAAGTGCCTCGAGCGCGGCCTGCTCATCCTGAGCTGCGGCGTCTATGGCGACACGATCCGCCTCTTGACCCCGCTCACCGCGTCGGAAGCCATCCTCAAGGAAGGCCTCGACATCCTCGAATCCGCCATTTTGGGCAACTAAGACTTATCCTCGAGATTGTGATGAGGCGGTGATCATCCGGTCGCCGCCTCATTCTTTTGTCGGCGACGGAACTGGCCTTCTCGTCCGTCTAGACTGTGCGTAACCTCGGGAGACTTTGCATGCACCGCCGCCTGTTCCTGTCCGCTCTGGCCTCGAGCCTGGGGGTCGCGGCTTTTCCGGGTCTGGCCGATGCAGCCAAGCAAAGCCGGCAGCGCCAGCGTTATCAGGGCGCCGAATTCGTCTATTTCGACAGCTACGAAGAGCCGGGCACCATCATCATCGATACCGGCAAGCGCGCGCTCTACTATATATTGAGCGACAGCGAGGCGGTCCGTTACGGCGTCGCCGTCGGCAAGGACGGCTTCTCCTGGGCCGGCATCGCCAAGATCGGCCGCAAGACCGAATGGCCGCGCTGGACACCGCCCAGCTCGATGATCAAGCGCAAGCCGGAGCTCGCCAAGTTCGCCAATGGCATGCCGGGCGGCCCGGACAATCCCCTGGGTGCCCGTGCGCTTTATCTCTTCGACAATGGCCGCGACACGTTGTTCCGCATCCACGGCACCAACGAGCCGCAATCGATCGGCACCGCCGCCTCTTCCGGCTGCATCCGCATGCTCAATGAGGAAGTCACCGAGCTCTATGACAAGGTGGCGATTGGCACCAAAGTCATCGTGCTGTAAACTGGCAACAAGCCAGGAGCAGCAAGCTGGAAGACAGCGACATCCCGCGTGCCCCGATCGATCCGGCAAAACTGACGCCGGATGTGGTCGCTTATGTTCAATACAGAATCCTGCAGATCATGTGGGGCGGCATTCTCCATATCGCGCCGCCTGCGACGCTTCTCATTGTCGGTCTGGCGGAAGGACTTCTCATCGCCATTCCGATCTACTTGATGGTCCGGGTGACCTCCGTCCTGTGGAAGCTTTGGCGCAAAGGCGAAGGCTTCTCACGCAAGCAGCTTGTCGAGCTTCCAGGGCTGTTCCTTGGCGGAGCATCGCTCGCAACCGAGAATCCACTCTGGTTTCAAGTTGAAATTCCAATCGTTCTCGCGCTCGTTACCGTCCGCTGGGGAATCACGCGGAAGCCGCTCTTCATTGACGCCGATGTGCCGTTCGGCACCAAGTTGGTCGGCGAAGGGCCGTCCCGCCTGTTGATGACACTCTTCATAGCAGGGCCATTTGTCATTGCGTTCATTCTACTCTGGCTGACCTTTGATGCCGCCCCTACGGCTTGGCTTCTGGTCCGGACCCTGTCCTTTCCGCTTGGTCTCGCCGCGCTGTCTGCTCTGGGAACATGGTTCGCGGCCCGGCACGGCGACGAACCGGCCTCGTGAGCTGCGGCGCTGCGCCTCAGGGATGCCGGGATGACGAGGGCCCACATTAGCCCTGGGAGCCCATCATGCCGGGAAAGACCTGGAAGCCTGAACCTGCCCCAGACCTGCCGGACGGCCTCGTCCTGTTCGACGGCTATTGCCATGTCTGCTCGGGCGGCGTGCAATTTCTTCTGGCGCGCGACAAAAACCAGCAATTCGCCTATGTGCCCTGCCAGTCACCCTGGGGCTATGAGATCATGGCCCGCTACGGCATCGACCGTGACTTCGCCGAGAGCTTCGCCTTCGTCGACAAGGGCCGCATCCTGTTCAAGTCTGACGCCGCCATCGCCATCATGCGCCGGCTGCCTTATTGGCGTTGGGCCGGGTTGGGCGGGATCATCCCACGTTTCATCCGCGACCCGCTCTACGATCTCCTGGCGCGCAACCGCTACAAATGGTTCGGCAAACGCCAAAGCTGCATGGTGCTGCCAACCGATGCCAAAGTGCGCTTCCTCACCGAAGCACCCAAAGACGGCGCTAGTTCTCTCGGCTCGATTTGAGGATGGCGATAACCCTTGAGCGTGCGAATGTCTGGGTGGCCGTCACGGGAACCTCCTTGCTGATCACGTCGACCGCCTCCACCTGAAGCCCGGCCTCCGCCACCAGCTGACGCAAAGCATCCAGCGAGGCGATCTCGCCCGGCTGCTCCTCATAACGCGCATCCGCATCCCGCATATTGTCAAGCAGAGGAAGAGCGGTATCGGCGATCCTGATTTCCCCATCCGCGACAGCGGCGCTGGCCATTTCAATGAGCGAGCGCCAACGCACCGCTTCCTTTTCACGATGCGCACTGTTGCCCGGGCGGATCGATTGCGAGAGAATGACTCGGCCCCCAGGCTTCAGCCAGGTATCGAATTTCCGCAGCAAGGCGAGTTGCTGTTGCCGGCTCAGAAATCTGAGAAGGCTATGAACCATGATGACACCGGCATCGAAATCCTGATCGATCGCCGCAAGATCGACTTGCACGGTGCGCGCCGCTAACGCGTGCCGACTGGCAAATTCCTGGCAAAGCGTGAGCGGTGAGGCGCAGCGGTCGAGAATGGTAAAACGGCACCTCGACAAGATTTCCGCGTTCATGGCAGCAGCGGCATGGGCGCAAGTCGCCAGGATGCCCGTATCGGCCGCCCCGGCGATGACGACGTCGAGCGGATCAGAAGAGCGGGACAACCGGCCGCCCAGAATTCGCTGAACATGACTGACGAGGAGAGGCCGGTCCACCGCGATGCTCTTGTCGGCAGTGGCGCATCGGGTAAGCACGAACCTCAAATGGTATGCGGCACAGCCCTCGCACAGGGCCGGCGCCAGTTCCGACATCCGGGAAGCCATGCGCGCCAGATCTTCACCGCAGGCCGCGGGATCCAGCAGGGATGGCCTAATATGCCGCCTGTCCGGCTCTAGCATCGGATTTTCCTTGGTGTTTCGCGCATCATGAAGCAAAAAAGCAAAAAAGGGGACGATCAATGGTTGGACGACGCACCATTCTCGGCGGCTTCTTGGCCGCGGCAGCAACGCCATATGCCGGGCTGCGCGCGGAAGAGAATTTCTTTGCCGGCAAGACCATCACATACATCGTAGCGACCAAGCCGGGCGGAGGCTACGACACAATGGGGCGGTTGGTCGCGAAGTATCTCGAAACCCATATTCCAGACTGCCGCATCGTGGTGAAGAACATTCCCGGTGCCGGACATATGGTCGGTTGCCAGGCGATCTACAGCGCCAAGCCGGATGGTCTGACGATCGGCACATTCAATACGAGCCTTATCTATAATCAGCTGACGGGTGCGCTCGACAGCGATCTCGACTTGCGGAAGATGAGCTGGGTGGGCAAGGCCGCTATCGAGTCGCGTGTGATCATGGTGTCCGCCAAGTCCGACATTATCCGCGCCGAGGATCTCGTGAGCAAGGAGCGTGTCTTCAAGGTCGCGGCGACGGCCAAGGGAAGCGCCTCGCATGTCGACGCCATGCTGCTGGCACGGACCTTCGGCTACAATTTCAGGTCCATCTTTGGTTTTGAGGGGACGGAAGCCGAGCTCTCCCTGCTGCGCGGCGAGACCGATGTCGTGGTGGGATCGCGCAGCTCGCTCGAATCTTTCGTGGCGAGCGGCGAAGGTCGCTTTCTGATCGAGTTCGGCGGTGCGCCGGGGTCCGATTTACGGCAAGGAGATACGCTGGCCAAGTCCCCGCAGGACAGAGCCGTTCTCGATCTCATCGAAGCGCAGGCCAGGTATGCCCGCCTGACGGCAGGGCCGCCGGACATTCCGCCGGAACGGCTGCAAACTCTGAGGAACGCCTATATGGCGGCGTTGCGCGATCCCGATTTGCTGGCCGAGGCGAAAAGCTTGCATCTGCCGATCGCTCCCGCCTCGGGCGAGGCGGTGCTCGAACGAATCAAGCTCGCACTGACCCCGTCGTCCGAGATTCGGGCGATCATCGAGGACATCCTCAAATAAGGCTTGCACTCCCCACGCGGATCATCGATGCCGATCAATACAAGTATTGAATCGCTGCTGGCCGTCCTCACCTCGCCGCACATGTTGCTGCTGTTGCTGATCGGCGTGTGCATAGGCCTGGTCTTCGGCATTCTGCCGGGGCTCGGCGGCAAGCTCGGCCTCATTTTCCTTATCCCGTTCACCATCGGCATGGACCCGCTGGCCGGCGCCTTGTTCCTCCTCGCCATGCATTCAGTCGTCCATACCAGCGGCGCCATTCCCAGCATCTTGTTCGGCATTCCCGGAACCGGACCCGATGCAGCAACCATCGTCGATGGCTATCCGATGGCCAGGAACGGTGAGGCGGGCCGGGCATTGGGCGCAACATTGCTCGCATCGGGCATAGGCGGACTGGTCGGCGCGGTGTTTCTCAGCCTGTTCCTGCCTTTCGGCAGCGCGCTCGTGCTGGCCATCGGCTCCGGTGAATATTTCCTGCTGGCGGTGCTGGGGATCACTTTCATCGCCTCGCTGAGCGGCCGCGACATTGTGAGGGGGCTCATCGTCGGTCTCTTCGGCCTGATGCTTTCCTTCGTCCGGCTCGATCCCCTGACGGCGGAGCCTCGCTATACCTACGGACAGGCCTTTCTTTGGGATGGCATAGACCCGGTGACGGCCGTGATCGGGATATTCGCGATTCCCGAACTCATCGCCATGGCGTCGCAACGCGAGGACCGCAACACCCATGGCACACCTTTCGCGCGTTATCATTTTCGAGAGATCTGGGAAGGCTGTCTCGATGTGCTGAGGTATCGCTGGCTGACACTGCGCACGTCGATCATCGGCGCCGTGATCGGCCTCATCCCCGGTCTCGGCGGCGATGTGGCTACCTGGTTTTGCTATGGTCACGCCGCTCAAACTTCGAAGACACCCGAGCGTTTCGGCCATGGCGCCGTCGAAGGCGTCATCGCACCGGAGGCAGCGAACAATTCGAAGGAAGGCGGCGCCCTCGTGCCGACGCTCTATTTCGGCATACCCGGCAGCGGCGGCATGGCCATTCTGTTGGGCGCGTTGGTCACCCTCGGCATTCAGCCGGGACCGCAGCTGGCCGTCCAAGGGTCGGGCCTCGTCTGGGTCCTGGTATGGACCCTGGCGATCGCCAATATCCTGGCGGTCGTCCTGCTCCTTCTCTGCGCGCCGTGGTTCAGCCTGCTCGCCGGGTTGCGCGTCGGCCTGCTCGTGCCATTGATCATCGTGCTGTCGCTTCTTGGTGCCGTCATCAGCGCCGGCGCCTGGCAGAATTTGCTCCTCCTGGCGCTGCTTGGCGTCATCGGATATCTCTTCAAGCGATATGACTGGCCGCGGCCGCCTTTCATCGTCGGCATCGTTCTGGGGCCCATCGCCGAGATATCGCACCATAAGGCGATGGCGATCTGGGGTCCGGCCTTCCTGCTCCGCCCCCTGGCCATCTGCCTTCTCATCCTCATCGCGGCGGCGATCATCTCCAATATCTTCCGCTTCTGGCGCAAGGGAGTGGCCCCATGAAGGTCGACGGCCGGATGGCGGTGAACCTCTTGATGCTCGCCATCTTCGTCTTCTTCGTCGGCCAGGCCCTGGCCTTCCGGCCGGAAGCGCGCGCCATGCCGTTGCTGGTCGGCATACCGGGAATCCTGCTCTGCCTCGTGCAGATCGTCCTCGATTGGCGGAAACAGAATGGCACGGCTCCCAAGGCTCCGTTTCTTACTGTTGCCGAACGGTCGCTCGCCGCTTGGCTCCTGCTCTTCCTTCTGGGCATCATCGCGTTCGGCTTCAGCTATGGGGCGCCGCCCCTGGTCGCGGCCTATCTGTATTTCGCCGCGCGCGAACGTCCTTGGGTGGCGGTCGCCGGCGGAATAGTCTGCGCGGCCATGCTGCTCCTGCTGTTCGAGAAGCTGCTGAAGGTCCAGCTCTTCGAAGGACTCGTCACCCCTCTACTTTTCTGACGGGAGATGCAAGAGCGCGCATCCGGTCCAGATAGGGTCGGCTGCAATCACGATCATCGCCGGGCCGCGGTATGTTTCCTTGCGGGAGGGCGACATCGCACAGCGCTGCGACGGAAGCCAGGGTGGAGCCCGGATTCTCGATCATGTCCTCATAATCCACGATCAGCGTGGTGCGAGGATAGCGTGAATGCAGGAATTCAATGTATTCGAAGGCCCAGTCGATGTATTCACCGATGCTGCCGAGATCATAGGCGTAGGCGTTGCCCTCCAAATAGTTCTTCTGAAAGATCCGGAAGGCGAGATCGTCCCGCCGCCGCCGCATGAAAACGAATCGGCAATTCGGCACCGCCGCCGAGAGGCGAATGACGTCCTTGAGCCCGCCCGGATGGGTGACGGTTAACAGGCGTGCGCCTTGCGTTTTCTGCAACAGCGACTTGGTGTAGCGTTCGGCAAACGCGCCGTCGAGGCTCGGCGGCAACAAATTGATCGCCCTTCTGGTGATTGTCCCTGAGAGCTGCGTCGTCTCGCGAACGGCTTTTTCGACGATGCCATTCTCGTAGCCGCGCCTTGTGTCCGGCAGAAGGCCCACCAGCCTCTCCAGGGTGGTTTTACCGGCGCGCGATGGTCCGGTAATAAAAAGTGAAACCGGCAGGCCTGGATCGCCAGCCTGCACCGGATATTCGTGGAGCGACCTGGCCGTGGCGAGCAGACGGTCGCGGTTGGCCGCGTCGGCCGCATACTCTCCCGCCCGTCGCTTCAGGCTATTGGCGAGGACAAGCTGATCCCAGGCCTCGGCGTGGTTCGCTCGGCCATCGAAGATCCAGGCGCGCACAAATGCCGCCAGATAGCGCATTCTCTCCGGGCTCACGGATGTCGTCCGACTTTCGATCTTGTCCAAAGCGGCAAGAACGTCGAAGTCGATCAGGCGGTATGGGAGATCGATCAGGAGCGAAAGAGCGGTGATGCCGGCCTTTCCCTCGCTCACCATCTGCCCGAGCAGCGCCGCCGCTTCGCGGGACTCGCCCATGTGGCCGAGACAGTCCGCCAGAAGCCGCTTCGCCTCGCCTATCGTGGGGTCGGCGGCAAGGCATCGCCGCAAGGCGACGGCGGCGGCTTCATAATCACGCTCCTGCCGGTGCGCCTCGCTCTGCAGGAGCAAGATATGGGGATCGCCGGGATTGAGTTTCGAGGCGAGGTCGAGATGGATCATCGCGGCACTGGTGTTACGGAGTTTCAGGTTCGTGGCGCTGAGCGCGGTCAGCAGTTTCCAGTCCACGGGGCAGAGCATGACCGCCTTGCTCAGCGGCGCCAGCGCGCCCGCATGATCATTTTGTTCCGCCAGCACCAAACCCAGCGTCTGCAGCGCTGCGACGTATTCCGGATGGGACGCGAGAATCTCCTCGCATAGGCTTCTGGCTTCCGTGAAATTGCGGCTGCGCCGATGAGTCTCCGCGATTTTGAGCTTTTCCGCCGCGGCGAAGAGGAGATCATCCGGATGGGCCATCGGCGTGAACTTTATTTTCCGTTATCTAGCCGGGCGATAACTGCCACAGGCGCTCTGCCCGGGAAAGGCACCCCGGGTGGTCGAAGCCAGCCCCGTCCGCTCCGAAATCTCCCTTAATCATGTTTTTCCGGAGATGTTGTATATATGTCACAATACTGTCACATAATTGAATGTCAATAACATACTGATATTACTACATTTTTCACGGAATGACGGCAACCCTTGCCCATTGCCCGATTACACCGGGCGACGCGGATCCCACTTCCCCAGCGTAGGATCACGATGATATTAGAAACTCTCAATAGGGGAATACTCTCAGGGGAATTGCTGATGAATCTCAAGCTCAGACTGCTCTCGACGGTTGCCGCGGCTGCCATGCTGACGGGCATTGCCATGACCGGCGCCCGAGCCGCGGATATCGTCGCCGAGCCGGTGGCTCATGACTGGACCGGCTTCTATATCGGCGCCCATGTCGGCTATGGCGAAGCTAACTTCGACGGATGCGCGGATTGTGAAGACTCTCCGGGCAGCGATATGGAAGGGAGCGAGCTGGATCTGAGCGATGTCGTGGGTGGTGGCCATCTTGGCTACAATTTCCAGATGGACTCTCTCGTGCTCGGCGTTGAAGCCGATTTCACCTGGGTGGGTTTCAAAGATAGCTATGAAACGGCCAACGGCGATCACCTCAGTGGCGATGTCGACTATCTTGCCAGCATCAGGGCGCGGGCGGGTTATGCGATGGATGACATGCTCATCTATGCAACCGGCGGTGTCGCTTTTACCGAGGCAAAGGCCGAAGGCGATCAGCATGGCAATAACGACGACGCCAAGTTCAATGACATTGGCGGCGTGGTCGGCGGCGGCTTGGAATGGGCGGCATCCGACTTGGTAAGCCTACGCGCCGAGGGATTGTATTACTTCTTCGGCGACAAGGAGGATGTCAGCGACTGGCATTCCGCCAACGACGGTGAAGAGCTCGAGTTCGATGACGCCTTCGTCGTGCGCGTGGGCGCCAGTTTGCATCTGGGCGGTCTCTGACGGTCCGAACAGTACGGGTTTAGGGGGCGGTTTTTACCGCCCCTTTCTTTTTGGCTCGCGCAGCAGTCGGGCGCGCCGTCACGTCGTCAAACCGCGCAGCAGCGCGTATCCAACATCATGGAGGGCTCTGGAAGAGCCGGCGCAGCGCCGCACGCATCTCGGCTCTCGTCGCTTCAAGGCCTTCGCGATCCGACATGCTGATATTCATGGCGGCATTGGCCTCGAAGAACAGCACGCGGCCATCGGGCAACATGTCGAAATCGATGCCATAGAGATCAAGGGGGATGCGGGCGCGGATCTCCCGCAGGGCCGCCAATGCCTCGGCGCCCAACGTCTCCTTCGGCCGGGCAATCATGCTGCCGGCGAGCGCTGCATGTTTGCCATCGGGATCGATTGCCGCGAGTTTCCTGCTGTCGCGCTCGCGATGGACGAGCCAGCCTGGACCAAGATGGACATGAGTGATGAAGATGTCCTGGCCGACGACCGCGGCTCTGATCTTGCGGTACACGCCATCGGCGACCGGGTTGTGCACATATTCGATGGCGTAAAGCTGCATTTTCGGCAGGTTCGCGAGGTGCCCGCGGAGTTCGGCCGCCGTATCGACTTTGACAGCACCGGACCCTCTCTGACCGAAGGGACCGCGGATGATGGCTGGGAAGCCGATCTTCTCGCTGACGACGTTGACCGCCAGATCGCTCATGCCGGATTCATTGGTGAAACGCAGGAGGCGCGGGATGAGAAGATTGGGAATTCCCGCAAGACGGTCGGCATTATTCTGGCGGGTGGTTTCCGCAGCCTTGCGCGGGTGGTTGAGGATCGGCGCCTTCAGTCGATCGGCAAAATCCGTGATGAATTGAAGGGTGCCGGGAGTCGACAGCATTTCCGCATTCACCCAGTTGTTGAGGATGACATGCGGCCGGGGCAGGGACGCGAGGGCGCGCACCGCCGACCGCGCCTCGGGAAAAATCGAGACGAAGCGGTATTGATCATTGTGTCGCAAGGCGAGGGTCGCCGGGGTGTTCGCGAAAAAATGCAGGTGGGCCGGACCGGCGGCGCGGCTGACCGATACCGGCGCCTTGTTCAAGACGCCGACAAGCAGAAGCTGCGTCGGCTTCTTGGCCGTGACATAGACGGGGACAGCCTCCATTGCCCGGCGAGTCAGGCGCTGAGCCTCCTCGTCATGGCCGGCGGCGTGCGCCGCCGCCGCATGTGCGATGAGAAGGTCGCCACCGGCTTTGCCCGTCTCCGACGTCAGCGGCCGTAAGAGCCTGGCCGCCACTTCCGGATTCCCGGCATCGATCATGATGGGCACGGCGGCGGTGACGAACGCCGTGTCGCCGAGCAGCTGCGGAAGCACGCTGTTCAGAAGGGTGCATGCCGCCTGTCCGCGGTTGAGATCCACCAAGCCGCGCGCGAGAGTGATGATCATGTGCCTGTCGGTCTGGTCGGGCGAAATGCCTTGCGGCCATTCCGGAACGATCAGATCGGCAAGAATGTTCGCGGTCTGGGCCGAGCCTCTTCGGCGCATCGCCGTCAGAAGATTGGCGACAGAGCGAAGCCTGACGGGCGCCGGCATTTCCATCTGCAGGCTCTTGCGCCAGGTGATCAGGGCATCCTGCTCGCGTCCGAGCTGTACTTGCGCCAGGGCGACAAGGCCCGGAATCTCGGGGTCGACGGGCTGAGCCTCGAGGAGAGCGGTATAATGGGCGAGAGCCTCCGCAACCTGGCCGGCCTGGTGCAACGCCACCGCCTGTTTGTGACGAGCCGTATATCCTTCGGTTTCGATTTCTACCACGCTTCGGGGACCTTCTTTGCCTGAGCAAGATAGTGGATCGTCAGTGCTCCAAGAAGTTAGCCTTTTCTCCCCCACGGCTGAAAGATGCGCGGCATGGAGACGACGGTGTCCGGACGATCGTTGAAATCGTCGATCTCGCGGGCGATCCGGGCGATCTCTTCGGCGCTGGCGAGGCCTTCGGCTTTGAGACCGTCGCCAATCGCGGCGAAAGTGAGGGCCGCGACGTCCTTGGCGCCCCCCTGGCGCGAGAAAGGCTGTACGACGGTGGTTTCGACATGGCGGAAGCCCGCCTCCTCCAGCAAGAAGTCGAGCCGCCTTCCGATGAGCGGATCGCCACCGCGCTTTTGCGATAGAGCGATATAGAGGTCGGCGGCGGCGCTGACCGCCGCATTCTCGGGATAGGAGAAGCGCCCGGCGATATCGATATCCTCGACGAGAATCATGGCACCAGGCTTCAAGGCCTCCATGGCCCGCGCCAGCAGCGCTCCGGGATCGCGCAGATGGGTCAGGATGAAACGCGCATAGACCAGATCGGCCCCGATCACCGGCCATGCCTGAGTGACGTCGCACGTCTCGAAACGGACGTGGCTGAGGCCTTGCGCCTGGGCTTCTGCCCGCGCCCAGCCGAGCTTTTCCTCATCGAGATCGATGCCGATGACCTGGCCTTTGGGACCCACCCGACGGGCCAGGGCGAAAGTCACATCGCCGCCGCCGCAGCCGACATCGACAACTTTAAGGCCGGCAAGCGGCCCGGCCCGATCCAGATGCTGTTCGGTGGTCGGCGCCAGAACGCCGGCCAACACCGCGAGTCGGGCCCGGCCGACCTCACCGCCCTTGATCGGATAGATCTTCAACGCATCCGTCGTCATGCCGTCTCCTCCTTGCAGCGAGATTGATTTCCCGCTCTCCATTTACCGGCACATTTACGTCAGGCTTGCTTCTGATAGTCCTTCACATCGGCAAAAGCGATCTTGGGCCAGCGCTCCTGCTCATATTGCAGCAGGAAGGCGCTGCCGGCCAGGAACACCGGCGCCTGGTCGAGGTCATGCGCCATGCCGGAGCGGTTGGCTTCGATGAAACGTTCGAGCTCGATCTCATCGTCGGATGAGATCCAGCGGCAGACCGAGAAGCGCGGTGTTTCATAGGCGATGGGAAGCCCATATTCGCCTTGCAGACGCTCGGCGAGCACGTCGAGCTGCAGCGCGCCGACCACCCCCACCATGGCATTCGATCCGTCATAGGGCAGGAACAGCTGCACCACGCCCTCTTCCGCCATCTGCTGCAGGGCTTCGCGCAGTTTCTTCGCCTTCATCGCGTCCTGCAATTTGATGCGGCGCAGGATTTCCGGGGCGAAGCTCGGCACGCCGCGGAAGACGAGTTCCTCGCCTTCGGTCAGCGTATCGCCGATGCGCAAGGTGCCGTGATTGGGAATGCCGACCACGTCGCCGGCATAGGCCTCATCCGCCACAGAGCGGTCCTGCGCAAAGAAGAATTGCGGCGCCGACAGGCTGATCGGCTTGCCGGTGCGCACCAGCTTCGCCTTCATGCCACGCTGTAACTTGCCCGCGCAGACGCGCAGGAAGGCGATGCGATCGCGGTGATTGGGATCCATATTGGCCTGGATCTTGAAGACGAAGCCCGCCATCTTGGGCTCGTTCGCCTCAACCATGCGGCTGGCCGCCTGCTGGTTGCGCGGCGACGGCGCATAGGCGCCGAGCCCATTGATGAGATCGCGCACGCCGTAATTGCGCAAGGCCGAGCCCCAGAAGACCGGCGTCAAATGACCTTCGCGGAAGGAGTCGAGATCGAATGGCTTGGAGCCGTCGCGCGCCAGCTCCACCTCGTCCTGGAAGGCGCTGGCTTCATCGGCGGGTATCAGGCTCGCGATCTGGGGATCATCGGGCCCGGAAAGCTGCCGGGGCGTCTCTTCCGAATCGAGGCCGCGCAGCGTGTTGCGGCCGAGATCATAGGTGCCGGCGAAGCTGCGCCCGCGCCCGACCGGCCAGGTCATCGGCGTGACGTCGAGAGCGAGCGTCTTTTCGATCTCGTCCAGAAGCTCGAACGGATCGCGCGTCTCGCGGTCCATCTTGTTGATGAAGGTGACGATCGGGATGTCGCGCAGGCGGCAGACCTCGAACAGCTTGCGGGTGCGCGCCTCGATGCCCTTGGCGGCGTCGATCACCATGATGGCGGAATCGACAGCGGTCAGGGTGCGGTAGGTGTCCTCGGAGAAGTCGGCATGGCCCGGCGTGTCGAGCAGGTTGAAGACATGGCCGCCATATTCGAAGGTCATCACCGAGGTGACGACGGAAATGCCGCGCTGGCGCTCGATGGCCATCCAGTCGGAACGGGTCGAGATGCGGTTTTTCTTGGCCTTGACTTCGCCGGCAAGCTGAATGGCGCCGCCGAACAGCAGGAATTTCTCGGTCAAGGTGGTCTTGCCGGCGTCCGGATGCGAGATGACCGCGAAGGTGCGGCGCCGCGCCACTTCGGAGGCGGCCGAATTTTGCATGATATTCATTGATTTTGGGCTCTGTTTCGGCGGGTCCCCTAGCACCTCGACCCCGCTATGTCACCCCTGGGCGGCCCTAAGGCACAAACACGACTGGATTCAAATGCTTAACACCTGACCGGATAGATACCCGCACCTGCTTTCCTGCACACACGCTATGCCTTATGGATCATTGCAGTGCAGCATGGACCGGGTTAAAAGGCGACCTAGCTGAGACCAAATACGACCAATGGCTGAAACACATACCGACAAGCGGCCTCTGTCGCCGCATCTGCAGATCTACCGGCCGATGCTGACCATGATGATGTCCATCGTGCATCGCATCACCGGCAGCGCCCTTTATTTCGGCATCGTCTTCTTCGTCTGGTGGCTCATCGCCGGCGCCATTTCGGCCGAGTATTTCGCCATGACCCAGGCGGTCTTCGGCTTCTGGCTGAGCAAGATCATCCTGTTCGGCTTCACCTGGGCGCTGATCCACCACATGCTGGGCGGCCTGCGCCATCTCCTGTGGGACACCGGCCACGGCTTCAAGCTTTCGACCGTCGAATTCATGGCCCGCGCCAATCTCGTTCTGTCGATAGTCCTGACATTCGCGCTGTGGATCGGCGTCTATCTGGTGCGAGGCACCCTATGAAGACACCTCTTGGCATGGTGCGGGGCCTTGGCTCCGCCAAGACCGGCACCGAACATTGGTGGCTGCAGCGGGTGACGGCGATCGCCAATATCCCGCTGGTCTTGTTCCTCGTCATTTTCATTCTCTGCCATCTCGGCGCCGACCGCGCCGCTCTGGTCGCCAGCGTCAAACATCCCCTCATCGCCATCGCGCTCATCGCCTCCTTCCTGTCGATCCTCTGGCATATGCGCCTCGGCATGCAGGTCGTCATCGAAGACTATGTGCATGGCGGCTGGCGCATCGCGTGCCTGCTCGGCAATGCCTTCTTCACCATCGCTCTGGGCGTCGCCGCCCTTTATGCGATCCTGTCCATGAGCTTCGGAGCCTGAGCGCATGGCCGCGCCTGAAATTACCGCAACCGCCCCCAAATCCTTCACCGTCGGCGGGCGGGCCTATCCGATCACCGATCACAGCTTTGACGTCGTCGTTGTCGGCGCCGGCGGCTCGGGGCTTCGCGCCGCGCTTGGCGCCTCGCAATCGGGCCTCAAGACCGCCTGCATCACCAAGGTGTTCCCGACCCGCTCGCACACCGTCGCGGCGCAGGGCGGCATCGCTGCCTCGCTCGGCAATATGGGCCCCGACAACTGGCGCTGGCATATGTACGACACCGTCAAGGGCGCCGACTGGCTCGGCGACCAGGACGCCATCGAATATATGTGCCGCAACGCGCCGGTCGCCGTTTACGAACTCGAGCATTTCGGCATGCCCTTCTCGCGCACCGAGGAAGGCAAGATCTATCAGCGGCCCTTCGGAGGCCATATGATGAATTTCGGCGATGGCCCGCCGGTGCAGCGCACCTGCGCGGTGGCCGACCGTACCGGCCATGCCATGCTGCACACGCTTTATGGCCAGTCGCTGCGCTATTCGACCGAGTTCTTCGTCGAATATTTCGCCCTTGACCTCATCATGGAGGACGGCGCCTGCCGCGGTGTGATGGCCTTGTCGCTCGAAGACGGTTCGCTGCACCGCTTCCGCGCCCATCGGGTCATCCTCGCCACCGGCGGTTATGGCCGCGCTTATTTCTCCGCCACCTCGGCGCACACCTGCACCGGTGACGGCAATGCCATGGTGCTGCGCGCCGGCCTGCCGTTGCAGGACATGGAATTCGTGCAGTTCCATCCGACCGGCATCTATGGCGTCGGCGTTCTCATCACCGAAGGCGCCCGCGGTGAAGGCGGGTATCTCACCAATTCCGCCGGCGAGCGCTTCATGGAGCGTTATGCGCCGTCGGCCAAGGATCTGGCGTCGCGCGACGTCGTCTCGCGCTCGATGACCATCGAGATCCGCGAGGGCCGCGGCATCGGGCCGGAGAAGGATCACATCCATCTCCATCTCGAGCATCTCGACCCCAAGATCCTGGAAGAGCGCCTCCCGGGCATCAGCGAATCGGCCAAGATCTTCGCCAATGTCGACGTCACCCGCGACCCGATCCCGATCGTGCCGACGGTGCATTACAATATGGGCGGCGTGCCGACCAACTATCATGGCCAGGCGCTGGCCGGCGACCCGAGCGATCCGGAAAAGGTGGTGCCGGGGCTTTACGCGGTCGGCGAAGCGGCCTGCGTCTCCGTGCACGGCGCCAATCGCCTGGGCTCCAACTCGCTCATCGACCTCGTCGTCTTCGGCCGCGCCGCGGCGCTCAAATGCGCCGAGGAGATCGAGCCCAATATGGCACATGCCGAACTGCCCAAGGATGCGGGCGAGGCCTCGATCGCCAGGCTCGACCACTACCGTTATGCCAAGGGCGGCACGCCGACGGCGCAGTTGCGCAACCGCATGCAGCGCACGATGCAGAACAACTGCGCGGTGTTCCGCACCGGCGAAGTTCTGGCCGAGGGCAAGAAGCTCATCGCCGATGTGTGGCAGGCGACCGCCGACATCCACGTCTCCGACCGCTCGCTGATCTGGAATTCCGATCTGGTCGAGACGCTCGAATATGACAATCTCATCGCGCAGGCCGCGGTGACGGTCGAAGGCGCCCTGGCCCGCGAAGAAAGCCGCGGCGCTCATGCGCGCGAAGACTTCGCCGAGCGCGACGACAAGGACTGGATGAAGCACACGCTCGCCTGGGCCGACGATGCCAAGCGCGAAGTGAGCCTCGGCTATCGTCCGGTGCATGATTTCACCATGTCCAACGACATCGCCTATATCAAGCCGAAGGCTCGGGTGTACTAGGAGTTATAGATCAAGATGGTTGCCTTCAGCCTTCCGCAGAATTCCAAGGTCGATACGGGCAAAGCCTGGCCTAAGCCCGAGGGCGGCGATCTCAGGGAATTCCGCATCTATCGCTGGTCGCCGGATGATCACCAGAATCCGCGCCTCGACACGTATCATGTCGACATGAAGTCCTGCGGCCCGATGGTGCTCGACGCGCTGATCAAGATCAAGAACGAGCAGGATGCGACGCTGACCTTCCGCCGTTCATGCCGCGAAGGCATTTGCGGCTCCTGCGCCATGAATATCGACGGCACCAATACGCTCGCCTGCCTCAAATCCATCGACGACGTGAAGGGCCCGGTGAAGATCTATCCGCTGCCGCATATGCCGGTGGTCAAGGATCTCGTCCCCGACCTCACCCGCTTTTATGCCCAGCATCGCTCGATCGAGCCCTGGCTCAAGACCTCGACGCCGACGCCGCAGGCCGAATGGAAGCAGTCGCGCCCCGACCGCGCCAAGCTCGACGGGCTTTATGAATGCATCCTGTGCGCCTGCTGCTCGACCTCGTGCCCGAGCTATTGGTGGAACGGCGACCGTTATCTGGGCCCGGCCGTCCTGCTCCAGGCCTATCGCTGGCTGATCGACAGCCGCGATGAGGGGACCGGCGAACGCCTCGACAATCTCGAGGATCCGTTCCGCCTCTATCGCTGCCACACAATCATGAATTGCGCCAAGGCCTGCCCGAAGCATCTGAACCCGGCCAAGGCCATCGCCGAGATCAAGAAGATGATGGTCGAGCGGCGGCTGTAATAACTATCGTCATCCCGGCGAAAGCCGGGACCCATTATATTCCGTCCATGCGCACAGCGCTTCCCAGATTGCACTTGTTCAGTGGATCCCGGCTTTCGCCGGGATGACGGATTAGCCCTTATACTTGCTCACCCGGAGCGCCAGCGCCGAGAGCCCCACTGTCAGCACCAGCAGGATCGTCGCGATCGCATTGATCGAGGGATCGAGCGTGGTGCGCATCTTGCCCCAGACGAAAGTCGAGATCGTGTTGCCGCCGCCGATGGTGAAGGAGGCGATGATGAAATCATCGAGCGAGATGGCGGCGCTGACGAGCGCCGCGCCGATGAGTGCGCTCGCAATCTGCGGCAGCGTGACGAGCCGGAAGGCCTGCCAGTGCGTGGCGCCGAGATCGCGCGCCGCATCGACGGTCGCCTGATCGAAGCGGGCGAGCCTGGCCATCACGATCAGGATGACGAAAGGCTGCGCCACCAATATGTGGCCCAATATGACGACCGGCAAGCCAAGCCCGAGCCCCAGCCCACGCACGAACAGCACGACGATGGCGATGGCAACGACCAAGGGCGGCAGCAGCACCGGCAGCGACAGAGCGGCGAGTGCGCTTCTGACCAGCTTGGGCGCTGCCTTGGTGAGCGCCAGCGCCGCGCAGGTGCCGGTGATGGTGGCGAGGGTCGCCGTCGCCAGCGCCACGATGAAGCTCGCCCAGAAGGCGGAATGGAAACCGGTGTCCTGAGCGAGCTTCGTATACCAGTCGAGGGTCAGCCCACCCATTGGAAAACCGATCAGTGCGTTCGAGCCGAAGGAGAACAGCACGACGAGCAGGATCGGCCCCAGCATGAAGAGCAGGAATAGCGCGATGACGAGACGCCAGATCATGACGCCGCTCCCTCGCCACGCCGCATCAGCCGGCTGCCCGCTGCGGCAAGCGCACCGATCACCAGGAGACAGACGAAGAGCAGGCCGAAGGACATGGCTGAGCCCGCCGGCCAGTTGAAGTTGGTCGAGAATTCGAGAAGCACGAACTGGCCGAGCATGCTGCCCGACGTGCCGCCGAGCAGCATCGGCGTCACATAATCGCCGGCGGCGAGCAGGAAGCAGAAGGCGAAGGCCGAGAACAGGCCCGACAGGCATTGCGGCACGATGACCCGCATCAGCACCTGCGAAGCTGAGGCGCCAAGGTCCCGCGCCGCCTCGATCGTCGTTTCAGAGACATTCCGCAACGAGGCGTAGATCGGCAGGATGGCGAAGGGCAAAAGGAAATGCACCAGCGCGATGATGACGGCGCCCCGGCTGTAGATGAGGAAGGCGAGCGGCTGGGAGGTCAAGCCGATACCCATCAGCGCCTGGTTGAGAAGCCCGTCGGCGCCGAGGATCGATTTCCAGGCATAGATCTTGACCAGATAGCCGCCGAACAAGGTGATGAGCGTGGCGACGAGCAAAAGATCACCGAACCGCCCCGCCTTGAAACGCGCCGCATAGGCAAAGACGAAGCCGAGCAGCGTGCAGAACAGCCCGACCGCCAGACCAACCGCCAGTGTGTAGAGCGTGAGGTCGCCATAGACAGTGAAGAAGCGATGCCAGGCGGCAAGTGAGAAATCGGGCTGCAGCCTGAAGCTCTTCACCGACCAGAAGCTCACCACGAAGAGGAGCAGCACCGGTATGGCGAAGATGCCGATGAGCACGGCGAGAGACGGGGCGAGCAGCAGTATGGCCCGGCGCATTACCCAGGTCCCGCGTCGATGACCTGCTGGTCTTCCCAGCCGACAGCAAGCCTCTCGCCGATACGATAGCGCGCCGCGGCATCGGCCTCGCTGCTGCGCAGGATCAATGTCTCGTCGGAAGGCAGGCGCAGCGACACTTTGAGCGAGGCCCCGAAGAACACCGCATCGGTGACAACCGCCGGCACGCCGTCGGATTTGAGCCCCACGCGTTCGGGGCGCACTATGGCGCGCACCGGCCCGTCGCGGCCGGCACTCGCAAAATGTGGTCCGGCCTTGAGCGTGACCCGGCCTTGCCGCCGCTCGCCGGCGAGCAGGCTCGTCTCGCCGACGAAATCGGCGACGAACAAAGTGGCGGGCGACAGATAGACTTCCGCCGGGCTGCCGATCTGCTCGACCCGACCCTGATTCATCACCGCCACCAGATTGGCGAGCGCGAAGGCCTCGCTCTGATCGTGGGTGACGAAAATGAAGGTGCCGCCGATTTCCTGATGAATGCGGCGCAGTTCTTCCTGCATCTGATGACGCAGTTTCAGGTCGAGCGCCGCCAGAGGTTCGTCGAGCAGCAGGATCTTGGGCCGCATGATCAGGGCGCGGGCAAGCGCCACACGCTGCTGCTGTCCGCCCGACAGGCGGTCGATCATGCGCTGGCTGAAGGCTTCGAGTCGCACCAGGCGCAAGGCCTCGTCGGTGCGCCGGCTGACCTCGTCCTTGGATTTCTTCTGCAGAGCGAGACCGAAGCCGACATTCTCGGCAACGGTCAGATGCGGAAACAGCCCGTAGCTCTGGAAAACCATATTGGTCGGGCGTTTCTCCGGTCCGAGCGCGGTGATGTCTCGCCCTTCGATCGCGATCGAACCCGATGAAGGCTCGATGAAGCCGGCGATCATGCGGAGTAAAGTGGACTTGCCGCAGCCTGACGGGCCCAATATGGCGCAGAAGTCACCGGCCTGGACGGTGAGATCGAGCGGCTCGACGGCACGCGCCGCGCCGAAGGATTTGGAAAGGCCGGAGAGTTTGAGAAGGGGTGTGGAGGTCATGCTTATTAAATCCCCACCCGGCTCGCTTGCGCTCGCCACCCTCCCCGTTCCGGGGAGGGTGGATCCTGAATTGCTCCCTCCCCGCTTTGCGGGGAGGGTGGCGCGAAGCGCCGGGTGGGGTGTCTCAAGAATCACGCCTTCAGGAAGCGCTGATATTCTTCCATCACCTGCGCATGGGTGACGAAATCGCCCTCGGCCTCGATCGGCCAGAAAGGATAGAAGCGCGCCTTCTCGAAGAGCTTCGGCAGATTGTCGTACTGATAGATCTTCTTGTTCTTCTCATCGACGAGCGGCAGCGCCGCCTTGGTGATGATCGCCTGCGTCAACGCGTCGGCGATCTGCTTCTGGCCTTCGGGCGAGATCGACTGGCCGAGGAGCTTATAAGCGAGATCACGATTGGGCGCGCCCTTGGGGATGGCGAGCGTGTCCATGAACACCATGGCTCCTTCATCCGGCACGACGAAATCGAGCACCTTGTTCTTGGCGGCGGCGAAGCCCACCATCGCGTCCCAGCCGATCACCGAGGTCACCACTTCGCCGCGCGCGAAGAGATCGACCGCCTCGCCGTAAGAGGCCGAGAAGGTGCGGGCATGGTTCTTCTTGATGGTGATGAGGAAATCGATCGTCTTCTTGAGCTCGTCCATGGTGAGCCGCGTCGCCGTCTTGGTGCCGGTGACGATCGGCGCCCAGGTGGCGAGCAGCCCGGTCATGTCGTCGACCATGGCGACCTTGCCCTTGACGTCGTCCTTCAATGCGTCTTTCCACGAGCTGGGCTTGGCGGTCGCCGACGGATCATAGACCATCGACAGCGTGCCCCAGCTGAACGGCACCGCATAGAGCTTGCCGTCCTTGCGGATCGTATCGACATTGAGGAATTCCGGGAAGATGTCGGCGATGCCCGACACCTTGCTCTCATCGATCGGCTCGATCAGATCGGCGGCGATGAGGATCGGGATATGGCCGTAATAGATGGTGATGAAGTCGATCTGGCCGACGCCGCCGGCCTGCAGCCTTGTGATGATCTCTTCATTGGTGTTGATGTAGGTCGTGGCGAGCGCAATGCCGTTATCCTTCAGGAACGAGCCGAGCTTCACCGGCTCGTCATAACCTTGCCAGCCGAGCCAGTTCACCGTCGTGTCGGCGCGGGCCGGCAGGCTGCCGAGCGCCAATGTGCCCGAGGCCGCCGCCATCGCCGCCATGAACCGGCGGCGGTCCATCTTCAAAAGCAGAGCGAGGTCGTCCTTATGCAATGCCATGGTCTGTCTCCCTGATATCTGTTCTCATTTTCACGGGGCCGACGCCTCAATAATCAGGCGCCACGCCGAAGATCACTTTCGAAGGTCCGTCCGACGTGTTGAAGAACGCATGGCGGACACCGCCCGGAATAAAGGCAGCATCGCCGGGATTGAGCTCCCACCAATTCGGTGTTTCGTCGGGCAGATAGATATTGCTCCTCCCCTCGAGGCTGTAGATGACCTTGTCGCCCTTGTGGCTGATCCATTCACACTCCTGTCCGGCGTGAAGGTCAATAATACCGACGGTCAGTTTTTCGTTTCCGCAGACGAGGCCGACCCGCATCGGCCGCGTCTCGCCGACGATCTCGTAGACATACTCGCCCGGGCGCACGAGCGTGGCGCGCTGACCGGCCGCAGCCGTCTTTGCCGGCGGAAAGTTGCCGAGCGCCTCGCGCGGCCCGAGCTTGGTCTTGTCGAGCCAGGGCTGCTTGGCCGCATAGGCCTCGACCGCTTCGAGCGTGCGCGGCGTCAGGCATTCGAGAATATGCGAGGTCTCGGAACCGAAATTATAACCCCAGTGCCAGGTATTGGGCGGGAAATAGAGCGTGTCGCCTTTCCGGAGCACATGCACCTCGCCGGTCTCGGGGCAATGGAAAGTGAATTCACCTTTCAGGCAGTGATAGGTCTCGGCGCAGTTGTAATAAGTCTTGAAGTCGGGCGAGTTGCCGAAACGCGCGCCGACCGACATCTCGAAGCTCATCATATGGATCTTCGGCGAGGAGCCGTAGATCCAGTCCGACACATAGCGCGCCTTTTCATCGCCCCACAGGAAACGCGGCGTTTCATGCGCCTTGATGAGGGTGGCGCGATCATACGAGATGCCTTCCGGCCCTTGCGGCTTGTACTTATCCTGGTTCATTGCGGGTCCATTCGAGAAGACGCGCCGCGACCTTGGCTTTCAGGTCCGGATCGAAGCGCATCAGGTTGAAGTTTTCGGATAGCCACAGCCCGTCGACGGCGAGGCGGATGATGGTCGCCACGACCGGATCGAGCCCGTCCCGCTCGACATCGGTCTGGGTGCGCGCGCCCTGGTCCTGCACCGGTCCGAGCCGTTCGGGGAATGACAGAAGGGCGGTGGTGATGGCGGAGCAGAGATTGTCGAAGCCCGCCCCGGTGAGCGGGGTCATGCCAAGGCTCGCTTTGACATAGGCGCGGGTGAAGCGGCCCTTGGCGTCGGGTTCACCGGCGCCCGCTTCAACGAGCGCCTGATCGAACCAGGCAATCGAGCGCTCGATCATCGCCGCCGCGAGGTCCTCCTTGGAGCGGAAATGATAAAGGAGCCCGCCTTTCGATATGCCGGAACGGGCGGCCACTGCATCGAGGGTCAGGGCCCGCGCGCCCTGCTCGGCGACGACCGCCTCGGCGGCATCGAGAAGCTGGGCGCGTGTATCACGAGCGGCTTGGGTTGCCATGGCCAGTTTCCTCTATGCTACTGTACCGTCTGGACGGTTTGTGTCAATCCCATGGGCAACCTGCCCTTGCGGCGGCCGATCAAATCGGCTTGATTGGCGGCGCGCGGTACGAGCGGATTCGCGCGCGTGGACGGGGGTTCAAATGCATATTCTTCTGGCGCTGGCGGGCATCATCGGCGCCGTCGGTTTCTGGTATTGGCGCTTCAAGGCGGCCAAGGAAACGGCCGACGAGATCACCGATATGGCGGGCACAGCCTGGGGCAAGTGGAAGCGCTACAAGTTCCGCAAGAAGGCCGAGGCATCCCCCGTCGAAGCGGTCGATGATCCGGTGGCGGCCGCCATCGTGATGATGATCGCGATCACCAAGGAAGAACATCCCCTTACGCAAGAGGCCGAGGCGGCGATCCGCCACGAGGTGACGAAGACCATGGGCATCGCCGATCCGACCGAGCTTCTCGTCTTCGGCAAATGGGTGGCCTCCCATGTCGAGGACGCCAACAACGTGTCGCTGCGCTATTCGAAACTATGGGCGCGCGATCTCTCCGAAAGCGAGCGGGCGGATTTCGTCCAGATGGTGCGCCGCGTGGCCGCTATCGACGGCGAGGTGACCGCACGCCAGCAGCTCAAGATCACCAAGCTCAAGGAGCGGCTGGGATTGCAATGACGCTCGCGACCTTGTGCACCAGCTTCAGCCGGCCGGAAAGCGAGGTCATCTGTGCTTATCTTGCGAGCGCCGGCATCCTGGCCATTCCCGCTGAGCGCCACCACGCCGCCTGCAACGGCGATTACCTGGTGGCGCAGCGTGGCATCCGCATCCAGGTGCCCGAATTTTCTCTCGATGACGCACGCGCAGTTCTCGCCGAAACGGAAGGACAGCCGCAATTGTCGGAGAGCCGTGCTTTCGCCCGCCATTACTTGGCGAATGCGCTGATTTTCCTCTGCGCTTTCACCAGTCTCGGGATAGTCTATTTTCCCTACTGGCTGCGTGCGCAGAGAGACATCGAGATGGCTGAGACGGCGGTGAATTAGCCGACGACGCGCCAGCTGCCGTCGCGCATCTCGCAGGCCGTGCCTTCGACGACTTCCGGTTCGCCATCGACCCAGATCGTGTGCTCGAAATCACGGCACATTTGGTCATTGTCGTCGCGATAGGAGCGTTGCGGCACGAAACGGCCGCGATGGCCGTTATTGGGATTCCGCCAGGTGGCTTCGCGGCCGGACCGGAAGGAGCGATCGGCGGCATAATAAGCGCGCTCACGATCGGCATCGTCGAGATTGCGCCCGACCGCGCCGCCGACAACCGCACCCAGCGCCGCACCGAGGATCGTCGCCGCCGCGCGGCCCTTGCCATGGCCGATCGTATTGCCGAGAAGGCCGCCCGCCACGCCGCCGATGACGGCACCACCGGTTTCCTTCGGGCCCGAATTGGCGCAGCCCGCAAGCAGGAGACCCGAGAGGGCGATGACGGCGACAGACTTGGATTGCATTCAACTTCCCCAGCACTCTAAAGAACAGAAACCACCCATCCCGTTGGGCGCATGCCTGACTAGGCCCAGGCAATGGCGGCAAGACGGGCGAAATATGGTAAGTCTGAGGCATAACAAGACTGAGTTAACCAGATGTCACTGAGCGATCTCCCTACCCTTATGGCAGCCCAAGGCTTTACCGAACGCGAGGAACCGATCTCGCTGTTCGAGGAGTGGCTCAAGGATGCCGGCAAGTCCGAGCCCAATGATCCCAATGCGGTGGCGCTCGCCACCGTCGACGAGGAAGGCCTGCCCAATGCGCGCATGGTGCTTCTGAAGGCGGTCGATGGCCGGGGTTTCGTCTTCTACACCAATTACGAGAGCCAGAAGGGCCATGAGCTGCTCTCCGCCGGGAAGGCGGCATTGTGCTTCCACTGGAAATCGCTGCGCCGTCAGGTGCGCGTCAGAGGCCCGGTCGAGACGGTGAGCGATGCCGAGGCCGATGCTTATTTCGCTTCACGTCCACGTGACAGCCGCATCGGCGCCTGGGCCTCGCAGCAATCGCGGCCTCTGAAGGGGCGTTTCGAGCTCGAGGGGCAAGTCGCCCTCTATGGCGCCCGCTATGCCATCGGCGAAGTGCCGCGCCCGCCTTATTGGTCAGGCTTCCGCCTGCTCCCCACCTCAATCGAATTCTGGCACGACCGGCCGTTCCGCCTGCATGACCGCGTCGTCTTCCGCCGCGAGACGCCGCAGGGCGGCTGGAACAAAACCCGGCTATATCCGTGAGCATCGCGACAGGTTGATCCCGGCTTTCCGCGAAAGCGATGCGAGAGAAAGTGAACAATGACCACCACTCCCGATAGCGAACGCAAGACCCTGATTCTGACCGGCGCCTCGCGTGGCATCGGCCATGCGACGGCGAAACGCTTCTCGACCGCCGGCTGGCGGGCGATCACCGTCTCGCGCCATCCTTTCCCGGAGGACTGTCCGTGGGACGCGGGACCGGAGGATCATATCCAGGCCGATCTCGCCGACCCCAAGGAAACGGCCGACGCCATCATCCAGATCAAGGAGCGGCTCAAGGCGCAAGGCTCGCGCCTCCATGCGCTCATCAACAACGCCGCCATCTCGCCCAAGAAGCCGGGCGGCGGACGGCTTAATTCCATCGAGACCGCGGAAGAAGATTGGAAGACCGTCTTCCAGGTCAACTTCTACGCGCCGATCATGCTGGCCCGCGGCCTCATCGACGAGCTCGCCCGCGCCAAGGGCGCCGTCGTCAACGTCACCTCCATCGCGGGCTCGCGCGTTCATCCTTTCGCCGGCGCCGCTTATGCGACGTCGAAGGCGGCGCTCGCCGCTTTGACCCGCGAGATGGCCGGCGATTTCGGTCCCTTCGGCGTGCGCGTCAACGCCATCTCGCCGGGCGAGATCGAGACCTCGATCCTGTCGCCCGGCACCGAGAAGATCGTCGCCCAGCTTCCGTTGCATCGCTTAGGACAACCGGAAGAAGTGGCGAAGTCGATCTATTTCCTGTGCACCGACGCCTCGAGCTACGTGACCGGGGCCGAATTGCATATCAATGGCGGTCAGCATGTCTAACTCTAATCTGCGGCCGGAAACGATCGCCGCGCACACGCTCAAGGCCGTCGATGAGGCGACCGGCTCGGTCACGCCGCCGCTCTATATGTCTTCGACCTACGCGCGCGATGAAAGCTACACGCCCAAGCTCAAGGAAAACTACATTCGCGGCGGCAGCCCGACCTTGTGGCATGCCGAGGAAGCGGTAGCCGCGCTCGAGCAGGGCGCCGGCGCACTTCTCTTCGCCTCCGGCATGGCGGCAATCACGACATTGCTCGAGACCGTGCCGCAGGGCGCCCATGTCGCCGCTCCCGATGTCATGTATTACGGCACGCGTGACTGGTTGAAGCGGCTCGAAGCCAAGGGCCGCATTACGCTCACCTTGTTCGACGCAGCCGATCCCGCAGCTCTGGCCAAAGCGTTGCGCAAGGGTGAGACGGATCTCGTCTGGATCGAGACGCCGCTCAACCCGACCTGGGACGTGATCGATATCGCCGCCGCGGCGAAGGCCGCCCATGAGGCGGGGGCGCTTCTCGCCGTCGACGCCACCGCCAGCGCCGCCGTCACCACGCAGCCGCTGACGCTCGGCGCCGATATCGTCTTCCATTCGGCGACCAAATATCTCAATGGCCATTCCGACGTGCTGGCCGGCGTGCTCGTCGCCCGTGAAGCCAATGCGCGCTGGGAGGAGATCGCCGGCTTGCGCACCAAGATCGGCTCGCCTCTGGCGCCTTTCGAGGCTTGGCTCCTCATCCGCGGCCTGCGCACTCTCTATGTGCGCTACCGCCAGGCCTCCGCCAATGCCATGGCCATTGCCCGCCATTTCGAGAAGCACCCGAAGATCGAGCGCGTGCTTTATCCAGGCCTCGCCTCGCACCGCAGCCATGCCATCGCCAGGAAGCAGATGACCGACGGCTTTGGCGGCATGCTCTCCTTGCTGATCGCGGGCGATGCGGCGGCAGCGGTCAAGGTCTGCACCCGCCTCAAGGTGATCGTGCCGGCGACCTCGCTGGGCGGCGTCGAGAGCCTCGCCGAACATCGCAAGACGGTGGAAGGACCGGAAAGCCCGGTGCCCGACAATCTTATCCGGCTGTCGATCGGCATCGAGCATGCCGATGATCTCATAGCAGACCTCGAACAGGCGCTAGGCTGATCCAACCGTCACCTCGACGAAAGTCGGGGCCTATTCAATAAGCGCGAGCGGGTGGTACCTATCGCCTTGAAGAGCCTAATGGATCCCGGCTTTCGCCGGGATGACAGGCTCCGTCTTCCCTACCACTGGTAACCAGTTCCGGCCCTCCCCATATGCTTTGGCGGAGAACTCTCATGCTTGATCTGGATGAACAGGGCCAGTCCCTGCCGGAGGTCACCCACGCGGCGACCGACGGCGAATTACTCGACGCTTATTCGTCGGCGGTGATCGGTGCGGTCGACAAGGCCGGGCCGTCCGTCGTCCATATTGCAGTGAAGAACAGCCAGGGCCGCCAGGGCGGCGGCTCGGGTTTCGTCGTCGCTTCCGACGGCCTCATCTTCACCAACAGCCATGTCGTTTCGGGCACCAAGACCATTCTGGTCGGGCTGCCCGACGGCCAGCGCGCCGCCGCGCGCATCATCGGCGAGGATCCCGACAGCGACATCGCCGTCATCCGCACCGATGAGAATCTGCATGTGCCGCCACTGGCGCTGCACGACTCGAAAGCCATCAAGCGCGGCCAGCTCGCCATCGCCATCGGCAATCCTCTAGGCTTCGAGCAGACGGTCACGACCGGCGTCATCAGCGCCATCGGCCGCTCGCTCAGGGCATCGACGGGACGCCTCATCGACGACGTGATCCAAACCGACGCCGCGCTCAATCCCGGCAATTCGGGCGGACCGCTGGTCGATTCGAAGGGCCGCGTGATCGGCGTCAACACCGCGGTGATCCTCGGCGCCCAGGGCATCTGCTTCTCGGTTGCCAGCAACACCGCGCTTTATGTGCTGACCCAGATCCTGCAGCATGGCCGGGTGCGCCGCGCCGCCATCGGCATCGAAGGCCAGCAGACCGTGGTGCCGCGCCATATTGCCCGTTTCGCCGGCATCGACCAGGAGATGGGCGTGCGCGTCATGAAGGTGGTCGAGAAGAGCCCGGCCGATGAAGGCGGCATCAAATCGGGCGATCTCATCATCGCCATCGACGGCCATGCGGTGGCGGGCATCGACGATCTCCTGCGCCTGCTCAATCATGAACGTGTCGGTCACGAGACGCGTATCACCGTGCTCCGGCGCGGTGAGTTGCGCGAGCGTTTCATCGTCCCGGTGGAGCGGCGTTAATTTCCTGATTTTGCGAAAGCGCGGCGGTGCAGCTCATGCACCTCCGCCTCGACTTCCGGCACAGGCCCTTCGACCTTCACGAAGGGTGCTATCTCCTGGATCGGCAAAGACCGCACAGGCGATTCGCCCGTTGCGCCCATCTCCTTGCGCCATTGGTTGAGCTGACGCGAGGACGCCGCATAGACGATGCGGCCGAGACCCGCCCAGCCATGCGCCGCCGCGCACATCGGGCAATGCTCGCCAGATGTGTAGACCGTGGCCTTGGCGCGTTCCGCCAGCGTCATGTTTTCACCCGCCCAGCGGGCGAGATCGAATTCGGGATGGCGTGTCTGATCGCCACCCGCGACGCGGTTGCGGTCCTCGGCCAGAACCTTGCCGTCGCCGGAGACGAGCACCGAGCCGAAAGGCTCATCGCCAACTTCGAGCGCCTCGCGCGCCAGCTCGACCGCGCGGCGGATATGTTTGAGATCGGTGGTGTTGGTCATCAGTAGAGTCCGGTCTTGTATTCTTCCTGGATCTCCGCCTCGACCTGATCGGACTCCTCCGTCTCGACCTCACAGGCGCGCGCCTGCTCCATCACCATATGGGCGAGGCCCGGCAGGAAGGAGCGGTCCTGATGCGCCGCCTGATCCCACAATTGCGAGCGGCGGAAGGCCTTGGCGCAGTGGAAGAACACCTCATCCACATGCACGCGGATGCCGATCTTCGGCGCCCGGCCATTGATCGCGGCAGGCGCCAGCTCGACCGGATCGTCGATGATCTCGGCCCGGCCGTTCACCCGCAGCGTGTCGTCGATCCCGGGGATGAGAAACAGGATGCCGACTTTCGGATTGGCGATGATATTCGCCATCGTGTCGACCCGGTTGTTGCCGGGCCGGTCGGGAATGAGCAGCGTGCGGTCATCGACGACGCGCACGAAGCCCGGCGGATCGCCGCGCGGCGAGACATCGGCATTGCCGTTCTCGTCCGCCGTGCCAATGCATAAGAAAGGTGAGCGCTCGATATAGGTCTTCGCATATTTATCGATGCGCTTGAGCGTCTTGCCGGCGGCCAGCGGGCCGACCTCGCCCATCTTCGCCCTGAGTACGCTCTTTTCCTCGATCCGGCTCATCTCATTACCTCTTGCCTGAGACTAATTCCGCAGATTCTCCTTGAGCACGCGCTCTTCGAGAATCTTGAGGCCCTTGGCCACGATGTCGAACATCTCGTTGATCTCGTCCGCGGTGATGACGAGCGGCGGGCAGAAGGCCACTGCATCGCCCATCGCGCGCACGATGAGGCCGTTCTCCTGGAGGATATCGGCGCACAGCGCGCCGACCGCCTTCTTCGGATCGAAGGCCCGCTTGGTCTTCTTGTCGGCGACGAGCTCGAGCGCACCGAGAAGCCCCTTGGCGCGGGCACTGCCGACGAGGGGATGATCGGCGAATTGCGCGATGCGCTTCTCGAAGACGGGCGCCACCTGGCGCACATGCTCGACCGTCTTGTCGCGCTCATAGATCTCGATCGTCTTCAGCGCCACGGCGCAGCCGACCGGATGCGCGGTATAGGTGAAGCCATGGCCGAAGGTGCCGAGCTTGCGGCTTTCGTCCAGCATCGCCTGATAGAGCTCTTCCTCGATCGTGATGGCGCCCATCGGGAAATAGGCGGAGGTAATGGCCTTGGCCATCGAGATCGAGGTCGGCTTCATGCCCATGGTGGTGGTGCCGAACCATTCGCCGGTGCGCCCGAAGCCGCAGATCACTTCATCGGCGATGTAGCGCACGTCATATTTGGCGAGCACCGCATTGATCTTGGGGAAATAGCTGGCCGGCGGGATGATGACGCCGCCCGCACCCATGATCGGCTCGGCGATGAAGGCGGCGACCGTCTCGGGCCCTTCCTTCTGGATGAGATCGTCGAGATCCTTGGCGAGGCGGTCGGTGAACTGATCTTCCGTCTCCCCCTCTTCGGCGAAGCGATAATAATGCGGGCAGGATGTGTGCAGGATATTGGCGATCGGCAGATCGAAATCGGCATGCACCCAGGGAAGTCCCGTCAGCGACGCCGAGGCGATGGTGACGCCGTGATAGGCGCGCTGGCGCGAGATGATCTTCTTCTTTTTCGGCAGGCCTTTGGCATTGCTCATATACCAGGTGAGCTTGATCTGCATGTCGTTGGCTTCCGAGCCCGAGCCGCCGAACAGCACCTTGGACGTCGGGCACGGCGCCAGCTCCTTGAGCTTCTCGGACAGCTCGATCGCCGAATCATGCGACTTGCCGGAGAAGATGCTCGTATAGGAGAGCTTGCGCATCGCTTGCGCCGCCGCCTCGACCAATTCTTCATTGCCATAGCCGAGCGAGGTGCACCACAGGCCGGCGAGGCCTTCGATATAGCGCTTGCCCTTGTCGTCATAGAGATGGATGCCGCGGCCCTCATTGAGGATGAGCGGCCCGGTTTCACGATGACGCGCGAGATTGGTGTAGGGATGAATCACCGTCTCGATATCGCGGACGGCCATATTGGAGAGGCGGGACATTCTTTTTGGAATCCTATTTCTTGTTCTGACGGTTGGCGATCAGATCCTCGACCACAGCGGGATCGGCAAGCGTCGAGGTGTCGCCGAGATTGCCGAATTCGTCCTCGGCGATCTTGCGCAGGATGCGCCGCATGATCTTGCCGGAGCGTGTCTTGGGCAGGCCCGGCGAGAACTGAATGAGATCGGGCGACGCGATCGGGCCGATTTCCTTCCTCACATGGGTGACGAGATCCTTGCGCAGAGTGTCGGAACCCTGCTCGCCCGCCATCAAGGTGACATAACAATAGATGCCGGTGCCTTTGATATCATGCGGATAGCCGACCACCGCGGCCTCCGACACTTTCACATGCGAGACGAGGGCCGATTCGACTTCCGCCGTGCCGAGCCGGTGGCCCGACACGTTGAGCACGTCATCGACGCGGCCGGTGATCCAGTAATAGCCGTCCTTGTCGCGCCGGCAGCCGTCGCCGGTGAAATACATGCCCTTATAGGCGGAGAAATAAGTCTGCACGAAGCGCTCGTGATCGCCATAGACGGTGCGCATCTGGCCGGGCCACGAATCGAGGATGACCAGATTGCCCGAGGCTTCGCCTTTCAGGAACTCACCCTTGTCGTCGACCAGCGCCGGCTTGCAGCCGAAGAAGGGCCGCGTCGCCGAGCCGGGCTTGAGCTTGGTGGCGCCGGGGAGCGGCGTGATCAAGATGCCGCCGGTCTCGGTCTGCCACCAGGTATCGACGATCGGGCAGCGGTCGTCGCCGACCACGCGGTGATACCATTCCCAGGCTTCCGGATTGATCGGCTCGCCGACGCTGCCGAGAAGCCTGAGCGACTTGCGCGAGGTGCGCTTGACGAAACCCTCGCCGGCGCCCATCAGCGCGCGGATGGCGGTCGGCGCCGTATAGAAGATATTGACCTGATGCTTGTCGATCACTTCCCAGAAGCGCGAGGCGGTCGGATAGTTCGGCACGCCCTCGAACATCAAGGTGACGGCGCCGTTGGCGAGCGGGCCATAGAGAATATAGGAATGGCCGGTGACCCAGCCCACATCCGCCGTGCACCAGTAGATGTCGCCGTCATGATAGTCGAAGACATATTGGTGGGTCATCGACGCAAAGAGGAGATAGCCGCCGGTCGTGTGCAGCACGCCCTTGGGCTTGCCGGTCGAACCTGACGTGTAGAGGATGAACAGCGGGTCTTCCGCCTTCATCTTTTCGGGCTTGCACTCGGCCGGCACCTTGGCCGCTTCCTCGTGATACCAGACATCGCGTCCCGCCTGCATCGCGATCGTGCCGCCGGTGCGCCTGACCACGACGACCTTCTCGTCGCCGGCGCATTTCTTGAGCGCCTCGTCGGTATTGGCCTTGAGCGGGATCTTCTTGCCGCCGCGCAGGCCTTCATCGGCGGTGATGACGAATTTGGACTGGGCGTCGTTGATGCGCCCGGCGAGCGAATCCGGCGAGAACCCGCCGAACACCACCGAATGCACGGCACCGATGCGGGCGCAGGCGAGCATCGCATAGGCCGCCTCCGGGATCATCGGCATATAGATGGTGACCCGGTCGCCCTTCTTGACGCCCTGCTTCTTCAGCACATTGGCGAAGCGGCAGACCTGCTCATAGAACTCGCGATAGGTGATTTTCTTGTCGTAATAGGGATCGTCGCCCTCCCAGATGATCGCCGTCTGGTCGGCGCGCTTCTTGAGGTGGCGGTCGATGCAATTGACCGAGACATTGAGGACGCCGTCCTCGAACCATTTGATCGAGACATTGTCATAGGCGAAGCTGGTATTCTTGATCTTCTTCGGCGTCTTGAACCAGTCCAACCGCTTGGCATGCTTGGCCCAGAATTTGTCCGGCGCGGTAATCGATTCCGCATACATTTTCTTGTATTGCTCATCGTTCACCAAAGCCCGCTTCTTCCACTGGGCCGGGACCGGGTAAACCTTGTCGGACATCAGCAAATTCCTCCCTCTCATGCCGGGTTCGGGCAAGCAGTATGACGGCGCCGAGTCCTATCCTGCAATGCGACAACTGTCTAAGAAAATCAGCCCATAACAGCCATGCCCGTCCATCTCCTCTGGTTCCTCGTTCTCGGCTGCTTCTGGGGCCTCACGCCCTCCTTCTACAAGCTGATGGGCGAGGCGGGGCTGCCGGTCAGCCATATCATCGTCTATACCGGGCTCATCGTCGGCGCGGCCCTGGCGGTCGTGCCCTGGATGCGGGGCCGGCTCATGCTGACCCGCGAGACCTTGTTCTACGGTCTGGGCTGCGCGGCGCTCCTCAATGTCCCGTTTTCCTTAAGCCTCTTTTTCTCGCGCCATGTGCCGGCGACCGAATATGCCCTGGTCGTATCGACAGCCCCGTTCTGGAACTACATCCTGGCGCTCGTCCGGCGGCGCGAACGCGCCCATCCGCGCCGCATCGGCGCCCTCATGCTCGGCTTCCTGTCGAGCGCCGTCCTCATCCTGACCCGCGACCATGGCGCGGAAGGGATCATCTCCTGGTGGCTCGCCGCCGCCTTCATCGTGCCGATCATCTACAGCGCCTATAATTCCTTCGCCGCCGAATACTGGCCGAAAAAGGCCGACACCTTGACGGTGGGGGCGCTCGAATCGGTATTTTCGGGCCTCCTCGCCATTCCCTTCATGCTGGTCCTGGCACCGCCCTGGAGCGGCGCGACGCCACCGCTTTTCGCCTACTGGACGGCGCTTGCCGCGTCGGCGCTGTGGATCGTCGAGCGCATCGCCTTCTTCACGCTGATCCGCGACAAGGGCGCTCTCTACACGATCCAGGCCATCTATGTGTCGACGCCGGCGGCGGTGCTGTGGGCGATCGTGATCTTCGGCAGGCCGGCCGATGCGTGGATCTGGCTGAGCCTGGCGATATTGATGGGCGCGCTGTGGCTCAACAACAGCACGCAGAGGGTCGCGATGTAATACGCCCCCGACGGATACAGGGTAGAAACAGAGAAAATCGCGAAAAACGGTTATGCGGTGGCCTCTCCATGTTTCCCCCTCTCCAGCCCGCAGGATGGGAGAGGGGGCCCGACAGGGCGGATGAGGGGCTCTTCCTGACGGCCGAAGTGGGTGAGAAGATTAAGAGCCCTCATCCGGCCTTCGGCCACCTTCTCCCATTGCTTCGCAACGGGCGAAGGGAAAAACAGGAGAGGGATACGGGTGTTCTACACCCGCCACACTGCAGTGCGTTTTATCTCCGAATCCTCGAGCTCGCGCGTTACGGGTACATTGTAGTCGATCACATGTATGAGCGCTGATTTCGGCAGATAGGATCGTCCGGGATCGCCGATCAGCACCAGGGCGCCCTGCGCTTGCCCCTGCTTCAGCCAGGCATGGACGCGCGCCGCGAGATCCTTCTCATAGAAGAGATCACCGACCAGGATCACATCGAAACGACCGGGCTCGTTCTGGAGCAGATCATCATCCGTGATGTCGAGCGCGACATCATTGGCCTGCGCATTGAGCCGCGCCGCCGCGGTGGCGAAGAGATCGATATCGGCGGCGAGCACGGATCGTGCGCCGGCCTTCTTCGCCGCGATGCCGACAAGGCCTGATCCCGTCGCGAGATCGAGCACGGTCTTACCCGCGACGAGCGCCGGATGATCGAGCACATACCGCGCCAGCGCCTGTCCGCCGGCCCAGGCGAAAGCCCAGAAAGGCGGTGGCAGGCCGATCTCGCCCAGCTCCTCTTCGGTCTTCTGCCAGATCGGCACCGCTTCGTGCGCGAGATGCAGCACGACTTCCGGAACCAGAGGCGGCGCCATGAGGCTGGTATTCTGCCGGATGAATTCCGGGTGATCGACGAGCTTCAGCAATTTACGCTTTCTTCACGCCGCCCAGGTCGCAGATCATCTTCCATTCCTCGGCCGACACCGGCTGCACCGACAGGCGCGAATTGTTGACCAGCACCATGTCCTTCAGCCGCTTGTCGGTCTTGATGTAGTCGAGCGTCACCGGCTTCGGCACATCGGTGACGGCGCGGATGTCGACGCATTCCCAATTGCCTTCCTTGGCGGTCGAATCGGGATGGGCGAGCTTCGCCACCTCGACGATGCCGACGATCTCCTTGCCCTCATTGGAATGATAGAAGAAGCCCTTGTCGCCGAGCTTCATCGCCTTCATGTTGTTGCGCGCCTGGAAATTGCGCACGCCGGTCCATTCGGTGCCCTTGGCGCCGGCTTTCTTCTGCTGGTCCCACGACCAGGAATCGGGTTCCGATTTGAACAGCCAGTAAGCCATTATTTGTCCTCCGGATTTTTGAGACCCCATTTCCACGCCCGGATCTCGACGGCGGCGAAGAGGCCGGCCTTCGCATAAGGATCGTTCTTGGCGATCTCCTCGGCGCCGGCGCGATCCTTCGCCTCGACGATGACGAGCGAGCCGATCGGGCTTCCCGCCTCATCGGTGAAAGGCCCCGCCGCTTTGAGCGCAGTGCCGAGGCCGTTCAGATAATCAATATGGCCGGGCCGCTCCTTCATGCGCAAATCGACCGAATTGGGCTTGTCCGTGCAGATCAAGGCGTACAGCATCTTCTACCCTCTGTGGAATTCAGGATTGACGGGACGGGCGAGCAGTCTGGCGATTTCTGTCTCAGGATCGGAGCCGCCGTCAATGACCGCTGCGACCGCGACCGAGATCGGCATGTCGATATTCTGCTCACGCGCCAGCTTCGCGACGATGCGGGCCGTGGCGATGCCTTCGACGGTTCCCTTGGCTTCGGCGAGCGCTTCGGCGGCACTCTTGCCGGCACCCAAAGCGAGGCCGAAGGAATAATTGCGCGACTGCCGGCTCGAGCAGGTGAGCAGGAGGTCTCCGAGCCCCGAGAGGCCTGTCAATGTCTCAGGGCTCCCGCCCAGCGCCTTGCCGAAGCGGGTGAGCTCGGCGAAGGCACGCGTGGTGAGCGCGGCACGCGCACTGTCGCCCAGATTCTTGCCGGCGGCGATGCCGCAGGCGATCGCCAGCACGTTTTTCACGGCCCCGCCCAGCTCGACGCCGCGTGGATCATCCGACGGATAGATACGAAAAGTGGGGAGGCTCAAGGCGGCGGCCCAGTCCTTGGCGAGACGCAGATCCGGCGCTGCCAGCGTCACCGCGGTCGGCAGTCCGCGCGCGACATCCGCCGCGAAGCTCGGTCCCGACAGGATCATGCCCGGCACGTCGGCCAGGCATTGCCCCAAAACTTCGTTCATCAGCAAGCCGGTCTCGGCCTCGATGCCCTTGGCGCACAGGACGACCGGCGCCTTGAGGTCGGAGAATTGCGCCAGCACGGCGCGCAGCACCTGCGCCGGCACCACCGCCAGCACCGCCTCGGAGCGGGAGAGATCGGACGGAATGCTGGTGGCGCGCAGCCTCGCACCGAATTCTATGCCGGGGAGGCGTTTTTCGAGCCGGTGCGTTTCGTTGATGAGCGCCGCCGTCTCAGGATTGCGCGCCCAGACGATCACCTCATGGCCGGCGCGTTCGGCGACGCTGGCGAGCGCCAGGCCCCAGGCGCCGGCGCCCAGAATTCCGATGCGGCTCATGCCTTCACCCCGGCGCCGGTAAGGCGTTTGGCGTCGGGATCGAGCGGCCAGCGCGCTTTCGCCGGCGCATCGAGAGGATCGGCAAGACCAATCGCCAGGCGCTCGGCACCGGCCCAGGCCACCATCGCGGCATTGTCCGTACACAGATGAGCAGGCGGCACCAGCAGGCTGAAGCCGCCACGCTTGCAGACTTCTTCGAAGGCGGCCTTCAGCGTGCGGTTGGCGGCGACGCCGCCCGCCACCACCAGCACCGGCTTGCGCACCTCCGGGAAGGTATCCTTGAAAAACATCAGCGCCCGGCCGAGCCGGTCGCGCATCGTCTCGGCGACAGCGGCTTCGAAGCTGGCGCAGATATCGGCAATGTCCTTCTCACCGAGCGGACGCAAATCATCGACCGCCTCGCGCACCGCCGTCTTGAGGCCGGAGAAGGAGAAATTGCAGCCCTCGCGGCCTTTGAGCGGACGCGGAAAGTCGAAGCGTTTCGGATTGCCCTGGCGCGACAGCTCCTCGACCTTGGGCCCGCCCGGATAGGGAAGCCCCAGAAGCTTGGCTGTCTTGTCGAAGGCCTCGCCCAGCGCATCGTCGATGGTGGTGCCGATGCGGCGATAGCGCCCTACCCCTTCGACGATCTGGATCTGGGTATGGCCGCCCGAGATGAGGAGCAGCAGATAGGGGAATTCGACTGAGCCTAAGAGCCGTGGCGTCAGCGCATGGGCCTCGAGATGGTTGATGGCGGCGAGCGGCTTATCGGTGGCGAGCGCCAGCGCCTTGGCGGTGGTGAGTCCGACCAGGAGCCCGCCGATCAGCCCGGGCCCGGCGGTGGCGGCAATGCCGTCGATATCCGCGAGGCGCACATTCGCCTGAGACAACGCCTCGGCAATCAGCCGATCGAGATGGCGGGCATGGGCGCGCGCCGCGATTTCCGGCACCACGCCGCCATAGGGCGCATGATCCTTGATCTGCGACAGCACGATATTGGCCAGAATCTCGCCAGATCCGTCCGCATGACGGCGCACCAGCGCCGCCGCGGTTTCGTCGCAGGAGGTTTCGATGCCGAGAATGGTCTGGTCCGGTGCGGCCATGAATGCCAATGACGTTTCGCGCGTAAGAGATTAAGAGGAGCCGTGATATAGCATGATCTCGAAAAACGGGTATGGTTATTCCGGAAAGATCATGCACAAACAAAGAGATAAAGCGTAGAGGCCGAAATCGGCCATGACGCTTTAGCACCCTGCGGAGCTGACTTGCAAACACCTCGCCTGAAGATCGGAACGCGCGGCTCGAGACTCGCCCTTGCCCAAGCGGAAGAGACCCGGACCCGTCTCGCCGCGGCCCATGGTTTCGCGCCCGAAGAAATCGAGATCGTCGCCATCACCACCACCGGCGACCGCATCCGCGACCGGCCGTTGAGCGAGATCGGCGGCAAAGGCCTGTTCACCAAGGAGATCGAGGAAGCGCTGCTGTCGGGCGCGGTCGATCTCGCCGTCCATTCGATGAAGGACATGCCGGCGGCCCTCCCCGCCTCGCTCACCATCGCCGCCTATCTTCCGCGCGAAGATGCGCGCGATGCTTTCATCAGCAATCTCTGCAGCCGCATCGCCGATCTGCCGCAAGCCTGCACCGTGGGCTCGGCCTCGGTGCGCCGCGCCGCGCAGCTGAAACGCCTGCGCCCCGACATCACTGTCATCAATTTGCGCGGCAATGTCGAAACCCGTCTCGCCAAGCTCGACCGCGGCGACGTGGCGGCGACCCTCCTCGCCTGTGCCGGCCTCAATCGCCTGGGCCTAAGCCACCGCATCACCGCACCGATACCGGAAAACGAGATGCTGCCCGCCGTGGCGCAAGGCGCCATCGGCATCGAGATTCGTGAGGACGATACGCGCATGCGTGATCTGCTCGCCGCCGTCAACGACACGCCGACCGAAATTGCCGTCATCTGCGAGCGCGCGTTCCTCGCGACCCTCGACGGCTCCTGCCGCACGCCGATCGCCGGCCAAGCGACGATCAAGGACGGCGTGATCTCTTTCCGCGGCGAGGCGCTGACCCTTGACGGCCGCATGACATTCACAGCCGAACGCAGTGGCCCCGTTGCCGATGCCGCGCGTCTCGGCCGCGAGGCCGGCGAGGAAGTGAAAGCCAAGGGCGGCAGCAATCTGCTGCACCTCAGCTGAGCCATGCGGCTGCTCGTCACGCGACCGCTCGAGGACGCCGAAACGCTTGAACGACGGCTCGAAGCGCTCGGCCATCAGGTGATCGTATCACCGCTGCTCACCATCGCGCCGCGCGCCGACATTGCGATTCCGACAGAACCTTATCAGGCCCTGGCGCTCACCAGCGCCAATGCGATCCGCTGTCTCGAAAGCAGCAAGCTTCTCGACGGGCTGCGCCATCTGCCGGTGATGGCGGTGGGTCCGCAATCGGCGGCGGCGGCGCGTCAGGCGGGTTTTAAGAACATCACCGAAGCGGGCGGCGACGGCATCGGCCTCGCCCGCCACATCGTCGGCGCGCTCGATCCCAAAACGGGACCGGTTCTCTATCTCTCGGGCCTCGACACGGCGAGCGACTTCACCGGTTTGCTTGAGACAGGCGGCCTCTCGACGCGGCGCGTCATCGTCTATGAAGCGAAGCCCGCGGCGAGGCTTGCTCCGGAAGCGGCCAGTGCGGAAGGCGTTCTCCTCTATTCACCACGTTCCGCCAGGATCTGGCTCGATCTCGCCAAACGTCACTCTATACCGGCCGATGTCATGGTTCATTATTGCCTGTCGGCGAATATAGCCGCGATTCTGCCCGACGGCTTTGCCAGACGGGTGGCGGCGCGGCCGGTGGAGGACGCGCTTCTCGAAATCATTGGCCCCGCCTGATGATTGGAATAGCATGGTAACTACAACCACGAGATGAATGGGTGCCGATGAACAGCATCGAAAGCGAATCGCAGGTTTCGAAATCCCGGAACCCCGTCATCGACCTCGAAGCCGAGGACATTTCGCCGCCCACCGACACCGGCGACAGCGAGCCGCCGAAACAGGCGGAGGAACCCGCGCCTGCGCCGCCGCCCGAGCCTGAGCAGCAGCAGCCCTCCTTCTGGTCGCGCCATCGCACCGCCATCATCGCCGCCGTCGTCGCCGTTCTGCTCGGCGCCTGGTTCTATCGCGCTTTCGTCTCCGATCTGTGGCCACCCTCCTCGATGGCCGAGCGCCTGTCGACGCTCGAAGCCGGCAACCGCACCGTCAATGATCAGCTCAAGGTACTCGGCGGCAATCTCGATACACTCAAGGCCGATCTGGCCAAACGCGCCGAGGACGGCACCAATGCGGCAGCGAGTGTCGAGACCCGCCTCGGCGATCTCGACAAGGCGGTGGCCGAGCTTCGCCAATCGATCGCCGCTCTCGGCCAGACGACCGGTGGCGGCGGCACGCCCGATCCGGAAGCGCTCACCGCCCTCACCGAACGCGTCGCCAAGCTCGAACAGGCGGTCACCGCTTTGCGCGAGGGCGGCGGCGGCACGACCACAACTACCACGACGACCGGCGGCGGCCAGGATTTCGCGCAACTGACGCAGGCGCTCGCCGATCTCAAGGCGAAATTCGCCGGCGGCCTTCCCTTCAAGGACGAGCTCGACCGCGTCGCCGTCTATGTGCCGGGAAATCAGGATCTCGCGGCCCTTCAGCCATATGCCGCGACGGGCATCGTAAACCCGCAAGGGCTCGCCACCGCACTCGAAGCTTTGCTGCCGGGGCTTGCGAAACCGGGCGCCGGCGAAACCAGCGGCGAGGCGAGCGGCTTCTGGGCTTGGTTCGGCACGGTGGTGAAGATCCGCGACCTCAACACGCTCGACTGGGCCGATCTCGCGCGCGCCGCGTCGAATGACGCCAAAGGCGGCGATCTCAACGCCGCCATTGCGCGCCTCGAGGAGCCGGGCGGCGACCTGCCACCTGAGCTCGCGCAATGGCGCGATCAGGCGCGTCAGCGCCTCAAGACCGAAAGCGCGATGGCGCAGCTCGGCGCAGCTCTTACCGCCGTCATTTCGGGCACACCATGATCCGACTTCTCGTCCGTTTTGTCCTGCTCGCCGCCGCCGCCGCGGGCTTCGCCTGGATCGCCGACCGTCCGGGCACCATCGTCATCCGCTGGCTCAATCGCGAGATCGAGACATCGATACTGGCGGGGCTTGCCGGCCTCATTTTCGCGGTGCTCGCTTTGTGGTTCCTGCTCGGGCTGCTGCGTCGCCTGATCGGCACGCCAGGCGCCATTGGCGGCTATTTCCGTTTTCGCAAGGCGCGCCGCGGTTACGAGAGCCTGTCGCGCGGCATCATCGCGGCGGGCGCCGGCGACGGGGCGAGCGCCCAGCGCTTCGCCGCCATCGCCGCCAAATCGCTGACCGACGAGCCGTTGCTCAGGCTGCTCGAAGTGCAGGCGGCCCAGCTCAAGGGTGACCGCACCAAGGTGCGCCAGGGTTTCGAGGCGATGCTGAAATCGCCGCAGACCGAGGCGCTCGGCCTGCGCGGCCTGTTTTCGGAGGCCCGCCAGGCAGGCGATCTCGCGGCCGCAAGGGGGTATGCCGAGCGCGCCTTGAAGCTCAATGCCGCCCATGGCTGGGCCTCGTCCGCTTTGCTTTCGATCCAGTCGCAGGCGCGCGACTGGGACGCGGCGCTCATCACCCTCGAAACGCAGCGCAAGGCCGGCCATCTGGCGGCCGACAAGATGAAGCGCCTGAAAGCCGTGCTGCTCGCCGCCAAGGCGCTGGCCGCCGAGACCAGCGACCGCCAGGCGGCGCTTGGCTGGGCGCTCGATGCGCACAAGCTCGACCCGTCGCTGGTGCCGGCGGCCGCCGTCGCCACCCGTCTTTACGGCGCCGACGATGCCTTGCGCCGGGCCTGGCGCGTGGCGTCGAAGACCTGGGCCCTGAGCCCGCATCCCGACCTCGCCGAGGCATACGCCTATGCCCGCCTGAGCAGCCCGCCGCAGGAGCGCTATGAGCGGGTGCGCCGGCTGATCGGCACTTATTCCGGCGGCGTCGAGGGCGCTTACGCTTTGGGCCGTGCCGCCGCCGAGGCCCGCCAATGGGACGATGCCGCCAAGGCGCTGGAGCCTTTGCTCGGCAGCGAGTCCCAGGCGCGCTTCTGCGCCGTGATGGCCGAGATCGAGGAAGGCCGCGGCGACAAGGGCCGGGCGCGCGAATGGCTGGCCCGGGCGGTCCGGGCGCCGAGCGATCCCATGTGGGTCATCGACGGCGCCGCCTCGCCCTATTGGACGCCGATTTCCCCCGTCACCGGCGAGATCGGCTTCGCCGAATGGAAGGTGCCATTCGACCAGCTGCCGCGCCAGACAGCCGCCACGCCAACCCTGCCGTCCGAGGCCGAGCCGATCGAGGCAACCCCGGCTTTGGCCGCGCCTGAGCCTGCGCCGACCCGGGCCCCCCCAGCGGTTCCCC
>SCPD01000005.1 GCA_005502925.1 Rhizobiales bacterium Y(2018) | reverse complement strand
GGGCGGAGACCCAAGCTTCTCCACGGGCTCAAACACCCTCAGGGGAGTCGGTCTTCCGTCCGCCACCGCGATCATCACCTTAGCACACGCGGGCATCGGCAAGTTACAAGGGGAAACCGGGTGAAGTTTTGTCAAACTCAGTCCGCCCATTCGTGGTCGGTGGTGAAAGCGATGGTGAGCCAGCGGTCGGGGCCTTCGCCGCCGATCGCCAGGCCGATCTCGTCGCGGATACGGTCCCAGTCCTCGAGCCGCTTCGGCGGCCAGCCTCTGGGCGCGATGAAATAGAGCTCGATCTGGCGGCCGCGGCCGACACGCGCGACATAGGCACGGTGCGACAGGAAGCCGTAGCGCGCGACGATCGCCTGCGCCACCCGGTCGACTTCCTGCTTGAGATCGGCCGGTGTCACGAGAAGAACATCGGCGAGCGCCTGCCTGACCGTGCCGATGGGGATCGGGATGATGACGAGACAAACCAGCGCCAGCACCAGGGGATCGATATAGGGCGAGAGATATTGGTACGCGGTGCCCTGGATGAGATAGCCGATGATGAAGGCGATGAGCAGCGCCGCCGTAATGGCGCCCGACATCGCCCACGCCTTGGCGTCGAGCGCCAGGAAATCGGATCCGATGCGCTGATTGGCGGTGCGGCCGAACATCGCCATGGCGAAACAGGCGATGAGCGTCACTACCGCATAGATGATGGCGAGGTCGAAATCGAGCGGGCGGCCACCCGTCAACAGGCTGCCGATGGCGTTGATCAGCGCATAGATGGCGGCGCCCATCAACAGCACGCCATTGAGCAGCAGCACGATGGGCTCGAGATGCCAGAAGCCCATGGTGAAACGATCGACGAGGCGCGAGCGGGACGTGCCCGAGGCCGTCGATGAGGCGATAAGATTGGCGACGAGCAGCGCCACTACGGTCATGCCGGCATCGGCCAAAGCATAGACGCCGTCGAAGACGATGGCGAAGGAGCCGGAGAGAAGACCGAAGAGGATGCCAAAGCCCGCGACGATAAAAGTCACGGCGATGGACAGACGCAATATGCCCCGCTCGGTCATCATGGGGCGAGCATACAGGGGAGGATGGCGTCTTTAAACTCCCCTTCTCCCATCGTCGGGAGAAGGGGAAATCATCGGAAGAAGCGGATTCAAATGCTCGGGAAATTGGCCGGCAGCGGCGTGCCGATCCACTTTTCCGAAAGCGCCGACAGCGAGCCGTCGAGCAGGCCAAGATGGATATAGGTGTCGAGCCAGCGCAGCAATTCGGGGCTCGCCTGCTGGATGCCGATATAGCAGGGCGAGAACTGCAGGATGAATTTGGGTTTCAGCTGCAGCTTCGGGTCCTTGTCCATCATGTCCTTGGCGACGACGTCGGCGGTGGCGAGAAGCTGCGCCTGGCCGGAGGTGAAGGCGGCCGCGGCGGTCGCGTCATCATCGAAGCGGATGACCTTGGCATTGGGCGCCGCCTTGGTGAGCTCCAGGTCCTGCGTCGTGCCGCGGGCGACCGCGATGGTCTGGTCGGTGAGGTCGGAAGGTTTCGTTACCGCGATACTGTCCGGACCGAAGACGCCGATCGAGAGCGCCGCATAGGGCGAGGTGAAGGCGATCTGCAAAGCGCGCTCGGGCGTGGCGCCCATGGCGGCGATGACGATGTCGAGCTTGTCGGTGGCGAGATAAGGCACGCGGTTGGCGCCGGTGATCTGCTGCAATTCAAGCTTCACGCCCAGCGCCTCGGCGATCTTCTTCGCCATGTCGACATCGAGGCCGACCGCCTCGTTGTTCTTGTCGACGGAACCGAAAGGCGGCACGTCGATCGGCACGCCGATACGCACCACGCCGTTCTTGATGATCTGCTGGAGGTCGGCGGCCTTCACCGGCAGGACGGCGAAGAGACCCGCCAATAAGACGGCGAATATTAGTCTCGTCAGATGTTTCATTTCAATCTCCCTAGGCTTGGTTCGGTTTGACTTCTCCCGGCTAGTGAAGCACGGCGCTCAGGAAACTCCCGAGTTCCGCCGTACGCGGCGTCTGCAGGATCTCGCGCGCGGGCCCATCCTCGTGGATGCGGCCCTCATGCATGAAGATCACGCGGTCGGCGACGTTCTTGGCAAAGTTCATCTCATGGGTGACGAGCATCATGGTCATGCCCTCCTTGGCGACCCCTTCGAGCACGCGCAGCACCTCGCCGACGAGCTCCGGATCGAGCGCCGAGGTGATCTCGTCGAACAGCATCAAGGCCGGCTGCATGGCGAGCGAGCGGGCGATGGCGACACGCTGCTGCTGGCCGCCCGACAGTTCGTCCGGATAGGCATGGAGCTTCTCGGCGAGGCCGACCCGCGTCACCACATCGCGCGCGACTTTGCCCGCGGCCTCACGGTCGAGCTTCTTCACCAGCTTCAAGGCGAGCGTCACATTACGCTCGACATCGAGATGAGGGAACAGATTGTAGCTCTGGAACACCATGCCGGCGCGCTCGCGCAGCGCGTTGAGATCGGCGTTTCTCGCGGTGACGTCGATGCCGGCGACCAGGATCCTGCCAGCCTGGACCTGCTCCAGCCCGTTGATGCAGCGCAAAAGCGTCGACTTGCCGGAGCCGGAGCGGCCGATGATGGCGACGATCTCACCCTTCTCGACTTTCAGCGACACGCCCTTCAGTACCTCGACCGGACCGAAGGATTTGCGGATCTGGGTGAGCTCAACGAGCGACATGAAGTTTCCTTTCGAGCCGCCGGCTCATTTGCGACAGCGAGAAGCAGATCACGAAATAGACGACAGCGACGACCAGATAGACGCGCAAGGGCGCGAAAGTGGCGCCCGAGATGATCTGGCCGGCGCGCGTCAGCTCGACGAAGCCGATGAGGGCGGTGAGCGAGGTGTTCTTGATGAGCTGCACCAGGAATCCGACGGTCGGCGCCACGGCGACACGCAAGGCCTGCGGCAGCACGACATAAAAGAGACGCTGGCCATAGGTGAGGCCGAGCGAGGCGCCCGCCTCCCATTGCCGGATCGATACCGATTGCAGCGCGCCGCGCCAGATCTCGCCGAAGAAGGCCGCGGCATAGATCGACAGCGATATCGCCGCCGCGGTCCAGGCATCGACCTGGATGCCGATGAGCGGCAGACCGAAGAAGAAGATGAAAAGCTGGCCGAGAAGCGGCGTACCCTGGATGAGATTGATATAGAGGATGGCGAGCCAGTTGGCGGGCTTGAAGGGCACGATGCGTAGCGCGGCGATCACCAGCCCGAGAAGACCACCGCCCAGCATGGCCATGATCGCCAAGGCAACGGTCCAGCGCGCCGCGAGGAGCAAATAGACGACATCGGCACCGGCGAATTCGCGGATCATCGCGCCGGCCTCCTGACGAAGACCGCCCAATAGATGAAAGAGAAGAGCGCGCGGAAGGCCAAAGTGAGAATGAGATAGGACAGCGTGATCAGCGTATAGGCCTCGAAGGAGCGGTAGGTGCGCGAATCGATGAAGGCCGCCTGGTGGAAGAGCTCGGTCACGCCGATCGAAGAGACAACGCAGGTGGCGAGCATGATGAGCACGAACTGGCTGGCGAGGGCCGGATAGATCGCCTTCGTCGCCTGGAACAGAACGACGTGGCGGAAAGTCTGCGCCGCGGTCAGGCCCAGGGACCGGCCGGCCTCGATCTGGCTGCGGCGCACCGATTCGAAGCCGGCGCGCAGGATTTCGGCGCCGTAAGCGCCCATATTGATGGAGAGCGCGATCACCGCGGCGAGATCGGCGGAGAGGCGCAGGCCCAGCGACGGCAGGCCGAAGAAAACGATGAAAAGCTGGACCAGCAGCGGCGTGTTGCGGATGGTCTCGACATAGAAGCGCGCCGGCACGCTCAGCCATTTCGACGGCGATCCGGCAGCGATCGCCACACCGAGGCCGATGATGAGGCCGAAGACCATGGTGAGCACGGACAGCTGCAGCGTCAGCAGCACGCCCTGCAGAATCTCGGCCTGGTAGCGCAGCAGGATCTCGAAACGGAAATTGTAGTTCATCGGCGCAGAGCCCCTTTCTGCGGCGCGGCAGAATATAGCGCGGGATGCGAAAAAGTGGAGGCCGGTTTTTCGCGAGAATCCCGCGCTAACATGTAAGAAGCGATCACGTTTATAAGTTTGGATCGTAATGATCCAAACTTATCGTGATCTTGTAGATATCTACACGATGATGAGATCACGTGACACACCGCTCAAGAGCTCACACCCGGTCTCCGTCACCAGGACATTGTCGATGATGCGGGCGCCCAGCCCCTCCTCTCCGATGAAAACCGGCGGCTCGACGGTGACCACCATGCCGGCTTCGAGGCGATGCGGGCTTTTGCCGATGAGGGCGAGGCTCTCGGCCCAGCTCGGCGGAAAACCAGGCCCCAGGCTGTAGCCCGAAAGATGCACACGGTGAGCTTCGAGACCTTTGTCGCCGATGATGCGCTTGGCCGCCTCATGCGGCAGGGTGGCCGGCACGCCGGCGCGGATCTCAGCGATCATCGCGTCGGAAGCGCGGCGCACCGTGTCATAGAGCTCGCGCATGCGCGGGCTCGGTTTACCAAGCGCAAATTGCCGGCCGATGGTGGACGTGTAGCGTCTCCAGGTGGCGCCGAATTCGATATTGCCGAAATCGCCAGGCGCCAGACGGCGCTCGGTCGGCGCGCCATGGCTGAAGGCCGAGCGCGGACCGGAAACGAGATTGATCGGGCTCGCGGCGATACCGCTGTCAGAGGCGAGCAGCGTGTCATAGACCGCGCCGGCAAGCGCCAGCTCGGATTTTCCAGGGGCCAGATCCGCGATGAAACGTTCGAGCCCCTTGTCGCACAGACATGCGGCGGCGCGGATGTAGCCGATCTCGGCCGGTGATTTGACGAGCTTCAGATCGGCGATGAGATCGCTCGCATCGATGATGCGATCCGCGCCCAGGAGATCGCGCAAAGCGAGATAATGATAGGGATGGAGATAGAAGGACGGCACTTCGAGGCCGATACGCTTGCCGATGAGCTTGTGCTTGCGCGCGAGCTTGGCGAATGCGGCGATGGGGTCTTCCGTCTCGCCGCCGCCGAAGCCCTGCACTTCATCGGCGATCGAGCAGGCTTCGAATTCATTGACCTCGCCCTGGCGCGTCAGCACGATCAAAGGCTGGTTTTCGGCACCGATGAACAGGCACTGGAATTCCTGATAGCTCTTCGCGTCGCTTCCCGTGAGCCAATGGATGGAGCCGGGATGAATGGCGACGAGCCAGTCGAGGCCGCGTTCGGCCATCAGGGCGCGAACCCTTCCGAGACGGGCGGCGAATTCGGCGAGCGTGAAATCCTCTTTCGCCATCAGTCGCGAGCCACCGCCAGAGCCTCGATCTCGATCAGGAGATTCTCGAATGCGAAGCCGGCGACGCGGACCGCCGTGACCACCGGGCCGGGCACGGGATAGAATTCACGCTGCACGCGCGCGATCGTCGCGCGTTCCGCCGCGATATCGGCCCAGCTGCCTTCGGCGTGGTAATAGATATAGAGCTTGGCGACATGCGTCTCATTCAGTCCCGCTTCAGCGAGCGTACGGCGGATGAAGGTGAAGACATTGCGCGTCTGCGTCTCCATATCGTGGCCGACGGCGCGCGCCTTGGCGTCGGCCGAGATCTGGCCGCCGATGAATGCAAGCTTGCCGATCTTCCAGCCTTGGGTGAACTGATTGCCGGGAATGCTCCAGTCCCAGTGATCGGCGGGCTGCAGGCGCTGCTTCTTTTCGCCCAGGACGCCGATGCCCTCGACCTGGATGAGCTCGTCGGCAAGCCCGAGACTCCGGATGCGCAGGCCGGCGCCGGCGGCAGAGGGCACCGACATGTAGCGGCGGCGCACCGCGGTCATCTTCTCCCAATAATCGGTGACGGCGCGGCCTTCACCGAAGAAGCGGAAATAGGTGTTCTGCCGCATCAGATTGCTGCGGTCGCCACCGCCCGCTTTGAGCATGGTGTCGAGATTGCGGAAGGCTTCGTCGGTCTGGATTTCGATGTCGCCCAGGCCCAGAAGCTTGCCGTCGCGATCGAGCGTGCGCTGGCCGCCGATGAACAGCATGTCTGCGACCTTCCAGCCCTGGACGAAAGGCGAGGAGCCGGCGCGCCGCCAATGGCCCGGCGGATCGAGCAGCTTACGTTCGGCGCCGATGACGGCCCAGGCGTCGATCATGAGGCGGGCGCCGTCGTGCTCGAGGCCGCAATTGATCTCCGTCGAGGTGGGGCCTGGATAGGTGAAATAGGCGTGGCGGACCTCATCAAGGTCAGCGAGGAAACGCCCCACCGAGGCGTCACCCGGCGGGCAGGAGAAATAGACATTGTGCTTCACGACATCGGCGAGCGTGGCGCCGGCGGAGGCGAGCGCCGCCTTCAACCGCTCGAGGATCGTGCGGGCCTCGGTCTTAACATCTGACAGGCCATCTGCAGCATACAGCCCACCGATGAAGACCAGATTGCCGGCCCGCACGACCTCGGGCGTGCCGCCGTCCCTGGCGGAAAAGAACTCAAGATACACGAGGCGACCTCCCCTTTGGTTCATTTACTTACATGTAAGTAAGTATACTGTCAATTGTTCGCCCCTTCGGCAAATCACCGAAATCGTTATAAGAAGACCTATGAGCGAACCCGACACCCGCCAGGCCATCAAGGACATCGCCCTCGACCTTCTCGTGCGCAACGGCTATCGCGGCGCCAGTTTCGGCGACATCGCCGAAGAGCTCGGCATCACACGCGCCAATATCCATTACCATTTCGGCGGCAAGCAGGCGCTGGTCGAGGAGGTGCTGGAGGACTATGCGCAGGTGACTCTCGTGGCGCTCCGGCAAGTCTGGTCGACGGAGAATTCGAGCCTCGGCGACAAGATCGAGGCGATGATCGGGGTAAGCCGCAAGCGCTTCCAGCATTTCAATGCGGCGGGCGAAAGCGGCCAGCCCTGGAGCCTGATCTCACGGTTGCGCCAGGATGCCGATCTCCTCAGTGCCAAGGGCCGCCAGATGCTCGATCATTTCGGCAGCGAATTGCTGGCGATCTTCGCCGCGGCGCTGTCGACCGCCGCCGCGCGCGGCGAGCTCGCGCCCAATGCACAGCCGGACGATGCGGCCCTGATTCTGGCGGCCATCGCCGACAATGCAGCGCCGATCACCCTCACCGAAGGTGGCTTCGAGCGCCTCGAGACGATCTATCGCGGCCTGAAACGGATGATCGAGAAATCCTGACATCCCTTTAGTCTGCGTTATCAGATTCATACATCTTCCGAGGCAGCTGGGATTTCCCTCGCCCCGCGTAGCGGCAGGGCTGTCCGGGGAAAGTTGCGGGATGTCTGAGAAATCGCATGGAAAACAGGATTGGAGACACGTCTTCTAAAATGAGACTCGGAATTCCCCCTCGACTCCCCCTTCTCCCGCTTGCGGGAGAAGGTGCCCGACAGGGCGGATGAGGGTGTTGGTTCAGTTGATGACGGCTCTTCAAGAAAACAACGAGACGAAGCTTCAACACTGCCCACGTTTGCTGTTCTACAGAAGCTGAAAGAACACCCTCATCCGGCCTTCGGCCACCTTCTCCCGCAGGCGGGAGAAGGGGAATGCAGGTGAGGCTTGCGTGGTTCGACGAATTTCCCCGGACAGCCCTGCGCGTAGCGGGGCGAGGGAAAGACTCGCACTCTCGTGAGATGTATACACACGATAGCCATTGTCACCGGGATGATATTATGACGGTAGTTCGAGTTTGAGAGCTGGAGATCCCCCATGAATCTCTTCACCGTCATCACCGTCCTGTGCGCGCTCGGCGCCGGCCTCACTGCCGGCATCTTCTATGCTTTTTCGACCTTCGTGATGGCGGCGCTGGCGCGGCTGCCGCCGCCTGAAGGCATCGCCGCGATGAATGCGATCAATGTGACCGTGATCAATCCGTGGTTCATGGCGGTGTTCATGGGCACGCCGCTTCTGTGCGTCGCCGCCGCGATCCTCGCTCTCCTCAATTGGAGCGCACCGGGCAGCGCCACGATCCTCGTCGCCGCGCTCCTTTATGTGGCCGGTTCGTTCCTGGTGACGATCATCTTCAACGTGCCGCTCAACAATGCGCTCGCCGCCGTCTCACCGGCGAGCCCGGAGGGCGCCGCGTTATGGACGCGTTATCTGAGCGACTGGACCTTCTGGAACCATGTGCGCACGGCAGTGCCGCTCTTGGCGACCTTGCTCTTCATCGTCGGGTTGTTGCTACAGAGAAACGCAGCCCCTTGAATCAACGCGTATAGGAATTGCGATAATAGGGCGCCGGGCGATAGGCGCGACGAACAGGCCTCAGCGCCGGGCGGCGCGGCACCATGCCGTCTTCGATGCGATCGACGACCCATTGGGCGGCGCGGAAGGACAACACATAAACGATCAATACCCAGCCGAAGCCCAGAAGGGCGGCGAAAGTGATCAGTGAAAACAAAACCTTGTGAGCCGACAGAGTCATAGACTCCTCCCGCTGGTAAACCGTCGTCCAGATCTTCAGAATTTGCCGTCGGCCCGCCCGGGAAAACCACGGAGCTTCAGGGGCGGGCCGGGCTTCAGCCTGGCTCAAAGAGCCTTGGCGAAGCGCACCCCGATAACGCGGCCTCCTGGGAAAGGTTCCGTTCACCTCTTGACAAACATAGGAGTCCTATGTATTTTTAACCTATGACAATTTTCCCCAGAACACCTTTGCCCGACCGGCTCCAGGACGGGCTCGAGCGGCTCGCGGGCCTCAACCGGGTCGAACAATGGCGGATCGCGAGCGCCCAGGGCCTCAACCCGACCCAGCTGATGCTGCTCAATCTCCTGGGGCGGCCGGGCTTCGACGATCTCCGGGTCCAGGACATTGCCCGCGAACTGGGCCTCAGCCAGCCGACCGTCACCGATTCGCTCACCGCACTCGAGCGCAAAGGCCTCGTGGCGCGGGCGAGCGACACCCAGGACCGCCGGGCGGTGCGCAACCGCCTGACGGATCAGGGCCGTGAGGCGCTCGCCAGCCTGCGCGGCGGCCTGACGCTCACCGGCAAGGCGCTGTCAGGCCTCAGCGCGCAAGAGCAAGGCGATCTACTCCAGCTTCTCATCAAGATGATCCGGACGCTGCTCGAAGACGGCCAGATGCCGATGCAGCGGATGTGCGTCACCTGCCGGCATTTCCGCCCGCATATGTCGCCCGGAACCGACACCCCTCATTTTTGCGACTTCGTGCGCGCCCCTTTCGGCTCCCAGGATTTGCGGATCGATTGCGGCGAACATGATGCGGCGCCTCCCGACCGCCTGGCTGCCACCTGGCGGAACTTCATCGCGGCGGCGCCGGGCTCCGGGCATCCCCATCAACAGGAGAAGATCGAATGAAAGGCTTAAGCCTTATCTCGAGCGCCGCTCTGCTCGCCCTCACGGCCGCCGCCGCGACCGCACATGACATCACCGCCAAGTCGGACGGCAAAGTCGATCCGGCTTTCGACATCACCAAAGCCGCCGCCACGACCGACGGCCGGCTCGCCGAATTCGCCATGGAAGTGACGGGCGAAGCCGGCAGCGTGAAGCCGAAAGCCACCGGCAAGCTTCCCGGCTCCAAGGTCGAAGCCTATGTGTGGCCGACCAAGCTCGATCCGGAAGCTGTTGGCTTCGGCAAGGGTTCCGGCATCCTGGCGCTTGCCATCACCGCCCATCCTGATTTCGACGACACGCCGCTCTTCGATGAAAACAATGACGGTGATCCCGCCAATGACGGGGCGGGCTGGCATTCGCATTGGGTGGTGCTGGGCGAGGACAAGGCCTGCGGCGCCGGGCTGAAAGTGAAAGACGTCTCGCCCGGCCAGGATGTCCTGCCGGCGACCGCGCCGGGCCTGCCGATCGCGCTCGACAGCCCCGGCATGTCGGCCCTGCTGAAAGGTTCGACCGTCAGGATCATGGTACCGCTCAAGGGCGCCGAGAATGCCAAGTTCGACGCGGTCACCGCCGAGTTGCAGGTCAACGGCGAAGGCAAGGCGCCGCTCCTGTGCGTGACCGGCGTGCACAAGATAGCCTCCGGGACCTTAAGCTTCCCCGGCACCATCACCCTGAAGAAATAAGTCCTTTCTTGCGCATCAGCTTCTCCGAAAAGTCTGCAACTTTTCGGGCTGATGCGGCGTGACGACGATCCGCCGGCTGCCACCGGCGGATCGCCTTTTTCAGCCTGCTCCGGGCTACCAGAGAAGGCACGACATGATGCCAGAGACGAAGTTCCATTGCACCCGCGCTTTGCGTCTTTTGGCTTATTGGTCGGACGCTACGGCGCCCTCTATAAGGCTGGGTTCGGGTCTCGCCCGCAATCATCGTCATCTGGCCCATTCCAGGGTCAAACGAGAGGAAGCCTCATGGATCGCCGTCGTTTCATCACCCGTTCCGGAACCCTTGCCGCCGCCGCGACGACACTCGCCGCCCCTGCCCTCGCGCAGTCAGCGCCCGAGCTCAAATGGCGGCTCACCTCGAGCTTCCCCAAGAGCCTCGATACGATCTATGGCGCGGCCGAAGTCTTCGCCAAATTCGTCGCCGAAGCGACCGACAACCGATTTCAGATCCAGTGCTTCCCGGCGGGCGAAATCGTGCCGGGCCTGCAGGCCGCCGACAAAGTGTCGGACGGCACCGTCGAGATGGCCCATACCTGCTCCTATTATTACTGGGGCAAGGACCCGACCTTCGCCTTCGGCACCGCGGTGCCCTTCGGCCTCAATTCGCGCCAGCAGAATGCCTGGTTCTATCATGGCGGCGGCAATGAGCTGCTCAACGAATTCTACGCACCTTACAATTTCATCGGCATGCCGGGCGGCAATACCGGCGCCCAGATGGGCGGCTGGTTCCGCAAGGAGATCAAGACCGTCGAAGACCTGAAAGGCGTCAAGATGCGCATCGCCGGTTTCGCCGGCGCGGTGATGCAGAAGCTCGGCGTGGTGCCGCAGCAGATCGCCGGCGGCGACATCTATCCCTCGCTCGAAAAAGGCACGATCGACGCCGCCGAATGGGTCGGCCCCTATGACGACCAGAAGCTCGGCTTCAACAAGGTGGCGCCCTTCTATTATTATCCGGGCTGGTGGGAAGGTGGCGCAGCCCTCCATTTCTTCATCAACAAGGGGAAATGGGACGAACTGCCGAAGAACTATCAGGCGGTCATCACCGCCGCGGCGATGGCGGCCAATGTCGATGCGCAGGCCAAATATGACCAGGTGAATCCGGCGGCGATCAAGAAGCTCGTCGCCGACGGCGCCAAATTGCGGCCCTATCCGCAAGAGGTGATGGAAGCCTGCTTCAACGCGGCCAAGGAAACCTATGCCGAGATCTCGGCCAAGAATGCCGCCTTCAAGAAGCTCTATGAGGCGATGGCGGCGCAGCGCAACGATGCCTATCTGTGGCAGCAGGTGTCGGAAAACACCTTCGACACCTTCATGATGAACCAGCAGCGTAAGAAGCAGCTGTAAGAATTACGGCAAATTTTCCTGATCAGCCCCGGAGGTCCCGACCTCCGGGGTTTTTCATTATGACGGTAACGTCCCATTGAATATACAATAGGCTGTTTTATAACAGCGATGGACGGACGCGCCGGCATAAGAGCGCGCTGTCTCGTGAGGAAACGCATTCATCGCGCATCAGCCGATCCGAAAAGTCTGCAACTTTTCGGGCTGATGCGCCCAAGGGAGGAATAACGGAATGGATCGCCGTAAATTTTTCGCGTCGGCCGGGACCGCGGCCGCCGCAACCGCCACGCTTGCCGCCCCCGCCATCGCGCAATCCGCGCCTGAGCTCAAATGGCGGCTGACCTCGAGCTTTCCCAAGAGCCTCGACACGATCTTCGGCGCCGCCGAAGTCTTCGCCAAGAATGTCGCGGAAGCAAGCGACGGCAAGTTCCAGATCCAGGTCTTTCCGGCGGGCGAGATCGTTCCCGGCCTCCAGGCCGCCGACAAGGTGACCGACGGCACGCTCGAAATGGCGCATACCGCCTCTTATTACTACTGGGGCAAGGATCCGACCTTCGCCTTCGCCACCGCGGTGCCTTTCGGCCTCAATTCGCGCCAGCAGACTGCCTGGATGTATGAAGGCGGCGGCATCGAGCTGATGAACGAGTTCTATGCCGGCTACAACATCCATGCGCTGCCCGGCGGCAATACCGGCGCCCAGATGGGCGGCTGGTTCCGCAAGGAAATCAAGACCGTCGCAGATCTCAAAGGCGTCAAGATGCGCATCGGCGGCTTTGGTGGCAAGGTCATCGCCAAGCTCGGCGTGGTGCCGCAGCAGATCGCCGGCGGCGACATCTATCCCGCCCTCGAAAAAGGCACCATCGATGCGGCCGAATGGGTCGGCCCCTATGACGACCAGAAGCTCGGCTTCAACAAAGTGGCGCCCTATTACTATTATCCGGGCTGGTGGGAAGGCGGCCCGATGCTGCATTTCTTCATCAACAAAGAGAAATGGGAAGGGCTGCCGAAAAACTATCAGGCGATCATCACCGGCGCCGCGGCGCTCGCCAACACCGACATGCAGGCGCGCTACGATCATCTCAATCCGCCGGCGCTCAAGAAGCTGGTCGCCGACGGCGCCAAATTACGCCCCTTCTCGGCCGAGATCCTGGAAGCCTGCTTCAATGCGGCGAAAGAAACCTATGCCGAGATGAACGCCACCAATGCCGCCTTCAAGAAGGTGCATGACGCGGTGATGGCCTACCGCGCCGACGCCTATCTGTGGCAGCAAGTGTCGGAAGCGACCTTCGACAACTTCATGATGGCGCAGCAGCGCAAGAAGGCGTTGTAGCTTGATTGGTTGTCGCGACGCCCCCTAAAAGGTTTCTCCTTCTCCCGCAAGCGGGAGAAGGGAAAGCCGGCTAGACCTTGCGTACTTCTCTACACCTTCACGGCCTCGATGACGCTGACAGGCGAAGCGGTGGGGACGATACGGGTGAGCTTGAAACCGGCCTTGGCGAGAAGAGCGCGATACTCCTCGCCCGTGCGCTCCTCGCCGCCTGGCACGGCCAGCATCACCATATCGAGGATCTTGCCGAAATGCGGCTCGTTGCGGCCGGGCAGCACCATCTCGACGATGAGGAGTCGCGCCTCGGCCGTCATGGCCTTGTGCAGATTCCTCAGGATCGTCAGGCACTGCGCCTCGCTCCAGTCATGCAGGATATGCGAAAGGATATAAGCGTCGCCGCCGGCGGGCACGGAGTCGAAGAAATTGTGGGGCGAGATCGACACGCGGTCGCTCACGCCCTTGGCTGACAGGAAGGCCGGCGCGTCTTTCACCACATGCGGCAGGTCGGCCAGGATGCCGCGCAACCCCTTATGGCGAAGCAGGATCGCCGCCAGCATGTTGCCGGTGGCGCCGCCGACATCGACGACGGTCTTGAGGCCGGAGAAATCATAGGCCTCGGCGACGGCCGGCGGCTCGCTGCCATGGATGCCGACCATGGTTTCGCTGAACAGCGACGCCGCCTCGGGATGCCGTCCCAGAAAGTCGAAGACCGGCATGCCGTTGATCTTCTCGAAAGCGGTGGCGCCCGAGCGCACGCTTTCGGTGAGCTGATCCATGGCGGTGCTGAACCAGGGAGACGCGAGGGTCAGAACGGCGGCATGGGCCGAGCCCGCGACGGCCCTGCCCGATTTGAGAGCCTCGCCAAGCGGCGTCAAAGCAAAACGTTTGTCCTCGCCTTCATCGAGAATGCCGAGACCCGCGAGGCTGCGCATCAGCCGGTGCAGCGCCGGCGCGTTGAGCTTTGCCTTGCCGGCGATCTCGGCGGCGCTCAGCGGGCCGTGCGCCAGGTGATCGGCGAGACCGAGCTCGGCCGCGGTATGGACGGTGCGCGACACCCAATAGGCACTCGCCATCTGGATCAGCTGCATGGCCGGCGGAAGGGCCGGCTCCGGTGGCTTCGCGGCATCAGGCATATCGCGCTCTCCCTGGTCGACAGCCCCCGACAAGGTTAGGCACCAATCGGCAAAACGGTCAATCGAAGGACGGCGGACCGGTGAGATCGCCGCCACCGTCGGTCGGGACCGTGATCTCGATCGTGTTGGGATCGACGGTCGGCCCTGAGCCCTTGTAGTGCATGATCATGGATGGGAAGGCGATGGCGAGTCCCACCATGATGAGCTGGATGATGACGAAGGGAACGGCCCCCCAATAGATCTGGCCGGTGGTGACCGGCGCGATGGTCGCCCCGGTGATACGGTCCTTGTACGAGTGTCGCGGCGCCACCGAGCGCAGATAGAACAAGGCGAAGCCGAAAGGCGGATGCATGAAGCTCGTCTGCATGTTGATGCCGAGCAGGACGCCGAACCAGATGAGATCGATGCCAAGCGCCTCGGCCGGCCCCACCAGAAGCGGCACGATGATGAACGCAAGCTCGAAGAAATCGAGGAAGAAGGCGAGAATGAAGACGAGGATGTTGACGACGATCAGGAAGCCGAGCGGACCGCCGGGCAGGCTGACGAGCAGATGCTCGACCCATTTATGGCCGTCGACGCCATAGAAGGTGAGCGAGAAGACACGGGCGCCGATCAGGATGAAGATCACGAAGGCCGAAAGGTTGGTGGTTTTCTCCAGCGCCTGGCGAAGAAGGTCGAAGCTCAGCTTGCGGCGCGCCAGCGCGAGGATGAGCGCGCCGGTGGCGCCCATGGCACCGCCTTCGGTCGGCGTGGCGATGCCCTGGAAAATGGTGCCAAGCACCAGGAAGATGAGGACGAGCGGCGGCAGGAGATCGGCGATGATCTTCCACACGGCGGCCGAAACCGGGCGCGACGGCGCATTGAGCAGCGCCACGCCGCCGCCGATAAGGCCCATGAGAGCGACGGCATAGACCCATTCGCCGGCGACCCAGGCAATGAGGTCGAGGAGAAATTCGAGGCCGCGTTCGGAAACCGCCGGCAGCGTGGCGAAGCCGGCGACGAAGGCGCCCGCCGCTTTCCACAAGACCCCAAGCGCCAGCAGCAGGAAGAAGACGCCGAGCGCCGTCGCGAGAATCTTCGGCGCATAGCGCAGCGCACCGACATAAACGAGATAGGCCGCGGCGAAGATGCCGAGCATCGCCAGCATGCGCGGGCCTTCATCGACGACGCGCGCCTCGATCCATTCGCTCACCCCCGGCACGAAGCCGTTGATGAGGTCGATACCGAGCTTCGGCGCGAAGAGCACGATCATGCCCCACAGGACCAGCATCAGCGGGAAGGCGACGGCGGTGATCACCGGGCGGTATTCGGCGCCGGCGCCGAAAGAGCGCGCCTCGGCCGGCAATGCCGGGGCCGACTTCGGATTGATCACCGTCATGATGAAGACGTAGATCATATAGAGGCCGGTCAGCACGAGGCCCGGAATGATGGCGCCGGCATACATGTCGCCGACCGAGCGGCCGAGCTGGTCGGCGAGAATGATGAGCACGAGGCTCGGCGGGATGATCTGCGCCAGAGTCCCCGATGCGGTGATGACGCCTGAAGCAAGGCGGCGGTCATAGCCGTAGCGCAGCATGATGGGAAGCGAGATGAGGCCCATGGCGATCACCGACGCGGCGACGACGCCGGTGGTGGCGGCAAGAAGTGCTCCGACGAAGATCACCGCATAAGCAACACCACCGCGGATCGGACCGAACAGCTTGCCGGCGGTGTCGAGCAGCTCCTCGGCCATGCCGGATCGTTCGAGGATGAGTCCCATGAAGGTGAAGAAGGGAATGGCGAGCAATGTCTCATTCGCCATGATGCCGAAGACACGGTCGGGCAAGGCCTGCAGGAAGCTCGGCGTGAACATGCCGAGCCAGATGCCGATCAAGCCGAAGCCCAGCCCCACGAAAGCCAGCGAGAAGGCGACCGGGTAGCCGAGCAGCAGGAAGATGACGAGCGCCGCGAACATGATCGGCGCCATATTTTCCATGAGGAAGGCAGTCATGCTTGTGCCCCCCTATTCCAACGGCGCGTGATGGCCTTGCCCCGCATGGGGATCGGCGATCAGGCCGCGCATGATGGCGATGCGCTTGATGAGCTCGGAAATGCCCTGCAGGAAGAGCAGGAAAAAGCCGGCGAGGATGAAAGCGCGCGCCGGCCAGATGATGAGGCCGCCGGCCGAGCCCGAGATCTCGCCTGAGCGTATGGCGTTCAGCGCGAAGGGCGTGCTCTCATAGATCATCAGCGCCGTGAAGGGCAGCAGCATCAGCACATGGCCGACGAGGTCGATCCAGTTGCGGGCGTTCTGCGACAAGCGGCCGGAAATGATATCGATGCGGATATGCTCGTTTCTCTGCAGCGTATAAGCGGCGGCCAGCATGAAGGCCGCGCCGAACAGATACCATTGCAATTCGAGCCAGGCATTCGAGCTCATGTCGAAGGCCTTGCGGATGACTGCATTGATGGAGCTGATGAGAATGGCAGCGAGAATCAGCCATATGACGTGACGGCCAATGAAGGCCGTGACCGCATCGATCCTGCGGCTCAGAGCGAGTAATCCGCCCATCCGGTATTCTTCCCCTTTTTTGTCAGCAGCGTGCCGCCCACCGCTGTCGCCCGGGTTGACCGGGTCGGTGATTTGAGGCGAAACATTAGAGGCAAAGCCCGCAGGGCAAAAGCCTGAATCGAGTGCCGCCCATGCTACCTTCGATTAACCCCCAGATCCGCCCCGACGGCCGCCAGTCTGAGACCGCCGCCGCGATCCAGAAGGGCGTATGCCGGCACTTGCGCGCGGCGGGCTTCGCGACCCTGACCGAATTCACCCTGGCGTCAGGCCGCCGCGTCGACGTCATCGGCCTGTCGCCCTCGGGGCAGGTCTGGATCGTCGAGATCAAGTCGTCGCTGGAGGATTTCCGCGCCGATCTCAAATGGCCGGAATATCGCGATTTCTGCGACCGGCTCTATTTCGCCATTACCACCGACCTCAGCCCTGAGATCATGCCGGCGGAAGCCGGGCTCATCATCGCCGATGCCTGGGGCGCGGAGATCCAGCGCGATCCGGCCGAGCACCTGCTCCATGCGTCACGGCGCAAGGCGATGACGCTGAGCTTCGCCCGCTCGGCGGCGCTGCGGCTGCACGGGCTTTACGATCCGGAGACGATGTAGATGGATCCCGGCTTGCGCCGGGATGACCGCAAGCGGTCACTTAGGCGCGCGCTTGGCGAGGATGCGTTGCAAGGTGCGGCGATGCATGTTGAGCCGGCGCGCCGTTTCCGAGACATTGCGGTTGCACAGTTCATAGACGCGCTGAATATGCTCCCAGCGCACCCGGTCGGCCGACATCGGGTTTTCGGGGAGCGCCGCACGCGCCCCGCCGGAACCGGTGAGCGCGCTGTAGACGGCATCGGCATCGGCGGGCTTGGCCAGGTAATCGATGGCGCCGAGCTTCACCGCTGTGACGGCGGTGGCGATATTGCCGTAGCCGGTCAGCACCACGGCGCGGGCATCGGGCCTGGAGCGGTGCAGCGCCTCGATCACATCGAGGCCATTGCCGTCGCCGAGCCTCAGATCGACCACCGCATAGCCGGGCGGCTCCTTGCGCACCTGCTCGATGCCTTCCGCCACGGTCTCGGCCATGCGGACGACAAAGCCGCGCGTTTCCATGGCGCGGGCAAGCCGGGTCAAAAAGGGCTTGTCGTCATCCACCAGAAGCAGCGTCAGATCCTGCGGCAAGTTCGGTTCGGTCATCAAGATTCGGTCCTTTCGGGCCCCTTATAGGGGGGAACTTGTCCCACCTCAAATCATAGGAGAATCACGGTTTACGCAGGGCCACATCGATCCTCATGCGTGGCCAGGAAATGCGCACGCTGGCGCCGTGGTCGGGATAGGTGCGGTTGGCGAGCGCCACCTGGGCGCCGGAGCGTTCGAGCAGCGTCTTGGCGATGAAGAATCCGAGCCCCATGCCCTCATGGCGGCCCGCCGCGTCGCCGGAATCGCCGGGACCGTAGCCCTTGCGCGAAGTGACGAAGGGATCGCCGAGCCGGTCGATGATGTCCTGCGAGAAACCCGGCCCGTCATCGCGCACCGTGATGGTGATGTCGCTCGCCGACCAGCGCGCCTCGACATCGACGCGGGTGGTGGCGAAGTCGGCGGCGTTCTCGATGAGGTTGCCGAGACCGTAAGTGATGGCGGGATTGCGCTCGAAGACCGGCTCGCCCTCGCGCTTCGGCTTGCCGTCATCGGCGGCATGGGCGTCGACCGCGATGATGACGTCGGAGCCACGCAACGGCGCCACGATATCCTCGAGCATCACCGGCAATTTGGCCTGCGCCAATATGGCGTCGGCCGGCGTGTCGCGATTGGCGAGGCGGGACAGGATTTCGCGGCAGCGCGCCGCCTGGCTGATGAGAAGGTCGATGTCCTCGCCGGTATGACCGCCTTGCGGCAGTTCGCGCTTCAGTTCCTTGGCGACGAGCGCGATGGTGGCGAGCGGCGTGCCGAGCTCATGCGCGGCCGCGGCGGCGAGACCATCGAGCGCCGAGAGCCGCTGCTCGCGCGCCAGCACCAGCTCGGTGGCGGAGAGCGCCGCCGACATCTGACGCGCTTCCTCGGCGATGCGGCGCGCATAGATGGCGGAAAAGACGACGCCGCTCACCAGGGCCGTCCACATGCCGACGATATAGATGGTCGGCAGCTCGAGCGGCGCCTCGGCGAACCAGGGCAGCGGCAGATGGTCATAAGCGAGGAAGCTGGCGCAGACGAATGCGAGCGCGCCCAGGAACAAGGTCCATTTGATCGGCAGCGAGGTCGCCGAGACGGTGACCGGCACCAGGAACAGGAAGGCAAAGGGATTCTGGAGCCCGCCGGTCAGATAAAGCAGCAGCGCCAGCTGCAGGATGTCATAGCCGAGCAGCAGCGCGGCATTGCGGTCGGTGATGAGATTGCCGCGCCAGCGCAAGGTGAGGAAGATATTGAGCCAGGCCGAGAGCGCGATGGCGGCGAGACACCAGCCGACCGGCAGGTCGAAGCCGAGAAGCCAATGCACGAGCATCACCGCCGCCGTCTGGCCGGCGACCGCAAGCCAGCGTAGGCGCACCAGCGTCTTGAGGCGCAGGCCCTGCTCGCCAAGACCAAGGCCCGGCAGGAAGCTTCGTTCGTCAGGGGTGTCGAGAGGAAGATCGGTAGGCATGGCCTGCTTGTAGCACAGAGTAGCAGGAGGTCGTCATCGCCCGCGCAGGACGTGCTTTACGGCCGCGGCGAATTCACGCAAAGGCCGCGCCAGGCGTGGATCGGAGACATGCGAGCGCAGGAGAATGGCACTCGACGGCAAGGGCGGCAGGCCGAGACGCTCGGTCACGTCGCGGGTACCGGGCGGCGCCAGCGAGCGGCCAAGGGCGGCGACGCCAAGCCCGGCGGAAACCGCCGCCGCCACCGCCATGACGCCGCCACCGGTGAAGCTTTCGGTCCAGGGCACTCGCTTCTTCTCCAGGGCCTTCACCGCCGCGGCGCGAATGCCGCAGGGCGCGGCCAGCGCCAGCAGAGGCAGAGGCTCCTCAGGATTCCAGGCGAAGGACGGGGCGGCGAACCAGGCGAGCCCGTCCTCGAGCAGGCGTTCACCGTCCGCGGCCTTGGGGCGCGCGGTTTCGCCGCGCAGCAGGATGGCGTCGAAGCCGCCCGTCTCGAATTGCGCCAGTAGATCACGCGACAGGCCGATCCTGATCGCGAAACGCAGCTGCGGCAGCATCTCCTTCAGGCGCGCGAAGAGCTCGGGCAGGCGATCGCCCATCACATGATCGCTGATGCCGAGGGTCAAAGGCGGCAAAGGCTGCCGGTCGAGCGCCGCAAGGGCGGCGTCATGGGCCAGCAGGACCGAACGGCCATGGGCGACGAGCGCTGCGCCGTCGGGTGTGAACTGGACGAGGCGTGGGCTGCGTTCGAGGAGCTTGCGGCCGAGCTTCTCCTCGAGCCGCTTGAGCCTGAGGCTCACCGCCGATTGCGTCGTGCCCAGCGCTTCCGCCGCGCGGGTGAAATTGCCGAGATCGGAAAGATGCAGAAGCGCTCTCAGATCGTCGATGTCGAGCGTCGCCATGGTTTTCCATTACAAAAGCTAATCATAAATATCCATATTCATGAGCTTTTGCAATTACCTTGGAGCCCTTAGATTCGAGCAACATGATTGCTCACCGGAGAACCTCCATGCCGCTCATCCGTATCGCCTACAGCACGCCCCACAAGCAGACTGCCGGCAAGGCTGAAATCGCCGCCGCCGCCAACCGGCTTTCGGCCGACATCCTGCACAAGGATGCGAAGATCACCGCGGTGACGGTCGAGGAGCACGCGGCCGACAGCTGGTTCATCGGCGACAAGTCCGTGTCCGAGCACGGCCTCGCCACCTTCTGGCTCGATATCAAGATCGTCGAAAGCACCAACACCAAGGATGAAAAGGCGCGTTTCATCGCCAAGGTATTCGCCACCATGCGCGAGCTTCTCGGCCCGCTGCACGAGGAATCCTATGTGCATGTGCATGACGTCCACGGTTATGCCTATGGCTATGGCGGCGTCACCCAGGAGCAGCGCTATATCGCGAAGAAACTGAAGTGACTTTTTTGGCGCATCGGCTGGTCCGAAAAGTCTGCAACTTTTCGGGCCGACGCTCTAATGCCGGAAATGCCGCATGCCGGTGAAGACCATGGCGAGGCCCAGCTCGTCCGCCGCCTTGATCACCTCGGCGTCGCGCATCGAGCCGCCGGGCTGGATCACCGCGGTGACGCCGGCTTCCGCCGCCGTGACGAGACCATCGGCAAAGGGGAAGAAGGCGTCCGACGCCACCACCGCACCTTTGGCGAGCGGTGTGGCGAGGCCCAGAGCCTTGGCGGCTTCGGCGCTCTTTGCCGCCGCGATACGGGTCGAATCGACACGCGACATCTGCCCGGCACCGATGCCCACTGTGGCACCTTCTTTGGCATAGACGATGGCGTTCGACTTCACATGCTTCGCCACCGTGAAAGCGAATTGCAGATCGGCGATCTCCGCGTCCGTCGGCGCGCGTCTGGTCACCGTCTTGAGATCACTCAGCGCCACATGGCCCGCGTCGCGCGACTGCAGCAGGAAGCCGCCCGCCACGGTCTTGAATAACAGGCCGGGGCGCGCCGGATCGGGCAGACCCCTGGTGACGAGGAGGCGCAGATTCTTCTTGTCCGCGATGATGGCGCGGGCTTCGTCGCTGGCGCCCGGCGCGATGATCACTTCGGTGAAGATCTTGACGATCTCCTCGGCCGCCTGCGCATCGATCGGGCGGTTGAAGGCGATTATGCCGCCGAAAGCGCTCACCGGATCGCAGGCGAGCGCCTTGCGATAGGCCTCGGCGAGGGAAGCGCCTTGCGCCACGCCACACGGATTGGCGTGCTTGACGATGACGCAGGCGGCATCCCGCCCAGCGAATTCCGCCACGCATTCGAAAGCGGCGTCGGTGTCGTTGATGTTGTTGTAGGAGAGCTCCTTGCCCTGGAGCTGCGAAGCTGTGGCCACGCCTTCACGGATTTCAGCGCTTCTGTAGAAGGCAGCCGACTGATGCGGGTTCTCGCCATAACGCAGCTTCTGGATGAGCCTTCCGCCCATGGCCGCATAGTCCGGCGCATCGTCCTTCAGCGCGCGGGCGAAATATTGCGATATGGCGGCATCGTAAGAGGCGGTGCGGGCAAAAGCCTTCGCCGCGAAACGGCGGCGCGCCGCTTCGCTGACGGCACCTCGATGCGCATCGAGCTCGGCGAGCACGCTCGCATAATCGGCCGGATCGACGATGACGGCAAGGCTGCCATGGTTCTTGGCGGCGGCGCGGATCATTGCCGGCCCGCCGATGTCGATATTCTCGATCGCCTCGTCCCAGTCGGCACCCTTCGCGGTCACCGCCTCGAAGGGATAGAGATTGACGACCAGCAGCTCGAAGGGCTCGATCGCCTGGACATCCAGCGCCTTCACATGTTCGCTGTTGCCGCGATCGGCGAGGAGCCCGCCATGGATCTTGGGATGCAGGGTCTTGACCCGGCCATCCATGATCTCGGGGAAACCCGTCACCGCCGACACATCCGTCACGGCGAGGCCCTCGGCCTTCAGCGCCTTGGCGGTGCCGCCGGTCGAGACCAGGGCAATGCCGCGCTGGCTGAGCGCCTTGGCGAAATCGATGAGCCCCGTCTTGTCGGAAACGGAGAGCAGAGCGCGGCGGACAGGTGGGGACATAAGACAGCCTATGGCTTGCGACGGGACATGGCGGATGATCGCCGGTGATCTAGCACAAGCGGCGCCGGAATCCATTGTCGGATCGGTCAAATCTGTGGATGGAAATCAGCGCGAGAAACGCTTGCGGAACCAGTCGCGCAACATGGCCTTTTCATAGGTGAAGCGCCCGCTCGCGCTCCGCGCGGACAGATTCCACAGGTAGTTCATGTCGGTGACCGTCTCCTCGCCGCGCGCGACGATCTTCTTGCCCTGCCGCAAGGTGTAGCGCAGGCGGAAGCTCGGCGGCGTCACGTCGCGCAGCACGCGGACATCATAGAGTCCGTTCCAGGGCTCATAGCGACCGGCGAGATCGGCATTGAGAACATCGATCCGGAGCGTCTGTCCCTTCTTGAGATAGATCGCGCCGAGCCGGTCGAAATATTTGCGGAATTCGGCGATGATACCGTCGCGCTTGAACGAGCGGCGGAAATCCTCATCACGGAATTTCTCCGGATGCACAAAATTTACGCTGACGCCGGCTTGGGCGCTCACCGACATCAGCATAAGCAAGGACAGAAGCGCTGCTACGAGCCTGGCAGAACGCATGACGGACCCCCTTCTGCAAAAACCTTTCGAATAAAGGTATCGCCTCGCCGTTCTCGGGGTCACCTGATGCGCATCAGAGCGCAACAACGCAGAGGCAAGAAAGGTTTATCGCTTTTCGCCTGCGACACGCAAGCGGGCGCCCGTCACTTCGACGGCGTCGATGTTTCCTTGGAGTCATCGGGCGCCGCGGGCTTCTTGAAGTGATCTATCGCGGCATAGTGGGCGGCGTCGTCATATTGCCGGCTGCTGTGAAAAACCACGACCATCAGACCGACGCCGAGCGCGAACGAAGCGATGACACCAAAGATCAAGGCGCCGACGCCGCTTCCGGAAAGACCGTCGAAGCCACCCAGTATGTAAGTCGCCAGCAGAGTCAGCGCCGACAGGACCAGGGTTCCGATGACGGTCGTCGAGGTGATCGACTGGCGCGTGAAGAGGTCCCGGCTCGGCTCAGAAACCGGTTCATGATTGAGTGCCATGGAAAGCTCCTTTGTCAGCACTGCGTTTCCATACAATATTGTGTCTTTTCGCCTGCAACCAATGAGAATCTGCCCAATTGCATGGTTCACTTCCATACAATATTAAGTCCCACCTCTCAGGGATTCTCTAATAAATCAAATAGTTCAAGCACCTTGACGAGATTTCGATTCCGGACAATATGCCAGTATCCGTATTGAGGAGTTAGGATTGCATGGATTGGACCCCTACACTCTCGGAATGGTCGGGACCGATCTATCTGCGCCTGGTCGAGGCGCTCGGCGCCGACATTGCCCATGGACGGCTGGCGCGCGGCCAGCAGCTGCCGACCCAGCGCGCGCTGTCGCAAGCGCTCGACATCGATCTGACGACGGTCACGCGGGCCTATGGCGAAGCACGGCGGCGCGGGCTCATCGAAGCGCGTGTCGGCCAGGGCACTTTCGTGTCGGAGACGACGGCACGCACGGCCGCGAACATCCCCTTTCCGGTCAAGATCGATCTGTCGATGAATGTGCCGCCGCAGCCGGTCGAGGCCAATCTCGATATGCGCATCGCCAAAGGTTTCGCCTCGATCCAGAGCTCGGCGAGCTTTTCGGCGCTCCTCAGTTATCAGCGCCCCGGCGGCAGCGATGAGGAACGTGAGGTCGCGGCCAGCTGGCTCCGCGCCCGTTTGCCCGAGGCGAGGACCGATCGCGTCATCATCTATCCCGGCAATCAGGCGATCCTGTTCAATGCGCTCTTGTCTCTCACCTCGCCCGGCGATGTGGTGCTGACCGAGGCGCTCACCTATCCCGGCATCAAGGCGGCGGCCGCGAAACTGGGCGTGCGTCTCATCGGCGTCGAGATGGACAAGGAGGGCGTGCTTCCCGATGCGCTGGCAAGCGCCTGCCGCCGGCACCGGCCCAAAGCCGTCTATCTCACCCCGACCCAGCATAATCCGACGACCGCCACACTCAGTCCCAAACGCCGCCGGGCCGTGGCCAAGGTCATCGACGAGAATGCAACCTTCCTGATCGAGGACGATGCCTATGGGCCCCTCGAGCCCATCGTGACGCCGATCGCGCGGCTGATCCCCGAGCGGACCTATCTCGCCGCCGGCCTGTCGAAATGCATCGCGCCGGCGTTGCGCGTGTCCTTCCTGCTCGCCCCCAATGCTGCTGCGGAACAGGCGATGCGCAGCACGCTTCAGGCGACGAGCCAGATGCCGCCGCGCCTGATGGTGGCGCTCGTCATACACTGGCTGAAGACCGGCACCGCCGAGCAGATCATCCAGGCCATCCGCAATGAAGCCTCGGGCCGCCAGCAGCTCGCCAGCAGAATATTGAAGGGTGTGTCGTTTGCGAGCCGGCCAAATGCGCATCATCTGTGGCTGTCCCTGCCGCGCCACTGGAATGCCTCGGCCTTCGCGTCACATATTCTGCGCGCCGGGCTCGCCGTCGTCGAGAGCGACGCCTTCGCGCTCGACCAGCCCGCGCCTCAGGCGGTGCGCGTGTCGCTGGGCGCGGCGCGCAACCGCGCCGAGCTCGCCCAGGCGCTGCAGCTTCTCGCCGCCGCCGTGGATTCGCCGATTTCGGTCGATCAGATCGTGTAGCTAGAAAGGAAGCTCCGGCTCGGCATTCTGCGCCACTTCACGCCGATCACGTTTGGCCACACGCCTGAAGGCCCAGTTCACCCGGTCATGCCGGCCGATGACGCCCTTGAGCACGATCTGCTGGGTGCGGCGCGGCTGCGGCAGGCCCGCCAGATAGACGCTGTCGGTCAGCTCGACGACGCAGCCTTTGGCGGCGAAGCGCCAGGCGGCGCGATTGGCGAGCATCAGCATCACCGTGCCGCCATCCTTCGACAAGGTCGCCTTGACGGACGGATGAAGGTGGAAGCGCAGCGTGTAAGGAAGACCGGTATAGGCCGGGTCGCTGGCGCTATCGCGGATGAAGCGGTCCTCGCCGCGGAAATCATCGCCGCCGGCGCCAAGATAGAGATCGCGCTCATGCAGGAGATTGCCGTCGAGCACATCGCCGCCATGGAAGATGGTGCCGTGCTCGCTCGTCTCGCTGACGCCGCGCCGTTCGCTCTCCTTCTGGCGCAAGGCGCCGGTCCAGCGGGCGAGGGCGCTTTGCGCGCGATCGGCCGCACCGGCATCGAGGCTCAGCGTATTGTGGGCGGCGGGACCCGAGGCGGCATAGATCCAGCGCTTCGAGCCATCGGCCGGATAACCGCAATTGACGACGATACGCGCCGGCCCGTCGGAGAATTCGAAAGCGAGCGGGCCCGAGCAGGCGGCATCGGCTCCGAAATCGGTGATCACCAGCGCCTGGCCATGCGCCATGCGGCTGAAGCCTGAATAGGCGGCGAGCGACACCGGCCGGCCGAGCGTGGTGTCCTGGCCGAAGACGGCGCGCATCTGGCGCACCGCCGGATCGGCGACGCCCTGGATGACGGCAAGTCCGTCATCGCCATGGCAGAAGAAACGCAGCATCGGCAGCATGCGCTCGATGCCGGCGCTGAAGCGTTGCGGCAGAGGCTCGCGCGCGGCGATGATGGCCGAGCGCAACGGTACGAGGTCGAGCAGGAGATTGAGCAGGATCGCCGGATTGCGCGAGACATGGCCGCCATCGGGCAGGATCTGCTCGGCGATGGCGAGCTCGAGGCGCTCATAGGCCTGGGCGCGAAAAGCCAGTGTCGACTCGAAAGCAGTGACGGCATAAGCGAGCGCCAGAGCCTGTTCGATGCGGCCGGGCTCATGCGCCATCTGCGCCGTTTCACGCGCGATGAGGCGCAGGAACTTGTCCTCGAAAGCGGAGCCCGCGCCTTTCAGCAGGAAGGGCGCGTGACGCACCAGCGCCATCAGCCGGACCGCCGCCACGTCTGAGCGGCGCGCTTCCTGCGGCAGGCCGCGCTGATGCGTGAGCCAGTCGAGGACCAAGGTGCGCGCATAGGCGCGGTGCATGGCTGAGCCCGCGGCTTCGAGATGGGCGAGCCAGGTGAAGCCATGCAGCTCGATGAGGAAGGCGGGCTCGAGAACCAGCTTCTGGAAGATGCTGTCGGTGCCGCCCGAAATCGTGTGACCGGCCAGGACGAAACGGTTGCGGTAGATCTGGCGGCCGAGCTCAGGGTTACCGAGGATCAGCGGGATGATCGGCCGGGCGAGCCGCGACGGACGCCAGCGACGCAGCAGGCTGCGGCCAAAATCCTGAGCTTTTTCAAAAGGCTGAAGGGTCGCACCTAGCCCTGCGCGAAGGGCGCCGAACAACTCGAAACGGGACTCAAGGGCGCGCAACATGGCGTGGATTCAGCGGGCTCGATTTTGGGATGAATGGGGCTCGAGCCCTATTGGAGAGGGGTAAGGTTAAGGATTGGCTAATGCCGCGCTACTGACGCCTGAGACGCGCCGCATAGAAGCCGTCAAGCCCTTGATCTTGCCCGATATTCATTGAGGGCAGGGAGCGCAAATCTCCGTCCGGCGTAATAAGCTGGGCCTCGCCCGCGACATCTTCCGGCGACAGCGCCTGACGGGTGAAATCGGCATGGCTGGCGAGGAAGCTTTCGACCTGCTGCTCACCCTCTTCGGGCTCGAGCGAGCAGGTGCAATAAACGAGGCCGCCGCCCGGCTTCACGAAGCGCGCCGCATAGGCCAGAAGCCGGGCCTGCAGATCAGTGAGCTCGGCGATCTGGATCTCGGATTTGATGTAGGGCAGCTCCGGATGACGGCGGATGGTGCCGGTCGCCGAGCAGGGCGCATCCAGCAGCACCGCATCGAAGAGCGGGCCGAGCGGGAAGTCCAGGGCATTGGTCACGCAGAGCTCGGCCTTGAGCTGCAGACGGTCGAGATTCTCCTGCACCCGGCCCATGCGCGCCACCGACTGGTCGATCGCCGTGACGCAGCCGCCGGCAGCGGCGAGCTGCGCCGTCTTGCCGCCTGGGGCGGCACAGATGTCGAGCACCGTCTTGCCGGCGACGTCGCCCAGAAGCTTCACCGGCAGCGCCGCGGCGGCATCCTGCACCCACCACGCGCCCTCATCGAAGCCGGCAAGCGTTTCGAGCGCACCCTGCCGTTCTGCCACACGCACCGAGCCTGTCGGCAACGCCACGCCGCCGAGCTTACTCGCCCAGCCTTCCACATCGGTCTTGGGCGTGATGTCGAGCGGCGCCATCTTCAGATGCGCGCGCGCAATGTCATGCGCGGTCTTCTTGCCATAGGTCTTCACCCAGCGCCGCCACAGCCATTGCGGCACGTCGAGATGCGGCTTGTCGAGTGGTTCGACGCCGACGAGCTTGCGCAGCACCGCATTGATCAGCGCCGAGAAATGGCGCGACTCGCGGTCCTCGCGCGCCAGCGTGACGGCGAGATCGATGACGGCATGCGGCGGTGCGCCCAGATAGAGAAGCTGGGCGGCGCTGAGCAGCAGGATCACCGATGTCTTGCCGGATTTGCGCGGCAGCCTTTTGCTCATGAAGCGGTCGAGCACCGCCTCGCATTCGCCCTTGCGGCGCAAGGAAGTCTGCACCAGCGCGGTCACGAAGGCGCGGTCGCGCGGCTCGAAATCATTCGTATGGGCGCGCATCAGCGCGTCGTCGAAAGGCCGCGCCTCGCCGAGAATGTCGGCCAGTATAGCCAGCGCCGCGCGGCGCGCCGGCAGTCCCGCCTTGCCGCCTTGCGTTTTGAGAGCGCCTAACCCCATGGGCCTTTTTGGCGCGGTTCAGGGCCGGACCAGGGGCCTTGGCTGTTGCTGGAAGAAGAAGTGGTGGCCGCCTGGCCGAATTCCTGCGCGATCCGTTGCAGGGCCGCGATGCGGTTTTCGGTGGCGGGATGGGTCGAGAACAGATTGTCCATGCGCGCGCCCGACAGCGGATTGATGATGAACATATGCGCGGTGGCGGGATTGGCCTCGGCGGTGTCGTTCTCGATGCGATGTGCCGCACCCGATATGCGGTTGAGCGCCGAAGCGAGCGCCATCGGCTTGCCGCAGATCTCGGCGCCGGCGCGGTCGGCGGAATATTCGCGGGTGCGGCTGATCGCCATCTGCACCAGCATGGCGGCGAGCGGCGCCAGGATGATCATCGCGATCGTGGCGATCGGCCCCATGCCTGAATTGCGGTCGCGGCCGCCGAAGAAGAAAGCGAAATTGCCGAGCATCGAGATGGCGCCGGCAATGGTGGCGGTGATGGTCATGATGAGCGTGTCGCGATTGCGGATATGCGCCAGCTCATGCGCCATCACACCTTCGATCTCATCATAATTCAGCGACGAAAGTAAACCGGTCGTTGCCGCAACCGCGGCATTTTCAGGATTGCGGCCAGTGGCGAAGGCATTGGGCTGCGGATTTTCCATGATGTAGACTTTGGGCATCGGCAGGCCGGCATTCTGCGAAAGACGCGCGATCATGTCGTAGAAGTCAGGCGAGGTGGCGCGATCGACCTGGCGCGCGCCATGCATGCGCAGCACCATCTTGTCGGAATTCCAATAGGAGAAGGCATTCATGCCGAGCGAAAAGACGAGCGCCAGCAAGACGCCGGTCTGGCCGCCGATGACATAGCCGACGCCCAGGAACAAGGCGGTCAGCCCTGCCAGCAGGATCGCGGTACGCATCACATTCATCGACGTCGGTCTCCTTGTGCCCAAACATGCCAAATCACCCGCCTTGCACGTTCGGCAACCGGGCTCTTATATGATGGTTATGGCCGACGTCCAGGACAAGACCGAAAAGACGATTCCCGAGCCTGCGAAACGTGCGCTGGCCGAGGCGGAGGCGCGACGCAAGGCGGCGTCAGCGACGCAATTGCCCAAGGAAGTCGACGGCCGCAAAGGCCCCGAACCCACCCGCTTCGGCGATTGGGAAGTGAAGGGCATCGCCAGCGATTTCTGACGGCGTATCCCCCCTTTATCGTCATCCCGACGAAATTCGGGATCCACTAAATAGAAACAACCGGGCGGCGCTGCTCACACGGAGAGAGTTTTATGGATCCCGGCTTTCGCCGGGATGACGGTAGTTAGGTCAAAATCCCAACGCTTGCCGAACATCTTGCGGAGAGACACCCTCATCGCGCAGATCGGCGAGCGATTTGCTGCCGAGACTCTTCGACAGCTTGCGTCCCTCAGCATCGTCGATCAGAGCGTGATGAACGTAGAGCGGCGTCGGAAGCCCAAGCAGATGCTGCAGCACCAGATGGATCGAGGTGGCGTGGAAGAGATCGCGGCCACGCACCACCTGCGTGACGCCCTGGCGCGCATCGTCGATAACGACGGCGATGTGATAGCTGGTGCCGATATCCTTGCGCACGAGCACCACATCGCCCCAGGCTTCGGCATGTGCTGGTTCCCGCGCAGGCACGCCTGAGCCTTCCTCGGTGAAGAACAAAGGCGCGCCGATAGACGCCACCGCTTTGTCCATGGCGAGGCGCCAGGCATGCGGCTCGCCTTGCGCCAGTCGACGCGCACGTTCTTCTGCGGAGAGATGCCGGCAAGTGCCGGGATAAAGCGGCTGGCCTTCAGGATCACGTTCACGTGTCGCAGCCGTCGCCAGCGCAATGTCGCGGCGCGAGCAGAAACAGGGATAAGTGAGGTCCATGTCGCGCAGGCGCTGCTGGGCATCGTGATAATCGGTGAGATGTTCGCTCTGGCGCAGCACCGGCTCCTCCCAGGCGAGGCCGAGCCAGGCGAGATCGGCGAGCATGGCTTCGGTCAAAGCGTCAGTGCAACGCGGCCGGTCGATATCCTCGATGCGCAGAAGGAAGCGGCCGCCGGTTTCGCGGGCCATCCTCTCATTGAGCAGCGCCGAATAGGCATGACCCAGATGAAGGCGGCCATTGGGGCTGGGGGCGAATCGGAAAACGGGACGGCTCATGACTGTTCCAGGCGGTGAGATGGCCTATAACACCTCCCATGTTCAAGACTATCGAAACGGAAGCCGACATTGCCGAAGGGGTGGAGTGGCTCGTTGCCCGCGAGCCGCGCTTTCGCCTGGTCATCGACACCCATGGCCACCCGCCGCTGCGGCGCGCCGAAGGCGGACTGCCGGGCCTCCTGCGCATCATCACCGAGCAGATGATCTCGCTCCAGGCGGCGGATGCGATCTGGCAGCGCCTGGCGCGCGAGCTGGCGCCGCTCGACCCGCCAGCAATTCTCCGGCGCCGGCACGCCACCTTGATGAAGCTCGGGCTTTCCGGCGCCAAAAGCCGCACGTTCCATGCGCTGGCACGAGCGGCGCATAAGGGCGAATTCCAGGTCGAATCCCTGCATCAGGAGGCGGATGACGCGGTGATCGCCGCTCTGGTGGCGCTGCCCGGCATCGGGCCCTGGACGGCCGAGATCTATGTGCTCTCCTGTATGGGCCGGGCCGATGCCTGGCCGACCGGTGATCTGGCCCTCCAGGCCGCCGCCGCCCATCTTCTGGGGCTCGAAAAGCGCCCCGATGCGCGGACAATGACCGGCCTGGCCGAGGCCTGGCGGCCCTGGCGGGCGGTGGCGGCGCGCCTCCTCTGGTCGCATTACCGGAGCCTCAAAGGCCTGCCACAGGCAGTGTCATAAAAGCCCCTTCACAGGCCTGACATACAAGATGTAGAATATGGGCTATGGAACAGGAGGAAGGTGCCGGAGCTCACCATCCAACCATATCTCCAGAAGCCTGCCCTGCATTGGTGCTCAATGCGGATTACCGGCCTCTGAGCTATTATCCGCTTTCGCTATGGAGCTGGCAGGACGCCATAAAAGCGGTCTTTCTCGACCGCGTGAATATCGTGTCCGAATATGACCGTGTGGTGCGCAGCCCCGCTTTCGAGATGCGGATTCCGTCGGTCGTGTCGCTCAAGACCTATGTGAAGCCGGCGCGCCATCCTGCCTTCACCCGGTTCAACCTGTTCCTGCGCGACCGCTTCACCTGCCAATATTGCGGCGACCGGAGGGACCTCACCTTCGATCACGTCATCCCACGGTCCAAAGGCGGACAGACGACGTGGGACAATGTGGTGACGGCGTGCTCACCCTGTAATCTGCTCAAGGGCGGCCAGATGCCCAATGAAGCCCGCATGTGGCCCGATCACAAGCCGATCCAGCCGAGCATCAGCCAGCTCCATACCAACGGCCGGATGTTCCCGCCCAACTTCCTGCATGACAGCTGGCAGGACTATCTCTACTGGGATACCGAGCTGGAGCCTTAGGCTCAATCCTTCAGATTTTCCGGGACGCGCCCTTCAAGGCCACGACGGCGAGCACCGCGCAGATCACCGCGTTCCAGCCAGCGAGCGAGAGCCCGAGAATACGAAGTGCCGCTTCATCGCAACGCACCACCGGCTCATTGGTGAGCGTCGGCAGGCCGTCGCCGAGAGCACCACCGCAAGTCGACGGGCCTGGCCAGAACTTCCATTCGGCGCCCGAATGATAGATGCCGAAGACGCTGTTGGCGATGAAGATGAGCGCCAGCAGGAAGAGTCCCCAGCGGGCAATGCCGGCATTGCTGCGCGCGATGCCGGCGATGATCAGGCTCAAGGGAATGGCGGCGTAATAGGCCCAGCGCTGCATGTAGCAGAGCGGGCAGGGCTCATAGCCCATCCACTGGAAAATGAAGGCGCCGATGATCGTCAGCAGGCTGACGATGAAGATGAACATCAAGGCAGCGCGTTGGTTAAGCATAGTAGAGTCTCTTTTTCTCGCATCGGTTTATCCGAAAAGTCTGCAACTTTTCGGGCCGATGCTAACAAGCGGCGATAGCGCCGCCCCCCAGATATTTGGCGATGAAGTAGAGCGCAATGAGTATGGCGGCGGCAAGGCCGGCGAGAAGACCCAGCCGCTTCTCGATGAAGTGACGGATCGGCTCGCCATAACGGCGCATGGCCCAGGCCAGCGCCATGAAGCGGGCGCCGCGCGCGACGATGCAGGAGATCACGAAGAAAGCGAAGGAGACCTGGACGACGCCCGCCAGGATGGTGACCACCTTGATCGGCGGCAGATGGGCGAGACCCGATGTCACCAGGAGCAGCATGATCGTATCTTCGCCGGTGCATTGGCGCAATTGCTCGAACTCGTCGAACTTACCGTAGAATTCGAGCACCGGCCGCGCCAGCGCGTCATAGGCGAAGAGGCCGAGAAAATAACCGGCGATGCCGCCCAAGGTCGAGAAGATGGTGGCGACGATGGCGTAGCGATAGGCGCGATCCGGCCGCGCCAGCGCCATGGGCAGATAAAGCACGTCGGCCGGGATCAGAAAGACCGAGCTTTCGATGAAGGCGATGACGGCGAGCCAGATTTCCGCGGTCTTGCGGGCGGCCAGTGACAGAGTCCAGTCATAAAGCGTGCGAAGCATGGGGCCGTTGTCTAGCTGGCGGGATGGGTGGCGTCGAGAGGCGGGTTCAGCGCGGGTCGTAGGCGTAGGTAGCAAGCAATTTCCGGGCCGCGTCGGCATCGAGATCGGCCGGACGCACGAAAATCGAGAGATCGTGAACGCGCACGATCTCCCGCCCGATCAAAGCGGCGTCGTGATAATGCGGCCGTGAGGCATAATCATGGAAGGCGACAAAGGCGCCGGCGCCGGCATGGAGCATCACCTGGAGGAAGCAGGCGACGCGGAAGCGGCCATCGACCAGATAGAAGTCGCCTTGCGACACCGCCGGATCGTCCCACATGCTGGCGTGATAATCAGGCCAGCGGTCGCGCGTTGCCTCACCTTTGGGAAAGCCCCAATTTTCCGTCTCGCCGATATCGACGAAAGTGAGCTTTGGGGCGAGACGTGTCGCGCGGGCGCGGCAGTCCTCCGCCACGCGGTCGAGCCAGGCCGTGGATGAATCGAACGTCGTCACGCTCTCGCCGGCGAGCGCCGCCGCGAGCACCGTGCTGGCGCCCGAGCCGAATTCGACATAGCGGGCAGCACAGCGCACGAAGCCCGAAAACAGGCTGCATTCGTCGGGCGTCATCGTCACATGCACAAGCGGTCTCCGGGAATAATCAGTCGAAAGCCGGGCGGACGCGGCGCAACGACTTAACTTTCGCGTTGCGCGTTTTGGCGTCGAGCCGGCGCTGCTTCGAGGCCTTGGTGGGTTTGGTCGCGATGCGCTTCTTGGGCTTGATCGCGGCGCGGCGCAGCAGTGTCACCAACCGGTCGCGCGCTTCGGCGCGGTTGCGCTCCTGCGAGCGATGCGTGTCGGAGGCGATGACGAGGATGCCGTCGAGGGTCAGTTGGCGCCCGGCCATGATCCCCAGGCGCTGCACCATGTCGGGCGGTAAAGCGGCGCGGGCGACGTCGAAGCGCAATTCGACGGCGGTCGCGACCTTGTTTACATTCTGCCCGCCCGGGCCCGAGGCGCGGATGAAACGCTCGCTGAGCGAGTCGTCCGGGATGGATATGGTGCCGGTGATGCGGATCATGCCGGCAATCTAGCGCGCATCCCGGCGAAGTGGAATCACTTCGCCGAAAAGGATTCGCGCCAGATTAATATTCTGGAGCAAATCCTTGTCGCCAAAGTCTTCAACTTTAGCGGGATTTGCTCTAGTGCCGGAGGTACTTAGGGAACCTCCGGCGTTCTTTAGGCAATTACGCCGTGACAGCGCGGTGGCTGAGACCGACATATTGCAGCAGGCCGAAGAGACCGACGGCCGCCGCCTGGAAGACCACAAAGGTCACGCCCAGCGCATTAGGGGCGATCCAGCCCACCAGCACGATGATCGAGCCCAGCGTCCACAGCGCGTTGCAGGCGATGATGAACCAGACCGGCTTCACCGGGATGACGCCGCGGGTGCCGGTCCATAGGACGAAGAGGACATAGGGGACGAGCAAGAGTCCGGCTTCGAAGAGAAGTCCTCCCGGTATGGAAAGCAGTCCGGAAAGAAACGCGGCTCCGGCGATCATCAAGGCGCCGGTGGCGCCCGAGGCGACGGCATCGGCGATCAGGGCGTAGCGGAGGAATTCAGGATGGCGGGTAAGCATGACAAGCTCCTTTTGTTGATGGTCCAAGGATGGGGAAGGAGCGGAGGCAAGTCGATTACCTCGGAGGTCATGGAGATGACGCCAGGGGTCCGCTATCCTGGCCGGCATGAACGACATCCCCAAGACCTTCGGCGATCACTTGCGCGACTGGCGGCGCCGGCGCCGCGTCAGCCAGCTCGACCTCGCTTCCGACGCCGAGATCTCCACCCGTCATTTGAGCTTCATCGAGACCGGCCGCTCGGTGCCCTCGCGCGGCATGGTGCTGAAGCTGGCGGAGGTGATCGACCTGCCGCTCCGCGAGCGCAATCAGCTGCTGCTGGCGGCGGGTTATGCGCCGGCCTACCCTGAGCGCAAGCTCGATGACCCATCGCTCGCCGCGGCGCGCGATGCCATCGGCCTGATCCTCAAAGGCCATGAGCCCTTTCCGGCGCTCGCCGTCGACCGGCATTGGACGCTCATCGCCGCCAACGACATGGTGGGGAAACTGATGGCGGGCGCCGCGGCGCATCTGACCCAAGGCCCCATCAATGTGCTGCGGCTCAGCCTGCACCCGCAAGGCCTCGCGCCCCAGATCGAGAATTTGAGCGAATGGCGGGCGCATCTGCTCGACCGGCTGCGCCGGCAGATCGACGTCACCGGCGATGCGACGCTCACCGCCCTCCTGGAAGAGCTCAAGGCCTATCCGGCACCGGCGAGCCAGAAGCCGCATCCCGATTATGGCGGGGTGGTGGTGCCGTTCCGGCTCAAGACCCCTCAGGGCATCCTGTCCTTCTTCTCGACCACCACCGTCTTTGGCACGCCGGTCGACGTGACCCTGTCGGAGCTGGCGCTCGAGGCCTTTTTCCCGGCCGATCCCGAGACCGCCCAGATGCTCCGCCAGCTTTCAGGTTGACGGAAGGCCCGGCCTGCCTTTACACCCTGCCCCTGGTTTGGCCTCTGTGGCGGAATGGTAGACGCGGCAGACTCAAAATCTGTTGCTCGCAAGGGCGTGGGGGTTCGAGTCCCTCCAGGGGCACCAATTCCCATCGAAATCATCGGGTAATGGAGTTTCGCGCCAAGCGGTCCGGCCGGTGCCGTCGCGCCGCTACCGCGATTTCACTATCCCTTCCAGGATGCATCGCTCCATGCGGTCATAGTGGCCGAGATGGGCATCGCGCGATGCCATGAGCCATTCGCTCTTGTTGATCTTGGCGAGGTCGATCAAATGACCTGCCCGTTCGGCGAGCTGCGTCAGATAAACCAACTGGGTTCGCCCATTTCCTTCGCGGAATGGATGGACATAGTTGACGTCGCCGAGAATTTGACCGGCTTCCCATGCGAATGTCGGAGCATCGAGAGCTTTGAGAAATTTGCGCCGAATAAGCCGGTCGTGAACATTTCTCAGGCCCGTTTCGATAAATCGAACAAACTGAAACTGGCTGCCACCCTTGGAGATTTCGATAACCCGAAGCTCACCCGCCCAGTCATACACGTCTTGAAACAGATGCCGGTGGATGGCTTGCAGATGGGCGCGGTCGAATGCGCCCGTGGGGCTCGGCTCACGAAGTCTTTGCACGACGAACTCGCGCTCGACCACATCCAGCTCGGCCTCGTCGCGGATGTTGAAACGGTTGCGCAGAACCTTGAAGTCGGGCGGGTAGCAGTAGATCTCGTCGCTCATTCAGCGGCGGAAACGCCAACCCGCTGGAGGGCACGCTTGCGGATGTAGTCGCGACGGCGTTCGTCCGGCCAGCCTTCGCGGTCGAACATTTCGAACATAGCCACTTGCTCCGCATCCAGTGGATTGCCTTCCATCGCCTGGAGATGCTTCGCCTCTGACAGGGACAGCCTATGCCCTGCCGGGTCCTGACGGCCGTTTTTCATAGCGGCCATTATACAAACTCTATCCGACTTGGCCAACGGCGAGCGTACCACCGACCGACAGGGCGCCATATTCCCTACCCAGTTGATGAACTTCTGTGGCGGGACAGCAGACGCGGCAGACTCAAAATCTGGCCCGTCTACTCTCGGGTCGATTCGATCTGAACATGCGGCATGGGAAATGACCGCACGAATCTCTCGAGCATGTCGCGGTCGCCAGAGATTTTCACATCGCCCGACGCCAGCGCCGATTGCAGGGTCACCCCGCCGAACAGAATGCTGTCGAGCACTTGCGGTGTTGCGGCGATCCTGGTCTCGGGCGGTCCGGACATCTCCACATCTTGCCGGATCTCGAGACCGTCCGGCGTGCCGGTGACGACCACAGGACCATGGGGCATGTCGAGGCGGACAGAAAATCCGCCCGCCGCCTGCGGCTGATACATCGCCCGCATGGCGAGCAGCAGCCCGGCGCGGCTCATCGGCAGGCCTTGCTTGAGGAAGGGTGACCCGGCCGCCCAGCGGCCCAAAGTCAGGATCGGCTGTTCGAGCTCGCGCCCCCAATCGGTCAGCTCGTAAATCCATGATGCCGCCGGCGGCGGCAGCTTGCGACGGCGGACAATGGTCGCGGCTTCCAGATCCTCAAGGCGCTGCGTCAGCACATTGGGGCTGATCGACACCAGCTCGCTGCGCAGATCGGTGAACCGCTTCGGCCCGAACAGCAATTCCCGCACCACCAGCAGAGCCCAGCGCTCGCCGATCAGGTCGAGGGCGTGGGCCGTGGCGCATCCATCATCATAACTGCGGCCAGCCATAGTACTTCTTTAAAACTTTCTAGTTGCTTTTTAGGAGTATATAGTTTCTCATATGGAGCATGTCACGCGGTCGGGATGCAATCAAGCGCCCGAACAGGCGGAGAAGCCCCATGGACAGCAGCCCCACTGAACCCTTGCGGGCCGGAAGGCGCCAATGGCTCGCCATGGCGATCCTGGCCCTGCCGTGCCTGCTCTATTCGATGGACCTCACGGTGCTGAATCTCGCGATGCCGGAGATCTCGGCCGATCTCCAGCCGAGCGCGACCCAACTTCTGTGGATCGTCGACATCTATGGCTTCATTCTCGCCGCGGCGCTGGTGCCCATGGGCGTGTTCGGCGACCGGATCGGCCGGCGGCGCCTGCTGCTGTGGGGCGCAGCCGCGTTCGGCGCCGCTTCCTGTGCTGCCGCCTTCGCCGGCTCGGCGCCCCAGATGATCGCGGCGCGGGCGCTGATGGGCCTCGCCGCGGCGACGCTCGCGCCCTCGACCCTGTCGATGGTCAGCACCCTGTTTCCGCATCCGGACGATCGGCGGAAAGCGATCGGACTCTGGATCGCCAGCTTCTCCTCCGGCGGCGCGCTCGGACCGCTTTTCGGCGGCCTGCTGCTGCAGCATTTCTGGTGGGGCTCGGTCTTCCTCATCAATCTGCCGGTGATGGCGCTGCTCCTGGTTCTGGGGCCTAAGCTTCTGCCCGAGGCGCGCGACCCATCGGCGCCGCGCCCCGACATGCCGAGCGCTCTCACCTTGCTCGTCGCGGTTCTCGGTCTCGTCTATGCGATCAAACAAGTGGCGGCACATGGCTGGACGCTGCAAGCCGGCATGGCGCTCATCCTGTGCGTCGTCACCGCCCTTTTCTTCTATCGCCGCCAGCGGCATCTGACGGTTCCCTTTCTCGATCTTTCGCTGTTCTCGTCGGGCCGGTTCTCGGCGGCATTGACCATCAACATCCTCGGCTTCTTCGTCGCGTTCGGCACCTTCCTGCTGATCGCCCTCTATTTTCAGCTGGCGCTCGGTCTCTCGCAATTGCAGGCCGGTCTGGCCGCGGCCCCATCGGGCGTCGCCTTCGTGATCGGCGCCCTCACCGCGCCTGTGCTGGTGCGACATTTGGGGACGGCAGCGCTCATGGCAGTGGGTTTCGTCATTGCCGCCGCGGGCTTCGGCCTGGTCGGCGCCGCCGCGCTGCACGGCAACCTCACTCTGCTGATCGCCGGCTATTGCGTCTTCTCGCTGGGGCTGGCACCCGTATTCACCCTCACCACCGACGTCATCGTCGGCTCGGTGCCCTTGGCGCAAGCCGGCGCCGCCGCCGGTGTGTCGGAAGCGAGCACCGAATTGGGCGGCGCCTTCGGCATCGCCGTGCTCGGCAGCCTGATGACGCTCGTGTACCGCATGGCGCTCAGCGATTTTCCCACTCTCGTCGATGTGCCGATAAGCGAAGCGCTCGGCCCAGGCGCCACGGGCATCGACCTCGAACCGGCCCGCGCCGCCTTGGGCCGAGCCTTGCAGATTTCAGCCCTTCTCTGCAGCGCCGTGGCGCTTCTCGGCGCCGTCCTGACGCTGTTCATCCGCGCTCCTCATCCCGTTCCACAAACCGATGGAGAAGTCCCGTGAAGCTCTACTTCGCCCAGACCATGAACTCCTACAAAACCTGCGCCGTCGCCCGCTATCTCGATCTCGATGTCGAATTCCAGCGTGTCGATCTCCAGGAGGGCGAGCAGCGATCCGTCGCGTTTCTCGCCATCAATCCGAACGGCAAGACGCCGGCGCTTGTCGATGGCGAGCTCCGGCTCTGGGAGTCGAACGCGATCATCTGCTACCTGGCCATGAAGGCGAATTCCGATCTGTGGCCGCGCGATGAAAAGCAGATCGACATCATCAAATGGTTCAACTGGAGCACCGACCATTTCTGCCGGTTCGCCGGAGATCTCTATTTCGAACATATCATCCGCCCGCAATTCGGCCTCGGAGATCCCGATCCCGGCGTCGTCGAAACCGCCACCGGCTATGTGCGCAGATATGGCCGCATCCTCGACGACCACCTCGCGCAACGCCGATATCTTCTGGGCGACCTGCTCACAGTTGCGGATTTCGCCGTGGCGACGACGCTGCCTTATGCGCAGGAGGCGAAGATTCCGCTCGATGAGTTTCCAGCCATGCGGCGCTGGCATGATCGGCTCATGGAATTGCCCGCATGGCAGTCACCGTTCACGAACGTGCATGACGCCGCCAGTTCATCCGCAACGTAAGAGCGGCGGCAAGGTCAGAGCCCATCGTTATTTGTGTTAGACTGCCGCCACCCATTCTCACCGACGGTGGCGATCATGACCGATCCTCAGCTTTTGCGCTCTCGCGCTCTCCGGGCGAATTTCACCTTCGCCATCGTGCTCGCATTGCTCGTCCTGGTACCGGCCTGGTCGCTCCATTATTGGCAAGGTTTTCTGCTGTGGGCGCATTTCTGCGCCTGGTGCACCGGGTTGACGCTCTATTTCCTGAAGCATGATCCGGCGCTGGCGGAACGGCGCATGGCAGCTGGATCGCAAGCTGAAGAGCTCGCCTCGCAAAAGTGGATCCAGGCCTACAACAGCGTCTTAATCACAGCGCTCTTCGTGCTTTCGGCCTTCGATGCCGGCGCCGGATGGTCGCGCATGCCGCTCGTCGGCATCATCGTCGGCCATGCGCTTGTCGCGGCGGGATTCCTCATCATCCTGATCACGCTCCGGCAGAATTCCTTCGCGGCCGCCACCGTCACTGTCGCGGAAGACCAGCGCATCATCTCGACCGGTCTCTATGGCTGGGTCCGCCATCCGATGTATGCGGGGGCGCTTGTCCTGTTCATCGGCATTCCTCTGGCGCTCGGCTCGTGGTGGGGTCTTGTGCTCGTGCCACTGCTGCTTCTCGGTCTCGTGATGCGGCTCACCGACGAGGAGCGCCATCTGACGAAACATCTCGAAGGATACGCCGATTATCGCCGTGAAGTGCACCATCGGCTGGTGCCGGGCATCTGGTAGGCTTTGACTAGGCGCGAAAAGGCGGGCACTAAGTCCCTTCCTGCCCGCCTGCCGCCGAAGGGAGACCCTCACATGGCCAATGACACACTCGCCGGCGTTTTCGCGCCCGTGCTCACCCCCTTCGACAAGACGCTGAAGGTGGACGCGCCGCTCTTCGTCAAATATTGCAGCTGGATTCTGTCGCAAGGCTCGGGCCTTGCCATGTTCGGCACGAATTCGGAGGCCAACTCCCTCACCGTCGACGAGAAGCTCGAGCTCCTGGGCCTCGCGGTCGAGAACGAATTGCCGGTCGACAAGATGATGCCGGGCACCGGCGCCTGCGCGCTCCCCGATGCGGTGACATTGTGCCAGGCGGCCGCCAAGGCCAAGACCGCCGCCACGCTGATGCTGCCGCCCTTCTATTACAAGGCGGTGTCGGATGACGGGCTCTTCGCCTTCTATGCCGAGACGATCGAACGGGTCGGCGACGCCAATCTGAAGATCTGTCTCTATCATATCCCACAAGTGTCGGGCGTCGCGATCAGCCTGCCGCTGATCGAGAGGCTCATCAAGCAGTATCCGGACACGGTCGTCGGCATCAAGGATTCGGGCGGCGACTTCGCCAACACCAAGGCCATGCTCGACGCCTTCCCGGACTTCCGCGTCTTCTGCGGCTCGGAACGTTTCCTGCTCGAGACGATGCGGCATAATGGGGCGGGCTGCATCTCGGCCATGGCCAATGTGCATCCGGGCGCCATCGTCAATCTCTATGAGACACGCGCCAATGACGGCGCGCAAGCCAAGCAGGTCGCGCTCAATGCGACGCGCGCCGCCTATGACGGCATCCCGATGATCGCGGCGCTCAAACGCACCGTCGCCGAATATGGCAAGGCGCCCGGCTTCAAGACGATGCGGCCGCCGCTCACCGATTTTGGCGATGAGGGCTGGGAGACGCTGAAAGCAAAGCTCGGCGCGCTCAGCCTCAAGACGCCTAATCTCGACAAGGCGTTGGGTTAATCTTTACGCGTCAGCAACCGCATCGCTGCGAGCGTCAGGAGAAAGCTCGCGACGGTGATGACGGCGCTCAGCGCATAGATCAGCGAAACCTGGGTGCTGTGCGAGGACGATGCCGTCCATAGATAATAGGGCAGGGTGATGATGCCGCCGCGCGCATAAAGGGTGCGCGGCAATTCGTTGAAGGATAGCAGGAAGCTGAAGAACAAAGATGCCGAGATACCGGGCATCAGCAAGGGCAGCTCGACATCGAGGAAACGGCGCAGACGGCCGGCGCCGAGATCGCGCGCCGCATCGAGCAGCCGGCGGTCGAAACGCACCACGACGATCAGGATACAGAGCAGCGCGAAGGGCAGCGCCCAGATGAAATGGGCGAGGAACACCGACCAGAAGCCGGTGCGGATGCCGATGAGGCCGCGATAGAAGATCAGGATGGCGATGCCGATGAGAATGCCCGGCATCACGATCACCGACAGATAGGTCGCGAGGAGCCCGCCGCTGCGGCGGGCGAGCGGGACGGCGCGGCCGATCAGCAAGGCCGCGGCGGTGGCGCTGAACGACACGAGGAAGCCGATGCCGACGCTGGTGGCAAGCGGCTTCAGCCATCTGGCGTTCTCGCCCTCGACCAGGGACGTGTACCACTCGACGGTGAGCGGCCAGGGAATGCCGGTCAAAGGCTGCGCGCTGAAGGACAGCAGGATCAGGCCGACGATCGGCAGATAGAGCAGGATCATGGCGAAGACGCCGCAGGCCACGGCGAAACGCACGCCATTGCGGGTGAAAAGTCCGGCGGGCGGCAGGCTGTTCGGCTTCCTCATGCCTGCATCTCCGCGAAGATGCCGCCCTCGCTTGCCTGCCGGCGCGCCAGTACGAGCCGCGCGACGAGGAAGGCCAGCAGCATGGCGAGGACGAGCAGGCTCGCCAGCGCCGCCGCTCCCGGATAGTTCATCGCGCGGATGAGATCATCGAAGCTTTCGGCGATGAGGGCGACATTGCCGCCGCCCAGAAGCGTCGAGGCGACGTTGTCGCCGAGCATCGGGATGGCGGTGAAGACGAGGCCGGCGGCGATGCCGGGCAGCGCCAGCGGCACGACGACATGGCGCAATGTCGTGAAGGCATCGGCGCCGAGATCGCGGCTTGCCTTGATCAATTCGTCATCGATCAGCGAGAAGGAAATGAACAGCGGCCAGACCATGGACGGGAAATAGGGTCCGATCAGGCCAAGATGCACCGAGAATTCGGAGAACAGCAGCCAGCTCACCGGCTCGGGCGAGATGCCGGTCTGGGCGAGGAAGATGTTGACGAGGCCTTCGCTGCCGAGGATCGAGCGCCAGACGATGGTGCGCGCCGCGGGACTCAGGAAAAAGGGCACGACCAGCAGGATGAGCAAAGTCGATTTGAGCCAGCCGGGCTTCAGGCCCTTGGCGAGCCAGAGGGCGAAGGGAAAAGCGAGCAGCAATTCGATGAGCGTCACGGCGGCGACGATGCGCAAGGTACGCAGCACGATCTCGATGCGGAAATCGACCAGGATGTCGGCATAGGCCTTGGTCGAAAAGGCCCAGACGAAACCGAGTCCCTTGCCCTGGATGAAGGAGATCACCAGGAGCGACAGGATCGGCAGGAGCACGCCCAGCACCCACAGCACGGTGATCGTACCGATCGCCGCCTGCTCGACGCCGGTCCCAGCCTGGCCTTTGCGCATGGCGGACATGATCGAAAGCTCTCTTGGAATAAATAGGCGGAACCGGAGACCGGCCCCGCCCTCAGTTATCAGGCGTTGCGGAAACGCGCCATTTCGGCGTCATGGGCGGCCAGATCGTCGGGTGCGCCGCCGATCCAGAAGTTCGGGTTGAGGAACTTGGTCTTGACCTTGGTGATATTGGCTTCGACCGCGGCGATCTTGTCGGCGGGCCAGCCGGCCGCCTTGGCGTATTCGAGGCCCAGATCCATACGCGAGCCGGTATAGCCGCGCAGGACCGCGAGCTCGGCCGCATAGGAGCCGCCCAGGAACCAGTCGAGGGCGCGATAGATCTCCTCGAGATTCTCACGCGCCGCCGCCTGCACCGGGATCGAGGTCGCATGCATCCAGTTGATATGGAAGTCGCTGCAGGTGGCGTATTCGACATCCTGGCCGCGGCCCTTGACGTCCTTCACCGCCGGCTCCCAGCAGCGCTGCACCAGCACCTCGCCATTGACGAAATTGGCGATCTGCTCGTCATAGGTCTTCCACAGATTGCGGAACTGCCCGGCCTTCTTGCGCTCGATCATGTAGTCGGCCGCCGTCTTCACTTCGCTCGCCGTCATATTGGCGGGATCGGCGATCTCGGCGAGCTTGCGGTCCTTCAGATACATGCCGCCGATCATCAGCGCGATATTGTCGCCGTCGATCGAGGCCTTGCCGAGCGTCTTTTCGTTGTTGAGCAGGATGTCCCAGTTGAGCGCTTCAGGCGGGCGCGCGAGGCCGAGCTTCTCGGGATAATAGCCGAAGCTGTCGGCATTGTAGTAGAGCGGCACCGCCCAGTCCTTGTCGTCACCGGCATAGAGCACCGGGCTGCGCTTCACGCTGTCGGCGATGCCGGCATAGTTCTTGAGGCGTGACGTATCGAGCTGCGCCACCTGACCCTGCTTGACCATCGGCTTCTGGACGCCGGCCAGCGTGTTGATGAGATCGAAGCGCTCGCCCGCGTCATTGGCGAGGATCTCGTTATAGAGAGCGCCCACATCGTCGACATTGAACGAGGTGAACTCCATCTTGAGGCCGGTGTCCTTCTCAAACTGGCTCCAGTCCTTGAGCGCCACCGTCGGTCCGCCCATCATGCGGATGGTGCCGGGGGCGGCATGGGCGCGCCTGATGCTGTGATGGATGAGCGAGGGTGCGGCGAGCGCAGCCGTACCGGCGGCAAGCGCCTTGAGCACCGAACGCCGGCGCAAGGGTCGGCCTTTCTTATGGTCAGTCATGTTTCTTCCCTTTCGATGATGTTTCTTCTTGGCCTGCACTTTCGGGCCCGATGCTGCCGATGACGCAGGTCTCGGGTGCGAAACTCAAATCGGCTTGTGGCGGCAGCACGTCATCGGCGCCGTCGAGACGGACCATCAGGTCGCCTGCCGGACTCCTGAACGGCACGTCGGTGAAACGGCCCTTATAGACGGGCGCGCCGGCCGTGCCGCGCAGATGATTGGTGCGGTCGGCGGCTTTTGCGACGTGGATATGCTCGGCCCGGATCGCGGCGAAAGCGGTATCGCCGGGACGCAAATTTTTGGCGACGACGCGGCCGCGGATCGTCGTACCTTCGATGTCGATCTCGGCGTCCTGGGCCGAGACGCGAAGGATGCGGCCGCGCAGGACATTCTCGAAGCCCATGAAACGCGCGGCGAATTCGGTGGCAGGACTGGCGAACAGATCGCGCGGGTTTCCCATCTGCTCGATCGTGCCGGCGCGCATCAGCACGATGCGGTCGCTCATGGTGATGGCTTCCTCCTGGCTGTGGGTGACCAGGATGAAGGTGGCGCCGGTCTTGCGGCGCAGCTCGATCAGCTCGATCTGCATGTCGAGGCGCAGACGCTCATCGAGGGCGCCGAGCGGCTCATCGAGCAGCAATATGTCGGGGCCCATGACCAGCGAACGCGCCAGCGCCACGCGCTGCCTCTCGCCGCCGCTCAATTGATGAATGCGGCGGCCATATTTGTCGGGCAGGCGCACCAGGGCCAGAGCCGCTTCGGCGCGGCGGCGGCGTTCCTCCGGCGCCACCTTGCGGATGCGCAGGCTGTATTCGACATTCTCGCCGACGCTCATATGCGGAAACAGCGCGTAATGCTGGAACACCGTCGAGACATTGCGCGCCTCGGGCGGCACGCCGACGATCGAATGGCCGTTGAGGCGCATCACATCGGCGGAATCTGGTTCTTCCAATCCGGCAATGACGCGCAGCAGCGTGGATTTGCCGGACCCCGACGGGCCCAGAAGCGTGAGGAACTCGCCTTTGGCGACGTCGAGGGAGATGCCCCGCAAGGCGAGCACGCCGGAATAGCTCTGCCGCACATTGGCCAGAGTCAGGATGGGGTCGGATTCTGTCCCAGGTCCGGTCGTCGCCAGTTCAGACATTGTCCCGCTCTGCTTGGATGAAGTCCGGGTCACCGCCTCTGAAGCCGGCAACCGTTTACTTTATCGTTACAGATAAAATAGACCGCGCTTCAGAAAGAATGTCAAGCGCCGCGTATTGCTGAAATATATGGCATATGATTGCTATTCGACAGCATGGACACAACACCTTCCAAGAGGGTGCCCTTGACGAATTCGTGATTTTAGCTTTAACGTTTTATATCTTCAATCGCGAGGTCACTCTCATGCATGCCACCGCCACGCTCCGCGAGCATCTCTATACGGCCGTCCTTTCCGACGTGATGGACGAGATGGGACTGACCAAGCAGGCGATGCGTCCCTTCGTGCGCCCCGTCGACGACACGCTGGTCTTCGTCGGCCGCGCCCGCACCGCGCTGTTCACCAACACCTATTCGGTGCTCGAGGGCGAAAATCCCTATGAGCTGGAGATCCGGCTGGTCGATGATCTCAAACCCGGCGATGTGGCGGTCGTCGCCTGCGGCGGCCCGACCGACCGGATCGCGCCCTGGGGTGAGCTTTTGTCGACGGCGGCCACCGCGCGCGGCGCCGTGGCCTGCGTCACCGACGGGCTGGTGCGTGACGTGCGCCACATCAAGGCGATGAAATTTCCGGTCTTCCATGGCGGCATCGGGCCGCTCGACAGCCGCGGCCGCTGCCGGATGATCGAGATGGATCGCCCGATCGAATGTGCCGGCGTCTGGGTCACCGCCGGCGACTGGGTGTTCGGCGATATCGACGGCGTCGTCATCATCCCGCAAGGCGTGGCCGACGAGGTCTTCACCCAGGCGCTCGACAAGGTGACACGCGAGAACCGCACGCGCGATGAATTGCGCGCCGGCAAGTTGCTGGCCGAAGTCTACGAAAAATACGGCGTGCTCTGAGGCCAGCCATGACCTTGCGCTTCGCCATCGATACCGGCGGCACCTTCACCGACCTCATTGTCGGCGAGGCGGATGGCAGCCTCACCATGCACAAGGCGCCGACGACGCCCGCCGATCCGGTGGCCGGCGTCATCGACGTGCTGAAGGTCGCGGCGGCCGCCAAAGGCGAGAAACTCGCCGATTATCTGGCGCAGGGCGAAGTGCTGGTACACGGCACCACCCACGCGATCAACGCCATCGTCACCGGGCGCACCGCGCGCACCGCCTTCCTCACCACCGAAGGCCATCCCGACACGCTGGTGTTCCGCGAAGGCGGGCGCCAGGACGCGTTCAATTTCACCATCCCTTACCCCGAGCCTTTCATCCCCAAGGCGCTGACCTTCGAGGTCGAAGAACGGATCATGGCGTCGGGCGATGTGCGCACGGCGCTCAACGAGGCGCGGCTCACGGCACTGCTCAAGGAACTGCCCGGCAAAGGCGTCGAAGCGATCGCCGTCTGCCTGTTGTGGTCGATCGTGAACCCTGAGCACGAGCTCGCGGTCGGCCGGTTGATCGAAAAACATCTGCCCGGCATGCCTTATACGCTGTCGCACCGGATCAATCCCTCGATCCGCGAATATCGCCGCGCCATGTCGACCTCCATCGACGCGGCGTTGAAGCCGATCATGGGCAGCTATATGCGCGGCCTTGACCAACGGCTCAGCGATGTCGGCTTCACCGGCAGGCTCCTGGTGGTGACCTCGCAAGGTGGCGTCATGGATGCCGCCGAAGTGGCAGAGCAGCCGGTGCATCTCATCAATTCCGGTCCGAGCATGGCGCCGGTCGGGGCGCGCGCCTATTGCGGCGGCAGCGATACGAATACGCTGATCGTCGGCGATACCGGCGGCACCACGTTCGACGTGTCGCTGGTGCGCAACGGCCGCATCCCACGCACCCGCGAAACCTGGCTCGGCAAGCCTTTCTCCAGCCATCTCACCGGCATGCCGTCGGTCGACACCAAAAGCATCGGCGCCGGCGGCGGCTCGATCGCCTGGGTCGATGAGGGCGGCCTCCTGCATGTCGGGCCGATCAGCGCCGGCGCGGTGCCCGGGCCTGCCGCCTATGGCCGCGGTGGCACGCGTCCGACGGTGACCGACGCGTCGGTGGCGCTGGGCTTCATCGATCCCGATCATTTTCTCGGCGGCAAGATGAAGCTCGACCGTCCGGCGGCGGAAGCGGCGATCCTACGCGATGTCGCCAAGCCGCTCGGGCAAAGCGTCGAGGCGGCGGCGGACGCGATCATCGAGCTTGCCACCGAACATATGGTGCAGGCCATTCTCGACATCACCGTCAATCAGGGCATCGATCCGCGGGAGGCCGCCTTCGTTGCCGGCGGCGGTGCGGCGGGGCTGAACTGCGTGGCGATCGGCCGGCGGCTCGGCTGCCGCAAGGTGCTGGTGCCGGAAACGGGCGCGGCGCTCGCCGCGGCGGGCGCGCTGATGTCGGATCTCGTCGCCTATCACCAGGCGATGCTGCATGCGACGAGCCGCGATTTCGATTTCGTGGCGGTGAACAAGGTGCTGGCCGATCTCGAGGCGCGCTGCGATGCGTTCCGCCGCCAGATCGGGCCTGATGCTCAATTCGTCGGTATCGACTGGGCGACGGAAGCGCGTTATCCCGACCAGGCCTGGGAGATCGAGGTGCCGCTGCGCGCCAGCCGCTTCAAGGACGATGCCGACATCGCGGCGCTCGTCGCCGATTTCCATAAGACGCATCAGGAGATCTTCGCGGTCAGCGACGAGGCTTCGCCGATCGAAACGATCGGCTGGGCGGCGGCGGTGCATTGCCGCCTGGGGGCGACGGCGCCGGGCCGCATGAAGAGCCATGACGACAAGGCCATCGGCCAGGACCGGCAGGTCTATTTCAAGGACACCGGCTGGGTGAAGGCCAAGGTGGCCAGCATCGATGCGCTTGCCGGCGATGCGGTGATCGAAGGCCCGGCCATTCTCGAATCGGGCTTCACCTCGATCGTGATCGATCCGGGTGCCCACGTGGCGCGCGACGGGTACGGCACGCTCGTCATCGATATCGGAGTTTAGATCGCGATGAGCTTAGCCCCGCCCACTACCCTCACCCTGAGGTGCCCGCCGAAGGCGGGCCTCGAAGGGTGGCAAGAGGCAAGACCTTTGTACCTGGATCATGCTTCGAGGCTCGCTACGCTCGCACCTCAGCATGAGGGTATGTCAGGAGGGACGCATGCGTGAAAACCCATCGAATTCCATGAACCGCGTCCAGCTCGCCGTGCTCACCGCCCGTTTCGAAGGCGTGGCGCGCAAGATGGCCAATACGCTTCATCGCACCGGGCGTTCGGGCATCCTCACCATTGCGCGCGATTTCTCCTGCGTGATCCTCACCGCGCAACATGAGCTTCTCACCGCCTCCGACAGCCTGCCCATTCATGTGCTGCGCGGACCGGAAGTCATGTGCCGGACAATGACCGACAATCATCCCGTATTGCGGCGCGGCGATGCCTATCTGCACAACTCACCCTATCATGGCTGCACCCATCCTGCCGATCACAGCATTCTGGTGCCGGTGATCGACGATGACGGCGTCCATCGCTTCACGGTGCTGGCCAAGGGCCATCAGGCCGATTGCGGCAATTCGCTGCCGAGCACCTATATGGGTGCCGCCAAGGACGTCTATGCCGAAGGCGCGCTCATCTTTCCGGCAGTCAAGATCCAGAACGACTATCAGCATCAGATGGACATCGTGCGCATGTGCCAGATGCGCATCCGCGTGCCTGAGCAATGGTGGGGTGACTATCTGGCCACCTTGGGCGCGGCGCGGGTCGGCGAGCGCGAGATCCTGGCGCTCGGGCGTGAGATGGGCTGGCAGGTGCTCGCGGATTATGCGCAGGCCTGGTTCGATTATAGCGAAGAGCGCATGCGCGCCGCCATCCGCACCATGCCCAAAGGCCGCATCACGCGGACGAGTCGGCACGATCCGTTTCCGGCGACGCCCGCCGAGGGCGTCGAGGTCAGCGTCACGGTCGATATCGATCCGGAAGCCGAGCGCATCGAGGTCGATGTCCGCAACAATATCGACTGCATGGAGAACGGCCTCAATCTGTCGGAGGGCTGCGCGCGCTCGGCGCCGATGGTCGGCATCTTCAACTCCATCGACCATACGGTGCCGAAAAACGAAGGCAGCTTCCGGCGCATCTCGGTGCTGCTGAAAGACAACAGCGCGGTCGGCCGGCCGAGCCATCCGACCTCCTGTTCGGTCGCCACCACCAATCTCGCCGACCGGGTGTCGAATCCGGTGCAATGCGCCATCGCGGAACTGCGCGACGGTCTCGGCATGGCGGAATCGGGCGCCTGCATTCCGGCCTCTTCCGGCGTCGTCTCGGGCGTCCATGACGGCGAGCCCTTCGTCAACGAAGTCTATCTCGGCTGTACCGGCGGCGCCGGGACGCCCACCACCGACGGCTGGCTCACCATCATGCATACCGGCAATGCCGGCATGTGCTACCAGGATTCGATCGAGATCGACGAGCTCCGCCATCCGATCTTCGTGAAAGCGCGCCGGCTGATGGCCGACACCGAAGGCGCCGGTCGCTTCCGTGGCGCGGTCAGCGCCTATTCGGAATTCTCGCCCGTCGGCTGCGACATGACGGTCGCCTATGTCAGCGACGGCAATGTCAATCCGGCGCGCGGCGTGCGCGGCGGCCTCACGGGGGCGCCGTCATCGCAATATGTGCGCCGTGCCGACGGCACGCTCGAGCCGATGCCGGGCTGCGCCGAGGTCGTGGTGCAAGCCGACGAGGCCATGGTGTCGATCAGCTGCGGCGGCGGCGGTTACGGCCCACCCGATGAACGTGATCCGGCCATGGTGCTGCGTGATGTGCGTGAAGGCTGGGTCAGCCGTGAGCGAGCGGAAAAAGTTTATCGTGTCGCGGTGACGGATGGGCTGGAGATCGATGCGGCGGCCACCGCGAAGCTTCGGCGTGAGTGAACAGCAAGTAAATTCCCCTTCTCCCGCTTGCGGGAGAAGGTGCCCGACAGGGCGGATGAGGGTGTTGGTTCAACTCACGACAGCTCATCAAGAGAACAAGAAAGCAAGCTTCGACACTTCCCGTGCTTGCTACTCTGCAGAAGCGGAGAGAACACCCTCATCCGGCCTTCGGCCACCTTCTCCCGCAGGCGGGAGAAGGGAAGATTCAATCCGATCCACCCGGAACCAGCGTCACGTCGAACAGCATCTCGCGCTGCTTGAAGCGGCCTTCCGACAGACGCTGGAGCAGCATCGCGCCGCCCTGCTTGCCCATCTCGTAAGCCGGCGAGGCGATCGAGGTGAGGCGCGGGCGGACATAGTCGATGAAGGCGAAGCCGTTGCAACCGGTGACACGCACATCACCCGGCACGGCAAAATTGCGGTCCTGCGCCCAGGTGAGCGCGGCGCAGCCCATCTGGTCGTTGCCGCCGAGCAGCGCGTCGGGCAGGCCGCTCCGCTCGACATAACGCGCGATCGCCAGCTGCGTATCGGCGATCTCTTCGCTGCCGCAGGTCACCGTGTCGAGCTTGGCGCCATGACGCGTCGCCGCCGCCAAAGCGCCGGCCTGGCGCTCGGCCATCGCCGGCCAGCTCTGCGCCGGCACCAGCAGCGCCAGACGGCGCGCGCCGCGCTGGATCAGCCGCTCGGCCAGAAGCTCGCCGGCTTTGTGATCATCCTGCCGGATCGACAGCGTGTCGGTCATGAAATCCGGCGCCTCGTCCTGGAAGATCACGATCGGCTGGCCGGTGTCCTTGAACTGACGATAAAGTGCCCGGCGTTCCTGCTGGGTGCCCGACGCCATGATGCAGAGACCGTCGGTCTGGTCGCGGCGCAAGAGATGCAGATCGGCGACCGCCGCCCGGCGGATGCCGGTGACCAGAAGGCCATAGCCATTGCCGCTCAGATAATTGGAGATGCCGGCCAGGATGTTGCTGGTCATCGGATCGGCGAGGAAACGCGGCGATTCATCGACGACGATGAGGCCGACGGCGCCGCGCTGCGAGAGCCGCAAATTGCGGGCGCCGGCATTGGGGCGGTAGTTCAATTCGCGAATGGCGGCGGCAACCCGCTCACGCGTCGCCTCCGACATCAGCTCGAGGCGGCCATTGACGACGTTGGACACCGTCGTCATGGAGACGCCGGCCCGCCTGGCAATATCCCGCAAAGTCACTCGCCCGTCATCGGCCATGTCATGTCGGCTCGTTTGCTGATCACTTTAACGTTACTCTAAACGAAAAACTCAGGCCCGCCAGCGGTCCGCCGCGCCCATCCCCATAAAGGAAAACACCATGTTCACAAGGATCATCGACCCCGCCGCCGCTCCCAATACCGGCGCCTATTCACCGGCCCTGAAAGCGGGCGATTTCGTCTTCGTCTCCGGCCAGGGTCCGATCGATCCACACGGCCACATCGTCGCCGGCAGCATCGAAAGCGAAGTGGCGCTCACGCTCGACAATATCGCGCGTCTTCTCGCAGCCGCCGGCGCCCGCATGGATCAGGTGGTCAAATGCACCTGCTATCTCGCCGACATTGCGGATTTCGATGCTTTCGATCGTGTGTATCGCGGCTATTTCGGCGAAGTGATGCCGACGCGCACCACCGTCGCTGCAGGTCTCGCCGGCATCAAGATCGAGATCGACGCGATGGCTTATGTCGGGAAGTAGAGGATGAAAAGGTTGACTTCCCGGCGATAGCTACTACGTTCCCCGCGCCATGATCACGTTTCCGACACGTCATATCAAAGGAGCCCGGCTCGCTAAAGCCGGCCTTTCGCCCGGGCGCGCTTAACACCATTCCCGCGTCCGGGATCATCGGGCTTTTCCAAATCACATTTTGAACATTCGGCGCGCTTTCGCGTGCCCAGGGCTTTTCTTCGTAAGCCCTGGCACGTCCGGGCGCCGTGGAGCTTTTGCGGTGACATTCGTGGATCTCTTTCAAACCGAAGACATCATCCTGGATCATCCGGCGGACACCGCGTCGCTGGTGCTGGAGGCCGTAGCCCTTCACCTGGCTGCCCGCAGCGGCGCCGACATGGAGACGATCCATGCGGCGCTCACCACCCGCGAGGATGTCGGCTCGACGGCCATCGATCACGGCGTCGCGATCCCGCATGCCAGGCTCGGCTGCGTCGCAACGCCCACCGCGATGCTGATGCGCCTCGCCCGCCCGATCGAATTCGATGCCCATGACGGCCATCCGGTCGATCTCGTCTTCGCGATGATCTGGCCGGCGCTGCCGAAAGAGAGCGCGCTCATCGGCCTTGCCGAATTGTGCCGGCTCCTGCGCGAGCCGCCGCTGCTGCATTGGCTGCGCGAAGCCGCCAATCCACGCGAGGCGCGCATGCTCCTGTGCTGTGCAGCTGAGATCATCGCGTCCCGCGATGCGCGCAGCCGCTTGCGCCTGCCGCCACGCGGCACGCTGGCGCAGGTGCCGGTGTGAGCGCGCCGATCCGGCTGCAATATGGAGCGCTGCCACTCCGTCCGTCGGCCTCAGGGAGGAGCGACATATTGCTGATCACCTCGCGCGACACCGGCCGCTGGATCATTCCCAAAGGCTGGCCGATGCGCGGCAAGGACGGCTGGGAAGTCGCGGCGCGCGAAGCCTTCGAGGAAGCCGGCATCGAAGGCGAGATACAAGCGCAGGCGATCGGCGCCTATCATTACACCAAGCGCCGGCCCGCCGGACGGTCGCTGACCTGTCGCGTCGAAGTCTTTCCCTTCGGCGTGGTGAGCGAGCTCAAACGCTGGCCGGAACGGCATCAGCGCCGCCGCCAATGGTTCACCGCCGTGGAAGCCGCCAGCCTCGTCGATGAAGACGAGCTCAAATCCCTCATTCTCAGTGTCGAGTGAAGAACGATGACCGTGCAGACGCCTTATTACCTGATCGACAAGACGAAGCTCGCGCGCAATCTCGCCCGGATCGACGAGTTGCGCGCACGTTCCGGCGCCAAGGTGCTGCTGGCGCTCAAATGTTTCGCCACCTGGTCGGTCTTCGATCTCATGCGCCCGCATATGGACGGCACGACATCCTCGTCGCTCAACGAGGTACGGCTCGGCGCCGAAAAATTCGGCGGCGAGACGCATGCCTACAGCGTCGCCTTCGCCGATCACGAGATCGATCAGGTCATGTCGCATGCCGACAAGATCATCTTCAATTCGATCAGCCAGCTCGAGCGTTTCGCCCACAAGGCGGCGGGAATCGGACGCGGCCTGCGTCTCAATCCCGGCATCAGCTCGTCGGGCTTCGACCTCGCCGATCCGGCGCGCCCCTATAGCCGGCTCGGCGAATGGGATCCGGAGCGGATCAAAACCGTGCTCGGCCGCATCGACGGCTTCATGATCCACAATAATTGCGAGAATGGCGATTTCGCGCTGTTCGACCGGATGCTGGGCGAGATCGAGGAACGCTTCGGGCTGCTCCTGCGTGAGGTCGACTGGGTGAGCCTCGGCGGCGGCATCCATTTCACCGGCGAGGATTATCCGCTCGCCGATTTCGCCGACCGCCTCAAGCGCTTCAGCGCACGCCATGGCGTGCAGGTCTATCTCGAGCCCGGCGAGGCGGCGGTGACGAAAAGCACGACGCTCGAAGTGACGGTGCTCGATATGCTCCACAACGGCAAGGATCTCGCCATCGTCGACAGCTCGATCGAGGCGCATATGCTCGATCTCCTCATCTACCGGCAAAGCGCCAAGATCGCGCCCGATGCCGGACCCTACCGCATCATGATCTGCGGCAAGTCCTGTCTCGCCGGCGATATTTTCGGCGAGTTTGCTTTCGCCGAACGGCTGAAGCCCGGCGACCGGCTCTCGATCCAGGATGCCGCCGGCTACACGATGGTGAAGAAGAACTGGTTCAACGGCGTGCAGATGCCTTCGATCGTGCTGCGCGAGCCCGATGGCAGCCTGAATCTCAAACGCGCATTTTCATATGAGGATTATCTCGCGAGCCTGTCGTGAGCCCTCGCTAACCCCCTCGAAAGGAGGCACCCACCCGAAATGAAGAAGAACGTCCTCATCATTGGCGCCGGCGGCGTGGCGCAAGTCGTCGCGCATAAATGCGCGCAATACAACGATCTCCTGGGCGACATCCATATCGCCTCACGCACCCTCGGCAAATGCGAGGCGATCATCCGCACCGTCCATGAGAAGCGCAATGCGGTGACCGGCCGGCGTCTCGCGGCGCACCGGCTCGACGCGCTCGATGTCGAGAAGACGGCGGCGCTCATCCGCGAGACCCAAAGCCAGATCGTCATCAATGTGGGCTCGTCCTTCCTCAATATGTCGGTGCTGTCCGCCTGTCTTGCGACCGGCGCCGCCTATATCGACACGGCGATCCATGAGGATCCCCAAAAAATCTGCGAGACGCCGCCCTGGTACGGTAATTACGAATGGAAGCGCCGCGACGACTGCGCGGCGAAGGGCGTCACGGCGCTGCTCGGCGCCGGCTTCGATCCGGGCGTGGTCAACGCCTATGCGCGCCTCGCACGCGATGATTATTTCGACCGGATCGAGTCCATCGACATCATCGACATCAATGCCGGCGATCATGGGCGGTATTTCGCCACCAATTTCGATCCCGAGATCAATTTCCGCGAATTCACCGGACAGGTCTGGTCGTGGCAGAAGGGTCAATGGACGGCGAACAAAATGTTCGAGGTGGCCCAGGAATGGGATCTGCCGGTGGTCGGCAAACGCATGACCTATATGACCGGGCATGACGAGATCCACTCGCTGTCGCGCACGCTCGATGTGCCCAATATCCGCTTCTGGATGGGCTTCGGCGACCGCTACATCAGCGTCTTCACCGTGCTGAAGTCGCTGGGCCTGCTCTCGGAACAGCCGGTGACGACGGCGGAAGGCCAGACAGTGGTGCCGCTCAAGGTGGTGAAGGCGGTGCTGCCCGATCCCTCATCGCTGGCGCCCGACTACGCCGGCAAGACCTGCATCGGCGATCTGGTGAAAGGCGTGAAGGACGGCAGACCGCGCGAGGTTTTCATCTACAATATCGCCGATCACGCCGAAGCGTTCCGCGAGGTCGGCAGCCAGGCGATCTCCTATACGGCGGGCGTGCCGGCGGCGGCCGCCGCCATCCTCGTCGCCCGCGGCGACTGGGATGTCGGCAAGATGGCGAATATCGAGGAATTGCCGCCCAAACCGTTCCTCACCCTTCTCGACGAGATGGGACTTGCTACAAGAGTCAGGGACGAAACCGGTGACCGGCCGCTGAATGAAACAGCGGATGTGAGCGAACAGCCGGCACAATTGCGGCGCCGCGCTTGACCCGATCCATGGCCGTCCGCAAGGGCGGCCATGGAACCCGTCGCGACAATCCGGAACGCCTTACGTAATCTCGACAAAATTTGATCTTAACCTGATATTTCGCGGGATTTACCCTTCAGGCTATAGGTTGATCTTCGTCTCCGGCTGAGGTACTTCGGCAAGAGAGACGGGGCGTTCAGAGATTAGAAGGAAGACATTGTGGCGGCACGGTTACGTCTCAAAGCCATAAGCCTGTTCATAGCGGGTAGCCTTGCCGCGACGCCGGCCCTCGCCGGACCTTCTCTCGTCTTCGACGCCGCCACCGGCGAAGTCATCTCGCAGGATCGCGCCGGGGAACCCTGGTATCCCGCTTCCCTCACCAAATTGATGACCGCTTACGTCGTCTTCGAGAAATTGAAGCGCGGCGAGATGCAGCTCGACCAGAAGCTCACCGTATCCGAGCTCGCCTCGGGTCAGCCGGCGAGCAAGGTCGGCATGCGGCCGGGTTCGACCATCACCGTCGATCTCGCTCTGCAGATGCTGCTCGTCTATTCCGCCAACGACATGGCCTATGTCCTTGCGGAAGGCACCAGCGGCACCTATACCGAATTCGCCAAGAGGATGAATGCCGAGGCCAAACGTCTCGGCATGACGGCGACGCATTACGCCAATCCGAACGGCCTGTTCGATCCGCGCCAGGTGACGAGTGCCCGCGATATCGGCGTGCTCGCCGCGGCATTGCTGCGCGACTATCCGGAACATACGCATTATTTCTCGCAAGCCGCGGTGACGCTGGGCAAGCGGCAATTGCGCAACCGCAATAGCCTGTTGCGCCAGATGAAGACGGCCGACGGCATGAAGACCGGCTTCGTGTGCAATTCCGGTTACAATCTCACCGCCTCGGCGAGCGAGAATGGCCGCAAGCTGATCGCCATCGTGCTCGGCGCCCCCGGCGGCAAGGCGCGCGCCGATCTCGCCGAGATGATGCTGACCGCGGGCTTCGCCAAGCCGCCGCAGCCGCAGCAGATCCGCATCGGCCAGATCGCCAATATGGAACTGGGCGCGGTGGTGCCGGCCGACATGACGCAGACCATCTGCAAGGGCAAGCCCACCGCCGTCGCCAAGGCCTCGACCCTCACCGGCTGGGGTGTTTCCTTCGGCTCCTATGACAAGCCGGAAACCGCCGATATGGCGCTGCGCGGCCGCCTCCTCGGCGTGCGCGACATGGTCGACAATTCGGTCAACGGCGTGGTGCGGGTGCCGGGCGCCAATGGCTTCAACGCCATGGTGTGGAATCTCGACCAGTCCGCCTCGCTGTCGGTCTGCTCCACTTTCCGCAAGCAGAATGGCTATTGCGAAGTGATGACGCCGGAAAGCTTCGCCTCGATCGCCGCGCTCGCGCGTGCAACCGAAGAGCGCATCCAGCCCGCCGCGGCGCAGGAAACGCCGGCGCCGAAGAAAAAGAAGAAAGTGCAGCAGAAGAAGAAAAAAGCGCCGTAGCGATCGGCCCATGAGTTTCCCGCACATCGGCTGATCGGGAAACGCCGTAGCTTTCGACCCTATCGCAGCTTCCGGTCTCTTGAAATCTTCGCGCGCTTATGCGCTCAATGCCCGCGGTCCGCCGTGATCTGGGGTCTTTCGGGGTGATCTACGAAATTTGCGTGGATTCTGTCGCCGGCGTGCGCGCCGCCAAGGATGCGGGTGCGCAACGCGTCGAGCTGTGCGCCAATCTTCTCGAAGGCGGCACCACGCCGAGCCTCGGCCTCATCCGCGCCGCACGCAAGGTCGCCGGCATCGGTCTCCATGTGATCATCCGGCCGCGCGGCGGCGACTTTCTGTTCAACGATGATGAATATGCGGTCATGCTGACCGATATCGCGGCCGCCAAGGCCGAAGGCGCCGATGGCGTGGTGATCGGCCTTCTCAACCCCGAAGGCGACATCGATGCCGACCGCACGGCCAGGCTGATCGCCGCGGCGCGGCCGTTGTCGGTGACCTTCCACCGCGCCTTCGACATGGCGCGTGATCCCTTCGCGGCGCTCGAAACCCTGATCAAGCTCGGCGTCGAGCGGGTGCTGACTTCCGGCCAGGAAGCGAGCGTGCTCGAGGGCCTGCCGCTCATAACCGAACTCATCAGGCGCGCCGGCGAACGTATCATCGTCATGCCGGGCGGCGGCATCACGACGCGCAATGTAGCGCGCATCATCGCGGCGGCGCATCCGAAAGAAGTGCATTTCGCCGCACTTACGGCGGAGGCCGGCGGCATGCGCTTCCGCCGCGGCCATGTCTTCATGGGCGGCGAATTGCGCCCGCCCGAATTCGACCGGCTCGTCACCTCGGGCGACATCATCACCCAGGTGATCAAGAACACAAAAGATTGAGGAGGAAAACCTGTCCATGAGCGAAGACCTTGCGAAAACCGAATCGGCGGCGAGCCTGGCGAGGCGCATCCGCGCCAAGGAGATCTCGCCGGTCGAAGTGCTGGACGCCGCCATCAAGCGCATCGAGACGCTTAATTCCAAGATCAATGCACTGGTGATCTTCGGCTATGACGACGCGCGCAAGGCGGCGAAGAAGGCGGAAGAAGCGGTCATGCGCGGCGACAAGCTCGGCGCCTATCATGGCGTGCCGATCGCGATGAAGGACTGCTTCGACTTCAAGCCGGGCTGGGTCACCACATTCGGCGGCATCCGCGCGCTCAAGAACTATGTGACCAATATATCCTGCATGTTCACCGAACGCATGGAGAAAGCCGGCGCCGTCATGGTCGGCAAGACCAACAGCCCGGTCTTCGGCTTCCGCGGCACCTGCGACAACTATCTCTTCGGTCCGTCGCGGAACCCGTTCGATCTCAGCAAGAACACCGGCGGCTCGTCGGGGGGTGCGGCCGGCGCCGTGGCGGCGGGCCTTCTCTCCATGTGCGAAGGCACCGATGGCGGCGGCTCGATCCGCATTCCGGCTTCCTGGTGTGGCGTCTTCGGCTATAAGCCGGCTTTCGGCCGCGTGCCGCTGGTGACGCGCCCCGATGCGTTCGGTGGCAATGTTCCCTTCATCTTCGAAGGCCCGATCACCCGCACCGTCGAGGACAGCGCGCTGGCGATGACGGCGCTCCAGGGCTACGATTCACGCGATCCTTATTGCATCGAAGGCGAGGCCGATTTCATGGGCGCGCTCAAGCGCTCGATCGCCGGCAAGAAGATCGCCTATACGCGCGACTATGGCATCTTCCCGGTCGACAAGCGCGTCATCGCGGTGACCGACAAGGCAGTCAAGGCCTTCGAGGAAGCGGGCGCCCATGTCGAGGAAGTGAAGATCGACATCCCGCATTCGCACATGGCTTTGAGCGACATGTGGTGCCGGCTCATCGCGCCCAAGCAGGTGGCGGCGCTCGAAGGCTTCAAGCGCGAAGGCATCGATCTCAAGCGCGACCACTATAACGATCTGCCGCCGGAGCTCTGGTATTGGGACGAGATCGGCCGCAAGCTGACAGTGAATGACTTCATCAATGACGAGATCATACGGTCCGACGTCTTCGACGCGCTGCGCAAGGTGCTCGACCGTTATGACTATCTGGTGTCGCCGACACTGTCCTGCCTCGCCGTCGACAACGCGACAGACGGCAATACGGTGGGACCGAAAGAGGTCGAGGGCGAAGAGATCAACCGGCTGATCGGCTGGTGCATGACCTTCCTCATCAATTTCATCGGCTATCCGGCAGCGACCGTGCCGGCCGGACTCGCCTCGAACGGCCTGCCGGTCGGCCTGCAGATCGTCGGACGGCGTTACGCCGATGAGGACGTCTTCGCCGCGAGCGCAACCTTCGAGCGCGTACGGCCGTGGATGGATACGTATAAGCAGGTCAAGCTGTAGGAAGCACCCCTCGCCCCTCGAAGAGGGGAGAGGGAGGGGCCCAACGCGCCAGCGTTGGGAGGGTGAGGGGCATCCCTGTTACCCTTGTTTCTGACTGACGCGGGATTTGCGGTAGACCCGCTCTTTCCTTGCACAAGGAGACCGGGTGCCCCTCACCTTCCCATTGCTTCGCAATGGGCCCCTCCCTCTCCCCGCTCTCGCGGGGCGAGGGGAGAACCGCATCTCTTGTGAGAGATTGTAAATTACTCTAGCCGCGTTGCGGGGCGGATGTTTCCATCACCACAGCGTGTAGCCGCCGTCGATCACGAAGCTCGCGCCGGTGACATAGTTGGAGGCATCGGAGGCGAGATAGACGGCGAGTGGGCCGATCTCTTCGGGCTCGCCGGTGCGGCCCATCGGCACCTGGCGCACGAAGGTTTCGATGACCTCGGGATGCGACTTCGACCAGGCGAGATTGGGCTCGGTCATGAACAGGCCGGGGCAGATGGCGTTGACGGTGACGCCGCGCGGCGCCCAGTCGGCGGCGGTGGCGCGGGTGAAATGGATCACCGCCGCCTTGGTCGTTTCATAATGGCGCCCGCCAATGCCGCGATTGGCGACCATGCCGCTGATCGAGGCGATATTGATGACCCGGCCCTTGCCGCGCTTCAGCATCTCGGTCCCGAACATCTTGGTGCAGAGGAAGACATGGGTCAGGTTGAGATCGACGCCGGTCTGCCATTGGTCGAGCGAGGTTTCCTCGATCTTGGCCGCGAGATTGCGGCCGCCGACATTATTGACCAGGATATCGACGGGGCCGGCCTCGGCGATCACGCGGGCGCAGAGATCCTCGCAGAAGGCCGGATCGGCGATGTCGCCCGGATAGGTGCGGACCTCGCGGCCACGCTCACGCACCTCGTCGGCGGTCTTGGCCAAAGCGGCCGGATCACGCCCGTTAATGATGATGTCGGCGCCCGCTTCCGCCGCCGCCAGCGCAATGACCCGCCCGAAACCGCGGCTGCCGCCGGTTATGAAAAGACGCTTTCCATCCAGGCGGAAACGATCGAGCACATTCATTGGCTAAACCTCGTTGAGATGTCTTGGCACCTTCATATTATCTGATAATCTAGGGCTTCCGACCTGTCGAGGCCTCTTCAAGAGGAGAACACCGAATACGTGCAGATATGCCTGTTCCGTTCCGCTCGACCGGAACTCGAGGTTCAGCGGCGACAGCTATGCAGGTACGGACATCTTCGACAATCGTGTTTGCCAACTAAAACGACAGCCCCCAAGGGCTGAACAATAATCCGGGAGAAAACGATGAAGATACGTAAGGAAGAGGAATATCTGGTTCAGGATGCGCTGGCCCGGCAATTGCGGCAGGGCCGCATCGACCGGCGCGAATTTCTGACCCGCAGCCTGGCCGCAGGGCTTGGCCTCGCCGGTGTCGGCGCCGCGGTGAAAGGTGGCATCGGCTCGGCGCGTGCGCAGGACCGTCCGCTGACCCCCACCTTCTATCAGTGGATTCAGGACCTTCACCCGAGCATTCCGAAGGTGAATGAGAAATTCCCTGGCCTCAACTACCAGATCGCGCCGGTCGAAGGCTTCGGCATCGAACGGTTCGTGGCCGAAGCCAAGAACAATGAAAGCACCTGGGACGTCTATGTCGGCCAGACGCCATTCGTCGAAATGTCGGCGATGAAGGAAGCCGGCGTCATCGAGCCGTGGGACGATTATATCCCGAAAGACGTGCTCGACGACATGATCCCGTCGATCCGCGCCGAGAACACGATCGACGGCAAGCTCTATGGCTGGCCGTTCTTCCTCGACGTGATCGGCAATTCCTGGCATTCGGGCCTGACCACCAAGGCCGGGCTGCCGGATGCCGCTCCCGCCACCTGGGACGATCATCTGGCCAATGCCAAGAAGATCATGGAATCGGGGACGGCTCCGTTCGGCGCCACCTTCGACTCGCATGGCTGGCGCTCGCTGGCGCCGTTTGCGCACAGCATGAGCTCCAATGTCTACACCTCCGAGGGCCTGTTCGACTTCACCAGCGATGCGGCGGTCGAAGCCCTGAAGCTCATGAAGAGCATCATGGCGGTGTCGCATCCCGACATCCTGCTCGAGGGCGCCTCGGACGGCGGCGTCAACGGTACGCCGGACGAAGTGGCCTTCGCCGCCCAGCGCGTCGGCTACTTCACCAAATACTTCAACGCGCCGTTGCGCATGGCCCAGAACTGGGACGACCAGAAGGCCCTGCATCTCGGACCGCTGCCGAAATTCGCCAATGGCGAAGGCTCGACGGTGTTCTGGACCACCGGCAGCGCTTTGTTCAAACACGGCAAGAACAAAGAGAAGGCGGCCGAATACATCAAGGCGCTCACCTATGACGCGCAGATCTGGAAAGACTCGATCGCCGGCACCGAAACCAGCCATCCTGGCCAGCTGCCGCCCTACAAGTCGATCTATGCGGAATGGGAAGCCAAGAAGCCCGACTGGATGCCGGACTTCGTCTCCCTGGTGCGTGGCCAGCTCGACAAGGCCAAGGCCATCAACAACCATATCTTCGGCCTGCAGCAATTCGTGATCGGCAAACCGATCTGGGAAACCTTCCTCAAAGGCGAGGAAGCCGATCCCAAGGCAGCGCTGCAGAAGGTCGTGGACGCCGTCCAAGCCGAAATGAAGCGCGGCAAGTAAAGCGCGTGACCGGAAAAGTGGGTACCGGTTTTTCGACTGGTCACGCGCTAATCCTAATAATCGATCACGTTTATCACTTCAGGTCGGTTCGACCTGAAGTGATCGTGATCTACGGGCGCGGGAACCGGGATTCGGGCCCGGTTCCCGTTTGCTCTAACGCGCACATTCTGCAAAGCTTGGACTAATGGTTGAGACGACCGCTTCCGATCGGATGACTACGAGTCTGGCGCCTCAGAGCAGTCTGGGCGAGCGTTGGGCCGCGTTGCGAAATACGATGAGCGCCTGGTGGTTTCTGCTGCCGGCCATCGTCTTCTTCGTCGGCTATCAGGTCTATCCGATCTTCCGCGTCCTGTGGATCAGCTTCACGGACTATGAATTCCTGTCGAGCGACCCGGCGCAGTTCGTCGGCTTCGCCAATTACATCACGGCCCTCAACGATCCCTTGATGTGGGCGAGCCTGTGGCGCGCCGCGCTCTTCACCTTGATGTTCCTGCCGGGAACGATCATCCTGCCGCTGCTCCTCGCCATCCTCATCGACAAGGTTACGAACGCCAAGCTCGCCACCTTCTATCGCGTGGTGCTGCTGATCCCGGCAGTCATTCCGAGCACGCTCGTCTTCGTGCTGTGGAAGTGGATGTATAATTACCAGGTCGGGCCCATCAACCATTTCCTCGTCGACGTGACCGGCCTCTTCACCTTGCAGAACGCGCCGCAATGGCTCGGCGGCACGCCGCTGACCTTGCCCGCCATCGCGGTGATGGAATGGTGGTGGGGGCTCGGCTATCACACGATCTTCTTCCTCGCCGGCCTCGCCGCCATCCCCAAGGACCTGCCGGAAGCGGCGCGCATCGACGGGGCGAGCGAATGGAAGATCTTCTGGCACATCACACGCCCGGCGCTGGCGCCGATCATGATGATCCTGGTGGTGCTGCGCTTCGGCAGCGCCATGGCGGTGATCGATGAATATCTGATCTTCGGCGGCTTCAACCGCGACACGCCGACCTATACCTGGACGATCTTCATGTATGACCAGGCTTTCAAGCTCGGTCTGTGGCGGCAAGGCTTCGCCGCGGCGATCGGCATGATCGGTGCGCTCGGCATGATGGTGGTGATGGTGATCCTGATCCGCATCTTCAGGCCGAAGGGATAGCACCATGAGCGACGCCGCCCTCAGCGCAAAGCCGGAACGGAGCTGGTTCGCCGAGAACAAGGCCTCGATCATCCGCCATGGCGTGATCAACATCTTCATGCTGATCATCCTGGCGCCGCTCGCCTGGGTGCTGATGATGTCGATCAAGTCGCGTCCCGACGCGATGCGTGGCGATTTCTGGCCGCGCAAATTCGACTTCGGCACCTATGCCTACGTGTTCGAGAAGATCGACACGCTGCCGGTCAATCTATGGAACAGCATCTATGTCACCGGCCTTACGACGCTGTTCACCAGCATCTTCGCGATCCTCGCCGGCTATGCGCTGGTCCATATGCGGCCCAAGGGTGGCGGCATCGTCGTCGTCGCCCTTCTCGTCTCGCTCTATTTCCCGACCCGCGTGGTGTCGATCATCAGCGTCTACGAGATCCAGAGCTCTCTGGGCCTCATCAACAAGACCTGGGGCCTGATCCTGCCCTATATCACGCTCAACCTGGCGATCAGCATCCTCATCATGCGCAGCGTCTTCCAGCTGGTGCCGCATGAGGTGGTGGAGGCGGCCAAGGTCGACGGCGCGGGACCGGTGCGCACGCTGTGGGAGATCGTGCTGCCGATGGCGCGCAACGGCCTCGTGGTGATCTTCATCGTCAATTTCGTCACCGCCTGGGGCGAGTTCCTGCTCTGCTCGACGCTCACCAACGACCAGACGGCGCGCACCATGCCGGTGGTGCTGGCGGGCGCGCAAGGCGGCCTCGGCCAATGGTCATGGCCCAATCTCGCCGCCGTCTACATGATCGTGGTGACGCCCGGCATCATCGCCTTCACTTTCGCGCAGAAGCTCTTCTTCAAGGGTCTGATGGAAGGCGTGGTGAAGGGATAGCCTTCTAATTCACTGAAATTCAACGGGATTATCCCACATTCCAGTACGCGCCCATGCGCGACCGGTGAATCCCCCATGCTCCAGGTGAGCTACCACAGGGGCTGACGGCGGGCGAACCATCGCCTATATCACCGGCTCATGAGTGACATGCAGATCCTGCCCGTTTCGGTCATCACCGGCTTTCTCGGCGCCGGCAAGACCACTTTGCTCAACAGCCTGCTCAAAGACCCGATGCTGGCCAACGCCGCCGTCATCATCAACGAGTTCGGCGAGATCGGCATCGACCATCTCCTGGTCGAGCGCTCGGAGGAGAATGTCTTCGAGATGTCGTCGGGGTGCCTGTGCTGCACCATAAGGGGCGATCTCATCGACACGATGCTCAAGCTGATCGCCCGGCGCGACGGCGGCGAGCTGAAGGCCTTCGACCGCATCATCATCGAGACCACCGGCCTCGCCGATCCGGCACCCGTGCTGCATACGGTGATGAGCGAGCCCGACCTCCTCAAGCGCTGCCGGCTCGAAAGCGTCATCACCGTCGTCGATGGCGTCCAGGGCGAGGCGACGCTCGATGCCCACGCGGAAGCAGTGAAGCAGGCGGCGGTCGCCGACCGGCTGGTGCTGACCAAGCTCGATCTCCTCACCGGGCGCGAAGGCGAGGATGCGCTCCATTCCCTCATCGGCCGCCTGCGCGCGCTCAATCCGGCGGCGCGCATCCTCACCACCCATCGGGGCGAAGCGACCGCGGCGCGGCTTCTCAATAGCGGCCTCTATAATCCCGAGACCAAATCACTCGATGCACGCGCGTGGCTCAATGCGGAAGCCTATGAAGCGGGCGAGAAGCGCCGGCGGCACCGCCATCACGGCCATCATCATGATCACGGGCATGAGCACGGCCATGATCATCATGATGACGTGTCGCGCCATGACGATCATATCCGCTCCTTCACCTTCGCGGATGACCGCGCCATCAGCGCCGCCGGCCTCGACATGTTTCTGGGACTCTTGCAGTCCTTCCACGGCGCCAACATGCTGCGCATGAAGGGCATCGTGAAGGTCGCCGACGATCCGACGCGCCCGGTCGTGCTGCATGGCGTGCAACATATCTATCATCCGCCGGTCAGGCTCGCGGCCTGGCCCGATGGCGATCAGCGCACGCGTCTGGTCTTCATCGTGAAGGATATCGAGAAACGCCTGATCGAGGATCTGTTCAAGGCTTTCACCGACCAGATCACCGGCGCCGGCGCCTTCCATACCGACAAGACTCTTTCTCTCAACTAACCGACCGGAGACTTCCCGATGCTCAAGATGTTCGGCCTCAAGAAATGCACGACCTGCCAGAAGGCGATGGGTTATCTCGACCAGAAGAAGAAGGCCTACAACTTCAGCGATGTCAGGGAAGATCCGATCAATAAGGACCAGGTCGCCAAGTGGTCTAAAGCGCTGGGCGGCTGGGAGAAGATGATCAACCGCGCCGGCTATACCTGGCGCGGCCTGCCCAAGGCCGAAACCGAGAATCTCACCGAGGCCAAGGCGGTTTCACTTGCGGTCAAGAATCCCTCGCTCATCCGCCGCCCGCTCATCGAGCACAGAGACGGCTCGGTGACGGTCGGATTCTCCGACAAGGTGAAGGGATTTATCGGGTAACGACGTCATCCCGGCGAAAGCCGGGACCCATTAGATAGTCGCAAGCGGGCGGCGCTGCCCGCGCTCTGAGAATTTATTGGATCCCGGCTTTCGCCGGGGTGACGGAATGTGGGAGTTGCGGCGTTTTACCCGCGCACCAGGGGCCTGGTCATGCAGGTTGGGCCGCCTTCACCCTTGCGGCAGATCTCGTCGCCCTTGATCACCTCGACCTTGACGCCGGCGACTTTCATGCGGCGTTCGGTTTCGGGATTGCCGGCAACCATCATCGCATGGCGCGGACCCAGCGCCAGGACGTTGCAGCCCATCGAGTCGAATTCCTTGTCCGGCACCTCGACAAAACCGATGCCGCGGCTCTCAAGGAATTGTACCAGGCGCACCGGCATCAGCGGCAGATAGACCACCGCCAGATCCTTATCGAGCGGGCTCAGGACCGACATCAGATGGAAGACGTCGCTCCGGCCCTTGTAATGCGGCAGGTCGAATTCGAGGATCTCGACATCGCCGCCGGCGAGCTTGCGCAATTGCGCGATGCCCTCGCGGTTGGTGCGGTAGCCGATGCCGGCGAGCAGCGTATGGCGGTCGATCCAGACGAGATCGCCGCCTTCCACCGAGCCCGGACCCTGGATCTCACCTGCGATCGGAATCCCTAGACTTTCGAGATGGGCGCCATTGACGGTGGCTTCGCGCCGCCTTTGCGGCTTGCCCATGAAAGGCCGCACCAGACCCTTGGGCGTCACGATCAAAGCGTCATGGGTATAGAGCGAATCGAGGGTGAGCCCGTCGCCATCGGGAAGTCCGATGACCTCGGCGCCGGCCGCCTCGAGCACCCGCGTCACCACGGCGAATTCGCGATTCGCCTCGGCGAGGTCGGGCCGCGAGTGATAATTGAGCGGCTTCCATTCGGCATCGAGCCGGCGATCGTCCTTGAAAGCGGTGGCGGGGCTGCGCACCGCGACCTTCTTGAGTGAACCCCAGTTGTTGAAGGCGCCGAAATCGTAGCTCATTTGTGCCGGATCCTGAAAATATGGCGGCCGTCGCTCGCCTCCTGCGAGAGGAGCTCATGGCCCTGTTCGGTGCAGAAATGGGGAACGTCTATGACGGAAGCGGGGTCGGTGGCAATGAGCCGCAAAATCTCACCGGATTTGAGGCCCTCCAGGCGCTTGCGGGCTTTCAGCACCGGAAGCGGGCATAAAAGTCCCGCCGCGTCGAGTTCATGATCGGTCATAGGTCGCACTATAGCGAGCCCGGCTTCGACCTGCTATGCCGGTCCGCCTGACGGAGGTGTTCGAAATGCCGCTGATGACCGAGCTTGCCCAGACCGGACGGGTCGAGGCGCTGCTCAGGAATCCGGACCGCAAGGCCGGTCTCGAAAAATCGCGCACCGATGGATTTGTGCTGCGCTTCGACGGCATCGAGGGCGATTGCCATAGCGGGCTGACGCGGCCGGCCGATGTGCGCACCATCAAGCAATATCCGCGCGACACGCCGATCCGCAATGTGCGCCAGCTCACTCTGCTGTCGGTCGAGGAATTGACCGATATCGCGGCGATCATGGAGATCCCGGCCGTGAAGCCCGAATGGGTCGGCGCCAATATGGTGACCTCCGGCATTGCCGACCTCACGCTTCTGCCGCCCTCCTCGCGGCTGCAATTCCCTTCCGGCGCCACCATCGTGGTCGACATGGAGAACGAGCCCTGCCGCTACCCGGCCGACATCATCGCCAGCCATAATCCTGAACAGAAGGTCGGCTTCGTGAAGGCGGCCAAGCACAAACGCGGCATCACCGCCTGGGTCGAGCGCGAGGGCGCTGTGGCGCAGGGCGATCAGATCACCATCTGGATCCCGCCGCAGCGCCTCTATGGCGCCGCCACCGCGTGACGACGGGCGACGACATTGCCGGCTGCATCCTGGCCGGCGGGCAATCGCGCCGCATGGGCGAAGACAAGGCCCGGCTCGATCTCGGCGGCATTCTGCTGCTCGATCTCGCCATCCTACGGCTCCAGCCGCAGGTTTCTGCTTTGATCGTCAACCGCCATGACCTGAAGGTTCCCGTCGATGCGCAGGGGCTGCCGGTGGTGACCGATGCGGCCGGCGACCATCAGGGCCCGCTTGCCGGCCTTCACGCCGCGCTCGACTGGGCTGGGCGTCATGGCTTCACATCCGTCGCCACCGTCGCGGTCGACACGCCGTTCTTCCCGCGCGATCTGGTGACGAAGCTCGCAGGCGCGGCGCAGGGCCTCGACATGGCGGTCGCGAGCTCGGGCGGCAGACTGCATCCGGTCTTCGGCCTGTGGAAGGTGACGCTGGTCCCCGCTTTGGTGGACTTCATCAAAGGCAGCCGGCGCTCGATGCATGACTGGGCCCTATCGCATGGCGCGGGCATCGCGGAATGGACCTCTCTGCCCTATGACCCGTTCTTCAATATCAACACGCCCGACGATGTGACCACCGCGCTCGCGATCCAGGCGGAGTTCCAGCCATGACGCAGAAGATCATCGGTGTTGCCGGCTTCAAGAATGCCGGCAAGACCACGCTGGTCGAGAAACTGGTGCGCGAATTGACCCGGCGCGGCTATCGCATCGCCACCGTCAAACATGCGCATCATTCCTTCGACATCGACCATGAGGGCCGCGACAGCTTCCGCCATCGCGCTGCCGGCGCCAGCGAGGTCGCGGTGGTGTCGCGCCAGCGCTGGGCGATCATCCATGAATCGCGCGATGAAGAAGAACCCTCCTTCGCGACGATCCTCGCCAAGCTCTCGCCTTGCGATCTGATCATCGTCGAAGGCTACAAACATGGCGACCACGCCAAGATCGAGGTGCGCAACCTGGCGCTCGATCACCCGAAGCTCGCCGGCGAGGACCCGAGCGTCGTGGCGATCGCCGCCACGGGCCCGGTGCCCGACGCGCCGGTGCCGGTCTTCGACCGCGACCATGTCGAGGCGCTCGCCCAGTTCATCATCACCTGCATGGAGCTCGATCCGAAATGACGCCCGACGACGTGATCGATTTCTGGCTTGCCGCCGGCGAAGCGCGCTGGTTCACCAAGAGCGCTTCCTTCGACGGACAGCTGTCGGTGCGCTTCAAGGATGCGCTGGCCAAAGCCCGCGACGGCGTCTTCGATCATTGGACGGAAACGCCCAGAGGCATGCTGGCGCTGATCCTGATGCTCGACCAGTTCTCGCGCAACATCCATCGCGGCTCACCGCTCGCTTTCGCCGCCGACAAGAAGGCATTGGCGCTCGCCAGGCAGGCGGTGGCGCGCGGCGACCATCTGGCTTTCCCGGCCCCGCTCGCCATGTGGTTCATCATGCCCTTCGAACATGCCGAGGACCTCGATGCGCAGCGGCGCTGCGTGGCGCTGTTCGCGGCGCGCGACCCGGGCGACATGGTCTATTGGGCGACGCTCCATCTCGACATCATCGAACGTTTCGGACGCTTCCCGCACCGCAATGCGGTGCTCGGCCGGAAATCGACGCCCGAGGAGCTGGCCTTCCTGGCGGCGGGCGGATTTTCGGGCTGATCCCGCGCAGTGTTGTCAATCCGGTGCAAACTGTCTAGATAAGCCTTGCGCTTCAACCAGGAGGGGAAGGGCGATGTTGCATCAGCACTTCCAGTGCAGAACCCGTGGACCTGTTTCCGCCCCGCGCTCGACGTCGCGGGGCTGACTGAGGAACGCATCGCCGTCTCATCGTCAGCCTTTTTTGGGCACAGCCCGTTGTGCCGCCCTGACCTGATGAGACTGCAATGTCCCTTATCTCCGCCAAAGACCTTTCCCTGACCCGTAGCGAGTTCCTGTTCAAGGGACTCAATTTCTCCGTCGCCAAGGGCGACTGCCTCGGCCTCGTCGCGGCAAACGGGCGCGGCAAATCCTCGCTCCTGCGCATCGTGGCGGGCGAGGAAGACGCGACGACAGGAACCGTGACACGCATGCGCGGCCTGGTCGTCGCCTTCGCCGCGCAGGACGTGCCCGAACGTCTCCTGCCTTTAAGCCTCCATGACGCGGTCAGCGACGCGCTCGCCCCCGAGGTCGCCGAAACCGAGAGCTGGCGGATCGATGTCCTGTTCGATGATCTCTTCGTGGACGAGGCCATCAGAGGCCGCGCCGTCGGCAGCCTGTCCGGCGGCTGGCAGCGAACCATGCTGCTGGCGCGCGCAGCCGTGGTCGAACCCGATCTGCTTCTTCTGGACGAGCCCACCAACCATCTCGACATCGGGCGGATCGGCGTGCTGCAACGGTTTCTCCTCGCCTTGCCGCGCGACTGCGCGGTGATCGCGGCGAGCCATGATCGCGCCTTTCTCGATGACGTCACCAACCGCACTTTGTTCCTGCGCCCGGAGGACAGCGAAGATTTCTCGCTGCCCTATTCCCGCGCCCGCGAAGCGCTGGACGAGCGCGATGCGGCGCGCGACCGCCAGTATGAAAACGACATGCGCAAGGTCAAAGCGCTCCGGCAGCAGGCAGCCAAGCTCAAGAATATCGGCATCAATTCGGGCTCCGACCTGCTGGTCGTCAAGACCAAGCAGCTGTCGGAGCGGGCCGACAAGCTCGCGGAAAAAGCCCGGCCGGCGCATCAGGAACGCTCGGCCGGGGCGATCCGCCTGACCAACAGCGGCACCCATGCCAAGGCGCTGGTGACGATCAACGATACGGCGATCACGACGCCGGACGGGCGGGTGCTGTTCCGCACCGGGAGACTGTGGATCGAAAACGGCGATCGGATCGCTGTGCTCGGCGCCAATGGGACGGGCAAGACCCGGCTGGTCGACAGGCTGCGCGCGGCGCTTGCCGGGGAGGATCCGCATATAAGGGGCGCCGCGAGCCTCAAGCTCGGAACGTCCGATCAGGCGCTGTCGCAACTCGATGCGTTTCGCACGCCCTGGGAGGCGGTGAAGCGGTCCAGCGACCTGACCGACCACCAGGCGCGGGCGCAGCTCGCCGGAACGGGGATCAGCATCGAGGCGCAGTCAGCACCGCTCGCCAGGCTCTCCGGCGGCCAGCGGGCGCGGCTGGCGATGCTGCTCCTGCGGCTGGCGCAACCCAATTTCTATCTGCTGGACGAGCCGACGAACCACCTCGATATCGAGGGGCAGGACATGCTGGAAGGCGAGCTGATCGAGCACAATGCGGCCTGCCTTCTGGTCAGCCACGACCGGGCTTTCGTCAGCGCCGTGGCAACGCGGATCTGGGTGATTTCGGCCAGGAAGCTGGTCGAGGCCGACGACCCGGGGCCGATCTTTACTCAATTGCTGGCGGGGTGACTCCGCAGTCCGTCACCCCGGCGAAAGTCGGGGCCTATTGAATAAGAAAATCCGGGCAGCGCTGTCCGCTTGCTGAGAGTTCATTGGATCCCGGCTTTCGCCGGGATGACGGAATTTGGCGAGGAAAGGCCTTGTGTCGCAATCCGCCCGCCTCTGGTCGTTCCATCTCACGCCCGTTGAATCAGGCTCACTAATGTGCCCCAATCGGATCGAAGGGATATCGAGGAGTCAACATGTCGGCGTTCCCCGAAAAGGCGAAAGTTGTCATCATAGGGCTGGGCGGCATCGTCGGGGCCTCCGTCGCCCATCATCTGATCGAACGCGGCTGGGACGAAATCGTCGGCATCGACAAGTCGGGCGTCCCGACCGATATCGGGTCGACGGCGCATGCCTCCGACTTCTGCTACACCACGAGCCACGATTATCTGTCGGTCTGGACGACGCAGTATTCGATCGATTTCTACGAAAAGATGGGGCACTACGCCCGTATCGGTGGCCTCGAAGTGGCGCGCACCGGCCACGATGTCTGGATGGAGGAGATCAAGCGCAAGCTCTCCTCGGCCAAGGCCTTCGGCACCCGCGCGCACTATGTCTCGCCCGCCGAAATCAAGAAGCTGTTCCCGCTGATCGAGGAAGATCAGGTGATGGGCGGCATGTTCGATCCCGATGCCGGCCTCGTCATTCCGCGCTCGCAGACGGTCGCCGGCAAGCTCATCGATGCGGCGGAGAAATCCGGCAAGCTGAAAGTTTTCGGCCATACGCCGGCGACCTCGCTCATCGTCGAGAAGGGCCGCATCAAAGGTGTCGTCACCCATCGCGGCACGATTTTGGCCGATCATGTCGTCGTCTGCGCCGGAATCTGGGGGCGCCTGATCGCCGCGATGGTCGGCGAGGACCTGCCGGTGATGCCGGTCGACCATCCGCTGTCCTTCTTCGGCCCGTTCAACCAGTTCGAAGGTACGGGCAAGGAGATCGGTTATCCGCTGCTGCGCGACCAGGGCAACTCCGCCTATATGCGCGACACCGGCGATCCCAAGACCGCCGAGGGCGGCCAGATCGAATGGGGCTATTACGAAGAGACCAATCCGCGCCTCTGCCATCCGCGCGACATTCTCGAAAAGAGCGAGGCGCGCCTGTCGCCCTCGCAGCGCGATCTCGACATGGAGCAGATCATCGCACCGCTCGAGCGCGCCATGGCGCTCACCCCCATTCTCGGCGAGCTCGGCTACAATGAAAGCCATTCCTTCAACGGCCTCCTGCAGGTGTCGGCCGCCGGCGGCCCGTCCTGCGGCGAGAGCCAGAAGGTGCGCGGCTTGTGGTATTGCGTCGCCATCTGGGTGAAGGACGGCCCCGGCTATGGCAAGCTCATCGCCGACTGGATGACCGACGGCCGCACCGCGATCGATCATGCCTCGATCGACTATGCGCGTTTCTATCCGCACCAGCTCGCGGAAAAGTTCATCGAGGGCCGCACTTTCGAAGCGGCCCAGAAGATCTATTATCCGGCCGTGCATACGCGCGAGCCCTATGCGACGGGCCGCAATGTCAAGCATTCGCCGTTCTATGAGCGTGAGAAGGAGCTCGGCGGCTATTTCATGGAGCTCGGCGGCTGGGAGCGCGCGCATGGTTATGCCGCCAACGAGCATCTCCTGAAAAAATACGACAACCGCGTGCCGGTCCGCGAGAACGAGTGGGACAGCCGCCATTTCTGGCGCGTCTCCAATGCCGAGCATCTGGCGATGAGCGAGGATTGCGGCATCGTCAATCTCTCGCATTTCCACATGGTCGACATCGAGGGGCCCGACCATGTCGAGCTACTCGAATGGCTGTGCGCCGCCAAGATCGGCGGCGACGGCAATATCGGCAAGGGCATCTATACGCACTTCCTCGATGACGAGGGCATGGTGCGTGCCGACTTCACCGTCTTCCGCATGGCGGACCGCTGCCGCCTGGTGAATGGCGCCGATGCGGGCCCGCGCGACTTCCACTATATGCGCCGCATCGCCGAGGATCGCGGCCTCGATGTCACCATCACCGACACGTCGGAGAAATATGTCACCATCGGCATCTGGGGTCCGAATGCCCGCGCGACGCTGAAGAAGGCCGTCGCCGATCCGGCCGGCCTCGATCCCGAAAATTTCCCCTTCGCCGCGATCAAGCAGATCGAGATCGCGGGCAAGAAAGTCACCGCCTTCCGCATCTCCTATGTCGGCGAGCAGGGCTGGGAGCTGCATATGAAATATGAGGATGGCCTCGCCGTGTGGGATGCGCTGCGCGCCACCGGCGTGATGGCCTTCGGCGTCGAGACCTATGCGAATTCGCGCCGCATGGAAAAGAGCCTGCGCCTGCAGAATGCGGATCTCCTCACCCAATATAATCTCATCGAAGCCGATCTCGCCCGCCCGAAAGTCAAGGACGCCGACTTCCGCGGCAAGGCGAAACATCTGGAATACAAAGCGCGCGCCCATCAGCCGGCGATGCTGTGCACGCTGGTGATGACGGAGAACACCGACAAAAAAGGTGTGAAGCGCTATCCCCTCGGCAATCTGCCGGTCATGGATCCGGAAACGGGCGACGTGCTGGTCGATGAGCTCGGCCGGCGCTCCTATACGACCTCCATCGCCTTCGGTCCGACCATCGGCAAGAATATCGCGCTCGCTTATCTGCCCTGGGCCTATTGCCAGGAAGGCCGGAAGCTCAATATCGAATATTTTGCCGAGACCTATCCGGTCGAGGTCGTGAGCATCGGCTATAAGCCGCTCTACGACCCGGAAAATCTCAAGCCCAGGAGCTGATTGGCATAAGGCGGAACCGCATTGTGCCTGAGTTTCTCGAGCGACACCTGAGTATCAAAAATGATACCGGGCGCGGATTGCATGGCACGTCTCCGCTTATGGAACGTCTGACGTAACTGGCACTTATGCGGAGCTTTTTCTGAGCTTCGCGCCATCTCATCGGAATCGCTCAGGATTCTTCGACACAAACGTTATCGTTGCGCGATATTCAGCTTGCGCATGCTGCCGCCCGGCTTTTCCGGCGCAGAAAATTCTGTTTGCCGCCGCATCCCTTCGACACCACGTCAAGGACGTAATGCCTTTGTTTCATGACCTTTCGTCAAGAGGATATCGCCATGCGGAAAACAATCATTGCACTGACATTATTGACCCTCCCGCTTCTCGGGGGCGCAGCGCTCGCCGCGAGTGACAGCGGCATCGTGCGTTCGGCCGACACGCGCACCGGCATGCTTCAGCTCGCCGACGGCGCCAGCTATTACGTGCCCAACCGTCTGACCTTGAGCCGTCTGCAGAAGGGCGACACGGTACGCGTTCAGTTCGAACGCCGCACCGGCGCTGCCGTCGCCAATGAAGTGGTGCGCACCGGCCGCTCGCAAGCTGCCGTGCCGGTCGTGACGCCGACCCGCGATACCGCCAATGTAAAGAAGAACTTCGCCATCGACAGCGGCATGTGCAAGGTCACGGCGACCAGCAATCCCTGTTACATCGGCGCCCAGTAAACATCCGGCGCCGTCGTCCGATCAGGGCATCGTCGCCTGCAGGAATGAGGCGAGGGCCAGTCCGCTGGTGCCCAGATAGACGGCGGCGCTGCACCATCTGGCGAGACGCGTGAAGCGGGCGCTGTGGAGGCGCCTTTGCGCAAGCCGCGCGAGAAAGATCACGCAAGCCAGATCGAATACGAGGCTCAGCACCACATAAAGCACGGCCAGCAGGCCGAGCTGGGTAACCAGCGACTGGCTCGCCTGGACGAACGGCATGAAGAACGCCGAATAGAAGAGCAGTGCGGTCGGGTTGCTGACGGTGATGGCGAGGCCGTCGATGAACGGCCGCGAGGAGAGACGCCGTATCTCGTTGTGCGCCGGCTCGGTGGCGCGCAGGACCGTGTCCGCCGCGAGGCAGGCGAGATAAGCAGCGCTCGCCAGCGAGAACCAGGGGAAGAAGTCACCAAAGAATCGGCTGGACAGCAGGAAGGACAGACCAAGCAGCCCGACCAGCATCACCTCGCCGAGCCCGATGCCCAGCACCGTGCGCAAACCCACGATCTGACCGCCATTCAGCGTGTTGCCGACAATGATGGCCATGACCGGCCCCGGCGTGACGAGCAGAATTGTCGTCGCCAACAGGAAGGCGCTGATGGTCTGCCAATCCATGAGTGAGATCTCCGATGTTCGATTGTGGAAGCACGGCGCTCAATTGGGATGGCATTCCTTACCGGGAGGTCAGGCGACCGCCTGTGGCATTTGTCACATGATGGGAATTTTCTGATCGGGTGAGGAAGCCGGCCCAACTTCCGTCATCCCGGCGAAAGCCGGGATCCATTGAGGGCTGTCAATCGTGAGGCGTTACAGCTTCCTCAGCCACACGCTGTGGATGATATGATCAGCACCCTTGCGCAGGATGAGATCGGCGCGCTGGCGCGTCGGCACGACGTTCTCGCGCAGGTTGACGAGATTGATCGTCTCCCAGATGCGGTTGGCGGTGGCGCGCGCTTCCTTGTCGGTGAGCGAGGCGTAGCGATGGAAGTAGGATTTGGGATCACGGAAGGCGGTGTCGCGCAGTGAGAAGAAACGCGTCACATACCAGTCGTGAATGACATCCTCGGCGGCATCGAGATAGATCGAGAAATCGAAGAAGTCGGAAATGAAGGGAATGATCTTGCCGTCACGCGGCGGCCTTCCCGTCTGCAGCACGTTGAGGCCTTCGACGATCAGAATATCCGGCTGATCGACGGTGACGCGTTTGTCCGGCATCACATTATAGGTCAGGTGCGAATAAACCGGCGCCGTCACATTGCGCCGGCCGGCCTTGATGTCGGAGAGGAAACGCAAGAGCGTCGGCAGGTCGTAGCTCTCCGGAAAACCCTTCCGGTTCATGATGCCTTCGCGCTCGAGAATCTCGTTGGGCAAGAGGAAGCCGTCGGTGGTGACGAGATCGACCTTGGGATGATTGGGCCAGCGCGCCAGGAGACGCTGCAGGATACGCGCCGTGGTGCTCTTGCCGACCGCGACGCTGCCCGCCATGCCGATCACATAAGGCACCTTGGTGCCTTCGGCATGCAGGAATTTGCCGGTGGCGCGGAACAGCTCCTGGGTGGCCGCGACATAAAGATTGAGAAGACGCGAGAGCGGCAGATAGATCGCCACCACCTCGGCCAGATCGATGCGGTCATTGAGGCCGCGCAATTCGTCGATATCGGCCTGGTCGAGCGTCATCGGCGTATCGGCGCGCAGTTTCGCCCAGGCGTTGCGCTCGAAATGGCGATAGGGCGAGATCTCGTCGCGCAGTGAATCCATAGCGGTCACACCTGCTTGCGGCCGGCCTTCTCGGCGATCCCCGATGTGCCGACGCGCTTTTCGAGCTCGCCCATCACTTCCGTCAAAGGCAGGCCCGAAACCTCGAGCAGCACAACAAGATGATAGAAGAGATCGGCGGCCTCGAGCTTGAGATGGTCGCGGTCCCCCTTGACGGCGGCAAGGGCGGCTTCGATCGCCTCCTCACCCACCTTCTTGGCGCATTTCTCGATGCCCTGGGAGAGGAGCTTGGCGGTGTAAGAAATTTCGGGCGAGGCACCCCGGCGAGCGGTCACCGTATCGGCGAGCTCGGCCAGGACGTCCAGCCGGTGGCGCAATGTGTCTGTCATGTTCCAGCCCCTGACTGCTTTCTTATCACTTATGCCAACCGCATGGGAATTCCCCGTTCAGCCATATGGTTTTTGGCCTGGGAAATGGTGAAAGTGCCGAAATGGAAGATCGAGGCGGCCAGAACCGCAGTGGCATGGCCGTCCCGGACGCCCTCGACCAGGTGGTCGAGCGTGCCGACACCACCCGAGGCGATGACCGGCACCGGCACACTGTCGGCGATGGCGCGCATCAGCGCAATGTCGAAGCCCTTGCCGGTGCCGTCGCGGTCCATCGAGGTGACGAGCAGCTCCCCGGCGCCCAGCGCCACGACCTCCTCGGCAAAGGAAATCGCATCTATGCCGGTCGGATTGCGCCCGCCATGGGTGAAAATCTCCCATTTGCCGGGCGCCACCTCTTTGGCGTCGATGGCGACGACGATGCACTGGCTGCCGAATTTCTCCGCCCCCTCGCGTACGAAGCCGCGATTCTTCACCGCGGCGGTGTTGATCGAGACCTTGTCGGCGCCGGCGAGCAGGAGCTTGCGGATATCGTCGGTCGTGCGCACGCCGCCGCCGACGGTCAGCGGCATGAAGCAGGCTTCCGCGGTGCGGCTCACTACGTCGAAGATGATGCCGCGGTTCTCATGTGTCGCGGTGATGTCGAGGAAACACAGTTCGTCGGCGCCCGCCTTGTCATAGGCCTTGGCGATCTCGACCGGATCGCCGGCGTCGCGCAGATTGACGAAATTCACGCCTTTGACGACGCGGCCGTCCTTCACGTCGAGACAGGGAATGATGCGGGCTTTCAGCATCAGGCGGCCTCGGCGATGAGCTTGAGGGCCGCCCGCGCATCGAGACGGCCGTCATAAAGGGCGCGGCCCGATATGGCGCCTTCGAGAATGGCGCAGTCGGGCGCGAGCAGGCGCTCGACATCGGCAATGGAGGCGAGCCCGCCCGAGGCGATGACCGGAATATTCACGGCGCGTGCCAAAGATAGTGTCGCCTCGATATTAAGTCCCTTCAAAACCCCGTCGCGATCGACATCGGTGAAAATGATGGCGGCGACACCGGCATCGGCAAAACGGCGCGCCAGATCGATGGCGGTCAATTCCGAGGTCTCGGCCCAGCCTTCCACCGCCACCTTGCCGCCCTTGGCGTCGATGCCGACGGCGATGCGGCCGGGAAAGCGCCGGCAGGCGTCCTTGACCAGCTCCGGATTGCGCAGCGCGACGGTACCGAGGATCACCCGCTTGATGCCGCGGCCGAGCCAGGTCTCGATCATCGCCATATCGCGGATGCCGCCGCCCAATTGCACCGGGATCTTGATGGCGGCGAGGATCGCCTCGACGGCCGGGGCGTTCACCGGCTTGCCGGCAAAGGCGCCGTCGAGATCGACGAGATGCAGCCAGCGGAAGCCCTGCGCCGCGAAATCGCGCGCCTGGGCGGCCGGGTCGTCATTGAAGACGGTGGCCTCGGCCATGTCGCCGAGCTTGAGGCGCACGCATTGGCCGCCTTTGAGATCGATGGCGGGAAACAGGATCATGGGCGCCATTTCAGGAAATTGGCGATCAGCGCCAGACCGAGGGCCTGGCTCTTTTCGGGGTGGAACTGGCTGCCGGCGATATTGTCGCGGCCGACAAAAGCGGTGACGGCGCCGCCATAATCGGCGGTGGCGATGAGCTGCTCACCGTCGCCCGGCGCCAGATGATAGGAATGGACGAAATAGGCATGCAGGCCTTGCGGGCCCAAGGTGATGCCGTCGAAGAGGGCATGCGGTTTTACCGCATCGAGCGTGTTCCAGCCCATATGCGGGATCTTGAGCGCGGAATCGGACGGCTCGATCACTTTTACATCGCCTTTGATCCAGCCGAAGCCCTTCGTCTCGACATGTTCGAGGCCGCGCTCGGCCATCAATTGCATGCCGACACAGATGCCGAAGAAAGGTTTGCCGCGGGCGACTTCGCCTTCGAGCGTTTCCCACATGCCGGGAACGGCCTTCAGGCCGTCATGGCAATCGCGGAAGGCACCGACGCCCGGCAGCACGATGCGCTCGGCCTTGCGTACCCGATCAGGATCGGACGTCACCAGGATCGTCGCCGATGAGCCACCATCGCGCACCGCGCGCTCAAAGGCTTTGGCGGCGGAATGAAGATTGCCGGAGCCGTAATCGATGATCGCGACGTCGCTCATGTGCGGCTCAGTCCCGGGAAGATGAAATCGGGCTCCGCGGATTTCCAGTTGCGCGACAGGCCCGGCGCCGGCGGGATTTGCGGCGGCGGTGCTGCGCTTTGAACCGGCAGATCGGCCTCACTGAAGAAGCGGATCTCCGCTTCTTCGAGATCATCGCCCTGGACGAGGCCCACTTCCTCATAACCGCGCCTGGCATAAGTCCAGCGCAGCAGATCATTGGCCTCGAAGCCCATGATGATGTTGATCGCCAGGCCGAAGATGAGCCGCATCGCCTCGCCGAAGCCCAGCGCCTCGGCGACGGCCCAGATCAGCAATTGCGCCGAGACGGCAATGAGGAGGACGACCCACATGCCCTTGGCGGCGAGCCAGAGCAGCGGGACGACGAGCGCCCACCGGTTGAAACCTTCGCGCACGAAGACGACGTCGTCGGCGCCGCGGCCCTTTTTGTTATGGGCGGTCCACCAGGCCATTATTTGCTGAGCGAGCCCTTGGTCGAGGGAATGCGATCCTTCTGGCGCGGATCGATCTCGATCGCCTCGCGAAGGCAACGCGCCAGCGCCTTGAAGCAGCTTTCGGCGATGTGATGATTATTGTCACCATACAGCGTTTCGACATGCAGCGTGACGCCGGCATTCATGGCGAAGGCCTGGAACCATTCGCGCACCAGCTCGGTGTCGAAGTCGCCGATCTTCGGGCGCGAGAACTCGACCTTCCAGATGAGATAGGGCCGGCCCGAGACATCGATGGCGGCGCGCGTCAGCGTCTCGTCCATCGGCAGATGGAGGCTCGCATAACGGCGGATGCCCTTGCGGTCGCCGAGCGCCTTGGCCAGCGCCTGGCCGAGCGCGATGCCCGAATCCTCGGTCGTGTGGTGGAAATCGATATGGAGGTCGCCCTTCGCTCTGAGCTTGATGTCGATCAGCGAATGGCGGGCCAGCTGCTCCAGCATATGGTCGAGAAAGCCGACGCCGGTCTTGACGTCATAGGCGCCGGTCCCGTCGAGCGCGACGCTCGCGGCGATCTCGGTTTCGGTGGTCTTGCGTTCGATGCTGGCCTTGCGCATGGCCCTTAACCCCTTGTTGCGGCGGCTCTCTTAGCAGGTGCAGCAAGCCAGTGCCACCCTTTCGCTGCCGCCAAGTTAACCCATGGGTCGGGTGCGAGGCTTTTCTTCTCGGTTATCAAGGCTTACATGACGGCCAGCCGGCCCCTGGGGCCGAGACGGATGACGAAAAGGACTGATATGAGCGACCCCCAGCAGTGGCACGGCACGACCATTTTGAGCCTTAGGAAAGGCAACCGGGTGGTGATCGCGGGCGACGGTCAGGTCTCGATCGGCCAGACGGTCATCAAATCCAACGCCCGCAAGGTCAGGCCGCTCGCCGGCGGCTCGGTGATCTCGGGCTTCGCCGGGGCCACCGCCGATGCCATGACACTGTTCGAGCGGCTCGAAGCCAAGCTCGAGCAATATCCGCTGCAGCTCACCCGCGCCTGCGTCGAGCTCGCCAAGGACTGGCGCACCGACCGCTATCTGCGCCGCCTCGAGGCCATGATGATCGTCGCCGACAGCCAGGTGAGCCTGGTCCTGACCGGCACCGGTGATGTGCTCGAACCCGAGCGCGGCGTCATCGGCATCGGCTCGGGCGGCAATTATGCGCTGGCCGCGGCGCGCGCCCTCATCGATACCGACATGGAGGCGGAAGCGATCGCCCGCAAGGCGATGGCCATCGCTGCCGAGATCTGCGTCTACACCAACAACAACCTGACCGTCGAAAGCCTCGCATGCTGACACGCGCCGATCTCGATGAGGCCGTGAAAAGCGGCCTCATCACGGAGGGCCAGGCGGCGGCATTGCAGGAGCTGCCGGCGAAACGCCAGGCGGCGCGCCATCGCCATGCGCTCGCCGACGAGCGCTTCGTGTTCATGAAGAACTTCAATGAGTTCTTCATCGCACTGGGTGTCGTGCTGCTGGCGATCGGCATCATGTTCGCCATGCCGCTGTTCACCGCGCCCGCAGAGAGCTTCCTAGACGCTGCCTTGCCTTACCTCGGATTGAACACTGCTTTCGGCCTTTATCTGGGGATATTCGCGCTTTTCTTCCTCGTCATCATGTGGGCGCTCGCCGAGTATCTGACGCGTAAGTTGAAGCTCACCTTACCGAGCATCGTTCTCGCGCTGTTCATCGTTCCGGGATTGGCCTACTACATCTATATTTTCATCGACGCACTGAATGAAGAGAGAGGCTGGGCCGGCGTTCCGCAGATTCTTCTGCTGCCCGGCCTTGCAGCCAGCCTCGCCGCGTTGCTGTTCTATCTGCGCTTCCGTCTGCCCTTCGCGCTGTTGCTGCTCGCCGGCAGTCTCGTCGTCACCTTCATCGCCGCCTATACAAGGCTGTTCGGCGAGCCGTCAGAAAGCGCCATCTATGGCCTGTTCCTGTTCACCGGCCTCGCCACGCTCGCCGCGGCGCAATGGTACGACATGTCGGATCGCGAGCGCCTGACGCGGCGCGCTGATTGCGGCTTCTGGCTCACCCTCATCGCGGCTCCCTTGATCGTGCATCCGATCGCCGGACTCATCTCGTCGGGCGCGGAGATGACGGCTGAGACGAGCCTCATCACCATCGCCGTGGTGATCCTGTTCACGATCGCCGCTCTCATCATCGACCGCCGCGCGCTGCTCGTCTCCTCGCTCGCTTATCTGGGCGGCGCCATGGTCTATGCCTTCACCAGCCTTGGCGGCGAGCAGAATGCGCTGTGGATCACGCTTCTCCTGATCGGCGCCAGCGTCATCCTGCTGGGTGTCGGCTGGCAGCGCGCCAGGCGCGCCGTGATGTCCTTCGTTCCCTCACTCCTCACCCAATATCTGCCTGTCGTCAGAAGCTGAGTAATCCATGACCGACTTCTCCCCCCGTGAAATCGTTTCCGAGCTCGACCGTCATATCGTCGGCCAGAAGGACGCCAAGCGCGCCGTGGCCATCGCCTTGCGCAACCGCTGGCGGCGCAAGCAGCTCGAAGGACCTTTGCGCGAAGAGGTGATGCCCAAGAATATCCTGATGATCGGCCCGACCGGCGTCGGCAAGACCGAGATCGCGCGGCGTCTCGCCAAGCTCGCCAATGCGCCCTTCATAAAGGTCGAGGCGACGAAATTCACCGAGGTCGGTTATGTCGGGCGTGATGTCGAGCAGATGATCCGCGACCTCGTCGAGGCGGCGATCGGCATGGTGAAGTCGGCGCGGCGCAAGGATGTCGAGGCGCAGGCCCATATCAATGCCGAGAACCGCGTGCTCGAGGCGTTGGTCGGCGTCAATGCCTCGGAGGCGACGCGTGACAGCTTCCGCAAGAAATTGCGCACGGGCGAGCTCGACACCAAGGAGATCGATGTCCAGATCATGGATTCGCCCTCGGTGCCGAGCTTCGACATTCCGGGCATGCCGGGTGGTTCGGCAAGCGTCATCAATCTCTCCGACATGCTGGGCAAGGCCTTCGGCCATCGGCTCAAATCCAAGCGCATGACGGTGAAAGCGAGCCACGACGTGCTGCTGGCGGAAGAAAGCGACAAGCTGCTCGACCAGGACCAGATCACCCAGGAGGCGATCGACGTCACCGAAAACAACGGCATCGTGTTCCTCGATGAAGTCGACAAGATCTGCGCCCGCTCCGAGCGCCAGGGTGCCGATGTGAGCCGCGAAGGCGTGCAGCGCGATCTCCTGCCGCTCATCGAAGGCACGACGGTGTCGACCAAATATGGGCCGGTCAAAACCGACCATATCCTCTTCATCGCGTCCGGCGCCTTCCATATCGCCAAACCCTCCGACCTGTTGCCCGAGCTGCAGGGCCGCCTGCCGATCCGCGTCGAGCTCAAGGCGCTGACGCGTGACGATCTTCGCCGCATCCTCACCGAGCCGGAAGCCAGCCTCATGAGACAATATAAGGCGCTGCTCCTCACCGAAGGCGTGACGCTCGATTTCAGCGACGACGGCATCGACGCGCTCGCCGACATCGCCGCCGAGATCAACGCGTCGATCGAAAATATCGGCGCCCGCCGTTTGCAGACGGTGATGGAGCGGGTGCTCGACGATGTCAGCTATTCGGCGACCGACCGCTCCGGCGAGACGGTGAAGATCGACAAGGCCTTCGTCGAGAAGAATCTCGGCGACCTCGCGCGTAATACGGATCTGTCGAAGTTCATTTTGTAGTTGCTTCTCTTCAACTCCCCCTTCTCCCGCTTGCGGGAGAAGGTGCCCGATAGGGCGGATGAGGGTGTTGGTTGGGCTTGCACGGTCTGAGCCACACCCTCACCCGGCCTTCGGCCACCCTCTCCCGCAGGGCGGGAGAGGGGGAAAATTCGGGGAGGGTAAGCTTACTTCTTCTTCTGCTTCTTCCTGTTCAACACCGCGAGCAACTCCGCGAGCTCTTTCGGGTCGAGATCGGAAATGTCATCCCCCAGTCGGTTGGCGAGCTCGGTCGCTTGCGGCGCCAGACCCGACGTGTCGATGACGACGCGCGGATGCGAGATGCGGGCGAGCTTCACCACATCCTCGGCTTCATCCCAGATGATGTTGAAGTAGCTGATGATGCGCTGAAGCAGATGCCAGCCGGGGCGGCCGCGTTTGCCATGCTCGAGGGCCGAGAGATAGGCGCTCGACACGCCGATCGCCTCCGCCATGTCCTTCAAGGTGACATTGCGCTCAGCCCTGAGCTTGCGCATGCGCTCGCCGAACGGCGTCATCGCATACCTTTCTCCTTCTTGCGCAGTTTCACATAATAGGCGCCGCCGCCGCCATGGCGCGGATGAGCCGGCTGGAAGCCGGCGATATGCTGGCGGAAGCGCGGCTCGTGAAACCATTCCGGCGCCAGGCGGCGCAAGCGGCCCTGGCGCTCGGGCGCGTGATAGGTATCGGAGCCGTGCAGCGTGTGACGCGCGAAAGGCGACGCGCCCTTGCCGGTGATGACGAGCACGAGACGCAGGCCTTGCGCGCGCGAATCGACCAGGAAGGTCAAAAGCCGGTCATGCGAGCGTTCGATGCCGGTGCCATGCAGGTCGATGCGCGCCTCGATCTCGACCTGGCCGCGGGTCATGCGCCGCTCCTGGCGCCGGTCGAGGCCGGTGATCGGCGGCGGCTCGTGCCGGTGCGCCGGCGGCCGCGCGATCGGCTTCGCGGGTTCGGCGGATTTTGATTTGGCTTTCACCACAGGTGCCGGCGGCTCGGCCTTGGGCGGCGGTTTCTTCTTCGCCTTGGCCTTGTGGAGCGGCTTGACGGTCCGGGCGACATCCTCCCACAGCGCATAGTCGGGCGGGAGCTTGCGGGTCATTGCTTGCCGAGGAGTCTCTTCGCCAAGGGCTTGGGCAAGAGCACGATCATGCGGCCGGGGCTTTTCATATGGCCGGCGGTGAGGGCGGCGTCATCGCCAGCCCCCCAGAAGACATCGCCCCTTGCATGGCCCTTGATGGCGGTGCCGGTGTCCTGCGCCACCATCAGGTTGCGGAAGGGTGTCAGCGTGCCGCTCTCACCCCTGGGCGCTTGCGTGTCGAGCCAGACCGGCGTGCCGAAGATCCAGAGAGAGCGGTCGATGGCGAGCGAATGATAGGGTGTCAGCGGCACCTTCTGGGCGCCGGGCGGCCCGAGTTTCGGATCGTCCGCCGTCACCTGGCGGAAAAACACGAAGGACTTGTTCTCCCACATGAGGGCGCGCGCGTCCTTGGGGTTGCGCCGCATCCAGGCGCGGATCGCCTGCATCGACACGTTCTCGCGGGCTAGGATGCCGCGTTCGACGAGGAGCCCGCCAATGGCGGTATAGGGCAGACCGGTCTTGGCGGCGTAACCGAGCCGCATCATCTTGCCATTGGGCAGGCGCACGCGCCCCGAGCCCTGGACCTGGATGAAGAAGGCGTCGGCCCAGTCCTTAAGCCAGACCAGCTCGAGGCCACGGCCCTTGAGCGCGCCCTCCTCGATCTCGCGCCGGGTGAAATAACCTTGCGGCGCGCCGTCGACCATGCGGCCATAGGCAAGGCCGAGCTTCTTGGCGGCTCGCTGATCGAAGGCGACGAGATCGTCGGGCCTGGCATAGACGGGCACCTTGTAGTCGCCGCCAGGCTTCAGGCTGCCTTCGGCCTCCGGCTCGTAGTAGCCGGTGAACAGGCCTTCCGGCCGCGCGGGATCGCGGACGATCAGCGGCGTGAAAGCTTCTTCGAAGAAGGCTCTGGGATCCTGGATCGCTTTCAGCCGGGTACAGACGGCGAGCCAGTCGCGCTTCGTGCCGCCAAAGACGACCTTGCGCTGAAAGGCGCTTCCGCTCGCCTCGATCTCGGCGCAGGAGCGCTTGAAGGTTGCCAACGCCTGACGATGATCGGCCTCATGCCAGCCGGCGATGCGGTCGAAAGAAGTTGGTTCGAGAATCGGAGCCGCGGCGCTCATGATCGACGACATGACCACAAGCACGGCGGAACTCAAGAGGACATTAAATTGGCGCATCGGCTTGTCCGAAGGCCGATGCTTTAGCCCAGTTCGTCCGTCGCCACCAACTTCCAGTTGGGATCACGCGAGGCGGTATCGCGCTCGAAAGTCCACACATCGGTGACCTGGCGCACCTGCTTGGGGTCGCCTTCGATGACCTCGCCCGCCTTGTTGAGCGTGGAGGAGATGAATTCGGCGACGAAGCGCAGCGTGATGGAGGCCTTCTTGCCTTTGAGATCGGCATTGGCGATCTCGGCCTTGTCGATGCCGACGAAACGCGATTCGACGACATTGCCGGCTTTCTCGCGATCGTCGATCGCCTTGGCGAAGCCTTCATAGACATCGCGTGCCAGCAGATTCTTGAGCGACTGGCGGTCGCCTTGCGCGAAAGCCGTCACCACCATCTCATAAGCGACCTTGGCGCCGTCGACGAAGATACGGGTCGAGAAGTCAGGATCGCTGCCGGCGATTTTCTCCAGGCCCTTGGCGACAGGGGACTCGGCTTCGGCATAACCCGACCAGACGGGCTCGACCGGCTTCTCCAGGCCCAGATGTTCGGGGGCATTCTCGCGCTGGGGCATATTGATGACATTGCCGTTCGGTTGCGGCTTTTCGGCGCGGCGTTGCGCGGCATAAGGATCGAGAGGCGGACGCTCAGTGCCGGTCCGCTTCCCCAGGACCGACCGCAGGCGCAGAATGACCACCACTGCAATCGCAAGGATCAGCAAATTGAGTGGATCAAAAGCCTGATTCATCATTTCGGCGGGTCTTTCCGTCTGGCATAAATTGAAGTCTGGGTCGTTGCCTCCTTATATAGGAGGGCTTGGGCACGGTCCAAAGACCGCAGTCCTTTCAGTTTCCTACAGGTTTCAGGTGATCAGAACCATATTTTTTGTCCTTTTTGCGCTGGGGCTGCTCGAGTTGTTCCTGCTGGTCAAGACCGGGCAGTGGTTCGGCGCCTGGTTTCCCGTCCTGGCGGTGATCCTGGGCTTCGTGGCGGGCGGGGTGACCATCCGCCATACCGGCATCAAATCGCTGAACGAGATCGCCCAGGCCAGCCGCACCGGGCAGACCGGCGCACAGGCGGCGATTGGCGGAATCCTGGGGTTTTTTGCCGGCGTCCTGTTCATCCTGCCGGGGCTCTTGTCCGATGTCGCAGCCATCCTGCTGCTCATTCCGGCCAGCCGGCGCCTGGTCGAAGCCTATATGGTCCGCAATGGCGTTCGCCAGAACCGGGCTCCGGGCTCGGTGGTGATCGATGGCGAGGCGGTCGAAATCATCGATGACCGCTTGCCGCCCCAGGAAAAGAACGACAATTCTCCCTGGAACCGCCGCTAGATCGGAAGGCGCTCGGGCGGCCGGTTTTTTGTTGCGCATCAGATTGCCCGAAAACCGCTTCGCACTTTTCGGTCCGATGCGTCCCGGTAGTGCCGGAACGCTTGCGGCCCCTCAGACATTCATGATAGCTGGCGGGCCGACATCCCCTTCAGGAAAGGCATGACAGCCCATGGCCAAGACGCCAAAGAATCCGGCCGCCAATTCGAGCAATGGCGGCGCGCATGACGACGAGGCGACCGAGGCCGCCGCCGCGCCGGAAATCGGCACGATCGATCTCGAGGCGACCACGCCGCAGGCGGGCGCCCAGCCGTCGATGCGCATTCTCGGCCAGTATCTGAAGGATCTGAGCTTCGAGAACCCGAATGCGCCAGCCTCGCTCGCGCCGCAGAAGACGCAGCCCGAGATCAGCATCGGCATCAATGTGAATGCCCGCAACCTGGCGCCCAATGATTTCGAGGTCGAGCTCCACATCGACGCCAAAGCGACGTCGGAAGGCAAGGTCGTCTTCGCCGCCGAACTTCTCTATGCCGGTGTGTTCCGGATGGAGAACTTCCCACAGAACATGCTGCATCCGGCCGTGCTCATCGAATGCCCGCGCATGTTGTTCCCCTTTGCCCGTCAGATCCTCGGCGAGGCGACGCGCAATGGCGGCTTCCCGCCTTTGATGCTCGACCCGATCGATTTTGCCAGCATGTATCAGAAGCGCATGGCCGCGCAGGCCAACCAGGTCACGGCTTAAGCGGCCGACCACAACATCTTCTGTGTACTGAATAAGTTCGTGAAAGCCGAACAGCCCTCCTCGCAAGGAGAGGCCTGAACGGATCAGTTCAGAATTTCGTTCCACATCGCCTTCTCGCCGAGCTCGGCGAGGAGGGCTTGGTGGGCGACGATCTCGGCTTCGGTAAGCCGGCTCGGCAAGGGATGGGGCCTCGCCCTGACAATGCCTTGCGGCGTGATGGCGGCGGCGCGTGCCGTCATCGCGATGGCCGACAGCGAAAGCGCTGTCTGGCGGCCGCCGATCAATTCCAGATAGACATCGGCCAGCAATTCCGAGTCGAGCAGAGCGCCGTGCTTCTCGCGCTTCGAATTGTCGACGCCATAACGCTTACACAGCGCATCGAGGCTGTTCGGCCCCATCGGATGCTTCTGGCGCGCCAGCGCCAGCGTGTCGATGACGCGCTCGGGCAGGATCGAGGGGCCTTTGACGCGCGCCAGCTCGGCATTGAGGAAGCCGACGTCGAAGGCGGCATTGTGGATGACCAGGCTCGCGCCGTCGATGAACTCGATGAATTCCTGGGCGATCGCGGCAAAGACCGGCTTGCCGCGCAGGAACTGTGTCGACAGGCCGTGAATGGCCTCGGCATCCGGCGGCATATCGCGCTCAGGATCGATATAGTGATGGAAGGTCTTACCGCTCGGTATGTGATTGATGAGTTCGACCGCGCCGATTTCGACAACGCGGTGGCCCCTGGAATGATCTATGCCGGTGGTTTCGGTATCGAGGACGATCTCGCGCATTGGGCTCGAATCACTCAGGTTTAAGCTCGGCAATTATACGCCGGACCTGGGCGCGGGCGTGATCGAAACCGCGATGGCTGTCCACAATGAAATCGGCACGGGCGCGCTTTTCAGCGTCAGGCAGCTGACGCGCCAGGATGCTGGCGAATTTCTCCTCCGTCATGCCGGAACGCGCCAGGACGCGCTCACGCTGTACGGATTGCGGTGCCGAGACGACAACGATCTTGTCGACGTCGCGATAACGCCCGGTCTCGAACAGCAGAGGAATGTCGAGGACCGCCAGTGGCGCCTTGCGCCGGCGCGCCTGGCTCAGGAAGTTTTCCTGCTCGGCGCGCACCAAGGGATGCACGATGGCTTCTATCTTTTTAAAGTCGTCAGGGCGGCCAGCCAGATGGCGCGCCAGTTTTTGGCGGTCGATCCCTCCGTCGGTGACAACATCGGGAAAGGCTTCCGCGATGGACGCCACCGCGGCGCCGCCTTTTTCATAGAGCTGGTGCACCACGGCATCCGAATCCGAGACCGGCACGCCTTCCTCGGCGAACATCCGGGCGGTTGCCGTCTTGCCCATGCCGATCGATCCGGTGAGACCGATAACGATCATCGCCGGTATCCGGGATCGATGTCGCGGGTGACCAGATCATAGAGCTCTTCGGTCACTTCCGGCCGAGTGCCGAACCACAGATCGAAGCCGCGCACAGCCTGGTGCAGCAACATGCCGAGGCCCGGCACGTTGGCATTGCCGCGGGCCTTGGCGCGTTTGAGCAGATCCGTCTCGAGCGGCGTGTAAACGATGTCGGTGACGAGCGCTGTTTTCGGCAGATTGTCCAGATCGACAACAAGCGGCGGCTGTCCGGTCATACCGAGCGACGTCGTGTTGATGAGGAGATCGGCGTGCCGCAAGATTTCGGCCGCTTCCGTCCAATCGCGCGGTTCTACCTTCGGTCCGAAGTCGCGTTTGAGTTCCTCGGTCTTGGCGCGGGTGCGGTTGGCGATGAGGAGGCGCGCGGCGCCGGCATCGATGAGCGCCCCGACAAGCGCGCGGGTGGCGCCGCCGGCGCCCAGTATGACCACCGTCTGGTCCCTTGCGCGCCAGCCGGGATGGCCGGCGGTGAGGCTGGCGAGGAAACCTTCGCCATCGGTGCTGGTGCCCCAGAGCTCACCGTCGCGGGCAAAGACGGTATTGACGACGCCCAATCGGGAAGTGGCCGCATCGGCCGTGCGGACCGTGCGGAAAGCGGCCTCCTTGTGCGGCAGGGTAACATTGCAGCCGGCGAAGCCCTTGCCGGTGAGGCCCGAGAAAAAGGCGGGTAGTTCCTCCGGCTTGACCGGGATGCGCTCATAGCTGCCTTCGATGCCATAACGCTTCAGCCAATAGCCGTGAATGATCGGCGAGCGCGAGTGGCTGATCGGCCAGCCGATGACACAGGCTTTCCGGGTCATGCCGGCAATATCCCCTTGCGCCGCAGGAAATCGAGCAGCGGCAGCAGCGGCAGGCCCAATATGGTGAAGTAATCTCCGTCGATCCTGTCGAACAGCTGGGCGCCAACGCCCTCGAGCTTATAGCCGCCAACCGACGTCGTCACATCCGGCCCTACGGCACGCAAATAGTCCGCCAGGAACTGCTCGGAGAACGTCCGCATGGTCAGGCCGGCCTGGCCCAGATGCTGCCAGACGATCTTACCGTCCTGCGCACAGCACAGAGCCGTTTCCAGCACATGCCGGCGGCCGCGCAGATCGGTCAGCTGATGGCGGGCGGTTTCGACCGAATCGGGTTTGTCGAAGGCCCTACCCTCGAGATTGAGAACTTGGTCCGCTCCGATCACCAGGGCCCCCGGATATCGATTCGTCACCGAAACGGCCTTTGCGGCAGCCAGTTTTTGCGCCAGATTTCCAGGGGATAGCCCAGGAGATTGTCGTTTCAGCTCCGTTTCGTCCACCTCAGGCTTCACGGAATCGAAGGTAATGCCGGCCTTGGCCAGCAGCTCGCCGCGGATCCGGCTGGTCGAGGCCAGGATCAGTTTCATGAATCGGAGCCCTTCGCCTCATGACGCTCGCGCATCAGGTTGATCACCGCGGCGGCGGTTTCCTCGATCGAGCGGCGGGTGACATCGATGATCGGCCAGCCATGCCGGGCGCAAAGCTTGCGCATATGGGACAATTCGGCGGCGATCGAATCCTGATCGACATAGTCGGTCTCGCCTTGCTCGTTCATGGCGAGCAGCCGGTGCTTGCGGATCTGGGCGATGCGCTCGGCGCTGGCGATGAGGCCGACGACCAGTGGGCGCGTCACGGTTTCGAGTTCTTTCGGCGGCGGGATATTCGGCACGATCGGGATATTGGCGGTCTTGATGCCGCGATTGGCGAGATAGATGCTGGTCGGCGTCTTGGAGGAGCGGCTGATGCCGGTCAGCACCACATCGGCCTGATCGAGATCTTCCGCATGCTGACCATCGTCATGGATCATGGTGAAGTTCAACGCATCGATGCGGCGGAAATACTCGGCATTGAGCGCATGCTGGCCACCAAGCTGCGGCCGCGACTGGGCGTTGAGATATTGGGCGAGGCTGGCGATGACGGGGTCGAGGATCGAGATGCAGGGAATGGTGAGCTCGCCGCATCTTTTCTCGAGCTGGGTCCTGAGCTCGGTGTCGATCAAGGTGAAAAGCACAACACCAGGCTGGCTTTCGATCTCGGCGAGAGCACGCGACAACTGCTTCGGCGTCCGCACCAGCGCATAGATATGTTCGACGGGCTGATAGTCGGCATAATAGGCCATGGCGGCGCGCGCCACTGTATTGAGCGTTTCGCCCGTCGCGTCCGAGATCAGATGCATGTGGAAAAATCTAGGCGAGGACACTGGAGCGCCGGTTACTCAATTGTGGATAAGATGGGCTCGGTTAAGACCCTGGAAAGGTTTCTATCATTTAGTCCAGGATGTAATCCACAGTTTCGCCACGAAGAATTCATGTGGCTCATTATGTGGAGAAGCACGCTCCTGTTGAGGAGACCGCAACATTCTGTGGATAGATTCCGCAGGCTTCCCGCAAAGCCTTGAAATACATACGTTATCTTGATCGCGCTGTTTTATGCCGACAGCCTGGATAGTTGTGATAACACGTCGCGGTTGGCAAGGGCTGGGCAAGATCGTTATTCATGACTCTCAGGCCCCATCATCCTAATCAGAATCTATTCTCTTCTTCTTTATTGGTATGTACTCATGAGTCATTCGGCACTGCTCGACGTCTTGAAGGGAAGGAAGCCTTCCCGCCGACCGGTGTGGTTCATGCGCCAGGCCGGGCGTTATCTCCCGGAATATCGGGAAACGCGGGCCAAGGCCGGTTCGTTCCTGAAATTGTGCTATGCGCCGGAGCTTGCCAAGGAAGTCACGCTGCAGCCTTTGCGGCGTTACGATCTCGATGCGGCGATCGTCTTTGCGGACATACTGGTCGTGCCGCAGGCGATGGGGCTGGGTCTTGCCTTTGCGGAAGGCGAGGGACCGATCGTCGAGAAGATCACCGGGGCTGAACGGGTGAAGGCATTGCGGCCGCTCGATGAAGCGGACGAGGTGCGTCTCGTCTGCGAGACGGTGCGCCTGGTGAAAGCGGAACTGGCTGCCGATATTGCGCTTATTGGTTTCTGCGGCGCGCCGTGGACGGTGGCGAGCTACATGATCGGCGGTGGCGGTGAAAATGGGCGGGAGGCGGCGCGGGTCGTGGCGGCGGCAAGACCGGATTGGTATTCGGAACTGATGGACCGGGTGATCGAGGCCTCAGCGACCTATCTGGTGCGGCAGATCGATGCCGGGGCCGATGTGGTGCAGATCTTCGATTCCTGGGCGGGAGACTTGCCGGGCTATCTGCAGGAACGGCTGGTGGCCGAGCCGATTGCGGCGATCATGGAAAAGGTGCGCCGGCAACGGCCAGGCGTGCCGATCATCGTCTTTGCGCGGGGCGCCGGCGCCGGGCACAAGCGGATCGGTGAGATCACCCAGGCCGAATGTCTGGGGATGGAAACCGCGATGCCGCTCGGCTGGGCGCGGGAAGTGCTGAGCCCGGCGCATGTGATCCAGGGCAATCTCGATCCGCTGCTGGTGGAAGCCGGCGGCAATGCGCTCGAGGAAGGGGTGAAGCTGGTTGCCCATGCTTTGCCGAAAGAGCGGCATATCTTCAATCTGGGGCATGGGATGCGGCCGGGAACTCCACCAGAGCATGTCGGACAGGTGGTAAAGGGCTTGCGCAGGCTGGATGGGTGACTATCTATGGCGTATCTCTGGCTCAAGGCGTTTCATATCATCGCGGTCGTGGCCTGGATGGCCGGCCTGTTCTATTTGCCGCGGCTGATGGTCTATCATCGCCGGACGGCGGTCGGCGGCGAGACGTCTGAGATCTTCAAGACCATGGAGCGCCGGCTGCTCAAGGCCATCATGTACCCGGCCATGGGCCTGTCGTGGCTGCTGGGTCTGGCTTTGATCTGGGTCACGGATGCGTTGGCCGGTCCAAGTCTGTGGCTTGTGGTTAAGCTTGTGGCTGTCGTCGCCATGACGGGCTTTCATCTGTGGTTGGGCAGTTTCGTCAAAGCCTTCGCGGAGGACGAGCGACCGCGGGACGAGCGGTTCTTCCGCCTCATCAATGAGATCCCGACCGTTCTCTTGATCGTGATCGTGATCATGGCGGTGGTAAAGCCGCTGTAAAATTAATAGTTTCCAACGAAGCCGGATTTTGTTAAAGGTCCTGTGAAGCATTGACCGGTTCAAGGTTCCCTCCTCAAAGAACCGGCAGGATTCTTCTCCAGAATCAGCTCCCTCCCTCACCCGCCGGGCCGTTGTTTAAAACCCGGCACCTCAACACCCGACATGTAGTCAACGCCGCCTGAGCGGCGTCTATGATAACCCCCATGACAAGCATTTCAGAACTCAAAGAAATTAAACTCCACTCGCTCAAAGAAAAAACCCCGGCCGAACTTCTGGTGATCGCCGAAGAACTGCAGGTGGAGAATGCGAGCGCGCTCCGCAAACAGGAGCTGATGTTCGCCATCCTCAAGAGCCTCGCCGCGCGCGAAGTTGAAATCATCGGCGAAGGTGTCGTCGAGGTGCTGCAGGACGGCTTCGGCTTCCTGCGCTCGCCAGACGCGAATTATCTCGCCGGTCCGGACGATATCTATGTCAGCCCGAGCCAGATCCGCCGCTTCACCTTGCGCACTGGCGACACGGTCGAAGGACAGATCCGCAGCCCGAAGGACGGCGAGCGATATTTCGCCCTGCTCAAGGTCAATACGATCAATTTCGAAGATCCGGACAAGACCCGTCACAAGGTCCATTTCGACAATCTGACGCCGCTTTATCCCGATGAGCGGCTGGAAATGGAGATCCAGGATCCGACGCGAAAGGACTTCTCAGCCCGCGTCATCGATATCGTGGCGCCGATCGGCAAAGGCCAGCGCGGCCTGATCGTCGCGCCGCCGCGCACCGGTAAGACGGTGCTCTTGCAGAATATCGCCCAGTCGATCACCTCCAATCATCCGGAATGCTACCTCATCGTTCTGCTGATCGACGAGCGGCCGGAAGAAGTTACCGACATGCAGCGCTCGGTGAAGGGCGAGGTGATCTCCTCGACCTTTGACGAGCCGGCCTCGCGTCACGTGCAGGTTGCCGAGATGGTGATCGAGAAGGCCAAGCGCCTGGTCGAACATGGCCGTGATGTGGTCATCCTGCTCGATTCGATCACCCGCCTCGGTCGTGCCTACAACACCGTTGTGCCTTCATCGGGCAAGGTGCTGACCGGCGGTGTCGACGCCAATGCGCTGCAGCGGCCGAAGCGCTTTTTCGGTGCGGCGCGTAATATCGAGGAAGGCGGGTCGCTGACCATCATCGCGACGGCTTTGATCGATACCGGCAGCCGCATGGACGAAGTCATCTTCGAAGAGTTCAAGGGTACGGGTAACTCGGAAATCATCCTCGACCGTAAGGTTGCGGACAAGCGCGTCTTCCCGTCGATCGACATTCTGCGGTCGGGCACGCGTAAGGAAGAGCTGCTGGTCAAGGGCGACCTTCTCAAGAAGACCTATGTCCTGCGCCGCATCCTCAACCCGATGGGTACCGTCGATGCGATCGAGTTTCTGCTCGACAAATTGCGCCAGACCAAGACGAATGGCGACTTCTTTGACTCAATGAACGCCTAAGAGAGCTAAGGCCTCTTCGACCTGTTCGACTGTTTCTGCCGGGGCGGCACAGACCTGACCCCGGCAGAGATAGGCTCGCGCGTCGGATCCCGATGATTTATGCCGGGCCGGATGCGCGGCCGGCAAAGTTTCGGGATCATCAACCCACTGTATGATGGCGTTGGTGCCGGCCGCCGAAACGAGGCGGCGGAAGCGGGGATCGGCGAAAGGATCGCCATTCTTGCCACTCATCACGATCTGCACCGGATCGGCGAGAACGGTGAAAGCCTCGATGAGGCTCGCATAACCAAAGGGATTGCTGATCGCCTCGGCCGCGAAAGCGCGGTGGATGGCCTGTGCCTTGTCGAGATAATCCGGATTGCCGGTGAGATGGTGTAGGCCTGCGAGATTTCGGAGCATGACGCCGTTGGCGTTGGGCGTCGCATCGTCGTGGCCTTGGATGCCACGATGAATAAGACCGGCCTCGTTGGATGCGAAGGCGAAGGCGCCGCGTTTGGCATCCCAGTGGTGGGTGATCATGGCGGCGCAGAATTTCTCAGCCGTAGCGAGATGATCGCCGCCTGGTGTTATGGCGCCGAGCGCGAGTGCCGCGGTGATCAGATGCGCATAACCTTCGGCGGTTGCGTCATAACGCAAGCGGCCGTCACGCCAGGAATGATGGAGCCGGCCGTCGCGCCAGTGATGGGCAAGGATTGCGGCGAAGGCGTCGCGCGCGGTTTGTGCCCAGTCGGGTCGTGCGAGGAGGAGAGCCGCATCAGCCAAAGCGGAAATCATGAGACCGTTCCAGTCAGCGAGGACCTTGTCGTCATAACCCGGCGGGATGCGTGTCTTGCGTTGGGCGAAAAGAATGTCGCGTGACGCGGTGAGCTTGCTCTCGCTCTGAGCATCGAGGAGCTCGAGAGTCTTGAGACGGTTGAGGATATTGTGGCCTTCCCAGTTACCGGACGGTGTGACGTCATAGGTCTTGGCAAAGAGCGCGTAATCATCCTCGGGCAAAAGGCGGCCAATTTCGTCAGCGGACCAGACATAGAACTTGCCCTCCTCGCCCTCCGAATCGGCGTCGTAGCTGGCGGCGAAAGCGCCGATAGGCGTCGTCATCTCGCGCAGGACGAAGCCGATCGTCTCCTCGATTCGGATACGGAAGAGAGAATTGCCGGTGCGATTGGCCACACGCGCCATGAGTGAGACGAGCTGGGCGTTGTCATAAAGCATTTTCTCGAAATGTGGGACGAGCCAGAGCGGGTCGACCGAATAACGCGCGAAGCCGCCGCCCAGATGATCGTAGATGCCGCCCTGGCAAATATGGGTGAGCGTCGTCGTGACCGTATCGGCGAGACGAGGGTCGCGGCTGCGCTCGGCCATGGTCCAGAGGAAAGAGAAAAGCGAGACTTGCGGAAATTTTGGCGCGCCCTTGAGACCGCCATGCTCGAAATCGATGGCGCGTAAAAAGACCTGCGCCGCGTCCTGGGCCAGCTCGAGCGAGAGATGGGCTTCCTCGGTCGACCGCGCCGGCGCGCGGTTCAAAGCGGAGAGAATAGCGGAAGCGTTGGTCTCGACTTTGTCGCGCTCATCGCGCCAGATGCGGGTGAGTTCTTTCAGCACATAACGGAAGCTCGGCCGACCATAGAGGGATTCCTTCGGGAAATAGGTGCCGCCCCAGAAGGGATGTCCGTCGGGGGTCAGGAACATGGTGAGCGGCCAGCCGCCCTGCTCGCCCAGCGAATGCAGTGCCTGCATGTAGAGACGGTCGACATCCGGGCGCTCCTCGCGATCCACCTTGATCGCGACGAAATGGGCGTTCATGAGTTGGGCGGTGTCTTCGTCCTCAAAGCTTTCGTGGGCCATGACATGGCACCAATGGCAGGCGGCATAACCAACGGACAGGATGACCGGTTTGTTTTCGGCTTTCGCCTTGGCGAAGGCGGCATCGCCCCAGGCCATCCAGTGGACCGGATTGTCCTTGTGCTGGAGCAGGTAGGGGCTGGTTTCGTCTTTGAGGAGATTGGCGGATGATGGGGTCATAACCCTATGCTAGCCTTTTGAGGCAACAAGGAAAACCGGTTGAAAAGCGATAGTGTCGATTCGAATCCGAAATGAGTGAAAGTAGTACCATTTTCGCACTTTCTTCCGGCAGCGGAATGGCCGGGATCGCGGTCATCCGGCTGAGCGGGAGAGCCGCCTTTGCAACCGTTACGAGTCTGGCCGGAGCACTACCCGCACCACGCAAGGCGGTCCGGCGGACCTTCCGGCACCCCGACACAAAAGACGTCCTGGATGACGGGCTGCTGGTCACCTTCCCCGGCCCCCACAGCTTTACCGGCGAGGATGTCGCCGAATTCCATCTGCATGGCAGCCTGGCGGTGGTCCGGGCGATGCTCGACGTGCTGGGCGGTATGGCCGGGCTCCGGCTGGCGGAACCGGGCGAGTTCACCAAGCGGGCCTTCCGCAATGATCGCCTGGATCTGGTGGCCGCAGAAGGCATCGGGGATTTGATTCGGGCCCGAACCGAAAGGCAGCGCAAGCAGGCGCTCCATCATGCGCTGGGCGGCGCCTCGCAAGTGATCGAGGGCTGGCGCGGCGACCTCATCGCCATACTGGGTCGGGTCGAGGCGGCGGTGGATTTCGCCGATGAGGCCGATGTCGCCGAAGCAACGGTCGAGGATGTCCGCCGGCGCCTGGACGATCTTGTCTCCCGGATGCGGATAGCACTGGCCGAGGCCGACCGGGCGGCATCCTTACGGGACGGCCTCAAGGTCGTCCTGGCGGGCTCCCCCAATGTCGGCAAATCCAGCCTGCTCAACCGGCTGGCCCAGCGGGAGGCGGCCATCGTCTCGGCCATACCGGGAACCACCCGTGACGTGATCGAAGTGACGATCGAGTTCTCAGGTGTGCCGGTCATCCTCACCGATACGGCGGGCTTACGGCCAGAGACCGAGGACGAAATCGAGCGGATCGGCATGGACCGGACCAGCCGGGAGCTCGCTGGCGCCGATATCGTGGTCTGGATGAGTGCCCCGGAGGACCGGTCCGCTCCGCCTGTCGAGGTCGATTCGGAGACGTTATGGATCGAGAACAAGAGCGATCTGGCGGGGAACTCTGCCCAGGGGACAGGAGCGCAATTCCGGATTTCGGCCAAGACCGGCGAAGGTATGGCCGAGTTCTTCATGGCACTCGAGGAGCGCGTATTGCGGATGGCCTCCCATGCCGAGTCGGCGGTGTTGATTCGGAGCCGTCATAAGCAGATCAGCAGCTCGTGCGTCGAAAATCTTCTGCGCGCATCTGCTCAGTCGGCGGATCATCTCGAGCTGATGGCCGAATCCTTACGTGCGGCGGCCTACGACATGGGCAGATTGACCGGACGTATCGATGTCGAGGACATTCTCGACTCGATATTCCGCGACTTCTGCATCGGTAAATGAATCCTTAACGCGATTCATCCTCTAAGCCACGGATGAGTCACGCGAAGTTTCGCTTAACCTTGTTTCACGTGAAACCGGTGGATGAGTTTTGACCTTTATCGCCGAATTAAGTATTGAGCGGCGCATGAGCATGCATTTCGATGTCATCATTGTCGGCGGCGGACATGCCGGCTGCGAAGCCGCGGCGGCCTCCGCACGGCTCGGCGCCAAGACGGCGCTGGTGACTCATCGCTTCGCCACGATCGGCGAAATGTCGTGCAATCCGGCGATCGGCGGTCTCGGCAAAGGCCATCTGGTGCGCGAGATCGATGCGCTCGATGGCGTGATGGGACGCGTGGCCGATCAGGCCGGCATTCAATTCCGTCTGCTCAATCGCTCGAAAGGCCCCGCTGTGCGGGGACCGCGCGCGCAAGCCGACCGCAAGCTCTATCGCCTGGCGATGCAGGCGGCGATCCGCGCACAGACGAATCTCACCGTCATCGAGGCCGGGGTTTCGGCGCTTATCCTCGATGCGGGCCGTGTCTGCGGCATTGTCAGTGAAGACGGCCGCCGCTTCACTGCCGGCGCCGTGGTGCTGACCACCGGCACTTTCCTCAATGGCCTTATTCACCTCGGTCCGAAGAAGATCCCCGCCGGCCGCGTCGGCGAGCCGCCGGCGCTCGGCCTGTCGCAGCAGATGCGAGACGCCGGATTGAAGCTCGGCCGGCTCAAGACCGGCACACCGGCGCGGCTCGACGGACGCAGCATCGACTGGGCGAGGCTCGAGGAACAGAAGGGCGATGACGATCCAGCCGCCTTCTCCATCCTCACCACCGCGATCACCACGCCGCAGGTCTCCTGCCACATCACCGAGACGAATGAGGCGACGCATCGCATCATCGCCGACAATCTGCATCTGAGCCCGATGTATTCCGGTCAGATCGAAAGCGTCGGCCCGCGCTATTGCCCGTCGATCGAGGACAAGATCAATCGTTTCCGGGATCGCTCGGCGCATCAGATCTTCCTCGAGCCGGAAGGGCTCGACGACGACACGGTCTATCCGAACGGTGTCTCGACCTCGCTGCCGGAAGATGTTCAACACGCTTTCCTCAAGACCATTCCGGGCCTCGAGCAGGTGCGGGTCATCCGCCCCGGCTATGCCATCGAATATGACCATGTCGATCCGCGCGAGCTCACCCCGGCGCTGGAAACCAAGGCCCTGCCCGGCCTGTTCCTCGCCGGCCAGATCAACGGCACCACCGGCTATGAGGAGGCCGCCGCGCAAGGCCTCGTTGCCGGCCTCAATGCGGCCCGCCAGGTCGCGGGCCTCGAGCCCGTCATCTTCGACCGGGCCCAGGCCTATCTGGGCGTGATGATCGACGATCTGGTCACCAAGGGCGTCTCCGAGCCCTACCGCATGTTCACCTCGCGCGCCGAATACCGCCTGAGTCTGCGGGCCGACAATGCGGATGAGCGCCTGACCCCGCGCGGCCTGGAGCTCGGCCTGGTCGGTTCCGACCGGGCCCGGATCTTCGGCGACCGCCTGGATGTGCTGGCCAAAGCGCGGGATTTGGCCGGAAGCCTCTCGATGACCTCCGCCGAGGCCGCCAAAGCCGGGCTCAAGGTCAATCAGGACGGCAAAAGGCGCACCGCGCTCGATCTCATCGCGGCGCCTGGTGTCGGCTATGACCGGGTCGCGTGTCTGTGGCCGGATTTCGTGAGCCTGCCCCGCTATGCCCGCGAGGCTCTGGAAGCAGATGCACTCTATTCGGGCTACCTGGCACGCCAGGAGGCCGATATCGTGGCCCTGCGCCGGGACGAGAGTCTGACTTTGCCGGCCACGCTCGATTATGCGGCCATCCCGTCGCTTTCCGCGGAACTGCGCCAGAAGCTCAACCGGGTACGGCCACAGTCGCTCGGTCAGGCCCAGCGCATCGACGGCATGACCCCGGCGGCGCTCACCGCCATACTTGGTCATGTCCGCCGCTACGCGCTCAAGGAAAGCGCGTGAGTGCGCCCGGCCGGGAAGCCGTCCTCGACCGATTCGGTGTTTCACGTGAATCAGCTGCGAAACTCGACCTTTATGTGAGCCTTCTGCTCACCTGGCAGGCGCGGATCAACCTCATCGGCCCCTCGACCCAGGAAGACGCCTGGGGCCGGCACATTGCCGACGCACTCCAGCTCTTGCCCTATCTGCCGGAAGGCCTCACCCGGATAGCCGATCTCGGCAGCGGGGCGGGCATACCGGGGCTGATCCTGGCCATCGCCCGGCCCCTGGAAGCCCATCTCTTCGAAAGCAACCAGAAAAAAGGGGCCTTCCTGCGCGAAGCCGCCCGCCAGACCGGAGCCCGGGCCCATATTCATGGCGCCCGGATCGAAGAAGCGGCAAAAGGAGAGGCGGCCCGGCTGAAGGTCGGGGCGGTGACCGCACGGGCCTTGGCACCGCTGCCGAAACTGCTCGATTATGCCCACCCTTTCCTGGAAAATGGCGCTATAGGTTATTTTCACAAGGGACAAGATGTGGATGCGGAATTGACCGACGCCACCAAATCTTGGAAAATGCAGGTTGAAAAACATCCGAGCCTCACCGATTCCCGCGGTGTGATTCTCGTGGTGAAGGAGGCCCACCGTGTCCGTCGCTGAAAAGCTGCTGCCGCAGACATCCACCCCACGCATCCTGGCGCTCGCCAATCAAAAGGGCGGCGTGGGCAAAACGACGACGGCCATCAATCTCGGTACGGCACTCGCCGCCGTCGGCGAGACCGTGCTGATCGTCGATCTCGACCCGCAAGGCAACGCCTCGACGGGCCTCGGCGTGGTGCGCCGGCCACAACAACGCTCGACCTATCATGTCCTGATGGGCGAGGCGGAGCTCACCGACGTCATCGTCAGCTCAGGCATACCCAGGCTCGATTGCGCGCCCTCGACCATGGATCTGCTCGGCGCCGAGCTCGAACTCTCCGAAATCAGCCGCAAGACCTACCGGTTGGCCGACGCCATCCAGCGGCTCGAAGCGAATCCCATCGCCCGGCGCTACAGCTATATTCTGGCCGACTGCCCGCCCTCGCTCAATCTCCTCACCATCAACGCGCTGTCGGCCGCCGATGCCATCCTGGTGCCGCTGCAATGCGAGTTCTTCGCCCTGGAAGGCCTGAGCCAGCTGCTCAAGACGGTCGACCGGGTGAAAGGCAGCCTCAATCCGAAGCTGTCGGTCCAGGGTGTGGTGCTCACCATGTTCGACCGGCGCAATTCTTTGTCGGAGCAGGTGGCGCAGGATGTGCGCAGCGTGCTCGGCGATAAGGTCTACCAGACGGTCATCCCGCGCAATGTCCGCGTCTCGGAAGCCCCATCGCATGGCAAGCCGGTGCTGCTCTACGATCATGAATGCGCCGGCTCCCAGGCCTATATCAGGCTCGCCTCGGAAGTCATCCGCCGCGAGCGGGACCTGCGCGCCGCGTGAACCGATTCGTCAGCGCGGGATGCGAAAAAGTGGACGCCGGTTTTTCGCGAGAATCCCGCGCCAAATATAACGGCGATCACGTTATGAGTTTGGATTGCTTCAATCCAAACTCATCGTGATCTAGCGTAACAAACTCTGTTAAGGTCTTGTTAACCTTGTGATTCGCGCGATTAGGGGCGCCAAAAGATGATGATGACACAACCACAGAAACGCCGGCTCGGCCGCGGCCTTGCCGCCCTCATCGGCGACGATACGACGGAAGACGCGGTGATGGAGGATGCGCGCAGCTTCCGCCATGTGCCGATCGAATTCCTGCACGCCAACCCCAACAACCCGCGCAAGCATTTCGCCGACGCCGATCTCGAGGACCTGACGCGCTCCATTCGCGACAAAGGTCTCCTGCAGCCTCTGGTCGTACGCCAGCGCGACAATGGCGAATATGAAATCGTCGCCGGCGAACGGCGCTGGCGGGCGGCGCAGCGCGCCGGCATTCATGAGGTGCCGGTGTTGATCCGCACCCTCACCGACGGCGAGGCGCTGGAGATCGCGCTCATCGAAAATATCCAGCGCGCCGATCTCAACGCGCTCGAGGAAGCCCGCGCCTATCAGCAGTTGATGGATCAGTTCAGCTACACCCAGCAGCAGCTCGCCGATTCGGTCGGCAAGAGCCGCAGCCATGTCGCCAACACGATCCGCCTCCTGACGCTGCCCGAAAGTGTCCGCCGCCACATCGAAGACGGCGCGCTCACCGCCGGCCATGCGCGCGCCCTCGTCGCCACCGATTCGCCGCAGGCGCTCGCCGAGAAGATCATCGAACTCGGCATGACGGTGCGCGAGGCGGAAGGTCTCTCGCGCAGCGAGGCGGAAGCCAAGGGCAAACCCCCCAGCACCGCCAAGGCGCAGAAGGACACCGATACGCTGGCGCTCGAAAAGCAGCTCGGTGAGCTGCTCGGCCTCAAGGTCGAGATCGTCAACAAGGGCCGGGCCGGCGGCACGCTGACGGTGCGCTACAAGACGCTCGAGCAGCTCGACGATGTCTGCAACCGGCTGGTCAAGGCGCCGTAATCATCAGCATACGGATTGCTGGCGTTTTACCCAGTAAAACCGCGATTAATCCCGCGCGCTGTGGCGTTGCTGCAACGCCAACCGGGCCAGTGACAAGAAGGCGCGGTGGGTGATCTGATCATTGAGCGCCGACAAGACCGTGGTGCGGGTGTCGCGCGTCGCCCGGCCGATCATGTCGGAAGCGGCGAGCAGCGACTCGCCATCCCAGAGCGATACCTGGCGCTGCAGCACCGGCTGCTGCTTGAAAAAAACCGGCGGGCGCGCCTGGCGCACCGCCATTTCGGGCGACTTGCCGCGCTCGACATCGACGCGCAGCCGGGTGAGGCGCGCGGCATGGCTGGCCGCCATGATGAGCAGCCCGGCGCCGCTCTGGCCTGAATCGCGCAGGCGCATGAAAGCCTCGTCGGCCGCGGCGAGCTGTCCATCGAACACGGCATTCATGAGATCGTCCGCCGACAGCTCCGCCACATCGCCGCACACCGCCTCGACATCGGCGAGCGTCACCTGTGTCTTGCCGTGGCAATAAAGCGCCAGCTTGGCGAGTTCCTGGCGCGACATGCGGCGATCGGCGCCGAGCAGGTCGATCAGCGCCTGACGCACTTCCATGTCGGTCGCGAGGCCTTTGGCGTCGAGCTCCTCGGCGATGAGGCGCTCGAGATCGATGGCCGAATCCTCATAACAGGGCACGACCCACAGATGCGCCGCCGGCTCGAACATGGTGCGCAATCCCGCCGACTTGGCGAGCGCCCCGGCTTCAGCGACGATGAGATTGCCAGGTTTGTCCGGGCTCAGCAGCGGCACTGCCTTGAGGAAGCCGCTGCCGGCATTTTCCACCCAGACGACGCGGCGGCCGCCGCCGAAAGACAAAGCCTGGGCTTCATCGACGAGCCGGGCCGGATCGCCGGTGAGATCGGCATCGTCCAGCCGGACGACAGCGAAGGGATCATCGATGCTGCCGGCGATCGATATCACCAGCTGCCGGGCGCGCTCGCGCACCGTGCCGCCATCTGGACCATAAATCAGGACCGCAGTCGCCTTCTCGGCATCGCGGCGCAAGAATCCGTCAACGCCGGTCCATTTGAGGAGTGCCATGGCTAACGTGCGAAATGCGCGGCGACCCGGGTACGGATGTCGAGGGCGATTTCCTTGGCGCCGCGCTCGATCGCATTGGTGCGTGCCTGCATATTGGAGAAGGACTGGCCGACATCGTCATAGGAGACGTTGGAGAAGGTCTTGCCCCTATAGACGACGGTGCCGCCATTCATGTCCTTGAGCTGGAAGTTCGCCGTCACCCTCACCGTCGATCGCCGGGCGGAGCGCGAATTGGACGAATCCTCGATCGAGCGGTCCTCGCTGGCCTTGGTCACGATCTCGAGCGAATAACGGTCGGGCGCGGCGGTGCCGGCCGGTCGCATGGTCGACAGGAGCTCGTTGCGGACGATCTGGTCAAGGCGCGTCTTGGGCTCCGGTATGGCCACCGAAGCGAGCTGGCCGGCGACACCCGACGATACGCCGTCGGTGCCGTAAAGCGGCCGGAAGCCGCAGGCGCCGAGCAGCACCAGCAACGGGATAATGGCCAGGATCCGCCAGGGCTTCATGGGATTCAACCGCTCACCACATTGGCAATACGATCCGGCACGACGACGACCTTTCTGACTGGCTTCCCGTCGAGCGCCCGCTTGACATTGTCGAGCGCCAGGACTGCCTGTTCCACTTTCGCTTGCGGCAGGCCTTTCGGCAAGCGAATTTCATCCCGCCTTTTGCCGTTGACCTGGACGGCAATGGTTACCTCATCGGACGTCGTCAAGGCTACGTCGGCCTTGGGCCAGGGCTGGTCGACCATCAAGGTCTCATGGCCCAGCACCTGCCAGCATTCCTCGGCCAGATGCGGCATCATCGGCGCCAGCAAGGTGACGAAGGCCTCGCCCGCCTCGCGCAGCGCGAAACGCATGCCGTCGGACAGGTCGTTCTTCTGCAACGCCGATGTCAGGGCATTGGCGAGCTCATAGACGCGCGCGATGCCACGGTTGAAGCGTAGGCCATAGAGATCCTCGGTGACGGCCTGGATCGCCAGATGCGCGGCGCGGCGCAGTTCGAGCGCCTCACCTGCGACCGCATTGGGAACGACCGTGCCCTTGACCGCACCCTTCTGTTGGACATCCGCCACAATGCGCCAGACGCGCTGGGTGAAGCGCCAGGCGCCCTCGACGCCGGTTTCGGTCCATTCGATATCGCGCTCGGGCGGCGTGTCGGACAGCACGAACCAGCGCGCCGTATCGGCGCCATAACGGTCGATGATGGCTTCCGGATCGACCACGTTCTTCTTCGATTTCGACATCTTCTCGATGCCGCCGGTCAGGATCTTCTCACCGGTCCTGGCATGGACGAGCGTGTCGCCCTCACGGGTGACGTCGGCGGGCAATACCCAGTCGCCGGCTTCGGTCTTGTAGGTCTCGTGCACCACCATGCCCTGCGTGAACAGGCTGGCGAAGGGCTCCTTCAGGTCGAGATGGCCGGTGAGCGTCATGGCGCGCGTATAGAAGCGCGAATAGAGCAGATGCAGGATCGCATGCTCGACGCCGCCGATATACTGATCGACCGCCATCCAGTATTTGGCCTCCTCGCGATCGACCGGCACTTGGGCCTTGGGCGAGCAGAAGCGCGCGAAATACCAGGAGGAGTCGATGAAGGTGTCGAAGGTGTCGGTCTCGCGCTTGGCCTTCCCGCCGCAGGTCGGACAGGTCGTGTCCTTCCAGCTCGGGTGATGCATCAAGGGATTGCCCGGTTTGTCGAAAGTGACATCTTCCGGCAGCGTTACCGGCAGATCCTGCTTGCGGACCGGCACGACGCCGCAGGTGGCGCAATGGATGACCGGGATCGGACAGCCCCAGTAGCGCTGGCGCGACACGCCCCAGTCGCGCAGACGGTAGTTCACCTTGCGCTCGCCGATGCCGGCCGCTTCCATGCGCTTGGCGATCGTCGCTTTGGCCTCGGGCACGCCCATGCCGTCAAGGAAATCGGAATTGATCAGGACGGTCTGGTCACCTTCCTTCTCCAGGAAAGCCTCATTGCCGACGGTGAATTGAGACGGATCGGTTCCCTTCGGCGCGACCACCGGCACGACCGGCAGCTGGTATTTGCGGGCGAAGTCGAGGTCGCGCTGGTCATGCGCCGGGCAGCCGAAAATGGCGCCTTCGCCATACCCCATCAGCACGAAATTGGCGGCATAAACGGGGAGCTTCACATCGGGGCGGAACGGATGGCGGGCATAGAGCTTGAGCGGGAAGCCCTTCTTCTCGGCGCGCTCGATCGATTCCTCACTGGTGCCCAAGGCCGCCACTTCGCGGCGGAACTCGGCGAGGCCGACGACCGTGCCTTCGCGCTCGCGCACCAAGGGATGATCGGCCGCGAGCGCGCAGAAGCTGGCGCCGAAGATCGTGTCATGGCGGGTGGTGTAGACGGTGAGCTTTTCGTCGAGCGCCGTGCCGGTCTCGTCCTCGAGCACGAAGGAGAAACGCATGCCTTCCGAGCGGCCGATCCAGTTGGCCTGCATCAGGCGCACCTTCTCCGGCCAGTTGGTGAGGCCGTCCAGGGCTTTCAGCAGCTCTTCCGAATAATCCGAGATCTTCAGGAACCACTGGGCGAGCTCGCGCTTCTCGACGAGGGCGCCCGAACGCCAGCCGCGCCCGTCGATGACCTGCTCGTTGGCGAGCACGGTCTGGTCGACCGGATCCCAGTTGACCATGGAGACCTTGCGCTCGACGAGCCCGGCCTTCATGAAGTCGATGAACATCTCCTGCTCGTGGCGGTAGTAGGAGGGATCGCAGGTGGCGATCTCTCGGCTCCAGTCGAGCGCCAGGCCCAGCGATTTGAGCTGGTCGCGCATGGCGGCGATATTGTCGTAGGTCCAGGACTTCGGATGCACGCCGCGCTCGATGGCGGCGTTCTCGGCCGGCATGCCGAAAGCGTCCCAGCCCATCGGATGCAGCACATTGTAGCCCACGGCACGCCGGAACCGCGCGAGCACGTCGCCCATCGTGTAGTTGCGCACATGGCCCATATGGATGCGGCCGGAGGGATAGGGAAACATTTCGAGCACGTAATATTTCGGCCGCGCCGGGTCGTGGCGCGCCTCGAAAGCGTGCCGGTCGGTCCAGGCCTTCTGCCAGCGCGGTTCGGTGTCGCGCGGATTATAGCGTTCAGTGCTCAAAATCGGGTCCACTAACGGTTAAACGGCTTGCAAGTACCAGCACTTGCAAAGCCCCGCAAGCCGCGTATATCGCCACGCCATGAGCCGCCATCCACCCCATCTCGACGTCGCCTCCCCCCATCCCGGCCTGGCCGATGTGCGCCGGCGCATCGCCGCCGCCGCAGCGGAAGCCGGCCGCCCGGCATCCGACATCACCCTCGTCGCGGTCAGCAAGACCTTCGAGCCCGCCGCCATCGAGCCCGTCATCGAGGCCGGCCAGCGCGTCTTCGGCGAAAACCGGGTCCAGGAAAGCAAAGCCAAATGGCCGGAGCTCAAATCCCGCTTCGCCGGCATCACACTGCATCTGATCGGCCCGCTCCAGTCCAACAAGGCGGCCGAGGCGGTGGCGCTTTTCGACTGCATCCAGAGCCTCGATCGCGAAAAGCTCGCCCGTGTGCTGGCCGACGAGGTCCAGCGCCAGGGCCGGCACCCTGACCTCTTCGTCGAAATCAATACCGGCGAGGAAGAGCAGAAAGCCGGAATCCGGCCCAAGGAGGCGGACCGCTTCATCGCCTCCTGCCGCGAGACCTATGGGCTCAAGATAGCGGGCCTCATGTGTATCCCGCCCGCCGATGAGGAGCCGGCCCTCCATTTCGCCCTCCTCGAGACCATTGCCAAACGCAATGGCCTGAAGCAGCTGAGCATGGGCATGAGCGCCGATTTCGAGACGGCAATCCGCTTCGGCGCCACCCATGTGCGCGTCGGCTCCGCCATTTTCGGCGAACGCTTCAAGAAGCTCGCGTGATCACCAGATCCTGATTTTCGTCTTGGGTCCGCAAAACGGCAGGACCCTGCGCATGTCTTGCGGTGTGACCGCGATGCAGCCGGCGGTAGGGCCGCCATCGGGGTCGGACAGGTGAAAAAACACGGCACTACCGAGGCCCTTGATGCGCGGCACCTCGTTGTGGCCGAGGATGACCACGACATCATAAAGGTGGTCCTTGCGCCACAGCTCCTCGTGGCTGGCGCCGTAGGGTAACTTGACGAAGCGGTTATAATTGCGATCGTCGGCCGCGTCGCACCAGCCGTCATCGGGCGCCATGAAACGCAATGGCAAAGCGGTGCGTAATCCTTGTGATGCCGTCCGTCGCGCCAGCACCTGCCGCATCGGCCATACGCCCCGCGGGGTTGCGCCGTCGCCTTCGCGCTTCAGCCAGCGCCGTCCCGTACGGCCGAGCTTGCACGGGACACGCAGGTTACCGGCGATCAGGATCGCGTCCTGCGCGGCGGGCGTCAGGCTCATCACATGGAGCACGGGGAGGAGGCGGTTCACCACAGGACGCGGGGCTTTTCAACAGGGGATCAGCCCCTTAAAACACCAAATAGAGCAAATCCCGTCAAAGTTGAAGACTTTGGCGATGAGGATTTGCCCCCATATTGATCTGGCGCGAATCTCCTTCACCGCGATGCGCACCAGGACTGGAGCACTATAGAGGCATGGCAGGTACAAGCATGGTCATACGCATTCTCATCATCGATGATGATGATGTCTTGCGCGACACGCTGAAGGAGCAGTTCGCTCTGCAGGAGGAATTCGTGGTGACCGACGCGCCCACCGCAACGGCCGGCCTCAAGCAGCTCAAGGCCGAACCCGCCGACGTGGTGCTCCTCGACGTCAATTTGCCCGACATGGACGGGCGCGAGGCCTGCAAGGCGATGCGGCGCAACGGCCATAAGGGCCCGGTCATCATGCTGACCGCCCAGACTTCCGATTCCGATACGATCCTCGGTCTCGATGCCGGCGCCAACGACTATGTCACCAAGCCGTTCCGCTTCGGCGTGCTGCTCGCCCGGATCCGGGCGCATCTGCGCCAGCATGAGCAGAGCGAGGATGCGGTGTTCCGGGTCGGGCCCTATACGTTCAAGCCCTCGGCCAAGCTGCTCGTGCGCGACGACGCCAAGAAGATCCGGCTCACCGAGAAGGAAACCGCGATCATCAAGTTCCTCTACCGGGCCGGCGAGCAGGTGATCGGGCGCGACACGCTGCTCCATGATGTGTGGGGCTACAATGCCGGGGTCACCACCCATACGCTTGAGACCCATATCTACCGCTTGCGCCAGAAGATCGAACGCGACCCATCGCATGCGGAGATACTGGTGACCGAAGCCGGTGGCTACAAGCTGGTACCCTGACCTGCCTCCCGTTCCTGTTTCCACAGGGACTTTTCCTTTGATTCGGCTGACGTGGTAGTGAGGGAATGGGGACGATTCGCGCATAGGGGATAGCGCGCCGGTCATGAGCGTCAGGACGAATGCCGAAAGCTTGAGGCACATTCCACTCTTCGCGGAGTGCGATCCGGCGCATCTGCAGGTCATGGCTTTCGCCAGCGAACGGGCGCAATTCGCGAGCGGCGAGGATATTTTCCGTGCCGGCGGCAAGGGCGCCTCGGCCTATCTGATCCTCAGCGGCGAAGCGGAAGTGTGGGCCGGCGAGGGCGAGCAGCGCATACCAGTGGCGATGGCCGGGCCTGGTGCCTTTCTGGGCGAGCTCGCGATGATCGCCGGCCTGCCCTATTCGCTGAATGTGACGGCCAAGACCGATGTCGCCGCCACCCGCATCAGCCGCGACATGTTCATGCGCGTGGTCGGCGAGTTTCCAGATTTCGGCAGCCATGTCATGTCGGCCCTGTCGCGCAAGCTTGCCGGCTCGGTCAGCGAGTTCGATCGCGTCCGCCATCTCTTCGAGAGCGCCGGCTCGTTCCCGCGCGGATGATTTTCAGGCGGCCTTCCTGGTGCGCACCTTTGCGCGCTTCGCGGCCTTTGGCTTCGGCCGTAGTTCAACACCCACAGCGCTCATGACCTTGAGCATAGTGTCAAAGCTCGGATTGCCCTTGCCGGATAGCGCTTGGTAGAGCCCCTCACGGCTCATGCCAGTCGCCTTGGCCACATAGGGCATGCCTTGAGCCTTGGCGACGGTGCCGAGCGCTTTGACGATAACACGGGCATCGCCGTCATAGTCCTCGAAGACGGCTTCAAGGAACGTCGCAATCTCCTCCGGGGTGCGGAGATACTTGGCGGCGTCAAAGGGAGAAAGAGCGGCGCCGGCCGGAATATCGGTGTTTGCCTTACTCATTTCAGTCGATCCTTCCAGTAGGCGGCAAACTTCTTCGCCTTCGCAATATCAGCGGTCTGGTTCGATTTATCGCCACCCAAGAGAATAACGGTATCCTTCAGGACAATGTAGTAGACCCGATAGCCGGGGCCGAGATCGAAGCGCATTTCCATGACGCCATTGCCGACCGGCTTGGTGTCGGCCAGCGTGGCCCGTCGACTCGAACTTGATCAGGCGGGCGACGATCCGCGCCGAAGCTTTACGGTCCTTCAGGCTGCTCAGCCAAGTGTCGAAAGCTTCGGTATTGATGTGCCGAGCCATGTTGGTTGTTGTAAGTTAAACATTACTATCTGTCAACTAGATATTACAGTTCGGCAGAGAATCATACGCCTCCCTCAGCGTTTCGGCGGTATGGGGAGATCGCGCTCTAAAGCTTCAACGTTGCCATCACCGGGACATGGTCGGAAGGCTGCGTCCAGCCCCTCGCCTCGCGCAGGATCTCGATGCCATCGCTGCGGCGGGCAAGATCGGGTGTCGCCCAGATGTGGTCGAGGCGGCGGCCGCGGTTCGACAGTTCCCAGTCATGGGCGCGGTAGCTCCACCAGGTATAGACCTTCTCCTCGGGCGGGATGTGCTGGCGGATCAGGTCGACCCAGTTGCCGGCCCTCTGCGCCGCCGTGAGGCCGGTCGTCTCGACCGGCGTGTGGCTGACGATCTTGAGCAGCTGCTTGTGCGACCAGACATCGTTTTCGAGCGGCGCGATATTGAGGTCGCCGACGACGATGCCGTGATGCTTCTCCGGCACCGAGCCATTGCCGAACCAGTGCTCGAGCTCGGCGACGAAGTCGAGCTTGTGGCCGAATTTCTCGTTGATGCTGCGGTCGGGCTCGTCGCCGCCGGCCGGCACATAGAGATTGTGGATGATGATCGGCTCGCGCTCGCCGATGATGGCGGCGATGTGCCGGCAGTCCTGTTTCTTGCAGAAGGAGCGCACGGCGATCTGGTTGAGCGGCAGGCGCGACACGATGGCGACGCCGTGATAGCCGGCCTGGCCGGATTCGGCGATGTGGGTGTAGCCCAGCTCCTTCAGGGGCGAGGAGGGAAACTGGCCTTGCGGGCACTTGGTTTCCTGCAGGCAGAGGACGTCGGGATTATGTTCCTTGAGCAGGCGGCAGACCAGGCCGATGCGCAGGCGCACGGAATTGATGTTCCAGGTGGCGATTTTCAGCTTTTTCATGGGGGCCCTCATGCCCGCCGGGCCGGCGTCAGGCAAGAGGGCAAAAAAATTGGGCGCCCGGTTCGGGGTCCGGGCGCCCGGCGCCTCGTGCGCAATTGCGCCGGGAGGGGAAAACCGGCGCGTACAGCAGATCCGTCATTTACAAGCGGGGGGGCGTAAATGAGGATGTTGCCCGCTGCACAGCCTCTAATTAGATAGTCCGTGCCCGGATTTCAATGCTCCGACCAATCACAAACATGGGAGCAGATATGTATATTTTCGGGGGCGAAACGCCGGAAAACCGGTCACAAAAACTGCACATTCCGCCTAAGGACTTGAATCGGCGCGGAATCCACGCCGGCCTTGGTTTGCGTTGCACAACTTCAGTTGCGCTTGTCCTTCAGGCGACGGACCTGGATTGAAAATAATTTAGGATCCGCCTTGCCGCCGGCAACGATATTTTCGAGCGAAACGGTGGTCCGCCGGCCCTGCCCGTCGACCACCACCCATTGCTGCAGCTCCTTGCGGCCGTCGTCATAGACCAGGATCAGATGGCCCGGCACGGTCTTCTTGCGGTCCTGCAAGGTGATGGTGGTGAGCCCGTCCTTGCTCTCGACACCCAGGATATTGGCTTCCTTGAGCAGGTTGATGTCGTCGTCGAGCACGAGGCGGAGCGGGGTCTGCGACAGAGGATATTCCTCGAACTTCTCCTTATCGCGGTTCTTGATCGTCACCCAGGTGCCGTCGGACACGATGATGAAGGGATTGGGGGCCGCATATTCGAAGCGCATCTTGCCGGGCTTGGCCAGGATGAAGACACCCTTGGAAACATTGCCCTTCGAGCTCACCTGTGTGAACTCGCCCTTAAGGGTACGGAAATCCTGAATATAATCTGCGACTTCCTTCACCTTCGCCGACTGGTCGGCGGTGAGGTCGTCGGATCGCGCCGCTCCGGCGGGACCCGCGACGGCGATCATGGCGCCGAGGGTGGCCGCGGCCGCGAGGCCGATGAAATTCCTGCTGAAGAGCTTCTTCACGATGGGTTCCCTTCGTTCTTTAACGCGCTATTCGACCAACAAGCGGGCGCTTTTGCGGCACTATTCTCGTTACGTCGGCTTACGCGGAGCCTGCTCCGCTGCCATTTCTCAGACCCGCGCACTGTCGCCCGGCACCAGGATCTCGCGCTTGCCGGTGGCGTTGGCGGAGGAGATCAGGCCTTCCTTCTCCATCCGCTCGATCAGGCTCGCGGCCTTGTTGTAGCCGATCTGCAGACGGCGCTGGATATAGCTGGTGGACACCTTCTTGTCGCGCAAGACCACCGCGACCGCCTGGTCGTAGAGATCGTCGCCCGAGCCGCCGCCCTCGCCCGCAGCACCGCCCGAGCCCGGCTCGCCATAGGCTTCGTCCGGCTCCTCGGTGATCGCCTCGATATATTCGGGAGCGCCCTGCTTCTTGAGCGAGCGCACGATCTTCTCGACCTCGTCGTCGGAAACGAAAGGACCATGGAGACGCGAGATACGGCCGCCGCCCGCCATGTAGAGCATGTCGCCTTGTCCTAAGAGCTGCTCGGCGCCCTGCTCGCCCAGGATGGTGCGGCTGTCGATCTTGGAGGTCACCTGGAAGGAGATGCGGGTCGGGAAGTTCGCCTTGATCGTGCCGGTGATGACGTCGACGGAGGGACGCTGGGTCGCCATCACGACATGGATGCCGGCGGCGCGCGCCATCTGCGCCAGGCGCTGCACCGCGCCTTCGATGTCCTTGCCCGCCACCATCATGAGGTCGGCCATCTCGTCGATGATCACGACGATGTAGGGCATCGGCGACATGTCCATCTCTTCGCGCTCGAAGATCGGCTCGCCGGTCTCGGGATCGAAGCCGGTCTGCACGGTGCGCGACATCGCCTCGCCCTTCTCGCGCGCCTGTTCGAGCCTGGCGTTGAAGCCGTCGATATTGCGCACGCCGACCTTCGACATCTTGCGGTAGCGGTCTTCCATCTCGCGCACCGCCCATTTGAGCGCCACGACCGCCTTGCGCGGATCGGTGACGACGGGGGCGAGCAGATGCGGAATGCCTTCATAGACAGAAAGCTCGAGCATCTTGGGATCGATCATGATGAGCTTGCAGCGGTCGGGCGTGTGCCGATAGAGCAGCGACAGGATCATCGTGTTGATGCCGACCGATTTGCCGGAGCCGGTGGTGCCGGCGATGAGCAGATGCGGCATGCGGGCGAGATCGGCGAAGACCGGCTCGCCGCCGATATTCTTGCCGAGCGCCATAGCGAGGTTCTGATTGGTCTTCTCGAAGGCTTCCGAGCCCAGAAGCTCGCGCAGATACACCGTTTCGCGCTTGGGGTTGGGCAGTTCGATGCCGATGGCGTTGCGACCCGACACCACCGCGACGCGGGCCGAGATGGCGCTCATCGAGCGCGCAATGTCGTCGGCGAGGCTGATGACGCGCGACGACTTGATGCCGGGCGCCGGTTCGAGCTCATAGAGCGTCACGACCGGGCCTGGCCTGACATTGACGATCTGGCCCCTGACGCCGAAATCCTCGAGCACGCCTTCAAGGGCGCGGGCATTCTGCTCCAGCGTTTCCGGCGACAAGTCGACGGCGCGGCCGACCTTCTTCGGTTCGGCGAGCAGCGTCAGCGGCGGCAGCTCATATTCGCTGGCGGCGCGCTGCTTCTTGCCGGACTTCGCCTGCTTGATGACCGGATCGTTGCGCGGGCTGACGCGGCGCGACGCGGCTGCGGCGGCTGGCGCTTCGTCGGCTTCGTCCTCCGCCTCTTCCTCCTCGATCTCCTCGCCGGCTTCCTCTTCCTCCTCCAGCTCGATGTCGACTTCGTCTTCCGCTTCGGCGGAAGGAAGCTTCAGCCAGGGCGGGTTGTCCCGGCCGTCCTGCGCCGCGGCCCTGCCCTTCTTTGCAGCCTTGCCGTCGAGACGCGGCTCGACACGCCCCCCCGACTTGCGGGCGGGTGCTGAGGCCGCGACCTGGCGCGCCTGGAAGGCCTTGTCCTGCGCCTTCAGATCGCGATGCATGCGCCAGCGCTGATAGAGATTGCGCAGCAGGCCCCAAATACTCGCCGCACCCCAGCGGATGTAGTAGCTGAGCGCCGCCGACATCGCGCCGTCGGAGCGGCTCAAGCCCGCCGCATTGGCGCCGGTGAGGACGGCGCCGACGCCGAACAGAGCCGCCGCGACGAGCGAGGCGAAGAAGCCCTTGAAGCCGAGATTGAGCACCGTGAGCAGCGCCGATTTCAGCACCTCGCCGGTCTGGCCGCCGAAGCCCGCTTCGAGCGCGAAGCCTTCAGGCGTCGGCATCATCGCGAGGAAGGCGGAAAAGGTGATGACGAACAGGATCCAGGCGAAGAAGGAGCGTATCGGGCGGATGACCGGCCGATGCGTCATCAGCCGCATGCTCCACAAAAGCGGAAGCGCAATCACCGCGATGACGCCGAGGCCGAACATCTGCATCAGCTGGTCGGAGATAACGGCGCCCGGAAAGCCGAGAAGATTGCTCGGATCGCCGTCGACGGCCCGGCTCAAGGACGGATCGGTCGGCGACCAGGTGGCGAGCGCCACGCCGATGCCGGCGCACAACGCGAAACACAGAAAGCCGATGAACTCCATCAGGCGGTTGCGCAGGAAGCGGCGTATGGCCGCCGGTACGGCGCCGTCGTCCGTGTCGATTGGATGCTCGATAGCCATGCGCCGGCCCGCCATGGGGAACCCCGTCTTGCGTGATAAGAATAGTTAACGCGGAGTCTGGCGGGACGTGGTTAAAGTGCGGTTAAGTCCATAAAAAGAGCGGGGCTTTTTCGGCCCCGCTCCACCATTTTCTCCTGGCCCTACCGGGTCAGTTATAGGCGCGCTCACCATGCGACGCGATGTCGAGGCCTTCGCGCTCCTCGGCTTCCGAGACCCTGAGGCCGGTGACCGCCTTGCAGATCAGAAGCGCCAGATAACTCACCACTCCGGACACCACCACGGCGGTCAGCACGGCCACGATCTGCGCCGTCATCTGGGTGCCGAAAGCGTAGTCGAGGAGTTTGGTGGAGGTGTCGGGGCTCAGATAGTCGGTGACGCCCGAGCCGCCCAGCGCCGGATTGACGAAGATGCCGGTGAGGAGTGCGCCGACAATGCCGCCGACGCCATGGACGCCGAAGACATCGAGCGAATCATCATAGCCGAACTTCGCCTTCATCCAGACGACGGCCCACAGGCAGACGAGACCGGCGATGAGGCCGATGAGGATGGCCGCCGCCGGCCCTACCCAGCCGCAGGCCGGCGTGATGGCGACGAGACCCGCCACCGCGCCCGACGCGGCGCCGAGCAAGCTCGGATGGCCGCGCGTCACCCATTCACCGAAGGTCCAGGCCAGCGCCGCGGCGCCGGTGGCGATGGTCGTGTTGAGGACGACCAGCGCGGTCAGACCGTTGGCCTCGAGATTGGAGCCGGCATTGAAGCCATACCAGCCGACCCAGAGCAGCGAAGCGCCGATCAAGGTCAAGGTGAGGCTGTGCGGCGCCATCGCGTCCTTGCCGTAGCCGACGCGCTTGCCGAGCACGAGAGCGCAGACGAGACCGGCGACGCCGGCATTGATGTGGACGACGGTGCCGCCGGCGAAATCGAGCGCGCCCCAGTTGAAGAGCCAGCCATTGGAGGCGTTGACCGCATTGCCGTAGTCGGCGAGGACCGTGGCCTTGGCCGCATCATCCGTCGCGGCCGCGAGCTTGGCGAGGAAATCGGTCGCCGCCTGCTCACCCACCGCGGCTTTCACCGCATCGAGATTGTCGGCCGAAAGCGTGTAGGCGTCGGGGCCGGCCCAGAACCACACCATATGCGCCATCGGCAGATAGGCGAAGGTGAACCACAGAACGAGGAACAAGAGCACCGCCGAAAACTTCATGCGCTCGGCGAAGGCGCCGACGATGAGGGCAGGGGTGATCGCCGCGAAAGTCAGCTGGAACATCACATAGGAGAGCTCCGGCACATAGACTTCCTTGGAGAAGGTGGCGGCGAGCGTCGAGACGTCGACGCCGGCGAGAAAGAATTTCGACAAGCCGCCGAAGAAGGCGGTGCCGCCGGTGAAGGCGATCGAATAGCCGTAGAGCACCCAGAGAATGCCGATGAGCGAGAAGCAGATGAAGACCTGGGTCAGGACCGACAGCACATTCTTGGTGCGCACCAGGCCGCCATAGAAGAGGGCGAGGCCCGGTATGGTCATCAGGATCACCAGAATGGTGGCGATCAGCATCCAGGTCGTGTCGCCCTTGTTGACGGTTGCCGCGGCAAACGCTGAGCCCATGGGCAGGAGGCCGGCCAAGGCCAGGCCCAAAGCGCCGGGCAAAAGCCTGCGCCGTGTGAACGCACGAAATGTCATTGCAGTATCCTTCATATGAAAATCCTCCCCTTGAGCCTCACAGCGCATCGGTGCCGACCTCGCCGGTCCGGATGCGCACCGCTTCCTCGAGCGGGAGCACGAAGATCTTGCCGTCACCGATCTGGCCGGTTTCACCGGCCTTGCGGATGGTCTCGACGACGCGGGCGCTGAGCGCCTTATCGACGGCGATCTCGATCTTCACTTTGGGAACGAAGGTCACGGCATATTCGGCGCCGCGATAGAACTCGGTATGGCCGCCCTGGCGGCCATGGCCTTTGACTTCGGTGACGGTAATTCCCTGTATGCCGATCGAGGCCAAGGCCTCGCGGACCTCGTCGAGCTTATGTGGTTTGACGACGGCAATTATGTACTTCATGCGCCCATCTCCCTGATGTTGCGGCGCAGCAGACAAAACAAGTTCCATGCCAGATTCCGGAGATCAGGTATCCAATTGATAATGCTATATATTTTACGGGATGACCGGGAGTCAGCCGATGGATGATGATGAATTATCGTGCAAAATCTCATGTAAGGCTAAAAATTAAGCAGAGATCGATGGCTTGACGATCCGGCCCCGCGGTGGCTTCTGGTCGGCATGGACAAAGCGGATATCCTCATCGCCGGCGCCGCCCTCAACGGGCTCGCGGCCGCCGTGGCTCTGGCGGGCCCCAAAGCGCGCACGCCGCTCGACATCCTGATTCTCGACCAGGCCGATCCGACCAAATTCGCGCGCGACACATTCGACGGCCGCGCCTCGGCCATCACCGCCTCGTCGCGGCGCATGCTCGAGGCGCTCGGCGTATGGGAGACGATCGCGCCCCATGCCGAGCCGATGCGCGACATCATCGTCACCGACGCCAAGCTCGGCGCCGAGACCCGTCCGGCGCTGCTGCATTTCGGCGAAGAGGATCATGGCGGGGCGGCTTCCGCCTTCATGGTCGAGAATCGCCATCTCTATGGCGCGCTGCTCGATGCGGCGCTCGCATCGCCCCATGTGCGGCTCAAGACCGGCACGCGCATCGCATCCTACACATTCGGACCGGGTCTTGCCCGCGTCACGACGGAGACGGGCGAAGGGGCCAGGGCGTCACTGCTCGTCGCCGCCGATGGTCGCGCGTCGCCCGCCCGCAAGGCGGCCGGGATCGCGACCTATGGCTGGGCTTACGACCAGACCGGCATCGTCACCACCGTCGCGCATGAGCGGCCGCATCATGGCCGCGCCGAGGAGCACTTCCTGCCCTCAGGCCCCTTCGCCATCCTGCCCTTGCCGCAGAACCGCAGCTCGCTGGTCTGGACCGAGCGCAGCGCCGAGGCGCAGCGCATCATGGAGCTCGATGACGCCGGCTTCCTTGCCGAATTGTCGCGCCGCTTCGGCGGCCATCTCGGCGAGATCAGCATCGCCGGTCCCCGCCATGCCTATCCGTTGTCGATGCAGATCGCCCAGTCCTTCACCGGCGAAAGGCTGGCGCTCATCGGCGATGCGGCGCATGTCATCCATCCTATCGCGGGCTTAGGCTTCAATCTGGGCCTGCGCGATGTGGCGGCGCTCGCCGAAAGCGTCGCCGAAGCGGTGAAGCTCGGGCTCGATCCCGGCTCGGATGCGGTGCTCGAAACCTATGCGCGCTGGCGCCGTTTCGACACGGCGATGACGGCGATGGCGACCGACGGCCTGACGCGGCTGTTCTCCAACGACAACTCCGCGCTCCGGGCCATTCGCGGCATGGGCCTGCGCGTCGCCGGCAGCCTCGACGCGCTCAAGGGCTTCTTCATGCGCGAAGCGGCGGGTGAGACGGGACGTTTGCCCAAGCTGTTGCAGGGCGAGGCTGTCTAGCTTTAGCCCGTCATCCTGGTGAAAGCCGGGATGCATTGTAAAAATGCAACATTGGGGCACTTTTCGTGCGAGAGGAACCCCCTTAGGTCTTGACCTCGGCATCGCCGCTGTGGGAATCGTCGATGATATTGAGCAACTTTTTGACGACTGGGGATGCCATGAGATTTTGCCTTCGACTCACGCCATTGGTTGTAGTCGCCATCCTTGCAACCTCTTCGCTTTCTCCGGCGTCGGCAGCCAGCCAATGTACCGCCGCTCAGTGGCGCGAATTCAGCCCGCTGATGAAGCAGCTCAACACCAACCTTTATCGTTTTGAGAACGCCAGGGTCAAAGATATGTGCCGTGCCGGTCGGCCTCTGCTCGCGTCACTTCGCAAGGCCAGCTCATGGATTCAGCGGAACCCCAAATGCACGATGGCAACGGCGCGCGATCGTAGGCAGGCACGCAAAATGATCTCCGGGGTTTCGCGTGCAACAGCCGAATTTCGGCGCGCCTGCGGTCGCTGAAACCTGGCGCCGCGGCTGATCGATTCGGCCGGCAGCCATCGGCGCGTCAGAATCCTTCGATGACGACCTTGCCCTTGGCGGCGCCGGTTTCGACGAGACGGTGCGCTTCGCGCATATTCAACGCATTGATCGGCGCAAGCACGTGCGCGAGCGTGCTGCGCAGGCGCCCGGCATCGATCTCATCGGCCACGAAGGAAAGCAGGCGATGCTGCTCGATCATGTCCGGCGTCTTGAACATGGCGCGCGTGAACATGAGCTCCCAATGCAGGCTCGCCGCCTTGGTCTTCATCCGATCCATCGGCATCGGATGGTGGGTGTCGTCGATCGTCACGATGGCACCTTGCGGACGGATCAGCTCGACGGCGTCCGGCCAATGCCGCATGTCGTTGAAGATGGCGACATAGTCGACCTGCTCGTGGCCGAGCGCCTTCACTTGCTGGGCCAGCGGCTGGCGGTGGTTCACGACATGATCGGCGCCGAGCTCTTCGACCCAGGCGATCGTCTCCGGCCGTGACGCGGTGGCGATGACGACGAGGCCGGCGCGCTTGGCGAGCTGTATGCCGATCGAACCCACGCCGCCGGCGCCGCCGATGATCAGGATCGATTTGCCGGCGTCGGCGCCGTTGCGATCGATGCGCAGGCGGTCGAAGAACGATTCGTAAGCGGTGATGGTGGTGAGCGGCAGGGCCGCCGCTTCGGCGAAGGACAGTGACTTCGGCTTGCGTCCGACGATGCGCTCGTCGACGAGATGGAATTCCTGGTTGGTGCCCGGGCGGGTAATATCGCCGGCGTAGTAGACTTCGTCGCCGACCTTGAACAGCGTGACGTCCGCGCCGATGGCGGCGACGATGCCGGCGGCGTCATAACCGATCACCCGCGGGCTCGCCTCCACCTTGTCCTTGGGCGCGCGCACCTTGGTGTCGACCGGATTGACCGCGACCGCCTTCACCGCGACCAGAATGTCATGGCCCGTTGCCTCCGGCTTCGGCAATTCGATGTCGAGCAGGGAGGCGGGATCGGTGATCGGCAGATAACGGGTGAAACCCACGGCTTTCATGTGACTCTCCTGATGCGGCGACTTTATAGATATTGCGATCAGGCTGTAAAATTCGCTAAATTCCGAAATCATAATTCGGAAAATACGAAGAATGCTTCTCGATAATCTCGCGCTTTTCCTGCGTATTGTCGAAAAAGGCGGGCTCGCCGCCGCCGGGCGGGAAATCGGGCTGTCGCCGGCCACCGTCTCGGAACGCCTGATGGCGCTGGAGCGTCGTTATGGTGTGACGCTTCTGAAGCGAACCACACGCGCGATCAGTCTCACCGACGAAGGGCGGCTTCTGGTCGAGGGCGCGCGCCGGCTGCTGGCCGAGGCGGAGGACCTGGACAGCCTGGTCAAGCACGGTGCCGAACGGATATCAGGCCCGATCCGCCTCAGCGCGCCCGAAGATCTCGGCCGCCGCCGCATCGTGCCGGTCATCGACGCCTTCCTCGCCGAGCACCCCGCCGTGACGGTCGATCTCAACCTGACAGATGGCTATGTCGATCTCGTCGGCCAGGGCCTGGATTTCGGAATCAGGCATGGCGTGCTCGCCGACAGCAGCCTGCGCTCGATACCCCTAGGTGAAAACCGGCGCATCGTCTGCGCGGCGCCCGGCTATCTGGCCAGGCATGGCGCGCCGGCTCATCCCCACGACCTCGCGCAGCATGACTGCATCCTCATGCGCTTCGGCCAGAATATCGACCGCCGCTGGCCATTCCTCATCGCTGGCCGCCTGGAGCGGGTCTCGGTCCAAGGCCGGCGCATCGCCAATGACGGCGGGCTCGTTCGGCAATGGTGCAAGCAAGGCCGCGGCGTCGCGCTGAAATCGATCCGGGACATCGACGAGGATCTCGCAACGGGCGCACTGGTCGAGCTGCTCAAGGAATACGCCGCCGGCAGCACTGCCCTGCAGATCGTCTTCCCGCCCAGCCGCGTGCAGCCGCGCCGTGTGCGCATGCTCATCGAATGCATCGCCGCGGCGCTGGCGTATGAAGGTGCGCTGTAAAATGGCTTCCCCTCGACGGGCGCGGCGTCATGCCATAGCATCCGGCCCGGGCAGGTGAAGGGCAAATGTGTAGATGAATGAAGTCGTCGTCCGGTTGGGACACCATACCGTCGCCATTGAGCTGCCCGATCACCTGCTCGGCGATGGGCTTCTCACCAGCCTGAAGAGCGAAGCGCCGGTCGCCGGGATCGATGAGCGGATCATCGTCGGCGAGGAGGCCGATCGCAGCTACTCCTTGCAAGGCCATGGCGCTCCGCGTGAAGGCGGATTGAAACGTGGTGCCTTGCTCAATCGCCTGCTCGCCTCGGTCGCGGACCGCCTGACGGAGAGGGCCGGCGTTCCGGTGCTGCGCGCCGCCGCGGTGAGCTGGGGTGACGGCGCCGTCCTCATCGCAGGCCCCGAGCGTTCCGGCAAATCGTCGCTCGCCGCGTGGTTCGTCGAGAAAGGTTTCGCCCTCATCGGCGACGACCGGGTCGCCGTCGTCGATGCCACAGGGGCGCTTGCCGGCTATCCGGCGCCCTTCACTTTCACTGCCGATGCCGCCGATCATCTCGTTGCGCTGAGCGAATTCAGCACCGCGCCGATGGCGCGGACTGGCGATCGCATCCATGTCGGCGTCAAGGAGTCCTGGCGTGCGGCTAATGAACCGCATCCTTGCCGGATGCTGATCTTTCCCCGCCATGATCCCCATGCGGAACCGCGTCTCGACAAGCTCGATGCCTTCGACGCGGCACGCCTCATCAAGGAGCAATTGGTATCACCGGCCGCAACCGCTGGCGGCGCCGACTACTGGTATATCGAGATGGCGCGGACCATTCCGGCCATTGCCGTCACCTATTCCCGCCACAAGGAGCTCGAGGGTCTGCTCGATCGCCTCGTCAAGCTCGTGATCGACGAAAAATTATCGCCCAAAGCGTTCGACCATTTCGTTTCGAACATCGCGCAGCCGGAACCCGCGTCGGCGCGCAAATATCCCATTCCGGAACGCAGCACACGAATGTTCTCGCCCTTCATGACCATCGGGATGGCGACCTATGACGATTATGACGGCGTCTATTTCAGCTTGCAGGCGATCCGCCTCTACCATCCGGAGATTCTCGACGAAGTAGAGTTTGTCATCATCGACAATCACCCAGATGGTCCATGTGCCGCAGCGCTGAAGGACCTCGAAAGGCACGTTCCCAACCTGCGTTACATTCCCGCCGGCGACATGACGGGAACGGCCATGAAGTACCGCGTCATCAGCGAAGCGGACGGCGAATTCGTCCTGTCCATGGATTGCCATGTTCTGTTTGCGCCGGGCAGCCTCAGAAAACTCATCGACTATTTCCGCAGTGTGCCGTCCAGCATTGACCTGATCCAGGGACCCCTGGTCTACGATGATCTCGCCCGCATCAGCACGCATTGGTCGGAAGATTGGTGGAACGGCATGTTTGGTAAATGGGACCATGATCCTGCCGGTGAGGATATCGACGGACCACCTTTCGACATTCTCTTCCAGGGTCTAGGCGTCTTTGCCTGCCGCCGCGAAGCCTGGCGCGGATTCAATCCGGCCTTCCGCGGGTTTGGCGGCGAGGAGGGCTATGTGCATGAGAGATTCCGCCAAGGGGGCGGTCGCACTTTGTGCCTGCCGTCATTGCGTTGGGTGCATCGTTTTGGCCGGCCGATGGGAATACCCTACCCCAACAAATGGGACGACCGGATCCGTAACTATCTCATCGGTTTTGGGGAAATCGGCTGGGATACCTCACAGATGCAGGATCATTTTCGTGAGCTCCTGGGCCGGCGCAAGGCTGACAATATCTTCGCGGCCATCAGGAAAGAGCTGGCGGCGGAAGCGGCGAATGATACACCGCCTGCGAGACCGGACAGTTTCGAGGATGACGAGCCGTATGATCTGAACGAAGCACGCTTACGCTTCGTGGCCGAGGCCGTCGTGCCGGTCTTGCTCGACAAGTTCATTTTCGATTCGGTATCATGCCGAGGGCGCCGCGCCGGACTTTGGGCAGGGGAGTTCGCTCACTATGGCATCGCTTCGGCGGATGATCGGCAAAGGCATAGGCCCGACCAATCCTGTGAGCTGGTTTGCAGTTTTGAAACGGACGGCGTTTCGACGCTGGCGCTTGCCGAGCAGCATGTCGCGGAGCTCACCCGTATTGCCCCCGTCGTCGTTTTTGTCTTTGCGCGGCCGCCCGCTGAGGGCGCAATCGACTACAATCGGCTGCGTGCCTCCTGGGCGGCGCTGTTCGCCAGGCGTGGCTATAAGCCGGTCGATTGCCTGCGCCCAGTGTTGAAGCAGGATCCGCGCGCCGACAATCACTATCGGCAGAACCTCATCGTGTTCAGCCGGACGGCGCCGGTATCCGGCGCGCGGCAGCCGCCCGCTCCGGTGGTCAAGTCGGCGGCACCGGGCGTGTCCGTCGTTCTTCCCGTCTATAATGGCGCGGCATATCTCGCGCAGGCGATCGAAAGTGTTTTGCTGCAGACCCATGAAAATTTCGAGCTGATCATCGTCAATGATGGGTCGAGCGATGCGACGGGAGCCATTGCCGACAGCTACGCCCGGGTCGACACGCGTATTCAGGTCATCCATCAGGATAACGGGGGTGAGGCAGTAGCCTTCAACACGGGCAGCGCCAAGGCACGCTTTGAACTGCTGGCTCGCGCCGATCATGACGATGTGCTGATGCCGGACAGATTGGCGCTGCAGGTCGCCTTTCTGGAGAAAAACCAGGATATTGCCGTGATCGGCGGTCAGATGCGGTGCATAGACCTTCACGGCCGGCTCACCGGGACCAGGCTCACCTATCCGTTGACGTCCGAAGCCTGCCACGCCGCACTCCGCAACACCACGGTGCCCCCGATCGGCAATCCCACCGCTATGATGCGCAAGGCGGCATTCGAAGCATGCGGCGGACTGAGGCGTCAACTCGGGGTTGCAAATGATTTGGATTTCTGGCTGCGCATGGATGAATGTTTCAAGCTGGCTAATCTGCCTGATATGGTGGTCGACTACCGTCTGCACGGGGAGAGCCTTTCCAGGCGAAAGAGGTTTGACCAGGCGCTCGGAGCACACATTGCCAAGCAAGTGGCGTTCCTGCGTCGCCGCGGCGAGCCTGATCCTACCCTTGGCTGGGCCCGGCCCGAGCTAGATCATTTGTCAGTCTTTCTGCTGTCGGAGGAGGAAAAGTCGGCCATCTATCGCGAGCTGTTCGTTGCCGCCCTGGAGAATTTCGTGGTGATGCCGGATCCTGTATATCTGAAGCTGGCTGATAAATGCCTGGCTTTGAGCCCGGCCGGATCCTCTCCGTAAGATCGCCGGTACTTTCGTAAGAAACTTGTTATCCATTTGTAATTGCAGGGAATATTTGATTTGCTCCAGCACTATGAGCAAGATGTCACTGTGGCCCAATTACAACATTGCGCAGGTTTTCTTGCGCCGGCTCGTATTCCGGTGCGATAGCCACTGGAAACTGCCATCACTTTGCGTAATATCGAAGCGGGTCGGGCCCAGTCTTTGGCTGTCGAGGGAAAAACTATGTCGTTTAAAACGTCTCTGATGAGTGCGAGTTCGGCGCTGGCGCTCACCTGGATCGTACCGGCGCCTGTCGCGCTGGCTGCCGATGTCGTCAACGAGCCGCTGTGCGCGGTTTCAGGGGTCAACGGCAAGATCGAAGCCATCGGCGGTTATTCCGAGAATGACGACGAGAGCGGCAACGCGCTGATCAGCGGGCTGGGCTCACTCAGCATTCCGCTCGGTTGCGATTTCGGCTTCCAGGCCGATGTCGGCGTCATCGACGAGCTCGACGTCACGACCTATGGCGGCGCCGTGCATCTGTTCACCCGCGATCCCGACTCGTATCTGTTTGGTGTGACCGGCGGATACTTCGACGCGGGTGACGCCAATCTCTGGGCCGTCGGCCCCGAGGCTGAACTCTATTTCGGCCAGTTCACCCTGCAAGCCTGGGGCGGCTATGTCGATATCGACGCTGACGACGATGCCGGCGGGGGCGGCGACGGCTTTATCGACGTCGATGCATCCTACTACGCGACCGATGATCTCAGACTGTATGTCGGCGGCAACATCCTCGCCGACCAGGAATTCCTGCGGGCCGGCCTCGAATATCAGTTCGCCGACGCGATGACCGCCTCTTTCGGCGCGAAGATCGGCGAGAATGATTATGTCGGCATCACCGGCGGCCTCAGCTTCTACTTCGGCAGCGACGACAAGAGCCTGATCCGCCGTCACCGCGAGGACGATCCGCCGAACCGCACCAAGACTTTCGTCGGTTTCAAAGTCAAGAACGACAAGAATTCCTCGGCTGACGGCACGAGCACTGGAACCTCGACCTCAACCTCGACTTCAACAAGCACTTTTAACCCCAGCTAACAGGGGCATCCGTTTGGCGGAACATCAGTAGACGGCCCCGGCGAAACCGGGGCCGTTTGCACTTGACGGGCTAGAACAGCCCGGCGATCTGGCCCTTGGCGTCGAGGCCGATCGTCTCGGCCGACGGCACCTTGGGCAGGCCCGGCATGGTCATGATGTCACCGCAGATGACGACGATGAATTCGGCACCTGCCGATAATCTCACCTCGCGGATCGGCACGACATGGTTGGTCGGCGCGCCTTTGAGATTGGGATCGGTCGAGAAGGAATATTGCGTCTTGGCCATGCAGATCGGGAATTTGCCGTAGCCTTGCGCCTCATAGGCTTTGAACTGGTCGCGCACCGACTTGTCGGCGACGATGTCGTCGGCGCGATAGATCTCACGCGCGATGGTCTTGACCTTGTCCCACAAAGGCATCGCATCGTCATAGATCGGATGGAACTGGCTCGAGCCCTTGTCGGCGAGTGCCGCCACATGTTTCGCCAGCGCCTCGGTGCCCTTGCCGCCATCGGCCCAATGCGTGCATTTGAAGCCCTCGACACCGTGCTCGTGGCAGAAATCGGTGATCGCCTTCACCTCAGCATCGGTGTCGGTGACGAAGTGATTGACCGCCACCGCGATCGGCACGCCGAACTTCTTCACATTCTCGATATGACGGCCGAGATTGGCGAGACCCTTTTTCACCGCCTCGACATTCTCTTTCTTGAGATCGTCCTTGCCGACGCCGCCATGCATCTTGAGCGCGCGCACCGTGGCGACGATCACTGTCACATCCGGATGCAGGCCGGCCTTGCGGCATTTGATGTCGAAGAATTTCTCGGCGCCGAGATCGGCGCCGAAGCCCGCTTCGGTGACGACATAATCGGCGAGCTTGAGTCCGGCCTTGGTCGCCATCGCCGAGTTGCAGCCATGCGCGATATTGGCGAAGGGGCCGCCATGCACGAAGGCCGGGTTGTTCTCCAGCGTCTGCACCAGATTGGGCAGCAGCGCGTCTTTCAGCAGCACCGTCATGGCGCCTGCGGCCTTGATGTCCTTGGCGAGCACCTGGCCCTTGTCGCGCTTATGGCCGATGACGATCTGGCCGATGCGGCGCTCGAGATCCTCGATCGACGTCGCGAGGCAGAGGATCGCCATGATCTCTGACGCGACGGTGATGTCGAAGCCCGCCTCGCGCGGGAAGCCGTTGGCGACACCGCCCAGCGAGCAGACGACATCGCGCAGAGCGCGGTCGTTCATGTCCATCACGCGGCGCCAGGAAATGCGGCGCGTGTCGAGGCCGAGCTCGTTGCCCCAATAGATGTGATTGTCGATCATCGCCGACAGCAGGTTGTGCGCCGACGTGATGGCGTGGAAGTCGCCGGTGAAATGGAGATTGATGTCTTCCATCGGCACGATCTGGGCATAACCGCCGCCGGCCGCACCGCCCTTCATGCCGAAGCAGGGGCCGAGCGAGGGCTCGCGCAGGCAGATCATCGCCTTTTTACCGATGCGGTTGAGGCCGTCGCCCAGGCCCACCGTCGTCGTCGTCTTGCCTTCGCCGGCGGGCGTCGGATTGATGGCGGTGACGAGGATGAGCTTGCCGTCCTTCTTCTTGGAGAGGCCGGAGATGAAGTCGAGGGACAGCTTGGCCTTGGTGTGGCCATAGGGGATCAGGTCTTCGGCGGGAATACCGAGTTTCTTGCCGATCTCGAGGATCGGCTTCATTTTCGCTTCCCGGGCGATCTCGATGTCGCTCTTGACGGTGGCCATGATGGTGACTTCCTCCCACTCTGCAATATGCGAAAGAGGAGCGAACAATAGCTACGCCATTTTGGCAAGGCGAGCGCGAAACGGCATCCTTAAGCGGATTGCGACACTCTGGCCGCCTACTACCGAGGGGGAGTAGATCAGGGCGCGGTCCCACGCTAAACGGAAACCATGCGCAACTTTCAAATCCCCGGCCGCTCCGTCGCTTATGGCACGCAAGGCATGGCCGCAACATCATCACCCCTCGCGACGCTTTTCGCCTTGGAAATATTGAGAAATGGCGGCAATGCGGCCGATGCCGCGATCGCCGCCTCGGCGGTTCTCTGCATCACCGAACCGCATATGACCGGCATCGGCGGCGACTGCTTCGCGCTGATCGGAAAGAGTGATGGCACGATAGAGGGCATCAATGGTTCGGGCCGCGCCGGCCGGCGCGCCGATGCGGACTGGCTCAAATCAGCGCGACTCGCGAGCATCGAGCCCCGAAGCGTGCATGCGGTGACGGTGCCTGGCGCCATCGATGCGTGGGCGGCACTCCTCGCGCGGCACGGCACGATGGATCTGAAGGAAGCGCTGAAGCCGGCGATCAAGCTCGCCGAGGAGGGCGTGCCGACCACACCGCGCGTCGCCTCCGACTGGGCGCAGGAGGTGGCCGATCTCGCGGCGGACGAAGGCGCACGCCGCCATTATCTCGTCGACGGACGGGCGCCGCGCCAAGGCGAAGTAATGCGTTATCCGGCTCTGGCGCGCACACTCAAGCTCATTGCCGCGAAAGGCCGCGATGGATTCTATGCCGGCGAGGTCGCAGAGGAAATCGTTGCGACCCTGAAAGCGCGTGGCGGCCTTCTGACGCTTGAGGATCTCGCGGAGACCACAGCGGACTGGGTCGAGCCGATCTCGACCAACTTCGCCGGTGTCGAGCTTTTGGAGATTCCGCCCAACGGATCGGGCCTCACCGCGCTCATCGCCCTCAATATCCTCAAGCAGTTCGATATGGCGAAGTATGGCGTGAGGAGCCTCGAGCGCTACCATCTGCAGATCGAGGCGATGAAACTCGCCTGGGTGCTGCGCAACCGCCATATCGCCGAGCGCTCCTTCATGACGGTTTCGCCCGAGGAGCTTTTGAGTGACAAAACCGCGGCGGATCTCGCGGCGCTGATCGACATGAAGCGCGCCGTCGTCAATCCGGAGAACAAGATCCCGATGCCGGGCTCCGACACGGTCTATCTCACCGTCGTCGACCGCAACGGTATGGCCGTCTCCTTCATCAACTCGATCTACTGGGCTTTCGGCTCCGGCATCGTGACACGCAAGAGCGGTATCGCGCTGCAGAATCGCGGCGCCAATTTCGTCACCGAAATCGGCCATCCCAATTGCATCGGGCCCGGCAAAAGGCCGCTGCACACGATCATACCGGCGATGGTGCGCGCGGGCGGCCAGGTCGACATGTCCTTCGGCGTCATGGGCGGCGCCTTCCAGCCGATGGGCCATGTCGGCGTCATGCTCAACCGCTATGTCTATGGGCTCGACGTGCAGGAAGCGCTCGATTTCGCGCGGGCTTTCCCTGAAGAAGGCCGCGTCGAGGTCGAAGCCGGCGTGGATGAGGCCGTGCATAAAGGACTGGCGGCGCTCGGCCACGATGTCGTCGCGGCAGCCGATCCATTCGGCGGCGGGCAGGCCATACTTTTCGATCGTGCGCAGGGCGTGCTCGCCGGCGGGTCCGACTTCCGCAAAGATGGCCTCGCCTTGGGGTATTAGCCGTTTCGATCCTGACGCAACCATCATATTTTTCAGTTGTTTACCAATTGGCCGTTAGTTTGGCAGCGTAAGGATGGCTGGCATTTTGCCGGCCTCAGAGTATGTTTAAGTCTCACCCGGAGGCTGCTTGAGCGAATCATCACCCAGACCGTCCGCTGCAGAGCCGCACAAGAAAGCGGATGAACGCAGCTTCGCCGAGCGCAGCCAGGGCCCGGTCGAATCGCTTGCCCGCGTCATCAGCGCCGAAGAGCTGGAGCGGGTGCGCAAGGCGGTGCTGGCGGTCGGCGAGGCGGCCTATCACTGGGTCATCGAATCGGACGAGATCTTCTGGAGCGCCAATGCGCCGGAGATCCTGCATTGCCCGGCGCCCCGGCTCACCACCGGGCGCTCCTTCGCGGCCCTCCTCGACGTCGACAACTTCACCACCCGCTATGACGCGGTGATGCGCACTGTCTACAAGGACGAGGGCGAGGGCATCCCCTATCAGATCGAATATCTGTTCCGGCCCGATGGAAAGAACGGCAAGACGTCGTATTGGCTCGAAGACACCGGACGCTGGTATGCGGGCGCCGACGGGCGGCCGGCGGAAGCCTTCGGCATCGTCCGGCGCATCGACGACCGTCATTCGCGCGACCAGCATCTGAACTTCCTCGGCAATTGCGACCCGCTCACCGGCATGATGAATCGCGGCCGCATGGCGGAAGCGCTGGAGGAAGGGATCATCGCGGCGGATCGCGAAGGTGTTTCCCGCGCCTTCGTCATCGCCGGCATCAACAATCTCGCCGTCGTCAACGACGCCTATGGCTTCGAGGTGGCGGACGAAGTCATCATCGCGGTGGGGCGCCGGCTCAAGAACGTGGTGCGCGCCGGCGACCCGATCGCGCGTTATTCGGGCAGCAAATTCGCCATCATCCTCAATAATTGCGACGAGCGCGAGCTCGGCCACGCGGCCGAGCGTTTCCTGCAGGTGGCGCGCGACAGCGTCATCGAGACCGAGCATGGTCCGGTCTGGGCCATGCTATCGATCGGCGCCATCATCCTGCCGGGTCATGCGGCCGACGCCAATACAGCGATGGCGCGCGCCGAGGAAGCGCTGACCGAAGCCAAGCGCATGCCCTCCGACGGCTTCGTCGTCTACAAGCCGTCGCAGAAGCTCATTTCCGAACGCAGCATCAATGCGCGCGCCGCCCATGAGATCGTCGCCTGCCTCAAGGAAGACCGCTTCAAGCTCGCCTTCCAGCCGATCGTCGAGGCTGCCAGCACGAAGGTGGTGATGCATGAGGCGCTGCTGCGCATGGCGGATGCGCGCGGCGACATGATCGCGGCGGCGCATCTGATCCCGATCGCCGAAAAGCTCGGCCTCGTCCGTCTCATCGACCGCACGGTGGCGCAGCTCACCGTCTCGACATTGCTCACTTATCCGCAAGCCAATCTCACCTTCAATGTCTCAGGGATAACCGCCACCGATCCGCGCTGGTTCAGCCAGTTGACCGACATCCTGAAAGCCCATCGCGAGGTGACGCCGAGGCTCACCGTCGAGATCACCGAAACGGTGGCGCTCGGCGATCTCGACGAGACGGTGCGCTTCACGCGCACCTTGCGCGATCTCGGCTGCCGCGTCGCCATCGACGATTTCGGCGCCGGCTATACCTCGTTCCGCAACCTCAAGGCGCTCAATGTCGACATCCTGAAGCTCGACGGGTCATTCTGCGCCAATCTGACGGAAAATCCGGACAACCAGTATTTCGTCCGTTCCCTCATCGACATGGCGAAGCAGTTCGAGATCACAACGGTCGCCGAATGGGTCGAGACGCCGGAGGACGCCGAATTCCTGCGCCAATGGGGCGCGGACTATCTGCAGGGTAACCTGTTCGGCAGGGCCTCGCTCGACATTCCCTGGCCGGCCGAGGACGGAACGGTGGCGGAAGCGCCGGCCGTCGAAAGCCAATCCGCGCCCGCCGCCGAGGCGGAGAAGATCGAAACCGAGGACGCCGAGCCGGATGAGGCCCGCGAGGTTCCGCCGCCGGCGCCACGCGAGGCGCCCAAGGCCCGGATGCCCGAGCCGCCGCCTTATATCGAGAATGACGACGAGCCCGACATGTCGCGGCTGCGCCTTGCCATCGACGCGCTCAACGCGCAGTTCCGGCAGGGGCGGGATTAGGCTGCCTATTTGAGCTAAACCCGATTTTCCCCTTCGCCCGTTGCGAAGCAATGGGAGACACATCTCCTCCTTCCCACGCGAAGCGGGGGAAGGAGAAGGACGTGTGAATCTTGCAGCACCCTGTAGGAGAGACATCGTCTCTCCTAATCCTTATATGCGGTAACTGACTAGGCGCTCTACTTCTTCGCGATCTTCGTCACCGTGATGCGGCCGTTGACGCGATCCGCTTCGAACGTGACCTTGTCGCCGACCTTGACGGATTTCAGCATGGCGGCATCTGCAACGGCAAAGACCATGGTCATCGCGTCCATCTCCAGATTCTTGATGGCGCCGTGCTTCAGCGTGATCTTCTGCTGGGCTTCGTTGATTTTCGTCACCTGCCCCTCGACCGGCACCGGCTGCGCCAAAGCGGACAGCGACATCGAGAGAAAAGCGGCGGCAGTGATGATCATTCTACGCATGGGTATTCCTTTCATAAGGTTAGCGGACAACAATTTTTCCAAACATTCCGGCCTCGCGGTGACCCGGAAGCAAACACGAAAAGTCGAACTCGCCGGCTTTGGTGAATTTCCAGATCAGCTCATCGGCCTTCTTGGGTTCGAGACGTTTGGCATTCGGATCGTCGTGCTCCATATCCGGGTTCTTTGACATCTCCTCGGCATGTTTGAGATTCTCCTCGAGCGTTCCGATGACGATCTCGTGGTCGAGCAGCCCGTTGTTGCGAATAACAAACCTGACCTGCTCACCTTTGCGGATCTTCACCTCGTTCGGAATGAACTGCATCTTCTGATCGCCTTCCTTCATGGTGATCAGAACAGTCCGGGCCGGCTTCTTGGGGTCGCCCGGCTCGCCATAGGCGCGGTCTTCATCATGACCGGCATCGGCAAACGCCGCGACCGGCATGGTCAACGGCAACAGCAGGGCAAGAATAAATCTCGTCTTCACGGCACATTCCCTTGTCTAGTGATTCTTGTGTTGCGATCCGGGTCCGGGCTTCTTCACCTGGAGCTCCACTGTCGTGGCTTTGTCGATCACGGGCGGCTGTGCCCGTTCGACATTCTTGGACTCGCCTTTCCATTCATAGGCGACCGTCCCTTCCGGGTGACTGAACCAGCCCGGATCCTTGTAGTCGTTGGCGGCCAGACCCTGTCTGACCTTGACGACCGAGAACATTCCACCCATCTCGACCGGCCCGAACTGACCAAAGCCGGTCATCATCGGCAGCGTATTGTCGGGAAGGGGCATTTCCATTTCGCCCATATCGGCCATGCCGGCGGAGCCCATGGGCATATAGTCGGGCGCCAGCCGCTTCATCTTCTTGGCGAACTCCTTCTTGTCGACGCCGATGAACGTCCTGATGTCATGCCCCATGGCATTCATCGTGTGATGCGACTTATGGCAGTGGATGGCCCAGTCGCCTTCCTTGTCGGCCAGGAAATCGAAGGCGCGCATCTGTCCGACGGCGCAGTCGATCGTGACCTCCGGCCATGCCGCGTTTTCATGAACCCACCCGCCATCGGTGCAGGAAACCTTGAAATCATAGCCATGCATGTGAATTGGGTGGTTGGTCATGGTGAGGTTGCCGAACCGGACCCGCACCTTGTCGTTCTTCGCGCAGACCAGCGGCTCGATTCCGGGGAAAACCCGGCTGTTCCAGGTCCACAGATTGAAGTCGGTCATCTCGGCGACCTTGGGCACATAGGCGCCAGGCTCGATATCGTAGGCCGACATCAGGAAGACGAAGTCGCGATCGACACGGCGGAAGGCGGGATCCTTCGGATGCACGACGAAAAAGCCCATCATGCCCATGGCCATCTGGACCATCTCGTCGGCATGCGGGTGGTACATGAAGGTCCCGCTCTTCTGCAGCTGATACTCATAGACAAAGGTCTGGCCCGGCTTGATATGCGGCTGGGTAAGCCCGCCCACACCGTCCATGCCATTGGGAAGCAGCTGACCATGCCAATGGATCGACGTGTGCTCGGGCAGCTTATTGGTCACGAAAATGCGGACCTTGTCGCCTTCGACCGCCTCGATCGTCGGGCCGGGCGATTGACCATTATAGCCCCAGAGATTGGCGACCATGCCCGGGGCGAGCTCGCGCGAAACCGGCTCGGCAACGAGATGGAATTCCTTCCAGTCGCCATTCATTCGCCAGGGCAAAGTCCACCCGTTCAGGGTAACGACCGGCTGGTAGTCCGGCCCGGTCTTCGGCACCAGCGGCGGTTGCGTGGCTGGCGTATCTGTCGTCGGCGCTTCGGGAATAGCGGCCGCCTGTGCGCGGCCGGAGACCGCGCCGGCACTTATCAGCGCCACGGCGCCGGAAGTGCCCAGGAAAGTCCGTCGGGAGAAAGTCATAGGTTTAACCTTTCCTGCTTGATCAATGTTCGCCGCCGCCGGCGGCGGCAGTCGCGGAGGGACCTTGGCCGGCCTCTCCGGACGATGCGCCGCCACCGACGATCGCGGTCTGGAAGTCGACCGAGGCTATGAAGAAATCACGCTGGGCGGAGATCGCCGCGATATTGCTGTCGATGCTTTCACGCAAAGTGGTCAGCAGCTCGAACTCGTCGATGAGCATGCCGTTGTACCGCAGCAGCGCTTCCTCATTCACCGACTTGCGAAGCGGCAGTATCTTGTTCTGATACTGGCGCGCGATATCGTAGCTCGCCCGGTAGGTGAGATAGGCCGAACGCGCCTCGGAGCGGACATTCACCGCCTTTTCGAGCAGGCGGTTGACGGCCTGCATGTAGGTCTCTTTGGCGCGTCTCACCTTGACCTCGCCGAAATCGAATATCGGGATCTGGATTTCGAGCTCGAAGCCCTTCGGATAGGATTTGTCCGTTATGCCTTCTTCCCTGGAGCGCTCGTAATTGCTGCGCAGGCCGCCATCGAGCATCGAGATGAACCGTGTCGACTGGGCCAGCCCATAAGACTTCGCCAGAGCATCGAGCTCGAGCCGGGCGGCGATGAGATCGACCCGCTTTCGGACGGCCTCCACCTCTACCTGCTCGGCGGACTTGATGCCTTTCACGGGCGCCAGCGCGCGCGGCAGCTTGTAGTTGATGTCGCCGCCCCAAAGCCCCAGCAAGCGCGTAAGGGCTTCGCGTTCGGTCCCGGCCTGCAGCCGGGCACGTGCCAGCTCATTGGAGATTTCGGCGTAGAAGGCGCTCGCGCGCGCCTGCTCCAGCCTGTTGGCAGCACCGGTCTCGCCCAGCTTGCGGGTGAGATCCGCCGCGGCATCCGCCGACAGCCGGGCCTGCTCGAGGAGAGAGACGGTCTGTTGCGCAGCGACGGCGCGATAAAAGGCCAGCCGGGTTTCGGCGGCGGTCCGGAATGTGGCTTCGATCGCCCTTTCTTTCGCCGCCTCGAACTGGGTCCGGGCGATCTCCCGGCGTTTCGGCAGTGTGGCCAGGGCCAGGAGATCGGCGACGATCCGCCGTTCGACTTCGAGCTCGCCGTTGGTGACGAGCCGTTCCAGTCCGATGATCGGATTGGGCGGGAGGCTCGCCTCGACAAAGGCCGCTTCCGAAATCCCCAGCTCGTTGTAGTCGGCCTGGAGCCCGCGGTTGTTGAGCAGAGCAACCTGCACCACGCTGTCGGCGGTGAGCTTGCCGGCGAGTATGCGGCTCACTTTTGCCTTGGCGGCCGCCGCTTCTTCGACGGATCCAATCTTTACGGCGTCCTGGCCAAGCTCGCTTGCGACGCGTTCAGATACCGGCAGCATGCCCGCATCGGGGCTGAACTTTGCACAGCCGGCGAGCACGACGGGGAGAGCGCCGACGATGAGCACGCGTTTGAAGAATGCAAATGACGGGTTCACGGCTGCTGCTCCTTCTTGGGCGCGACTTTTTCGTTGCGCTCTTTCCAGGGCAGCGGGTCGACCGGCCGGTAGTCGACCGTTCCAGCGGTAACAGGCGCATAACGTTGCGCCGGCACGCGCGATCCGGGGTCGGCCGGACCTCCGGACGGACTGAAAATATCAGAGGGGCTGGAGCATCCAGCCAATAAGGCAGCAGCAGCAATCATCGGAATCGATTTCATTCGACGGTCCTCGGTCGGCCAGAGTGGCGAACAGCTTTGATGGGGAGCTTCATCTGCCTGGGAAAAAGCAGATCGAAGAAAGGCTCAGCCTGTGCCGGAGGAACCAGCCGAAACGGCGGGTCCTGAACAACCTATGCGAAGGGTGGGGCTAAGGCCGAGAGCTAGCCGATGAGGCTTCTGGGGGGACGTTCGAGACGTGCCGGGGCGGCTTCCGTGATATCGTCTTCAGGCGATGTGCGTTCCACAGCCCGAGCAATCGGAACAAGGATCTGCCCGCATGCGTCCGCTTGCGTAACAACATGGCATGTCGAGCCGCAGCACGAATCCGCCAGCTCCTGATGCCCGGTTTTGTCGCCGCACTCATCGGATCCGGAACACTGAGGAGCGTGCTGCGCGGCGGGATCGGCGTGATGGTCACCCGTATCAGCGGCCGCGGAGGCCATCGCGCTCTCATGGCTGAGCTCAAAGCCCAGTAGTGCTCCAGCCGCGCCCCAGCCGACGCTCGTCACAACGAATGCGAGCGCGGCGAAGAGAATCATTATGCGGCGAAGCGCATGTGCCATGCGGCGCATTAACATGAGGAAGCCACTCACTGGCAAGAGCAAAAATCCCGGTAGCGTTGTAAATCATGGGCATGCAGACCCGTTGAGCTTGCCAACGTTGAAAGCATACATATGTGCCCTGCCGGCGCGACATCTGAGTCCGGCAGATGTCAGGCGTATCGCCAGGCCTGGGTGCGCGCGAGCAGCCGCCGCGCGATGACCATATGGACGAGGCGGGCGGCGACATTGGTGTAGAAGATCATCATTCCCATCGCCGCGGCAGGCGCGATATCGCCAGCATCGTCCATGTTGAGCACGGCCACGGAAGCCAGCTGGGTCTGCGTCGAGTAGAGGAAGACGAGCGCCGAGACCGTCGTCATCGCATTGACGAACATGTAGATGGCGATGTCGAGAACGGCCGGAAGGCAGACCGGTATCGTCACCCGGAAGAACAGTCTGTGGAAGGGTTGCTTCAGAGAGGCGGCCACCGCCTCGAATTCGCGATCCATCTGCTTGAGCGCGGTCAGCGCCGTCAGATGCGAGACCGTGTAGAAATGCGAGATCGTGCAGACAACCAGGATCGCCATGGTGCCATAGATGGCATGCAGGGGATTGGCCGGGTTGTTGAAGAAGAAAATGTAGCCGAGGCCCAGCACCATGCCAGGCACCGCCATGGGCAGCATGGCGAGGAAGTGGAAAAGCGCGCGTCCGATGTGAAAGCCGTCGCTCTTCTCGACCATATAGGCGCCGACGAAGACGATGCCGGTGCCGAAGATGGCAGTCAGCAGCGCCATCGTGATCGAGTTGTAGTAGGCGGCCCAGCCGCCGCCATCCATCAGATCGAAGCGGAAGTTCCGCAATGTCGGGGTCAGGTCGTAGGGCCAGAATTTGACGCTCGCCGCAAGCTGGCAGACGCCGATCATCGCCAGGATGAAGATTGCCACCAGCGTGCAATAGGCGAAGCAAGCCCAGTCGAAAGCCGTCTTGGGCTTGGGCGCATAAGGAACCGAACGCGCCGAGAGCAGGGAGACCTGCCGGCTCTGAACGGCCCGATCGACCAGGAAGGCGGCGACGGCCGGAACCAGGAGCAGGACGGAAACGACGGCCCCCATTTCGAAATTCTGCTGGCCAATGACCTGCTTGTAGATGTCGACCGCCAGCATGTTGTATTGCCCGCCAATGACTTTCGGCAGGCCGAAGTCGGTAACCACCAGGGTGAAGACGACGAAGGCGGCGGAAATGATGCCGTAGCGGGCGCCCGGCACGGTGACCGTCCAGAAAGTCCGCCATTTCGTAGCGCCCAGCGACGTCGCGGCCTCGTAATGGCGGGCGTCGGCGGTGGCGAGCGCCGTCGATATGATCATCAGCGCATGCGGCAAGGTGAAGAAGACGGAGCCGATGACAATGCCGATCGGCCCATAGATCGAATGGCCCATCAGCACATCCTTCAAGAGGCCCTGATTGCCGAACAAATAGACGAGCGCGATGCCGGGCAGAAGCGAGGGCACGAGGATCGGGATCGCCGTCACCAGCCGGAAGAAGCCTTTGCCGCGCATCCGGCTGCGGTTGAAGGCATAGGCCAGGCCGAAGGCGATGACGATCACCAGGCCCGTGGTGATGATGCCGATGATGGCCGAATTCCAGATCGCCCGGGTGAGGGAGGGTGTCGAGAAATAGGTAATAAAATTGTCGAGGCCCGTCGTTGTAGCCGGACGCAGCGCGACGCGCCGGAACATGTTGGAATCGAGCTCGACCCAGTCGGGCCCGCGGTGGAGCTCGGAGCCTATGAGAAAGGACGCCGAGGCATCCATGCCACGCAGGCGATATTTCACCGGGCTGCGAAAGTTGAAATCCTTGAACAGGCTGGTCAGCGACAGGCGGCCGTCGGAGCCGGCTTCGAGCTGATCCGGAGCGATGGCGCCGGTTTCGGCATTCAGCTGGGCGACGGTTTTCGGCGCGCTGAAATTCTGTCCCGTCGCGTCGCTGCGCTGGATCTCGAAGGTGGCGAGGTCGAAGCGATAGACCGAGACCGATTTCGACAGAAGGACATAAAGCGGGGCCGCGAGCGTCACCAGGAGGTAGAGCATGATGACGATCATCAGGCCACGCTTGACGATGTCGTCGCCGGCGACCTGCGGCCTGAGCGCGGGGCCGGTGGGAAGTGCGAGCGGAGCGGCGCTCATTTCAGCCTTCCTTGGCGAAAACGAGCACGCGGTCGCGCGGCAGCTCGATCAGCATGTCCGCCCCTTCGGCTACCCTCAAGCGCCGGACGGCGTTGATGGATAGATCGGCGACAAGAACATGATCGCCGAAACGTGGAGAGGTCAGCCGACAGCGCCAGAACGAGCCGAGAAATTCCATCTTCACCACCGCCGTCTCGACCAGATTTTCGAGCGTCCCGACGGTGTCCGGCGCGCCGGGAGACCTTGCGCCGGTGCCGTGCGGGATGATGTCGACGGGCCGGATGACGGCCGTCACCGCACTGCCCACGGGAATGTCATGCGGGGCGCAGGCGAGCTCCGTGCCGGCAGATGCCAGCCTCCCATTTGCCAGCACGCGCGCCGGAATCTTGTTCGTTTCGCCGATGAAGTCCGCAACGAACAATGTCGTGGGATGGCGGTAGACCTCCGTGGGCGTCCCGACCTGCTCGATGACGCCATGATTCATGACGACGATGCGATCAGCCATCGCCAGGGCCTCCTCCTGGTCGTGCGTGACCATCACGGTGGTGACGCCGAGCTTGCGCTGCAACTCCTTGATCTCATGGCGCAGGTGGACGCGCACCTTGGCGTCGAGCGCCGAAAGCGGTTCATCGAGCAGCAGAAGCCCAGGTGCGATCGCCATCGCGCGGGCAAGAGCGATGCGTTGCTGCTGGCCGCCGGAAAGCTGGGCCGGATACTTCTTCGCCTGAGCGGAGAGGCCCACGAGATCGAGCAGCTCGGCGACACGTGCCTGGATTTCCGCCTTCGGGCGCTTGGCGTTCTCGAGGCCGAAGGCGATGTTCCGCTCGATCGTCAGATTGGGGAAGAGTGCATAGGACTGGAAGACGATGCCGTAATCGCGCTTCGACGGCGGCAGGGTGGAGATGTCGCGGCCGCCCTGGCGGATCGTGCCCTGCGTCTGCAGATCGAGGCCGGCGATGGCGCGCAGCAAGGTGGTCTTGCCGCAACCCGAAGGACCCAGGAAACAGACGAACTCGCCTTCCTTGACTGTCAGCGACACGCCTTTCAGCGCGGCGAACTTGCCGAAGACTTTCCACAGCGCTTCGATCTCGAGATAGGACGGCATCGCCGCGCCGGCGCCCGCCAGGCTCACGTCGGTCGGCGTCGCCGGCGCTCCGGCCAGGATTTCATGTCGCATGCCAGCCACCTTGTTCAGATAAAAAGGGCGCCGCTTTCGCGACGCCCAGGATCGTGGGTCAGGTCTTTGGCTCGGATTTCGCGTCGTAGCGCTTGGCCCATTCCGTCAGGATCGCCTTGCGATTGGTCGCCGCCCATTCGAAATCGTTCTTGATCATGTGATCGGCGACATTGGCGGGCAGGTTTTCGACCGGCTTGGCGATGCCTGGATAGGCAATGACCGCATAGCCGACATTGTACATCTCGTTCGCCTCCTTGGAGACCGAGAAGTCGACCAGCTTCTTGGCGGCATCGAGATTGGCGGTGCCGGCGATGATGGCGGTCGCTTCGGCTTCCCAGCCCGAACCTTCCGACGGGAAGATGATCTCGATCGGCGCGCCGGCCGTCTTTGCCTTGGCGCCGGGGAATTCGAAGGACACGCCAATCACGGTCTCGCCCGCCGCCGCCATCTTGCAAGGTTTCGATCCGGAATGGGTGTAGGCGGCGATGTTCTGGTGCAAGCCGTCCATGAACGCCCAGGCGTCCTTCTCGCCGAACATCTGGAGCCATGCCGACACGTCGAGGAAGCCGGTGCCGGAGGAGTTCGGATTGGGCATGACGACATGGCCCTTATATTCGGGCTTGGTCAGATCCTTCCACGATTTCGGCGCCGGGATGCCCAGCTTCTGGGCCTCGACCGTGTTGAAGCAGATCGCGGCGACATAGGCATCCATGCCGGTCCAGGACGGCGGCGTGCTGGTATCGACGAAGCGCTTGTCGAGCTTCTCGACGCCCGCCGGCGCATAGGGCTCGAGCATGGCTTCGCCCTTGAGCAGCAGCAGGGATGTGGCGGCAATACCCCAGACGACATCCGCCTGCGGGTTGTCTTTCTCGGCGAGCAGCTTTGCCGTCATGACGCCGGTCGAGTCGCGCACCCAGTTGATCTTGATGTCGGGATTGGCCTTCTCGAAGGTGGCTTTGTAGCGGTCCAGATCGACGGCTTCGACCGCCGTATAGACGGTGAGCTGCGTTTCGGCATAGGCGGTGGCGGCGGCGAGCGCCGTGGCGACGGCCGCTGCCGCTATGGTGGCAAGGCGAGATTTCATGGTCCGTTTCCTCTCTGACTTGGGCACATTCTGCGATGCTCGGGGACGGCGCCTTCGGCTGGGCATCTTCGGCTAGGCATGGGCCAGCGCCGGCGCGTTCGTCCGCCCTGATCCTGGCGTGAATTAGTTGATCGGAAAAATTGATTTAATCGATGAACATATAAATATGGGTGATGCATTGGCCATTCCGTGGCGCAGTCCCCAACAGGAAAAGAATGCCTGTGGCAGAAACGGGCAGCATGGGCTTATATAAGCACTTTCGTTAAGTCTCCTGTGCTCATAAATTTGGCCTATGCGCTACGTTCAACTCAGAGCCTTTCATCATGTCGCGGTCTGCGGCGGCTTCTCGCGCGCGGCGGAAGCCCTGTTCCTGACCCAGCCGGCGATTTCCGACCAGGTGCGCCGGCTCGAGGAGGAATATGAGGTCGTCCTGTTCAACCGGCAGAAGAAGCAGGTGACGCTGACCGCGCAGGGCCAGCAGCTGCTCGAGGTCACCCGCCGCATGTTCGACACCGAGCAGCAGGCGCACGATCTCCTGGCGGAATCGCGGGGGCTGAGCTCGGGCACCTTGCGCATCGTTGCCGACGCGGCGCATCACCTGCTGGAGATACTTGGGCGATTCCGCGCCCGATATCCGGGCATCCAGGTCACGGTGAATGCCGGCAACACCGAAAGCGTGGTCACCAGCCTGTTCAACTTCGAGGCCGATATCGGCGTGCTGGGCGAAATCCCCGCGCGCCGCGAATTCGATATCCTGATGCTCAACACATCACCGATCATCGCTTTCGTCTCGCATGATCATCCCCTCGCGGCGGCCAGTACGCTGAGCCTCGCCGACATCGTCCAGCATCCTCTGGTGCTGCGCGAGCGCGGCTCCAAGACGCGGCACAAGCTGGAAACGCTGGCGGCGGCGCAGGGCATCATACTCAAGCCGATGATCGAGGCGGAAGGGCGCGAAGCGGTGCGCGAGATCGTGACTTCGGGCGTCGGCGTCGGCTTCGTCTCGCAGGCGGAGTTCGGCCGCGACGAGCGCGTCCGGCCGATCTTCATCGCCGGGCCGGAGATGCTGATGGAGGAAGCCCTCGTCTGCCTGCGCGAACGGTCGGGCGGCAAGCTGGTGAAGGCATTCTGGGACATCGCGCGCGATGTGAGCACGCGCTGAACGGCTGGTGCGGATGTTCCGGCTACTTGCCGCCGGCGATGGCGTCGATCTTGCGCTGCATGGCGGTCAGCTGATCCTTCAGTGCCTGCAGGTCGTCCTTGCCGCCCTGCGCCTGCTGCTCACGCGATTTTGACGGCTCGGCCGGCTTCGGCTGGCCCTGCTGGCCGGCCATGGCGGCGGTGAAGGGGTTGAACATGCGCATGGCGTCGTGGAACATCACCATGTTGCGCTCGGTCTGCTCCTGCATCGCCTTGAACGGGTCGGCGCCCCAGATTTCGGCCATCTGGCTGCGCAATTTGTCCTGTTCCTTGGTGAGCGATTCCAGCGACATTTCCAGATAGCCCGGCACGAAGGCCTGCATGCTGTCGCCATAGAAATGGATGAGCTGGCGGAGAAACTTGATGGGCAGCAGGTTCTGGCCCTTGCTCTCTTCCTCGAAGATGATCTGGGTCAGGACCGAGCGGGTGATGTCCTCGCCGGATTTCGCGTCATAGACGACGAAATCGGTGCCCTTCTTGACCATGTCGGAGAGGTCGTCGAGGGTCACATAAGTGCTGGTGGCGGTGTTGTAGAGACGCCGGTTCGCGTATTTCTTGATGACGACCGCATTTGCGGTGGCTGACTGTTCGCCGCTCAAACTCCGTCTCCCTTACAAACTCTGTGCTGCCTGCCGGCAATCTCGTGGAGATTCTGCTGCTCGCTCCCAATCGGACGGCGTCCGCCCGGGCTGGAAGCAACCTGCGAAGGGTGCGCCGTGCGGTGCACAATTGCAAGCGCAAAAAGAATATCCATGTTAGCCGAAAGCGCGCATTGCAACGCCCGCGAGAGTCGGGCTTAATGTTCCCAATCCCAGCATTGGAGACCCGTTTTCATGGCTAATTCTGAGAATTCCGTCGTCATCGTCTCGGCCGCGCGGACCCCTGTCGGGTCCTTCAATGGTGCGCTGTCGAGCCTTTCCGCCCATGCGTTGGGTGCCGTGGCGCTCAAAGCCGCCATGGACCGCGCCAAGGTCGAGGCGAAGGAAGTTGACGAGATCATACTGGGTCAGATCCTGACCGCCGGCCAAGGCCAGAATCCGGCCCGCCAGGCCTCGATCGGCGCCGGAATCCCGGTCGAAAGCCCGGCCTGGGGCATCAACCAGCTGTGCGGCTCCGGCTTGCGGGCCGTGGCGCTCGGTCTCCAGCAGATCGCCAATGGCGATGCCCGGATCATCGCGGCCGGCGGCCAGGAATCGATGTCGATGGCGCCGCACTGCCAGCATTTGCGCAACGGCGTGAAGATGGGCGACTTCCAGATGATCGACACGATGATCAAGGACGGCCTGTGGGATGCCTTCAATGGCTATCACATGGGCAACACGGCCGAGAATGTCGCGCGCCAGTGGCAGATCACCCGCGACACCCAGGATAATTTCGCGGTGGCCTCGCAGAACAAGGCGGAAGCGGCCCAGAAGGCCGGCAAGTTCAAGGACGAGATCGTCCCCGTCACCATCGCCTCGCGCAAAGGCGACATCGTCGTCGACCAGGACGAATATATCCGCCATGGCGCGACGCTCGACCAACTCGCCAAGCTCCGGGCGGTGTTCCAGAAGGACGGCACCGTCACCGCCGGCAATGCGTCGGGCATCAATGACGGCGCCGCCGCCGTCATTCTGATGAGCGCCAAGGATGCCGAGAAGCGTGGCCTCGAGCCGCTCGCCCGCATCGTCTCCTGGGCCAATGCCGGCGTCGATCCCGCCATCATGGGATCGGGTCCGATCCCGGCGTCGCGCGCGGCGCTCAAGAAAGCGGGCTGGAAAGTCGAGGATCTCGATCTCATCGAGGCCAACGAAGCCTTCGCGGCGCAGGCCTGCGCCGTCAACAAGGACATGGGCTGGAACAGCGACATTGTAAATGTGAATGGCGGCGCCATCGCCATCGGCCATCCGGTCGGCGCATCGGGTGCGCGCGTTCTGGTCACGCTGCTGCATGAAATGGGCAAGCGCAAGTCGAAGAAGGGCCTCGCCACTTTGTGCATCGGCGGCGGCATGGGCATCGCGATGTGTGTCGAGCGGGCGTAAGACCCGGGACATACAAAGTTTCTTACAGAAGGGGTGAGGAAATATGGGACGAGTTGCTGTCGTAACCGGCGGAACCCGCGGCATCGGTGCGGCCATCGCCAAGGCGCTCAAGCAAGAGGGCTATCAGGTGGTGGCCAGCTATGCCGGCAATGACGAGGCCGCCAACAAGTTCAAGGCCGAGACCGGCATCGCGGTCAGGAAATGGGACGTCGGCAATTACGACGCCTGCGCCAGCAATCTCAAGGCGATCGAAGCCGAGCTGGGGCCGGTCGATGTCCTGGTCAACAATGCCGGCATCACCAAGGACGGCATGTTCCACAAGATGACGTCCGATCAGTGGTATCAGGTGATCAACACCAATCTCAACTCGCTGTTCAACATGTGCCGGCCGTTGATCGAAGGCATGCGCGAGCGGGGCTTCGGCCGCATCATCAACATCTCCTCGATCAACGGGCAGAAGGGCCAGATGGGGCAGGTGAACTATTCCGCCTCCAAGGCCGGCGATATCGGCTTCACCAAGGCGCTGGCGCAGGAGAACGCCAAGAAGGGCATCACCGTCAACGCCATCTGCCCCGGCTATATCGCCACCGAGATGGTGATGGCTGTCCCCAAGGACGTGCTGGAAAAATCGGTCATCCCGCAAATCCCGGTCGGCCGGTTGGGACAGCCGGAAGAAGTGGCGCGCTGCGTCGTGTTCCTGGCGTCGGATCACTCCGGCTTCATCACCGGCTCGGTGCTCACCGCCAATGGCGGGCAGTATATGGTGTGATGCAAATTTACCCTCCCCCTTGCGGGGAGGGTCGGCCCACAGGGCCGGGGTGGGGGTCGCTCATCTCCATCAGTATACAGATCAACTTGTCGGCGGTACCGTCAGACACCCATCCCTGACCCCTCCCCACAAGGGGGAGCGGAAATCGAGGCCTCATTGTCGCGCAGCACCGCCACGCTCATCGGCTTCACCGCCGTCCTCATGTGGGCGGTGCTGGCGTTCCTCACGGCGGCGAGCGGCCAGGTGCCGCCGTTCCAGCTCGCCGCGATGACCTTCCTGATCGGTGGTCTGCTCGGTATCGCGACCTGGCCGTTTCGCAAGGGCGTCGTCGCGTCCATGCCGCGCGACTGGCGGGTCTGGCTGCTCGGCGTCGCCGGACTGTTCGGCTATCACTTCGTCTATTTCACCGCCATCCGCTCCGCCCCGCCGGTCGAGGTGAGCCTGCTCGCTTATCTCTGGCCGCTTTTCCTCGTCGCCTTCTCGGCCCTGCTGCCGGGCGAGAAGCTTAAGGTTCATCACATTCTGGGCGTCGTCATCGGCCTTCTGGGCGCGGCGCTGGTCATCACCCGCGGCCAGGGCTTCACCCTGACGCAAGGCTTCGGCTTCGGCCACGCGCTGGGCTTTTCCTGCGCCATCATCTGGGCCGCCTATTCGGTCCTGTCGCGGCGCTTCGGCAAGGTGTCGACCGATGTGGTGGCGGGCTTCTGCCTCATCACCTCGGCGCTGGCGTTTCTCTGCCATCTGCTGTTCGAGACGACGGTGTGGCCTGAAGGCCAAAGCCAGTGGCTGGCGATACTGGGCCTCGGCCTGTTTCCGGTGGGCGCGGCTTTTTACACCTGGGACCTCGGGGTCAAGCGCGGCGACATCATGGCGCTGGGCGCCTCTTCCTATGCCTCGCCCCTGCTGTCGACATTGGTGCTGATGCTGGCGGGCTTCGCGCCCTATCACTGGTCGATCTTCGTCGCCTGCCTGCTCATCACCGCAGGCGCCGTCATCGCGGCGAAGGACATGATCTTCAAGCGACGCTAATGCCCGCGCATCAGCCCGAAAAGTTGCAGACTTTTCGGATAAGCTGATGCGGTAGACTAATGAGGATGCCAGTCCTTCGGTGCCAGCTCGAAGCCGTCAAAGGCGAAGGCCGGCGACACGGTGCAGCTCGACAGCGTCCAGGCGCCTTGCGAGCGTGCCGTCTGCCAGCAGAAGCGCGGCACGATCACTTGCGGGCGCTGGCCGAGCGCCAGATCGCTCCCCAGCTGGTGCAGATCGACATGGCGGCCGTCATGCGACAGGCCGAGCTCCAAGGGCGCGCCCGCATGCCAGTGCCAGATCTCGTCGGCATCGATCCGGTGCCAGTGGCTGATCTCGCCTTCGCACAGGAGATAATAGATCGCGGTGCCCTCGGAGCGCTCGCCCAGTGCGGCATCGGCGCGCCAGGTCTCGCGATAATGGCCGCCCTCCGGATGGGCTTTAAGATCCAGAAGGCGGATGATATCGCCGGGTGTGAGCGTCATCTGAAAGCGTCTTTGCGTTTCCGGACCTCGGCGAAGACATCGGCGTTGCTGGACATCGACATGCTCAGCACGGAACGGATCTCTTTGCTTTCGGGCCGTAGGAAGACGTTGGTATCGAGCTCCTCGCCGATCGTGCCGGGCAAGGTCATCTCCTTCTTGGCGCGCTGCGCCTTGATCTTGTCGGCGCGCTGGACCAGCTTGTCGTTGCCGGGCTCGATGGTGAGGGCGAAGCGGGCATTGGATTCGGTATATTCATGGCCGCAATGGAAGAGAGTGTCGCGCGGCAGCTTGCGCAATTTGTCGAGCGAGGTCCACATCTCGGCGAGCGTGCCTTCGATCACCCGGCCGCAGCCCAAAGCGAACAAGGTGTCGCCGGCGAAGAGCAGCTTCTCCTCGGGGAGATGCAGCACGATATGGCCCAGCGTGTGGCCCGGCGTCGCGATGACCTTCACCTGGCGTCCGGCGAAGTCGTAGGCTTCGCCACCCGCCACCTGTTGGTCGATGCCGGGGATCTGGGCGGCTTCCGCCTTGGGACCGATGATCGTCACGCCCCATTTCTTCTTCAGGGCGAGATTGCCTTCGACATGGTCGATATGGTGGTGGGTGGTCAGGATATGGGTGAGCTTCCAGCCCTTGCGTTCCAGCTCGCGCTCGATGGCCGGAGCTTCGGGGGCATCGATCGTGGCGGTCTGGCCGGTTGCGCTGTCATGCACGAGGACGCCATAATTGTCCTCGCGGCAGATGAAATGATGGAGTTCAAGCTTCGGCAATAGCGTATTTCCTCTGATCGAAATTGGCGCGTGACCCTGGGCCCCGGAATACCTATCTTTCCCACAATGGATGTAGCCGATCTACGTGAATTTTACACAAGCCGTCTCGGCCAGGCGACCCGCCGGCTGATCGCGCATCGCTTGCGCGACCGCTTCGGCGACCTGACCGGCGCCACGGTGCTTGGCCTGGGCTTTGCGGCTCCCTATCTCGATTATCCGGCTGACGGGGCGGAACGCAGCCTCGTCTTCATGATGGCGCAGAGGGGCGTGCTGCATTGGCCGGAAGGTCAGCCCAATGCCGCCGCGTTGGTCGAGGAATGCGAATTGCCGCTGCTCGAAAGCACGGTCGATTTCGCCCTCGTCATCCATGGGCTCGAGCTCACCGACCAGCCGACCGAGATGCTGCAGGAGATCTGGCGGGTGATGTCGCCGCAGGGCCGCCTGGTCATGGTGGTGCCGAACCGGCGTGGCCTGTGGGCGCGCTCCGATGCGACGCCTTTCGGCTACGGCCAGCCCTATTCGCGGTCGCAATTGCAGCAGTCGCTCAAGGAGGCGAAATTTTCCCCCGTCGGCTGGTCGCAGGCTTTGTTCATGCCGCCCTCCGAGCGTGGGCTGATGCTCAAATCGGCGGCCGCCTGGGAGCGGCTCGGGCTCAAGACATCGCCGGCCTTCTCCGGCGTCATCATCGTCGAGGCGGTCAAGCAGGTCTATGCCGTTTCGACCCGCAAACGCTCGCGCCGCATGCTGCCGCGGCTGCGCCCGGCGCTCGCCTCTTTCGAAGTGAAATTGCCGCGCTTCAAATGAGTGCACATCCTTTCGCGCTTCACGGCAAGACGGCGCTCGTCACCGGTGCGGGACGAGGGCTCGGACTCGCTATCGCCAAGGCACTGGCGCAAGCGGGTGCGCTTGTGCTGCTCAATGGCCGCAACGAGGCGCCGCTCGCCGAGGCCGCGCGGCAGATCGAGGCGGAAGGCGGCGCCGCCTCGGTGCTCGCTTTCGACGTCACCGATCAAAGGCAAGTGGAAGCGGCCTTCGCGCGGATCACGGGTCTCGATATCCTCGTCAACAATGTCGGCTTGCGCGATCGCCGTCCGGTCTTCGACTTTTCCTTGGAAGATGTGCGCAAGCTCATCGAGGCCGATCTCATCGCGCCCTTCGATCTCGGCCGGCGCGCCGCCAGGCTGATGATCGACAAGGCGCAAGGCGGACGCATCATCAACATCACCTCGATCGCGGGGCTGATCGCCAACAAAGGCGATGCGGTCTATACGACGGCGAAAGGCGGTCTCATGGCGCTGACCCGCGCTCTCGCGGCAGAGCTCGGGCCGCACGGCATCACCGTCAATGCGGTGGTGCCGGGCTTCTTCGCGACGGAAACCAACGCCGCACTCGCGGCTGATGCGCAAGTGGCCGACTGGCTCAAAAGACGCACCGCGCTCGGGCGTTGGGGCGAACCCCACGAAGTGGCGGGCGCGGTGGTGTTCCTCGCCTGCCCCGCCGCGTCTTATATCACCGGCCATATGCTGGCGGTCGACGGCGGCTATCTTTCACACTTCTGATTACTTGGCCGTCAGCACGTGTCCGACGAAGGGCAGCTCGCGGAACTGATGCGCCATGTCCATGCCATAGCCGACGACGAATTTGTCGGGGCAGACGAAGCCTCTGTGATCGGCCTCGATATCGGCGGCGAGATGGCCCGGCTTTTCGAGGAGCACTGCGGTCGAAACGCTGCGGGCGCCGCGCGCGGCGAGCAGGTCTTTGGCAAAAGCCAGCGTGCGCCCGGATTCGAGGATGTCGTCGATCAGCAATATGTCGCGGTCCTCGATCGGCGATTCGACGTCACGCAATATTTCGACCTGGCCGGACGAGCGGGTCTTGTCGCGATAGCTCGCCAGCATCATGAAATCGACCTCGGGCGACAGGCGGGCGCGATGCATGGCGCGGATGAGATCGGCGGCGAAGACGAAGCTTCCTTTCAGCACCGGCACCACCAGCAGGCGGTGCGGCCGCTTCTCGGCAATGGCCTTGGCGATCGTCTCGATACGCTCGGAGATCTGGGCTTCGGAGAACAACACCGCGATGCGGTGGCCGTCTATTTCAATATGGCTCATGGCCCGGGATTTACGCCAATTTCATCGGCATGGGCAAAGCGAATCTGCACGTTTTCGGCCGTTTCCGGCGGCGAAGCGACGCGGGTGGTGAAGGTCGTCATTTCGCCCGGACGCAAGGGCCGGATGCCGGAATCAAGCGTCCAGGCATAGATGTCGGCCGCCTCCTTGTCCTTGAGGACGAAGCGCAGCGACGGCACCTTGCGGTCCTCGTCGCTGACATTGACGATCTCGCCTTTAATCGAGATGACGCGGGTGCCCTCGACCACCACATGCTGCTGCTCGACGCGGCGCACTTCGAGGCCATAGATATTCACCTTCATGCCGGCCCGGTCGAAAACCTGGATGCTGGCGGGGAAGAGACGCACCGTCCTTTCCGGCATGGCGACGGCGGCGATGAAGGGCGTCAGCGCCAGGGCGGCGAAAGCGCCCCAGCCGGCGAGCTGGCGGCGGCGGCGGCGCTGGCCCTGGACGAATTCCTCCTGCGCCAGGCGGGCCGCCTCGGTCAGGCGGCGGATCTCGCGGTCCTCGTCCTGGCGGGGCTCGCCGATGGGGGCCGGAACATGGGGTGAGGCGGCGAGAATGGGCTTGGCCGCAATCTCGATGACTTCGACCGGGCGGCTCTCGATCCAGTTGTGGCCGCATTCGGCGCAACGCACCATGGTCCCGCTGGCCGAAAAGCGCGAAGCGGGGAAGTCATAGCGAGTTGCGCAAGCGGGGCAGGCGACTATCATCCGGAGCGTGCCGTCAAAAACGATTCGAGACCAGGGCTCAATCGTCCCTATGGTCTTGAAGATTAACCGCAAACAGGGTTAAGGCGGCGTTAAAGCGGCGTGAGGCCGGCTGGTTTTGAAGGGGAGCTCATGGTTCGTCTCGAGAATGTGGGCCTGCGCTATGGGCATGGGCCGGAAATCCTGAAGGACGTGTCCTTCGTCCTGGCGCCGGGCGAGTTCCGCTTCCTCACCGGGCCGTCGGGTGCCGGCAAGACGTCGCTGCTGCGCCTCCTGTTCCTGTCGATGGCGCCGACCCGCGGCTTCATGAGTGTGTTCGGCCAGGACACGACACAGATCGGTCGCAGTGACCTGCCACTGCTGCGCCGCCGCATCGGCATCGTTTTCCAGGAATTCCGCTTGCTCGACCATCTCACCACTTACGAAAATGTCGCTCTGCCGCTGCGTGTGGCGGGTTTGGCCGAAGAAAAGTATCGAGCCGATGTCATGGAGCTCCTGAAATGGGTCGGCCTCGCCGAGCAGGCCCGCGTGATGCCGCAGGTGCTGTCGGGCGGTGAGAAGCAGCGCGCGGCAATAGCCCGTGCCGTCATCGCCAAGCCGCAGCTGCTCCTGGCCGACGAGCCGACAGGCAATGTCGATCCGGCCCTCGCCAAAAGGCTGCTGCGCCTGTTCCTCGAGCTCAACCGTCTCGGCACCACGGTGCTGATCGCCACCCATGACGTGCAACTCATTGCGCAGGCGAAGATGCCGGTCATGACGCTGGATCAGGGCCAATTGAGACTGGCGGCATGACCGACCAGGTCACGCATCGTCCCGAGCCGATCATCCCGCCCGATGCGGCGCCGTTGCGCACGCTCACTCTGGCCATGGCGGTGATGTGTTATCTGGCCGTGCTGGCGGCCGGCGGCCTCGTGCTGATCAACCGCTCGGTCGAAGCCTGGACGGGTGATCTGTCGCGCGAGATCACGGTCCAGGTCCGCGAGATCCAGGGCCGCAACATGGAAGCGGACCTCGCCAAGGCGGAAGCCATCCTCAAGACGACGCCCGGCGTGCTGAAGGTCACGGTGCTCGACGAGAAGGCGGCGATCGACCTGCTCGAACCGTGGATCGGCGGCATCGAAGGCCTCGAAGACCTACCCGTGCCGCGGCTCATCGCCATCGAGATCGATCCCGCCAATCCGCCCGATTTCACTGCGCTCGAAACGGCGCTGCGCAATGAAGTGCCGGGCGTCAGCCTCGACACGCATAAACGCTGGCAGGCCGAGCTCACCCGCATGGCGCGGGTGCTGACGACGCTCGCTTACGCCATTCTGGTGCTGATCGGCCTGTGCGCCATCGCCATCGTCGTCTTCGCCACCCGCGCGGCGCTCGAGGCCAATCGCGAAGTGGTCGAGGTGCTGCATCTCGTCGGCGCGCGCGACAATTTCATCGCGCGCCAGGTCGGCGGCCGGTTCCTCAGAACCGGTCTCACCGCCGGCATCATCGGCCTGGTGCTCGGCATCCTCACCTTCTTCCTGGCGGCGGGAGCGGCCCCCGACAGCTTCGCCGCCATCGCCCAGGAATTCCTGTCGCTGTCGGGCAATCACCTGATGCAGAATTATCTGGCGTTGGCGGTGGTGCCGGCAGTGGCGACGCTCATCTGTCTCATCACGTCGCGCGTGACGCTGATGCGCATCCTCAAGAGTCTCCGGTGACCTGGCTCCGCTCGCTCATCTACAACATCGTCTTCTATGTGAATCTGGTGTTGTTCCTGGTCGTGGGCTCGCCCTTCTATCTGACGCCGCGCAAATGGTCGATCCGGGCGCTGCAGGCCTGGGCGACGACCAGCCTGTGGTGGCTCAAGGTGATCTGCGGCACGACCTATGAGGTGAGGGGCCGCGAGAATATTCCGCAAGGTGCCGTACTGGTGGCGTCGAAACATCAATCGACCTGGGATACTTTCGCGCTGCTGCCTCTGTTCGACGACCCGGCGATGATCCTGAAGCGCGAGCTCATCTTCATCCCGCTGTTCGGCTGGTTCATCCCGAAATTCCGCATGATCCCGATCGAACGTTCGGCCGGCGCGCAGGGGCTCAAGACCATGCTGGCGCGCGCCAAGGAAGCGGCGCAGATGGGCCGGCAATTGGTGATCTTTCCGGAAGGCACCCGCTCGGCGCCCGACGCGCCGCCCGACTACAAGCCGGGTGCCGCGGCGCTTTATCTGCATCTGGGTTTGCCCTGCCTGCCGCTCGCGCTCAATTCCGGCCTGTTCTGGCCCAGGCGCAAATTCATCCGCTATCCCGGCAAGATCGTCATCGAGATCCTCCCCGTCATCGCGCCGGGCCTGAAGCGGCGCGAGTTCTCGCAAACGCTGCAGGAGACGATCGAGACGGCGACGGCGCGGCTGATGCAGGAAGGGCGGAGCGGGCGCTGAGCCTCAAAACATTCCGTTCTGATTTGCGGCCTTGTCGGGCACGATCTGCAACACGTCCCAATGCTCGACGATCTTGCCGTCATCATCGAGGCGGAAGATGTCGATGCCGGCCCAGACATGATCCCCCGGCCACTCCTGCCGACAATGCAGGACGACGAGATTGCCCTCGGCGATAATTCGTTTGAACTCGACACTTTTGCCGGGATAGTCGCGCGCCGCCTCTTCGAAATAAGCGATGAAGCCTTCCTTGCCGTCGGCGACGCCGGGATTGTGCTGAATATAGGTCGCGCCCGCATATCGCTCGATCGCCTCGCGCGGCCGGCACTGGTTGAACATCAGATCGTAGAAGGCCACCACATTGCGCTTGTTGCGGTCGAGATCGGGCATGATCGCCTCATGCCGCCTTGCGGGGCTTTTGACGGACGATCACCTCGACCTTGTAGTCGAGCCGATCGAGGCAGCGCACCAGGCGATCGATCGAAAATTTGCCGGTGCGACCGGTCACAATCGCCGATATGTCGGGTTGCTTCATGCCCAGAAGCTCGGCCGCCTTGGCCTGGGTCAAGCGCCGCCGCTTGATGATGGCGCGAACCTCCCGAGCCAGTTTTGCCTTCAGCAATTCTTCTTCGGGGTTGTCGAAGCCGAGATCGGCGAACACATTGCCGCTGCTCACCTCGGCGCTGATGTTCTTGCTCATGATGCTGATCCTTTCTCGTAGATCTCCCGATGATGGGTCTCGGCCGCCTTCAGGCGCGTTCTGATGACCGCGATGTCATGTTTCGAAGTTTCCCGGCCTTTCTTCGATTTCTTCTGGAAACAATGAAGAACATAGACAGCCTTCGCGAAACGGACGGTGTAGACGGCGCGATAAGTATCCCCATCGAAATCATCGACCACTTCAAGGACGCTCCGGCCTCCGAAGCCCTTGAGGGCCTTGGCTGCAGGGTGCTCGTCTCCGTTCTGCGCATCGTTGATGGCGAAACCCATCACGCGACGGACATCCGCCGGAAATTCCCGCAAATCATCCTTGGATGATCCCATCCAGACCGCAGGCTTCAGGCCATCCATCGCGTCCCCAATTTATAGCCTATGGACTATAATCCGTCACTATCCGATTTTTTAACGATGAGGTCTTCTCGTCCTCTCATCCCTAAAACAGGCATGTCCAAAACAAGAACAATACTATATAGTGGGTATCCTGTCAGTTCAGCGAGTAAACGATGTCCGCCAGCGAGCCTCATTTTCTCGATCCGATCTCGGCTGAGATCTGGGACATGAAATACCGCTTCAAGCGGCCGGACGGCTCTCCTGTCGACGAGACGGTGGAGGCGAGCTGGCAGCGTGTGGCAAAGGCGGTGGCGGCAGCCGAAAAGCCCGCCGAGCGCGCCAAGTGGGCGCGGGAGTTCGAAGGCCTCCTCCAGGATTACCGTTTCCTCCCCGCCGGGCGCATCCTGTCGGGCGCCGGCACGGCACGCACCGTCACGCTGTTCAACTGCTTCGTCATGGGTGGGATCGAGGATTCGCTCGCCGGCATCTTCGACGCATTGAAGGAAGCGGCGCTGACCATGCAGCAGGGCGGCGGCGTCGGCATGGATTTCTCCACCATCCGGCCCAAGGGCGCGGCGGTCAAAGGCGTCGGCGCCGATGCGTCCGGCCCGTTGAGCTTCATGGATGTGTGGGATGCGATGTGCCGCACCATCATGTCGGCGGGCTCGCGCCGCGGCGCCATGATGGGCACCTTGCGCTGCGATCATCCCGACATCGAGGATTTCATCGCCGCCAAGGCCGATGCCAAGCGCCTGCGCATGTTCAATCTCTCGGTCCTCGTCACCGATGACTTCATGCAGGCGGTGAAGACCGATGCCGACTGGCCGCTCGTTTTCGCCGGCCAGACCTACCGGACGCTGCGCGCCCGAACACTCTGGGATCGCATCATGCGCTCGAATTATGACTATGCCGAGCCTGGCGTGATCTTCATCGACCGCATCAACACGCTCAACAATCTCTCTTATTGCGAGACGATCCAGGCGACAAATCCTTGCGGTGAGCAGCCACTTCCGCCCTATGGCGCGTGCCTGCTCGGGTCGATCAATCTCGCGGCGCTGGTGATTGATCCGTTCACGGAGCAAGCGCACATCGACGAGGCCCAGCTGCAGCATCTGGTGCCGCTCGCGGTGCGCTTCATGGACAATGTCGTCGACGTCTCCAACTATCCCTTGCCCGAGCAGCGCCGCGAGGCTCTGGCGAAGCGGCGCATCGGGCTCGGCATCACCGGGCTCGCCGATGCGCTCACCATGTGCGGGCTGCGCTACGGCACGCCCGAAGCGGCCGCCGCGGCGAAGGACTGGATGGCGCGCATCGAACGCCATGCCTATATCGCCAGCGCGGCCATCGCGGCCGAGAAGGGCGCCTTTCCGCTTTATGACGCGGACGCCTATCTGGCCGGCGGCCATGTGCAGGGGCTCGAGGCCGACATCAAGGCGGCGATCGCCAAATCCGGCATCCGCAATGCGCTCCTCACCTCGATCGCGCCCACCGGCACCATCTCGCTGTTCGCCGGCAATGTGTCGAGCGGCATCGAGCCGATCTTCAGCGTCGCCTATAACCGCAAGGTCCTGCAGCCCAATGGCGAGCGTATCACCCAGAAGGTCGAGGATTACGCCGCGCGGGTCTGGCGCGGGCTGAAGGGAGAGGACGCGGCGCTGCCGGCGTCCTTCGTCACCGCCAACGACCTCTCCCCGCATGAGCATCTGGTGATGCAGGCGGCGATCCAGCCGCATATCGATTCATCGATCTCGAAGACGATCAACTGTCCGCCCGATCTCCCTTTCGAGGATTTCAAGGCGGTCTATCTCGAAGCCTATGACCAGGGTCTCAAAGGCTGCACCACCTTCCGGCCCAATGACGTGACCGGCTCGGTGCTGTCGGTCAGCGAGCCCGCGAAGTCCGAACCGGTGCAGGCGGCGCTGCCGCTCGAGGCGGTGCGCGATCCGTTCCTCCATGCCGAGCCCGGCGAGGTCATCTATATGAAGCAGCCGCTGGCGCGCCACGAGGTGCTGCCGGGCTTCACCTACAAGCTCAAATGGGCCGATTCCGATCACGCCATCTACATCACCATCAACGACATCCTGCAGGACGGCAGGCGGCGGCCCTTCGAGATCTTCATCAACTCGAAGAACATGGAGCATTTCGCCTGGACGGTGGCGCTCACCCGCATGATCTCGGCGGTATTCCGGCGCGGCGGCGACGTCTCCTTCGTGGTCGAGGAATTGAAAGCGGTGTTCGATCCGAGGGGTGGCCAGTGGATGGACGGCCGTTATGTGCCGAGCCTGCTCGCCGCCATCGGCGGCGTCATCGAGCGGCATATGATCGATACCGGCTTCCTCAAGCCCGACGCCAAGCCCGGCCTGGCGCTCGCCGTCAACGACCAGCAGCGCGGCGCCCAATGCCCGCGCTGCGGCGAGGCGACGCTCGTCTTCCAGGAAGGCTGCTCGACCTGCCTCAGCTGCGCCTATTCGAAGTGCAGTTGAGATCACAGCGGGATTGACAGCGAGAACAGTTTGTTCTATCTTCGTTCCATGTTGATTCATGGAACACCCCTGCAAATCCCATTCTCCGGCGGCACCGAATCCGAACCGGCCTTCTGGTACTGGCACGGTGCTTCTGGCCGCCGCTACATCCACTCCGTCTATTCGCCGGACAAATGCCCGCCGCTTCCGGGCGCTGTCTTCCTGGCGGTGCGCCGCTTCGGCACCTTGCGCACCGTGCTGGGCGCCGGGCGTTTCGCCGGCCTGTGGGACATCAACCTTGCGACCGGGGACGCCGCCCATTGGCGCGATCTCGGCGCCAATGAAATCCACGTCCATCTTCTGGGCCGCACTGACGAGGAGGCGCGCGCCATCGCCGCCGATCTCAAGGCGGCGCTCAAGGATGGTACCGCCAAGCCCGTCAACGAGCCGGTCAAGCTCGCGGCCTAGCGCGGAACAAAAGAAACCGAACGCCGGGTCTCGTAAGAGGGCCCGCGTCACAGGGATGCGTCAGTTGAGTCCAGCGTAACCAAGAGGGTGGAATGTGCTCATTCCGCCCTCTTAAATTTTTGCGGGCATTTTCAGCAGCGCCTGGGCCAGCCTCTCCAGCGGCTGATCGCGAATGCCGGCCTCGCGCAGATGCTGCACGGTGTTCAGCACATAATCGGTGCAGGAGCCGGACTGGCCATGGCCCTGGCGGACATGATGAAGCTGGTCCTCGAAGCTCAGGCGCCCGGCATATTGCCGATGTGTGCGGTCCACCGCATAGGTCAAGGCCGGCACCTTCTCTGCCTCTCTGCCGACCAGCCGCACCGGCTTGACCACCTCGTGATACATGTTCGTCACCTGCTCGCGGGCGCGCAGATAGGCCGAGGCATCCGCCCAATCCTCATCCGCCACCCGGAAGGCGATGCCGTGGCAGGCGCCGCCGATATCGAGCCCCAGCACCAGGCCGGGGCGGTCCGGCGTGCCGCGATACATATGCGACAGCATGCACAGGCTGCGGTGATAGCCGTGGATCACCGCGCGCTGCCGCTCAATGAAGCGGAAGCCCGGATTCCACATCAAAGACCCGTAGCCGAAGACCCAATTTTCGTGCATTGAGCCCCGATCTACAGTGAAGCGAGCGGAACACGCAATGGCCGATAAGCCGAAACGCCCCTGGCCTTTCATCCTGACCTTCGCCGCCGTCGTCCTCCTCGCCGCCGGCTGGTGCGCCTATTGGTTCGTCGCCTCGAGCTTCGCGCGCGACACCTTCGAGGCCGAGCTCGCCAAGCTTTCGCGCCAAGGCGTCACGCTCGACTGCAAGGCGGTCGACTGGGGCGGCTTCCCCTTCCGCTTCGAACGTGACTGCGTGGCGCCGAAACTCACCACGCCTGGCGAGGAGGCGGAAGCCCAGCGCCTGCTGCTCGTCGTCCAGGCCTATATGCCGAACCGCGCCGTGGCCCTGCTCGACGGTCCGGTCGTCACCAGCTCCGGCCTCACCATCACCCATGAGCGCGCCATGGCGAGTGCGCGTTATTCGGGCGAGCACGACTGGCTCGCCTCGCTCGAGCTGCCGAAAGTCCAGGCGCCGCCCTATGGCCGCGCCGACCGTCTCCTGCTCAGCGCCCGCGACACCGGCACCGAACGCATCGACGTCGCGCTCGACGCCACGGCGGCGGAGGCCTTGCTCGGCCCCGGCACGCTCTTGAAAGTGGATCAGGCGCTGCTCAACGCCAATCTGCCACGCAAGGCGCTCGGCCAGGATCTCCTCGCTTATCTGGCGCGGAGCGGTGAGAAAGTCGGTGTCGTCGAGGTGGCGCTCAAGAAGGGCGACCTCACCCTCAAGGCCACCGGCGAGATCGGCATCACCGCGCAAGGCCAGATCGACGGGAACCTCAAAACCACCACCAACCGCCTCGATCTCCTGATGGACGAGCTCAAGCAGAATTTCGGCCTGTCGGAAAAGGACGCGCAGACCTTCACGACGATGATCGGCCTCCTGCAGCCCGGCAAGACCACCGACGTGACGCTCGATCTCATCGCCAAGGACGGCAAGCTCTATTGGGGACCAGTGAAGCTCACCGAATTGCCGCCGGTGCTGTAACCTTTATCGTCATCCCGGCGAAAGCCGGGATCCATTGAATAGAAACAGCCGGGCGGCGCTGCTCGCTTTTAAAGAATTTATTTGGCCCCGGCTTTCGCCGGGGTGACGACAGTTGGGAGCAGCGCCCCTCACTCCTTCGGACGGCGGCCGAAATCGGGGGCGGCGGTTTCCTGGCCGGCGGCGATGATGCTCCGGCGGACTTCGCGTGAGCGGGTGAACAGGTTGAACAAGGTGTCGCCGTCGCCCCAGCGAATGGCGCGTTGCAGGAGAGCGAGGTCCTCCGAAAAGCGGCCCAAGGTCTCGAGCACCGCTTCCTTGTTGTTAAGGAAGACGTCGCGCCACATGGTCGGATCGGAAGCGGCGATACGCGTGAAGTCGCGGAAGCCGCCAGCCGAGAACTTGATCACTTCCGAATTGGTGACGTCCTCGATATCGGCGGCGGTGGCGACGATATTGTAGGCGATCAAATGCGGCAGGTGGCTCGTAATGGCGAGCACCATGTCGTGATGCTCCGGCGTCATCTTCTCGACATTGGAGCCGCAGCCGCGCCAGAAATTCTCCAGCCGCTCCACCGCCGTCGCGTCGCTGTCCGGCAGGGGCGTCAGGATGCACCAGCGGTTGAGGAACAATTCGGCAAAACCCGATTCAGGTCCCGACTGCTCGGTGCCGGCCACCGGATGGCCCGGAATGAAATGGACATTGGCCGGCAGATGCGAGCCGACATCGCGCACCACGGCGGTTTTGACCGAGCCGACATCGGTGACGGTGGCGCCGGCCTTCAGATGCGAGCCGATCTCTTCGGCGATCCTGCCATAGGCGCCGACCGGCGTGCACAGGATGATAAGATCGGCATCTTTCACCGCCGCTCTGGCGCTTTCATGAATCTCATCGGCGAGGCCGATGCGTTTCGCCGTGGCGCGCGTCTCGGCGCTACGGGCATAACCGGTGATGCGGTTCGCCAGCTTCTGCTGGCGCATCACATGCGCGAGCGACGAGCCGATGAGGCCGAGGCCGATCAGCGCCACGCGCTCATAGATGACGCCGGTCACTTCAGGAACTCGCGCAAAGTGCTGATGACGGCGTGGTTCGCTTCCTCGGAGCCGACGGTCAAGCGCAAGGTCGTCGGCAGGCCATAACCGTCCATGCGGCGCAGGATGATCCCGCGCTGGGTGAGGAAGGCATCGGCCGCGGCGGCATTGTGTTTCGCTTCGGTCGGGAAATGCACCAGCAGGAAATTGCCGACGCTCGGCGTCACCTTGAGCCCGAGCCTCTCGAGTTCGGCGGTGAGCCAGGCGAGCCACTGGTCATTATGGGCGACGGCCTTCTCGACATGCGCCTTGTCGGCGATCGCGGCCGCACCGGCGGCGAGCGCCGGCGATCCGACATTGAAGGGTCCGCGGATGCGGTTCAGCACATCGGCGATATGGGACGGGCAATAGATCCAGCCGAGACGCAGCGACGCCAGGCCGTAGATCTTCGAGAAGGTGCGCGTCATCACCACATTGTCGTTGGTGGCGACGAGCTCGATGCCCGATTCATAATCGTTGCGCCGCACATATTCGGCATAGGCCGCGTCGAGCACCAGCAGGCAATTCTTCGGCAGGCCGGCATGCAGGCGCTTCACCTCGGCGACCGGAATGTAAGTGCCGGTCGGGTTGTTCGGATTGGCTAGGAACACCATGCGCGTCTTGGGCGTGACGCAGGCCAGCATGGCATCGACATCGGTGTGGTGATCGCTTTCCTTCGCCACCACCGCCTTGGCGCCGTTCGCCGCGATGGCGATCGGATAGACGAGGAAGCCATATTGCGAATAGACCGCCTCATCGCCGGGGCCCAGATAGGCATGCGCCAGAAGCTGCAGCAATTCATCGGAGCCGGCGCCGCAGACGATATTGTCGGCCTTCAGCCCATAGCGGCTGGCGATCGCCTCGCGCAATTCATTGGCCGAGCCGTCGGGATAGAATTCGAGCGCGTTCGCCGCCTGGCGATAGGCGTCGATGGCCTTGGGGCTGGCGCCGAGCGGCGTCTCATTGGCGGAGAGCTTGTAGACCTTCTGGCCCTTGGCCCCGGCCTTGCCCGGCACGTAGGGCGCAATATCCAGAATGCCCGGCTTCGGCATCGGCCGGGCGGCAGCAGTAGCGGATGTCATGATCTCACCTCGATGGGGCTCGGGTAGCGCCCCAGCACGGAGAGTGCAAGTGAGCCGTTCGAACGAGTGAGCCCGACGAGCGGTGCTGCGCCTTCGGACAGGAAACCCGGCAGGCTCGACAGCTGCAGCGCCCCTGTCTTCGCCTGCCACAAAGGCTGCAGCGCAAAATCGCGCGGCAATTGTCCGTCGGTCAGCACCAGCGTCTCGTCCGTCCCGGTCTGCTCGGGCTCGGCATGACCGAAGATCAGAAGCTCAGGGCGAGGAGACGCCGCGCCGATGAAAGGCAGGACGCCGATGACCTGGGCTTCGCCGGCATGGCCTTCGAGCCAGGCCGTGGCCCAGGGCCCGTCGAGCGCCACGGCGGCGAGATCACCCGGATGGGCGGCCACTGCCTTCAAGGCGGCCGCCTCGCTCGGATGCTCGGCCAGCGCGGTAGGGCCGAAATATTCCCGCAAAAGCGCCTGAGACGCGGGGGAAGTGAAGAACCCGGCACTACCATGAATGCGGATCGCTGCCTGCTTCAGGCTCGCGGTGGCGATCAGCGCCCGCCAGATGCGGAAGCACAGATCGGCCGGCACCCGATCGCCCGCCTGATCGATCAGCCGGCGCAGGATCTGCGCCTCGCGGCCCGGCCGGATGGGAGACGTGCCGAGGCTGCCGGTGCCGGCTTTATAGGCCCGCACCCGTTCCACCACGTCGAGGCGATTGGCAATCAGCTCCAATATGCCGTCATCGATCCGGTCGATCTCGCGGCGAATATCGGCAAGGCTTTCTGAAGAGGCGGGCTTTTCCATGCGGGCGCTATTCATAAGGAGCCAGCCCCGCAAAAGCAAAGGGAAGTAACCCCACCCCGACGCTGCGCGTCGACCCTCCATCTTCTCCCTCCCCCTTGCGGGGAGGGTACGCCCGAAGGGCGGGGGTGGGGGTCGGGTGGTGCTTCAGAACCTACTTCTTACTCTTCCAATTTCCCGGCAATTCTTGCCAAACCACCCGACCCCCATCCGGTTTCCCGGCTTAAACGCCGTGAAACCACCTTCCCCGCAAGGGGGAAGGATGAAGTTGTGTGCGAATACAGGAGGCGAGAGGCGCGGAGCGCCGGGTGGGGTGAGAGTTCTCAGTACAACCCGCGCAGGAGGCGCTCGATATAGTCCTTGTCGATGCGCGGCAGATCGGGCTTGTTGGCGCGCTCGCGCAGCATGTCGAGGATCTCGCGGGCCCGGCGGATGGCCGCCTCGCCCGGCAGCATATTACGCTCGGGGCCATATTCCTCGCCCCTTGTCGAACGCGGCCGGCCGAGCGGGTCGCGGTCGTCACCGCGGGCCTGGCCATGGCGGCCGACATTGCCGGTATTGCCCTGGCCCTGCTGCATCATCTGGCGCGCCATCGACTGGGCGCCCTCACGCAGGGCGTTGAGCGCATCGCCCTGCTGGCCGAGTGCGGGATCGCGGCGGCCCTGCTTGAGGGAGCCGGTGGCGCCTTGCATCGACTTGCCGGCCTGGCCGAAGGATTGCGGCGGCGACATGCCCTGCTGGCCGAGGCGGCCCATCAGGTCTTCCAGCATGCCGCGCAAGGCGTCCTGCTTCTCCGACAAAGACTGGCCCTCGGGGCTGCCCTGGCCCTGCTGCGGCTCGCCATTCTGCTGATCGCCTTCCTGCGGCTCGCCATTGGGGTCGCCCGGCAGGCGCATCGTCTCGTCCATCAGCTGCTGCTGGCGGCGCATCAATTCGGACAGGTCGCCCAGCATCTCGGACATCGGCGATTCGCCCTGCGGCTGCATCTCGGCCGACATGCCGGGCTGCAAATTGCGCAGCAGGCTTTCGAGCTGCGACAGCATTTCCTGCGCCGCTTCATTGGCGCCGCTCTCGGCGAGCTTCTGGATCGTGTCCAGCATCTTCTGCAGATCCTGCTGGCTCAGCATCCGGCTCGGATCGACGGGCTGCGGCTTCATGCCGTTCTGCTGCATGCGCCGCATGGTCTCTTCGGCCATCGACTGCAGATATTTGTTCATCGCGTCGCGCAATTTGTCCATGAGCTCGGCGATACGCTCAGGAGAAGCGCCTTCGGCCAGCGCCTTCTGCAGCTCTTTCCGGATCGCGTCGAGCTCGGCCTTCGCATCGGCGAGATCGCCTTCCTCGATGGCGACGGCGAGCTTCCACAACTCGTCGACCGACTGCTTGATGTCGTCCTGATTCTTGGCGTTGGCGATATGCGACTGAATGGCGGCGATGGCGATATGAATGCCGCTCTTGCCGATCAGCCCGTCCGGATAGAGCAGCAGGCTCTTCAGCATCAGATCGACATTGTGCGTGTCGTCGGGCTCATGGATCAGCGCCTTGCGCTGCTCGATCAGCGCCTTGGCGAGCGGCATGATGAAAGGCCGCTCGGGCAGGGTCACCGTCTTCGTCTCGGTTTTGGCGGTCTTGCCGGCCTGGTCCTTGGCTTCGAGCGTCACATCGACATTGAGCCCGGCCCAGGGATGGGCGGTGAGATCATTGGTGCTCGTCTCCTCGACCTCGCGTGGGCTGGCGCGCTTCAGCGTGATCGGGAAAGCCGGCGCGTCATAGAGGAATACGCCATTGCTGGCGAAGCCCGGCCCGTCGGCCTGGTTGTCGGAGAGCACCATCTTCGCATTGACGCCGGCGAGGCCGTAATCGTCGCTGCCTTTCCAGGAGAGCGACAGGGCGCCGGCCGAATCGGACGCCTGATCGCCGGTGAAGGCGATCTTGGGCGGCTCGTCGGGAATGACCGACAGGCGCCAGCGGGCGAGCTCGCTCGATCCGTCGAAGACGCGGATCTCGGCCGGCCGGTCGAGGCGCGTCTCGGCAGTAAAGGTGCCGGTCTCGGTCGTGATCTTAGGACTAAGGCCCGAAATCTCCTCGCCGCCGATCAGGTCATGGAAGGTGAGCCGCGGTTCTTGCGCACCCGCGACGCGCAGGACCAGAAGGCTCGCTTCCGGCACCAGGAGATCGCTTTCGCGCGCCAGGCGCTCCTTCAGCGCCGCGCTGGTCAGCAGCATCGGGGGCTTGGCGGTATAAGCGGGCGGGCGCACCCAGGCATCGAGCGACAGCGCCGTCTGCGTGGGGCTTGAGGTGACGCGCACCGCATCGGCGAAATTCGACACCGGGTCGCCGCGATAAAGGAAGAGAGCGGCGATGACGCCGAGCAGCGCCACCAGGCGCAGCGCATAGGGGTCGCGCCATTTGAGGTCGGAGCGCGGCGTGCCGGCCTTCAGATGTGTGAGCTTGGCGAGCTGGCGGGCGACGTGGACTTCCCAGATGGCGGAAGCGGCACTGCCCGGATTGGCCGGTTTGTCTTCCGAGGCCGAGATCGGTCGGTGGTCGAGGGCGGACGCCCCTTCGACCCGGCGCAGCGCTTCGGCGCGGGCCGGGAAAACCAGGCGGAAGATCGGCCGCAACGTCCACAGGAAGGCCAGCGCGAAGGCCGCCAGCGCAGCATAGCGGACATAATCGGGAAGCAGCGCCAGAAGCCCGGTCAGCACCACCACGGCGAAGAGGGCCGCGAGCATGACCAAAGGAAAGGATGCCGCCCACAGGCGTTCCCAGAACAGCGCCAGCCTGGCGCGCCAAACCGTTCTTTGCAGCTTAGGTGACATCGCTGCCCATGATCCTACCATAAAACGGCGAAATAACGCTCATCCATGTTGGAAGGGTAAAGGCGAAAGGCGCCTGTTTCACGCCCCTCCTGGATCAATCGCGCAGATGTGAAGAGGGTTCCGGATAGATTTCCCTCCCCCTTGCGCGGGCGAGGCGCGGCGGCGGAGCCGACAAAAAGGTCCAGTGGACCTTTTTGAGCGTCGAGCGCCCGAAGCGCAAGCGAAGGGCCGGTCGGGTTAGTGGGGGTCGGGTGGTGCTTCAAGTGAACAGACCGAGAAGCGGCGCGACTCCCATCCGGCTCGCTCCGCTCGCCACCTTCCCCGCGCTTCGCGGGGGAAGGATTTGCTCCGTTATGTCCGGCTCTTTTCCTGCCATTGGGCGAGGTGGTCGAGGCCGATCAGCTCCTCATAGGTCTGGCGCGGCCTGACGATGGCGAATTTCGAGCCTTTTACCAGCACCTCGGCGATCAGCGGGCGGGAATTGTAAGTGCCGGACTGGGCGGCGCCATAGGCGCCGGCGGTCATCACCGCCAGGAGATCGCCCTGCGCCATTTCCGGCAATTTGCGGTCGAGGGCGAAATAATCGCCCGTCTCGCAGACCGGCCCCACCACATCGGTGATGAGTTCCGTCTTGCCGCCCGGCTCGTCCAGCGGAATGATCTCGTGATAGGCGTCATACAGTGTCGGGCGGATGAGGTCGTTCATCGCCGCGTCCTGGATGACGAAATTCTTGGCGGTGCCCTGCTTCACATAGATGACGCGCGAGACGAGGATGCCGGCATTGCCGGCGATCATGCGCCCGGGCTCGAGCACCAGCTTGCAGCCTAAGTGACCCAGCGTGCGTTTCACCATCGCGGCATATTCGTCCGGATGCGGCGGCACGTCATTGGTGCCACGATAGGGCACGCCCAGGCCGCCGCCCAGATCGATATGGCGGATGTCATGGCCTTCGTTCTTGAGCTCGGCGGTCAATTGCGCGATGCGCTTGAAGGCCTGCTCGAAGGGGGCGAGCTCGGTGATCTGGCTGCCGATATGGGTGTCGATGCCCGACACCTCGATGCCGTCGAGCTTGCGCGCCTTGGCATAGACACGCTTGGCATCGGCGAAGGCGATGCCGAATTTGTTCTCGGCCTTGCCGGTGGTGATCTTGGCATGCGTCTTGGCGTCGACATCGGGATTGACGCGCAGGGAGACATTGGCGCGGGTGCCGAGGCGGGTGGCGACACTCGCCAGCAATTCGAGCTCGGGCTCGGATTCGACATTGAAGCAGGCGATGCGCTCTTTCAGCGCCAGCGCCATTTCGCGCGCGGTCTTGCCGACGCCCGAAAACACGATCTTGCGTCCGGGCACGCCCAAAGCCAGCGCCCGGCGCAACTCGCCTTCCGAAACGACATCGATGCCGGAGCCCAGATCGACCAGGGTCTTGACCACCGCCTGGTTGGAATTGGCCTTCATCGAATAGCAGATGGCGTGGTCCTGGCCCACGAAGGCCTCGTCATAGACGCGGTAGTGGCGCTCCAGCGTCGCCGTCGAATAGCAATAGAAAGGGGTACCCACCTCGTCGGCGATGACCTTGAGGCTGACCTCCTCGGCATGGAGATGGCCGTCTTTATAAGCGAAATGGTGCATGGGCGGCCGGACCGGACTGGCGGGAGGGGGATTACTGGATCAGGGGATCGAGAACGATGGGCTTGTTCTCTTTCTTGGCCCCTTCCGGCGGTTCCGGCGGGCCTTTGACGCCGCAGGCGGCCAGAAGGCCGGCGACAAGAAGGCTGACAAAAAGGGCGCGAATGGTCATGGCGGGAAGGATTAGACCAAGGCGGGGAACGGGGGAAGGGGGAAACTCGGGAAGCTGATCCGTCACTTTTTGCTAGAAACTATCGCGTAGGTCTCAAATTGCTTCCAAAACTCGATCTCGAATACTGAGCTTAAGCCGTCTTCTTGAACAACCGCTCGACGCACGGTAACCCCGGGCTCGCGAGAATGAGTAACACCGAACTGGTCAATAATTTCGCGCATGCTATTGCCTGTTATCGAGTCCAGCATAAAGGCTTGAATTGCGAATGGCGGTTCGATTAGTTTCCTATCTTCTACATAGAATATTCCCCGCACAATTTTTTCGGAAATGCGGTGAAAACTCTCAGCTGGAATCAATACTGCAACCCTGTCTTCCGGTGGGCGCCCCCATCACTCACCCATGCCGGGAAACACACCATCTTTGGGTATATCGGATCCTTCACGCACCTCACTGAGTATCCGCTGTCTAAGCGACGCTCTTATTTCTCGATCACGCAAGTTTCTTCCAGCAAGCGGGTTCAAGCCTCGGAGTGCTTTCTCAACGATCCCACGTGAAGCGGCATTGTCCGGGTCCAAACAGAGAGCGACCCGCCTTAGGAAGTCCTCCTCGATCCGGCCCAAAGTTCTGTTGCAATCGATACAACTTGGGATCTGCCACTTGTAAAGATCATTTGGTGAAGTTTCAGGATACCATGATTTCGGAAATACGTGATCCCAGTCCCTCTTTGTGGAGAGCCTTAGACAGTGAACGCATATCCCGGGACCCGGATTCTTAGCCAAAGAAACGCTCGTCGCAAGTTGTTAGCCTAATCCAACTCACTTCCAAGCCTCCTTTCGCATGTTTTCGACAACTTCAAACTGTTGAAACCCTGGCCTGGCCTTAAAAGCAACAACGGAATCCCTTAGATCACCCAAGTCGTCAACCAATTGGTTCCTTGTTACGGTTGAACGCTCACCAACTATTACCCGTCTCAGATTCATGTTCTGCGAGAAGCTTGTGAAGAAGTGCCCACTTACTGGATCTTTGTCTTTCAGGTCGCAAAACGCACGATATTCCGACTCATATTTCCAGGCGTCAAATTTCATTGTCAGCAACCGGAGCATGTGATGCTCTTGGAATTGTCTTAGGTGGGCGCAACCGAATTCCTGAAGGGTCGGACGTTTCTCTTTGTAGGTTACCTCGATAAATGTCTCTTCGTCGGGTACATCGAATCCGAGGCATAAGCCTTTGTGTTTATCCGCATAGTGGCCCCACAATAAGGGATTCCTCCAGCTGGAGCTCATGCAGATCAATCCAAACCGATCTGCAAACTTATTCTTAAAATCTCTGAGCACTCGACGTTCCGCTTTCTCGAGCGCAAGACCAAGAAACTCGAATGGGTCGTTGAGCTCTTGGATTAGGGAAATCTTGAGTCGCCGATTTCTGATTGCTTCAAGGCCAAAGCGTTCAGAAATGAAGTGATAGAGCATCATAACATTGCTCACTTATTCAAGATGCCAGCTCCGGATCGATCGTATAAAGAAACTGCGCCCGGCTGACGCCCCGGAGCGCGAAGCGGCCGACGGAAACGAGGCGGGAGCGCTCGGGCTCGGGCGTGGCGGCGAAGAAATCGGATGAAAAAAGATTGTCGCGATCGACCGAGCGGCACAAAGCCACGATGCGGCTCACCTCGTTCACCGCCGGGCCGACGACAGTGAAATCGAGACGCGTTGCCGAGCCGATATTGCCGTAGAAGACATCGCCGATATGAAGGCCCAGATTGACGCCTGCCACCGGTCGGCCTTCGCTTTTACGCTTCTCGTTCAGCTCGGCGATGCGCTTCCTCATCTTGGCTTCGGCGAGCAGCGCGCGCCGGCAGGTCTCTTCCGGCTCGGCGCCGCCAAAGATCGCCAGCACGCCATCGCCGATCAGCTTCAGCACATCGCCGCCCTTGTCGTGGATGGCGGATACGATCGCCTCGGCATAATCGTTGAGAAGCGGGATCACCTCGTCGGGTGAGGCGGCGTCGGTGATGGTGGTGAAGTCCTTGAGGTCGGAATACCACAGCACCGCATTGATGCGGTCGGCGACGCCACGCACGATGCGGCCCTGCAGCACGCGGCGGCCGGGATCACGGCCGAGATAGACCTCGGCGATGGTTTCGGCGACGCGGGTAACCGACGCGGTCTTGAGCGCCAGCGCCAGCAACGGCACCAGCCGGCGCAGCGCGGCAAGCTCGGCGTCGCTGAAGCCTTCCGGCCGCGCCGTCGACCAGTGGGTATAGATGCAGTCCATCTCGCCAATGGCGCCCTCGCGGTCGAAACGCTGCAGGAAGGCGATGTAGTCGGTCTGGCCCTGCTCATCGAGCCGGTTGAGAAAGGCGAAATCGCGCGCGCCTTCGTCATCGAGGCGGCGGCGCAACTCGTCGCCGCCATGATGCAGCAGATGATAGAAGACGCTCTGGCGCCAGTTCTCCTCCGAATAACTCGTCGGCGTATATTCGGTGACCTCGCGCTCGACATTGCCGTCGGCGCGCCAATGGAAGGCGCGGCCCTCATGGATCGGATGCAGCGTGTCGATGACCGCGGCGGCGATGGTGAGATCGAGGCCCGCCGCGGTACAGTCGGCGCAGAAGCCATGCAGCAGCTCGAGCTCCGACTGGCCGGCGAGGCCCTTGGCGATGATGGCGGCCGAGATGCGTTCGAGATCGGCGTCTTTCATGCGGGCACATCCGTCGCTTCGACATGGGTGATGAGGCGGGCCAGCATGTCGCGCGTGGCGGCGAGCTCGGCTGCGTCGATGCCTTGGCTGGCGCGATTGGCCCAGCCGGTCTGGCGGTCGGCGAGCCTGGCTATGCGGGCGTAACCTTCCTCTGTCGGCGCCAGCAGCTTTGCCGATTTATGCGCCGGGTTGTCCTCGTAGGCGGCGAGGCCCTCGCTGACCAGAATGTCGGCCAGGCGTTGCACGCTCTGGCGGGCGAGGCCCATCACGCGGCCGATCTCGGCGACGCTGCGTTTCTCATACAGCACCGCGCCCAGCACTTTCCAGCGCGCCGCGGTGAGGCCGGCCGGGCCTGAGATCTTGTCGGCGGCGCTAAGGAAGCCGCCTTCGAGACGAAAGGTCAGCAGCACGATCTCGGTCAGAAGCTTTGCGGCTTCGGTCTTCTCAAGGGGCACTGGCTCAGATCCCGGCGATGAAACGGCGAATAGCATCGGCCACGATATCGGGCGCGTCGAGCTGAAGCCAGTGGCCCGTGCCCTTCACCACCTCATGCGGAATGTCTGGGCGCAGCCGATAGAGCGCCGCCGGGTTGTCGGAAGCCTCGCTGCTCAGGATAAAGATCGGACCCGTCCAGGCATCGAGCGCCGGTTCCGGGTTCCAGGCCGCGAAAGCCTTGCCGAAGCCCAGCCGTGCGGCCGGCGCCACCGTTTCGCAATCGGCCAGCACGCGGGCTTGCGTCTTCGTATTGCCGCCGGCGATCGTCGCATAGAACTGCTTCTGGAAGTCGAGGCTCTGTGGACCTTCGAGCCCGCTGACGATGCCGTCGCGGACCGCTTGCGGAAAAGCGCGCGGATCGGTGGCGGGATCGAGGAGGAAGAGGCCCGCCACCCGGCCGGGATGGCGGGCGGCATAGATCAGCGCCGCGGCGCCGCTGCCGGAATGGGCCACGATGACGAAGCGCTCGAGCTTGCGGGCCTTCGCCACGGCGTCGATATCGGCGGCGCGGCCATCATAGGAGTAGTCGCCGTCCTTCGCCTCGGCACTGGCGCCGCTGCCGCGTGAATCGAGAGCGATCACCGGACGCTCGGCGCCGATCCGCTCCAAAACCTCGTCCCATTGCCGGGCGCGGCCGGAATCGGCGTGCAGGAACAATACCGGCAGGCCGGCGCCCTGGCCTTTCTCATAGACGGCAAGGCGGCCCTGCGGGGTGTCAATGAAAGTAGGGGTCATGGCGATCTCCAGATATGACAGGATGCTGTCAATATAGATAAACGACAGCATACTGTCAAGTAACCCTCTCCCCGCTTCGCGGGGCGAGGGTGTTGCTTTCGCGTACTGGAGCGTGGTTGGTCGGGCGCAGTGCTGAATTTTGACGGGTGATCAGATGATAAAGCGGAACCCCAAGAACAGCGGAATTTCGGAATTCCCTGCAGATCCCTGTAGATCCGCTGCTAATCCCCTGCACATCCGCTGCAGATTTCCCCTGCAGATGCGCGGCTAATTCCCCTGCTTCGCGAGCGCCTTCAGCCAGCGCGCCGCTTCACGCGCGACATTCTTGGGCGCCGTGCCGCCGAGGCTCACGCGTGAGGCGACGGAGTTTTCGACCGAGAGCACCTTGTAGACATCGGTGGTGATCTTGTCGTTGACGCTGTGCATGTCGGTGAGGCTCAACGAACCGAGCTCGCAATTCTTCTTCTCGGCCAGCGCCACCAGCGCGCCCGTCACATGATGCGCGTCGCGGAAGGGCAGGCCGAGCGCCCGCACCAGCCAGTCGGCAAGGTCGGTGGCGGTGGCGAAACCCTGCGCCGCCGAAGCGCGCATCGCCTTGGCATTGGGCTCGAGGTCCTTGATCATGCCGGTCATCGCGGCAATGGCGAGCGAGAGATTGTCGATCGCGTCGAAGGTCGGCTCCTTGTCCTCCTGCATGTCCTTCGAATAGGTGAGCGGCAGGCCCTTCATCACCACCAGCAAGGAGGAGAAGGCGCCGAGAATGCGACCCGGCTTGGCGCGGATCAATTCGGCCGCGTCGGGGTTGCGCTTCTGCGGCATGATCGACGAGCCGGTGGTGAATTTGTCGGACAGCGTCACGAAGCGGAACTGCGCCGAGCACCAGATGACGATCTCCTCGGCGAGCCGCGAGAGATGCATGGCGGCGATCGTCGCCGCGGCGAGAAGTTCCAGCACGAAATCGCGATCCGCCACCGCGTCGAGCGAATTGCGCATCGGCCGGTCGAAGCCCAGCTCCTTCGCCGTCATGTTGCGATCGATGGGGAAGGACGTGCCGGCAAGGGCGGCGGCGCCCAAGGGCGACTCGTTCATGCGCTTCCTCGCATCGGCGATGCGGCTGCGATCGCGCGCGAGCATCTCGACATAAGCGAGAAGGTGATGACCGAAGGTCACGGGCTGCGCCACCTGCAGATGGGTGAAGCCCGGCATGATGGTCGCTGAATGCGCCTCGGCCTTGGTGGCGAGCGCCAGCTGCAGGTTGTGCAGCTGCCCGTCCAGATGGTCGCAGACATCGCGGATATAGAGGCGGAAATCGGTCGCCACCTGGTCATTGCGCGAGCGCGCGGTGTGGAGGCGCCCGGCCGCCGGGCCGATCAGATCCTTCAGGCGCTGCTCGACATTCATGTGGATGTCTTCGAGACCACGCGAAAAAGTGAAGGCGCCGCTTTCGATTTCGGCTTGCACCTTCTCCAGTCCCCGCCTTATTTCAGCCGCGTCCGACTTGGAGATGATGCCTTGTTCGGCAAGCATTTTGGCATGGGCGAGCGACCCTCTGATGTCCTGCGCGAACAATCTCTGGTCAAAGCCGATGGAGGCGTTGATCTCTTCCATGATGGCGTCGGGCGCGCTCTCGAACCTGCCGCCCCACATCTTGTTGGTCATGACCCGCCTCGCTAATGGATTCCCGAATGAGTGAAAAAGCCCGCAACCTGAAGCCCGCACTCCTGGTCGTAGCCCTCGCGGCGATCGCCGCAGCCTTCGGGGTTTACTTGAAGGGGGAAGGCGATGGCAAGGTCGAGCCTCCTGCGGCCCAGACCGGCACGCCTGCGCCGCAGAATGCCGTCACCAAGGCCCTGTCGACCGGCACCATGACCGCCTTCGTGGTCAAGGCCGACCGCAAGCCCACGCCGGAGATCGGCTTCCTGCCGGAAAATGGCGGCGAAACCTCGCTCAAGGCGTGGAAGGGCCGCGTCGTGCTGGTCAATCTGTGGGCCACCTGGTGCGCGCCCTGCCGTGAGGAAATGCCGTCGCTGGCGAAGCTCCAGACCGAAATGGGTTCACCCGAATTTGAAGTCGTCGCCATCGCCGTCGACCGCAAGGGGCTCGAGGCCTCGGGCAAGTTTTTGAAAGAGGTCGGCGCCACGGCGCTCAAGCTCTATGCCGATCCCTCGACCGAGAGCTTAAGCAAATTCCAGGCGGTGGGTCTGCCGTCGTCGATCCTCATCGACCGCGAAGGCCGCGAGATCGGCCGCCTCGCCGGCCCCGCCGAATGGGATTCACCCGACGCGAAGGCGCTGATCAAAGCGGCGCTGGCGGAGAAGTAATCCTTTACCCCCTCTTCCCGCTTCGCGGGGCGAGGGCAAGATTACCGCGTCGGCACCGGCTTTTCGCCGCGATAGTCGTAGAAGCCGCGATTGGTCTTGCGGCCGAGCCAGCCGGCCTCGACATATTTCACGAGAAGCGGGCAGGGACGGTATTTCGAGTCGGCGAGCCCTTCATAGAGCACCTGCATGATCGACAGGCAGGTATCGAGGCCGATGAAGTCGGCGAGCTCGAGCGGCCCCATCGGGTGATGCGCGCCGAGCTTCATCGACAGGTCGATGGCTTCGACATTGCCGACGCCTTCATACAGCGTATAGACCGCCTCGTTGATCATCGGCATCAGGATGCGGTTGACGATGAAGGCCGGGAAATCCTCGGCGACCGCGATGGTCTTCTTCAGGTGCAGCGAGAATTCCTTGACCGAGTTGAAGGTCTGCTCATCGGTGGCGATGCCGCGGATGAGCTCGACCAGCTCCATGAGCGGCACCGGATTCATGAAGTGGATGCCCATGAATTTTTCCGGCCGGTCGGTCGAGGCGGCGAGCCTGGTGATCGAGATCGACGAGGTGTTGGTGCCGAGCACGGCCGTGTCGGAGAGATGCGGGCAGACGGCGGTGAAGATCTTGCGCTTGACCGCCTCGTCCTCGACGGCGCTTTCGATCACCAGGTCGCAGGCGCCGAAATCCTCGTAGGAGGGTGCCGCGCCGATATTCTTGAGGGCGCCGTCGCGCTGCGCCTCGGTGATCTTGCCGGACTTGACCTGACGCGAGAGATTGCCGTTGATCGTGGCGAGCCCGGCCTCGATCCTGTCCTTGCTGACGTCGTTGAGAAGGACCTGGAAGCCGGCAAGGGCGCACACATGGGCGATACCGTTGCCCATCTGACCGGCGCCGATTACGCCGACTTTGTTGATCTGCATGTTAATCTACTACCCATTTGGTAAAGGCGTGGGAGCCTATATCGTGCCTGTTGCTTGGGCAAGTGCATTTCGCATGTGCGAGATCGGGGCTGGCATGCTCGGGCGGCGATTTACCGCGCCCCCGTGCCGCGCCGATAGTCCGGAATGACCCAAGATTCGAACCGGCTGGCTTTGTGGGCTCTGTTTGCCGGGAATTTCATCATCGGCACCGGTGTGATCCTGCCCGCCGGCATGCTGAATGACCTTTCGGCAGGCCTCGGCGTCAGCCCGGCGACCGCCGGCCTCCTGCTGATCGTCGGAGGCTTGGTTTGCGGCTTCGGCGCGCCTGTGCTCGCCATGTTCACCAGCCGGATCGACCGGCGCGTGCTGCTGGCGGGTTCGCTCGCCTTCTATGCGGTAGGCCATGGGCTTTCGGCCCTCGCCCCGGATTTCACCAGCCTCGTGGCCTTACGCGCCGCGACCGTGATCTCGGCCGCGATCTTCACGCCGCAGGCGGCGGCGACCGTCGGTCTCATGCTGCCGCCGGACAAACGCGCCGCCGCCGTCGCCTTCATCTTCATCGGCTGGTCGATCGCCTCGGTCGCCGGCATGCCGTGCGGCAGCCTCATCGCCGCCTATGCCGGCTGGCGCACGGCCTATGCGCTGATGGCGGTCCTGGCGCTCGTCTCGGCGGTCCTCGTCTGGCGCACGCTGCCCAAGGGGCTCGCTCTGCCGCCCATGTCGCTCTCGACCTGGCGCGCGGTGTTCTTCGATCCGGTGCTCATTCTCATTCTCCTGGTCACGCTCGCCTCGGGCTCCGGTCAGTTCACCCTCTCGGGTTATCTGGTGGTGATCTACAAGGACGTGCTCGGCGCCTCGCCGGGCGTGATCGCGCTGCTCCTCGCGGGTTTCGGTCTCGCCGGTGTCACCGGCAATTTCCTCGCCGCGCGCTTCGTCGGCAAGCTCGGCGTCGAGAGGCTCATCCTCTGCGCCCTCGGCACCATTCTTCTGGGCCTCGTCGTCTTCTGGTCGAGCTTCGGTGTCATCGCCGGCGCCGCCATCAGCGTAGCCTTGTGGGGGCTCGGCACCTTCTCGTCCAACTCGCTGCAGCAGAGCCGCCTCATCGTCCATGCGCCGGCGCTGGCCTCGGCCTCGGTAGCGCTCAACACCTCGACCATCTATCTGGGCCAGGCGATCGGCGCCGCCACCGGCGCGCGCCTCATCGCCAATCACGAGCTGACCCATCTGGCGCCGGTCGCCGCCGTCTTCCTCATCCTCGCCATCGGGCTCACGCTGCTCGCCGGCCGTTACACGGCGCGGGTCCGGAAAACATGATCGCGCTTTTGTGATGGGTGATCGGCCGCGAAGCGTGGGAAAATCGCGACATGGATTTCACCCATCGCATGGGCCGGCTCGAACCCGGCGTCAGGAACTGGGCCAATGCGGCGTCGGCGCATCATCGCTTCGCGGCGGGCGAAGGCCGCTTCCGCTTCACTGAGTTGACCGTCGGCCTGGTGCTCCTGGCGCAGCCCGGCCATTGGGGCGCTTATGACAGCGACCGCGCGCGCGAATTGCCGTTGCAGCCAGGCTCCGGCTGGATCTTTCCCGCCGGCCTCGAGGGACGCTGCAGCTGGAAGGGCCCGCAGGCGATCATCAATGTGAGCCTGCCCACTACGCTGTTCGCCCACAACGAGATCGATGAGATCGCCGATCATTCGGTCGGAACGCTCGATCCATTGACCGCCGAGCTCATCTTTGCGCTGCATGCGGCGGAGGCAGAGGCGCCGGCGCTCTATCGCGAAAGCCTCACCGTCACACTGGCCGCGCAACTGGCGCATCGACGCCTCTTCGCCGATCCTGACAGAGGACAAGATGTGCGCATCGCCCGCGCGCGGGCTTTCATCGACGCGCATCTGGCGGAAGACCTCTCGCTCGATTTGCTCGCCGGCATCGCCGGCATGAGCCCCTATCATTTCCTGCGCCGCTTCAAGGCCGCGACGGGTTTGCCGCCGCATGCCTATCTCACACTTCGTCGCCTCAGCCTCGCCAAGGAGATGATCGCGACGACACGCCGGCCTATTGCCGATATCGCCTGGTCTCTCGGCTACAAAGACGCTTCGCGTTTCGCCGCGTTGTTCAAGCGCCAGTTCGGCGCCCCGCCCGGCGCTTTCAGAAGCGCAAGGATCACCTAGTCAAAAGCAAGATCGGCGCCTCCGCTGGGGCCGCGCCTCGGGCACGATCATCTCTCACCGTCCCTCATGCTGAGGTGGCCGCGAAGCGGCCCTCGAAGCATCCATCAGGATAGAGCGACAGCGCTGCGACACACCCTTCGAGGCTCGCTGCGCTCGCACCTCAAGGTGAGGGCGTCTGCGTGAATGATGGAGGTTCGAATGAAAACAGTTCTTCTCAGCGCGCTAGCGGCTATCGTCTTCGCCGCGCAAGCCGCCGCCCAGGAGATCGTGACCCGCAAGGTGAGCTTCACGAGCGACGGCGAGATCATGGCCGGCGTGCTGCATCTGCCGGCCGATCATCAAGGCCGCAAGCTCGCCGGCATTCTGGTTACCGGCTCCTGGACCACGGTCAAGGAGCAGATGCCGAAGAACTATGCCGAGGAGTTGGCGCGGCAGGGTTATGCGGCGCTTACTTTCGACTTCCGCAATTTCGGCGAGTCGGGCGGCGAGCCCAGGGCCTTTGAAAATCCGGCCGCGAAGGTCGCGGATTTCAAGGCGGCGGCGCAGTTTCTCCAGACGCTGCCGGAAGTCGACCAGGCGCGCACCGGCGTGCTCGCGGTCTGCGCTTCGGCGGGTTATGCGGCGCAGGCCATCAATGAAGGCGCGCCGCTCAAATCCTATGCCGCGGTCGCCGGCTGGTTTCACGACAGAGCGAGCGTCGGCGCGATCTATGGCGGTGATGAAGGTGTGGCCGCGCGGCTCAGAGCGGGCGCGCAAGCCCGCGAGGCTTTCGAAAAGACCGGCGAGGTGCAGTATGTGAAGGCCTTCGATTATAGCGATCAGACCGCCGCGATGGTCGGGCCCTTCGATTATTACGGCTCACCGAAACGCGGTGGCATCGTACAATGGGACAACCGCTTCGCGCTGATGGGCTGGACCCCATGGCTCACTTACGATTCGGTCGCCGCCGCCAAGGCGCTCAAAGTGCCGAGCCTCTTCGTTCATTCCGACAATGCCGCGCTCGCTTCGAATGTGAAGGCAATCCATGCGGCGGTGATGGCGCCGAAAGAACTCGTCTGGTCGAGCGAAGATCATTTCGCCTTCTATGACGATCCTCAGGTCGTGAAACGCTCGGCCGAAGCGGCGGCGCGGCATTTCGCCAAGACATTGCCGCGCGCGCTGGGGCCGGTTGGCAGCGCGGATGATGCGCGCATTATCTCCGTCGTCTCATCAGTTCCGCTTGCCGTCGATCTCGCCAGTTATGATCTGGCCGAGCGTGCTTTCGCCGCCGAAATCGTCGTCGACTATACGAGCCTGTGGGGCGGCGAGGCGCAGCGCATGACGCCGCCCGAGCTGATGGCCGCCTGGCGCGGCATCGTGCCGGGCTTCGATGCGACGCGCCACGAGATCGCCGATGTCAGGGTGGCGATCACGGGTGAAGAAGCGCGCGCTTCGGCTTTCGTCGATGGCCGGCATTTCCTCGATGGCGAAGTTTGGCGACCGGTCGGCATCTATGACTGGCGGCTGCGGAGGATCGATGGCGCGTGGAAGGTCACACATATGACCTTTACCGTGACGCAAGAGATCGGCGCGCGGGTCCTCGCCGAAGAAGCGATGGAGCGGGCGAAAAAGAAAAAGGCCCGGTGAAGACCGGGCCCTTTCTGTGTTGCGTGGTGCTCGTTACTTGCCGAGCTTGCCGAGCTCGGCTTCGAGCTCCGGCACCGCCTGGAAGAGATCGGCGACGAGGCCGTAATCGGCGACCTGGAAGATCGGCGCCTCTTCGTCCTTGTTGATGGCGACGATGACCTTCGAGTCCTTCATGCCGGCGAGATGCTGGATGGCGCCGGAAATGCCGACCGCGATATAGAGATCGGGAGCGACGACCTTGCCGGTCTGGCCGACCTGATAGTCGTTCGGCACGAAACCCGCATCGACGGCGGCGCGTGACGCGCCCACCGCGGCGCCGAGCTTGTCGGCGACCTTGTCGAGCATGTGGAAGTTCTCGCCATTCTGCATGCCGCGGCCGCCGGAGATGATGATCTTGGCCGAGGTGAGCTCGGGGCGGTCGGACTTCGACAGGTTCTCGCTCTGATAGGAGGAGAGGCCCGGATCGGCCGGCGCCGCCGTCTTTTCGATGGCGGCGGAACCACCTTCACCCGTCGCCTGGAAGGCGGCGGTGCGCACCGTGATGACCTTCTTCTTGTCGGTCGACTGCACCGTCTGCACGGCGTTGCCGGCATAGATGAGGCGCACGAAGGTGTCGGGCGACTTCACTTCCGAGATGTCGGAGATCTGCATGACATCGAGGAGAGCGGCGGCGCGCGGCGTGTAGTTCTTGCCGTTGGTCGTCGCGGGCGCGACGATATGGTCATAGGGACCGGCGAGCGCCACGATGAGAGCGGCCATCGGTTCGGCGAGCGGGCGCTCATATTGCGGCGCATCGACATGCAGAACCTTGGCGACGCCTTGCAGCTTGGCGGCCTGGGCCGCCGCGGCGTCGGCATTGTTGCCGGCGACGAGCACATGCACGTCACCGCCGAGCTGGGCGGCGGCGGTCAGGGCCTTGTGGGTCGCGTCCTTGAGATGAGCATTGTCGTGCTCGGCGATGAGAAGAACAGCCATCTCAGATCACTCCCGCTTCTTTGAGCTTCGATACGAGTTCGGGCACCGTCTTGACCTTGACGCCGGCCAGACGCTTCGGCGGCTCGGCGGTGTTGACGACCTTGAGGCGCGGCGCGACATCGGCACCGTAATCGGCCGGGCTCTTCTCCTCGAGCGGCTTCTTCTTCGCCTTCATGATGTTGGGGAGCGAGGCGTAGCGCGGCTGGTTGAGGCGGAGGTCGGTGGTCATGATGAGCGGCATCTTGACCTTGAGGGTCTGCAGGCCGCCGTCGATCTCGCGGGTCACCGTCGCTTCCGATCCGTTGATCTCGAGCTTCGAGGCGAAGGTTGCCTGGGCCCAGCCGAGCAGCGCCGAGAGCATCTGGCCGGTCTGGTTGCAGTCGTCGTCGATCGCCTGCTTGCCGAGGATCACGAGATCCGGCTTTTCGGCCTCGATCACGCCTTTGAGGATCTTGGCGATGCCGAGCGGCTCGATATAGTCGTCGCTCTTGACCAGGATGCCGCGGTCGGCGCCCATGGCGAGGGCGGTACGAATGGTCTCCTGGGCCTGGGCCGGTCCCACCGAGATGGCGATGACCTCGGTCGCCTTGCCGGCTTCCTTGAGCCGCACGGCTTCCTCGACGCCAATCTCGTCGAAGGGGTTCATCGACATCTTCACATTGGCGAGCTCGACACCCGAGCCGTCCGCTTTGACGCGAATTTTTACGTTGTAATCAACGACGCGCTTGACCGCGACCAGGACCTTCATGGGCACTCCTCATGGGGTTGCCGCCTTTATGTGGCGGCGCACAAATCGGGCGCGAAACTAGAGATCGCGCGGGGGTGAGTCAACGCCGATACCGGCAAACCCCTGCCGTCTGCGACGCTAAAGCTTGCGGATTTGACGCTTTTGGTCGCCTTCATGACAATTGGTCATAAGGGCGATGAGCCTACTGCCAGATGTTGATGGTGGCCAGCGTCCGCATCAGATGGTCGGAGACCAGCTCCTCGGCGCGCTTGCCGTTGCGCTCGGCGATGGCATCGACGATCAGCGCCAGGTCCTTATGGGTCTGCCGGCGCACCGCATCGGGAGCCGGCTTGTCGGTGTCACGGCCGTCGAACTGCACCGCGCGGCGGTCGTCGAGGATGTTGTTCATGACCTGGATCATGAATTTGTTCTTGGTCGAGGCGAAGATCTGGCGGTGCAGCGCGTAGATGCGCTCCTTGAACTCTTTCCAGATCGGCGCCTCCAGGATGTCGACCAGGATGCTGCGCATCTCGGCGATCTCGGTGTCCTCGACGCGGCTCACCACCAGATGCATCATCGCCGGCTCGAACAGGAGCCGGCCCTCGACGATCTCGGCGAAGGACGGCACGTCCTCATGCTCTTCGGCCGCCGCGGTCTGGTCCATGCGCTCGAACACGTCGTCGGCATCGTCGGTGAGATAGGTGCCGCTGCCGACCTGGCGGCGCACCAGGCCCTGGCGCTCCATCATGGCAAGCGCACTCCTCACCGCGCTGCGGCTGGTATTGAGCTGCTCAGCGAGCTCATACTGATTGGGCAGTTTCGCCCCCGGCACCATGTGGCCCGATTTGATGCTGCGCAACAAAGCGCGATAGACGAGCGAGGGCGTGGCGCGGTCATTGGTGGCAATGGAGGCGGTCTTCATTTTTGGTTCTCCGCCGCTATCGGCCATCTGGCAAAATCTTCCATGAAGCGGACAAGCTCGGCCACCACCGCGGCAAAGAACTCGGCGCCTTTCTCGGGGCTCGCCAGAGACGGGTCGCCCAATGTTCCATGCGGGGAGAGATCCTTGAAATCAAGATAGGTCTTCACCGGACCGGCGCGCAGCAGGTCGGTGCTGAGATAGGGCGATCCCGGGTCGGGATAGATGGTCCGGGCCTTATCGGCGGCCACCAGATCGGGGCGGATATGCATGATCATGGCGGTCTCGAACTCGCAGGCATGGCCCATGCCGCCGGGCTCCGAGTGGCGCAGGCCGGCGATGGCCTGGGCGGCGAGCGCGAAATAAGTGAGGCCGGCGATGCGCATCTTGCCGTAGTGCTTGTGACCCAGCACGGAGGCCAGCACATCCACCACGCCGCCATTGCCGCCATGGCCGTTGATCAGGAGCACGCGGGTGAAGCCGTGGACGCCCAGCGAGGCGACGATGTCCTCGACCATCGCCATCAAGGTGGTGTGGCTCAGCGTGATGCTGCCGGGGAACTTCATATGATGGGCCGAAAAGCCGTACCAAGGCGGCGGCAGGACGACGACCCTGCCACCCGACCGCTCGGCGGCGGCGAGCGACAGCGCATGAGCGAGCATGGTGTCGGTGCCCAAAGGCATGTGATGGCCATGCTGCTCGACCGAGCCGAGCGGAATGACGAGGATGGTCGTGGCCCGGTCGAGGGCATCGACCTGAAGCTGGCTCAGCTCTTCGTAACGCATGAGAGTCAGGACTTTCCTCCGGTCGCGGCCGTCCGTCCAGGGGGCAGGATGGTCAAAAGTGGTTGCAAGTGATCACGATTGGTAATTATAGTTCCGGGGCAGGCCTCGCTCAATGACCAATAAAGGCCGCACCCGGCATGCTTCCCCTGCAGGCCGGCGCAACCAGGAGAGGAAGGGATTTGCCATGAACATCACCAGAAGGTTGTTTGCCGGCATGGCCGTCGCCGGCGCCGCGATGCTCGGTGGGCCCGCTTGGGCCGAGGACCTGACGCTCGAATTCGTCGTCTGGAATTATTCGCTGGATACAATCCAGGACAATGTCCGCCAGTTCGAGGCCGCCAATCCCGGCATCAAGGTGAAGGTGACGGATTACACCTGGCCCGATTACCAGGACAGCCTGATCCTGCGCTTCCGCGGCAATACCCAGACCGACGTCATCTATGGCGGCCAGGACTGGCTGCCGGCCTGGGCTGCGGCGGGTTTCGTCGCACCCCTCGAGGACATCGCGCCCAAAGGTACCGTCGATGACCTCAAGAAGGACATTGCCGGCTTCGCGCTCAGCGACATGACCTACAAGGGCAAGCTCTACGGGCTGCCCTATTACGCCGACACGATCTCCTTCGTGTACAACAAGAAGATCCTAGGTGATGCCGGGATCGCGGTGCCGCAGACCTGGGAAGAGGTGACGGCGGCGGCCGAGAAGCTCAAAGCGGGCGGCATGCAGCGCCCGATCGTCTACGAATACAATCAGGAACTGCCGAACTTCTTCGACGCCTTCGTGGCGCAGTCCTATGGCCGCGGCGCCGAGCTCTTCGATGCCGAGCAGAAAGCGGTCTTCAACGATCCCCAGAACGGGGCATTCCAGCAGCTCGAATGGCTGGCCGATGCCTTCAAGAAGGAGCTGGTGCAGCCCGAGACGCATGAGTCGAAGATCATCCCGGCGATGAACACCGGCAAGCACGCCTTCACCATCGTCTATAATTACGTGCTGGCGGCGCTCAACAACAAGGGCGACCAGCCGCGGGCCGGCGAATTCGCCCTGGCGCCGATGCCGGGCCAGGCGCATGCGACGCTCGGCTTCTCGAAGTTCTACGCGGTGACCGCCAAGACGGCGGCCGATCCGAAGCGCGCCGAAGCGGCCTGGAAGTTCATCAACTTCATGGCCGGCAAGCCTTACACGGTGGCGAAACGCTGGGCGGGGGAGAAAGGCCTCGGCTTCGGCCAGCTGCCGCTCTTCGATGACCCCGCCGTCATCGAGCCGTGGGCCAAGTGGATCGACGTGCCGACGCTCAGCAAGCAGGTGGCGACCGCCAAGGCCGGCACCTGGACGGAATGGAGCGCGGTGTGGTCGGCCTATTTCCGCCCGCTGCTCGCCAAGGCGATGGTCGGAGAGGCGAGTGTCGCCGATACGATGAAAGACGGCGCCGAGCGCTGGAACACGCTGCGCGAGCAATTCGTCAAGCAGTAGCCTAACCTGACCAGGCGGACGGCTCATCCGAGCCGCCCGCCGGATTCTCGCGAACGGGCATCCTCGCATGTGGAGCATCAACCGCTTTCCGATCGCCTGGCTGCTGCCGGCGCTCCTGCCGGTCGCCTTCATCACGATCTATCCGATCGCGCATGCCTTATGGACCAGCCTGCATCAGGTGATGATCCTGTTCCCGGTCGAGCCCTTCGTCGGGCTCGACAATTACAAGCGCGTGTTGACGAGCGACTATTTCATCGATGCACTGAGGAACTCCCTGCTCTTCACCGTCATCGCCGCGCCTTCCGTCGTCATCCTCGGCGTCGCCATCGCGCTCTTCCTGCAGCGCCGCTTCTTCGGCTCGCAGATTATCCGCTCGATCGTGCTGCTGCCCTGGGTGCTGCCGGGCGCCATCAGCGCGGTGCTGTGGGTCTGGGTGTTCCATCCGAGCTTCGGCGTGCTCAACGGCCTGCTCATGAATCTCGGGCTCATCGACGAGTCGATTCCCTGGCTCACCTCACCCAAGCTGGCACTCTATGCAGTGGCCGTCGCCCATGTGTGGACGCAGATCCCCTTCGCGGTGGTGCTGGTCATGGCGGCGCTTGCCTCGATCAATTCGGAAGTACTGGAAGCCGGCGAGATCGACTGCCGCAGTCCCTATAAGCGCTTCCGTCACATCGTGTTTCCGGAGCTCAAGGCGATGGTGGTGGTGCTCCTCGTCTATAATGCGCTCACCGCCTTCACCAGCTATGATCTCGTCTATGCGATGACGGGTGGCGGGCCCGGCACGGCGACGACGTTACTGTCCTTCCAGATCTGGCGCGAAAGCTTCTCGATGTATGATTTCGGCGCCGGCTCGGCAGTGGCCTTCATCGTCGTGCTGATCTCAGCCGCTCTCATTATCGCCATCACCCGCGCGCTGCCCTCCGATCTCTTCGCCAAGGAGGAGGCCTCGTGAAGCGCCGGCACAATCCGATCCTCACCTTCCTCTTCGCCGGGCTCATCCTTCTGTTCACCGGCGGCCCGGTCGTCCTGTCGCTGATCGGCAGCGTCGTGCCCGATCGCATCCTTCTCAACTCGGATGCCGGCCTCTTCGATGAAGGCATCAATTTCGAGACCTATCGTTATGTCTTCACCGGCGAGCTGCCGTCGGGCTATCTCACCGAAGGCGCCAACCGGGCGATGATCTCGGATGCGGCGCGGCAAGTGCCGAGGAGCCTGTGGAACAGCACGGTCGTCGCCTTTGCGGCGATGGTTCTCAATCTGCTGCTCGGCGCGCCGGCCGCGTTCCTGTTCGCGCGCTATGCCTTTCCCGGCAAGAAGATCAGCTTCCTGTTCCTGATCCTCAGTCCGCTGGTGCCGACGGTGGCGCTCGTCACGCCGATCTATATGAGCCTGCAGGCGGTGGGACTCGTCGGCACGCAGCTCGGAATCATCCTGGTGCACACCGCCAAGGCGCTCCCCTTCACGGTGCTGATCCTCTCGGTGTTCTTCCGCAAGATGCCGGCCGAGCTCTTCGAGGCGGCGATGCTCGATCATTGCTCGCGCTTCCAGGCCTTCACGCGTATCGCCGTGCCGCTGGCGCTGCCCTCGATCGGCGCCACCGGCCTCTTCGCCTTCATGCTCTCCTATTCGGAATACATGTTTTCCATGGTGCTCTCGGGCGACGCCGAGACGCGGCCCGTCTCGGTGGTGATGGCGGCGCTGGCGCGCAACACCGATGTATCCTGGAGCCTGCTCAATACCGGCATCTTCATCGCCATCGTGCCCACCTTGCTGCTGGTGGCGCTGATCTGGCGTTTCGTGGTCGAGGACCTGCTCGGCGGGTCGGTCAAGGGATGAAAGGATGAAGGATGCCTGATGACGTTCCAGTCCAACCGTTGAAGCGCCGCCCCGACGGGGCGCGTCAGCACCGCACCGCCGGTCCCTATTCGCCGGTGCTGGTGGTCGAGCCGCACCGCCTGGTCGTCATCTCCGGACAAGTCGCCGTCGATCTCGAAGGCGAGGTGATCGGCGACACGGTCGAGGCACAGGCCGAGGCGACGCTCGCCAATTGCGCCCGCCAGCTCGCCAGCGCCCGCTGCGGCTTCGCCGATGTCTTCAAGGTGAATATCTATCTCGCCGATCTCAAGGACTGGGCGCGCTTCAACAAGATCTATGAAAGCAAGTTCAAGGAGCCGCGGCCGGTGCGCACCGCGGTCGCGGCCGGCCTGATGCCGGGCATCCTGGTCGAGATCGAAATGTGGGCCGTCAAAGCGAAGGAATGATCCCTCTTGGCATCGGTTGAACTCGAACAGGTGAGCAAGTCCTTCGGCAAGACCGAAGTGATCAAGGACATGTCGCTCGCCATCAAGGAGCGCGAGCTCGTCGTCTTTGTCGGCCCTTCCGGCTGCGGCAAGTCGACCTTGCTGCGCCTCATCGCCGGGCTCGAAGAGATGAGCGCCGGCACCTTGCGCATCGGCGGCAAGGTGATGAACCAGACGCCGGCGGCCGATCGCGGCGTCGCCATGGTGTTCCAGTCCTATGCGCTCTATCCGCATATGACGGTGGCCGAGAATATGGGCTTCGCCCTCAAGATGATCGGCACGCCCAGGCCTGAGATCGACCGCAAGGTGGGGGAGGCGGCCGAGATCCTCGATCTGGGCGACCTGCTCCAGCGCAAGCCCAGGCAATTGTCGGGCGGGCAGCGCCAGCGCGTCGCCATCGGGCGCGCCATCGTGCGCAAGCCGGATGTATTCCTGTTCGACGAGCCTCTGTCCAATCTCGATGCCGAATTGCGCGCCCGCATGCGCGTCGAGATCGCGCGCCTGCATAAGGAGCTCAAGACGACGATGATCTATGTGACGCATGACCAGGTCGAAGCGATGACGCTCGCCGACCGGATCGTGCTGCTCAACAAGGGCCGTATCGAGCAGCAGGGCGCGCCGCTCGATCTCTATGAGGCGCCGGTGAACAAATTCGTCGCCGGCTTTCTCGGCCAGCCGAGGATGAATTTCATCGCCGTCACCGCCGTGCCGGACAATGTTATCGGCGCCGCGCCGGGCGCCATGACCTTGGGGCTCAGGCCCGATGCGATCGGGATTCTCGACGGTCCGCGGTCGGGCGCCGTTGCGGGCCGCATCATCGTGGTCGAGCAACTGGGCACCAGCACGCTGCTGCATGTCCAGCTCGCCGGTGTGGCGGATCTCGTCACCGTCGAATGGCGCGGCAAGGCGGCGCACAAAGCGGGTGCCGATATCTGGCTCGGCCTCGATCCGGCGAAAGGCCATCTCTTCGCCGCCGATGGCCGGCGCCTCGCGCTATGAAGATGTTCTGATCAGAAGCCGCGAGCGCAGCACGAAAGTCAAAATGAGGCCGGCGAGGAAGCCGCCAATATGGGCCCACCAGGCCACCTGCAGCTCGTCTTCGCTCGAGATGAAGAGGCTCAGGAGCTGCAGCGCGAACCAGCCGCTCAAGGCCCAGAAGGCCGAGATCGGCAAGGGAATGCGCATGAAAAGCAGGATCCAGATGCGGGCCTTGGGATAGAGCAGCAGATAGGCGGCGAGCACGCCCGAGACGGCGCCCGAGGCGCCGATGAGGGGGGCGCCTGAATCCGGCTGCATAAAGGTATGCAGCAAGCCGGCGGCGATGCCGCAGAGGAGATAAAAAAGCAGGAAGCCGAAATGGCCGAAAGCGTCCTCGATATTGTCGGCGAAGACCCACAGAAAGGCTATGTTGGAGATGAGATGCATCCAGCCGCCATGCAGGAACTGGTAGGTGATGAGCGTGAGCGGCTCCGGCACCGGATTGTTGAACTGGCCGGCATCGACGACATGCAGCAATTCCACCGGCACGATGCCGTAGCCGGTCGCCACCGCCCACAGGGTCTGCTCGCTGGTGAAGGCGCCGGTCATCAGGAAGGCGACGACATTGATGATGATGAGGGCGCCGGTCACATATTGGAAGCGGATGACCTTGAGCGGCGTGTTGTCGTGAAGGGGAACGAACATCAGCGATTGGCGCCTTTCACCCACAGCACGTCGCCGTCGCCTTGCGCATTCACCCAGCGGCTGGCGACGAAGAAGAAATCCGACAGGCGGTTGACGAAGGTGAGCACGCCGTCGCTCACATCTTCCTGCGGATCGGCGGCGAGCTCGACGATGAGGCGCTCGGCGCGCCGGCACACGGTGCGGCAGAGATGGAGATGCGCCGCGCCGGCATGTCCGCCCGGCAGCACGAAGGAGCGCAGGGGGTTCAGGCTCGCATTCAATTCGTCGATCTCGGCCTCGAGCCGCTCGGTCTGGTGCGCCGTCATGCGCAAGGGCTCGTAACCCAGATCCTTGCCGGTGTCGGGCACGCAGAGATCGGCGCCCAGATCGAAGAGATCGTTCTGGATGCGGGCCAGCATGAGATCGAGGCGGGCGAATTCCCTGGTGTGAAGCCTCGCGATGCCCAGCACCGCATTGGTCTCATCGACCGTGCCATAGGCCTGGATGCGCAAATGTGTCTTCGGCACACGCTCGCCGGAGCCGAGTGCGGTGTCACCCTTGTCGCCGGTGCGCGTATAGATGCGGTTGAGTACGACCATGCTTTTCCCTTGTCAGACCCTCATACTACCCGATGTTCGCGAAAGGCGGTGGCCAGAATCTTGAGGGCGGCGCGCGACCTCACATCGGTCAGGGTCGAATGAAGCACGATCTCCGAGGAGGGCAGTGGCGGCAATCCCAGCTCCTTGCCCACTTCGACGACACCCGCCGGGGCCACCCGGAAGGTCAAAGGCGCCACGGCCAGGCCGGCCGACACGGCGGCGACGATCGCCGGAATGCCGCCGCCCACGAAAGTCTCGGTCCAGGCGATGCCGGCCGCATCGAGGGTGCGCGTCGCCATGATGCGTTCCAGGCAGGTCGGCGCGAAGGACGCGAGACGCAAAGGCGTGCCTTCCGGCCAGGTGAAACCCGGCGCCGCGAACCAGCCGAAATGCTCCTGCGTCAGCACTTCGCCGTCGCGCCGGTCATCCTCGCGGCGCACGATCACCGCATCGAGGACGCCCTTGTCGAAAGCATCGATCAGATTGCGCGACACGTCGATCCTGACCTCGATCACCAGCGCCGGATCATGGGCATGGAGCCTGGCCAGCAGGGTCGGAAATTCGGCGCCCGCCACATGATCGACGAAACCGACCGCCAGACGCCGCGGGCTCGCCGACAGGCCGGCGATGGCGCGCTCATGGGCCGCGATGAAGTCGCGCGCGGCGCACAGGAAAGCGGCCCCCCGGACCGAGGGGCGCACCAGGCGCGGCGTCCGTTCGATGAGCCGGAAACCAAGTCGGTCTTCCAGCCGCTTCAGCTTCACGCTGATCGCCGCCTGGGTGGTGCCCAACGTCTCGGCCGCTCTTGTAAAGCTGCGCAGATCGGCCACCATTACGAAGGCCTGCACCGATTCCACGTCCAGCGTGACCATGCCATTCATTCTGATTTGTTATCTCTGAAATAGGTAATCATCCTATTTTTATATAGTCAAGGCCCGCCTATCTCTCCCGAACCGCAGCTTTCGAACCGGGGGACGACCGTATGAGCCTTGATCAATCCCGAAACAACTTGATCGCGCTGGCCGCCACCTGCCTGGCGGCCCTGATGTTCGGCCTGGAGATATCCAGCGTGCCGGTGATCCTGCCGACGCTCGAGCGGGTGCTCGGCGCCGACTTCCAGGACATGCAGTGGATCATGAACGCCTATACGATCGCCTGCACGACGGTGCTGATGGCGACCGGCACGCTGGCCGACCGGTTCGGGCGGCGACGCGTCTTTGCCGCCAGCACGGTCGCATTCGCCGTCACGTCGCTGCTCTGCGGCGTGGCGCCCAACGCCTTTCTCCTGATCGTTGCCCGCTTCGCGCAAGGCATGGCCGGCGGGGCGATGTTCATCTGCACCATCGCCGTCCTGTCGCATCAGTTCCAGGAAGGCCGGGAACGCGGCCGGGCCTTTGCGATCTGGGGCGTCATCGCCGGCATCGGCCTGGGCTTCGGGCCGGTCATTGGCGGGGTGATCATCGCGCTGTCGACCTGGCAGTGGGTGTTTCTCGTGCATGTGCCGCTGGCCGCCATAACCTTGATCCTGACCCGGGCCGGCGTCAGGGAATCGCGCGATCCCGAAGCCAAGCATCTCGATTTGCTCGGCATCGCCACGCTGACGGCGTCCGTCTTCTGCCTGACCTTCTACATCACGCAAGGCGCCGATCTCGGCTTCGGCAGTCTCGCGGGGCTTGCCATTCTGGTGGCGGCGGTGGCGAGTTTCGTCGCCTTCATCTTCGCCGAGAACCTCAATCCGCATCCGATGTTCGATTTCTCGGTGTTCAAAGTGCGCAATTTCTCCGGCGCGATCATCGGCTGCATCGGCATGAATTTCAGCTACTGGCCGTTCATGATCTATCTGCCGATCTATTTCACCATCGGCCTCGGCTATGACAGCACCGTCACTGGGCTGGTGCTGCTCGCTTACACCGTGCCGTTCCTGGTCATGACGCCAGTGGCGCAATATCTGCTCCATCGCTATGGCGCGCGGACCGTCATTCCGCTCGGCCTGTTCACCATCGGGCTTGGCTTCCTGCTGATGCGGTTCGGCAGCGCTCTCCTCGATGCCAGCTGGCTGACCATGCTGCCGGGCGCCTTGCTGGCCGGCATCGGCATCGGCCTGACCAGCACGCCGGTCACCGATACGACCACCGGATCGGTCTCAGCCGACCGCGCCGGCATGGCGTCCGGCATCGATACGAGCGCCAGGCTGATCGCGCTCGCCATCAATATCGCCGTGATGGGCTTCGTGCTGGTGGAGGGCGTGCTCGCTCATCTCAAGAGCGCGCTGCCGCCCGCACTCGACGCCATCGAATTGCGTTCGCTCGCGCAAGGCATCGCCGCGGGCAGCGTGACGTCACTGGACCAGAAACTCCCGGGCGCGCTCGACGCCTCAGGCGCCATCCTGCATGAGGCACTGACCCATGGTTTCGGCTGGGTCATGTTGTATGGCGGCATCGGCGTCTGGATCCTGGCGGCGCTCAGTTTCGTGATCTTCAGCCCGGCGAAGAAGCGCCGTCCGGTGGTGGGTTAAACGCTACTCGTCCCTGAGGATCGGCGCCGGCTTGGCGGTCAGCGCCCGCCAGGTGACGGCGAGGCCGGCGGCGATCGCCAGCACCATCGCCAGCAGCGCCGTCGACAACGCGGTGACCCAGGAGAAGCTCCATGGCATCTCGAGAATCCAGAAGCTCAGGAACCAGGAGCCCGCCGCGCCGACGGTGACGCCGAAAATCGCCGAGGCAAGGCCCAGAATGCCATATTCGATGATGAAGGCCTGGATGAGCTCGAGCCTGGTCGCGCCATAGGTCTTGAGCACCACGGCGTCATAGAGCCGGCCGGAAAGTCCGGCGCTCAAGGCACCGGCCAGCACCAGGATGCCGGTGACGAGCGTCAGCGCATTGGCGCCGCGAATGGCGGCGAGCATCTGGGTCAGAAGATCGGTGACGGTCGCCACCACGTCCTTGACCCGGATCGCGGTCACGGTCGGAAAGGCGCCGGACACCTTGTTGAGCAGCTGACCTTCATCGCCGCCCGACATCTCGATGGTGACGATGTTCTGATGCGGCGCCTTGGACAAGGTGTCGGGCGTGAAGATCATCAGGAAGTTGATGTCGAGCGAGCGCCAGTTCACTTTTCTGAGGCTTGCGATCCTGGCGGTGATGTCGCGGCCCAGCACATTGACGGTGATGTCGTCGCCGATCTTGAGGCCCAAGCCGTCGGCCACCTCGCCGACGAAGGAGACGAGCGGCGGTCCCTTGTAATCGGCCGGCCACCAGTCGCCCGCGATGAGCGTCGAGCCTTGCGGCAGGTCGCTCGCATAGGTCAGCCCGCGATCGCCGCGCAAGGCCCAGGCCGTGTCGGGTGAAGCCTGCACCTTGTCGACGGTCGTGCCCTTCACATGTGTGATCCGCCCACGGAGCATCGGCGCCGTCTCGACATTGGTGACACCGGGTTCCTTGGCGACGAGATCGAGGAAAGCCGGCTTCTCGTCATTGCGGACATCGAGGAAGAAGAAGGAAGGCGCCCGGTCGGGAATGCCGGAGGTGAGCTCGGTCGAGATGGTGCGGTCGGTGAGCGCCAGGGTCACGAACAAAGTGAGGCCGAGACCCAGAGCGAGAATGACCGAGATCGCCGCCGAGCCGGGGCGGTACACATTGGAGAGCGCGTAACGCCAGATGGCGCTTTTCGGCCGGGGCAATTTCGCGGTCAGGCGGACGATCGCCGCGGCGAGGCCTAGAAGCACAACAAAGCTGCCGGCCAAGCCGCCGAGATAGATGCTGGTGATGCGGGCATCCGAGAAGCTCGCATAGACAAGACCGGCGAGCGCGGCCAGCGCGATGGCGATGGTGAGGAGCGCGCCCCAGCCCGGCCAGCCGCCGAAGGTCACGACATGATGGCGGAACAGAGCAGAGGCCGGCACGTAGCGGGTACGGGCGAGCGGCCACATGGTGAAGGCGATGGTGACGAGGAAGCCGAAGAGGGCGGCGAGCGCCAGAGGACGCGGTTCGACCCGTGCGGTCAAAGGCAAGGGGATCAGATCGCCGATCGTCGCCTTGGCAATGGCCGGCGCCACGGCGCCGAGCGCCAGGCCGATGATGATGGCGAGCAGCGCCACCGCCAATATCTCGGTCAGATAGATGCCGGTGATCAGACGCTGGCTGGCGCCCAAGCATTTGAGCGTCGCAATGGATTCAGTGCGGCGGCTGATGAAGGCGCTCGCCGCATTGGCGATGCCGGCGCCGCCGATGATGAGAGCGGTGAGGCCGACCAGCGTCATGAAATAGGAAAGCCGCTCGATATATTGATCGGCGCCGGGCGCTGCGCTGCCGCGGTTGCGCACCCGCCAGCCGGCATCGCGATGATCCTCCTGGGCCTGCCGCACCACCTCGCGCACTTGGGCGAGGCTCGTCCCCTCCGGCGTCTTCACCCGGTACTTCCAGGTGATGAGGCTGCCCGGCTGGATGAGGCCGGTCGCCTGCAGCGAAGCCTCGCTCATCATCACGCGCGGCCCCAGAGCAAGACCATCGGAGATGCGGTCTGGCTCATGAGCGATGGCGGCGCGGATGATAAATTCCTTGTCGCCGATCTTGAAGCGGTCGCCGGTCTTGAGGCTCAAGCGTTCGAGCAGGATCGGATCGACGGCGACGCCGTCACCTTCCACAGCAGCCTTGATGTCGTCGGCAGGCGTGAGGGCGAGCGCGCCATACAGCGGATAGAGACCGTCGATGGATTTGATCTCGACCAGTGCGGTGCGGTCATTGCCGCGCGCCATGGCGCGCAGCGATCCGACTTTCGAAACAGTACCCTTGCTTTGCAAGAATGCCATTTCGGCCGGCGTCACCTCGCGGTGGATGAGCGCCACCTCGACATCGCCGCCCAGCAAAGGCTGGCCCTGCTCGACGAGGCCGCGGTCGATGGCGGCGCCGAGCGAGCCGACAATGGCAATGGCCGCAGTGCCGAGCGCCAGACAGATGAGGAAGATCCAGAAACCCTGCAGCCCCGAGCGCAGATCGCGCCAGGCATAAGTGAGCCAGAGCTTCGGCATCATGGATGGGCGCCCGAGACGATGCGGCCGTCGCGCACCGAGGCGACCCGGTCGCAGCGTTTGGCGAGGGCCGGGTCATGGGTGATGAGCAGCAAGGTGGTGCCGTCCTCGCGCTTCAGGCTGAAGAGCAGATCCATGATGGCGGCCCCCGTATCGAGATCGAGATTGCCGGTCGGCTCGTCGGCCAGGATGATCTTGGCGCCCGAGGCGATGGCGCGGGCGATGGCGACGCGCTGCTGCTCGCCGCCCGAGAGCTGGCTCGGATAATGGCTGATCCGGTGGCCGAGGCCCACCCTTTCGAGATGCGTCTTCGCCCGGGTGAGGGCGTCGGCGACGCCTTTGAATTCGAGTGGCACGGCGACATTTTCGAGCGCCGTCATGGTCGGGATCAAATGGAAGGACTGGAAGATGATGCCGATGGTGTCGCGCCGGAAGCGCGCCAGTGCGTCCTCGTTCTTGCCGCCGAGCGGAGTGCCGTTAACGGTAATGGTGCCGGCGCTCACCCGCTCCAGGCCGGCGATCACCATGAGCAAGGTGGTCTTGCCGGAGCCCGAGGGGCCGACGATACCGAGCGCCTCGCCGGGATGCACGGACAGGTCTATGCCGCGCAGGATTTCGACCGGGCCGGCGCGGCTTGAAAGGGTGAGGTGGATATTTTCAAGGGAAACGATCGGGGAAGGCATCCGGCCTAGATGGGAGAGGGGCGGTTAAAAGTCCACATCCGCTCATGACTTGCTGTTGTCACAAGGAGTTCCTACCTAATTGGGCATGCGATTCGGCTTCCTCGCCTTCTGTCTCGGCCTGCTTCTCGCCTTCTCACCTCTCCAGGCGCAAAGCCTCCGTATCCTGGCTTTGGGCGACAGCCTGACCGCCGGTCTGGGCGTCGACCCGGCCGATGCTTTTCCAGCCAAGCTCGAAGCTGCCCTCAAGGCCCGTGGTCACGATATTGTGATCACCAATGCCGGGGTCTCCGGCGACACCAGCACGGCCGGCGCCGAGCGTCTCGACTGGGCGTTGGGCGATCCCGTCGATGCCATCATCCTCGAGCTTGGCGCCAATGATGCCCTGCGGGGGATCGATCCGGACCAGACCGAAAAGGCGCTCGACCGCATCCTCACCGAGATCAAGAAGCGGAACCTGCCGGTGCTCTTCGCCGGCATGCTCGCGCCGCGCAATCTCGGTCCCGACTATGGGAAGAAGTTCGACGCCATATTCCCGCGCCTCGCGCAGAAACATGGCGTGCTGTTCTACCCCTTCTTCCTCGACGGCGTTGCCGCCGACCCGGCGCTCAATCAGCCGGACGGGCTCCATCCCAACAGCAAAGGAGTGGATATGATCGTCTCGCGAATCCTTCCGATCACGGAAGACCTGCTCAAGCAGGCGTCCCCCAAATAGCCCCTTTTTTTCTCCACGAATCGCGTTAGCGTAGGACCTGCTCACGCGACTAAACGAGCTCCGCTTGAAAGGAGGCCCGCCATGCCGCGACTGTTTACCGGTGTCGAAATCCCGACCGACGTTGCCTTTGAGCTTGAACTCATGAAAGGCGGCATCTGGGGCGCTCGCTGGATCGACCGGGACTCCTACCACATCACCCTCAGGTTTATCGGCGACATAGATGACGGATTAGCCCGAGAAATCGCGGCTGAACTCGATGCCGTGTCGGCCAAGCCCTTCACGCTGAGGCTCAAGGGCATCGATGCCTTCGGTGGTAACAAACCACATTCGCTTTATGCGAGCGTGGCGGAGAGCCCGGAGCTCAGACGGCTGCAGAGCACGCATGAGCGCATCTGCCAGATGCTGGGCATGCCGCCCGAGCAGCGCAAGTTCACGCCGCATGTGACGCTGGCGCGTTTACGCGACACGACGCTCGATCATGTGCATCGCTTCATCGCGGCGCACAGCCTGTTCGCGAGCCGCTTCTTCGAGGTCGACCGCTTCGTGCTGTTCTCGTCCAGACCGTCGCGCGGCGGCGGACCTTACGCGGTCGAGGAAGCCTACGCGCTCGGCGCTGCGTTTTGAGCATGCGCGACAGACTCTCACCCGAGGCGCGCGCGGCGGCGCTCGAGACCCTTCCCGGCTGGAGCCTGGTCGAGGGCCGCGAGGCCATCAGCAAAAGTTACAAGTTCAAGAGCTTCAGCGAGGCCTTCGGGTTCATGGCGCGGGTGGCGCTGGAGGCGGAGAAGCTCGACCACCATCCCGAGTGGTTTAACGTTTACAACAGGGTAGAGGTTGTGCTCGCCACCCATAGCGCCGGCGGATTAACGGAACTCGACTTCAAGCTCGCCGGAAAGATGGACCTGATCGCGAAGTTGTGAGAGAGTTCAATGTCTTGACGGTGGGGTGGGGAGACCCCATATGCGATCGGTGTTTCGAATTCCTGGAGGGAGCAACCTAAATGGCTGATGTGAGATATCAAAACCAGGCGCCGACCCGCGCCGGTACACAGGCCGAGATCGATCAGGGCCTCAGGTCCTATATGCTCGGCGTCTACAATTACATGGCGTCCGGCCTCGCGGTCACGGGCGCGGTGGCCGCCGGCACCTATATGCTGGCGGTACAGAACGGTCAGCTGACCCCCTTCGGGCAGACGCTCTTCGCCTCGCCCCTGATGTGGGTGTTCGTGCTGGCGCCGGTGGCGCTGGTGTTTTTCCTGTCCTTCCGCATCCATGCGATGAAGGCCGCCACGGCTCAGATCACCTTCTGGATCTATGCGGCGCTCAACGGCGTGGCCTTCTCGACGCTCGGCCTCGTCTATTCGGGCAGCAGCATCACCCGGGTGTTCCTCATCTCGGCGGCGACCTTCGGCGCCTTGAGCCTGTGGGGCTATACGACCAAGCGCGACCTCACCGGCTGGGGTTCGTTCCTGTTCATGGGCCTTATCGGCATAATCATCGCCAGCATCGTCAACCTGTTCTGGCCGAACGGGGCTTTGCAATATGCGATCTCGGTGATCGGCGTTCTGGTCTTCGCGGGCCTCACCGCCTACGACACCCAGAAAATCAAGGAGATGTATCTCGAGGCCGATGACGGCGAGACCATGAGCAAGAAGATCCTCATGGGTGCCCTCAATCTCTATCTCGACTTCATCAACCTGTTCCTCATGATGCTCCGGCTGTTCGGCAACCGCGAATAGACCTCGGCGCAAAGAACGACTGGAAACCTCGGATGGCGACATCCGGGGTTTTTTATTGGCTAAGCATCGGCCCGAAAATCGCACGCGGTTTTCGGACAAGCCGATGCGCAAAAACAAGGAGATAGAGCGCCGTGGGATCAGACCGTGACCAGCCTGGGCTTGCCGAGGAGGACGCGCAGCACCTGGGCCAGGTCATGGCCGCGCCGCAGGATCATGCCGCTCTGGGCGATGACCGCATAGGCGCCCTGGCGGCGCGCCAAAGTGATGTCCTTGACGATACGGTAAAGCGGCATCTCGCTGGCGCGACGGTAGATCGAGAAGGTGGCGGTATGGATATCGAAATCGAGCGCGTAATCGCGCCATTCGCCTTCGGCGACCTTCGTGCCGTACAGATTGAGAATAATATTGAGTTCTTTCCGGTCGAAGGCGGTCTTCTTCACCGGTGGGCTGGTATCCCGATTTTCCGAACGAGGACCAGCCGCCCGCGTCCGGAAGGAAACTATAGGCTCGAAATCGCTCACCTTGGTCCGCGACTCCATTCTTCTTGGCCCAAAGAATGGACCCTCCTCGCCGCCTTGGCAAGCATGCCTTGCGGCAAGACAATCAACTTATTGGAATCGAAGCGATTCACGCGTGTTGACGCTCCGGCCGACCTTACTGGCATGCAATGAAAGTTTCACATTGCCGCCGCATTCCGGCCCTTTGACAGCCAAACTGGATGGGCACACTCCAATCGTTGCCTCAATGGCCCGGCTGGCACGAAGCATCGGAAATCTCAGCCCCCCAGCCCCCCGTAGCCAAGTGCCGCCGGGCCGATACCATCTCCCCTTCTGTGAGTAGAGGCGTATTGAGTTCGCGGCCGGTGGAAACACTGGCCGCTTTTCTTTTGCGGCCTCCCCATCGTTCCTTCGATCGAACAAGCTTGACGGATCGCCGGCTCTTCCCCAAATGCCAGCCGGAATTCGGCAGAAGGGTTGGATATGGCTGAGAAGAAGAAGGCGAAGACCAGCGAGACGCATTCGCATAATTTCCAGGCGGAGGTCGCGAAGCTCCTGCATCTGATGGTGCATTCGGTCTATTCCGACCGAGACGTCTTCCTGCGCGAGCTCATCTCCAATGCCGCCGACGCCCTCGACAAATTGCGCTACGAGGCGATCGCCAAGCCCGAGCTGCTCGCCGGCGCCCCCGATCTCGCCATCACCATCACGCCCGACAAAGCCGCCAAGACGCTCACCGTCGCCGATAACGGCATCGGCATGAGCGAGCAGGAGCTCATCGACAATCTCGGTACCATCGCCAAATCCGGCACCCAGGCCTTCATGGAGCAGGCCCAGGACGACAAGGACAAAGGCGGCATCCATCTCATCGGCCAGTTCGGCGTCGGTTTTTACTCGTCCTTCATGGTCGCCCATAAGGTCGAGGTGACCTCGCGCAAGGCCGGAACCGACGACGCCTCCGTCTGGTCGTCGGACGGCACCGGCACCTTCACGGTCACACCGGTCAAGCCGGAAGCGGCGCCTCAGCGCGGCACCAGCATCGTCCTTCACCTCAAGGAGGACGCGCTCGAATTCCTCGAGGACTGGAAGATCGAGGAAGTGGTGCGCGCCTATTCCGATCATATCGCGCATCCGATCAGGCTCGCTCAAGGGTCTGAGACGACACGCCAGATCAACGCGGCCTCCGCCATCTGGACGCGCGCCAAGGCCGACATCACGCCCGACCAGTACAAGGAATTCTTCGGCCATATCACGGGGGCCTATTCCGACCCGGCGCTGACCCTTCACTACAAGGCGGAAGGCCGCAACGAATATACGGTGCTGCTGTTCGTGCCGGGTGAGAAGCCCTTCGATCTTTATGATCCGGAACGGCGCGGCCGTCAGAAGCTTTATGTCCGCCGCGTCTTCATCACCAGCGATGCCGAATTGCTGCCGCCTTATCTGCGTTTCGTGCGCGGCGTCATCGACAGCGAGGATATGCCGCTCAACATCTCGCGCGAGATGCTGCAGCACAATCCGCAAGTGGCGGCGATCCGCAAGGCGGTCACCAACAAGGTGCTGGCCGAGCTCAAGAAGTGCTTCGAGACCGAGCCCGAAAAGGCCGCCAGGATCTGGGACGCTTTCGGCCCCGTGATCAAGGAAGGCCTCTATGAGGATATGGAGCGGCGCGACCAGCTGTTCGAGATCGCGCGCTTCAACACCACCAAACGTGAGGGCGTGACGCTCAAGGACTATATCGCCGATCTGAAAGCCAATCAGACGGCGATCTATTATCTCACCGCCGAAGACGCGGCGAAGGCTAAGGCCAGCCCGCAGCTCGAAGGTTTCCGCGCCCGCGGCATCGAGGTTCTTCTCCTCACTGATGCGGTCGACAGTTTCTGGGTGCGTATGGCGCTGGGCTTCGACGGCAAGCCGTTCAAGTCGGTGACGCAAGGCGCTGCCGATCTCGATCTCATCCCGCTCGTTGAGGAGGCGCCGAAATCCGACGCCGATGAAGGCGCCACCGCGACACTCATCGCGCTCATCAAGCAGACGCTCGGCGATCAGGTCGGCGATGTGCGCAAATCCGCGCGCCTCACCGACAGCCCGGTCTGTCTCGTTGCCAGCGACCAGGGCCTCGACCGCACGCTGGAGAAGCTCCTGGCGCGCCAGGGCACGACCGATGTGAAGGTGACGGCGCCCATTCTCGAGATCAATGCCGACCATGCGCTCATCAAGGCCCTGGCCGAGACCGCCAAGAAATCAGGCGCCTCGGCGGAGCTTGACGATGCCTCAGGCCTGCTGCTCGATCTCGCCCGCGTGATGGATGGCGAGCGTGTCGCCGATCCGGCGAAATTCGCCGGCTCGGTCAGTGCGCTGATGCAGAAAGCCTACAGCTAGCTGATCTATAATTTGAACCGGTAATGGCCGGTGACCGGGTAGGTGAAGAGGATGTCTTCGAGCCTGGCGCCGGCGCCGATATTGTGGATGCAGAGCGGCCGCTTGTCATCGGCGGAGGCGAAGTGGCTGACCAGCGCGATATGCGCAAGATTGCCGGGCAGCATCTGCGAGACGACGTCGCCGGGGCGATAGTCGCGCGCCGTTTCGGTGACCGGCAGCTCAGCACCCTGTCGGGCGAAGAAGGTCCGCAGATTGGGGACACGCCGGTGATCGATATTGCGGTCCGGCAGTTTGAGGCCCCAGATGCGCGGATAGGCGGTGAAGTTGTGGCGCATGTCTTCGTGGACGAGTTTCTGGAGATCGACGCTGAAGGCGGAACGATAGGCTCTCACGATTACGTCAGTGCATACGCCGCGCTCCGGCGCGACATCGCCACCTGGATATTTCAAGGACACATAAGCCGGATCATAGATCGTGGTGACGCCGATCTGATGGAGTCCGGCACTGACAAGCCGTTCGGCATTGCCTTGGACCCGAGCGAAGACCGGCATGTCGCGCGGCGGCTGGCTCGCGGGACCCAAAACGGCCTGCGCCACGACGCCTAGATGATGAGAGGGGACAAAGCCGGCAATAGCGGCCGTGGCGGCGAGGCCGGCAAGCGGCAGGATGAGCAGTCGACGGGAAACCATGGTCTGCGATCAGGCCATGGCATTGTGGCAGACTTGCGTCACGATTACCGTCCGGCAGTTTGCGCCGGACGGTGAGATCAGCTTGTGGCCGGCGCCGGAGCGGCTTTGGCGCGCGCCGAACCGCGATACCAAAGGATGCCGGCAATGAGGACGCCGACGGCCAGGATCGCGATGCCCCAGAGCGGGCGGTAATAGAACCAGCCCAGCGCAATGGCGAGCGAACCCAGCAGCGCCGTCAGCAGGAACGCGATAAGGCCGGTGCCGAAGCGCACCATGTCGCCGAAGAACGGCACCACGTCGCCCAGGACGCCGAAGATGCGCAGGATCAAGGTGAAGCCGATCAGCAACAGTACAAGACCCACGGCGCGCAGCACCCAGGTAACGATGGTGTTACCGGTCTGCGCATCGGCGAACATCTGCGCGGCGCTGACGATGCCGGCCTGCGTCAGGAAGATCGTCTGGCCGTTCGAGGTCACATAGTCGGCGAGACCGTTGCCCTTCTGGGCGCCGGCAGCGCTGACCTCAGGCAGGCTCGCCGCCTCATAGGAGACGCGCAAATCGCCGATCCAAGGCTGCTCGAGATTGTAGCCGATGAAAACACGGCCCTGGTCGATGCGGGCCGAACGGGTCGGTGCCACGCGGTCCTTGATGCGCGCCGCATCGGCGTCGACCAAGGCAATCGCCTTGCGCTCGCCGAGGCCACCGATCTGTTCGCCGGTGAGGCTGAAGGCACCGAGATCGCCGGAGGCGACGGCGAAGTCGCCCGACTTGATCGGCATCGCCGGATTGCCATGGCCGTCCGGCACTTTGAACTTCGCCGACTCGATCGGCTCGCTCGACCACTCCTTGCCGTATTCGTACGTGGTGACGGTCTCCTCACCGCCGCCGAGCTTGGTCTTGGTCTCCGAGCGCGACGTCTCTTTCCACTGATACATCTCGACCGTGCGGATGAGGCGCACGGCGCCCGCGGCCGAAACGCCGAGATCGGTATCGGCGGGCGTGCCCGTGGGCGCGAAGGCGCCGGCGATATGGACGAGCTTGCCTTCATTGGCAGGGTCGACCTTGGCCGCATCGACCGAGACGATCGAACCGGCGCCTTCGGTCAGCGCCCGATAGGTCTTGATCGCCCGGCCTTCGTTCCAGAACAGCAGGACGAGAGAGGCGGCGACGAGGATGAGTCCGATCACTATGCCGGTCAAAGCCTGCTTCAGCCGGCTGAACCAGGAGGTCGTGGTGGTCTCGCGATAGGTGTTATTGGCTTGCGCCATGATTTCTCCCTGGGAATCACTACCGCCCCAGCGGGCGGGGCGCTGTCTTTGCCTCAGAATCTGGCGTAAGGGAAGCGGGAGGAAGGCCATGCGGCGGCGGCAGGCTTGCCTCCAGGCTTTGGGGGTTTGACTCCCTGAGTCCAGGCGCTAAATAGCCGAAACACCTAACCTCCGGACAGGCAAGGCCAATGGCACCGCGTACGCTCTATGATAAGATTTGGGACGATCACCTGGTGGATGAGCAGCCGGACGGCACCTGCCTCCTCTATATTGATCGCCATCTCATCCATGAGGTGACGAGTCCGCAGGCCTTTGAGGGCCTGCGCATGACCGGCCGCAAGGTGCGCCATCCCGAGAAGACGCTGGCCGTGGTCGACCACAATGTGCCGACCACCGACCGCAGCCACGGCATCGCCGAGCCGGAAAGCCGCATCCAGGTCGAGACGCTGGCGCAGAATGCCAAGGATTTCGGCATCGAATATTACAATGAGCGCGACAGCCGCCAGGGCATCGTCCATGTGGTCGGCCCCGAGCAGGGCTTTACCTTGCCCGGCACCACCATCGTCTGCGGTGACAGCCATACCTCGACCCACGGCGCTTTTGGCGCGCTGGCCCATGGCATCGGCACGTCGGAGGTCGAGCATGTGCTCGCCACCCAGACGCTGATCCAGAAGAAGGCCAAGAACATGCTGGTCCAGGTGGACGGGAAGCTCGCTTCCGGCGCCACCGCCAAGGACATCATCCTCGCCATCATCGGCGAGATCGGCACCGCCGGCGGCACCGGCTCGGTCATCGAATATGCCGGCGAAGCTTTGCGCGACCTGTCGATGGAAGGCCGCATGACGATCTGCAACATGTCGATCGAGGGCGGCGCGCGGGCCGGCATGATCGCGCCGGATGAGAAGGCCTATGCCTATCTGAACGGCCGGCCGAAATCGCCCAAAGGGGCCAACTGGGATGCGGCGCGCCGCTACTGGGACACGCTCCATACCGATGACGGCGCTCATTTCGACCGGGTGGTGAAGCTCGATGCGGCATCGCTGCCGCCGATCGTCTCCTGGGGTACGAGCCCCGAGGACGTCGTTTCGATCGCCGGCAGCGTGCCCAATCCCGACGACATCCAGGACGAAGGCAAGCGCCAGTCGAAGTGGCGGGCGCTCGATTATATGGGCCTGAAGCCCGGCACCAAGATCACCGACATCCCGCTCGACATGATCTGGATCGGGTCGTGCACCAATGGCCGTATCGAGGATCTGCGCGCCGTCGCCCAGATCGTCGAAGGCCGCAAGATCCATGAGCGGCTCAAGGGCATGATCGTTCCGGGCTCCGGTCTGGTCAAGGTTCAGGCCGAGCAGGAAGGCCTCGACAAGATCTTCCTGGCCGCCGGTTTCGAATGGCGCGAGCCCGGCTGCTCGATGTGCCTCGGCATGAATCCCGACCAGCTCAAGCCCGAAGAGCGCTGCGCCTCGACGTCGAACCGCAACTTCGAGGGCCGTCAGGGCTATAAGGGCCGCACCCATCTGGTGTCGCCGCAAATGGCGGCGGCGGCGGCCATTGCCGGTCATTTCGTCGACATACGGAACTGGAACTAAGTTCCGGTAGTCGCTTGGTAACTGTCCCGGCGATTAACGGTTGATGAACGTCCCATTAAGGGTTATGTCATCAGCGAGGCGCTAAGGTTGATTCCAAGTTCAACCTTTTTACTGCTGGGTGGCGGGGAGTTTCTCAGGTGATTACTACAGAGTCGGCGGACGCGCGGTTCTTGCGCAAGGTCCTGATCGGTCTTGTCATGCTTACGCTGGCGACCGGTCTCGTGGCGGCCTATACAACCGTTAACGCCATGACCGCCGAAGGACTGGACCTCTGCGAAGCCACCGGCTTTCTCTGCATGATCTGACGGGTCTCGAAGCCCCGTCGCTTGAGGACTTCGACGCACTGGCCCAAGAGGCCTATGCGCGTCTGCCGCAGACCTTCCACGAATTGACTGGCAATATCATCATCCGGATCGAGGATTTTCCGGAGGACGATGTGCTGCGCGAGATGAAGGCCAACGAGTTCGACCTGCTCGGCCTGTTCCAGGGCACCGGCCTCGCCCATGGCGAAGAGCTGGCGCATACCGGCATGCTGCCCAATATGGTCTTCCTCTATCGCCGCCCCATCCTCGATTACTGGGCCGAGCACAAGGAAACGCTGGGCGCCGTCATCAGCCATGTCCTGATCCACGAGATCGGCCATCATTTTGGCCTGTCGGACGATGACATGGAGCGCCTCGAGCGCCAGGTGCCGTGATGAAGAAAAACGATCGCGAAGCGGAAGCCAAGGCGGCGCTGGAGCGCCTCCATCAGCAGTCGGAAAGACTCCTCGGCGCCGAGCCGCCGCCCAGCGATGAGCCCGACGACAAGATCGAGATTCTCGGCAAACGCATCGCGCGTGTCTTGTCGATGATCATCATGGCCGGACTCATTTTCTATCTCTGGCGGACTTATTTCAGCGGGTGATTTTCTCACTGTCGAGATGCGCCAGTTGCGCCTCGGCATAACGGCCACCGGCTGCTGCGCCCTTCGGCACCGCCTTCTCGATCGCCGTCAGATCGGCATCGGACAGCTTCACATCAAGAGCGCCGAGAGATTCAGTGAGCTGATCGCGCTTGCGGGCGCCGATCAGGGGGAAGATGTCCGCGCCGCGCGACGCTACCCAGGCGATGGCGACCTGCGCCACGCTCGCGCCCAGCCGATCCGCCACCTGGCGCAGCGCTTCGACGAGCGCCAGATTGCGGTCGACATTACCGGCCTGGAAGCGCGGGCTAAGCCCACGGAAGTCGCCATTGCCGGTGCGCGTCGCTTTCGTCCAATGGCCGCTGATCAGGCCGCGCGACAGCACGCCATAGGCGGTGACGGCGATGCCGAGCTCGCGGCAGGTCGAGAGGATGTCGTCCTCGATGCCGCGCGAGATCAGCGAATATTCGATCTGCAGATCACAAATGGGATGAACTTTCGCCGCCCGCCTTATCGTCTCGCTGCCGACCTCGGAGAGGCCGACATGGCGGACATAACCCGCCTTCACCAGCTCGGCGATGGCGCCGACCGTTTCCTCGATCGGCACATTTGGATCGAGCCGCGCCGGCCGATAGATGTCGATGTGATCAGTGTTCAGGCGGACCAGGGAATAAGCGAGCGCGGTCTTGACCGCGGCGGGGCGCCCGTCGAAGCCGATCCAGCCACCGGCCGGATCGCGCTGGGCGCCGAATTTTACGCTCAAGGTGACGTCCTCGCGGCGACGCTCCTTCAGCGCCTCGGCGATGAGAAGCTCATTGTGGCCCATGCCGTAGAAATCGCCGGTGTCGATAAGCGTGACGCCGGCGTCGAGCGCCTGATGGAGGGTGGCGATGCTCTCGGCGCGGTCGGCCGGGCCGTAGAGGGCGGACATGCCCATTGTGCCGAGCCCGAAGGCCGAAACTTTGGGGCCGGTGGATCCTAAGGGACGCTGCGCGATCATGGGGAAACCTCCTGGGCAGGAAAAGTGGTCGGGAGGGGGTGATGCCATATCCCCGTTCGTGCGATAATCCGTTCAATCCTAAATGGGCTGTACGGAAAATCGAACAATGAGCCGCCCCGAATTCTCCGATCTCGACGCCTTTGTCGCCATCGTCCGGCATCGCAATTTCCGGCGCGCCGCCCGCGAGCGTGGCGTCTCGGCCTCGACCTTGAGCCAGTCGGTGCGTGATCTCGAAGAGCGGCTGGGGGTCAGGCTGCTCAACCGGACTACCCGCTCGGTCACCCCGACCGAGGCGGGGATGAGGCTGGCGGCGCGGCTGCAGCCGATCTTCTCCGAAATGAACGAGGCGCTCGATGAGGTGAACGGCTTCCGCGACACGCCGACCGGGACCTTGCGCCTCAATGTGCCAGGCGCCGCCCAGCCGATCCTCGCGCCGCTGGCCGCCCGCTTCCTCAATCAATATCCCGGCATCCGCCTCAAAATCACCGTCGACAATAATTTCGTCGATGTCTTTGCTGAAGGCTTCGATGCCGGCATCCGTTATGATGAAAGCCTGGCGCTCGACATGATCGCGCTGCCGATCGGGCCGGCGCAGCGATATGCGGTGGTTGCCTCACCCGACCATGTCCGCCGCCATGGCGCGCCGGAACGGCCGGAGGATCTCCTGACCCGGCCCTGCATCCGCCACCGTTTCCTGAGCGGCGCGATGCTGCCTTGGGAATTCGAAAAGGACGGCCAGGTGGTGAAGATCGATGCGGAGGCCGTGCTCGTGACCAACAGTCCCGACATCGCTATCCGTGCCGCTGAGGATGGGCTCGGCTGGTACGCCACATTCGAGAGCTTCGTCAGCCCTTCCATCGCGGCGGGCCGTCTGGTCGAGACGCTGCAATCTTGGTGCCCGTATTTTCCCGGCCCATCGCTCTATTATCCGAGCCGCCGGCACATGCCGGCAGCCTTGCGCGCTTTCATCGACTTCATCCGACTGGGCGCGGCGCAGATTGACATCGGTCATATGAGTCGAAAAACTCCGGACGGGGGCGCAGGCTAAGTCACAGTGAGGCGGCGGCAACCATGGGCAGCTTGAACATCTCCGATGCGGAACTGTCGCGCCTTTCAGAAAAAACGGTGGCCCTTGTCCTGGAATATTGGGCCTCGCTCGAGAAACGTCCCGCTTATCCGGCGACGAGCGGCACGCAAACACTCGAGCAGTTCTCGCGGCCCTGGGCGGAAGACGGCATGGGTGGCGCCGTGCTCGACGGTTTCCCGGCCATTGCCGCGCATGCGCGGCCGTCGACCGGTAGATTCTTCGGCTATGTCGTTGGTTCCGGCGAGCCGGTCGGCGCGTTCGGTGAATTCCTCGCCGCGGTTCTCAACCAGAATGTCGGCGCGTGGCGCTCGGCGCCGTCGGCGGCGACGATCGAGCAGACCGTCGTCGGGTGGCTCGCCGACGCGGTCGGCTGTGCGGGGTTCAGCGGCAGCCTGTGCGGTGGCGGCTCGACGGCCAATCTGATGGCGCTCGCCCAGGCGCGCGAAGCCAAGCGTCCGGCCAATGAAATGGGCGCGAGCCCGTGCATCGTCTACACATCCGAGCAGGCGCATATGTCGATCGCGAAGGCGGTGGCGCTGCTCGGAATCGGCCGCGCCAATCTTCGCTTCATTCCCACGGATGATGGTTTCAGGATGCGAAGCGACGCGCTCGAGGCCACCATTGCCGCAGACCGAAAGGCGGGACGATCGCCCATCGCGATCGTGGCGACCGCTGGCACGGTCAACAATGGCGCGATCGACCCGTTGCCGGACATAGCGGATATCGCCCATGCGCATGATCTATGGCTTCATGTGGACGGCGCCTATGGTGGACTTGCCGCCCTGGCGGCGCCGGAACGGTTCCGCGGCCTCGATCGGGCCGACTCGCTCTCGCTCGATGCGCATAAATGGCTGTATCAGCCGATCGAATGCGGCTGCCTGCTTTACCGTGACCGCCAAGTCGCGCGCCGGACCTTCTCGCATGCAGGCGACTATGTGAAAGTGCTGGCGGACGATCCCTCCGAGACATTCGCCTTCTTCGATGAGTCACTCGAGCTCACGCGTCGTTTCCGGGCGCTGAAACTGTGGATGTCGTTCCAATATCACGGGCGCCGCGCCTTCCGCGAAGCCATCGCACAGGATCTTTATCATGCCCGGTTGCTGGCTCAACTGATCGAAGCTGAGCCTGAGCTTCAACTTCTGGCGCCGGTCTCCCTCAGCGCGGTCTGCTTCCGTCACCGTGGCAAGGACAATGCCGCCACTCTGAAACGGGTGAATGCGCGGGGCCGCGTCTATCTTTCGAATGCCACGATCGACGGCCAGTTCGCTTTGCGTGCCTGCTTCGTCAATCATCGCACGACAGAGGGCGATGTGCGGACGATCGTGTCCGAGGTGATCGCCGCGGCGAGTGAGGTGAACCGGTGAAGGTTCGCATCAGGTCTTGAGCTTCGCGAAAACGGCAGCGGCTTCTTCCACATAACGCGCGATGAGCTCTGACGCAGGCAGCTCGCGGTTGAAGCGGGCGGCTTGCCCGTAGAGCAGGAACGATGCCTCGCGCGGGTCGCCTACGCCGAGCAGCGGCTCGCTCAGCTCATACATCGACGGGAAGTCGGGCAGGTCGAGACCTGAGCGCTCCATCTCGCGCGCATAGGCGCTGCGCACGGCGCGGGCGGCGCGGCCGGAAAAGGCATCGGTCATCATCGTGTCGGTCTCGGTCGCGTTGCGCAGCATCGCGCGCCGCGTCGCATCGGTGCCGGCTTCCGGGCAGGAGAGAAAGCCGGTGCCGCTCTGGACGCCGCATGCGCCCAGAGCGAAAGCGGCGGCGATGCCCCGGCCGTCGCCAATGCCGCCGGCCGCCACCACCGGCAGGCGCACGGCATCGGCGATCTGCGGCACAAGAGCGAGCGTGCCGATGCCATCGGAGGGTGCCCGTGGTTCGTGCGAGCCGCGATGGCCACCGGCCTCCCAGCCTTGCGCGATGATCACGTCGATCCCCGCCGCGGCCAGAGCTTTGGCCTCGGCGACGGTCGTCGCGGTGCTCATCAGCACGATGCCCGCTGTCTTCAATGCCGCGAGCGATGCCGGGTCGGGAACACCGAAATGGAAGCTGACCACTTTGGGCTTGAGCTCGAGCAGCAGCTCCAGCCGTATGGCGTCGAAGCCGGGTCCGTGCGGTGAGGCCGCGCTCGCGGGATCGGCAAGGCCGAGGCGGCGATACCAGGGCAGCACTGCCTCGCGCGTCCGCGCAAACCGCACCGGATCCGGACGCGGCGCCGGATGGGCGAAGAAGTTGAGATTGAAGGGACGGTTGGTCAAAGCGCGCAATTCCGCGACATGCGTGAGGAGCGCGTCCGCCGCCATCTCGGCGCAGCCCAGCGAGCCGAGCCCGCCGGCATTGCTCACCGCGGCGGCAAGCGCCGGTGTGGCCGAGCCCGCCATCGGCGCCTGGATGATCGGATGCTCTATACCGAGCACATTGCAGAGACGGCGGTCGGGCCACATGATCGGTCAGTCCGGCAATTCGATCGGCTTCAATTCGTCATAGCGGTCGCCGGGACCAGGATTGTCCTTCGGCGTCTTGCCGCCCAGATGCTTGACGATGCCCCACACCGCATTGAGCCCGGTCTGCACCGCGCCCTCGACCCAGCCGGGTGTCCAGGACACGCCGTCGCCCGCCATGAAGATGCCCTTCTCGTCGGCCGGCATATCCTCCTGCATGAAATGGCAATACATGCGGTGATTGTAGCGATAATGGCCGGGCAGCGCGCCTTTGAAGGCGCCGAGGAAGTTCGGATCCGATTCCCACGAGACGGTGATCGGGTCGCCGATGATGTGCTTCTCGATATCGAGAGTGGGATAGACACGCTTCAAGGCATCGAGCGCCAGCTTTACCCGTTTGTCGACGGGCAGCGGCAACATCTTCATCGCATCGCTCATCCACGAATAGGACAGGCAGATGACGCCGGGCTTGTCGGCGCCATTGTCGAAGAGATAGGTGCCGCGGGTGAGGCGGTCGGTGAGCGTCATGCTCATCAGGTCGCGCCCGGTGCGTGGGTCTTTGTCCTTCCAGAAGGGGCGGTCGACCATCACGAAGGTCTTGGCCGACTGCATGAAGCGGGTGCGGTCGAGCGCCATCCAGAGCTTTGGCGAGAAGATGCGCTCCTCGACCTGCATGTAGGTGGTGAGCAGCCAGCTGTGGCAGGTGACGAGGCAGGCGTCGAAGAACTTGGTGGCGCCCCAGCGGTCGGTGATGGCGAGATGGCCCGACGGCGAGCGGGCAATCTTGACCACCGCCGGACGCGGCGCGCCGGCATGGAGCTTTTCCAGGGACGTGCCTTTCGGCCAATGCACCATCTTGTCGGGCCGGCACTTCCATAAGCCCCGTGGCACCTGTTCGACGCCGCCCTGGATCCAGCGCTGGTTGTCGTCGCAATTGGTGACGACGACGCGCAGGATCTCCAGCATCGAATTGGGATAGTCGGAATCCCAGCCGCCGGTGCCGAAACCGACCTGGCCGAATATCTCGCGGTGATGGAAGGAGCGCTTGGCGAAAGCCGGCGACGTGGCGACGAAATCGTAGAAGCTGCGGTCGTCCCACAACGGCACGAGCTTGTCCCAGACGGCCTTGAGCGCCTTGGTATCGCGGGCGCGGATCGCCTTCTGCATGGTGCTGAAGCTCGAGCCCTCCTCGAGCGCCTCGTACCAGGCGGCCGCCACTTCCTGGAAGATCGGCGGGAGATCCGCCTGCTTTTCGGCGTAATAGGTCTCGCCTTCGAGGTCGATGACGGTCGAGGGGGAGGCCTCGACGAGCGGATTGGGGAAGGGCTTCGATTTGAGGCCGAGCATGTCGGCATAATGGTAGAAACCGGTGCCGGAGACCGGGAAACGCATGCCGCCCAGCTCGGCGATGATGCCTTCCGCCCCCTCGAAGCTCTGCGAGCGCAGGCGCCCGCCGATGCGGCCCGCCTCGTAAATGACCGGCTTGAGGCCCATTTTCATGAGCTCATAGGCGGCCAGCATGCCCGACATGCCGGCGCCGATAATGGCCACTTCCTCGCCATGACGGGCCGCAGGGATGCGGCCGAGGCCGGAAGGGTGCTTGATCCAGTCGTCGAAGGGGAAGGGAAAATCCGGGCCGAATACGGTGATCGGGCGCTTATCATCCGTTTCGGCCATCTGGGGGGCGTGCGGAGCCGTCATGCATGTACCTCAATGGGCCTATGCTAGGGTCGCGTTCCTATAAAGACAAGGAACCGCAGGGGCTTGACGCGCCGGGGCTTCCCCCGCAGAAAGCCCTTTCATCCGGCCCTTGGCAAGCGGAGCCACATTCGATGCAGAAATTCGACACGCTGACGGGCGTCGCCGCCCCGCTCAATATCGTCAATGTCGACACCGACATGATCATCCCCAAGCAGTTCCTGAAGACGATCAAGCGCACCGGGCTCGGCAAGTCGCTGTTCTTCGAAATGCGCTACACCCAGGAAGGCAAGGAGCTCCCGGATTTCGTGCTTAACAGGCCGGCCTACCGCAAGGCGCAGATCCTGGTCGCCGGCGACAATTTCGGCTGCGGCTCGTCGCGCGAGCATGCACCCTGGGCGCTGCTCGATTTCGGCATCCGCTGCGTCATCTCCACGAGCTTCGCCGACATCTTCTACAATAACTGCTTCAAGAACGGCATCCTGCCGATCCAGGTGTCGCCTGAGGATCTGAAGAAGCTGATGGACGACGCCGAGCGCGGCGCCAATGCCACTCTGTCGATCGATCTGCCGTCCCAGGAGATCCGCGGTCCCGATGGCGGCTGCATCAAGTTCGAGATCGATCCGTTCCGCAAGCATTGCCTCCTGAACGGCCTCGACGATATCGGCCTCACCATGGAGAAGAAGACCTCGATCGATACTTTCGAAAGCAAGACCTCGGCCGCACGGCCCTGGCTCTGACCTCGTTCTGAAAACAAACGGAAAGTCCCGCATGTCCTCCTTCAATGTTCTGCTGCTGCCGGGCGACGGCATCGGCGCCGAAGTCGCCGGCGAAGTCGAGAAGATCATCACCTGGTTCTCGGCGCAGGGCATCGCCAAGTTCGAGCTCGACCGCGGCCTCGTCGGCGGTTCCGCCTATGACGCCCATGGCAAGGCGATCTCGGAAGAAGACATGGCCAAGGCGCAGGCCGCCGATGCCGTCATCTTCGGCGCGGTCGGCGGACCCAAATGGGACAAGGTACCTTACGACGTGCGCCCGGAAGCGGGGCTCCTGCGCCTGCGCAAGGATCTGGGCCTGTTCGCCAATCTGCGCCCGGCGATCTGTTATCCGGCGCTCGCCGATGCCTCCTCGCTGAAGCGCGACGTCGTCGAAGGCCTCGACCTTCTGATCGTGCGGGAGCTCACCGGCGGCGTGTATTTCGGCGAGCCGAAGATGATCACCGATCTCGGCAACGGCCAGAAGCGCGGCGTCGACACGCAGGTCTATGACACGTTCGAGATCGACCGCATCGCGCGCGTCGCCTTCGAGCTCGCTCGTACGCGCCGCAACAAGGTGTCCTCGGCCGAGAAGCGCAATGTGATGAAGACCGGCGTCCTGTGGAATGAGGTCGTCACCCGCCTGCATCAGGAAAGCTACAAGGATGTCGAGCTCGAGCATGTGCTCGCCGACAATTGCGCCATGCAGCTGGTGCGCTGGCCCAAGCAATATGATGTGATCGTTACCGACAATCTGTTCGGCGACGTACTGTCGGATGTGGCGGCGATGCTTACCGGCTCGCTCGGCATGCTGCCATCGGCTTCGCTCGGCGCCACCGACGTCAAGACCAAGCGGCGCAAGGCGCTTTACGAGCCGGTGCATGGCTCGGCGCCCGACATCGCCGGCAAAGGCCTCGCCAATCCGATCGCCATGATCGCGTCCTTCGGCATGGCGCTGCGGTATTCCTTCGGCCTCGGCGAATGGGCCGACAAGGTCGACCAGGCGATCGCCCGCGTGCTGGCCAAGGGCCTGCGCACCAAGGATATCGCGCAAGGCTCGGAAAAGACGATCGGCACCACCGAAATGGGCGCCGCGATCCTGACTGAGTTGAAGGCGGCGTAAAGCCGGCTCTTCTTACTTCCCTAAAAAGAAACGAGCAGCGCGGTCCGCGCTGCTCGTTTTTGTTTGCGTGTTGCCGTGATTTACGGCTGCTCGACGTCTGTCTTCTCGATCTTGCTCAAACGCTGGCGTTTCGACTTGACCAGGATGTTGAGCGTCTCGACGCTGAGCGAGAAGGCGATGGCGAAGTAGATATATTCGCGCGGGATATGCATGCCGAGGCCGTCGGCGACGAGCGCCACGCCGATCAGCAGGATGAAGGCGAGAGCCAGCATCTTGACGGTCGGGTGCTTGGCGATGAAGTCGCTGACACCACGCGCCGACATGAGCATGACGACGATGGCGATGACATTCGCCGCGATCATCACGGGCAAGAAGGTGGTCATGCCGACCGCGGTGATGATGGAATCGAGCGCGAAGACGAAGTCGATCACCATGATGAGGGCGATGACGCCGAAGAAGCTCGATGCATAACCCTGCTTGGGACCTTCCTCGCCGCCTTCCATCTCCTCATGGATTTCGGCCGTGCCCTTATAGAGCAGGAACAGGCCGCCCAGGATCAGGATGATGTCGCGCCAGGACAGGTCGAAACTGCCGATCGAGAAGACCGGATAAGTGAGCTTGGTGATCCAGACCAGCAGCGCCAGCATGGCGATGCGCAGGCCGAGCGCGCCCAGGAGGCCGATCTTCTGGGCGATCGGGCGCTGATGCGGGGGCAGCCTCTGAGAGGCAATGGAGAGAAAGACCAGATTGTCGATGCCGAGCACGATCTCAAGGATGGTTAGCGTCAAAAGGCTCATCCAGCCTTCGACCGTGAACAGCCACTCAAACATTGGGTCCCCTTTGCCCGTTGATAAAATGTAATTCACGCATGACGATAGGTAAGGATTTTAACCAATCGTCCCGCGCGCGCAATGTGAAGGGGCCGGATCAACCGCTTCCGGCCCCGTTAGAGGCCACATAGGAAGCCGCCCGCCGGCCTTCAAGGCGGATTGACTTAAAGTCCCGATTTGTTAGAACCCGGCTCGAAACCTCGAACCACGGTCTCCGATGTCTTATATTGTCAACAGCATCGCCTGCCGTCCGCTTCCCGCGGATGCGCTTTGCCGTGGCCTGGGGATGCTCAAAACGACGAAAACGACGAAAACCGTTTGAGCCTTCTCCCCCGGTCTCGTCTCCCGCGGGGGAGATGGCCGGAAAGCAGCACGCCCCAGGCAGAACCGCCGAGGTTCACGGGAGAGGGCGAGGGATAGAGGATAAAATTCAATGGGTTACAAGGTTGCAGTGGTCGGCGCGACAGGCAATGTCGGCCGCGAAATGCTCAATATTCTGGAAGAGCGCCAGTTTCCGGTGGACGAGATCTTCGCCATCGCGTCCCGCCGCTCGCTTGGCACCGAGGTCTCCTACGGCGACCGGACGCTCAAATGCGTGGACCTCGAGACCTTCGATTTCCGCGGCCTCGACTTCGTGCTGATGTCGGCGGGCTCGGCCGTCTCCAAGGAATGGTCGCCCAGGATCGGCGCTTTAGGGCCGATGGTGATCGATAATTCTTCCTGCTGGCGCTATGACGCGGAAGTGCCGCTCATCGTGCCGGAAGTGAACGCCCATGCGCTCGAAGAATATATGAAGCGTAAGACGCGGCGGAACATCATCGCCAATCCGAACTGCTCGACCGCGCAGCTCGTCGTGGTGCTGAAGCCCTTGCACGACCTCGCCAAGATCAAGCGTGTGGTGGTCTCGACCTACCAATCCGTGTCGGGTGCCGGCAAGGAAGGGATGGACGAATTGTGGACCCAGACCAAGGGCATCTTCGTCACCGATGCGCCGGACGCCAAGAAGTTCACCAAGCAGATCGCCTTCAACGTCATCCCCCATATCGACGTCTTCATGGAGGACGGTTTCACCAAGGAAGAATGGAAGATGGTGGTCGAGACCAAGAAGATCCTCGACCCCAAGATCAAGCTCACCGCTACTTGCGTGCGGGTGCCGGTCTTTGTCGGCCATTCGGAAGCGGTCAATATCGAGTTCGAGCGCCCGATCACGGCGGAGGAAGCGCGCGAGACACTGCGTGAGGCGCCTGGCGTGCTGGTCGTCGACAAGCGCGAGGACGGTGGTTACGTCACCCCGGTCGAATGCGTCGGTGATTTCGCCACTTTCGTGTCGCGTATCCGCGAGGACGGCACGATCGAGAACGGCCTCAGCCTGTGGGTGGTTTCCGACAATCTGCGCAAGGGTGCCGCGCTCAACACGGTGCAGATCGCCGAAGCGCTGATCAATCGCGGTCTTCTGCAAAGGGCCGCGTAACTTAATACTCTATCCCCTCTCCCCTCCGGGGGAGAGGGTAAAAGCCTGTGGCAGGATTGTCACATTCTGTCAGTATAAAGAGCGAGTGCGCAAAAATCCCCCTGTCGGATGCGCTCGACTCATGCTATCTAGCCCGTCCCTGAACACAACACATGGAGACCGTCATGATGACAGCACGTAAGGAGCGTCGTTTACCGTGATCTCCGGGCCCCCGGGCTCGGTCCCGGTCTGGCCTTTCCGCTTGTGTTTGCGACATCCCAAAGCCTGAAGACCATTTGACCGGGACGTGACTCTCGTTTCATGCGCGTGACGCGCATGCACGGGACGATCACGGATCACGCATCTTCTCATTTTTGTTCATTTTTCAAACGCGCACGCACATCCCGTGTTCCGCGAAAGGAAAAGTCATGTCTGCTTATCAGAAATCGCTGCCGTGGTTCAGACGCCCGGCACGCAGTCTCATCGCCGCTCCGGCGGCCCGGCTCCTCGCCGGCCATAAGAGGGAACGGCGCATCCCGCATGATCCGCGCGAGATCGAAAGATTCCGCATGGAGCTGGAGCTGAAACGCGCCAGCCTCGATCTGACCTACCGCTTCAAGGTCATGTAATCATGACCTTGGAGAAGGTCAGGGGATCGGTATTGGACCCGCACAGGACGACGCAGACGCGTTCATCCTTGTGCGGCCGGTATGCACCAGACAGAAGCGCAGCGAAGGCTGTGGCCCCGCCCGGTTCGGTAACGATCCGCGCATGGTCCCACAGCCAACGCTGCGCCATCCTGATTTCCTCGTCCATCACAAGCGCCACGCGCTCGATATATCTTTGCGCCAGCGGAAACATCAACTCGCCGGCGAATGACGCGCCGAGCGAATCGGCCGCGATCCCCGACGGCGTCACCGTCACGCGTTCGCCCTTCGCCAGAGAGGCGTGAAGCGCGTTGCAGGTGTCGGGCTCGACACCGACGATCCGAACATCACCGCGATACCAGCCGGCAATGCCGCCGATCAGGCCGCCGCCGCCCACCGCCACCAGAAGCGTATCGATGTCGGGCAACTGCTCCTGAATTTCCTTACCCAAAGTGCCCTGGCCGAGAAGCGTCGGCTCAGCGTCATAGGCATGCACCGATAGAGCACCAGTCTCGGCGATGAAGCGATTGCACTTTTCCAGCGCATCATAATAAGTGGCGCCATCCTGATCGATGACCGCGCCATAGCTCTTGATCTTCGCCACCTTGGCGGGCGAGGCGATGGCGGGAACGAAAATATGCGCCGGCACGCCGGCCATGTAGGCGGCATAAGCCGCTGCCGCGCCATGATTGCCGCCCGACGCCGCGGCGATGCCGGCTTTGGGGATATCGTTGCCGAGCACGGTCGAGAAAGCGCCACGCGCCTTGAAGGAGCCGGTATGCTGGAAGAGCTCGAGCTTCAACGCTACCGGCCGCGCGATCTTGGACAGCGTCACCTCCATGACCGGTGTGCGCCTTACATAGGGAGCGATCTTCGCGGCGGTCGCTTCGATAGCGGAACGGGTGATCGGGTCAGGCATTGATTTCCATCCTCAGGCCACGCGGGTTTCGGGGCGGATCTTGCGGAAAACGCATAGACCGGCCATTCAGGATGCGCCATGCCACGAAGGCACAAGCGCAGGCGTCGAGAAGATCATCAGCGCCGACATCGCGGCGACGGTAATCCGGCTTGAGATCATCGATCGGCAGGCCGGCGCGGCGCAGCAGCGTCCGTCGCAGATCGAGGCCCGGTCCGTAGGGTGCGCTCTTCAGCTTCTTCGGCAGAGACAACGGCGCCTCGCCATTCATCACCGAGAAGGCGAGCTCGGGATGCGATTCAAAGATGCGCGCCTGCAGGTCGGGTGTGATCAGCGCGTCGATCTCGCGCATCTTGGGGAAGAGATGGAAACACTGCTTCGAGACTCTCCTGGGCGGGTCGGAATGCAGCAGATTGACCCGGCAGGCTTCCGCGTAATCGTCGCAATAGATGGCTGCCTGCGACGGCACGGCGAAGACGCTCGACTGGCGCTCGCCGAGGCGCTGCCGCACCGCGCGTTCGGGCGGGCGGCCGGAGCTTTCCGGCAGGCCGATCGGCATGTCGACGGCGATGATCATGGCGGTAAGCGCCATGACCTCGGCGAAGCTTCTGCACAAATGCGAGGCGAGGGTCGGGCCGCCATCCCAGGTGACTGCGATCCAGCCGGCTGGACAGCCATCGACGCCGGCGACCAGCAGAGGCTCAGCCACGGTGGGCGGGCAGGGCTTTTATGGCGGCGACATCTTTCAGGCCGGCGACGAGATCGAGGCTGGTCTTGCCGGCGCTTGCCGTAACGACCTGCTCGATGATGGCGACGGCGAAGCCGATGCTCTCCTCGAGCGTATGCCGCAGAGCCAAACGGGCGGCGAGAATGGCGGCCAGGAGATCGCCGGTGCCATGCGGGATATCCGCCAGCTTGGGCCGGGTGACTGCCGTCATCTGGCCATGCTCGACCAAAGCGGTGGTGAGCTGCCCGTTCTCTGGAAGCGAGGTCACCACGATCGATTTGCCGTTCAGGGGCCGGCAGGCGGCGCGCGCCGTCTCCCGGTCGCGGACGGGGAGGCCGGTGAGCCAGCCCAACTCGAAGGCATTGGGGGTCAGGAGATGGGCCATGGGCAGAAGCTTATCCCTTATGGCGCTGGCGACGACTTCAGGGATGTAAAGGCCTTCGGGCATGTCGCCGAGCACCGGGTCGCACAGATAGAGGGCCTTGGGCATACGGCCGATGATCCCGGCGACTGCCTCGATCTGCTCGGCATTGGCGAAGTAGCCGGTCACGATGATGGCATCCGGCTCGATATAACCGAGCTCGATGAGGCGCTCCAGCATGGCGGCGAGCTTGTCGGGCGGCGTGGCGAGGCCGGCCGGCCGCGCCAGGCCCGGATGGTTGGACAGCATGATGGTCGACAGCGCGATGGGCGATATGCCGAGCGCCAGCATGGTCGGAAAGATCACCGAATTGCCGACCAGTCCGACGGCCACTTGCGATGAAATCGTGATGACCTGGCGGGGCGCCATGGGACTTAAGCTCCGGGAGCTGCGGGAGAGAGGGAGCAGGTGAGGACTTGCATATCGCTTTCAGGGTGTTGCATCGCCAAATCCTCCTCTAACATTCCCCCCAAAAGGACGAAAGAAGACCGCTCAAATTATTCGCAAATCCCACGCGCGGTCCTATTGTGGCTTAAGCGCGGCGGGTTCGCGCAAATAAATTATCTACGCGCCCCTTCCCTTACGAACATTTGCCAGAATCTTCTGGCACCCCGATTGCCGGACTACGGAAAGGCACCTACCATGCCGGCCTGAATTACGGGCCGGGACAGATGTCAGCGCCGCGCGATCGTCATGCGCCCACTTTATGTGGCGCAGCGCTGTCACGCGGCTGGTGTCAAGCCGTGGCAAGACAAGGATGATCCGGATGAGCGCGCGCACCACCACCGTCAGCCACTTCATATATATCTATCGACTGTTGATCGCTCTGGCCCTGGTTGGGATCATGGCGGCGCCGGTCCGAGCCGCGGCCCCCTTCGTCGTCGACAACTACTCTTATGCCGCGGACAACTACCGCGAGACGATCGCCAAGATCGCCAAAACCCTCAAAAAGACCGAGCCGGAGCTCCAGCAGGAGCTCACTGCCGCGGTCGAGCAGGGCAACAACCGCACCGCCGCGCAGGTGATGGAGCAGTTGCTGGCGCTCAACCCCGACGATCAGGCGAACTGGCAGAAGCTCGCCGATTTCCTGCTCATCGCCGAACCGTTCAACTCGCAGGACGGCTATGAATTGCCGTCGCTGGCGCTCGGCGCCGCGATCCGCGCCTATCAGCTCTCCGGCACCAATGACCAGAAGGCGGCGGCGCTCAACGACGTCGCGCAGGCGCTCGTCAAGCGCCAGGACTGGCGTCCGGCGCTCAATGCCTATCGCGCCAGCCTCGAGCTCGTCGAGAATGCCGATATCCGCAAGACCTATGAGGAATTGCGCAAGATCCACGGCTTCCGCATCACCGATTATACGGTCGAAAGCGATGCGCCGCAGCCGCGTTTGTGCTTCCAGTTCTCCGACCCGCTCGCCAATTCGGTCAGCGATTTCGCGCCCTATTTCACGCAGGATCCGGGCCCGATCTCGGCCGTCACGGTCGACGGCAGCAAATTGTGCCTCGAAGGCCTGAAGCATGGCGAACGCTACAAGGTCACGGTGCGCCAGGGCCTGCCCTCGTCGGTCGATGAGAGCCTGCTCGACAATGCCGATTACGAAATCTATGTGCGCGACCGCTCGCCTTCGGTGCAGTTCGTCGGCAAATCCTACGTGCTGCCGCGCACGGGTCAGAGCGGCATCCCGCTGGTTTCGGTGAACACCGGCAAAGCCAAGCTCCAGCTCTATCGCATCGGTGACCGCAGCCTGCTTTCAGCGGTGGCCGGCAACTTCCTCGAACAGCTCTATGGCTACCAGGCCTCCGACATCGCCCGCAGCAAGGGTGAGAAGGTCTGGGAAGGCAACATGGATCTGGTCAGCAAGGCCAATGAGGACGTCACCACCGCTTTCCCGGTGGACGAAGCTCTCGGCAAGATCACGCCCGGCCTCTATGTGATGACAGCGCAGCCGGGCGATCTCGTGGCGGCGGACGACTATAATCAGGTCGCCACGCAGTGGTTCATCGTCTCCAATCTCGGCCTCACGACGCTCAAGGGCAAGGATGGGTTGCATGTCTCCTTGCGCTCGATCGCCTCGGCGGAACCGCTCGCCAATGTCACGGTCAGGCTCCTCGCCCGCAACAACGAGATCCTCGGCAGCGTGAAGACGGATGCGACCGGCGTCGCCTTCTTCGATGCCGGCCTCACCAAGGGCGAGGACGGGCTCGAGCCGGCGCTGGTCGTCGCCTCCGACGACAAGGACGACTATGCCTTCATCGACATTTCGCGGCAGGCCTTCGATCTCTCCGATCGTGGCGTCACCGGCCGTGATCCGCCGGGCGCGGCGGATGCCTTCGTCTATGTCGAGCGCGGCGTCTATCGCCGCGGCGAAACCGTCCATGCCGCACTTCTGTTGCGTGATGGCAATGCCAACCAATTGGCCGATGTGCCGGTCACGCTGGTGGTCGAGCGCCCGGATGGCGTCGAATATTCGCGCACCGTTCTGAACGATCAAGGCGCCGGTGGGCGCACCCTCGACATTCCGCTCATCGCTTCGGCGGCGGGCGGCACCTGGCGCGTCCTCGCTTATACCGATCCCAAGGCGCCGTCGATCGGCGAGACGAGCTTCCTCGTCGAAGACTATGTGCCCGACCGCATCGAATTCGATCTGAAGGCCAATGGCACGCGCATCGACCGTAATGTCGGCGCGAGCCTCACGGTCGACGGGCGCTATCTGTTCGGAGCACCTGCCGCCAATCTCGATATCGAGGGCGATGTGTCGGTCTCGGCCGACTACCAGCCTTTCGAGCAGTGGAAGGATTATGCCTTCGGACTGTCGGATGAAGGCGTCGACACGGTGCAGAACAGCATCGGCGATCTGGCCCAGACCGACGACAAAGGTCATGCCGAAATCACCATGCCTTTGCCGCAGCTGCCGACGACGACCCGTCCGCTGAAAGCGAACTTCACCATCCGCATGAAGGAAGCGGGTGGCCGCGGTGTCGTGCGTACCGCCGCGCTGCCGATCCTGGCGACTGGCAATATGCTCGGACTGAAGCAGGAAGGCGAGGCCGGCGAAGGCGGCCAGGCCGTCTTCAACGCCATCGCCGTCGATCCGGAAGGCAAACCGGTCGCGGTGCAAGGCGCCAGCTGGGTGCTCAAGCGCCTGACCACGACCTATCAGTGGTACAAGACCGACAATCGCTGGAGCTATGAGGCCGTGACCACGGCCCGCAAAGTGACCGGCGGCACGGTCGATATCGCAGCCGACAAGCCGGCGCAGATCAGCGCGCCGGTGCAGTGGGGCCAGTACCGGCTCGAAATCGCCGGCGACAGCCTGGCGCCGTCTTCCACGAGCTTCTATGCCGGCTATTACGTCTCCGAAAAAGCCAATACGCCGGACATGCTGCCGGTGGCGCTCGACAGCGCGTCGGTGAAGACCGGTGACACGCTGCAGGTAAAGATCGATGCCCGCTTCGCCGGCAAGGCCTCGGTGCAGGTGGTGGGCGAGAAGCTCTATTCGTCGCAGCTCATCGACGTGCCTGACAACGGCACCACGGTGCCGGTCACGGTCGGCAAGGACTGGGGCACCGGCGCCTATGTCATCGTCACCCATTTCCGGCCGATGGATGTCGCCGCCAAGCGCATGCCGACACGGTCGATCGGTCTCGCCTGGTTCGGCATCGACCGCGATGAGCGCACGCTCAAGATCGCGCTGACGCCGGCCCCGGTGATGAAGCCGCGCCAGACACTGAAAGTGCCGGTGAAGATCTCCGGTCTCGAGGGCGAGAAGGCCTATGTCACGGTGGCTGCCGTCGATGTCGGCATTCTCAATCTCACCGGCTACAAGCCGCCTGAGCCTGAAACCTATTATTATGGCCAGAAGCGTCTGTCGGCCGAGCTCTATGACATCTATGGCCAGCTGATCGACGGCATGGGCGCCAATCGCGGCGCGATCCGTTCGGGCGGTGATGGCGGCGCCGGCAATTTCCAGAGCCCGCCGCCGACACAGGCGCCGCTCGCTCTGTTCTCCGGCATCGTCGAGGTGGCGGCGGACGGGACGGCCGAAGTGCCCTTCGACATCCCGGCCTTCAACGGCTCCATCCGTGTGATGGCGGTGGGGTGGACGCCGACCAAGGTCGGTCATGCGTCGGTCGATGTGATCGCGCGTGATCCGGTGGTGATCGCCGGCACACTGCCGCGCTTCCTGGGCTCTGGTGATCAGTCGCGCCTGCGCCTCGATCTTCTCAACGCCGAAGCGGCACCTGGCGACTATACGCTGGCGGTGACGGTCGACGGTCCGCTCGGCACCGATGCCGCGACGCTCAATCAGACGGTGAAGATCGGCGCGGTCGGTTCGCGCATACCGGTGAACATCCCGATCACCGCGACGGCGATCGGCACCGCGCGTGTGACCGCGACCTTGTCGGGTCCTGGCGATGTACAGATCGATCAGAGCTTCACGCTCGGCATCGTGCCGGCCAATCCGCCGGTGACGCGCCGCATGGTCCATACGCTCGAGCCCAAGGGCGGTATCACGGTGAGCAAGGATCTGGTCGCCGAAATGGTGGCGGGCACCGGCGCCGTGTCGCTGTCGGTCGGTCCGTTGAGCGCGCTCGACGTTCCGGGCCTGCTGCGTGAGCTCGATCGCTATCCCTATGGCTGCTCGGAGCAATTGGTCAGCCGCGCCATGCCGCTGCTCTATCTCTCCGAGCTCGGCGGCAACGACCTCGATCTCGACGGGTCGGTGAAGGACCGGCTCGCCGATACGGTGCAGCGCCTGCTGGCGCGCCAGGACAGCAATGGCGCCTTCGGCCTATGGAACTCCTATAGCGGCGACCTGTGGCTGTCGGCCTATGTGACCGACTTCCTGCTCAGGGCCCGCGAGAAGGGTTATGCGGTGCCGGAAGGCGCGCTCAACCAGGCGGTCGATTACCTGCGCAATCAGGTCGGCAACTCGCCTTATGTCGAGCAGGGCAAAGGCGAGGACATCGCTTATGCGCTCTACACGCTGGCGCGCGCCGGACGGGCTCCGGCCGGCGATCTCAAATACTTCGCCGACACCAAGATCGGCCAGTTCGGCACCGCCATGGCGCGGGCGCAGATCGCCGCCGCTCTCGGCATGCTCGGTGACAAGCCGCGCGCCGGCGAGGCGTTCCAGTCGGCGGCCGACGCCCTCAAGGCCGAGGTCGACGGAAGCAGTACTGTGGCCTGGAATTATTATGGCTCGCCGCTGCGCAATGCCGCGGCCATCGTGGCTCTGGCGGAGAACGGCAATGCCAGCCCGCCGGTGATCCAGGCGGCCCTCAAGGTGATCAGCGACGAGCGCGCCAAGTATCGCTACGCCTCCACCCAGGAAATGACCTGGATGGTGCTGGCGGCGCGCAACATCGTCGATCAGGCCCGCTCGGTGAAACTCAATGTCGACGGCTCCGCGCATCAGGGCGCCCTCTACAAGGTGTATCGCGGCGGCAATCTCGATCAAGCGCACAAGGTCAGCAATGAAGGCGACACGCCGCTCCAGGCCGTGGTCGCGGTCTCCGGCGCGCCGACGGTGGCCGAGCCGCCCTCGTCCAACGGCATGACGCTGCTGCGCATCTACTACACGCTCGACGGCACGCCGGTCGATCCGGCGCAGGTCAAGCAGAATACCCGCCTCGTCGTGGTGCTCAGCGCCAGCCGTGACGGCAATGACCAGACCGGCAATTTCCTGATGGTCGATCGTCTGCCGGCCGGCCTCGAGATCGAGAATCCGACTCTCGTCGCCACCGGCAGCACTGCCAGCCTGTCGTGGCTCAGCGATCTCACCGGCGTGACCTATACCGAGTTCCGCGACGATCGCTTCGTCGCGGCCTTCACGGATCAGAGCGTCAAGGTCGCCTATATCGTCCGCGCCGTGGCGCCGGGGCAGTATGCGCTGCCGGGCGCCACCGTCGAGGACATGTATCGGCCCGATCGCAATGCCGTGCTCGCCACCACGAAGATGACGGTCACGGAATAGGGCGTCGCTCATGCGCAAGGCCGCGTGCAGCGAAAAGGACACCAGGGAGCGCCGGCGCGGCCGGCGTTTCCAATTCCTCTGCGCTGCCGTTTTCACAACGATCCTCGTCGTGAATGCCGGCGGCTTCGCCGTCTCGGAAGCGATGCGGCGGATGGGCCCGCTGCCGCTCGGCGAAAATCTGAGCTATTCGCCGCTGGTGCTCGACCGCGACGGCCGGTTGCTGCGGCCCTTCACCACCGAAGAGGGTTATTGGCGGCTGCCGGCTAAGCCGGAGGAGGTCGACCGGCGGTTCCTGGCGATGCTCATCGCTTATGAGGACAAGCGCTTCTATGCGCATTACGGCGTCGATCCGGTGGCGATGTTCCGGGCGGCGTGGCAATTCGCCTGGCATGGCCGCATCGTCTCGGGCGGCTCGACCATCACCATGCAGGTGGCGCGCCTGCTCGAGCCGCGCCCGGAGCGCACGCTCGGCGCCAAATTCGCCGAGATGATCCGCGCCGTGCAGCTCGAAAGCCGGCTGAGCAAGGACGAGATCCTCTCGCTCTATCTGGCGCTCGCTCCTTATGGCGGCAATCTCGAGGGCACGCGCGCGGCGGCGCTCGCCTATTTCGGCAAGGAGCCGCGGCATCTGTCGGCGGCCGAGGCTGCACTGCTGGTGGCCTTGCCGCAGGCGCCCGAAACGCGCCGGCCTGACCGTTTCCCCAAGATAGCGCGCGCCGCGCGAGACCGTGTGCTCAGGCTGTTGATGGGCAAGGGTCTCATCAATGAAGACCAGGTGCTGGCCGCCGAAGCCGAGCCCGCGCCCGACGGGCGCCAGCTGTTTCCGCTTCATGCCGCGCATCTCGCCGAGCGGCTGGTGAAGCAGGACCGCGTGGCGAAGAAGAGGATCAATATCGTCGAGACGACGACGATCTCGCGCCCCTTGCAGGAGCAGCTCGAGACTTTGGCGCGTGAGCGGGCGGTGGCGCTCGGCGGCAAAATCTCGGTCGCCATCATCGCGCTCGACAACGCCACTGGCGAAGTCCGCGCCCATGTCGGCGGTGTCGGCTATTTCGACAAGGGCCGCGCCGGCCAGATCGATCTCGCGCTGGCGCTGCGCTCGCCGGGCTCGACCTTGAAGCCTTTTATCTACGGCCTCGCTTTCGAGGACGGTCTCGCCCATCCCGAGACGCTGGTCGATGACCGGCCGATGCGCTTCGGCATCTACCGGCCGGAGAATTTCGACGAGGCCTTCCAGGGCACGGTGACGATGCGCCGCGCGCTGCAGCAGTCGCTCAACATGCCGGCGGTGCTGCTCCTCAATGCATTGGGACCCAATCGGCTCATCGCGCGCATGACGAATGCCGGTGCAGCGCCGAAACTGCCGGCCGATGCGGCGCCGGGTCTCGCCGTCGGTCTTGGTGGCGCCGGCGTGAAGCTCACCGATCTGGCGACGCTTTATCTCGCTCTGGCGCGCGAGGGCGAGGCCTTGCCGATCATCTGGCGCCAGCAGGACCGGGCCACCGCCGCCGCACCACGCCGGCTCTTCGACAAGGCGGCAGCCTGGCAAGTCGGCGATGTGCTGATCGACGCGCCGCCGCCGCTCAATGCGCTTCCCGGTCAGATCGCCTATAAGACCGGCACGTCCTATGGTTATCGCGATGCCTGGGCCGTCGGTTATGACGGCGCCAATACCGTCGCCGTCTGGGTCGGCCGGCCGGACAACGAGCCGGTCTCCAATCTCATCGGCCGCACTGCCGCGGCACCGATCCTCTTCGACGCCTTCTCCCGCATCGCCGAGAAGCGCACGCCCTTGCCGCCGGCACCGGAAGGTGTCTTGTTCGCCCGCACCTCGGACCTGCCGCCGGCGCTCCAGCGCTTCCGTCCCAACAGCCTGCCGGAGATCGCCTCCGCTGGACCGGGTGACGCGCCGCTGGTGATCTCCTTCCCGCCCAATGGCGCGCGTGTCGATGTTTCAGATGATACGAGCGATGTCGGCCTGGCGCTCAAGGCCATGGGCGGTGCGCCGCCCTTCACCTGGTTCGCCGACGGCCTGCCGATCGTGATCGGCGAAGCGCGCCGCGAGACCTGGTGGGAAAGTCCGGGCAAGGGCTTCGCGCGCCTGTCGGTCATCGACGCGCAGGGACATACGGCGAGCGTGCAGGTCAGACTGGATTAATACCGGGTCCTTTTTCTCACTCTATCCTGATGGATGCTTCGAGGCTTCGCCTTCGGCGAAGCACCTCAGCATGAGGGGTATTGAGAGGAGGCCTCGCCTTAAATCACATTGCGCTCGAAGAGCGGCGCCTTGCGGGCGATGCGCGCGAAGCCGAAACGGGCGAGATCGATGCTGCGATAGCCGCCATGGATGACGAGCTCGGCAATGGCGTTGCCGGCGCCCGGCCCCTGTTGCAGGCCATGGCCGGAGAAGCCATTGGCGAACAGGAAATTGGCGAGCTCGGGATGCGGACCGATCACGGCATTCTGGTCGAGCGCGTTGTAGTCGTAATGGCCGACCCAGGCATTGACGACCTTGATCGCCTCGAAGGCCGGCACGCGGCCCGCAAGCCGCTCCCAGATATGCTCCTCGAACCAGGAATAATCGACATCCCAGCTGAGATCGCCGGGCTCGTCGGCTTCGTCGGGCGACAGGCCGCAGATGAATTGCTGGCCCTCGGGACGGAAATAGATGCCCGAAATATCGACGGTGAGCGGCGCCTTGTGCAGCGCCTCGCTGGCGCCTGGGCAGTCGAGCACATAGACATACCGTTTGCGCGGGCCGACCGGCAGGTCGATGCCGGCCATACGGGCAAGCGCGCCGGCGCCGGTGCCGCCGGCATTGACGAGCGTGCCGCAGCCGATCTCGGCGCCATCGGCGAGCGTCACCGAAACGGCCTTGTCGGCGACCGTCTTCACAGCCGCGACCTCGCCTGAAATGATCTCGACGCCTTTCGTGGCGGCCGCCTTGCGGAACAGGCTCATCAGCGAATAGGGGTCGAGCCAGCCTTCGCCGCTGCGACCGAAGCAGCCGAGCTCCAGGCCCTCGGTCACGAGCCAGGGGAACTCTCTGCCCAGGCCGTCCGCGTCGAGGAGGACATTGTCGGCGCCATTGGCGATCTGGACGTTATGATTTTCCTCGAGGATGGCGCGGCCGGCCTCCGAGGCCAAGATCAGGTAGCCCTGCTCGCGGAAGCCGACATCGGCCTCCGAGCCGAATTCGGCTTTCAGGTTCCGCAGCACATTGAGCCCGAATTTCGACAGCTGGATATTCTCCGGCGTCGAGAATTGCTGGCGGATGCCGCCGCAGGAGCGCGCCGTGCAGCATTGGGCATAGGTCGTGTCGCGCTCGATCAGCGCGATCGAGCCGGTGAAACCGTGCTTTTTCAGGAAATAAGCCGCGCTGCTGCCGACAATGCCGCCGCCGACGATCACTACATCATAAGTCTTCATGGTGGCGGCACTCTGCCCAAAGCCGGCCTCCGCCTCAAGTCCTTCATGGACATGGCGGGCTTGGCAGATATGAAGAGAATGAATAGGGTCACCCCGCAAATTCAGCAAAGGTGACCATGACGATCAGACCTCGCCGCAGTGTTCTCTATATGCCGGGCGCCAATGACCGGGCGCTGGAGAAGGCCCGTTCCCTTCCCGCCGACGCCCTCATCCTCGATCTCGAGGATTCCGTCGCCCCCGAGGCCAAATCCCAGGCCCGCGACAAGGTGGCCCAGGCCGTCAAAAGCGGTGGCTATGGAAAGCGCGAGCTCGTCATCCGCGTCAATGCGCTGGACACGCCCTGGGGCGCCGACGACCTCAAGGCGGCTGCCGCGGTCGGCCCCGATGCGATCCTGGTGCCGAAAGTGTCGCGGCCCGGCGACATCGTCAGCGCCGCCAAGGTGCTGAAGGCCTGCGGCGCGCCTGCCCATACGAGGCTGTGGGCGATGATGGAGACGCCGCTCGCCATTCTCAATGCCCGCGATATCGCCGGTGTCGCCGCCGATGCTGATCAGCGTTTCGCCTGCCTGGTGCTCGGCACCAATGATCTGCTCAAGGAATCGCGCGCCCGGGCGCTGGGCGACCGCTTCGCCATCGTGCCCTGGCTCGCCATGAGCGTGCTCGCCGCCCGCGCCTTCGGCCTCGATGTGATCGACGGCGTCTATAACGACTTCAAGGACGATCAGGGCTTCCGCGCCGAATGCGAGCAGGGCCGCACGCTCGGCATGGACGGCAAGACGCTCATCCATCCCTCGCAGGTCGAGCCCTGCAACGAGATCTTCTCGCCAAGCGCGGATGAGGTGCAATGGTCGCGCAAGGTCATCGCCGCCTTCGCCTTGCCGGAACATGCGGGCAAGGGCGTCATCACCGTCGATGGCCGCATGGTCGAAAGACTGCATCTGGTGATGGCCGAGCGTGTCGTCGCCATCGCGGAAGCGATCGCCCCGTGAGCACACCGACTGCAATTGATCCGCTCGAGACCGCTTATCTGCTCGCGGCGGAGATCTCCGGCGCCGACCGGACGCCGGCGGATGTAAAGAGGCTCATTCGCTGCCTCGATGCGCTGGCCTATGCTGTGCATTTCGTCGAAGCGGAGGGCGCCTCAAGCGAGCTGGAGCCGCCGCGGCTCGACTATGCCCAGACCTATGAAGTCATCAAGCAGCGCTTTCCGTTTCTCGGCCGTTATTGGCTGGCCCTTCATCCCGTCTTACAGGAGGGAATAGAAGGCGAGCTTGCGGTCGGCGATGCGATCGACGATCTGGCGGATATCCTGATCGAGCTCAAGGATGTGCGCTGGCTGCATGAGCGGGCCGGGCGAAAGGAAGCGCTTGGCGCATTGCGGGAGAGATACGATATGCATCTGTGGATGCATATCCATTCCCTCCGCCAGTATCTCGAAGAGGTGAAGCGTGATGACTGACAGCAAGACCAATCAGGGCAATTTCTTCGAGGATTTCCGCATCGGGCAGGTCATCCGGCATTCGACGCCGCGCACTGTGACGGCGGGCGACCAGGCGCTCTATACCGCGCTCTACGGCTCGCGCTTCGCCGTCCAGTCGTCGGACGAATTCGCCCGCGCCGTCGGCTATGCGCGAGCACCCCTCGATGATCTCCTGGTCTTCCATATCGTCTTCGGCAAGACGGTGCCCGACATCTCGCTCAATGCGATCGCCAATCTGGGTTACGCCGAAGGCCAGTTCCTGAAGCCCGTCTATCCAGGCGATACGCTCAGCGCCACCTCGGAAGTGATCGGACTCAAAGAGAATTCCAACAAGAAGACCGGCACCGTCTATGTGCGCTCGACCGGCTTCAACCAGGCGGGCGAGCCGGTCTTGAGCTATGTGCGCTGGGTGATGGTGCGGAAGCGCGATGAGGCAGCACCCGCGCCGAAGGCGCATGTGCCCGAGCTGGCGCCGGCGGTATCGCCTGACGTGCTGGGCGCCGGCTGCCCCAAGATCGCCGGCAAATTGTGGGACGAGGCGCTGGCGGGCTCGACGCATCGTTTCAAGGATTACAAGGTCGGCGAGCGCATCGACCATGTCGACGGCATGACGGTGGAGGAAGCCGAGCACATGCTGGCGACGCGGCTCTATCAGAACACCGCCAAAGTGCATTTCAACCAGTTCAGCGAGGCCAAGGGCCGCTTCGGCAAGCGGCTCATCTATGGCGGTCATGTCATCTCACTCGCCCGCGCGCTCTCCTTCAACGGCCTGGGCAATGTCTTCCATGTCGCCGGCATCAATGGCGGACGGCATGTGGCGCCGCTTTTCGCCGGCGGCACCGTCTTCGCCTGGTCGGAGATCATTGCTACGGCGGATGTGCCGGCGCAGTCCGATGTTGGCGCACTGCGCATCCGCACCCGCGCCACGCGCGATCTGCCTTGTAGTGATTTTCCCGAGACGGACGCGACCGCCGAAGAACCGGGCGTGATCCTCGATTTCGACTACTGGGCGCTTGTTCCAAGATAATTTTTTCTCTGGCGCATCGGCTTGTCCGAAAACCGCGGACACTTTTCGGGCCGATGCGCTACAAGAGCAGCAGCTTCTTCACGATCGCGAAGATCTCCTTGTAAGGCAGCTTCGTCGCGCCCGCCGCGGCGAGCGGCAGGAGGGCGGCGGCGCCGAGCGGCACCAGCGCTGCGCGGTTGAAGAGGAAGACCGACAATTTGCGCGCCAGCTCGTAATGCTTGCTGGGATCGGCAATGTCCGGCGTTTCCTCTCCATCCTCCGCCTCGGGCGCCGTGACATTGGCGCCGAGAAGCTTGCGCTCGGCCTGGCGCAGCGCCGTCGTCGCCCGGGCGCCACTCAAAGCGAGTGTCCTTGCCTTCAGCTTCGACAGCGGAGCGGTGAACACCAGGAGCGGAATGGCGAAGAGGCCGAGAACGATGATGAGCCAGACCGCCATGACGGCGCCATAGGCCGAGAGCGCCAGCGCATCCTTCTGCAGGAAATGGGCGAGGGCGGCGCCGACGACACAGCTCATGCCGAACATGAAGGTCGCATAGGCATTAGGATAGCGGCCGACGAAAGCGAGGCCGGCCTTGCCGTCCGGATGGGTCGCCACCAGCCGCAAGTCCTGGCGCGACAGGCCGTGCAGCAGCAGGGCCCAGACGAGATGACGCCACAGGCCGCGCGCCAGCAGGAACCAGAAGATCGGACCACTGATCAGAGGCGCCCACCATCCGGCGAGCGTCAGGCCGCTGCCGCCCGACAGATCGCGTAGCGCCCAGGATGCGGTGTCGGCGCTCTTCAGATTGTAGAGAGAGACGAGCGAAATCAGGGCGGCGAAAGCGAGGCAGACAGCTTCCGCGAGGCCCGAATTGCGCCGTCGCAGGGCGCTCGCCACGAGCCGCGCCGCGTCGGGACGCGACGCCGGCGCGATGAGTGGAGCCTCGGCGAATTGCGCCAGGGTCTGGCGCAGTTGCGGCTCGACCTGGCGCTCGGCGATGATGAAGATGCCGACCGCCACGAAGAAGCGGGCCCAGACATTGAGATCGTAGAGAAACGGCGTAGCCGCGCCGGAAACCAGATTGCCCTCGGCGAGGCTCAAGAGAGCCGGCACGGCCCATGCCAGGCTGATGAAGATCACGGCGCGCCGGCCGGTCCTGAGTGCGTGCTCATGCAGCAGGCCGAGGCGGCGCTGCACTTCATAGAAGGGACCGCCATGGGCCGCGAGGAATTCGCCGATTTCGGCCTTGTCCGGCATCAGCCTGCTCCGTAGGATATCTGGGGTTGGCTGGCAGACTATCCATATCGGGACCGCGGGGCGCGATGGACCAAGGTCCAACTGGAGGGCGGCCGGCCAAAGTTGGAGATTTGCGGGGCAGAGGGAGTTTGTCATGAAATCTCTGCGTTATCTGCTGATCGCAGGCGTCGCGCTTCTGCCTACTGCCGCTTTCGCGGCGGATCTCACGCCGCCGCCGGAGCCCGCCAGCGAATGGACCTTCAAAATCGCGCCTTATCTGTGGATGGCGACGCTCGAGGGCGATATCGGCCAGTTCGGCCTGCCCGATATCGAAATCGATGCGCCCTTCAAGGACATTCTCAAGAATCTCGATTTCGGCGCCATGGCGGTGGCGGAAGCGCATAATGGCACTTTCGGCGTGCTCAGCGACATCATGTATGTGAAGCTCGGCGCCGATGACGGGGCGAGCATCCGCAATCTCAACGTCGACATCGACGTGACGAGCGAGACCTTCACCGGTCTCCTCGCCGGCGAGTTTCGCCTCATCGATGCGGAAGGCGGCAGTCTCGATGTGCTGGCGGGCGCCCGTCTGTGGTCGGTCAGCACCGATGTCGACATCACCGGCGACCTGGACAGGTCGGCGAGCGATTCGGCGACGTGGGTCGATCCGACGATCGGCCTGAAGAGCCGCCTCGATCTCAGCCCGGATTTCTTCCTCAATGCCTGGGGCATGATCGGCGGCTTCGGCATATCGTCGGATTTCGCCTGGGATGCCTATGGCGGGATCGGCTATCAGATCAGCGAGTCCACCGCGCTCGTCGCCGGCTACCGCGCGATCAGCGTCGATTATGAAAAGGACGACTTCAAGTTCGACGTAATCGAGCACGGCCCGGTCCTCGGCGCCGTGTTCACTTTCTAGATAAGCCCGGCATCCATGAGCAGGAACAGGCCGCTCAGGGTGAAAAGCGACAAAGCGGTGCCGAGTGCTATGGCGCCCGAGACGGGAGCGGCGCCGGTCTCGTAGCGCTGCGCAAAGAGATAGGCATTGGCGCCGGTCGGCATGGCGGCGAGCATCAGCGCGATATGGGTCCAGAAAGTATCGAGCCCGACTACGTAATGCGCGATCAGCCAGACGACGACCGGCAGGCAGAGGAGCTTGAGCGTCATCAAGGTGAAGATGGCGCGCCACTGGCCCTTGAGGCTGTAGCCGGCGAGAGACAGGCCCAAAGCGACAAGCGCCGTCGGCACGCCCGCCTCACCCAGCATTTCGAGGAAGCGGTCGGGCACCGGATGCAGGCCGAGGCCGGTGACGCGCCAGAGCGTGCCCAAGAGCAGCGCCAGCACGATCGGGTTGCGGATGAGCTGGTTGGCCAGCTGACGCAGCACCGACAGGATCGAAGGCAGCTGGCCTTTGCCCGAAGCCTCGATATGGATCACGGCGGCGAGCCACAGAATGGGGGCGTGGATCGACAGGATCAGGCCCACCGGCAGAGCGGCGCGGTCGCCGAAATGGGCGAGCGCCAGCGGCAGGCCGAGCATTGCCAGATTGCCGAAGCTGGCCCCCATGGCGGCGGAAGCGGGCGCCGCCTCGATGAGATTGGTCAGGCGGGCGATGATGGTGGTGGCGATCCACACGACCGCGATGCCGCCGAAGAGCGCCGCCCAGAGCGGCCAGGGCGACAGGCTCTGCTGGTCGATCACCGCCACGGTGCGGAACAGGAGCGCCGGCATAGCGAGGTTGAACACCACCTGGCTCAGACCCTGGCCGGCGGCCGGACCGATGAAATTGGTGCGCGCGCAGATGAAGCCGAGCGCGATCAGGCCGAAGACGGGGAGGATGGTGGTGAGGATCGAAGACATGAGGCGGGGCGGACAATAGCCGCTCACGGCACGATGCGATAGTTCCTGCCGTACCAGCGCATTTTTTCCTCTTGCAGGCGAACAGGGCTGCCCACTTCCGGCGGCCGCCAGCCGGCCCAGGCCACTGCGGCGATGGTGCGGCCATCAGGCAGATCGACGAAGACCCGAGGCAGGCTCTGGCCCTCGTCGGCCTGATGCACGGTCCAGCGAACAAAACGGGCTTCGAGAATGTCGCGTGACACAGGAACATTCGTTGCCCAGAAAATCAGCCACACTGCCACAGGCAGCCCGACCAGGATCGGAGCGAGAAATTTCAGGATGGCGTCAACCGTCATCCGCCGGTCGAGACGTCGGGTGAGCTCTTCTCTCATGCCGGATCGTTGCTTGGCCAGAGCGTGAAGCTCGGGCTGATCCGGTGCGTCACGCGGCCTGCTCGCTGGCGCGCGCATCGATGAGGCGGACGAGATCACTCATGATGCGGTTCAAGTCGAAGTCCTTCGGCGTATAGACCTGGGCGACGCCCAATTGCTTGAGCACCAGCACGTCCTCGGGCGGGATGATGCCGCCCGCGACCACCGGCACCTGGCCGAGGCCAGCGGCGCGCATGCGGTTCATGACATCGCGCACCAGCGGAACATGCGAGCCCGACAGGATGGAGAGGCCGACGACATGCACCTTGTGCTCGAGCGCCGCGGCGACGATCTGCTCCGGCGTCAGGCGGATGCCGTCATAAGAAACTTCGAAGCCGCAATCGGCAGCGCGCACCGCGATCTGCTCGGCGCCGTTGGAATGACCGTCGAGGCCGGGCTTGCCGACCAGGAATTTCGGCGTGGCGCCGAGCTTGGCGGCGAGAGCCTCGACTTGCTGTCTCACTTCGGCGATCGATTGCGAGGCTTCGCCACGCATCAGAAGCGTGACGCCGGTAGGGGCGCGGTATTCGCCGAAGACACGGCGCAAGGTCTCGCCCCATTCGCCGGTGGTGACGCCCACCTTGGCGCAGGCGATCGACGGCTCCATGACATTGCGGCTCTCGCGTGCCGCCGCTTCGAGGGCTTTCAGCGCGGCGGCAACAGCTTTCGCGTCCCGCGCGCTGCGCCAAGCCTTCAATTTTTCGATCTGCTCATATTCGACCGTCTCGGATACGGTCAGGATCGCCTCGCCGTCTTCCGAGGCGAGCGGTGACGGCTCGCTCGTGGTGAAGGCATTGACGCCGACGACCTTGGTCTCGCCCGCCTCGATGGCGCGCAGACGTTCGGCATTGGAATCGACCAGCGCCTTTTTCATATAGCCGGTCTCGATCGCGGCGATGGCGCCACCCATGGCGAGTACATGTTCGAGCTCCAGGCGTGCCTCGGCTTTGAGCTGCTCGACCTTGGTCTCGATCTCCTTCGAGCCGTCGAAAATGTCGCCGTAATCAAGAAGGTCCGATTCATAAGCGACGATCTGCTGCATGCGCAGCGACCATTGCTGGTCCCAGGGCCGCGGCAGGCCAAGCGCCTCATTCCAGGCGGGCAGCTGCACGGCGCGGGCGCGGGCGTTTTTCGACAGTACCACCGCCAGCATCTCGAGCAGGATGCGATAGACATTGTTCTCGGGCTGCTGTTCGGTGAGACCCAGCGAATTCACCTGCACGCCATAACGGAAGCGGCGCAGCTTCTCATCCTTGACGCCATAACGGTCGCGGCAGATCTCGTCCCACAATTCGGTGAAGGCCCGCATCTTGCAGATTTCGGTGATGAAGCGGATGCCGGCATTGACGAAGAAGGAAATGCGGCCGACGATCTCGGGGAAGTCGGCCTCGGGAATCGTGCCGCTGGCCTTGACGCCGTCGAGCACCGCGATCGCCGTCGCGAGCGCGAAGCTCAGCTCCTGCACCGGCGTCGCGCCCGCTTCCTGCAGATGATAGGAGCAGACATTCATCGGATTCCATTTCGGCAATTGCGATGCCGAGAAGGCGATGGTGTCGGTGATGAGCTGCATCGACGGCTTGGGCGGGAACACATAGGTGCCGCGCGAGAGATATTCCTTGATGATGTCGTTCTGGGTGGTGCCGGCGAGGCTGCCGCGGCCCGAGCCCTGCTCATCGGCGGCGGCGACATAAAGGGCGAGCAGCCAGGCGGCCGTCGCATTGATGGTCATCGACGTGTTCATCTCGTTCAGGGGAATGCCCTCGAACAAAGCGCGCATGTCGCCCAGATGCGAAATGGGAACGCCGACCTTGCCAACCTCGCCGCGCGCCAGAATGTGGTCGCTGTCATAACCGGTCTGGGTCGGCAGATCGAAGGCCACCGACAGGCCGGTCTGGCCCTTGCCCAGATTGGTGCGGAACAGGCGGTTGCTTTCGGCCGCGGTCGAATGGCCGGCATAGGTGCGGAAAATCCAGGGGCGGTCACGCGTCATGCAGTGCATCAAAGCATGAGCGATATTGCGGCGCAACAATTCCTTAGAGGGATCAGAGGGGCCGGAGCAAAGCCATATTGACCAATCCCATGGCGGTCATGCCCGAAAACAGGGCAAAGGTGCCATGGGCGGTGATCTCGAGCGGTGGTGAGATGTCGGGAAAGAGCTGGAAGCCGAGAAAGGCGCCCAAGGCCAGAGAGGCGAATTTGCCGGCCATGCGGAGTGTGTCGGAAGTGTCGGTCAGCTGGTTGACGACGATGGTGGCGGCGAGCAGCAGAGCCAGCAGGAACAGCCCCGTGCCATCGGTCAGGGCCGACCATAACCACATCATCAGTAGGGCCTGGAGATCCACCATTCCGCCAACCCGGTTTACCGCCGAATTATCGGCCAGAGGCGCTGCCGGGTAAAGCCCGAATGGGTCAGTGTTATTGACCTGTCATATGCCCAAAACTGCGGCAAACTGTCATGATCAGCCTGTGAGCAGGCGCAATGTACTTTTGTTGCATTGCGAAATGACATAGCCTTCCCTTTAATTCGGGGAACGGAGGAATACCCATGAGCGCCAAAGCGAAAACAACAGTCAGCGCGCCGGCCAATGCCAACCAGCCGGTGAAGGATCTCTACGAGATCGGCGAAATCCCGCCGCTCGGCCATGTTCCCGAAAAAATGTACGCCTGGACCATCCGCCAGGAGCGGCATGGACCGCCGGACAGCGCCATGCAGATCGAGGTCGTCCCCACCTGGGCCATCGGCGAGGACGAGGTGCTGGTGCTCGTGATGGCGGCCGGCGTCAATTACAACGGCGTGTGGGCGGCGCTCGGCACGCCGATCTCGCCGATCGACGGTCACAAGAATCCCTATCATATCGCAGGCTCCGACGCCTCGGGCATCGTCTATGCCGTCGGTTCGAAAGTGAAACGCTGGGCGGTCGGCGATGAAGTCGTCATCCATTGCAACCAGGACGATGGCGACGACGAGGAATGCAATGGCGGCGATCCGATGTTCTCGCCCTCGCAGCGCATCTGGGGATATGAAACGCCGGACGGCTCCTTCGCGCAATTCGCCCGCGTGCAGGCGCGCCAGCTTCTGCCGCGCCCGCAGCATCTCACCTGGGAAGAATCGGCTTGCTACACGCTGACGCTGGCCACCGCCTATCGCATGCTGTTCGGCCATCGTCCGCATACGCTGAAGCCCGGCCAGAATGTGCTGGTGTGGGGCGCCTCGGGGGGCCTCGGCTCGATGGCGGTGCAGCTCATCGCCACGGCTGGCGGCAATGCCATCGGCGTCATCTCGGATGACGACAAGGCGGATTTCGTCATGTCGCTCGGCGCCAAGGGCGTCATCAACCGCAAGAACTTCAAATGCTGGGGCGAGATGCCGAAGGTCGGCACGCCCGAATACAATGAGTGGCTGAAGAACGCGCGCGACTTCGGCAAGGCGATCTGGAATTTCACCGGCAAAGGCAACAATGTCGACATGGTGTTCGAGCATCCGGGCGCTACGACTTTCCCGGTTTCGGTGCTCATCGTGAAGCGCGGCGGCATGGTGGTCATCTGCGCCGGCACCACCGGCTACAATCTCACCATGGATGCGCGTTATCTGTGGATGCATCAGAAGCGCGTGCAAGGCTCGCATTTCGCCAATCTGATGCAGGCCGCCAACGCCAACAAGCTGGTGCAGGCGCAGCGCATCGATCCCTGCATGTCGGAAGTCTATGCCTGGAACGACATCCCCAAGGCGCATATGAAGATGTGGAAGAACGAGCACCGGCCCGGCAATATGGCGGTGCTGGTATCGGCCCCGCGCACCGGCCTCAAGACCTTTGAGGATGCGATCGAGGCGGCATCCTCCTGATTATGGACGAAGACCGGCTGCCGGTCGCGCGGTTGCGCAATCTGGGGCCTAAATCGGCGCTGATGCTGGCGGAAGCCGGCATCAGGACCATCGCCGAATTGCGCGCGCTCGGCGCGGCAAAGGCCTATCGACGGGTGAAGGACAAGGCCTCGCTCAATCTATAGATCACGATCACTTCAGGTCGAAATCGACCTGAAGTGATAAACGTGATCGATCTTTATCGCGCGCTGGGCGATCGCCGCCGGCCTCGATGATCGCGACTGGCGTGATCTCGACGAAGAAGAAAAAGCCTCACTCCTTGCTGAGGTCCGCCGTCTCGGTTGAGGCTTCCTTGTCGTATTTGCGCGCCAGCACGATGACGCGGTTGAGCTCGCCGCCGAGAATGAGGGCGAGGGCGGAGAGATAGATCAGGAACATCGCCGCGAAGAGACCGGAGAGGCCGACATAGGTCGAGGCGAAGGTGGCAAAATTGGCGAGGAAATACGAATAGACGCTGGAGAGGATGAGCCACACGCAGACGGTGAGGATGACGCCCGGCATCAGATAATAAAGCTTCACGCGCCTTGCGGGGAGGATCAGATGCGCCAGGAACAGACCCACCACCATGATGACGATGGCCAGCGGATAGCGGTAGCGGTCGAAAGTTGCGATGAGATCGTCGAAGGCCGGCGCATAGACGCTGATGAAATGGATGGCGGTCGGCGCGAAGACGATCAGCACGGCGAGCGCCAGCAGCAGCACCGCCGATCCCACCACGAACAGCGCCATGAGGCCGTAGAGCAGGAAGGTGTTGCGGTCCTCGGTCAGGCCATAGGCGCGATTGAGCGCGACGCGCACGCTGTCGACACCACCCATGGCGCTCCAGACGGTGATGATGGCCGAGACGCTGAGAAGGGCGGTGCGCGGCCGCGTCAGCAGCGAATTGATCTCGGGCGCGATCGGACCCACGAATTCCTTGGGCGCCACGCTCAAGAGATAGGTCACGATGCTGGAGGCGAGCTCGGCGCTGCCGAAGAAGCCGGCAAGCGCGGTCAGGAAAATCAGGAACGGGAAGATCGAGAACAGAAAACGGAAGGCGATATTGCCGGCCAGCGGTATGGCCTCGTCCGCGAACAGCCGCCTTATGGCTTCGAGGATGAGAAGGGGAATGGTGGGCCGCGGTTCCGTCATGCGCAAGCCATAACAGGGGGAGGGATTCGATGAAAGATCGGGTGAGCGCGCAGGGGACCTAATAAAGCGCGAGTCCACCGAAAAAATTCCCCCTCCCATGCGATTGCAGCGGAGAGGGGGAAGTCTGGGGAGAAACTACTTGCTGCGCATTGCTACCCGGCCGTGACGGGCAGCTTGCGCGCTTCGGTTTCGACGCTCGCCTTGAGGGCGGGGTCGAGCTTGAGGCGCGAGGCGAGCATCGCCAGATAGGCCTGCTCGGCCGGATCATCGGGGTCGATGGCGAGCACGGAGGCGGCATAGATCTCGACCGCGCGCTCGACGCTGGTCGCGCCCTTCACCACCGCGTCAATGTCGAGCGGCTTGCGTAATTCGTCGATGACGAAGGCCTTGGCGTCATTGTCGAGCGCGAATTCGTCGAGCTTGTCGAAGATCGCTTTCTGCTCATTGGCATCGATATGGCCGTCCGCCTTGGCGGCGGCGATCATGGCGCGCAGCAGAACGAGGCTCAGCTCGTTGCGCTCCTGCGGCGCGGACGGCAGAAACACCGTGCCTTCGGCCTGCGGCGTGATGTCCTTCATCGGCTGGTTCACCGGCGGGACCGTCGACTGGGCGCCCTTGGTCGCCTGGTAATTCTGCCAGGCTTTGTAAGCGAGGCCGCCCAGGACCGCGACGCCGCCGACCTTCAGGGCGCTGCCGGCGAGCTTCTTGCCGCCCTTCGAGCCCAGAAGGATCGAAACGAGGCCGCCCGCGGCGGCACCGCCGGCAAGCCCTTTGAGCATGTCGGGAGAAAATCCCGACCCGCTCTTGGCCGGCGCATTCTGGCCCTGCTGCTGCTGGCCCTGGCCGCCCAGGAACTGTTCAAGAAGCTTTTGCGGATCGAACATGTCTGCCCTTCTCAAGTCTAGCTCGCCAAACCCTCAGAAGGCGGGCAAAGACATGCCCCACCTTCCCAACTGATCGACACGACGCCATGGCACCCGAAAAAACACAGCCCAACTGGATTGCCGCCGCGTCCGCGTCATTCGTCCTGATATGGGCAACCGGCTTCATCGTTGCAAGGCTGTCGGCCCCGCATGTCGATCCTTTGACCTTCCTGGTGATCCGTTTCAGCATCGCCGGGCTGCTGCTGCTCCTTCTGGCGCTTGCCTTCAAAGCCCGCTGGCCCGGCCGTACCGCTGCGTCACATGCCTTCATCGCCGGAACCCTGCTGCATGGCGGCTATCTGGGCGCCTGCTATTGGGCCGTGGCGCATGGGCTTCCTGCCGGCATCGCCGCCCTGATCGCCGGCCTGCAGCCGATCTTCACCGCTCTCCTGGCCGGCCGCCTGCTCGGCGAACGCATCACCTTGCGCCATTGGCTGGGCCTCGCGGTCGCGCTCGGCGGCGTCGCGCTGGTGCTGGCGCCCAAGCTCGACGTCTCGGTGGTCGACGGCATCACACCCGCCACCGTGCTCGCCATGACCCTCGGCGCTTTGTCGATGACGCTCGGCAGCATCTATCAGAAGCGCTACGTCACCAGAATAGACATTCTCGCCGGCACGGCCTGGCAATATGCCGGCGGCTTCATCGTGGTCCTCATTGGCGCGCTCGCCACCGAGAACTTCCGCTTCGATGCGACGGCCGATGCGTGGATCGCGCTCGCCTGGTCGGTGATCGTGCTGTCGATCGGCGCCATATTGCTGCTGATGCTCCTCATCAAGCACGGCGATGTCTCAAAGGTCTCGGCGCTCATCTTCCTGGTGCCGGGTGTCGCCGCGGTGATGGCCTGGCTCCTGTTCGATGAGACATTGACGCTGATCCAGATCCTCGGGATGGTCGTCTGCGCGGGTGGGGTTCTGCTGGTCACGCGAGGGAGAAAATGAGAGCGGTATTGTGCAAGGCCCTTGGCGGGCCGAAGAGCTTGAGCGTCGATGAGATCACCACGCCCGAACCCCAAGCGGACGAAGTCGTGGTGAAGGTCACGGCGATCGGCCTCAATTTCTTCGACACGCTCATCATCCAGGGCAAATACCAGATCAAGCCGGAGCTGCCTTTTTCGCCGGGCGGCGAGATCGCCGGCGTCATCGCGAAGACTGGCCCGGACGTGCGCGGCCTCAAGGCAGGTGACCGGGTGATGGGCTATGTCGGCCATGGCGGCGCGCGTGAGGAAGTCGTGGTGGCGGCCCGGAAACTGGCGCTCATCCCCAAGGGCCTGAGTGATGAGGCGGCAGCCGGCCTCTCGATCACCTATGGCACGACATTGCATGCGCTGAAGGATCGCGCGGGTTTGCAAAAGGGCGAGACGCTGGCGGTGCTCGGCGCCTCGGGCGGTGTCGGCCAGGCGGCGATCGAGATCGGCAAATTGATGGGCGCGGAAGTGATCGCCTGCGCCTCGTCCGACGACAAGCTCAGCTTTTGCCGTGACCTCGGTGCCGATCATCTGGTGAATTATGCGGCCCGGAATCTGAAGGAGGCGCTGAAAGAGCTCAAGCCGGGCGGCGTCGATGTCGTCTATGATCCGGTGGGTGGCGCATTCAGCGAACTTGGCGTCAGAGCGCTGGCCTGGAACGGTCGTCATCTCGTCGTCGGCTTCGCACAAGGCGACATCCCGAAGCTGCCGCTCAATCTGGTGCTGCTCAAGAGCGCCAATATCCAAGGCGTCTTCTGGGGCGCGCATATCGACCATGAGCCCGACAAACATCGCGCCAATATGGAGCAGCTGCTCGCCTGGGCGGCGGGTGGCCGGCTCACGCCGCATATCCACAAGGCGTATCGCTTCGATGAGATCGCCGCAGCGCTTGGAGCGATTGCCCGGCGCGAAGTGAAGGGCAAGGTCATCCTGATACCGTAGAGCGCTTCCCGCCAAAGTTGCTCGACTTTGGCGATAAGGAAGCGCTCAACATTATATGTATTCGAGCCCTTTCTCCCATTTTGATCGAATCGGAACGATTCGATCAAAATGGGAAGGGCTCTAAGGAACGACAAGATGCCGGATGTGATCCGCGACACACAAGCCATGCTGGCCAATATGACGCCGGTGCTCAAGGACGGCGAGTTTTTTTTCTGCGCGACGACGGATGCCGATATCATCGCCCGCGCGCTGCCGCTGGCGCTCGGCTCGTTCAAGGAAGAAGAAAGCGTGACGCTGATCCTCGGACGTGCCGAGGCGGCGTCACTCGGTTTCGCCGTGGCGATGCCGATGCGGCGCATCGTGCTCGAGGTGTTTTCGAGCCTCGAAGGCGTCGGGCTGACAGCCGCGGTCGCCGGCGCTCTCGCGGCCGAGGGCATTGCCTGCAACATGGTCGCGGCCTTCCACCACGATCATGTCTTCGTTCCAGCGGACATGGCGGAGCGGGCCTTGGCGGTGCTGCGCGACGTGCAGAAGCGCGCCTGAGCTTCAGTCGGCGGGGGTGTCGCCGTGCTTGAGGCGTTCGAGCGTCGCGCGCGCCCGATCATAGTGGACGGGCTTCAGATGGGCGCGGATCATGCCGATGGCGGCCAGCAGCACCGCCATGTCGTCGGTGAAGCCGAGGCCCAGCACGAAATCGGGAATGGCGTCGATCGGCATCACGAAATAAGCCAGCGCGCCGAACAGAATGCCCTTGGCCTTGAGCGGCGTGGCGCGGTCGAAGGCGCAATAATACGCGGCGACCGCGTCCTCAGCGAAAGGAATAGAGGCCGCGACCTTGCCGAGCTTCGGCCAGAAGCCGGAGCGCACCGTCTGTTCGTTGTTGCGGGTCAAGACCATGGGAGAACCCCCCTCACTGCCTAAATCGCGCGAGTATGTGGGTAGGGAACTGGGGATTTTCAAGTCTGGAAGGGGAGAAGAACGCCGATTACCGGCCGGCGAACCAGATCGCGCCCATGATGATGATGATCGCGACGAATTGCAGGATCACGCGCCAGCGCATGAATTGCTGGGAGACGTTGCCGGGGCCGCCGCGCATCATGTTGAACAGGCCGAGACACAGGACGATGAAAACGGCGGCGATGGAAATGGGGACGAGATAGTCGAAGATATTCATTGGTCGGATGCCTTATCGAGAAGCCGGTCCAGCGCCGGCGGCGGCAACAGCCGCCTGGCCCAGGCCATGACATAAGTCGGCACTGTCACATAATAGCGCCGTTTCGGCTTGCGGCTTTCCAGCGCATGGAGCAGCTTCAAGGCCACCGCTTCGGGCGGCAGTTTGAAGCGCTTGGCGCCCCCGCCATTCAGCCTTTGGCGCTGTTTCACATAGGCTTCGCGGTAGTGCGACATCGTCTCGTCGACATTGCGATCGAAGGCGGCCATGGCATGCTCGACGAAACGTGTGGCAATTGGCCCCGGCTCGATCAGCGACACATGGATATTGGTGCCCTGGAGCTCGAGTCTCAGCGTATCCGACATCGCCTCGATGGCGAATTTCGTGGCACAATAGGCGCCGCGCCATTTCATCGCGGTCAGTCCGAGGACGGAGGAGTTATTGACGATCCGGCCGCCGCCATTGGCGCGCATCAGCTTCAGGCAGTCGCGCGTCAGCTCGTGCCAGCCGAAGACATTGGCCTCGAACTGGGCGGTGAGGGCGGCGCGCGAAATATCCTCGAGCGCGCCCGGCTGACCATAGGCGCCATTGTTGAATAGGCCGTAGAGCTTGCCCTGGCTGCGCTCGGCCACGTCGGCGACGCATTCGGAAATGGTGATCGGATCGGTGTAGTCGAGGCGGAACGTCTCGAAGCCTTCGCTTTCGAGGCGGATGAGATCGGCATCCTTGCGCACCGTGGCGAAGACGCGGAAGCCTTTCTCTTTCAGAAGTTTCGCCGAGGCATAGCCTATGCCTGAGGAGCAGCCGGTGATGAGGACGGTGCGGTTGTCGCTCAATTGCCGCCCTCGAGCAGACGCCTGGCGATGACCTGCGCCTGGATCTCGGCGGCGCCTTCGAAGATGTTGAGGATGCGCGCGTCGCAGAGAATGCGCGAGATCTGATATTCAAGCGCAAAGCCGTTGCCGCCATGAATCTGCAGCGCGTTGTCGGCGCATGACCAGGCGACGCGGGCGCCGAGAAGCTTGGCCATGCCGGCTTCGAGATCGCAGCGCCGGCCGGCATCCTTTTCGCGCGCCGAATGATAGACGAGCTGGCGCGTCGCCATGATCTCGGCCGCCATCAAAGCGAGCTTGTCGGCGATGCGCGGGAAGGCGACGATCGGCTTGCCGAACTGGATGCGGCCCATGGCATAATCGAGGCCGACATCGAGAGCGTTCTGCGCCACGCCCAGAGCGCGCGCCGCGGTCTGGATGCGGGCCGATTCGAAGGTCTGCATCAACTGCTTGAAGCCCTGGCCTTCGGCGCCGCCCAGAAGATTGTCGGCCTTCACCTCGAAATCCTCGAAGCGGATCTCATATTCCTTCATGCCGCGATAGCCGAGCACTTCAATCTCGCCGCCCGACATGCCTTTGGCCGGGAAGGGATCGGCGTCGCTGCCGCGCGGCTTCTCGGCGATGAACATCGAGAGGCCCTTATAGCCGGGCTCGTCCGGATTGGTGCGGGCGAGCAGCGTCATGATATCGGCGCGCACCGGATGGGTGATCCAGGTCTTGTTGCCGGTCACCTTATAGACATCACCATCCTTCACCGCGCGGGTGCGCAGGCTGCCGAGATCGGAGCCGGTATTGGGTTCGGTGAAGACGGCGGTGGGGAGAATCTCGCCGGACGCGATGCGTGGCAGCCAGGTTTCCTTCTGCGCCTCGGTGCCGCCGCCCAGAATGAGCTCGCAGGCGATCTCGGCGCGGGTGCCGAGCGAGCCGACGGCAATCCAGCCGCGCGACAATTCCTCGGAAACGACGCACATGGATTCCTTACCGAGCCCGAGCCCGCCATATTGCTCGGGCAGCGTCAGCGCGAAGACGCCGAGACCCGCCAATTCCTCGACGATCTCCATCGGCACATAGGCGTTGGCCCGATGCCATTCATGCGCCTTCGGCTTGACCTTGTCCTCGACGAAGCGGCGCATGCTGGTGCGCATTTCCTCCATCGTGTCGTCGAGGCCGCAATCGCCGAAGGTCGAGGCGCCCTTGGCCGCCATCATCAGCTCGACCAGGCGGGCGCGGGCCGGCGCCGAATTGCCGGCGCTCATCAAAGCCTGGACGGCCCGGTTGTCGAGCTGGCTGAGATCGGTGCGCGTGAGGCCCAGATCGGAAAGCCTGGCGAATTCCGTCTGGTTCATCGGAATGCCGCCGGCGATCTGGTTCAGATATTCCCCAGCGGCGATCTGGACCAGGAGCTGCTCCATCTCGCCAAATTTCTGCCCCCGGGTGAGGCGCTCGGCATAGGCGGTGAGCTCGCGCAGCACCGCATCATAGGTGGCAAGCCAGGCGAGGCCATGGACGGCATGCTGCTCGCGGTCGATCAGATGGGAGGAAAGCTTGCGCTCGGCGGTCACCCGGGCCTGGACGCGAGCCCGGGCCTGGGCGTACAGGGCGCCGACGGCGCCATGGGCTTCGGCCAGCAGGCCGGGGAGATCAGCGAGAACCGGGGTTCCATGGGCAATTTCGGCGACAGCAACCATTCAGCAAGCTCCAAACGCTATGAGTACTGCGTTACATGAGCGCAAATAGTTGCGCAATCTGACGAATTGGCTAAGGGCTGATCGCCCAAATCCGGTCAGATTGTTCAAGCAGTTAAGGCGCGCGAATGAGGCCGGCAGTGGGATTTTCCGGCTTTTTGGGACGAATCGATTTATTTCCGCAGGTCCTTGTCGAAAAGCTTGCGTCTTTTTGGGACATTGCGGGTGGGAATGAGGTTGCTGATATGAATTTCAAGCCTTTGGCATGGGCTCTCGCTTTGGCGCCTTTCGCGGTTCTGGCCGGCTTGGCGCCGGCCCTGGCGCAGACGCCGGAGCCCACCGAGCTCGGCAAGTTCGGTGACTGGGCCGCCTATACCTACAAGGCCCAGGGCGGCAAGGTCTGCTATATTTCCTCGCAGCCCAAGACCCAGACGCCCAAGAACGTCAAACGTGACCCGGCCTTCCTGCTGGTCACCCATCGCCCGGGCCAGAGTGTCCGCAACGAGGTGTCGACCATCATCGGCTATCCCTTCAAGAAGGACACCCCCGTCCAGCTCACCATCGATACCCAGGATTATGAGCTCTTTGCCAATGGCGACGGCGCCTGGGCCGACACGACCGCCAAGGACAAGGAGATCGTGACGGCGATGAAAAAGGGCCAGAAGCTCTCGATCAAGGGGGCGTCCTGGCGCGGTACCGAGACGATCGATGCCTATTCGCTGAAGGGTCTCGCCCAGGCGCTTGCCAAGATCGACGCGGCCTGCAAATAAGCCCGTTGGGCCGGACGCGCCGAATTCCTATATTCGGCGTTTCCATGCTAAGAACCCCCGATCATGACCGCCGTGACCCTCGATATCGCGCACAGATCGCGCCCCGAAGCCTCGAACGCCGGCCCCGCCAAGGAGCCGCTGATCGGGCTGACGCGCGACGAGCTGACCGACGTGCTGGCCAAGGCCGGCGTGCCGGAGAAGCAGCGGCGCATGCGCATGCGCCAGCTGTGGAGCTGGCTCTATCACCGCGGCGCCACCTCCTTTGCCCAGATGAGCGACATCTCGAAGGATCTGCGCCAGAAGCTCGACGAGGTCTTCGTGATCGATCGCCTCGAAGTGGTGACCGAGCAGATCTCCAGCGACGGTACGCGCAAATGGCTGCTCAAGCTGCCGCGTGACGAACGCGGCCAGCGTCATGAAGTCGAGATGGTCTATATCCCCGAGGAAGACCGCGGCACCTTGTGCATCTCGAGCCAGGTCGGCTGCACGCTCACCTGCACCTTCTGTCATACCGGCACGCAGAAGCTGGTGCGCAATCTGAGCGCCGCCGAGATCGTCGGCCAGGTGCTCAGCGCACGCGACCGGCTGGAGGAGTGGCCGCATCAGCTCAGCGCCAATCCGACGCCGCCGATCGGCGGGCGTTATGTCACCAATGTCGTGCTCATGGGCATGGGCGAGCCGCTCTATAATTTCGACAATGTGAAGAACGCGATGGAGATCGTCTCCGACGGCGAAGGCATTTCGCTGTCGAAGCGGCGCATCACGCTGTCGACCTCGGGCGTCGTGCCGGAGATCGTGCGCGCCGGCGCCGAGATCGGCACCATGCTCGCCATCTCGCTGCACGGCACGACGGATGAGATCCGCAACAAACTCGTGCCGCTCAACAAGAAATATCCGATCAGCGAACTGCTCGACGCGTGCCGCTCTTATCCGGGGCTCTCCAATGCGCGCCGCATCACTTTCGAATATGTGATGCTCAAAGACGTCAACGACACGCTCGACGACGCCAAACGGCTGGTGAAGCTGCTGAAGGGCATTCCGGCCAAGGTCAATCTCATCCCGTTCAATCCGTGGCCCGGCACACAGTATGAGTGCTCGGACTGGGATACGATCGAGCGCTTCGCCGAAGTGCTGAACCGTGCCGGCTATGCCTCGCCGGTCAGGACGCCGCGCGGCCGCGACATCATGGCGGCCTGCGGCCAGCTCAAATCGGAAAGCCAGCGCCTCAAGGCCAAGGATCGCCTGGCGATGGATGCGGCGCCGGCCTCCGCCTGATGCCGCCTTGGGCGTTCATTCGATGATCGCCCATATCGCCAAGCGTGTCGGGCTCATCGCGTTGGGCTATGTGACGGCAACGGTATTGAGCGCTCTACCAGTCTGGCAGGTCACTTTGGTCACCGGACCCACCTCGTATTATTGGACTGAGCAGGGCGAACTCGTTGGCCCTGAATACACGGCGTTTATGCTCACGATCACGAGTATGCTCTTCTTCTTTCTTGTACCGGCCCTGATCCTTATCTTCGCAGCCGAGATATTCAGCTGGCGACGCTTATGGGTTTACCTTGTCGGTTGGGTATTGATCTTCACTGCGCTCACGCTTTCAGATTTGCTCCCCCTCTCGCCTGCTGCAGAGATGACTGCGAACTTATCGGCCTTGCTGGGTGGCCTCATCTACTGGCTCATCGCAGGTCGCCATGCGGGTAGACCGATAGAGGTCGTCTCACCATGATTGCCAATATCGCCAAGCGCATCGCCTTTGTTGTGCTCGGCTATTTTGTGGCGCTTGCCGCTGGCGCTGCAGCCTTTCCAGGGCTGCTCGCGATCATCAGCGCCTTCTATCCCGACAGTGATCTCTGGCAGATGATGGGCTTCGCGCCCCTGGCGCTGCTGATAGCGCCCATCATCTTCTTCTACGTCATGTGGATCGTGATGATCCTGACCTTCATCCCGGCGGCGATCCTCAACGGGCTCACCGAGATCTTCGCCTGGCGCGCGCTCTGGCTGCATCTCCTCATCGCCGTCGTCCTCGCCGTCGGTGCCGGCCTGCTGCTGGTGCCCGACTGGTTCCTCGATATGAATCTCGACCGTGGGCTCATCACGCTGGCGATCCTTCTGTCGACTCTGCTCGCCGGCCTCGTCTATTGGGCAATCGCGGGGCAGCGCGCCGGCTTCCGCCAAGCCGAGGCGTAATTACAAGTCCTCCGCCCGGTCTGCCGCCCAGTCGAGCGCTGCGTCCAGCCGGTCATTGCCCCAGAAGAGCTCGCCATCGGCGGTGACGAAGCTCGGGGCGCCGAACAGCCCGAGGCGGATCGCCTCGTCGGTCTCCCGGCGCAACCGCAATTTGACCTTGTCGGAGCGGGCGGCGGCAGTGATGGTGCGGTCGTCGAGATCGAGGCTCCGCAGGATGCCGGCAAGCACCGCCTCGTCGTCGATGCGCCTGCCTTCGGCGAATTCGGCGAGGAAGACCCGGCGGGAAAATTCGGGCCGGTGGATGATCATCTGGTCGGTCCAGGCGATGCGGGCGGCATGTAGGCTCGATTGCGGGAAGGGGTCGGGCTTGCGGAAGGCGAGCCCCTGGGCGGCGCAGAGCCGTTCCAGGTCGCGCCACATATAGCCGCCCTTGGCCGGAAACAGGTTGAAGGGCGAGCTGTCCCAGCCTTGCGCCTTGAAGATCGGCCCGAGCAGGAAGGGCCGCCAGACGATGTCCACTTTTCGTTCTCTGGCCAGGCCGCCGATCCGGAGCGCGGCCAGATAAGAGTAAGTGGAGGCGAATTCATACCAGAAATCGAGTTTTGGACGCATTGTGTTTGGGCTGCCCATCAGTATAGTGCCGGCGATTTTCACGGGAACGGATTACATCATGTCCAAACGCGGCAGCGTCAAGAAGGTCGTGCTCGCTTATTCCGGCGGCCTCGACACCTCGATCATCCTCAAATGGCTGCAGACCGAATATGGCGCGGAGGTCGTGACCTTCACCGCCGATCTGGGCCAGGGTGGCGAGATCGAGCCGGCGCGCGAAAAGGCGCAGCGGATGGGCATCAAGGAAATCTTCATCGAGGATGTGCGCGAGGAATTCATCCGCGACTTCGTCTTCCCGATGTTCCGCGCCAATGCGCTTTACGAGGGCGTCTATCTGCTCGGCACCTCGATCGCCCGGCCGCTCATCGCCAAGCGCCTGATCGAGATCGCCAAGGAAACCGGCGCCGATGCCGTCGCCCATGGCGCCACCGGCAAGGGCAATGACCAGGTGCGCTTCGAGCTGACCGCCTACGCGCTCAATCCCGACATCAAGGTCATCGCGCCCTGGCGTGAGTGGGAATTCAAGAGCCGCACCGATCTCATCGACTTCGCCGAGAAGCATCAGATCCAGGTGACCAAGGACAAACGCGGCGAGGCGCCGTTCTCTGTCGATGCCAATCTGCTGCACTCCTCATCCGAAGGCAAAGTGCTGGAGGATCCGTGGGTCGAGCCGCCGCCTTACGTCTATCAGCGCACCATCTCGCCGGAAGAGGCGCCCGACAAGCCGACCGAAATCGAGATCGAGTTCAAGAAGGGCGATCCCATTGCGCTCAATGGCAAGGCCATGTCGCCGGCAACATTGTTCACAGCGCTCAACGATTTCGGCCGCGACAACGGCATCGGCCGGCTCGACCTGGTCGAGAACCGTTTCGTCGGCATGAAGTCGCGTGGCGTTTATGAAACACCGGGCGGCACTATCCTGCATGTGGCGCATCGCGCGATCGAATCGCTCACGCTCGACCGCGAGGCGGCGCATCTCAAAGACAGCTTCATGCCGCGTTATGCCGAGCTCATCTATTACGGCTTCTGGTTCGCGCCCGAACGCGAGATGCTGCAGGCGATGATCGACAAGAGCCAGGAGAATGTCGAAGGCGCGGTCAGGCTCAAGCTCTATAAGGGCAATGTCATCGTCACCGGGCGTAAGTCTCCGAAGTCGCTCTATTCCAACGAACTCGTCACCTTCGAGGACGATCGCGGCGCCTATGACCAGAAGGACGCGGCGGGCTTCATCCGCTTGAATGCGTTGCGACTGCGTACGCTGGCTGCGCGCAAGCGGCTGGGCTGAGCGTTACCGCATCGGTTACTTGCTTCCACATGTCGGCTTAGCCGAAAGTCGTAATGGCCGGGTCAAGCAGCCCGGCCATTGGCTTTTGGGGCCCTAACCTGCACGTCAGCCGGCCACCTCTGGAAAGCCGGCATCAGAGGGTGTTGACAAGGCGTGTGCGACTGCACACTTATCGATGTCCTGATTTTGCCATAAGATCACCTTGCCTCGGCCTTTCTGGGACATACATATGCATATTCACGCTGCGCCTTTGACGCGCCTCGCCGTCGCCCTGTCATTCCTGTGGGTGGCCGCCGTCCCCGCTTTGGCCCAGACGCCACCGCCGCCGACGGTCACCGTGGCCAAGCCGCTCACCCGCGAGATCGTCGAGGACGACGAGTTCATCGGCCGTTTCGAGGCGGTGGACGAGGTCACGGTGCGGGCCCGGGTCGGGGGTTATCTCGACAAGGTGCATTTCCGCGATGGCTCGATCGTCAAGCAGGGCGACCTGCTGTTCACCATCGACCAGCGGCCCTTCCAGACCGCCCTCGATGAGGCCAAAGCGCGGCTCGACGTCGCCCAGACGCTGGTCACCTTCACCGAAAGCCAGTTCCGCCGGGCCGAAAAACTCTCCGAAACCGGCAATATTCCGATTTCTACGCTGGATGACCGGCGGCGTGAATATCTGGCGGCGCTCGCCGAAGTCCAAGGGGCCAAGGCCACGGTGCTGCGCGCCGAGCTCGATCTCGAATATACCGAAATCAAAGCGCCGCTCCCCGGGCGCATCGACCGTCGCCTCGTCTCGGTCGGCAATCTGGTCCAGGCCGACCAGACGGCGCTCACCACCGTCGTCTCGCTCGACCCGATCAATTTCTATTTCGATGTCGATGAGCGGCAGTTCCTGGCTTATGCGCGCGATGCCCGGTCGCGCAATGCGAGCCTGCAGGAAGGGGCGGGCGGCATCGACGTCACCATCCGCCTCTCGGACGCCACCGAATCGCCGGTCGCCGGCAAGCTCGACTTCGCTGAGAACCGCATCGACGAGGCCACCGGCACGATGCGCATCCGCGCCCAGGTCCCCAACAAGGATTTCATCCTGCAGCCGGGCCTGTTCGGCCGCGTCAACATGCCGGGCTCGCTGCCCTATAAAGGCATCCTTGTCCCCGACGAGGCGATCGGCGCCGATCAGGACCGCCGCATCGTCTATGTGGTCGATGCCGAGAACAAGGTCGCGGCCAAGCCGATCCGCATCGGACCCAAGCTCTATGGCTATCGCGTCGTGCGCGATGGACTCACCGGCGATGAGACGATCGTCATCAACGGCCTGATGCGCGTGCGTCCCGGCGTCACCGTCAAGCCTGAGCTTGTCGTGCTGCCCGAGCAGGCGGGTGGAGCCGCCCAATGAGATTTTCACATTTCTTCGTCGACCGTCCGATCTTCGCGACGGTCCTGTCGCTCGTTCTCCTGATCGTCGGCGGCATCGCCTATACGCAATTGCCGATCGCGCAATATCCCGAAATCGCGCCCCCCACCATCGTGGTGCGCGCCAGCTATCCGGGCGCCGACGCCGACACCGTGGCCAAGACGGTCGCCACGCCGATCGAGCAGGAAATCAACGGCGTCGAGGGCATGCTTTATATGTCCTCCTACTCGACCGCCGATGGCGCGATGACGCTGACCATCACCTTCAAGCTCGGTACCGATCTCGACCAGGCGCAGGTGCTGGTGCAGAACCGTGTGTCGATCGCCGAGCCGCGATTGCCGGAAGAAGTACGCCGTCTCGGCGTCGTCACCGCCAAGAGCTCGCCCGACCTGATGATGGTCGTGCATATGCTGTCGCCGGACGAGACTTATGACCAGCTCTATGTCTCCAACTATGCCCGCTCGCGGGTGCGTGACGTGCTGCTCCGCCTCGACGGCGTCGGCGACCTCATCATCTTCGGCGAGCGTGAATATTCGCTGCGCATCTGGCTCGATCCCGACAAGCTCACCGCCTATGGCATGACTGCGGCCGACGTCGTCCAGGCGCTGCGCGACCAGAATGTGCAGGTCTCGGGCGGCTCGATCGGGGCGCCGCCCAATCCCGGCGACAACGCCTTCCAATATACGGTGACGACGCAGGGCCGCTTCGAGGATGCCCGCCAGTTCCGCTACATCATCGTCAAGTCGACTGAAGCTGGGCGCCTGATCGAGCTGCAGGATGTGGCGCGCATCGAGCTCGGCGCCAAGGACTATGTCACCAACTCCTATCTGAGCGGCAAGCCCGCGGTGGCGCTCGGCATCTTCCAGCGCCCCGGCACCAACGCGCTCGCCTCCGCCGACGAAATCATGGCGACGATGGAGCGGCTCAAGGCCGACTTCCCGCCCGGCCTCGACTATCAGATCGTCTACAACCCGACCGAATTCATCTCGGAATCGATCGACGAGGTCTACAAGACGATCATCGAGGCGGCCATCCTGGTCGTCATCGTCGTGCTCGTCTTCCTGCAGTCCTGGCGCACCGCCATCGTGCCGATCGTCGCCATCCCGGTGTCGCTCATCGGCACCTTCGCGGTGCTCTATGCCTTCGGCTTCTCGCTCAACATGCTCACCCTTTTCGGCCTGGTGCTCGCCATCGGCATCGTGGTCGACGACGCCATCGTGGTCGTCGAGAATGTCGAGCGCAATATCGGGCTTGGATTCGATCCGGCGACGGCGGCGCACCGCACCATGAACGAAGTGGGTGCGGCGGTCATCGCCATCTCGCTCGTCCTCATCGCGGTCTTCGTGCCGACCGCCTTCATTCCCGGTATTTCCGGCCAGTTCTATCTGCAATTCGCGATCACCATCGCGGTGGCGACGGTGATCTCGGCGATCAACTCGCTGACCTTGTCGCCGGCGCTCGCCGCCCTTCTGTTCCGGCCGCATAACCACACCCAGCCGCGCTTCATCGTGACGCGCTGGATCAACGCCGCGGCCAATGGCTTCAACCGCGGCTTCGACTGGGTGTCCGAGCTCTATGGCAAGGTGGTGCGTTTCCTGGTCGGCAAATGGCTGGCGCTCATCGGCATGCTGGCCGTCTTCGCCGGCCTCATGGTGGCGACGGTCTATGCCTTGCAGACGACGCCGCGCGGCTTCATCCCCACCATGGATCAGGGGTACGCCATCGTGGTGGTCCAGCTGCCGGAAGGCGCCTCGCTGGCGCGCACCGATCAGGTGATCCAGCGCGCCTCGAAGATCATCGCGACGACACCCGGCGTCACCGATGCGGTCGCCTTTGCCGGCTTCTCCGGCGCCACCTTCACCAATGCGTCGAATTCGGGCGTCGTCTTCGCGCGCTTCGATTCCTTCGAGAACCGCCTGAAGGGTGGCCATAACGCCAATGCCATCATCGGCGATCTCTATGGCCGCCTGCAGGAGATCCAGGAGGCGTTCATCATCGCCGTGCCGCCACCGCCCATCCGCGGCATCGGCAATTCCGGCGGCTTCAAGATCCAGCTGCAGGAGCGCGACAGCGCCGATGTGCGCCGTGTCCTGGGGCTCGCTTACGGCATGATGCAGCAGGCCAACCAGACGCCGGGCCTCACCGGCGTCTATACGACCTTCTCGGCGTCGAGCCCGCAGCTCTTCCTCGATATCGACCGCGACAAAGCGCGCATGCTGAATGTGCCGATCCCCAACATCTTCGATACGCTGTCGATCAATCTCGGCACCTCCTATGTGAACGACTTCAACGCCTTCGGCCGCGTCTATCAGGTGCGCGCCCAGGCCGATCAGGCGCATAGGCTCGAGCGTGACGACATCCTGCGGCTAAAAGTGCGCTCGGCGACCGGGGCATTGGTGCCGATGGGCACGCTCGTCGCCATTCGCGACGTGACCGGCCCCTCGCTTATCCAGCGCTACAATATGTATGTGTCGGTGCCGCTGCAGGGCAATGCCGCGCCCGGTGTGTCGACCACGACCGCGCTGGATCTGATGGAGGGCCTCGCCGCCAAGACGCTGCCGCAAGGCACCTCCTTCGAGTGGACGGAGCTGTCGCTGCAGGAACGCCAGACCGGCAATACCGCCATCTTCATCTTCGGCCTGTCGGTGCTGTTCGTCTTCCTGGCGCTGGCGGCGCAATATGAAAGCTGGGTGCTGCCCTTCGCCATCATCCTGATCGTGCCGTTGAGCATCCTGGCGGCACTGGTCGGTGTCAACTTGCGCGGCCTCGACAACAACATCCTGACCCAGATCGGCCTCATCGTGCTCATCGGCCTCGCCGCCAAGAACGCGATCCTGATCGTCGAATTCGCGCGCCAAGCGGAAGAACGCGGGGCGAATGCGGTCGATGCGGTGGTGGAAGCGTGCCGCCTGCGTCTGCGGCCCATCCTGATGACGGCCTTCGCCTTCATCCTCGGCGTCGTGCCTTTGATGCTGGCGACCGGCCCCGGTGCGGAGATGCGTGAATCGCTCGGCACCGCGGTGTTCTCCGGCATGCTCGGCGTCACCTTCTTCGGCCTGTTCCTCACCCCCGTCTTCTTCGTGGCGCTGCGCAAGGTCTTCCCGTATCGGGTCGCCTCGCGGCCGACCTATTCGGAGGCGGTCGCGACCGACAACAAGATCTAGAGCGCTTCCCGCCAAAGTTGCTCGACTTTGGCGATAAGGAAGCGCTCCAGATTATATGTTTTCGAGCCCTTTTCCCCGTTTTGATCGAATCGGAACGATTCGATCAAAACGGGAAGGGCTCTAGGCGGACTTCTCCGACAAAGCGAAGCATGGCACAGTGACATCAGCCCGGAAGGCTTTCGGCTTTCCGGGCTGAAACTTTGAGAGAGGAAGGACGTGCCGCATGTATGATGGACCGGTCATCGATCCGCATCACCATTTGTGGGATTACGGCATGGGCAAGCATCGCTGGCTCATGCCCGTCGAAGGCGCGGTCGAGGCGCTGGGTGGTCTGGAGCCGCTGCGGCGCAACTATATGGTCGTCGACTACCTCAAGGATTCCGCCGGCCACAATGTCGTCGGCACCGTCCATATCGAGGCGCTCTGGCAGGAAGACGATGCGATCGGTGAGACCTTGTGGCTCGAAGGCCTCGATAAGAGTCAAGGCGTGGCGCTACGTTATGTGGCGCGGGCGCCGCTCGGCTCGCCGGGGGCGCGCGACGTCATCGCCAGGCAGGCGGCGGTCAAACGCGTCGTGGGCTTGAGAGGTATATTGAGCCATCATCCGACCCAGCCGCAGAAGAGCTTCATCAAGCGGCCCGATCTTGGCTACGACAAGGACTGGCGGCGCGATGTCGGGCTTCTCGGCGAGGCCGGGCTTCATCTCGAATTGATGGCTTATCCCTATCAGGCGCAGGCCGTGTTCGATATCGCGCAGGCGCTTCCCAAACTGCAGATCATCGTCAATCACTGCGCCAGCCCGATCGACCGTGACGATGCCGGCATGCAGCGCTGGCGCGACGGCCTCGCTCTGATGGCGTCGTGTCCCAATATCGCGCTGAAAATCTCCAATCCCGGCGCCTATGATCCGCAATGGACGCCGCAAAGCATCCAGGCAGTGGTGCGGGATTGTCTGAGTGCGTTTGGCACTGAGCGTGCGATGTTCGGCACGGATTTTCCGGTCGCCGCCTTGCAGATGAGCTTCGATGAGATCTACACGAACTTCAAGCAGGCGGTGGCGCATTTGCCGACGCTTGAGCAGCGCGCTTTGTTCCATGACAATGCGCGCCGCTTCTACAAGTTTGATTAGATCTCCATCGCCTTGTCCATCGCGGCGAGCGCCATCTCGGCATGCTCGCGCGCGAAGGGCAGAGGCGGCCTGACCTTCAGGACATTGCCGTAAGGCCCGTCGATGCCGACCAGCACGCCCAGCTCGCGCAAGCGGTTGGTGATGCGTTTCGCTTCCGGCGCAGAGGATGCGCGCGTGGCTTGATCGGCGACGATGTCGACGCCGGTCATCAGCCCACTGCCACGCACATCACCGATCATCTGGTGGCGTGAGCCAAGCGCCTTGATGCCGGTGCGGAAGAAATCGCCGGTTTCGCGTGCCTTGCGCTGCAGCTCGTCGCGTTCGATGACAGTCAAGGTGGCGAGCGCGGCCGCCGCCGACACCGGATTGCCGCCGAAGGTCGAGAAGAAATCGACACGGCCGGCAAAGTCGGAAAGGATGTCCTCGCGCGTCACGGCGAGGCCGACCGGATGGCCATTTGCCATCGGCTTGCCCATCGTCACGATGTCGGGAATGATGCCTTGCACGGCAAAACCCCAGAAGGCTTCACCCATGCGGCCGAAGCCCGGCTGGACCTCATCGGCGATGATGATGCCGCCCGCGGCGCGAACCTTCTCCGCCACCTGCGCCAGCCAGCCCTTCGGCACGTCGAGAATGCCATGCGCCGTATAAGCGGAATCGATCATCAAAGCGGCGGGCCGGTGGCCGCGCTGCGCCAGAGCTTCGATGGCGCGGTCGGCATCCGCGGCATAGGCCTTCGCCGCATCGGGATGATCCTCGCGGAATCTGCCGCGATAGATATCGGGCGGCTCCAGCGCTTCGACATGCGGCGGCGAGGGGATGGCGAGCGGTCCGCTGTAAGGCGACAGCGCGGCGATCGCATCAGATATGCCGTGATAGGCATTGGCGATAATGATGGCGCCCGAATTGCCGGTGACCGCCTTGGCGATGCGCCAGGCCGCGTCATTGGCCTCGCTGCCGCTGTTCACGAACAGGCATTTGTCGAGGCCCTCGGGCATGGTGCGGGTGATGCGCTCGGCATAGGCAACCACCGTCTCATGCAGATAACGGGTGTTGGAGCAGACCTGGCTCGCCTGGCGGGCGACGGCCTCGACGACCTCGGGATGCGCATGGCCGACCGAGGGCACGTTGTTATAGACATCGAGCAGGCGGGTGCCGTCGGGCTCCCACAGGAAGACGCCGTCACCCTTCACCGCATGGACGGGCTTCGTATATGAGAGTTCGAGATTGCGGCCCATCACAGCGCGGCGGCGCTTGACGAGTGTTTCAGTCTCGACGGCATCGAGGCGCGCGGCGCGGAAGGCGGCCAGGGTTTTGTCCGGCCCGATCTCGGTCAGCTCCGCGAGAATCGGGCCGTTGATCGCGCAGTAAGCTTCGAGCTTCGCCGCCGCTTCCGGATCATGCTTGGTGCGCCAGCCATGAATGGCGAGCGTCACCGCATGGCGCGCCAGGATCGTATCGTAGAGCAGCGCATAGTCGGCGTCTTCCAGGGGCGCGACGCTGCTATAGCCCGCGAGCACGCGCGTCGCGGCATCGAGTGGTGACAGGTTCACGCCTTGCGTTTCGGCCATGGGTATGGCGAGATCGAAGAGCAGCGGCCCATGGATCATGTCGCCGAAATCGAGAAGGCCGGTAATCTTGCCGCTGGCATGATCGACCAACAGATTGCCGGGATGGCAGTCGTGATGGATAACCTGGCTGCGTAGATGCTGAAGCTGAGGCTCGAGCGCAATGAAGCGATCGAGCGCCTTTTCGACGATCCGGCGCATCGGACGATCAGCGATGAGATGTGTATGTGGGCGCAGAGAGGCGGCCTGGCGCGGGTCCCAGGCGATGCGCCGGCCGGCGGCGCCATGGAAAAAACCACGCAAAGCGAGGCCGAGGCGGGCGACGACACGGCCGATCTCGGTGAGGAGCGCAGGCGCTGCCGGCGTGCCTTCCAGCATCTCTCCAGGGAGGAAGGACAGCGCATAAACGGCATAAAGCTCGCCTTGCGGGCCCTCCACTTGTGCCAGATATTCTCCGTTGCGCGTCTTGATGAGGCGCGGCACCGGCAAAGAGGGATCGATCCGCGCCACATGCCGCAAGGCCGAGAGCTGCAGGTCGATGACATGCGGGTCTTCCTGGCCATCGACGATCTTCAGGAGAATGTCCTGACCGCCGGGCACGGTGATGTGAAAATTCTGATCGCGTTCGCCATAGAGGAGGCGAGGGGTTCCCTCGCGGGCGAAGACTTCCCGGGCGATCCGGGCGGCATGTTCCTCAGAAATGCGTGGTGGCCGGCCGGCCAGGGCGGTCAAATTGAGTTCCGCCGATCCTCTTTCATCTTTCGCCACGCTGCTCCACTACTCTTATTCTGATAGGTGCTCACACTATCGCGACTTCGGCCTCGATTTCCACTGGGATGTTGAACGGCAGTTCCGCCATGCCGACGGCGCTGCGGGCATGAGCGCCGATATCGGGGCCGAAGACATCGAGGATCAGATCGGAGAAACCGTTGATGACGCTGGGTTGGCTGGTGAATCCCGGCGCCGAATTGACCATGCCGAAGACCCTTGTCCAGGCGGCGACGCGGTCGAGATCACCCAAAGCGCGCCCGAGGCTGCCCAGCATGGCCAAAGCGGTAAGGCGCGCCGCCTGATAGGCTTCATCGACAGTCAGATCGCGGCCCACTTTGCCCAAGGGACCGGCAATCGAGCCGTCCTCCTGGGTCGGTGCGTGGCCTGAGATAAAGGCCCTGGCACCTAAGACCCTGACGAACTGGAACGGCAGCACTACTCCCGGCGGTCCCTTGACCGGACCGGGCAGTTTCAGGCCCAGCTTCGCCAGACGTTCCTCGACCTTGGCCATAATCATTCTCCCGAGGCGCTTGATTCAGGCATGTTTATCCGGGAATATCGATCTGATGAAAAGAACAAGCCAGGGAGATAAGTCATGAAACTCAGATTATTCTCGGCCGCGTGCCTGCTCGCAGTGCTTTCAGTTCCGTCGCTGGCGGACGACGTCACCGTCGTCTCGTGGGGCGGCGCCTATCAGGACAGTGTCCGCAAGGCGTTTTTCGAACCCTTCATGAAGGAAGCGGGCGACAAGGTCATCGAAGAGGAATTCAACGGCGAGATCGCCAAAGTCCGCGCCATGGTCGAATCAGGCAATGTCACCTGGGACGTGGTCGAGAACGACTCGATGACCACCCTCGCCGCCTGCGCCGAAGGCATCGTCGAGAAGATCGACTGGGATAAGCTCGGGCTGAAGCGTGAAGATTTCATCAGCGCCGATGCGAGCGAATGCGTCGTGCCGAGCATTCTCTATTCCACCGTGCTCGCTTATGACACGTCCAAAGTGAAGGAAGCGCCGACCTCGATCGCGGCCTTCTATGACCTCGAGAAATATCCGGGCAAGCGCGGCCTGCAGAAGTCGCCCTTCATCAATCTCGAATGGGCGCTGATCGCCGACGGCGTCGACGTCAAGGACGTGTATAATGTGCTGTCGACGCCCGAGGGTGTCGATCGCGCTTTCGCCAAGCTCGACACGATCAAGAAGGATGTCGTGTGGTGGGAAGCTGGCGCCCAGCCGCCGCAACTCCTCGCCGACGGCCAGGTGGTTCTCACGTCGGCGTGGAACGGCCGTATCTACAAGGCCGTGCATGAGGACAAGAAGCCTTTCGCCGTGCTGTGGGATCACCAGGCGCTCGACTGGCAGGGCTGGAATGTCGTGAAGGGCTCCAAGCACCGCGACACGGCTTACAAGTTCATCGCCTTTGCCGGCCGCGCCGACCGCCAGGCCGACCAGACGAACTACATCTCCTATGGCCCGGGCAACAAGAACGCGATCGCCGATACCAATCCCAAGATCACGCCTGATCTGCCCACCAATCCGGACAACATGAAGACCGGTTTCATCGTCAATGCGAAATTCTGGGGTGACAATCTCGACGCATTGCGTGAGCGCTTCAATGTCTGGGTGGCGCAATAAACGTCACGATAGCGGGGGCTGAAAAGCCCCCGCGATCTCGAAATGGCTGAAGAATGACTGAGACCGTCGCGACGGCGCCAAGGCTACCGTGGCAATTCGCTGCTGCCGAGCGGCGCGGCCATTTGCGCGCGGCGGTTCTCATCCTCCCCTTGCTGCTGTTCGTCGTCGTCACCTTCGCCGCGCCCGTCATCTATCTGCTGTCGCGCGCCATCTATGATCCAAGTGTGGCGCAGACGCTTCCCACGACTTTGCAGGCCTTGCAGAATTGGGACGGCAAGGATCTTCCCGACGAGGCTACCTATGCGGCGCTGGTGGCGGACTTCAAGAAAGTCGCCGAAACCAACAGCGCCGCGCTCGTCGGCAAAAGGCTGAACTACGAAATCTCCGGCGTGCGCAGCAAGGTCATCGCCGCGGCGAACAAGGCCACGGAGATGACGGCGCCGCCCTACAAGGATCAGCTCATCGCGCTCGACAAGATGTGGGGCGACCGCCTGATCTGGGCCAAGATCAAGCAGGCGGGACGCTCCTATACCGATTTCTATCTGCTGCGCTCGCTCGATCTCGAGCGTAATGTCGACAATAACATCGTGCCGGTCGCCAAGTCGCAGGCGGTCTATATCAATGTCCTCCTGCGCACCTTCTATATCAGCGCGCTGGTGACGCTGATCACCCTGGCGCTCGCTTATCCCGTCGCCTTCATGCTGGCCCACGCGCCGGAGCGGCTCGCCAATCTCCTGCTCATCTTCATCCTGGTGCCGTTCTGGACATCGCTATTGGTGCGCACCACGGCGTGGTTCGTGCTGCTCCAGGACAATGGCCCAGTCAACAATCTCATCCAGTTCCTGCATCTCTCCGACGGGCCGTTCAAGCTGATCTTCAGCCGCTTCGGCACGGTGACGGCGATGGTGCATATCCAATTGCCCTTCACGCTTCTGCCGATCTATGGCGTGATGAAAGGCATATCGCCGTCCTATATGCGCGCGGCGCGCTCGCTCGGCGGCGGGCCGCTCTATTCCTTCTTCCGCGTCTACCTGCCGCTGACGCTGCCGGGTATAGGCGCCGGCTGCCTGCTCACCTTCATCCTCTGCCTCGGCTATTATATCACCCCGGCGCTGGTCGGCGGCGCGTCGGACCAGATGGTCTCGGGCGTCATCGCCTCGGCCATGAACCAGGAGAACAATTGGGGCAAAGCGAGCGCGCTCAGTCTGATCCTGCTCTTCGCGACCTTCGTCCTGTTCTTCGTCTACAATCGCATCGTCGGCATCGACAAAGTGAAGCTCGGCTGAATCCATGCTGAAACCCGCCCCCTATGCCATGCCGATCGAAAAGGCGCTGTTCTATGGCGGCTGGATTTTCACCGCCCTTGTGCTCCTGTTCCTGATCGCGCCGATCCTCGCCATCGTGCCCCTTTCCTTCAATGCCGAGCCCTATTTCACCTATCCGATGCCGGGCCTGTCGCTCAGATGGTATGAGGATTTCTTCGGCAATGAGCGCTGGACCGGCGCTTTATTCCTGAGCATCAAGCTCGCCATCACGGTCACCATCGTGTCGACGGCGCTCGGCACCATGGCGGCGCTCGGCCTGTCGCGCGCGCATCTGCCGGCGCGCAGCGTGATCCTCGGCATATTGCTGCTGCCGATGATCGTGCCGGTGATCGTCGTCGCGGTCGCGGTCTTCATGTCCTTTGGTTATTTCGGGCTGATCGGCACCTTCACCGGCCTGGCGCTCGCTCATACGGCGCTCGCCACACCTTTCGTGGTGATCGCGGTGACCTCGACGCTCACCAATTTCGACTGGAGCCTGCAGCGCGCCGCGCAGGGGCTGGGTGCTGCGCCTGTCACAGTGTTCCGGCGGGTGATCCTGCCGCTCATCCTGCCGGGCGTTATCTCAGGCGCGCTCTTCGCCTTCGTGACGTCCTTCGACGAGGTCGTGGTGGCGCTGTTCCTGTCGAGCGCCGAGCAACGCACGCTGCCGAAACAGATGTTCAGCGGCATCCGCGAGATGATCAGCCCGACGATCACCGCCGCGGCGACGGTTCAGGTGATACTGTCGATCTGCCTCCTCATCGGCGTCGAATTGTTGCGGCGCCGGTCGGAAAGGCTCAGAGGCATTACCTGACCTTGGTCCTCATGCTGAGGTGCGAGCAAAGCGAGCCTCGAAGCATGATCCAGGGACAAAGATCATGCCGCTTGCCACCCTTCGAGGCCCGGCTTCGCCGGGCGCCTCAGGGGGAGGGTCGGTTTAAATATCGTCGAGCGCCCGGCAATCCTCCGCCGACCAGCCGATCTTGACCTTCATCCCTTCCTTGAGGGCGGGGCGGTCGGTGTTGTTGGGAATTTTCACGATAAAATCGGACTGATCGGCCACCTTCAGCCGGGTGCGGACATGATCGCCGAGATAGATGATCTCTTCGATGTTGCCATCGACGACATTGGCGGCACCGTTTGCCGCCGGATTGATCTTCACCCGCTCCGGGCGCAGCGACAGCAAGGTGCGATCGCCCTTTTTTGCCACCTTCACGGCGGAGGCATTGATAAGCTCGCCGGACGAGAGCCGTACGGCGCAGGAATTGCCGCTGCCAATCTCCTCGACGATACCGCGCAAGCGGTTGTTTTCGCCGATGAACTTGGCGACGAAGGAGTTCTGCGGCCGCTCATAGAGTTCGGCCGGGGTCGAGAGCTGCTGGATGACACCGTCATTGAAGACGGCGATGCGGTCCGACATGGTGAGCGCTTCGCCCTGGTCATGGGTGACATAGACGACGGTGATGCCGAGCCGGTCATGCAGATGGCGGATCTCATATTGCATCTGCTCGCGCAGCTGCTTGTCGAGCGCGCCCAGAGGCTCGTCCATCAGCACCAGATCGGGATCGAAGACCAGCGCCCGAGCTACGGCCACGCGCTGTTGCTGGCCGCCCGACAGCTGGGCCGGGCGGCGGGTGCCGAACCCCGGCAGCTCGACCATTTCGAGGGCGGTTTTCACCCGGCGCTCGATCTCGGCCTTGTCCATGCGGCGGACCTGGAGCGGGAAAGCGAGGTTCTCGTTCACCGTCATATGCGGGAAGAGGGCATAATTCTGGAAGACCATGCCGATGCCGCGCCGGTGCGGCGGCATCCCGCTGATCGGCTGACCGTTGAGATAGATCTCGCCGCTGGTGGCCGCCTCGAAGCCGGCGAGCATCAGGAGCGTCGTCGTCTTGCCGGAGCCCGACGGGCCCAGCATGGTGACGAATTCGCCCTTGGCGATATCCAGATTAAGATTTTTGACGACCAGTGTCTTGCCGTCATAGCTCTTCTGGACGTCCACGAAGCGAACCATCGTGTCGCCGGGCTTTGTGGCCTTTGCGGTCAAACTCCCTCCCTCATTTGTTCTTTTTCTTTGCAGTCCAAAGGATATTCCGCCACCGCCAAAAGGCAAGGGCGCTCTGAGCATCGGTTCGGTGCTCAGGAAATGTAACCGGACAATTTAGGTTATTTCACTCCGTTCCGCTCCGGTTCCGTGGGTAACCTCCAGGAAACCAGTATTCATGGAGCTCGACCGATGACGCTGCGATTTTCACGACGCGGAGTGCTGACCGCCGGTTTAGGCGCCGCCGGTTTGGCGCTCGCCGCGGCCTCAGGGCCTGTGCGGGCTGATGCCAAGACGGTCCGCATCGGCATCCAGAAATACGGCACGCTCATCCTGCTCAAAGGCAAGGGTGCCCTCGAAAAGGCGCTCGAACCTTTAGGCTACAGTGTCAGCTGGACCGAGTTCCCGGCGGGCCCACAGCTTCTCGAAGGGCTGAATGTCGGCGCCATCGACCTCGGGTCGACCGGCGAAGCGCCGCCGATCTTCGCGCAGGCTGCCGGAGCGCCCCTCTTCTATGTGGCACATGAGCCGCCGGCGCCGCGTGGCGAAGCGATCCTGGTGCCGAAGGACAGTCCGATCCAGTCAGTGAGCGACTTAAAGGGCAAGAAGGTCGCCCTGAACAAGGGCTCGAATGTCCATTATCTGCTGGTCAAGGCGCTCGAGCAGGCCGGTGTCGCTTATAAGGACATCGAGACCAAGTTCCTGCCGCCCGCCGATGCGCGCGCCGCCTTCGAGCAGGGCTCGGTCGATGCCTGGGTGATCTGGGATCCGTTCCAGGCCGCCGCCGAGGCGGCGACCGGGGCGCGTACGCTCATCAATGGCGAAGGGCTCGTCGCCAATCACCAATTCTATCTCGGCACGCGCGATTTCGTGTCGGCGCACGCGCAGGCGCTCGATGTCGTGATCGCCGAGATCGGCAAACTCGACGCCTGGGCCAATGGCAATACGGACGCAGTTGCCGATCAGCTGGCGGCAAGTGTCGGCATCCCGGCCTCCGTGCTCAAGATCGCGCTCGAACGGCAGACTTTCGGCGTCAAGCCGATCAGCGCCGAGGTCGTCGCCCAGCAGCAGCAGATCGCCGATGCGTTCCACAAACTCGGCCTGATCCCCAAGGCGATCTCGATCGCCGAGGCGGTGCCGAAAATCACCTGATCGCCCGTGACGCTGAACAAGATCTTCGACAAAGCGCTCACCTGGCTCCTGCCGGTGGCCATTCTGGTCGTGTGGGAGGTGAGCGCCCGCAGCGGCATTCTTGCCGCCAGGCTCCTGCCGGCGCCGAGCTCGGTGGCGCTCGCCTTCATCGCCACGCTGCGGGACGGCTCGCTGTGGGCCAATACGCTGATCAGCGGCGAGCGGGCGCTGAAAGGCCTCGCCATCGGCGGCATCCTCGGCTTCCTGCTCGGTATGCTCAACGGCCTGTGGCCGCCGGCGGAGAAGCTTCTCGATTCGAGCATGCAGATGCTGCGCAACGTGCCGCATCTGGCGATCATCCCGCTGGTCATCCTGTGGTTCGGGATCGACGAGGCGGCGAAGATCTTCCTGGTGACGATCGGCGTCCTCTTTCCGATCTATCTCAACACCTATCATGGCGTGCGCACCGTTGATCGCGGCCTGATCGAGATGGGGCGCGTCTATGGGCTCAAACCCACGGCGCTGTTGTGGCGCATCATCCTGCCGGGGGCGCTGCCCTCCATCCTGGTGGGGCTTCGTTACGCGCTCGGCATCATGTGGCTCACCCTCATCGTGGCGGAAACGATCTCGGCGTCCTCGGGGCTCGGCTACATGACGATGAATGCGCGCGAATTCATGCAGACCGATATCGTGCTGCTCGGCATCATCGTCTATGCGCTTCTGGGCAAGCTCGCCGATGTGGCGACCCGCGGGATCGAAAAGCGCGCGCTCGCCTGGCATCCGAGCTATCAGGAAAATGCGGGAGCCGCGATATGAACAGTGTCGCCCAGCTCAAGCTGAAGCGGATCGAGCCGCCTGACGAAGAACAGTTCGCCGCCACGGTCGAAGAGCGGGAGGCTGCGCTCGGTCTTCCCGTCACGCTTGACAAGGTATCGAAACGCTTCGGCGGACGCAGCGTCCTCGATGCGCTGTCGCTGTCCATCGAAGCGTCCGAATTCGTCGCCGTCGTCGGCCGCTCCGGCTGCGGCAAGACCACCTTGCTCCGGCTGATCACTGGGCTCGATCCAGTCTCGGACGGGCATCTCGCCATTGCCGGCGACGAGGTGCGTGGTCTCCAGGGACGTGTTCGCCTCCTCTTCCAGGATGCCCGGCTTCTGATGTGGCAGCGGGTGCTGAACAATGTCGGCATTTCCCGCGACACCGGGTGGCGCGAGACGGCCAAACAGGCCTTGCAGGATGTCGGTCTCGCCGATCGCGCCCAGGACTGGCCGGCGGTGCTGTCGGGAGGGCAGAAGCAGCGCGTGGCGCTGGCGCGGGCGCTTGTCAGCCGGCCGGGTGTGCTGCTTCTCGATGAACCCTTCGGCGCGCTCGATGCGCTGACGCGCGCCGAAATGCATGAGCTTCTCATCCGCATCTGGGGCGCGCACCGCTTCACCACGATCCTCATCACTCATGATGTCGCTGAAGCCGTCACCTTGGCGGATCGCATCATCGTGCTGCGTGCTGGCAATGTCGCGCTCGATCAGAAGATCGATCTGCCCCGCCATCGGCGCTCAGGTGCCGAGGCCGCGCGGCTGCAGAACATCGTGCTCGGTCACGTCTGACAGTTCTCTTGCCGGCCTGGTCAAATAAAACTCAATTGTCGTCCGCGCCGCTCTTTGCATGAATGTTTCACCCATTCAACAAAGAGGACGTGCGATGACCAAAGACAATGAGACGCTTCTCACCCTTGCGGCCGCCCGCAAATTCAACCGGCGAAGCTTCACCAAAGCGGCACTCACCGCCAGCGCCCTGATCGCTACGGGACCGGCCTATGTCAGGTCGGCGCTTTCCTCCTCGGGCGAACTCAACCTTCTCAACTGGTCGGATGAATTCCCCGATCCGGTGATCCCGGAATTCGAGAAGGCGACCGGCATCAAGGTGAATTCGACGCCCTTCTCGCAGAATGAGGAGCAGATCAACAAATTGCAGGCGACCCAGGGTGAAGGCTTCGACCTGGTCCAGCCGACGCGTGACCGCGCGCCGCAATTCAAGGATCTCGACGTGCTGGCGCCGCTCGACACCAAGAAGCTGAAGAATATCGGCAATGTGCTCGGCTCCTTCATCGAAAGCTCTTCGAGCATCTGGACCTGGGATGGCGGCCTTTATCATCTGCCGCATCTGTGGGGCACGGAAGCGATCTCCTGGCGCACCGACCAGTGGAAGGGCGATCCGGCGGCGCTGAGCTATGGCGATCTATGGGGCGAGGAGGTCAAAGGCCATGTCCAGGGCCGGCCGCATTCGCTCCTCGCTGGCATCGGCCTGTGGCTCGACGGCAATGGCAAGCTGCCGAGCAACCGGCTGCTTGATGCCTATAAGGATCCGGATGCCTTCAAGAAGATCTATGACGAGATCCTCAAAGTGGCGATCGCGCACAAGCCGTGGATCAAGCAGTTCTGGGATTCGGCCGACAACACCAAATCGGGCCTGCTCGAAAACGACGTGTGGATCGGGCTCACCTGGGACGGCCCGGCGCTCAGCCTGAAGAAGGACGGCAGGCCGGTGAACTACCAGGCGCCGAAGGAAGGCGCCATCACCTGGCTCGACGGCCTGTCGATCACCAAGGCGGCGAAGAATGGCGAGCAGGCCTATGCCTTCATCGACTTCCTGTACACGCCCGAAATCTCGGCCAAGCTGGCGGAAGGCTCGGGCTACAATCCGGTGGTCACCGGCGCCGACGCGCTGCTCTCCGATGTCGCCAAGCGCAATTTCCAGGAGGCTTTCCCGGGCGATGCCCTGAAGAAGCTCTGGCACCGCCCGCCCGAGCCCTCCTGGTTCGCCGAGCTGCGCACGCAATATGCCGGCAAGTTCCAGGCGGCCTGACGATCTTTCTCCATTCCTCTGACGACTTGCGCCCGGTGAAAGCCGGGCGTTTTTTGCAGGATTTGACCGATCTTCCGGCGCGGTGCAGAATCGGGGCGAGGGGCAAGTCTTGGTATTAGAGGATCGATGCGATCGCATCCCTGCGTTGTCGTTGGGCTCAGTGCCGACACCGCCCAGCGTGTGCGGGAAGGTGACCGGCTGACTCTCGTCCCGGCGGCGCGGGTGCATGATGCCGTCGCCTGTTTTCACGGCGAGTCCTGTATCGGGCATATACCGGAAAGCCGCCGTTGGGTCGCCCGCTCGCTTGCCGAAGGCGACAGCCATCAGGTCACGGTCACCGGCTTCGACACCGATGCCGAAGGTGCGCTCGCCCAGGTTGAAATCGCGGTTGCCATTTTAGGTGCCGATCGGCCGGAACGGCCGCCGATCCGCTCCGTCATTTCCGAGATCGGCGATGAATTGCGTATCCTCGCCATGGTGGGCGCGGCGGATGGCCGGCTCGCCCCGGCCGAACGTGGCGTGATCGAGGAGTTCGCGGCGGCGCGCGCGGCTGAGCTCCATCTCGTGCCGGATGAGGGAGAGATCGCCCATGCGGTGCGCTGGGCGCGCCGGCATCTTCCCGACACGCTCGATGTCGCGGGGATCATACGCCGCCTGACCAAGGAACGCCCGGACGCGCTGCCGCTCATCGAGGAGGCCTGCGCCGTCGTGGCCGAGGTCGATGGCCGCATCGCGCCCGAGGAGCGGCAATCGATGATCACGCTCCAGGCGCTGCTCGAGCAAGGCATGGCGGCAGCCAAAAGAGGCGGCGCCGGTGCCTAGATTGAATCGCCGCAAGTTCCTCACTTCATCGGCTTCCGGATCACTGGCCCTCGCTATGCCGGCGATCAGCCACGCGGCCTCGCGCCCCGAGATCAGCCACGGCATGCAAGCAGGCGATGTCGATGCCACATCGGGCATGATCTGGGCGCGCAGCGACCGGCCGGCAAGGCTTCACGTCCAGGTCGCCACCACTGAAAGCTTCAAGGACGCGATCAGGGTGGCGAGCCTCGATGCGCGGCCGGCGCGTGATCTCACCGTGAAACATCTGCTCGTCGACCTGCCGCCCGATCAGACCATCTTCTATCGCCTGCGCTTCGCCAATCTCTCTTATACGGGCACCAAGAGCCAGGCGCTCATCGGCCGCTTCCGCACCGCGCCGGCGAGCCGTCGCAATGTGCGCTTCGTCTGGTCGGGCGACACTGCCGGGCAGGGTTGGGGCATCAACACCGAGGATGGCGGTATGAAGACCTATGCCACCATGGCGCGGCATGATCCGGACTTCTTTATCCATTCTGGCGACACGATCTATGCCGACGGGCCGATCAAGCCGGAAGTGCAGCTTCCCGGCGGCGGCGTGTGGAAGAACATCGTCCAGGATGGGGTCGGCAAGGTCGCCGAAACGATCGAGGAGTTTCGCGGCCGCTTCAAATACAATCTGCTCGACGAAAACCTGCGCGCCTTTAATACGCAAGTGCCGACCTATTTCCAATGGGACGATCACGACGTCATCGACAACTGGTCGCCGGGGAAGGATCTCAAGGCGGACGAACGCTACAAGGAAAAGTCGATCGCCAAGCTGGCCGAGCGAGCGGCGCGCGCTTTCCATGAGATGACGCCCATCTGCTATTTTCCGGAAGAGCCGGGACGCATCTACCGCCGCATCTCCTATGGTCCGCTGCTCGACATCTTCTTCGTCGATCTCAGGAGCTATCGTGGGCCGAACGGTGCTTCGCTCGAAACCGAGCTGACACCGGAAGCGCGCGTCATCGGCGAGACCCAGATGATGTGGCTCAAGCGCGAACTTGCCTCGTCGAAGGCGACGTGGAAGGTGATCGCCTGCGACATGCCGATCGGGCTCATCATCTGGGACGACTGGAAGGAGAAGAAGGGCATCGAAGCGGTGGCCAATGGCGATCACGGCAAGCCTCTGGGCCGCGAGCTTGAATTCGCCGAGCTTCTCCGTTTCATCAGAGGATCGGCGATCCACAATGTCGTCTGGCTGACGGCGGATGTGCATTACACTGCCGCCCATTTCTACAATCCCGACAAAGCGCAGTTCCAGGATTTCGCGCCCTTCTGGGAATTCGTCTCAGGCCCCCTGCATGCCGGGACCTTCGGCCCCAATGAGCTCGACAAAACCTTCGGGCCGGAAGTCAAATTCATGAAAGCGCCGACCAAGGAGCAAGGCGTCAACCTGCCGCCCTCGGCCGGCCTGCAGTTCTTCGGTCTCGTCGATATCGATGGCAAGACGGAGCAGATGACGGTCCGCCTCATGGATCGCGACGACAAGGAACTCTACAAGGTGATACTCGATCCGGAGCGGAAGGGATAGGTTTTCGTCATCGCTTTGTGACATGAGTCGGAGAGTCTCGGCCTCCCCATCCGAAAGACAGGAGGCCTGCCATGCGCATGACCGTCAACCGCCGCAAATTCATGAAATCATCCGCGCTTGGTGCGCTCGCTCTGTCGGGCGGCCTCGCCATGCCCTCTCTGAGCCGTGCGGCGGCGCGTCCGGTGGTGAGCCATGGCGTGCAGTCGGGTGATGTAGATGCGACATCGGGCATGATCTGGGCGCGGAGCGACCGGCCGTCGCGACTCCAGGTCGAGGTGGCGACGACCGACAGCTTCACCGACGCGATCCGTCTCGCGCCCCTCGATGCTCTGCCGGAATCGGATTTTGCGGTGAAGCGGCTCCTCTCCGACCTGCCACCTGACCAGACCATTTTCTATCGCTTGAATTTTGTCGATCTTGCCGATGTGAATGGCGTGAGCGAACCGGTCGTCGGCCAGTTCCGTACAGCACCGGCGAGCCGGCGGGCGCTGCGTTTCGTATGGTCGGGCGATACCGCCGGCCAAGGCTGGGGCATCAATCCCGACGAAGGCGGCATGAAGACCTATGCCACCATGGCCAAGCACAATCCGGATTTCTTCATCCATTCGGGCGACACCGTCTATTGCGACGGCCCGATCAAGGCGGAAGCGGAGATCGCGTCAGGCGGCGTGTGGAAGAACATCGTCGCGGAAGGCGTCGAGAAGGTCGCCGAGACGCTCGATGAATATCGCGGCCGCTGGAAATACAATCTGCATGACGAAAACCTCAAGGCCTTCAATGCGAAGGTGCCGACCTTCTTCCAGTGGGACGATCACGAGGTGACCAACAACTGGTCGGCGTCCAAGGATCTGAGCAAGGACGACCGCTACAAGGAGAAGTCGATCGGCGTGCTGTCGGCCCGGGCCGGACGTGCCTTCCATGAGATGACGCCGATCCGCTACATCCCGGAAGAGCCGGGCCGCGTCTATCGCAAGATTTCCTATGGCCCGATGCTCGACATCTTCTTCGTCGATCTCCGCAGCTATCGCGGACCCAATGGCCCGTCGCTGGAGACCGAGCTCACGCCTGCGTCGCGTATCCTGGGCGAAACGCAGATGCGCTGGCTGAAGCGCGGCCTCTCCGCTTCGCAAGCGACCTGGAAAGTGATCGCCTGCGACATGCCGATCGGCGTCATCGTCTGGGACAATGGCAAGGAGAAGAAAGGCGCCGAAGCGATCTCAAATGGTGATCAGGGACCTGCCAAGGGCCGCGAGCTCGAAATCGCGGAACTCCTCAAATTCATCAAGGTGGCCGGCATCCCGAATGTCGTGTGGCTCACGGCGGATGTGCATTACACCGCGGCGCATTACTACAATCCCGACAAGGCGCAGTTCCAGGATTTCGCACCTTTCTGGGAATTCGTGTCTGGCCCCCTTCATGCCGGCACTTTCGGTCCCAATGATCTCGATATGACCTTTGGCCCCGAGCTCAAATTCGTGAAGGGACCAACGGCCGAGCAGGGTCAGAACCTGCCGCCTTCGGCGGGCCTCCAGTTCTTCGGCATCGTCGATATCGACGACAAGACCGAGCAGATGACGGTCCGGCTCATGGACCGCGACGACAAGGAACTCTACAAGGTGACGCTTGATCCGGAGCGGATGGGGTGACGGGAGCTGGAAGCTGGCTTTTGCGATCCGGAGAGGCATGATACATCCGATCATCCTCTCTATTTGATCGCAGCCATCGTTGACCTCCCTCGCCGTCACCGTCTTCATTCTCGTCTATATCGGCATGGCGCTCGGCCGGGTGCCGGGGCTCGCCGTCGAGCGCACCGGCGTGGCGCTGCTCGGGCTCATCGTGCTCCTGGCTTCGGGCGATCTCAGTCTTGCCGAAGCGGGCAGCGCCGTCGACATGCCGACCATTGCGCTCCTCTTCGCGCTGATGATCCTCTCGGCGCAGTTCGAGCAGTCGGGCTTCTATGGCCTCGTCGCGGCGCGCGTGACGCATGCGGCGCAGAATCCGAAAGTCCTGCTCGCCGCCCTCATTGCCGTCACCGGCCTGCTGTCGGCGATCCTCACCAATGACGTCATCGTCTTCGCCTTCACGCCGCTCATCTGCGTCGGGCTCCTCGCGCAGAAGCTCGATGCGCGGCCTTATCTCGTGGCGCTGGCGGGGGCGGCCAATGCCGGATCGGCGGCGACACTCATCGGCAATCCGCAGAATATCCTGATCGGCCAGGCGGGCGGGCTCGATTTCTGGCGCTATCTCCTCATCGCCCTGCCGCCGGTTCTCGCCTCGCTGATCTTCGTCTATTGGGCGGTGCTCGCCACCTGGCGCCAGGCGCTCGCCGCACCACTCGTGGCGGTGCCGGCCGAACCTGTGACGATCGACCGGTTCCAGACCGCCAAGGGCCTCATCGCGATCGTCGCCCTGATCGTCCTCTTCCTCACGCCGCTGCCGCGCGAATTGAGCGCGCTGGCGGTCGCGGGCTGCCTCCTGCTGTCGCGAAGGCTTTCCTCGCGCGAGATGATCGGCGCCGTCGACTGGCACCTTCTCTTGCTCTTCATCTGCCTCTTCGGTGTGACCGAGGCCTTCGCCAAGACCGGCCTCGCTCAGGAGGCGCTCGCCGGGCTAGCAAGTCTCGGCATCGTCCCTGAGCGACTGTCGGTGATGCTGCCGGTGACGCTCGCCGCCTCGAACACGATCGGCAATGTGCCGGCGGTGATCCTGATCCTGAAGCTTCTGCCGGCGCTGCCCGAGGGCGCGTTGACGGGCCTGGCGCTGCTCTCGACCTTTGCCGGCAACCTGCTGCTGACGGGATCGATGTGCAATATCATCGTCGCCGAGCGGGCCAAGGCCCAGGGCGCTTCCTTGAGTTTCATGGATTTCGCGCGTTCCGGCATCCCAATGACGCTGGCGAGCCTCGCCGTCACGGTTATCTGGTTATGGGTCCTCGGCCTGATGGCCTATTAACGCCCCGAAAATGCCCCGAAAATGGGCTCGCTTTGAAGCCAGGACCGTGCTAAGCCCCGGCCCGAATCCAGGGCAGGAGGGCGGAAACGGACAGGTTTTCGCGCAGATCCCGCTCTTCTCTATCGAAATTGGCCATGTTTCGGGCTTTGGGGGTCTCCTAAGGTCAATGTGGCTGTGACAGATTTTTTCTGGAAAGTCAGCGCGCCATGAAACTGCGCAATATCGCCATCATCGCCCATGTCGACCATGGCAAAACCACCATGATCGACCGGCTCCTCGCCCAGTCGGGCGCCTTCCGCGACAATCAGAAGGTCGCCGAGCGGGCCATGGACTCGAACGATCTCGAAAGAGAGCGCGGCATCACCATCCTCGCCAAGGTGACCTCGCTCGTCTGGAAGGACACCCGCATCAACATCGTCGATACGCCAGGCCACGCCGATTTCGGCGGTGAGGTCGAGCGCATCCTCAATATGGTGGACGGCGCCGTCCTCCTCGTCGATGCCGCCGAAGGCCCGATGCCGCAGACCAAGTTCGTGCTGCAGAAAGCGCTCAAGATCGGCCTCAAGCCGATCGTCGCCATCAACAAGATCGACCGTCCCGACCAGCGTCACGTGGAAGTGGTCAATGAGGTGTTCGATCTGTTCGCGGCTCTCGATGCAAGCGACGAGCAGCTCGATTTCCCCATTCTCTACGGGTCCACCAAGCAGGGCTGGATGGCCGATAAGCCGGAAGGTCCGCAGGATTCGATGGCGCCTCTGTTCGACCTGGTGGTCCGCCATGTGGCGCCGCCGGTCGTCGAAGAAGGCCCGTTCCGCATGCTGGTGACGACCATCGAGGCCAATCCGTTCCTTGGCCGCGTCCTCACCGGGCGTATCCGCTCAGGGTCCGTCAAGTCGAACCAGGCCGCCAAGGCGCTGGCGCGTGATGGAAAGCTCGTCGAGCAGGGCCGCATCTCGAAAGTGCTGGCCTTCCGCGGGCTCGAACGCCAGCCGGTGGATGAAGTCCAGGCCGGCGACATCGTCGCCATTGCCGGACTGACCCAGGCCACGGTGGCCGACACGATCTGCGACGTCGCGGTGAGCGAACCCATCAAGGCGCAACCGATCGATCCGCCGACCCTGACCATGACTTTCCGCATCAATGACGGGCCGCTCGCCGGCAAGGAAGGCGACAAGGTGCAGAGCCGCGTCATCCGCGATCGCCTGTTCCGCGAGGCCGAGGGCAATGTCGCCTTGCGCGTGACGGCGTCGATCAATGAAACCGATGCTTTCGAGGTTGCGGGCCGCGGCGAATTGCAGCTCGGCATCCTGATCGAGACGATGCGGCGTGAAGGCTTCGAACTGACCGTCGGCCGGCCGCGCGTGGTGTTCCGCACCGACGAAGAGACCGGCCAGAGGCTCGAGCCGATCGAGGAAGTGATCGTCGACGTCGATGAGAATTTCACCGGCATCGTGGTGCAGAAACTTTCCGAGCGCCGCGCCGAGATGAAGGACATGCGTCCGTCAGGCGCCGGGCGCCAGCGCATCATGTTCCATGCGCCGACCCGTGGCCTCATCGGCTATCAGTCGGAGCTTCTGTCCGATACGCGCGGCACCGCGATCATGAATCGCCTCTTCCATGATTACGCGCCGCATGTCGGTGAGATTCCGGGCCGCCATACCGGCGCCCTCATCTCCAATGGCGATGGCGAGGCGGTCGCCTATGCGATTTTCAACCTGCAGGACCGCGGCCCGATGTTCATCGATCCGGGTATGAAAGTCTATGCCGGCATGATCATCGGCGAGCACACGCGCGGCAATGACTTGGAGCTCAATGTGCTCAAGGGCAAGAAGCTCACCAACGTTCGCGCCTCCGGCAAGGATGATGCCTTGCTGCTCATCCCGCCGATCCGCATGACGCTGGAAAAGGCGCTGGCCTATGTCGGCGAGGATGAACTCGTCGAGGTGACGCCGCAGTCGATTCGTCTGCGCAAGACGCTGCTCGACCCGCATGAGCGCAAGCGTGCCAGCCGCGCCAAGGAAGCCGAGAGCGCGGCGTAACTTAACCCATTGTTGTCGATCTGCCGGAACATCGCTACATTTCCGGCATGACCGACCCCTATGAAATCCTGGGCGTCAGCAAGAACGCCTCCGCGGATGATATCCAGAAGGCCTATCGCCGCCTCGCCAAGAAACACCATCCCGATCTCAATCCCGGCGACAAGAGTGCCGAGGACAAGTTCAAGGATGTGTCCATTGCCTATGATCTCCTGGGCGATGCCGAAAAGCGCGCCCGCTATGATCGCGGCGAGATCGACGCCTCGGGGGCCGAGAAACCACAGCCGCAGCGGCGTTATTACCGTGATTTCGCCGAAAGCGGCCAGGCCGGCGGGCAGGGCTTCGAGCAGGGTTATGCCGATTTCGGCGACGAAGACGTGCTGTCGGAGATCTTCGGCCGGCGCGGCGCCAAGATGAAGATGCGCGGCGGCGACGTGCGTTATCACCTGGCCGTCGATTTTCTGAGCGCCGTCAATGGCGCCAAGCCGCAGCTGGCGCTGCCCGACGGGTCCGAGATCACCGTCACCATTCCGCCCGGCACGCGCGACGGGCAGATCCTGCGCCTCAAGGGCAAGGGCCGGCCCGGCTATAATGGCGGCGAGTCCGGCGACGCCTTGATCGAGATCGAGGTGCGCCCGCATCCGTTCTTCACCCGCGACAATGACGATATCCGCATCGAGCTGCCGGTCTCGCTCGCCGAAGCGGTGCTAGGCGGCAAGGTCAAGACTCCGACGCCTTCAGGCGACGTCATGCTGAACATCCCGAAGGGCGCCAATAGCGGCACGGTGCTGCGCCTCAAGGGCAAGGGCGTCGCCAAGGCCGGCGGCGGCACGGGCGATCAGTATGTGACGCTGAAAGTGATGCTGCCGGAAAAACCAGATCCCGAACTCGAGGAATTCATCGCGCGCTGGAGCAAGGACAAAGCTCAAGATCCGCGCCGGGCGATGGGGGTGTGAGATGGCTCAGAAAACCACGATCGTCTTCGCTGCCCGTTACGACGAGGATACTTTGCGCGAATGGGTGGCGGCTGGCTGGATCTCAATCGAGGAGGACGCGATCGGCGAGCCTCTGTCGGAGGCGCATCAGGCGCGCTGCGATCTCATCTGCGACCTGAAGCAGAATATGGGCGTCAATGACGACGGCATCGACGTGATCCTCAATCTTCTCGACCAGATCCATGGCCTGAGGCGGGCTCTACGCGAGACGATCCATCACACGAAGCGCAGTTGATGCCCTAAATCAATTCGTCATCCCGACGAAAGTCGGGACCCATTAAATTCTTTCCGCATATGCAGCACTGCCCAGATCGATCTTATTGATTGGATCCCGGCTTGCGCCAGGATGACGGTCGTGTGGCGTTATTCTTCCCGATAAGGCCCGCCGGGGCAGGGCATGCCGCTGGCATAGTCGGTGGCGCTGCCGCCGCGCGCGGAAAAAATCTCCGGCATGTCCTTGGCGCAGTCGAAAGTGGCGGCACGCTCATCGGCGCGCTGGCGGGCGACTTCATTGGCCTCGGTGTATTTGGTGTCGACATAGGCGATGTGGCAGGCGGTCTTGCCGTCGAGCTTGCTCACCACAAGCCAGTTCTGCTTGACGGGCGCGCCCTCGTCAGCACTCGATTCCGTGAACCAGCGCAGGATGGTAGCGAAGGGCCGCCCGTCCTTCAGTCGCCATTCGACCCGCGGTCCCAGGGAATTGAAGGCGCCGAAAGTCTGCATCGCGGCGCATTGCGCAGGCGCTTCTTTACCGAAGCCGACAAAGCTCCGGAGGTCACCCTCCCAGACGCGGACGTCGAAGTCCTTAATGCCCTTGCACAGCCATTCACCGCCCTCGCCCTCATCCTCGAACAAGGCCAGCTGCTCGCACTTCTTGAGGTTCAAGTCGCTGTAAATACTGGTATTTTCCTGTGCCGTCGCGGCAGAGGCGAAGACCGTCAGGGCTATTGGAAAGAGATGGCTTTTCATGCAAAGAAGGCCTCAACTGACGTTTTCTAGAGGTGCCTCTCCATGCGTATAGATGCCATATCGATCGGCAAGAATCCACCCAAGGAGGTGAATGTCATTGTCGAGGTGCCGGTCGGCGGCGAACCCATCAAATATGAGATGGACAAGGCGGCGGGCACGCTGGTGGTCGACCGTTTCCTCTATACGTCGATGCGGTATCCCGGCAATTACGGCTTCATCCCGCATACTTTGTCGCTCGACGGCGACCCGTGCGACGTGCTGATCGCCAATCAGCGCGGCATCGTGCCGGGCGCCTTGGTTTCCGTGCGCCCGGTCGGCGTCCTCTTCATGCAGGACGAGGCGGGGGGCGATGAGAAGATCATCGCCGTGCCGGTGCCCCGGCTCACAAGGCGCTATGAGAATGTGCATAACTACACCGACCTGCCCGAGATCACCCTCCAGCAGATCCAGCATTTCTTCGAGCACTATAAGGACCTGGAGACCGGCAAGTGGGTCAAGGTCAAGGGCTGGGGCGACGCGGCTGCCGCCGAGCAGATGATCGTCGAGGCGATCGAGCGGGCGAAGGTGGCCAAGGCATAGTCATGATGACAGAGCGCGGGCGGGGCAGTGGTCGATCTGCATAACCTGCCGCTGCCGACCTTGCGGACCTTCGCGGCGGCGGCGCGGCATCAGAGCCTGGCGAAAGCCGCGGTCGAGCTCAATCTGACCGACAGCGCCGTCAGCCATCAGATCCGCCGTCTCGAAGAGGCGCTCGGCTGCGACCTTTTCATGAAGGTCGGCAGAGGCGTCGTCCTGACCGATGCCGGCCGCGCCTTCGCCAATGTCGTTTCGACCGCCCTGCAAGATGTTTTCGCCGCCGCCATGCGCCTCGCCGAGGCCGATCAGGTCGGCGGTCGGCTCGACATCGCCTGTCCGCCGATGTTCGCCAGCACATGGCTCGCCCGCAATCTCAACGAATTCTGCCTCGACCATCCCTCGGTCGAATGCCATGTGCGTCTCGTCGAAAACGAGCGCGTCCATCAGCTGAGCGACATCGACATCGGCATCTCCTTCGGATCGGGTGGCTGGCCCGAGCGCTGGTCGGCGCTCCTGGCGCATGTCAATGTCACGCCGGTCTGCAGCCCCATCGTCTTCGAGCGGATCGGTGGACCGATCACTCAGCCCGCCGATCTTCGCCACACCATGCTGCTGCACCGGGATGACGGTTCGGAATGGCGGCGATGGTTCCTGGAGGCGGGCACGCCCGGCCTCGAGCTGGAGATGCGCCATCTCTATTGCAGCGATCTCGGCATGGCGATCGATCTCGCGGTCAACGGAACCGGCGTCGCCCTGGTGAGCGACACGCTCTCGGGCTCCGATCTGAAGCGCGGCCTTCTGATCAAGCCATTCCCCTTCGCCATCGACGCCTTCGGCGGCTGGCACGTGGTCTGCAACCCGGCCAGCCTGTCGCGCTCGGCCTCGCGCCTGTTCCTGCGCTGGCTCCTGGCGCGCTTCGGCCGCAACGCCGCGTGGGAAACGCTTCCCTAGAGCGCTTCCCGCCAAAGTTGCTCGACTTTGGCGATAAGGAAGCGCTCCAGATTATATGTTTTCGAGCCCTTTTACCCGTTTTGATCGAATCGGAACGATTCGATCAAAACGGGAAGGGCTCTAAAGACGTGCGCGATACATGATCTCTCGTCATGTGTTGGGTGATGATTCGTCATTTGCACCGGACGGCCTCCTGTCCATAAGAAGCTGAGCAAAGCAGGGGACAATGCTGAAACTCAGCGTGACGGACATCCACAAATCCTATGGCGCGCAGGACGTGCTGAAGGGCATTTCGCTCCAGGCGAAGGCGGGCGACGTCGTCAGTGTCATCGGTGCGAGCGGCTCCGGCAAGAGCACCTTGCTCCGCTGCATCAATTTCCTCGAGCGTCCGGCCAGTGGCGAAGTGGCCATCGCTGGCGAGGTGCTGAAGACGGTGCGGGACCGTGACGGGCTGCTGAGGGCCGCCGACCGCGACCAGTTGCGGCGCCTGCGCGGCAAGCTCGCGATGGTGTTCCAGAATTTCTGCCTGTGGTCGCATATGTCGGTCCTGTCGAATGTCACCGAGGCACCGATCAGTGTGCTCGGCCTCAGCCGCAAGGAAGCGGTCGAGCGCGCCAGGGCCAATCTGGCGAAAGTCGGCCTCACCAACGACGTGCTCGGCAAATATCCCGCGCATCTGTCAGGCGGCCAGCAGCAGCGTGTGGCGATCGCCCGCGCCCTCAGCATGAATCCCGATGTGATGCTCTTCGACGAGCCGACCTCGGCGCTCGATCCCGAGCTCGTCAGCGAGGTCCTGCGCGTCATGCAAGCACTCGCCGAGGAAGGGCGCACGATGGTGGTGGTGACGCATGAAATGGCCTTCGCGCGCCATGCCTCGAGCCGCGTCGTCTTTCTTCACCAGGGACGCGTCGAAGAAGAGGGCGAGCCGGAAGCGCTGTTCGCCCGGCCGGCCAGTGCGCGGCTGCAGCAGTTCCTGGCTGGACGGCTCACGCACTGAACATACGAAAATCAACCCCGGAGGACGAACCATGAAGACCAGCCTGAAATCCCTGTGCGCCGCCGTGATCCTGGCCGCCACCTTTGGCGCCGCCCAGGCGGCGGACAAGATCGACATCGCCACCGACGCGACATTCCCGCCCTTCGAATCCATCGATTCCAACGGCAAGCTCATCGGCTATGACGTCGAGCTGATGGAAGCCGTCTGCGCGGCGGCCAAGCTCGATTGCAACATCTTCAATGCCGCCTGGGACGGCATGATTCCAGGCCTCATCGACGGCAAGTATGATGCGTTGATCTCGCAGCTCACCGTCACCGAGAAGCGCCGGCAGGTGATCGCCTTCAGCGATATCTACGATCATCCGATCTTCCGCTTCGTCGCCAAGAAAGGATCGTCCTTCGAATTCACGCCCGAGGGCCTCAAGGGCAAGACCATCGCGGTCCAGACCGGCACGCCGATGGACGCCTATGTCACCAGCCACATTCCGGAAGCCGTCATCAAGCGCTACGACACCGGCAGCGCGCCTTACCTCGAGCTCACCGCCGGCCGCGCCGACCTGCATATGAGCTATCAGGCCCAGATCATCCACAGCTTCCTCAAGAGCGAGGCGGGCAAGGACTATGAGCTCGTCGGGCCCGAATATACCGGCAAGGACGCCAAGGAGTTCGGTGAAGGAGTGGCCATCGCCATCAACAAGAAGAACACCAAACTTGTCGAAGAGGTGAACAAGGGCCTCGCCATCATCCGCGACAACGGCCAGCTCAAGGCCCTCAACGCGAAATATTTCGGCGAATGACCGGAGTCGTCGCCGAGTTCGCGACGACGATCCTGGCGGCAGGGGCCATCACCCTGCTGCTGGGCCTCGCCTCATTGCTCCTCGCCACGGTGCTGGGCCTTCTGGCCGCTTTCGCCAAGCTGTCGCGCAGCCGGGCGCTGCGCCGCGCCGCGGCTGTCTATACTTTTATCGTTCGCGGGATTCCGGATCTCGTTGTGATGCTGCTGGTCTATTACAGCGTCCCGGCGCTGCTCAATCAAGCAATCGATGCCTTGGGATGGGACATGCGCATCGAGTTCTCGCCGATCGTGGCCGGCATCGCGGCCTTGGGTCTGATCTTCGGCGCCTATATGACCGAGACCTTCAAGACGGCCTTGCAGAACATTCCGAAGGGTCAGATCGAAGCAGCCGTCGCCTATGGGCTGACGCGCCGGCGCATGTTCACGCGCATCATCCTGCCGCATCTCGTCCGTCTCGCTCTGCCCGGTTTCACCAACAACTGGCTCGTTCTCGCCAAGGCGACGGCGCTCGTCTCGCTGATCGGCCTGCAGGATGTGATGTTCCGCGCCAAGGGCGCGGCCGAGGCGACCGGCATGCCCTTCACCTTCTACCTGATCGCCGCGGCATTCTACCTCTCCATCACCATCCTGTCGCTTGCCGTGCTGGCGCTCATCGCGCGCCGCTTCGAGACGGGTCTCCGGGAGCTGGCGCCGTGAACTGGGGGATCATCGCGGAGAATCTCGGGCTCTATGCGCAAGGGGCGAAGCTGACGCTGCTTCTCGCTTTCGCGTCGCTGGCGATCTCGTTCTGTCTCGCCGTGCCGCTCGCCTTTCTGCGCAACAGCAGGGTCACTGCCATACGTCACGCGGTTCTCGGCTACACGCTGGTGTTCCGCGGCACGCCGCTCTTGGTGCAGCTGTTCCTCATCTATTTCGGCCTCGCTCAGTTCGAGCTGGTGCGCGCGAGCGTGATCTGGCCATGGCTCTCGAGCCCCCTGGTCTGTGTCCTCATCGCCTTCGTCCTCAACAGCACCGCCTACAGCACGGAAATCTTCGCCGGTGGCTTGCGCCACATTCCCATCGGAGAGATCGAGGCGGCGCGGGCTTTCGGCATGTCGGCCTTGGCCCAGGCGCGGCGCATCCTGATCCCCGCCATGCTGACCCGCTCGCTGCCGCTCTATGGCAATGAGATGATCATGATGCTGCATGCCACATCGCTGGCGAGCACGGTGACCTTGCTCGAGACGACCGGCGTCGCGCGCATGATCACGCTCAATTACTACATCCAGTTCGAACCCTATGTGACCGCCGCAGCGATCTATCTCGCCATGACCTTCGTCCTGGTCTCGGCCTTCCAGCTCGTGCAGTGGCGCTGGGCCGGATATCTCGAAAACCGCATCGGCTGACAGGGCCGGCGCCATGGAGAACATCTTGAACGCGAAACCCGATCTCGGCGCCCTGTTCGGCGCCGCCCCCGAAACTTCTACCTTTCTCGGCCTCGATGCCTGCGTCGATCTCGAGACGCTGGCGGCGCCCGTCGCCCTCATCGGGGCGCCTTGCGCCACGCCCTATGCTTCCGTCGGCGCCTATTGCCGCAATGCGCCGCAGGCGCTGCGCCGCGCCACCGGCGCGCTGACCGCCAATGTCGACCGTCACGATTTCGACCATGGCGGGCCGGTCTTTCCGGCGCCGCATCTGCGTCCGGTCGATTGCGGTGACCTGCCCTTCGATGAAGCCGATGCCGCCGGCAACCGCCGCCGCATCGCCGAGGCTGTGACCAAGGTGGTGAAGCGCGGCGCGGTGCCGGTGCTCATCGGCGGCGATGATTCCATTCCGATCGCGATGCTGGAGGCGATCGGCGCCTCCGCCAACGGGCAGAAATTCACGATCCTGCAGATCGACGCCCATATCGACTGGCGCGACATCCATATGGGCGAGCGCCTGGGCCTCTCCTCCACCATGCGCCGGGCCTCGGAAATGGCGCATGTCGAGCGGATCATCCAGGTCGGCGCGCGCGGGATCGGCTCGGCCGCGACCAGCGACTATGACGACGCCCTCGCCTGGGGCGTCAAATTCGTGACGGCGCATGACCTTCACCGGCAGGGCGTCGGCGCCGTCCTCGACCTCATTCCGGAAGGCAGCAGCATCATCGTCTGCATCGATGCCGATGCGCTCGACCCGGCGCTGGTGCCGGGCGTCATCGGCCGGGCGCCGGGAGGGCTTAGCTACTATCAGGCGGCCGATCTCATCAAGGGCGCGGCCCAGCGGGGACGCATCTGCGCCATGGACTTCGTCGAATTCATGCCGGAGCGCGATGTCGATGGCATCGGCGCGCTCACTTTCGCCCGCCTGATCACGACGGCGCTCGGCGTTCTCGTCCGCCAGGCCGCCTGATCACATTTCAGGACGGGCCGCCGTTATCCCGCTTTTGCCAGCCGCACCGGCTCGGCGTCATAGACATGTCCGAAGCGGTCGGCGAGGAAGTCGGCGAGCGCCACTTCCTCCTGCCGCACGAAACCTTGCCGGCGCAATTTGCCATGGGCGAGGAGGTCGAGCACGGTGCAGATGCCGGCGGCTGTGGTGATCTGGATGGCGCTCATCTCTTCACCGGCGACGGTGCCGGCATAGACCTTCCTGGCATAGGTTTCCTGGAGATAACGTCCATCCTTCCAGCCGCAGACGGTGACGAAGATGACGACGACATCCTGCATCGTGGCGGGCAGCGCGTTCTCGAAGATATCCTTCAGCACGTCGCGGCGGTTCTTGAGATTGAGGTCGTTCAGCAGCGCCTTCATGATCGCCTGATGGCCGGGATAACGAATGGTGCGGTAGTTCATGGTGCGCACCCGGCCTTCCAGCGTCTTGGCCAGCGTGCCGAGACCGCCCGATGTGTTGAAGGCCTCATAGGTGATGCCGTCGAGCGAAAATTCCTCGCGCTCCTCCATGGCGGGCATCGTCACCAGCTTGCCTTCGACGATCGCCTCGCAGGGCTCGATATATTCGTTGATGAGCCCGTCGGTGCTCCAGGTCAGATTGTAGTTGAGCGCGTTCGAGGGATATTGCGGCAAAGCGCCGACGCGCATGCGCACGCTGTCGAGCGTGTCGAAATGGCGGGTGAGATCATGGGCGACGATCGAGATGAAGCCCGGCGCCAGGCCGCATTGCGGGATGAGCGCGGTCGCAGCACTCGCGGCCATCGCTTCGACCTTGCGGGTGGTGGCGACATCCTCGGTCAGGTCGAGATAGTGAACCTCGGCCTTGGCGGCGACCTCGGCGATCCGGCCGGTGAGATGGAACGGGGCGGCGGAGAGGACCGCGTAACGGCCGGCGAGCAGCATCGCCAGCGCGCTGCTGTCGGTGATGTCGACGCTGGCCGTCGATATGGCCCGGTGCGGCGTGAGGGCGGCCAATTGCGCGTCGCTGCGGTCGGCGACGGTGATACGATAGCTGCCGCTCGCCGCCAGCATCCGGGCGATGGCGCCGCCGATCTTGCCGGCGCCCATGACCACGATGTCTTTCATGGCGTGACCTCCTGAACTGTTCACTGACAGCAGGATGCTGGCCGTATCTTTCGATTCCTAGTGGCGATTTATCCAGATTGCGGTATAAGATTTGGCAATTCGCCATAGATATCTGACAAAATGCAGATCACGGACAAAGATCGGAAATTGCTGGCGCTGTTGGGCGAGGATGCCCGCATGCCGGTCGCCACACTGGCCCGCAAGCTCGGCCTGTCGCGCACCACCGTCCAGGCCAGGATCGAGCGGCTGGAGCAGCACGGCGTCATTTCCGGCTATGGGGTGAGATTGTCGGATGCCTATTTGAGCGATCTCATCCGCGCCCATGTGCTGATCACCATCGCGCCGAAATCACTCTCGACAGTGACGGCCGAGCTCAATGCGATCCACGAGGTGACGCAGCTTTATTCGGTCAACGGGCCCTATGACCTGATCGCCATCATCGCCGCGCCCTCGATCGCCGATCTCGACCGGCTGATCGACCGCATCGGCGAGACGGAAGGAGTCGAGCGCACTTTGTCCTCGATCATCCTCTCGACCCGCATCGCGCGGTAACCCCAACTCACATCTCAGGAACGGCTATCTGCTTCTGCGCGCAAGCGGCGCGCACCGTATTGTGCAGGAGGCAGGCGATGGTCATCGGGCCGACGCCGCCCGGCACCGGGGTGATCGAGCCTGCCACAGCCGAACAGGACGCATAATCACAATCGCCGACAAGCTTGCCCTTGCCGTCGCGCTCGATGCGATTGATGCCGACATCGATGACGCAGGCGCCCGGCTTGATCCAGTCACCCTTCACCATTTCGGGCCGGCCGACCGCGGCAATGACGAGATCGGCGTTGCGCACCACGCTGGGAAGATCCTTCGTCTTCGAATGGGCGATGGTGACGGTGCAGTTCTCCTGCAGGAGAAGCTGGGCCACCGGCTTGCCGACGATGTTGGAGCGGCCGATGACGACGGCATGGAGGCCTTCGAGCTTGCCCAGCGTATCCTTGGCCAGCATGACCGAGCCGACCGGCGTGCAGGCGACGAGCGAGTCCTGGCCGGTTGCGAGCTTGCCGGCATTCACCACATGGAAGCCGTCGACATCCTTGGCCGGGTTGATGGTGTTCAGCACCTTGGTGGAGTCGATCTGCTTGGGCAGCGGCAGCTGCACCAGGATGCCATGCACCGCCGGGTCGTTGTTGAGCTTGTCGACCAGCGCCAGGAGATCCTTCTCCGAGGTTGACGCGTCCAGCCGGTGCTCCCAGGAGTTCATGCCGACCTCGACCGTCTGCTTGGCCTTGTTGGCGACATAGACCTTGCTCGCCGGATCCTCGCCGACCAGCACCACCGCGAGGCCGGGCTTCAGCCCGTGCTTGTTTTCGAGCTCCTTCACGGCTTTGGCGATACGGACGCGCAGTCCCTCGGCATAGGCTTTTCCGTCGATCACTTTGGCGGTCATGATGTCTGATCCTGAATGAGGTGGCTGAGCGTCTGCTCGATGGCGGTGGGATTTCCGGCGATATGGACCGTCTTCAGACGGCTCGTCTCGCCGGCGGTGAGGGTGAAGGCTTTGCGGGGAAGCCTCAGCGTTTCGGCCAGGAAGTCGATAACGGCTTCGTTGGCTTTACCCTTTTCCGGTTGCGCCGTGACTTTAACCTGAAGCGACACTTTGCCGTCCGCGCCCTGGAAAAGCCCGGCAATCCCGGGGCGAGCCGACTTAGGCGTCACGCGGAGATAGAGCGAACCGCCGGTTGCGTCCGGCCGGAAGGGAAGCGCCGTCACATCAGGAGCCTGGGCCCATATTCCCACATCAGGCTGCGGACGAACCAGATGGCGACGAGTGCCACGATAGGGGAGAGGTCGATGCCGCCCAGATCCGGCAGAATCCGGCGGATGGGGCCGAGCACCGGCTCGGTCAGCCGGTAGAGGGCGTAGCGGATCTGGCGGACGATGTTGTTATGCCCGTTGATGATGTTGAAGCCGATCAACCAGCTCATGACCACCACCGCGATGATGATCCAAGTGTAGATATTCAGAATGAGATCGATCAGGTTGAGGATGGAAATCATGCGCGCCTCTGTCGGGAATTAGCCCTGAGATTTAGAGACCCGGGGCGGCGGGCGCAAGGCGGCGAAAGCTTGACAGGCCGTCTGGCGGACCTTACACAGCCCCGTCCTGTGGAAGGGGCAGTAGCTCAGTTGGGAGAGCGCGGCGTTCGCAATGCCGAGGTCAGGGGTTCGATCCCCCTCTGCTCCACCAAAATCTGTCACATACAAAAAGCCCCGTAATTTCAACTAGTTGCGGTATATTTGCCAGAGTGCGGTGCGGCGCGCTTGTATCGCAGAAGTCGTTGCGGAAGGCCGGGCAGGTACGGGCCTGATACGATCGTGATCCTAAGGGCAAATCCGCACGGTTTTTCGCAATGCCTCGCCCCGAAGGATGAGTGCCCGCGAGGTCAATCCTCCCTGGCCCTTGATCCAGCCCTGGACCCCCGGCGGATATTTGCTGAACAACCAGCGCGTAAACAGCCGCGCCATCTTGTCATTGCCCTTGAGATGCACGGCATGAAAACGCAGCCGCGCGTCGGCTTCCACACAATAGCGCTGAACAGCGAGATAAAGCGTGCATGCGGAGCCACAGGTCCCGCCGATCCTCACGCTTTCGCCTCGTTGATTCAGCTCGAGAACACGCTGGTAGTATATCCGGACCGCTCCGCCCCAATCATTCCTTATGATCACCTCAGCTCGGGCTGCTGGCGCAGCGGACGCAAAAACGACGGCAAGGACGAGGCTGCGCAAGATCTTCATGCCCGGAACTTTTTGCGCGTCTCAACACTGCCCTCATTGTGTCGGTACGATGCTATGTAAGTAAGGCCGCCCTCTGGCCGTCATCCTGGCATTCTCCTTACTATGCGTCAACATGTGTCCGTGTCACTCAACGTAGTTGTGGTGCTTGAGAAACCCTCATTCTCCTCCTCCCGGTCAGCCGTCTTGGCGATGGCGCGAAGTTGGGTGGCGTGGTTACATGAGTGCTCGGAGAGAAAATCACATGTTCAATTTCGACGTCGACCGTTATCTCAAAATCCAAGCGGGTGCCGCCGCCCTCCATAGCCAGATCCACGAGGTGCTCGGGCGCTACGTGGCCCAAGGCCTCGACAGCGTGTTCTTCCTCGGCACCGGCGGAGCGGCGATCCTGATGTATCCAGCGGCAGCCCTGCTCGCCCGGCGCTCGCGCCTCCAGGTCTTTATCGACAAATCAGCCGAGCTCATCCTCACCGATCATCAGGCCTTGGGGCCCCGCGCGCTGGCGATCATCCCGTCCTTGTCCGGCACCACCAAGGAAAGCATCGCGGCGCTCGACTTCTGCCGTGCCCGGGGCGCCCGCATCATCACCCTGGTCGGCCATGCCGACTCGCCGCTCGGCAAGGCGGCTGACCACAGCTTCGTCAATTACGCGCAGGACGACACGTCGTCGGAATCCTTCTATGTGCAAAGCCTGCTGATCACATTGTCGCTTCTGCAGCATCGCGGTGAATCGAGCCTGCATACGGAAGCGGTGCCGGCGCTGGCGCATCTGCCCTCAGCACTGCTCAAGGCCAAGTCCGGTTTCGAGGCACGCGCCGCGACGCTTGCCGCCCAGTTCAAGGACGAGCCTTACCACATCATCACCGGCGCCGGTTCGGCCTGGCCGCAGGCTTTCTATTACGGCATGTGCATCCTCGAAGAGATGCAATGGATCCGCACCCGGCCCGTGCATGCCTCGGACTTCTTCCATGGCACGCTCGAAGTGGTGGAGAAGGGTGTGAGCCTCATTCTGTTCCAGACCGAGGATGAGTTCCGTCCACTCGGCGAGCGGGTGGCGAGCTTCGCCCGGCAATATACCGACAAGCTCACCATTCTCGATCCGCGCGACGCCGACCTGCCCGGCATCCCGCCGGCGCTGCGGGCGCTTCTGTCGCCCGCCATCCTCGCCACGCAGCTCGAGCGTCTCTCCGCCCATCTCGAGCATCTGCGCAATCACCCGCTGACGACCCGGCGTTACTACAAACGCGTCGCCTATTAGGATCAGCGCGTGGGGTCCGGCATCGCCACGGTCGGTGACAATTGCATCGACCGCTATCTGCCGCCGATGGATCGCGAGCTCGTCGGCGGCAACGCCGTCAATGTCGCAGTCAATCTGCAACGGCTCGGATATCAGGCCGCCTATTTCGGCGCTGTCGGCGATGATGCGGAAGGCAGGCGAGTCCGCACCGTGCTGGCGCAGCTCGGCGTCGATCTGGCCTCTCTGAAAACCAGCGCGGCAGGCCGCACGTCACTCACCGTCATTGCGACCGGTGCCGATGGCGACCGGCATTTCGTCTCCGAAGACTTTGGCGTCTGCCGCTTCTATCGTCCGGATACTGCCGATCTGTCGCGGCTCAAGACGATGCGGCATGTCCATATCGGCTGGCTCGATGATGAAGGCACAACCAAGCGGGCGCTTATTCAAGCCGGAATCAGCGTCTCGCAGGATCTCTCGGTCAATGCCGAGCCGCGCAATATCTCGCCCGCCGATCTCGACATCGCCTTTATGTCTTGCGACGGCGATGACACGCAGGCGCACGATCTCGCGCGGGCCGTCTCGGCACAAGGCGCCCGCCTCGCCGTCATCATGCGCGGCGCCCGCGGATCGCTCGCGCTGCACGGAGGCGATGTCTTCACAGGTGAGGCCCTGCCGATCACGGTGCGTGACACGACCGGCGCTGGTGACAGTTTCATCGCCGGCTTTCTCTCAGCACATCTCGAAGGCCGGCCCATTGCCCAGTGCCTCGCCCAGGGACATTCGGAAGCCGCGCAAACCTGTCAGGTCCTCGGCGGTTTTGCGCAAGGAGAAACATGAATGCACAGTGCGTTTGATGTCGCCGTCGTCGGCGCCGGAATATTCGGCCTCGCCACTGCGGCCGAGCTGGCAGAGCGCGGGAAACGCGTCGCCATCGTCGATCGCTTCGGCAGCGGCCATCCGGCGACATCCTCCACCGGCCGCTCGCGTGGCATCCGTATCGCTTATGATCATCCTTTCTATGTGACGCTCGCCATGGATGCGATCCGCCGCTGGCGCGCGCTTGAGGACGCGAGCGGAGAACAGATCCTGCATCTGACCGGCCAGGTCGATTTCGGCCTCGACAGCAAGCTCGCCGCTATTGCTGCAGCCGTGCGCGAGGCGGGGGGCGTCATCGACGAGCTCGATGCGGCGGGCCTCAGCCGGAAGTTGCCCCACCTGCTGAGCGCGCCCGAAGACAAAGGCCTGTTCCATGCGCAAGCGGGCACGGTGCTGTCCGACACGGGCATGGCGGCGCTCAAGGCGAAGGTGCTTGCGCAAGATGTCGCCTTGTTCGAGCCGGAGCGCGTCGTCGCGATCGAGCCCGGCGATCCCACGCTCGTGGTGACGGAGAAGCGCCGGATTCATGCCGAGACGGTGGTGATCGCCGCCGGCCCCTGGTCCGGTGCGCTTCTCGATCAGCTCGGCATCGTCGTGCCGCTGGCGCCGTCGATCGCGCAGGTCACCTTCATCGCAGCACCCGAGCTCGTCGATCAGCCGGGTATCGGCGAATGGGGCGGTGATGGTGAAGGCCTGGGCGGCGTCTATGGCCATCCCGTTCCCGGCATCGGCTACAAAATCGCCTTCAGCACCGGCCAGAAAGGCTGGTCGCCCGACGTCGCTGAGTGGCAGGCCGATCCGCAAGAACAGGCGCGGCTCTTCGCCTGGCTCGACCGGCGCATGCCGGAATTTCCGCGCCAGGTGCGGCTCACGCAACGCCATCCCTGGACGATGACGCCCGACGGTGATTTCATCGTCGATCGCGCCGGACCGATCGTGCTCGCCTGCGGTTGCTCGGGACATGCCTTCAAATTCGGGCCGGCGCTCGGGCCGCTGGTCGCCGATGGCAAGCAAGCGCACCCCTTGCTGGCGCGGGACCGCACGTCGCTCACCGGCCGGACGGTGGCGGCAGATGATGCCATCACGCGCTGAAGCCTTGCCCGCCATCGCCGGGGCTTGCAATCTGCGCAAATGTCAGGCTCGATATGTCATACAAAAAGGAGATGGGTGGAGCGATGGCTACTTCCGATTATTATGAGGTGTTCGACACACGTTTTGCGCGGCTGTTCAACGGCAACGGCCATGTCGACAAGCTGTACACCGGTTGCCGCTGGGCGGAAGGGCCCGTCTATTTCCCGGCCGGACGTTATCTCGTCTGGTCCGACATCCCCAATGATCGCATGCTGCGTTATGACGAGACCGATGGCTCGGTGAGTGTCTTCCGCCAGCCTTGCGGCAACAGCAACGGCAACACCACCGATTGGCAGGGCCGGCTCATCACCTGCGAGCATGGCGGGCGGCGCGTCAGCCGCACTGAATTCGACGGATCGGTCACCACGCTGGCTGACAAATGGAAAGGCAAACGCTTCAATTCACCGAATGATGTGGTGGTGAAATCGGACGGATCGATCTGGTTCACCGATCCCGCTTACGGCATCGACAGCGACTATGAAGGCAACAAGGCCGAGAGCGAGATCGGCGCCTGCCATGTCTATCGCATCGATCCTAAGAGCGGCGCGGTGGAAGCGGTGATCACCGACATGGTGCGTCCGAACGGCATCGCCTTCTCGCCCGACGAGAAGCTGCTTTATGTCGTCGATACGGGACGCACCCATGGGCCGCAGAACCCGGCGCATATGCGGGTGTTCAAGGTCGGCGACAAAGGCAAGGTCTCGGGCGGCAAGGTGTTCGCCGATTGCACCGCCGGCCTCTTCGACGGTTTTCGCCTCGACACGGATGGGCGCATCTGGACCAGCGCCGCCGACGGTGTCCATTGCTACGATCCGGACGGCACGCTGATCGGCAAGGTTAAGGTACCCGAGGTCACCGCCAATGTCGCCTGGGGCGGTCCCAAGCGTAACATCCTCTATATCTGCGGGACGACGTCGCTCTATGCGGTCCGCCTGATGGTCAATGGTGTCAAACTCTGCTGAGGAGCGCACATGCCTTTCGTCAATATCCGCATCGTCAAGGAAGTCATCGCCGCCGATCCCAAGGGGAAAAAGGCCGAGATCAGCCAGGCGGTCACGGCGGCAATCATCAAGGCCACCGGCCTCAGTAAAAATGACGTCTGGGTCGTGTTCGAGGAAGTCGCGGCGCGCGATTGGTATGTCGGCGACACCGATGTCGAGACGCTGCGCTCTAAAAACTGACCTATTCTGAAGGCTAAGAAAAACGGGGAGGCCCACCGGCACTCCCCGTTCTCAGAATTCCGCCGGGTACGCAGTACTTGATCCCAGCCGCGGCCCCGCACTTCACCCTCGAGAGCCTTGATCAGGATGATGGCTCAACGAAGTTTCCAAATACCTAAAAATTGAACTTTTTCAGTTGGTTAATAGTGTGTGAATTTAGCCTTTGCCGGCCGGTGGGAGTCAAGCGGCCTGGGCGGCCGTCCGGGCTTCGGGCTTCAGCCAGAAATCGAGGAAGCCCGATAGCCAGTCGCGCACCGGCGCGTCATGGAGGATCTGGCCGGCAAGCTGCTCGGCGCCGTTCTGGGCACCCTTCAGCACGAAGCGATGGGCGCCGGTCACCGACCAGCGATGCATCATGAGCCGCGTCACTTCCGGGTGGAATTGCAGCCCGAAGGCGGAGGCGCCATAGCGGAAAGCCTGGTTGGCGAAGGTCTCGCCGGTCGCCAGGAGCTCGCAGCCTTCCGTGAGGGTGAAGCCCTCGCGATGCCAGTGATAGACCTGGCCCGGCCAGTCGCCGCCAAGCTTGCGGCCGGCATCGGTAGCCTTCAGAGGGTAATAGCCGATCTCGACAAAGCCGTCGGCATGCGGGCCGACGGTGCCGCCCAGCTGGCGCGACAGCATCTGGGCGCCGAGGCAGATGCCGAGAAAGGGTTTCTGCTCCTTCAGCGGCACGGCGATCCAGTCGGTTTCGTCGCGGATGAAGGCGTCGCAATCATTGGCGCTCATCGGTCCGCCGAATATGGCGGCTCCCGCATGTTCTGCCAAAGTTTTCGGCAAGCGGTCGCCCAGACAGGGGCGGCGGATATCGAGTGTATAGCCCTTCTCCTTGAGCATATGGCCGACCCGTCCCGGGGACGAGGTTTCGGAGTGCAGAATGATCAGGATTTTGCCGGCGGGCATGATTCGCAAAGGTGACATAGGAAACGGTCTGCCGTCGAGAGGGTCCTAGCGCGTGATCAGGAAAAGTGGATACCGGTTTTCCGTCCGATCACGCGCCAAATATAAAATTCCGATCACGTTTATCACTTTAGGTCGTAACGACCTAAAGTGATCGTGATCTAGGTGGCGCATCGGCTTATCCCAAAAGTCTGCAACTTTCCGGGCCGATGCGTCTACTTGGCTTTCGCTGCGCCCATTGCACGCCTGATCACCGGCAGGATCATGCGGCGCGGCGCACCCCTGAGCGCATAAGCGGTGATCTTGTTCATCGTGCCGGGCACCACCAGCCTTTCGCCTTCCTTGAAACCGGCCCAGCCGGCCTGAGCCACCGCCATGGCGCTTTTGGGAATGATCCGGCTCAGGGCGCGGGCCTGTTTCATGCCGGCGCGGCGCTGGAAGCCGGTCTCGACCGGGCCGGGGCTCAAGGTGGTGAAGGTCACGCTCGTCCCCTTGGTCTCTTCATGGAGCGCATCGGTGAAGGAAAGAACGAAAGCCTTGGAGGCGAAATAGACCGCCATGTTGGGGCCGGGCATGAAGGCGGCGGTCGAGGCGACATTGATGACGCCGCCACGACCCTTGGCGATCATCTGCGGCAGGAAGCGCAAGGTGATGTCGGTGAGGCTGCGGACATTGAGGTCGATCATCTTGAGCTGGTCCTGGCGCGAAAGCTCAGCCGCCTTGCCGATCAGCCCGAAGCCGGCATTGTTGATGATGATGCCGACGTCGAGCTTGCGTGCCTCGAGCTCATTGGCGAGCGCATCGCCGGCGCCGGGCGCGCTCAGATCATGCACGATGATGGAAACCGGTACGGCGTAGCGCGCGATGACGACGCCGCGCACCCGATGCAATTCGGCCTCGGTGCGCGCCACCAGAATGAGAGGGTGGCCTTCGCCCGCCGCGACATGCGCAAAAGCCTCGCCGATGCCGCTCGAGGCGCCGGTGATCAAAACCGTCGGAAACGGGGATTTGGTGTCCATTGCCCCTGTCTATACGGCAATTGGGGCGGAGAAAAGATGGTCAGTATACGCCGTTTTGGGCGAGGATTCAGCCCAGCCCCAGCCGCTTGCCGGCGGCGAAGGCCACCGGATTCAAGGCGCTCGCCTCCTTGGTCATCACTTCCGCCAATTGCTTGCGCATGCGCGGATCCCAGTAGGATTTGATGTGGTTGGCCGTCTCCTTGACCGCTTGCTCTTCCGGATAGGCGGCGAAGGCCGTGGCGATCTGGTTGGCCATGCGCTTGATGTCGCTGAATTGGTCCATGGGGTGGGTCTGCCTGATCAATGAAAACACACGATGCCGTCGGGGGCGCGGCTCGCCAGCGTGATGCCTGCCTGCTGCGCCAGATGCAGCGCCAGGCTGGTCGGCGCCGAGATCGTCACCAGATGAGCGATGCCCATCTGGGCGCATTTCTGCACCAGCTCGAAACTGCAGCGGCTGGTCATGGCGACGAACCCCGCTTGCTTGTCGAAGCCCTGGCGGACGATGGCGCCCAGAAGCTTGTCGAGCGCGTTGTGGCGGCCGATATCCTCGCGTGCCAACAGGATACGGCCGTTGGGCGCCACCCAGGCGGCGGCATGGACGGAGTGATTGAGCCGGTTCATCGGCTGATGCGACGGGAACTCGGCGAAGGCCTTAAGCACCGCAGCCGGGTCGAGAGCAAAGCGGGGCGTCACCGGCGCTGTCGGCTTGACGACATCGGCGATGTCCTCGACACCGCACAGGCCGCAGCCGCTGCGGCCCTCGAGTGCGCGCAGCGAGCGTGGCTTCAGCGCCACTTCGTCGACGGCGATATCGGCGACGAAGCCATTGTCGACGCGGAAAGCCACGACATTACGGATGGCCGCTTGATCGGTGACGAAGCCTTCCGACAGCGAGAAGCCGACACCGAAATCCTCGAGATCGGCTGGCGTCGCCATCATCACCGCGGTCGACACCGAATTATGCATGATCGCCACCGGAACTTCCTCCGGCAACTGCCAGACGAGGCTCGAACTCGTGCCGTCGGCGCGATAGTGCCGGCCCTCGGCCGGCCGTGAGGTCGCCGGCTCGGCTGCCCAGGACGGGTCTGGCCTGGCGGTCACGACATTACTCCGCCGCGACAAGCGGCTGTATCGCCACGCGCTTGTGCTCGTTCTCGCGCTGCTCCCATTCCGCTTTCCAGTCGGACGGCTGGTTGGATGGGGTCACCTGCACGGCAGTCACCTTGTATTCCGGGCAATTGGTGGCCCAGTCGGAATTCTCGGTGGTGATCACATTGGCGCCGGTCACCGGATGGTGGAAGGTGGTGTAGACGACGCCTTGCGGCATGCGATCGGCGATCACCGCGCGCAGCGTGATGGCGCCGACGCGGCTGGTCAACGACACCATGGCGCCCTCCTTGATGCCGCGCACTTCGGCATCATGCGGATGGATCTCCAGCACGTCTTCCGGGTGCCAGGCGACATTGGCGGTCCGCCGCGTCTGGGCGCCGACATTGTACTGGCTGAGGATGCGGCCCGTGGTGAGGATCAGCGGGAAGAAGCGGTTGGTGCGCTCATCCGTCGGCACGAATTCGGTGACCATGAAGCGGCCCTTGCCGCGCACGAATTTGTCAACATGCATGATCGGCGTGCCTTCGGGGGCGGCGTCGTTGCACGGCCACTGCACCGAGCCAAGCCGGTCGAGCTTCTCGAAGCTGACGCCTGAGAAGGTCGGCGTCACCCGGGCGATCTCGTCCATGATCTCGGCGCCCGAGGCATAGCTCATCGGATAGCCCATGGCGGTCGAGATGCGCGCGATGACCTCCCATTCCTGCATGCCCTGCTTCGGCGCCATCACCGGACGCACGCGATTGATGCGGCGCTCGGCATTGGTGAAAGTGCCGTCCTTTTCGAGGAAGGAGGTGCCGGGCAGGAAGACATGGGCGAAGGCCGCCGTCTCATTGAGGAAGAGATCCTGCACCACCAGGCATTCGAGCGACTCGAGCGCCAAATTCACGTGTTTGGTGTTGGGATCGGATTGGGCGATGTCCTCGCCCTGGACGAAGAGGCCCTTGAAGCTGCCTTCGACGGCGGCCGTGAACATGTTCGGGATACGCAGACCGGGCTCCGGGTCGAGCTCGGCATTCCACACCTTCTCGAACAGATCGCGCACCGTGTTGTCGGAGATGTGGCGGTAGCCGGTGAATTCATGCGGGAAAGAACCCATGTCGCAGGAACCCTGGACATTGTTCTGGCCGCGCAGGGGATTTACGCCCACGCCATCGCGCCCGATATTGCCGGTCGCCATGGCGAGATTGGCCATGGCCATGACCATGGTCGACCCCTGGCTGTGCTCGGTGACGCCCAAGCCGTAATAGATGGCGCCGTTGCCGCCCGTCGCATAGAGGCGCGCGGCGGCGCGCACATCGGCGGCCAGGACGCCGGTGATGCTCTCGAGCACTTCCGGCGAGTTCTTCGGGTCGGCGATGAACTTCTCCCAGCGCGCGAAATCCTCAGGCTCGCAGCGTTCGGCCACGAAATCGCGCTTCACCAGGCCCTCGGTCACCACGACATGGGCGAAGGCGTTGAAGATCGCGACATTGGTGCCAGGCAGCAGCGGCAGATGATATTGGGCCTCGACATGGGGCGAGCGCACGATATCGGTGCGGCGCGGATCGATGACGATGAGCTTGGCGCCTTCGCGCAGGCGCTTCTTCATGCGCGAGGCGAAAACGGGGTGACCATCGGTCGGGTTGGCGCCGATGATCAGGATCACGTCGGACTTGTCGACCGACTTGAAATCCTGGGTGCCGGCGGAGGTGCCGAAGGTCTGCCGCAGCCCGTAGCCGGTGGGCGAATGGCAGACGCGCGCGCAGGTGTCGACATTGTTGTTGTGGAAGGCGGCGCGGATCATCTTCTGCACCACGTAGACTTCCTCATTGGTGCAGCGCGACGAGGTGATGCCGCCGATCGATCCGATGCCGTGTTTCGCCTGGATCTCCCGGAAGCGCCGGGCGGTGAAATCGATCGCCTCGTCCCAGGAGACTTCGCGCCAGGGATCGGTGATCTGCTCGCGCAGCATCGGCTTCATCATGCGGTCCTGATGCGTCGCATAGCCCCAGGCGAAGCGGCCCTTCACGCAGGAATGGCCTTCATTGGCGCCGCCATCCTTGTAAGGCATCATGCGAACGACCTCATCGCCCTTCATCTCGGCCTTGAAGGAGCAGCCGACGCCGCAATAGGCACAGGTCGTCACCACCGAATGATCCGGCTGGCCCTTATCGATGATCGACTTGTCGGTCAGCGTGGCGGTCGGGCAGGCCTGCACGCAGGCGCCGCAGGAAACGCATTCGGAGGCGAGGAAATCCTCATCCATGCCGGCCGAGACATGCGAGGCGAAGCCGCGCCCGTCGATGGTCAGCGCGAAAGTGCCTTGCACTTCCTCGCAGGCGCGCACGCAGCGCGAGCAGACGATGCATTTGGCCGGATCGAAGGTGAAATAGGGATTGCTTTCGTCCTTCGGCTTGTAGCGGAAATTCTCCGAGCCGTTGTTCTTGGCGAAGACGTGATTGTCGCCCTCATAGCCATAACGCACTTCGCGCAGGCCCACGGCGCCCGCCATGTCCTGCAATTCGCAGTCGCCATTGGCGGCACAGGTAAGGCAGTCGAGCGGGTGGTCGGAGATATAGAGTTCCATGACGCCCCGGCGCAGATCGGCCAGGTGATCGGTCTGGGTCTTGACCTTGATGCCGGCCGCCACTGGCGTGGTGCAGGAAGCGGGCGTGCCTTTACGTCCTTCGATCTCGACCAGGCACAGGCGGCAGGAGCCGAAGCTCTTCATCGAATCGGTGGCGCAGAGTTTCGGGATCTGGGTGCCGAGCTCCATCGCGGCACGCATGATGGAGGTGCCTTCCGGCACGGTGACCGACTGCCCGTCGATCTCGAGCGTCACCAACTTGGCGCTCTCGGATTTGGGCGTGCCGTAATCGATTTCCTTGATGAGCGTATGCATGTCGCTCTCTCCTATTCTGCGGCCTTGGCCACGGGAGGCCGGTCGAAGTCCTCGGGAAAATGCTTAACCGCGCTTTGCACCGGCATGGGCGTCAGCCCGCCCATGGCGCACAGCGATCCGTCGGTCATGGTCTGGCAGAGATCGTCGAGGACGATCAGATTCTTGTCGCGCTCGATGCCGGCGATGATGCGATCGATCACCTCGACGCCGCGCACGGCACCAATGCGGCAGGGCGTGCACTTGCCGCAGGATTCGATGGCGCAGAACTCCATGGCGAAACGCGCCTGACGCGCCATGTCGACCGTGTCGTCGAACACCACGAGGCCGCCATGGCCGACCATCGCGCCATTGGCGGCGAAAGTCTCATAGTCCATCGGCAGGTCGAATTGCGATGCCGGAACATAAGAGCCCAAAGGTCCGCCGACTTGAATGGCCCGCGCCGGCCGGCCTGAATAGGTGCCGCCGCCGAAATCCTCGACGAGCTGGCGCAAGGTGATGCCGAAGGCCTTCTCGACAAGGCCGCCGCGCTTCAGATTGCCGGCGAGCTGGAAGGGCAGCGTGCCGCGCGAGCGGCCCATGCCGTAATTCTTGTAGAACTCCGCCCCCTTGGCCAGGATATCCGGCACCGCCGCGAAGCTCAGCACGTTGTTGATGACGGTGGGCTTGCCGAACAGGCCCTCGAGCGCCGGGATCGGCGGCTTCGGACGCACCATGCCGCGCTTGCCTTCGAGGCTTTCGAGCATCGAGGTCTCTTCGCCGCAAATATAGGCGCCCGCGCCGGTGCGCACGGCCAGCGTGAAGGATTTGCCCGAGCCCTGGATGTTGTCGCCGAGGAAACGTGCCGCGACCGCATTGGCGATCGCCTGTTTCATCTTGGCGATGGCATGGGGATATTCGGAGCGTATATAAATGAGGCCCTTGGTGGCGCCCGTCGCTATGCCGGCAATGGTCATGCCTTCGATGAGCGTCAGGGGGTCGCCTTCCATCAGCATGCGGTCGGCGAAGGTGCCGCTGTCGCCTTCATCGGCATTGCAGCAGACATATTTCTGATCGGCCTTGGCGTCGTGGACGGTCTTCCATTTGATGCCGGTCGGGAAGCCGGCGCCGCCGCGGCCGCGCAGGCCGGAGTCGGTGACGTCCTTGACGATGTCGGCGCCGGATTTCTGCAGCGCCGCCTTGAGACCCGCATAGCCGCCATGAGCGGTATAGTCTTCGATCGACACCGGAGTGATGACGCCGCAGCGCGCGAAAGTGAGGCGCTCCTGCTTCTTGAAGTAATCGATCTCCTCGGTGAGGCCATGGCTCAAGGCGTGCTTGCCGCCGGTGAGGAAGCCTGCGTCGAAGAGGGAGGCGACATCCTTGGCCGCGACTGGTCCATAAGCGACACGGCCCCGAGGCGTCTCGACTTCGACCAGCGGCTCCAGATAAAGCATGCCGCGCGAGCCGTTGCGGACGATCTCGACTGCGATATTGCGCTTTTGGGCCTCGGCCTTGATGGCGGAAGCGACCTTGTCGGCGCCCATTGACAGGGCGGCCGCGTCATCGGGAACGAAGATGCGGGTCATTGGGCTGCCTCGCTCAGCGTTTCGCCCATGATCTCGTCGAAGCGCCGGGCATCGACGCGGCCATGCAACTGGCCGTCGACCATCATCGCCGGCGACAGCGCGCAATTGCCAAGACAATAGACGGCTTCGAGCGTCACCTGGCCATCAGCGGTCGTTTCGCCGAAGCCGGCCTTGAGGCTGGCCTTGGCGTGGCTGCACAAAGCCTCGCCATTCATCGACTGGCAAGATTCGGCGCGGCAGATCTTCACCACATGGCGGCCGGCCGGCTCGCGGCGGAAATCATGATAGAAAGTGACGACGCCATGGACCTCGGCGCGGGATAGGTTGATCGCCTTCGCAATCACCGGAATGACGGCTTCCGGCACAAAGCCCAGCTCCTCCTGCACTTCATGCAGGATCTCGATCAATTCATCCGGGCGATTGCCGTGGCGATTACAGACGTCACGCGCACGCTCGCCGTCGGGTGACATTTCGGGCTTCGTCAACATGAACCCAACCTTCCTGGCCGGAAGACCGGCGCCGGGTACCAACATTATATAATCATTCTCGTTTGCCGGAACAGGCAGGCCCCGGCAAATCGGTAGTTCCGATCGGTTGATTGCTACTCCCGATGAAGCGGCGGAAGCCTGCGCAAAGCGGCGGGATCGAAGCCAAGGGCGACGTGCTGCAGTGCAGCAATGATTGGCGCCAGAGGCTCGCGATCGACCACCAGCAGCCCGACCGCGTGCTCGATATGAGGTTCCGCCAGGGGAACGGCGGATACACCGGCCATTGGCCCCAACGCATCGAGGAAATATTCCGGCATGATGCTGGCAAGGCCGGTGAAACGCACATTGGACCAGAGATTGATGACCGAATTGGTCTCAAGCCTGGGCTGTGGCTGGCAATTGGCGGAGCGGAAGGCGCGGTCGATGATGCGCCGGTTCTGCATATTAGGGGTCAATAGACACAAAGGTTCCTGCGCCGCCTCGAACCACGACACGGTCTCGCGCTTGGCGAGGGGGTGGCTGTCGGCGACGAACAGGCAGTAGCGCTCGCGATAGAGCGGCGAGGCGACGAGGCCGTCGATCGGCTCATTGTCCAGATAGGCAATGCCGACATCGAGGGAGAAATCATTGAGGCCGCGCAGGATTTCGGCGGTCGAGTAGGAGAGCACGGTGAAGTCGACGCCCGGATGCTGAGCCTGCATGGTCTGGGTGAGAAGCGGCGCCATAGGCAGGGCCGAGGGCACCGCGCCGATCATCAGCCGGCCGGTCAACTGCTCCTTGCGGCCCTTGATCGAGGCGAGCTCCTGCTGCATCGCCTGCCAGTTGTCGAGGATGGTGTGAGCCCATTTCAACACCCGCTCGCCTTCCGGCGTCAGGCCATGGAAGCGCTGGCCGCGCTCGACGATCGGCACGCCGAGTTCCTGCTCGAGCTGGCGGATGCGTCCGGAGAGCGTCGGCTGCGAGATGTTGCAGGCCTGAGCGGCGCGGGTGAAGTGCTTCTCGCGGGCGAGAGCCGACAGATAGGAAAGCTGGCGGATGTCCATAAGACCCGATAGCAGATCGTCACCCCTGGGCGCTATCGTCACCCTGTACGTCAACCTGTAATTGTGAATTCGGATGCGCTCGCCTTTTTTAGGGCCAAATTTATTCACGTTACAATCTGTTACTCATGGGCGTATAGTCTTCACGGGGACGGTGACATTGCCCCCGGATCCGCACCCCGCGAGAGCCCTCGCCTTACGGCGAGGGCTTTCATGTTCATGGGCGTTTAAATCTTACTTATGGTTATCCGGTGAAGTGAGCGAGAGGGGTGAGAAGCCCGCGCTCCATCAGCAGCCATATGGCCGCACCTAGGGCGGCCAGGAGGCTCAAGGGAATGATGACGGGCCAGCGCGGCAAGGGCGCGTAAACGATCTGGGGCGCCCAGGGCGCGGTGCCCGGTGCCGGAGGACCTTCGGTGATCTGTTTTGCCACGCCACAACCCTCGGCCAACGCATGCTGACCAAGGCACTATAGCCGACGGGATGACCTTGGGATAGGCCGCCCAGCTCTCGTGATTCTGCGTGCCGGAATCACGATCACTTCAGGCCCAACGAGGCCTGAAGTGATGAAGTTCTGTGCATCGGCTTGAAAACCGTGCACAGCCCTGAGGCCGATGCCTTAACGCTTGGCTTTCTTCGCCGCCTTGCGCGGGGCGCTCGATCCAGAAACCTTCTTCGACATGCCAGGCGAGAGCTTGGCCTTGTAACGCTTGTCGACGGAGGTGAACGCGAACGGCTCGCGACCCAGCCACAGAAGTAGAGACAACAAATGCTCCACTGCAACAGGCGTGGCGCGTTCGAGCCGGAAGATGACCGTGTGATCGCAATCGACCTCGCGGGCCAGATCGCGAATCGTGAAGTGCCGGGCCAGACGGGCCGCGCGCAACTCAGCGGCGACCGAAGCCCAGCCGAAAGTTACGGGCGACCACACACGGGACGCCGGACGTTTCTTGTTTGCAGAAGAAACGGATTTTTTAGATTTTGGAGAACTCAGCATTTTCCACCATAGCCGCCCCCGTTGATACGCAATGTGCGTGTAGAGGTTTCATACCCATGGGGGATTTCATTTAAAAGTGACAAATTGGAGAGGAATCAAGAATTCGAGCTCCTCCGGCGCCACAGCAGGGATGAGTACAGGCAAGGCGTAGCAGTAATGAGACTGCCCGCCCGGCGGCATCGGCCGATCGTCGAGAAGTCGCGACAAACGGCCGATTTCATTGCCATATCCGCGTCTTTTAACCGCAATGTCGAAACGGACCGAGGCGACTTCGCGACTGCTGCCGTTCACCACATTTGCAAGAACGGGCGTCTGTAGCGCGCAGGCTACTGGGTCGTAAGAGGCGGCAATCTTAACCTTTTCCTCTTCCGCCAGATTCCGGCTGTTCTGGAACGAATCATATAAAGCCCAACCACCGAGCAGCGCCAGAGCAGCCAGAAGAATATAACCCGTCACGCGCGGGAAAAACACCAGCGGCACAACAAAAACGATTGCAGCGATCAACCAGGCCATTGTCTATTCACTCGCCCGCCGGCGATCAGCGCACATGATGCTCGGGCCACTCGACACATGTAGAAATATAAGCTTGCTACGGCATCGCAAACAGTGATTGTTGCCATCGCTTTATGCGATGGTCCCGGCCGTTTTTCGCGGCCTGCAGTGCATAATGTAGTCGCCCATAGAGAACTTGTCATGAACCGACCTGTCCGGCTGCGTGATCGCGCACGGACGATGCATGCGTCTTCAGACATATTGGGAACATAGGTGATACCTTTCCGGCTCGCCAGTGCTGCGGCGAAAAGTTGATTGCGCTTGTCGGAATCAGATTCCGCATTGAGCAACACTTGCAGCCGAACGAGCCGGTGCACCGCTCGAATGAAGCAGGCGATTGGCGCATGAGCGGTTGCCGTCCGCGCCGGTTACAATAGGACATTCGTCGCACGACCGCGATTGTCGCGCGACAATTCTCCTTCTTGTCGGCCAGCGATGCCGGTTTTGCAGTCTTGAAACGGATGGCCAGTGGCTCCGGCCGCGGGGTCAATCGAAGATGCTGCCGAGATCGTCCAGCGGATTGCGTTTCTTCTTGTTCTTGCGCGGGGCGTATTCATTATAATCATAGGCGGATATGCCGGAGCGCGATGGACGCGTCGAGCGCGACGAGAAGAAATCGAAGTCAAAGCCGAAGCCACCTTTGACGACGACGCGGGTGTTCTTCATGCCGTTCTTCTGCACCAGCGCGAAGAGTTTTGCCGCATTCGGCGGGGCAAGGCGCACGCAGCCATGCGAGGCGCGGGTGCCGAGGCGCTTGGTATGGGGGCTGCCGTGGATGGCGTGGCCCTGCATGGTGAAGAAAATCGAATGCGGCATGGGCGCATCGTCCCATTCCTTGGAGAAGTGATCGCGCTCCATGCGGAAGGGGCGGAAGTCGCCACTCGGTGTCGAGTACCCGGGCGCCCCGGTGGAAACAGGCCACACATAGGTCTTCTCGCCGTCGATCGAGACCGTCATCTTCTGGCTCGACTTGTTGATCGAGATGAGCAATTGGGCGGCGAAGGCATTCCCAGCCCCGAGCATGCCCAGAAGCATGACCGCCGCAACAACCAGCCTCAAACGCATCGACCTCTCCCCTGAGCCAGGACTGCCGGCATTCTAATCATTTGCACGGCCTCGTCCATGATCTATTCCCGGCCTATTTGCGCCGCCAGGCAATCAGCGACAGGAGCTCGAACATCATCACCATGGCGACCTGCGCGGTGATCTGGTTCGGGCTGTCCTTGGTCGGCATCAGGCAGACGACATCGGCGCCGATAATGTCGAGTCCTTTCAGGCCCTGGAGCAGCCTCGTCGCCTCGCGAATGCTGAAGCCGCCGAAACCGGGTTCCAGATTGGACACGCCCGGCGCCACGCTCGGATCGAGACAGTCGAGATCGAAGGTAATGTAGGCGGGCCCGTCGCCGACGCGGGAGCGGATCATCTCGACCGTCTTGGCGACGCCGAGCTCCTCGAATTCCGCCATCTTCACCACCCGGTAGCCGAGTTCCTCGCTGGAGGAGCCGACCTTGCCCTGATGGATGGCGGCGGACGGGTGGCCACGCATCCCGATCTGCAGGCTGCGGGCGGGATCGACGGCTTCTTCGCGCGCCGTATAAGCGGCCCAATGCGCCGCCGAGCGGCGGGCGCCCAGCCAATGCGGGATATTCTCGTAGGAATCGGTATGGGCGTCGAAGTGAATGAGCGCCGCCGGCCGGCCCTTGGACAGGTTGCGCCCCGGTCCCGCCAGCGCCTTGAGGATCGGACCGGTGATCGAATGATCACCGCCGATCGAGACGGGCCGCGTGCCGGATTGATCGAGCCGCGCATAGTAGGCCTCGATATCGCGCACACAGGCCTCGTTGTTCATCGCCTCGGGCAAGGGCACGTCGCCCAGGTCGTTGATGCGCGCGGTATCGAAGGGCGAGAAATCATGGACGCCATGGGCGCGGCGATAGAAGCCGGAGACATGGCGCACGGCGCGGGGACCCAGATGCTGGTCACGCTCGGTCGACCCGTTGCCGGAGCTGTGCGGGACGCCGACCAGAGCGATGTCGCAGGCCGCCGGGTCCTCGTTCCAGGGGCAGCGGAAGAAAGTCGGAATGCCCCACCAGTACCAGGATTGCGAACTGGCCCTGGCGGCCGCCAAAGATTCATCCGACATATGTGCCTCCGCAGCTGAAAAAGCTGAGACTAAAGTCTAGTTCTGTATTGGTCAACAAAGTTCGTTAATGCTAAACTTCTCTCATGACATCTGAAACCCCGGTCACGGTCCGGAATTCACCGCGTATCGGCGCCATGCTGCGGCTCAGGCGCCGGCACCTGGACATGACGCTGGAGCAGGTGGCGGAAGCCGCCGCCATCACCAAGGGCTTTCTGAGCGAGGTCGAGCGCGACAAGGCATCGCCTTCGGTCGCTCTGCTGGTCAGGCTGTGCGATGTGCTGTCACTGCCAGTCGGCAGCCTGTTTTCGACGGTGGGCTCGGCCGTGGTGCGCAAGGCAGAGCGGGTGCCGATCAAATTCGGCGGCGCCCGGATCAATGATTTCCTCCTCTCGCCGACGAGTGCCGTCAAAGCCAAGGTGATCTTCTCCAATATCTCACCGGGCGGCAGCGGCGGCGAGGCGCTCTACAGCCTCAATTGCGAAGAGGAATTCGTCTTCGTTCTGGCGGGCGATCTCATCGTCACGGTCGATGAGGAGGAGACACGGCTCGCAGAAGGTGACGCCATGACCTTCGATCCACGTCAGCCGCATACATTCCGCAATGCGTCGGAGAGTCTGCCGGCGCAGGCGCTGTTCATGCTGATGCCGCCGCCGGCCTGAGTCTCACACTTCTTATGCCGGCTTTATGCCGAGCCATCGGAATCCGCATCGTTTTCCAATGGCGGGATGCCTAGATCACGATCAGTTCAGATCGGTTCGACCTGAACTGATAAACGTGATCGGAATCTTAAGTTAGCGCGTGATCGGACGGAAAACCGGTGTCCACTTTTCCTGATCACGCGCGGATTTTGCTCGATAAGATTGCGAGGGCATCGCCATGTTCAGAGTTCGTTCGGGCATCACGGGAGCACGTCTGCCGCCGGTGGCGGTCGGGCTCGCTTTGGCGCCGGTATTGATCGTCCTTATCGCCACGCTGGCGCCGGTCGCCGTCAAGGATACGCGGCTGGCGCCCAGATCCGAATTCGCCGAGTGTCTGGCGATCGCAGAGTCGCAAGGACGGCTCGCCTGCTACGACGCGCTCGCCAAGGAAAAGCTACCGATGCCGGCCAAAGGCGGCGAACCCATTCTTCCTTCCGGCTAGCTCATTTTGGCTCCCGTGCTATTTCATAGCGATCCGGCATGGTGCCGGCTGATGTGGGAGTGGCATGTCCAAGGTTATGAAAATATCGCGGCGCGGCGCGCTCGCCTTCTGTGCGCTGATGGCCGGAGGTCTGCCGGTGCGCGGTCAGCTGGTGGACAAGGATCCTTATGCGTTGAACCCCGGCGAATATACCTGGCATCCGGAGCGTGCCGCGACAGGTCTTTTGTCCATCATCGTCTCGCTGCCCGAGCAGCTCGTCTTCGTCTATCGCAATGGCATCCGTGTCGCGAGCTCGACCTGCTCGACCGGCAAGCCCGGCCATTCGACGCCGACCGGCGTCTTCCATATCCTGCAGAAGGACAAGAACCACCATTCCGCAACATATAATGAAGCGCCGATGCCGAATATGAACCGGCTCACCTGGTCGGGCATCGCGCTCCATGCCGGGAATCTCCCTGGCTATCCGGCCAGCCACGGCTGCATCCGCCTGCCGCTAGCTTTCTCTCAGCTCCTGTTCGGCATCACCCATGTCGGCACCGCGGTGATCATCGCCAATGCCGCGACACAGCCCCAGGACGTTGTCCATCCCGGCATGGTGCTGAGCGATTATGCTGAAACGGAGCTTGGCGAGACCAGTGACCGTCTCAAGACGACACCGCTGCCGGCGACGACGCCGGAAGACCCGCAGGTTCTGCCGCTGGCGGTCGTCGTGAGTTCTGCCGACAAACAAGGCTATCTCTATGAGAACGGCGTGCTGGTGGCGCAAGGCAGCGTCCTCATCACCGATCCGAGCAAGCCTCTCGGCTCGCATGTCTTCCAGCTGGTCGGTGCCCAGGACGGCTCAAAGGGGCTGGTCTGGCAAGCGATCGGGTATCACCCGCAGACGCCCGGCGCCGCCCCTGACCCATCGCTCGACGTCATCAAGCGTATCCGCGCGGACGCGACGCTGCTCGCGGCGATGAAAGCCCGGATGCATCCGGGCTTCGCTCTCGTTCTGACGGACGAGCCGGCGGGCAGCGTCACACACATGGAAAAGGGCTTCGTGGTCATCACGGACGATCCGAAGTCGGCTTGAGCCGCGACATTCACCCCGATTCGGTTCCGTAACATTTCCAGATATTGTCCCAAAGGAGGAGGCGCCCAGACCGTCTTCCCGGCTGAATCCTCGTTGACTATTTCATGTTGTCCCATTAAATAGATTTGTATCCCATTAAATGGGACGAAGCGTCAATAAGGCGCAATAAATGAGGAGGAAATCGTGAAGCTGTCCATTCCACACCTGTCGCGCCGGGCCTTTGCCCTCGCTCTCCTGGCCTCGGCCGCTCTGACGGCGTCGGCGCAGGCCGCGGCGCCCAAAATCTGCGTCAATCAATATGCGACCGCGACGGTCATCGACGACATCCTGAATGGCTTCAAAGACAGCCTGGCGAAAAAAGGCATCTCGACCGAAGCCATGGTCGTGCAGAATCCAGAAGGTGATGCCGCGACCCAGTTGACCCTCGCGCAAGGCTTCGTCAGCGACGGCTGCGACGTCATCGTCGCCATCGCCACGCCCGGCGCGCAGGTCTTCCGCAAGCTCACCACAACGATCCCGGTGGTCTTCGTCGGCTCTTCGACGCCGGTCGAAGCGGGCCTCATCAATTCCTTCGAGGCGCCCGGCACGAATTTCACCGGCGTCGCCGATCCGGCCCCGGTCGAAGCCGATATCGACGCGATGATGAAGGTGCTGCCGAACATGAAGACCGTCGGCCTCATCTACAAGGCCGGTGACCCGGCCGGCGACTTCCTCGCGGCGCGCGCCGTCGCGCATCTCAAAGAACGCGGCCTCAATCATATCGTAGCGGCGATCGCCAATGCGGGTGAGACGACGCAAGCGGCACAGTCGCTTATCGGCAAGGTCGAGGCGATCCAGATGCCGGGCGATTCGACGACGATGAGCGGCATCGCCGGCATCATCAAGGTCACCAACGACGCCAAGATCCCGGCCTTCGGCAATCTCTCCGAAGGGGTGAGCCAGGGCGGGCTTCTTTCCGGCTCCTACAGCTACATCGAAGTCGGCAATCTCGCCGCCGACGTGGTAGAGAAGGTGCTGGCCGGCGGCAACCCGGCAACCATGCCGGTCGTCGTGCCGAAGGCCGCCGGCTTCGAGATCAATATGACTCAGGCCAAGTCGCTCGGCCTCACCATCCCGCAAGAGCTGCTGGACAAAGCCACCAAGACCTATTGAGAGGCAACACGTGAGCATCCTGCTGATCGGCGCCCAGGTCGGGCTGATCTACGGCCCCCTGGCGCTTGGCATCTACTTCGCCCTGAATATTCTGAGCCTTCCGGATCTGACGCTCGAAGGCTCGTTCGGGATCGGCGGCGCCTCCACCGCGGTAGCGCTCGTCGCCGGACTCGATCCGGCGACGGCGCTGCTGCTCGGCATTCTCGGCGGTGCGATCGCCGGGCTCATCACCGGGCTGCTCCATGTCTATCTGCGCATGAATGTCCTGCTCGCCGGCATCCTGATGACGACGGCCGCCTGGTCGATCTCGCTCGCCATCATGGGCGCCGGCAATATCTCCTTGCTCAGCCAGGCAACCATCTTCACCTGGGTCGAAGGTTTGGGCTTCTCCGGCCAATGGGCGGCGATTATCGTCGGCGCCCTGGCGTCGGGCCTCGTCGCCCTCGTGCTCATCTGGTTCCTGCACACCAATTACGGCCTGTCGATGCGCGCCTCGGGTCTCAATATCCAGACGGCGCGCAGCTTCGGCATCCGTACCGAAGCGCGCCAGATCGTCGGCCTCATCATCGCCAATGGCCTCGCCGCCGCCTCGGGCGCGCTCGTGGTGCAGAGCCAAGGCTTCATGGACGTATCGATCCAGACCGGCGTCATCGTCGTCGGGCTCGCCGCCCTGATGATCGGCATGAGCGTGTTCAAGACCCCGAAGATCATCCCATCCATCCTGGGCGTGCTGCTCGGCATCCTGGTCTATCGCGTCGTGGTGACGATCGCGCTCAAGCTCGGGCTGCCGCCTTATTTCGTCAAGCTGGTCACGGCGCTTGTCGTATTCGGCATCATCGCTGTGCGCGCCAATGGGCTGGGCCTCATCGCCATTCCGGGCACGAAGGCGGCGAAGAAGAATGCGCGTGAGCGCCTCGAATATCTGGAGAATGATCGTGTCGTCAACATCACCTGAGACGGCTCTCGAGGTCAGGGACTGCGTGAAGCGCTTCAAGGGTTTCGGGCGCAACGAATTCGTCATCGCCGCCGACAGCATCAATCTCGCCATCACCTCCGGCACCATCGTGGCGCTGGTCGGCTCGAACGGGTCCGGCAAGTCGACGCTGATGTCGATGATCGCCGGCAGCCAGCTGCCTGATAGCGGCCGCATCATCGTCGCCGGCGAAGACGTCACCGAGCAGCCCTCCTGGCAGCGCACCGGCAAGGTGGCGCTGGTGCGTCAGAACCCCGAGCATAATGTGTTCTCGGCCCTCACCATCGTCGAGAATTTCGCGCTGGCCGAGGCGGGCCAGGCGCGCCGCTTCAATCTCAAACGCGCCGCGGGCCAACGGGTGCGTGACCTGGCGCGCGACACGCTCGCACAATTTTCGATGGGCCTCGAGGACCGTCTTGATCAGTTGGCCGGCACGCTGTCGGGCGGCCAGCGCCAGGCCGTGTCGGTGGCGATGGCGACGTCGCGCAATCCAGCACTCCTCCTCCTCGACGAACATGTCTCGGCGCTCGATCCCACCAGGGCACGGGTGGTGATGGAGCAGACCGAGGCGATCGTACGCCAGCGCTCCATCGCGACGCTGATGGTGACACATGACATGGGCCATGCGCTAAAACATTCCGACCGTTTGATCCTGATGCATCGCGGCCGCATCGCCATGGATCTTAGCGAAAAGGAAAAAGCAGGGATGGGTGTGCCGGATCTCCTGGCGCGCTTCGAGAAGCTGACCGGCGAGACATTGCCCGACAGCGCCGTGCTGGCGCGCGCCTCATGAGACGAATGACGACAAGAAGAAGGACTGACCGATGATTGTTGACTTTCCACTGCCGGAACTGGGGAAGGAAGTGCCCAAGGCAACCATCATCGCCTGGCACAAGAAGGTCGGCGATCAAGTGTCTGCCAAGGACGTGCTGCTCGAAGTGATGAGCGAGAAGGTCAATGTCGAGGTCGAAAGCGGCATCGACGGCAAGCTCGTCGAGATCCTGCATCAGGCCGATGCGGAAGTGGAGCCGGGCGCGATCCTGGCCCGCTTCGAAAAGACCGGCGCGTGAGGAGGCCAGGCCCATGACGCCCGATGCCAATCTATTGACCTCGCTCTACCATCTCGTCGCCAAGGGCCGGGTGCTGGAAAGCCTGCTCGGCAAGTTGCCGGGCTTCCATCCGGGCGTCGGTGAGGAAGGCGTGGTGGTCGGCGCGTTCTTCGGCCTCAAGGACAGCGACTATATCGCGCCGCACTATCGCGGCGCCTTGCTCGCCGCCCATATGCGCGGCGCCGATCTGCGCCGCCTCATCGCCGGCGTGCTCGGCAAGGTCACGTCCTATTCCAGGGGGCGCGTGCGCGGCGACATCTGTCTGCCGCTGCAGTTTAATACGCTCGGCATGTTTTCAGGCGTGCTCGGCAATCCGCTCAATATCTCGACCGGCATCGCGCTCGCCGCGTCGCTCGACGGGAAGCAAGGTGTCGTGGTGACGAGTTTCGGCGAGGGTACCAGCAATCTCGGCGCCTTCCATGAAAGCCTCAATCTCGCCGCCTGCCTGGCGCTGCCCATCGTCTATATCTGCCAGAACAACGGCTATGCGATGTCGACGCGCACCGACTACGCGCTCAAATGCGCCAGCGTTGCCGATCGTGCTCAAGGCTACGGCATGCCGGGGATCAGGGTCGAAGGCAATGACGTCGTCGCCATGCATCAGGCGGTGCAGAGCGCGGTGGCGCGGGCGCGGGCAGGCGAGGGCCCGACGCTCATCGATGCGGTGACCTATCGCATCAGTGGCCATTACAGTGCCGATCCCAACGACTATCAGCCGAAGGATGAGCGCGCTTCCTGGCTCAAGAAGGATCCGCTTCTCTTGCTGAAGGCACGTCTCCAGGCGCAGGGCGTCATGACCGAGGCCCAACTCAACGAAATCGAGAAGGCAGCTGAGGCCGAGATCACACAGGCGATCGCTGAGGCTCAGGCCGACCCTGATCCGGGGCTCGAGGTGCTGGGGCCTGATGATCTCTATTCGCCGGTTTTGGAGCGTGTGGCATGAGCCAGCTCACTTTTCAGGAAGCGGTGATCCAGGGGATCAGCGAAGAGATGGAGCGCGACGAGCGCATCTTCCATCTCGGCCAGGATATCGGCCCGATCTATAACGGCGCCATGCATTCGGCAAAGGGGCTTGGCGCGAAATTCGGGCCGCGCCGCATCATCCAGACGCCGATCAGCGAAAGCGCCATGGTCGGCGCCGGCATCGGCGCCGCGCTCGCTGGCCGGCGGCCGATCGTGCAATTGATGTTCGCCGAATTTTTAGGGCTGGGCCTCACGCCGCTCGCCTGCGATGCGGCGGCCATGTGGTACAAATCAGACGGCACGGTCTCGGTGCCGCTGGTCATCCGCGTCCTTTATGGCGCCGGACCGCATCGTGGCCATTCCGAGGATTATCAGGCCTGGGTGGCGAGTGTGCCGGGCATCAAGGTCGCCATGCCGTCCTGCCCACGTGACGCCAAAGGACTGATGAAAGCCGCGTTGCGTGACAACAATCCGGTCGTCTTCTTCGAGCATATGGCGCTCTATCATGGTGCCCGCCAGGAGGTGCCGGAAGAGGACTATGTGGTGCCGCTTGGAGAGGCCGAGATCAAGAGCGAGGGCAGCGACGTCACCATCGTCGCCACTGCTTTGATGGCGCAGCAGGCGCTGAAGGCGGCCGAGCAACTGCGCGGTGAAGGCATTTCCGCCGAAGTCGTCGACCCACGCTCGATCGTGCCGATGGATATCGAGACGGTGCGCCGCTCGGTCGCCAAGACGCGGCGTCTCGTCGTCGTTTCGGAAAGCTGGAAGACAGGCGATCCGCTGTCCGATCTGACCGCCTCCATTGCCGAAGATCTTGCCGGCAACGCGCCGCTCAAGATCGCCCGCGTCGGCCTGCAGAACACGCCGAGACCTTTTGCCATGCCGCTGGCACGCGCGGCGATGCCCAATGTCCAGACGATCACGGAGGCGGTTCGCCGCATTACGGAGTCAAGCTGATGAGCCTCACCGACGAGCATATCTTTTTCCGTAGCGCCGGATCGGTCAATCCGGTCATCGACCGCGCCGACGGCATCTACTGCTACGACATTTCGGGTAAGCGTTACATCGACGGCATGGGCGGGGTCGGCGTGGTCAGCATCGGCCACAATGTGCCGGAGATCCGAGAGGCGGCGGTGCGGCAGATGGAAAAGGTGAGTTTCGCTCATCCGTTCCACTGGAAGAACCAGCCGCATATGGAGCTGACCGAGCGCATTGCGCGTTTCGCGCCGCCCGGCATGACCAAGATCTTCATGTGCTCGGGTGGCTCGGAAGCGACCGAGACGGCGCTCAAGCTCGTGCGCCAATATCATGTCGAGCGCGGCAAGCCGTCCAAATACAAGGTCGTGTCACGCTGGAGCAGCTTCCACGGCAATACGCTGGGCTCACTGTCGATGACCGGCATGCGCTCCAGGCGTGAGCTCTTCGCGCCGCTGCTCAAGGACATGCCGCATATCGCCGCCTGCAATTGCTATCATTGCCCCTTCGACCGCAGCTATCCCGAATGCGGGCTCCCTTGCGCCACTGATCTCGAGGCGATGATCCTGCGCGAGGGACCGGAGAATATTGCCGCCTTCATCGCCGAGCCGATCGTCGGGGCGGCGGGCGGGGCGCTCACCGCACCGCCCGAATATTTCAAGATCATCCGCGAGATCTGTGACCGTTACGACATCTTGATGATCGTCGATGAGGTGATCACCGGCTTCGGCCGCACGGGCAAGAATTTCGGCATCAGCCATTGGGGCGTGGTGCCCGACATCATCTGCACCGGCAAGGGTCTGTCCAGCGGCTACTCGCCCTTAGGCGCCGTGATCGTGAAGGAGGAAGTATTCGCGCCGTTCCGCACCGGGCGCGGCTTCTCGCATGGCTATACGTTCGGCGGCAATCCATTGTCCTGCGCCGTCGGCAGCGCTGTGCTCAAATATATCGAGGACAACCGGTTGGTGGAGCGGGTGGCGCAGCTCGGTCATTATTTCTTCGAGAAGGCGCAAGAGCTCTATGAGCTCGACATGGTCGGCGACATCCGCGGCAAAGGCTTCTTCATGGGGATCGAATTCGTCGCCGACAAGAAGACACGCCAACCCTTCCCGGCCGGCCTCAATGTGGCGGGCCGGATCGGTGATGCCTGCTTCACCAACGGGCTCATCGTCGGGGCTGGCAAAGGCGGCATCGACGGCGTCAGTGGTGATCATGTCAATCTGGCGCCGCCCTTCATCTCGAGCGAGGAGGATCTCGACGAGATCATCGCGATCATGCGCAAGTCGATCCTCGACGTGCGGCAGGCGCTGACGGTGTGAGCATGAGCTTGGGCGCCGAGACGATCCGGAGATCGAAGCAGGGCGTCGCTGTACGCCAGGTGATCCCCTTCGTCGCCATGAAGAAGATGATCGGTGATCATCTGCTGGCTAGCCATCAGCAGGTGCCCGCCGTTTCGGTCTTCACCGATCTCGATGTCGACCAGGTGCTGGCGCTGCGCAAGACACGCTTCGCCGATATGCCACAGAAGGTGACGCTCACCCATATCCTGCTGAAGGCGGTCGCCGAGGCGTTGAAGGTCTATCCGCTCCTCAACGCAACGCTGAGCGATGCAGAGATCCTCGTACTGGACGAGATCAATATCGGCGTGGCGGTGGCGCTCGCCGACGGCAATCTGATCGTGCCGGTGATCCGCAATGTCGACCATCTGAGTGTGGCCGAGATCGCCCAATGCTCGAACGAGCTCGCCCAGATTGCGCTCAAGGGCAGGCTTGGGTTGGATGATGTACGCGGCGGCACCTTCACTCTGTCCAATGTCGGCAGCGTACCCGGCACCTTGTGGCAGACGCCGCTCATCAACCCACCGCAGAGCGGCACGCTGGCCTTGGGGCGTGCGCGCGCGGCGGCGGTTGTGCGTGAGGGGGAGATCGTGGTCGGCCAGGTGATGGGGGCGAGCCTCACTTTCGATCACCGGGTGATCAGCGGCCTGCCGGCATCGGAGTTCATGGCGCATCTGGCGGAGCTTTTGCGAAAGCCCGAGCCATGGTGTGCTTGACTGTAGAGTCCCGGCCATCGATAGTCGATACCGGTTGTTGAGATAAAACGTGAGGACGATGCGCCAGAAGGAAAGCTTGCAAGGCATGCAGAGCCTCGAAAGAGCGACGATGACCTTGCGCGTCGTCGCCGCCAAGGGGCCCTCCGGCGCCAAACTCGCCGATGTGGCGGAAGCCACCGGCTTGAGCCGGTCCACCGCGCACCGCTTTCTGGGCGCCCTCGTGCAGGTCGGTCTCCTCGAGCAGGATGAAAGCTCGGCTACTTATTTCCTCGGCATGGAGCTCGCGCATTTCGGCGCCATCGCCGCCAATCGCTTCGGCTTGCGCGATGTCGCCTATGCCTCACTCGCGAGACTGACCGAACGCACCGCCGACACGATCTATATGTCGATCCGGCGCGACTATGAATCGATCTGCATCGAACGTTTCGAGGGCGACTATCCGATCAAGACGCTGACTCTCGATGTCGGTGATCGCCGGCCGCTGGGCGTCGGCGCCGGCAGTCTGGTGCTGCTCGCTTTCCAGAGCGACGAATTTGTGAGCCGCGCCATCGCCGTCAATGCGGCGGCGGTCAAGGCGAATTGGGGCTTCGGTTCGAGCGAGCTCTTCGAATTCGTCGAGGAGACGCGGCGCAAGGGCTTCGCGCTCAATCCCGGCCGCGTGGCGCCCGGCATGACGGCGCTCGGCGTGCCGATACGCGGCGCCAACGGCGACGCGGTGGCGGCAATCGGCGTCGGCGCCATCACCAGCCGCATGACGCCGGAACGCTGCGCCAATATCGTCACCTGGATGTTCGAGGAAGCGCGCGAGATCGAGGCGAAGCTCACCCATCTCGCCGGCCCGCTCACGGCGCAAGCTGTCAAACGTTTGGCGCGCGGCGGAGTACGCGCGCGCTAAAGAGTCAGGTACTAAATGAGGCTGGCGCCTATTCCGTACCAGCCTCACTCGCACTGAAAGCTAGCGCGATCTATTTCTTAGTTTCCGCAGAATCGGGCGTAACCGCCGGCTTGTTGTCCTGCTTGGTCTCGTCCTTCGGGGCGGGAACAACGGTGGGGGCGGTGGCTTCAGCCATCCGGGGATTCGCCATGGGTTTATCCTTTTCAAATATATTGCCGCAGACAAAATGAACTACGGATTGTGGCGCGCCTGAAAATTTGCGCGTCCTGCGAACCGGATCGCCGGTCCGAAGCTGGTGTCGAGAAGGGCCCTAGCGCGGGATGCGAAAAAGTGGCCTCCGGTTTTTCGCTGGAATCCCGCGCTAAACTTAAAGAAGCGATCACGTTTATGAGTTTGGATTGACTCAATCCAAACTCATCGTGATCTAGAGCTTCAAGTTGAAGATCAAGTCGGCGCACGCCTTGGCGACTTTCGTGTCGGGCGCGTTGCTTCCAGGCATGGTGGCCCAGCCGGCTTTTTCGACGAATGTATTGCGATCGTAGAGGCCGACCTTCTTCAATTCTTCCTGCTTGGCCATGGCATCGGCCGAGAGCTGGAATTGACTGACACAGATCGGCGCCAACGCGGCGACGACGGCGCTCGAGGCCCGCTGATCCGCCGTACGCTCGGCAGTGCCGGCGGTCATCCAGCCGCCCCAGGTGAAGCCGAGAATGGCCAAAAGGACCGCCCCGCCGGCCGCGCCCCACAGAGCGGGCATAAGTGATGAGGGAACTTTAGGAGTGTTCATAGCTGAACGCCTTTCATGAAATTGGCTCTCGGCAGAGGCCGGGCAGCATTCGCCTGCCGCCGTGCCGAGATGCGCGGCGTGCCGAATGAGTTACAGGCAGTTTCAGTCAGTACTGATAACGAGGAAGTACGGACTCGGTTGGAAAGATGGCCCCCGCGACACTGAACCGCCGGGATCGCTTCGAGCCGTCATTTTCATGCGCGTCGGTGTTGCATTCGTTCTCCAGCCGGAACCGTCTCGTGAAGAGGCGCTCATAGCGGGCCGCGAGCAACATACGAAGAGCGGAGAATTTCATGAATAGCCTCCAATTCCAAACGGACGGGAGCAGCTATCTCTCTGTCGTCGGCATGCCGAGAGGTCGAAGCCGACAATGCAATATCTATGCGCTTTTCCCGGTGAAACACCTAGTGAATTCGGATTCCGTCAAGAATTATCTCAGGTGAGCCCTATTCTGCTTGTTTGACGCGCAAAGCGCCTCATATTGACAATAGTTGCTCGGCCCTGTTCCGGAGCCATCCATGTTCAATCGAGTCAAGCGCTTCATCTATACTTTCCCGACCCCGTTTCAGCTGACCGGCATGAACGAGATTTGTGCTGCCGGCGATTACGAGATCACGACTGAGGAGGAGTCGATCGGAGACTTCATGGAACCTGTCTATCGGCGGGTTTCGACCACGATCTACATCCCGCCTCCGGTTGGCAGTCCCGGCATCGGACAGATCATCGAGATCAAGCCGGAACAGCTCATGGTGCCGATACTCAAGTCCTCGTCATGACGCCGAGGGCTCCATCGTGAAAAAATACACCCAGCTGCCCGCCGACAGTGACTTTGTGGTGGTTCTGCTGACGCCGCAGCTTTTGCGTGCGCTCGATCGCTATATCGACGAGGAGACCGACGGCAAACCGCGCGCCGCGGCATTGCGCGCCGCCTTCGAAGACTGGTGCGTCGCGATGGGGTATATTTCACCGCATGAGACGGACAGGCAGCTGAATTGAGGCTGAGCTACCGGATGGGCAGCACCTTGCCCGGATTGAGAATGCCGTTCGGGTCGAGCGCCGATTTGATCCGGTGCATGACGTCCAGTTCCTCGGGCCTGCGCGAATAACACAGATAATCACGTTTGAGCGTGCCGATGCCATGCTCGGCCGAGATGGAGCCGTGATATTGAGCGACGATCCTGTAGACGATCTCGTCGATCTCATGCAGATCGGCCTCGCTCGCCCCCGCGACGGAGACGGCGATATGCATGTTGCTGTCGCCGATATGGCCGTAGAAGGACACGTAGGCTGCGGGGAAGCGCGCTTTCAGCGCCGCATCGCAAGCTTCGGCAAATCGTCCCAGGTCGCCGATGGCGAGGCTCACATCGAGATTGACGATCGATGGCAGGCGATCCATCACCAGGCCCTCACGCACGATCCAGAAGGCGCGTCGTTCCTTCTCCGATTGCGCGATGAGCGCATCGCCGATCAGCCCGTCGGTGAGGGCGCCTTCGAGGAAAGCTTCAAGCGGTGCCGCCTGATCGGCGCCTTCCGTCTCGATGATGACGGCGAAATTGGGCTCCTCGGCAAACAGCGGGATGTTCTCGGCCTTGGCGGTGACGCTGAAATAGCTCCGCCACATGGCTTCGAAGGCAGAGAGTCCGGTGAGCTCGCGTTGCGCCCGTTTCAGGAGCTGCACCACGTCGTCGTAGCTTGCGAGCGCCAGGATTGCCGTGGCGCGGCCTTCCGGCAGCGGCTTGAGGCGCAGCACCGCGCGGGTGATGATGCCGAGCGTGCCTTCGGCGCCGATGAAAAGCTGGCGCAGATCATAGCCGGTGTTGTTCTTGACCATCTTGTTCAGCATGGTCAGCACGGTGCCGTCGGCGAGCGCCACTTCGAGGCCCAGCACATTGTCGCGGGTGACGCCATGGCGGATCACGCGGATGCCGCCGGCATTGGTCGAGAGATTGCCGCCGATCTGGCAGCTGCCGCGGGCGCCGAGATCGATGGCGAGCAGGAGGCCCGCCGCCTCGGCCGCTTTTTGCGCCACCTCGAGCGGCGTGCCGGCCTTGACCGTCATGGTCTGGGCCGCCTCGTCGATCTCCTCGATGCCGCTGAGGCGCTCGAGCGACAAGGCGAAATCGCCCGCTTGCGGGCTGGCGCCGCCGGCAAGGCCGGTGAGCCCGCCCTGCGGCACGACGCTTTGCTTATGGGCATTGCAGATGCGCAAGGCGGCCGCCACGGCTTCGCTGCTTGCCGGGCGCAGCACCGCCTTGGGCAAGTGGTGGCCAGTCTGGCTCGCATCGCTCTTGGTGCGCTCGCCGATATCGCCGCCGGTCAGCACGGCATCGTCGCCGAGCGCGCGTTTCAATTCGTCGATGAGGCCTGTTGTGTCAGCGGACATAGCTCGCGCCATTGATGTCAAAGGTGGCGCCGGTCATATGGCGCACTTGGTCGGTGCACAGGAAGGCGACAAGAGCGCCCACTTCCTCGGCACTCGCCATGCTGCCGAGCGGGATTTCGGAGACGATACGCGTGATGTCCGCATCCGTCATGCCGACATAGGCCATCTCGGTCTCGGTGAAGCCCGGCGCCACCGCAAAGGCCAGAATGTTCTCCGCCGCATAACCACGCGCAATGGTTTTCGTCAGCGCCACCAACGCGCCTTTCGAGGCGGCATAGGGCCATTGATCGGGCGCGTCGCCGCGATGGGCGGCGCGGCTCGCGATATTGATGATCTTGCCGCCGCCCTGCTTGCGGAAATGCGCCACCGCCAGCTTGCACAATTCCGCCGGGGCGGTGAGGTTGACCTGCATCACCTGGGCGAAGCTCTTCTGCCAGTCGGCCATGGGCGACGCGATCGGGGCGGGGGCGAAGATGCCGGCATTGTTGACGAGCACGTCGATGCGCGGAATTGCCGCTTCTGCGGCGCGCCACAGATCGCTCGCCGCATCGGGTAAACCAAGATCGGCTGCGATGAGCTGGCAGGAGGCCGGCCCGATCTCGGCCTGCACTTTCTCCGCCGCCTCCCGGCTCCTGGCATAATGAAGCAGCACGAATGCGCCCGCCGTCGCGGCCGCCCGCGCGATGGCCGCGCCGATGCCACGCGAGGCGCCCGTCACCAGGACGGTCTTGCCCTTGAGATCGATCATGGGAAGTGCCTTCTCTTTAGCCTGTGTTGCGGGCGGGATAGCAGGTCGTCATGCGGCTGGCCAGCTAGCGATCTGGCCTATTTGCACAGGCCGAGATAGTCGCTCGCCCTTACCGTCTTGAAGCCGTGCCATATTCGGGGAGCTTGCCGAGGCGCTTGAGGTTCTTAGGGCCGATGAGTGTGACCCAGACGACATCCGGCTTCTTCATTGGCCGGCCGGTCTCTTTGTCGAAGCCAAGATGGAAATGCAGTTTTGTTTCTCCAGATAGACCACCTGCAAGGCCGCCGCCCGAGAACTGGTCGCCGATCACACGATAGCTCTTGCCGCCGCGCAGCATGTCGAGGGCCTGGGTGATGTAGGTGTAGACGTCGCCACTTGGCCGGAAGCCGATCGTCACGGAGGCGGCTTCAGCGCGCTGTACGCTCAGCCCGTCCATGGCGACGAGCAAAACGCCGATCCACTTTTGCCTTCGAACCTTCGGCGCATGCCTCCTCGAGCGCGGACCATTGGGGTGATGATATTGCCAGATTGACTTGCTTTGACCACTTGAAGGAAGTCATATTCCGTGCAATACTGAAACTTACGCTACGGTAGGAACGCCGATCTTGTGTTGAATTGAGGCTGGAAAATGAAGCAGTTAATTCAACTTAGCGTGCTGTCGCTTTTCATTGCTACAGCGCTTTTCAATGTGAGCGCACAATCGGTGTCGTCGCAAGTCGAGCAGGCTCTACAAGGCTTGTTGACCGGGGACAAAATCGCCGATGCAGCGTTGGAAGAGGCCTATTTTCGTGGTGTCCAGAGCGGTCGCGAGGAGTCAAAGCGGGCGCTTGCGGAGTGCCGGCGCAAGCTGCAGAGTGACAACTAATGAAACGGTCGACCAAATGCAAATTGGTCCTCTTTTTCATGCTTTCGTATCTTTTTTCTTTGAACGTTCCAGTTCTTGCCTGCGGCCAGCAGCAATACTTTTTGAAAAACTTCACAAATCTAGCGATACTTGAATTTCACCTTGAAGATACAAACGACCTGTCTTTCAGCGATGACCTACTTGCCGGCGCTGGTGGCGCAATGAATCCCCAAGATAGTCGAGTTATAACCTTAAATGCAGGCGGCGAATTTAAGGCGGTTTTTAAGATGAGCAATCAGAAATCCTACGAAGGGTTTATATCGGATATCTGCGGTAACAATAATATCACCATCTACAAAAGCGGAAGCAATATTAAAGTATCCGTTCAATGAGAGTAGGGTGAGACGCCGCCTCTTCGTTTTCCTTGATGGTACCTGGAACGACCCCTTTCGCGTGGATCGTGACTCGAATGTCGTGCGCCTACGAGATATCGTGAGCAAAAGCATAGCCAGACCAAAGTATCCTGACACAATTGAATTGGTTAGAGAGTTAAACGACAAGCAAACTGAGTTCGGTGCTATTCGGTCGACAGATTATGAATACGTAATTTTCTACGAACGCGGGGTCGGCACTGGGCCGGCGATAGATCGGGTGTTGGGAGGTTTGACAGGGAGAGGGTTGGAACTAAATATTCGTCGTGCATATCGTTTCCTCTGTGCAAAATATCGAGAAGGTGACGAGATATTTATCTATGGATTCTCCAGAGGTGCATTTACTGCGAGATCATTGGTCGGCTTGATAGGCTCTTCAGGACTCCTTAAAGAGGAATACTGCACAGCGGAGTATGAAGAGAAAGCGTGGCGTTTCTACCGACAGCGCCCAAATGATCGCCTTTCGGGGGATCGAATTTTTCTCGACAGATACATTCATTCTCGAAACAAGACTCGGGTGTCGTGTCTCGCGATTTTCGACACGGTGGGCGCGCTGGGTGTTCCGCTTACACTACTCAATCTGGTCAATCGCGCGCGATACGAGTTTCACGATATTGAGTTGTCGCCCATTGTAGACCTGAATCTTCACGCGTTGGCCATCGACGAGTGCCGTGCCGAGTTTCCAGCGGGTGTTTGGCGGCGCAATAAATATAAGTCCGTCAACGCAATCGTGGAGCAGGTCTGGTTTCCCGGCGTACACTCGGACATCGGCGGTGGTTATTACAACGAGCACGATCGCAACAGATTGGTTGTCAGGGGCATCGATGACATCAGCCTCGACTGGATGGTCAAACGGCTGAGGCAGTACTTCCCGGATTTTCCGGTTTCGAATGATGCCTTCAACAGCTTTCTGCCAAAGAGCGAGCTCAGTGTTCAGCACGACTCACGGACATTGAAATTCAAGCTGCGGGCCCGCGCCGTTCGATCAATCGGAAATCTGGTACCTGTCGTCCGATGGCGAGAAAAGGTAGTAAGCCACGACAGAAGCCATTTCGTTATTGGTGAGTCGGTGCACATTTCGGCGATAGAAAGATTAGGAAGACTCGTCGCAGAGGGCGCGAAGAAGAAGCTTTATGCACCCCCTAACTTGATCGAATGCTTCCCAAACTTGTATGCGCGCTATGTTTCATCGCGGGGTATTGTGTGGCCAAAAGATTCGCTGTCGATCGTCGACTGGAATGGTCGTGTCGTGCCCACCTCGCTTGAGGACGTGGCCGTGGGTGAAAGTGCGGAAGATAGCCCTCGTTTCGCCAATGACGCGGTGGTGGTAGCCTTGCGCGAAGCACGGAGACGGTTGATCGAATGTCGTGTTATCCCGGCCTAAGCGGCGCCATATGATGCGTCCGATCACTGAGCAATCGCGGCCCATCTCCGAGAATTACACGGGTACATGCTACAAAGCGCTCGCCGCATCGGGCGCAGCGAGGTCGGCGGCGATGAGCCGGCAGGAGGCAGGCCCGATCTCGGCCTGCAATTTCTCTGCGGAGTCGCGGCTCCTGGCATAATGGAGCAGCACGAATGCGCCCGCCGCCGCGGCGGCCCGCGCGATCGCCGCGCCGATGCCGCGCGATGCGCCCGTCACCAGGACGGTTTTGCCCTTGAGATCGATCATGATGGCGTCCTTTCGGTCATTCAATTGGTTCGGCCGCCAGTACCTGACGGATCATGTCCCGTAGCTCCTCATCGGCCTCCTGCGCCGAAGCCTCGCGCAAGGTGGCGATCATCTCCGGTGATAAGGCCTCATATCCCCATTCGCCGAGTGCCCGCACGGCAGTGAAACGATTGCGCTCCTCGGAACTCCGCAAGCCCGCCTCGATCAGCGGCCATCCAAGCCCGGGAAAACTTCCTAAACTCTGCAGAATCCAATCGAGGCCGGCGCGATTCATATTATCCGGCCCGATGCCGAGCTCGGCTCCGGCCCTGGTCGGATCCATGTGCCGCAAAGCCAAGTCCACGACGCGTGTGGCGCGTGCGCGATCCTCCGTCTCAAGGAGGAAATACCATTGAATGTCCAGTCCCGTTTCCTGTCGCGCGAAACGTATTTCCCATATGTCGCGGCCCAGATGGCGCGCCGCTTCGGCGGCGGTCCAGAATTGATCGGAACCAGAAGCCTCAAGACCGCGATCGACCAGGGCCGTCCAATCCGGCCGCCCGATTATTTCGGCCGTCATGTCCGATATGGACTGGCGCGTTTCCTGGCTCCAGCCGAGAGGTTCAAGCTCAGTCCAATCATGATCCGCGTCGTCCACGAAATCCTTGAGGCGGGAGAGATTCAGAAAATGAACGAGATCGACCACGGCTTCCCGTGTCATATGATCGACGTAAAGTCGGGTTGCCTCCGCACCCTCGGCGTAGCTGGAAAAATCCTCGGCGGGACCGCGGCCGATCAAGTTGACGAGAATGTCACCCGCGCCCTTGAGCAATTGCGCATCAGGCTTCTTCTCGCGCAACGCTCCGGCGAGATCGCCGCCCGTCGCACACGCACAGGCCAGATATTCGTACATGATCGAATTGCGGTAGCCCTCACGCAGCAGCCAGGCCTTGATATCCGGATGCGTCGTCGCGGCCAGCCTCTCGACACAATGGATACGGCCCCAGCCATTCACCTGCTTGGCCAGCCGCCACAGGACCATGTCGCGCATTTCGCCCGATGAGTTGTTGGCGAGTGCCACCGCTGCATACAGCGTGAATTCATCGTGACGGCCCAATGCCAGCAGAAGATCACTCGGCACCTCATTGAAAATACCGAGCAGTGCGATGCCGAACTTCACCGGCTCGCGATCCGGACTCTGCGTTGCCAGCCACATGGCGATCTTGTAGGTCCCGTCGAGATAAGGCGGCGGATCGCTGCGGATCGCCGAGAGAACCGGATCGATGAAGTCAAGCGTTCCCTCTTGGAGAAGGAGAGAATAGAGCGTCTTGAGATGGCGTGTGGACGGCGCTTTGCTTGCCGCCGCGAGAGCCGACAGCACGGCTTTCTCCGCCTTGCCGGTCTGGCCCGCGTGATGGCTGCCGACCCCGTCGCGAGCGCCCGCAGCCCAGCGGACCTCGCCGGCGCCACCATGGAATATGTCATCGTCGGGAAGATTGTGGATCGCGTCGTCGGAACCAGCCGCCGCCGGCCGCGCCTGCAGAAACTCGAAGATCGATGGGCGTCCGGCGTCCCAGACTTTCGGCAGATCGACCGGCCAAACCTGGCGCCTGGCCAGGAAGGACAGCATGTCGTTCAAGCGGCTCAATGGGATTTCCTTTTCCTTCCGCACTTATCGAGGCGAGATAGCAGGTCGTGCCGGGTGCTGGCTACTTGCACAGGCCCAGATAATCGCTCGCCTTCACCGTCTTGAAGCCCGTGCCATATTCGGGAAGCTTGCCGAGGCGCCTGAGGTTCTTAGGTCCGATGAGCGTGACCCAGACGACGTCAGGTTTCTTCATCGGCCGGCCGGTCTCCTTGTCGAAGCCGAGATGGAAATGGAGTTTTGCCTTGGGCGTGGCGCAGATGCGGCCGGGCATCTGGTTCTCCAGATAGATCACCTGCAAGGCGGCGGCCGAGAACTGATCGCCGATCACGCGGTAGCTCTTGCCGCCGCGCAGCATGTCGAGGGCCTGGGTGATGTAGGTGTAGACGTCGCCACCCGGCCGGAAGCCGATCGTCGCGGATCCGGCCGCTAAGGCCGAAGAGCCATAGACCGCCATGGCGAAAAGCGCCGTGCCTGCCAGCCGGAGCCAACGGAACATCAGTCTTCAACTCCAGGCGTGATGCCATCCCCTTTTTCGATCATTGGTCAAAATAGCCGAATTTCCAAGGGGCGGCACGTGCGGTGCATTCGCCATCGCCTCAAGCTCCAGCCGACCTTCAGAACTCAACCAGGAACTTGACTAGCAATGGTTCGCGAGCCGCGGTCTAACGATCAGAACCTGCGGCCATAAGGCCGGCACATTGGCGGTATCCAGCCGTCATAGGTATCGAAGTAGAAAATGCAGCGGTCGTCCCAACCGGCATTCGGCTCGCCCCACGGGTATTTCTTCTTTCCGTGCGGGTACTGCTGCTTCTTCTTGTTCTGGTTTGCCGGCTTCTTCGTTTTCTTTTTCACGGTGCTCTGCGCCGCCTCGGCCTGCTGCGGCGTGACGGGCGAGATGGTGAAAACGAAGCTTCCCAGTACTGCGCCAACAAGCAGATGTCGGATACCCATGTCGATCCTCCTTCTCATCGCCTGCTATCTCATGACGGCGGCCGGAGGCCTGTCTGGTGTACGATAACAGTCTGAATTATTTGAAGAAGTGGTGCCGCCTAGGTGACTCGAACACCTGACCTACGCATTACGAATGCGCCGCTCTACCGACTGAGCTAAGGCGGCCCGCCTGGAATGGGCGGACTGATACAGTGTTCGCTTCCGCTTTTCAACCGTCGGCAGAGACCCGGCGCGTCGATTGTTCCGGATCGTCCTCGGGCAGGCCCGGATCGTCGGGCGGGCGTATCGGTTCGACGATGCGGGGCTTCTGGGC
>SCPD01000004.1:347500-371167 GCA_005502925.1 Rhizobiales bacterium Y(2018) | reverse complement strand
TATGCGGCGCTGATGAGCGGCGGCTTCTTCGCCACCGTCCTGGTCAAGGCCGACCTGCTCAATATGGACTACACGGTGGGCTCGCTGGCGGAGGACGACAATGACGACGCCAACGTCACCACCTGGGGTGTGCGCGGCGACATGGGCTACCGCTTCGGCGACAGCCTGTTCGTCGAGCCGATGCTCTCGGCCGATGCACTCTCGACCAAGATCGACGAGTTCTCTATCGGCGGCGTGGATATCGATGCCGGCACCAATGAGAGCTTCCGCGGCGGCGCCGGCGTCCGGGCGGGCTACGGTGGCGACTCGGTCCGCGCCTCGGCGACGGCACGGGTGTGGAATGTGTTTTCGACCGACAACGATGTCGAGATTCTGGCCGGCGTGCCGCTCGGCATCTCGGATGACGGGATGGAAGGCGTCTATGGCGATGTCAGTGGCCAGATCGATGTCAGCCTGTCGACCAGCGCGACGGTCTACCTGAAGGGCGGCATCCTGTTCAGCGACGACGTGACCAAGCCGAACGCCTCGGGTGGCTTCGCTTTCTACTGGTAATCTGTCCCGACACGGGAAAAGTGATAAGGAATTGGGGGTATCGTCAACGACGGTACCCCTTCCGTTTTTGATTCGAGGTGCGAGCCGCCATGAGAATGATCATCCCGATAGCGTGCGTCGCGGTCATCGCCGCGGCCAGCCTGGGTCTGGCCGCCGGCTATATGTCGGGGCAGTTCTCAACCGGCGCTCAGGCCGATCAGACCGCCGCTCTAGCGCCGGGTGATCTCAAGACCGGGGCTGAAACAGACACGGAAGCGGCCCCCAAACCGGATGTGCAAGTCGCCGATACGCAGGCCGCGGCGAAGCAGGGCACGCCTCAGCAATATGGCGCATGGGTCTATTCCTGCGCCGAGGTGCCGGAAGGCGCCCCGAAGAATTGCGTGGCGCGGCTGCAGATCCGCGACAAGAACCGCAATGTGACGGTGATCAACTGGCTGATCGGTTACAACAAGGACCGACAGCTCCTGATGGAAATCACCACGCCGTCGGATGTCCTCATCGCGCCCGGCTTGAAGATGTCCATCGGTGAGGGCGAAGCGCAGACCTTCGCCTATCTCTCCTGCGCCGCCGCGGGATGCGTCTCGCGTATCCAGCCGGCGGCCGAGCTGCTCGATGCCCTGCGCCAGGCAAAAATCGTGAAGCTCACCATCGAGACCCCGGCCGGCAAGGCGATCACCTTCTCGATCCAGGTCAGCGGCATTGCCGAAAGCCTCGACGCGCTGGCCCAGCCGTGAGGCATTGCGCCTATGTGGGAGTAATTTCCTGATTCGGCCTGGCGATTTCGATTTTACCCTCTATCGTCCCTCTATCCTGATCAATGCCGTTCCTTGAAGCCCTTGCCGTAATGGGCCTCGAGGCGGGCCTGGATGATCTCGAAGCAGATCGACAGGATCCAGTAGATCACCGCGGCGGTGACCAGCATCTCGATATAACGATAGGCGGTGCGCCCGAAGGACTGGGCCAGGAACATGATCTCCCACACACCCATCACCGAGATGAGGGACGAGTCCTTGAGCATGGAGATGAATTGCGAGCCGGTCGGCGGGATCACCACCCGCATCGCCTGCGGCAGCACGATGCGCCACATGACGACCCATGGATGCAGGCCCAGCGAGGCGCCGGCCTCGCGCTGGCCCTTGGCCACCGACATGATGCCGGAGCGGAATATCTCGCTTAAATATGCGCCGTAATTGAGCGACAACGCGATGATGCCCGACGGCACCGCGGCCGGCACCGGGCCCAATTGCGGCAGCCCCAGATAAATGAGGAAGATCTGCACGAGCAGCGGCGTGCCGCGGAAGAACGAGGTGTAGAAGGTCGATATGCCGTAGAAGACGGCGCTTTTCGACAGCCGCCCCAATGCCGAGACGAACCCTAGGATGATCGAGGCGATGATGGCGAAGAAGCAGACGAAGAGGGTGAGGGCGGCGCCCTGGATGAAGCCGTCGCGGGTCAGCGTCAGGCCGGTGAGGAACGGCAGCTTCTCGACGATGAAGCCGAATTTGAGATCGAAGCTCAGGAAGAAGAAGATGAAGAGCGCGAGAAGCGAGGCCCAGACCGCGAACACACGCAACCGGAAATTCGCATCCGCGGTCTTGGGAAAGGTCGAAGCCGGGACGGTCCCGGCTTCGGCTTCAGGCGATGACGTGTCGCTCACTGCTTGGTCGTGATGTCGCGCTCGACCCATTTCTCGGAGATCTGCTTGAGCGTGCCGTCATCCGACATCGCCTTGAAGACCTCCTTGATCTTGGCCTGCCATTCGGGGTCGCCCTTGTCGACCGAGACCCAGATCGGCTCGCCGAAGACCGGATCGCCGACGATCTTGAACTTGTCCGGCGCCTTTTTCACGCGGTCGATGGCGGTGATGTAGTTGCTGACGATGGCATCGAGCCGCTTGCCGGTGCCGAGCGCCAGATCCTGGAAGGCGGTATCCTCGGAATCATACGGCGCGGGGGTGAGCTCGTTGAAGGGATAGGTCACGGGCTCGGCGCCCGGAACGTCGATGACCAGGCTCTTCAGGATGTATTTTTCGTAAGACGTGCCCGACTGGACGCCTACCTTCTTGCCGTTGAGATCGGCGGCACCCTTGATGTCGTTGTTGTCGGTGTTCACCACCACGACGGCGGGCGCCGAATAATATTGCAGCACGAAGTCGAGCACCTCGGCGCGTTCCTTGGTCGGCGTCATCGAGCAGACGCAGATATCCCAACGGGCCTTCCAGTTGCCGGCGGTGATGATCTCCCAGGACGGCGTCTCGGTCTTCATGTCGACACCGATCCGCTTGGCGAATTCCTTGGCGACATCGATATCGAAACCGATCACCTCGCCCTTGTCGTCGATATAGGAAAAAGGCGGATAGGCGCGGTCGGTCGTCTCGACCATGACCTTGTTCTTCATGACCCGGTCGAGCGTCTCGCCGGCAATAGAGGCCTGACTCAAGGTCATGATCGCGCCCAAAGCCATGGCGGCGATGGCAAAAGTCTTCTTCATAATGGTCCGTCTCCCTGTGATTCCGGACAGATTGTCAGCAAAAGGGAACTTCCACCAGCCCTCCTTACGGGGAATTCACAGAGCTTATGTTGCAATGCAGCATGAAGCCGCGCTAGGCTTGGGCATGGCCACGACAACCTCGATCGAGCGGGACAATGTCATCCTCGTCCTGCAGGGCGGCGGCGCGCTCGGCGCCTATCAGGCGGGCGTCTTCGAAATCTTGAGCGAAAATGGCTTCACCCCCGGCTGGATTGCCGGCATCTCGATCGGCGCCATCAACGGGGCGATCATCGCCGGCAACCGGCCGGAGGATCGGATCAAGAAGCTGCGCGGCTTCTGGGAGCGGGTCTCCTCGGGCATGCTCGGCGTTCCGCTCATCGGTGACGGCCATCACCGCACGCTTTTCAACGAAGCGAGCGCGCTGTCGAGCCTTGCTTTCGGCGTACAAGGCTTCTTCACCCCGCGTTTTCCCTCACCGGTGTTCATGGCCGCCGACGGGCCGACCTCGGTCAGCTATTATTCGACCGAGCCCTTGGCCGCGACGCTGAACGAGCTCGTCGATTTCGACTATCTCAACCGTGAGGGCCCGCGCCTCAGCGTCGGGGCCGTCAATATCGCCACCGGCAATCTCGCCTTCTTCGACAAGGACAAGGAGAAGCTCCAGCGCGAGCACATCATGGCGTCGGGGGCGCTGCCGCCCGGCTTGCCGGCGGTCAAGATCGGCCGCGACTATTATTGGGACGGCGGCCTCGTCTCCAACACGCCCTTGCAATATGTGCTGGACGAAACTTCCGACCCGCGGAAATTCATCTTCCAGGTCGATCTGTTCAACGCCAGGGGACCGGTGCCGGCCAATCTCCTCGAGGCGGCCGAACGCGAGAAGGAAATCCGCTATTCGAGCCGCACCCGCTTCAACACCGACATGGCAGCGAAGCGCATCGAATATCGCGCCGCTCTGGCGCGGCTGCTGCGCAAGCTGCCGGCGGCGCTCGAGGGCGACGCCGATGCCAGGCTCCTGGCCGAGATCGGCGAGGAGCCGGCGGTCACCATCGTCCATCTGATCTATCGCGAGCGCACTTACGAGACGCAGGCGCGCGACTATGAATTTTCTCGCGTGTCGGTCGAGGAGCATTGGGAGCAGGGGCGCAAGGACGCGCTGACGACGCTCAGCGACGACAGGCTCAAGAGCTGCATGCCGCCCAAGCCCGGCGTCACCGTGCTCGATCTTACCAAAAAATCACCATCCCCTTCGACGTAAGGAGTCGCTCCATGAAGCTCGACAAGAAGATCGCCATCGTCACCGGCGCCGCCAGCGGCATCGGCCTCGCCATCGCCAAACGTTATGTCGCGGAAGGGGCGATCGTCGCCATCGCCGATCTGAAGGAAGACGCAGCCCAGGCCGCCGCCGCCGACCTCACCAGGCAGGGGCCGGGCAAGGCCATCGGCATCGCCATGGATGTGACGAGCGAGGAGCAGGTCAATGAAGGCGTCGCCAAGGTGGTCCAGCAATTCGGCGGCGTCGATATCCTGGTCAGCAATGCCGGCATCCAGATCGTGCATCGGATCGAGGATTTCCCGTTCGCCGAATGGAAGAAGCTGATTTCGATCCATCTCGACGGCGCCTTCCTCACCGCCAAAGCCTGCCTGCCGCATATGTACAAGAAGAAGTCCGGCAGCATCATTTTCATGGGCTCGGTCCATTCCAAGGAAGCCTCGCCGCTCAAATCAGCCTATGTGGCCGCCAAACACGGCATATTGGGCCTGGCCCGGACGCTCGCCAAGGAAGGCGGGCCTTATGGCGTGCGCAGCAATGTCATCTGCCCGGGTTTCGTGCGCACCCCCTTGGTCGAGAAGCAGATCCCCGAACAGGCGCGCGATCTCGGCATCTCGGAAGACGAGGTGGTCAAGAAGGTGATGCTCGGCAATACGGTGGACCAGCTGTTCACCACCGTCGAGGATGTCGCCGAAGTGGCGCTGACGCTCGCCGCTTTCGAGACCAACGCGCTCACCGGCCAGTCGATCGTGGTGAGCCATGGCTGGAATATGAATTGAAGGGAAGGCCCCACCCGGCGCTTCGCGCCACCCTCCCCACGCTTCGCGCGAGGAGGGAGGAGATTTCCCTCCCCGGAACGGGGAGGGTGGCGAGCGCAGCGAGCCGGGTGGGGTCTCTCGCCGAGGCTCGTCTCCCGGAAGTTTCCCCTCTATGATAGCGGCATGACCTACCCGAAAGCCTCGCTCCGCATCGAATTCGGCCCCGAACAGCGCATCGGTCCCGGCAAGGTACGCCTGCTCGAGCTCGTCGCCGAGACGGGGTCGATCTCTGCGGCGGCGCGCGGCATGGACATGTCCTATAGGCGTGCCTGGCTGCTTCTCGATGAGATGAACCATATGTTCAAGGAGCCGGTCATTGCCGCGGTGACGGGCGGCTCGCATGGCGGCGGCGCCAAGCTCACCGAGCTCGGCGAGAATCTCATCGCCGCCTATCGCGCGGTGGAGGCCGATTCCGTCCAGATCCTGGCCAAGCGGCTCGGCCGGGTGCTCGGCCAGGTGACGCGTAGCGGCGTCGACAAAGCCGAAGGCCGGGCCAAAGCCCGGGCAAAGTAGCAAATCTAAAACAAATTGATCCGGCAATGGTTGGACCAAAGGGCAATTGCGCCTCTTTTCAGGCTCTGTAATCGTAATCGCCTTCACATGTCATTTGCGAGGGCAGGTCTCCCATCCTTCCCCCGACCGCGCCCTTGTCCGGGCCCCGTCCCTCATCCCCATCCGGGCTGATCCCTCCCGGCTTGAAAGCGGGGCCCGGTCTTCTTCCTCGCGATGGCGCCAGGCCTGTAGGTCCTAGGTCCAACTAGAATATTTCGCCGCGCCTGGGAATGATCAGACAAATGCCGCTCGCCGGGACTGCCGGGCGGTGCCCAGCATGTTTGCAACCAGGAGGCCGGATCATGCAGAAGCGAGCGCCTGAAAGCCCTGCCGTGACAGAAGATATCTCCCTGCCGAAAGATAAAACTCTTCTCAATCGCCTTGCCGGCGGAATGGTCGCCGGCGCGGTTTTTGTGTCCTCCATGCTGGCGACATCGGCGCTGGTGACGGTCTCCGAAGCCCAGGCGCAGGATGCGGCAAAGCCGAACATCCTCGTCATCTTCGGCGACGATATCGGTCAGACCAATATCAGCGCCTATTCGCATGGCGTGATGGGGTACAAGACCCCGAATATCGACCGCATGGCCGCGGAAGGCATGATGTTCACCGACTATTATGCCGAGAACAGTTGCACGGCGGGTCGTTCGTCGTTCATCACCGGCCAGACGCCGCTTCGCACCGGGCTTTCCAAGGTCGGCATCCCGGGTGCGCCGGTGGGCCTGCAGGCCCGCGATATCACAATCGCGCAGGCGCTGAAATCGCTTGGTTACGCGACCGGCCAGTTCGGCAAGAACCACCTCGGTGACAAGGATGAATACTTGCCGACGGCGCATGGCTTCGATGAGTTCTTCGGCAATCTCTATCATCTGAATGCCGAAGAAGAGCCGGAACGGCCCTATTGGCCAAAGGACGACGCTGCCTTCGTCAAGGCCAACTCGCCCCGTGGCGTGATTCATTCCATTGCCGATGGCAAGATCGAAGACACCGGTCCACTGACCACCAAGCGGATGGAAACCATCGACGACGAGACCACGGCCGCCGCGATCGGTTTCATGGAAAAGCAGGTCAAGGAGGGCAAACCCTTCTTTACCTGGATGAATACGACGCGCATGCATCTTTTCACGCATGTGCGCGAGGAATATCGTGGCAAGAGCGGCATGCCCGGAAACGAGTATGGCGACGGCATGTGGGAGCACGACCAGGATGTTGGCAAGCTCCTGAAGGCCCTTGACGACCTCAAGATCGCCGACAACACCATCGTCGTCTACACCACCGATAACGGCCCGAACCAGTTTTCCTGGCCGGATGCGGCGACCACACCCTTCCGCAGTGAAAAGAACACCAACTGGGAAGGCGCATTCCGCGTTCCGGCGTTTGTGCGCTGGCCCGGCAAGATCAAACCAGGCTCGATCTCGAACGAGATGTTCTCAGGCCTGGACTGGTTCCCGACTCTGGTGGCTGCCGCCGGCGATAAGGATATCAAGGAGCGCCTGCTCAAGGGCGCCAAGATCGGCGACAAGGATTTCAAGGTCCATCTCGACGGTTACAATCAGCTGCCCTACCTTACGGGTGAGCAGCCCAAGAGCGCCCGCAATGAGTTCTACTACTTCAACGATGACGGTGTTCTCGTCTCCATGCGGTTTGACAACTGGAAGGCCGTGTTCTGCGAACAGCGCGACCCGGGAGGTTTTGTCGTCTGGGCCAATCCGTTCACCTGCTTGCGAGTGCCCAAGTTAATTAATCTCCGGATGGACCCATATGAGCGCGCTGATGTGGTCTCCGACCAGTACTACGACTGGACGACCAAGAACGTCTATCTCAACGCCGAGGCGACGATGAGAGCCGCGGCATTCCTGGAGACCTTCGTTGCATATCCGCCGAGCCAGAAGCCGGCGAGCTTCAGCATCGATCAGATCAGAGCGGATGTCGACCGGCGGATCGAGGAGAACGCACAAAAGAAGCCGTGATCACTCTGATCCATTTGAAATATCTGTCGGCACGCCTCGGCGTGCCGACAGGCTGTTGAGATCCCGAGTGCGGTCCGAATGAAAGCGATGAGCCGCGACGTGAAGATGGAGCACCGCGCCGCCGGGATAGCTCGCGCCGCGGGCCGGAGCTTTGCCTGGCCGGCCCTGCTGCTGTTCGGCTCCGGCGTCGCCGCGCTCACCTTTCAGATCCTCTGGATCAAGCAACTGTCGCTCGTTGTCGGCATCGACATCTTCGCCGTCACGACAGGCGTCAGTGCCTTCTTCGCCGGACTTGCGATGGGCGGTCTCGTGCTGGGACGCCGGGCTGACCGAACCCATCGACCCTTCCTCTTCTATGCCGTGCTCGAAACCGGGGTTGCGGTGCTGGGACTTGCCGCGACATGGCTGCTGGCGGCCGCACCCCCCTGGTTCGCCAAGCTTGAAGCGAGTGCCGGACCGATTGCCTGGCTGATGATCTTCGCCCTGGTCGGCCTTCCGGCCTTCCTGATGGGTGGCACGCTGCCGGTGCTGGTCCGCGCCTTGACGGCATCTTCCGCCACGATCGGCCGGAAAGGCGGCGGGCTCTATGCCGCCAATACTCTCGGCGCCATTGCCGGGGCGCTGCTCTCCTCCTTCCTGTTCATCCCGAGCCTCGGCATCAAGGGGACCGGTTTTGCCGCCGCCGCCATCGTCCTCCTGGCGGCGCTCGGCGCCGTCCTCGCCGATCGTGGTGCCGCGCCCGTCCTGCACGAGGCCGCCAAGGAGACGGCCAGGTTTTCGCGCGATGCCAAGTTCGCCATCTTTCTCTATGCCGTAGCCGGCGGTGTGGCGCTCGGCTACGAGGTTGTCTGGTCGCAGGCGATCGTGCAGTTCATGAGTACGCGCGCTTTCGCCTTTTCGGTGGTGCTCGCGACCTATCTTTCCGGTCTCGCTCTGGGTGCCGCGCTTTTTGCGCGTTGGGCCGATCGTCTGCGTGATCCCTGGAGCGCCTTTGGTCTCCTCATCGCGCTCGCCGGGCTCACCGCACTTTTGCAGATGGCCGTGCTCGGCGACTGGCTGATCCATCTCCAGACCCTTGCCGAACGGGCCGCCTGGGCACTCACCGGCAACGATCTCGCCCGCATGTGCGCGCGCTTCGCCGTCGCGGCTCTCATTGTCATCTTCATCCCGACGCTGTTCCTCGGCGCCGCCTTTCCTGCCGCTTTGCGCCTCATCGTCAGCGATGGCCATGTCGGGCAAGGGGTCGGCATGGTGGCAGCGCTCAACACACTGGGCGGCATCGCCGGCGCCGTGCTGACCGGCTTCGTGCTGGTGCCGCAGCTCGGTTTGATGCGCACGCTGGCGCTGCTCGCGCTCACCGCCGCCGCGATCGGCCTGATCGCGGTCCTGTGGCGGCGGCAAGGTCGCACAGGCTTGGCGGTGACGATCGCCGCCTTGGGCGCCATCTGCCTCCTTGCGGCGCTCATTCCCGCCGACAAGCTCGCGCGCCTGCTGCCGGCCGCCGGCAAAGGCGAGATCGTCTTTTACGAGGAAGGACGCGGCGCCACGGTGGCGGTGGTCGAGCAGAAGGGCGGCAAGGGCACCTTCCGCCGCCTTTATATCCAGGGCGTCTCCAATACCGGCGATTCACTGCCGTCGCTGCGTTATATGCGCCTGCAGGCGCTGCTGCCGCTTATCATCCGGCAAAGCCAGCCGAAATCGGTGCTGGTGATCGGCCTCGGCACCGGCATCACCGCCGGCGCCACGCTCAACTATGCCGGGCTGGAGCGGCGGGTGGCCGCCGAGCTTCTGCCGGGCGTCGCGCGGGCATCGGCGTTCTTCGCCGGCAATTACGGCGCCGATCGCGATACACGGCTCGACATCCGGCTGAGAGACGGACGGCGCGAGCTCCTGCAGAGCGCCGATGCCTATGACCTGATCACGCTGGAGCCACCGCCGCCCTCGGCGGCTGGCGTCGCCAATCTCTATTCGACCGATTTCTATCGGCTCGCGGCATCGAGGCTCGAACCCGGCGGCATGGTCGCGCAATGGCTGCCGCTGCCAACCCAGAATAGCGACGACACGCGCGCTTTGGTGAAGAGCTTCATCGAGGTCTTTCCCCATGCCTCGCTGTGGACGACGGAATTGCACGAGATGCTGCTGATCGGCTCTTTCGAGCCGATGCCGCTCGATCTCGCGACGATCTCGCGTCGTCTCGCCGAACCGACGATTCGCGACACGCTTGCGGAAGTCGGCATCGCATCGCCCGCCGCACTGCTTGCGACCTGGATCGCCGACCGCGACAGCCTCGTGACCTTTGCCGGCCCTGCCTTGCCGGTCACCGATGACCGGCCGCGCATCGAATATGCGCCCTGGGTGAGGCCCGATGCTTTCGTGCCGGTGCTGGTGGAGCTCTTCGCCTTGCGCCATGATCCGCCGGTGACCGGGGCGGACGCGGCATACGAAACAGAGTTCCGCCGCGAGCGCGATCTCCTCGATACTTTCTACCAGGCCGTCGTCTATGCCTATACCGGCGATCGCCAGGGCTGGCAGATCCAGATGCGCAAGGTTCAAGCCGCCCAAAGTGGCAATCCCTATTACGAATGGTTCGGCAGTGGAGGGGAGCAATGACGGCACGCGACGACATCGTGGCGCTCGGCCAGAAGATCGGCCAGTCGATCATCGGCCAGGAGGCGATGGTCGAACGCCTGCTGCTCGGGCTCCTGAGCGACGGGCATCTCCTGGTCGAAGGCCTGCCGGGCCTCGCCAAGACGCGCGCCATCAAGAGTCTCGCCAAGAATCTCGATGCCAAGCTGTCGCGGGTGCAGTTCACGCCGGATCTCCTGCCCGCCGACATCACGGGCTCCGAGATCTATTACAGCGAAGGCGGCAAGGGCGAATTCAAGTTCCAGCCGGGTCCGGTCTTCGCCAATCTCATTCTGGCGGATGAAATCAACCGGGCGCCCGCCAAGGTGCAGTCGGCGCTGCTCGAGGCGATGGAGGAGCGCCAGGTGACGGTGGGCGGCGAAACCCACGGCCTGCCGGACCTGTTCCTGGTAATGGCGACACAGAATCCGATCGAGCAGGAGGGCACCTATCCCTTGCCCGAGGCGCAGCTCGACCGTTTCCTCATGCATGTGCAGGTCGATTATCCGGCGCGTGAGGCGGAAGCGCAGATCATGCGGCTGGTGCGCAGCGAGGAAAGTGAGAAGGAGGCGGGTGGTGAAAAGAAGGCGGCAGCGCCCAAGCTCGATCCCAAGGTGGTGCTGGCCGCGCGCCAGGAAATCGGCAAGATCACCATCGCCGAGCCGGTCGAGAATTACATCGTGGCGCTCGTTTATGCGACACGCGAGCCCAAGAAACTCAACCAGGAACTCGGCCAATGGATCGAGGTGGGCGTCAGTCCGCGCGGCTCGATCGGCCTCGACAAGGTGGCGCGCTCGAAAGCCTGGCTCGACGGGCGTGATTATGTGAGCCCTGACGATGTGAAGGCGGTGGTGCATGATGTGTTCCGCCACCGGCTGATCCTCTCTTATGAGGCACATGCGGCCGGGGTGAGCGCCAATCAGGTGGTCGACCGCGTCGTCGAGCTCGTGGCGGTCAGTTAGAGGAGCCCCACATGGCTCTTTCGCTTTCGGCATTGGGACGGTCTAAAGGCATCGCACGGCCGCGCAGTGTTGCTGCGGGCCCCGACAAGGGCGTCCATGTCACGGCCGAAGATCTGGTGGCGCTCGAAGCGCAGGCGCGCGATTTCGGCTTTCTCGCTAAACGCCCGGTCGATCGCCTCCTCGCCGGCCGGCATGCTTCGCATCGGCGCGGGCGCGGCCTCGCTTTCGAGGAATTGCGGAATTACCTGCCGGGCGACGACATCCGCAGCATCGACTGGCGGGTGACGGCGCGCAGCGGCAAACCCTTCGTGCGCATCTATGACGAGGAGCGCGACCGGCCGGCGCTCATCATCGTCGATCAGCGCATGAACATGTTCTTCGGCAGCCGGCTCAAGATGAAGTCGGTGAGTGCGGCGGAGACGGCGGCTTTGTGCGCCTGGCGGGTGATGGCGCTGGGCGACCGGGTCGGCGGCTTCATCTTCAATGACAGCCATATCGACGAGCGCGTGCCGCATCGCAGCCGCGCCGCCGTCATCGGCTTTGCCGGCGCCTTGGCGAAGCAGAATGGTGAGCTGGCCGCCGATCTAGATGTGGAGCGCGGCACCGGGCAGCTCGATCTCGTCCTCGAAAAAGTGGCGGCGGTGGCGCATCACGACCATCTGGTCATCGTCATCAGCGACTTCGCGGGCCATGGCCCGCGCACCCGCGATCTGCTTTTGCGCCTCACCGTCAGCAACGATGTCATCGCGGTGCTGGTCTATGATCCCTTCATGCTGGAATTGCCGGAGAAGGGCGAGATCGTCGTTTCGGGCGGAAATCTCCAGGCCGAGCTCGCCATGGGACACGGCAAGGTGCGGAGCGGCATCGCCGACTTCGCCAAAGGTCACGGCGATGCGCTGCTCGCCTGGCAGCAGGAGCTCGGTCTGCCGATGCTGCTTGTCTCAGCGGCGGAAGAGACTGCACCGCAGTTGCGCCGCACCCTCGGCCAGCTCGCTTGGCGGCAGAGACGGCGCTGACCATGGAACCGGCAGCCCCTTCAGGCCCCGATCCCCTCACCAGGCTGGCGCTGGAGAAGCTCGACGACATCGTGCTGCCGCAACCGGTGTCCTGGGTGCCGCAGACCTGGGGCTGGCTGGCGCTCGCACTTCTGCTTCTGGCGCTCGTCGCCTGGGCGCTGTGGCGGCGGCATCGGCGTTACGTCGCCAACCGCTTTCGCCGCGAGGCCCTGGCCGAGATCGATCGGCTCACGGCGACACTTGGCATCGGCGCCACGACTGGTATCGCTGAAGTGCTGAAGCGGGTCGCTCTCAAAGCGTGGCCGCGCGAGACGACCGCCTCGCTTTCGGGGGCGGCGTGGCTGGTCTTTCTGAAGCAGCAGAATTTCACGAGCGACACCGCCTCCCGGATTCTCGACGATCTCGAATACCACGCGGGCCCCGATCTCACTGAAAGCGACGCGCGGCACTTCGCCGATGACGCGCGGCGCTGGATCGAGAGGCTGCATGTATCAGCTTGATCAGCCCTGGCTTCTTCTGGTGCTGCCCTTGCCGGTGCTGGTGTGGTGGCTGGTGCCCGCTTATCGCAAGACGGTCGCGGCCTTGCGCATTCCCTTTTTCGACGAGGTCGCTGAAGCGGCCGGCGTCACCCCGACCGCAGGCTCGATCGTGCCACGGCGCAACTGGGCGCAGAAGCTCCTGGCGCCGCTGTGCTGGTGTCTCATCGTGCTCGCTCTGGCGCGGCCGCAATATGTCGAGCCGCCCATCACGAAGACCGAGCCGCAGCGCGATCTCCTCCTGGCGCTCGACCTCTCGCAATCGATGGACACGCGCGACTTCCGCGATCCCTCTGGCCAGATGGAGACTCGGGTCCAGGCGGTGAAGCAGGTGGTCGGCGATTTCGCTAAGAAACGCCAGGGCGACCGCATCGGCCTCATCGCATTCGGCGACGCGCCTTATCCGCTGGTGCCCTTCACGCTCGATCATCCGACCGTCGAGATGCTGATCGCCGATGCGCTGCCCGGCATGGCGGGGCCGCGCACGGCGCTGGGCGATTCCATCGGGCTTGCCATCAAGATGTTCGCCGACAGCAAGGCGCCGGAGAAGGTGCTCATCGTCCTGACCGACGGCAATGACACGGCGAGCCGCATGCCACCCGACCGCGCCGCCGACATCGCCAAACGCAACGGCATCGTGGTGCACACCGTGGGCATCGGTGATCCGCAAGGTGCAGGCGAGGACCGGCTCGACACCTCGGTGCTGCAGAAGGTCGCGACCGCGACGGGTGGGCGCTATTTCCTGGGGCAGGACCAGGCGCAGCTCGTCCAGATCTATGCGACGCTCGATGCGATCACGCCCGCCAATCAGGAGACCTTGTCCTGGCGGCCGGTGATCGAGCTCTTCCACTATCCCTTGGGCGCCGCTCTGCTCCTGGCGCTCGTCTATCACGCGCTGGCCTGGCTCTGGGCGAGTTTCAGCCAGCGGGCGCGGGCGGCGTCATGATCGGCGATTTCCATTTCCTGCGGCCCTGGTGGCTTCTCGCGATCCTCGCCGCCGCGCTGCTGGTTTTCCTCATCACCCGCCGGGGCGATGCGCGTACGCGCTGGAAGGACCTCATCGCGCCGCATCTGCTCGACCGTCTGCTCATCGACCAGCAGAGCCGCCGGCGCTGGCAGCCCGTGCATTTCGTCGCGCTGGTCATCGCGCTGGGCGGGCTCGCCGCGGCGGGTCCGACCTGGCAGCGCCAGCAGCCGCCCTTCGTCGAGGACAAGGCGCCGCTCGCCCTGGTCATCGATCTTTCGGCGACCATGGATGCGATCGACATCACGCCCTCGCGTCTCGAACGGGTGAAGCTCAAGGTGCAGGACATCCTGAAGCAGAGGCCAGGCGCACGCACCGCCGTCTTCGTTTATGCCGGCAGCGCCCATATGGTGCTGCCCCTCACCGACGATGCGTCGCTGGTCAACACTTATGTGGGGGCGCTTCAGACGCGCATCATGCCGGTCGCCGGCAAGAACACGGCGAAGGCGCTGGAAGCAGCCGAGAAGGGATTGGCGCGTGAGGACGTGCCCGGCACCATCCTCTTCTTCACCGACGGCATCGAGCCTGCCGCAAGTGATGCGTTCAAGCGCCCTGCCGGCAATAATGAAATCCTGGTGCTGGGCGTCGGCACCGAGGAAGGCGGGCCGGTGAAGACCGGCGAGGGGCAATATCTGAGCGATGGCGGCGGGCGCGTCCTGGCGAAGCTCGATGTCGCGCAGTTGCGTGATTTCGGCCGCGACACCGGCATAGCGGTCGCCACAATCACGCCCAATGACAGTGACGTTCGCTGGATCACCCAGCGCATCCGCACCCATCTTCAGGCGCGGCTCGCGGAAGGCCAGATGCGCTGGCGCGACGCCGGCTGGTGGCTCACCATCCCGCTGACCTTGCTGAGCGCCTTCTGGTTCAGGCGTGGCTGGTCGGTGCAATGGCTGTTCGCGGCGGCGCTTTTGGCCGCGCTGTTGCTGCCGGGTAAGGCTGAGGCGGCGGACAGGAGCTTCATCGATCTGTGGCTGACGCCCGACCAGCAGGGCCGGCTCGCTTTCGACAAGGGTGATTATGCGCGTGCCGCGCTCCATTTCGAGGATCCGATGTGGCGTGGCGTGGCGCTCTACCGGGCCGGGCAATATGGCGCCGCCCTCGATGCCTTCACGCAGTTGCGCAGCCCTGAAAGCTTCTACAATCAAGGCAATGCCCTGGCGCATCTCGACCGGCTCGACGATGCGGCGGCGAGCTACGGCGAGGCGCTGAAGGCGCGCGCCGACTGGCCCGAGGCGAAGGCCAATCTGGCGCTCATCGAGAAGCTCATCAAGGAGCGCAAGGAGGAGGAAGAGGAAGCCGAGCAGGGGCCCAATCTCAAGCCGGACCAGATCCAGTTCGACGAGAAAGGCAAGAAAGGTAAAGCTGGCGAAATCGATCTCGCGCAGCAGACCGCCGACATGTGGATGCGCAATATCGCGATCACGCCCACCGATCTCCTGGCGCGCAAATTCGCCATCGAGGCCCAAGGGACGAAGCCATGATGTGGCGCTGTTTGGCATTCCTGCTGTTTCTCATGACGGCGACCGGGCTTCGGGCCGCCGAGCCCCTGCTGCGGGTCGAGATCCTCACCCAGCCGCCGATCGTTTCCGGCCAGCAGGTGCAGATTCAGGTCGATGTGCTGGCGCCCAATTTCTTCCTGTCGCCGCCGAAGTTCCCGCTCTTCGACCTGCCGAATGCGGTCGTCACCCTGCCGGACGAGCGGGCGATGAACCTGGTCGAGACGATCAATGGCGAGAGTTATGCCGGGATCCGGCGGAGCTATGTCGTGACGCCGCAGACAGCGGGCGACTTCACCTTGCCGCCCGCCGGCATCACCTTCACTTACGCCGCGGTGCCGGGCCAGCCCGGCGTGCAAGCCTCGGTGACGCTGCCGCCGCAGAAATTCACCGTTGCCGGCGCTCCGGCGGGCGGAGGAACGGCGGCGCAACAGATTAACGTCGCCCAGGATCTCGACCGCGATCCGAAAACCTTGAAGACCGGCGACACGCTGGTGCGCACGATCACCGTCACGGCCGAGGGCATGCAGGCGATGATGATCCCGGTGCCGGACTTCACCGCGCCTGAGGGCGTGCGCCTCTATCCGCATGACCCGGTGCTCACCGACAAGCTCGATCAGGCGCAAGGAACGATCGGCGGCACACGCATCGACCGCGTGACCTATGGTTTCGAGACGGCCGGCAGCTATCGTCTGCCCGCCATCCAGATCGCCTGGTACGATCCCAAGACGCAAAAGAACGACGTGGCGCAGGCGCCCGAGATCACCGTCACGGTCGCTCAGGCGGCGGGCTTCACGCCGGCGATCAAGCCGCCCGAGATCACCGAGCCGGTGCCGAGGGATCCGGTCAATCTGCGGCTCCTGGCCTGGATGGCGGCTGGTGTCGTGTTGCTCGCCTTCCTCGCCTGGCTGGTGCCGCGTCTGTGGCGCTCGATCGGCGCGTGGCGGGATACGCGCCGACGCCGTTACGAGCAATCGGAGGAGTATTCCTTCCGGCAATTCTCGGCCGCCTGTCGGGATGGCGATGGCGGCGCCGTCTATGCGGCGCTCCAGTCCTGGGCGGGGCGGGCGAAAGTCGCGCCCTTGCGTGATTGGCTCAAGAATGACGAGGTGCTTGCGGATTATGAGCGGCTCGAAGCCTCGCTCTTCGCCGGCGCGTCCGGCTCGTTCGATGTCGCCAGGCTGCTCGCCGGCATCACGACGGCGCGTCGGCATTGGCTCGATCGGCAAGCTGCGGTCGCTGTTCCCGCCGCTCTACCGCCGCTCAATCCTTGATGGCCATCAAACGGTCATCGATCGAGACCGATTTGACCAGGCAATGGACCTGGTCGCCTTCGCCGAGCCCGAGCTCGTCCACCGCCTTGCGGGTCACGGCCGCCGCGAGGATCTCGCCACCTTCGAGCTCTACCTCGACCATGACCACGGCGCCCAGCGGCTCGGAAACGCCTGCGACCTTGCCGCGCAAGGCCGTCCGGATGCTCAATTCGCGCGGCTTCGACAGAGCGATGGTCACGTCGGTGGCGCGGATCACCACGCGGATCGGACCGTCCTGCGGAATGAGACGCCCGGCAAGAGTGATCGAGCCGGCCGGATGGCTCACCTGGGTGAGCTGATAGTCCGGGTCGTAGGAGGGATGGCCGGTGGTGAGGATCGAGACGCGGGCGAATCGGTCGTCGCCCGGGCCTGCTTTCGGACTCAGCACGTGTTGCGGCGGGCCGTCGCTCGTAACCTGGCCCTGCGCCATCAGGATCACCCGGTCGGCGAGGCGGGCCACTTCCTCGATCGCATGCGAGACATAGAGGATCGGCAGCTTGAGCTCATCGCGCAGCCTTTGGATATAGGGGATGATCTCGCGCTTGCGGTCTATATCAAGGGCGGCCAGCGGCTCGTCCATCAAGAGGACGTGCGGTGAGGCGAGCAAAGCGCGGCCGATGGCGACACGCTGGCGCTCACCGCCCGACAGCGTCGTCGGGCGCCGGTCGAGAAGGGCGCCGATGCCGAGCAGCTCGGTCACCTGGGCCAGCGTGATGCCATTGGCGTCGGGTTTGGTGAACCAGCGGCCATAGGTGAGATTCTGCCGGACGCTCAGATGCGGAAACAGCAGGGCGTCCTGGAACACATAACCGATGCGGCGGCGATGGGAGGGGAGGAAGATGCCCTGGGCGATGTCGGTAAAGACCGTGCCGTTGACGATGATGCGGCCGCGATCGGGCTTGAGGAGGCCGGCGACGAGATGCAGCACCGTCGATTTGCCGGCGCCCGATTCCCCGAACAGAGCGGTGATGCCCTCGCCGGCGGAGAATTTGACCGCCAGCGTGAAATTCGCCCGCGCCAGGCCGACATCGATCTCGATCATGAGAAGCTCGCCACCTGGCGGTTGAGGCGGCGGGCCAGGATTTCAGAGGCGATGAGCGCCAGAAGCGAGATGACGATCGACACGGCGGTGAGGCGCAGCGCATTGGCGTCACCCCCCGGCACTTGCGTGAAGGTGTAGATCGCCGAGGGGATGGTCTGGGTCTCGCCCGGTATGTTGGAGACGAAGGTGATCGTTGCGCCGAATTCGCCGAGCGCCTTGGCGAAGCTCAATATGCTCCCCGCCAGGATGCCGGGCAGGGCCAGGGGCAAAGTGACGGTGGCGAAGACGAAGAGGGGACGTGCGCCCAGCGTGCCGGCCGCCTGCTCGAGCCGGCGGTCCTGGCTTTCGAGCGTCAGGCGGATGGCGCGCACCATCAAAGGCAGACCCATCACGGCGGCGGCGAGCGCCGCACCGGTCCAGCGGAAAGAAAAGACGAGGCCGCAGCACTCATCGAGGAAAGCGCCGATCGGGCCCTTGCGGCCGAAGGACAGGAGCAGGAGATAGCCGGTGACCACAGGGGGCATCACGAGCGGCAGATGGATGAGGCCGTCGAGCAAGGTACGGCCGGGAAAACGGAAGCGCGCCAGGATGTAGGCCAGCGCCAGGCCCACCGGCAAAGAGGCGAGCGTCGCGACGCTCGCCACTCTGAGGCTCAGAAGGATGGCGGTCCAATCCTCTTCAGAAAGGCCCATCATCAAAAATGCTCACTTGAGGATGGTGAAGCCCTGCGCGGTGAATATCTCTTGCGCCTTAGGAGAGGAGAGATAGGTGACAAAGGCTTCGGCATCCGCGTTCTTGGAGGAAACGATCACCGCCACAGGATAGACGATGGGGGGATGCGAGTCCTCCGGAAATACGCCCGCCACCGCGACCTCTTTCTCGGCCTTGGCGTCGGTCGCATAGACGATGCCGAGCTTGGCTTCGCCGCGGGCGACGAGGGCAAGTGCGGCGCGGACATTCTCGCTCTGCGCCAGACTCTTCTCGACCGAGGCCCACAGGCCCAGTTTCTCGAGCGCCGCCTTGGCATATTTGCCGGCCGGCACCGCTTTCACGTCACCGACGGAGAGCTTGCCGCCGGCCAAGGCGCCCGCGAGATCAGCGCCTTCCTTGAGCTCGAGCGTGAGGCCTGAATCCTTCGCCGCGACCAGCACCAGCTGGTTGCCGAGCAGCACTTTGCGCGTGTCCGGCTTGATCAGCTTCTTCTCGGCCACATAGTTCATCCAGTCGAGATCGGCCGAGATGAAGACGTCGGCGGGGGCTGCCTGCTCGATCTGCTTGGCCAGCGCCGAGGAGGCGGCATAGGTGTTCCTGGTCTCCTTGCCGGCTTCCGCCTTCCAGGCTTCGGAAACGGCATCGAGCGCGTTCTTCAGGCTGGCGGCGGCGAAGACGTTCACCGTGTCGGCCGAGGCATGGGCCGCGAAGCCTAAAAGGATCGCGGCGCTGAGCAGAATTCTTCGGATGGCGTGCATGGTTCCCTCGTTGCTTGACATCATTATATCCGATTGAATATAACGAAGAGGGATAAGCCGCAAGACATCCTCCTCCTCCCCGAATGTCCGGGCCTGTCTTCGCCAAAGCCAGCCCGATCCGGGGCCTCGGCGCGTGATCCTCGCGGATTACGCGCCCTTTTTTGTGGGCCGATGCTTAGTCCAGCTTCCGGATCGCGACCTTGATCACTGGCGCCGCGGCGCTCGACAGCTGCAAGGTGAGCGGTCCCGCGCCGAATTCGAAGCGCACGCTCTTACGCAGGCCCGGGCAGCCATGGACGCCCGAGAACTCGCCGGAGGGGCGATAGGCGCCCTCTTGCACGACATCGATCCAGGCCTCGTCCGACAAGGTCACCTGATAACGGCCGGGTTTCGGCACCTTGTCGAAAGTGAGCAGGGCGCCCGCGACCTTGTCCGATTTTGGCTTGCCTTCCGGCCGCAATGCGAAGGCGATCTCGGCCATAGGTTTGGTCGCGACCGTCAAGGCGCCCTCGGCGAGCTCGCCGACCGTAGCACCCGATTCATAGGCCTTGAGGTCGGTCGCGGCGTCGAACCAGGATTTCTCGGTGGTGAGCGGCCATTTGAATTTGCCGCAAGCGGCGGCGTCCGCGGCGGTCGCCGGGCTCGCGAGGACAAGGAGAAGGACAGCAGCGCCGATGAGCCGTCGCGGGTCAGTCCACCGCGACCATGACATCGGAGGCCTTGATGACGGCATAAGCGGTCATTCCCTTCTTCAATCCGAGTTCCGCGACGGCTTCGTTGGTGATCGGCGACGTCACGATGTTGCCGCCGACATCGAGACGGACATGCGAGGTGACCGCGCCCTTGTTGATTTCGACGACAACTCCTTTGAGGACATTGCGCGCGCTCAATTTCATGTGCAGAGTCTCCTTCGTCAGCTCGTTGTTGCGTTGTATCTGAAATAGCATAACGCTTGCTGAGCATAACTGACAATGTTTGGCTTGTCGGTCCTTGACCGAATCGTGCGTTGGAACCCAGATGAACAAACAGCGTTGGGCTCGTACAGCAAGCCGCGCTGATCAGAAGGAAACGTCAAATGGCTAGACGTGTCGTCAAGAAGAAGGCCGCGAAGAAAGCCAAGAAGGCTGCCAAGCGGCCGGCGAAGAAAGCGGCAAAGAAGCGCGTAGTCCGGAAGGCGAGCAAAGCCGCCAAGGCGCCGAGACCCGCCAAGAAAGCAGCGAAGAAGAAGGCCGCCAAGAAGGCCACCGCCAAGAAGAAGGCGGGTCCGGTCAGAAAGGCCGTCAGGAAAGCGGTGAGCAGGATCAAGCGCGCTGTCGCGGCCCCGGTTGCGGCGGTGGCGGCAATCGTGGCGCCGGCCAGCTCCGAGCCCACGCCGGAAGGCGGCGGATCGGGCTCGAACTGATCGTTCTCGAGTCTGAATAGCAATACGGCCGGACATCAAGTCCGGCCGTATTGCTTTTAAAGCTTATGAGAACTGAGCCAGAGGCTCGACCACCTACTGCTGAACCTGCGCGACGCGGGTGCCCGTGGGCGCCACTTTCATCATGGCGATGATGCGGGTCTTGAGGGACTGGAAGGACTTCATGTCCTTGCCGGCCAGCTGGCGGCCGCCCGAGGCCTTGATGCGGGTCGGGTTGACCGGGCGGTCCTTCATGCGGACTTCGTAATGGAGATGCGGGCCGGTCGAGCGGCCGGTCGAGCCGACATAGCCGATCACCTGGCCCTGGCGGACGCTGCCACCCGGACGGATGCCGTCGGCGAGGCGGCTCATATGAGCATAAAGCGTTTCGTATTTGCCGCTGTGCTGCAGCTTGACGGCGATGCCATAGGCGCCGAAGCGGCCGGCGACCTCGATCTTGCCGGTGCCGGCAGCTCGGATCGGCGTGCCATAGGGGGCGCCGAAGTCGATGCCGGTATGCATCTTGTTATAGCCGAGCAGCGGATGGCGGCGCATGCCGAAGCCCGAGGTCAGCTTGAAGCCCGAAACCGGCGTCTTCAGCAGCGACTTGGTCGCCGAGCGGCCCTGCTCGTCATAATAGTCGGTCTGCCCGTCGGCGTCGGTGAAGCGGTAATAGGTCTTGGTCTTGCCGCCCAGAGTGAGCTGGGCATAGTGCAGAACCTTGCGCTTCTTGGACGAGCCGGTGAGCGGGTTGCCGTAGAAGACCTCGAACGAGTCGGAGGCCTTCACCTGGCGCTGGAAGTCGACGTCATAAGCGAAGACACGCGTCAGCTCGGCGGTGATGTAATCGGGAACCTTGTAGTCCTTGGCGGTGGCATAAAGGCTCGAGCCGACCCGCGCCTTGGTGCGGAAGTGATCGTAATTGGCATAGCGCGACGCCGTGCCTTCCTTCTCGCCGTCGATGCGGGCGACGAAATGGCCGTCCTCGTCGGCTTCGACCAGGATATTCTCGGTCGGGCCGGGCCTGAAGGCGAGCCGCACCGGGAAAATCACATAGCGGCCATAGAAGTCCTGCTGCTGCTCGAGGGTGAGCTCGAATTCGGTGCCGTCCTTGAACTGCTTGGTCGGGAAGACCGGCTCGATCGAGGCGACGAGAGCCTGGGCTGCCTCACGCGTGACGCCGCGGCTGACGATCTCGTCGATCAGCGTGCTGCCGGCGGCGAGGGTGATCGTTTCGTCGGTCGGCTCGGGCGGCGGCGTCTTGGAAATGGTTGTGATGTTCTCGGCATTGACCGAGGCGACTGCGAGTTCGGCGTCGAGCACCACGGTGCGCCCGCCGCCGCCATAAGGCAGATCGCCGGCGCTGATGCCGGGATAGACCGCTTCGCCGGTCACGCCGCGCTGCGGAATGACGAATTCGCCCGAGACTTCCGGCGTTTCTTCTTCATCTTCGAAACTAGATTCGCCGAAGGGCCGGAGCGCCACCGATTCAAGGAAACCGCCGCTCGCCGTATTGCTGCGCAGCGTGTCGCGGGTGCTGATCGAGGCCATGGCGTCGTTGGAATAACCGCTCGATCCGACGAAGCCCAAAATGGCGGCGCCGATGACGAGAGTTCCGGCGATGCCGGCGATGCAGGTGGTGAGAAGCCAATGCGAGGGGCGGGTGGGCTCGGCGGCAAAGGGATCATCGAAGTCGGCGTCGAATTGCTCGACATGCACGGGCTGGCTGGTGCCGTTCACCGCGACGGGTAGATTCCCGGTATGCTTATTCCCTCGCGCGATCAAACCCGCTTCCCCTAATCGTGCCGTTCGCTACTGCCGGCCAGTTGACCTTCTGCACCGACCCGCTTCGGTGCGTGAATTTGTTTCTACGACTCAGTCGCGCCTTGGCTGCTCTCAGGCCTCACCCCGGAGAGCAACGGGCGGAATTTGCCTTTCGGACCTGCCCGAGTCAACCGTCATTAACGCTGCCTTGTGTCAAAGACACCAATTACGCCATGGGCTTAGGCACTATTCCGGTTAAGGATTGTGACAACATACGGTTTCCGAAGTCTTAACCCGAAGATGGATCCAAGCCCCCGATGATGGCGAAACTGGTGATAAAAAATGGCAGGAAAAGGGCGGTGCGTAACTTTGAATAAAGTTATCAGCGTCTTGCGGTTTTCCACCCGGCCAGACAGCCGACCGCGGCAAGCGGTAGAAAGGCGACAAAGAGCCAGGAAGCTGCCCCTTGGGCGGTCTCGGCGGTGAGGCCGTGCGCGAAGCCGCCGGCATTGGCGATGATGCCGGCGATGGCGGCGCCCACCGCATAACCCATGCGCTGCATGGTCGGCACCGCCGAGGAGGCGATGGTCTTCTCGGTGGCGCGCGAGGCATCGACGATCATGCGGGTGACGAAGGGCCAGGCCATGCCGAAGCCGCCGCCCTGCAGGATGGCGCATAAAAGAATCAGCGGAAGCGAGCCCGCCGGCACCGCATAAGCGAAGCCGACGACGCCGCCGGTGATCATGAAGGCACCGATGGTGACGATGTGGCGCTCGCGATGGGGCGGGGTGTTGGCGACGAGGATCGACAGCACCGACCAGGATATCGATTCGGACGCGATGATATAACCTGAGGTCAGCAGCGGCACGTCATGCAGGCGGGTGAGAATCAAAGGCGCGTAGAGGCCGAAGGAGCAGGTCGCCACCGAGAAAGCCGCGATCATCGTCATGCCGGTGCCGACGGGGCTCTTCCAGTCGAAGGGGCGCGACGGGAAGAGGCGCGAGTTGGGCCGCCTGGCGTCGAGCACGAAGACGAGGCCGATGCCGGCGAGGCCGACGATCAGCATAAGTGAGGAACGTAAGGGCGAGATGGCGAGGCCCGCCGAGGCGATGAGGATGACGCTGACCGCCAGGCAGGCCAGCACCTCGAAGGGAAAAGCGGGTGGATTGTCGCCGGCGGGCTTGACCGTCTCGCCGGCGGCCCGCATGCGCAGCACCAGGAGCGAGGCCACCGCCATGGCGAGGCCGCCGGCCGCCGACACGCCGAAGGCCCAGCGCCAGTTGATATATTCGGCCGCGAGCGCCCCCAGCATCGGGCCGGAAAAGGCCGCCACCCCCCAGATGACCGACATGACGGCGAAGAGCTG
>SCPD01000004.1:0-342500 GCA_005502925.1 Rhizobiales bacterium Y(2018) | reverse complement strand
TAAATAAGGGTCTTTGCGCCGAAAATGTATCGGGAATTAAGCCATGTACCGAAGCTTAGGGTGTGTACGCAAGTATACGCGGTAGCGGAACGTTCCGTAAGCCTGTGAAGGAGGACCCGTGAGGGCCTCTGGAGGTATCGGAAGAGCGAATGCTGACATGAGTAACGAGAGGAGTGTGAGAAACACTCCCGCCGAAAGTCCAAGGGTTCCTGCGTAAAGCTAATCTGCGCAGGGTGAGCCGGCCCCTAAGGCGAGGGCGAAAGCCGTAGTCGATGGGAACCACGTTAATATTCGTGGGCCAGCAGGTGGTGACGAATTCAAGAAGCTGTCTGAAGTTATCGGATTCAGAAGGCAGTCAATGAGTTCCAGGAAATAGCCCCTGCATCAGACCGTACCCGAAACCGACACAGGTGGACAGGTAGAGTATACCAAGGCGCTTGAGAGAACGATGCTGAAGGAACTCGGCAAATTACCCTCGTAACTTCGGGAGAAGAGGGCCCCGTCCATGGGCAACCATAGGCGGGGGGCACAGGCTAGGGGGTGGCGACTGTTTAACAAAAACACAGGGCTCTGCGAAATCCTAAGATGACGTATAGGGCCTGACGCCTGCCCGGTGCCGGAAGGTTAAGAGGAGGGGTGCAAGCTCCGAATCGAAGCCCCGGTAAACGGCGGCCGTAACTATAACGGTCCTAAGGTAGCGAAATTCCTTGTCGGGTAAGTTCCGACCTGCACGAATGGCGTAACGACCTCCCCACTGTCTCCAGCATCGGCTCAGTGAAATTGAATTCCCCGTGAAGATGCGGGGTAATTGCGGTCAGACGGAAAGACCCCGTGCACCTTTACTATAGCTTTACACTGGCATTCGTGCTGGCATGTGTAGCATAGGTGGTAGGCTTTGAAGCGGAGGCGCTAGCTTTCGTGGAGCCGAAATGTGAAATACCACCCTTGTTGACATGGATGTCTAACCGCGGCCCCTTATCGGGGTCCGGGACAGTGTATGGTGGGTAGTTTGACTGGGGCGGTCGCCTCCCAAAGAGTAACGGAGGCGCGCGATGGTAAGCTCAAGCTGGTCGGAAATCAGCTGTCGAGTGCAATGGCATAAGCTTGCCTGACTGCGAGACTGACAAGTCGAGCAGAGTCGAAAGACGGTCATAGTGATCCGGTGGCCCCACGTGAGGAGGGCCATCGCTCAACGGATAAAAGGTACGCCGGGGATAACAGGCTGATGATTCCCAAGAGTCCATATCGACGGAATCGTTTGGCACCTCGATGTCGGCTCATCACATCCTGGGGCTGGAGCAGGTCCCAAGGGTTCGGCTGTTCGCCGATTAAAGTGGTACGTGAGCTGGGTTCAAAACGTCGTGAGACAGTTTGGTCCCTATCTGCCGTGATTGTAGGAGAATTGAGAGGATTTGTCCTTAGTACGAGAGGACCGGGATGAACGCACCTCCGGTGGACCTGTTATCGCGCCAGCGGTACAGCAGGGTAGCTATGTGCGGACGGAATAACCGCTGAAGGCATCTAAGCGGGAAATCCACCTCAAAACCATTTCTCCCTTGAGAACCGTGGAAGACGACCACGTTGATAGGCCAGGTGTGGAAGCGCCGTAAGGCGTGAAGCTTACTGGTACTAATCGTTCGAACGGCTTGATCGTTCTCATTTTCAATACCCATCGGGTATTGTGCAAAAATCTAGTTGATTGTCTGTCTTTCGCCGGCCTGGTGGCTATGGCGAGGTGTCTGAACCCGATCCCATCCCGAACTCGGTCGTTAAACGCCTCAGCGCCAATGGTACTTCGTCTTAAGACGCGGAAGAGTAGGTCGCTGCCAGGCCTGCAAAAGACAGACGTAATGTGCAAACAACTTCTTCATCGATCTCTTTAAAACCCGCCGCGCGAGCAATCGCCGGCGGGTTTTCGCTTTTGGGACCCACGCAACTTCAATATTGACTTAGCGTCAATAATTGCGAAGTGTTGATGGTGGATTTCTCAGGAGTGGCCGAGATGCGAAACGTCGTGCTGGCGTATGCCTTTCTGAAAGCGGCCTACACTGAAGGCATTAGAAATCCCGTAGACGCGATAACGCCAATGATCAAACGCGCTCTTATGGGATGGAAAGGCTCCGAAGTCGACGCGACTGTCCTCCAAAAACGAATCTCTGATACGTTCGGAATCGTCATCCCCATCAATGTGATCCGTTACACCTTTCCGAGACTGGTCAGGGAAGGCGTGCTGCGTTTGGAGAATTACATCTATCAACTCGCTTCGGAAAAATTTGAAGACGACGATGTTCGAAGATTGGAACAAGTCAGTCGGGAAAAATACAACAGATTGTCGGGGCAACTACGGCACGTCTTGCTCACCCACAATATGGAGGAGCTCGATCACCGAACAATTCTCGAGGAGTGGTTGGATACGTCGGCCCTATCGTTCCTCGGAGGCGATGCCCCGGCATTTGGCGCCGACAATAACGATCGCAACGTCAATAAGGCCGTATACTTTGCCATTAGGGATGACAAGTCCGGGAGATTTCTCGATGATCTGACAGACATCGCGTGGGGCGACTGCATATATCGGGCGATAAAATCCGCGACAGAATATGATGCTGCCGATCTGGAGAATCTCGACGTGCAGTCGAAGATGAGCGAAGTCGTCGCGTACTTTGATACCAGATTTGTTATCAGGGCTCTGGGCATAGGGATGCCCCAATTCACAAAAGCAGCAACGGAATTGATGGGGTTGGCGGCATCTACCGGCTGCAAACTCGCTGTATTTCAGCACACTATAGAGGAGCTGAAGGCCATCGTTTCAATTGTAGCGTCGCGAATGAGCTACACAAGTGACGTCTCCGGCGATTTCGCAGCTTGGGCAGTTGAAAGAGGATTCGATGAAGGAGATCTGCTGGACTGGGGGGCCGACGTCGAGAATGCGGTGTCCAAGTTGGGATTTAGGGTCGAACACGCTCCGCCGATTGTCAAAGCTCTTTCCGTGGATGAGCGGACGCTCGACGACCAACTCAAGATGGATCTGCAGCAGACGAGCGATAAGGCGAGGGTGGCCGACGTTAATTCTCTGACTGCGATCTATCGACTTCGCGATGGGCAGCCGCACAAGTATCTGGAGGGGTGTAAGGCGATATTCATTACGCCAAATAAAGGCTTGGCTGACTCTTCGGTGAGGTTCTTTCAGAAGCACTTTCGTGAAGAGGGGCAGGCGAACCATGTGCAGATCTGTATGACTGATGTCGTGTTCTCCTCTCGCCTATGGACGAAGATTCCGACGATGGCGGTGTCAGTTCCGCGCGATAGTATCGTCGCCCATTCGATTGGTAATCTGCGGCCAACAGAGAAGCTGAAAGAGTCCTTCCTGCGCAAACTTAAGGAATTCAGTGCCGAAGGTACGATTGATGTAAGGCATGAAGTGAGAGTTCGCCTCTCGAGATTTGTTGAAATGGCGTTGGCGACAGAGTTCGATACGGGGCAAACAGAGCTAAGTACGCAGCAAGCACTTCACGCACTCAAAGAGATTATCAGGCTTCAAAAACAAGCCGAACTGAACATTCGATCTCAAGCGGCAGAAAGTGAGCGCGCCAATATTCGTGCTCAGATCAAAGAGCAAACAGCCGTGGTTGAGTTCTTGGAACAGGGGGGAGTGGATCTCAAGTCGCAGCTCGACGAGGTTTATCAAGAATCAACGCGACGCAAGACCAGAATAGAAGAGCTCGAGCGATTTGAGAGGAGCGCGGCCAGTGTCATAGGCTGGTGTGTACGCTGGGTGTGGCGGATTCTCGTGATGTTGCTTGTTGCCCTTATTGGACTTGTACTCCTAAAGCACTTTGACATACTTGCGCCGCTGACGACCTATTTTGAGGTTCCGGTGACTGACGGCGTAAAGGACGGCATCAGCAATTTTGTTTTGGCGGTTTGCACCATTCTGGGTGTGTTGGGTTGGAGTCTTGGCAATACCGGACAGCGAGTTGAAGGCGCTATCGTAAACAAGGCTTTGAAGATAATTATGCCGCTGCGCTAGCTGACAGCTGCCGCTCATTGAAGCGACCCAGGCGGCGTTCTGTTTGGCGGTTCTGGCTGGCGGCGATTTTTTCTTTTGCTGGTTGTTGTGTCGGGAAACCTTCGATCAAAAGCTGCGCCGGTGCTCTGAGCAGGTCGGGTCCTTACAATTGCCTCCTATTTCCGGCCTGAAGCTTTGACAGGGAGATGAAGGAACAAGCCGGATAATTCCGAGGCAAGCGACGCCGAAATCGCGTTCGAGGCCGTGGGGATCGGGCCTGATTTCGCGTGAGTTCCGCTGCGTGATTGCTCGAATGGCGCGAATTCGACGCCGCACGGTCCCCGATCGCGATCGAGCACGACCCATAACGCGTTCGAGGTCTCGTATTGACGTCGTTGCCGGCCATGATGTCCGGCATGAACGCCCCCTTCGACATCGCCACCGACCACGGCCGGAAATGCGCCGAGACGCTCACGTCGCTGGCGCTTGAAAACGTCCCGCAGGACATCCCGCCGCCGAAGCCGGGGCGCCGGCGTCTTGTCCTGACGGTCTGCCTTCTCACGCTCGTCTTCGCGGCCGCCGGCGTCGCCTTCTATTGGCCCGACATGGCCGGCACCCTGCCGGAGCCAGGTCAAGCGGCGCCTGATCCGGCCGGACAGAACCAGAATGCGCCCATCGCGGAGCATTCCACCGCCCGAGTGCCCCTTCCGACCGCCCGTGAGGTCACCGGCTCCGGCTTTGTTGTGGCGCCACGTTTGACGGCGGTTTTCGCCAAATACGAAGGCCGGATCACAAAAATTGCCGTTGAGCCGGGCGATGCGGTCCAGGCGGGCCAGAACCTGGTGATACTCGATGATGCCGGCGCCCGGTTTGCGCTCGAGCAGGCGAATGCCGCAAAGAATCAGGCCGAGCTCACTCTCGCCGCCCGCGAGATCGATCTGGCGCAGGCCCGCACCCTCCTGGACCGCGCCGAAATCCTCGCCGCCCGCGGCGCCACCTCGAAGCAGGCGCTTGATGACGCGCGTACCGCCACGGAGCGGGCGTCGAATGCGGTGGCGCAAGCGCGCCAATCCGTCGACAGCGCCCGGCTCGCCATTCGCATCGCCGAGGAACGGGTGGCGGAACTCTCCGTTCGCGCTCCCTTCGCCGGTACCGTCACCCGCCTCGACGCCCATGTCGGCGACATGGTGCTGGCGCGGCTCGACAGTGTCCTCGAACGCCAGAGCCTGCTTACGATCACCGATACCAAAAGCCTCGTGATCGACGCCGATGTGGCGGAAACCACCATCGCCGCCCTGAAGCCGGGTCTTCGCGGCCAGGCGGTGCTTGACGGTTTCCCTGACCGGCCCTTCGCTGTCACGGTCCTGCGGCTGGCGCCCGTCGCCTCCGCTGAAAAGGGCACCGTCTCGTTGCGCTTGTCGCTCGCCGACCCGCCCGACGGCATTCGGCCGAACATGGCGGCGCGCATCCGCATCACCCTCGATGAAGCAGGAGACCCAACACAATGACAGAAAATATCGCTCCCTATATCGTGCTCAGCGGCGTCAGGAAGGCGTACCGCATCGGCGGGGAGATGATCTCCATCTTCTCAGGGCTCGATCTCACCATCCCACAGGGCGACTTCGTCGCCGTCATGGGCCCCTCCGGATCGGGCAAGTCGACGCTGCTCAACATGCTGGCCGGTATCGACAGTCCAGATTCGGGAACGCTGCGTATCGGCACGAGCCGCCTCGACCAGATGGGCGAGGCGGCGCGCGCTGCCTGGCGGGCGCACAATATGGGCATCGTGTTTCAGTTCTATAATCTGCTGCCCATGCTCAGCGTGGCCGAGAATGTCGAGCTGCCGCTGCTGCTCAAACCTCTGTCGCGGAAGGAGCGGCGCCTCCGCGTCGACAAGGTCCTCGATCTCGTTGGGCTGGCCGGGCGCGCCAAACAATATCCCGCCTTGATGTCGGGCGGCCAGCAGCAGCGCATCGGCATTGCCCGCGCCATCGTCTCCGATCCGGGGTTGCTGCTCTGCGATGAGCCGACCGGTGACCTCGACCGCAAATCCGCCGACGAGGTTCTGGAGATGCTGCGTTTCCTCAACCGGCACCTGCAAAAGACCATCGTGATGGTGACCCACGACCCGCAGGCCGCCCTCTATGCCCGCCGCACCCTGCATCTCGACAAGGGCGATTTCGTCGAAGAGAAGAGGGCCGCCTGATGACCTTTTTCGCTCTCGCCCGGAAAAACGCCTGGCGCAAGCCGCTGCGTACTGTGCTTCTCATGGTCTCGATCGCGGTCGCCTTTCTGATCTATGGCCTCACCGCGAGTTTTCTCAACGGCGCGCAAGGGACCGCGGGTGCCAGCGATGACATTCTCGGCGTGACCAGTGCCGGCGGGCGCACGCAGCCGCTGCCGATGGCGATGATGCCGCGGATCGCCGCCGACCCTGATGTCGCGGCGGTCGGATATGTCACGCGGCTGCGCGGCTTCGTCGATGTCGAGAAAAACGTCGTCGCCATCAGCGCCGGCGATCCCGATCGTCTGCTGGCCGTCAACGGCAAGGGACTCGGGCTGACGCCGGCGCTGGTGGAAGCGATCGGCCAGGCCCGCGACAAAGTGCTGGTCGGCCGTGCCTTGGCCGAAGCGCAAGGATGGCGTGTCGGCGAGCGCGTAGCGGTCACGGCCTTCGACATGGCGCGTGCGGATGGCGGGCGTGATTGGCGCTTCGAGATCGCCGGCATCTTCGAAGGCGAAGACGCCACCACCGACACCTATTTCATGATCGCCCGCTACGACTATGTGAACGCCGCCCGCGCGCGCGGCAAGGATACTGTGGATGCCTTCATCGTGCGGCCGCATGCGGGCGTCGCGCCGGGAGAGCTGGCCGTCCGCATCGATACGCTTTTCGCCAACTCGGCCACGCCGACACGCACGCAATCGGAAAAGCAGTTCCTGGAAGCCTTCCTGCGCCAATATGCCGATACCGGCCTGATCGTAAATCTCGTCGTCGGCGCCGCCTTCGTCACCCTCCTGATGATCGTCGTCAACACGATGGTCTTTGCCGTGCGCGAGCGCACCTTCGAGATCGGCGTGCTGAAGACGCTTGGTTTCTCCCGCCGCGGGATCATGGCGCTCATTCTTGGCGAAACGCTGTTCGTCTTCGCCGTTGGCGGCGGCCTCGGCCTGGTTCTGGCGAAGCTCGCCACCCTGCTTGCCGGCCCGGCACTGGGACTGGTCCTGTCGTTGCCGGTTCTCGCCAAGGCGCTGGCGATCCTCGCCGCTCTCGGCCTCGCGACCGGCGCGCTGCCGGCCTTCAATGCGATGCGAACCCCCATCATCAAAGCTTTCAGGACGAGATAACCCCCATGTCCACCCACAGCAGACAAGCGCTCGTAATGATCCGGACCAATTTGTCCAGCCTGCCACGGCGTCGCGCGATTTCTATTTCCATGATCCTGTCGGTCGCACTCGTCGTCTGCGTGCTCGCCGGTTTCCTCTCTATGGCGAAAGGCTTCGAGACGGCGCTGAACGGCGCCGGCTCGCCCGCCGTCGCCGTCATTCTCGGCGGCGGCACCAATCAGGAGACTGGCTCGGACATTCCCGCTTCCGTCATCCGCACGCTCGGCGCCATGACCGGCGACCTGGGCGTCACCCGCAATGCGGACGGCCAACTCGTCGTGTCCCGCGAGATCGTCGTGCCCGTCGACATGAAACAGATAACCAATGGTGCGGCGCGCACGCTGGCGCTGCGCGGCATGGATGCGTTGGGCCCGTCGATCCGCGATGGCATCGGCCTGTCGGCAGGACGCTACTTCACGCCCGGGGCCCGCGAGATCGTTGTCGGCGACCGTCTGGCCAGCGAGTTCGGCCTTGCTGTGGGTGACACGGTCCGCCTTGGCGCCGTCGACTGGACGGTCGCGGGCCATTTCTCCGCCCATGGCAGCGCGTTCGAATCCGAAATATGGGCCGACCTCGATGCGGTGCGCGCCGCCTTCGACCGGCAGGGACAGGTGCAGAGCCTGAAACTCCGCCTCACCGATCCCGCCGCGCTCAAACTCTTGCAGGATAAAGTCGCCACGATCACGGGGACACCGCTCGTCGTCCTTTCCGAGGCCGATCTCTATGCCGCGCAATCGGGGCGCACCGCGGGGCTCATCCGCCTGTTCGGCTGGCCGCTGGCGCTGCTGATGGCGGTGGGTGCTGCGGCGGGTGCGCTCAACACGATGATGAGCTCGGTCACCGACCGGACCGTCGAGATCGCCACCGTCCGCGCGCTCGGCTTCAGCCGACTCTCGGCCTTTCTCGGCACCTGGGTAGAAGCCATCGTGCTCGCGGGCGCCGGCGGCATCGTCGGCCTCCTCGCTTCGTGGCTCATCTTCAACGGCTGGCAGGCCAGCACCATCGGAGCGAACAACGCCCGCATGGCGTTCCAGCTCGCCGTCACGCCCGACGTTCTCGTGACATCAGGTCTGCTCGGCCTCGCCATCGGCATCCTCGGCGGCGCCTTACCCGCCATCGCCGCCACGCGGCTGCCGCTGACTGCGGCGCTTCGGGCGCGGGGGTAGGGAACATTGTCCATTCGAGTATTGGGCCGAAGCGAGGATGCCATCTACTCGTCCTAGTCTTTCGGGCCCTTCACGTAGCCGCACATCGATGCTGCGTAATAGCTTTGCCCCGCGAATTCGGATTTTGTCAGGCCCAGTTCGAGCGTGCTGAATTTCTCATGCTCGTAATAGACCGCCATGTTGAGGAACAGGCCCAGGAGCCCGCAGTCTCCCATGCCGGTGCCGGTGTAGACTGAAATGGTTTTCCCCTTGAACGTGCCCTTGAGCACTTTTTCGATTTCGATCTCACCGCGTGTTGCGCGAGGTATTTCCTCGATAAATGGCATGACATTGCCATATGTCACCGTCTTCATCCGTCCCCGTATCACCAAATCGGACTTGGAGAACTTCTCCTTGGTGGTGCTCTCTCTGCAGCTGCAGGCGGACGCTTGCGATGTTGGCAGCATCAAGAAAGCCAGGACGGCCATCAGAGCCGTCGCACGAAGTGAACGCACCGAAGTCTCCCGCCTGTCTTGCCCTGCTAGACAATCAAATCGTTGCCCCCAAATCGTGGAAAAAGAGGGGCGCAAAGTGGTTGCGAATTGGACAAACGAGTTTTACTGGGCGAACTTGGCCCACAGCTTGGGATAACGCTTGGCGAGATGAGCCGGATCCTCATCGAAGGGCTTGCCGGAGGGCTGCGCCGCTGGCGGCGCTCCGGTGTAGGGATATCTCCCCTGCGGATCGGTTGCGGCGTCGATGCCTGTCTTTGCGCTCCATATTTCTTGGGCAACATAGGCGAAGAGTTCGAAATCATATTCTTCGGGCGAACCCGAAGCAGCGAGTTCGGCCAGTGAATCGGGATCAGCGACAGCGGCTTCGAATATTCCCCGCCCCTTCGAAATCAGCCAGCGCTGGAAATATTCGAAGCCGTCATCACTGGCGCCGCCGCACATGATATAGGCGGCGCCCCAGAGATCCCAGCTGTAGGCCCGCCTCTGCTGCGCATGAAAAGCGCGCTCGAAGGCCTCGATCTCTGCGGCCGAAAGCTTGCCTAATTCCAGGCGCAGGGCCTCCATCTGGGCGTCCTGATCGGATGAATATTTCGTGGTTCGATCGATCAGCTCCCAGAAGCGGTCAGCCGGCATCACATCCTCTTTCGCCTGTTGAGTGTCCGAGGTGCCTTGCGCCACTGCCGGTGCCGCCGCGGGCAGCCAGAAAACGGACAGAAGAATGGTTATCGCAAACGCGGCGCGCATCGAGATGCCCCTCTCATCGGGCAGGTTTGCCCGATTTCCGGTTGGGAGGTCAATCATATATGCAGGCGCCGGGCTGCCGGATTTCACTCGCCGATTGAAGCCTCACCGCCTAACATCCCTGACGAATGATCAGCGAGGCGCACCTATGATCGCGAACTATATCGATGAAATCATCATGTTCTGTGCCGGCCTGTGGGCCACCGCAACGGGCTTCGGCTATCTGCAGATGCCGGCGAAGGATCAGATCGCCCGGGAGCAGTGGCAGGCTCGCTTCGGTACGGCGCTCAGATGGATCGGCCCGATCCTGCTCGTCATCTCAATCGCCCTTGCCGTGGCGAAAAATTACACGTGAATGTCGAGGCGGTGAGAGCCGATGGGCAGACGATCGCACCGCCGCCATATCACTTAGATCGAGGGCGCCGGCCGATTTGGTCGCGAAAAAAGGTTCTGAGCCGACGAGGTTGCCGCTATGATCGCGGCGGCAACAATTGGGGCACTGTCGAATGGGACAATATATTCTGCATGGACGGCCGGGCTGGGGCTCGGTTCTCACCGAGGCGCAGCTCAATTGGTATGGATTGCCTTACGACTTCGTCGATGACGGCGATCTTTTTGAGGACGACAAGGCGCGACGCAAGCTGGCGAAGCTCAATCCGCTGCCGCAATATCCGACCCTCGTCCTGCCCGACGGCCAGGTGATGACGGAAAGTGCGGCGATCACGCTCCATCTTGCCGATGCGGCGAAGAGCTTCGAGCTCGTGCCCGAACCGGCCGATCCGACCCGGCCGCGGTTCCTGCGCTGGCTCGTCTTCATCGTCGCCAATGTCTATCCGACCTTCACCTATGCCGACGTGCCGGGGCGATTTGTGCCGGGCGAGAAAGCGGCCAAGGGGTTCCGCGCCAATATCGACGAGTATCAGAAGACGCTGTGGAGCATGGTCGAGGCCGAGGCGAAGGCACCTTGGTTCCTGGGCAAACGGTTCTCGGCGCTCGATATCTATTTCTGCACCATGACGCGCTGGCGCCCACGCCAGCCCTGGTTCGAGGCGCACGCGCCGAAGGTCTTCGCGGCGGGCCGCAAATGCGACGACTTGCCGAAGCTCAAGGCAGTGTGGCTAAGGAACTATCCGCCGGAAGAATAAGTCCGCTACCCACAATACGGAAGCGGCGGCTTTGCCTTTGAGTGCTCAATCTGTTCAAAGGGAAGAGGATTAGTTGAAGGTGCTTATTCCTAACCTTCTGTTTTTATTGTGTTTTTTTCTGGATCTAATCTTTCGTCGCCGAGATGCCAACTAAATCTAGAGTTTACTGGCTCTATACGGTATTGATATTCCGCTACGTCATTTTATTGCGCTCCACTCAGGGAATATTACTTGGCGTCTCTCAGTCTCAGAAGGGGCACCAAGTGCCGAGTGAACTTCATAGAGATCCAGAAACAGTTCGCTCAGTGGTTGTCCTCGTCCACGGAATTCGCACTCAAGCGCCTTGGATCGCGATGCTGCGTTCGGAGTTTGAGAGAGCCGGGCTTGTAGTTGAGCCCACAAATTATGGCCGTCTAGATGTCTTGAGATTTCTCTGGGGGTCGCGGCGCGCTCCGCTAGATGCCGTTTGGGATTCTGTAAAGGATGTGCAGAGGCTCTATCCGAATGCAGAAATCTCCTTCCTGGCGCATAGTTTTGGAACTTATATTGTTTCTCAAATGCTACAGCGTGAATTCGACTTTAAGGCCCATCGAATTGCCTTCTGCGGCAGCGTTGTTCATTATGGGTTTCCTTTTAAGCATATTTCCGAGCGCTTTACGGCGCCTATCGTCAATGAGGTGAGTGCGCGAGATCCGTGGCCGGTAATGGGAGCTAGTGCAAGCTGGGGGTATGGATCGGCGGGCACTTACGGGTTTAAGATTCCACGCGTGAGAGATCGCTGGCATCGTGGATTTGGGCACAGCCAGTATCTTACAAAGGAATTCTGTACAAAGTTCTGGATTCCGTTCTTCGCGAGAGGTGAAATAATTGAAGGGGATTTGGTTGATGCGCGACCTCCGGCGTGGGTTCAGTTCTTTAGTATTCTTCACATCAAATATCTGATCGTGGCCCTTTTTGTCGGCCTTTGCGTAGAAATACTCTTTGGTCCTTTCCTTCTCTCCAGCAAAGTGAACCCATTTGAGCCATTTGGTATGAAGCCAAGAGACGTTCCGAGAACGGCTCAGGGAGTATCTGATCCTGGCCCGCAACCAAATCCCGAATGCAATATGGTGTTTCGCATTGACAGCACTGTGGTGCCACCGAAATCATACAGGGCTTGGGACTGTCCTTAGGAGGTCAAGATGCAGAGCTTGCTTCGTACGTTATTGACCCTGGTTATCTTCGCTTTGCTCTCGCTCCCAAGTGGCGCACAGGAAAGCGAGGCACAAAAATCGGCAATGGAAATATTACGATCTTTCAGCAACGGTGAGTTCAAAGGTGTTTGGGATGGTAAGGTAAGCAAATTTCTAAAAGATCGAGTCCCCGAAGATGTTTTTCTTGCCAACATGTCAATGGGACGTCCTTCATTGGGGGTGTTGCAGGATGCCAAGCTTGTTTCAAGCCAGCATCTAAAGAAGGATCCAGTAAGCGGCTATGAAGGTGACATATATTTCCTCATATTTCGTACTACATATACAACAGGTCAGTACTTTGAGCATGTTGCGGTCGTAAGGGATGTCGACGGGGAGTATCGCTTTTCAGGCATAGCGGGGGCGCCTGTTCCACAGCAGTAGAAGTTTGATCTCGTGTCGAGTTGAGGAATCGCCTGCGTTCTTCCCACATCAACGATCCTGTCCCCACCTCGATCGTTACCGTCGTTATCCCAACTGTGGCCAGGTAACCGTAACACCAGGGTCTAAAAATTGTCTTAGACCTCACTCACTGTTCAGATTTCGTCCAGAAGAGGAGGCCGTCTCGTGAAAATGCAGCTCATTCTTTCTTCGGTCTTTGTCGTGGCCGCTTTGCCGGCGCTCGCCGAGGAGATTTCCGTATCGGGCTGCGCGGCCTCCGGCGTCGAGGCGAGCTGCATGATCCTCAAGGCGGAAGACGGCAAGACCTATGACATCACCGCCGCGCAGCCGGTGCCGGAGCCCGGCACCTATGGTAAGGTCACGGGCACGCTCAGTGACAAGATGTCGATCTGCCAGCAAGGCCCGGTCATCGATCCGGCGCAGTGGCAGGTCGAGCCCGGCCGGGCATGTCCGGTCGAGACTTCGCAATAGGTCCTCTTGCTATCGTGGACGCCGCCATGGTTAGTCTGGAGACGAGAACAGCGGAATTCGGGAGTTCCCTGCAAATCCCTGTAGATCCGCTGCAAATCCCCTGTAAATCCGCTGCAGATCTACAGGGGTGTTCCGCTGCAAATCTTCGGCCCTATTTATAGGCCACTGCCGCGCTCGAGGGGCCGGCGAGCGGGATGACGGCGAAGCGGCGGAAGCCCGCTTCGCGGCACCAGCCCTCGAAATCGGCGCCGGTATAGTCGAAGGCGTCGCCGAACTCGATCAGCATGTTGAGCGACATCAGAAGGCCGAAGGCGTTCTTGCGGCGCTCGTCGTCGATCAAGGCCTCGATGACGACGAAGGCGCCGCCTTCAGGCAGCGCCTCATAGGCCTTGGCGATCAGTTGCTTCTTCTTTTCGAGATTCCAGTCATGCAGGATCATGCCCATGGTGATGACATCGGCGCGGGGCAGAGGGTCAGCGAAGAAATCACCGCCCACCGCCTTCACCCGATCGCTCAAGCTCGCAGCTGCGATCTTGCGCGTGGCGATCGGGACGACATTGGGCAGATCGAAGCTCGTGCAGCTCATATGCGGATGGGCGGCGGCGACCATGCAGGACAGCTGGCCGGTGGCGCCGCCGACGTCGCACAAAGTGCGATAGGCCGAGAAGTCGAACTTCTGGGCGAGGCTGTGGAAATTGCCGGCCGAGATGCCGGACATGGCGTTCATGAACTGCTCGAGCCGCTCCGGCACCTCATAAAGCTTGGCGAACATCGGCTCGCCCGAAAGTTTGGTTTCGTTCTGCGGCTTGCCGGTCTGCAAGGCCTCGGTCAGATCCGCCCAGAAGCGATAGAGGCGCGCATTGGCCATCTCCAATATGCCGCCGACATAGGCGGGACTGTCGGCGTCGAGGAAGAGAGCGCCTTCCGGCGTGTTGGAATAACGGGCCTCGGGCCCGTTGCCGGCGCGGTCGAGTAGCCCCAAAGCGACCAGCGCATCGGGGAAATCGGGCACCGCGCGCGCGTTCAAGGCGAGGCTCCTGGCGATCTCGGCGGCCGTCATGGGACCACGGGCGAGGGCGGTGAAGAGTTTCAACTCGATCGCCGACAGGAGCGTCTTCGAGGCGAAGAAGCCCATACCGATCTGCAGGATGTGAGAGGGAGTGAGGTCCGACATGACACGCGCCATCCTTCGCCGCCAGGGCTTCGCAAGATCGGATCGTTTAGCGAAAGCCGGCACGCCCCCTTACATTCAAGTCTACCGTATCGGAGCGAATTGGAAAGCAGGGTTTTTACCAAGCCGGCCCGACTTCACGGGAGGTGAATGCGGCCGCGTCGCGCAAAGACCACTCGACCGGAACTGGAATTGGACGTAGTCTCGACGATGCCGCCCCAGTCTCGACGGTCATTGCTTGTGATCCAAGCCCATAACTCGGGGAAGTGCCATGTCAGCCATTCAAGACTTAGGGCACGACGTCGATGAACTCGCCAAGAGCTTCATCGGTCAGTTGCTGCAACCATCATCGCCCGGCTATGAGGAGGCCAGGCGCGTCCATAATGGCCTGATCGACAGACGGCCGGCACTGATCGCCCGCTGCCACGGGACGGCCGATGCCGTCGAGGCCTTGGCCCTCGGCCGCAAGCTCGGTCTCGAGATCGCTGTGCGGGGCGGCGGGCACAATGTCGCCGGCCGCGCGACGATCGACGCCGGTCTCATGATCGATCTCGCTCCCATGAGAGCCATCCATGTCGACCCCAAACGAAGAACGGCGCGCGCGCAAGGCGGTGCCACTTGGCGCGAATTCAACCGCGAGACCCAGATTCACGGCCTTGCGACAACCGGCGGTGTCGTGTCGACGACGGGTGTCGCCGGCCTCACTCTGGGCGGCGGCATCGGCTGGCTGATGGGCAGGCACGGGCTGGCGCTCGACAATCTCTTGTCGGTCGAGATCGTCACGGCGGAAGGAAAGATCCTGACCGCGAGCGCCGATGAGAACAGCGATCTCTTCTGGGCGGTGCGCGGCGGTGGAGGCAATTTCGGCATCGCCACCTCCTTCGAATTCCGATTGCATCCGGTGGGGCCGATCATCACCGGCGGCCTCATCGCTCATCCCTTCGAGCGCGCGCGCGAACTCTTGCATTTCTATCGCGACATCACCCGATCATTGCCCGATGAGATGATCGTCTTCGCTGGCCTCGTGCATGCGCCCGATGGATCGGGCACGAAACTCGCCGCTCTGGTCGCCGCCCATTGCGGCAGCGCAGCTGACGGCGAAGCGGCCATGAAATCCTTGAAGGCGTTCGGAAGTCCGGTCATGGATGCCCTCGGCCCCATCCCCTATTGCGCGCTCAACGCATTGCTGGATGCAGCCTATCCGAAAGGTGCGCTCAATCACTGGAAATCGAGCTTCCTGACCCAATTGAGCGACGATGCGATCGACACGCTCATCTCCTGCTTCGCGCGCTGCCCGACGCCCATGGGGCAATTGCTGCTGGAGAATTTTCACGGCGCGGCATGCCGCGTCGGCCCCGGCGAGACCGCTTTCCCGCATCGTGCTCCGGGGCACAATCTGGTCGTGCTGTCCGAGTGGATGAACCCGGCCGATACGAAGGCATGCACCGAATGGGCGCGCGCGAGCTATGACGCGCTCAAACCGTGGATGTCGTCGGGCCGCTATGCCAACTACATGGATGCGGAGGCTAGCGATCAGGCCGGCGCCGCCTATGGCGGCAATTATGCCCGGCTGCAGAAGATCAAGGCCAAATATGACCCCGGCAACATCTTTCACATGAACCAGAATATCGTGCCGGCGCCCTGACGCGCGGGGCCGCGCCAGCGGCCCGCCGTTTCACGCGCCGCGGCGCAGGCCCTCGGCCAGCCGATGCACGTCATGCACCCAGATGCCGCCGCCATCGGGCGGCAGCTCCAGCCACTGGCGCTGCTTCAGCGTGTTCTGGGTGTCCTCATAGCCCGATTGCCAATGCTCGCGCATCGAGGTGCCGGAGAACTCATAGTCCTTGGCGTGGCCCTCATAGGCCTTCTGCTGGTAGATGAGATGGATGATGGTGAGTTCGGGCAGGTCGGAGAGCTCCTTGATCCAGCGCGCCTCGTCGGGGGTCTGATTCTTCTTCGGAATGCGGACCAGCGCCGCATGGGCGCGCTGCTTCCATTTCTGGATCTTGCGGTACATGTCGGTGTTGTAGCGCGTGCGTGACGAATACATGATGTCCTTGTGGCGGGCCATGACATCGGCCATCTCGCGCGGCAAGGCGCCCCGGGCCGAGAACAGGTCGACCTGGAAGACCAGCGAGTTGAGATCGTCTTCCTGCTCGAGCAGATGCTGCAGCGGCGTGTTGGAGACGATGCCGCCGTCCCAGAAATAATCGGTGCCGATCTTCACCATGGGAAGCGCCGGCGGCAGCGCGCCGCTCGCCATCACATGCTCGGGCGTGATCTCCTCGTCGCGATTGTCGAAATAGACGAAATTGCCGGTCATCACATTGACGGCGCCGACCGAGAAGCGCGAGCGGCGCTCGTTGATGAGTGAGAAATCGACGAGGTCGAGAAGCGTCTCGCGCAAGGGCGAGCTGTCATAGAAGCTCGTCGCGGTCTTAGCGCCGGCCGGGCTTGTCCAGGGATTGAAGGCATGCGGGCGGAAGAAGCCGGGCTGTCCGTCGGCAAGCGTCATGTAGGAGCTGATAGAGTTGCGCATGCGCCGGAACATGTCGCCATCCGGCGTGTAGGCCCAGATCTTGCGGCTGGTGATGCGCTCCCAGAATTCACGCAGGCGAGGCAGGCGCTGCTCGCGTGGATTGCCCGCGATGATGGCGGCGTTGATGCCGCCGATCGACACGCCGGTCACCCAGTCGGGCTCGATCTCGGCCTCGTGCAGCGCCTGATAGACGCCGGCCTGATAGGCGCCGAGCGCGCCGCCGCCCTGGAAGATGAGCGCGATGCGGGCGCAGCGCTCCGGCCGCCAGCTTAAAGGTTTCGCCTTGCCGTTCTGCCGTTCGACTTGCTTGTCCATGATCCGTCCCAGGCGGGTTGCTGTGGCTTTCAAAAGACCAAGCCGGTGTGACATGCACATGACGCCGTGCCGTCACATGACTTCAATGAAAGCCGCCTTAGCTCGCTTCTTCATCAGATGAGGGTTGCGACATGACGGCTGAAAGAAGCGCTATCGTCACCGGATCGACCAGCGGCATCGGGCTCGCCATCGCCGAAGCCCTGGCGCGGTCGGGACATGATGTGATGCTGAACGGGCTCGGCAAGCCAGAGGATGTCGAGACGGTCAGGGCGGAGATGGCCGACAAATACGGCGTCGAGGTCCGGTTCAGTGGCGCCGATATGAGCCGGCCGGATGCGATTGCGGAGATGATCGCCACAGCCGAGCAGGCCTTCGACAAGGTCGACATTCTCGTCAACAATGCCGGTATCCAATATGTGGCCCCGATCGAGGAATTTCCGCCGGAGAAATGGGACCAGATCCTGAGCATCAACCTGTCGGCGTCGTTCCACGCCATCAGCCATGTGCTGCCGGGCATGAAGCAGCGCAAATTCGGCCGCATCGTGCAGATCGCCTCCGCCCATGCGCTGGTCGCCTCGCCCTTCAAGAGCGCCTATGTCGCGGCCAAGCACGGCATCGCCGGCCTCACCAAGACAGTGGCGCTGGAAGGCGCCGAGCATGGTGTGACGGCGAATGCCGTCTGCCCCGGTTATGTGCTGACCCCTCTGGTCGAGAAGCAGATCCCCGAGCAGGCGAAAGCGCGCGGCATTTCCGAAGACGCCGTCATCCGCGACGTTCTGCTGGCGGCGCAGCCGACTAAACGCTTTGTCACTGTCGAGGAGGTCGCCGCACTCGTATTGTTCCTGTGCAGCGACGAGGCTGCCTCGATCACCGGCGCCACGATACCCATCGATGGCGGCTGGACCTGTCACTGAGGAGAAGCCTATGCGTGTCGCCGACATTTTGAATCTACCGTCCATGCCGCTCGCCGGCCCCAGCTATCCCAAAGGGCCGTACCGCTTCATCAACCGCGAATACATGGTCATCACCTATGAGACGGATGCCGACATCATCCGCGCGCAGTTGCCCGAGCCATTGGAACCGGTCGAGCGGCCACTCGTCAACTACGAATGGATCAAGATGCCCGACAGCTCGGGCTTCGGCACTTACACCGAAACGGGCATCGTTATTCCCTGCCGCTTCAACGGTGAGGATGTCGGTTTCGTGTCGCAGATGTATCTCGATGACGACCCGCCGATCGTCGCCGGCCGCGAGATCTGGGGCTTCCCCAAGAAATACGCCCATCCCAAGCTCGAAGTGGTGAAGGACACGCTGACCGGCACGCTCGATTATGGCGGACAGCTCGTCGCCATGGGCACCATGGGCTACAAGCACGAGGCGATGAGCGGCAATGGCGAGAAGACCACCGCGATATTGAGCAAGACCCAGGTCAATCTGAAGATCATTCCGGGCGAGGACGGCCGCCACGATATCTGCCAGCTCGTCGCCTATAATCTCACCGACATCACCGTCAAAGGCTCATGGCTTGGCCCCGGCCGGCTCCATCTCGTGCCGCATGTCAACGCGCCGGTCGCCGACCTGCCGGTCAGGAAGATCATCGGCGCCCATCATTTCATCGCCGACCTGACGCTGCCCTATGGCCGCGTGGTTCATGATTATCTGAAGCCGTAAGGCTTCGGCAGCAAAAAAGCCGGGCGCTTGAAGCGCGATGCTGACAAAGCTGTTTCAATGCGACGTCTGGCAGAGCCGGTGATCGCTCAGGACCTCGATGACGCGGCAGTCCGAGACGCGGCCATGGCCACATTCGGTCACCATGCGCTTCAGTTCCTTCTGCAGGGCCCTGAGCCGCTTGAGGCGCTGCTCCACTTCATCCAGCTGCCGGCTCGCTATGTCGTCGGCGCGCTCGCAGCTCGTTTGCGGATTGTCTGAGAGACTCAACAGCTCCCGGATAGCGTCGATCGAGAAGCCGAGCTCGCGAGCATGGCGGATGAAGGTCAGTCTTTTCCTGTCATCGATATCGTAGAGCCGGTGACCGCCCTCGGTGCGGGTGAAGGGGGCCATGAGCCCGATGCTCTCATAATAACGGATGGTCTGGACCTTGGTGTCGGTCGCCTCGGAGAGTTTCCCTATGGTGAAACCGGCCATGTATTTTTCCTCTTGTATCTCTAGTGGCTAGAGATTGTACGCCTTGATCATGATGTCAAGAGAACCCCAAATCCAGAAATTCAAGATCACCGGCATGGACTGTGCCAGCTGCGCCCGCAAGATCGAAGTGGCCGTCGGCCGCGTCAAGGGCGCCAGCGATGTCAAGGTCGGTGTGACCAGTGAAACCCTGACCGTGACCCTCGCCGAGGCACTGCATGCCGCCGAGGTGACTGCCACGGTGAAAAGCCTCGGTTATGGCATAGCGCCCGTCGGCAGTGCCGCGGCTCCGGCGGCGAAGCCCGTGCTTCAGCATGATCACGATCACAGCAGCTGTGGTGGTCATCACCATGATCATGCGCCGGTGGCCAAGGAGCCGCTGGTGCAGAAATTCAAGATCACCGGCATGGATTGCGCCAGCTGCGCCCGCAAGATCGAGGTCGCGGTCGCCCGCATCGACGGCGCCAGCGACGTCAAGGTCGGCCTGACGAGCGAGACACTGACCGTGACCCTGGCCACGCTCGAACGCGCCGCCGATGTCACCGCCACGGTCAAGAGCCTCGGTTATGCTGTCGCTCCGCTCGGCGCTTCGGTCGCCCCGGTGGCGAAGGCCCCGCATACGCATGATCATGACCACGGCAGCTGCAATGGCCATCATCACGATCATGACCATGATCATGGCCAGCCGGCGGTTGCCGCCGTCGCTGCGGCCGCACCGTCTTCCGACGATCACGCCAAACCCGAGGAAGCCCGCTGGTGGCAATCGGCCAAAGGCCGGCTCGTCCTCATGTCGGGTGCACTGATCGCCGCCGCTTATGCCGCGACGCAGGTCGTTCCGGAGATCTCCTATTATGTGTTTCTCGCCGCCGGTGCGGTGGGCGCCATTCCGGTGGTCAAGCGCGCTTTCATGGCGGCGCGCTACGGCTCGGTCTTCACCATCGAGATGCTGATGACCATCGCGGTCATCGGCGCCGTCGTCATCGGCGCCACCGAGGAAGCCGCCCTCGTGGTGTTCCTCTTCGCAGTCGGTGAATTGCTGGAAGGGGTGGCCGCCGGCCGCGCCCGCTCCGGCATCAAGGCGCTCGCCAATATCGCGCCCAAGACGGCGATGGTCGAAACCCGCAACGGCCTGGTCGAGATGCCAATCACACAGATCGCGGTGGGCTCGACCGTCGTGGTGCGTCCGGGTGATCGCGTGCCCGCCGACGGCACGGTTATCTCGGGCACCTCTTCGCTCGATGAATCAGCGCTCACCGGTGAATCGGTGCCGCGCCTGAAGGAGCCCGGCGACACGGTGCTCGCCGGCTCGATCAATACCGAGGCGATGCTGCGCTGCCGGGTGGAGAAGTCGGCCGAGGACACGCTGATCGCGCGCGTGGTGCGCCTCGTCGAGGAGGCGGCCGACGCCAAGGCGCCGACCGAACGGTTCATCGATACTTTCTCGCGCTATTACATGCCGGCCATCTGCGCCGTGGCGATCCTGGTGGCGATCCTTCCACCTCTCGTCTGGGGCCAGGACTGGTCGACCTGGATCTACCGCGCTCTGGCGCTCTTGCTGATCGGCTGCCCCTGCGCGCTCGTCATCTCGACGCCGGCGGCCATCGCCTCGGCCTTGGCGGCCGGCGCCCGGCGCGGCCTCCTTGTCAAAGGTGGCGGCGTTCTCGAAGCGATCGGCAAGGTGAAGGCGATCGCCTTCGACAAGACCGGCACGCTCACCGAAGGCAAGCCCAAGGTCACCGATATCGTGGCGCTCGCCGATCTCGATCAGGCGGGCGTGCTGAAGCTCGCCGCGGCGGCGGAGTCGGCCTCCTCCCATCCGCTCGCCGCGGCGATCGTGGCGGAAGCCAAGGCGCGCAAGATCGCCTTCACACCGGCGAGCCATTCGGAAGCGCTGCCTGGCAAAGGCCTCAATGCCACGGTCGACGGCCAGATCATCACCATCGGCGCGCCGGCCAGGCTCGGCGTCACCAGCGTCGACGTGCTGACCCGCGCCCGCGAGCTCGAGGCGCAAGGCAAGAGTGTGTCGGTCGTGCAATTGGGCGGCAAGGTGCTGGGCCTCATTGCGCTGCGCGATGAGCCGCGCGCCGATGCGGTCTCAGGGCTAAAGGATGTCGCCTCGCTCGGCATCCGCACCGTGATGCTCACCGGCGACAACCGCGCCAATGCCGAGGCGATCGGCAAGACGCTCGGCATGGAAGTCAATGCCGAGCTCCTGCCCGAGGACAAGCTCGCTTTCATCAAGAAGCTCGCCGCCGAAGGTGGCGTCGCCAAGGTCGGCGACGGCATCAACGACGCACCGGCGCTCGCCGCCGCCACCGTCGGCATCGCCATGGGCTCGGGCACCGATGTGGCGCTCGAGGCGGCGGATGCTGCGGTGCTGAACAACCGCGTCAGCGATGTCGCGGCACTCGTCCGCCTGTCGCGGCGCACGCTCAGCATCATCCGCGAGAATGTGACGATCGCGCTCGGCCTCAAGGCGGTGTTCCTCGTCACCACCGTGATGGGCACGACCGGCCTGTGGATCGCCATTCTGGCCGATACTGGCGCCACCGTGCTGGTGACCGCCAATGCGCTGAGGCTGCTCAGAGCGAGATAGGGCTTCCGCTCATTCCATGATCCGGCGCGCGAGGACGGCTATGCCTATCCTCGCGCGTCGCTTATTCGCTAAACCCAATCAGATTCCCTTTCGACATTCTTAACCTCTGCAATCCACGGTTTCTTAGGGATTTTCCTGCATTTTTCCGCATAGTTGAAGGGGCGGCTCTATGCTGAAAGTACTGACGTGCCTGACCGTGGACCATGATCTGCGGCTCGTCGCCATAGCGGCGGGGATCTGCGCGCTTGGCAGCTTCGTGGCGCTCAGGCTTTTCATGCGGGCGCGGGCTTCCGACGAGGTTTTGCGGCGGCAGTGGCTGCTTCTGGCGGGGACCGCCGCCGGCACGGCCACCTGGGCCACCCATTTTCTCGCCATGCTGGCCTTCGCGCCGACTTTGCCGACCGGTTATGACCTCTTCCTCACCACCTTGTCGTTAGTAATTGCGGTCGGAGCACTCACGGCCGCTTTCGGCATCGCCGCATGGTCGTCCACGAGCTTTCATCCGAAGCTCGGCGGCGCCTTGGCGGGGCTCGGCATCAGCGCCATGCATTATACCGGCATGGCCGGCTTCCGCGTCGCGGGGCAGGTCGAATGGGACAAGGGCTATGTCGTCGCCTCGGTCGTCGCCAGCATGCTTCTCGGCATGCTCGCGATGCATTTCGCGCGCCGGCCCGACGATTGGCGTGGCCGCTACGGCTCCGGCCTCGCTTTCGTGCTCGCCATCTGCAGCCTGCATTTCACCGGCATGGCGGCGGTCACCATTCTGCCCGATCCCCTGATCGACGTCCCGCTCGGGGCGGTGCCGAAGCATGTGATGGTGTTCTTCATCGCCGCCGCTTCGGCGTTGGTGCTCGCCATCGGCATCGCCGCCTATTTCGCCGACAAGAGTGCGCGCGGTGAAGGTCAGGCGCGGCTCCGCCGTCTCGCCAATGCGGCGATCGAAGGCCTGGTCATCGTCAAGAACGACCGTATCATCGACGTCAATACCAGCTTCGAGGAGCTCACCGGCTACCGGCGTGACCAGATCGTCAATCACGGCTTGTTCGACACGATCCTCACGCTTGAAGGCGACGTACCCGCCCTGGATGCGGTGAAAAGCGAAGGAATGCTGCGCGGCGCCGACGGCCGCTTGATTCCGGTCGAGCTCCTGTCGAAGCCCGCCGATTTCCTGGCCGGCAGCCGCGTCTATTCGGTGCGTGACCTGACTGAGAAGAAGATGGCCGAGGGCCGTATTCATTATCTCGCCCATTTCGATTCGCTGACCGGGCTTCCCAACCGCAGCTCCTTCCTCGATCGCCTTGCCGGTGAAATCCGCGAGGCGCGGGAACGCGACAGGAGCTTCGCGCTGCTGAGCTTCGATCTCGATCGCTTCAAGGAAGCCAATGACATGTTCGGCCATGCGGCGGGTGACCTGGTGTTGGCCGAGATCGCCGGGCGCTTCACGGCGTCCCTCAAGGGCGCGGAGTTTGCGGCCCGCTTCGGTGGCGACGAGTTCTTCGCCATCCTGCCCGAGGCCAGCAGGCCCGAGCAGGTGATGGACTTCGCCGACCGCATCCAAACGGCACTGCGCGCGCCGATGATGTTCGAAGGCAATGAAATCCATATCGGCGCCAGCGTCGGCATCGCGCTCTTCCCCGCTGACGCGGCGGACGCGCCCGAGCTCATGGCCAATGCCGATCTCGCAATGTATCGCGCCAAGGACACGGCGGCCGGGCGCGCCTGCTTCTTCGAGCCCGGCATGGATCTCCAGATGCGCGAGCGGCGCAACCTGGCGCGCGACCTGAGGCTCGCTTTGGCGCAAGGCGAATTCGAGCTCTATTACCAGCCGCAGTCACGCCTCACCGACAATCTGACGATCGGTTATGAGGCGCTCATCCGTTGGCATCATCCGACGCGCGGGCTTGTCCCGCCGGTCGAATTCATCCCGATCGCGGAAGAGACCGGCCTCATCGTCCAGATCGGCGAATGGGTGCTGCGCCAGGCCTGCAACACCGCGGCATCCTGGGCCGAGCCTTACAGAATTGCCGTCAATCTTTCGCCGGTGCAGTTCAGCCATGGCGCGCTGCCCGAGACCGTACATGCAATTCTCGTCGAAACCGGCCTGTCGCCGAAACGGCTCGAGCTGGAAGTGACGGAATCGCTGCTGATCTCCGACCCCGATACGGCGCTCCACATCTTGCGCCGTCTGAAGGGCCTCGGCGTCTCGATCGCCATGGACGATTTCGGCACCGGTTATTCGTCGCTGTCGACGCTGCAGTCCTTTCCCTTTGACAAGATCAAGATCGACCGCTCCTTCCTCGACAAGCTCGGCAAGCACCGAAAGGCCGCCTCGATCATCCGCGCGGTGCTGGCGCTCGGGCGCAGCCTCGAAATCCCGGTGCTGGCGGAAGGCATCGAAACCAAGGCGCATCTCGATTTCCTGAGACAGGAAGGCTGCGACGAGGCGCAGGGTTATTTCCTCGGCCGGCCGATGCCGCTGGGGTTGATGTTCCCGCAAGCCGCCGCGGGTGTCGCCTGATTTTATAGAGCCTTGGTGGGCAATGGCGCGGTGACGCGCTTCTGCACCAGTTGCAGAAGCAGGATGAAGCCCAGCGCCACCGCCATGGCAACGGCGCACAGGCCGAAGGCGAAGCTCGTCGAATGCGTGGTCGCCACCCAGCCGAAGAACCATGGCGCCAGGACACGCGGCAGGCCGGCGATCAGGGAGACGATGCCGAGGGCGCGGGCGGGATTCTCCTGCATATGTTTGGCGGTGATGGCGAAGATGGCCGGGATGACGCAGGCGGTGCCGAAGCCGGTTACCGCGAAGGCGACGGCGCTTAGAAGGAAATTGTCCGACAGGCCGATGAGCACAAAGCCGGTGGTGGCGAGCAGCAGCGAGCCCAGAATCAGTGGGATGTCGCCGAAGCGGGCACGGATGCCGTCGCCGCCGGCGCGGATGGTGGAGTTGCACAGGCCGAAGAAAGCCGTGCCGAGGCCGGCGATGGCGGCTAGATCGGGCGCCTGCTCGTCGAGCAGCTTTGCCGACCACATGATCGCGGCGGTCTCGCCGGCGATGACGAGGCCGGCGGCAAGTCCGAGGATGATAAGCGGCGTGAGAAGGGGCGCGGGCGCGCCGGGCGTGGCGCGCGCCATGGCGGAGTAACGTGGCTTCAGGCGGCGCGCCGCGAAGACCATCGTGGCGCCGATGCCGAGGCAGAGAATGATCGCCGCCCAGGCGGTATTGGCGTCGGCGGAAACCAGGCTGCCGATCAGCGCGAAGACCGCCATGGAGCCCGAGGCCGAGGCATGGAAGCGGGTGAAGATCGGCCGCTTCAGGTCGGCCTCCACATAACTCGCCTCGGCATTCATGAAGAGGTCGAGCAGGCCCTGGGCGGCGCCGAACAGCACCAGAGCGATCAGGAACCAGAGCGGGCTCGTGGCGATGAGCAGGAGGGCGCCGGTCAGCGCGACGAGCGGCATGCCGGCAAGGATCAAAGCGCGGTTGCTGGCGAAACGGGCGAGGGTGCCGCCCGACGACATGACGATCACATAAGCGATGCCATAGAAGGTGATGCCGAGGCCCAGCATCAGGCTGTCGACGCCGGAATTGCGCATCACCACCGGGATAGTCCCGGCCCACATGCCGGAGGATACGCCATAGCCGATAAAGACGGCCGTCATGGCGGCGCGGGGCGAGGTCAGATAGCGGGCTTCGGGGAACATTATGTGGCGGGACGTTAGTTCCCGCCGAGTGATCCGGCAAGCGGGCCCGGCGCAGGGCTGACCAGCTCAGGGATGAGTATTTTGCATGACCGGCGCCGCGGCCCGATCAGCTGGCCGAATGTCGCCACAAAGCATCGATCCGGTCGGCAAAGTTCTTCGGCTGCTCGGCGAAGAGATGGCCGGTCTCGCTGGCGATGCGGGCGAGGATGGCCTGGCGCCGCCGGTCGATCAAAGTGAGCGCCTGGTCCTTCTGGGCGAGGGCGGCGAAGGGGCTTTCCGGCCGGGCGAATTCGGCGGTGAGCTCGTCGAGATCATGGAGATCGCCCAGATCCTCGCGCAGCTCCTGGAGCTCCGCCGCCCAGACCTTGAACAGCTTGGGCCACAGGGGTTTCAGGAGGTCCACATGATGAAGGTGGTGGATGACCGATTTGCGCGCCTCATGGAGGAGCGGCATCTCTTTCCGCTCCAGCCCGTCGCGCAGCAGGCTCCTGGCCTTAGCGTAGCAAATGCGCAGGCCTTTCACGAAAAGGCTCATATCGCGCTTGGGCAAGGTCCAGTCGGCGATGCGCGGACGCAGCTCCTCGATGAGAGCGAGGGCGGTCTCGATATGGCTCCCGGTCTCTTCGGGGCTGACCACATCGGCGCGCAGCTCGCGGGCCGCTGCCGCCAGGGCGGCGAAGACCGGCTCCTCCCCTTCAGCGTCGGCGGTGGCTGCTTTCAGCTTGGCGATGGCCTCGCCCATGGCTTCGGTATGCCGGAGTACCGCTAGGGCATGGGCGGCGTCGCGCAGCGTCTGATTCTCTTTCTGAAAGGATTCTTTGCCCAAAGCCGGCTTCATGAGCCGCAAAAGGCTACGGGCGAGCTTGAGGCGGCGCCTGGCCGGATGCACGGTTTTGCCGGATCGGGCCTGTTCCAGGTCCTGGGCGAGGCCCCGCATGGTCTTGCGCATCAACCGGCGCAAAGCCTCACCTGCCGGATGATCCACCGAGATCTTCGGCACTTTAATCTTTCCCTCGACTGCCCGGCCCGCACCCTGTCCGGGTTCCTTGTCACAATCAATGATTTCCCCAGAAATTTCTTGAAGATGGGGGTTCACAAGCGGCCTTTCGGTTGCTACATACACGCCGCGTTGGCACATCCCTTGGATCGTCCAAGCCGTTTTGACGCGGGATGGAGCAGCCCGGTAGCTCGTCAGGCTCATAACCTGAAGGTCATAGGTTCAAATCCTATTCCCGCAACCATTCTGGAACCCCAGTAACTTTAACGAGTTGCTGGGGTTTTTCTTTGGGCGATAGGTTCAAATCGGGTTCCCGCAACCATCAGAAATTCTGTCGCGACGGAAGAGGCGTCGGGGACGGACTTGCCGCGCGTCGTTGTCTTTGGACGTCATCGACTATAAGCACGTGTTGATAACGCAACCGAAGCGGGGACCAAGTGGGTGCGATAACGAAGATGCGGAAATACCTCCTCGGTCGCTTGCGGCGGGGCGTGCTCGATTATGCCGCCGATGGCGTCGGTGTGTGGGGCAAGAATCTCAGTTTCATGCATGAACCGAAATTCGCCGCTGCGTGGGCCAAGTCGCGGGAGCTGAACAAGGAAGGCTGGGTCAAGAGCAAGCGCGGCGTTCCCGAAGTCGCGTGGCGCGCGCATGTCGCCTGCTGGGCCGCGAGCCGCGGTCTTGCTCTTGAAGGCGACTTCGTCGAATGCGGCGTTCACACCGGCTTGTTCTCGGTGACGATCGCCGAGTTCCTGAACTTTGCCCAGCAACCGAAGAAATTCTATCTGTTCGATACCTTCGCGGGCCTGCCGGACTATGCGCTGAAGCCGGCGGAGGACACGGGCCGCACCATCAATGACCGCAAATATTTCGACGTCTTCGACATCGCCAAGCGCAATTTCGCGCCCTATCCGAATGTCGAATTGGTCAAGGGCGTGCTGCCCGACACGCTGAGCGCCGTCGACGGTAAACGGATCGCTTATCTGTCGATCGATCTGAACAACGTGGTCGGGGAGAAAGCGGTCATCGAACGGCTGTGGCCGCAGGTCACGCCCGGCGCGATCATTCTGCTCGACGACTACGGCTTCGCTGCTTTCGCGGATCAGCACGACATGTGGAACGACTTCGCCCGCTCCGTCGACAGGGTGATCGTCACTTTGCCGACGGGCCAAGGACTTCTCGTGCGCTGACACTTCCGGCAACTCAAGGATGATCATGACCGAACAAATATCCGCCGATGCGGAAGTCACGTTGCGTCGCATCTCCGCCGCGACGGTGTGGGATGTGTGCGCCTTGAGCAACACGCTCTCACCCGAGCACCGCAATCTGGTCGCCGATAACGGCGCCTCGATCGCGCAGGCGCATTTCTCCGAGAATGCCTGGATGCGCGCCATCTATGCTGATGAGACGCTGGTCGGCTTCGTCATGCTTCATATCGGCGCCGATCATGATGACGGTATCGACTGTCCGGGCGCCTTTCTATGGCGCCTTATGGTCGGCGGCCCGTTTCAGCGCAAAGGTTACGGCGAGAAGGCGATCGCGCTCATCGTGCGCGATCTCAAGGCGCAAGGTTTCACCGAGCTCCAGACCAGCTACGGGCAGGAGACGGGCAATGCCGAAGGTTTCTACAAGCGCCTCGGCTTCGTGACGACCGGCGAGATGTATGATGACGAGGTCGAGGCGGTGCTGAAATTCTGATCAGCCATGCGAGGCAAGGGCCTGCGCGTAGCGGTTGGGGTCGAGCCTGAGCGTCAGTACGGCGACGATGAGGATCAACACCGATTGCAGCGCCCAGATGACCGCGAAATCCGGCACGAAGCCGTGCAGGGCTGAAATCAGCAATGGAACCAATGCCGCGATGATGAAGCCGCCGCCCTGCATGGCGGCACTCAGCGCGCCGGCGCGCCAGGGATCGGCGAGATGGTCGAGGCTGATCACCAGAGCAAGAGCAAAGCAGCCGCCGAGGCCTGAGCCCAGCAGAGTGGCGATGAGATAGGGGCTCAGCCCGGGCGCGAAGATGAGCGCGCCGAAACCCAGAAGCTGCAAAGCAAGCGCGAGCCAGAACCACGGCCGCTTGTCGCGCGAGCGGCGGCTGAGGATCGGCAGGCCGAGCGCCGTCACCGTCTGGGCGAGGGCCATGACCGCGACGATGGTGCCGCCTGTCGCGGCGGAATAACCGATGCTCTGAAAGAACGGAGCGAGCCAGGCGACGGTGAGCGAATAGCCGCTATTGACCAGCCCGAAACAGGCCATCAGCAGGATCGCGCGGGGCGTGCGCCAATAGGCCGGCATCGGGCCTAATTCGGCGCGCTTGCGCGGATCGGCCCGCTTGATCATCAGCGCGGCGAGGAAAGCGCCCAACAGCGCCAGCGGCGCGAAGATCGCCAGCGCCAGCTCCCAGCTCGCTATGGCCGTGGCGATGCGCGGTGAGAGATAAGCGCCGAGCGCGCCGCCGCCCATCAGGGCTGCGGAATAAAGGCCGGTCATAGCGGAGACCCGGTGTGGAAAGCCGGCCTTGAGAATTCCCGGAAAGACCGCCTGGACGGCGGCGACACCCAGACCGCAGATGAGTGCCGATGCCAGGAGCAGGACTTGCCCATGGGCGACGCCGCGCGAGGCGAGGCCGATGCCGAGCAGCAGCATGCCACCGATGACCACACCACGCCCGCCGAATGCCGCCTGCAGGCGCGGCGCTGTGAAACCCAGCACGCCCATCAGGAACATCGGCAGGAAGGTCATGACCGACAGCACCGTCATGCTCATGCCGGTCGCGTCCGAAATCTGCGGCGCCAGCGGACCGATTGCCGTGAGGAAGGGGCGCAGATTGAGGCCGACGATGATGATCAGCGCCACGAAGGCAAGGCTGCGCACGGCCGGCGCCGAGTCTTGTGATGGGCCGGCGGTCACGTCGGCAGCGCGCGGGCGTAACGTTTGAGGATGGCGGCGGTGTCGCCGTCGGAATTGGGCGCGCGCAGATCGGCCCTGACCGCGACGGATTCGAGATGATGCAGCATCAGCGCCTCGGCGGCGCTTGCATCCCCGGCCTGAAGCGCCGCAATGATGCGGACATGCTCGTCGACGGCGCATTCTGAGGAATGCAGGCGGGCGAAGCGGGCGAGGATCAGCGAGCTCCGCGACACGGTTTCACTCACAAAGCGGGTGAGGACCTGGGAGCCGGTCAGCTCGGCGAGCAGGATGTGGAATTCGCCCGCCAGCCTGATCGAGAGCGGGCCGTTCACCGGCTGGGCGCGCTCTTCCTGCTCGACATGCTTGCGCAGGCGCTTGACATCGTCGGGCTTGAGATTGCCGGCGAGGCGGCGGATGACCTCACTCTCCAGCATGCGCCGGAGCGAGAAGATATCGCGGGCATTCTCGGCGCTGGGCTCGGCGACGAAGGCGCCGCGATTGGCCTGATGATCGACCAGGCCGTCGCCGCGCAACTGCTGCAAGGCGGCGCGCACGCTGGTGCGGCTGACCTTGAACTCGCCGGCGATGATGTCTTCGGACAGCTTGGTGCCGGGCTTCAGATTCTGCTCGAGAATGGCATCGCGCAGCGCCTGGTAGACATTTTCCGCGCGGCTTCGCTTGGGCGGCACGTCGCTGGTCATCACCTTTCATCACCTCGCAATGCCGGTCTGGTCGAATTCGATCTCTGGCGCAATGGTGTTGTCATAGCGTGTACATTATTGTACACAATCATTGTATGCAAGTCTTGGGTTGATCGCCTTAGGCGAGGAAAATCGGGACCGGGCAACAAAAACAAAGCGATGGAGGGAAAGCATGAAGAAGTCTGTTCTCACCGTGGCGGGCGTTGCCGCCTTGGGTGCGATGGCGGTGTCGGCCGGGGCCGCGACGCTGGATACGGTCAAGGGCCGCGGCAAGCTGATCTGCGGCGTGTCGCTGGCGACGCCGGGCTTCGCCGCCCCCGATGACAAAGGCCGCATGACCGGCTTCGACGCCGATATCTGCCGCTCGATCGCCGTCGCCGTCTTCGGCGATGGTGACAAGGTCGATTTCGTCCCGACCAATATCAATACGCGGTTCCAGGCGGTGCAGTCGGGCGAGGTCGACGTGCTGTCGCGCCAGACGACGCTCACTTATACGCGCGAGGCCTCGCTCGGCCTCGATTTCGGGCCGACCGTCTTCTACGACGGCCAGGGCCTCATGGTGGCGAAGAGCCTCGGCGTCGCGAGCGCCAAGGAACTGCAGGATGCGGCGATCTGCACGCTGCCCGGCACCACCACAGCGCAGAACCTGAGCGATTTCTTCCGCACTCTCGGCGCCAAGTTCGAGCTCGTCGTGTTCGAAAGCCCGGACGAGAACCGCGCCGCCTTCTTTGGCGGCCGCTGCCAGGCGATTTCCTCGGACCGTTCCGATCTGGCTTCGATCCGCGCCGTCGCCAATAATCCCGACGATTACATCCTTTTGCCGGAGACCATCTCGAAGGAACCGCTGGCGCCGGCCGTGCGGCAGAATGATTCCGCCTGGCGCGACATCGTCTCGTGGTCGGTATGGATGCTGATGGCCGCCGAGGAGAAGGGCATCACCCAGGCCAATGTCGATGAGAAGCTCAAGAGCGAGGATCCGGAAATCCAGCGCATGCTGGGCGTCACCGACGAGCTCGGCCCGATGCTCGGCCTCGACAAGAAGTGGGGCTACAACATCATCAAGTCCGTCGGCAATTATGGCGAGGTGTTCGAGCGCAATATGGGCCAGGGCACCCGCCTCGGCATGACGCGCGGACCCAATACGCAATGGAATGCGGGCGGCCTTCTCTACGCGCCGCCGATCCGCTGAGATGAGGCTCGCGCCGCGCTCATAAGGGGCGCGAGCCCCTTGCCGCATGACCCTGTTCTACGACAAACGGTTCCGCGCCTGGTTCTACCAGTTCTGCGCGGTGGGGATCGTCCTCATCGCCGGCTGGCTGATGTTCGCGACCGTCAGCGACAATCTCGCCAAGCAGAATATCGCCACCGGCTTCGGCTATCTCGATCGCCAAGCCGGTTTCATCATCAGCGAAACAACCATTCCCTATCAGGAGACGGATACGATCGGCCGGGCACTGCTGGTCGGCATCGCCAATACGGTCAAAGTCTCTCTGTTGGCGGCGATCCTCGGAACGATCATCGGGCTCCTCGTCGGCATCGGGCGCATGTCGCGCAACCCGCTGCTGCAACGCCTGATGCTCTCTTATGTGGAAGCGCTGCGCAACGTGCCGCTGCTGCTCTATCTGTTCCTCTGGTACGCCATCCTTCTGGTGGCGCTGCCGCCGGTGAAGGAGGCGCTCGAACTCGCGCCGCATGTCTATCTCTCCAATAGCGGCCTCGTGCTGCCATCCCTCACTTTCGAGAAGGGCGCCGTATTCCTGCGTTGGGCCGTTATTCTCGGCATCATCGCCGCCTTCTTCATCCGCCGCACCGCTTTGCACCGTCGTGTCGAAACCGGACAGCCGAACCATGGCGGCCTGGTCGCGTTCTTTGCCCTTGTCGGGCCGGTGCTGGCACTGGTGCTTCTGGGCGGCGTCGCCATCACGTGGGAAGTTCCCGAAGCCGGGCGCTTCAGGATCACTGGTGGTCTGCATATCAGGCCGGAATTCGTTGCCTTGCTGGTGGGGCTTTCGCTCAGCGTCTCGGCGAGCGTCGCCGAGATCGTCCGCGCCGGCATCCAGGCGATCAACAAGGGCCAATGGGAAGCGGCCGCGGCGCTCGGGCTGCAACGCGGCCGCGTGATGCGCCTCGTCATCCTGCCGCAGGCTTTGCGGCTGATGGTGCCGCCGCTCACCAATATCTATCTCACCGTGTTCAAGAACAGCTCGCTCGCCATCGCCATCGGCTATCCCGACCTGGTGATGGTCTCCAACACCGTGATGAACCAGACCGGCCAGGCGATTGAGACCATCGCCATCTTCATGGCAGTCTATCTCGGGCTTTCGGTTGCGATCTCGCTCTTCATGAACTGGTACAATGGGCGCGTCGCGCTGACGGAGCGCTGAGATGGCCGAGCTTCAGCTGTCCGTCCCTCTTGGCCCGCCACGGCGGGCGCGGCCATGGATCAAGAATCTGTTTGGAACACCGGGCAATGCGCTCATCACCATGTTCTGCGTGCTGGCGCTCGCTCTTCTGGCCAAGATCGCCATCGGCTGGCTGTTGATCGACGCCGTATTCACGGGTACGCCGGCTGATTGCAAAGTGGGGAGCGGGGCCTGCTGGCCATTCCTCGGTGCGAAGCTCCGCTACATGATCTTCGGCTTCTATCCTTACGAAGAGCAGTGGCGTCCCTTCGCCGCCTTGCTCTTGTTCCTCGGCGCCGCGCTCGTCTCGATGGTGCCGCGCTTGTGGAGCCGAGGACTGCTCCTCGCCTGGCTCGTCGTGCTGATTCCGGCGCTCTACATTCTGATGGCCGGCGGTGTGTTGGGCCTCAGCGCCGTGCCGAGCTCCAAGTGGGGCGGCCTGCCGCTGTCCTTCATGCTGTCCTTCATCGGCCTCGCCGCGGCAATGCCGCTCGGCATCGCCCTCGCGCTGGCGCGCCAGTCGGACCTGCCGGCCATCCGTGTGCTCGCCATCAGCTTCATCGAGATCGTGCGCGGCGTGCCGTTGATCAGCCTCCTGTTCCTGGCGACGGTGATGCTGCCGCTGTTCATGCCGGAAGGCGTCACGATCGACAAATTGCTGCGCGCCCAGGTGGCGATCATCCTGTTCGCCGCCGCCTACATCGCCGAGATCGTGCGCGGCGGCCTGCAGGCGGTCCCCAAGGGGCAGATCGAGGCCGGCAATGCGCTGGGGCTGCATTACTGGCTTATCATGCGCAAGATCGTGCTGCCGCAGGCCCTGAAGAAGGTGATCCCGCCGCTCGTCTCGCTGTTCATCGGCTTCTTCCAGGACACGACGCTGGTCACGATCATCGGACTTCTCGACTTCCTCGATACGGTGCGCTCGGCCTTGCGCGATCCTGACTGGCAGGGCATTGCGGTGCTGGAAGGCTATCTCTTCGCTGCCTTTGTCTATTTCACCTTCAGCGCCCTGATGGGCGCCTATAGCCGCTTCCTCGAGCGCTATTACAGGACCACGCATGACTAGCCACATCACTGTCATCCGCAATGCCGAGCGCGTCGTCGCTTTTGATGCCACGCGAAAGGCCCATGCCTATCTGTCCGATGGCGATGTCGCCTTCGATCGAACCGGCTTCATTCAGGTCGGCGGGCGTTATGAGGGCGCTTTCGAGACGGAGATTTCCGGGCGCGGCAAGATGGTTATGCCGGGCTTCGTCAATGTTCATTGCCATTCGGGCGAGGAGCCGGTCGCCAAGGGCATCTTCAACGACATGGGCACACCGGCGCTCTGGGGCAATGCGCTTTATGAATATTCGAACCTGATCGAAATCAGCTCGGAGGCGGTCGAGGCGTCGCTGACAGTGATGCTGGGCGATCTCCTGCGCAGCGGCGTCACGACGCTGGTCGACATTGCCGGGCCGCATGAGACATGGCTGCCGACTTTGGCCAAGAGCGGGGCGCGCGCCTATGTGGCGCCGGGCTTCCGCGAGGCGCAATGGCATGTCGAGGTGAGCCACCGTCTCGATTTCCACTGGGACAAGGCCCGTGGCCGCGAAGCCTTCACCCGCGCGCTCGCCGTCGTCGATGAGGCACGCGCCCATCCGTCGGGCCGGCTCGGCGGTGTGGTCTCGCCGTCCCAGATCGAGACCTGCTCGGCTGAGCTGCTTCAGGACGCGATGCAGGCGGCACGCTCGCGGGGTGTGCCGATCACCGTCCATGCGGCGCAGACCATGACCGAGCACGAGGAGCTTTTACGCCGCACCGGACTCACCGCCGTGCAATATCTCGAAGAGCTCGATCTGCTCGCCGATAATCTCATCATTGGCCATTGCATCTTCATCGACAGCCACAGCTGGACGCGCCAGCGGACGCGGCGCGATGTCGATCTCCTTGCCGAATATCGCACCAATGTCGCCCATTGCCCGGTCACCTTCGCCAGAAGCGGCATGGTGCTGGAATCGATCGGCGCCTATCGCCGCCAGGGCGTCAATGTGGCGCTCGGCACCGACAGCTATCCCTACAATATGATCGAGGAGATGCGGCAAGCGCTGATCTGCGGGCGCATCGCGGGCAAGAGTTTCGCCGATGTCGCGACGGGCGACGTGTTCGACATGGCGACGCTCGCCGGCGCCAAGGCGCTGGGGCGCGACGATATCGGCCGCGTGACCGCCAAGGCGAAAGCGGATTTCGTCATCGTCGATCTCCAGCATCCCGCCATGCAGCCGGTCTATGATCCGTTGCGCAATCTCCTTCATTGCGCGGCGGAGCGCGCCATCGAGGCCGTCTATGTCGATGGCGATCGCGTGGTGGAGAAGGGGCGCCCGGTTCATCTCGATTATGACGCGGCCGCCCAAGCGCTTGCCGAGGCGCAGCGTTTCGCACTGGCGCGGATCAGCGAGAACGATCCGCGCCGGCGCAAGCTGGTGGAGCTGGCGCCGCTGACTTTGCCGACTGCTTCGGAACATCGAAACCAGATCAACGGAAAATAATAACTTTCTCTGCCTGCCGTTAGGGACAGACTTGGGCCGTCACCAACACGGAGGAAAGCCCAATGAAAAGGATCTGGGGTGTGCTCGGCGCGATGACCCTCGCGCTCGCCAGCACGGCGGCATCGGCGCAGGAGAAGCTGGTCGTCAGCATCTGGGGCGGCAACTGGAAGGAAGGCGCCGGCATCATCGCCAAGGAATTCACCAAGCGCACCGGGATGGAGGTTGAGTTTATTACCGGCGGCACGCTCGACCGGCTCGCCAAGGCCAAGGTCGCCAAGGATAGTCCGGAATCGGACGTGGTCTTCACCACCAGCCAGGTCGGCTTCCTCTATCAGGCCGACGGTTTGTTCGAGAAGCTCGACAAAGCCAAGATCGCCAACTACGCCGGCCTGGTCCAGGCCGCCGATCGCGGCGATTATGAAGTCGGCGTTTACTCTTACGTCTACAGCCCGGTCTATCGCGCCGACCTGATGCCCAAGGACTTCAAGCTCACCTCGTGGAACGATCTGTGGTCGCCGGAGGTCGGGGGCAAGCTGTCGCTGCCCGATTTCGACCCGAGCCACATCATCATTGCCTCGGCGGTGCTGGCTGGCGGCACGGCGGCGAACTGGGAAGTCGGCATTCCGCTTCTCGAGAAGCTGAAGCCCGGCGTGAAAGCCTTCTATCAGTCGGATGCGACCAGCCAGGACCTGCTCAAGACCGGCGAAACACCGGTGCAGGTGATGTTGTCGATCAACGCTTATCACCTGATCCAGAACGGCGTGCCGGTCACGATTGCCATTCCGAAGGAAGGTGCGGTCGTCGGCATCGATGTGCTCGGCATCAATGCCGGCACCAAGAAGCTCGACAAGGCGCAGGAATTCATCAATGTCGCGCTCGATCCGGAGATCCAGCGCCAGCTGTGCAATTTCCACAAATGCTCGCCGATGCACAAGGACGCGAAGATCGATGCGGAGCTCGCCAAGCTGCCCGGCATCTTTACGACGCCGGAGCAATGGTCGACGCAGGCGATCATCACGCCTGATGAGATCCGCGCCAAGCTGCTGCCAACCTGGAAGGCCTGGTTCACCGAGAACATGATGCAGTAATCAGCGTCACTCGGCATTTTCATCCGCGCCGGGACGGCGACGTCCTGGCGCTTCATTTTTGGGCGACACTTGCCTCTACTTAGGAACATTGGAAGCAAGCGCACAGAAAATAATAATTTTCTGATTTAGTCCTGTCCGTAAGATTGTCCCTGTCCTGCCAGCGCATTGTCGCTACGCGAGGTCAAAATACGAATAATTCAATGAAAACAGGGAGAAATGACTAGATGAAGAAGCTTATGATAGCCCTTGGCGCGCTCGCCATCGCTCTCGCCAGCACCGCCGCTTCGGCGCAGGAAAAGCTCATCGTCAGTGTCTGGGGCGGCAACTGGAAGGACGGCGCCGCCATCATCGCCAAGGAGTTCACCAAGCGCACCGGCATGGAAGTCGAGTTCATCACCGGCGGCACGCTCGACCGTCTCGCCAAGGCGAAAGTCGCCAAGGACAATCCCGAATCGGATGTGGTCTACACGACCAGCCATGTCGGCTATCTCTATCAGTCCGACGGCCTGTTCGAGAAACTCGACAAGAGCAAGCTCTCCAATTTCGCCAATCTCTATCCGGCGGCGGATCGCGGCGACTATGAGGTCGGCGTCTATTCTTATGTCTACAGCCCGGTGTTCCGCACCGATCTGATGCCCAAGGACTTCCGCATCACCTCGTGGAACGATCTGTGGTCGGATGCCGTCGCCGGCAAGCTGTCGATGCCCGACTTCGATCCGAGCCACATCATCGTCGCCTCGTCGATCCTCGCCGGCGGCGACGCCGCGACCTGGGAAAAGGGCGTCCCGCTGCTCGAAAAGCTCAAGCCCAATATCAAGGCCTTCTACCAGTCGGACGCGACCAGCCAGGATCTGCTCAAGACGGGCGAGACGCCGGTGCAGATCATGCTGTCGATCAATGCCTATCACCTGATCCAGAACGGCGTGCCGATCACCATCGAGATTCCGAAGGAGGGCGCGGTCGTCGGCATCGGCGCGCTGGGCATCAACAAGGGCACCAAGAAGCTCGATGCGGCGCAGGAATTCATCAATGTGGCGCTCGATCCGGTCGTGCAGCAGGAAATCTGCGACTTCCACAAATGCTCGCCGATGAACAAGGACGCGAAGGTCTCTCCTGAGCTCGCCAAGCTGCCCGGCATCTTCACCACGCCTGAGCAGTGGTCGACCCAGGCGATCGTCACGCCTGATGAAGTGCAGGCCAAGCTGCTTCCGACCTGGAAGGCTTGGTTCACCGAGAATATGATGCAATAAGCGGACATCGGCTGGCCCGTCCAAAGCGGGCCAGCCCTTTCATTTTTGCCATGTCCAAGCGCCCGTTCCTCATCCCCTTCCTGGTCCCCGCCATTCTCGTCGCGGTGATCTTCCTCGCGGCGCTGGCCGAGATCCTGCAATACAGCCTCCGTGAATTCATCCCGGGTTCGCTCGATGTCGGCGGCTTCACGCTCGACAATTTCGCCCGCATCTACCGGCCAGTCTATTTCAAGGCGGTCATCAATACCTTCGTCCTCAGCCTCGCCACCGCCTTCTTCACGCTGATCCTGTCCTATCCGATCGCCTTCGCGCTGGTGCGCACCAAGGTCGAATGGGTCCGGACGCTGCTCATCCTCCTGTCGATCACGCCGCTCTTCACCGGTGAGATCGTGCGTACCTATGCCTGGATGTTGGTGCTCGGCACCAATGGCTTCCTCAACACGATGCTCCTGGATATCGGCGTCATCTCCGAGCCGGTCACCTTCATGTATACCCGTGCGGGCGTGGTCATCGCACTCGTCCAGTTCGCCATGCCGGTGATGATCATCATCCTCGCCACCGCCATCAGCCATATCAACACCGATTATGAAAAAGCCGCCGCCAATCTGGGCGCGCGTCCCTGGACCGTCATCACACGGGTCGTCATTCCGCTCACCATGCCGGGCATCATTTCGGGTTTCATCGTGATCTTTGCCTGGACGATGAGCGCCTTCGCCACGCCGCAGCTCATCGGCGGCGGCAAGGTGCTGATGATCTCCAATGCCATCTATCTGCAGGGCTTTTCGGCCCTCAACTTCCCCTTCGCCGCGACGCTCAGCGTGATCGCATTGATCAGCGCCTTTGCCAGCCTGGCGCTCATGAAACTCATCGCCAACCGCCTCGAGCGGCAAACGGCGATACACTGATGGAGCCCTGAAGAGCATGTGGAGACAAACGCTGTTCTGGGTGATCGTCAGCTGCATCCTGTTCTATATGACGATCCCGGCGATCGTCGTGGTGATGACGTCGTTCAATCCGGGCGAGATCCTGTCCTTCCCGCCCAATGGCTTCTCGCTGCGCTGGTACGAGAAGGCGCTCACCTATCCCGATTTCCGCGGCGCCTTCCGCACCGGCCTCATCGTCGCTTTGATCTCGTCGACCCTGGCGCTCGTCATCGGCACCTCCTTCGCCTTCCTGGTCGTGCGGTATGTCTTCCCGGGCAAGAACCTGCTCGAAGGCATTCTGTCGTCGCCGTTGATCATCCCGCATTTCACCACCGGTTTCGGCTTTCTGCTGCTCGGCGCGCATCTGAACCTCAACCAGACGCTCACCATCATCATCATGACGCATGTCGTGCTGGTGCTGCCCTTCGTCGCCCGTGCCGTCTATGTGAGCCTGCTCAATATCGATCCCAATTTCGAGCGTTCGGCCGCCAATCTCGGCGCCTCGCCGTTCATGGTGCTGAGCCGCATCACCGTTCCGTTGATCATACCGGGCATGGCGGGCGGCTGGCTGGTGGCGTCGATCCTGTCGCTCACCGAATTCTCGGCCTCGCTTTATGTCACGGCCAGCCGCACCCAGACGCTGCCGGTCGCCATGTACAACTATATCCGCGAATACACCGATCCGACAGTCGCCGCGGTCTCGGCGCTGCTCATCATCGCCACCATGCTCATCCTGATGGCGGCCAATCACTTCCTCGGCCTGCGCAAGATCCTCGCGATAGATTCACACTGATGACAGGTGGTCCGAACAGCATGAACACGAACAACAGCGGTCATTCGGTCGACATCGTCGAGGTGACCAAGACCTTCGCCAATGTCACCGCCGTCCACAAGGTCTCGCTCAATATCCGCAAGGGCGAGTTCATGACGCTCCTGGGCCCGTCAGGCTGCGGCAAGACCACGCTGCTCAACATGGTGGCAGGCTTCGAGACGCAGACATCCGGCGCCATCCGTATCGACGGTAAGGATATCTCGGACGTGCCGCCCTTCATGCGCGAGACCGGCATGGTGTTCCAAAGCTATGCGCTCTTCCCGCATATGAACGTTTTCGACAACATCGCCTTCGGCCTGCGCATGCGCAAATTGCCGGCCAAGGAGATCAAGGCGGAGGTCGAACGCGCCCTCGACATGATGAAGCTCTCCGGCATGGAGGGGCGGCGGGTGCGCCAGCTTTCCGGCGGCCAGCAGCAGCGCATCGCTCTGGCGCGCGCCATCGTCATCCGGCCGAAAGTGCTGCTGCTCGACGAGCCGCTTTCGGCGCTCGACAAAAATCTGCGCCTGCAGATGCAGGTGGAGCTGAAAGAGCTGCATCAGAAGACCGGCCTCACCACAATCTTCGTGACCCATGACCAGGGCGAGGCGCTCAGCCTGTCGGATCGTGTGGTGGTCATGAGCCGGGGCGAGGTGCAGCAGGTCTCGGCGCCGATCGAGCTCTATACCCAGCCCGCCAATGGCTTCGTCGCGTCCTTCATCGGCGAGATCAATGCGCTTCCCAAAGCGCGCTGCCAGAAGAGTGGACAGGACTTCCGCTTCGAGGTCTGCCCGGAGATCAGCCTGAACGGCCGGCAGCCGGCCCGCCTAGAGCTGAAAGACGGCCAGATGGTCCACATATTCATCCGGCCCGAGCATATCGAGATTGCCGGTCCGCGGCACAACGGCGCCAATATCGTGAAGGGCAATGTCGCCGCGCATATCTATCAGGGCACGCATACCCAGACCCGCGTCAATGTGCCGGGCATCGGCCTGGTCGAGCTTCGCACCAAAGGCGCCGCGGCCATCGACCAGGCGCCGCTCGGCTCGGAGATCGCTTTGTCGGTGCCGCTCGATGAGGCCGTCATCCTGCCGGCTTGAGGAGGAGAGATTCCATGGCTGAAGCCCCAGACACGATGCCTGATCCGGCGCTCCGGCAGCGCTTTCTCAATGGCATGGGTCTTGCCGCCTGCACGGTCAATGTCGTCACCACCGAAGGAGCCGCCGGCCGCCACGGCGTGACGGTCTCGGCAATGGCGTCAGTCTCGGCCGACACATCGCGCCCGACACTGCTCGTCTGCGTACATCACATGAGCCCGGCGGCGCGGGCGATCATCGACAATGGCATCTTCTGCGTGAATGTGCTGCGCGACGACCAGTCCTTCATCTCCGACTGTTTCGCCGGGCGTTACAAGACGGCGGACGGCAACAAATTTTCCTGCACCAGCTGGACAACGCTCGCGACGGGTGCGCCGCGCGTCGTCGATGCGCTGGCCGCTTTCGATTGCCGGATCCTGTCGGCCCAGAAGATCGGCACGCATCATGTGATCATCGGCAGCGTCGAGGAGATCTTCGCGCTCGATCGCGGCTCACCCTTGATCTATGCCAACCGCGCCTATGGCACGCCGTCGCGCATCGACAATGGGCGTGCCCAGGAGGCGCAGAGCGTGGAATCGGTTAGGCTCGGGGCCTTTCACACTTTCGGTCCGCATGTGGTGCCGCAGGTGCTGAGAAGGCTCGCCGCCAAGGGCCGGCAGATCGATCTGAAGCTGGTCGAGGGTGACCATCGGCGGGTGCTCGAGGCGATCAAAGCCGGCGATGTCGATCTGGCGCTGATGTATGATTTCAATCTCGGTGACCAGATCGAGGCCGAATTGCTCACCGAGTTGCAGCCCTATGTGCTCCTGGCCGAGAACCATCCGCTGGCGAAAGAGAGCACCCTGTCGCTGGCGGCGCTGGCGAACGAGCCCTTGATCCTGCTCGAACCGCCGCCGAGTGGCGAATATTTCCTGTCGCTGTTCAGCGAACGCGGGCTGACGCCCCATATCCGTTTCCGCACCGCCTCCTTCGAAATGGCGCGCGGCCTCGTCGCCGGCGGCTTCGGTTACAGCCTTCTCTCGACGAAACCCGCGGCCACCATGTCCTATGACGGCAATGCGCTGGTGACGCGGCCCTTGTCGGATGCGACGCGGCCGAGCCAGGTGGTGCTGGCGCGGCGTGCCGGCGCAACGCTTGGCGCCGGGGCTGAAGCTTTTGCGGCGGAGTGCCGAGGATTGTTCGGCGTTTAAGCTCAATATCCTCGCTTCGGGTCGACGCGGTGCAGCGGTTCCTCGCCACGGCGGATGCGCCTTATGCTTTCGGCGACATCGCGCGCGGCGATGCGGGGCGTGGTGTTGCTGGCGAGATGCGGCGTGATCAGGATATTGTCGAGCGCCCAGAGCGGGTGGCCTTCCGGCAGCGGCTCCTTGTGGAAGACGTCGAGCGTCGCCTCGGCGATGTGGCGGCTGCGCAAGGCTTCGATGAGGGCGTCCTCATCGGCGATCTGGCCACGCGACACGTTGATGAACTTGGCGCCCTTCGGCAGCAAGGCGAGGCGCCGCTTGTCGAGAATGCCGCGCGTCTCCTCGGTCAGCGGCAACAGGCTCACCAGGATTTCATTGGCGGCGAGGAAGCCGTCCAGCGCGTCCGCTCCCGACACGCAGTTCACATTGGCGAGCTGCTTCTGCGAGCGGCTCCAGCCTGAGACGGCGAAGCCGAGATTGGCCAAGGCGATGGCCGCCGCCGCGCCGAGGTCGCCCAGACCCAGGACGCCGACCTTGATCTCGGCGAGCGGGCGCGGATGGATGAATTCCCATTTGCCGCGTTTTGTGGAGCGCTCGAACTCCTGCATGTCGCGGGCGTAACGCAGTACGGCAAAGAGCACGTAGCTCGTCATCAGCTGCACCATGCCCTGATCGGACAGGCGGCAGATGGGCACGTCGGGCAGGTCGTTGCGGCCGACGATCTCATCGACACCGGCGCCGAGATTGGTCACCAGCTTGATATTCGGATAGGGCGCGAAGAACCCCGTCGGCGGTTTCCAGACGAGCGCATAGCGGACTTCCGAGTTGTTGCCGGGCTCGGAGCTCACGCGGAAGTCGAGATCGGGAAGCTCGGTTTTGAGCGCGTCCCGCCAGGCGGTCGGATCGTCGGTCGGGCTGTAGAAAACCAGGGCTTCGCCGTTCATCAGTTCTTTTCTCCCTTCAGCAGCCGAGACATGGCCATGACGGCGAATTCGTAGCCGTTGGGGCCTAAGCCGGCAATGATTCCCGTTGCCGCCTTGGAGATGAAGGAATGATGCCGGAACGGCTCGCGCTTGTAGATATTGGTCATATGCACTTCGATGACCGGCTTGGCGAAAGCCGACAGCGCGTCGAGCAGCCCGATCGAGGTGTAAGTGAGGCTGCCGGCATTGATGATGATGCCATCTTCGGTCTGGCGCGCGGCATGGATCCAGTCGATCAGCTGGCCTTCATAATTCGACTGGCGGAAATCGAGCTCCAGACCCATCGTCTTGGCGACCGCGCGGCAGCCGGCTTCGATATCGGCCAAGGTCTTGGAGCCGTAGACTCCACTCGGGTCGACGCCATAGAGATTGGTATTGGCGCCATTGACGATCAGGGCCCTGAAAGTTTGGGTCATCCGAGCACTCCTTGCGATCACGCGGGATGGTTGGGGTTCAGTCGAGCGGCGCCATGCCGGGCATCTGGTTGGTCGAGATCACCTGGCGGCAATGGGCCTCGAAAGCCTGGGTGATGCTGGTCTTGCGCAGGCCTTTCAGCGTCGCGAGGCCGAGCACCATGGGCGGATAGTTGCCGGCGAGCGGCACGTAAGCGAGCGGCTTGCCGTTGAGCGCCGCCTTGTTGCGCGGCCGGGCGGTCGCCAGCGAATAGCCGAAGCCGCTCGCCACATAGCTGCGGATGGCTTCGGGATATTCGGTCCGGGTGAGGATGTTGGGCGCCAGATTCTCGCGCAGGAAAAGCGACATGAAATATTCGCGGCTCAAGGGCAGATCGAGCAGGATGAAGGGGAGCTCGACGAGGTCGCTCAAAGGGATCGGCGCCTTGGCCACCAGCGGGTGATCGGCGGGCAGCAGCGCATAGGTCGGCAATTGCGCCAGCGGCTCGAAATCGATGTCGTCGGGGATGTTCTGCGAATAAGTGACGGCGATGCTGATCTCGGCCCGGCGCAATTTGGCGACGAGGGAGGCCTCATCACCCTCCGAGACATGCAGCTTCACGCGCGGAAACTGATCGAGGAAACCCTTGCAGACTTCCGAGATGATCAAGGGCGCATAGGTACGGAAGGAGCCGATGTTCAAGGGGCCGCTGACCGAACCCGCCACTTCGTCGGCGACATTGTGCAGTTCCTCGGCCTGATCGAGCAAGGTCTTGGCCGCCTGCAGGAAACGCACGCCCGCCGGGGTGAGCGACAGGCCTTGCGCGTGATGGCGTACGAAGAGCTGGATATCGAACTCGGCTTCGATCTGGGCGATGGCGGTCGAGATCGAAGGCTGCGAGATATTGAGCCTTTCGGCGGCGAGCTTGACGCTCTTGGTTTCGCCGGCGGCGACGAAATAAAGCAGTTGCCGCAATGTGAAGCGTAACGGCGATCGCGACGGATCGGCCTTGGTCACCATATTCGACCGAACTTGAACACGTATTTCCTCCTGCAGGAGATACGAGTTTATGTCACCTTTGAAGGCCGGTTCAATGCGTATCACATGGGGCCTCTATTTGTCGCCGGGAACCCCGTAGGACGGGGCGGTCGAAGGGTTGAGGGCGCGGGTCACATAGGCGTCCATTTGCGGCTTCCACAGCATCCAGAGGCTCGCCAGCTCGCCGATCGGGTCGGTCTCGTGCCAGTCGACACGCAGATCCGCCACCGGCCAGGCGACGTCGCGCACCAGGAGCATGCCGACCGAATGGACCGGCCCTTCCTCACCGCCCGCGGCCAGGGCCGCCTGCATGGCGGCGATGAGCCGGTCGCCGAGTAGGGCCTGCTCATCGGTCATGAAGGCCTTGACCATCTGGTCGGGCACCTGCGGATCCTTCAGCAGATTGCCGGCCGCCACGACATCGGGAGCTTCTTTGATGCGGTGGGTGCCGAGCGTCTTTCCCCCGGAGAAGGACGCGGTGCCGCCCTGGCGGTCGACCAGCGCCAGCTGGCGATAGTCGAGATGGGGCGCCGTGGCCTTGAGCTTCACCAACGCTGCCGGCGCCGAGAGGCCGGACGCCATGAGATCGAGACCCTTGGGGCCGAGCGTCGGGTCGGTGATGTTCTGGGTGGCGACAACGCCGACGCCGGCGCGGGCATGGGCGCAGCGCGCCGCGACACAGGGGCTCGAGGAGGAGACCGCGATGCCGAACATGCCGGTGCGCCGGCAGCGGGCGGAGATCGAGAAGGTCATAAGCTTGGCCTCAGGCCTTGTCGGGGATGACGGCGGTCACTTCGATCTCGACCACCCATTCGGGGCGCGCCAGCGCCGGCACCACGAGGCCGGTCGAGCAGGGGAAGACGCCTTTGAGCCACACGCCCATCTCGCGATAGACGGCCTCGCGATAGCGGATGTCGGTCAGATAGACGACGATCCGGCAGATATGCGACAGCTCGCTGCCGGCTTCCTCCAGCAGCAGCTTGATGTTTTCCATCGTCTTGCGCGTCTGCAGTCCGGCATCGCCGACATGCAGGCTGGCGCGTGTGTCGAGATCCTGCGCCACCTGGCCGCGCAGGAACACCATCGTGCCGCGCGCTACGACGCCTTGCGAGAGGTCGTTGTCGAGCTTCTGCTCAGGATAGGTCTGCTTGGTGTTGAAGGGACGAATGCGCTTGTGGGTCATGGGGTTTCCTCATCTTTGAAAGAGTTGAAAGCGGTATCGTAAGTCGTCAGCAGCGCAGCACAACCTTGCCGGCCTGTTCGGAGGCCTCGAGGATGCGATGCGCTTCGGCCGCTTCGGCGAGCGGCAATTCGGCATGAATTATCGGACGCACGCGGCCGGCCTCGACGAACGGCCAGACATGGCGTTCGAGCGCCCGTTTGAGGCGGGCTTTTTCGTCGGCGGGCTTGGGGCGCAGTGTCGAAGAGGTGAGCGTCAGGCTCTTGCGCATGACGACGGTGAAATCGAGCGTGATATTGGCGCTCTCCATGAAAGCCACGCTCACATGGCGACCGCCCGGGCCCAAGGCTTCGAGATTGCGCGGCATGTAAGAGCCGCCGATGATGTCGAGCACGACATCGACGCCGCGCGCGCCACGCGCCTCACCGATCACCGAAACGAAATCCTGATTGCGGTAGACGATCGGATGGGCGCAGCCGAGCTTGTGCAGAAGCGCCGCTTTCTCCTTGGTGCCGGCGGTGGCGAAGACGGTCGCGCCAATGGCATAAGCGAGCTGGACGGCGATGGTGCCATTGCCGCTGGCGCCGCCATGGATGAGCACCGCCTCGCCGCAGGAGAGCCGGCCGAGCTCGAACAGATTGTGCCAGATGGTGAACAGGGCTTCCGGCAAAGCGGCGCAGTCGCGCTCGGCCAGGAAGCCCGGCAGCTTGAGGCAGCAGCGCGCATCGGCCACCGCATATTGGGCATAGCCGCCACCCGACAGCAAAGCCGCGACACGGTTGCCGACGGCGAGATCCTTCACTTCCGAGCCGCAGGCGACGACGGTGCCCGCCACTTCGAGGCCCAATATGTCGGAAGCGCCCGGCGGCGGTGAAAACACGCCGCGGCGCTGCATGATATCGGGACGGCAGACACCGGCATAAACGACCTTGATCAGTACTTCGCCGGGCTTGGGCTCGGGCACCGGGAAAGTTTCGAGCGATAATACGTCAGGCCCGCCCTTCTCCCTGGCGATCACGCCGCGCATGGTTTTCGGTATCGAGGTCATGTCGTCATCCATGTCGCTGCCGGTCGCCTGAGCTTTGCCGCGAGGCGCTCCAGCATCCGGTCGGTGGCGGTGAGCTCATCGAGGCCGATCCATTCATCGGCCTTGTGGGCGCGGGTCATGTCGCCCGGTCCGCAGATCACGGTCGGAATTCCGGCTTGCGCGTAAAGTCCGGCTTCGGTACCGAAGCTGACTGTCCTTGGCTTTGCATCTGTATTGGCCAGCGCGGCGACGGCGGCGATGGCCGGGTGGCCGGCAGGTGTCGCGAGCTGCGGATAGGCGGCGATCTCTTCGACGAGGATGTCGGCCTCGGGTGCCGATCGGCGCAGTGTCTCGCGCTCCGCGGCGATGCCGGCCTCGATGCGTTTCAAGAGTGCGGGAATGTCGTTGTCAGGAATATTGCGGATTTCATATTCGAGCACGGCGCGGTCAGGCACCAGATTGAGGGCGGAGCCGCCATGCAGCGAGCCGACATGGATCGTCGTATAGGGCGGGTCGAAGGCGTCGTCGCGTTTGGCCGATCGCTCAGTTTCCGTCGCCAGATCGCCGAGGAGTGTGGCGATGCGCGCGCCGGGAAGAACGGCATTGGCGGCGCGATGCGGCAGGGCCGAATGGCCGGTCCGGCCGGTGACCGTGATGCGATAGGCGACCTTGCCCTTATGCGCGGTCGCGACCGTAAGCGAGGTCGGCTCGCCGACGATGCAGAGGGCGGGCTTCGCCTTGAGGCCCGCCACTTCGGCGACGAGATCGGGCGCGCCGCGGCAGCCGACTTCCTCATCATAGGAAAAAGCGAGATGGACCGGCGTTTCGGTTGCGCCCTCGCGCAACGCAGCGAGCTGCGCCAGGATCGCGGCGATGAAACCTTTCATGTCGCAGGCGCCACGGCCATAGAGACGCCCGTCGCGAATAGACGCGGTGAAGGGCGGGCTCGACCAGCTGGGCTCGGTGGCCGGCACCACATCGGTATGGGCCGACAACACAATGCCGGCACGATCGGCGGGACCGATCGTCGCCAGCAGGGAGGCTTTCATGCCCGTTCTGTCGGGAATGCGCCGCGATGCAATGCCAAGGGGCGCCAACCGCGCCTCGATATACGCAATGATATCGAGGTTCGAATTGGCGCTGACCGAGGCGAAGCCGACGAGCTCCTTCAGGATGTCGGCCGATGTCCGCGGCGTCATGACCTTGGACCGTCAGAGCGAACCGTTGACCCGGTCCGACAGGCCGGCCGATTTGCGCACGAAATCGAGAGGGCCCGAGAAGTCGAAGGCGTTGTAGGTCGCGGCCAGATGGTTGAAATGCGGGGCCTGGGCGAACTGGACGAAAGTCAGCCGATGATTGGCGTAGTCCGAGTTCAGCAGATCGCGGGCGAAGGCCAAAAGCTTGCGGCGGTCCTCCGCCTGCCAGGCATCGTTAAGGCTGTAGAATTTCGCCAGCCAGTCCTTCGACTCGCCATTGCCGAAAGCGGCGGCGCTCGGCGTGACGCAGATCTGGCCGCCGCACAATTCGCGCGCGATATGCATCATCTGCGGGAGATTGGCGCAGGCATGGATGCGGCCGGCATAGAGGATCGACTGATGCGGCATCAGGAGGCCGCCCGGGCTCTTCTGCGCCAGAGCGATCGAGGCGGTGAGATGGGCGTTGATGCCTTCGCGGTAGCAGACGAGATCGGCGAGCTTCTCGCGCACCGCCTGCAATTTGTCGAGGCCGGTCTGCTTGGCGTTCCACAAAGCCGCGCCGATCATCATGTCGGCGACGTAGAGAAGACGCAGCGTGTAGGGGAAGGCCGAATAGCGATGCAGCGTGCCGCGGATATAGGCGGCGGCGCGCGTGTGGCGATAGAAGAAGATGTCCTCCCAGGGAATGAGGACATTGTCGAGGACCATCAGGAAGTCGACTTCGTCATATTTGTTGGCGAGCGGGTAGTCTTCCTTGCTGCCTTTGCCGGCGAAGCCCGAGCGGGCGATCATCTTCACGCCGGGCGCGCCCATCTTGACGATGCCGCCCACCGCGTAGTTCGACAGCTTCTCATTGGTCCAGGCGCCGACCGTCGGCTTGAGGAAGGCCTGGTCGGCATAACCGGCGGCCGTCTCATATTTGGCGCCGCGAACGATGATGCCCTTGTCGGTCTCCTTGACGACATGGACCATCATGTCGGGATCCTGATCCTGCGGTGGCTTGGAGCGGTCTCCCTTGGGATCGGTATTGGCCGAGACGTGGAAGACGTCGGTCTCGATCACGCCCTGGATATGGCGGGTGATGTTCTCGGAGAATTGCGAATCGATTTCGTTGAGAACGTCCTGGCCGTCATAGAGCGACCACATCTCGCCGACCGTCTCGTCGCCGACGCGGGTGACGACGCCGCTGATATCGGAGATGACGGTGTCGACCGCCTTCCACTTGTCGTGCCAGTCCTGCTGTTCCTTGGGCAGGCGGTTGAAGATCGAGTGGGTGCCCGCCGCGTCGCTATAGGTGAGGGTGTCGGCATGGCTGTTGTCATGCTGCATGTCATACATGCGGGCGCGGATGTCGATGATCGGCTTCATCGCCGGATGTTTGGTCACATCCTTGACGCGCTCTCCGTCGACCCAGACCTCGCGTCCGTCACGGATGCCTTCCCGATATTGCTCACCTGTTCTGATCATTGTCTTCACGCTGTTTCTTGAGGATGCGGGAAGCCTAGGAGAGGACGTTGGATAGCGAAAATAATTAATTCCTGCCGATTGCTTCAAAAAAACCAAAGGCCCCGTCTTTGCCTTGGGCGGTAGGCTCCAGCCGGGCCAGAAGGGCCTTGGCGCCCGGGGCGCCGGTCAGGTCGATCCCGGCCGGTCCCCCCATGGCCAGCAAGGTCTCGCCCGGGGTGCAGCGGACGCTCTCGACCATCCAGGAACCGGCGGCGGCAAAGAGCAGGAGCACGCCACCCTGCGGTGGCGCGACCTGGTGCCGGCCTTCCGTCAACGGCGTCACCGATGAGCGCCAAACGGTTTCCCGGGTCATGACATTGAGGACGCGGGTATCGGCGCCCGAGGCCCCGCAAGAGGGAGCTTTGCCACTGTCGAAAGTCACCGGTGTCATAAGGGCCAGGTGCTCGACCTGGCCGTCGGCGAAAGTGAGCGTCATGGCGTCACCCGACAGGCGCGTGATGTGACGGGTGATGCCGGGGAACGACGAGAAGACGCTGACAGGTGGGATGTCGGCGAGGCTGACACGGATATCGAATTCATCCGAAGCCGGCCACAGAATCACATCACGCGTGACGCCCTGGCCATTCTTCCAGGGCTTCGTCACATAGTCCTCGGCGCGGAGCCGCCGCAGCTTCGTCTGGTCGGTCATTCTCTTACCTTAGACGATAGAGCGCTGAAGCGAGCGACGCCATGAATAGGATTTTCCGATCCAGACGGAAGCGGAAAAGTTATTTATCGCCAGCCCCGCGTGATCCATCGTCATGCCCAAAAGGCAAGGAGCGACAAGCAGATGACGACCAAACCGGCGCTGAAGCTGACACATGAGGGCGCGCTCAAGGCGCTCCTGGGAGCGGTCGCCAAGGCGAATGAGCTCGGCGTGCCGCAGAACATCACCGTGGTCGATGAGGGCAGTAATATTCTGGCCTTCCTGCGCATGGACGGCGCCAAGCTGCTGTCGATCGAGACGTCGCGGTCGAAAGCGATCACCGCCGCCTCGCACCGCCAGCCGACCTCGAGGCTCGATCCCAAGAACGAGATCAAGCTCGCCATCGCGGCTGGCGGCCGGCTCACCAATCTCGAAGGCGGCCTGCCGATCATCATCGACGGCTTCTGCGTCGGCGCGATCGGTGTGGGTTCCGGCACCGGCGCCCAGGATGTCGAAGTGGCGCGCGCCGGGCTCGCCGCCATCGGCGCCGAGGACCAGGTGCCGTGACCATGCTCAAGCTCTTTTACGCCCCGACCTCCGCCTATGTGCGCAAGGTCATGGTCACCGCGCTCGAGCTTGGCCTCGCCGACCAAATCGAGAAGCTGCCGAGCGCCGCGCATCCGGTGAAACGCGACGAGCGCATCGCCATCGCCAATCCGCTCGCCAAGATCCCGGCGGCGATCACGTCCGAGAGCGATTACCTCTTCGACAGCCGGGTCATCTGCGAATATCTCGATGCGCAGGCGCCTGGCCTCAATCTGTTTCCGGCTGAACCCAGGACGCGTTGGCAGGCGCTCACTCTGCAGGCTTTGGGCGACGGACTGGTCGATGCCGCCTTGCTGTCGCGTTATGAGATGGCGATGCGGCCGCCAGAGCGGCAATGGGACGGTTGGGTGCAAGGACAACTGACCAAGGTCGATGCCGCGGTAGCTCGACTCGATGAGAAGATCGAGGCGCTGGCGGGGCCATTGACCATCGGCCAGATCGCCGTCGGCTGCGCACTCGGCTATCTCGATTTCCGTTTCGCCCACCGGCCCTGGCGGGAAAAACATTCGCGGCTCGCCACTTGGTATGCGGCCTTCGCCGAACGCCCCTCAATGCAGGCCACGATCCCGCGCGACCCTGTCTGAGGTCAGGACGCCGCGACGGCCTCTTCGATGAGCGCCACCACCGCGTCGGGCTGCGAAGCGAGCGAGGCATGGCTCGCCTTCAGCGTGATGACCTTCCTGGCGCCCAGGCGGCCCGACATCATTTTCTGATTGTCGGGCGCGATCATGTGGTCCTCGCTCGAGATCTGATACCAGGACGGCTTCTTCTTCCAGGCCGGCTTGGAGATGTTCTCGCCGAAGGTGCTGGCGAGCGGCGCCTTCTGGGTCGCCGCCATCACCAGCGCCTCATCGGGGGTGAGATCCTGGCAGAAGCTCTCATGGAACTTGTCGCGCTTGATCCACAGATAACCGTCGCTGTCGGGCTCGAGATTGGCGGCGGCCTTCGGCGGATTCTTGGCGGTGATGGCGCCCGGGCTTTCGCCGGCATCGGGAGCGAAAGCGGCGATGAAGACGAGGCCCGCCACATTGGGCTGGTCGCCGGCCTCGGTGATGACGGCGCCGCCATAGGAGTGGCCGACCAGGATCACCGGCTGCTTCTGTTGGGCGATCATCTTGCGTGTGCGTTCAGCGTCGTCGGCGAGCGAGGTCAGAGGATTCTCGACGGCCATGACGGAGTTGTGGCCCTTGCGCGCCAGGGCCACGATGACCTTGCTCCAATGGGCGGCGCCGCCCCAAAAGCCATGCACGAGGATGATGCTGGTTTGTTTGGGCATGGGGACTCTCCTTGAACTGTTGCTGGATCGTGCCGGGAACCGATCTTGATCGTGCCTGGGGCGGAACGCAAGCAAGCGTTGCGTTACAACGAGGTTACACTACGCTGTGATGACGGTGTAACGTCGATGGCCAGGATCCGTGCCGCCGAGCGAGGCGTTGACGCAATCAGCCGCCAGCTTCCGCCCCGGCGAGCACACGCGCCAGTTGCTCGTCGCGCTTATAGACGTCGCGGCGGAAATGGATCGAGCCGTCCTTGTTGGCCCAGGCGGTCATGTAGGTGACATGCACCGGCACCTGCGTCTTCAGATTGATGATGCGCTGTCCGCCCTGGGCGATCTGGGCGTCGATGCGGGCCCGCGACCAGCCTTGATCAGCGAGCAGCAACTCGGCGAGGTCGAGCGGGTTCTGCACGCGCACGCAACCATGGCTGAAGACACGCAGATCGCGCTCGAACAGGCTCTTCGACGGCGTATCGTGCAGATAGACATTGAAGCGGTTGGGGAACATGAACTTCACCCGCCCCAGCGCGTTCTTCGCGCCCGAATCCTGGCGCAGCGAATAGGGCATGCGGTTGATCGACGACCAGTTCACGCTGAAGGGATCGACCTCCTTGCCGCCGTCGCCATTGCCGGCGAAGACGCGGATGCGCTCGCGCTTGAGCACGCCCGGATTGCGCCGGAGCTTGGGCAGATATTCGTTGTTGGCGATATTGGGCGGCACGTTCCAATAGGGATTGAGAACGATGTATTTCATCTTCTCGGAGAAGACGGGCGTGCGGGTGAAGGGCTTGCCGACCACGACGCGCGCCGTGTGCACGGTCTTGCCATCCTTCACGACCTTCAGCTCCTGGTCGGCGATGTTGACCAGGATGTAGATCTTGCCGAGATCGTCATCCATCCAGCGCCGGCGCTCCATATTGAGCTCGAGCTGCTGGATGCGGTCGGCGACCGGGACATTCATCGCCTCGAAGGTCGTCTGCGCCATGATGCCGTCTTCGGTCAGGCCGTGACGATACTGGAACCATTTCACCGCGGCGACGAGGTCGGCATCGTAGAGATCGCTATCCTTGTTGGCGCCTTCGGGAAGATCGCCAGTGAGGATGAGATATTTGCGGATGGCGGGGATGCGTTTGTCATTCATGCCCGGCTTGAGGGCCGCACCCTTGCCGATCGCCGGGAAGCCGCCCTTCACCTCGATCTCGCGATAGGCGGCGAGCGCCGTCTTAAGGCGCTGATATTCGGGCGTCTGCGGCTCGAGCGAGCGCACATAGTCGGCGACGTTGTCGGCGCGCTCGGCGCCGTCGATCAGGGTCAGCGCGCCCATCTGCTTGGAGGTGATGGCGTTTTCCTTGCCGGCCGCCTGCGGCTCGACAATGCCGCGATTGATGTCGCGGCCGAAATCGAGGAAAGCGCGGGTCAACAGGAATTCGAGCTCGGCCAGCTCACGCGGCGTCTTTGCCGTCTCCAGCTTCTGTTCGATCTCGCCGACGCGGTAGGCAACGGGATCGAGCCCCATATCGGCCGCGCCCTTGATCGCCATAAGGATATCATGGGCCTTCGCCTTCGGACCTGAATCGCGCACCCAGAGCGGCTTGTAGTCGCGATCGTCGGCATAGAAGACATAGACCTCGACGATGCGGTCATCCGACTGCTGGTCGCCCATCAAAGGCTCGCCATTGTCGATGATCTTGCGGATCTCGGCGGCGACCTGCTCATTCTCCGCGGCGTGCGCCAAGGGCGCCGCCACCAGCAGAAGAATGAATACCGGCGCCCAGGCGATCAGGCGGGCAAGGGACATGGATGTTCCTCCGTAAACTCCATGTCATGAAGCTTATGGGGGAAGCATGATCCGCGCCAGGGTCAATCTGCCCGGTACGTAAGAATTAAGAAAAAAGGCCCACTCTTGCGAGTGGGCCTCTCGTTTCGATCAGGGAAAGGCTCAGGCCTTGCCGCGGCTCGCATCGACGCTCCAGGGGCCGGGGCCCGCGGCGGCGATATAGAGGAACACGAAGCTGAACAGGATGGCCGGCTCACCGCCATTGAGGATGGGGTGGAAGTTCTGCGGCGCGTGCACCATGAAATAGGCGACCGCCATCAGGCCCGACAGGATGAAGGCGGTGAGGCGGCTGAATAGGCCGATGGCGAGCAGGATGCCGCCGACGATCTCCAGGATGCCGGCGATGCCGCCGGGCGACCCGACCGGTATACCGTACATCCCTTCGACGGCCGGAAAACCGAAATATTTAGCCGAGCCGTGGGCGAAGAAAAGCAAAGCGGTGATGATGCGCAGCACACTCAAAAGCTGCGGCGCGAAGCGCGAAAGAAACATGAAGTCCATGGAATCCCCTTATCCGTTGGTTGACCGCCAACCATGCCTCTTACCCGGTGGGCCGGCGCCCTTTCCGCTAGCGAGGCCAACCTAGAATGGCAACGCCGCGGGTTTCACTTTCTCGTTATCGCCTGGGTAAGGTTTTTCCGCAAGCCACCAGCGGATCCCAGGCGGTCATGGCCCCGTCGATAATCGCTTCGAGGTCCAGGCGGGAGGCGCCGTCGCGCGCCTGGATCGACAGGCCTTCGAGCAAAGTGGCGTAAAAGCCACCGACGCGCTCGGCATCGGCCGTCTGGGGCACGTCGCCTTCCGCCATGCCGCGGACAATGCGGGCCTTGAGGGCGAGGCGTGATTCGCGGCGGTGCCGAGCGAGGTGATCGCGCACATCCTTGTTCTGGGGCGTGCCGAGAAGCGCCGCCAGCACGATCATGCAGCCCGGCGGCTTGCCCACCTGCGTATAGGTCGCCGCATAATCGCGCAGCATCGTCTCGATCGCCTGGCGGGCCGTCAGCGCGGTCTCGAGGACGCGCTGGGCCGGCACGCCCTCGATCTCATTGTAGAGGTCGACCGCCTCGCGAAAGAGCGCCTCCTTGCACCCGAAGGCCGCGTAGAGGCTCGGCCGCTCGATGCCCATGGCCTCGGTCAGGTCGGAGAGCGAGGTGCCCTCGTAGCCGCGCTCCCAGAAAACCTCCATCGCCCGGCGCAAGGCTAAGGTGCGGTCGAAATTGCGCGGCCGGCCGCGCTCCACCGGGGGGCGATCCTTTTTCATACCAATCAGTAAATAATTCCCTTGACGGATCGGCGCAAGGCCTCCAGATATATTTACCTATCAGTACATAAATGGAGAGTTCCATGAACAACCTGTCCGGAAGAACGGCCCTCGTCACTGGCGCCAGCCGCGGCATCGGCGCGGCCATAGCGAAACGCCTGGCGGCGGAAGGGGCGGATGTCGCCATCACCTATACGAAGGGAGCAACCGCCGCGGCCGGCGTCATCGCCGAGATCGAGGCCCAGGGCCGCAAGGGCCTCGCCATCGAAGCCGACAGCGCCGATCCGCAAGCGGTACGCCGCGCCGTCGCCCAAACGGTGCAAGGGCTCGGCCGCCTAGATATCCTGGTCAACAATGCCGGTGTGTTTCCCTATGGCCCCTTCGAGGCGATGAGCCTCGAGGAATTCGACCGCACCATGGCGATCCATGCGCGGGCCGCCTTCGTCGCGGCGCAGGAGGCCTCGCGCCACATGAGCCAGGGTGGGCGCATCATCTCGATCGGCAGCAATCTCGCGGAGCGCGTGGCGCATCCGGGTGTCACCCTTTATGCGATGAGCAAATCGGCTCTCATCGGCTTCACCAAGGGACTGGCGCGCGATCTGGGACCGCGCGGCATCACGGTCAATCTCGTCCAGCCGGGCTCAACTGAAACCGACATGAACCCTTCCGACGGCGAAAGTTCCGACGAGCAATGCCGCCTCACCGCGCTCGGCCATTATGGCGCGGCGAGCGATGTCGCGGCGGCCGTCGCCTATCTGGCGAGCGACGGCGCGCGCCAGGTCACCGGGGCTTCGTTCCTGGTCGATGGTGGCGCCAATGCATGACCAAGATGACAGGGTAAAACCTTCGCTCGGCCCTGGTGGAGGGTGGCAATTCTGATAGGCTCGCCGATGTAGGCAACCCGGAGGGCTATATGAGCATTATCATTGCGATCCTGATCGGCCTCGTCGCCGGCTGGCTGGCCGGCCAGATCGTCAAGGGCGGGGGCTTCGGTCTCGTCGGCGACATCATCGTCGGCATCGTGGGCTCAGTCATCGCGAGCTGGCTGTTTCCGCGGCTCGGCATCTCGCTCGGCGGCGACATCGTCGGTGCGATCATCTCGGCCACGATCGGCGCCATCATCCTGCTCGTCATACTGCGGCTCATCAAACGCGCCTGAGCAGGTCGAATGAAGCTCCCGGTCAGAAACTCCGGGAGTTTCACTTTTGATCAGAGCGTGACGACGATCTTGCCGAACTGCTCGTTCGATTCGAGATAGCGATGCGCGGCGACGATCTCCTCGAACGGAAACACCTTGGCGATCACGGGCCGGAGCGTGCCGGTCGCGAGGCCATCAAGGATGAACGCCTTCGCGGCGTCACGCCGGGCCTCATCGGCGATGACCTCGTGGACGAGATAGCCGCGCAGCGTCAGGCGCTTGCTCAGCACGGCGAAGAGCGGAAAGGGCGTGGGCTGGGGGCTCAGCCCGCCATATTCGATGAGGATGCCGCCCGGCGCCATCGCCGCCGTCAACGGCTCGAATATAGGACCGCCGATCGGATCAAACACGACGCGCGCACCTCGCGCACCGGTGATCTGCCGCAACCGTTCGCGGAGATCCTCTTCGCCTGAGGCCACGACATGATGGACGCCTTCGGCAAGGAGTTTGGCCTTCTTGCGTGAGGTTCGCGTGACCGCGATCACGGTCGCGCCCATCTGCCTGGCGATCTCGATCGCGGCGAGACCGACGCTGCTCGAGGCGGCGGTGATGATGACGATGTCATCGGCACTCAGCTTCGCGATGTCGATCAGCGCGCCATAGGCGGTGAGATACTGCATCCAGCTCGCCGCCGCCTGCTCGAAGCTCAAGCCCGGCGGATGCTTGACGACAAATTCGGCCGGAAAGCGGACGAGCTCGCCATGGACCGGCCAGCGCGCCATCGAGATGGGCGGCAGGACACTAACGGCATCGCCGATGGCAAATCCCGTGACGCCGTCGCCCAGCGCCTCGACGAGCCCCGCCGCCTCGAGGCCAAGGCCCGAAGGCAGAACCGGCGTCTCGATATAGGTGCCCCGGCGCATCAGCGCCTCGGCCCGGTTCAGTCCCAAAGCCTTGACTTGGATATGGATTTCACCCGGCCCCGGCGACGGAACAGCAATGTCCTCGATACACAGGACCTCGGGTCCGCCTGTCTCATGAAACCGAATGCTTCGTGCCATTGAATGCCTCATTCCGAACTGATCGTGCTGAATGAGCTATGCCGACGACCGTAATGGCGATAAATGGCCGTTCAGGCACAACAGTAGAAACTATTGGTTTTGAAATGGATCGCCTCGCCAGCATGGAAGTCTTCGTCAAGGCCGTCGACCTCGGCTCCTTCGCGGCCGCCGCCGCGGCCCTCGATCTGTCGGCCCCGATGGTCGGCAAACATGTGCGCTTCCTCGAAACGCGCCTCGGCGTGCGGCTCCTCAACCGCACCACGCGCCGGCAGAGCCTGACCGAATTCGGCCACGCTTATTATGAGCGCTGCCGGCTCATTCTGGCCGAAGCCGATGCCGCCGACGCGCTCGCCGCCGATCAGTTCAGGGAGCCGCGCGGCCGTCTGCGCGTCGCCTTGCCAGCCCTTTATGGCCGCTACTGCGCGGCGCCGGTCCTCTTCGATTTCGCGCGCCAGCATCCGGCGCTCGAGCTCGATCTCTCCTTGGGTGATCCGTTAATCGATCTGGCCGACGGCCATTTCGACCTTGCGATCAGGACCGGCGATCTCAAGGACGAGGCGGGCGTGATCACCCGCCGCGTGGCGCGCCAGCTTATGATCGTCTGCGCCGCGCCCGCCTATATCGCGCAGCATGGCGAGCCGCGGCAGATCGCGGATATCCACCAGCACGCTGCCATCCTCTATGGCCGCGGCGGCCGCGTCCGCTCCTGGCTGTTTCCGCGCGCCGGGGAAGCTCCGGCGGAAATCACGCCGCAGAGCCGCTTCCGGCTCGACGACATGGCCGCGATCGCTGATGCCGCGGCCGCCGGCATGGGGCTCGCCTGGCTGCCGAGCTGGCTGGTGCGTGAAGAATTGCGTTCAGGCGCGCTCAAGCAGGTTCTGCAAGACGAGGCCGAGTTTCCCTATGATTGCCACGTGCTGTGGCTCGCCACACCCCATCTGCCGTTGAAGATCCGCGCTGCCGTCGACGCGCTGGCGGCGCGGTTGCCGGCCTATACGGCGTGATAGGGCTCGAAATAATCTGGAGCGCTTCCTTATCGCCAAAGTCGAACAACTTTGGCGGGAAGCCCTCTAGAGCTTCGGCCAGGTGTCGGCGATCTTGTAGCCCGCAGGCCAGGGATCGTCGGGATCGAGCAGCAAGGTCGATGTGCCGGTGATCCAGGCGCGTCCGGCAATCGAGGGGATGATGGCCTTGCGCCCGGCAATCTCAGTCTCTTCCTCGATGCGGCCGTCGAAGCGCGACTCGATGATCGAGCGGCCGATGAAACGCTCGCCTTTCCTGAGCAGGCCTTTGGCGTGCAGCACCGCCATCAGCGCCGAGCAGCCGGTGCCGGTCGGCGAGCGGTCGAGCTTGCCTGGATTGACGACACAGGAATTGCGGCTGGAGAGCTCGCCGTCGATCTTTTCGAGCTCGCCCGTCATGAAGCAGAAGGAGATATGATCCCAGCCGGTCAGCACCGGATGGCGGAAGCCCAGCTGCTCATTGGCAGCGGTGACGAGCTTGCGGCCCATTACGGCGATGTCGCGCGCTTCTTCTGGTTTCATCGCGAAGCCGAAGTCTTTGGCCCGTGCGATGACGAAACTGTCGCCGCCAAAAGCGATATCGACGGTGACGGTGCCGACACCCGGCACGTCAAGCTGCACGCCGAGCTTGTCAGCGAAGGAAGGTACGTTGCGCAGGCTGATGCGCTCGGCCTTGCCATCGCGGCATGAGGCGCGGATATGGATGAGGCCCGCCGGCGCCTCGAGCACGAGATCGGTTTCCGGCTCCTGCATCGGCAGAATGCCGGTATCGAGCAGCACCGTCGCGACGCAGATGCAGTTCGAGCCCGACATCGGCGGGGTGTCCTCGGGCTCCATGATGATGAAACCCATCTGGGCTTGCGGATTCTTCGGCGGAACCAGCAGGTTGACATGACGGAAAACGCCGCCCCGGGGCTCGTTCAGCACGAAATTGCGCAAAGAGCCGTCGCTGGCGATGAAGCGCGACTGGTCCCATAAAGTGGCGCCGGGCGGCGGCGCCACACCGCCCACAATGACGTCGCCGACCTCGCCCTCGGCATGGCAGCCGACGATCTGGATCGCCTTGCGGCTCCGCATGATTTCTGCCTCTTGATTGCCCAATTTGATAGGTTATGAGAACCTCGAAGACAACGGAAGGGCCCCATGAAATCCATCGAACATTTCATCGAATCGATCATCCTGGCATCGCGCTGGCTGCTCGTGGTGTTCTATCTGGGGCTCGCGGTGGCGCTCGCCATCTATGCCTTCTCCTTCGCCAAGAAACTCGTCGAATTCGTCAGCGTGGTCATGGTGCTCGAGGACACCGACACGATCCTCAAGATGCTGGGCCTCATCGACGCCGCACTGGTCGCGAGCCTCGTCGTCATGGTGATCATCTCGGGCTATGAGAACTTCGTCAGCCGCTTCGACAATGCCGACGGCGAAGTGCATTGGCTGGGCAAGATCGATGCCGGCTCGCTCAAGGTGAAGGTCGCCTCGACGATCGTCGCCATCTCCTCCATCCATCTGCTCCAGGTGTTCCTCAACTCGGCGAAATATACGTCCGATCAGATCATGTGGCTGACCATTGTGCACATGGCGTTCGTCGTCTCGGCGATCTTCCTCGCCATCATCGACAAGGTGATGACGGGCACCAAGAAGACAGACGAGTAAGGCGCATTCCCGTTACATGTAGAAGACGAAGGTCAGCACCGCGAAGAGCGGCAGCAGGATCGCCATCGACCACAACATGTAGCCGAAGAAGCCCGGCATCCGGACGCCGGCGCGCCGCGCGATCGAATAGACCATGAAATTGGGCGCGTTGCCGATATAGGTGAGGGCGCCCATGAAGACGGCGCCGGCCGAGATCGCGGTCAAGGTCAAGGCGCCTTCGGTCATGAGCGATTGCGGATCACCGCCCGCCAGCTCGAAGAACACCAGATAGGTCGGGGCATTGTCGAGGAAGGCCGAGAGCATGCCGGTCAGCCAGAAATAGGCGACCGGATTGGCCACGCCGTCGGCTCCCGTCACCAGCGCCACGAGCGGCGCGAAGATGCCGTTCTCGCCCGCCTTCAGCATGGCGAGAACGGGGATGATGGTGATGAAGATACCGGCGAAGAGCTTCGCCACTTCCTTGATCGGCTCCCAGGAAAAGGCATTGGCCTCGCGGTCGGCCTTGGGCGTCACTGCGAGCGAGACGAGGGTCACGGCGACCATTACGATATCGCGCAGGATGTTCTCGATCTCGGCGTCGACGCCCATGATGTGGACGGTGCCGAGCGAGGTCGAGGCGCTGAGCAGGATGGCACCGATGATGACGCCGAGCAGGATGATGTTGAGGCCGCCCGACATGCGTAGCGGCTCGTCGTCGGGCGTCGGGTCGGGCTTCGAATGGCCGTCCTGGCGATAGATGACGCTGTCTAGGATGAAAAACAGCACGAGGAGAACGGCGACCAGGAACAGCGTCTCGGGTAGAAGATGCTCGGTGGTCCAGAAGAAGTCGACGCCGCGCAGAAACCCTAAGAACAGCGGCGGGTCGCCGAGGGGCGTGAGCGAGCCGCCGATATTGGCGACCAGGAAGATGAAGAAGATGACGACATGGGCGTTGCGCTTGCGGTCGTCATTGGCGCGCAGCAACGGGCGGATCATCACCATGGCGGCTCCCGTGGTGCCGGTGAAGCTCGCCAGTGCGGAGCCGATGGCGAGAAGCCCTGTATTGACGGCGGGCGAGCCATGCAGATTGCCGCGCAGCACGACGCCGCCGGCGACAGTGAAGAGCGCCAGCAGCAGCAGGATGAAGGGGATATATTCCAGGATGATCGCATGGCCGATCGAGGCGATCGCCGTGCCCGAATCGAACAGCGCAAAGAGCGGAAGGATGATGAGCGCCGCCCAGAAAGCGGCGATCTTGCCTTGGTGATGCTCCCAGAAATGATGAGCGAGGAGGGGAAGCAGCGCGATTGACAGGAGAATGCCGACAAAGGGGATGGCCCAGGGCAGGATCAGCTCGGCGCCGTTCAGCTCCGCAGCCTGGGCTTGGCTTGGCCAGAAGAGGACGGCGAGGAGTGTCAAGAGAGGGAGCGTGCGGCGTTCTTTGGGTTGAGCCGATGCCGACCGTGCGTAAAACATAGCTGTCTTCAAGGCCCTCATCCTCCCCATTGCTGGCGCAATGGGTTTCCCCATTTTCCCCGCTCATGCGGGGCGAGGGAATTTACCGCAACCGCTCCAGGATCGAAACATAATTGGCGACCGCGGCGCCGCCCATGTTGAAAATCCCAGCGAGCTTCGCGTCCTTGACCTGCATGCCCTCGGCCTTGCCTTCGAGCTGCAGGGCCGCCATCACATGCATCGATACGCCCGTGGCACCGATCGGATGACCCTTGGATTTGAGGCCGCCTGATGGATTGACCGGCAATTTGCCGTCCTTCTCGGTCCAGCCCTCAGCAATGGCGCGGGCGCCCTGGCCACGTGGCGCCAGGCCCATCGCCTCATATTCGAGCAGCTCGGCGATGGTGAAGCAGTCATGGGTCTCGACGAAGGAAAGATCCGAGAGGCTCGTGCCGGCGCGTTCATGGGCTTTTTTCCAGGCGACTTCGCAGCCTTCGAAGTTGACGATATCGCGCGCCGACATCGGCAGATAGTCCTGGACATGGGCGAGGCCGCGCAGATGCACCGCTTTGGGGAAACGCAAGGCGGTCTCCGTGTCGCACATCACGATGGCCGCGGCGCCGTCCGACACCAGCGAGCAGTCGGTGCGCCGCAACGGGCCGGCGACGATCGGGTTCTTGTCCGACACGGTATTGCAGAACTCGACCGACAATTCTTTGCGCAACTGCGCATAAGGATTGGCGACGCCGTTCTTGTGATTCTTGGCGGCGATGCGGGCGAGCGCCTCCGACTGATCGCCATGCCGCTGGAAATAGAGCTCGGCGATGCGCCCGAAGATGCCGGCGAAGCCGCCCGGCGTGTCGCCTTCCTCGGCGCGGTAGGAGGCATTGAGCAGGATGTCGCCGATCTGGTCGCCCGGTGCTGTCGTCATCTTCTCAGCGCCCACCACCAGCACGAAACGGGCGGCGCGCGCGGCGATGGAGGTGTGGGCGACGTGGATGGCGGCGGAGCCGGTGGCGCAGGCATTCTCCACCCGCGTCGCCGGCTTGAAGCGCAAAGCGGGCGATGCGTTGAGCGCAAAGGAGGCCGGGAAGGACTGCTTCTCGAAGCCGCCGAAATTGCCGACATAGATGGCGTCGATATCGGCAGGCGCCAGGCCTGCATCGGCGATCGCTTCCGTCGCGGCACCGACGATCAGGCTTTCGAGCGTCTCGGCTTCGAGCTTGCCGAATTTCGAATGCGCCCAGCCAATGATGGCGGTCATGGGTCAGCTCCCTGAATGAGGTCACTGACCCATAAGATAATCAAATCGTCCGCAGATACCACTCGTAATCGCGCGCCGTCGGCTCGGCGAAGAAACGGTCGGCCTCGACCTCCTTCAGCGTGCAGAAGGTGTCGACGAAGTCCTTGCCGAAATAATCCTTGAGGATCGAGGCGCGCCAGAAGGCATCGATCGCCTCGAACCAGTTGCCGGGGATGTATTTGGCGCGCTTCTCATAGCCATTGCCGGTGACGGGGGCGCCCGGATCGAGCTTCTCCTGGATGCCGTAATGCATGCCGGCGAGGATGGACGCCATCACCAGATAGGGATTGGCGTCGGCTCCCGCCGGGCGATGCTCGATATGGCAGGTCTCCGGCGCTCCCGCCGGGATGCGCAGCGAGACGGTGCGGTTGTTGATGCCCCAGCTTGCCGAGACCGGCGCATAGGAGTTGCGGCGGAAGCGGCGATAGGAATTGGCGTTGGGTGCGAAGATCAGCATGGATTCGGCCATCGACGCCTTGAGGCCGCCCAGCGCGTTGAGCAGCAGTTGGTTCTCGGTCGGGTCCGCGGCGGCGAAGAGATTCTTGCCGGCCTCGTCCGCCAGACTGACATGGATATGCATGCCCGAGCCCGTCCATTCGGAATAAGGCTTGGCCATGAAGGTCGCGACGAGGCCATGCTTGTCGGCGGCCGCCTTGATCAGCCGCTTCAGCATGATGCCTTCATCGCAGGCTTTCAGCACATCGGCCCGGTGGCGCAGCACGATCTCCATCTGGCCCGGCGCATATTCCGAGATCAGCGTCTTGGCCGGCAGGCCCTGGATGTCGGCATAGGCATAGAGGTCCTGGAAGAAGGGCGCGAAATCGTCGAGATCCTGCAGGTGATAGGCTTGGTAGTGCTGCGGGCGGGCGCCGTTGGTGAGGGACTTGGGTGCCCTGGGTGTGCCGGCGAAGGCCGCCTCGCGGTCCATCAGGAAGAACTCGACCTCGACGGCGCCGACCGGCGTCATGTTGAACTCGGCGAAGCGGCCGACGATCTTTTCGAGCGTATTACGCGGATCGGCGTAATGGGGAACGCCGTCGAGATCATGCGCGGCGGCGATATATTGCGCCGCCGGCTGCGACGCCCAGGGAATGGTCGTCATGCTGCCGGGAATGGGCCACAGCAGCAGGTCGCGGTCGCCTTCGTCGAAGACGAGGCCGGTTTCGGGAACATCCTGGCCGGTGGCGTCGAGGACGAGCGCCGAGATCGGCAGGAAGCGGCCGTCGCGCCAGCCGGGCACCAATTCGTCGCGGCGCAGGATCTTGCCGCGCTGGATGCCGCACAGATCGGTCCAGATCAGATGAAAACTTTCGATACCCGGATTGGCGTCGAGAAAGGCCTGAGCTTCACTCTGGCGCTGCGGGGTGATGACGGTCATGATAAAAGGACTCCATCCCTCAGACGAGCTCGGCAAGGCAGTGGTCGAGGCCATCGATAAGGCTCTCGACATGCACTCGCGTCGTCGCGGGGCATATCAACATCATATTATGGAACGGCGTGATCACCACGCCGCGGTTCAGAAGGTAATGGTGAATGGCCATGTCGATCGGGCGGTGAATGATGCGGCCAGCTTCGCCGCCATTGCGCGGACGGTCCGGGCTGCACATGAATTCAACACGCGCGCCGACGCGCACGACATGCCACGGTGCCCCATATTTGATGATGACATTCGCGATACCTTTTTCGAGCCTTCTGGCGAGCTCGATCAAAGGGGCGAAAGCCTCCCGGGTGAAATAGGTCTCGAGCATGGTGCGCATGAGCGCCATTTGCAGCTTCGAGCCTGAAAGTGTGGTGCCGATCCCGGAACGGCCCGGCTCGCGATGTTCGAGATATTTCCTGATGCGTTTGGCGGTTTCTTCAGAGAAACCATAGATCGCCGCAGGCACGCCGCCGGCGATCGGCTTGCCGAGCACGATGGCGTCGGGCGCGAGCCCGTGAGCGCCGGAATAGCCGCCGGGGCCTGACGACATGCAATGGGTCTCGTCCATCACGAGCAGCGTGCCGGTGCGCCTTGTGATCTGGCGCAGCGCGTCATGGAAGCCCTCATCGGGCAGCACCATGCCGATATTGGTCATCAAGGGTTCGGCCAGCACGCAGGCGACGTCGCCTGGCGCCAATGCCGCCTCGAGGGCAGAAATATCGTTGAACTCGACGACCTTGGTGAATTGCGTGATGTCGCGCGGCTCGCCGATCAGGGCCGGATCGGCGACTTCCTTGCCGTCTGCGAGGGTGACGAAGGTTTCGTCCACGGCGCCGTGATAGCAGCCGTTGAAGACGAGGATCTTCTTGCGTCCGGTGATAGCGCGGCACCAGCGCAACACCGCGCGATTGGCGTCGGATGCCGTCGCCGTCACCTGCCACATCGGCAGGCCGAAGCGTTCGGAGAGAAGACGTCCGACGACCGCTGCGTCGGGCGAGGGCAGCATGGTGGTGAAGCCGTCGAAGCTCGCACTCCGCAAGGTTTCGGCCAGCGCCTTGGGGCTGTGGCCGAACATGGCGCCGGTGTCGCCGAGGCAGAAATCGATGTAGCTGTTGCCGTCGGCATCGGTCAGATCGACGCCCGAAGCCCTTTCGATGAAAAGCGGAAAGGGCGTTTCCCAATCGGCCATCCAATGCATCGGCACGCCGCGCAGCCAATGTTTGGAGGAGTCTTCGGCCAAGGTCCTGGATTTCGGGTTGCGCTGGAGAAAATGAGCTTTTTCACGCGTCAGCATCGCCTCGATCGAGGCGTCCGTGATCCGGGAGGCCATGATATCCTTTAAAGTTGTTAGTCCGGGGCACTTACCTAGCCGGGCCCAGGGGGCGAACACAACCCCCATGGATTTCTCCTCCAGAATCTGGTTTGACAACGCGTCACCGCCACGAAGGGAATCCCAATGAGCCGTATCGTCTATGTGAATGGAAGCTATGTCCCTGAAAATGAAGGGAAAGTCTCAATTTTCGATCGCGGCTTCCTGTTCGCCGACGGCATTTATGAAGTGACCGCCGTGATCAACGGCAAGCTTGTCGATTATGAGCCGCATGCCGAACGGCTGGAGCGGTCGCTGAACGAGATCAGCATGGCGTGGCCGTGCAGCAAGGCGGAACTGCGCCAGATGCATGAGGAGCTCATCAAGCGCAACAAGCTCGATGAAGGCATCATCTATATCCAGGTGACGCGCGGGAGCGCCGACCGCGACTTCAAGTTCCCCAAGGAAGCGAAGTCGACGCTCATCGGCTTCACCCAGGTGCAGAAGCTGCTCGAGAATCCCAATGCGCCGGCGGGCGTCAAGGTCGTCACCATTCCGGATATCCGTTGGGCGCGGCGCGACATCAAATCGGTGATGCTGCTGGCGCCGGTGCTCGGCAAGCAGCGCGCTTATGAACAAGGCGCCTTCGAAGGCTGGATGGTCGAAGACGGCAAGGTCACCGAAGGCACGTCGTCCAACGCTTATATCGTCAAGGACGGCAAGGTGATCACGCGGCCCTTGTCGAACAGCATCCTCGCCGGCTGCACGCGCCGCTCGCTGTTCCGCATGGCGAAGGAAGAAGGTGTGGTCATCGAGGAGCGCCTGTTCACGCCGGAAGAAGCCTATGCGGCGGACGAGGCCTTCCTCACCAGCGCCTCCAATTTCGTGCTGCCGATCGTCGACATCGACGGCAAACGCATCGGCGGCGGCCAACCCGGCCCGGTGGTGCGCAAGCTGCGCGATATCTATCTCGATGAGGCGAGGCGGCAGGCGGGGGTGAAGTAAACTTTACCGCTGGCTCGTCTTCCAATTTGGATTGATCCACGGCTCCTGGTTGGAGGCGGGCAGGGGCGTGCGGCCGAGGATGTGATCGGAGGCCTTTTCACCGATCATGATCGAGGGTGCGTTGAGATTGCCGTTGGCGATCTGCGGCATGATCGATGAATCGGCGACGCGCAGATTGTCGATGCCGATGACGCGGCATTCGGGATCGACCACGGCTTGCGGATCTGAGGTGTCGCCCATGCGGCAGGTGCCGCAGGGGTGGAAAGCGCTTTCGCAATGCTCGCGGATGAAGCCGTCGAGCTCGTCGTCGCTCTGGAGATGCGCACCCGGCTGGATCTCGCGGCCCTTATAGGGCTTGAGCGCGTCCTGCTCGAAGATCTCGCGGGTCAGGCGCATGGCGGCGCGGAATTCCGTCCAGTCGTCGGGATGCGACATGTAATTGAATTTGATGGTCGGCGCTTCGCGGGGCTCGCCCGACTTCGCCTTCACGAAGCCGCGCGATTTCGAGCGCATCGGCCCGACATGGACCTGGAAGGAATGGCCCTTGGCGGCGGCCTTGCCGTCATACCGGATGGCGATCGGGAGGAAGTGATATTCGATGTCGGGATATTCGACGCCGGCGCCTGAGCGGATGAAGCCGCAGCTTTCGAAATGATTGGTGGCGCCGAGGCCGGTCTTGAAGAGCAGCCACTCAAGCCCGATCAGGCCCTTCGAGAACAGATTGAGGCTTGGCAGCAGCGAGACGGGTTTCAGCGATTCCAGCTGGAAATAGACTTCGAGATGGTCCTGCAGATTCTGTCCGACACCCGGCAATGCATGGACCGGTGAAACGCCGATCGACTGGAGATGCGCCGGGTCGCCGATGCCGGAGATTTGCAGAAGCTTGGGCGAGTTGATCGAGCTCGCCGCCAGGATCACCTCGCGGCGCGCTTGCGCCTGGAGAATCTCGCCGCCGCGCTCATATTCGACGCCGGTGGCGCGTTTGCCGTCGATCACGAGGCGGCGCACGAAAGCGCGGGTGACGAGCTTGACATTTGACCGCTTGAGGGCGGGGCGCAAATAAGCATTGGCGGCCGACCAGCGCCGGCCCTGCCAGACGGTGCGCTCCATGGCGCCGAAGCCTTCCTGCTGGCGGCCATTATAGTCCTCGGTGACGGGGTAGCCGGCCTGGCGGCCTGCCTCGACGAAAGCCTGATAGAGCGGATTCTTGCGTGCCCCACGCGTCACATGCAGCGGCCCGTCAGCGCCGCGCCAGCCGTCCTCGCCGCCATGCGACGTCTCCAGCCGCTTATAATAGGGCAGCACATGGCGGAAGCCCCAGCCCTTGGCCCCCATCGCCTCCCAGGCGTCGAAATCGCGCGCGTGGCCGCGCACATAGACCATGCCGTTGATGGAGGAGGAGCCGCCGATCACCTTGCCGCGCGGCGTCACTAGGCGGCGCCCGCCCAAAGCCGGCTCGGGCTCGGCGACAAAACCCCAGTCATAGGTCTGCATGTTCATCGGATAGGACAATGCCGACGGCATCTGGATCAGCGGGCCTATGTCGGTGCCGCCATATTCGAGCACCAGCACGCTGTTCCGGCCGTCTTCCGACAGGCGATAGGCCATGGCCGATCCGGCCGAGCCCGACCCGATGATGATGAAGTCGAACGACTCCATTAGATTTCCCCTTTTAGGCGCTTATCCGTGCGCGCTCTTCTTGAGGCTAGTGGATCGCATAGCGGCGGGCGTTGCGCAATACGTCATGAATTGCGGCGTAAGCGTCCGGTGATCCCTTCCAATTCGCGGATACGCTCCTCGGTCTCGGGCCAGCGGCGGTCGACGATGTCGGCGATGAGCGCTTCGATCATGAAAAGTGTCGCGACGTTCGAATCCCAGCCCGAGGGGGCGTCGATGCGCAAGGGGAAGGCATGTGCGGCGACGCCGGCTATGGGCGACATCCATTGGTCGGTGAACAAGACGATTCGGACCTTGCGCTCCTGCGCGAGGTTGGCGAATTCGGTGAGCCGGGGATCGTAGCGGCGCACGTCGAAGGCGATGAGCACGTCGCCGCGCTTCATGTTGAGGAGATATTGCGGCCAGGCGGCGGGCTGGCCCGGCACCAAGGTCACGCCCGGCCGGATCATATGCAGATGGGTGTGGAAATATTCGGCGAGCGGCCGGGTGATGCGCCCGCCGACGATATGCACCGCGTGGCCCAGATCGGCGATCAGATCGGCGATGCGGTCGAAGCTGCGGTGATCGACGAGTTTCAGCGAGCCGCGCAGATTCTCCATCACCGCCGCGGCGAAGCGGTTGAGCACATGGGTGTCGGGCGCGTCCTTCGACCAGCGCTGATGGCGCGCGATCGGGTCCTGCAATTGCGCCTTGACCTCGCCGCGTAAGGCGGCCTGGAAGCCGGGAAAGCCGGCGAAACCGAGCTTCTTGGCGAGGCGGAGCGCCGTCGGCGTCGACACGCGGGCCGACTTGGCGAATTCAGTGATGCTGGAGAGCCCCGCCACCGGATAATTGGTGAGCAGCGCATGAGCGAGCTTGTGCTCGGCAGGGGTCAGTTTGGGCGTGCCGAGCCGGATGCGTTCGGCGACGGTTTCGGGCTGGGCGGTCGTCTTGCGGGTCGTCATGCCCGCTCTTGTAACGAATTTGACAGGCGCTGGCGATTCTGAAATGATTGTTTCCAGGTGGGATGAGGGAGAGAAGATTTCTCCATGGGTGGGTTGCTTCGACCCGATGAGGGCGATCCGGTCATTGTGGTGAATGAGAACGGGCAGTCGCCCGTTATGCTGGTGTGCGAGCATGCCGGCAAGGTGATCCCGCGAGCGCTCGGCGATATGGGGCTTTCGCCTGAGGATCTCACGCGCCACATCGCCTGGGATATCGGCGCGGAGGCGATGGCGCGCGGGCTTGCCGACGCACTCGACGCGCCGTTGCTGCTGCAGCGCTATTCGCGGCTCGTTTATGACTGCAACAGGCCGCCCGAATCGCCCGATGCGATGCCAAAGATGAGCGAGACGACGCGTGTTCCGGGCAATGAGAAGCTCAGTGCCGAGGACCGTCTGGCGCGCATAAGCGAGATCTACCGGCCCTTTCACGACCGGGCGGCGCGGCTCCTCGACGAGCGTGCGGCGCGGGGCATGACCTCGCTCTTCGTCACCATTCACAGCTTCACCCCTGTCTATAAAGGGGTGCGACGGACTCTCGATCTCGGCATCCTGCACGACCATGATGCGCGTCTTGCCGATGATCTTCTTGCCGCCTTCGGCGGCGCCCGGGACATCGTGGTCAGGCGCAACGAGCCTTACGGTCCCAAGGACGGCGTCTGCCATACACTCAATCTGCATGCGGCGCCCAGAGGGCTGCCCTATGCGATGCTCGAAATCCGCAATGACCTGATCGCCCGGTCGGCGGGACAAGAACAATGGGCGAAACGCCTGAGCGAGGTTTTGGGTGCGCTGCCGGTGACGCAAGCCCGGCGCGTAGCCTCGTGAGGAAACGTGCCTGAACACTCATTTGGAGGGATTCATGTCTCAAGACAGTGGCGGCGTCAGCTATACGAAAGCTGATGCCGGTTATTTCGAGAAGCGACATCTCCAGCGTTATGCGGGGATCTGGTCGCTGTGGGCGCTGGGTGTCGGCGCCGTGATCTCCGGACACTTCTCCGGCTGGAATCTTGGCTTCTCCGTCGGTGGGTGGGGCGGCATGCTTGTGGCGGGCATCATTATCGCCATCATGTATATCGGCCTCGTCTTCAGCATCGCCGAGATGTCACCGGCGCTGCCGCATACGGGGGCAGCCTATTCCTTCGGCCGTACCGCCATGGGCCCCTGGGGCGGCTTCATCACCGGCCTGTGCGAGAATGTCGAATATGTGGTGACGCCCGCCGTCATCGCCTTCTTCATCGGCTCCTATCTGACCGGCATCTTCGAGACGAGCCCGTCGATGCAGCCGATATGGTGGGTCGCCACCTATCTTGTGTTCCTTGCCCTCAACATCTTTGGCGTGGCGCTGTCTTTCCGCGTGACGCTCATCGTCACGCTGCTTTCGCTGGCGGTGCTCATCTTCTTCTGGATCAGCGCCATTCCAAACATGGACTTCAACCGCTGGGCCCTCAATATCGCCAGCGACGTCCAGAGCGCCACGGTTCCGCTCGACGCCTTGAAGGCGGCGGTGGCGACACTGCCCGCGGATATTGCCGCGCTGGTGACGGGGGCTGCCGCGGATGCCACGGATATCACGCTGACAGCGGCCCAGTACGGTACGCTGCCGGCCGATCTCCAGGCCGTGGCGAAAACCTCGAATGAGCTTGCCGAGGGCAACGGTCCTATGTTCCCCTTCGGCTTCTCCGGCGTGCTGGCGACGCTGCCATTCGCCGTGTGGCTGTTCCTGGCGATCGAGCAGTTGCCGCTGGCGGCGGAAGAATCGGTCGATCCCAAGCGTGACATGCCGAAGGGCATCCTGCTCGGCATGCTGACGCTGGTCATCTCGGCCTTCATGATCGTGCTGCTCAATCCCTCGGTCATCGGGGTTGGCGCGCACAAGCTCGGAACATCGGGTGAGCCGTTGCTCGACGGTTTCCGGGCGATCTTCGGCGGCTGGGGCGCCAAGGCGTTGGGCCTGATCGCGCTGGTCGGCCTCATCGCCAGCTTCCACACGATCGTGTTCGCGATGGGCCGGCAGGTCTATTCGCTGTCGCGTGCCGGCTATTTCCCATCGGGACTGTCGCTGACGCATGAGCGCTTCAAGACCCCCTATGTGGCGATGATCGTCGGCGCGCTGGTCGGCCTCGCGATCATGCTGGTGATCTGGTACTCGCTCGGCGAAAATGCCGGCTCGGCCATCGGTGTGGTGCTGCTCAACATGGCGGTGTTCGGCGCCATGTTCTCCTACATATTGCAGGCCGTGTCCTTCATCCTGCTGAGGAAGAACCAGCCGCATATCGAACGGCCTTATCGCAGCCCGCTCGGCATTCCGGGAGCGGTGGCGACGATCATCATCGGGCTGGTCACGCTCTATTACCAGCTCTGGGATCCCTTCTTCTTCAAGGGGGTCATCTGGGTCGGCGTGTGGTTCGTCCTGGCGATCATCTATTTTGCTTTGGTCGGCCGTCATAAGCTCATCCTCTCGCCCGAGGAGGAGTTCGCGATGGAGCATCGCGCCAAGGCATAAGAACGACGACGGCGGCGCGGGAGAGTTCCCGCGCCGCTTTCTTTTGGTTTTCCCTTCGAGAAAGAGAAACAGATGATTCAAGGCATGCTGACGCTCGCCCAGCTCAAGAAAGAAGTTGCGGCCGGCACAATCGATACGGTCGTCGCGGCATTTCCCGACATGCAGGGGCGGCTGATCGGCAAGCGCTTCCATGCACAATTCTTCGTCGACGGTGCCTATGAGGAGACGCATGGCTGCAACTATCTCCTCGCCGACGACATCGATATGGAACCGGTGCCCGGCTACAAGGTGGCGAGCTGGCAGAAGGGTTATGGCGATTTCGTCATCAAGCCGGATCTGGCGACCATGCGGGTGACGCCCTGGCTCGACAAGACGGCGCTGGTGATCTGCGACGTGCTCGACCATCACGATCATTCGCCCTTGCCGCATGCGCCGCGCAATATCCTCAAGAAGCAGCTCGAACGTCTCAGCAAGATGAAGATGAAAGCCTATATGGCCTCGGAGCTCGAATTCTTCCTGTTCGACGAGTCTTATCAGAGCGCCCATGACAAGGCTTACGCCAATCTCAAGACGGCGGGCTATTATATCGAGGACTATCACGTCCTGCAGACGACCAAGGAAGAAGGTGTGATGCGCGCCATCCGCAATGGTCTCGCGGGCGCCGGCATCCCGGTTGAAAACTCGAAGGGCGAATGGGGCCCGGGCCAGGAAGAGATCAACGTCAAATATGCCGAGGCCCTCGACATGGCCGACCGGCATGTGATCATGAAAAACGGCTGCAAGGAGATCGCCTGGGGGCTCGGCAAGGCCATCAGCTTTATGGCCAAATGGAATTACGGGCTCGCCGGCAACTCCTCCCACATCCATCAGAGCCTGTGGACGGCCGACGGCAAGAGCTCGATGTTCCATGATGCCAAGGGCGATCACGGCATGTCGGTCATGATGAAACACTATCTGGCGGGCCAGCTCGCCCATGCCGGCGAGATCACCTATTTCCTGGCACCCTATATCAACTCCTATAAACGCTTCATGGCCGGCACCTTCGCGCCGACGCGGGCGATCTGGAGTTTTGACAACCGCACCGCCGGCTACCGCCTGTGCGGCGCCGACACCAAGGCGATCCGCGTCGAATGCCGGGTCGGCGGCGCCGATCTCAATCCCTATCTCGCTTTTGCGGCGCTGCTCGCCGCCGGCCTCGACGGCATCGAGAAGAAGATGGCGCTCGAGCCTGCCTTCGCGGGCGATGCCTATGACACATCGAAGAAGCTGCGCGAAATCCCTAAGACCTTGCGCGAGGCGACCGAGCTTCTCGACAATTCGAAGCTGCTGCGCGGCGCCTTCGGCGACGACGTGATCGATCACTATGTGCATACCGCCAAGTGGGAGCAGTTCGAATATGACCGGCGCATCACCGACTGGGAATTGAAGCGCGGCTTCGAGCAATATTGAGAGGAAGAAAGAGTGGCAGAGAAGATCAGATGCGTATCGCCGGTCGACGGCTCGGTCTATGCCGAGCGGGCGGTGGCGAAGAAAAAGGAAATCGAGGCGGCCTTCGCGGCGGCCCATGCGGCGCAGGACAAGTGGAAACGCCTGCCTTTGGCGGAGCGGGCGAAGTACTGTTCCGCCGTCGTCGACGCCATGCTGGCGATGAAGGATGCCATCGTGCCGGAGCTCGCCTGGCAGATGGGACGGCCGATCCGTTATGGTGCCGGCGAATTGCGCGGCTTCGAGGAGCGGGCGCGTTACATGATCGCGATCGCCGAACGTTCGCTCAGCGACATCAAGCCTGAGCCCAAGGATGGCTTCTTGCGCTACATCAGGCGCGAGCCCTTGGGCGTCGTGTTCACCATCGCGCCGTGGAACTATCCCTATCTCACCGCGGTGAATTCGATCATCCCGGCGCTGATGGCGGGCAATGCGGTCGTCCTCAAGCACGCGGCGCAGACGATCCTGGTCGGCGAGCGTTTCGCCAAGGCCTGCAAGGCGGCGGGGGTCCCTAAGAACGTCTTCCAGAATCTGGTGCTGTCGCATGACCAGACGGCGGCGATCATTTCGGGCGGCCACGCCAATATGGTCTGCTTCACCGGCTCGGTCGCCGGCGGCAAGGCGATGGAGAAGGCGGCAGCCGGGCGCTTCATCAATGTCGGGCTCGAGCTCGGCGGCAAGGATCCGGCCTATGTGCGCCCCGATGCCAATATGGCGCATGCGATCGAGAACCTGGTCGACGGCGCCTTCTTCAATTCCGGGCAGAGCTGCTGCGGCATCGAGCGCATCTATGTGCATAAGAAGGTCTGGGGTGATTTCATCGACGGCTTCGTCGACCTGACCAGGAAATATGTGTTGGGCTCGCCGCTCGACGAGGCGACAACACTTGGCCCGATGGTCAAGCCGGACGCCGCCGATTTCGTGCGCAAGCAGATCGCCTCCGCTGTCCGTTCCGGCGCCAAGGCGCATATCGATCCCAAGAACTTCGCGCGTGACCGCAAGGGCTCGGCCTATATGGCGCCGCAAGTGCTGACCTCGGTCAATCACCAGATGTCGGTGATGACGGAGGAAAGCTTCGGGCCGGTCGTCGGCATCATGAAGGTGAGCGACGATGAGGAAGCGATCGGGCTGATGAACGATTCGCCCTACGGCCTCACCGCCGCGGTGTGGACCGAGGATGCCGATGCCGCCGAGCGCATCGGCGATGAAATCGCCACCGGCACGGTGCTCATGAACCGCTGCGACTATCTCGACCCGGCCTTGACCTGGACCGGCGTCAAGGATACGGGCCGCGGCGCCACGCTGTCCGCGGTCGGCTACGAAGCGCTGACCCGGCCCAAGAGCTATCACCTCAGAACCAGAACGAAGTGACATCCCATGACCATTCCAAATCGCAATCTCAACTTCCCCACCGCGATCAAATTCGGCGCCGGCCGCGTCAAGGAGCTGGCCGAATTGTGCCAGGCCAACGGCATCAAGCGGCCGCTCTTCGTCACCGATCCGGGCCTCGCCCAGATGCCGATGGTGGCGGCGATCCTCGCTGATCTCAAGAAAGCGGGCCTCGGCGTCGCCTTGTTCTCGGATGTCCGTCCCAATCCGGTCGAGGCCAATCTCCAGGCCGGCATCAAGGCGTTCAAGGCCGGCAAGCATGACGGCGTCATTGCCTTCGGCGGTGGTTCCGGCCTCGATATCGGCAAGCTCATCGCGCTGATGCACGGCCAAAAGATCTCGGTCTTCGATCTGGAAGATATCGGCGACTGGTGGACCAGGGCCGACTCAGCCAAGATCGTGCCGATCATCGCGGTGCCGACCACCGCCGGCACCGGCTCGGAAGTCGGCCGCGCCGGCGTCGTCACCCATCCCGAGACGCATGAAAAGAAGATCATCTTCCATCCGGCGATCATGCCGAAAGTGGCGCTGCTCGACCCCGAGCTTTCGGTCGGCCTGCCGCCCAAGCTCACCGCGGCGACCGGCATGGATGCGCTAGCCCATTGCCTCGAATCCTATTGCGCGCCTTTCTATCACCCGCTCGCCAAGGGCGTGGCGCTGGAAGGCATGCTGCTCATCAAGGAAAACCTCGCCAAGGCGGTGAAGAAGGGGGCGGATATCGATGCGCGCGGCAATATGCTGGTCGCCTCGTCGATGGGCGCCACGGCGTTCCAGCGAGGCCTCGGCGCCATTCATGCTCTGTCGCATCCTTTCGGCGGCCTCTATGACGCGCATCACGGGCTCCTCAACGGCATCGTTATGCCCTACGTGCTGAAGGCCAACCGCAAGAAGATCGAGAAGGACATCGAGCGCGCCGCGGCGTATCTCGGCATCAAGGGCGGCTTCAATGGATTCCTGAAATGGATCCTGGCGCTGCGCAAGGAAGTCGGCATCCCGCACAAGCTCGCCGATATCGGCATCGACACCAAGCGCCTCGATGAGGTAGCGAAGATGGCGATCAAGGATCCCTCCGCCGGCGGCAATCCGATCCAGTTCAGCGAGAAGCAATATAAGGCGCTCGCGAAGAAATGCGTGACCGGGGATCTCTGAGGCGTCCGTCCGTCATTCACCTGTCATCGACACCAATCAGTTCTGCCGTTTCGGCGGCAGGACTTTTACGTTCCGGGGGATCTTCATGCATTTCGCAAAAGGCCTGAGCGTGGCGCTTTTCGCTGTGGTCCTGGTGGGCTGTGGTGAGGAATCCGACAAAAGTGCGAAATCATCAAGCGAGAGCAAGACGGCGGTCGTCGAGGCGGCCGGCGCGCCGGCAGGCAACTTCGATGTGAGCAAGGTCGCGGTGTCGAGCGCCGATCTCGGCGCCTTTCCCTATTTCGTACGGCCCGACGGCGTCGCGCCCACGGGCGGCGAGCAGACGCTCGAGCAGGGACGCTTCCCGTTCTGGACGGGCGCCAAATTCGAGCCCGTCGAAGGCCGCATCTTCATGGGCGGCCTCAATGGCGCGGAAGGCAAGACCTATTCCAGCGTCGCGGTGCGCAACTATATCGAAAATCGCGTCGCCGAGGCGGGCGGCGTGAAGGTCACCGCAGGGCGCATCCCGACGGCGGCCTCCGATCCACTCGGCGATGATGTGAAGGTCGGCATGATCCTGGGGCTCGGCGACATCTATAACGATCCGACCTCGACCTATGTCATCCGGCGCGCCGACAGCACCATCTGGATCCATTTCGTGACCAACGACCTGTTCGGGTCATGGACGATCGCGGAGAGCAAGGCGCCCTAGATCAATGCCCCGAGCCGTCCTCGACGATCACCTCGACGGTGATCTCGCCGGCTTTCTCGAAATCGAGGATCATGTCGAAGCGGTCACCCACCTTGAGCGGCTTGGTGAGGCCGATGAGGCGGAGGTGGCGGGCGCCTTTGCGCATCGCCACGGGCTTGCCGGAGTCGGCTGCGACCGAAGTGAGCGGCGGATCATCATAGCGGTTGTTCTGGCGCAGCTCGATCATCGAGCAGATGACTGAGCGCGCCCCGACGAGTGCGTCTGTTTCCTTCCCGCGATTGGACAGGGGCACGAAGACCTGGGTCTCGCGTGTTTCCGACGGCAGGCCCCAGACATGGCCGATGGCGATCTCGCCGATCTTGAAGGAATGCGCCAGGGCTTTGGACGCGGTGGCGGCCATAACGATGAAAGTGAGGAATACGCGCCGGGTGAGCATTGAACTTACATCATCATATTGGTGGAATAGAGCGAGCCCCAGAAGAGCAGGCCGCCGAGCCCCAAAATCACAAGGCCGCCGATGATCCGGAGCCCGAAAGCCGCATGCTCCAGCCATGCAGACTCCTTGCTGGCGAGCCGCAGCGCGAGCTTCTTGGAATAGACGGCGATGGCCGCGATGACCGAGACGGTGATCGCCGTGCCGAGCGCCATCACGAGGGTCGAGGTGACGCCGGCCCAATAGAGGCCCATCGGATAGGCCGCGATCAGCACCAGGAGTGCCCCGGTGCAGGGCCTTATGCCGACCGCGAAGGACAGCGAGAGGGCCCTGGTCAGCGACCAGTCGCCCTTGACCTCGCTCGCTTGTGGCACATGCGAGTGGCCGCAACCGCAATCCGGCCCATGATCATGATGATGGTGATCATGATCGTGGTGATGACCGTGAGCATGATGATGTGCATGATCGTGATGACGATAATGCGCGTGCGCATGGGCTGGTTCAGGCGCATGCGCATGGGCATGTGGGCGGAAGGCCGACCAGATCAGATAGGCGCCCATCAGCGCGATCAGCCCATAGCTGGCGCTTTCGAGGAAACCGGCGACATCGCGCGCGGTCGAGCCCACCGCGGTTACCAGCAGCAGCAATGCGCTGATCACCACGATGGCGGTCAAAGCCTGGATAAGCGCGCTCATGAAGGCGATCAGGATGCCGCGGCGCAGTTCATTCTCGGTGGCGAGCAGCCAGGCGGAGATCACCGCCTTGCCATGGCCCGGCCCCGCGGCATGAAAGATGCCATAGCCGAAGCTCAACAGCATCAACGTATAGGCGGGTAGCAGCGAGGATTGCGCCTTCATCTGGCGCAGCGACTGCGACATGGCGCCATAAAAGCTGCGCTGCTGCTCGATGACCCACAGAACCGGATCGCTCCAGAAGGAGGGCATGTCGACGGTGCCGTCGGCATTGCGCGGCTGGACCAGGAGCTTGCGCTTGTCGATCTTGGGCGCCGTCTCACTCGGCTGCTCCTGGGCGTGAAGGGGCACGGTGAGGAAGCCGGGACTGGCGACACAGGCCAGCAGGAAGAGAACGAGAAGCCGGGCGATCAGGGTCATTGGCCGCAGATGATCAAGGCCGGCTGCGCGAACATGCCGCCGAAATCCTCGTCCTCCGGCGGCTTCCAGTCGGTGCCTTTGCTGGAGAGCATTTCGCGCGTCTGGTTGAGCTGCTGGTCGGAGACGACGGGCTCGACCTTGAGCCGGCAATCGGCCGGCAACGTGCCGATGACGCCGACCGGATCCTGCTCGACATAGTCGAAGGCGATGTAGAATTCCGGGTCATAGACCTTGTAGTGGAATTCCACCTTATGCGGGTCGACCGGTGTTGCGAGCGGCACGGTGAAATGCAGCTCGAGCTTGCCGCTGCTGTAGATCTGGCCGGGCTCGACCGGCTCGCCGATCGGGACGACCTTGCCGTTCACGCGCGGCACGACGAAATAATTGTAGTCCTTGAGCGAGCTCAGATTTTCCTTCGTCAAGGGCTCGAGCTCGTCCTGGCTGTAGACGCCGTCGCCATTGGTGTCGAGGCCGTCGAGCGCCATCTGCGCGTAACCGTCATCGAAAGTCCATTCCACCGCGATGCCGCTCACCTCACCCTTGTCGTTGAAGACGACGTCGGAGCGCATGACGATCCAGACATGGGGATGGGCGAAAGCGGGCGCGGCGCCGCTCAAGGCCATGGCCGACATTGCCGCTCCGAAAAGAATACCGCGCCGCATTCCCGAACCTGTCCCAAATCACTGGAGGAGTGAGGGATGATGGGGGAATGCGGCGGAAAAGTGAAGTTACGGCTGCGTTATCCCTTCAGGCAACCGGTGAGCGAGCTGACGAAGCGGCGCATCATAGCGGCATAAGCGTCAGGGCCTTTGGGTTCCTGCGCGCCCAGGCCGTCGAGCACCGCGGTCTTGGCCTTGGTGCCTTCGATGACGGTCTCCACATATTTCGGCTCGAATTGCGGTTCCGCGAAGACACAGACGGCCTTCGTCTCGGCGATGCGGTCGTGAATTTCTTTCAGGCGCTTGGCGCCCGGCGTCACTTCCGGATTGACGGTGACGCTGCCGGCCGGATTCATGCCGAAACGCGTTTCGAAATATTGATAGGCGTCGTGGAAGACGATGTATCGTTTGTCCTGAACCGGCGCGATCTCGGTTTTGATCTCAGCCGAGAGCGCGTCGAGACTGCTCGCGAATTTGGCGGCGTTCTCTTGATATTTGACGGCATTGGCGCTGTCGAGACCGCCGAGTGTCTTGGCGAGCTCATTGGCAATTGCCTTGGCATTCTCGGGGTCCATCCAGATATGCGGATCATGGCCGCCGTGATCATGATCGTGACCTTCTTCCGCGTGAGCCTCCTCGCTTTCGCTTTCATGGGAATGCGGCTCCCACAGGCCGCCATCGCGGGCAGGGAGCGTCTTGACGCCAGGCGCCTCGCCCGCCTCGAAAACCTTCTTCTGGCCGATCTCGGGATTCTCCAGCGCCTTATGCAGGAAGGCCTCGAGATTCTCGCCCACCGCCACGATCAGGTCGGCATTCTGCATGGCGCGGACCTGGGACGGGGTGAGCTGGGCGGTGTGCTCGGACACCGCGGCATCGAGCAGCAAGTGGGGCTCGCCCACGCCGGCCATGACATTGGCGGCGATGGAATGGATCGGCTTGATGGTCGCCACCACTTTGGGGGCGGCAAGGCCGGCGGTGCTGAAGGCGGTGGCGAACAGGCAGGCTAAGGCAAAACGGGCGGTCGCGGGCATCACTCTTCTCCTCTATGTTATATTATAACATAACATAGATCGATCCTTGTCAAGTGACAGCTTGTTGAAGGGCCTGCGGCCTTTCGTGAGTTGTGCCTTTCGATCCAACCCGCCAAGGGAAGAAGCGAGGCGGTTGTCGCGAGGCTCTTTGACGTGTTTTCCATTCTGACGGCGTTTTTTGGCGGGCTCCTGAGCTTTCTCAGCCCTTGCGTCCTGCCGCTGGTGCCGCCTTATCTGTGCTTCATCACCGGCGCCTCGCTGGACGACCTGACCGAGAATCAGGCGATCTCGCGCCGGCGCACGCTTTTCGCGTCGCTCGCCTTCGTGCTCGGCTTCTCGACCGTCTTCGTACTGCTCGGCGCCACCGCTTCGGTCGCCGGACAATTCCTGCGTGAGCATCTGCCGCTGCTCGCCCAGCTCGCCGGGGTCGTCATCATCCTGATGGGCCTGCATTTCCTCGGCGTCTTCCGTTTCGCCTTCATCAACCGCGAGAAGCGCTACCAGCAGGAGGCGCGGCCCGCCGGGCTCCTCGGCGCCTATGCGGTGGGACTCGCTTTCGCGTTCGGCTGGACGCCCTGTATCGGGCCGGTGCTCGCCACCATCCTGGCGGTGGCGGCGAGCGAGGACAGTGTCGGGCAGGGCGCCTTCCTGCTCGCCGTCTATTCGGCGGGCCTTGGCGTGCCCTTCCTGCTCGCGGCGGTCGCGGTCGGCAAGTTCCTCGGCTTCTTCAAGCGCTTCGCCAAACATCTCAACATGGTCGAGAAAGCGATGGGCGTGCTGCTCATCCTGGCCGGCATCGCCTTCCTCACCGGCCTCCATCAGAATTTCGCCTATTGGCTGCTCGAAACTTTCCCGATCTTCTCGAAGATCGGCTGATCAGCGTTCTTCGGAGAAGCGCGTCATCAGATGCGCCTCCAGCCTGTCGATGATGGCGCTCTTGCGCCCATGGGCGCGCTCCAGCCGGATGTTGAACTCGGCGAGCGGCGGAAAGCCTTCCGCCGCTGTCAATTCGCGCATGTCGGAGGTGACGCTGCTGCGCACCATGGCGCTCAGCGCGAGGCCGCCCGCGACCGCGGCGCGGAGGCCCGTGATGCTGCGGCTGATGACGGCGGTGCGATAGCGGCGCTTCATCGCCTGGAGCGATGAGACCATGAAGCGGGTATAACTGTCGTCCTCGTTGCGTATCGCGATCGGTATCGGTTCGCGCTCCTGGAGATTGCCGTCGCGTGGCGCCACCCAGACGATCTGGTCGCGGAAGGCGATGGGGCCGCCGCGTACCGGGCCTTCGCCCTCGGTGATGAAAGCGAGGTCGACGGCGCCTTCGGCGAGCTTCTTCACCAGGAGCTTCGAGTCCTCCAGCACCAGATCGACGGTAGCGAGCGGATAGAGCTCGATGAAGCTCCGCAGCACCTCGGAAAGGATGCGCGGCGCATAATCCTCCGACAGGCCCAACACCACGACGCCTTCGACGGAACCACGGTTGAAGGCGGCGAGTGCGCCATTATAGGACGCCATGATGTCCTTGGCGTAGCCCAGAAACAGCTCACCATGTTCGGTGAGCTCAACGCTGGCGCTCGAGCGCAGCAGCAGCGGGCGGCCCAGCAGGTCCTCCAGGCGCCTGACTTGCAGGCTCACCGCCGATTGGGTGCGCCCGACCTGGCGGGCGGCCTGGGTGAAGCTGCCCGTCTCACAAATGGCGATGAAGCTTTTCAGGAGGTCGATGTCCATGGCCGATGAGTATCCCTCATGGCGCATATTTCAACTACTTGTTGGACAGATCAACTGCCCGGGTGTGGGATCAGACGAGGAATTTTGGAGGTGCCGTGTCATGATCATCCAGGCGTTTGCCGCTTTGCGCCGCATGTCGGGGGCGATCGACAGCTGGTGCGCCACACGCCGCCTGCGCGGCGCCGATGACGCCATGCTGGCCGATATCGGCGTCGCCCGCGGCCATATCGACTGGCTCGTCCATCATGGGCGCGGCAAAGGTTAAGAACGATCGAGCTCGATCGGCTGTCCGTGCGGCGTCGCCTTGGCGGCGCGGTCCCATTCATTGATGCGGGTGAGGCGCTCTGCGGCACTCATCAGGCGTTTCTCCTCGACGAGTCTCTCCAAGGCGGCGAGCCAGCATTCATAATAGCTGCGCTCGCCTTGCGCCTTGATCTCGCGGCCGAGCGCTTCGGCCCATTCGGTCCAGGTGAAGAGGCCTTTCGCCTCGAGGCTCACCGCCATGGCGAAGGCTTGCGCCTCCCACGGCTCGTTGAAGACCGGATCGTCAGGCGGGCTCAAGATAGGGCTCCCAGAGATCGGCGGCCACCGTGTCGCGCGGATGGCGTGCTTCGCCCCATATGTCGCGGGCCGGGAATTTCACCGTGTAGAGCGCTGTCGGATTCTCGCCCTTGCCATGCGCGTTGGTGTCGGGAAAAACATGGGCGCCATGCAGCCGGACGATCTCGCCCGTATGGCCGCGCAGATAACGCGGCAGGCGGGTATGGCCGGTCGGATGTATGTTCCGTGTGCGGACTTTATCGCCCGGCTTGAAGCGTGGCGCCGTGATGGCGGTGCGCGAGGTCGGGCCGCCCTTGGCGAGGACCGCCGCCACATCCTTGGCGAGAAGCTTGCCCGCCACCGGCTTGGGTGGAACGGCCAGTTTGCCCGAGGCGGCTTCCTCGCGGGTGACGAGGCCTTGCCCGACCATCAGCTCGATCAGCCCCGAGATCCAGATTTCGTAATAGCTCATGGAGAGATATTTGGCGGGCGGCAGGCTCTCGCGCGCATGGCGCGATTTGTCGATGTTCCATTCCCGCGTGGCGCCCATGGCGAGGGTGAGCGCCAGCGCCCGGCTCTCCCAGTCGGCATGGAAAAGCGGCTCGTTCGTTTCGGGTGCCACCGGGCCGAAACCCATCTGGCCGCCCAAATCCTGCGGACCGTTCATAAAAGGGCTCCCGGCGCCAGAGCGATGCCGGTGCCGATCATCGAATCGCGCGTCACCAACTGGCTGAGCTTCTCTTCGCTCCAGCCTTCAGTGCCTTGAGGCCGCATCGGCAGCACCAGATAACGGATCTCGGCGGTCGAATCCCACACGCTGATGGCGGTGTCGTCGGGCAGCATCAGGCCGAATTCAGTAAGCACGCCGCGCGGATCGATGACGGCGCGCGAGCGATAGGGCGGCGCCTTGTACCAGACGGGCGGCAGGCCCAGGACCGACCATGGATAGCAGGAGCACAAAGTGCAGACGACGAGATTGTGCGTCTCGGGCGTATTCTCGACTGTCACCATATGCTCGCCCTGGCGGCCGGTATAACCGAGCGAGGCGATCGCCGCCGTCGCGTCGTCGAGCAGCCAAGCCTTGTATTTGGGATCGCTCCAGGCTTTGGCGACGACACGGGCGCCGTTGCGCGGGCCGATCTTGGTCTCATAGGTCTCGATCAGCGTATCGAGAGCTTCCGGCTCGACATAGCCCTTCTCGACGAGGAGGGATTCCAATGCCTTCACCCGGAGCGCGATGGGGGAAAGCTCGGACCCGTGATGATGGTCGTCGCCATGGGCGTGGTCGTGATCATGGTCGTGCGGCATTGTGTTTCTCTCCGAGGCGGCTAGCATAGGCCTCGGGCAGCGGGGAGAGAAGCGGTCATAATGGCGAAACTGGAGGGCATCCGGGCCTGCGTCTTCGACGCCTATGGCACACTGTTCGACGTGCATTCGCCGGTGCAGAAGCTCGCCGCCGAGATCGGCGAGAAGGCCGACGCCTTGTCGCAGCTCTGGCGGCAGAAGCAGCTCGAATATTCCTGGCTCCGGAGCTTGATGGGCGTCCATGCCGATTTCTGGCATGTGACGGGTGACGCGCTCGATTATGCGCTGGCCTTTCACGGCATCGACGAGCCGGGGCTCAAGGACGAGCTCCTGGCGCTTTATCTCAAGCTCGACGCCTATCCCGACGCCAAGGAAGCACTCGGCGCCCTCAAATCACGCAATATGCGCACCGCCATCCTGTCCAATGGCAGCCCGTCGATGCTCGATGCGGCGGTGCGCTCGGCCGGCATCGACAAGCTCCTCGATGAGGTCCTGTCGGTCGAGGATGTCGGCATCTACAAGCCGAGCCGGCGCGTCTATCGCCTGGCGATGCAGAAATTCGTCATCCATGACGCGCCCGCCATCTGTTTCGTCTCGGCCAATACATGGGATGCGCAGGCGGCGGCGCAATTCGGCTTCCAGGTGGTCCGCATCGACCGTTTCGGTCTGCCCCCTGACAAGATCCCGGGCAAGCCCGCCCGCCTCGTGAAATCGCTCACCGAGCTGCCGGCATTTCTATAGGAGTTACCTTATGCAATGGCTCAACGAACCCGCGCAATGGCGGGTGGACGGCAAGGACCTTTCCTTCGTCACCGGCGACAAGACCGATTTCTGGCAGCGAACCTTCAATGGCTGGCGCAATGACAACGGGCATTATTATCACGAGACCGTCACGGGCGATTTCTCTGCCGAGGTCGTCTTCGCGGCAGGCTACAAGGCGCAATATGACCAGGCCGGACTCATGTTGCGGATCAGCGCCGACCAGTGGCTCAAGGCCGGCGTAGAATTCGCCCATGGCCATGCGGCGCTGAGCTCGGTCCATACGCAAGGCGCTTTTTCCGACTGGGCGATCGCCCGCGAGGTCGATGTCGGGGAGTCCGTCCGTCTGCGCCTGACGCGCAAAGGTGACGCGGTCTGCGTGCAATACAAGACGGAGAAGGGTTTCCGCACCTTGCGGCTCTGCACAATGCCTGGCGCGGATACGGCGCTCATCGGCCCGATGGCCTGCTCGCCGATCGAAGGTGGCATGAATGTGCGCTTCTCGGATTATTCGCGTGGGCCGGCGGTGGATTTCACCAGCGAGGTTTAGCTCGTGTCATCTGCCCTCATGCTGAGGTGGCCGCGAAGCGGCCCTCGAAGCATCCTTCAAGAGAAAGCGAGAGTGCTGAAGCAAACCCTTCGAGGCTCGCTTTGCTCGCACCTCAGGGTGAGGGGAGGTGCTTAACTCGCGCGCGCCAGCTTGTCGTTCACGCGGCGTGCCGCGTGGAGGCGGACGGCGTCCCCGAAGGCCTTGAACAGCTTCACCGAGTCCGGATTGTTGGCCGCCTTGTATTCGGGATGCCACTGTGCCCCGAAGGCGAAAGCCTTGGCGCCCTTCACCGACACGGCCTCGATGATGCCATCGGGGGCGCGCGCCTCGACATTGAGGCCGGGCGCCACCTTGGCGATCGCCTGGCGGTGCAGGCTGTTCACCAGGGTCTCACTCTTGCCGAGCATGCCTTCCAGCACGCCGCCCGGCGTGATGGCGATCGGATGCACCGGGCCATATTTGACGTCCATGTCCTCGACTTTGCGCGAGCGATGATCGAGCCGGCCTTCACCGCGCTGCACCTCGGTCTCGAGCGTGCCGCCCATGACCACATTGAGCTCCTGGAAGCCGCGGCAGATGCAGAAGAGCGGCATGCCGCGGTCGAGCACGGCGCGGATCAGCTTCAAGGTGAGCTGGTCGCGGTGATGGTCATAGGGCTCGTGATCGGCGGTCGGCGTCGAGCCATAATGCGGCGGATGCACATTGGAGATGGCGCCCGTCATCAGGATACCGTCGAAATGATCGAGCAGGGCCGAAAGGTCCATCGCCTCGGCAATGGCCGGGATCATCACCGGCAGGCATTGCGCCACGTCAGAGACGGCGCGCACATATTTGTCGCCGAGGGAATGGAAAAGGAGGTGGCTGTTTTCATAGGTGTCGGAGGGCAGGCCGACGAGGGGGTGTCTGATCATGGTGGCCATTTGATACTCTAGAATGCGTGGCAAATCCATGGCACCTTGCCAACCCCATGGATTTCACCCTTCCCCCCGATATTGAGAGCCTCAGGCGCCGGGCCCGCGATTTCATCCGCGCCGAGGTCCTGCCACTCGAAACCCGTCCCGACGTCTATGACGCGTATGAGAATATCCGGCTCGACAGGCTGGACGAGCTGCGCGCCAAGGCGAAGGCCGCCGGGCTGTGGGCGCCGCAGATGCCGAAAGAGCGGGGTGGGCTCGGCCTGCCGGTCATCGGCTGGGCGGCGCTTTACGAGGAGGCGAACCATTCGATCTTCGGGCCGGCGGCGCTCAACTGCGCCGCGCCCGATGACGGCAATATGAGCGTGCTCAACAAGGTGCTGGCCACTGACGCGCTCAAAGACAAATGGCTGCAGCCGATCATCGACGGAAAGATCCGGTCTTCGTTCGCCATGACGGAGCCGGCGCCGGGCTCGGGTTCGGATCCGGGCGGCATGATGCTGACGCGCGCCGAAAGGAAGAATGATCGTTATGTGATCCGCGGCCGCAAATGGTTCATATCGGGCGCCGCGGCGGCGCGGCATTTCATTCTCATCGCGCGGACATCGGATGATGCGCGGCGTGGCCTCTCGGCCTTCCTCTTTCACGGCGATGATCCGGGTTGGCGCATCGTCCGGCGCATCGACATCATGGGCCCGCAGGAGCATGGCGGTGTCTGCGAGCTCGATTTCGACGGGCTCGAGATTCCGATGGAGAATCGGCTGCTCGAGGAAGGCGATGGACTCAAATTCACGCAATTGCGCCTGGGGCCGGCGCGTCTCACTCATTGCATGCGCTGGCTCGGCCTCGCCAAGAGATGCCTCGAGATCGCGCAGGCGCATGTGGCGGAGCGCCAGGCCTTCGGCACCAAACTCGCCGAGCATGAATCGGTGCAGATGATGCTGGGCGACGTCGCCAAGGATATCGAGGTCGGCCGCCTTCTCACCATGAAGGCCGCCTGGGCGCTCGACAAGGGCGACAAGGCGCAGAGCGCCATCTCGATGGCGAAGATCCACGCGGCCGACACCTTGCACAAGGCGGCAGATACCGGCATTCAGCTCCTGGGCGCCAAAGGCTATTCCAAGGACACGGTGCTCGACTGGATCTATCGCTATGCCCGCGCCGCCCGCCTCATCGATGGCGCCTCGGAGGTGCATCGCATGCTGATCGCCCGCGCGCTCGGCAAAGAGGGCATCGATTTCTGGAAATGGAACTAGACGGACTCTGTCCGGATAATAGGAGCAGCACCATAATGCGTTTTGCGTCGCGGATACGGCCGGCCAGCCCGTCAGGGCGATCGTCATGGGACATTCACGGCGTCGCCGAGGAGATGATGGCAAAGGGTGAGGAGGTTATCGTCCTGACGGTGGGCGACAGCGATTTCGCCAGCCCCAAGGCGGCCGTCGATGCTGTCACCGACAGTCTGGCGCGCGGGCGCACCTTTTATACCGCGCCCGCCGGCGATGACCCTTTGCGCGCCGCCATCGCGCGCCAGCAGAGCAGGCTGATCGGCCGCGAGATCGCGGCGGAGCAGGTCATCGTCACGGTGGGCGCGCAGAATGCGCTGCTCATCGCCGCCATGTGCCTTCTCGATCCGGGTGATGAAGTCATCGTGCCTGAGCCGCTTTATTCGACTTATCCGGGCACGCTCGGCTTGGCCGGTGCCCGCATGGTCACCGTCGCCAGTCCGGCCGCACAAGACTTTCATCCGCAGGTCGACGCCATCGCCGCCGCGGTGACGGCGCGCACCAGAGCGATCTTTCTCGCCACGCCTAACAATCCGACCGGCGCCGTCTACCGCCAAGATGAGCTGCGCCGGATCGGCGACATCTGCAGGAAGCATGATCTCTGGCTCGTGTCCGATGAGGTCTATGCCGGCATCGTCTATGAAGGACATCATTTCTCGGCCGGCAGCCTGGCCGACATCGCCGATCGCACCGTCACCATCGGCAGTCTTTCCAAATCGCATGCGATGGCGGGCTGGCGGCTCGGTTGGATGGTGGCGCCTTTGGCGCTCGCCCGGCAAGCCGAGAGAGTCAGTACCTGGGTCACCTTCGGCATTCCGACCTTCATCCAGGATGCCGCGGTCGTGGCGCTCGAAACACAGCCCGACGGCATGCCCGAGCTCAAGGAGGCCTATGCGCGCCGGCGGCAGTTGTTCTGCGACCGGCTCATGAATGTCCCGGGTATCGTGCCGCTGTGGCCTGAGGGTGGCATGTTCGTGATGCTCGATGTCAGCGGCTCCGGGCTTCCTGCCTATGAGTTCGCGATGGGACTGGTGAATGAGAAGCGCGTGGCGGTCGTGCCCGCCGATGATTTCGGCGCCAGCGCCCAGGGCTATCTGCGGGTCAATCTGGGCGCCGCCGATGCGCTGATCGAGGAAGCGGCGGCGCGCATCGCCGATTACGCTTTCACGCTCCATGACAAGAAAGTGCACGAACGGCCGCATGAATTGCTGCCGGACTGATGTCTATCCGTGCCGGATCAGATTCTCGAGGTCGGCAAGGGCGGAAGCGAGCCGTTTTTTCTCCGGCAGGTTGGTCACGCTGAGCACAAGGCCGGTATCGCTCGGGCGTGGTTCCTTGTACCAGGTCGATAGAGCGTTCGGACTTATGCCCAGCGTCAATGCCTCGCGGGCGATGCGCCGGTCGTCGGTGCCTTCCGGCAGGTGCAGCAGAAGACCCAACCCCGCCATCGCTTCGGTGCCGCCGAGCGCGCCTTTGATTGCGGCGCGCAGAACATCGCGGCGGGCGGCATAGAGCCGCTTCATGCGGCGCAGATGGCGCATATAGTGACCCTCGCGCATGAAGAGGGTGACCGCGCGCTGGATCTGCGGCGCGGGCGCCGGCGACAGTGCCGATGCGACGTCGTTGAAATGCGAACTGAGCTCGGCCGGCGCCACGATGAAGCCCAGGCGCAAAGCCGGACTGATCGTCTTGCTGAAGGTGCCGATATGGATGACGCGTCCGGCCTGATCGACGGCAGCGAGGGCCGGCGTGGCGCGGCCTTTCAGCTGCAGCTCGCTCAGATAATCGTCTTCGATGATCCAGGCTTTCGCGCGCATCGCCCAGTCGAGTAAAGCGCGCCTTCGCGCCAGCGACAAGGTCATGCCGAGCGGCGCCTGCTGGTCGGGAGTCACCAAAGCCGCCTGCGCATCGGGCGCCTGACGGATGCCGTCTTCGACGATGAGGCCCTCCTGATCGGTGCGCACCGGCACGATGGTGGCGCCGGCCAATTCCAACGCCTGGCGCGACAGCGGATAGCCGGGCTCTTCCATCCACACGGTCTTGCCCTCGAGCGCCAGCGCGCGCAGCACGAAGCCCAATCCGCCGGAGAAGCCATTGGTGATGAAGACCTGCGCCGGCGCCGCCCGGATGCCGCGCGCTAGGCTGAGATAAGCGGCGATCTCCTGGCGCAGCTCCGGCTCACCCTTGGGATCGGGATAGCTCGCGGGCAGGATGGCGGTCTCGCGCGCCGCCCGCGCCATCAGGCGCGACCACAGCTTGAACGGGAACTCGTCCTGCGCCGGCACACCCATCTGAAAAGGCAAAGGCGCGGCGGAGAAGTGGTCGAACATTCCGGGGAACCGCTTCGTTGGTTCGATTTTCTCGGCCGGTGGTTTGACCGGCAGGTAGTCGGCGACATGGGTTCCGGCCGAGCCCGAGGTGACGATGAGCTGCGCATCGACGAGGCCGTCATAAGCGGTTCTGACCGTGCCGCGCGCCACACCGAGCTGGGCGGCGAGGTCGCGCCAGGACGGCAGGCGCGCGCCGGGCTTGAGCCGGCCCTCGCCGATGGCGAGCGCGATGCCATCCCGGATCTGGCGGGTGAGCGGCGTGCCGCTGCTCCGGTCGAGCTTTAGAAGGAAAGGATCGGTCATGGCCGAATGGTACAGCAGTTTATGCCATTCTTGGTGCTTTTTATTGGCCCTGCCAGAGCGCATCTCAAGCTCGACACCAAAGCTCTCAGGACAAACACTCATGACCCTCCGCCTCGATTATATGAAAGCCGCTCCCGCCGGCATGGCCGCCATCAGGGCCACGCGCGACTATGTCGCCAAAAGCGGCCTGCCGAAGCCCCTCATCGATCTCGTCAATCTGCGCGTCTCGCAGATCAATGGCTGCGCCTATTGCATCGACATGCATTCGCGCGACCTGCTGAAGCAGGGACTCGACGTAGCGAAGCTGGTGCTGGTGCCGGCGTGGCGCGAAGGCGGCAAGCTTTTCGATGCGCGTGAACAGGCGGCTCTCGCCTGGGCGGAAACGGTGACGCGTGTGGCCGAGACCGGCATTCCGGATACCGATTATGCGGCGGTGGCGGCCGCGTTCACCGAAAAGGAATTGGCTGATCTCACCATCGTGATCGGCCTCATGAATCTCTACAACCGCATCGCCATCGGCTTCCGCTCGACGCCCGAGGCCGCCAGATGACCGGGCGCGCGATCCATCCCGCTGCGCTGGCAATGCTGGCTTCCGGCATCATCGTCATTGCTGGCCTGGCGGCGCTCTCCCGTCATGATCCGATCGCGATGAGCACAGGCGTGGAAGAGAGTGCGGCGCCTTCACGCGCGCGTGAGCAGGTGATCTCCTGCGAGAAGCTGCCCCATGTGCCGGGCAAATCCATCACCACGACGCTGGTCGAATTTCCGCCGGGTGTCGTGGTGCCGAGCCATCGTCATGCCGGCTCGGTCACCGCCTATGTGCTCAAAGGCACGCTGCAGTCGCAGTTGAACAGCGATCCCGTCGGCACATTCGGTCCGGGCGGCAGCTGGTTCGAGCCGCCGGGCACACTGCATACCTACGTCGCCAATCCGAGTCCGACCGAGCCCGCAGAGATCATGGCGATCTTCGTCGCCGACAGCGATTGCGGCAAGCTGACGATCTTCGAGAATGAATGATTTTTGTTTTCCTTCCCCCTTGCGGGAAGGTGGCGCCTGCTCCTTCCCCCGCTTCGCGCCAGGGCTGTCCGGGGAAATTCGTCGAACCCCGCAAGCCTCACCTGCATTCCCCTTCTCCCGCCTGCGGGAGAAGGTGGCCGAAGGCCGGATGAGGGTGTTCTCTCAGCCTCTGTAGAAGCGCAAACGTGGGCGGTGTTGAAGCTTCGTCTCGTTGTTTTCAGGAAGAGATGTCATCAACTGAACCAGCACCCTCATCCGCCCTGTCGGGCACCTTCTCCCGCAGGCGGGAGAAGGGGGAAGTCGAGGGGGGAATTCTGAGTCTCATTTTAGAAGACGCGTCTCCAATCCTGTTTTCCGTGCGATTTCTCAGACATCGCGCAACTTTCCCCGGACAGCCCTGCTCTTCGCGCGGGAAGGAGGAGATGTGAGTTTGATAGCCGCGCCGTATGCTGTCCCGGAACCGCCCTCGGGCTCAGATACAGGGAAGATACAGGGAAGATCGCGAAAAGGGCTCCCTCCGGCTCCGGGTCTTCGGCCTAAGCCATTGCAATAACGAAAATTTGCACGATGCGAGCCCGATGCCCAAGCAGGGAAAATCGAAGCCGTCGGGCAGGGAGCAGATGCGCGAAGTTCGGATGAGTCGCTCATCGCTCGTTACAATATGCGCGATGCAGTAAACCTTTCGGGAGGCGGGGCTGATGGTTGAGTACAAAATACTGTGATATGGGGAGCAATCGCCAGCATGCGCCCTCAGGCGTTGGCGGCTGAGAGCACAAGACTCCCGCCTGACGGAAAACGGGAGTGCTCCATGGCGATCGTAGAATTTTCAGCCGGTGAAATGAAGATAATCATGCTGGCGAACGAGCGCGTCATTTTTGCGCTCAACCTCACGAACAGCGATGAGCATCTGTCCATCAAGGCCCGGATCAGTTCATTAATCATCGAGTGCGCTGAAGGTGGCGAACGAGACTTGCAGAAGTTAGTCGACTGCGCTCATACGGGGCTGTCCGAGGATGCAAGCCGTTGACAGCCGTCTTAGCCGCCGAACTCCGGCTAGCGGCCGAGCAGGCCCGAACGATGGCGAATGGGTTATCTGAGATGAGCGCCAAGCGAGGGTTTCTGAATATTGCGGCGAAATTCGACGCCGAAGCATTAGCTATTGAGTCGAATGACAGCCTTGCGGATACGCCGCGAGCTTAAATCCAAGGGAGCATCGCTCTAAAATGAGCAAGGCCCCGCTTTAAAGAGCGGGGCTGGGTATCCGGCGCAGTTAGTACGGTATCAGGCGAATAGGTGTGTAGTCCTGGAGGGCCCGCCGGTGGGTCTATGGTGCGGGTCCCCCCGGCGGGCCCACGCATCCCGTAGGGAACGACGGGTTACGCAGGATGAAAAGCGTATTCTTTTCCAATAGTTCCGAAAAAGAAAAACCCGCCAGAAGCTTGGCGGGTTTAGTGAGATGTGGATGCTGTCCCGATGACAGGGACGTTGTAAAAATGCACTCGGCGCGCAAGAGTTCCATTGCCTCGATCGCCCTGTCTTTTGGTACACTCTTCGCCGACCTCTGTCTGGTTCGCAATTTGGCGGGCAAACTGGCCTCGCTCGGGCCTCTTAAAATCCGCACCGCACTCCGCTCACCCACGGGGCTTCGGATTGGAATTCTCATGAGCGGAACGCTGGTCGGTTTCGGAAGTTGTAATCTCGGACATCCCACTCAACAGGAGCGAGATTACATGGATTGGAACCGCGTCGAAGGTAACTGGAAACAGCTCAAGGGCAAGGTCAAGGAGAAGTGGGGCAAGCTCACGGACGATGACCTTGATGTGATCAACGGTCGCCGCGACCAGCTCGAGGGCAAGATCCAGGAGCGTTACGGCATCCAGAAGGACCAGGTAAAAAAAGACATCGACACCTGGTACGGCGAACAGCGCTGGTAAGTTGATGCAAGACTGCTGACGATGAGAATCCGCCCTCGGGAAATCAAGGGCGGATTTTCGTTCGGGGCGATTATATAAGTTTCGCCGGAACTTAATTGCTCCTCGTCAGTTATAGGCAATCGGGCAGGGACGGCAATGATACCAGTTGAAAAGGCAGGCACCCATCAAAGACATCGACTTTTGGTGGTGGAGGATGAGGTTCTCATTCTCATTGATACGGCCGATTTCCTTCGCTCCCGGGGATTTGAGGTACATGAAGCCACGAATGCCGATGACGCAGTCCGAGTGCTGAAATCAGGCATCCCGATATCGTTGGTTTTCACCGACATCCGGATGCCGGGGTCAATCGACGGCTACGGTCTCGCCAATTACATTCGTACGCATCATGCACATACGCTAGTGCTGACAACATCGGGTCACGTCAGAATGGAAGACTGCCCTCCAGGTTTTCCACTGCCAATCGCCAAGCCATATTCGCTCGATCGGATAACAGCCGAAATTGAAACGCTCTTAACCGGGAGCTCTACGGGATCCGTGAATGATCAATGACGCTGACTCTCAGAATGCAGAAAAACGTCCGATTGTCCTTGTGGTGGAACCGTCGATATTGGCGCGGCTGGTCCTATGCGATTATCTGCGTGAATGCGGGTATCGCGTGCTGGAAGCCTCGAATGCGACCGAAGCAATTGCCGTTCTCGACGAGAGCGGGCTCCCCATAGACGTTGTTCTTTCGGAGGTTCAGTTGCCTGGCGACATGGACGGCTTTACCTTCTCACGCCACGTCCGTCAAAAACATCCCCAAATCCAGATGTTGCTGGCGGGCACCGTGGCGAAGGCAGCCGATGTGGCAGCGGAAATCTGTGAGGACGGGCCTCTCCTGGCGAAGCCCTACGATCAACAATTGGTACTCGACCGCATTAAGCGCCTCATGGCTTCCATGAATGGCCCCGGGGAATAACAAAAAGCACTATGGATGAGCATCTCCTCGATACGATCTATCGTTTAGCCGCGGCGACGGCGGTTGGCGTTTGTTTAGGTCTCAACCGCGACCTCATAGGCAAGCCGCTGGGTATGCGGACCCTGGGCCTTGTCGGCTTGGGTGCCGCAGTCGTAACATTGGCCACCATCGAGTATCACGGCCTTGCCGACCAGCCCGATGCCTTGAGCCGGGTCGTTCAGGGCGTGATCCAGGGCGTTATGGCCGGGATTGGCTTTATTGGCGCAGGCGCCATCCTGCGCGACCCACAGGCGCGGCACATCGAAGGGTTGACTACGGCCGCAAGTGTCTGGGTCACGGCGGCGCTGGGAATAGCTTGCGCCTTTGCTGCTTGGCGGGTCGTGGCCGTGGGCGTTGGACTTGCCCTGTTGCTGCTCGTCGTCTTCGCCTGGGTTGAAGCCCGGATCAACCGAAACAAAGAAGATCAAAGTTCATAAACGCTCGCTCCAGAATTTTTTCTGCAGAGGGGCTTGAAGACTCGCGAGCCCGAACTAGATCAAAAGCCGCCGGATCGCTTGGGGGTGTCAGATCCGGTGCGGGTGCTGGCGGAAGTCCGGCGCACTGCTCGTACCCATGTTGCTCAATGGAGGATATGGCTATGCGCAACTACGATCTAACTAACTTTTCGCGTTCAAGCATCGGCTTCGAACCATTCTTAAGCATCCTGAACGGCGCCAGTCGCCGCCTGGAGAAAGAGGGCAATTTCCCGCCCTACGACATCATCAGGAAGGATGATGCCAATTATTGCATTCGCCTCGCCGTCGCGGGCTTTTCGCCCGATGACATCACCATTACGGCTCAGCAAAACCTCCTGAAAGTCGCTGGCCGCAAGACTTCCGAATCGGGCAAGCAGTACCTCCATGAGGGCATCACCGAAACGGAATTCGAGCGCCAGTTCAGTTTGGCCGACCACGTGGAGGTTACGGGCGCCGACTATGATAAGGGCATTCTCGAAATAGGCCTCCGTAACGAGGTTCCCGAAGCCGCTAAGCCGCGCAAAATCTCCATCAATGGAGGCAGCGCGGAGAAGCGTCTTTCGTGAGGTGTCACCATGCGGGGAATGAAGATGGCAAAGCGCATCCCTTGCGAGCTCAATCTTGACGGCGTCTTGCGACCTGCGGACGCCTTCACTCATCCCAACGAGGTCGTTTGTCACCCGGACCTGTCCATCAATGAGAAGCGGTCAATTCTGGCTTCATGGGCGTCTGATGCCTGTGCCGTCGAGTCCGTTCCCGAGCTTCGCAGGGCTCCATCCGGCACGACTGTGACTTTCGATGAAATCATGGACGCGCTCAGAGCTGGACGACCAGGCCCGCCAGGGCTGCAATCGAACGCCCGCCTATCGAAGATGGGTCAGACACAGCGATCTGCTGACGTGACCGCCGCATCCTAGATCTGGCGGGCGCCCTCCCAGGTCTCGGTAGAGCCTGCCGCCCAGCACCACATGCAGCGGCAGGCTCGTCGTTCCTCGAGCGAAATCTCACGATGAAATTGTACACCGTTCTCCTACGCCACGCTGCCAGCCTTGCGAGCAGCCGCACCGCCCGAAGAGTTGAAATAAGGGCGGAGATAGCTCACCACCAAGCGCGTTCTATGACCGACGCGGGTTTGAAAAAAATCGAAATCTTGGAAGCGGAAGACGAAAATTGCCGCCTCGCTTTGTCCCGCTTGACGGCCTATCGGCCAGATAAGGACCCGACCTGTCCCCATTGCTGGATAGTCAATGAAGTGTCCTCGCCGGTATTGCAAACCGGCCGGCGAGAAGTCTATCGGTGTGGCACGTGCAAGGCTGAATACACCGTGTCGGCGGGTCCACAGCCCTGAGCCATCGCATTTCAGGCGCCTGATACGGCCGACCTGGCCTCAGGCCAGGGAGCCGGATGGGGGCGGGTGGTGCAGCAACAATTCAACGAAGAAAGTTCTGTGGCGCCACCCGAGTTTTTCACTTCTTCGGCCTGGGCACGCGGACGAACTCGTCGAAATGGCGGCCGAGATCGCGCATGACCTCGAAGCGTTTCTTGGCTTTGGCGCCGAGCCTCGTCGCCACCGCATTGGTGAGAAGATTGAGCAGCACGCTCAACGCGGCGGTGGAGTCAAAGAAGGTCTGCACATGGGTGTGGCCTTCGAAGACATATTTCGTGTAGCCGGCCGCCCAATGGCTGAAGCGGTCGGTTACGATCACGGTCGGAAGTCCCATCTGTTTGACCCGGTCGAGCAGCTTCACGCCCCGCGTGGCATAGGCCGCGGTGTCGACATGAACGAGCAGGCTCCTTTTCGGATCGGCGGTGAGGATCTCGGTATAGGTGCCGGTATTGTCGTCGATATGGAAGACGTCGGGCCGCGCATAAAGCAGCCGGCTGGCGAAATCGAGCGCCAGACCCTGCGAGGCCTGGAAGCCAACGACGAAAATGGTCTCTCGCCGGGCGATCTCATCGACTGCCTCCGCCCAAAGCTCGGAGCCCGCCAGCGCATAGGCCTTGCGCACCGCGTCGAGCTCCAGCTCGAGGCTGCCCTTCAGGCTTTCGGGCTCGCCGCCGCGCACCCGGAAACGGTCATGGATGTCATCGACCGCGCCGGGATCGGTCTGGACGCTGCCGCGCAGCCGGTCCTTCAGGTCGCGCAAGCCCGCGAACCCTAAGCTGCGCACGAAGCGCGATACCGTCATCTCGCTGACGCCGGTCGTCTGGGCGAGGCTCGCGCCGGTCTCGAAGGGCAGGAGATGCTCATTCGTCAGCATATGGGTGGCAAGGGCGCGCTCCGACTGCGACAGGCTTTCGAGGCGCGGCGCCAGGATCGCCTTGAGGTCGAAGTTCCGTGGTTCGTTCTTTTTGCTTCGGGACATGGTCAGGCCTCTATCGCATCGAGCCGCGGAATGGATCGCACGAGCTCTCTCGTATAGGCATCGGCAGGTTCGCGCATCACTTTGGCCGCCGGTCCTTCTTCCACGATTCGTCCCGCCTTGAACACATAGACGCGCTGGCAGAAAGTGCTCACCACCGAGAGATCATGCGAGACATAAAGCATGGTGAGGCCACGCTCGCGGCGCAGACGGTCGAGCAGCTTCAGGATCTGCGCCTGGGTCGTGACGTCGAGCGCCGAGGTGATCTCATCGGCGATGAGAAAACGCGGCTCGACGGCAAGGGCCCGGGCGAGGCCGACGCGCTGGCATTGGCCGCCCGACAGCTGGCTCGGATAACGTTCGAGCAAAGCGCTGGGCAATTCGACCTTGTCGGCGAGGTCGTCGACGCGCCGCGCGATCTCCGCACCGTCCGCCAGGCGGTGACGCCGGATCGGCTCAGCGATCGCTTCCTTCACCTTGAGGCGCGGATTGAGCGAGTCGTAAGGGTTCTGGAACACCATCTGTACGGCGCGGCGGAAGGCGCCATCGGCGGAAGCCGGCTTGCCGTCGAACACGATCTCGCCGGCAGAGGGGGCGACGAGCCGGACAATGGCGCGCGCCAGCGTGCTCTTGCCCGATCCCGATTCACCGACGATGCCAACCGTCTCGCCCGCCTCGACCGTGAGGCTTACTCGGTCGAGGGCCCGGAAAGGCTCGGCATCTTTGCCCGTGAATCGGCTCACCAGATCACGCCGCTTCGGGAAGGTGACGGTCAGGTCCTTCACCGCGAGCAGAGGCTGTGTGGTACCGGAAGAGGCGGGTGGATTGCTTGCCTTGTTGCGGGATGGCTGTGACTCGAGGAGCAGCCGCGTATAGGGATGCTTCGGCGCCTCGATGATCTCACGGGTCGGACCCTGCTCGACGATCTCGCCCTGGCGCATCACGATGATGCGGCTGCAATTCTGCGCGATCACGCCCAGATCATGCGAAATCAGCACGATCGAGAGACCCTTGTTCTGATTGAGTTGGCGCAGCAAGTCGAGGATGCGCGCCTGGACGGTGACGTCGAGCGCGGTGGTGGGCTCATCGGCAATGAGGAGCTTCGGGCCGCAACCGATGGCAGTCGCGATCATGGCGCGCTGCTTCATGCCGCCGGAGAATTCGTGTGGGTAGGCCTGGGCCCGTTGTGCCGGATCGGCGATGCCGACCTGGCGCAGCAGGTCCACCGCCTGGGCGTGGGCGGCCGCCTGGCCGGTCGCCAGATGCCGGCGGATCGGTTCGGCGATCTGCGCGCCAATGCGCAGCAACGGATCGAGATGCGAGGCCGGATTCTGGAAGATCATGCCGATATCGCGGCCACGGATCCGGCGCAGATCCTTGGCACTCATGGCCGAGATCGACTGGCCGTCGAACATCACCTCGCCGGTGGCGGTGGCGGAGGACGGGAGGAGGCGCATGAAGGCGCGGCAGGTCACCGACTTGCCGGAACCCGATTCCCCGACGATGCCGAGCACCTCGCCCTGATCGAGATGGAGCGAAACGTTGCGCACCGCGGTCGTCACGCCGAAGCGCACGGTGAGATCCTTGACCTCGAGCAATCTCGCCATGGTCAGCTCCTCACCGGCCGGCGCAATTGCGCCAGTGCGTCACCGAGAAAAGCGAGGCCCAGACCCAAGGAGATCGCCGCGATGCCGGGGAAGAAGCAGATCCACCAGGCCTGGTCGATGAAGGACTGGCCGTCGGCGATCATCACACCCCATTCGGCGGTCGGTGGCTGCGCGCCCATGCCGAGGAAGCCGAGGCTGGCGCCCGCCAGCATGACCAGCACCGCGTCGCTCACCGCATAGGTGATGACGGGCGATAGCGCATTGGGCAGCACATGGTTGAGCAGGATGACCCGGTTGGAGAAGCCCAGCACTTGTGCCGCGAGCACATATTCGCTCTCCCGCAGCACCAGCACTTCGGCGCGCACCAGCCGCGCATAGGTGACCCAGCCGACAATGGCGAGGGCGATGAAGTAATTGGTGAGGCCTGGCCCCAGGAGGCCGACAATGGCGAGCACCAGGACGAAGAAGGGGAAAGCGACGGTGATATCGTAGACACGCATGAAGACTGCATCGGTGAGGCCGCGGAAGTAGCCCGACAGCAGGCCGACCGTGGTGCCGATGATGAGGGGCGGCAAAACGCCCAGCACGCACATCAGGAGATCGACGCGGGCACCGTGAATCACCCGCGAGAGGATGTCGCGGCCGACCTGGTCGGTGCCGAACCAATGGCTGGCGCTGGGGGCGCCCAGCATGGTCATCATGCCGATGGCGTCGGGATCATAGGGAGCGACCCAGGGCGCGAAGAGCGCGGCGAAGATCCAGCCGCCCAGGATGAGGAGGGCGGCCAGGCCGCTGCCGGCGAGGCGCCAGTTCCGCCGTTCGGGCGCGGCCATATGATTTTCCGCCGCCGTCACAGCTCCACCCTGGGATCGATGAAGGTCGAGATGATGTCGATGATGAGAGTGATGGCGACGGTAACCAGCGCAAAGACGAGGGTGAGGCCTTGCACGACATAATAATCACGCCCCATCAAGGCGGCGATGAGCAGCCGCCCGAGCCCCGGCACCGCATAGACCGACTCGACGATCACGGTGCTGCCGATGATGAGGGCGACCATCACGCCCAGGAGATTGAAGGTCGGCAGGATGGCGTTGGGCAGCATATGGCGCCAGAAGATCTCACGCTCGCTCGCCCCTTGGGCGCGCGCCGCGGTGATGAAGTCGGCGGCCGATCTTTCGATGAGGGCCTGGCGCAGGCTCTGGGTCAGCACCGGGATGAGCCAGATCGAAATCGAGACCGCCGGCAGAAACAGATGATGCAAATGCGCGGTGAAGGTCTGGCCGTAGCCCGACACCGGGAACCAGCCGAGCTCGGCGCCGAAGAAACGCGCCATCATGATGCCGAGCCAGAAGACCGGTATGCTGAGGCCCATGATACCGAGGAAGCGGATCAGTTGATCGATGAAGCCGCCGGGACGTTTGGCGGCGGCGACCGCCAGCAGCAGGGTTGGCGGCACAGTGAGGACGACGACATAGCCGGCGAGAAACAAGGTCGGGCCCATGAACTGGCCGATGAGTTCGGCGACCGGGCGCTGGAAACGCAAGGAGAGGCCGAGATCGCCCTGCAGCACATTGGAGACATAACGCAGGAATTGCAGCGGCAGCGGCAGATCGAGCCCATATTGCTGGCGCACCGCCGCGATCGTCTCGGGGCTCGCCCGGTCGCCGACGAGAAGCCGCACCGGATCGCCCGGCGCCAGCCGCAAGAGCAGGAACGAGATGACGCTGATGCCGATGAGCACCGGGATCAGCTGCAGCAGGCGGTTCAGGATGGAACGGAGATGTGACAAGGGAGATCCATGTAGATTGCTGATCGAGTCCCTCTCCCGAGCAATTTCCCTTCTCTCGCAAGCGGGAGAAGGGAAACGTCGTAGAAGCTATCACTTCTCGATCGTTGCTTCTTCCAGCGTCCATTGCAGCGACGGCGTCAGCTTGAGGCCTTTCAGCTTCTTGCTGTAGGCAACCGTGTTGGGCGCGTAGAAGAGCGGGATCTGTGCCACTTCTCCGGTCGAGATCGCCTGGATCTCCTTGTAGATCTCGGCGCGTTTGCCGGGGTCCATCTCGCGTGTTCCGGCATCGACCAGCTCGTCCACCTTCTTGTTCTCGTAATAGGTGTAATAGGAATGCGAGCCGCAGGAGCCGCAGACCGCCCAGCGCACCGCGAGATCGGGATCGGGCGTCTCGTTGAACCACCAATTGGGGGTGGCGTCATATTCGCCCTTGGGGATCGCCTCCCACCAGGCGCCGCCATCTACCGTTTCGATCTTGGGCTTGAGGCCGATCGCCTGCCACTGCGCCTGGAGCAGCAACGCCATCTGCTGCTGCGCCGGATCGGCGGCCACCAGGATCTTCACTTCCTTGCCGACCATGCCCGATTCCTCGAGCAGCGCCTTGGCCTTGGCGGGATCATAGGCGATGCCTGGATAGGACTTGTCGTGGAAGTCGACAGCACCCGGCAGCGTCGTATTGGCGGCGGTGGCGAAGCCCTGCGTCACCGCCTGGGTCAGCATCTTGTTATCGATCGCTTGTGCTGCGGCGAGGCGCGCCTTGGCGTTGGAGAAGGGCTCACGGCGGTGATTGAGGAGTGTGATCCAGATGGTCGTCGACGGCTCGAGACGCATATCGATATTCTCTTCAGCCTTCATGGTCGCGACCTGCGACCAGGGCACCGAGCGCACCGCATCCGTCTCGCCCGCCTTCAGCATCGAGATGCGCGCATCGGCGGCGGCGACTTCCTGCAGCACCACGCTGTCGGGGCTCTTGGGATATCCGGTGCGCCAGTAATTCGGATTGGGATCGAGGGTGAGGGCCTCATTGGCGCGCCATTCCTTGACCACATAGGCGCCCGAAGTCAGCGGCTTCTCGGTGAAGGCCTTCTCTTCGCCGCGCGCCTCGACATCCTTCTTCGAGACAATGCCCATGTTCCAGATCTCGACATTGCCGAGGAAGGGCGCGAAGGGCGATTTCAGTTTTACCACCACGGTCCTGGCATCCGACGCGGTGACGCTTTCGACGGCGCCGAGCGGACCCGGATAGGCCGAGCGCTTGTCGGTGCGCACGCGTTCCAGGCTGAAGGCGACGTCATCGGCGGTGATGGCCGAGCCGTCGGAGAATTTCGCGTCGCGCAGCTTGAATGTGTAGGTGAGACCATCCGCTGAGGCCTCCCAGCTCTCGGCGAGGCCCGCTTCGAGCGCGCCCGTCTCGGTGTTGCGGCGCAGGAGGCGCGAATAGAGAAGCCCGTAGGTCTCGATATTGCCGGCACCGGCCGACCGCATCGGATCGAGGGTGGTGGTCGGATAGGGCGAGACGATCCGGATCGCCTCGGCGGAAGCACTCAAAGAGAGGGCGCCGGTGAGGCCGAGCAGGACCGCGCCGGTGAACAGGCTTTTCGGGATGAACATGGCGTTCCTCGATGTTTATTTTCTGGGGCTCCATGCCCCTTATGCGCGGCCACTATGTTATTCTTCTAACATCGTGTCAATCGCCTCGCGGAAATTATGTTAGTAATCTAACTTATCTGGTGAGCCCCGGTCATAGACGGCGGGATCGGCCTTCGCTCAGCGTAGCGCCGGCGCGCTCGGCCATTCCGGGTGATGGCTGTCGATCACGAAGGAATGGCGGTGGCGTTTGTCCCCACCCGCCAGATGCGGGTGGTCAGGTTCCAGCGTCGCATGGATATGCTCGATCTCGTCAGGATCATCCGCCGGCCATACCCGGCTGGCGATGATCACCGCGACAGCGCCGATCGCGCCGAGAACGATGAAGGTGGGGACGAGGCCCATTTCCGCGCCGAGCCAGCCGGACAGCGGATAGGTGATGAGCCAGCAGGCATGCGACAGAGCGAATTGAGCGGCGAACAAAGCAGGGCGGTCCTCGGGTTGCGACGACCGGCGTAAGAGGCGGCCCGCCGGTGTCATGGCGAGGGAATAGCCGAGGCCGAGCGCGAACCACAAGACGAGAAGGACAACATAGCTCATGACGGCCGCGCCGAGCAGCAGGCCTGCCACCAGGATGGTGGTTCCAGCGAGCATGGCCTGGCGGTCGGAGAATTTGTCGAGGAGGCGCGGCAGGCCGAGGGCCGCCGTCATCGAGCCCGCGCCATAGGCAGTGAGCGCGAGAGCGGTCTCGCTCTGGCCGAGGCCGAAGGCCGCCTGCACCAGCACGACCGTGTTGACGATCACCATGGCACTTGCCGCGGCAATGGCGAGATTGAGGGCGAGCAGGCCGCGCAGGCGCGGCGTCGCCAGATAGATGCGCAAGCCGCGCGTGGTGCGCTCATAGATACCGCGCGCCGCGCTGGGCTTGGGGCTCGGCAGCGTGACGGTTAGAACGAGGGCGGCGGAAGCGAGGAAACCGAAGACCGTGCCGGCGAACAGGCTGTGAAAGCTGATCACGGTGAGGAGGGCGGCGGCCAGCATCGGGCTCAGCGCGCTTTCGAGATCGTAAGCGAGCCGGGATAGGGACAGAGCGCGCGTATATTGCTTTTCGTCCGGCAGGACATCGGGGATGGTCGCCTGGAAGGCCGGGGTGAAGCCGGCGGACGCCGCCTGCAGGACGAAGATCAGCACATAGACCTGCCAGACCTGGGTGACGAAGGGCAGGAGAACGGCGACGCCGGCGCGCACCAGATCGAGCGAGATCAGCATGGCCCGGCGCGGCACCTTTTCGGCGAAGGCGGCGGCGACCGGCGCGATCGCGACGAAAGCGATCATCTTGATGGCGAGCGCGGTGCCCAGCACGGAGCCCGCATCGGCACCCGCCAGTTCGTAAGCGAGAAGGCCCAGCGCCACCGTCGCGAGGCCGGTGCCGATGAGGGCGATCAGCTGGGCCAGGAAGAGATGGCGATAGGTGCGGTGCTTAAGGATTTCGAGCATGGGAGATTCATACTATCCCCCAGTATAGTATGCTGGCAAGCGACTGTGCCTCTCCCTCAACCGCCGAAGGCGGGGAGGGTGGCGCGCGGTACGCGCGACGGGTGGGGTCTCTCAACATGAGAGATCCGTCAGGCAATGCGCGTGCAGCTTTTGAACACGTGTAGGCGGAGAGACCCCACCCGTCCGCCCTATGGGCGGACACCCTCCCCGCGCTTCGCGCGATGGAGGGAGGAGGCTCCCATCACAAAAACTTCGTGATCGTCTTCAGCTCGTTGAGTTGGGTGCGGCCGGTGCTGCCGGCGGCGGTGACCAGGCAGTGGTCGATATGGTCACGGATGAAATGGTCCTTCGCGCCGGTGAGCGCGCTGGTGGCGGCGGCGAGCTGCTGGGCGACGTCGAGGCAGCTGCGTCCGTCTTCGATCATCGCCGCGATGCTGCGGATCTGGCCCTCGACCCGGCGCAGGCGCTTGACGATGTCGGGATGCGATTTGTGCTGGTGCTTGGGCATGAACGCGTCGTCTCCACGGCCGGTCTGGCGATAGTTCCTCTATAACAGGCCTTTCCAGATGAGACCAAGCACTGCGGTGAGCACCAGGGTGCGGATGATTCCCTGATGGAAGACGAAGAGGGCGATGGCCGCCACGACCGACAGGACGAGCGCTGCGGGATCGAGACTCGAAAACTCGGGCACCAGGCCGAATCGGGTGCGTGTCAGCGTGGTGAAGAGCACATGCAGCGCGAACCACACGGTCAGATTGAGGATGACGCCGACCACCGCCGCGGTGACGGCGGCGAGCGCGCCCGAGAGGCGCGGCATATTCTGCAGACGCTCGATATAGGGCGCCCCCGCCATGATCCACAGGAAGCAGGGCGTGAAAGTCATCCACAAGGTGATGAGCGCCGCGGCGATGCCGCCCCACATGCCGCCGGCGTAGCGGTAGCCCGCCATGTAGCCGACGAATTCGGTGACCAGGATCAAAGGGCCGGGCGTCGTCTCGGCAAGGCCCAGCCCGTCTATCATCTGCGGCGCCGTGAGCCAGCCGTAATTCTCGACCGCCTGCTGCGCCATGTAGCTCAGCACCGCATAGGCGCCGCCGAAGGTGACGACCGCGAGCTTGGAGAAGAACAGAGCCGTTTGCGCGAAGACGTGATCCGGGCCGAATCCCACGATGATAAGGCCCAGCGGCACGAGCCACAAAGCGAGCCAGAGGACCAGCGTCGAGACCGTCTGGCGCCAGGGGACCGGCGCCGAACTCACTTGTTCCGAGATCGACGCGGCGTTCACGCGGAAGAAGCCGAAAAGCGCCGCGGCCAGGATGATCAGCGGGAAGGAAATGGCGAAGACATAAAGCGCCAGGAAGGCGAGGCCGGCGATCCACCAGTCGCTTACATGCTTGAGGGCACGCTTCGCCACCCGCAGCAGCGCTTCGATGACGATCGCCAGCACTGCCGCCTTGATGCCGAAGAACAGGGCAGCCACCACCGGCACCTGGCCGAAGGCGGCATAGATCATCGAGAGGATGAGAACAATAAGCGCGCCCGGCAGGACGAACAGCGTGCCGGCGGCGAGACCGCCGCGCCAGCCATGCAGCGACCAGCCGGCATAGGTCGCGAGCTGCATCGCTTCCGGCCCCGGCAGCAGCATGCAGAAATTGAGCGCCGCCAAATAGCGCTTCTCGTCCATCCATTTCTTCTCATCGACGAGCACGCGATGCATCAAGGCGATCTGGCCGGCAGGCCCGCCGAAGGAGAGGATGCCGATCTTGGCCCACACGGCCAGCGCCTCGCCGAAGCTCGGGGTTTCGCGGTCCATGAACGATGCGGCTTTCGCGGGGCTCACGGCTTCGGCTTGTTGGTCGGCCAATTATGGGTCTCCTCGGTCGCGTCCCGGCACCAGCGATAGAAAGCATCGTAGAGCAGCAGTCCGGCATCGAGCTGCTCGAGGTCGTCGGCATACATGCGGGAGAGCCCGAGCGAGGCCGCGAGCAGGCCCGGCGCCTCAGGCGCCAGATCGAGCTTGGCCGTATCGGCGCCGCGCACGATCAGGGCCAGCCGCTTCAACGGCTCGGTCGTCAATCCGAATTCCTCGATCATCGTATCGAAGGTGCATGTGTCACCTCGATGACTCCAGAAGACGTTCTCGATGTCGAAGGGTGTCGCTTTGAACCGCTCGCCGACCATGATGACCTCGCTCGGCGCCACGAAGAGGAAGACGGCTTCGGGATCGACGAAGCGGCGGATCAGCCAGGGGCAGGCGATGCGGTCGATCTTGGGACGCGCCCTGGTCACCCAGACGGTGCGGCCCTTGTCGTCGCGGCGCGGCAGCTTGGCGTCCGGCACCAGCGGCAGACCGGCCGCCTCCCAGGCCTCGAAGCCGCCTTCGAGGACATTGGCCTCCTTGCCGAGATGTCTCAGCCAGGCGGCGGTGCCATGGCTGAGCTTCAGCCCCTTCTGGCAGATGACGATGGCGGAATTGCCGGAAAGCTCCGATCCCCAGCTTTCGGCCAAGGGATGCGGGCGCCAGACCGAGCCGGGCACGAGGCGCGGATCGGCGGCGAAATCCTCATCGGTGCGGACATCGATGAGATGCGGGCATTTGGACTGGCCCACGAGACGGGCGAGTTTGTCCACGGTGATCGTGTTGGGAGATGGCATAAGCGTCCTCCGGAGGAGATTGAGGTTCCTGGACGCGATGCTTCGGCATGTCGCCTTGTGGGGTGATCGCTTCGCCCCATGCCTGATATTAGGCGCCGGAATGCAGGGTGAGTCAAGTTCAGCGCAAGTCCGTGTCGTGCACGGTGCCCCGGACGACAGGCCATTGCCTTATGTTGCAGTGCTTCCAGGGGGCTATTTCTTTTTTTCCTTGCGATACCTACCTTATTGTCCGTGAGCCACCGAATGATAGAGTCCGACCATGACTCAGGCAGCCGCGTCACTCGACGACAAATATGATCTGACCAAGGACCGGGTCTTCATCTCGGGCCCCCAGGTTATGGTGCGGGCGACGCTCGCCCAGAAAATGCTCGACCGCGAGGCCGGGCTCAACACCGCGGGTTATGTCACCGGCTATCGCGGTTCGCCGGTCGGCGGCGTCGACCAGGCCTTCGAGCGGGCCGAAAAGCTGCTCGCCCCGGAAGCCATCAAGTTCCATCCCGGTCTCAATGAGGACCTCGCCGCCACCGCCGTCTGGGGCAGCCAGCAGGCCGAGATGTGGGGTGAGGGCGCCTATGACGGCGTGTTCAGCATCTGGTACGGCAAGGGGCCGGGCGTCGACAGGAGCGGCGACGTGCTGCGCCACGCCAATGCCGCCGGCACCTCCAAATATGGCGGCGTGCTGGTCATGGCGGGCGACGATCATGGCGCCGAATCCTCCACCGTGCCGCATCAGAGCGAGATCGCGCTGCTCGACGCGATGATCCCAATCCTCAACCCGGCCGGGTTGCAGGAGCTTTACGACTATTCGATCTATGGCTGGGCGCTGTCACGCTTCGCCGGCACCTGGGTGGGCGTCAAATGCCTGCATGACACGGTGGAATCGACCGGCGTCATCGAGGCGGGACCGCATCGCATCCGACCGAAAGTGCCGAAGGATTTCAAGATGCCGCCAGGCGGGCTCAATATCCGCCCCAATGACGACCGGCACAACCAGGAAAAGCGCCTTCATAATTTCAAGCGCCAGGCGGCCATCGCCTTCGCGCGCGAGAACAATCTCAATCAGATCGTCTTCCGTGGCGGACCGCACCCCAAGATCGGTATCGCAAGTGTCGGCAAGAGCTATCTCGACACGCGCCAGGCGCTGGAGGAACTCGGCATCGACGAGGTCATGGCGGCCAAGATCGGCCTCAGGCTTCTGAAGATCGGCCTCATCTGGCCGCTCGATTCCGCCATCATGCATGAATTCGCCAGCGGCCTGGATCTCATCATCTGCGTCGAGGAGAAGCGCGACCTGCTCGAGACGCATGTGCGTGAATTGCTGTTCAACGATCGCAAGCATGCGATCATCGTCGGCAAGAAAGACGAGCAGGGCGAGTCGCTCTTCCCGGTCTATGGCACGCTCGAGCCGAACCAGATCGCCGTCGCCATCGGCGAGCGCATGCTCGGCCACAAACATTGGCCGCAAGTGGCCGAAAAGCTTGAAACCATCAAAGCGGCGCAAGGCCGGATCAGCAATGTGCCCGATCTCCTCGCCCGCACACCGTATTTCTGCGCCGGCTGCCCGCATAATTCCTCGACCGTGCTGCCGGAGGGCGCGCGCGGCTATGCCGGCATCGGCTGCCACTGGATGGTACAGGCGATGCCCGCCCGCAAAACGCAGGGCTCGACGCAGATGGGCGGCGAAGGCGCCAACTGGGTCGGCGAGGCGCCGTTCTCCAAGCGCCAGCACATCTTCCAGAATCTCGGCGACGGCACCTATAATCATTCGGGTCTGCTCGCCATCCGCGCCGCGCTCGCGGCGGATGTGAACATCACCTACAAGATCCTCTATAACGACGCGGTCGCCATGACCGGCGGCCAGGCGCATGACGGCAAGCTCAACGTGCCGATGATCGCCAATCAAATGCGCGCCGAAGGCGTCGAGCGCATCGCCGTCGTTTCCGACGAGCCCGGCAAGCAATATCCCTCGGCCTTCCCCTCCGACGTCAGCTTCCATCATCGCGACGATCTCAACGCGGTGCAGAAGGAGTTCATGGGCGTCAAAGGCACATCGGTCATCATCTATGACCAGACCTGCGCCGCCGAGAAGCGTCGCCGCCGCAAGCGCGGCACGTTCCCCGATCCCAACAAGCGCGTCTTCATCAACGAGCTCGTCTGCGAAGGCTGCGGCGATTGCGGCGTGCAGTCGAACTGCGTCGCGGTGGCGCCCGTCGAGACGCCCTTCGGCCGCAAGCGGCAGATCGACCAGTCGGCCTGCAACAAGGATTATTCCTGCGTCAAGGGCTTCTGCCCGAGCTTCGTGACGGTGGAAGGCGCCGAGCTGGTGCGTGGGCTCGATACCAGGAGCCTGCCGGCCGGGGCAAATTTGTTCGAGGTGGTGCCTGAGCCGCAACTGCCGAAGCTCGACCGGCCCTGGTCGATCCTCGTCACCGGCATCGGCGGCACCGGCGTCATCACCATCGGCCATGTTCTCGGCATGGCGGCGCATATCGAGGGTAAGGGCTGCGGCATCATCGACATGGTCGGCCTGTCGCAGAAGAACGGCGCGGTGGTGAGCCATCTCAAGATCGCCGCGCGGCCTGAGGATATCTCCGCCATCCGCATCGCGTCCGGCGCCGGCGATCTGATCCTCGGCTGCGATCTGGTGACGTCGGCGGCTGAGAAAGTCCTGGCCGGCGCCTCGCCCGAGCGCACCCATGCGGTGCTCAACACCGCCGAAATCATGCCGGCCTCCTTCACCCAGAAACCCGATCTCAAGATCCCGGCGGAAGAAATGCGCCTCAAGATCGAGACGCGGGTGATGAAGGGTGAGGCGCATGCGATCAATGCGACACGGATCGCCACGCAGCTTCTGGGCGACTCGATCGCCAGCAACCTGTTCACCTTGGGCTTCGCCTATCAGAAGGGCCTCGTGCCCCTTCAGGCCGCCTCGATCGAGCAGGCGATCCGCCTCAATGGCCAGGCGGTGAAGATGAATCTCGATGCCTTCCTGTGGGGACGGCGCGCCGCTCACGATCTCGCCGCGGTCGAGAAGATCGTCGAGCCGAGTAAGCCGGTAGCCGCCGACGAGACGCTCGATGAAATCGTGTCCAGGCGTTCAGCCTTCCTCGCCGACTACCAGAACGAAGACTATGCGCAAACCTATCGCGATTTCGTCGCCAAGGTCCGCGGGCGCGAAACCGAGCAGGCGCCGAAGTCCGAGACGTTGTCGCGCGCGGCGGCGCGGTATCTCTTCAAGCTCATGGCCTATAAGGATGAGTATGAAGTGGCGCGGCTCTATACCGATGGATCCTTCGCCAGGGAGCTCGGCAAGCGCTTCAAGGGTGGCAGGCTCACCTTCCATCTGGCGCCGCCCATACTCGCCAAGGTCGATCCGGTGACCGGTGTTCCGCGCAAGATGACCTTCGGCCCGTGGATGATGCCGGTCTTCCGGCTTCTCGCTTCGGCCAAATTCCTGCGCGGCACCGCCTTCGATCCGTTCGGGCGCAGCCATGAGAGGCGCACCGAACGCGCCCTCATCGGCGATTACCGCACGATCGTCGATGAGCTTCTCAAAACGCTCTCCGCCGACAATGTGGCGCTCGCCACCGAGATCGCGAGCATCCCGGAGCAGATCCGCGGCTATGGCCATGTCAAGGAACGCCATCTCAAGATCGCCAAGGCACGGGAAAGCGAATTGCTCGATGCGTATCGAAGCGGCAAGGCGAAGATGCCGGCGGCGCTCGCGGCTGAGTGATCGAGCGCGCTCTCAAAATCATCGCGCTTTCGTGAAAGAATTGCCCGATGCATTGCGTATAGCAGAAGCTAAGAAGCTTAGGTTGATCGTGAGGGAATAAGTCTGTGAACAGCACAATCGAGGCTTGAATCGCGTCCGCAGACTCAGTAGCTAGACCGTCATCGGGGAGTAGCCACCGCTGACCCGGCGGGATCGCATCAACAGGCTCGCGTTTCATGCGCGTGGTGCGATCGGTCGATTTCGACTCGGCAAGACCGTGGCAAAGCCCGGCGTGCGGACAGCTCGCCCTTGCCCGGTCAATCTGTCCGTATGTTGAGCCTAGACATGTCTCCGCTCTCGATTTCCGTGCTGGCCATCAGCATGTCCATGGATGCGTTTGCCGCCTCGATCGGCCGCGGCGCCGGCCATGGCGAACGCATCAACTTCACGCACGCGTTGCGCACCGGCGCGGTGTTCGGCGCCATCGAAGCCATCACGCCGCTCATCGGCTGGGGCATCGGCGTCGTGGCGAGCGGTTTCGTGCAAGCCATCGATCATTGGATCGCTTTCTTCCTGCTTGGTTGCGTAGGTGCGCATATGATCTATGCGGCCCTTCACAAGACGGAGGAGAAGAAGCCCAATGGCTCGCTCGCAGCACTTATGGCGACGGCGGTCGGCACCAGTCTCGATGCCATGGCGGTCGGCGTGTCGCTGGCGATGCTCAATGTGAACATCATCGTCGTGGCTATCGCCGTCGGTCTCGCGACCTTCATCTTCTCCGCGGGCGGTACATTGCTCGGACGGCTGGTCGGCGCCAGGCTTGGTCAGTTTGCGGAGATCGCGGCCGGGATCGCGCTCTTCGGTATCGGCCTCAAGATCCTTATCGAGCATCTGACGGCTTGATCGCTGCCTCAACCCAGCCATGCCGGTGCTCCCGATAGACCGCTTGATCAGGGGCAGGAAAATCCGGGTCGGCAAATGAGCCTACTCCGACGGCGATGTAATCCGGTTTGCGCTGCGGCTCCCAGAAGACCGTCGAGCCGCAATCGGGGCAGAAGTGGAAGATGACGGGAAAGCCTGAATCGGACGGGCGCTCGAAGCGTCTCGTGGCGCCGTCGATCCGCACCTGCTCCCTTTCGAAGAAGGCGGCTATCCCGAAGGTGCTGCCGGTGCGCTTCTGGCAGGCAAGGCAGTGGCATAGGGAGACCTTGGTCGGCTCGCCCGAGCAGAGGACCCGGAGCTTGCCGCAGGCGCAACTGGCCAGTCTTTCCTTCGTCATAATCGCCAGCCTATAGCAAAGCGCCGCGACTTTTTCTAAGGACGCTTTTAACCCTTTCGTGATAAACTTCCCCTCTGGTCAGTTTGTCTTCAGTGAGTTTGGTCCATGGCACCTGTCGGTCGGCCCTATTGGAAGGGCTTCATCAAGCTGTCTCTCGTTCAGATCGCGGTCCAGATCTATAGCGCCGTCGAGCCGTCGAATTCCGGCCTCAACCAGATCCACAAGCCATCCGGCAAGCGCGTCAACTATGTGAAGACGGTCGCCGGCGAACCGATCGAGGAAGCCGATATCGTCAAGGGGTATGAGGTGAGCGAGGGCACTTATGTGGTGCTCGAGCCCGACGAGATCGCGGCGGTCAGGCTCGAAAGCAAGAAGACGCTGGAGCTGCAGGAATTCGTCTCGGCCACCGATATCGATCCGCGCTTTTTCGAGGCGCCCTATTATCTGATCCCGGAAGACGAGTTCCAGGTCGAAGGCTATCGCGTCATCCAGGCGGCTCTCGCCCATAAGCGCAAGCTCGGCCTCGGCCAGATCACCATGTCGGGGCGCGAATATCTCGTCGCCGTCGGCGCGCTGGATCAAGGGCTCGCCATGTACATTCTGCGTTATGCCAATGAGATCCGGGCGGCCGATAAATACTTCGGCGAGATTCCGGATGTGGCGGTCAATCCGGAGCTGGTCGACCTCGCGACCAAGCTCATTGCCGAGAACACGCATCAGTTCGATCCGAAGCAGTTCCGCAACACCTATGAGGTGCGCCTCCAGGAGCTGGTGCAGCAGAAGGCCAAGGGCAAGAAACTCGTCGTCAAGTCGGACGAGGAGCGGCCCAAGGGCGCCAATGTCGTCGACCTCATGGAAGCGCTCAAGAAGAGCGTGAAGGGCGACAAAACGGCGAGCAAGCCGACGCCGCCGGCGAAGAAGGGCGGCGGCAGGAAGAAGTAGCGTTCAGCGGACCTTTTCGACGTCGGGCAGTTTCCAGCTCTTGTCGAACAGCGGCTTCTCCGGCCCGTAAAGCCTGAACAGCAATTCGAATTTGCGCTTGCGGTCGGTCGGCACCCAGTTCGCGTCCTTGCCTTTCGGCGGCTTGGGGCCGAAGAACACGTCGATGGTCCCGTCGGCGTTTTTCTCTACGCCGGGACTGATCGAGGCGACGCTGGCTTTCGTCATGTTGCGCACCAGCGCATGAGTCTCGCGGTCATAGACCGTCACCGACCAATATTGCTTGACCGGCGCATTTGCCGGCACTTGCAGGCGATAGGTGGCCTTGCCGTCGAAGGCACGGCCATCCTTGTCCTTGTTGGCCATCAGATAGAATTGCGCCGTGCCAAGGCGTTTGATGCCGGTGAAGCCGAGCGTGTAGGTGACGCCGCGCGCATCAACCGGATAGGTGTCGGGATCCGAATATCCGCCCTGCGCACCCTTGACCATTTCCGGCATGGCGGCGGGAAACCAACGGATACCTTCATTGATGACCGGAAAGCCGTCGTCATAGCGTTGCGAGAGGAGGGCGTGCGCTTCGCGCGCTGCCTTATCGAGCAGCCATTTGGTGTTGGCGTCGGGCTTGAAGGGTTTGCTCTTTTCGATGCCGAGGGTCCGCAACTGATCGATCATGGCGCGATCACGGTCGAGCCAGGGTTCGTTCTGCACGACGCGGTCGAGATTGTCGAAGAAGCTCGCATCATAGCGGATGGTGGAGTCGAACATGGTGTCATAAGCATCGGAGAAGTTCGTCGCGGGTGGGTTCGCCGCCTGCGCCAGCGGATAGATCTTGACGCGCTGGCCATAGGCGACCGATCTGGCGATATCGGCATCGCCATGGCTGGGGAGATTGGAGCGTAAGAGCGCGAAGCCGGTGAACGTGTCCGACTGGAGAACGATATAACCATCCGGCGGCGTGCCCTGGTGGCCGGGCGGCAGGATCAGATATTTGCCGCCCTTGCCCTTGTCGGCGCCTTCGGGGCCGGCATCCTCGAGCGGCATCTGCCAGACATTGACGATATTGCCGGCGATCGATCCGCCTTCCGCCGGCGGGATTTCGATAACGATCGGTCCGTCCTTCACGTTCCAGAAGGACATGAGATAGATCGAATCCGGATTGGGCGTCAGCGTCTGGTTCTTCCAGTTCACCGGCCGCGACCAATAGACGATCTCATTCGTTCTGGCCGTGGTTTTCCTGAGCATTTCCTGCAGCATCAGGTCGGTATTGACCGCCGGCATGCCCCAGATGACGGCCTCCACGGCGCGCCGCTCGACGGCGCGGCGGGCCAGGTCGTCGGATGAAGCGGCCTCGGCACCGGTGGCCAACGCGCACAGAATCAGGACCGTCAAAAGCAGTCTTTTCATGGCCTGTCTCCACATTCCGGCTTTCGGGGAGTGTGCGACATGCCTTAAGGGGAATCGAGTTGGACCAAGGGGTAAGGTCCGACCTGCACGGCCCGTGAAATCTTACGTAAAATTATGTGAAGGAACGGAGCAGGTGATGGGGGCTTCTACTCTCGAAAGGAGACCCCGTCATGAAGAATTTTCTGACGACGACTACGCTGGCCACCGCGTTCATTCTGGGAACCCTGGGGGCCGGTTCCGCCATGGCGCAGGATGCGCAGCCTCCGGTCAAGGAATGCGTGGGCGACCAATGCCCCAGCGGCGCCATGGGTGGCAATAAGGAGGCTGTCCCCGAGCAGGCCGTACCGCGCAAGCGCCTGAAGGCGCCTGAAGGAAATGACCAGATGCAAGGCAAACGGAAGATACCGGACCAGGCCGACGATCAGACGAACGACCAGGTTATGCCGCGCAAGAAGAGGGTTGGGAGCGGTCAGCAGGATGACGACAATGTGGATGTGCGGACGCGGACGCGCGTCGGTGAAGGTAAATGGCGTTTCGATCAGAACCGCCATCAACGCCGCCGCAGCAAGGACGCCACTTTCCGCTTCTATCTCGGCGGCTATTGGTACCCCGAGCCCTATTGGGAAGTCTATAGTGTCGGTCCGCGCTATCGCATCAGCTGTGGTGAAGGCCGCGGCATCGTCGCCGAACGCTTCAACCGCGTCCGGGTCGTCGAATGCAGAGGCGGCACCTACACCTATCTCGGCCGCCGGTCGGGCGACACCTATCGCATTCTGCTGAATGCGCGCACTGGCCGCATCGTCGGCCGCACGCTTATCTGACGCGCGGACGTGTCGGCTCCTCAGAAGCCGGCGGCGAGGGCAGGGCGGTCATTCCTGTTCTGGACGCTGGTAGGCCTCATCGCGGCGGTGATCGCGGCGCTCACCATTGCCGGTCTCCTGATGCAGGCCGTGCTGGGCTGAAGGAATATCGGGCAGCGAGAGCACCGCTTTCGCTGCCCGATGGTCATGGCGCGGTCAGATTCTGCAAATCCAGCAAACCGCCTTCCAGCGCGTCGCTGGCGGCGTCGCCTACCGAGGGCAGGATGTCGATCACGTCGATCACATCCGCCGCGAGATCGAGCCAGAAGGGAACCGCCTCGAGCTTGTCGTTGAGTTCCTTGGCTTCGGGAATGAACTGGCCGATCTCGGCCAGCGGCCGGCCGGAGCGGGCGATCTGCTGGCGCCGTGTGCCGGACATCGGCACCTTCTCGGCGATGCTCAGAACATCGACGGCCCACCGGCGCTCGGCCACGCTGGCACGGGGTTTCTTGAGCAGGATCATCGCGAATTCGACGCTCTTGGTGTCGAGGCCGCCGACAGTCTTGAGGCGGGCCAGCTCGGCGGCGCTCTGCTTCTGAATGTTGATGGTCCAGATCGCGGCGCAGATCGAAATGAAAGCGGCCAGAATGCTCACGATGAGTCCGGTGCGCTGCCAGTCGGATAATCTGCTCATGTCCAGACTCAAAGTTCCCCAAATGGATCCGGTGAAAGTTCAGGGCGGCTTATCCAGCTTTTCCCGGCATGTCCAGCCTGGGCAGCGCTAGGGTTGGTTCCGCGGCAACCAGAAGGCGAACAGACATTGGCCCATGGTCCAACTCGCTTATTTCATGGCGGAGTTGGACAATAAAAGGACGGGCGGCAGCACGCAGACAAGAGGAGCGCATCCCATGCAGGTGCATTCTGTCGTCGGCCCGGCGGTGCGGCCATGAGCAGAGTTCCCCGCCGTTCCAAAAGCCTCGCGCCGACACTGATGACTGGCGCTGTCCTCATGGCCGGCGGCGCCGCCGCCTGGTCGGCGATGATCTGGCTCGCGCTGCGAATCTGGAATTGACTGGTGCCATAATTTCCCTGTTCACGTCACGTCGGTATTGCTAGCTTCGCCGCCACGCCTGGAGGGGCGCGAGGTGACCGATACGAATAGGACAGCTGCCGACAGTCGTATGTCCGACCTGCCGGCGGAACGCATGTTCAAGCGGCGAGCTTTCTATCGCCTCATCGACCGGTTGTATCGCGCGCCCTCACTGCCGGAGGTGTACGAAGCCACGCTGGATGCGAGCATCGAGCTGCTCGGCTGCGGCAAAGCCTCCATTCTGCGGTTCGACAAGAGCGGCGTCATGCGCTTCGTGGCCTGGCGGGAGCTTTCGGACGGTTACCGGCAAGCGGTCGACGGTCATTCTCCCTGGCGCATGGGCGAGCCCGATCCTGAACCCATCTTCGTCGCCGACATTGCAAAAGCTGCGGAAGCCCGGAACCTGATGCCGGTTCTGCGTCAGGAGGGCATTCAGGCGCTGGCTTTCATTCCCGTGACGCTCAACCGCGCGACGGTCGGCAAGCTCATGATCTATCATGCCGCGTCGCATGACTTCGACGAAGAGGAGCGCGAGGTCGCGCTGATCCTCGCGCGCCAGCTCAGCTTCAGCATCGAGCGGCATGCCGCCGACATGGCGGCTGGCCGGCTCATGGCGCTCATCGAGTCCTCGGACGACGCCATCATCTCCAAAAATCTCGACGGTGTCATTCAAAGCTGGAATCGCGGTGCCGAGCGGCTCTTTGGCTATAGCGCCGAGGAGACGGTTGGCCGGCCGGTCACACTTCTCATTCCGACCGACCGGCTCGAGGAGGAAACCTCCATCCTTGGCCGCATTCGCAAGGGCGAGCGGGTCGATCACTATGAAACGGTGCGCCGGCGCAAGGACGGGACGCTCGTCCATGTCTCCCTCACCGTGTCTCCGATCATCGACGCGCGTGGCAACATCCTGGGTGCCTCGAAGATCGCCCGCGACATCACCGAACGCCAGCGCGCTTTGGAGCGCCAGCAGCTGTTGCTGCGCGAGATGAACCACCGGGTGAAGAACCTCTTCGCGGTGACGAGCAGCATCATCAATCTCAATGCCCGCTCCGCCGACTCGGCGGCCGACCTCGCGACTGCGGTCACCAACCGCCTCAATGCGTTGAGTCGGGCCCATTCCCTGACCATGGTGGTGAATGAGGCGGTTGAGAATGCGAACGACATGGGCGTGACGCTGCATGGCCTCGCCGAGGCTATACTCAGCCCCTATGAAGGGCGCTCGCGAATAGTCATCGCCGGCGATGATCTGGCCATCACTGGCAAATCGATCACGCCCGTGGCGCTGCTTCTGCATGAATTCGCAACCAATGCCGCGAAATATGGCAGCCTCTCCAATGAGACGGGCCGCGTCGACATCGTCTTCTCGTTCGACGGTGAGAAGGTCGAAATCCTGTGGCGCGAGACCGGTGGGCCGCCGCCGCCGGCCGACAGCGAAACCGGCTTCGGCAGCCGGCTGGTCGAAGCCAGCGCCATTCAGCTGGGCGGGCGGGTGGAACGTCAGTGGAGTGACGACGGCCTGGTGATCAGGCTTGAAATGTCGCGGCCGCTTCTCGAAGCCGGCGCCGACGCCCCCAATAGCTGAGCTGTCGCATTTTTTGGAACCAAACCGGCCCGAACGGCATTGTCCCGTCCGTATCGGGAGGATAAGCGACTTGCCGACCAGGCGCAAACTGGCACCGAAAGCTTCGCGGCTGACGCAGCAGATCAAGCGGGCGAAGGAACTCGCGCGCATATCGGTGGGGCCGGTCGCCGAGCTCTATGCGCTTCACGCCGAGATCTGCGAGAAGAAGCGCAAGACCGCCAAAAAGGGTCCCGGCAGCTCGACACTTTAGACGTCTCCCGGCCTTTCCTTCGGAGAGATGGAACTTCGTGATCGCCTCAACCGTTGTCTGGACAACTCCACAAGAGGTGTTTCATGAATCAGATCATCTATCTCATCGGACTCATCGTCGTCATCATGGCGGTCCTTTCGTTTTTCGGTTTGCGTTGAAGGGGGCCTCCATGTCTGTTCGCGAGTCCGGGCCCGAAGTGGCCGTCGTCGAAACGACGATCAATACCGAGCGCTCCTCGGTGGATTGGCCGGCGGTCATCGCCGGCGCCGTGATCGCCGCGGCGATCTCCTTCGTTCTTTTTACCTTCGGGGCTGCTGCAGGTCTTTCCATCACCTCGCCATATCCGGCGGAAAACGTGTCGGCAGTGACCTTCGCGCTCGTTCTCGGTCTGTGGATCGTTCTGGTGACGGTGATGAGTTTTCTGGCCGGAGGATATTTCACCGGCCTCCTGATGCAGAGACGGGCCGCCGGCGATCATGAAACCGAGATGCGCGACGGCATGCATGGTGTGCTCTCCTGGGGCTTCGGCGTCCTCCTCGGAGCCGTGATCACCGCTTTCGCCATCGCCGGTCCGGCCAAGAGCGGCGCCGATGTGGCCGCCAATGTCGCCAGTGCGGCCCTCGCGGGTGCCGATCGCACGCCAGTAGCCTATTACGCCGATCTCCTGTTGCGCAGTGATCGGCCGGAAGCCGTGGCGCCGGCCGAGACCGAGGCGCGCCGTGGCGAGGCCGCGCGTATTTTGGCGCGTTATCCCTCCGGTGAAGTCGAGGCGAAGGATCGCGCCTATCTCAACCAGCTGGTGATGCGCCAGACCGGCCTTGCCGAGGCTGAGGCCACGACGCGCGTCGACACGGCGCTCGCCGAGTTGCGCATCATGGTAACCCAGGCGCGCGATGCGGCGGATAAGGCGCGGAAATTCGCGCTGTTCCTCGGCTTTGCCGTTGCCGGCGCACTGGCTGTCGCGGCCGCGGCCGCGTGGTGGGCGGCGGTGCAGGGCGGCGAGCATCGCGACCAGAATGTCGATCTCAGGCCGTATATCGGCTGGCGGCGCGAAGCGCGTCTTCGGTAGCAAATTTTGAGCTCATGCAAAGTGCCGGAACCTGGCCAACGGGCTGGGTTTCGCGCGTCCTTGCGCTGACGCAACAGACCATGCGGAACCGGAACCGTCATTCGGCGTTAGGTCACCATGTCGATCTGGGATGACTCTCCTTTACCGCCCGCACAACTGAGAAAGGCTGATATCGAGGCCTTTCCCATCCGGCGCGCTCGCCCCGGGCGGATCAGGCATGTCGCCAATGGCAAATCCAGGCCGATCAGCACCCGCGATGCGGCGCGCATCGCCAAACTCGTCATACCTCCGGCCTGGCGCGATGTCCGCATCAGCGCCGATCCGCGCAGTCACATCCAGGCGGTGGGCCGGGACGAGGCCGGACGGCGTCAATATATCTATCATCCCGATTGGGAGATCGTTCGTAATGGTCTGAAGGCCCGCAGGCTCAGCCGGCTGATCGCGGTGCTGCCGCGCATCAGAGGCAAGATAGCGCGCGATCTCGATGGCGATGCTGACGAACGTGTTCTCGCCACCGCCGCTCGCGTGGTGGACCGCCTGTGTTTACGGGCCGGACATGAGGAATATGCGGGAGAGGAAAGCGGGCGGGGCGTAGCCACGCTGTTGCGAAAACACGTTACCGTCTCAGGGTCAGTGGTCTCTTTCGATTTTCCGGGAAAGGGCAGGAAACATATCCAGGCCAGCCTCGACGATGACAAATGTGCGCGCAATGTCGGGCAAATGAAAGAAGTGCGCGGCCGGCGCCTGTTCAAGGTGAGGGCCGGCAAAAGCTATAGGAACATGACGGCCGGCGATCTCAACCGCTACCTCGTCCGCATAGCGGGCGCGAAGATCTCGGCCAAGGATTTCAGAACACTGCGGGCGTCCGCCGTGGCTCTTGAGCGCCTCGCCGGCCATGCGGGTGATTCCGTGTCGGAAAAGCGCCGGCTGCTCGCGACGGTTGCCAGGGAGATCAGCGGCCTCCTCGCCAATACGCCGGCGGTGACGCGCAAGAGTTATATTCACGCGGAAATCATCGAGCATTATGAAAGCGGCCGGTTAATCGACCAAGTTGGCCGATCTCTCTACAGATGCAGCAAGGCGGAAGCGCGGCTCGCCAGATTTCTCCGAGCCGCTCGCCTGAGGTGAAGCGAATTAGCGCGCCTGCTCGTGATCGAGAAGCGCGCGCCGCTGACTTCTGATCTCGATGAGCCGGTTCAGGCGTTCGGAGATTCGTCGGAGATCGAGATAACCGTCCACGACGACACCATCGCGATCGGCGCCACCGACGACGGCCTTGCCGAAACCCACGTCCTCTATCAACGTCAAAAGATCGGCGCGGGTGATGAGATCAGATTTCATGTGTGGCAACGCTCCCTTTCCCAACTCGATGCGGAGCCTAAACGCGACCGCCGGGACTTCGTTCCATCCGGAATCCACAAGGTTTCTGTCGCGAGACGTGCATTTTTCCGAGGAACCGTCGCGCTGTCCAGGACTTGTTCCCATGCCCCTCGGACTCCCCGCGGGGAAACGAACGGCCCGTCACAGATTGCCGTCCCTTGGTGACGGGCCGTTTTCTTTCACGTCAGGTGTAGAGTTCGGATAAAAGCGGCTCGCCACGAGGGACGGCGATGCTCCGTGACGAGCCGCTCCGCTTTCGGCCGCTCAAGAGACCGAAAGCTCAGGGAGATTTCAGACGTGCGGGCAGTATCTCATAAGCCACTGCTCTGTCGAAGTTGGACTTTGGGGAATGCCGCGTTCGTGGGGTCTATAATTGAACGCCGCTCCAATTACCCGGAACTATCCAGGCAAGGTGACGACAAGCGCTCCATTGGGCATCGCCACGACCGTGTGCTCATATTGCACGGTCGGCGCTGAGGGGGCGCTCAGGAGAGTCCACGGGTCTTCGCTGTCCTCGGCCCATTCGCCGCCAACCGACAGGAAGGGCTCGACCGTGAAGACGAGTCCCCTGGTCATGACGCGGCGTTCCGAAGAATCCGGCCAGGTCGCGATTTCCTTCGGTTCCTCATGCAGTGAATGACCGACGCCATGGCTGGCGAGATTGCGGATCAGCGTATAGCGGTTGCGACGCGCAAAATCGCCGATCGCCATGCCGATGCCGGCCAAGGGTTTTTCGGCCTCGACCTGGCGGATTCCGGCCCATAAAGCGCGCCGTCCGTCGCGGCACAGGCGCTCGATGTTCCTGGCCACAGGCGGCACGGCGAAAGACGCTCCGGTGTCGGCGAAGACGCCGCCCTTCTCGGCCGAGACGTCGATATTGATCAGGTCGCCTCTGGCGATGCGGCGGTTTCCGGGAATGCCATGCGCGATTTCCTCATTGATGCTGATGCAGGTCGCACCGGGGAAATCATAACACAGTTCCGGCGCCGGCCTGGCGCCCGCCTTCTCCAGAAGCCGCCGGCCGATGAAGTCGAGCTCGGCCGTGGTCATGCCTGGTTCGAGGGCAGTGCCCATGGCTTCGAGCGTGTCGGCGACGATACGGCCGATCTCCTTGAGCCGGGTCAGCTCTTCATCGTTCGAGATCGTCATCCGGCATTCCGGTTGGCGAGGCTGCCGATCACATTGCAGATGATGCGCGCCGCGGTGAAGGCGCCGATGCCGTCGCGATCGTTCTTCGGCACGAATTCGATGAGATCGAAGCCGACGAGCCTGGCCTTGGCGATTGCGCCCTGAATGAGGCGGGTTACCTGCGTGTGGGTAAGACCGCCGGTCGAGGGATAAGCCACCGCCGGCATGATCGACCAGTCGAGGCCGTCGCAATCGAGCGTGATGAGAAGAGGCGAGCCGGCCTTGATATGGGCCAGCGCCGCAGTGATGCCCTTCTCATGGATCGTGGCCGCGGTGATGAGCTTGGCGCCCCAGGCCTCGGCGTCGCGCACTTCCTGCTCGCGCGCCGAGCCCATGCCGCGCATGCCCACCTGGATGATCTTGTCCACATGCTTCATTTCGGAAGCGCGGCGCATGGTGCTGGAGAAGCCCAAGGGCTCGCCATAACGTTCCTGGCGCCAGTCGATATGCGCATCGATCTGCAGGATGGTCAGCGGCCCGTGATCGGAAAAGGCCTGGATGAACGGAATGGGGGTCGAATCATCGCCGCCGATCATGAGCGGAACCGCGCTTTGAGCGAGGATGCCGCGCGTGCACGCCTCGATCATCTTGCGGTTCTTGGCGCCCTGCTTCGACTGGGTTTCGAGATCGCCCAGATCGACGAAGCGATATTGGCCGTTCTTGCCGAGCAACGGTCCAGCGAAATCGAAATCCCAGGAATCGAGGAAGGCGCCGTCGTTCTTCAGCGCCTTGCGCAGAATGTCGGGTGCCTTCTCATAGGGGCGATTGTCGATGCCCTTATAGGGTGTGCCATGCGGCGCGCCGAACAAAGCGGCCTGGGCATTTCTGGATGACGCCGCGACGCGGCTGCCGAGAAAGGGGATGCGGGGCTTCTTCATGGTCATGGCTCCCTATCCCATAGGGAGTCAGCGGGCGCCAGGGCTTTCCTCGGACCCGGCCTTATCGGTCACCACAGGTTGTGGCCATTTCACCCGCGCCGGCGGCAGGATGAAACGGGCGGTCGTCCCGTCGTCCAGGACGCTATCGAGCACGACGTCGCCATCATGCATACGCGCGATCTTGCGGGCGATCGCCAGTCCGAGGCCGATGCCGCCATGGCGGCGCGATGAAGATGCATCGCCCTGCTCGAAGGGCTCGAAGACACGCTCGATGGCGTCTGGCGCGATGCCGATGCCGTTGTCCTCGATGACGAACGCAAGGCCGCCATCCGGCTGGTGCTCGATCCACAGCGCGATGGCGTTGCCGGGCCGTGAGAACTTGATCGCGTTGGTGACGAGATTGATGAGCACCTGGCGGATGCGGGTGATGTCGCCTTCGATCTCGGCGGTATTTTCGAGATCGGCCGACAAGGGAATGTCGGCCGCTTTCGCCTGCTCGCGGCACATCTTATAGGCGACTTCGAGGATCTCGGCGGCGTCCATCTCCTGTTCGACCAGGTGCAGCGTGCCGCGCTCGATGCGGGTGACGTCGAGGATGTCGGCGATGATGTTGCGCAGATGCGTGCTGCTCTGCAGGATCGTCGCGGCATATTCGGCATAGACGGGACTGCCGAGCGGTCCTTCGCGCTGGGCGATGAGCATCTCGGAAAAGCCGACAATGGCGTTGAGCGGCGTCTTCAACTCGTGGCTGGTGACGGCGAGGAACTGCGACTTGGCGGTCGAAGCGCGCTCGGCCGTTTCCTTGGCCGTGATGAGGTCGAGCTGGGCACGGCGCTCGAGCGAGATGTCGCGGATCACGCCGCGATAGCCGAGGAATTCCTGCGCATGGCCCCAGAGCGGCTGCGCGGTGACCATCCACCAGTCGGTCCGGGTGGTCCGTCTTACCTCCAGGCACAGGCCATCGATGGTCTGGCGGTTGCCACACAGCAGCGTGAAATCCGACCAGCCCTGATCGGTTGGCGAGGCGCCGGCCGCTTCCTGCAATGTCCGCCCGAGGAGAAGCTGCGACGTGCCGAGGAGGCTCGGCAGACGGTCCGAGAAATAGATGAGCTTTCCCTCATCATCGGTCTCCCACAGGAGATCGCTGGAGCAGACCTCGAAATCCTTGAGCAGCAGAGCGAGGAATTCGCTCTGACGGTTCATGTGATAGTTGTCGGCGGCGCGCCGCATCAGTGTGCGGTTGAGGGCCACGCTCATCAGCGACATCAGGAAGGCGACGGCGACGGCGATGAAGCCCAGAAGCAGATCGACATCCTCGCCACGCCGGATCTGGCTCACGAACAGAGCCCCGCTCACCACGGCGGCGAAGGTGATCGAGGCCAAAGGCAGCCGGGTCAAGGCGAAGGCGCCGGTCACCGCGGTGATGAAGCATATCGCAAGGACCATATGCTGGGCATTGACCGGAAGGGCCGGCATGAGCTGGAGGGTGGGAAAGGCCCAGAGGAGGGCGAAGGCAAGGCTCGCTGCTTCGATGGCGGTCACGGTGCGCCGGTTGGCGTCGGCAAAATTGCGGTTGTGGAGCCAGGAATACAGCACCAAGGCAGTGAGACCGGCCTGGCACATGGCCCAGAGATAGAGCCAGGGACCGCCGACCGACGTCAGGGTCGACCAGACGACAATCATCACGGCGAGCGCATTGGCGCCCATGATATAGGGGCGGAACTGCGCGAGGGGTGCGATCTGCTCGGCGCGGAACCGGCTGACGTCGAATTTGGGCCTGGAACTCATGCCGCCGAAAGAGGGCAGCGCGACGTCGCCGACGCGGCGTTCCATCTGCCCCCGTGGGCCGTCGCTTGACGTCGCCATGACCAAATCAGCCCGTCTCCCCCGGTCAATACATATTGTTTGAACATATTATTCCCGCAGCCGCTTGGGGTTGCGTTAAGGTGTCACCGGTTCTTCCGCTCTGGTTAACAATCCGCTACTGCAAAGTCCATCATGCTGAACACTGCGGAGAAAGTCGAAACTGCGGGCCAGGGCCAGGGCCAGGGCCGCATCGGCGTCCTGATCGTCAATCTGGGAACCCCGGAAGCCACGTCCTATTGGCCGATGCGGCGCTATCTGAAGGAGTTCCTGTCGGATCCACGCGTCGTCGAGACCAACCGGCTCCTCTGGTGGTTCATTCTCAACGGCATCGTCCTCACCATCAGGCCGACGCGCAGCGGCCATGCCTATGACAAGATCTGGAACCGCGAGCGCGACGAGTCGCCGCTCAAAACCATCACCCGCGCGCAGGCCGAGAAGGTCGGCCATGAGCTGGCCGGGGACGGTCCCCTTCTTGTCGACTGGGGTATGCGCTACGGCCTGCCGCCGGTGGGCGAGCGTCTCGCGGCCCTGAAGGAGGCGGGATGCGACCGCATCCTGGTCTTCCCGCTCTATCCGCAATACAGCGCCGCGACGACGGCGACGGTGGCCGACAAAGTATCCGAGGCCATGGCGAAACTACGCTGGCAGCCGGCCTTGCGCTTCGTGCCGCCCTATTATGCGGAAGGTGCCCACATCGATGCGCTGGCGCACAGCCTCACGCGCCATCTCGACACGCTCGGCTGGACGCCCGACGCCATTCTCGCCTCCTATCACGGTCTGCCGGAAAGTTATGTCGCAGCCGGCGATCCCTATTACGACCATTGCCGAGAGACGACACGCCTGCTCCGAGCGAAACTCGAGCTGCCGGAAACGAAGTTGCGCATGGTGTTCCAGTCACGCTTCGGCAGGACGGAATGGATCAAGCCCTATGCGCAGGATACCGTTGCGGCACTGCCCGGCCAGGGCGTAAACAATCTGGTGATGATCATGCCGGGCTTCGCCGCCGATTGCGTCGAGACTCTCGAGGAGGTCGCCATCGGTCTGGCCGAAACCTTCCGCGAAAATGGCGGTGAAAACTTCTCCACCGTGCCGTGTCTCAACGAATCGGATGCCTCGATCGCGATGCTCGCCGCTCTTATCCGCAAGGAATTATCGGGTTGGATATAAAGGGACTTGCGATTCAATAACTTGTCCCTATGTTAACCCGCTGAAGAGGGCGCTTGACTAGTTTCCTAGTTTGAGAGTGGAGCGGCGATATGTTCGAAGGCGCTGGTATTGCAGTCATAATTCTCCTGGCCGTGGTCCTGTTCGGCCTCTTGCGGTCGATCCGGATGGTGCCGCAAGGTTCCAATTACACGGTCGAGCGTTTCGGCCGTTACATCCGCACCTTGCCCCCCGGCCTCGGCGTCATCGTGCCGTTCTTCGATCGCATCGGTCACAAGCTCAGCATGATGGAGCGGGTGCTCGACGTGCCGAGCCAGGAAGTCATCACCCGCGATAACGCGATGGTGAAAGTCGATGGCGTCGCCTTCTTCCAGGTCATCGATGCCGCCAAGGCGGCCTATGAAGTGCAGAATCTCGAGCACGCCATTCTCAATCTGGTGATGACGAATATCCGCACCGTGATGGGCTCGATGGATCTCGACAGCCTTCTGTCGCAGCGCGACGAGATCAACCACCGCCTGCTCGGCGTGGTCGACCAGGCGACGACGCCCTGGGGCATCAAGATGAACCGCATCGAGATCAAGGACATCAGCCCGCCGCGCGACCTCGTCGACGCCATGGCGCGGCAGATGAAGGCCGAGCGTGACAAGCGCGCCACCGTGCTCGAGGCGGAAGGCCAGCGTCAGTCGCAGATCCTGCGCGCCGAAGGCGAGAAGACATCGGTGGTGCTTGAAGCCGAAGGCCGGCGCGAGGCCGCCTTCCGCGACGCCGAGGCGCGCGAGCGCGCGGCGGAAGCCGAGGCCAAGGCGACGATGCTGGTCAGCGACGCCATTGCCAGCGGCAATATCCAAGCGATCAACTATTTCGTCGCCAACAATTATGTGAAGGCCCTCGAGGCCTTGGCGACCGCGCCCAACCAGAAGGTGCTGATGCTGCCGATCGAGGCTTCCGCCCTCATCGGTTCTCTCGGCGGTATAGCCGAAATCGCCAAGGAGACCTTCGGCGGCGGTGATAGCGAGCAGGTCGCGCCCAGGCGTCGGTCATCGCCGCCCAGCGTTCCGCCCATCCCGCCCAAGAGCTGACGAGGAGCATTCCGGCCATGCAGCAGTTCTTCCCGTTTCTCGGCGGCTGGACCTGGTGGATCATCGCCGGCCTTCTGCTGCTTGTGGAACTCGTTCTGCCCGGTGTCTTCTTCATCTGGCTGGCGCTGGCCGGCGCGATCATCGGCGTTCTCGACATCTTCCTCGACCTGTCCTGGCAGATCGAGATCGCGCTCTTCGCCATCCTCGCCGTGGTACTCGTCTATTTCGTGCGGCCGCGCTTCAAGCTGCCGGGCGGGGAGGCGAACAACCTCAACCAGCGCATGTATGGCTATATCGGGCGCAGCTATGTGCTCGACGAGGCGATCGTCAATGGTCGCGGCAAGGTGCGGATCGACGATACACTGTGGGTGGTGACAGGCGCCGATCGCGGCAAGGGCGAATGGGTGAAGGTCAAAGCGGTCGACGGCGCGTCCTTCGCCGTCGAGCCGGCCAACGGACCGGGCTGAGCGTCAGCCTCTCCAAGTTCCCCCCGCTTTGGGAGCGACGTTCTTCACCGCGCCCCGCGCGAGCGGGGAGAGGGAGGGGCCCATTGCGAAGCAATGGGAAGGTGAGGCGCACCCGGTCTCTTTATCGCGCTTCCTCTGCGAGTCCTGGGCCCGGACTACTTCACGCCAAGGCGCAGCAGGTCGTGGACGTGGATGAGGCCGATGGGCCGGTTCTTGTCGTCGACGACGAACAGGCTGGTGATCCTCTTGCCCGCATTCAGGAGATCGAGCGCCTCGGAAGCGAGCGTATCGGCCGCGATGGTGCGCGGCCCATGGGTCATCACTTCCGCTACAGTGAGATCGATGAGGTCGCGTGACATGTGACGGCGCAGATCGCCGTCGGTCACGATGCCGATCAGCTCGCCGCTCTTGTCATCGACAATGCCGAGGCAGCCGAAGCTCTTCTCGGTCATGGTCACCAGCGCCTCGGTCATCGGCGTCGCGGGTACCGCCAGCGGCAGCTTATCCGCCTTGTGCATGAAGTCGTTCACATGAGTGAGGGCGGCGCCGAGCAGCCCGCCCGGATGGAAGGTCTTGAACTGCGCCGCATTGAAGCCGCGGTCCTCGAGCAGCGCCAGCGCCAGCGCATCGCCCATGGCGAGCTGCAGCATGGTCGAGGTGGTCGGCGCCATGCCGATCGGACAGGCCTCGCGGGCGTCGGGCAGGCAAAGCGCCACGTCGGCATGGCGGCACAAAGTGCTCTCGGCACGGCTCGATATGCCGATCAGCTTCACATGGAAGCGCTTGGCATAGTCGAGCATAGCGCGCAGTTCCGCCGTCTCGCCCGAATTCGAGATCATGATGATGATATCGTCGCGCCCGACCATGCCGAGATCGCCGTGGCTCGCCTCGGCCGGATGGACGAAGAAGGACGGGGTGCCGGTCGAGGCCAGCGTCGCCGCGATCTTGCGGGCGATATGACCGCTCTTGCCCATGCCGCTCATGACGACCCGTCCCGAGCCCTGCTTGATCAGGCGCACCGCCTCGCCGAAAGCGCGTCCCAGCGGGCCGTCGAGGGCCTGGATGAGCTTGGCCATGGCCTCGCTCTCGATCGTCAGCGTGCGCTTGGCGGAGGCGATCCAGCTCCGCAATCCTTCGGGGTCGATTTCAATCACTTTTGCCATGGGCATCACCTAGAGCAAATCCCGCCAAAGTTGAAGACTTTGGCGATAAGGATTTGCTCCAAAATATCGATTAGGCGCGAATCCTTATCGGCGAAGTGATTCCACTTCGCCGGGATGCGCGCCGGCCTATCCGGCCGCAAAAATAAACCGGGCTCGGTATCGGCCTCCGTAAGGGCGCCGTCAACCGCCCATTAACCATGTTTTCGCTAGGTTGTCGGACCAGTGAGGTGAGTTAATGGTCCGCCAGCGTTTCATATATTGCGGGATCGCGGCGGCGTTTCTCCTGAGTGGCGCGGCGCAGGCCCAGGAGTCCTCTTTGGGGCTCAGGAGCAGCCTCGACGCGCCGGATTCCCCTGAGGAAACCGAGATCACGGTGGCCAAGGCGACGACGCTCGAGGTCAATCCGCCCGACGAGCCGCCGCCGGAACCGGTCCGCAAGCGCCGCGCCGAGGATGACCCTTACGCTGCGCTCGGCCTCGATATGGGCGGCCTCACGGTCTTCCCGGTGCTGCGCGCCGGTGTCATCGCCTCCGACAATCCGGAATCGTCCAATTCCGATCGCAAGGGCGATATCGGCCTCAGGCTCCGGCCGTCCTTGCGCATCACCAGCGACTGGGTCCGGCATGAGCTCCTCGTTTCGGCGGAGGGCGACTTCATCGCCTATGACGATCGCTCCGAGAACGATTCGAACGACGCCTCGGTTCTGGCGAGGTTGAGGCTCGATATGCGCCGCTCGACCACGCTCTCGCTCGACGCCGGCTATCAGCTGTCGCAGGAAAACGGTTCCGACAGCGAGGTGCCGAATACGGCGATCGGCAACCGCACCGATCAGTCCTTCAGCCAGAATGTGGCGCTGACCCATCGCGCCGGACGCGTCGCGGCCACGGCGCGCGTGGGCGCCAACTGGCAATATTACGGCGATGTGGATCTCGCCGGCGGCGGCAAGGAAGACAATGCCGACCGCGAATATGTCCAGCCCGTCGCCGCCATTCGGCTCGGCTATGAGGCCTCTCCGGTGCTCGTGCCGTTCGTCGAGGCCGCCTATGAGCCGCGCATCCATTTCCAGAAGCGCGATCGCAACGGGCTCGAGCGCAGCTCCGACGGATACCGTCTCGCCGCCGGCATTGCCTTCGAGCCGTCGCCCCTGTGGTCGGGCGAGCTGGCACTCGCCTACCGGCTGCGCGATTACGAGGATCCCGATCTCGACTCGCTCGACGTGTTCGGCCTCAATGGCCGCGTGACATGGCGGCCCACCGAGCTGACGACGCTCGACCTGACGCTCGGCACCGGTCTCAATGAGACGTCGTCGGCGGATTCGAGTGGTGCCCGCAGCTATGACACGAGCCTGGGTATCACGCATGATCTGCGCGACAATCTCACCGTCAACGCCAGCGCCGGTCTGACTTACGAAGATTATCAGGGCATCGATCAGAACGAGCTGACGCTGAGGACCAATGCCGGCGTCCTGTGGCGGATGAACCGCTGGATCGCCTGGACGCTCGATTACGATTTCATCTACAACGACAGCAATCAGCCGGGCGAGGACTATTACGAGAACCGCGTCACCGCCGGCATCGAAGTGCGGCGGTAGACGCGGACAGACCTCGCCCGAAGAGTCGTTTTTCGCGATCTTCCCCGTATCTGGCTAGAAACCGCCGGCGTCCTCGATGATGCTCTTCAATTCACGCTTGAAGGCGCCGGAGAGATCGTCGCGATCGAGGCCATAGGCGACATTGGCGGAGAGGAAGCCGATCTTGTCGCCGCAATCATAGGTCTTGCCGGCGAATTTGAGGCCGGAGAATTTCTGCCGTGCCTGCAGGCGGATCATCGCATCGGTGATCTGGATCTCGCCGCCCGCACCCGGCTCCTGCCTCTCGATCTCGGCGAAGATCTCGGGCTGCAGGATGTAGCGACCGGAGATGATGAGATTCGAAGGGGCGACTTCACGTTTCGGCTTCTCGACCATCGCATCGATGGTGAAGGCGCGGCCCGACCAGGTGCCGGGCTTCACGACGCCATAACGATGCACATTCTCCCACGGCACTTCCTCGACCGCGATGACATTACCGCCGCCTTGGGCCTCATAGACATCCATCATCTGGCGCAGGCAGCCGGGCTTGGCGTGGATCAGCATGTCGGGCAGGAGAAGGGCGAAGGGCTCGTCGCCGACGATGTCGCGGGCGCACCAGACCGCATGTCCGAGTCCCAAAGGTTCCTGCTGGCGGGTGAAGCTCGTCTCGCCGGCACGGGGGAGGGACTTCGCCAGAAGCTCGATCTCGGCCGTCTTGTTACGCTGACGGAGCGTCGCCTCGAGTTCATATTGCTTGTCGAAGTGATCCTCGATGACGCCCTTGTTGCGCCCCGTCACGAAGACGAAATGCTCGATGCCGGCTTCGCGCGCCTCATCCACCACGATCTGGATGACAGGCCGATCGACGATGGTCAGCATTTCCTTTGGGACAGCCTTGGTCGCCGGCAGGAAACGCGTGCCGAGGCCGGCCACCGGAAAAACTGCTTTCTTGATGCGGCGCTGCATTGTGGTTTACTCCTTGTTAAGCGTCTTTTTTGCCGATCCCGTCGTGGCGACGCATTTTTGCGCCAATTTGGGTTAAATCGTGAAGATAGAGAAGATTCCTGACGAAAGCTTGTAAAGGAGAAAAAGCATGGCCGTTTTGGTGACCGGTGGGGCAGGTTATATCGGCAGCCATATGGTCTATGCCCTCGCCGATGCCGGCGAGGAAGTCGTCGTGCTCGACAATCTCACCACCGGCTTCTGGTGGGCGATAGCCCCCCAGGCCAAGCTCGTCGAAGGCGATATCGGCGATGAGGCGTTGGTCGGCCAGCTCGCCAAGGATCACAAATTCGACGCCATCATCCATTTCGCCGGTTCCATCGTCGTTCCCGAATCCGTCGCCGATCCTCTCAGCTATTATCTCAACAATACGGTGAAGACGCGCAGCCTGATCGCCGCCGCGGTGAAGGCGGGAATCCCGCGCTTCGTCTTCTCCTCGACCGCCGCCGTCTATGGCAACCCCGAGCGCGTGCCGGTGGAAGAGAATGCGGTGCTGGCGCCGATCTCACCCTACGGTTCCTCGAAGCTGATGAGCGAATGGATGCTGCGCGACAGCCATGCGGCCTATGGGCTACAATATGTGGCCTTGCGTTATTTCAACGTGGCGGGCGCCGATCCCAAGGGCCGGACCGGTCAGTCGACGCCCCGGGCCACGCATCTCATCAAGGTCGCGTGCCAGACGGTGCTGGGCGAGCGCGAGCAGATGGACATTTTCGGCAATGACTACGACACGCCGGACGGCACGTGCCTGCGCGACTATATCCATGTCAGCGATCTGGCCCAGGCGCATCTCGATGCGCTGAAGCACTTGCGCCATGGTGGAGCGAGCGGCGCTTATAATTGCGGCTATGGCCAGGGCTACAGCGTGCTCGACATCGTCAAGGCGGTCGAGAAGGCGGCCGGCAAGCCGGTCAATGCGCGCATGGCGTCGCGGCGCGCCGGCGATCCCGCGGCGATCGTCGCCGCCTCCAGCAAGATCAAGCAGGAGATGGGCTGGACGCCCAGGCACCAGGATATCGACCGCATCGTCGAAAGTGCTCTCGCCTGGGAAGATTATCTCCGCCAGCGCAACGAAGCCGCCTGAAAGGGGCCGCATTTGGCGGGTTTCCTCTCCCTCTGATATGACGTTTGGGTGGGCGAATCGGCCCGGCCCCGGGATTGAGGACGTTTATGGCGAAGTTCAGATACTTGGCGGGCGTGGTTCTGGCGGCGGCTCTCACCGGCATGTTGGCCTCGACAGCTCTTGCCGACGCCAAATTCGAGAGCTTTATCCAGAGCCTGTGGCCCAAGGCCAAGGCGTCCGGCATTTCGCGCGATGTGTTCGATCGCGCCTTTGCCGGCATCACCGAGCCCGATCCCACCGTGCTGAAGCTCGCCAACGACCAGCCGGAATTCACCTCGACCACCTCGCAATATCTCGGCAAGGCGGTCACCCAGATCCGTATCGACAGCGGCCAGAGCATGAAGTCGTCCGAGGCGGATCTGCTGTCGGCGATTGAGAAGCGCTACAAGGTCGATCGCGCGGTGCTCCTCGCCATCTGGGGCATGGAAAGCAATTTCGGCAAGGACAAGGGGCAGATGAGCGTCATGCGCTCGCTCGCCACCTTGCTTTATTCCGGCCGCCGCAAGGATTATGCGCGCAACCAGTATATCGCGGCGCTGAAGATCCTGCAGAGCGGCATCGTCTCGGCGGACAGCTTCACCGGCTCCTGGGCCGGCGCCATGGGCCACACGCAATTCGTGCCGACCTCCTATCTCTCATTCGCCGTCGACTGGACCGGCGATGGCAAGAAGGACATCTGGAATTCGAGCCAGGACGCGCTCGCCTCGACGGCCAATTATCTCGCCAAGGCCGGCTGGAAGAACGATCGGCCCTGGGGCTGGGAAGTGCAATTGCCGGCGAAATTCGACCGCGCGCTCATCGGGCGCTCCAACTGGCGTCCGGTCGCCGAATGGGTGAAGCTTGGTCTCAAACCCGCCCGTGGCGGCAATTTCGGTGCGCCCAAGGCGGACGCCTTCGTGATGGTCCCGCAAGGCGTCAATGGTCCCGCTTTCCTGGTGACGCGCAATTTCATGGCCATCATGGATTACAATCAGTCGCATTCCTATGCGCTGGCGGTGGGCCATCTCGCCGACCGCATCAAGGGCGGGCAGCCCTTCGTGGGCAGCTGGCCCAATGTCGATTACGACCTCACCTTCAACCAGCGCGTCGAGATCCAGACGCTGCTCACCCGCCGCGGTTTCGATCCGGGCGGCACCGACGGGCGCTTTGGCGCCCGCACCTATGAGGCCATTCTGGGCTTCCAGCACAAGGCCGGCATCAGGCTCGACGGCACGCCTACCGTGGCGCTGCTTGAGCGGCTGCGCACCGGCAGCTAGGATCATTCTGATGATCCGGCGTCTCCTCATACTCATCGCGGCGATCTTCGCCGTGGCGCTGCCGGCGGCGGCGCAAGGGACGAAATCGGATAAGCCCTATTTCGTGGCCAAGGAAGTCTACCAACTCTTCGTGATCGGCGATTCGCTCGCCGCCGGCCTGTGGTCGGGCGTGTCGCGCCAGATCGAGAATGACGACCGCATCTCGCTCAATGGGCGCTACAAGGAGGATTCAGGGCTCTCGCGTCCGGAATATTACGACTGGAACGGCGCGCTGCCGAAGATTCTCGCCAGCAACAAGATCGACATCGCCATCGTGATGATCGGCTCGAACGACGCGCAGGCGATCCGCGACGGACAGGCGCGTTATGCCTTCGACACGCCGGAATGGCGCCAGGCCTATGTGAAGCAGGTCGACCGGCTGATGGCGAGTCTCAAGGCGGCGGGCGCTGCCGTCTACTGGATGGAGATGCCGCCGATGCAGGCGGCCAAGTATGACGGCGCGATGAAGGTCATCTCGTCCATCCACGAACAACGTGCCCAGGCGGCGGGCATCCGCTTCATCGCGACGCGCGCCGACTTGTCCGACAAGGGCAAATATGCCGAATCGGGTTTCGACCCGGCGGGCGAGTTCGTACGCATGCGCTCGCGCGACGGCGTGCATTTTCTGCGCGAAGGCAACAACAAGCTGGCCAGCCTGGTGATGGCGGCGATCAATGCCGATATCGACACGGCGGTGGCGGCCGAGCCGGCCGAGCCGACCGAGCCGCCGCCCGAAACCGCGGTCAACCAGACGCCGCCGGGCTCGGGCCTCACAGGTGCTGAGATCCTGGCGCATGCCAAGGGTGATTTTGCCGGTCCGCTGCCCACGCCGGCCGATCCGGCCATGGCGCAACTCGCCAAGACGACGAAGCCCGGCACCGATGCCGCCAGGCTGTTCGGCCGCGGTGAAGCGGTCACGGTGAAACCCGGTCGCTTCGACGACGTGTCGACGGCGCAATAGCTGCCGGCGATCCGGGCTTTCATTAAAATTATCTGCGGCCCAATAACCCCCGATTAACTCAGAATCGGCAAAACCTGTGACCGGGCCTAGAGGTTAAGATTTGGGTTACGCGTAGTCGTCATCAGTTTCATGTCTGCATCGGAATCTCCCGGCAAATGGGAGATCCGAGGGGCGGATTGACCGATGGCGGAGGCGGCTGAGATGAGTGAAGCGCGTGGGTTTGCAGTTGCCGAGTTCCTGGGCCGTGGCGGACTTGTCGTCTACTTTTCGTTCGCGGCGGTGGTCCAGGCGCAGTCGATCTTGCGGCTGATCGAGGCCTCGCCCGTGCCGGACAATCTGTACCTGCAGATTCTCTCCCGCATTGCCTCACTCATGTTCCTGTCCTTGATCGTCATTCTCGCCATGTTCCGGCTGAAGCCATCACGGAAAGCGGAGGGTATCGAACCCCGCCTGAGCGCAATAGTGGCGACCTTTCTGCTGGTACCACTCGTCATGATCGACGGCGGTTCGGCGTCGAAGGAGGCCACGGCGATCGGCATAGGCCTCGTCGCCTTGGGAACGGCATTGTCAGCCTATGTGCTCTTCTGGCTCGGCAGATCCTTCAGCATCATGGCGGAGGCGCGCAAGCTCGTGGATCGGGGCCCCTATGCCATCGTCCGGCATCCGCTTTATGTGACGGAGGCGATCGCAGTGTTGGGCATGGTCATACTGCACTGGTCGTTTATCGCCGTACTCGCTTTTGTCATCCAGTCCGCCCTGCAATTGCGGCGGATGCATAATGAGGAACAGGTTCTGCGGGCGGCGTTCCCGGAATATGCGGCTTATGCGGAGCGCACGCCGCAGTGGTTCCCGGTGCCCGTCGGCTGGCGGCGCCAACCGGCATAGGCTTCGCCGATCATGTGGGACATTCTCGGCATCCAGACTCTCATCCTTGCCTTTCTCGTCTTTGCACCGCTCGAGCATCTCTTCGCGATGCACGAGCACAAGAAGATCTTGAGGCCGGCTTGGCGGATCGATCTCTTCTACGCCGTGTTCGGCGCCCTCATTACCAAGATCGGCCTGGGCCTGGTGATTGTCGGCACCGGCTATCTTGCGGCGTTGCTGGTGCCGTCGTCGCTGAGCGCCACAGTTGCCGGACTGCCGCTATGGCTCCAGGTCGTCCTAGCCGTCATATTGTCCGATCTGGGCTTTTATAGCGTACATCGGCTGTTTCATAAGATTCCATGGCTGTGGAAATTCCACGCGGTCCATCACAGCATCGAGATCCTGGACTGGCTGGCGGGTCATCGTGTTCATCCGGTAGATCAGATTTTGACCAAGGGCGCATCTCTGGTGCCGGTCTTTGCGCTCGGTTTCTCCGATACGGCGGTCGCAATCTATGGCGCGCTCTACTTCTGGCAATCGCTGCTGCTGCATTCGAATGTCAGCGTCAATCTAGGGCCACTTCGTTATGTCCTGGCGTTGCCGCAATTCCATCACTGGCATCATGCCGACCATCCGGAAGCGCATGATAAGAATTTTGCCGGGCAATTGGCTTTCCTCGATTTCATCTTCGGCACGCATCATTTGCCGGGACGGACCATTCCTGAGCGGTACGGCACATCGACACCGGTTCCGCCTGACTATGCGGGTCAGTTGCTCTTTCCCTTCAAGCCGGATCAATCCGAACAGCCGGCAGCGGATTCGGGCGGTCAGGCAGACATTCGGCCAATTGCTGGCGATCTCGACCGGATGACGGCGCGATAAGTCCGTCCTTTTCCTGTCATTTCGCTTGATAGCCGAGCCAAGCGGCGCCGATCAGTCCCGCATCGGTGCCGAGAGCGGCGGGCAGTATCGGCGTGTCCCGGTTGGCGTCGGTCCAGAGCCGTCGCCGGATGGTGGGCTCCAGGCGGCCCTGCAGGAATCCCTCCGAAAGTCCGAGCCCGCCGCCGATGACCAGGGCGCCGGGATCGATCATGTCGATCATCTGGGCAAGCTTGTCGCCCAAGAGTTCTATCGCATCAGACAGCACGCGTGCGGCAACCGGATCCGTCGGTTCCCGGGCGAGAACATCCTCGGCGCCGCTTCCGGTCCGGCCGGACAGGCGGTCATATCTCCCCGCGAGGCCCTTGCCCGAGGCAAACTCCTCGACAATGGCATCGGTGCCCGCCGTGTCATGGCCAGGCCAGTAGCTGACGGTGCTGCCGAAATGGATGGCGAAGCCCCGCGCACCGCGATAGGGCTTGCCGTCGATCATCAGGCAATAGCTCAAGCCGGTGCTGATCGTGACATAGGCGAAATTGGCGAAGGGACGCCCGGCACCGAACTGTGCCTCCGCCGCCGCGGCGGCCCGCGCATCCGACTCGAAACACGCCGGCGCGATGGCCGAGAGATGGGCCAGCAGAGCGCGGCCGTCATCCGGCAAATAGGAACTGCTGCGCAGCCTGCCCGTGACGTCGACGAGTTCCGGCATGCCGAGACCGATCGCGGCGATCGAAGTTCCGGCCGCATCGTCGCGAAGGCCGGCGACCAGCCGCATGACGTCGGCTTCGATGACCTCCGGCGCCCTATGCGCCAGCGTCGGAATGATCCGCTTCGCCAGGACCGCGCCGGTCGAAATATCGACCAGGCCGGCGGCGATCTTGGTGCCGCCAAAGTCTATCCCGATGCACGTCGCCACGGGGATCAGGCTCCGGCGCCGGCCGCCGGGCGATCGGCAAAGACCCGGGGCCTGGCGCAATCCCAGATGACGGTCGACGGCCAGTCCGGATCATAGGCGTCGGCAGCCATGACTCGCCGGACGGCGGTCTGCTTGTCTTCGCCGATGAGCACCAGGACAGCGGCGCGCGACAGATCGGCGATGGTCGCGATGCCGACCGACACGCCATATTCGGGAACGCGGCTGGCAGACCCGAAGGCGGGATCGGTCACCACATTGTCCTGGCGCGTCGCCTCGGCGAGGCGGATCACCCGCGAAATGCTGTCGCGCGGTGAGCCCTGTGGGTTGAAGGCGACATGGCCGTCGGAAGCGCCGCTCGCCAGCAGGAACAGGTCGATGCCGCCGGCTTGCCTGAGGCGGCTATCGAAGGCGGCCGGATCGAGCGGATCGGGAAACCAGATGTTCTCGGCGCGGAGGTGATGCGCTTCGGCAAGGCCGGAGTTGATCGGCTGGCGCAGCTCGTATTCGGCGAAATGGAGACAGGTCGTGGGATCGGTCTCGGACAGGAATGCGAACCGGCCACCGGCATCGCGCGTGACATAGTCGTCCATCATCACGATGACCAGCCGGGAGAGATCGAGCTGCTGCTCGGCGGCCAGGCGGGCGAAAGCCTCATAGGTCGATCTCAGGCTGCGTCCGGCCGGGCAGCCGAGCAGGAAAAGCGCATCGCCCTTGGCGGCGATGGCCGCGAGTATTTCACCGGCGAGCTGTTCACCGAGATACCGGGCCGTTTCGAACATATGCAACTTTGCGGGCAAGCGGATAGTCCTTTCTTAGATGGTCAGCCCCTGAACTTGGTCAGGCGCATGGCGATGAGCGTGCCGCCCAGGGTCACGGCGAGCAGCAGTGTGCCGAGCGCGTTGGTCGCCGGCGTGAGATTGGTGCGGATCATCGACCAGACCAGCGTCGGCAAGGTCGCCGCACCACTGCCGGTGAAGAATGTGATGATCAGGTCGTCGATCGACAGCGACAGCGCGATCAGCGCGGCGCCGATCAGGGTCGGGGTGAGGATCGGCAAGGTGACCGTCCAGAAGGCGCGCATTGGCGAGGCGCCCAGATCGCGGGCACTTTCGATGATCGAGAGATCGAAGGTACGCAGGCGCGAGAAGATGATCATCACGACGAAGGGCAAGGTGAAGAGCAGGTGGCTCAACATGACCGTGAAGAGCCCGAGCTTGAGGCCGATGGCGATGAAGAACGACAGAAGCGAGACCGCCAAGACGAGGGCCGGCAGCAGCAAAGGCAGGCCCAGCAGGAAGGTGACGAATGCCGCGGCGCGCTCGCTGAGCTTCAGCATGCCGAGCGCCGTCACCGTGCCGACGATCGTCGAGATGGCGGAGACGGAGACACCGATGATGGCGGTGTTCTGCAAGGCCTCGTAGAATTCGGGCTTGGCGAACAGCGCCCGCCACCAGCGCAACGACAGCGATGGAATCGGAAAAGCCGCGATGTCGCCGCCGGTGAAGGAGAACAATATGACGAGCACGAGCGGCGCCGTCATGAAGACGACGAAGATCACACCCGTCAGCTGCCAGAAGAACGTGCGACCCGGGGTTTCCATCAGCGAGGCCTCCACAGGCGCAGGAGCAGGCTGGCAGTAAGCAGCACCAGGGCCGAAGCAAACAGCATGACGAAGGACAAAGCGGCGCCGAGCGGCGCGTTGAAGGCCTGACCGAACTGGCTTTCGATGATGCGGCCGAACATGCTGATGGTGCCGCCGACGATGGCCGGCGTGACATAGTCGCCGACCGCGGCGAGGAAGCAGAGCGAGAAGGCCGCCAGAATGCCAGTCCGGCAGCGCGGCACGAGGATGTCGCTGACGACCCGCCAGCCGGATGCGCCGAGATCGCGGGCCGATTCGATTTCGGCCTCCTCGACGCCGCGCAGTGAGGAGAAGATCGGCAGCACGGCGAAAGGCAGAAGGAAATGGACCAGCGTCACCACGACGGCGCCGGGAGAATAGAAGAGGGACGTGATCGGCTGGTCGATGAGCCCCAGACCGAGCAGCGCGGTGTTGATCACGCCTTCATTGCCGAGGATCGTCTTCCAGGCATAGACCTTCATCAGATAGCCGCCGAACAAGGTCAGCAAGGTGACGAGCAGCAGGAAGGGCGCCAGCCGCCCGGCGCGGAAGCGGATCACATAAGCCAGCAGGAAGCCGAGCACGGTCGTCATCATGGCGGTGAGCAGAGCGAGCTTGAAGGTATAGAGGAGGACCGGAAGATGCTGGCCCAAGGCGCGCGCGTAGTTGGCGTAGGAGAAGTCGGGCACGACGCGAAACGCCGCCACGCGCCAGAAGCTCAGCACGAAATAGTTCAGGGACGGCAGGATGAACAGCAGCGTGAAGATGATCGCCACCGGCGTCATCATCCACGCTACCGACCATTGCCCACGGATCCGCATCGCGCCGTCCCTGATCACCTGACCGTCAGGCAGCCTTGAAGCCTTCATAGGCTTCCTGCCAGTCGGTCCATGTCATGATGCCGTCAGAGGCTTCGAGCGGTGGCATCTGGTAGAATTGCGCCTTGCTGCCGAAGTCGGCCAGATTGTCATAAGGATAGAACTTCAGCGCCGGATCGAGTGCCGCGATCGCATCGACATTGCAGATGCCCTGCGCCGTCTCCTTGGCGAGCGCCAGCTGCGACTGGGTCTCGATCATTTCGTTGAGCACCTTATGCGCGGCGGCGGTGTTCTTGCTGGAGGCCGCCAGGGAGCAGACGTCGAGCCAGGCGAAAGTCCCTTCCTTGGGATAGGCGAACTCGACCGCCTTGCCTTTGTCGGCCGCGTATTTCTTGACGAACTCGCCGCCATTGAAGGTGATGCTGATCTCGTTGCGCGCCAATGCGTCGGCGAGCTCGCCGAAGCTGACCGCGATCTGGCGCAGATGCTCCTTCTTCAGCTTGACCAGGAAAGCGATCGCCTTGTCGAGCTGCGCGCGGGTGAGGCGCGTCGGCACTTCGGCATCGGTGACGAGCTTGGCGGCGAGCAGCAGATTTCCGAGAGGATCGTCCGACATACCGACCTTGCCCGCATATTCGGGCTTGAGCACGTCGAACCAGCTTTCGGGCGCGGTCTTGATGACGGCCGGATCATAGACCATGGCGCCCGATCCCCAGGTGAAGGGGACCGCATAACGCTTGCCGTCGACCATGATGTTGCGGTCGTTGCGGAACAGCTTGGGCACTTTCTGCAGATTGGGCACCAGCGCGTCGTCGATCGGCTGGATGAGGCCGGCGGCGGCGAGCAGCGGCACATAACCCATATAGGGCGTAATGAGATCGATGTCGTTGCCGCCGCTGGCGAGGCGGGTGATGATCTCGTCATTGTTGTTCATCGCCGAAAAAGCGAGCTCGACATCCTGCGCCGCGAGATTCTGCGTCGCCATGAGGCCGGTCTGGTAGCCGTCCCAGCCGAACATGGTCACCTTGGTCTTTTCGGCGGCGGCAGCCGGGCCGAATGACGCAAACGCCGCGGCGCCGCCCGCCATCGCGGCCAGCATTTGCCGGCGCGACATGAATGCGATGTGGCGCATCCCGATTATTCCTTCATTGCTCACTGTGAATTCCTCCAGTTGTTTCGATGATTGGTTGAGGGGCTACTTGTCGAGCAGCACTTGCGCGTCATGCGCCCAGCCGACGGTGATCTCGTCGCCGGGAGCGTGAAGGTTGCGGCGATCGGTAGCATCGGCGGCAGCCACCAGCCGGCCGCCATCGGCAAGGCCGATCTCGTAGCGCAGATGCGAGCCCAGATAGAGGCGGTCGCGCACCTGTCCGCGCAGCGTGAGGTCGGCCGTGCCGGGGGAGGGCGCGATCCTGATCACCTCGGGCCGGACCGCGATCGCGATGTCGCCGTCCGCGCCTTTGCTGGCGAAGCTTCCGCCCGCGGCAAACGTCACCTGGCCGGCACGCCGCGTGGCCGCAAGCACGTTGGCCTCGCCCAGGAATGTCGCGACGAAGCGGCTCTGCGGCCGCTGATAGATCTCTTCGGGCGAGCCGATCTGGACGAGATGGCCTTCATTCATCACGGCGATACGCGTTGCGAGGCTCAAAGCCTCGCTCTGGTCATGGGTGACGAAGACGAAGGTGCCGCCGATCTCGCGGTGGATGCGGCGCAATTCTTCCTGCATGGTCTGGCGCAGCTTGAGATCGAGCGCCGCCAGGGGCTCATCGAGCAGCAGCACTTTCGGCCGCATGACGAGCGCGCGGGCCAAAGCGACACGCTGACGCTGGCCGCCCGAAAGCTTGTCGATCGGGCGATCGAGATACTCCTGCAATCTGACCAGTGCGGCGATATGCTCGACCTCGCGCGCGATTTCGGGGCGACCGCGGCTGGCGATGCGCAGGCCATAACCGATATTCTGCCGGACATTCAGATGCGGAAAGAGGCCGTAGCCCTGAAAGACCGTGTTGCTCGGCCGTTTCTCAGGTCCGAGCGCGGTCACATCCTGGCCGTCGATGAGGATACGGCCCGATGTCGGCCGCTGGAAGCCGCCGATAGCGCGCAGCAAGGTCGTCTTGCCGCAGCCCGAGGGACCGAGGATCGCCAGGAAGTCGCCATGTCCGATGGCCAGATCCAGAGGACGCAACGCATGAAACGTGCCGTAGGAAACAGAAACACCTTCCAGGCGGACAAGCCCGTTCTCACTCACGATCGTCACAACTCCAATGCGGGTTTGCCGGCGCGCGCCGCGTGAGGACCGGGATCCGGCAGCGGGAAGGGACCGCTCGTCGGTATCGCGAAGACCGACTCCTGCAGCTGCGCCAGGCCGGTCGCCAAAGCGCCGATCAGCGTCGCGCGATTGCCGAGCGCGCTGGCGGCGATATTCGGCGGCTGCTCGGAGCCCGCCTTCACGTAAGCGGTGGCGCGCTCGACCAGCTCTGGCTGGATGCCGATGCTGCCGCCGAGCACGATCATATCGGGATCGATGATCGCGGTGAGCGACAGGAGGCCGAAGGCGAAGAGCTTCGCGGTCTCATCGATGGTGCGTTCGGCGACCGCATCGCCCGCGCGCAAAGCGGCGAAGATGTCATGGACGGAGCTGGCGGCCCGATCACCGAGCTGGTCGCCGCCCAGGCGGCGGTAGCGCGCCATGATGCCCCGGCTGCCGATGGCCCGCTCGAAGGCGCCTTCGCCAAGAATGTTCTCGTCGAAGGGATCATTCTCGATGGGAAGGAAGCAGATTTCGCCGGCAGCGCCGCGCCGGCCACGGACCAGTCTGCCATTGATCATCAGGCCGAGGCCGATGCCGGTGCCGAGGGCGGCGAAAGCGAGGCTGTCGGCGCCGCGCCCGCGCCCCTGCCAGTGTTCACCGAGGACCGCGAGATTGACGTCGTTCTCGGCCGTCGTCGGCGCGCCGAGCAGCGTGCTGAGCGAGCCCGCTATGTCGGTTCCGGTCAGATCGGGCACCGAAGGCGAGTGATTGAGCCGGCCGCTGCGCGGATCGATGATGCCGGGGCAGCCGATGACAGCGCGCTGGATCTTCGAGCGATCGATGCCGGTCTCGGCGATGAGGCGGTCGACCTCGCCGGCGATCTGGCGCAAGGCCGTCATGCCGCCTGCCGGATCGGTGGCGGTGGTCGTCTCGGCGACGACATGCGAACTCAGATCGGCAAGGGCGATCCGGCATTTCTTGCCGCCCAGATCGATGCCGATGACATAGGCGACCGAGGGCACGATCTGATAGGTGACCCCGGTGCGGCCGATATTGCCCTGGGTGCGGCCGACCTGGCCGATCCAGCCGGCGTCTTCGAGCTGGCGGGCGACTTCCGAAACGGCCTGCTTGGATAGCCCGGTCCGCCGGGAAATCTCGGCCCGGGTGATCGGACCCGCGGTGACGATCATCTCGACGACGGTGCGCAGGCTGAACAGCCTGGGCAGTCCGGTGGCGGAGGCGGTCGACGGGGCGGCGTCCATGATCTGCAGGGTATCGCTAGTTAGTTCACTCTGGTGACGAACTAATTAGGCAGAGCCAGAGCGGGCTGTCAAGCCGGGGCTTGTCCCGCTCAGGTTGTGGCGTTGGTTGGCCTATCTCGGCAGTTCCGACTCGCCCATCAGGAATTCATCGATAGAGCGTGCCGCCTGGCGGCCTTCGCGGATCGCCCAGACGACCAGCGACTGGCCCTTGCGGATGTCGCCGGCGGCGAAGACCTTGGCGACCGAGGTCCGATAGTCGTCGGTGTTGGCTTTGACATTGCCGCGCCTGTCGCGCTCGAATGGTGTCTCCTTCAGAAGGCCTTCCTCTTCAGGCCCCGAAAAGCCGATGGCGATCAGCACGAGATCAGCCTTGATGATGAATTCGGTGCCGGGCAGCGGCTCGCGCTTTTGATTCACGCGGGCGCACTTCACGCCGGTCACCTTGCCCTTTTCGCCGACGATGGCGAGCGTGGCACAGGAGAATTCACGCGCCGCACCCTCGGCTTGCGAGGAGGAGGTGCGGAACTTGGTCGGCCAATAGGGCCATACCAGCATCTTGTCTTCCTGCTCGGGCGGAACCGGGCGGATATCGAGCTGCGTCACTGAGAGAGCGCCTTGCCGGAAGGAGGTGCCGACGCAGTCCGACGCCGTGTCGCCGCCGCCGATGACGACGACATTCTTGCCGGTGGCGACGAGTGGCGCCTCACCCGACACATCCTCGCCGCCGACGCGCCGGTTGCTCTGGATGAGGAAGGGCATGGCGTAATGGGCGCCCGCGAGCTCGAGGCCAGGCAAGCCCGGATCACGCGGCTTCTCGGCGCCGCCGGCCAGGAGCACCGCATCATAGGCATCGGTGAGCGAGCGGAACGGACGCGTCACGCCGATATCGACATTGTAGTGGAAGGTGACGCCTTCGGCCTCCATCTGCTCGACGCGGCGGTCGATCGGATGCTTCTCCATCTTGAAGTCGGGAATACCATAACGCAGCAGGCCGCCGGCCTTGGCATAACGCTCGAAGACATGCACCTCATGGCCGGCGCGGGCGAGCTGTTGGGCGGCGGCGAGGCCGGCCGAGCCCGAGCCCACGATGGCGATGCTCTTGCCGGTCTTCTCTTCGGCGGGCTCAGGCTTGATCCAGCCTTCCGACCACGCCTTGTCGGCGATCGCCTGCTCGATCGTCTTGATCGTCACCGGCACGTTTTCGAGATTGAGCGTGCAGGCTTCCTCGCATGGCGCGGGACAGATGCGGCCGGTGAATTCCGGGAAGTTGTTGGTCGAATGAAGATTGACCAGCGCCTCGCGCCAGCTGCCCTGATAGACGAGATCGTTCCAGTCGGGGATCTGGTTGTTCACCGGGCAGCCGGTGTGACAATAGGGAATGCCGCAATCCATGCAGCGCGCCGCCTGCTTCTGCGTGTCGCGGTCATCGAGCGGAATGGTGAATTCGCGGAAATGGCGCACGCGGTCGGAGGCCGGTGCGTATTTCTGTTCCTGCCGGTCGATTTCCAGAAAGCCGGTGATCTTCCCCATCGTCTTCTCCTAGTTTCCTGCCGGCGGGAGTCCGAGCGCCATTTCGGCGCGCATGATCCAGGCCTTCACATCGGGCCGTCCGTTGAGATCGAAGCCACCCTCATGGGCGAGCCGCGTATAAGCGAGGAGGGCGATGTCGGCCACCGACAGGCTGTCGCCCACAAACCACATTTTACCCTTGATCAACCGCTGCATCAGGTCGAGCGCCTTCTCGCCACGCTCGACGCGCCAGGCCTCGCGCTCGTCCTTGCTGCGGCCGAGATAGACTATGTGATAGCGGCTCGTCGCCACATAGGGCTCGTGGCTGTATTGCTCCCAGAACAGTAATTCGTCGATCTTCGCTTGGGTGAAAGTGTCGTCCGGCAGCAGGCTCGTCCCCTGTGCCAGATAGCGGATGATGGCGTTCGACTGCGCCAGGCAGCGGCCGTCATCGAGCTCGATCATCGGCACCTGGCCCATCGGGCTCTTGCGCAGATAGGCGTCGGTACGGCTTTCACCCTTGGTGATATCGATATCGATCCATTCATAAGGGATCTGCAGGAAGTCGGCGGTGAAGCTGATCTTCTGGCAGTTGCCGGAATTTCTGTCGCCATAGACCTTCATCGCGCCCTCCGCTGCATGCCGATGGTCATGCCGTCGCTGGTCGCTTGAGCCTTTTCGAGCTCGCGCAAAGCGCGGGCATATTCGACCGGCATCACCTTGACGAATTTCGGCAGATAGTCGCCCCAGTGGTCGATGATCTGACGCGCCCGGTTCGAGTTCGTGTATTTCAGATGACGGCCCAAGAGATGCCAGATGCGCTCGGCATCATGGCGGTCCATATGCGCCGTCACATCGACAAGACCATGATGCTCGAGATCGCCGCCATGATGATGCAGGCGCTCGATCGATTCCTCCTCGGCCGGCACCGGTGCCAGATCGACCATGGCCAGGTTGCAGCGCTGGGCAAAGTCGCCCTTTTCATCGAGCACATAGGCGACGCCACCCGACATGCCGGCAGCGAAGTTGCGGCCGGTCTCGCCGATCACCAGAACGACGCCGCCCGTCATATATTCGCAGCCATGATCGCCGACGCCTTCGACGACAGCGATGGCGCCGGAATTCCTCACCGCGAAGCGCTCGCCGGCGACGCCGCGGAAGTAGCATTCGCCGCCGATGGCGCCGTACAGCACCGTATTGCCGGCGATGATCGACTTTTCGGCTACGAAGCCGATCTTGTCATGCGGCTTGACGATGAGCTTGCCGCCGGAAATGCCCTTGCCGACATAGTCGTTCGCTTCGCCGGTAAGTTCGAGCGTCACGCCATGGGCGAGGAAGGCGCCGAAGCTCTGGCCGGCAATGCCGGTGAGGCCGACACGGATCGTGTCCTCGGGCAGGCCCTGATGACCATAGCGCTTGGCAACCTCGCCCGACAACATGGCGCCAATGGTGCGATGGACATTGGTGACCTTGGCTGCGATCTCGACGGGTGCGCCGGTGGTGAGGGCGCTTTGCGCCTGCTCGATCAGATAGACATCGAGCGCGTCGGAGAGATCGTGCTTGGGCGGCTCGTCGCGGCGGATCGAAACCTTGCCGATCGCCTGCGGCTTCTCGAAGATGCGGCTGAAGTCGAGACCCTTGGCCTTCCAGTGGTCGATGGCCGCCAGCTTGTCGAGATATTCGCTCATGCCGACGAGATCGTCGAAGCGGCGGATGCCCATTTGAGCCATCAGCTCGCGCACTTCCTCGGCGACGAAGAAGAAGTAGTTGATGACATGTTCGGGCTCGCCCTTGAAGCGCTTGCGCAGCACCGGATCCTGGGTGGCGACGCCGACCGGACAGGTGTTGAGATGGCACTTGCGCATCATGATGCAGCCGGCGGCGATGAGGGGCGCCGTCGAGAAGCCCATCTCATCGGCGCCGAGCAGAGCGGCGACCACAACGTCGCGGCCGGTGCGGATGCCGCCATCGGCCTGGACGATGATGCGGCCGCGCAGGCGGTTGGTGACCAACGTCTGCTGGGTCTCGGCGAGGCCGATCTCCCACGGGCTGCCGGCATGTTTGATCGAGGTGAGTGGCGAGGCGCCGGTGCCGCCTTCGAAGCCCGAAATGGTGACGTGATCGGCGCGCGCCTTGGCGACGCCGGCCGCCACCGTGCCGACACCCACTTCGGAAACGAGCTTGACCGAGATCGAGGCGGAAGGGTTGGTGTTGCGCAGGTCGAAGATGAGCTGGGCCAGATCCTCGATCGAATAGATGTCGTGATGCGGCGGCGGTGAGATTAGGCCGACGCCCGGCGTCGAATAACGCACCCGCGCGATGGTCGCGTCGACCTTGTGTCCGGGGAGCTGACCGCCTTCGCCGGGCTTCGCCCCTTGCGCCATCTTGATCTGGATCTGGTCGGCATTGACCAGATATTCGGTGGTGACGCCGAAGCGGCCGGAGGCGACCTGCTTGATCGCCGAGCGCATCGAGTCGCCATTGGGCAGCGGCTTGAAGCGATCCGGCTCCTCACCGCCTTCGCCGGTGTTGGAGCGGCCGCCGATGCGGTTCATCGCAATGGCGAGCGTGGTATGGGCCTCACGGCTCAAGGAGCCATAGGACATGGCGCCGGTCGCGAAGCGCTTGACGATGTCCTTGGCCGGCTCGACATCGTCGATGGAAATCGGCTTCCGGCCGATTTCTTCCGCCGATCTGATGCGGAAGAGCCCGCGCGGCGTCATAAAATGTTCGTTCTGGTTGTTCACCATCTTGGCGAAGTCGCGATAGGTCTCGTCTGACTCGCCGCGCACCGCATGCTGCAGCTTGGCGACCGATTCCGGCGTCCAGACATGCTGCTCGCCGCGGATGCGGTAGAGATATTCACCGCCGACTTCGAGCGATGAGGTGAGAACCGGGCTTTCGCCGAAGGCCGCGGCATGGCGGGCGAAGGCTTCGGCCGCGATCTCGTCGAGGCCGACGCCTTCGATCTGGCTCGCGGTGCCGGTGAAGTAGTGCCTGATGAATTCGCTCGACAGGCCGATGGCGTCGAAGATCTGGGCGCCGCAATAGGACTGATAGGTCGAGATGCCCATCTTGGACATGACCTTGAGGATGCCCTTGTCGACCGCCTTGATGTAACGCTTGGCGGCTTCCTCGCGCGTGATCTTCTCGTCGAATGAGGCGATCATGTCTTCCAGCGTCTCGAAAGCGAGATAGGGGTTGATCGCCTCGGCGCCGTAGCCGGCGAGGGTGCAATACTGATGCACTTCGCGGGGCTCGCCCGATTCGACCACGAGGCCGACCGAAGTGCGCAGGCCCCGGCGGATCAAGTGATGGTGCGTGGCGGAGGTGGCGAGCAGCGCCGGGATCGGCACGCGCTCGGCCGACACCGCGCGGTCCGACAGGATGATAATGTTGTAGCCGTCACGCACCGCGCGTTCGGCACCGGCGCAGATCGCCTCGAGTGCGGCTTCCATATATTCCGGGCCGTTGGCGACGTCATAGGTGACGTCGATGGTCACGGTGCGGAACGGATTGTCCTTGACCACGCCGATGGTGCGGATGCGCTCCAGCTCCTCATTGGTGAGGATGGGCTGCGGCACTTCGAGGCGCATATGGGTCGAGGTGCCCTTGAGGTCGAGCAGGTTGGGCCGGGGGCCGATGAACGACACCAGCGACATGACCAGCTCCTCGCGGATCGGATCGATCGGCGGGTTGGTTACCTGCGCGAAGTTCTGCTTGAAATAGGTGTCGAGCAGCTTGGGCCTGTCGGACAGCGCCGAGATCGGCGTGTCGTTGCCCATCGAGCCCACGGCTTCCTGGCCGGTCTGCGCCATCGGCGCCATCAGAAGCTTCAGATCCTCCTGGCTGTAGCCGAAGGCCTGCTGGCGATCGAGCAGGGGAACGGCGATCTTCGGCCGCTTGGTCTTGGCGGCCGGCATTTCGCGCAACACCACCTGAGTGCGCTTCAGCCAGTCCTTATAGGGATGCTGGGTCGAGAGCGTCTTCTTCAACTCGTCGTCGGAAATGATGCGCTTCTGCTCGAGATCGATGAGCAGCATCTTGCCGGGCTGCAGCCGCCACTTCTGGACGATCTTCTCTTCGGCAAACTGGAGACAGCCCATTTCGGAGGCGAGCAGCACGAAGCCGTCATCCGACACCATGTAGCGCGAGGGCCTCAGGCCATTGCGGTCGAGGGTGGCGCCGATGAGGCGGCCATCGGTGAAGACCATGGCGGCGGGCCCGTCCCACGGCTCCATCAAGGCGGCGTGATATTCATAGAAAGCGCGGCGGTCCTCATCCATCAGCGGGTTGCCGGCCCAGGCTTCCGGGATGAGCATCATCATCGCATGCGGCAGCGAATAACCGCCCATGAAGAGCAGTTCGAGCGCATTGTCGAAGCAGGCCGAGTCGGACTGGCCCTCATAGGAGATCGGCCACAGCTTCTCGAGATCGCGGCCGAGCATGTCCGACTTCATATTGGCCTGGCGCGCCGCCATCCAATTGTAGTTGCCTCTGAGCGTGTTGATCTCGCCATTGTGGCAGATGAAGCGATAGGGATGCGCCAGGGGCCAGGACGGGAAGGTGTTGGTCGAGAAGCGCTGATGCACCATCGCGAGCGACGAGGTGACGCGCTCATCGGTGAGATCCTTGTAATAGAGGCCGAGATCCTTGCCGAGGACGAGGCCCTTATAGACGACGGTGCGGCTCGAGACCGAGACCGGATAATAAGCGCGGCCCTTAGGTCCCAGCACTTCGAGGACGCGGTTCGACACCACCTTGCGGCAGACGAAAAGCTTGCGCTCGAAATGCGCCTCGTCGCGAATGGTGGGACCGCGGCTGATGAAGAGCTGGCGGTGGAACGGCTCTGTCGGCTTGACGCTGTGACCCAAAACCGTTTCATCGACCGGCACGTCGCGCCAGCCCAGAACCTTGAGGCCTTCCTCGCGCGCGGTTTCCCACCAGATGCGTTCGATGTCCTGGCGGTAGACGGGCTCGCGCGGCATGAAGAGCTGCGCCACCGCATAATGCTGCGGCTCGGGCAGCAGGAAGCCCAGGCGCTTGGCCTCGGCCAGGAAGAAATCATGCGGGATCTGGAGCAGGATGCCGGCGCCGTCGCCGGCCTTGGGGTCGGCGCCGACGGCGCCCCTGTGCTCGAGATTGCGCAAGATGCTCAGACCATCGGCGATGATCTTGTGGCTCTTGATATTGTGGATATTGGCGATGAGGCCGATGCCGCAGGCATCATGCTCGTGACGCGGATCGTAAAGGCCATGCGCTTCCGGCAGGCCTTCGGGAAGGAGATGGGTCGCGTGCTTCATGGCCTCGAGCCTTTCACGTTTCCTGAACACTTTTATAAACCTCTGAGCCGGGCCGTGAACCCGCCTTGAGGCATGCTGGTCGTCTGGTGCTGGAGGTTTCGAGCTGTGGGGGCCTTCGCGGGCGTTCCCCGCGCAGCCTGACCTGGATCGAACCTCCGGCACCCTCTTGAGGGTCGTCCCGGAGCTTCAATCCTTTTTCGTTTTCGTCGTTTTAGCTCGGGGCGTGCGCAGGCGATCGACCGGTTTATTGGTCGTCGTGTTCAGAGCCATATTGGCGGCGGTCCGGATCATCCGGGCTGTTCCTGAACTTGTTGCGCTGCAAAAGGACAGTCATGCTGTCCTTTTTTCTATATGTCAGATGAAACCCAGGGGCGCAAGTAAAGAATGGCGTTCAGACGCAGATCGAAACAAAATTGCGTGCCGTCAGTTTCGGGAAGGGGGTTGGCAGGCTCGCGCGGCTTGAGTAGGCATCTCCTCCTCACCGAAAGGCCCAGCCCATGAATTTCGCGTCCGACAATGTCTACGGCATCCACCCCAAGATTCTTGCCGCCATCGAGGCGGCCAATCAGGGGACAGCTCCCTCCTATGGCTATGACGATTATTCGAAGCGCGCGGAAGAGAAGCTTTCGGAGGTCTTCGAGAAAGAGGTGCGCGCCTTCCTGGTGACGACCGGCACGGCGGCGAACGGGCTGGCGCTCTCGGCGCTGACGCCATCCTATGGCGCGGTGTTCACCCATAATGAGGCGCATAGCGCGATCGATGAATGCAACAGCCCGGAAATGTTCACGGGCGGCGCCAAGATCATCGGGCTCGAAGGCATCGAGGGCAAGCTCACGCCGCCGATCATCGAGAAGGTGCTGAAGGGCTTCCTGCGCGGCGAGCATGATCCGAAGCCCTCAGCACTGTCGATCACCAATTCCACTGAGCTCGGCCGCGTCTATAAGCCGGACGAGATCAAGGCGCTCTCCGCCGTCGCCAAGTCACGCAAGATGAAATTCCACACCGACGGCGCGCGTTTCGCCAACGCGGTGGCCGCGCTTGGCGTGAAGCCCGCCGACATCACCTGGAAAGCCGGCATCGACGTCATGTCCTTCGGCGGCACCAAAAATGGCGGTATGCTGCTCGAGGCGGTCGTCTTCTTCGATACGGCGCTGGCGGAAGACTTCCTCTATCGGCGCATGCGTGGCGGCCAGCTCATCTCCAAGAGCCGCTTCCTCGGTGCCCAGATGCTGGCCTATCTCGACAATGGCCTGTGGCTCGACAATGCGCGTATCGCCAATGGCCTGGCCCAGCGCCTGGCGAAAGGCTTGCTGCAGTCGAACCGCATCCGCATCCCGCTGCCGGTCGAAGCCAATGAGATCTTCGCGGTGATGCCGCTGGCCCTTCACGACAAGCTAATCGCCGCGGGTGCGCGTTTCCATCAGTGGGGTCTCGACATTCTGGGGCGGGATGGCATCGCCGAAGACGAAGTCTTCTGCCGATTCGTGCTGTCCTTCGCGACGCCCGAGGCGGATGTCGATCGTTTCCTCACTTTGCTGCGGCAAGGCTAGCCCGAGGGGTGACGGTCGCCTGCCCAGGCGGCCAGTTGATCGCGCAGCATTTCCGCATAATGCGGATCATCGGCGAGCTCGGCCAGGTCCGACAGCCGGTGCATGCCGATCAGCAGGCTGACCCGTTCGGCATCGATCGGCCGGCGGGTCATGCGCCGATAGCGGTCCACGATCATCCAGGTCAGCTCGGGCGCGATGAGGGATGAATAGACGAAGTCCTGATGCAGGGGGCCGAAGCCTGAATCGGCGAAGTCATAGACGCCGTTGAGATGCTGCTTCTCATGATCGAAGGCCATGTTCCAGCCATGGCCGTCGAAGAATCCGTAAGTCGTACCCAAGGGATCGGCGGGCAGTTCCTCATAGGCAGCAATCGTACTTGCGCACAGAGCGCGAAGCTCATCAGGCACCAATGGCAATGCTTTGGCGCGGATTTCGGCTGCCGGGCGCCAGGGGAGGATTTCGGTTGCGCCGGCGTTGCGCATCAGAAGCGGATCGAGCGCGTGGATCTCGGCATAGAATCGCGCCAGTTCCTCGGCGAGCCTTTCGCGCGCCGCGGGGGCGAGCTTTTCATAATGCTCTCTCAGCAGATGCTCGCCCTTGATCTTCGTGTGACGTGAGAACAGCATCGGGTCCTCGATGAGCTCGAGATCCGGCACCGGCATCGACAGATGCGGGCGCACCGCCGCGAGGATCAGCGCTTCGCGGCGCAAGGCGCGCTCGGCCTCGGGCCCTTTCGGAAATTTGAAGATCAGCCGATCGTCGGCGTCGAGCGCCAGCGAATGAAAGCCCATGGTGATCGGGCGGAAATTTGCCCCCTCGAGTTCCGGAAAGGCACGGAGGACGGCGTCGCGATAGAGTGTGATGTCTTCAGTCATTGCTTCTGTTCTGGGGATGTCAGACGGTATGGGCCGTCATTTCCTCGGTGATCCATTCGCGGAAGGCGAGGGCGGCGACCCGGTTTCGGGGCGTCTTGGACCAGACGAGATGATAGGCGTAGCGCGATGGGATCTCGATCGTGAAGGGTTTCACCAGACGGCCGACCTTGAGATCGTCGGCAACGAGGAGGCCGCGCACGAGCGCGATGCCTTGCCCGTCGATGGCCGCCGCGATCATGTCGCTCAGACTGTCAAAGCGAGGCCCTTGTGTCACCACGCGCTTGCGGGTTCCGGCCGCGGCGAGCCAGGCCGGCCAATATTCGTGTTTCACATCCGCATCGCGCAATAAGGTGCAGGTGAAAATGTCATCCACGTCGTGGAAACTCGCGGCGAGCAGATCGGGGCTGCAGACCGGAAAGATCGTCTCGCGCAACAGTTCTTCCGAACGGAAGCCGCGCCAGCGGCCGGTGCCGTAGAGTATGCCGAGATCGGCGCCGCATTCCTGGATCTCGCTCGCCTCGATGGCCGGGAAGAGGGCGAGATCGATATCGGGATGACGTCCGCGAAAGCGCGGCAGCCTTGCGACCAGCCAGCGGGTCGACAGTGAGGGAATGACCGCCAGCGACAGGTCGCTCGACGGCGCGTCGGCGCAGACATGGCCCGTCACTTCCGTGATCATCTCCAGCGCCTGCCGGACAGTGGGGGCGAAAAGCTCGCCGGCTCGGGTCAGAGCGAGGCGGCGCGTCAGCCGATCGAACAGCGTCTTGCCGAGCGAGTCCTCCAGAAGCTGCACCTGCTGGCTCACCGCGGATTGGGTGATGTTCAGCTCGCGGGCGGCAGCCGTGAAGCTGCGCAGCCGCGCGGCGGCCTCGAAAGCCCGCAGGGTCTGCAATGGCGGCAGCCGGCGCATCTCAGGAAATCTCATCCATAAGCATTGCTTATGCATGGTGATCAGGAATCGCCGTTTGTCAAGCCGGACAGGATCGCGTGCCTATAGCGCATGAACCCTGCAATGAATTTCCATGTGGCGGTGATCGGTGGTGGCGTCATGGGCTGCGCCGCGGCCCGCGCGATGGCGGCACGAAACGAACGCGTGATCCTCTTCGAAGCGGCCGAGGTCGGACATAAGAAGGGCAGCTCCCAGGGCCAGACCCGCATCATCCGCCTCGCTTACAGCGATCCCTTCTATGTTCCGCTGTGCCGCGCCGCCTATCCGGCCTGGCGGCGGCTCGAAGAGGAAGCGGGCGAACCGCTTCTCCATGTTTCCGGCGGCCTCGACATCGCGATGGGGGCGGTGCCGTCCTGGCAAGCGACTGCCGCGGCGATGAAGGTAGCGCAGGTGCCGCATGAAGTGCTCGACCGCACTGGCCTCTCCCGCCGCTTTCCGCAGTTCCGGCTTCCAGATGACGCGATGGGCCTGTTCCAGCCCGATGCGGGTGTCCTGCATGCAGATCGCTGTCTTGCCGCGCTTGGCGACAGTGCCCGGCGTTCAGGCGCGACCTTCAAGGAGCATGACGCGGTTCTATCGGTGCGGCCGGTCGCGTCGGGCTTCGAGATCAATACCGGGAGAGGCAGCTATCACGCAGATCGTCTGGTGATCGCCGCGGGCATCCGTACGAATGAAATGCTGCGTGGGTTGGGACTCGATCTGCCGCTCACCGTCTCGAAGGAGCAGGTCGCCTATTTCCAGCCACGCGAGCGTGCTCACTTCGTCGCCGGGACATTCCCCATCTTCATCCTTCATCTCGGCGGCAGATTGCTGAGCTCCGGCTTCCCGCTCATCCGCGAGGACGGCATGAAGCTCATGATCGAGAACAAGCGCGAAGCGGCGGATGATGACGACGCGCCGGATCTCAGGCTTCTCGTCGATCTCGAAAGACAGGTCCGGCGCATTTTGCCGGGCCTCTACCCGGAAGCGGCGCGGGTGGAGACCTGCCGCTATACGCTCACCCCGGATGAGGATTTCATCATCGACCGGCATCCGCGCGATCCGCGGATCACGATTATCTCGGCCTGCTCCGGCCATGGCTTCAAATTCGCGCCGCTGTTCGGCGAGGCGGTCGCCGATCTCAGCACGCACAGGACGCCCTCGATCGACCTTGGTCCGTTCCGGATCGATCGTCCGGCGCTCAAGCAAAACCTCACGGCAAGTGAGGATGTCGGCAACAGGAGGAGAACGTCATGAAGTCTGCACTATGGATAGCCCTTGCGCTGGTCCTGACGGCCATCGCGCCGGCGGGAGCGCGCGACCTGGCGGAGATCAAGGCCGCGGGAACGATCAGGATCGCCACCGAAGGCGCCACACCGCCCTTCAACTATTTCGAAGGCGAGAAGCTCACCGGCTTCGATGTCGATCTCGGCAGTGCTGTCGCCGAAAAGCTCGGCCTCAAGGTGGAATGGGTGACGCTCGCTTTCGACGGTTTGCTCGTCGGGCTCGATCATGATCGTTACGATATCGTCGTCGCCGGCCACGGCATCACGCCCGAGCGCCAGAAGGCGGTCGATTTCAGCACGCCCTATGTGTGCAGCGGTGCCGCCATCGTCGCCAAGGAGGGTGGGGCGCGGACCGTCGCCGATCTCGCCGGCAAGGTGGTCGGCGTGCAGGTGGGCACAACCTATCTGACCGCGGTGCGCGACGTGCCGGGTGTGAAGGAGGTCAAGACCTTTCCGAAGGACACGGATGCGCTGCAGAATCTCGTCTCCGGCCGCACCGATGTGTGGATCTCCGACAAGCTGACCGCGCTCACCGCCGCCGAGAAGGCGCCGGACGCCAAACTGCAGATCGGCGATCTTCTCTATGAAGAACGTTACGGCATGGCTTTCAAGAAGGGCAATGACACGCTGCGCAATGCGGTCGATGCGGCCGTGCGCGACATGCTGGCCGATGGCGGCTACAAGCGGATATCCGAGCATTATTTCAAGCAGGACATCCGATGCCCGTGACGGCATCGAGGGAGGAGGCGCCCATGCCGCCGCAGCTGATGATATCCGCGCCGCGCCGAAGCACGCTCCTCGATTGGCTCCCTGATCCCGAAGGCCGCGTCATGATCGGCGCGGCCGCCGCCATGTTCCTCGTGCTGTGGATCCTGCCGGTGCCGCTCGCGGCGATGCCCGAGCCCATCGGGCCGGCGGCCGTGCAATTCGGCAATGGCGCGCGCATGACGATCCTGCTCACCATCACCTCGGGCAGCCTCGGCCTTCTCGCGGGCGTCGTCGTCGCCCTCATGCGGCTCTCGCGCAACCGCGTGCTCCAGCATATTGCCGGCTTCTATCTCTGGATCATTCGCGGGACACCGCTCCTGGTCCAGATCCTCTTCGTCTATTTCGCCTTGCCGACGCTCCTGCCGGGGCTCGAGTTGTCTGATTTCTGGTCGGCCGTGCTGGCGCTTTCGCTCAATGTCGGCGCCTATAATTCCGAGGTCATTCGCGCCGGGCTTCTCGGCGTGCCGAAGGGCCAGCGCGAGGCGGCGCAGGCGCTCGGTCTGTCGCCAATCTATGCACTGGCGCTGGTGATCCTGCCCCAGGCGATCCGGCTCTGCCTGCCGCCGCTCGTCAACAACATGGTGTCGCTGCTCAAGGATTCGAGCCTGGCCTATGTGATCGGCGTGGTCGAGCTTTCGCTGGTCGGCAACCGCGTCCAGGCCGAAAGCTTCCGGCCGGTGCCGGTCTTCATCGCGGTGGCCGGCATTTATCTGACATTGACGACATTGCTGACGGCATTCAGTCATGCTCTCGAGCAAAGACTCGCACGGAGCACGATCAGATGACCCGACCCTGAACTCGACATCCCAAGGAGGACGCCATGACTGCGAGGATCATATTGCGCCGCTGGAGCGGGCGCCTCAGGACCGCCGATGAAGACGATTATCTCGTCTATTTCAACCGGACGGGTGCCGTCGATTACGGCCGCACGCCCGGAAATCTCGGCTTCCAGATCGTCATGCGCGCGCTCGGCGAAGGCATCAGTGAGGTGACGACGCTGAGCTGGTGGGAATCGATGGAGGCGATCAAGGCCTTTGCCGGCGATGCGCCGGAGGTCGCCCGCTACTATCCGGAAGATGATCGCTTTCTCGTCGAGCGGCCGCCCAATGTCAATCACTACCGCGTCTTCGGCGGGCGGGTCAGCCTGTCGCTCTAGACGACCTGAAAACCCTTCACATAGGGATCGCGGTCGTCGAGGAAGATCGTGTTGAAGCCGGTGATACGGGCCCAGCCTTCGATCGAGGGGATGATCGCGTCGAGATCGCCGATTTTGGCGCGGCCTTCGATACGGCCGTTGAAGGTCGAGCCGATGATCGATTCATGGACGAAGACGTCCTTCTCGCCGAGCCGGCCGGTGGCGGCGAGCTGCGCCATGCGCGCCGAGGTGCCGGTGCCGCAAGGCGAGCGGTCGATGGCCTTGTCGCCATAGAAGACGGCGTTGCGGGCCGTTCCTTCAGCCGTCTGCGCTTTGCCGGTCCACAGCACATGGGTCAGGCGGTCGATCGCTGGATTCTCCGGATGCGCGATCTTGTGGCGGGCATTGAAGGCGTCACGGAGCTTGGGCGACCAGCGGAGTAGGTCGGCCGGGCTCACCTCGGCCAGGTCGCGATAATTCTCCTGCGCCTCGACGATGGCGTAGAAATTGCCACCATAGGCGACATCGACGGTGAGCTCGCCCAGGCCTTCGACCGTGACCTTGTAGCCGCGGCCCAGCAGGAAAGAGGGGACATTGACGATGCGCACACGCTCGACGACATCGCCGTTCTTCTCGTAATGCGCCTCGACGAGACCTGCCGGCGTGTCGAGCTTCAGAACGCCCGGCGTCCTCGGCGTGACGAGACCTTGCTCGAGAATGAAGGTGACGGTGCCGATCGTGCCGTGGCCGCACATTGGCAGGCAGCCCGATGTCTCGATGAAGAGTATAGCGACGTCACAATCTTCGCGTGTCGGCGGATAGAGGATCGAGCCCGACATCATGTCATGGCCGCGCGGCTCGAACATCAGTCCGGTGCGGATCCAGTCGTGGCGCTTCAGAAAATCCTGACGGCGCTCGAACATGGTGGCGCCGGCGAGCTGCGGCACGCTGCCGCCCGTAACCACGCGGACGGGATTGCCGCAAGTATGCCCGTCGATACAGAAAAATGTAGATTTTGCCATGACTTAGCTCGTAAGGCTCAGTTTTTCAGATTTGTACATTGTATAAAATATAAAAACAAGCGAGAATCAGTGAAACCTTCACGGAAGATGCAGACTTCGAGGCGGTAGCGGAGCCGTTCAAACTGATCGCTCGCTTTCATCCGACAATGTCGTAAGAAAACCGGGTACGTGATGCAGCAATGACATGTCGTAGTGCATTCTTGCAGCGTATCCGGCGGACGAAAAGTCTCACCACACGCAATCTTCGCCGGCTTGTATTGACGGCCAAGGGGCTGGTGGATGACAATCGCGCTTCGGAATGGGGCGGTGCTTTCTCCAAGCCCTGAACGTTCCAGCGTGATCCGCACGCAAGCAACCCAGGTGGATAGGATTTATGCGATACGAAGCACCCAGCTCGACCAAGGCCGCGGTTACCCTCCTCACGAAAGAAAAAGGCAAGTCAGCCATCCTTGCGGGAGGAACCGATCTCCTCGTCCGCCTGAAGGGTGGTTTTGTCGAACCTGATCTCATCGTCGACATCAAGCGCATTCCGGCCATGCGCGAAATCAAGAAGACAGCCTCCGGCTTCCAGGTCGGCGCCGCGGTATCGGGCAATGAGCTCGGCGCCAGCGTCGTCAAGAAGGCCTGGCCCGGAGTCGTCGAAGCGGCCAACCTCATCGGCTCCAAGCAGGTGCAGGGCCGCTGCACCATGGTGGGCAATCTCTGCAACGCCTCGCCCGCCGCCGACAGCGTGCCGGCGCTGGTCGCCGCAGGCGCCCATGCCGTGATCGTCGGCCCCAAGAAGAAGCGCACCGTTCCGGTCGAGAAGATCGCGACGGGACCGGGCCGCACCAGCCTCGCCAAGGGCGAGATCGTCGAATCACTGCTGCTGCCGAAGCGTCCGGCGCGCGCCGGTGACGCCTATCTGCGCTTCATCCCGCGTTCCGAAATGGACATCGCGGTGGTGTCGGCCGGCGTCAGCCTCGTGCTCGACGCCAAGGGCGTGGTCAAGGAAGCCCGTGTGGCGCTTGGCGCGGTCGCGCCGACCGTGCTGCTCGTGGCGCCCGCCGCCAAGGCGATCATCGGCAGCAAGCTCGACGATGCGGCGCTCGACAAGCTCGCCGCCGCGTGCTCGGCCGCCTGCTCGCCGATCGACGACAAGCGCGGCACCATCGAATTCAGAACCAAAGTCGCAGGCGTGCTGGCAAAGCGGGCTGCAAAAATCGCGTATCAGCGCGCAGGAGGCAAATAATATGGCTGGCGTTCACGTATCCACCACCGTCAACGGCGATCCGGCCGAATTCGTCTGCGATCCGGATGAGCCGCTGCTCGATGTGCTGCGCAACCGTCTCGGCCTCACCGGCGCCAAGGAAGGCTGCGGCACCGGCGATTGCGGCGCTTGCAGCGTCACCGTCGATGGCGAGCTCGTCTGCTCCTGCCTCGTTCTCGGCGCCGAAGTGGAAGGCCGCAAGATCGAGACCATCGAGGGCATGGCGGATGGCGACAAGCTGCACCCGCTGCAGCGCAAGTTCATCGAGCATGCCGCTCTCCAGTGCGGCATCTGCACGCCCGGTTTCCTGATCGCGGCGCGCGCACTCCTCAAGAAAAATGCCAACCCGACCGAAGAGGAAATCCGCTTCGGACTCGCCGGCAATCTTTGCCGTTGCACCGGCTATGACAAGATCGTGCGCGCCGTGCAGGACGCCGCCCGTGAGATGAGAGGAGCCTGATCCATGGCTTATGACACCAACTTTACCGGCCAGAAGTTCAAAGTCGTCGGTACCCGTCCGCTGCGTCCCGACGGCCTCGACAAGGTGACGGGCCGCGCCCGTTACGGCGCCGACGTTTCCGCGCCGGGCCAGCTCGTCGGCCGCGTGCTGCGCTCGCCGCATGCCCATGCCAAGATCGTCAAGATCGACACGTCGAAAGCCGAGAAGCTTCCCGGCGTGAAGGCGGTCATCACCAGCGCCGATCTGCCCGATCTCACCAATGGCGATGCCGGGATGTACGACATCCTGGTCAACTGCATGGCGCGCGGGAAGGCGCTCTATGACGGCCACGCGGTGGCCGCCGTCGCCGCGGTCGATGCCGCGACGGCGCGCAAAGCGCTCAAGCTCATCAATGTCGAATACAAGGTCCTCCCGCATGTGACCGATGTCGATGAGGCGGTGAAGCCCGGCGCCCCGGTGCTGCATTCGAAAATGTTCACCGACGGCGTCGAACCCAAGCCGACGAAGGCCTCCAACGTCGCCAAGCGGACCGAATTCGGCCATGGCGATGTCGAGCAGGGCTTCAAGGAAGCCGATGTCATCGTCGAGCGCAGCTTCAAGACCGAGCAGACGCACCAGGGCTATATCGAGCCGCATGCCTGCCTCGCCAATCTCGGGTCCGACGGCCAGGGTGAGATGTGGGTGTGCACGCAAGGCCACTTCGTCTATCGCAATACCTGCGCCACGCTTCTCGGCCTCGATGCCGCGAAGCTGCGCGTGACGGCGTCGGAGATCGGCGGCGGCTTCGGCGGCAAGACCCATGTCTGGGCCGAGCCTCTGGCGCTCGCGCTGTCGCGCAAGGCCAACCGGCCGGTCAAGCTGGTCATGACCCGCGACGAGGTCTTCAAGGCCTCGGGTCCGACGAGTTCGACCTCGATCGACGTCAAGATCGGCGCCACCAAGGACGGCCGCATCACCGCGGCCACCGCGACGTTGCGCTATCAGGGCGGTCCGTTCCTCGGCATGTGGGCCGAGCTCGGCGCCATGACCTCCTATGCCTGCTACGACCTCAAGAACGTGAAGACGGTCGGCTATGAAGTCGTGGTCAACCGGCCGAAGGTCGCCGCCTATCGGGCACCGTCGGCGCCGATGGCCGCCTTCGCGGTCGAAAGCGTCGTCGACGAGCTCGCCCATAAGATCGGCATGGATGCGGTCGCGTTCCGCATCAAGAACGCCGCCAAGGAGGGCACCAAATCCTCCTACGGCCCGACCTATGGTCCGATCGGCATCGGCCCGACGCTCGAAGCGGCGAAGAACCACCCGCATATGAAGGCGCCGCTCAAGAAGAATCAAGGACGCGGCATGGCCTGCGGCTTCTGGTTCAATTTCGGCGGCCAGACGTCCACGTCACTGAATGTCACGCCTGACGGCTCGGTCAACGTATCGGTCGGCACGATCGATGTCGGCGGTTCGCGCGCCTCCATGGCGCTCATCGCCGCCGAAGAGCTCGGCGTGCCTTATGAGAATGTGCGCTGCGTCGTGGCGGATACGAGCTCGCTCGGCCACAACGATATGAGCGACGGCAGCCGCGTGACCTTCTCTTCCGGCATGAACACGGTGATCGCCGCGCGCAATGCCAAGAAGGTGCTCATCCAGCGCGCCGCCAAGATGTGGGATATCCCGGAAGACGCGGTTACCTGGGAAGACGGCCATGCGAAGCCCGCCGGCGCCAATGCCGGCAACTTCCCGCCGCTGTCGCTCAAGGAGATCGCGGCGGCCGCCGCGAATACCGGCGGTCCGATCGCCGGCCACAATGAGTTCGTGGCCGACGGCGCGGGTGTCAGCTTCGCCACTCATATCTGCGACGTCGAGCTCGATCCGGAAACCGGCGCCACCAAGATCATCCGCTACACGGTGATCCAGGATGCCGGCAAGGCGATCCATCCGTCCTATGTCGAGGGCCAGTATCAGGGCGGTGCCGCGCAAGGCATCGGCTGGGCGCTCAACGAGGAGTATGTCTATGGCAAGGACGGGCGGCTGCAGAATGCCGGCTATCTCGATTATCGCATTCCGGTCTGCTCGGACCTGCCGATGATCGACACGGTCATTCTGGAAATCCCCAATCCGAACCACCCCTATGGTGTGCGTGGCGTGGGCGAAACATCGATCGTTCCGCCCTTGGCCGCGATCGCCAATGCCGTCTCCAACGCCGCGGGCGTGCGCATGACGCATATCCCGATGTCGCCGCCGCGCATCCTGAAAGCGCTCGACGACCAGGCCAAAGCGAAGGCGAAGGCCGCCTGATGGTCAAAGTCGTGCTCTGGGGGTCGCTCAGGGCGGCCGCCGGAGGCACGGAGGCCGTCGAGGTCGAAGCCGGCAATATCCGCAGTTTGTTCAATAAGCTCGAGACCGAATATCCCGGTCTCGAGCCCCATATCAAACGCGGCATCGCCGTTTCCATCAATGGACGCATCTTCCGGGATTCATGGGATGAACGGATCCCGGAAAATGCCGAAGTCTATCTCCTGCCGCGCATTGCCGGTGGGTAATCCCTTGCCGGTTGCTTAGCCGCAGCCGATCGCTCATTCTCTCTCGCGCAAATAGCGAGAAGGTGGAGTGTTGAGCGACAATCCCGATTCCTCGAAACGGCCTCGGGTCGTCATCATCGGCGCCGGCTTCGGCGGGCTGACGGCGGCCATGACGCTCCGCAAGGAGCCCGTCGATGTGATTTTGCTCGACCGGCGCAATTATCATCTGTTCCAGCCGCTGCTCTACCAGGTGGCAACCGCCGGCCTTTCGCCGGCGCAGATCGCTTCGCCCATCCGGCGGATCGTGGCGCGGCAGAAGAATGTCACCGTCCTCATGGACAAGGTCGTCGATATCGATCCGGTACAGCACGAAGTGGTGACCGCGACGCGCAGGATATCCTTCGACTATCTGATCGTCGCCACCGGCGCCCGGCATGCCTATTTCGGCAATGATCAATGGGAGGAATTCGCCCCCGGCCTCAAGAAGATCGATGAGGCGACCGAGATCCGCCGCCGCATCCTCACGGCTTTCGAAAAAGCGGAGACGGCGGAAGACGACGCGGAGCGTCGCCGGCTGCTGACTTTCATCGTCGTCGGTGGGGGACCGACCGGCGTCGAGATGGCCGGCGCCATCGCCGAGCTCGCGCACCGCACCTTGCGGCGTGATTTCCGCCATATCGATCCGACCGAAAGCCGGATCATCCTCATCGAGGCTGGCCCGAGAGTCCTGACCGCCTTTCCAGAGAGCCTCTCGCAATCGGCGGCCGAACAGCTGGCGCGGCTCGGTGTCACGGTCAGCACCGGGACCGCCGTCACCGGCGTCGATGCGAAGGGTATCGATCTCAAGGATGGCAGCCGGATCGGCGCCGGTACAATCATCTGGGCGGCGGGCGTCACGGCGTCACCGGCCGCCAAATGGCTCAAGGCCGACAGCGATCGCGCCGGCCGCGTCGTCGTTGATGCGATGCTGCACCCGGCCGGCGCGGAAAATATCTTCGTGATCGGTGACACCGCGACGGTGACCGACGGAAATGGCGTGGTCGCGCCGGGCATCGCGCCCGCCGCCAAGCAGATGGGCTATTATGCCGCTCGCGCTATCATCGCCCAGATCGAGCACCGGCCGGTCGGGCCGTTCAAATATCGCAACTACGGGAATCTGGCGACGATCGGGCGCAAATCGGCTGTCGCTGATTTCGGCAGCTTCCGGCTTTCCGGCTTCTTCGCCTGGGTCGTGTGGTGCTTCGCCCATATCTGGTTCCTGATCGGCTTCCGCAACCGGATCATCGTCTTCCTCGACTGGGTGGTCGCCTATTTCTCCTTCGCGCGCGGCGCCCGGCTCATCACCGGCGGCGAGGACTGACCATACATTTCTTTTGAAAGAATGCCCCGCATTCGCCTTGTCAGCGCTTGGTCCGACTTCCTATTCTGCGGCACATCGGAAAATGATGGGAGATATCATGGCGCGCGACAAGCTTTATCTGATCGAACCGGGTTTCAGCGATGCGGAAAGGCCCGGACAACGCTTCGTCTGCCCGTCCTGCAATCGGGTCGAGGGCTTGCTGCGGAGCTTTCCGGAGCTTGCGGCGCAGCTTGATGTCGAGCGCGTCGCTTTCCCGCGTCCGCGCCGGCAGGTGATCGCCGAGATCGGCGAGGACCATCAAAGCCTGCCGGTGCTCATCCTGTCCGGCGATGCGCCGGCCGATCTCCCCGTGGCCAACGGCAAGCGATTTGCAAGTGACATCGAGCGCATTCTGGCGCTCCTGTCCGATCGGCACGGCTTCCCGCGGCAGCACTAGCTCCGGCCGCGCACCGCGCGCACCATGCGCGCCAGCGCTTCGGCGAGGATCGGCCGCGTCGTCGCGAAATTCAGCCGCGCGAAGCGCTCGCAGGCCGGATCGAAGGCGGCGCCGGGGCTCAGCGCGACACGCGCCTTGTTCAGGAAGAAGTCGTAAGGCGTTTCGGTTAGATCGAGGGCGGAGAAATCGAGCCAGGCGAGATAGGTTGCTTCGGGTGAGCGGACTTTCACCTCGGGCAGGTCGCGCCCGATCGTGGCGATGAGCTCGTCGCGATTCGACTGGAGATGATCCAGCGCGCCGGCAAACCACGGCTCGCCGCTCGTCCAGGCCGCCACCGTCGCATCGATGCCGGTGACGCCGGGCGTGCCCAGGAGCCGCGGATGGATGCGCGCCTCGAAGCGCTGCTTCAGGGATTTCGAGCCGAAATGGACGACGCCGCAGCGCAAGCCCGCAAAGCCGTAGCTCTTGGTGGCGGAGGTGAGCGTCACGGTGCGCGACGCAGCTTCGTCTGAGATGCTGGCAAAGGGAATATGGCGGCGGCCGTCGAAGATGATATCGCTGTGGATCTCGTCCGAAATGACGATGAGATCCTTCTCGGCCGCCAGCTGCGCGAGCTTCTCCAGCTCCGCACGCTCGAGCACCCGGCCGGTCGGATTATGTGGATTGCACAGGAAGAGCAGCTTCACATTGCCGTCCAGTCGTTCGGCAAGATCTTTGGCATCGATGACAAAACGCCGGCCGTCATCTGGCATCGGATTGGCGACGATGCGCCGGCCGGTGTCGCAAACGGCATCGCGAAAGGGCGGGTAGATCGGCGTCTGCATGGCGACGGCATCGCCTGGATCGGTGAAGGCGATCACGGAGGCAAACAGAGCCTGCACGAGATCGTTGATGACGAGCGTGTCGGCCGGGTCGACGCGCCAGCCGAATTTCTGCTCCATGCGGCAGGCAAACGCCTTGCTGGCCGCCATGGCAGGCTGGTCGCCGTCGCGCAGCGCATAGCCATAATCGCCTTTGGCGGTGGACGTCTCCATCACGCGCTGCACGCACGGGGCAACGGGAAAATCCATGTCGGCTACCCAGAGCGGAATGACATCCGGCTCATATCGCCGCCATTTGAGGCTCTGGCGCTCGAGCAGCGTTGCGACCGAGATGCCGTTCAGGTGAAATGCGTCGTTTGCCATGATGTTTCCGATTGAAGGGATTTGGATTGGCTCAGCCGCCGAGAAGAACGGTCCGGCAACTGGCGAGCGCCGACTGGAGCGCTTCCTCGGTGTCGACCGTACAGAGGCTGAGGCGAACGAGATTCTGCCGGCCGCTGGGATCGGCCGACATTTCGGAGCTCGGCAGCACCGCCACGCCTTGCTGCTGCATATGGGTGGAGAACTGCTCGGACCGCCACGGCTCGGGCAGGCGGAGGAGCAGATGAAGGCCGGCATCATGGGTGATGATGTCGAAACCGTTGAGGATGCGGCGGGCGATGGTCTGGCGCCGCAGCGTGATCGTGCGCTGCCGCTCGACAAGCTTCTTCGCCGTTCCGTCAAGTATCCAGTTGGCGGCGATCTGGCCCAGCAATGGCGAGGTCATCCAGGTCGAGACCCGGATGGCGTTCAACGTATCGGCGCGCAGCGACGGCGGCACCAGGAGGAAGCCGACACGCAAGCCCGGCGCCACGGATTTCGACAGACTGGTGCAGAAGCAGGTGCGCTCGGGCGCGAAGGCCGCGAGGGGGGCGGGCCGTTCCGCTGGCTTGAGAAGGGGCCCGTAAACGTCATCCTCGATGATGATCAGATTGTGCTTGCGCGCGATCTCGGCAATCTGCCGGCGGCGGTCTTCCGGCAGGATGCCGAGTGTCGGGTTCTGCAGATTGGGGACGAGGACCATCGCTTTCGGGCGTTCGCGTGCGGCGATCGCTTCCAGGGCCTCGGCGCGGACGCCGTGCTGGTCGAGCGGCAAGGCGATGACGCGCAGGCCAAGGGTGCGGCAGGCGCCGATTACGGCGGGAGAGGTCAGCTCCTCGAGCAGCACCAGATCACCCGGACGCGCGACGGCGAGCAGCGACACGAAGACACCATGGATGGCGCCCGACGTCATCAACACGCGCTCGGCAGCGGCCTCGACACCCAGAGACCTCATCCAGGCGGCGCCGGCGGCGAGATGGGCGGGATGCGCGCTGCTCGGATGATAACGCAGCAGGTCGGCGGAGAAGGGCAGGGATTCGAGCGCCGTGAAGGCCTGGCTCAGCTCTTCGCGCGCCACCGACGGGAACGGGAAGTTGGAGCTCAGATCGAGCGCGCCGGCGCCACCGGTCTTCGGCCAGGGGATACGCTCGGGAACCGATGACATGCGCACGAACGTGCCGCGGCCGACCTCGCCCGCGACGACGCCCATCTCGGCGGCAAGGTCATAGGCCTTCGACACCGTGGAGAGATTCATCTTGAGGCGACGGGCAACGGTGCGGCGCGGCGGCAGGCGGGTGCCCGGCAATAACTCGCCGGCGCGCACCGCCTGGGCGATGGCCTGCGCCAGGGCGGCGTATTTGGGCCCCGACGAGGGCTGAAGCTTCGGCGTCCACATTGTATGCCATGCAATTCTTTGAAGTATCACTCAATCAATAACATTGTTTGGTGGCGTGACCAAGCTCTACGGTGCCGGAAAGAGGAGTTTTCATGCAGAAGCTTGGTCTGATCGGTGGAATGAGCTGGCAAAGCACGGCGATCTATTATCGGCATATGAACGAGATCGCGCGCCAGCAGTTGGGCGATCTCCATTCGACCGATCTCATCCTGCGCTCGCTCGACTTCGCCGTTGTAGCGGAAAGGCAACATAGCGGTGACTGGGATGGCCTTGCCGATATTCTCGTCGAGGCGGCGCGTGACCTCGAAAGAGCGGGCGCCGCGGCGCTGGTTCTGTGCACCAATACCATGCATCTCCTGGCCGAGCGCATCGAGGCGGCCGTCGCGATCCCGCTCATTCACATTGCCGATGCGACGGCCTCCGCCATCCGGCAGTCGCCGTCGCGCCATCCGGCCTTGCTCGCCACCCGCTTCACCATGGAGCGCGATTTCTATCGCGGCCGGCTGCAGGCGGCGCACGGCCTCCAAACCATCATCCCGGAGGAGACGGCACGCCTGGCGATCCATCGCATCATTTATGAGGAGTTGTGCGAAGGCGTCGTCAGGCCGGAGTCCAAACGCCAATATGTCGCCGAGGTGGCGCGGCTGCGTGAGCAGGGCGCCGACGGCGTGATCCTCGGCTGCACCGAGATCACCATGCTGATCGGGCAGGATGATTTCGATATTCCCGTATTCGACACGACCTGGCTCCATTCCAAGGCCGCCATGGACTTCGCGTTGGGGGGCGGGCTTCCTTTAAAACATAAGGAGGAAACGGCATGACCGGCAAACTGGCTCGTTTGAAATATGCGGCACTGGTGACGGCGCTGTTCGCGTCACTTCCCCTGGCCGAGGCAGCCTCGACGCTCGAAACCGCCAAGGAGACGGGCAAGATCACCGTCGGTCTCGCCAATGAGAAGCCCTATGCCTATATCGAGGTCGACGGCAAGCTGACGGGCGCCATCATCGAGGTGCTGCGCGCCGCTTTGGCGCCGCTCGGCATCACGGAGATCGAGGCGAGCGTGAGCGAGTTCTCGGCGCTGGTGCCTGGCGTCATGGCAAGCCGTTTCGACATCATCGGCGCCGGCATGTATGTGACGCCCAAACGCTGCGAAAGCATCGCCTTCACCAATCCGCTGACGCAGATCGCCACGGTCCTCGCCGCACCCGCCGGCAATCCGAACAAGATCCATTCGCTCGAGGATATCGCCGCCTCGCCGACGCTCAAGATCGGCAGTCAGGTCGGCACCGCGCAAGTGGAAGACCTGCACCGGGCGGGCATTCCCGATGACCGGATCGTGCTGTTCTCCCGCGACGTCGAGGCGATGGCGGGCCTGCGCGCCGGGCGCGTCGATGCGATCTACTATCCGGCTCTGGAGCTCGGCGAACTCATCGCCAAGAACGGCGGCAACGAGGTCGAGCGCGTGGAGCCCTTCACGATCGCCAAGGGCCCCGACGGCAAACCGCTGCTCAACTTTCAGTCGCTCGGCTTCCGCAAGGAGGACAAGGATTTCATCACCGCCCTCAACGAGCAGATCGCCGCGTTGCACAGCTCGGGCAAGCTCGCCGAGATCCTGAAGCCTTTTGGCTTTGTCGAACAGGATCTGCCCGACCTCGCCATCACCGCCGACAAGATCTGCGCCGGAACGTGACGGACGTCGTCGATGTCTTGACCAGGGCAGGGGCGCTCCTGCCGCTCCTCGCGCAGGGTGCCCTGGTCACGCTCGAGATCGCCGCGATGTCCCTCGTCGCGGCGATTTTGGTCGCCTTCGTCGTCGGAACGGCCCGGCTTTCGGCCATATCCGCCATCCGTGTCGCGGCCCTGGTCTTCCTCGAGATTTTCCGCGGCACGTCGCTCGTCGTGCAGTTGTTCTTTTTCTATTTCATCCTGCCGCTGCATGATGTCCGTCTCAGCGCCGAGGCGACGGCGGTCCTGGCGATCGGGCTCAATCTCGGCGCCTATGGATCCGAGATCGTACGCTCCGCCATCAAGAGCATTGGCAAAGGGCAGATCGAGGCGGCCTTGAGCCTGTCGCTGCCGCGCTGGATCACCTTCTCGCGCGTCATCCTTCCGCAAGCCCTCATGATCATGCTGCCGAGCTTCGGCAATCTCGCCATCGAGATCGCCAAGGCGACCGCGCTCGTCTCACTCATCACCATCACCGATCTCACCCAGACCGGGCACAATCTCATCACCGCGACAGGCGAAACCTCGCTGGTCTGGCTGATCATCCTCTTGATCTATCTCCTCATCAACACGCCGCTCAATCTCTTCGTGTCATGGGCGGAGAAATGGGCCAGCCGGTCACGGCAGGGGAAGTCCAATGCCGTTTGACGTCGGCTTCGCGCTCGGCATCCTGCCGATCCTTCTCAAAGGTGCGGTGGTGACGGTGATCGCGACCTTCGGCGGTTTTGCCGGGGCGCTGGTCGGGGGCGCCGTCGTCGCCGCGGCCAACCGCTCGCGTCTGCTCGTCTTGCGCCTCTTCGCCCGCGGCTTTGTCTATGTCGTGCGCAACACGCCACTCCTGGTGCAGCTTTATTTCGTCTTCTACGTGCTGCCGGGTTTCGGCATCACGATCGCTGCTCTGGCGGCGGGCATATTGGGCCTGTCGATCCATTATTCCGCCTTCACCGCCGAGATCTATCGCGCCGGCATCGGGGCCGTTCCGAGCGGACAGTTCGAAGCCGCTGATGCCCTGGGCCTCAATCTCTGGCAGAAATGGGTGCTGGTCGTCGCACCACAGGCGATCAGGCCGGTGTTGCCGGTGCTCGGCAACTATCTGATCGGCATGTTCAAGGAGACGCCTATTCTCGCGGCGATCACGATCATCGAGCTCTTCGGGGCGGCGCAGGATGTCGCCGGCAAGACCTATCGCTATAACGAGCCTTATACGCTGGTCGCGGTCATCTTCCTCCTGATCAGCATTCCCTGCTCGCTGGTCGTCAGAAGGCTCGATACGACGCGCAAGCGGGCGTGAAGCTGCTATTGTCTGTACTTTGATCCTTTCGGAGCATGACGTGATGACCGGTTTTGTGGACAGGGAACGTGCGACGCGGCTGCTCGCGGGAGCGGGCATGGATGCCCTGGTCCTGTGCGAGCCGGAATCCTTCCATTACGCCACCGGCGCGCCCATGGGACCGGCCGGCCTGTTCCGGCGCGCCGGCGCCGGTTTCGCCGTCGTCGGCCGCGATGCGAGCCTGCCGATCGGCGTCATCATCGCCGATTTCAATGCGGCGCAGGCGATGTCGCCTGCGAACCGCGTGCTGACCCATCCGATCTGGATAGAGACGGCCAGGTTGCCCGAGGCCGGAGCGGCAGCGCCGCTCGGTGCACGCATAGAAGCCAGCCTCAGGGCGCTCAACCGCGCCCCCGACTTCACGCGCCCGGCAACCTTCGATCTTGCCCGTTCGGTGGCCCAGCTCAAAGTGCTGCTGGCCGACTATGGGCTCGGCCGCGCGCGGATCGGCTTCGATCTCGATTTCATTCCCGCCGCTGATCTCGAGATGATCAGGGCCTCGCTGCCGGATTGCGTAATCGTCAACGGCTCGCCGGTCTTCGAACGGCTGCGTGCCGTGAAGTCGGCGCGCGAGATCGAGCTTCTGCGGCAGGGCCTCGCTTTCTCGGAAGCCGGAATGACGCGTCTTAAGGAAGGTGCGCGGCTGGGCATGCGGCAGGCCGATCTCATTACGCTCTATCGCGAAGGTGCGAGAGAGATGGCCAGCGCCCGAGGTGTGCAGATTTCGACCGCGGAATATCTCACCGTCGGCGCCAATGCTAAAGCAGCGGACATGCCCTTGGAAATGGGCGACCCGGTCAAGGCAGATATGATCTGCACGGTGAGAGGCTACGCGTCCGATATGTCGCGGAATTTCGTGCTCGGCCCACCCAGCGCCGATCAGCGTGAGCTGCACGCCATCGCCGAGCGCGCTTTCGAGGCGGGGCTGGCGCAATTGAGGCGCGGCAGGAAATTGTCGCAAGTCCATGATGCGGCGACGCAGTGGCTGGCGCGCGAGGGCATTGCCTCCTATCGCCGCGGGCATTTCGGCCATGGCGTCGGCTATTCGGTGTTCTCCGAGCAATGGCCGTTCATCGCCGCCGACAGCGAGGTCGAGATCGAGCCCGGCATGGTGCTCGCCTATGAAATCCCGCTCTATGTGGAAGGCCTGGCGAGCTACAATCTCGAAGACCAGTTCCTGATCACCGGAGAGGGACCGGTTTCGATGAACCGCCTGCCGCGCGCGCTCCTGGTGATGCCGGGCAAGTGAGCGCCCTCATTTCGGCCGGATGGGCCGCCTTTCATTGGCTAGCAGAACGCCGAGCAGAACGATGACGCCGCCGGCAATTTCATGCAGGCTGGTCGTCTCACCGAGGATGAGAAAGCCGAGCAGCACGGTCCAGGCCGGTGTCAGATAGCCGTTCATCGAGCCGAGCGTCGGGCCGGCGCGGCGCAGAATGTTCATGAACAGCACGATCGGCAGCGCGGTGGCGAAGATGCCGAGCGTGGAAAGGGCGAGCAGATGCTCGGGCGCGGCGGCGAATGCCTGGGGTCCGAAGAACACCAGAACGGCGAGCGTCGCCGGAATGCCGGAGAATGCCTGCTGGCCGAGCGCCAGGCGCGCCGGCTCAGCGACGGGTATGGAGCGCACATAAAGGGAGCCGAGCGCATAGCTGACTGCGGTGGCGATCATCGCCAGTGCGCCCCAGAAACTGCCCGATTGCAGGCTGTCGCCCGAAGGGCCGATCAGGACGGCCATGCCGGCGAAACCGACCAGCACGCCGCAGAGACGCCTGAGGCTGAGGCGCTCATCGGCGAAGAGGAAATGCGCGAGCACCGCCACCATCAAAGGCGCCGTCGCCTGCAGCATGGAGGTGAGGCCGGCGGCGATCTGGGTCAGCGCATAGGCGGTGAGCGTATTGGGGATGAGGCCCTGCAGCAGACCGAGCACCGCCCAGTCGCGCCATTCGCGCCCCTTGGGCAGGATAGGCTGGCCACGCCACATGACCCAGAGCGCCAGGAGGCCGCCGCCCATCAGGCCGCGCAAGGCAGTGAGCGGCAACGGTGCCACATCGGCGCCGATCAGCTTCATCAGCAGATAGGAATTGGCCCAAAGGAACGAGCAGAGCAGCATCTGCGCCAGAACCGGCGAGCGGCTTGCGGCTCTCTCCAAAGCCAGCGTCTCGATGTTCATGAAGCGGTTTGCGTCCCGAAGAGAATCTTGCGCTCGGCCGCCGAGATCGGTTTCGGCGACGAATAGGAATCGTGAATACCGGCATAGGCCCTGATCACCGCCGGGCGCCTCGCAATGGTCTCAAACCAGCGCTTGAGATGCGGATGATCGTCGAGCGACTGGAGATGGCCCTTATGCGGGACGATCCAGGGATAGCAAGCCATGTCGGCGATCGAATAGTCGCCGGCGATGAAGTCGCGGTCGGCGAGTTGTCTGTCCAGCACCTTGTAGAGCCGGGTCGTCTCGCGCGCATAACGCTCGATCGCATATGGGATCTTCTCCGGCGCATAGACATTGAAATGGCCGATCTGGCCGGCCATCGGGCCGAGCCCGCCCATCTGCCAGAACAGCCATTTGATCACTTCGTTGCGGCCTCTGAGGTCCTTCGGCAGGAAGCGGCCGATCTTGTCGGCAAGATAAAGCAGCATGGCGCCCGATTCGAACAGGGCGATCGGCTCACCGCCATCGACGGGGGCGTGGTCGACCAAAGCCGGGATCTTGTTGTTGGGCGAAATGCTGAGGAAGTCCGGCTTGAACTGCTCGCCCTTGCCGATATCGACCTTGATGATGCGATGAGGAAGCTGCGTCTCCTCGAAGAACAGCTTCATCTTGAGACCGTTGGGCGTGCCGCAATAGTAAAGATCGATCATTTCCTGGTCCGTTTTTCGTTTCTCGTGTCACAATGCGGGGATGCGGCGCACCGCGACAGCACCAAAAATGACGTATCGGAGTGGGCCAAAGCCAGCCCTTTCCAGCCGGCCGGACGTATGCCTGATATGCGTGGAGGCTGGGTGTCAAATGACCGGCAACGGCTAAGATTGCAGTCCTAAACCAATATTCGGAGGAACCATGGCGGGCGACGATCTCTCTTACGCTTCGGCGGGCAGCATCGCGGCGGCGATCAAGACCAAGAAGCTTTCACCGGTCGAAGTCGTCGACCATTTCATCAAACGCATCGAGACACGCAATCCGAGCCTCAATGCGGTGGTGCATCTGGCGCCGGAAGAGGCCCGCAAGGCCGCCAAGGCGGCCGAGCAGGCGGTGATGGACGGCAAGACGCTCGGTCCCCTTCATGGCGTGCCGGTGGCGATCAAGGATCTATTCGATTTCAAGCCGGGCTGGCCGGCGACGCTCGGCGGCATCCGGGCGCTCAAGGACTTCAAGCCGCCTTTCACCTGTCCCTTCGCCGAACGTATCGAGCAGCGCGGCGGCGCCATCATCGTCGGCAAGACCAACAGCCCGGTCATGGGCTTTCGCGGCGTCACCGACAATTACCTGTTCGGACCGACGGGCAATCCCTTCGACACGACGAAAAATCCTGGCGGCTCGTCGGGCGGCAGCGCCGCGGCGGTGGCCGACGGCTTGTTGCCGCTGGCGGAAGGCACTGATGGCGGCGGCTCGATCCGCATCCCGGCCTCCTGGTGCGGCGTCTATGGCTACAAGGCTGCTTTCGGCCGCCTGCCTTTGTGGAACCGGCCCAATGCTTTTTCGGCCGAGACGCCCTTCATCTTCGAGGGCCCGATCACGCGCAATGTGAAGGACGCCGCCTTGGCGCTGACGGCGCTCGCCGGCTACGACCGGCGCGATCCTTATGCGCTCGACGAGACGGTGGATTTCCTCGGCGCGCTCGATCGCCCGATCAAGGGCATGCGCATCGCCTACAGCCCCCATTTCGATGTCTTCCCGGTCGATCCGGAAGTCGCCGAAACGACACGCAAGGCGGTCGAGGCCCTGCGCGAGGCGGGCGCCGTCATCACCGACGTCAAGCTCGGCATCAAACGCTCGCATATGGAGCTGTCCGATCTCTGGTGCCAGATCATCATGCCGCTCAATGTCAGCGGCGTCGCCGGCCTGAAGGCGGTGGGCTACGATCTCCTCGGCAAACACCGTGCCGACCTGCCGCCCGAATATCTCTATTGGTTCGATCGTTACAAGGACATGACCGCGGCGGCGCTCAACGAGGCGCAGATCGTGCGCACCGAGATCTATGACGCGGTGCAGAATGTCTTCGCCGATCACGACATTCTGATCTCGCCGACGCTCGGCTGCCTGCCGGTCACCAACGCCAAGGACGGCAATACGCTGGGGCCGGAGACGGTGGCAGGCGAGAAGGTCAACCGGCTCATCGGCTGGTGCCTCACTTTCCCGATCAACTTCACCGGCAATCCGGCGGCGTCGATCCCGGCCGGCCTCGCCAAGGGCATGCCGGTCGGCATGCAGATCATTGGTAAACGCTACGCCGATGCCGATGTGCTGGCGGTGAGCGCCGCGTTCGAGCGCCTGCGTCCCTGGGAGCAGACTTACGATATTTGCCGCGCACGCAAACTGTCCTAGTCTACTCGGACAGCGGTTAGTGACGAGGAGAGTGACATGAGCTGGCTTCCGACAAGCGATCCCATTCTGGGCGACGTGAAATCATGCAATGCGCTCGACCTCGTCATCGTGCCGCGCGTGCGCGACCTGGGCGACGGCTTCAATGTCAGGCGGGCTTTGCCGCATGGCCGTCGGCAAATGGTCGGGCCTTTCATCTTCTTCGATCATTTCGGGCCGGTGCAGTTCATCGCCGGCCACGGGATGGATGTCAGGCCGCATCCCCATATCGGGCTCGCCACCGTCACCTATCTCTTCGACGGCTCGATCCTGCATCGCGACAGCGAAGGCAATATCCAGGAGATCGTGCCGGGCGCCATGAATCTGATGACCGCCGGGCGCGGCATCGCCCATTCCGAGCGCACGCCTGAAGTGCAGCGTGCGACCGGGCAGCAGATGCTCGGCCTTCAGAGCTGGATCGCGCTGCCCGCCGGCAAGGAGGAGATCGATCCGTCCTTCCAGCATTTCGGCGCGGCGACGCTGCCGGTCGTCGAGGATACGGGGCTCAAGGCCCGCATCATCGCCGGCTCGGCTTTCGGCGCCACGGCGGCCGTCAGCATGGTGTCGGACTGGTTCTATGTCGAGGTCACGGCCGAGGCCGGCGTCGCGGTGCCGCTCGATGCCACTTATGAGGAACGCGCCATCTATCTGGTCGATGGCGAGGTCGATATCGCCGGCGACAAATTCGCCGCCCCGCAAATGCTGATCTTCCGTCCCGGCGACCGTATCACCATCAAGGCGGTAACGAAGACGCGCATGATGTTTCTGGGCGGCACGGCCATGGAAGGGCCGCGCCATATCTGGTGGAACTTTGTCTCCTCGCGCAAGGAACGCATCGAGGCGGCGAAGGAGGACTGGAAAACCGGCCGCTTCGGGCCGGTGCCCGACGAGACGGAGTTCATCCCGCTCCCGGAGAAGTGACCTCTTCATGGAGGAAACCGAAACCTACGGCGAGATCCGCCAGGAGATCCGCAAGCTGTGCCGGCGCTTTCCCGGTGAGTATTGGCGCACGCTCGACCGCGAGCGGCATTATCCGACCGAGTTCGTCCAGGCGCTGACCGAGGCGGGCTGGCTCGCGGCGCTGATTCCGGAGGCCTATGGCGGCTCGGGGCTCTCGCTGTCGGCCGCCGCCGCCATACTCGAGGAAGTGCAGCGCAATGGCTGCAATGGCGCCGCCGCCCATGCACAGATGTATATCATGGGCACGCTGCTCCGGCATGGCAGCGACGCGCAGAAACAAACCTATCTGCCGCTCATCGCATCGGGCGAGCTGCGCCTTCAAGCCTTCGGGGTGACCGAGCCCGGCAGCGGCACCGACACGACATCGATCACCACCTTCGCCCGTCGCGACGGTGACACCTATGTCGTCAGCGGGCAGAAGGTGTGGACATCGCGCGCCGAACATTCGGATCTGATGCTGCTCCTGGCGCGCACCACGCCGCGTGATGAGGTGGCCAAGCGGACCGACGGGCTGTCGGTGTTCCTCGTCGATATGGCGGCGGCGCTTGGGCATGGCCTGACGGTCCAGCCGATCCGCACGATGATGAACCATTCGACCACCGAAGTATTCTTCGACGCCTTGCGCATTCCGGCGGCCAATCTCATCGGCGAGGAGGGCAAGGGCTTCCGCTACATCCTGTCCGGCATGAATGCCGAGCGTATCCTGATTGCCGCCGAATGTGTCGGCGACGCCAAATGGTTCATTGCCAAGGCCACCGTCTATGCCAGCGAGCGCGCCGTTTTCGGCCGGCCGATCGGGCAGAATCAAGGCGTGCAGTTTCCCATCGCCAAGGCCTATGCGGCGATGCGCGCCGCCGAGCTGATGGTCGCCGAGGCGGCGCGGTTGTTCGAGGTGGGACGCGACTGCGGTGCGGAAGCGAACATGGCGAAGCTGCTCGCGGCGGATGCGGCCTGGGAAGCGGCCAATGTCTGCCTGCAGACGCATGGCGGCTTCGGCTTTGCCGAAGACTTCGATATCGAGCGGAAATTCCGCGAGACGCGGCTCTATCAGGTGGCCCCCATCTCGACCAATATGATCCTGAGCTATCTCGCCGAGCATGTGCTCGGCCTGCCGCGCTCCTATTGAGGCTCAGATGACACGTCCGCTCGCCGGTCTTCTCGTGGTCGCCATCGAGCAGGCGGTCGCAGCACCCATGTGCACGGCGCGGCTTGCCGATGCGGGGGCGCGCGTCATCAAGATCGAACGACCGGAAGGCGACACGGCGCGGCATTATGATGCCGCCGTGCATGGGACGAGCGCGTATTTCGCCTGGCTCAATCGCGGCAAGGAAAGCATCGTGCTCGATCTCAAGGCAGCGGACGACCGACGTCTCGTCGAGACCATGCTCGGGAAGGCCGATGTGTTCGTCCAGAATCTGGCGCCGGGCGCGGCCGAGCGGCTTGAGCTCGGCGCGCCGCAACTCACGCGCCGCTTTCCCCGGCTGATCGCCCTCGACATCGTCGGTTATGGCCGGGATACGCCAAGCGGGGATTTGCGCGCCTATGATCTCCTGGTTCAGGCCGAGTCCGGGCTATGCTCGGTCACCGGATCGCCGAATGCGCCGGCCAAGGTCGGCGTGTCGGCGGCGGATATCGCCACGGGCATGAATGCCCATGCGGCGATCGTCGAAGCGCTTTATGAGCGCGAGCGGACCGACCGGGGCAGGGCCATCGAAATGGCGATGTTCGACGGGCTGGCCGACTGGATGAATGTTCCGCTGCTGCATCATGACTATGCCGGCCGCGCCACGCTCCGGCACGGGCTCGCCCATGCCGCGATCTATCCCTATCGGCCATTCGCCTGCCGCGACGGCGAAGTGGTGATCGTTGCCCAGAATGCCGATGAATGGGGGCGGTTGTGCCGGCGTGTCCTCAACCGGCCGGACCTCGTCGATGATCCGCGTTTCGCCAGTAATACGGCACGGCTCACAAATCGCGATGCGCTCGACCGTGAGATCGTGCCGGTCTTCGCGGCGTGGTCCGTGGACGAGGCGATCGCGCGTCTGGCGGCGGCGGGTCTCGCCTGGGGACGCGTCTCGACCGTGGCGGATCTTTCAGCGCATCCGGCCTTGCGGCGCGTCAGCTGCGAAGTGCCCGGCGGAACCTTCTCGCTTGCGGCACCGCCTTTGCATCCCGATCTCGCGACGGCCACGGTGCCGGCGCTCGGCGCGCATACAGACGCTATCCGGCGCGAATTCCGCTAGATGCACGCCTGTGCAATATTTGCACAAATCAATCAATCTGCGTGTTTATAATGGCTTTGCACTCCTGTGCAAAAATGATTGACGAAGGGCTGCTCCGATGAAAGGATGATGGCAGCGCCGAGGTCATCAGCATGAGGCCGGCGCCTTTTGGGAGGAAGAATGACGCTCGAACAGGGCGCGACCGGCCTGGATCGACCGGCGAGGGGGCGTCTCCATCGTCTGCGTTACCGGCTGAAGATCATCCTGCGCGAGCCGACCACCATCATCGGTGTTCTCGCGGCGGCGCTGTTCGCTTATCTGATCATCGTGCCGATCCTGTCGCTGCTGGTCGACGCCGTACAGGTTCAGTTCGGCGATGAGCGCCGCATCAAGCAGGATGTCGGCGCCTTCACTTCCTATTATCTCGAGCGCGTCTTCAGCTCGCGCATCTCGCATGACATGTTCTGGGAGCCGCTTCGCAACACGCTGACCGTTGCTTTCGGCGCGATCGTGCTGTCGATGCTGGTCGGCGGCACGCTTGCCTGGCTTCTCAGCCGCAGCGACATGTTCGGCCGGCGCTGGTTCGCCACCGCGCTGATCGTGCCTTACATGCTGCCGGCCTGGACCTTCGCGCTCGCCTGGACGACCCTGTTCAAGAACCGCACCGTCGGCGGCCAGTCAGGCTGGATGGAATCGCTCGGCTTCACGCCGCCCGACTGGCTCTCCTATGGCCAGGTGCCGGTGATCATCATCCTGGCGCTGCATTATTCGCCCTTCGTCATTCTCCTCTTCGGCAATGCGCTGCGCCGCTTCGATTCACAGCTCGAAGATTCGGCGCGCATCCTGGGGGCGAGCCGCCTGACGGTGACGCGCAAGATCATCCTGCCGCTGATGCGCCCAGCTTTGATGTCGGCGATGGTGCTGATCTTCGCCAAGTGCCTCGGTGAGTTTGGTGTTCCTTATGTACTGGGCCTGCCGGTCGATTTCGACGTGCTGGCGACGTCCCTCTACCGCAACATCGCCTCGCGCCAGAGTGGCGTGGGCGCTGTGCTGGCCGGCGCCATCATGCTGATCGGCATCATCACCATCACCATCGACGCGCGGCTGATGAAAGAGGCGCGCCGCTTCGTCACTGTCGGCTCCAAGGGATCGATGAACCGCTTGAGCCCGCTTGGTCTCTGGCGGATGCCGGCGACGCTGTTCGCCGCGCTCATGTTCCTGTTCAGCGTCGGCCTGCCGATCGCCACTCTGTTCCTGTCGACGGTGATGAAGGTGCCGGCGCAGTTCACCTTCGACAATTTCACCCTCGATTACTGGATCGGCACCGATCTCAAGACCGTGGCGCTGACCACCGGCATATTGCTCAGCCCGGAATTGTGGAACGCCGCCTGGAACAGCCTCACCATCGTCGGTACCGCCTCGATCGTCTCAGGCCTGCTCGGCCTGCTCGTCGGCTATGTGGTGGCGCGCACGCCGGTGCGGCCGCTCGCCACCTTCCTGCGCCAGGTCACCTTCCTGCCTTATCTCGTGCCGGGCATCGCCTTCGCCACCGCCTATCTCTCGCTCTTCGCCGTGCCGCGCGGGCCGATCCCGGCGCTTTACGGCACGACGCTGATCCTGGTGCTGGCGCTCATCGCCGACCAGATGCCCTATGCCTCGCGCGCCGGCATCAGTGCCATGATGCAGCTCGGCAAGGAGCCGGAGGAGGCGGCACAGGTCGCCGGCGCCGGATGGCTGCGCCGCATGATGCTGATCGTCGTGCCCATCCAGAAGGGATCGCTCACCACCGGCATCCTCCTGCCCTTCATCTCGGGCATCAAGGGGTTGAGCCTCTTCGTGGTGCTGGCGGTGCCGAGCACCGATGTGCTCACCACCTATTCGCTGCGCCTCGTCGACTATAATTACACGCAGGCCGCCAATGCCGTCGTGCTGATCATCGCCGCGCTCGCTTATTTCGGTGCGCTGCTCGGTCAGAAACTCACCCGGACCAATCTCGCGGAAGGACTCGGAAGCTGAAATGCCGAAGATCAATCTCAGCGGCGTCGAAAAGAACTATGGTGGCAATGCCGCCAATGCGGTGGCCGATCTCGATCTCGAAATCGGCGATGGCGAATTCATGTGCCTGCTCGGGCCCTCGGGCTGCGGCAAGACGACCACCTTGCGCATGATCGCCGGGCTCGAGAATCTGAGCGCCGGCGAGATCACGGTCGGCCCGCGGGTGGTCGATTCGATCGCGCAAGGCGTCTTCGTGCCGCCGGAAAAGCGCCAGATGGGTCTCGTCTTCCAGAGCTACGCGCTGTGGCCGCATCTGACCATCGAGCGCAATATCGATTTCGGCCTCCGGCTGCGCAACATGCCGCCATCCGACCGCGAGGCCCGCGTGACGAGCGTCATGAAGACCCTCGGCATCGAGAAATACCGCGCGCGTTATCCCTCGCAGCTGTCCGGCGGCCAGCAGCAGCGCGTGGCGCTGGCCCGCATGCTCGCCGTCAATCCCGAAGTGCTGCTGCTCGATGAGCCCTTGTCCAATCTCGATGCGGCGCTCCGGCTCGAAATGCGCGCCGAGCTCAAACGCCTGCATCAGGAGTTCAAGACGACGATCGTCTTCGTGACGCATGACCAATGGGAGGCGATGACGCTCGCCACCACCATCGCCGTGATGAGCGACGGAAGGCTGCAGCAGGTCGGCACGCCCAACGACATCTATGACCGGCCGGCCAATCTTTTCGTGGCCCGCTTCGTCGGCAATCCGCCGATCAATATCGTGGAGCTCGGGCAGGAGAACTCGGTGCTCTCCCAAAACGCCAACCGCTTCCTGAGCCCACATGGCGGTGAGCTTGGCGCCGCATCGGCCATCGCCCTCAGGCCCGAGGCGATCCGCATCGCGCGCCAGGGCGATGACGTGCCCGCGGGCGTCCTGTCGGGAGGGGCGCAAGTGACGGGCATCCTGCCGACCGGCGGCAGCTGGATCATCGAGCTCACTTGCGGGGCGGAGAAGCTGTTCCTCATCACCCATCAGCCGCCCGATGCTGAAGTCGGCGAGGCGATCACCTATTGGGCCAAGCCCAAGGCGCTGCATGTCTTCGATGCGGCCGGCAACCGTCTCGACGCGGCGGACCGGCTGCTGAGGCCTGAGCGCAAACTCAATTCATAAGGGAGGAGAAGCCATGAAGATCAAAGTCAGACTTTTGTTGACGGCAGTCGCCTTATCGACCCTCGTGAGCGTTCCGGCGCAGGCCGAGGAGAAATTCGACCTTGAGGCGCTGGTCGCCGCGGCCAAGAAGGAGCCGCCGATCAATGTCTATTCCAGCACCGGCAAGATTGTGAAGCAGGCCGAGAAGTTCACCAAGAAATATGGGGTGCAGGCGACCGGCACCAAGGCCAATGCGGCCGCGCAGCTCGAAATGGTGATCCGCGAAGGCCAGGCGAAGAACGTGCAGGGCGACGTCATCCAGATCAGCGACGTGCCGGCCGGCGTGGCGCAGCTGGTGCCGCAGGGCTTCGTCGAGAGCTGGGTGCCGCCCGATCTCGCCGACAAGATCCCGGCGCGGTATCAGAATCCACTCACCGTCTCCAACGAGGCGAATGTGTGGGCTTACAATACCGAGCTCAACAAGGAATGCCCGGTCAAGAATATCTGGGAGCTCACCGAGCCGAAATGGAAGGGCAAGGTGGCCATGCAGGACCCGCTCGGCAAGGCGTCTTATGTCGACTGGTTCAACCAACTGAAGAGCCATGCCGACGACAAGGTGGCGGCCGCCTACAAGGCGCATTTCGGCAAGGACATGCCGGCCGATGAGGATGGCGCGACCGGCGCCTGGGTGAAGGCACTCGCCGCCAATGGCCCGCTTCTGACCGACGCCGACGAGGCGGCGGCGCAGGCGGTCGGCGCTCCCGACCAGAAGGAGCAGTTCGTCGGGCTCGTCAGCTCGGCCAAGTTCCGCAACAACAAGGACGGCGCCAAGCTCGGCCTGTGCGCCGGTCTGCAGCCCTTTGCCGGCTGGCTCTATCCGAGCCTCGGCTTCATCGCCAAAGGCACCGACAGTCCCAATGCGTCGAAGCTCTTCATCCATTATCTGCTGACCGAAGAGGGCATCGCGCCGCAGGCCGATGACGGCAAAATGTCGACCAACAGCGATGCCAAGCTGCCCGAAGACGAGCCGTCGGGCATTGGCAAGGTGCTGGATCAGATCTTCCCATATGACTCGGCGAGCGCCGTCAGTGACTGGGACGCCCGCCAGGACTGGCAGGATCTCTGGCGCATCAATTACAAAAAATAAGGGAGGAGACCATGAAGCAAGCATGTGAAGGGAGACTTCTGCTGGTCGCGCTGGCGGCGTTTCTTGTTATCCCAGCCGCCACGGCAGGCGCCGAGGAGTTCGATCTCGAGGCGCTGATCGCGGCGGCGAAGAAGGAAGCGCCGATCAACATCTATGACAGCACCGGCAAGATCGTCGAGATGGCCGAGAATTTCAGCAAGAAATACGGCGTGCAGGCGACGGGCATCAAGGTGTCGGCGAGCGGCCAGCTGGAAATGATCATCCGCGAAGGACAGGCGAAGAACGTCAAAGGCGATGTCGTGCTGATCAGCGACGCGCCGGCGGGACTGGCGCAGCTTCTGCCGCAGAAGTTCGTCGAGAGCTGGCTGCCGCCCGACATGGAAGCCAAGATCCCGGCGAAATTCCAGAACCCGCTCGCTGTCACCACCAATGCCAGCGTCTGGGCTTACAACACCGAGGTCCATGGCGCCTGCCCGGTGAAGAACATCTGGGAGCTGACCGAGGCTAAATGGAAAGGCAAGGTCGCCTTCTATGATCCGCTGTCGAAAGGCACCTATACGGACTGGTTCAATCAGACCGCGATGCATGACGACGGCCAGATGAAGACCGCCTATAAGGCCCATTTCGGCAAGGAGATCGAATCCGGGTCGGACAGCGCCATGGCGATCTGGGTGAAGAGCTTCGCCGCCAATGCGCCGCTCATCGCCGACAGCGACGATGCAATCTCGGAAGCGGTCGGGGCGCCAGGTCAGAAAGAGCCGTTCTTCGGCCTGATGAGCTCGGCCAAGTTCCGCGACAATGCCGACAAGGGCTACAAGCTCGGGCTCTGCACCGATCTGGCGCCCTGGCCGGGCTGGACCTATGTGAAGCTCGGCCTGATCGCCAGCGGGACCAAAAGCCCCAATGCATCGAAGCTGTTCATCCACTATGTGCTGACCGAGGAAGGCATCGCGCCGCAAGTCAAGGACGGCAAGCTGCCGACCAATCCCGATATCAAGCTGCCGGCGGACGAGCCCTCCGGCATTGGCAAGGTGCTCGACAAGCTGCAGCAATATGACACGTCCTCGGCGCTCGCCGATTGGGACACGCGTCAGGATTGGCAGGATCTGTGGCGCGTCAATTACAAAAAATAATGCGCCATCAAGCCGGGGTGGGAGAGGCATAGTCCTCCGCTTCCATCCCGGCTTCCCTGATTTTTGATAAGGAGATTTCTCTAAGGTGACTGTAAAAAATCTCGTCCGACCGCGCGCTTTGCTTCTCGATTTCGGAGGCGTCATCGTGCTGACCTCGCATCAGCCCGGCTGGGAGCGGAAGCTCGCGGAACATGTGCGCGGCCTTCTCGATCAGGCGGGCATCGCGGTGCCGGTGGTCGAGCAGATCGCCGATGACATCAAAGCGGGGGCCAAGGCGGATTCGCATTGGAAGGACGCCATGTCGCGTCCTTTCGCGCCGCGTGAGCTGACGCATGAGGAATTCTGGGGCGATTTCGTCGGCGGCGACTGGCCTAGAGCAGCGCGCGAGGTCGTGGTGGCGAATGCCGCGGAGCTCTGCCGGCAGATGGGCCATATGAAAAGCCATCGTGAGATCAGAAGAGGCTTGCTCGATCTGCTCGACGCGGCGGATGCAGCCAATGTGCCGGTCGGCATCGTCAGCAATGCGCTGTCGGGGCAGGTGCATCTCGACTATCTTGAAGCCCATGGACTTACCCGGCGCTTCGCGGTCGAGATCCACAGCGACAAGGTGCGTGTGCGCAAGCCCAATCCGGAAATGATCCTGCTGGCGACGCGGGCGCTCGGCGTCGATCCGGCGCAAGCCTGGTATGTCGGCGACAATTTCGACCGTGATGTCCTGTGCGGCCAGCGCGCCGGCATTGGCGGCGCCATTCTCATGGAAGCGAATGATACCTACAAAATGCCTTACGAATTGAAGCTTCATCCCGATGCGGTCGTCGCCGACCCCGTGGGTCTGCTGGAATTGTTCAAGGCGGCATTGCGTGGAATTGCAGCATGATCGACATCACCCAATCCCAGCGCCTGGCCGATGTCGCCTGCCGGGCGGCGCAATTGATGCGTGAGCCGCTGCTCGCTGCCTTCCGTTCGACGATCGAAGTCGATTACAAGCGCGACCTGCATGACGTGGTCACTCAATATGACCGCCAGTCGGAAGCGGCGATCCGCGAATTCATTCTCGCGGAAGTGCCGGATTCGGTGGTGGTCGGTGAGGAGGCGGGGACGAGCGGCACTGGCCGGATCCGCTGGTATGTCGATCCGATCGACGGGACATCGAATTTCGCGCGCGGCCTCGCTTTCTGGTGCGTTTCGGTCGGCGCGGTGATCGATGATGAGATCGTCGCCGGCGCCATCTATGATCCGGTGGCCAATCTCCTGTTCCGGGGCGACCTGTCCGGCGCCTATCTCAATGACGAGAAATTGCGCTCGCGGGCGATCGCGGATGAGAAGCAGGCGACGCTGATCACCGGCTACCCGGTCGGGCGTGACTTCCGCCGTGACGGGCGCGAGGCGGCGCTCGCCAACTTCGCCGATCTCGTCGAGAATTTCTCGACGCTCCGGCGGCCGGGAAGTGCTGCGCTGGCCCTTGCCCATATCGCGGCCGGGTGGATGGATGCAGCCATGGGCACCGGCGTCAATGCCTGGGACGTGACGGCGGGCATCCTCATCCTGCGCCAGGCCGGCGGACGTTATGTGCCGCTCGGCCTCGGCAAGGCGGCGAAAGGCACGCCGGACTTTCTGTGTCCCGGCTATGTCGCCACGGGCGCTGGCGCAAACTACCCGACCTTGCAGCGGATCGCGCGGGACATCGACGCGGTGGTGCCGGCATGATCGATCTCGACCGACGCGCCGATTTCTGCCGTGACGTGGCGCTCAGCGCCGGCGCCATTGCCCGTGACGGCTTTGCCCGCCGCGCACCGGGCTTCGGCATGAAAGGGCCGCAGGATTTCCTCACCGAAACCGACATGGCGGTGGAGGCACATTTCAAGGCGCGTCTTGCCGAAGCCTTTCCCGAAGACGGGTTCCTCGGCGAGGAGACCGGCGGCGTGATCAGGCCCGATTGCTGGGTGCTCGATCCGATCGACGGCACCGCGAATTTCGCGCGCGGCATACCGCATTTCTGCATATCCATTGCGTTCGTCAGCAACGGCGCGACCGAAATCGGCGCCATCTATAATCCGAGCGTCGATGAGCTTTATTTCGCGCAACGCGGCCAAGGCGCCACGCGCAATGGCGCGCCGATCACCGTCGCGGCTACGACGAGCTTCGATGCGGCGTCGGTCGAGCTCGGCTGGTCCAATCGCCGGCCCGACTCGCTCTTCCTGAATGCGGTGGCCGAGATCCTGCGGCGCGGCGCCAATGTGCGGCGCGCCGCTTCTGGAGCACTCGGCCTCGCTTTCGTCGCCGATGGCCGCTCGGATGCCTATGCCGAGCTGCATATGCATCCCTGGGATTGTCTCGCCGGCCTGTTGCTGGTGAAGGAGGCGGGTGGTCTCGTGGGGCCATTCCTTCACCCGGAGGGCCTGACGCAAGGTGGTGCGGTGCTCGCCGCGGCACCTGGCATAGCGGCCGGCATCAGTGCGGCGACCGGCATCGCGCTCGAATGACATGAAAATCGCCGTCATCGCCGACCCGCATTTCCACGATGTCGCATCCTGGCCTGGCCTGGAAGGGCCGGCATTCCGCAGCTTCGCCGACAGCATCGCCTCGACGCGGGTCTTCAATGAAAGTGGTCCGGCGCTGAGGGCGTTGCTCGACGACATCGTCCGGCGCGGTATCGCGCTCGTCATCATCGCCGGCGATCTCTCGGATGACGGGCAGCGCGCCACCATGGCGAGAACCACGGCACTCCTCGAGGATTATACGCGCCGCCACGGTTTGCGTTTTCTGGCGACGCCCGGTAATCACGATCTCTACGCCATTCAAGGCCGGCATCAGAGTAGACGTTTCCTCAACAGCGACGGAAGCCATGTGCTGGTGACCAGTGATGAAGGTGTGCCGCAAGGCGACTCGGTCGCGCGTTTCATCTCCGCGGACATGTATTGCAGCGGCTATGCAAAGGCGCTCGCCGACATGGCGTCCTTCGGTTTCTTCCGGCAGGCTTCCGATCTCTATTGGGAAAGCCCTTTCGGAAGCGACGACGATCTCGGTAAACGCGGCTTCGTCATCCGCTCGGCCGACGGCGCAACCGAGCGGCATATGATCGATGCCTCCTATCTGGTCGAGCCCGTTGCCGGGCTCTGGGTTCTTTCGCTCGACGCCAATGTGTTCGAGCCACGTAATGGCGACCTCGATCCCACGCGGGAAGCGAGCTATCATGACAGCACCAGCGCCGGCTGGAACGCGATGCTGCGCCACAAGCCCTTCATTTTCGACTGGATGAGCGATGTCGCGCGCCGCGCCCGTGAGCAGAAGAAAAAGCTGATCGTTTTCTCGCATTATCCGATGATCAACCCGTCGAACGGCGCGCTCGCCGATGAAATGGCATTGTTCGGCATGAGTGATTCATTGCGCCGGGTGCCGGTCCGGGCCGTCGCCGAAACGGCGGCGGCAACCGGCATCAAGGTTCATTTCGGCGGCCATCTGCATGTCAATCACACGGCAGTCTTCCATGACAGTGACGAATTCCTCGTGAATGTCGCGGTGCCGTCCATGGTCGCTTTTCCACCGGCCTATAAGCTGGTGGATATCGAGGCGGAGAGACTTGCAGTCGAGACGGTGCGGATCGACGATGTTCCTGGCTATGACGTCGCCTTTCCGTTCTACCGCGCGGAAGCAGATTGCGAAGGTCTGACGGGCGCGGCGGATCACGCGGACTTTCTCGACCGTCATCTGGCGCTTCTGGTGCGCGAGCGTTATCTGCCCAAGGAATGGCCAGCCGATCTGGCGCGTCTGGCGCCGATGCTCAGCCTCGCCGAGCTCGACCGGATCGCCGGCGATCCGAGATCTTTGCTGGCGGAAGAGATCGGGCCGCGTGTTCCGGACGACCAGCTGACCTTGCTCGACATGATCACCGACTGGTACCGGCTGCGCAAGGCCAATAACCTGGCGCTGGATTTCATTTCGCCCGAGCGCATCGCACGTTATCGGGCGCTGGTCCGGCGTTATCAGGCGGACAGATCCTGGCTGCCGAACAGCCTGCAGGCGCAACTGGCGAAATTCATGCGCCTCATGGGTGCCGGACTCGACGGCAATCCGTCAGCCGATTTCACGATCGACCTGCGCGACGGCGCGGTCGAGGATCTGTCGCGTCACCGTGGCCGAACCGAACGCCGCCAGACCGGCGGCGCCTGAAAGGCGATAGGGCTTCGGGCCTCGGGCTCGTCGGCGCTCAGCAGCGCCACCGCATGATCGGCGATCTGCTCGATCGGCTGGCGAAAGGTGGTCAGATTGTAGGAGGCCCAACTCGCCTGGTCGATGTCGTCGAAGCCGACGACGCAGAGATTCTCCGGGATGGCGAGGGCGAATTCGGTGCGCGCCGCATCCATGAAACCGCAGGCCATGAGATCGGTCACGCAGAAGACGCCATCGGGCCGGTCATGACGCGCCAGAACGAGGCGGCCCGCTTCATAGCCCGAGGCATAGGCGGTCGGCCCGTGCCGTATGGCGGAGGCGGCGAAGCCCGCATCCTTGGCGGCTTTGACGAAAGCCGTCTCGCGCCCGACGAGGCTCGGCGTGCCGGCTTCCGACGAGATCACCGCGAAATTGCGGCAGCCGGCGCGTTTCAGCATGTGGAAAGCCTCGCGCGCCGCACCTTGATTGTCGAGGGTGATGCTGGTCGGTCCGCTCACCGGATCGTCGCGGTTGATCAGGATGACATGCTGGCCGCTATTGACGCAGGTCCGGATGAGCGAGGCGGGCGGCTTGCCGGAGAGCACGATGGTGGCCTCGGCGCGATAGTTCAAGGTCTGGCGCAAGGCGGCCTCGACGCTTTCGCTGGTGCTCGAGGTGTTGATGATCATGGCGACGCGGTTGATGGCCTGCAGCCGCCGCGTCATCGTCTCGACGATGCGGCCCTGATAGGGCGTGCTGATGTCGGCGCCGATCAGGCAGACGATGCCGCTTTTTTCATTGATCAGGCTGCGCGCCAGATGATTGACGTGATAACCGAGCGTCTCGGCGGCGTGCAGAACCTTCTTGCGGGTCGCTTCCGAGACGCTCGCGCCTTCGGTGAAGGTACGCGACACGGCGGAGCGCGACACGCCGGCGAGCTCGGCGACCTGTTGGGCGCTGACAAAGGCCTTGTTCTGAACCATTGCACAAGTGTGCAATATTTTGCACGCTTGGCAAGGATGATTTCAGATGGCGCGCTGGCGGGTTTCCTCGGCGAGGATCACGGCGGTGACGGCGATGACCGAGACGACGCTGAAATAGAGCAGAACGGGAAGAAGATCGCCGCCGCTCCAAGCGAGGAGGCTCGCGGCGACGACCGGCATCAGCCCGCCGCCGAAGATCGTGCCGAACTGGCGGCCCAGCGAGACGCCGCTGAACCGCACCCGCGTATCGGGAAACAGCTCAGGGTAGAAGCTCGAGGTCGTACCGATATGCATTGGCTGGATGAGGGCGCCCGGAATGGCCATGGCAAGGACGATGGCAAGCGTCTCCCTGGTCTCGAGCAGCGGGAAGAACAGGAAAGCGACATAGAGCCCCGCCAGCACGAAGCCGGTGCCCAGCACCCAGCGCCTGCCGATGCGATCGGACAGCGCGCCGAAGATCGGCACCATGGCGATGGCGATGACATTGCCGATGAGCACGCCTTGCAGCAGCACCGCCTTGTCGATGCCGAGTGTCTTCACGCCATAGGAAAGGCCGAAGATGGAGGTGAGATAGAAGACACCCGATTCGGCGAGCGCGCAGCAGAAGACGAGCAAAGCCGGGCGCTTATATTTCGCCAGCACCTCGAGCAGCGGCACGCGGGCAGGGGCGGGACGCGCCGCCTGGAACACCGGCGATTCCTCCACCTTGCGGCGCACGAAGAAGCCGAGGCCTACCAGCACCACGCTGAGCAGGAACGGCACGCGCCACGCCCAGCCGAGCAGGACATCAGTGGGAAGGGCCGCCACGACGGAGACGGCGAGCGTCGCCAGCACCACGCCGGCGAAATTGCCGGATTGGGCGATCGAGGCGAAGAAGCCGCGTTTGCCGTCGGGCGCCGATTCCAGCATCAGCACCGGGGCGCCGGTCGATTCACCGCCGAGCGCGAAGCCCTGCAGGAAGCGTAAGGCGAGCAGCAGGATTGCGGCGCCGAGCCCTAAGCTCTCATATGTGGGCAAGAGGCCGATGGCGGTCGTGGACAGGCCCATCAGGATCAAGGTGGCGGCCATGACCGGCTTGCGGCCGAGGCGGTCGCCGAAATGGCCGAAGAACAGGCCGCCCAAAGGCCGGGCGACGAAACCGATCGCGAAAATGCCGAGCACTGCGATGGTGCCGACCAGCGGGTCGGCATTGGGGAAGAACAGCTTGTCGAAGACGAGCGGGGCCAGGAAGCCATAGAGCATGAAGTCGTACCACTCGATGGCCGACCCCAGGAAACAGGACAGCGCCACCTTGGCGCGCTCCCTGGTGCCGATCACAACCTGTCCCGCGACGCTCGCCTCTGCCATGACATTTCCCCCGGATAGTCATTTGTTCGGGCTATTGGTCTGGCGAGGCGAACGGAGCGCGTCGAGTGACTTTTGATCACATGCCGTTCGCTGCGGGGAAAGCCTTCAAACCGCAGATTGGAAAAATGTCCGGGCGCGCGTCAAAGCGTCCTGATCGTTCAGCACGTCATCGGGGCGATTGCCGTAGCCGAGCAGGACGCCGCCGAATTTCATGGCTAGGTAATCGGCGGTGATGGCGAGCGTGCCGACGAGCGGATCGGCGCGTTTCGGGTCCTCGTCCGACAGCACTGACACGCCCCACATCGTTTTGCCGGCCATGCGGGCCTTGAAGTCGGCGCCCTTCACGCGCAGCCAGCCGCTCCAGTAATCGAGATAGAGCTTGGCGCTTGCCGGCACGCTGTACCAGTAGAGTGGTGTGACGAAGACGAGATCGGTGGCCTTCAAGGTGGCGTCGAACAGCACGCGCTCATTGCCCTGAGGCTCGGGATAGACGCCGACCGAGTGACGGATGTCCTCGAAGGGCGGGACCGGCAGGTCGATCAGATTGAGCCATTCGAGCGCGCTGCCGGCAGGCAGATGCTCGGCCGCTTTCCGCGCCAGAAGCTCGGTATTGCCGTCGCGGCGGGCGCTCGACAGCACGAAAGTGAAATGGCGGGATGCCAAGGGATTTCTCCGGGTGCGATGGACGATGAAATGAACCATGCGGCGGCACCGGGGGCGGCGCAAATGACATCTCTTGATCTTCGCATGAAATCAATTCATCTGAAGAGCATGACCGATGCCCATTCCATCGCTCACCTGCCCTGGACAGCGCTCAGGAGCTTCGAGGCGGCCTCGCGGCTCGGCAGCTTCCAGGCCGCCGCGCGCGAGCTGTCGGTGACGCCGACCGCGATCAGTCATCAGATCAAGCGGCTGGAGGAGCATCTCGGCAGCCGGCTGTTCGAGCGCCTGCACCGCGCGCTTAAGCTCACGCCGGCGGGCAGGATTCTGGCGCGCGAGACGCAGAAGGCCTTCAGCGGTCTGGCGCGCACCATCGACCGGTTGCAGGTCGAAGGACATGCCGGCACTGCGCATGACCTCGCCATCAGCGTCGTGCCGTCGCTCGCCGGCAAATGGCTGACGCCGCGGCTCCATGGCTTTCAGGAAAGGTATCCGCGTATCGGCCTCAGAATCATCGCCGACGAAGCGTTGGCCGATCTCAAAGGCGACAAGACGGTCGATATCGCCTTGCGCTATGGGCCGGCCAGGCCGGAAAAGGGCATTCATGCGGAGCTCCTGTGGCCGGAGACGGAGGTCATCGCCGTCTGCGGCAAGCCTATCGCCCGCAAGTTCGCCACACGCCCGCCAGCCGATCTTGCCCGCCACATGCTGATCCGCACCGCGCCGCCGAAGACACCGGCCAATCGCGATCCTCCGTCGGCCGACTGGAATGCCTGGTTCAAGGCCGCCGGAGTCCCGGTGGATGCGGGCTTGCGCAAGGCGCTTACCGGACCTTTCTTCAGCACCACGCATCTGTCGATCGAGGCGGCGATCGCCGGGCGCGGCATCGCCCTGGCGCCCCGCATATTGGTCGCAGCCGATATCGCGGCCGGCCGTCTCATACAGCCTTTCGCCACCAGTCTCGTCGATCCGAACGGCTTCTGGCTCCTCTGCCGCAAGGACCGTCTCACGGAAAGCGGGATCAAGGCGTTCATCGGCTGGATCCGGCGCGAGGCTGCACGGGTCGAATAAAACTAACTTTCCCGCCAAATATTGCTCACTCCTCCCTCCGGTCGCCCGCCGATATGACAGAGGCCGGATGATCAGTCTCAGAAATATCTCCAAGGCCTATCCGGCTGCGGAACGGAATGTGCGCGCATTGGCCGATATCGATCTCGATATCGTCAAGGGTGAGATATTCGGCATCATCGGCGCGTCGGGCGCCGGCAAGTCGACCCTTGTCCGTCTCATCAATCTGCTCGAAAGCCCGAGCAGCGGTGAAATCCGGGTGGATGGCCGGGCAACGGCCGCCGCAAGCGGCAAGGAACTCAGGGCGCTGCGCCGCGACATCGGCATGGTGTTCCAACATTTCAACCTGCTCAATGCCAAGACCGTCGCCCAGAATATCGCCTTTCCGCTCGAGCTCGCGGGTGAGCTTGCGCGCCCGCAGATCAAAGCCAGGGTCGCGGAACTGCTGGAACGGGTTGGGCTTCTCGATCATGCGCATAAATATCCGCGCCAGCTGTCGGGCGGCCAGAAGCAGCGGGTCGGCATCGCCCGTGCGCTGGCCGGCAGGCCGAAGATCCTGCTCAGCGACGAAGCGACCAGCGCGCTCGATCCGCAGACCACGCAATCGGTGCTTCGCCTGCTGTCCGAGATCAATCGTGACATCGGCATCACCATCATTCTCATAACCCATGAGATGGATGTGGTGCGCCGCATCTGCGACCGGGTCGCCGTCCTCGATGGCGGCCGCATCGTCGAGAAGGGTGCCGTTGAAGAGGTCTTTCTGCATCCGCGCCATCCCGCGACGCTGAGACTCGTGCGCGAGTCGGAAGGCGATGAAGCTGAAAACCGCATCGATCTGTCGCGCGCTCCCGGTCCCGTCTACCGCTTCACCTTCCTCGGCGAGGATACGCAAAGGCCGATCCTCGGCGCCGCGGCGCGCGAATTCGGCGTGGATTACAGCATCCTGGCCGGCCGCGTCGGCCATATAAGGAATCTGCCTTTCGCGCAGCTGACGGTGGCTCTGGTCGGCGGCAGCGCCTTCGGCGCGGTCAACCGGCTGCAGGCTTCAGGTGTCGTCGCCGAAAGGCTGAGCGACGGCGCGTTGAGTGTCGCCCCGCGTGCGGTCAATGGGTGACGGTGATGTCCTTTGACGCCATCGATTGGGGAGATATCGGGATCGCCGCCATCGACACGTTGTCGATGCTCGGCGGCGCGCTCGGCTTCACCATCCTGTTCGGCTTGCCGCTCGGCATCCTCCTGTTCCTCACCGGCCGCCAGCAGATGCTGCAGCAGCCCGTCTTCTACGGGATCCTGTCCTTCCTCCTCAACATACTGCGCTCGGTTCCATTTATCATCCTGTTGATCGTGTTGATGCCGGTGACGGTGCTGCTGACCGGCACCTCGCTCGGTGTCCGCGGCGTCATTCCGCCTCTGGTCTTCGGCACCGCGCCCTTCTTCGCGCGCCTGGTCGAGGCGGCGCTGCGCGAGGTCGATCGTGGCATCATCGAGGCCTCACAGGCCATGGGCGGCTCGACCTTCCAGATCGTCTTCCGCGCTCTCCTGCCGGAAGCGCTGCCCGGCCTCATTGCCGCGGTGACCGTCACATCGATCGTGCTCGTCGATTATACCGCGATGTCGGGCGCCATCGGCGGTGGCGGCATCGGCGATCTTGCCATCCGCTACGGCTATCAGAGATTCCAGACCGAGGTGATGGTGGTGACGGTCGTCATCCTCATCCTGCTCGTCCAGCTTCTGCAGGCGTCGGGCAACCGGCTCGTCGCGCATTTTTCCCGCAAATGACAACTTCACGCCGAGAGGACATGATGAAACTGTTCAAGACCATCGCCACCACCGTCACAGCCGCACTTCTGTTCGGCGTGGTGCAGGCCCAGGCCGCCGAGAAGCTCGTTGTCGGCGCCACTGCGGTTCCCCATGCCGAGATCCTGGAATTCGTGAAGCCGATCGTCGCCAAGGAAGGCCTCGATCTCGAGATCAAGGTGTTCTCGGATTACATCCAGCCCAATGTTCAGCTCGTCTCCAAGCAGCTCGACGCGAATTACTTCCAGTACCGGCCTTTCCTCAACGACTATAATCGCGAGCGTGGCACTAATCTCGTGCCGATCGTGCCGGTGCATGTCGAGCCTTTCGTCGCCTATTCGACGAAGATCAGCGCCGTCGACCAGATCGCCGAAGGGGCGACGGTTGCGATCCCCAACGACCCGGTCAATGGCGGACGCGGGCTTCTGCTGCTGCAGAAGGTCGGGCTCATCAAGCTTAATGGCAAGCCTGATCTCGAAACGCCGGAAGATCCGCTGCCGACGCAGAAGGACATCATCGACAATCCGAAGCATCTCAAGATCATCGAGCTCGAATCGGCGATGCTGCCGCGCGCGCTGTCACAAGTGGAGCTCGCCGCGCTCAACGGCAATTATGTGCTCGAAGCCAAGCTCGACGTGAACAAGTCGCTGTTCATCGATCGCGGCCAGGACGGCAAGAATATCTGGGGCGAATATCTGGTCACGCGGCCTGAGGACAAGGACCGGCCGGAGATCGCCATCCTCGCCAAGGCGCTCAACAGCGACGCGACGCGCGAGTTCATCAAGACGCGCTACCAGGGCCAGATCTATCCGGCGTTCTGAGATCTTGAACAGGCAAGCCATATCCAAGTTTTCCCCCTCTCCCGCTTGCGGGAGAGGGTGCCCGACAGGGCGGGTGAGGGTGTTGGCTCAATACATGCTGGACGAAGGACACCCTCATCCGGCCTTCGGCCACCTTCTCCCTCAAGCGGGAGAAGGGAAAGCCGGAGAGAGCTCGCTCATAGATCATCGAGGTATCCTCACATGAAACTCGTCCATTCCGAGCCACTCGCCACCGTCGCCCCGGTCTTCGCCGGGGAGGAGGCCGCCGCGGCGCCGCGCCCGGCCGTGCCGGCGCATCGCATCAGAAGCGATGAGGAGGCGATCGATATTGCCGAAAAGCTCGCGGTGCGCTTCGCCGAGGAGGCGGGCGAGCGCGATCGCGAGCGTCGCTTGCCGATCGAGGAGCTCGATCTTTTCTCGCAAAGCGGCCTGTGGGGCATCACCGTGCCCAAAACCTATGGCGGCGCCCAGGTGTCGCAGGCGATGCTGGCCAAGGTTTTCGTCATCCTCGCGGCGGCCGACGCCTCGATCGCGCAGATTCCACAGAATCACTTCGAAATTGTCGACGTCATCCGCTCGACCGGCAGCGAGGTGCAGAAACGCGAGCTGTTCGGCGCTATCCTGTCGGGCTTGCGGCTCGGCAATGCCTTCTCCGAGTTCCACGGCAAGAATGTCGAGACCTTCGAGACGCGTATCGTCAAGACGAGCGCCGGCTACAGCGTGTCCGGCCGGAAATTCTATTCGACCGGTGCGCTCTTCGCGCATCTGGTGCCGATCGTGGCGCTCGATGAGGACAATCACGTGGTCGTCGCCATCGCCGATCGGGAAAGCAAAGGCCTCACCGTCGTCAATGACTGGTCGGCCTTCGGCCAGCGCACCACGGCGAGCGGTACGGTCACGCTCGACAATGTCCATATTCCGGCCGAGCGGGTGCTGCCGGCACATATCGTCTATGAGCAGCAAAGCGCGGTCGGGCCGCAGAGCCAGCTCATCCATGCCGCCATAGACGCCGGCATCGGCCGGGGCGCCATTGCGCTCGCCATCGACTTCGTGCGTACGAAAGCCAGGCCCTGGATCGACAGCGGTCGCGAACATGCGTTTGAGGATCCCTATACGATCGCCGCGATCGGTGATCTCAAGATTCGCCTTCATGCGGCTGAGGCCTTGCTTGAGCGAGCCGGGCGGCAGCTCGACGCCACAATCGCGGAGACCACCGAGGAGATGATCGCGCTCGCCAAGATCGCCGTTGCCGAAGCCAAGGTGCTGAGCACCGACATCGCCATCCTCGCCGCCAACAAGCTGTTCGAGCTTGCCGGCACCCGCTCGACGCTCGGCCGGCACAATCTCGACCGTATCTGGCGCGATGCCCGCACCCATACGCTGCATGATCCGGTGCGGTGGAAATATCACGCGATCGGGCAGTTCTATCTGAACGGTGTCAAGCCGCCCCTGCATTCCTGGATTTGAAACGGCCGACGTCAGCCGGCCGCGCTGCGCCGCTGCGAGGGAGCCGCGACATTGGCGATCACCTCGCCGAACGGTCCGGCATTGCGGGCTGGGCCCAGATCATTGCCGGTGGTGGCTTTCAGAGGCAGCTTGGGGAAAACCAGCTCGGCGAAGCGGTAGCATTCCTCGAGATGCGGATAGCCCGAGAGGATGAAGCGGTCGATGCCGAGCGCCATATAGCCCTTGATCCGGGCTGCGACCTCGTCCGGATTGCCGACCAGCGCCGTGCCGGCGCCGCCCCGCACCAGGCCCACGCCGGCCCAAAGATTGGGGCTCACTTCGAGCTTGTCGCGCCGCCCGCCATGGAGCTGCGACATGCGCTGCTGGCCGACCGAGTCGAAGCGCGCGAAAGCCTTTTGAGCGGTGGCGATCGTCTCGTCATCGAGCTTGGAAATCAGATCGTCGGCGGCTTTCCAGGCCTCGGCCGAGGTCTCGCGCACGATGACATGCAGGCGGATGCCATAGGAGAAGCTGCGCCCTCTGGCCGCCGCATGGGCCTTGGCCTTGGCGAGCTTCTTGGCGACGTCCTGCGGCGGCTCGCCCCAGGTCAGATAGACATCGACGTGATTGGCGGCCACCTGGTTGCCGGCGTCCGAGGACCCGCCGAAATAGAGGGGTGGATAGGGCTTCTGCTCGGGCGGATAGAGGAGCTTGCCGTTCTCGATCTTCAGGTGCTTGCCGGTGAAGGTGACATCCTCGCCCTGCAGCAGGCGGCGCCAGACGGTGAGGAACTCGTCCGTCACCTCATAGCGCTCATCATGGTCGAGAAAGACGCCGTCGCCCTTGAGCTCCAGGGGATCGCCGCCCGTCACCACATTGATGAGCAGGCGTCCGTTGGACAGGCGGTCGAGCGTCGCCGCCATCCGCGCGGCGAAAGCCGGCTCGGTCATGCCGGGCCGAACCGCCACGAGATAACGCAGGCGCTGGGTGAGCGGCACCATGGCGGAGGCGATGACCCAGGAATCCTCGCAGGAACGCCCCGTCGGCAGGAGCACGCCATAATAGCCGAGTTCATCGGCGGCGCGGGCGATCTGGCTCAGATAGGAGAGCGACACATGGCGGGCGCCGATCTCGCTGCCGAGATAACGGCCGTCGCCATGGGTCGGCAGGAACCAGAGGATATCGGCGGCCTGCGCCGAAGGGGGAAGGTCGAGCTTGGCTGTCATGATCTTGCTTTCAGATGGCGCCGTGGCGCGGCGGATTGATGCCGTTGAGCCAGTAATTGCCGATGACGCGGTATTTCCAGCGCACCGGGTCATGCACCGTATGGGTGCGGGCATTGCGCCAGTAGCGGTCGAGATTGAATTCGGCGAGCGTCGAGCGCGAGCCGCCGAGCTCGATGAGCTTGCTGCCGGCGAGAAGCGACACTTCGGTGGCCGCGACCTTGGCCGACGCCACGGCGATCGAAGCGGCGGCGACGGTTTCGGCGGTCGGGTTGGCGGTGGCCTCGTCGACGAAACGCGCGGCGCGGCCGAGGAGCGCGTCGGCGGCGTCGAGCCTGATCTTTACCTCACCGATATCGGAGATGATATGCGGGTCCTCATAGCCGTGCTCGAGGCCGCTTTCCTTCCAGGGCCGCGTATATTGGCGCACGAAACGCACGGCCTCGGCAAAGGCGCCGCGCGCAATGCCCTGATCGACGGCGGCATGCATGATCTGGGCATGCGGACCCATCGACGAGGGCGTCTCGAAGAGAAGATGGAAGGGAATGATGGAAAAGGGATGGACGGCGACATTGTCGAGAATGGTCGTGCCGGATCCGGTGGTGCGCTGGCCGAAGCCCGACCAGTCGTCGATGATCGTGACGCCTTCGGTCTCGCGCGGCACGATGGCGAGGGTGCTTTTGCCGTCGTCATTATTCGCGATGACAGCGATCCAGTGGGCGAAGAGGGCGCCGGTGGAATAAAATTTCCGGCCGTTCAGACGGAATCCATCGCCGTCGCGGGTGATGCGGGTCGTGTGATCCTGTGCCGTCTTCGTGCCGACTTCAGAGAGCGCATTGCCAAGCCGCTCGCCCGCCAGCACGGCCTTGTAGAAGAACTGCTTCTGCTCGGGCGATCCCTGCAGCCGCAGTCCTTCCAGCATGAAGAAGTGATTCTGCGGGATCTGCCCGATCGAGCCGTCGGCGGCGGAAATGATGGCGATCACCGCGGCCAGCGTGCCGGTGGCGACGCCGGCGCCGCCGAATTCCTTTGGCACGGTGATGGCGAGAAGCCCCCGATCGGAGAGAAGATCCATCTCGGTATAGGGAAGCTTGCGTTCGCGGTCGCGCTCGGCAGCGCCCTCCGCGAGAATCGCTGCAACCTCATGAGCGATCTCGAGCGCCTCGCTGTCGGAGCGGATGATGTAGGCAGGCTTGTCGCGGGGTTTCGGAACGGGAAAGGCGGCGACGGCTTTGGCGGGTTGTACGGTCATGCGGTCGATGCTCCTCAAATGAATCCGCCATAACGACCGCCGCCATAGACCAGCGGTGCGCCGCCCCTGACGGTGATGGCCTTGACCGCGCCGATGACGATCGCGTGGCTGTGGCGCTCGATGAATTCCTCCACCGCGCAATCGATCGCGGCGACGGCGTCCTCGAGCACGGAAGCTTCCGTGACGAGCGTGTTCCAGGCGGCGCCGTCATAACGGGCTGGTCCCTTGATGCCGCCGCGGCCGGAAAAACGTTCCGCAACGTCGCGATGCGTGTCGCCCAGGATATTCACGCAGAAATGGCGGTATTTCTGGATGACCGGCCAGGAGGACGCGCCACGATTGACGCAGACGATCATCGTCGGCGGCTCGATAGAGAGCGAAATCGCCGAGGTGACGGTCAGGCCGGTGCGGTCCGCGCCGGTGCCGGCGGTGATCACGCTGACGCTGCCGGCAAGATGGCGCATCGCATCGCGCAGCGTCGTGGGATGATGGGTGAAATCCTGCGGCGACTTCACGGCAATGGTCATGATCTGCTCTGTTCCCTTGCGCGCGCGGTCGCGTGGCCGGCGCGTTCGATGCGGGGAGACTAGTTCATCGCCGTCGATCCCGGGTCTCAGTTTTGTTTGTCCGCTCCTTTAGCAATTCTCAATTGTTGTGCACTGCGGGAGCGGTCTAGCAAATGCGCTCCCATCCGAGTGTTTGCCGGAGTGTTTGCCCAATGACCCGCCAGATCCGCTTCAACGCCTTCGACATGAACTGCGTCGGCCATCAGTCGCCCGGCCTGTGGGCGCATCCGCGCGACCGGTCGTGGAAATACAAGGATCTCGATTACTGGCAGGATCTGGCGCGCACGCTGGAGAAGGGCGTGTTCGACGGCATCTTCATCGCCGATGTGATCGGTTACTACGACGTCTACAAGGGATCGAACTATCACGCGATCCAGCAGGCGGCGCAGATTCCAGTCAATGATCCGCTGCAGCTCGCGGCCCCCATAGCGCTCGCCACCGAGCATCTGGGCATCGGCATCACCGCATCGACCTCCTTCGAGCATCCCTATACATTCGCGCGCCGCATCGCGACCGCCGACCATCACAGCAAGGGCCGGGTCGGCTGGAACATCGTGACCTCCTATCTCGAAAGTGGCGCCAAGAATATCGGCGAGGGCGGTCTTCGCCGTCACGACAACCGTTATGAGGTGGCCTCCGAATATGTCGAAGTGCTCTACAAGCTGCTCGAAGGCAGCTGGGAGGAAGGGGCCGTGGTGCGCGACGGCGCCAAGCGCATCTTCACCCACCCTGAGAAGGTCCATGAGATCGGCCATAAGGGAAAATATTTCGACGTTCCCGGCTATCAGCTGACCGAGCCGTCGCCGCAGCGCACCCCGGTGATCTACCAGGCGGGCGCCTCGGGGCCCGGCAAGGATTTCGCCGCCAGCCATGCTGAATGCGTTTTCGTCGCCGCACCCACCAAGCCGGTGCTCAAGGCCTATGTCTCAGACATCCGCCAGCGCGCCATCAAAGCGGGGCGCGATCCGCGCAAGCTTTATGTCTATACGCTCGCCACCATCATCACCGCCGAGACCGACGCCAAGGCGCAGGCGAAGTTCGAGGAGTACAAGAAATATGTCTCCTATGACGGCTCGCTGGTCTTCATGTCGGGCTGGAGCGGCATCGACTTCGGCCAATATGCGCCGACCGATCTCGTCAAGAAGGTCGAGACGAATGCGATCATCTCCATGGTCGAGCATCTGGCGCATGGCGACAAGGCCTGGTCGATCGACGAGCTGGCGCAATTCGGTGGAATTGGTGGCCTGGGCCCGGCCTTTGTCGGCTCGCCCGCGACGATCGCCGACATATTGCAGCAATGGGTCGATGACACCGATGTCGACGGCTTCAATCTCGCTTATGCGGTGACGCCCGAGAGCTTCGAGGACATCGTCGAATTTATCGTCCCTGAATTGCAGCGGCGCGGCGTCTATCCCACGGCCTACCGGCCCGGGACGCTGCGCGACAAGCTCTTCGGCGAAGGCCCTTATCTCCAGGCGCCGCATCCGGCCGCGCAATATCGCGACATCGAGGCGGTCAAGCGCCGCGAAGCCGCCGCCCGGCTGGCGCCCAAGAGCGCCGCCTCCCGTATTCCCGAAACCGTCTGAGGCAAAGCCATGCCAAGTTCCCATGCGCTCTCGCAAGATATTTCCTTCCTCGACCGCCTGATCGCCACCGCGCGGCGTAATGCCGGACAGCCCGCTCTGCTGCATAAGAGGCGCGGCGTGTGGGTGGTCAGGCGCTGGGCCGATGTGCTCGAGGAAATCGACCGTCTGGCCGGCGGGCTCCGCCATCTGGGCGTCAGCGAAGGCAGCCGTGTCGCCATCGACGGCGAGATCACCGCGCGCCTACTGCTCTCCGGCGCCGCCATTCGTGCGGTGGGAGCGGATATCGTGGCCGTGCCGCTTTCGGCATCGCCTGAAGAGCTCGACCGCGTCGTGGCGGATCCCACCATCAGCCTAGTGATCGGGCAGGGCCGCGAGACGGTCGAGGAATGGAGTGAAGCGACGCGCAATCGCCGCGAGGTGCCGATCGTCTTCGATCATGCGACACCCGACAGCCAGCCGCCGCGCCACGGCATCGTGACCTTGCCGCTTCTGAAAATGCTGGGCAGGCCCTTCGGCTGGGCGAAATCCGTCGACAGAAAGCCGACGGACACGAAATTACCGGTGACCTGGGTCGAGGAATCGACCGAGTGGTCGGACGGTCTCGATATCGTTCTCGATCACTGGGTCTCCTCGGGCGAGCCGCTCGCTCTGCCCGAGCTGCTCGCCGCTGCTACGCGCGACCGGCGCGAGATCGCGCCACAAAGATGGATCGCCTCGGGGCCCCGCCTGCATCAGAACGATGCCGCGATCCGCGAGCGCCTGCCGGCCCACAAATCCCTGTCGGGATGGCTCGTCGGCGGTGCGCTGAAAGGAGCGGCGGCACCGTGGTTCGCGCTGACGCGCGCTCTTCTGCGCAACCGTCTGGGCTTCCGGCGCCTCATCGCCATCACCGCACCGGCGGAGACCAGCTCACCGCAATTGTTCGGCGGGCTTGGTCTCGCTTTCGACAATCTCGGACAACCGGTCCAGCCGGCACGCGTCGTGGTGTCGACGCCGCCCAAAACCTATCCGCGCGAGCGGCTTGTCGCGGTGGCGGCGGCGCGATGAGCGAGGCTCTGCTTTCGATCCGCGACGTGTCCCTGTCGTTCAAGGGCATCAAGGCGCTCACCGCCATCTCCTTCGATGTCGCCGATGGCGAGATCTGCGCGCTGATCGGACCGAACGGCGCCGGCAAGAGCTCGCTTCTGAATGTTATCAACGGCGTCTATCGCAGCGATCGAGGCGAGCTGACCTTTGCCGGCAAGGCCTTGCGCCGGCCGCGCCCGCGGCTTGCGGCGCGTCTCGGCATCGGCCGCACCTTCCAGAACAATGCGTTGTTCAAGCGGCTGACGGTGCTCGACAATGTGCTGGCCGGCCTCACCCGCAAAGCGCGCGCGAGCCTCCTCGAGCATACATTCCGGGTCGGCCGCTCGGCATCCGAAAACCGCCATTTCCGCGAGCTCGCCGAAGACACGATCGCCTTTCTGGAAATCGAGGCCTATCGCGACTGGATCGTCGGCCAGCTGCCCTATGGCTTGCAGAAACGCGTCGAGCTGGCGCGCGCGCTCGTCTCCAGGCCCCGCTTGCTGCTGCTCGATGAACCGATGGCCGGCATGAATCACGACGAGAAGCAGGAGATCAGCCGCTTCATCCTCGACGTCAATCGCGACCTCAAGACGACCATCGTGCTGATCGAGCACGATATCGGCGTGGTGATGGGCCTGTCGGACCATGTCGTCGTGCTCGATTACGGGCGCAAGATCGGCGACGGCACCCCGCAAGAGGTGCGCGACAATCCCGATGTGATCGCCGCCTATCTCGGCACCGTGCATTGAGGACCGCCCCATGAGCTTCTTCCTCGAAACCCTGGTCGGTGGCCTTCTGGCGGGCGTCATGTATTCGCTGGTCGCGATCGGCTTCGTCCTCATCTACAAGGCCTCCGGCATCTTCAATTTCGCGCAAGGATCGATGGTCCTGTTCGCGGCCCTCGCTTTCGTCACCTTGCGCGAAGCGGGCTGGGGCTTCGTGCCGGCGCTCCTCGTCACCCTGGTCGTCATGGTGGCGGGCGCCATCGCCATCGAACGTTTCGTGCTGCGCGCCCTGATCGGCCAGTCGGACCTTACTCTGTTCATGGCGACGCTCGGGCTGTCCTTCGTGATCGAAGGCCTGGCGCAGCTGTTCATGGGCGCCAGCGTCCATGAGCTCAATCTCGGCATCGACGATATTCCGATCGAGGTCGGCCCGATCCTGGTCAGCCAGTTCGATCTCCTCGCGGCGGTGACCGCCGGCGCGCTGGTCATATCGCTGTCCTTGTTCTTCAACTTCACCCGTATCGGCATCTCGTTGCGGGCGATTGCCGATGATCCGCTCGCCGCGCAGTCGATCGGGATCCGATTGCCCACTCTGTGGCGGATCGTGTGGGGTGTGGCCGGGCTCGTCGCGCTGGTGGCGGGCCTGTTGTGGGGAGCGCGGCAGGGCGTTCAGTTCTCACTGACCCTGGTGGTGCTGAAGGCTCTGCCCGTCCTCATCATCGGCGGCTTCACCTCGATCGGCGGCGCGATTGTCGGCGGTCTGCTGATCGGCGCCAGCGAAAGCCTTGCCGAAATCTATCTCGGCGATCTTCTCGGCGGCTCGGTGTCGACATGGTTCGCCTATGTCGTGGCGCTCGCCTTCCTGCTGATCCGGCCGGCCGGCCTGTTCGGCGACCGCGCCATCGAAAGGGTATGACGCCATGACCGCGCTCGCCGCTCCTGCGCCGACCCAAACCGTCGAACATCCCGACGTGCTGCGGCGCTGGCGGGCCGGGCCCTTGGCCATCGCCGGCCTCGTCGCTGCATTTTATGCGCTGGGCTTCGTGGTGCATGACTATTGGTTCAACGCCATTCTGATTCCGTTTCTGATCATGGCGCTGGCCGGTCTCGGCCTCAATCTTCTGACCGGTTATGCCGGACAGGCCTCGCTCGGCACCGGCGCCTTCATGTCGGTCGGCGCCTTTGCCACCTATAATGTGCTGCTGCGCCTGCCGGATCTGCCACTGCCTGTGAGCCTCGTGATCGGCGGCCTGTTCGGCGCGCTGGCGGGCGTCATCTTCGGGTTGCCGAGCCTCAGGATAAAAGGCTTCTATCTGACGGCCTCGACGCTTGCCGCGCAGTTCTTCCTGCCCTGGCTCTTCAACCAATATGGCTGGTTCTCCAACTATACGACATCGGGCTCGATCTCGGCGCCGAAGCTCGTGTTTCTGGGGGCCGACCTCTCGACGCCCCTCGGGCGCTATCTTCTCACCTTGACCAGTGTCGTGATCCTGACCTGGCTCGCTTGGAACTTGGTGACGAGCCAGGTCGGACGCAACTGGATGGCGATCCGCGACATGGATACCGCCGCGGCGGTCGCCGGCATTCCCATCGCCTTCAACAAGCTCGCCTCCTTTGCGATCTCCTCCTTCATCATCGCCATTGCCGGGGCGCTCTGGGCCTTCGCCTATCTCGGCACCGTCGATGCCCGCTCCTTCGACCTCGACCGCTCCTTCACCGTGCTGTTCATCATCATTATCGGCGGCATGGGATCGATCGCCGGCGCCTTCATTGGCTCGGCCTTCGTCATCCTCGTCCCGATCCTGATCAGCAATGTCTCGGCGAACCTGTTCGCCGGCGCCATCGATGCGGGCCAGTCGGAAAACCTGCAGAAGATCCTGTTCGGCGCTCTGATCGTCTATTTCCTGATCAAGGAGCCGAACGGGCTTTACGCGCTCCTGCTTCGTGCGCGCCGGCGCCTCGCTCTGTGGCCGCTCAAATCCTGAACCCCTTTCATCATGGAGAACTCGAATGTCCAGTAGATTGAAGAAAGCCTTGCGCGGCCTCGCTTTCGCGGCCCTCGCACTGGCGGCCGTCCCGTCGGTCTTCTCGGCCGCCGCCGAAGAGGCCAAGCAGCAATATTTCCCGCTCGCCACCTTCCGGGTCGGCGCCTATGCATCGAGTGGCATTCCGGTGTGGGCCGGCGAGATCGACTATTTCCGTTACATCAACGAGGTCGAAGGCGGCATCAACGGCGTCAAGCTGTTCTGGGACGAATGCGAGACCGAATGGGAAGTCGAGAAGGGTGTGGAATGCTATGAGCGGGTCAAGGCCGGCAAGGACGGCTCGCCGGTGCCGATCTTCCTGCCGCATGGCGATCCGATCTCCAAGGCGCTCACCGAAAAGACGGTGGCCGACAAGATCCCGCAGATCACCATCGCCTATGGCCGTACCGAGTCGATCGACGGCCGCGTCTTCCCCTATTCCTTCCCGGTGCTGTTCAGCTTCTGGTCGGAAGCCTCTTCGGTGATCAACCACATCGCCGAGATCGAGGGCGGCAAGGAGAAGCTCAAGGGTCTCAAGATCGCGACCGTCTATCACGACAGTCCCTACGGTAAAGAGACCCAGGTCCCGCTCGACTTCCTCGCCAAGACCTATGGCTTCGAGAATATCCAGATCCCGGTGCCGCATCCCGGCAATGAGCAGTCGGCGCAATGGGCGAAGATCCGCCAGCTCAAGCCTGACTATGTCTTCCTGCGCGGCTGGGGCGTGATGACGCCGGTGGCCATCAAGACGGCGGCCAAGACCGGCTTCCCGGTCGATCACATCATCGGCGGTATCTGGTCGGGCTCCGAAGAGGATGTCCGTCCGGCCGGTGCCGTCGGCAAGGGCTACAAGGCGGTGACGCCGTTCCCGGCCGGCGCCGATTTCGAGATCCTGAAGAAGCTCAAGGCCAATATCGTCGACAAAGGCCTGAGCGACCTCAAGGACCCGAAGAGCTTCGGCTCGGTCTATTACAATTCGGGTGTCATCGAAGCGATCATCTCGGTCGAGGCGATCCGCAAGGCGCAGTCGAAATTCGGCAACCGCCCGGTCACCGGCGAGGAAGCGCAATGGGGCCTCGAGAATCTGAAGCTTGACGAAGCGCGGCTGAAGGAGATCGGCGCCGACGGGCTGGTGCAGCCGCTCGAGCTGTCGATCAAGGATCATGAAGGCGGCGGCGCCGGTAAGATCCTCCAGTGGGACGGCGAGAAGTGGAACATCGTCAGCAATGGCTGGGTGAGATCCGACCGCGAATTGCTGCTGCCGCTCATCTATGAGCGCGCCGCCGCCTATGCCAAGGAAAAGGGCATCACGCCGCGCCCGGATGTCAGCAACTGAACAGGCGAGCCGGCCGTCCCTTGCGGGGCGGCCGGCTTCTTCTCTTTCGATTACGGGAGCAAGCCAGTGAGATTTGGATATTGGATGCCGCTCGGCAGCGGTGGTTTCGTCATCAGCAACCTGCCGCAGCGCACCGACTGGAGCCTCGATTACAATGCCAGGCTGGCGCAGCAGGCTGAGGAACTCGGCTTCGAATATGGCCTGGCGCCGGCACGCTTCATCGCCAGCCACGGCTGGGAGCTGCAGCAGGAGGCGATCACCTGCACCGCCATCCTCGCGGCCCAGACCAAGAAGCTCAAGCTGATCTCGGCCATTCACACCGGCTTCTGGCACCCGGCCATGGTCGCCAAGATGGGCGCCACGATCGATGTCTATTCTAAAGGCCGCTTCGCCATCAACATATTGAGCGGCTGGTTCCGTGACGAATTCCGCATCTTCGGCGAGCCCTGGCTCGAGCATGACGAACGCTATCGCCGCTCGGAAGAGTTCATCCAGGTGCTCAAAGGCCTGTGGACGCAGGATCCTTTCACCTTCAGCGGCGACTTCTACCGCATCAATGGCGGCTGGCTCAGGCCGCCGCCGGTCTCGGCGCCTTACCCTGAGATATTCCAGGGCGGCAATTCGAAAGCGGCGCGGCGCATGGCGGCGCATCATTCCGACTGGTATTTCCTCAATGGCAACAGCGTCGAGAATGTCCAGGCGCAAATCGAGGAAGTGCGTGGCTTGGCGGCCAAGGCTGGGCGCACCGTGAAATTCGGCCTCAATGGCTTCGTCATCCAGCGTGACACGGAGAAAGAGGCGCTCGATCAGCTCGAGGCGATCGTCGCCCATGCCGACCCCGAAATCGTCAAAGCCTTCGGCGATCAGGTTAAGGAAGCCGGCACGTCGACACGCGACCGGATCGGCATGTGGGTCGATTCCGATTATGCCAATCTCGTCCAGCCCAATGACGGCTTCAAGACGCGTCTCTTCGGCCCGCCAGAGCAGATCGCCCGGCGCATCCGCGAATATGAGGCGGTGGGCGTCGACATGATCCTGACCGCCTTTCTGCATTTCACCGACGAGCTGCCGGCCTTCGGGCGCGACGTCATTCCGCTTCTGAGCGATCCTGTCGGCACGGAGAAGGCGGCATGAGCGCGCCCGAACCGTTTCTCGTCGTCGAGAATGTCGAAGCTGTCTACGGCCAGGCGATCCTGGCGTTGCGCGGCGTCTCGCTGACGCTCGGCGAAGGCGGGGTCGTCGCTCTTCTCGGCGCCAATGGCGCCGGAAAATCGACGACGCTCAAGGCGATCTCCAATCTGATCCGCGCCGAGCGCGGCCAGGTGAGCCAGGGCACGATACGCTGGCGCGGCCGGGATATTCTCGGGCGTGATCCGTCCGCCCTCGTCTCCGACGGGCTGGTGCAGGTGCTGGAGGGCCGGCATGTATTTCCTCAATTGACCGTCGAGCAGAATCTCATCACCGGCGCCTATGTGCGGGGTCTGTCCAAGCTTCGCATCGCCGATGATCTCGAACGCATCTATGCCTGGTTTCCGCGGCTGAAGACCCGCCGGCAATCGCGCGCCGGGCTCACCTCGGGCGGCGAGCAGCAGATGGTGGCGATCGGCCGGGCGCTGATGACGCGCCCGACTTTGGTGCTGCTCGATGAGCCGTCCATGGGGCTGGCACCGCTCATCGTCGAGGAGATCTTCGAGATCGTCCGCCAGCTCAATCGCGACAGCGGCGTCAGCTTCCTGCTCGCCGAGCAGAATGCCAATCTGGCGCTGCGTTATGCCGATCACGCCTATGTGCTGGAGACGGGGCGCGTGGTGGCCTCGGGGGCGGCGTCCGAGCTCGCCCGGCGCGACGAAATCAAGAACATCTATCTGGGCGGGGGAAGTGCCGCGGCTGCAAAGCCGACGCGGCACTGAAGCCTGCTCATCATCGGAGTGAAGTACGAATATGACGACCGTCAATGCCTGGGGCAGGGGCCCTTCCAGACGTTATGAAGAACTCGCCCAGAAATTCCGCCCCCTCTTCGCGCGGATCGCCGAAGGCGCCGTCGCCCGCGAGATCGAGCGCAAGCTGCCCTTCGAGGAGATCGGCTGGCTGAAGGAGGCGCGTTTCGGCGCCTTGCGCGTGCCGGAAGCCAATGGCGGCTATGGCGCGAGCCTGCCGGAATTGTTCGAATTGCTGACCGAGCTCGCCGCCGCCGATTCCAACTTCACCCAGATTCTGCGGGCGCATTACGGCGCGGTCGAGGATGTGCTGGCGTCGCGCGATGCACAGCGCCGTAAAGCATGGTTCGCCCGGTTCGCCGCAGGCGACATTTTCGGCGGCGGCTTCACCGAGCGGGGCGGCGCCAAGGCCGGGACCTTCGCCACGACCATCAAGCGGCTCAATGGCGGCTGGGTCGTCAATGGCGAAAAGTACTACAGCACCGGCTCGCTCTTCGCCGACTGGATCGAGCTTGTCGGCACGGGGCCTGAGGACAAGGTCATCGTCGCGGCGGTGCCGACCTCGGCGCCGGGCCTCACCCAGCGCGACGACTGGAACGGCTTCGGCCAGAAGCTCACCGGCAGCGGCACCTCGATCTATGAAAATATCGAGCTGCCCTTCGACCATGTGCAGACGGGCGACGACCGTTTCAAATACCAGGCGGCCTTCTATCAGACCGTTCATCTCGCCACCTTGACCGGCATCGCCCGGGCCGCGGCGGATGAAGTGTCGGAGCAGGTGGCGCGCCGCACGCGCACCTTCACCCATGCGACGGCGCGGGTGCCGCGCCAGGACCCGCAAGTGCTGCAAGTGGTCGGCCAGGCGCATGCGAGCGCCTATGCGTCAGGCGCCATCACGCAACGTGTCGCAGCAGCCCTGCAGCATGCCTATGAAACGGCGATCGAGGGCGGCGAGGAAGAGGTGACGGCCGCCAATCTCGCCGCCGAGATCGAGGCCGCCGAAGGACAGATCATCGTCTCGAAGCTCGTCCTCGATGCGACCGCCAATATCTTCAATGCGCTGGCGGCTTCGGCCACCAGCACCTCGGTGAGCCTCGATCGCCATTGGCGCAATGCCCGCACCGTCTCCTCGCACAATCCGGCGATCTACAAGGAACGTGTGGTCGGTGACTATGCCGTCAACCAGACGGCGCCGCCCTATCTCTGGCTGCCGGGGGCGAGCTGACTTTCCAGCCTGTTACGACGTGCGCCGGTCGAGAAGATCTCTGACCCGCGTGGCGAGCTGCTCGAAGGTGAAGGGTTTCGAGATGAGCTGCACGCCGGCATCCAGGCGGCCCTGATGGACGATGGCATTGCGCGAATAACCCGTCGTGAACAGCACGCCCAGGCCAGGCCGTAATTGCAGCGCCATATCGGCGAGCACACGCCCGGTCTTGCCGGGCAGGACGACATCGGTGAACAGCAGATCAACCCGTCGGTCGGAACGCAGAATCGCAAGCGCGGCATCCGCCTCCGGCGCTTCGAGAACGACATAGCCAAGTTCCGAGAGGATCATCGTGCTGTATGCCCGCACCTCGTCATTGTCCTCCACCACGAGAATGACCTCACCCTCGCTGCTGGTTGGAACAACAGGCTCGCTGGCGCCCGGCTGGCTATCGGCATTCCCGGTGAAGCGTGGAAAGTAGAGTTTGACGGTCGTGCCCTGGCTTTCTTCGCTGTAAATCGTCACATGTCCGCCGGACTGCTTTACGAAACCATACACCATGCTGAGCCCCAGCCCGGTGCCACGGCCAGGCTCCTTGGTGGTGAAGAAGGGCTCGAATACACGCGCAACCACATCCTTGGCCATTCCCGTGCCTGTGTCGCTGACGGCCAGCATGACATATTGGCCCGGAATGACCTCCGTATCGGTCGCGCTGTAGCTTTCATCGAGCGCCGTGTTGGCGGTTTCGATCGTCAGCTTGCCTCCATCTGGCATTGCATCGCGGGCATTGACCGCGAGATTGAGGATCGCACTTTCGAGCTGGTTCTGATCGATCTCGGCAGTCCACAGCCGTGGCGCCAGGACTCCCTCAAGCTCGATCTGCTCGCCCAAGGTCCGGTGCAGAAGCTCGGTCATCTCGCGCACCAGCGCATTCAGCTCAAGCGGCTTGGGCTCAAGCGGCTGGCGTCGCGAGAAGGCGAGCAGGCGCCCGGTGAGATTGGCCGCTCTTTGTGCTCCTTGCAGTGCCATATCTGCCGCGCGGGCGATGCGCGCTTGATCGTTGGTCTTGCTGCGCTTGATCGTATCGAGGCCGCCGATGATGACAGTGAGCAGGTTATTGAAGTCGTGGGCGATGCCGCCGGTAAGCTGGCCGACCGCCTCCATTTTCTGGGCCTGCCGGAGCGCGTCCTCGGCCATGGCGCGACGCGCCACTTCTTCCGCCACCCGTTCCTCCAGATTGGCGTTCAGCGCCTGCAACTCTGCTTCCGCCCTCCGGCGCTGCTGAAGCTCGCGATCGGCGGCCTGGAACAGTTGAGCGTTGTCGAGCGCGATGGCCGCCTGACTGGCCAGGCCGATGACGCGCTCTTCGGCAATGTCGTCAAATACATCAGTCTGCGAATGTCCGAAGAAAAGTCCCCCCAACACCTCGCCGGTACGGGATTTTACCGGAACGGCGAGATAACTGCGCACCGGGAGATGTCCCTTCGGCATGCCATAATGCGGTGCCGTATGGCCGTAGCGGGGATCCTTGGTTATGTCGGCTGAGCGCACGACCGCGGTCCCCATGAAGGTCGGCGAGAAGACATCGGTATTGCGCGGCATCGGAAATTTGGCGAAGGCCTCTCTGGGCGCGCCCGACAAGGTGTACAGCGTGTAGCGTTCGCCTTGTTCGTCGACAATATTGTAGAAGAACGCCCCGAATTCGGCGCCGGAGATTTCCACCGCGGCGTCGGTGATCGTCTGCACCAGCCTGTTCTGGTCGAGGTCGCCTGAAATAGTGGTGGCGGCGCGATTGAGGATGGCGAGTGCCGTGGTCTGTTCCTTCAATGCCGCATTTGCGGCCTTCTCCTCCGTGACGTCGATGACGACGCCGGCCATCCTCTTGCCGCCTTGGGCGTCCGTTTCGACCCGGCCGCGAGCGATTACGGTGCGTTCCTCACCCGATCCATGAACCCTGTACTCGGCTTCGTAGGGTTCGCCCGTTTCGATCGAGCGATTGAGGACCGACATGAGGCGGGCCTTATCACGCCGGTCGATGGCATGAAAAAAAGCTTGCAAGGGGAGGCCGGCCTCCGCATCGGATATGGTCACCCCAAATACCTCGACCAGCGGGCCCTGAATGGCGAGCCGATCGCTATCCACCGTCCATTCGAACACTGCCACGCGTCCGGTCGAGAGCGCGAGCGACAGGCGATCCTGGGACATCAGGTAGCGTTGCTCGCTTCTGAAGACCGCGCGGTTCGCCTCACGCCGGACTTCCGCCATCTGCATGTTGGAATGCACCCGGGCCAGCAATTCGCGGGCCGCAAAAGGCTTGATCAGGTAGTCGTCAGCGCCGGCCTCAAGGCCCTCGACTTTTGCCTCCTCGCCGGCGCGCGCGGACAACATGAGAATTGGTACTTCGGCAAGGGCCGGGTCGCTCCGGATGCTTCTGAGCAGGCCGAATCCGTCCAGTTTCGGCATCATGACGTCGGTCAGGATCAGGTCGGGTTTTCTTTGTCGCGCAAAGGCGAGAGCGGCTTCGCCGTCGCCCGCCATGTCGACGACATATCCCTGGGCCTGCAGGAGGCGGCAGACATAGGCCCGCATATCGGCATTGTCGTCGGCAAGAAGTACACGCTTCCCGACTCCCGATCTGGCCGGCGTCTGCGCGGCGATCGCTCCCAGTCCGGCCAGGGAAAGCTCACCTTCCGATTCCAGTTCGGGCGCGGTGTCGGGCAGCCATCGCAGAGCCTCGTCGACAAACTCATGCGCTCTGACGACATCGGCTTCTCCGGTTGCCTCTGCTTGAACGCGATCTGACGGCAGATGCTCATGGCCGAAAGGCAGTGAGACGGTAAAAGTCGTCCCGGCGCCGTGCGTGCTTTCAACAGCAATTTGTCCGCCGTGAAGCTTCACCAGCTCCTGCACCAGCGCCAGGCCAATGCCGCTTCCCTCGTAGCTGCGGCCCTGAACTCCCTCTATCCGGTGGAAGCGCTCGAAGAGCTTCGATATTTCATCCTCGGGAATTCCGATGCCGGTATCACGGACTTTCACCATGGCGGCGCGACCATCGTTCGATGGTGCGACGGCCACGGAGATCTCACCCTTCAATGTGAACTTGAAGGCATTGGAAAGAAGGTTGAGGAGAACCTTTTCCCACATCTCGCGATCCACATAGACCGGCTCGCCGAGCGCCTGGCATTGGAGGTCGAGCCGCATCCCGGATTTCTCGATGGCGGACCGGAAGCTCGATGCGATTTCGGCGCTGAACCTGGACAGATCCGTCGGCTGATATGTGGCGCGAACTCTTCCCGCTTCTATTCTCGAGAAATCGAGCAGGCTGTTGACGAGCCGCAGCAGGCGGGTGCCATTTCGGTGAGCCAGCTCGACTTGTCTGCGCATCTCTTCGAGGGATGCCCCGCCGGAGAGGAGTTCCTCGAGAGGACCTAGCATCAGCGTGAGCGGTGTCCGAAATTCGTGGCTCACATTCGAGAAGAACGCGGTCTTGGCACGGTCCAATTCGGCCAGCGCTTCAGCCCGGCGCCGTTCTTCCTCATAAGCGTCGGCATTCGCGGTGACCGCGGCGATCTGGCCCGCGACGAGGCCTAGAAATCCGCGGTAGGCTTCATCGAATAGCCGGTACGGGTTGAGTCCTACGATCAGAATGCCGGCCCGCCCGGTTTCGCCCGAGGGCGGAACCGCAAGCACCGCTGCCTTGCTCGTCACTTTGTCCCATGCGCCATTCGGCAGAGTCTCGCCGAACATATCCGTGATCTGCTCGATGAGCACAGGTTCGTGATTGTGCAGCACCTCGGCGACCGGCCATGGCGCGATGCTGTCGACGGGCAGGGTCGCCGGTGCAGCCGGGTGATCAGCGGCAAGGCCGTGCGATGCGACCAGCGTGGCGTGGTCGTCATCCGGCGCGACCATATAGAGCAAGGCGAATGTCAGATCCTGCGGATCGGTCGCCAAAGCCGCCATGCTGCGCTGACATGCGTCGCTCCAGGAACGGGCATCGGCGGTTTGCGCCGCGAGCTCGCTCAGCAGCTTGAGCTGGCGCTCGCCGATGACGCGCTGGGTGTCGTCCGTATTCGCGCAGATGATGCCGCCCGGCGTCCCATCGTCGTCCGGGATCGGGCTGTAGGAGAATGTGTAATAGGTCTCCTCCGCATAGCCGTGACGCTCCATGATCAGGAGCTGCTCTTCGACATAGGTGCCTTCCAGGCCTCCCATGGCGGTGTTGAGCATGGGGCCGATGTCCGGCCATATTTCGCGCCACACATCCGCTGTCGGCTTCCCCAGGGCCCAGGGATGCTTGCCGCCGATGATGGATTGATAAGGATCGTTGTAGAGATAAATCAGCTGTTCGCCCCAACCGATCCAGATCGGCTGACGAGATGTCAGCATGATCCGGACCGCGGTCTTCAAGCTTTGCGGCCAGGTCTCGGGACTGCCCAGCGGACCCCTGGCCCAGTCATAGGCACGAATGAGGGCTCCCATTTCGCCGCCTCCCGCGAGAAAACTGGGGGCGCTTGCGTGAGAGCCGTTGGCGGGAAGGTCAGGGGCTCGCATGATCGTTGGGCCGTGCCTGTGATGGGTGCAATTCGTGAACGGGTCGCTATGCCGGCCTGGCGAGTGCGGAGGAAAGCGCGGCGGACAGCTCTTCGATGAGAAAGGGTTTTGACACGACCGGCCTGGAACGGAAGGGCTCTGGTACGTCTGCCGCTCCATAACCACTAGCAAAGGCAAAAGGTATGCCTTGGTTGGACAAGGCATCGGCGACGGGGAAGACCTTTTCGCCGCGCAAGTTGACGTCTAGAAGTGCAAGGTCAAAGCCCCCCGCCTGCACCTTGACCAGCGCTTCAGTCAGGCTGCAGGCGCTTCCCGCCACGGCGCAGCCCAGGTCTGCGAGCATGTCCTCCACCGACATGGCAACCAGGACCTCGTCCTCGACGACAAGGACGCGCACCCCTTCCAACCCCATCGTGATCTCCCCTACGACATCTATTGAAATCTTGTTTTGGTGACGCAGTTCAATCTTTGCCTGAGCTAGATAGGCAAGCAAAAGCAGAGCCTTGCCCCCTGCTTCGCCGCAAATCCCAACGTCGGTGATCAATAAAGGTTCCGGCGCGTGAAGAATAATACTTGCGGCGCGGCAAGGTGGTTGAGGCGAGGTCTTTTTGCGCAACCTCAGCTTTAGCAAAACGCTGTCTATCTGCTCCGCGTTGCAAGAGCGGCCGGCGCGGAAACCGGATTACCCCTCAATGACAACCCGGCCCTTGGGCGTCGAACAGCACGCCAGGATGTAGCCCTCGGCGATCTCCTCATCGAGAATGCCGCCATTGTGCTGCATGTCCACCTGGCCTTCGAGGCAGCGCAGCCGGCAGGTGCCGCATAGACCGGACTGGCAGGCGCTCGGAATGTTGATGCCGATGCTCTTCGCCGCCATCAGGACCGTCTCGCCGGGCCGGCAGTCGTGCTCGACACCGGCTTGCGCGAAGACCAGCCGAGACGTCTCGGCCGGCGAGGCGATCAGGACTTCCAAGGCTGCCGGGTGAAAGCTCTCCTCGTGATAATGCCGCATGTCGAAGCCGGCATGTGTGAGAATGGCGTGGATCGCCGCCATGAAGGGTTCGGGGCCGCAGCAGAAGATTTCACGGTCACGGAAGTCGGGCGCCATTTCCGCCAGAAGGCTGGCCGAAATCCGTCCGCGAAAACCCGGCCAGAAGCGCGACGAGGGATCCTCGACGACCCAGGCGAGGCGGAAAGGCTGCATGCGGCCGGCCATCCATTCGACCTCGTCCCGGAAGATGATATCGCCAGGAGACCGCGCCGCGTGGATGAAGGCGATATCGGCGGCGCGGCTCTCGTCATAGAGCCAGCGCGTCATCGACATCATGGGCGTTATGCCGGAGCCGGCCGAGATGAACAGATATTTTTCCGCCGGGTGGTGCAGGAGTGTAAACGCTCCCGCTGGTCCATGCGCTTTGAGCCGCATGCCGGGCTTCAGATGGTCGAGCATCCAGCGGCTGCCGATGCTCTCGGCTTGCGCCTTCACGGTCACCGATACGGTGAAAGGCCGCGATGGTGCGGAGGACAGCGTGTAGCTGCGCAGCACATCCGGACCGGCCTCGGGCAGCTCGAAGGTCATGAACTGGCCTGGTGCGTAGCGAAACCAGTGGTGTTCCGCGGTCTCGAAGGTGAAAGTCTTCACCCCCGGCGCTTCCGTTATGGCCGACAGGCAGATCAGGAGCTGCGTGCGGTCGTTCCTGGGCGACATGTCCATCGCCGTCTCACGCGACACGGCTCAGCCTGACGCCACCGCCTTTCAGGCGCGGCGCCAAAGCATTGCAATACCAGTCGACGAACTGGACGACGCCGCTTTCATGGTCGGGTGCATAAGGCCCCGGCTCATAGGCCGGCGAATTGATACCGCGCTGATTCTCCTCGACGATGCGGCGATCCTGGTCGTTGGTCTGGTTCCATACATGGGTCAGCTCGGTGACGTCATAGTCGACGCCTTCGACGGCCTCCTCATGCACCAGCCATTTGGTGGTGACCTGGGTCTCCTTCGGTCCGAGCGGCAGCACCCGGAAGGTCGTCGCATGGTCGCCGAGCAGATGGTTCCAGGTCGTCGGATAATGATAGAGCAGCATCGATCCGATGCGTTCGGTGGCGATGCCGCCGAGCGGGCGCTTGACCGCGGGCTTGCCGGTCAAGGTGAAGCTCGTCGTGTCGCGCAGGAGCGGCACCCGCATGGTGCGGTACTGGCCATCACCGCTGATCTCAAAGCGGCTGGGGAGACCGGCTGCCTCGCAGCGTTGCCAATGCGCCTGGATCTCGGGATCGCTGTCGGCGCCGTCGACACCGGTCAGTGTCGGCCGTTCGGGGAAAGTGCGGCAGAGCTCGGGATGATTGGCGGAGCAGTGATAACATTCACGGTTGTTTTCCCAGACGAGCTTCCAGTTACCCTTCTCGATGATGGTCGTTTCGCAAGCGACCTTGGTTCGCCCCAGATGATGCGGTGCCATATAGGGCAAAGCGACGGTGCGGAAGGTCTCGAAATCGGGCGCTTCATCGGCCAGGCAGATGAAGACATAGCCGCCGACCGTCTTGCAATGGACGGGCTTCAGGCCATATTGCTCGGTCTTGAAGCCTGGCCCCATGTCGCGCGCGAACATCAGGCGGCCGTCGAGCTCATAGGTCCATTGGTGATAGGGGCAGACGAGACGCGCGGCGGTGCCCTTGGCGGCGGTGCAGACGCGCGAGCCGCGATGACGGCAGCTGTTGTGCAAAGCGCGGATCCGGCCGTCGCGCGCTCTGGTCACGATGACGGAATAGGCGCCGACATCGAGCGTGAAATAGCTGCCGGGCTTCGCCACCTCGCATTCATGGCCGGCGAACAGCCATTCGCGGTACCAGATCTCGTCGAGGTCGATCTGGAAATAATCCGGATCGACATAGAATTCCCGGGGGAGGCTCATCTCGGGCTGCCGGCCTTCGAGCCTTGACAGCATATCCATTCGTTTGTTCATCATCGCATCGACCCGCTGCTTGAGTTGCATCGATCGATGAAGTGAGATGGAGGAGAGCCGGCTGCCGTCGCTTCTTGGAAAGCGCGGCCTTCACCGTCTGACCGCCCGCCGCAGCCCATCGACTTATGTTCCTGGCTGGTTTCCGGACTTGGCAGCGGATCCTTGCGGATCGCCGCGGCGCCTTCCCGGATGGATCATCCAGTGGCCATTGCCGCGGGTTGCGCTACCTTACCGTTGCGGGGGCAGTGCCGGTTTCACACCGGCTTCCCAATTATCCGGCCCGATCGCTCGGGCCGGCACCTTGAACAAAGATACTCAAGCATAGAGGTGGCGGCGGGTCGGTCTCAAAACCGACATTCCGTCGCGGACCTGAGACACGGGCGCTCAATCCCAGGCGAGCGCGCCGCCATTCTGGTATTCGATCACCCTGGTCTCGAAGAAGTTCTTCTCCTTCTTGAGGTCCATCGCCTCCGACATCCAGGGGAAGGGGTTCTCCGTCTCGGCGAAGACCGGTGCGAGACCCAGCTGCGCGCAGCGGCGGTTGGCGATGAAATGCATGTATGTCTCGCACAGGCCGGCATTCAGGCCGAGGAAGCCGCGCGGCATCGTATCCTTGGCATAGGCGCTTTCGAGCTCGGCCGCCTCGCGCAGCATCTGGCGGATCTCGTCCTGGAAGGCGGCACTCCACAGATGCGGGTTCTCGACGCGTATCTGGTTGATGACGTCGATGCCGAAATTCAGATGGATGGATTCGTCGCGCAGGATGTACTGATACTGCTCGGCGATGCCGACCATCTTGTTGCGCCGCCCGAGCGAGAGGATCTGCGCAAAGCCGGTATAGAACCACATGCCCTCGAAGACGACATAGAAGGCGACGAGATCGCGCAGGAAGGCGCGGTCCTTGTCCGGCGTTCCGGTGGAGAAGCCGGGGTCGTCGAGATTCTGCGTGTGCTTCAAGGCCCAGGCCGCCTTGTCGGTGATCGAGGGCACTTCGCGATACATGTTGAAGAGCTCGCCCTCGTCGAGACCCAGGCTTTCGACGATATATTGGAACGTATGGGTGTGCACCGCCTCCTCGAAGGCCTGGCGCAGCAGATATTGCCGGCATTCGGGATTGGTGAGATGGCGGTAGATGGCGAGCACGATGTTGTTCGCCACCAGAGACTCGGATGCGGCGAAGAAGCCGAGATTGCGCTTCACCGCGCGGCGCTCATGATCGGTCAGACCATCCTTCGACTTCCACAGCGCGATATCGGCCTGCATCGACACTTCGGTCGGCATCCAGTGATTGTTGCAGCCCGAGAGATATTTCTCCCAGGCCCAACGGTATTTGAGCGGCAGCAGCTGGTTGACGTCGGCGCGGCAGTTGATCATCGCCTTGTCGTCGACGCGTACCCGTCCGCCTGAGCGGTTGATGGTGCCGAGCCCGGTCGCGTCAGTGATCGCGGACTTGGGCGTCTTATCGAAAGCGGGATGCAGACGGCGGCTGACATCGGCGGCGGTCGGTTCCGACCAGTCGAGGGTGTTCATGTTCTTGTACTCCAGGTTTATTGGCAGGCTTCGCAAGTGGGATCGTCGATCGGGCAGAGGAGCGGCACGGCGAGCTCGATCGGTTCGGCGGCGGCGCCGACGGAAACGGCATTGAGCTTGCCGTCGGTTCCTTTCAGCGTCGACTTCTCGACATGGGTGGCGCTCAGCGAGCGCAAATAGTAGGTGGTCTTGAGCCCCCGGTTCCAGGCGAGCCTGTAGAGCGCATCGAGCTTCTTGCCGGAGGGATTGGCGATATAGAGATTGAGCGACTGCGCCTGGTCGATCCATTTCTGCCGGCGTGCCGCCGCCTCGATCAGGAAGCTCGTATCGATCTCGAAGGCGGTGGCGTAGAGCGCCTTGAGATCGTCCGGCACCCGGTCGATGCCGCCGAGGCTGCCGTCGAAATATTTGAGGTCGCTGATCATCACCTCGTCCCAGAGGCCCCGGGCTTTCAGATCATGCACCAGATCGGCATTGGCGATGGTGAAGTCGCCCGACATGTTCGATTTGACGTAGAGATTCTGATAGGCGGGCTCGATCGACTGGCTGACGCCGCAGATATTGGAGATGGTGGCGGTGGGGGCGATGGCCATGACATTGGAATTGCGCATGCCCTGCTGCAGCACCCGCTCACGCAAGGACGCCCAGTCGAGGCGCGAGGAGCGGTCGAGATCGAGCTTGCCACGCGCGCGGCTCAGGATCTCGATCGAATCGAGCGGCAGGATGCCCTGGCTCCACAACGAGCCCTCATAGCTCGGATAGCGGCCGCGTTCGGAAGCGAGATCGCTCGAGGCCCCGATGGCGGCATGGGAGATCGCCTCCATGCTTTCATCGGCGAAGCGGATGGCCGCCTCGGAGGCGTAAGGAATACGCTGGCGATAAAGCGCGTCCTGGAAGCCCATGAGGCCAAGCCCGACGGGGCGATGGCGCAGATTGGAGAACCGCGCCTCAGGGATGGTGTAGAAGTTCACGTCGATCACATTGTCGAGCATGCGCAGCGCCACGGTGACGCTGCGAGTCAGGTGCTCGTGATCGATGCCCTCGGCGGTCACGTGATTGGCGAGATTGATCGAGGCGAGATTGCAGACCGCGACCTCCTTGTCGGAAGTGTTGAGGGTGATCTCGGTGCACAGATTGGACGAGTGGATGACGCCCGCATGCTGCTGCGGTGAGCGCAGGTTGCACGGGTCCTTGAAGGTGATCCAGGGATGGCCGGTTTCGAACAGCATGGTCAGCATGCGCCGCCACAGATCGAGTGCGCGCATCTGCTTGAAGACCTTGATGCGTCCCGCCGCGGCTTGGGCCTCATAGGCTTCATAGGCGGCGGCGAAGGCAGCGCCCGTCAGGTCGTGAAGATCCGGCACCTCGTCGGGCGAGAACAGCGTCCAGGAGCCGTCGGCCTCGACGCGCTGCATGAACAGGTCCGGCACCCAGTTGGCGGTGTTCATGTCATGGGTGCGGCGGCGGTCGTCGCCGGTGTTCTTGCGCAGATCGAGGAATTCCTCGATGTCGGTATGCCAGGTCTCGAGATAGGCGCAGACGGCGCCCTTGCGCTTGCCGCCCTGGTTGACGGCGATGGCCGTGTCATTGGCGACTTTCAGGAACGGCACGACGCCCTGCGACTTGCCGTTGGTGCCCTTGATATGGGCGCCGAGGCCCCGCACCCGGGTCCAGTCATTGCCGAGGCCGCCCGAATATTTGGCGAGCAGCGCATTGTCCTTCACCGACTTGAAGATGCCGTCGAGATCGTCAGGCACCGTGGTGAGGAAGCAGGAGGAGAGCTGCGGCCGCAAGGTGCCGGCATTGAACAGGGTCGGCGTCGAGCACATCACGTCGAAGGCGGACAGCACCTCGTAGAATTCGATGGCACGCGCCTCGCGGTCGACCTCGCGCAAGGCCACACCCATGGCGACGCGCATGAAGAAGGCTTGCGGCAGCTCGAAGCGTACGCCGCCCTCATGCAGGAAATAGCGGTCATAAAGCGTCTGCAGGCCGAGATATTGGAAATTGAAATCGGCCTCGGGCTTGAGCGCCCGGCCAAGCCGGTCGAGATCGAAACGCTTGAGCTCGGGATCGAGAAGGCCGGCCGCGATGCCGCGGTCGATATAGTCGGCGAAGTAAGCGTGGTAGCGCTCGGCCATCTGGGCCTGATCCGCGTGATCGGGATGACCGCTCAGAAAGCTCAAGGCCTCGGCGCGCAATTTGTCGAGCAGCAGGCGGGCGCTGGCATAGGCGTAATTGGGCTCGGTCTCGATCAGGGTGCGCGCCGCCATGATCTGGGCGAGCGCCAGTTCGTCCTCGCTCATCCCGTCATAGAGGTTGCGTTTCGTCTCAACGAGAATGGCTAAGGCTTCGACACCGGCCAGCCCGGCGCAAGAGCTGGCGATCAGGTCCGCAAGCCGGTTTTCGTCCAGCGCGCGGTCGAGGCCTGAGGGCGACTTGATCCGCAGTGCGGGGGCGGCGGGGCTCGCCGGCTTCTCCGCCGCGCGCAGCCGTGCCCGTTCCTCGCGATAGAGCACATAGGCGCGGGCGACCTTATGGTGGCCGCCGCGCATCAGCGCGAGCTCGACCTGGTCCTGGATCTCCTCGATCGGCATGGCGCGGTCGGAATCACTGCGGCGCGTCAGGGCCGCCGTCACCTGATCGGTCAGCTCACGGACGATCTCATGAACGCGGCGCGAGGCGGCGGCGCTCGAACCTTCGACGGCGAGAAAGGCCTTGGTCATCGCGATGGCGATCTTGGCCGGATCGAAGGTCGAGACCGACGCGTTGCGGCGGATGATGCGGAAGGCCAGCATGCCGGCGGCTTCCTTGGATCGCGACGGTAAAGGCAGGACGCGGCCTTCCGGGCGATCGGTGATTTGAATGAGAGACATTGGCTAACCCCTAGAAGTTGGGGGCCAGGGCCAAGGGAGCGCAGACGCAGGAATCCGGCACGTGGAACGACCGGGGCGCAAGCGAACCTTCGGAGCACCCCGCCCGAGGACGATAAAGACATCACGGGCAGGTCTCCTGACTCGCGGGTCGACGTCGTTTGCTGGCCTTCCCAATGCGCAACTCGCATCAGTGACCGACAACGCAAACAACTCGCCGCTAACAGTTGCGGGGGCAGTCCCGGATTCGCACCGGATTCCCTCTTAGCTCCAGAATCACTCCTGGAGACCAGTGATGGCTGTATATTGTGGTGTGTCGCCCCATCTCGTCAATATATTGTCGCAAAGTTTCTCCGACATATGTAGACATAAGAATATCTTTATATGTTGTTGACATGAGAGACGGGCTGAGAGATGATCGTCTTGTCACGGTCCTCAGGTTTTTGCCTGAGGCGAAAAAGGGAATGCGGTGCGATCCACGGTGCTTCCCGCCAAAGTTGTTCGACTTTGGCGATAAGGAAACGCCCAAGATGGGATCAAAGCCGCGGCTGCCCCCGCAACTGTAAGCGGCGAGCCCGATCCGGAATCCACTGGCCGCAAGCCGGGAAGGGGGATCGAGGTTTAGACCCGCGAGCCAGGAGACCTGCCGTGACGAAGACGTTCTAGGGCGGGGTGTCCCAGGGGAGCGCGTGTTGCAGGTTGGTGCCGGTATAGGTCCGCCTCGCATGCTTCTTCCATTGGCCGCCGCTTATCAGCGAGGTGCGCCATGATCTTCGAGACGAGCTCCAGTATCCGCGATCGATACGACCGCAATCGCGGTCCGCCCTGACGCGCCTCAGCACTTCACCTTCACCACCAATGAAAAAATCTGGAGCCTTGTGCTTTCCGGAACAGGAGAACTCATGTCCATCACAACCGCCAATCTCGGCTTCCCGCGTATCGGCCGTCGGCGCGAGCTGAAAGTCGCGCTTGAAAGCTACTGGGCCGGCAAGAGTCCGGCTGAAGCGCTTCTCGGCACGGCCACGAATCTTCGCAAGGAGAACTGGTTGCTGCAGCAGAAGAGCGGCCTCGATCACATACCGAGCAACGACTTCTCGCTTTATGACCAGATGCTCGATATGAGCGCGCTGGTGGGCGCCATTCCGAAGATCTATGAGCGCCCGGCTTCCGGCGTTCCGCTCGATCTCTATTTCGCCATGGCGCGCGGCAGTGGCGAGGCCAGAACCTGCGCGCATGGCCATCAGCATGAGACGACGGGCGTGCCGGCGCTCGAAATGACCAAATGGTTCGACACCAATTACCACTATATGGTGCCGGAGCTGGCGAGCGATCAGGCCTTCGCACTCACCACCACCAAGCCTCTCGATGATTTCCTGGAAGCCAAGGCGCTCGGCGTCGAGACGCGCCCGGTCCTCATCGGGCCCGTGACCTATCTCCTCCTCGCCAAGGTCAAGGACGGCCGCGCCGAGCCTCTGTCGCTGCTGCCGGGACTTCTCCCCGTCTATGTGGAAATCTTGCGCAAGCTCGCCGGCGCCGGCGCCTCCTGGGTGCAGATCGACGAGCCGGCGCTGGTGCTCGATCTGTCGCCTGCCGCCAAGGCCGCCTTCAAGACTGTCTATGAGACGCTGGCGCGCGAGGTGCCGGGCCTCAAGCTTTTGCTCACCACCTATTTCGGCGCTTTGGGCGACAATGCCGATCTTGCGTTCAAGCTGCCGGTCGCAGGTCTCCATGTCGATCTCTGCGCCGCGCCCGAGCAGGCGGATATCGTGCTCGGCAAGGCCCGGTCCGATCTCACGCTGTCGCTCGGCGTCGTGAATGGCCGGAATATCTGGCGCAATGATCTTTCGGCGACACTCAGAAGCCTCGACCGCTTCGCCGACCATGCCGGCGGCATCGTGATCGCGCCGTCCTCGTCGCTCCTGCATGTGCCGGTCGATCTGGCGCTCGAGACCGATCTCGATCCCGAAATCCGGAGCTGGCTCGCTTTCGCCACCCAGAAGATCGAGGAAGTGGCGCTGCTGGCGCGTGGCCTCAAAGACGGCGCGGTGGCGATCGCCGCCGAGCTGGCGCGCTCCGACGAAGCCGCACAGGACCGCCGCGAGTCGGCCAAGATCCATGACAAAGCTGTGCAGCTCAGGACGCGCGGCGTGAAGCATGAGATGACGTTGCGCCGCAGCCCCTTCGCGACGCGGCGCGTGGCTCAGGACAAGCGGCTCGGCCTGCCGGCCTTCCCGACGACGACCATCGGCTCCTTCCCGCAGACGTCGGACGTGCGCAAGGCGCGTTCCGATTTCAGCAAGGGCGTGCTCTCGCAAACGGACTATGACGCGTTCCTGCGCCGCGAGACCGAGAAGGCGGTGCGCTGGCAGGAGGAGATCGGCATCGATGTGCTCGTCCATGGCGAGTTCGAGCGCAACGACATGGTGCAGTATTTCGGCGAGCAGCTATCCGGTTACGTCTTCACCAAACATGGCTGGGTGCAGAGCTACGGCTCGCGTTATGTGCGCCCGCCGGTCATTTTCGGTGATGTGTCGCGGCCGAAACCGATGACGGTCCAATGGTCGTCCTATGCGCAGTCGCTCACCGAGCGACCGATGAAAGGCATGCTCACCGGTCCAGTGACCATCCTGCAATGGTCCTTCGTGCGCGACGATCTCGCGCGCGCCGATGTGTGCCGGCAGATCGCGCTCGCCATCCGCGACGAGGTGGTCGATCTCGAAAAAGCCGGCATCGGCATCATCCAGATCGACGAGCCGGCGATCCGCGAAGGCCTGCCGTTGCGGCGTGCCGAGTGGACGGCCTATCTCAACTGGGCGGTGGAGTGCTTCCGTCTCGCCGCCGCTGGTGTGGCGGATGAGACGCAGATCCATACCCATATGTGCTATTCGGAGTTCAACGATATCATCGCCGCGATCGGCGCCATGGATGCCGACGTCATCTCGATCGAGACGTCGCGCTCGAAGATGGAGCTGCTCGATGCTTTCGTGTCCTATCGTTATCCGAACGAGATCGGCCCTGGCGTCTATGACATCCACTCGCCGCGCGTGCCGGATGCGGCGGAAATGGCGGATCTCCTCGACAAGGCGACCGCGCATCTCGCCCCTGACCAGGTCTGGGTCAATCCCGATTGCGGTCTCAAGACACGCCGCTGGGAAGAGGTGAAACCGGCGCTGGTCAATATGGTGGCGGCCGCCGGCCGTCTCCGGGCGTCGCACCGCGCGTGATGCAAGAGGGCCGGCGTTCATCGCGCCGGCCCTTACCTCTTCTTCCCTTCTCCCGCTTGCGGGAGAAGGTGGCCGAACGCCGGATGAGGGTGTTCTCTCAACCTTTGTGAAGATGCAAGCGTGAGAGGTGTCGAAGCTTCCTCTCCTTGCTCTCTTAAAATCTGTTGCGGACTGAACCAACACCCTCATCCGCCCTGTCGGGCACCTTCTCCCGCAAGCGGGAGAAGGGGAAGCGTGGAGGGACGCGGTCTTAGTCAGACGGTCACGGACGGCTGATCTCGTCCAGATACCAGTCGATATAACGCAGCTCGTTGTATTCCATCGGCGCGATCAGGCCAGGCACGAAGTAGTGCGAGCGCACGCCGCGCGCGGTGTGCTCGATGATCTTCTTGTCTTCCGCCGTCGTCACCTTCCACAGCCAGGTGAGCCTCTCGAGATCATAATCCTTGCCCTCGACGGCATCGCCGCGCACCAGCCAGATCAGCTCCATCTCGCAAGTATCGACGGTCTTCGGAATGAAGCGGTAGATCATGCCGTGATCGGGATAGCAGACGAGGAAGCTGGTGCCGCCGACATGGATCGATGTGACGCCGCCATCATAGTTCTGGAACTTGCCCATCAAAGGCGCGACGGGTGAACCGTCCTCGCTGCCGCTCGCCGCACCTTCGTACAGCGCGTAGCGGAATACGTCGATCGCCTCCTTGCCGGCGCGCGAAGTCTGCCAGTGATTGCCGGAGATGATGCTGACGCCCAGCGCGCAAGTGCGCTCCTCCATGCGGCTGTTCATTTCGGCGATGCGTTCGGCCGGCTGCTCGAGCGCATGGGTCTTCGAATATTCGGGATGCGCCGGCCCGCAATGATAACATTCGACATAGTTCTCGATCGCGAGCTTCCAGTTGGCGGCGATCGCATAGGTTTCGCGATGCGCCACCCGCGCTTCACCCCAGCCATATTGGCTGCAGCTGGCGCGCAGCGACTGCTCGATGACCGTGAAATCGAGCGGCGTCGCGGCGAAGGAAATGAAGATGAGGCCTTCGGCGACGCGGACATGGAGCTTGTGCAGCCCGTATTTCTCGCGGTCGAATCCCTTGGGCATCAGGCGCGCAGCCTTGAGGCGCCCGTCATTGGCATAGGTCCAGGCGTGATAGGGGCACATGAAGAATCGGGCGTTGCCCTTAGGCTTGGTGCAGACCTCGGCGCCGCGATGGCGGCAGACATTCAGGAAGGCGTGGATCTCGCCATCCTGGGCGCGCGACAGGATGATCGCTTCACGTTCGAAGCTGAACAGCTCGAAGTCGCCGACATCGGGCAGGATGCTGACATGGCCGATGCAATGCCAATGCCGGCGCAGCAAGCGCTCCATGTCGCGCTCGAAGATTTCCGGATCGGCATAGAAGGCGCGCGGCAGGCCGTGACCCGGTTCGCGCGACGCGACGAGACGGTCGATGCGGTCGCCCAGATGGTCCTGGTGCAGAAGTGTAACGGCGGTCATGATCGCGTGTCGTCCTCGCAAAGTTCGCTCATGCGGGGACGAGGAGGGGGATCGGCCGTCACGGCACCAGGCCTCGGCCAATCGCCACTCGACCGCCCACCGCGGTCCATCGGCATGCTCGAGGCTGGTTTCCGGACTTGAGACCTGTCGCTGAGGACGGCCGCACCACCTTCCCAGGCATCTGCCCAGTGGCATTCGGAGCGGCTCAGAGGTCTCTTACCGTTACGGGGGTAGCGCCGGCATCGCACCGGCTTCCCAATTATCCCATCCGAGGAAGGGCACCTGAAGCAAGGCGATCAGACCATGAAAACGGCTCAGGCAGCGGCCGGGAAACGACATGGATCGCGGAATGCCCGACATGCTCGCACTGCCCGCTCCCCACATATGCGATTAGTGCCATATGGTAGTTACCCCTGGGCAATCTCGCTCCTAGATTGTCCGACGGGGGAGGGAGCACGCAGACATGACCATGTCGGTTCGGTCTCACCACAGAATTGAGCGGGTGCGCAAATGAAGACGCTCCTGGCTCTGGTCGCCTTCCTTATTGTGATCCTGCCGGGCAAAGAGCTCGATGCCGAATGCAGCCCCGGCATTGCTGCCATGGGCGGGCGCGGGCCTGTCTATCAGCAGTGCATTTGGCGTTATTGCTGCGGAAAATATGGTTGTTGGGGCAATTGCCCGTGCGGCGGTTAGGGCACGCTCGGAAAGAGGAGGCCTGATGGCGCACGAACCAAATGAAGTGAATGGCGGAGACAAGCCGGTCCCTGGAGATCCGGCTCCGGCACCGAAACTCTTCGGTGGCGAGCATGCCGACAAGATCTTCCGGCTGCTGGTCGTCGTGATCGGCTGCCTGTTTGCGATTCCCTTCCTCTATCTTATGCGAGTTGTCCTGTTCGAAAGCCAGGTCGTCCTCAATACGACAGCATTCATCTGTCTCTTCCTGCTTTTCCTGGGCATCGCCCTGTTTCTCACTCTGGCGGCGGGAGAAAAATACAGCGTCAAGGTGGCGGGTACGACCTTCGCGGGATCGCTTGGCGCCCTGGCCGGCCTCCTCACACTGTTCGGCCATTTCAACGAAAGCATCGTCGGCCGGCGCGCCCCGGAATATGCCACGCTGCGCTTTGACTGCGACTTTGCCGAGAAGGCAGGACAACCGCTCGTCATGTTCGTCAAAGGCGGCCCCAAATATGTATCGCTCGTCGAGGACAAGGTGAACCACGGAACGGAGAAACCCTTCATTCGCGCCGGCAACAGCCAGATTCAACCCTATACCGAGCACCATGTGCTGCTCATGAATGTCGGCGACAAGGAGTTCTCGATACCGGTGGACTTCAATCTCGAGCACACATTGGAGATCGTGCCGGTGCCTCCCGCAGTCGTCAGTCAGTTGCGCAAAGGTGGACCGACCAGCCAGCCAGACGCCATTATCGAGAAGACGTCGAACAAGCCGCTCCTCATAGTGGAGATGGACATGATGAGGTCGGATTCCGATGCGCCGAAGATAACGGCCTATTTCGACCTCAATGTCGCGTCCAGCTATTGCGATCCCGACAAAGAGACCATTCAGGCATCCGCGCAGCCGCAAGGAGCGCTCGAATGAACCGCGCGCTCGTCAGAGGCATAGGGATAGGTCTTGCGGTGTTGAGCGCGCTGTTGTCCGGTCCGGGCGCTTCCTCGGGAGATTCATTTGATCCGGCCGCCTTCAAGGCGAAGGTCATTGCGGAATATGATGACAGCGGCGGGCCTGCCCTGGTGGAGGAACTCGCCCAGCAGTTCAAGGTTCTCGAGCTCGACAAAGACATGGCGGCGTCGCGTAGCTTCTATGCCGGGCTGATCGACCAAGTCGGGCCGGAGGCGCCGCAGGCTTCGGAGGGTGAAAGGGCATATCTCGATGTCTTGTCCAGATTTCTCGCGGCGCGGGATGTGTGGCTGACGAACAATACTGCCGAAGCGACCGATCGCCTGGGGAAACTGTCGAACGACCTCAGAGTGTCGAAGGAAGCACCCGATGTGGCGCTCAGCGTGATTCTGGACGATGCGATCGCCAAGGCCGACAACATGTATATCAAGGCCTTGCGGGCCTATGATCCGCGAAGTGAAGCGCTGAAGACACTCATCGAGGAGAAGCTCGTTCCCCTGCTTGCGATCGACTATGTCATGGCAAGCCGGCATTCGGTATCCATCCGCGCCATGATCGCGGCCAAGTATGCCGAGCTTGCACTTCTGGAAGCAAACTACGACCGGCCCATTTGCGATGCCTCCGCCAATCTGAACAAGGATATCCTCAAGCTGTCGGCCAAATACGCCAACGACCTGCTGCTCGACATAGAGGCTCGAAAAACCTCCACGAGCGCCGAGGTGATCGGCAATGATCTGATCTATCATCTGCAGCAGGTCGCGGTGCTGTCGTGCGACAAGGAAGCGTCTGCCCAATTTGGCAATCGGCTGATCGGCCTGCAGGCCGCGACCCTCAACAATCAGGAGTTCAAGGATCAGATCTATGTATTTCGTCATCTTCGCACGCTGCGGAAGACCAGGTCTTCAATTGTGACGGTTGTCACCAACGAAGGTGAAGGGCAGACAACCGAGTACAAGCCAGACCAGTCGGACGTGGTGCGATCCTTCTTCAGTCCGTGGCAACTGGCCATGTATCTCTGCAAAACTGTCCGAGGACACGAGGATATTTCGATCGATGGCTTGAAGGAGAAGCTGGATGGATTCGAGAATGTGGATTTCTCGGTGAATGTCGGGATACCTGTGAAAGAGGGCGTCGGCGGCGTAGAGGAGCTGTCCCGTAACCTGGATAAAAGGCAGGCGGCCATCAGCAAGTCAATCGAACGCAAGCTCGGTGGAGCGGTGTTCGGGGCGGGAGTGACGCAACAGGTGTTGATGGGGGGAAGTGACGAGTGCGGACAGGTCGTGGCTCTTCCGACTGATGCACGAATCGCAAGCGTTATTACAACGACCTCCTTTCGTGCCGCCGAGCCGCAGAGCGATGAGGAGGCCATGGCCCGTTTCAAAATTGGCGGCTTCTTCTCTTTCGCCGAGGCCAAAGCGGTACGCGATACGTTCAGAGAGACTTTCCGAAACTGGTCGGTAACTCTGGGGCGTCCGCGTATACAGGATTGACGCGCCGGCTCTCGAAGACGTCATGACGGACAGGCGTGCCGCGCCAGCCGGTATGTCGTGTGGTGTGGCCCCCCTGACAAAGCGACATGACGAGGTGAACCAGCTCTGTCTGGCGGTGGCAATTCGTCTTGGCGAGCGCGCATTTCAATCGTTGGCGCATGGTCGCGAGCGTCACATTTCGACATTTGGCGATCTCCGGAAGGGACCGGCCGCTCGCCAGGAGTCTGACCAGCTCGGTCTCTGCCGGGGAAAGAGAGCAGGCGTCGGCGAGCGCCTTCATGGCGGCTGCATTAGGAGAGTTCCCCGTCACCGCCAGTTCGACGATCACGAGGCGCGTGGACAGACGATGTTCGGGGAGGGCCCGCTGCAGCAAAGCGTGTTTGAGGCCGCGCGGGCTATGCATCGCAATGGAGAACCAGGAGCCGGACAGGTCGCAGCGGCCGACGATCCTGGCAATTCCAGCTTCGCCTGAGATTTGCCGCAGGGAATCATGAAAGCGCCTGTCGATCTCGGCAGAGCAAATGACCAGACGTCCGTCTCGGATCGCGGCAGGGAAACGGCCTTTCAGGAGGCTCAGGCAGCTCGAATTGGCATAGGCGATCTGTCCGTTGCCGGCGTCCACGATCAGTGATGGCGCATTCCAGTCGGGACAGATGAGGGAAAAGATATCCTCCCCGAGAGAACCGGGGGCAGCGGCTGCTACCGGTTCTGACGCAAACCATCTCAATATGTTGTGTGTCGGCTCTTTGAACGGCAACGTCGATGTGTTGCTCATAGCTACCTCGAGATCAAATGACGCGGTGCGAGCTCTCATGAGTTTGCTACCGCTGACAGATCATCCCGACGCTTGATGTCCGATGGCCATCCTATAGCCGAAAACTCGCTGTGCTACGAGAGGGTTGGAGTTCTGCGGCAGCCGGAAGGCCGTGCCGGGGTGGCCGGAGGCATTCCCGCTTTACCGGTCGGGCCGTTCATGATCGGGCCTGGGTTGGGGAGCTCCGGGACCGAATCCACCCACGAAATCAACGGGTAGAAGTTTACGCTTGTGTTCACCTGAAAGTTGAGTCTAGATTGCAAAGCGCTTTGGCAAAGCGTTTTGGTGACTTAAGGTTGAGAAAATCTCCGTGGTTTCAATTGCGGACGTAGCTCAAGCGGCAGGGGTAAGCCCAACAACCGTCTCCCACGCTTTGAGCGGGAAGCGGAAGGTCAGCCCGGATATCGTTTCCCGCGTGCGGGAAGCGATGGATCGTCTCGGCTACCAGCCGAGCCGCACGGCGCAGAATCTGGCGCGCGGCACCACACGGATCCTGGCGATCGCGGTGCCGGATATCGGCAACAGCTACTTCGCCGAACTGGCCAAAGGCGTCGAGGCCACCGCCATCGGGCGCGGCTACAATGTCATCTTGTGCACCACCGGCTTCGATCTCGAGAAGGAGATGCAATATCTCGAGATGATCAGGTCGCGCGCGGTCGACGGCATCGTCTATTCGGCCGGCTCACCCCCCACCAACAGCGAGCTCCATCGCGTGCTGGGCGACATGCCCCTGGTTTTCGTCGACGAAGAGATCGTCGGCACCGATTTCCCGTCCGTCGTCTCCGACAATGACAGAGGTGCGCGGCTCGTCGCCCAGCATCTGCTCGATCTCGGCCATCGCAAGGCGCTGCTGCTCGTCATGCCGGGCAATAACGCCACCAGCATCCGCCGCATCGAAGGGTTCGGCGATGTCTGGCGGCAAGGTGGGGCTGAATTCGCGATCGTCAAATCGGACCTGACCGAACAGGGCGGCCGCAAGGCCGTGCTTCCCCATATCGAGGCGCTGCGCTCCGGCGAGGTCACCGCCATCTTCGCGCTCAACGACTTCATGGCGATCGGCGCCATCAACCAACTGCGGAAGGAAGGCATCGACGTGCCGGGCCAGGTCTCGGTCGTGGGCTTCGACGACGTCTCCGCCGGCTCATATTGCTATCCGCCGCTCACCACGGTGCGCCAGAACGTTCTGGGCCTCGGCGTGGCGGCGACGACGACTCTCATCGATTCCCTCGAAGGCGTGAAGCCGCTCACCGGCGAGCAGGTGGTGCTGCCCATCGAGCTGATCATCCGCGAATCCACAGGTCCCCGGCGCATATGACTAAGTCTCAGCAGAAATATTCGGTGTTCTTCGGCGATGTCGCGGAAGATGAATATTATGCCGCGCCGTTTTTTCCGTCGGCCGGCGACAAGCTCATCGTCAAGACGCTGCCGCCGCAATATGGCGGCATGGTCGCCAATGCCGCCTCGATCTTCGCCCATTACGGGATGGCGACCACCTTCATCTCGCAGCTGAATTCCGGGCCCTTGACCCAGAAGCTGCTCCGGCAACTGCGCGAGGCCGGCCTCAATACCGACTATGTCATCTTCGACGAGGCGGTGCCGGATTCGAAGTGCATCATCCTGATCTCCGGCGATCAGCATATCGTCATCATTCCGAAGCTCGGCATCACGCATTCGGAGATCACGCGTCAGATGTTCGAGCATATTGCGGGCGCCGAATTCCTGTTCACCAGCCTGACGGATGCGCGCCCCTTCCGCATGGGCGAGCTCACGGCACCGCAGGTGTTGCAAGCCTTGCGCCGGCGCGGCGTCAAGATCGTGATGGATCTCGATGTCTACAATCTCGAGAACCATCCTTCCGGCCTCATCGAATATTGCGACATCCTGTTCATGAATTCTCGGGGCAAGAAGCGCTTCACCACGGCCGGCAACGATATTCAGGAGCTTCTCGCGGCGGGCGCCACGGCCATCGTCGTCACCAAGGACAGCGAAGGCTGCGACCTCTACACGGCCGCGGGCGTCAAGAGCATCCCCGGCTACAAGGTCGAGGTCGTCGATGTCACCGGGGCGGGCGACACCTTCTCGAGCTCATTTCTCTACGCTTATTCGCAATCCGGCGACCTCGCCGCCGCCGCCGAATTCGCCAATGCGGCAGCGGCCTTGTCGGTCGGCAAGGTCGGTGCCAGGGGCGGCAAGACGACCGACAAAGCCGTGCGGGCCTTCATGCAGGAACGCGCGGTGCTCGTATGAACCACCAACACCAAGCAACAATTGGGAGGAGTGACTAATGTCTTTTGATAATGCCATTCAGGGTTATGGGCGCCTGACGATCTTCATGATACCGATCGGCATCGCCATCAATTTCGTGGGCGGCCAGTTCGCCCTGCTCCTGAAGCTGCCGGTCTATCTCGACAGCATCGGGACCATCCTGGTCGGCGCCACCTGCGGCGGCATTCCGGGTGCCATCGTCGGCGCGATCTCGAATGTCCTCAATTCGATCACCTCGCCGCCGACCATGGCCTTCGGCATCCTCAGCATCATGTTCGGCCTGCTCGCCGGCTGGCTCGCGAAGAAGGGCGTGTTCCTGAGCCTGACCAAGACGCTGCTCAGCGCCATTCCCTTCGCGCTCATCGGCGGCGTGCTCGGCGCCATCCTCACCATCTGGATCTTCGGCGGCCTCGCGGTCGGCGGTGGTGCCCTGGTGGTCGGAGCACTGACCGCGGCGGGCTTCGACATCAACACCGCCAACTTCCTGGCGCAGGTGCCGATGGACATCCTCGACAAGGTGCCGACGGTGCTCGTCGTCTATGCGATCCTGAAGGGCATGCCGAAGCGCATCTTCGCCAAGCTGCCGCTCGGCTATATCTATCTCGGCAAGCGCCCCGGCGCGGCGGCCTGAGATATGCAAAACGACGCCACGAAAGGGCGCGCCGGGATAGACCGGGATTTCGTCGAAAGCTTTCGACGCCCGGTCACCCAGGGAAACATGATCCGGGACATCAATCCGATCATCGCTTTCCTGGTCCTCGGCTGCCTCGCGATTATTCCCATCTGGATCACGGGATTGACCGCGCCGCTCATCATGTGCGCGGTTTTCGTGGCGATCTCGCTTCTTGCCGGCGTCGGCCGCCAGTTCATCCCCGGCTATCTCAAGCTGTTCCTGGCGGTCGGCTTCATCCTCTTCATCCTGAGGGCCGCCTTCGAGCCCGGCAGCCATGTGCTGTTCACCTTGGGGCCGCTGACCCCGACCCTTGAAGGCGCCATCGGCGGCGCCCGTTTCGCGCTCGTCGTGATGGTTCTCTGCGGCGCGCTTACTCTCTTTGCCGCGCTGATGCCGGCCAAATATCTGATGCTGGCGCTCGAGGAGCACGGGCTGACGCCACGCGCCACCTATGTGCTCCTGTCGTCGCTCCAGGCGATCACCGATCTCGGCCGCAATGTGCGCGTCGTCATGGACGCGCAGAAATCGCGCGGCATCGAGACGGAAGGCTCGATCTTCACGAGGAGCAAAGCCTTCTTCCCGATCATCGCGCCGGCCTTCCTCACCGCCATGACCCAGACGGAGGAACGGGCTGTAGCGCTCGATGCCCGCGCCTTCAATTCCAAGACCGCGCATACGCGCCTCGCTTTCTTCAGGCGGCCGCGTCTGTGGGAATATGTCCTGCTCGCCATCGCCTTTGCCGGCGTGGTGCTGGCCATCGTGGGAGCCGCGCTGTCATGGCTTTGATCTCGATGCAGGATGTGAGTTTCACCTATGCCTATTCCGAGGCGCCGGCGCTCACCGACGTGTCGCTCACGCTGGAGGAGAGGCTTCTTTATGGCGTGATCGGCGTCAATGCGAGCGGCAAGACGACCTTGTGCAGCCTCATGCGCGGCCTCATTCCGCTGTTCCATCCGGGAACCTTAACGGGCAAGGTCGAGATCCGCGGGCGCAATCTGCTCGAATGGGACCCGGCCGAGCTTTCGCGCGCCATCGGCTGCGTGTTCGAAAATCCCTTCACCCAGATAAGCGGCATCAAGGACACCGTCTTTGAAGAGATCGCTTTCGGTCTTGAGAATATTGGCGTGCCGCGCGATGAGATGATCGAGCGTGTGCTCGAGGTGGTCGAAAGGCTGGGTCTCGAAGAACTCATCAAGAAGAATCCCAATGAGCTGTCGGGCGGCCAGCGCCAGAAGGTCGCCTTCGCCGCGATCGTCGCCATGGATGCCGATTTCATCGTCATCGACGAGCCGACCTCACAGCTCGATCCCGAGGCTTCGGACGCCGTGTTCGAGATCATCGGCGACCTGCGCAAGCGCGGCAAATCGATCGTGCTCGTCGAGCACAAGATCGATCTGATGGCGCAGCATGCCGACCGCATCATCGTCATGAAGGATGGAAGGGTGATCGCAGAGGGACCGACGGCCGACATCGTCACCTCAGGAGTCATGGACGAGGCGGACGTGCCGCGGCCCGAAGTCACGGAGCTGGCGCTGGCCCTGCAAGGCACCGGCAAAGCGTTCCCATCGCTGCCGATCACGCGGGCTGAGGCCTTTGACGCACTGTCGTCCAGGCGCGGTGGGTGAACGCTATGGCCATCACCTTCGCCAATGTCTCCTTTGCTTATCCCAGTGGCTGGCGCGCCGTGGATGATGTCAGCTTCACCGTCAAAGAAGGTGAGCGGCTCGCCATTGTCGGCCAGAACGGCGCCGGCAAGACGACGACCGTCAAGCTGATGAACGGCCTGCTCAAGCCGACCAGCGGCACCGTGACGGTTGACGGTGTCACGACGGCGGAGCGCACCACCGCCAGCATCGCCGCCACGGTCGGTTATGTGTTCCAGAATCCGGACGATCAGATCTTCGCCAGCACGGTGCGTGATGAGCTCGAATATGTGCCGCGGTATCGCAAATGGGATGACGCCAAGCGCGACGAGCGGGTCGGGCGCGCCGCGCGGCTCGCCGGCATCGAGCGTTATTTCGACAGCAATCCCAATGATCTGCCACTGGTCATCCGCAAATTCGTGGCGATCGCCGCCGTCCTCGTCGGCGAATGCAAATATATCGTGCTCGATGAGCCCACCGCCGGGCTCGACCGGCCGGGCCAGCGCCGTCTCGTCAGCCTGATCGACCAGCTCGAATCCGAGGGTGTGTCGGTCGTCACCATCACCCATGACATGCGATTCGTCGCCCAGACCTTTAAACGTGTGATCGCCATGGCGAACCGCCGCATCATCGCCGACGGCGACTGCGCCAGCCTCTTCGCCAGCGACGAGCTGCTTCGTCAGGCCAGCATCCGCAGGCCCGAGCTCGCGCAACTGGTAAGGGATCTGGGCTTGAGCGACAGGGCCTACCGCCTCGATGAGATCGCGGCGCTCATTCCCGACAACCGTTAACCGACACAACACATGGCAGGCTCATGACCGCGAACAGGTTTCTTTCGACTTTCGGCAATCGCATCCCCGTCTTTGCCATGCTGCATCTCAAAGGAGAGACACCTGCCGAGAAGTTCGACATCGCGCGCCGCGAGACGCAGATCCTGTGGGAGAGCGGCGTCGATGCGGTGATCGTCGAGAATTATTTCGGTTCGGTGGATGACGTCGTCACCGTCTGCCGGTGGCTCAAGGACAAAGCGCCGGAAGTGGTGTTCGGCGTCAATATCCTGAAGGACGACAAACGGGCCTTCGAGGTCGCCAATGAATTTGGGGCGCGTTTTGTCCAGCTCGATTCGGTGTGCGGACATCTTGCCGTCGCCGATGACGGCGCCTTCGGCGACTGGCTGAACGCCCAGCGCGCCGCGTCCAAGGCCTTCGTGCTCGGCGGCGTGCGCTTCAAATACCAGCCCTATCTGTCGGGCCGGCCCTTGGTCGAGGATCTCCTCATCGGCATATCGCGCTGCGATGCCGTCGTCGTCACCGGCGAGGGGACGGGCCTTCAGACGCCGGTCGACAAGACGGCCGAGTTCCGCGCGATTGTCGGCCCCGGTTTCCCGATCGTGATCGGCGCTGGCGTGACACCGGACAGTGCTGAGCGCGATCTCGCCAAGGCCAATGCGGTCATCGTCGGCAGCTATCTGAAAGATACCCATGTCGATACCGGCAATGTCGACAAGCAGCACACGCTCGACTTCGTGCGGGCCATCCGGGCCCTGGGCTGAGCACCGTAAGAATTGAGGGAATGAGTATGGCTCACGAGAACATCACCGACACTGTGCCGGCCGGTCTGGTCGAGGCCCAGCGCCTGGCGATCCGGCTGGCGGAAGCGATTTGCGCCGACGCGAAGCCGGGCGAGACGGAGATCGAGGTGCGCGACCGCGCCGACCGTTATGTGCGCGACTTCGGCGGTACCGGCCTGTGGACACCGACGACGATCGGCTTTGGCATCGGCACGCTGAGCTGCTTTCCGACCGACAAGCCGACCTCGCGGCAATTGTGGAATCTCGATCTCGGCATGGTCGACATCCATCCGATCACGCCCGACGGCTGGTGGGGCGACTGCACGCGCAGCTTCCAGCGTGGCGACAATGTCGCCCAGCGCAAGGCGCTTGAGACGATCGATGCGATCCATGCGACCGTCCTGGCGTCGGTCCGGCCCGGCATGCGCGCCTGCGACCTCTTCGCCGCCTTCGATGCGGAAGTGAAGAAGACACCGTTCCTGCTGCTCGACCGCCTGTCGAATATCGGCCACTCGCTCGATGCCAATTCATCCTATGACGCCGGCTATATTGATGCCTGGAACGAAACCCCGATGACCGGCGCCTGGGCGATCGAACCCTTCATCGGCAATCATCTCTATGGCGTGAAGAAGGAAGACGTCGTGTGGTTCGGCCCGAGCAAGTGCACGATCGTCAGATAAGAGGCGCCGTGTTGCTTGACCTTGCCATCGTGGAAGAGTGTAGCGCCTTCGCGGCACCATGCCTTCCGACGTCAAGAGTTTTCTCACCGCGCCACCACAGCTGACGCTTGCCGGCCTGATGCTGACGCAGGCCTTCGGCTGGGGCGCCAGCCTGTCGCTGCTGGGCGTCCTGGCCTCCCCGATCGGGGCCGAGCTCCAGCTGTCGTCGACTTTCATCTATGGCGGGGCGACGCTGATGTTTCTCATCGGCGGGCTCACGGCGCCCTTGTGCGGAAAACTGGCCGACAAATATGGCGGCCCGAAACTTCTGGTTGCCGGATCGCTGCTGCAGGCTTTGGCGCTTGTGGCTTTGAGTCTCGCGACAGGCGGCCTGACCTATGCGCTCGCCTGGGGGTTGTTCGGGGTGTTCATGCATGCGGGACTCGCCACGCCCGCCTACAAGACGATCACGCAGGCAGCGCGCGGCAGTCCGCGCCGCTTCATAACCGTCCTGACGCTGGCCAGTGGACTCGCAAGCACGATCTTCTGGCCGGTCACCAGCCATCTCGATGCATCATTCGGCTGGCGCACGACCTGTCTGATCTATGCACTCGTCGCTCTGACCGCATCGCTCGGCATCCATGTTTTTCTGGCGTTCCTGTTGCGCGGTGCATCGCTGGCGGCGGCCGCGCCGGCCGGTGATGCGACACCGCCACGCGTGACGCCGGCCACCGAGCGCCGTGTCTTCAACCTCCTGGCCCTGGCGTTTCTGCTCAATGGCGCAGTCGACACGTCCATGGCACTGCTCATCATCGATCTCTTCGCGAAGCTCGACGTCGCGCGCGAATCTGGCGTGCTCGCCGCCTCGCTCATCGGCATCGGCTATCTGGTGAGCCGTCTCCTCAGCATCATGCTCGGCGACAGGGTCGATCTCGTGAAGCTCGCCGTGGTTTCATTCACGCTGGTGCCGCTGGTCTTTCTGCCGCTGCTGGGTTTTGCGCTGACGGGGCAGGCGCTGCCGGCGTGGCTCGCCGCGGCGACCGCTTTCCTCTATGGCCTGCCGGCCGGTCTCAAAGCCGTCCTCAGGCCGGCGCTTCCCCACTATCTCTTCGGCTCTGTCGACTTCGGTCAACGCCTGGGGCGGTTGTCGCGACCCGTCGACATCGCCTCCGCTCTCGCCCCCGTGTTTTTCGGCATGCTGCTCGCCGTCAGCGCCGGCGCGCTTCTGATTGCGGCCATAGCGGCCAGCGTCGCTGCCGCCCTGGCCATCATCGCCATTGCACGCATCGCCGGGCGATAGTCATTCTACCATCTCAGTTGCCGGCAACGTCCGTCTGAACAGTCATCCCTATTGACAGTCGTTCAAATTGCCCCCTAATCTGCGATCCCAGAAATAAGGAGGCGGTTTTGAACCTTCAGGGACTACGCGTCATCATCACCGGCGCGGCGGGGGGAGCGGGAATTAGCATCGCGCAGCGTTTTTATGCGGCGGGTGCCCGCGTTCACGTCGCCGATATCGACGCCGCGGCCATTGCGGCGTTGAGCGACGGCCATGACGGACTCTCGGCAAGCCAATGCGATTGCGGCAATGCCGATCAGGTGGCGCGGCTCTTCGCCGAGGCCGACGCGCGGCTGGGCGGGCTCGATGCGCTCATCAACAATGTCGGCATCGCCGGGCCGACCGCGGCGGCGGAGGATGTCTCGCCCGAGGAATGGGATCGCACCATCGGCGTCAATCTCTCCGGCTTCTTCTATTGCGTCCGGCAGGCGATACCGCGTCTCAAGCAGGCGGGTGGCGGATCCATCCTCAATGTCTCCTCGACCAGTGCCCGCACCGGCCTGCCTTTGCGGCTGCCCTATGCCGTGTCGAAGGTCGGCGTGCTCGGCATGACCGAGACACTGGCGCGTGAGCTTGGCCCCTTCAAGATCAGGGTCAATTCCATCCTGCCCGGCTGGATCAACAATGCCCGCGGCAATGCGGTGATCGAGCGCAAGGCGGCGGAGCTCGGGGTCGATCTCGATCAGATGATCGCCGAGAACACGGAGTTTATCTCGATGCGCACCCGCATCGAGCCGGAAGAGATCGCCGACATGATGATCTTCCTCTGCTCGCATCAGGCCCGCCACGTATCGGGCCAGCATATCGGCGTATGCGGCAATGCGGAGTATGAGCGATGAGCGGCGCGGCGGCGGTCTCCTTCGCCCGGGTCAGCAAGACCTATGATGGCAGGATCGCCGTGGTCGACGACCTCGATCTGACCGTCGGGGAGGGTGAGTTTCTGAGCCTGCTCGGTCCGTCGGGCTCAGGCAAGACCACGACCTTGATGATGCTCGCCGGCTTCGAGACGCCGACCGCGGGCGAGATCACCCTGGCGGGACGCTCGCTTGCGCATGTCCCGGCGCATCGGCGCGACATCGGCATGGTGTTCCAGGACTATGCCCTGTTCCCGCATATGAGCGTCGCCGACAATCTGGCCTATCCGCTGCGCCTGCGTGGCATGGCGCGCGAGGAGATCCGCACGCGCGTCGACAAGGCGCTCGCCATGATCAACATGTCGGGCTTCGGCCAGAGACTGCCGGCAGCGCTTTCGGGCGGCCAGCGCCAGCGTGTGGCGGTGGCGCGCGCCCTCATCTTCGCGCCGCGCCTGGTTCTCATGGATGAACCCCTGGGCGCTCTCGACCGCCAGCTGCGCGAGCAATTGCAGATCGAGATCAAGCAGCTGCACCGAGAGCTCGGACTCACCATTGTTTACGTCACGCACGACCAGGCGGAAGCGCTGACGCTCTCCGATCGCATCGCGCTCTTCCACCAGGGCCGGATCGAGCAGCTCGGCACGCCGCGCGATCTCTATGAGCGTCCCGACACGCCCTTCGTCGCGAATTTTCTCGGCGACAATAATCTCATCCGCTGCACGGTGATCCGATCGGACGGGCAGGACTGCCAATTGAGGCTGCCCTCCGGTGATCTCCTGGCGGGAAGAGCCGCGGCGGGCCTTACATCTGGCGACAAAGCGGTCGTGGCGATCAGGCCGGAAGCCATCCGTCCTTGCGCCAACGGGCAGGCGGCTACGGCTGAGGCCGAGATCATCGAGGCCGTCTATACCGGCGACCAGTTGCGCATGCGCTGCCGCGCTTTCGGCATCGACAATCTGCAGATCAAGATCTCGTCCGCCGACATGCCGGCCCAGGCGGCGGCGGGGACCCGATTGCGCTTCTCGATCGCGCCGGAGGCGGTGCGCGCCATGGCCGACAGCTGACTTTCAGGACTTCGAATCGACCGCGCGTGACGGGCCACGGCGGTGATCCAACAAGCAGCCCGAAATGAGGAGAACGTTCATGCCAGGACTGAAAATCCTGCCGCTCGCGGCGGCAGCACTGATCGCCTGTTCCACACTGGCCACGGCGGAAGATCTCAGGATCGCGAGCTGGGGCGGCGTCGTCACCGACGCCAACCGCGCCGCCTATTGGAATCCCTATGAGAAGGCGACCGGCACCAAGATCATCGACGACACGTTCAATGGCGAGATCGCCAAGGCGCGGGCCCAGGTCCAGGCGCAGTCCTATCAGTGGGACATCGCCGAGATGGAAGACGCCGAAGCGGTGGCCGGCTGCGAGGAGGGGCTTTACGAGAAGCTCGATCTGTCGCGCGTTCCGGTCGCCGATCTCCTGCCCGACAGCCATGACGAATGCAGCGTCGTGTCGCTGACCTCCGGCACCGGGCTTGCCTATAACAAGGCCAAGATGGAGAACGGTCCACAAAGCTGGGCTGATTTCTTCGACGTGCAGAAATTCCCCGGCAAGCGCGGCTTGCGCAAATCGGCGACCATAACGCTGGAGATAGCACTTCTCGGCGCCGGCGTGCCGAAGGCCGATGTCTACAAGACGCTGGCCACCAAGGAAGGCCAGGATCTCGCCTTCGCGACGCTCGACAAGCTGAAAGGCAATATCGTCTGGTGGTCGTCGGGAACCGAGCTGGTGCAGGGTTTCATGTCGGGCGAGTTCGACATGGCGGTCGCCTATAATGGCCGCGTCGCCGGCGCCAACAAGACGCAAGGCCAGAAGCTCGAATTCGTCTGGTCGGCCGGCTATCTCATCGGCAACAACCGCTGGGTGATCCTCAAAGGCACGCCCAAAGCCAAGGCTGCGATGGATTTCATCGCCTGGGCGACGACACCTGAGCCGCAGGCCGAGTTCATGCGCCATATCGACTATGCCTCGGCCAACAAGAAGGCCTTTCCGCTGCTCGAAGCCGAATATCTGGCCTATATGCCGAACACGGCGGAACGCGTGCCCTACGGCCTGACCGCCGATCTCGCGGTCTGGCGCGACAATCTCGACACGCTCACCGAGCGCTTCAACGCCTGGGCCAGCCAGTAATGGCGGCGGGCCTCGCGCAGGTCGCGACGCCACCCGGACAGGAAACGGCTGCTGCGTCCGCGCGGCAGCCGTCCCATCAAGGTGTCAGCGTTGCGCTCGTAGCCAATGACGATCTGCGCCGGCGCTTGCGGCTGATCGACAGGCTGCGCGAGGCGAAGGCGCTGGCGCTCACTTTGCCGGCGCTGCTGTTTCTCATCGTGGCACTCATCGCGCCGCTCGTCTTCTTCATGAGCCGGGCGGCCGACAATACCGATCTCACCGACCATATGCCGCGCACCAGCCAGGCGATGGCCGGCTGGGACGGCGATGGCGTACCACCCGAAGATATTCAACGAATCCTCGCGGACGAGCTCTCCGGCATCGCCGGCACGCCGGCGCTTGCCGTGCTGGCGCGGCGGCTCAATTACCAGGAGGCTGGCTACCGTTCGCTCATCCAGAAGACGGCGAACGGCCTGCGCGCCGGCGGAGTGGGGACCGCCGCCGAGCGGCTCACGGCGATCGATGCGCGCTGGGCCGAGCCGCCAATCTGGCAGACGCTGCGCCAGGAATCGGGGCGCTGGACATCCTTCTTCATGCTCGCGGCCATCGATCTCAAGAAGGATACGGCAGGCGCCATCACATCGGCTCCAGCGGAGCGCGCCATCTATCAGCGGGTCTTCGCGCGCACCTTCATCGCGAGCCTCAGCGTCACACTGATCTGCCTGATGCTGGGCTACGCCACCGCCTATACCCTCCTGCGCTTGCGCACCGGCCTCGGCCGCATTGCCCTGCTGGTGATCCTGATCTCGCTGTGGACCTCGCTTCTGGTGCGCACGCTCGCCTGGATCATCATCCTGCAGAAAAACGGCGTGCTCAATTCGGCGCTGATGGGCGCCGGCATTCTCGATGAACCGGTGCAGTTCATCCGCACCTGGTTCGCGGTCATTCTCGCCATGGTGCATCTGCTGCTGCCCTTGATGATCCTGCCCATCCTCGCAGTCATGCGCGGCATTCCGCCTTCTTATATGAGAGCGGCGCAGTCGCTCGGCGCCGCGCCTCTCCGCGCCTTCTGGTCGGTCTATCTGCCGCTGACCTATCCGGGGATCGGCGCCGGCGTCGTGTTCGTCGCCACGACCTCGCTCGGCTTCTTCATCACGCCGGAGCTTCTGGGCGGTCCGGAGCATCAGATGATCAGCTATTTCGTCGCCTTCTTCACCAATATGAGCGTCAATTGGGGGCTGGCCTCGGCCTTGGGCGTGTGGCTCTTCGTCATCACCATCGCGATGTTCGCGGGCGTGGCGCGCGGCTTCGGCATTGCGAGGATCAAGCCATGAGCACCGCCGCTTTGCCGCAACGCGCTGGCGCCGCTTTCCTCAACACGATCCTGCTCGGCATGCTCTGCTTCCTGCTGCTGCCGATCCTGTTCGTCATCCCCTTGTCGCTGAGCGCCGGTGAGTTCTTCATCTATCCGATGCCGGGCCTGTCGCTGCGCTGGTATGAGGAATTCTTCAGCAATCGCGCCTGGATCTCCTCCCTGTGGAGCAGCATCGTCGTCGCAACTTCGACCATGGTGCTCGCCACCATACTCGGCACTCTGGCGGCGATCGGGCTCTGGCAGTCGCGCAGCCGGCTCGGCATGGTCATTCTGGTCGTGCTGGTCTCGCCTTTGATCATACCGGTCGTCGTCGTGGCGATTGCCCTGTTCTTCTTCTATGCGCGGCTCGGCTTCGCCAACAGCATGTGGAGCCTGGTGATGGGGCACACGGCGATCGCCCTGCCGCTGGTCGTGCTGACCGTGGCGGCGACACTGCAGACCTACAATCCCAATCTGACGCGCGCCGCGGCGAGCCTCGGCGCCTCGCCGGTCCGCGCCTTCTTCGACGTGATGTTGCCGCTCATCGCGCCCGGTGTCGCGACCGGCGCGCTGCTCGCCTTCGCGATGTCCTTCGATGAATGCGTGCTGTCGCTGTTTCTCGGCAGCCCCGAGCAGCGGACCTTGCCGCGCCAGCTCTTTTCGGGCCTGCGCGAAAGCATAACGCCGGTGGTGGCGGTGGCGGCCACCTTGATCATCGTGCTGGCAGGCGCCTTGCTTCTGGCGAGCCTGTTGCTCAAGGCGCGTGCCGAGAAACTGCGCGGGGAGAGCCCGTGAGACGGTCAGGTCCGGGCGCGCAATTGCGGGATGAGGTCCCTTGCGGCGCTGGTGAGGTCGTCGCGCAGCGCCGCCTCGGCGGCCTCGGGATCATTGCTCGCGACCGCCTGCAGCATACGATTATGGAAGGTCGAGATACTCATGTCGCCATGCGGCGGCATATGGCGCTGCAGCGTCGGGCCGATTCTCAGCCACAGCGTCTCGATCATCTCGACCAGGGTCCGCGATCCCGAGAGCTTGTAAAGCTCGAAATGAAAACGGAAGTTCACCTGCAGCGAATAGGAGCTCGAGGGATCGGAGCCCGAAAGAATCTGCTGATATTCGTTATTGATCTTGCTGAGGAGGACGAGATCGGCTTTGCGCGCCTTCATGGCCGCGAGCCGGATCGCCATGCCTTCGAGATTGAGGCGGATTTCGAGAAGCTCGGCGAAGTCGACCTTGTCGGGATCATAGACGAAGAAGGCGCTCTTGTTGCGGCTGACGACGGCGCCATCGGCATCGAGGCGCTTGAGCGCCTCGCGCACCGGCGTCGGGCTCACCCCCAGGGCGTCCGACAATGAGCGGGACGTCAGCCCGGCGCCCGGCTGTATGGCGCCGCTCATCAAAGCGAGCCGCAGCACCTGATAGGCTTGGCGTTCGACAGAGATACCTTCGATCGGCACGAGGCGCGGAAGGGTCGGCGCATTCGCCTTGCGCCGGCCGGCGGCCGAACGGCCGGTCTTCTTCTTGCTCGTCTTGCGCGCGCCGCTCTTCATTCGCTCATTTGCCTTTGGTTTTCCGCCATTTGCCTATTTCGCAGATTGACACGGCGCGCAACCCCATGCAACATTTCTGAGATCGCAAAAATAACAATCACCCCACGCGACTTCCAAAATCCCCCGCGAAAGGACCGTCAAATGAGCCGAAAGGTCATTCTCACCTGCGCCGTCGTCGGCGAGAACAAATACAACCGCGCCCATCCGAGTTTTCCGATCACGCCGCAGCAGATCGCCGATTCAGCGCTGGAGGCGGAGCAGGCGGGCGCCTCGGCGGTGCATCTGCATGTGCGCAACCCCAAGACCGGCGAGGGCAGCCGCGATCCGGATCTGTTTCTCGAAATGGCGACACGCGTGCGCGACAATGGCGTCAAGGCGGTGATGAACATCACCTGCGGCGGCGGCGGGGTCTATCGGCCGGATCCTGCCGATGAAAGCCGGGCGGGTCCCGGCTCCGACGTGGCGCCGGCCGCGGAGCGCGTGCGTCACATCGAGATGGCGCTTCCCGAAATGTGCTCGATCGATGTCACGACGCAGAACCAGATGGATGGCGACAGCGAATATATCTATCTCAATTCGCAGGCGACCTTGCGCAAGATGGCGAAACGTTTCCAGGAGCTCGGCGTCAAGCCCGAGATCGAGGTCTTCGCGCCGGGCGACATCCTGCTCGCCAACCAGATGCTCGCCGACGGATTCTTCGATGCGCCGCCGATGTACCAGATCGTCATGGGCACCAAATGGGGCCTGCCGGCGACGCCCGAAACCCTGATCTATATGCGCAACCTGTTGCCCGCGGGCGCCAATTGGGCGGCCTTCGGGATCGCCCGCATGCAGATGCCGATGGCGGCGCAGGCCGTCCTGCTCGGCGGCAATGTGCGCGTCGGGCTCGAGGACAATCTCTATCTCAAGAAGGGTGTGTGGGCCACCAACGGCACGCTCGTCGCCTGCGCCCGCGAGATCATCGAACGCCTGGGCTATGAGGTGGCGACGCCGGATGAGGCGCGCGCCATTCTCGGCCTGCGCAAGCGCTGAGGCGGGACCGGCGCATGACTAAATTTCGCATCGGCCTCATCGGCCTGGGCGGCGTGGCGGCGGCCCATCTCGCTGCCTTTCGCTTGCTCGACATGGTGGAGATCGTTTCGGTCTGCGATATCGCGCAGCCTCTCGCCGAAACCACCGCGCGCGAATTCGGCGCGCGGGCTTATACGGATTATCGCCGTCTCCTCGCCGATGGCGGCGTCGATCTGGTTCTCGTCCTGACGCCGGCCTCCACCCATCGGGTGATCGTCGAGGCGGTCGCGTCTGCGGGCCTGCATGTCTTCTGCGAGAAGCCGCTGGCGGTGACGCTCGCCGATGGCGAAACCATGGTCGCGGCTTGCGAACGTGCCGGCGTGAAGCTCTTCTATGGGTCCTGCTATCGCTTCCTGCCCGCCATCGTCAAAGCGCGGGAGCTCATCGCCGAAGGGGCGATCGGCAAGATCGTGCTGATGAAGGAACAGCTTGTCGGCGGCAGCGGGCACGCTGCCTATCGTGAGCTGGGGCCGGTGCATTATCCGCCGGGCGGCCCGGGCGGCGCCGGCATGGGCCTCGTCGATCATGGCATCCACCTGATCGATGTCTTTTCGTGGTTCGCAGGCGCTGCGCCCGACATGGTGCTGGGCCGGGGCCAGATCGCCGGCGCAGCCCCGGTGAGCGAGTTCATGACGATGGCGTTTCCGGGCGGCGCCTCGGGACATCTTCTCTACAATGCCGCGACCTACAGCTCGGGCCTGCCCGGTGAAGGCATCTTCAATGGCGGGCAAGGCTGGCTCGCCGACGGCAGCATCGCCGAAACCGGGCGGTGGGAGGAGGAGCCCGGCTCGATATCGGTCCATGGCACCGAAGGCGCGCTGCGGATATTCCATTATGCCAATGCGCTGTTCATCCGCACTGAAGCAGGCCTGCGGCAGGTGCCGCTGCACGGGCGTCCGGCCTTCGGGCATTTCGCCACGCAGCTCGAAGCCTGCATCTGGGCGATCCGCCGGAACGAAGCGCCTCCGGTCGGTGGCATCGATGGACTCAATGCGCTGAAAGCGCTGCTCGGCGTTTACACCTGATCAGCGGCGGCACTGTCAAAGGGGAACTCTCATCCATCGGACAACGTTGTCTCGCCGATTAACAATCATGCGAGGCTTGGATGACCACCATTCTCTTGGTTATTTTGATTCTGCTGCTCATCGGCGCGTTGCCGAATTGGGGCTATAGCCGCAACTGGGGCTATTTTCCGAGTGGCGGCGTGGGGATCATCGTGATCATTCTGCTGATCCTGGTGCTCACCGGGCGGGCATAATTCGCCGCCGGAAATTTTCAGTCAGGACCTGTCTCAAAGAAGAGCGGCTCGTTGCGGGAGGGCATATCACCGTAACGAGCCGCTGCTTCGGCATTATGCCGAACGCCCCTGAGGGCAGGGAGCGCCCTTAAGGTGTTCCGAAACTGACTTATGAGCAAGTTGGACCAAGGGGAAACACGCCAAGTCGGCCCGCCAGGGTTGTCGAGAGGGATTAAAAGTGAGCGCCTGGCGGGCCTTACGCCAGTTGGCGCTATGTAAATGAGTGAGGCCGCCAAAAAGTTCCAAACGGGCCGCACGGAACTTTCCCGGGCTGATGACGATTACCCGGTCATGGACAGGAAAACCCTCCGGGCGAAAATCGTCGAACTTCGTGACGCTGCCGAACAGGCGCGTGCGTTATCCGTGGACCTCAGCGATCCCAAGGCGGAGCAGGAGTCCCTCGAGCTTGCCAGGAAGCTCGACGAGGAGGCTGCCGCCCTCGAGCGGAAGTTGGGACGCAAGAAGGCAGAGACGAAGTAACGTCGCCTGTCTGATCGAAGGCAAAAAGGTGAATTCGAAGCGGCCCGCCAGGACAACGGGACGGCGAAGGTTGTTTGGCGGGCCGCCGCCCTTCAGATGTCTCCGAAAGGCTAAGAAAATTATATCGGCTGGCCGATGGAATTCAATGGCTCTCAGCACTAGTCTAGTGGCCGGATCTCGATGAGTTGCCGTGCCAGGCATGTCGGCCAATATCCTTTCCACAAGCTCGCTCGCGTCCTTTGCGTCTGCGCACTTCGACGACGCGCACTTGCTTGCCCGCATAGTCAGGCAATGCCGCCGAATGCACTGGCAGCTCGTGCATCACTTTCTGGGGGATTCGGAGGAGGGGAGTGTCCAGTTCGACGATAAAATAGTTGAGTAGTGCAGGCGACGGTTTCCTTCTCGGACGGCCCACATCATGCGCGGATAGTCCCCACTTACAGATTTTCGATTGACGAAATTATCTTGCCAATGAACTACATAGTCGGCGGAGGAGGGATAAGCCCGATCAACAGATCAGCATCCCAAACCCTGTTCTCGTTCAGAAGCCGTCGAATTGCTTCCAGCGACGCAGTGCCTGCGGTTATGTCGCGCCGAATAGGCATGACCTGACCACCGCTCTTCCTGACAATCTCAGCAACTTCTTCAGGAGTGTTTGTCACCACTTGGAGCATATTGTTGATCATGAGCGATGAGTTTGCGCCGTTACCTCGATTTGCAGGCACAACGTACATCGGCCCCATAGCAACGGCTCCGCTAAACCAAATGGGACTGTTGTCAGGAGAGCTCACTTGGCCCAAGGCTGGCAAATCTGGCTTAGGCTTAACGGCGAGTTCGGCTGAAACGGCCGATGCTATCCACGCGGCCTCCTCCTCGAATAGATCACGTTGCAGCCAATAGACCTGGCTCTTCCCGTTTGGTCCATCAATGAGGGGGCGGGCACGACGGATGCGGATGACTGTTTCCGCTTTGACCTGAATTTTCTGGCCACCCGGCCAGGTGACATCGACCATAGAACAAAGCTCCAGAATGTTGCCGCAACGTCATAATGCGGCTTCCTTCTGTTGAGTGTCAATGGCACTCTGTTTCGCTTTTGCGCTCCCGTTCGCGCGCCTGTCGGTCTCTCGCTAATGCAAAGTTGGAGTGAAAGCAGGTTCCATCCCGATACGCACCCAATCCGCCAGACCTTCGCGCCATACCCAATCATCGCGGGTGGCTTTGCCTTGAGCAAGCCACTCCTATATTTCGTCGGCCCTCATCGGTCCGCGCTCATCGCCTTTGATCCGGATGTACCAGCTACAGCTACGCCACTTCAGGTCCTTGGTAGTGTCTCAGCTTGAAATCTAGCCTATCGAAACCGCCCCTGGCTCCCTATATGTTTAGCGGAAAGCATTGGAGAGTCTATGTCAGTGTCTTCGTTTCTCTTTTCCGTGACGGTCAAGAAATCTGATTCTACTGTCCTGTTCCGAGGGACGGTATGGGCAGCGGGAGAAAGCGAAGCCGAGGCCGCTGTGATGGAAGATCACCGGGATATTCCACTAGTTGATGGCGACTTCTCGGTCACTGTAGAGCGCTTACACGCCTAAAGGCCCTAAAAGGCGAGAAGAAATGTTCCTCGCCGGTACAATTCTTCAGGCGCGCTTGGGCCTGTAGGCCGGGGGCTCCATGAGATCATTGTCGGCCTTCGCTTCGAAGGGCCTGATCTTGTCGAACATCCGACCGGTCATCGCCGCCGCGCGACGCAGATCAAATTCGTTCTGGAGGTTAAGCCAGAACTGCGGCGTCGTGCCAAAGAAACGGCTGAGCCGGTGCGCCGTATCGGCCGTAATGGCTGTTTCTTCCCGCACGACCCGCTCGACGCGGGTGCGGGGAACATCCAGAGCCTGAGCCAGCGCATAGGGCGTCAGGTTCAGCGGCTCAAGGAACTCCTCGCGCAGGACTTCGCCCGGGTGCATGGGCGGCATTTTCTTGGTAGTCATCCGACGACCCTCCATGGTCTGCTAGGCAATCCAGCCTAGTGGTAGTCACAAATCTCCACTTGTTCGGCTCCGTCGCCTGTCCAAATGAAGCACACGCGGAACTGATCATTGATCCTGATCGAGTGCTGCCCGGCGAATCAATCGAGATAAAGAAGATCAAAGTTCGTAGGCCCTCTCCCCAAAAATTTTTCTTGCAGAGGGGCTTGAAGGCTCGCGGGCCTGAACTAGATCAGTTTCCGCCGGATCAATTGGGGTATCAGATCCGGTGCGGGCGCTGGCGGAAGTCCGGCGCGCTGCTCGTACCCATGTTGCTCAATGGAGGATATGGCTATGCGCAACTACGATTTGACCAACTTTTCGCGTTCGAGCGTCGGCTTCGAACCGTTCTTCAGCATTCTGAGCGGGGCTTATCGTCGCCAGGAAGCCGAAGGCAATTTCCCGCCCTACGACATCGTGAGGAAGGACGAGGCGAATTACTCGATCCGCCTGGCGGTCGCCGGCTTCTCACCAAATGACATCACCATCACCGCCCAGCAGAACCTGTTAAAGGTCACCGGCCGGAAGCCTTCTCAGCCAGACCGGGAATATCTTTACGAAGGCATCACCGACGCGGAGTTCGAGCGTCAATTCAGTCTGGCCGATCATGTGGAGGTGACGAACGCCGCCTACGACAACGGCATCCTCGAAATAGATCTTCACAACGAGGTTCCCGAAGCCGTCAAGCCGCGCAAAATCTCCATCATCGGAGGCAGCGCGCAGAAGCGTCTGTCGTGAGGTGGTGCCATGCGAGGAATGAAGATGGCAAGGCATATCCCTTGCGAGCTCAACCTTGATGGCGTCTTGCGTCCTGCCGATGCCTTCGCTCATCCCAATGAGGTCGCCTGCGACCCGGACCTGTCGATCAACGAGAAGCGGGCCATTCTCGCTTCATGGGCATCCGACGCCTGCGCCGTGGAATCCGTTCCCGAGCTTCGCAAGGCGCCAGCCGGCGCGACCGTGACTTTTGATGAAATCATGGACGCGCTGAAAGAACTGGATGAACAGGCCCGCAAGGGCCTCAAGAAGTCACCAGGCTACAGGCGTTGGGTGAGGCAGAGCGATCTACTGACCTGACCAAGGCATCCGCATCCGCTTATCGCCCCTGGGCGGAAGCGGTAGAGCCTGCCGCTCAGCACCACAAGCAGGCGGCAGGCTCGTCATTCCCCTGCGAACCACGATTCAAGATGAAATTGCGCAACGTATTATGGCAGAACGCTGCCACCCTCGCGAGCAGCCAGACTGTTCGCCGCGTCGAGATCTATGCTGAAATAGGCCGGCGCCAAGCGTATCCAATTACCGATGAGGTCGCCCGGGAAATCGCCGCCATGGAGGCAGAGGCTGAAAACTGCCGGCAAGCGCTGCATCGTTTCAGTACCTTCCGGCCCGACAAGGACCCAGCCTGTCCCTACTGTTGGATCGTGAGAGGCGAGCGCTCACCGGTCGCCAAGTCTTCCCATCCCGACCTTTACCGGTGCCCAAGCTGCAATGGGGAATACAGCGTAGCACCTTTACCCTCGGTGTTGGCAGGACAACGGACGGCGTCTTGACGGGTAAATGCAGGGATAAACACCCCGACTATGAATCTTTTAGGCGACGGCGGGTCTGAAAAGGCAGAAAGCCCGGCCATTGACGGCTCGGGCTTTCCACACACGCAGCGCAAGGTTCGCAACGCCGGGGGATGGCAAATGCTGCGAACCTCGAGGCGTCCCGGAAATGGGACGCCCCCGTCACTGGCTAACAACGTTTTGCGAACGGCACAACGACTATAGCGTGAATGAACGATCAATCAGCAGATTATGGCGCCGAAAGATCTTCGCTCCAATCGAGCGCGCTGACAATTCGGGCTTCGAAGCTGGTGCTCGCGACGAGGTGAGAGGCATGCTCCTTCGTCAAGCGCCTCGCAGCTTCTAACGCGGCCTCTCTCGTCGGGTGCGTCTCGTGCCAGCACTTGATGGACCGTGCCTCAGTCTCGGTCTCGTCCCATTTCATAATCTCGACGACGGCAACCCATTCACCTGAGCCTGTCCGTTTCGCTTCGAGGAGCTTCAAGGTATCTAGATTGTCTGCTATCACGCCGTGCCAGATTTCCCGATGCTCGATTTTCTCGAGACGTTGTTCGATCATCTGATGCAAGCCTAAAAGCTCCGCTTCGCCTAACTGACACGTGGCAGAACCGATCTTGCTAATTGCTTCTCGTATGTCCTCGAATGCCGAGCGCGTGTCGTAAGACACATCCGGATCGGGCGTTCTCTTGATCTTCGTCGATTTGACGTTCTTGATGGCTTTGGGATGCCCGAGCGCCGCGTCCGTGATGGTCGATATTTCTTGTTGCGTCGGCTTCCATTCATGCTTCAGCTCGACATCGCGTTGCTTCGCCCAATCCTCAAAATGGACGATCTTTTCATCACGCGGAAAACCGATCGACAACCTGTAAAATCTGGACCTGATCCACTCGTCGTAGAGATCCTTCCGGAGCAGACCGGTCTCATCGAAATTGAGGTAGAAGCCTGAGATATTCCCGATCTGCTCTGGCACTCCTTGCGCGTCATCAATGGTGCGCACTTCGACGACGCGCACTTGCTTGCCGGCATAGTCAGGCAATGCCGCCGAATGTGCCGGCAGCTCGTGCATCACTTTCTGGGGGATTCGGAGGAGGGGTGTGTCTAGTTCGATGATAAAATAGTTGAGGGGCATAGGCGACGGTTTCCTTCTCGGACGGCCCACACCATGCGCGCATATAGGACGCGCGGCTTTGAGGGCAAGGACTGACTCGAAAAGCGGTGCGCGAATTTATCGGCGGTTGCCGATGCGTTCCGGTTTTCCTCCCGAGCTTCCGCCAAGTCTCCGCCAAATCGGCTTGAAGAACCCGCATTGCATCAGCGCCGCGATTTCTAGGTGACTGAATTTTCAGAGAGAAAGAATGGTGGGCGGTACAAGGATCGAACTTGTGACCCCTACGATGTCAACGTAGTGCTCTACCGCTGAGCTAACCGCCCTCGCCATTGCTTGAAGCGGCCTGCGTATATCGGGAAGCGGGCCTGAGTGCAAGGCCTATGACCGGCTGCTCGCGGTTTTGCCGGCGGTCCTGCGCCGACCCGAGATAACTGGGCAGGGTGTTGCGATTTGTCGGGTTTCGGCAAGGGCTTAGCCGACTTTCCCTGGCGGTCGGCTTGAGTGAGAAGGCGACCTGCAATGGCCGGGCCTGGTGGCGCGTCTAAGCCGCCATCATGCGGTCGACTTCGGCGACCAGCTCGCGCAAGTGGAAAGGCTTGGACAGCACCTTGGCTTCCTTGGGCGCGCGCGAATCGGGGTGCAGCGCCACCGCGGCAAAGCCGGTGATGAACATGATCTTCAGGCTGGGATCGAGCTCGGCCGCCCGGCGGGCGAGCTCGATGCCGTCCATTTCCGGCATGACGATGTCGGTCAGGAGAAGGTCGTATGTGCTGTGCTTGATTTCCTCGAAGGCGCTGGCGCCCTCGCCGAAAGACACCACGGCATGGCCGGCGCGCTCCAGCGCCCGCACCAGAAACCGCCGCATATCCTCGTCATCCTCAGCCAAAATGATCTTGGCCATCATATCCCTGATCGTTCGCCATCGTTGAGCTGACGGGTGTTATAGTCCAGCACACTAGGCCGGACAGGTAAATGTCCTATAAAGCGCGTCTATCCTGTGGACAACGACGCTTTTGACCGCGATACTTGGCGTGAATAAGCCACCAGGGAGCTTCGCGAATTGGGCAAACCCGCCGAGTTGGAAGCCTTCGCCATCATCGCCCCCCGTAAATGGACACGGCCGGTGATCTTCAACTCACCTCACAGCGGTCGCGTCTATCCGGCGGAATTCCTCGCCGCCTCGCGACTCAATCCGCATGCGCTGCGCAAATCGGAAGACTGCTATATCGACGAGCTCTTCTCTTTCGTCGCCGAGCTGGGCTCGCCCTTGCTGCATGCCCATTTCCCGCGCGCCTTTCTCGATGTGAATCGCGAGCCCTATGAGCTCGATCCGCGCATGTTCCGCGAGGATCTGCCGGGCTTCGCCAACAGCTCCTCCATGCGCGTGGCCGGCGGGCTCGGCACCATCCCGCGCATCGTCAGCGAGGGCGACGAGATCTATCGCGGCCCCCTCAAGCTCATCGACGCCCTGGCGCGCATCGAAACGATCTACCGGCCCTATCACCGCACTTTGGCCGATCTGATCAACCGGGCGCGGGACGCCTTTGGTTATTCGCTGCTGATCGACTGCCATTCCATGCCCTCGACCGCCTGCTCGCATGTGACGCCGCATTCGACGGGGCGGGTGGATATCGTGCTGGGCGATCGCCACGGGGTGGCCTGCGCCGATGAGATCGTGTCGACGCTCGAGGAACTGATCCGCAGCCAGGGCCTCCGGGTCTTGCGCAATAAGCCCTATTCCGGCGGTTTCATCACCCAGAATTACGGCTCGCCCAATCATCACCGGCATGCGCTGCAGATCGAGATCAACCGGGCCCTCTATCTCGACGAGCGCAGCCTCGAGCGTAACCGCGGCTATGCCGCCGTGAAGCTCACCTTGCACCGGATATTCGCCGGTCTGCTCGCCAGCCTCCCCGATATCATGCAACCCCGGCGTGAGGCGGCCGAGTAAGAAAAAAGGCCGGTATCACTTTCGTGAACCGGCCCAAGTCTAGGGAGGAAACGCCCAGGAAGGGCATGCGAGGGAGGACGTCGTCCTCACTCACGGGTCCTATTTGGCAGTGCAGCAGCGAAATTTCAAGTTAAAGAGTCAATCGAAGTGAATAATTCGGCGCAACTTTAAGAAAACGCAGATCGTCAAATCCCTGTCTATCTTGATGTTATTATTTGAAAAAACATGAATTCCGAGAAAATATCCATACATCTTTCGATAAAGGGCATGCGTACAACGCATGCCTCTGACCTGGATAACTCTGCTGCGATGCAGCAAGATTTCTCCGGTTTTGAATAGAAACTCCATAACAGTGGTCGAGTTTTTGCTTTTGTGGGAATCGAATCGAAAAAGCGATATCCCTCATTTCCCGGCGTCTCCCGCCAAACTAGAAAAAATCCTTCGATTTCGATAGAGCCAGAAAGCTGCCCCATGCCCATCCCGAACTGGACTGAACTGACTCGATTCGCGCTGGACCTCGCCGAGGCCTCGGCCCGGGAGATCATGCCGCATTTCCGCAAGGACATCCCGGTCGACGTCAAGGCCGGCGCCGTCTGGGACCCGGTCACGGAGGGCGACCGGGCCGGCGAGCGGATCATGCGGGCGATGATCGAGGAGCGCTACCCCGATCACGGCATCCATGGCGAGGAATATGGCAAGAAGCCCAGCCGGTCGGGCCTGACCTGGGTGCTCGATCCGGTCGACGGCACCCGCGCCTTCATTTCCGGCATGCCGACCTGGGCGACGCTCATCGGCCTCAATTTCGAGGGCAAGCCCAAGGTCGGCGTGATGAACCAGCCCTTTGTCGGCGAGACCTTCTACGGCAATCCCGACGGCGCCTGGTCGCGCCATGGCGGCGGCGAGCGCAAGCTCGCCACCCGCCCCGCGCGGCCCCTGGCGCAGGCCACCTTCACCACCACCGCGCCAGAGCTCTACCGCTCCGATGCCGAGAAGGAAGTGCTGCGGCGGCTGACCCAGGCGGCGCGGCTCACGCGTTATGGTGGCGATGCCTATTTCTTCTGCGTGCTGGCGGCCGGCCAGACCGATCTCGCTTTCGATGCGCGCATGGAGCCCTATGACATCGCGCCGCTCATCCCGATCATCGAAGGCGCTGGCGGCATCGTCACCACCTGGGACAGGGGCGATCCGGCGCAAGGCGGCAATGTGATTGCCGCCAGCTCGGCCGCCCTTCACGACGAGGCGCTGGCCCTCATCACGCCCGCGTAAAGGCTTCGAAAGCGGCGAAGAACTGCTCGCGGATGCTGTCGCGCTCGAACAGGATCTCGTGGCGCGCCTCGGGGATGACGGCGAGCGATACGCCGGTGGCGGCCGCACAGAAGCGCCGCGTCGCTTCATTGTCGACGATGCGGTCGCGGCCCGCTGCCACGATGAGGATCGGCGAACGAAACACCATGGACTTGCCGAACGTATTCATCTGACGCAACGCATGCAGCGCGGCATTGAGCCAGGAGAAGGTCGGCCCGCCGACGCCGAGATCTGGCTGCTGCGCCAGAGTGGTGGTCGCCTGATGGAAGCGGCGCTGGTCGCTGGTCAGGTTGTTGCCCGGAAAATTCTGCGGCGCGATCGGCCGCTTGCTCTGGCCCGGCAGGAACAGCCGGCCAAGTCCGACCTTGGGCGCCACCGCGCAGAGGAGACGCACGACCGGCAGCGGCCAGAATCCCGTATCGACGCCGATCAGCGGCGCCGACAGTACGGCGCGCTCGAACCAGGTGCGCTTCGTCAGCGCGCGGAGCAGGACGAGGCCGCCGGTCGAATGCCCGATCGCGTAGAAGGGCGGCGGGCAATCCGGCAGGACGACCTGCATCATGAAGGATGTGAAGTCATCGTCATATTCGGAGAAGGTCTTGATGCCGTCGCGATAACGATCCTCATAGGCGCGTTCCGACCCGCCTTGGCCGCGGAAATCGAAGGTGGCGACGGCGAAGCCGCGGCGGACAAAGTCGGCGATCGTCTCGAACCAGCGCTCGATGAAATCGCCGCGGCCGCAGACCAGGACGACGGTGCCTTTCGGCGAATTGGGAACGGCATAGGCGGCGCGCAGCTTGCGCCCATCCTTGGCCGTCACCAGGGTGGCGACGAGGCCTTCCGGCAAGCCATTGCCGGGCAGAGGAGTCAGCGGAATCAAGGGCGGGTGCAGATCCACGGGCCTAGCGCTTACAGGAGGCCGGTCCAGCCGGCAAGAAACAGAGTTTCACCCTGTTTCCCACCATGTGCGGCAACTCGGTAACGCTATTTGCGCTTCTTGACTTCGGTCAGCTGGCCCGAGGATGAGCTGAGCTTGACGGTGAAGGGCTTGCCGTCGCGCGTCGCGTTGAAGGCGTAGACCTGGCCCTTGCAGGTCACCTGCTCGACGCTCTTGAAGCCATAGCCGGAGACGATCTGGCCAGCCTTGGCGCAGGTGATCGAGGTCGGCTTCTTCTTGGTGGCCTGCTGCTGCTTGCGCGGGGTCTGCGGCCGTTCCTGGATCTGCGGCTTCGCGTAGACCTTGCGCTTGCGCGGCGGGATATATTCGGGTTCGTAATAGTCCGGCTCGTAGGCGTAGTCGTCGTAATCGCCCTGATCTTCATAGAGATAGGCGGGACGATCGCGACGGAAGTAGCGATAATAGCGCGGCTCCGGAATGTATTCGGGGCCGTAGTAATAATCATAGTCCGGGTCTTGGGTGTAATATCTGAACTTCAGCTTCGATCCGGCATCCGCGGCGCCCGCGAAAGCGATCGTCCCGCACATCAAAGCGGCCGCTACAAGTCCCAGCTTAGTCAGCATGATATCAAACCTTCTTTTGTCGGAGGGGGAGCCTGTGCGCTCCCCCATGGATCTCAATCTCAATAATCGTCGTAGTCGTCATCATAACCGCCGCCCCAACCGCCGCCGCCTCTGCGGATCCGGTCGACATCCTCGATCCTACCCGAGCGCGAGCGAACCTGAATTCGGTACAGATCGCCACGACGCAGGCCGTGATACACATACTCGCTGCCGCTGCAGTCCACCGGACGCACCCGGCGATAGCCGGCCGAGGCGGCAATCCGCGCGCCCTGGCGGCAGCTGATGCGGCCACGACCATAAGACGGACCAGGCTGGTAATATCCGCCGCCGCCACCTATGCCGACACCGATATCAATGTCGGTGCCGGCCACGGCCTGGCCCGCCGTGCCGAAACCCATGACGCCAAGCGACACGACTCCGGCGGTAATCAAGTTCTTGAGCATAACCCCAGTACTCCTCAGCTGCACCCTCTCGTGCAACGAGGGCACGTTGCGTGAGGATCGTGAAGAAAATGCGGCGGACATAGCGCCTTTCCGCTGTGGTTTGTAACACTCTGTAATAGCAAAGGGGCCCCTTGTCGGGGCCCCCTCATCACAACGGTTCCAGCAGGCGCTGCCCGGACCTACAGGCGGTGGCGGCTGATGATGTCACCGGTGCGCGCATCGAGCTCGATCTCGAGCCGGCCGCCATCCCGGCTCGCGCCGAACCGGTAGATCGACCCGGAACAGCTCTGCTCCTTGATGTCCTCATAGCCTTTCAGTTTGAGAAGGCCCACAGCCTCGCGGCAGCTCAAGGTCAGATTGACGCCCTTGTAAGCGGGCTTGGCATAAACAGGGCCGCCGCCCTTGGTGCCGTAGGGCAGGTAGAAGTCGTAATGCGAAGGCCAGGTATAACCCGGCTTGTCCTTCGCCTGATCGGACTGTGCCTGGGCGGGAGCTGTCGCGAGCGGCAGAGCGAGGGCGAGAAAGGGGAGGGCGTAGCGCAATTTGACCGTCATGATGGCTCCTTGTGTCCGGTTGATCACAAGCTTCTCAGAATGCGCCTGAACATCCTCCCAAAGAGATATTCACTCGTAGTTCATTCCCCAAATGAAAAGAGCGCCCGGGGGCGCTCTTTCCTTAAATCTTCTGGGAACTATTAGAGGGGATCGACGTCGACGATGTTGCCCCAGCGGTTGATCTTCACGCGATACCAGTCGCCGGACTTCTTCGCCTTGAAGCGCATGATCTTGCCGCCGCAGTCGGTGGCGTTGACCTTGTAGAAGCCGTGATTCTGCACGATCTTCTTGGCCTTCCAGCAGCTGATGCCGTCATAACCGCCGCCATAGACCGGGTAGTAGCCGTAGCCGCCACCATAATAGCCGTCATAGCCGCCACCGTAGCCGCCGCCAAAACCAAGGCCGACATTCACGTCGATATTGGTCTTCGCCTGGGCCGGCGCCGTGGCAACGGCAGCAGCGGTCAGAGCGGCAGCGGCAACGAGAAACTTCGTAAACATGGTTGTCTCCTTGACCTTCTTCACTGATGGCCTCGCCATCGATGGGCAGGAGATTACGGCTTTGTAACTGAATGAGGATCGAAGGGGGCGTTCATTCGCCATTCATTTTCCGGGCCGAAGATTTCAGGTTAAATGCCTGTAATATCTAGGTAAAATCAAATCCCCTTGAAAATCACCAGCCAGAAATTATTTGAGTTAATGCGAGCGCCGCCCCGGCGGGTTCGCAAATTGAACGGCCCGGTCAATAGAGACGGGCTCAACCCACTGCACCTTGCTCAAGGAGAATGTGCACATGTTTGATCTTACCCCCCTTTATCGTTCGACCGTCGGCTTCGACCGCTTGGGCCAGCTTCTCGACAATGCCGGGAGCTTCGAGGTTCCGGCCTATCCGCCCTATAATATCGAGCGCGTCAGCGAGGACGAGTATCGCGTGACCATGGCGGTCGCCGGTTTCGGTCAGAACGACGTCACGATCGAAGTGAAGCAGAACACGCTCAGCGTCTCCGGCAAGAAGGCCGAGAAGAGCGAAACCAAGAGCGAGTTCCTGCATCAGGGCATCGCCCAGCGCGCTTTCGAGCGCCGCTTCCAGCTCGCCGACTTTGTACAGGTCGTCGGCGCCGAGCTCGACAATGGCCTCCTCCATATCGCGCTCAAGCGTGAGATTCCGGAAGCCATGAAGCCGCGCACCATCGCCATTACGGGCCGGAACGAGCCCAAGGTGATCGAGAACAAGAAAGCCGCCTAATTACCGGTTGCTTGATCTGAACGGGGCGTCCGCGTCGCAAGATGCGGGCGCCTTGCCATTCAGCGCCCGGTATGGACCCCGGCGAGATTGATCAAGTGGATCAAGGCGAGGAAGGCGACGAACCCCCCGATGACGATGACCGGCGTCGTCGGAATGAGACGCGGGTTGATGCTGGTGCGCGGGCGCTTCTCGATGATGACCATCCGGGCGACGACCGCCAGGGCGGCCAGGAGAACCAGGACCGTGATAATGAAATTCGTCGTGAACATCGTTGGTTGGACCGTCTGAACCGGGCGGGAAAGCTCAAGGGCGGAATTGACAGGTCAGGTCCATATCACTATGGTCCCGCCTCGAAAAGAGGCACCCGGAAACACGTTCCGGGTGCGATTTATTTGGTGATTGTCATGAAGATCCGTAACTCATTGAAATCGCTCTTGAAACGCCACCGTGACAATCGTCTCGTGCGGCGCAAGGGCCGTGTCTATATCATCAACAAGACCAATCCGCGGTTCAAGGCCCGTCAGGGCTGACGCGATTCCGTCTACGGTTTTGTGATCACCGCCGCGAGGCCATCGCGGCGGTGATCATTTTGTTGCCGCAGGTGCTGCGCTATAATGGCGCCATGATGATCCGGCGCAGCCTTGTCGCTCTATCCGCCCTTGTCTTTCTCGCTTCGGCCGCCGCGGCGCAGACCGAGGCGCGCGACAAGAGTCCCGAGGCGATTCCCGCTGCTGTGACCCGGCTCAAGCCCGCGGAAATGCGGGCCGAGCAGATCGACAGGCTTTTCGCCCGGCTGATCAAGAGCGAGGACGGGCCTGAGGCGAAACGGGCCGAGCAGTCGATCTGGAATCTGTGGATGACCTCCGACAGCCCGACGGCGGACGCGCTCCTGGCGCAGGCGATGCGCGCCTCGGCGGCGAAGGAGACCGGCACGGCTCTCGCCATCCTCGACAATGTGATCGAGGTTCATCCCGATTATGCAGAGGCCTGGAACAAGCGGGCGACCGTCTATTTCCTGATTGGGCGCTACAATGATTCGCTCCAGGACGTCGAAAAGGTGCTCGAGCTCGAGCCCCGCCATTTCGGTGCACTGTCCGGTCTCGGCATGATCAAGCGCCAGCAAGGCGATCTCGCCGCCGCCCGCGCCGCCTTCAGCGAGGCCTTGACCTACAACCCGCATCTCGACGGCGCCAAGCGCGCGCTCGAGGAGATCGAAGCCGAAGAGCGGCCGATCTGATTCGGCAAACACAGTGATTTCGCGTGACGCCGGGGTGACGCTGTTTGATCGCACTCCCGTATCATGGCAGAAAGTCGGAATGGACAAGATCTCTTTGCTTATCCTGATCAAGGAGGCCCGCCGGCGCGCCGAAGCCGGCGACCTCGGCATCGCGGATCAACATGAAATCGTGACGGAACTCGAAAAGCAGGGGCTCTCATCCGAGGAAGCGCGGCTGATTCTCGCCAAGCTCGTAGATGCCCAGGAACTCGACCTTACTGAGATGGAGCGGCTTCTGGATGTGATGGACAAAGGCTGAGGTGGAACTCTTTTTCAGCGCCCGCGTTGATGGCGCGCACCAGCCCCTTCTGGCGCATCTGCCCCTACTAAAACCCGCTCAGGCGGGTTTTCTTTTTGGAACTCTCTTATTGTTGGATTGAGTTCGCTTCGAGGGCTTAGATCACGATGAGTGTGGGTTGAATCAACCCAAACTCATAGACGTGATCGATTATTATGTTGGCGTGGGATTCTTGCGAAAAACCGGCATCCGCTTTTTCGCATCCCGCGCTAGTGACCTTCAAATTCGTCGATTAGATTCGTCTCGACGATTAACGTCCGCCAGGCTCAACAGTGATCAGCAGCTTGTTATGTGGCGTTGCAGGACGCTTCAATCAGACGCGCTGCTCCCTTCTCCTCATCAGGAACTCCAAGCCAGCCGGCGGGTTAGCGTGCGCTCAGGAGATTGTTCCAGGGCATAGATGGAGGCATCCATGGGTCGCGGTATCTTGCTCTGGTTTTTGGGAGTTCCAATTCCAATCATCCTGCTTCTTCTTCTTTTCTTTCGCTAGGAGGGTCTTATGGCCAATGTCACTGTTGAGACCCCTCTTACGGAGGGCTCACGGCCCGCCGTTGTCTGGGGACCTATCCTTGCCGGCGCATTTGCTGCCGTCGTGGCCACCGTCGTATTGATGGTGCTCGGTTCCGGTTTGGGGCTGACTCTCATATCCCCGTGGTCGGCGGAGAGTGCCAGCCTGACAACCATCGCCGCTTCGACGGCAATCTGGCTGGTCATCGTCCAATGGCTTTCCTCAGCCCTTGGTGGTTACCTATCCGGCCGGCTTCGTACCAAATGGGTCGGGGTGCATACGGATGAAGTGTTCTTCCGGGATACCGCCCATGGCTTCATGTCATGGGCTGTGGCAACGCTGGTCATCGTTGGGCTTATCGGCCTTCATACGACTATGCTTCTCGGTGCCGGCACTCAGGTTGCGGCCAGCGTTGCCGGTGGCGCCGCCAATGCCGCGGGCCAAGCCGCTCAGTCGAGTAGCCAGAATGATCCGACGGGCTATTTGGTGGACAGCTTGCTCAGGCCCGCCGATCCTGCGCGCCTGGCGGCCGCAGGTGCTGACGGCGATCAAGCCGCGGCGGCACAAGCGTCGCGTATTCTCGCCATGGGCGCCATCCAGGGTGAGGTAACGCCTGAGGACCGGACCTATCTCGCCAGCCTCGTCGCCGCACGGACCGGGCTTGCACAACCGGAAGCACAGGCCCGCGTTGAGGCGTTCCTGACCAAGGCCAGCGAGTGGAAGGCCAAGGCACAGCAGGCGGCCGATGACGCCCGCAAAGCAAGTGCCACGGCGGCCATTCTCGCTGCCCTTTCAATGGCGATCGGTGCATTCATCGCTTCAGTGGCCGGCGCTATGGGCGGAAGGCAGCGGGACGATGACGAGCTTCTAGTTATCAGTTCGGCTCACTAGGACCTGCGCAGATCGCGCAGATCCCTCTCGTGAGAAGTCGTCAACCGGGACTGCGAACCTTTGGTTCGCGGTCCCAAATCCGCTGCTGCTTCGCCATGCTCACAAAGGCTTCGATGCCGGCTGCATCTTCGATGGTGATCACGCCTTCATCGAACATCCCCGACAACCCGGCTTTATTCAGGAGCGCTACCGAAGCACCGTTCAAGCCGATAACCTTCAGATGTCCAAATGCATCCCGTACCCAATCGATGGCGGCCGCCTCTTCGGCAAGCTCGTTCGCCCCTTCGTCACTCGTAAGAATGGCCACCGCATCGAAAATGACGGACGGCGCCGCGGAGAGAGCGTGATCCGCCGGCAGCTTGACCTTGTCCGAAAGGGTGACGCCTCCAATCTTGCGGCAGACGACAGCCATTTCCGCGCCTTCCGCCTCGATCGCCTTCTTGAGCCGCTTCAATAAACCGCCATCGACGCCGTTCGACAACAGGACGCCGATGGTCCGCCCGCGCAGGGTAGCAGGAGCTTTCTTGATCAGGCTCAAAGCGGGTGACGGCGCCAGGTCGCGCGGTTCAAGAGCGGGCGTGATGGGATCTATCTCATTCGTCCCCAGCGCTTTGCTGACACCCCCGCATAGGGTCTTGTCGACAATGGCAAGATGTCCCAGCATCCGTTTGCGAATGGCGGGTGTTTCGACCTTGCCGAGCTCGAAGGCAAACGCGCTGACAATATGCCGTTGTTCGGGCTCCGACATGGAATTGAAGAACATGCGCGCCTGGCTGTAATGGTCTTTGAAAGTCTCGGACCGCTCGCGGCTCTTCCCAGAGCCGAAATCGCCTTGCGGCTGGGTGACGAAGCCCGACGGGCTTTCACGCGGACCGTCAGGGGCGAGGCTGTTCGGTTCATAGGCTACACGGCCCTGGGGAACGTCCATGCGGCGCATGCCGTCGCGCTGGAAATTGCGCATCGGACAGCGTGGCCGATTGACCGGAATTTCGTGAAAATTGGCGCCGCCCAGGCGCGAGAGCTGCGTATCCAGATAGGAGAACAGCCGCCCTTGCAAAAGCGGATCGTCGGAGAACTCGATGCCCGGCACAAGATTGGCCGGGTGGAAGGCGACTTGCTCGGTCTCCGCGAAAAAATTGTCGGGGTTGCGGTCCAGCACCATTTTGCCGATGATCTGCACGGGAACGACTTCCTCCGGGATAAGTTTGGTGGCATCGAGAATATCGAATTCCAGATCGGCAGCGGCCCGATCGTCCAGGACCTGGACGCCGAACTCGAATTCCGGGAAATTCCCGCTGTCTATCGCTTTCCACAAATCACGCCGGTGAAAGTCCTGGTCCGCCCCGTTGATCTTGACAGCCTCGTCCCACAGGACGGAAGCGGCGCCGAGAACCGGTCGCCAATGGAATTTCACGAAGTTGGATTCACCCTCTGCATTCACAAAGCGGAAAGTGTTGACGCCGAACCCCTCGATCATGCGCAGTGAGCGTGGGATTGCCCGGTCCGACATGACCCACATGAGCATATGCATGCTCTCCGGCATGAGCGAGACAAAGTCCCAGAAAGTATCATGGGCGGAGGCGTTCTGCGGAAAGCCGCGATCCGGTTCCATCTTGACCGAATGAACCAGATCGGGAAATTTCACCGCATCCTGGATGAAGAAGATGGGAATATTGTTGCCGACGAGATCGAAGTTGCCTTGGTCGGTATAGAATTTTACGGCAAAGCCGCGAACGTCGCGGGGAAGATCCACCGATCCCGCACCGCCGGCGACCGTGGAAAAGCGCACGAAAACCTCGGTACGCTTTCTCGTGTCCTGCAGAAACTTCGCTGCGGTGAGATGCCTGAGCGATTTATGGAGCTCGAAATAGCCATGGGCGCCAGATCCTCGAGCATGCACTATCCGTTCCGGAATGCGCTCGTGATCAAAATGCGTGATCTTCTCCCGCAACATAAAGTCTTCGAGCAGAGTGGGGCCGCGGGCCCCCAATTTGAGGGAATTCTGATTGTCGGAAATTTCGATGCCCTGATTGGTGGTCAGGTTCTCGCCTGATTTTCCGCTCTTTTGATGCGGCTCGCCGCCAGAACCATCTTTTTGTTTCGGGCCCGATGTGCGTGAGGATGGCATGTGAGTCTCCTGTTCAAGCGAAGTGAGATTGATGTGGCCAATCGCCCGTGGTCCCAACCGGCATTAAAGAATTAGCCCCGAGGTGAGTCGGGGCTAATCGAAGACAGACAGCCTAGTTCGGTCGTCTGATGCGCTCGATCTCAGCTTCAGTGAGCTTATAGGGAGGGGCTTCGGGGTTGTAGGATTCCCAGCCTGCCTTCCTGTAGTCTTCGCCCAATCTCACCGGGTCGAGAGGCTCATTCCTGTCAAGGATAGCCTGCGCGCGCACGGCATGCTGACTATCTGTTTTCACCGACAACAAGGTTCCGCCGCGCCGGATGGCTTCGGAATAGACATGAGCATGGTCTTCAGGAACGCCGGCGTCGACAAGCGCGCCGACAATCCCGCCTGCGGCCCCGCCCGCCACGGCGCCTGCGGCTGTAGCCGCCAACCACCCTGCCGCCACGATGGGGCCGACTCCAGGAATGGCCAACATACCCAATCCCGCGAGCAGACCTGCGCCACCGCCGACAGCGGCGCCGAGGCCAGCGCCCGCCGCTGTGTTGGAAGCCTCATCCTTGTCGACATACTTCGCGTTTACATGACGGTTGGCGATCAAGCTGATATCCGTCGAGGGAATACCCGCCGCCTCCAGATCGCTCACGGCTCTCCTGGCCCGCTCGTGACTGTCAAATACTTTCGTTATCGTTTGCATGGAATTCCTTTCTTTGAATGACTCGAATTAGTTGGTGACGACGTTGCCCTTGTAATCGACCGCGACCTGGACGGACTTGCCATCCTTTGTGGCGGTGCCGCGCCATACGCCCTTGTCGTCCTTAGCCAGGGCCGACACATCCGCATAGCCGGCGGCAAGCGCACGATCCTGAGCCTGGCCTTCGGTGAAGCTGTTTGCGCCCTCGAGCGGAGCGCCCGCATCGACGGCGGCGGAAGTGAATACGTCGGCTTTGCAGTTCTCAAGGAAGGCCGCCTTGGCGATCGTGCTGTCCGCCGGTACGCTCTGTCCATTGATCCGCATCCATGCGGCGTAGCGGATCGCTTCTCCACCACTCAATGAACCATCGTTATTCGCATCGGCTTGCGACCACATCGAATTGCATTCCGCATCCGTCAGCGCGAAAGCGGGTGTGATGAGCAAAAGACAAGCCGCAGCCGTCATGAGAAAAGATTTCATGTAGATCTCTCGGTTGTTGAAGGTTTCCCGCAGGAAGCGAGGTACACTTAATGCTTATGATGACGGTTGGTTCCTTTTCAGCCGACAACCGCTGGATCACCAGGCTAACGGTCGCGCGACTCATCATCCAATTTTGGAGAAACCATTCTCCCCGGTGTCTGATCGCCAACCCGGCCATCTTCATTCGAGCCATGGGGGGATTGCGGCTCGTCAGGGGAGTGGCTTTCCGCGCTGATGCCTTTAGTGTCGCCCGACAATCGTGAGCTCTCGTGTTCTCCTGCCAGTTGCCGGGCTTCGCGCGGCTGCGGTGGACGACCAGTGCGGGCGTCAAGCGTCGCATCATAAGCCGGAGGAGGAATTTCAGAGCCCAGCGTAGACTCGTCTTCCCGAGATGGTTGTTGACTCTCGATGATACGGTCCGGGAGGCGGTCCACATATTCTTCGGCGGCCAGATCCTGGCCGGTTGCGCCTTCGGCCAAGACGCGTGTCGCGGCCTCATCCTTGAGTTTGGGGTCGGTCGGAATTGGAGCGGTGCGGGCCGTTGCCTTAAGCCCTATTACACCTGCTTCCTCTCCGCGCCGAGCGGACTCGGCAAATTGGGCGAGCGCTTCCGGGCGTTCGTTGGTCATAGCGGTTTTCCTCCCTGTGGAATTAAGGAGCAAACCGTTCTTCACCGGCAAAGTTCCTCGTTGTGAGGTGGGGCATCACCGAGGCGTTCGGCCCCCGTGAGACTGCTGCAGTGGTCGGCACTGGCTCAAAATGCCATGCCCTCAAGTCGAAATGCGCTCTTTGCTATCCACCTCCTTGGGGCAGCATCCACAACCTTCACAAACCCATCCACGGCGAGAGCCGTTTCCATTTAGGAACGAACAGAAGCGTTTCGCTTTTATGCTGGCGTGTTCCGTTATTGCCCCCCGGGCACGCGGGCCCGCTGGGAGTCATCCGCACTGCGGATTCCCAGCGGGTCGACGGCAATGTTCAAATTCATCTAGCGGCAAGGATGAAGCTCTCTTTACACCGGTTTTGTAGCGGGTGCTGTATGTCCGCAGCGCCTGGCGCGGCAGCAACTTGAGCTCATGGAAAGAATTATATAGGACGCCGCCGGGCCAGCGGCAGCCCAACGCAGAACCTGTGGTTCTCCTTGAAAATATTTTTAGGCGTGCCCGTTGCTTTCCGAGCTCGTCCCGCCGTCGAGAACTCCAAAAGTCGAGGACCGCTGCCCTTCTTCGGCGGTGTTAAACCCTTCAGCCGCCAAGCCGCGCCTGATGAGTTCCCGGACTGCAGCGGCCCGGCTGGGCATCCGCGCCTTGAAGCGGAAATTATCCAAAGCTCTAAGTTCTTGAATATCCAGCATAATTTGGAGACGTTCTTCACGTTTCTCGATCATGGCAGACTCTCATAGCGTTTTGAACAAAGTAGGCTTATGAGTAAGTAGTGCTTTTTACTGGAAGTGACAAGACACAGCTAGTAGCAAAAAATCAGTAGAAGCGCTCGCCAGAGCCTTTGGTGCATATCCCGCAGACACGGCTTCTTCTGCTCTTGCGGGATTGCAGTTGTGTGAGCGAAGCGTAGCGTCGCCTCAAACAAGGAGGCTCCGATGACAAAAGGTTTGTCACCCGCCGTAACTGCTGCCGTGAAAAAGATTGTCCGAGATGCCGAGGCCAACAATCAAATCGTTGATGCCTATGGTGTGGCGGAAAGGGTCAGACGGTCCTTTCCCGACGAAGAATTCATGCCTGGAGAAGTCATCGCGGTGATGCTCACCTCAGGCCTTCAGGCCATAGAGTTGGCGCCAGCGCCTTTCGTTATCGAGATCATACTTCCACCTGACGCTCCCGGTGAAAATGAAGAGCTGGAAGTACAACATCCAAGCTGACTTGCAGCAGGGGCTGTCTTGCGAGCACACGTGCGGAGAAGGAAACTATAGGAGATAAGTTTGCCGTCACGCAGGAGACCTGCGTTTGATCACGACGAATTATTCTTTATCTTTGTCGGTGGAATGAGACGGCTTCTTGTACTTGTCAGCTATCTTATTTGCCTTCCCGATTTCCGTGTCCGCCTCAGGGCCGGAGTCGGCAAGCTCTGCATCTATTGGCGTGGCAGGTCTAAGGGGCGCTTTTGACATCTGAAATCTCCAATGATGGCTCATGCTTCACTTGGTTGGATCGGCCCAAGGGTCGATCATCGAGAAAATAGCGCGCTTTGGCGGAGAAGACCGCGATCGCCGCGGGGGCGGTTCATTGCCGGTATTGTGACGCTGCCCTTGCTGCGATGAGGGAGAGCTACGACGAGTGCGCGAGTAGTCATCGGTGATTTTATCAACCCCTTGCTTCGAGTCTTCGAATTGCACTGTGTCTACCTCTAAATCTGTCGCCTTGTTGCCGCACGCTGGGGCCGGAGCGGTCCTCGTCACCAACGAACGGAGTGACAATACGTTCCAACATGAACAGCTGCTTTGGAGCTGCGATTTAGCTGGATGTAGCCGCTATGGCAGCTGATCGACCGTCCCCGACCGCATTTGAAACCCCGGATATGAGCCCTCCATTCCAATGCGGACGGAAACCGGAAGTGCTCTGATGCGTTGTAGCTGTATGGTCCGGGAGGAACTCATGCGGCGGTTAACCGAGGCGCGAGACCGAGCGGAACAGGCTTATGTGGACATAGTCATCCACAGTCACGAGACAGATAAGTTGAGGGAAGCCGGGCTGGACGCATCGGAGAGTCATCGGCGCATGAAACTCGCTGAGAACGCAGAGCAAAAGCATCCTCAGGAAATTACCTGGATTCTAGATCGGTTGGACGAGCTCTAGAGGCTGGGCAGGCCTCTTCAATTGACCTGCGTCGGGATATCGAGGGCGCTATACAGAAAGAAAACAATGTCGAATGGATGGTTATCTCTCTCCGCTCAGATGATGAGACTGGGAATGGAGAGCCAATGGATGATTCTGCGTCGCTTGTCGTGTCTTCAGGCGGGCGGCTCGGTTGCGCGAAACGAGGCCGAGAGAATGGTCACCGAAAAGACCACCGCTGCGGCAGTCGAAACTTTCGCACTGAGCATCGCTCTGATGTCCGGCAAAGCACCCCTTGCTGCCCTGGAGTCGACGGTGAAATCCTACCGTAAGAAAGTCGCTGCAAATCGGCGACGCCTGACTCGGCGCCCAAAGAAATAACCTGCCGCGCCGCCATTGCACTTGATGACCTCGTCGGTCCAGAGTGTGGCCATGTCATAGGCATCCTTGATGCAAGGTCGAAGGGAGACGCTGTCGGGGTGGATCGGGTCGACCTGAGTTCTTACCGACGCTGTAATTTCCCGAGTTTGCGTCCGCGAATGCAAGCTGAAAAAGTGATCTCTTTGCGGAGAAAGACTCTTGCATCATTGGGCGCAAGGGTGAAATCACTGCCGAGGTGACTTCCGCTGTTTCGCGACTTTCGCGAGAATCGCTGTAGTTCCCTGCAGATCCGCTGTTAATCCGCTGCAAATTCCGCTGCAAAATACAGGGGAATTACAGCGGAACTAGAGTATGATCCGGAAAAGCGCGAAGCGGTTTTCCGGAAGGATCATGCGCAAACAATAAACTAAAGCGCGTTGGCGACGCTTCCTGAAGTCATCGCGCTTTAGTCGCGGTTGAGATAGGCGACGCGCAGCATGTTGGTGGCACCCGGCGTGCCGAGCGGCACACCGGCGGTGACGATGATGCGTTCACCCGGAGCGGCGAAGCCCTCGGCCTGCGCGATGTCGCAGGCGCGCGAGACCATATCGTCGAGATCATGGGCGTCGTCGGTGAGCACGCAATGCAGGCCCCAGACGAGGGCGAGGCGGCGGCTCGTGGCGGTGATCGGCGACAGAGCGATGATCGGCACGTCGGGGCGCTCGCGCGACATGCGGATGCCGGTCGAGCCCGAGGCCGTGTAGCAGACGATCGCGGAGAGTTTGAGCGTCTCGGCGACCTGGCGCGCCGCCGCCGATATGGCATCGGCGCTGGTCGGCTCGGGCTCGCTTCTCTGTGCGGTGATGATGCCGCGATAGAAGGCGTCGTTCTCGACTGATCGGGCGATCGCGTCCATGGTGGCGACAGCCTTGTCCGGCCATTTGCCGGTGGCGCTTTCGGCCGAGAGCATGATCGCGTCGGCGCCTTCATAGACGGCGGTGGCGACGTCGGAGACCTCGGCGCGGGTCGGCACCGGCTCGACGATCATCGATTCGAGCATCTGGGTCGCGACCACGACGGGGCGGCCGGCGCGGCGCGCCGCGCGGGTGATCTGCTTCTGGCGGGCCGGCACCGTCTCGAGCGGCAATTCGACTCCGAGATCGCCGCGCGCCACCATGATGCCGTCGGAAATCTCGAGGATCTCCTGCAGCACGTTGAGGGCCGAAGGCTTCTCGATCTTGGCCATGACGCCGGCGCGCCCGGCGATGAGCTTGCGCGCCTCGGCCACGTCTTCGGGACGTTGGACGAAGGAGAGCGCGATCCAGTCGACGCCGATATTGGCGGCGAAATCGAGATCGGCGCGGTCCTTTTCGGTCAGCGCCGGGATCGGCAGGATCGTGTCGGGCAGGTTCAGGCCCTTCTTGTCCGACATGACGCCGCCGAAGATCACCCTTGTGGTGATCCGGTCCGGTTTCACATCGGTGATCTCGACGCGCAGGCGCCCGTCATTGACGAGCAGGTTGTCGCCTGGCTTGACCGCCGAGAAGATCTCGGGATGGCGCAGATGGACGCGGGTCGCGTCGCCCGGCGCGGGGTCGGTGTCGAAGGTGAAGGTCTGGCCGGCGGTGATGCGCACCTCGCCGCCCTGGAAGGTGCCGAGGCGTAGCTTCGGGCCCTGGAGATCGGCCAGAATGCCGATCGGCCGGTTGAGCTTCTGCTCCACCTGACGGATCGCGCCATGGAGCTCCTCGAGCAGCTTGTGCGAGGTATGGCTCATATTGATGCGGAAAACGTCGGCGCCGGCGAGAAACAGCTTCTCGATCATCTCCGGGCTGGAGGAGGCCGGCCCGAGAGTGGCGATCACCTTGACGCTGCGATTGCGCCTCACTGTGGTTGCGCGCCGCCGTTGGTGCTCGTCTTCTCGCCGGAAAGGGAGATCGTCCAATCGGTTTCCTCTTTGGTGTCGACCTCGAAGAAGCCGGTCTTGTTGTAGCCGCGGTCAGTGCAGTTGCCGATGCCGCGGATGGTGAAGATCTTGTCCCGGGTGCACATCATCGACTTGCCGCCCCAGGAGCCGCCTTTGTCATAGTCGACGGCGAAAATATAGTAGTAGCGGGCGATGAGAGGGCCCTTGAGCAGGGTCTCGCAGCCATTGGCGCCGATATTCCACCAGCCCTCCGACGCCCAGCCGTCCTTGTCCTTGTAGCCGAGCGCCACGCCGACACGGCTCTCGGTCTTGTTGCAAAGCTTGAGATCGGCCTTGGCGCTCTGCGCCATGAAGGCGAGCGCCACGACCGCCGTAGCCAATACTGCCGAAAACTGTGCCATCCGTCCCCTGGACCCCGGTGATACTAGCGAATCGATCATAACATTCCCTGTCAAAGAACATGCGTCAACAGGCGGGCCTAGGGCGAGCCAAGTTGTGCCACGACCAGTCCTGCCGTCAAGTTTGGCAAGATGATGACTGGCCGAATGGGACCCCCTATAAAACCTCGAATGTTTGAAACAAGCCTTAATGATAGTTTTGCGCGAATTGACGGGAATTTGAAGCGGGGATTGATCCTTCTCGCCGACCATGCCCGCAATACGATTCCCCCCGAATATGGCGCCCTGGGGCTGCCGCCGGAGCAGTTCGAGCGCCATATCGCCTATGACATCGGGGTCGAGGCGGTGACGCGGGGGCTCGCCCGGGCGCTCGATTGCCCGGCCCTGATGGCGACCTATTCACGCCTCCTCATCGACCCCAATCGCGGCGCCGACGATCCCACCCTCATCATGCGGGTCTCGGACGGCGCCATCGTGCCGGGCAACGCCCTGGTCGACGAAGCCGAACGGGAGAGGCGCATCGCCCGGTTTCACCGGCCCTATCACGGCGCCATCACGGCCGAGATCGAGCGGGCGAAGGCGCTGGGCGTCGATCCGGTGCTGGTGTCGTTGCACAGCTTCACGCCCTTCTGGAAGGGCACTGCGCGCCCCTGGCATGTGGGCGTCCTGTGGGACACCGACCGGCGCTTCGCCGGACATCTCCTGGACGCGTTCCGGGCCGCGGGCGACCTCTGCGTGGGAGACAATGAGCCCTATTCCGGCGCGCTCGTGGGCGACACCCTATATACCCATGGAACCAGCCGGGATTTGCAGCATGGCCTCATCGAAATCCGCCAGGATCTGATCGCCCGGCAATCAGGTGTGGATGAGTGGATATCGCGGCTGGCGCCCATCCTCGAAGCGTATATGAAAGGTGGCTCATGATGATCGATCCGAAGACCCAGACCGAGCTCGAAGCCGCGGTGTTCCGCCGGCTTGTCGAGCATTTGCGCGGGCGCAGCGATGTCCAGAATATCGATCTGATGAATCTGGCGGGATTCTGCCGCAACTGCCTGTCGAACTGGTATGAGGAGGCGGCCAAGGCGCAGGGCCTCGAGGTGTCGCGCGATGACGCGCGCGAGCGTGTCTATGGCATGCCCTACGCCGACTGGAAGGCCAAATACCAGCGCGAGGCGAGCCCGGCCCAGGACGCGGCCTTCAAGTCAACCCACAAGCACTAGATCAGCTCAGGACCACCTTCTATGGACGCCAAGACCAGTTTTGCCCAAGGCCAGCTCAAGAGCATCGTCGAGCGCATCGAGAGGCTCGAAGAGGACAAGAAGGCGATCGCGGCCGACATCAAGGAAGTCTATGCCGAGGCCAAGGGCAACGGGTTCGACACCAAAATCTTGCGTAAGGTCATTTCGCTGCGCAAGAAGGACCGCCATGAGCGCGAGGAAGAGGAAGCGATCCTCGACCTCTATATGAACGCGCTCGGCATGCTGCCGGCGGAAGAAGCGGCATAATCTAAAAAATATTTTTGTGTGGCCGGAACCAACCGGTGTGCTTTGTGTTCGCCCATCTGGAGCGGGCGCGACGTGACGGCCGGTATCGCATAAGCCCGCCCAGCCGCAGTGGAGGGCACGACTATGACGCATTACCAGCCGGCGAGCCGACCCCCTATCCAGAAAGCCCAGATCGTCGAGACGCTCCTGCGCATGGCGGGCGGCGGCCTGACCATCGGCCTCTTGATCGTGCTGCCGGCGCTCAAGATCCTGGGCGTTGCGTGAGCCTGGACAAACGGGCGCAACTGATCCTCAAAAGAGCGGGCGAGCTGTATGAGCGCGATCATCCCGGCCAGCCCTGGCCCGTGGCCGCTGGCAAGGACGACGATGCAGCCCTGGCCATCCAGGGACGCTATCTCGCCCGGGCCGAGGATTTGCTTCTGAAGGAAGGCGTGATCGAATCGGTCGATCAGAGCTGACCGTAAGTCCTGAAGATTTTCTCAAACCTCGGCGCGATGTGAAGTCATTTTGCGGTCGCCGCGAAGTGCTGGAGGCCCAACTCCCGACCCTGTTGCATGAAGAACACGACCGCATCGCAATGCGCGGCCGATAGTGGCCTGGTCGATTGACCGGCACGCTTTGGCGCGCTTATCTCCGCGTCACCACGCTGCTTTTGAAGCTTACCCTGGTCCCAGCCCAGGGAAGGTGACCGGAGAGTGGGCGATGCATGCTCAAGCCTCTCTCGACAGCAGGTACGTGTCTGCTCTCCGGTTTTCTCTCAAATCCGAATTTGGACGGAAACGCCCGGCCGGTCAGTTGCCGTCGGTGACGTCTTCGATGAACTGGCCGAGGGTCTGACGCTTCTTCTGCATCACGACCGGTTCGTTCATGAGCATGCTGCCCTTGGCGGAGCGGTTGACCTCGAGCATATCGCCCTTGCCGCTCGTCACCGTCTGCAGCGACGGCATGACGGCGGGCGTCGTCGCATTGGCCTGCGCCATCATCAGGGTCGAGGACGACGAGAGCTGAGGTGCTGCCATCTCGGCGATGGTCTCGCTGTCATCCGGCACCACTTCCTGCGGCATGCCATCGCGGCGGACCGCCTGGTCGGGGCTGAAGGTCAGCTGCTTGGGCCACCAGAAGAGATCGTCATTGCCGGCGGAAGCGGCGAGCGGGCGGATCAACGGGACATCTTCCGCCGTGCCGTCACGCAGCGAGTCGGCGAAGCTGCCCTTGGCGGAGACATTGGCGGTCTGGGTGACGTCGGGCTCCTCGACCATCGACTCGGCACCCGCCACGGGGCCAAGATTGTCGTTATAGATGCGCGACTTGAAGTTGGTTTCGACGCCCTTCGGCGGGGCCGAGGCCGGCTCGATCTGCATGTTGGCGGCGGCCATCATCAGGACTTCGATGGGCTTCGGCCGCGGCAGCGGCACCGGATAGGCTTCGACCACCTCGACCGGGCGCTGGACCACCGGCTTGGCGCGCGGTGTCGGGGCGGGCGACTTGGCTTCCGTCTCCACCGCGGCAGCGGTGGTGTCGGCTGCGCCGGCATCCTCGTCGTCCTCGCCGCTATAGCTGTTGGCGATGGAGGCCAGCTTCGCCTTCATGGCGCCGTGATCAGGCTGCGACTCGGAGGTCGCGACCATGACCTGGTCCTGGGCGTTGCGGCGGGCGCCGACGGTCTTACGGTAATCGCGGAAAATCTTAGCCAATTGGCTCGGCGATACGCGCGGCCACATGCGGACCTTGCCCGAATCGACGTGAACGAAGCCGTACTGGCCGGAGGTCGGATAATAGCCGACGCCGCCCACCTGGCGGACGAGGGCGCTGTTGCGGACCTTTTGGGTCGGAACGTCGGGGAAATAGATGTCGATGGCCTTGCCGACCATGTGCTGGCTCTTCTTCGCCACATTGCGGCCGATGCGCTTCAGGAAGGCATTGGTCTTGGGCGAACGGAAGCCGGAAACGATATGGACGGGCCTCGTGGAGCCCAGATCGGCGTGCAGCTCCCAGACCAGATCGATGGTCTTGGGATCGATGCGGATGACTTCATTCCGGCGCCAGTCGCGCAGGATGTAATTGAGCTTTTCCATCGCCGAAGGAATGTAGCGCCCATTCACTTTGTAGGTGACGGTCAGGCTTTCCTTGGTGTGGGTCTGGTAGAGGGAGAGGGTGCGGGTCTCGCCACCGGCGGTCGCCTCGCCATTGCTGAATCCGAACCACAGCCCGGCGGCAAGGGTGCCGGCCAAAAATGTCGAGAAAGCAATCCGTTTCGCGCGCGAGGTCAATGATCCACGGTGTCCGTTTTCAGCGGCCAGGAAACCCATACTCACTTTTAGACCGGCTGAACCCCGGTTCCCCTAGTTAGTGTCCCGAAAACAATGGTCACCCGTCCCAGAAAACGGATTACACCAGTTCCATGCTTGCGACAAGAATACGGCTACTCTTAGGCAATCCGTCTGTCGATAGGTAACCTAAATCACTACCATTAACAGGGGCTTAAGCAATAAAGGCAGGCTGACTCTGGGGCAGTCCTCAAGGTCACCTTGCCGCCACAGCCGTGGCGGAGAAGGCGGTTTCCATGCGCTGGTCGCGGCCATAGACGTCGTCATGATAGACGATTCTGCCGCTCTGGTCGGGCCAGGCGGTGAAATAGGTCAGGTGAATCTTGATCTCATCACGGACCTTGGCGCTCTGGCTGACGCCGCTGTCTATGCGCTTGGCGACTTCCGCCGGATCAAGCTTGAGCAGCGTTTCGGCGAAGATACGTGGATTCTCCACGCGCACGCAGCCATGGCTGAAGGCACGGGCGGAACGCTCGAACAGCGAGCGCGCCGGCGTATCGTGGAGGTAGATGCTGTGTGAATTGGGGAACAGGAATTTCACTTCGCCCAGCGCATTGTCGTCGCTCGGCGGCTGCTGGATGGAATAGGGCACGCCCTTGTTGTAGGCCGACCAGTTGACCGAGCTCGAGCGCACGATCTGGCCGTTGCGGGTGACCACCCGATAGCCCAGCCGGTCCAGATAGGACGGATCACGCCGGAGAATCGGGAGCATCTCGTTCTTGATGATCGAGGGCGGCACGCCCCAGGACGGATTGAACACCACCGTTTCCATGCGGTCGTGGAAGGCCACCGTCTGGGTGTTGGGCTTGCCGATGATGACCTTGGTGCGCCACACCTCGCGGCCATTGTCGACGACCTCGAGCTGATAGGCCGCCTGGTTCACGAAGATATACTTGCTGCCGAGCGATTTCGGCAGCCAGCGCAGGCGCTCCATGTTGTAGCCGAGCTTGGCGACCATACGCGCTTCGCTGCGCCCGTTGAGGGCGTTGATCGTCGCCTGATCGAGGGCGCCGGTGGCTTTAATCTGAGCTTCGGTCTGGAACGTCTTGAGCGCCTCCGAGACGTCGGCGTCGAGAACCTCTTTGGGGTCCGCCGCGCTGCCGCCGGTGGCGACGGGAACGACTTCCGGCTCGGTGCCGGCGACTTTCAGGTAGTCGAGGCGCTCGAGATGGTGGCGTGCCAGAACGATACGCGGATCCTTTTCGCCGGGCTTCACCCGGCGCCCGAGCGGAATGGTCTCGCTCTCCGTCGCATGAAGCTCAGCCCGCTTCTGGGCGAGCTCGGTCTTGAACAGGGCATAGGCCGGATGTTTGGGCTGCAGGCCTTTCAGATATTCGACCGGGAACGGGCTCCAGGCCAGGACCTTGACGGCCGTGGCCGGCGCCACGGGATCCGGTGTGATGTCGTTGTATTTCGTCAGGCGGTTGGGAATGATCCGGCCGCCCGAGGCATGGCGGGCATATTTCAGCGCCATCGCCGTGAGGCCGAGATCGAGCCTCGCCAGATGGACCATGTCGCCTTTGAACGAGGCCGGGCTGTCGCTGAAGGCGCCGAGCGCCGGCGGCAGGTAGTCGGAGGGCTCCATCGCCTCATCGGCGCTCATCGCCAGGAGGGTCAAAACGTCCTGGCCGCGCTGGTCGAGGCCCTCGGCCGTCGTCCACAGTGGTTTGAAGCCGTTGGTCCGGTAGAGCTCGATGATCGCCGACTTTTCGTCGCGGGTGACGCGGGGGGCAGCCTCACGGCTCTGCAATTCACGGTAAACGGCCTGGGCCAGAAGGTCGGTGGGCTCAGTTTCGGTAAAGCTGTCGGCGCGCAGAGCCTCGAGCTTTTCGGGCTGATAGACCAGCGGCGGCTCGGGCTTGTCGGCCTCGATCAAGGGCGCATTCTGGATGCGCGGGCCGGGCTCGCGGTTGCGGCGCAGCTCGTTACGGCGGTCCTCGCGCTTGCGCTTGAAATAATCGAAAATGGAGCCCGACTTCTTGATCCGGCTGGGCGAATGGGTGTCGCGTTCAGCAAAGGCCTCCGGTGCCGTAAGACACAAAGCCAGAACAAGCGCAGAGGTGCCCGCCAATCCCCGCCGCAGCCGCATTATCGGTATACTCCCAAGAGTTGCTGCCTTAGCTAACCGGGGCTTCATGGCATTTCAACGGTCAGAGCTTCCCTTGGTTGCATTAAACCAGGACTGTCACGTTTTTGCCGCAACCCGAGGCCGGGTCAGGCGGTCGAACGGCCGTTTTCGTCGTCATCGAGGCCGAGGTCGCGCATCTTGCGGTAGAGCGTCGACCGCCCGATGCCCAATTTCCGTGCAACTTCCGACATTTGGCCACGATAGCGGTGGAGCGCCAGGCGAATCATGTCGGCCTCGATCTCCTCCAGCTTGCGGATATGGCCGCCATCGGTAACCGCCGGGATGCCGATCGCCATGCCGTCCGAAATGACCGAGCCGGTCGAGCGTGAAGGGCCGGCCCCGACGGGCGCCGGCGTCGGGGTCGCCGGCAGGTCCGGGATTTTCACCTCATAACCTTCGACCAGCGAGGCGATTTGCGGGAAATCCTGGATTTCGAGGGTGTCGCCCTCGCACAGGACGATGGCGCGAAACACCGTGTTCTCGAGCTGGCGGACATTGCCCGGCCAGCTGTAGAGCTGCAGCATCGCCAGCGCCTTGGGCTCGATGCCATGAACCTTGCGGCCTTCCTCGGCGGCGAAGCGGGTGATGAAGTGGTTGACGAGGGCGGGGATGTCGTCCTTGCGGTCCTTGAGCGGCGGCACCATGACCGGGAAGACGTTCAAACGGTAATAGAGATCCTCGCGGAATTCGCCGGCCTTGACCATCTCGATCATGTTGCGGTTGGTGGCCGAGATGAGCCTTATGTTGACCTTCGTGGGCTTGCGCGATCCGACCGGATCGATCTCGCCTTCCTGGATGGCGCGCAGGAGCTTCACCTGCATGTCGAGCGGCAGCTCAGCCACTTCGTCGAGGAACAGCGTGCCGCCATCGGCCTCCTGGAACTTGCCGATATGCTTGGCGGTAGCGCCGGTGAAGGAGCCCTTCTCATGGCCGAACAGGATGCTTTCGACCAGATTTTCCGGAATGGCGCCGCAATTGACGGCGACGAAGTTGCGGCCGCGCCGCTCGCTTTCGCCATGAATGGCGCGGGCGATGATCTCCTTGCCCACACCCGACTGGCCCTCGATCAGGATCGGGATATTGGACTGGGCGCCGCGCCGGCCGAGCCGGATGACGCCCGCCATCCCGGCGGAAGAGGCGATGAGATCGTCGAAGGTCAAGGCGCCGCCAACCTTCTTGTTGAGGCGCTTGACCTCCTCGGTCAATGCATTGACCTTGAGTAGGTTCTGTACCGAAACACGCAGGCGCTCGGGCGAAATCGGTTTGACCACGAAATCATCGGCGCCGGCACGCATCGCCTTGATAACGGTCTCGATCGAGCCTTGCGCGGTCTGCACGATCACCGGAATGTGGCCGCGCACGCTGTTCATGCGCTCGAGGAACTCGAGCCCATCCATACCCGGCATCATGAGATCGAGGATGACGAGCTCGATCTGGCCGCCCGTCGTGCCGGCCAATATGTCTAGCCCCTTGGCGCCGCTGTCGGCGCTCACCGCTTCGAAGCCGAAGCGTTTCATCATCTCTTCCAGAATGCGCCGCTGGGCCGGATCGTCTTCAACTATAAGAACGCGCGCTGTCATGCTTGACCGACACCACTCAGATAATATGGCCATTCGGGGCAAAAGCCGTCTTGGGATGCGCACCGCCCAGCAGCATCCCGGCCTTCCCCCGTCTCAGGGTCGACTGTGGCAAAGAAGGGTAAAGGGCACATTAAGGACATGGCGAGAATGGGGACAGTTGCCCGCGCTGTCCAGTGCCATCGGAAAGTGGCCTTGCGTCAGGCGAGGTGCGCGGCCTTATTGCCGAGGTCACATGCATGGGCCATATGAACAGCAAAACAATCGAACGGATGGATCATGGACACCGCCGCCACGAAACTGGGCACCTTGCCCGAATGGAATCTCGCCGATCTCTACGCCGCGCCGGACGATCCCGCTTTCGCTGCCGACATGCGGCGCGGCGAGGAAGACGCGAAGACATTCGCTGCGACCTACAAGGGCAAGCTCGCAGGGCTCGCCGGCGGCGATCTCGCCAAGGCCATCAAAGCCTACGAGACCGTGAGCGATCTTCTCGGCCGCGCCGGCTCCTATGCGCAGCTCTATTATGTCGGCGACACGACCGATCCGACGCGCGCGAAGTTCTACGGTGACGCGAGCGCCAAGCTGACCAACATCTCGACCGTGCTCCTGTTCTTCGAGCTCGAGCTCAACAAGATCGCCGATGAAGATCTGGCGGAGAAGCTTAAAGTTCCGGCGCTGGCGCACTACCAGCCATGGATCGACAATCTGCGCATGGAGAAACCCTATCAGCTCGACGACAAGATCGAGGAACTCTTCCTCGAAAAGTCGCAGACGAGTTATTCGGCCTGGAACCGGCTCTTCGACGAGAGCCTCGCCGAGATGCGCTTCACCGTCGATGGCGAGGAGCTGTCGCTCGAGCCGACGTTGACGCTGATGATGCATCCGGACGAAGCGAAGCGCAAAGCGGGCGCGGAAGCGCTGGCGCAGACCTTCAAGAAGAATCTCCGGCTCTTCACCCACATCACCAACACGCTTGCCAAGGACAAGGAAATTTCCGATCGCTGGCGCGGCTTCAAGGACATCGCTGATGCGCGGCATCTGTCCAACCGGGTCGAGCCGGAAGTCGTCGCCGCTCTCGTCGAGGCGGTGCGCGCCGCCTATCCGCGCCTGTCGCATCGCTACTACCAGATGAAGGCCAAATGGCTCGGCAAGGCCAAGCTCGATCACTGGGACCGCAACGCGCCCTTGCCGCATGAGGACACACGCGAGGTCGCCTGGGAGGACGCCAAGGCGACCGTGCTCGACGCCTATGAGGGCTTCGCGCCGGAAATGGCGGAGATCGCCGGCCGCTTCTTCGACAAGAAGTGGATCGACGCGCCGGTAAGACCCGGCAAGACGTCAGGCGCCTTCGCGCATCCGACGGTACCTTCGGCGCATCCTTACGTGCTCCTCAATTACATGGGCAAGACGCGTGACGTGATGACGCTCGCCCATGAACTGGGCCATGGCGTGCATCAGGTGCTCGCCGCCGATCAGGGCGCGCTCATGGCGCAGACGCCGCTGACGCTCGCCGAGACGGCTTCGGTCTTCGGCGAGATGCTGACCTTCCAGGCGCTGCTCAAGCAGGCGAGCGACCCCAAAAAGCGCAAGGCCATGCTCGCCGGCAAGGTCGAGGACATGCTCAATACGGTCGTGCGCCAGATCGCCTTCTATACGTTCGAGCGCAAGATCCACACGGCGCGCAAGGAAGGCGAGCTCACCGCCGACCAGATCAATGCGCTGTGGCTCGAAGTGCAAGGCGAAAGCCTAGGCTCCGGCATCGCCTTCTCGGAAGGCTACGAGACCTTCTGGGTCTATGTTTCGCATTTCATCCATTCGCCCTTCTATGTCTATGCCTATGCCTTCGGCGACTGCCTGGTGAACTCGCTCTATGCGCGCTACCAGGAAAGTGCCGAGGGCTTCCAGGCCAAGTACTTCGCCATGCTTAAAGCCGGCGGCACTCAGCATCACACGGAATTGCTGAAGCCCTTCGGCCTCGATGCGAGCGATCCGGCCTTCTGGCAGAAGGGCCTCAAGGTCATCGAAGGCTTCATCGACGAGCTCGAAGCGATGGAAGCTGCGTGAGGCATTAGGTGGCAGACGACGAGAACAGCCTGACTGGTCGACTGCTCCGCTACGCCAATGTCGGAACAGGGGTGGGCGGCGCCGTGGCGCGCATCGCCGCCGGCCGGCTGCTCGGGGCTGAGCGCGGCTCTTCGGCGGAAGGCCAGCTTCTCGCCGCGGCGCTCGGCAATCTCAAAGGTCCGCTGATGAAGGTGGCGCAATTGCTCGCCACCATTCCCGATGCGCTGCCCGAGGCTTACGCCGCCGAGCTGGCGCAGCTCCAGTCGCAGGCGCCGGCGATGGGCTGGGCCTTCGTCAAGCGGCGCATGGCGGCGGAGCTCGGCCCCGACTGGCGCACGCTTTTCGCCGATTTCGCGCATGAGGCGGCGCATGCGGCGTCCCTCGGCCAGGTGCATCGCGCGTCATCGCATGACGGCCGTCCGCTCGCCTGCAAGCTGCAATATCCCGACATGGATTCTGCCGTCGAAGCCGATCTCAAGCAGCTCAACGTGATCTTCGCGCTGCATCGGCGGATGTCGCCGGTGATCGACACCAGCGAGATCGGCGAGGAGATCGCGGCGCGCCTGCGCGAAGAGCTCGATTATGTGCGCGAGGCGAAGCATATCCGGCTCTACACGGAAATCCTCAAAGGCCATCCGACCATCCATGTGCCCGAGGTCGAGCCGCAAGTGTCGACGCGCCGGCTCATCACCATGAGCTGGCTCGAGGGACGCAAATTGCTCGAGTTCAAGGAACATGATCTCGACACGCGCAATCTGCTCGCCCGGCATCTCTTCGAGGCCTGGTGGATGCCGTTCTGCGGCCATGGCGTGATCCACGGCGATCCGCATCTCGGCAATTATTCGGCTGCCCTCGATGACACCGGCAGGCCCAACGGCCTCAATCTCCTCGACTATGGCTGCATCCGCATCTTTCCGCCGCGCTTCGTCCAGGGCGTCGTCGATCTCTATCGCGGCCTTCTCGCCGATGACCGGGCGCGCATCGTGCACGCCTATGAGACCTGGGGCTTCCAGAATCTCAGCAACGAGCTGATCGACATCCTCAATATCTGGGCGCGCTTCATCTATGGTCCTCTGATGGAGGACCGGGTGCGCGCCATTGCCGATGGTGTGTCGCCCGCCCAATATGGCCGGCGCCAGGCCTTCACCGTGCATCAGGCGTTGAAGGAGAAGGGACCGGTCAAGGTGCCGCGCGAGTTCGTGTTCATGGACCGCGCCGCGATCGGCCTCGGCGGGGTGTTCATCCATCTGCGGGCCGAGCTCAATTTCTATCGGCTGTTCAACGAGGCGCTGGAAGGTTTCAGCGTCGAAAACGTCGCGGCCCGGCAGGCGGCGGCGCTCGATGCGGTGGGCCTCACATCCAGTTCCCCATGAGGATGAAGGCGGCCCAGTAATAGGGATGAGCGACAGCAGACGCATTCACCGCTGCGTCCGCTTCCTCGATAACCGTCATTGCTCTGTTGGCCCGGGATGCTCGTTGCGCGGATTCACGAGCCCCGATCAGGCTGAGCTGGGCGTGTCTCAGCGCGCGAGCCTTGTCGAGACCCTTGTCGACCAGTCCGTCATAAAAATCGGCCATGAGGGCCGCGGTGGAATCGTCGGCGACCTGCCAGAGCGTCGACATGACCGCTGCGGCGCCTTTGGCCTGGGCAAGGGCGCCGAAGCTTTCTATTTCCTCGCCCTCGGCGCCGCCGCCGCGCGCTGTCTCACAGGCTGAGAGAACCAATAGATCGACGCCGGCAAACCGAAATTCCTCCTTGTCTCTCAAACGATCAAGGTAGAGTTCCTTGCCGTTGCCGAGGAGGAGGTAGGAGTTCGCTTCATTGCCGGGCCGAAAACGGAAGTGGCTGGCGATGTGAAGTATTTGCGGAGGTTTGGTCAGCGCTTCCAGCAGGTTGGTTTCGTCGAATGACGCGTCCATCAGGGGCGAGCCGTCGAGAAAACCGATGCCGTCCGTTCCGCGGAATATCGTTTCGAGTTCCGCCGCGACGCCCGGAAGCGCAGCGAAGCCCGGATGCTTGCCGGTAACGCCGAATCCCGCGCCGGTGATCCGTCTCCGGTCGATCGGCGAGAATTTTGTCGGGACGGCCGGATTGAAGCGCGCAAGCGCGAAGTCCTCGATGAGAAAGCGGCCTCGGTCATTTAGCGCGGCGAACGGCACATAACGCAGGAAGCCCGAAAGATCGAGCAAGAGGACGGGCTGGTGCGCACCTTGCCGATCGAGAGCGGCTTCGATGTCGCGGCGGACGGGCGCGATCAGAAGCTCGTAGAGCTTCGCCAGCTGATCGACGGCATCGCCACTGCGCGTTTCGACGGACGAAACAGCTGCAATGACCCGATCCGCCATTTCCGTCCGACGAATGGACGTCTCGCGATGCGCTGTGTCGCGGCCAGCGGCGCTCACAAACAGATGCAGACCGTCTTCCAGACTCATGACCTGCAGGAGGACGACATTCGGACCCATCGCCCGCAGCTCCGCCTGGACTTTCCGCGCATGCCGTTCTCCGAGTTCGAGTGCCTCTCTTTGCCGCAAGAGCCTGTCAGTCTCGGCGCGATCGAGTTGCCGGCGGGCGGCGGCGATGAATTCCCGCAGGAGTGTGTTGCGGCGCGCCAGATACGCGTCCGTGCGACTTTGACTCCTTGAGCCGGATGCCTCGCCGGGTTCGGCGGCGAGGCGATGCACCGGCCGCATCGTCTTCTCGATGGCCGCCTCGATCCCTTCCTCCGCTTTCGTCAAGCGGATGCTGATGGGCTCGAACTGGGAAGGCTCGGCGCCGGCGCCGTGGCGGGTGAAATCGAAGAATTCTTCCCTTTTGAGAAGACTCGCCACGAACTGCGCCTCGGTAAATATGCCATCGGCGAGAAGCAGCGTGGAGAGGTCGCGATATGATCTTTGGAAACTCTCGCCGAGCGTCGAGCGCAGCCGAGGCGTGAGCTCAGCATTGCGGCCACGCACATTCTGATGCGTGTTGACGGCCTTTTTGGCGAAGAGGAGCGCCGCGCTGCGGTTGCCTTTGGCCGCCAGTGCCAGGGCCAAGGCGCGGAAAGTGTACCGCATATTGTCGAAATCGGTGTCCACGCTGCCGGTCTGGATCAGATAGGCCTCAAGGGCGCTGTCGACCGCTTCGTCAAGATGGCCGAGCTTGCGCGACGTATTGGCAATCCTGGCCAGAAGCGCCGCCACTTCGGGGTGATCGGCGCCGCTTGCCGCAACCGCCATCTTCGTGGCCCGGCGATAACTGGCCAATGCGTTCTCATGCTTTCCGAGGTCGTCATCCAACGTGCCGAGATTGACGATGGCGCGCATGCTGTGGAGATTTGACGGGCCATAGAGGCGATCGAAAGCCGCGCGCGCGGCCTCGAAGTGAGTGCGGGCCTCGTCGTGGCGGCCGAGTCCATTATAGGCCCATCCGATATTGCCGAGGAAATTAGCAATCGTCTCCTCGCTCGGGGATGCCGACATGCGATGAAGGGCGAGCGCCTGCTGCAGGAGCTCGAGCGCGTCCTTGAAGTTGTTCAGCTCCATATGAACGATGCTCATATTGCTGAGCACGCTGGCAAGGGCAGGGCTGCTGTCGCCCTCGAGCTTCATAAATGTCGCGCGGGCCTGCTCGTATGCCTGCAACGCCTCCCGATAGCGGGCCGTGCCTTGGAGGAGGCTCGCCCGGTTCACATGAATGTCTGCGACGTCCCGGCTTTCCGTCTCGCCGAGGCCGGTGAAGATCGACAAGGCGGTCTCATTGGCGGCGAAGGCATCCGCAAAGCGCCCTGCCGCGCCAAGCCCGACAGCCAGATTCGCATAGGCCGAGCCAGTCAGGGCATTCCGGCCAAAGGCGCGCTCGGAAGTCTCGCGGGCCGCGTCATAGGCGGCGATGGATTCGGACACGCGGCCGAGCTTCTGATAGATGATCCCCAGCCGGGTGTTGATCAAGACAATATCCCTGCTGCCTTCTCCAGGACCGTCCGCGTGACTGGCCTCGATGTTTCTCAAGACAGTTCCGCCGTGAAGCAAAGCCTGGTCCAGGTCTCCAGGTTCCGCTCTTTCTGTCAGAGCAACGCTCAGCAAGTAGGTGGCCTGGAGATCGTCGGCCTCGGCTGCGCGCCTGAGCCATGTGATCGCAGCGTCGAGATCGCGATCTTTTCCCTGGCCGTCGAGATATGCCCGCCCTAGCTCGACCATGGCGTTGGTGTCGCCGGACTGAGCTCTGGCGGCTAACGCGGGGACGTCGGCTTGATCGGCCCGAGCCGGGCGCGACATATCCGCCCCTACAAGGCACAAGAACACTGCAAGCCAGAAATTTGCGAATTGCCGTCGCATGGATCATTCCGAGATAATGCCCGATTATGACGCGAGCGGGAGGTTTTTCCAGCCGAATAGCGGCAGCTCAAGGCCTTCGGGCTTACATCCAGTTCCCCATGAGGATGAAGGCGGCCCAATAATAGGGGTGAGCGGTGGGCATCGTGCTGTCGATCTCATCTGTGTCTTCGAGCGCCGTCATTGCGCGGCTGGCCTGGGCGACTTGTGACTCGGGCTTGGCGCCTTGGATCAGGTCGAGCTGGGCCTGTCTCAGGGCTCGGGCCTTATCGAGATCATGGGTGATGAGACCTTCATAGAAGTCCGCCATGAGCTTTGCCGTCGAATCGTCGGCGATCTGCCAGAGCGTCGACATCACGGCTGAGGCGCCTTTGTTTTGCGCGAGCACGCCGAAGCTTTCGATTTCCTCGCCCTCCGCACCACCGCCGAGAGCCGTCTCGCAAGCCGAAAGCGTGATCAGATCGATGCCCCGGAAATTATACCGCTTCTGCGAGCGCAGCTGATCCAAGGAGAGGCCGTCGCCGTTGCCGAGGAGCAGATAGGAGTTGGCTTCGTTGCCGGGTCGAAAGCGGAAATGACTTGCGATGTGGAGGATCTGAGGTTTGGTCGAGAGCGCCTTGGCGAGGCTTTTTTGAGTGAAGTCGTCGTCGAATCTGGGTTTGCCCGCGATGATCTTGAAAACTGTTTCCAACTCGCGGGCCGTGCCTGGCAACGCCGCGAAGCCGGGAAATGGTCGCGTGACGCCGAAGCCCGCTCCTCTGATCCGATCGCGGCGCATGGGCACGAATTTTGTCGGACTGGCCGGATTGTAGAGCGCCGGCGCGAAATCTTCGACGAGATAGCGCCGGCCGTCATAAAGCGCCGCGAAGGGCACGTAACGAAGGAAGCCGGACAGATCGAGGAGAAGAATCGGCGCTTCGGGGCTCTTCAGGCCGACCGCGGCGTCGAGATCGGACCGCACCGGCCTGATGATGTCATCATAGAGGCCGGCAAGCTGGGCAAGGGCGTCCTCGTCGCGGTCCCGCACGGCGGCAAGCGTTGCCGACACCTTATTGGCAAGCTCGGCGCGATTCACGGGCAGCATGCGATAGATCATCTGGCGTCCAGCGGCTCTGATGAAGACATGCAAACTGTTATCCTGGCTCAAGATCTGCAGGAGGACCGTATTGGGGCTCATGGAGTTCAGATCCGCCTCAATCTTCTCCGCATAACGTTGTCCGAACTGAACTGCCGTCTTCTTCGCCGTTTCGGTGCGGTCGATGAGATTGCGGGTAGATGCAAAGAACACCTGCATGGCCTGATCACGCTTGGCGACAAGCTCCTGCATCCGCAGCTTGTCCTCAAGCAAGGCGGCTCCTGTCTCTTCCCGCGTGGCCTTGAGTGCGCGCATTTCCGAAGCGATCTGGAGGGCGGGTGCCATCGACGCCCTCATATCCGTCCAGAAGCTCTCTTCGGCCTCGTCGAGGCGAATGCTGCCCGGTTCTATGTCCCGGCTCGCCGAAGAGCGGCCGGCGCTGCTGCGCGTGAACTCGTAGAATTCCTGCTGCTTCAGCAAGCCGCCCACGAATTGGGCTTCCGAGTATTGTCCATCGTCGAGGAGCAGGTCCGACAGCAGGCGATAGGAAGGCTGAAAGCTCTGTCCGAGCGTCGCCCTCGTTTCGTCCGACAGGGTGCTATTGCGGGCGCGCACCTCCTGATGCGCATTGACCGCCTGCTTGGCGAAGAATATGGCCGTCGTCCGGTTGCCGGTGGCCGCAAGAATGCGCGCCAGCATGCGGTAAGTGTAGCGTTGATTGTCGACATCGGCGTCCGTGGCGCTGGTTTGAATGAGCAAGGCTTGAAGGCCGTAATCGAGCGCCGCGTCATAGCGTTTAAGCTTTAAGGACGTGTTGCCGATCCGGCTCAGCATGCCGGCCGCCTCGGCATGATCGAGGCCGTAGGTGTCGAGGATGATATTCAAGGCTTGTTGATAGTTCGCCAGGGCATTCTCGAATTGCCCGAGTTCGTCATCCACATTGCCGAGATTGATGAGCGGATGCATCAGCTCGATGCGACTGGCGCGGGAGGAGTTCTCGAGTATCGTGGCGGCGGCGCGAAATTGCGCGCGGGCCTCGTCGTAGCGGCGAAGGTCCCGATAGGCGAGGCCGAGTATGCCATGGGTGGCGGCGAGTGTGCTTTGATCGGGTGAGGGTATTTGACCGTAGAAGGTCAGCGCGCCTTGCGCCGCCTCGATCGCTTCCTGATTGCGGCCAACCAAATTTAGGACCCTACTGCGATTCCTGAGGACATCGCCGACCCGGAAGGCATTCTGACCACCGAGCTTCTCGTAAACAGCCTGGGCTTGATCGACAGCCTCGAGCGCCTCGCCGTAGCGCGCAAGGCTGATGAGACTGACCGCCTTATTCAGATAGAGGCTGCCCAGGGGCTCTTGATCAGTCCCGGGAAGCCGGGAGATCAGCCGTATCGCGGTCTCCGTGGCGGCAAGGGACTCTTCCTGCAGTCCGGCGCCGGCGAGGCCGTTGGCGAGGTTCATATAGGCGCCCGCGACCTGTGGATGGCTCTGGCCCAGTTTGTCTTCGAAGATGCGGCGTGCCGCTTCATAGGCGACGACGGCCTCCTCGAAGCGGCCGAGCTTTTCGTAGACGAAGCCGAGCTGCGACTGGATGTTGGCTACGAGGAATTCCCATCCTTTGCGTTTCTTTGTCAGGCTCAAGGCCGTGACCGCATGGCGCAAGGCCTCGTCGAGGTCGCCAGGCTTGCCCCTTTCCCTGAGCGCGAAGCTCAACAGATAAAGCGCGTTGGCGTCATTCGTCCGGGCAACGGGCGTGAACCAGCCTATGGCGGCGTCGAGATCGCGCTTGACGCCGATACCGTCCAGATAGGCTTCGCCGAGCGCTACCATTGCACCCGCATGTCCGGCCTGGGCCTGCCGCGTGAGGAGAGGGATGTCGGGCGGCGTAGAATCCTGTGCGACGCACAGCCCCGCCACTCCCGGAAGTCCCAGGAGAAACACGAGCCAAAGGACAAACATTCGCCGTCGCATGTGCCGTCCGGGGCAGGGGAATGACGAAGATAATGCCCTTCCTTTGCGGGATTTTGAAGGCGGGTCTGGGACTCATCGCCGCGCCGGACCTCAGTTCTTGCGGCGGGTAAGGCTCTAGGCTAGGTAAGTCTCCTCAGATTCCAAGGTTTTGAGGGGATTTTCGACATGGCGGAGCAATCAGTCGACCACCATCTGGATATGGATGCGCATCGCAGGACCTACAGCGCCTTCATCCGGGGCTCGGTGGCGCTCGGTATCATCTGCGGCTTCGTGCTCGTCGCGCTCAGCTGCTTCGCCTTCGGCAAGTCCTTGAATGTATTCATCGGTTTCGCCGGCCTGATCATTGGCTGCATCGCAGTTCTCATCGATGCGCGCTCAGGCTCGGAGCGCTGGCTGCTGTCGGCCGGCGTCCTCGTGCTTTTCGGACTGATCACCGCCGTCAACGTCGGCTAGGACCTCCGACATATGAAGATCGCGGTCTCAGCCGAAACATTCCCGGGCGAGAGCCGCGTTGCGGCGACACCCGACACCATCAAGGCCTTCATCAAGAAGGGCTTCGACGTCGCCGTCGAAGCCGGAGCGGGCAAGGGCGCGTTCATTTCGGATGACGCCTTCGCCGGCGCCGGCGCCAAGATCGGCAATGGCGAGGCGGCGCTCCAGGATGCCGACATTCTGCTCAGCGTCCGCCGTCCCGAGGCCCGGACCACGGGGACGCTCAAGAAGGGCGCCCTGGTGACGGCCATTCTCGACCCTTATGGCGACCGCCCGGGGCTCGAGACGCTCGCCAAGCAGGGCCTGACCCTCTTCGCCATGGAGCTGATGCCGCGCATCACGCGCGCCCAGTCGATGGACGTGCTGTCGTCGCAGGCCAATCTCGCCGGCTACAAGGCGGTGATCGATGCCGCCGCGCAATTCGGCCGCGCCTTTCCGATGATGATGACGGCGGCGGGCACGGTTCCGCCGGCCAAGGTCTTCATCATGGGCGTCGGCGTCGCCGGCCTCCAGGCCATCGCCACGGCGCGCCGCCTGGGCGCCATCGTGTCGGCGACCGACGTGCGCAAGGCGACCGAAGAGCAGGTGAAGAGCCTCGGCGCCAAATTCGTCTTCGCCGACGTCGCCGATGCGGCCACCGCCGGCGGTTATGCGCGTGAGCTCTCGGCCGAGGACAAGGCCAAGCAGGCGGCCCTCGTCGCCGAGCACATCAAGATTCAAGACATCGTCATCACCACCGCGCTCATTCCGGGCCGGCCGGCGCCGGTCCTGGTGACCCCGGAAATGGTCGAGACGATGAAGCCCGGCTCGGTGATCGTTGATCTGGCGGTCGAGCGCGGCGGCAACTGCCCGCTGTCGAAGCCGGGTGAGATCGTCATGCACAAGGGCGTCACGATCATGGGCAACCTCAATCTCGCCGGCCGCCTCGCCGGCAATGCCTCGCCGCTCTATGCACGGAATCTGCAGAACTTCCTCGATCCCCTGATCAAGGACGGGGCGCTCAAGATCGATTGGGCGGACGAGATCATCACCGGCACGCTTGTCGCCAAGGACGGCGAGCTGGTGCACAAGATGTTCAAATCCTAAAAGGGCCCGCCTGCGATGGAACATGCGATCGATCCCTTCGTCTCGCTTTTCGCGATCTTCGTGCTGGCGGTGTTCGTCGGCTATTACGTGGTGTGGAACGTCACGCCGGCGCTGCACACGCCCTTGATGTCGGTCACCAACGCGATCTCCTCGGTCATCGTGGTCGGGGCACTTCTGGCGGTCGGCGCCGGCGCCATCGCATCAGGCTCGACACTGGCGATGATCTTCGGCTTCCTGGCGCTCATCCTCGCCTCGGTCAACATCTTCGGCGGCTTCCTCGTCACCCAGCGCATGCTGGCGATGTACAAGAAGAAGGATCCGGCCGCCAAGTCCGCGAAGACCCACTGATGCCACATGTGAGGGGACTTCGGGGGCGTTTTCTTGCGGCCATCGCCGCGTTGTGCTGTTTCGCGGGCGCGCAGAATGTGCAGGCGCGCGACCTCACCGACGCCGAGAGCACCATGCTCAATTCGGCCGTCGAGATGTACGACAAGGCGATGGAAGGCAAGGATGTGCCCATCCTCGTCAAGGCCATCCCGCCGCGCATCATCAAGCAGATGGCCGAGCACGACAAAACAAGCGAGGACGACATCCGCAAAGCGCTGGGCGATCTCATCGGCCAGACATTGGAAGCGCTGCCGGTTCATTCCTTCACGCTCGACATGGCCAAGGCCGAGCATGGGCATGTGGCGGACGGAACGCCCTATCTGCTCATCCCGACCGAAACGGTGATGACGACGGGTGGCGAGGGCAAGACCCTCATGCGCTCGGCGACGCTCGCCATGCTGGATGGCGACCTCTGGTACCTGGTCCGCGGCAGCGACGCCCAGCAGGTCGCGGCGCTGCGCGAAGCTTATCCCCAATATGAATCGGTGGTGTTCCCGGACGCCATCATGGAGCTGGTCAAGGAATAGTCATGAGCGCTTCTCTCGCCGCCTTCCTCTATCTGGTTTCCGGCGCCTTGTTCATCATGGCGCTGCGCGGCCTGTCGAGCCCCGAAACATCGCGCCAGGGCAACATGTACGGCATGATCGGCATGGGGCTCGCCATCGTGACGACGCTGCTCCTTGCGGCACCCGCCAGCGGGCTCGCCTGGGCGCTCATCATCGGCGGTATCGCCATCGGCGGCGCCATCGGCGCCGTCACCGCCAAACGCATCGCCATGACGGCGATGCCGCAACTCGTCGCCGCTTTCCATTCGCTGGTCGGCCTCGCCGCCGTCTTCGTCGCCGCCGCCGCCTATTATTCGCCGGAGGCCTTCGGCATCGCCACCAATGGCGAGATCCATGCCCAGAGCCGTGTCGAAATGGCGCTGGGCGCCGCCATCGGCGCGCTCACCTTCACCGGCTCGATCATCGCCTTCCTCAAGCTCGACGGGCGGATGAGCGGCAAGCCGATCATCCTGCCGGCCCGGCATCTCATCAATATCGCGCTCGCCCTGGCGCTCGTTGTCTGCATCTACAGCTTCTTCGCCGGCCAGAGCGCCATCGCCTTCTGGCTCATCGTCGTCATCAGCCTGGTGCTCGGCCTCCTGCTCATCGTGCCGATCGGCGGCGCCGACATGCCGGTCGTCATCTCGATGCTGAATTCCTATTCGGGCTGGGCCGCGGCCGGCATCGGCTTCACGCTCGCCAATACGGCGCTCATCATCACCGGCGCCTTGGTCGGCTCGTCGGGTGCGATCCTGTCCTACATCATGTGCAAGGGCATGAACCGCTCCTTCATCAGCGTCATCCTGGGTGGCTTCGGCGGCGAGACCGCGGCGGCTGCGGGTGGCGGCGAAGCCAAGCCCGTGAAGCAGGGCTCGGCCGAGGACGCCGCCTTCATCATGAAGAATGCCGGCTCGGTCATCATCGTACCGGGCTACGGCATGGCGGTGGCGCAGGCCCAGCATGCGCTGCGCGAGATGGCGGACCATCTCAAGAAGGCGGGCGTCACGGTCAAATACGCCATTCATCCGGTGGCGGGCCGCATGCCCGGCCATATGAACGTGCTCCTGGCCGAAGCCAACGTGCCCTATGACGAGGTGTTCGAGCTCGAGGACATCAATTCCGAATTCGCCCAGTCGGACGTCGCCTTCGTCATCGGCGCCAATGACGTGACCAACCCCGCCGCCAAGGACGACCCGGCCTCGCCGATCTACGGCATGCCGGTGCTCGAAGTGTGGAAGGCGAATACGGTGATGTTCATCAAGCGCGGCATGTCGTCTGGTTATGCCGGCATCGACAACGGTCTGTTCTATCGCGACAATACGATGATGCTGTTCGGCGACGCCAAGAAGATGACCGAAGAAATCGTCAAGGGGATGGGCTGACGCTTCGTGCTGTTCGACTTCGAGCGCGACGGCGTCGCGCTCAGTGAGAACGCCGTCGGCGCCGATATCATTGCGATACTGGCCGAGGAATTCGATGCCACAGGCGTGCGCGTCGGCGCGCGACCCTTTGATCTCTCGCCCACCATCAGAGCGTTGATCGGTCCCGAAGGCGCGCTCGGGCGGAGAGCGCGCGAACTGTCGGGTGCACCACCGCGGCCGGTGCGGGTTCTCGCCTTCGACAAGACGCCCGATGCCAACTGGCATCTGCCCTGGCATCAGGACCGGGTCATCGCGGTAAAGCGGCGCGTCGAGCTCGCGGGCTTCGGCACCTGGACGGTCAAAGGCGGCCAGCCGCATGTCGAGGCGCCGGCCAGCTTGCTCGAGAAGATGTTCAACCTGCGCCTCCATCTCGACGACTGCGATGCCGGCAATGGCGCGCTGAAGGTCCTGCCCGGCACGCATCGCCTGGGACGCCTGAGCGATGCCGAGGTCAAGAGCGCGGCCGCCAAGGGCCAGGCCATCCTGTGCGAGGTCAAGGCCGGTGGGCTTTTGGCGATGAAGGCCCTGGCGCTCCATGCCAGCGACGCTTCGACTTCACCGCGTCGCAGGCGTGTGCTGCATGTCGATTACTGCCGGGGCGAATTGTCGAACGAGCTCGACTGGGCGCTCGACGTCTGAGATTTGCGGTGAATATTCCTAGAGAATAATGACGGCCGCCGGCCACGGCGCCGGAGCCGCCGGAAAAGCTTCACCGTCTCGCTGTTAACCCGCCACGCAATCGTCTAGATTTACCGCCATTTACCGCGCCCTGAGGTTCCCAAGCCGCCCATGACCGACGCCAAAGAACATACGGTTCTCGAACTGCCGAAAGTCTACCTCGTCCGCATGATGGTGTTCACGCTGGTCGTCACCATCCTGGTGGTCGTGCTGTTTCCCCATATGCAACGGGCCTTTATGGCCAATCCGGCACTCAATGGCGTGATCATCGGCGCCCTCATTCTGGGCGTGGGCTATTCCTTCCGCATCGTCTGGCGGCTGTGGCCCGAGATCAACTGGGTCAACAGCTTCAAGATCAACGACCCCGACCATGATACGACTCACATGCCGCGGTTGCTCGGGCCGATGGCGACACTCTTCCGCGACCGGCCGAATCGCACGGTGCTGTCGCCCCTATCGATGCGCTCGCTGCTCGATTCGCTCGCTTCCCGCCTCGATGAAGCGCGCGACATCTCGCGCTATCTGGTCGGCCTCCTGATCTTCCTCGGCCTCCTTGGCACTTTCTGGGGCCTGCTCGAAACCGTGACCTCGGTCGGCGACGCCATCCGGGCGCTCGATGTCTCCTCGGCCCAGTCGGCCACCGTCTTCGAGGAACTCAAGACCGGTCTCGAAGCGCCCTTGTCGGGCATGGGCCTCGCCTTCTCGTCCTCGCTTTTCGGCCTCGCCGGGTCGCTGATCCTGGGCTTCCTCGAATTGCAGGCCAGCCAGGCGCAAAACCGGTTCTACAACGATCTCGAAGACTGGCTGTCGACCATTACCGATCTCCAGGCCGGCGAAAGCGGGACGCTGAGCGTGCCGCATTATCTCCGGCTCGACGTGGCGGGCCTGCAAAAGGGCATCGAGCGCATCAACCAGACGCTCGACGAGGCGCTCGCCGCCGAGCCGGCGCCCTCGGCTTCAGCGCCGGCACCGGTTTCCTCGGGGCTCGGCCTGCCGGCGCTCTCCGCCCAGGATGGCGAATCAATGGAGAAGCTCGCCGATGCGGTGGCGAGCCTGGTGCAGCAGATGCGCGAGGAGCAGAAGATCGTGCGGCAATGGGCGCAGGCCCAGCAGGTCCAGCAGAACGAGATGCAGAAGCTCATCCTGCGCGCCTCCAAGCAGCAACCGCCGCAGAGCCAAAGCCCGACAAGCCGGTTCAGCCAGGCCGCCGCGGTCGAGGACGAATAAACCATGGCGCAAGCCCTCTCGCGGCGCCGGCGCCATGACGATGCCCCTTACTGGCCGGGCTTCGTCGACGCGATGGCGCAGCTCCTGCTCGTCATCACCTTCCTGTTGTCGGTCTTCATCGTCGCGCAGTTCCTCCTGGCGCGCGAGATTTCAGGCCAGGACAGCGCGCTCGGCCAATTGCGCTCGCAGATCGCCGAGCTCACCCAGTTGCTGGCGCTCGAGAAATCGGCCAAGGCCGAGCTCGAACTCAATTTCGCGACGCTGGGCGATGATCTCCAGGCCGAGAAGACCAAGTCGTCCAACCTGATGCTGCAGCTCGAAGGCGAGGCCGCCAAGGGCGACAGCGCCGGGTCCACCATCACCGGCCTGCGCACGGCGCTCGACCAGGAAAAGCAGCTTTCCGCCGACGCGCTCGCCAAGGTCGAACTGCTCAACCAGCAGCTCGCCGCGCTCCGCCGGCAGATCGCAGCCCTTTCGGGTCTGCTCGCCGATGCCGAGACACGCTCGCGCACCGACCAGGCGCAGATCATCGATCTCGGCAAGCGGCTTAATTCGGCGCTGGCGCAACGTGTGCAGGAGCTGACCCGTTATCGCTCGGAGTTCTTCGGCCGCTTGCGCAAGATCCTGAGCCAGCGCTCCGATATCCTCGTCGTTGGCGACCGCTTCGTCTTCCAGTCGGAAGTGCTGTTCCCGAAGGGCTCGGCGACCATCAACCCGGCTGGACTCGTCGAAATGGACAAGCTCGCCAGCGCGCTCAAGGAGCTCGAAAGCGAGATCCCGCCCGATATCGCCTGGGTGCTGCGCGTCGACGGCCATACCGACACCGATCCGATCCAAACGGTCTTCAAGTCGAACTGGGAACTGTCTTCGGCCCGCGCCATCGCCGTCGTCAATTACCTGATCCAGCAGGGCGTGACGCCCAAGCATCTGGTGGCGGCGGGTTTCGGCGAATTCCAGCCGCTCGATCCGGGCGACAGCGAAGAAGCCAAGACGCGCAACCGGCGCATCGAGCTCAAGCTCACCGAGCGCTAAGATTGCTTTTGTCTGCGCATGATCTTCTCGGAAAACCGCTTTGCACTTTTCCGGATCATGCTTTAGGCCGACTGTGCGCTGAACTGCAGCTTGGCGAGGCGTGAATAGAGTGGGTTCGTCTGGGCGAGCTCGCCATGCTGGCCTTCAGCGACGACGCGGCCTTCATCGAGCACCAGGATGCGTCCGGCATTCCTCACCGTCGCCAGGCGATGGGCGATGACCAAAGTCGTGCGGTGCTGGGTGAGCTCGGTGATCGCCTCCTGGATCAGCGCCTCGCTCTCGGCGTCGAGCGCGCTCGTCGCCTCATCGAGCAGAAGGATCGGCGCGTCGCGCAATATGGCACGGCCAATGGCGATGCGCTGGCGCTGGCCGCCCGACAGAGTAATGCCACGCTCGCCGACCTCGGTGTCGTAGCCTTCCGGCAGACGCTCGGCGAATTCATCGATGCGGGCGGCGCGCGCCGCCGCCTTGATCTCGGCGAGCGAGGCTTGAGGCCGGCCGAAGCGGATATTGTCGAGGACGCTCCCCGAGAAGATCACGGTCTCCTGCGGCACCACGGCGATGCGCGACCTGACGGCGCGCGGATCGGCCTGGCGCACATCGACGCCATCGACAAGGACGCGGCCCGTCTGCGGGTCGTAGAAGCGCTGCAGCAGCGCGAAGATCGTCGACTTGCCGGCGCCCGAAGGGCCGACGAGGGCCACCGTCTCACCTTTGGCCACGGTGAAGCTCACCTCTTCGAGCGCCGGTCCATCGGGCCGGGTCGGATAATGGAAGCTCACTCTGTCGAAAACGACCTCGCCCTTGGCGGGCGTAGGCAGCGGCACGGGTGAAAGCGGGGCGGCGATGGCAGGCGTCTCATCGAGCAGCTCGGCGATGCGTTCGGCGGCCCCCGAGGCGGCCTGAACCTCGCCCCAGACCTGCGACAGCTCACCCAATGCGCTCGCCGCGAGCACCGCATAAAGCACGAACTGGCTGAGGGTACCGGCCGTCATGGCGCCGGTGATCACCTCGCGGGCGCCGTACCAGAGCACCGCCGTCACCGAGCCCAGCGACAGGAAGATGATGGCGCCGGTGAGGAAGGCGCGGGCGCGGGTGCGCCGGGCGGAGGCGTCGAAGGCGACGGCGGTCGCGTCCTTGAACGCTTTGATCGCAGTGAGCTCCTGGACGAAAGACTGCACCGCCGTCACGGCGAGCAGGCGCTCCTGGGCATAGGCCGCCGAATTGGCCAGCGTGTCCTGGGCCTCGCGCGACAGCGCGCGCACCCGGCGGCCGAAGAAAATGAGCGGCAGCACGATCAAGGGAATCGCGAGGAGGACGAGGCACGACAATTTGGCACTGGTCACCACCATCATCACGGCGGCGCCGATCAGCATCACCAGATTACGCAAGGCGATCGAGGCCGAGGTGGAGAAGGCCGATTTGATCTGGGTCGTGTCGGCGGTGAGGCGCGAGACGATCTCGCCCGAGCGGTTCGCCTCGTAGAAGGTGGGGCTGAGATCGAGCAGGTGCTTGAACAGGAGGTCGCGGGTATCGGCGACGATGCGCTCGCCGAGCCAGGTGACGAGGTAGAAGCGGGCGGCGGAGGCGAGCGCCAGGACCGCGACGACGGCCAGCATCACGGCGAAATACTGGTTGATGAGGAGGCTGCCCTCGGCCGAGAAGCCATGGTCGATGACCCGGCGGACCGCCAGCGGCACGATGAGGGTGGCGAGAGCCGCCACCACCAGGGCCAGGAAGGCCAAAGCGACGGGCAGGCGATAGGCCGTGAGCAGGGGTAAGAAGCGGCGGAGCGGCTTCAGGCTCTTGCCGGCAGGCCGGGCCGGGGCGGTATCTTCGGTTGAACGAGCCATTTTGCTCCAGTTAGACCACCAGGACCGCCCTAAAAAGGGGCCAAGCCGCCGCACTTGCGCTGGGGGCCCCCCTCCTGTATAGACGCCGCCCGAAGCCCCTAAATTCGCAGTTTCCGGGCGCCGCGGGCGCGCCTCCAAGAGAGTTTACGCCATGAAGAAAGACATTCATCCCCAATATCACATGATCAATGTGGTGATGACCGACGGCAGCAAGTTCCAGACCCGTTCGACCTACGGCAAGGAAGGCGACACGCTCAATCTCGACATCGATCCGAAGTCGCATCCGGCCTGGACCGGCGGCCAGCAGACGCTCCTCGATCGCGGCGGCCGCGTCAGCAAGTTCAAGCAGAAGTTCGGCTTCCTCAACAAGTAAGCCCGGCTTTCAGCTTTGCGCCCTAAACCCGGCCTCGTGCCGGGTTTTGTGTTTTGGGGGGTACCGCTGCTACCCGGCCGGTATTTCGGTCGATTGATAGGCCACATTCTGCCAGCGGCCGTCCTCTCTCACCCAGACCGACAGGAAACGCGCCTGATAGTCGAACGAGGCCGCGCCATTCCGCCCGGAGGCAGTCCAGCGGCCGGTAACGACGGCTGTTCCGTCAAACAGGCGGATATCGAGCTGATCCACCGAGGCCTTGTCCCAATGGCGCGTGCCCTTGCGAAAGGACGCCAGCGTCCCGGCCTTGTTTTCGGCACCGCCGCCGGGCTGGATGATGATGTAGTCCTTGTGGAGAAGCTGATCGAAGACTCCCAGATCGAGGCTGAGATGCGCTTCAGCCAGGGCTCGCTCGGCCTGAGCAACGGCCAGCAGGTCATCGAAGTTTTTGGCTGAGGCCATAGGTGCAGCTTTCGGTAGGCAGGGATGGATAGCGATGAAGCCAGATCACGATGAGTTTGGATCGAATCGATCCAAACTCATAAACGTGATCGATTCTTATGTTTTAGCGCGGGATTCTGCGAAAAACCGGCCTCCACTTTTTCGCATCCCGCGCTAGGCCTACATAGCAAGCTTTGTGAATCAGGGAACCAGCCATGCCGACGGAAACCCAGGCCCGCGTCGCCATCACTTATTGCACCCAGTGCCAATGGCTGCTCCGCGCCGCCTGGATGGCCCAGGAGCTGCTGTCGACCTTCACCACCGAATTGAGTGAGGTCGCCCTCATTCCGGGCACCGGCGGCATCTTCCAGATCACCTGCGGGGATGAGCTGATCTGGGACCGCAAGCGCGATGGTGGCTTTCCGGACGTGAAGACGCTCAAGCAACTGGTGCGCGACCGGGTGTCGCCGGACCGCGATCTCGGCCACACCGACCGGGCGGCGGAAGAGCGCAAATGACACTCGTCTTCCGGCCGCTCAGCCGGGACAATCTTGCCGATGTGATTGCGCTCGATGGCGCCTTCATGGTCGAGGCCGAGCTCCTGCCTTCGGCGCGCGACGGCATCGTCACCTATGAACTCGCGCCGGTGCCGGCCTATGAAAAGCGTTATGCCGACAACGAGGAAAGCGAGCTCGCCGACTTCATCGATGCGGCGGACAAGATGTTTCTCCTCGCCTATGCCGACGGCAGATTGGCCGGGCATGTTTCGGTGGCGGTCCATTGGAACCGTTATGGCTTCATCGATCATCTGGCGGTTGGCTCAGATTCCCGGCGTCATGGTGTGGGAAGGGCCCTGGTCGAACGGGCGATCGCCTGGGCGCGCGAGCGGCAGTTGCCGGGCGTGATGCTCGAAACCCAGAACAACAATGTCGCCGCCTGCAAGCTCTATGAACGGCTGGGCTTCACACTCGGCGGCTTCGACCGTTTTCTTTATCGCGGCGAGATGCCGGAGACGCGCGAGATCGCGCTGTTCTGGTATTTGCCGCTAGGCTGAAACAACGTGGCAGAGACTCCTCGCCTTCACGCCGTCAAATCGCCGTCCGGCTGGTTGAGATAGATGAGCACGCCGATGATGGCGACGTAGAATTTGAAGGCGGCTTCCTGGCCGTTCCAGGTCTGCGACTGCCACATCGCGAACCATTCGCCGCCGACCACCATGAAGCCGAAGAACCAGACGAGGAAACCCATGGTGGCGGCGATGACGGCGAAGCGTTTAGCCTTGTTGAATTGAGCGCCCGTCGCGTGGCGCGCCTGCCAGAGATGGAGGGCGCCGATGAGGAACAGAAGGAACGTCAAGGCTTCACCCAGAATGATGAGCCAATAGGCGACGTGCCAGAAGCTCTCATTGGTGATGGCGCGGTACATCAGCTTGTTGCCCGGAAAGGTCGTGTCCATGCTGAGCACATGCTGGACGAAGGCGAAGTTGGATCCGTAGTCGGTGATGTTGCCGAAGGCCACCATGAAGGCGAAGGCCGCCAGGCACAGGCACATGATGATCTTGGACAGGCGCACGGTCATGGCCGAATCTCCCCATATGCGATTGCACCATTTTAACTGGAGAGTGATCGTGTCGCCATGAGATAGTCGGCCGACCTCGGAGGATCCGCCATGCGCAAGACCAGTATCGCCTTGACCGACAGCGCCGGACGTTATGTCGAGCGGCATGGCATCAGAGCGGAAGTGATTACGCTCGATCTCGACGCCCAATGCACGATCGGCGACATCGTTTCTCTCGAGCGCGAGGAGATGCCGCATGACTTCGTCGTCCAGCGCCGGCGCTGGGTGATCTCAGGCAAGGGCCGCGAACTCGAAATCACCCTCGATTATCCGGCTCGCCCCCTGAAGGTCTGAAGCGCTGAGTTCCCTGTAAAATGCAGGAGCATTTACAGTGGAATTACAGGGATTTTCAGGGAATTTTCGCGAAATCCGCGGAACAGGGATCTCGCCCTCATCCGGCGATGCTCGCAATATCCAACATCTGCGCCCGGGAGTTCAACCCCGCGAGATCTACCGGCGTGCCGTTTTGAACACTGCGGCCAGCCGGTCCATCTGGTGGCTGACGGGGCTGGGCTGCGGCGGGGCGACCCGCGCCTTGGTGGACAGCATCTCGTCGAGCTTCTGGATGCGCTCATGCAGCCTGAGCGAGCGGTCGACGAGGTCCTTGAGGGCCACCGGAATCTGTTCATAACCGGTCATGACATGGCCGGCCCCGATTTCGGAAAGATGGATGCGGTGCTTTTCCTTGGAGGCGTCCTCGATCGAGATTTCCCCGGCCGAGACGGCGCGCTGGAGCAGAAGCCATGAGGCGAGCTGCATCAACCTGGTCGTCAGGCGCATGCTTTCGGTGGCATAGGCGATGGCGCCGGTGCGGTCGAGCAGGCGGGCATCCTGGCGGCCGGGACCGTCGAGATAATTCGCGGTCTCCTCGACCAGGCCCATGCCTTCCTTGAAGATCGAAGCGAATTGATCAGAGGCGGTGAAGCGCGCCAGAAAGTCGACCAGGCTCTCGCCGCGGCCATTCGTAGATTTGTCCCCTGTCACCATCATGAGAATCGTTTCTTTCGTTCTTTCTCCGTCGCACCCTCAGCGGAACGGGCTTAACGGAACATTAAAACCTGCGTCATTTTCGGCCACTATCCACAGAAAATGGCCCGGTGCTCTGGTGACGAGCAAATCACGGGCCAAAAAAAAGCCGCGCAAAAGCGCGGCTTAAAAGGTTCTAACAGGGAGGCGTCAAACAGAGTGGACAGGAGCCACTCGGAGAATCCAGATGACTGGATTACATTGATGAAAATACAACCGAATCCCTTACTGATTGGTTAACGATACGGTTGCTTAACGCAAAAAGAGTCTAAACGCCTCCTCAGTTCCTGAAAAACGCGTCGGCGGCGGCTTTGCTCGACTGCTTGCCGGCAATGGCTTCACGGATACGGGCGATCTCGGCTTCCAAAAGGTGAACGCGGTGTTCGAGTTCGGCAACCGACAGCAAGGCCAAATCCTCACCGATGACGATCTCGGGTTTCTTGATCGGACGGATGTCGTCGAGGTCCATGTACCTACTCCCTTGACGATGTGAACAGAATGGGCAGTTTGGCCTGTGCCTTCCGCCTCTGCAAGTCCGGCGCGCGATCAGGAAAAGGGGATCGTCCGCCAACCGAACAAGGAGTCCTCCATGACCGCGCTGCCCGCCAAGATGACCGCCATCGCCATCACGACGCCCGGCGGTCCGGAGGTGCTCAAGCCCGCCGATATCCCCGTGCCAGTCCCCAAGGACCATGAGGTGCTGATCAAGGTCGCGGCCGCCGGCATCAACCGCCCGGATGTGCTGCAGCGGCAGGGCGGCTACCCACCGCCCGCCGGGGCGCCTTCGACACCGGGCCTCGAAGTGGCGGGCCATGTGGTGGCGAAGGGCGCCCAAGTGAAACGATATAAGGAAGGCGACACTGTCTGCGCCCTGGTGCCGGGCGGCGGTTATGCCGAGTACTGCGTGGCGGCCGAGGACAATGCGCTCCCGGTTCCGGGCGGCATTTCGCTCATCGAAGCGGGCGGCATTCCGGAGACCTTCTTCACCGTATGGACCAATGTCTTCGAACGGGGCGGGCTCAAGCCCGGCGAGACATTGCTCGTCCATGGCGGCTCGAGCGGCATCGGCACCACGGCCATCATGATGGCGCACCAGCTGGGATCGCGCGTCTTCGCGACCGCGGGCTCGGCCGACAAATGCCGCGCCTGCGAGGCCCTGGGCGCCCAACGCGGCATCAATTACCGGGAGGAAGACTTCGGCCAGGTCGTCAAGGCCGCCACCGATGGAAAGGGGGCCGATGTGATCCTCGACATGGTGGGGGGCGATTATGTCGGGCGCAACCTCGCCGTGGCGGCGATGTTTGGCCGGATCGTCAATATCGCCTTCCTCAAAGGCTCCAAGGTCGAGGTCGACCTGCTCCCCATCATGCTGAAGCGGCTGACTTTGACCGGCTCGACGCTCAGGCCGCGCAGTGTCGCCGAAAAGGCGGAAATCGCCCGGGCGCTCGAGGCCCGGGTGTGGCCGCTCCTGACCCAGGGCAAGATCCGGCCGCAGATCTTCAAGACCTTCCCCCTGGCGGAGGCTGCGCAAGCGCACCGGCTGATGGAATCTAGCGCCCATGTCGGCAAGATTGTGCTTGTGCCGTGAGGGCCCTCGCGCCTATATAACCCTTATTCCATTCATCTTTTGATCTCGCGATCACAGAGCCATCGGTTCTGAAGGAGTTTTTACCTATGTCACGCGCACCTTTGATGCCCAAGGCCACCGCCGTGTGGCTCGTTGAGAATACCGCGCTCACCTTCCGCCAGATCGCCGATTTCTGCGGCCTGCATGAGCTCGAGGTAAAGGGCATTGCCGATGGCGATGTCGCGCAGGGGATCAAAGGCCTTGATCCGGTGACCGGCGGCCAGCTCACCCGCGAGGAGATCGAGAAGGGCGAGAAGGACGCGGAATACCGTCTCAAGCTGCTTGAGCCCAAGGTCAATATCGCGATCCAGAAGGCGACCAAGGGGCCGCGCTATACGCCGGTGTCGAAGCGCGGCGACCGTCCCGATGCCATCGCCTGGCTCCTGCGCTACCACCCCGAGCTGCCGGATTCACAAATCATGAAGCTGGTCGGCACCACCAAGACGACCATCGCCGCGATCCGCGACCGCACCCATTGGAACGCGCCCAACATCAAGCCGGTCGATCCGGTGTCGCTGGGCCTGTGCTCGCAGATCGACCTCGATTTCGCGGTGCAGAAGGCCGCGCGCAAGTCGGGCCGGGGCTACGTGCCCGATGCCGAGCCGGTGCGCACCCTCATCCCGGCGGCAGCCGCCGTGGCGCCCGCCGAGCCGCATCACGAGGAAGAAGCCCCGCATGCGAAGAAGCAGGAGGAAGAGGATTATGACGCCGATTCCGTCTTCGCCAAGCTGAAGGGCCTTAAAGCTCCGTCCGAGGACGAATAATGCGTGTACTGATCATCGGAGCGTCGGGCGCGCTCGGCCAGGCCGCCGTCGCGGCGCTGAAGGGCCGCCATGAGATCATCACCGCCGGGCGTTCGTCGGGCGATGTGAAGGTCGATCTCACGGATCGCGCCTCGATCGAACGCATGTACAAGGATGCGGGCAAGCTCGATGCCGTCGTGGCCTGTACCGGACATGCCCATTTCGGGCCGCTCGCGACGATGACCGAAGATCAGTTCATGCACGGTCTCACGGACAAGCTGATGGGCCAGGTGAATGTGGTCCTCATCGGCCAGTCGCTGATCAATGATGGCGGTTCCTTCACGCTGACCGGCGGCGTGCTCGACCGTGATCCGATCCGCAAGGGCGTCAACGCCTCGACGGTCAACGGCGCGCTCAATGCCTTCGCCATGAGTGCGGCCATCGAGCTTTCACGCGGCATCCGCATCAATGTGGTGAGTCCGACCGTGCTCGAAGTGTCCGCGCAGAAGTATGAAGGCTTCTTCCCCGGCCATATGCCGGTCTCATCGGCGCGCGTCGGCCTCGCTTATGTGAAGAGCGTCGAGGGCGCCATCACCGGCCAGGTGATCAAGCTCGACTGAGTAAACGCGCAGTTAGTCGTCTAATTCGGATTGGCCGCCTTAGCGCGCATCCCGGCGAAGTGTAGTCACTTCGCCGAAAAAGGATTCGCGCCAATCTAATATCCTGGAGCAAATCCTTATCGCCAAAGTCTTCAACTTTGGCGGGATTTGCTCTTGGGCGGCCTTTCGCATTTGTGGGCGTATTCGGCCCATATCCGCTCCCGCACAGGTTGATTTCTCTGCAGGAAACATTTCTGCGGCATTCTGTCCATATTTTTGTTGTAAGCACAACATTTGCATTGTAGTGTGCGAATTACTCTAGGCGAATTCGCTAAGCGGCAAGTGTACATTCGCCGTGAGCAACAACAAAAATTGTAGTTATTACAATGGTTTCTCGATGAACGTCATGTGAACGGAGGAACGGGGAATTGTTCAGCCAGTGAATTTTATGTTGGACATTGCAACACTGGAGATAAATAAATGTTCAACACATTCACTTTCAAGACCCTGTCTTCCCTGGCCCTGATTGCAGCGGTGGCGATCGCCGCGGCCGGACCCGTCGAGGCCGGCAAGAAGAACAAGGTCCCCGGTCATTGGGAGCGCGGCCAGGATGGCGGCTTCGAATGGGTCGGCAAGAAGAAAAACAAGCCGAAGAATGCTCAGCCGGTGGTGCGTGACCACCGCAATGGTTCGGGCGGCGGGGTAACGGTGACCGAGACCGAGACCAACGCTCCGATCGTTCGGGACCATCGCACCGAACCTGTCGTGCGTGATCATCGCGCGCAGCCGGAGGTGCGCGACCATCGCAAGAAGAAGCTGTTTGGAATGCCCGGTTTTTGACGAAGGAGAAGTGAGGAGGCTGTTCATCACAAGGTTGGGGCGCCGGTTCGATGGAGCCGGCGCCGGGACGCGGGAATACTGAATTTTTCACAACGATGCGGTGTATGGAATGACCAAACTTGTATGGGATGAATTCAGCACCCAGGTGCTGCCGGAACGCGATCACTTCGCGGTCTTTCATGACGAAACAACAAGGCGTGAGCCGGCGTTCCGCGTCGTCACGCAAAACGACACCCAGTTTTCGGGTACGATCAAGCGCTGCCGGCTCGGTATTGTCGGTGTTTCCAAGGTCACGGCCAATGCGACGAGCTACGTACGCACGCCGGAACTCGCTCATGACGGCGGCGACGCTGTCGTCGCGGTTTTATGCCTGCAGGGCAGCATGCTGTGCACGCAAGGCGACGCTCCGGTGCAGCTCGGTCAGGGCGATGGCGTTCTGTGCGACAGCGCCGAAGCGGATGGGCTGCATATAGGTCCCGGCGCCTGCTATTGGGCCCTCAAGATCGCGCGCGCCGACATGGCGAAAGTGGCGCCGCATGTGAAACGCTTCGCCGGCGTTAAGCTCGCCAATACCGGCATGGCGCTCAAGCTCCTGAGCAGATATCTCGACGGGCTTCAGGACTGCGAGGCGCTGGGCGATGAGCAGGAGGCGCGCATCTTCGGCGACCATCTCGTCGACCTCATCAGAATGGCGATCAGCCATGAAAGTGAAGCCCTGCAGCTCGCCGAACGGCGCGGTGTGCGCGCGGTGCGCCACGCCGCGGTGCTGCGCGAGATCGAGCGCAACCTCGCCGACACTACTTTGAGCGCCGCGGCGGTGGCCGATCGGCTCGGCGTGACGCCGCGCTATGTGCATTTCCTGCTCGCCGAAAGCGGTCTCACCTTTTCCGAGCATGTGCTGGTGCGGCGGCTGCGGACCGTCGAAGCCGTGCTCGCCGACCCCGACAAGGTCATGCTCAAGATCTCGGCCATCGCCCGCCAGGCGGGCTTCACCGACATGTCCTATTTCAACCGCAGCTTCCGCAATCGCTTCGGCGATACGCCCTCGGGCTTCCGCAAACGGGCGGTGAGTGGTGTGATGGAGCAGAATGACGTTGCGGCATGAAGCTACCTCCTGACGGCTTGAATGCCGTCAGGGGAACTCGTTGTTTTTGCGCATCGGCTTGCCCCGAAAACCGCTTCGCACTTTTCGGGCCGATGCTCTAGAATACCAGGTCTTGTAATTCGGCAGGTCGACCCCATATTGGGTGTGTCGAAGTTTCGCCCAACATTGTTGGCCGACGCGCTGTTTGAGCGCGGAAATCACAGATTTCAGAACATCGATCTCACGGGCTTGGCCCGAGTCAGCAGCGCAGACCGCGGATGTACCGGCTGCGCTGCCGACGAATTGTTCATTTTGACTAGCTGGTTGAGAGAAGTTCAATGTCCTATTCCATCAGTGCGGCCAAGGCCAAGGCCACCCATGACACGGCCATGAGCATCATCGAAAAGGAAGCGAGGGATCGCGCCTCCAGGACCGCTCATCTGCGTCAATTGCGCCTCGCCAAAGAGGCCGAGATCGTCGACCAAATCGTTGTCGCCACCGGCGCGAAAGCCCGTGCGCGCAAGAAGAGCAACTAGAGCGCCGGGCGATTCTCATAGAAGCGCGCGTGCGCTCTATCTCATTGTTTTGCGCATCGGATTATCCGAAAACCGCTTCGCACTTTTCGGTCCGATGCTTTAGATCCGATCAGCCAATAAGCGACTTGCGGAACAGCGTGTCGCCAGGATCGGCCTCATCCGTCGCGCGCCAGCCTTTCAAGGCGTAGAAGCGCGCGGCGCGTGAATCGCTCGCGGTGGTGAGCCAGGCTTCCACATGGCCAAGCTTCGCGAGCCACGCCTCGGCAGCGGCGAGAAGCGCCGAGCCGTGGCCTTTTCCTTCACAACCGGGCTTGGTGAAAAGCGCGAAGAGCGAGGCGTCACGGCGATCGGCCATGGCGAAGGCGACTATGCCATCATCATCCTCCGCCACCCAGGCGCCGAGGTCACCCGCCGCCATCTCGGCGAGGGTTGCCTCGGCGGTGATGCCGCGTTCCGCCATCTGCGCGATGCTCATATGATTTTCAGTCACTGAAATGCGGATCACCGTCATTGCCGGCAGATCCTCAGGCCGCGCCGCGCGGATCATGATTTCACCGGCACCATATAATTGAGCGGCAACCTGCCACCATCGGCATAGATAGTCTGGCCGGTGATGTAGCTCGCATCGTCGGAGGCGAGGAAGGCCGCAATGGCGGCGATCTCCGCCGTCTCGCCGATGCGGCCGAGCGGCGTGCGCGACAGCAAACGATGACGCGCTTCCGGGTCATTGTTCACCGTCGTCAGCATGTCGGTCATGATCGAGCCGGGCCCGATGGCGTTGACGCGGATGCCGTGCTCGGCAAGGCCCAGCGCCATCACCTTGGTGAGCTGGTTGATGCCGCCTTTGGAAGCGGAATAGGGGACCTGTGTCGCGATGGTGACCACGGCATTGACGGACGACATATTGACGATGGCGCCTGGTTTGCGTCCCTCTTTTACCTGCTTCACCATCTGGCGCGCCACCGCCTGACCCATCAGGAAGGCGCCCTTCAGATTAACGCGGATCACCCGGTCGAAATCGGCTTCCGAAATTTCCAGAATATCGCCCGAGGCGGTGATGCCGGCATTGTTGATGAGAATGTCGATCGCACCGTGGCTCGCCGTGACGGCGCTCACGACACCGTTCACTTGCGCGGCATCGCCGACATCGCAATGCAGATAGGAAGCGTCGGGCCCGAGCTGCCGCGCGGTCTCGCTTCCGCGCGCGTCTTCGATGTCGGTGAGAACGACGCGCGTACCTTCGGCGAGGAGGCGCTCGGCGCAGGCGTAGCCAATGCCTCTTGCCGCGCCGGTGATGATGGCGGTTCTGTCCTTGAGCTTCATATCAGTTCCGATGCTAGCCTGGAAAAGTGCCGCCGTGATCGGGGTCGATGACGAGCGAGGCGAGAGTCACATGTCGCGGCCGCGTCAGCGCGAAGATGCCGGCCTCGACGATATCGCGATTGGTGACGAGAGAATCGGCCGCGCGCGGGGCGTCCCAGGCCTCGGAATCGAGCGGCGAAATGTCGGCGAGATTAGGTGGATAGAGCGCGCTCACCCGGACGGGACGGCCCTTGAGCTCCTGCTTGAGGCCCTCGGTCATGCCGGTTTGCCCGTGCTTGGCGGCATGGAAGGCGACCGACTCGCCCTGAAGCGGCACATTGGGGAGACCCGAGATCGAGACGATGTTGAGAATGTCGCCGGCGCCCGAAGCCTCGAGCGGCTTGATGAGGCCGCGGGTAAAAAGCAGTGTCCCGGTGACGGCCGAGGAAATCGTGCTGACGATGGCATAGGCGTCGTGCTCGTCCATCTTGCCGGCAAGCCATTGCGCCCCATTGTTGATGAGGATGTCGATCTTCGCCATCTCGTCGCGCAGCTTCTTGGCGGTGAGCGTCACCTGGCCGGGATCGGCGAGATCGAAGACGAGAGTGCGTGGCCGCTTGCCGGTGCGCAGGCCGATCGCCTCGGCGGCGGTGGTCACCTGCTCGGTATTGCGCCCGGTCATGATGACCTCGGCGCCGAGATCGGTGAGGACGACGGCGAAGGCGGCACCGAGGCCGCGGCCGGCGCCGGTGATCACCACCGTCTTGCCCGTGAAGTCCGGCTTGCTGAACATGCTTTCCTCTCTTCGTATGCGGGCGCGAGTCTAGCTAATAGCGGTCGGCGGCGCCAGCCGCGCCCGCCGAAGCGGCAATGACGAGTGACGCCAGCACGACGAGGCCGAGCGCCATGGGCAATCCGCTCAGCTCGGCGACGAAGCCGATCAACGGAGGGCCGGCGAGAAAGCCGGTGTAACCGAGCGTCGTCACCGCGGCGATGCCACGGCCGGGTGCCTCCGGCTCCAGGCGGCCGCCACCGGCAAACAGGACGGGCGCTGCGTTGCCGAGGCCCATGCCAGTCAAAGCGAGGGCGGCAATGGCGATGGGGGCCGAGGGGATGACGAGGGCGATGGCCATTCCGGTTGCCGTCATGAGGGCGCTCCAGCGCAGGAGCCGGATGGCGCCGAATTCGAGCCGCAGGCGATCACCCAAGAGGCGCGCCGCCGTCATGCCGACCGAGAAGGCCACGAAGCCGAACGCCGCCGTTGTGGCTTCGAGCAGGAAGCGCTGGCGCAGCACGAGACCGGACCAGTCAATGATGGCGCCCTCCGACATCAGGGTCAGGAAGCAGAGGGCGCCGAGCCCGAGGGAGGCGCGCGTCGGCCAGACGAAGATCGCTCCCGGCGTCCCTCTGTCGACGGCCGATGGAAGATAGAAAGGGATGCAGGCGAGGAACAGAGCGAGACCCAGCGCGGTGGTGAGGAGTATCTGCGGTGTTTCGCCGATCAGTTTCAGAAGCAGGGCACCGAGAACCGCTCCGATCAGGGCGCCAAGACTGTAAGCGGCGTGGACCACGGACATGGTCGGCCGCCGCATTGCTTTCTCGACCGCTACGCCATGTGCGTTCATCGCGACATCCATGCCGCCCAAGGCGGCGCCGAAAAGGAGGGCGGCCGGCAGGAATGTCGCGAGATCAGGCGCCATCGGCGGCAGGATGAATGCGAGGCACAGCGCGATGCCCGTCACCGCGGCGACCTTGGCGCTGCCGAAGCGGCTCGTCATGCCGGCGGAAATCGGCATGGCCATGATCCCGCCGATCGCGATGGCGAGGAGCGCCATGCCGAAAATACCGTTGCCGACGGCGAGCCGATCCTTGGCCAGCGGAATATGCGGAACCCAGGCGCCGACGACCAGCCCATAGACCAGGAACGTAACCGAGATGGCGCCGCGCGCTCTGCGAATGACGGAAGGGGACATTAGGGAGGCGCGCCTCGATGCTGGTTGAGAAGGTTCCCTATCACTTTGCGGATGAGGCGACAAAATGCGGATTGCGCTGGGCCGGGAAATGTAGAACAAACGGGCCGTGCAAGAGTTTTGCCGTCAGGTAAGCGGCGCCGGCACCAAGATCGACAGTGATACTATCTATGGGTGAGTGAGGGAACTTACTGCATGATGTTGCGCAGCTTCGCTGGCGCCGCCATCGTCCTGGCGGCGACGATGTCCGTCCCGTGCGTTGCAAGTGATCAACGACTCCTGGTGCTGGAAGGCGCCTGGGTCAAATGGGGCGCGCCCAAATGGAGCGCAGGCGCCACGGTGACCTATGGCTTCGCCACAACCGACGTGAAGTCGCCGACGGCGCGCAATTGCGCCACGCTCCGTCCGCTCGACGGATTGGAGAAGCAGGCAGGACTTGCGGATAATCGCGTGCGCGCTGAAGCCGCCGCTGCTTTCGCGGCATGGTCGAAGGCCGCCAATCTTACTTTCATCGAAACGCCAAATGCCGCGCAGGCCGACATCCTCATCGGCGCGCAAGGCAATCCGAAGGGGCGCGCTTTCACCAATATCGAGCTCGATTCCGGCCCGCTCGCTTCGGCCCCGGCGACGGAAAGAGGGCTGGTCGCCGGTGCCGAGCCGACGGAGCCGCCCGCCAAGGCGCACAGTGTGAGGACGATCCGCCAGGCGCTGATCTGCCTCAACCCGCGGGCCAAATGGAAGATCGGCTTCGACGGCGATCTCGACGTCTATGACCTGCGCTACACCTTCATGCATGAGATCGGTCATGCCATCGGGCTCGATCATCCGGGAGCGGCCGGCGCGCTGATGGGCTTTCGCTATGACGAGAAGCTCAAAGGTCCGACGCTGAGCGACGGTGACGCGGCGCGCAAGCTGTACGGTCCGCACGCGGAATAACGCCCGCTTTCACTCCAGCCATTCGGTCGAAAATTTGCCGCTCGAATGGATGTCGATGGTCTCGAGCGGGCCGGGGCCGACATTGCTGAATTTATGCGGTGTATGCGCCGGCGCGATGAGGATCTGGCCTTCGGTTACGGTGATCTCGCGATCGCCCAGCGTGAAGAGGCCGGTGCCCGAACGCACGATGAAGGTCTCGGCATAAGGATGCTTGTGCAGGCGCGGTCCGCCGCCGGGCCCAGCGATATAGTTGAAGATGATGCAGAGATCGCCGCCAAAAGCGCCGAGCTCAACTTCGCCTTGCCAGCGGTCAGGATGCTCCGCCCAGTCCGCGCGCGTGATGACATCCGCCATGGCGGTCAACCCAGTCCCTTCGTCTTCAAGGCCTTGGTGATCTCATCAAGGATCATCGGATCGTCGATGGTCGCCGGCATCTTCCATTCTTCGCGGTCGGCGATCTTGCGCATGGTGGCGCGCAAAATCTTGCCCGAGCGCGTCTTGGGCAGACGTTGGACGATCATCACCGTCTTGAAGCTGGCGACCGGGCCGATCTCCTCGCGGATGCGCTGGATGCATTCGGCTTCTATCTCCTTCGCCTCGCGCGCCACGCCCGCCTTCAGCACGACGAAACCCACCGGCACCTGGCCTTTGAGCTGATCGGCGATGCCGATGACGGCGCATTCGGCGACATTGGGATGGCCGGCCAGCACTTCCTCCATGCCACCGGTGGAGAGACGGTGGCCGGCCGTGTTGATGATGTCGTCGGTGCGCGCCATGATGTAGAGATAGCCGTCCTCGTCCATGAAGCCCGCATCGGCGGTTTCGTAATAGCCGGGGAAATGGTCGAGATAGCTCGAGCGGAAACGCGCATCGTTGCCCCACAATGTCGGCAGGCAGCCGGGCGGCAGTGGCGTCTTGATGCAGATGGCGCCGAGCGTGCCGCGCTTCACCTCATGGCCGCCCTCATCGAGCACGCGCACGTCATAACCCGGCATGGCGACGGTGGGAGAGCCGTATTTGACCGGCAACCGGCCGAGGCCGACCGGGTTGGCGGCGATCGGCCAGCCGGTCTCGGTCTGCCACCAGTGATCGATGACCGGCACATTGAGACGCTCCTCGGCCCATTTCACCGTATCGGGATCGGCGCGCTCGCCGGCGAGAAACAAGGTGCGGAACTGCGACAGATCGTATTTGCGGATGAAGTTGCCGTCCGGATCCTCTTTCTTGATGGCGCGGAAGGCGGTCGGCGCGGTGAACAGCGCCTTCACGCCATGCTCGGCGATGACGCGCCAGAACGTGCCGGCATCGGGCGTGCCGACCGGCTTGCCTTCGAAGAGGATGGCGGTGGCGCCATGGAGCAGCGGCGCATAGACGATATAGGAATGGCCGACGACCCAGCCGACATCGGAGGCGGCCCAGAAGGTCTCGCCCGGCGCGATGCCGTAGATGTTCGGCATCGTCCATTTGAGCGCCACCAGATGCCCGCCATTGTCGCGCACCACGCCCTTGGGCTGACCGGTGGTGCCTGACGTGTAGAGCACATAAAGCGGATCGGTGGCCTTCACCGGTACACACTCCGCCTTGCGTTTGGCTTTACGGGTTGCGGCGAGGCCTTCGGCCCAATCATGATCGCGGCCCGGCGTGAGTTCGGCGGCAAGCTCCGGCCTTTGCCAGACGAGGCCATGCGCCGGCTTGTGCTGGGCGAGCTCGATCGCCTTGTCGATGAGCGGCTTATAGGCGACGACGCGGCCGGGCTCGATGCCGCAGGAGGCCGACATGATGAGCTTCGGCTTGGCGTCGTTGATGCGCGTGGCGAGCTCGGCCGGGGCGAAGCCGCCGAAGACCACGGAATGGACGGCGCCGATGCGGGCGCAGGCCAGCATGGCGAAGACGGCTTCAGGGATCATCGGCATGTAAAGGAGAACACGATCGCCTTTGACGATACCGAGATCCTGCAGCAGGGCTGCGAGCGTCGCGACCTCGTCCTGAAGCTCGGCATAGGTGAAGCGTTGCTTCCGGCCGGTGAGCGGGCTGTCATAGATGAGGGCGGTGCGCGCGCCATGACCGGCGGCCACATGGCGGTCGACGGCGTTCCAGCAGGTGTTGCATAGGGCGCCGACGAACCAGCGGTCGAGGCCGTCGACCTTGGCATAGACATGGTCCCAAGGCTTGATCCAGTCGATGTCGCGCGCCGCCTCGGCCCAGAAGGCTTTGGGGTCGGACTGCCAGCGCTGATAGGTCTTCTCGTAGGTGCTCATCGAAATTCCTGGCGTTTCCGAAGCTTAGTCTTGGATATCGGGGACTGAAGGACAACAGGAAAATGGTCTGGTTTTACCGGGGCAGACTTGCTAGGACACGGACCTCTTCCATCAGGCAGGAACTCACCGTGGCTCAGTCGGCTAATCTCACCGTCATGATTGCGGCCGTGCGCAAGGCGGCGCGCGGCGTGCAGCGCGATTTCGGCGAAATCGCCAATCTCCAGGTCTCGGTCAAGGGGCCGGGCAATTTCGTGACAGCCGCCGACAAACGCTGCGAAAAGGTGCTGCGCGACGAGCTGGAAAAAGCGCGGCCGGGCTACAGCTTCCTGATGGAGGAATCAGGCAAGGTCGTGGGCCGCGACGCCGATCATCGCTGGATCATCGATCCGATCGACGGCACCACCAATTTCATCCATTCCATCCCGTTCTTCGCCATCTCCGTGGCGCTCGAGCGCAAGGGCGATCTGCTGTGCGGGGTGACGTATAATCCGATCACCGACGAGCTGTTCACCGCCGAGCGGGGGCAAGGGGCTTTCCTCAACAGTCGCCGCCTGCGGGTCGCGGCGCGCAAGACGCTCTCCGATACGGTGCTCGCCTGGGGCATTCCCTCGATCGGTGAAGCGGATCGCCACGACCAGTTCCAGCGCGAGCTGGCGCGGCTCCAGCCCAAGGTCGCGGCCATCCGGCAGATCGGCTCGGCGGCGCTCGAGCTGGCTTATGTGGCGGCGGGCCGCATCGATGTCATGCAGGGCCGGGGCCTCGAGCCCTGGGACACCGCGGCGGGCATTCTGATGGTGCGCGAGGCGGGCGGCATCGTCACCTCGGCGGAGGGCGAGAAAGCGCCTTTCGATACGGGAACGGTCCTTGCCGGCAATGCCGACCTCGTTCCGCTGATCAAGGCCGAGATCGCCAAGGCGCGCGCGGCGGAGTGATTTTCGGCTTAGAGCCCTTCCCGTTTTGATCGAATCGTTCCGATTCGATCAAAACGGGTAAAAGGGCTCGAAAACATATAATCTGGAGCGCTTCCTTATCGCCAAAGTCGAGCAACTTTGGCGGGGAGCGCTCTAGGCACAAACGCTAAAGGCCGGGACATGCCCGGCCTCGTTCCTCACTGCCTTGACGGCGTGATTACGGCTTGACGATCTTCTTGGGGGCCGGGAGCAGGCCTTCGCGCTGCAGGCGTTTGCGGGCCAGCTTGCGGGCACGGCGGACGGCTTCCGCCTTCTCGCGGGCCTTCTTCTCGGAAGGCTTTTCGTAATGTCCGCGGAGCTTCATCTCGCGGAAAATACCCTCACGCTGCATCTTCTTCTTGAGGGCCTTGAGCGCCTGGTCGACATTATTGTCGCGAACGATAACTTGCACGAGATCTGACCTCGGTTCCTTAGAAAGCGGTTGTGTCCAGAAAAGCGGCCCGGAATAACCCGTGCCGTCCGAAAGGGCTGCCCCCTTCAAGCTGGCGGGCGAAATAGCACAGGGTTTTAGCCCTGTCGAGGGGTTAGCCGGTTAATATGGCCCATTTTACGGCCGGCGCGGCATTCCGCCTTGCCGTAAAGATGGAGCCCGGAATGGGGTTCCCGGACCAGATTCTGCCAGTTTTCGGCGTCCTCGCCCAAGAGGTTGGTCATGATGACGTCGCTGTGGCGCTCCGGACTGCCGAGCGGCCAGCCGGCGACGGCGCGGATATGCTGCTCGAACTGCGAAACGGTGCAGGCATCCATGGTCCAGTGGCCGGAATTATGGACCCGGGGGGCGATCTCGTTGACGATCAGCCGCTCGGCGCCGTGGCCCCTGGCGAAGAACAATTCCACCCCGATGACGCCGACATAATCGAGGGCGGCAGTGATCCGGGCGGCGATCTCGCGGGCCTCGGCGGCCGTTTCGGGGGCGATGGCCGCCGGCACGATCGACTGGTGCAGGATATGATTCGCATGCCGGTTTTCCGGTACGTCATAGACGGCGATGGTGCCGTCCCAGCCGCGCGCCGCGATGACCGAGACCTCCTTTTCGAAAGCGACGAAGCCTTCCAGGATGGCCGGACGGGCGCCGATCTGGGCCCAGGCGGTGGCGAGCGCGGTTTCGGCGCGAATCGTGGTTTGGCCCTTGCCGTCATAGCCGAAGCGGCGAGTCTTCAGGATTGAAGGCCTGCCGATGCGGGTGACAGCCCGCTCGAGCCCGGCTTCGTCATCGACGGCGGCGAAGGGCGCGGTCTCGAGGCCGATGCCGGCGAGGAAGGTCTTCTCGACGAAACGGTCCTGGCTGGTGGCGAGCGCTTCCGAGCCCGGCGCCAGGGGCTTCAGCCGCCCCAGAATGGCGGCAGTCTCGGCTGGCACATTCTCGAATTCATAGGTCACGACATCGACGGCGGCGGCAAAGGCCTCGAGCGCGTCACGGTCGTCATAGGCGGCGCATGTATGAGCGGCGGCGACCTGGAAGGCCGGGCTGTCCGTTTCGGGTGCGTAGATATGGCAGCGCAGACCCAGACGCGCCGCGGCGAGCGCCAGCATGCGGCCGAGCTGGCCGCCGCCCAGAATGCCGATCACGGAATTGGGCGGCAAAGGATGGGCGAGCCGCATCAGGCGCTGTCCCTCGGGGCTGCCGCGACGGCAGCGGTCTGCTTGGCGCGCCAGGCTTCCAGCCGTCCGGCCAGCGCCTTGTCGGTGAGCGCCAGGATCGCTGCGGCGAGGAGCGCGGCATTGACGGCGCCGGCCTTGCCGATGGCGAGCGTTCCGACCGGGATGCCGGCCGGCATCTGGACGATCGAATAGAGGCTGTCCTGGCCCTTCAGCGCATGGCTTTCGACCGGCACGCCGAGGACGGGCAGGCTGGTCATGGAGGCGGTCATGCCGGGCAGGTGAGCGGCGCCGCCGGCGCCGGCGATAATGACGCTGAAGCCTTCCGCCTTGGCGCCCTTGGCGAATTCGTAGAGCCGGTCCGGCGTGCGATGCGCCGAGACGATGCGCGCTTCATACGCGACGCCGAGCTCGGCCAGCGTGTCGGCGGCATATTTCATGGTGGTCGGCCAGTCGGACTGGCTGCCCATGATGATCGCCACTTTGGCCGTCATGCGATGATATCCGGGATCAGCTTGTCCTCGACCTTCTGGATCTCGTCCTTGATCTGCAGCTTCATTTTCTTGAGCCGGCGCAATTGCAGCTGGTCACCGGTGCCCGAGTCCTCGAGCGACGAAATAGCGGCATCCAGGTCGCGATGTTGCTGGCGCAGCGTCATGAGCCTTGTCTGCAGAAGATTTTCTTCAGTCCCGTCGATCATTCGGCGCCTACCCCAGTTTGCGCACCGCTTTTTTCCACACTCCCTATGCCCTTGTACGGGGTTCGACAAGACCCCAAGTCTGTGCCACACTCATATGGTCAATCACAGGAGGCTTTGATGAGCGTTCAGGCGCATCTCGGTGAACTGGCGGCAAAACATAAGGCTCTGGAAGCGGAGCTCGAGGACGTGATGTCCCACCCTGCTTCGACAGATGCCGAAATTGCCGAGCTGAAGCGCAAGAAACTCCGAATCAAAGACGAAATTTCCAAGCTGGCCGTGCAGATGAGGCACTAGCCGGCCTACAAGATCGAAGCCGAAAAATTCTCGTCACTTCAGGCCGGTTGATGGTTCTGAAGTGACGGAGATTTCCCAAAGTTTTTCCAGCTTTCAAACTGACATAGACGCCAGGCGATGCCGGCGGTGTGATTTTCAGGATTTCACGCGCTGCCGATCGGGCAGGCCGTCATGTGGGCCCAGCGGCCGTGGCGGATCGATCTTCCAGTGACGATTGCCGAGCTCTTCGTTGCGCTTGGGGTGCATCGGATAGTGGAGGCGGCTGCGGATGCGTGTCGCTTCGCCCGCCACCAGAAGCCGCACGTCCTGATCCGTGTTATTGATGAAGGTGTGGGCAAGGCCGGTGCCGGCGGGAAAGGACACGCCGTCGCCGGGCTTCAACCGCTTGAGATAGCCGTCGACCCACAGATCGGGCTCACCTTCGAGGACGAAGACGAACTCTTCCTCATCGGCTTCCGCGTGCGGCCATGAAACTCGCCGGCCAGGCTGAAGCCGTTCGTGATGGATGCCGAGGCGCATCAATCCGTGTTTCTCGCCATAGGAGGCGCTGATCGTCTGGAGCTCGTCTGAGCCATTATAGTGATTGTCGTCCGCGCCCTCGATGTCGCGCCAATGCGCGACGAAGGCCGAAAAATCGATGGGGCCGGTCATGCGGATTTCTCCCTGATAGAAGACATTCCAGCATTATACCGGCCCCGAATTCAGGCAACAGTCAGCAGCGTTGAATTCAGGCTGCCTTTTCGAGCTTCTGCGACCACTTGCCGGACGCGGCGAGCGAATTCATCTCGGCGCGGTGGTTGAAAGCGCTCTGGGCGGCGGCGACATTCTCCGCCTTGCCCTTCCAGGTCTTGAGCGCGGCGGCCTGCAAAGCGCGGCCGTAAGAGAAGGTGAGCTTCCAGGGCAGATTGCCGATGGCGTTCATGTAATGGAGATGCGCAGTCGCATCCTCATCCGACTGGCCGCCCGACAGGAAAGCGATGCCCGGCACGGCCGACGGCACGCAGCGCTTCAGCACCGTCACCGTTTTCTCGGCCACTTCCTCACGCGAGGCCTGCTTGGCGCAATCCTTGCCGGAGACGACCATGTTCGGCTTGAGAATGGTGCCCTCGAGCACGACGCCGGCATAATAAAGCTCGCGATAGAGCTCGTTCAGCGCCCATTCGCTCACCTTCATGCAGGTGTCGATATCGTGACTGCCTTCCATCAGTACTTCCGGCTCGACGATCGGCACGAGACCGCCTTCCTGGCAGAGGGCAGCATAGCGGGCGAGGGCATGGGCATTGGCGTGGATCGAATTGTGGCTCGGCAGGCCCTGGCCGATATCGATCACGGCGCGCCATTTGGCGAACTGGGCGCCGAGGCCAACGTACTCCTTGATCCGTTCGCGCAGGCCGTCGAGACCCTCGGTCACCGTCTCCTTGGGCGACAGCGCCAGCGGCTTGGCGCCGGCATCGAGCTTGATGCCCGGAATGGCGCCTGTCGACTTGATGAGGTCGACCAGCGGCGTGCCGTTCTTGCCCTTCTGGCGGATCGTTTCGTCGAACAGGATGACGCCCGAAATATACTTCGACATGCCGTCTTTGGCGGAGAACAGCATCTCGCGATAGTCGCGGCGGGTTTCCTCCGTGGACGGAGTATTGATCGAATCGAGGCGCTTCTTGATCGATCCGGTGCTTTCATCGGCGGCCAGGATGCCCTTGCCGGGCGTCACCATCGCTTCAGCGACTTTTGCGAGTTTCTCTGTCATGCTTACGCTCCTCTCAAAGCTTTCACGCCTGGCAGCGGCTTGCCTTCCAGCCATTCGAGGAAGGCGCCCCCTGCCGTTGAAATATAGGTGAAATCGTCGGCAGCTTTCGCCTGGTTCAGGGCGGCGACGGTGTCGCCGCCACCGGCAATCGAGACGAGCTTGCCGGCTTTCGTGAGATCGGCCGCGTGACGCGCAGCCGCGTTGGTGGCCTTGTCGAAGGGCTCGATTTCGAAGGCGCCGAGGGGGCCGTTCCAGACGAGCGTGGCGGCCTTGTCGAAGGCGGCCTTGATGGCGGCGACACTCCTGGGGCCGGCATCGAGGATCATCTCATCAGCGGCGACGGCGGTGATATCGACGGCGCGGGATTGGGCGCCGGCCTTGAATTCCTTGGCGACGACAGCGTCGACCGGCAGCAGGATCTCGCAGGATTTCGCTTTCGCCGTGGCGAGAATGTCTCTGGCGGTCTGCGCCAGATCATGCTCGCAGAGCGACTTGCCGACCGGGTGACCCTGAGCGGCCAGGAAGGTATTGGCCATGCCGCCGCCGATCACGATCACATTGGCGACACCGGAGAGATTGCCGAGAAGCTCGAGCTTGGTCGACACCTTGGCGCCGCCGACGACGGCGATAAGCGGCCGTTTCGGCTTTTCGAGCGCGGCTTCGAGTGCCTTGAGCTCGGCCTCCATGGCGCGGCCGGCGAAGGCTGGAATCACATGGGCGATGCCTTCGGTCGAGGAATGGGCGCGATGCGCGGCCGAGAATGCGTCATTGACATAGGCATCGCCGAGGCTCGCGAAGATCCTGGCGAGCGCTTCGTCGTTCTTCTCCTCGCCCGCGTGATAGCGGGTATTCTCCATGAGGAGGCACTGGCCGGGCTTGGCGTTTTTCGCGGCATCGACAGCCTTGCCGTCATGCCAATCGGTGAAGACGAAAGTGACGGGACGGCCCAGCACCTTTTCGAGCGCCGGCGCAATCGGCTTCAAGGACATTTCCGGCACGACCTTGCCCTTGGGCCGGTCGAAATGGGCGAGCAGGATGACCGCCGCACCCTTGTCGAGCAGCTCCTTGATGGTCGGCACGATGCGCTCGATGCGGGTCGCATCGCGCACTTCGCCATTCTCGATCGGCACGTTGAGATCGACGCGGACGACAACACGCTTATTCCGGGCGTCGAGCTGATCGAGGGTCTTGAAGGCAGGCATCAACACAAGGCTCCCTGGTATTTAGCTCAGACGGTTGCGGATCAACGTGTCTTCTTCTTGACCGCCTGCAGCACATTTTTGGCGGTGATGCCAAAATGCGGATAGAGCTTCTCGATCGGGCCTGAAGCGCCGAAGCTCGACATGCCGACGAAGATGCCGTCGAGGCCGATGAAGCGGTCCCAGTTGTTGCGCACCGCGGCTTCGATGCCGACGCGGATCTTCTCCGTGCCGAGCACCTTGTCCTTGTAAGCCTTGCTCTGCTTCTCGAAGAGATCCATCGAGGGCACCGAGACGACGCGGGCCGGGATGCCGGCCTTGTCGAGCAGCGCCTTGGCGTCGAGAGCGATCTCGACCTCGGAGCCCGAGGCGAAGATGACGGCTTTCGACTTCTTGGCACTCGGCGCGATCTCGTAAGCGCCTTGCGCGCAGAGATTCTTAGCCGAGTAAGTGAGGCGCGCGGGCCTGAGCTTCTGGCGAGTCAGCGCCAGAACGCTCGGCGTCTTCTCCGACTCGAGCGCCAGCTGCCAGCATTCTGCCGTCTCGACCGCGTCGCAGGGGCGGAAGACATGGAGATTGGGCATGACGCGCAAGGCGGCCAGATGCTCGACCGGCTGATGGGTCGGACCGTCCTCGCCGAGGCCGATCGAATCATGCGTCATCACATAGATCACGCGAATGCCCATCAGCGCGGAGAGGCGGATCGAGGGCCGGCAATAATCGGTGAAGACCAGGAAGGTGCCGCCATAGGGGATGACGCCGCCATGCAGCGCCATGCCGTTCATGGCCGCCGCCATGCCGTGCTCGCGGATGCCGTAATATACATAACGCCCGCCATAGTCGGCGGCATTGAGGGGCTTGAGATCCTTGGACTTGGTGTTGTTGGAGCCGGTGAGGTCGGCCGAGCCGCCGATCGTCTCGGGCACCGCGACATTGATGACGTCGAGCGCGTTCTGCGAAGAGTTGCGGGTGGCGAGCGCCGGCGGTTCTTTGGCGAGCTTCTTCTTGTAGTCGGCGATGACGGCGCCGAAATTGGCGGGCAGGGCGCCCGATATCGCGCGCTTGAATTCGCTCTTGGCCGAGTTCGCGGCGAGACGCTTCTCCCACGCCTCGCGCTCGGCGCGGCCACGTTTGCCGGCGGCGCGCCAGAAGCCAATGATGTCGGCCGGAACGTCGAAGGGCGGATATTCCCAGCCCAGCGTCTTGCGGGCGGCGGCCACTTCGTCGGCGCCGAGCGGCGAGCCATGGGTCGCGGCAGTGCCCTGCTTGTTGGGAGCGCCAAAGCCGATGATCGTCTTGCAGGCGATGAGCGAAGGCCTGTCGCTCGACTGGGCGGCTTCGAGGGCGGCGGCGATTGCCTGCACGTCATGGCCGTCGATGAGCGTGGTGTTCCAGCCGGAGGCGGCGAAGCGGGCGAGCTGGTCGGTCGAATCCGACATCGTCACCTTGCCGTCGATCGAGATGCCGTTGTCGTCCCACAGCACGATCAGGTGATTGAGCTTGAGGTGGCCGGCCAGCGTGATGGCTTCCTGCGAGATGCCTTCCATCAGGCAGCCGTCGCCCGCCAGCACATAGGTCTTGTGATTGACGAGATCGCCGCCGAAGCGGGCATTGAGATGACGTTCGGCGATCGCCATGCCGACCGCATTGGCGATGCCCTGGCCGAGCGGACCGGTGGTGGTTTCGATGCCCTCGGCATGGCCATATTCGGGGTGGCCGGCGGTCTTCGAACCGAGCTGGCGGAAGTTCTTGATCTGGTCCAGCGTCATGTCCTTGTAACCGAGCAGGAACAGCACCGAATAGAGCAGCATCGAGCCGTGGCCGGCCGACAGCACGAACCGGTCGCGGTCGGGCCAATGCGGGTCGGCGGCGTCGAATTTGACAAACCGCGAGAACAGGACGGTGGCAATGTCGGCGGCGCCCATGGGCAGGCCCGGATGGCCGGAATTGGCCTTCTGGACGGCGTCCATGCTCAAGGCGCGGATGGCGTTGGCGTAGGTCCGGAGCTTCAGGCGTTCGTCATCCGAAATCAGGGGGGCGGTGCGGAAATTCGCGGCTTGGGCGGCCGTATCGGATGTCATTGGGGCTGCTCGCTCTGGGTGAATGCGGGGGGCCAGAGATAGCATCCGAGCCCCTTGAGTCAACCTCTGTGAACAAGTTTGGAACCGGTTGCGCCGATGGGCCGCTGCGCTTAGTTTACGGGGGTGCCGGAAGGGATTCGCAAGTGACCGGCCAGCAGTTGGGATGAAATGGCGGATACGCGCAAGCTCGACGAGGTACTGAATCGGTTCGACGCGGCGCTCAAGCAGTTCGAGGCCGCTGTCGAGCGGCAGAATGAGCGCAAATCGAATGAGGAGTCGCTCGAGGCGGCGGCCGAAGCCTTGCGGCTGGACCGTTCGCGCCTGGCGCAGGAGCTTGACGGCGTGCGGTCCAAGGCCAACGATCTCGTCAACACAAATCAGAAGGCGGTCGGCAAGATCGACGCGGCGATGTCGCGTATTCGCGCCGTTCTCCACAGCAACAGTGGGGGGTAAAGTCCGATGGCGCAAGTGATCGTCCAGGTCAATGACCGCCCTTATACGATGCAGTGCCCGGATGGTGAGGAAGATCATCTGCGCGAGCTCGCCAAGCTGCTCGATACCGAAGTGTCGCGCATCAAGAGCAATGTCGGCACGGTGGGCGACATAAGGCTTCTGGTGATGGCCGGCCTCATGGTGGCCGACCGTCTGTCGGAATCGGTCCGGCGCATCGAGGAGCTCGAGGACCAGTTGCGGGGTGCGCGCGAAGCGCGCAATGCCACCGTGCAGCAGGCCCGCGATATGGAAGCGAAATTCACTGAAAGGCTGGAAATCGCGGCGCAACGCCTGCAGGGCCTTGCCGGCAAGATGGGGTAAGGGCGATCAGGCCCGAAGCTTCTTGCGATACGTAGCCTTCTTCACCTTGTTGCCGCAGCCATTCATGGCGCACCAGCGCCTTTTGCCGGGGCGCGACATGTCGACGAACAGCACTGAGCAGTGATCGTCAGCGCATTTGCGTAAGCGTTTCGACTTGTCGCCCGACAGGAGATCGATGGCATCGCGCGCCACACTGGCGAGTACCGCTTCATAAAGGGTGTCGGCTTGCCAGCTCCTGGCCGCGCCCAGGCCGGCGAGCTGCGGAACGAGTGGCGCCTTGCGGGCCCATTGATTGAGGAGGTCGAGATCGGCATGCACAGGCGCGCTTTGCCCGAGAGCCGCTAGCGCCAGGCGATGTAGCGCCTCACGCAGCCGGCGCGCCTCTTCGAGCTCAGCTGCGGTGACCGCGACCGCCTCCGGCAGCAAGCCCGCGGCCACGCACCAGCGGCCGAAATCGGATTCGCCCCGCCAGCGGTCGAAGCTCAGATGGTCGCGGTCGCCGACCGTGGCGATGAAGTCCAGGCACAGGCGGCCGGAGCGGAAGCGGAAATTCCAGTCCGATGGGTGAATTGATTGCATGGGCACTTGTTTAACTGGTTCCGATTCGCTAGTCTAGGTACCAGTTTAACTGGTGCCCCGGAGGAAAGCCGATGTTGCAAGCCTGTCTCAATGGCGCGCGCAGCCGCCATGACCATCCGCAAATTCCGCAGACGCCCGAGGAGCTGGCGCGCGACGCCGTCCGCGTGGTGGCACAAGGAGTGGCGGAGCTCCATGTCCATCCGCGCGACGCGCAAGGCCGCGAAACCCTCGACCCAAGTGACACGGCAGCAGCCCTTACCGCGATCCGCCAGGCGGTGCCCGGCATTCCGGTCGGGCTTTCGACGCGCGAGGGCATCCGCACCGATGCCAACCGTGGCTTTACCCAGATGAAGGCCTGGCGGCTCCTGCCCGATTATGTCTCGGTCAATCTGAGCGAAAACGACGCCGCCCAGATCATCGACCTGATGCTGGCAAAAGGGATCGGCGTCGAGGCTGGGCTCGCCACTGCCGCCGATGCGCGCAACTTCGTGACGCTTGCGACAGCGAAAGACTGCTTGCGCATTCTCGTCGAGATCGATTTCGAGAAGGATGTTGCGAGTGCGCTGGCACTTGCCGACGAGATGATCGGCATCATCACGCAGAGCCATATCGATCTGCCGATCCTGCTGCATGGCTTCGACCAGACGATGTGGCCACTCTACCGCAAGTCGCGTGTGCTTGGAGTAGATGCGCGGCTCGGCTTCGAGGACGGGCTCGAGCTCCCCGATGGAAGCATCGCCACCGATAACCTGGCGATCATCGCCGCGGCCGCCGAATTGACTTGAGGGCGGAAAGTCATAGTGGAGTTTCTGCTTCGGTCCTGGATTTCAGGCTTGCTTGCGCCTAAATAGGGGTTGGCGAGCTGCCCGGTACGTGAGGAGATCTTTTCCCTGGGGCCTATACGATTCTCGCGGGAGCTGTCCCTAGGCTTGGCCGTGGCCTTGCCCACATGGCGCCCACCTACACTTGTAGGTACCCGGGATCGTCATTCTCCCACGGCCATGGCGGCCCGCCACTCGAATTGCCTGCTCGGAAGCGAGGGATGAAATGCAAGTTGCTAAGCGCTCCGGCGACGTTCTCGATCTCAAGCGCCGGGCGCGGACGGCCGCCAATGCGGCCCGTGCGCATGCGCATAAGATCCTCGGCGACCGGGCCGGGCTCATGCTGGCGCAGCATGAGCTGCCGATCGAGCGTCAAACCGATCGCGCCTCTCTTTCAGGCTTCTATCCCTATCAGGCCGAGATCAATGTCCTGCCGCTGCTGGCGCGCCTCGTGAGCGAAGGCTGGCAGACCGCCTTGCCGGTGGTCATGGCGAAGGGCGCGCCTTTGACCTTCCGCGCCTGGGCGCCGGGCGAGCCCACCGGCCGTGGCATCTGGGACATCCATATTCCGCTCGAGACGGCGCCCGAGCTCCAGCCCGACGTGCTGCTGGTGCCGATGCTGGCTTTCGATCGGCGCGGCTATCGGCTCGGTTATGGCGGCGGCTTCTATGACCGCACCCTTGCCGAATTGCGCAAGCTGAAGCCGGTGACGGCGATCGGTGTCGCCTATGCCGAGCAGGAAATGGCCGAAGTTCCGGTTTCCGATTACGACGAGCCGCTGGATTGGATCCTGACCGAGCGCGGCGTCATCGAGCCTAAGCGCTGAATCTCCATGCGCCTCCTCTTTCTCGGCGATGTGGTCGGCCGTTCCGGTCGTGAGGCGGTGGCGCGTGTGCTGCCGCAATTGCGCGAGCGCCATGCGCCCGATCTGGTGGTGATCAATGGCGAGAACGCCGCGCATGGTTTCGGCATCACCGAGGACATCTATAACGGGCTCATCGATGCCGGCGCCGATGTGGTGACGCTCGGCAATCATTCCTTCGACCAGCGCGAGGCGCTCATCTTCATCGAGCGTGTGCCCAATATGCTCCGCCCACTGAATTATCCACCGGGCGTGCCGGGCAAGGGCGTCGGCCTGTTCGTGACCAGGACCGGCAAGCGGGTGCTGGTGATGAACATCATGGGCCGGGTGATGATCGAGCCGCAGCTCGACGATCCATTCCGCGCCGTCGACCGCGAGCTCGAGCTCTGTGCGCTCGGGCGCGACTGCGACGCGGTGATCATCGACTTCCATGCCGAGGCGACGTCGGAGAAGATGGCCTTCGGCCATTATGTCGACGGGCGCGCCAGCCTCGTCGTCGGCACCCATACGCATGTGCCGACCGCCGATCATCATATCCTCAAGAACGGCACCGCCTATATGAGCGATGCCGGCATGTGCGGGGATTACGATTCAGTGATCGGCATGGCGAAGGAAGAGCCGATCCAGCGCTTCACCCGCAAATTGCCGATCGAGCGCATGCGCCCGGCAGAAGGCGAGGCGACAGTCTCTGGCGTCGCGGTCGAGACCGATGATACGACCGGTCTCGCCGTCAAGATCGCGCCGGTCCGGATCGGCGGAAGCCTCTCCGAAGCGCCGATCGATTTCTGGTAGTGGCGCATCGGCCCGAGAAGTGCGTGCGGTTCTCGGATAAGCCGATGCGCGAAATCAAAAAACTCTAGCGGGCGAGTGCCTTCGCCTCGGCGGCGCGGGCCGGCTGACCATTGCGGGCTTCCTGCGCCATCTGGTTCATGACATTCACCGCCTGGCTCCACTCGCTCTGAGCGCTTGCCGCATCACCGCGGCCGAGCGCGTCATTGCCGGCCGTGAGATGGGTTTCCGCGCTCTGCGAAAGATCGCTCAGGGTCGCGATGGCGGCGAAGGCCCGCCCCGACGGGGCAGCGCTCGCCAGCGAGCGCACTTTATTCAGGGCGGCGGAACAGGCGGCCCCTGCGAGGCCCTCCGCCGCGAAAACAATCTGACCAACCGAACCGGACTTCACCGTCATGGAACTACGCTCCTCGTTACTCACCTTTTCTTCAAATTGGGCGATCCGCCTTAAGGACGGGTTAAGTCGAGCGGGACGCCATTTTACGATGCATTTACTATGCCGGAGCGCTTGTTAATCTTATCCCGAGGGGGCTATAAGGCCCCCGATAAGGGACATTTCCGAGGATCCATGGCAGGTCATTCTCAATTCAAGAACATCATGCACCGGAAGGGCAAGCAGGACGCCATCCGGTCGCGATTGTTTTCCAAGCTGGCGCGCGAAGTGACGGTGGCGGCGAAGACCGGCCTCCCTGACCCCGAGAAGAATCCGCGTCTCCGGCTCGCGGTGCAGAATGCCCGCGCCGAGAACATGCCCAGGGACAATATCGAACGCGCCATCAAGAAGGCGCTGGGCGGCGATGTCGATACCTATGAAGCGATCCGCTATGAGGGTTATGGCCCGGGCGGCGTCGCCATCATCGTCGAGGCGCTGACCGACAACCGCAACCGCGCCGCCAGCAATGTGCGTTCGCTGTTCACCAAATATGGCGGCAATCTCGGTGAAACGGGTTCCGTCGCCTTCATGTTTACCCGCATGGGCGAGATCACCTACAAGGCGGCGGCCGGTTCAGCGGACGCGGTGATGGAAGCCGGCATCGAAGCGGGCGCCGATGACGTGCAGTCGGACGAGAGCGGCCATGTCATTCTGTGCGCCTTTGAAAGCATCGGCGAGGTGACGCATGCGCTTGCCGCCAAGCTCGGCGATGCCGAGACGGTGAAAGTCGTGTGGAAGCCGCAGACGGTGACGCCGGTCGATGAAGAAACCGCGACGACGCTGATGAAGCTCATCGATGCGCTCGACGAGGACGACGACGTCCAGAACGTCTTCACCAATTTCGAAGTCTCCGACGACGTGATGAAGAAGCTCACCGCCGCGTAAGGCGTTGCGTCTCTTTGTTTGAGCATCGGTTTATCCGAAAACCGCTTCGCACTTTTCGGACCGATGCTCTATTTCAGAAAGTCCAGCACGGCCTGATTGAAGAGCTTCGGGTCCTGCAGCATGGCGAAGTGGCTGACCCCCGGCAGGATCACCAGCTTGGCGCCGGGAATGGCCTTCGCCATCTCGGCATTGTGCTCCTGGCGGATCGCCTCGTCATGCTCGCCATCGGCGATCGCCACGGGCGCGGTGATCTTGGCCAGTTGCTCCGGCTTGTAGTCGGGCTGCGTCGCCCACATCTGGCTGATGGCGCCGACGAAGTCGTTATAGTCCTTCGGTGTCTTCGACAGGCGCTCATAGTCCTTGCCGGCATTCTCGATGTATTTCGAGAAGGTCGGGTCCTTGTCGACATTGGGCTTGAGCCCCGCGACATTCGTGTTGGCGCCGAAGGCGAAGAGCCGGTCGAGGCGGTCGGGATAATTCATCGCGATGTCGAGGCCGATGATGCCGCCGTCACTCCAGCCGACGATCGAGGCCTTGTCGATCTTGAGATGATCCATGAGGCCGATGACGTCCTTCGCCATCAAGCCGTAGCTGTAAGGATCGGCATTGCGGGTCGACTGGCCGTGGCCGCGGCTGTCCATGGCGATGACGCGATATTGCTTGGCGAACTCCGGGATCTGGGCGCCGAAATATTCGATATTGCCGAGACCGCCATGCAGCAGGATGAGCGGCGAGCCGTCGCCCCAGATGGCATAATGGACGGTGATGCCGTTGATCGGCACATCGCCGCTTTCGGTGGCGGGCGGCAAGGCTTGCGGCGCGGGCAGCGTCTTCCAAAATTCCTCGGCCCTGAGCGGCAGAAGCGTGAGGAAGCCGGCCAGGATCACAAGCGCGAAAGTCGACAGAAATCTGCGCATGACACGTCCCCAATGAAGCTGAAGTAGGCGGGAAAGAATGCTATGCCCCAGCCCATGGCCCTGTCCACTGTTCGAATCATCGGCATCGATCCCGGTCTCCGGCGTACCGGCTGGGGGCTGATCGTCTGCGAGGGTTCCAGGCTTTCCCATGTCGCCGACGGCGTCATCACCAGCGACCAGGCGCTGACGCTGGCCGAACGGCTGGTGCAGCTCAAGGTGCAGCTGGCGCAGGTGGTAGCCGAATGGCAGCCCGATGAGGCGGCGGTCGAGGAGACCTTCGTCAACAGCGACCCCCGCGCCACGCTGAAGCTCGGCCAGGCGCGCGGCATCGCGCTCCTGGTGCCGGCGGAAGCGGGTATCCCGGTCGCCGAATACGCCCCCAATCAGATCAAGAAGACGGTGGTCGGCGCCGGCCATGCCGAGAAGGAGCAGATCCACCATATGGTGAAGGTGCTGCTGCCCCGAGCCCAGCCCAAATCGGCCGACGCTGCCGACGCGCTGGCGATCGCCATCTGCCATGCCCATCACCGGGGCGCCCTGAGCCTGGCCAAGAGACTGGCTCGTTCTTGACTTGTTCTTGTCGTGCCCGTAGGCAGTAGGCGTAGGGATATTTTAGATCATGATCAGCAAGCTCAAAGGCCGCATCGACGCCTATGGCCCGGACTGGGTCGTCGTCGACGTGAACGGCGTCGGCTATCACTGCTTCTGCTCGACCAAGACTTTGTCCGCACTGCCGCCCGCCGGCGAGTTCGGCGAGCTCTTCACCGAGATGCTGGTGAGCCAGGACATGATCCGTCTCGTCGGCTTCGCCACGCAGGGCGAGCGGGAATGGTTCAAGCTGCTGCAGACCGTCCAGGGCGTGGGCACCAAGGTTGCGCTGGCGCTGCTCTCGACGCTGTCGACCGCCGAGCTCGCGCAGGCCATCGCGCTGCAGGACAAGGCGATGGTCGCGCGCGCGCCCGGCGTCGGACCCAAGGTAGCGCAGAGGATCGTCAGTGAGCTGAAGGATAAGGCGCCGGCCTTCGCGCCCGCCGACCCGGCGCTGGCAAAATTGCAGGCCGAGATCGGCGGACCGAAACCGACGGCCGCATCCGACGCCGTCTCGGCGCTCGTCAATCTGGGCTATGGTCAATCGCAGGCGGGTGCGGCCGTGAGTGCCGCCATGCGCAAGGCGGGTGATGAAGCGCCGACCGAGCAACTGATCCGTCTCGCGCTCAAGGAACTGGCCTTGGCATGAACGAGGTCATTGCATCCGCTGCAGTCGGCCGTCCGCTATGGGTAAAGCTCATCATGACAGTCTTGCTGACCGTCGGTGTCGGTCCGCTGGTCGGTACGATTCTCGTCTATCTGGCAGACGCCGCCGGCCTGACGCCGGTGGCGATCTCGATCTACATGCAAGGCCAGACCATATTGTCCGTGCTGGTTTCAGGCTATGTGTCCGGCGGACTGCAAGTACTCATTTGTGGATTGGTCTTCGCGCTTGTCGGCGGGTTCTCCGGCAGACTGCCGATCTGGGTTCCGATCGTGACGGCACTGGCGCTGGCGGCGCTGTTCGCGCTTGCGCTTTTTGGCGTGTCAGGCGCCGGCATAATCTTTAGTGTGATCATCCATATCGTGCCGGCGCTCGTCACCTGGTGGCTGGTGAAGGCCTATTGGCAGAAAGCAGTGACATGAACGCGGCGTCCGACCGTTTCATAGGCCGCGAACAGCGCCCCGAAGACCAGCTCGACACGCATTTGCGCCCGCAGATGCTGAAGGAATTCGTCGGCCAGTCGAAGGCGAAGCAGAATCTGCATGTCTTCATCGAGGCGGCGAAGGGACGCAACGAGGCGCTCGACCATGTGCTCTTCGCCGGGCCGCCCGGCCTCGGCAAGACGACGCTGGCACAGATCGTGGCGCGCGAGCTCGGCGTGAATTTCCGCGCCACCTCAGGACCCGTCATCGCCAAGGCCGGCGATCTGGCCGCACTCCTCACCAATCTCGAAGAGCGCGACGTGCTGTTCATCGACGAGATCCATCGGCTCAATCCGGCGGTCGAGGAAGTGCTCTATCCGGCGATGGAGGATTTCCAGCTCGACCTCATCATCGGCGAGGGACCGGCGGCGCGCTCGGTGCGCATCGATCTGGCGAAATTCACGTTGATCGGCGCCACCACCCGCACCGGGCTTCTCACCACGCCGCTGCGTGACCGCTTCGGCATCCCGGTGCGTCTCGATTTCTATACCGAAGAGGAACTGCTCGATATCGTCAGGCGCGGTGCGCGCGTGCTGCAAGTCGTCATGGCGGAAGAGGGCGCACGCGAGATCGCGCGGCGCTCGCGCGGCACGCCGCGCATCGCCGGCCGGCTGTTGCGCCGGGTGCGCGATTTCGCCTCCGTCGCCGGCGCCGCGATGATCGACGCCAAGGTCGCCGACGAGGCGCTGCGCAGTCTCGACGTCGATACGCGCGGGCTCGATGCGCTCGATCATCGCTATCTCTCCTGCATCGCGATCAATTTCGGCGGCGGACCGGTCGGTGTCGAAACCATCGCCGCCTCCTTGTCGGAAGCGCGCGACGGGATCGAGGAGGTGATCGAGCCGTTCCTCATCCAGCTCGGCTTCGTCAACCGCACGCCGCGCGGCCGGCTCCTCACGCCGCATGCCTTCCGCCATCTGGGTCTCTCGGTGCCGCAGCGCCCCGAGATCACGCAAGGCATTCTGCCCTTGGAGAATGGCGATGACTGAGTGGCCGGATCTCGCCGGGCGCATCGACGGCAACCGCCATGTGCTGCCGGTGCGCGTCTATTACGAGGACACGGATTTTTCCGGCGCCGTCTATCACGCCAATTATCTCAAATTCTGCGAGCGCGGCCGCTCCGACTGCCTGAGGCTCATCGGCATCCATCACAACGAGATGCATTGGCATGAAACCCATGGCCGCATGGGGTTCGTGGTGCGCCGCATGGTCTGCGATTTCCTCAAACCAGCCCGGATCGACGACCTGCTCGAGGTCGAGACGCGTTTTCGCGAGATGGGCGGGGCACGCATGGAGCTCGACCAGAAGGTGCTGCGGGCGGGCGAGGTGCTGTTTTCAGCCGACGTGACGGTTGCGCTTGTGGACGCGGCGGGGCGGCCCAAACGTTTCCCCAAGGACATGGCAGCCGCCCTTAAGACGTTCTCACGCAACCCCTTGTCCCAGGGGAACTCGGCTTCGTAACCATAACTTAACCATAGCTTGCTGTTCTCTCTGGCGCCCGATAAGCGGTTTCGGCGGCAAAAAGCCCGCTACGCCGCAGTTTGGACAGATTTAACCTTACTACCTCGCTCGCTTCACCATGAAGCCAGGGCGGGGATTTGGATTCTAGAGCGCTTCTCGCCAAAGTTGCTCGACTTTGGCGATAAAGAAGCGCTCCAGATTAATGTTTTCGAGCCTCTTACCCACTTTGCTCGCATCGAAGCGATGCGAGCAAAGTGGGTAAGGCTCTAAGTGCCGGCGGTGGGAAAGAAAGCAAAGCATGGAAGTTGAGACGGTACAGAACGTAGCGCAGGGGGCAGGACAGCTCTCCCTCTGGCATCTGATCTGGAATGCGGGCTTCGTGGTCCAGCTGGTGATGCTGGGCCTCGCTGCGGCCTCGGTATGGTCCTGGGCCATCATCTTCGAGAAATTCTTCGTCTATCGCCGCACCATGGCGCAGAGCGAGCAGTTCGAGCAGAATTTCTGGTCCGGCCAGTCGCTCGAGGATCTCTACATGGCGCTCGGCTCGCGCAACAATAGCGGGCTCGCGGCGATCTTCATGGCGGCGATGCGCGAATGGAAGCGCAGCCAGGGGGCGGCGTCACGGGCCGGCTTCCAGGGTGTCCAGAAGCGCATCGAGAAGGTGATGGACGTCCAGATCCAGAAGGAGATGGGCTATATCGAATCCAGGCTTTTGTTCCTGGCAACGGTCGGTTCGGCCACCCCGTTCATCGGGCTGTTCGGCACCGTCTGGGGCATCATGACCAGCTTCCAGGCCATCGCCAATTCGCAGAACACCAATCTGGCGGTCGTCGCCCCCGGCATCGCCGAAGCGCTGATCGCGACCGCGCTCGGCCTCCTTGCTGCCATACCGGCGACAATCTTCTACAATAAGTTCGCCGCCGACGCGTCGAAGATCGGGGCCAGACTAGAGAACTTCGCTGACGAATTCTCCGCGATAATTTCGCGGCAACTGGACGAGCGGGTGTAAGCATGGGTGCTTCGGCAGGCGGTACGAGCGGGGGATATACGAGACGCGGCAGCCGCCGGCGCTCGTCCTTCTCGGCCATGAGTGAAATCAACGTGACGCCGCTGGTCGACGTCATGCTTGTGCTGCTGATCGTGTTCATGGTGGCCGCGCCCTTGATGACGGTCGGCGTGCCGGTCGACCTGCCGCAGACCAAAGCCAAGCCGATGCAGGGCGATACCGAGCCGATCACTGTTTCGGTCGACGCCGAAGGCAAGATCTTCATCCAGGAAACACAGATCGACCAGGAGACGCTGATCGCCAAGCTCGAGGCGATCGCCAAGAACGGCTATGAGGAGCGCATCTTCGTGCGGGCCGACACCAATGTGAATTACGGCCTGGTGATGAAGGTGATGGGCGAGCTCAACGGCGCCGGCTTCAAGAAGATCGGCCTCGTCACATCCTCCGAGACGGTGGCGCCCGACAAGGGCAAGACCCAGAAGAAGGCGCAGAAATAGGGCATGCGGCGCAGCCTCACGATATCGGTTCTGGTGCATGCGGGGATCCTCGCTGCGGCCTTTGTCGTGCTGCCCAATCCGGAAGAGTTCAAGGTCGAGGACCAGGAGTCGATCCCGGTCGATATCGTGTCGATCGAAGATCTGCGCAAGACGCAAGCGACGGTGAAGACGCCGGAAAAGCCGGCGGAGAAGGTGGCTCCGAAGCCTGTCGACGTGGTGAAGCAGGTGAAGCCGGCCCCAGAGGTTGCGCCCGAAATCAAGACCGCGGCCAAGGAAGCCTCGGCTCCGCCGGAGCCCAAGCCGGAGCCGAAAAAGGAAGAGCCCAAGAAGGAAGAGCCGAAGCCCGCGCCGAAGCCGGAAGATCTCGCCGAACTGATCAAAAAGACGGATGAGCCGGAGCCCGAGAAGAAGAAGGAAGAGCCGAAGAAGGCGGAAGTAAAACCGGAGAAGCCGGTCGAAAAGCCGCCGGAAAAGAAGCCCGAGAAGAAGTTGAAGCCGAAGAAAGAATTCAATCCGGACGACATCGCGGCCTTCCTCAACAAGACGGACGACAAGCGCACGGCGCCGCTCAAGCAGCAGGCAGAGACCGGCACGCCGAAGCAGGGCGAATACAATCTGTCTGGCATTGATGAAGGCGTCGCCGCAACATTGCGCGACAAGCTGCGTCAGGCTTTAGAGCGGTGCTGGGACGTTCCGCCCGGCGCACGTGAAGCGGCGATCGTGGTGAAAGTCCATTTCTTCCTCAATCCCGACGGCACGGTGAGCGGCATGCCGAATGTCGTGAACAGCAGCTCAGACCCGCTGTTCACCGTCACCGCGCAGTCGGCCGTTTCGGCGGTGATGAGCTGCCAGGCTTATGATTTCCTGCCTCAGGACAAATACGACATGTGGCGGGAGATCACTTTTACTTTCAATCCGAACCTGATGTTCCCGAGCTAGATGAGGCGGCATGATCTCGATGCGTATGATTGACGGACGATTCTTTGCGGGCGCGGTCACACTGTTCATGTGGTTCGCGCTGGCAGCGACGGCGCGCGCGCAGGGCCTCGATGTCGATATCAACAAGGGCCAGATTGATCCTCTGCCGATCGCCATCACCGCGTTCGTCGGGACCTCGCCGGAGTCGGCCCAGTCCGGCGCCGACATTGCCGGCGTCATCGCCAACAATCTCGGCCGTTCGGGCTATTTCCGCCCGCTGCCGCCCGAATCCTTCATCGAGCAGATCACCAATTTCGACCAGGAGCCGCGTTTCGGCGACTGGCGCCAGATTCAGGCCAAGGCGCTGGTGACCGGGCAGACGACAATGGAAGGCGGCCGTCTCAAGGCGCAGTTCATCCTGTGGGACACCGGCTCGCAGCAGAAGCTCGCTGGTTTCGAATTCACGACGTCGCCCAAGAACTGGCGCCGGCTCGGCCATCTCATCTCCGACAAGATCTACCAGGCGATGACCGGTGTGCCCGGCTATTTCGACACGCGCGTTGTCTTCGTCGCCGAGTCAGGGCCCAAGGACAAGCGGGTCAAGAAGCTCTCGATCATGGACCAGGACGGCTTCAATGTGCGCGCCATATCGGACGGAAAGCAACTCGTGCTGACGCCGCGCTTCTCGCCGAACTCGCTCGAGATCACCTATATGGCTTTCGGCTCGGGCTCGCCGCGCGTCTATCTCTACAATATCGAAACGGGGCAGCGTGAGATCGTCGGCGAATTTCCCAATATGAGCTTCTCGCCGCGCTTCTCGCCCGACGGTCAGCGCGTCATCATGAGCCTGCAGGACGGCGGCGCCGCCAACCTGTTCGTGATGGATCTGCGCTCGCGCCAGATGCAGCAGCTCACCAACACCGATGCGATCAACACGGCGCCCTCCTATTCGCCGGATGGCAGCCAGATCGCGTTTGAAGTCGGTGGCGACAACAGCCAGCAGATCTTCGTGATGAATGCCGACGGCTCCAATCCGCGCCGCATTTCTTCCGGCGGCGGACGTTATGCGACGCCGGTCTGGTCGCCCGATGGCAGGTACATCGCCTTCACCAAGCAGGGCGGCGGTCGTTTTGCCATCGGCGTGATGAATCCCGACGGCAGCGGTGAGAGATTATTAACCGAAGGTTTTCATAATGAAGGTCCGACATGGGCACCGAACAGTCGCGTGATCATGTTTTTCCGCGACGAGCCGGGGGAGAGTGGTGGCCCAAGGCTCTATTCGGTTGACGTTTCGGGCTACAACGAACAGCTCATCAAGACGCCGACCTTCGCGTCGGACCCGGCGTGGTCGCCTTTGTTGAACTGATCCGCCTGCGGATCAAATCCGTCGCGAGGCGGGATAACTTGAGTTGGTTTCGGGCTAGGGGGCCTGATCCGCTTACGGAATAACCGGGAAGCGGGCACCAACGGCTTAAAGGAGTGGGATAAGTCATGTTGCGTATGAGCGCGGGTTTCAAGGCCGTCGCCTTGTGTTTCTGTTTCCTGGCCCTTGCGGCCTGTTCCAAGAAGAACACGGCCAATCTCGAGGATGAGAACGGCCTCGGCCGGGCCGCGATGGCGGGGTCGGAGCAGCAGTTCAAGACCGAAGTCGGTGACACCGTCTTCTATCTCGTCGACCAGTCGACGCTGACGCCGGAAGGCCAGGAGACGCTGCGCCGTCAAGCCGCGTGGCTCAAGCAGTATTCCGACGTCGCGATCCAGGTCGAGGGCCACGCCGACGAGCGCGGCACGCGCGAATACAATATCGCGCTGTCGGCGCGCCGCGCCACGACGACCCGCCAGTTCCTGATCTCGCAGGGCATCGAGGCGAGCCGCATCTCCTCCATCGCCTATGGCAAGGAGCGTCCGGCGGCGCTGTGCGATGCCGAACAGTGCTATTCGCAAAATCGCCGCAGCGTCACGGTCATCACCTCGGGCGCCAAGACGAGCTAGCCGTTCCCTGCAAAGGGCGTATGAATCAAAGCGGGTCCGGTTTCCGGGCCCGCTTTTTTCTCTTGTTTCCTAGGCAATTTTGCGGGTGCGGCAATATTGGTCACAGAATCGCCGCGCTGTTACGGTCATAAGCCCCCTTAACAGGTGCTTTCCGGCCCCGCCGGGAAGGGAATATTAACCCTAAATAAGCACTGTACGGTAGCAATTTGGTCCTGTGGTGGGTGAGCGGCCCCGGTGAGAGGCGGCAATGCACAGGGCGGGACATAGGAGTGGGATATCATGTTGCGTCGTTTGGCGGAATTCAAGATCGCTTTGATTTGTTGCTGTTTTCTGGCTTTGGCCGCGTGCTCGAAGAAGAATCAGCCGGATCTGGAAGGCGATGGCGCCGGTACGGCGGTTCCGGGCTCCGAAAAGGATTTCGCCATCAATGTCGGCGACCGCATCTATTTCATCGTCGATACTTCGACGCTGACGCCTGAAGCCCAGGAGACGCTGCGCCGCCAGGCCGCCTGGCTCAAGCAGTATCCCAATGTGACCGTTCAGGTCGAAGGCCATGCCGACGAGCGCGGCACCCGCGAATACAACATCTCGCTGTCGGCGCGCCGCGCCACCGCCACCCGCGAATTCCTGATCGCCCAAGGTGTCCAGGGCAACCGCATCTCCTCCATCGCCTATGGCAAGGAGCGCCCGGTGGCCTTGTGTGATGCCGAACAATGCTACTCCCAGAACCGCCGTTCGGTGACCGTGATCACCGGCGGGGCGGTGTCGGGCTAAAGTGACGGACCGGGACCTGTGGCCTCGTGGCAACAGGTTCCAGATGTTTCTCAGGCCCCCTGGCAAAGCCTCATTTTCACCGCCTTTGGAGACCAAGCCCAGTCATGGGGTGCTGGGGACGGCTCTGGCACAGCAGCGGTTACGCGATGAAGACAGTTTTGAAGGTTACCCTTCCTGCAGCTCTCCTGATGGCCATGGCCATCGGTGGCGCCCCCCTTGCTCTGGCCCAGTCGGACGGCGAATTGGCCGACCGCGTCAGCCGGATGGAAGAGCAGATGCAGCAGCTGATGGGTCAGGTCGAGCAACTGACTTTCGAAGTCAGGCGTCTCCAGGGTCCGCGTAAATCGGGCGATCTCGGCGAGCCGGTTTCGGCCCAGCCGCGCAAGCGCCAGCTGGCGGCCCAGGAGCAGGGCCTCGACAGCCAGGGCGTCGAGCAGATCGGCGACACCGAGTATACCCAGCAGCCCCTGCAGACGATCGGCGACGATCTCCCGGAAGGCCAGGTGCAGAGAGCGCCGGGGCCCAAGATTCTCGGCACCATTCCCGGCTCAGCCTACCAGAACGGCAATGGCAGCGATCAGCAGGGCAATGGCTATTCGCAGAACAATGGCGGCTACCAGACGGGTGGCAGCGGCGAATTCCAGGGCCAGGTCCTGGTGCCCCCGGGTGGCGGCACTGAAGGCCAGGTGCTCGTGCCGCCGGCCCAGAATGGCGGCGGCGGCGGCCAGGTGCTGGTTCCGCCCGCTCAAGCCGAAGGTGGCGATGGCGGCGGCAATGACCTCGTACCGGAAAAGGTCGAGACGGTGGCGCTGGGCACGGCGGCCTCCGCCGATCCGGAAGTCGTCTATGAGCGCTCCTATGAAAGCCTGCTCAGGCGCCAGTTCGGTGATGCCGAGGTCGGCTTCCGCGGCTTCCTCGAGCAGCACCGCGACCACAGCCTCGCCGGCAACGCCCAATATTGGCTGGGCGAGACCTATTATGTGCAGGGCGATTACAAGCAGGCCGCGTCAGCCTTCCTGTCCGGCTATCGTGATTTCCCGAAGAGCCGAAAGGCGGCGGACAGCCTCCTGAAGCTCGGCCTCTCGCTCAACCGGCTCGGCCAGAAGGAGCAGGCCTGCGCCGCCTATATGCAGGTCGGCTCGCAGTTCCCGAAAGCGGCCGAGGCCAAGAAGCGGGCGCAGTCGGAGATCAAGCGTGCCGGCTGCTGAGGCAGGCCGTCCGATCAGTCTCGACGCTGCGCAAGCGCTTTTCGAATCCCTGACCTTCCATGACCATGTAGCGCTTGCAGTTTCGGGCGGCAGCGATTCAACCGCGCTCATGTGGCTCGCGGCGCGCTGGGCCACCTCACAGCGCAATGCGCCGCGCCTCACCATCCTCACCGTCGATCATGGCTTGCGGACTGAAGCCGCGGCCGAAGCCCGCAAGGTCGCGGCCCGGGCCCAAGCGCTCGGCCTCGAGGCGCAGATCCTTACCTGGACCGGGGCCCGGCCGGTGAGCGGCCTCCAGGCCAAGGCGCGCGAGATGCGTTATGGCCTGATGCGCGACTGGTGCATTGCCCATGGCGCGAGCCTCCTGGCGACCGCGCATACGCGCGAAGACCAGGCCGAAACCTTCCTCATGCGGCTGGCGCGCGGCAGTGGCATCAGGGGCCTCTCCGCCATGCGGGCCGACGAGACGGGCACCGTCTTGCTGGAGCGTCCGCTGCTCCAGACGAGCCGCGCCGATCTCAGGGCGACGCTGGTGGCCGCGCGACATGACTGGATCGAGGATCCGAGCAACCGGGATGAGCGCTTCGAGCGGGTGCGGCTGCGTCAGGCGCTGCCGATGCTGGCCGAGCTCGGCCTGACCCCTGAAGCCATAACGCGCTCGGCGGCGCGGCTCGAACGGGCCCTCGCCACGATCGAAGGCCTGTGCCGCGAGTTCGTCAGCCGTCACGTGGAGATCCGGCCGGAAGGCTTCGCGATGGTCGATCTCCCGGCCTTCCACAAGCTCGATGAGGAGGTGGCGATCCAGCTCCTCGAGCGGTTTCTGGGACAGCTGGGTGGCGGCGACACGCCGCCCCGCCTCATGGCGGTTGAGGCGCTCCATCACTGGCTGAGGCGCGGCGGGACAGAGGCCCGCACGCTCGCCGGCTGCCGGCTCGCCCAGCGCAAGCGCCATCTGCTGATCGGGCGCGAGGCCGGCCGTATCAGCCGGACCCCGGTCCTGCTGGTGGCGGGCAGGAGCCTCATCTGGGACAACCGTTTCAGGATCAGTATCGGCCCCCTGGCCCCCGACGTCGCCATCCTTCCGGTTCAGGGGCTGAAGGTGGCGCGCAACCCCAATATCCCCGCCTTCGTCCAGGATGGCCTGCCAGCCTTGCTGATCGAGGGCGAGATTGCGGCCATCCCTTCGTTAAGCTATGTGGGACAAAGCGCCCCGCCGGGCTTGCGGGCGGTCGCGGAATTTCAGAAAATCGGCCTATAAATTGCTTTAGCAAAGCTGCCATGCTTGGCAATCCTGACCCGCATCCCTATGTTAGATTTAACTTTTGGGCGGCAGGATCGGCCCAAATCCCTTCGGCCTCAGGGCCCTTGAGAGAGGAACGACGTGAATAATTTCCGGAATTTTGCTGTCTGGATCGTGATCGCGATCCTGCTATTCGCCCTGTTCAGCCTGTTCCAGGGCCAGGCGTCGCGCTCGAAGAGCGACGAACTCGATTATTCGACGTTCCTCAGCAAGGTCAATGCCGGCGAAGTGCAGTCGGTGACCATCACCGATGCCGGGATGAACAGCTCGTACCTCACCGGCAAGCTCACCACCAATGAGGTGTTCGCCACTTACGCGCCGTCGGATCCCGAACTGATCAAGTTGCTCAAGGACAAGAATGTCTCCTTCAACGCCAAGCCGGCGCAGAACGACTCGTTCCTCTCCAATGCGCTGCTCTACTGGTTGCCGACACTCTTGCTCATCGGCGTCTGGGTGTTCTTCATCCGGCAGATGCAATCGGGCGGCGGCAAGGCGATGGGCTTCGGCAAGTCCAAGGCGAAGCTCCTCACCGAGCGCCATGGCCGCGTGACCTTCGAGGACGTGGCGGGCGTCGATGAGGCCAAGGAAGACCTGCAGGAGATCGTCGAATTCCTGAAGGATCCGCATAAGTTCCAGCGCCTCGGCGGCAAGATTCCGAAAGGCGCCTTGCTCGTCGGTCCTCCCGGCACCGGTAAGACGTTGCTCGCGCGCGCCATCGCGGGCGAGGCGAATGTGCCGTTCTTCACCATCTCGGGCTCCGACTTCGTCGAGATGTTCGTCGGCGTCGGCGCGTCGCGTGTGCGCGACATGTTCGAGCAGGCGAAGAAGAACGCGCCCTGCATCATCTTCATCGACGAAATCGACGCGGTCGGCCGCCATCGCGGTGCCGGCCTCGGCGGCGGCAATGACGAGCGCGAACAGACGCTCAATCAATTGCTCGTCGAGATGGACGGCTTCGAAGCCAATGAGGGCGTGATCCTCGTCGCGGCCACCAACCGGCCGGACGTGCTCGACCCGGCGCTGCTGCGTCCCGGCCGCTTCGACCGTCAGATCACCGTTCCCAATCCCGACATCGTCGGGCGCGAACAGATTCTGCGCGTCCATATGCGCAACGTCCCGCTGGCGCCGGATATCGACCCCAAGGTGCTGGCGCGCGGCACACCCGGTTTCTCGGGCGCCGATCTCGCCAATCTCGTCAACGAGGCGGCCCTGCTGGCGGCCCGGCGCAACAAGCGTCTCGTCACCCAGCATGAATTCGAGGACGCCAAGGACAAGGTGATGATGGGCGCGGAGCGCCGCTCGCTGGTCATGAGCGAGGAGGAGCGCCGCAACACCGCCTATCACGAAGCGGGCCACGCCATCGTCGGCCTCTCGGTTCCTTACGATCCGCTGCACAAGGTGACGATCATCCCGCGCGGGCGGGCGCTTGGCGTGACCATGAACCTGCCCGAGGGCGACCGCTATTCGCGCACCCGCGAATGGTGCGAAGCGCGGCTCGCGGTGCTGTTCGGCGGCCGCGAAGCCGAGCTGATCCTCGGCGGCGAGAAGAACGTCACCAATGGCGCCACCGGCGACATCCAGATGGCGACGCAACTGGCGCGCGCCATGATCACCGAGTGGGGCATGTCCGACAAGCTCGGCCGTGTCCGCTACAACGGCAATGAGCAGGAGATTTTCCTCGGCCACTCCGTGACCCAGACAAAGAACCTGTCCGATGAGACCGCCTCGCTGATCGATGCCGAGATTCGCAAGCTCATCGAGGACGGCGAAAAGAAAGCGCGCGAAATTCTCCGGGGTGACAGCGACAAGCTGCACACGCTGGCCAAGGCGCTTCTCGAATTCGAGACGCTGTCGGGCGAAGAAGTGAAGCGCGTCCTCAAGGGCGAGCAGATCCAGCGCGACGATCAAGGCGGCAACAAGAGGCCGGAAAAGGCGGCCTCCTCGGTTCCGGTCACCGGTCGTCCGAAGAGCGGCCCGACCCCCGGCGAAATGGAGCCGCAGCCGCAGGGCTGAGGATCGCGAGTTCACGCACTCTACGCGTATTCCCCTTCTCCCGCTTGCGGGAGAAGGTGCCCGAAGGGCGGATGAGGGTGTTCTATCGTCCTTCGCGACCGTCATCGAGTGGGGAGCATCGCTAGTCACGGATGTCATTTGTTCGACAGTTAATTCATCTTCCGACGACGTTGCCGATTGCAACGTCGTCGTTGTTTTTTGACACCCTCATCCGGCCTGTCGGCCACCTTCTCCCGCAAGCGGGAGAAGGGGAAAATGATGTAGGTCGGGGCGAGGGTTAGCACGATGACCCTCTATCTCCGCCCGCTGAGCCTGCTTCATGGACCCGATGCGCGCCGCGCGATCGCGGCGGGCGGCGCCGGTGCGCTCGGCGGTTCCGACTTCATCGCCTTCACGCAGGTTCAGGTCATCGAGCGCGACGGCGGCACCATTTCCAGACGTATCGTCGCCTATCCCGAAGCGCGTGCATGGCGAGATCAGCTGGCGCTCATCGAAGCGCGCCGGCCGGACTTTGCCGGCCTCGCGATGAACCGGCCGAAGCTGATGGGCATCGTCAATGTCACGCCCGATTCCTTCTCTGATGGCGGGCAATTGGCGAATGCAAGCGAGGCGATCGTGCATGGCGCGCGGCTCGCAAGCGAGGGCGCCGACATTCTCGATATCGGCGGAGAATCCACCAGGCCCGGCTCCGACGCGGTGCCGGCGGAAGCAGAACTCGCGCGTATTTTGCCGGTCATCGAGGCTTTGGCGCAGCAAGGCCATTGTATTTCGGTCGATACACGCAAGGCGCAGGTCATGCGCGAGGCGGCAGCGGCCGGGGCGCGAATCGTCAATGACGTCTCGGCGCTCTCCTATGACCCCGAAGGTGTCGGTACCGTGGCGGCGCTCGGTCTGCCGGTCGTGCTCATGCATGCGCAGGGCGATCCCAAGACGATGCAGAATAATCCCGTCTATGACGATGTGACGCTCGACGTGTTCGACATGCTCAATGCCCGCATCGCTCACTGCGAGGCGGCGGGCATTCCGCGCCGCCTCATCGCGGTCGATCCCGGCATTGGTTTCGGCAAAACCTTCCACCACAATCTGACGCTGCTCAATGAGCTGGCGCTTTTCCACGGGCTCGGCACCGTGCTTCTGGTCGGGCTGTCGCGCAAGGCGTTTACCGGCGCCCTGACCGGCGAAAAGAAGGCGGCCGACCGGGTCTTCGGCTCGGTCGGAGGGGCGATCCAGGCCGCTCTCAATGGTGCCCATGTTCTCAGGATTCATGACGTCAAGCCGACCCGGCAAGCCCTTGCGGTGGCGCTCGCCGGCGCCGATCCCGAGGCCGCCCGGCTTTAACCCTTCAGCGCCCGTTCTGGTATAGACTGTTCGGGTTCAGTGAGACGGCAAGGTCACGTTAGGAAAAGGAAAACCATGTCCCGCAAATATTTCGGAACCGACGGTGTGCGCGGCGTCGCCAATCGCGCACCCATGTCGCCCGATATGGTGATGAAGATCGGCCTTGCCGCCGGCAGCGTCTATTCCCAGGGTAACCACCGCCATCGCGCCGTGATCGGCAAGGACACGCGGCTCTCAGGCTACATGATCGAGCAGGCCCTGACCGCCGGCCTGCTGTCGGCCGGTGTCGATGTTTTCCTTTTCGGCCCGTTGCCGACACCCGCCGTCGCCATGCTGACGCGCTCGCTGCGCGCCGATCTCGGCATCATGATCTCCGCTTCGCACAATCCTTATTACGACAACGGCATCAAGCTGTTTGGTCCCGACGGCTATAAGCTGTCGGACGCGCAGGAGCTCGCCATCGAGAAGCTGATCGACACCGCCGACAATGCGAGTCTCGCGGCACCCCAGGACAAGCTCGGCCGCGCCAAGCGCATCGAGGATGCGCAGGCCCGCTATATCGAATTCGCCAAGCGCACTTTCCCCAAGGATCTGAGGCTCGAAGGTCTGCGCATCGTCATCGACAGCGCCAATGGCGGCGCCTATCGCGTAGCCTCGGCGGCTCTGTGGGAACTCGGCGCCGAGATCATTCCGATCGGCAACGATCCCAATGGCTTCAACATCAATGAGAAATGCGGCTCGACGGCGCCGGAAGCGATGTGCGCCAAGGTCGTCGAGACGCGTGCCGATATCGGCATCGCGCTCGACGGCGACGCCGACCGCGTCGTCATCGCCGACGAGCATGGCAAGCTCGTCGATGGCGACCAGCTGATGGCGTTGATCGCCACGTCCTGGCACAGCCAGGATCGCCTCTCGGGCGGCGGGCTCGTCGCCACCATCATGTCCAATCTCGGCCTCGAGCGTCACCTCGCCGAGCGCAAGCTCACGCTGGCGCGCACCAAGGTGGGCGACCGTTATGTGGTGGAGCATATGCGCCAGAACGGTTTCAATATCGGCGGCGAGCAATCGGGCCATATCGTGATGTCGGATTTCTCGACCACCGGGGACGGACTGGTGGCGGCGCTGCAGGTGCTGGCCGAAGTGGTGCGCACCGGCAAGCCGGTGAGCCAGGTCTGCCATATCTTCGAGCCCGTGCCGCAGATCCTCAAGAATGTGCGCTACGGCGAAGGCAAGCCGCTCGAAACCAAGACGGTCAAGCAGGCGATCGCCGATGCCACCTCGCAGCTCGGCGCCTCCGGCCGTCTCGTCATCAGGCCGTCTGGCACCGAGCCCTTGATCCGCGTGATGGCGGAGGGCGATGATGCCGGCCTCGTGGCGAAGATCGTCGACGACATCTGCATGGTGATCGGCAAGGCGGCGTAATGGCCTCGACGTCGTTCAGTCAGCCCGGCGCATCCGGCTGGCGGCGATGCCGGCGAGGATGAGCACGAGGCCGATGCCGACATTCGCGGTCAGGCTCTCGCCGAGCAGGACCGCACCAAGGCCCAGCGCATAGACCGGCACCAGATAGTTGGAATAGGACATGAAGCTCACGCCGGCCGAACGCACGATGGCGTAGACCAGCAAGGTGGCGATTGCCGTCGGAACGATGCCGAGGCCGATCACGCACAGGAAGGCGAGCGTCGTCGCCTGATCGAGGCCATTGGGTGCGTAGAGCGCAGCGAAGATCACGCCCATGGCGCCGCCGGTGAGGCAGACGGCGGCCGCCTGTTCGACCGGGCCCTGGAACGGAATGCGCCTTGCGAGCAGGCCGTGCGTCGCATAGCAGAGGCAGGAAAAGATGATGGCGATCTCGCCGACGAGCGCCATGCCCTGGCCCTCGAAGCGCAGGAGCTTCTCGGGTCCGAGCACGATCATCAGGCCGACGAAGCCGATGACGAATCCCGCCGCCTTCATGCGTGTGAGCTTCTCATCGGGCAGGAAAAAATGTGCGAGCACGATGACGAAAAGCGGAATCGCCCCCATCAGGACGCCGGACAATCCTGAGGAGATGAATTGAGTTCCCCACGAGACGAGAAAGAAGGGAACCGCGTGGCCGATGAGGCCGAGGCCGGCGAACCACAGCCAGAGTTCCCGCCCGCGCGGCCATTGTCGCTTCGTCAGCATCACAACGCAGGCGAGAAATATGCCGGCGATCGAGAGGCGCAGCGCCATGACCCAGGCGGGATCCATCGACGCAACGGCAATCTTGGTCATCGCGAAGGACGAACCCCACGTCATCACGAGTACGACGAGCGCAATCCAGTCTTTTGTCGTAGGGGAGGAGTTCATGACACAACGGTAACTAGCGTTATGGTCAGTGCACGGTCAATGACTTCTCACGCATCTGTCTCGATCGGGCACAGCAAAGCGTGATGTTTTGGCAACAGTTACAATCTGCCTTTTTACCGCCCGATTCGAGCCCGGCTCTCGTCACACGCCGCTCCTAACTAGGAACCATCACGAGGGACGTGAGTTACCGGATGTATCCGGGAGAGGAGAAGTGTCTATGAAATCTTTCAAGCTCGTTTTGCTGGCCACTGCGATGACGGCGGGTCTCGCTGTCGCAGCGCAGGCCGCCGATGTGACGCCGCCGGAACCGGAGACCGTCACGCAGGAGCAGTATCAGGCGATGGGCTTCTATCTGCGTGGTGATCTCGGCTGGTCGTTCCTCGATTGGGGCGACAAGGACAATGCCTTCGCGGTGGGCGGCGGTGTCGGTTATCAGTTCAACGATTATCTGCGCTCGGATGTGCGCGTCGACTGGTCGGGTGACTACGAGGTCGGTGACAACGCCGATGCCAGCCTGACGACCGTGCTCGGCAACTTGTACTTCGACTGGAAGAACGACTCGATCTTCACGCCCTATATCGGCGCCGGTGCCGGTTATGGCTGGGTCAGCGCCGATGACGGCCTGAGCGACGACGGCTTCACCTACGCGCTGATGGGCGGTGTCTCCGTCGACATGTCGCAGAGCATCGCGCTCGACTTCGGTTACCGTTATCGCGAGCTGATGATCAGTGGCGAGAATCCGGCCGATCACTCGGCGCTCGCGGGTATCCGCTTCAAGTTCTGAGGCTCGATCGAGAGACCTCGCTTGAACGAAGCGGCGGTGGAGAAATCCACCGCCGTTTTATTTTTGCACCCCACCCGGTGCTTCGCGCCACCCTCCCCATGCTTCGCGTGAGGAGGGAGGAATCTCCCTCCCAGGAACGGGGAGGGTGGCGAGCGTGAGCGAGCAGGGTGGGGCTCTTCACGCAAGACAGTTGACGAACGCCCCGGTCTCAGGCATGAGCGTCGCCGGGACACCTCTCCCCACCGAGAGGCGGACCATCTGTAAGGATGGAGCAGACATGACGACGATCGAGAAACCGGCTGTGCGGCCGGCTAATCCGCACTTCTCTTCCGGCCCGTGCGCGAAAATCCCGGGCTGGTCTCCTGAACTCCTCTCCCATGCCCTGATCGGACGCTCGCATCGCTCGAGCGAAGGCAAGCAGCGTCTCAAACAGGCGATCACGCTGACGCGCGAGATCCTCGAAGTTCCCGACAGCCACCTGATCGGCATCGTGCCGGCCTCCGATACCGGCGCCGTCGAAATGGCGCTGTGGTCGCTGCTCGGCGCCCGTCCGGTCGATCTCCTCGCCTGGGAAAGCTTCGGCGAAGGCTGGGTCAGCGACGTGATCAAGCAGCTCAAGCTCAAGGACGCGCGCGTCCTCAAGGCACCCTATGGCGAGCTGCCCGACCTCAAAGCGATCGATTTCAGCCATGATGTGGTCTTCACCTGGAACGGCACGACGTCGGGCGTCTGCGTGCCCGATGGCGACTGGATCGCCGCCGACCGCCAGGGCCTCACCATCTGTGACGCGACCTCGGCTGCCTTCGCCCAAGCTCTCGATTTTGCCAAGCTCGATGTCGTTACCTTCTCCTGGCAGAAAGTACTGGGTGGCGAGGGCGCCCATGGCGTGATCATCCTGTCGCCGCGCGCCGTCGAGAGGCTCGAAAGCTACGTGCCGGCCTGGCCGCTGCCGAAGATCTTCCGCATGACGCAGGGCGGCAAGCTCATCCAAGGCATCTTCACCGGCGAAACCATCAACACGCCTTCGATGCTGTGCGTCGAGGACTATCTGGTGGCGCTCAACTGGGCACGCGGCATCGGCGGGCTCAAGGTATTGCGCCAGCGCGCCAGCGCCAATGCGGCGGTCATCGACAAATGGATCGCCGGACGCTCCTTCGCGCATCATCTCGCCAAGGACGCGAAGACACGCTCCAACACCTCGGTGTGCCTGACCCTCGATGGCGGCGAAAACGTGCCGAAATCGATGGCGAAGCTGCTCGAGGCCGAGCGCGCTGCCTTCGATATCGGCGCCTATCGCGACGCGCCGCCGGGTCTGCGCATCTGGTGCGGCGCCACCGTCGAGACATCCGACGTCGAGGCGTTCATTCCCTGGCTCGACTGGGCCTACGCCGAAGCCACGCGCTGAAGCTTTTCGCGCGCGATCCCAGTCGCGCGCTTCACATCTTCCAAGCCGTCACATATTTTCGGAGTTCTCTCATGAAACCCCGCGTTCTCGTTTCCGACAAGCTGTCAGAAGCCTCCATCCAGATTTTCCGCGACCGCGGCATCGACGTCGACTATCAGCCCGATCTCGGCAAGGACAAGGACGCGCTCCTCGCCGCCATTCCGCGATATGACGGCCTCGCCATCCGCTCGGCGACGAAAGTGTCGCCGAAGCTCATCGCCGCGGCGACCAAGCTCAAGGTGATCGGCCGGGCCGGCATCGGCGTCGACAATGTCGATATCCCGGCGGCGACGGGGCGCGGCATCATCGTGATGAACACGCCCTTCGGCAACGCCATCACCACCGCCGAGCATGCGATCTCGCTGATGATGGCGCTGGCGCGCCAGATCCCGGAAGCCAATGCCTCAACCCATGCCGGCAAGTGGGAAAAGAACCGCTTCATGGGCGTCGAGCTCTTCAACAAGACGCTGGGTGTGATCGGCTGCGGCAATATCGGCGCCATCGTCGCCGACCGGGCGCTCGGCCTCAAGATGAAGGTAATCGCCTTCGATCCCTTCCTGTCGCCTGAGCGCGCCATCGAGATCGGCGTCGAGAAGGTCGAACTCGAGGACGTGTTGCGCCGATCCGATTTCATTACGCTCCATACGCCGCTCACCGACAAGACGCGCGGCATCATCGACAGAGCGGCGATCGCCAGGATGAAGAAGGGCGTGCGCATCATCAACTGCGCCAGAGGCGGCCTCGTCGTCGAGGAAGCGCTGCGGGAGGCGCTCGATTCCGGCCATGTCGCCGGCGCTGCCCTCGATGTGTTCGAGACGGAACCCGCCACCCAGCATCCGCTCTTCGGACATGAAAACATCGTGGCGACGCCGCATCTCGGCGCCTCGACGGCGGAGGCGCAGGAGAATGTCGCCATTCAGATCGCCGAGCAGATGGCCGACTATCTCATCACCGGTGCGGTCTCCAACGCCCTCAACATGCCGTCGATCTCGGCGGACGAGGCGCCACGCTTGCGGCCCTTCATCGCCGTCGCCGAGAAGCTCGGCTCCTTCGCCGGCCAGCTCACCGACGAACCGATCACCGGCATCGTCATCGAATATGCGGGCGAGGTCGGGGACATGAATACGCGGGCCCTCACCTCGGCAGCCCTTGCCGGCGTGCTGAAGCCGATGCTGGGCGACGTCAATATGGTGTCGGCGCCGGTGGTGGCGAAGGAACGCGGCATCAAGGTCGACGAGGTGCGCCAGACCCAGCGTGGCGCCTACGAAACCTATATCCGTCTCACCATCAAGACGGAAAAGATGGAGCGCTCGGTGGCGGGCACCGTGTTCTCCGACGGCAAGCCGCGTATCATCCAGATCAAGGGCATCGAGCTCGAATCGGAATTCGGCCCGCATATGCTCTATGTGACCAATATGGACAAGCCGGGCTTCATCGGCGCGCTCGGCATGCTGCTCGGCAATGCCGGCGTCAATATCGCGACCTTCCATTTGGGCCGCCAGGCGCAGGGCCAGGATGCCATCTGCCTCGTCCAGATCGACGAGCAGGTACCGGAAGCGGTGCTCGCCGCGGTGGAGAAGCTGCCGCAGGTCAAACAGGCCAAACGGCTGGCATTTTAGGGGCCCAGATAGTATTGATCCGTAATCTAACTAAATTTCCGCCTGTGTGAATACCAGCCTTCATCCGGGAAACATAAATGCCGGTGCGTCAGCAACAAACTGACGCTGGAGCGCGTTTCAAGAGTATGGGGGTTCATCCTTCAACGGAGAGGTGTTCCATGATTACGGCAAGAAACACCGATAGAAGCACGGCACTCTTCGCGGCCGTGTCGCTACTCGCACTCATCGGCATGACAACGCCCGGCCATGCCGGCAGTCTCGGCGGCGTCGTTGGTGGCGCCGTCGGAGCGGTCGGCGATGCAGTTGGCGCTGTCGGCGGCGTTGTCGGAACTGCCGGCCACACCGGTGCTACGTCCAACGGCAAGGGCGGATTGCTCGGCGGCAGTGGCGGATTGCTCGGTGGCACCGGCGGACTGGTCGGTGGCAACAGTGGATTGCTCGGCGGTACTGGTGGCACAACGAATGTGGCGAAGGCCACGGTCGGCGTACTCAACCGGAAAGGCGTGTTGCAGGCGGTCGCCAAATCCGACCTGATCGGCGGAATCAAGGCCAAGCTCGACGTGCTGTCCAAAAAGAATCTGGCCAAGCTCTGCGTCGGCGTCGGCGGCGGGTCCGGCTGCGGCAGCGGTAAGAGCCGTCATCAAATCCTCGGCCTCATCGATTACCGTCTCACCTTGTTGTCCAAGAAGCAGTTGCTGGG
>SCPD01000003.1 GCA_005502925.1 Rhizobiales bacterium Y(2018) | reverse complement strand
GGGCGGAGACCCAAGCTTCTCCACGGGCTCAAACACCCTCAGGGGAGTCGGTCTTCCGTCCGCCACCGCGATCATCACCTTAGCACACGCGGGCATCGGCAAGTTACAAGGGGGAGGTTCTGAAACAGCGAGCCCTTCTTCAAGCTTCGGCGCGCCAAACGCCTCCCCTATGGCTACAATTTCCCTGCTGTGGCTTTTGCCGCGCTTTCTTGCCAAGCTGGCCTGATCATCCGGGAAGAGAGGGCAGCTCATGCAGGACATCGCCACGAGGTCGGCTTCACGCAACCAGCATCCGCTCGACGGTTTGAGCGGTGAGGAGATTGTCCGGGCGGCGGCCCTCCTGCGCGCCGCTCATGATCTGGGACCCGGCATGCGCTTCGAGACCATCATCCTCGATGAGCCTGAGGCCCATGAGCTCGAAGCCCATGACGCAGCCCGGCCCGTCGAGCGGCGCGCTTTCGCCGCTGCTTACAACATGGCCGACGGCACGTTGTATGAAGCTGTCGTTTCCCTGAGTGAAGGGCGTGTTCTGTCCTGGACGCCGCGGCCCGGCGCCAAGCCGCGCATCGGTCCGGATGACTTCCTCCTCGCCGAGGAGATCATCATGAAGGACCCGCGCTTTCTTGCGGCGCTCAAGAGGCGCGGCATCACCGACATGTCGATGGTCTGCGTCGATCCCTGGTCGACGGGAAGCTTCGGCATTGCCGGCGAGACGGAGAAGCGGCTGATCCAGAGCTTCGCCTGGGTGCGCGCCAAACCGTTCGACAATCAATTCGCCCATCCGATCGAAGGCCTGAGCGCCATCATCGACATCAATGCCGGCGAGGTGGTGAGCGTTGATGATGCCGGGCCCTGGACGATCGCCTGGGCCGACGGCAATTACAGCGCCCGCTTCTGGAAGGACTGGCGCCGGGACATCAAGCCGATCGACATCGTGCAGCCGGAAGGACCGAGCTTCACCGTCGAGGGCAATCTCGTCCGCTGGTGCGGCTGGCGCTTTCACGTCGGCTTCACGCCGCGCGAGGGCCTCGTCCTGCATGATCTGAAGATCAGGCAGGAGGGCGGCGACTGGCGCCAGGTGATGCGTCGCGCCGCGATCGCCGAGATGATCGTGCCCTATGGTGCGCCGCACGGAGTCCATCCGCGCAAGAACGCCTTCGATTGCGGTGAATATGGCATCGGCGCCCTCGCCAACAGCCTGACGCTCGGCTGCGACTGCCTGGGCGCCATCCATTATTTCGACGCCGTGCTCAATACGACGGCGGGCACGTCGATGATCATTCCCAATGCCGTCTGCCTGCATGAGGAGGATGCCGGGCTGCTGTGGAAGCACACGGATTTTCGTACTCAGGAAGCCGATACACGCCGCGCCCGCAAGCTTGTCGTCTCTTTCATCTCGACGGTCGGCAATTATGAATATGCCTTTTATTGGTCGTTGCATCTCGATGGAACCGTAGCACTCGAGATCAAGCTCACCGGCGTCATCAACACGGCCGGCTCCGATCCGGCCAAGGGGGCGGGCTACAGCACCGAGGTTGCGCCCGAGGTCTTCGGCCAGATCCATCAGCACCTCTTTTGCGCCAGGCTCGATATGGCGGTCGACGGGCCCGACAATACGGTGGTGGAGGTCGATACTTTGCTGGATGGGCCGGGACCCGGCAATCCCTACAACAATTCATTCCATGCGGCGGAGACGCCGCTTCTCACCGAGAAGCAGGCGTGCCGGCGTGCCGATCCCCGCGCCAATCGCTTCTGGAAGATCGTCAATCGCGGCAGGACGGATGCTTTCGGGAGAGCCCGCGCCTATAAGCTCGTCGCCCACAGCACCATTCAAGAGCTCGGTGGGACGGGCTCGCAGCTCGATCTGCGTGGCGGCTTCACCCGCAATCATGTCTGGGTGACGCCGACCTCGAAAGCGGAGCGCTGGCCGGCCGGCGATTATGTAAATCAGAGCCTGCCAGGCGAGGGGCTGCCGCGCTGGACCGAAGCGGACCGCGCCATCGCCGACCGGCCGATCACGCTCTGGCATGTCTTCGGCCACCACCACATCGTGCGGCCGGAGGATTATCCGGTGCAGCCCGCGGTCAGCTGCGGCTTCCTGCTGCAGCCGCATGGCTTCTTCGACCGCAACCCGACACTCGACGTGCCGCCGACGGAGAAACGCAAGAGCTGCTGCGTGTAGGTACACATATCGTACAGGACAAGCTCGTCTCCAGGGCGCACTTGGGTTCCCCTTCTCCCGCCTGCGGGAGAAGGTGGCCGAAGGCCGGATGAGGGTGTTCTCTCAGCCTCCGCAGAGTCCCAAGCATGGTAAGTATTGAAGCGTGATGCTCCTCTCCTGAGGAGCTGTCGTGAACTGAACCAACACCCTCATCCGCCCTATCGGGCACCTTCTCCCGCAAGCGGGAGAAGGGGAAATGAGGGGGCCACCTAATTCAGCCCGAAGGCCTCCCGCGTCGCGGCGCTGATGCCGGCGACATATTCCTTGAACAGGATCTCTCCCTTTTCCGGCGTGGCGCCTTTCGCCGTGGCGAGAATGCCGGTCTGGGTACCCTTCTTCGGATCGACCGGGAACAGGTCATAGGGCGGATAGATGACCGGCTTCTGGTCCGGCACCTTGTCCATATGGACGAGATCGGGGCGGCGATGCAGCAGCACCGAGGTCGTCATGACGCCCGCATGTTCGAGCGGCCAGCCCGGAAAGCCGTCCGGGAACACCGTCGCCAGCGTCGCTTCCGAGACGAATTCGAAATAGCGCACCTTCATGATCTGGAGATCGTCGATGCCCCAGCTCTTGAGATCCTTGAGCGCCAGGTCGATGCCCTCGATGAGGAACATCTCGTTCTCATAGTGTGAATCGAGAATGAGGAGGCGGCGCGCGCCATGGCGGGCGAATTCGCAGAGGATGTCGCGGGTGAGCCTCACCAACGTGTCGCCATCGAGGCTGGTGGTGCCGGGGAAGTGATTGCCGCCGCCGGTGCGCGGCATCGACTTGTAGCCATAGGCGATCGGCGGGGCGATGAGGCCGTCGATCGTCTCGGCCACCGCGATGCCGATCTCCTGCGGGATGATCGTATCGGTGGCAAGCGGCGAATGCGGTCCGTGCTGCTCGAGCGAGCCGACGGGCAGGATGATGACCGGGTTGTCGCGTTTGAGCTTCTCGTCATAGGCCGTCCAGCTCAGCTCGGCGATATGAACGCTCGTCACAGCGCGAACTCCTTCGTCAGCGCCGCGGCGATCGATTCGACATATTCATCGAACATGTATTTGCCCTTCTCGGCCGTCGCCGTCTGGCCCGAGGAGAGGGCGCCTGAAGCCGGAATGCGATGCGGCTCGACCGGATGGATGTCATAGGGCGGGAAATCGGCGGGCGCATGTTTCGGCACCTGGTCGAAATCGACCAGCGAATTGCGTAGGTGAAGCATCACCGAAGTCTCCATGACGCCGGCATGCTCCAGATTCCAGCTCGGGAAACCGTCCGGGAAGACCTTGTGCATGGTCGCCTCGGTCATGAATTCCCAATAGCCCATATGGATGATCTTCATATCGGTGATGCCTTGCGCCTTGAGATCGCGGATGGCGAGGTCGCAGGCTTCCGTCGTGAACATGAGATTTTCGGTATGGCCGACGACGATGGCGATCTTGCGCACGCCATGGCGGGCGAATTCGCGGATGATATCGCGCGTCATCAGCACCAGCGTGTGGCCGTCGAGGCTGGTGGTGCCGGGGAAGTGGTTGCCGCCGCCCGAGCGCGGCTGCGACTTGTAGCCATATTCGATCGGCGGCGCCACCAGGGCGCCGATCCGTTTGGCGGCCTCTACGCAGACCGCGGTCGGAATGACAGTGTCGCAGTTCAATGGCAGATGGGGCCCGTGCTGTTCGAGCGCGCCGACGGGGATTAGGACCGGGGTCCGGCCTCCCGCGAGACGCTTCTCATATTCCGTCCAGGCCAGTTCGGAGATCAATACGCTGTTGCTCATCAAGGCTCCCATCATTCACTTGTCTTTGAGAAGAACGGTATGTTCGGGCTTCCAGCGCAGGCTGAGGCGCTTGCCGCGCACTTGGCCCAAGGGCTCGAGCGCATGCTGCTGAAGCTGAGCGCGGAAGGTGCGGCCGTCGCCGAGATCGAGATGCAAGGTCACGAAAGCGCCGACGAATTGCTCGCCGATGACCGTGCCGGAAAGACTGTTCTCGCCGTCGGCGGCGCTGTCGCTGACCACGGCGCGGTCGGCGCTGACGACGACGGTGACCATGTCGCTGGGAAGGAGGGCGAGGAGGGGATTCTCCCGTGCCCGCATGATGCCGGCCGCCGTCTCGACCATTACGATGCCTTGCGCGATCGATTTCACTTTGCCGCTGAGCAGATTATTGGCGCCGACGAATTCGGCGACGAAGCGGTTGGCCGGCGCGCGATAGACCTCGCGCGGCGGTCCGACCTGCTGCAATCGGCCCTCGGCCATGATGGCGACGCGGTCGGCCATGGCGAAGGCCTCCGACTGGCTGTGCGTCACATAACAGAAGGTGATGCCGAGCTGCTGCTGCAGCTGCTTGAGCTCTGCCTGCATGCGGATGACGAGATGGGCATCGAGCGCCGACAACGGCTCGTCGAGCAGCAGGATCTCGGGCTCGGTGACGAGCGCGCGGGCCAGCGCCACGCGCTGGCGTTCGCCGCCCGAGAGCTGGTCGACCTTGCGGTCGCGATATTTGGCGATGCCGACCCGTTCGAGCCAGGGCATGGCTTTCTTGGTGCGTTCGGCCGCTGGGATATTGCGCATCTTGAGGCCGAATTCGACATTCTTGAGCACGCTCATGAAGGGGAACAGCGCCAGGCTCTGCCAGACGAGCGGCGTGTCGCGCTCCCACGGCGCCACGTCGTTCATGCGCCGGCCGCGGAGGCGGATCTCGCCTTCGCTCGGCGCCTCGAGACCGGCGATCATGCGCAAGGTGGTGGTCTTGCCGCAGCCCGATGGCCCCATCAGCGCAATGAACTCACCGGCGGCGATCTCGAGATCGATTTTATGGACGGCGGTATGGTCGTCATAACGCTTGACGACGCCGTCGAGCACGAGGAGCGGTTCAGCCACGTTAGATCCTCTTTCCTTTGCCGGACCCGGGCTCGCGCATCAGGAAGACGATCTGGGCGAGCATCACGAGAGTCATGGAGACGATGAAGACGAGACTGCCGATGGCGTTGACCTTGGGGCTCACCTCGCGCTGCAGCAGGATGAGGATGCGCACCGGAAGGGTCTCGTTGAAGCCGGAGACGAACCAGGCGATGGCATATTCATCGAACGAGACCGCCTTGGTGAGGAACAGCGCCGAGAAAATCGCCGGCAGGCAGAAGGGGATGATGATTTCCTTGAGCGCCCGCCACTGGCTGGCGCCGAGATTCCACGCCGCCGCCTCGAGGTCCTTGTTCATCTGCGACAGGCGCAGGCGGATGAGCGCCATCGCGAAGGGCAGCGAATAGACGACATGGGCGATGATGACGGAATGAAGCTGGCCCGAGAGTCCGATGCGGCCGAGCAGCACCAGCATGGCGACGCCGAGAATGATCACCGGGATGGTCGGCGGGATGAAGGCGAGCGCCAGATAGACCCTCTTGCCGAAGAAATCATAGCGGTAATCGGTATAGGCGGCGGTGAAGCCGATCAGCGTCGCGAGTATGGAGCTCGACAGCGCCACGATCACCGTGTTGCGCAGGCTCTTGGCGATTTCCGGATCGGCGAATGCTTCAGCATACCACTTCGTGCTGAAGCCGCCCCAGGGAATGGCGGCGAATTTGTTGGCGTCGAAGGAGAAGACGAAGCTGGTCAGGATCGGTGCGAAGACGAAGAGCAGCGCCAGCCAGATATAGGCTTTGAACGCCAGGGAAATGATCCGGTCGGCCTTCATGGGCGCTTCCTCTTCTCACCATAGGCGAAGTTCATGGCGAGGAAGGCGACGAGCAGCAGGGTCGCCACCATGGTGAGCGCCACCACCGCGGCACGCGGCCATTGCGAGCCGGATTTGACCGCATCGACCATGAGCACGGTCAACGTCGGCGGCTTGTTGTTGCCGAGGAAGCTCGGGCTGACGAAGTCGCCAAAGGAGAGGATGAAGGCGAAGGTGGCGGCGAGGATGAGGCCGGTCCGGGCGCTCGGGATGATGACCTGGAACACGGTGCGCACGCGCCCGCAGCGCAGATTATGCGCGGCCTCGATGAGCCGGCGGTCGACATTGGCGAGGCTGAAATACTGGAGCAGGATCACGATCGGCAGAATGAGGGTGAGATAACCGATCATCACCGCGAAGAGATTGCTGGTCATCGGCAAGGGGCCGAGGCCGACGGTGCCCAGCACGCTGTTGATGACGCCCTGGTCGGTGAGCAGGATCTTCCAGGAATTGGCGCGCACCAGATAGCTGGTGAAATAGGGCATGATGAGGCTCGCCACCACGATGCGGCGCATCAGCGGCGAGGCCTTGAAGGCGAGGCCATAGGCGCAAGGAAAGGCGATCAGGCTCGCCAGCGTGGCGGCGAGGAGCGCATAGAGGACGGTCCGCACATAAGTGACGCGGAAATAGCCGGCCGAATAGATCTTGATCCAGTTGTCGAAGGTGAAGTCCGGCGTGACGCGGAAATTCTGCACCGACCAGAAGCTCATCACCACCAGGAAGAGGAGGGCGGCGACGAAGAACAGGGTCTGCCAAATAGGCATCGGCAGCGCGAGCGCCCAGGCGAAGAGGGAGCTGCGGCGATTTGCACGATCAGTTTGATTCATCTCTCAACCCCCTCATGCTGAGGTGGCCGCGAAGCGGCCCTCGAAGCACCCATCAGGATAGAGCGAATATGTTGCGCGAGACCCTTCGAGGCTCGCTGCGCTCGCACCTCAGGGTGAGGGATAATGAATATGCCGGATCTCATCATGGGTCGAGAATGGATTAAAGCGGCCGCCGGCGCGGGAGGACTTGCGCGGACGGCACGCTTCCCCGCTCATTACATGTTCTTGAATTCGGTCCAGGCCTCGTTCCAGGTCTCGATCGGCTGCTGTTTCGGCACGTCGCGGACGAAGATCTTGCCTTCCTTCAGCTCATCCATGACGTTACGGGCGTCGAGCTTGTGCTCGAGCTTCTCGGCGGCTTCCGGATTCTTCTCGTTGAGAAGCTTCCAGCCGGCCTTGTTGGGGATCGAGGCCCAGTAAGCGGCCTTGGTCGCTTCCTTCACCTGGCCTTCGGCCGAGGTCATGTACTGGATGAACTTCTTGGCGAGGTCCTTCTTGCCCGAATTGGCCGAGACTGAGAGCATCTCGGTCCATTGAAGGCCGCCTTCCTTCGGCACCACCGCCTTGATCGGCACGCCGCCCTTTTCGAGGAGGAGGGCCGCCCAGGCGCCGACGCCCGGCATCACCCAGGATTCCTCATTGGTGAGCTGCGAGAAGACCGAGGACCACACGCCGATGCCCGACATCTGCGGCGCAAGGCCGAACAGCTTCTGCTTCAGCGTGTCGTATTTCGCGTTATCGATGTCATGCGGCGGCCGGTTGCCCTCGCCGAGGCTGAGGCACATCATATTGGGCAGGTACCAGTCATACATGCCGACCTTGCCCTTGACCTTCTCATTCGAGAGGATGGCATAGGAGTCGACTTCTTCGCGCGTCAGCCGCTTGGTGTTGTAGACGAGGCCCAGGAAGCCATAGTCGACGACGATGGCATAGAGCTTGCCGTCGACGAACTGGGCCGGGAATTTCTGGAACTCCGGCCAGAATTCGTCGAGCGGATAGTCGGCCGGATTCATCTCGTCGATGAGGCTCGCCTGCTGCAGCTGGCTCGTATATTCGGCATCGCTCAGGATCACGTCGAAAGTGCCGGGCGGCGACGACTGCAGCAGCGCCATCATCTCTTCGCCGCTGGTATATTCCTTGGCCTGGACCTTGACGCCATTAGCCTTCTCGAAATCACCGACCACGTCCTGCGCGCCGTGACCGGGCCAGCTCAGAAGGCTGACGACCTTGTCGTCGGACTGCGCCCGCGCCAGTGAAAACCCGCTCGCCGTGCCGGCGAGAGCGACACCGGCCTTGAGCAGGCTGCGGCGGGTGACTAGTCCCCGGCCTTTATATGTATGGATCATTGTTCGTCTCCTTTGTTCCCACCCGGTTCTGGACGCCCGATTTTTATCTTGGCGCGGCGGGAGACTTTCACACTTGCTCCTTCTAACAAATATCGATGTGGTGTAGATAAGTTTGATACTTTGGATATGTCGCTTTTGGTGCCTCATCCACAGATAATCATAAATACTATGCTTTATAACAGCTTATGCGACATTGATGGCGTGTTTGAATTTTGGTCGGCGCTTCGATAGATTGATAAATAGGCAAACACATTGAGGAATTGACATGTTTAGTTTCGCCGAGAAGGACCTCCGCCTGCTCAAGGTGTTCACCGCCGTCGTCGAGAATGGCGGCTTTACCGCCGCCCAGTCGGAGATGAATATCGGCGCTTCGACCATCAGCAATCATATGACCGAGCTCGAGCAGCGCCTGGGCGCCAAGCTCTGCCAGCGCGGCCGGGTCGGGTTTCAGCTCACCGACAAGGGCGCGGTGGTCTATGAGGCCGCCAAGCGCATCTTCGCCGTGATCGGGGATTTTACCGGCGAGGTGGCGGGCCTGCGCGGGCAATTGAACGGTGCGCTCAATCTGGGCCTGCTCGATTCCGCCATTACCAACCCCAAGTCGCCCGTCCATGACGCCATCTGGCGCTTCAATCAGCGCGAAAATGATGCGCGCGTGACGGTCAGGGTGGAGGAGCTGCATGTCATGGAGAAGCTGCTGCTCGACGGCCAGCTCAATGTCGTGGTCGGCTGCTTTCCGCGCAAGATCAGCGGCCTCTCTTATGAATATGTCTATTCGGAAAAGCAGGAGCTCTATTGCGGTCGCCGCCATCCGCTCTATGAGAAGGACCCGCATTCGATCAATGTGCAGGACCTCTCGCATTACCGCGTCGTTTCGCGCAGCATGTGGATGCAGACAGAGTTGCCGCGCCTGATGGTCGAAACCGCTTCCGCCACGGTGAATGACGTGCTCGCAAAATCCTTCCTGATCCGCACCGGTTCCTATATCGGTTTCCTGCCGAAGCATTTCGGCGACGCCTGGGTGACGACAGGGGAGCTGAAATCGGTGCTGCCGCAAGTGTTGGGCTGGAGTGCTGCTTATTACATTGCGACCCGCAAGGGCCACGCGGCGTCTCTGCTCATGGACACCTTCCTCAAGGATTTCTGGGCGGCGCTCGAGGCGGCGACGATCGAGCAGGAAGTGTGATCGGTCTCTGACATGACGTGGCCCCATCGCATCTTCGCCGGACAATTCACCGATTTCGAGCTGAAGCTCCTGCGCGTCTTCCGTGCCGTCGCCGATTGCGGCGGCTTCTCGGCCGCCGAGGCGGAGATCGGCCTCACCAAATCGGCGATCAGCAAACATGTGAGCGATCTCGAGATCCGCCTCGGCGTCAGGCTGTGCGAGCGCGGCCGCAGCGGCTTCGCACTGACCGAGGAGGGCAAGGTCGTCTATGAGGCGATCTCGCAGCTTCTGGTGTCGCTGGAAGAGTTCCGCTCGCGCATCAACGCCTTCCATTCCGAGCTGATCGGTGAGTTCTATATCGGCTTCATCGACACGCTGGTCACCAGTGAGACCATACCGTTGCGCGAGATTCTCGCCGATTATTCCAAGGCCAATCCGGCCGTCAGGCTCAATATGATGATCGGCTCGGAGAGCGAGATCGATCGTGCCGTCGATGAACGCCGCCTCCATATCGCCGTCTCGGTCGCCGATGCGCGGCCGTCGCGGGCGCTCATCACGCCCTTGGCGATGGAGCGCAGCCTGCTTTATTGCGGCGCCGGCCATGAAGCCTTCGCCGCCGCCGATACCGAGCTCACTGACGAGCGGCTGGCCCAGTACAAGCTGGTCCAGCACGGCTATTCGCTCGCCGAGAGCCATGCCTTCGAGAAGCTGGGGCTCAAATCCGCCGCCACCTCGCACCAGACCGAAGGCGTGTTGTTCCTCGTGCTGGCCGGCACGCATCTGGGTTTCCTGCCGACGCACTATGCTGAAGCCTGGGAGCAGCGGGGGCAGCTCCGTGCCATCCGGCCCACGGAGATCGCCAAGGAGACAGGGATCGTGGTCAAGGCACATCGTGCCTCGCTCGCCAATCCGATGGTGCGCAGCTTCCTGGCGATCGTGAAGGCGCGGAGGACCGAAGCTAAAGCGCCGCCACCGGCCGGCCGATGATATAGAGCCAGTCGCCCGAGGCCGAGCGCGCCAGTGACCGGCGCGCCATGACGACGCCACCGGTGCGCGCACGAACGGGCAGCGGCTCTTTATCATAACGATGCAGCCTGCCGACCAGTTCGCCGGCGGCGATATCGTCACCGAGCTGCGCCAGAGGTTCGAACACCCCTTCCGTATCGGCGAGCACGTAGCATTCATCCGGGCGGACATCGATGAGCTGCGGCTCGATCGGCTCCGATGGCGCTTGCGGCGGGGTGATGCCAAGATGGCCGAGGAGACGTTTGAGTCCGGTCCGGCACAGATCCATAGCGGCGGGCGTCACTTCCGCCGAGCCGCCGAATTCGCCGCTGATGCCGATGACGTCCTGGCGCAGCATTGCGGCGTCGATGCTGACCTCGACGCCCATGGTCTTGGCGCCGAACAGCATGCAATGACCCGCGCCGAAACCGCGTGTGAGATCGAGCCGGCGCCGGTTCTCTTGCTCGTCGCCGGTCACGACGAACAGGGTCGACGGCAAGAAGTGCAGGATGGCGCCGCCGCAATGGAAGTCGGCGGCGTAATCGGCGCGGGCATAGAGCTCGGTCTCGATGACATGCGCCAGCCGACTGGTGAACGAGCCATCGGCTCGTCCGGGAAAGGCCCGGTTGAGATTGAGCCCGTCGATCGGCGTGCTCCGTACCCCCGCATCGCAGGCCGGCGCGTTTACCCGCGGCAGGATGATGATGCGGCCTTTGATCGACCCGGGATCAAGGTCGCGCGCCAGCTCGGCCAGCGCGATCGGGCCTTCATATTCATCGCCATGCACACCGGCGGTGAGCACGAGCGTCGGACCTTCGCCTTGTGCCAGGCAGTGGATCGGCGTGGTGATGCGCCGTTCCTCGCCGTCGGGGAGCAGAGCCGGAAGGCTCAAGCTGCCCGACTGGCGCCCCGCCGCATCGAGATCGATGTCGATCGACGTGTGCATCTCAGAGCGCCGCCTTGATCGAGGCGAGGCCCCGGTCGATATCGTCGGCATTATTGTAGAGATGCGGCGAGAAGCGGATGAAATCGCGCCGCAGAGAGGCGATCACGCTGTTCTCCTTGAGGGTGCGGGCGAAATCCCGGCTGTTCTTGCCGGGGAAACGCGCCGCGATGGTGGCCGAGCGTTCCGCTGCATTTTTCGGCGACAGGACCTCGGCGCCGAGCGCCTGGAGGCCGCTCATCAACCGGTCGGAGATCTCGCGATTATGCGTGTGGATCTTTTCGATCGAATGTTTGAGCAGATAATTCATCGCTTCGGTGGCGCCGAAGGCAGTGCCATAGGCCATGGTGCCGAACTCATAACGTTTCGCCGTATCGGGCAGTTCGAGGCGGTCGGCCTGGAAGTCCCACATGTCCTTATGCGAGCGCCAGCCGACAATGCCGGGATTGAGCTTCTGAAGGGCGGGCGCGACATACATGATGCCGGTGCCGAACGGACCGCAGAGCCATTTGTAGGTGGAGGCGGCGGCCGCATCGATGCCGGTCCTGGCCACGTCGATCGGCACTTGGCCGGCCGACTGGGTCGCGTCCACCACGCAGATGGCGCCGTGCTTGTGGGCCTTGGCGGCGAAGCGGGCGAGATCATAGGTCTGTCCGGTGCCATATTCCACATGCGAGAGGCAGACGACCGACGTGCTGTCGTCGATCAGGCTCTCGAGATGATCGGGATCGATATAGAGATTGTCGGCGCGGGCCCAGCGCATTTGCGCGCCGGTCGCTTCGGCGACGCGCATCCAGGGATAGACGGTGCTCGGATGCGTCGTTTCGGTCGCGACGATCGTCGTCCCTTTGGGCGGCATGACCGCCCAGGCGAGCGACGACATCAGCACCGTTTCGCTCGAGGCGGTGGCGATGTCGCGGGTCTGCGCGTTGAAGAGCCGAGCCGCCGCATCGTTCAGATTATCGAGGCACTCGACCTCGTCCTGCTCGTCGAAGGCGATGGTGCCTTCATCCGCCAGAGCCTGCTGCCAGCGGTTGATCGCGGCCGCCGCACCCTTGTGGGTGAGGCCGACGGAAGCCGCATCCATATAGACGAAGTTCTCGGCCGGCGGAAAAATATCGATGGTGCCAAGGCGTTGCATGAAGACCTCTCTGGTGATGATGGGATCAGGTGGTGCGTTCACGGGAGAGGTGGCGATGCCACTTGCCCTCCCAGAATTTGAAGCCGCGATTGATGGTGTAGACGAGCGTCATGTAGAGCAGAGCGGCAACGATGAAGCCGTCAAAGGCGAGGTAATATTTGTTGTTGAACAGACGCGCGGCGCCAAGGATGTCGATGATGGTGACGGTGCTGGCGAGCACGGTCGAATGCAGCGTGAAGATCACCTCATTCGAGAAGGCGGGCAAAGCGCGGCGGAAGGCGTTGGGCAGGATGATGCGGCGGGTCCGCGTCGACGGGCTCATGCCGCAGGCTTTCGCCGCCTCGATCTCGCCCTTGGGCACCGTCTCGATGGCGCCGCGCAAAATCTCGGTGATATAGGCGGTCGAGCACAGGGTGAAGGAGATGAAGGCGCACCACCAGGCTTCGCGCAGGACGGTCCACAGGAAGGTGTCCCGGATGAGGGAGAATTGCGCGGCGCCGTAATAGAGAAGGTAGAGCTGGACCAGGAGCGGCGTGCCGCGGAAGAGATAGGTATAGGCGAAGATGATCGGGTTCGCGACCGGCACGCGGTTGGCGCGGATGAGCGCCAGCGGCACGGCGAAAAGGCAGGAGAGGACCAGCGGCCCGGTGAGCAGAATGAGCGTATTGCGCAGGCCGAGGAGGAAGAGGGACCAATGCTGCGCCACCAGCATGAAGTCGACCGGTGCATAATTTTCACTGAATTCGGTCAGGCTCATGCCGGACGCTCCGCCCGGACATGAGCGCTGTAGCGCCGGTCGAGCCATCTGAGGCCCAGATCCGAAATCGCCGTCATCGCCAGATAGGTCATCAGCACGATGAACATGAAGGTGAAGGGCATGCGGGTCGCCTTGCCGGCGGCGTAACCGTTATAGACGAGATCCTCGAGGCCGATGACCGAGACGAGGGCGGTGGCCTTCATCAAGGTCAGCCAGATATTGGTGAAGCTCGGCAGAGCGTGACGCACCAATTGCGGCCAGATGATCCGGCGGAAGAGGGTGGGCCGGCTCATGCCGGTGGCGAGGCCGGCTTCGATCTGGCCGCGCGGAATGGCGAGTGCCGCGCCGCGGAAGGTCTCGGTCATGTAAGAGCCGAAGATGAAGCCGATGGCGAGCACGCCGGCGGTGAAGGTGTCGAGCTCGATATGTTTCCACAGGCCGGTGATGGCGCCCAAGCGATTGAGCGCCATCTGCCCGCCGAAATAGAGAAGCAGCATCAAGACGAGATCGGGCACGCCGCGGATGAGCGTCGTATAGAGCTCGGCGAGCTGCCGCGCCGCGCGCGAGCCTGAAAGCTTCGCCCAGGCGCCGAGGAGCCCCAGGACAACGGCGACCAGCAGCGACAATAGGCTGAGGGCCACCGTGATCCGGATGCCTGAGGCGACGAAAGGCGAATATGTGACGACGGCATCCATCGCGCGCGACCGCTGCCGGGCTTATTTGCCGTAGATGTCGTACTGGAAGTACTTCTTCATGATCGTGTCATAGGTGCCGTCGGCACGCAGCTCCGCGATCGCCTTGTTGAACTGATCGCGCAGCCCTGAGTCTTCCTTGCGCATGCCGATGCCGACGCCTTCGCCGAAGCATTCGAGGTCGGTATAGATCTCGGAGACGAATTTCATGTCCTTGCCGCGCTCGGTCTTGAGCAGGCCGAAATCGACGCCGATGGCATCTGACAGGATGGCGTCGACGCGGCCCGATTCGAGGTCGAGATAAAGGGAATCGGCCGTCTCATAGACACGCACGGTCGCTTGCGGGTATGCCTTTTCGAGATAACATTGGGTGACGCCCGGAATGGTGCCGATCACCTTGCCGCCGAGCGCCTTGTCGGCGGTATCGAGCTTGGCTCCCTTGCGCGCCACGAAGACACCGCCGGTCTGGTAGTATTTGTTGGTGAAGTCGATCTTCTTCTTTCTTTCCCCGGTGATCGCCATCGAGGCGAAGATGCCGTCATATTTGTTGGCGAGGAGGCCGGGGATCATGCCGTCCCAGTCCTGGGCCTGGAATTCGCAAGCACGCTTGATCTTCGCGCAGAGCGCCATGCCGAGATCGATCTCGAAACCTTTGAGCGAGCCGTCGGCGGCGCGTTCATTGAAGGGGGGATAGGCGCCTTCGGTGGCAAAGCGGATGGTGTCCTCCGCATGCGCCGTGGCCATGCCCGCCAGGAGCATGATGGCGCCGGCCAGCAAGGTTGTATGTTTCTTCATTTTCCGTTCCTCCGTTTATGATTGGGGTTCAATGCCGCGCCCGCGCCAGGAAGCGCTCGAAATGGGGCGAGGTGGGATGGGCCATCACGTTTTCGGGCGCGCCCTGCTCCTCGATTTCACCGTCGCGCAGGAAAACGACGCGGTTGGACGCTTCGCGGGCGAAGGCGATCTCATGGGTGACGACGATCATCGTGCGGCCTTCTTCGGCGAGCGCCCGGATGATGTTCAGGACCTCGCCGACAAGCTCGGGATCGAGCGCCGAGGTCGGCTCGTCGAAGAGCATGATCTCGGGCTCCATGGCCAGTGCCCGGGCGATGGCGCCGCGCTGCTGCTGGCCACCCGAGAGGAAGGCCGGATAATAGGTCTTGCGGTCATGGAGCCCGACCTTGGCGAGGAGCGCTTCGGCCCGTTCGACCGCCTCTTTACGGCCGAGGCCCAGCACGTGGATGGGCCCTTCGATGATATTCTCGAGCAGCGTCATATGGGACCAGAGGTTGAAGCTCTGGAAGACCATCGCCAGCCGGGCGCGCATCTTTTCGATCTGCCGGCCGTCCGCCGGCTCCTGCTGGCCCTGGGGCGACAGCCTGGTCCGGATCGTTTCACCGTTGAGGGCGATGCTGCCGCGGGTGGGCGTTTCGAGGAAATTGATGCAGCGCAGGAAGGTGCTTTTGCCCGAGCCGCTGGCGCCGAGAATGGAGATCACATCGTGATCATGGGCATCGAGCGAGACACCTTTCAGCACGTCGAGCGCGCCGAACGACTTGTGGAGATCGCGGATTTCGAGCTTCGCCCGTTCCCGTCCCGGTTCTGTTTGGCTGTGATCGAACACGTCCCTTTGCCTTCCGCGTAAGTTCGGGGACATGCTCGGCCGGGACAGGCGTCAGGTCGTTCGCAAAATCATCAACTGAAGTTTCCGCTTCTGGGAGCTTTCGCGCGGCCTCCTTGAGAGACTGTTGGGTCCTTCATCACGCGAACAGGAGTGATCATGGTCAAGCACGTCATCTCGGGCCCCGGCATGGAAGGCCTGCCCTTGTCGGAAGCGGTCCGCGCCGGCGATTTCATTTTTATTTCCGGCATGGTCGGCTTCGGGCCCGATGGCCGGATCGTCGAAGGCGGCGTGGCTGCCGAAACCGACCGCATCATGGCGGATGCCGCCGATATCCTGAAGCGGGCCGGCGCCTCGCTCGCCGACATCGTCAAGGTGAGCATCTGCCTGACCAAGGCCGATGACTTTTCTGCCTTCAACGAGGCCTATGCCAAGTATTTCCGCAAGGACCCGCCGGCGCGCGTGAGCTTGGTCGCGGATCTCACCATCGATGCCCGTGTGGAGATGGATTTCATCGCCTATACTGGCAAGTGATGAAGGTGACCGCGGAAGAGGATTTCGCCGAGCTTTTCGCCGATCTCGATAGATTGGCGGGCTTTGGCGGCAGTGAAGGGGGAGGCGTCAGCCGCACCGCCTTTTCGCCGCCCTTCAACGATGCGCAAGCCTGGCTCGCGGGGCGGATGGCGGAAGCGGGCCTCGCGGTGCGCCTCGATGCAGCGGGCAATCTCATCGGCCGCTTTGGTCCGCCCGGGCCCGCTATCGTCTGCGGGTCCCATATCGACAGTGTGCCGAATGGCGGCCGCTTTGACGGGGCTCTGGGCGTCCTGGCGGGGCTGGCGGCCTTCCGTGCGCTCAAGACCGAGGGCCATGTCTTCGATCGCGCGCTGGAAGTCATCGCTTTCGCCGACGAGGAGGGGGAATATTTCAGCCTGTTCGGCTCACGCGCCATGCTGGGTCTGGTCACGGTGCCGGAGATCGAGGCCGCGCGCGGCACGCGTGGAAAGCTGCTGATCGATGCCTTGCGCGACGCAGGGCTCGATCCCGCCCTTGTGGCATCGGCCCGTCGCCCGGCCTCGGACTTCCATGCCTATGTCGAGCTGCATATCGAGCAGGGACCGGTTCTCGAACAGGGCGGCTTCGATCTCGGTGTCGTCGAGAACATCGTTGGCATCGCGACATTGGAGGTCACCTTCACCGGCAGACCCGATCATTCCGGCACCACGCCGATGCGCCAGCGCAAGGATGCCATGCGCGCCGCCATCACCTATTGCCAGCTTTGTTACGACGAAGCCGCCAAGGATGAGGCACTGCGTCTCAATTTCGATGACTGGTCAGTCGCCCCGCGGGCGCTGAATGTCGTCGCCGAAAGGGTGCGGTTCCGACAGGAGATCCGCCATCCCGACGCTACGTCATTGAGCGCGTTCGTTGCGAAAGCTGCCCGCTTTGCGCAAGGTGCGGCGGAGGAGAGCAACGCGACGGCTGATCTGCGTGAGCTTGCCCGTGATGAGCCGGCGCAGATGAACATGGTCATCAAGGCGCTTCTGAAGGCTCAGGCGGAGGCACGCGGCTACAAGACCCTGGTCATGGCGTCGGGCGCCGGCCATGACGCGCAGCTTTTCGAACCCGTCTGCCCCACCGGCATGTTGTTTGTGCCGAGTGTCGATGGCCGCAGCCATTGTCCGCAGGAATTGTCGAAGCCGGAAGCCATCCGAGTTGCCGTTACGGTGCTGCGCGATGCGCTACGATCTCTCACCCGAGACTAGAATTATTCCAGTTCCAGAATTGACACGTATACGGATTAAATTTCAGCCATGAAGTCGTCGGCGCCTCGACGCGCGCCGAATAGCCGAGTAGTTTGCTCAGACACTTCGTTGAAGGAATCCGGAAAATGCTGTGTCTTCGCGGCGCGCTGTTGTGCGCGCTTGCTCTTGTCACTCTACCCGTAGTCGCGCGAGCGGAAGATCAGACCGCCTATCAGATCGTGCTCAAAGGCAAGGCCTTCGCACCGGAGCACCTCAAAGTGCCGGCGGGCAAGACCTTCTTCATCAAGGTCAGGAACGACAATGACGCGCCGGCCGAATTCGAATCGAAGGATTTCAAGGTCGAGAAGATCGTCGCCGGCCATTCCGAGATTCTGGCACGGGTGAAAGCCTTGAAGCCCGGCACCTATACATTCTTCGACGATTATCAAGCGGACGAGACGCGCGGCATCATCACCGCCGAATAGAGAACAGGAGAGCCCGCGATGCTCGCCGCGCTCATCATCGTCTTCCGCGAAGTCGTCGAGGCCGGCCTCGTCGTCGGCATCGTTCTCGCCGCGACCCGTTCGGTCGGCGGCAGCCGCCTGTGGATCGCTTTCGGCATCGTCGGCGGCGTGCTCGGCAGCTGTCTCGTCGCGATTTTTGCGAGCGCCATCGCCAACGCCTTTTCGGGCGTGGGGCAGGAGTTGTTCAACGCCGCAATTCTGGCCGTCGCTGTCGTGATGCTCACCTGGCACAATGTCTGGATGGCGAGCCATGGCCGTGAGCTGGCCAATGAGCTTAAAGCCGCAAGCGAGGCGGTGGCGCGCGGGCGGAAGTCGCTTCTGGCGCTGGCTCTGGTCGTCGGCATCGCGGTGCTGCGCGAAGGTGCCGAGATTGTTCTTTTCCTCTATGGCATAGTTATCACCGATGGCGGCTCGGGCCTGGCGCTTCTCCTGGGCGGTTTCCTCGGCCTGGTTCTGGGCGGCGGCCTGTCGGCGCTGACCTATCTTGGCCTCTTGCGCATTCCGGCGCGCCATCTGTTCAAGGTGACGAGCGTGATGATTGCCTTTCTGGCCGCGGGTCTCGCCGCGCAGGCGACCTTCTTCCTCGAGCAGGCGGGTGTCGTCGAGATTCTCGGGGACACTGCATGGGATACATCCGCGATCCTCTCGGAGAAGAGCCTTCTTGGCCGCGTGCTCCACACCCTTGTCGGCTATAGCGATCAGCCGAGTTTCCTTCAGCTGCTCGTCTATCTGGGCGCCCTTTTGGTGATTTATCTGCTCACGCGAGCCTTCGCGCCGGCGCCGACGGTGGAACCGGTGCGGCAATCCTAAGCTACACCCGCCTTGCTGATGCGGACCGGCGCGGTGCCGAGCTTGTCGGAGAGCTCGCGCGCCGAAGCGATCAGCGTCTCGCGATAGCGCTCATAGTTGCGCGCCGCATCCTCGCGCGGCGCGATCAGGCACAAAGTGGCGACGCAGATCGGGCCGCCCTGATGGATGGGGGCGGCGAAGCAGTGGGTGAAATTGTCGGCGACCGAGTCGAAGGAATAGAACTGCGCCGCGCGCGCTTGCGCGACATCGGCGAGGAATTTCTCGGGCGCGAGGCGTGACTTGTTCGGCAGGATGAAATCCTGCGCCGGAATGAAGTCGAGGATTTCCTCATCGCTCATATGGGCGACGAGGAGCCGGCCCGAGGCGGTCCATGGAATGGGCGTACGCTCGCCGACATCGGAGCTGATCCGGAACGGACGCACACCCTCGCGCATCATGGCGACGGTGTATTTGTTGCCGTCGAGCATGCAGAGCTGCGAAGTCTCATGCGTCGCTTGCGCCAGCTGGTCGAGATAGGATTTGCATTCGCGCGTGAGGTCGAACTGCGTCTGGTAGGCGAGGCCGAGGAAATAGAGCTTGCGGCCGAGAAAGACGCGGCCCTCCTTGTCGGCATATTCGAGCATGCCCGAATTGACCAGGAGATCGACCAGCTCATAGGTCGTCGATTTCGGCGCGGCGATGTCGACCGCGATCTCATTGGGCCGCGCCGGCCGCCGCCTCTTGCGCAAGTAGTCGAGGATCTCGACCGCCCGGTCGAGCCCGCGCATCCGCCGGCCGCTGTCGATGTCCCTCACCATTTCCGCGGTCATGTTTTTCTCCACAACTCTGCCGGCCCCCATTGCCGCTTTCCCAGAAGGGCGATAGCATCATCCTTCCATTATAGCGATAGCTATTCCACTATAATGGAATAATCCCTGGGAGGAAGACAATGAGGAAGTCAATGATGAAAGCGGCCGTCAGTGCGCTCTGCATTGGCCTGTTCACCTGCATCGGGCTCGTCACCGAGGCGAATGCCGCTGCCAAATGCATCAAGGGGGACCGCAAGGCGCCCTATACGATCGGTTGGGCGAATATCTATTCGGTGCCGACCTGGATGAAGCAGACCGAAGGCACCATCGCCGCCGAGGTCGAGGAACTGAAGAAGAAGGGCCTGGTCGACAAGCTCGTCATCACCGACGCGCAGGGCGACGCCAATGTGCAGATCCAGCAGATCCAGTCGATGATCGACGCCGATGTCGACGCCATCATCCTGATCGCCGGTTCGTCCACCGCACCCGCCCGTGTCGTCGCCGACGCCTGCGCCAAGGGCATCGCGGTCATCAATTTCGACAGCCTCGTCGACACCGACGAAGTGACGGCCAAGATCAACACCGATTCCAATGAATGGGGCGATACCGCCGCGAAATGGCTGATCGCGGAGCTGGGCGGCAAGGGCAAGATCCTCGTCCTCAACGGCCCGGCCGGCATTTCGGTGAGCGATGATCGTCGCAAGGGCGCCAATGCCGCGCTCGCCGCCAATCCCGGCATCGAGATCCTGGCCGAGACCAACACCGCCTATAATGTCGCTCCGGCGCAGGAAACGGTGACGAGCCTGCTCTTCGCCCATCCCGAGATCAACGGCATCCTGTCGCTCGGCGGCGCTTTGTCGGCGGGTGCGATCCTCGCCATGGACAAGCAGGGCCGTCCGATGGTGCCGATCACCGGCGAGAATGCCCGTCAGTTCCTCGAACTGTGGAAGGAGAAGGACCTCAAGTCCTGGGCGACGATGCAGCCCAACTGGCTTGGCGCTTTCGCCACCTACACCGCGGTGCAGGCGCTCGAGGGCAAGGATGTTCCGGCCTTCGTCAAAGTGCCGCTGCCGGTCATCGACAACAGCAATATCGACGGCTATCTCGCCCGGGCCAAGGACTTCCCGGCGGATGGCTACATCTTCTCGCCCTATGACCAGAAGCTTTTCGACGAGTTGCTCGCCGCGAAGTAATCCTTCCATCAGTTCCCCCTCTCCTATTGCTTCGCAACGGGCGAGGGGGAAATACTTGTAGGATGAGAGTGGATTTCAGGTCGGGGGCATGACGCCACAAGCCATCATCAAGGCGAATGGGTTGTCGAAGTCGTTCTTCGGCAACCCCGTTCTCCAGAATGTGTCGATCGCGCTCGAGCCGGGCCGCATCCATGCGCTGCTTGGCGAAAACGGCGCCGGCAAATCCACATTGATCAACCTCCTGTCTGGCGCGCTGGCACCCGATGGCGGCGAGATCGAGATCGACGGGCGCAGCCATCGCCGGCTGACACCTTCCGAGGCGCGCCGCGCCGGTATCGCGGTGGTGCAGCAGGAATTGAGCCTGACCAGCGATCTCTCCATTGCCGAGAATATCGGCCTCGGCGCCTATCCGCGCCGCTTCGGGCTCATCGACTACAAGGCGCTGGCGCGGAAAGCGCGCGAGGTCTGCGATCTGGTCGGCCTCGAAGAGAATCTGAGCACCCCGGTCGGCGATCTGCCGCTCGGCCGCCGCCAGATGGTCGAGATCGCCAAGGCATTGTTCCGCAAGCCCCGCATCCTGGTGCTCGACGAGCCGACCTCTTCGCTCTCGGCCCATGAGGCGCAGACCTTGACGCGGTTGCTGCAGCGTCTGCGCCAGGAAGGCACCGCCATTCTTTACATCTCGCACCGCCTCAATGAGGTGATGCGCCTGTGCGAGCATGTCACCGTGCTGAAGGACGGCAAGGTGACCGCCGACCGTTCGCTGCAGGGCGTCGATGCCGCGGGCTTGGTGCGGCTGATGGTCGGGCGTGATCCGGGCGACCTCTTTCCGCACTGGACACCGAGCCCGGAGCGCCAGACCATTGTCGAGGTCGCAGGCTTTTCTTCGGGGCTCTTGCGCGATATCGATCTCGACATAAAACGCGGCGAGATCCTGGGGCTTGGCGGCCTTGTCGGCCAGGGCCAGGAAGATCTGCTGCTCGGCCTCTATGGCGCCTTGCCGGCTTCGGCCCGCCGCGCCGTCTTCAATAATGTCGCCGGTTTGCCGTCATCGGTTTCCCGCGCCAATGCGCTGGGCCTCGCTTATGTGCCGGCCGACCGCAAGCGTGAGGGCCTGCATCTCATTCATTCGATCGCCTGGAACATGATGCTGCCGGATTTCGGCAAGGCACGCGGTTTGAGCCGACGCGACCCCGCCGCTGAGCGCAAGCTCGCGACCGAGCTCGCCGACCGGCTCAGCATCAAAGGCGATCTCACCCGCCAGGTCCAGGCCTTGTCCGGCGGCAATCAGCAGAAGGTGGCGCTCGCCAAATGGATGCCGGCCGATCCGCCGATCCTCTTGCTCAACGACCCGACGCGCGGCGTCGATGTCGAGACCAAACGCGAGATCTATGTGCTGCTGCGCCGCTTCGCCGCTCAAGGAAAGGCCATCGTGCTGTCGAGCTCCGATACGCCGGAGCTCGTGCATCTCTGTGACCGTGTCGCGGTGATGCGTGAAGGCGGCATCGCGGCGCTTCTGGAACGCGAGCAGATCAGCGAGGAAGCGATCGTCGCCGCCGCGATGGGCGCCGAAGCCGCCAAGGTGGCCGCATGAGCAGTTTGACCCGCACCGGCGATGATCGGCTTTATTGGCGCGCGCAGGGAGAACGCAATCGCGGCCTCATGGGCCTGTTCGCTGTCGTCGCCGCCTTCCTGGCGCTCTATGCTTATCTCTTTCCGGGCCTGTTGAGCGTGGCCGGCGTGTCCAAATTCGCCCAGAGCTGGCTGCCGCTGGCGCTCGTCGCCATGGCGCAGGCGATCCTGATGCTGACCGGCGGCATCAGCCTGGCGATTGGCGCCACGGTGAGCCTCGGCGCGGTGATCGCGGCGACGACCATGAGCGGCTATTTCGGCGTCGCCGGCGGCATCGTCGCGGTCTCGGCTTCGGGCCTCGCCATCGGCGCGCTGTGCGGCGTCATCGCCATCCGCCTGCGCCTGCCGGCGATCATCGTGACGCTCGCCGCCTCCTTCATCATCGGCGGCCTGGCGCTGCTCATCCTGCCGCGCCCGGGCGGCGCCATTCCCGGCTGGTTTTCCGATCTGCTCGCCGGCAACACGCCCGCCGCCTTAGGGCTGGTTTTCCTGGTGGCGCTGCTGTGGAAGCTCTATCTCGCCACACCTTTGGGCCTGAGTCTTTATGCGGCGGGCGAGAATCCAGTCGGCGCCTATCGCGCCGGCGTGCCGGTCGATGCGGCGCGGATCGCCGCCTATGCGATCAGCGGCCTGCTCTCGACACTGGCGGGCCTTTTCATCGCCGCGCAGACCGGCTCCGGCGATCCGGTCATCGGCCAGGCCTTCACCCTCAATTCGATCGCCGCCGCGGTCTTGGGCGGTGTCGGCTTCCTCGGCGGACGCGGCACGATGCGCGGCGCCATTGCCGGCAGCCTGCTGCTGAGCGTGATGATCAATGTCATGTTCTTCTTAGGGTTTCCACCGGTCGCGCAATATGTGGCGCAAGGCCTGATCATCATCGGCGCGGTGGCCTTGCCACAGTTGACCGCCCGTTTCCGGAGGAGGCCATGAGCCAGGCGAACAATTCCCGCTTTCCGGCTTGGAGCCCCAAAGCGCTCCTGCGCAACCGCGCCTTCCTCACCGTCGCCATCGTCATACTTGTATGGATCGTGGCGGGTTTCGCCAAGCCGGGCTTCGGCTCTTATGGGCATCTGCGCTATCTGCTCGAGCTCGCCGCGGTGATCGGCCTCGTCGCCATCGGCCAGACCTATGTGGTGATCGCCGGCGGCATCGATCTCTCCGTCGGCGCCATCGTCACGGTGAGCGCCGTCGGCGTGCCGCTGGTCGCTTTGTCGGGTGACGGCGGCGGCGCCTTTGCCGTCCTGATCATCCTGGCGGCGGCGACCTCGATCGGCTTCCTCAATGGTTTGGGCGTCGCCTATCTGCGCATCCATCCGATGATCATGACGCTCGCCATGGCGACCTTCCTGCAGGGCGTCCTCATCCTCATCGCCGGCGGCACCGCCATTTCGGCGCAGAATCCGCTGCTCGCCTGGCTCGGCAATGCGCGTATCATCGGCATTCCGGCGGGTGTGTTGCTGTGGGCCGTGGTCTCGGGTGCTGCGCTTGCGGTGCTGCATGCGACGCCTTTCGGCGCCAGGCTTTATGCGCTGGGCGCCAATCCGCTGGCGAGCGCTCTGTCGGGCATCAATGTCCAGGCGACGACCATGGCCGTCTATGCGGTGAGCGGTCTCACCGCCGGGCTTGCCGGCGTGCTGATCCTCGGCATGAACGGCCAGGGTTATGTCGGTATCGGCGATCCCTATCTGCTCGCCTCGATCGCCGCGGTGGTGCTCGGCGGCACCTCGATTCTGGGCGGCTCCGGATCCTATGCCGGCACCATTCCGGGCGCCATATTGCTCGTCACCATCACGGCGCTGATCACCGTCGTCAATGCATCCGCCGGCTGGCGCAGCATTCTTTTCGGGTCGCTGATCCTGCTGCTGCTTCTGCTCTCGGGCCGAGAATCGCAGCGCCGTTAGGTTCCTTCGGCTTCCTTCGGCAGGAGATAGCGGACAGCAAGAACACACATCAGCGTGGTGAAGGCGAGGATGAGCGCCACCAGCGCATTGATGTCGGGCGTGAAGCCGAGCCGCATCATCGCCCACAGCCGGATCGGCAGCGTGTTGTCGGTTCCCGTCACCAGGAGGCTGATCATCGTCTCGTCGAATGACAGCGCGAAGCAGAGGATGGCGGCGCCGATGAGCGCGCTTTTGAGATTGGGCAGCACGACATAGACGAAAGTCTGCCAGCTCGAGGCGCCGAGATCATAGGAGGCCTCGATATAGCTGACGCTCAGCGACTGCAGCCGGACGACGATGGTGCGGTAGGCGAGCGCCAGCACGAAGACCGTGTGCCCGATGATCACGGTCAGAAGCGAGCGTGGCACATCGGTCTCGCGGAAGAAGATCAGCAGCGACAGGCCGATCATGATGGGCGGCATCAGGAAGGGCAGGAAGATCACGAACTGCATCAGGTCGCGGCCGAAGGTGGCGCCATTGCGGTAATGTATGGCGAACAGAATGCCGAGCAGCACCGCGAGGAAAGTCGCCGAGAAGCCGACGATCAGCGTGTTGAGGAAGGCGGTGATGATGCCTTCATTACGAGTCAGCGCGGCATAGGCCGAAAGCGACGGGCTCGTCCATTGCACGTCGCCGCGCGCGATCTCGAAGAAGGACGACGTGATGGGAACGAGCAGCGGCCCGTAAAGCAGGACGAAGACGAGGGCCGTCAGGGCGGAGAGGCCGAATGAGGCGAGGCGCGAGAGCTGCATCATGTCTGCCGCTCGAAGCGTCGGCCCAGCGCGATCACCGCACTCATGACCAGAGCCAGAATGACCGACAGGGCGGCGCCGAAGGGCCAGTTGAAGGCGGCGCCGAACTGGCTGTAGATGATGCGCCCGAAAGTGAAGCCGTTGGGGCCGCCGACCATTTGCGGCGTCAGGAAGTCGCCGATCGCGAGCACGAAGACGAAGCTCGTCGCCGTCACCACGCCGGGCAGGCTCAAAGGCAGGATAACGCGGCAGAAGGTCTGCCAGTTGGAGGCGCCGAGATCGGTCGAGGCCTCGATGAGATTTTTCGGGATGCGCTCGAGCGACAGGAAGATCGGCAGGATGGCGAAGGGGATGAGCAGCACCGTGAGGGTGAGCAGCACGGCATTGAGGTTGAAGACGAAGAGGGTCAACGGCTGATCGATGAGATTGGCCCAGACCAGGAAGCGGTTGAGGAAACCGTTGCCGCCGAGAATGCTGCGGATCGCGTAGATCTTGATGATGTAGCTCATCAGCAGCGGCACCAGCACCAGCATCAGCAGGATATATTTGCGCCGTCCCGACAAGGTCGCGAGGCGGAAGGCGACCGGATAGCCGAGGAGGGCGGCGAGCACCGCGACCGCAAGGCAGAGAAGACAGGTCTGCCAGAGGACAGGAATGAAGATCGCGTCGGTGAAGAAGCGGCTGTAATTGCGCCAGGTGAGGTCGTAATGCATCTGGCCGCCCTCCACCCAGAAGAAGCTGTAGGTGAGGAAGCTCAAAAGTGGGGCGATGATGAAGAGGAAGGGAAGCCCATAGGCGAGGGCTGAGATGGCGATACGCCAGCCCTTCGCCTGCCGGTCTCCGACGAACAACATGCGCTATCCCTCAATGCGGCAGAACAGCGAAGGCATGACACTCCATTTCCGTCATCCCGGCGAAAGCCGGGATCCACAAAAGCCCCGCCACGCAAATAGCGTCGCACGTTCTGCACGAGTTTAGTGGATCCCGGCTTTCGCCGGGATGACAGTGAGGGGGAAAGTGACGGCTCAGCATAAAGCTGTCTTAAGGCTGCGCCTTGACTTCGTTCCAGAGGTCAGAACGTTTGGTCGGATCCTCGACGAATTCGAGCCAGACGAGCTTGTCGTTCGCATTGGCGCTGCCGGTCTCGGCGACCGTGTTGCCAAAGCCGGTGCGCTCAGACAGCTGCTCGCCGATCTTCTTCTGCAGCAGGAAATTGACCCAGGCTTCCGCCGCATCCTTGTCCTGCACGCCGCTGGTCATTGCCCAGGTGTCGAGCCAGGCGAGCGCCCCTTCCTTCGGATTGACATAGCCGATATCGGCGCCGGCATCCTTCATCGCCTTGACCTGCTGCTGGCCGTAATTGGCCCAGATGAGCGCCACGTCGTTGCTCTTGTAGAGCTGCAGCGCCTCGTCGGGTGTCGTGTAGAAGCTGAGCACATTCTGCTTGAGCTCCGACAGCTTCGCCTTGATCTGGCCCATCTGCTCCGGGCTCAGATGGAACGGGTCGGGGAAGCCCAGCGTGAGCGCGGTGAAGGAGAAATTATGCTCACCATTGTCATAGGCGAGCACCTTGCCCTTATATTTCGGATCCCACAGGATGGTGAAGGAATCGGGCGCCGGCGACACTTTGGCCTTGTCATAGATGAGGCCGATCGAGTCGAAGCAGAACGGAATGGCATGCACCTTGCCGTCGCGCATGATGCCCTTGATCTGGGCAAGGTCCTGGAAACGCGGCAAGACATTCTTCTGGTTCGGCAGCTTGGCGAGATCATGCGGCGTGGTGAGGCCGCCATCGATATAACGCTGCAGCTGCGCCGTATTGACCGCGAAGACGTCGAAGTCCTTGCCTTCGCTGCCTTTGATCTTCGCCCAGATTTCATCATCGGTGCCGATGAAGACGACCTGGGCGGTGATGCCCGTCTGCTCCTGGAATTCCTTGACCCAGTCGTCATCGGCATAGCCCTGCCAGGCCATTACCCGAAGCTCGCTGGTGGCGCGCGCCCAGCTTGTCCGGAGCAGAGCCGGTGCGGCGACGCCCATCGCGATCATCGCGCGGCGGTTGAGTTTGATCGTCATGATGTTTCTCCCTGACTATTTTTTCCGACGGGAGGGCATCGGAGCGCGAAGGGGGCTGTTTGCTCCCGCCGCGTATTGACGGCCCTTCATCGTCTTATTAAAAGCTATTATATGAATAATATGAAGAATGCAACGAGTCGCGCTAAACCTAGGAATTCTTTTGCGAATCTGATCGGCCGGAAGCCGGTGAGGTCGGCCGGACTGGCGTCGGGGGGCCTCCATGCGACGGTGCTCAACCAGATCGGCCAGCGCATCGTGCGCGGCGACTTCGTACCGGGCGACCCGTTGCCCAATGCCGATGACTGGAGCGCCGCGCAAGGTGTGAGCCGCACGGTTCTGCGCGAGGTGATCAAGGTTCTGGCCGGCAAGGGCCTCATCGAATCGCGTCCCAAGACCGGCACGAAGGTGCGCCCGCGTTCGCAGTGGAATTTCCTCGATCCCGATGTGCTGGCTTGGCGTTATGCCAGTGCCGGCAGTGGCGATGATGTGCGCAGCCTGTTCGAATTGCGCCGCGCCATCGAGCCGATGGCGGCAGGGCTTGCCGCCGAGCGCGCGACGCCCGACCAGGTGGCCGAGCTCGAAGCGGTACTCGTCGAGATGGAAGAGGCGGCCGATGACAGCGAGCGCTTCGCCGAGCCCGATCTCGTTTATCACCAGTCGATCCTGCGCATGACCGGCAATGAGCTCATCGGGTCACTCGCCGCTTTGATCGAGACCGCGCTGGTGACGAGCTTCCGCCTGACCAACGATCTGCCCGAAGGCCAGCGCCCTTCGGTGCCGCTCCATCGCGATGTCGTGCAGAAGATCGCGGCGCGCGATGCGGAAGGCGCGCGGCGCGCCATGCTCACCTTGATCGACAAGGCCGAGGAAGATGTCCGGCACATCCTCGCCTCACGACAGACACGTCAAGCCAACGGAGAAAAAGAAAATGACGGAACGGCGTAAGTTGCGGTCGGCCTCCTGGTTCGGCGGCGCGGGCAAGAATGCCTTCATGCATCGGAGCTGGATGAAGAATCAGGGCCTGCCAGACCATCTCTTCGACGGGCGCCCGGTGATCGGCATCTGCAATACCTGGTCGGAGCTCACGCCCTGTAACGCCCATCTGCGCGGCATCGCCGAGCATGTGAAGCGCGGCGTCTATGAGGCGGGCGGCATGCCGGTCGAGTTCCCGGTGATGTCGCTGGGCGAATCCAATCTGCGCCCGACTGCGATGCTGTTCCGCAATCTCGCCAGCATGGATGTCGAGGAATCGATCCGTGGCAATCCGATCGACGGCGTCATTCTCCTCGTCGGCTGCGACAAGACCACGCCAGCTCTGCTGATGGGCGCAGCGAGCTGCAACCTGCCGACCATCGCGGTGTCGGGCGGCCCGATGCTCAACGGCAATTTCCGCGGCCAGACCATCGGCTCCGGCACCCATGTGTGGAAATTCTACGAGGATGTGAAAGCGGGTCGCATGCCGCTCAACGACTTCCTGGCCGCCGAGCAGGGCCAGAGCCGCTCGGCCGGCAGCTGCATGACGATGGGCACCGCTTCCACCATGGCCAGCATGGTCGAGGCGCTCGGCATCGGCATGCCCGACAATGCCGCGATTCCCGCCGTCGATGCGCGCCGGGGCGTGCTCGCCCATCTTGCTGGCCGACGTATCGTCGAACTCGTCAATGACAACATCATCATGTCGGACATCCTGACCCGCGCCGCCTTCGAGAATGCCATCCGGGTAAATGGCGCGATCGGCGGGTCGACCAATGCGGTGCTGCATCTGATCGCCGTCGCGCGGCGCATCGGCGTCGATCTTAGCCTGGATGACTGGGACCGGCTCGGCCGCGACGTGCCGACCATCGTCGATCTCATGCCGTCGGGCCGATTCCTGATGGAGGACTTCTATTATGCCGGCGGACTGAGCGCCGTCATGCGGACTCTCGCGGAAGCAGGTTTGCTCCATCGTGACGCGCAAACCATCTTCGGCAAGACGATCGGTGAGATCGTCAAGGACGCGCCGAACTACAATCCCGAGGTCATCCGGCCCTTCGACAAGCCGCTGACGGAGCAGGGTGGCATGGCCATCCTGCGCGGCAATCTGGCGCCCAATGGCGCCGTCATCAAGCCCTCGGCGGCGACGCCGGCGCTGATGCAGCACAAAGGCCGAGCCGTCGTCTTCGAGAGCATCGAGCATTATCATGCCCGCATCGATGATCCGGCGCTCGACATCGACGCCAATTCGGTGATGGTGCTCAAGAATTGCGGACCGCGCGGTTATCCCGGCATGGCGGAAGTCGGCAACATGCCGCTGCCGGCCAAGCTCCTGAAGCAGGGCGTGTCCGACATGGTACGTATTTCCGATGCGCGCATGAGCGGCACGGCCTATGGCACGGTCGTCCTCCATACGGCGCCGGAAGCGGCGAGCGGCGGCACGCTGGCGCTGGTGCGGGACGGTGATCTGATCGAGCTCGATGTGGCCGGACGGCGGCTCGAGCTCTTTGTCGACGAGGCGGAGCTCGCCGAACGCCGCAAGGCCTGGACGCCGCCTGAGCAACCGCAAGGCGGCGGCTATCAGAGCCTCTATGTCGAACGTGTGCTGCAGGCCGATCAGGGCTGCGACTTCGACTTCCTGGTCGGCCGGCGCGATGCCGGCGTGCCGCGCCATTCTCACTGAGGGCATCATGACGGGCGATATCGAACATGGCGCGATCTACCCAAGTCTGAAGGGTCGCAGCGTCTTCATCACTGGTGGCGGCAGCGGCATCGGCGAAAGCCTGGTCGAGCATTTCTGCGCACAAGGCTCGCGCGTCGCTTTCATCGATCTGGCTGAGGAACCCTCGCGCCGTCTTGTCGCGAGGATCGCCGCGAAGGGTGATCCGGCGCCGCATTTCATGGCCGGTGACCTCCGCGACATCGAACGCCTGCGCGCAGCGATCGCCGAGGCGGCGGAACGCCATGGCCCGGTCAAGGTCCTGTGCAACAATGCCGGCAATGACGACCGGCATAGAAGTGAGGACGTGACCGTCGAGTATTGGGATGACCGCATGGCGGTGAATGTCCGACATCAGTTCTTCGCTGCCCAGGCGGTGAAACCGCAGATGAAGGAAACGGGCGGCGGCTCGATCATCAATTTCGGCTCGATCACCTGGCTAGTGGGTGACGGCGACTGTCCGGGTTATGTCACCGCCAAGGCGGCGATCACCGGCATGACGCGCGCACTCGCCCGCGAATTCGGCCCCGACCGCATCCGCGTCAACTGCATGCTGCCCGGCTGGGTGATGACGGAACGCCAGATGCGCCTGTGGCTCAACCCCGAAGGCGCGCGTCAGATCGCCGAGCGCCAATGCCTGCCGGACCGTCTCTATCCGCCCGACATTGCACGCATGGCCTTGTTCCTCGCCGCCGACGACAGCCGCATGTGCTCGTCGCAGAATTTCATCGTCGACGGCGGCTGGGTGTGAGCGAGTTTGCGCCGTAAAATACCCTCATGCTGAGGTGCGAGCGAAGCGAGCCTCGAAGCATGATCCAGGTACGGATATCTTGCCGCTTGCCACCTTTCGAGGGCCGCTTCGCGGCCACCTCAGGGTGAGGGTAGAGCTGCAACCTCACGCTCGGCGATCCAATCGGCGAGGCGCGGCAGATCGCCTGCCGCCGCTACTTCGAGCCTTCCGCTGATGGTGCCCTTTGCCAGAACGACAACCTCATCGGCCGCTTCGAAGATCTCAGGCACTTCGGTACAGAGCAGCACGACGGCGCGCCCCGTCCGGGCGAAAGAGCGGATCATCGCATAGATGTCGCGCTTGCTCGCGACATCGACGCCACGCGTCGGTTCCTCGACGACGAGAATATCGGGATCGCTTTCGATTGCGGCGCCGAGCGCCACTTTCTGCTGATTGCCGCCGCTCAGCGAAGTGATCGGCGCCATATGGTTCTGCGCCTTCACGTTGTAGCGGCCGAGGCCACCGAACCCGATGGCCGAGAGTCGCGCCGGACTGAGAAGGCCGGCGGCTCCGTTGAGCTGCCGGTAGCCGAGGCGCGCCGCGAGATTTTCGCCGACACTCAGATTGTGAAAGATGGTCTGGCGCCGGCTGGCGGCGAGATAGGCGACATTGTCGCCATTGGGCGTGGCGATGGTTCCGTTCGCCGGCCGAAATTGGCCGATCACCTGAGCCAGCTCGCGGGCGCCCGATCCCTCGACACCCGACAGAGCGAGTACCTTGCCGGTGGCGAGCTCGAAGGAGACATTCTCGAACTTCTTCTGCCGGTCGCAGCAGTTTTCGAGCCGCAGGGCGAGGGTATTGCGGCCGTCTGGCTGAGCATTCTTCGCCGGCGGCGCATCTGCGGCCGCCCGCTTGACGGCCAGCCCGACGGTCAATTCGTCGGCGATGCGAGCCTCCGAGACGTCGCCTGTGATCTCATGGCGGATCTGCCCGTCGCGTAAGACCAGCACGCGCTGGCAATAACGCACGAAATCATTGAGGCGGTGGGTGATCAGGATGACGACCTTACCCTTGGCCGTGAGCTCGGTCATCGTCGCGAACAGCGCCTCGGATTCATTCTCGGTCAGGGCCGAATTGGGCTCGTCGAAAAGAAAGACCTCCGCATCGCACATGATGGCGCGCGCGATCTCGACGCGCTGCTGGACGGCGAGCGACAGATCGGTGAGCTGGTAGTCGGCATATTGGCCGATGCCGAGCGAGGCCAGGATAGTGGCTGTGTCCTTGGCCGGCTCCATGCGCCCGAACCAGGATCTTTCACGCCCGACGGCGAGATTCTCCCGGACCGTCATGTTGGGCCACACTTGCGGCTCCTGATGGACGACCGCCACATAACGCCAGGGCTCGTCGAGTCGGGTGCCGTGGCGGGTGAGGGCGATATCGCCGCTGTCGGCCGTCTCTTCGCCGGCGAGCATGCGCATGAGCGTGCTCTTGTCGGCCCCGTTCGGTCCGGCAATGCCGGTGATCGATCCGGATTCGATGGCGAGTGACAGGCTATCGAGCGCGCGGGTCGCGCCATAACGTTTGCGGACGTCGGAGACGACGAGGCTGGTCACGTGGTGGCCTCCGCCGAGCGCTGGCCGGCGCGCCGGATCAGCTTCTGCGAGATCGTGTCGAGCCACACCGCGGCGATCGTCACCACGCCGATGAAGATCAGCTGGATGAAGGAGCCGACGCCGAGCAGCGCCAGGCCGTTATTGAGCATGGCGAGCAGGATGACGCCGAGCAGCGTGCCGACGATGGTGCCGCGCCCGCCATTGAGGCTGGCGCCGCCGATGACGACGGCGGCAATGGCCGAGAACAGCAGCGAGCCGGACTGCGTCGGCCCGACCGAGCCGACATAGGAGAAGTCGATGATGCCGGCGAGCGCGGCCATCACGGCGCTCAGAATGAAGACGACATATTTGTATTTGGCGACCGGGAGGCGGGCGACGCGCGCCGCGTCCGGATTGCCACCGATGGCGACGAGGCGGAAGCCGAAGATGGTGCGATGCCGGATGATCCAGAAGAAGATGAAGGCGGCGACGAGCCAGAGGATCTCCGAGGGGATGCCGAAGGGAAGCAGCGCGCCCCCGAGCACATGGAACAGGCTGAGCTCCCAGGCGGGCGGCAGCGGATCATTATAGGCGGGCGTGAAGGTCGAGGCATTGCTGACCAGGAGCTGCAGGCCTTCGGCGACATTGAGCATGCCGAGCGTCGCGATGAAGGAAGGAAGCCCGGCTCTGACGGTGAAGAAGCCGTTGATGATCCCGGCCAGCACGGCGACGAGAAGGGCGCAGATCAGCGCGGGAATGAGGGGCAGGGTGAAAGGCAGGCTGCCGCCGCCTAGCCACAGGGTCGCGGTGAGGATGGCGGCGAGGCCATAGATCGCGCCCACCGAAAGATCGATTTCGCCCAAGAGAATGACGAGCTTCTGCGCGAAGGCGATCATGCCGAGGGCCACCATCGAGCGCAGCAGCGTCAGGACATTGTCGAAGCTCAGAAAGGCGGCGCGCTGCGACTGGACGAGAGCGGCGATGAGCACGATGGCGAGCGCCAGGCCCAGAGTTCTCAGATTGTTGAGCGCCTTCTGGGTTCCGAAGGTGCGGAGCATGAAATTCTGCATGGGGCTTTCCGGTGAGCGGGAGCCGCCGGGATCCGAAGTTTCGGCGTGCCGGCGGCTGCTTCAGTTTTCAAGTGACGTGGAATGATAAGCGGTGGCGCCGCTTACTTCGCCCGTTTCAGGCGCTCGCGGCCTTCCTGCGTATCGATCTGGTTTTCACCACCGGCCTTGGTGATCACGATCGGTCGCAGATGCTGCAGCGGATCATCCGGCGTTTCGCCGGTCGCCAGGAACTTGGCGCACTGCTCGACCGGCGCCTGGGCCTGGTAATCGAAGCCCTGGTCGATCGTCACCAGCGTCGTGCCGCCGTCGATCGCATCGAGGATGGGACCGGAGACGTTGAAGCCGGAGGTGTAGACCTTGCCGGTCAGATTGAGGTTGCGGATGACATTGCCGACGCCCTCGACACCCTGGTCTGTGTGGAAGAACAAGGTGATCTGCGGGTTGGCAGTCAGGAAGGGCGTCACCGAGTTCAGCACTTCCTGGGTGGTAAAGTTCTTGCCGGTCGGAATGCCGCTCTTGGCGTCATTGAAGAACTTCGCATCCGGGAACACTTTCTTGTAGCCGGCGATGAAGCCTTCCATGCGCGCCTGCGCCCAGGGCTGGTCCGGTGCGCCGGAGCCCATGGCGATTTCGTTCACCTGCACGCCGTTCTTCTTGATGAGCTGCGCCGTCGCCTCGCCGTTGATCTCGCCGGCATTGACTTCGTTCAGCGCATAGAAGGCGAAGCGCTTGGCGTTCGCGGCGTCGATATTGAGCGTGTAGACCGGGATACCGGCATCGACATATTTGTTGATGATGTTGATGAACTGGTTCGGCAGCGGCGGCTGAATGGCCAGGCAGTCGACCTGGGCGGAGTTCAGCAGGGTCTCGAGCTCGGCGAGCTGCTGCGACGTGTTCGGATTGACCGGCCCGGTGATGCGGCAATTGACCGGCGTGCCGGCGGCCGCTGCATTGTCGCAGCCGCGCTGCATGCCGATGCGCATCTCCGCACCCTGGATGGGAATGCCGGTGCCTTCAATATCGACCACGACATTGGGCTTCTCGCCCGCTTTGAGCTTTTCGATGATCCGCGGCGCGAGCTTGAAGGTCCCCCAGGGAAATTCGCGGCTCTGCACCTTGTCCGGAACGGTCTTCTCCTCGGCGAGGGACGGATTTACCGCCAGGCCCGCTACCGCGGTCAAGGCGATGGCCGCCGCGGTTACGCACATCCTAGTCATTCTGAACTCCCTTATTTTTGGTTCTGCTAGACAGAACATAGTTCTGTAATTCAGATCATAACAAGGAGCCTCTGCTTGTCAATTGCCGAGATGGATCCTGAGGTGATTCAGGCGAAAACCGCGCGGGGAAATAGCTTGAGTCGCGCCGAGGCGACGGGCGGGCGGCTTAAGGCAGGCGTCTTCCCGTTGGCCGGATGCTACGGAGTCAGCGCGATCCGCCGCCCTGATTGAGCGCGGCATGGGTAGGGCCGCCGATCATCTGGCTGATGCGGTCGGCATGGGCGCGCACCGTGGCGCCGAGCTTGGCGAGCTCGATATCGCCACGCTCGAGCTTGAGCGTGGTGACGCTCAGCGCCGCGATCGCCTCGCCGCCGCGCTCATAGATGGCGGCGCCGACGCACAGCACACCGATATTGTCTTCCTCATCGTCGACCGAGTAGCCACGCCAGGCGGTGAGCGCCAGATCCTCGATGAGCTTGGCGGGTTCGGTGATGGTGCGGTCGGTGCGCCGGGGCAGGCCGATGCGGCTCAGAAGTGTCGCCACCCGCTCTTGCGGGATATGCGCGAGAAGTGATTTTCCTACGGCAGAACAATGCGGTAGCTCGCGCCGGCCGAGCGAGGGCGCAAGCTTGAAGATGCCCGGCGCGTCGACGCGCGCGATCGCCACCGCATAACCTTCATCGAGGATCGCGAGGCGCGCCGTCATGCCGGTCGCTTCCATCAGCTGATGCAGGACGGGCATCGCCGTCTGGCTGATCGCGATATTGGAGGCGGCCTGGTCGCCGAGATGGATGAGGACGGTGCCGAGGCGATATTGCCGCGATCCACCGATCCGGCTGTCGGCGACGAAGCCATGCGCGATCAGAGTCTGCAGCAGCGAGAAGGCGGTGCTCTTGGAAACACCGATCGCCTCGGCGATTTCGGCGACCGTCATGCCCTTGGCATTGTCGCGCCCGAGCGCCACCAGAACGTCGAGCGCTCTGCCGACGCTGCGCAGCGAATATTTGTCATTTGCCGGTTGGTTCGTGTCGCTCACTTGGTTCGCCGCTGTTTTGATTTTGCCTTCGCCGCACTATCCGTCTCACGACGCAATTGACAAGTCCATGATGACGATCCTATTCTATGTTACAGAATTAAATTCTGTATAACAGAACACTCAAATAACCTCAAACTCTTTCAGCATTCGGGGAAATCATGCGTCTCGTGCAGTTTTGGGATGAAACCGGCCGGCGTCGGACCGGCGCGGTCGTGGACGGGGCTCTGCGGCCGTTGCGCGGTGTCGAACGTGTTTATGACCTCGCTCTCGCCGCGATCGCCAATAAGCGCAGCCTCGCGGCCGAGTCCGAAAGCCGCCTCGAGAATTCAACCGTCGATTATGATCGCATTGCCGCCGACGGACGGCTGCTGCCGCCGGTCGATCATCCGGAGCCCGCGCGATTCTGGATCACCGGCACCGGACTGACCCATCTCGGCAGCGCCGATGCGCGCGACAAGATGCACGAGCTGGCGCATGGCTCCGACGCCGACATGACCGATTCGATGAAGATCTTTCGCATGGGCCTCACTGGCGGCAAGCCCGCCCAAGGCGAGATCGGCGTGCAGCCGGAATGGTTCTTCAAAGGGGTGGGCACCTGCGTTGTGCCGCCCGGCCAGGACCTGCCGCTTCCTTCATTCGCGCTCGCGGGTGGCGAGGAAGCCGAGATTGCCGGCCTCTATATCATTGATCCCGAAGGCACGCCGTGGCGTCTTGGCTATGCGCTCGGCAATGAATTCTCCGATCAGGTCACCGAGGCGATCAACTATCTCTATCTCGCGCATTCGAAGCTGAGAGTGTGCTCGATCGGCCCCGAGCTGCTGCTCGGAGATCTGCCCGACGACGTCACCGGCAGCGTGCGCGTCCATCGCGACGGCAAGCCGATCTGGGAGGGCGAGTTCCTGAGCGGCGAAAGCAACATGTCGCATTCGATCCGCAATCTCGAGCACTATCATTTTCGTTATGACATGTTCCGGCGGCCGGGCGATCTGCATGCCTATTTCTTCGGTGCGCCCTGCCTGAGCTGCGCCCATGGCATCAAGACTCAATCGGGTGACGAGTTCGAGATCGACGTCCCCGTGTTCGGCCGGCCGCTCCGCAATGTGATGGTTGCCGAGCCCGAGCGGAAATTCGCCGTCAAGACGCTCTGAGACCATCCCTTCATCGCTGTTGCAGGACTGAGAACATATGGGCCTTCGATTTGCCGTCGATACCGGCGGGACCTTCACCGATCTGGTCGTCGCCGCCGAGAATGGCGTGCTCACCATGCATAAGGCGTCGACGACGCCTGCCGATCCCGTCGCCGGCGGGATCGACAGCTTGCGCCTCGCAGCCGAGAGTGTGAGTGAGACGCTCGCCGATTATCTCGGCCGCGGCGAGATGCTGGTGCACGGCACGACGCATGCCATCAATGCCATCGTCACCGGCGCCACCGCCCGCACCGCCTTCCTCACCACCGAAGGCCATCCCGACACGCTGGTCTTCCGCGAGGGCGGGCGCATGGAGCCCTTCAACTTCACCATTCCCTATACTGAGCCTTATGTTCCGAAAGCGCTCACTTTTGAGGTGCCGGAGCGCATCACCGTCACCGGCAAGGTCAAGAAACCCTTGGACGAGAAGGCTGTCATCGCCATTCTCGACAAGCTCAAGGCCGAGAATGTCGAGGCGATCGGCGTCTGCTGCCTGTGGTCGATCGTCAATCCCGCCCACGAGCTGGCGATCGGCCGGCTGATCGAGAAACATCTGCCGGGCGTGCCTTATACACTCTCGCATCGCATCAACCCGTCCTTGCGCGAATATCGCCGCGCCTCCTCGACGGTGATCGATGCCTCGCTGAAGCCGGTGATGGGCGCCTATATGCGCGGGCTCGACCAGCGCTTGAAGGAAGCGGGCTTCCGCGGCCGCGTGCTCGTCGTGACCTCGCAAGGCGGCGTGATGGATGCCGCGCAGGTTGCCGAAACGCCGGTGCATCTCATCAATTCGGGGCCGAGCATGGCGCCCGTCGCGGCCTTCGCCTATGGCGCCGGCGCCGAAGCCGAGACGCTGATCGTCGGCGACACCGGTGGCACGACTTTCGACGTGTCGCTGGTGCGCAAGGGACGTATTCCGCGCAGCCGCGAGACCTGGCTCGGCCAGCCTTTCCGCAGCCACATGACCGGCATGCCGTCGGTCGACGTCAAGAGCATCGGTGCCGGCGGCGGTTCCATCGCCTGGGTCGATGCCGGCGGGCTTCTGCATGTCGGACCGAAAAGCGCCGGCGCGGTGCCGGGACCGGTCTGCTATCGGCGTGGAGGCACCCGGCCGACCGTGACCGACGCGGCCCTCGTTCTGGGTTTCCTCGATGCCGACTTCTTCCTGGGCGGCAAGATGAGCCTCGATCGCGACGGGGCCGTCGAGGCGATCCGCCGCGACGTGGCGGAGCCGATCGGCAAATCGGTCGAGGATGCCGCGGCCGCGATCATGGAGCTCGCCACCGAGCACATGGTGCAGGCGATCATGGACATCACCGTCAATCAGGGCATCGACCCGACCGCGGCGGCCTTTGTGGCGGGCGGTGGTGCCGCGGGACTGAACTGCGTCGCCATCGGCCGCAGGCTCGGCTGCCGGCGGGTGGTCGTTCCGGAGACAGGGGCGGGGCTCTCCGCGTCGGGCGCGCTCATCTCCGATCTGAAGTCGCATTACCAGGCGATGTTCCATGCCCGCAGCGACGAATTCGACCATACCGGCCTGAATGCCGTGCTGACGCAGCTCGAAGAGCAATGCACAGATTTCGCCAAGGGGCCCGGCGCCGGTGCCTCCGCGGTCGCGATCGACTGGTCGACGGAAGCCCGTTATGTCGACCAGGCCTGGGAGATTGAGGTTCCGCTCAAGCGCTCCCGCATTGAGGGAGACGGCGATCTCGATGTCTTCGTGCGGGATTTCCACGCCACGCATCAGGACATCTTCGCGGTGAGCGATCCGGGTGCGCCGGTCGAGACGGTAAGCTGGAATGCCGAGATCAGATGCCGCATCGGCTCCGCCGAGCCCGGTCGCCTCGCGCCCAAGAGCGGCAGCTCGCTGCTCGCTTCGCGCCGGGTGCGTTTCATGAATGCCGGCTGGCACGAGGTCGAGGTCCATCGCTTCGAGGCGTTGCCGGAAGGTGCCGGCATCACAGGGCCGGCGATCATCGAATCCGATTTCACCTCGATCGTCATCGATCCGGGCTCACGCGCCGTGCGCGATTGCTCCGGCTCGCTCATCATCGACATCATTCAGTGAAGGCCCGCATCATGACCGGCAATCAGACCAGCATCGACGGCTCGCGTTTGGCGATCCTCACGGCGCGCTTCGAGGGCATCGCCCGCAAGATGGCCAACACGCTCCACCGCACCGGGCGTTCGGGCATCCTCACCATCGCGCGCGATTTCTCCTGCGTGGTGTTGACCGCGGATCACCAGCTTCTCGCCACTGCCGAAAGCCTGCCCATCCATGTGCTGCGCGGCCCCGACATCATGGCGCGGACCATGGCCGACAATCATCCCGTGCTGAAGCGCGGCGATGCCTATCTGCATAATTCGCCCTATCACGGCTGCACCCATCCGGCCGACCATTCCATTCTGGTGCCGGTCATCGACGATGCGGGCGTGCACCGTTTCACGGTTCTCGCCAAGGCGCATCAGGCCGATTGCGGCAATGCGCTGCCGACGACCTATATGGGCGCCGCCAAGGACGTCTATGCCGAAGGCGCGCTCATTTTCCCGGCCGTGAAGGTGCAGGACAATTACGAGCACAACATGGATATGGTGCGCATGTGCCGGATGCGCATCCGCGTGCCGGACCAGTGGTGGGGCGACTATCTGGCGACGCTCGGCGCGGCGCGCGTCGGCGAGCGCGAAGTCCTCAATCTCGGTCGCGAGATCGGCTGGGATGTGCTCGAAGCCTATACGCGCCAGTGGTTCGACTACAGCGAGAAACGCATGATCGAGGTCATACGCGCCATGCCCAAGGGCAAGGTGACGCGGACCAGCACGCATGACCCGTTCCCCGGCACGCCGGCGGACGGCATCACCATTACGGCGACGGTCGAGGTGAAGCCGGACGAGGCGATGATCGAGGTCGATATGACCGACAATCCGGACTGCATGCCGAACGGTCTCAACCTCTCGGAAGCGACGGCCTTGTCCGCCCCGATGGTCGGCATCTTCAATTCCATCGACCATACGGTGCCGAAAAATGCCGGCTCCTTCCGGCGCATCGCCATCAAGCTGCGGGACAATTCGATCGTCGGGCGGCCGTCGCATCCGACATCCTGCTCGGTGGCGACGACCAATGTCGCCGATCGCGTCGCCAATCCGGTGCAATGCGCCATCGCCGAGCTCGCCGACGGCCTGGGCCAGGCCGAGACGGGGGCGCTCATCCCGCCGTCCTGCGGCGTGGTGTCGGGCGTCCATGACGGGAGGCCGTTCGTCAACGAGGTCTATCTCGGTTGCACCGGCGGCGCCGGCACGCCTTTCACCGACGGCTGGCTGACCATCCTTCATGTCGGCAATGCCGGCATGTGTTATCAGGACTCGATCGAGATCGACGAATTGCGCCATCCGATCTTCGTTCATGCCCGCCGGCTGATGCCGGACACCGAAGGGGCCGGCCGCTTCCGTGGCGCGCTCGGCGCCTATTCGGAATTCGCCCCGGTCGATTGCGAGATGACGGTGGCCTATGTCAGCGACGGCAATCTCAACCCGGCCTCGGGAACACGCGGCGGCCTCAAAGGCAAGCCTTCCGCCCAGTTCAAGCGGCTGGCCGACGGATCGCTCGAGCCGGTGCCGGCCTGCGCCGAGGTGCTGATTGGCAGCGCCGAGACGATGGTCTCGATCAGCTGTGGCGGCGGCGGTTACGGCCATCCTCATGAGCGCGAGCCGCAGCGGGTCGCCGATGACGTGCGCGAGGGCTGGGTCAGCCGTGAGCGCGCCGAGACGGTTTATGGCGTAAGATTGGATGCTGCGGGCCATGTCGACCGGCCGGCGACCGCCAAGCTGCGCGGCACGGGCGGCAAGTGGGAACCGGATAAGGCGCGTGTCCTTTCTGGCAGCCCTGCCTGAACCAGGCATTCTCATCGGCTGCCCGCTTCTGCTATTCCTGGGAACGATCCATGGGGGAGGCGAGCAGCCGATGAACGATCTGTCCAAGACCAGCAACGAAGCGGGCATCACCGATGCCGAGGTGGTGAAGCTCCTGTCACAACTTGTGGCGGTGCCGAGCGTCAATATCGCCTTCCGTCAGCCGGGCGATCCGGATGACTGGTTCCATGAAGCGCGTGTCGGCGCCGCCGTCGCCGACTGGCTCAGGGCGCTGGGCATCGATGTCGAGATCGACAAGGTGGCGCCGGAGCGGCCGAATGTCATCGCCCGCATCAAGGGCACCAAAGGCGCACCCAGCATGCTGTGGGAAGGCCATCTCGATACCGTCCAGGTGACGGGCATGGCAGCGCCCTTCACGCCGCGCGTCGAGAATGGCCGGCTCTATGCCCGCGGCGCCGTCGACGACAAAGGTTGCCTGGTGGCTTTCATGCTGGCGATGCGCGACCTGGCGCGCGACCCGCCGCCGGGTGACGTGACCTTCCTCGCCGCCTCGGACGAGGAATTCAGCTTCACCGGCATCACCCATCATATGCACCGGCCCGAGCGCTACGCCATGGGCATTGCCGGCGAGCCGACTGAGTTGCGCGTGGTCCGCGCCTGCAAAGGCTGCGTGCGCTGGTTCGTCGATGTGCATGGCCGCGCCGCCCATACCGCCAAGCCACATGAGGGCGTCGATGCGGTGAAAGCGGCGCGCAAGCTGCTCGATCTCTTCGAGGCGGAAATGAAAGGCCGCACCGAAGTCCATGCGCTGCTCGGTCCCGCGACCTTGACCTGCACCCAGTTCGAGGCGGGCGAGGGGCCCAATACGGTGCCCTCGCTTGCCAGGCTACGCTTCGACTATCGCTACCTGCCGAGCGAGAGCGGTGACGCGGTCTGGAAGAGTTTCAAGGCCATCGCCGATAAGTTCGCAGCGGCGTCCACCGGCATCCGTATCGAGAGCCACGATCCTTTCATCGATTCCGCCGCGATGGATGTCGCGGCCGAGGAGCCGATCGTCGGCCTCATGTCGCGGGTCTGCGCCGAAAGCGGAATCGATCCCGAGCCCGAGGGTGTCCCCTATGGCTCGGATTCGACCAAGATGGTGATGGGCGGCGTCCCGACCATCGTCTTCGGTCCCGGCAATATCGTCCAGGCGCATTCGCTCAACGAATATGTCGAGATCGCGCAAGTGACCAAGGCGGCGAAAATGCTTGTCGCCGTGGCGCGGTCGGTTCAAGGCTGATTCACTGAGACACTGATCCATCCATGCTTTCCCCTTCTCCCGCGCGCGGGAGAAGGGGAAACATGGGAGATAGCTCTAGCTGGACAGCAAAGCCTTCACCCGCTCGCCGATATGGGCGACCTCGTCATCGGCGAGTACGTCCATGACGAAGCCGATCTTGTCGCCCTCCTGGATCGCGAGGATCGAAGGGTTCTCCGCTTCAAGCAGGCGTGAAATTTCGGATGCGGATTTTGCAGCACCCTTGTCGAAGGTCACCAGCAGGCAATTGACCGGGTCATCGATGAAACGCTCGTCCATGGTGAAGCATTTGGGCTCGAGCTTCAGGCCTTTGAGACCGTTGAGCTTCTCTTTCAACAGGCCCACCTGGCGTTCATATTGGGCGAAGCGCTGGGCGTGATCGAGATCCAGCCATTCCTCGAGCGCCACCAGCACGGCGATGACGGTCTGGCGGTCCATCTTGAGCGGCCGGCCGAGCTTAAGATATTTGCCGGATTCATAACGCGTGAAATGCACATTGCTCACCGCATCGATGAGCGTCTTGCGCCCCAGGACGAAGCCGCCGGCATTAGGGCCGCCGAAATATTTGGCGCTGATGCAGACGAGATCGGCGCCGCGGCGCATGAAGTCGCCCATGATCGAGGTAGGATAGTTGAGATAGGCGGCATCGACGATCACCGGAATGCCGCGCGCCTTCGTGATCTTCACCACCTCTTCAAGGGTCAGCGTCCCGGGTTTGCCATCGAGATGGGCGGGATGGAGGATGGCGGCGGTATTATTACCGATCGCCGCTTCGAGCTGATCGGCGCGCGTTCCATTGCCGGAGCCGATTTCGACGAGTTTGGCGCCGGTCATGCCGACCTGGCGGTCGTATTTGTAGCGATGGCCGGCCTGGATCAGGACGTCGCTCTTCATGCCGGTCGTATCGGGAAGCTGCTGCGATTTCTCGCCATCGGTCCCGGCGAGGCAGGCGGCGGTGCCGAGAAAGATCGCGGCAGCCGCACCTGGGGTGACGCGCGCGGCCTCGACGCCGAGGAGGGCGGCGATGCGCGCGCCGGTCTTGTCGAGAAGCTCGGTCATGCGCACGAACTGGCCGTTGAAGGCTTCCGCCGCGGCCCACACGCCGGGGCTGAGCCGCGAGCCGCCGAGATCGGTGTAAATACCGCAGGCATTGATGACCGGCCTGATGGCGAGGCGGTCGAAAAGTTCACTTCCAGTGTTCCGGGTTGTTGGCATGGCCGATCTCATAGTAGTTGAGGCAGAGCCGGCAGATTGTGGTTTTGCCGCGGATCAAACATCGAAATCTGCCGAGGTGAACCTCGTGCGATCGGAGAGGGAAGATGCTGGGACGGGTGAGTGATGCGGATCTGCGCCTATTACGGGTCTTCGCGGCGGTGGTCGAATGCGGCGGCTTCGCCGCGGCGCAGGCGCTGCTCAATGTTTCCGAATCCACCATCAGCACCCATATGCACGATCTCGAAACGCGCCTGGGCTTGCGCCTGTGCCAGCGCGGTCGTGGCGGCTTCCGGCTGACCGAGGATGGCGAGGTCGTGTTCCGCGCTGCCAGCGATCTCTTCGGGTCGCTCGACCGCTTTCAGACCAAGATCGCCACCCGCAAGCGTCAGTTGAACGGGCCACTGGTCATCGGCATGCCGGACAACATCATCACCCATCCCGAGTTCCCGCTCTCCGCCGCCATCGACCGCTTCTACGGCCGCGACAACGCCGTGCATATCACCGTGGAAGTCCTCACCCCTCGCGATCTCGAGCGTGGCGTGCTCGAGGGAAAATTGCATCTCGCCATCGCGCCGCGCCATCAGCGGGTGGCGGGTCTTCGTTATGACAAGCTTCTCGCCGAGATCAATTATTTCTATTGCGGGCGCAAGCACGCGCTCTTCACCCAGACCAACCGCAAGCCGTCACTCGAGGAAATCGCCGGCGCCGGCCTCATCAGCCGAGGCTATCTGTCCAATTTCGATCAGCGGTTCTTCAAGGATGCCCCGCATCATGCCACCGTCTTCAGCATGGAGGCCTCGGCGTTGCTGATCCTGTCCGGCCGTTTCGGCGGTTTCCTGCCGTCCTATTATGCGCAGCGCTGGGTCGCGTCCGGTGAAATGCGGCCGCTGCGCCCCGACATCCTGGCCTATTCGCCGGATTTCTTCATCGTCACGCGGAAGGGCTCCGAGCTGAGCCTCGCCGCCAAGACGTTCCACGGCGATCTGCGCGCCGTGGCGGCGGAGATGAAAATGGGCAAATGATTGCTTCGACGGGCGTCGAACCAAACTTCCGCAACTGGCCATATTAACCGGACCCGGGCATCTGGTTTCGTGCAGGCCTATCACAAGAACATCAAAGGATTGGGGAGACAGACATGCCGGGACTGAAACATTTGGCTTTTGCGGCCGCCCTTCTGGCCGCGACCTCGCTGCAGGCGCTGGCGCAGGAGAAGATCAAGGTGGCGACGGAAGCGTCCTTCCCGCCTTTCTCGAAGACGGAGGCCGATGGCAGCTATTCGGGCTTCGAGATCGATCTCGGCAATGAAGTGTGCAAGCGGGCCGGGCTCGACTGTGAATGGGTGAAGCAGGATTTCGACGGCATGATCGCCGCACTCCTCGCCCGTAAATACAACATGGTTTTCTCCTCCATGTCGATCAAGCCGGAGCGTGAGAAGGTCGCCGATTTCTCCATTCCCTATTACGCCGGAAAATTCGTATTCTATGGCAAGAAGGGCGCTTTCAAGGATTTCGCCCAGGACATCAAGGGCAAACGGGTCGGCGTCTATGCCGGCGCCACGCAGGATCAATATGTCCGCAAATATCATGCGGGCGAGCTCGAGCCGGTCGGTTATGAAAATGCCGATCAGATCCATGCCGATCTGGTCAATGGCCGCATCGACCTTGCCTTTGGCGAGCAGATGCCGGCCAATGAGTTCCTCGCCTCGCCGGCAGGCGCGGACTTCGAGGTGGCTGGTCCCGTCATCGACAATCCGGAAGTGCTGGGTCGTGGCGTCGGCGCCATGTTCGCCAAAGGCGACCCGTTGAAAGCCAAGGTCGACGAAGCCATCCGCGCCATCTATGCCGACGGCACCTTCGACAAGATCGAGCAGAAATGGGTACCCGGCGCCGACATCCGCGCCGACAAGCTCTGGCAATGAACGATATGATGAGCTTAATCCGCTACACGACCCTCACCCTGAGGTGCCCGCCGAAGGCGGGCCTCGAAGGGTATGTTGCAGCAGTCTCGCTCTATCCTGATGGGCGCTTCGAGGGCCGCTGCGTGGCCACCTCAGCGTGAGGGTGTTTCAAGAGATGATCTTATCCATCGTCGCGCGTTGAAGCATGGACTGGTCGCTTTTTCTGCCGGGGGCCACGGGCTGGGGCGATGAACTCGCCGCCGGCCTGTGGCTGACGCTCAGGCTCGGCCTCGCCTCGGTACTCATCGGCACCGGGCTCGGGCTCCTGGCGGCGCTGGGCGAGCTGTCCCGCTCCCGCATCCTGAGCCACGGCCTCGCCGCCTATAATGTCGTGATGCGCAGCGTGCCGGAGCTGCTCGTCATCCTGCTTCTCTATTACGGCCTCGCCTTCCTCATCATGGCACTGCTGCGGCCTTTCGGCATCGACAGCTTCATCGAGGTCAGTCCCTTCTGGGCCGGCACGCTGGCCTTGAGCCTCATCCACGCCGCCTATGCGAGCGAAGTCTTCCGCGGCGCCTTCCAGGCCATACCGAAGGGCCAGGTCGAAGCCGGCCTGGCCTTCGGCATGAGCCGCTTCCTGGTCTTCCGGCGCATCAAATGGCCGGTGGCCTTCCGACTGTCGCTCGGCGCGCTCGCCAATCTCCTGATGACGACATTCAAGAATACGCCGCTCGTCTCGGCCATCGGCTTGCAGGATCTCATCCGCGCCGCCGGTGACGCCGGGCAGAACACCAAGCTCTATTTCCAGTTCTTCATTGCGTCGCTGATCATCTATCTCGCCATCGCGGCCCTCATGCAGATTTTCCAGATGCGGGCCGAGACCAGTCTCTACGCGCATTTGCGGCGGGGACCTTCCGCATGATCCTCGATTGGGAGACTTTCCTGACCTTCGTGCCATTGCTGGTGCAGGGTGCCGTGACCACGATCGAGCTCACCGTGCTCGTCACCATCTTCGGCTTTCTGATCGCACTGCCGGTGGCGCTGGCGCGCAACTCGGAGTCCCGTGCCGCGCGCGCCTTCGCGCGAAGCTTCATCTTCTTCTTTCGCGGTGCGCCCATTCTGGCCGTGCTTTTCCTTCTCTATTACGGCCTGCCGCAGATCCCCGGCATCAAGGACAGCTTCCTGTGGCACCTGATCGCGCGGCCGATGCCGATCGCGGTCCTGGCGCTGTCGCTCAATTCCGCCGGCTTCCTGGCCGAGATCTTCGCGCTGGCCTTGCGCAATGTCGCGGTGGGTGACATCGAAGCGGCGCGCGCTTTCGGCTTCAGCCGGGTCCAGACCTTCCTGCGCTTCGCCCTTCCGGGTGCGGCGCGACTCTGCATGCGGCCTTACGGCAATGAGCTGGTCTTCGTGCTGAAAGGCACCGCCGCGGTCAATTTCATCACCATCACCGACCTCATCGGCGCCGCCAACCAGATCTATTTCAACACATTCGATCCGATCACGCCACTCCTCGTCGCGGGCGCGATCTATCTCGTCTTCGCGCTCCTGATCGTCACTACCGTGCGCTATATGGAACGCAAACTCTCACCCTGGCTTTTTCTCAAAGCCGCATTGAAGGAAGCAAAAGCATGAAGCGCGAGACATTCACCTTGGACAATGCGGAGGGCCTGCCGCTTTCGGATGCGGTGCGCTTCGGCGACATCATCTTCGTGTCGGGCATGGTCGCCTTCGACGAGACGGGTGAGATCGTCAAAGGCGGCATCGCCGCCGAGACCCGGCAGACTTTCAGGAATATCGAACGGGTCCTCGAGAAGGCCGGCGCCACGCTCGCCGATGCGCTTAAAGTGAATATCATCCTCACCCATGCGGAGGATTTCGACGCCTTCAATGTCGCCTATCGCGAGCTCTTCCCCAAATCACCGCCGGCGCGTATCTCCATGGTGGCGGGACTGACCATCGACGCCCGTCTCGAAGTGGATGTCATTGCGGGAGTGAGTTCATGAAACAAGCCTTTTGGCTGCAGACGGCCAATCAGCAGGCCTGCGAGATCGCGCGTCTTGCCGGCTACGACATGGTGGTGTTCGACGGCGAGCATGGCGTCCTCGATGTGACGGCGCTCGACCGGCTGGTGTCCTTCTGCGCCGGGATCGGCCTCGAGCCTTATGTGCGGGTGGGGGAAGCGAGCCGGATCCAGATCCAGGCGGCGCTCGATATGGGCGCGGCGGGCGTCATCCTGCCGCAGATCGAGAGCCTCGACCACGCAGCGCGGGTCACCGCCTTCTCCAAATATCCACCGCTCGGCTCGCGCGGCATCGGCTACAGCCGGACCATGAAATATGGCAGCGTCGGCGCGGACTATATCGCGGCCGAGAACGCCAAGCGGCTCTGCTACGCCATGATCGAGACGCCGGGCGCCTTCGCCGCCATGGCGGAGATCGCCGCTCTGCCTTGCGTCGATGGCCTGTTCATCGGGCCGGGCGACCTGTCGCTGACCCGTGGCCGCGGCCTCTTCGCCGACACGGCGGCGGACGCGGCCGATCTGAAGCTGGTCGCTGAAGCCGCGCGCAAGGCGGGCAAGCGCTTCGCCGCCGCCGGGCCGACGCGCAATTATGCAAACCAGGCTGCCGGGCTGGGCGCCAGCTTCGTCGCCGGGGGCGATGAGCTCACCGCGATGATGGTCGGCTTCAAGTCTTTTCTGGAGTGATGTCGTCGGCGAGATAGATGACGGCATTGCCCTTCTGCTGCAGTCCCCGGCTCGCCACCGCGATGACGACGCCGGCCGTCGGGGCATGAATGGCTTCGGCGGCTTCGGGGCTCTCGATATGGCCGAGAAGATCGCCGTGGCGAACTTCTGAGCCGAGCTCGACGAGCGGCGCGAAGCAGCCGGTCGTCGCGATCTTCACATGATGCTCCGGTCGTCCCAGGAAGAGCAGGCGCGACCGGCTCTGTTCGGGTCGTGTCGCGTCATCGGATGGAACGACGCCGATATGGGACAGCAGATTGTGCAAGCCGCGCTCGGCGACGGCGAGCGACTGCGGCGTGGCACGTCCGGCGCCACCCAGTTCGGAAGAGATCGCCTTTTTGCCGAGTGCGCGCGCCGCTTCCTCCAGCGTGCCACCATGCGGCATATGGGGTGAGGCGGGGACTTCGTCGAAGACGATGGCATAGGGTGCGTCGAAAGCGAGGAGGGGCGCCAGCATCGCATCACCTTCAGGGGAAGGGTAGCGCGCCTGAACATTCGAGCTCAGCACGAATTCATGTGCACTGCCGCCGGAATGCAGATCGATGACCCAGTCGATATGGTGCAGGAGTGTAGTCTCGACGAACCGGGCAATGAGATGGGCCGGGCCCGAACCGTGGGGGCGGCCATAGAGCCGGTTGAGATCGCTGCCGTCATCCGGCGTGAGCCGCGTGCCGGCCTGGCAGGCCGGCACATTGTGAAACGGCATGAGGATAAGCGTGCCCTGGACATCCTCGGTCGCAATGGCGCGGGCGAGCCGCGTCACCGCGATCTGGCCTTCGAATTCATCGCCATGTGTGCCGCCCACCACCAGCACGGCAGGGCCCTGGCCGCGATGGACAATGGTCAAGGGCAGGGACAGGCCATCGGCAAGATGGATGTCGAGATGCTGTTTGCCCGTCACGGTAAGGTCGAGATGATGCGGTGAGACGATCATGGATGCCCTTGCTAGCGAGACGGCCGGCGGCCGAACATGGAGGATCGGTAAAGTGAACATCGGGCTATAACATTATCTTTGGTACAGGTTTCTTCCGGCACCTTGACTTGCTCAGGCAGGCGGCGCACGTGACCGACAGTGTATTGTTCCCAACCACAAGATTGAGACATGGATAACGACCCTAGTTGGTGTCCGGCGTCATTCGGGCATCGGACACACGATACAGCGATGAAAAATCCCCCGTCGGATCTCGCGGTGCAGGTGTTGGCCGGGCGCGTCTAGCGTCAATCCATCCGCCCTCCTGATCCGTGACGGATCGGTGTGAGGTGGACGAGATGGGCCTGTTCTTCAACGATCGTAACCGCCGCAGTGCGCTCGCGGTGCTGAGCCATGTCCGGCTCCTGCCCAATGGCTATGACCTCATCGCCTTCATCCTGATCATGACGGTCATCGTCCTGGTCATCCATGGCGGGGCGGCGATGCACGCACCACTCGACCAGCTCACCCGTCATCCGATCGAGCTCGATCCGATGCGGCTGCCGGAATATGCGCTGCGCACCACCTTGCGCATGTTCGCGGCGATGTTCGCCTCCCTCCTCTTCACCCTTGTCGTGGCGACGCTCGCCGCCAAGAGCCGGCGCGCTGAAATGGTCATCATCCCGGCGCTCGACATCCTCCAGTCGGTGCCGGTCCTGGGCTTCCTGACCTTCACCGTCACTTTTTTCACCGGACTGTTTCCCGGCCAGCAGCTCGGCGCCGAATGCGCCGCGATCTTCGCCATCTTCACCAGCCAGGCCTGGAACATGGCCTTCTCCTTCTATCAGTCGCTGAAGACCGTGCCGCGCGATCTCGACGAGGTGAGCCGCGGCTTCGGCCTCTCGGCCTGGCAACGCTTCTGGCGCCTGGAGGCGCCTTTCGCCACGCCGGGCCTCATCTGGAACATGATGATGTCGATGTCAGGCGGCTGGTTCTTCGTCGTCGCCTCCGAGGCGATCACCGTCGGCGACAGAACGGTCGATCTGCCGGGCATCGGCTCCTGGCTGGCGACGGCCATCGACGCGCGTGACTTCGCCGCCATCGGCTGGGCCGTGCTCGCCATGGCCATTGTCATCGCGCTTTATGACCAGTTGCTCTTCCGGCCGATCGTCGCCTGGGCCGATCGCTTCCGCGCCGAGCAGGTGGCGAGCCAGGAAAAGCCGCGCTCCTGGGTCTATGAGCTCGCCCGCCGGACCCGCGTGATGAAGACGGTCACGGCGCCTTTCGCCTGGGCCTGGCAGCGTCTGCTTCTCCTCCGCCTGGGCGGCGCCGGGGCGCGCTCCATTGCCGTGGGCGCGGCAAAGAGCACGCGTCTCGCGGATTATGCCTGGTTCGCTGTGATCGTGGCTCTGGCGGCCTGGGGCGCTGTATTGGTCGTGGACTATCTCAAAACGACCTTGGGCTTCACCGATGTTCTCGACGCCTTGGGCAGAGGCCTCGCGACATTGGTGCGCGTCGTTATCCTCATCGCGCTGGCGAGCCTGATCTGGGTCCCGATCGGCGTATGGATCGGGCTCCGTCCGAAAGTCGCCGAGCAGGTTCAGCCGCTGGCTCAGTTCATGGCCGCCTTTCCCGCCAATGTGCTGTTTCCCGTCGCGGTCCTCGCCATCGTCGCGACCGGCGTCAGCGCCAATATCTGGCTGTCGCCGCTCATGATCCTCGGCACGCAATGGTACATTCTGTTCAATGTTATCGCCGGCGCCAGTGCCATCCCGACCGATCTGCGCGAGGTGGCCGCCGTCTACCAGATCAGATCCTGGCCTTGGTGGCGCTATGTCGCTCTGCCCGCCGTCTTTCCATATTATGTCACCGGCGCCATCACCGCCTCCGGCGGCTCATGGAACGCCAGCATCGTCGCGGAAGTGGCGAGCTGGGGCGATGCGAAGCTCGAAGCCTATGGGCTCGGTTCCTATATCGCCAACGCCACGGCGGCCGGCGACTTCCCGCGTGTGCTTCTGGGCATCGCCGTCATGTCGCTCTTCGTCACCTTCTTCAACCGCGCTTTGTGGCGCCCGCTCTTCGTCTTCGCCGAGCGCCGCCTGCGCCTCGATTGACTGTCCGTTGCAGGGAGATCTGTCATGAACGACGCCATCGCCAACAAAGCCCTCATCATCGCGAGGGACGTGTGCCAGTCCTACGCCCGGCCGTCGTCGAGAACGCTCGTGGTGCTCGACAATGTCGATGTCACACTCGCGCGCAACGAAATCGTCGGCCTGCTTGGCCGCTCGGGCTCCGGCAAATCCACCTTGCTGCGCGCCATGACCGGCCTCATCAAGCCGTCGAGCGGGACCATCACTTGCGAGGGGCGCGCTTTGACAGGCCCGTCGCCGGCGATCGCCGTGGTGTTCCAGAGCTTCGCCTTGTTCCCCTGGCTCACCGTCCTGCAGAATGTCGAGTTCGGCCTCGAGGCGCAAGGTGTTGCTCCTGCGGAACGGCGCAAACGTGCCCTCGATGCCATCGACCTCATCGGCCTCGACGGTTTCGAAAGCGCCTACCCCAAGGAATTGTCGGGCGGCATGCGCCAGCGCGTCGGCCTCGCCCGCGCTTTGGTCGTCCGCCCCAAAGTGCTGTTGATGGACGAGCCGTTTTCAGCGCTCGACGTGCTCACCGCCGAGACCCTGCGCACCGACCTGCTCGATTTGTGGTGCGAGGGCCGCATGCCGATCGAGGCGATCCTGATGGTCACCCACAATATCGAGGAGGCGGTGCTGATGTGCGACCGCATCCTCATGTTCGGGTCCAATCCGGGTCGCGTCATCGCGGAAATCCGCGTCGATCTTCCGCAGCCGCGCAACCGGCTCGATCCGGCCTTCCGCGACCTGGTCGAGAAGATCTATGTGAAGATGACGATGCGCGATCAGGCGCCGGGGCAGAGCGGCCTTTTTCGGGGCACCGGCATCGCTTTGACCCTGCGCCGCATCTCCACCAACCTCCTGTCGGGCCTCATCGAGGCGGTTGCCGCACCGCCCTATAATGGCCGCGCCGACCTGCCGCCCTTGGCGGCGGGCCTCCAGCATGAGATCGACGATCTGTTCCCGGTCGCCGAGACCCTGCAACTCCTCCGTTTCGCCGAGCTGGCGGGCGGCGATATCCAGCTGACCCAGACCGGAAAGCACTTCGCCGAAAGCGGCGTCGATGACAGGAAGCGCATCTTCGCCCAGCAGCTTCAGGCCTATGTACCGCTGGCGGCTCATATCCGCCGCATCCTGGGCGAGCGGCCGACCCATATGGCGCCGGCGCGGCGCTTCCGTGATGAGCTCGAGGATCACATGTCGGAACGGGATGCCGGCGAGACCGTGCAGACGGTGACCAACTGGGCCCGTTATGCGGAATATTTCGCCTACGACGAGCAGACCGACATGTTCTCGCTGGAGAATCCGGCCTGAAGATTGGCACATATCCTGCAGGGTGGCCGGCGATCTTACCCGTTGAGATTGTATAAACTATCGGGACACATATGATTCCTATCGCGATGGCCCTTTCTGATATGTCCCATTATTACGCTCGGGCATACCGGTCCGACGTCGCGGAGGGCTGAGCATGGGGCGTGGGTTTCTGCGTAATCAGGCGGGAAATGTCGCCGTTTTTACCGCTCTTTTTGCGATCCCTCTGTGCGCGGCTGCGGGGATCGCCATCGATTATGCCCGGGCCTCCATGGTCCGGAACTTTCTCCAGGCCGAGGCCGATGCCGCCGCGCTCGCCGGCGCCAAGGGCGGACCATCGGACAATGATCAGGCTTGGGTGAGCAATCTGCGCAGCAATGTGCAGCAGAGATTCGAGAATAAAGCTCTAGTCGCCAGCCTCAACGCGTCGGGCAGTTGGGTCATGCCCACTGATTTCAGCGTGACGGCCAGCGCCAGCGTACCGGTCACCATTCTCGCCGTGGTTCCGGGCTTGTCCAAGCAGATGAATGTCAGCGTGCAGGCTGTGGCCCGGTTCAGTGAGCCGGTTCTGACCTACAACCCGCCGGTCGTCTCGCAGCTCGATCCCGACGCCGCCGACTACAACCGCATCTATGTCTATTGTTACAATGCCAAGAACAAGGACAAGGCCGACAAGGGCCGCACCCAGATGACGGCGATCGCCGACAATGCCGGCACGACCTACAACTACACGATGCCAGTCTGTGCCGCCGGCGAGACCATGAGCTATCGGCTGCACAATGTGCGCAACGCCCGTACCCAGAAGTCCAAATGGGACAGCTCGCGTGCCGAATTCTATGAATATTACACCGACACGGTCATGACGGCCGGCGTCGAAAGCTACAATCTCGGCGTCAGCCTGCTCGAAACGGTGTTGTGCGCCAACCGCAACGCCTGCAAGCCCGTACGCGAGGGCGGCGTCATCCCCGAAGGCACCAACCGGACACCACAGAAGGCCACTGCCGCCTGTGCGCCCGGCAAGTTCATGTATTACGGTTGGGAGGACCGCCCGCCCGAGGGCGGTGGCTCGGACCGTGACTACAATGACATCCGCATCATCATCGAATGCCCGACGGTCGCCACGACCGGCAACGAGAACGTCTGGCTGATCAAATAGAGCCCCGGTTTGCGGGTCGGTCTTTCCGGCCTGATCTTAAGCTCGATCTCGGTGACGCCGGCTGCCGATTGGCTAAGCCTTTGGCATAACCAATTAATATCAAAAGATTTTTCTCAATTTCTCCCTCTGGTGACTCGTCTGTTGATGCAGCGCCGGAAGCGGGTTGACTCATGCCGTGTTTCCAGGATATCACAAATATATTAGAAATATCTGACAGAGATATCCGTGTCGAAGACCACTTCCAATCTGCAAAGCGACGGCATCTACAGCGAGCTTCGCCGCCTCATCGTCCGCACCGAGATGAAGCCGGGCAGCCTGATCGAGGAAGCCGTGGTCATGGAAAGGCTGAAGGCCGGGCGCACGCCTTTGCGCGAGGCGCTGCAGCGCCTGGTCCAGGACGACCTCGTGCGCAACGTGCCGCGCCGCGGCTATTTCGTGACCGACACCTCGGCTGCCGACGTCATCCATATCTTCGAGGTGCGCCGCACGCTCGAAAGGCTCTCGGCCAGGCTCGCGGCGGAGCGCGCACGCCCCGAGCATCTGCGTGAATTCGAGGAATTGCTGCGCGAAGGCGAGGCAGGCATCAAGGCCGGCAATACCGATCTCGTCTGGAATCTCGAAGTCGACGAGCACATGCACCTGCTGCTCGCCCGCGCCTCCGGCAATTCCTATCTCCTCTCCTCGATCGCCCGGCACTATGCGCTGTCGATCCGCGTCTCCTATCTCTCCAACATGCATATGACGCTGGTTTCGGACGAAATCGACGCCTATCGCATGCTGCTCGAGGCGCTGAAGCGGCGCGACGCCGATCTCGCCGAGAAGACCATGATGCAGCATCTCATGGATCATCCCTTGTCGACGATCCCCGGCATGTCGGTGGTCGCTGAATCGCGGGCCGGCTGACGATGAGGTGGCTCGGCCGCAATCGCCTGCTGACATTGTTGATGGTGACGCCGTCCATCGTCATCGTCGGCGTCTTCCTGCTGGTGCCACTGCTGATCGTCGTCGCCTACAGTTTCGCCGAGCGTGACTCCTATGGCGGCGTGGTGCCGGCCTTCACCTTCAATAATTACGCGCAGCTCCTCGATCCGATCTATCACCCGATCATGTGGGGCTCGCTCGAGCTTGCCGCGATCAACACCCTTCTGGCCTTGGCGATCGGCTATCCCATTGCCTATTTCATCGCCTTCCGCGCCGGACGCTGGGCGCCCTTGCTGCTCGTCCTCATCCTGGTGCCGTTCTGGATCAATTTCCTCATCCGTATCTCGGCCTGGATCGTGCTCCTGGGGCGTGGCGGCCTGATCAACGCAACACTCCAGGCTTTCGGCATCATCGATGAGCCCGTGCGCATGCTCGGTACCTATGGCGCGGTGCAGGTGGGCCTGCTTTATGCCTTCCTGCCTTCGGCGGTGCTGCCCATCTATGCCGCTCTGCAGCCGATCAACCGCACTCTGCTCGAGGCCGCCCATGATCTCGGCGCCAATCCGCTGCAGTCCTTCCTGCGCGTGACCTTGCCGCTCTCGCTTTCGGGCGTGATGGCGGCCGTCCTCTTCGTCTTCGTGCCGTCCATGGGTGTCTTCGCCATCCCGGTTCTTTTGGGCGGCGGCAAGGAAATCATCATCGGCAATCTGATCGTCCAGCTGTTCCTCGAATTCCGCAACATCCCCCTGGGCGCCGCGGTCTCCGTCATCCTGCTTCTCGCGTCCTCGCTCGGCATCCTTCTCTATATGCGGGCGCTGCGGAAGATCGAGTTGGCGAGGTCGTGACCATGCGCGCCGATGCTCCAGCCTTGCTCACCGAGACCGCCTCGAGCATGTGGACCACGCGTCTGGCGCGGCTGGTGCCGCCGGTCTTCACATTTGCCGCCCTGGCCTTCCTGTTCATCCCGATCTTCGTGCTGATCGCCTATTCCTTCAACGCCTCGCGCTCGACCGTCGTCTGGCAGGGGCTGACGCTCGACTGGTATGCCGCCGTGTTCGACGACCGGCGCCTGCGCCAGGCGGTGATGAACAGTGCTTTCGTCGCGTTATTCGCCGGCGCCTTCAGCGCCGCGATCGGCACCCTGACGGCGCTCGCCATCGTCAGGCGCCAGTTCCCCGGCAAGGAAATGCTGTCCACGGCACTCCTGGCGCCGATCGTGCTGCCCGAGATCGTCATCGCCGTGGCGCTGCTCGTCTTCATGGTGGCCATGAAAGCGCCGCTCGGCTTTACCTCGATGATCATCGGCCATGTGCTGGTGACGTTGCCTTTCGCGACGCTCATCATGCGCACCGCCGCCGTCGCCCTCGATCCGCGTCTCGAAGAGGCCGCCGCCGATCTCGGCGCCAATGAGTGGCAGACTTTCCTGCGTGTGACCTTGCCGGCGCTGGCGCCTGCCATCCTTTCGGCCTTCCTGATGGCGGCGACCTTGTCTTTCGACAATTTCGTGATGTCGACCTTCGTCACCGGTGTCGGGAGCACGACGCTGCCGATCTATATCTATGCGCAGCTCAAGACCGGGCTGACGCCGCAGATCAATGCGCTCGGCACCTTGCTTGTCATCGCCAATATGACCGTTCTCATCGCCGTCATCGGCTACCAATTCCGCCTGCGCGCCCGTCGCCAGCGGTTGAGTCAGTGAGTTCCAAAAAGCAACAGGGAGGACTACGCATGTCGAGTTTCGTGTCTTGGGGTAGAAGGAGCGTGCTGCTGGGCGCCGTGGCATTTGGGTTGGCGTTCGGCCTCGCGGTGAGCGGGCCTGCTTTTGCGGCCGGCGAGCTTCACGTCTATGCCTGGTCGGGCGAACTGCCGCAGGAGATCGTCGATGACTTCGAAAAGGAGACCGGCATTACGGTCACCTTCGACACATTCGACAGCAATGAAACGATGATGGCGAAGCTCGAAGCCGGCGCTACCGGTTATGACATCGTCAACCCCTCCCAATATGCGGTCCAGATCCTCGCCAAGAAAGGTCTCATCGAAGAGCTCGAACACGGCAAGATCGCTAATATCGGCAACATCTCGGAGGAGTTCCGCAATGTCTCCTACGATCCGGGCAATAAATATCAGATCCCCTATCTCAGCGGCTCGACCGGCCTCGCCTACAACACCGACTGCGTGAAGGAGGAGGTGACGAGCTGGAAAGCGCTCTGGGACGAGAAGTATAAGGGCCGCATCTATATGCTCGACAACATGCTCGCGGCCTATATTGCCGGCCTTCAGGTGAACGGCTTCCGTGCCAGCTCCACCAACGAGGCGGAGATCGCCAAGGCGACGGAGTCGCTCATCGCCCAGAAGCCTTTGCTCGCCGGTTATAACAGCACCAACTTCGCCGAGCTGGTGTCGTCCGGCGAGGCCTGCCTTGTCGAGGCCTGGAGCGGTACGGTCATCCAGGTGATGGCGGAGAACCCCAAGGTCCGTTACGTGCTTCCGCAAGAAGGCGGCACCATGTGGGTCGACGGCTTCTCGGTGGCGAAGGGCGCTGCCAATCGCGACAACGCCTATATCTTCATCAACTATCTCCTGAAGCCCGAAGTTGCCGCCAAGGTGACGAAGCTGTCCAAGATCGCCACCTGCGTCGGCAAGTCGCGCGAGTTGCTGCCGCCGGAGATCGCCAACAATCCGGCGATCTTCCTGCCCAAGGAGCAGGTCGCCAAAGCCGATTTCATCCTCGATGCCGGCGATGCGATGAAATTCTACCAGGATGGCTGGACCAAAGTGAAAACGGCCCAGTGACCGATCCGCGTTCCCGGCTGCGTCGAGTGGCCGGGAACGCCCCTCATGCCGACTTGAATTTAGTGGAGATGTAAATGCTGGCGATCAATCCGCGCCCGGCTTCGATCAAGCCCGAGCTTCTGCAGAAATACAAAACCATCACGCCTGCCGCGATGGGCCATCACATCGAGAGCGGCATCATCAGTTCCGCCCTCAAGCCGGCCCGGGGCGGCATCTCCTTCGTCGGTACGGCGATCACCGTCCAGTGCCTTGGGCGTGACTCGGCAATCGTCCACAAGGTCATCGATCTGCTGCAGCCGGGCGATGTGCTGGTCATCGATCGCGGCGGCGACATGCGGTATGCCTGCTGGGGTGAGATGATGACGCTCGCGGCGCACTTACGCGGTTGCGCCGGTGTGATCCTCGATGGCCTCGCCACCGATATCCAGTTCATCCGCGAATGCCCGATGCCGGTCTTCAGCAAGGGGTTTACCCCGCTCACCACCCAGCTCGCCGGCTCCCAAGGCTCGATCAACCAGCCGATCCAGTGCGGCGGCGTCGTGGTGCAGCCGGGCGATCTCGTCTGCGCCGATGACAATGGCGTGGCCATTCTCAATCCGGCGCTGGCCGAGAAGCTCTATGACCTGTTTGCTGCCGAGGAGGAAGGTGATGCGCAATATCGCGACCAGCTCAATGCCGGAAAGCTCCCGTCGGAACTCTCCGCCATCGACGCGCTCATCTCCGCCCATACCGCTTCGCACTGAGGCGCGAGCGATGACCAGCGAAGTCGCTGTCGCCTTAAAGGATGTCGAGAAGTCCTTCGAGACGCGCGCCCGGAAGGAAGCTGCAGGGGACGAGGGTAAGATCTTCGCGGTGCGCGATGTCAATCTCGACATCAGGCGCGGTGAGTTCTTCACCCTTCTCGGACCTTCGGGCTGCGGCAAGACGACGACCTTGCGCATGATTGCCGGTTTCGAGCAGCCGACCTTGGGCCAGATCTTCATCCAGGGACAGCCGCTGGCCGGCGTGCCGGCGCATCTTCGCCCGGTGAATACCGTGTTCCAGAGCTATGCGCTGTTCCCGCAGATGTCGGTCTTCGACAATGTCGCCTTCGGGCTCAAGGTCAAAGGCGTGGCGCGCGACGAGATTCGCCGCCGTGCCGGCGAGGCGCTCGAGCTGGTACGCATGTCGGAGATGGGCGGCAGGCGCCCGTCCGAACTGTCGGGCGGCCAGCAGCAGCGCGTCGGCATCGCCCGCGCACTGGTCAACCGGCCGGCGGTGCTGCTCCTCGATGAACCCTTCGGCGCGCTCGATCTCAAATTGCGCAAGGAGATGCAGCTCGAGATCAAGAACATGCAGCGCCAGCTCGGCATCACTTTCATCTTCGTGACCCATGACCAGGAAGAGGCGCTCACCATGTCGGACCGCATCGCGGTCATGAACAGGGGGCGCGTGCTGCAAGTGGGAAGCCCGGTCGATATCTATGAGCGGCCGAGCACGAGGTTCGGCGCCGATTTCATCGGCGAGATGAACTTCATCGAGGCGGGAAGGCTGGCCTTCCCCTTGCCTGCGGGCGTCAGCGCCGACAAAGCCGTCCTCGCCTTCCGTCCCGAGGCGGTGAAGTTCCACGAGGGCGAGGAACACGCCGACCGGCTCGGTCTCGACGCAGTGGTCGCGGACACGATCTATATCGGCACCGATCTCCGCTACATCCTCAATCTCGCCGAAGGCCAGCGCGTGGTGCTGCGCAGCCAGAATTCCGCAGGTGCCGGGCGCGACGTCCTTCAGCCGGGCGCACGTGTCCGGCTCTCCGTGCACAAATCCGATATCCGTATCCTGACCGAGTGAGTGTGATGACCGATAAACTGCCTGCCGAACTGGCCGCCGTCTGGATGTCGACGCCGAACCACATGTTTCTCGAGATCGCCCGTGACATCGGCTACCGGCAATTTGTCCTCGATGTCGAGCATGGGTTGTTCGATCTCGAGCGCACCGACCGGCTCGTCGCTTTCGCCAAGGCGCTGGGGCTCAAGATCTATGCCAAGGTCGCGGCTCCAGATGGAACCGCGATCCAGCAGATGCTCGATATGGGCTGTGACGGTGTGATCATTCCCCACATCGGCTCACTCGACCATGCCCGCCAGGTCACGGCGGCGGCGAAATATCCCCCGCTCGGCACGCGCAGCTTCGCCGGCACGCGCACCTCCGGCTATCTGGGCGGTACGCAAGCCTATTACGAGGCCGAGAATGAGCGGGTGCGCTGCTATCCGATGGTCGAGACGGCGGAAGCCCTGGCCGATATCGAGGCCATCCTGGCGCTTTCGACCGTCGATGGTGTCTTTATGGGGCCGACCGACCTCTCTTTGAGCCGCGGCCGTGGCGCCTATTGCAATATGGATGCGGACAAGGCCGATCTCAAACGCGTCATTGACGCGGCGAAGGCCGCCGGCAAGCCCTGGATCATGCCGGCCTGGAGCCTCGCCGAGCAGCGCGACGCCATCGCGCGCGAGGCGGGCATGATCGTCATCAGCGAGGAGGTGGGCGCCTTGCAGGCGGGACTCGCCAGCGCGCTCAAGGATTTTCAGGCGGTCGCCGCCGGACGGAACTGAACAAGAGAACAGGGAAGATCATCATGAAAGCCGTAGTCATTCAGATGAATGTGGGGACCGACAAGGCCGCCAATCTGCGTAAGGCCGCCGATCTCATCGACAGAGCTTGTGAGGTCAAGGCGCCGGATCTCATCATGTTGCCGGAGAGCTTCACCTTCTTCGGCGGCACGCGCGACGAGCAGCGGGCGTCGGCCGAGGCGTGTCCGGGTGGCGACTCCTATCAGATGCTGAAGGAGAAGGCGGCGCGCCACAAGGTGTTCATCCATGGCGGTTCGCTCAATGAGCAGGCCGGCAACAAGGTGCATAACACCACCATCGTCTTCGACCGTTCGGGCAAGGAGGTTGCCCGTTACCGCAAGATCCATATGTTCTCGATCACGGCGCCCGACGGCACCGTCTATGACGAGCGCTGGCTCTATGAGGCGGGCACCGACATCGTCACTTATGATCTCGACGGCGTCACTGTCGGCTGCACCATTTGCTACGACCTGCGCTTCCCGGAATTGTTCCGCGCACTCGTCGACCGGGGCGCCAAGGTCATCGCGGCACCCGCCGCCTTCACCTTGCAGACCGGCAAGGAACATTGGGAGGCGCTGCTCAAGGCGCGCGCCATCGAGACGCAATGCTACGTCCTGGCGCCCGGCCAGGAGGGGGCCTATGTCGAGGATGGCAAGACCTATCACAATTACGGCCATTCGCTTATCGTCGAGCCGTGGGGCACGGTGGTGGCGCGGCGTGGCAGCGGCGACGGTCTCGTCGAGGCGACGCTCGAGCCGGAAGCGATCGAACGGGCGCGCAACCTCATTCCGCTCGCCAGGCACCGCAGCATCCGTCTGGCCGCCGGCTTGTAATGTCAGGGCGCGCGCGTGTAGAAGGCGCGGATGAGCAACGTGGAAAAAGTCACCGTGCTGGCGGGGAAGGGGGCGCAAGTCCCCGTCCGCGCCGGCGATGAGGTCACCGTCGTCAATGTGAGCGGCACCCAGGTCGTCGATTTCTGGTGCCTGCCGAAATCATCGCCGCAGCAATATCTCTCGCTTGAGCATTGCCGTGAGGTGCTGAACAAGATCTATTTCACGCCGGGCGATGTGCTGGTCAGCGATCGTTACGAGCCGGTCTTCGATTATGTCGCCGACACGACGGGCGGACTGCATGACACGCTGATCGCGCCTTGCAATCCCGAAATGTACCGGCGCTTCGGCAGGCCCGATGGCCATCCGAGCTGTGCCGGCAATTTCTGGACCGGCGTGAAGGAGGCGGGGCTTGCCATTCCCTTCGTGCCGTCGCCGTGGAACCTGTTCATGCGCGCCGCGGTCAAGCCCGACGGCTCAATCGAATATTCCCGCCCGCCTTATCTCCCCGATGGCCGTGTCACGCTCGGGATGCGCGTCGACGCGATCATCATCGTTTCCGCCTGCCCGGATGACTGTTATCCGACCAATGGCGGCGACGGCAGCCCGCGTGATTTCGTCATCGAGGTCAGGCGCTGATCAACGCTTCGGGCGGCCGAGCATCTGAATGCCGAGCTCGGCGGCCTTATCTTTCAAGGTAAGGCGTAGCTGCGTCACGAAGGCGTCTTCCGCCGGTGAATGCCGCTCGATGGACCGGGTGATGAGGCCGACTGTCCGTGACGCCTTGCGGTCGCGCAGCGGAACGAAGGCGAGACCGTCACGCCAGGCGGCGATGGAGAGGCGCGGCAGGATGGTGATGCCGACGCCGGCGCGCACCAGCGCCAGCAGCGAGAGTACATTATAGACGACGATGGGCGCCCCCGAATTGAGCCCGGCGAGCTCCGGCGTTTCGGTCATGCTGCTGATGCCGTTGCCGAGGAACGTGCGGTTATGCAGGCCCGCCCAGTCGATCGGCGATTTCGTCCCCGCCAAGGGATCGTCGGCGCGGCAGATGATGCCGAGCTTCTCCTCGAACAGCGCCTCGAAATGGAGGTCGGGCCGCGCCCGCCGCAGGCTGGCTACGCCGAGCGCCACCTTGCCGCTTTCGACTGCTTCGGCGACCGACGGGGAGTCGGCATCGCGGACATTGATCTCGACGCCGGGATGGCTCTCGCGATAGCGCAGCAGAACCCCTGGAACGATCGACGTGGCGATCGAGGGGACGCAAGCGAGATCCACTCGGCCGGCCTGGTTGCCGGCGAAGGCCTTGATCGCCGCGACCGAGCGCTCATGATGGGAGAGAAGCTCACGCGCCTGGGCGAGGACGAAGGTGCCGGCCTTGGAGAGGCGGTTCTTGCGGTCGGTCTCGAAGAGGGGGGCGCCGACATCGGCTTCGAGCGCCTTGAGCGTCATCGATATCGTCGACGGCGTGCGTCCGAGCTTGTCGCCGGCCTCCGTGATGCTGCCCATTTCGGCGACGGCGATGAAGGTTTTGAGCGTACCGACCGAGAATCGCATGGGAAATTTCATTTCGATTTTTTTGAAATAGAGTAGAGTTATTCCAAATTGACTGAAGTAACGCAAGGGGCCATGCAAAGGGGGTTACCGGGAGTTGAGCCGTGCAGTCAGCCTTTGCGAATTTCATCGATGGAGAATGGGTGGCGGCGTCCCGGACGGTCGCCAATATCAATCCATCCGACCTTTCGGACGTGATCGGCCATTATGCGCAAGCCGATGGCGTTGAGCTCGCGCACGCCATAGCCGCGGCGCGCCGTGCCGCTGAAGTCTGGGGCCGCACCCCGATCGAACAGCGTTACAAGGCGCTTATGGCGATCGGCCGCGAGCTGATCGCGCGCTCGGCCGAACTCGGCGAGCTCTTGTCGCGCGAGGAAGGCAAGCCGCGCGCCGAAGGCATCGGCGAGGTCTATCGGGCCGGACAGTTCTTCGAATTCTATGCCGCCGAATGCCATCGCCAATATGGCGAGAACGCCGAAAGCGTCAGGCCCGGCATCGATGTCGATGTCCGCCGCGAGCCGGTCGGCGTCGTCGCGGTGATCTCGCCCTGGAACTTTCCCATGGCGACGGCCAGCTGGAAGATTGCGCCGGCGCTGGCTTACGGCAATGCGGTCATCTGGAAACCCTCCAATCTGACGCCGGCATCGGCATGGGCCTTGGCCGAGATCATCTCGCGCCAGAACCTGCCGCCCGGCACCTTCAACCTCGTAATGGGCTCCGGTGCCGTGATCGGCAGCGCCTTGGTGGCGAGCCCGGACATCGACGCGATCACGCTCACCGGCTCGCGCGAGACCGGACATGCTGTGGCGGTCGCCTGCGCCCCTAACCTCACCAAGCTGCAGCTCGAAATGGGCTCCAAGAATGCGCTCGCGGTGATGGGTGACGCCGATCTCGACCTCGCCGTCGTCCATGCGGCCAATGGCGCCTTCTTCGGCTCGGGACAGAAATGCACGGCGTCGTCGCGCATCATCGTCGACCGCAAGATTCACGACGCCTTCGTCGAACGTTTCGTCACGGCGGCCGCCGCGTTGAGGGTCGGCCATGCGCTCGATGAGGGAACCCAGATCGGACCCCTCGCCGACGCGACGCAACTGGCGGCCGCCGAACGTTACGTCGCCCTGGGCAAGACCGCCGGTGCGGAGCTCGGCTGTGGCGGCACACGCGTCGATGCGCGCACCGAGGGTTATTACTTCAGCCCCACCGTGTTCACGGGCACGAGCAACGACATGAAGATCAACCGTGAGGAGATGTTCGTGCCGATCGCCTGTGTGATCAAGGCGGAGGACTATGATCATGCCGTCGCGATCGTCAACGATACCGAATATGGACTGACCGCCGGCATCATCACTCAATCTCTGGCGCGCGCCAGCGCCTTCCGCCGCGACGTCAAGACCGGCTGCGTGATGGTCAATCTGCCGACGGCCGGCACCGACTATCATGTGCCTTTCGGCGGGCGCAAACATTCATCGCACGGGCCGCGCGAGCAGGGGCGCGCCGCCGCCGAATTCTACACCGCCGTCAAGACCAGCTATATCAATGCAGGCAGGGCCGCATGACCGACAGGCCCGAAAAACTGAGCGGCGTCGTGATCGACTGCCTCCAATACTGCAAATATTCGGAAGCAGTCTTCCGCGATCTCAAAGCGGGCGGCGTCGATGCCATTCACACGACGATCGCTTACCATGAGGACTTCCAGGAAACCGTCGCCAACATCATCCGCTGGAACGAGCTCTTCGCGGCCCATGGCGATCTGGTTTTCCACGGCAAGACCGGCGCCGATGTCCGCCGGGCGAAAGCGGAGGGCCGTATCGCCGTCTTCTTCGGCCTGCAGAATTGTTCACCGATAGAGGACGATATAGGCCTCGTCGAAATCTGCCATGCGCTCGGCGTGCGTTTCATGCAGCTCTCTTACAATAACCAGAGCCTGCTGGCTTCGGGATGTTACGAAAGCGAGGATGCCGGCATCACGCGCATGGGGCGGGAGGTGATCGCCGAGATGAACCGGCTCGGCATGGTGATCGACATGTCGCATTCGGGCGAGCGCTCGACGCTCGAAGCGATCGAGCTGTCGCGCCGGCCGATCGCGGTGACGCATGCCAATCCCTTGAGCTGGCACAAGGTAGTGCGTAACAAATCGGATATCGTGCTCAAGGCGCTCGCGGCCTCGGGCGGCATGCTGGGCTTCAGCCTCTATCCGCATCATCTGAAGAACGGCAGCAGCTGTTCGCTCACCGAGTTCTGCGAGATGGTGGCGCGCACGGCCGAGCTGATGGGCGTCGGGAATCTTGGCATCGGATCGGATCTTTGTCACGGCCAGCCAAAAGAGGTCGTCCAATGGATGCGCCGCGGCACCTGGACGAAGGAGCCGCTCGATCCGGCGAATCCGGTGATGTTTCCGCCGCAGCCCGGCTGGTTCACCAGCAACCGCGACTTCCCGAATATCGCGACAGGACTTGCGAAAACCGGCTTCTCAGCGGCCGAGATCGACGGGATCATGGGCGGGAACTGGCTGAGTTTCTTCGAAACTTCCTTTGGAGGCGCCAAGGGATGATGTCAGCGGCCGCCAGGATCTCTTCCGGCGGGCAGGGCCCGATCGCGGCCTTGCGCGCGCCGGACCAGGTGCTGCGCCTCGCTAGGATGGGCAGCTTCCATCAGACGCGACTGAGTTTCATGCGCGTGCTGTTGCGTCACCTGGTGCGCCGGAACTGGCAGATCGGGCGCAGCCTGTGGGAGATCGACGCCAAGGGCGCCGGCGTCGCCGTCTATGAGGCGCGGGGCGACGGCTGGGTTTATTCGCTGATCGCCTTCGGCCACGAGCTCAATCCCGAAAAGCGCACCGACCGTGTGATCGCCGAGGAATGGGATGCGACCTTTGTCCTTCACGACGGCGTCGCGACACGTGCCAATATAGAGCGCCTGGCCCGCAACGTGCCGCGTCAGGAAGCCGGACGTTGCAGCGCCGCCGAGCTGGTGATGTCGCGCGCCAATCGCAGCGTCAGGCTGTTCGACCATGTCGTCTCCGAGCTGGCACAAGGCCGCCAGCCCGCCGCCGCCGATCTCGATGCGGTGGGTTATCTGATGCGCACCACCGCCGTCTACGGCAACGGCAAGTTCGGGCTCGCCGATCGTGACAGGATCGCCGACCGCCCGGTGCTTTCCGGCCCCTTTGCCGCCGAAATGCTCACCGTCTGGCTGATCCGCGCCTTCACCACCGATCTGGTCGAGCATCTGGCGGCCGTCCGGTCGCCCGACACGGCCGTGCGGCTCGATGGCGATCTGCGCCGCAGGCTGGGCGTCGGCAACTCGACCGGGCTCGGCATGGCGCCGTTCGTCGTCAATCACCCGGGGCTTTTCCATCGCTGGATCAATGCCCGCGAGACCGCCTTGAGCCGCGTGCTCGCCCTCGAACATGCTGGTCCCCCGGAAGTCGCGGTGTTTCGCGACCGGCTTGCCCGCGCCCGGCGCCAGATGGCCGCCTGGCGTGTCGATGATGCCCTGCAAATGGCGCGGATCGAGGAGCTGACGCGTGATCTCGATCGTCTCGCGGCCGAAGTCGAGACGATCGATTTCAAACTTCCTTTCGTCTGGCGCAGACTGCGCGCCTTTGCCGAAGCGCAATTGGCGCTGGAAGCGCAGGAGTTCCTGGTTACCTTGCTGCTCGAGCCCTATGGCGCGCTCATCGATGATCTGAGCGCCGCCATGGGTGGCGACGAGACGCCGGACTTTGTCATCGACGGGTCCGTAACCCTTGCCGATCTGCGAACTGGGATCGAAGCGACTTACGGATTTGCGCTTGCCGAGGACTTCACTGCGCCGCGGGCGCAGGCGCGTTTCTGGTATGTGTCGGAAGAGAAGCTCGAGCCCCGGCTCGGCGAACGTGCGCTTGAAGAGGGCGCCGAGCGCGAGCTGCCGTTGACGGTGGCGCGCGATGTGGCTGCCCTACATCGACTGCTCACCGGCATTCCGTCCGATCTGACGGTCGCCGAGTTCCTCGCCGCGCATCCCGAATGCCGCCATGCCGTCCGTCGTGTGCAGCTGTCGGCGCGCTGCCACTATGCCGAGGTGCGGGACAACCTGACCGGCGCCGAACTGCGCCCGATCGACATCTTGCGCTGCAAGCTCTCTTTCTTCGGCGCCACGGATTTTGACCCGCGCTCGGATCGCTGGGTCCGGGTGGCGCTGTTTCGTCACGCGCCGTTCCCGGACGAGCTTCACGACATCGCGTCCGACGACTGGGCCATCCCGCCGCTGGGCCGCGCCACGCGGAGCGCGGCGGCGAAGGCGCCGTCGACCGGAGATATCACACCCTCGAGTCCGGCTGAGCCCGAAGGTTATTCGCTCAACGAGATCGAGGCGGAAGCGCGCAAGGCGGCGCGGGGGACAGGGCTGAGCTGGGGTCTTGCCGAGGATGTCGGCCGTATCGCGCGGCTTCTGGCGCACACGCGGCAACTTGCGATGCTGGCGGATGCACTGGATGCGCTCAAGTGTGGCCGTCACGCGACAGGTCTCATCTCTGACCGGTCCGGGATACGCGCCACGGAGGATCGTCCTTTGAGCCCGCTCGTGCTCGCTTCGGCGATTGCCGATCGCAGTGCCGAGATCGCCGAAGATACGCTCACCATCTCGGCAAAAGTGGCTGAGCCTCGTCTCCTCGTTCCCATGTTGACAAGCGTGGCGGAACGTCTGCAGCGGCCGCTTCGGCTGCAGCTCGACGGACACGAAGTCGTGGTCTGCCGGAATATTGCTCCGGCCCTTGCGGCACTCGCGGAGCAGCGCACCGCCGATGCCATTCTCATATCCGCATTGCCACGCGGGCTCGATCAGGCGTCTCCGCCGAAAACCGGCGGGGTCGCCATTCCCGATGAACTCTGGCGCCGTTTTACGGCGCTCGCCGCGCTCACTTACGTCCCGGCCTCCGAGCATTCGCGCCTCGCCGGTGCCGGCGCCGGCCTCAGCGACAATGATTGAACCCATGACGCATCGCCGCCTCACTATCTCAGAGATCGAAATCCTGGCCTTTGACGCTCTGTCGGCATCGGGAGCGCGGGCCGATGGCGCAAGGCCCCTCGCCAAGGCGGTCGCCGCCGCCGAGGCCGAAGGCATTGCCTCACACGGCCTGGCCTATGTGCCGGTCTATTGCGAGCATCTGACCTGCGGCAAGGTAGACGGCGCCGCGGTTCCACGTGTCACGCAGCCATCTCCCGCGGCAATCGTGGTCGATGCGGGAACTGGCTTCGCGCATCCGGCCATCGACCAAGGCTTCGCGCAGCTGGTGCCGCTCGCCCGCAAGATGGGGATCGCGGCGCTCGCGGTTCGCAATTCCTACAATTGCGGTGTCCTCGGCTATCACACCGATCGTCTCGCCGCCGCCGGGCTGCTGGCGCTCGGCTACACCCATGCGCCGGCCTCGATCGCGCCGGTCGGCGGGCGTCGCGCCGTGATCGGCACCAACCCCTTCGCCATTGCCGCTGCCGGCAAGGACGGCCGTATCGTTCTGTCGATCGATCAGAGCGCCAGCGTCGTTGCCAAGAGCGAGATCGGCAAACGCAAGCGGGAAGGCAAGAGCATTCCGCCCGACTGGGCCTTCGGGCCGGACGGCGAGCCGACCACCGATCCCGACCTGGCGCTCAAGGGCACCATGGCGCCATCCGGTGGTTACAAGGGGTTCGGCATAGGGCTGATGGTCGAGCTTCTCGCCTCGGCGGCGGCGGGCGCATTGCCGTCGACAGAGGCGAGCCCCTTTGCCGGCACTGTCGGCGGCCCGCCGCGCACCGGCCAGTTCTTCATCGCCATCGACGCAGTGGCAACGTCGGGCGGCGTCTTCGCCGAACGGGTGGAAGCGCTCGCGGCGGCGATCAGCGATCAGCCGGGCGCGCGCCTGCAGGGCGCGCGCCGCGCCACTGCACGGTACGCCGCTGAAAGTGAAGGCGTTGCGGTACCGGGCGAATTGCTGGCGCGCATCGAGGCGATCCGTAGTCGTTAATCCAAATCGTCAGATCAACAGGGAGTAGAATAATGATCAATAATATCGGCAAGATTTCCAGGCGCGCGCTGCTCGCCTCGATGACCGCGGCGGGCCTGCTGCTCGCTGGATCAGGCAGCGCATACGCCGCCGAGGATATCACGCTGGGCCTGGTATCGCCTTTGTCGGAGCCGGGCGATGCGCGCTCGGGCGACGCCATCAAGAAGACCGCCGATCTCTGGGTGAAGCTCATCAACGGGGCCGGCGGCATCGGCGGCCGGCAGGTGAAGCTCGCCGTATTTGATGATCAGGGTAAGGTCGAGGTCGGTGCTTCGGCGATGGAACGCGCCATCACCGAGGCCAATGCCTCAGCGATCCTCGGCATCTGGTCGTCCTCTGTCGCGCTGGCGCAGATGGAAGTGGCCAAGGGCTACAATGTCCCGCTGATGGCCTTCTATTCATGGTCGGACGACATCACCGCCAAGAACTATCCGCAGGTTTTCCGCATCGGCCCCTATAACAGCCAGATCGCGGCGCAGATGGTGCCCTTCGTAAAGGACCGCGGCTATAAGAAGGTCGTCGTGCTGGCCGAGGACACCGCCTATGGGCTGGGCTTCGCCAAGGCCTTCGAGGAAGCGGTGAAGGCGGCGCCGGATGTCACGGTCGAGGTCGTGCAGTTCCAGGCGCAGACCCAGGATCTCACCGCCGTCATGTCGAAAGTCGCGGCGTCCAAGCCCGATGCCGTCATCGTGCAGACGGTCTTCTCGGCCACTAATCTGTCGATCAAGCAGGGCCGCGAAGTGGGACTCAAGGCCGACATCATCACCGGTTGGGACTGGCCGCTGCTGCCCGACTTCTGGTCGACCGTCGGCGAGGCGGGTGTCGGCGTCGTCTATCCGACCTTCTCCGATCCGTCCCTCAATATCACCGCGACCGGCAAGACCTTCGTGGACGCCTACAAGGCGGCTTACGGACATGAGCCGGCGATCTTCCAGTATTATCTGTGGGACAATTTCAACGCCGTCAAAGCCGCCATCGAGAAGAGCGGCTCGTCGGAGCCCGCCAAGCTGGTCGAGACCTTGCCCGGCGTGACCTTCGAGGGAACCATCGGCCCGGTCTTCTTCCGCAATGAGGCGGGGACGGTGAACTTCCACCAGTGGGACAAGTTCGCCATGTTCTTCAAGAAGCTGAACAAGGTCGGCGACGGCGAGAAGGAAGCCGAGCTCGTGCAGGTCGCCAAGTAGCTCACATACTCACGCGGCCGGTCCGGAGGCGGGCCGGCCACGTGCCAGGACTTTTCGATGACCCAGCTTTTCGTTCAATCATTGCTGCTCGGGCTGCTGCAAGGCGGGCTTTACGCCTTGCTGGCGGTTGGGCTGTCGCTGGTGTTCGGCATCTTGCGGGTCGTTAATTTCGCACATGGCGAATTCGCCATGCTCGGCAGCTTCGCCGCCGTCTTCGTCGTCGACATGCTGGGCCTGCCGGTCTGGACCGGGCTGATCGCGGCGGCGGTTGCCGGCGCCGCCATCGCCTATGCGACCAACATCCTCGTGCTGAGGCCCATCTATCTGTCGCGCATGCGCCAGAAGGGCGAATACACCATCATCGCCACCTTCCTGCTGAGCCAGTTCCTGATCGCCGCCGCGACTTTGTCCTTCGGCACAACCTATCGCAAGCTGCCGGGGCTCTGGGACCAGAATCTGGCGATCTTCGATTACATCTATCTCTCCGGCAACCGTATCGTCGCTTTCGTCGCCGCGATCGCCATGATCGCTCTCCTGTTCTTCATCGTCTATCGCACCGATATCGGCCGCGCCTGGCGGGCGCTGACGCAGAATCCGCTGGGCGCCGCGGTGGTCGGCATCGACGTCAACCGGTATGCCAATCTCGCTTTCCTCGCCTCGGGCGCGTTTGCCGGATTGGCCGCGGCGCTGCTGGCGCCCTTGATGTTCGTGTTCCCTGCCTCGGGCGTGATCGCGCTGGTCAAGGCCTTCATCGTCGTGATCATTGGCGGCCTCGGCTCGATCAGGGGAACGCTGTTCGCCGGCCTGCTGCTCGGCGTCGTCGAAGTGATGTGCACCGTCTATATCGATACCGGTTATACCGACGCCTATGGCTTCGCGCTGATGATCGCGGTCCTGCTGTTCCGGCCTCAGGGCCTCTTCGGACGGACGGGGCGCGCCGTATGACCCGCATCGTTCTCGAAACCCAAGGCCTGCGCAAAGCCTTCGGCGGCAATCAGGTCATCGACGGCATCGACTTTCGCCTGGCCGCCGGCGAGCTCGTCGCCATTGTCGGGCCGAACGGCGCCGGCAAGACGTCCTTTCTCAATCTCATCGCCGGCCAGTTTCGCCCCAATGCCGGAACCATCCAGCTGGCGGGGGCCGATGTCACGCAGCTGGCGCCCAATGTGCCGGCGCGGCGCGGGCTCTTCCGCAGCTTCCAGAATGGCGGTGCTTTCGGGCGGCTGAGCGCCATCCAGAATGTCGCCTTGGCCGGCATGGTACGCGGGCTTGGTCGGCGCGAGGCGGAAAGCGAAGCCGGCAAGGCGCTGGCGCGGGTCGGCCTGTCGCCCGTCGCCGACTGGCCGGCCGATCACCTTTCCGGCGGCCAGCGCAAGCTCATCGATTTCGCGCGTCTGTTGCTCGCCAAGCCGGAGGTGGCGCTGCTCGATGAGCCGACCGCCGGCGTCAATCCGGCGATCATGGAGGTCATGCGGGCGATCATCGCCGAGATGCGGGACAAGGGTGTCGGTTTCGCCGTCATCAGCCACGATCTGCCCTGGGTCTTCGGCCTGTGCCAGCGCGTCGTGGTCCTGGCCTCCGGCCGCGTCCTGGCGGCCGGCAGTCCCGATGAAGTCTCCGCCGACCCGGCGGTACGCGAGGCGTATCTGGCATGAGTGAGGCGATCACCATCAAGGGCCTGAGAGTCGCCTATGAGAGCGACATCGAGATCCTGCGCGGCGTCGACATGCTGGGGGGCGCCAATACGCTGACCGCCATCATCGGCCCGAACGGGGCCGGCAAGTCGACCTTGCTCAAAGGCGTCGCCGGCGTGGCGCCGGTGACCGGTGGCGAGATCCATCTGGGCGGGCAGCGCATCGAGGCGCTCAACGCCGCCCAGCGTGTGGGCGCGGGCGTCTCCTTCGTGCCGCAGGAAGCCTCGGTCTTCGGGCAGATGACCGTCCTCGAAAATCTTCGGCTCGGCGGCTGGCATCGACGCAAGGACAAGGCCTGGCTGGAGCGCCGCATCGCCTTCTGCGGCGACCTCTTTCACTCCATCAAGCCGCATCTGGAGCGCCGGGCAGGAGATCTGTCGGGCGGCCAGCAGAAGCTGGTCGAGATCGCCCGTGGCCTCGTCGGCGAGCCACGGCTGCTTCTGCTCGACGAGCCCACCGCCGGCTTGAGCCCGGTCATGGTGCGCGAGGTCTATCGCGAGATCGCGCGCCTCAAGGAAAGCCGGTCGGTCACCGTGCTCCTGGTCGAGCAGAATGTGCGCGAGGCTTTGGCCGTCGCCGACCATGTCTATGTCCTCGCCATGGGCCAGAACGACACCGACGGGCCGGCGGCCGAAATCGCCGGACGGCTCGACGGCATCGTACGCAACTGGATGTCGCGGGAAGGATCGGGGATGGCGTCATGACGAAGCTCACGCATCATCTGGTCCCGCTCTTGTTCGTGGCCGCGGGGTTGGGGCTATCCCTGATCGGCCTGCGCCCGGTCGTCGCCGATCTTCTGATCCTGTCGGTCTATTATCTGCTCCTTGCCGGGTCGTGGAACCTGCTCGCGGGTTTCGCCGGCCAATATTCCTTTGCCCATATCGGCCTCGCCACCGCTGGCGCCTATGGCACGGCGGCGCTCGTCATTGCCGGCGGGCTGTCGGGATGGGCGACCCTGGTGATCATGCCGCTTGCCGTGGCGCTGCTCGGCGGCGGGCTCGGCCTCGTCGCCTTGCGGGTGCGCGGCGTGCAATTGCCCTTGATCACCTTCGCCTTCGCCGGCGCCTTCGCGGTGTTCCTCGCCGCCGCGTCCGACATCACCAACGGGTCAATGGGGCTGCAGCTGCCGAAGCTGGTGCCGGGCTTCGACCGGTCACTCTATCTTGTCCTCGGCGGTATCCTGGCTGGCCTCTTCTTCATCGTCCAGAACTGGATGATCGACGGGAAGCTCGGCCTCCTGATGCAGGCGATCAGGGACAATGAGGATATCGCCCATGGCATGGGCGTCGGCATCTTCCGGGTGAAGATCGCGGCCTTCATGATCACCGCCGCCATTGCCGGTCTGGCCGGCAGCTTCTATGCGAATTATGTCGGCGTGCTGGCGCCCTCGATGCTGTCCATGGGCGAGATGGGTTATGTCGTCGCCATGGCCGTCATCGGCGGCCTTGGCTACCGCTATGGCCCGCTGATCGGTGTCGTGATCATCCGTTCGATCGAATATTTCGTGCGCGGCTTCGGCGCCGAATACACGCTCGTCATCATCACCGGCATCGCGCTCCTGGTCGTGCTGTTCTTCCGCGAAGGCGTGATCGCCTATGTGTCGCGCCTTATGCCGCGGCAGACCGCGCGCTGGAGAAGCTGAATCAGAATATCAGCGTTGCCCTCTAAGCGTTTGGTTCGACTCACTCTTTTATGATCGCTTTCAGCTTGTCGACCAGGACGGGCAGGATGCGGTTGAGGATGTCCTCGCCCATTTCCCGCGTCGCGAGCGTCGCCTTGCCGTTCATGCCGCCGGCCTTGGGCGCGATCGACTTGCGCGAATAGACCTCGTGCCAGGGTTTCTTCAGGACGAAGTCCTCGGCGCGGTTCATATGCACGACGCCGCCGATCGCGATGGCGAGCGAGGTCTCCTTTTCATCGGCATGACTCATCGGCACGCCGCCGGTGAGGAAGTAGCACCAATGGGCAGGCTTGAGATCGGGGAACACTTCGAAGGCGCGCTGGAAGCCGAGCGTCGCGCCGATACCATTGCCGCCATGGCCCGACAGCACGATGATCTTCTTGAAGCCGTGGCGGGCGAGCAGGATGCAGAGATCGCCGATGATCATGCCCAGCGTCTCGGCCTTGACGCCGAGCGTGCTCACATATTCCCAGTTGGTGTCAGCGAAGCCATAGGGGACGACGGGCAACAGGATGGCGCCCGTCTCCGCGCACAGGCGCCGGGCGAACCAGTCGGCCGAATAGCTGTCGAAGCCGCTTTCGAGATGCGAGCCATGCGCCTCGATGAGGCCGACCGGCAGGATGACCGGGAGATTGCGGTCGAGCGCGTCGATTTCGGGGTCGGTGAGCTTGCTCCATTCGATCATGGCGTGTCTTTCTCTTGTCGTTGGTTCTGGCGCAGCTGCTGCAAGGTCCGGTAGACCGGCAGCAGCTGGTCGGTGAGGCGGGCATAGCTGTCGCGATAGGGCGCATAGAGCCGGTGCCGAGCGGCATCGGGTGTGAAGGTCTGGGCTTCGAGATAATCGGCGGCGAACCAGTCGCGGCTGGCGCGGTCGATGGCGCCGGCGGCGATGCCAGCGGCCAGGGCGGCGCCGCGCGCCGCGTTGATCTCAGGTGAAGCGATATGAAGGCTGAGGCCCGTCACATCCGCCTTGATCTGGTTCCACAAGGCGCTCTGGGCGCCGCCGCCGACATTGACGACATTCGACAGAGTAAGGCCGGGCGCGAGCCTCAGCGCCGCCTCGAGCCAGCCATTGAGCTCATAGGCGCTTGCCTCGAGCAGCGCGCGATAGAGCTCGCCCGGGCCGCTTTTGTCGTCGAAGCCGAGAAAGCCGCCTTTCATCGTGGCCTCGAAGGGGCTGACCCGGCCATTGAGATGCGGCACCGCGAGAATGCCGTTGCTGCCCGGCGGCACGGTGACGCTCAATGCCTCGAGCTCCTGATAGCTCTTGCCGAAAGTCCGGCTGAGCCAGCGATGGGCGAGGCCGGTGCTGGTGGTGAAGCCTAGGAGATAGAAGCGCCCCGGCGCCGCCGAGGGCATGCAGGCGAGGAGCCCGGAAGGATCGGTGATGAAGCGGTCGACGGTGACGGCGAAATGCGCCGAGGAGCCGCTGGTGTCGATCGAGACGCCGGGCTCTATCCCGCCCGCCGCGAACCAGCCGCCGGTACCGTCGCCCATGCCGGCGGCAACGGGAATTCCGGCGGTGAGGCCGCAACGCGCGGCCATCTCGGCGGAGAGCCGGCCGGCGATGTCGAAGGGATCGGCGATGCGCGGCAGAAGCTCTGGCGGCAGGCCGCAACGCCGGGCGAGATCATCGTCCCATTGATTGCGCGCCACATCGAAGCAGCCATAGAGATTGGCCTGGGTGCGGTCGCAGATGGCGTCTTTGGCCTCAGCACCGGTGAGGCGTCCGGCGAGATAGCCGGCCGGCGCCACGACAGTGGCGAGGCGTTGCGCGAAAGCCGGATCGAGGCGCAGCCAGCGCCTTACGCGCGGCGCCACGAAGGGAATGATGCCGTTCTTCGCCAGGATTTCGGGACCATACAGACCGAGCAGCTCCTGGCGGTCTTCGTCGGCGCGGGTGTCGAGCCACATTTCATGCGGTGTCACGGCTTCGAAGTTTTTGTCGATCCCGATGGCGCCGCCCATTTGCGCGGCGATGCCGAGGCCGACGATTTCGACATCGGGAAACTTGCCGGTGAGTGCGCCGAGGCATGCGAGCGCCGACTGCACGAGAATATCAGGCGGTTGCTCGCCCCAGCCGGGCTGCGGCCGCTCGAATTCGACGGCGACCGAATGCGAGCCGATGGGACGGCCGTCGAGCGCAACGAGTGCCGCCTTGGTCGATTGCGTGCCGAGATCGATGCCGATAACTGCTTTACAGCCGCTCATGACAATGTCCTTCCCGCTGGCATTGTTGATTCATTTGTCATAATGATATGACCAAATGTCGAGCGAACCCAACTACAAGCGCATCGTCCGGTTGCTGGAGGCGAAGATCCAGTCGGGCGACTACCCGCCTGGCCATCGTCTGCCCCCCGAGCGCGAGCTTTGTGAATTGTTCGGTGTCAGCCGCATCACCGCGCGTCAGGCGCTGGCGGAACTCGCGCAGCGCAAGCTCGTGGTGCGCAATCAGGGGCAAGGCACCTTCGTCGCCAGGTCGCGCATCGAATCTTCGCTGCTCGGTTTCTTCAGTATCTCGGAAGCGCTGAAGGCGGATGGCAAGCTGGTCTCGACGCGGGTGATCAGCGCCGAGCTGACGGCGCCGGCGGCGGATGAAGCGAGCGCTCTCCAAAGTGCGGCCAACGCCAAGGTGTTTCGTCTCACGCGTTTGCGCTTCGTCGATGGTGAGCCTTATGCGCTCGAAACCTCCGCCATGGCCGCCGAGCGCTTTCCCAATCTCGGCCGTTTCGATTTCGGCGCCCGCTCTCTCTATGATGTGCTGGCGCGCGAATATGGCACGCAGCTGGTGCGGGCGCGCGAGACGCTGGCGCCGGTGATGCTGTCGAGTGAGCAGGCGGGCCTGCTGCAAGTCCGCATCGACCAGCCGGCACTGCGCCTGTCGCGCACCACCTATGATCGCGACAATGTGGCCGCGGAAGCGGCGATGGCGTTGATCCGGGGCGACCGTTGCCAACTGCTCTTCGAATTGTGGGCGGATCAGCGCAGCAGCGCCGGGTGAGTATCCAATCATAAGCGCGCCGCCACTTTCGTCTCGCGGCCATAGGTCGCCACCACGATGAGAATGACCACGCCGAGCAAGGCCTGCTGCATGGCGGCGCTGAAATTATTGGCGACCAGCACCGTGGTGATGAGCGTCAATATGATGGCGCCGAGCACCGTGCGGCCATAGCTGCCGCGCGCCCCGACGAGCGAAGTGCCGCCGATGACGACGCTGGCGATGGTGTTGAAGAGATAGGGCGACGCGATGCGCGCATCGCCTTGCGCGCTGAAGCCTGCCAGCAAAATGCCGGTAACGGCGGCCATCACCGCGCTCAAGGCGAAAGCGCAGGTCCAGATGCGTGTCGTCGGCACCAGCGCAAGCCGCGCCGCCGGAAGGCTGGCGCCCGCGGCATAGACCTGCCGGCCGAAGGGTGTGGCGCGCAGCAGCGTGATGAGCCCGAGCGCGATCACCAGCCAGAACACCAGGATGGGCGGGATCGGCAGACCGAAGATCTTGCCGGACGGCGCCACGAACTGGCTCAGCCATTTCGGCGCGAAGCCGGTCGGCTGCCCGCCGGTCCACACCAATATGGCGCCCATGATGACCGAGCTGACGCCGAGTGTCACGATCAGCGGATTGAGCCTCAAGGCGCGCGAGATGAAGCCGTTGAAGGCGCCGATGAGCGCCGCGACCGATAAGATGAACAGCACCACCAGCGCGAAAGGCCAGCCGTGACCGGTGAGTTCGGCCGTCGCGATATTGGCAAACGCGATGAGGCCAGGAATAGCGAGATCGATGCCGCCCAGAAGCGCCACGATGGTCTGGCCGGATGCGGCGATGCCGATGAAGGAGGCGAGCACCAGCACCGCCAGGATGCTGCGCCAGCTGCCGAAGCCGTCGATCGTCGCCATGCCGATGAGATAGAGCGCGGCGAGCGCAAAGAGCTGCGGCCATATGGTCTGCTTGAGCGACTGCCAGAAGCGGATCATCTGCGGCGTCCCCTGAAAGAGAAGAAGCTCTGGGCGAGGCCGGCATTGAGGATGAGCGCGCCGATCAGCGTCAGCCCGAACACAACCTGCTGCCAGAAGACCGAAACCCCGTAATTGGTCAGCAGATTCTGGATCAGGAACAAAGACAGCGCGCCGAAGACGCTGCCCCACATGGTGCCGCGTCCGCCGGCGAGATTGATGCCGCCGAGCGCCGCCGCGGTGATGACCTGCAAGGTGAAGGGCGGTCCGATGGTGGCGTCGGCCGACTGGATGAGCGAAGTGAGCGCCAGCCCGGCAAAGGCGGCGAAGAGTCCGCCCAGCGCGTAAGCGAGAATGCGGACCCGTGTGACATCGATGCCGGCTGAATAGGCGACACGGTCATCTCCGCCGACCGCCAGCAGGACTTTCCGGAACGGCGTGAAGCCGAGCAGGACCCAGATGAGCGCCGGGCCGATCAGGAAGACGAGAGGCCCCGGAAAGACGCCGATGAGCCGTGACAGCGTGCCGAACCAGACGGGAACCGGGCCGATCGGGCTGGGCAGCAGCCACAGATTGATGCCGCCGAGGATCAGATAAGTGCCGAGCGTCGCCACGATCGGCTGCAAGCGAACGACCGCGACGAGCACACCATTGAGCGCGCCGGCGGCGAAACCGATGATCAGGAGGATCGGCACCGCGAGCCACCAGTCGCCGAGATTTGCCGGCATCAGCAGGGTGACCACCAGCACGTTGATGAAGCCCATCAGAGGCCCGATCGAAAGATCCATGCCGCCATTGCCCGACAGGATGGCCGGCGTCACCGCCATGGCGCCCAGAATGAGCGGCACGGCGACACTGAGCGCGCCGGTCAGGAAGCGCGGCGACAGCAGGATCGGATCCTGGAGGATGCTGAGGGCGAGGAGGATCAGGAACAGGAGCGCGGCAAGCGCCGTCGGGTCGCGCAAGTTGCTGCGGGAGAGCTTCATGGCTGGCGCCCGAACAATCCGGCGATCAGGCGCTCGCGGCTGAGTCTGGCATGGTCGGAGGCCTGAAACAGGGTCCGATCGTGGAAGATCGCCACCCGGTGGCAGAGCGCCAGCAATTCCTCGACCTCGGTCGAGTGGATCACCACGGCGACGCCGGCCTGGGCGAGCTCGGCCAGCAGCGCATAGATATCCTGCTTGGTGGCGAGGTCGACGCCGCGCGTCGGATCGTTGAGCACCAGTATCTTCGGCTTGAGCGCCAGCATGCGCGCCAAGATAACTTTCTGCTGGTTGCCGCCGCTGAGGCTGGTGATCGCGTCTTTCAGCGCGCCGTATTTGACGCCGAGCCGGTCGAAGAGCGGTTTACGCGCGGTTGCAACCTTTGCCTTGTCGATGAAACCGAACCGCGTATGGGCGGGAAGTGTCGTTACGGCGAAATTATCGGCGATCGACAATGGCGCGAAGATGCCTTCGCTTTTGCGGTCGCGCGGCACATAGGCGATACCGGCGCGCACGAAAGCTGCCTGGCCTTCCAAGTCTTGTCCGCTGGCCGTCGTGACCGATCCGGCGAGTGGCGAGCGAACGCCGCCGAGGATCTGCGTGGAGAGATCGGCGCCATGGCCTTCGAGTCCGGCGAGGCCGAGAATTTCACTGGCCTGGATATCGAGATCGAAGGGGCGGCCGCCAATCCTGAGCTGAATCTGCTTGAGCGTGAGTCGCTCTTCGCGCATCGCGGCACGAGCGGATACGATCGACTTGGCTTCGGTCCGCCCCGACATCAGCTCCAGCATGCGCGCCGGTGTCGCCGCGCCGATCGGCAGATGCGCCACGGTCTCGCCGGAGCGGAGCACCGTCACCTCATCGGCAAGGGCGGCGATCTCGTCCATCTTATGAGTGATGAACAGAACCGAGAGACCTGCCGCAACGCGACGGCGCAAGGCCGCGAAGAGCCGGTCGCGCACCGAGATGTCGAGCGCCGCCGTCGCTTCATCGAGGATGAGAAGACGGGGTTTCAGCAGCAGCGAGCGGGCGATAACGATGGCCTGGCGAGTGCCAAGATCAATGCTGCTCACTTTCGCGTCGAGATCGGGCACGGCATCGCCGATCAGCTCGGCAAGAAGCGCTGCGGCTTCGCTCCGCTTGCGCGCGCGCGCGACATGGAAGCGGAACAGCCCATCCTGGCCGAGCCACAGATTATCGAGAACGCTCAACTCCTCGAGCACCAGCACTTCCTGGAAGGTGGTGGCGATGCCGGCGACGCGTGCATCGCGGGGCGAAGTGAGCCGAAGGTCCTTGCCGGCAAGGGTGAGGTTTCCCGCATCCGGGCCGACCACACCGGTGAGCAACTTGACGAGTGTCGACTTGCCACTGCCATTCTCGCCGATGATCGCATGCACGCTGCCGGATCTGATCGTGAGATCGCCCTGCTTGAGCGCCTGCGTCTCGCCATAGGCCTTGGCCAGCCCCGTCGCCTCGAGGAGAAGCTCGTCAATGCGAGGTGTTGGGGCGGCCCTGGCGCTCATGCGGCATCTGAGGCCGCTTTGCCGCGCCGGCCGAGATCGGCGCCTTGCCGGTCGAGCAGAGTGAGCAATGTATCGGTCTGCACCTGGCGCGGCGTGATGCCCTGATCGGCGGCCAAGGCGGCGGCGCTGCCGGCGGCCTGGCCCATTGCCATGCAGGTGCCGATCGAGCGCGCGCTCGCATGGGCGTCATGGGTCGAGGAGAGGCAACGCCCCGCCACCAGGATGCCGTCCAGATTGCGCGGCAGCAAAGCGCGGAAGGGGATCGTATAGGTGCCGGAATTGGGGATATAGGCCCAGCGCGTATCGCGCCCGGCATGATGATCCTCGATCGGGGCGCCGCAGCGGGCGATGCCGTCCTCGAAGCGCCGCGCCGCCAGCACATCCTCGCCGTTGAGCTGATAGTCGCCGAGAATGCGCCGCGTCTCACGCACGCCGATCCAGGGCGAGGTGCCGATCAGCACTGAATTTTCATAGCCGGGCACCATCTCTTTCAGGAAACGGAAATATTCCTGCGCCTGGGCGCGGCCTTGCGCTTCCGCCCGCGAGATGCCTTCGATGTCGTCGGGCGCGGTGCCGGGCACGCGCGTCATGATGGTCGCCATGATGCCTTTGTCGGGCGTGCGGTGGACGCTGCCTTCCTCGCGCGGCAGCACGAAGCGCCCGCTCTTATTGGCCTCGCGCATCAAGGCGTGCAGCTCATCCTTCTTCACGCCGAGCGCCCGCTCGCCGACATTGCCGATCCGGAAGGTGGTGGAGAGCGTCTGCTGGGCGCCGTCGCGGCCCGCCAGCTCGAAATCGCCGCCGGCATCGGCAACCACATCGGCGTCGCCCGACGCGTCGATGACAGACTTGGCCGTCACTGTGTGGCTGCCGGCCTTGTTGACGAAACGAATCCCGGTGACCTTCGATCCTTCCGTCACCGCGCCGGTGATGAAACTGTGCAGGAGGACTTTCACGCCCGCTTCCGCGGCGAGGTCGTCCCATACGCGCTTCAGCGTCTCGGGATTATAGGTGATGCCGGTGCCGGAGCCGAAGGTGTTGGGCCGGCGCAGCACCGCGTCATATTTTTCGATGCGGTCAACCACTTCGTCGGGAAGCCCTGAGACCACCTTCTCCTGCGCGTCACCCGGCGCATAGAAGGCATACATCGTGTCGAGCACCGCGGTGCTGATGCCGCCGAGAAACCCGCCGCGCTCGATGAGGATTGTCCGGGCGCCGTTGCGGGCGGCGGCGATCGCCGCCACCATGCCGGCGCTGCCGGCGCCCGCCACCACCACATCTGCTTGATAGTCCATAGGTTCTCCTCAGGCCTTGCCGCGCAGGAACATGTCGGCATAACGGCGCGAATATTCGTCCATGCATTCGTCCCAGCGCTTCTCGGCGCGCGCCCGCCTGGCGTTGCCTTCAGGCGTGCCTTCGAAATAGGGGCTGGGCAGCACCATGGGTTTCAATCCACGCCGCGAAAGCTCGAGCGCGGTTTCGGTCGCGAGCGCATTGGTGATGGCGATGCTGGTGATGCTCGATCCCGCCCCCGCTTTGTCCTCGAGGCCGGGAATTTCGACCATCGCGTCGCCCACCACCGAGCAATTGTCGATGACGAGATCGGCGATTTCATGCAGGCGCTTGCCGCCCTTATGCTCGGTGCCGGTGGCAGCGGCATGTTTGAGCGAGGTGACCGCGATGACACGCATGCCTTCCGCCTTGGCGAAAGTGGCGATGTCGAGGGCGACCTTGGTGACGCCGGTATTGGTGTAGACGACGAAGCAATCGGTTTTCTTGAAGCGATAGTTCTTCCAGATGATTTCGCCCAGGCCCTCGACCGACTGGAAGAAGCGCATCTGATAGATGCCGGAATTGCCGACCACCGGCGTGTAATAGGAGAGCGCCAGCTCGGAAAGCGGATGCAGGCCGATCAGCCCGCCATTGCGGGGAAACACTTCCTCGAGCGCCATATGCGAATGACCGGCGCCGAAGAAATGCGCCATGCCGTCGGCTTGGATCGTATCGGCGATCCATTGTGCGCCAGTGGCGATCTGGGCGCTTTGCGTCGCCTCCACTTCCTGGAGGAGGGCGATGGCTTTGGCGAGATAAGTGTTCGGCATGGTGTCATCCGTACAAGAGGGAAGGCGCGGCGGCAGGGATGCCGCCGCCGCGCGAAGAGGCAGAGTAAGGCGCCTTACTGTGGCAAAGCCGCGGGGCTGGTGAAATAGCCATCGAGGATGCTGTCGGGCATCCAGGTGCCCGGGGGCGGCTCGCCGACGCCGGTGGAGTTGACGGTGAAGTCCGGCTTGTACCAGTCCTTCAACGTTTCGGCGGTGATGAGCGGCGGGCGCACCACGACATTGCTCACCTTGAGGCCCTGGCCCAGAAGCACGCGCATGCCGGTGCGGAAGACGACATCCATGCCGGCGCCCGGCGCGTTGGACGAGCCCACCGTGCTGAAGCCCTTGTCGAGATTGTCATGCCAGTAGGCGAGCGCGTTCTGGTCGGGATTGCCGACGGTCACCGGGATGATCGGACGGCCGGCCTGCTCGAGCGCGTTGATCGTGCCCATGAACATCGAGCCCTGCTGCCAGATGCCGGCGATCTCGGTCGGATTGGTCGAGAGCTGCTGCAGTACCGCCGTCTGCGCCGTCGAATTCGACCACTGGCCGACGAGATCGGCGACGATCTTGATATCCGGACAGTTGTTGAACACCGCGGCCCCGCCGGCCTTGATGAGTTCGCTGCCGGACGTGCCGGGGATGCCCTGGATGGTGAGGATATTGCCCTTGCCGTTGAGCTTCTGGACAAGGCCCAGCGCCATCGTCTTGCCGATCAGATAGCCATTGGTGTCGACATTGATCGCATTGGCGGTCGTCACTGGTGCTGCAAGCGTGATCACCGGAATGCCGGCGGCGAAGGCTTCGTCGATGACTCCGTTCATCGCGGTGGGCGAGCCTGGGATCGAGATGATGAGATCGACGCCGCGCTGGATCATCGAGAGCATCTGCTGGATCTGGGTCGAGATGTCGCCGTTGGAGTCGGTGACGATCAGGTCTTTGACGAGGCCGAGCTTCTTGTATTTCTCGACGTCGCTTTCGAGCTGCGCCAGGGCCGCGGCGCGCCAGGCATTGCCGGAGAAGGAATTATTGTAGCCGATGACGAAGGGCTTCTCATGCGCCGGCTTGAAGGTCGCGAAGGGGCTCGCCACCACCGGGCTGCCATACCCTTCGAAGCCCGCTTGCGCATCGGCCGGGAGCTCCTTTTCGAGCAGCGCCTTGGAATCGGCCGGCAGAGCGCCGGGCTGGTTGGTGAGGCAGGCATCCTGCGCCAGAGCGGCGCCGGCAAAGACCGAGAGAGCGCCGGCCAGAATGGCGATTCTGAAGGCACGGATTGGACTTAGAGACATATCTTTCCTCCCTGTGGACCATCCGGCGGCTTCCGTACCGCCTGTGGTATCGTTGTTATAACCAATATGGAGGAAAACCTTTGGGGTCAAGCGGCTTCACCCCGCTTGCCCCTATATAAATGTCTCGGGTCTCAGAATGTGGTGCCGTCGCTCGCGATGTTGAGCGGCGGCGAGCCGTCGGAACGTTTCTCGCGCGCGATGCGCCGTCCCGCTGCCCAGCTGCCGCCTTCCAGCATCGAGGCGATCGGAAAGCGGTCGGCGTTGATGCCGAGCTCGTCGCGCACTGGCGGCAGTAGACGGTCGAGCAGAGCAATGGTCAGCGCCCGCCATTCGACGATCAGGGCCGAGCTCACGTCTTGCGGCTTGGTGGCCTGCGCCGGATCCTTGAGGCGCAGTACACCCATGTCGATGAAGAGACCGCCATTGCGATATTCGGCAAGGCCGGTCAGTCCGTCGATAGCGTCGACCTTCAGGCCCCGCGCGATCAAAGGCTCGATCAGCGAATAGGTCAGCCACTGCGACAGCTTGTGGAACGGAACGAGACCCGACAGCGCATCGCCCGGTTTCTGCCAGCGCTCATAGCGCCAGGTGTCGCCGAGCGGCGTCGCGCCGAGCGTGAGCCGGCTCGGCCAGATGCCGCCCAGCGTATCGAGGAGGCAGCGCAGGATCTGCGCCGCCTCGATCCGTCCCGCCACTGATCGGCTGGCGAGACTGTCGGCAATGCCCCCCGGTCGCGGCGCATCACAGATGGCGAAATGAGAGGTCTGGGCCTCGCAGGCCTCACCCAGACGATTGAGCAGGGCGACTCGGCCATCGACGCCGGCCAGCGGATTGTCGGCGCTGACCTGGAAGGCCTTTTCGAGATCTGCCTTGCTGAAACGTTTGAGGCGCTCGGCATCGGCGCGCCAGGGATCATGGGGATCGTTCGACAGCGCGCCGCTGGCCATCAGGTCGAAGCTCGCGACTCCCAAGCCCTCGGAGGAGGCGAAGTGTTTTCCGGTGCTGGCCTCTGTGTAGGACCAGCGCCCGCCGCTGCCGGCATCGAGCAGCACCGAGACGATAGCGAGATCGATCGCGGCGCGCGCTTGCGCTTCCTTGCTGGGCCAGGCACGTTGCGCCAGAACCTGCGTCCAGCGGTCGATGCCGCCCGCCTCGAAGTGCCGCCAGCGTGAATGGAAAGGCACCGAGAGCGAGGGATAATTCTCGCGTGTCACCTGCGCGACGAAACGCGCGGTCTTCGGCAACTGGTCGAGAGCGACGGACCAGTGCGCGAGCTTGTCCGCGAGCCCGTCCGCCAGCATGCGCTGCGCCGCCTCGCGCACCGCTGTGGAAGAGAGAAGGGGAGAAGCATCGGTCATGATCGGTCTTTCAAACTGAGAGGGAAAACAAATCGCGGCGGAAGCCCGCCAGCGCGGTCTGCGTCGGAAAAGCGGAAAGTGTGCCGTGCCGCGTCGCCTTGTCGCTCGCGGCTCTGACACCCAGATGCGCGGCACGTTCAGCATCGCCGGATATGAGCCATTCGGCGATGAAAGTGCCGGCGAAGACATCACCGGCGCCGCCCGCCGCGATGGCCTCGATCTGTGGGGCGGGCACGGCCACATCGGCTTGTCCGGGACGCTCGAGCCGGCAGCCTTTGGCGCCGAGCGTGATGACGGTGAGCTTCTTGCCGGGGTGTCCGTCGAGCGCTTCCGCCTCCACCTGATTGGCGATGACGATGTCTGCTTCAGGAAGATCGCCAAACCAGGGCTGAAGCGGCGAAGGATTGAAGCCAATCGCGACACCGGCCTGCCGGGCGAGTGTCATCGCCTGGAGCGTCGTGTCATGCCGCAGATTGCCTTGCAGCAGCAGAAGGGCTGCGCCATCCAAGGCCGGCTGCAATCGGGCTTCGGCTTCGGTGGGATTCAAAGACTCGGCCTGTAGTGTATTGCTGACGATGACATTCTCGCCTTGCGCATCGAGCAGGAGAATGGAGTCGTCGCTCGCCCCTTCATGCTGGAGAAGACCGCTTTCGGGCATGCCCTCGGCGTGAAGGGCAGCGCGGATTCTTTCGGCTGTCGTATCCTTGCCGATGGCGGCGATGAGATGGACCTCAGCGCCGGCGCGTCCGGCGGCAATGGCCTGGTTGAGGCCTTTGCCGCCGAGATCGGTGACGACCCGTCGCGCATTGATCGTCTCGCCGGGCTTTGGCAGCCTGTCCAGATGATAGGTCACATCGAGACAGGCATTGCCGATCACCACGAGCCGCGGACGATCCTTGCGCATGGGTGCGGGCGTTATTTGCTGGTGAGCCAGGCCAGCGACTGGCGCCACAATTTGGCGTAGCCCGGCCAGTTCACGAAGTCGTTCGTCAGCCAGTGCGGGCCGATATCGGAGGTCCAGGCCATAGTGCGGCCTTTGCCGAACGAGCCCGTAACGAGCAGCGGATGGCCACCCTGATCCTCGGGCAGACGGGCGATGATTTCCGAGCCCTTCTTGACCTCGACCTCATTGATGCCGAGCAGCGCCGGCCACGGACCTTTGAGACCCGCGACGATCGGATGATCGGGCTTCAGCACTTCGGCGATGATGCCTTCCGGCGCCTCGACGCGATCATCATAGGGAAGGCAGGTGACGGGCAGCGCTTCTTCGACCGGCGTGCGGCGCCAGCGGGCGCGGCCGTCGATGCCCTGGAAGGAGAAGTAGCCGCCGATCATCATGAGACCGCCGCCCTGCTGGGTCCAGTCGCGCAGGAGCTTCAGGCGGTTCGGCACCGTCTTGCCGTGCAGCCACACATCGGGCGGCAACAAGAGCGTGTTGGCGCCGATATCGGAAATGATGATGGCTTCATACTTGGTGAGACCGTCCATCGTGAAAGGCAGGCCTTCCGCCGCCTCATGCGCCGGCATGTAGGTGAGGTTGAACTCGCTGTCCTTCAGCGCCTTGACCAGCGGCTCGGCGCCCAGATGGAAGGTTACGCTCGAAAACGTGTCCCAGCCTTTGTAGTGGTTCGCCGAGCTCACCCAGCTTTCGCCGACGAGCAGCACATTCTTCTTGGTCATAGTAGTCTCCTTTTTATGCGGCGGCGAAAACGCGCCTTGGATTGTCGATAAGCATGGTTGAAATCTGCTTGTCGCTGACGCCGTGACGCTTCAGGCGCGCGGCGAAATGGGTCACGACATAGGCATAGCCGAAGCCGCCATAATGGCTGAGCATCATCTTGAGGAACACGTCCTGCGACAGCAGGATCTTCTCGAGGAAACCGAGATCGATCAGCCGCTTGATGGCGCGGGCATTGTCCTCGTCCGACGGGCATTGCACCTGCTGATCGGCATACCAGTAGTCCATGCCGATCATGTCATATTCGATGAAGGCGCCACGCTTGGCGCAGGCGACCTGATAGTCGACATCTTCACCCGACGGATTCATATGACAAAGGATCGTGTGATTGAGATCGCCACCTTCCTCCGCGACGATGTCGAGCACCTTACTGCCATGGCGGTACCAGGCGGGGAGATGCACCATGATCGGCAGCCTGGTGCGCGCCTGGGCTAGTGCCGCGCCGCGCAACGACTTCTCCTCATCCGCGGTGAAATCGCCCGAGACGCCGATCTCGCCGATAAGGCCGATCCTGGCATCGGTGCCGTCGGCGCCGTCGAGCGCGTCGCGCACGATCTCGTCCGCCACATCCTGCTTGCTCATCGTCTTGAGGACCGGCGGATGCGAGGCCTGCAGATAATAGCCCGAGCCCATCACGATATGGAGGCCGGAGCCGGCCGCGATCTCGCGCAGCTTTTCGGGATTGCGGCCGATGCCGCGGCAGGTCGGATCGACCACCGTGCGCCCGCCCGCTTTCCGGAACGGCGCCAGCTCGGCGATGGTGAGGCGGTGGTCGTCGAGCCCGCAATTATGCAGATTGACGAAAGGATCCATCCGAAGCTCGCCGATGATGCCGGCATGGACAGGCGAGGTGCCGAGATGCGCGCGCTCCGGCTCCTTGGGCGGGTTCCACCAGCAGCGGCAATCATTGAGGAGATGCTCGTGCATCAAGGTCACGCCCATCTCCGCTGCCTTGATCGGTCCGTTTACCGTCATCACCAGGCCGGAGCCGGTATGGGCTTGCGAAAGTTCCGTCATGGTCCTTGCCTCAATTCTTGCGCCGCGCGCCGCTGGCAAGACGCGAGAAAACCCGCGCATTGAGCCACACGGCGAGCAGGATGATCGAGCCGGTCACGATCTGGGTGAAGAAGGGCGACACATGCGAGAGGATCAGCCCGTTGCCGATCACGCCGATTGTGAGGGCGCCCAGCACGGTGCCGGCGATCGAGCCGCGGCCGCCCATCAGCGACGTGCCGCCCAGCACCACGGCGGCGATCACTTCGAGCTCGAAGCCGACCGCTGCGTTGGAACTGCCCGAGCCGAGCCGTGCCGCGATGATGATGCCGGCCAGTGCGGAGGCGAGACCGGTCAGCACATAGACCCAGAGCAGGATCTGCTTGGTCGAGATGCCGGAACGGCGTGCGGCTTCCTGATTGGCGCCGATGGCGGTGACATAACGCCCGAAGCGCGTGCCCCAGAAGGTGAGGAAGCCCGCCGCTACGATGAGGAAGGCGATCCAGGTCGGCACCGGCACGCCCAGGAACCATTCACGTCCGAGGGCGACAAAGCCGAGATCGGTCGAGATCGGGATCGAGAAGCCTTCGGTCATCAGGAGGGCGATGCCGCGCAACGCCGAAAGCCCTGCCAGGGTGACGATGAAGGCCTGGATGCCTTGATAGGCGATGAACCAGCCTTGTATGGCGCCGATGGCGGCGCCGAGCAGCAGGAGCCCGATCACCGCGATGGGCCAGGGCAACCCCATCTGTAGGACGATGGCGGCCGATGCATTGATCAGCGCCACCACCGAGCCGACCGACAGATCGATGCCGCCGGTGGTGATGACGAAGGTCATGGCGACGGCGACGATCAGGATCGGCGCGATCTGGCGTACCAGATTGAGGATGTTGCCGGTCGACAGGAAGACCGGGCTGGCGATCGAGAAGATCACCACCATGATCAGGAAGAAGCCGGCGATCGAGAGAAGCTGCGCATGGGTGGCGAGCAGATCGGCGAGGCGCGAGCCTTGCGGGCGCGAGGTATAGGCGGTGGTCATGCGTGACCTCCCATGCCATGGCCCTTGCCGACGATCAGGCTGACGAGATCGGTGAGGTCGGTGTCGGCGATCTTGCGCTCGGCCACTTTCAATCCTTCATACATGACGGTGATGCGGTCGCAGACATTGAACAGGTCCTGCAGGCGATGGGTGATCAGCACCACGGTGACGCCTTTGGCCTTGACGCGGTTGATGAGATCGAGGACGGCCTCGACTTCCTTCACCGCCAGCGCCGAGGTCGGCTCGTCCATGATGAGGACCTGCGGGTCGAAGGCGGCGGCGCGCGCGATGGCGATCGACTGGCGCTGGCCGCCCGACAATTGCGCGACGAGCGCATCGAGATTGGGAATCTTGATCTCGAGCCGTTCCAGCATGGCGCGGGCTCCGTCGCGCATCGCCTTGCGGTCGAGGAAAATTCCGTTCATCGGCTCGCGGCCGAGATAGAGATTGCCGGCGACATCGATCGTGTCGCAGAGCGAAAGGTCCTGATAGACCATCTCGATATGGTGCTTGCGCGCATCGGCCGGCGTGGCGAAGCGCACCGGCTCGCCGTTGATCGAGATCGTGCCTTCATCCGGCACATAGGTGCCGGAGATGATCTTGGTCAGCGTCGATTTGCCGGCGGCATTGTCGCCGACAAGGCCGACGCATTCACCCGGGTAAAGGGCGAGGTCGACGCCGCGGATCGCTTCGACGCTGCCGAAACGTTTCTTGATGCCGCTGAGCGCGATGCGGGGAATGGGAGCGGCCGCGGCCGCTCCCTGGTTCTGATTGGAGTTCATTTGAAGACGGCGCGATAGGGCTCGACATTGTCCTTGGTGACGATGGTGATTGGCACCGGAATGGTGGCCGGCACCGTATCGCCCTTGGTGATCTTCACCAGCGCATCTACGGCGGCAGCACCCATGCCGGCCGGATCCTGCTGCACCACGCCGACCACATAGCCGGCATCGATGCCCTTGATCGCCTGCGCGGTCAGGTCCCAGCCGAAGACCTTGATCTGGTCTTGCTTGCCTTGGCTTTCGACCGCGGCGACGGCACCGAGAAGTGCGGGTTCGCCCGTCGCATAGATGGCGTTGAGATCGGGGTTGGCGGTGATCAGGCTTTCGGCGGCGGAGAGTGCCGAGTCCTGCACGTTGCGGCCGTCGACCACGCCGGCATTGGCGATACCGGCATTGGTCTTCACCACATCCTCGAAGCCCTTCTGGCGGATATTCTGGATGGTGGAGTTGAGCGCGCCGACGATGCCGAGCTTGGCTTTGCCGCCCAGGCTGTCGGCGACATATTTGTTGAAGAACTCGCCCATCGCTTTGCCCGCGCCTTCATTGTCGACGCCGATCTGCGCCTTTTGCGGACCGGCCGGCAGCACCGCATCGACGGCGGTGACCGGAATGCCCGCGGCGGCGGCGGCATTGACCGCCGGCATGATGCCGTTGGTGTCGATGGCGACGACGACGATACCGGCGACCTTCTGCTGGATATAGGTCTCGATGGCGTTGTTCTGCGCCGCCGGATCGTTATTGGCGTTGAAGATCACCAGCTTCACGCCGGCCGTGTCGGCGGCCTTCTGGGCGCCTTCATTCATCTGCGTGAAGAACAACGCCTGCTGGTTGATCTGCACCAGTGCGATGGTCTTTTCCTGTGCCTGGGCGGTGCCGATCGACAGCGCCAAAGCGGCGCCGGCAGCCGACAGCATGATTTTTCTGCGATTTATGCTCATCATACTTACTCTCCCTGTGATCGCGGCATGGGCGACGGCCCATGCTCGTCGATGGCTGTGCGGGCGTTAACCCGAAACTTTTTCCTTCAACGGCGCGGCGACCGAGCCGCGCGCCACCAGCTGCACCGGCAGCCTGGTCGGGGTGCCGTCGAATTTCTCTCCATTGATCATCGCGATGAGTCGTTCTGCGCCGAGACGGCCGAGATCGTCGATCGGCTGCGCGATCGAGGTGAGCGGCGGCCCGAACAGGTCGTTGATCGGCATGCCGTCGAAGCCGACGAGCGAGATATCGCGTGGAATATTGATACCCTTGCGGCGCGCCGTGGTCATGACGCCCAAGGCGACCGCGTCGCTGCCGGCGAAGATCGCCGTGGGCGGCGGATCGAGCGCGAAGAGCTGCTCGGCGTCGCGCGTCGCGGGCTCGACTTCATATTCGGTGCGGATGTGCCAGGAGGGATCGGGTGTGATGCCGGCTTCCGTCATGGCGCGGCGCCAGCCTTGCGCCCGCTCGATGGCGCTCATCACACCTTTGGGGCCGCCGATATGAGCGATGCGGCGATGGCCATAAGCGAGGAGATGTTTGGTCGCTTCGTAACCGCCGGTCTCGTTCTCGACGAAGAAACGCGGCGCGCTGTCGCCACCCACGACATCCTCGTCGATGATGACGACGCGGCCGGGCATGGAACGGATGCGGGAGGCCAAGCGGCCGTCGTCTTCGTGATTGGTGATGAGCAGGAGCCCGTCGATATAACCCGCCCGCAAGCGGTCGAAGCAGGCGAGCTCGCGCTCGATGCGGTTGCGCGACGACCAGATCATCACGTCATGGCCGGAGGCGACGGCGACGCGTTCGGCCTCGCCGGCGAGAAGGGCGAAGAAGGCGTTGGAGATGTCCGGCACCACGATACCGATCGCTTCGGCCTTGCCCTTGGAGAGGCGCCGGGCCTGGGCATGCGGCTGGTAGTCGAGCTCACGGACGGCGGTGCGTATGCGCTCGCCGGTCGTTTCCGGCAGTTCGAGCCCGCCATTCAGCCAACGCGAGACGGCGGTGGGCGAAACCTTCGCCCGCTTCGCGACATCTCCGATCGTGGCCTTCCTGGTCATCTGGCGACAGTTCTTTGTAAAGCGCTTTAGTAAAGCGTGTTACAAAACCATCGGATCGTCAAGAGGTCCGTTGAAATTTATCGACGGGAAGTCTCAAAGCCAAAGTGAATCAGGGCCTTAAGCGGCGATCAGAATGCGATGAACGGCCTGCCGGCAAGGGCCTGGAAGAAGGTAAGGGCGGTGAGTCCTGTCCAGAGGACAGCGCCAAGCGCGATGAGTCCGCGGGCCTGCAGCTGAGGAAAGTCGCGAAACAGGAGGCCGAGGACCGGCAGCGCCTGCATGATGTGAAGGCCGAAGAAATGCGCCACTCGGAGATCGCCGCCGGTGGTCGACCAGTGGAAGAAGGGGAGGCCTGTCGCGTCGGTCTGATCACCGCCGACCCAATGTCCGGTTTGGCTGCTGACATAGGCACCGGTCACCAATGCGAGCAGGCCGGCCAGCACAAAGCCCCATCCCGTTGCGAAAGAGAGAGGAGAAGGCGACGCTTTCCTCAGGATGCGCCAGCCCAGGAAGCTCGTCAGCACGGCGAGGGTCACCGCGCCCAGGCCCATCAGCATGTAAAAAATCGCGGCGATCGTGGTCGTCTGATTGAAGTGGGACGCCTCGCCGCGCGATGCCCTGAAAGTGATGTAGATCAGCTCGCCGATCGCGGCGGCGACGATGATGAGGCTCGTTATCCGGATCGCCGGCGCGTGTCGCTCCTGCGCCGGAAGCAAGGCGAGGCCCCAGGCGAGCGTCGCGAGCTGGAGACTCAAGGAGAGGAAGAATTTGGCGGGTTTCTCCCATACGCTGACGCCGTTGAATAGACGGTCGTCGATGAAGGTGCCGGCGTAAAGGAGAACGAAGAAAGCGAGGAAGACGAGAGCGGTGCGCCAGAGCAAGGGTGAGCCGGTGCTGCCCAGCTGCGAGACGCGTGGCAGAGCGATCGAGGCGGATATGGCCATGACGGATCCCCTACGCAGTTGCCCTGGACTGGGACTTGCCCGCCAGGACACGCAACACTTCGAAGGCGAGCCAGCCGACGGGACCGAACAGGAAGGTCAGCGGCAGGATCGGGATGAGAGCCAGACGTGGCAGGCCTTCGTCAAAGGTCCGGCGCGCGATGATCGCCCCGATCGCCAGGTCGAAGGCGAGATAATGTATCCAGCCGGCGAGCAGCAGCCAGGGATTGGCGAACAGGCGGGCGACATTGTCGAGGCTGTCGAAGCCGCCGTCGGAACCCGCCCAGAAGAGAGCGATGAGGCCGGCATAGGCCGCGGCGAGAAGGGCGGGAATGATCCGTCCGGCAACGAGATCGCGCAGCAGCGCATTATTGAGGGTGACGCCGGCCGCCAAGAGGACCCATCCGGCCATGGCGGTGAAACTCGCCAGCGAAAACATCCATTCGGGCGTCATGTCCGGCTCCTATCTTGACAATGACTAGATATAGACGCTTATATCTTGTCACTGTCAAGACTGATTTTGACAGTGCCTGGATCGCAAGGTAGGAAGGTCCTCATGGCGGCGCGCAAGCAATCCAAGACATATCACCATGGCGATCTGCGCGAGGCCCTGGTGCTGGCGGCCATCGCGCTTCTGGAAGAGAAGGGACTGGCGAGTTTCACCTTGCGAGAATGCGCGCGGCGCGCCGGCGTGTCGCATGCCGCACCCGCGCATCATTTTGCGACCGCTGCCGACCTCCTCGCCGAGCTCGCGGCGCGCGGCTTCGAGCGCTTCGTTGCGGCGCTCGGCAAGGCGGCGGATGAAACGGAAGGAACAGCCATGGCGCGGCTCGCGGCGATGGGGCAGGCTTATGTCGCTTTCGCGTTGGCCAATCCTCCCGTCTACGGCCTCATGTTCCGCGGCGGCGCCAATCCCTTGCAGTCGCCGCGTCTCAAGACGGCAGCGACGGCGGCCTGGCAGCAATTGAACAATGCCGTTGCCGCAGTGCTCGGACCCAAACGTCAGGATGAGGTTACTGCCAAGGCGGCTGCCGTCTGGGCGCTGGTCCATGGCACGGCCACGCTCATGCTCGACTGCAAGCTGCCGCCGGGGCCGGCCCGATCATCGGATCCGGTCGCGCAGATTCTATCGTCGCTTCCCGGGCTCTTGCGACCCTAGCGCACGATGTTGCCATCCACATAAGTGGCCTTGACCTGCAAGGTCGAGCGGTCGAGCAGGACGAAGTCGGCGCGTTTGCGCGGCGCGATGCTGCCGATCTCGCTCTCCATGCCCAGCACGCGGGCGGGAACGAGGCTCGTCGCATGGGCCATCCGCACAAGATCCTGGCCGGAATAGATGAGATAATTGCGCATCGCCTCATCGGAGGTGAGCGATGAGCCGCACAGGCCGCCATTCTCGTCCCTGACCGCCTTGCCGGGGGCGCTCACCACCCGGTAGCCCGGATAGAACTCGAACTCCATGCCGGCTGTGCCGGCATATTTCATCGCATCGGTCTCGAGGAACACGCGCTCGCGCGGCAGCTGCCCCAGAAGCTTGATCAATTGCGGATCGACATGGATTCCGTCGCAGATGAGGCCGAGCGCCATGTCCTTCTCGGCGAGAAGCGCATCGGTGAGCGACACGACGTGCACGCCCATCGTGCCGGGCGGCTCGGTCGGCATGACATTGTACATATGGGTCACGGCATCGATGCCCCAGGACACATAGCGCGGAATATCCGCCGCTTTCGCCCGGCTGTGACCGAGATGGATCGACACACCGGCACGCTTGAGGCGCCCGATGAATTCCTCGGCACCTGGCCGTTCGGGAGCCAGCGTGACGGCCTTGAGCCGGCCTTCCGTGGCCGCGAGCATGCGCTCGGCGAGAGCGAGGCTCGGCGCCACGATGTTTTCAGGATTATGTGCGCCGGGTGAGCCGAAGCAGGGACCTTCGCTGTGCACGCCGAGAGCCTTGGCGCCTTTGGCTTCCTCACATTGCGCCGCGAGGCGGCTCAGTACCCCTTCCATCTGGCTGGGCGGCAGGCAACTGATCGACGGCAGAAATCCGGTGACGCCATGACGCGCGAGCATCAGCGAGTTCTCGGCAATGGCGCCTGGCGTGGTGTCGTTATAGAGATGCTGACCGAAACCATGCTGCAGGAGATCGATCATGCCGGGATAGAGGACGGCGCCTTTGCCGTCGACCGGCTCCCAATTGTCGCCGATCCGGGCATCGCGGGCGACGAGGCCGGCGAAACGGTCACCATCGATCAGGAGGTCGCTCGCACTATGTGCCTCAGGCCCGACGACCGTCACATTCGACCATCTCTTCTTCATCTCGGGCGGCTCCCACGTGGCGCGTCGCATGCGATCTTGCTATCAATGGGTAAGATAAAATTGCAGCCGGGGGAAGCTTGATGACGACGCCTTGCATTTGCGTGACCGGATCCACCCATGGCATCGGCTTCGCCATTGCCGAAGCCTTCGCCCGGAGCGGCGCCCGTCTCGTCATCAATTCCCACCTGCCGGACAATGGCGCGCTGGCGCGCCTGTCGGCGCTCACCGAGTGCCATTTTGTCCAGGCCGATCTTTCGACCCCGGGCGGAGCTTCCAATCTGATCGATGCGGCGCATCGCCAGCTCGGCCGGCTCGATACGCTGGTCAACAATGCCGGCACCTTTCTCGATGTGCCCTTCGACCAGCTGACCGAGGAAATCTTCGACCGCACTTTCAACTTGAATGTGAAGGCCTATCTCTTCGCCGCGCAGGCCTTTGTGCAAAAGCTCGCCCCCGGCCAGCAGGGCGCCAGCATCATCTGCACCGGCTCGACCAATTCGGTGAGCGCCGAGCCCGGGAGCGTGGTTTATGACGCCTCCAAGGGCGCGGTTCTCATGCTCATCAAGTCCTTGGCGGTGTCGCTGGCACCGCGCGGCGTGCGGGTGAACGGCATCGCCCCCGGCATCATCGAGACACCGCTCACCCTTCCGGGTCTCGAGAGGCCGGGCACCCGCGCGATGCTCGACGGCAAGATTCCGCTGGGCCGCGTCGGCCAGCCCGCCGATGTCGGCGAGGCGGTCGTATTCCTCAGCTCCGATGCGGCGCGTTATATCACCGGCCATATGCTCGTCATCGACGGCGGCATATTGGCGATCCAGAACAGCTGGTCGCCGCCGGACTGATCTTTCAGATAGCGTCGAGCGGAAATACCGGCCGGCGCAGCCTGCGATAAGGAAATGTGCCGAGCGCGCTGCTGCACGGGCCGGGCGTCGCCACCGTGTAGCTGCCTTGCGCGATCGGGTCATAGGCGCGCCGATGCGCCACCGCGGCTTTGACGCCGATGGCGAAGAGCTTTTCCGGGATTACGCCTTGCGAGCGCAACTGGCCGAGATCGAAAGGCGGCGTCTTGCGGCTGGAAAGAAGCACGGTCACACCTTCGATGCGCACCACCACCGAAGGCCCCATGCTGAAATGGATGCCCTGCGAGGCGGCGAGATGGCTGTTGCGGTCCTCGAGCGTGAATTGTCCATCGCTCCGGCTCACCAGAACGACGTCGGCCGTAACCGGCCCCGCACCGAGGCGGCTGCCTCTGCCGCCGATGCTGAGGCGGCGCGTGTCACCAATTTCGGCGCCAGCGAGCGCCGCCACGGCCTCGGGGTCGGCGATCGCCACCGCGGCATTCGTGAAGCCATGGGCGAGGAAGCCGCGCAGCACCGCCGTGTCGTCGCCGGGCGCGCCGCCACCGATATTGTCGGCTGGCTCGACGATGAGATAAGGCCCGCCGGATTTGCCTTTGATCTCGCGGAGTGCCGCATCGAGGTCCCATTCCTGCGGTTGTCCGAACTGCCGCAGCTCGATCGCCAGTTGCTCGAGCCGGTCGAGCGCTGCTTCGGCCTTGGCCGCGGAGCCCGTGGTGATCACCGAAAAGGCGACGCCCGATTCCGGCACATCCGAGAAGGAATAGCCGCCGATCACATTCGCCACCCAGATGTCCAGATCTTCCGCCTCGATCCGCCGCGCCAGCGCCTCGAGATCGCGCATCGGCCGGTCCGCCGTGCCGGTGCCGGTCGGCGCCCACAGGATCGGCGCATGGCGCGCGCGCATATAGGGCTGTCGCTTCTCGGCGAGACTGCGCGCCAGCAGCTGGGCCGAGCGCACCGCCGCAGCGCGCGCATCGACATGCGGATTTTCGCGATAGGCGACGAGGCCATTGGCATGACGCGCCATGGCGGCGGTGAAATTGGCATGGAGATCGAAGACGGCGAAGACCGGCAGATGCTCGGTGCCCTTTATGCCGCGCAGGCGGGAAAGAAGCTCCCCTTCGGGGTCGAGGCATTCGGTCGTCACCATGGCGCCATGCAAGGCGAGCCAGATGCCGTCGAGGCCGTGAGCGAGGCCGGCTTCGAGCGTGCTTGCGAGATCGGTCCAGAACGCCTCGAACACCTCATGCGCCACGATGCCGGAGGGCAGTGCGGTGTAGTCCGCCGCCGGCACAACTTCCCATCCTTCCCGCTGGGCGACTTCGAGGAAGCCATCGACGGTCGATCCGTCGCCGCGCCGCGCCAGGACGTCCTCACCTTTGCGGATGGCGAAATCGGCCATGCGGGTGACATCTTCAGTGAAGCTATGCGTCTCGTGGAAGAGGCCGGCGAGGAGGATGCGTGGCTTTCTCATTCTACCGTACTTACAACTTTGCGGCATTTCCCTCTATGATTTAGATGATTCAGAACAAGAAGTACGGAGCTCTCATGACCTTGATTCCGCGTCTCGATATGGAGGTCCTCGACGCCTTGCCGCTCGACCCTTCGACCAAAGGTCTCCCTTATGAGGCGGCGGCATTGACCGTCGGGGATGTCGGCAGGAAGGGCTGGAATCTTCTAAGAGGCGATGTGCCCTTGCCGGCCGCAGTCATCCGCGACGACATCCTGACCGCCAACAGCAAATGGATGAGCGCCTTCATCGAAACCAACGGCCTCTTACTGTCGCCGCATGGCAAGACCACCATGGCGCCCTATCTCTTCGATCTGCAGGTTGCCGACGGGTCCTGGGCGATCACCACCGCCACCTTGCAGCAGGTCGAGGTCTGCCGCCGCTTCGGCGTCAAGCGTGTGCTGCTCGCCAATCAGCCGGTCGGGCGCCAGGCGATCGATGCCTGTTTCACCATGCTGCGGGCGGATCAGGATTTCGAGCTTTATTGCCTCGCCGACGGTCCCGCCGGTCTCGCTTTGCTGGCCGATGGCGCGCGCCGGCTGCCGCCGCCCGCGTCCAATCCGCTGCGCGTCCTGGTCGAGATCGGCTTCACCGGCGGCCGCACGGGTGCCCGCACACGCGACGAAGCGCTTGCAGTGGCCCGCAGCATCGTCGCCACGCCGGGCCTGAAGCTCGCCGGCTTCGAATGTTTCGAAGGTCTGCTGCCGACGCCTGAAGCTGCCGACAAGCTCATTGACGATGTCGTGGTTCTGGCCGAGCTCGCCGCCAAGGAAGGACTGTTCGCCAAGGACCAGCCGATCATCGTCAGTGCCGGCGGCTCGGCCTTTTTCGATCGCGCCGGCGAGCGTTTCAACAAGCTGGCTCTGTCCGCACCGGTCTTGAGAATTCTACGCGCCGGTTGCTATCTCACCCATGACAGCATCGGCTACACCGCTTCCTTCCGGCGCATCCAGAAGGAGACGAGCCTGAAGCTGCCGCCGGGCGAGCTCGTCGCCGCGCTGGAAGTCTGGGCCTATGTCCAATCGCGGCCGGAGAATGTGCGCGCCATCGTCGGCCTGGGCCGGCGTGATGTCGGCTCTGATTCCGGCATGCCGGTGCCGGTGCGCTGGTATCGCCCGGGCTCCGCCATGACGGCGCCCGAGGATATGCCGAAAGTCCATGAGGTGGTCGGCCTCAATGATCAGCACTGCCATGTGAGCCTGCCGGCCGACAGCCCGTTGCAAGTGGGCGACATGGTGTCCTTCGGCATCGGCCATCCTTGCACGACCTTCGATAAATGGTCGATGCTGCTCCTGGTCGACAAGGATTATCGCGTGACTAAGGCGCTGAAGACCTTCTTCTGAAGCTCAATAGCTCGGCGGCGTGATCGCCCAGATCACGACCGCTTCGCGCTCGCCGGGATTGCGGTAACGATGCGGCCGCGAGCTGTCGAAACCGAAGCTGTCGCCTTCCTGCAAGACGAGATGTTTGTCGCCGACCCAGATCTCGAGTGTGCCCGAGAGCACCACGCCTGCTTCCTCGCCCTTATGGCTGTAAGGCTCGACGCCGCTGGTCGAGCCGGGCGGGAAACGCGACATCAGGAGCTCGAGCTGGCCGCGCAAATGCGGTGACAGGAGCTCGTCGGTGATGCCGCTCGAGAAGGACACACGCCGCCGGTTCGCCGCGCGTACCAGCAAAGAGTGCTCCTCCGGCTCCTTCGCCTCGTCCTTGTGGAAGAACCAGCTGATCGTGACGCCGAGCGCCGTGGCGATGTCATGCAGAGCTTTGATATTGGGAAAAGCCAGGCCGCGTTCGATTTCGCTTAAGTAACCGACCGAGAGGCCGGTGCGCTCGGACAAGGCCTTGATGGTGATGCGCCGCGCCTTGCGCAGATCGCGGATCTCGCGCCCGGCCTGGTCGGGAGACGTATCGGAACTGGCCGCTCCGCCATTCTGCCCATGGCCTTCCTTCAGCACATGATACTCCCTGCCGACTGTATCACGGCATATTGGTTCACTAATGTGAAATTATCAAGCAAAAATTTCACAGTTGCGATTTTTTGGTGCCTGACGCAATCTCCCCGAAGTTTCTTATCCGAGGAGAGTGTTTCGTGACGACAGGACAGCCTGACAGAGCGGATGTGATTGTTGTGGGCGGCGGTATCGCCGGCTGTTCGGTCGCGTATCACCTGACCAAGCTCGGCATCACCGATGTCGTTTTATGCGAGCGCAAGCAGCTGACCTGCGGCACCACCTGGCATGCTGCCGGTCTCGTCACGCAGCTGCGCGCGACGCGCCGCATGACCGAGCTGGCCAAATATACGGGCGAGCTTTTCCAGACGCTCGAGGCCGAGACCGGCCAGGCAACCGGCTTCAAGAAACACGGTTCACTGCGCGTTGCCAATACCGAGGCGCGTTTCGAGGAACTGAGCCGCGGTGCCTCGATGGGACGGAATTTCGGCCTCGCCGTCGAGCAGGTGACTCCCGACGACATCAAGAAGATGTGGGAGCCGATCAATACCGAGGGCGTTGTCGGCGGCTATTGGTTCCCCAATGACGGCCAGGTCAATCCGGCCGACGTGACCATGGCCTATGCCAAAGGCGCGCGTATGGGCGGCGCCCGCATTCTCGAGCACACGCCGGTCAAGCGCATCCTGGTCGAAAGCGGCCGCATTACCGGCGTCGAGACCGACAAGGGCCAGATCCGCGCCAAGCGCGTGGTGATCTGCGGCGGCATGTGGTCGCGCGATCTCGCCGCCGAGATCGGCGTCGCGCTGCCGCTCCATGCCGCCGAGCATTTCTATATCGTCACCGAGGCCATTCCCGATCTGCCAAAGAAGCTCCCCGTTCTCTTCCTCGGTGATGAATGCGCCTACTACAAGGAAGACGCCGGCAAGCTTCTGCTCGGCTGCTTCGAGCCCAAGGCCAAGCCCTGGGGCCATGACGGCATCCCGGAGGATTTCTGCTTCGATTCTCTCCCTGAGGATTTCGATCATTTCGAGCCGATCCTCGAAATGGCGACCAAGCGCGTGCCGCTGATCGCCAATACCGGCATCCAGCTTTTCTTCAACGGGCCGGAAAGCTTCACACCCGACGATCGTTACCTGCTCGGCGAAGTGCCGGAGGTCGACGGCCTCTTCTGCGCCTGCGGCTTCAATTCCATTGGCATCCTGTCGTCGGGCGGCGTCGGCAAGGCCGCCGCCGAATGGATTCGCGACGGACGTCCGCCCATGGAGCTGGCGGATGTCGATGTCCGGCGCATGCAGTCCTTCCAGACCAACAAGAAATATCTTTTCGACCGTACCACCGAGACCTTGGGTCTCCTGTTCGACATGCATTGGCCCTATCGCCAGTTCGCCACCGCGCGTGATGTCAGGCGCAGTCCCTTCCATGACCGGCTTCTCGCCGAGGGCGCCTTCATGACGGAAGCCGCGGGTTATGAGCGGCCGGGCTTCTTCGCCGGCAAGGGCAAGACGCCGGAGATCCATTATTCCTATGGACGGCAGAACTGGTTCGATCTCTGTGGCGCCGAATGCCGCAACACTGCCGAGAATGTCACGCTTTTCGACCACAGCTGCTTCGTGAAGTTCGAGGTCGAGGGTCGCGATGCCTTGCGCGTGCTGAACCGTATCTGCGCCAACAATATCGACGTGGCGGTGGGCCGCATCGTCTATACACAGTGGCTGAACGGGCAGGGTGGCATCGAGGCCGACGTCACCGTCACCCGCCTGTCGGAGACCTCCTTCCTGGTCGTCACCATCGCGGTGTCGCAGCGGCGCGATTTCGCCTGGCTGCGCCGCCACATTCCGGATGATGCCCATGTCTTCGTCAAGGATGTGACCTCGGGCATGCCGATGCTGGCGCTGATGGGGCCGAAGTCGCGCGAGCTGCTCAAGGCGCTCTCGCCGGCTGATTTCTCCAATGAAGCGTTCCCCTTCGGCACCAGCCGCGAGATCGATCTGGGCTACGCCCGCGTGCGCGCCAGCCGCGTCACCTTTGTCGGCGAGCTTGGCTGGGAGATCTATATGCCGACCGAATTCGCCACCCATGTCTATGACCGCCTGGCCGAGGCGGGTGCGCCTTTGGGGCTGAAGCAGGGCGGCTACTTCGCCATCAACTCGTTGCGCATGGAAAAGGGCTACCGCCATTGGAGCCATGACATCGGCGAAGAAGACACACCGCTCGAAGGCGGCCTTGGTTTTGCGGTCGCCTATGACAAGCCGGGCGGCTTCATTGGCCGCGAAGCGCTGCTCAAGCAGAAGGAGCAGGGTGGTCCGCGTCGGAGGCTCGTGCAATTGATGCTGCCCGACAAGGACGCGCCGCTTCTTTATCATCACGAGCCGATCCGCTCGAACGGCGAGATCGTCGGCTCCGTCACTTCGGGCGCCTATGGCAATCGCATCGGCGCCTCGCTCGGCATGGGCTATCTGAGCCTGCCGCAGGGAGTCAGCGAAGCATCACTTGCCGAAGCCGCTCTCGAGGTGGAGGTGGCCTGGAAGCGCTACAAGGTGAAGGCGCAATTGAAGCCCTGGTACGACCCGCAAGGTGCGCGCATCAAGGCCTGATTGCGCTGGAGCACTTCTCCGGCTATCCAGAATCCAGCACCATGAAGGGGATGGACTCGGGGTGACAGAGCGGACGGCGCTCGAATTGGAGAATGTGCGGCGCTGCTTCGGCTCGGTCGTGGCGGTCGACGATGTGTCGCTTGCCGTTGCACCTGGCGAGTTCGTGACTCTGCTCGGGCCGTCGGGCTCGGGCAAGACATCGACCTTGCGGCTCATTGGCGGCTTCGAAGAGCTCGATGCCGGCGCCATCCGCATCAAAGGCGAGCGCATCGATCATCTGCCGCCTTATCGGCGCGACACCGCCACCATCTTCCAGTCGGGCGCGCTCTTCCCGCACAAGACGGTGGCCGAGAATGTCGCTTATGGCCTGCGCATGCGCAAAGTGGAGCGGCCTGAGCGTGATGAACGCATCCGCCAGGCGCTCGATATCGTAAGGCTGCAAGGCTACGAGGACCGCTATCCGAGCCAGCTTTCCGGCGGCCAGAAGCAGCGTGTGGCGCTCGCCCGCTCGCTCGCGGTCAGGCCGGCGATCCTGCTTTTCGACGAGCCCTTGTCGGCGCTCGATCTCTCCTTGCGCCTGCAATTGCGCGGCGAGATCAAGCGCCTGCATGACGAGCTGAAATTCAGCGCCATCTATGTCACCCATGACCAAAGCGAGGCGATGGCCATGTCGAGCCGGGTGGCGGTGATGAACAAAGGCCGGATCGAGCAGGTCGACCGACCGGAGAAGATCTTCCACGATCCCGCCAACGAGTTCGTTTTCACCTTCATCGGCGAAAGTTGTTGCCTGCTGGTGCGCTGCAGTGGCACTGACGTCACGGATCGGAACGGTCAAGCCATTGCGCTTTCATTGCGAGATAGCCTGCCGGAAGGCGATTCGCGGCTTTACATCCGTCCGTCCCGCCTCAAGCTCGCGGCCGAAGCGCAAGGCCTGCCGAACGGGCTCACGGCGACGATCCATTTCATCGAATTCCTCGGCGACGTGCACCGGTATCATCTGAAGGCCGGCGCACTGGAAGTCTTCGCCGACCATGCGGGCGCAATCGGTCATGATGTCGGCGCCCTGATCGATGTCGGCTGGCGCAGTGAAGACATGAGGGTTTTCCGGTGAGGAGCGCCGCATTTGAAAGGTTTCCCCCTCTCCCGTCCGCAGGATGGGAGAGGGTGGCCGAAGGCCGGGTGAGGGCTCTTTGCTTCGGAACTATAGAAGTTTCAGAAGAGCCCTCATCCGCCCTGTCGGGCACCTTCTCCCATTGCTGCGCAACGGGAGAAGGGGAACAAACTGAGAGGGCTTCGTGGGTGGAAATCTACTCATGACTGCGCAAAGGAGGAAACAGCGCACCGCTCTGCTGCTCCTTCTTCCGGCGCTTGTCATCGTGCTGATCTTCTTCGGCCTGCCGACGATCTTCATGGCGCGGATGAGCTTCAATCTCCATCCCGACCAGCGCCTCTTTGTGCCGGGCTTCACCTTCGAGCATTATGCGGCGCTTCTCTCCAATCCCGTCTTCACCGGCGCCATCTGGACCACGGTCAAGCTCGCGGTGATGGCTTCCTTCGCCACGGTGGTGATCGGCTATGCTTTCGCGCTGATCGTCTGGCTGAAGCCGCCGCGCTGGCGTCTCCTGCTGATCGGCGTCGCCCTATGTCCGCTGCTGATCTCCGAAATCGCCATCATCTTCGGCTGGTGGATGTTCTTCCCGAAGAACGGCCTGTTGAGCTACGCGCTGCACTCGCTCGGATTGGTCAACGACAAGATCAGCCTCATGTACACCGAGTTCGCCGCCTTTGTCGGCCTCATCTATGTGACGCTGCCCTATTGCTTCTTCATCCTGCTGTCGATCTTCGACGGCATCGACAGACGGATGATCGAGGCGAGCGCCGACCTCGGCGCGCCGCCTCTGACCACCCTCCGCGAAGTGTTGCTGCCTTTGACCTGGACCGGCTTGCTTGTCGCCTTCTCGCAATCCTTCATCTGGACCATGGGCACCTATGCGACGCCTTCGGCGCTCGGCCCCGACACGTTGTGGACGGTCGGTTATCTGATCCAGGAGCAGATGCTCGGCAAACACAACTGGCCGCTTGCCGCCGCTCTGTCCATGGTGCTGGTGCTCGGCGTCGCCGCCGTCATGGTGCTGACCCGCTCACTGATGCCGAAGCGGGCCTCCTATCATGTCTGACGCCCTCGCCAGGCGCGGTTTCGAGCCCGTGATGCTGAAGGCATTGGGCGCCGCCTTCATGGTCTTCATCATCGCCTATATCCTGATCCCGGTGCTGGTGACATTGGTGATGTCGTTCAACGACGCCTCGATGATCCGCTTCCCGATCAATGCCTGGTCGCTCAAATGGTACCAGGATTTCTTCGCCAGCCCGCAATGGACCGATGCGCTGAAGAGCAGCGTCATCATCGCCACCGGCACCGCGATCCTCTCGACCGTCTCCGGCATATTGGCGGCCTGGGCTTTCGAGCGTTTCCCTATTCCATTCAAGAACGTGCTTTATCTCCTCATCATGCTGCCGCTGTTCATGCCGGGCGTGGTGCTGGGGCTCGGCATTGCCATGACCTTCGGCGGCGTCCAGATCGCCGGCGTCAGTATCTATGGCTCGCGCGCCCTGGTGATGATCGCCCATTCGCTCTGGGCCATGCCGCTGGTCTTCATGCTGATGGAGGCGACATTCCGCACCGTGGACTATCGCGTGGTCGAGGCCTCCTATGATCTCGGCGCCAATCCGCTGCGGACTTTTATCGAGATCGTCGTGCCGATGGTATCAACCGGCGTGATCTCGTCGGCTCTTTTCGCCTTCGTGATCTCGCTCAACGAATTCGTAATGGCGCTGTTCCTCACCGACCGCGACACTCAGACCTTGCCAGTGCTGATGTGGCTGAGCCTGCGCTCGGCCGGTACGCCGAGGCTCGCGGTGGCCTCGGTCATCCTGGCGCTTACCGTCTTCGCCTGCCTCGCTCTCATCCTGGTCTGGTATGTGCGCCAGCTCCGCAAGGTGAGCCGGAATTAGCCGTTCAGCAGCTTCAAGGCCGCTTGATGCAGCTGGCGGTCGCCGGCGCAGACGATCTGGCCCTTCCAGTCGAGATCGATGGGCCTGTCCTGCCAGTCGCTGGCGACGCCGCCCGCTCCCTCGATGATCGCGAGGGGCGCGAAGACGTCATAGGGATCGAAGCCGCCATCGATGGCGATATCGGTCCGGCCGCGCGCCAGGCAGCCATAAGCATAGCAGCTGCCGCCATATTGGGTGAACCGCACCACGCGGTCGAGGCGGCCGAGCGTGACACGCTCTTCATCCGTCAGGAAGCGCGGATTGGAGCTGGTCATGAAAGCGTCCTCAGGCTTGACCTTGGTGCGGCAGCGGATCGCCTTTCCATTGTGAAAGGCGCTTGCGCTCGCGACGCCGGTCAGACGTTCCTTGGTCGCCGGCAGGTCGAGGACGCCGAGCCATGGTCGCCTGGCCCGCGCCACCGCGATCAGCGTGCCATAGACGGGAATGCCGGCGATCCACGCCGCTGTCCCGTCGATCGGATCGATGACCCAGACGAATTCCGCATCGGTATTGAGCGAGCCATATTCCTCGCCCTTGATGCCGTGCGACGGATATCTGGCTTCGATACGCTCGCGCAGACGCGCCTCTATGGCCTTGTCGGTCGCCGTGACGAAGCTGGCATCGGCTTTGAGGTCGACGGTCGGGGCCTGTTGCTGCGCCTCATAGACGATGGTCCGCGCCTCATCGGCGAGGGTTTCGGCGAAGGCGAGGAATTCGGTATCTGGAGAAGAGGGCTGGGTCACGGGAACACTCAATGGGCTAGGATCTGGCTGAGGAACTGGCGGGCACGTTCGGTCTGAGGTTTGGTGAAGAAGGCTTCCGGTGTGGCGGCTTCGACGATCTCGCCTGCGTCCATGAAGACGATCTTGTCGGCGACCGAGCGGGCGAAACCCATTTCATGGGTGACGCAGACCATGGTCATGCCGTCGCGCGCGAGATCGGTCATGACGTCGAGCACCTCGGCGATCATTTCCGGGTCGAGCGCCGAAGTCGGCTCGTCGAACAGCATGATCTCGGGATTCATGCATAGAGCGCGCGCGATCGCGACGCGCTGCTGCTGGCCGCCCGAGAGCTGCGAGGGATATTTGTCCGCCTGGTTCGGGATGCGCACGCGCTCGAGATATTTCATCGCCACGGCGCGGGCTTCGTCCTTGTTCTTGTGCCGCACCAGCCGCGGCGCCAGCATCAAGTTCTTGATAACGGTGAGATGCGGGAAGAGATTGAAGTTCTGGAACACCATGCCGACCTCGCGCCGCACCGCGTCGATATTGCGGCTGTCTTTGGTCAGCTCATGGCCGTTGACGATGATGTGGCCGCCATCATGCTCCTCGAGTCGGTTGATGCAGCGGATCATGGTCGACTTGCCGGATCCGGAGGGGCCGCAGACGACCAGCTTCTCGCCCTTGCTCACGCTGAGGCTGACATTGATCAAGGCGCGGAAGGCGCCGAAATTCTTGCAGACCTTGTCGAGGACGATGACCGGTTGAGCTCCGCTCATGTCAGTTTCCCTTCTTCACATAGCGGCTGGCGCGCGCCTCGAGCCAGGCGAGTGCGACATAGGAGATCCAGGCAAAGGCCAGATAGAGAATGGCGGCGGCGATGAAGATCTCGTAGGGCGCGTAAGTCTGCGAGACCAGGGTGCGTGCGACGCCGGTCACATCCATCAAGGTCACGGTGCTGGCGAGCGCCGTCGCCTTGAGGGTGGAAATGAACTCGTTGCTGTAAGCGGGCAGCGACAGCCTGATGGCAATCGGCGCGGTGATGTAGATGAAGCGCTGCGGTGAGGAGAGGCCGAGTGCCTTGCCGGCTTCCGTCAGGCCCTTGTCGACGCCCAGAACGCCGCCGCGCAATATTTCGGAGACATAGGCGCCGGAATTGAGCCCCAAGGCGATGACGCAGCAGGCGAAGGGCTCGCGCAGGATCGGCCACAGGATGCTGCCGCGGATGAAGCCGAATTGCGGCAGGCCGTAATAGATGATGAAGATCTGCACCAGGATCGGCGTGCCGCGGAAGAAATAGATATAGACCTGGGCCGGCCAGGACAGATACCAGCGCCCGCTGATCCGCATCACAAGCGTGATGATGGCGAGCCCGATGCCGAAAAGGGCCGAATAGAGCAGAAGCTTGAGCGTGATGCCGAGGCCCTGGGCGATGAGCGGCAGGCTGTCGAGGATGAGTTGCGGATCGAGTGTCATCTGGCCCCGCGCAAGTGCCGGTTGGCGTATTTCTCGAGCGCCGCGACGCCGAAGGTGATGAGCGTGGTGATGGCCAGATAGATGAGCGCCACCGTCATATACATGGTGAAGGGCTGGCGGGTGACCGAGGTGGCCATCTGGGCGACGAAGGTAATCTCTTCGAGACCGATGACCGAGATGAGGGCCGTATCCTTCATGATCGACAGCATGTGATTGCCGAAATTGGGCAGAGCCAGCCGCCACATCTGCGGCACGCGCACATGGAAGAAGGTCTGGAATTTCGACAGGCCGAGCGCATAGGCCGATTCGACCTGACCGTGGTCGACGCCCAGAAAGGCGCCGCGGAAGGTCTCCGTCATATAGGCGCCGACGATCAGGCCGATGGCCGCGGATCCGGCCCAGAAGGGCGGTATGTCGACGAACTTCGTGGCGGGATCGAAATATTGAACGAGCGCCGTCAGGCTGACGGCGATGCCGAAGTAGAAGATGAGCAGGATGATGATCTCGGGCGCACCACGGAAGGCGACGACATAGATCTTGGCGAGGCCACTGACGATCCGGTTACGCGACAGGCGCGCCGCGGCGCCGATCAGGCCGAAAATGACGGCCATGATCAGCGCCACGACGAAGACCTTCAGAACCACCAGCGTGCCGAGGAGATAGTCGTCTCCCCAAGCGGCGAGGTCGGCCATGGATTACCGCCCCTCAGTTGGTGCCGACGCCCTGCCAATTATCGGGATTGATGGCGAAGGGGAAATATTTGAGGCTGTATTCCTTGAGCGAGCCGTCCTTGATCATGGTCTCGAGCGCGCCGTTGATACGCTTGAGGAGTTCGTCCTGTCCCTTGCGCACGCCGATGCCGACGCCGATGCCGAAGAATTCCTTCTCATCGATCGGCGGCGAGACGAATTCGAAGCCGGCGCCGTCGGGTTTGCTTAGGAAGTCGAGATAGGCCTTCATCGGATTGGTGATCGCCAGATCGACGCGGCCATTGGAGAGATCGAGCAGCATCGGCTCATTGCCGTCATAGACCTGCAGCGTGGCGCCCGGCAGCTTGGCGTTGATCCAGGAGGAGTAGGTCGAGCCGCGCTCGACGCCGATCTTGAGGCCGTCGAAATTCGCCGCGACAGGCTTGCCGGCCTCGTCGAACAGCTTCAGGTCCTTGCCCTTGGGCCCGAGGAAACGGCCGATCGAGACGCGGTAGGGTACCGAGAAGTCCATCTTCTTGAGGCGTTCCTCGGTGATCGACATGGAGGCGACGATGATGTCGAATTTGTTGGCGAGCAAAGCCGGGACCATGCCGTCCCATTTCTGGCAGACATAATCGAGATCGGCGCCGATGATCTTGGCGACCCCTTTGGCGACGTCGACGTCATAACCCGCCATCTCGCCTTCCGGAGTGCGGTAGTTGAAGGGGAAATAGGTGCATTCCATGCCGACGCGCAGCGTTTCCGCCTGGGCGCCTTGCACCAGTCCGCAGACGCCGAGCGCCATGGCGGCAGCGGCGAGAAGGCTCTTGAACTTCATCATGATCTCCCTGAATTTTGATCTTATTGGCCGGTCTTGGCGCGTGCCGGGCTCCCATCCCGACGGCAACCGGGGCTGAGTATTTCCGGTTGTCCGGCTCTCCGGTATCCCCCCAGGGGAGGATGCCGGGAAGCTTGGATTTGGCTAGATTGGAGCAATAGGAAACGCACGCCAGAAGGTCGCCATGAAATATGTCCGGATGCCGATCGAGCTCGAATCGCCGGAGCAACTCGGTTACGACACGATCCGCCACAATCTCTCGGAAAGCTCGGTCGCCGACCGCAAGCTCGGCGAGCTGAAGCCCCGTCTCGACGATATCGTGCTGTGTTACGGCGACCATCAGGGCGATCCGGGCCTGCGCGCCGCGGTCGCCGGTCTGGGCCAGGGGCTTGGCGCGGGTGACGTCCTGATCACCGGCGGCGCCGCCTCGGCCCTTTTCATCATCGCCACCTCGCTGCTCAAGGCAGGAGACCACATCGTCGTGATCCGGCCGAACTATGCGACGAATATCGAGACGCCGCGCGCCATCGGCTGCGATATCTCCTTCATCGACCTCACTTTCGAGAAGGGCTTCCGGCTCGATCTCGCCGAGGTCGAGGCGGCGATCCGGCCGGACACCAGGTATCTGTCCATCACCTATCCGCATAATCCGAGCGGCGTCTTGCTGAAAGACGCCGAATTGCGCGCCGTGGTGGCACTCGTCGAGCGCAAGGGCATCAAGCTGCTGTTCGACGAGACCTATCGCGAGATGACCTTCGGCCCGATGCTGCCGATCGCCGCGACGCTGAGCGCAAACGTGATCAGTGTCTCCTCGCTGTCCAAGACCTATGGCATTCCGGGTATTCGGGTGGGCTGGCTCGTCTGCCGCGACACCAATCTGATGCAGCTTTTCCTCGCCGCCAAGGAGCAGATCGGCATTTCCGGCAGCGTCATCGACGAGCATGTGGCGCTCCTGGCGCTGCGGGAACGCGATGCCTGGCTGCGTTACAATAATGAGCGCATCCGCTCCGCCTTCGCCATCGTCAAGGACTGGATCGGCAGAGAGGAGCTGGTCGAATGGGTCGAGCCGCAAGGCGGCTGCGTCTGCTTTCCGCGCATCAAGCCCGAGGTGAAGGTCGACCTGCCGCGCTTCTATCAGCGCCTCTATGAGACCTATTCCACTTATGTTGGCGCCGGCCGCTGGTTCGAGATGTCCGACCGGCATTTTCGTGTCGGTTATGCCTGGCCGACAGAGGACGATCTGCGGAAAGGACTCGCCAATATTTCCTCGGCGATCAGGGCCTCCAGAGTGTGATAACCCTCACCCTGAGGTGGCCGCGGAGCGGCCCTCGAAGGGTCTGGTGCAACAGGCTCACTCTATCCTGGATGATGCTTCGAGGCTCGCTACGCTCGCACCTCAGCATGAGGTACTTGAAGAGTGATCCTCTCAGCCCTAACGCAACGGTTGCTCCGCCGCCTGGCGTTTGTGCATCGAGTGCAGGAAGGCGGAGAACAGTTCCTGCTGGGTCGAGACGCCAAGCTTGGCATAGAGATTCTGCCGGTGTGTCTTCACCGTCGCGATCGAGATCGCCAGATTGCCGCTGATCGATTCGCTCGAATGCCCCTTGAGGATGAGCTGCGCCACTTCGCGCTCGCGGGGGCTCAGCGTCTCCTTGCCGAACTCGCCGAACAGCTGGTTGAGGGAGGCGCCTTTCTCCTCGATGCGGCCGCGGCTGGCATGCGCCCAATAGCGCCGGAAGATGGCGCCGATCAGTGGTTCCACTCGGCGCATATCCTCGATGCAGGCGTCGCTATAGCCGCCATTGCGGGCAAGACGTGACAGGCTGAATTCGGCGAGCGCGCCCTCCGGCGTCTCGATGGCGACGATGAGCTCCTCCATGCCGGCGGGCCAGCCCGGCGTGCGATAGCCGAGCTCCTCGTCGTCATGCATGTGGATTTCGAGATTCTTATAGACGCCGGAATCGAAATAGGCGTCCGGCATCAGCTCCGTGATGCGGAAGATGCCGGATTTGAGTCCGCTTAGATAGGCATTGTAGACCGGGTTCAGCACATAGGTGCTGGCGATGTAGCGCTGCAGCGCGCGTTTCGCCTGGCCTTCCTGGAAGGTATCGCAGACATAGATCGGGTTGGCGTCACGGCGATAGACCACCGACATGGCGATCTGGAACGGCACCACGCGGTTCATGGCCTTGAGCAGGGCGTAAGGCGCCTCCGGCCGTTCGCAAGCGTCCAGGGCGCGGGCGAATTCCGCCATCGCGTCAGGCAGGTCGTCTAGAGAAAAGCGATGCACACATACCCCTCTGCCGGAGCTTGTCCGGCTCCGTGGGGTCTAAGCTAGCACGGGAGATTTCTCTGTCACAATTGTCGCAACGGCAGAGAGGCAGCGCTCGACCTCGGCGAGGCTATTATAATGGGCCATGCCGATCCGGACGACGCCTTCGCTGTCTTTCAATCCGAGCTGGCGGGCGAGCTCATAGGCGTAATTGTGCCCTGACCAGATATAGATGTCCTGCGCCGCCAGCCGCTCGGCGAAGACATGCGTCGAGATCCGGTCATGGCTGAAGGACACGGTCGGCACACGTTGCGCGAAGCGGTTCGGATTGGTGATGCCATGGATCGTGACGCCCGGAAGCGCCTTGAGCCCGGCAACGAGGCGTTGGGTCAAGGTGGTCTCATAGGCATCGCTCGCCGCATAAGCGCCGGCGAGCTTGGCGCGCCTTGAGCCGCCATGGCCGGTCATCTCGCCGACCGAGGCCAGATAGTCGACCGTCGCCGCGAGGCCGGCCAGCAATTCGACCTGCGGCGTGCCGGTCTCGAAGCGTTCGGGAAGCGCATCACTGGCGCAGCGGACCTTATAAGGCGTCAGGCTGGCCAGCAGCTCCTCGCGGCCCCAGACGACACCCAGATGCGGCCCGAAGAATTTGTAGGACGAGCAGGCGAGGAAGTCGCAGCCGAGGTCAAGGACATCGGGCAAGCGATGCGGCGTCAGCTGCACGGCATCGACATAAACGAGAGCGCCCGCCGCCTTGGCAAGCGCGGTCAAGGCCTTCACGTCATTGATCGAGCCGGTGAGATTGCTGGCATAATTGAGGGCGAGAAGTCTTGTGCGATCGCTCAAGAGCGGGCGCAGCTCTTCCGGCTCGATGCGCCAGGTTTCGCGGTTGAAGTTCAGCCACTTCACGTTGAGCTCCAGGTCCTCTGCCATCAGGAGCCAGGGCGAGACATCGCCCTCATGGTCCATGCGGGTGACGATGATTTCATCACCGGGCTTCATCAGCCGGCCGATTGAGCGCGACAGATGCAAAGTGAGCGTCGTCATATTGGCGCCGATGATCACCTCGCGCGATGATTTGGCACCCACGAGATCGGCCGCGGCGTCATGTGCCTTGGTCCAGATGTCGCCGGCCCGCTGCGAGGCGGCGAAATACCCGCCGAGATTGCTGCTTGCCGTCGCCATGGCCGTGGCGACCGCATCGATCACCGAACGCGGCACGAGCGTCCCGGCGGGATTGTCCAGATAGATCGGCGGTTCGTCGGGGCCGGACAATGCCGGAAAACGGTTGCGGATCTCATCGAGGGGGAAATGCATGGGACTTGGCCTGCTCACGGATGGATATGAGCCACTATGGCCCGACCGCCTTGCCGCCGGCCATCGTCCTAAAGGGGGAGGGGCTAGTCTTTCTTATCCGGCTCCGCCATGGCGAAGACGTCGATTTCGATGATCATGCCCGGATAAGCGAGAGCGGGCAGCGGGATACCGGTCGTCGCGGGGCCGGGATCCCGGAAGAAGGACGAGCGGATGAGCAGATTGTCATGCAGCGCGTCATGCGAGCTCGCACCCTCATACATCGTCGTGACTTTGCAGACATCGCCATAGTCGGCATCGAGCTCCTTCAGGATGGTGCCGATATGTGTCATCGCCTGGCGTGTCTGCGCCTTCATGTTGCCGGGATCGACCGCCTTGCCGTGTTTGTCGAGCGAGACCTGGCCGCCCAGGAAGATCATGTCGTGGCATTTGAGGCCGTGCCAATAGGGAAGCTTGATGGTCCAGTCCCACACGCTTTCCGGCCGGACATGGCGGCGTGGCAATTTCCTGCCGTCCTCGCTCAGCATGGCGACGACTTCGATCTTTATCTGCTGACCTTTGCGCGCATGGCGCGGCAGGGGAATGCCGGTGGCGGCAGGTCCCGGCTCGTTGAAATGTGTCGCACAGGCCAGCGCCGCCGGCTCGAAATCCTCGACCGTGCCGGTGCCGACATACCAGCGGTTCAGCTTGACCGCGTCACTGAAATCGGCGCCGAAGCTCTTCAGCGCGCTGCCGATCTGCTTCATCACCTGCCTGGTCTGCGCGACGATGTCGCCCGGATGCAGCACTTCGCCATTATGGTCGATCGGCGACTGGGCGCTCACGAAAATCATCTTGCCCGACCGCACGGCGCCGACGAAAGGCGCAGGTAACGGAGACAGATCGGCGCTCTGCGTAAAGCTGCGCGGCAGCTTCTCAGCCTTGGTGCCGCGCATGGCATAACCTTCGATCTCGACCGCCATACCGGGATAAGCGAGATAGGGCACCGGCACGGCGGTGATCGCCGGCCGGGCGCCGGCGGGCAGGGCCTCAGCCACCATGCCGAGAAACTCGGTTTCGTCGACCGAGCCGTCATTGACATAGAAACACAGCAATTTGACCAGATCGGTGAGATCGCAGTCGAACTCACGCAAGACCCGCTCGAAATAGCGGAGGGTGCCGGCGACCTGCGGCGCCAGCTGGCCGGGATGGTTGACGATCCCCTCTTGCGTGACATCAGCCTGTCCGCCGACCCAGATCATCTGGCCACAGCGCACCCCGTGTTTGTGGCTGACATGAACCGGCCAGTTCCAATGGCCTTCCGGCCAGGCATGCTGTCTATGCAAGATGCGCCTCCTTCATGGCTAAGAACGAGGGCGCGGTCTTATTCGTGAGTCATCAGGATGTCATCGACCACTTCAGGTTGTTTCACCTTGCGACATGGACGAGTGGCCGCTTGTCGCGCCAGGGAAGCGCTTGCTCGAAGAGGCTCGAGACCTGGAAGAGCGTCGTCTCGTCGGCGAAGCGCGTGGCGAACTGCACACCGACCGGCAGCCCGGTGGACGTCCAATGCACCGGCAGCGAAATCGCCGGATGACCGCTGGTATTGAACACCGCCATGAAGGAATCGATGGCGTTCATCTCCTCGCTCCAGCGCGCCGCATGGACCGGGCCGGGCGGATCGCAGCGTACAGCACCAATCAGGGGCGCCGCCGACATGCAGGTCGGCGTGACGAAAAGATCATAGGTCTCGAAGAAGGCGCCGACCGACTGGTTGAGCGCGTTGAAGACCTCGAGGGCCGTATAGAGATCAGCCGCCGTGACGGTCTTGCCATATTCATAGATGGCGAAGGTCGTCCTCTGCAGCGTATCAGGGCCAGGCTTGCGTCCCAACATGGCGCCCAAAGCATCGAAAGCCACCGTCGCGCCGGAGCTCCAGATATCGAGCGTCGCTTTGGCGAAGGGCGGATGATCATAGGCCGGCTTTGCTTCCTCGATTGTGTGTCCTTCCTGCTCGAGCAGGCGAACGGCTTTCTCGACGCCGTCGATCGCGTCCTTGTCCGCCTTGACGCCTGTCCAGGCCGTTGTCGCATAAGCGACGCGCAGTTTTTTCTTCGGCGGTGTGAGCGCGCTGACATATGAATGCTCGGGCCGCTGCAGGCCACAAGCATCGCCGGGCTTCCAGCCTTGCGTCAGATCGAGCGCCAGCGCGCTGTCGCGCACGCTGCGGGTGACGACGAAGCTCACCGCGAGGCCGGCGACGGGATCGGCGGGATAGAGGCCGGGCGAGAGCCGGTTGCGCGTCGGCTTCAAGCCGACGAGGCCGCAATGCGCGGCCGGACTGCGGATCGAGCCGCCACCGTCGCTCGCGGTTGCGATCGGTACGGCGCCGGCGGCGACCATGGCGCAGGATCCGCCGCTCGATCCACCCGGCGTGCGTTGCAGATCCCACGGATTGCGCGTGACACCGGCGATCCTGCTTTCGGTGATCGAGGCGAGGCCGAATTCGGGACAGGTCGTGCGGCCGAGATTGTTGAGGCCGGCGCGCCTGAGGCCCGACACCACGACGGAATCCTCCGTGGCGACATTGCCGCGCAGCAGCTCGCAGCCCATCTCGAAAGTCGTGTCGGCCTCGGATTCGAGGTCCTTGTTGAGCATCGGCACGCCGCTGAGCGCGCCCTGCGGATGACGCTCGGAAGACAGGCTCTCGAGACGACCGGGAAAAGTCTCGATGACCGCATTGAGTTCGCCATTGACGGCGGCGATAGCCTTGAGAGCGGTTTCGGCCAGCTCCTTTGCCGTCACCTCGCCGCGCTTTACCAGGAGGGCCAGCTCCGTTGCATCCTTGCTGCTATATTCCGAGAGGCTCATGGTCGATCCGGTTTGTGCAAATGATGTAGGGATGGCGCTCGTGGCAGGAAGTGCTGCGGAGAAACTGAGCACGCAAGCCGATTTCACGAAAGAGCGCCGGTTGAGACGGTCTGGCGATGCACTAGTGGAATTCGCGCTATTGTCCATAGTCTTGTCTCCTCCCGCATTCTCGAGGGTTGCCTTCAATAAGCCGAGCTCTCGCCTGAGCGCAGGCTGTGGCGCTCATGGCCCTGGATCGGCGGGTTGAAAATTGAAACGAGGCGCAGATCGGTCTTCGCCCGGAGATAGTGCTTGTCGTGCTTGTCGAGCGCATAGATGACGCCCGGCTTGATGACATGGCGATTGCCGTCCATGTCTTCGATCTCGCCTTCGCCCGACAGGCAGTAGCAGGCTTCGAAATGGTTCTTGTATTCGAGCAGCGACTGGGTGCCGGCGAGCACGAGCGTGTCGGCGACGGCGAAGCCCATGCCATCCTTGGCGAGCAGCAGCCGGCGGCTCTGGCCGTTGCCCCAGGCGACGTCATGGTCGCTGCCGGCGATTTCCTCGAAAGACCGCACGATCATCTGTTTTCTCCTGCCCCAAAATGTTAGAATTTCCGAATAGCGAGAGCGTCGCGATAATGCGAAGACTGGTGGAATATCGCTGAATTCACAAGTGATCAGTTCTAACAGACCTGTAAAATGGAGTAACATATGGATTTACCGCCGCTGACCGCGCTCCGGGCCTTCGAGGCGGCGGCGCGCTGGTCGAGCCTGTCACGGGCGGGGGACGAGCTGCATGTGACTCACGCCGCGATCAGCCATCAGATCAAGCACCTCGAAGCCTGGCTCGGCCGACGGCTGATGCAGCGTTCGGGCCGTGGTGTGGCGCTCACCCCGGCGGGCATCGAATTCTATCGGGTCGTGACCGGCGCGCTCGCGGCCATCGCCAGCGCCGCCGCCAATATGCGCCGGACCCATGATGCGCGCTCGATCACGGTCGGCTGTATCCCCTCGATCGCGGCGCGCTGGCTGGTTCCGGCTTTGCCGGCCTTCATGGCGCATCACCCCGAGATCAATCTGCGCATCGTTTATGCGCGGGCGGAGGAGCAGTTCGACGCGGAAGCGCTCGATGTGCTGATCACGCTGGGTGAGGATCGCTCGCCCGGCATCGAGAGCCGTCTTCTCTTCTCACGGGTCAACAAGCCGGTCGCCAGCCCGTTCTACCTCGAGAAGCATCCGGAGCTTCGCAAATCCGGCGATATCGCCAAAGCCGATCTGCTACATGATGAGAAGGTCGACTATTGGCTCGACTGGTTCAGGAAGGCGCAAGCACCTCCGCCGCGGCGGCCACGCGGTCCCGTCTTTCAGGATTTCAACATGCTGGCGACTGCGGTGATCGCGGGGCATGGCGTGGCGCTCTGTCCGATCGAAGTGTTCCGGCATGAGATCCAGCGGGGTGATCTCGAGGTCATTTCCGACATTTCGACGCTCGACGATCAGGGCTATTTCATCATTTCACGCGCAGGGCAGAGTCGCGCGGTTGCGGATTTCATCAGCTGGTTCACGGCACAATGCGCGCCGGCTCACTTGTCGCTGCGATCGTAATAGTCGCTCAGTCCGTCGCCGAGCAGATTGAGGCCGAGGATGATCGCCGACACGGTCAGACCGACGGTGATGGCGAGCGAGGGCTGGATGGCGAGAAAATTCTGCGCCTCGCGCAGCATCGAGCCGAAGGAGGGATAGGGCGGCTGGACGCCGAGCCCCAGGAATGAGAGGGCGGCTTCCCACATGATCGCCTGGGCGCCGTCGAAGCTCGCGATGATGATGAGCGGCCCGACCATATTGGGTAGGACTTCACTGGCGAGGATGCGCATCTCGCTCATGCCCAAGCCGCGCGCCGCCTGGATGAATTCGCGCTCGCGCAATTGAATGGCGACGCCGCGCGCCACCCGGGCGAAGTCGGGCACGGCCGCGAGACCGACCGCGATCATCGCATTGGTGAGCGAGGGGCTGAGCAACGCCACGATGACGATGGCGACCAGCACGGTCGGGAAGCCTTGCAGGATTTCGATGACGCGCGAGAGCACGAGATCGGTCAGCCCGCCGATGCCGCCGGCGACGAGACCGAACAACGTGCCGAGCACGCCACCGGTCAGCACGACAATCAGGAAGGCTTGCGCCGCGATACCGGCCGAGCCGAGGAGCCGGCTCAGCACGTCGCGGCCGAGTGCATCGGTACCGAGCCAGTAGGTGGCATTGGGTGGCTGCAGCGCGTGACCGAGATTGGTGTCCGTCATCGAATGCGGGGCGAGCCAGGGACCCAGCAGCGCGGCAATGAGAAACAGGGCGACGAGAAGCGCCGCCACGGGCGATCGCCGGAGGATGTAGGAGACGGCGCCGCTTTGCGGCCGGACGGGTGTGGAGATCTCGGTCATCTGGTGCGAATCCGGGGATCGATCAGCGAATAAGCGAGATCGATGAGAAGATTGACGACGACATAGCCGGTGGCGGCGAGAAGCACGACACCCTGGATGACCGGATAGTCGCGATTGAGCACGGCATTCATGCCGAGACGCCCGAGGCCGGGAATGGAGAAGATGATCTCGATCACGATGGCGCCGGAGATCAGGACGCCCAGCTGCAGGCCGATATAGGTGATGGTCGGGATGAGGGTATTGGGCGCCACATGCTGGAGCAGGATGCGCCACCGGCCGGCACCCTTGGCGCGCGCCGTGTCGATATAATCCTCGCGCAGCACATTGGCCGCCGTCACCCGCACGAAGCGCACCAGCGACGGAATGAGATAGATGGCGAGCGTCAGAACCGGAAGGATCATGGCGCGCAGATTGCCGGAGACGCTGCGCGTCATCGGCACATAACCGCCCGACGGCAGCAGCTTGAAGGTCATCGAGAACACCACGATGAGCAAGAGGCCGACCCAGAAGCCGGGGACGGAGATGCCGAGCGTGACGAGGCCTGACAGCGGACGTGTCCACCAGCGGTCGCGATTCTGGGCGAGGATCAGGCCCATCGGTATCGCGATGACGATGGCGAGGGCGAGGCTCAAGGCCGCGAGCTCGAGTGTCGGCGGCAGAGCGGCGAGAACCAGGTCGTTGACCGGCTTGAAGCTGAGATTGGAGGTGCCGAGATTGCCCTGCAGCATCTCCCTGAGCCAGATGAAGTAGCGGATAGGCAGGGGTTTATCGAGCCCCATCTGCTCGGTGACGACGGCGATGCGCTCCGGTGTGGCGAGATTGCCGAGCAGCACCGCGGCCGGATTGCCGGGCGCCAGGGCGGTCGCAAAGAAAGCGAGCGCGCTCACGCAGAAGAGCGTCACCACACCACCAAGAATGCGCACCAGGAGATAGATTGCCATGCACTTTGACCGAAATCGGCGCCGGCCTTGCGAGCCGGCGCCTTAGGTGGGAGAGACTGGTCGCTAGAGCGCGATCTTCTTGTAGTCGTCGATGCCGCTCGGTCCGATGACCAGCGACTTGGTCGCCTCGCTGCCGAGGAAGAACAGCGGCAGGTGGTCGATTGTGATCTGCGGCATCTCTTCGAGCAGCAGCTTCTGCAGCTCCTGATAGAGCTCGACCTGCTTCTCAGGCTTGATCTCGGCTGCCGCCTTGCCGACGAGATCGGCATAACCCGGCGGATTCCACAACGAGACATTGGCGGTGGGCGCCAGATTGGGCGAGTTGAACATGCTCGCCGGATCTTCCGGTCCGGTATTGTAGTTGTTGGTGGTGAGGTCGTAATCGGGCTTGGTCAGGATGCGGTCGATCCAGACGGTGATCTCGAGCTCGCGCACTGTCACCTTGTGGCCGATGCGGTTGAGATTATCCTGTAGGACCAGCGCCATCGACTTCAAGGAATCGAAGCCGGTCGGCGTGAGGATCTCCATCGTCAGCGGCCTGTCTTTGCTGAAGCCCGCTTCGGCGAGAAGGGCTGCCGCCTTGTCGAGATCGAAAGGATATTGCTCGGCCGAACCCGGCAGATAAGTCGCCATTTCAGGCGGTACCGGATTGATGGTCGGGCGCGCGAAGCCGAACCAGATCGACTTGGTATAGGCCGCGCGGTCGAAGGCGAAGGCCAGCGCCTGGCGCACGCGCTTGTCGTCGAAGGGTGCCCGCTTGGTGTTGATGTTGAAGTTTTCGTAGAGCACATAAGGCTTGGTCTGGATGACCTCGATACCGGCGCTCGACTGGGCCTGGATGACGTCCTTGCCTTCGACAAGCGCCACCATCTGCAGGCTGCCGTCCTGAAGACCGGCGAGGCGCGCCTGCGAGTCCGGCACGATGCGCCATTCGATGGCCGCGACCTTGGGCGGATCGCGATGGCCGTCATATTTTTCCACCCGGATGCGGTCGCCCGGCGCCCAGTTGGCGAATTTGAACGGACCGGTACCGACGGGTGCCGTAGTGATCGTGCCGATCGAGGCTTCGTTGACGATCTGGATCACCGCCAGATTGGCCAGCAGTCCCGGCACCGTATGGGCGAGGGTCAAAACGACGGTCTTGTCGTCCTTGGCTTCGGCCTTGGAAATGGCGGTGAGCTGCGGCGCGAACGGGCTGCCGACCTTGGCATCCTGCACGCGGGTGATCGAATAGACGACATCGGCGGCCGTGAAGGGTGAGCCATTATGCCAGGTGACGCCGGACTTCAGATTGAAAGTCCAGGTCAGGCCGTCGTCCGACTTCTGCCAGCTGTCGGCCAGCATCGGATCGGCGCTGAGCGTCTCCGGGTTGATGAAGACGAGTGCCTCGAACACCGTCGAGCGGATAGTGTGGCGGAACACGTCGAGCGGCGACATCTGCGGGTCGAGCGTCTTGATGTCGCTCGATATGCCGACGACGAGATCGCCGCCTTCGGCGAGCGCCGCCGTCGTCAGGCCGAAGCTTCCGGCCATGGCGGCGAATGCCGAGCCGCCGAGGAGCTTGAGAAACTGCGCGCGGTTCATCACCGCGGCGCCGGCAAGTCCAGTTTTCGTTGGTTTAGTCACGTCTACCTCCCTGTGCTTTCTTGCTTTGCGAGTGGAAAATGACAGGCGACCAGACGGCCGCCGGCCTGGGTTGAAAGTTTGGGTTCGCTGCCGGCGCAAAGCGCCTGGGCATAGGGGCAGCGTGTGTGGAAGCGGCAGCCTTTGGGGGGCGCCAGGGGACTGGGGATGTCGCCCTCGAGCACGATCTCCTTGCGCGTCAGATGCGCATCGGGATCGGGCATCGGGATCGCCGAGAGCAGCGCTTCCGAATAGGGATGGAGGGGGGCGGCATAGAACTGATCGGCGGGCGCCAGCTCGACGAGCCGGCCCAGATACATGACGCCGACGCGGTCCGAAACATGCCGGATGACGCCCAGATCATGCGAGATGAAGATGACCGTCAGCCCGAGCTCGGCCTGCAGATCCTTGAGCAGGTTGAGGATATCGGCCTGGACCGAGACGTCGAGCGCCGAGACCGGCTCGTCGGCGACGATCAGCCTTGGACCCACCGCAAGTGCGCGGGCGATGCCGACGCGCTGGCGCTGGCCGCCTGACAATTCGCGCGGCCGGCGGTCCATGAATTGCGGGGCGAGGCCGACACGTTCGAGAAGCCGGGCGATCTCTGCCTGACGATCGCCGCGGGAGACGGACGCATCGCGCAGATCGAGCGCCGCGCCGAGGATCTGACTGATCCGTTTGCGCGGATTGAGGCTGGCGAAAGGATCCTGGAAGATGAGTTGGATCTGCCGGCGGAGCGGCCGCAAGGACCGGGTCGGACGATGCGTGATGTCCTCGCCGTCGAATTCGAGCTTGCCCTGGTCCGGCTCGACGAGACGCACAATGCAGCGCGCCAGCGTGGACTTGCCGCAGCCGGATTCACCGACAAGTCCCAGTGTCTCGCCGGATGCGACATCGAAGGATACGTCGTCCACCGCATGGACCTGGCCACGCCGGCCGCCGAGCCAGCCACCCTTGACGGCGAAATATTTGCGCAAAGCCGCGACGCGGACGAGGGGCGTGCCGCTCATGCCTCAGCCCCCTCTTGGAGACGGCGCAGCGTCTGGTTTTTCACCTCAGGGCTAAGCCAGCAGCGGTCGAGATGATCCGTGTCGGTACCCGACGCCCTGAGCGGCGGAAGATTGCGGCATTGCCCGAGGGCGAAATCGCAGCGCGGCAGGAAGGCGCAGCCTTGCGGACGGCCTTCGCTGAGGATCGGCGGCACGCCGCGGATCGAGGGCAGACGTTCGCCGCGCACCCGATTGGCAGCGGGGATGGAGGCGAGGAGGCCGGCGGTATAGGGATGCTGCGGAGTTCGGAAGAGGGCGCGCACCGCGCCGATCTCGACGCAGCGCCCGGCATACATCACCATGACCCGGTCGGCGATCTCGGCGACGATGCCGAGATCATGGGTGATCAGGATGAGGCCCATCCCATAATCGACTTTCAGCTTCTTGATGAGGGTCAGGATCTGCTTCTGGGTGGTGACGTCGAGCGCCGTTGTCGGCTCATCGGCGATGAGGAGCGAGGGCGAGCAGGCGAGCGCCATGGCGATCATGGCGCGCTGGCGCATGCCGCCCGAAAACTGATGCGGATAGTCGTCGATCCGCGTTTCCGGATTGGGAATGCCGACTTGCCGCAAAAGCTCGATCGTGCGGCGCCGGATTTCCGCCGATGAGTGTTTGCCATGTAGCGTCAGGACCTCGCCGATCTGCCGCCCGATGCGGTGCAGCGGATTGAGCGAGGTCATCGGATCCTGGAAGATCATCGCGATGCCGGCGCCCTGCACCTGGCGCAATTCATCGGCGCCGAGCCGCATCAAATCGCGCCCGTCGAAATGGATTTCACCCGAGAGGCTGAAACGCGGATCATGCCGGGTGAGACCGATGATCGAGCGCGCGGTCACCGTCTTGCCGCAGCCCGACTCGCCGACGATGCACAGGACCTCGCCTTTGCCGACGGCGAAGGACACGTCGTCGACCAGCACGGCATCGCGTCCGCCGCTGAGGCGGACGGTCAGGTTACGGATATCGATCAGCGCCCCAGACATGCGAGGAGCTTCCTTTGATTCAACCGGCTGCGAGTTTGTCGTCGTAATCCGTCATGATGACCGAGACCGGATCACCGCGCGTGATGCGCCCGGGGCCTGCCGCCATCCACACCACACCGTCGCGCGGATAGGGCACTTCGATCGAGGGGCGATCGACATCCTCGACGAAATGCAGCCAGCCGGCTGGATCGCCGGCCTTCACCGTGTCGCCGACTATATTGGTGGGCTCGAAAAGCGCGCTCGCCGGCGAGAAGGCGTAGCAGGCCTGGTCGCGCACCATCATATGGCGCGTCGCGGCCGAGCCGTCGCGCTGGCGTGTGTCGGGCTTGCCTTCGATGACGCCGAAATGCTTGAGGATGTTGTCGACGCCGCGCCGTGCGATGCGCACGCCCTCGACATTGACGCGGCCCCAGCCGCCGAGCTCGGTGCCGAGCGAGATGATTTGACGCCGTTCGACGCAGGACGTGAAGGTGGCGCCTTCATCGACGCCCCAGAACACGGTGTTGAACGGGGCGCCGAAAGCCGCCGCCGCCGCCATGGTCTTCTGCCGGCGCTCAGGGTCGGCGAGATAATGCATGTTGGTCGACAGAGCGGAATCGAAGGAATGGCCGGCCGTGTGCATATCGAGCGACACATCGGCGAAGGGCAGCACATTGCTGTCGAGGAAATGCGCCAGCATCTCCGAGAAGGTGCCGCGCGGATTGCCGGGGAAGCAGCGATTCATGTCGCGGTTGTCGACCGGGCTGAGCCGCGTGTCGTTGAGGACGGCCGGCATGTTGAAAGCGGGGATCAGGATCACCCGGCCCTGGATACGTGCCGGGTCGAGCGTCTGAGCAAGACGCGTGATGGCGATCGGGCCTTCATATTCATCACCATGAATGCCGCCGGTGATGAGGATGGTGGGGCCGGAACCGTTCTTGAAGGAATAGATCGGGATCTCGACGACACCCCAGCCGGAATTATTGCGCGACAACGGAGCTCTGAGCACGCCCGCCTGCCGGCCGGCCTTGTCGAAGTCGACCGGATTGGTGATCCGCGACCGCTCCAGCTTCACGTCACTCATTATATATCCTCCCAGGGACCTTTTTGGTTGATTTCCGCATACGGTATACTGAATGTCAAGATGACTTTACCCGACGAGGGCTCGTGTCACCCGAGAATGGCGTCGGCATTGCGCGTCAGCTCGCGCACAGCGGTGCGATCGAGGCTGATGCCGAGGCCCGGCGCATCGGGAATGGCGAGCATGCCGTCCTTGTCGAGCTTCCATCCACCTACGGTGATGTCGTCGACATAGGGCGAGCCGCCGATATATTCGACGAGCTCGGCAGTGGGGACCGCCGCGGCGATCTGCAGATCGGCGGCAAGGCCGACCGCGGTGTTCCAGCCATGGCCGATATATTGAATGCCGAATTCGTTGGCCATGCGGGCGATCTGGATCTGCTCCGAAATGCCGCCGACCTTGGTGACGTCCGGCTGTACGATATCGAGGGCGCGGTTCTCGAACCACGGCAGGTAGTTCTGCCGGCGGGTGATGCATTCGCCCGTCGCGATCGGCACGGGACTGCGCTGCCGCAATTGCTTGAAATCTTCCATCGCATCCGGCACCAGCGCTTCCTCGAACCAGCGCACGTCATAGTCCTTGAGCATCTGGGCGGCGTTGACGGCCCAGTTGAGCCCGTTGGGCCAGAAGGCGTCGCTCGCCCCGGCATCGACCATCAACAGGCAATCATCGCCCGCGCCTTCGCGCGCCGCGCGCACGATGTCCTCATCGAGCTTGGCGCTGCCGCGGCGGCCGAATGGACCCCAGCCGATCTTGATGGCGCGGAAACCCTGCGCGCGATAGAAAGCGGTGCGCTCGCGCATCAGCTCCGGCATTTCCATGAGGATCGAGGCATAGGCCTTGACCTTGTCGCGATAACGTCCGCCGAGCAGGCGGCCGATCGGCTGGCCTGTCACCTTGCCAAAAATATCCCAGAGCGCGATGTCGATGCCGGAGATCGCATGGGTCAGACTGCCGCCGCGCCCCATCCAGAAGGTGTTCTGATGCAGCTTCTCGCTGACCCGCATCGGCTCGATGCTTTCGCCGATAAGTAGGGGGCGCAGCACGCCGAGCGCGGCTTCGACGAGGCGCGCATCGGTGAAGACGCTGCCGATGCCGACTTGGCCTTCATCGGTTTTGATGATGACCAGGGCATGGACGGAATCGTCCGGCTGGATCTCGTTGCTCCATCCGCCCTTGGGCGATTTGCCGAACAGGCCAAGGCAGTCGACGGAGTGGATCTTCATGAAGGCGTCCTGTTCTTTGTTTTATGAGACGGGCCGAAGCGCCAATCAGCTCTTGAGCGTGCGGGTCCGGCTGGCGGGATCGGTGAAGTGCTTCTTCAGCACATCGTCGATGTCCTTTGGCGCGCCGTTACGGATGAAGTCGATCAGCTGCTCATGCAGCTTGACCTCGCCGGTCCGGTCCTTCGCGGTGGTCCAGTCGCGGCAGAAGATGATCAGCATATGCTGGGCGAGGCCTTCCCAGATCTTGGCGGCGAGCACATTGCCGGAATGCTTGGCGACGGCGCGGTGAAAATCGAGATCGATCGAGCCCAGCAAAACCGGATCGCCCGAGCCTGACAATTCACGCATCTGGCCGATAATGGCTTCGAGCTCTGCAATGAGCTGGGCGCGGCCGCGGCTCGAGCGCATGACATGCTGGAAGATGATCTTTTCGATCGCGAAACGCAATTCGAACAATTCGGCGATCCGCTCCTCGCCGTAATCGGTGACGCGCAGGCCGCGTTGCTCGCTTTCGACCAGGATGCCGCGCAGAAGGAGCTTCTGCATCGCCTCGCGGGCGGGAACGCGGCTGACATTGAGAGCCTGGGCGAGCTCGGCCTCGGTGATGCGTTCGCCGGCCGCCTTGTCGCCCATGGCGATGGCCATGATGAGGCGCTCTTCGACCTCGTCGGCGGTCGTCTTGCTGCGTTCGATGGGGGAAAGCGGTGAGGCCGCAGCACCCGGAGTCCAGCCTTTGACCGGACTTTTGCGCAAGCGCGCCTTCGATTGTGTCACCATGCTCTGCGTGCTCTTAATGAGGCGGCCTGACATGGCCCCCTCTCATTGGCTACCCTTAGCATACGGTATACTATAGTCAATTGAGTCCTGCGAAAGTCTCCAATTCCCTTACTAATGCGCTCTTTGACGCTGATTCTGAACGACGAAAGCGCCGACACGGGTCGGCGCTTCGGTGGGACAAGTTCTGCTGGGTAGCGTTAACCGCTGACGCCTGTCCGTGTCGCCTCGAACAGGAACCAGATGCGTCTTTCGGCTTCGTCGATCCAGTTCTCGATCAGGCTGGCAGTCGCCACATCGCCATGCTCATCGCACAGATCGTGGACTTCCCGGAGGCTGGTCACCATCTGCTTATTGTCCTCGCGCAGTTCCGCCAGCATGTCGAGCGGCGTGACGAATTCCGCGTCATTGTCCTTGATGCGCTGCAGCCGCGCGATATGGCCGATCGAGCGCAGTGTCGTACCGCCGATCTTGCGGGCGCGCTCCGCCATGTCATCGGTGGCGGCGTAGATCTGGGCCGCCTGCTCGTCGAGAAGCAGGTGATAGTCGCGGAAATGCGGGCCCGAGACATGCCAGTGGAAATTCTTCGTCTTCATATAGAGGGCGAAGGCATCCGCCAGCAGTATGTTCAGCGCGCCGGCAATATCGCGTACGGCATTGGACTTGAGGTCGCTGGGGGTTTTGAGGGGAGCAGTGCGCAAGGATTTGGAATCACGAGCGTTCATGGGACTCTCTTTTATTGGAGCGGCCCGGCCCATTGTCGTCTGCTGAATCACATATTGACTGGGGGCGAACAATCGACCGGCGGCCAGGTTACGACGAGTTCATATAGCGCGTGATCAGGAAAAGTGGGTTCCGGTTTTCCGTCCGATCACGCGCTAAACCTTAAGATTCCGATCACGTTTACCACTTCAGCTCGAATCGAGCTGAAGTGGTCGTGATCTAGGGGCGCCCGCGAGAGCGTCCTATTGCATTAGACAATGTACAAGTGTTCCTTCGGTTCCATGTCGCCTATGAGATTCGTTTCATTTCAAGACAATTCATCGCAATCGACGGCCATTGTCACGATCTTGTGGTATTTCTCACACAACAGCATGTGACCTTCTGCAATAGTAACTGGACTCTCACCCTTCCTGTTGTATACTCAACATGAGGGCGAGATCTGAACTAAGCCTGCGCAAAGTGAGAGGGCGGAGTTGGATTTTGGCTGAGCGAGCGCAGGCATGTGCTGGCCAGATGGAGGTGCGCCCGTGCCTGTTCGCCCCACTTATCCCGGTGTCTATGTTGAAGAAATCTCGAGCGGTGTTCGCCCCGTTGCCGCGGTCGCGACATCGACGGCCGTCTTTGTCGGGACCTTCCGCAAAGGTCTGCTCGACGAGGCCGTGCGGCTTTTAAGCGCCGCCGACTTCGAGCGCGAATATGGCGGGCTCGACCGGTCGAGCGAGGCTTCCTATGCGATCCAGCAATTTTTTCTCAATGGCGGCACCGAGGCTTGGGTGGTGCGCATCGGCCAGCCGGGACCGGTAGCGGGACCGATCGCTGCCGTCACCGCCGCCGCCAACGGCACGCTCGCCAGTTTCGGCGGCGCCGCGATCCTGAAATTCACCGCCGGACGGCGTATTCGCGGCGGATCGGCGGCCAATCCGGGCGACTGGGGCAATTTCCTCAGGCTGGAGGTCGAGCATGTGAGTGCGGCGACCGACACATTATTCAATCTCTTCGTCAGCGAGGTGGCGATCTCGGGCAACCGTACCACGGTGCTGCAGACCGAGAGCTTCCGCAATCTGACGATGAAGCCGGACACGGCGAATTACGCCGTCGATGTGGTTAATCAGGGTTCGCGACTGATCCAGGTCAGCCGCGCATCGGCGCTGAGCGATATGACGCCGCCGGCCGCGAATGGCACGGTGGGCGCCGATCTCGCCGCGGCGGTGCCGCCTTTCGCCGACATCAAGGACATCACGGTCAGCCTGAGCGTGGCGCCGGGGGCGATCGCCTTGACCATTCCGGCAACGGCCACAGGCGGCTTCACCGAATGGGCGGCCGGTTTGCAGACGGCCTTGCGCTCGGCGGGAGCAGGGGCGTCGATCCCGGCGGAATTCCGTGCCTATTTTACCGGAGCCACGGTCGATATCATCGGTGCCGGCTCTGTGACCAATCCGCGCCGTTTCGTCGTCATCGCCGGCAAGGGCGCCCAGCCCTTCGAGCCGACCGCGACCTTTACCTTCGCCGGCCCTGACGCCGTGAATTACGGGCTTTCGGCTCCGCTCTCGACGCGCCCCTTGCAGTTCCTGCCGACCGCCGGCAGTGGTGCCGACGGCACCATCATCGATCCGGCAAGCGGCAATTACCTGGTGCCCGCCGGGGCCTTCCGCGGCAATGCCGGGCTCAAGACCGGGCTTTATGCGATCGACGACATGGACCTGGTGAACATCATCGCCATTCCCGATGCGCCGCGTCTGGGTCAGTCGGGCGCCTTATCGGTCTATGCGGAAGCGATCACCTATGCCGAGAGCCGGCGCTCGATGATCATCATCGACATTCCGGACAGTGTCGTCTCCATCGATCAGATGCAGACCTGGCTCGCCGCCAATGAATCGCTCAGGCATCCGAATTCAGCCGTCTATTATCCACGCACCTTCACGCCCGATCCGCTCAACCAGAACCGCCAGCGCTCGCTGGCGGCGAGCGGCACCATTGCGGGACTGTGGGCGAGGACGGACACGGCGCGCGGCGTCTGGAAAGCACCGGCCGGCACCGATGCCAGATTACGCAATGTCGAGAGCCTCACTTATGTGATGACCGATCTCGAAAACGGCACGCTCAATCCGCTCGGCGTCAACTGCCTGCGCAATTTCCCGATCTTCAGCAATATCTGCTGGGGTGCGCGCACGCTCGAAGGCGCGGACGCGCTCGCTTCCGACTGGAAATACCTGCCCGTCCGCCGCACGACCCTGTTCCTCGAGGAGAGCCTTTATCGCGGCACCAAATGGGTGGTGTTCGAGCCCAATGACGAGCCGCTGTGGTCGCAGATCCGGCTCAATATCGGGGCCTTCATGCAGGACCTGTTCCGTCAGAGCGCTTTCCAGGGCTCGACGCCGAACGAGGCTTATTTCGTCAAATGCGACGGGGAGACGACGACGCAGAGCGATATCGATAACGGCATCGTCAATATCGAGGTCGGCTTCGCACCGCTGAAGCCCGCCGAATTCGTCATCATCAAGATCCAGCAGATCGCCCGCGCGACGGCCGAGTGAGGAGAGAACCATGGCGCCTTTCACCGTCAATGCCCGCCGTTTCGATCCTTACAAGAACTTCAAGTTCCGGGTGAAATGGGACGGCCGCTACGTGGCCGGCATCAGCAAGGTCGGCGCGCTCAAGCGCAGCACCGAAGTGATCGAGCACCGCGAGGGCGGTGATCCCTCGACCGCGCGCAAATCGCCCGGACGCAGCAAGTTCGAGGCGATCACGCTGGAGCGCGGCGTGACCCATGATCTCGAATTCGAACGCTGGGCCAACAAGATCTGGAATTTTGGCGCCGGCGCGGGCTCGGAAGTTTCGCTCGCCGATTTCCGCAAGGATGTGATCCTCGATGTCTTCAATGAAGCCGGCCAGAAAGTCCTCTCCTATCAGATATTCCGCTGCTGGGTGTCGGACTTCCAGGCGCTGCCCGATCTCGACGCCAATGCCAACGCGATCGCGATCCAGACGCTGAAGCTCGAGAATGAGGGCTGGCAGCGCGACGTCGCCGTGACCGAGCCGGTCGAGCCGAGCTTCACGGTCCCGGCTTAACGCTTTGGACGGCAATCGAGGCGTGTGGGGAGCTCGATCTCCGATGCAGTCATTTTATGTGGAGTTGCTGCATGGCCTGGACGCTCGCCGTCTGGTCGAGCTGCGTGAGCCGACCGGCCATGATCAGGCGCTTTTCGCCGATATGGGCGCAACAGCGCCGGTCCGCTGCGTGAGCGCGCTCATCGACAGCCTGGTGCTGCGCATCGGCGAGGACGTCCCCATGCCCGACGAGCTTGCGCGGCTGACCGTCGGTGATCGCGAGCGTCTGCTTCTCGCGCTCTGTTCCCGCCTCCTGGGTGCGGAGACGGACCTCGTGGTCGCCTGTCCGTCCTGCAAAAGCGTCGTCGAGGTGCCGATCCGCTTCCGCGACCTCGTATCGGCGCAACCGGACTCCTCGGACCGGCGCTGTGTTCTCGCCACGCGAGACGGGAGCTGGACCGCGGAAATGGCTCCGCCCACGGGCGCAGATCTCGAGAGGACGCTTAGTCTCGGACAGAAATCGGCGCGCCGTCTGCTCGAAGCCTGCCTGACGGCGCTCTTCGATGCGCAGGGACAAGCGCTGCCACGCGAAGCCCTGCCGGAGGACTGCGAGGCCGAGCTTGCCGAAAAGCTTCTGGCGCTCGATCCCTTGGCGGAATGCCGCATCGCGGTCGAATGCCCGCATTGTGCCGCAAGCTTCGAGACGTTGCTCGACGGTTACGCACTTCTGAAGGGGGCCTTCGGCAATTCGAGTGCACTCTATGGCGATGTCTATCGCATGGCGCGTATCTATCACTGGAGCGAGGCCGACATACTGGCGCTGCCGCTCGCCAAACGCGCGCAGTATCTGGCGATCGCGGCGGCGGCAGGGGAGGCGGGCGGATGACGAATTTCGCCGACCGTCTGATCGCCCGTGGCGCCGGCCAGCCGGCTGGGCTTCCGCTGCTCAAGGTCCGCCCGGCGGCGCGTTTCGAGCAGGAGATGAGTCCCGCGGCTGAAGCGGAAACGCCTGGCGAGCCACGGTTGGAGAAGCCCGCGCAACCTTCCGTCGCAGCCCGCAAGAACAACCGTGCGCCTCCAAGAGCAAAAGAAAAGCGGCAGACTCACTCAACTGAGCCCGCCCTGACAGTTGAGGGCGTGAAGGCCGACGGAGTTCGCCCGCCGCCGACATCGGAGCCGCTTTCTTCTCCGCCTCGATCATCGCCACGAGCCATGATGGCTTCACAACAAGAATTCGAATCGCTCGAGCAATCGGAGGCGCCGGGATCTGAACCTCCCATGTCTCGGCCGCTGCCGATCGAGCATCCCGAGGCCCCACGCCATCAGCGCCCGATGTTCTTCGATGTGCCACCCATGGCGCCTGTCGTGACAGCCGCGCCTCCGGTCAAAACCGCGCCACCTCCGCCCACCATTTCGATCGGGCGCATCGACGTGCAGTTCCTGCCGCAGGAACGCCCAGCTGCTCCCGCACGTCCCCAGCCGCAGCGCACACGCGGCTTCGACACCTATGCCCGCGCCCGGCGCGGCGAGCCGCGTTAGGGAGCGTCATGGCATCACACGCCGCCATCGCCGCCGTCAGCCGCACGCTTCGCACCTTGCTGCGTGATCGCATGGTGACCGGCGCCGAGATCACGCTGGCGCCGCCCGATGTCGAGCTGGCCGGTGTCTCAGGCGCCCGCGTCAATCTTTATCTGATGCAGGTCATCGAGAATGCGGCGCTCAAGAACCAGGAGATTCCGGGCACCGGCCATCCGGCGGCCTACGGCCATCCACCTCTGTCGCTCGATCTGCGTTATCTGATGACCACCCACAGCGCCGTCGAGAATCAGCGCGACGCCGATCTCAATGCGCAGACGCTTCTGGGCGATGCGATGCGGGTGATGAATGATTTCGCCAATGGCATCGATCGTCTGGCCATCGTCAATCCGGTGGCGGGCTCGCCCGGCGACCCGATCCTTGACGCCGACCTCACCAATGAGTTCGAGCGCCTGAAGATCGTTCTCCATCCCGCCACGCTCGACGACATCACCAAGGTCTGGTCGGCCGTATCGGGCACCAATTTCCGCCGCTCGGTCGTTTACGAGGTGAAAGTCGTACAGATCGAAACGCCGCTGCCGCGGGTGAGCCCGAAGCCGGTGGAATTGCGCCGCCTTCACATGTCGATGCGCCGGCGCCCGGAAATCACTGATCTCTATGTGTCGCCCGTCAATCCCGGCGATCCCCTGGGTGAGATGCGCGCCCGCATCGGCGAGGAAATAACGATTATCGCAGAGAAAATTGCAGCCGAGCGTCTCTATGTCCGGCTCGGCACGCTCGATCCGATCCGTGTCGATCTCACCGGTGACGGGCGCATCCGCATCGCCTTGCCCGATGCGCAATATCCGGCCGACGCCGATCATCCGTCGCCGCGTCTGATCCCGCCGCTGCAGCAACTGCAGCCGGGGCCGCTCGAGATCCAGCTTTTCGCCTTCCATCCCACCGAGGGCGTCGAGGGCGCTCTCGGTCCGGGCACGGGCATAAACAAGTCCAGGCGCTACGCCTCCGATATCCGGCTGATGCAACTGGTGCCGACCGTGGCCGGCGCGACGCCGCCGACCGGCAATGCGGCATCTGTCCTGCGGGTCACCGGCAAACGTCTCTGGCACAAAGGTGCCAAGGGTGCGGAGATCATCATTGGCGATGCCGCCATTCCGGTCCGGATGCCCGAACCTGGCGATCCCTGGGCGGCACCGACGCCGACGGCGGTGGAGGTCCCCGTCGCGGCAGCGACCGACATCATCGATGTCTCACCGACGCCTTATCCGGTCGCGGCCCAGGTCGATGGCGCCCGCAGCCGCGATGGCGGCATCACCTTCACGCTGGGGCTCTGACGATGGCGCGCGGCAAGACCATGTCTCGCACGGAAGTCCTGAAGACGGCGGACACACGCCCTTGGCGGGAACGCAACGATGAAGTGATACGTCTGGGACTGGCCTGGGTCGCCGCGCGGCTTTCCCGCACCGACGGCGAGGCGACGACGGCTTTAGCCACCGCTTATCAAGAGTCGCGCCATCTCCTGCGCGACGAGGAAAGCCCGGCCGCCATAGACCGCCTCTCGGTACTCTTTCAATTGACACCCTTCGATGAGGACCTGCTGCTGCTTTGCCTGCATGCGCAGCTCGAAGGCGAGCCGCGCCAGGTGACACTGCAGACCGCCCAGGCGCTTCTCGATATCGGCGGCTTCGAGCTGTCGGTCAAAATCTGGGAACGTCTGGCGCCTTCAGCACCTTTGCGGCGCTTCCGGCTGATCGACTGTCTCGAGCGCAGCATCATGGCGACCACGCCTTTGCTGATCGATGAACGTATCGGCCGCTATCTCATGGGCGAAGATGCCATTGATCGGCGCATTTCGTCGATGCTAGGCCCGGTCGAAGGCGGGCCGCTTCTCCGGCGTCATCGGCCGCTTGTCGAGACTCTCGCCGAAAGGCTGCGCCAGGCGGAGCGGCCTCTGGCGATGATCACCGGCCCGCGGGAGAGTGGGCGCCGCGCCCTGGCTCAGGCGCTCGCCCATGGCTTTGGCTTCGGGCTCTGCGAGGTGAAGCCGCGTTTGCTCGACTCTGCGCCCGAACATCTGCCGTTCCTGGCGCGCGAGGCGCTGATGGGCGGCTTCGCGCTGCTGATCGATATCGGGCAGCCGGAAGGACAGCGGCTTATCGAGGAACGCTTCGCCGATTTTCCCGTGCTCACGATCGCCATTGCCGATGGGCGGCACGAGTTTTCATTCCCTGTGCCGATGCTGCGGCTCGATCCTTTGTCCGACCAGGACCGCATCGAGCTCTGGCATGAGGCCTTGGGGCCGCAAATGCCGGACAAACGGGAAAAGATCGAGCTGATCGCCCAGCATTTCCGCTTCGGGCCGCGCCTCATCGCGGCGGCCGCCCAGGAAGCGGATGATCTCTGGCAGGCTTGCCGCGAGAAGGCGAGCCGCGAGCTCGAACAATTGGCCGATCGCATCATCCCAGGCTTCGGCTGGGACGATATCGTTTTGCCACTCGATGTGATCCACGATCTCAAGGCCGCCGTCGCCCAGATCCGCCATTCGGCGCGTGTCTATGGCGATCATGGCATGGGACGCAAATATCCGCGCGGGCGCGGCGTCTCGCTTCTGCTGTCGGGACCGAGCGGTACCGGCAAGACCATGGCCGCCGAAGTCGTCGCCCGCGATCTCGACCTCGATCTCTTCCGTGTCGATCTTTCGCGCATCGTGTCGAAATATATCGGTGAGACCGAAAAAAATCTGCGCGCCGTCTTCGATGCCGCCGAGGCGAGCGGCGCGGTACTGTTCTTCGACGAGGCGGACGCGCTCTTCGGCAAGCGCAGTGAGGTCAAGGACAGCCATGACCGCTACGCCAATATCGAGGTGAGCTACCTGCTGCAGCGCATGGAGAGCTACAGCGGCCTGGCGATCCTCGCCACCAATATGAAGAATCATTTCGATCCGTCCTTCATGCGCCGGATTCGTTATGTGATCGACGTGCCGTTTCCGGATGCCGATTCCCGGCGCCGGATCTGGCGCAAGGCCTTCCCGCCCGAGCTGCCTTGCGCGGCGCTCGATTTCGACGTGCTCGCGCGGCTCGATATTGCCGGCGGCAACATATCGGTGATCGCCATCAACGCCGCCTTCCTGGCGGCGGCCGAGAACAAGCCGCTCGGCATGGCGCATATCGCGCGGGCGGCGCGGGCGGAATATCACAAGCTCGACCGCGAATTCAGAGGCAATGTCTTCGGAGCGGCAGCGTCATGACCCGCATGCCGACCATCAGGATTGCCGGAACAGGGTCGATGCGCCAGGCGGCGGATCTCGCCCGCGCCGTCAACAATGGTGTCACGACGGCGTTACGCGGGCAGGACAAGTCTCTGCATATCGACACGCTGCGGGTCCGGTTGCCCGCCAATGCCGGCGCTGGCGCGCTCGAAAAGGCGATCCGCATTGCGCTCGAGAAGGAGCGGGGCAAATGAGAGCCGCACCGCAAGCCGTCAGAGCCGTTGACCAGGCACCCGCCAGCCGGGGCAGGCAGCGGGACGACGCGCTGGAGCGCGAGGCGGACAGGCTCGCCGACACTGTCGTGAAGGGCCGTTTCCCGGAAAAGGATCCGCATGTCAGTCCGTCTACGGGTGAGGCGACGAAGCTTCCTGCCGGCGTCCGCGATGTGCTGGCGCAATCCGGGGAACCGCTGGGCCACGCCGAGCGGGCTTATTTCGAGCCGAGATTCGGCCGCGATCTGAGCGGCGTACGTATTCACCGGCATGGACCGGCCGAACGTTCCGCTGCCGCGATGGACGCGCGGGCCTATGCGCATGGCAATCATGTAGTCTTCGGAAAAAGCGAATTTGCCCCGCATACGACGGCGGGCCGGCATCTTCTGGCGCATGAGCTCGGCCATACGCTGCAGCAACGGATCGGCACGCCTGTCCTGCAGCGCAAGTCCCAGGACGAGGACAAGAACAAGCCGGGCGTCGTCACCGTGACGGCTGAGCAGCGTGGCAAGACGGCGGATGTCGTTTTGTCCGACGGCATGTCGGCCACTGTCGATCTGCTGATCAACAAGCTGGCGCCCGGCGATTATACGACATCGCCGCTGGGGCACGTTCCCAATGCGACCGCCGAGGGTATTCCGGGCAAGTTCATCTATCGTTACCCGCTCGATCCTTATACCGAGGAGCCCATTAACGGCCGCGCCGAAAAGACCACGATTCACATCAGGCCCACACCGGCAGGGCAGGTCAAGGAGCTGCCGAAGGAAATCCAGGACTTCGTGACGTCGGACCGGGCAACAGCCGGCACTGCTGACGAATATCGCGACGCCGCCTTTGCCGGCGAGATCCTGAAGCAAGCCGGCGTCACCGCGGACGAGCTGATTCTGGTGCAGGAAAGCCGCCGTCACGACCGCGAGATGGGGAATACCACCGAATCCGGCGGCACGCAGACCGAATGGGCCTTCGACTATGTCGAGAAGCGCAACAAGAAGCAGCTCGATACGGCCAGCAATTGGGATTCGCTTGTCGAGATTTCCAAGATCATGGCCGATGCGCCAACTCATCTCCTGCATCACGGCGGCGTCGGTAGCATCCTGGAAGACGGCAGCGACGCGCTGGCTCGCGTCAACTATTGGAACCTCTATAAGCACTACAAGATACCCTATGCCGGCAGGGAGGATTTGAACCGCAACGGGGCGCGACTTCTGAGTGAGTTCAGGGCTCTGATCGGCCATTTCGAGAATGCGCTCGTCGCCGATCTGACCAATCTCGCAGTGGCGGCGCTCGACAGCGCCGAAGCGAGCCTGCTGAGGATGGATCGGCGATATGTCGGCCTGTGGCAGGACAAGAAATGGTCGCCGAATTATTTCTGGGCCGAGCTGCAGCGGATCAACCGCAATGAGAAAGTCGCCGCGGCATCCCGCCAACGCGCCGCGGTCAAGCAGAAGCTCGACAGCGAGCAGCAGGCAGATAGCATCAACCGCGCCCTCAATCCCTTCAGCGTCATCGGCGACACGCTGTCCGGCGAGCCCACCTATTCGCAGCGCACCGATCAGCGCGAAAAGCAGATGGAGCAGCAGGAGCAAGCCTTCAACCAGACGGTCGCCGAGGAATCCAATCTGAAGGTCACGCAAGGCTTCAGCGCCCAGGACATTCTCTCGGCCAAGGATGCCAGCGCCGCGCATGGCAAGCTCTCCGACTTCCTCTTCGATGGCCGCAAGCAGATCACCGGCGCGCGCAGCCGCATCAAGGAGCGCAAGGTCATCTTTGCCGCCGACAAGATCATCGACATGGAGAAGGAGCGCCTGAAGGGCCCCATCGGCGCCAAGTCGTCGGAGATCAACCGGGTGATCGACGATCTGGCGCGCTACCGCAAATCGCAGACCTCGATCTGGGACGACATCCTGAAGGTGGTGGAATTCGTCTCGATGTTCGTGCCGGGACCGATCGGCTGGGGCCTGCGCCTCGGCGTGGCCGCGGTCAACTTCGACAAGAAGATGACGGATATCGGAACGCGCCGGGATCTCTATGGCGCCAATCTCAGCACCAAATCCGTGGGCTCCGGCGAGGTCGGTGATGCGCTGTTCGAAGCCGCCATCCAGGTGGTGCCGGACGTGCCGCCGGTCGCGAAAGCGGAGCGCCTGACCCTCAATCTCGAACGGGGCGCGGCACGCGGCGCCGATGACGTCGCGGGCGCCACATCGCGTACCGCCGCAAATGTCGAACACGGCGCGCCGCAGGGGCTTGCCGATGATGTGGCCGGTGGGGGTTCGAAGCTTCCCGATGCTCCGGCGGGTGGCGCCACGACACATGGCTCGCCGCCGGCCAAGCCCGATCTCGGTGTGCCGACCTACAATAATCTGCCGCGCCGGACGCCCAAGGGCGGCGAACGCGTCCAGATCGTCGAGCGCGACGGCATGTTCTTCGAGGTCGATTATGAAAGCGGCGCCTTGATTCCGGCCACTGGAGACTATGCTTTCGCGCGCATGCCGGACGGATCACTCTGGGGCTCGCGCTACGGCCATGCCGAGGCCGCGATGGGTGGGCCGGTGGCCTATGCCGGCAACATAAAAATGGAGAATGGCGCGCTCAAGAGCTGGAACCGGGAATCGGGAACCTACAAGCCGGTGGGCGATCATTTCGCCGATCAGGCGGGCTTTCCGATACCGCCTCAGCCGCTGCCGGCGCAGGCGGGCAAAAAAATGCAGTTGCCGGTCTTCCAGGAACGCACCAAGCCCAGGCCTCCGGCGGTTGATCCGGATATGCCCAAGCCGGACTGGACGGATCATCTTCCGGAGGCGCGCAAACGGACCGAGGCGGCCAAGGCCAAATACGGCGATAATCTCATGATGATGGCGACTCCAGGAGCGCCGACCTTCGCTTTCGCCACCAACGAGGCATGGGTCTACAACGGATTGCAGATCCGCGTCGTCAACACGCCAACCGGGCCACGCGCATTCTATCTGAGAGACGGCACCGGCGGGATAAGGCCCTATGGCGCGCAGGTCGATGATTGGGCGCCATTTCTAGGCTTCCAGCCGACCGCCGGCGGCGCGCATCTGGTCAAGCCGCCGATGGCCGTCTCTCCCAATACACCGCGCAACCTTTATCGCTGGGGAAATCAGGAAGCCTATGACGCCAATCTGTGGCTGAAGCAGCAGCCGAACATGCAGGCCGTCGATGTCGGCGGGGAATGGGGGATCATCCAGCGACGATTGGAAGACCTTGGTGTCTACACAGAATATCCGATTGGGAATGTGCCCGATGTGGACTGACCGGCAATGACCAGGCACGAGCAGATTTCTCTGGCAGACACGCGGCGCTCCGCACCCGCGCGCGGCACCGGGCCGGTGCATGATCCGTTGGAGCGCGAGGCCGACCACGCATCACGGGCTATCGCTTCCAATCATTCGGTTGGTGTGACGGGCAAGGCCGAGGCTTCTTCCATTGAAAGTCCAAGAGCGACCGACGCTCTGGCGCGAGGTGGCGTCCCTCTCAACGCCGAGCAGCGTGCTTATTTCGAGCCGCGATTCGGCCATGATTTCTCCGATGTGCGTCTCCATACGCACGATCAGGCGAGACAGGCGGCGCAAGGCATTGGCGCGCGCGCCTTCACCTTTGGCCGTGATATCGCCTTCGCCAAGAGCGGCCACGACACCGGGCTGCTCGCCCATGAGCTGACCCATGTCGTGCAGCAGCGCGGCGGCAATCCGACCATCCAGCGCCAGCCCGACGACAAAGGCGAGATCCAGATGCCGATGGAATGGGCCTTTGCCTATGACCCGAAGCGCGCCACCGATATCCGATATGCGCGTTCCCTCGGCAAGTCCGACGCCAAGCGCCTGCGCAAGGCTGGAACATTGTCGGCGGATGACCGCGCCGAGGTCAATGCGAAGCTGCAATTCTTCAATGGCGATGCCTTCGACGCCTATGTCGCCGAGGTCAAGCCGGTGCTCGTCGAAGTCACGCGTGAAGAGATCGATATGGGGGAGGAAGAGAAGAAGACCCCGGCCGTCGATCCGATGGCGACCGGTTTCGACCGCTTCAAGGAGTTCCCGACCTATATCGACAATGAGATCACCAAGGTCGAATATTTCACCGCCGAGCTCGCCATCATCCATTACAAGGACGGCACCAAATACGAGCTGGGGCTGGTGGCGAAGTGGATGAAACCGCCGGTCGTGGAGGTCGACTACACGACCCCGCGGCATCTGCTGCATCCCTTCTCGTCAGCGAACAAAGAAGCACGCTTCTTCCGCGAAAGCGACAAGGTTCCGCGCACCGCCACCTTCGACGAGATCCGCACTAAATATTCTTCCGAAGTGAAGTTCTATGTCGAGAAGGGCACCGGCCGCATCGTGCCGTCGCATATCAACATGCTCACCGCACCGACCTTGTGCGGCGTGCTGCAGAGCTCGCTCGTGCGTTATGAGGAGCAGGTCGATATGGCCGTGAAGATCGGCATTGGCGGCACGGCGGCCATTGGCGGTTACGCCGGCGCGGGCGGCATCCCCAAGAATGTCGGCGTCGGCCTCGGCACGACGACGGCGCGTCGCGTCGCCGGTTCGACCGTCGCCAAGGCGGTGCCGGCCGAGGTCAATTCCACGCTGAAGACGATGGGTGTCACCGAGCACGATATCGGCCAGTTCGCTCTCGGCCAGAAGGTGTTCGGCCAGATCGAGCGGGGCGGCATCGAATTTACACCATACTTCATCAGGGAAGGCGATACGCTCGTGGCCGGGGTTCTGTCGGCGGCATCGAAGGGCGAGCCGTCCAACATGATCAAGGCCTTTTTCACGTTCCGCAAATCGGCGACGGAGATGGCCAGGAGCCTTGGCGCCAAGACATTGCGGCTCGAGGCGGATGTCGTCGTCAATACCGAAGGCCTGATCGACAGCCTGCTCAAGCGCGGCTTCAAGCTCGTCGATGAAGCCTCATCCAAATATGCCCTCGAGATACCCTTGTGATGAAAGAGAGAACGGCACATGGCATCTGAATTTCCGGGCAGCCCGCGCGTCATGAAAGGCGGACTCGTCGCCTATCGCCTGCCCTCGACGCAGCCGCTGGTGATCGCCTTCCAGTATAATCCGGATGAAGTCTCCCGGTCCCTGCAGAGCCAGGCGGCGGCAGGCGGTGGCGGTCGCGGCGAGACCAATCGCGTCAACGGCCCGCCGCAGGAGACATTGACCTTTTCCATCGAGATCGATGCCGCCGATCAGCTGGAGAAGCCGGGCGAGAATGCCACCGTGGTCGAGAACGGCCTGCATCCGGTCATCGCCGCGATCGAGCGCCTGGTCTATCCGTCCTATCCGATCGTCGTCGCCAATGAGGCTCTGGCGCTCGCCGGCACCGCTTTCATTCTCAGTGAGACGGCGCCTTTGACGCTCCTTGTCTGGGGACCGCGCCGTGTCCTGCCGGTGCAGATCCAGAGCCTCTCGATCAAGGAAGAGGCCTTCGACCAGAAGCTCAATCCGATCCGCGCCAAGGCCGATCTGACCGTCAGGGTGCTCACCTATCGCGATCTCGACGTCACCAATCCCGGCTACTGGGTCTATCTCGCCGCCTTCACCCAGAAGGAAGTGATCTCCAATCTCAACAAGTTCAGTGCGGCCGGCGCCATTGCGGCGCTGGGCCGGCTCTAGGAGGGCATCGATGTTCTTCCGCGGCAGCCGTTACGAAAATATCACCGAGGCGACTTTGACGGGCAAGGATGAGAGGACCATCCGCTACAAGCGGATGCGCTTCATTCCGCAGAATGCGACACCGCCCCGGCTCTTCACCTCGGTCGAGCAGGGCGAGAGGCCGGATCTCCTTGCCTTCCGGACGATCGGTGATCCGGAGCAGTTCTGGCGGCTATGCGATCTCAACCTCGTGCGCCGCCCGGCCGATCTGACTGAGGAGCCGGGCTCAGCCGTCGCCGTGCCGGCGCCCGAGGGAGGTGGCTGAGATGGGCCTGCTTCCCTCATGGTTCAGCGTCCAAGTGGCCTTCGCGCCGATGCCCATGCCGTTCTTCCAGGCGCTGCGGGCGATCGACATCGAGACCTCGATCGGCCAGGCGTCGATCTTCCGTCTGCATTTCGAGCTGTCGCGCAATTCGTTCGGTGATTTCGACGCGCTGGCGATCGATATCTTCCGCCCGATGATGCCGGTGAAGATCAGCATCGCCGCCGGGCTTCCGGTCCCGCAGGTTCTGATCAATGGCTATATCAAGGATGCGCAGCTGAGCGCCGGCGATGCGCCCGGCACGTCGCGCCTCGAAGTGGTGGGCATGGATGCGCTCGGCACGCGGATGGCCAACAACCAGGAGACGTTTCCCTGGCCCAATCTGTCCGAGAGCGAGATCGCCGCGACCATTTTCGCCAAATACGCGATCCTGCCGCTCATCGATGCGCTGCCGCCGACCCGCACCATCATGGACACGACCACGATGCAGCGCATCTATGATGCGGCGTTCCTGTTCGAGCTGGCCTATGCCTACAATCTCGATCTGTTCGTCCAGCCCGATCCGATCACTGGCCGGGATGTCGGGCATTTGCACCGGCCCTACACCTTCGTGCCGCATCAGGGCGTGCTGTCGATCGACTTCGGCATCCAGTCGAATCTTACTCAGTTCACGGTGGCGAACGACATGCTGTCGCCGACCGGCGTCATGGGGTTGATGGTCGACCCGGTGACCAGGGCGCCACGGCCATCCTTCGGGCTGATGTCGGCTGAGCTGCCGATGGGCATGGAGCCGTCATTGTTCCGCATTCTTCCGCCGCCGGTGGAGCAGCAATTCGGCGATGGCGCCGCCAATCCGACGGAAGCGCAGCTGAGAGCGATGGCGCGGGCGTCGGCGACCAGCCGGGCGATCCTGGCACAAGGCGAGGTCGACGGTATCAAGCTCGCGCGGCCGCTGCGCGTCGGCCTGCCGGTGCTGGTGCGCGGTGCCGGGCGCCAGAACAGCGGTCTCTATTATGTCGACCAGGTCTCGCACCACATCTCGCGGGACGATTACCGCCAGAGCTTCACCGCCTGGCGCAACGCCGTCGGTCTCACCGGCGCGGAAGTCTTTGTCGATCCGCTGGCCGCGGTCGCGTGAGAGAGGGAAAACGGATGTTGAACGCTGCAAGATCAGAGGCCCCGAGAACCGGAAGAAAAGTCTTCGGCAAACACAAGGGCACGGTGGCGAATAATTTCGATCCCGACGGCTATGGCCGTCTTCAGGCCTTTGTTCCCCGTGTGCTGAAAGGCGTGCCGACCGGCTGGGCCTGGCCCTGCGTCCCCTATGGCGGACCGACCTCGGGCTTCTTTTCCATCCCGCCGATCGGCGCTGGCGTGTGGATCGAATTCGAGGACGGCGACACATCACAGCCGATCTGGACCGGTTGCTACTGGGGCAAGGGCGAGCTGCCGAGAAAGCCGCCCGGCGAGTTGAGCCAGCCGACCACGCGCATCTGGCGCACCGAGACCGGCCTCACCGTGGTGATGGACGACGCGGCGCAGACGATCAGTTTGACGGATGGCGTCGCGCTCAATTCAGTGGAAGTGAACGCCGCGACCGGCACCGTGACGGTCAAAGGCGCGGTGGAAGTCGTTTCGAGCGCGCCGCTGGTGCGCCATGGCAGTGACAGCGCCGCGCATCCGGCGGTGATCGGCGACCAACTCTTCGCCTATCTTTCGCAGCTCGTCGCCTTGTTCAACACCCATGTGCATCCAGGCGAACTGGCGCTCGGCATCTTGCCGGTCACGCCGGCGCCGCCGGTGATGCAGATGCCGCCACCCAAGCCCGACCTTCTGTCGGTCAAAGTATTGCTGGAGTGAGGTCAGAACGATGGCCACGCAACTCAAACCCGGTTCGCTCGCCAGTTTCGCCAATTCGATGGCGGCGGAGATCGAAAGCGAGCTCAATGCCATGATGGTCGCCGACGGCCTGCCGCCGATGAGCATGGACGGCTCCGAGCAGAGCGTGCGCGACCGGAGGCGTTTCTTCATCGCCATTGCGCGTGGCGTCGTTCGTCATATCGAGCAGCGCAAAGACTCAATCAAGGTTTTCTGTGAGCACAATCAGACCAAACCCGTCACCGTCGTCGATGTGGATTTCACCTGATGGACGAGGCCCGATCATATTTTGACTTTCCATTCACACAGGATGAGCGCGGGCGCACCAGCCGCACCGGCAGTGACGACCATATCCGCGACATGATCGCGCTCGTGCTGTTTACGGCGCCCGGCGAGAGGGTCAATCGGCCGGAATTTGGCTGCGGCGTGAAGCAACTCGTCTTTGCCCCGCTTTCCGATGCGCTTGCCGCAGCAACAGAGCAGCTCATTCATGGCGCTCTCATCCGTTGGCTCGATCCGGTGATCTCGCTCGAAAAGGTCGAGACGGCGGCCAGTGAGGGAACGCTCGAAATCCGGATTTCCTACATGCGCCGTGGGACCGGCGAACGGCGCGTCGAGGTCTTCCGGCATCCGGTTCCGGTGTGAGGTTACCATGACGGTATTATCGGCGGACGGCACATTGTTATGCGGGGATGAACATCGGTCCGGTGTTCTGCTCGACCCGGCGCATCCGCTGAACGGCATCGACTTCGTCGAATTCCGCCGCGAGCCGGCGAACCGCTTCATCCTCGATGTCAACTTCCTGAAAGCGCCGCCGGCGCTCGGCATTTCGAACTTCACCGTGTCGGGCGGCATCCGGATCGTCGATATCAAGGTGGCGGCAATCGAAACCGTGGCGGGCGATCCGTTGCGGCGGCGGGTCCTCGTCGACCGTGAGGGCGATTTCTCGTCCTACGTGCTCGAAGTCGAGCACCCCTCGATGGATCTCGAGCGCAATCAGGCGGTCTTCAGCTTCAAGGCGGCTTGTCCCAGCGAATTCGACTGCCGCCCAACATCCGATTGCCCGGATGCGCAGCGTCCAGAGCCGGCGCTCGACTATCTCGCCAAGGACTATCAGAGCTTCCGGCGCCTGATGGTCGATCTGATCGCCGAGCGCAATCCCGGCTGGCAGGAGCGCCTTCCGGCCGATCTCGGCATGACGCTGGTCGAGCTCTTGGCCTATGCCGCCGATTATCTGAGCTATTACCAGGATGCCGGTCCCGGCACCGAGAGTTATCTCGATACCTGCCGGCACCGGATCTCCGCCGCCCGTCATGCCCGTCTCATCGATTATGCGATGGGGCAGGGCCGCGCCGCCCGTTCCTTCGTCCATTTCGAGGGCGGTTCCGGCGCCAATGGTGTCATCCCGGCGGCGACGAAAGTGACGAGCATGGTTGCAACTCCGCTCGTCGGGGCAGTCGTCCCGCCCGACACCGTGATTCCGGCCGCCGCAGATTTCGACGGCGATCCGGCGCTGACGGAGACGCTGGTTTTCGAGACGAAGGCGGATACGCGGGTACTCGAGCTCCACAATGAGCTGCGTATCCACACATGGGGCGATACGCTGTGCTGCCTGTCCAAGGACAGCCGCGAGATTTTTCTTTATCGCGACAGTGCCGGCACGGCGACGCGGCCGGACCTGCGCGCCGGTGAGCTCGTGCTCATCGAGGAGGTGTTGAGCCCGGTGACGGGGCTTGCCGCCGATGCCGATCCCGCGCGCCGCCAGGTTCTGCGTATCGATCACGTCCAGGCGACCGAAGACGCCGCTTTCACGTCGGTTTTGACCGGTGGCCTGCTGACGCCCCGCACCAATCCCGCCGATCCGGCCTTGCCCTTGCTGCGCGTTGCCTTCGCCGCGGGTGAAATGCTGGCCTTTGCGCCGCGGATCTCGGCCGAGACCGTCGATCATCTGGAGATCGCGCCGGTCACCGTGGCGCGCGGCAACATCGCCGCCGTCGATCATGGGCGCAGCATCACGCGCGACAGCCTGAAAAACGAAATCCGACTTCCCGGCATGGGCGCCGGCCGCTGGCCCATTCCGGATCTCACCCTTCCGGATGCACCGCTGAGCCATCTGCCGGATCCCGCCATCGGGCTCGACATTTTCTTCCCGAGCGAGCCCGCCGCCGAAAAGTGGCTGCCGGTGCCGAACCTGCTCGACAGCCAGTCATTCGACCAGCATTTCGTAGTGGAGACCGACAATCTGGGCCTCACGTCTCTGCGTTTCGGTGACGATCAGTATGGCCGGCGTCCCTATGACGCCGAACGTGTCGTCGCCCGCTATAGGATCGGCAACGGGCGTTCCGGAAATGCCGGTTGGGGGACGCTGGTGCATCTGGTCGATCCGGGAATCGTCGTCATTCCGCCGGTCACCCGCGTGTGGCAGCCGCTGCCCGCCACGGGCGGTGAGATCCCGGAGACGATCGAGCAGGTCCGCCAGATCGCGCCCGAGGCTTTCCGCGCGGTGCAGTTCCGCGCCGTCACCGAGCGCGACTGGGAGGAGATGGCGCTGCGCCATCCGGATGTCGCAGCCGCCAAAGCGAGCTTCCGCTGGACCGGCTCGTGGCACACCGTTTTCATCGCGATCCATCCGGCCGATCCTGCCAATCTAAAGCGTCTGCCGGGGGGCGGAGTCGAATTGCAGCCGCTCTTCGCCCAGCGCATGAAGGCGTTTCTCACGCGGTTCAAGCTTGCCGGCTATGATCTCGATATCCGCGCCGCCATCTATGTGCCGCTCGAGATCGATATCCGCCTCTGTGTCGGTGATGGGCATTTTCGCGGCGACGTGCTGGCCGAGGTCGGGCGTGTTCTGTCCAACCGGGCCTATGGCGACGGTACGACCGGCTTCTTCTTCCCCTTACGCTTCGGCTTCGGCGCCGCCGTCTATCTGTCGCAGCTTTATGCCGCCGTCGTCGCGGTCGAAGGCGTCAATTCGGCCGAGGTGACGCTCTTCAAACGTTATTGGGATCCCTCGCGTGGTGAGCTCGACAAAGGCGCCATCATCATGACGCCCTTCGAGATTCCCCGCCTCGACAATGATCGCAATCTCGCCGAGAACGGCGTGCTGCGCCTAACCGCCGTCGGAGGACTCTGATCATGGCTCATGACGGTTTCTGTGGCTGCTCCGGCGATGTGACCGCCACACCCATCGCTATCTTCAACCGTCCTGGACTTTCCGAGATCGCCTATCGGGTCGGCACTTGCGCCAGTTTCCGCGAGGCGATGCTGCTGTCGATCTCGCAAGAGGCGGCGCTCGCCCATCTCACCACGCGCGAGAGCGATGACTATGCCATAACCATCCTCGAGCTTTTCGCCGCGGCCGCGGATGTCTTGAGCTTCTACAATGAGCGCATCGCCAATGAGCTCTATCTGCGCACGGCGCGTGAACGGGATTCGCTTCTGCGCCTGACGCGTTTGCTTGGCTATCGTCTGCGTCCGGGCCTGGCCGCCGAGACATTGCTGAGCTTCGCGCTGGATGCCGGCGCCGAGACGCGCATCCGCAAGGGCTTCAAGGTGATGAGCGTCCCCGGCCAGGACGAGAAGGCCCAGATCTTCGAGACGATCGAGGCGATCGCCGCGCATGGCGATCTCAATGAGGCGGCCGCCTTCGCACCGCCCATTCCTTTCAATGGCTTCGCACTCGGATCGACTGGTGGTCCGATCGTGGCCCGTCCGGAGAAGCTGGCGCCAGGGGCGAAGCTCGTTCTCTTCGGCCTCGGCAGGATCGAAGAGAAAACCCTGACGGCATTGAAGCCACGCGCCGACGGCGAGGTGATTGCGTTCGAACCGGCGGTCGCTATGCCGCAATCGTCCGGCGATGTCGCGCGTCTCACTAAGCTCGATGGCCGTTTGCGGTTCTTTGGGCATACGGCGCCGGAAAAGGTGAATGTCTATGTGCCGGCGCCGACGCCGACCACCTGGCCCAAATGGGAGCTGCAGACGGTCGATGCCTCGCTTGGTGCCGAGACCGTGCTTTATCCGCTCGACACGCGCTACACCGACATTGCGACCGGCGCGCAACTGCTCATCGATGCCGGTCCCGATGCGGTGCCGCGCCTGCGCACCGCGGCGATCGTGAGATCGGAAGACCGGCCCGCGCATCTGGGTACGATCGATCAATTGACCGACACGGTAACGCAGGTCGAGTTGCGCCAGACTTTGCGCGGGGGGCCGAGTATCGCGGCACCTGCGGCCGGGATTCACGGTGTCTATGCGCGCTCGGGCACTGGCGCTGTTCTGGCGCTCGACCCGCCGGCGGTCACACGGCGATGGGTCTATCGCGATCTCATGGACGCGTCGTCCGACGTCCACGCTGTCGCGGTGGGGGCGGCGGGTCAGGACATCTTTGTCCGCGATAGCAATCTCCGCCTGCGCCAGCGCCGATCTGTTTCGGGCGTCTGGAGCGGCTGGGTCGACCATGGCGGCATTCTGACCTCCGAGCCGCGGCCGGTGGCCGTTTTGGGAGGCACTGTCCTCGTCTTCGTGCGGGGAACCGACTTAGGTCTTTGGGCGATCGACGTCACTTCCGGCACGCCAGGAAGCTGGATGGGACTTAACGGCATCCTCACCTCGGCGCCGGCGCCTGTATCGCACAAGCCTGGCGCGGTTGCGGTTTTTGTTCGCAGCACCGATCGCGCGCTCTGGTATCGCCTGCGCGACGGCGCCACCTGGTCGGATTGGACATCGCTGAAGGGCGAGCTTGCCGGTGGACCGGCAGTGGCTTCGGCCGGCGCCGGCCGGATCGATGTTGCCGCCCTCGATGATGCAGGCGGCGTCATTCATCGCAAATGGAACGGCACGGTCTGGAGCGATTGGCGCTCCCTCGGCGGCCAGCTCACCGGCGATCTGGCACTTGTGGCCGGCGCACCCGACCGGCTCGATATCTTCGCGCGCGGTAAGGACGGTGCCTTGTGGATGATCACGCGTAACGGTGAGACCTGGAGCGAATGGATCTCTCTCGCCGGCCGTCTCACCTCCGCGCCGGTGGCCGGGCGCGACGCCCTCGGCCTTCATGTCTATGCGCGCGGCGGCGATGGCGGCATCACATCGCGCGCGCTGATCGGCAGCAGCTGGACGCCATGGACAAGCCATGGTGACGGCATCGGCGCCATTCCCGACCGGCGCAAGACTGCCATCTATCGCATCGCCGCCGACGACATCGTTTTCCGCGGTTACGACTACCCCGACAGGATCAAGCAGGGCCGGCTTGCTTTGCGCATGCATCCCGGCGCTCGGACGGTAGGCAATATCGCCAAGGGGCGGCGCGTTTTGTTGCGCTCATCGGCGGGGCTCGATCCGGTGACGGTCATCGCGGTGAAACCCTTTGCAGCGATACCGGGCGGGCCCGATGATCACCTGTTCGTCGATTTCACACCGGGTCCCGAAATTGCACTCAGCGACGTCAAGCTCCTCGGCAATGTCGCGAATGCAAGCCATGGCGAGACTCAGCCGGTGGAGGCTCTGGGTCACGGCGAAGGGGCCAAGGGTTTTCAGACATTCAAGCTGTCGCGACCCGGTTTGACCTATCTCCAATCGGCGACGTCACTCGAGGGCGCCGCGGCCCTGGAAGTTCGGGTGAATGGCGAGTTGTGGAACGAGGCGCCGAGTTTCTTCTCCCGCAAATCCACCGAACGTGTCTATACGGCGCGCCAGAACGACGCCGGCGAGACGCAGATCATGTTCGGCGATGGCGCGACCGGCGCACGACTGCCGTCGGGCGCCATGAACATCATGGCGACCTACCGGACCGGTCTCGGCCTGCAGGGCCGGATGAAGCGCGAGCAGCTGTCGATCCCGCTCGAGCGCCCGGTCGGCTTCAGATCCGTCAGCAACCCGCTGCCGGCGGATGGAGGGGCTGATCCCGAGACCCGCGATGAAGCGCGTGACGGAGCACCCAATTCGGTCCGCACCTTTGGCCGCGCCGTGTCGCTCGCCGATTTCGAGGCGATCACCACCGCGTCCGGCCTCGCGGCGCGGGCTTCGGTCACTTGGGTCTGGAGCGAGACGGAGCGGGCTCTTCACGTCACCGTGGCGGGGCCGCAAGGCGATGTTCTATCCGCGGCCTCGCTGATGCGCCTGCGCGGTGCGCTCGACAGGGTGCGCGATCCGAACCGGCCGCTGTTCCTGGCCAATTTCGTGCGTGTGCCGATCGTGGTCAAAGCGAGACTGCTGCGCGATCCCGCCTTCGAAGCGGACGCGATGCTCGAAGATGCCCGCACGCGGCTCCTCGCATTCTTCGCCTTCGACGCGCTGCCGCTCGGCGAGGCGGTTTTCGCGAGCCAGATCTATACGGTCCTGCAGGGCGCCAAAGGTGTTGCCGCCGTCGATCTCGATGTCTTCCAGCTCAAGCATTATGAAGAGCTGAGCCCCGTCGAGCAGGCCTCGCGCGCCGTCGATCTGGCGCCGCGCCAGCCGCATATCCGCATCTTTCCGGCGCGGCCGACGCCGCCTCTGGCATTGATCGACCGTTATGCCCGCGCCGGCTTCACCGGAGCGCCGCCGCCGGTCCTGGCCGCCGAGCAGGCCTTCATCGAGGATCCGGCGACCGATCTCAATCTCACCGCCGTGGAGGTGCTCTGATGGCTTTCTCCAACGCCGAACGTGATCGCCTCTATGATCTCCTGCCGGCCTTCATCCGCGCGCGTGACCAGGAGAGCGGTGAAGCGCTGCGCGCCCTTCTCGGTATCGTCGACGGCCAGGCGGATGTCATCGAAGAGGATATCAGGCAGCTTCAGGAAAATGCCTTCATCGAAACCTGCGAGCCTTGGGCCGTCGCTTATATTGGCGACTTGGTGGGCACCACGCCGCTCTTCGATGAAAGCCGCGTCAAGGACGGCGACACGGCGGTCGAGCTCTTCCGTGATCTCGAAGGGGCGGAGGACCGCCGCATCAAGGCGCTCAATGGCCGCGCCGAACGCAGTCTGCCGGGCCGCGGCTTGCGGCCCTTCGTGGCGCTGCGCTCGCGCGCCGATGTCGCCAAGACGATCTATTACCGCCGCCGCAAGGGTACGCTGCCGATGCTCGAGGAGCTGGCCCGCGACGTCACCGGCTGGCCCGCCCATGCGGTCGAATATTTCGAGTTGCTTGGCTGGACGCAATATCTGCGCAATCATCTGCGCCCGCATGCCTTGCGCACCCCCGATATGCGCTCGGTCGAGCGTCTCGACCGTCTTGGCGGCGCTTTCGATGAGATCTCGCACACGGTCGATGTGCGCCCGGTGGCGCAGGACGAAGGCTGGTACAATATCCGCAATATCGGCTTCCATCTCTGGCGGCTCCAAGCCTATGCGCTGGAGCGGAGCGAAGCGCGTCGCGTCGCAGGCGTTGGCGACTTCCGTTATTTCTTCAGCCCGCTCGGTCAGTCGGCGCCGCTCTTCAGCCGGGCGAGGCGCGAAGGCGACGAGACCGGTCTCGCCACCGAGCTTCACGTGCCGCAACCGATCCGTCCGGCGCGTTTCTATTCCGGCTTTGCCGATTTTTATGGACCGGCGTCCGATGTCCCGAGCCTTACCGTTTATGTCGACGGGGTCGAGATTCCGCTATGGCAAGTCATTTGCCGCAATCTCTCGACCTGGTCGCAGCCCTCCACCGACCGGATCGCCATCGATGTCGCGCGCGGGCGCTTGGCGTTAGGCCCGGCGCTGCTCCCGGCCAGCAAGGTCGAGGTCATCTATCACTATGGCTTCCCGGCTGATCTGGGCGGTGGGCCTTATCGCCGCCGCGCCTGGCTCATCCGCCGCAACTTCGCTGCCGATGTAAGGGTGATCGCAGTCGGCGGCGCCACCGGTCACCCGACCATTGCCGCAGCGCTATTGGACTGGGCAAGCGATGGCCGGCGCAACGCGATCATCAGCATCCGCGACAACCGCACCTATGATGAGACAATTGCCGTCGATGTCACCAGCGCCACCGGCAATACGCTCGCCTTCGAAGCCGCCGACGGCATGCGTCCGCATCTGCGTCTGCGTGGTCCATTGGCGATCTCCGGCAATCGCCCCGACTTCGCCGTGACTCTGAGCGGCCTGTTGATCGAGGGGCGTGTCACCATCGAGGGCTCGTTGCATCGGCTCCGCGTCCTTCATTCGACGGTGGTGCCGGGCGGCTCGATCGCCGAGACGGAACCGCCGCCACCGGTCCAGACCGAGCCGAGCCTCAAGGCCGTCGCCACTCTGGCGAGCGGGGGCCTTGCCAATCAGGAGCTCGCGGTCGAGATCGCCTTTTCGATCGTGGGCGCGATCCGGCTGCCGGCCCATGCCGAGGGCCTCACCATCCTCGACAGCATCGTCGACGGCGCCGGCCAGGATGCGATTACCGGCGTCGAGGCGGCGAACCGGCCAGGCCCGGCCCTGCGCTGCGAACGTGTGACGATCCGCGGCCGCTGCCTGCTGCGCGAGGTCACGCTCGCCACCGAGACGATTTTCGATGGTCTTGTCGACACGGCGCGCGTGCAGAAGGGCTGCGTGCGCTTCTCCTATGCGCCGCCCGCATCGCGGCTGCCCCGCCGTTATCGCTGCCAGCCCGATCTCGCCACAAGCAAGGCGATCGCGGAAGCCGAGGCGCGGCAAGGGCCGCTGACGGCGGCCGAGAAGCAGACCCTGCGCGATCGGGTGCGGCTGCGCGTGAAGCCGGAATACACGGCCGAAGCCTATGGCCAGCCCGCCTATCTGCAACTGTCGCTCAAGGGGCCGGAAGAGATCGCCAAGGGCGCGGCCGACGGATCGGAAATGGGCGCCTATTGCCATCTCAAGCAGCCGCAGCGCGAAGCCAATCTGCATCTGCGGCTCAAGGAATATCTGCCCTTCGGCCTCGATTACGGCCTCATTTACATGACTTGAGGGTTCAAAGGAGCGCGACGATGAGTGGTGATTATACGAGATTCACTTTCGAGCCCCGCAAGCGCTACTCAGGCGTGCTCATGCAGCAGGGCCGTGTCCAGATCGATTCCGACTGGAATGAAGAGATCGACATATTGCGTCGCCGCCTGCGCACCACCGCTCTCGACACGCTGGGACCGATCGGCGTTCCCTATGAAGTGAGCCCGGATGCCTTCAAGATTGGGTTTATCCCGGGGCCGCCTGCCGATCTTTCGATCGGCCCCGGCCGGCTCTATGTCGACGGTATCCAAATCGAGTGCTTCGCCGAGGACGGCGCCACTTATCGTAACCAGCCCTTCCACCCGCCTTTGACGCTGCCGGCCTCGGGCGACGCCGTCGTCTATCTCGATGTGTGGGAGCGCGAGGTCACCTATATCGAGGACGGCGGACTGCTCGATCCGGCGCTCGGCGGCGCCGATACGACCACGCGCCGGCAAACCGTCTGGCAGTTGCGTGTCGATCCGAGACGGGCCGCCGCCTGCGGCATGCCGGTGGGTGATCCGCCTTCCGCCGGACGCCTGACCAGCCGGGCGATAGCACCACCGGCGCCCGATGATCCCTGCATTCTGCCGCCGGCCTCCGGTTATCGTGGGCTTGAGAACCGGCTTTATCGCGTGGAGATACAGCAAGGCGGGGCACTCGGCACGGCGCGGTTCAAATGGTCGCGCGACAATGGCTCGATCGTCTCGGCAGTGCGCGAGATCGCGGTCAGCGGCACGCAGACGACACTCACCGTCAACCGCATCGGCCGCGACGCCTTCCTGCGCTTCCGCGCGGGCGATTGGGTGAGCGTGACCGATGATCACCGCGAGCTCGCCGGCGAAAGCGGCGATATGGCGCTCATCGTCGATATCGACGAGACCAATCGCCGGATCGTGCTCGACCGGGCCTTGCCGCGGCCCGCGACACGGCCCTTTGGCGCCACCACGGCGGAGATCGCCGGCCGTCATACGAGAGTGCAGCGCTGGGATCAGACCGCCAGCAGTAACACGATCGATGCCGACGGTCTGATCCTGACCGCAGCCGGACCCATCGCCATCGAAGACGGCATCGAGATCGACTTCTCGGCCGATCCCGCTGGTGGTTCTTTCCGCACCGGCGATTACTGGGTGTTCTGGGCGCGCACCGCGACGGCGACGATCGAGGAGCTCGTCAACGCGCCGCCGCGCGGCATCCGCCATCATTATGTGCAGGTCGCCGCGATCAGCGGGCTCGGGACAGCGGCGCCCGTCATCAGCGACTGCCGGCCGCCACCGCCGCAGCAGGGGGCGGGCGATTGCTGCTGCACGATCATCGTCCGGCCGGGCGAAGACATCCAGGCCGGGATCGACGCTCTGCCGCCGCAGGGCGGTTGCGTCTGCCTCAAGACCGGAGATCATGTCGCCCGTGCCCCCTTGCGCATCACGCGGGGCAGCATCGTGCTCAAGGCGGAAAGCCCGGGAACGACCGTTCGTTCGGCGGCCGATGGACCCGTTCTCATCATCGGCGGCGGGCGCGAGCGCATCGAGGGCGTCGATGTCCTCGGCATCGACTTCGAAGCAGGCTCCGCCGGCGCCGACGGGGCCGGCGTCATCACCGTTATCAGGGCGTCGCGCGTGCGCATTTCCCATTGCGGCGTCACGGCCAAGGAAAACCGTACCTTCATCGGACTGGTCGCGCAGACCAGCGATCATCTGAGCGTCCTCTCGTCGCGTTTCGCCAATCTGGGCGGCGGTATGTTGGTGCGCGAGCGCTGCGAAGTCTTCGAGGCCGATGGGAATATCGTCGAGAATTCCGGCCGCGACATCGCGGTCTTCGGCATCGCCTATATGGAGTCGGCCTTCGCCTGCCGCATTACCCGCAACTGGGTGTCGGGCGCCTCCTTCGGCATCATCGTCAATGACCGTCCCTTCGATGAGGCGGATTCCTTGGCGGATCTCTCTTTGGTGACCGATAATTTCGTCTTGTGTCCCTCCAATCCGGAAGGTCCGGCGAATTTCCGCTCGGCGGCGATCGATGTCGCAGCCGATGGTTGCCGCATCGCCGGCAACCGCATCCAATATGCCGATCCGACCTATATCGGCATCCGTATCGCCGGCTCGTTCTGCGAGGTCAGCGGGAACACCGTGATCGCGCGGCTGAAGGAGCGGAACAACCAGGGGCCGGTCGCCGTGCAGATCGGCGGCGTCGGGACGGATGCGCCCAAACCTGTCCTCGCCGGCATCGTCGCCAACAATACACTGGCCGGCCTGCAGCATGGCATCGCCTGCATCGACGCCTCGCGTCTCGTCATCAATGGCAATGTGATCGACGCTCTGGCGGCCGGCCGGCTGGGTTTTGGTCTCACTGCCACGCGTATCGACGGGGCGGAGATATCGGGCAACCGGATCGGTGGCGCCAATGCGGCGATCGTCCTGAGCAACGGCAGGCGCAATCGCCTGTCGGGCAATGATTGCCGCGCCGGCGGGTTCGGCATCACGCTGATCGGCGAGACGGCGCCGCAGGTCGCCGGCAACCGGATGGATCCGCTCGATTTCTGGGGCGTTTATGCCTATTCGATCGCCGAGCGGCTCGACATCATCGGGAACCGGCTGGCGCGCTGCGCCAGCCAGATGTCCGATCTCGCTTTCTCGATCGGCTGCTATTCCATCGTGGGTGAAGCCAACATCTCGGAGAATGAGGTGTTCAACTCGGGCAGCGACGGCACCGCGCAGGCGCGGTCGAAGGTCGATTACGGCATCATGGGCGATCTGGTGCTCGAGGCGCGTGTCGAGGGCAATCAGGTCACCTATGGCAATGCCGGCGCGCGCAGCGTCACGCGGGAGGACCGCGCGCTCATCATGCGCGGCGCCCTGGAGATCTGGGTCAACGCCGATATCATCGCGCTCGGCTTTGCTGCCCATATCCTGGGCAACCGCTTCATCGGCACCGGCCGCTCCGCCTTGGTCGAGTTGCGCGAAATGCGGATCAACGACCGCACCATCGTCCGCTTCGAGCGCGTGGCTTTCAGCAATAATCATTGCTGGCACTTTGCCTCGCCGAATGCGGAGCCGAGACGGGCGGCGACCGTGTGGCTGGTCGGGCGCGCCGCGGCCGTGCTCGGCAATCAGATCAAGTCCACCGTGCGGTTCTTCCCGTCGGTGAACTTCAACAACATGCCCGGAACATTCACCGGCAACGTCATAGCGGGGGACGCCATCAACTTTACGCCGCCCGCCACGCCCAATATTGTCCTCAATTAGAGAAAGGCCTTTCGATGACTCTCGACAAACTCCTCAAGGAAAACGCGGCATGGCTGGAGCAGCTGGTGAAGCAGCCGCTGCTCGACAAGGTCGATGCGGCCGCACTCGCCTTGCCCGAAACGCAGCGCCAGCAACGCATCGCCGATCTCAAGGCCCGTATCGACGCGCTGTCGTTCCGGCGCGAGAAGGCGATCGCCGCCTATGACAGCGCCATCGCGCAGGAGAAGGCGGAGCTGGACGGCATTTCCGGCGTCAAACCGACGACGCCGCCGCCATTGCGCGCCGTCACGCCCAAGCGCGCCGCCGCGAAGCCGAAGAAGAAGCAGTAGGGTCAGACCGTGGCGATGGTCACCTTGACGTCGAAGGCGCGCAGAGCGGCGAGCTGCTCGGCGCTGATCCCGTCATCGGTGATGATCTCCGAGATCGCCGAAATGTCGCAGAAGGCGGAGAAGGCCGGCGCGGTGAATTTCGTTGAATCGACCAGCAGGATGATGCGGCGGGCCGACCGGATCATCGCCCGCTTGAGCGAGGCGACTTCGAGCGAGGCATCGGTGAGGAGCCGGCCGGTGACGGCATAGGCGCCGACCAGGCACAGATCAGCGTGGATCGTCGCGAGGAAGTCCTTGCCGGGATCGCCCACCATCATCTGCGAGCCCGCACGCACGGTGCCCCCCGGCACGATCACCCGCCAGCCGGGGCAGGTGGCGCAGAGGCTGGCGGTCTCGAGGCTGTTGGTCACCGCGGTCAAGGGGATCTGGCGTTCGACCGTCGCCCGCACGGCTTCGAGCACGGTCGATCCTGTATCGAAGATGACACTTTCGCGCGGATTGATGCGCTGCGCGGCGAGCATGCCGATGGCGCGCTTCTGCGGATGCTGCAGCTCGGCATTGAGCGAGGCTTCGTGCTCGAAGGTCGCCTGCAGCGGCGGCACCAGCAGGGCGCCGCCATGCGTGCGCTCCAGATAGCCGCCTTCGGTCAGCTGCTCCAGATCACGGCGGATGGTCGAGGCCGAGGCCCCGATCTCATCGGCGAGATCGAGGATCGAGGCGGCGCCATCCTTGCGCAGGCGTTCGAGGATCATGGCGCGGCGCTTGGCCGGCATGATCTCAACCCGCTTTGACGTGCTCTCCATGAGGTATCCTTGCTGAAATTCTGGAGTGGGCCGAACCGAGCATCAGGAGACAGCCGCCGGTGAAGCTGTCGCCGAGGCCCACCGTGCCGCCCGGATGTTCGAGATAGGGCGAGGCGCAGGCGACGACCGACCAGTCGACGTTTCGAGTCACGGTAGGAAGCGGCGGCGTGGCGAAGGTCGCGCGCGCATCGATACCCTTGGGATAAGCAGGAATACCGACTGAGGCGCGCGTGCCGGCGAGCAGGCATCCCATCATCAACGCCTGACGTTCCGTCTCCGCATCGCCGCGCGTCGCCGCGGCGGCCCAGTGATCGGCATGGACGCAGATACGCTCGAGGCCGAGCCTGTCGCCCAGAGCGCACATGTCGCGCGCCAGATCGGCGCTGCCGGGCATCAGCGGCAGGAATTCCGAATGGCTCATGCCGATGGAGGTGATGGAGCCTGTGAGCCTGTCGATCACCCGGTCGCGCTGCCGCGGTGTGTCATAGCCGGCAAGCTCGAGATGGATCGGGGCAACGCCCGCTTCGCGCCATTTCGCCAGCATGCGTGTGACGGGTGCGACTTCTGAATCGATCAGCTCGTAAGGGATGCTGTTGAAGCCGGAGATGAGGCCGGCGCCGGCCTTGTGCGCGAGTGCCACGCTGAGCGCATCGAACTGCGCATCATGTTCGAGGCCCGGATCATGGAAGCGCACGATGATGCGCGACGAGCGTTTGGGTGTCACATCATCGATGGCTTGCCCGGCGGTATATTCGATGATGAAGATTTCCGGCTGCCGTGGCCCGCGTGCGATGACCTCGGCGGCGCGGACAGCCTTGCCGTTCTCGGCGATGAGAATGTCGGGATGCACCTGGCCGAGCTTATGGGCACTGCGGTCTTCGAGCGCGATCAGCGCAGGCGCGCCGATCGCGGCGAGCGACCATGCGGCCTGCGGGCCGGTGCCGCCGAGCGCGTAAGCGATCGGCACATGCCCGGCGAGCCAGCCGGGACCCTCCGGCCAATCGATCCGCACCTCGCCGCCAATGCCGGCAGCTGCGCGTTCCTTGATCAGTTTTCCAAAGGCTTGCGCTTCGGCAGGGGCACTTGGGCGAAACAGGGGCTTCAGCTCATGGGCGAGAATGCGGGCATCGACACAGGCGCTGAGGCCGAACAGCATCAGCGGTGCCGCGCCGGCGATACGCGGGATATCGGCGATGAGATCACGATAAAGGCCGGCCCAATCCGCGTTCAGGGTCATGATTCCTCTCATTGGAACGCATAAGGAGCCAGATGCCTGTTTCTGTCAATCGAATTTGAGAGACTTTGGAACGATCGAGTATTTAGATTTATCTATAATAATCAGACGGTTGAGAAATTTTATTCGATCTTTGTTGGTAGATATTGATAGTTATTGCTCATTTATGGCGCGAATGATAGGAAACCTCCCATCAGCTCAGGAGACAGGTCATGACCAAATTGGACGAGAAGCTGGCACGGATCCGGGCCGGCAAATACAAGCGGTCGGATTTCATCATCGCCGACGCCAAGGATGGCGATATGGGCGCCGGCGTGCTCGGCGCTGCGCCGAAGCGCGCGCCCGACGGCACCCGGCTGCGCGGCAAGACCCGCGCCGAATATCTCGACGACATCGCGGCGGTGGTGAAGCAGGGCATCGTCGACGTCATGCTGGTTTCGGCCTCCAATCTCGAATTGCTGCATGAGCGCGGCGTGTTCAAGAAGAGCAAGGTCAAGCCGGTGATCCGTGCCAATGACACGACGGATTGCTGGGGCCTGGTGCGCCATGGCGTCTATCCGAAGCTCGCTTCGCGTCCCTTCCGCACCGCGAGCCTGCCGCGTGTGATGTACAACGCGGCGGCCCCATTGAAAGCACCGGGCGCCAAGAAGATCTACGGCACCGATCTCGGCCTCTACTCCATCACCATGATGAACGATCTCGAGGCCGATCTGCGCACCATGGAAGCCTTCCGCGATTTCCGCGCGGAGGCCGCCCTCAACGGCTTCAAATATTTCCTCGAAGTGTTCAATCCGAATACGCCGCACAATATGGAGCGCGAGCATCTCGGCGAATTTATCAATGACAGCCTCCTGCGCTGCCTCGCCGGCGTCATGAAGGCCGACCGTCCGCAATTCCTGAAGATCGTCTATAACGGTCCCAAGGCGCTGGAGGAGCTGGCGGCCTATGATCCGAGCCTCGTCATCGGCATTCTGGGCGGCGGCGGCGGCACCAATCGCGACACCTTCGAGCTTCTGCACCAGGCGGAACGCTACGGCGCCCGCGTGGCGCTGTTCGGCCGCAAGATCAACCAGGCCGAGGCGCCCCTGACGCTTCTCACCTTCATGCGCAAAGTCACCGACGGCGCGATCAGTCCCGAAGAGGCGGTGCGCGCCTATCACGGCGAATTGCAGAAGCTCGGTCTCAAGCCATTCCGCTCGCTCGACGAAGACCGCGTCATCACCGAGGAACCGCTCAAGAAGGGCATGCTCAAGGCAGCCTGAGAACCGAATAGAAGAGTGTTACTCCCTGGACTGCGCCGGATCGAAAGGTCCGGCGTCTTTTTATGCGCCAGCGCGGAAGCGGGCGAGCGCATCATGGCTCGGACCCAATGCTAACGGCAATTGCGCATAGACGGTGTGATAGAGCTCGTCATAACGCGCCGCCCAATGCGGATCGGGCTCGACGAGGCGCGCTGTGCCCAGTCCCTCGGCCATCCGCTCTTGCGCTTCGGCGATGGAGCTGAAGACGCCGGCGCCGAGCCCGCCCAAAATCGCGGCGCTGAGGCAGGTGGCCTCGCTCAAGGGGGTCACTTCGAGCGGCCTTCCATAGACGCTGGCCTTGATCTTCATCATGAGGTCGTTGCGCGTGCCGCCGCCGATGATGCGGATGCGGCTGATCGGAGTGACGCCCTTGATCGCGCTTAAGTGATCGAAACCGAGACGGGTCGAGAGGCAAAGGCCTTCCAGCACGCTGCGGAACAGGGCGCCGGGCGACGCGTCGCCGGTGATGCCGATGAAGACGCCGCGGGCATGCGGATTGGGGTAGGGCTGGTCACCACCGCGCAGTTGCGGCAGGAAGCACAGGCCGTTGCTGCCGGGCGGCAGCTTCCCGGCTTCGGCGATCAGGCTCTCATAGCTGGTCCCGCCCACCTGGCGGCGGAACCACTCGATGGCACCGCCCGACGTCGTGAGCCCGCACATCAGCTTGTAGCGGGGGCTGTCGAGATAAAGCGCGCTTTGCTGGTTGCCGCCGCGGCGCAAGGCATCCTCGAAGATCGGCCGGTCATTGGCGAGGATGAGGCCCTCCGCCGTGCCCATGCTGTCGAGCAGGATGCCGGTCGCCGTCGTATCGGCGGCGACCGTGCTGATGACGTGATCATGCCCGCCGCCCGAAACGGGAAGACCGAGCGGCAATCCGGTCTCCTCCGCGGCCTTGGCATGGACATGCCCGACCACGGCGCCGCTGGCGATGAGCGGCGCGAAGAGATCGGGATCGATATCGAGCTTGCCCAGCAAGTCGCCGGCCCAGGCGAGTTTGCCGAGATCGATGGCATTGGTGCGCGAGGCGAGGGTGTAATCGGTGCGCGCCTCCCCGGTCAGCCGGAACGCCACCCAGTCCGCCATATTGAGCCAGCGTCGCGCTTTGGCGAAAACGTCCGGATGACAGCGGCGCCACCACAGGATCTTGGCGAGGCTGAAGCTTGGTGAGCCGGTGACGCCGCTGGTCCGGAAGATGTAATCATCGCCGAGCGTGGCGCGCATCTTCTCGCCGTCGGCGACGGTGCGTCCGCAATACCAGGCGATGATGGGACCGAGCTCACGGCCGTCCTGGTCGATGAGGACGCCGGCCTCTCCCATGCTGCCGGTGGCAAAGCCTTGTATAGTTCCCAACGACTTGGCGGTTTCGGCGAGGTGCGAAAGGACGCGCCGGATAACCTGCCATAGTTCCTGGGGATGATATTCGGCCCAGCCCGATTGCGGGAAATGCGTCGGCGTCGGCTCGGCGGCCTCCGCCACGATGCGGCCCTTGAGATCGACCGCCACGGCACGCACGCGCCCGGTGCCGAGATCGAGGCTCGCGAGCAGCGGAGAGGCCAAGCGCCTAACCTCTCACCGCGCCCAGCGTCAGGCCGCGCACGATATAACGCTGGGCGATCAGCGCGATGATGAGCGGCGGGATGATCGCCGTCATGGCGCGCACGCCCATGAACCAGAATTGCACGCCGCGCGTGTCGATGGCGCCGGCGATATGCACGGGCACCATGATGGCGTCGCTCGACCCGATCGCCACCGCGAACAGGAACTCGTTCCAGGTCAAGGCGAAGATGATGAGGCCCGCCGCCGCCATGGATGGTGCGGCGAGCGGCAGTGCCACCCGCCAGAAGGCGCCGAAATGGCCGGCGCCGTCGATGAGGGCCGCCTCCTCGATTTCGACGGGCAGATCGAGGAAGGTCTGGCGCAGGATGACGACCACATAGGGCAGCACGAAGGTGGCGTTGATCAGAACGAGCGCGAATTTGGTGTCGAGCAGGCCCAGATAGCGCATCGTGAGATAGAAAGGGATGACGGTGGCGACCGGCGGCAGGATGCGCTGCGACAGGAACCATACGGTGATGTCGCGGTTCTTCCAGCGTTCGAAGCGGAAGCGGGCGATCGCATAAGCGGCGGGTGTGCCGAGCACCAGAGCGAGAAGCGCCGCGCTCACCGAGACGATCGTGCTGTTATAGAGGGCCTTGACGGTTTCCGGCGTACCGAGCTGGTCGATCCAGTTATCGAGGGTCGGGGTGAAATTGATCCACGGCACACCGAGCCCGGCCACCGTGTAGGTGTCGATCGGGTTGCGCAAGGATTGCGAGAAGGCCCAATAGATCGGGAAGGCGAAAAGCAGCGCCACGGTGACGGCGACGAGCGAGGCGGTGACTTCGCCCCAACCGTTTCTGGAGCCGGGTGCGCGATCAGCCATAATTTGCTCTCAGGCGTCGGAAGAAGAGGGTGATGACGATCATGATGACGGCCAGGAAGGCATAGGACATGGCGCTGGCATAGCCGAGATCGAAGAAGCGCAGGCCCGTGCGGAAAGCCAGCATCGAGAAAGGCTGCGTGGCGACACCCGGTCCGCCGCCGGTGAGGGCGAAAGGTATGTCGAACAGCTTGAGCGCCTCCGCCATGCGCAGCAAGAGCACGATGACGATGGTCGGAATGAGCAGCGGCAGCATCACTTCCTTGAGCATGTCCCAGGCATTGGCGCCATCGACGCGCGCCGCCTCATAAAGCTCGTCCGGCACGCCCTGCAGCGCCGCCAGGAAGACGAGGAAGCAGAAAGGCGTCCACTGCCAGACATCGACGATGATGACCGACATCAGCGCCCAGGTGGGATTGGACAGGAAGGGGATGCCGGTCCAGGCGAGAGGGCCGCCCACTTCGTAGAAGATGGTGAAGAAGGTGTAGCCGACCGCCAGCGGCGTCGCGAAGATCGGCAGGATCATGAAGGCGCGTAATATAGGTCGCCCGAATATATGCTGGTTGAACAGCACTGCGAGCAGGAATCCAAGCACCAATTCGAGTGGCACCGCGATCAGCACGAAGGTCAGCGTGACGCGCACGGCCTCATGCACCTGCGTGTCGGTGAGCATGCGCTTGAAATTGTCGAGCCCGATGAAGGTGGCGGTATTCACCTGCTCCTTGATGACGACATTCTTGGTGCGCGGCTGCCCGGCATCATCGAGCACGGGCTGGCCGGCGGCATCGAGCATCGGCTGCTTCTCGCGCTTCACCTCGACCTTCTGCTCGATCTTGTAGAAAGCCAGATAGAGCGAATAGCCGAGCGGGAAGACCGTGAAGGCAAGCACCCAGATGACGGCCGGGGCAAGAAACAGGAAGCGGATTTTTCCGGTCCAACGCATTCGAGGTCCTTCGGTCGAAAGACTGCCGGGGCGACCCTAAGGGCCGCCCCGATCGCTGGCCGGTTAAGGCGTGTAGCCGATGGCCGCCTGATAGTCGGCCTTCTGCTTGTCACGGCCGATGCGGTCGGTCACCGCTTCCCAGGACTGCGCCGTCTCGTCGAGCGCCTGCTGGGCGGTCTTGGAGCCGCTCATCGTCGCCGAGAGATTCTTGTCCAGGATATCCCAGTATTCGAACGATCCTGGAATGCGCAGATAGGGCATCATGACGGGAGCGGTGAACACCTGCTGATAGGCATGCACATAGCTCTTGGCGTCATTGGCGTCCCAGCCGGCCTTCACATAGTCCTCGACTTCGGCGGTGCCGCCGTCTTCCTTGAGGAACTGATATTTGAAGCCCGGATCGACGCCGTCCCAGCCGACCGTCGCCATGAGCTTCGAGGCGGGCTTGATCGCCATCAGCGACAGGAGCGAATAGGCCGCTTCCGGATTGGCCGAGAAGTTCGAGATCACGCCATGCCAGGAGCCACCGACCGTGTTACCAACCAAGCGGGGCTGGTCGAGCTTGACGAAATCCTTCTTCTCGAAGTCGTAATATTCAGTCGAGGAAGGAATGGCGGTAGCCGAGCACTTGCCCTTCACCTTGGAACGGCTTTCATCCTGGCAGAGTGCGCCGAGATCGCCCCAGCTGAAGGCGAAGACCGCCTTGCCGCGCAGGAAATAGTCCCAGGCTTCGCCGAGCGACCAGCCGACTTGCGCTTGCGGGCCTGTCTTGTGGAGTTCCTGCAGGAATTCCAGCGCCTTCACATGGCCCGGGCTGTTGATCAGGGGCTTCATGTCTTCCGGATCGAACCAGTAGACATTCTTGGTCCGCGTGACCTTGTCGCCCGGATTGAGCACGAAGGACGAAGACAGCGTCTGGAAGTGATAGTGGCCTTGCTCGCCGACTTTCAGATGCAGCACCGTGCCGCTGTCGGGATCGGCATCCGTCGCATCCCAGTTCTTGCCGTTGAAATACTTGGAGACGTCGAGAAGTTGCTGCCAGGTCTGCGGCGGATTCGGCAGATCGTAGCCATATTCCTTCTTGAACGCTTCCTGATGCGTCTTGTCGGCGAGAACGTCGCTGCGATAATACAGCACCTGGCCATCGCCATCATTCAGGACGCCGTAGCCGACACCTTTCCACTGATGCAGGGCCCGGAGCGAATCGGGCATGTCGTCATAGGTCCATTTCGGATATTTGCCGGACTTGTTCAGCTCATCGATCGGAAAGGCATAGCCGGCGGGTGCGATATCGCCATACCAGAAGGCGCCGACCATGAAGGCATCATACTGGCCGGTGCCGTTTCTCAGATCGAGCATCATCTTGGTGTAGTGCTCGGCGAAAGGCAGCTCGACGATGTTGAGCTTGCCGCCCGACAGTTCTTCCCAGATCGGCCGGAACTGATAAAGCGGTCCACTGATGCCGCCCTTGGGGCCGGCGCCGTTGACGGTGACCGAGATGGTCACATCCTTGAACGGTTGCTTGTCGGGACCGAATTCGGTGCCGAGTTCTTCGCGCGTGGTCTGGATCACGGCGTTGTTATAAGCCTCGCCGAGCTTGATGAGGACCGTTCCGTCATCCTTCCATTCGACATTCTGGCCGGCAGAGGCGGGCAGCGAGAGCAACGCCAATGCGGGTAAAGCAAAAAGCGGCCACTTGAGTGGATGCATCATTTACTCCTCCCATTTTAACCAGTTGCGCAAGCGCGCTCTGGCTTGATCTGACGGGGCGAGCATACATTCTTGAAGAGAAAGCACAACCGTCCGATTTGGTTTTGTATGACGAATCTGCTGGTGCACTGCAGCGAAAATCAGCGAGGAATTTCGATCATTTTCAACGCGGTGATGTGATCATTCACAATCACCGTGAGATTGCACCTCGACCAAAGTCGGAAGTTGCAATAGGTTCGCTCCGTGCAAAGAATGCTGAGCGGAAGGGGGCTCCATGGCTTCGGTTGACGTTGTCGATGTGCGCAAGGCCTATGGCACGCATGAGGTCATTCACGGTGTGTCGATCGGCATCGAGGATGGCGAGTTCGTCATTCTGGTAGGGCCATCGGGCTGTGGAAAGTCGACGCTGCTGCGTATGATCGCCGGGCTCGAGGCGATCACCAAGGGCGATATCAAGATTGCCCAAAAAATAGTCAACGACCTGCCGCCCAAGGATCGCGACATCGCCATGGTGTTCCAGAATTATGCGCTCTATCCGCATAAGACGGTGGCGGAGAATATGGGTTTCGCCCTCAAGCTGCGCCGCGCGCCCAAGGAGGAGATCGAAACCCGCGTCAAGCGGGCCGCCGAGATCCTGGGCCTCATGCCTTATCTCGAACGTTATCCGCGCCAGCTGTCGGGTGGTCAGCGCCAGCGCGTGGCCATGGGCCGCGCCATCGTGCGTGACCCGGCGGTGTTCCTGTTCGACGAGCCCTTGTCCAATCTCGACGCCAAATTGCGCGTGCAGATGCGTGCCGAGATCAAGGAGTTGCATCAACGCCTTAAGACCACGACGGTCTATGTGACGCATGATCAGGTCGAGGCCATGACCATGGCCGACCGCATCGTGGTGATGCATGACGGCATCGTCGAGCAGACGGGCTCGCCGCTCGAGCTTTATGACCGGCCGAACAATGTCTTCGTCGCCGGCTTCATCGGCTCGCCGGCGATGAATTTGCTCAAAGGTAAGATTCGCATCAATGGCCGCCCCAGCTTCGTGACTACAGATGGTGGCGTGACACTTCCTTTGACGTCCGCGCCGTCAGGTGCCGATGGCCGGCCGGTCATCTATGGCATCCGGCCCGAGCATCTGTCTCTCGGCGGCGACGGGCTCGCGACGGAGGTCACGGTCATCGAGCCGACCGGCTCCGAAACACAGGTCTTCGCCAAGCTGGGCGGCCAGAAGATCGTGGGCGTGTTCCGGGAGCGGGTTGCGGCGCGGCCCGGTGAGGCGCTGCCCATCACGCCCAATCTCGATGCCGTTCACCTCTTCGACGAAAGCACCGGCCGGCGTCTCAACTGAACAAGCCTCTCAATCTTGCCTCTCAAGGAAGGCAGTCCATATGGATTCGCTCACTTCACCGCTTCATCCCAAGTTGTCGCAAATGGCCCATGCCTTGCGTTTTCTGGCCGCCGATGCGGTCGAGAAGGCGCAATCAGGACATCCAGGCATGCCGCTTGGCATGGCCGATCTCGCCTCGGTGCTGTTCACCCGCCATCTGAAATATGATGCAAGCGCGCCTCATTGGCCCGACCGCGACCGGTTCGTGCTCTCCAATGGCCACGGCTCGATGCTTCTTTATGGGCTGCTGTATCTGACCGGTTATGAGACGGCGACTCTCGACGAGCTGAAGCGCTTCCGCCAGGCCCATTCGCGTGCCGCTGGCCATCCTGAACATGGCTATATGGCGGGCATCGAGACGACGACCGGGCCGCTCGGGCAGGGGATCGCCACGGCGGTCGGCATGGCGCTGGCCGAGCGCCTGCTCAATGCCGAATTCGGCGACGACATCGTCGATCATCGCACCTGGGTATTCTGCGGTGATGGCTGCCTGATGGAGGGCATCAGCCAGGAGGCGATCTCGCTCGCCGGACATTTGAAGCTTGCGCGCCTGACCGTCATCTTCGACGACAATGGCACCACGATCGATGGGGCGACCAGCGTCGCGACGTCGGATGATCAGCGCAAGCGCTTCGAAGCCTCGAACTGGGCGACGATCGCCGTCGACGGGCATGACGCGCAGGCGATCGACAAGGCCTTGGCGGCGGCGCGTGCGTCGGACCGTCCGACCCTCATCGCGGCGCGTACCCAGATCGGCTTCGGCGCGCCGACCAAAGTGGGCAAGTCGGTCGTGCACGGGGCACCTCTGGGAACCGCCGAGCTTGCCGGCATGCGCGAGAAGCTTGGCTGGCCGCATCCCGCCTTCGAGACGCCGGCCGAGCTTCTGGCGGCTTGGCGTGAGGCTGGCCGCCGTGGCTCGACCGCGCGCGGCCTTTGGGAGAAACGTCACGCCGCCCTGGGCGCGGGTCAGCGCGCCGAATTCGACCGCCGCCAGTCTGGCACCCTGCCGGCTGGTCTGGATGCGGCGGTGGCGGCCGCGATAGCTGAGCTCACCGCCAATCCTGAAGCGATCCCGATCCGCCAGGGCAGTCAGAAGGTGGTCGGCATTCTGGGCAAGCATCTACCGGAGCTGGTTGGCGGCTCGGCCGATCTCACCGGCAGCGTGCTGAGCAAGCCCGCCGACATGGCGGGGCTCGACAAAGCGAGCTTCACCGGCAGGCACATTCCTTATGGCGTGCGCGAGCATGGCATGGCGGCGGCGCTGAACGGCCTCGCTTTGCATGGCGGTTTCCTGCCTTATGGCGGTACCTATCTGACCTTCAGTGATTATTGCCGACCGGCGATCCGTCTTGCTGCGCTCATGGGCATCAAGGTCGTGTTCCTGTTCAGCCACGATTCGATCGGCGTGGGTGAGGATGGTCCCACCCATCAGCCGATCGAGCACCTGGCGTCACTGCGCGCCATGCCGGGCCTTCGCGTCTATCGTCCGGCCGATCAGGTCGAGGCTCTCGAATGCTGGTACGACGCGATAGAAGGCAAAGGGCCGAGCGCGATGATTGTGGCGCGCCAGAAAGTGCCGCAGGCACGCCTCGCGCCGCGTGAGGATATGCCGGCGCGCCGCGGCGCCTATGTGATTTCCGAAGCCGGGGGCGCGCGGGACCTGACATTGCTCGCCACTGGCTCTGAAGTCAGTCTCGCAATTGCGGCGCAGAAACTGCTGGCCGGCAAGGGACTGAAGGCGGCTGTCGTGTCGATGCCCTGCTGGGAGACATTCGAGCTGCAATCGGCACACTATCGCAGCGAGGTATTGGGCGGAGCACCGCTCTTCGCCGTTGAAGCGGCCTCGCCCTTCGGCTGGCACCGTTATGTCGGCGACGATCGCCGGATCATTGGCATCGATCAGTTCGGCCTTTCGGGGCCAGGACCGCAAGTCTATGAAGAGTTTGGCTTGACGCCCGCCAAAATCGCGCAAAGGGTTGCCGACAGTATTTAAGTCCGGACCCGCGAATGTATATCGGTATCGATATCGGCACTTCCGCCGTCAAATTCCTTCTTGTCGACGATGCGCAGGCGTTGGTGGCGAATATCGAACGGCCGCTGCACCCGGTTCAGCCGAAGCCCCAATGGTCGGAGGATGATCCCGAGAACTGGTGGCGAGCGGTGGCGGACGGCCTCGACCTCCTGGCGCGCGATCATCGCAACGCCATGTCGGGCGTCAGGGCCATTGGCCTGTCCGGTCAGATGCATGCCGCCGTCCTTCTTGATGAAGCGGACATCCCGGTGCGTCCGGCGATTCTGTGGAATGACGGCCGCTCCGCCCGTGAGGCCGCCGAGCTGGCACAATTGGGGACAGAGCTCCAGAGCACCATGGGCGTTCTGCCCATGCCGAGCTTCACCGGTCCGAAATTTCTCTGGCTCAAGCGCAACGAGCCGGACGCTATTAAGCGCACGCGCTCTTTGCTCCTCGCCAAGGATTTTGTGCGGCTGAAGTTGTCGGGTGAAAAAGTCACCGATATCAGCGATGCGGCGGGCGCCTGGCTGATCGATGAGGAAAAGCGGCAATGGTCGAGTGTGGCGCTCGAGGCCTGTGGGATCGACCGCGCGCTGCTACCGACCTTGATGGAATCGCCCGAGGCAAGCGCCACGTTGAAACGCGATCTCGCGGCCCGCTGGGGATTGCCCGCCAATGTGGTGATCGCCGCCGGCGCCGGTGATGTCGCGGCAGGCGGCATCGGCGCCGGCGCCATCAATCCGGGCGACGGCTTCATCTCGCTCGGCACCTCGGCGCAGATTTTCCTCGCCGACACGGCGCATCATCCTGATCCGGGCCGGCTGGTTCATGCCTTCTGCCACGCGCTGCCGGACCGCTGGTACCGGATGGCCGCGCTGCTGAATGGCGCCGGCCCGCTTTCCGCGGCGGCGCGCTGGACCGGCGATGGCGATGTCGCAGCACTCCTTGCCGAGGTGGAGGCGAATTTCCGCGGGCCATCCTATTTGCTGGCACTGCCTTACCTCTTCGGCGAGCGCACGCCGCATAATGACCCGTTGGCGCGCGCCGCGATCGTCGGCATGACACATTCGACGACGCGGGCCGACATGGTGCAGGCGGTGCTCGAAGGCATCGCCTTCTCGCTCTGTGATGGTCTCGATGCTCTGATCGGCAACAAGCCGCGGCCGGAGAGCCTGGCTTTGATCGGCGGCGGGGCGCGCTCCCCCTTCTGGGCGAAGCTCATCGCCTCGGCGCTCGATCTGCGCCTGGTGCGTTATGAGGCGTCCGATCGCGGTCCCGCTTTCGGCGCCGCCAGACTGGCGCGTCTCGCGGCGACGAAGGAAGCCGCTGAGACGGTCGTCGTACCGCCGCCGATCCGCGATGTCATCGAGCCCGACCCTGCACTGCACGAAGCCTATCAGCCACGCTTGCAGGCCTTTCGCGCGCTCTACAAGGCGCTGGTGCCGATCTGGCCGGCGGTCGCAGGTTAGAGCGAGCTGAGGAGAAGACTGGTTTCACTGTTCGATATCCCGTCGATCATGCGCACCTCGCGCAGGACGCGGTCGAATTCGGCCAGGCTGTCGGTACGGATATCGGCGACGAGATCCCATTTGCCGTTGGTCGTGTGCAGGGCCTGCATCTCCGGCAGGCCGCGCAGCTTCTTGATGACCTGCGTGGTCGATTTGCCGACCACTTCGATCAGCATCACCGCACGGACGATATCGGTGGCATAGTCTTCGCGCACCCTGATGGTGAAACCGGCGACGGCACCCGTCTCGATCAGGCGGTCAAGCCGGTTCTGCACCGTCCCGCGCGACACGCCGAGCGCTTCGGCGAGCTTCGACAACGGCGCCCGGCCGTCGCCACGCAGATGGGCGATGAGGCGGCGATCCAGCTCGTCAAAGGCGTATTTGGCGACTTCTTTCTTCGGCATTGTGAATATGCTCAATCTGACTAGGCAAAGCTATCAGAAATATAGCAGATATTACAAGTTTCAGGCGTTTCAGTCGAAATCTGTTCAATCTACGCTTTCACGACTTTACATAAGCGGCTGAAAAACATGCTTGAACCGTCCCCCCAGGCTTTCGTGCCTTTCGTGAGCGTCGAGAACATGATGCGCCTTGTGCATCAGATCGGAGTCGAGACGGTTCTCAAGGAGCTTGCCGATTATATCGAAGCGGATTTCCGTCGCTGGGAGCTGTTCGACAAGACGCCGCGCGTGGCGAGCCATTCCCGCGACGGCGTCATCGAGCTGATGCCGACCTCGGACGGCGAAGTCTATGGCTTCAAATATGTGAACGGCCATCCCAAGAATACCCGGGAAGGTCTCCAGACCGTGACGGCGCTCGGCCTCCTTGCCGAAGTAGCGACCGGTTATCCCGTGCTGTTCACCGAAATGACTCTGCTCACTGCTCTGCGCACCGCGGCGACCTCCGCCATGGTGGCGCGGCATCTGGCGCCCAAGGGCACGCGCACCATGGCGCTGATCGGCAACGGCGCCCAGGCCGAGTTTCAGGCCATGGCCATGCGGGCGGTCTGCGGCATCGAAGCGGTCCGGCTTTACGACATCGATCTGGCGGCGACCCGCAAGGCCCATCGCAATCTGGCGCCGCTCGGTCTCGAGGTCGTGAGCTGCCGCACCGCTGAGGAGGCTATCGAAGGCGCCGGCATCATCACCACCTGCACCGCCGACAAGCAATATGCCACCATCCTCACCGACAACATGATCGGCGCTGGCGTCCATATCAACGCCATCGGCGGCGATTGCCCCGGCAAGACCGAGATCCATCCCGATATTCTGCGCCGCGCCGATGTCTTCGTCGAATATCCGCCGCAGACCCGCATCGAAGGCGACATCCAGCAGATGCCGGCCGATTTTCCGGTCGTCGAAATGTGGGAAGTCATCACCGGCAAGGCGAAGGGACGAGTCTCGGATCGTCAACTGACCTTGTTCGATGGCGTCGGCTTCGCCGTCGAGGATTTCTCCGCGCTACGTTATGTGCGTGATCGGCTCGTGGGAACCGACTGCGCCGAGCTGCTCGACATGATCGCCGACCCGGATGATCCGCGCGATCTCTTCGGCATGCTGCAGCGCGCCCGGTCGGTATAGGGGACTGGCTCGATGGCGATCCCTTCGCCCCAGGCGCCCGCCGCGGTGGTGATGGTGCGTCCGCATCATTTCACGATCAATACCCAGACGGCGGCCGACAATGCCTTCCAGGTCGAGATCTCCGAAAGCGCTGATCATGCGGCCTGTGCCTATCAGGAGATCACCCGGGCCGCCGAGGTGCTGCGCGATTTGGGCGTCGGCGTGCATCTCTTCGAGGATGCCGGTACCGATACGCCGGACGCGGTATTTCCGAACAACTGGTTCTCGACCCATGCGGGCGGACACATCGCCATCTATCCGATGAAGGCGCCGAACCGGCGCAAGGAGCGCCGGGCGGATATCATCGAATTGCTGAAGCGCCAGTATCGTGTTCAGGATGTGATCGACTATTCCGGGCTGGAGCCCGACGGGCTTTTCCTTGAAGGTACGGGATCCATGGTTCTCGACCATGTCGACCGGGTCGCCTATGCGGTGAAGTCCGATCGCACCAACCCGGTCGCGCTCGAGCGCTTCTGCACCCATTTCAATTTCGAGCCTATCGTCTTCCCGGCCGAGGACGCCAAGGGTGTGCCGGTTTATCACACCAATGTGCTGATGTGCGTCGCCACCGACTTTGCCATGATCGGCACTGATTTGATGGTTGGCCCCGAGGGCTGGCAGAAGGTGGTGCGGCGCCTGGAGCAGTCGGGCCGCGATGTCATCGCGCTCGATCGTGGCCAGATCGCGCGTTTCGCCGGCAATGCGATCGAGCTGCAGGGCAGGGAGGGGCGGATCCTGGCGCTGTCGCGCACCGCCCATGCGGCGCTCACCCGCGAGCAGATCGCCCGCATCGAGGCATCCGCGAAGATCGCCGCGCTCGACATTCCGACGATCGAGATGGCCGGTGGATCAGTGCGCTGCACGCTCGCCGGCATACATCTGGCGGCGCGCGATTAAGCGAGAGCGCTTCCCGCCAAAGTTGCTCGACTTTGGCGATAAGGAAGCGCTCCAGATTATATGTTTTTCGAGCCCTTTTTCCCGTTTTGATCGAATCGGAACGATTCGATCAAAACGGGAAGGGCTCTACAGCCACGCATTGATATGCCAGGGCGCGAACTCGTCATCGCCATAGCCCAATATCTCGCTCTTGGTCGGCTCGCCCGAGGCGGTGCGGACCATGCGCTCGAAAATCTCCCGTCCCATGTCCTCGATCGAGAGTCCCTGATCGAGGATGACGCCGCAATTGACGTCCATGTCGTCTTCCATATGGGCGAAGAGCGCGGAATTGGTCGCGAGTTTCAGCGACGGCGAGGGACGGCAGCCGAAGCAGGAGCCGCGCCCGGTCGTGAAGCAGATGAGATTGGCGCCGCCGGCGACCTGGCCGGTGGCCGAGACCGGGTCGTAGCCCGGCGAATCCATGAAGACGAGGCCCTTTTCCGCGACGCGCTCGGCATAGCGATAGACTTCCATCAACGTCGTGGAACCGCCCTTGGCGACGGCGCCGAGTGATTTTTCAAGGATGGTGGTGAGGCCGCCGGCCTTGTTACCGGGTGAGGGGTTGTTGTCGAAGCCCTTCGGTTCCTTGGCCGTATAAACTTTCCACCAGTCGAGAAGGCCGATCAGCCGGCGGCCGACATCGTCATTGGCGACACGCTGCAGCAGCAGATTCTCCGCACCGTAAATTTCGGTCGTCTCCGAGAGAATGGCGGTGCCGCCATAGCCGACCAGGATATCGACCGCGGCGCCGAGCGCCGGATTGGCGGTAAGTCCGGAGAAGCTGTCGGAGCCGCCGCATTGCAGGCCGACGATCAGCTCGCTGACGGGTACGGCCTCGCGCCGCGCTAAGCTGGCATCAGCGATGAGTTGCTCGACAATGGCGATGCCGGCTTGGACGGTGCGTGTGGTGCCGCCGGTGTCCTGAATGCCGAGGCTGCGCACGCGCCCGTCGAGCGCCAATCCTTCCTGTGCGCAGAGAAGATCGATCTGATTGTCTTCGCAACCGAGCCCGACGATGAGCACGCCGGCGAAATTCGGATTGCGCGCATAGCCGGCGATGGTGCGCCTCAGCATGTCCATCGACGGGCTGCCGTCGGAAACGCTGCAGCCGGAGCTGTGCGTCAGAGCAACGACGCCGTCGACTATGCCACCGGCCTGAGGCCCGTTGAAATGTCCGGCGATCAGCTTGGCGACGCGCGCCGAACAATTCACCGTGGTGAGCACGCCGACATAATTGCGCGTGCCGACGCGGCCATCGGCGCGCCGGAAGCCGAGGAAGGTCGGAATTTCCTTTTGCGTGGGGCTGGCGCGGCGCGTCACGGTGATCTTGGGGTCGGCGAGTGATCCCGGATAGCTGAGATTGTGAATATGCACATGCTCGCCCGCGGCGATCGCCCGCGCGGCCAGCCCGATCGGCTGCCCAAGCCGGAATACTTCCGCGCCCTCGGCAATCGGAGAGAGAGCGACCTTGTGACCGGCCGGAATGTCGTTCGATGCCGCCGCTGATGAGAAGGGGGCGAGAGGGGTGCCGCTGGCAATGGCCGACAGCGCGACCGCCACCTGATCGGCCGGCGACAGTCTCAGCAGGGGAGCATTTGCCATTATCATCTCCAGAATGCACACATTATGCATAAAGTTGGATATCAGCTGGCCGGTACGGAAGACCGGGCCGCGGCGAGGATGTGACTCCGGAGCAGGGCGACTGCCAGCTCGGCGTCGTGATTACGACAGGCCGAGAGAATTGCCTTGTGGTCGGCATGGGCACGGTCGCGGCCTTCGGTGAGGGTGATCTGCATGCGCAGATAGCGGTCGATGCCGGAATGGATCCGCTCGAGCTGGCGTGTGGTGGTCGGCCGTTTGGCGGGTTCGTAGAAGGCCATATGGAGCCGCCAGTTCGCCTCCGCCCACTGCGCTACATCGATCCCGTCCATTTCGGCGATGATCTTTTCGGCCGCCGCCACGTCGGCATCGGTGAAGTTGGGCACGGCGAGCGCCAGCAGATGCGGCTCGATCAAGAGGCGCAGCTCGAACAGCTCGACGACTTCCTCGGCGCGGATCGGCGCGACCTTACCGCCTTTCTGCGAGGTGAGAATGACGAGACCTTCGGCCTCGAGCTGGCGGAAGGCTTCGCGCACCGGGCTGCGGCTGACGCCGAGCTCGGCGGCAATATTCTCCTGATGCAGGCGCATGCCGCTCGGATAGGCACCACTGATGATTCGCCGCCTGATCTCGCGGGCGGCCTGCGTGGCTGCGGTACCCACATCGCTGATTTTTGTATCCATTTTCACAAGAGACTCGGTTGTTCGCCGCCCTGATCTTCCTAGTTTTCTAGCTTTTCGACAAAGTGCTTGCAAGGGCGGACCTCGAAATGTATGCATTCGACATTCCTTGGTTCCGTCTGGTGGAACCATCCCCTTGCAAATGGAGAACTGAGATATGTCCTGGACTGGTGTTTTTCCTGCCGTGACCACGAAAATGCGGAGCGACGGTGAGATCGACATCAAGGCGACCCAGGCCAGCCTGGACCGGCTGATCGCCAATGGCGTTTCGGGTGTGATCGTGCTGCCGATGCTGGGTGAGAATGCTTCGCTGCGCCAGGCCGAGCGCGACGCGGTGGTGAGTGCTGCGAAGGAAGTCGTCGCCGGCCGTGTGCCGCTTCTCTCTGGCCTGGCCGAACTCTCCGAGGAAGACGCGGTCAAGGCGGCGCGCAACTACGAGAAGCTAGGCGCCGAAGGTCTCATGGTGTTTCCGAGCCTCGCCTACCGCACCGACTCGCGTGAGACGGTGGCCTGGTATCGCGCCGTCGGCGGCGCCTCGGGCCTGCCCATCATGATCTACAACAATCCGATCGCTTATCGCGTCGATGTCGGCCCGGAAGAGCTGGCGCAGCTGAGCGACGTGAAGACCATCGTCTGCATCAAGGAAGAGAGCGGCGACATCCGTCGCATCACCGACATCTACAATCGCGTCGGCGACCGTTATGCGGTCTTCTGCGGCGTCGACGATCTCATCCTCGAAAGCGTGGCGCTCGGCGTCACCGGCTGGGTTTCCGGCATGACCAATGCCTGGCCGGCGGAGTGTGTGCGTCTGTTCAATCTGTGTCGCGATGGAAATTTCGACGAGGCGCGGAAGCTTTACCGCATCCTGACGCCGTCCTTCCATCTCGATACCAGCGTCAAGCTGGTCCAATACATCAAGCTTGCCGAACATCTCGTTTATGGCGCGCCCGATGCGGTGCGCCGTCCGCGCCTGCCGCTCGCCGACGCCGACCGGCGTGAGGCGTCGGCGATCATCCAGGAAGCCATTGCGGCGCTCGCGCGCAAAGCAGCCTGACAGGGAACTGAGAGACGTCCGCAGGACAAGCGGGCGGCAAAGAAAAGCTCGCCGCTGCGCTCTCGGCACGGCGAGCGCTTACGCGCCTATCCAGCATAATAAACAAGGGAGTTGAAACATGCGGAAATTTTCGGTCGTCGCGGTGCTTGCCGCGAGCCTCACTCTTTCCATGGTTGCGCCGTCCACCAGCTGGGCGGAAGACACCATTCCGGTCATCGTCAAGAATACATCGACTTATTATTGGCGGGTATTGCTTGCCGGCGCCCGCAAGGCCGGCAAGGAACTGAACATCAAGGTGCCGGAGCTCGGACCGCAGAACGATACCGATATCACCGGCCAGATCTCCATCCTGGAAAGCGCCGCCACCAATAATCCTTTGGCTATCGTGATCGCCGCCTCGCAATTCGAAGCTTTGGGCAAGCCGATCGATGAAGCCGCCGGCAAGACCAAGGTGATCGGTGTCGATTCCGGCGCCAACAGCAAATCCTATGCGTCCTTCGTCACCACCGACAATGTCGCCGGCGGCCGCGCCGCGGGTGAAGCTTTGGCGCAAGCCATCGAAAAGACCTATGGCAAGGCCGAAGGCGAAGTGATGCTCATCACGTCGGTTCCGGGAGCGGGTTCCCTCGATCAGCGCGCCCAGGGTTTCAAGGAAGTCCTCGCCGAGAAATATCCGGGCATCACCATCGTCGCCGACAAGGTCGCCGACGGCCAGATCACCACCGGCCTCAATATGATGAACGATGTGATCCTTGCGAAGCCCAATCTGCGCGGTGCTTTCGCGAGCTCGGAGGAGATGGCGCTGGGTGTCAGCCAGGCTGTCGCCGAGAACAAGATGGAAGACAAGATCAAGGTCGTCGCCTTCGACAGCAACGACCAGCTGGTCAAACGTCTCGCCGATGGCGTCGTCACGGCCCTCATCGTCCAGGACCCGTTCCGCATGGGGTATGAATCGGTGAAGATCGCGCATGCGGCCTCGAAGGGTGAGCAGGTCCCAGCCAATGTCGATACCGGCGTCAATGTCATCACCAAGGAGAACATGAACGAGCCGCGTTCGCAGGAGCTGCTCACGCCGAAGATCGACTGAGCCGACGGCAAAACGGGACTGCCTTGATGCCTTCGAACAAGCCGCACACTTCTACTCCCTCACCGCGCGCTGCGGCGGGGGACTCGAATGCGCCCTTGGTCGAGCTCAAGGCGGTCCATAAACGCTTCATCGGCACGCATGCCTTGAAGGGCATCGATCTGACGCTGAACAAGGGCGAGATCCACGCCATTATCGGCGAGAATGGCGCCGGTAAATCGACGCTGATCAAGATCCTGACCGGCGCCCATGAGAAGAGTTCCGGCACAATATTGTGGGAAGGTCGCGAAATCGGCCTCCGGTCACCCCAGGAAGCGCTCGGCCTCGGCATCAACGCGGTCCATCAGGAAGTCGTGCTCTGCCCGCATTTGAGTGTCGCGGCCAATATGTTCCTCGGCATCGAGGAGCAGGGTTTCGGTCTCATGCGCCAGCGCGCGATGATCCAGCGGGCGCAGGCGACGCTCGACGATCTGGGCTTCAGGCTGCCGGCCGCGGCGCCTCTCAACAGCCTGACTATTGGCCAGCAGCAGCTTGTCGCCGCGGCGCGCGCGGCGATGCGGGGCACGAAGCTTCTCATCTTCGATGAGCCGACCGCCTATCTGGCGCGCGGTGAAACCGATCTGCTCTTCTCGCTGATCCGGCGCCTTAAGCGCGAAGGCGTGACCATCGTCTATATCAGCCATCGGCTGGAAGAGATTTTCGAGCTCGCCGACCGGGTCTCGGTCCTGCGCGACGGGCAGTTGGTGGCGAGCCGCGCCATCGGCGAGACCAGCCAGGCGCAATTGATCCGCGACATGGTCGCGCGCTCCATCGACCAGGTTCATCACAAGGAAGCGATCAAAAAGGGTGAGCTGCTGCTCGAGGTCGACGGCCTGTCGGGACCGGGTTTCAAGGATGTCTCGCTCACCGTGCGACGCGGCGAGATCGTCGGCCTTTACGGTCTGATCGGCGCCGGGCGCAGCGAGTTCGTTCAATGTCTTTATGGCCGTCAGCCCAAAAGTGCCGGGCGTGTCTCTCTGCGCGGCGCGGCCGTCAAGATCGCCTCGGAGGCGGACGCCATTCGCAACGGCATTGTGCTGGTTCCCGAAAGCCGCCGCGACCAAGGGCTTTGCCTCAATCTCGATGTCGGTTTCAATCTCGCTTTGCCGATCTTCCGGCGCCTCAGCCCGATGGGCCTGGTGCAGCGTGGCGCCGAGCGCGCGGCGGTTGAAAAGCAGATCAGCGATCTCGCCATCGCCACCGCCGGCCGGCATGCCCAGGCCTTCACACTCTCGGGCGGCAATCAACAGAAGATCGTGATCGGCAAATGGCTCAATCACGGCGCCGATCTCTTTATCTTCGACGAGCCCACCGTCGGTGTCGATGTTGGCACCAAGGTGCAGATCTACAAAATCTTCGCCGAGCTTCTGAAAAACGGGGCGGGGATCATCATGATCTCGTCCTATCTGCCGGAAGTCTACGATCTTTGCGACACGCTGCATGTCTTCCGGGCCGGCCGTCAGGTGGCCGCCTATGCGGCGGGCGAGGTCGGGCATGACGTCATTCTCGGCGATGCCATCGAAACGCAAGGAAGCCGGCGATGAGACGCAGGTCTTTCCATTACTTCCCCTTCTCCCGCAAGCGGGAGAAGGGGAGAGCAGGTAAGGCCCCACACATTGCCCCGCATCGAAACCGGACGCGAACCAGCTTTAAGGAACGTTGAATGAGTGAGAACACGCCGTCGGATCCCGGCATGGCGCCGGCGCCGCAAAAGGCGAAGTCCAAATTCGAGTTTCTGCGCGGCTTGACGCTGCTCGGTCTTCTGCTCTTGATCTGGATCGCTCTGTCGCTGGCGACCGAGAGCTTCCTGACGACCCAGAACATGACCAACCTCATGCGGCAGACATCGCTTTGGGCGATCATCGCCATCGGGCAGACTTTCGTGATCATTACCGGCGGCATCGACCTGTCGGTCGGCGCCATTGTCGGACTGTCCAGCACGGTCGTGTCGATCCTGCTCAAGGCCGGGTTTCCGATCTGGGCGGCGGTCGCGATCACCATGCTGATCGGTCCGATTGTGGGGGCATTCCACGCCTTCGGTATTCTGCGCATGGGGCTGCCGCCGTTCATCATCACGCTGGCCTCGATGACGGGCTTGCGCGGCATCGGCCTTCTGCTCACCGATGGCCTGACCATCACCGGGCTTCCCGATGAATTCGTGAATTTCTCGCGCGAGAGCTTTCTCGGCATCCCGGCGCTCGCCTGGATGGCCCTGATCGTCGCCATTCCGGCCTTCATGCTGCTCCATCACACGCGCTGGGGCCGCTACATCTACGCCGTCGGCAGCAATGCCGAAGCCGCGCGCCTTTCCGGGGTCAGCATCTCGCGGACGATCTATCTCGTCTACATAACCTCGGCCTCTTGCGCGACCTTCGCCGGCATTCTCACCGCCAGCCGTATTTCGATCGGCGTCGCGACCACGGGCGAATCCTGGGAGCTGCAGTCGATCGCCGCCGCTGTGATCGGCGGCGCCAGCCTCTTCGGGGCCGTCGGCAATGTCCTGGGGCCCGTTCTGGGTTCCCTTCTGCTGACCACAATCAATAACGGCGCCAATCTCCTCAACATCAATCCCTTCTGGCAGCGTATCATCGCTGGCGCGCTGATCGTGCTGATCGTCTGGCTGGATCAGATGCGGCGCAAGAAACGTTGAGCGGATTGAGCCGGTCGCATCAATTCAAGACAAGAGAGTTCGATGAGCTTGCATATTGGAATAGACACGGGCGGCACCTTCACGGATTTCATGCTCTATGACGGCGGCAAGGGCATGCGCGCCTGGAAAGTGCTGTCGACGCCAGGGGATCCGACGGCGGCGGTGATCGAAGGGTTGAGCCAGGTCCAGGACCTGTCGCGCATCGCCTCGATCCGGCTCGGGACGACGGTTGCCACCAATGCCTTGCTGGAAAGGCGAGGCGCCCGTGTCGCCTATATAGCGACACGTGGCTTCCGTGACGTTCCGTTCATCCAGCGCGGCAATCGCCGCTCGCACTATGATCTGTCCTGGGTGAAGCCCAAGCCGTTCTGTCTGCGCCGCGACGCTTACCAAGTGAATGAACGTATCGATCACAAGGGACGTATCCTTGCCCCGCTCGATGAGGCAGAGATCCACGCGCTCGCCAAGCGGCTCGGCGATGAAGGGGAAGTGGCGGCCGTCGCTGTCAATCTGCTGTTCTCCTTCGTCAGGCCGGATCACGAATTGCGCATCCGCGATATCTTCGCCGAGGAAGCCCCAGGGCTGCCGGTCTCGCTTTCCTTCGAGATCGATCCGCGCTGGAAGGAAGACCAGCGCGCCATGACGACGCTCGCCGATGCCTATATCAAGCCACTGGTGCGGCGCCAGGTGAAGAGCTTCCGAGAGCGCGCTTTGGCCGCCGGCATTTCGGGCCGCATCGCCATGATGAAGTCGAATGGCAGCGAGGTCTCGACGCAAGCCGCGGAGGAGCGGCCGATCAATCTCGCAGTGTCGGGACCGACCGGTGGTGTCATCGCCGCCAAGCATCTGACAACCGCCAAGGGAATCCGCAACCTGGCCACTTTGGACATCGGCGGCACCTCGACCGACGTGTCGATCGTCGTCGACGGTCAGGAGCGCTTCACCGATGATTACGAGCTCGAATTCGGTATTCCGCTGCGGGTGCCGATGATCGACATCCGCACCATTGGCGCGGGCGGTGGCTCGGTCGCCTGGCTCGACAAGGTGGGCGGCCTTCATGTCGGCCCGCGCAGCGCCGGCGCCCGGCCTGGTCCGGCCTGCTACGGCTTCGGCGGTACCGAGCCCACCGTCACCGACGCCAATCTGGTGCTCGGCCGCATCGATCCCAATTCATTCCTGGGTGGCAAGATGCGCCTCGACGCCGAGGCGGCGCGGCGCGCCATTGGCAGCGTTGCCGCGGCGCATGGCTGGAGCGTGGAGGAGGCAGCACTCGCCATCATCCGCATCATGAACAACAATATGGTCGGCGCTTTGCGTGCCGTGCTTATCGAGCAGGGTTACGATCCCCGTCAGTTTTCGCTGCTGACCTATGGTGGCGCGGGGCCACTCCATGTCTGCGATCTGCTCAACGACGCCAATATCCCGCTCGGCATCGTGCCCAACCATCCCGGCCAATTCTCGGCCTATGGCTTCACCATGGCCGACGCCCGAAGCGACCGGCGCCGCTCGACCTTGCTCAACTCGCGCAATTTCGATGTCGAGCGCGCCAATGCCATCATGGCCGAGCTGGCCCAATCGGTGAGCGACGATCTGCGGCGTCAGGCGCATGACGGCGAGATCAAGCTGATCCGTTCGCTCCAGATGCGTTACCTGGGACAGAATTACGAGCTCTCGTTGCCGATTCTCGTCGAGCGCTTCACGCCCGAAGGGATGGAAGCGGTCTGGCGCGACTTCCATCGCCTGTTCGAGGAGCGTTATCGCTTCAGCCTGCCCGATGCGCCCATCGAAATAGTCGATATCGGCTGCACCGCCATCGCTCACATGGCGAAGCCGGAGCTGCCGCGGATTGCCGAGGCCGCGGGCGGGGCGGAACCGGCCTCACGACGCAAGGTGGTCTTCGAGGAGGGCACCTTTGAGACGCCGGTCTATCGCCGCCAGGACTTGGCCGCGGGCCATGCCTTTGCCGGCCCGGCTCTGGTCGAGGAGGCCGTGTCGGTGACCGTCGTCCGCCCGGGCTACGGCCTCACCGTCGATATGTTCGGTAATCTCGAGATCAAGAAGGGAGCCTGATCATGCGTTTTTCCGGCAATGGCTTCTATGTAGAGACCTATAACAAATGCTGCAATTGCGGCGTGCTGCTCTATGGCGCGGCGAAAGATGATGAGCGCAAATTCTGCGGCGACTGGTGTGCTTCCTGGTTCTCCGCCGGGGCCGAGGAGCGGGCCCGCGGTTTGCCTTTGCCCAACGCGAAGATGAGCTATGCCGGGCGCACCAGCGTCGTCGACCTCACCATTCTCGATGGCAATCTCGCCTCGATCTGCCGCGACATGGGCGTCACGGTCATGCGCACGGCCTATTCGCCGATCTTCAGTGAGTCGCTCGATTTCACCTGCGGCCTGTTCGATCGCCAGGGCGAGATGATCGCGGTCGGCGACTTCTGTCCGTCGATGATCGGCGGCATGCCTCTCATCGTGAAGGCGATCGTGCAGGAATTCCCGCTCGAGGACATGTCGGAAGGCGATGTCATCGTGCATAACGATCCCTATCGGGGCGGCATGCATACGCCCGAGCACACCTTCCTCAAGCCGATCTTTCTCGATGGCGCGCTGGTCGGTTTCGCCGGGGCGATCGGCCATATCGGTGAGATCGGCGGCATGGTGCCGGGCAGCTTCTTCGCCGAAGCGACCGAGACCTTTGCCGAAGGCCTGCGTATTCCGCCGGTGAAGATCAAACGCGCCGGCAAGGATTGTCCGGACATCTGGAAGATGATGCTGGCCAATGTGCGCACCCCGCGCGCCAATTATGGCGATTACCGCGCGCTCATCGCCGCCGTCGATCTGGGTGAGCAGCGGCTGCTCGATCTCATCGGGCGCTATGGTGTGGCGGCCTATGAGGAGACCGTCGCCGATCTTCTCGATTATTCCGAGGCGCGCATGCGGGCGGAAATCGCCGAGATTCCCAATGGCCGCTACAGTTTCGAAGACGTCATGGAAGATGACGGTGTCGTGGCCGAGCGCCTGACCATAAAGGTCACCGTTTTCGTGAAGGACGCCGAGGCGATCGTCGACTATCACGGGACTTCGCCGCAGACGAAGGGACCGATGAACACGCCGCTCAGCATCCCTCAGGCGGCATCCTTCAACGCCTTCCTGCAGATCTCGGATTTCACCATTCCGAAGAATGCCGGCTGCTTCCGTCCCATCAAGGTGCTAGTCGAGCCGGGCTCGCTGCTCAATGTCGAGTTCCCGGCGCCCTCTGTGGGCGGTAACACCGAATGCCATCCGCGCATCGTCTATACGGTTCTGGGAGCCCTTGCCGGCGCCGTGCCGGATCGGGTTCCTGCGGCGGATGGCGGAACCTGGTCCAACTTTCTGTTCGGCGGCACCCATCCCGATAGCGGCGAATATTATACGTCTTATGACCTGCACACGGTCGGTTGGGGCGGGCGGCCCGGTGCCGATGGCAATGACGCGGTCGGCAGCATGAACGGCAATTGCCGCACCATTCCGGTCGAGGTCTATGAGATCCGCTATCCCTGGCTCGTCGAGGATTGGTCGCTGGTCTGCGATTCGGGCGGTGCTGGAGAGTTTCGCGGCGGGCTCGGCATGAGCAAGACTATTCGTTGTCTGGCGCCTGAAGTGACGGTCAGCCATGTCGGCGACCGGCACCAAGTGCCGCCCTGGGGTTTGCACAAGGGGAAGCCGGCGGGATTGGCGAGCACGCGCTTCATGCTCGATGGTGAGCGCGATTGGCGCGATGCGCGCGCCGTCTATGGCAAAGTGTCGCCGAGCAAGTTCGCCAATGTGCGGATCAGGGAGGGCGACAGGGTCAAGGTCGTGATGCCGGGCGGCGGCGGCTGGGGCGATCCGGCCCGCCGGTCGCGCGAAGCCCTCGAAGAGGATGTCCGCGATGGTTATGTTTCCGAAGGCGCGATGACGCGTGACTATCGCGATTGATCACTCTGCGGCGGTCTGCCGGGGCGGCGGTGGCAGGGGGACTGTCATCGTCATGCGGATGAGGTCGGAAAGGCTTGTCGCGCGCATCTTGTTCATGACATTGGCGCGATAGATTTCGATCGTCCGGATGCTGATGCCGAGATCATAGGCGATCACCTTGTTGGGATGACCGGCGATGAGACCTTCGAGGACCTGGCGCTCACGTGTGGAAAGCTGCTCGATTCGCGCCGCGATCTCCGATTTCTGGCCGGTCTGGCGGTTTTGCTCCTGCTGGCTCGCGAACGCCGCGCGCACGCTGGAGAGCAGCGCCTGATCGTCGAAGGGCTTCTCGAGGAAATCGAGGGCGCCCGCTCGCATCGCCTCGACGGCGAGCGGAATGTCGCCATGGCCGGTGATGATGAGCACCGGCATCTCGACATGCCGCCGCCTCAACTCACTCAGCAGCTGCAGTCCATCAAGTTCCGGCATGCGCAGATCGGTGATCAGGCAGCCGGTCGGGAGCGCTGGCAGATCGATGAGGAAGGCCGTGGCGGACGCATGGGATTTGACGGTAAAGCCGACGCTTTGCAGGAGGAAAGCCAGCGAATCGCGCGCGGCTTCGTCGTCATCGACGACGTGGATGGTTTCAAGCGGCATAATCTAGTTCGTCTTGGGCGATGCGCGGAAGCGTGAAGCTGAAGGCCGCCCCGCCGCCTGGGGCCGCCTCGTACCATATCTTGCCGCCATGGGCTTCTATGATCGTGCGCGAGATGGAAAGGCCGATGCCCATGCCGTCTTGCTTGGTCGTCATGAAGGGCGTGAACAGGCGAGAGGCAATGTCGGCGGGGATGCCCGCCCCCGTATCTTCGACCTTGACGGTCAGCGAGTCTCCGATGAGCTTCGTCGATACGGAGAGCAGACGCCTTTCGCTCTGCGTCATCGCTTCAGTCGCGTTGCGGATCAGATTGAGCACCTCGTCATTCCCCCTTCTCCCGCTTGCGGGAGAAGGTGCCCGACAGGGCGGATGAGGGTGTTGGTTCAGCCCACGACAGCGCTTCAAGAGAAAAATACTTAAGCTTCAGCACTTCTCACGCTTGCGGCTTCGCAGCAGCTGAGAGAACACCCTCATCCGGCCTTCGGCCACCTTCTCCCGCAAGCGGGAGAAGGGGAAATGAGGTGGACGTCACATACCCCTCACGGCGAAACAGCGCGTATCGGCGTCTCCGCCACCTTGCGCATGAACCAGCGCTTGAAGCTCTGCACCATCTCATTGCTCTGGCTGTGATAGGGCGTCACGATGCAGAAGGGCGCCGGCGCCGGCACCGAAATCGGCAGCGCCCGCACCAGGCTGCCTTCGCGCAGGTCGCGATCGACCAGGATCTCGTCCCCGATCGCGATGCCGCAGCCGCCGCGTGCCGCCTGATGGGCCACGAATGTATCGCCGAGATACATGTGGGATTTCGGCTGAAAGCCTTCATGGCCGAGGCCGGCGAGAAAGTGCTTCCAGTCCGCCCCGTCATAGTTCCCGTGAATGAGAATATGGCCGCGCAGATCCTCGATGCTGGTGAGACGGTCGCTGCGATGCAGGAGGCCTGGGCTGCAGACGGGAAAGTAATTCGTATGAATGTGGGTGACTTCCTTCTCGCCCGGCACATGCACGGGCCGCCAGGAGATGATCAGGTCGACGGTCTCGTCGATCTGATCGACCGGCACCCAGGAGAATTCGGCCAGCTGATTCTGCTCGATGAACTCCGCGACATATTCGAGGATGGGCGCGCTGGCGATCGCCGGCGTGGTGGCGATCTTGAGGCTGCGGTCGCCGATATCGCGGTTGATCTCGCTGAGCACACTTTCGATCTGGTCGAGTGAGCTGGTGACCGTCTCGAGCAGGCGCCGTCCGCGCGGTGTCAGCTCGAGCTTGCGGCCGTTCTTTTCGAAGAGCGCCGTTTCCACCTGCTCACCGAGACAGCGCAATTGGTGGCTGACCGCGCTGTGCGTGACCAGAAGCTCGCGCGCCGCCCGCTGCAGATTGCCATTCCGGCCGACGGCTTCGAAGGCGACCAGGCTGTTCAACGAGGGCAAATGGCGCCGCATTTCATCTTTCCAGATGTGTTTATATTTCTCAACTATATGATGAGAATTACGGGTTTGACAGCAAAATTATCTCACATCAATCTCCCTCCCAAGCAAATGAAAAATGACTGCCGGCTTTGGCCAGAGGGGGAAAATGAGAAAGAATTTCAACGAGGTACTCGCCAATGTCGAAAGCCATCGCGAGGCCCCGTTCCCGCGCGAGGAATATGCCGACCGGTTGAAGCGGGTCAGGGCCGGCATGGCCGCCCGCAAGCTGGATCTTCTCTTTGTCAGCGCGCCCGAAAGCATCTTCTATCTGACCGGCTTCCAGGCCGAATGGTACCAGGCGCAAAGCGGCCGTCCTTTTCCGCCTTCGAGCGGCATCGCCATCCGCGCCGATCGCGACGATTTCATTCATTTCGAGACGCCGAGCGAGGCCATCCTGTCGCGCGTGTCGACCATATCGAGCGACATCCGCATTTTCCCGATCGGCACGCGCCGCGACGGCCTGACCTTCATCATCGATGAATTGCGGGCAGCCGGCTACCTGAAGGGGACGGCCGGTCTCGAGCGCTACAATTACCGGCCGAATCCGATCGTCAGCGAGCAATATGTCTTAGCCTTCCAGAAGGAAGGACTGACGGTTGTCGATGCGACCGACATCATTCGCGAAGCGCGCCACATCAAATCGCCGCTCGAGATGAAATGCATCGAGGAGGCGACCCGCATCGCCGATATCGGCATGATCGCCGCGAAGGAGACGATCCGTCCTGGCGTCACCGAGCTCGAAGTCTTCGGCGAGATGATCGCCGCGATGACGCGTGCCGGTGGGGAGTTCCCCGGCATCCTGCCGCCGGTGATGTCGGGCTTTCGGGCCAATTGCAGCCATCCGATCGCGACCCGCAAGAAGATCGTCAAGGGCGAGAGGGTCAATGTCGATGTCTGCGGCGTCTACAACCGCTATCACAGCAACATGGCGCGTGGCTTCTATGTCGGCGATCCGCCCAAGGATATCCTCGAATTCCACAATCGCGTGGCGGCGGTTTTCAAGGCGATCGAGCCGATCTTACGGCCGGGCATGGAGGTCGCCACTCTCATCGACACCGCGCATGCCTATTATGCCGAGCAGGGCGTGCTCGACGAAGCCTATTGGATCGGCGGCTATGAGCTGGGCGTCGCCTTTCCGCCCGACTGGGTCGGGCCTTTCATCTATGACAAGAGCATCTCGAAGCCGAGCGACAGGTTCCTGCCGATGACGGTCGTCAATCACGAGGCCGTGTTCTTCGGCCCGCGCCAAAGTGGGCTCTCACTCACCATCGACACTTTCATTTTCTCAGCCGAGGGAGCGCGTATCGCCAGTCGGATCCCGCGTGATCTCTGCGTGCTGGATTGAACCGGAGGGCAACGGTCAGTTTAGAAGTCCGTGTCACATAACAAGCAAAGGGAGGAACTTATGTTTACAAGAAAAATCGTTGCGCTGACTCTGCTCGCGTCGAGTGCGCTGCTGGGGACGGGAGCCGCTCACGCAGAGGAAAGCATCACGGTCGCATCATGGGGCGGCGTCTATCAGGACGCCGAACGCGCTGCCTTCTTCGAGCCCGCCGCGAAAGCGCTCGGCATCACCATCAAGGAAGAGACGCTCTCCGGCATCGTCGATGTCCGGCTTCAGGTCCAGTCCGGCGCGGTGTCCTGGGACATCGCCGAACTCGGCAGCTCGGATTGCGCCCAAGGCGCCAAGGAAGGGCTGTTCGAGACGCTCGATTTCAATGTGATCAACAAGGACGGCTTCGTTCCGGGAAGCTTCAGCGATCACTGGGTCGGCTCGATGTTCTATTCGGTCGTGCTCGCCTGGAACAAGGCGAAATACGGCGCCAATCCGCCCAAGAACTGGGCCGATTTCTGGAATGTCGAGAAATTCCCCGGCACGCGGTCGCTGCACAACAGCCCCGGCGGGCCGCTGGAGCTCGCGCTGATCGCCGATGGCGTGGAAAAGGACAAGCTCTATCCGCTCGATGTCGACCGCGCCTTCAAGAAGATGGAAGAGATCAAGCCCGCCATCACCGTGTGGTGGACGTCAGGCGCCCAGACGACCCAGCTTCTCAAGGACCGCGAGGTCGACATGATCGCCATCTGGGTGAGCCGCGCTATCGCCGCCCAGAAGGCCGGCGCCGAGGTCGACTTCACCTTCGACCAGGGCGAGCTCGATTATGGCTGCTTCGTCATCCCGAAAGGCTCGAAGAAGAAAGACCTCGCCATGAAGGCGCTGGCGCAGTTCACGTCTCCCGAACTCCAGGCCAACATCCCGCGGCATATCGATTACGGCCCGATCAACATCAAGGCCTTCGATACCGGCAAGATTCCGGCGGAAAAGCTGCCTGGCCTGAACTCCTCGCCGGAGAACGCGGCCAAGCAGTTCGTTTACGACGCCATCTGGTGGGGCGATCATGGCGGCGAATTGCAGGAACGCTGGGACGACTTTCTGACCCAGAAATAACTGCCGGGGAGAGTATCCGGGTACGACGGGTGCTCTCCTCCCAATCTCGAAATATGTGCTCTCCATCGGAAGGCTCCATGAGTCATCGGCTTGATCCTTTGCTGCGTCCGCGATCCGTTGCTCTTGTCGGCGCGTCGCCGAAGCCGGGCTCCTATGGGCGCGGCATGGTCGAGGCCTGCCGCGAGGCAGGATTTGAAGGGAGCATCTCGCTGGTCAATCCGGGATACGAGCGGATCGACGATCTCGCCTGTTACCCCGACCTCAAGTCGCTTCCGCATGTCCCTGATCATGCCGTGCTGATGGTGGCCAATGCCCGTATCGAGCGGGTCTTGAGCGACGTCATCGCCGCCGGCGTCAAGGCCGCGACCATCTTCGGCAGCGGCTATCTCGACGACGGCAATCCGGTGCCTTTGCTCGATCGCTTGAAGGCGCAGGCCCGGGAGGCGGGGCTCCTCGTATGCGGCGGTAACGGATCGGGCTTCTATAATCGCGTCCACAAGGTGCGATTTCAGCTGGGCGGAAGCGGATCGCAGGCGCCGGGTCCGGTCACCTTCATCTCGCAGTCGGGCTCGATCTGGGCAGCGGTGAACCAAAATGACGGACGTCTCGGCTTCAATCTCACCGTCTCGTCGGGCCAGGAGATCGCCACCAATGTAGCCGATTACATGGATTTTGCGCTGAGCCTCGAAACCACGCGCGCCATCGGCCTCTTCATCGAAACCGTTCGCAGCCCGGAAAAATTCGTCGCCGTCCTCGAGCGCGCCGCCGAAGCCGATGTGCCGGTCGTGATCAACAAGGTCGGGCGCAGCGAGGCGGCCAAGCGTTTTGCCGTCAGCCATTCCGGCGCCATTGCCGGCGACGCCGCCGTCTATGACGCCATCTTCAAGCGTTACGGCGCGATCAGCGTCAACGACCCGGACGAGCTGGTCGCCTGTTTGCAATTGCTGTCCTGCGGCAAACGCCTGCGCGGCAATGGTTCGGTGGTGGCGATCACCGATTCCGGCGGTGAGCGCGAATTGCTGACCGACATCGCGACGGAACACGGTGTGACCTTCGCCGGACTCACCGATACGACACAGGCGAAGCTCGCGGGCCGCCTTGAATATGGTTTGACGCCCGAGAACCCGCTCGATGCCTGGGGGACGGGCCATGGCTTCGAGGACATCTTTCACGATTGCATGCAGTCGCTCCTCGAAGATCCCCATGCCGCTCTCGGCATCTGGGTCGCCGATCTGCGCGATGGAACGCACTATCATGAGCAGTACGCCACCGCTGCGGCACGGATTGCAGGCTTGAGCGACAAGCCGCTGGCTTTCGCCACATGTTTCGCCAAGGCGCGCAACACCGATCTCGCGACGCGCCTGCGCGATGCCGGTGTTCCTGTCCTCGAAGGCATGCGAGGGGCCATGATCGCCACGCGGGCAGCGCTCGACTACCGCGCCTTTCGCGCCCGCCCGGCGAGCAATCCGCCAATGCCGCCAGCGCCGGACGTCGTGGCGCAATGGCGCAAACGCTGCGAAGCAGGCTCCGCCTTCGACGAAGCGGAAGGGCTGGCGCTGCTGAAAGACTTCGGCATCCCTGTCGTGGCACATCGGCTGGCAACAAACCGGGCTGAGGCGGTAGCGGCGGCGGAGACGATCGGCTTTCCCGTTGCGTTGAAGACGGCCGAGCCCGGCATAAATCACAAATCGGATGTCGGCGGCGTCAGATTGCGCCTAGCCGATCGGGATGCGGTCGCCGCCGTGTATGAGGATATTGCCGGCCGGCTGGGGCCGCGTGTGCTCCTCGCCGAGATGGCGGCCCCTGGCGCCGAGGTGGCGCTGGGTTTCGTCGCCGATCCGCAATTCGGTTCGGTGGCGATGATCAGCGCCGGCGGCACCCTCATAGAGATCCAGAAGGACGCTGTGCTGGCCATCCCGCCCTTCGACGTGCCGGAGGCGCATGGCTTCATCGACCGGCTGGCGATGCGCAAGGTCCTTGATGGCGTGCGCGGCAAGCCGGCCCTCGATGTCGCGGCCTTGGCTCAGGCCTTTGCCCGCTTTTCGGTCATGATTTCGCATCTCGGCGAGTTCCTCGCCGAAGTCGACGTCAATCCTCTGATTGTCGGCGAAAAGGGCATCCGGGCAGTCGACGCCTTGATCGTCCCGCGCCGGCCACAAAGTAATTAATGGAGAAAACATGTCAGAAGAATTCCTGAAGGAAGTCACCGACCGGGTTGCTCATGTCCGGATCAATCGCCCGAAGGCCATGAACGCCATTCACCCCGGCATGATGCGCGATTTCAAGGCGCTGATCCGTGAGCTCGACGAGGATCCCAAGATATCGGTGATCGTCCTCTCCGGCGTGGGCGAGCATTTCGGCGCCGGCTACGATCTCAAATTCAAATGGGGCGAGCATTATGGCCGCAGCGTTCTCGGCCAGCGCCGCATGCTGCTCGACTGTGTCGATTTCGAATATGCGCCCTGGGACTGCAGCAAGCCGGTGATCGCCATGGTACGCGGCTATTGCCTGGCCGGCAGCTGCGAGCTGGCCATGATGTGTTGTGTGACCGTCGCCAGCGCCAATGCCAGATTCGGTGAGCCCGAAGTGCGCTTCTCGACGTCGCCGCCCGCGGTGATCATGCCGTGGATCGTCGGGCTGAAGAAGGCGCGCGAGCTGCTCTACACCGGCGACACGATCGACGCCGAGCAGGCGCTGCAATGGGGCATGGTCAACCGGGTCGTCCCCGACCAGAAGCTCGAAGAGGAGACATTCAAGCTGGCCCGCCGCATGTCGGCCATCTCCATCGAAGCTCTGCAGACCACCAAGGCCTCCATCAACAAGGGCGCTGAGATCGGCGGCCTGCGCAATGCGATCACCTATGGCGTGGAGCAGGGGGCGATGCTCGACGCCTCCGACACCGAGGCGCTGCGCACTTTCGATGCGGTCCGCAAGAAGGATGGGCTCGGGGCGGCGATCAAATGGCGGGAGAGCCAGTTCGAGGGTTGAATGACGGCATGACCGCGGCGAGTTATTTTACGGGATCGGCCGAGGCGGGCAGCGCGACCGCCCTCCAGCATGACGAACGGCGCGAGAGGCTCACCATTGCCGGCCTTTCGCTCCCCGCGCTGTTGCTGGTCACCGTCTGCCTGATCATTCCGGTCGGCAGTCTCCTGGCGCTGTCCTTCATTGGCGCGCAGGGGAACCTGTCCCTGGAGAACTACCAGCGCCTGGTGGACAACAAGGCCTATCTCGCCATCTTCCTGACCACCTTCGAGATCTCCGCGGTCATCACCATCATCTGCGTGCTGCTCGGCTATCCGCTCGCTTATTTCATCACGCAATTGCCGCCCCGTGCCGTCGGCTTTGCGATGCTGGCGATCATCCTGCCGTTCTGGACCTCACTCCTGGTCAGGACCTATGCCTGGATGGTGCTGCTGCAGAAGCAGGGGCTGGTTAACAGCGCGCTGCTCAAGCTCGGCGTGATCGACGAACCCATTGCCCTCCTGCACAATTATGCCGGCACCGTCATCGGCATGTCGCATATCATGCTGCCTTTTCTCGTTCTGCCGCTTTACGGGTCGATGAAGGCGATCGACCGCGATCTTGTGCGCGCCGCGGCAAATCTGGGCGCCAGCCCGATCGTGCGCTTCTGGACGGTGAGTTTCCCGCTGTCCTTGCCGGGGCTCGGCGCCGGCGCGCTCATCGTCTTCGTTCTGTCGCTGGGCTTCTATGTGACGCCGGCGCTGCTGGGCGGCGGCAAGGTCACGATGGTGGCGATGCGCATCCAGAAAAGTGTCGCCCTCTATCCGAACTGGGGCGCGGCCAGCGCGCTGGCCGTCGTGCTGCTCGTCGTGACCGCTGTGGTGCTGCTGCTCGGCCTGTGGATCTGGCGGCGCAACCGCGGCAACCGCCCGGTGATGTCATGATCCGCTGGCTCGCCTCACCGGCCTGGGATCAGGTGGCCCATTACCGCCGCCTGTGGCTCTATGCCATCGCCATCCTCGTCATGATCATCCTGGTCGCGCCCACTCTGATCGTGATCCCGATGTCCTTTTCGGATTCGAAATATCTGACATTCCCGCCGACCGGATGGTCGCTCGACTGGTATCGGACCTTCTTCCAGTCCTCCACCTGGCTGATGGCCACCAAGACCTCTCTCCTCGTGGCGGTCTTCACGGTCCTGGTCGCCACGCCGCTCGGCACGCTGGCGGCCTATGCCATTCATGAATCGCGGCTCGCTGCGATGTCCGGCGTGCATGCCATTCTCCTGTCGCCGATGATGGTGCCGGTCATCATGGTGGCGATCGGCCTCTATTTCATCTATGCGCGCCTGGAACTGCTCAATACCAAGCTGGGGCTCGTTCTCGCCCACGCCATGCTGGCGATCCCTTTGGTGGTGATCACCGTGCTGGCCGGTCTCAAAACCTATGACATGAACCAGGAGCGGGTGGCGCGCAGCTTGGGCGCGCCGCGCTGGCTGGCCTTCTGGACCGTGACCTTGCCGCAGATCCGCCCAGCCATTCTCAATGCCGTGCTGCTATCCTTTCTGACCTCGCTCGATGAGGTCAATGTCGCCTTGTTCATTTCCGGAGGCGACAATTCGACCATCACGCGGGTAATGTTCAATTCGCTGCGCGACGAAATCGATCCGCTGATCACAGTTGTGTCGACATGCCTGGTGCTGGTTTCGGTGACGATCGTATTGGTGGTACAGCTCGCCAATCGGAAGTCGCACCAATGACCCTTACACATGGAGTGCCGGGATGACGCCTGAACGCCTCGCTGTATTTTTCGACGATGCCGTGCTTGCTGTACGGACGCCCGACGGGCTGTTCGATCAGGTGCCGTCTCCCTTGCTCGACTATCAGCTGCCCTCGGTGGAAGGGCCGGATCGCATCGCCAATATCCGCTCCATCCTGAAACGCGGGCCGATGGCGGGTGATATCGATTGGCAGCCGGGACGTCCGGCCACCGACGCCGAGATCCTGCTCTTTCACACAGCGCCCTATCTCGCGACCGTGAAGGACTGGGACAAGGAGGGCGCCTGGGCGACGAGCACGACCTATTTGCCCAAAGGCGGCCTCGCGGCGGTGCGTATCGCGGCGGGTTGCGCGGTCGATGCAGCCCGCCATGTGCTCGCCGGCAAAGCCCGGTGCAGCTACGCGCTGGTGCGCCCGCCCGGCCACCATGCCGCGCCAGCCGTGGCCGACGGCTATTGCTTTGTGAATGCCGTCGGCGTGGCGGCGCTTGATGCTCTGTCGCGCGGCTGCCGGCGTATCGCCGTGGTCGACTGGGATGTCCACCATGGCAACGGCACGCAGGAGGGTTTCTATGATCGCGCCGATGTGCTGACGATCTCGATCCATATGGACCATGGCCCCTGGGGAGAGTCGCATCCGCAGACGGGCGGCGTGGATGAGGTTGGCCGTGGGGCGGGGAAGGGCTACAATATCAATCTGCCGCTTCCCATGGGCTGCGGCGACGACACCTATATCCACTTGATGGAGACCTGCGTCCTTCCGGCGCTCGACCGCTTCAAGCCGGACCTCATCATCGTGGCCAATGGCCAGGATGCCGGGCAGTTCGATCCCAACGGCCGACAGCTGGTCAGCATGCGCGGCTTTCATCGTTTGGCCGGGCTTCTGCGTGATGCCGCCGACCGCTTATGTGAGGGGCGCCTCGTCGCCATTCAGGAGGGCGGCTACAACCCGGCCCATGCCGCCTTCTGCGCTTACGCCATTGCCGCCGGCCTGATCGGCCGCGCGCTCGATATCAAGGATCCCCTGGCGTTTTATCCCGAGGACGGCCCGCTGGCCAAAACCATTGTCGCGGCCCTGGTGAAGCGTCATCCGCTGACGCCCCAGTGGTTCGCGAAAACGGAGACGGCATGACCTCGCTCCCGATCAGCATACGCTCCCTCACCAAGGCGCATGGCGCGCTGACCGTGCTCGACGGCGTCGATCTCGATGTCCGCAGCGGCGAGTTCATGACGTTGCTCGGGCCGTCGGGCTCGGGCAAGACCACCTTGCTGATGGTGATCGCGGGTTTCATCCGCCCGTCAGCCGGCCAGGTTCTCATCGGCGACAAGGACATGACGCGTGTGCCGCCGCATCGGCGCGATCTCGGCATGGTGTTCCAGAACTACGCACTTTTCCCGCATATGACGGTCGGCGAGAATGTCGCTTACCCGTTGAAGCGCCGCTCCTATTCGAAGGCGGAGATCTCGGACAAGGTCAAAGCGGCGCTGAAGATCGTCCAGCTCGAGGCATTGAGCGAGCGTTATCCGAGCCAGCTTTCGGGCGGGCAGAAGCAGCGGATCGCGCTCGCCCGCGCCGTGTCCTTCGACCCGCGCATTCTTCTGATGGATGAGCCGCTATCCGCCCTCGACAAGAAGCTGCGTGAGCACATGCAGATCGAGATCCGCGACCTGCATGACCGTCTCGGCATCACGACGATCTATGTGACGCATGATCAGCGCGAGGCGTTGACCATGTCGGACCGCATTGCCGTGATCAATGAAGGGCGCATCGCGCAGGTGGATGCCCCGGCAGCTCTCTATGAGAAGCCGAAGAGTCTGTTTGTCGCCGACTTCATCGGCGACTCGACCATCCTGCCGCTGCATCGCGAGGCCGGCCGATTGATGTTGAACGGCGCGCCGATCAATCCGGGTTGCGCGCCGGAGGCGATCGGCACCGCTCCGCATCTGGTGATCCGACCCGAGAAGCTCGAACTGCTGCGTGACGGCCAGCTGCCGGCCGGACAGAATCTCATCGAAGGGTCGTTGCGGAGCGCGTTGTTCCAGGGCGACTCCGTCCTGGTGCAGGTCGAGCTCGCCGATGGCGCCGTCCTGTCCTTGCGCCAGCCGGGGCGTCAGAACCTGCCTGAGCCCGGGCATCGCATCCGCCTCGGCCTGCCCATCGCCGATACAGTTGTCCTGGCCGGCGCCTGAAATCCCGAACAACAACCAAGAGTATTCCATCATGAGCTTCAGAGCATTGGTCGTCGACAAGAGCGCCGACGGCACCGTCACATCGAGCATCCGTGAGCTGCAGGAAGTTCAGCTCCCCGCCGGCGATGTCGTCGTGAATGTCGACTATTCGACGCTGAACTACAAAGACGGACTCTGCCTGACGGGCGGCGGCGGTCTGGTCCGCACCTATCCGCATGTGCCGGGCGTCGATTTCGCCGGAACGGTCGAAAGCTCAGCCAATGCGCGCTACCGGCCTGGCGACAAGGTCATTCTCACCGGCTGGCGTGTCGGCGAAGTCTGGTGGGGCGGTTATGCCGAGAAGGCCAAAGTCAAGGCCGACTGGCTGGTGCCGCTGCCCGGAGGGCTGACGGCGCGCGAGGCGATGGGCGTCGGCACCGCGGGGCTTGCCGCGATGCTGGCGGTCATGGCGCTCGAAGAACATGGACTGTCGCCGGATCGTGGTCCGGTGCTCATCACCGGCGCAACTGGGGGTGTCGGCTCGGTCGCAACGGCGCTTCTCGCCTCACGCGGTTATGAGGTGGCGGCTGTCACCGGCCGGCCGGGAAGCGAGGCCTATCTGAAGGAGCTCGGCGCCGGCCGCATCGTGCCGCGAGCCGATCTCGCCGAAATCTCGAAACGCCCGCTTGAAAGCGAGAGCTGGGCCGGCGCCATAGATAATGTCGGCGGCGCCATGCTGGCGCGCCTGCTCGGTCAGATGAAATATGGCGCCTCGGTTGCGGCGGTAGGGCTCGCCGGCGGCGTGCAGCTTCCGGCTACCGTCATCCCTTTCCTGCTGCGGGGCGTCAATCTTCTGGGGATCGATTCCGTCATGCAGCCCTTCGCGCGCCGCGAGGCCGCATGGCGGCGCATCGCGACTGACCTGCCGCGCGACAAGCTCGCCGCCATGATCAGGTCCGTGCGGCTTGAGGATCTTGCGGAGCTGGGTCCGGCAATCCTCAAAGGCGAGGTGCGCGGACGGGCCGTCGTCGCGGTCTCGTAAAGCTCAGAGCCCGTCGCCACCGTCAGCACGTTTTATTCTCAGATTGTCGAATCTGAGCATACCGCTGACCTTGAGATCGAGTTTGGCGCGTACATTCAGTTCAAGCCGCAGAAGCTGCGACGTGCAGTCCTGGTCGGGAACAGTGAATGTGAAGTCGAAGGGCCCCCAGTCGCGCGTGCCTTTCATCGGAGGGCCTTCGCCCAGAACCAGTTGGGACTTTGTCTCGCAGACAATTCTCCAGGCGAGCCCGCGATCATTTTCGAGCCTGTTGGCCCAGTATTGTCCGGTCAGGGTGAATTTGCCGGGGGGCAGCATCAAGCGCTGATAAACATTGCGATAGGAGATCTGCGAGTTGGCGAAGGCGATTTCCAGCACCGTGCCTCTGTCATTGGAGGTCGTCGACACGCTCCGGGTCACTATATTTTTGGCCGGGACGATGATCCAGTCGAACGGACCCAATTGCGCTAGTCGCGCTTCAAAATTGCCGTTGTAGATATTTCCGGCCCGCGCCAATTGGTCTTCATTCAATGATGTGAGCCAGAGTGAATAGGCCTGCTCCACGGCGCCGTCGGCAATGAGCTTGGCGACGATGGGGGCGAGCTCACTCGACATCGGCGGAGATTTCGCGGTGCGCAGTTCGGCAACGAGCAGCGAGATGGTTTGTATGTCGGTGGAGGTGCGGGGAAGATAGGAGAGGAAGTCCACTCGCCAAGGCGGATTCTTGGCCAGAAGGGCGATCAGGGGCGCTCGACTGGCCGTGCTCTGGGCGAAAATCGCGATTGCATCATAGAGCTTGTAGCGGATTGGCGGTGTGGAGCGCACCAACCCGTCAAGGCGCTCGATCGCTTCCGGATAATTGTTCTCTTTGAGCAGCGCTCCGATGCTTGCGGCTTGTATCTCGGCGTCCCTGCGCGAGCGTTCCGCCGCCAGGCGCAGAAGGCTGCTCCGATCGACATCGCCTGCGGTGGTCCGGCTCAGCAGGTAGAGGGCGTAGCGGTCGAGCGGATCGGCCCGCAAGCTCGCCTGCAGGGCCTGCGTATCGTCGGAACTGCCGGACGATGCGGTATCCGTGACTTTTTTTTCGAGCGATGGCGGGCGTGCGATGTCGATGTTCGAGGCATCGAAGCCGACGATCACCCCGGCAACGACGATCAGCGGAAGCGCAATGGCGGCACTTATGAGATATGGCACCTTGGGCATGTTAGGGGAGCCATCCGATCGTAGCGTGGCCCGTTTCGCGCATGTACTCCAGCCCAGCACCGAAGACATTGGCGATGGTCGCGACGCTGACCAGAATGGCGCCCACGACGACGATCAGCAGGACCAGGGGCTTGATCTTGGCAGTCTTGGGCTGGCGGGACCGCGGCCGCTTGGCAGATTGCAACTGCTTCCTGCCTTTGGGCTGCCTTTTTGTCAGTCGCCTGGTCGGCCTGACGACAGGAGGCGCACCGCCGGCGAGCGCTTTGGCGGCCGCCTGGACCCTGTCGAACAGGGCGCTTTCCCAGCGGTTCTGGTTGCGATCGGGATGAAGCCACATCAGAAGCCAGCGCCGATGCGCGTGGATCTGGTCGTGAGCCGCCCCGGGATTGACTCCGAGGGTGCGGAAATTGTCGGCTCCTGAATGGAGGACCGCCTGCTGCAGGAAGAATATGCAGGCTTCGCGAATATGGTTGTCGGAGCGGCTATATTTCTGTGCGAATTCCTGGGTCAGCTCGGCTGAACCGGCAGCCACGCGAATGACCGGTGTCACATCGGGCGGCAGCGGTCTTTTGCGCACGGTTTTGACGAGCGAAGGCATCTCCTTCAGATCAAGCGCGATCTCGATGGCCGGGCGCTGGGGCAAGAGCGTTACTCCCCGGCATCGGTGGCGGCGAGCCGTGGCGCGTTTCGCTCGCCGTAACTGTGATACTCATAGCCGCCATAGCTGTAGCCGTAGCCGACCTGCCGCGTGTCGAATTTGCTCAACAGGGCGCCGACGATCGGCGCCCGCGCGAAATTCAGCCGCCGCACCGCCAGTTTTGCCGCCTCACGCCGGGTTTCGTTTGCCGCGATGACGAGAAGAGTCCCGGATACGTTGCTGGCGAGCAGGGGGGCATCAGCGAGGCCCATGATGGGCGGACCATCGACCAGCACTAGGTCGAACGTCTCGGCGGCGAGACTCAAGAGCGATACGAGTCGCGCCCCGGCCAGAAGCTCGGCCGGATTGGGAGGCAATGGGCCCGAAGAAATAAAGGTCAGATTGTTGATGGTCGTCTCCTGGGCCACGTCCTGCGGCAGCTTGGCCCCGGCCAGGTAGTTGCTCAAGCCGATCTCATTGGGGCGTTTGAGCACCTTGTGCAGGGACGGATTGCGCAGATCCGCATCGATGATCAGGACTTTCATGCCGATCTGGGTGAAGGCGGTGGCCAGGCTCGCCGCCGTGGTTGTCTTGCCTTCGGAGGGACGGGAGCTGGTGACGAGCAGCGTCTTAGGCACCCCTTCGGCGGTCGAGAATTGCAGTGCGGTGCGCAGTGACCGATAGGCTTCCGAAATCGCCGAATGCGAGTCGACCAGGGCATCCGCGATCGAGAAGCCGTGCTCCGGCTTCGGGATGATCCCGATTACCGTCATTGCGAGGCCGCTCTCCACGTCTTCCGGGGACTTGAACGTATCGTCGATATATTCGAGGCCGAAGGCGCCCGCGATGCCCAGAACCGTTCCCGCCAAGAGGCACGCCATAACATTGAGCAGAAGCCGCGGGGAGGACGGAGCGCCGGGACGCTCGGCCCGATCGACGACGGAGACATTGTTGGTGCCGACGCCGCCGGCGACGCCGATCTCCTTGTAGCGCTGCAAGAGCCCATCATAGAGCGATCTGTTGGTGTCGACCTCGCGCTGGAGAATATTGTACTGGATGCTCCGGCTGCGCTGGTCGAGCACAGCCGATTTCGTCGAGTCCACCTGCTGCGACAGCATGGCTTCTTCGTTCTTGGCCGCGTCATACTGGGCTTTGATGGACAGTTTGATCGCGTCGATCGCTTCCTCGGCCTGGGCGTCGAGCTCCCGAATCTGCGCCTTCAGGCGGATCATCGCCGGAAAGGCCGGCTTGTAGAGACCGAGCTTCTGTTGATAGTCGGCAGCGAGCTGCGCCCTGAGCTTCCGGTTTTCCTGTATCGTCGGGTTGTCCATGATCTGCACGAGGCCGAAGCCCTTGGAAGTCTGCGCCTGCTTCCAAAGTCCTTCGAGGCGAATCCGTTCGTTGCGGACCTCGAGTAGCTTGGTGTTGATGGCGGCGAGATCGCTGCCCTTGAGGCTCTGCCGGTCGTCCAGATTGATGATGCCTTCCTTCATCGCATAGGCGACGAGTTGCGCCTCCGACTCCTCGAGCTTGATCTTCAGCTGTTGCAGCCGCTCTTCGAGGAATTTCCGGGCATAGGAAGACGCATCGTATTTGCGATCGAGATTTTCCGCGATGAAGGCCTCGGCGACGCCATTCGCCACCCGTTCGGTGACGCCCGGATCGGGATGGCTGTAGGTGACGCGCACGAGCCTCGAATTGCGGATGGGGATCACCGTGAGCCCCATTCGCAGGATTCCCACCGCGACCTTCTGTTTCTTGTCGGCGATGCTGTCGCTCGCCGACTCATCCGGGTCTTCCTTGCTGGGAGGGGCGAGAAGGGAGCCGACAAGGCCGCGAACCCACATCAAGGGCGATTGCCGGGGCTTGACGAGAAACGCCTGATCGTCGGCGAGGCCCAGGCTTGAAACCGCCTTCTCCGCCAAGGTTCGGCTCTGCAGGAGTTCATATTGCGTCTGATAGAATTGCGGATCTCCGATATTCTCGGTGGTCTGCAGGCCCTCGACTTGCACCACTGAAGCGGTCTCGCGGTCTATCTGCAGTGTAGCGGTCGCCTGATAGATCGGGGTCATCAGATAGCTGGCAATGATGCCCAGCAGGGCGGACACTCCCATGAAGCCGAGAATGAGCCATCGGCGCTTGTAGAGGATGCGTAGATATTTGCGGATGTCGAAGGCGTCATTGTCGAATACATCGGCGGTCGCGTCCGGATAGCCATAGGGCCGCGGATAGCCGACGGCCCGGCCGGTATGGACGGTGGTGGGCAGGTTACCGTCCTTGGAGGGGTCGGCGGGAATATTTGTGTCGCGAGGAAACATTTGGAGGTCCGATGCCGTCACAGGGCCAGCAATGTGAACAACCCGGGAATCGAGAGCGCGGATTTGACGTCCCGCAGGGTTGTCCGCGCGCGCGATTCATCGACCATCACGACGTCGCCGGCCATGAGGAAGGGATCATCGGCAGCTCCCTTGCGAATGGCATCGAGATCGAAGCGCGCCGCCATGCGTCGATTGTTGACGGTGCGGAAGACGAGCACGCCGCTCGAGTCCGCGACTTCGTTCAGGCCCTCGGCGAGGGCCACGGCCTGGAGCAGCGAGAGCCGTCCCGTCGTCGCGAAGATGCCGGGCTTCCTGACCGCGCCATCCACGGTGATGCGCTGACTGGTATATTCCTTGACGAAGACCGTGACCTGGGGCGACTGCAGATATTTTTCGCCGAGCTTCTTCGCGATCGTCGCTTCGAGCTCGCCCGTCGTCTTGCCGCCGGCGGTCACCGCCCCGATGAGCGGCAGCGATATCTGGCCGCTGGTGTTGACCTGGGCGGTGCGGGTCAACTCGTCGACCTGGAAGACCGAGATTTCGATGACGTCCAGTGGCGAGATCTTATAGTCCTCGGGCGGCGGCACGACATTCTTGCCCGCCGCCGTGGCGACGGACCCCGAAAACACCGCCTGCGCGCTGGTGGCCGCCGCGCCTTCGAGCTTGGCCGGCGCCTTGCCGGTGCCTTCGGTAAAGCCCGCGGAGCTGCGCGGCGTATCGCCCAACCGGGGACCGCCACATCCGATCAGGATGGGAGCCAGAAGTGCTAGTGCCAAGATTGCCGGGCGGAACATGCGGGCTTTCCTCGATCACGCTCTCACGGCGTTGATGATTTGCTTCCAGACGGGAATGTGCTTCGGCGGCGCTGTGACCACCAAGGGTTCGGGCAGGGTACCGGGATCGACATTCTTCAATACGCCCGCCGGCCGTGTGAGGACCAGATTGGCGGCCTCATCCTTGCCGACCAGCCCCACGGCGAGGTCGTAGGCTTGCGAGAGCAAGGGCGGGCGCGAGGTACAGTTATGTGCATCGCTCGCCAGAATATAGACGAGGCCTTCGCCGAGCATGCGTTCCGCCCAATATTTCGGGCGCCTGCCGAATCGTCCCGAAATGGAACTGCCGGTGATCTGCATCCAGACGCCGGACTTGGCCAGATGCGCGAGCAGCGTGTAGCGCGACTCGATCCAGGAAAGTCGTTCCGGATGTGTCAGAATGGGAACATAACCCGCCATCTGGAGGCCGAACAGGCACTCCTCCAGCCGCGGCGGAGCGACGTGATGCGGCGGTTCGAAGAGCACATAGCGCGAGTCGTTGAGGCCAAGGAGCTGATCCTGGTTCAGCGCCGAGGAGAAGTCCGGGCGCATGTGAGCGTCGCACCCGACCACCAGTTGCAGCGGAATGCCCGCTTCGCGCAGCGACTTTTGCAAGGCATCGACATGTAGGCGAATGGCCTTGGGGGCATTGTCGTAGACGCCCGGCATGATGTGGGGAGTGCACGCCGTAGTTGTTATCCCGTCGGCGACAGCCATGGCGGCCATCTCGACGGCAGCTTCCAGATCCGCTGCGCCATCGTCGATGCCGGGCAGAATATGACAGTGCAGGTCGATCATCTGCGCGCTACCCCCTCCGCCGCCCCAAGCTGCCGGCGTCATCTTCTATGCTGGAAGAAGAGGCCACGAACTCTTCGATAGTCGCTTTAAGGCGAAACTGTGGGGATTTTGCGACGGATCGTGAAGACCGATGATCTTTGTGCGATCTGTTGCCTGTTTTGGTCTTACGCCGCGACAGATTTTCCGTGCCCGCCTTGATCTGATTCAGCGGCGGCACGCACAACGCGCATACGAAACCGAACAGGCAGGCGAGGGCGGTGGTGCGAAGCGGGTAATCGACCAGTGAATGCGCGAGGAGCAAGGTAACGGTGATCGTTGCTGCCTGTGCCAGCAGGCTGTCGATGCCGGCGTCACTCTGCCGCCAGATCCGGTATGTTGCGACGGCAAACCAGGCGAGGAACAGGAGGGCCAGTATCAGGCCCGGCAGGCCGGTCTCGAGCGCCAATTCCAACCAGTCGTTGTGAGCGTGATTGACGTAGCTGTGGCTGATATCCGACGGCGTTTCGAACATGGCATAAAATGGGACAAAGCTACCGAGGCCCGATCCGAACGGAAACACGCTGGCGGCGGCACGCAGCGTGACCTGGGCAAAGGTAAGGCGCCCGTCCTCGAGCGGATCATGCTGCAGACGGTCCAATATGCTCGCCAATCCGAACTGCAGGACCACGCAGGAGCCGATGAGCGCGGCCATGATAACGGCCCTGGAGGCCGGATTTCTCCGGCTCGGCTGTTGTCGCCACCAGGCCAGAAGGACCGAGGCGAAAATGGCAACCATCGCCAGCGCGATGCCTGCTCGCGAAGCCGACATGCCGAGGCCCAGTATCAGAACTCCGTAGATCACGATCATGAGGGCGATCCAGCCGAGCCGGCCGCTGCCGCGCGAGCGGGCCTGATGGATCATCCACGCGGCAATGAAGGGCACGATTGAGTAGAGGAGGGCCGCATAGTGATTCCGGTTGGCGAAGAAGCCGACGGCGGAATTCACATTGGTGACTTCATACAACCGAAGTCCGCTGGCGGGGCCTGATGCGACCTGGGCCAATCCGTAAGGAACGCAGATGAGGCCAACGCCGATGAGGCCGAGCGTCATGAGGCGTCGCGGCCGGTGTCCCAAAGTGAGAGTGGCGAGAAAAATTGCCAGAGCGGGGAAGAGGGACAGGAAGCTGCGCAGGGTGGCTGGCGGGCTGAGACTGAGAGGCATCCAGCTCATCGGCAGCTTCGCGGCCTCGAAGGCGTCCACCACGAAGCCGCGGCCCGGCAATGCCGTCCAAATGACCGGAGGCAATGGAATAAGTTGCAGCAAGGGGATCGCAGGAATTCCGGCGCAGATGAGGAGACCGGCTTTGATCGTCCCGGTCAGAGGGCTACTTACGATCCACACCGCGGCAATCAGCACGACCGGAAGGCTGAGCAGTTCCAAGGCGGTGGTGAAAGACGCGCCATAACGCGCGGCTCCCCCGGCAATCAAGGCGAGGAGGAGGTAACCGCTTACAAGTCCGAACCAGATTGTGCGGGCCCAATCTTCATCGCGCGGAGCGATCTCGGTTTGGGACCCGCTGGCGATACGAAAGCCGGCCAAATTCGGGAACGGCCGTTACGGGCTTTGCCCTTCATCCTCATTTTTGTCTTCGTTGCTGGACGCGACCGCGCCCAGCGCGGCCATGCCGCCGACGCCCAGACCTGTCACGATCATCCCGCCAGTTGAGATCGATCCACCGGAAGTTGTGAGGCCTTCAGTGGCAGCCTGTCTGCCGCCTTTGCACGGCGCCTTGGCTGAGATGCTCGTCATCGAGGAGGCGGAGAGCATGACATCGCAGTCGGCGAGGTAATAATTGATCGTGGCGGACCCATTTTCCCCGACCATGATGCGATCGCCCTGGAAAAGTTCGGTATTGCCGCGCGCCGGCACGAAGCCTTCGCCACGATTTACATAAACTTTTCCATCAATGTCCTTGAGCTGGCCCATCGGCGACGCGGCCAGGACCGGACCCGCCATCATCACGCTCGCCACTATTGCAACAAAAAAGCCCCGCATGTTTCCTCCGGGAAACGAAATCAGAGCCGCCCGCGAACAAAGTAGCGAAGCAGGTGAAAAAAAGCAACCTGTTGTTCGTGCTAAGTTATTACGAAAGGTCAAGTGATCGCCTTGACGCGACAGTCGGAAATTGGCTGCAGATGCGGATCACAACGATGGTCGACCTCGCCCTCTTCTCGCGGTATGTCGGGTTCATGAGAGGCCCAGCACCCTTTTCCAGCTATGACCGCACGGTGCGACTTCCAGCCAACGGATTTATCGATCGTGACTATCCGGTGCTTGCCGAGGCGTGGTCGGCGGAAATCCATCAACATGTGAATTATTTTCGTACAGCGGGTTACCACGCCCCGGGCGATGGCGGCGGCGCTGTTTATGTGCGTGCGGCCGAGGAGCCCGCCGGTATTCCCCGCGCGGCGGCAGGGCAGTCCGCCGACGGCGCCTGGTGGCGGCTTGCCGAAGCGAGTGTCGATCTGCGCATGCTCGGCGCCCGCGGTGACGCGTCAGCGGATAGTACGGCGATCGCCCAGGCAGCGATCGATGCGTTTGACGATGTAACGATCGGTCGCGGGACCTATTTGATCTCGACCCTGAAGGTCGGCGACCGCAAGCGGATCAGGACTGATGGGGCAGCGACAGTGCTGCGCCAGATCGCCGGTGTTCCGCCGGGGACACCCTGCCTCGTGCTGGCGGGATCGGAGATTGTCCTGGATGATCTAAGGCTTATCGGGAATATCGCCATCGATACGGGAGAGCAGAATCACGGCATTCTCATTCGCGGTGAGGGCTTCATTGCCAACATCCGGATCGGCAATGTCATCGGCGAGGAGATCCGTGGCGACGTGATCATCGTCGCCGGCGTGACAGGGGCCGAGGTGCGCAATGTCGCGATCGGTGACGTCCGCGGCAGGAACATACTGCGGAACGTGGTCAGCATCACCGGCGGCGAGAACATCACGCTTGGACATGTGGAGGCCGATGCCTGCGGCTTGTACACGATCGATCTCGAGCCGAATCCCAATTCGCAGCCAATTCGCGCCGTGCGCATCGGCTCTGTCCGTGGAGCTTGCATTGGCCTGGTGGGACTCCATGCGCGGCAATTCGTCGAATCCGTCGACATCGGTTTCCTCGATCTCGATCCCGGGCATACGAAGGACAGCGCTCCGCCTTACGGATACCGTGAAAATACGATTAAATTCGGGATACATGCCCGCAATGTTCGAGATCTGCGCGTGCGGAATTTCCGTGCCCGGAATATCAGCCATCAGCCGTTCTTCTACATCTACAATGCCGGGGAGCTTCTGGGCGACGACATCGCATTCGAGCGGATCGATATTGCCGATTGCGATGCGGGGGAGGCGGTCTACAACACGCTCTTCCAATGCGCGGGTGTCAGCAGAATCTCCATTGGCGGTGGTTCCGCCATCTTGAGCGGCCCGACCAAGTCCATTCTCCATGGCGGGCTCGATGACGGCATAACGACGACACCCGACATCTCCCTCATGACGAATGGGCAGATCGCATATGGGTGCACCGGCGGCCGCTATCGGGTTGTCGTCGACAGCAGCGTCGGTTCGAATTTCATCACCGTGGTGCGAGTCGCGACGACACGGGCCGGAAAGCTCGCCCGGGATTATGTTGAAGGCGCACGTGTCGATGGCGTCGCGCTCAGTGCCAAGGACCTGATCCTTCTGAAAGATCAGTCGGACGCGCGCGAGAACGGCTGTTATCGCGTCAATGTCGGAGGCGCGCCGACCCGGCTCATCGTCACGGGCGAGGCCTATGTCGGTGGCCATGTTTCCGTTGCCGATGGGAGCATGAATGCCGGCAAGCGATTCCGCTGCAGCAATGAAGCGGTTCCGAAATTAGGCGCCGACGGCCTCGGCTTCATCGAGCTGGAGGATTTCGACGCTTACGCCTTCGCGAACTGCCTTGGCGGCTTGGTCGAGTCGTCTCGTATCAGATTGGCACGTCTGGCGCGGGCGAGCGTCCGTCTTACCTTGCTCAACTCCGACGTCACCTGCCGGGCGCGGTTGTTCGCTGACGACGCCGGCCCGCATCTGGCGATAAACGCAACCGTAAATGGCGAGTATGTTTCCTTGGGACGCCTCGATCGAAAGTGAGGCGGAGGCTAAGCTGTTGAAATATGATTCCAATCGCCGGCGGGCCGGGCCATCCCGCTCTCCGCATCATCGGGCGGAGTTGCAACCGGGGCGATAGTAGCTTAAAAGATTCAGTGTTTTTCGAAGACGCCGAACACCGTCGGCACCCATAGGCGTGCCGGCATGACATCGCGCAGGAGGCGTGCAACTCCGGCCCGCGCGCCTTTGGCACCCGAGTCGCCATAGCGCGGCGCCACGACTTCGAGCTTCATGCGGTGTTGCGTCGCCTTTGTTTCGTAGAAGAGATTGATTTCATTGAAGTTCATCAGCCAGCGGTGACGGTCGAGGGGTTCGTCGACCGAGAAGGCGTATTTCTCGCCGAGGTGCTGTTTTCTGACGAATTTGATGATGCTTTTCATGTCGTAGCAGTTCGGCAGCGATACGATCATATAGCGCTCGGTGAGCCCGGCGAGCTTGTCGAAGGTGGTCGAGGGCTTCTCAAGGTGCTCCAGAATGTCCGCGGCTACGACAAGAGAGAATTTCTCGTCGATCTTCATTGCGGTGATATCGCCGACATACTTAATGCGCTCACCTGGAACGAGGTCTGCGCCGCTATAGGAGATGTTTTTTGGTATTCGTCCGGCCAAGGCCGCGTCTCGGCACCCTGCGTCCAGGATCGAAGCGACACCGTCCAGGCGATTGATGATACGAGCGATTGTCGTGATGCGGTCCATGAGATGCTCGTATGTTCAATTAAAAACGGGACGATTTTTGCCGTAACGCCAATCTCCGTTGGAAGAATGACACAGAAAGCGATGACCTATGGTCAGAAGCATGAGGACCTCTGTGGTTTTGGAGCGACAATATCTGTTTCAAGGATTTTTCCGGGTTGTCAATCGACTCAAACGCATATACAAAAACGATGAGGCGGCTGCGACACCGAAGAACGACAAAAAAGCGGGTAAGCATTATGCGCCGCGCTTTCTTTTCGTGCTGAGTGTGTGTCTATCGGGGCCCTCGAATGGTAGTTCCAATCGGCCGCATTGCGCGGGAACAACCGTTTCAAGCAATTCCAGCAGGCGACAGGCGTATCGGCGCCTATCTGCGGTTGAACCGGATACAACTGGGCGGCGGAATATTGATCGCCGTTCTGTTGCCGGTCTTGTTGCGCCAGGGGCCGCAGATCTTCCTTCCCGAAGTTCTTTCCTTCGGCTCCGCCGAATATGCCCTCGTGGGTACCTTTTGCGCTTTGATCGGCGGCTATGTGCTGCTGCGTGAATTCAGCGGCTTTCCGACTGTGCGGACGGCGTCTTATGTGATCCCGAGCTTTCTCGCGGCCTATGGCATTGTCGCGCTGATCTTCTTCTTCTGGCGCATCGATTACTCCCGGTTCCAGTTCGCCGTGAGCTTTCTCGCTGCCGTCATCTGGTTCTATTCCCTTCACAGCATGTATCGGAGGGACCGCGAGCCTCGCCTGGCGCTTGTTCCGGGCGGCGAGGACAAGGGGGTGACGGACATCCGGGGTGCGCGCTGGCAGCGGCTCAGCGAGCCCGACGCGAATATCTTCGCCTTTGACGGCGTCGTCGCCGATCTCAGGGCCGATTTCTCTCCCGACTGGCAGAGATTCATCGCCAAATGCGTGTTGAGCGCCAGGCCCGTCTATCACGTCAAGCAGATTACCGAGTCACTGACCGGCCAGGTCGCCATCGAGCATTTGTCGGAGAACAGCTTCGGTTCCGTGCTGCCGTCGTCGTTTTATCTGAAGATCAAGCGCCTCGCGGATTTTGCCGCGGCGATTGCGTTGCTGCCGCTCATCCTGCCGGTGATCGCCTTTACGGCGGCGCTGATCAAGCTTGAATCCGGCGGGCCCGTCTTCTTCTGCCAGTCGCGTATGGGCTACCAAGGCAAGTCTTTCACCATCTACAAGCTGCGCTCCATGCGGCATGACCTGGGCGATGACCGCCGTTTCACTTTGGAACAGGATTCTCGCGTGACGAGGATCGGCCGCCTGATCCGCAAATACCGGATCGACGAGCTGCCGCAGATCTTCAATATCCTGAAGGGGGAGATGAGCTGGATAGGTCCACGGCCGGAGGCGGTCGAGCTCGCCGAATGGTATGAGCGCGACATCCCGTTCTACGCCTATCGCCATGCGGTGCGGCCCGGCATCAGCGGCTGGGCGCAGATCAATCAGGGCAACGTCGCCGAGATCGACGCCGCGACCGCCAAGCTCCACTACGACTTCTACTACATCAAGCACTTTTCCCCGTCCCTGGATCTGCTCATCGTCATCAAGACGATCAAGACGATCCTGACGGGCTTCGGATCGCGATAGGCCCGGCGGCACGCGGCCATGGAAACTCACGCATCGCCGTGGCGATGAGATTTTGGCATCACAGGGAAAAATGACTGCAGGCCCGAGGGTATTGCTGTTGAGCAATGATGCTGGGAATCTCTATCGATTCCGCAGCGCGCTCATCAAGGAGTTTGTGCGTAGGGGATATCAGGTCTTCGCGGCGGCGCCGCCGCAGGCCGGTCCTTATCGGGCGCGGATCGAGGAACTGGGAGCGGTCTTTTGTCCTTGGGACATCCGTCGGACCGGCCGCAACCCGGTGCCTGATCTGGTCGCCGTGGTGAAGCTTGCATGGCTTCTGCGGCAGGTCAGGCCGGATATTTTCTTCGGCTACACGATAAAGCCGGTCATCTACGGAATGCTCGCGGCGCGCCTCGTCGGTGTCCCCTGGCGGACGGCCATGATCACCGGTCTCGGCTATGCTTTCATGCATGGTGAAACGCTGAGCGGGAAGATCACCCAAGGCCTCGGCTGGCTCGGCTACCGGGCGGCGCTGTCCCAGGCGAATGTGGTCGTCTTCCAGAACGACGATGACATTGCGAGCTTCCGCAAATGGGGCCTGTTGGGCAGGCATTTGCGTGTCGGCCGGGTCAATGGCTCGGGCGTCGACATCGGCCAGTATTCCGAGCAGACGCTCCCGCCGGGGCCGCCGGTATTCCTGATGATGGCACGGCTCCTGCGCGATAAAGGCGTCTATGAATTCATCGCGGCGGCCCGCAAGGTCCGGCAGCGCCTGCCCGCCGCCCGGTTTCTGTTGGTGGGAGCACCCGACTCCAATCCCACCGCCATTCGGCAAGCGGAGGTGGACGGCTGGGTCGCGGAGGGCTTGATCGACTATCGCGGCCATCTGGAAGATCCGCGCTCAGCCTTGGGGGAAGCTCATATCTTTGTGCTTCCCTCCTATCGGGAGGGCACGCCGCGGGTGAATCTGGAGGCCATGGCGACCGGCCGCGCCATCATCACGACCGATGTCGTTGGCTGCCGCGAGACGGTCATCGAGGGCGTCACCGGACTGCTGGTGCCATCGCATGACGCCGGCGCCCTTGCCGACGCGATGTTGCGGCTCGGCTCGGATCTGGAGCTGGCGGCGAAGATGGGCAAAGCCGGCCGGCGCATTTGCGAGGAGCGTTTCGAAAGCACTGCCGTCGCCGCCGCGACCGTGTCCATCATCGAGGGGCGTGATCGGGCGGGGACGGTTGGCGCACCGCCCGATCCGGCGCTACCCGACGAGGCTCGCATATAGCCGCTCATGCATGGCGGCGACCGTCGCCATCGAATGATGGGCGGCAATGTAGTCTTGCAGCCGGGCGCCCATGGCCACGGCCTCTTCGGGATGATCGATGACGTGCCGCAGTGCACCGGCAAACTCGTCACCGGTGGCCAGGATGCCGCGTTTTTCCGCGAGCAGCGAGGGTATCGAGCCAACCGGCGTTGCTATGGCGGGAAGCCCTTCGGCGCCGGCCTCCAGCAAGGCGAGCGGCATGCCTTCCTGGCGCGAATGCATGACGAAGACATGCGCCTCGCGCAAATGCGCCCGCACATTGTCGGAAAAGCCCAGCAGCTTGACGTGGTCCGCCACGCCAAGCTCACGCGCCAGTCTTTCAATGGGCGTTGCGAGCGGGCCGGTGCCGACAAAAACGAGCTCGGTGTTCCCGATCCGGGCGGTGGCATAGGCGCGCACAAGCTCAAGACAGCCCTTGATGTCGATCAGGCGGCCCACCGAGATCAGGCGCCGTGTTTCACCGCCCCAGGATTGTCGCCGCGATACCGGATCCTCTATTTCGACGCCATTCGGGATCACCACCGTATGGTGGGCATCCACGGCGGATAGCACGTCTTTGCTGAAGACGATGTCGGCGGCGCGCAGTCGCTTGAACAGTCTGAGGAAAGCCCGCCTGAGCGGCGCATGCACGGTGCGGTGTCCGGTGAAGCACAGCGCCGGCCTCGAGCGGGCGAGCGGCAAGGCCATGGCGACGGCGAGCAGCGCATGGAACATATGGGCGTGGATCACCTGAGGCTCATGAGCGTCTATCAGCTTCGCCAGATCGCGCAGGCTGCGCAGGCGCTGGTGCCTGAAATCGAGTGCGCTCACCTTTGCCCTGTCGATGCCGGAAGATGAAAGGGCGCCCAGCTCGGGCGTCAAGGACACGATCCGCGTATCGAATCTGTCGGCGTCCAGCGCTTTGGCCAGCTGCAGGAGCAGGCGCTCCGCGCCGCCCATATTCAAGCCGGTAATGACCTGAAGCACGCGCATCAGCGGATTGCCTTTTCGATCGCCTCGATGATCTTGCCTGTCACGAAAGCCGCCTTGGCGCTCCAGCGATGTTCCCGGGCCACTTCGCGATTGGCGGCCGCCATGATGCGGCGTCGTTCCTCGTCGGCCAGACAGAGATCGATCTTCTGGAGGATTTCCTCGATGTCCCATCCGCGCGTGACATAGCCGTTGATGCCCTCGCGCACCAGCCAGCCATAGTCGTTGGAGGGAGTGAGGACGACCGGCAGTCCGCACGCCATGGCTTCGAGCGCTGCGGTCGGCGTTCCCTCATTGCCCGAGAGATTGACGAACAGTCTCGCCGCTTGCAGCGCCGCTGCGACCTGATGCGGATCGACCCTGCCGAAGAGGCGCACATTTGAGCAGCCGCTTGCCGCTATGGCGGTCTCGATGGACTTCCGCTCAGGTCCCTCTCCATAGATCGAGAATTGCAGATGCGGCCGGCGCAAGGCGCAGGCGATCAGAAGATCGTTTCTCTTGTTCGGCAGCAAATTGCCGATGGCGATGACATCGGTTTGGGGAGCATTTCGGGAGGGCGGTTCGAAGAAGAGATCGAGCGGGGCGCTGGGAAGATGATGAACCGGCTTGCCTGTCCATCCGGCGAGGCGATGCGCATCGCCATAGCCGGTCGCAAAAAGCAGATCATGCGCGGCGAGCGCCGTCCGATAGAAAGCGGCCGATCTCTGCGCCGTCCCATGTATCGAGGCGACGGAGACGACCGGCCGCAGGCGGCCGGCCAGAAAGCGCGATGCGAGGAAGGCGCTCCAGTCGCCATGCACATGCAGAACGGTGAAGCGATTGTCGCGAACCGGCTGCAGGGTGCCGCGCGCGGCGGCATAGAACAGGAAATCCCTCAGGACGCCCGGCTTGATAGTGTTGAGATTTCGCTTGGGCAGTACTTGCTGCGCCGGTCCGTCCGGTTCACCGGCATTGAAGATGTTGACGACGTCGACGCCTTGCGCCCGTTGCGCAGCCGTCAGTTGCGCAATATGCCGCTCCATGCCGCCGATCTCTGGCGGCAGGCGAGGATAGGCGCGATACAGGCGCAGCGCGTCGGCGGAAATGATCATCCGGCGGCCTCGGCGATCAGGGCTTTGTAGCGCTCATAGAGGGCGATCGAGTCGTAGTCGCGCATGGCCCGCAGGCGGCCGGCCTTTCCCAGTCCTTCCCGCAATTCCGCATCGCCGCGGAGGCGTTCGAGCTGCTGCAGCACTTCCTCGTCGGGCTTGTCGCCGAGAACGATTCCCTCAATGCCATCGGCGACGATATCCGCACAAAAGCCGGCATTGGTTGTAATCACCGGAAGGCCGACCGCCATCGCCTCAAGGATGACGCGCGGGGTGGCTTCGCTGCGTGAATAAAGCACCAGCGCGTCGGCCGCCGTGAGGATGTTCGACAATTCATCATGGGTGACGCGGCCGAAGAGCCGCACGCGATCCGGGTGGCCATCGGCCAGTTCCCGGCAGATCGCCAGATCCGGGCCGTCTCCGACGATCCACAGCTCCACCAGTGCCTCGCGGGCGAGGAGCAGTCGCAGCAACCGTACCTGACCCTTGTTGTCATTGACCGCGCCGACCATGACGGCCCGAAGTCGGCCGCTGCTGGCCCAGTCTGCTTTTGGACGAAACTTCGCGAGATCGACACGGGGAGGCAGGATCACGAGACGATCGCGCAGCGTGGCTCCGTATTTGGCCAGCACGTCATCGGCCATACGGGGACTGAGGGCGCGGATCCTGTCGGCCCGCCGCAAGACGGGCGCGGCGAGGCGCTGCAGCAGCCATTTCGTCGAGCCGGGAGAAGCGGCGCCGAAAAAATCCTGCGAATGGAGCTCCGCGAGAAGGCCGACCTTCCGGCGTTTCTTGATGATGAGCCCGGCCAGGCCGCCGAGAACCGGAGACTGTGCAATGACGACATCAGCCTCAACTGCGTCAGCGAGGCGTATTGCGTGGCGCTGTGACCAGATAAACTCCCTCTCCTGGGGCATCCGGCTTTCGATCAGATGCACCCTGAGATTGCCTTCATCGATGCAGGCCCGCCCGGTCTTCGATCTCCCCAGGACGGTGTAGCGCCGGAACCCCTTGGCGAGCTCGCGCCAGATCTCGAAGGTGGAATGCGAGCGATCGGCCGGATCGTAGCGGGCCGCACCGAGATGCAGAACACTGAGGTCAAGCATGGTCGACCCGCACGTCGCGCTGTTGCTCGCCATCGGCGAGGAGCGTGGAGAGTGCTTCGTCATACATGTGCGCCACGGCGCTGGTCGAGAACCGCATGACTTCGCGCCGGTTCTCCGCGCCCAGTTCACGGCGCTTGTTCGGTGCGGCCGCCAGGCTCTTGAGTTTTGCCGCAAAAGCCGCCGCATCGTCGCGCGCGGCTACGAATTCGCTTTGCTGCGGCCCGAGGAGATCGCGGGTGCCGCCCGCATCGGTCGTGACGATCGGAAGGCCCATGGCCATGGCCTCGATGATGACGCGCGGAAAGCCCTCGCGATAGCTCGGCATGATGAAAATATCGGCGGTCTTGTAGAATTCGTGCACGCGGCGATTGGGAACGGCGCCATGAAAAACCACTTCGAGTCCGCCGGAGGCAGCGGCGGCGGTTTTCTCGAGGGCAGGGCGTTCCGGTCCGTCGCCCACGATGTTCAGGCGGACCCGTTGCCCTTGCGCGGCGTATTCGCTGAGCGCCGCAACGATTCCGGGCATATAGCGGTCGGTTTCGCGCACTGGCGACAGGCGATGCAGTATCAGGATGGACAGGTCGCGCGCCGGCGCCGACGGCGTCGTCGCTTGATATCGGTCGACATCGATGTCGTTATAGAGAAGAACGCATTTGCGTGCCGGCACGCGATACACCGTTTGATAATAGGTGATCATGGATTCGGGTCCGGTCACGAAGCGATGGATGCCGGTGAAGATTGTTTTCAGTATGGCCGCATCGATGCTGCGCCGGACCAGCGGTTGCCGGCTGTTGAAGTCGTCCGTCGCTCCGCTCAGCCAATACAAGGTCTTCCAGCCGAAGGGCCTTGCGAGGAGCGCCGCGACGAGCGCAGCGGGGCGCGAAATGCGAACGAAGATCAGGCGATATCCTTGCCGGCGGAGGCCGATGAGAGTTTTCGCGAGGCGCAGCAGCCGGCTCCATCCGCCGTCGCGCGACATATAGTGGACGTCATGCCCGAGAATGGACTGGACGCCTTCGCCGCCCTTTTCGCTGATAACCGTCACTGACCAGCCGAGCTCCTTCAGCCGGGTCAGCAAATTGAGGACATGCACGAAGTGCTGCGTATCGTCGGCGTTGACATAATTGAGGACATAAACGAGTTTTTTGTCGCTGGTTGGTTGCGGCATGGCACTGGGCTCTGGCATTGGATCACTTGAACACTTTGTATGACAGCGTTGCCAGGCATTGTCCGAGCAACGGAGCCAGGATCAGGACGACAGCGGTGAGTGGGGTGAACGGAGCCGCGCCCGCCAGCGCGATGCCTATGCCGGCAACGAAGGCGAGGAGTGAGATCGTCACCTGGTGCGGGCGGAATTGGGCATAGGCGCCGGAGCGTGCGGAGAGCTCGAGGACATACGGGTAGACGAACAGGCTCGCCAGGACGATGAGCGTGGCACTCGACCAGGTCAGCTCCGCCTGGCCGACCAGCAATAGGCCGGCGACGATGGCGACCAGCTGTCCGAACACGGCTAACAACAGAAGCGAAGTTCCGCCCTTTGCCTTCAGCGAGTCCCGCAAGCCGGCATTCGAGAAGAAGGTTTCGATCACGCGCAGCTGGCCGATGGAGAAGTCGACGCCCCGATAGGCCAGCAGGTACTTGCCGGCCTCGAACTTGTCGGCGGCGAAGAAGTCGCAGACGAGCGGCATTGCGGTGTCGCGCAGCCGCTTCAGGACGATATTGGGATAATAGGCGAAATATTGGCCGCGATTGCTCCACAGCCGTTGCAGGGCCCGCAAATGTCCGGAATGGATGAAGGCCGAGACTTCGGCCGGATGCCGCAACAGGAAGAAGGCTTGCGCGCCGAGAATGCCGGCCGCCAGCGACCCCCAGGCCATGTCGGCGGGCGAGGCGGAGAGCGGAAACTGCCAGAGGCCCAGGAGGAGCAGCAGGCGAATGACATTCGTCACCAGCGGCAGAAGAAAAAAATCGCCGATACGGCCCTGCGCCTGAAAACGTGAATCGAAATAGCGCTGGATCACGCTGCCGGCCGCATAGACGACCATGAATATCGAGAAATGCGAGAAGACGCCGACGAGGCCGCCGATGAGCACGGCCACCGGTAACACCAGCAAAGCGAGGCAGACGAAAGAGGCGAGGTCCGCGGCAAGCGTTTCATCTTCCTGCTGGCGGAAGATCACATATGAGCTGGGAATGAGCTCGAGGAGCAGAAGAAAAAGGGAGAGCTTCGCCAGATCGATCGCGTAATTGGCGAAACCTTCGACGCCGATCAGCCGGACGAGGACGATCGTGGCCAGAAAGCCCGTGGCGGCCGCACCTGCCGTGAAGGGCCATGTCCTGGCAAGCAGCTTCGAAAGCATCTACTGTCTCGAATCCCGAATTCGTGTCACTTCGAAGGGCCTCCGAGCGGATTTCGCCAACCGGTCATTCAATGGACGCCAGGACCGGCGGCCTCACTCCGAATAGTAGTTCCGATACCACTCGACGAACTTGCGGACGCCCTCGCGCACCGGGGTGGCGGGCTTGTAGTCCACCGCCTGAACCAGAGACGACACGTCGGCATAGGTATCCGGCACGTCGCCGGGTTGCAGCGGCTTGAACCTGAGCGTCGCTTTCTCCGCCGTCGCTTCCTCGATCGCGCCGATATAGTCCATCAGCGCCACAGGTGAATTGTTTCCGATGTTGAACACGCGGAAAGGGGCATTCGAGGTCGCTGGATCGGGATGCATCGCATCCCATGCCGGATTGGGTTCGGCGATCTGATCGGACGCGCGGATGATGCCCTCGACAATGTCGTCGACATAGGTGAAGTCCCGCGTGTGCTTGCCGTTGTTGAACACATCGATCGGTTGGCCGGCAAGGATGGCCTTGGTGAACAGGAAGAGCGCCATGTCCGGCCGTCCCCACGGACCGTAAACCGTGAAGAAACGGAGCGCGGTGGTCGGCAGGCGGAAAAGATGGCTGTAAGAATGCGCCATCAGCTCGTTAGAGCGTTTCGTCGCCGCATAGAGCTGAAGCGGGTGATCGACGCCCTCATGCTCCGAGAACGGCATTCTTTTGTTTGCGCCGTAGACGCTCGATGTCGACGCGTAGGTCAGATGCGGCGTCTGCCGATCCCGGCAGGCTTCGAGAATGTTGAGGAACGCGACGATGTTCGAGCTGATATAATCATGCGGATGAGTGAGGCTATGCCTGACCCCGGCCTGGGCGGCGAGGTGGATCACTCTGTCGAATGGTGTTTCGAAGGCATTTGCGACGGCCGAACGATCCGTGAGGTCGGCACGGATGAAGCGCCAGCTGCCTTGCGCGGTGGCCGCCGCTTTGGCGAGAAGCGTCAGGCGCTTCTCTTTCAATGACGGGTCGTAGTAGTCGTTGACGATGTCGAAGCCCACGACCTCGTCGCCACGCTCGATGAGCCTCTTGGCCGTATGAAAGCCGATGAAACCTGCGGTACCGGTGACGAGGACTCTCATTTTTATAGACGACCGTCGCTTTCGTGTTTGGCGAAAATCCCTTTTACGTCGAAGAAGACCGCGCCGGGGCGGCCGAAGGAGCGTATCTTCGCGGCTCCCATTTCGGCAAATTCCCTGTGTCCGACCGCCAGGATGACGGCATCATAGCTTTCTGTCGGCGGAACGCTCTCATGAATGAGGCAATGGAGCTCTTCTTTCGCTTCGGCGCTGTCCACTTGCGGATCCCAGATTTCGACCTTCGCGTTGTATTCGCGCAGTGTTTCAATCACGTCCACGACCTTGGAGTTCCGCAGATCCGGGCAATTCTCCTTGAAGCTCAGGCCCAGCACGAGAATGCGGGAACCCACGACTGGAAATCCGCGCGCCATCATCAGCCGGGTGACCCGGTCGGCGACATAGGGACCCATGCGATCGTTGATCCGTCGCCCCGCCAGGATCACCTCGGGATGATAGCCGATCTCCTGCGCCCGATGTGTCAGATAGTAGGGGTCGACGCTGATGCAGTGTCCGCCGACGAGACCGGGTTTGAAGGGCAGGAAATTCCACTTGGACCCCGCGGCGGCCAGCACCTCCCCGGTATCGATCTGGAGCTTGTTGAAGATGATGGCGAGCTCGTTCATCAGCGCGATATTGAGGTCACGCTGGGTGTTCTCGATCACCTTGGCGGCCTCCGCCACTTCGATGGAGGGCGCCTTATGCGTGCCGGCCGGAACGATCGAGCCATAGAGGGCATCGACGATGTCGGCGGCTTCCGGTGTCGAGCCGCTGGTGACCTTGGTAATGGAGGTCAGCCTGTGGACGCGATCGCCCGGATTGATGCGCTCGGGGCTGTAGCCGACGAAGAAGTCTTCGTTGAACTTGAGGCCGGAGATGCGCTCGAGGATCGGAACGCAATAGTCCCGTGTGCACCCGGGATAGACCGTCGATTCGTAAATAATGAGGCTGCCCTTGCCCATGGCCTGTCCGACCGTTTTGGAGGCTTCGGATAGGATCCGCAGGTCCGGCCGGTTGGCGAGATCAACCGGGGTCGGCACCGCCACAATGAAGAAACCACATTGTTTGAGGTCGTCCGGCTGATTGGAGAATTTCAGGAATTTTGCCTCGCGCAGCTCCGCAGGCTCGACTTCCCGGGTGCCGTCACGACCGGCGCGAAGTTCATCGATACGTTCCTGACGGATGTCGAACCCCAAAGTAGGGCGCTTCTTGCCGAATTCCACGGCCAGCGGCAGGCCCACATAGCCTAGTCCGACAACGGCGATCGGTTCATCGTTTGCTATGTCGGTCAGCATGGCCATCCACGCAAATGGCGAGTGACAAAGGTCAGGGGAGACGGCGGCCCTTGGAAGGAAAGCAATGGGAGCATAGGTGAGCAGAACCTGTTTCAAACCTAAACAGCCGCATCATCACTCTGCAAATTGGCCCTAAGGACAGGTTGCAGGTAATGCCGTGGCCGTGTCATGTGTCCCGGGGGGAGCACGTATCAGATTTCCTTTCCGACGCAAAGGGCAAAGATGGGCGGATGACGGCGCCATCATGGATGGCCGGCTCTGGGAAACGGATCAGCGGGCCTCAAGGCGTCGATGTCGCTTATATGTTTGCATAAGAAATTGAACGAAGTTAGCTTGCCCGGGACGGTGCGGAGGCCCACTCGCTCGTGATGGAAATTCCTTGAACCCTGCGCCCAGAGATCGGATCTATGCGCCGGGCGGCGCGCATCTTCATGGTGCGCCTCCGCGTCAGCGCAGCCTGCTGCAAAGGCAGGTCACTGCGGGCTATTGGTTGCTCATTGCGGTCGGCATCCTGAATCTGCCGGTGCTCTATACGCTCTCCCGTTTCGGTCTGTTGAGTCAGCAACTGACCGCCGCGGCGGCGGGAGCCGCCGTTTTCATCGTGCTGGCCATCTATGTCTCGCTTCGAAACCGCGCCACGGGAGCGGCGGGCATTCGAAAATTCAGGCTTGGACTCCCGGGATTGCTGCTCCTGATCTTCGTGCTCCAGATCGGACTCAGCAATCTCGTCAACATATGGAGCGGGAACCGCCAGGATGGCCAGGATATCTGGCTGCGTTATGTGATGACGTTTCATCCCGTGCTGTTGTTCTTCGCCTTCAAGGATCTGGCGAGCGATGCGCGGGCTCATCTCCCGCTTACGCGCATATTCGACGTATTGACGGCGGGCTTGGCATTCTCGGTTCTCTTGTCCTTGTGGAATCTCTATCAGGCCGAAAGCTACGGCTCCCGCCAGTTCGGAATCTTGGGCGATCAGGTGAGCTGGCTCCTGTCGGCCGTGCTGATCGCCAATCTGGCGCAGGGAAAACGGTTGCTCTGCGGTCTTGCGGCGCTGGCCCTGCTGGCGACCGGTTCGCGCGGCGCCATAATTGTGACGATAGCCGCGCTGCTTCTTTATACCTTCGTGGCGCGTGAAAGGGATGTCCGGACCGCGCTGAGCAAGATCAGCACGGTGGCGGCGGCCGGCACTGCCGTGCTGCTGTCCGAAGGCCTGTTGAGCTTCCTGCTCGAGCGGTTCTACTTAACCGATATCGGCAATAATGACCGGATATCGACGACGCTCTTCACCTTGAGCATCTTTCGGGAATTCCCGTTCGTGGGCGCCGGCCTCAACGCGCATTCCTACTTCTTCGAGGCCTATGGCTATCAGCCGTCGCCTTACGAACTCATCTTTTCCACGCCCGTCAGCAGTTTTGCGCAGGTCTTGGCGGATGGTGGCCTCTTGGGTGGCTTCATCTTCGCAGGGTTTATTGCGGCCATGGGCGTCACCTCGTGGCAAGTCATGCGCTGGCGTTGGCTGAAGCTGGTTCCGAAGGGGGAGTCCGATCAGTTTCGGGCGATGTGCTCCGGGCTCGCGGCCTGGAGCATCTCGTTTCTCGTTCTCAATCAGTCCGCCACTTACTTTCTGCCGACGAGCATGATCGGAGAGCTGGCTTTCATCATTCTCGGCTGTGTCGTGGGATGCTGGGATTGGCAAACCGATATCACCAAGACTCTTCAGTCTCCGCGCGGTGCCGCGCGGAGCTCTCCGGTCTTTCCGGCCTCGCCCCAGAACACCGCAAGCATGGCGAAGCTGCCGAGAATGGCGAAGCCCAGTATCAGCGGCAGCACCGATCCGTCATAAGATTGGCCGACCAGCGTCGCGAGCGGCAGCGAGATCAAGGTCGCAAGCGACCCGACCACGGAGGCGCCGATGCCGGCGACATGGCCGAGCGGTTCCATGGCGGCCGCATAGAGATTGCCGAACAGCATGCCGACGCAGGCGAAGGTCGTGGCGAGATAGAGCATCAGCGCCCAGAGTGGCGGATGGCCGCCGAATCCTAAAGCGATGAGGGCGAAGACGGCGGACACGGCGATCAGGACGGTCAGGGCGATCTTGCAGATGCGCAGCATGCCGAGCCGCAGGACAAGTCTGCCATTGAGGAAGGAGGCAAGCCCGAGCGAGGCGGCAAGGGTCGCGAAGATTGCCGGGAAGAGGGCACCGAGACCGTATTGGACTTGGAAGATCTGCTGAGCGGTCGAGAGATAGCCGATGAAGGCGCCGATGATGAAGCCTTGTGCCAGGATATAACCGAGCGTGACGCGGGTGGTGCAGATTTCCAGCGCTGCCCGGAGGATCCGGATGATCGAGAAGGGATGCCGGTCGGCTTCCTTCAGCGTTTCCGGCTGGCGCAGCGCGAACCAGGCGGAGGTCAGAAGGCCGAGCCCCAGATAGCACGCGAAGATTCCGCGCCAGTCGAAGAGGAACAGCACCGCCTGTCCCATCGCCGGGGCGATCATCGGGACAAGGATGAAGATCATCATGATGAAGGACATGATGCGCGCCATCATGCGGCCCGCATATTGATCACGCACGATCGCCGTGCTCAGCACATAGGGTATGGAGGCGCCGATGCCTTGCAGGACGCGCGCGCCAAGCAGCATCGGAAAGCTGAAAGCGAGCATGGCGCAGAGCGAGCCGACAAGATAGATGCCGAGCCCGACATAGGCGATGCGCTTTCGGCCGAAGCTGTCGGACAGCGGCCCGGCGAATATCTGGCCGATCGCGAAGCCCAGAAACACCGTCGAGACGACGAGCTGGGTATCGTTTTCCCGCGCCACGGCGAATTCCCGGCCGATATCCTGCAAGGCGGGCAGCATCGCATCGATCGACAGCGCGTCGAGCGCCGACAGCATGGCCATGAGCGCAATGAACTCGCGCGTCCCGATGGACTGTTTCCGGCTTTCTTCGATCACAGGGGAGCTTTCTGAGGGAGGAATCATGTCGCCATGACGGGAGCGGCGTCGACCCTACAAACTATGAGGCCGTGGCGGCAAGCCCCGCCATCCCGCGGGCGCGTTGGCTGGGATATGGGGATGTGGTTGAATCGGCGTGACGAATCGCGTTTCTGGTGGACGATCATTGGGCTTGTCGATCACCGGGCCGATGAGGGATGATGGCATATGAACGGAAATCAGCGCCAGGCCGAGCTCGTCGCCGCCTATAAGGAACTACTCCGCGCCTATCTGGAGAAGCGTCCTTCGGGGCTGCGCAAGCGCATTTCCGATGCCATCGGGACCAATCGCAGCTTCGTGTCCCAGATCACCAATCCCAAATATTCGGTGCCGATACCGTCGCATTATATCCACAAGCTCATCTCGGTTTGCCACCTGTCGCCGGCGGAGCGCAGCGAGTTCCTGGCCGCCTATCTCGCCGCGCATCCGGGTCAGGCCGAGCTTCTCGACAACAGCGCAATGGTCGATTCGATCACGATCGATCTCTCCGCGGTGAGGGACGAGGCGCAAAGAAGCCTGATCAAGCAGGCGCTGAAAGGCACGGCGGAAAGCCTCATCGCCCTAGCGTTGGGAAGAACGAAGTAACGAATTTCAGATGGAAGCCTGCCCGCCATCGACGATCAGCGTCGTGCCGATGCAGTAGCTCGCTTCATCGGAAGCGAGCCACAGGATCGCCGATGCACACTCATCCGAGGTGCCGGCGCGCCCAAGGGGAATTTGGTTGCTCCAATAAGCGAGCTCCTTGGTGTCTTTCATCACCGGCGCGTTCATGGGTGTATCGATGAAGCCCGGGATGACCATATTCACGCGGATGCCGAGCCTCGCATAGTCGATCGCCATCACTTTCATCATTGCCAGCACGCCGCCCTTGCTGGCGCTGTAGGCCGGCTCGTTGGTCGCCATGCCGAGATAGGCGCAGTTGGAGCCGAGGCAGACGATGGCGCCGCCGCCGGCGGCGAGAAGGTGCCGCGCGCCATGCTTGCAGGTCAGAAACTGGCCCGTGAGGTTCGTCGTGATCAGCTTTTCCCAGATCGCGGTCTCGAGGCGGTCGACACGGTCATCCTGACCGAGAAGCTCGATTCCGGCATTGGAGACGATGATATCGAGGCCGCCCCATTCGCTCGCGGCCTTGTCCATCGCGCTCCCGATTTCGCTCTCGACCGAGCTGTCGGCGATGAGGACGAGCGCCTCGCCGCCGGCGGCGCGGATTTCGTTGGCCGTGGCTTCAAGAGCTTCTCGCCGGCGCGCCACCAGCCCGACACGCGCCCCCTCGGCGGCAAGGCGCAAGGCCGTGGCGCGACCGATGCCGGCGCTGGCGCCTGTGACGACGGCACGGCGGCCGGCGAAACGTTCTTTCAAGATCTTCATCGGCGATCTTCCTTACTTTGCGATGGCACGCTTGGCTTTTACGCTTTTGGCGAGGTCGGAGGGAAACTGCGGATGCGGCACGTCGAAGGAGAAATGCCGGAAGATCTCGTCGCCGATCACTTTCCAGACCAGCGGCGTCCCGCGCGGGATCAGATAGATGCAGGGCGCCTCGACCAGCACGGTGCGTTTCTCTTCGAGCGAGGGCGGCTGATGATAGGTGATCTCGGCTTTGCCCGAGGTCACGACATCGATCTGATCCACCCAGGTTGTCCATTTATATTCATGGCCGGGGAAGAAGTCCTCATAGACGACCTGGCAGCAGGGCTCCTCGATGCCCACCCCCACCATGCGGTGCAGGCCGCCGCCCAGGAATTCGATCGGCTTGGGCTCGACCGAGTCGAGATCGTCGGGTTCGATCTTGTAATAGGCGAATTTCGAATAGTTGATCGGGTACATGGTCTTCCTCCTAGCTATTGGCAGAATTTTCGAGATCGGGCAGGACATGGCACCAGGCCTCGTGTCCTTGCGCGAAAGCCGCGGCCGGCGGATCGCTCAGCCGGCAGCGTGTTTCGGCATAGCGGCAGCGTGTGTTGAAGCGGCAGCCCTCGGGGATCGCATAGGCTGACGGGATTTCGCCCGCGAGCGCCGGCGTCTGCGATCGTCTGGCCTCGAGATGCGGATGCGCCTTGAGGAGCGCCGCCGTATAAGGATGGCGCGGCCGGGCGAACACATCCGCCGTCGCGCCGGTTTCGACGATGCGGCCGAGATACATGACGGCCACGCGGTCCGCCAGATGGGCGATGACCGAGAGCTGATGCGAGATGAAGATCATGCTCAGGGAGAGATCGCGCATGAGCTCGCCGAACAGATTGAGGATCTGCGCCTGGACGGAAGCATCGAGCGCGCTCACCGCTTCATCGGCGATGATCACGCGGGGCTTGAGGGCCAGAGCGCGGGCAATGGCGACCCGCTGGCGCTGCCCGCCGGAAAGGGCGCGCGGCGTGAGCTCGGCCACCGACCGGGGCAGGCCGACGCGGTCGAGCAGCTCACAAGCGAGCGCCCGGGCGCCGTCCCTGCCGATGAGGCCATGCACGAGAGCCGGCTCGGCGATGGCGCGGCCGATGCTCATGCGCGGATTGAGCGCGCCGTAAGGGTCCTGATAGATCATCTGCAGATCCTTGCGGATGCCGCGCAGCTTCGCCCCGCGTGCCTGCCATACATCCTCGCCGGCGAATGTGATTTCACCTTGATCCGGCTTTTCGAGGCGGGTGATGCAGCGCGCGATGGTCGATTTGCCGCTGCCCGATTCACCGACGATGCCGAGCACCTCATTGCGCCCGAGAGTGAGCGAGACGTCATCGAGCGCGGTGAGGCGCCGCGCCGGCTTGCCCTGCAGCAGCCGCGCCAGCGACGCCCTGCCGCCGAAGGTCTTGTGCAGGCTGGTGACGCTCAGAAGTGGAGTTTCGGTCATCGGCTCTCACATCACGATGGGGCAGGCCGACCCATGGTCCGGCGGTTTTCGGTCGAGCGTCACGGGGATCGTTGCGCATTCGGGGCGGGCCGACGGGCAGCGCAGCCGGAACGGGCAGCCTTCCGGCAGTTCGCCAGGGGTGGGCGGCGCGCCGGCAATGGTCTGCAAAGGGTGCCGTCCGCCACTGACTTCGAGCCGTGGGATCGCCGCCAGGAGGCCTCTTGTATAGGGATGGCGCGGCGTTCTGAGAACGTCATGTGTCGGCCCCCACTCGACGATATGCCCCGCATACATGACGGCGATGAAGTCGCAATTCTGCGCCACCACGCCGACATCATGCGAAACCAGGATCATCGCCATGCGGTTGCGCTCCTTGAGGCGTGCCAGCAGGGTCAGGATCTGGTCCTGGATGGTGACGTCGAGCGCCGTCGTCGGTTCATCGGCGAGCAGCAGATCGGGCTCGGTCGCGATCGCCATGGCGATCATCACCCGCTGGCGCATGCCGCCCGACAGCTGATGCGGATAGAGCCGCAAGCGTTCCTCCGGCGCCGGGATCCCGACCTGGTCGAGGAGATCGCGCGCCAGCTCCCGGGCCGCCTTGGCCTTGAGCGCGAGCTTGAGGCGCAAGGTTTCGGTCACCTGGTCGCCAATGGTGAAGACCGGATTGAGGCAGGAGGCCGGATCCTGGAAGATCATGGCGATGTCCTTGCCGCGGATACGCCTGATCTCGCTTTTGCTCAGGCTCCGCCAGTCACGGCCTTTCCAGGTGACGCTGCCGCCCACGATCTCGCCCGGATGCGGGACGAGCCCGAGCAACGCCCGCAAGGTGATGCTCTTACCGCAGCCCGATTCGCCCAGAAGCCCGAGGCTTTGTCCGCGATCGACCGCCAGCGACACGCGGTTGGTCGCGAGAAAGGCGCCATGCCGGTTGACCAGCCCGACCGAGAGATCGCGCGCCGCGAGCAAGGGAGTTGGTGACGATGCCGTCTGCATCAGCGTCCGCTTTCATCGAGCCGGTCGGCGAGCCCGTCGCCGATCAGGCTGAAGCCGATGCCGACCAGCACGATGACGAGGCCGGGCAAGGTCGAGATCCACCAGGCGTTGAAGAGGTTCTTCTGGCCTTGCGCGATCATCTCGCCCCATTCGGGCGTCGGCGGCGCCACGCCGAGACCCAGATAGGAGAGGGCGGCGAGGGTGAGGATGTTGAGAACGATATCCGACATCGAGAAGACGAGATTGGCGCGCAGGAGATTGGGCAGCGCATGCACGAAGACAACACGTGGCGCGCTGTAGCCCAGCGTCTCGGCATTGAGGATGAATTCGCGCCGGCGGATGGCCAGCATCTCGCCGCGCGTCAGCCGGGCATAGAGCGCCCAGCTCACCGCGATCACGCCGATATAGGCGCCAGTCAGTCCCGGTCCGACAATGGCGGCGATGGTGAGGATCAGGATGATGAAGGGGAAGGAGATCACCAGATCGACGATGCGCATGATGACCGTGTCGACGAGCCCGCCAAAATAACCGGAGATTGCGCCGATGCTCAGGCCGATGACGAGCGAGACATAGGTGACGACGATGCCGAAGACGAGATCGACGCGGCCGGCATAGACGACGCGGGCGAAGATATCGCGGCCGAGATCGTCGGTGCCGAACGGGAAGGCGAGCGATGGCGGCTGGAGGGCGTTCATGAGATCGGTCGCGGTCGGATCCCTGAGGCCGAGAAAAGGCGCCGCAGCGCTCAAAGCCGCGATGAAGGCGACGATCGCGATCCCTGCATAAAGCGAGATCGTGGCCCAGCCGCGGTCGAGCCGGGCGCGCCGTGTGAGCCTGAGCCAGGCGTCCTTTTCTATACCGGGCGGGGACGGTCTCATTGCCGGATCCTCGGATCGAGCAGCGCATAGGAGAGATCGACCAGAAAATTCGCGGCGACCACGACGACGCCGAAGACGAGCGTCAAGGCCACGATCACCGGATAGTCGCGCTGGACGATGGCCGCGACCATCAGCGAGCCGAGGCCCGGTATGGAAAACACATTCTCGACGATGACGGCACCCGAAATGAGGAAGCCGACATTGATGCCGAGGATGGTGAGCATGGCGATGAGCGAATTGCGCAGCACATGCTTGAAGAGAATACGCGCCTCGCCGAAGCCCCTGGCGCGGGCCGCCTCGACGAATTCGGCGCCGAGTGTCTGGATGAGGCTGGCGCGCAGGCTGCGCAGCAGGATGGGGGTGAGATAAAGGCCGATGCTGACCGCGGGCAGCGTCAGGCTGGCCAGGTAGGCCAGCGGGCTGTCGCCCAGGCCCGACGTCGGAAAGAATTTGAGGCGGATGCTGAACAGGAGCACCAGCAGGAGGGCCGTCCAGAAGGAGGGCATGCAGAACGCAAGCGTGGTCAGCGCCCGCACGACGTGATCGGCGAGGAGATTGCGCCGGATGGCGGAGAGGAGGGCCAGCGGCACCGCGATGACGAGCGAGATCAGGACGGCATAGCCGACGAGCGCCAGGCTGTGCACGGCGCGCGCCGCCACGATGGGGCCGATGGCGGTGCGCTGGAACAGGGAATCGCCGAAATCGAGCTGCATGGCAGCCTTCAGAAAATCGAGATATTGCGTGACGAGCGGCTTGTCGAGGCCGAGCTGCTCGCGCAGTACTTGGACCGCCTCGTCGGTGGCGCGCGAACCCAGCATCACGCGCGCCGGATCGCCCGGAACCAGATGGATCACCGAGAAAGCCGCGACCGTGATGATGAGGAGGACGGGGATGGCTTGCGCCAGCCGCCGTCCCGCAAAGGCAATAAGCGACAAGATGAGCGTCTCCAGGCGTGGATCAGGGCGCCAGCCACACGTCTTCGAGATTCCACCATTTGACGGGGAGGGTCTTGAAGCCCTTTACCTTGTCCGACACGGCGGTGCGCGCCTTGATGAAGAACAAAGGCACGGCGGGGTATTCCGCCATCGCCAGCCGCTGCAGCTTGTGGAAGGCCGCCTTGCGCTTCTCCTCGTCGATGGTGCCGTCCGCTTCCTTGACGAGGGCAATGGCGTCCTTGTTGTTCCAGCCGGTCCAGAAGGATTCAATGCCGCCGGTGAAGTCGAAGAAGACGACGGCGAGATTATCGTCGGAAAGCGCATCGCTCGAGAGACCCGCGCCGGTAAAGGTGAAGCAGTTTTCATCGCCGCTGCCCCAGCGCGTCCAGATCGTTCCCGTGTCGACCGCCTGGATTTCCATCGTGACGCCGATCTTCGCCCATTCCGATTGCAGGATCTGCGCCTGCTGCAATTCGAACTGATCGCCCGCCACGATGAGGCAGGACAGAGCGAAGCCTTGCGGTGACGAGGATTTGGCGAGCGCCTCCTTCGCCTTGGCAAGGTCATAAGGGTAGGCCTCAACCGCCGGGTCCCAATATTTGACGCGGGCGATGACGTGATTGGCGATATCCCCCGCGCCATGCATCAAGGTCTTGAGCATCGCTTCCTTGGGCGTCGCGTAATTCAGCGCCTGGATGACCTGCGGGTCGTTGAAGGGAGCCTTGCGGCTGTTGAACCAGACGGCATCCCACGCCATGACATTCTCGATCTGGACATCGACATGAGCCAGGGCCGCGACGCGCTCGATCTGCGCATAGGGAACCTCGGTCGCGATCTGCGCCTCGTCCGATTCGACTTTGAGCATGCGCGTGTTTTCATCGGGCACGTAATTGATGACGATCTGGTCGAGATAGGGTTGGCCGTTCTTCCAGTAATAAGGGTTGCGCTCGAGCACCAGGCGCTGGCCGCGCACCCATTCCTTGACCATGAACGGGCCGGAGCCGACCGGCTTTTCGCTGAAAGCCTTGTCGCCCATCTTCTCATAGAGGGCCTTGGGGACGATCGAGGGAATGAAGGTCGAGAGATAATCGAGGAAGGCGCCTTGCGGGGCCTTGAGCCTGACGATGAAGGAAGAGGGGCTCGCGCATTCGGTCTGGGCGATGGCGGCGCCGAAGCCGCCATAGCTGGTATTTACCTTGGGGTTGGCGAAACGGTCGATCGAGAATTTCACGTCATCGCAGGTGAGCGAATCGCCGTTGGAGAATTTCACACCCTCGCGCAGCGCGAAGGTCCAGGTCTTCGCATCGTCCGACACTGTCCAGCCCGTGGCGAGGGCGGGTTGCGGCAGCGGCGCGTCCGCGGTTTCGACCAGCGTGTCGAATACCTGAACGATCATGAAGATCGAGCCATTGTCGCCGGCGCCGATGGGATTGAGGGTCAAGGGCTCGCTGTCGCGCGCCATGGTGAGCGTGCCGCCTTTGCGGGGCGCTCCATCTTCACCATGAGCGGGTGCCGGAATGAAGAGAGCGCTCGCCGCGAGCGCCAGTAATCCGCCAAGCCGTGCAGTCATTGCAGCCTCCCTGTTGTTTGTTATTGTCTTATGTACCGATTGTCGGTACAAACTCAGATTAGATGACAAAACTTTCACCTGTCAACGGATGAAATGACAAGAGTGCAGGAATATTGGGGGAACTTATGATTGATCTTAAATGCATGACAATGTGGTCGGCCCATGAAATGTGATGTCTTTCAGATTGACGCCTTTGCTGCCCGCGTGTTCGCGGGCAACCCGGCTCTCATATGTTGTCTCGACAAATGGCCGGAGGACGAGCTGCTGCAGGCGATCATGGCCGAGCACGGCGGCGGCGCCGTCGTCGCCTTCCTGGTCGATCGCGGTCCGCATTTCGAAATCCGTTATTTCATGTCGATCGGCGAATTGAGCCTCGTGGGGCATGCCTCGCTCGCCGCGGCCCATGTGGTCTTGCGCATCCTGCGGCCCGGTCTTGCGCAAGCCGTTCTGCAGCGCCGGAACGGTACGCTCAAAGTGGCGCAGCTCGATGATGATCTGCTTGCCATCACGCTGCCCGCTCTGCCGGCCGAACGTTGCGCGGCGCCGCCGGCGCTCGCCGCCGCCCTCGGCGTCCCGTTGCGCGAAGTGCGCGTCAATCAGAACCAGTATTTCGCCATTCTCGACAGCGAGGCGATGGTGGCGGCAGTCGCGCCCGACATGAATGCGCTCATGACGCTCGACCGCGACGGCGTCATCATCACGGCGCCCGGTAGAGCGAGTGAGTTCGTGTCGCGGGCATTCGCGCCGAAGGAAGGATTGCCGGAAGATCCGGTCTGCGGCTCGGCCCATCTGGCGCTGGTGCCCTATTGGTCTGAGCGCCTCGGGCGCCCGGAGCATATGGCGCTGCAGCTCTCACCGCGCGGCGGTGAATTGCATTGCGCCCTGCTCGGCGATGAGGTGCGGCTTGCCGGCCAGTGTGCCCTCTATATGCAAGGCACAATTCATATCTGAATTTCATTCCGTCATCCCGGTGCGATCGCATGTCCGAGTATTCCCCCTTCTCCCGCTTGCGGGAGAAGGTGCCCGATAGGGCGGATGAGGGTGTCGGTTCGGCGCGACAGTTTCTCAGGAGGACAAAATAACAAGATTCTTCGATTCTCAACGGGCAATGCGACGGCTGAGGGAACACCCTCATCCGGCCTTCGGCCACCTTCTCCCGCAAGCGGGAGAAGGGGAGTGCAGCCGGCACATCCCAAACTCAGACAATCGGCAGCGCCGCGGCGTGATCGGAGTGAACCAGTTCGGCGATGATCGTCAGAGCCTGCTTCACACGGGCCTCGCTCGCTTCGCTGCACAGGCACAGGCGCACGCCGCCGGGATCCTGTCCCGGCACGACGGAGAAGGCATCGCCCGGCGTGACGGCGACGCCGCGCGCCAGGGCGTCGGCGACGAACACGGCGCTCCTCATATCGCTCGGCAGCTTCAGCCAGTAATGCAGCGAGGCCGGCGCCGGTCGCGCCAGGCCCAGGATCGCCGCCGCGATCTCCTGCCGGTGGCGCGCCGCCTTGGTCTGGAATTCGATCGCCTCGCGGCCGGCGCCGCTGTTGATGAGATGCGTCGTCAGCTCAAGCAGCAAAGGCGACACCATCGCCGTCGTCGCCCGTGTCGAGGCGCGCATGGATTTGTGCAGGCGCGGCGGCACGGCCATGAAGCCGATGCGCAAGGTCGGTGCGATCGATTTCGACAGGCTGGTGAGATAGATGGTGATGTCGCGCGCCAGCTGGCAATAGGGCGTGACGCGCGGCTCCACCAGGAAGCCATACGCGTCGTCCTCGACGATCAGCACGTTGTATTCGCGCGCGATCCGCACGATCTCCTGGCGCCGGGCGAGGCTCGCCGTCGCCATGGTCGGGTTGTGCAGGGTCGGCATCGTATAGACGAAGCGCGGGTGATGGATGCGGCAGGCCGCCTCGAAGGCTTGCGGCACGAGGCCTTCCTCATCGATCGCGACCGGCATCAGGCGGATGCCGGTGAGGCGTCCGACCGACAGCGCCCCGGGCCAGGTCAGCTCCTCGGTAAGCACGGTGTCGCCCGGCCGCGCCAATGCGAGGAAGATGGTCATGAGCGCCGTCTGTCCGCCCGAGACCGCGTAGATATCATCGGCCGGCGCCTCGACGCCGAGCTCACGCAGCCAGACGGCGCCGGCGACGCGATGCTCCATCTGGCCCTGCGGCGGCTGGTAGTGAGCGAGATCGTCGAGGTCGGGCTTCTTGGCGATGGCCTTCAGCGCCGTACGCAGGCGTTCGCCCGTCCCGTCGGACAAGGGCTCGTTGAGGCTGAGATTGATCGCATCCTCGCGCTGCATCAGCGGCAGATAGAGGCGCTCGAGCGGACGCAGCACCTCGCGGTTGGAGATGAGGTCGTTGTCCTTGTCGGGGGTTAGAACGAATGTGCCGCGTCCAACCGTGCCGCCGATGAGGCCGCGCCGTCCAGCCTCGGCATATGCGCGTGATACGGTGCTTACGGCAACACCGAGGCGCTTCGACAATTCGCGATGGGTGGGAAGCTGCGCGCCGGGCAGGAGCCTGCCGCTGCGGATCGCCTCTTCCAGGGTGTCGGCGAGCGAGGTGGCCACATCGTCACGCCGGACGGGCCAGCCCGAATACCATTCGCTCATCCAAACTCCACATTGCTTCTTTGTTGGTACATTTTCGAGTCGCTAGCTTACCGAGAGCCGCGGCCCAACGCAATCGCACCGTAAAATTGGGGATTCATGATTGACAGTCGCGGTTCGGGCGGCATATAACGACATTGTACTCATGATCAGTACATAAGCCTGCGGAGGCGCCATTTCGTCATCCTGCGGCACTCAACAGGGATGGAGACTCGTGTCATGAATCAACGAATTCACCGGCAAATCTCTGCGCTTTCGGAAGCTCATCATGAGGCCAGGCTGTCGCGCCGCGGCTTTGTCATGGGGCTCCTGCAACTCGGCCTTTCGACCGCCGCCGTCGCCTCGATCGCGGCCGGGTTCCGCCCGGCCTATGCCGCGGCCAAGAGCCTCAAAGGTCATGTCCGCTTCCTGGTCGGCCCCTGGTCGGAAGGCGAAGTCGCGCATCACAAGCACATCGCGGAAGCTTTCAATGTGCTTCATCCCGACGTTACATTCGACTTCCGCCTCTATCAGTGGGGCACCGCCGCCCAGGAGATCGGCGCGTCTGTCGCCGGCGGCGGCCACGACATCTATATGACGACCGAAAGCTCCTATCCCGATTATCAGGCGGGCACGCGTTTCGCGGATCTGACGGCGCGCATCAACGATCCGGCTTTCGCCGCCGAGAAGGCCAAATATCTCTATTGGGAGCGCACCGAAAGTTATGGTCCCAAGCTGCTCGGCCTGCCGATCAGCTGGCATGTCGAGGACGCCTTGTTCGTGAACATGGACAAGGTGAAGGAAGCCGGCCATGACGCGAGCTTCATCGACAGCTGGGATGGGTTCGTCGATTGCATCGCCAAGATGACAAAGGAAGGCGAGACCTATGGTCTCGGCATCGGCATCCAGCTCGGCGGCTATGGCGAATGGTATCAGCGTCTGCGTTCGGCCGGCGGTTCCTATCTCACGCCCGATCTCAAGAAGCCCAATGTGAACCTGCCGGATGTCGTCAAGGTCACCGAGCAGATGGCCGATCTCTTCAAGCGAGGCATAGCGCCACCGCTCGGCACCTACGGCTATGACGCGGCACCCGCGGCCTTCGCTGCCGGCAAGCTCGCCATCCTGTCGTCGGATCTCGCCGGCACGACCGTCCTGCCCAAGAAGATGCCCTTCGACTGGAAGCTCTTGCCCTATCCTCCGGGGCCGGTGTCCCAGGTGAATTTCAACGACGTCACCTATTACATGGTCAATGCCAAATCGCCCGACCAGGACCTGATGTGGGAAGTGATCAGCTTCTGGACGAATGGCGCCAATGACGCTTATTGGGCGGACAATTCGGGCACCTATCCGGCGCGCATCGACGCCCCCCAGAACGGCTATGGCACCAATGCCGTGCCGCAGCTCGCCGAAGCGCTGCCCTTGTTCGAAAAACATGCGGTGGGCCTGGAGAATTTCCCGCAATGGGCGACGGTCGAGGGCCTGGCGGAGGCGGAGATCCAGAACTGCTATACCGGCAAGTCGACGCCGGCCGAGGCGGTGGCCAATGTCGAGAAGATCGTCATCCACGAAGTCGGCCTCTGAAGCCTGAGGGGAAGTTCCGAAATGGGCCTTGATGCCAGGGTCATGCCGGCGGCTCCGAGCGGCCGGCTGCGCTTAGCGCCCGAAGAGCACCGGCGCTTGAGCCGCAACAGGCGGCTCAAGCGCGAGGTCCTCGGCTGGGCGTTTCTCGCGCCCATGTTCCTTTGTTTCGTGATCTTCCTCGTGCTCCCCGTTCTCGGCACGGTGTGGTGGAGCCTGCGTTCAGGCGGCCTCGCTGGCGACACGAAATTCGTCGGCCTCAAGAATTTCATCGATCTTCCCGATATTGTCGGCGCCTCGGCTGCGGTCACCAACACGCTGGTCTTCGCTTTGATCTCGGTGCCTTTGATCCTGGTGGGGGCGCTCGCCATCGCTCTCTTGCTGGCGCGCATCGAGCGGGGCGGCTCGATCTATCGCTTCCTCATCTATTTCCCGGTTCTGGTGCCGGGCGTAGTTGCCGCCCTCATCTGGCTCTTCATGACCAATGTCGATTTCGGCCTGTTCAACGGGGTGGTGCGGGGGCTCGGTGGCAAGCCTGTCGTCTGGCTCGGCGCCGATCATGCCCTGACCGTGCTGGCCATCCTCGATGTCTGGCGCAATGTCGGCTATTGGGCTCTGTTCTTCGTCGCCGCCATTATCGGCCTCCCGAAGGAGCTCTATCAGGCGGCCGAGCTCGACGGCGCTTCGGCCTTCGCGCGCCTGCGTTATCTGACCTTGCCGCTGATGCGCCGGATCATCTTCTTCGCCGTCGTCGTGGCGACAATCTGGGGCTTGCAGGTCTTCGACACGGCCCTCGTCCTCACCAGTGGCGGGCCCGGCACCGCGACGACGACGGTCATCTACAGGGTCTGGCTCTATATGTTCGGCGCCACCAACAAGATCGGCGTCGCCTCGGCGATCTCGCTCGTCCTCATTGTCACCATCCTGCTCCTGACCCTTGTCCAGATGCGGCTGCTGCGCGGCCGGCGGGGAGGCGACTGATGACGGCCGAACAGCACGCGCGCATCCGGGTGAGGCAAAGGCGACGGCGGGAATTCGGCCGCCATCTCGTCCTGGGGCTTGTCGCCTTCATCCTGGTGGCGCCTTTCTACTATGTGCTTCTCGCCTCGCTGAAGGACAGCACCGAGATCTTCAGCTATCCGCCGAAGCTCCTGCCGATCCCGCCCTATTTCGGCAATTACCGCGATCTCCTGTGGAACACCGGCTTCCTGCGCTGGATGTTCAACACGTTCTTTGTCGCGACGAGTGTCACGGTGCTGAAGGTCTTCCTCGATTCCATGGCGGGTTATGCTCTGGCCAAGATCGAATTCACCGGCCGGCGCCTCGTCTTTCTCCTGATGATCATCCTGCTGATGGTGCCGATCGGCGCGCTCATCGTGCCCTTGTGGTCGATGGTGTCGGGCCTTGGCCTCATCAACACCTATTGGGCGCTCATCCTGCCGCCGCTCGCCAATCCGCTCGGCGCCATATTGATGCGGCAGTTCATCTTAGGTCTGCCGCGCGATCTCGAAAATGCCGCGCGCCTCGACGGCTTGAGCGAATTCGCCATCTATTGGCGCATCGTTCTGCCGCTGATCAAGCCGGGCCTCGTCGTGCTGGCGGTCATCATCTTCACCGACCAGTTCATGAGCTTCACCTGGCCCTTGATCGCCACGACCAGCGATGAGCTGCAGGTGCTGACCGTCGGCATCGCCGCCATGCGCGCCCATGGCGGCGCCAATTACGGCCTGTGGTCGGCGTCCGCCGTGATGTCGCTGGTGCCGATCGGCGTCTTCTTCTTCGTGCTGCAGCGCCAGTTCCTGGCGCGCTCGCTGGCCGGTGCTTTGAAACAATAGGATGCTGCCTTGACTCCGACCGACACATATAGCGGACCCGCCATCGAGCTGATCGAGGTCGCCAAGCATTACGGCAAGGTGACGGTGCTGGACCGCGTCGATCTCACAGTGGCGCCGGGCGAATTCATCGCTTTGCTCGGGCCCTCGGGCTGCGGCAAGAGCACCTTGCTCAAGCTGATCGCCGGTCTCGATGAGCTTTCGCATGGCGAGATCCATATTGCCGGGCGGCTCGCCAATTATCTGAAACCGGCCGAGCGCGACGTCGCCATGGTGTTCCAGAACTATGCGCTCTATCCGCATATGACGGTCAGGGAGAATATGGGATTTCCGCTCAAGATGAGCGGCATCGCGCGCGACATCGTTACCGCCAAGGTGGACGAGGCGGCAAGCCTCTTGCAGCTCGACGCGCAGCTCGACCGCTTTCCCGATGAGCTGTCGGGCGGACAGCGCCAGCGCGTGGCGCTGGGCCGCGCCATCGTGCGCGAACCCTATGTGTTCCTGATGGACGAGCCCTTGTCCAATCTCGACGCGCTGCTCAGGGTCGAGATGCGCGCAGAGCTCGTCCGCCTGCATAAGAGGGTAGGGCGCACGACGATCTATGTGACCCACGACCAGGTCGAGGCCATGACCATGGCGAACCGCATCGTTCTCATGAAGGGCGGTGTCGTCCAGCAAGTGGGCACGCCGGCCGAGATCTATGCGACACCCGCCAACACCTTCGTCGCGACCTTCGTCGGCAGCCCGCCGATGAATCTCTTCAAGGGTCGCATCGAGCAGGCGCGATTCCGTGGCGCTTTCGATACCGCCGTGCCGGCGCGCGTCATGCCGGGTGACGTGACACTCGGAATCCGCCCCGAGCATGTCGAGATCGTCGAGGCGGGCGAAAAAGAAGCGCTCGCCGCCACGATCGACTTGGTCGAACGCGTCGGCCCCGACGCCTATTTGCGCCTGACGACGCAAGGCCGTGCCACGGTGACCGCGCGGGTCGATGGCGCGTCGCGGGCAAAGGAGGGCGAACGTGTCGCCCTGCGCCTGCCGCCGGCGCGGCTCTGTTTCTTCGACGCGGCGGGTAATCGCATGATCGTCGACAAGGAGGGATGAGAGATGCATCGCCACCACAAGGTTCATCCGCTCGAGCCCGAATTGGGGCACGTTCTGGAGGCAGAACCCGCCGCTGCGGCGCACTATCCTTTGGCGATCTCCGCCGACCGGCGCCGTCTTCTCGATGCCGCGGGCAAGCCGTTCCTGATCCAGGGCGATGCCGCCTGGTCGCTCATCGCCAATCTCAGCCTCGCGGAAGCCGTGCAGTATCTCGACGACCGCAAGGCCAAGGGCTTCAACACGCTCATCGTCAGTCTGATCGAGCATCTCTATTCGCAGGACCCGCCGCGCGACCGTGCCGGGCGCGAGCCTTTCACGACGCCAGGCGATCTCACGACGCCCAACGACGCCTATTTCGACGCGGCCGAGCAGGTGCTCGAGGCGGCGGCGCAGCGCGGCTTCTGCATCATCCTGGCTCCTGCTTATATCGGCTACATTCGTGACCGCGGACCCGGCATCTCGCGCCATCTCGATGGCTGGTATGAGGAGATCGTCGCGACAGGGCCGGAAGGCTGCCGGGCCTATGGCCGGTATCTCGGCCGCCGCTTCGGCCGCTTCACCAATATCATCTGGTGCATCGGCGGCGACTGGCATCCGGAGAAGACGCGGGCCGGCCTCGATGCGGTGGCGCATGGCCTGCGCGACGCGGGCGTCACCACGCTCATGACGTGCCACACCCACCCGGAATATTCGGCCGCCGACACTTTCCCTGACGCCGACTGGCTCGATCTCAACATCACCTACACTTACGGCATCGTGCATCGCATGCTGCATGAAGACTGGCAGCGCCGCCCGGTGATGCCGTTCTTCCTGATCGAGTCGACCTATGAGAGCGAGCACAATGCCACGGCCCAGCAGATCCGCCGCCAGGCCTATTGGTCGGTGATGTGCGGCGGCAACGGCCATTGCATGGGCAATCACCCGATCTGGCTGTTCGGCGAGGGCTGGCAGGCGGCCCTCGATCTGCCGGGATCGGAAGCCATGGCGCGTTGGGGAGATTATTTCCGCGCTCTGCCGTGGAGCGACTTCCTGCCTGATCTCGATCGCGAATTGGTCTCGGCCGGCCTCGGCGAAGCGCGCGGCCTCGACCGGGTGACGGCGGCCCGCACCGCCGATGGACGAATGGGCGCGGCCTATCTTCCGGTCCATCGTCCGGTCGAAGTGCAACTCGATCGCTTGCAAGGCCCGTGGCTCAATGTCGAATGGTTCGACCCGGTGACCGGCCGGCGCGTTTCCGGCGGAACCTTGCGGGCAAAGGGCCCCGTGATTCTGACACCGCCTTTCGACGAAGACGCCATGCTGCTCCTCACTTCGACCGGGATCAGCGATGCTTGAACGCTCGGTCGCACTTTTCGGCACGTCGCAGCCGGTTCCGAAGCAGATCACCCTCACCGCGGGCCCGCTGACGGCAACGCTCGAGAACGGCGCGCTGCGCTGGATCAGGCATGGCGACGTCGAAGTGTTGCGCGCCATTGCCTGGCAGGTACGCGACCGCAATTGGGACACGCCCGAGCCGCTCGTCACCAATCTGGTTGTGGCGCAGGAGAAGGCAGGCTTTCGCGTCACCTTCGATGCGCTTTGCCGCAGCGCCGACGGCGAATTGCCTTGGGTTGCCGAGATCATCGGCGAGGCGGACGGGACATTGCGCTTCACCGGCACGGCCCGGCCGCAGGCGGATTTCCTCACCAACCGGACAGGCTTCGTCATTCTTCATCCTCTGGCCGGCGTCGCGGGCCGGCCGGTGGAGATCACCCACACCAGTGGCGAGACGCGGCAAGCGCGGTTTCCCGAGCTCATCGATCCCGAACAGTGTTTTCTCGACATAAGGAGCCTCGCTCATGAGGCGGCGCCTGGCCTTTGGGCGACCTGCCGGATGGAAGGCGACACATGGGAGATGGAGGATCATCGCAACTGGCTCGATGCCTCGTTCAAGACCTATGTGCGTCCGCTCGCTCTGCCGTTTCCGTACAAGCTCGCCGGCGGCAGTGAAGTGACGCAGAGCGTGACGCTGAAGTTTTCCGGACGGTCCGGCGCGTCATCCACGGCGAAAGGACCGCGCCCCGTCGCCATCACCTATGCCGGCAGCCAGGCGCGGATGCCGGTCCTCGGCTTGCGGGTCGGGACTCAAGACCTCGCCGAGACGATGCGCGCCGCCGATCCGGGGCGCATGACCGGCATCGGGCTCGTCAATGCCCGCTTCGATCCGCGCGCCGATCACGATGTCGAGCGCTTGCGGCATCTCGGTGAACTGGCGCAGGCCCTCGGCGCGGAACTGGCGCTGGAGCTCGTCGTGCCGTGCCGGCGTGACCCGGCGCACGAGCTTAAGGATTTCGCTGGGATGCTGCGCCAATCCGGTGTCCGGCCGGAATCGATCGCGGTGGCCGTCGCCGAGGATCGCCTGCGCCTCGTGCCGGGTCCGCCGCCGCCCGATCTGGCGCTTCTGGGCGCGGTCTATGGCGCGGCGCGCGCCGAATTCCCGACGATGATGATCGGCGGCGGTACTTTTGGCTTCTTTGCCGAGCTCAACCGCAACTGGCCGCCTTTCGGTCTCATCGATTACATCACCCATATTGCCACGAGCGTCGTCCATGCCGCGGATGACCGCACGATGATGGAGAATCTCGAGACGCTGCCGGCGATGGCGCGGACGGTGCAGGCCTTCGCCGGCGCCATGCCCTATCGGCTGATCGCCCTGAGCCTCGGTCTCGACAGCGGCCCCTATGGCGAGCCGGCGTCCAATCCCGACGATACACGTCGCACGCTGGTGCGCCGCGATCCCCGCCAGCGCGGCCTCTTCGCCGCCGCCTGGACCTTGGGTGCCCTTGCCGAAGCCGCCCATAATGGCATCGCTGCCGTCACGCCGGCGGCTCTCACGGGCGATCTCGGTATTGTCGAATGCGCCGACCGCATCAGTCTCCATCCGATCTATCACGTGGTTCGGGGCCTGGCGCGGGTCGCCGGTCGCCCTGTCGCCGGCACGGTCTCTTCCGATCCGGCACGGGTCAGGGGGCTTGCCTGGCGCAACGCCGACGGCCGCATCGTCCTCTGGCTCGCCAATCTGACGGACGAGACGCAGCGCGTGACGCTGCCGGAGGGTGGAAATTTGCGCCGCCTCGATGAAGAGACCTTTACCGCCGCGGGTCTCGCGGCGGATTTCCTGGACAGGCAGAAGGCCACTCGTATCGGCCGTGAGATCGAGATCGGCGCCTACGGCATCGCTTTGATTGAGATGGGTGAATGACATGAACGTGACTCTTGGACCGAACGCGAAATTCATCGGCGTGAAAGGCGGGCGCCGGCAGCTCAACACGCCGGCGCTGCTGCTCGATCTCGACATGCTCGACCGCAATATCGCGACGATGGCGGCGCATGCGAAGAAGGCCGGAATCAATCTCCGGCCGCACAGCAAGGGCGGCAAGTCGATCGAGATCGCGCGACGGCAAGTGGCGGCGGGCGCCATCGGCATATGCTGCGCGACATTGGGCGAAGCGGAGGCGCTGGCCGCGGGCGGTATCGAGAATCTCCTCATCACCTCGCCCGTGGTGACACCGGCGATGATCGACCGGCTCATGGCGCTCAACGGCAGGAGCAAGGGCCTCGTTGTCGTCGCCGACAATCCGGACAATGTGGAAGCCCTGGCGCAAGCTGGCGCCGCGACCGGCCAGTCCTTGGCGCTCGTCGTCGAATTCGATGTCGGCCAGGGCCGCACCGGGACGACGAGCGTCGAGGCGGCCGCCGCCTTGGTCCGTCGGATCAAAGTCTCGGCCCATTTGCGCTATGCCGGCGTCCAGGCCTATTACGGCCATCTCCAGCACATCCAGGCCCATGCCGACCGCAAGGCGGCGGCGGCGGCACAAATGGCGCGCGTCAAGGCGCTGCTCGATCATCTGAAGGCCGAGGGCCTCTCGCCGGCGATCGTCACCGGCGGGGGGACCGGCACGTTCGACATCGACCCCGACGGCCATGTCTATACGGAAGTGCAGGCCGGCTCCTATCCCTTCATGGACCGGGAATATCTCGAAATCGCCATGACCGCCGGCGGCAACTCGCCTTTCGCCGCCGCGCTTTTCGTCCAGACGTCGGTGGTGAGCGCCAATCGCGAAGGGCTCGCCATCGTCAATGCCGGTTATAAATCATTCGCCACGGAAGGCGGCCCGCCGGTCGTGACGAGCCCCGAGCTCGCCAATGCCAGCTACCGGCTGATGGGCGATGAGCATGGTGGTGTCGCTTATGATGCGAAGAGCGCCAGGCTCGCGATCGGCGATGTCGTCGAGTTCTTGACGCCGCATTGCGATCCGACCATCAATCTCTACGACCGCTATCATTGCGTGCGCGGCGACATGCTGGTCGAGATCTGGCCGGTCGATGCGCGAGGGCGCTGAATGAGCGGCGCTGAGGGAGCAACTTCATGAAAGTGATCGTGCTGGGCGCGGGCGTCGTCGGGACGGCGACGGCCTATTTCCTCGCCCGCCATGGTGTCGAGGTCGAGGTGATCGAGCGCCAGCCGGGGGCGGCGCTCGAGACCAGCTTCGGTAATGGCGGCGTCATCCATGCGAGCGAGGTCGAGCCGTGGTCGCAGCCGGGCATGCCGCTCAAGGTTCTGAAATGGCTCGGCCAGGAGAATGCACCGCTGCTCGTGCGGTATGGCGCCCTCCCGAAAATGTGGCAGTGGGGCCTGAAATTCATGGCCAATTGCACGGAGGAGCGTTTCCGCCGCAACACCCTGGTCAATCTGAGGCTCGCGCTGCACAGCCTGGCGATGCTGCAGAAGATCCGCGCCGAAACCGACATCGATTACGATCTGCGCACCCACGGCGTGCTCAAGATCTATACCAATGCGCAGCCGCTCAGATCCGGGATCGCGACGGCGAAGTTCCTCTCCGGCTCCGGCCTCACTTTCGCCGAAGCCGATGTGGCGGAGTGTGTGCGGCGGGTACCGGCCTTGCAGACGACCGCCGGTAGCCTCGTCGGCGGCATCTATTTCCCGCGCGATGAGATCGGCGACTGCCACAAATTCACGACCGCGCTGGCGCAACGCTGCGCCGAGCTCGGCGTCGTTTTTCACTATGGCACGACCGTCCAGGGCCTTGAGCGGAACAGCAACGGCATCTCGGCCGTCGTCACCAGCCGTGGCGTGATGCGGGCCGACAGATTTGTCGTGGCCATGGGGAGTTTCGCGCCCTTGTTGCTGAAGCAGGTCGGCATCCGCGTGCCGATCTATCCGGTCAAGGGCGTCACCATCACGGTGCCGGGCCAGGCCTGGCCCGATCGGCCCACCCTTCCAGTCATCGACGACGGCCGCATTTTCGGCCTGGTGCCCTTGGGCGATCGCATGCGGGTGTCGGGATCGGCCGAGGTCGCCTCCTATGACACGACGCCGAGCCCGGCACGCTGCCAGGCCATTCTCAACAATGTCGTCAGCGTGTTCCCCGATTTTGCCCGCTGCGTCGATCCGGCGACGGCGAAATACTGGGCCGGCGTCCGGCCGGTGACGCCGAGCGGCACGCCCATTCTCGGGCGCTCGCCGATCGCCAATCTCTTCATTGCCGCCGGTCACGGCCATCTCGGCTGGACCATGGGCTGCGGCTCGGGCGAGGTCATGGCGGCCTTGGTGACGGAAAACGCCGCGAGTATCGACACCAGCGGTTTTGCATTGGCGGATCACTGAACGAGGGATGTGATGGTACGGACGGCGAAGAAGGCAAAGACGGTCAAGACTGCAAAGAAACCCAGGCGACCCCTGGTCCAGGGTTATGGCAGCGAGCCGGGTTTTCCCATTTCGCTGGCAATGCGCGCCGGCGATTTCGTCTTCACTTCGGCGCAAGGCGATCACGGTTTCGATCCCGCCGATGTGGTCTATGACAAGAAGGGCCTCGTCGTCAGCGACGGCAACAAGCTGCCGCCCCGCAGCATGGCGGACGAGACGCGCGCCACCTTGCGCAATATCGAGGCGAGCCTGAAGGAAGCGGGCTGCACGCTGGCCGATGTCGTCGACACATCGGTCTGGCTGCGCGATCCGCGCGATTTCCACGAGATGAACCGCGCCTATGGCGAGTTCTTCACGCAGAACCAGCCGACCCGCTCGATCTTCCGCATCGATTTCATGTTCGATTGCCGCATCGAGATCAAGGTGACGGCGTATAAACCGATGGCCGCGCGGAAAGCGCGTCGCTGATTTCCTGGGGATTGCCGAATCTCTGTTGGCTTACGATTTAGCCGCAAGCTTGCGCTTGCGGCGCTTCGTATGCCTCATTTGCTTTGCGGCGACCGACCTGATTCAGGATATCAACTCCATATCGGCGCCAAGCGCCTCAGCCTCGTCGCTCCAGTCGGCTTCCAACACGCAGTCTCCATCGCGCGGCACTTGCGTGGATTCGACCAGCGCCTCAAGCGCCTCGTTCACCGTCTCGACGGAGCCTGTCTTGACGGACAGCCGAACTAAATTTCCTGCTGCGTAATTCACCAAGGCTTGCCTCTGGATCGCTAATTCGAGAGCTTCCTTGGCGCGCAAAAGTCCTGCCTTCGGCTCATTATTCCAAGTCAATGCTTCGGAAAGAGTCATCAGCGTTGCGACGTCACGGAACTCCTGATGGCTCGCCTGTGCCAACTTAACGGCAGTTGCGGGATTGTTAGTCCTGCATTCAAGGATAGCATTCAAGTAGAGTGAGAAGCGCGCATTTGAATCGGCTTCAGTTGCGAGAACAGACAACAGCATGGCGGCACTCTTTGGCATAAGCATGCCATCGATCTCCACCACCTCATTTCTATGAGGCTCTACTTGATTTAGCAGAGTGTTGAGATTGAAGGCTTTCACTGACCTTTACTTCTTCTTCTTCCCTCTAGCGGGCGGCTTCGGGAGTTTAACACCATCTGTATCGAAATGGTTCCAGGGCGATGTTTCTCTTTCACTTCTCAGGCACAAGTCGCGAATTGAGACGGCGCGCCTCGTGGCAAGAAATCTTGTCAGCTTCGCTAACTTGATTGATCAAGGGAGGAAATGTAAGGTCGTCATCTGCGGGTTTGCAATAGGGCGGGAATAAGCCTCTCCATAAATAATTCCAATGTCTCTGTTGGACGGCCACCACTGCATTTACTGCCAATGGCATACCACAAAGGGTCGGCAGGTTTGCCGGCCGTGATGACGTGCCGGTCGTTTTCGATGCGGAGTCTCGTCGCATCCTCAATGATCGCCAGATCACCAATGGCGATTTCAGTGAACGAAGTAGGAGATTATTTAATGCCGCTCGAACTCATCAACCCAGCTGATCTGCCGGTCCCGGAGATGTACACGCAGGTTGTCCTCGCGACGGGATCCAGGATGGTATTCGTCTCAGGTCAGCAGCCCGAAGATATAAACGGTAAGCTTGTCGGGCATGGTGATTTTGCGGCGCAAGCGCGCTTGGCATTCGGCAATCTCGGCCGGGCGCTCAGGGCGGCTGGTGCGCGGCCTGAGCAAGTTTGCAAGATCACGATCTACATTGTCGACTATAAGCGCGATGAACACGTTCCGATCATCGAAGCGGCGCAGATTTCGCTGTTTGGGGATCACAAACCAGCGAATGTGGTGGTCGGGGTAGCGATAATGTCTCCAGGCTACCTCATAGAGGTCGACGCGATAGCGGTCATTGACGAGGCCATCAGAAGCTAGCGTCGCTGACCTGAGCCCGGCAAATGCACTATTGGCGCACCACAGCCTTTCAGAGTTCGCGCCTGGCGAAGCCAGCGTCCTGATGCATGCGGCCATCAAGGAAATCCCGCCCGATCCCTATGACATCGAGGCCGGCCTCGCAAAGCGCCTGCTTCCGGCCTACAATATCGAGCTCAAGCCCAAGCAGCAGAAAGCCTATGACCGGGCGATGAAGCTCTCATCGGAGAAGGGACCGTGCTGCTGCCAGTGCTGGCGCTGGCATGTCTATGGCGGCCTCGGAAAGTTGCTCATTCGCGATCACGGCTTCAACGGTGCTGAACTTGCAAAGGTCTGGGATCTGTCCGGTGGCTGTGGCGGCGAGGACCATGTTCACTGAAATGTCCCCGGAGCATTGCTGGGCCCGGGCAGGCCCGATCGGCATTCATCGCCACGGTGCTGTTGCCGCGATCCACCCGCGCGTGCGTGCCTCGGGGTCGGCGTCAAGCGTGATATCGGTGACCACTGCCGCGCAATCCGCGCCATTGCCGAAGACGCCGGCGAGCCGGTCCGGGTTCAGCCCGCCGATGGCGACGAGCGGCAAGGGCGCGACCCGCTCCCTCCATTCGGCGATACGGTCGAGTCCCTGCGGCGCCCATTTCATCTCTTTCAGCATGGTCGGATAGATTGGACCGAGCGCCACGTAGTCGGGCCTGGCCGCAAGCGCAGTGTCGAGTTCGGTTTCATCATGGGTGCTAAGGCCGAGCCGCAGTCCGGCCTGTCGGATCACGGGGAGATCAGCCTTGACGAGATCCTCCTGCCCGAGATGGACGAAGTCGCAACGCTCCTCGATCGCCAGTTCCCAATGGTCATTGACGACGAGCTGGCAACTGTGGCGCGCGCAGATTGCCTTCGCGGCGCGGATTTCTTGGCGTAGGGGTTGACCGTCCATCTCCTTGATGCGGAGCTGCACGAGCTTGACGCCGAGCGGCACCAGTCGCCCGATCCAGGCGGCGCTGTCGACAATGAGGTAGAATGGATCGAGCTTCACGCGAACACCGCCTTGCCGATGAGGGGGGTGGAGGGGACGGCCATATCGCGCGGTTCAAGCAGGCCCGCGTGGAAAGCCTGGCGGCCGGCCTCGACCGCCTTGGCGAAAGCGGCCGCCATCGCCGCCGGATCACCCGCCTTGGCGACCGCTGTATTGAGTAGAACGGCGTCGAAGCCGAGTTCCATCACCGCCGCCGCATGGGAGGGGCGGCCGAGCCCGGCATCGACGATGAGCGGAATTTCGGGAAAGTGGCCGCGCAGCGAGCGCAGCGCGTCGCGGTTGCGCGGGCCTTTTGCCGAACCGATCGGGGCGCACCATGGCATCAGCACCCGGCAGCCCGCGTCGAGCAAGCGTTCGGCGACGACAAGATCCTCCGTCGTATAGGGGAATACCGAGAAACCCTCCTGGCAAAGGATGCGCGCTGCCTCGACCAGGCCGAACACGTCCGGCTGTAGCGTATCGTGATTGCCGATGACCTCCAGCTTTATCCAGCCGGTACCGAAGACCTCGCGCGCCATCTTGGCGGTGGTGACCGCTTCCTTGACCGAATGGCAACCGGCAGTGTTCGGCAGCACCGAGACGCCGAGTGAGCGGATGAGCGACCAGAACTGGCCGCCTGCATTGCCGCCGGCTGCTTCACGGCGCAGCGACACTGTCACGACGCTGGTCGCAGACGCCCTTACCGCATCGACAAGAGCCGCCGGCGAGGGATATTGCGCGGTTCCGAGGAACAGGCGCGAAGCAAGTTGCGTGTCGTAGACAGTGAGCATGGCTCAACCTCCCTTCATCGGGGCAAGGACTTCGATGCGATCGCCTTCCGCTAACCGGCACTGCGAACGCTGCTGCCGGTGCACGATCACGCCATTATGCGCAGTGGCCAGCCAGTTGCCCTCGTATTCCAGTTCGGACATCAGTTCGGCGAGGGTGACTGCTGAAATATCCCGTACCTCGCCGTTAACGGTGAGTTTCATTCAGAACTCCTGGGTAGAATGGGGGGAGGATCATGTCGGCTGCCCGCTGCGCCATCGCGGGCGCCAGCAGAAATCCGTGGCGATAAAAGCCGTTGACGCGGATCGTCGTGCCGTCTCCTTCGACGCGCGGGAGATTGTCCGGATAGGCGGGCCGGACGCCGGCGCCGGTCTCCACTATCTCGGCTTCGCCGAATGCGGGATGCAGGCTGTAGGCCGCGTTCAGCAGTTCCATCATCGAGCGCGCCGTCATCGGTCCGGCCCAGTCGGTCTCGATCATGGTGGCGCCGATCATGAAATGATGGTCGGCGCGCGGAACGACATAGAGCGGAAAACGGGGATGGAGCAGCCGCACTGGACGAGACAATGAGATATCCCGTGTGCGCAGGATGAGCATTTCGCCGCGCACGCCGCGGAGATTGGGATCGGAGGCGGCGCGCGCAATGCCGGTGCAATCGGCGCTGACGTCATGGGCTGGAGCAGGCCTGCCGCCGGTGGCGTTCTGGAAGGTGACGCCCATGCCGGCCAGCTTGCGCCGCAGCCGCCGCAGCGCCACCCGCGGCTCGAGATGGGCTTCGCGCTTGAAGTAAAGCGCGCGGCCAAAGCGGCCCCTGAGGTCTGGCTCCAGGGTTGAAATTTCATCCGCACCGAGGCTGACGGAATCTGTCGTTCGCGCGGCGAAACGATCCAGTTCGCTGTGATCGCGTGGGAGCGTGACGACGAGTGTTCCGGCTTCGGTGACAAGGCCAGGCAAGGCTTTGTCCCACCAATCCGCTGCGCCCAATCCAAGGTCCTGCACGAGTTGCTCGGAGCTTTCGCGCTCGCAATAGGGCGCCAGCATGCCGCCGGCGAACCACGATGCGGTTTCGGCCAAGCTCCGCCGCGGGTCCATCACGGTGATGCGGGCGCCGCGTATGGCAAGTTCGTGGGCGAGCGCGAGGCCGGCGACACCCGCCCCCCTGATCAGCACCCTCATGGCGGGCTCGTTTCGCGCGCGCTCGCGCCAGTGTCCTGGACGGGCATGTAAAGGTCGCCGCAGCTGAGATTCTCGCGAATGGCGAGGGCATTCATGGTGAGCCTCCTTTGCTCGATGTGCAACGGAGACCCAGTTCGTGCCGAGAGGAGGAAGAGGCGTTTCGCCAGGATGGATCGGGAGCATCTGCCCGAATTCCAAAGCCGGAAGGACCGACCCGCGAATGCCTAGTACCGTCCCTACGCCAGTATGAACTGGATCAGGTTCAACGGGTCACTGCGCTGCGCGAGCCAGCAGTATCTCAGCCCCTTGTCGGGACTCCCCTGGACGTCTTTAAGTTGGATGATCCTTCGCTGTTTTGTCAAGCGCCTGGAGGGAGCCGCCGACAAGCTCGCCGCGGCGCCGGTGTCGGTGTTCGAAACCGCCGCCATCGATCCCAAAAGGACGGCTGGTGCGATGCGCCCGATCATCCCGACTACAACCGTCCGGTTCGCCTTCTCTTCGCGGCGAGCCATGAGGAGATGTGGCGGAAGGACGATCTCTATGACATCGCCGTCGTTCTCGGCCAGAATGACGATCCGGTCGTTCGCCGGCAGCGCGGTCTTCCTCCGCGTTGCGAGCGCCGGTTACGGTCCGACCGCAGGCTGCGCTTTGCTGACGCGTGCATGAACAGTGCTTCATCGCCAATTCCGTCAAGACGGAAATCCAGGTAGCCCCTTGAGAAGACGCTGACTGTTGAACGAGGACTGGCGAAATATATTGCATTGCCATTTTCGCTGCGATCTAGCGAGTTGATAAGAAAGAGACGAAATATCAAGAGGTTAGACTTGCTGCCGTCCCCATGATGGGGCGGGCTGCTTTCGGAGGCGCGTGAACGCAATCCAGGCGCTTTGCCTATTATGAGTTAGGGCGAGCGCTCCGTTCCATATTCAGCGGCGATCATCGACGGGCGGTCATGTGGATCAGGAAGACAACCATCCCGAAAAGTTCACTCTGTCATCTGATCGCGGTGGCGGGCGACACGGTGGAAGCCGATCGTGAACGCGCCCGGCTCGAGCTGAACCTCCACTGGTGAAGAATGCGCGCCAGGGGGCCTCGCGGCGGTTCGGCCGAACCGAGGATGCAGAGTTCTTCGTGAACCCGCTACGCAAAACCGGCCTTGATCTTCAGGATTAAGGTTTCCTGACTTAGGACAAGCCCACCGCGCCCATAGGAATGAAATGTAGGGGCCGCGATGGACCATGGTCCAACTATATTGGCGAAGCTGGCAAATGATAGTGATGCGTGGGGGCACACGACGGAAGCCGTCGCGATCGCTGGAAAAAAGCATTCGACAAGAGACTCGACGCGGCGTGGCAGCTCTGAGGCTGTCCAGTCCCGCATCGGCTTCGCCGAAGAAAGTCGAATTCTGAACTGAGGATCGGACTAGACGCAAGTCCGTAGGATACGGTTCGTTGCGTTCCCTATCACAGGTCAATGCGCGAAACTCATCCCAACTGGACGGCCTCGCCGGGCATGCATGAATCTCAATGGAGGACTGATCAGATGAACGGAGAATCCTGGAATTCGATTGGTCGCAGCGCAATTGCGGCGCTCGTCCTCGGTATCGGCCTGGGAGTGCCAACCGCAGTAGCTGACGAAGCGCAGGCCAAGAGCATGCTCAAGGCCATGTCGGACTATCTCGCCCAGCAGAAGACCCTGTCGTTCAGCTACGACACGAATCTCGAGGTCGTCACCAAGGCTCACCAGAAATTGCTGCTGGCGAGCTCAGGGCAAGTTGACCTCAGCCGGCCGGACAAATTTCGCGCCACTCGCTCTGGCGGCTTTGCCAATGTCGAGATGGTCTTCGACGGGAAGACACTGACGCTGCTCGGCAAAGATGCCAATCTCTATAGCCAAGTCGATATTCCCGGCACTCTGGATCATCTGGTCGATGAATTGAGAGACAAGTACAATCGGCCAGTGCCGGGGGCCGATCTTCTGCTGTCGAATGTCTATGACGAGTTGATGCGCGATGTAACCGACGTCAAGGACCTCGGCAGCGGCGTGATCGGCGGCACCGAATGCGATCATCTGGCGTTTCGGACCAAGGTAGTCGATTGGCAGATATGGATCGCGCAGGGCGAGCATCCCTATCCTTGCCGATATGTCATTACCACGAAGCACGTCGACCAGGGGCCGCAATATAGCGTCCAGATCAGCGACTGGAAGACTGGCGGGCAAATTGCATCGGACGATTTCGCCTTTAAGGCCCCACCCGATTCCAAAAAAGTCAATGTGAAGGATCTTGTCGACGTCGACGAACTGCCCAAGCGATTTTCCATCGGAGGTGCGAAATGACGATGAAATTAAAAATTATCGTGTTGGTAGGCGCCATCGGGTTCATCGGACTCGGTGCCTCGGACTGGTTTTCGATTCCCGGCACGAATAGTTTCGTCTCAACTGCCGAGGCGAGAGTCGGGCGCCCGCTTACGCCCGTCAGTGTGGCCGGGGTAACGCGGCGCACAGTACGACGCTGCGCGGCCGGCGTGTATAACTGCTAGTGATCACCGGTGCAGTAACAAGGGACGGTCGTTCATGAAACTGCTCCGGGAACCCTTGCTCCATTTTGCTCTCACAGGCGTGGTTCTGTTTTCCGTCTATGCGTGGCTGCACCAAGGTCGACCAGCTTCAGAGGGAGTCGAACCCATAAGGATCAGCGAAGGAGAGGTCCAGTGGCTTCGCGAAACCTTTACCAGTCAATGGCTTCGCCCACCGGACGCTCAGGAGCTTCAAGGGCTTGTCGCTGATCTCGTCAACGAGGAACTGCTTGCCCGCGAAGCGAAGGTCATGGGCCTTGGCGAGAACGATACGATCGTTCGCCGGCGCTTGGCGCAAAAGCTGAAATTTCTCGTTGAGGATACATCGCGGCTGGCGGAACCTGCCGACGGCGAGCTTCGCCAGTATTTCGAGAAGAATGCCGCTCGCTTCGAGACCGGCGCGAGGATCTCCTTTATTCACGTTTTTTTCAATCCGCAGAACCATGCGGATGCGACACTCGACGCGACTGCCGTGCTCGACGGGCTGCGAAAGGCCGGCGCGGGCGCTCGGGCCGCCGAGTTCGGCGATCGCTTCCTGCTCGACACCGAGTTTCGCGACGTGGACGAGCAACTCATCTCGAACATGTTTGGAGCGGACTTCGCGAAGGCCGTCTTCGCAATCGAGCCGGGTGTGTGGAGCGGGCCTTTGAAATCAGGTTACGGACTGCACCTCGCCTACATCGGGGCCAAGATGGCGTCTGGCCGTCCCGTGTTCGACACGGTTCGGGACGAGGTCGCGGCGGAATGGCGGCGCGAAAAGGAAGAGGCGATCAACCGGGAATATCTTGCGCGACTTCGCGAAAAACATGGAATCGTGTTTGATGACAGCGTCAAAGCATTGCTGGGGCCCCAATCGGCGAGCGATGTGGCGGTGCGACGATGAAATATCGCCGCTCATTGCTTGTTTGCCTGCTGGTAGCGCTTTCTATGATGATAGGGTTTGTAGCCGGCGCTGTCGCGCATGAAGTGCGGCCGGCCTATCTCGAGCTGCGCGAAGAGGAGTCCGGCGAGTTCAGTGTCCTGTTCAAGACGCCGATGCAGGGCGACGCGCGGCTGGCGCTGGTGGCCGTCTTCTCCGGCAATGTCGAGGTCATGACGCCCATAGTCTCACGCCCGACCGGCGATGCCATGGTTCAAACCTGGCGCATGCGGGCAATCGACCCGCTCGCAGGCCAGTCGGTCGTGATCGACGGACTTAGAAACAGCATGACCGACGCGCTCGTCCATGCGATCTTCGCCAATGGCAATGGCTGGACGGCGCGGCTGACGCCCAGCGAGCCGTCGGCGGTGATCCCGGCATCGCAAAGCGCCTGGGCGGTCTTTGCCACCTATGTGCGCCATGGCATCGAGCACATCGCGTTCGGCTTCGATCATCTGCTCTTCGTCGCTGGCCTGATGCTGATCGTGCGCGATTGGTACAAGCTGGTGAAAGCAATCACCGCCTTCACCGTGGCGCATTCCATTACGCTGACCTGCGCGACGCTTGGGTGGGTGATTCTGCCATCGCGGCCGGTCGAGGCGCTGATTGCGATCAGCATCGTTTTGGTCGCCGGGGAAGTCGTTCGCATGGAGCGCAGGCAACTCAGCCTGGCCATCGTCCGGCCATGGGTGGTCGCCTTTGCCTTCGGTCTGCTGCATGGCTTCGGCTTTGCTGGCGCGCTCATCGAACTCGGTCTGCCGCAGGGCGACATCCCATTGGCGCTGCTGGCCTTCAATGTCGGTGTTGAGCTCGGGCAGTTGGCTTTCATCGCCGTGTTGCTGACGGCAGTCTATTCGATGATGCGGGTTGTCATGATCCCGCGGCAGGCGGTCATCGCCTCGGCCTACGTCATCGGCACTGTCGCGGCATTCTGGAGCGTCCAGCGCCTGGACGCGATGTTCCTGTGAGGGAAGGGCAAATGGGACCAGGCACGAATTCGCCGCGCGGACGCTTCTCCAGGAGCCGAAAGCTCGCATGTGCTATCGCAGCGGCATTTACCGCATCTTTGATGGCCGCAGCCGCCGTGTCCGAAGGACGCGCCTGTGGCTATGACAACCCGCAAACGGCTTCGCAGGGCTTCCTGAATTGGCTCTATCCCGATTCTCTCTACGTCATCGGCGCGATATCGAGGGAGGTGGCGGCGGGACGGCTGCCCCTGGCGAATTTCGATCAGACCGGACCGGATCTGTTCGGGCGTAGATTCAGGCTAACGGCGACGGCGCTGGAGCAATTCGGCAAAATGCTCCGCGCGGCGTCGTCGGGGCCCACGCAGCCTTCCGTTTCCCTGGTCGTCGTCGAGCCGATGCTGTGGGCGCGCTTCGATCAGGGACCTGACGGCATGCGGACAACGGTTCATCTCTCAGGCGCGCAGCCCGGTGATCTGGTCCTCGTCGCCGGCGAAGCCGTCATAACCGAAATCGCGGCGCGGCGGTTGACCTTCGGCCAGGCCACCGAGCGCGGCGTGGTGCGTCTCTATGGGGCGACGTCACAGATCGCCCAGTTCCTGCTCAGCTACTCGCATGTCGGCGCAAGTGACGGTGCCTTCAAAATATCGCGGAAAGCGATGCAGTCGCACCCGTTACGCATTACGTCCGCCGAACTAGGATGCACACCTGACCACCCCGAGATTTCATTCCATGACGGAGAGAACCCATGATCCGGAAACCGCTGACAATCGCGAGCCTTGCCGTGCTGACCACCTGTCTGGGCACGATGATAGTGCGGGCACAGGATGCCGGCACCTATACCACCGAGGAGGCGGGGCAAGCCTTCAAGGGCCGACCCTACTCTCCTTACGCTGGGCGCAATTTCCCGGCGCGGCCGCTGTTTGGCGACACGCATCTGCATACCGCGCTGTCGTTCGACGCCGGAGCCGCGGGCGCGAGGCTCGGACCCCGCGATGCCTATCGCTTCGCCAAGGGTGAGGAGGTCGTTTCCTCCACCGGTCAGCCAGCCAAGCTGTCGCGTCCACTGGACTTCCTGGTTGTCGCGGATCATTCCGACAATATGGGATGGTTCACCGACTTCATGGCCGGCAAGCCGGAAATCCTGCGGAACGCACAGGCCCGCGAGTGGTATGACATGATACAGTCGGGGCGCGCAGGGGAAGCGGCATGGGCCATTGTCGTAACCTTTTCGCAAGGCAAATTTCCGCCGGACATCATTTACCAGCCGGGCAATCCCGCCTATCGGTCGGTATGGCAGAGCATTATCTCGGCAGCCGAAGAAGCTAACGATCCGGGGCGCTTCACCGCCTTCATCGGTTATGAGTGGACGTCGCTGTCCAAAGGCAACAATCTCCATCGCAACGTCATCTTCCGCGATGGGGGCGAGAAGGCGGGTCTCATCGAGCCCTACACGACGCAGCCGCCTATCGGCAGCAACAATCCGCGTGACCTGTGGAAATGGCTGAAGAACTATGAGGACAAGACCGGCGGCGACGTTCTCGCAATTGCCCATAACGGCAATCTGAGCAACGGCACGATGTTCCCGATCATCGAATCCTTCACCGGCAAGGAGATCGATCGCGACTATGCCGAGCAGCGCGCCCGCTGGGAGGTGCTTTACGAAACAACCCAGATGAAAGGCGATGGCGAAAGCCACCCGTTTCTTTCTCCCAATGACGAGTTCGCCAATTTCGAAACCTGGGACAAGGGCAATCTCGACCTGAGCGCGAAAAAGACTCCCGATATGCTGGAGTTCGAATACACGCGCTCCGCCCTCAAGAACGGACTCAAGCTGGAAGCAAAACTCGGCACAAACCCCTACAAATTCGGCCTGGTCGGCAGCACCGATTCGCACACCAGCCTCGCTACCGCAGACGACGACAATTTCTTCGGCAAGATCTCGACGGCCGAGCCGAGTCCGGAACGCTGGTCGCATCCTTTCATGACCAACCCCAAGCTCGGCCTCAAGATCATGGGCTGGGAGACAACCGCCTCGGGCTACGCCGCCGTCTGGGCGCAGGAGAATACACGCGCCTCGATCTTCGATGCCATGAAACGGCGCGAAACCTACGCCACGACCGGGCCGCGCATGGTGGTGCGCTTCTTCGGCGGATTCGATTTCGACGATGCCGATGCCAACACCCGCAGCCCGGCAATTGCCGGGTACACCAAGGGCGTGCCGATGGGGGGCGACCTTGGGCCCGCACCCAAGGGCAAGGCGCCCACCTTCCTGGTGGCGGCACTGAAGGACCCGATCAGCGCGAACCTGGATCGCTACCAGGTCGTCAAGGGGTGGCTCGATTCTACAGGCGAGGCGCACGAACAGGTGTATGACGTGGCTTGGTCCGGCGACCGCAAGGCCGGTGCAGATGGGAAGCTGCCGCCGGTCGGCGATACAGTCGACGTGGCCAATGCCAGCTGGACCAATACCATCGGCGCGCCGGAACTCATCGCGGCCTGGACCGATCCCGATTTCGATCCGGCGCAGCGCGCCTTCTACTATGGCCGCGTGCTGGAGATTCCAACACCTCGCTGGACCGCCTACGACGCCAAATATTACGGCCTCAAAATGGGTCCGGAAGTGACGATGAAGATGCAGGAGCGCGCTTACACCTCACCGATCTGGTACACGCCCGCAAAGTGATTTTGGTCGGGAAAGGACTTGCTTGATCGAGAGGGGCTATTCCGGTTTTGGGGCATATGAACCGTGACGTTCCTCTCTCCGAAAAGGGAAGAGGGCCACAGCCGTTGAATGAAGCTGTCGGATCCTTCGTTCAAACATGGGAGTAATCACGATGAGTTTCGGTGCGTCCGCTCGCCTTGTGGCTAGAGAGAGGATGGAATTTGTAGTTTAACTCCAAACTCTCTCGACAGTTAGTTTCGACGCTGCAAGCGAGGCCTCATTGGTGTGGTGGCGCAGTCACCATTTGTGCAGCGTCTCCCGCAATCTCCCGCCAATTTGGGGAGAAAGTAATCCCCCATTGTGGATTGGGACGACTGTTTAGGCCGTAGGGCAGCCTGCCCGCCAATTCCCGCGTTTTCCAATTGAGAGTGGGGGGGAGGCGGGCTACAAGGCTCGCATGATTGGGAAGAATTGAGATGCAGGCAAAGACACCGCCTGCCGGGCTCCGGTTTTCCGTGGCCCCGATGATGGACTGGTCGGATAGGACCTGTAGGTTTTTCCACCGCCAGATGACCCGCCATGCCCTGCTCTATACCGAGATGGTGACGGCCCAGGCCATCCGTCATGGCGATCGCGAGCGCCTTATCGGTTTCGACCCGCGCGAGCAGCCGGTGGCGCTTCAGATCGGCGGCAGCGATCCAAAATTGCTGGCGGAGGCCGCCCGGTGGGGGGAGGATTTCGGCTATTGCGAAATCAACCTCAATGTCGGCTGCCCGTCGGACCGGGTTCAGGAAGGCCGTTTCGGCGCCTGCCTCATGGCCGAGCCCCGGCTCGTTGCCGACTGTGTGGCCGCGATGCGCCACGCCGTCCAGGTTCCCGTCACCGTGAAATGCCGGATCGGCATCGACGACCAGGACGAGGATGAAGATCTCGACCGGTTCATCCGTACCGTTTCGGCGACAGGGTGCTCGACCTTCGTCATCCATGCCCGCAAGGCCTGGCTCCAGGGACTGTCGCCCAAGGAGAACAGGGAGGTTCCGCCGCTCAATTACGAGCGCGTGTACCGGATCAAGAAAGCCTGGCCAGGGCTCGTCATCGTCATCAATGGCGGCATTGTCACGCTCGACGAGGCGGAGGCCCATCTGGCCCATGTCGACGGCGTCATGCTGGGCCGCGCCGCCTATCATACGCCCTGGATCCTCTCTGGCGTCGACCAGCGGTTTTTCGGCGCGCCGGCGTCTTCGCTGACCCGCGCCGACGTGGTCGAGCGCGTGAAACCCTATATTGCGGCGGAGCTTGCGCGCCAGCCGGGACTCGCCCGCATGACGCGCCACATTCTCGGGCTCTATCACGGCGAGCCGGGCGGACGGGTCTGGCGTAGGGTACTCTCGGAGAACGCTCATCGCCGCGGCGCCGGCCTCGAGGTCATCGATCAGGCCCTGGCGGCGGTGGCCGAGCAGGCCCATCGCCTCATGGCGGCGGAGTGATCTTGGCTTGCCACCGGGCCCCGAACAGGTGTTAATGACCCCGGTAGGGCGTCATTTGCTGGACCGGGGCATGAAAAGGCAAGTTTCACTCGTCGCTCTTTCGGGAGCATTGCTGTTTTTGCCGCCTTTGCTTGCGAGCGAAGTGCGGGCACAATCCTGTGAGAATATTTCCGGTGAGAATGAGGTCTCCAACGACGAAGTCACCGGCTGCCTGAAGCCCGTCGTCAATTACCGCTCCCTGATCAATGTGTCGGATATCGTGCGCCGCGTCGTCGCCGGCGAGCTCGTCGGGCAAGGGGAGACCGAGCCCGAGCCTGCCGGCCTTCTGCTCGAGAAACCGGAAGATGTTGCCGCCCGCCTGGCCGGCGGCGATATCGCCGTCGAGCCCACGGCCGATGTGGTGACGACTCCCGCCGCGCAGAGAAAGTGGAACGCCTGGATCGACGGAAAATACACCTGGATCGAAGGCAGCAACGATCTCGACGGCAGCAAGGGACCGCTGATCAACGCCATGGCCGGCATCGATTACCGGCTGAGCGATCGCGTCGTGCTCGGCCTCATCGGAACCTATGAGGACTCGCGGCTCAAGACCCAAGGCATTTTGCCGATCAAGCAGACGACCGAGGGCTTCGGCGGCGGCGCCTATACCGGCATCACCGTGACGCCGAACATCGTCTTCAGCGGCATCGCGCTCTATAGCGGCATCGAAACCGAGGTCGATTATTCGGGCTTCGGCTCAGGCAAGACGGATTCGGACCGCGTGCAATTGTCCAGCGCCTTCACCGGCTACTGGTATTTCGGCACCACGCGCTTGTCGCCCTCCGTGACGCTCGCCTGGTCGAAGGAATGGCAGGACGAATATACCAACAACATCAATCCGGCGCAGACCTTCGAGACCGGCGTGCTCACCGGCGGAACCGTGCTGGGCCACACTTTCGCGCTTTCGGGTGCGACATCGGTCGAACCGTGGGCCGGCGCCTTTCTCGATTATACATTCCTGAATGAGACGCATACGGATGGCCTCGGCACCGACAGCATCGACGAGCAGGCGGATCTGCGCCTTCAACTGGGTCTCAATCTCAATCTGGCCAGCAATGTGCAGTTGGTGCTCACCGGCGAGACCGCGGGCCTCATCGTCGATGAGACCGACAGCTATGCCGGCGAAGCCAATCTCGCTATTCAATTCTAAACCGATGAAGAGACTTGTGGCGGCGATGCTTCTCGCCGGCGGCATATTCGCGTCTCCGGCGGGGGCCAGTGTTTCCTGTGAGATCGGAACAAGTCTCGTCTGCACCGATCCCGCTTTGATGGCGCTCAATGAGGAACTGGCGGCGCGCGAGGAATTGCTGGCCAAGGCTGCGATGCATCAGGCCTTCCGCAGCGAGCTCGAGGCGGCGAATGACGAATGGCAAGCGGCTCTCGACGATTGCTCTCAGGCCGGCAATGCCGCGGCCTGTTATCAGAAGCGCCTCACCCAGCGGATCGCCATATTGGTGTTGCTGAACCGTCTCTTCGCCGGCCCGCATCTGCCTGGCGATGCGGTCAAAGCCTGTACGGCCCGCGGCCAGGCCTTCGGCTCCTGCTACGACAATCTCTTCGCCGCCGCCGACACGGTCTATGCGATAACCGCGCGCGCCTTCGAGACATCGCTTGCCGCGGTCAACATCCAGACGCCCACCGCTCCCGATGGCGGTGGCCAGGCTTCAACCGCCGAGGATGCGTTTCGGGCGTGGCGCACGGCCGAATGCACCGCCTTGAACCAGAGTCCGATGGTGGACAAGGCCGGTGGGGTCATCGCCTGCCAGATCGAGCTCACCTGGAGAGAGCTGACGACCCTGGCGGCCCTGCTCGGACGCAAGCCCCATTGGTCGGAACGGGTCATGGATTACGCACCGGGCTTCCGGGCCTGCCTCGACAAGGGCCGCGAGGAGGATGTCGATCTGCGCATCATCGATGTCTTTCCAGACGGCGGTGGTGAGATCATCCGTGTGATGGGATCGCGCGGGCGCTATGACTGCGCCGCAGTGGCGGCGACTGTGTCGTCCTTCACGCCGACAGCCGGCCGAATACCGCGGCCCGGCGAAGCCGAGGCAATTTTCGTTCCGGTCCAGGGACAAAGACGTCCTGAAACTGTACTGGCGAGTCCAGGCGGTAAGCCGACGGACTGCTATGAGACGCAAGCCATCATCGCCGCAGAAGCCAGGCTTTCGGGTTGGATTGCGGTCTCGCTATGCGATTGAGCCCTTGACGGCGCAATGAAGAAATCCGGCAAAGCGCGAGAACTTTGCCGTCTAAGTGCTAGTCGTACTTAAAGCGGCTTGAGATTGACGGCGGAACTCTTGCCCCGCTTAGGATCCTGTTGCAGCTCGAAGGAAATTTTCTGACCTTCATTGAGCCCGGTCAAACCCGAGCGCTGCACTGCCGAAATATGTACAAATACGTCAGCTCCCCCACTGTCCGGCTGTATGAAACCGAACCCCTTGGTGGTGTTGAACCATTTAACCGTGCCAACCGGCATATTCGTCCTCCACTCCTTCACAGCCACAGGGCTGCGACGGGCGCTAAGATAAGGGAATTTTCGAACAGTGCAACTCGATACTATTCGATACCCAATCGTCCCCGTCGCCCGCCTTTCCGGCGTTTGCGCAATGTGAGCGTGCTGACCCGCTCCGGCAAGGCGGCCATGATCTGAAGCCGATCGGCGGAAGTCATGCCGAGCCAGCCTCCGATTTCCCCGCGCGTCCTGCCGCAGCCGACGCAAAACCCGGTCTCCGGGTCGATCACACACACCTTGATGCAGGGTGTTTCGATCTCTTGCGATGTCAGCGCGTTCATGAGGGGCAGGATAGGCTCGTCGGATGGGGCCATAGGCATGGAAAGCGGCATCGTTCTGCTGGAAAACGCCACGCGCATCAAGGGCTCAATTCAACTGAAGGGACTCTAGTCGCGCAGATAGAGCACGCCATTCTCGATCTTGAAACTGGACAGGCGGCCCAGGAAACTCATGCCGAGGAGCGATCCCCGCATGGCGCCTTCCGGCAGCACCAGCCCGTCCACGTCGCGGACGCGGACATTGTCCACCTCGACGCGGCGCAGCGTGACCCGGGCAGCCTTCACCACGCCATTGGCGGTGTTGATCGGGATGTCGAAATCGAGCCCGCGCGGCCGCAGGCCTGCTTTCTCGGCATCCTCATAGGAGAGCGCCACGCCGGTGGCTCCGGTATCGACCATGACCGCGATCGTAGCGCCATTGATGTCGGCTTCGGTGACATAGTGGCCGTTGCGGTCGGCTTTGAGCTCGGTGGCGCTGAGAAGTTGCGGCATGTCGAGCGTGGGCCGCAAGCCCTGGACCGCCGGCTGCACGCTGAAGGCTTCGAGACCTGCCGCGGCGGCGAGCACCGCGATGATCGGCAAGGCCAAGGAGCGCCGGCTGATGAAGCCTGTGGCGATCAGCAGGGCGGTCAGCAAGGCGAAACCGGTGATCCAGATCATCGTTCCTCGACAGCTGTGGCAGGCGGAATGGCTAGATCACGATCACATTAGGTCGGACCGACCTAATGTGATGAACGTGATCGAAATCCTATATATGGCGCGTGATCGGACGGAAAACCGGTGCCCACTTTTCCTGATCACGCGCTAGTCTTGCGCAGCCTCTGATCAACGACCGGTAAAGGCGAAAGTCCTGTGCGATTCTGTGGTTAAGAAAGGCTTGCCGCGGCTGTGACAATCATCGCCGTCTCGCTCAGGAACTGCAGCGCTCCGCAGGTGTCGCCGCTATGGCCGCCGATCTGGCGCCGGCTCAGAGACCGGAAAAGTGCCGCCACCAGGGCGCCGGCTCCGATGATCAGGAGCGCCGGGACGAGGCCCTGGGTCAGGAGAAGCAGGATCAGCGCAATAACGCCCCCGGAGATCAGCGCGCTCCTGGCGGTGAAGTCGGAAGGCTGGCCGGCCGCATGGGCGACGCCGTCCCGGCGGGCCGGCGGCGTCGAGGCCATGAACCAGACGATGCTGGCACGGGACACGGCGCCCGTGGCGGCCAGCAGCGCCACGATATGCAGCACCGAGAGGTCGGTCAGGGCGGCAAGGCTCGCTGTCTTGACGAGGAGCCCCAGCACCAGGGCCAGCACCCCATAGGTGCCGATATGGCTGTCGCGCATGATGGCGAGCTTGCGGTCGAGGTCGCGCCCGCCGCCGAAGCCGTCGGCGGTGTCGGCGAGGCCGTCCTCATGCAGCGCCCCCGTAGCGACGGCGAGGGCGGCGAGCGCCAGGCCGGCGGTGACTAGATCCGGCAGCCCGAGGGCGGCGAGGGTCGCGAGCAGGAGCCCCGCCACGGCCCCGATCAGTGCGCCGGCCCAGGGAAAGGCCCGCATCGCATCGGCGAGCGTCGTGAAAGGCAGGCCGGACGGCATCGGCAGACGGGTCAGAAAGCCGAGGCACGTGACAAGATCGGCGGCCCAGCCTTTTGCAATGTCGGTTCCGGAGCTACGTGAAGCCATGGCGTAGTCATTATGCGGCGGCTATGAGCTACGCAACATTCCCGATACGCCACGACAGGAAAAAAGATGAACGCAACGACCGGCCTGCCTTTTGACGATTTCCGCCGCCTTCTCGAGGATATGCCGGCCCCAGACGAGGAAGCGGCGGCGGCGGTCCGGGCGCGTGACGGCAGGCTCACCAAGCCGCCGGGGGCGCTCGGCCGGATGGAGGAGATCGCCGTCTGGCTGGCCCGCTGGCAGGGCCGCCATGCGCCCCGGGTGGAGCGCCCGGTCGTTGCCGTCTTTGCCGGCAACCATGGCGTGGTGAATCAGGGGGTGGCCGCCTATCCCCAGGCCGTCACCCAGCAGATGGTGGCCAATTTCCAGGCCGGCGGGGCGGCGGTGAATCAGATCTGCAAGAGCTTCGATCTGGGGCTCAAGGTCTTCGAACTCGCCCTCGAGACGCCAACCGGCGACATCACCGAGGCCGCCGCGATGGAAGAGGCCGAATGCGCCGCGACCATGGCCTATGGCATGGAGGCGGTCGCCGGCGGCGCCGACCTTCTCTGCATCGGCGAGATGGGCATCGGCAACACCACCATCGCGGCCGCCATCTGCCACGCGCTCTATGGCGGAACGGCGGAGGAGTGGGTGGGACCCGGCACCGGCGTCGACGGCGAGGGGCTCAAACGCAAGGCCGACGCGGTGCGCCGTGCCGTCGCCTTTCATGACGGCCATCTGAAGGATCCCCTCGAGGTGCTGCGCCGGCTCGGCGGGCGCGAGCTTGCCGCCATGGCGGGGGCAATCCTGGCGGCACGTCATTCCAAGGTGCCGGTGCTCATCGACGGTTATGTCGCGAGCGCCACCGCCGCCATCCTGCATGCGCTCGATCCCCGGTCTCTCGACCATTGCCTCGCCGCCCATTGTTCGGCGGAGCCAGCCCATCGCCGGCTTCTGAAACGCCTCGGCCAGGAGCCCTTGCTTGATCTCGGCATGCGGCTGGGCGAAGGATCGGGCGCGGCCTTGGCCGCCGCCCTCGTCAAGGCCGCCGCCGATCTCCATAACGGCATGGCGACTTTCGAAAGTGCCGGCGTCAGCGACAAGGAAGGGTAGGGCGTCGGACCGGGCGACTTGCATTCTCGGACGCAATCGTCGGATGGTACGGAAGACGGCAATCCGCTGTTCCGCGATTTTCGCGAAATTCCCTGTAGATCCCTGCAGATCCGCTGCTAATCCGCTGCAAATTCCGCTGTTGTTTACAGGGGAATATCAGCCGGTGATGGCGATCAGCTTGCGCTGGCTGGGCGTGGCGGCGGCGGGCTCGGAGACGACACCGGCGCGCGGTCCGCTCATGACCCGGGCCGCCGGGAAGATCACGGTCGCCTCGGTGCCGAGACCCGGCTTGCTGCGCAGCACGAACGAGCCGCCATGCATGGTGATCAGTCCCTTGACGATGGGCAGGCCGAGGCCGGCGCCGTCGACGGCTTTCTTCACCGCGAGCGAGCCGCGTGAGAAGGCCTCCATCGCGGTGGCGATTTCCTCTTCCGGCATGCCGGGACCGTTGTCGATGACGCTGACCACGATCTCGCCGCTGTCGCGATGACGGACCCTGACCGCGATGCGGCCGCCATTGGGCGAGAACTTCGCGGCGTTGGACAGGAGATTGATCCAGATCTGCCGCACCGCGCGGCGGTCGGCCATGATCTTCGGCAGATTGGCCGGAATATCGAAATCGAGCGTCTGCGATTTCTCGGTGAGCTTGAAGGAGACGAAGTTCCGCACATCATCGAGTGTCTCGGCGACAACGAGCGGCTCGGCATTGAGATCTCGACGGCCCGCTTCGATGCGGGTCAGGTCGAGAATGTCGTTGACGAGGCTGAGCAGGTAGCTGCCGGAGTCATGGATGTCGTTGGCATAATTTTTGTAGGCAGCGACCTCATGACGGCCGAACATCTCGCGGCCGATGATTTCCGAGAAGCCGAGAATGGCGTTGAGCGGCGTGCGCAGCTCATGGCTCATGGTGGCGAGGAATTGCGACTTGGCTTTGCTCGCCTCCTCGGCGCGCAGCTTCTCGCGCAACGCCTCGGCCCTGGCGATCTCGGAGCGGTCACGCTCGGCCATGAGCTTGGTGACGAGCTCTTCCTTCTGCGCCTTGAAGATCAGCATGTCGCGCGCCGTTTCCTGCAGCTTGCGGGCGACGAGCACGAAGAAAATCTGACAGCCGATGGCGAGCGCGCCGAGGCCGGCATAGAGATAACCGGTCTCGGTGAGGCAGCGCAACGCCAGGGCGAAGGTCATCAGGCCGGTGCCGGCAATGATGATCGGCATGAAATTCGCCGAGATCATGATGCGCGCGGCAACCATCGCGATGAGGCTGGCGACGATGTAGACATGCTGCAGGTCGCTGGCATTATTCCACAGCAGGAAGAGTGGGGTCGACCAGCAGGCCGCGGCGAGGAATTCGCTCGCCGACAGAATGCCGAGCCACTCGGTGAACTGGGATTTCTTGGGTTGCGCCCTCAGATAGAGACGGCACAGGACATATTGGATGATCTGGCAGCCGAGCGCGCTGGCGAACCAGGCCAATGATTGCTGCCAGGGCGTCCATTGCAGCGTCATCAGCGCGAAAAGCGCGGCGAAGAACGGCAAAGCGAGGACGACCCTGATCTGATTCTGGACGAACAGAGTGAGAAGATCGCGCTCCCACGGAAGGGTCTCGCCGTCGGCGATGACGACATCGTCGGTGGCAGGAGCTGTCGTTGCATCCGTTATCTGCATGGCGGCCTGTCGATCACCCAGTGTGGAGCGTCGCTCCGCGCTGGCGGAGATACGCTTTCGTCGTCCCATGCACAGGATAAGAAACGCGGCTTAAAACCCCCTTCGCGAAAACGCTAAAAATGCGCTTATGTATTAACTATGCCGGAGAGCCTCGCCAAGTTGAGTGCCCGTATGAGGGCCTGCCGTATCTGCATCGAAACGCCGAAAGGCCGGCCACTGCCGCATGCGCCGCGCCCGGTTTTCCAGGCCGGTTCAACGGCGAAGCTCCTGATCGCGGGGCAGGCGCCGGGAACCCGTGTTCATGCCTCTGGGCGGCCCTTTACCGACCCCTCTGGCGTCAGGTTGCGGCAATGGCTCGGCATGGACGAAACTCTCTTTTATGATGAACGCAAGGTTGCGCTCGTCCCCATGGGCTTCTGCTTCCCGGGCCAGGACGCCAAGGGCGGCGATCTGCCGCCGCGCCCGGAATGTGCGCCGGCCTGGCGGGCAACACTGCTCGCACATCTGAAGAACGTCGAGCTGATCGTGTGCCTCGGTCGTCCGGCGCAGCTCTGGCATTTGGGCGAGCTTGCCGGCGCCGATCTGACCGCCGCGGTGCGGAACTGGCGGCAAGCCTATGCGCTCACCCCGCGCATATTGCCGCTGCCGCATCCGTCCTGGCGCAACAATGCCTGGCTCAACCGGAATCCCTGGTTTGCCGAAGAGCTTCTGCCGGTGCTGCGCCAGGACGTGGCAGACCTCTTTGGCGAGCATAGGTCGGCCTGACTTTGGCGTTTTATCTTTGGCGGAATTTGCTCTAAGCGGGACCCATGGAACAGATTACACGCGACCAGATTCTGGCGGCACTCGGCAAGCTCTCCCTCCCGGGCAGCGGGCGGAGTATTGTCGAGGCAGGTCTCATCAGCGACATCGTCATCGCCAACAACCGGGTGATGTTCGCGATCACCGCAGACCAGGCCAACATGTCCGCGATGGAGCCGTTGCGCCGCGAGGCGGAGCGTATCGTCGCCGGCCTGCCCGGTGTCGAGAAGGCGATGGTGGCCTTGACCGCCGAGCGCAAGCAGGCCCCGCCCAAGACCGCCAATCTGAAAGCCGGCATTCCGGGACTGCACCATATCGTGGCGGTGGCCTCGGGCAAGGGTGGCGTCGGCAAATCGACCATGGCCGTCAATCTGGCTTTGGCGCTCAAGGCCAATGGCCTGCGCGTCGCGGTTCTCGATGCCGATGTCTATGGACCGTCGCTGCCGAAACTGCTCGGCATCATGGGTAAGCCCAAGGCCGCCGACATGGAAGGCAAGCTCATGCAGCCGATGGAGGCCTATGGCCTCAAGGTGATGTCGATGGGTTTCCTGGTGCCGGAGGACACGCCGATGATCTGGCGCGGTCCGATGGTGATGTCGGCCCTGATGCAGATGTTGCGCGATGTGACCTGGGGCGAAATCGACATCATGATCGTCGATATGCCGCCGGGCACTGGCGATGCGCAGCTCACCTTGGCGCAGCAGACGCCTTTGTCGGGTGCCGTGATCGTGTCGACGCCCCAGGATCTGGCCCTGCTCGATGCCCGTAAAGGGCTCAATATGTTCCGGAAAGTCAGCGTCCCGGTGCTCGGCATCATCGAGAATATGAGCTACTTTATCTGTACCAAATGTGGCGAACGTCATGAGATTTTCGGCCATGGCGGGGCGCGCGCGGAGGCGCAACGCCTGGGCGTGCCGTTCCTCGGCGAGGTGCCGCTCGACATGGAGGTGCGGGCGCGTTCGGATGCCGGCGAACCCATCGTGGCGACTTTGCCGGATGGCCCGCATGCCGCCATTTTCCGGAATATCGCCCGCGAGGTGTGGGCCGGGATCGAGGCTGGAACTGGCCGGAAAACCCCGCGTATCGTCATCGAGGACTAGCTCCCTATGTCCCGATTAAGCTTGATATTAGCGGCCGGTAACGCAAGATTTACCATATGTTCGCATAAACTGGTCGAGTAGAGCAGTCGGGAAGGGCCAATCATGTCGAAACTGATGATCATCCTGGGCATCATCGTCGCCGCAGCAGGCGCGGTGTTGGGGGCGCTCATCTATGTTTCCCCGGGCGAGATGCAGGTCCGCGGACTGACGTATGATGTCGCCTCAGTGTTGCTGGTGGGTGGTCTTGGCCTCGTCGGCCTGGGCGGCGTGATCGCCGCTTTGGAGAAGACGACAGCCGCCACGCGCGAGCTGCGTGACTGGCTGACCGGCCAGGACGGCGGCCAGGTCGTCGCTGCCGCCGCCGCGGCTACCGCCATTGTTGCTGCGGATGCCGGCGCGTCCGAGTTCAGCGCCGAGGCCGTAACACCGCCGCCCTTCACCGTGCCGACCCCCGAGCCGGCTTCGTCGGTGACCAAATTCGAGAAGCTGGTCGAGGAGTCGCGGGTGAGCACCGACCGCGCCGTCGCCGAGACGCGCGAGACGATCGCCGCCATCGACAAGGCGAACAGTGAATTGAAGCAGGCCTTGGGCGATGAGTCCGAGCCTGCGGCCGAGCCGCCGCCGGCGCCGGCCCCCGAGGCCGCGGCCGAAGTGACCGAGGAAGCCGAGGATACCCAGCTCTTCGTCGTCGAAGAGCGCTTGATCCGCGGCCGTCCGGCGCGCGTCCTGTCGGACGGCACCGTCGAGGCGGAAACCGACGACGGCTGGATGCGTTTCGAGAATCTTGAGCATCTCGAGGAATATCTCGACGCCATGTCGCCCGGGCAGGCCTGATTCAGGCCTTAAGCATGATCCGGAAAAGTGCGAAGCGGTTTTCCGGAAGGATCATGCGCAGCTTTAGATGCCGCGCGGCATCAGCTCATAGGGCGGCTTCCAGCCGGGAAGCGCCCTGATCCGGTCGAGCCACTTCATCACATGGATATTCTCTTCGAGCGGCACCGGTATTTCGTCGCCGTAGAAGAGATAGCCGCATAGCGAAAAATCGGCGATGGTGGCGCGCTTGCCGACGATGAAGGGCTGGCCGGCCAGATGCTGGTCGACGATCTTCAGCGCCGAGATCACCCGTGGACGCAGAAATTCGGTCACCGGCGTTTCACCGGTCTTGGTGAAATTGATCATGAATCTGAGCGTCGCCAGATAGCTCGTGAATTTGTGGTTGTCGAACAGGATCCAGCGCCAGACCTCGCGCCGCTCGTCCTCGCTCTTGGGCCCGAATTTCCGCGTCTGCTCGGCGAGATAATCCAGGATGACGCCCGATTGCGTAAGCTTCAGTCTCTTGTGGGCGAGAATGGGGACCTCTCCCATTTCATTGGTTCCAGCGCGGAATTCCGCCTGGCGCGTCTCGCCGTTGAAATAATCGACCCAGACCGGCGACCAGTCGCAGCGGGACAGCTCGAGCATCAACGCCGCCTTGTAGGCGTTGCCTGACTCGCCGAAGCAATGAAGCGTGTATTCCGACATCCGTAGACCCGTCCTATCTGACGTCGAGAACGCTGGTGCGGGCACCACGCACCACAGCACTCGCCGTCGATCCCTTGAAAATGCGTTCGAGCCGCGAGCGGCCTTCATCCGTCACCACGATGATCCGGTAGCTCGATCCGGTCTCGATGATCTCCTCGACCGTATCGCCGACCGCGGTGCGGGTGTCGGTGACGGTGATCTTCATCGCCTTGAGCAGCGCCTTGGCATTGGCGACGGCCTCTTCCGCCGCCGGCCGCGCCGCCTCGTCCGGGGCCACGGAGAACAGCGTGATGGAAGCGCCTTGCATATGGGCGAGAACGGCGGCTCTTCGCACCGCCTGCATCGAGCGTGACGACCCATCGGTGCAGATGAAGAAGCCCTCCTTGTCGAGGCTGGGGCGCGCCACCAGCACCGAGCAGGACGCATGCGTCACCACCTCCTGGACGACGCCGGTGCCGAACCAGGCCTTGAACTCGCTGCGCCAGCGCGACGGCTCGCCCAGGATCATGAGATTGTAAGGACCGAGCTCATATTGATCGAGAATGCCGTGGCCGGCGTCGGGCGCCGTCTTGAGCTTGAGCACGACGCTCTGGCCCTTGGGGCTTTTGTATTCCACCTTGGTGTCGCCGGCGGGGTCGCCCCAGGCATCCTGGTGGCTCGCTTCCTGCGGCCAGCTTTCGACGTCGATGCCTTCCTCTTTCAGGATCTCAAGCGACCGTTTGAGGTCGCGCACGCCGGGCAGCTCGAAGCCTGATTCCATCATGTTCTGCCGTGCGATGCGCAGTTGCAGCCCACCCGACCACAAGGCCTGGTCGATCGGGCGCACATAGAGAACGATGATGTCGCATTCCTCGTTGACGGCGAGCCGGGCGGCGAAAGTGACGGTTATGAAGGATTCCTCCGTGCCGTCGATGCAGGCGAGGATGCGGAAGCGGTTGCGCCGCTGCTGGCGCAGATTGTGCAGCGTCTTCTGGACCGCGCGTTCCTGCCGGTCGCTGAGCTTGGTGCGCGTGAACAGCATCTTCAAGGCGGGACCGACTCCTCTTGGCTCGCTTTATTCTATCGCGCGATGAAGGGCCAATAAAGGCTCGCGAGCGCCAGAAGGATGATGACCGAGACGACCATCATGCGCGAGCCGATCGTGAAGAAGTCGCGTCCCTTGAGGTAGCCTGAGGCATAGATGATGGTGAAAGCGGGCTGCGCCGCCGGGGTCAGATAGCCGAACGCCGAGGAGATGGCGGTGATGAAGCCGGCGATGATCGGGTCCTGCCCGGCCACATGGGCGGTATTGAGCACGATCGGGCCGAGCACCGCGACGGCGGCCCCCGCCGTCATCGTGTTCGATACGCCGATGGTGAGGAGCGAGATGGCGGTGTTGAAGCCGAGCCCGCTGCCGGCACCGATATTCTCCAGAAGATCGAGGAAGCTCTTGGCCACCCAGTCGGCGGCCCCGGTTTCGGTCATTTCGACGCCGAGCGAGATCGCTGCGGCGTAGAGGAGCACGACGCCCCAGTTGACGCCGGAATTGATGTCCTCCCAGCGCACCAGGCCGAAGACCAGGAAGGCGGCGACGCCGAGCAGCGCGATGACGCCGAGGCCCAGCTGCTCCGACAGGAAGATCCAGCCCAGGATGGTCAGGCAGAAGATCAGGATGGTGAGCCAGCCCGAAGGCTTGAGCGGCCCGTCCATGATGACCTGGGTCCGGAGCCTGGAGACGGCCCGCGACATGTCGGTCGTTTCCGGCTTGAAGGTGAAGACCAGGAGCGCCGCCACGATCGGCAGCCTGATCAGGAACATCGGGAAGGCATAGATCGCCCAGGTCAGGTAATCCATGAGATAACGCCGGGTCTCGGGGCTCAGGGGATCGTAGAACAGGTCCTTCCAATAGGAGATGATGATGGCGTTGCGCGCCCCGCCGGAGGGCGTCGCCACGCCGGCGATCGAGCAGCCATAGGCGATCGAGAACAGGATGACGGCGGCGAGGTTGTGGACCTTCTTGGGGTCCTGGGAGGTGAGCGTGATGAGCGTCACGCCCACCGGCAGCATCATCGCGGCGACGGTGTGCTCGCCGATAAAGGCGGCGATTGTGCCGCAGACCGCGGTGATGCCGAAGCTGATCCAATAGACGTTGGTGCCGGTCATCTGCACGATCGCCCAGGCGATGCGTTTGTCCAGACGCTGCTTGACGATGGCGACCGCCAGCATCAGGGAGCCCATGATGAACAGCACCGAATCGGTCATCAGGCTCTGCGCCACCTTGGTCGGATCGACCTTGAGGAGCACCACCTGGCCGATGATGATGAGGAGCGGCACGGTGGGCAGCGGCACCGCTTCGGTGACGAACAGGATGGTCGCCATGATCGACATCGCCAGCACGATCTGGCCTTCCTCGGTGAGGCCCTCGGGCGTCGGCGCGATCATCAGTAGGAAGCCGACCAGCATGGATATGAAGAACCAGCGTCGGGTCCAGAAGAAGTTGAGGTCGACATTCTGGCGGACGATCAGATAGCGCTGGTAGCCGCGGCGCTGGAAGCGGGTCAGCCGCTGGCTCGCTTCATGCGCCTGAAGGCTGTCGCGCGGAAGGGAGAAAGTGGCAGCCGCTTGCGTCATTCCACGGCCCTTGCCGAAGGATTGTGGCGCATGAGAGACTGCATGGTATCCCGCTTCGGAAAATTGTCCTTCAGGTTTTGTATATGAAGAATATTGAAGATGTTTTGCAGGGCATCGACGGCGCCCTGGATGAAAGTGTCGCGCGCCTTTTCGAGCTGCTCCGTTACCCTTCGGTCGGCACCGACCCGGCCTATCACGGCGCCTGCCGTGACGCGGCGGCATGGCTCAAGCGGCTGCTCGCCGAAATGGGCTTCAAGGCGCGCCTTGACAAGACCACCGGCCAGCCGGTCGTCGTGGCTGAATATGCGCCCAAGGGCTTGCCGTCCCATGCGCCTCGCATCCTGTTCTACGGGCATTACGATGTTCAGCCACCCGACCCGCTGGACCTGTGGGAGAGCCCGCCTTTCGAGCCTCGACTGCGCAAGGGTGCGGATGGTGAGGAGCGCATTTTTGCGCGCGGCGCTGTTGACGACAAGGGCCAACTGATGACCTTCCTGGAGGCCAGCCGGGCGTGGATCAAGGCCAAAGGCGGCTTGCCGTTTCATCTCACCGTGCTGCTCGAAGGCGACGAGGAGGGCGATTCGACACATCTCGACCGCTATGTCGCCGCGAACCGCGCCAAGCTCAAATCCGACGTCGTCTTCATCTGCGATACCGGCATGTGGGACGCCAAGACCCCGGCCATCATCACCCGCCTGCGTGGCTGTATCGCCGAGGAGATCGTCATTTCAGGTCCCTCCAAGGACCTGCATTCGGGCTATTACGGCGGCGCCGCCCGCAACCCCATTCGCGTGCTGACCAAGATTCTCGGCGAGCTGCATGATCGCAATGGCAAGGTGACCTTGCCGGGTTTCTATGACGGCGTTGACCCGGTGCCGGCCTCGACCCGCCGGCAATGGAAGTCGCTCAACTTCCCCGCGAAGAAGTATCTGAAGGGTGTCGGCCTCTCGATCCCGGCGGGTGAGAAGGGCTATGCGGTCTATGAGCAGATCTGGAGCCGGCCGACCGCTGAGATCAATGGCATCTATTCGGGCTATACCGGGGCGGGCTCCAAGACGGTGCTGCCCGCCGAGGCCATGGCCAAGCTCACCTTCCGCCTCGTCGGCCGCCAGACGCCAGCCCAGATCCGCAAGGGCTTGCGCCAGTTCGTCAAGGCGCGGCTGCCGGCCGATTGCAAGGTCCGCTACAAGTCGGAAGGGGGCGACTCGATGGCGGTCACGGTGGCCGAGACGAGCCCCTGGGTGCGCCTGGCACAGGGGGCTCTCAAGCAGGAATGGGGCCGCGCGCCGGTTTTGATGGCGGAAGGCGCCTCGATCCCCGTCGTCGGCACCTTCAAGTCGCTGCTCAAGGTCGACAGCCTGCTGATCGGCTTCGGGCGCGAGGATGACGGCGCCCATAGTCCCAACGAGAAATACGATCTGACCAGTTTCCGCAAAGGCATCAGGAGCTGGGCCCGCATCATTGCCGGCCTCGCCGATCAACAGGAGCGTCCCAAATCATGACCGACATCAATGCCGTCCTCGGCGCCGCCGACCGGGCGCTCGACCAGAGTCTCGACCGTCTGTTCGATCTCGTCCGCATCCCCTCGATCTCGACCGACCCGGCCTACAAGGCGGATTGCCGGCGCGCCGGTGAGCGCATCGTCGCCGATCTTTCCGCCCTCGGCTTCTCCGCCTCTCTGCGCGATACGCCCGGCCATCCCATGGTGGTGGCGCATTTCGAGCCCAAGGATCCTCCAGCCAAGCTCCCGCATTTCCTGTTCTACGGCCATTACGACGTGCAGCCGCCCGATCCGCTCGACAAATGGACGACGCCGCCCTTTGAGCCCCAGAAGCGTACCGGCAAGGATGGGGTCGTGCGCCTCTATGGCCGCGGCACCGCCGACGACAAGGGGCAGCTTCTGACCTTCGTCGAGGCGATGCGGGCCTGGATCACCGAGACCGGAACGCTGCCGATCAAGGCGACGATCCTGATCGAGGGTGAGGAGGAATCGGGCTCGCCGAGCCTCATTCCGTTCCTGAGGGAAAACAAGGCCGAGCTCGCCTGCGATGCCGCTTTTGTCTGCGACACGAATATGTGGGACGCGAAGACGCCGGCCATCACCACCAGGCTGCGCGGCATGGTCAAGGATGAGATCACCATCACCGGGCCCCGCATCGATCTTCATTCGGGCGCCTATGGCGGTCCCGCCGCCAATCCGCTGCGCGTTCTCTCGAAGCTCCTGTCGAAGCTCCATGACAAGAACGGCAAGGTCACCATTCCTGGCTTCTATGACGGTGTCGGCGATCTCCCCAAGGAGATGAAGGCGCAATGGGGCAAGCTCAACTTCTCGGACAAGAAGTTCTTGAAGGAAGTCGGCTTGTCGGTGCCGGCGGGTGAGAAGGGCAAGGGCGTGCTGGAACAGGTCTGGGCGCGCCCGACCGCCGAGGTGAACGGAATATGGGGCGGCTATAACGGGGCCGGCACCAAGACGGTCATCCCGTCCGAGGCCCACGCCAAGCTGACCTTCCGCCTGGTCGGCAAGCAGAATCCCCAGAAGATCCTGAAGGCGTTCCGCGCCTTCGCCAAGGCCGAGGTGCCGAAGGATTGCAAGATCACCTTTGCCGCCTATGGCTCGGGAAGCCCGGCGACCGAGATCGCCGAAACGTCGCCCTTGATCCGCAAGACCGCTCAGGGGCTGAAAGAGGAATGGAAGCGCGACACGGCCCTTATCGGCTCCGGCGGCTCGATTCCGATCGTGCGCTATTTCAAGGACATCCTCGGCATGGACAGTGTGCTGGTCGGCTTTGGTCTCAATGACGACGCGTTGCACAGCCCGAACGAGAAATACAATCTCACCAGCTTCCATCGCGGTATCAGAAGCTGGGTGCGCATCCTGGCGGCCATCGGGCGCTGAAGCAGTCCGACCGTTTCAATCGGGAAACGGCCGGAATGACCCAAGGTTATGTTGGGCCTCGGAGGAAAAATCCACGTAATCCCTGAGGCATGCATCTTTAAAAAAATGTCATTCAGCCGTCATAATCGGTGAATGGCCGGGAATAGAACCCTGAATGCTCCGTTCTTCTCCTCGCGCGGCTGAAACGCGTGAGAAAGAACAGGAGTTTGAATGTCTATGTCCTCGCTTCAACAGATCCTTCAGGATCCGGTTTTATCGCAAGCGGTCAGGATAGGCTTGAATCTCGCCGGGATGAGCGTGCTCGTCTTCGGGCTTTATTATCGCCGCTATCGCGACAAGGAATTGGTTACCGCCGCAGCGTTGTTCAACGTCTTCATCTTCGCGGTCCTGACCATCCTCTCGTCGGTGAATTTCAGCGTAGCCGCGGGCTTCGGCCTGTTCGCCATCCTGGCGCTCTTTACCTTGCGCTCGGAGCCTTTGAGCAAGACCGAGATGACCTATTTCTTTGGCGCCGTGGCCATCGCGGTCATCACTTCCGTGCAAGGAACGACGGTGCCATTCGCAGCGTTGGCGGTGAGCTTCGTCCTGGCCGGCGCCTACGTCATCGACCATCCAAGGATCCTGCAATCGGTCTCGGGCGCAAAAGTCACGCTCGACAAGATCAATACGGAGCTCCTCGCGAACCCTGCCGCCATGCGTGCCGAATTGTCGGAACGTCTCGGCGTCGCGGTTCTGTCCTATCAGGTGCTTCAGCTCGACTACATCACCGAAATGGCGAGGCTCAATGTCTATTATCGCACACGCTGACCTCTTGCTGGAACGAGGCTTCGATCCGATCAGCCTTGCGACGCTCAATGCCCGGGCGGAAATGCTGGAACGGCTCGACAACAAGTATGTGGTGAAGCACGCCGTGCTGCAATCCGCCGCCGCCGAGTTCGCCCGCCACTTCGACATCCTCGAAATCGCCGGCCGCCGCGCCTTCACCTACGAGACCTGCTACTTCGACAACCATGACCGGCGGAGCTATTTCGATCACCATCAGGGGCGGCGCCGGCGGGTGAAGGTGCGTATCCGCAAATATCTTGATGCGGCGCTGTGCTTCGTCGAGGTGAAGCTCAAGGACAAGCGCGGTGTGACGGTGAAGAAAAGACTGCCTTACGCGCCGGAGAAATTTGGCCGGCTGGATGAAGAGGCGCTTGCCTTCGTGCATCACGTCTATTGTGCGCTCTATGGCGAGTGTTTTCCCTATGAGCTGCAGCGGGTGATCGACATGCGTTATGTCCGCATGACACTGGTGGCGAAAGAGGGCGGCGAGCGTATGACGATCGACAGCCGTCTGCGTTTCTATGATCTGGGCTCGTATTACGCGGTCGACGACGAGCAGTTCATTCTCGAGACGAAGTCGGCGCGCGGCAACGGTATTGCCGACCGTGTGTTGCGGATGTTGCACCAGCATCCGACCAAGCATTGCTCGAAATATTGTGCCGCGACCGCGTTGCTCAATCGCGATACCAAAAAGAATCGTTTCCTGCCGGCCTTGCGCAAGCTCGCAAGCCCCGGTTTGGCATGCCTGAAACCGGCCGCTCGGCCCGAACTGGAGTTGTTGCAATGATAACCATACACAAAATGATCGTTGGCGGGCTCGCACTGGCCGCTCTTGTCGCGACGTCGCCCGCAGGCGCCGAGCCGAAGCTGGAGGCGCTTGGCAAGACGGAAATCCCGGCGACCGGCAAGGACGGCGTTCTGGTCAATGAGCTTTCGGGCCTCGCCTGGGACGCGGATGAGAAGCTTCTCTATGCGGTCTCCGATGGCGGCGTCCTGCATCAGTTCCACCTCCAGCTGGAAGGCGACAGGATCACCGCCATCGAGCACGTCTTCTCGGCTCCCCTGGCGGCGCCGGCGGCCGGCAAGACGGTGACCAATGCCGAGGGGCTGGCGGCGCTCAATGGCGATGACGGCAAGCCCGGCAACAGTGAGCTGCTGGTCGCCTTCGAGGACGGGCCGGCCTTTGCCCGCTTCACGCCGCAAGGCCAGTGGATTGCCGACATCACACTGCCGGGCCCCCTGGCGGATGCCAAGAACTACGCCAAGAAGAACAGCCGGCTCGAATCCGTCGCCTTTGACAAAACCCATGGCGTGCTGACGGCGCCGGAGCGGCCCTTGCGCGGTGAACCCGAGACGCTGCACAAGATCTATGCCGGCGACGGCGCGACCTGGGGTTTCGAGGCGGCCCAGCCCGATGGCCGGATCAAGGCGATCGAGTCCATGGCTGACGGCAATCTCCTGGTGCTGGAACGCACGGAAGGGGCCGACGGCGCCCGGGCGGCGCATCTGCGTTACCTTGATCTGGCGGTCTGCGCGGCCGGCGGTCAATGCGCCGCCCCCGACCTGTCGGCCACGCCCGATCCCCTCCTGGTCGACAATTTCGAGGGGTTGGCCCGCCTCACCGGCAGCCTCTTCCTTATCGTCACCGATCGGACGAAGAAAGACGTGGAACCCACGCGCTTCGTGCTGTTCAAGCTCACCGACGCCAAGTAAGGACGGCCAATGACCCCTCAATATCCTCCTTCAAGGACCTAGCGATGTTCTCCCTTCAGACGATTTTCGGCTCCGGCAAGCAGTTCTACGAACTCCTGGATGCCGCCGCCGTATCGGCTCATGACAGCGCCACGGCCCTGCACAAAATGCTGGATCCCGCCTCGGGCGACAAGAGCCTGGACGCGATCAAGCTCGCCCGCCACCACCAGCGGGAGGCGACGAACAAGATCAGCCAGGCGCTGGTCGACAGTTTCATCACGCCCATCGAGCGCGAGGATATCGAGGAGTTGCGCGTCGCGCTCTACAAGATCTCCAAGCAGGTCGAGCGCTTCGCCGATCGCTATACCTTTGCGGCTCACCGGCTCGAAGGTGTCGATTTCGCGCCACGCGCCGCCATGCTGGAGAAGGCGACGCACATCGTCCTCGACATGGTGCGGGAATTGCCGAAGCTCAAGCTCGAGACGATCAAGTCGCTCGACGACCGTCTGCATGCCATCGAGACCGAGGCCGATCGCTTGCTGCTCGAGCTCTATCGCGAGCTCTATTCGGGTGACCTCGACGGCGCCCGCATGTTCCTGCTCAAGGAATTCTTCGAGATCCTGGAGAAGGCGATCGACCGCTGCCGCGATGCGGGCGCCATCGTCTACCAGGTCGCGTTGAAGAACAGCTGACGGCACCCCTATGCTGATCCTCGTTCTGACCGTCGTGCTGATAGCGCTGGTCTTCGAATTCATCAACGGCTTCCACGACACGGCCAACTCCATCGCCACCGTGGTCGCCACCAAGGTCCTGTCGCCGGCCCAGGCCATCATGCTGGCGGCCGTCACCAATCTGATCGGCGCCTTCTGGGGCACGGCGGTGGCCAAGACCATCTCTTCGGGCCTGGTCGACACCGGCGTCGTCAATGTCAGCTTGCAGGTGATCCTCTGCGCGCTTCTGGGCGGCATCATCTGGAATCTCTTCACTTGGTGGCGCGGCCTTCCGTCTTCCTCCTCGCATGCGTTGATCGGTGGCCTGTGCGGTGCCGCTTTGGCCGCCGCCGACAACAACTGGGGCGCGCTCATCTGGTCGAGGACCGTCGGTGACTGGACGAAGAACGAAGGCCTCCTGTGGAAAGTTCTGCTGCCCATGGTGACCTCGCCGGTGGCGGGTTTCACGCTCGGCATCATCATGATGGTGGGGCTGTGGGCGCTCATCGCCGGCATGGCGAAAGCCGGTGGCCTCTTAGGGCGGCTGGCGCGGCCGGTCTGGGTCAATGCCGTCTTCGGCAAGGCGCAGCTCGCTTCCGCCGCTTATATGGGCCTCGCCCATGGCCGCAATGACGCGCAGAAGACCATGGGCATCATTGCGCTTGCTCTGCTGGGAGCCGAGAGCGCCGGAGCGCTCCAAGGGCTGCCGGAATGGGCGCGTTTCCTCGAGCCCGATCCCGGCAAGGACGGCATCGACAGCTGGATCATCGTCTCCTGCGCGCTGGTCATGGCGGCGGGCACGGCGGCTGGCGGCTGGCGCATCATCAAGACGCTCGGCCACAAGATGGTGAAGCTGCATCCGATCCACGGCTTCGCCGCCGAAACGAGCTCGGCGACGATCCTCACCGTGGCGGCGCATTTCGGCATGCCGGTCTCGACCACCCACAGCATCTCGACGGCGATCATGGGCGTCGGCTTCGCCAAGTCCTCACGCGCCCTCAAATGGACGGTGATCGAGCGCATCGTCTGGGCCTGGATCCTGACCTTCCCGGCAGCGGGAGGCCTGGCCTATGGCCTGCACTGGCTGCTGGAGCTCGTCGGCTGGAGTTGAATGATCACTTCGCGACGAAAAGCGCGAAGGGCTCTTCCAAGGCGCGTGTCACATAAGCCTTGTATTTGGCATAAAACGAATGGCCTTTCTCGACGCGACCATAAGCGGGACTGCCGCCGAGCGTCTTGGCCGGAACCAGGATGATCGGCGTCGCGACGGGAGTCAGATGCATGCCGCGGCCGGATTGCAGCGTCGTCAAAATGCCGAACATCTCGCCCGCGATGGTCGGACGTGAGATGATGACGAAGCGATACTGCCCGAGCTTATTGGTGATGAGATAGATATAGCCCGACTGATGCGGGATCGACACATTGCCATCCTGGGTGAAGGCGGCATCGACCCGTTCGCTCTCCTTGAAAGTGAGATGTGACTTTTCCTCGTTCCAGGCGATGCAGGTTAGATAGGCATAGATGGAATCGGGATTGGAGAAGGAGGGGCGGACCGTCACGTAGTCGCCTTCGATCCACGACACCGCTGGCCTCGCATAGGAGCCCAGATCCTCAGGCGCGATGCCGGTGAAGCGCGAGGCGGCGGCGAGCTTGGCGGGTGTCGCCCGCCTGAGGGTGAGGCCCAGTGCCGCTTCGAGCCTGACGATGCTGGCGAGCGTGAAGGGGCGTTGTCCGGACAGCGCCTTCTCCAGTGTCGAGAGGCTGATCTTAGCCTGATCGGCGAGATATTGCCTTGTGATGCGGCGGCGGGCGAGCGCCTCGCGCACCATATCCGCCACGGCATCGTTTTCTTCAGCCGAGAGGGTCTGGTCGGTCATCGGACGGGCAAAACCTTAAGGAGAGGGAGGCCGTACAAATCCGTACATTTCCACAAGGACCTGTCCAAAACAAGGCAAGCTCCGCCACGTAGCGGCAAGACGCGACGGAAGAATGGCGGATTGCCCGCTCGCGGCGCAGCCGCTTCTGGCCCCACATGATGAAGCCACGGACCACCCGGGATCGGGGGGCCGTTATGGAGCGGAAATCATCATGTACCGATTGTTGCTGACCCTGCTGGGTGTCATTGCCATGACGCTCAGCGCCGGCGCCGGCCTTGTCACGCCCTCGCAAATGGGCACGGGCGCCTTGCTGCTCACCACCAACGAGCCCGGGAAGTATGTCGAAGCGCCCAGGGTCGCCACCGATTTCGACATCACCGTGACCGGGCCTATTGCCCGCACGCGTGTCACCCAGAAGTTCAAGAATCCGACCAATGGCTGGATCGAAGGCACCTATGTGTTCCCTCTGTCGGAGAAGGCTGCCGTCGATACGCTCAAGATGGTGATCGGCGACCGCGTCATCGTCGGCGATATCAAGGAGCGCCAGGAAGCCAAGCAGATCTACGAGGAGGCCAAGGCCAAAGGCCAGAAGGCGGCACTCCTCGACCAGGAACGCGCCAATGTCTTCACCAACCAGGTCGCCAATATCGGCCCCGGCGAGACCATCGTCATCCAGATCGAATATCAGGAGGCGGTGGCGCAGTCGGGTGGCGTGTTTTCTCTCCGGGTGCCGACCGTCGTCGCGCCACGCTATGTGCCCACCCCCAAGATCGTGCTGTCGGAGAACGCACAGTATTACACCGTCAGGGACAGTATCCCGGATCGTGACCGGATCACGCCGCCGGTGCTCGATCCGCGCAAATCCGACCCCGTCAATCCCCTGACGCTCACCGTGCATCTCAATCCCGGCTTTGCTCTGGGCGAGGTCACGAGCTCCTTCCATGACGTGACCGCGGAAGCGGCATCCGAAGGCGGCAAGGTAGTCACGCTGGCGCGGTCCGAATTCGCCGATCGTGACTTCGAGCTCACCTGGAAGCCGGTACAGGGCGCGGCCCCCGAGATCGGTCTCTTCAGCGAACGAGTGAACGGCACCGACTATGCGCTCGCTTATGTGACGCCGCCGGCCGCGACAACGAGCGAGAAGCGCATGCCGCGCGATGTCGTCTTCGTCATCGACAATTCGGGCTCGATGGGCGGCCCGTCGATGTCGCAGGCGAAAGCAAGCCTGCTCTATGCGCTGGGCCGGCTCGATTCCGCCGACCGGTTCAATGTCATCCGCTTCGACGACACGATGGACATTCTCTTTCCCGACACCGTCACGGCCAGCCGCGACAATGTCGAGACGGCGAAGAACTTCGTCGGCCGCCTTGAAGCATCGGGTGGCACCGAGATGATCCCGCCCTTGCGCGCGGCCCTGCGCGATGCGCGGCCCGACGACGAGACCACGCTCCGCCAGGTCGTGTTCATCACTGACGGCGCCATCGCCAATGAGCAGGAGATGTTCGACATATTAAGCGCCATGCGCGGCCGCTCACGCGTCTTCATGGTGGGCATCGGTTCGGCGCCCAACTCCTATCTGATGACGCGCGCCGCCGAGCTCGGCCGTGGCAGCTATGCGATGATCGGCGCGGGCGGCCAGGTCGAGGACCGCATGCGCGAGCTCTTCGCCAAGCTCGAAAATCCCGCCGTGACGAATCTGAAAGCGCATTTCGACCAGGCTTCGGCGGAAGTGACGCCCGCCATGCTGCCCGACATCTATCAGGGTGAGCCGGTGCTCTTCCTGATGAAAATGCCGGAGCGCAAAGGCACCTTGACGCTCTCCGCCAAGGTCGCCGGCCGTGATTGGCAGGCGAGCTTGCCGCTTGCCAAGGCCGAGCCTGGTTCCGGCATCGCCAAGCTCTGGGCGCGGCGCAAGATCGATGATGCTGAAGTGGCACAGACCATGGGCACGATAAAGCCCGATGAAGCCGACAAGCGCATCCTGGCGCTCGCTCTCGAACATCATCTGGTCAGCCGTGTATCGAGCCTCGTCGCAATCGACAAGGCGCCGTCGCGCCAGCCCGGCGAGAAGCTGAGCCGCGCCGATGTCCCGCTCAATCTCCCGGTCGGTTGGCACTACGACAAGGTGTTCGGCGAGGAGCAGACACCGGAAGTGCTTCAGCGTGACGCCAAGCTCGATGTCACGCTGATCGCGATGAGCAAGACGCCCGTGAGCCATGATGTGAATGCGGTGAAGACGGTCGACCTGCCGCAGACGGCGACGCCCTCGGAGCTGCTGATGTTCCTAGGTGCGCTCCTGTCGCTGTTCGCGCTGATCTTCGCAGTCCTCAGCCGGCGCGCGAGGCTCGCATGAGCAGCGGGATCGACCAGATGCCGGTCTTCTGGATGCGGCGCTCGCGCCGCGCCCGCAAGGCTCTCGAGGAACTGCAACACCGGATGGCGAAGGCCACCGCCGAACAGAACGGACTACGGACGGCGGTCGGCTCGCTCTCCCTCCCCGGGCGAAAGTCCGGGGAGAGGAGCGAAGCTGAGACCCGCAAGGCCAGTCCCAAGCTCTTCCTGGTGCTTTCTCTTCTCTGTGCGGTCCTCGGTATCGGTTTTCTCGGCGAGGGCTTGTGGATCAAGGCGAAGGCGGGATTGGCGCAGATCCTGCTCGACCGCGCTTTCGCGGAAAGCGTCACCACCGGCAAGCCGGTCAAGCCCTGGAGCTGGGCCGATACCTGGCCGGTGGCGCGCATCGCGGTGCCGCGTCTTCAGGCATCGGCGATTGCGCTTGCTGGCGGCAGCGGCCAGGCACTGGCCTTCGGCCCGGGTCATCTGGCGCAAACGCCCAAGCCCGGCCAGCGTGGCACGACGGTTTATGCCGCCCATCGCGACACGCATTTCCGTTTCCTCGGTGATCTCAAGGTGGGTGACGAGATCAAGGTCACCCGCGATGACGGCATCACCTTTACCTACGAGACGACAGGAGCCGAGATCGTGCGCTGGGACCAGTCGAAGATCGATGCCGGCGCACCGGGCTACAATCTGGCACTCGCCACCTGCTGGCCTCTCGATAGCCAGCTCGGCGGACCGTTACGTTATGTCGTTCATGCGCGCCTGAAGCCGTCCGCGATGTTCGGCGACAGCAAGAAGATCGCCCGCGCCAAACTCTATTGAAACTGTCTGTTTTGTGTCTATGGTTCGTCTCCCACCACCGGACCACTCCAGAGAGACGATATGACGGCAACTGAACGGCGCGTTCTTGTCATTGTGCGCGCCGGTGATCAATCCCTGCATCCCCAATGGCTGGTGCAACCGCCGCTGCAGAAGCGCAATTGGGATTTGCATGTAAGCTATTTCGGTGATCTGCGGCGACCCTATCGGAACCGGGCCTCAGACATCACCTTATCTTTTGAGAAGGGCACCAAGGCGATCGGCACGGCGGAGTGTCTGGCGAGGCTCGGAAGCCGGATAGACCACTATGACTGGTTCTGGCTGCCGGATGACGATCTGTCCGCGGATCTGCCGACGATCAATCGCTTCTTCGAGATCGTGGCCCAATATGATCTGGATCTGGCGCAACCGGCTCTGGACGAAGGCTCATACGTATCGCATGAGATCACCGTGCGCCGCCCCCATATGCGACTGCGTTATACGAGTTTCGTCGAGGTCATGGCTGCGTGTTTCTCGCGCAAGGCTCTTGATCTTTGTGCCCCTTATTTTGCCGCGACGGCCACTTCCTGGGGTCCGGATTTGTTGTTTCCGAAGCTGCTTGGCTATCCCGAGCGCGGGATTGCGGTGATCGATGAGAGCCCTGTTGTCCACACGCGGCCGGTGGGGCGCGGCCCTAATATGGCTCTTGCCGCAAAGATGGGAATCGATCCGCGCGACGAATTGGCGGCGTTCAAGCAGCGTCATGATGTCGAGATACGGCGCGAGACCTGGGGTGGTGTCGATCGCAACGGCAACTACGTCGCCGATCTCGCGACAATCAACCGTCATAAGGCCCGTTGCAAATGATTTACGCTTAGCGACTTTCTCGATAGACTGACATTTGTTATCGCCATTTGAGCGCCAGGGATTGGGCATGAAACTCCTTGTCTTCCAGCATCTCGCTTGCGAACACCCGGCTGTCCTGCGCAGTTTCCTGAAGGAAGACGGCATCAGCTGGGACGCCGTCGAGCTCGACGAGGGCGGCGTCATTCCGCCGCTCGAGGCCTATGACATGCTCTGGGTCATGGGCGGGCCCATGGATGTGTGGGATGTCGAGGAACATCCCTGGCTCATCCCTGAGAAGCGTGCCATCCGCAAATGGGTGCGGGAATTGAAACGGCCTTTCCTTGGCGTGTGCCTCGGCCACCAGTTGCTCGCCGATGCGTTGGGCGGCACCTGTGGACCGCAGCGTCCGCCGGAAGTCGGCATTCTCGATATCGAGCTCACTGAAGCCGGCAAGAGCGATCCGGCCTTCTCAGGGTTGCCGCATCAGATGAAGGCTCTGCAGTGGCACAGCGTGAAGGTGGCGCAGGCGCCCGAGGACGCGGTCATTCTGGCGCGTTCCGATGTCTGTGCGATCCAGGCGATGCGTATCGGCCGTCACACATATTCGATGCAGTATCATGTCGAGCTCGAGGCTTCGACCATTCCCGATTGGGGCAAGGTGCCGGCCTATGAGGAAGCGCTCGCCAGGGTGCGCGGCCCTGACGCGTTGCAGGCCCTGGCCAAGGAGGCGGAGCCATTGATGCCCGGCTTCATCGCCAATGCGCGGACACTCTATCGCGGCTTCATGAATGCCGCGATGCCGGCGATGGTGAAGTAACGGAAAGCACGCGCTCGAGATCACTTCTGGCAATATGCGCCAGCACGCTCGACCAGCCATCCACATCGCTGCCGACGGCCTGGTTGACGGTGATCCGACCGAAGAGATTGAAGAGCTGAAGCGCATCACCCGGTGAGAGCCCGCAAGTCTGTTCCAGGCTGAGCGCCAGATCGCGGACGGCGAACTGGATATTGGTCTGCAGGCTCCCACGCGCCGCGCAGCCGAGCGAGCCCAGGCGCTCGTCGTCGCTCAAACGCGGTGTCGCCAGGGAGAGGCGACGGTTCTTCTCCACCCGCACCCGGATCGTTACATCGGCGCTGGTTTCGAGCGCGGTGCCGGTGATCTCGCCGTCGCCCATCAAGGCGTGGACATCGCCCAAAGAGAGGAGCGCGCCCGGCACATTGACGGGGAGATGCACGGTCGCGCCCGGGCGGATGAGCGGACAATCGAGATTGCCGCCATGCGATGCACCGTAGAGGAGCGAGCTGATCGACTGGGTAGGCGCCGTCCCGATGGTGCCGATCATCGGCCGCGCGGCGCAGGCGACGAGCCGGTCACCGAAGGGCAGCATTACCGTGCCACCATCGAGCCGGGCGATGACCGTTGCCGGCGCCACGCTGCCGGCGAAATCCTCACCGCCGAACTGCCGCGCCCAGTCATCCGCCACATGGGTCACCGCAAAGCCTTGCCGGGCGCCGAGTGCGATGTCGATGATGTCGACGGCGAGCACGTCGCCGGGTTCGGCCTCGGTGACGAAGATCGGCCGGTTCACCGGGTTGTAGCGCCCGCCAATATGATCGAGCACATCACGATCGTCCCGCAAAAGCGGGCTTTCGGGGGTGAGGCGCCCCGAGAAGCAGTCGAGCGTCTCGACAAGGATCGTGTCGCCGGAACGGATATGGAGCGCCGGCACCGCGTCGGGGGCGAAGACGAACTGATGCGCGGCCGCCGGAACGCGGACGGGATGCGGACGGCTGATCGTCATGCGACGGGCCGTCCGCTTGCCGCCCGGATCAATGTTTTCGTGTAGTCGTGGCGCGGCGCCTGGAAGACCGCCCGCGTCGCCCCTTGCTCGACGATGCGGCCATTGTTCATCACATAGACGCGGTCGGCGAGATGGTAGGCGGATGGCAGATCATGCGTCACCATCAGCGTGCTCATCTGACGCTCGGCCCGCAATCTGGCGAAGAGATCGAGAATGCCGGCGCGGATCGACGGATCGAGCATCGAGACCGGCTCATCGGCAATGAGCAGATCAGGCGAAAGAGCGAGGGCGGCGGCAATGGCGACGCGCTGGCGCTGGCCGCCCGAGAGCCGGTGCGGATGGCGGGCGAGAAAGTCACAGGGCGGGGTGAGGCCGACAAAGCCCAGCGCTTCGGCGATCATCTGCCGCCTTTCAGCCGCGCTCGCGCCGATATGATGGATGCTCAAGCCTTCGCGCATGATCTCGTCGACCGTCATGCGCGGATTGAGTGCCTCGGTCGGATCCTGGAAGATGAGCTGCACGCGGCGGCGCAGATCCTTGAGCGCCCGCCCGGTCATCTTGCCCAGCGCCTGACCGGAGAGCAGGATCTCACCTGCATCGATGGGCTGCAGCCCAAGGGCGGCGCGCATCGTCGTCGTCTTGCCTGAGCCCGAGGCGCCGATCAGCGCCACGATCTCGCCACGCCCGACGGTGAGGCTTGCGTCATCGACGGCGACGACCCGCGGGCCTTCGCCGAACAGGCCGCGCGCCGCGAACTCCACCCGCACGGATTTGAGCTCGAGGAGGGCGCTCATGCCGGTTCCTCCACCAGGCCGAAATCCGGCAAGGCGGCGAGCAGCGTACGCAGATGCTCGTGCTTAGGCTTCGTCATCAGCTGCGTCACCGGTCCATATTCGACGATGTCACCCGCCAGCATCACCGCCAGATCGCCTTGCATGCGCCCGACCAATGCCAGATCGTGGCTGACCAGTACGAGCGCCAGGTCGAGCGACTGGCGCAGCGCCAGGATGAGCTCGATGATCTCGGCCTGGACAATCGGATCGAGCGCCGTCGTCGGTTCATCCGCGAGCAGGACCTTCGGCTGGCAGGCGAGGGCGAAGGCGATGACGACGCGCTGGCGCATACCGCCCGACAGCTGATGCGGATAGAGCTGCTCACACTGGGCGGGCAGGCGCACCATGTCGAGAAGCTCACGCATGCGGGCCTTGGCGCGCTTCGGGTCGTGCCCGTGAAAGACGAGGAGCCGCGTGAGTTGCTGGCCTATCATATGGACCGGGCTGAGCGGGTTCGACGAGGCCTGGAACACCATGGCCACCTCGCGCCAGCGCAGACCGGCCAGCGCTGCTTCCGGGCCTTCGAACACGTCGACGCCATTGACGATGACACGTCCCGACACGCTGGCATTGGGCGGCAGGAGGCCGAGCAGCGCCATCAGCAAGGTAGACTTGCCGCTGCCCGATTCTCCGATAATCGCCAATTGCCCGCCATTGCCGAGGGAAAGATTGGCATTCTTGACGGCATGGATGATGCGGCCGTCGCCCGCCTGCATCCACACATTGAGTTTCTCGACCTCGATCGCCGGCATCAGGGCTTCTCCGCTGAGGCGCGCAAAGCGAAGGAGCGAATGCGCAGGTCGGTGGTGTGGAGGCGTGGGTTGAGCTTCTGTTCGAGGCTCTGCGCCAGCCAATAGCAGGCGGTGATGACGAGGCAGATGCACAGGCCGGGTGGGATCACCACCCACCAGGCATCGTTCAGCATCGCATCGCGCTGGAAGGCGAAGCGGATCATCGTGCCCCAGGAGAGCACGCCGGTGCCGGCGAGGCCGAAGAATTCGAGCGCCGCCTGGGTGAGGATGGCGAGCGCCACCGCAAGCGAGCCGGTAGTGCCGATGAGCGGCAGCACCTGCGGCAGGATATGGCGTGTCAATATGTGAAAATGGCTGGCGCCGAGCGCCCGGGCGCGTTGCACATAAAGCCGCTCGCGTCCGGATTTGACTTGCGCGCGCACCACACGCGCCGTGGTCGACCACAGGAGAATGCCGATCACCACGATCATATGGCCGAGGCCCGGGCCCCAGATGGCGGTGATCACCATGGCGAAGGGAAGCGCCGGCACGACGATGAAATAGTCCATGATGCGCAGAAGCACGAGATCGAGCCAGCCGCGCGAATAGCCGGCGAGGATCCCGACCGTGCCGCCAATCAGAATGGCGACGGCCGCCGCCGAGAGCCCCACGACCAGCGACGGCAAGGCGCCGATCACCAGCTGGATCAGCACATCGCGCCCGGCATCGTCGCTGCCGAGCCAGTTCTGCGCCGAAGGTGCCGCGAAGATGTGTTGGACATCGATGGGCCCCGGATCGAGCCCGAGCAGCGGGCCTGAAAGCGCAGCCAGAAAAAACAGGCCAAGGATCGTGAGAGCCGCTTTGAGCTTCATTCGACGATCCTCGGATCGAGCTTCATATTGACGAGATCGGCCAGGAGATTGACCAGGATCACGACGATGGTGACGACGAGGAGCGCGCCCTGCAGCATCGGATAATCGCGCTGCACGATGGCGTCATACATTGCGCGGCCGATGCCGGGCCATGAAAACGCCGTCTCGACCACGACGGAGCCGCCGATGACGGTGCCGGCGGAGAGCGCGATGAGCGTCACGATCGGCACCAGCGCATTGGGCAGCGCCTGATAAGCGAGAACGCGGCTGACCGGATAGCCTTGCGCCTTGGCGGCGCTGACATAGTCCTCGCCGAGAGTTGCGAGCACGGCCGAGCGTGTGACGAGCGTATATTGACCGAATGTGGCGAGCGCCAGCGTCAGCGACGGCAGGATCATATGCTTCACGCGGTCGGCGAGGATCGACCAGATGTCGTTGGCGAAGGCGAAGGGATCGGAGGCGCCCGAGACCGGCAGATAGCTGGCGAAGGCCAGGACCAGCATGATGGCGATCCATTGCGTCGGCGCCGAATAGATGACGGTGGCGATATTGGAGATGACGTTGTCGATCGCGGTGTCATGTTTCCAGGCGGCGATGATGCCGCTGGTGACGCCGACCAGGATGGCGATGAGGATGCCGAGCAATGTCATCGGCACGGTATTGCCGAGCGCCCGCAGAACTTCATCCGTTACCGGGCGCAGGGAGGAATAGGAGACGCCGAGATTGCCCTGTGCGAGTTGTACCAGATAGTCGAGATATTGTCCCCATAGCGGCTTATCGAGACCGAACTGGCGCATCAGCGCTTCTTTGAGCTCGACCGATCCGCCGGGTACCCGGGCCATGCTGGAGATCGCATCGCCCGGTAGCACCCGGAACAGGAAGAAGTTGAGCGTCAGTGTGGCGAAGATACCGAAGACCGCGATGCCGATCTTGCCGAGAAGATAGCGCGAACGGCTGGTCATCGGATGAACGCAAAAGCCCGGCTAGAAGAGTGCAAGCGGCAGATCCTTCAGTTCCCCGGCTTCATGCTCATGAAGGGCCGGTTGGAGGTGTAATCGAGGAAGCCGATCGGATTCTCGATGAAGCCCGACCAGCCCGGCGCATAGGCCTCGACATTGTTCTGCTGGACCGTGACGATATAGGGGCGATCGCGCTCCAGGATCTCCTGCATCTGCCATACGGTCTGTTTGCGCTTCTCCGGATCGACTTCCTTGGCCTGCGCGTCGTAGAGGACGTCATAGTCCTTGTTGCAATAGGCCGTCTCGGAGAGGCCGCCGATCTGGCTGCACAGCACCACCGAGAGGATGAAGTCCGGATCCATTTGCGGGATCCAGCCCCATTGCGCGATGGTGGAGTCGGCGAATGTGTTGTCGGGTCCGGTGATCGCCGCGGCGATGGTGGCATTGTCGCTCTGCTCGGTGACGAGCTCGACGCCGATCTGCTTGAAGTCGGCGGTGACGATCTCGAGCGCGCGCAGGCCTTCGGCACCTTCGACATTGGTGGGGATCAGCACCTTGTAGCTCATCTTGCGGCCATTGGTGGTGCGCCAGCCATCGGCGCCCTTGGCATAGCCTGCTTCATCGAGCAGCTTGTTGGCGAGATCGAGATCGAATTTCTCCGGCACCACCTTCGGATTGGACCAGTCGCCGGTGACCTTCGGCACCATCGAGTCGCCCGGCGTGGCGAAGCCCAGATAAGCGACCTCGGCGATCTTCTTGCGGTCGATCGCATGGGCAAAAGCCTGGCGCAGCTTGATGTCGCGGATCTCGGGAGACGCCTTCTGGTTCTCCGAGCTGTTGAACAGCCAGCTGTGAAAGCGCAGGCCCGGATAGCTGGCGACGGTGATCCCCGCCTTTTTGGCCGCCTCGACGGAGGTGACGGGCAGCGGCGTCACGAGGTCGAGCTGCTTGTTGATCAGCGCCTGCACCATTGAGGTCGAGTCGGTGAAGAACTGGATGCCGACGCCCTTGAGCGCCGGCGCCTCTCCGAAATAATCGCCATTGGCTTCGAGCAGTATGACCTGGTCGGCGGCGAAGCGGGAGAGCTTGAACGGCCCGGCCACCACAGGCTCGTCATTTGGGAAGGTGGCGATCTTGGCGCCGTCACCTTCGGCGAGCGGCGCCCAGACATGTTCCGGGACGATCAGGATCTGCGCCAGGCGGCCGACGGCGTTCGAGGTCGGCTGCTTGAAGGTGATGACCAGCGTCTGGTCGTCGGAGGCTTCCGCCTTCTCGACATTGGCGATGGCGCGGGCGCGCCGCGCCGTCGGTCCGTTCACATGCTTGAGCAGCATGTTGAAGGTGAAGGCGGCATCTTTGGCGGTCAGCGGCTTGCCGTCGCTCCACTGGCCGGTCTTCAGCTTGAAGGTCCAGACGGCACCCTTGTCGTCGCTGCTCCAGGATGTGGCGAGGTCGGGCAGGACTTCGCTGCCGGAAGCCTGGCCGAGCGAGGGATACATGAGCCTGAGCGCGGCGAGGCAGGAAGATTGCGTCGTCGTATAGGGATTGAGGGACGAGCAGCTGAAGCTGGTGCCGACGCGGAGCACGCCATTCTGCGCATCCGCAGCGGCCGGAGAGACGCCCAGAGCCAGCACGGCCGCGACTGCCGAAATATTCCGCAGTCTATTGATATGATTGAAATAACCCATCGGCGTTTCCCTCGGGATTTGTGTTATTGATGAATATTCAGTATGAAATATATTATACACTTCATATGATGAGGCAAGCCTGTTTCATGGCGTGAATCGCTTTTCCAACGAAATATGCGGGGATCAGCCTTTGGCGGAGCGCAGCCGTTGCGCGAGCCTGTTCCAGGCATTGAGCCAGTTCTGCTTCACCGCTTGGGCAGCCGCCTGCGGGTCGCCCGAGGCGAAGGCGTCGATGATCAGGCTGTGATCGCCCCAGGTGAGGCTACGGATCTCGGCATCATCGAATGCCAGGCGCTCGAAGCGGCCGATTTCCATCTCAATGCCTTCCAGCATGCCGCTCAGCACATCGCCGGCGAGCGCACGGAAAACCGCATGCAGCTCGAGATCGAGGGTGACGAGGCGTCCGGCATCCTTCTCGTCATTCATTGCGGCATGGCAGGCGCGCATCTGATCGAGATGCGCGGCGGTGAGCTTCGGTGCCGCCCATTCGGCGGCGAGCCCGTCGAGCGTGCCGCCGATTCGGTAGAGATCGGGCGCGCGCGCTACATTGGGAATACTCACCCGCGTCTTGCGGCCCTTGCCGAAATCAATGAGCCCTTCCTGCGCCAGGCGGATGATGGCCTCGCGCACCGGCGTGCGGCTGATGCCGAGCAAAGTGGCGACGTCGACGTCGCGGATGATCTCGCCGGGCTTGAGCGGGCCGTTGAAGATCCAGTTGCGGATCGCACTATAGGCAAGGTCCTGCGCATTGGCGAAGCTGCTGGCGGTTTCCGGACCCGGCAATGGCATTCTTCAGGCGCTCCCTCAGGCTGTGGCGGTGGCAGCGATCTTTCGCACAGTCAGCGGCCGGCGCAATGCCAATGTCGGAATGCGCCGGCGCGCCTCGCACACCGCTGCGAGATCGGCCTCGAAAAGCAGCATGGCCGGGGTGTTGCCGGCCTGGCACAGGACTTCGCCCCAGGGCGAGATGGCGACGCTATGACCATGAGTGACGAGCGGCGGCTCATGGGCGCCGCATTGCGCCGGGGCGATCACATAGCAGCCGGTCTCGATAGCGCGCGCCTTGAGGAGCGGCAGCCAGTGGACGGGCCCGGTGACGGTCGAGAAGGAGGAGGGCACCAGGATGATGTCGGCGCCCGCTTCGGCGAGCGCCACGAAGAGATGCGAGAAGCGCAGGTCGAAGCAGATCGAAAGTCCGAGCCTGCCGAGCGGCGTCTCGACCACGGCGCTTTCACTGCCGCAATCGAACAATTCCGATTCGGGCCGCGAACCATCATCGAGATCGGCGTCGAAGAGGTGGATCTTGTCATAGGTGGCAAGTGTCGAGCCATCCGGCCCCAGGAGATAGCCGCGATTGAGCATCTTGCCGGAGGCCTGGCGGATGAGGATCGAGCCCAGATGGACATGGAGCCCGTGCGCCTTGGCGGCGGCCGAGGCCGCAGCGAGCACCGGACAATGGCCCTCGGCCGGCATGCTCTCGCGCAAATCCGGCTGGTGGCCGCGCAGGATGTTCACCGCCTCGGGGAAGCACGCAAGTTTCGCTCCCGCGACGGCGGATCGGCCGATTTCCGCGGCGACGGCGCGCGCATTGGCGGCGAGGTCAGGGCCGGTGGTGGTCTGATGAACCGAAATGAGCATGTAAGGGCCTTAGAAATATATAATATATTTTCAAGGTCATTACTGATCGGATTCAGGAGGACTGTCAACCGGCTGAGCCTGATGATCGGTTCAGAGCCGACCGTCAGTCCGTAGCTTGTCGGCAATCAGGCCGATCTCATTCGTCCAGATGCCGCCTGAATAATCCTGGGGAAGCTGATCCAGCTCCTTGACGGAGTCGACGCCGGCGGTCCCGTCGCCCTTGCGCATCGGGCCGAGCGCGAAGACATCGGTGCCCGCATCTTCCATGCGGTCGAGGAAACGGTTGGGCCAGCCCCACAGCCAGGGCGCGACATTGATCGGCACCAGCAGAGCGGTGTCATGGCAGGCGCCCGGCATGATGCCGGTCCAGCCATAGGCGATATAAGGATAGAGACAGGCTTTCAGCGACTGCTGCGAAAACACCGTGATCTCCGGCAGGCGTTTCTTCACCTCCATCACCGGCCGGTCGCCGCCATAGACGATGAATTCCTTGCGGCGCTCAGGCGGTAGCTTCGCCAGCACCGCGGCGAGCAATTCACCCTCCTTCGGATCATTACTCTTCACATTGATCATCAGTGGCTTGCCGGGGAAGGCCGCGAGGACCTCATCAAGCGTCGGCATGAGCCCCAAACCCTTGCCGCGAAACGGATAGGTCTTGCCGCCATCGGCGGTGTAGCCATAGCCGATATCGAGCGCCTTGAGCTCGGCCATGCTGTGCTCGCGCGTGACGCCTTTGCCGTCGGTGCGGCAGTCGAGCGTCCAGTCGTGGAAGACGGCGAATTGCCCGTCGGTGGTGGGATGGATATCGAACTCCACGATGTCGGCGCCCACCTCATAGGCCGCCTTCATCGAGGCGATGGTGTTTTCGAGATATTCGCTCTTGGGGGCCAAGATGCGCGTCGCCGTGCAGGTGTCGTTGGTGATGCCCTCCGGCGAATAGCGCTGCGCGATGCCGCGATGGGCGAGCAGCGTCGGCTTGCCGTCATCGGCGGGCGACCACAGATTGGTGTTGTTGGCGAAGATGAAAAGTGCAAGTCCGAGGATGGCAATGGCCGTCCAGCGAAGGAATTTGCGCAAGCCCTGACCCCATAGTCTGGAGCGCTTCCTTCTGTGGGAAGCGCTAAAGCGATGTGAACTTCGCTTTGTACTGTTCGCGCAATTGGGCTTCTGTGTGGCCGAGATCATAAGCCGGTGACAGAATGAGGCTGGCGGTATCGATGTCGACACGCACTACCGCCTTCATCATCTCGGTGTAACCTTTCCAGCCGGAAAGGGCTGCGAAGAGGTCGGCGAATTCGGGCGCGCTCGACCGGAACATGAAAGCGCGTCCGCGAATCCGCACGGCCTTGCGCGACAGTACGTCGAGGAAATTGATCTCGATGACCGGGCGTTCGGCGATATTGCCCATGGTGCCGGGCGAACGGATATGGCCGAAGACCAGCTGTTTGTCGTTGAGCGCGACGAAGGTGCCTTTGGGCGAGAGATTGGGCGTGCCGTCGCGATTGACGCTGGCGACGAAGCCCAAAGGATAGGTCGCGATGATCGATTTCATTTCTTCGGTCAGCATGATCCGCCCTTCACCACATAGCTCTGTTCAGGGGGCGATGCATGTGCCAAAAGTGGTCTGATGAAAAGAGCCACATCAAGAAGAGAGCGGCAGTCCACTTTCGGCGAAGCCGCGCTGGCGAGCATCAGCCTCGACCGCGCCGACCGCGAGCCATTGCATCGCCAGCTTGCCTCCGAGCTGAAGCGCCTGATCCTGGCGCAGGCCATAGCGCCAGGTGCTCGGCTGCCCTCGAGCCGCATCTATGCCGAAGAACTCGGCGTGTCGCGCGCCACCGTGGTGGCGGCGGTCGATGAGCTCATCGCCGAAGGTTATGCGGAAGGGCGGCATGGCTCCGGTGTCTTCGTGGCGCCCGATCTGCCGGATCATGTGCTGCGCGCCGCTCAGCAGGTGACTCCGGTGGCGGAAGCGACTTTGCCGCGTCCCGACGAGGTGCGTCCGTTCCAACCGGCGGCGCCGGAGCTTGCGCTGTTTCCCCATGAGATCTGGGCCAAGCTCATGCTCAAGACCTGGCGCAACCCGGTCCGCGAGCTTCTCGCTTCGCCCGATCCCTTGGGCTGGGCACCTTTGCGTCTGGCGATCGCCGATCACCTGCGCGCCTTTCGCGGCATGCGCTGCGCGCCCGAGCAGGTGGTGATCACCAGCGGTGCCGGTGAAGCCCTCGAGCTTCTGGGCCAGAGCATCCTCAGGCGCGGCGACAAGATCATCATCGAGGAGCCGGGTTATGTCCTGATCCGCCGCACCTTCACCGAGCTTGGTTTCAAGACGGCGCCTATTCCGGTGGACGGAGATGGCCTCGATATCACCAAGGGCCCGAAGGATGCGCGCGCCGCGGTGGTGACGCCGGCACGGCACTACCCGCTCGGCATGACCATGCCGCTCAGCCGCCGCCTGGCGCTGCTCGACTGGGCGAGACAGCACAGGACCTGGATCATCGAGGACGATTACGACAGCGAATATCGCTATCACGGCAAGCCGCTGCCGGCCTTGATGGGCGTCGATGATGCGGGTGTCGTGATCTCGCTGGGCTCCTTCTCGAAGACCATGCTGCCGGGCCTGCGCATCGGCTATCTCGTGGTGCCGCATAATCTCATTGGCGACATGTCGGCGGTGATGCGCGAACGTGGCGCCCGCGTTTCACTTTTCCTGCAGCCGGTACTCGCCGATTTCATGCGGCTCGGCCACTATGCCGTCCACATCAGGCGCATGCGCCGTCTCTACACCAAGCGGCAGCTGGTCTTGCGCGAAGCGATCGATCGCCATGCGAAAGGGGTGCTCGCCACCAGCCCCGAGCCCGCCGGCATGCATCTCATCTGCACGCTCGAAAACGGCATGGACGACCGCGAGGCAGCGAAGCGCGCCGCCCGGATCGGCTTGCTCGCCCCGGCGCTCTCCGACTTTTTCGCCGGCAAGCCCTTCCGCCAGGGATTGCTTCTTGGCTATGCGGGGTTCGATGAGGCGGTGATCGACGCCTCGATCAAGAAGCTCGCCGACGCTTTGCGCTGAAAGGAACATCCAGAATGATCTCCGCCGAAACCCGGACCGCCTTTGCGTTTGTCGATGAGCGGCAGCCCGACTGGTCGCAATGGAATTTCCATATCTGGTCGCTCGCCGAGACGGCCTGGCGCGAATACCGTTCCGCCGAATGGTATGTGGCGCGGCTCAGGGCCGAGGGTTTCACGGTCGAGGTCGGTTCGGCCGGCATGCCGACCGCTTTCTCCGCCACCTGGTCGAATGGCAAGGGCCCGACCATCATGGCCTATGCCGAATATGACGCGGTGCCGGGCAACTGCCAGGTCGCCGACACCTATCGCGCGCCACGCAAGGGCCTGTCGCGTTTCGCCGGCGGCCATACCGATCCGCATTCGGCGCTCGGCATGGGCGCCTTTGTCGGCACGCTGGCGGCCAAGGCGGCGATGGAGAAGCACGGCGTCACCGGCACCATCCGCTTCATGGGCGAGCCCGCCGAGAAGGTGAGGGGATCGAAGCCCATCCACGCGGCCAAGGGTTATTATGACGAGCTCGATGCGCTTCTGTCCTTTCACCCCTTCTACATGCTGCCTTACTGCAACACCTGCCGGTGGGACACGCATTGCGGACCCTATTATGCGGCGATCTACGAGTTCCTGTGCGAGCGGCCGGAGACCTGGCTCGCCGATGCCGTGAAAGGGCCGATCCCGGCCGCCCATACCGCGGCCCGCGCCCCCGGCGCCAATGACGCGGTCGTCGCCATGTATACGCTCTCCAAGATGATGCGCGACCATATGCTGCCCCATACCGGCACCTGGACGCTCAACGAGACGATCCTGGCGAGCGGCCAGGCGACGGCCGACAATCTCGCGGCCCAGATGGCGCAGATCATGTATGCCGCGCGTACCCCCGACCGGGCCATGCTGGAGAACATCTTCTCCGTGCTCGACCGCAATGCCGAGAGCGCCGCGCTCGCCGCCCATTGCACGGTGCGCAAGCATTGGGTGTCGAAGTCGCGGCCGGGCCTTCCCAATCATGCGATGGCCGAAGTCACCTACCGCAATATGGAGCGGGCAGGGGCGCCGCGTTATGGCGCCGATGCGATCACGGTGGCACAGGCGATCCAGAAGGAGCTGAAGCTCGCACCGATGGACCGGCCTTTCATTGCCGAGATCGAGGAGCTCATTGCGCCGCAGGAGGCCGAGCGCAAGATCCGCCAGACGATCCCGGCCTGGCAGACGCATTATACGTCCGACGATTACACCGACATGACCTGGCACGCGCCGGCGGTGCGTTTCTATGTCGGCCGCGCCACGCTGAAGGCGCCGGCGGGTTTCGCCTATCCCGACTGGGTGATGAACGCGCTGGGCGGTATTCCCGCCACCATCGATCCGACGGTCAAGACGGCGGCGAAGACGATTGCCGGTACGATGCTCGATTTGATGATGGACAAGGACGCGCTTCGGCGCGCCAAGGTTGAGCATGCCGAGCGTCTCGCCAAAGCAGGCGATATCGGCCCGTGGTGCGACTATGCGCCGCCCATCGACTTCCCATGGCCCGAATATGTCGAGACGCCGCGCGGACGCGAATGGTGGATTCCTGCCACGCAAGAGGACCGCAGGCTCGAGGCGCGCGACCGTTAGCCGCTCCCGTCCTTCCATAATCGTGCCCATATCGGAGGAGCATATTCCGGGCACGAGGTGCTTCATGCGCAGTCTTATCTTAGAGCTTGCCGCCGCTATCGGCCTGACCATTGCCGCCGCCGTCTCATTCGTGACGGCCGCACATGCTGGTGACATGATGGTCACCGGCGCCTTCGCGCGCGCTTCCGCCACGCCGGCCGCCAAGGCGGGCGCCCTCTATTTCACCATCCGCAATGACGGCGATGCTGCCGACAAGCTCACCGCGGTCCAGACCGACGCAGCGCAGATGGCGATGCTGCATGAGAATGTCGAAGAGAACGGCGTGGTGAGCATGCGCCATGTCGAGGCGATCACCATTGCGCCGAGGGCGACCGTGACGCTCGCGCCCCAAAAGCTGCATGTGATGCTGACGGGCCTCAAGGCGCCTTTGAAGAAGGGCGAGCGTCTCGCGGTGACGCTTACGTTCGAAAAAGCTGGTGAGGTCAAGCTCGATGTGCCGATCGGCGGTGTCGCCGCCGATGGGCCTGAATAGTCCGGATCACGATCGGTTTCCATTTGTCCCGATCACTCCCGAAACAGGGAATTCCCTGTTTTGCGTGCCCGGAAATACAGGGAAGGAACAGGGATTTACAGCGAATTACAGGGAAAATTTTTGGATCCCTGTAATCGTGCCCAGCCGGAGCCTCCCGCCTGGAATTCTCCAATTGCACAATTGCGCCCGCGATTGCCACGGGATGAATAATCTACCCGATCACGGTTCCCTTCGGCACCGAGAAGCCGCGCAGGAATTCCTCGGTACCCATGGCGCTCTTGCCCTCGCGCTGCAGGCTGAGGAGGCGGACGGCGCCGTCGCCGCAGGCGATGGTGAGCTTGTCGTCGATCACTTCACCGGGCCGACCCTTCCCATCCACGATTTCGCAGAGATGCACCTTGATGCGGAAGGTGCGGCTTTCCTGATCGAGCAGGAACCAGGCGCCCGGAAACGGTGCCAGCCCGTGAATGTGGCTGCGGACTTCCAATGCTGGCTTGTTGAAGTCGATCTCGCTCTCGGCCTTGTCGATCTTCTTGGCATAGGTGACGCCCGCTTCGGGCTGCGGCCGGCATTCGAGCGCGCCGCCCTCGAGCTGCTTGAGCGCCTCGACCATGAGGCCCGCTCCCAGATGCATGAGGCTGTCATGCAGGCTGCCGGCGGTGGTCGTGGCCCCGATGGGTCCGCGGCCCGCGAGGCACATCGGTCCGGTATCGAGGCCTTCCTCCATACGCATGATGGTGACGCCGGTTTCCGCATCACCCGCCATGATGGCGCGCTGGATGGGGGCGGCGCCGCGCCAGCGCGGCAGGAGCGAGGCATGGACGTTGAAGCAGCCGAGGCGTGGTGAGTCCAGGATCGGCTTGGGCAGCAGCAGGCCATAAGCGACGACGACCGCCGCATCGGCCCGGTGCGCGCGGAACCGTTTCTGCTCCTCCTCGCCTTTGAGGCTCAGAGGTGTGTGGACTTCGAGATTATGGGTGAGCGCATAGTGATGCACCGGCGTCAGTTTTTCCACCATGCCGCGACCGGCCGGGCGCGGCGGCTGGGAATAGACCGCAATGATCTTGTGGCCGGCATCGAGAAGGGCGGCAAGTGTGGGCACCGCGAAATCCGGCGTGCCCATGAAGACGAGCCGCAACGCCTCAGGCTCCGCTGCGCGCAAGCTTCTGCGCCTTGGTGAATTTCTTTACCACCCGGTCGCGCTTCAGCTTGGAAATATAGTCGATGAACAGGACGCCGTTGAGATGGTCGATCTCATGCTGCACGCAGGTGGCGAGCACGCCCGAGCACTGCATCTCCTTGGCCTCGCCCTGGCGGTCGAGATAGCGCACCGTGACCTCCTTGGGCCTGGTCACCATGTCGAAGAATTCCGGGATCGACAGGCAGCCTTCCTCGTAATCCGACTCTTCCGGGCTCGACCAGGCGACCTCCGGATTGACCAGGAACAGCGGCTGCTTCTCCTCGCCTTCTTTGGAGATATCGATCACCACCACGCGCCGGGGAACCCCGATCTGGACCGCGGCGAGCCCGATGCCGGGCGCCTCATACATGGTCTCCAGCATGTCATCCATGAGCTTGCGTGTCGCCTGATCGACCGCTTTGACCGGTTTGGAGACGGTGCGCAGCAGGGGATCGGGCAGGATGATGAGGTCACGTTTGGCCATGCCGCTCAGATAAGCGATGGCTGGGAAGGGGTCAATGCGCCGGTTCCCGAAACGTAAAAGCCCTTCCCGGCGGCCGGAAAGGGCTCCCGTATCGCTTGTGGCCGCGTTCAGGCGCAGCGCTTCACATGCTTCGCGACATTGGTCTTGATGCAGGAGGGCGCCGGGCCCGCCGTCGGCGTCACCGTCGGTTCGGCCGCGGACTCGCCGGCCGAGGCGCTGGCCTGGGCCGCTTCCGCCCCGCAGCGCTTCACATGCAGCGTCACATTGGTCTTGATGCAGGTTTCAGCGGCCACCGCCTTGGACGACTGGGCCGAAATACCGGTCTGCAGCAGGATGGCCGCCGCCCCGGCGACGGCAAGTCCGAGTATCGAAAGTTTCATTGTAGTCCCCTGTTGATTGGCTCTTAAGGCGCCGCACTGGCGACAGGATAGCAGGCCTTTGTGACGGTGAGTCAACTGGGTTCCCAGGGTAATTCCGACAGGCTTGCCTTTTGCCTGACGAGGCCCGATATAGGCGGCGGGAGGTTGGCGGCGGACGTGTCGCTCGCCAACCGGGTCAGGTCCGGAAGGAAGCAGCCCTAACGAGTTTGGTACGGGTTGCCCGTCCAGCCTCCCGCCTTGAGCGCTTTCCAGAAGTTCTCAAGAAAACGCCCTTGGAACAGACCGGCAGGCTCGCCAGTGACCGAAGAAGCAAGCGGCGCGAGCGCCCACGGTTATCGCGTTCTCGCCCGCAAATACCGCCCGCGGACCTTCGCCGACCTGATCGGCCAGGAGGCGGTGGTGCGCACGCTTTCCAACGCTTTCGCGACCGGCCGCATCGCCCAGGCCTATATGCTGACCGGCGTGCGCGGCGTCGGCAAGACCACCACCGCGCGGCTGATCGCCCGCGCTCTCAATTACCCGGGCGGCCCCTCGATCGAGATGCCGGACGTGACGCCCGATTGCGAGGCGATCCTCGAATCGCGTCATATCGACGTGATCGAGATGGACGCCGCCTCCAATACCGGTGTCGATGATGTGCGCGAGATCATCGAGGGCGTACGCTATGCCCCGATCCAGGCGCGCTACAAGGTCTATATCATCGACGAAGTCCACATGCTGTCGAAGAACGCCTTCAACGCGTTGCTGAAGACGCTGGAAGAGCCGCCGCCGCATGTGAAGTTCATTTTCGCGACGACCGAGATCCGCAAGGTTCCGGTCACCATCCTGTCGCGCTGTCAGCGTTTCGATCTGCGCCGCATGGATGCCGAGGTGCTGATGCAGCTCTTCGCCAAGGTGGCGAAGGCGGAATCGGTCGCCATCGAGGATGACGCGCTGCGCATGATCGCGCGTGCCGCCGAAGGCTCGGCGCGTGACGGCCTGTCGCTGCTCGATCAAGCCATCGCCTATGGCAGCGAGACGGTGAAGGCGGCCGAGGTCGGCGCCATGCTGGGCCTCATCGACCGCACCCGCGTCATCGAGCTCTTCGAGGCGGTCATGGCGGGCGACGCGGCCGCCGCCATCAAGGAGATCGAGACCCAGCATGAGGCGGGCGGCGATCCCCATACGATATTGAGCGACCTCGCCGATTATGTGCATTGGGTGACGCGCCTCAAGGTGGCGCCCAAGGCATCGGGCGATGCGTCCCGCAGCGAGACCGAACGCCAGCGCGGCCAGGAGCATGCGGCCAAGATCTCGATGCCGCATCTGACGCGCGCCTGGCAGATGCTGCTGAAGGGGCTCAAGGAGATCGAGCTTCATTCCGACCAGCTGATGGCGGCGGAAATGGTGCTGATCCGGCTCGCTTATGCGGCAGGCCTCCCTTCCGGCGATGATCTGGTGCGGATGGTGCGCGAAGGCGCGCCGCCGCCGCGTGAAGCGCGGCCGGCGCCGCGTGTGGAGCGCGAGCCCGACAATGGTAATGGTCCGCCGCCGGTCGACTACGGCCAACTCGCGGTCGCCTCAGAACCCGCGGGCGAGCGGCCGCAGGAGCGCAGCACCGAAACGCGGCCTTTCGCCCATCTGAGCGATGTCGCCGCCTATGTCGGCGAGAAGCGCGACATAAGGCTCAAGAACCAGATCGAGAATCTCATGCGGCATATCCGCGTGAGCCCGGGCCAGATCGAAGTAGCGCTCGAGGCCTCCGCACCGCCGGGCCTCGTCAATGAGCTCGGCCGCAAGCTCAATGAATGGACGGGCCAGCGCTGGATGGTGCTCGTCTCGCGCGACGGCGGCGAGAAGCCGCTCGCCCAGCAGCGCCAGGACAAGAAGGATACGATCTATCGCGAGACGCGCGAGCATCCCGATGTCCAGGCGATCCTCAAACGTTTCCCCGGTGCCGAGATCGTCGATGTGCGCGATTTCGAAAGCGCCGTCACCCCCGTCGATGACATGCAAATTGAGAAGGACACGGACGAGCGATGAAAAATCTTGGCTCTATGATGAAGCAGGTGCAGGAGATGCAGAGCCGGATGCAGGACATGCAGACGAAGCTCGGCCAGATGACCGTGACCGGCCAGTCGGGTGGCGGCCTGGTGAAAGTGACGCTCAACGGCAAGGGCGTGCTCATCGCGACCGATATCGATCCGAGCCTGCTCAAGCCGGAAGAGAAGGAAATCCTCGAGGACCTCATCGGCGCCGCCCATGCCGACGCCAAGAACCGCGTCGAACAGCAGGTCGCCGAGGAAATGAAGGCGATCACCGGTGGCCTGCCGTTGCCGCCCGGATTCCAGCTTCCGTTCTGATCCGCCCATGCGGCGCACCACCGGCCCCGAGATCGAACGCCTGATCCAGGTCCTGGCCAAATTGCCGGGGCTTGGCCCGCGCTCGGCGCGCCGCGCCGCTTTGCATCTGATCAAGAACCGCGAGAAGCTCCTGATTCCGCTCACCACCGCGATGGAGGAAGCGCGCGACAAGGTGACGGTCTGCTCCGAATGCGGCAATGTCGACACCAGCGATCCCTGCACTCTGTGCCACGACCCGCGCCGCGACAGGAGCGTGATCTGCGTGGTCGAGGAAGTGGGCGACCTATGGGCATTGGAACGCGCCGGCGCCTGGAGCGGCCTCTATCACGTGCTCGGCGGCACCTTGTCGGCGGTGGAGGGCATTCGTCCCGAGGATCTTTCGATCGCGCGCCTGGTCGAGCGGGCCGGGCATGAGGGCGTCAAGGAAGTGGTGCTTGCCGTCAATGCCACGGTCGAGGGTCAGACGACGGCGCATTACATCATCGACCGGCTCAAGGACCTGAATATCGCGACCTCGCGGCTCGCCCATGGCGTGCCGGTCGGCGGCGAGCTCGATTATCTCGACGAAGGCACGCTCACCCAGGCGATGCGGGCGAGACGGCCGTTTTAGCCCTTCCGCTCCCGTCATGGCCGCCTTTGAGGCGGCCATCCAGTGTTTCAATTGAAACGGCTCGTCGAGGTTAGATGCTGGATGGCCGGGGTAAGCCCGGCCATAACGAATTGGAGAGATCAGCTCGCCGATGGAGGTGACGCTTCCCTGAACGTCTCTTCTTCCACCCGGATGCGCCAATAGAGGATCGCGGCATTGATGAGGGTGCCGGCGAGCGCGTACCCCCACATGCCGAACACCATCGGCAGCACGAATATCTCAAGCGCTACCACGAGATAATTGGGATGGCGCAGGAAGCGATAGGGGCCGCGCGCGACCAGCGGCTCGCCGGGCAGCACGATGATCCGTGTCGTCCAGCGCTCGCCGAGCGCCGCCACGACCCAGCCGCGCATCGCCTCGATGGCGAGGAAGATGAAGAGCCAGGTCCAGTTGACCGGGTTGTCGCGCGCCAGGATCCACAGCCCGATGAGCCAGGCGGCATGGAAGACGACGATCACCCAGTAATGGCCGCTGCCCGCCTCATAGGCGCCGCGCGCCAGGAGCTTCCTGGTGTTGCGCTGGGCGATATAGAGCTCGACCAGGCGCTGCAGGGTGACGAGCGCGAGGATCGCGATATTGAGCCAGATCACGATGGTCAGCTCACCATCGTGGCGAAGCTCGAGGTGAAGCCGGGACCCAGCGCGCTCACGAAGCGCCGGCCGGTGAAGGGCTTCTTCAGCGCCTCCTTCAGCACGAACAGCACGGTCGGCGCCGACATGTTGCCGTGATCGGCGAGAACCTGGCGCTCGATCTCGAGCGTGCCCTGGTCGAGATGGAAGACCTGCTCGAGCGCCGAGATCACCTTGGCGCCGCCCGGATGGAAAACATACTGGCCGATATCGTCGACGGCGAGGCCATTGCGGCTGAGGAAGCCGTCGGCGGCGGCGCGCAGCTCCTGGGTGACGAAATCGGGAATGCGCTGCGAGAAAATGGCGCCGAAGCCCTGCGGGTCCATGCGCCAGCCCATGATGTCGAGCGTATCGGGCCAGCTATGTTCGCCGGAGAATTCGATAGCCGCGAGCCCGTCCTTCTTCTTGCCTGACAGCACGCAGGCCGCCGCGCCGTCGCCGAACAGCGCGGTGGCGATGATGTTGGATTTGGTCATCTCGTCGGGGCGGAAGGCGAGGGTGCACAGCTCGATGACGACGAGCAGCACATTCGAGGCCGGCGTCTGGGCGAGGCGGGCAGCGAGCGAGAGACCGGTCGTGCCGCCGGCGCAGCCCAGGCCGAAGACCGGAATGCGGCTCACATTTTTTTGGAAGCCCATATCGTGCATCACCCGCGCCTCGATCGAAGGGGTCGCGACGCCGGTGGAACTCACGGTCACGATCGTGTCGATCTCGCCGGCTTCCATGCCGGCCTGCTCGAGCGCTTCTCCGGCCGCCTTGCGGAAGAGGTCGGTGGCGCCGTCGATATAGGCGTCGGTCCGCTCCGGCCAGCCCTGCTCGGCGCGGAACCAGCTATAGGGCCTGACCGATTGGCGCCGCCTGATGCCGGTATTGGCGAACACCGGCATCATGCGTTCGAAATCCCGGTGGCGACCGGCGAATATCCGCGTCGCTTCCTCGATGACATCTTCGGTGCGCAATTCGAAGGGGGGACTTGCGGTCGCAACGGCCATCAGCTGGCTGCGCATATATGCCTCTTTCTCAATAGGTTGGTGCAGCGATTCCCGCCCTACTCTAGCGGAAAGTTTTGCCGACGCCACATCTCTCATACGCTTGGGAAGCATGGCTTCTTGCGTCTTTTGCCAAAGTTTATCTTTGACAGGAAGCGCTTGGAAAATCAGGGTAAACCGGATGGGTTGGGAGGAAATAGCGCTATTGTTCGCGGGCGGCGTATTGGCCGGCTGCATCAATGTGCTCGCCGGCGGGGCCGGCTTCATGACCTTTCCCCTTCTGGTCGCCGCCGGCATGTCGGAGATCGAGGCCAATGCCTCGAATTTCGTGGCGCTGCTGCCAGCCAATGTCGCGAGCCTCTATGGCTATCGCCATGAATTGCGCCGCCCGACGCTCCACCTCAAACCCAGGCTGGCGCTTGCCGGCATTGGCGGCGCTTTGGGGTCGTTGGCTTTGCTGGGGCTGGGCGAGGCGTCCTTCCGCGTCGCCATTCCCTGGCTTCTCACCTTTTCGACCATCTCCTTCGCGCTCGCCCCCACGATCAAGCGCTGGCTCGAGCAGCGGCACAATTTCGACGGCAAGCGCTGGCTCTGGCTGTCCTTCGCGCTCGAATTCATCGTCTATGTCTATGGCGGCTATTTCGGCCTCGGCATGGGCGTCGTGCTGCTCGCCCTCTATGCGATGTTCGGCCATGAGGACATCCATGAGGCGAATTCCATCCGCAATGCCACCATCACCCTCATCACCTTGATCGGCATCGCGCTCTTCGCCCATGCCGGCGTCATCCGCTGGCTGCCCTCGCTCGTCATGATGGCGGGCGCCTTTCTCGGCGGCTATCTGATGATCAAGGTCGCGCGCAGCGTGCCGCAGGTCTGGGTGCGCTGGGGCATCCTCGCCTGGAGCGTCACGCTGACGGCGATTGCTTTCTGGCGCTATCATTGAACCGCATCTCGCGGATGAGTGCATAGATGCCGGAGATGACGATGAGCGCAATGCCGAGGAATACCCACCGATCGGGCATCTCGCCGAAGACGAAGACGCCGGAGATGAGGGCGAAGATCACCACCGTATAGCGGTAGATGGCTGTCGAGGCGATGTCGCCGAGGCGGATGGTGAGCACCATCGCGACATAGCCGATGGTCAGGAAGATGCCGCCGCAAAAGATGATGAGGAGATGATGCGGGCTCGGCATGATCCAGTCCTCGAACGGATAGAGCGCCAGGCCGCTCAGCATCACGATGAGCGCGTTGCCGAACGCCACGATCATCGTCGGCACGTCGATGGTGAGCTTGCGCGTGAAGATGTCGCGCAGCGCCACGGTGACGATGAGGCCGAGCGAGAGGCCGTCATAGAAGGTGAAGCTCGCCGGCGATGGCTTGACGATGAACAGCACGCCGGTGAGGCCGACGAGAATGGCGAGGATGCGGCGTGGCCCCACTTTCTCGCCGAGGAACAAAGCGGCGAAGCCGATCACCAGCAGCGGCACCACCTGCATGATGGCGGTGAGATTGGCGATCGGCATGTGCATGAGGGCGGTGATGAACAGCAATGTGCCGGCCATGTCGCTGAGGCTGCGGGCCAGGATGGTGCGTTTGAAGGCCTGGGCGGCATGGATGAGGACACCTTGCTTGATGCAGACGACGGTGATGATGGCCGTGGCGACCATGCCGCGGATGAGGATGATCTCGCCGACCGGCACCTGGCCCGCCAGCAGCTTGGTCATCGTGTCGCCGGCGGTGAAGCTGGCCATGGCCAGGATCATATAGAGGCCGGCCTTGAGGGCGTGGTCGCTCACATGGGAACCAGTTCGATGACCGTCTCGGCGGCGGCCTCGACTGCCGCCGGGCTGAAGAGCAGGGGAACATAGTCGCCCTTGGCCCAGAGCGCGGCCAGATCGGCATAATGCGGCGAAGCGGGATCGCCCGATTGGCCGGGCGTATTGATGCAGAGGCTCTTGTCCCAGTCGCCGACATCCATTACCAGGCGCACCGAGGCGCCGGAGGTGACGCGCCAGTCGGCGACCCGCGGGCTTGTGTTCATCGGCGTCGAGCTGTCGCCGCCCATCGGGAAGGGACCGACGGTAAAGCTTTCGCCGGCGATGGCCGCGACCGGGCTGCGGAACAGCATCTGATGCAATTGTCCCCAACGCCAACGCGACGGATCGGGTCCCATGAGCGCCTGCGCCTCGCGCCAGGCGGCGGCGAGCGATGCTGCCATGACTGCTTCCAGTTTGGCGTTGTTGCCCTCCAGAGCGGCGAGGATTGCATCGGTATGGCCGATCCCGACGAGGTCGATATGACTGCCGAGCCCAGGCGCCATGGCCGCTATGGCGGCGGGTCGCAAATGCTTGAGCCACCACAGGCCGTAAAGCGCCGCTGCGGTGCTTTCGGCGTTCATGTCGCCCTCCCAGTCGAGGATCAGCGCGCGGGCCTGCCGCGCCTCGCCGTCCGTGGGCGAAAGTGGCGTCAGCAAGCGCTGGAGCCTCAGCGCCGGGATCGAGCGGATGTCGGTCTGCAGTTCCTGGGAATGCGAGAGGCCATGGACGGATATCCGGCTGAGGACCTCGCGGATGCGCGCCGCCCGCGCCCCCGCAGTCCATTCGAAGCCGACGGGTTTGGCCTGATGGTCCCAATCCGCCGGCAGGTTGAACTCATTGGCGGTGGCGACGAAGCCGATTTCGGGATCGACCAGCCTCGGCATTTCGGTGCGACCGAGATTGCCCTTCCATTCGAAAACGCCCGACCCCGGCACCGGCAGCATGCCGGACCAGCCGGTTCGGCGCGGCACGTAACCGGCGGGGGTCCAGGCGATATGGCCCTCGATGTCGGCATAGGTCTTGTTGACGGAGGGCGTCTTCCAGCGCGCCAGCGCCTCGTCGAATTCGGCGAAAGTGCCGGCCCGCATGGTGGACAGGCTGGCGAGATAGGGCGCGGCGCCGGGTTCCGCCCAGACCGAGCGCACCGCGATAGCCAGCGCCTTGCCGGGATCGCTGAAGACCACCGGCCCGTGACGGGTGAAATAGTGGGTCTGCTCCTGTGGCTCCGAGCCCTTGATCTCGAAGCGTTCGACCCTCGTCGTCATCCGTTCGAAACTGTCGCCGAAACGATAGCGTAGCGGGTCCTTTGAATCGGTCTCATAGACATAGACGTCTTCCTGGTCGGCATCGAAGATGGTGAGGCCGAAGGCGATGCGCTCATTATGGCCGATCGAGATGCCGGGCAGGCAGGGCTCGCCGGCACCGATCGCTTCGATGCCCGGCGCGGAGAGATGCGCGAGATACCGGATCGAGGGCAGGCTCAGCACCCGATGCGGATCGCTGGCAAGGATCGGCCGTCCCGTGGTCGTCTTGCTGCCGTGAACAACCCAGCTGTTCGAGCCTTCCGGCCGGTTGTCGCGGGTCACGCCGAAATCATCGAAGGTCGACCAGTGCCAGGCATCTTCGAGCCGTGCCGCCAGCCTTTCGCGCGAGAAGGAGACGGGGGCGCTGGCGAGCCTGAGCAGATCGATGATGCGGGCGGGAATCCGCGCCAGGTCGATCCGGCCCGGATTGTCGAGGGGGAGATCGGGCAGGCGCTCCTGGCGCAGGCGATCGGCGTCGTCCTGGCCAGCCGCCAGCAGAACCGCGCGGGCGATCTCGGATTGTGCGTTGGCGGTGAGACCGTGGCTCCTGATGCGGACCACGTCTTCAGGCGCCCAGCGCTGCGGCGTCGTGCCCATCACGGTGAATTCGGGCGGCAGCGGCGCTTGCCCCCTGTCGATGGCGGCGATGAAGGCGTTGATGCCGCCGACAAAGGCAGTGCAGATTTCCTGTGCATCCTCGGCATAGGAGCGCCATTCGGCCGCCATGTCGCCGCGATAGAGAAACAGCCGCGCCGCCTGGTCCTGCGCCAGATAGCCCGCTCCGAAATCGGCGGCGAGCAATCCCAAGCCGCGCTTGCGCCACAGGTCGATCTGCCAGAGGCGGTCGCGCGCAATGTTGAAGCCTTGCGCGAAGAACAGATCGGCCTTGGTTTCGGCCTTGATATGTGGGATGCCCCAGCGGTCGATCAGGATGCGGGCCGGCTGTTCGAGGTCTTTCAGATGAAAGCGCGCTGTCTTGGTCGTCACGTTCGGTCACCGCACGAATAGGAAGGAATTGTCAGTCAATTTGCCTAAAGAACAAGGGGAAAGAAACAAACATCTGGCACAATTCCTGCGTGCGGAAAGCCATGATGGACCATCCTGGTACATGGGTGGGCTGCTGTCCGGAAGGACGCAGTAAGTCGAATGTCGTTTTGGGAGCTTAGGTGGTAGGTTGAGGTCTATGGCGGCGCGTTTCCGTATGAACCCTTCCTGGCTTGGCGGGATCGTCGCGGCCCTTGCCTTGATTTGCCTGCTGGGCTTCGAAACTTCGCCGGCGCCCATGGCGCAAGCGAACGCGACCTTAACGGCGCAGCTTGTTGTGGCGGCTGAGTCCGATCATGCGCACAGTGCCGAGCATCGCGGCAGCGGCAATGAACATCATGACAAAGAGGGAGCGAAGAGTTCCTGCTGCGCCTCCGCAGCCTGCTCCAGCCCGGGAATGATGTCTGTCATGACGTCGTTGTTCGTCATACCGGTCACGATCTCCTATCGGGCTGTGCCGCACGACCGTCTGATTCCCTTCGAACAGTCGCCCTCCGAGAGGCCTCCCAGGGCCGCATAGCATCCACCGCGCGCGGCGTTTCGTTGCGCGAGATCGCTATGTCCTTGGAGGCCTTACCATGTCCAATTTTGCAGTATCTGCAGACACCCCGCTTTGTACGAAGGGCGGCACGCCGTCCGATATTCGTCTGTCCACTCCACAAGTTGCGCGGATCGTCACGCGCGCCACCCCGCCGGTCGATCGTCCGCTAGTCGGCCCGGGCGACCTGTTGGCGTTGGGTGTGCTCGCGGGAACCCCCGTCGCTTCGATCTTGTCCGTCGACCGGCTTCGTGCCGCGGCGCTGCGGATGGCGAGGCTGTTGCCGGCCGGCTTTCGCCAGGAAGCTTCGCTCGAAACCTTTGTCGCGCTCGGCGGGCTTTCGCATGACGAAGCGGCGGCTCTCCGCCGCCGTCAGCTCGAGCAGAAGCTCATTTCCCTTGCTCTGTTCATCAAGCAGCTAGGTGGCAGTCCGGTCAACGAAATCGCCGTCGAGGGGAGAGAGCATATCACCGACGCACTTGCCGGAGGGCGGGGCGCGATCATCTGGATCGCCGATTTCGTGTTCGCCAGCGAGGTGATCCGTCAGGCGTTTCACACGCTTGGGCATCCTCTCACCCATGTGATCCGCCCCGAGCACGGTTTCTCCGCGACGCGCTTCGGCGTGCGATGCCTCAATCCGGTGCATATGAAAGTGGGCAAACGCCATGTGCGCGAGTTTGTCGTCTTCGACCGCGACAGGCCGGATGATACGCGCCGCAGGCTGGAACAGCGGCTCGGCGAAAACAGGCTTATCTCGCTCCTCGCCTGCGCCTATGAGGGACGGACGCTCGTTCGTGCTCCCTTCATGCGCGGCGGGCTTGACCTGGCGGTCGGCGCTCCGGCCGTCGCCTTCAAGATGGGCTGTCCCATCCTGCCGGTCTTTATCCGGCCATCTCCCGCAGCCCCCCGTTTCACGGTAACCATCGGCGAACCGTTGAAGATGAGCGGCACGGATCGCCGCTCGGCGATATTGGAAGCGGCCGAGGACTTCGTCGCGCGGCTCAGCCCCTGTGTCGAGGCGAACCCAGAGCTGTGGCGCGGCTGGTCTTCGCTGACCGAATGGTCGTCACAGCCGTTCGGCGATAATGTGCCAGTGCCATGAGCCTGGTTTGCTGTGCAGCCTGTCTTGCAAGGCAAGGAGCTCAAATCCGTGGAACAGCCTCACGACGCCTTCGGCATTGCAGTAGAAATGCGGATGGTCCTTATCGTCGATCTCATCGATGACGTAGCTGTCGAGCGCGACTTCGCGTCCCTTGCCATAATTCTGGTTGCGCTTTGACAGCATGGTGCATTGAAAGCTGCCGCCTGGCTTCAACACGCGCCGGATTTCATCCAGGGTTTTCTCAACCACCGGCAGGTCGCCGTGATAGATGACGTTGAACGCAAGCACATAGTCGAATGTCCCGTCCTCGAAGGGGAGATCGGTCATCAGGCCTGTCTGGGCGTCGACCGTCAGATGCCGGCTAGCGGCTTCCCGTTCCAGGTGAGCGATCCCGCTGCTGCTGCCGTCGAGCGCTGAGGTCTGCCAGCCCAGCTCGGCCAGCAGCATCGAATGCCGCCCGACGCCGCTGCCGAGATCAAGCGCCCGCCCGCCGCCCTGCGCATGGAGCGCCGCCGCATAGTCGGCGACATCGGCTTCGGGCCGCAACCAGTCTTGCCGTCCTTCCGGTGTTTGCCAGCGCTTCTCCCAGGCGTGATGGGCCGTGTCTGTCTTAAGCATGGTCGTCCTCAAATGATCTCGCGGCGAATCCAGCCGCTGAGTTGTTCAACCGCGATAACCAGGATGAAGATGGCGATGATGACAGTGAGCGCCTGATCATAGTCGAAGAGGTCGAAGGCAGTCTTGAGCTCGATGCCGATTCCGCCGGCGCCGACCAGGCCTAGCACGACCGATCCCCGTACGGCCTTCTCGAGACAGAACAACGTCGTGGCCGTGAAGGCGGGCAGGGCCTGGGGGACCACGGCGGAGAAGATCAGGCCCGGCCGCGTCGCGCCGATGGCGGAAAGCGCTTCGCGTGGGCCTTTATCGGTTTCTTCCATGGCCTCGGCGAAGAAGCGGCCGGCGAAGCCCATCGTGTCGACCATGATCGCCAACACGCCGGCGGCGGGTCCCAAGCCCACGGTGATGATGAAGATGATCGCCCATACCAGATCGGGCACGGTGCGGAAAACGGCAATGAGGCCCCGCGACAGGCCGCGCAGAATCCGGTTGGGCGAAAGCCCCTCGGCGGCGAGGATCGCCAGGGGAAAGCTCAAGACAATGCCGAGCATCGTGCCGGCCGTCGCCATCTGAAATGTTTCGAGAAGGGATCTCAGCACTTGCGGCAACCGGCTGATTTCGGGCGGGAACATCCGGGCCAGCATGCCGTCAGGAGCGATGAGCCGGTTGGCGCCGCGCATCAGCCGCTCGAGCGAGGGACCGGTTTCGGCGAAGGACCAGGCGATGAAGGCGATCACCAGGGCCCATACCATGAAAGCGAAAATTCCGGGCGATTCGAAGCGCCGGACCGCGGGCGTTGCAGCTCTCGTCATGCGGCCCGGTCGATGAAGAAGGAGCGGAGGTTCTTCGAGCTTGAGGTGGCCGAGGGCTGATCGAGGGTTATCCGGCCATCGGCGAGCCCGATGATCCGGTCGGAGAAATGCTGCGTATGCTCGAGGCGGTGCGAGCTCACAATCAGGGTGAGCTTCTTCTCTTTGGTCAGCTTGTAGAGGAGGTTCATGATCTCTTCGCCCGATTGCGGATCAAGACTGGCATCGGGTTCGTCCGCCAGGACCATTTCGGGACGCTGCATCAGCATGCGCGCGATGGCCACCCGCTGGGACTGTCCCCCTGACAGGCTGTCGACCCGCTGGAGCGCCACATTCTGCATCCCCACGGCGGCAAGGCAGCGCATCGCCTCATCGCGATCGCTGCGGCTGGCGAGGCATTGCAGCCAGCTCTGCGGCCCATTGCTTCGCGATTGTACGCCATGCAGCACATTGGTCAGGGCCGAGAGCCGGGACACCAGATTGTGCTTCTGGAACACGACGCCGACACGCGAGCGCAACCGGACCAGGTCACGCTCGGCCAGAGCGGTGACGTCCTTGCCGAGAAGCTCGATCTTGCCGCTCGTCGGCTCGACCAGCCGGACCAGGCTCCTGAGAAGCGTGGACTTCCCGGCGCCATTGGCGCCGATCAGGGCCACGGCCGATCCGCCGATGACTTCCAGCTTGATATTCTTGAGGATCTGCCGCTCGCCAAAATTCTTGCAGAGCTCCGTCAGCCTGAGAACAGGGGCTGCGATCGCAGCCCCGTCTTCAATGAGGCGCATCTGCATCGGCTTCAATTCCCGACGAACTGGGTGAATTCGGTGATGCCGACATTCGTGTACATCTTGCGGACGACATCGTAATTCGCGTCCGTGACGTCGGCGACGAAAGATCCGCCGATATATTTGGCGTTCTCTTCCGCCGAGGTGATGGCCTTGAGAAGGACCGGTCCCTTCTCGGCAAAGGTCTTGCGGACAATTTCCACGACCTCGGGCTTCACCTTTTCACTCGCCAGGAGGACGTCATTCGGCAGCTCCGGGCCTTTCTGAAGGACGAGGAATTTCCGATCAGGGAAATTCTTGATGACGCGGTCAAGATGCGTACGGTTCATGCCGATGGCGGCGATATCGCCGGATATCAGCGCCTCGGCGGCGGCGTTGAGCTTCAGGAAGACCGGTTCGTAGTCGGTGGAATAGGTGAGGCCGCCTTCGGCCAGAATGGTCGCCGGGCCCAGATGCTGGGATGTCGAGCCGATCTCGCCGAACGAGATTTTCTTACCCTTGAGATCGGCAAGCGTCTTGAGATTGGTGGAGTCGAGCGTCACGACCTGGGGATAATAATCAGGCCGGACCCAGCTCACCACCGGCTGAGCTTTCAGCCGGGCGTTGAACACGACATATTCTGCCGGTCCCGTCAGCACGAAATCGACTTGATCGGCGGCCATCGCCTCGACCGCCGCCGTGCGGCCGGACACCGGGAAGAACTCGACCTCCAGGCCGGATTCGGCGGCCAGGGCATCGCGGAACGGACCAAAGTCGCGCTGCAATGTCTCGAGCCCATCGACATCCGTGATGGCAAGACGGATTTTCTCCGCGGCGGAAGCGGGGAACGCCACAAGCGCCGCAAAAGCCAATACCAGGAATGACGCCCAGATCTTCTTCATTCTCGTAACCTTCCCGTGCTGCGGCGAGTCGCCTTCTGAAGACACCGAGATCATCACTCTGACATGACAGTGCTGTGTAGGTCCGGTCACGCGACTGTCATGAACCTGGTCAACACGGGGCGCCATTCAATCTGGGTGGCGCAATGACTGCTCTAGTGATTACGAATGGAAGCGTTCTCCTGCCCGAGGCCGGCCTTGCCGGCGCCGAGATCAGGATCGAAGGGGGATTGATCACCGACATTGCAGACAGCGTGTCTCACGCCGCGGCGACGATCATCGACGCGCGTGGCTCTTACGTCCTACCGGGAATTGTGGATATCCATGGCGATGCATTCGAACGGCAGATCATGCCGCGGCCGAATGCCAGTTTTCCCCTGAGCCTCGCCTTTGTGGAGACGGACCGCCAGCTCTGCGCCAACGGGATCACGACGGCCTTTCACGGCATTACGGTGTCGTGGGAACCAGGACTTCGGAGCCTGGCCACCGCCGAAGAGATCGTCGCTGCGCTTGATCATCTGGAAGACCGCCTCACATCCGACCATCGCATCCACATTCGCTGGGAGACTTATGCCCATGCAGAGGTAGCGGCCGTGCTCCGCTGGTTCGAACGGGCGAGAAAGCCGCTGCTGGCTTTCAACGACCACACGACGACCAGTCTGAACGGTGCCCGCACACCGTCAAAGATCAAGACCTCCGCCGACCGGGCGTCGCTGAGCTCGGATGAATATATGGATCTCCTGCGGCAGGTGGCCAGGCGGGCCGAGGCGGTGGACAAGGCGATCGGCGAAGTGGCCCGCAGCGCCAGGACCTGGGGCGTTCGTATGCTCTCGCATGACGACACGACGGCGGTGGGAAGGGAGTTCTATCGGGCGATCGGCGCTGGAATAGCCGAATTCCCGATGACGCAGGAGGCGATCGCCAGTGCGAGCGGCGCGGGCGATCCCATCGTGCTGGGCGCCCCCAATGTCGTGCGGGGCGGAAGCCATAATGGTTGTATCAGTGCGACCCCGGCGATCCTTTCCGGCCAATGCGACATCCTGGCCTCAGACTATTATTATCCATGCCTGTTGCAGGCGGCCTTCCTGCTGGTTCGGGACGGTCATCTGAATCTCGCCGAGAGCTGGAAGCTCGTAGCGCAGAATCCTGCCGCCGCCTGTGGCCTCGACGATCGGGGGCTTCTGCAAACCGGCAGGCGGGCGGATGTGATAATTGTGCCTTCGGAGCGCATTGAGCTGCCGGCCGTTCAGACGACCATCGTCAAGGGCCGGATTGTCTTTCAGGCTGCGCGCTTGAGCTAGCCGCCGGTCACGCTCATGTGACGCGACAAAGCCGGCTTGTTGTGCCGGCGGTCGATAATGAAGTCATGGCCCTTGGGCTTGCGCGAGATCGCTTCGTCGATCGCCGTATTGAGGAGATCATTGTCGTCGGAGGCGCGCAAGGGTTCCCGCAGATCGGCGGCGTCTTCCTGACCGAGACACATGAAGAGCGTGCCGGTGCAGGTGAGGCGCACCCGGTTGCAGCTCTCGCAGAAATTATGGGTGAGAGGCGTGATGAAGCCGAGCCGTCCACCCGTCTCCTTGACCTCGACATAACGCGCCGGGCCACCGGTCTTGTAGGGAATGTCGGCGAAAGTGAACTGGTCCATCAGCTGGGCGCGCAGCACCGACAAAGGCAGATATTGCTCGGTGCGGTCGCCGTCGATGTCACCGAGCGGCATGGTCTCGATGAGCGTGAGGTCCATGCCTTCGCCATGCGCCCAGCGGATCATTTCCGGGATCTCGTCGTCATTGACGCCCTTGAGCGCCACCGCATTGATCTTGATCGCGAGCCCTGCCTTCTGCGCCGCGGCGATACCGTCCTTCACCTTTTTGAGATCGCCCCAGCGGGTGATGGCACGGAACTTCTGCTCGTCCAGCGTGTCGACCGACACATTGATGCGGCGGACGCCATGGTCGACGAGTTCCGTGGCATAACGGGCGAGCTGGCTGCCATTGGTGGTCAGTGTCAGTTCCTCGAGGGCGCCCGCTTTCACATGCCGGCCCAGATTTTCGATCAGCGACATGACATTGCGGCGCACCAGCGGCTCGCCGCCGGTGAGCCTGATCTTGCGCACGCCGCGCCCGATGAAGGCCGCGCAGACGCGCTCGAGTTCCTCAAGCGTCAGCAGGTCCTTTTTGGGCAGGAAAGTCATATCCTCCGCCATGCAGTAGACACAGCGGAAGTCGCAGCGGTCGGTCACTGACACGCGCAGATAGGTCACATGCCGGCCAAAGGGGTCAACCAAAGCCGGCCCGGAAACGACAGGACGCGTGACGGGCGTATTCATGTCCCAGATGTCGGGCTTTGGCGGGCCTGCGTCAAGTCCACCTTGGTCACACCCGCCATGAGCCCGGCGCCGACCGGGACTGGTGCCGCCCGGCTTTGTCAGCAGCGGGAAGGGTGAGCGCTTTGTATCTTTACCCGGCCGCAAAGCTGGCCATAAGATTGCGTGGCTGGTGGCATTGGCCGCGAATCGAGGTTCTGATGCCCATACGTCGTCTGCTGGCGCTTTTGTGCCTGCTGCTTGGCCTTACCTGGGTGGCCGGCCCCGGCCGCACCCCCCTTTACGCCCAGCAGCCCGAGGTCGACCTGGCTCTTATCCTTGCGATAGACTGCTCCTTCAGCGTCGATGCCAATGAGTTCCGCCTGCAGATGCAGGGGCTGGGTGACGCCTTCAGGCGCCCTGAAGTCAAGGAGGCGATCACCAAGGGGCCGAACGGGCGCATCGCCGTCCTCGCCATGCAATGGTCGGACGAGGCCAATCAGATGGTGATCATCCCCTGGATGATCATCGCCAACGGCAAGGACGCCGACCGGCTGGGCGCCTCGCTCGCTGAAATCCCGCGCCGCCTGGCCGAGGGCGGCACCTCCATCTCGATGGCGCTCGAATATGCCGCGGCCCTTTTTCCGCAGGCGCCACCGAGCCTGCGCCAGGTGATCGACGTCTCTTCCGACGGGCGCAACAATATCGGTCCGCCGGTCGCCCTGTCGCGCAACAAGGTGGTCAAGATGGGCATCACCATAAACGCGCTGACCATCCTCAATGAATGGCCGACGCTCGACAAATATTTCGAGGAGAATGTCGTCGGCGGGCAGGGCAATTTCGTCATCCCGGCCGATGACTATGCGGCCTACTCCGAAGCGATCTATAAGAAGCTCCTGCGCGAAATCACCGGACCCGGAATCTCCTGATGCGTTTTGTCTCTGCCGAAGACGTCCACCGCCTCTGCGCCTGGACGAAGCTCTGTGACGCCCTCGCGGAGGCCCATAAGGGTCCGGAGCCCAAGGTCGACCGCTCCGAGATCCATTGGGAGCGCGACGGCCACCGGGAGACCTATTTCAACCTGCCGGCCTGGCAGCCGGGCGTCGCCATGGGCACAAAGGTGGTGACGGTGTTCCCGGGGAACCGCGATGTGCCGGCGGTGCAGGCGCTCTATCCATTGTTCGATGGGGCGACCGGCGCGCCGCTGGGCGTGCTGGACGGGACCGCGCTGACCTATCGCAAGACGGCGGCCGATTCCGCCTTGGGATCGCGCCTTCTATCCAACCCGGATGCCCGCATCCTGCTGATGGTTGGCGCCGGCAGCCTCGCCCCCTATCTCATCGACGCGCATCGCGCCGTGCGCCCCGGCATAGAAAAAGTCTATGTCTGGAACCGCGACCGCGCCAAGGCCGAAAGGCTGGCGCATGAGGTGAAAGGGCGGATCGCCGATGACCTGGAGGAGGTGGCCGGCCGGGCGGACATCATCAGCTGCGCCACGTCCGCAACCGTGCCGGTGATCAAGGGCGAATGGCTCAAGCCCGGCGCCCATCTGGATCTCGTCGGCGGCTTCACCCCCGAAATGCGCGAATGCGACGACGAGGCGGTGCGCCGCGCCAGGCTCTTCGTCGACAGCCGCTGGTTCGCTATCGAGCAGCCTGGTGATTTGGGCGATCCCTTGCGCCGCGGCGTGATAACGCGCGAAGATATCGAAGCTGATTTGTTTGAGCTTTGCCGCGATGGATATGAGATCAAGCGCCAACCGGATGACATCACGCTGTTCAAGAACGGCGGCGGCGCGCATCTCGATCTGTTCACGGCGATGTTCATCTGGCGCAATCTGAGCTGAGAGGAAAATCATGGACGTGAAGGTCTTCAGCGATCCCCGCAAGCCGGCCTATCTGAATTTCGACGCCGGCAGCAAGCCGCTGAAGGACCCGATCAGCCCTGAGACTTTGGCGCGCGTCAGGGCCTATCGCCATGGCCGCATCAAGCAGAAGCTCGCCGAGCATGATTGTGCGGCAATCCTGGTCTATGACCCGCTCAATATCCGTTACGCGACCGACTGCTCGGACATGCAGATCTGGACCATGCATAATCCGTCGCGTTACGCACTGATCTTCGCCGACGGTCCCACCATCTGCTTCGAATATGCGCAAGCCCTGCATCTGGCCGAGGGGCTGCCGATGGTGGACGAGGTCCGGCCCTGCACCAGCTGGTTCTATTTTGCAAGCGGCCCCCGATTGACCGAAAGCGCCGGTAAATGGGCCGACGAAATCGCCGATCTGATGCGCCAGCATGGCGGCGGCAACACGCGCCTCGCCGTCGACAAGATAGAACCCTTGGGCGTCGATCTCCTGCGCGCCCGCGGATTCACTCTGGTCGAAGGCCAGGAACTCACCGAGACCGCGCGCATGATCAAGTCCGCCGACGAGCTGGAGCTGATGGGCTGGACGATCAAGGTCTGCGAGGCCGGCATGTGGCGCATGCGCGAGAATTCGCTGCCCGGCAAGTCCGAGAACGAGGTCTGGGCCGAGCTTCACTACGAGAACATCCGCAATGGTGGCGAATGGATCGAGACGCGGCTCCTGGCGATCGGCGAGCGCACCTATCCGTGGTTCAAGGAATGCTCGGGCCACATCGGCAAGGAGGGCGACATGCTGTCCTTCGACACCGATCTGATCGGGCCTTACGGCTATTGCGCCGATCTGTCGCGCGCCTGGACCGTCGGCCTGGTCAAGCCGAAACCGATGCAGAAAGAGCTTTATGCCTTCGCGCTCGAGCAGATCATGCACAACTGGTCGATCATCAAGCCCGGCATGAGCTTCCGCGAGTTCAACGACAAGTCGCTGCGCATGCCGGAGGAGTATCACGAGAACCGCTACGGCGTGGCGCTGCACGGGGTGGGTCTCTGCGATGAATATCCCTCCGTGCCGACCCATGTCGATATGGACAAGGGCAAGGGCTATGATGGCGTCTTCGAGCCCGGAATGTGTCTGTGCGTCGAAAGCTGCACCGGCTCGAAACGCGCCGGTGAGACGGTGAAGCTCGAGATCCAGGTTGTCGTCACCGAGACCGGCACCGAGCGGCTGGACAATTTCCCCTTCGAAGATTGGGTGTGACGCTCCTATCTGATTCAGCAGCTGAAGCTGAATGGATATGTCTTCGGAGACATTAATCTTAACATGACTGATGCCAAGGATGGCAGTCGTCCTGCTTTACTGACTGGGCTGCGGTCAGTACGATCGTGCATGGCAACAACGGAGGACAAGATTATGGGCCTAAAACAAGCGCAGAAATGTCTTCTCGCCATGTCTCTCCTGTTTGCAGGTGCAACGCCCGTATTTGCCGATGAAAAGGGCGTCAATCAGAGCATAGATCAACTGCTGGGAGATCATACGAAATACCAGGCTGTGATTGTTGCCTTGCAGAAGGCGGTCGCGGCACAGGATGCCGCGGCGGTTGCCGCGCTGGTTGACTATCCGATCGGCGTCAAGGTCAATGGAAAGGAAACTAACATCAAGTCTGCCAAAGTATTCGTGGAACACTACAGCGGTATCATCACCCCAAGCATCGCCAAGGCGGTTACCGGACAGAAGTATGGAGATCTGTTCGTCAACTACAAGGGTGTCATGTTTGGCGATGGACAGGTATGGATTTCCGGAATCTGTCACGACAACGAATGCAAGAACTTCGACGTCAAGATAGAAACCATTCAAGATGTAGTTAAGTAGCAGCGGTTCGCTGTTTGGCAGTATGGCGATGAGGGCCGCGAGGCGGACTTCGCTTTGTGAAAGGGTGAAGCGGTTTGACGCTTGATCGCCCTGGAATGCCTATCTAGAGGCTTGTACATGCAAAGCTTCTCACTCGCTCCGGTTCCTGAAATCTCTTTTGGCAATGGCCGGTTGGCCGAGTTGCCCGGCCGCGTCACCGGCTTCGCCGGCAAAGGGGCAGCCGTCATGATCATTGCCGATCCGGCGATGACCGCATCGGGCGTGGCACCCAAGCTCGTCGGACTTCTGGCGGAAGCCGGCCACGCCGCGAGCTTCTATGACGGTTTCAAAGGGGAACCCAAATACAGCGACATCGACCGCGCCGCCGTCATGGCGCGGGAGATCCACGCCAAAGTGGTGATCGGGCTGGGCGGGGGCACGGCGCTCGACACGGCGAAGCTCGTCGCCGCCTGTGCGGTCTCGGGCCGCGCGGTCGAGGCCTATCGCTTCTGTGAGACGGCGTTGCCCGCCGATCCTCTGCCGCTCATCGCGGTGCCGACCACGGCCGGCACCGGGGCCGAAGTAACGCGCACGTGTATTTTCACCGACAAGGAAGGCCGGAAGGTTTGGGCCTGGGGGACGGAGCTCAAGCCGATATTGGCGCTCCTCGATCCGGAGCTGACCGTGGGCGTGCCGGCCGCCGTTACGGCGGCCACCGGTCTCGACGCGCTGGTTCATGCGATCGAGGCCTGCACCAACCGTAACCGGCATGCCGCCAACGATCTCTATTGTCACCAAGCGATCATGCTGATCTCGGGCGCGCTGGAGCGGGCGGTGACGGCGCCGGCTGATCTCGAGGCCAGGGGAGCCTTGTTGCTCGGCAGCTGCTATGCCGGCATCGGCATCGACAATTGCGGTACGGCGCTGGCGCATAATATCTCGCACGCCATGGCTGAACTGGCCCCGGTTCCGCATGGACGGGCAACCGGGCTGGCCATGCTGGCCACGATCGACTGGGTCAAGGACGGCAATCCGGAGGCTTTTGCCAAAGTGGCGCGGTCCATGGGCGCGGGCGGAAATGTGGCGATGGCCTTCGAGGGGCTGGTGCGGCGCTCCCGCATCAAGGTCGACTTTGCCGGCGATGGGCTCGATCTCGACCGGCCGGAACTCCTGGCCGAGCGCATGGCGTCGGCCGCCCACGCACCCATGCGGCGGAACACGGTACGCGATGTGAGCGATGCCGACCTCCTGCTGCTGGCGAAGAATGTATACGCCCTCCTGTGACGGGCGAAGAGCATGTGCCGTTAACCGACCGGCACGAATGGCGTTTCGGAATCGACGCAGAATGGACAAAGTGCCGATCCGATCCGGGTGGGCTTGGATCGGGTCACCTGGGAACGCTACTGCCTTTGGTGATGTATGGGTGTGGAGTCTGAGAACTGGGACGCGATCGGGTGGATACCGCTTTACCCGATCCGCGTCGTTGGGGGCGGGTAGTTGAACGACAACATTTACGGTCCCGCCATCTGGGTCATCGACGCCATCCGCATGTCGCTCAAGGGCGAGGGAGCGGCTGAGGTCAAAGCGCGCCTCGCTGCCCAGGATCTGTCGCCGGCAGCGGCTGTCGATCCAGGCTCGCGCCGGCTTCCTGCCACGCGCTATTTCGCCGAATGTGTTGCGACATCCATGTTCCTCGTCCCCGAGGTCGCCGCCGCCCTCGCCGGGATCGACGAGTTCCTGCATTGGAAACAGAATCCGAACTACTCCGACGACGTGATGGGCGAAGGCTACATGGACAATTACGCCTATGCCGAGATCGTCGGCCCCGACGGCTTCTTTCCCGGCGATGATTTCCTGATGGGGCTCCTGCTTCTGGGGCCGGGACGGCTCTATCGCGATCACTGGCATAAGGCGCCGGAGCTTTACTGGCTCCTGACCGGCCCGAGCGACTGGCGCAAGGACACGAGCGCCTTCGTCAGCCGTGCCCCTGGAGAGACGGTCTGGCACCCGCCGCGCATGAGCCATGCAACCCGTACCGATACCAGCCCATTGCTCGCCGTCTGGGCGTGGACGCGCGATGTCGGCTCACCCGCCCGGCTGGTGGAGGGCGCATGAGCGCCGCCGGCCTGATTCCCCTTCTGCGCCTGGCCGCCATCGCCGCGATATCTCTCTATCTGTTCGCCGCCCTCTTCATGTATGCGAGCCAGCGGAGCTATCAGTACTTTCCGTCTCATCGGGGATTGTCCGCTGCCGCCTTGGGGCTCGAAGGGGTGGCGGATCTGAAACTGGTGACCGAGGACGCCCAGACCTTGCAGGTCTGGTACGCGGCGCCCAAGCCGGGAAGGCCAGTCATCCTCTATCTGCACGGCAATGGCGGTGAGATCTCCGGTCGCAGCGAACGCTTCGCCGCCTATCAAAGCGGAGATTTCGGCGTGCTCTTCGTGTCGTATCGCGGCTACGGCGCGAGCACCGGAAAACCCTCCGAAGCGGGATTGGTGAAGGATGCCCGGGCCGCCTATGACTGGCTCATCGCGCAAGGGGTGAAGTCCGAGACGATCATGCTGGTGGGCGAGTCTCTGGGCAGCGGCGTCGCGGTGCAGCTTGCCGCCGAGCGCCGGGTCGGCGCGGTCGCGCTCGAAGCACCGTACTATTCGGCGGCCGATATCGCTGCCGCGCACTATTGGTGGCTGCCGGTGCACTGGCTCATGAAGGACAGGTTCGATTCATTCGCCTATATCGGCAGGGTCCACGCGCCGCTTCTCGTCATCCATGGCGACCAGGACCATGTCATTCCCATCGCTGAGGGCCGGAAGCTCTTCGCCGCCGCCAACGAGCCCAAGCAAATGGTCGTCGTCCCGGGCGGGACCCACGGCACGATCTTCTCGCCCGACACCTGGGCGCTCGAAATGCGGTTCTTCGATCAGCGTGTGGCGGACTGAAAGAGAAAACCCGCGAGCAAGGCTCGCGGGCTCTCCTTCGTGTCCGAGGTCTGTTTACGCCGGTTTGACGGCCAACTGCTCGCCGAAGATATAAAGCGTCGGGTGGATCTCGAAGCCCTGCACCCGCTTGTCATAGGCGGCGTAGACCGAGCGCCAGAGCGGCTGGGTGATCGGCCCATCCTCCAGCATGATCGTTTCGAGCTCGCCCAGGATCTCGCGGCGCTTGTCGACGTCGAGAGTGCCTTCGGCCTTGTTCAGCAGCTCGTCGAACTGCTTGTTCGAATAGCGCGACTCGTTCCACGGCACGCCGGTGCGATAGGCGAGCGCCAGCACCATGAAGCCGAGCGGGCGGTGCGTCCATTCGGTGAAGCCGAAGGGCACTTCCGTCCACACTTCCCAGAACTTCGCCGACGGCAGGACATTGATTTTGGCCCGAATGCCGCCAGCCTTCCACTGTTCCGCCATCGCCTCGACGGCGGCCTGTTCCCAGGACGGATCGGGCTTGCAGAAGATCTCGATGTCGATGCCGTCCGGATGGCCGGCCTCCGCCAGGAGCTTCTTCGCCTCTTCGGGCTTGTAGCCGAGCGGTTCGATTTTCTTGTAGTCGGGATGCACCGTGCAGACGTGGTGATGTTCCGCCGCTTCGCCGACACCCTTATGCGCGATCTGCAGGCATTTCGCCGGGTCGGTGGCGAGGCGGATCGCCTTGCGCACTTTCGGATCGTCGTACGGCTTCTGCGTCATCTGCATGCGGGCGACACCGGTCTGGGCCGTCACCACCTGGTGGATGTCGACATGCGCCATGCCCTTATAGAGGTCGAACTGCTCGATATTGCCTTGATAGATGCCGTCGACCTGTTTGGAGGCAAGCGCGCCCGCCACCGCAGTCGGATTGTCGCCGAGATCGATGAAGTGCAACTCGTCGAGATAGCCGGGCGCGTCGGGACGGCGCTTGAACACCGCCTTGCGCGAGACTTCCAGCTCCACCAGCTCGAAGGATTCGGTGCCGTTGGAGCCGACGATGAAGGCACCATTTTCGGCCGGGTCGAGCATCAGGAACGGATAGTGGAAAAGATGCTCCGGAACCGCGACCTGAGCCTGCGCGAGATTGAGGACGAGAGTCTTCGGGTCCTTGATCTCGATCGCATTGGCATCCCACAATTCGGTGGTCATCACCGCATTGCCCTTGTCGTCCTTCGTGCCGGTGTCGACGTCCTTCAGCATGTAGCCTTTCATCAGGCCGACGACGGAGGAGCCGACTTTCGGGTCGAGGCAGTGCTTGATGTTCCAGGCCGCATGTTCGGCGGTGAAGTCCTCGCCCTTATGCCACTTGGCATCCTTCTTGATGTGAAGCGTCCAGGTCTTGAGGTCTTCCGAGGCTTCCCACTTCTCGCACAGATGCGGGCGGGTCACATTGTCGACGCCGGTACGGGTGAGATAGCCGCAGACCTGGCGCACCACGTTCGAGTCGTAGACCCAGGAGAATGTATGCGGGTTGTCGACCTTAGGGATACGCTGGGCGATCTTGAGGACGCCGCCTTTCGGCATGTCCTGCGCCATGGCCGGCGGCGCCAATGGCTGGCCGGTGATCTTGCCGGCCCACATGTAGGCCGCGCCCGACGACATGCCGAGCAGGCTCGCATAGCGAACGAACTCGCGGCGGTCGATTTTCTTGTCGGAGAGCTGCTGCTTGAGCTTCGGAATCCAAATATGTTCTTTGTCTGACATTTGTCCTCTTCCTCCCTCCCATTGCGGGGGTTCTTTGCAAAAGATGAACTTGGCGTCCCGTTGGATCGGACGTCGATTATTTGAGCCATTTGCGCCCAGGAGAAGCCTATCACCGCTATTCGAATTCGCAAATGGTGAATGGAATTTACGCCCTGGGCGGCAAGGCGGTTGCACATTTCCGTCTACTGAGCACCTGGCGGCGGCACGAAAGCGCAATATTCCTGTTCCAGGAGCTCGGCAAAACGCAACGCGGTCAAGTCGCCATATTGCCGGGTGATGATCTGGATGCCGGCCGGCAGGCCTTGCGGCGTCAGCCCCATCGGGGCGACGGTCGAGGGCAGGTAGAAGCCGCCCGAATATCCGGCCCAGAACAGCTGGTCGGTCGTTGGGACCCGCCGCCCGTTCACCTCGATCGTCCGCTCGTGGCGCTCGCCCTTCTGGTCATGTGGAAAGGCGGCCGAGGCCGCCGCCGGGCAGATGAGCACGTCCCAGTCGGCGAAGAAGCGATCCCAGAGCAGGCGTATCTGATGGCGCCGCTCATTGGCCATGAGCCAGGAGCGGTGCGGCAGCACATAGGCGCGGGTCATCTGGGCGAAATAGCTGGTGTCGTCCGTGGCGAAGCTATCGGCCAGCGCCCGGTTGGCGGCGAAGTCGCGGTCGCTTTGCCGCCGGCTCGTCGCCGAGCGCAGAAGCTCGATATAGACGTCCATCGCCTCGCGGGTCGAGAATTCGGGCCGCGCCGTCATCGACAGGCGCTTCGCCCTTTTGGACAGGAATTGGGCCAATTTTCCGACCAGGTCCTGCACCGGCTGGTCGACTTCGCTCACCGGATCGCTCAGCATCACCGCCACGCGGAAGTCCTTGAACGACTTTTGCGGTGCGCCCGGCAGCTTGAGCTGGAAGGCTTGCGCCTCGACACCGTCGGGGCCCGCCAGGAGCTTGAGCATCGCGGTGAGATCGCGGGCGCTGCGCGCCATGGGGCCCGCCACGGAAATGTCGCTCGGCGTCACGATGCCGGGCAGGAACTGGCCGCGCATCGGCACGATGCCATAGGTCGGCTTATGGCCATAGACGCCGCAATAATGCGCCGGGTTGCGGATCGAGGCGCCGATATCGGAGCCGATCTCGAGCGCACTCATCCCGGTGGCGAGCGCCACCGCCGACCCGCCCGAGGAGCCGCCGGGCGAGCGCGTCAGGTCCCAAGGATTGTTCGTCGTGCCGTAAATGGCATTGAAGCTCTGCCAGTCGGCGAGCATCAGGGGCACGTTGGTCTTGCCGAAGATGACGGCGCCCTGATCGGTGAGGCGGGTGAGGGCGACCGCATCGGATTTGGCTATGTTGCCGGTAAAACGCGGATCGCCCCAGGTTGTCGGTGTGCCGGTCCAGTCGAAGCTCTCCTTGATCGTCATCGGCACGCCGTCAAAGATGCCCTTGGGCTCACCCGCCTTGAGCCGCCGGTCGGTGGCGGCAGCGGCCTTGCGGGCGCGCGCTATGTCGCTGACGATCACCGCATTGAGCGACTTGTTGTTCTTCTCGGCCTGGCTCCAGGCGAGATCGAGAAGCTCGCGGGCACTGATCTTGCGGGCACGCAGGAGGCGCGCCTGATCGAGAGCGGATCTGAGATGCAGAGGAAGGGGCATGCTTAGTGGGCGATATTGCTTTCTTCGGTTTCGTCGCGGCCGACCTTGATCACTGGCTCCATCGCGCGCAGCACGTCGTCGGGCAGGTGGCACATGATCATATGGCCGTTGCCCATGTCCTTGTTGGGCGGCATCTCCGTCTCGCAGATGGCGCCGATCTTGCGATGGCAGCGGGTCTGGAACGGACAACCCGGTGGCGGGTTCATCGGCGAAGGCAGCTCACCCTTGAGCACGATGTGCCTCTTGGTGACTGATGTATCGGCGATCGGTACGGCGGAAAGCAGCGCCTCGGTATAGGGGTGATAGGGCGGCGAGAACACCTCATCCGTGGTGCCCTGTTCCATGATACGGCCGAGATACATGACCACGATCCGGTCGGCGAGATAGCGCACCACCGAAAGATCGTGGCTGATGAAGACCAGGGTCGTGCGCTTCTTGCGCTGGATGTCGGTGAGGAGCCCGGTCACCGCCGCCTGCACCGAGACGTCGAGGGCGGAGACAGGCTCGTCGGCGATGACCACCGCCGCCTCGCCGCCGAAAGCGCGGGCGATGCCGATGCGCTGCTTCTGGCCGCCCGACAGCTGGCGCGGCTTACGATCGGCGAATTCCCGTGGCAGCTTGACGAGATCGAGCAGTTCATAGGTCTTGCGCTCGGCTTCGTCGCGGTTCTTGGCGACGCCGAATTTACGCAGCACGCGCGCGATCTGGGAGCCCACCGAATGGCTCGGATTGAGAGTCTCGAAGGGATTCTGGAAGACGATCTGCAGGCTCGATATCAGGCCAGCCGGGCGCTTGCGCACCGGCAGGTGGCCGACCTCCTGACCATTCACCAGCACCTCACCGCCGCTCGACTCCTCAAGACCCATCAGCACTTTGGCGAAGGTGCTCTTGCCGCAGCCGGATTCGCCGACGATGGCGACGGTTTCGCCCTCGCGCGCCTCGAAGTCGATCTTCTCATTGGCCTTCACGAAGCGCGATTTGGTGCCGGAGATCATCGCGGCGATCGAATTGTCGCGGATCTCGTAGTACTTCTTCATGTTCCTGATCTGCAGCACCGGCGGTCCGGGTATGATCGGTTCGGCTTCGAGACCCTTGGGCCGATAGCGCTTCCAGTCGATCTCGTTGTAGCGCACGCAGCGCGCCTGGTGGCCGGGATCGTTCTCGATGTCGAGCATCGCGATCGGCTTGTCGCAGCGTGCGGCCTCGAAGAAATCACAGCGCGGCCCGAAAGTGCAACCCTTCGGCCGGTCGCGCGGCAGCGGCAACTGCCCGCGGATGGGAACCAGCGGCCGTGAGAAGCGATCGGCGCCTGGCAGCGGAATCGAGGAGAACAGCCCGCGTGTATAGGGATGGCGCATATGGTCGAAGACCTGCTTCACCTCGCCGACCTCGACCGCCTGTCCCGAATACATGACGCAGATACGGTCACAGGTTTCGAGGATGAGGCCAAGATTGTGCGAGATGTAGATCATCGACGTCCCGAAGCGCGTCGAGATATCCTTGATGAGCTCGACCACGCCCGCTTCCACCGTCACGTCGAGCGCCGTGGTGGGCTCGTCCAGCAGCAGAAGCTTCGGGTTGGAAAGCAGCGCCATGGCGATGACGACACGCTGCTGCTGACCGCCCGACAGCTGATGTGGATAGGAATTCATGATGCGGTCCGGATCCGGAAGGCGCACCGCGTCGAGCACCTCGACGGCACGCTTATAGGCGGCGTTCTCGCTGATGCCCTCGTGGATCACCAGCACCTCGGTCAGCTGGGTGCGGATGAGCAGCGACGGATTGAGCGACGCCATCGGCTCCTGATAGACCATCGAGATCTGCGAACCGCGGATCTTGCGCAGCTCCTCCTGCGACATGGTGCGCATGTCGCGGCCCATGAACCTGATCTCGCCGCCGGTGATGGCGCCGTTGCGGCCCATATACTGCATGATGGCGAGCGCCACCGTCGACTTGCCGCAGCCCGACTCGCCGACGATGCCGACCGCTTCGCCCGGCATCACGGTGAGGTTGAAGTCATAGACCGCGGGGATAGCGCCGGCGCGCGTGAAATAGGAGATCGAGACGTCCTTGCATTCGAGGACCGGTGTCTGTGCTGCATTCATCGCCATGCCCCCTCAATCACGCAGTGAGATTTCGCGCAAGGCGTCGGCCAGGAGATTGAGGCCGAGCACCAGGGATGAGATGGCCATGGCCGGCCAGATCATCGCATTGCTCCCCATGGCGCCGAAGCCGCGCACCTCGGCGATCATCTTGCCCCAATCGGGCTCGGGCGGCGGCAGACCGAGGCTCAGGAAGCCGAGCACCGCGATGGCGATGATGACATAACCGAGCCGCAGGCAGGCATCGACGATCAGGGGCCCCCGCGCATTGGGCAGGAGCTCGACCAGCATGATATATAAGGGGCTTTCGCCGCGCACCTCGGCGGCGGCGATATAGTCGCGCGTCTTCAGGTCGAGCACCAGGCCGCGCACGATGCGGGCCACTTGCGGGGCAGTGCCGAAGGTGATGGCGACGATGATGATGACGCCCGATACCACGGTGCTGCCGACGCCCAGGCTGCCGATATATTGCCCCATGCTGGAGGTCGGGCCGAAGTTGGTGAGAATGACGAGGAACAGGACCATCGGCGGAAAAGAGAGGAACACATTGCCGATGAAGGAAATGACCTCGTCCCACCAGCCGCCGCGATAGCCCGCCATCACACCCAGCAGCATGCCGACCGCATAAGCGACGACGGTCGCGAGGACCGACCAGAACAGAACGAGTCGCGAGCCGAAGATGAGGCGCGAAAGGATATCGCGTCCCTTGTCGTCGGTGCCGAGCCAATAGGTGGTGCCGTCGGGCGCCAACGACAAAGCTGGCTTCAGGAGATCGGGCGCCGATTGCGCCAGGGGATCGCGCAGCGGAAAGAGGTCGGCGCCGACCGCCATGACGAGCCAGAACAGCACCAGGACGGCGCCGAACATGCCGACATAGGATTCGCGCAGCAGCGCGATCGATTTCAGGATGCGCAGGAAACGGGGCCGACGCTTGGGCATCTCTGTCGCTGGCACGGACGTCACGGTCATGTGCTTCTGTCCTTATGCGAAACGAATGCGCGGATTGAGATAGGTGTAGCCCACATCCGAGATGAACTGCGACAGGACCGCCACGAACACCGCGACCATGGCGCAGGCAGAGACGACATAGGTGTCGCCGAAGAGGGCGGCGTCGTACATCGCCTTGGCGAAGCCATCATAGGCGAAGAACACTTCGGTCACGACGATGCCGGACAGGAGATAGTTGAGCTGCAGGATCATGACCGTGAAGGGCGCGATCAGCGCATTGCGCAACGCATGCTTGACGACGACGCTCCGGGGCGGAAGGCCCTTGAGGATAGCGGTCCGCACATATTGCGAGGTCATGACCTCGGCCATCGAGGCCCGCGTCATGCGGGTATAATAGCCGAAATTGAAGATCACGAGCACGGCGACCGGCAGCACCAGCTCTTTCACGCTGAAGCCATTGGTGAAGGACGAGGAGCCTGGCAGCCAGTCGAGCCAGAACACGAAGATGGCGACGAGAAAGGTGCCCGAGGCGAATTCCGGAAAGGACGTCGTGATGACCGAGATGACCGAGATGACGCGGTCGCGCAGGCCGCCTTCATTGATGCCGGCGAGCACGCCGAGGATCAGCGAGATGACCGCCGTGATGATGAAGACACAGAGGCCGAGTATTGCCGTATTGGCGAGGCGAGGGGCCAGGAACTCGAGCACCGGCCGGTTATATTGCGCCGAGATTTTCCAGTCGCCGGTGAAGAAGCCATAGAGCCAGCTTATGTAGCGCACCACGAGCGGCCGATTGTAGCCGTTCTCTTCGATCCAGTGGAGTTTGCCTTCCAGTGTCGTGTACTGGCCGAGCACCCGTCCGGCGAGTGCCAGCTTGTCCCCTTCGAAGGCAAGGAACAGCAGTATCGAGATCACGATCATGATCAGGAGCATCGACGCGAGGCGTCGGCCAGCCAGTAACAGCATCCCTCACCTTGCCCATTTTTGTTTTTTTGTTGGCGAGGATCATAAGAGCAATCAAACAAGCTAAGCAAGCATAAGCGACGCTCGACAGTCTAAAAACGAAAACGGCCCCGCGTGAACGGGGCCGTTTCGAAATCAGACTGCCGGAAGCTTAGATAGCTTCCTTCAGCTCCTTGGCGGCGCGGAAGGCGACCTTCTTCGACGCCTTGATCTTGATGGCTTCGCCAGTGGCGGGGTTGCGACCCATGCGCGCCGGACGCTTACGGACCTGCAGGATGCCGAGGCCGGTCACGCGGACCTTGTTACCCTTCTTGAGGTGCTTGACGACGAGGTCGACGAAAGCGCCGAGGAACTCCGTGGAGGCCTTCTTCGACATCTCGTGCTTCTCGGCAAGTTCCGCTGCCACTTTCGACAGAGGAATCGTCACCACTTTCACTTTATCATCAGCCATGTATCTGCTCCTTGCTTGCTGAATTCTGTGAATCGAGCCCTAGCGCATGCGTTGATTCGTGAAAACCCTTATTTTCATGGGTTTTTGCGCTGCACACGTTAAAAAACGCCCATTTGGCGGGTAGAATTCGCCCCCTCCTCCTGTGGAGACCGGTCAGGGACCGGTCCCGCGTTGTGGACCCCGGAGCGCAAAAAGCAGGGAAATCAGGCAAAAAAACAGCAAGATAGGGGTTGGACTCTATCTTGCTGTAACAGTTTACTGCGATTTTATCTGGGGGTCTTACACCCAAGGACAGTTGGAATTGCGGTCGCCGAAGGTTTTGCCCTGGGCGAAGCGGGTGAAAGCGAAAGGCGACAGCTCGGGGACCGGGGTGCCCGATACCAGGTGGCGGGCGACGAGCTTGCCGACGCCGATCATCTTATAGCCGTGGTTCGAGTCGGCGATCATGTAGCCGTTCTCGGCGACCCAGTCGAAGATCGGCACCGAGTCCGGCGTGAAGGCGCCGATGCCGCCATTGCGGCGCTGCTTGAAGTGGCTGCCATAGTTCTTGAACTGGTCGAACAGATAGGCGAGCGTCGCCATATAGTAGTCCTTGAACCACGGATCGGCCTGGTAGAGGTCGTTGGCGTGGCCATAGGGCTCGAGCACCGCCTTGGGGCCCATCTTGATCGGGATGGTGCCGCCCTGGACACCGGGTGCGCCGGCGCGCTCGGCCGCATAGCGCACATACATATAGAAGTGTTGATCCGGGAATTTGTGGCCGTCCTCGGTGATGACCGGCGTGTTCATCAGCTCGACATGGAGAACCGGGGGATCCTTGTCGTCGCCGGTGCGGTATTTGTGGCCCTCTTTGAGGAGCACCTCGCCTTCGAGCAGGCGCCAGTAGGTCCACATGTCGGCATCCTTGACGACGCCGCCATCGGGATAGCGCATGTCGAGCTTGTTGGGCAGCCCCAACCAGTCCCAGTGCTTGGTGATCCAGGCGCCGGCGCAGATGACCACCGCATCGGCCTTGATCGTGCCTTCGGCGGTGAGGACGCCGGTGATGCGGCCGTTCTGCATGTCATAGCCTTCGACTGAGATGCCAGTGAAGGAACGCACGCCCCACTGGTCGCATTTCTCCTTGAGGGCGCGCACCGCGGTATGGGTACCGGCATAACCCGACGGAATCTCGTGCAGCACGACATCGGCCTTGTCGACATTGAAGTCCGGCCAGATCTTTTTGAGGAAGCTTTTCGCTTCCTTACCGACATACATGTCGGACTTGTAGCCGGCGGCATTCTGACTCTTATGCATCTTCTCGTAGTCGGCCTGCTGATTGCCTTCGCCGACCGATACGTAGCCTACTTGCTGGAAGCCGAAATTGACCGGGTCCGATTCCCACACATCGACCGAATGGCGCAGGATATTGTGGATCGGCGAGGTCATGTAGAGATTGCGCACGCAGCCGCAGGCGATGCCGGTGGCGCCGGCGCCGGGGCCGGCCTTGTCGATGAGGATGACGTCCGAACCTTTGCCTTTGCCGGAGCGCTCGAGCTCCATGGCGAGGTGCCAGGCCGTCGACATGCCATGCATGCCCATGCCGACGACGACATAGGCGGCTGATTTCGGTAGATGCGCGGTGGTCATGTTCTGTTTTCTCCGTAGACTGATTGATCGTTTATTTGATGAGCGGGTGGGCGACCGGTTCCTTGGGCTTTAGGAAGTAGCGCCGGAAGATTTCGCCGTAGCCGTTCATGCGATAGCCGTTGTTTTTGGCGATGAGCGCGTCGCGCTCGGCGCGGTAATAAGCGGGAAGCTCGTACCAGGGCAGCCTGGGCCGCGTGTGATGGGCGACATGCAGGTTGTTGTTGAGGAACAAGAGCGACCAGAAGGGCGAGGCCTCGACGATGATGGTGCGCTCGCCCTCATTCGCCGCCGCCTGATGCTCGCAGAAAGAGCGCACCAGCATGAGCGCGACGCCCGGATAGGCGAAGAGCAGGGCATATTGCCAGAAGGGAATGCCGCACACCCAAAGCGCATAGACGAGGGTGACGGCGGCGGCCGGGATATGGAGTAGCCAGGCGTGGAGAATGTCGCGGTCGCCCTTGAGGAGGGCGACGAGCTCCGATGACCAGAAGCGGATCGCGGCGATGATCGGCCCCAGGATCATGCGGCCGGCGAGCGTGTTGTTGATCGTGTAGAGCTGCTTCATCGGCGCCGCCAGCCGCACCCAGTGATCGGGCAGCAGATAATAGGATTCCGGATCGAGCTGCGGGTCGGTCAGGTGCTCGTCATTGTGATGGGTGAGATGCAGCTTGCGGTAGCGCCGATAGGGGAACCAGAGGCTCGGGCTGATCGCCACCAGGAGCTCATTGACCAAGCGGTTGCGCGTCGGGTGGCCATGCAGCGCCTCATGCTGGAGCGAGCCGTGCAGTGCCACCAGATAGGCCGCGGCCGGCACCACCACCCACCAGGGTAAAGCATGGAAGAACCACATCAGGAGGGCGAGCAGGCCATAGGTGAGGGTGATCAGGGCGACCGTCGGCCACTCGATATTGAGCGGCTTGGCGGTCTCGATTTCGCGGGGCGGCAACATGTTTCAATTTTATAGGCGCATCGGCCTTTACCCACCATGCTATTATGCGCATAATATGTTTATTCTGATACGCATCCACGTCATTTGGTTACGATTGTAAACAATGCTGAAGCGGGATACATCGGACATCTTCCGCCAGCGGCTTTTGGCGCTGATCGAGCGATCCGGCCTGTCGCGGGCGAAATTCGCTGCACGCGCCGGGCTCGATCGTTCGACACTGTCGCAACTTCTGTCTGACGTTAACGTTAGATTGCCGCGAACCGAGACGATCGCGCGCATCGCCGCCCGCCACACCGTGTCGATCGACTGGCTTCTGGGGCTTTCGCAGCAAGACCAGGTGGCGGCCGACATCGTCTCGCAAATGGCGATCGAGCCTGATGCCGGCAGCCCCGCCGATGAGCGCCTGTTGGCCTGGCATGAGGAGGCCCGCGGCTTCAAGGTGCGCTACGTGCCGGCGACCTTGCCCGACCAGGTGAAGACCGAGGCGGTGATCGCCCATGAGACCGGGCGGCTCGAGGCCACCGCCGCCAAGGCCTGGGCTGGCATCGCCAGGGGCCGCATCATGCATGCCAAGCGCACCGAACATGAGATCGAAGTATGCTCGCCGCTGCAGGGGCTGGAGGGGTTCGCCCGCGGCGAGGGGATATGGCGCGGCCTCGAGGCAGCGGAGCGTCTGGCCCAGCTCGAGCAGGCGGCCGGCCTCGTCGAGGAGCTTTATCCCGCCTATCGCTGGTTCCTGTTCGACAATCGCGAGCGCTTTTCGGTTCCCTATACGGTGTTCGGTCCCATGCGCGCCGCGCTTTATGTCGGCGACATGTATTTCGTCTTCACCTCGACCGAGCATATTCGCGAGCTGTCGCGGCATTTCGACAATCTGATTCGCAATGCCCGCATCCAGCCCAATGAGACCGGCAACTACATTCGCTCTTTTATGAAGGACGTCCGATGACGATATCGCTGCCCATGTATGACTGGCCCGAGGTCCGCACGGCGACTGATGAATGGGGCGGCGGTATCCTCAGGCATATGGGCAAGGACGGCGCGCGGCTCGACCATGATCCCGACTACTTCGCCGGCTGGCGCAGAAGCGACATGTTTTTCAGCCAGACCTGCGGCTATCCGTTCACCCATGAATTCCGCGGCCGCTTTGTCTATCTGGCGACGCCGCATTATCGCGCCGATGGTTGCGAGGGCGCCGATTATTGCAGCTTCGTCTTCGCGCGTGAAAAGCGCCCGCTGGCCGAATTCAAGGGCAGCCGCGCGGCAGTGAATAATCCTGATTCCATGTCGGGCATGCTGGCGTTGAAGCTCGTCTTCGCGCCCTTTGCGAAGGACGGCGGCTTCTTCGCCTCGGTTCTCGAAAGCGGCGGTCATGTCAAATCGATGATCGCGGTGCGCGACGGCAAGGCCGACATATGCTCGATCGATTCCGTCTGTGTGGCGCTGGCGCGACGCTATCGGCCGGATTATCTCGATGGCCTGGTCGAGATCGCGCGTTCGCCCAAGGTGCCGGGCCTTCCTTTTGTAACCGCGCCCGGCCGCGACTTTGCACCCTTACGGTTGGCGTTGGACAAGGCCTTCGCCGATCCGGCGCTTGCCACCGCGCGCGAGGCCTTGTTGCTCGCGGGCCATTCGGTGCTTGCCGATCGCGCCTATGACCGTATCCTTGTTCTGGAGGACCAGATGGAACAAGCGGGAGGATTGCAGCTGCTATGATCGATCTCTACACCTGGAGCACGCCCAATGGGCGCAAGATCTCGATCGCGCTCGAAGAGATGGGCCTCGCTTACACGACCCATCCGATCAATATCGGCAAGGACGAGCAGTTCGCGCCCGACTTTCTCAAAATATCGCCCAATAACAAGATCCCGGCCATCATCGACCGCGACAACGGCCAGAGCGTATTCGAGTCGGGCGCCATTCTCATGTATCTCGGTGAGAAGACCGGCAAGCTCTATCCGGCCGAGGCCAAGGCGCGCATCCGCATCCATGAATGGCTGATGTGGCAAATGTCGGCGGTCGGTCCGTTTCTCGGCCGCGCCCATTATTTCCTGCACTATAATGAAGGCAAGGCGCCCTTCGCCGATGCCTGGTTCGCCGCCGAAGCGAAGCGCCTCTATGGTGTCCTCGACCGGCTGCTCAAGGGCCAAGATTTCATGTGCGGCGATTATTCGATCGTCGATATCGCGACCTTCCCGTGGATCGCCCGTTTCGCCTGGCAGAAGATCGATCTCAAGGACTTTCCCAATGTGCGGCGCTGGTATCAGGTCATGGCCGCGCGCCCAGCTGTGATCAAGGGCTACAAGGTGCCGGACGCGTCGGCGGAGATTCCGGCCGCCTGATCAAGGTTTCGCCGGCATCAGCTCATCGGGCGCCGGCTTTGTCTTGATAAAGGCGTCGAGCGCCTCGCAGCGTTCCGCCAGTTTCTCGAGATGCGGATAACGTCCGGCCGGAAAGGCTTCCGGCAGCCGCAGCTTAAGATAGCCGATGAGGCATCCGAGCGTGACATCGGCTTGCGTGAACTTGCGGCCGAAATACCAGGGCCCGCTCGCATGCGCGTCGAGATGGACGAGGGCGCCTGAAAGCTGCGCCATGCAGCGCACCGTCCATTCATGGGCGATACCGGCGGCCAGATGGAAATGCCGCTCATAAACCACCGCAAGCGTCTTATCGATGGCGCCGGTGGCGAGGGCGATGACCTGCAGCACCTTGCGGCGTTCCTCGCCGCTGCGCGGGGTCAACGCCTTCTGCGGGCCGACCATCTCGTCGAGATAGTCGATGATGGCGCCGCTGTCATGCAGCGTCTCGTCGCCGTCGATGACGAGCGAGGGAATGCGCATCAAGGGGTTGATGTCGACCATGCCGGGATGGAAGACCGACAGGCGGTTGCGCTCGAAGCGCAAATGATAGTGGTGCAGCGTCACCGCCACGCGGCGCACATAAGGAGAGTCATACTGACCGACGAGGATCATGGGCATGCCCCAATCTCGAACCCCGCATGTTTTAAGGCTTTTGCGGCGGCGATCAATGCCGATCCGTTTACGTCCCCAATCGCCGGGAAGTCCGCTCGCGTCCAATCAGCGGCAGCAGCAGAGCCAGCTCCGGGCCGTGATCGAGGCCGGTCAGCGCCAGCCGCAGCGGCATGAACAAGGCCTTGCCCTTGCGGCCGGTCTCCGTCTTGACGGCCTCGGTCCAGACCTTCCAGGTTTCGCTTGTCCATGGGGCGGGCGGCAGCAGCCTGGCCGCCGCCGCGATGAAATCGCGCTCGTCCGGCGCGATCTTGGGCGTGACGTCGCCGGCGACGATGGTCCACCAGTTTTTGACATCGGCGAAGATGGTGAGGTTGCCGCGCACGGCAAGCCAGAAGGCTTCATCACCGTGGTCGAGCCGCTCCTTCACCGCCGCATAGGGCGTCATATGGAGAAGACGGGCATTGAGGCCGCGCAATTCATTGTCGTCGAAGCGGGCCGGTGCCCGCGACAGCTTGGCGAGATCGAAACCTTCGATAAGCTCACGATAATCGAGGCAGGGATGGATCGAGTCCGACGTGCCGAGGAGAGCCGCATGGCTCACCACCGCCATGGCTTCCAGGCCTTCCTCGCGCAAGGAGGCGATCGACAGCGAGCCTAGGCGTTTCGACAGGCCCTGGCCATCGGCGCCGGTGAGCAGGCTGTGATGGGCAAAATGCGGGACCTTGCCGGAGAGCGCCTCGAAGATCTCGATCTGCACCGCGGTGTTGACCACATGGTCCTCGCCGCGGATCACATGGGTGATGCCGAAATCGATATCATCGACCACTGAAGGCAGGGTGTAGAGATAGGTGCCGTCTTCGCGCACCAGCACCGGATCGGACAGATTGGTCGTGTCGATATGCTGCGGTCCGCGGATGAGATCGACCCATTCGACATTGCGGCCGTCGAGCTTGAAGCGCCAATGCGGCTTGCGGCCTTCGGCCTCGAGCGCCTGGCGCTCCTCAGGCGTGAGCTTCAGGGCGGCGCGGTCATAGACCGGCGGCTGATGCCGGGCGAGTTGACGCTTGCGCCGCCTGTCGAGCTCGTCCGCCGTTTCATAGCAGGGATAGAGCCGGCCCGCCTCCTTCAGCTCGTCGGTCACGGCGCGATAGCGGTCGAAGCGCTTCGACTGATATTCGACCCGGTCCGGCACGATGCCGAGCCAGCCGAGATCATGCGCGATGCCCGCCGCAAAAGCCGCCGTCGAGCGCTCGACATCGGTGTCGTCATAACGCAGCACGAACTGGCCGTCGGCTTTGCGCACGAACAGCCAGTTGAGGATGGCCGTGCGCGCATTGCCAATATGGATGCGGCCGGTGGGTGAGGGGGCAAAGCGTAAGATGGGAGCCATGTCAGCTTCTGTCCCTGAAACCATTGACGATCGGATAACGCCGGTCGCGACCAAAATTGCGCCGGGTGATCTTGACGCCGGGGGCCGCCTGGCGCCGCTTATATTCCGCTACATAAAGCATATGCTGGATGCGTCGTACCAGCGCTTCCGTGTGACCGCGCTTGACGATGTCGGCGACCGGCAGCTCCTCCTCGACGAGGCCCGAGAGAATGTCGTCGAGCGCGTCATAAGGCGGCAGCGTGTCCTGGTCGGTCTGGTTCTCACGCAACTCGGCGGTCGGCGCCTTGGTGATGATGCGCTCGGGGATGATCGTCCCGGCGGGGCCTTCGAGGCCGGCAGGGTGGTTCGCGTTGCGCCAGCGCGCCAGCCGGTAGACTTGTGTCTTGTAGACGTCCTTGATCGGGTTGAAACCGCCATTCATGTCGCCATAAAGCGTCGCATAGCCGACCGACATTTCCGACTTGTTGCCGGTGGTCAGCACCATCGAGCCAAATTTATTGGAGATCGCCATCAGGATCACGCCGCGGCTGCGCGATTGGATGTTCTCTTCCGTCGTGTCGATATTCCGGCCGTCGAACAGCGGCTTGAGCGCCGAGAGGAAACCTTCAACCGGCTCCTTGATCGGCACCACGTCGTAGCGCACGCCGAGCGCCTCGGCGCAGGCCTCCGCATCGACGAGGCTGTCGCGGCTCGTATAGGCATAGGGCAGCATCACGCAATGGACGCGCTCAGGCCCCAGCGCATCGACCGCCATAGCGGCGACGACGGCTGAATCGATGCCGCCCGACAGGCCCAGGACGACGCCCGGAAACCGGTTTTTCTCGACATAATCCTTGAGGCCGAGCACGCAGGCGAGCCAGGTCTCTTCTTCCCTTTCCGGCAGGCGGGCGATCTCGCCTTTGTTCATCCGCCAGCCTTGCGGGCCGCGGACCCATTCGGTGACGGCAAGCGCTTCTTCGAACATCGGCATCTGCAAAGCGAGGGCGCGATCGGCGTTGAGGACGAAGGAGGCGCCGTCGAAAACGAGCTCGTCCTGGCCGCCGATCTGGTTGAGATAGGCGAGCGGCAGGCCCGTTTCGGTGACGCGCGCCACCACCAGATTGAGGCGTGTGTCGTCCTTGTTCTGCTCGAAGGGCGAGCCATTGGGGACGAGCAGAATCTCGGCGCCGGTCTCGGCCAGGGTCTCGCAGGATTCCTCTGTCCAGATATCCTCGCAGATCGGCACGCCGAGGCGCACGCCCTTGAAACTGATCGGTCCCGGGGCAGGCCCCGCATCGAAGACCCGCTTCTCGTCGAAGACGCCGTAATTGGGCAGGTCATGCTTGAAACGCAGCGTCTCGATCTTGCCCTGGTTGAGCAGCGCCACCGCATTGTGGAGCTTCTTGCCATCGCGCCAGGGCAGGCCGATCAGGACCGCCGGGCCTTCGGCCGTTTCCCGGGCCAGCGCCTCGACCGCCTCGCGGCAGGCGGTGACGAAGGAGGCGCGCAGGACGAGGTCCTCCGGCGGATATCCGGCGATATAGAGTTCCGGAAAAAGGACGAGATCGGCGCCGGCCTTTTGGGCGGCGGCATGGGCCTCGCGTGCCTTGGCGAGATTGGCCGCGACCGCGCCAACGGTCGGATTGAGCTGGGCAAGGGCGATGACGAGACGGTCGGTCATGATCGCCTCTTAGCTTACGGCGAACATTCCTTCAAATGGTCTGGCCGCATCGGCGACCTTATGCGTAAACTACGGATATGACGAGAATTTGCGTGTTTGGCGCCGGCGCGATCGGTGGTCTTATCGGGGCCAGGCTCGCCACGGCGGAAATAGCCGATGTCGCGCTGGTTGCGCGGGGCGCCCATCTGGAGGCGATGCGGGCCAAAGGCTTGAGTGTCACCCAGGCGGGCGAGACCTTTACGGTTCGACCTCGCGTGACCGCCAATCCAGTTGAGCTCGGACACCAGGATTACATCCTCCTGACCCTCAAGGCCTATGCCCTGCCGGGCATTGCCGATGCCCTGGCGCCATTGATCGGCCCCGATACCGTGTTGCTGTTCGGCCAGAACGGTCTGCCCTGGTGGTATTTCTACAGGCATGGCGGGCGCTTCGACGGCCATGTCCTCGAAAGCGTCGATCCGGGTGGACAGTTGTGGAAGAAGCTCGGACCCGAGCGGGCACTGGGCGCGGTGATCTGGCAGGCGGCCGGGCTCGGCGCTCCCGGTCACGTTATCCATGGTTTCGGCGACCGTATGACCATTGGCGAGCCGTCCGGCGAGATCAGCCCCCGGGCCCTGAAATTGAGCGCGCTGCTGGAGCAGGCGGGTGTCAAGAGTCCGGTCCGGGCGGACCTGCGCAACGAGATCTGGCTCAAATTATGGGGCAATCTGAGCTTCAACCCGGTGAGCGTCCTGACCGGCGGCACGCTCGAGGCGCTTGCGCGCGACCCTGGCACACGTGTGGTGCTCGCCGCCATGATGGACGAGGCCCGCGCCGTCGGCGAGGCACTGGGCGTCGTCTTTTCCGTGAGCGTCGAAGAGCGCCTCGACATGGCGGCCAAGGTCGGGGCGCATCGCAGCTCCATGTTGCAGGACGTCGATGCCGGCCGACCCACCGAGCTCGACGCCTTGCTGGGGGCTGTCATCGAATTGGCGCAAATGACAGGCATCGCGACTCCGGCACTGAAACTGGTATATGATCTTGCCCGGTTCCGCGTCCAATTGGCGTAGCCCGGGACCATCGGACAGGAGGCAAGGACGACATGAGACTCGACAATGAACGGCCCAGCGACAATATCGAGGATCGCCGCGGCCAGGGCGGCGGCTTCGGCTTCCCGCGCGGCGGCAAGGGCGGCGGTTTCCAGGTGCCGATGGGCGGCGGCGGGCGCGGCTTCAGCCTTCAGACCATCATTCTGCTGGTGGCGGTCTATCTGATCGCCAAGTTCGTCTTCGGCGTGGATCTCCTGCAAATGATCACCGGCGACGGCCAGCTGCAGCCGCCGGGCCAGCAGCAGAGCGAGACGCAAGCGCCCTCAGGTGGGCAGACCACCACCCAGAACCAGACTCAGACCCAGCAGCAGCCTTCCGGCCAGGCCCAGGTCGATGTGACCGGCGATGCCGGCAAGGATTTCGTCTCCCGGGTGCTGGGCTCCACCGAGCGCGTCTGGACCCAGAAATTCCAGGAGATGGGCCGGCAATATCAGAAGCCGACCCTCGTTCTGTTCAACGGCTTCGTGCAGTCGGCCTGCGGCATGGCCCAGTCGGCCATGGGACCGTTCTATTGTCCGGGCGACAACAAGGTCTATATCGATCTCTCCTTCTATCAGGACATGAAGAACAAGCTCGGCGCGCCCGGCGATTTCGCCCAGGCCTATGTCATTGCGCATGAGGTGGGTCACCATATCCAGAACCAGCTTGGTATCGCCGCCAAGGTCATGCAGGCGCGCCAGCAGGCTTCGGAAGCCGAGGCCAACAACCTCTCGGTGCGCATGGAGCTGCAGGCCGATTGCCTCGCCGGCGTGTGGGCGAAATCGGCCAACGACACCAACAACATTCTCGAAGAGGGCGATATCGAGGAAGGCCTCAATGCCGCGGCCGCCATCGGCGATGACCGCTTGCAGCGCCGCTCGCAAGGTTATGTGGTGCCGGAATCCTTCACCCACGGCTCGTCGGAGCAGCGCGTCCGCTGGTTCAAGCGTGGTCTCGCAAGCGGCGACATGAAGACCTGCGACAGCTTCGGTACGGATCAGATCTGAGCCGATCTTGATCTGCTTTTAAACTGAAACGGGCGCCCGTGGGCGCCCGTTTCGCATTCTGGTGAGAGATCTATTATGCTGAGCCTTTGCTCATCGCATTCTTGATGAGGCCGGCGACGATGGTCAGGATGGCGCCGCCACCGGCGCCGCCGATCACGCTTTGGATGATGCTGCCCGACGTCGCTGTGGCCGCGGCCGCATCCATGCCCATGTATCTCTGAAGTATTTGACCGAGGATGAGGCCGCCGACCGCGCCGACAACGGAATTGCCGACAGTGCCGAGGCTGGCATTCTTGACGGCGGCGCCCGCCCCGTTGCCGCCCAATGCGCCAAGGATCAACTGAATGATGAAATCCATGACTTAACCCCTCTGATGGTTGCCCAGAGCTGCATTTTCGCAGCTGTTGGGAGTCTATACCTCTGCCGGACAGGGTAAAGAGCGATTTAAGCCCTGTGCATAGCGACGGTTCGGGTTCAGTAGGCGTTCTGGGTCTGGAGCAGGGCCAGGGGGGTCCGGGCGAGGATGTAGAGATCGAAGCCGAGCGACCATTGATCGATGTAGTCGAGGTCGTAAAGCACGCGCTGCTCGATCTTCTCCTTGGTGTCGGTTTCGCCGCGCCAACCATTGATCTGCGCCCAGCCGGTGATGCCGGGCCGCACCCGGTGGCGGGCGAAATAACCGTCGACGACCTGCTCGTAGAGCGCCTCCTGCGCCTTGGCCTGGGTGGCGTGCGGGCGTGGCCCGACGAGTGAGAGATCGCCCTTCAATACATTGAAAAGCTGAGGTAATTCGTCGAGCGACGTCTTGCGGATGAAGCGCCCGACAGGGGTCACGCGCGGGTCGCCCTTGCTCACCAGCCGGGCAGCGTCGGCGTCGCTGCGGTCCACATACATGGAGCGGAATTTATAGACCTCGATAAGCTCGTTGTTGAAGCCGTAGCGGCGCTGCTTGAAGAGGATCGGGCCCTTGCTGTCGAGACGCACGGCGAGCGCCGTCAGAGCCAGAACGGGCGAAAAGACGATGATGAAGAGGAGCGCCAGACTGCGGTCCATCGCCGATTTGAGGAAGGACGACCAGCCGGTCAGCGGCCGGTCGAAGACCGCGAGCAGGGGCAGATTTCCGAGATGCGTATAGGCGCGCGGGCTCAGTTTGAGCTTCGAGGCCTGTCCACTGATTCGGATGTCGACGGGCAATTCCCAGAGCCGCTTCAGAATCTGCAGGAGTCGCGCTTCGGCGGACAGCGGTATCGCGACGATGATGAGGTCGACCCGGTGCTCGCGCGCGAAGAAGGCGAGCTCGCTGATCTTGCCGAGCTTCTTGTGGGCGCGGATCGCTTCCGGGCTGCGATCGTCGAAACGGTCGTCGAACAGGCCGACAATGTCGATGTCGAGGCCGGGCGACCCTTCGAGCGTCGCAATGGCCTCCTCGGCCGCGGCACCGCCACCGACAATGGCGATGCGTTTGCGGAAGCGGCCGGCGGGTTCGAGAGGTCGCGCCCATAGAGCGACGACGCCACGCGTCAGGATGAGATAGGCGGCCGTGAGCGCGAGCCAGACGACGAGCCAGGCGGGAGGCAGGTCGATGAGGCCGAGCCAGGCCAGCAGATAGTTGACGGAGACGCTCAGCAGGCAGGCGGCGAAGGAGAGAACGATGGATCTGAGGCCGCGGCGCAGCGCCGCGATCTCATAAAGGCCCAGGATGCGCATCACGAACATCGAGAGCAGAACCAGCTCCAGCGTGAAGAAGCCGATGAGCGCGTCATTGTCCGGCGTCGCCGGCAAGCGTGCCATGCCCAGCGTGATGACGAGCCCGGCAAAGCAGAGGACGATGAAATCCAATCCCTTGAGCAGGCGCTGCAGCACCTCGACATCGATATAGGATTTGCGCCCCTCGGCCAGCCTTTCGGCCATGTCAGGATCTCCCGCTCCCGCGACCCGCTCCTTCAAATTCAACTCAAAATCCGAAGAAGCAGGTCCTTCCACTCCGCCCCGCGAGCCCATACCATGGTGGAGAATAAGCAGAGGTAAAGGAGCCATGCATCGGCGTCCGGTGCGGCTGAAGCCTGACAAAAAAAACCCCGCATGTGATGCGGGGTGAAAAGGATCGGGGTGCTGTCAGGAGACGGGGAGAATACAAAGGGGCGGAAGAAGCCGTCTCATCTCGCCCGGGACTGTATCATTTCATGTCGTCTCATTCATGTTAATCAGCGGTTAGCCTTGATGAGTTGTTAAGGCATTACATGCGATTTTAGCTAAGAAACTCATGCCCTTCCGGGCAATTGAACCCCGAGCGGAATGGTTCTAGAGCATGATTGGGGACGCGGATGCCGCTTTTCCGGAAAGTCATGCGCAAACAAAAAGATAAGCGCGGCGGCGAGATTTCGCCGGCACGCTGGTACAGGTGCCGCAGTCTTGCCATCTGTGCGTGCAGTGAATGAAAGAAGGCCTGAGGAGGAAGAACCGTGTCCGGATCAGTTTTGTCGCGTCGGAATTTCATCGGGGGTGCCTTGGCGGCCGGCTCGGCGTTGCCGACGGGCCTCATGGCGACGTCGGCCTGGGCCGATCAGGATCTCGACGATCCGTACCCGCTGCCACCTTTTGACGAGAAGAAGCTGCCGAAAGACTTCCGCCGCGCCATCGTTCCCTACCCGACACGGCATTGGCCGGGCACCATCATCATTAATACCGGCTCACGCCAGCTTTTCCTGATTCTGGAAGGCCAACAGGCCCTGCGCTTCGGCTGCGCGGTGGGCCGCGACGGCTTCCGCTGGGCCGGGCTTGCCGATGTCGGCCGCAAGGTGATGTGGCCGCGCTGGACGCCGCCCAAGGACATGATCGAGCGCAGTCCCGAAAAGGCGAAGTGGAAGGACGGCATGCCGGGTGGCCCGGAAAATCCGCTCGGCGCCCGGGCGCTGTATCTGTTCCAGAATGGCGGTGACACGCTGTACCGCATTCACGGCACCAACGAGCCGATGTCGATCGGCAAGAACGCATCCTCAGGCTGTATCCGCATGCTCAACCAAAGTGTCATCGAGCTCTATCGCCGCGCGCCCGTCGGCGCACGGGTTGTCGTCATGGCGGAGGGAATATGATGCGCTTGTCCCGTCCATCGGCCTGGGCCGGCATTGCCTTAGCCGCTTTTCTGCTTGGCGCCTGCAGCTCGAGCTCGACGCGCATCGATGATTCGACGACCGGGCCCGATGTCACGGCTCCGCCGCCCACCGTGCCCACCGGGCCGATGAAGGCGGGCGACATCATGCGTGTCCTGTCGGGCAACAGCTTCCGTTATACGCGGCCCGTCAATCGCACCGGCACGACGACCTTCAACAGCGACGGCACCTTCAGCTATCAGGAAAGCGGCAAAGGCGAGGGCACCGGCATCTGGCAGGCGAGCGACGGCTCGCTCTGCGAGGCCTTCAATCCGACGAGCTTCCTGCCGCGCGGCACACGCACCGAATGCTCGCCCTTCGCCCAGACGGCGCAAGGCGGGTACAAGGCGGGCGGCACGGTCTTCGAGCCGATGTAGGTCGGTCGGAGAATCGTCGCCGCACCAGCAGCTTGCCTTGTGGCCCCTCCACGATGAATGGGCTAGAATTCGGAGATGAAAACTTATCGTCCGCCGGCGGCGCCCGCCGCCATTCTCCGTAAGCCCGATCGTGTTCTCGAGGCCATCAAGCAGATCGGCGTTCTGGTGCATCAGCGCGATTACGCGAAGGCCGAGTCCGGCGCATTGGAACTGTTAAGGGATAACCCCAACAGGCCAGATGTCCATAATCTTCTGGGCATCATCTACAAGCAGCAGAACAGGCGCGGTCTGGCCCTGAAACATTTAGAGTTCGCGGCGAAGGCCGAGCCGCAGAACCCGATCTATCTGAACAATGTCGGGCGCTTCTATCTTGATGCAAAGGTAATAGAGCTGGCCTTGCCGTTTCTGCACAATGCCTTGCTCATCAACCCGAAGCAGCTGGAGACTCTGCTGGCGATCGGCGAATATTACCGTGACGTCGGCAAGGCCGCGCTTGCCTTGCCCTATCTCGAGCGCGCCCGTGCGCTGAGCCCCGACGACGAGAGAGTCAAGATGGGGATCGCCGAAAGCCTGGATGTTCTGGGACGGCAGGATGAGGCGGATGCACTTTTCGAGGAACTACGGCGCGGCATCACATTTTCGGTAATGGCGCTCTATCGTCTGGCGATGAACCGGCCTGGCGACCAGCATGGTCCGCTCATTGCCGAGGCCGAGCAGCGGCTCAAGGAAGAGGGCATGACCGCGCCGCTGGCCCAGATGCTGCATACGTCATTGGGCTTCATGCATGAAAAAGCCGGCCGCTATCCGGCCGCCTTCCGGCATTTCGCGGAGGCTAATCGTCTGGTGAAGCCAGATTTCGGTGGGGACAGTTTCCACAACTGGGTGGATGACGTGATTTCTACCTTTACGCCCGAGGTTATGCAGGCTCATTCCCATCTCGCAAATACAAGCCAGTTGCCGGTGCTCATCGTTGGCATGCCGCGCTCGGGCACGACGCTCACCGAGCAGGTGATCGCCAGCCATCGCCAAGTGGCTGGGGCCGGAGAGTTGGTTCGCATCCACATGTTGGCCCGATCTATGAATTTCGCGCCGGGCTCGGCCGTTGAAATGTTCCTCACAAGATTACAGACGATGCCGGCCGAAGTGTTGCGGAACATCGGGGAGAGTTACGTCAAGCTCCTCCAGTTTCATCGTCCCAACGCGCTACGCGTCATCGATAAGATGCCGCATAATTTTGCTAATCTGGGACTGGTTGCGTTGTTATGGCCGCAGGCGCGGATCATCCACTGCAAGCGCAATCCAATGGACACTTGCTGGTCCTGCTTTCAGAACCCGCTCAACGACAGTCACTCCTACAGCTGCGATCTGACTATACTCGGGCAATATTATCGCGACTATGCGCGTCTCATGGCTCATTGGAAGCGCGTGCTGCCGCTTCAGATTTATGAACTCGATTATGAGAGGTTCACCTCCGATTTTGAAGCGGAGGCGCGCAAGCTGATCGAGTTCATCGGCTTGCCATGGGATGAAGCGTGTCTGAGCTTTCATGAAGGCGACTCGACCGTTAAGACGCTTAGCCGCGGCCAAGTCAGAAGTCCCATCTATAGGAGTTCGGTGGAACGCTGGCGGCGCTATGAGCAGGAATTGCAGCCTCTGCTGTCGGCGCTGGGTGATCTTGCGCGGTAGCCGTTCGTCTTACCCGTTACTTCAATCCTGAAGGCGCATCTGGCTTCAACCAGATGGATCCTGATTCTTGTGCGTGAGACCGGAGACGCTTGCGATTCCCTGGCCGGCAACGAAAAACCCCGCCGCGGTACCGCGACGGGGCTCTGCAGGAAACCGACTTGGCGTCAGGAAGCGGGAGCGACCTTAACCAAGCAGCCTTATGCGTAATTACGGGAACCTGAGCCAGGTGCCGAAGAAGATTTCGAGGCTGTCCTCGTCCTCATCATCGACGACTTCGACATGGTCAGCGAGAGCGTCGCCATCCGGACCGTCAACCGCTGCGAGAGCGCCGGTGTCCTTACGATCGATATAGGTGGCGCCGAAGCCCAGGGTAACCTGGCTGACAGGATCCCAGTAGATGCCGCCGCCGAAGCCAAGGGCCGTGCCGGCGTCATCATAATCTTCGTAGCCGACGCCCAGTTCCAACCGGGTGTCTTCCGAGAGGTTGGCCAGCAAGCCGACCGACGCACCCCAGAACTCCTCGTCAACCGTGAGCGGGCCGACATTGTTGGCATACTGGGTGGTGCCTTCGCCATAGACCGCACCGGCCGTCAGCTGGAACATCTCACCGAGGCCAACCGTGGCACCGCCACCGATCGCCCAATCAGCGTTGTCGCCAATATTGTCGTCCTGATAAAGGCCGGCGATCTGAGCCGTGAAGGCGTCCGACGAATACATCAGGTAGCCTTCAACCGCCGGAATGTCCGAACGGTCAGCCGTGCTGGCCGAAACCAGAGACGCAGTAGTGACAATGGTCACAGGACCGGGCGGGTCAACCTTGGTCACAGCAACGCCGAACGTCGTGCCAGCATCCGCATCTTCCACCGCGATGGCGAAGGACAACGGGCCGGACGAGTAGGTCAGGCGCATCTGCTCGTTGTTGATGTTCGACGGGCCGAAGGACGCGGTCGGGCCAGAAGCCGCGAGCCAGTCCCAACCGACCTGCAGAGCAGCGGTGTTGTCGTTATAGCCGGCCATCAGCTCCCATTCCGGAGCGAACTTCCACCAGCCATAGGCCTTGTTCATCTTGGTGTTCTCGGAATAGTCCGAGAAGTTGCCGCCGCCATCAGCCTGGAGACGGAAATAACCACCGACTTCACCGACAGCCGTGTCAGCCTTACCCTTGATGAAGATACGGCCACGGACCTTGACGTCGAGATTGTCGTCGGAGTCTTCAGCGTCGATATCCGTGTAGATCAGAGCGGTACGGATTTCGCCGGACACCGAGACTTCAGCAGCCGGAGCCGCGTCAGCAGTCGGAACGACCGAGAGCGTGAAGCCCGATTCTTCACGAACGCGATCGGCATAACGCTCAGGGAGCACGCCTTCATAGGTGCCCTGACCGTCACGGATCGAAAGGAGGCTGTAGCCCGACGGCATCGAAGCCTGCGGCTGAGCCTCAAGCTGCGACACACGCGACTGCAGCTGCTCGATCTGCGCCTTCAAGGCCGACAGATCGTCAGCGCGAGCAGCCGTGGCTGTAACGGCAACCGCCGCACCGCCCAGAAGCGCCCACTTCATCATTTTCATTTATGTCTCTCCCACTTCTTGGAGTGTTTAAAGCGGCCCCCCGATCCCCTACAAAACCGGTGCTGGAAGGCTGCACGACTGAATCGTGCATGGGCGTACCTTCTTCCCAGCGGGTTCCAGCGTCAAGTAACCTAGGCAGCACCGTGTCAGAATCCTGGCGAGTGTTGCCGGTTTGCCACATTAACTGAAGGCCAATTCTCTAAGAAAAAGCACGGCACACTATTTTAAGATGCAATAATACAATTTAAACGTGTTGTACGATCGGTATAGGAATCGCTAACCCTGAATGCCGGCCGTTGCAGAGTGGCTTGGATGAAGTCCGGCAAGTCCATTTTGCCATCGGATCCATATAATAGAGTCGGCGGAACTCGCTGCGGCCGCGCTAATTTCCACCTCATCCTATTGCTTTCGTTGGAGAAAGACTGGAGAAATAGGACGAATGCCGCCCATTCGGGCAGGGGAAGGCAGTCGGGTGAGACGATCAGGGTCGGCTGCCGGCCGGCGAATTCCTCGAGCCGCGGTCGCGAATCGCGACGAAATCTTCCAACGCTTCGCCGGCATTGTGTCGTCGCAGCCGATCACGCAAATCCGTAGTCATCCCAACATAGTAACGTTCGGAAGAGGCTTGCCGAGCCGTAGGTCGCGGAGGAAGGCCCGCCTTCGCCTTTTAGGCTCCGGCACGGCAACCTTCACTCGCTTCGCGAGCGAAGGATGGTGGGCGATACTGGACTCGAACCAGTGACCCCTGCGATGTGAACACAGTGCTCTACCAACTGAGCTAATCGCCCGTACCAAGGTGCCGCGATATAGGGTCGCCGCTCCGGGAAAGTCAAGAATTGAACGGCCCGGCTTGACCGATTCAGCCGTTCAGCAGCGCCATGATGGGCTCATAGGCCTCGTCGAAGTGATCGATCAGGCTGTTGGGACTGAATTCCGCGATCGGGCGGGGCGTATAGCCGAAGGTGACGCCGACGATCGGGACGCCGGCGGCGCGCGCCGTCAGCACATCCGTCTCGCTGTCGCCGATGAGGAGCGAGGGCGCCCCCTCGCGGTCCATCCGCCGCAAGGCCTCACGATAAGGCGCTGGGTCCGGCTTGGCGATGCCGATCGTGTCCGCCCCGATGATGGCGTCGAAATAAGCGGTCATACCCAGCGTCTCGATCAGCTTCACCGACAGGCCTTCCTGCTTGTTGGTGCACACGCCAAGGCTGATTCCCTCGGCCTTCAGGCGGTCGAGCAGCGCCAGGCAGCCCGGAAAGGGCACACTGCCGACGGCGATATTGTCGCGGTAAAAGGCGACGAATTTCTCATAAAGAGGCTCGATCGCCGGGACGTCATATTCCTCGCCGGTCGCCTTGAGGCCGCGCTGGATGAGCTTCCGTGCCCCATGGCCGACAAAGGCCCGCACCTCTTCGAGCGTCACCGCGCGGCGACCGCATTCGGACATGACATGATTGGTGGCGCGCCACAGATCGGGGGCGGTGTCGACGAGAGTCCCGTCGAGATCGAAAATTACGGCTTTGCGGGTCATGGCGGGCCTTATCGGCAATGAAACTCAGATTGGCAAGCAGCAGCGGCCGCGCGGCTGCCATGAGGGGGAGGTTTTGCGGTTTGACCCGCCCCTGTGCTAAGACGCCGCCGCGAAGGTGCCGAGGCCGGCGCCCCCTATATTCACCTATAGAGCCTCATCCCAAGGGATCGACGGCTCCAACGGACAAGGAGACGGGATCATGGACATCCGCAAGACCCAGGCGCTCAGGGACATCCTGAAGGACAAATCGCTGCTCAAGGACGAATGCTACATCGACGGCAAGTGGGTGTCGGGCAAGGAAACCATCGACGTCACCAATCCGGTGAATGACGAGGTCATCGCGGCGGTGCCGAATCTGGGCCAGGCCGAAGCCAAGGCCGCCATCGAGGCGGCCGGCAAGGCCCAGAAGGCCTGGGGCGCCAAGCCCGCCAAGGAGCGCGCCGCCATCCTGCGCAAATGGTTCAACCTGATGATGGAGAATCAGGAAGACCTCGCCCAGATCATGACGGCCGAGCAGGGCAAGCCGCTCGCCGAATCGCGCGGCGAGATCGCCTATGGCGCCTCCTTCGTCGAGTTCTTCGCCGAGGAAGCCAAGCGCATCTATGGCGAGACCATTCCCTCGCCCTGGCCGCATGCCCGCATCGTCACCATCCGCCAGCCGATCGGCGTCGTCGCTGCCATCACGCCGTGGAACTTCCCCAATGCGATGATCACCCGCAAGGCCGGTCCTGCTCTCGCTGCAGGCTGCACCTTCGTCTGCAAACCGGCGAGCGAAACGCCGCTTTCGGCTCTGGCGCTGTGTGAACTCGCCGAGCGTGCCGGCATCCCGGCCGGCGTCTTCAACATCCTCACCGGCAAGGCCCGCCCGATCGGCGCCGAGCTCACCTCCAACCCGCTGGTCCGCATCCTGACCTTCACCGGCTCGACCGAGATCGGCAAGCTGCTCATGCAGCAGTGCGCCACGACTGTGAAGAAGGTCGGCCTCGAGCTTGGCGGCAACGCGCCTTTCATCGTCTTTGACGATGCCGATCTCGACGCCGCGGTGCAGGGCGCCATGGCGTCCAAATATCGCAATGCCGGCCAGACCTGCGTCTGCGCCAACCGCATCCTGGTGCAGGACAAGGTCTATGACGCCTTCGCCGCGAAATTCGCCGATGCTGTGAACAAGCTCAAAGTCGGCAACGGCGTCGAGCAGGGCATCACCACCGGTCCCTTGATCAACGAGGCGGCGGTCAAGAAGGTGCGCGAGCATATCGATGACGCGGTCAGCAAGGGCGCCAAGATCGTGGTGGGCGGCAAGGAGCTCGGCGGCAATTTCTTCGAGCCGACGATCCTGCGCGACGTCACCACCAAGATGGCGGTGGCGCGTGAAGAAACCTTCGGCCCGGTGGCGCCGCTCTTCCGCTTCTCAACGGAAGAAGAAGCGATCCGCATGGCCAACGACACCGAATTCGGCCTTGCCTGCTATTTCTATTCGCGCGACATCGGCCGCATCTGGCGCGTCGCCGAAGGCCTCGAATATGGCATGGTCGGCATCAATGAAGGCATCATCTCGACCGAGGTGGCGCCCTTCGGCGGCGTCAAGGAATCCGGCATCGGCCGCGAAGGCTCGCGCCACGGCGTCGAGGAATTCACCGAGATCAAATACATGCTGATGGGCGGTCTCGGCTCGTAAACGGAACAGGCCCTCTCTCCCGTCGGGAGAGAGGGCAAACAAACACCCCAAAAACGCCGAGGCTTCATGACATCTGACGATCGCAAGAAGGCCGCGGCGCTGGCCGCCATCACATATATCTCCTCCGGCATGAAGCTCGGCCTCGGCACGGGCTCAACCGCCAAGCATTTCGTCGATGCGGTGGGCGAGAAGGTCAAGCAAGGCTGGGATCTCGTCTGCGTGCCGACCTCGGAGGCGACGCGCAAGCAGGCCGAAAGCCTCGGCATCAGGCTTACGACGCTCGACGAGACGCCGGTGCTCGACGTCACCGTCGATGGCGCCGATGAGCTCGACGGCGAGTTGCGCCTCATCAAAGGCGGTGGTGGTGCCTTGTTGCGCGAGAAGATCGTCGCCTCTTCGTCGCGCCAGATGATCGTCATCGCCGATGACAGCAAGAAGGTGGCGACGCTGGGCAAGTATCCTTTGCCGGTTGAGGTCGTGCCGTTCGGCCTCAAGGCGACCGGCATCAAGATCGACCAGGCGCTCGCCTGGTCGGGCAATAAGGGCCCGCTCATTGTGCGCCTGCGCGACGGCAAGCCATATGCCACCGACAATGGCAATGTCATCCTCGATTGCGCCCTTGGCCATATCCATAATCCTGAGAAGCTCGCCGCGGCGCTGTCCTCCATTCCGGGCGTCGTCGAACATGGCCTCTTTATCGGCATGGCGAGCCTCGCCATCATCGCCACCGAGAACGGCGTCGAGACCCTGAAGAAATGACCCAGTACGACTACGATCTCTTCGTCATCGGCGCCGGCTCCGGCGGGGTGCGCGCCGCGCGTATCGCCGCCCAGCATGGCGCCAAGGTCGCCATCGCCGAGGAATATCGCGTCGGCGGCACCTGCGTGATCCGGGGCTGCGTGCCGAAGAAGCTCTTCGTCTATGCGAGCCAGTACGCAGAAGCCTTCGAGGACGCGACGGGCTTCGGCTGGACCACCGAGAAAGTCTCCTTCGACTGGCAGACGTTGGTCGCCAACAAGGACAAGGAGATCGACCGGCTCAACAAGGCCTATATCCACAATCTCGAAAACGCCGGTGCCGAGCTGGTTATGGGGCGCGCCGTCCTTGAAGACCGCCATACAGTGGCGCTGTCCGACGGCCGCAAGATCACCGCGAAATATATCCTCATCGCCACTGGCGCCACGCCCTTCGTGCCGTCGCATCTGCCGGGCCGCGAGCTCGCCATCACCTCGAACGAGGCCTTCCATCTCGAACAGCTGCCACGCCGCATCTGCATCGTCGGCGGCGGCTATATCGCCGTCGAATTTGCCGGCATCTTCAACAATCTCGGCGTCGAGACGGTACTCATCTATCGCGGCGAGAAGATTCTGCGCGGCTTCGATGAAGATCTGCGCGACCACCTCATCGCCGAGATGAAGAAGAAGGGCGTCGAGTTCCGCCTGCGTTGCGACGTCGAGAAGATCGAGAAATCGGGCGATGGCGTGCGTATCACCTGCAGCGACAATGCGGTCTTCGGCGCTAGCCAGATCATGTATGCGACCGGCCGTATCCCCAATGTCATGGGGCTCGATCTCGAAAAGGCCGGTGTCGAGTTGACGCCGCACTACGCCGTGAAGGTCGATGAATATTCGCGCAGCACGGTCGACAATATCTATGCGGTGGGCGATGTCACCAACCGGCTCAATCTGACGCCGGTCGCCATCCGCGAGGGGCATGCCTTCGCCGACACCGTGTTCGGCGGCCGCAACATCGCCGTCGATCATGCGAATGTGCCGACCGCCGTCTTCTCGCAGCCGGAGATCGGCACCGTCGGTTTGACCGAGACGCAGGCGCGCGAGCTCCATCCCGAGATCGACATCTATAAGACGACGTTCCGCCCGATGCGCCACACCATGACGGGGCGCGACGAGCGCATGCTGATGAAGCTCGTCGTTGACGGCACCAGCGACAAGGTGCTGGGCTGCCACATTGTCGGCCCCGATGCCGGCGAGATGGCGCAGCTTCTCGCCATCGCCGTGAGGAAAGGGGCCACCAAGGCCGATTTCGACGCCACCATGGCGCTCCATCCGACCGCCGCCGAGGAACTGGTGACCATGCGCCAGAAATGGACAGGGTAGGGACAAATAGAAGCCCCGGAACACGGATGCTCCGGGGCTTTTGTGCGGGTTGATTTTTACTGCGCGGCTTTTTCGATGATCTGGGCGACGGCTTCCGGCTTCGAGACATAGACGGCGTGGCTGCCGGCGGTTTCGACGATGGTCGAACCGGCGCGTTCGGCCATCATGCGCTGGGCCGGCGGCGGGATCATGTGGTCGTCGCTGGCGACGAGATAGTAGCTGGGCTTGCTCTTCCAGGCGGGAACGGTGACGGCGCCGGTCAGCGCGGCAACGCCCCACGGAACCTGCGAGTCGGCCATGAAAGCGGCGGTGCCGGCATCGACATCGGCGGCAAAGGAGGCGGCGAACTTCGCCTTGTCGAGCATCAGGAAACCATCGACGGGGGGCAGGATCGGCGGCACCGGGGCGCCGGCCGGCGGATGGGCGATCAGGCTCGAGACCGACTCGCCCTTATCCGGCGCGAAAGCCGCGATATAGACGACCGCCTTCACCTTCTCATTGGTTCCGGCCTCGCTGACGACGACACCGCCATAGGAGTGGCCGACGAGGATGACCGGGCCGTCCTGCTGGTCGATGGCGCGCTTCGTCACGGCCACATCGTCGGCAAGCGAGGTCGTGGGGTTCTGGACGATGGTGACGTTGTAGCCGTCCTTCTTCAGGATGTTGTAGACGCCCTGCCAGCCGGAGCCGTCGACAAAGCCGCCATGGACGAGGACGACGTTCTTGGTGGCGGGCGCGGCCTGGACCGGGCTCAGGATGGTGGTGGCCAGAACGAGGCTGGCGGCGGCGGCGATCAGGGACTTGGTCATTTGCGTTTCCTTTCGTTGTTTTTGCGATAATCATTATCGCGATAATTATTAGATAAACTGGGTCGGGTGCCTTGTAAAGAGAAATCTTTATCGCGATATCTATTCTTGTGGTAATGATCTGGCCGAACACCTGGAGATCAAGGAAATGACCGCCCCGTCGCCTCTGCCGCTGGACAGCCAGCTCTGCTTTTCCATCTATTCGACGGCCATCGCGGTGAACCGCCTCTATAAGCCGATGCTCGACGCGCTGGGCGTGACCTACACTCAATATCTCGTCCTGAGCGCGCTCTGGGAGCAGGGCGGGCTGACGATCACCGCGATCGCCGACCGGCTGGCGCTGGAGCCCAGCACCATCACGCCGGCGGTAAAGCGGCTCGAGACGGCGGGTTTCGTCCAACGCCTGCGCAGTACCATCGATGAGCGTCAGGTCGAAGTGCAGCTGACGTCAAAGGGTAGTGAGCTGCACGAAAAAACCGGCTGCCTGACCGATGCTCTGCTGCGTCATTCCGGCTTCACCGTGCCCGAGATGATCGCGCTGAACGAGAAGATGCAGGAGCTGCGCCAGGGGCTGCGCAACGCCGTCGAGCAAATGCCCGCTGATTAAGCAGATCAATCTGCGACCCGGCGACACATGCCGTGACGCGATCATCCGACTATGCTCCGCCCCTTCCGCTTTTTGCGGAGTGGAGGAAGGTGATGACTCTCGAGCCGCATCCCTTGCGCGGCGCCGTTCTGAGCGAGGTGCATGCGCGGCCTTTCGCGGCCATCGCGCCGCCTTTGCGCATCCTGCATTTCGCTTTCATGACCGACGCCGATCTCGCCGCCCGCGATCGCCTGGCCTTCGGCGAATTCGTCAGCGCGCGTGGTCATCGCGGCCCCGACGCCGCCTCGAAACATTACCGCGTCACCTTTCCCGATTCGGCCCTGCGCTGGGAGCAGCATGCCGAATTCACCACTTACACCTGGGAGTTCGCCAACCACGACCGTTCGCCCTTCGGCCGTCCGACCAGTGAATTGCAGAAGCTGATGCAGCAGCTGCCGCAGCCAGGTCCCTTGCTGGTCGCGGCCGATCTTCATCTGCTCTCCGAGGCCGATGGCGGCGACTGGCAGAAAGTGTTCGATCCGACGAGCCTCGTCGCTTTCGAGACCGAAGCCGGCGATGCGCGCGCCGCCACCGATTTTCTCGCGGCGAGCGACGGCTTCGTGCGGCTTCTGGTCCTCGACCGCGGCATGTCGACGCTCCGCGCCGGTATCTTCGTGCAGCAGCTCCTCGAGCTCGAGACCTATCGCACCTTCTGCCTGCTCGGTCTTCCAGAAGCGCAACGGCTCCAGCCGGTGGTGCGCCGCATCGAGCAGACGCTGGGCGAGATCACCGCCGAGATGACCAAGAGCGAGGGCCTCGCCGCCAACAAAGCCTTGCTGCAGCGCCTGATGGCGGTAGCGGGCGAGCTCGAGGCGGGCGCCAGCCAGTCGCGCTTCCGCTTCGGCGCCACCAGGGCCTATGCCGAGATCGTCCGTGCCAGGCTCGCTTCCTTGCGCGAGACGCCGATCGGCGATCATCAGACCATCAGCGGCTTCATGGACCGTCGCCTGATGCCGGCTCTGCGCACCTGCTTCAGCATGCAGGACCGCCAGACCGATCTCTCGGCCAAGCTCATGCATGCTGCCAACCTGCTGCGCACCCGCGTCGATATCGATGTCGAGGAGCAGAATGGCGATCTCCTGAAGGCGATGAGCGAACGCACGCGCCTCCAGCTGCGCCTGCAGCAGACGGTCGAGGGCCTCTCCATCGCCGCCATCAGCTACTATGTGGCGAGCCTGCTCGGTTATGTGCTCGACATCCTGCCCGAGGATGCGCTGCCCTTCGGCGCCAAATACATCAAGGCCGGCGTTATCGTGGCGACCGTTGCTATCATCACTTTGATTGTCCTGAGCATCCGCCGCCGTCACTCTGAACATGCGCCAGCTGGCGCCATGGAATAAACTGCCGCCGGGCACTGTATCTGGGATTAAAGGTCGGAGATGAATTTCCGCGCGGATCTCACAGCCGAGTTGCCTTACCTGCGCCGTTTCGCCCGGGCTCTGACCGGCGATCCGGCGCTGGCGGACGATCTTGTCCAGGATTGTGTCGAGCGGGCGCTGGTGAAGAGCCATCTCTATGACCCGACGCGGCCGTTGAGAGCCTGGCTTTATGCAGTGCTGCGCAATATCCATATCAGCGGCCTCCGGCGTGAGCGCCGCGCCGGGATCGTCAAGACGGTGGACGACCTCTCCGATCCTGAGGTGATGCTGAAGCCCACCCAGGAGGGCGAGACATTGCTTCTGCAGGTGGCGAGCGCCCTCGACCGCCTGCCTGACCAGCAGCGCGAGGTGATGATCCTCGTGGCGCTGGAGGACATGAGCTATCGCGATGTCGCCGAGATCACCGGCGTGCCGGTGGGAACCGTGATGTCGCGTCTGTCGCGGGCGCGCGGCGCCTTGCGTGAATTGATAGGCGAGGGGGCGAAACCCTCCTTGAGACGAGTGAAATGACGGAGCCCAACCACAACGAAGACTGGCCGTTGCACGCTTACGCCGATGGCGAGATCGCCGGGCCGGAAGGACGTGCGCTTGACGAGCGCCTCGCCGACGACCCCGAGGCGCGTGCCAAGGTGGAAGCCTGGCGGCGCCAGAAGGCTTGGCTGAAGGAGGCCTTCGATCCGGTGCTCGACGAGCCCGTGCCGGCCCAGATCAAGGCGGCGCTCCGCCATCGCCGCGGTTTCACGCTGTCGCCCTGGGCCGTTGCCGCGGCCCTCGCTCTCCTGATCATCGGCGCCGGCGCCGGCTGGTTCGCCAATCTGCAGGTGAGCGCGCCGCAGGCCAAGCAGTTCGCCGACCTCGCCATCGAGGCGCATGAGATCTACACACATGAAAATCGCCACGCCGTCGAAGTCGCCGCCAGCGACGGCGAGCATCTGACCACCTGGCTGTCGAAGCGCATCGGCCAGAAACTCGTGGTGCCGGACCTTTCCGCGCGCGGCTACACCTTCATGGGCGGCCGCCTTCTGGCGGCCGGCGCCCAGCCGGCGGCCCAACTCATGTATGAGGACCAGGGCAAGCGCCGCATCACCATCTTCGTCGCCGCCAATGCGAGCAACAAGGAAACCGCCTTCCTGGTCACCCAGAAAGACAATGTGACGGCCTGCTACTGGCTCGACGGCCCCCTGGGCTTCGTCATCGCCGGCGAGACTGGTCGCGAGGATATCGTCTCGCTCGCCCATCTGGTCTATCAGTCCTTCGAGATGTGAGGATCTCGGATATCCTCATGCTGAGGTGGCCGGGAAGCGGCCCTCGAAGCATCCTTCAGGATAGAGCGAGCCTGCTGCACGATACCCTTCGAGGCTCGCTGCGCTCGCACCTCAGGGTGAAGGAATCCGCGCGATCGAAAAATCCGGCACCGTGTCGGGCTTGAGCATCACGGCGTTCTGGCGGTTGGCGGTGAGCTTCTTCACCTGCGTCGAGAGCCATAGATTGAGTTCGGCGGTCGAGATGCTGCCGTCTTTCTCGTAGTCCGCCCCGCCCATGACTCCGGCGAGCAGTGCTTCGGTGAAGGCGCCATTGCTCCAGTCGGAACGCTCCAGCGACAATTCATTGCCGCCCGATGAGGCGAACATGACCACGCCGGAATCGGCGCGCGCCATCCGGTTGATCACCGCCGTCACATCGGCCGCCGCGACATCGCCCTTGAGGCTGTCGGCCGAGTGGCAGGCATCGATGAAGAACAGCGCCTTGCCGGCGAGCGCGGAGATCGTCTCGCGGATCTCGGTCTCGCCGATCGATGTGCCGCGCAGATCTTCCGGATCGCCGCCGACGGGCAGGAAATAGAAACGCTGCTTGGCGTCGGTGATGCCGTGGCCCGCCATGAAGAGGAGGCCGACATCCTCGGGGCCCACCTTCTCTTCGAGCCAGCCCAGGGCGCCACGAATGTTCTCGGCGCTAGCGTCCTTGTCGGTGAGCAGCTTTACATCGACCGTCTCATAGAGGCGGCCGGCCTGCGCTTTGGCATTGTCGGAAAAGTCGCGCGCGTCATCATCGGCGAAGCTGAGCTTGAGACCGGCCTTGTCGTAATCGCTGATGCCGACGAACACCGCATAGAGCTTGCGCTTGATCTGATCCTCGGAGGGAGGCCCGGCCCATTTGAGCGCGACGCGCGCCGGCACGCTCACCTGGTCTCCCTGCTTGGCGATGAGAGAGACTTCCACGTCGCGGGCCGGAATCGTCACATCGAGACTCAGACTTTCGTCCTCATTGACGACCGCCGCGCCGCGCTGGCCTTGCGGACGGCCGTCGATCAGCACCTCGATCGCTTCGAGCGGCCGGCCGTCCGCCGTGCGCACGCGATAGGAGAGCGTCACTACGGTGTCGGTCACCGACGTGCCGTCGCCCGGAGCCGTGATCTCGATCACCGGTGGCAGTGCGGCGGCGATGTCGTCCTTGCGCGCCGGCCGCTTCGCCTTGGCATTGGCGGCCTTGATCGCCGGTTCTTCGTCATAAGTGTTGAGCACCTCGCGCACGATATCGGGCCGGTAGAAGCGCTCATGGAACTGGCTCGCCGGGAAGAAGTCCGGCGCTTCCTCGATGCCGCGATTGACTTGCCAGCCGATGAGATCGTCACCACCCGGCGAAGCTGCGTAATAGCCGGACGGTGTCCAGGCGATCCATCTCTTGTCGAGGGCGTTGACGAAGAGTGCTAGAAATTCCTTGCCGTCGGCAAGACGATACCAACGAATGGTGCCGTCGGTCTGCGCCGCGATCAGCAACTGGTCCTTTGCCGTGATGTTGGCGCCCCAGGGCAGGGCGGAGACAGCATGCGACCACAAGGGCGTGCCCTTTTTCGTGTAACGTCTCAATGCCCAATCGGTGCCGAGCACAAAGGTTTCACCATCGGCTTCAATGGCAAGCGATCGGCTCGTCTCATTGGCATCGAGTTGAAGCGCCGCGCCATTTATGGTCGGGTTGCGAGTGCTATTCCAATCTTTGACATCGAGCTTGTCGATATTGGCGGGCTTGAGATCGCCAGGTGATGTCGTTGATTCCGCAAAACGCAGCGTCGTCATGTCGAAGAGCCACGGATCGAGCCCGCCTATACCCAAACCGAAGCGTACCCTCGTGCCGTCTTCGCTTACCGTGAAAGCGTCGCCGAGCTCGCCGCGCAGATCGGCGGCTATGCTGGTCTTGCGCAGAACGATGTCGCCCTTCGCATCATAGACGGTGAAGCCATGATTGGAATCGGCTATGGCCGCGCCACCACCCGGCATGGCCTTGAGATCCATCACCGTATTGCCGGCGGCATCGGCAGCGAGGCGTTCACCGCGACCCTGATTGTCCCAGGCGAAGAGCTGCATGCGCTCCGGCGGGCCTTGAACATAATAGTCGCCTGAGGCGAAGATCATCTCGCCGTCCTCGGACCACGCGACCGCGGCAACATCTCCGCCTTCGAGCCCGCCGGTATCGGCCTGGTAGGCAAGGCTCAGATCACGAGCATCGAGGATGTCGACGGCCATGGCGCCGACATAACCGACCACCAGCTTTTTCCCGTCGGGTGAGAAGGCGATTCCTTCCGGCCGCTCGCCACTCGGAGCTGGAACACGCTGCTTGAGCACGAGGTCTGGTCCATAGAGCCGGATGCCTCCGTCATGCGAGGTGACTGCCATCTCGTCGGCTCGGCTGAAGGCGATGCCGTTCACCGTCTCGGCATAGTCCCCATCGGCCAGAAGTTCCTGCCACTGGCCGGTATCCCACACCTTGATGCCGCCTTTGGCGCCCATGCCGGCCGCCAGCCTCACGCCGTCCGGCGAAAAGGTGAGCTCGTCGATGACCTGGGGATTGGGGCCGAGCCGGCGCAGCAATTGGCCGCTCGACCGATCGAAGATGTAGACGAAGTAATCGAGCGAGGTCGAAAGATCGGCATCATCCCAGCCGCCCACCGCAACCAGCCTGCCATCCGGGCTCAAGGCGACGGCAAAGACCTTGCCCACATCTCCCGGCGCCACCGGCATTCGCAAGGTACGCAGCAATCGGCCGTCGGGGAGTGACCAGACCCGGACTGTCTTGTCCTCGGAGCCGGTGACCAGGATCTTGCCGTCGGCGCTGACATCGAGGCGCCGGACGGAGGCCGTATGCATGCCCCCGTCGACGCGCAGTTGCGGCTCCTTGGGAAGGTCCTCGGCCGAAGCCGTTGCCGATCCGATCAGAAGAAAAGCCAGTAGCCGGACAAACCAAGTCATCGTCGTCACCCAAGGTCAGGATCAGGCCGGATACAGGCCAGATACAGGCGCATACAGGGAAATACAGGGAAAATTTCGAAAAATCTGAAGGCAGTCCAGCAAGATCAAGGGGTTAGTCTGCTGGGGCAGGGAAATCAGCTCGCTCCCCGACCTTGGCATTTCCCAATCTCTCATGCCGAGGCGCGGGCTTGCAATGGCGGCAACGCCGCCCTTTCCCCTGGCGGCGTTCACTGTTACAAGCGCGCCCGACCAACCACCCTCAAAAGCCTGATTTACCGACATGAACGACAAGCCTGAAAACCCGGCGCGCGACTACCGCGAGACCCTGTTCCTGCCCAAGACCGCCTTCCCGATGAAGGCCGGCCTGCCGCAGAAGGAGCCGGAGATTCTCAAGCGTTGGCAGGGCATGGACCTGTTCACTAGGCTGCGCGAGGAAGCCAAGGACAAGGAGCTGTTCATCCTTCATGACGGCCCCCCCTATGCCAATGGCAACATCCATATCGGCACCGCCCTCAACAAGATCCTGAAAGACCTGGTGGTCCGCTCGCAGCAGATGTCGGGCAAGAATGCCAATTACGTGCCGGGCTGGGACTGCCATGGCCTGCCCATCGAATGGAAGATCGAGGAGCAGTACCGCGCCAAGGGCCGCAACAAGGATGCAGTGCCGATCAACGAGTTCCGCAAGGAATGCCGCGCCTTCGCCGAGCACTGGATGGGCATCCAGTCGGAGGAGTTCCAGCGTCTGGGCGTGATCGGCAACTGGAAGGACCCCTATACGACGATGAGCTTCGCCGCCGAGGCGCAGATCGCCCGCGAACTGCTGAAGTTTTCGACGAGCGGACAATTATACCGGGGCTCGAAGCCGGTGATGTGGTCGGTGGTCGAGAAGACCGCGCTCGCCGAGGCCGAGGTCGAGTATCAGGATTACACCAGCGACACGATCCATGTGAAATTCCCGGTCACCTTCATGGCCGACGGCACCGCGCCCAAGGGCGACCTTGCCAAAGCCAGCGTGGTGATCTGGACGACCACGCCGTGGACCATCCCCGGCAACCGCGCCATCAGCTATTCGCCGAAAATCGCCTATGGCCTCTATGAGGTCACCAAGGCCGCCGCCGATAATTGGGCCAAGGTCGGCGATCGTCTGATCCTCGCCGACAATCTGGCGGCGGAGACCTTCAAGGCGAGCCGCGTCGAGGAATTCCACCGCCTGAGTGATGTCGACATCGCGTCCATCGCCACCTGCGCGCATCCGCTGAGCGCTCTCGGCTATGAGTTCCGCGTGCCATTGCTCCCCGGCGATCATGTCACCGACGACGCCGGCACCGGCTTCGTCCATACGGCGCCGAGCCACGGCGCCGACGACTTCGAAGTGTGGGAAGCCAATATCGGCAAACTCAAGTCGATGGGCATCAAGACCGATATTCCCTTCACCGTCGATGGCGACGGCACCTTCACCAATGAGGCGCCGGGCTTCACCGGCAAGCGCGTCTTGACCGACAAGGGCGAGAAGGGTGACGCCAATGAAGCGGTCATCCAGGCGCTGATCGCAGCGGGCGCGCTCATCGCGCGCGGCCGCCTCAAGCATCAATATCCGCATAGCTGGCGCTCCAAGAAGCCGATCATCTTCCGCAACACGCCGCAATGGTTCATCTCCATGGGCGACGGCGAGACGGATGGCTTGCGCGCCAAGGCGCTGAAGGCGATCGATGATACGCATTTCGTGCCGCCCGCCGGCCAGAACCGTCTGCGTGGCATGATCGAGGCGCGTCCCGACTGGGTCATCTCGCGCCAGCGCGCCTGGGGCGTGCCGATCTGCGTCTTCGTCAACAAGGCGACCGGCCTCGTGCTCAACGATCCGGAAGTGAATGAGCGCATCGCCACGGCCTTCGAGACCGAGGGCGCCGATGCCTGGTTCGCCGAGGGCGCGCATGAGCGCTTCCTGAAGGACCGCGTCACCGACACGGATGACTGGGAGAAGGTCAACGACATTCTCGACGTCTGGTTCGATTCGGGGTCGACCCATGCCTTCGTGCTGGAGAAGCGTCCCGATCTGCGCTGGCCCGCCGATGTCTATCTCGAAGGCTCCGACCAGCATCGCGGCTGGTTCCATTCCTCGCTGCTGGAATCCTGTGGCACACGGGGCAGGGCGCCCTACAACACCGTCATCACCCATGGCTTCACCATGGCCGAGGATGGCCGCAAGATGTCGAAGTCGCTCGGCAACCAGGTCTTCCCGCAGGATGTGATCAAGCAGTCGGGCGCCGATATTCTTCGCTTGTGGGTATCTTCCACCGACTATGTCGATGATCAGCGCATCGGGCCGGAAATCCTCAAGAGCAATGTCGAGGCCTATCGCAAGCTGCGCAACACGCTGCGTTATCTCCTGGGCGCTCTCGACGGCTGGGAAGAGACCGAGCGCCTCGATCAGAAGGACATGCCGGAGCTCGAGCGTTATGTGCTGCATATGCTCGCCGACATCCATGCCAGCGTGCTGGCGGGCTATCGCGCGTATGACTTCAAGCAGGTCGTAGCGACATTGCTCAATTTCATGAATGTCGATCTCTCGGCCCTTTATCTCGATATCCGCAAGGATACACTTTATTGTGATGCGCCGTCTTCGCTGCGTCGGCGCGCCTGCCGCACCGTGATCGACGAGCTCTTCCACTGCCTCTCGACCTGGCTCGCCCCCATCCTCTGCTTCACCGCCGAGGAAGTCTGGCTGTCGCGTTTCCCGGGCGAAAAGAGCTCCGTCCATCTGATGCAGTTCGCCAAGCCGCCGGCCGAATGGGTCGATGCCGATCTCGCCGCCAAGTGGCAGAAAATCCGCGATGTGCGCCGTGTCATCACCGGCGCGCTGGAGATCGAGCGCCAGGTGAAGAAAACGATCGGCTCCTCGCTCGAGGCCGCGCCGGAGATCCACGTCTCTGATGCCGATGCGCTTAAGGTGCTGAAGGGACTCGACATCGCCGAGATGGCGATCACCTCGGACGCGACGCTGGTCGAAGGGGATGGACCCGCCGATGCCTTCCGTCTCGATGATGTGAAGGGTGTCGCCGTCGTCTTCAAGCCGGCCCAGGGCCGCAAATGCGCGCGTTCCTGGAAGATCACGCCGGAAGTGGGCAGCGACAAGGAGTTTCCCGATATCACGCCGCGCGACGCCGATGCGGTGCGCGAGTGGGAGAAGCGCCACAGCAAGAAGCTGTTCGCGTGAGGTTCTGGGGGGCGCTATCGGTCCTTGGGCTGGTCTTCGCCGCTTTGTCTTTCGGCATCGACCAGACCTTCAAATGGTGGATGCTGCATGTCTTCGACATCGAGGCCCGCCAGCCGGTGGTGCTGCTGCCGGTCTTCGACCTGGTGCTCGCCTGGAACCGGGGCGTTTCCTATGGCTGGCTGTCGGGGGGCGCCTCGCAAGGCGTCCTGATCACCATGGCGCTCGCCATCAGCGCCGGCATGTGGATCTGGCTCGCCAAAGTGTCGCGCCCTATCACCGCGGCGGGGATCGGCTTCATCCTGGGGGGCGCGCTCGCCAATGCCTTCGACCGGGCGGTTTATGGCGCGGTGGCCGACTTTTTCTCGTTCCATGTCGGGAACTTCAACTGGTACATTTTTAACCTGGCCGATGTAGCCATCGTTGCCGGGGTAGGGCTCTTGGTTTATGAATCCTTTACCGAGGGTCGATCTAAATAGCGGCCACGGAAATGCCCGATTGCCGGGGCAATTTCACGGCAACTACCCCGAGAGCCGGGTTTCTTTCTGAAGGGATACGCGACATCATGAAAACGGCCTTTGGCCTCGCCCTTAGCCTTACGGCGGCGCTTGCCGTCGCCGGCTGCTCCGAGACCAAGATGCAGGATTTGCTGGGCGCAGGAAAATCGGCGACTCCCGACGAAACCCAGGTGCGCACCAACCGTAACCTGTCCATGCCGCCCGATCTCAATCTGCGCCCGCCCACCGGCGAAGTCGCTGAGGACGGCCAGCTCAACACGGTGGCCGCAGCCCCGGCCGAGCCCGCCATGGACCAGGCGCAGCCCACGCCGGAACCGGAGCCGGCCCCGGTGAAGACCGCTTCCGCCAATCCGCCGCCGGCGGAAGGCGCCGAACCGCCCAAGCAGGATGTCTATGAGAAATACGGCATCTCGAAAGTGGGGCCGGACGGCAAGCCCAAGTCGGAGAACCAGCTCTTCAAGGAGCTCCATGCCGCGCAGCTCGCCGAGAAGCGCAAGGCCAATCCGAATTACGGCACGATCTGGAACATGGGCAACGTGTTCAAGGACGAATAGCGCATGATCCGGAAAAGTGGACACCGGTTTTCCGAAGAGATCATGCGCCAACAAAAATGAAAAAGTGTGATGGCGACTCCTCCCAAAGTGATTACGCCATCCCGACATACCATCCAAGGGTGACCTCATGAGATTCAAGCGCCGCGGTTTCCTCGCCGCTTTCGCTGGCCTGTGCCTGCTCGCGACCGTTGCCGGGCCGCTTCCCGCCTCGGCGCAGCAGCCATTGGCCGAGACCTTCACCCTCAACAACGGCATGCAGGTGGTGGTCATCCCCGATCACCGCGCCCCCGTCGTCACCCACATGGTCTGGTATCGCGTCGGCTCGGCGGATGAGCCGCAGGGCAAGGCCGGCATCGCGCATTTCCTCGAACATCTGATGTTCAAGGGCACTAACAAATATCCGCCCGGCGCCTTCAACCGCATCATCCGCGAGAATGGCGGCGAGGATAACGCCTTCACGTCGAAGGACTACACCGCCTATTTCCAGCGCATCGCCAAGGACCGCCTGGGCCTGGTGATGGATCTCGAAGCCGACCGCATGCAGAATCTCGTGCTCAAGGACGAGAATGTGCTGCCCGAGCTCAAGGTGGTCGAGGAGGAGCGCCGCGAGCGCACCGACAATGATCCCTCGAGCCTGCTCGGCGAGCAGCTCGACGCCATTCTCTATCTCGCCCATCCTTATCGCAAGCCGGTGATCGGCTGGATGTCCGAGGTCAACAAGCTCACCCGCGAAGATGCGATCACCTTCTACAAGGCGCATTATACGCCCGCCAATGCGATCCTGGTCGTCGCCGGCGACGTGACGAAGGATGAAGTGCAGAAGCTCGCCCAGGAACACTATGGCAAGCTCGCCAACACCTTCGACGTGACGTCCAGGGTGCGCACCGATGAGCCTGAGCCGATCGCCCCGCGCCGCGTCACTTTGACCGATGCCCGCGCCGCTTCTCCGCTCGTCCAGCGCCAATATCTGGGTGTCTCTTATGCCACGGCGGCGAAGGGCGAGGCGGAAGCGCTCGACGTGCTGGCCGAGGCGATGGGCAGTGGCGCCACCAGCCGTCTCTACAAGAAGCTCGTGGTCGAGAAGCGCATCGCGTCTTACGCCGCCGCCTGGTATTCGGGCGATGGTCTCGATTCCGGAACCTTCGGCGTCTATGGCTCGCCGGTTCCGGGCGGTAAGGTCGACGTCGTCGAGGCCGAGATCGACGCCGTCCTCGATGATATCAAGGCGAATGGCATCACCGAGGAAGAGCTGAAGCGCGCCAAGACGAAGCTCATCGCCAACACCATCTATGCCCGCGACAATCAGGGCAATATGGCGAGGAGCTTCGGCACCGCGCTCACCACCGGCACCACCGTCCAGGATGTGCTCGACTGGCCTTCGCGCATCGAAGCGGTGACGCTCGATCAGGTGAAGGCAGCGGCGGCCAAGACGCTCGATATCAAGCGCTCGGCGACCGGTGTGCTGCTTCCCGCGGGCGGTAGCACCGCGGGTGGCGGCGCGCCCGCAACGCCCTCCATGTCGAATTCCCCCGAACAATAATTCATGAGGCTCGTGATGCGCCCTTTCCGTCCGTTGCTCGCGGCAGTTGCCGTTCTCGCGATCTATGTCCTGCCTGCCCAGGCAATCGAGATCAAGGAAGTGAAGAGCAAAGGCGGGATCACCGCCTGGCTCGTCGAGGATCACACCAATCCGCTCATCGCCATGCAGTTCTCCTTCCTGGGCGGGGCGACGAACGACCCCGAGGGCAAGGAAGGCACCGCCAACTTCATTACCGCGATGATGGACGAGGGCGCCGGCGATCTCGATGCGGCGGCTTTCCAGACCCAGCGCGACGATCTGGCGATGAAGATGTCCTTCGATTCGAGCTTCGACCAGTTCCAGGGGTCGTTCCAGACGCTCAGCGCCAAGCGCGACGAATCCTTCGCGCTGCTCAGGCTCGCGCTGGCGAAGCCCCGCTTCGACAAGGATCCGATGGACCGGGTGCGCGACCAGTTGCTGGTCAGCGCGCGCCAGAATGAGGAGGAGCCCGAGAATATTTCCTCGCGCGCCTGGATGCAGAAGGCTTTCGGCGATCATCCCTATGCACGGGAATCGGAAGGCACCGTCGCGTCCCTGGCGACGATCACCCATGACGATCTGCGCGCCATGCACAAGCAGCTTTTCTCGCGCAAGGGCCTGAAGGTGGCGGTCGTCGGCGACATCGACGCCGACACTCTAGCCAAGCTCCTGGACGAAACCTTCGGCGACCTTCCCGATACCGAGCCGCCGAAGCCGGCGACGATGATCCATGTCGTGGACAAAGCGTCGACCCAGGTGATCGACCGCGACATTCCGCAGAGCATCATCACCTTCGGCCATGACGGCATATTGCGTGCCGATCCGAATTTCATCCCGGCCTATGTCACGAGCTTCATTCTGGGCGGTGGCGGCTTCGGCTCGCGCCTCACCGATGAGGTGCGCGAGAAGCGCGGGCTGACCTATGGCGTGTCGATCGGGCTTTATCCTTTCGACCATGCCGGTCTTGTCTTCGGCCAGTTGGGCACCCGCAACGAAAAGGCGGGCGAGGCGCTCACCGTGGTCAAGGACACGATGAAGAAATTCGCCGATGGGGGCCCGACCGCCGCCGAGCTCACCGAGACCAAGACCTATCTCACCGGCTCCTATGCCCTGCGCTTCGATTCCAATTCCAAGATCGCCAGCCAGCTCCTCGCCATTCAGCAGGACAATCTCGGCATCGACTACATCAACCGCCGCAATGGGATGATCGAGGCGGTGACGCTGGATGAGGCAAAGGCCCAGGCCAAGAGCATCTCCGATCCGGACAAGCTCATCGTCACGGTCGTCGGCAAGCCGGTCGGGATCACGCCGTCGGCGAATTGAAAGCGAGCGCAACTTCCTCCGCAGTTTCCCCTTCTCCCGCTTGCGGGAGAAGGTGGCCGAAGGCCGGATGAGGGTGCTCTCTCAGCTTCTGTGAAATCGCAAGCGTGTTGAAGCTGCATCACCTTGTTTTCTTGATGGGCTGTCGTGAACTGAACCAACACCCTCATCCGCCCTATCGGGCACCTTCTCCCGCAAGCGGGAGAAGGGGAAATAAAATCTCTTCTAACTCGGCTATGGCTTCGGTGCCTCGAACGGGTTCGTCTCGCTCGCATTCCTGTTGTTCTCGTAGCAGCTTTCGAGCCGCGCCAGAGCGGCGGCGCTCTTGTCCAGGGGCACACTGATCGTGGCGCCGGCGCCCTTCACATCGAGACGATTGGCGTTGCGCAGCGCCTTGTTGAAACGCTCGTCGGTCAGGGCCACGCGCACCGTGTCGGCGGTCGCCGTGACATCCGTCTTCCAGCTGGTCTTGCCGGCCAGGAACTCCACCGGATAGGCCTTGCCGCTGTCGAGCTTCCAGCGCTCGGACGTCATGATCAGCGCGGTGCCGGAATTGTCGCGTGCGAAACTCGCGGTGACGCCATTGTCGACCGTGCGGCTCATCATGCAGCGGTCGAATTTCTGCTCCTTGGTGAAGCTGGCTTCGATCTTCCACGGCCCGATGAGGACCGTCTTGTCATCACTTTGAGCCTGTGCCGCTCCGCTGAGGAGAAACACAGAGAAAAAGATGGCACGACCTTTCATTCGGACCTCCTTGAAGCCTCATTGCCGGTAATTCCCGCAAGAAGATAAGAACGTATCCGACAAAAAGTTCCCAGGTCCAGTGTCAGGCCGGACCCGCGCGCAGGCCGGCATTCTCAGCCTCGAGCGCCGCGATACGCTCCTGGAGCTCGGCGAGGACGCGCGCAACGTCGGCGCCGTCGATCTTCTGTGGAATATGCTGCGGGCAGTTGATGTCCCAGGCCTCGACCTCGAACAGGATGACCTGCTCGGGCCGGGCCTCGTAATCCTCCGGCATCAGTTGCGCGACGAGCGCGTCGTCGTCGGCCACGACGCGGGCGCGGCCCCAGAGCTTCACCCGCCGGCGATGCGCATAATCCATGAGGAAGAGGAACGCGTGGTCGTTTTCGGCGAGATTGCCGGTGGTGATATATTGCCGGTTACCCTTGTAGTCGGCGAAGCCCAGCGTTCTGGGCCCCAGGATCTTGATGAAGCCTTTCGGCCCGCCGCGATGCTGGGTATAGGGCTGCCCCGCCGCATTGGCGGTCGCCAGGAAGGCGGTGTCGATACCGGCAAGGAACTGGGCCAGATCCTCGGTCAGCTCGGTGCGGAAGCCGCCGCGCTCCTCCATCCGGGCGTAATTCGGACGTGAGCCGCGCTCGGCCTGGATGGCTTTGACGCGTGGGGTGAAGGCGATGTCGCTGGAAGGGGTGCTCATGCAGCGAAGATAATTATTCCTCTGAGAATGATAATCTATTGGATGTGCAAAAGATTATTGCTATTTCTGCATTAATCATGGACCGCTTCGATGCCATGACGGCCTTCGTGGCCGTCTGCGAGGCCGAAAGCCTCACAAGGGCAGCCCGGAAACTGGGCCTGTCACCCTCGGTCATGTCGCGCCAGATCGCCGCGTTGGAGGCCCGCCTGGGCGTGAGGCTGTTCAACCGCACCACCCGCTCGATCAGCCTCACCGACGCGGGAAGCCGTTTCCTTGAGCGCACCCGGCGCATCCTTACCGAGCTCGACGAGGCGGAGCTCGCGGTCCAGGACGAGAAAGCGCCACCGCGCGGGAGGCTTTCGGTGACGGCGCCGGTGATCTTCGGCCGCCTCCATGTGGCGCCGCTGCTCAGTCATTTCGTCGAGCGTTACCCGGAAGTTTCGATCGACCTCACACTCTCCGACCGGTTCATCAGCCTGGTCGAGGAGGGCCATGACCTGGCCGTCAGGATCGGCCATCTGCCGGATTCACAGCTGGTTGCCCGCCGTTTTGGCGAGACGCGGCGGGCTCTGGTCGCGAGCCCGGCCTATCTGGCCAAGGCGGGTATTCCGCTCCATCCCGATGATCTGGCGAAATTCAGTCTCATCGCTTTTGCCCCGGTGGCCCAGTCCTTCGAGTGGTCCTTCTCAGAGGGCCTCAAGGTCCGTATCGAGCCACGTTTCATCGTCAATAATGGCGATGCCGCCATTTCCTGGGCGCTGGCGGGCTCCGGCATCGCCCGCGTGCTCTATTACCAGGTGCGCGACGCGATCCGGGAAGGCCATCTCGTCGAGGTGCTTGAGCCCTTCGCGCCCGAGCCCATGCCGATCCATGTGGTCTATCCCACCGCCCGCCTGCTGCCGGGGAAAGTGCGCGCCTTTCTCAACCTGACGGCCCAGACGGCGGATTGGCGCTTGGCGTCATAGGCCTCTAAAATATCCTCATGAAGATTCGTAGACTTCCGGAGGGCATCGCCAACCGCATCGCGGCGGGCGAGGTGATCGAGCGCCCGGCGAGCGTCGTCAAGGAGCTGGCGGAGAATGCCGTCGATGCCGGCGCGCGCCAGATCGACATCGCTTTCCGCGACGGCGGCCGCAGCCTGATCCGCGTCAGCGACGACGGCGAGGGCATGGACCGTGACGAGCTCGATCTCGCGGTCGAGCGCCATGCCACCTCGAAGCTCGCCGATGACGAGCTGATCGAGATCAAGACGCTGGGTTTCCGCGGCGAGGCGCTGCCCTCGATCGGCTCGGTGAGCCGGCTGACGCTCACCTCACGCGCCCGCGCTGAAAGCGACAGCTGGAAGATCGATGTCTCGGGCGGCCGCAAGGCCGAGCCGATGCCGTCGGCGCGTATCGACGGCACCGTGGTCGAGGTCCGCGATCTTTTCTTCGCCGTGCCGGCGCGCCTCAAATTCCTGAAATCGCCGCGCGCCGAGACGGCGGAGGCCGCCGATGTCGTGCGCCGCCTGGCGCTTTCGGCGCCGCAGGTCGGCTGGAGCTTCACCTCGGAAGAGCGCGTCCTCGTCGATCTGCCGCCCGAGAGTGCGGACGAGAAGGGACGCCGGCGGCGCATCGAGCGGATCATGGGCGAGGAGGTCTTCGCCAATATGGTCGATTTCGAAGGCGGCAAGGAGCCGTTCCGCATCTGGGGCCTGGCAACGCTGCCGACCTATCACCGCGCGCAAGCGGGCCTGCAGTTCTTCTTCGTCAATGGCCGGCCGGTGCGCGACAAGCTGCTCGCCGGCGCCATTCGCGGCGCTTATGCCGATCTCCTGATGCGCGGGCGTTTCCCCGCCGTCTGCCTTTTCATCGAATGCCCGAGCGCCTTCGTCGATGTGAATGTCCATCCGGCCAAGGCCGAGGTGCGCTTCCGTGATTCAGCTTTGGTCCGCGGCGCCATCGTCACGAGCATCCGCGAGGCGCTCGGCAAATCGAGCCGCAAGACGGCGGCGGGCCTCACCTCGGCGACACTCGGCGTGTTGAAGCCGATCGTGCCGCCCAGGCCGCGCTACAATAATGATGCATTCGAAACTGCCCTGACAGGATTCGCACCCGCTTCACCCGGCATGGCGGAAGAGCAGGCGGCTTTCGTCATGGACAATGTCGCCTCGGCCCGGGTCGCGGAGATTCCTCTGGCCGTGGACACGCCGCATCCGCTGGGCGCCGCGCGCACCCAGTTCCATGAGAACTACATTCTGGCGCAGACCCAGGACGGCATCGTCATCGTCGACCAGCATGCCGCCCATGAGCGTCTCGTTTATGAAAGACTGAAAGCGGAGCGGGCTGGCAAGCGCATCGCCACCCAGCCGCTGCTCATTCCCGATGTCCTCGATCTCGATGCGGTGTCGGTCGAGCGGCTGGCGCAGGCGCAGGAGCTTCTGGCCGAGCTCGGATTGGTGCTCGAGCCTTTCGGCGACGGCTCGATCGTGGTGCGTGAAGTGCCGGCGGCGCTGTCGGGCGGCAATATCGCGAGACTGGTGCGCGACGTCGCCGATGATCTGGGCGAAGACTCATCCGCGACCGTCGAGGAGCGCGTCAATCATCTCCTCGCCACCATGGCCTGCCATCATTCGGTGCGCTCGGGCCGGCAATTGCGGCCCGAGGAAATGAACGCGCTGCTGCGCCAGATGGAAGTGACGCCCAATTCCGGCCAATGCAATCACGGACGGCCGACCTATATCGAATTGAAGCTCAGCGACATCGAGAGGCTGTTCGGGAGGAGCTAGGTCATGCTCGTCCTCACCCCTGAGGTGCAAGCGAAGCGAGCCTCGAAGGGTGTGTTGCAGCAGCTGTGCTTTTATCCTGAAGGATGCTTCGAGGGCCGCTTCGCGGCCACCTCAGCATGAGGTGTTTGAGGAAGACACGATGAACGACAAAGCTCCTGCCGCGCGATTTCCCATCCGTTCCGCCATCATCCAGATCGGCCTGGCCGCGCTCGTCGTCGCTTTCATCTGGTGGGTTTGTTATCTCTTCATCCCATTATCGGACATGCCGGCCGTGTTCGACCGCGTGCTGTTCGCGCTGAAATGGTCGGGTGTCGCCATCCTGCTCACCTTTCTCACCGGGGTGGAAGCCGTCTCGCATGAGCGCCTGGTGACCGAGGCCTTTGACCCGCTGGCCGGTAAGGAGACGAAGAGCATCCTCGTCAATTTGCGCTATCTGCAGAACACGCTGGAGCAACTGATGCTCTTCGTTCCCGGCCTGCTTCTGCTGGCCGCCTATGCCGAGCCCGACACTATCGCGAAGTCTGTGACGGCCGCGGCGTTGGTGTGGATCGTGGCGCGTTTCGCCTTCTGGATCGGCTATCGCCAGGGACCGCAATATCGCATCGCCGGCCTCGTCGGCATGGTGCAGAGCATGATCATCCTGCTCTATGTCTCAGCCCGTTTCGGCTATGAGCTTGGCGGTGCCTGGGGCGCTTCGGTCCCATTGGCGCTTTTCGCCTTGGCCGAAACGGTGCTTTTCATTCGCGCCTTTCGCTCTTCACTCTGATCAGGCAGCTTTCCGCCGCTTGAGCCGATGGCCGATATCGACGATCGCCTGAATCGCCGGAACGAGCTCACGCCCCAAGGCGGTCAATGCATATTCGACCGAGGGCGGTGACGTCGCCATCACCTTACGCGTGACCACGCCCTTGTCCTCGAGATCGCGCAGCCGCCCGCTCAGGACCTTGGCCGAGATCCTCGGGATGTCGGCGCGCAGCTCGCTGAAGCGGCGCGCTTCGCCATTGAGATACCAGATCACATTGGGCGTCCAGGCGCCGCCCAGCAGCGCCATGCATTCGGTCAGGGGGCAGGCGGGCATGGGCGGCGGAACGCGGCTCTTTCGTCGTTTCAGCGGCATGGATGACGTTTTCTCCGGTTACCGGACGGATACCTCATAATGATGGTAACTACAAGTTATGGGGTTTCCATTGGTAACCAGTGTGCTTACTTCGTGGCTGTTCAACAGGAGAACTACCCATGAAGCTCTACTATTCTCCGGGCGCCTGCTCGCTCTCGCCCCATATCGTGCTGCGCGAGCTGGGCCTGCCTTTCGATCTCGATCGCGTCGACCAGGCGACGAAGAAGACCGAGACCGGCGCTGACTATCTCGCTATCAACGCCAAGGGATATGTTCCCGCCTTGCGGCTCGACGATGGTGAGGTCCTCACCGAGGGATCGGCGATCATTCAGTATCTCGCCGACCGGACGCCGGCGGCGAAGCTGGCGCCCGCGGCCGGGACCTTGCCCAGGGCGCGGCTCCAGGAACATCTCAATTTCCTCGCCTCCGAACTGCACAAGGCATTCGGGCCGCTCTTCAATGTCCATGCTTCCGACGAGGCCAAGCGTAAGGCGCCGGACAATGTCGGCCGGCTCCTCGATCATTTCGAGGCTATTCTTGCCGATGGCCGTTCCTATCTTCTGGGCGAAAGCTACACGATCGCCGATCCCTATCTTTTCGCGATCGCCCGATGGGCGAAGCCGACCGGCATCGGGCTTGCCAAATGGCCGCATCTCGAGGCCTTCATCGACAGGATAGGCCGGCGCGACGCGGCCAAAGCGGCAATGCGGGCCGAAGGCATAGCCTGATGCAGCGCAAGGAAAACGACATCATGGATCCCCGCTATGGCGACGTGACCGCCGCCCTGTCGGATTATTTCGACGGTCTCCATCACAGCGACACGAAGCGCCTGGCCCGGATATTCCATCCGGGCGCCATCTATGCATGCGCCACCGAAGGCGCGCTCACGCGGCTCACCATGGAAGAATATTTCCCGGTCGTCGACCAGCGTCCCTCGCCTTCGAGCCGCGGCGAGACGCGGACGGATCGCATCGTCGCGATCGAGTTCGCGGGACCCGTGACCACCTTCGTGCGCGCCGAATGTTCGATCGGCCGCAAGCAATTCACCGATTTTCTTACACTGGTCTGCCTCGATGGCGAGTGGCGGATCATCGCCAAGGTCTTTCATTTCGACATCACGGAGAATGGCTGACATGCCCTATGTGAACATCAAGATCACCCGCGAGGGCGCCACCGACGCTCAGAAGGCGAGGCTCATCAAGGGCGTCACCCAGCTCCTGGTCGATGTTCTCGCCAAGACTCCGGCCACGACATTCGTCGTGATCGATGAGGTCGCGATGGAGGACTGGGGCGTGGGCGGCCTGCCGGTCGAGGAGTATCGCAAATTGGCAAAGCGCTGATGCGAAAGGTGGATACCGAAACCGGTATCCACCCTTTTATGATCGCGCTAGGCGGCGATACGATAGCGCGCCGCCGGCTTGGCCAGTGACAGATGCGGGGCGAGTACGTCGCGGGCTTTTTCGAAGGCGTCCCAGTCAGCCTTGTCGGGCAGGGAGGGAATGGTCACGAACTCGCCCTGATTGAAACCGGCGAGCGCGGCATCGACCATGTCCTCGGCCGACATCACGATCTCCTTAGGGAGATGGTGGACGGGCGTGCCCGCCTTTTCCCACAAATCGGTTGCGGTGGCGCCCGGCAGCACCGCCTGGATGCGCACGCCTTTGTCGGCAAGCTCATGCTTGAGCGATTCCGAGAGCGCGAGGACGAAAGCCTTGCTCGCGGCATAAACGCCGTTGAGGAGCTTCGGGTTGATCGCCACGATCGAGGCGATGTTGATGATGGCGCCGGTGCCGCGGGCGACGAAAGCGGGGGCCGCGGCATAAGCGAGCCTAGTCGGCGCCGTCACATTGAGCGTGATCATGCGCGCCACCTCGTCGACATTTGACTGAAGCAGCGGCGTGGTCGCGGCGATGCCGGCATTGTTGACGAGGAGGGTGATGCTCTGGTCGGTCTTCAGCACCTGCTCCACCTCGGCGAGGTCGTCTCTCTGGGTCAGATCGGCGGGAAGCGTTTCGACCGAGCGGCCGCTGACATTGGTAAGTCTGCGGGCGAATTCGGTGAGACGGTCGCCGCTGCGCGCGACCAGGATGAGGTCATAGCCGGCTTTCGCCAGGCGGTCGGCATAGACGGCGCCAATGCCGGCGGAGGCGCCGGTGATCAGGGCGGTGCCTTTGTGCGAGGTGATTGTCATGTCTGGCTCCTTTCGCCGGCGGGATGCGGCGTTGGGAAAGCATAGGCTCGGTGGACTATGTCTCAAATGTCATATATACAACCTTTCAGGACATAGGGGGGTCGATCATGCTCCGTATCGGTTTCGTGCTTCCCGCCCGCTTCCAGATGATGAGCTTTGCGGCTCTGTCGGCTTTCGAGCTGGCCAATGTGAGCGGCGGCGAAAAGCTCTATGACATTCATCTCCTGTCCGAGGCGGGCGGTCCGATACCGAGCTCGCTCGGCATGATAGTCGAGACCCGGCCCTTCTCTGAGGAGGCCTTCGATACGCTGCTGGTCGGCGGGTTGCTCGTTCCAGAACCTTCCAGCACCGGCCTGATCGATATCGTGCGCCGGTCGCAAGGCCGCACGCGGCGTCTGGCCGCCGTCTGCACCGGCGCCTTCATTTTTGCCGAGGCCGGGCTCCTGGACGGGCGCCGAGCCACCACGCATTGGGCCTATGCGCGTGATCTCAGGGAGCGCTTTCCGAAGGTGAAGGTCGAGGAGGACCGCATCTTCATCATCGACGGGGCGGTCTGGACCTCGGCCGGCATGAGCGCCGGCATCGATCTGGCGCTTGGCATGATCGAGAAGGATTTCGGCGCCGAGCTCGCCCGCTCCGTCGCCCAGAAGCTCGTCGTCTATCACCGCCGCGCCGGCGGCCAGTCGCAGCATTCGGCACTTCTCGACATGGATGCGAAGTCGGATCGCATCCAGAACGCGCTGAACTATGCCAGGCGGAACTTGCGCAACCCGCTGTCGGTCGAAGAGCTGGCCGATGTAGCGCATCTGAGCCCGCGCCAGTTCAGCCGCGCCTTCCGCGCCGAGACCGGCCAGTCGCCGGCCAAGGCGGTCGAGCATCTGCGCCTCGAAGCGGCGCGTTTGATGATGGAGCAGAGCCGGCATCCGATCGATGTCGTCGCCACCGAAACGGGCTTCGCCGACCGCGAGCGCATGCGCCGCGCTTTCCTGCGCGCCTTCGGCCAGCCGCCGCAGGCGATCCGGCGCAATGCCGTGGCGGAGATGATTTAAGCAGCTCGCGCGATCAGGATCTGCGTGTCGCCATAGACGCGCCGGTCGAGCTCGGTGAGCTCCGGCGGGCAGGCGAGGGTGGCTTTCTCGGCTTCTTCCACCACGACCAGGGCTTGCGGGTTGAACCATTGGCCGGCGACCAGCGAGGTGAGTGCCTTGCTGCCGAGGTCCTTGTTGTAGGGCGGGTCGGCGAAAATGAGATCGAAGCCGGGCTGCGGTGCCGCCGGGCCGAGCTTCACCGCATCGCGCCGCCAGATCTTGCATTGGCCGATGACGCCCAGCGCATCGGCATTGCGGCGGATGACGCCGCGCGCTTCCGCCGAGTCGTCAACGAACTGGCAGAAGCGGGCGCCGCGCGACAAAGCTTCGAGTCCCATGGCGCCGGTGCCGGCGAAGAGATCGAGGACACGCGCCCCTTCGAGCGAAAAGCCGTCCACCCCATGCGCCAGGATGTTGAAGATCGATTCACGCACCCGGTCCGAGGTTGGCCGCGTCGCTTGCCCTTTGGGGCCTGCAAGCCCGTGTCCTTTGAATTTGCCGCCGATGATGCGCATGCGGGACTTCCTACAGGCCGCGGCGGATTTCGGCCACACCGAAAAACACGAGGAACGAGCCGGCAATCCGGTCGATCCACAGGCGTACGCGCCGGCCGAGCGCGTGGCGGAAGAGGGTGACTCCGCCGACGATGAAGACCCACCACAGAAGCGAGCCCAGCGTCACGCCGGAGACGGTCGCCGCCGCGGTGGCCGGTTCGAAGCCACCCTTGGGCGCCAGAGCGGCGAAGATCGCGGCGAACATGATGATGGTCGGCGGGTTGGTGAGAGTGAGGAGCAGCGAGCCCCAGAAGGCTCGGAAGGTCGAAACCGCTGACGGCGCCGGCAGCGCTCCGTTCTCCGCTGGACGGCGCCAGAAGGTCTTGAGCCCGAGATAGATCAGGAACAGGCCGGCGGCGAGATGGAGCGGCCGGTCATAGGCCAGCATGAATTCCGAAATGCCGGTGAGGCCCAAAGCCGCCACGGCGGCATAGAGGCCATCGCCGGCTGCGATGCCGAAGCCGGTGGCGAGGCCTGGGCGCCAGCCCTCGGCGAGGCTGCGCCGCATGCACAGAATAGCCATCGGACCGACCGGAGCGGCAACGGCGAGGCCGAAACCCATGGCGGTGATGAAGATGGGAGCAAGACTTGAGGTATCGGTCATAGGAACTCTCCGTGAAAGTGAAGCGGGGAGTTCGGACAATGACAAGCCCCGCCGGGTTGAGGCGGGCACTGAAGGTGTGTGGGAGGTTTTAGAAGCTGGGTCTCGCCATCACGCGCAGCAGATCGCACGCCGGATATTGCCGGTCGTTTGTTGCGTGATGGTCGGTTTGCGCGTCATGGCGCGTCTCGATAGCGCAGGAGGGGCCAGGTGATCAAGCCCTCGGCTTGCGCTCCGGGCTCTGCCGCTGCTCCGCCTTGTCTCGGCGATGCCGGGGGCCGCGCTCCGGCACCGTAACCTTGCGCCCCAGCTGCTCGGCCAGGACCTTGGCCGGCACTTCGGAGATGCCGCCGCGTTCGAGATCGCCGAGCTGAAACGGCCCGAAGGCGATGCGGATGAGGCGGTTCACCGTGAGCCCCAGATGCTCGCAGATCTTCTTCACCTCGCGGTTCTTGCCTTCCCGGATGGCGATATTGAGCCAGGCATTGTCGCCCTGCGCCTTGTCGAGCGTGGCTTCGATCGGGCCGTAATGGATGCCCTCGATGGTGAGTCCGCCGGCGAGCTTGGCCAAGGCGGCGGGGTCTGGCTTGCCATAGGCGCGCACCCGGTAGCGCCGCACCCAGCCGGTGGCCGGGAGCTCCAGAAGCCGGGCCAGCTCGCCGTCATTGGTGAGAAGCAAGAGGCCCTCGGTATTGATATCGAGCCGGCCGATCGAGATCACCCGCGGCAATTGCTCGCGCAGCGCATCGAAGACGGTGCGACGGCCTTCCGGGTCCTTGTGGCTGGTCACCAGGCCGGCCGGCTTGTGATAGCGCCACAGCCGGCTTTCCTCCTTCTGCGGCAAGGCCTGTCCGTCGATGCGGACATCGTCGGAGGGCTTCACATTGACGGCGGGAGACCTGAGCACCTTGCCATTGAGCTTGACCCGGCCTTCGCCGATCAGCCGCTCGGCGTCGCGCCTGGAGCACAGGCCGGCCCGGGCGATCGCCTTGGCGATGCGTTCACCTTCAAATGCGCTTTCCTTGACCATCGGACCCCTTTCGCGTTCATGTGCAGATGAGCATGAAGCACACCCCGCCGTCAGAACCAACCCCGGACCCCATGTCCCTCGCTTTCGCCGAGGCCGAATCGGCCGGACGGCGCGGCGAGGTCCCGATCGGCTGTGTCATCGTCGATCAGTCGGGCACTATCATGGCAAGGGCCGGTAATCGCACTTTGGAGCTGAAGGACCCGACGGCGCATGCCGAGCTTCTCGCCATCCGCGAGGCCGCGGCGAAGCTCGGCAGCGAGCGGCTGGTGGGCCTCGATATCTATGTGACGCTCGAGCCCTGCGCCATGTGCGCGGCGGCGATCTCCTTCGCCAGGCTGAGACGGCTCTATTTCGCGGCCGGGGACGAGAAGATGGGCGGCGTCGAGCATGGCCCCCGCTTCTTCAACCAGGAGACCTGCCACCACAGCCCTGAGGTGTATGGCGGTTTGAGCGAGGCCAAGGGCCGGCAATTGCTCAAGGCGTTCTTCCGCGACCGGCGCGGCTGAAACAACATCTGAGCTTCACGCCCTAAGTGATTCTTTCGATTCGCATTTCGAGCGCGCGCTTGAGCTCGTCCTTGGACTTGGAGGCGGCTTCGATCATCTCGGTGATGCGGAAAAAGTCATTGGCGAGATAACGCTCGATCGGCGGCGTGATGTAGATGTCGGGCGGATTCTGTTGCCGGCGCAGCACCGCGATCTGATGGAACATGATCAGCATCGAGCCGATGGCGAGCTCCATATTGCTGTGATGGCCGCGCCTGGGCTCACGCATCCGGCCGGTGACGTCGATGGCGACGGTGATGTCGCTGCCCTCGCGCACATGATCGAAGGGCACCGGATTGGTGATACCGCCATCGACATAGAGGCGGCCATCGATGGTGGGCGCCGAGATGAGCCCCGGTATGGCGATCGAGGCGGCGACCGCCTGGCGCAGCGGACCTGACGCAATGACATGCTCGCGCCTTTCGCTGAAATCGGTGGTGACGATGCGCAGCGGGATCTGGGTGTCCTCGACGCGCAGGGCGACGCCGTCGGGCAGGACGAAGTTCGTCAGCTGCTCGCCGTCGATCTGCAGTGAGGTGAAGCTGCGGCGTGTCAGGAGGTCGCCGAGCCGGGCGCCTTTGACCCCGAACAGATACTTCGCCGCCTGCACCTTGTTGGCGAGGATCTGGCGGGCATGATCGCCGATCTCCTTGGCCGGGACGCCCGACGCATAGGCCGCTCCGACCAGGGCGCCGAAACTGGAGCCGGCGATGATCGACGGCTTGAGGCCCAGCTCGTCGAAGACTTCGAGCATGGGGATATGGGCGAGGCCGCGCGCCGCACCGCCGCCCAGCGCCAGGCCGATGCGGGGCGTGCTCATCGCTCAGGCTCCCGCCTGCCGGGCGAAACGCCAGGCGGTCTCGGCCAAGGGCCGGACCTCGCTTGCCATGAGCGCCGCATTGCGGTTGGCGGCGGTGCCGTCACGCACCCGCCCGCTGATGCCTTGCAGGATGGCAGCGATACGGAAGAAATTGTAGGCGAGATAGACATCGAGATCGGGGATACCGTCGCGTCCAGTGAGAGTGCAGTATTCCTCGATATAGGCCTCGATCGCCGGAATTCCAGGGTCGCGTTCATGGCCCAGCAGCGAGCCGACGCCGCCGCCGCGCGGGGATCTGGGCATCCACCACATCATGAGATGGTAAGTATAGTCGGCAAACGGATCGCCGAGCGTCGCCAATTCCCAGTCGAGCACCGCCGCAATGCGTGGGTGGTCGGGGGCGATGATGCAATTATCGAGACGGAAATCGCCATGGACAATCGCCGTCGCGCTCTGGGCCGGGCAGGCCTGCGGCAGCCAGGCGATGAGCCGGTCCATTTCGGGGATAAGCTCGCTCGCCGAGGCACGATATTGCTCCGACCAGCGCTTGATCTGGCGTGCCACATAACCTTCGCCCTTGCCGAAATCGGCGAGCCCGAATGCGCCGGCGTCGAGCTTGTGCAGCCGGGCGATGGTCCGGTTGAGCGCGCCGAAGAGCTGCGCCCGCTCATCGGCAGCGAGGCCCGGCGCCCAAGGTTCCCAGAAGACCCGCCCCTCGACATGCTCCATCAGATAGAATTCGGTGCCGATGACGCTCGTGTCGGTGCAGTAATGCAAAGGCCGCGCGACCGGGAAGTCCACGCGCGCCAAAGCCGCGGTCACCCGGTATTCGCGCTCGATGGCATGGGCCGAGGGCAGGAGTTTCCCCTGCGGCTTGCGGCGCACCACATAACGCCCACTCTCCGCCGTCACGAGATAGGTCGGATTGGACTGCCCGCCCTTGAAGCGCGACAGAGTGAGGGGCCCGCGAAAGCCTGCGACATGACGGCCGAGATAATGCGCCAGGCGCGCCGCATCGATCTCGTCCGAGGCCGGGCGGGTGCCTGAAAAAGCCGTTTGGCGATCGATATCCTGCACCATCATTTCTTTCGGGCGAGGAAGGGCAGGAGTTGATCGAGTGTCGCTTGCGGATTCTCCTCCGCCAGAAAATGGCCGCCGGCGACGATGCCGGTCTCGACCTGCTCGGCCCAGCGCCGCCAGGACGCGGAAGGATCGCTCATGTCGCCCGGAATGCCGCTGTCGCCCCAGAGCACCAGCAGCGGACAGGTGATCTTGCGGCCCGCCGCCAGATCCGCCTCGTCATCGGCGAGATCGATGCTCTGGCCGGCACGATAGTCGTTGCAGGTCGCGTGGATATGCTCGGGCGTGGCGAAATGCAGGCGGTATTCGGCGAGCGCCGCGGGCGCGAAGGCGGAGAGATCCTTGGCCTTGGTCCAGCGCGCCATGGTGTAATCGAGGAAGCCGATGGGCGCCGGCTCGATCAGCATCTCCGGCAGGGGATGCGGCTGCGCCAGGAACAGCCAGTGATAGGTCTTCATGGCGAGCGCCACCGAGAAGCCGTGCCACATGTCCCAGGTCGATATGATGTCGATGAGGGCGAGGCGGGTGACGGTCGAGGGATGATCGAGCGCCATCCGGTAGCCGACGCGGGCGCCGCGGTCATGGCCGATGACGGCAAAGCGCTCATGGCCGAGACCATGCATCAGCGCCCGCATATCCTCGGCCATCACCCGTTTCGAATAGGGCCGGTTATCGGGGGTATTAGCGGGGCAGGAGGAGAAGCCGTAACCACGCAGATCGGGCATCACGCAGGTGTAGTGCGCCATAAGCGTCGGCGCCACCGCATGCCACATCGCATGGGTCTGTGGATAGCCATGGAGCAGCAGCAGAGGTGGACCGTCGCCACCGATGCGGGCGAAGATCTCGGCCTTAGCCGTCTCTACGCGATGTTCCCGCGTATTTGGAAAGAGATCCGACATGGCGCAGGCTCCCGGATAAGCTCAGCGGCCATTCTCGCCAAATGCAGCCTTCGGCTCAAGCGTCTTGCGCGATCGCAAATACCGGCTGCATCTCGGCGATGTCGCGCAATCTGTGATGGCCGATATTCTGGAAGTCGAAGCCTTCTGCCGCCGCGGCGAAGCTTTCGGAGACGACGATGTCGCGATCGAGCCGTTTGGCGAGCTCGAGCAGCCGGCTGGCATGATTGATCGCCGGGCCGATGGCGGTGAAATCGAGCCGCGTGCGGCTGCCGATATTGCCATAGGCGATTTCGCCGGCATCGAGCACCAGGCCGAAGCGGATCTGGGTGCGGGCGGCCTTGGCGCGCTCGACATTGAGGGCGGTGATCCGCTGCCGGATGTCGAGGGCGGCGGTGATCGCCGGCCTGGTTGGCACCGGCTGGCCGTCGCTCGCCGGGAAGATCGCCAGCAGCGCGTCGCCGATGAACTTCAGCACCTCGCCGCCTTGCGCCTCGATCGCCGCCACCAGCGCATCGAAGAAGTCGTTGAGCGTCGACAGCACATTGGCGATCGGGCGGGTATCGGAATATTGCGTGAAGCCGCGCATGTCGGCGATCAGGATGCTGGCGGTGATCATCTCCGCCTTGCCGCGGTCGAGCGCGCCTTCGAGGACCTTGCCGGCGCTGCGGCGTCCGACATAGGTGGTGAGCAGCGTATCGGCGCTGCGCCTCAGCATGAAGCGTTCGGCATAGGGACTGAAGAGCATCGCCGCATCGCCGAGCGCCGTGATCTCGGCATCGGAAAAGCCGCCGGGCTTGCGGGTGGCAAAGGAAAGATGCGCCGTCCGTTCCTGGTCGAGGAAGGGCAAGGGCGCGATGAAATAGTCGGTGGCGCCGTCGCGGTGGAGCTTGCCGAGCAGCGGCATGTTGGACGAGCTCGTATCGAGCTTGCGGCGGAAGGGTTTGCGCGTCGTGTCGACGATCTCTGCCGGGCTGCCTTCATAATCGGAGCCGTCGCTGCCGCGCGGCAAAGTCTCGATATGCGCCTCATGCGCGACCCAGCGGACTTGCACGCCTTCGAATTCGGGATTGAGAAGCTCGATGCCAAGCGAGGAACGCCACAAGGGAATGCCGAGCTCGACGAGCTTCTCGCACAGGAGCCGATGCAATTCGCCGGCCCGCTGGTCGCGGGTCGCCCGCGCCGCCTCAACGAGCCAGCGCGTGAAGTCGGTCATGAAGGTGAGATTTTCGGTCATCGTCCTTGCACTGCCCGCCAGCCGATGTCGCGGCGGCAGAATCCATCCGGCCAGTCGACGAGATCGACCGCCTGATAGGCGCGCCGCTGCGCCGCGGCCGCATCCTTGCCAAGCGCGGAGACATTCAATACGCGTCCGCCATTGGCGACAAGCTTGCCGTCCTTCAGCGCCGTGCCGGCATGGAAGATCTCAACATCGTCGCCTTCACCGGCCTTGTCGAGATTGCGGATCTCGCTGCCCTTGCCATAGGCGCCCGGATAGCCCCTGGTCGCCATCACGATCGAAAGTGCCGTATCGTTGCGCCAGCGCACCGAGACCTTGTCGAGCGTGCCGTCGGCCGAAGCGATGAGCAGCGTCAGCAGATCGTCCTTGAGGCGCAGCATCAGCACCTGGCATTCAGGATCGCCGAAACGGACATTGTACTCGATGAGCTTGGGGCCGTTCCTGCCGATCATCAGCCCGGCGAAGAGCACGCCTTTGAACGGTGTGCCGCGTTTCGCCATGCCGGCGACGGTCGGCCTGATGATTTCCGCCATCACGCGCTCGGCCATGGCGTCGGTCACGATAGGCGCCGGCGAATAAGCGCCCATGCCGCCGGTATTGGGGCCGGTATCGCCGTCGCCGACGCGCTTGTGGTCCTGGGCGGCGGCGAGCGCCACCGCATGCTCGCCATCGCAGAGCGCGAAGAAGCTCGCTTCCTCGCCGTCGAGGAATTCCTCGATCACGCATTCGGCCGCGCCGAATTGCCCGGCGAAGATGTCGTCGATGGCGGCGAGCGCCTCGGCGAGGCTCATCGCCACCGTGACACCCTTGCCGGCGGCGAGCCCGTCGGCCTTGATCACGATGGGGGCGCCTTTCGCTTGCGCATAGGCGATCGCTGCGGCCTTGTCGGTGAAGCGGCCATAGGCGCCGGTCGGGATGTCGAACTCGGCGCAGAAATCCTTGGTGAAGCCCTTCGAGCCTTCGAGCTGGGCTGCTTCCCTGGAGGGACCGAAGACTTTGAAGCCGGCGGCGCGGAGATCATCGGCGATGCCCGCCACCAGAGGTGCTTCCGGCCCGACCACGACGAAGTCGATCTTGTGGTCGCGGCAGAAGGCGACGACGGCCTGATGATCGCCGACATCGAGCGCCACGCAGGTCGCGTGTTCGGCGATGCCGGGATTGCCGGGCGCGCAATAGAACTGGCCAAGAAGCGGGCTGGCGGAGATCGCCCAGGCCAGCGCGTGCTCGCGCCCGCCGGAACCGATCAGAAGAACATTGAGTGGCGTCATTTGGGCATCCTTATGCCCGTCCTATGGCGAGATTCACCCTCGGCGAAAAGGCCATTCTTTCGGAACGGAGCTGAGACGAACCCGTTAGCGAACAAGGGCGGTGAACCGCAATAGGAGGATGATATGAATATGCGACCTCTGGTCAAACCTATGCTCGGGGCGGCGGCGCTCGCGGCACTGGCCGTCGGCTTCACACCTACCGTTGCGTCGGCGGGGCCGGCTGCTTGTGCCGCTTATGCGCGTGACGTCGCGGCCGCCGAAGCGCCACGCCGTGGCCTGATCGACGGCGTGGTGATCGGGACCCTCGACACCGTCATCACCGGCGGCGCCGGCGCCGACGAGCGCTATCGCGACGCCTATGACGAAGCCTATGGCAACTGCATGCGGACCGAGCGGACCGCCTATGTCGTGCCGAGAGGCGAGGAGCGCGTCACCGTGACGGCGCGTCCGGATGTCGGCAGCGACGAATGGGTGAGCTACTGCTCGGCCAAATACCGCTCCTTCGACCCCGATACCGGCACCTATGTGACCTATTCGGGCGAAACGCTGCCCTGCCGTTGACAGTCAGTCAGCTTGTCACTTCAGGCCGTCAAGGCCTGAAGTGACCGGCTGGCTCTTCCGCTGCGATTTCACCTCGCATGACGCATGAATTTGGTGAGCACGGCGAAGTCGTCGTCGATGTGACCTGCGGCAATCGCCCGCTCGAAAATCGCCTTCCAGCCTTGCGCACTTCGCACATCGATTCCGTTCGCCTGGCTGTCGGCGAGCATATGCCGGAAAGAGCTCCAATGCGTCGCGAGAGAGGCGAGCGTGGCGGCATCGCCGGACAGACGCTGATCCGCCGCGCGCGCGATGAGATCCTCCGTGGCGCCTTCGACGGTCGGGATGAAGGCGAGCCGGTGACGCGCAAAATCGGCGAGCCCGACGCCATTGGCCTCGCATATCGCGGCCGCATGCAATGTTCCGAACAGCAGCCCCCACATCTGCGTGAGGAGTGCCAGGTCGAGCGCGGAAGCAAGGCCGGGATCGACGCCGACATGTTGCGCGTGCCCAAGCAGTTTGAAGATCTTGTCATGGCGCGCATAGGCGTCGGCCGGGCCCGAGAAGAGAATCACGCCGTCCTGAGTGCCGATAAAATTCGGTGTCGCCATGATCGCGCCGGCGATGAATTCGCCGCCCGAGCTTTTGATGCGTGTCGCGGCCTCGCGCGCCTGGCCCGGCGTGCCCGATGACAGCTCGACCACAATACGGTCCTTCAGCGCAGCCTGGGCATCCTCCGCGCCGAGGAGGTCAGCTGATGCGTGGTAATCGCGCACATTGACGAGCACGATGTCGGAAGCCCTGATCGCCGCCGCCACGGTTTCGGCCAACTCGGCGCCCTTTGCAGCAAGCGGCGTTGCGCGCTCGCGCGTGCGGTTCCAGACCGTCACGGGCACGCCGCCGTCGAGCAGGGCGCCCGCCAGCGCGCTCCCCATGCGGCCGGTGCCCAATATCGCAATCCTATTCATGTCAGCAGTCTCCCGTTTGATGTGAACGGGGAAGAACTGGGATATTGATCGGCTGAAACCAATACTTACATCACGGTAAGACCTTTCCGGGCGGTAAGGACATCTCTCCATGCAGACAATGGCTGACGAGTGCGGATTTTCGACGGCGGTCGCCGTCATCGGCGGGAAGTGGAAGGCTGACATTCTCTGGCAGCTGCATGTGGCGCCGCGCCGCTTCGGGCGTCTGCGCGCGCTGCTCCCCGGCATCTCGGAGAAGGTGTTGATGGGGCAGTTGCGCGAGATGGAGCGTGACGGCATCGTTGACCGCCATGAGACGCCGGCCCGGCCGGTCAAGGTGGTCTATTCATTGACCCCGCATGGCGCAGCACTCAATGCCGGCGTCTGCGCTCTGTCGCTCTGGGGATTGGCGCACCGGACGCGCGGGCCCGAGATCGGAAATCCCGCAACTGGCGATTGACAGGACGCGCCGACGCGGCAAGTGTCGGCCCATGATCGATCATGACCCTGAGACCGGCGAGCTTCGCGACGTGGTGAAACCCAATGTCGCGGAATTCACCGTTTCCGAAATCTCCTTCGCCCTCAAGCGCACGCTCGAGGATACGTTCGGCCATGTCAGGGTGAGGGGCGAGATCTCCGGCTTTCGCGGACCGCATTCCTCCGGCCATTGCTATTTCAGCCTGAAGGACCAGACGGCGCGCATCGACGCGGTGGTCTGGCGCGGCACTTTCTCGCGGCTCCGCTCGAAATTGCAGGAAGGGCTCGAGGTCATCGCCACCGGCAAGCTGACCTCCTATCCCGGCAAGTCGTCCTATCAGATCGTCATCGAAGCGATCGAGCCGGCAGGCGTTGGCGCCCTGATGGCGCTGCTCGAGGAGCGCAAGCGCAAGCTTGCCGCCGAGGGCCTGTTCGACGCCGCCCGCAAGAAGCCCATTCCGTTTCTGCCGCAGGTGATCGGTGTCGTCACTTCGCCCACAGGGGCGGTGATTCGCGACATCCTGCATCGATTGAATGACCGCTTTCCGCGCCACGTGATGGTGTGGCCGGTGCGCGTCCAGGGCGAGACATCGGCGGCTGAAGTGGCCAATGCGATCCGCGGCTTCAATGCCATGGCCCGGAAGCCCGATCTCATCATCGTCGCCAGGGGCGGCGGCAGCCTCGAGGATCTCTGGGGTTTCAACGAGGAGATCGTAGTGCGCGCCGTCGCCCAGAGCACGATTCCGTTGATCTCGGCGGTCGGGCACGAGACCGACTGGACGCTCATCGATCATGTGGCGGACGAACGGGCGCCGACGCCGACCGCGGCGGCCGAGCGCGCCGTGCCGGTGCGCGCCGATCTGCTCGCGCAGGTCGCCTCGCTCGCCGCCCGCCATGAGCGGGGCCTCAAGCGTTTGATGACCGAGCGGCGCACCCGCATCCGCGCCGCCGCCCGCGCTCTGCCGCGGCCCGACGACATATTGGCGCTGGCGCGCCAGCGTTTCGACACGATCTCCGGACGGCTGCGCTCGGGCCTGGTCAAGAACACCTTGCTGCATCGGCGCGATTTCGAGAAAGCGGCGGCCGGGCTGACGCCGGTGTCGCTCAAACGCAATCTCGCCGAGCAGGCGCGTCTTCTCGCCCGCCATGGCGCCGACTTGCGGCGCGATGTCCGGCGCGTCGTTGACTTGCGCGCCACGCGCCTCGGCTCATCCGGCAAGCTCCTGAATTCGCTGTCCTACAAATCCGTCCTGCAGCGCGGCTATGCGCTGGTGCGCAATGACGAGCGCACCCCCTTGCGCGCGGCGGCACAGGTCAAGCCGGGACAGGAGCTCAGCATCGAGTTCCATGACGGCGAGATCGGCGCTGTGGCCGATGGCCATGCGCCACCGTCAGAGCGGCCTGCAAAAAAGCGTGAGGGCGGCCAAGGGTCATTGTTCTGACGCGGCTTAGGGGTTATTTGACGGATCATGAACAGGCATGAACCTTTCCTGCCGCGTGGCCGCGAAGCGAAGATCCGGTATCTCGACGCTGATTTCCAGGTGTTGAGCGAGGGCGATCATGTGCTCTGCGCGGTGACCGGCCTGCCGATCAAGATCGAGCAGCTGACCTATTGGAGCGTGGCGCGCCAGGAGGCCTACAGCTCCGCCGAGGCCGCCTTCCGCCGCCTGCTCGAAACCGGGCTGAAATAGCTTTCAGAGCAAATCCCGCCAAAGTTGAAGACTTTGGCGATAAGGATTTGCTCCAAAATATTGATTTGGCGCGAACCTTATCGGCGAAGTAAGTCCACTTCGCCGGGATGCGCGCTAGTAGAAAAACTGCCTGAATGCGCTGATGAAAGGCCGCAGCAGCCGTTGCGTATCGTCGCGCCAGATCACCGCGGCATTGAGGAGGACGAGGAGCACCCGGAGCAGGTTGAGATTGGCCGGATTGAGCCGGGTCTTGCCCTTGAAGCGGAGATAGACCCAGTAGAGCAGGAAGGCACCATTGACGATGGCCAGCAGCTGCCAGGTCGGCGGGCGGCCCGACTTCAGGAAGGCCATAAGGGTATCCCACTGGGATTGCACGAAAATATCTTGCATGGCAGAAGCCTGTTCGATCCTATATAGGGATGATGCCCGACTGGGCTTAAGGATCCCTTGGCGGTGGGAAGGCCAAACTGGCGCTCATTCCCTAAGCTGTGTATAAGCCCCGGATTCCGGGTTAAAATATCCTGGTAAATCAGAGCTTCCCGCCAAAGTCGCCGCTTTGGCGAAGCGCAGACGATGTGGAGTACAGATTATGGCGAAGGCCTGGACACCCGGCTCATGGCGCAATCTTCCGGTCATGCAGCTGCCCGCTTATGACGATGCCGCGAAGCTTGGCGATGTCGAGAAGCTGCTTGCCGGGTATCCGCCGCTGGTTTTTGCAGGCGAGGCCCGCAAGCTCAAGCGCAAGCTCGCCAAGGTTTCCGAAGGCAAGGGTTTCCTGCTCCAGGGCGGCGACTGCGCCGAGAGCTTCGCCGAGCATTCGGCCGACAATATCCGCGATTTCTTCCGCGTCTTCCTGCAGATGGCGGTGATCCTCACTTTCGCCGGCGGCCAGCCGGTGGTGAAGGTCGGCCGCATCGCCGGCCAGTTCGCCAAGCCGCGATCATCGCCCACCGAGACGGTCAATGGCGAGGAGCTGCCGATCTACCGGGGCGATATCGTCAATGATTTTGCCAGCACGGCCGCGGCGCGCCGCCCCGATCCGGAACGCCAGATCATGGCCTACCGGCAGTCGGCGGCGACGCTGAACCTGCTCCGGGCTTTTGCGCAGGGCGGTTACGCCAATCTCGAGCATGTGCACAAATGGACGCTTGGTTTCCTGAAGGACGGGCCGGCCTGGGAGCGTTATCAGGCGCTGGCCGACCGCATCTCGGAGGCCTTGGGCTTCATGCGCGCCTGCGGCGTCAATCCCGACACAGCGCCGCAATTGCGCTCGACCGAGTTCTTCACCAGCCATGAGGCGCTTTTGCTCGGTTATGAGCAGGCGATGACCCGCGTCGATTCGACGAGCGGCGACTGGTACGCGACGTCCGGCCACATGTTGTGGATCGGCGACCGCACCCGCCAGCCCGATCACGCCCATGTCGAGTTCTGCCGCGGTGTGAAGAATCCGATCGGCCTCAAATGCGGGCCGTCGCTCCAGCCGGCCGAGCTGATCAAGCTGATCGACATCCTCAACCCGGACAACGAGCCGGGCCGGATGACGCTGATCACCCGCTTCGGCGCCGACAAGGTCGACAAGCATCTGCCCGAGCTCGTCCGCGCGGTGAAGCGCGAGGGCCGCATCGTCGTGTGGTCCTGCGACCCGATGCACGGCAACACCATCAAGTCGCGTTCGGGCTACAAGACGCGGCCCTTCGACCAGGTGCTGGCGGAGCTGCGCCGCTTCATGGCGGTGCATCAGGCGGAAGGCACCCATGCCGGCGGCATCCATGTCGAGATGACCGGCAAGGACGTCACCGAATGCACCGGCGGCGTGCGCGCGCTGTCGGACGAGGATCTGAACGACCGCTACCACACTTTCTGCGATCCGCGTCTCAATGCAGGCCAGGCGCTGGAGCTGTCTTTCCTGGTCGCCGAGGAGCTCAAGAAGGAGCAGGCGCTACGCCCGCACACCGATGACGACGAGGCGGCCGAAGCCGCCGAGTGATTTCCATCCGATATTGATTGGTCGCCCCGGCATTGTCCGGGGCGATTTTTTATTGGTCTAGTGTTTGCGGACGAATTCGGCACGCAGCACGAGGCCTCTGATGCTTTCGTGCCGGCAATCGATCTCCTGAGCGTCGCCCGTCAGGCGGATGGATTTGATGACCGTGCCGCGCCGCAGCGTCTGATTGGCGCCTTTGACCTTCAGATCCTTGACCAGCACGACGCTGTCGCCATCGGCCAGCAGATTGCCGACGGCGTCGCGAACCTCGACGATGTCCTTGGCATGCCTGGCGGCCGCTTGGGCGGCGGTGAGCCACTCGCCGGTTTCTTCGTCATAGACATAGTCATCATCAGCGGTGGCCATCTCAACTCCCTTTCAATCCTTAACGATCGGATGCCTGTAGCCGATTGTCAGGGGAGATGGAAATGCGCTCTTACGTCTTCGCGTCCCAGATGGTGCGCCATGCCGAAAATTCCGAGGGGAGGACCTGATAGCGTGCAAAATTGCCCTCATGCAGTCCGGTGAGCTCGGCTTCAGCGGTCTCGATGAAACGATCGCGATCGGCGGTTTCTATCCGTTTGACTGCCCAAGCGGCGAGGTGCCGAATGGCCTCCTTGCGTCCCGTACGCGCGCGGATGAAGTCCGCGACGACTTCGCGCAGTTGAGCGCGATAGCGTAGCCGGAAGGGGTCTGGTTCACCGAGCGATTGACGAACCGCGACATAGCGCGCGGCGGATCGTTCATAGGCCCACAGGAACACGTCTTTGAGGAACTCGACCTTGTTCAGCTCATAAATGCCGAGCGTGGCTTCGGTGTAGGTTTGCCGCGATATGTCGGCAAAGGAAAGCGGCGAGAGATTGCCTTTGATGAATGGGATATTCGCGGCGAGCCGCGAGACGCGTTTGTTCACATCGTCGAAGGGCTGCAGATAGGGAAGCTGCACCATGATGAAGAAGGCCTGTTCGAAGGGATCGGCGATCGCTTCGGCGGTCGCGAGAATCCGATCGAAGCATTCTTCGATGAGTTGTGGGACTTCGAGCGGATGAAAGGTTGAGCGTTCGACGCCTACGGCGATGTGGCGCAATCTGCCGGCCGCTGTCGGATCGTGCAGGAGGTTGTTGGCGAGCAGCGCGTGCAGGTTGAGGATGGTGTAGCGATTGAAGCCGATGCTCTCGGCAGGACCGACCAGGAATTCGATCGCGTCCTTGTGATTGAGGATCATCTGCGTTTCGATGCGCGCATGCCCTTCGGCTTCTTGTCCGAATTCGATGAGGCGTCTGGTGTCGAGGAGCGAGTAGGTATTGCCTTCGAGGCGGCTGGAATTCCAGGAGAGATCGACGAGCAGCCGGCTTAGCACCTGCCTGACATAGGTCCCAGCCGGCTGTTGGGCAATCGGCGGTCGCCCGAGAGCCGCGAGATGCCTGCGCTCGGCCTCGTTCAGATAGAAGGTGACATTCGGGCGATAGCGATCGAGGAAGCCGCGGTCATAACCAACCGGTCTCCGCGCGGCAGGCGCTTGGCGGATATAATCGCGGACCGAGGCGCTTGGCTGAGAGAGGGGAATGATAAAGCTGTCCTCCTCGCCGAACCCGGTTGCGGAAGAAGCGATGTGCGCCAGGCGGTACTTTGCCGAGCGTCCTTCACCGATCTTGAGAAGACGGCCGCGGCTGACGAGATGCTTCAGGCGATACTGAAGCGTACGCAGGGGGATTGGAGCGGCGAGTGCCCGCAATATTTCCTGCGCCGATGGGTCGCCCACATGGTGTCGAACCGCGCTCTCGATCTCGGCCAGAGCGGCGTTCGGAATCTGGTTCGCCAATCCCGATTCCTCCTTCTTGCGCGCAAGATAGTGGATATTTGCGCAATAATCAAGTTATTGCGCAATATTTGTTATGTACGCAAGATAATATTGCGCAAAACTTTTACAGCTTCATATCCCTATCGAGCGGGAAGATCGGGCGTGGCACGTTCTTGTAGGGCAGGCGGTCGAGATAGGTGGTGCACAAGGCGCCACTGTCGCAGACGATGACCTTGTCGGCGATGGGTTCGAAGGCGGCGCGGAAGTGCTGCATCGATTTGAGCGCCACCACCGTTTTGGCGGCGGGATCGATGCCGAAGGCGCGGAACTGCTGCAGATCGAGCATCTGGGAGGCTTCCGTCACCACCAATATGTCGATGCCTTGGACGCGTATCACCGCGGTCGGACCGAAGCTCAAGGTGAGCTTGCCGATCATCGGGCCGTCGCCGGTATAGGTGCCGTCGCTGACGAGCCTGAGCTCACCTTCGAGCGCGAGCGGCTCGCCGCCGAAGCGCGGATCGGTCTTGCCGCCTAGGCTTATCTTTACCCGCTCGCCCACCTTGTGTTTGTGGAGATCGAGCGCGACCTGGGGATCGACCATCGGGCCGAAGGCGGCATCGGTAATCCCGGCATCGAGCAGCGCCTTCAGCAGATTGGTGGAGTCGCCATAACCGCCGCCGCCCGGATTGTCGGCGTAGTCGGCGATGATGATCGGCCCGTGCTTCCGTTTGTGAGCCTTAGCGATCTGGGCGGCTTCTTCGACCGGCATGTAATAATTGATGATGTCGAAGCGTGTCTCCCAGATGTCGTCGGCGAGGCTTTCGGCAAAAGCGCGGTGCCTTGCTTCGTCGCCGTCATAGGTGATGAGCACGGTCGGGCCGACATCCTTGATATCGGCATTGCTGAAACCGGCATTGATGCTGACCGCCAGCGCGCCTGGTGTCTTCTCATGGGCGATGGCCTTCTCGACACGGGCGATCATCGGTCCGACATCGGTGCGCCCGCCATTGGCCTCGTCCAGCATCGGCCGGTGGGCGCGCAAGGTGCGCGGTTTGATCTCGCCTTTCATCGCGCGCTGCAGGATATCGCCCGCCTGCCGGCCGCTGTCGCGCATGTCGATATGCGGATAGGTCTTGTAGGAGACGATGATATCGGCGAGCGCACACATTTCCGGTGTCACATTGGCATGGAGATCGAGCGTGATGGCGATCGGCAGATCCGGGCCTGCCACATCGCGCAGACGCTTCAGCAATTCACCTTCGCCATCCTCGCAGAATTCGGTCACCATGGCGCCATGCAGCGCCAGCGCGATGCCGTCGAGCTCATGCTTGTGGGCGGCAGCTTCGGCGACGATCCGTCCGGCGAGGCGATCGAAAGCATCCCGGGTGACGAAACCCGCCGGATGCGCCGAGGCGCTGAGCACATGGATCTGCTTCCAGCCATATTTGCGGGCGCTGTCGCAGAAGCCGGCCAGCTCGGTATTGGCGTCGCCCAGGACGCGGATGGCGTCGGCGCCGAAATGCGTGCCGCGCGCCGCGAAGGCGTCATAGCCGGTCAGATTCACATTGAAGGTGTTGGTCTCATGGATGAAGTCGGCGGTGAGCACGGTGAAGGCCATGGCGGATCTCTTCAGGGTTGGGTGAGGGGATGGAAACAGGCGACGGCATGATCGTCGGAGCGGGTTTCGAGCTCGGGACGCCGGCTCAGGCAGTCGGGCCTGGCATGGCGGCAGCGCGCCGCGAAGGCGCAGCCCTGGGGAAGGTTGTAAGGGCTCGGAATCTCGCCGGTGAGCTTGCTGATATCACGCCGCTGTGTCGGATCGGGCGCGAAGGTGCTGTCGAGCAAGGTCTGCGTATAGGGGTGGCGTGGCGCAGCTTTGGCATCGGGCAGGATCTCGACGATGCGGCCCAGATACATCACCACGATGCGGTCGCTGAAATAACGCACCAGATTGAGATCGTGCGAGATGAAAAGATAAGTGAGGCCGAGCTCATGCTTGAGCTTCTCGAGCAAGGTCACGATCTGCGCCTGGATCGAGACGTCGAGCGAGGCGGTGGGCTCGTCCAGCACCATGAGATCGGGCTCGAGCGCGAGCGCCCGCGCAATGCCAATGCGCTGGCGCTGGCCGCCCGACAATTGATGCGGATGATTTTGCGCGAACCGGGCGTCGAGGCCGACCATGGCGAGCAGCGCCTCGACCTTCTGGCGCGCTTCCGCACGTGCGAGGCGGATGCCCTGCACCTGGAAGGGCTCGAGCAGCGCATCGGCGATCGTGTAGCGCGGATCGAGCGAGGAATAAGGGTCCTGGAACACCATCTGCATGCGCCGGCGCAGGAGCCGCATCGCGCCATGCGACTGCTTCAGGAGGTCGACGCCGTCGAAGCTGATGCTGCCGCTCGTCGCTTCGAGGAGGCGCAGAACGAGACGCGCTAGGGTGGACTTGCCGCAGCCTGATTCCCCCACGACGCCGGTCACCTGGCCGCGCGGAATGTCGAGCGACACCTGATTGACGGCGGTCATCCGGCGCGGTTCGCCGAACAGGCCCTTGCGGCTTTCAAAGACCTTGTTGAGGTCGCGGATCGTGACGAGGGGCGCCAGGCTAGGCATGGGAAGCCTCGCGCTTGTCGGCGACATGGCAGGCGATTTCGGCACCGGAAGCCAGCCGCTCGAGCACCGGCACCTCCCTCTCGCACAGGCTTTCGCTGCGTGTGCAACGCGGATGGAAACGGCAGCCCGCCGGATAACGTGCGACGCTCGGCACCAGGCCCGGTATGCCGACGAGACTGCCGCGTTCCATGGCGTTGCGCGGGATGCAGCCAATGAGCGCCTGCGTATAGGGATGGCGGGGGCTCGCGAAGATGGCCGACACCGTGTTGCTCTCGGCGACACGCCCGGCATAGAGCACCACCACGCGGTCGCAGGCCTGCGCCACCACGCCCATGTCATGGGTGATGAGGATGAGGGCGACGCCTTTCTCGCGCACCAGCTCGCCGAGGATCTGCACGATCTGTGCCTGAATGGTGACGTCGAGCGCGGTGGTCGGCTCGTCGGCGATAATGAGATCGGGATTGGCGGCGAGCGCCATGGCGATGACAATGCGCTGCTTCATGCCGCCCGACAATTGATGCGGATAATTGTGCCAGGTGGTTGCGGCCTCGGGGATGCGCAGCCGTTCCATGATCTCGATGCTGTGACGGCGCGCCGCCGAGCCCGAAAGGCCGAGATGGAGGCGCGCCACCTGGTCGATCTGCTCGCCGACGCGGATGACGGGATCGAGCGAGGTCATCGGATTCTGGGTGATGAAGGCGATGCGCCGGCCACGCAGGCGGCGATAGTCGGGCTCGGGGAGGCGGGTCAGCTCCATGCCGTCGAAGGCGATCGTGCCGCGCTCGACGCGCCCGCCGATCAGCGGCAGCAGGCCCATGATGGAGAGCGCAGTCAGTGATTTGCCGGAGCCGGATTCGCCGACGATCCCCAAGGTCTCGCCCTTGTCGACCGTGAAGCCGATCGCATCGAGCGGCTTGATGCCGGCGATGTCGATGGAAAGATCCTGGACGTCGAGAAGCGCCATGTTCAGCCTTCCCGGATCTTGGATTTGATGTCGAGCGCCCGGATCAGCGCGTCGCCGAAGAGATTGATGGCGATCACCGTGATGGCGATGACGAGGCCGGGGAAGATGATGACCCAGGGCGCTTTGAAGATCTGCGCCGTGCCGCTCGACATCATGGCGCCCCAGCTCGGAACGGGAGGCTGCGCGCCGAGGCCGAAGAAGCCGAGCGTCGCTTCGAGGATGATGGCATCGCCCGTCGCCAGCATGCCGCAGATGATGACCGGCGCCATGGCATTGGGCAGCAGATGGCGGAACACGACATGGCTGTGGCTGGCGCCGAGGCCGATCGTCGCCTCGATATAGGTCTCGTTCTTGAGCGCCAGGATCTCGGCGCGGGTCAGCCGGGTGAACTGGGCGAGATAAGCGACGCCGATGGCGATCATCGTGCTGGTGAGGCCAGGCCCGATGATGGCGACCAGGATGAGGGCGATGAGAAGCTCGGGGAAGGACCAGCTGAGGTCGATCACCGCGGTGATGAAGCGGTCGAGCAGGCCGCCGAAATAGGCGGCCGCGGCGCCGAGGCACATGCCGATGAAGACCGAAACGGTGATCGCGGTGATGCTGACCGACAGCGAGGTGCGCGCGCCATACATTATGCGCGACAGCACATCGCGGCCGAATTCATCGGTGCCGAGCCAGTTGGCGAGGCTCGGTGGCTGGGACGCAAGGGGCAGGTTCTGCGCATCATAAGGATAGGGCGTGATCCAGGGGGCGAGGAGTGCGACGAGGACGAGCAGGATCAGATAGGCGCCGGTGATGCCGCCTTTGGGCGTGAGGAACAGCTTGCCGAGCGTCGTCCGGCGGGCCTCTGCGAGGAAGCTCAGGGATTGGTCGAGAGCGGGCGCGGTCATGTGAGAGCGCTCCGCACACGGGGGTCCATCGCCGCCTGGATGAGATCGCCTAGAAGCGTGCCGAGCATGACCGCCATGGCGAGCATCAGGAGGCAGGCCTGCACCACCGGATAATCATGCTGGCTGAGTGCCTTGATCAGCAACATGCCGAGGCCGGGCCTGGCGAAGACATATTCGACGGTGACGGCGCCGCCGAGAACCCAGCCGATGCGCAGGCCCAATATGGTGACGACGGGGAGCAGCGCATGGCGCAGCACATGCCGCAGCTGAATGCGCCGCGCCGGCAGGCCCTTGGCATGGAGCAGCAGCACGAAGTCCTTACCGGCCGTTTCCAGCATGGCGATGCGGGTGACACGCGCCACGAGCGCCATGCCGCCGAGGCCGATGGTGAGAACGGGGAGCACCAGGCTTTCCCAGGAGCGCGCCCCTGACACCGGAAACCAGCGCAATTGCACGGCGAAGACAAGAATGAGAATGAGCCCGAGCCAGAAGCTCGGCATGGTCGAGCCGAACAACACGCCGGTCATCACGGTGCGGTCGATCCGGCCTTCCTTGTTCATCGCGGCGATGACGCCGGCAGCGATGCCGAGCACGGTCGAGAACAGCAACGCAAGGCCGCCCAGCGTCAGGCTGTAAGGCAGGTTCTGGGCGATGAGATCGGCGACCGGACGGCGCATCACGATGGCGGTGCCGAGATCGCCCTGGGCGAGCTGGCTGAGCCAGATGAGATATTGCTCGACGAGCGGCCGGTCGAGCCCGTAACGCGCAGTGATCTCGGCCTTCTGCTCCGGCGTCGAGCCGACCCGCACAAGATTGTCGATCGGGTCGCCCGGCACCAGATGGATGATGAGGAAGATGACGATCGACACGACGAGGAAGACCGGGATCAGCAGCAGAAGCCGCCGGACTGTATAGAAGAGCATCCCGATCTTCCCCTTGATGTTTTTTTGGAGCGTTTCCTTAGCGCCAAAGTCGGGCAACTTTGGCGGGAAGCGCTCTGCTTCTTACTGGACGACTTCGAGGTCCATGATCTGCGACGGCTCGATGCCTTTCTTCAGCATCGTATCCGTCACTTTCAGGCGGTCCTTGTTATAGGCGACGCTCGTCACCGGCTGATAGATCGGCGCGAAGACGAATTGCGACAGGACATATTCGTGATAGGCCTTGAAGTTGGCGATGCGCTCTTCCAGCGTCTTCGAGCCGGTCATCGCCTTCTTGTTCAGCTCCTCGCCCTTGGGGTCGTTCCACATCGAGATATTGGGATAGCCGAGGCGCTGGCCGGAGAAGAACCAGTCGATGATGTCGGCATTGTTCCATTCATAGGAACGCACCGCCAGTTGATGCTGGTTCTTCTTGTATTCGTCGCGGATGGCTGAGGAATCGTAGATGGTGATCTCGGCGTCCATGCCGATGGCCTTGAGCTGCGCCTGGACCGCTTCGGCGAGGCGTTTGAACTCGGTGTCGGTCTGCGCCCAGAGCTTCACTTTCAGCGGCTTGCCGTCTTTCTCGCGCACCCCATTGGCGCCCGTCTTCCAGCCTGCCTCGTCGAGAAGCTGGTTCGCCCGCTCCGGATTGTAGGAGATGTTGAGCTTCGGATCGACATTGGCCTCGGGCAGCGCGCTGATCAGGAAGTTGTGCGCTTCCATGCCGATGCCGCCATAGATGCTGTCGAGGATCTGCTTCTGGTTGACGGCGAGCGCCGTCGCCTCACGCACCTTGATGTCGGTGAAGGGTTCCGACGTGACATTGATCGGCATATAAGCGACGTCATAAGCGGGCGTGGTGATGACGCCGAGATTGGGCTCAGCCTTGACCTGCGCGATGAAATCGGTCGGCACACCGAAGAGGAGATCGACGCCGCCGGTCTTGAGCTCGAGGAAGGAGGTCGATTGCTCCGGGATCTCGCGGAAAGTGATCTTCTGTATTTTGGCCGGTCCCTTGTTCTGCGAGAGCTCTGACCCCCAGGTATAATCGTCATTGCGCTCGAGCACCGTCTCCTGGCCGACGGTGAAGCTCGCAAGCTTGTAAGGTCCGGTGCCGATCGCTTCGGTGACGCCGAATTTGTCGCCCATTTCCTTATAAGCCTTGGGCGCCGGAATGCCCATGAAGGCGCTCGCGAAATTGAAGAGAAGGTTGGGCTCCGGCCGCTTCATCACGAATTTGACGGTATTCTCGTCGACGACTTCCACCTTGTCGATGGCCTCGACCATATAGGCGTTATCGGTGCCGGCGAAGGACGGGATCCATTGGGCGATGGCGTCGGCATTGAACGGCTCGCCATTATGGAACTTCACGCCCTTGCGCAGATGGAAGACCCACTGCATGCCGTCCGGCGCCTCTTCCCAGGATTCTGCCAGATGCGGATGGAAGCTCTGATCGACGTCCTGCACCACCAGGCCGTCGAAGATCAGAGGCGAGGCGGCATTGATCATGGGCGACTTGACCGGGTTATAGGTCGCGGCACCCACCTCGTTCGTCGGCATGACGAAGGTCGCTTCCTGGGCGAATGCCCAGAGGCTCGAGGCGGCAAGCGTCACCAAGGCGGTGCTGCCGGTGAGAAAGGCTTTGCGTAGCTGGTGTTTCATCTGTTCCTCCATTTCCGTTTTTTGTTTTGGCAAGGCAGGTCGCAATTTCAGGCTTTCGGATCTCCCACATAGCCGATGAACTGGCTGTAGAGGCCGGAGACCTTGTTCATCCGCTCTTCGACATGTGGACCGAGCTCGTTGAAGATGCTGTTGACGAGAAGGGTGATGAGGCTCGCGATCGGCGCCGTCGCATCCCAGAACTGATTGAGATCGGTTTCGACCGAAAACACATCGTCGACCAGATCATGTGCCCAGTCGCAGTACGAATCTGTGATGAGCATTGTGGCGACGCCGGCCTGGCGGGCCTCGGCCGCAAGGCGCTGGGCCAGGCTCGAATAGCGCCGCGCCTCGATGAGGACGAGATTGGCCCTGGCCGGATTGCCGAGCAGCACATCCGCGAAATTGCCGCCGGCGAGGTCGACGAGCTGCACGCCGGGACGCAGATATTGCAATTGGTTGGCGAGATACTGCGCCAGGCCGCGTTCGGTCTGGAATCCGGCGACGAAGATGTCCGGCGCTTGCGCGAGACGTTTGACGACGCGCTTCCATTCCTTGGTGCGGGCGATCTCGTAGTTCCTGACGAGGGCCGCGATCTCCTTGTCGAGTCCGCGCGCCAATTCGTCGTCGCCGCGCCGGCTGCGTTGGCGGAAGTCCTTGAGCCGGTCGCCGATGAGCCACGGGCCTTCGCCGATATCGGCCTGGAGATCGGATTTCAGCTCCTTGAAATGCTTATAGCCGATGGCGCGGCAGAAGCGGCCGACCGACGGCTCGCTCAAGCCGATTTTCTCGGCGAGGGTGGCCGCGGTCTCGAAAGGAAGGCTCGTCAGATTGGCCAGCATGTAGCTGGCGAGCAAGCGCTCCGCCTTGGTCGCGTCCTCCTCCAGGCATGCGGTGAGCCGCTGACGTACCGGTTTCCGCATGTTTTCGCGTCGCCCCCGCTGTTTGTTAGTTTTGCGGAAGCTTGTCAGTTTTCTTTCAGACTGTCAATTTCGTAAATTTTCTAGCTGAGGTCTGCGCATCTCGATTGCGATATGGCCGAAGACGGCGGCGAGCACGATGGCGCCCCGCGTGTAGGGACTTGGCACCTCACCGAAAGCGAGCCACACCCCCAAAGGGGCGAGGGGGACATCGAGTGCGGTGAGCAATGTCGCCTCGGCGGCGGGGACGAGCCGAGGCTGAACAGCACGAGGCCGAGCGCGCTCTGGGTGACACCGAACACCGCCAGCAGCGAGAGGTCACGGGCGGAGACGGCGAAAGGATCGCAGAACCAGAAGGTGATGAAGGCGGTGATCCACGAAGCGAGGCCCAGCGCCGGCAAGAGTGGGATGTCGCGCTTCCAGCGCAGGATGACGGCCATCAATGCCATCGAAAGGATCATCAGCAGCGCGACGAACTGGCCGAGGAAGCTGCCGCCGAAGCTCGCCCCGGTGAGCGTCACGATGACGCCGGCGATCGCGACCGCGCTGGCGGCGAGCATGCTCCAGGTCGCGCGCTCCCTGAGAATGAGCCAGGCGACGCCGGCGGTGATGAAGGGCACGGTGGCGTAGATCACATAGACATCGGCGACCGACGTCAGCATGAGCGAGCCGATGAAGGCGATCATGCCGAGGCCGCAATTGAGCGCCAGGACGAGGCCCATCGGGCCGAGGCTCCCATAGGCCCGGATCACCTTGCCCCGCGACTGCACCGCGATCATGAGAGCGAAAGTGCAGCCGCCGAAGAAGCCGCGCCAGAACAGGATAGTCCAGACGTCCTTCTCGATCAGGCGGGTGAAGAACCCGGCAGTCGACCAGGCGACCGCCGACAGGGCGACCAGGGTCCAGCCGAGATAACGCTGATTGTCGCCGCCGGTCATGACCCGCTCCCTGCCTCCCCAGCCTGCAGTTTCGCTGGCCGGCCTGTCAGCTTGTGTCAGCAGTCGTTGCCGGCCTCGATTGCGGCCACACTGCGACGGAAGGCCTTACCTGGTTTCGCCTTCTCCCGCTTGCGGGAGAAGCAACCATGATAATATTTACGGAGCGAGGCATGGCGTGCCTCGTCTGTCTTGCCAGGGAGTTCTCCTCATGAGGATGGTGTTGGCGAGAATGATGAGCTTGCGAGCGCAAGCGGTTACGGCGGCGTTATGAACCTTTCCTCTGGCCCTGAGGCGCAGATAGAAGCGCCTGAGATCCTCATTCCAACGCTGCGAGCCTGCGAAGGCTGCCATGTAGACTGTCTTGCGCAGTCTGGCCCGGCCGCCGGCGATGTGGCGCTGACCATCGCGTTTGGCGGATTTGTCATCGAAGGGGGCGACACCGAGCATGCTGGCGGCCTGTTCGCGGGTCATGCTGCCCAACTCCGGCATACGGATCAGCATGGCAGCGGCGCTGCGCTCGCCAACAGTGGGAATCGACAGCAGCAGG
>SCPD01000037.1 GCA_005502925.1 Rhizobiales bacterium Y(2018) | reverse complement strand
GCGGGGAGCGACTATCTGGGCAGTCAAGTTGTATTTGCGAGTTGAGCTCGCGCTTCGCGTGCTTTTGCGTTGAGGCGAACGAGAAGTTTGTGAGCGAGGGCGACGCGAACGACCATTTTGGGCTTTCCGGCAGCAGTCAACCTGCGATGGAAGTCTGCGAGGCTGGGATCGTAGCGTCTGACGGTGCCGGCGACGAGGACGAGGATGGAGCGTACACCGCTGCGCCCACCCCGGATCGACCGTTTGCCGTTCCTCTTGCCGCTGTCATTAGCCAACGGAGCAAGCCCGACAAGCTTGGAGATAGCCTTGTTATCGTAGGTTCCGATCTCGGGCAATTCCGCCATGAGGCGGGCCACGGTTCGGTCGGCAACGCCTTTCACGGTGCGGAAGGTCTTGTCGAGGATGCCCCACAGCGGATCATCATCGATCAGCGAAGCGATCTCGCCCTCCAAGCGTCGCGACTGGCGCTTGATGAGGGCGATGATCTCATCGAAGGTCGATCTGATCTCGTCATTTTGGGCTTGGTGACGGCGCTGTTTGTTGACGACGAGATCGTCGGTGAGCTGCCGCAGCCTGACCACCAAGCTCTTGAGCCGGCTTTGGTTTTTGTTTGCCGGCGGCGTTGGCTTGAGATCCTTGCTACGGGCAAAGTGAGCGATGATGAAGGCATCGATCCTATCGGTCTTCTCAAGGAAGCCCATCGCCTCCCCATACCGGCGCACGCTCCTGGGATTGGTGATGGCACAGGCCACACCCGCCTCCCAGAGAAGTGTAAAGGCCAGGCGCTCGAAGCCGCCGGTGGCCTCCATCACCACCAACTCCACCTTGTGCTGGACACAGAAGGTGGCAAGCTTGGCAATACCTGCAGCATCGTTGGCAAAGCGGGCAAAAGCCTCGCCTGGCACAATGCGGGCATCGAGGTACTGCTTCGAAGTATCCACTCCACAGAAGGTCTTTGTCACGGTAACCTGCCTTGTTCTTGCGTTTGCGAACTAGCGACTGTTCGGTTGTGCGTGAGAGCAGCGAAGGTCCCAAGGCTCCCCGACGGTTGTGGCCGGAGGGTAGACGGGCGACATCGCCAAGCGAGGGATCTGGCGGCCGCCAGATCCCTCGCTACGTCGATCCTGCAACAGGAGTCGACATCAAACTACAGATACAAGGG
>SCPD01000036.1 GCA_005502925.1 Rhizobiales bacterium Y(2018) | reverse complement strand
ATCTCCTGGCTGCTCGACACCGCCGCCAGCGTCTCGAAGACCTCGCGGTCGGGCAGGCCGACCAGCAGATGATCGCCATTCGCCGCGTCGAACAGGAGATCGTAGAAGAACAGTCCCTTGTCGATCGGTCCATTGGCGAGCACGAAATCGGCCGCCGTGGTGGTGCCATCCGCATGCGCCACCAGGATGCCGTTCGGATTGAAGCCGCCCGGGCCAGAGTTGGTGTCGTTGACATAGATCTGCGTCACGCCGGTGGTGTTACCGCCGACCGAGAGCACGTCTGCGAACGATCCCGGACCGCCCAGGAAGGCGTCAACGCCGAGATCGCCGCCATTGCCGTTGTAATTGCCGGACGTCCTGAGCAGATCGGAGAAATTGCTGCCATCGCCTGCTGCCTGGTCGATCAGCTGGATGTGGCCCAAGGCATTATTGTTCAGGTTCTCCAGGCCGTCGAAGGTCGTTGTCTCGCTCGCCCCCGTCTGATTGCCGGCAAATATATAGTAGAAGTTGTTCACCGCGTCATTGGCGCCCCCGCCGAAGTCACTGGTACCGTTCGTAAGCCAGAAGAACCTGTTGTTCAGCGTGTCGTTGCTCGCGCTGGTTTCCACCCGTCCGATGATGCCGCCATTGGTATTGTTGTCGATGGTCGTGGGACCACCGACCGTGCGGATTGCCAAGTCGCTCTCCAGATTGGAAGTATTCGCAATCACCCTGGTGTTGGTGATCTGGATCGCGCCGGTGCCGCTGACGGCATCGATGCCGGTGACCGCGCCCTTCGTGAAGGTGTCGTTGACGATCCTCACGGTGCCGGCCCCCGTGGAGACGGCGAGAATGCCCGCGCCGGCCGTACCGGTGACGACGGTTGCCGGAACGAGCGGATCGGCCAGGTTCGTCGTCACCTGGACATTGCCGCCGGCAGTGCTCTGCGCATTGATGCCGCTGCCGCCGGTGCCGGTGACATTGCCTTTCGTTTGAACCGTCGCATTGCCCGACGCCGTCGCCTGGATGCCGTCGCCGGCATTGCCGGTGATCGCCGCCGTATCCGTGGTGACCTCGACCGTGCCCGAGGTCGCATTGGCGTCGATGCCGTTGGTGGCGCCGGTAACGGCGGTGTGCACGTCCACATCGGTATTGCCGGTGACGGCCGCATTGGCGAAGATGCCGGCGCTGGCCGTGCCGCTGATCAGCGTGCCGGCGGCGCCGTTCGTCGTCACATTGACATTGCCATTCTGGGCCACCGCATTGATGCCGGCGATGCCGGTGACATTGCCACCCGTGCCGACCGTGACGAGGCCCGAAGCCGTCGCGTTGATGCCGTGGCCGAGTTGGCCGAGGATCGCCGCCGTATCCGTGGTGACCTCGACCGTACCGGAAGTCGCACTGGCGTTGATGCCGTTGGCTCTGCCGGTCACGGCGGTATGCACCTCCACATCGACATTGCCGGATCCCAGCGCTTCGGCATCGATGCCGTTGTCTCTCAAGCCGCTGACCAGTGTGCCGGCGGCACCGTTCGTCGTCACATTGACACCTCCGGTCTGGGACACCGCGATGATGCCGTAACCATTCGTGCCGGTGACATTGCCGCCCGTCCCGACCGTGATGAGGCCCGACGCCGTCGCCTCGATGCCGCTGCCGTTCTGACCGACGACCGCCGCGGCACCCGTGGTGACCTCGACCGTGCCGGAAGTCGCATTGGCACTGATGCCGACGCCGCTGCCGGTCACCGCGGTCTGGGCATCCACATCGACATTGCCCGTGTTCACCGCATTGGCGAAGATACCGACGCCGCCCGTGCCGCTGACCAGCGTGCCGGCGGCGCCTGCCGTCGTCACAGTGACATTGCCGTTCTGGGAAATCGCAAGGATGCCGTCACCGCCGGTGCCGGTGACATTGCCGCCCGTGCCGACGGTCACGGCGCCCGAGGCCGTGGCTGCGATGCCGGTGCCGGCATTGGCGATGACCGCGGCTATGCCCGTTGTGACATTGACCGTGCCTGAAACCGCATTGGCGTCGATGCCGGTGTCGTTGCCGGTCACGGCGCTGAGTGCCGTCACCACGACATTGCCCGTTACCTGCGCCTCGGCATTGATGCCGTCGTCATTCGTGCCGGTGATCGTCGTACCGGCCAGTGTCGTGACTGTTACGAGGCCGTTCTGCGACACCGCATTGATGCCGTTGGTGCTGCCGCTGACATTGCCGTCCGGATCCACCGTCACGGCGCCGGGGGCCACCGCATTGATGCCGTTGCCGGCAGAGCCGGTGACGGTCGTGTTCGCCGCCGTGGTCACCGAGACAGTGCCTATACTGGCCGCCGCACTGATGCCGCTGGCGCCGGTGCCGGTGACATTGCCGCCCGCCCCGACGATCACGCTGGCGCCTCTCGCGTTAATGCCGTCGCCGGCAGTGCCGGTGACCACACCCGCGCCCGTGGTGACCGTGGCCGTGTTGGAGGCGGCAAAGACGTCGATGCCCTCGTCGGCGCCGGTGATCGCCCCGGTGCCCGTGGTGACCCCGACCGTACCGCTGATAGCAAAGGCGAAGATGCCGTCGACATTGCCGGCGCCATTGCCGGTCACGCCGCCTTGCGCGTCTATCGTGACATTGCCCGCGGCGTTGGCGACGGCATAGATGCCGTCGAGGCTCTCGCCGGTGACAGTGGTGGTCGCCTGCGTATTGATCGTAACATTGCCGCCAGTGACGACCCCGCTGCTCACCACAAGGATACCGCCCCGGGAGCCCGTCACCGAACTGGTGTCTTGCACTTCGATCGTGGTGTTGCTGTTGACGGCCCGGGCGTTGATGCCGTAGCCATTGTTGCCGTCGACGTCGCTGTCGCCTCGCAGTTCGATGAGGCCATCGCCGCCCGTCACGCCACTGAAGCTAATGCCATCCGTGGCGCCGTTGACATCATGATCTTCCAGGGTCAGGGAGAAATTGCCGTTCACATAAGACAGATTGCCGTCGATTATAGGTGAATAGTCAAGGGTGGCGTTCGTCGTGCCGATCACGCACGATGTCGAGTTGGCGCCATCGATGCCGCCGGTGCAGGGCGCGGCGTAAGCTGCCCCATTGACGAGCAGAAGGCCTCCGCTGAGGACGGAAGAATAAAGCAAGGCCCGCACAGCAGGCCGGTGATTGGAAATCGACACTCCGGCCGCCGCAATCCCGACATTTGCACAGAGGTTTCGCGCGGAATTCTTCAGCCGTCCCATATGGTCCCCAGGGTCAAGGAAAAATTACTTTGGGTTTATATTGCCGCAAGGGACGTCCGCCAGATAATTCCTATAGGTAATAGCAAATTTTACCCAACTGTTGCCTTTATACCACAAGAGGTTATAAGTATTTATTCTTATAATAGCGGACGGTGGGCAACAGCCTTAACCGGCGCTCACCAGGAGTACCGCAGCCCGGCGCTCCCGGCGATCGCCTCGAGATCATCCGAGAACTGGTAGTTGTCACGCAGGAATCCAGACCAACCCTCGGATGCGGTCACGTTGAAGCCCAGCGAGATGTCGCCCACGGTTTCACCCGGCTCGTCCAAGACGCCGAAGGCCGGGAAGTCGGGGGTTGCGATCGTCACGATCAGCAGTTCCAAAGCAAAAAACTTATCACCTGTTGCATAGATGATACAGCGCCGGTGGCACAGTTGGCCGCGCACACCACCAAAAATTGAACGAAAAATCAGCTCCTCACGCGAACGCGATCAGAAAATTCCCACAGAAGTGGGCGGCAGGCGCGCCTCAAGGCTGCGCGAGGGCATCGAGGCTCTGGGCAATTCCGCCGACCTGAATTGTGAAGGTGATCGCCTTGCCGGCCGGTGTCTCGATACCGAGCTTGACGTTTTGCGCCTGGCGCAGATCGTCGAGCATCTGGGCCTCAGGACGGATGCGGGTGACACATCCGGCCGGTGCGCAGGAAAGATAGGCAAAGCTCTGCGCCGCCCCCTCACCAATGGTCATTTTGAGGCCAGGCTCGATGAGGACATCCGATGGTGTGGTGATTTCCAGCAGGAGCTGCTTGTCCTTGTTGTAGCCGATCAGCCAGTTGATCACCGTCACATTGCGGTTCTTGTCGCGGATCGCTAGCCGCGCCACGCAACTTTTGGCTGCGCCTTCCGGCACCTCCGCGCATGAGACGACCCACGCGCCATATTGCGCCTGCGTGCCCTTCTTCGCCGCGGCCTGCGTGTCCGCGACCTTCACCTCCGGGCTCGCTGTTGCGGCGGCCTCAGGTTCAGCCCCGGCCTTCAGATCGCCCGGCGCCAGCGGGGCCGTCTGATCGGCCGAGGCGATTTGCGGGAATTGCCCTGTCATATAGCCGGCGGCCAACCCCAGGCTGGCGGCGGCGATGACCGCGACGCAGGCGATCGGGATGATCATTTTCATTGCAGCTCAGATTCCGCGCCGATGGCTGGCCCCGAATCAAAAAACGAAAGGGGGTACCGTTGTCGACGATACCCCCAATTCCTTATCACTTTTCCCGTGTCGGGACAGATTACCAGTAGAAAGCGAAGCCACCCGAGGCGTTCGGCTTGGTCACGTCGTCGCTGAACAGGATGCCGC
>SCPD01000035.1 GCA_005502925.1 Rhizobiales bacterium Y(2018) | reverse complement strand
CCGCCGCTGGTGTCGATGCTGGTCGAGCTTTCGTCGAAGTTGAGCTTCGAGTCGACATAGCCGCCCATCACACCGAACAGCATGCTGCTGTCGCCGCCCATGTCGGCGCGGAAGTCGGCGCCGCCGACCATGCCGTAGATGTCCTGCTGGTAGCTGGTGTCGAATTCGAAGTTGCCGTTGAGGATCGAGAAGGACGCGTCATTGTCACGCTCCGCCCAGCTGCCCAGCGCGCTCACCCACAGGGAGCCCATCGGCCGGTCGTCCTCGACCACGGCCGGATCGGCGACACCCGTCACCACCTGGCGGGTCGCCAGCACGTCGCGCAGATTCTCCTGCCGCGTCGACCAGGCATCGGCCGTCTCGCGCCAGATCTCCTGGCTGCTCGACACCGCCGCCAGCGTCTCGAAGACCTCGCGGTCGGGCAGGCCGACCAGCAGATGATCGCCATTCGCCGCGTCGAACAGGAGATCGTAGAAGAACAGCCCCTTGTCGATCGGCCCATCGGCGAGCACGAAATCGCCGGCCGCCGTGCTGCCGGCCACACCATCCACCACCAGGATGCCGTTCGGATTGTAACCGCCCGGTCCGGCATTGGTATCCAGTACGAAGACGTCGGTCACGCCGGTGACGTTGCCGCCGACAGCCAGCACGTCGGCGAACGATCCCGCACCGCCGAGGAACGCATCGATCGCGAGACCACCGCCATTGCCGTTGTAATTGCCGCTGGTTTCGAGGCGGTCGGAGAGATTGCTGCCATCGCCGGTCGCCTGATCCTGCAGATCGATGCCTGCGAGGCCGTTGTTGTTCAGGTTCTCGAGATTGGCGAACGTCGTCGTCTCGGCAACACCTGCTTCATCTCCGGCGACGATAACATAGTTGTTGTCGACGGTATCGTCGCCAAGGGCGAAATCGCTGATGCCTTCCGTGATCCAGAAGAAGTCGTTGATCAGGTGGTCGGCCTCAGCACCGGTCTCCACGCGTCCGCCGAGAACGTTGTTGTTGTCGATCGTCGTGGGTCCGCCCGACGTCCGGATCGCCAGCCCCGAGTCGGTGAGCGATGAATTGGCGATGAGGAGGTCGTTGGTGATCTGGATGGCGCCGCCGCCGCTCGTCGCCGTGACGCCCGCCAGGGAGCCCAGCGCTCTCACATTATTGTCGATAGTAACAGTGCCGGCCCCGGTCGCACTGGCATTGATGCCGGCGCCGCTCGTGCCGAGAACTTCGGTGGTGGTAAGGCCGGACACCGTCACGTCGACATTGCCGCCGGCGGAGCTCTGGGCGTTGACGCCGTTGCCACCCGTACCGGTGACATTGCCGCCGGTCAGAACCGTCACATTTCCGGAGGCCGTCGCCTGGATGCCGTCGCCGGCGCTGCCGGCGACCGCCGCCGTATCCGTGGTGACCTCGACGGTGCCCGCATCCGCATTGGCGTCGATGCCGATCGTGCTGCCGGTGACGGCAGTGTGGACTTCTACATCGGTATTGCCGGTGCCATCCGCATTGGCGAAGATACCGGCGCCGGTCGTGCCGCTGACCAGCGTGCCGGCGGCGCCATTCGTCGTCACATTGACATTGCCGTTGGTGCTGGACACCGCATTGATGCCGGTGCCGCCGGTGCCGGTGACATTGCCACCCGTGCTCACCGTGACCAGACCCGACGCCGTGGCGACGATGCCGTGGCCGGCCTGGCCGAGGATCGCGTATTGATCGGTGGTGACCTCTACCGTGCCGGCGGTCGCATTGGCATCGATGCCGAAGGTGGCGCCGGTGACGGCCGTATGCACTTCCACATCGGTATTGCCCGTGACGGTCGCGTTGGCTCGGATGCCGGCGCCGGTCGTGCCGCTGATCAGCGTGCCGGCGGCCCCGTTCGTCGTCACACTGACATTGCCATTCTGGGCGACCGCATTGATGCCGGTGCCGCCGGTGCCGGTGACATTGCCACCCGTGCTCACCGTGACCAGACCCGACGCCGTGGCGACGATGCCGTGGCCGGCCTGGCCGAGGACCGCGTATTGATCGGTGGTGACCTCTACCGTGCCGGCGGTCGCATTGGCGTCGATGCCGAAGGTGGCGCCGGTGACGGCCGTATGCACTTCCACATCGGTATTGCCGGTGACGGCCGCGTCGGCCCGGATGCCGGCGCCGGTCGTGCCGCTGATCAGCGTGCCGGCGGCCCCGTTCGTCGTCACATTGACATTGCCATTCTGGGCGACCGCATTGATGCCGTTGCCGCCCGTGCCGGTGACATTGCCGCCGGTGCCGACGGTCACGGCGCCCGAGGCCGTAGCGTTGATGCCGTTGCCGGCCTGGCCGAGGATGGCTGCCGTGTCCGTGGTGACCTCGACCGTGCCATCGACCGCATTGGCGTCGATGCCGTTGACGCTGCCGGTCACGGCGGTATGCACCTCGACGTCGACATTGCCGGTCGCTTGCGCCTCGGCGTTGATGCCATCGCCGCCCGTGCCGATGACCAGCGTGCCCGCGGCGCCGTTGGTCGTCACATTGACATTGCCGTTCTGCGACACCGCATTGATGCCGTTGCCATTCGTGCCGGTGACATTGCCGCCGCTGCCGACGGTCACGGCGCCCTCGGCCGTTGCGTCGATGCCGTTGCCGGCCTGGCCGAGGACCGCGGCCGCGCCGGTGGTGACATTGACCGTGCCTGTGTCCGCATGGGCGTTGATGCCGTTGATGCTGCCGGTCACCGCCGTCTGCGCGTTCACGATGACAGCGCCCGAAATGGCGGCCGCGTTGATGCCGTCGCCGCCCGTGCCGCTGACCAGCGTTCCGGCGGCCCCGTTCGTCGTCACATTGACACCGCCGCTCTGAGCCACGGCATCGATGCCGTTGACGGAGCCGGTGACATTGCCGTTCGACCCGACCGTGACGGTGCCATCAGCCGTGGCTTCGATGCCGCTGCCGCCCGTGCCGATGACCGCCGCAGCACCCGTGGTGACATTGACCGTGCCTGAAACCGCATTGACGTCGATGCCGTCACCGCCGGTGCCGGTCACGGCACCTTGCGCGTTCACGACGACATTGCCGAGGTTCTGCGCATCGGCATGGATGCCATCACCCGCTTCGCCCACCACCGGGGTGGTCGCCTCGGTGGTGATCGTGATATTGCTGGCCGCGAGGCCACCGCTGGTGACCACGATGCCATTGGCGGAGCCCGTCACCGAGCTGGTGTCTTCGATGATGATCTCGGTGTTGCTGTCGATGGCCGACGCCGTGATGCCGTTGCCGGCATTGCCATCGACATCGCTGTCACCGGTCAGATTGATGAAGCCGTCGCCGCCGGTGACACCGTTGAAGGTGATGCCGTCGGTGGTCCCGTTGACGTCATGATTCTGCAGAGTCAGCGAGAAATTGCCATTCACATACGGGAAGCCATTGCTGCCGACATAGGTCAATGTGTCGTTCGTCACGCCGATGAAGCACACCGTCCCGTTGGCGCCATCGATGCCGCCGACGCAGGCCGCGGCATAGGCCTGGTTCACGGTCAGCCCATTGACCATCAGAAGGCCGCCGGTGAGGACGGAAGAGTAAAGCAGGCCGCGCGCCACGGAGCGGCTCACGCCACTATTCGCCTTGCCTCCCGTCGACAACGGCTCGACGGCTTCGGCCGAATTCAAACGGCCGAATCCAACAGAGTTCTTATACAGCATGTGCGTCCCCCAGCGTAAAGGTACCAAAATTACGCGAAGACTATATGGCGTAAGGGGAGTTCCGCTAGTGATTCCCTGAGGTAAAAAACTATTTTTGGGACACTGTTGTAAAAATGTTACGGGTTGTCCGTGCTTTTTGCTTTTCTGCAACCGGAGGAAGAGGGGCGGGCGCCAAATCCTTAATAATTCCTGAAGGATTTCTTATACTGCCGGTGCAAATCCGCTACCACACACGCCCCTCACCAACCGTACCTGACACCCAGATTGCCGGCGATCGCTCGAGATCAGCGGAAACCGGTAATTGCCCCGCAGGGAGCCGGACCAACCCTCGGGTGCAGAGACACTGAAGCCCAGCGAGATATCGCCGACAGTCTCGCCCGGCTCGTCCGCCCCCGAAAGACCGGGAAGTTCGGCGCGTGCGCGGCCTCATGGATATGGTCGAGGAGGCCTGAGCGGTCACCCCAAGGGAATGGATCTTCCCCTCCCTCCACGAGGGAGAGAGGGGAGCGAGCGGAGCGTCAGGCGGCCTTGGACTTCGACTTCACCGCCTTGAGGGTGAGGCCATCCTTGCCGACGCCGACATCGACCGTGTCGCCGTCGACGACCGCGCCGCCGAGGATCTCCTCGGCGAGCGGATCCTGCAGCGACTTCTGGATCGCGCGCTTCAAGGGGCGCGCGCCATAGGCCGGGTCATAGCCCTTGTCGGCGAGCCATTCATGCGCCGCCTTGTCGAGCTTGACCGTGATCTTGCGGTCGGCGAGCAGCTTCTGCAGCCGCAGGAGCTGGATGTCGACGATGGCGCCCATATGCTCGCGCTTCAGCCGGTGGAACAGGATGATCTCGTCGAGCCGGTTGAGGAACTCGGGACGGAAGTGGCCTCTGACCACTGCCATCACCTGGTCCCTGACCTCATCGACATCCTGCGTCTCGCCGAGATTGACGAGATATTCGGAGCCGAGATTGGACGTCATCACGATCAGCGTGTTGCGGAAATCCACCGTGCGGCCCTGGCCGTCGGTGAGACGGCCGTCATCCAGTACCTGGAGCAGCACATTGAACACATCGGGGTGCGCCTTCTCGATCTCGTCGAACAGGACGACCTGATAAGGCCGGCGCCTGACCGCCTCGGTGAGCGCACCACCCTCGTCATAGCCTACATAGCCGGGGGGCGCGCCGATGAGCCGGGCGACCGAGTGCTTCTCCATATATTCCGACATGTCGATGCGCACCATCGCATGCTCGTCGTCGAACAGGAACGTCGCGAGCGCCTTGGTGAGCTCGGTCTTGCCGACGCCGGTGGGCCCCAGGAACATGAAGGAGCCGATCGGACGGTTGGGATCCTGGAGACCCGCGCGCGCCCGCCTGACCGCCGTCGACACCGCTTTCACCGCTTCCGCCTGACCGACGACGCGTTTGCCGAGCGCCTCTTCCATCTTGAGCAGCTTGTCGCGCTCGCCTTCGAGCATCTTGTCGACGGGAATGCCGGTCCAGCGCGACACGACCTGCGCCACGTGGTTCTGCGTCACCGCCTCCTCGACCATGGGATTGCCCTTGGCCTGCTCCTCGACGTCCTTCAGCTTCCTCTCGAGGCCCGGAATGGTGCTGTAGGCGAGCTCGCCCGCTTTGGCGAAGTCACCCTTGCGCTGCGCCTGCTCGAGAAGCGTGCGGGCATCACCCAATTCCTTCTTGAGCGTCGCCGCCGAAGCGAGCTTCTGCTTCTCGGCCGACCATCTCTGCGTCAGCTCGCTCGAGCGCTCCTGGAGGTCGGCCAGTTCCTTCTCGAGCCGGGCGAGCCGGTCCTTGGAGGCACGGTCGGTCTCCTTCTTGAGCGCTTCACGCTCGATCTGCATCTGCATGATGTCGCGGTCGAGCGCGTCGAGCTCTTCCGGCTTGGAATCGACCTGCATGCGCAGCCGCGACGCCGCCTCGTCCATCAGGTCGATGGCCTTGTCGGGCAGGAAGCGGTCGGTGATGTAGCGGTTGGAGAGCTGGGCTGCCGCCACCAGCGCGGAATCGGTGATCCGCACCTTGTGGTGCTCTTCATACTTCTCCTTGATGCCGCGCAGGATCGAGATCGTGTCCTCGACCGTGGGCTCGCTCACGAAGACGGGCTGGAAGCGCCGCGCCAGAGCGGCGTCCTTTTCGACATGCTTGCGGTATTCATCGAGCGTGGTGGCGCCGACGCAATGCAGCTCACCCCGCGCCAGCGCCGGCTTGAGCAGGTTCGACGCATCCATCGCGCCATCGGCCTTGCCGGCGCCGACGAGGGTGTGCATCTCGTCGATGAACAGGATGATGCCGCCATCCGACGCCGTCACTTCCGACAGCACAGCCTTGAGCCGCTCCTCGAACTCGCCACGATATTTGGCACCGGCGATCAAAGATCCCATGTCGAGCGCCAGGAGCTTCTTGTCCTTGAGGCTCTCCGGCACGTCGCCATTGACGATGCGCAGCGCCAGGCCCTCCGCAATCGCGGTCTTGCCGACGCCCGGCTCGCCGATGAGCACAGGATTGTTCTTGGTGCGCCGTGACAGGACCTGGATGGTGCGGCGGATCTCGTCGTCGCGCCCGATCACCGGATCGAGCTTGCCGGCACGCGCCGCCTCGGTGAGGTCGCGCGAATATTTCTTGAGCGCGTCATAGGCCTGCTCGGCGGAAGCGGAATCCGCGGTGCGGCCTTTACGCAAGTCGTTAATCGCCTCATTGAGGCCCTGCGGCGTGACACCCGCGTCTTTCAGTGCCTTCTGGGCGTCCGACTTCTCGATCGCCAGCGCCTGCAGCAAGCGCTCGGCGGTGACGAAGCTGTCGCCCGCCTTCTGGGCGAGTTGATTCGCCGCCTCGAAGACGCGCGCCGTCTCGGGCGCGAGATAGACCTGGCCCGCTCCGCCGCCCGACACTTTCGGCAGGCGCTTGAGCGCCGCCTCGATCTCGGCGAGCGCCTGGCGGCTGTTGCCGCCGGCAGCAGTGATGAGGCCCGAAGCGAGACCCTCCTCGTCGTCGAGCAGGACCTTCAGGAGATGATCGGGGCTGAAGCGCTGATGTCCCTCGCGCAAGGCGAGCGACTGGGCCGACTGGATGAAACCGCGGGCCCGTTCGGTGTATTTCTCAAAATCCATATATGTTCTCCTCCTCGGCACGTTTCCAAGGCCCTGAAAGGCACCTCGATAACGCCGTCATTGGCTGATTGGATCATCCCACCCCGGAACAAAACCCTCAAGTCAGGCATTCGGCTCCAAGGGGGTGATTTCCCGTCCGAGATATGGGAATGATTTTCCCATTGGCAAGATTGAGCACCTTATTTCCATGCATGAAATCGATGAAAATCCGAGGGAAACGGCGACCGGACGCGACGTCGCAGGAACCTACGAGCCGACCCGGCTCGAGCGCCTGCTGTTCCGCCTGGAGGCCCAGCACCGCTGCCTGAACTGGGCGTTTGGCGAGATCGCCGGCCGGCCGGGTCCGGTCTTCGAGTTCGGCCTCGGCCATGGCCGGACCTTTGACCATATGCGCCGGCACCTGCCCGGGCGCGACATCTTCGTCTTCGACCGCGAGATCGACTGCTTTCCCGATTGCACGCCCGATGCCGAGCATCTGATCCTCGGCAAGCTGTCTGACACCTTGCCCGAGGCGCGTTACCGCTTCGGCGGCAAAGCCATCCTGGTGAATTCCGATGTCGGGACTTATGACGAGGCGATCAATGCCGAGATCGCCGAGGTGGTGAGCGGCGCCCTGCCGGCGCTGCTGGCGCCGGGCGCGATCGTGCTGTCCGATTTGCCGCTGACGCTGTCGAACGCAAAGGCCTTGCCCTTGCCGCGCGAAGTAAGAAGCGAGCGGTACTTCATGTACCGCTCGCTCTAATCCACTGATTTAATCTTCGCTCGGTGCCGCTTCCTTAGCCGCGCGCGGCTTGCGGGCGCGCGTCGGGCGCTTCAGGAAGGAGGGCTGAGGTCCGTCCCATTTCTCGGCCGAGCCATTGATCTCGACGGGAGCGGGTGCGGGAGCCGCGGCCGGCGCAGGTGCGGCGGCTTCGGCGATCGGCAGACGCGGCTGCTCGGGTTCGGTCACCGGCGCCGGTTGCGGCTGCTGCTCATCGCGCCGGGCCTGAGAGGGCTGCTGGCCACCCTGCTGATAACGATTGTCGCCGCCCTGCTGATCGCGGTTGTCGCGGCGGTTCTCCCAGCGCGGGCGGAAGCGGTCGCCTCGGTTGTTGCGGTCATTGCGGTCGCGGCCCTGACCCTGGCCCTGGTTATGCTGCTGATCCTGCCCGCGATTGTGCTGGTAGTCGCGATTGTCGCGGTTGCCCTGCTGATAATCGCGGCGCTCGGGTCCGGCATCGAAGCCGTCCGGCTGATCGCCGCCGTCCTGGGAGAAGCCCGGCCGCTCATTGCCGATCTCCGGCTGGCCATCATCGCCTTCGCCCTGGCCGTCCATCTCGTCCTCGTCGCCGAACTCGTCCTCGGGACGCCGAAATTGCTGCTGCATCTGCTGCTGATAGGCCTGGGCGGCGGCCAGGATGCGCAGATAATGTTCCGCATGCTGATAATAGCTCTCGGCCATCACGATATCGCCGGAGACCTGGGCATCGCGGCCGAGCTGGAGATATTTGTCGGCGACGGTCTGCGCCGTGCCGCGCACTTTCACGTCCGGCCCGTTGCTCTCATAGACGCGATTGAGCGGGTTGCCACCGCCACCACCACCGCCTCCGCCGCCACCACCATTGTGACGCCGATTCCGGCCGCGGCCCCGCTTGTTGTGCTGCCCTGGTCTCATTTTTTGCTCATGCCTTAGTTCAGATTCATACTGTCCGCGGTTTTTCCCACACGCAGAATCACATCACGCCGGTCCGGCATGATTTCTGATCGACGATCGACTCTCAAACGAGCCCTGCCAAGTCGGTCCCTGTGGTTTAGGTAAGGTCTTGCTCTGCCTGAGAACGTATCCTGGCAAGGAGCCGTTACATTTCGACCGCGCTAATCTTAATGTGGAAGGGACTATTTGCCTTGGAGGGCCGTCCCGTCACCTGCCGTCTAGCGCCGATCGCAACGGGCAGAACGAAATACCGATTAATAACGTAGCCCTTCCCCCCGGCATTTCCAACCCCTTTTTTGTCGCGCTCAGGCCTGTGTAAAACCGAGACAGCGGACATGCCCGGCAAGGTCTTTCCAGCGGCTCTCGGAGATCAATCCCGCACCCTTAAAAATATCTTCTATTTCAAGCGCTTGCCCTTCCCCGATCTCGACGATCACACGCCCCGGTTGAGTCAGAAATAAGGGCGCCCGGGCGGCGATTTCCCGATAGGGGCCGAGACCGTCGGGCCCGCCATCCAACGCTGCCCCGGGGTCAAAATCACGCACATCGGGCGCAAGCGTCGGCAGAATCGCCGTGGGTATATAAGGCGGATTCGACAGGATCAGATCGAACCGCCCCCCGACGCCCGTAAACCAGCTCGCCTCGATGAAACTGGCGCGCGACATGACGCCCAGCCGCTCGGCATTTGCCCGCGCCACCGCCAGCGCTTCAGTGGAAATATCGGTCAGAACGGCCTCGGCCAGCGGACGCTCGGCGAGGAGCGTGAGGGCGATGGCGCCGGTGCCGGTGCCCAGATCGATGAGGCGGCACGGCCTGTCCGCCGGCATGAAAGTGAGCGCCGCTTCGATCAAAGTCTCGGTATCGGGCCTGGGGTCGAGGGTCGCCGGCGTGACCGTGAAGACACGACCGTAGAATTCGCGGCTCCCCAGGATGCGCGAGACCGGCTCGCCCTTGAGCCGGCGGTCGATGAAGGTGCGAAAGCGCGCTGCCGCCTCTGCGGCGACCGGCCGGTCGGGATCGGCGATCATTGCCTCGCGGGTGAGATTCGCTGCCGCCTGCAAGAGCAACCGGGCATCGAGCGCCGGCGTCGCATGACCCTGCCGTTCCAACGCCTGCTTGGCGGATCGGAGCAGCTCGTTGGCTTTATCTTCTTCCCGCATCGGGGATCACGCCTTATCCCCTCGCCCCGCGAAGCGGGGAGAGGGAGGGACCCGACGCGTCAGCGTTGGGAGGGTGAGGGGCATCCCTATTACCGTTCCTTCTGACACAGCATTCACAACTGACTTGTTTAGCATTGCACCAAGAGACCGCGCGCCCCTCACCCTTCCCGCCGCTACCCTTGTATCTGTAGTTTGATGTCGACTCCTGTTGCAGGATCGACGTAGCGAGGGATCTGGCGGCCGCCAGATCCCTCGCTTGGCGATGTCGCCCGTCTACCCTCCGGCCA
>SCPD01000034.1 GCA_005502925.1 Rhizobiales bacterium Y(2018) | reverse complement strand
GGGCGTACCCTCCCCGTAAGGGGGAGGGAAAAACAAAGCCCCCATGACGCGCGTCATGATTGCCAGGCTGCGGCTTTCTTCCCAAGGTTTCGGCGATTTTCGACAAGCACAACAACAAAAGGGAGCCTCGCAGTGACCAGCACGACCGTAATCGACGAAACCATGTGGAACGGCCTGATCCATGCCGGCATTGCCGGCACGATCTTCCGCCTTCCTTATGTCGCCGCCGACAAAAACTCCATAGCGGCGGCCAAGCTCGATGTCGGCTTCCTGGGCTTTCCCTTCGATTCGACCTCGATCAGCCGCACCGGCGCCAATTACGGCCCGCGCGGCATCCGCGAGCATTCGAGCCTGTTCCTGACCTATAACGCGACCTCCGACATCGACCTCGCCAAAAAGCTGAAAATGGCCGATTGCGGCGACGTGCCGGTGGTACCCGGTGACGTCACGGCCACCATGGAAAAGGCGGCCCATATGGCGGGTGAGATCCTCGATGGCGGGGCCCGGCCCTTCATCCTGGGCGGCGACCATTCGGTGACCATCGGCGGCGTGCGCGCTTTCGCCAAACGCCGCAAAAATCCCGGCCTCATTTTGTTCGACACGCATTTCGACACGGCCGACAATGTCGGCGGCCTGAAGGACAGCCATTGCTGCCCGATCACCCGTGCCGTCGATGCGGGCTTCGATCCCAAGCATACGGTGCTCATCGGCATCAGCGGCTGGCTCAATCCGCGCTCCGAGCTGGAATACGCGAAGAAGCAGGGCATGACCGTTCTCTCGCTCGACGATGTGATGCGCGACGGGCCGCAGGTGATCGGCAAGAGGGCCGCCGCCGTGGTCGGCGACCGTGACGTCTATCTCACCATCGACATCGACGCGCTCGACTTCACCGTGGCGCCCGGCACCTGCGTGCCGACCGCCGGCGGCATGCTGCTGCGCGAGATGTTCGCCATCATCGCCGAGTTCAAGGGACTCAAGATCGGCGCCGCCGACCTGGTCGAAGTGGCGCCGTCGCTCGACGTCACCAAGACGACGCAGATCGCCGCCTGCCGCATCATTCTCGAAACCTTGTCAATTCTGAAATAACCCGCCATTCCGAGCGGGAATCCTGGAGGAAACATAATCTATGTCTGCTGTCGAAGAGGCCGGCCGCAAGGCTGGCCAGACTGAGTTGCTGCGCGATTTCACGGCCACATCGGCCTTCTCGCTGGCTTTCGCTTTCATCTCGCCGATCGTGGCGCTGTATTCGATCTTCACCGTCGGCCTCACCATGGTAGGCCCAGGCTTCTGGTGGGGCTTCCCCATCACGCTCGCCGGACAGATGCTGGTGGCGCTGTCTTTCGCCATGCTGGTGTCGCGCCTGCCGCTCGAAGGCAGCATTTATCAATGGTCGCGCCACCTCTTAGGTCCCACCTATGGCTGGTTCGCCGGCTGGGCCTATATCTGGACCTTGCCGATCGCCATCGCCGCGGTGTCGCTTGGCGGCGCCGGCTTCCTGGCGCAATTCCTAGGCCTCGATTCCACCTCGAAGCCGGTGACGATCACGTTGGCACTGGCGCTGATCGCCGGCATCACGCTCGCCAATACGATCGGCCGCAAGTTCCTCAAAGTCATCATTGGCCTGTGCATCGTCGCCGAGATCATCGGCTCGATCGGCCTCGGCATCGTCTTCCTCGGCCTCTATCAGGTGAATGACATCTCGGTGCTGAGCGAAGGCGTGATCGATCCGACGACCGGCGGCTTCATGCTGCCGCCCCTCCTCTTCGGCGTCGCCATTGCCGGCTGGGCCTTTGTCGGCTTCGAAAGTGCGGGCTCGATCGCGGAAGAAGTGAAAGACCCGCAGCGCGCGGTGCCCAAGGCGATGATCTATTCGCTGCTGTTCGTGTCGACCATCGTCGCCTTCTCGGCGCTGGCGGTGATCCTCGCCATTCCCGATCTCGCCGCGGTGCGCGCCGGTTCGGTGGCCGATCCGGTCGCGGCGACCATCGAGCATCATCTGGGCCCGGTCGGTCTTCACTTCATGACTGCGACGTTCGTCATCGGCTTCATCGCCTGCATGGTGGGCCTGCAGGCCTCGGTGTCGCGGGTGATCTGGGCTTTGGCGCGCGAGGGCGACCTGCCTTTCGCCAAGACGCTGGCGAAGCTCTCGGGTGAGGATCGCCTGCCGGTCAACGCCATCCTGGCGGCGGCGGTGATGTCGCTCGTCTTCTTCGCACTGAGCTTCACCAACATCTATATGATGCTGCTGACCTTCACCACCGCGGGTTTCTATATCTCGTTCCTCTTCCCCGCCTTGGCCGCCGCCTATGAGCGGATCACGCAGGGCGCCAAACCTTCGAGCTTCAACCTCGGCAAATGGTCGGGCGTCGTGACCATCGCCGCCGCGGTCTGGCTGATCTTCCAGACGGCCAACATCTCCTGGCCGCGCTTCGCCGAGCTGCCCTGGTATGAGAACTGGGCCGTGCTGCTGGTCGTCTCGATCCTGGCGGTGCTGGGCTTCATCGTCCGGGCGTTTCTGCCGAAGCGGTAGCGGACAAATGTCCATCCGGATAGTTCCCCTTCTCCCGCTCGCGGGAGAAGGTGCCCCGATAGGGCGGATGAGGGTGTTGGCTCAGCTCACGACAATCCAACAAGGGAACGAGATAAAAGAAAGCTTCGGCACTTCCCAAACTTGCAACGGTGGGAAAGCTGAGAGAACACCCTCATCCGGCCTTCGGCCACCTTCTCCCGCAAGCGGGAGAAGGGAAACTCGGGTAAGGCCTTGCGTACTTCAGCGAACTTCCTTGGATGGCTCTGCAAGCTGCCGGTCAATCTTGTTGCGATAGTGATATCGCCGAAGCGCAATTCTACCACGCCACCCGATAGCCGGCATAAAGCGCATAGGCCCAGCCGGCATCGACCTTGGTGTTGAACGCGCCATATTCCGTTTCCTCGGAGGCGGCGATGTAGCTCAGAGCCCCGCCGGCGCTCAGCCTTCCGCCCCAGGGACAATCGTAAGCGGCGCCGCTCGACAGCGTCCAGCTTTCGCTCGCATGGTCATAGCCGGTGGCGACGCCCCTGTCCCAGGTCAGCGCCAGAAGCGCCGAGCTGCGCTCGTCGAAATCATGCGCGATGCCGCCGGTCAGCGTCCAGCCATCGCGCCAGAAATAATCGTTGATGCTGCCCGGCCCCGGCACATCCGCCGACCAGTAGGACTGCGCGACAAACTGCTTCACCACGCTCCAGTCGGTCCATTTGACCGCACCATAGGCCATCCAACCCTCGGCGATGCCGGACTGCAATGTGAGCTCGACGCTCTGCGGAAGGTCGCCCGATGCATAGGCATCGAGCAGCGATACGCCATTGGGCGTTTCGATCTCGAGCTCGCCCTCGGGGTCATAGGACGTGCCTGAGCGATAGATCAGCGCGGCGCGGAAGGCGATGTCGGGGATCGTGTAAGCGGCGCCAAACCTGTAGCCATATTGCTTATCGTCGAAATCGAGCCGCGCATCACCGATGGCGGTGCCGTCCGGCACCCGTTGCTGGCCCTGCGCAACCAGAATGTCGTGGCGGTCATAGGAGAACTTCTCACGGAAGGCGCCGCCCAGGAGATAGGCGCGGCCAGGCCCCACATCATAGGTGACGGCGCAAGTGAGGCCTGTTTCATAAATGCCGAACTCCTCCTCGATCTTGCCGGCATTGGAGATGCCGGGCGCGATCGGCCTCGGATGCGCGGCATTCTTCGGGCTGTCATATTCGGCCCGGCCGCCGAGTGCCTTCACATACGTGCCGGCGCAGAATACATTGTCGATGAGAGCTACCTTGACTGCGACGGAAGGAATTTCATAGGTCGCCGCATAGTCGGTGCCTTCGAGCGCCGGATTGTTGGGGTTGCGCCCATAGCGCCGTGTCGGGCTCACCACCGTCACACTGGAGCGCACCGCGAAAGCCTCGTCCGCGAACAGGATATCCGTATCGGCTGTGCCTTGCGCGAAACCGCCGGCGAAGGCGGGCGCCGTCGCCGCCAGCATCAGCCAGCCGGCGCCGAGAGGCGGCAGCGTTGGTCGGATCGTCATACGTGTGAAATGTCCCCTTGTAAGTTCACTCTGGCGGAAAACAATGAGGTCTGGCAAGACGGATCGCGCGTGGGGCGGCTACAGCATGGCATTGACGACAGACGAGATCGCCGATCATCCGGCCTTGCCGGCCTGCATCAGGCAGCAATGCGCTGTCCTCGTGCAGACATTCGAAGCCAATCCCCGTCTCGCCTCGGTCTTCGCCACGCAGCAGCGCTGGCTGATGGCGCATGCGGCCCTGGCGCTTTATTTCCGACGTAACGTAAAGGGCTTCAAGATCACCGAGTTTCTCGATCTCATCGAGCAGCACAAGGTGGCGAGCCGCAACACCGCCGACACGTTCATCAAGGAGATGCTGCAGTATAATTTCGCCCGCACCGTTGCGGGGGGCAGCGACCGGCGCGCCCGGCCGATCGAGCCCTCGGAAACCAGCCTGCAGGAGATCCATGGCTGGCTGGTGGTGCATCTCGCGACCCTCGACGGGCTCGATGGCGGTTCCAGATACCAGACCTGCCTCGCAAGCCCGGACCTTCTTCGCCTGACCCAGCCGCTGATCGCCGACGCCCTGCTGTCGTCGCCCAAGATACGTGAGCCGGAAAAAACCTTCTCGCTGTTCACCTGGCTCAATAATGGCGGCATCGTCATGGACCGCATCATCGCCGGCATCGCCGACAGCGATGTCCATGCCGAACGCATCCCGACCGCGATCACCTCGGTCAAGGAGATGGCGGCGTGGCTCAGGCTGTCGCGCAGCCATCTGGTGCGGAAATTGCGCGACGCCGAGGCGCTCGGCAGCATCGGCTGGCAAGGCAGACGCGGCCAGTCGGTGATGTGGGTGTCGCAAGGCTTCCGGCAGGAATATACGATGGCCCAGGCGGTGAAGCTCGCCATCATCGACCAGGCCTATGAGACGGCTGCCCAGGCCTGACGGGTTTCCTTGTCGACCGCCGGTTCAGTCTGTTAGTCTAAGGCCATGGACGATATTTCGACGCTCACCGCCGTCATCGGCACCAATATCAACGAAGTGCGCAGCCAGCGCGCCCTCACCTTCGACCAGCTCGCCAAGCTCTCCGGCGTCAGCAAGGGCATGCTGGTGCAGATCGAGCAGGGCAAGACCAATCCGAGCATCGGCACCTTGTGCAAGATCGCCAATGCGCTGGGCGTCGCGGTGTCGAAATTCATCGAGACGAGCGAGGCCTCGACCGTCCGTCTGATCTCGCCCGACGAGGCGACCCAGCTGTGGACCGGCCGCAATGGCAGCGCCGGCAATCTGGTGGTCGGCTTCGACAACCCCTCGCTGATCGAATTCTGGTCCTGGCATCTGGTGCCGGGCGAATGGCATGACGGCGTCGCCCATCCGGTCGGCACGCGCGAGATCCTGTTCGTCAAATCAGGCGAGCTCACGCTGACGATCGGCGGCACCACCTGCCGCGCCAAGGCCGGGCAGACTCTCACCTTCATCGCCGACAAGCCGCACCGCTACGCCAATGACGGGGCCAAGGACGTCCAGATGCTGATGGTCGTGTGCGAACCCGGACGCGGTGGCCAGGGTAGATAATCTAGATCAATATATTGACTTTTAGTTCTTTAAATTGATATATCGACCTCTCAGCTTTTAGCGAGAGGACAATTCTGTATGGCCATTTCCAGCAAACTGGCGACCCTTGCCGTGCATGCCGGCATCACGCCGCATCCGGTGACCGGCGCAATCGCACCCGATATCAGCATGGCCGCGAATTATGCCAGCCGCTTCGGCGAGATCGGTTTTTCGGCCGAGGGCACGCAGCTCGACAGAGTGAGCTTCGCCTATGCGCGCGAATGGCACCCCAATGGCCGCCAGCTCGAGGAGAAGCTCACCGCCCTCGAAGGCGGTGAGGATGCCGTCGTCTTCGCCAGCGGCATCGGCGCCATTTCCGGTCTGTTCCTGCATCTGCTCGATCCCGGCGACCATGTGCTGATCAGCGACATCTCTTATGCTGGCACGGCCGAATTCGCCCGCGGCCTCCTTTTGCGCAAGGGCATCAAGGCCGACTTCGTCGACATGGCGGATCTCGCCGCGGTCAAGGCCAAAGCCGTTCCAGGCAAGACCCGGCTCATCTATGCCGAGAGCCCGTGCAATCCGGTGCTGAAGCTCGCCGATATCGCAGGGCTCGCAGACATAGCCAAGGCCTCCGGCGCCAAGCTCGCCATCGACTCGACCTTCGCCAGCCCGGTGATCACGCAGCCCCTGGCGCTCGGTGCCGATTATGTCGTGCATTCGCTGACCAAATATATCGGCGGCCATGGCGACGCACTGGGCGGTGCCGTCATTGGTGCCGCGAAGGATATGAAAGCACTGCGCGAGGAGGTCGTCACGCATCTGGGCGCCAGCATCAGCCCTTTCAATGCCTGGCTGATCTTGCGCGGCATCGAGACCCTGCCGATCCGTATGGAAGCCTATTCGCGCAGTGCTCTGACCGTTGCGAAATTCCTGAGCGATGAGCCTTTCGTGACCAATGTGCGCTATCCGCATTTACCGTCGCATCCGCAATATGAGCTGGCCAAACGCCAGATGGCCTTGGGGTCCGGCATGATCGCCTTCACCGTGAAGGACCAGCAACGTTTTGGCCGCAGCCTCGCCGACACGCTCCGCATCTTCAAATATGCCGCCTCGCTCGGCCATTCGCACAGCCTGATCCTGCATTGCGACAGCAACGACCTGCAGCGCACCACCTTCAAGCTCGACGATGCGGCGCTCAAGCGTTATCGCGACTTCGCCGGTGACGGTTTCTTCCGCCTCAGCATCGGCCTCGAGGATGCGGGCGATCTCTGCCGCGACCTGAAGCGCGCTTTCGACGCGATGGCGTGACCCATGGCTAAGATGACGCTGGAACGGCTTGAGCAGTTCAACGACGCCTGGGCGCGAGGCGACGTCGCGAAGCTGATGAGCTTCATGACCGACGACTGCATCTATCAGGCCTCCGTCGGCCCCGAGCCCGGCGAAACCTTCGAAGGCCGCGCCGCGGTCGAGGCGGGTTTCCGCTGGATGCTGGCGCATGACGGAGACAGCGAAAGCCGCGGCGGCCGCTGCGCCGTTTTGGGCGATCTCGGCATCGCCGAATGGTCCTATGTCAAAGACGAAGGCGGCCGCAGCATCGAGACAAGAGGCTGCGACATCTTCGAATTTGCGGGCGACAGGATCCGCCGCAAGGACGCCTTCCGCAAAACCTTCACCCCGTGAGATGATCGAGCAGCTCGCGGCGCAGCTCGTTGAAGCGCGGTGAAAATTTGACACCGCCCTGGCGCTGCGCCGGAAGGTCGATCGTCCTTTCGGTGACGATCCGGCCGGGTGGCCCTTTCATCAGATAGACCCGGTTGGAGAGAAAGACCGCCTCTTCGATGTCATGCGTGATGATCAGCATGGTCATGCGGGTGCGCGCCCACAGATCGAGCAGGAATTCCTGCATGCGGGCGCGCGTCTGCGCGTCGAGTGCGCCGAAGGGTTCATCGAGGAGCAGCAGCGATGGTTCATTAGCGAGCGCACGGGCGATCGCCACCCGTTGCTTCATGCCGCCCGACAGCTCATGCGGTGCCGCATTGCGGCGTTCAAAGAGCGAGACGATCGCCAGATGATGCTCCACCCGCTCCTTGATCGCCGCCTCGGAAGCACCGCGCAGGCGTAGGCCGAAAGCGACATTCTCATAGACGCTGAGCCACGGATAAAGCGAATAGGACTGGAACACCATGCCGCGATCGGCGCCCGGCCCTTCGATGGCGCGTCCATCCACCAGGACGGTACCCGCTGTTGCCGGCAGGAGCCCGCCGATCACCTTGAGCAAGGTCGACTTGCCGCAGCCCGAGCCGCCGACGATCGCCACCAGCTCGTTCTCGGCGACACGCATCGAGACGCCGGTGAGCGCCTCGAACCTGCCGTTCCTGGCGGCGAAGCTGACGCCGACCTCCCTCACCTCGAGTTTCGGTGGCCCGACCGCCGTGGCGGCCGCGCGATGATGCATCATCATATCGGCCACGGGTCAGAGAACCGCTTTGACGACCGACGCGTCGTAGAACTTCGCCAGATCGGGCACCGCCTGGATCTGTCCCTTGCCGACCAGGAATTCCGCCAGCGCGCGCATCTTGTCGATCACATAATATTGGCTTTGCGGATCGGTCATCGCCGCGACATTCTCCTGGGGACTCGGCAGATAGACGCCTTTGAGATCCTGCGCCACGGCATCGGCCGGAACGCCCATCGCCTTGGCGCAGATATCGAGCGCCGCCGCCGGATCGGATCTGAGGAAGTCGAGGCCCTTGAAGGTCGCTTTGACAAAGGCTTTGACGGCCTCCGGCTTGGCGGCGAGTACATCGTCGCGCACTTGATAATAATCGACGATCGCCGTCGGCATCGCTGCCGTGTCGAAGATGATGCGCCCGTCCGGCACCTCCTTGTTCACCTGGCCGAGATAGGGCGCATAGGTGACGGCGATATCGACCTCGCCCGACCGATAGGCGGCAGCCGCGACATCGGGCGCCAGATTGATCAATGTGACGTCCGCCTCTTTGAGGCCGACCGTATCGAGCACCTGCAGCAGCATGAAATGGCTGACGGCGACGAGCTCGACGGCGATGCGGCGGCCCTTGAAATCGGCGAGGTCCTTGACGGTGTTGCGCGCCAATATGCCATCGGCGCCAACGGAGAAATCCGGAATGAGGAAGTTCTTGAAGGCGACACCATTGGCGGCGAGCGTCAGGGCGCTCGAGCCCGCGGTGCTCGTCATATCGACACGGCCCGCCGCGAAAGCCGGCGCTGCGTCATTGCCGGAAAAGGTCGTGAGCTCGAGCTCGACGCCCGCTTCCTCATAGAAGCCTTTGGCGAGCGCGATATAGACCGGGCAATAGCCGACCCAGGTTCCCATGCCGAGCTTCAGGCTTGGCGTGCCGGCGGCATGGCCGGCGCCGATAGGCAGGACGCTGGCGGCGAGCGCCGCCGTCGCGCGGCCGATTAGGCCGCGCCGTGTGATGATAGTGAACATGATTTCCTCCCTTTTGTTATGAGCTCAAGGCTTGTTCCAGTTGGGCACGAAGGCAAAAACACGCGCCGGAAAACCGGTAGCGCCGGTGATCCGCGCGACGGCGGCGACGAGCCAGCCGCCCTGCTCGGGCACCTGGTCGAGACCGTTGAGATTTTCCAGCGCCCAACGGCCGGCGCCGAGCCAGGCGCGATGCACCGGAAAATCGGCGGCGATGAACGGATCGATGCTCGCGGTATCGACACCGATGCCGACCGCATCGGTCTTCTCGATCAGATGAGTGACGGCCGCGAGCGACCAACCCGGGCTGTGATGGCTTCCATTGACACTGCCGAAATAACGCGCCGCATCGTTCCAGCGGGCGGACCAGCCCGAGCGCATCACCATGATGGCGCCCGGCGGAAGAGCGCCGTGACGGCGTGTCCAATCGGCGATGTCGCTCATCTCAACCTGCGCATCAGGATCATGCTGAGCCCGGACGCTGATATCGATCACCACCAGCGGCCCCATGAGCCGCGCAAGCGGAATCCCGTCCACCGCGAGCCCGTTCTCGGCGAAATGCAGCGGCGCATCGAGATGGGTGCCGCAATGCTCGGCCATATCGAGCCGGTAATCGAGAAAGCCTTCTCTGGCGCGCATGCCCGCTTGCTGGCGCTCGATCGGCCGGTCGCCCGGATAATGCGGCGCCGCCGCCGAATAGGCATGCGAGAGATCGATCACCTGGCAGGCGGCGTTGAACACCGGAGACAGCATGCGGCCGGACCATTCATATCTGTTTACTGTACTAAGATTTACATATAATGATACATCCTGCAAGGCATGATGGCAAAAAATTCTATATTTATGGGACTTCTAATGACCGCTTCCCAATACTCATTGACCGTTGCGACACCAGGAACATCCTATCGGCACGCTTTGCCGGCGCGTTTACCGGGCGATTTGCGATCCTCTGCCTTCTGGCCGATCCGCCTGCCGATTTCGCGGCCTCTGGAGCTGTTCCTGATGGTCGCGACCATCGCTCTGCCTCTGCTCGCCTGGACCATCGCGACGCGGAGCGGCGATCATCAGCTCTTCCTGCCGTCTCCCGAGGCGACGTTGCAATCGGCCTCGACCCTGTGGAGCGACGGCAAGCTTCTCGCCGATATCGGCGCCAGCAGCTTGCGCGTGGCGGCCGCCTTTCTTCTCGCCGCGGTGCTCGGCGTGCCGCTCGGCCTCCTCGCCGGCAGCTTCCGCTCGATGGAGGCGATGATCATCCCGATCACCGGCGCCATCCGCTACATGCCGGTCGCCGCCTTCATGCCCCTCGTCATCATCTGGGTCGGCATCGGCGAAGCTTCCAAGGTCCTCATCATTTTCCTCGGCGTGTTCTTCGTGAATGTGCTGATGGTCGCCGATGCGGTGAAATTCGTGCCGATGGAGATGATCAATGCCGCTTATACGCTGGGCGCCTCGCGCCTCCAGGTGCTGCGCCGGGTGATCCTGCCGGCGGTCCTGCCGAGCATGCTCGACACCTTGCGCATCAATGTGTCCGGCGCCTGGAATTATCTCGTGGTGGCCGAGCTGCTGGCGTCGAGCGAAGGCCTCGGCTTCCGCATCATGCGGGCGCAGCGCTTCCTCCAGACGTCGGATATCTTTGTCTGTATACTGATCATTGGTGCGATCGGCATCCTGCTCGACCTGTCCTTCAAGCTCCTCTCCCGGCGGCTGGTGCCCTGGGCGCATCAGTCCCATTGAGATCAGCCTCGTCATGACCGCCTGGACGAACCGCCTGCCGGCGCCACTGCTCGCCATACTGGCGATCATCCTCATCCAGCTCGGCACCGGCACGGCCAAGGACCTGATGGCGGCGGGTGATGCGATGGCGCTGCTGTTCCTGCGCCTCGCTTTCGGCAGCCTCCTGCTGTTGCCCTTTCTCTGGTCGGAGATCTTCACGCTGTCGCGGCCGCAATGGCGCGACGCCTGCCTGCTCGGCCTCATCTATGCCGGCTTCAACGCCTCGGTCTATTGGGCGCTCGGGCATCTGCCGCTGGGCCTCGTCGCGACCATCGGCTTCCTGGGGCCCCTGGTGGTGAGCCTCGCCGGCATCCGCCGGCCGCTCGATCTCCTCTGGCCGGCGCTCGGCTTGGCCGGTGTCCTGCTCCTGGCGCCGCTCGGCGCATCGGGGCCGGTAACACTGACTGGCCTTCTTCTCGGCCTCTTTTATGCGGTGATGTGGGCCCTCTATATCCTCGTCTCGGCCAAGGCCGGGAGAAGCCTGCCCAACCTCACCGGCTTCGCGCTTGCCACCGCCATCGCGGCCCTCATCGTGGCGCCCTTCGGCATCTCCGGTGTCGCGCAATACTTCACCTCATGGCTCGACATCGGCAAAGTGCTGGCTGTCGCGGTCCTCTCGACCTATCCCTTCGCCATGGAGTTCCTGGCCCTGAAGCGGATCGCACCCAGCCTCTACGGCGTATTGCTGAGCCTCGAGCCTGGCATCGCCGCGCTGATCGGCCTCTCCCTCCTCGGCGAAGCGCTTACATCGCGCGGCTGGCTGGCGCTGATCCTCGTTTCGGTCGCCTCGGCAGGGGTTACCCTAATGCGTGACAGAACACGGAAAGGATAAAACATGACGACCGACTTCAAAGCCTCGATCAGCCTCGATGACCTTGCAAAGATCGACATCCGGGTCGGCACCATCGTGAGCGTGACTGGGATCGAACGCTCACGCGATCTCGTCCATGCGGTCGTCGATTTCGGCTCAGAGCGGCGCAATGTCGTCATCGGCATGAAGCGCGAGCGCGCCGATGTGCAGGAAGTGGTCGGGCGCCAGGCCCTGTTCGTGGTCAATCTGCCGCCCCGCAAGCTCGCCGGCATCGTTTCCGAGGCCATGGTCTTCGATATCGGTTATGAGGACGGCATCACCCCGGTCCTCGCCGTGCCGGAAAAACCTGTCCCCAACGGCACCCGCGCCGGCTGATCCGGCCATTCCCCCCAATAATGATAGGTCGCCCAAGGCCGCTACGAATTGATTCCGTGCGGCCACACTTTTACCTTGCGGCGCAGGGCATTGGGGGACCGAAGCCCGTAACGGAATTGCAACAGACGGTGGCCGCGGATGCAGGTGCATCCGCGACGGGCGGAGCTTTGTCCGGGGCGCCGCAAGCAGGACGGGCTTATACGTGACCAAGACAACCGAACGTCGGCCGGGGCGGCAGCTTCGCCATGGACTTCTCCTGGCCAGCACGGCGCTGGTCGCGCCTTTGTTCATCACAATCGTATCACCGGCCGCGGCACAGCAGGCGGGCGGCCAGGGCGGCAATGCCGGCTCCGCGACCAGTCCGGGCGGCGGCGGCGGTGCCGGCCAATCCGGCAACGGCATCACCATCGGCTTCAATGGCGGCAACGGCGTGACTGGCGGCGGCGGCGTGCTGGGCGGCGCCGGCGGCATAGCCGATTGGGGCGGCGGCGGCGGCCGCGGCTCGGGCCTCGCTGCCGGTGGCGGTGGCGGCGGCGCCGGCGGTGCCGGCCACGTGATCAATACCGATGCCACGGTCGTGGTCACCTCGAATGCATTCGGCGCGAGTGGCGGCAATGGCGGCACGGGCGCCGCGAGAAACGGTATCGGCGGCGGCGGCGGTGGGGGTGGTG
>SCPD01000033.1 GCA_005502925.1 Rhizobiales bacterium Y(2018) | reverse complement strand
CGGTTGATGTCGAGCTGATCACGCCGATCGCCATGGAGGAGAAGCTGCGCTTCGCCATCCGTGAAGGCGGCCGTACCGTCGGCGCCGGCGTCGTCGCCAAAATCGTAGAGTAACGGAGGCAGTTTAGGGGTGTAGCTCAGTTGGTAGAGCGGCGGTCTCCAAAACCGCAGGCCGGGGGTTCGAGACCCTCCGCCCCTGCCACCCTCTAGAAAGAGACAGATGGCCAAAACGAACCCACTCGAATTCCTCCAGGAAGTCCGCCAGGAAGCCAAGAAGATCACTTGGCCATCCCGGAAGGAAACGATGATCACGACCGTCATGGTGCTGATCATGGTGGTCTTGGCGTCCGTCTTCTTTCTCATCGTCGACGCCATCCTGAAATGGGGCGTCGAGAAGATGCTGTTCGGGATGTGAGCCGATGACAAAACGCTGGTACATCGTTCACGCCTATTCGAACTTCGAAAAGAAGGTCGCCGACTCGATCAAGGAGCAGTCGGTCCAGAAGGGACTGGGCGACCTGTTCGAGGCGGTGCTGGTGCCGACCGAGGAAGTCGTCGAGATCCGCCGCGGCCGCAAGTTCAAGAGCGAGCGCCGCTTCTTTCCCGGCTATGTGCTGGTGAAGATGGATTTGACCGATCAGGCCTATCACCTGATCAAGAATACCCCGAAGGTTACGGGGTTCCTGGGGTCGGACAACAAGCCGATCCCGATCACCGATGCCGAAGCCGCGCGCATCCTGAACCAGGTTCAGGAAGGGATCGAGCGGCCGAAGACCTCGGTCAGATTCGAAGTCGGCGAGCAGGTTCGCGTCGCCGATGGTCCGTTCGCCTCCTTCAACGGTCTCGTCGAGGAAGTGGACGAACAACGGGAACGCCTCAAAGTGGCGGTTTCCATTTTCGGCCGGCCCACGCCGGTCGAGCTCGAATACGGGCAGGTCGAGAAGCTTCGCTGAGCTGATCGCTTGTTCGTTAACGGTGGGAGGCATTGCGCCGGACCACTAACCTCAGCTGCCGTCCTTGGACGGCGAGGGAAAGCAAATGGCTAAGAAAGTAGTCGGTTACGTTAAGTTGCAAGTGCCGGCGGGACAGGCCAATCCGTCTCCGCCGATCGGTCCCGCGCTCGGTCAGCGCGGCCTGAACATCATGGAATTCTGCAAGGCCTTCAATGCGGCCACGCAGGGCATGGAGCCGGGCTCGCCGGTGCCGGTGGTCATCACCGCGTATCAGGACAAGTCCTTCACCTTCGAGATGAAGGCGCCGCCGGCGTCCTACTTCCTCAAGAAGGCGGCGAAGCTCAATGCCGGCTCCAAGGAGCCGGGCAAGGGTGCGCCGGTCGGCAAGGTCACGATGGCCCAGTGCCGCGAGATCGCCGAAAAGAAGATCAAGGGCATGAACGCGCGCGACATCGATGCCGCGGCGCGTGAGATTGCCGGTTCCGCCCGCTCGATGGGCATCGAAGTGGTGGGTGATTAATCATGGCCAAGATCGCTAAGCGTATCACGAAGAACGCCGACGGCCTCAATCGTGAGAAGTTCTACGGCCTCGGTGAAGCCGTGAAGCTGGTCAAGTCGCGCGCCAATGCCAAGTTCGACGAGACGATCGAAGTGGCGATGAATCTCGGCGTCGATCCGCGCCATGCCGACCAGATGGTCCGCGGCGTGTGCAACCTGCCGAACGGTTCGGGCCGCAAGGTCCGCGTCGCCGTCTTCGCCAAAGGCCCCAAGGCCGAGGAAGCGAAGAAGGCCGGCGCCGATATCGTCGGTGCCGACGACCTCTTCGAGATCGTCAACAAGGGCACGATCGATTTCGACCGCTGCATCGCGACCCCCGACATGATGGGCCTCGTCGGCCGTCTCGGTAAGGTGCTGGGTCCGCGCGGCATGATGCCGAACCCGAAGGTCGGCACGGTGACCATGGATGTCACCGCGGCGGTCAAGGCGGCCAAGGGCGGCGCGGTCGAGTTCCGCGTCGAGAAGGCTGGTATCGTCCAGGCCGGCGTCGGCAAAGCGAGCTTCTCGGCGGAGCAGATCGAAGGCAACGTCAAGGCCTTCATCGACGCCGTGATCAAGGCGAAGCCGCAGGGCGCCAAGGGTGCCTTCGTCAAGAAAGTGTCTATTTCTTCGACTATGGGCCCCGGCCTCAAGCTCGATATTGCGAGCCTGACGGCTACAGCCTAAACAAGTTTCCGGCTGGAAAGGGTATCCTTTTCAGCCGGTTAGCGGGAAATCTCAAAGTTTCCCGCGAACCTGTCCGAGATTGCTGGCGTGAGATTCGTCTCACTTAAAATCAACAGCCCGCATGAGATGGGTGTCAAAAAGATCAAAGTTCCCATTGGGAACCGCGATCAGTTTGAACCTTCGAGTCCTCCACCGCCCGGTTTCCGGATGCGTGGAGGGGACAGGCAAATGAGCGCCGCTTGAGCCTCATCTGCCTTGTGCAGTCGAGTTTCTGGCGGTTGGTCCACCGGCGCCTTCATCCTCGGATGAGGCGTCAACTTAGGAGAGAGCAAGTGGAAAGAGCTGAGAAGAAAGAGCTCGTCACAGCGCTCAACAAGGTGTTCCAAACCACCACTGTTGTCGTTGTGGCCCACAACAAGGGCCTCACTGTCAATCAGGTCAATGACCTGCGTGGCAAGATGGCCCAGGCGGGTGCGACCGTCAAAGTCGCGAAGAACCGTCTTGCAAAGCTTGCTCTGGATGGCACGCCCGCAGCCGGAATCAAGGACCTGTTCACCGGTCCGACCATGGTGGCTTACGCCGCCGATCCGGTCGCTGCGCCCAAGGTTGCTGCCGATTTCGCCAAGGGGAATGACAAATTCGTCATTCTCGGTGGCGCGCTCGGTCAGACGATCATGGACGCCGCTGCGGTCAAGGCCCTCGCGGAATTGCCCTCGCTCGACCAGCTCAGGGCAAAGCTCATCGGCATGATCCAGACGCCGGCCACCCGCATCGCGGGCGTGGTCCAGGCGCCTGCCGGTCAGCTGGCGCGGGTTCTGAACGCCTATGCCACCAAAGACAAGGCTGCCTGACGGCTCGCCTCAAGACTACCTGGTTCAAACTGATTGAAAGAGAGAATGTAAAATGGCTGATCTGTCCAAGATCGTTGACGAATTGTCGGCTCTGACGGTCCTCGAGGCCGCCGAGCTGTCGAAGCTTCTGGAAGAGAAGTGGGGCGTCTCCGCCGCCGCTCCGGTGGCGGTTGCCGCCGCGGCCGGCGCTGCCGCTGCTCCGGTCGAAGAGAAGACCGAATTCACGGTCGTTCTCGCCAAGGCCGGCGACAAGAAGATCGAAGTGATCAAGGAAGTCCGTGCGATCACGGGCCTGGGCCTCAAGGAAGCCAAGGACCTGGTCGAGGGCGCGCCGAAGCCTGTGAAGGAAGGCGTGAACAAGAAGGACGCCGAAGACATGAAAAAGAAGCTCGAAGCCGTGGGGGCTTCCGTCGAGCTCAAGTAATGACTATATCACGGGGTCCGGTGATGCGGACCCCGTGATCCATATACTGGTGTGATCAACAGCTTGCTTGAAACCCTTGAAATAGGGGTTTGAAGTAAGTTGTTGAATTGGCATGTAAAAGTTCACTTACGAAGGAAGAAACATGGCTGAAGCGCAGACTGTCGCAAGTCGCAAGAGGGTTCGTAAGTTTTTCGGTAAGAACGCGGAAGTCGCGGAAATGCCGAATCTCATCGAGGTGCAGAAGGAAAGCTACGATCAGTTCCTGCAGGTCAAGGAACCTGCCGGCGGGCGGGCCAGTGAGGGTCTGCAGGCCGTCTTCAAGTCGGTCTTCCCGATCAGCGACTTCACCGGTCAGGCCATGCTCGAATTCGTCCGCTACGAGTTCGAACCGCCCAAATATGACGTCGATGAGTGCCAGCAGCGCGGCATGACCTTCGCCGCACCGCTCAAGGTGACGCTGCGTCTGATCGTGTTCGAAGTCGACCAGGACACCGGCGCCAAGTCGGTCAAGGATATCAAGGAGCAGGACGTCTATATGGGCGACATGCCCTTCATGACGTCGAACGGCACCTTCGTCGTCAACGGCACCGAGCGCGTGATCGTCTCCCAGATGCACCGTTCGCCGGGCGTCTTCTTCGACCATGACAAGGGCAAGACCCATTCCTCGGGCAAGCTGCTTTTCGCCGCCCGCATCATCCCTTATCGCGGCTCCTGGCTCGACTTCGAATTCGACGCCAAGGACATCATCCATGTCCGCATCGACCGGCGCCGCAAGCTGCCGATCACCACGCTGCTTTATGCGCTTGGGTTCGATAGCGAGCAGATCCTCAACTACTTCTACAAGACCGTCTCCTATACCCAGACCAATGAGGGCTGGCGCACGGCCTTCGACCCGCAGCGTTACCGCGGCCAGAAGCCCATGGTCGACCTGATCGACGCCAAGACCAAGCAGGTCGTGGTCGAAGCCGGCAAGAAGATCACGCCGCGTCTCGCCCGCAAGATCGCCGAGGACGGCGTCACCGAGCTCCTGGTGCGCAACGAGGACCTCTATGGCCATTATCTGGCGGGTGAGCTGGTCGACGAAAAGACCGGCGAGATCTTCGCCGAAGCCGGTGACGAGATCACCGAGAAGCTGCTCAAGTCGCTGACCGAGGCCGGCTATTCCAAGCTCGTGGTCCTCGACATCGACCATATCAACACCGGCGCCTATATCCGCAACACGCTCAAGGCCGACAAGGTCGAGAGCTACGAGCAGGCCCTCATCGAAATCTACCGCGTCATGCGCCCCGGCGAGCCGCCGACGCGCGAGACCGCGGAAGCCTTGTTCAACGGCCTGTTCTTCGACGCCGAGCGCTACGATCTCTCGGCGGTCGGTCGCGTGAAGATGAATATGCGCCTCGAGCTCGACGCCGCCGACACGGTGCGCGTGCTGCGCCGCGAGGACATCCTCGCGGTCATCAAGACGCTGCATGAGCTGCGCGACGGCAAGGGCGAGGTCGACGACATCGATCATCTCGGCAACCGCCGGGTGCGCTCGGTCGGCGAGCTCATGGAGAACCAGTATCGCCTGGGCCTGGTGCGCATGGAGCGCGCGATCAAGGAACGCATGTCGTCGGTCGATATCGACACCGTCATGCCGCATGACCTGATCAACGCCAAGCCGGCGGCCTCGGCGGTGCGTGAATTCTTCGGCTCCTCGCAGCTGTCGCAGTTCATGGACCAGACCAACCCGCTCTCCGAGATCACCCACAAGCGCCGCCTGTCGGCGCTTGGCCCGGGCGGTCTGACGCGTGAGCGCGCCGGCTTCGAGGTGCGCGACGTGCATCCGACGCATTACGGCCGCATCTGCCCGATCGAAACGCCGGAAGGCCCGAATATCGGTCTCATCAACTCGCTCGCGACCTATGCGCGGGTGAACAAGTACGGCTTCATCGAGACGCCGTACCGCAAGGTGGTCAACGGCAAGGTGACCGACGACGTCATCTATCTGTCGGCCATCGAGGAGGGCAAGCACCACATCGCCCAGGCGAACGTGCTGCTCACCAAGGACGGCGGCTTCGAGGAAGAACTGGTCGTCGCGCGTAACCATGGTGACGTGCTGATCGTGCCGCGCGAGAAGATCGACTTCGTCGACGTGTCGCCGAAGCAACTCGTCTCGGTCGCCGCGGCGCTCATCCCGTTCCTCGAGAACGACGACGCCAACCGCGCGCTGATGGGCTCGAACATGCAGCGCCAGGCGGTGCCGCTGGTTCGCACCAACGCGCCGCTCGTCGGCACCGGCATGGAAGCCGTCGTGGCGCGCGACTCAGGCGCCGCCATCGCGGCGCGCCGCACCGGTGTCGTCGATCAGGTCGACGCCAAGCGCATCGTTATCCGCGCCACGGAAGAGACCGATCCGACCAAGTCGGGCGTCGACATCTACACGCTCGCCAAGTTCCAGCGCTCGAACCAGAACACCTGCATCAACCAGCGTCCGCTGGTGCGCGTCGGTGATCAGGTGAAGTCTGGCGACATCGTCGCCGACGGTCCCTCGACCGATCTCGGCGATCTCGCTCTCGGCCAGAACGTGCTCGTCGCGTTCATGCCGTGGAATGGCTACAACTTCGAAGACTCGATCCTGCTCTCCGAGCGCATCGTGAAGGACGACGTGTTCACCTCCATCCACATCGAGGAATTCGACGTGATGGCGCGCGACACCAAGCTCGGCCCGGAAGAGATCACGCGCGACATCCCGAATGTCGGTGAAGAAGCGCTGAAGAATCTCGACGAAGCCGGCATCGTCTATATCGGCGCCGAGGTGAAGCCGGGCGACATCCTGGTCGGCAAGATCACGCCGAAGGGCGAAAGCCCGATGACGCCGGAAGAGAAGCTTCTGCGCGCTATCTTCGGCGAGAAGGCCTCCGACGTTCGCGACACCTCGCTGAAGCTGCCTCCGGGCGTCTCCGGCACCGTTGTCGAAGTGCGCGTCTTCAACCGCCACGGCGTCGACAAGGACGAGCGCGCGCTCGCCATCGAACGCGAGGAGATCGAGCGCCTGGCCAAGGACCGCGACGACGAAATGGCGATCCTCGACCGCAACTCCTACGGCCGCGTACACGACTTCCTGGTCAACAAGCCCGCCACCGGCGGACCGAAGGGCCACAAGCTCGAAGGCAAGATCACGCCGAAGAACCTGGAAGACATTCCGCGTTCGCAGTGGTGGAACATCGCGCTCTCGAACGAGAAGTCGATCGCCGAACTCGAGGCGATGAAGCAGCAATACGAAGAGTCGAAGAAGCGCCTCGAAAACCGCTTCCTCGACAAGGTCGAGAAGCTGCAGCGCGGCGACGAGCTGCCGCCGGGTGTGATGAAGATGGTCAAGGTCTTCGTCGCAGTGAAGCGCAAGATCCAGCCGGGCGACAAGATGGCCGGCCGGCATGGCAACAAGGGTGTGGTGTCGAAGATCGTTCCGATCGAGGACATGCCGTTCCTCGAGGACGGCACGCATGTCGACATCGTGCTCAACCCGCTGGGCGTGCCGAGCCGCATGAATGTCGGTCAGATCCTCGAGACGCATCTGGGCTGGGCCTGCGCCGGTCTCGGAAAGCAGATCGGCCGGATGCTCGAAGTCTATCGTGAGAACGGCAAAGCCAAGCCGGTGCGCGATCACCTTCACGGCATCTACGGCAAGAACGAGGAGATCGATAGTCTCGACGACAGCCAGGTGATCGAGCTCGCCGCCAATCTGACCAAGGGGGTTCCGATCGCCACTCCGGTGTTCGACGGCGCCCGCGAGGAAGATATCGCGCATCTGCTGAAGGAAGCGGGTCTGTCCACATCCGGTCAGGTCAGGCTGTATGACGGCAGGACGGGCGAGATCTTCGATCGCCAGGTGACGGTCGGCTACATCTACATGCTCAAGCTGCATCACCTTGTCGACGACAAGATCCATGCCCGCTCGATCGGTCCCTACAGCCTCGTCACCCAGCAGCCGCTGGGCGGCAAGGCGCAGTTCGGCGGCCAGCGCTTCGGCGAAATGGAAGTGTGGGCGCTCGAAGCTTACGGCGCCGCGTACACCTTGCAGGAAATGCTCACCGTCAAGTCGGACGACGTGGCGGGCCGCACCAAGGTCTATGAAGCGATCGTGCGCGGCGATGACGCATTCGAGGCCGGCATTCCGGAAAGCTTCAACGTGCTGGTCAAGGAAATGCGCTCGCTGAGCCTCAATGTCGAGCTGCAGAACTCGCAGCAGCAATCTTAAATCTCGGGCAGGGCGGTCCGCCGCCCTGCCTCGAACTTCGTTTCGTCGCGTCCTGACATTCACCCTCGGCGGGGGAGGCTATCCCCGCAAAAAGGAGAACAGTGTCCATGAACCAAGAGGTCATGAACATCTTCAACCCGGCTTCACCGCCGCAGACCTTCGACCAGATCCGCATCTCGATCGCGTCGCCCGAGAAGATCCTCTCGTGGTCCTTCGGCGAGATCAAGAAGCCGGAGACCATCAACTACCGCACCTTCAAGCCGGAGCGGGACGGGCTGTTCTGCGCCCGCATCTTCGGTCCGATCAAGGACTACGAATGCTTGTGCGGCAAGTACAAGCGGATGAAGTACAAGGGCATCATCTGCGAAAAGTGCGGCGTCGAAGTCACGCTGTCGAAGGTCCGGCGCGAGCGCATGGGCCATATTGAGCTCGCCGCTCCCGTCGCTCATATCTGGTTCCTGAAGTCGCTGCCCTCGCGCATCGGCATTCTGCTCGACATGATGCTGAAGGACATCGAGCGCGTCCTCTATTTCGAACAGTATATCGTGCTCGAGCCGGGTCTGACCCCGCTCAAGCCCTATAGCCTCCTGACCGAGAGCGAATATCTCAAGGCGCAGGAAGACTACGGCGAGGATTCGTTCACCGCCGGCATCGGCGCCGAAGCCGTTCGTGAAATGCTGATGGCGCTCAACCTCGAGAAGCTGAAAGAGGACCTGCGCGAAGAGCTCAAGACCGCGACCGGCGATCTCAAGCCGAAGAAGCTGGCCAAGCGTCTCAAGATCGTCGAGTCCTTCCTCGAATCCGGCAACCGTCCGGAATGGATGATCCTGACCGTGGTTCCGGTCATTCCGCCGGAATTGCGTCCGCTCGTGCCGCTCGACGGCGGCCGTTTCGCGACGTCGGATCTCAACGATCTCTATCGCCGCGTCATCAACCGCAACAACCGTCTGAAGCGTCTCATCGAGCTGCGCGCGCCCGACATCATCGTGCGCAACGAAAAGCGCATGCTGCAGGAAGCGGTCGATGCGCTGTTCGATAACGGCCGGCGCGGCCGCGTCATCACCGGCGCCAACAAGCGTCCGCTGAAGTCGCTTGCCGACATGCTGAAGGGCAAGCAGGGCCGGTTCCGCCAGAACCTGCTCGGCAAGCGCGTCGACTATTCGGGCCGCTCGGTCATCGTGGTCGGTCCGGAACTCAAGCTGCATCAGTGCGGCCTGCCGAAGAAGATGGCGCTCGAGCTGTTCAAGCCGTTCATCTATTCGCGCCTCGACGCCAAGGGCCTTTCGGCCACCGTCAAGCAGGCGAAGAAGCTGGTCGAGAAGGAAAAGCCGGAAGTCTGGGATATCCTCGATGAGGTCATCCGCGAGCATCCGGTGCTGCTCAATCGCGCGCCGACCTTGCATCGTCTCGGCATCCAGGCCTTCGAGCCGGTGCTGATCGAAGGCAAGGCGATCCAGCTGCATCCGCTCGTCTGCGCCGCCTTCAATGCCGACTTCGACGGCGACCAGATGGCCGTGCACGTGCCGCTGTCGCTCGAAGCCCAGCTCGAAGCGCGCGTGCTCATGATGTCGACCAACAACATCCTGCATCCGGCCAATGGTCAGCCGATCATCGTGCCGTCGCAGGATATCGTTCTCGGCCTCTATTATCTGTCGATCATGCGGCAGAATGAGCCGGGCGAGGGCAAGGCGTTCGGCACGATCGCCGAGATCGACCATGCGCTGGCCCAGGGCGTCATCACGCTGCACACCAAGATCAAGGGCCGCGTCAAGGAACTGCACGCCGACGGAGAACTGCGGACGCGTATCGTCGAAACGACGCCGGGCCGCATGAAGATCGGCGAGCTGCTCCCCAAGAACAAGGGCGTGACTTACGATCTGTGCAACCGGCTGATGACCAAGCGCGACATCTCCAAGATGATCGACGCCGTCTATCGCCACTGCGGCCAGAAAGAGACGGTCATCTTCTGCGACCGCGTCATGGGCCTCGGCTTCTTCAACGCCTACAAGGCGGGCATTTCCTTCGGCAAGGATGACATGGTCATCCCCAAGACGAAGGAGAAGTTCGTCAACGAGACGCGTGAGCTCGCCACCGAATACGAGCAGCAGTATATCGACGGCCTCATCACGCAGGGCGAGAAATACAACAAGGTCGTCGACGCCTGGGCCAAGTGCACCGATCGCGTCGCCGACGAGATGATGAAGCAGATCTCGTCCGTGCAGATGGACAAGGAGACCGGCCGTGAAAAGCCGATCAACTCCATCTACATGATGAGCCACTCGGGCGCGCGCGGTTCGCCGGCGCAGATGAAGCAGCTCGCCGGCATGCGCGGCCTCATGGCCAAGCCGTCGGGCGAGATCATCGAAACCCCGATCATCTCGAACTTCAAGGAAGGCCTCACCGTTCTCGAGTACTTCAACTCGACGCACGGCGCCCGTAAGGGGCTGGCCGACACGGCGCTCAAGACGGCGAACTCGGGTTATCTCACCCGCCGTCTCGTCGACGTGGCGCAGGACTGCATCATCACGACGGAAGATTGCGGCACCAAATCCGCCATCACCGCGCGTCCGATCATCGATGCGGGCGAAGTCATCGCTTCGCTGGGGCTGCGTATCCTCGGCCGTACCGCGGCCGACGACATCAAGGATCCGATCTCGGGCGACGTCATCGTCAAGGCGGGCGACGAGATCCTCGAGCCGAATATCGAGGTGATCGAGAAGGCCGGTATCCAGGAAGCCCGCATCCGTTCGGTGCTCACCTGCGAGACCAAGTTCGGCGTCTGCGGCAAGTGCTATGGGCGCGATCTCGCCCGCGGCACGCCCGTCAATATGGGCGAGGCGGTCGGCGTCATCGCGGCGCAGTCGATCGGTGAGCCGGGCACCCAGCTCACCATGCGCACGTTCCATATCGGCGGCACGGCGCAGGTGCTCGATCAGTCCTTCGTGGAATCGAACCATGAGGGCGTGATCAGGTTCCGCAACAAGAACGTGGTCCGCGATTCGAACGGCAAGCTCATCGTTATGGGCCGCAACGTCGCCATTATCGTCGAAGACGGTAAGGGCAACGAGCGCGCCGTCCATAAGGTGACCTATGGCACGCGTCTGTTCGTCGACGAAGGTGACCAGATCAAGCGCGGCGTCAAGCTCGCCGAATGGGACCCCTATACGCGTCCGATCATGACCGAAGCCGACGGCTCGGTCGAGTTCGAGGACGTCGTCGAGGGCGTGTCGGTGAACGAAATCGCCGACGAGGCGACCGGCATCACCAACCGCGTGATCATCGACTGGCGCAGCAATCAGCGCGGTTCGTCGCTGAAGCCGGCCATCGTGGTCAAGGGTCCGGACGGCCAGGTCCAGAAGCTCGCCCGTGGCGGCGAGGCCCGTTATCTGCTCTCGGTCGACGCCATTCTTTCGGTCGATCCGGGCGCCAAGATGAAGGCCGGCGACGTTCTCGCGCGTATCCCGCTCGAGAGCGCCAAGACCCGCGACATCACCGGCGGTCTGCCGCGTGTCGCCGAGCTCTTCGAAGCGCGCAAGCCGAAGGACCATGCGATCATCGCCGAAATCTCGGGCCGCGTCGAATTCGGACGCGACTACAAGAACAAGCGGCGCATCCGCATCGTTCCGCAGGACGACACGATCGAACCGGTGGAATATCTCATTCCGAAGGGCAAGCATCTGCCCGTGCAGGAAGGCGACTTCATCGAGAAGGGCGAATACATCCTCGACGGCAACCCGGCGCCGCACGACATCCTGGCGATCAAGGGCGTGGAGGAGCTCGCCTCCTACCTCGTCAACGAAATCCAGGAAGTCTACCGGTTGCAGGGCGTGAGCATCAACGACAAGCACATCGAAGTGATCGTCCGCCAGATGCTGCAGAAGGTCGAAATCACCAATACCGGTGAATCGACCCTGCTCAATGGCGAGCAGCTCGACCAGGTCGAGCTCGACGACATCAACGACAAGCTGATCGCCGATGGCCGCAAGCCTGCTTCGGGCGTCCCGGTGCTGCTCGGCATCACCAAGGCGTCGCTGCAGACCCGCTCCTTCATCTCGGCGGCGTCGTTCCAGGAGACCACCCGCGTGCTCACCGAGGCTTCGGTCGTCGGCAAGATCGACACGCTCGAGGGCCTCAAGGAGAACGTCATCGTCGGCCGGCTCATCCCGGCCGGCACCGGCGGCATGCTCTCGCGCTTCAAGCAGGTCGCCGACCGGCGCGACACGCTCATCCTCGAGGAGCAGGCCAAAGGCACAGAGGTTCTGCCCGCCGCCGAATAACCGGCGCGCGACGATCCCAAATCAAAAGCCCGGCGGAGCGATCCGCCGGGCTTTTTCTTTTGTCGTATTCCGCTGTTGTTCCGTTGTAAAAGAGCAGCGGAAGAGCAGGGGATTTGCAGCGGATCTACAGGGATTTGCAGGGATCACGAAAAAACAGCGGATCGCCCGTCCCGGCCGTTTCAATTTCCAACTGCCACCGTTCGGCCCACGAAAGCACGCGAAATCAGTTCTCGCCTCGATGCGCCTCCGCGAGCTCGGCCAGGCTCTTGAAATGGAAATCGACCTTGGGCGGGTTCTTGGGGAGCACGGTGGCGCCGCCGCCCGCCTGGCCGAAGCGCCGATCGATCCAGGCGCGCGCGAGGCCGGCTTTCTCCGCCGGCACATGGTCGTGATGCAGGCTCTGCGCGGTGTGCAGGATATCGGCCTTGCCGATGCCGAGCTCGGCATCGAGATGCGCGAGCAGGAAGGCGAAGTTGCGCGGATCAGGCTTGTAGGAGCCGACATCCTCGGCCGTATAGATCGCGTCGAAGGCGACGCCGAGCTTGCGGTTGCTGGTGGCGAAGCTGGCACGGTCGACATTCGACAGGATGACGAGCTTGAAGTGGCGCTTGAGATAGGCGAGCGCCTCGGCCGAGTCCGGAAAGGCCGGCCAATCCGGTACCGAGGCGCCGAAGCGTTCGTGCAGGTCGGAATGGACAGGAACGCCCCAGGCCTTGGCGAGGCGGGCATGAACGGTGGCGAGCAGGGTGGAATAACGCAGCGAAGGCGTCTCGAGCTCCTGGTCGGTCTCGAGCCGGCCAAAGTGATTGAGGGCTTCCTCCCGCGCCAGGGTCAGCCCGCCCGCCGAAAGCAAGGGCTGCAGCGCATTCCAGATGCCGGTCTCCCAATCGATCAGCGTGCCGTAGCAATCAAAAGTCAGGGCTTTGAACTGGGCAAGTTTCATCTGTCGGTCCTCCATGATTGCCGGAGAGACTAGCGAAAATCGAAGCCCCTGTGATGAGCCGAAGCTCCGGCGGACTTAGCCGTTCCTGCGGAATTCGGACGGCGTCACCCCGAAGCGCTGCTTGAACAGGCGGTTGAAGGACGAGACATTCTGATAGCCGAGATCATAAGCGATCGCGGAAACCGGATCGCGCGTGCCGGTCAGCCGGTCGACGGCGCGGTCGAGCATCAAAGCGAGGCGATGCTGCTTGGGTGAGCGTCCGGTCGTGGCGCGGAAGAGGGCGTGGAACTGGCTTTGGCCGAGACCGGCCGCATGCGCCATGTCGGCCACGCCACCGTCGGCCAGAGAGAGCACGGATTCGATACGTGCATCGGCATATGGCGCCGGCGCCGATGGCTTGACGAGCCGGAGACCGGTCAGCGCCAGGCTCGCCGCATCCTGGGCGCGGCGCCTGTCGGTCGCGACCCCTTCGGCGAGCAGGCTGAACAGCCGCCACAGAAACGGGTCGACGGATGTGACGAGGGTGGACGGCAGGTCGCCCGCAATATCGCCGCGCTCGACATCGAGCACCATGAGGCGGCAATCGGTGCTGGGCACGAAATCATGCTCATGGCCTTCGGGGATGATGGCGATGCGGTGGCTCGACACGACATCGCTTACGCCCTCGATGTCGAGCCGCATGGCGCCCCGCATCGGGAAAAGGACCTGGACGAAGTCATGGGCGTGGCGGCCACCGCCTTTATATTGCCGGATCTCGAGCTGGGCGGACATGAGCGAGCTCTCCTCTTCACCAATAGTTGGCGATGCCCTGAGCGCCTGACAGAACGGCCAGGCCGGCGAGCAGCACCAGCACCCATTTGCGGAAGACCTGCGGATCGGCGCTCTTGAAGCTCCTGGCGCCGACCCAGATCCCGATGACGAGCGCGGGCAGGAAGATAAGCGCCAAAGTGACGGAATTCCAGCCGATCAGTGCCTCGCGGCTCATGAAGGCGAGGCCGATGAGATCGGTCATCAGAAAGAAGGCGATGAGCGAGGCGCGGCCGGCGACATTGCCGGCGGGGGAGGCGAAATAGAACAGGATCACCGGCGGCCCGCCAATGCCAAAGGCACCGTTGAACAGCCCCGAGGCGATGCCGACGCCGCCCGACGCCGCCCGGCCGGGCATGGATTTCAGGATAAAGCCCCGTCCCATCAAAAGCGTGACGGCGAGGACGAAGACGGCGAGGGCGATCTGCATCGGCGGTGCGGGCACATTGGCGAGGAGCCAGACGCCGAGCGGCGTGCCGATGACGCAGCCGATGATCAGCGGCGCCAGCGAGCGCCAATGGATGTCCTTCCAGATGCCGGGCAGGAGATGCAGGCTGGCGGCGATCTCGAGCATGAAGACCGCCGGGATGAAGGTCTGCGCCGGCATCAGCAGCGACAGCGAGGTGATGACGAGGAGCGAGAAGCCGAATCCCGAATAGCCGCGCACGATCGCGGCCAGGAAGACGAACAGCGAGCCTAGCCCAAGAGTCAAAAGTGACATTGGCGCTTTTCTTGATTCAGTATCCCGCAAAGCAGCGGTCGAGCGCTTCCTCGACCCAGGCGACATCCTCGAGCTTGATGCACATCGGCGGCACCATGCGCAAGATGTTGCGGTTGGCGCCCGACTTCGAGACCACAATGCCGTTCTCGCGGGTCTTCTCGAAGATCTCGGCCGTCTCCTTGGTCGCCGGCGTCTTGCTGCGCCGGTCGCTGACGAGCTCCAGCGCCAGCATCAGCCCGTGCGAGCGAACCTCGCCGATGATCTCGTATTTCTGATGCAGGCGGTCGAGCACGGCTTTCAGCGCCGCGCCCACGGTCTTGGAGTTCTGCTGCAGCTGCTCGTCGTCGATCACCTTGAGCACCGCACGCCCGGCCGCGCAGGCCATCGGGCTCGCGCCATAGGTATTGAAGAAGAACTTCTTGGCCAGGACTTCGGCGACGTCGCGGCGCGCCACCACAGCGCCGAGCGGGAAGCCATTGCCGATGCCCTTCGCCATCACCACGATTTCGGGCAGCACGTCGTGATGTTCGAAGCCCCAGAAATTATCGCCGGTGCGGCCGAAGCCCGACTGCACCTCATCGACGATGAGGACGCCGCCGGCATCTCGGACCTTCTTCGTCGCCGCTTTGAGATAGCCCTTCGGCAATTCGACGATGCCGCCATAACCCTGGATCGGCTCGACGATGAAGCCGGCGAGCTTGCCCGGCGTGGCGAACTGGATGGTGCGGTCGATCTCGGCCAGATAGGCATCGGTGTCGTCGCCGAAGATGCCGCGATAGGGATCCGGATTGGCGATGTGGTGGATACCGCCGAGGAGGGGCACGTTGTGGCGGAAGCCCGAGATGCCGGTCAGCGACTGGGCGCCGATGGTGGCGCCGTGATAGGCGTTGCGCAGCGCCAGCATGTCGATATTGCCGCTGAAGCTCTGCGCCATGATGAGAGCGAGGTCGATTGCCTCGGTGCCGCTATTGGTGAAATGGACCACCCAGTCCTGGCCCTTGGGCATGCGGGCGGCCAATTCCTCGGCGAAATGCGCCGGCACCGGGTGATAGAACATGGTGGTGCAGTGCTGGAGCTGGCGGATCTGCTCCTCGACCGCCCGCGTGACGGTCGGATGGGCATGGCCGACCGAGATGCAGACATTCATGCCGAGCAGGTCGAGATATTTCCGGCCGGCCTCGTCCCACAGATACTGGCGCTCACCGCGCGCGAAGATCAAAGGTGTCTTATAAGGGACGAAGGCCCGCTGCGAGGCGGCGTAGAACTTGTCGCGGCGCCCGATGATCGCCTCGGTTGACCAGTCGATATCGAGATCCGCCATGCATCGCTCCCGTCCAGCCCTTTGCTTCTCTAGCGCGTGATCAGGAAAAGTGGATTCCGGTTTTCCGTCCGATCACGCGCTAAATCTAGAGATTCCGATCACGTTTATCAGTTCAGGTCGAACCGACCTGAACTGATCGTGATCTAGGCAGTCTTTCAGATTCAGGGGCTGACGCTAGCACCAATTCAGAATGAGAAACGGGGCCATACGGCCCCGCTCCCGACATTGCCCTGGCGGAAGGTGTTTAATTCGCCGTGGCGAGGGCGCGCTCGGGTTCGATCAGGCCGATGAGGGCACCGGCCGAATCGGCCACCACGGCCAGCTTGCCGACGCCCGGCACAATGGCGGAGGATCGCATGACCTCGCCGCCTTCGCGCAGCGTGTCCTGCTCGGCCTTCTCGATATCGGAGACGCTCAGATAGGTCATCCAATGCGAGGGGATGTCGGAAAATTGCGGGGAGGTCAGCTCGAAGATGGCGCCGACCGGCTTGTTGTCCTTACGGGCGATCCAGTAATTGCCGCCTTCGGGAAGGGCGGTCTCGTCAAATTTCCACCCGAGGGTCCGACCATAGAAGGCTAAAGCGATTTCAGGCTCCCAGGTATTGAGTTCGTGCCACCAAGCGGGCTGGGCCAGCATCATCGATTATTCTCCCTCTCGAATGTCTGGTTTCGCCGTCCGAGAGGGATCATGGTGGGCGGAAGGGGCGAGGATGTGGCGCGATTGAGGCAATGTCGCGCCTGGGTTGATTCTCCACAACTTCGCGCCCGGAACCCGAATCGTAGTCCCTGCGACGACCGCTGACGGGGTCATTCCGGTCGTTCTGGTGGTGGGAAGCGGCCGGAATCACAACCTTCGGGCGAGGTCTGTAGGCCCGGACGCCGTTTCAAGCCCCGTCGGGCCCGGAAACTGCGTCATCTTAGCGAAATTATCTTGCTTCCAGGGGTTGACGGGGTGGGGGTACGCCAGTATGTTCCGCTCGTTTTCAGGTGGCAGGCAGTAGGCGCTTCACGCTCCTAAACGCTGGCGGAAAACACACTTTGAACATTCAAGGTCAAGACCACAAGCCCTGCTGGCTGTGGTCCTCTGGTTTTGAGGCGTTGTGCACCTTCATGAGCCGGGTGCATCAGCGCTTTTGGTCATGTGCGATGTGAACCATCGCTCGGGTTCAGATAGTTTTGCGAAGGTAGAGACAAGGCCCTATGCCGACGATCAACCAGCTCATCCGCAAGCCGCGCTCCGCGCCCACGTTCCGGAGCAAGGTGCCAGCGATGCAGGCATGCCCGCAGAAGCGCGGCGTGTGCACGCGCGTCTACACGACCACGCCGAAGAAGCCGAACTCGGCTCTCCGCAAGGTGGCGCGTGTCCGTCTCACCAACGGCTTTGAAGTCACGAGCTACATTCCGGGCGAAGGCCATAATCTGCAGGAACACTCAGTCGTCATGATCCGTGGCGGCCGTGTGAAGGACCTCCCGGGTGTGCGTTATCACATCATTCGCGGCGTGCTCGATACCCAGGGTGTCGTGAAGCGCCGCCAGCGCCGGTCGAAGTACGGCGCCAAGCGTCCTAAGTAAGGGGAGATCAGAGCCATGTCGCGCCGTCACCGCGCAGATAAAAGAGAGATCAACCCGGATCCGAAATTCGGCGATCTCATCGTTTCCAAGTTCATGAACAACTTGATGTATGAAGGCAAGAAGTCGGTCGCCGAGTCGATCGTTTACGGCGCCTTCGACAAGATTCACGTCAAGACCAAGCAGGATCCGCTCGGCGTCTTCCATCAGGCGCTGGACAATGTCAGCCCCGCGATCGAAGTGCGCTCGCGGCGTGTCGGCGGCGCCACCTACCAGGTGCCTGTCGAAGTCCGCACTGAGCGCCGCCAGGCCCTGGCGATCCGCTGGATCATCATCGCGGCCCGCGCCCGCAACGAGAACACCATGATCGATCGCCTGTCGGGCGAGCTCATGGACGCCGCCAACAACCGCGGCACCGCCGTCAAGAAACGCGAAGACACCCATCGCATGGCTGAAGCGAACCGCGCCTTCTCGCATTATCGCTGGTAGCCCTGAGGAACTGAGATCATGCCCCGCACGCACGCCATCGAAGACTATCGCAATTTCGGCATCATGGCCCACATCGATGCCGGAAAGACGACGACGTCCGAGCGTATCCTTTACTACTCCGGCAAGAGCCATAAGATCGGCGAAGTCCATGACGGCGCCGCGACCATGGACTTCATGGAGCAGGAGCAGGAGCGCGGCATCACCATCACGTCGGCCGCCACGACCACCTACTGGAACGGCAAGCGCCTCAACATCATCGACACGCCCGGCCACGTCGACTTCACCATCGAAGTCGAGCGTTCGCTGCGCGTCCTCGACGGCGCCGTATGCGTGCTCGACTCGAACCAGGGCGTCGAGCCCCAGACCGAGACCGTTTGGCGCCAGGGCGACAAGTACAACGTGCCGCGCATCGTGTTCTGCAACAAGATGGACAAGACCGGCGCGTCCTTCGAACAGTGCATCAAGGACATCAAGGAACGTCTCGGCGCCAAGCCGGTTCCGATCCAGCTGCCGATCGGCTCGGAATCCAATTTCAAGGGCATCATCGATCTCGTCCGCATGAAGGCGGTGATCTGGGAAGAAGAATCCCTCGGCGCCAAGTTCAATGATGCGGAAATCCCGGACGACCTCAAGGACGCCGCCGAGACCGCCCGTGCCGAAATGATCGAAGCCTGCGCCGAGCTCGACGAGCAGGCGACCGAGGACTTCCTCAACGGCAAAGAAATCTCCAACGAGACCATCAAGAAGCTGCTGCGCAAAGCGGTCGTCACCGGCGCCTTCTTCCCGGTGCTGTGCGGCTCGGCCTTCAAGAACAAAGGCGTTCAGCCGCTTCTCGACGCGGTCGTCGACTATCTGCCGTCGCCGGTCGACCGCCCGTCGATCAAGGGCATCGACGTCAAGACCGGCGAAGAGACGGTCCGCAAGTCCTCGGACTCGGAGCCGCTGTCGCTTCTCGCCTTCAAGCTGATGGACGACCAGTACGGCATCCTGACTTTCTGCCGCCTCTATTCGGGCTCCCTGACCAAGGGCACCTCGCTTCTTAATTCGACCCGCGAGAAGACCGAGCGCGTCGGCCGCATGGTTCTCATGCATGCCAATATGCGCGAAGAAATCTCGGAGGCTTTTGCCGGCGACATCGTCGCCCTGGTCGGCCTCAAGGATACCCGCACCGGCGACACGCTGTGCGATCCCAACAAGGCGGTGATCCTCGAAAAGATGGATTTCCCGGATCCGGTCATCGACATGTCGATCGAGCCCAAGACCAAGGCCGATCAGGAAAAGATGGCGATCGCGCTGTACAAGCTGGCAGCCGAAGATCCCTCCTTCCGCGTTTCGACCGACAGCGAGTCCGGCCAGACGATCATCAAGGGCATGGGCGAGCTTCATCTCGACATCAAGGTCGACATCCTGAAGCGTACGCACAAGGTCGAAGTGACCGTCGGCGCGCCGCAGGTCGCCTATCGCGAGACGATCACCCGCGCGGCGGAAGTCGATTACACCCATAAGAAGCAGACCGGTGGTACCGGCCAGTTCGCTCGCGTGATCCTCGAGATCGAGCCGAACGAAAAGGGCGCCGGCTACGAATTCGAATCCAAGGTCGTCGGCGGAACGGTTCCGAAGGAATTCATCCCCGGCGTCGAAAAAGGCATCAATTCGGTCATGTCTTCGGGCGTGGTCGCCGGCTTCCCGGTGCTCGACGTGAAGGTCTCGCTGACCGACGGCGCCTATCATGAAGTCGACTCTTCGGCGATCGCCTTCGAAATCGCGGCCCGCGCCGCGATGCGGGAAGGCCTGCAGAAAGCCGGATCGGTTCTGCTCGAGCCGATCATGAAAGTCGAAGTCACCACCCCTGAGGACTATCTCGGCGGCGTGATCGGCGATCTCAATTCGCGTCGTGGCCAGATCATCGGCACCGGCAACCGCGGCAACGCGCAGATCGTCAATGCGATGGTGCCGCTCGCCAACATGTTCGGCTACGTCAACAACCTGCGCTCGATGAGCCAGGGACGCGCCAGCTACACGATGCAGTTCGACCACTATGAGCAGGTGCCGCAGGCAGTTGCTCAGGAAGTCCAGAAGAAATTCGCTTAACAGTTTAAGACCAAAGACGGAGTAGTCCGATGGGCAAAGAGAAATTCAACCGCGACAAGCCGCATTGCAATATTGGGACGATCGGCCATGTTGATCATGGCAAGACGTCTTTGACGGCTGCGATCACGAAGGTTTTGGCTGAGACGGGTGGTGCGACCTACACGGCCTATGACCAGATCGACAAGGCGCCGGAAGAGAAGGCGCG
>SCPD01000032.1 GCA_005502925.1 Rhizobiales bacterium Y(2018) | reverse complement strand
GATCGTTGCCATCGTCGCCGTCATGCGCAAACTCCTGACCATCCTCAACGCCATCATTCGGGACGGAAAGCCATGGCAAATCGCTTGACTTCCAAGACAGTCGCTTCTCCCGCCTGCGGGAGAAGGTGCCCGATAGGGCGGATGAGGGTGTTGGTTCAGCTCACGACAGCCCTTCACGAGAACAAAATGACGAAGCTTCAACACTTCCCAAGTTTGCGGCTCTACAGAAGCTGAGAGAACACCCTCATCCGGCCTGTCGGCCACCTTCTCCCGCAAGCGGGAGAAGGGGAAACCAAAATGATGTTTGTCGGAACGAACTCCTACCAGGGTATCTCTTTCCCCTGATAGTCGAGGAAACGATGACCGCCGGCGCCGCGGGCACGTTCGACGATATCAATCATGCCGGCGACGCTCGTTGGCGCATCGAGCGGCGCCTGTGCCCCACCCATATCGGTCTTTACCCAGCCAGGATGGAGCGAGAGGACGGTCGGCCGCGGCGACCGCAGCCTGGCGACAAAGCTGCGCGTCAGCGAGTTCAAGGCGGCCTTGCTCGCCCGATAGAGATCGTAGTCGCCGCTGTCGTTCTCCAGGATACTGCCGAGCTGCGAGGTCATGAAGACCACGACGCTCTTCTCGTCGCGCAGATTGCCGAGAAGCGCCTCGGCGAGACGGATCGGCGCCAAGGCGTTGGTGAGCATCAGCTCTTCGAATTCCGCATCGGTGACGCGCCGCGGGTCATGATGGGTCGGCCCCATGATACCGGCATTGATGTAGAGCACATCGAGACGCTCGCCGCCGAGCCCGGCCTTCAGCGCCGCGACGCTTTCCGGTTTTGCGATGTCGAGGGCCTTGATCGAAACCCGGTCCGGCCGCTCTCCTTCCAGGCGGATCAATTCATGCGCCCGGGTCACATCGCGCACCGTCCCGATCACCGTCCAGCCGCGATCGGCGAACTGGCGGACAAGCTCGAGGCCCAAGCCTCGCGAGGCGCCGGCAACGAGAACGACAGGACGCTCGCTCATGGGCCCTCCCGATCAGACCTTCTCGCCTTGGGCGGCGCGGATCACCGCCTCGAGCCGGTCCAATCCCTCATCCAGAATATCGAACGGGATCGTGAGCGCCGGCAGCAGACGCACGCCATTGCCTCTGATCCCGCAATTGAGGACCAGGAGCCCTGAATCGAGCGCGAGTTTCGTCACCTTCTTGGCGAGATCGGGCGCCGGCGCCCTGGTGGCGCGGTCGGTCACAAACTCGATCGCCACCATGGCGCCCTGGCCCCGCACTTCACCAATGGTCGGAAATTCATTGCCCTCGGCCCAGCGGTCGAGCCTGGCGCGGATGCGCCGGCCGATTTCCTGGGCACGCTCAACGAGTTTCTCCTCGGCGATGACATCGAGCACGGCGAGTGCCGCCGCACAGGCGAGCGGATTGCCGGCAAAGGTCGAGCCGACGCCACCAGCCGGGATGCGATCCATGATATCGGCACGCCCGGTGATCGCGGCGATCGGGAAGCCGCCGCCTAAGCCTTTCGCCAAGGTGACCAGATCGGCGCTGACGCCCGCATGCTCCATCGCGAACATCTTACCCGTGCGGCCGAAGCCGGTCTGGATCTCATCGGCGATGAGAAGAATGCCATGCTCGGTGCAGATCTCGCGCAGCTTGCGCAGGAACGATGCGGGTGCGGGATAGAAGCCGCCCTCGCCCTGGACCGGCTCGATGAAGATCGCGGCGACGCGCGAAGGATCGGCCTGGACGCGGAAGATCTGCTGCAGGGCCTCGAGGGACTCGGCCTCGCTCACGCCATGGAAGGCGATCGGGAAAGGCGCATGATAGATATCGCCCACCAGAGGGCCGAAACCGGCCTTATAGGGGACGGTCTTGCCGGTCAGGGTCATCGCCAGCAGCGTGCGGCCGTGGAATGCGCCTGAAAAAGCGATGAGCGCCGAGCGGCCGGTGACGGCGCGCGCGATCTTCGCGGCATTCTCGATCGCCTCGGCGCCGGTCGTCACCAGGAAGGTCTTCTTGGCGAAGTCGCCGGGCACCAGCGCGTTCAGCCTTTCGCACAAGGTGACATAGTCTTCATAAGGCGTGGTCTGGAAGGACGTATGGGTCACCCGGTCGAGCTGCTGGCGCACCCGATCGAGGACTTTCGGGTGGCGATGACCGGTATTGGTCACCGCGATGCCGGCGGCGAAGTCGACATAACGCGTGCCTTCGACATCCCACAATTCGGCGTTCTCGGCCCGGTCGATATAGATGTCGGAGTGCTTGGCCAGACCGGCCGGGATGGCGGCGCTGCGACGGGCCGCCAGAGTCGCATTCGATCTCACGATGTAACCTTTACCTTGCTGCGACGGGCGTCGCGATCCTTCTTCCAGTCGATGCACCAGGACGAACAATAAGATGCATTGTCCGGTCCCTTCACCGCCTGATCGATCTTGTCATAGATGAGCACACCGCAATTCGTGCATTTGGTGTAGCTCTCGATATAGAGCCCGTTCTGGGAGAATTTCATTATTCGGCCTCCTGATACTTATAGGCGCGCTTGGCGAAGTCCTTGCTGATGTAGCCTTCATGGAGATCATCGCGGACGAGCTCCTTCGGCCGCTTGCCCGGGTCGCCATAACCGCCGCCGCCCGGCGTCACAAGCTTGACGCGGTCGCCCTCGCGGATCGACACGTTGGAATAACGGCTGGTGGATTTCTTGCCATAGGCCTCGCGCATGGTCTTCCACTTCTCCTCGCCCGCTTTCTGGACGAGCGTGGCGCCGGTGCCGCCTTCGCCGCCGCCATTGAGCCCCCAGGGCGCGATGAGATGGCGGTCGGTCATCTGCGAGCAGATGATCTCCTTGTTGAGGCAGAGCATCTGCTTGGTATAGCCGAGACCGCCGCGGAACTCGCCGGCTCCGCCCGAATCCGCATTGAAAGCCAGGCTTTCGATGCGCCAGGGGAAACGCGTCTCGTAGACCTCGACCGGCGTGATGCGGCAATTGCCGTTGATCGAGTCGACCGCGTCATTGCCATCGGCGAAGGCGCGACCGCCCCAGCCCACCGCTTCGAGATCGTAACAGGCGAAGAACTCACCCGTATCGGCATCGACGCCGCCAAAGACGAAGTTGCAGTGGGTGGCGCCCTCAGCCGCCATGATGCGGTTCGGCACCGCTTTGGCCATGGCGCCCATGATGGCGCCGACGATACGCGGATGCGTCTCGGTATTGCCGCCGACCTCCGGCGCCGGGAAATCCACATTCACGATGGTGCCGGGCGGCGCCACGATGCGGATCGGCCGGAAGCAGCCGGAATTGCGCGGAATGGACGGGTCCGTCATGTGCAGCACGGCGTTATAGGCGGCCGATGTGGCCACGCCGAGCGTCGCATTGATGGGGCCGGCCGCCTGCGGCGACGAGCCGGTATAGTCGACGATGATGTCGCCGCCCTTCTTGGTGACCTCCACCTCGATCGTGTGCTTGCGGTCCTCCTCGATGCCGTCGCTTTCGATATGGTCGATGAAGTTGAACCGCCCGTCGGGCAGCGCCTCGAGCTCGGCGCGCATGCGGCGTTCCGAATAAAGCAGCAGGTCACGCACTGTGTCCTGCACCTTCTGACGCCCGTATTTCTGGAAGATGCCAGCCATCTGCTTCTCGCCGAGATCGACGGCGGCGATCAAGGCGCGCAGGTCGCCATAGTTCACGCGCGGCGTGCGCACATTGGCGAGGAGCAGCTTCCAGACTTCGATATTGTCCTTGCCGCGCTTCTTGATCTTGACCGGCGGGATGCGGAGGCCTTCGTGGAAGATCTCCGTCGCCTCGCCGCAGAAGCCGCCCGGCGCCATGCCGCCCACTTCGGCGATATGGCCGATGGCGACGGCGAAGCCCATGAGTTCGCCGTCGGCGAAGATCGGCTTGAAGAAGGTGTGTTCTGGGGTATGGAGGCCACCGCGATAAGGATCGTTGTGGAGGATGACATCGCCCTCCTCGATCTCCGACAGCGGGATCTCCTTGAGGCAGGAGCGCACGAGGAGCGGCATGCCGCCGATCTGCGAGGGGCAATAATCGGCGACCGCAATCATGTCGCCGTTGAGGTCGGCCAGGCCGCAGGTGAAATCGAGCGCTTCGTTGAAGATCGTCGAATAGGACGTCTTCATCAGCACGATGCCCATCTCGCGACAGATGGAAACCATGGTCGATTCCAGAATATTCATGGTGACGAAATCCATGATCGGTCTCCTTATGAGGCGATGAGCAGATTGCCGAAGCGGTCGACAACCAGGTTCTGTTCGGGGCGAAGAATGGTGACCGAGGCGTTTTCCTCAACGACGGCAGGTCCCTGGACCTTGTCGCCGTCCTTGAAATCCTCACGGTTGAAGACCGGCACTTCATGCCAGCCCTCCTCATACCGCACACGCCTCGTGCCGCGCGGCTCAGGCTTGCCTGAGCCTTTCGCCAGCGTCTTCATCTCCGGCTTCTCGGAAACCGAGATGGCGACGACCTTCAGATTGACCGTCTCGATGGTCTCGCCCGGGATGGCGAAACCGAACCGCGCCTCATGCTCGGCATGGAAGCGATCCCACAGATCGGCGATCGTCGTCTCATTGAAGTCGTTGCCCGGGAAGCTCAGCTCGAGCTCGTGATTCTGGCCCAGATACCGCGCCTCGATAGAGCGATAGACCTCGATGCCTTGCGTGTAGCCATATTGGGTCAGCTCCGCCACGGCGCTGTTGGCGAGCTCGGTCATCGCCGCCGTCGCACGCGCGGCATCGAAATATTTCGAGGTCTGCTGCACGGTACGGTGACGGTCAACGCGGGCGTCGGTCATGATGAAGCCGAAAGCCGAGAACTGGCCCGGATAGTTGGGGACGAGGCCCTTGGGAATGCCGGCGATCTCCATCAGGTCACAGACATGGACCGGACCGGCACCACCGGAGGCCAGGAGCGTGAAGTCGCGCGGATCGAGGCCGCGCTGCAGCAGCACCGCCCGCAAGGCGCCCAGCATGTTGTTGTTGGCGATCTGGACCATGGCATAGGCAGCCGCGTCCGGCTCGATATTGAGCGCCTTGGCGATCTTGCCGACGGCGCGATGGGCGGCTGCCGCATCGAGCTTCATCTTGCCGCCGAGGAAATAGTCGGGATTAATGCGACCGAGCACGACATTGGCGTCGGTCACGGTGGCATTCTCGCCGCCCCTGCCATAACAGGCAGGTCCCGGTGCGGCGCCGGCCGATTGCGGGCCGACGCGCAGCATGCCGCCCTTGTCGATCCAGGCGATCGAGCCGCCGCCGGCGCCGATCGTGTGGATGTCGATCATCGGGACCTGGATGGGAATGCCCCATTCGATCTCGAAGCTGGTGGTCACATGCTCCATGCCGTCAACGACGGTCGAGCAGTCGGTGGAGGTGCCACCCATGTCGAAGGTGACGATGTTGTTGATGCCGGTGAGGCGTGACAGCGCCCGCGTCGCGACGACGGCGCCGGTCGGACCGGACAGCGTCATCTGCACGGGAGCGGCGGCAGCGCCGTCGAGCGTCGCCTCGCCGCCATTCGACTTGATGACGCCGACCTTGCCGCCGATGCCGATACCGTCGAGGCGCTTCTGCATGCGGCGGAAATTGTCGGAGACGATCGGCTTCAGATAGGCATCGGCAATGGTGGTCGAGGCCCGGTCATATTCCTTCCATTTCGGCAGAACGTCATAGGAAATGGAGATCGGCATCTCGGGCAGCACTTCCGCGAAGATGTCGCGGACCCGCATCTCATGGGCGGGATCGATATAGGAGAAGAGCGTGCAGATGGCGATCGCCTCGATGTCGCCCTGCGCCTTGATCTTCTGCGCCAGAGCGCGCACCGCCGCCTCGTCGAGCGCCTCGACGACCTCGCCCTTGGCGGAGAGGCGTTCGCTCACTTCATGGCAGTTGCGGCGCGCGACCAGCGGCTTGGTCTTGATCCAGGTGATGTCATAGTGGCTGCGGCGGTCACCGCGCTGGATGAAAGGCACATCGCGGAAGCCAGATGTCGTGACATAGGCGACCTTGGCGCCCCGCCGGGTCAAGAGCGCATTGGTGGCGATGGTGGTGCCCAGGCGCAATTTGTCGAGCTTCTTGACATCTTCGACGCGTTCCAAGCCTTCGAGTACGCCATCGATCGGCTCGGCCGGCGTCGTCAGGTTCTTCCAATTGTGGATCTCGCCGGTCTTCGGGTCGTAAGACACGAAATCGGTGAAGGTCCCGCCGATGTCGATGCCGATGATGTTTTGCATGTCACTCTCTCCTGAACTCTCAAACGCGTCACGTTGTCTTGCCGGGGCTCTTCTTCTCGTAGGCTTTGACGATGCGCTGCCACGGGTCCTCGATATGGGTGACCATGGCGGCGATGGCCTTGTCGGGGTCACGGGTCTTCAGCGCCTCGACCACCGGCCAATGATCGACGGCGGCGGCATGCAGGCTTTCGAAGCGGTGCTCGACCAAGGTGATCAGCATGCGCACCTCGGCATAGATGTCGCCGAAGGCGCGCGCGATATGGCGGCTCCCGGACAGCTCGCAGATGCGCTGATGGAAGGCGATGTCGTTCTCGACTAGGCCGCGCTCATCACCAGCCTCGGCCGCCGCCACCATGGCATCGACGATCCCGGCGACGGCTTCAAGGTCGGCGTCGGACATGCGCGGCAGCGCTGCCCGGATGGCGGCGCTTTCGATGCAGATGCGGAACGTGAAGATGTCGTTCACGTCCTCGAGCTCGAAATGGCGCACGAAGTTGCCTTTGTGCGGGATGGCGATCAGCAGACCGCGCTCCTCGAGCTTGCGCACCGCCTCGCGAATGGGGTTGCGGCTTATTCCTAAACTGCGGGCGAGTTCGGCCTCGTTGATCCGTTCACCCTGCTGCAGCCGCCCCGAAACGAGCTGCTTGAACAGGAAGTTCTCGACCTGGTCGACCAGGCTGTTGCGGTCGAGCGTCGTCGCCGCGGCTGATTCGCGTAAGGACTGCGAGCTCGGCGTGGAAGCCTTGCGGCCGTCATGCATCGCCATGTTTTGTCTCCGAAATGCTCTGCCGTCGCGCGAACGGCCAGGCGAATTCGCGGCCCTTGGTCAGTCCGTCGCGACGGAAAATCAACACCAGGAGCATAACCACCGCGAGCACGACTTCCTGGCTTCCCGCTGGAATCGCAATTTCCTGTCCGGAGACGGAAACACCGGATTCCATGCGCCGCAGTATGTCAGTCACGAAGGAAATAACAACCACGCCCAACACCGCACCGGACAGCGACCGCATGCCGCCGACGACCAGCATGGTGAGGGTGATGAAGGTGAGGCTGAGGAAGAAGGTGTCGACCGAGATGGTGCCGAGGAAGTGCGCGTGCAACACCCCCGCCATGCCCATGACCAGGCCGGACAGAGTGAAGGCGGCGAGCCGCATCCAGTAGACGGAGATGCCCGAGGCGCGCGCCGCCACCTCGTCCTCACGCGTCGCCCGGAGCGCCAGGCCCCAGCTCGAGATCTGGAACAGATAGGCGATCACCATGGCGAGGCCGGCGACGGCGAATGCGAGCCAGGGAGTCACGTAAGTGGGCAAACCGACGATGGAGGCGGTGCCCATCGTGACCTTGTCCCAGTTCGAATAGACGACATTCAGGATGAACAGCGCCGCCAGCGTCGAGATCGACGCGGCAATCCCTGAAAGCCGCATGAGAATGAGGCCGAAGACGAAAGCGGCGATAGACGCCAGGATGGCGGCGCTGATGCCGGCGGGCAGCACCGGATAAGTGTGGCTGCGCAGGAAATCCGGCAGGCCCGACATGGTGATCGGCTTCAGGGCGGAGCAGCAGGTCTGCCAGGCGGTCGCATAGGCGGCGATGGCCATGAAGGAGACGTGGCCGAAGGAAACCACGCCGGAATTGCCGATGAAGATGTAAAGCCCGACGACGGTGACAATCTTGATCAGGGCCTCGGTCACCGAGCGCTCGACCGAGATCGAGCCGAACTGATCGGCAAGCAGGACGATGACCGCCAGAGGCAGCAGAAGGCCGAGAACGGGCCAGGCCTGTTTCAGGAGACGCAGAACCATCACACGCGCTCCCTTGAGGCACTGGAGGGAATGAGGCCCTTGGGACGGACGAGCAAGACCAGGATCACGAGAGCGAAGACGCCGGCGTCACGGAAAGCGCGCAGGTCCGGCGGCAGGTAGGCCTGGAGCAGCACACTGGTGACGCCGACCAGAAAGCCGCCCAGCGCCGCGCCGGCGAGCGAGCCCATGCCGCCGATGACGGTGGCGAAAAACGCGAAGATGACCGGCATGATGCCCATCTTGATGTCGAGCGTGCCGGTCTGGGCGACAAGCAGCAGCGAAACGATGCCGGCAAGGAAGCCGCTCAGCGCGAAGCCGAAGGCGATGACCTTGTTGGCCCTGACACCCAGGAGCCGCGCCATCTGGAAATTCTCGGCCGCGGCGCGCATCTGGATGCCGATGGCGGTCTTCTTCAGGAGAATGACGAAGCCGATGAGAAGGCTCACGGTGACGGTCATCGTCACCAGCTGGACGCCCGGAATGCGCACGCCGAAGATGTCGATGGCCTGAGCGAGCGATGATCCCATGGCGATCGATTTCGGACGTCCGGTATGCACCAGCATCAGCGCATGCTGGATGAAATAGGAGACGGCGAAAGACGAGATCAGCAAGGTCGCCGGGTTGGCATTGCGCAAAGGCCGGAAGGCAATACGCTCGGTCAAGAGCGCCACGATGATGCAGGTGGCGAGAACGCCCGCCACCATCAACGGCCAGGGCAAAGCGCCGAACAGCAGCGGCGGCGTGACGCTCGCGGTCGGCACCACCAGCGCATAGGCGCCGATGGTGAGATAGTCGCCTTGCGCGAAATTGATGAGCCGCATGATGCCGAAGACGAGACCGATCGCCAGCGCCACCAGCGCGTAAAGGCTGCCCAGAGCAGCGGCGTCGAACAGGACCTGGATGAAATTCAGCATCGGTCCCTCAGATCACCTGGCTGCCGGTATTCTTGGAACCGAGATAAGCGCGCCGCACTTCGTCATTGGCGCGCATTTCGGCCGGCGTTCCCTCGGCGAGGCTCTTGCCATTGTCGAGGACATGCACGCGACGGCAGGCCCCCATGACGACCTGCATATTGTGCTCGATCAGCAGCACGCCGCAGGCAAATTTGTCGGGGATACCGGCAATCAGAAGCATCAGCTCGTCGCATTCCTGATCGTTCATGCCCGAGGCCGGCTCGTCGAGAAGCACGAATTTCGGCGACAGCGCCAGCGCGCGGGCGATGCCGACGCGGCGCTCATCGCCATAAGGCAGGCTGCCGGCGAGCATGGCCGCCTTGTCGGCGCAGCCGATCCAGTCGAGCAAGGCATCCGCCTTGGCACGCGCCTCCTTGCGCTTCCTGCCGGAGCCGATCGCCGCGACTTCGAGATTTTGGCGGACGGTGAGGTCGCGGAACAGGCGCGCCGCCTGGAAGCTGCGGGCCACACCGGCGCGGGCCACATTGCGCGGACCCAGACCTTTCAGCGAGCGCCCATCCAGCGTGACGTCGCCGGTCGTCGCGGCCTGGAAACCCGTGAGCACGTTGACCATCGTGGTCTTGCCGGCGCCATTCGGCCCGATCAGACCCAGGACCTCGCCTTGTCTCAGCTTGAGGTCGACGCCTTTCAGGGCCTTCAGGCCGCCAAAGGCGACATGCACGTCCCGGGCGTGGAGACCGCCATCCTGTGCGAGCATGCTCACTCTATCCTCTTTCCGGAGAACGGCCTGCCGCATTGCGGCGGCAGGCCCGCTTGCAAGGCTCAGTTGCCGACGCGGAACAGGAGTTCCATCGAAGGCGTGAAGCTGTTGCGGTAGATCTCGACCGCCCGGAAGGATTCGTTCTCGACCTTCATGATGAGCCAGGGACGCGCGGTCTGGATATGCAGCTCCGGCGTATAGGAGGTCGGGCCGACCAGGAAAGGCTGATCCTTATAGGTGTTCATCACTTCGAGCACCTTGTCGGAGTCGGTACCGCCGGCCTTCTCGACCGCATAGGCCCACTGCTCGATCAGGCTGTAGCCCAGCACGGCATAGGAAGAGACCGGCGCCTCGCTCCAGCGCGCTTTGTGGTCTTCGACGAACTTGTTCATCTCAGGACGCGGATCATCGCCATAAAGCGACATGAAGGCGGCGAGATAGAAGTTCTTGAGGCCAGGCGCGGAATTCAGCCAGTAATTGTCGACCATCGCGGTATTGGCGAGGATCGGCAATTCGACGCCGGCGGCACGGATCTGGCGCACGGCGGAAGCGCCACCGGGGGTGAAACTGCAGACGAAGACGGCATCCGGCTGCGTGGGCAGGCTCTTGAGCCGGGTGATCTGAGCGGCGATCGAGGGATCGTCGTTCTTGAACGTGTCATTGCCGAGGATGGACGCCTCGCCGCCGCCATTGATCCAGGCAGCGCGGAAGCCGGCGCAGGCCGACTTGTTGTATTCGATGGTGAGATCCTCGAGCACATAAGCGGTCTTGAGGCCGAGCTTCTTCTGCGCGTATTCGGCGATGGCGATGCCTTCCGACTGCGCCGCGCTGTTGGCGGTGAAGGCATAGGGGCCGACGCCCTGCACGCCCATCTTCGGATCGGCGGCGCACAGGCTCATGGTGATGATCTTGGCCTGGTTGCCGGCGAGCGCCGCCGGGGCGCCGAAATCATAGTCGCAGGACACGACGAGCAGGTCGACGCCTGCCTCGACCAGCTCGGCGCCCGCGGTCGCGGAGCGCTCACGCTCGGTCTTGGTGTCGATCACCTTGTATTCGATCTTGCGGCCATTGAGGCCGCCGGCCTTGTTGATCTCCTCGATGCGCATCACTGCCGCCTTGAAGGGCGGGCCGTCGTAATTGTGCAGCCAGCCCGACTCGGCGATGGCGAAGCCGATCTGGATCGGTTTCTCCTCGGCCTGGGCCGTGAGGTTCATGGACAGAAACGTGGCGCCGAGAAAAGCCGCAGCGCGCAAGGTCGAGCGAAAAAGACTCATATTTTGACTCCCTGCCGGCATCCCGGGGCGGGACGCCACTTCTTGTGATTATCAGTCTTTTGTAGACTGTGGACAGAGGACAGGCTAGGTTAGAGAAACCAGCTTGTCAAATGAAACACGGCCTAAAAATTGCCCGGACAGTGGACAAAGGGAGCCGCCGGATCGGGTGGGGAAACGAAAGATGCTGAAAGTTCAGGACCTTAAGGCCGCCTACGGACGCGTGTCGGCGGTCAAGGGTGTGAGCCTCGAGGTTGCCGAGAAGGAAATCGTCTTTCTCATCGGGCCGAATGGCGCGGGCAAATCCACCCTGCTCAAGACTGTTTCAGGCCTGCATCGGCCGTCCGGCGGGACGATATCCTTCGCCGGCGCCGAGATCGCCAACCAAACGCCGGAGACCATCTGCCGGCGCGGTCTCGTGCTCGTGCCGGAGGGACGGCACATATTCGGTACGCTCACCGTCGCCGAAAATCTCTTCCTCGGCACCACGATCCGGAACGATCGCGCGCAAATCCGCGCCGATATCGACGAGGTCCTCGCCATCTTCCCGATCCTGCGCGAGCGCTACAACAGCGCCGCCGTCTATCTCTCGGGCGGTGAGCAGCAGCAGCTCGCCATTGCACGCGCCATGCTGCAGAAGCCGCGGCTCATGATGATCGACGAGCCGTCGCTGGGCCTCGCCCCCCTCATCATCGACCAGGTCTATGAAAGCCTGCGCCAGCTCAATGCCAAGGGCATGACCTTGCTCGTCATCGAGCAGTCGACGGCGCGCGTGACAGATCTCGCTTCCCGCGTATATGTGATGCGCAATGGCAAGATCGTCCTGCATGAAACGAAAGCCTCGCTGGGTGACGGCAGCTCCCTTACCGACGCCTATTTCGGTGATGCCGGACACGCGGCCGAACAATTGGCGCGCTGAGCTCCGTGGACAAGGTTGATTGCACCGTCATCGGGGCGGGGGTCGTCGGTTTGGCGACGGCGCGCGCTCTGGCACTTGCCGGCCGTGACGTCCTCGTCATCGAGGCGGCCGACAGCATCGGCACCGAGACGAGCTCGCGCAATTCGGAAGTCATCCATGCCGGCATCTATTATCCGCAAGGCAGCCTGAAGGCGCGGCTCTGCGTTGCCGGGCGTGATCGTCTTTATGCCTATTGCCGCGAGCGCGGCATCGCGCATGAGCGCCTGGGCAAGCTCATCGTGGCGACGGAAAGCGGCCAGATCGACAAGCTCCAGCAGATCCGGGCCAAGGCCGAGGCCTGCGGCGTGCATGACCTGATCCTACTCGATGCCGAAGCGGCGCGACGGCTGGAACCGGCGCTTGCCTGCGTCGCCGCCCTTCACTCACCATCGACCGGCATCATCGACAGCCACGCCTTGATGCTGACGCTGCAGGGCGATGCCGAGGCACGAGGCGCGATCTTCGCTTTCGAGACGAAGGTCGAAGGGGGCGAGATCACGTCCGATGGAATCATTCTGCGCACCGTGACCGCGGACGGCACGCCTTACGAATTCCTGTCGGCCGGCGTCGTCAATGCGGCGGGTCTTGGCGCCCAGGACATCAGCCGCAAGCTCGGCGGATTCCCCGGCGATCACATACCGGCGCTCTCCTATGCGCGCGGCTGCTATTTCACGCTCACCGGGCGGGCTCCCTTCTCACGCCTCATCTATCCGGTGCCGGTCGATGGTGGTCTCGGCGTCCATCTCACGCTCGATCTCGCCAAGCAGGCGCGTTTCGGTCCCGACGTGGAATGGATCGACAAGGTCGACTACACGCTCGACGAACGTCGCGGTGTTTCCTTCTATGCGGATATAAGGCGCTATTGGCCGGACCTGCCGGAGGGCAGCCTCAATCCCGGCTATGCTGGTGTGCGGCCGAAGCTCTCGCGGGCCGGCGAACCAGCGGCCGATTTCGTCATCGAGGGCCCGGCCGAGCATGGCATCGCGCGGCTCGTCAATCTTTTCGGCATCGAAAGCCCCGGCCTGACCGCGAGCCTCGCTCTGGCGGACGAGGTCGTCACGCGCCTCGTCGCCGCCTGATCAGACCTTCAATCCTCTCTGCGCCGACACCCTGGTGCTGTCGCGCAAGGCCAGCTTGAAGCCCAGGTCGATGCGGCTCGTCTTCGGCCGCGCGCCGGAGCCGCGAATGATCTCAAGCACGATCTCGGCACTGAGGCGCCCCATTTCATGACGCGGCACCGCGATGCTGGTGAGAGCGGGGCAGGAACTCGCGGCGAATTCGAGGTCGTTGAAGCCGACGACCGACATCTGCTCAGGCACTTTGATTCCGCGGCGCGCGCATTCGAACAGGACGCCGAGCGCGAGGTCGTCATTGCCGCAGAACACCGCTTCGAGATCGGGGCAACGGGAGAGCAAGGCGCTGAAAAGCTCGCCGCCAAGTTTCACCGTGGACGGCACCGCGCTCCATTCGAGCAGGGCCTCATCGTGAAGCCCTTTCTGCTTCATCGCATCGGTATAACCCGCGACGCGGTTGCGCGTGCGTGAATCGAGCCGGGCCGCCAGGATGCCGATGCGGCGATGTCCGAGCTCGATCAGATGATGCGTCGCGAGGCTGCCCGCATCATATTGTGAAATGCCGATATTGATGTCGATCGGCGTTTCGGTCAGTCCCATGGTCTGGATGATCGGGATGCCGGCATGTTCGAGAAGCTCGCGTGCATAGGGTGTCTGATCGACATCGGTGAGGATCAGCGCCTCCGGCCGCTGGCCGAGCAAGGTGACAATCGCCTTCTCCTCCTCGAGCGGCGAATAACGGCTGTTCAGCACCATGACCTGGAAGCCGGCCGGCTGGAACATGTCGTGCAACGCGCGGAGATAATCAGCGAAGACGCCGTTGGTGAGCGACGAGACGACGACACCGATGATGCTCGAACGTGACGAGGCCAGGATGCTGGCGGCACGGTTGGGGATGTAAGCCAGGTCCTTGATGGCGCTGTCGATACGCTCGCGCAATTGCGGCGAGACCATCTCGGGACGGCGCAATGCGCGCGACACCGTCACCGCGCTCACCCCGGCACGCAGGGCGACATCGGACAGTTTGCTGCGCGGCCGGCGCTCCTTTCGCGGCATATGCATCATCCCTCCGTCCATACAATTAACTTAGCGTAGCTTCAATTGACAGCGCTATCATCATATAATATCCTTCCTCTCGATCGCCGGACCGATTAGCCTTTTTGGCTTATTTTGCAAGTGCTTCGCTTAAAAGGGCGACCTCCTCCGGTTTGAGATCGATCAGCCAACTCAAGAATGGCGTTTGGGAGGAATCACCTATGAACTCGACAGTGAAACGGTCGTGCCTAGCGTCTGTCGCCGGCGTCTTCGCCCTCGCCTTGCACCTAAGCCCCGCTTTGGCCGAAGGCCCTGAAGTGGTGGCCGGCCCCGCCTCCGATCCCAATTGCTTCGTGCCCTGGGCGGAGCAGACGAAATACTACAAATATCCGAAGAAGAACGGTCCCTATCGCATCGCGCTCGCCAATGGCTATATCGCCAATACCTGGCGCATCCAGATGATCCAGTCGGCCAAGGCCTATGCGGCGCAGCCCGAAGTGGCGGCCAAGCTCAAGGAATTCAAGGTCGTCTCGACGGGTGAAGACGTGCCGGCGCAGGTCTCGGCCGTCGATAACTTCATCGATTCCGGTTACGACGCGATCGTCGTCAACGCACAGAATGCGGCGGCCCTGATCCCGGCGCTCAAGCGCGCCAAGGCGGCCGGCGTCATCGTCGTCGCCTTCGACGGCACCGTCGATGACTCGGAAGACCTGATCAACGTCAATGTCGATCAGAAGGGTCTGGGAATTCTATGGGCCAACTGGCTCATCAAACATCTCCCCGATGGCGGCAAGATCCTCGAAGTGCGCGGCGTCGCCGGCCATCCGGTCGACGGCATCCGCCATGAAGGCATCCAGGAAACCTTCGCAGCGTCGGGCAAGAAATGGGACGTCGTCGAAGTCGTCGGCAAATGGGACGACGGCGTCGCCCAGAAGGTGACGGCAGACGCGATCGCCACCAGCGGTCCCTTCGACGGCATCACCGGCCAGGGCGGCGATACCGGCATCGTACAGGCGATGATCGACGCCAAGCACAAATTCGTGCCTTTCGGCGGCGAGACCGAGAATGGCTTCCGCAAATTCTGCGCCAAACATGCGGGAGAAGGCCTCAAATGCTCGTCCGCCGGTTCCGGTCCCGCCCAGGTCGCGGTGGCGATCAAGACGGCGATCTCGGCACTCGAAGGCAATGTGGTGCCACAGGCCATCAAGCTGCCCTTGGCGATCGTCGAGGATCCCAATTTCAAGGACGGCGCCGACTACTACAAGGACCAGTCCGACAATTTCTTCGTCGGCAACTCCTTCCCGACCTGTGGGATTGACATTTCCGCCATCGAGATCCTGAATCAGAGCAAGGACAATCAGTAACCGTTGAATACGGGGCGCCGCGGCCTCGTGGTTGCGGCGCCCTCCTCGATGTCGCGGGAGGGCTTGATGATCGGAGCTGAGGCGCTCTTCCGCATGGAAGGGATCTCGAAGCGCTATGGCGGCGTGCGCGCGCTCGAGAAGGCCGAGCTTGTCGTCGAACCGGGCCGCATCCACGCCATATTGGGCGAAAACGGCGCCGGAAAATCCACTTTGATCAAGATTATGGCCGGCGTGGTCACGCCCGATGAAGGCCGCATGGTCCTCAAGGGTGACGACGTCGTCTTCGCCGGCCCGGCGGCGGCGCAGAAGGCCGGCATCGCCTGCATCTTCCAGGAGTTGTCGCTCATCCCCGATCTCAGCGTCGCCGACAATATCGTCATCGCCGATCCGCCGCAGCGCTTCGGCATGATCGACCGCAAGGCACAACGCCGGCTCGCCGAAGCAGCGCTCGACCGCGCCGGCGCCGCCGACATTCACCCTGCGGCCCTGGTCAAGGATCTGCCGCTGTCGCGCCGGCAGGTGGTGGAAATCGCCAAGGCCCTGGCGCGCCAGCCGCAGATCCTCATTCTCGACGAGGCGACCTCGGCGCTCACCGCCGCCGATGTGGCCAAGGTCTTCCAGGTTCTCAAGCGCCTGCGCCAGGACGGCATGGCGCTGCTCTATATTTCGCACCGGATGAACGAGATCGCAGAGCTCGCCGATACCTGCACCGTCTTCCGCAACGGCCGCAATGTCGCCAGCTACGCCAATGGCAGCAAGAGCGACAATGAAGTGGTCGAGATGATGATCGGGCGCGAATATCGCAATGTCTTTCCGCCCAAGCCGCAAGCCACAGCCTCGGATCTTGCACCAGTGCTCGCTTGCCGCGATCTGTCCTGGGCCGGCCGGCTCAAGGACATATCGCTGTCCGTCAGCGCCGGCGAAGTCGTCGGCCTCGGCGGTCTCGACGGCCAGGGTCAACGCGAATTGCTGCTCGCCTTCTTCGGTGTGCTGAGCGGGCTTTCGGGCGACATCCTGATCGACGGCAAACCGGTCACACTCAACAGCCCCGCCGCCGCCAAACGTCGCGACATCGGCATGGCGCTGATCCCGGAAGACCGCAAGACCGAAGGCTTGATGCTGCCGATGTCGGTCAGGGACAATCTTTCTTTCGCCTCGCTCGATCTTCTCTCGAAGGCGAGTGTCATCGACAGCGCCGCCGAGCAGCGGCGCAATGAGGACATGCTGGATCTTCTGGCCATCAAGACCGCCGGGCTCGATATTCCGGTCGGCGCCTTGTCGGGCGGCAATCAGCAGAAGGTGGTGATCGCCAAATGGCTGATGCGGCGGCCGCGCATCATTCTCCTCAATGACCCGACGCGCGGCATCGATGTCGGCACCAAGCAGGAGATCTATGCCCTGCTCCGCCGCCTCGCCGCCGATGGCGCCGCCGTCCTCTTCTATTCGACCGATTATGATGAGCTGATCGGCTGCTGTGATCGCGTGCTGGTGCTTTATGACGGCGCCGTCAAGCGCGAGCTCAAGGGTGACGAGATCAGCGAGCATGCGCTCATCTCCAGCGCCCTCAACATCACCGGCAATGGGCATCACCCCTTGCGTGAAGGAGCCGAGGCATGAGGGACTGGCGCTACTGGCTCGCCGAGCAGCGCGGCACGCTGATCGCGCTCGCGATCTTCGCGCTGATGTTCACCATCTATATCTCGAATCATCCGGCCGGGCTTACGACGAATGTGGCGCAGACCGCCGCCAATAAGGGGACGCTGCTGGCGCTTGTCGCCATGGCGCAGACGCTGGTGGTGATCACCGCCGGCATTGACCTGTCGGTCGGCGCTATTCTTGTCCTCACCAATTGCATCGCCTCGATGGTGGTCACCGGCAACGCCTTCGAGACGACGCTCGGCGTCGTCTTCGTGCTTTTCGTCGGCGCGCTGTGCGGCGCCCTCAACGGCCTCATCGTCATCTATGGACGGCTGCAGCCGATCGTCGCTACCATCGGCACCGGCGCCATCTTTTTCGGCATCGCCCTCATCCTCAGGCCGCTGCCGGGCGGCACCGTCAATGAGACTCTGGCCGATGCGATGACCGGCAAGGTCTTCGGCATCGTGCCGGCGAGTCTTCTCATGCTGCTCGCCATCGTGCTGGTGGTCTGGCTGCCCTTCTGCTCCTCGGTGATCGGGCGCGCGGCCTATGCGGCGGGCTCATCGGAAACCGCCGCCTATATGTCGGGCATGCCGATCCGGCGCGGCAAGTTCGCCGCCTACACGCTGGGCGGGCTTCTCGCCAGTATCGGCGGTCTCTTCCTCACCTTCTTCACCTATTCGGGCCAGGCCTCGTCCGCCACCGCCAGCACCTATACGCTGCTGTCGATTGCCGCGGTCGTGCTGGGCGGCGTGTCGCTGTTCGGCGGACGCGGCAGCGCCATCGGCGCCATTTTCGGCGCCTTCGCCTTCCGCGCCATCGGCGATCTCATGTTCGTTTTCGATTTCGATGCACTCTGGCAGCCCTTGTTCCAGGGCGTCATTCTCCTGCTCGCCGTCAGCATCGGGGCCCTCGGCCTGTGGCGCGTGCGCAACCGGCTGGAGTGGTTCGGATGAGCGATACGACGATGGGCCGATTGAGCGAACGGATGCCGCGTTTCATCCGCCGCATCGAGCCGCCGGTGGCGATCTCCTTCGCCTGCATCATCCTGCTGCTCCTGTTCGGCGGTCTCTATTCGTCGGCCTTCCTGTCGGCCGACTATCTGCTGCAGCAGCTCAAAGTGGCTTCGTTCCTGGGCGTCATCGCCACCGGCATGATGCTGGTCATATTGCTCGGCCAGATCGATCTCTCGGTGCCCTGGGTAGTCGCGGCGGGCGCGATGATGGCCTGCGCCGCCACCGCCTATGGACCGGCGGCGACGCTCGCCGCGGTGCCTATCGGAATCCTCTGCGGCATGCTCATCGGCCTCATCAACGGCATCGGCGTCGCATACTTGCGCATCCCGTCGATGATCGTGACGCTCGCCACCAATGCGGTCGCGCAAGGATTGATGGTGGTCTATACCGGCGGCTTCTCGCCACGCGATTTCGCCACCGAGGAAATGCGCTATCTCGCCACCGGCTCGCTCATCCCGGGCGTGCCCAATGCGCTGATCATCTGGGCGATTGTCGGCGCCGGCATGGTCTTCGTGCTGACGCGCACCACGTTCGGGCGCGCCGTCTATGGCATCGGCAATCGCGAACGCGCCGCCTATCTCTCCGGCGTCAATACGCGCCGCGTGGTGATGATCGCCTTCATCGCCGCCGGCGGCTTGAGCGCCTTTGGCGGCGTGTTGCTGGCGGGCTACGCGTCGAAGGCGGCACAAGGCATGGGTGATGCCTATCTCCTGCCCGCCATCGCCGCCGTGGTGCTCGGCGGCACCTCGATCCTCGGCGGGCGCGGCTCCTATCTCGGCACCGTGGCAGGCGTCATCCTCATCACGCTGCTGCTGTCGATCCTGTCGGTCCTGCAGATGCCGGAAGCCGGCCGCCAGATCATCTATGGCGTCGTCATCATCGCCATGCTGCTGCTCTACGGACGCAGTCCCACCAACCAGTAATCCACACCTTTTCGGATGAGGCTTGACTCTTTCCGCAACCCAGGCTTGATTGAACTGGTCTGACAGCCTGACCGCTTAGATGTCGGGACTCAGGGGAGGATTTGTGAAAAGCAAGCCGTCGACATCCGGACTTCTCGGGCCCGTCAAGAGCCAAACCCTTGATTCCGCTGTGATTGATGCCCTCGCCACCTATGTGGAGGAAGCCCGGATCGGGCTTGGCGACAAGCTGCCGTCCGAGCGGATGCTGTGCGAAAGGCTGGAAGTCAGCCGGCCCACCGTCCGCGAGGCGCTCAAGCGCTGGGAGGCCCTCGGCATCGTCGAGATGCGTAAAGGCTCAGGCGTTTACTTACGCAAAGCGGTCGGCCGCAACATCGTCCATGTGCCGCTGGTGCTCAGCCGTTCTTCCAAGGTGAAGGACCTGCTGCATGGCCTGCAGGTGCGCCGCGCGCTCGAGGGCGAAGCCGCCGCCATCTGTGCGGCCTCGGCTTCCGCCGACCGCATCATCATGATCGAAAAGGCGCTCGACCGGATGGAAGCGGCGCATGCGATCGGCAATTCCTCGGAAGAGGACTGGGAATATCACCAGTCTATCATCGAGGCGACGGGCAACCCGCTCTTCACCCAGATCATCCAGTCGATGCGCGACCTCGTGCATCAGTTCTGGGAGAATCCGCTGCAGATCCCGAATTTCGCCGAAGCGTCCTTCCCCTTCCACCGCAGCATGTTCGACGCCATTGCGCGGCGTGATCCCACTACAGCGCGCGCCGAAGCGCTGAAGATCATCGACAGCGTCGGCCAGGAAATCCGTGAGGCCTATCCCAATGAAACATGAAACCCATATCACGGACGCCGCCAAGGCCGCGATCGAAGCGGCCTCGCTGATCCTCACCGATGACGCGCCGCATCTGCATGATCCGGTCGTCGGCCCGATCTATCAGACCTCGCTCTTCACCTTCAAAGACTTTGCCGAGATGCAGAAGACCTTCGCCGGCGAAGGCCAGGGTTATATCTACAGCCGCGTCGGCAATCCGACGGTGCATGATTTCGAGCGGCGCATCGCCGAGCTCGAAGGAGCGGAAGCCGCGCGCGCCTTTTCCTCCGGCATGGCGGCAATCAGTTCCACGGTGCTTTCCATCGTCTCGTCGGGCGACCGCATCGTCGCGGTGCGCCACTGTTATGGCGACGCCTATCGCTTCTTCGAAAAGCTCCTGCCGCGCTTCAACATCACCGTCGATTATGTCGACGGCTCGGATGCGGATGCGGTCGAGGCGGCCCTGCCCGGCGCCAAGCTCCTCTATCTCGAGAGCCCGTCCTCGATGGTCTTCGAGCTGCAGGACATCAAGCGCCTGGCGCAAGCGGCGCGCGCGCAAGGCATCACCACCGTCATCGACAATTCCTGGGCGACGCCGGTATTCCAGAAGCCTCACACCCATGGCGTCGACCTCGTCCTGCATTCGGCCTCCAAATATATCGGCGGCCACAGCGACACGGTGGCGGGAGTCGTGGCGGGCTCGAAGGCGCTCATCGCCAGGATCAACGAGCTGACCCATCCCTTCCTCGGCGCCAAGCTATCACCACTCGAAGCTTTCCTTCTGATCCGTGGCCTGCGCACGTTGCCCTTCCGGCTCAAGCGCCACATGGACAGCGCGCTCTTCATCGCCGAGCGCCTGCGCGCCCATGCGCATGTCACCAAGATCCATCATCCGATCTATTCCAACCACCCCGGCCGCGCCACGCTGGCGGGCTTCACCGGTCTCTTCACCTTCGAGCTGGATGACAGGATCGACATTCCGCGTTTCACCGACCTGCTCAAATTCTTCCGGCTGGGGGTGAGCTGGGGTGGCCATGAAAGCCTCATCGTGCCGGTGGCGGCCTCGCTCGCCCAGACCCCCGGCGTCAATTCCTTCGACCGTTTCAGCGTCAGCCCACGCGCCATCAGGCTGCATGTCGGATTGGAAGATCCCGAGATGCTGTGGGCCGACCTGGAGAATGCCCTGGCTAAAAGCATCAAGACTTGAACCAACTCAACAAGGGAGGAGTATATGAAGAAACTTTTGCAAGGCATGATGTTCGGCGTCGCCATCGCGGCCCTGAGCGGCACGGCTTCGGCCGAAACCAAGGTGCAGCTGGTGGAGGTGATCACCAGCCCGCAGCGCACCGAATTCCTGAGGAAGGCGCTCGATGAATTCGAGAAGGCCAATCCCGACACCAAGGTCGAGATCGTATCGCTCCCCTGGGGCCAGGCCTTCGAGAAGTTCCTCAGCATGGTGCAGGCCGGCGAGACGCCCGATGTCGTCGAGATGCCGGAACGCTGGATGGGGCTTTATGCCAATAACGGCCAGCTCGAGGATCTCGGCCCCTTCATGAAGGACTGGGCCGAGCTCGGAACGCTGGGCGACCGCGCCAAGCAGTTCGGCTCCACCGTCAAGAACACGCAATATATGCTGCCCTACGGCTATTACGCCCGGGCGATGTTCTGGAACAAGAAGCTCTTCGCCGAAGCGGGTCTCAGCGAAGCGCCGAAAACGATGGAAGAGTTTACCGCAGCGGCGCAGAAAATCGCCGGCCTCGGCAACGGCAAATACGGTTATTGCCTGCGCGGCGGTCCCGGCGCCTTTGGCGGCATCCAGATGTTCATGAACATCATGGACGGCAAGCCCGGCTTCTTCAATGAAGACGGCACCTCGACCTTCAACGAGGAAGGCTCGGTCAAGGCGCTGCAGATGCTGCAGGATATGTACAAGAACGGCTGGGTGCCGAAGGACAGCGTCAGCTGGGGCTTCAACGAAATCGTCACCGGCTTCTATACCGGCACCTGCGCCATGCTCGACCAGGATCCGGACGCGCTCATCGGCATCGCCGAGAAGATGAAGGCGGAGGATTTCGCCGTGGCGCCGATGCCGACGGGCCCCAATGGCAAATCCTATCCAACATTGGGCTATGCCGGCTGGTCGATGTTCGCCGACAGCCCGGCGAAGAAGGAAGCCTGGAAGGTCATCGAGTTCCTGTCCAGCAACAAGCAGAATCTCGAATGGGCCAAGGTGGTGGGCGTGCTGCCGATCCACAATGGCGCCGACCAGGACGCGTTCTTCAAGACCGAGCAGTTCAAGGGCTGGTTCGAGGAACTGTCCAACCCGGACAAATATGTCTTCGTGACACCGCCGACGCATCTCGAGAATCTGGGCGTGTTCTATGATTCCATGGTGCCGACCGGCTTCCAGGAGATCCTGCTCTCCAAGCGCACGCCAAAGGAAGTCGCCGATGAATGGGCGACGTTCCTGACGGCCGAGCAGAAGAAGTGGATGGAGAAGAATAAGTAATGAGCTCATCCCCTCTCCCCCTCCGGGGGAGAGGGTCAGGGTGAGGGGGAACCGACGGACAGAATGTCGTCGGAACGGAAAGCCTTCTGCCGTCCGTTCCCCCTCACCCTCCCATTGCTACGCAATGGGCCCCTCCCTCTCC
>SCPD01000031.1 GCA_005502925.1 Rhizobiales bacterium Y(2018) | reverse complement strand
GTGGCCGGAGGGTAGACGGGCGACATCGCCAAGCGAGGGATCTGGCGGCCGCCAGATCCCTCGCTACGTCGATCCTGCAACAGGAGTCGACATCAAACTACAGATACAAGGGTACGCCCGAAGGGCGGGGGTGGGGGTCGGGTGGTCTCTCAAGTTACTTGGGGAAGGAAAGCCGATATTGCGTAGCTTCATGATCTGGATATACAAGCGGTCGCCAATCTGAACCGCACCTTGCCTCTGCGCAATGCCGCGTGAGTGCGCCAATGGCACGAGGCAAATTACCCCGATGATGCAACCGCAGAATAATGGCCTGGGCTCGGTCCTGATCCTGGCGCTCGGCACTTTCGCCGTCGGCACCGACGCCTTCATCGTGTCGGCCTTTCTTCCGTCCATGGCGGAAGGACTTGTTGTCACGACCGCCATGGCCGGCCAGTCGGTGACGGTCTTCGCGCTGGCTTATGCGCTCCTCGCCCCGATCATCGCCACCTTCACCGCCAGCATGCCGCGCCGCCGGCTGCTGATCGCGGCGCTTTTCCTTCTCGGCCTCGCCAATATCGGTTCAGCCCTGGCGCCGAGCTTCGCCATCCTGATCGCAACGCGCATCCTGGCCGCTGCCGCAGCGGCGGCCTATACGCCCAATGCCGGCGCCGCGGCCGCCCAGCTGGTGGGGCCCGAGCAGCGCGGCCGGGCACTCGCCATCGTCATCGGCGGGCTTTCCGCCTCGATGGCGCTTGGTGTGCCGCTCGGCCATGTGGCGAGCACGCTCTTCGACTGGCGCGCCTCACTGGCGCTGGTCGGCCTCGTCGCCTTCGCCGCGATGATCGGCGTCGCTTTGCGCATGCCGCATCTTGCCGGTGCTGCGCGCATCAGCCTCAGCGGCCGCCTCGCTCTGCTCACGCAGCCGCGCGTGATGATCGTGCTGCCGCTCACCGTGCTCGGCATGATGGCCTCTTATGTGCCCTACGCCTTCACACTGCCGATCCTGGAGGCCCTGTTCATACCCGCCGGCGCGGTCACGGCCATGCTGCTCTGCTATGGCTTCGGCGCGGTCGCCGGCAACTATGCTTCCGGCATACTGACCGATCGGGCCAGTCCCTTCGTCGTCCTGATCGGCGCTTATCTGCTGCTCACGGTGAGTTTCACGGCCTTGTGGTGCTTGAGTCTTGTCGAGACTGAGAGCCACGTTGTTCTCGCCGGCCTCCTCATTGTCGGCTGGGGTGCGGCCAGCTGGTCGCAGACGCCGCCGCAGCAATTGCGCCTGATCGCCGCCGCACCCGACCAGGCGCCGGTGGTGATCGCGCTCAACTCCTCCGCGATCTATGCCGGCGTCGGGCTCGGCTCGGCGGTCGGCGGCGCCACGATCGGGCATGGTGCCTCAGCGACGCTCTCCGCCGGACTGGCAGTGGCGGTCCTGGCGCTCGCTTATGCAATCGTCACGCGGCGGTCGGCGTAGGGCTCGCGGCTGCCTGCTGCATCTTCTTGTCGTCGCGCGAGCGCTGGCCTTTGCGGATATGCTCCTCGAGCACCCGAACGGCGAGACCGGACGGATAGCAGACGGCGAAATAGAGAAGGGCGGTCACCGTATAGACAGTGAAATACTGGAAGTTCCTGGCCGAGATGATCTGGCCCGAGAACATAAGCTCCTGCACCGTCACGACGGAGGCGAGCGAGGTGTCCTTGAACAGTGAGATCAGGTAATTGGCGAGTGTGGGTAGGATGGCACGCGTTGCCTGCGGCAGCACCACCTTGCGGAAAGCGAGCCAGCGCGACAGACCAAGGCTCAAGGCCGCTTCGGTCTGGCCCTTGGCGATCGACTGGATGCCACCGCGGAATACTTCGCTCAGATAAGCGGAATAATGCAGGGTCAGCCCGGTGATGGCGGCGACGAGCGGGTTGAGCTTGATGCCGGCGGTCGGCAGCACGTAATAAATGTAGATCAGCTGCAGGATCAGCGGCGTGGCGCGCATGAATTCGACGAAGACATTGGCGGGCCAGCGGAACAGCCGCTTGTCCGAAAGACGCGCCAGCGCCAGCGGGATCGCCAGCATGCTCGCCAGCACCATGGTGACGACAGTCAGGAAGATGGTGATGCCGAGGCCGCGCAGGAAGACGTGCCAATAGTCACGGATGACGTCGAAATTCAGCAGATCCATTGCGGTTCTCCGGCCTGAAAAAGATTGAGCGGGCGATGTGGATCACCCGCTCATCAAATGTTGCCACAAGCTTTATTTGTTGTTGAGCGGGAAGAAGAAGAGATTGGCGTCGTTGAAGCCGTATTTCTTCAGGACCGCCGACACTTCACCATTGCCGCGCACTTCGGCGATGCCGGCGCTGACCGCGGCGCGGAGCGAGCAGTCTTCCTTGCGGAAGCCGGCACGCACATAGCCATAACCATATTCGAAGATCAGCTCGTCCGGCACCTTGATGCCGCCCAGGAGCTCGAGCGGCGATTCCTTGTTGGCGGCGAGGAAGAGATTGATCTTGGTGTCGTCATCGACGATGGCGCTCACCCGGCCGGTCGCCACCGCGCTGAACTGCTCGGCGTCGGTCTGGAAGGGGACGACCTCGGCGCCGATCTTGCGCAGATATTCGTCCGCGGCCGATCCGGCGATGGCGCCGATCGACTTGCCCTTCAGATCGTCATAGGACTTGATCCCGTCGGGATTGCCCTTCTTCACCATGATGGCGGGGCCATACCAATAGGCCGGGCCGCCGAAGGAGATGACCTTCTTGCGGTCGGGCGTGACGTGCAACGCCGTCACCACGTCGATACGCTTGGCGATGAGGGCCGGGATGAGCTGGCCGAAGGGCATCACTTCATATTTGAGCTTGTCGAGGCCCGCCCATTTATAGGCCGCCTCGTTGATCTCGACCTCGAGGCCCTCGGCCTTCTGGCTGTCGGGATTGATCGAGGTGAAAGGCGGGGACGGCGAGATGCCGATGGTGAGGCCTTCGGTCTTGGCTTTCTCATAAGAGGCGTCGCCGCACGCCTCGATCGAGGGCGAAGCTTCTTGCTTGAACTCCTGGGCATGGGCTGCGGCCCCACCCAGAGCGACGGTAAACGCCAATACAGCAACGGATAGTTTCATACTTTTCTCCCTGGTGAGTGATTTCTGATCTCGTTTTCTTCGATCCAGCATGCAGGTTCTCGGCGTGAGCGCAAGCGAGTCCGAAATAGCGGAATGCTGTCCGAGATGGAGTCTTTTGGCTTGCACCCTCATTGGTAAGCTTAGTACAATGGCCTGACCAATTCAGCAGGTTCTCCACCGGACCGCAAGAAAATTTGTTGAAAAAATCCCGAGAAAAGGAACCTGTGAGAGTCATGACGCGTGATACGACAATCGAGCGCATCGAAAGCTGGGCCGTCGACCTGCCCTTGCCGGGTACTCTCTCTTTCGGCGCCTTCACCGTCACGGCGCGCCAATATGCGGCAGTGCGTATCGTCACCAAAGGCGGCCTCGTCGCCGATTGTCTCGGCCATACGCGGCGCTCGCCCGTCGATGTGGCGATCTCCGATCTCCTGGCGCCCAAGCTCGTCGGCAAGGACGCACTCGACACCGCGGTGCGCCTCGATGAAATGGCGCTGGTGAGCCGCGCCACCGATGAAGACGGCGTCATCGGCCGCGCCCGCTCGCTCCTCGATGTCTGCCTGTGGGATCTGAAAGCGCAGGCGCGTGGCGTGCCGCTGTGGAAGCTGCTCGGCGGGAGCCCACGCACATTGCGCGTGGCGCTGGTCGAGGGCTACCGGACCCAAGGTGAGAGCGAGGATGATATCGCCAGGCGCCTGATCGCGCGCGCCCAAGAGGGCTATCGCTTCTTCAAGCTCGAAGCCGCTCATTATGGCGCGGCCGAACCGGTGCGTCGCATCCTGGCCCAGATCCGTGCCGCGGTACCCGACGCCGAATTCAGCTGCGACCTCGCCTGGTCCTGGCGCACGGCGCGGCAGGGCCTCGAAGCCGCGGAGGCCTGGCGCGATCTGGGCATCGCCTGGATCGAGGACCCGATGGCGCGCACCCGCATCGCCGAGATCGGCGTCCTCACCCGTCAGTCGCCGGTGCCGGTCGGCGTGGGTGACGAATGCACTCGCGCCCTCGATCTCGAAGCGCTGATGGACAATGGGGCTGTCGATGTGGTGCGGGTCGATGCGACGACGATCGGCGGTGTCGATGCGGCGTTCGGCCTTGCCGCCAAAGCAGCGGCGCGGGACTTACGCGTTTCCTATCACGTCAATCCGGAAGTGCATCGCCATCTGGCGCTTGCCAATGAGTTCGCCGATCATATCGAGATCTTTCCGGCCGACCGCCCCTTCGACTGCTCGCATATGCTGATCGAAAGGCCGGCTTTCGCCGATATCAAAAACGGCTATCTCGACGTGGCCGAGGCGCCGGGCACCGGCCTCAGGCTGAAGGACGAGGCGCTGAAACGCTATGCCTATCGTCATGCCGTCCAGAAGAGCACCTGACATGAGCAGCAAAACCAGATCCGTTCTCATCACCGGCGCCGCGCGCGGCATCGGCTGGGCCAGCGCCGAGCTCTTCGTCGAAAAGGGCTGGACCGTCACCATCGGCGATGTCGATGTCTCCGAAGCAAAGAAGCGCGCCGCTGCCTATCCCGATCATATTCTGGCGCTGCCGCTCGACGTCACCGATCAGGCTTCTGTCGATGCCGCCTTCGCAGGTCACCTAGCGCAATGGGGTCGGCTCGATGCGCTGGTCAACAATGCCGGCATCCAGCGTCACGCGCCGCTCGCCGAATTGAGCTTCGAGAATTGGCAGGCGGTGCTCGACATCAATCTCAATGGCTCGTTCCGTTGCCTGCAGGCGGCGGCGAAGATCATGCTGCCGCGCGGATCGGGGGCGATCGTCAATCTCGCTTCGGTCGCGGCGACGCGCGGGGCGGCCGGGCGGGCGCCTTATGCCGCCTCCAAAGCGGCCATCGTGTCGCTCACCAAGACGGCGGCGGTCGAATGGGCGGCGCGGGGCCTGCGCGTCAATGCCGTGGCGCCGGGCTATGTCGAGACCGATCTCGTACGCAATGTCATCAAGGAGGGCCGCCTCGATGTCGGGCCGATCCTCGAGCGCACGCCGCAGCGCCGGCTCGCCGATCCCGCCGAAATCGCCAGGGCCATCCATTTCCTGTGCTCGGATGAAGCATCTTATGTGAACGGCCATGTCCTCCATGTCGATGGCGGCTTCGAGGCCGATTATGGCGTGCCGTTCTTCCTGCCGAAGCCGGCGGACCAATCATGACAAGAAGATGTAACTGGTCTATCACTCGCCTTAAAGGCGAAAGATAAAAGGGGTTCAAGCAGCGTGGGTGAGGACAAGCAGGAGCGGCCGTCGCTGGACGACATGGCGCCGATCGAACGTGTATCGGTCGCCGAGCAGGTGGCGCGCAATCTGCTCGACCTGATCCGCACCGGCAGTGTGAGGCCCGGCCAGCAATTGCCGACCGAGCGTGAGCTTGCGGCCACCTTGCAAGTGTCGCGCCCTTCGGTGCGCGAGGCGGTGCGCGGTCTGCAGATCCTGGGCGTGCTCCGGGCGCGCCAGGGCGGCGGGCTCTTCGTCACCTCGCTCAAGGCGGCCGAAATTCTGGCGCCCTTGCAGATGCTGATCACCTTGTCGGCGGACAATTTCGAATCGCTGCATGAATCGCGTGTGGTGGTGGAAGGTGCCATCGGACGCCTGCTCGCCCAGAAGATCACCGCGGCCACCACGGTGCGCCTGCGCAAGATGGTCGAGATCCAGAAAGGCCTTACCGGCAAGCCGGTGGCCTTCCGTGTCTCCGACATGGAGTTCCATCGCACGCTGGGCGCCGCGCTCGACAATCCCTTTCTCGAGCGCATTTCGGAATCGCTCTATGTGCTGGGCTTCGAATATCGCAAGATCGCCTGGGAAACATCGGGCGTGCTGGCGCGCTCGGTGAAGGATCACGAAGAGATCGTAACAGCGCTCGAAGCCAAGGATCCCGAGCGGATCGCGGCCGCCATGGTCCGTCACATGCGCAGCGTGCATGAGACGACCAAAGCGGCGATGACGAAGAAGGCTAAGAAAAATGAGTGACTGGAAAGTTCAGGCGGCGGGCCGTCTGACGCTGGAGCAATTGCTGGCCGATGGGTTCTCGACGCCCTTTGATGCGCCGACCGTGCCGGCCTTTCCCTTCACTTTCCGCAATGCCGAAGTGATGACGCTCGCCTGGCGCAGCGACAAAGACGCCATCCAGCGCATCCTGCCGCCGCCGCTCGAAGCCTCCTCCGATGTCGTGCTCGCCCATATCTACAAGATGAACGACACGGAGTGGCTGGGGCCCTATTTCGAAAGCAACATCATGGTCGGTTGCCGCTACAAGGATACGGCCGGCGGCTATTCGCCCTATCTGTTCCTGTCGTCGGATGGTGGCGTGGTGCATGGCCGCGAAGTGCATGGCCAGTCGAAGAAGCTCGGGCGTCCCCATCTCGAGGCGCGCGGCGATGCCTGGGTCGGCACCATCGAGCGCAACGGCATCGATGTTCTGACCGGTACCATGGCCTATAAGCAGCAGCGCTCGGACATCAAGCGGCTCGCCGACTATTTCGATTTCGCGCTCAACATCAATCTCAAGGCGATCAACCATATCGACGGCACGCCGGCGATCCGGCAATTGACCGCCCGCCGACTCGGCGCGCTCACCGTGCATGAATGCTGGTCGGGGCCGTGCACGGTGGAGCTCAGGCCCAATGTGCAGGCGCCGGTCTATCGCCTGCCGGTCCGTGAGATGCTTGAAGGTTTCTGGTGGCGCGCCGACTTCACGCTCGTCGCCGGCCATGTGCTGCATGACTATCTGGCGCGCTGACGACGGCTGCTTACAGTCCCGGCAACCCAACGCGCTCGCGGAATCCCGCATCCCTGATATTGACCTCACCGCCGGCGAGATCATCGGCCGCTCCTGACAGCAGATAGGCCGTGGCGCGCGCCGGCTCCTCGGGCGGGCGCAGCACGGTCCTGGGCAGGCGGCTCACTTCATTGACGCCGGACGCGCGGATGGTCGCCTGCATGCCGGTATCGATAACACCGGGCAGGAGACCGAAAGCGAAGACATTCTCCTGCGCGTATTCCAGTCCGGTCGCGCGGGTCAGCATTGCGAGGCCGGCCTTGCTGGCGCAATAGGCATTCCAGCCTTCGAGCGGCTGATGCGCGGCGCCGCTTGATATGTTGACGATGCGCCGCTTCGCTGATCTGTCGCCTTGCGCCAGGAAGGCGCGGGTGAAGCGGTAAGGTGCCACCAGATTGATCGCGATGGTCGCTTCCCATTGCGCCGGATCCGTCGCGGCGATGCGGGCGATCGGATCGACAATGCCGGCATTGTTGACGAGCCCGTCGACCTTGCCCCAGCGCTCACATCCGGCGGCGATAGCGGCCTCGGCGGCATCGGGCGCCGTGACGTCCTTCGTCACGATCACGGCCTTGGCGCCGAACTCCTTTGCGAGCATCGAAGCCGAAGCTTCGGAGCGCACCACCAGCACGACATGACTGCCTCTATCGATGAGATCTTTGGCGACGGCTTTTCCCAGGCCCTTGCCCGCGCCGGTGATGATGGTGACGGATTCTTCGGTCATGCCGCCTCGTCTAGGCAAGAGACTGCATTCTGTCAATTGGCCTGACCAATCTTAGCGCGGGATGCGAAAAAGTGGATACCGGTTTTTCACGAGAATCCCGCGCTAACATATAGAATCGATCACGTTTATGAGTTTGGGTCGTAACGACCCAAACTCATCGTGATCTAGAGACTCATATCGAAGACCACCTTGGTCGAGCCTGTTGCGGTGCGCACCAGCTCGATGCCCTGCTGATAATCGGAGAGCGCCAGCCTGTGGGTGATGATCTCGTCCATCGGCAACAGGCCATCCTCGAGCATCTTGATGGCGCGCGGATAACAATAGGGACTCAGATGGGCGCCGCGAATGGTGAGCTCCTTGCGGTCGCCGATGATCGTCCAGTCGACCGAGACCGGCTCGACTAGGACGCTGAACTCGACGAAAGTGCCGAGCTTGCGGATCATCTCGAGGCCCTGGCCGACGCCCGCCGGGCTGCCGGTCGCCTCGATATAGACGTCGCAGCCATAGCCCTCGGTCAGCTCCTTCACCTGGGCAATGACATCGACGGTCCTCGGGTTCAGCGCCAGATCGGCGCCCGAACGGAGCGCGCTGGCGAGCCGCGTCTCGTGCAGATCGATGGCGATGATACGTTTGGGACCCTTCAGTTTTGCGGCGGCGACCATGCCGAGACCCAAGGGTCCGCAGCCGGCAATGACGACCGTGTCGTCCGGCTGGATATTGCCTTGATCGACCGCATGGATGGAGCAGGCGAGGGGCTCGATGAAGGCGGCGTGATCGAGGCGCAGTGACTTCGGCACCTTGTAGTTCAGCGCCTTGGCCGGAAACAGCATGTAATCGGCCCAGGCGCCCGGCGTATTCTGGCGGAAGCCATAGACGTCGTTGATGTCGCACATCCAATGCTGGCCGTTCTTGCAGAAGCGGCATTGCTCACAAGGCACGATCTGCTCGGAGATCACATGATCGCCGACCGCCAGGCCGTATTTCTCGGCCGAGCCGGCGCCGAGCCGCACCACTTCCGCGATGAATTCATGGCCGGCGGTGATCGGCGGCTGGCAATAACCGCCGGGCTTGTCTTTGGTGCCCCAGAACATCGGCGCTCCCAGATAACATTTGAGATCGCTGGCGCAGATGCCGGCGAAATGGATTTTGGCCAGGACTTCGCCCGGTCCCGGCGCCGGCACGGGGATTTCTTCCAGGCGGTAGTCTTTCGGGCCATGACAGACGATCGCGCGCATGGTGGCGGGCAGTGGGGACACTATCGACATCTTCCTTCTACCAGCTCGTATAGCCGCCATCGGCGGCGACGATCGAGCCGGTGAGCAGGCTCGCGGCTTCCGAGGCGAGGAACAGCACGACGGAGGCGATCTCCTCCGGCTCGCCCACCCGCTTCATCGGCGTCTGGTCGATCCATTCGGCGAACATCGGCTTGTTCTCACGCGCGAAATGGAGCAGCGGCGTGTTTATGTAAGTCGGCGCCACCGCATTGACGCGCACGCCGCGTGTCGCCCATTCGGCCGCGAGCGAGCGGGTCAGATGATGCACGCCGGCCTTGGCGGCGTTGTAATGGGCCTGCTGCTGCGGCCGGTTGACGATCGTGCCCGACATCGAGCCGATATTGACGATGGCGCCCGACTGCTTCTCCAGCATGTAACGGCCGAAGCTGCGGCAGCAGCGGAAGACGCCGGTGAGGTTGAGGTCGATCATGCGCAGCCAGTCCTGATCGCTCATCTCTTCGGCGGGAATTCCGGCCTGGGCGATGCCGGCATTGCAGACGAGGATGTCGGCGCTGCGCTCTCTGCCAGCGAGCTCGTCGGCGATGCGGTCTATCGAGGCGCTGTCGGTGACGTCGAGGGCGCGTATTTCCACCTCATGCCCGCGCCCGGCCAGCGCCTTGCGCGCGCTCTCGCAGCGTTCCCTGTCGATGTCGGTGACGATCACCTTGGCATGCGCATCGCACAAGGCTTCGGCGCAAGCGAAGCCGATGCCCTGTCCGGCGCCGGTCACCACGGCCGTCTTGCCGGTGAGGTCGAATTTCTTGAGATACATTCCTGCTTCCCCCGAAGAATGCCGGTCAGGCCGGCGATTGAATGCCGATGCGGGTCGCCGCATTGGTGAGATGGGTCGCCATGGCGAGCTTGGCCGCTGCCGGATCGCGGGCGCCGATCGCGACCAGAATGGCGCGATGTTCCTGCAGCGTGACGGCGTTCACCTCCTTGATGTCCGACATGGTGCGCGTCAGCTTGATGCTTTCCTTCAGATGTTCGGCGATGAACATGATGGTCGCCAGCATGAAGCCATTGCCGGTGGCGCCGGCAATGGCACGGTGGAACTCGATGTCGTGCTCGACGCCGTCCTTGCCCCAGTCCATGCTGCGCTCCATGTCGTCGAAGGCGCGCTGGATCGCCCGCAGGTCTTCATCGGTGCGGCGCAGTGCCGCGAGCTCGGCGGCGCGCACTTCAAGGGCGGCGCGCAATTCGAACAGGCTCTGATGGCGGTCGGGCGAGCGCAGGCTCGCATCGAGGCGCAGGGTCGGCGTCGGCGAAGTGGCGACGAAGGCGCCGATGCCCTGGCGCGACTCGATGATGCCCTCATTGCGGAGGCGCGCGATGCCTTCGCGCACCACATTGCGGCTCACCCCGAAATTCTCGGCCAGGACCTGCTCGGGCGGCAGCCTTTCGCCCGGCGCCAGACGGCCTTCGGCGATCTCCTGCTTGATCATGTCGGCGATGCGATCAGGGAGCGGCGCGCGATTGAGCTGGCGGGGCTTGATGGACATTTGTCGTTCCGGCCTATGAAAGAATGCGTCCGGGGTTCATGATGTTCCGCGGATCGAGTGTCTGCTTCAGCGCCTGCATCAGGCGGCGTGGCACGTCTTCGAGACGCGCCTCGAAAGCGTGGCGCTTGGCGAGGCCGATACCGTGCTCGGCACTGATGCTGCCGCCGAATTCATCGACGATGGTGAAGAGCTCGTCTTCTATCTTGTGGATGAGCGGGGCGAATTCTTCCGGCGTCATGTTCACCGGGCGGATCACGTTGAAATGCAGATTGCCGTCACCGACATGGCCATAGGGCAGGCAGCGGGCGCCGGGCACCAAGGCCTCGACCGCGTCGGTGCCGCGCTCGATGAAACGGGCGACAGCGGAAATCGCCGTCGAGATGTCGGTGCGCAGATACGCGCCGAAACGCGCCTGGCTTTCGACGATGCCCTCGCGCAGAGCCCAGATCTCGGCGACTTGCGTCTGGTTCTGGGCAATGACGCCGTCGAGGACGAGGCCTTCTTCCATGAGGGTCGCCAGATAGGCGTCGAGCCAGGGCTTGATCGGAGGTCCGCCGGAAGCCGAGAGCTCGACGATCGCATAGGCCGGATAGATCGCCGACAGGGGATTGCGGATATTGGGCTCGGTGGCGCAGACGAGCTCGATCGAGGGCGCTCCCATCAATTCGAAGCCGGAGATGAGATCGCCTGAATCGGTCCTGATGCGGCGGAACAACTCGATGACGGCAGGGGTCGAGGATGTGGCGAGGAACAGTGTCTCCACCTGGGTCGGCTTCGGCACGATCTTGACGGCGGCGGCCGTGACCACGCCCAGCGTTCCTTCCGCGCCGATGAACATCTGCTTCAGGTCGTAGCCCGTATTGTTCTTATGGAGCCCCCGCAGGTCGCGATATACTTGCCCGTCCGGCAGAACCACTTCAAGCCCCATCACCAGCGCGCGCGTCATGCCATAACGCACCACATTGATGCCGCCTGCATTGGTGGAGATGGCGCCGCCGATCTGGCAACTTCCCTGCGAGCCGATGGACAGCGGAAAATAGGCCCCTGCGCTGTCGACCGCTTCCTTGAGATCAGCGAGGACGCAGCCCGCCTCGACGATGGCGACGCCATTCACCGGGTCGATCTCGCGCACCTTGTTCATCAATTCCAGGCTGAGCACGACCTCATTGCCCGACGCGGTGGGGGTTCCACCGGCGACGAGGCCGGTATGGCCGCCTTGCGGGACGAGGGGAATTCCATGGGCTGCGCACCAGCGGATGGTGGCGGCGACATCATCGATCCCGCGCGCCCTGACCACGGCGAGCGCGAGCCCCCGGTGGTCGCCGGTCCAGTCATTATTATAGCGGCCGAGACTGTCACCGCTGACGATCTGTTTGGCGCCCACCGCAACGGCCAGGGATGCGAGCAGGCTGGCGCGGTCGTTTGCCGCGCTCTCTGAAACACTCAGCATCCGGCCTCCCACAATGACTGTTGACACCGCTTATGTCGTCTTATACGGTTGTCCAACATTAGGACGATAGGATGTCCAACGCAAGCCGGAAATAAGCATAAAACTCCGGAAACGCCTTAGGGAGGAGCCATGTACGTCACGAAATCGGGCGAGAAGATCTTCGTCATCGATGCGCATGTGCATGTGTGGGACGCGCGCCCGGAGAACCGGCGCAACCGCTATGGCCAGACCTTCATCGACACATTTTATGGCGCCCATGTCGGCATGACGCCGCCCGGCCAGCGCTGGGACCAAAACCGTTTCAACTATTACGGCGCCGAGGGCGCGGCGAAGGACCTGTTCGAGGACGGCTATTGCGACATGGTGGTGATGCTGCCGGTCTATCTCAGGGACTTCTATATCAACGGCTTCAACACCACGAAGCTCTGCTCGACGCTGAAGGATCTTCATCCCGACAAAGTCGTGCTCAATGGCCGCTGCGATCCGCGCGAGGGCCAGATGGGCCTCGACAAGCTCGAGGAGGATTTCGCCACCTATGGCTTCAAGGGCGTCAAGCTCTACACCGCCGAATGGAATGGCGTGTCGCGCGGCTATTCGCTGAAGGACGATTTCGTCGCCCCCTATATCGAGAAATGCCGCTCGCTCGGCATCACCAATATCCATATCCACAAGGGGCCGACGACGCATCCGCTCGATTATGACGCTTTCGATGTGCGCGACGTCGACCGGATCGCGACCATGTTCCCCGATCTCAATTTCATCGTCGATCATTGCGGCATGCCGCGCATCGACGATTTCTGCTTCATCGCGGGGCAGGAGCCCAATGTCTATGGCGGGCTGGCGCTCATACCCTCCTATATCCATGCACGGCCGAAATACTTCACCCGCATGTTGTGCGATCTCCTCTTTTATGTCGGCCCCGACCGGCTGCTCTTCGGCTCCGATTACGCGATCACCAGCCCGAAATGGATCATCGAGAAGTTCATGGACTTCTCCTTCGACGACGAGACCGCGCAGGAGGCCGGCACCCAGGTCACTCTCGATGTGAAGCGCAAGATTCTCGGCCTCAACTGCGCCAAGCTCTATGGCATCGAGGTGCCGGCCGAGTTCCAGATCAAGGCCGCGGCCTGACGCCATGGCGAGCGGCCTCTCCAATATGACGCGCGAAGCGGAGGTCCAGTCGGCCATCGCAGCGGTGCGCGATCCCGAGATCGACGAGACGGTCGCGGCGCTCAATTTCATCGTCGGCACCGAGATCGACGGCGACAGCGTCACCGTCACGCTGCGCCTGCCGACCTTCTGGTGCCCGGCCAATTTCGTCTTCCTGATGGGCGGCGACATTCGCGACGCCGTATTGGCACTGCCCTGGGTGCGAAGCTTCAAATTCGAGCTCGTCGATCATTTCGCGGCTGACGAGATCAGCCGCGGCATCAGCGAGCGGCAATCCTTCGCGCAAGTCTTTCCGCGCCATGCCGAGAACGATCTCGGCGATCTTCGCCTCGCCTTCGACAAGAAGGCCTTCCTCATGCGCCAGGAAGCGCTGGTTGGTTTCATGCGCCGGGCAGGTTTTGGCGACGAATTTCTGATCCGGATGAGCGTCGCTGATCTCGATGGGTTTGCCGACGTCAAGGACGGTGAGCTCAAGACACTCGCGGACGACTATCTGGCGAAGCGTCGTGACGTCGGTCTCGCCAATGATGGGCTCGCCATTACGACGGCTGAGGGCGAGGCGATCGATGCCGGAGCGCTGCCCCAGCATCTGCGCCAAGCCCGCAAGGTGACGATGAGCGCGCAGTCGAACGGCGAGATGTGCCGCATTCTCATGGCCGCACGCCATTCGGGCGCGGCCTGCGCGGCCCACGGCTTTCACAGCGAAAAGGAAACAGCTAGATGGATGGATCCAAGTTCCAGTTGATGCACACAATGCTGCGCGTCAAGGATCTCGACAAGTCGATCGACTTCTATACGCGCCTGCTCGGCATGAAGCTCCTGCGGCGCAATGAATTTCCGGAGGGCAAGTTCACGCTCGCTTTCGTCGGCTATGGTCCGGAGCAGACCAATGCGGTGATCGAGCTCACCTATAATTGGGACAAGCCGGAAGGCTACGAGCTCGGCACCGCCTATGGCCATATCGCGCTCGGCGTGCGCGACATCTATGGCGTCTGCAAAGGCCTCGAAGCCGAGGGCGCCAGGATTCCGCGCAAGCCGGGGCCGATGATGCACGGCACTACCCATATCGCCTTCATCGAGGATCCGGACGGTTACAAGGTCGAGCTGATCGATCTCGATACGATGACTTACGCCTAAAGCATCGGGCCGAAAAGTGTGCAGCGGTTTTCGGACAACCCGATGCGCAAAACAACCAAAGCGTTTGTACTGGGAGGAAGACAATGAAGCGTGACACCAAAGAGTTGATGAATGCCTTCGGGAAAGCCATGGCGAACCGCCTCGGCTTTCTCGATGAAGTCTCGACGAGCCGGCGCGAATTCCTGCGCAATTCGAGCCTGATGGCGGCGGGTTTCGCCGCCGCCAGCATGGGCGGTGCGGTGATCGCGCCGCGCATCGCGCGCGCTGAAGGCTGGACGCTCGCCGAGGCCGCCAAACCTTATGCCGGCGCCACGGTTCGCGTGTCGAACCTCGCCGGCTATCCGCATAATGATTTCATGCGGCCGCTGATCGCCGATTTCGAGAAGGAAACCGGCATCAAGATCCAGATCGACACGGTGCAATATGGCGAAGCGGTGGGCAAGCATATGCAGCTTCTCGCCACCGGATCGGACGAATATGATCTGTTCAACATCGATTCCATCTGGTTCCCGGGTTATGCGCCTTATATGGAGCCGCTGACCGGCTTCATGGCGGATGCGAAGCTGATGGATCCGAGCTTCGATTACGCCGATCTCTCGGAAGAGTGCCAGAAGACCAATTCCTATCTCGACCAGGTCTACATGTTCTCCAACATGTACACTTTCCCGATCCTCGCCTACCGCAAGGACTGGTATGCCGAGTCCAATCTCAAGGCGCCGGTGACCTGGAAGGAGCTCTATGACCAGGCCGCCCAGTTCAGCAAGGACGGCAAATACGGCTATGTGATCCATGGCCTCAGGACCGCCATGATGGAGATGGTGACCATTCCCTATCTGTCGATGGGCGGCACCGTGTTCGACGACTATCTGCATCCGACCTTCTCGCAGCCGCCGGAGAATTTCGAGAAGGCCAAGCAGGCGATGCAGCTCATCCGCGACATCTACCAGAACAAGCTGACGCCGCCGGGTTCGCTCGATTTCGAACTGGGCGAGGCGTCGGCCGCCTATGCGCAGGGCAATATCGCGATGAACCTGAACTGGGCGATCATCTTCGCGGTGCAGGAGGACGCCAAGCAGTCCAAGGTCGCCGGCAAGAACGCCTATGCCTGGGCACCGACCGGCTATGATACGCCGGCGCCCAATGGCGAGGTGACCGGCGGCTATACCCGCCTCGCGAGCTTCGGCCTGTCGATCTCCAAGACGTCGAAGAACAAGGAAGCGGCCTATCTCTTCTCGCAGTGGCTGTCGTCGCCCGCGATCCAGGAAAAGATCGTGGTGGCCGGCGACTCGGCGCCCTCGCGCATCAAGCTGCTCGAGAAATACACCGACAAGTACGGGCATTTCCCGATCCTGCTCGAGGCGACCAAGCTGGTCGGCAAGAAGCTTTGGGATGCGCCGAAGATCGCCAATGAAAGGCAGTGGGAAGATACCGTCGCCATCGCCTTCCAGGACTGCATGATCGGCAAGATCGGCGTCGAGGAGGCGATCGTGAAGGCCGACAAGGATGTCGCCAAGCTGATGCGCCAATATGGCTTCTACAAGGGCGACAACGAATATCCGAAGTCGGTCACCTCCAACTTCAAGGGCACGGCGAAGGTCGAGCTCCTCTGATCTCCTGAAACCAGTGAAGTCCGGCGCCATGGCGGCGCCGGACCTTCCTTCCTTTGCCGCCGCGAACCGGGTCTTTCAGTATGTCTGGCGCCGAAATCTATCGAGCACCTTTGCTGCGCCGCATCCGGCCGCTGCTCTTTCTGTCGCCGACCCTGCTGATCCTCCTGTCGATCACGCTGTTTCCGCTCGTCTATTCGCTCTATCTCGCGAGCCACACCGTGATCCTGACCAATCCGATGCTGTCCGGCTGGTCGCTCACCGACAATCTGCGCGAAGTCTTCATCGAAAGTCCCGAATATTGGGAGTCTATGCTGACCACCCTCATTCTGGTGGTCGCGGTGGTGACGCTCGAGTTCGTGCTCGGGCTGATGCTCGCCTATTTCTTCTTCAGCAACTTCCGCGGCCGCAACCTCATCTTCCCGTTCTTCCTGATGCCGATGATGCTCACCCCCGTGGTGGTCGGCACCATCTGGCGCTTCCTGTTCAACGGCGAGTTCGGCCTCATCGCCGGCCTCCTCAAGGCCGTGGGCGTGGAGAACTATTCGATCCTGAATCAGCCCTCGACGGCGCTGGTCGGCATCGTCATCGCCGATGTCTGGCAATGGACGCCCTTCATGCTGCTGCTGCTCCTCGCCGGCATGCGGGCATTGCCGCGCTCACCCTTCGAGGCGGCGCAGGTCGATGGCGCCGACGCCTTCCAGATCTTCCGCGATATCATGCTGCCGATGATGAAGCCGATCATCATCATCGCGGTCCTGATGCGCACCATCGATGCGTTCAACCGCATGTTCGACATCATCTACATCATGACCAATGGCGGGCCGGGGCGCGCCAGCGAGACCCTTGCCGTCATGGCCTTCCGCCAGTCCTTCGAATATTTCTTCATGCATCAGGGCGCGATCGTGGCGCTGTCCATGCTGGTGATCATCACCATCATGGTCAAGATCCTGAACCGCTTCATCGCCGGCAGGAAGGGGGCCTGAGCCATGTCGCCCAAGAGCCGCCTCTACTGGATCGTTTGCTACGGCATTCTCGCCCTTTATGGTGCCTTCACATTGCTGCCCATCCTCTATCTCGCGGTGTCGTCCTTCAAGACGCAGCAGCAGATCTATGACGGCATCGCCGCCACCTTCTGGTTCACGCCGACACTCTCATCCTACCGCTTCATCTTCGAGACCAAGCCGATCCTGCAGATGCTGACCAATACACTGATCGTGTCGGTGGGCAGCACGGTCTTCTCGCTGTTCTTCGGCACCATCGCGGCCTATGGGCTGGCGCGCTACAATTTCCGCGGCCGCGACGACCTCGCCTTCTACATCCTGTCGATCCGCATGTTTCCGCCGATCGTGGCGGCATTGCCGATTTTCATGATCTTCAATGGGCTCAACCTGCTTGACACCAAGACCGGGCTCATCATCGCCTACACGACCTTCAACCTGCCTTTCGTGGTGTGGATGATGACCGGCTTCATCAAGGCGGTGCCGGTGCAGCTCGAGGAGGCGGCGATGGTCGACGGGCGGTCGCATCTCGGCGCCATCTGGGACATATTGGTGCCGGTGCTGCGCCCCTCGATATTCGCGGTGGCGATCTTCTGCATCATCTTCTCGTGGAACGAGTTCCTCTTCGCGCTCATTCTCACCAAGTCGCAGGCCAAGACATTGCCGGTGGCGATCCCCGAATTCATCACCTGGACCGAGGTCGGCTGGAACTATGTCGCCGCCGCCGGCATGATCCTCGTCGCGCCGGTCCTCGTCTTCTCGTTTCTCGCCCAACGTTACATGGTCCGCGGCATGTCGATGGGCGCCATCAAGGATTAGGGAGCAACTGGGGCATGGCCAGTATCGAGGTCAAGAATCTGAAGAAGAAATTCGGTGAGGTGAAAGTTATCGAAGACTTCTCGCTCACCGTGAAGGATCGCGAGTTCATCAGCCTGCTCGGCCCGTCGGGTTGCGGCAAGTCGACGATCCTGCGCATCGTCGCGGGCCTCGAAGAGCTCACCAGCGGCAATATCCTGATCGGCGGCAAGGTGGTGACGCCGCTCGAGCCCAGGGACCGGGACATCGCCATGGTGTTCCAGAATTATGCGCTCTATCCGCACAAGACCATCTTCGAGAACCTGGCCTATGGTCTGCGCATCCGCAAGAAGAGTGAGGCCTTGATCACGGCGCGGGTGAAGGAAGTGGCGAGCCTTCTGCAGATCGAGCAGCTGCTTGAGCGGCGCCCGGCCCAGCTGTCGGGCGGCCAGCAGCAGCGCGTGGCGATGGGGCGCGCCATCATGCGCGAGCCGCAGGCTTTCCTGTTCGACGAGCCTCTGTCCAATCTCGACGCCAAGCTCAGAAACCATATGCGGGTGGAAATCCGCCAGCTGCAGCAGCGGCTCGGCATCACCACACTCTATGTGACACATGACCAGGTCGAGGCGATGACCATGTCGGACCGCATCGTCGTGCTCAATCAGGGTGACATCGAGCAGATCGGCCGGCCGCTCGAGATCTATGAGAAGCCGGCAAGCCTGTTCGTCGCCAATTTCATCGGCTCGCCGGCGATGAATCTCATCAAGGTAAAGACGGATGGGGGCAATCTGGTGCTCCCGTCGGGTAGCCCTATTGCCGCCGGCCGGGCCCTGCCGTCGGGCGAGATCACCCTCGGCATCAGGCCCGAGCGCATCAAGCTTTCAGGCAACAAGAGCGCCCAGTCTTTGCCTTACCGGATCACGCTGGTCGAGGAGCTCGGCTCGCAGAAGATCGTCCATGGCAATATCGAGGGTACCGACCTCACCGTGGTCTTCCCCGAGGACATCGCCCTTCCTGGCGATGAGGCCTTTGTCGACCTGCCGCTGAATTACCTGCATTTCTTCGACGCCCAGAGTGGCAAGAGAGTGTGATGGATCGTTAGCCGTCGGCTTGATATCCTGGGGACCGACTTCTCAGGAGAACGACATGAAACTGCGGCTCTTCCGCAACGCCACACTCAAGCTCGATTACGCCGGGCGTACGGTCCTCATCGATCCCTATCTGGCGCCGAAACACAGCCTGCCGTCCTTCACCGGCCGGTCGCCCAATCCGATGGTCGAATTGCCGGCGCCGATCGATGAGATTCTCGACGGCGTCGAGCTGGTGGTGGTGTCACATCTCCATACCGATCATTTCGACAGTGTTGCCAAGGAACGGGTGCCGAAGGACCTGCCGCTCATCTGCCAGCCGGGCGATGAGACAACCATTCTCGAAGCGGGCTTCACCGATGTGCGGCCGCTGCTCGACGTGATCGACTGGAAGGGCCTCGTCTTCACCCGCCGCGAAGGCAGTCATGGTCTGGGTCCGGTGGTCGAAAAAATGGGCCCGGTGATGGGCTTCACGCTCGCCGCGCAAGACGAACCCAAGATTTATTGGGCCGGCGACACTGTCCTCTATCCGCCGGTCACCCGCACCATTGCCGAGACCAGGCCCGATATCGTCGTCACCCATTCCTGCGGCGCCAAATGGGATGGCGACCTAATCGTCATGGACGCCGAGCAGACGATGGCCACGGCCGATCTTGCGCCCGAGGCGACGGTTGTCGCCGTCCATATGGAAGCGCTCGATCATGCAACCACGACGCGGGCCGATCTGCGCGCCGCCGCCAAAGCGCGCGGGCTCGGGGCAGGGCGTCTCCGCATACCGGAAGATGGCGAGACGCTAGAATTCTAGCGCGGGATGCGAAAAAGTGGATGCCGGTTTTTCGCGACAATCCCGCGCTAAAATATAGGAATCGATCACGTTTATGAGTTTGGGCTGATTCAACCCAAACTCATCGTGATCTGGAGTGGAGGGCCGCGCGGGGGTACATGCTCAGGCCCTCCACTCCGTCAGGCCATTATGGCCTGATCTTGTCAGTAATTTTGCGCATGATCTTTTCGGAAAACCGGGAAGCCACTTTTCCGGATCATGCGCTAAAACTCAACCGCGAAGCTCGCCTGGCCGCTATGCTGCTCGGCATCGCGACCGATCTCGCCCATATAGGCCAGGCCGAGTTTCGTCGATGACCCCAAGGTCAGATCGAAGCCCGCCTCGAATATCGCGGTGTCCGCGGCGATGGGCGCGCCGGCGATGCTGAAGCCCGGCGCGTCGCCAAAGGAAACGTCGATGAGCGGCGTGAGATCGCCTTCGGCATGGCGCCAGCCGCCCATCCCGCGCAAAGTGAGCGTCACGTCGTCGAAGGCGAAACTGCCTTCGGCGCGAAGGCCGAGCGTCGAGAAGGTCAAAGCTTGCGTGTCGCCCTGAATGGCGAGGGCTGCGGCGCCGCCATCCTCATCGACGTCATCTGTGTCGAGGCTCACATAGGCAAGGCCGGCAAAGGGCTCGAGCGCGAAGTCGCCGGTGCCGAAGCGATAGGCGGCTTCACCGAAGACCTGCGCGGTGCCGGCAGTGTAGTCGCCATCGAGACTCTCCTCGAGACCGCCGAAATCGATGTCGCGGGTGGTGTAGATGGCGCTCCAGCTGTAGGAGGCGCCGGCGCGCAGGCCAAAGCCGGCCCAATTGCCGCCGGCATAAAGCCCGGCATGATAGGAGCTGGCGTCACCTTTCGAGTCGCGGTCGCTCGCATCGAAGGAGGACTGCGTATAGCCGGCGAAGGCGCCGAAGCGCAGATTTTTGCTCGCCGCCACATCGGCGCCGGCGATGAAGCCGCCGGAGGTGCGGCTGAAGCCCGCCGCATTGCCGTCGCTGTCGGTGTTGCTCCAGGAGCCGAAGCCCGCGCCCCACAGCGAGACACCGCTGTCGGGAAGTGCGGAGAGCGCCATCACCGGAACGCTTTCGGATGCGGCACCGCCGAACGCGGTGCGCAACCTTTCGAGCGCCGCATCGCGGGTGAAATGGCTGTCCATCAGCAGCATGCTCTGCACCGAGGCATGGACCTCGCCCGACAGGCTGTCGAAAGCCTGGCGCGCCATGTCCTCGTCGAGATCGAGAATGGCGTCGAAGACGCCATGGCCGTCGCCGAGCTTTTCGGCCGCTTCGGCGGTGGCGCGCTGGTTGCGGGTGCGGGCGACTTCGCCGAAGGAGATGTTGTTGCGCTCGAGCTCGAGACTTATGCTGGTCGCACCGTAGAGCAGGCTGGCATCAAGAAAGGCCAGATTGCTGGTGACTTTGTCGAATTCGCCGGCGACGCTCTTGCCCGTCAGGATCGTGTAGCTGGTGAGGCGCCCGTAATTGCCGGCACCGGCTTGCACATCGACGATGCCGCCTTCAATCGTCACGGCGCCTGTCACTTCGAGCTTGTCGGCCTTGCCGGTCTCGTCGACCTCGACCCGCAAGATCGAGTCTTTCTCGAATTTCGTATCGCCTTCGACGATGAGGGTGCCGATCGAGTTGCCGGTGGCCAGGATCCCGTCGCCCGCAACGACAAGACCGCCGATCTTGCCATTGCCGGAAAGTGTCGCACCCTCTTCGACCGTCACGGTCGAGCCCAGAAGCGAGCCTGCGACCGAGAGCGTCCCGGCCGACACCGTGGTGGCGCCGGTCAGGCCTGATGTCCCGTTGAGGGTGAGCTTGCCGGCGCCCGTTTTGGTGAAGCTGCCGTCGCCGTCGATGGCATTGGCGAAGCTCGCGTCGTTCGCCTGATCGATGATGAGGGCCGCGTCATTGTCGATCCTACCGGTGCCGAAGCTCTGGGCCGTGCCTTTGACCGTGCCTTCCGAGATCGTGGTGCCGCCGCCATAGCTGTTCACGCCCGTCAGGATGAGTGTCCCTGAGCCTTGCTGGACCAGCTTGCCGGTGCCGGAGATTTCGTCCGCAAAGGTGATCTCATCGGAGCGGTCAAAGGCGAGGATGCTGTCATTATCGATATCGCCGCTGATCGAGCCGGTCGTGCCGCCATTGCCGATCTTGAGCGTGCCGCCGGCGATTTCCGTCCCGCCGCCATGGCTGACATCACCCGTGAATGTCAGGACGCCCGCGTCGTATTTGCGGACCTCGCCGGTGCCCGAAATGTCCCCGTCGAAAGTGCTGTCGTTGCTGCGGCCGAAGAAGAGGAGGGCATTGTTGACGATGTCGCCGCTGATCGAGCCGGTCGTGCCGCCATTGCCGATCTGCAAAATACCGTCATCGATCGTCGTGCCGCCCGTGAAGGTGCTGTCGCCGGTGAGGATGAGCTTGGAATATTTGCCGGTCTTGGTCAGGCTGCCGTCACCCGTGATGGCGCCCGCGAAAGTCGCGTCCTTGCCGCTGAAATCCACCGTCAGCTCGCCATCGCTGCCGAGCTTGATCTCGCCCGTGCCGGTGATCTCGCCGACCGTCTGCTCATGGCCGTTGAGGTCGAGGATGGCGCCCGACGCGACATCGACGTCGGTCGTGGCGGCGAGGCTGCCGCCAGCGCCGAGCTTCAGCGTGCCGTCGTCTATCTTCGTGTCGCCGGTATAGGTATTGGCGCCGTTCAAGGTGAGAACATTGTCGCCCTGCTTCACCAGCTTGCCGGTGCCCGACACCACGCCGCCGAATGTCATATCGTCGGAGCGGTTGAAGGCGAGCGTCGCGTCATTCGTCACATTGCCTGTGATCGATCCTGTCGTTCCACCTTTACCAATCTGCAGCGTGCCGCTCTTGACGGTAGTGCCGCCGGTATAGCTGTTTTCACCCGTCAGGATGAGCTTGCCGTCGCCTTCCTGGCTCAGGCTGCCGCTTCCGGTGATCTGATTGGCATAAGTAATGTCGTCGGAGCGGTCGAAGACGAGCGCGCTGTCATTGCGAATGTCGCCGCTGATCGAGCCCGTCGTGCCGCCATCACCGATCCGCAAGGTGCCGGCCTCGATGGTGGTGCCACCCGTATGCGTTGCCGCCCCCGTGAGGGTGAGAATGCCTGGGCCTTTCTGGACGAGCAATCCTGAGCCCGATATGTCGCCCGCGAAGGTGAGGTCGTAGCGATAGAAGGCGAGGGTACCGTCATTGACGACATCGCCCGTAAGTGTTCCCTGCACGCCGCCATCGCCGATCTGCAAGGTGCCACTTTTGATGGTTGTGCCGCCAGTAAGGGTGGCATCGCCCCAGATCGTCAGGACGCCATCGCCATCCTTGATGAGTTTGCCCGAACCGGAGATATTGCCGCCGAAGCCGATATCGTCCGAGCGGTTGAAGGTGAGTGTCCCGTCATTGATGACATCGCCGACGATCTGGCCGGATGTTCCGCCATTGCCCACCTGCAAGATGCCTTCCTTGATTTCGGTGTCGCCCTTGTAATAATTGGCGCCGGTGAGGGTGAGCGTGCCTTCGCCTTCTTTCACCAGCTTGCCCGTGCCGGTGATGACGCCGCCGAACTCGATATCGTCGGAGCGGTCGAAGGCGAGCGTGCCTTCATTGGCGACATTGCCGGTGATCGAGCCTGTCGTCCCGCCATTGCCGATCTGCAGTGTGCCGCTCTTGATGGTGGTGCCGCCGGTATAGTTGTTTTCACCCGTCAGGATGAGCTTGCCGTCGCCCTCCTGGCTCAGGCTGCCGCTTCCGGTTATCTCATCGGCATAGGTAATGTCATCGGAGCGATCGAAGACGAGCGCGCTGTCATTGCGGATATCGCCGCTGATCGAACCCGTCGTGCCGCCTTCGCCGATCCGCAAGGTGCCGGCCTCGATGGTGGTGCCGCCGGTATGGGTGGCCGAACCGGTGAGGGTCAGGATGCCGGGACCTTTCTGGACGAGCGATCCTGAGCCCGATATGTCGCCCGCGAAGGTGAGGTCATATCGGTAGAAGGCGAGGGTACCGTCATTGACGACATCGCCCGCAAGTGTTCCCTGCACACCGCCATCGCCGATCTGCAAGGTGCCATTCTTGATGGTGGTGCCGCCGGTATGGGTGGCATCGCCCCGATAGATCAGAACGCCTTCGCCGTCCTTGACCAGATCACCCGAGCCCGAAATATCGCCGGCGAAATCGATGTCGTCCGAGCGGTTGAAGATGAGCGTCCCGTCATTGATGACATTGCCGGTGATCTGGCCGGACGTACCCCCATTGCCGACCTGCAAGGTGCCGTCCTTGATCTCGGTGTCGCCCTTGAAATAATTGGCGCCGGTGAGAGTGAGCTTGCCGTCGCCGTCCTTCACCAGACCGCCGGAGCCGGTGATGACGCCGCTGAATTCGGTATCGTCGGAGCGGTTGAAGGCAAGTGTGCCCTCATTGGCGACGTTACCGGTGATCGAGCCCGAGGTTCCGCCATTGCCGACCTGCAGGGTGCCGGCATTGATCGTCGTGCCGCCGGCATAGGTGTTCTCGCCCGTGAGAATCAGCGTGCCGGCACCGGATTTGGCGACCTTGCCCGAACCCGAAATATCACCATCGAAGGTCAATTCATCGGAGCGGTTGAAGGCGAGCGTGCTGTCATTCGTCACATCACCGGTGATCGCGCCGGTGGTGCCGCCATTGCCGATCTGCAGCGTGCCGCCGGAAATTGTGGTGCCGCCGGAATAGGTGCTGGCGCCGGTGAGGACCAGTGTGCCGGTGCCCGCCTTGATGAGCGAGCCGCCGCCGGTGACGGCGCCGCCGAAGGTCGCGGTCGCGGCGTCGAACTGCGTGGTCAGGGCGCCTGTCGCGCCAAGCTTGATCTCGCCCGCGCCGGTGATCTGGCCGACGGTCTGGGCGTGGTTGTTGACGTCGAAGACGGCGCCGGCGCCGACATCGACGTCGGTGCTCTGGGCCAGGCTGCCGCCGGTCCCGAGCTTCAGCGTGCCACCTTGAATCTTCGTGTCGCCTGAATAAGTGTTGGCGCCGGTCAAGGTGAGCGTGCCGGTGCCTTTCTTCACCAGATCGCCGGTGCCCGAGACGATGCCGCCGAAATCGAGACTGTCGGACCGGTTGAAGGCGAGGGTACCGTTGTTGCTGACATTGCCGGACAATGAGCCGGTCGTTCCGCCATTGCCGATCTCGAGCGTGCCGCCCGAAATCGTCGTGCCGCCGCCATGGCTCAGCGCGCCGGTGACGGTCAGCGTGCCGGCGCCGCTTTTGGTCACGTTGCCGGTGCCGGTCACATTGCCGGAGAAGGTCGAATTGTTGGAGCGGTTGAAGGCGAGGGTACCACTATTGGCGACGTCGCCGACGATCGAGCCCGTCGTGCCGCCATTGCCGATCTCGAGTATGCCGGCTTCGATGGTGGTGCCGCCCGAATAGGTGTTTTCGCCAGTGAGCGTCACCTTGCCGGGACCGCTTTTGGTCAGGTCGCCGGTGCCGGCGAAGACCGTGCCATAGGTGCCGGAACTCAGATTGATGGCGTCGGACGCATTGATGGTGCCCGATCCCGTCGTGCTGCCGGCCGTCGAGGTGAAGGTCTTCACCGACAGAGTGCGGCCGGCGCCGACATCTACAGTGCCGCCCGCGCCATTGTTGAGCGTGGTCACGCCCGACATGTTGCCTCCGATGAGCGAGATCTTGCCGCCATTGGAATTATCGAAGCTGCCGGTCACCGTCACGTCGCCGGCGGTGACATTGATCTGGCCCCAGTTGGTGATCGAATTGTTGCCGGCGATCATCTTGGCGCCGGCGCCGTTGAAATTGAGCGTGCCGCCCCAATTGTTGATGCTGCCGCCATTGGAGAACGTGCCGCCGGCGGCGACGTCGATCGTGCCGTTATTGTAAAGATCGCTACTGCCGCCCGCGAAGGTCGCATTGGCGCCGATCTTGATGACAGCCTCTTGTCCGTTGATGACCTCACCGGTGGCGGTGACCTTACGGCCGGCACCGATATCGATCGTGCCGCCATTCTGGATCGTGGTGAAGCCGGTGGCGTCGCCCGCGGCGGTTGAACCCTCGACCTTCATGGTCGAGCCGCCAATGATCTTCAACGCGTTGGAATAGGCGCCTGAGACCGTCGTGGTGCTCAGGCCGCCGAGCTCGATGCGGCCATTGATGCTGCCGGCATTCTTGATGCTGTTGGTGCCGCCGGTGATCGTGATGGCGTTGTTGGCGAGCGTGGTATTGGTGCCTTCGATCGGTACCGCGCCGTCGCCCGGCTTGATGATGCCGGTGGCATTGTTGATGATGGTCGTGTTGTAGCCGATGATGCCGGAGCCCTGTTGGCCGGAAGCGGCGCGCGTGCCAGGGACATTGAGGCCGCCCGAACCGCCGGTGCCGCCGGAAATGGTGCCGTTGTTGACAATGGTCACCTGCTCGGTCACGGCGTTGACGGTGATGCCGTGGCCGCCAAAGCCGCCGCCACCACCATTGTTGCCGGCGCCTGAGAATTGGGTGGCGCCGACACTACCGCCCGTGCCGCCGGAGCCGCCCTGAACCGTGATGCCTGTGTCCACTGTGATGATGGCACTGGTGCCGATGCCCGTCACATAGAGGC
>SCPD01000030.1 GCA_005502925.1 Rhizobiales bacterium Y(2018) | reverse complement strand
GTCGTTCGCGTCGCCCTCGCTCACAAACTTCTCGTTCGCCTCAACGCAAAAGCACGCGAAGCGCGAGCTCAACTCGCAAATACAACTTGACTGCCCAGATAGTCGCTCCCCGCTGCGCGGGGCGAGGGTAAAAGGATCACGCGGCATCGGCCTCGGCGGCGGCGAGCAGTTCCGCCTGGTGCTCGGTCATCAGCGCACTGACCAGCTCGTCGAGCCCCGGCCCTTCGATCACCTGATCGAGCTTGTAGAGGGTGAGATTGATCCGGTGGTCGGTGACCCGGCCTTGCGGGAAATTATAGGTGCGGATGCGCTCCGAACGGTCGCCCGAACCGATCTGGCCGCGCCTTGTGGCCGAGCGTTCGGCATCGAGGCGCTGACGCTCGCGCTCATAGAGCCGGGCGCGCAGGATCTTCATCGCCTTGGCCTTGTTCTTGTGCTGCGATTTTTCGTCCTGCTGGGCGACGGCCAATCCGGTCGGGAGGTGGGTGATGCGCACCGCGCTGTCGGTGGTGTTGACCGACTGGCCGCCCGGCCCCGAGGAGCGATAGACGTCGATGCGCAGATCGGCGTCGTTGATCTCGATATCGACCTCCTCGGCCTCGGGCAGCACCGCCACCGTCGCCGCCGAGGTGTGGATGCGGCCTTGCGCTTCCGTCGCCGGAACGCGCTGCACCCGGTGCACGCCCGATTCGAATTTCAGCCTCGCATAGGCCCCCGCCCCGGTGATGGTGGCGATGACTTCCTTGTAGCCGCCGTGATCGCCGTCGCTCGCCGAGATCACCTCGACGCGCCAGCCCTGGATCGAGGCGTAGCGCTGATACATCCGGAAGAGATCGCCGACGAAAATCGCTGCCTCATCGCCGCCGGTGCCGGCGCGGACCTCGAGGATGACATTGCGCTCGTCCGCCGCATCCTTGGGGAGCAGGAGAATTCTCAGCTGCTGCTCGAGCTCATCGATGCGCCTGGCGAGATCGGGTTTCTCGGCCTGGGCCATCTCGGCCATGTCCTTGTCGCCCGACTGGATCATTTCTTCGAGCCCGGCGAGATCGGAGCGCACTTTGGCGTGCGCCCGGGCGGCCGCGACCACCGGATTGAGCTCGGCATATTCCTTGGACAGCTTGACGAAGGTCTCGCCCGAAGCGCCCTGCGCGAGCTCCGCCTCGATGACGGCGAAACGCTGCTGGATGCGGTCGAGCTTGGCTTGTGGAATGGCACTCATGATGGCGGGCTTGTAGAGCATACTTCGCAGAAAAGGAAATGGCGGAAGCCCGGGGCCTCCGCCATTTCCGGCATGTCTACGATGTCAGCCGCGCTTTTCGAGCGCCTGGATATCGAGCGGCTGGCCGACCAGGATCTGGCCGGGAACGCCGAGAATGCCGCGCTCGCGACCGTCGATCATATAGGAGAGCAGGCCGCCGTCGCGCGCGATGACCACGAGGCCCGGGCGGTTCGGCACGCTGTAGGTGTCGCCACCGCGCAGCATCTGCGTCATCACCACATTGCCCTGGGAGTCCTCGATGCGCACCCAGACCGGCGCCTTGGCCTTGAGCACCAGACGCGCGCCTTCTTCGCCCGCAGGCTGAGCGGCGGCCGTCTGCTTCGGCGCGGCGGGCTTATTGGGCGTCGGCACCGGGGCCGCAGCCTGGCCGGGCGTGGCGGTTGCCGGAGCCTCGAAATTATCCTGGATCAGAGCGCCGATGCCGGACAGGGCATCTTCCTCGCCCGTCGGCTCCTGGCTGGTGGTGGCGGTTTCTTCCGTCACCTTCGGCTCCACCGCCTCGGGCATCGGTTCTTCGCTGACCGCCACATTGGTCTGGCTTTCGCCGGTCGATGCGGTGGGCATCGGATCGTTTTCGGGAAGCGTCTCTTCCTGGGCGGCCTGCTGATCGGGGCCCGCATTGGGCACCGGCTGCATCAGCCAGCTGGCGGTGGCGAAGAGCAGGACGGCGCCGAAACAGGAGCCGATCACGCCGCCCGCACCACCCGGGAAGGACTTGATGTTGAAACGCGGAAACGGCGGCAGCTTGCCGAATCTGAGGATCTTGGCGCTCGAGAGCGGTCCCGGATTGGCCGGATGCGCCTTCGACCCGGCAGTCGCCGGGCGCGGCAGGAAGGCCGCGTAATGGGTGACCAGCGGCTCGGGCTCGAAGCCCATATACTCGCCATAGATGCCGACCATTTCGAGCGCCTGGAGCCGTTCCGGCAGGCGCGTCAGGTCCCCCCGCTCGATGGCCTCGACATGATAAGGGTGAATCCCGGTAGCCTCGCCGACCTGGTCGAGGGACAGGCCGCGCTTTTCGCGCTCGCGCTGCAGATACCAGCCCGCTTCGCCGGCGGGATTGAGGTCCCCGTCAGGCTTCGGGCGGAAAAACGGAGTCGCATCGCCCAACGCGGGATCGTCGCGATCGAGATCGGCGGATAAAGCATCCATGGAGCACTTCTCCAGACAACCGGCCTTAACTCGCCGGTAACGCTAACACTCGCCTGAAGATGCCTCAGAATGGTAAGCAGAAGGCTAACGCCGCTCCATCTTGATACGTTAAATCAGTCGGATGCCGGCCGACTTCGCGTAAGAGCTGAGCGTTTCGCGCAGCGAATGGTCGGGCCGGGCCAGCAGCGGCTCCATGAATTCCCACAATTTCACCCGGTCGGCCGAGAGGATCATGGTCTTGACCGGACCGATCGCCGCCGGCGCCATCGAGATCGAGGTGAGGCCGAGGCCGATCAGCGCCATCGCTTCGATCGGCCGGCCGGCCATCTCGCCGCACAGATTGACATGGACGCCATGTTTCTGCCCCGCCAGCACGATGGTGCGGATGGTTTTCAGCACCGCCGGGCTCAACGGATCGTAGCGATGCGCCAGCCGCGGGTTGCCGCGGTCGGAGGCATAGAGGAACTGCACCAGGTCGTTCGAGCCGATGGAGACGAAATCGAGCTCGGGCAGGAGCTGGTCGAGTTGCCACACCAAGGCCGGCACCTCGATCATGGCGCCGAGCTCGATCTTGGCCGGAACCTTGTGTCCGTGTTTCTTGAGATAACGCTTCTCGTCCTCGATCATCGCCTTGGCGGTGACGAACTCATGCACTTCGGCGATCATCGGGAACATCACCCGCAAGGTCTGTCCGGCGCCGGCCTTGAGAAGGGCTCGCAACTGCAGGCGCAACAAAGCCGGCCGGTCGAGCGCCATGCGGATGGCGCGCCAGCCCATGGCCGGATTGTCCTCTTTCACCTGGCGCAGATAAGGCAAAAGCTTGTCAGCGCCGATATCGAGGGTGCGGAAAGTGACCGGCCGCTCATTCGCCGCGGCGAGGATGCCGCGGTAATGACGCACTTGCGTATCGAGGCGCGGGAAATGCTGCGCCATCATGAACTGCAATTCGGTGCGGAACAGGCCGATGCTCTCGGCACCTGAATCATGCAGATGCGGCAGGTCGACGAGCAGCCCGGCATTGATGCCGAGATCGATCTTGACGCCGTCACGGGTCATTGCCGGCGTATCGCGCAGCGCCGCGAACTGGGCCTGGCGCCTGGCATTGAAGCGCGCCTTGTCGGCATAGGCCTTCTCGATTTCGGGCGACGGGCGCACATAGACCTCGCCCACCGTGCCGTCGAGGATGATCGGCGTGCCGGTGTCGACGACATCGATGATGCCTTCGCTCTGGCCCATGGCGGGAATGCCGAGTGCGCGCGCCACGATCGCCACATGGCTGCCATGGCCGGCCTCCTCGAGGATCACGCCGCGCAATTTGGTGCGGTCGTAATCGAGAAGCTCGGCCGGACCCATATTGCGCGCCACCACGATGGCGTTCTGCGGAAGATCGCCGCGCGACGCGGTGGCGATCTGGCCGGTCAATATGCGCAGGAGCCGATTGGCGAGATCGTCGAGATCATGCATGCGCTCGCGCAGATAGGGATCGGGAGTGCGCATCATGCGGGCGCGGTTGTCGCTCTGCACGCGCTCGACCGCGGCTTCGGCGGTGAGGCCGGTTTCGACCGTCTCGCGCAGTTTGTTCACCCAGCCGCGGTCATGCGCGAACATGCGGAAGGTTTCGAGCACTTCGGAATATTCACCACCGCGCGTATCGGTGCCGTCGATGAGCTCGTCGATCTGGGCCCTGAGCTGCTCGATCGCACCGTCGAGGCGGAGCTTCTCTTTCGGGATGTTCTCGGCGATGAGATTTTCGACCACCACGCGCGGCTCGTGCAGCACGACATGGCCGAGCGCTATGCCGTCGGCCAGCGCATCGCCCTTCACATGATGGCTGCGCACATGGGAGATGTCGGCAGCGACATCGCGCGCCACATCGGTGAGGCCACCCGAGGCGATGATCTCGGCCAGAACCATGGCCGTGGTCTGCAGCGCCTCTTCTTCCTCATCGGTATAATGGCGCCGCGTGCGGTTCTGCACCACCAGCACGCCGATGACGATGCCGTTGCGCAGGATCGGCACGCCGAGGAAGGAATGATAGGCTTCTTCACCGGTCTCCGGCAGGTATTTGAAGGCCGGATGCGCCTGCGCATCGGCGAGATTGAGAAGCTGCGCCTCGCCGGCGATGGTGCCGACGAGACCTTCGCCGACATTCAGTTTCGACAGATGGACGGCTTCGCGCTTGAGGCCTTCGGTGGAATAGAGTTCCAACACCTGGCCCGGCCGCATCACATAGATGGAGCATACTTCCGCGACCATGTTGGCCGCGATCAGGACGACGATCTTGTCGAGCCGCTTCTGCGCGGTCTCGGGCTCCGCCATGACCTCGCGGAGCCTTCTGAGAAGAACACGCGGGCCTAAGGCGGATGTGACCATCAGGCGGTGTCCTCGTGTGCGCTTCGCGCCATCGTAATGGCGACGGCTTGGCGATGACATACGCCAATCCGGGAAGCCGGCGTCACCGGTTTCCCCGCTAGGGCCGTAAATCGTTTATGGCCAAGCGCGAGGATCATCGCTCAGTTGGCTCCCTCGAGACCATAGGCGCTGTGCAGCGCCCTGACCGCGAGCTCGGTATAGGCCTCGTCGATCAGCACGCTGATCTTGATCTCGGACGTGGTGATCGCCTGGATGTTGATGCCCTTCTCGGCCAGCGACTTGAACATCTTGGCGGCGACGCCGGCGTGGCTCCTCATGCCGATGCCGACCACCGACACCTTGGACACGTCGATCGAATGGGTGAGCTCGTGATAGCCGACCTTGTCCTTCAGCCCCTGCAGGACTTCCAGCGCCTTGCGCAGGTCCTTGCGCGCCAGGGTGAAGGTGATGTTGGCGGTCTCGCCGTCGGTCGAGACGTTCTGCACGATCATGTCGACGCTGATATCGGCCTCGGCGAGCGGGCCGAAGATCGAGGCGGAGACGCCCGGCTTGTCCTTGACCTTGCGGATGGAGACCTTGGCTTCGTCCTTCGAATAGGCGATGCCGCTGACGACATGTTGTTCCACGATACTGTCCTCATCGCATACGAGTGTTCCGGGGCCCGACCCGTCCGGCCGGTTCTGATTGGCGGCGTCGGGCGCCTCGAAGCTCGAGCGCACCTGCAAAGGTACCTTGTAGACCATGGCGAGTTCAACCGAGCGCGTCTGCAGCACCTTGGCGCCCAGCGAAGCCATTTCCAGCATCTCCTCATAGGAGACCCGGTCGAGCTTGCGCGCCTTGGCATCGATGCGCGGATCGGTCGTGTAGACACCGTCGACATCGGTATAAATGTCGCAGCGCGCCTCCAGTGCAGCGGCGAGCGCCACCGCCGACGTGTCGGAGCCGCCGCGGCCCAGAGTGGTGATTCGCTTGTCGGGACCGATGCCCTGGAAGCCGGCCACCACCGCGACCTGGCCCTGCTCCATACGTTTGCGCAATTCGGACGCGTCGATGGCGGCGATGCGCGCCGCGCCATGGACGCCGTCGGTCTTCACGGAGACCTGCCAGCCATGCCAGGAGCGGGCCGGAATGCCCATATCCTGCAGCACGATGGCGAGGAGGCCGGAGGTGACCTGCTCGCCCGAAGCGACGATCGCGTCATATTCGCGGGCATCATGGACGGCGGCGGCCTCGCGGCACCAGCCGACCAGCCTGTCGGTCGTGCCCGCCATCGCTGACACCACCACGGCCACTTCATGGCCGGCCTTGACTTCACGCTCCACATGGCGCGCCACGTTGCGGATTCGCTCGATATCCGCGACGGAAGTGCCCCCGAATTTCATTACCAAGCGGCCCATGGCCCAAAACCTCTTTCGTCACGCGCACGGGGTCCCCGATGGGCCCGGCACGCCTTGTCCTAGAACCTTGAATAAGGGTGGGATGCGGCGCGGCGTACTCATAGATGAGGGGGCCCCTCTATGCAATAATGGGATACGACATTCTGGAGCCAAGATGACCCCTGTCCTGACCGCCCCCAGCCTCGATCCCGCCGAGGTCGAAAAATTCTCCAAAATCGCCGCCGAATGGTGGAATCCGAAAGGTAAATTCGCGGTCCTGCATGTCTTCAATCCGGTCCGGCTCGCTTACATCAAGGAGCAGGTTTCGGCCCGCTTCGCCCGCGACCCCTTCGTCAGGCGGCCCTTCGAGGGCCTGCGCTTCCTCGACATCGGCTGCGGCGGCGGCCTGCTGACCGAGCCGATGGCCAGGCTCGGGGCCGAGATCACCGGCATCGACCCTTCAGAGAAGAACATCGCGACCGCGAGCGTCCATGCGAGCGAGCAGGATCTCGCCATCGACTACCGCGCCATGACCGCCGAGGCGCTGGCGGAAACGGGGGCCACTTTCGACGTCATCCTCAACATGGAAGTGATCGAGCATGTCGCCGACCCCCGGGCCTTCGTCCAGACCTGTGCCCGCCTCCTCAAGCCCGGCGGGCTCATTTTCGTGGCGACGCTCAACCGGACGCTCAAATCCTTCGGCCTCGCCATCGTCGGCGCCGAATATGTGCTGGGCTGGCTGCCCAAGGGCACCCATCAATGGGAGAAGTTCATCACGCCCGATGAGCTCGAGACCTGGCTGACGCACAGCGGACTCAAGCAGCTCGACCGCACCGGCGTCACCTACAATCCCTTTTCAGGCGAATGGCGCCGCGCCCGCGACATGGATGTGAACTACATGCTGGTGGCGCAGAAGCCGGGAAATTAGTCCACCGACCATACGGCCAGCTCATACCCGTCCGGATCGGCGAAGTGAAATCGCCGTCCGCCGGGAAAGTTGAAGATCGGCTTGACGATCTTAGCGCCGGCCCCTTCCACGCGCTTCACGGCATCTTCCAGGTTATCGGCATAGAGAATGACGAGTGGTCCGCCGCCGAGGCGCACCGGGGCGGTGGTCGTCAGGCCGCCTTTCAGCCTGCCGTCATTGAACTCGCAATAAGCGGGGCCGTAGTCGGTGAACGACCAGCCGAATGCCGTGCCATAGAAATCCTTTGACCGGCCGATGTCGGACACATTGAATTCGACATAGTCGATCTGCCGGTCGTGGCCTTGCTTGCTCATGACATCTCCTGCGGTTCAAGCGCGGGATGCGAAAAAGTGGATGCCGGTTTTTCGCAAGAATCCCGCGCTCATATTAGGAATCGATCACGTTTATGAGTTTGGGTTGATTCAACCCAAACTCATCGTGATCTAAGCCTGATCATTGGCCTTCTTGCCTCGGGATGTCTTGAAGAAAACGGCCAGGGTCTCAGCGTAGATCTAGCAACCGCCGTTGGTCGCCGCCTGGGCCACCAGCCGGCGCGCCGTCTCGGCATCGATCACACCCGTCGCCTTGAGGCCGGACGCGGTCTGGAACTGCGCCACCGCGGCCCGGGTACGATCGGAGAAGATGTTGTCGGGCTTCTCCAAGAGGAAACCCAGATCGTTCAGGAGCTTCTCCGCCGCGGCGACCGAAGGCGTGTCGTCACCCGCCTCGAGCGCCACCTGGTAGGTCTCGCCTTCCGGCGTGCAGTGCTCGGCGGTGCTTTCATTCAGCACGAAAAACCCGCTGAGCACCGTGCCATCGGCATCGAGCGAGCTGAGCAGGCGCGACTCCTGGCCGAGCGAGAGGCTGCGCAGGCTTCGCGCCAGGAGGCTGAGCCGGCCATCGGGCGTCAGCGCCAGATCGGCATGGCCGCCATCGCATTCGATACTGCAGCGGATCATCCGCCCGCTGCTATCGGCGCAGGAGGCGCCGGCGAGAAAGATGGTGTTGGGCGTGTCCCATTCGGTGAATTGGATATCGATGCCATTCCTGTCGAGCTTCGCCGTGATGGAGCGCACCGGCCCGTAGCTGCGCGGCATCTCCACCCGGTAGCAGACGCTCTGCTTGATCTCCTGTGCCTGCGCCGCGCCGGCGCCGAGCGCCAGATGAATGATCAGGGCCGCCCGTAACGCGCGCTTCATTGCCAATTGCCCATGATGATGAAGGGGGCCCAGTAGAAGGGATGCTTGAAGCCGTCGAGCTTCACCGGCGCCGGCTCGATATTGTTGTCTTCGTCAAGAGCGGTGGCGCCGCGGCGCGCCGTTTCGACGACGACGCTTTCACGCCCATCCCCCTCGCCCAGCGTGCCGGCGATGAATTCGCGCTGCACGGTGGCGAGCGCTTCCGCCTTGCCGAGATTGCGCCTTTCGCGCAGCTCGTAGAAGCGTTGCATCATCAGTGAGGTCGACAGGTCATTGACCGGCCACAGGCTCGCCAGGATCGCCCGCGCTCCGCCCTTGCGTGACACTTCCGAGAAGCTTTCGATGTCACGCCCGTCGCTATTGGCGAGACCATAGGCGGTCGAGCAGGCGGACAGCGTGAGGAGATCGACGCTGCCGAAATCATAGGTGAAGCGGTCGGACTTGATATCGGCGAGCGACAGGAGGCTGCCATCGCCGAGCAGCAGATTGGAGCCCGTGTCGGTGGGGCCCAGCGCGAAATGCGATGCGATATGGAGGACGCCGAGCGCGCCACTGTCCGGCGGCCCGAACTGCAGGGAGTTTTTCAAGGCGTCGCGGGTGAACTCCTTGTCGAGCACGATGCGTCCCTGAAGGAAACCATAGGACGACGCATCGCCCTTGACGATGCCGGCAAGCTCGGCGCGCACATTGGGAAGCGCGGAGAAATCTTCCGCCGCCTGGGTCATGCCGAGGGCCGAGATTTCGAGGCCGGTGCGGTGATCGCCCGCGACCTCGTAGCCGGCGTCCGAGAGCAGCGCCAGATTGTAGGTCTGCGCCAGATAGGTCTTGCCGTCATGCAAGGTGGCGAAGGGAATGTAGCGCAGCCGCCGGTCGGGCGAGACGAGCAGTGTATTTATGCCTGCCGCCTCGATCTCCTTCTGTAAAGGGCCGATGAGCAGCTGATAGAGATCGCGTGCCAGCGGAGCCGGATCGCTCCCCGGATCCTGCAGCAGCGCCCTGAACTGGTCGAGCTTGCGGTCGAGCTGCGTCTCCTCGAAAGGCGCGCCATCGAGCCTCTCGACCGTGTGGCTCACCTGGAACTGCGCCGTGGTCAGGATGACATGCAGGCGCTGCGGCAGCACCACGAAATGCAGCGCCACCGTCTTGCGTCCCGCCTCGCTGCGCAGGAAGGATTGCAGCGCCTTGAGATTATCGAGATCGGCGGCGCGCGCGTCGCGGCCGAGACCGCGCGCCGCGGCGAGCGCCGTGTCGAGCTGCTGCTGGAAGGCTTTCGCCGCCTCGGCCAGCTCCTTTTCGACCTTCGCCATCTCGGCTTTGTCGGCGTCGCTGAGCTTGCCGTTGCGCGCCTTCCAGCGCGCGTCGGCGAGCCAGCGGGCTTTGGCGGTGACCGGCACGGCGATGGCGCCGAGCGCCCCGGTGAAATCCTGCTCGAGCTGGTCGAGCGTGAAGCCGTCATAGCCGCGCTTGCGGTAATCCTGATCGCGCCCGACGAATTCGTAGGTCTCGAAATCCTTGAGCAGCCCCATCACGTAACGCGCTTCCGCCAGGCGTTGATGGCGGACGAACAGATCGGCGAGCCAGCGATAGTGATTGGCGGCGATGTCGCGGAAGCAGGTGCGCAAGCCTTCCGGCAGCTGAGCGATGTCACGACGCGCCAGCTGCAGCTCGTTGACCGCATATTTGGCGAGCGTCAGCGCGGCATCGTCGAAACCGAGCGCCGATACCCGTTCGCTCGCCCGGCTCAACAGGCAGACCTTGGTCAGGCGTCCCGGCAGCGGACCATCAAATACCGCATCGATCTCGGCGAGCTTGAGCTCGCTGGTGAGTGCGGTGAGTTCGAGCTTGAGCGCCGCGTCCTTGTCGCCTTGCGCGGCTTTCGATTCCGACAGCCGCCGCGCGCTGACCACAAGGCCGCGACTCAGGGCGCCGCGCCCCAGCTGCTGATCGAAAGCCGTCTGCGCATTGGCGGCATCGGGTGCGGTCGCCTCGGCGGCCTGCCCAGGCGGGTCGGCGAGAAGATCGAGCAGCACCTTGGCTTCGTCCTCGCCACGTGCCGCCAGCAGCCGGACATAATCGAGGAGGCCGTCGGGCAATTCGGCGCTGCGCCGGCGCAGATTGGCGGCGGCGATGCGCTTGACCGTGCGCAGCGACGCTTCAACATCGTCATAACCCGTCCGCAGCGGGCGCAGCAGCGCAATGGCGCCAAGGAAATCGCCATAGGCGGCGCGTGTGTCGGCAAGAGCGCGGGCCGGCATGTCGTCCTCGGGATCGGCGTTCTTCTGCAAATCTTCGAGCGTCGCATAACCGAGCTCGGTCAGGCCCGGATCGAACTCACCATTGGCGAGGCTTCGCGCCAGAGGCAGGCACCCTTCCTTCTGCGGGCAGAGAAGGCCGATGAATGCCTTGACATCACCCTTGAGATCCTGCGGCGTGGCGCCTGAGCGACGGCCTGCTTCGCTCAGCAGGAGCACGCCGGATTGGGCGTACCACTCACTGCCCATGTAATAGTCATCGCCTTGCGGCGCCTCGGCCGGAGCATTGTGCTCGAGGATATTCAAAGCCTCGTCTTTTGCTGTCTCGAGCGCCGGCATGGCGATGAGCAAACGGGCGAGCTTGGTCGAGGCCGACCGGTCGCTCGCTTCTTCAGTGCCGGCCGCATTGCGGTACCAGGCCGCCGCCTGGGCAACATCGACGATGCCGCCGCAGGAGACGCAGAGATAAGCTTCGCCGATCGCCTGGGCGAGCTTGCTGTCTTTGGCGATGCGGTTCTGCAGCCAGGCGGCGCCCTCCTTGGCGGCGAAGAACGGGCTGCCCTCGACGATGCGATTCTGCAGCGCCGTGGCGAGATCCCAGGCCATCGGATTGGCGGCACGGAGATTCACCGCCGCCTCATAAAGAACTTTCGCCTGGGTGAAGCGGCCCTTCTCGTCCTCCATTTCGGCAAGCGCGAAGGCGGCTTGCGGGCTGCCGGCCTTGGCGGCGATCCCATAAAGGCGCGCGGCGTCGGCGGGGTCTGGCGTCTCCTGGTAGCGGCGGATATGCGCGAGCCGGAGCGCGGCGTCGGCGAGCCCATCGGCCGCGGCCGAAGCGATGAGCTCGATGCCGAGATCGCGCGCCGGCCGGTCGCCGCCGCGGCCTTCGAGAATCATCTGGCCGAAGATGAAGCGCTCGCGCGGCGGCGCCTCTTTCGCGGCCTCGAGCGCCTCGGGAAAGTCGAGAATGAGCCGGGTCATGCGCGACAGATCGCCGATCTCGGAAATCGAGATCGAGACATACTGGAAACCCGGCGTCTCGCCGCCTTCTTCGTCGCCGCCGGCGCTCCCGTTTTGCTGCCGCGTTTTCTCATAGAAAGCCAGAACGGCCCGGATGTAGTCGGCCGCTCGCGCGCCATCCGAGCGCGCCGCTTCGTAAGCAGCGAAGGCGCTCGCCGGATCGCCGAGATCGGCGGGGTCGCCGACCAGGAACTGGGTCGCCTTGGCGGGATCAGGTGTTATGCCGACGCCGAACTGATGGACGCCGGCCAGCATGTTACGCGCATCGCGATCCTGGTCAGCGAGCCGTTCGAGCAGCATGAGCGCCGGCTCGGTCATCGGCGCGACACCGATGCCGAAGAGCGCCCGCTGGGCGGTGAGTAGGTAGATATCGCCCGCATTGTCAAAGACAACGGGTGGCGAGACATCCCGGGCGAAGCCTGCGAAATCATCCTGCACGAGTGGCCAGAAACGGGCGAATATCTCATCCTCGCCTGTCGCGGGGGTGCCGATCGGAGGCGGGCCTTCGTGGCGGTTCCAGCGCCCGAGCACCAAAGCAAGAATGCGATTGCGCAGATGGGTGGGCGTGAGCTCCGCCGCCTGCTCGAACTGGGCGAGCGTCACGGCGCCGGTGGCGATGCCATACTCGGTCGGCGCGAAAATATAGTCATGGAGCGCTTGCGCGGTCCCGCCCTTGTCGGTGTCGCAGGCACCTTGAGCAACCGGATGCAGCGCCAGAGCGAGAACATCCCCTGGCAAGGGAATGCCTGTCTCCGCCACGACACGGTCGGGTGTCAGCTGGCCCGCCATGCGATTCCATCCGGCGCGTGTCGCGGGGCCAAAGGCGCCGTCGATCGGACCGTCGTGACAGCCATTGAGCCGGCTCACTTGCTGGGCGACGCGCAGATAGGGGCGGACCGGCGCATTGGAGCGTTTCTGCTCCTTGATCGTATCCTCGAAAAATCTGGTGCTCAGCAGCATGGGGCAAAGCCGCGCCCCATATGTCCGACTGTCGGCCTTGAGGCGCGCCACGCCTTCAGCGGCGCCCGCCGCCATGCGATCGAGCATTTCCGTCTTGTCGGCATCATCGGCGGGGAGAAAAGTATCGTTCTCCCCAAGATTATTGACATTCGAACCAAAGCCGGCGCGCCGCGCCAGCTCGATCAGCGAGCGGCCGGACCATTCCGAGAGCAGCACGAAACGATCCACCGGCTGAATATTTTCGATATTGGGGCAGTTCGTTGCGGCGAGCGCCTTGTCGAAATCCTGCCGCACATCGGCGTGCACCGAACCACCCGCCAGGACAGCGCTGATGAAAACCGCGAACACACCGAGAGAACGGTAAGCCTGTACGAGAAGCATGATGTCGCCTGTCTACTAACCCTGCGGCAGGGCGAATAGACCATAGGCCTTGCGAAGGCTCAAGCCGACAGACACTTAATTATGAGATGGGATCAGTTGCCGTCTTCGGGCAGCACCGGCAGAGGATGGATCTCGATTCCCTCTTCGATCAGCTCCTTGGCGTCCTGGGCGGTGGTCTCGCCATAGATGCCGCGCTTGTCCGATTCCTCATAATGGATCTTGCGCGCTTCCTCGGCGAAACGGTTGCCGACATATTCGGCATTCTCCTCGACCGCCTTGCGCATCTCGCGCATCATCTGGAGAAGCTTCTCCTGGCGCGGATCGAAAGCGCCGGCGAGCACCGGCTGGGCGGCGGTCGCGGCAGCCGCAGGCCTGGTGGGACCTTCCTTCTTGCGGTTGCCCTTGACCGGAATGCCAGGCGCCATCAGCTGCTTTTCGATCTTGACCGAGCCGCAATGGACGCAGGTGACGAGGCCGCGCTTGGCCTGCTCGTCATAGGCGGCGCTGTCGGAAAACCAGCCATCGAAGTCATGGCCTTTGTCGCATATGAGATCGTATCGGATCATGACGCTTAGGTAGCAACCTCTCCCTGGGCATTCAAGGTGACCTGCTGGTCATGCGACAACACCGGGATTCGCCGTCTTGCATCAAGGACTTGCGATCTGTCGATGGTCGTCATGACAAGCTCGGGCGCCTTGCCGCCTTCTGCTATTGTTTCGCCCCAGGGGGAAACAGCAAGACTCATGCCATAAGTCTCGCGGCCGCATTCATGGAGTCCGCCCTGCGCCGGCGCCAGGATGAAGCTTCCGGTTTCGATGGCGCGCGCTTTCAGCAGCACCTCCCAATGCGCCTCGCCGGTGACCTTGGTGAAGGCCGACGGAACCGTCAGGATCTCTGCGCCTCTTTGTACCAAGCCTCTGTAAAGATGAGGAAATCTTACATCGTAGCAAATGGTGAGGCCGAGCGTCGCGAAGGGCAGCGGCACCACCGGCACATCATGGCCCGCTGCATAAGCGGCCGATTCGCGAAGCACCTGGCCGTTCGGCAGGTCGACATCGAAGAGATGCACCTTGTCATAACGGGCCACGACCGTGCCATCGGGAGCGAACAACAACGACCGGTTGAGGAGCTTGGATCCAGGGCCCTTGAGCGCGAAAGAACCGGCCAGGAGCCAGATCCGCCTGTCACGCGCCAGTTCGGCAAAGGCCGCGACCGAGGCGTCTTCGTGTTCGGGCCGCACGAGCCCCCGCAACCGGTCGCGATCCGTCTCCAAAATATTCGTCATTTCGGGCGTGGTGACGAGGCTTGCGCCTTGCCGCGCCGCTTCTTCGATCAGGGCGGAAGCCTCGGCGATATTACGCGCCATGTCCCGCCCCGAACGCAGCTGGATGAGGGCTGCCTTGAAACTCATGCCCCGGCGAGCAGAGGATCGAGCTTGCCCTGGCGGTCGAGCGCATGGAGTTCGTCGCTGCCGCCGACATGCGTCTCGCCGATGAAGATCTGCGGCACTGTGCGCCGGCCATTGGCCTTGGCCATCATGCGCTGGCGCTCGTCCGCATCATAGCTGACATCGATCTCGGAGAAATCGACATTCTTCCGGCGCAGCAACGCTTTGGCCGAATGGCAGTAAGGGCAGAAAGGCGTCGTATAGATGGTGACTTTCGACATGGCCGTCACGGGTAAATGGGACAATGATCGTACCCTAAATATGGAACTGCTTGGGCTTGGGTACAAGCGCGAAGGTCAGGACGTCCACGCGGCCAGCGCCCGCCTGTTTCAGCGCACGGGCGCAGGCCGTGAGCGTCGCGCCGGTGGTGCGGACGTCATCGACGAGCAGAAAGGACTTGCCGGCGATGCCGGGCCGGTAGCGCTCGGGCACGATAAAGGCGTTGCGGACATTGCCCTGCCGCTCCTCGAGATCGAGGCCGGTCTGCGCTTGCGTCCGCTTTTGCCGGTGGAGCAGATGCGGCGCGAAGGGCCTGTCCGCCGCGCGACAGATATGTTTGGCGAGGATGGCCGACTGGTTGTAGCGCCGCCGCCAGAGCCTGAAGCGATGCAGCGGCACTGGGATGACCGCATCGGCATCGGCGATGAGCTGAGCCCCGGCGCGTCGCATGAGCCGCGCCATCACGATCCCCGCCTCGTGGCGATCTCGGTATTTGAGGGCATGCGCCAGAGCGCGCGCCGTCTCGTCGAAAACAAGCGCGGCACGGGCGCGGTCCCAGAGAGGCGGGTCGGCGAGTGCCGCGGCACTCACCGCATCGGGGCCGGGATCATAGGAAAAGGGTAAACCGAGCCTCTCGCAGAGGGGCGCCTCGATGAAGGAAAGCGTATTCCAGCATTTGGTGCAGAGGCCGGACGCCACGCTGACTGCGTCGTGGCAGCTCAGGCATTGTGGCGGAATGAGCCAGTCGAGGCTCCATCTGCCGAGGCGGGCGGCCCCGTCCGAAATCTGCGCGAGCGTCAATGCGGCCATGCCGGATTGTAACATGGAATCCGTGGGACGCTTCGACTACGTTCCCGCGCATGACGACCGACGTGCCCCAGCTTTTCGACAAGGCCCTCCGCCGCCGCCATCTGGCGCGCGTCGCGCCGACGCGCCCCGTCTTCTATGCCCAGGCGCTGGCGGCCGAGGTGGAAAGCCGGCTCGGCCTGATCCTGCGCGACTTCAAGACGACGCTGATTTTCGGTCCCGCCGCCGGCGAGATCAGGACCCTTTTATCGGGCCTAAGCCGGCTCGGACGCATCATCACCGCGGCACCGGCGCCAGGCGCCGGCATCGATATCGTCTTCGACGACGAGGCCGTTCCGCTCAAACCCGCGAGCCTCGACTGCATCATCAGCTTGTTCAGCCTCAACTGCGCCAATGATGTGCCGGGGAGCCTCGCCCAGTTCCGCGCCGCGCTTCGGCCCGACGGACTTTTCCTCGGCGGCCTGTTTGCCGGCCGCACACTGGTCGAATTGCGCGAAGCCTGGCTCACAGCGGAGGCCGAACTCACCGGCGGCGCCAGCCTGCGCGTGGCGCCCTTCGCCGATCTGCGCGATGTCGGTGCCCTGATGCAGCGCGCCGGCTTCGCGCTGCCGGCCGTCGATCTCGACCAGACGACGGTCAGGTACAAGGACGGCTTGTCGCTTATGCGCGAGATCAAGGCGCTGGGCCTGCAGCATTCCCTGAAGGCGCGCGCTCGCCGGCCGGTGACGGCGAGCCTCCTCGCCCGCGCCGCCGCTCATTATGATGCGCGCTTCTCGGATCCCGACGGCCGGGTGCGTGCGACCGTCGAGACCGCCTGGGCGATCGGCTGGGCGCCGCATGCATCGCAGCAGCAGCCTTTGCGCCCCGGCAGCGCCAAAGCACGCCTCGCCGATGCGCTGAAGACGATGGAAGTAAAGCTCGAAGACAAGCGGGATTGAATATCAGCCTATGACGGCCAAGCTCACTTGGCCGAGCCGTTCGATGTCGATCACCACCTCATCGCCGGCATTCAGCCATTTGGTCTCGACGAGGCTGCCCAGGAACACGAATTCGCCGCGCCGCAACACGTCGCCATCGGCACTGCGCCGGTTCGCCAGCCAGGCCAGCGCCGCGAGCGGATGGCCCATCACCATGGCGCCGGTGCCGCGTCCGACCTCTGCGCCATTGATGCGCATATGGCCCGCGAGCATTGCCAGATCGAGTGCGCGCCAATCCGCTACCGGCGCTCCCATGGCACAACCCGCATTGAAAAAATTATCCGCGATCAGCGTTGGGGCGCCGAGCGCGCGATAGTCGGCATAACGATCATCGACGATCTCGATGCCCGCCATGACCGCGCCGACATGGGGCAGAAGCATTTGCGGCGTGTAATCGTCCCGCCCCGGTTCGATATCCTTGCCGATCTCGACGACGATTTCGCATTCGACCCCGAGCTTGCGGTAATTCGAGCGGGCAATTTCGGCATGCGCTCCGAAAACCGTCTGCGCGAAGACGCGGCCGGCGCATGGATTTCCGATGCCGAGAAATTTCTGCATGACCGGTGTGGTACAACCGATCTTATGCCCGGCGAGGGCGCCCAATTTCCGTGCGAGCAGCCTGTTCGTCTCGACCTGCAGCTCATAGGCGGCCGCTTCGTCGCCCGGTCGCAGAGCGATGTCCAGATCGATCGGTGAAAGCGCGAGCCGCTGGCGAGCGAGGACTTCGGCCGCGGTCCCGCTCATCGGCATTATAAGAGATCGATCAGGTGCGGGATCAGCGGCAGATCGGCCGGCGGCATCGGATGCTCGCGCAGCCGGTTGGGCCTGACCCATTTGAGCTCCTGGCCCTCGAGCGCGGCCACTGTCCCCTTCCAGCGCCGGCACACATAAAGCGGCATCAGCAGGTGAAATTTCTCATAAGCATGGCTGGCGAAAGTGAGGGGCGCCAGACAGGCTTCGGTGACGTCGATGCCGAGCTCTTCCTTGAGCTCGCGGATGAGGGCAAGCTCCGGACGCTCACCTGCTTCGACCTTGCCGCCGGGAAACTCCCACATGCCGGCCATCGCCTTGCCTTCCGGCCGCTTGGCGATGAGCACGCGGCCATCGGCGTCGACCAATGCGACGGCCGCGACGAGAACGAGTGGCAGGCCGCTCATCAGCTGCGATAGGAGCCGTTGATGTCGATATAGCGGTGGGTGAGATCGCAGGTCCACACCGTGGCCCGGCCCTTGCCCACGCCGACATCCGCCTTGATGACGATCGAACGGCCTTTCATATGTGGCATGATATCCGCTTCGCGATAGTCGGGCGCCTTCATGCCGTTCTTCGCGAGCTGCACGCCGCCGATCCAGATCTTGAGCTTGTCGCGGATCGCCTTCTCGCCCGATTTGCCGATCGCCATGACGATGCGGCCCCAATTGGCGTCCTCGCCGGCGATCGCGGTCTTGACCAGCGGCGAATTGGCGACCGCCATGCCGATGATGCGCGCCGCTTTGTCGTTTTCGGCCCCGGTGACGGTGATCTCGATCAGCTTCTCCGCACCCTCGCCGTCCTTCACCACCTGCAGCGCCAGGTCCTGGCACAGATCATCGAGCGCCTTGGTGAAAGCCTTCAGCCGCGGATCGGCATCGGATTTGAGTCCCTTGAGTGCCGGGCCGGCCGTGCCGGTGGCGAAAGCGAGCAGCGTGTCGGATGTCGAGGTATCGCCGTCGACGGTGATGCAGTTGAAACTCTTGGCCGCACTGCGGCTCAGGAGCTTCTGCAGGATCTTGGGCGGGAGCGCCGCGTCGGTGAAGACGAAGGAAAGCATCGTCGCCATGTCGGGCGCGATCATTCCCGAGCCCTTGGCGATGCCGTTGAGCGTGACGGTGACGTCGCCCAAACGCGCCTTGCGGGTGGCGGCCTTGGGGAATGTGTCGGTCGTCATGATGGCGCGTGCGGCGTCCGCCCAGGCATCGGTGCGCAAGGCGCCGAAGAGCTGCGGCAGGGCCTTGACGATCGGCGCCGGATTGAGCGGCTCGCCGATGACCCCGGTCGAGGCTTGGAAAATCTCCGCCGGCTTGCATTTGGCCTGAGCGCCAAGCGCCTTGGCGACGGCGGTCACGGTCTTGATGCCGGCGCTGCCGGTGAAGGCATTGGCGTTGCCAGAATTGACGATGAGGGCGCGGGCCGCGCCGCCTTTCAGCTTCTCGGCGCACCAGTCGACCGGCGCCGAGCGCGATTTGGAGGTGGTCAGAACACCGGCGACCGAAGTGCCGGGCGCCACCAGCGCCAGCAGCACATCCGGACGGTTCTTATAACGGATGCCCGTCTCGGCGACCGCGAAGGTGACACCGTCCAGGGGAGGAAGAACTGGAAATTGCTCCGGCGCCAATGGCGACCGGACGTTGCTGGCCATTCTTCCCCTCCCCGAAAGTCATCGCGCGAAGCCGTCGCGTGTGGTTACTGCGGCGCCTGCATATCCGATTTGCCGCCGCCTGTCGCGGGTTCATCGCCGGTGAGCGCCGGCGCGTCGGTCGCATCTGGCTGATCGCCACCGGCCGGGGCAGCACCGCCCTGCTTCTGCTGCAGCGCCTTCTGGCGCAGCTTACGCGCTTCCTCGGCGAACTTCGCCAGATCGGGATCCTTCAGCTCGACCTTTGAATCCATGCGCAGCTTGATGATCTTCTCCTGCGTCTTCTTGCGCAGCAGGATGTTGCGGATCGCCGTCTTCACCTGGTCATAGGGCTGGGCGCCGCCCATCTTGCGGTCTTCGAGCTTGATGATGTGCCAGCCGAAATCGGTCTTGACCGGCTGCGACACCTCGCCCGGCTTCAATGCGAAGGCGGCCTTGGAGAATTCCGGCACCATTTCGGGCGCGGTGAAATAGCCGAGATCGCCGCCATATTCCTTCGAGCCGTCGGTGCTGTACTGCTTGGCGAGATCCTCGAACTTCTCGCCCTTCTGGAGGCGGGCGCGGATCTGCTTGGCTTCCTGCTCGGTGGCGACGAGGATATGCCGGGCCCGGACGCGCTCGGTCTGGGCGACCTTGGCCGACTCGGTGTCATAGGCCTTCTTCATCTCGTCTTCGGTGACGGTCGGAACGATCGTCTGAGCGAAATAGGCATCGCGCAAAGCCTTGGCCTGATAGAGGGCGAGGCGGCGCTTGTATTCGTCCGAATCGGCGATGCCTTCCTTGACCGCGGCCTGGGCCAGGAGGTGACGCTCGACCAGATATTCGACGATATAGGGATAACGCAGCTTCGGTGGAATATCGGGCAGCTGGCCGAGAATGTCCTCCGCCGCCATTTCCACCTCGGAGACCTTGATTTCATGGCCGTTTACGATGGCGACCGTCTTGTCTTCCTTCACCTGCGCGTGGGCCGGCGTCAAAAGCAGGACGGACACCGCCGACAAAGCGGCGAACTTGGTGAATTTCTGAATCATCAGCATCGGATTCCCATTCAGGGGGTCTTGGCACCGGGCGGCGTCCTTGCCGCGATGGTAGCTCATTGGCGGTCAAATCCGGCAAGAATAAGCCGCCTCCAGGCCCGATTTTCCCTAATTCGTTGTAACGCGGCGCGGACAATGGTCGCATTAAAGGTCAACTTCAAGGGGGGAATCGGAACATTTACGCCCTGTGACCTTGATGCAACGCATTGAAGTCCTTGGAGAGACCGACTACCTGAAATGGGCCTGACCGAGCCAGGCGGCCGGCTTCGTTAAATTCATTTCAGGCGTCGGGGCAATTGCCCGGAAGCGCCAATTTCATTAAAAGGCGGCCCGAGACTTGCGTCGGCGACAGCGCCCCGCTCCGAAGGAAAGACATACTATGCTAGGACTGCGTTCGATCGCGTCGCGGATTTTCGGCTCCTCAAATGACCGCAAGGTCGGGAAATATGCCGGCCGCGTCGCCGAGATTAACGCTCTGGAGGCGAGCCTCACCGGCCTGTCCGACGAGGCGCTCAAAGCCCGTACCGTCGAATTCCGCGAGCAGCTGGCCAATGGCCGCCCGCTCGACGAGCTCTTGGCGCCGGCCTTCGCCACCGTCCGCGAGGCGGCCAAGCGCACCCTCGGCCAGCGCCATTTCGACGTCCAGCTCATCGGCGGCATGGTGCTTCATGAGGGCTGCATCGCCGAGATGAAGACCGGCGAAGGCAAGACGCTGGTCGCTACCCTCCCCGTCTATCTCAATGCGCTGACCCAGAAGGGCGTGCATGTGGTGACGGTCAACGATTATCTCGCCCAGCGCGACGCGCAGTGGATGGGCCAGATATACAACTTCCTCGGGCTCACCACCGGCGTCATCGTGCACGGCCTCTCGGACGCCGAGCGCCGCCAGCAATATGGCGCCGACGTGACCTATGCCACCAACAACGAGCTCGGCTTCGACTATCTGCGCGACAACATGAAATTCCATCTCGAGGAGATGGTGCAGCGCGGCCATAATTTCGCGATCGTCGACGAAGTCGACTCGATCCTGGTCGACGAGGCGAGAACACCGCTCATCATTTCCGGCCCGATCGACGACAAGTCCGATCTCTACGTCGCCATTGACGCCTTCCTGCCGCAGCTCGTCGAAGGCGACTTCGAGCTCGACGAGAAGCAACGCACCGTGACGCTGACCGAGCAGGGCAACGTGCATATGGAGCAGCTGCTCGGCGCCGCCGGCCTGCTCAAGGGCGAGAATTTCTACGACGCCGAAAATGTCACTGTCGTGCATCACGTGCAGCAGGCGCTGCGCGCCCACAAGATCTTCCAGCGCGACAAGGACTACATCGTCAAGGACAACCAGGTCATCATCATCGACGAGTTCACCGGCCGCATGATGCCGGGACGGCGTTATTCCGACGGCCAGCACCAGGCGCTCGAGGCCAAGGAGCATGTCGCCATCCAGCCGGAGAACCAGACGCTCGCCTCGATCACCTTCCAGAACTATTTCCGCCTCTATGAGAAGCTCGCCGGCATGACCGGCACCGCCAATACCGAGGCGGAGGAGTTCATGGATATCTACAAGCTCGATGTCATCGAAATTCCGACCAACATGCCGGTCGGCCGCAAGGACGAGGACGACGAGGTCTACCGCACCGCCAAGGAAAAATACAAAGCGATCATCCAGATCATCAAGGAAGCGCGCGAGCGCCAGCAGCCGGTGCTGGTCGGCACGACCTCGATCGAGAAGTCGGAGATCCTCTCCGGCATGCTGAAGAGCATGAATGTCCAGCACAATGTGCTGAATGCCCGCTATCACGAGCAGGAAGCCCAGATCATCGGCCAGGCCGGCTATCCGGGCGCCGTCACCATCGCCACCAACATGGCCGGCCGCGGCACCGACATCAAGCTTGGCGGCAATGCCGAGATGCGCATCGCCGCCGAGCTCGGCAATATTCCGCCGGGGCCCGAGCGCCAGAAGCGCGAGGACGAGATCCGCGCCGAGATCGAGCGCAACAAGGAAGAAGTGTTGAAGGCCGGCGGCCTCTTCGTCATCGGCACCGAGCGCCATGAAAGCCGGCGCATCGACAACCAGCTGCGCGGCCGGTCCGGTCGCCAGGGCGACCCGGGCCGCTCGCTGTTCTATCTTTCCCTCGACGACGACCTGATGCGCATCTTCGGCTCCGAGCGCATGGACTCGATGCTGCAGAAGCTCGGCCTCAAGGAGGACGAGGCCATCGTCCATCCGTGGATCAACAAGGCCCTCGAAAAGGCCCAGCAGAAGGTCGAGGCGCGCAACTTCGACATCCGCAAGAACCTGCTGAAGTTCGACAATGTGATGAACGACCAGCGCAAGGTCATCTTCGAGATGCGCATCGGCGTCATGCGCGGCGAAGAAGTGCCGGAGACGATCGACGATATGCGCCATCAGGTGATCGACGATCAGGTCGCCCGCCATATTCCCGAAAACGCCTATGCCGAGCAATGGGACGTGGCGGGCCTGCGCGAGAAGCTGCGCGAGACCGTCGCCCTCGATCTGCCGGTCGATGAGTGGGCGAAGGAGGAAGGCATCGCCGACGAGGAGATCCGCGAGCGCGTGACCCGCGCGGCGGACGAATTCTATGCGCGCAAGCGCGAGACCTACACGCCCGAGGTGATGACCCAGGTCGAGAAGGCGGTGATCCTGCAGACGCTCGACCATCTCTGGCGCGAGCATATCGTCACCGTCGAGCACCTGCGCCAGGTCATCCATCTGCGTGGTTATGGCCAGCGCGACCCGCTCAACGAATACAAGACCGAGGGCTTCACGCTGTTCGAAGCGATGATCGCCCGTCTGCGCGAGCTGACCACCGGCCAGATCATGCGTGTCGAATTGCAGAGCCGTCCCGGCGATGATGACGACGACCTGCTTCCCGACGAGGACGACCTGCCGCCGATGCGGGCGCATCATATCGATGCGACGACCGGCCAGGACGATGTCGGCGAAGGCATCGTCTTCGGGCAGGAGCCTCAGCGCAAGGCCGGCAAGCAGCCGGTCGATCCGCAGGATCCGGCGACCTGGGGCAAGGTCGGCCGCAACGACGCCTGCCCCTGCGGCTCGGGCAAGAAATACAAGCACTGCCACGGCGCCTATGCGTAAGGGTTGATCACCCTCGCGTCCGGGCGCGGTCGTGTATCCAGTGAGCGTTCATGATGAACATGCTTCGGGAAGTGCACATCCGTCCGGCGCGGCGGGAGGATATCCGGACAATCGTGCGCCTGCTCGCCGACGATGAGCTCGGGCGAGACCGCGAAGATCTTTCCGAACCGCTTTCGCAGGCCTATTTCAAGGCATTCGATGAGATCGTCGCGGACAAACGAAACGTCCTGATCGTCGCCGAGGCGGCCGATGGCGGGCTCCTCGGCTGTCTGCAGATGACCTTCATCCCTGGCCTCAGCCATCAGGGCGCCGGGCGTGCTCTCATTGAAGATGTGCGTGTCGATAAGCACCATCGCGGCCGCAAGATCGGGCACCATATGCTCGATTGGGCGATCGGCGAGGCGCGCCGACGGCACAGTTGTCTGATCGAGCTATTCGTCCACGAAACCCGGTTCGCCGCGCGGCGCTTCTATGAGAACCATGGCTTCAAGGACAGTCACCGCGGCATGCGGCTCCAACTGGCCTGATAACCTAAGGCCCGGCGGTCTCAATGCGTGACGGAGTGCGACAGGGTGTTGATGATGACCACACCCGTGATGATGAAGCCGATGCCGATGAGCGCCGGCAGATCGAGCGACTGGCGCAGCACGACGAAGCCCACGGCCGACACCAGCACGATGCCGAGCCCGCTCCAGATCGCATAGGCGATGCCCACCGGCATGACGCGTAGCGCGAAGGACAGCAGATAGAAGGCCAATGCATAGGCCGCGATAGTGCCCAGCGTCGGCCACAGGCGGGTGAATTGCTGCGAGGCGGCGAGCAGCGACGTGCCCACCACTTCGGCGGCGATGGCGACGAGCAGCAGGCCATAAGCGGTGACCAGCGGATTCATGATGGGACTCTTCTTGTTGCGGTGATGAGGCGGTTGCGCAGCTCGGCCCGGTTCACCGGCCGCACCTCCATGAAATCGGCGAGCCAGACGCCATCGGCGGCATAACGGATGACCTCGAGCTCGGGCGCGCTGTCGGTCGCGTGATGCCGGTCGAGACGCGCCGCCAGCCACCTGGCCCACAGCTCCCTGAGACGCGGGTCGGTGAGCATCGCGATGCCGAGCACGGCGCAGGAGCTGTCCACGCCGACGTCGCCCTGCCGGAACATGGCCTCGACATAGGCGCGGGAGAAACATCCGGGCTGCTCACCGTCCGCTGCGATCAACTCGTCGATATCGCGGTCCAGCGCGGCGAGGAAATCGGTGAACATCGCCTCTATGAGCGCCTGCTTCGAGGGGAAGTGATGGAGCAGCCCGCCTTTGGTCACGCCGGCGGCGGTCGCCACGCCTTGCAGGCTGACACTGGCCAGGCCCTCCCGAACCGAGAGCCGCGCCGCCTGATCGAGCAGCTGGCGGCGGACCTGGGTGGGATCCTTCTTGCGGTGATGAGCGAGAGCCATGGCATAAACATACCATCTGGACGGTTTCTTTGTCCAGAGTCATGGCGGCTCAGCCCCTGCCCTCCAGAACGAATCACGCTTCGTAGGTAATCCGCCCATCGCAAATGGTGACGACTGGCGTCATCTGGTCGATCGTCTCCGGCGCCACTTTCTCGATATCGTCCGACAGCACGACGATATCGGCGAGGAGGCTAGGTGCGATGCGGCCCTTGCGGTCTTCCATGAATTCCGTATAGGCGCCGTCGCGCGTATAGCCGGCCAGCGCATCGCCGAGCGACTGCTTCTGCTCGGGCAATCCCGTCTTCCAGGGCTTGCGCGTCACCGCCGCATGGATGCCGCGCATGACATTGATGTCGGAAACCGGCCAGTCGCTGGCGAAAACGAGCCGCGCCCCCGCTTCGCGCAAAGTCTGCCAGGCATAGGCCAGCGGAAAGCGCGCTTCACCGATGAGGCCGAGCGTCGGCTCGAGCGGCAGGCCCATCGTGCCCGGGGGATGCGGCGGCTGCATCGAGGCGACGACGCCGAGTTCGGCGAAGCGCGGAATATCGGAGGCGAGCACCACTTCGATATGTTCGATGCGGTGGCGGCTGTCGCGCTTGCCATTGGCCTTGGCCGCCGCCGCATAGCCGTTGAGCACGCTGTTGACGGCGCCATCGCCGATCGCATGGACGGCGATCTGCAGGCCGCGCCGGTCGACATCGATGGCGATCTCGTTGAACTGCTCCACCGTGAACAAGGGATCGCCGTTCTTGCGTGGAGGTCCAGCATAGTCTCCGGCCATGACCGCGGTGCCCGAATCGATGACACCGTCCATGAACATCTTGACGAAGCCCGAGCGCAGGCGCTCCGAGCGGTACCGCTCATGCATCTCGCTCGCCTTGTCGAGATCGGCGAGCTTCATGAAGTTCTTCATGTGGAAAGGCACGCGCGCCCGGACCGGCAGGCCTTCGGCACGGTCGATCTCGGCGAGGAGATCGAGCTGATAGAAATTGCCGTCCATATTGTGGAAGCTGGTGATGCCGTGCTTGGCGCAATGGGCGAGCCCGCGCCGCATCGTCGCGAGGTCATGGGCGCGCTCGGCCGGGCTCGGCGCGACACTGGGCTCGCCGCCGGTTTCGAGACCGAGCCTTTCGCGGCATTCGCCACCGATCGCACGTACCGGGTCGATGGCCGCCCCTTCCCGCAACTCACCGGTGGCAAGCCCGTCCGCGCCCATCACGATCTCATTGCCGACCGGGACCGCGCGGCCGTGCAGGACGCCGGCGCGCTCGAGCGCCACCGTATTGGCCCAGGCGGTGTGATGATCGGGCGAGAACATCATGAACGGCCGGTCGGGAACGATGCGATCGAGATGATGGCGGTTCACCGGCTTGTCCTTCGACAGGATCGTGTAGTCAGCGCCTTGCGCGATCAGGAGCGGTATTTCGGGTTTGCTGCGCGCATAGTCCCGCGCCAGTTCGGAAAGCCGGGCAAAGCCAGAAACGCCCGTCAGATGCAGCATCTCGAGCTCGGCGGCGCCCGAGAAAATGTGCAGATGGGCTTCGATGAAGCCTGGCAACACGCTCGCACCCTGCGCATCGATGAGGCGGGTGCCCTTGTGCCGGAAGGCCTGGGCGTCAGCCGCGGCGCCTGCGAACAGAATCTCGTTGCCGGCGATCGCCACGCAATCGCAGCGGGGATTTTTCCCGTCGAGGGTGAGCACGCGCGCATTGACGATGAGAATATCGGCCTGCTTCATGCCCGCCCCCGTTGTCTGTCACCTGTCAGGCGGCGTTCACATAAGCGACGGCTGCCATCATGCCCGCATTCATATGATAGAGATGGTGGCAATGGAAAGCCCAGTTGCCCGGGTTATCCGCATCGAAAGCGACCGTCACCATCGCATTGGGCGGCACCAGGAGGGTATCGCGCATGGCGCCTTGGACCTTCTGCCCGTTGATGTCGACGACCTGGAAGTGATGGCCGTGCAGATGCATCGGATGCGACATGGCGGTCATGTTGTGCATCATGATGCCGACGCGCTCGCCAAGCCTCACGGTGAACAGCGTGTCATGCATCGAGGCCTTGCCGTTCAGCCCCCAGACATAGTCCTTATCGCCGCCGGTCAGCATGACCATCTCGGCACGGGTGATGGGCTCGGGCGCCAGACCCTTGAGCGCCCTCAGCTTCAGCTCCATGGCGAGGTCGACCGCCGGCGCCGCATCGCCTTCCGCGCCGATCTTGGCGATCGTGCCGTCGCCCGCGACAAGGACAATGCCGGTGCGATGCTTGAGACCTTCAGGCCGGAACAGGATGGGCCAGGCGCCACTTTCGCCCGGCAGCGTCAGACGGATGTCGGCGCGCTGGGCGATGCCGAGTGGGAACACTTTCTCCTTCACCGGCTCGATCTCGTATGC
>SCPD01000002.1 GCA_005502925.1 Rhizobiales bacterium Y(2018) | reverse complement strand
GCTCTGGGGAGGGGGATGGCTCGACCGGCCCTACCGCCGCGAGCGTCTCTCGAGCGGCGGGTCGCAGATCCGGGGGAACGTCGGTGACAGTGTCGATCATGACTTGCTAATACGTTAAAAACGTACAAACGGTCAACTTGATTCCATGCGCCTTATACGCTATACGCGTTTTATGGCAGATATTCCGGTCACGGAACGTTTAAAGGCGCTGCGCAACCGCGCGGGCGTAACCATGGCCGAAGCAGCCCAAGCGCTAGGCTACAAAACTGCATCCGGCTACCAGCATTACGAGGATCCCAAGAAGTTCCTGCAAAAGTACCTGCCGCACGAAATCATCGAGAAGCTCGTCCCCTTGTTCGTGGGCCGGAGTGAGCCCCCCATTACCGATCAAGAGGTTTGGGATCTTGGCGGTCGGCGCACAATAGGAGACCGCCCGACTATTATTCCCGCCGGCCAGACAGCACTAGACAGACTCATCCCAATCTATGCCGCCGCTCAGGGCGGCGAGGGACACCTGATCATTGATCACACTCCGATCGATCAACTTCCCGGGCCGGAAGAACTCCGTCATGTCAAAGACCCTTACGGAATCCTGATCGTTGGCGAGTCGATGGTCCCAGCCTATCGGCCCGGCGATATCGCCTGGGTCAACCCCCGCAAGCTGCCCGAGCGCGATACGGATGTGGTTCTTTATCACGTGCCTCCCTTTGGTGAGGCCGAGGCGATCATCAAGACCCTGGTCAGCTGGTCGCCGCAGGAATGGAAGCTGCGGCAATATCAACCTCCCCGCGATTTTATAGAGTCGATTATCGATTGGCCGATCTGTCATCGGATCGTAGGCAAGAAAAACGCGCGCTGAGATCAGGCCGCGGCCTGCTCCTCTTCATCCGGCACCCGCCCCCAGCTCGTCAACACGACGGCCTCCTCATATTCGCCCGCTTCCGGATCGACGCGCCGGGAGAAGGCGACCGCTCCAACCGCCGAACCGGCCTGGCGTAACACCAGTCTGCGCGCATGATCGGCGTCCTTGGCCTGGATCGCCGGCAAGGCGACCAGCCCGCCCCGCTTTGTTTCCAGGTAGGGCTGAACGATGAAATAGGTTTGCATGGTCATCTTTGGTGCCTCCCTGGCCTTAATGGCCACCGGCAAACATGCCGCAATTACTGGAACACATCAAGAACAAACTTCATCTCTGCAACATACGTAAATTATACGCAAACTCCCATTCATACGTTTCGTGTTGACTATTTTTACTGTTTTAACGTACAAACATTTGTGATGAAAGAAGGGAGATGCGTGATGATATTCAACGAAGCAGAAGCCCGCCGACGCCGCAACGCCCTCTACATAGAGGCCTATGCCAAGGCCTGGGCGGAGGCCAGTCCAGCCGAAAGAGAATTGGCCGTCCTGACCATGAAGGACAGATGGAACGATGCCGACAGAACCCGCCACGCGGAGTTGACCCGCCTCAGCACCCCGCCCTCCTCATGATGGTCACCGCCCATATTCCCTTGCGCGAGCGCGATATCGTGGTGGGCGACCTCGAGGTGCGCATCCGCCCCATCCACGATCAAGTTTTTCGCGATGACATGGCTTGCGACATATTCTTTGTCGGGGCCGATGACAAAACCTACGCCTTTACGGATCATCGGGCGCGTGAGGTCCTTGCAGAAATCAAACGTGATCACCCGGCCACATGGCGTGAGATCCAGGAAGCAGCCGAGGACAATTACAGCGGCCGGGAATGAACTGGAGCGGACAGCCGGAGACGACATGTGCTAACCACGACTCCATGATTCTCCTCCACAAGCCCTCCTTCCTGCTCGGTCTTTTCCTCGTCGTCGCCACCAGTGGCAGTCTGAACATGGCCGCGGCGGAGACGGAACCCAAATCCTGCACGGTGATCCTCGATGCGCGGTCTGGCATGGTCATGCATCGCGACGGCATATGCGATGAACGTTTCAGTCCCGCCTCGACCTTCAAGGTGCCGCTTGCGGTCATGGGGTTCGACGCCGGCATCCTGAAGGGCGCGCACGATCCGACCTGGACATGGCATGAGGGAATCGAAGCTCCCAAGCGGGACCGCAAGGCTGTGGACCCCATGACATGGGAGCGAGATTCCGTTCTTTGGTATTCACGCGAGGTGACAAGGCGTCTGGGCTCTGAGAAATTCACCTCCTATGTCGCGCAGATGGACTATGGCAACAAAGATATCTCCGGCGATCCCGGCAAGAACAATGGCCTCACGCACGCGTGGCTCGCCTCCTCGCTGGTGATCTCTGCCGACGAGCAGGTGCAGTTCGTGCGTAAGCTGCTGACGGGCACATTACCTACCTCAAAGGAAGCGCAGACCAAGACACGCGCCATCGTGCCGGGCTTCGACGCACCCGGTGGCTGGCGGGTCTACGGCAAGACCGGCAGCATCTGGCTTCGCGACAGCAAGGGCGAGTTCGATCGAACACAACCGATCGGCTGGTTCGTCGGCTGGGCACAGAAGCGCGGTCAACGCGTCGTCTTCGCTCGCCTGGAGGTCGGCAAGGACGGCTCAGAACAAGGTCCGAAGGGGCCCGCCGTCAGAGCCCTCTTCCTCAAGGAACTGCCGCGGCTGATGCGCCGCAAGTCTCAGTAATTATTACCTGCAGCAGATCAGGTCCGGCGCAGGCGGTTGGCCAGGATCACCAGCAGGATGCCGGGAATGAAGATGACCGTCGCGATCGCCGGATAAAGGGGTGACGACCCGATGGCGATACCGGAAAAGATGAAAGTCGGCAAAGTGCGGGTCGATCCGGCAAGGCTGTAAGTCAGGTAGAAATTGCCCCAGCTCAGCAGGAAGGCGAAGATCGCCGCCGAGAAGATGCCGGGCCAGAGCAGCGGAATAGTGACATAACGATAGACTTCGAAGCTGCTCGCCCCGCAATCGCGCGCCGCATCCTCGACCGTCGCGTCGAAATTGTAGACCTGCACCGCCACGATCACCATGGCGAAAGGGGTGATATAGACGATATGGCCGATGATCGCCGTGGAGATGCCGGTCGAAAAGTCGAGCATCCGCCCCAGCACCGAGAACCACAAAAGCAGCACGATGCCGAGCAGCAATTGTGGGAAGGCGAGCGGCACGCCAGCCAGGAGCCTGAACGCATCCGTGCCCCGGAAGCGGTAACGCACCGCGGCGATCGCCGCCATGGTCCCGATGGCGGTGGCGATCACCGTCGTGATGATGGCAATCAGCGTCGAGTTCCACAGAGCGTTAAGGGCATTGGTATTGCGGAACAACTCGCCATACCAGCGCAGCGAGATGCCCTCGAACGGCAAAGTCAGGAATCGGCCCTCCTGAAAGGAAAAGGCGATCAGCGTGAAGATCGGGATATAAAAGAAGATCAGGATAGCGGCGAGGCTGCCCCAGAGGACGATGTCGATGAACCTGCCTTCGAGCCTTGCGATCATGCGGCAAGCCCCGCCCGTTTGAGACCGATCAGGCGGCTGAACAGCAGCACGATGAAGACCGACACCACCATCAAAACCAGAGTGAGGGCGGCGCCCAAAGGCCAGTTCACACGCGTCTCGAAAGTCTGGCGGATCAACTCGGCCGACATCGGCGACTTGCCACCGCCAAGAACCTTGGGCTCGAGGAATGCACCGACACTCAGGAGGAAAATCAGCACGCTGCCGGCCCAAATGCCCGGCTTACACAGCGGCAGCGTCACTTCCCAATGCGCCCGGAACTTGCCGGCGCCGGCATCATAGGCGGCAAGGATCAAGGAGCGATCGATATTGCTGATCGAGAGATAGAGCGTGAAGATCGCGAAGGCGGAGAGCGAATAGACCATGCCGAGCAAGGTCGCCCAATCCGTATAGAGAAAAGCGACCATCTCGGGCGGCAGGCCAATCGAGCTCAGGGCATAGTTGGCCATGCCATTCTTGTCGAGGAACAAGGCCCAGCCATAGATCTTGAGCGTCGCATCAGTGATGAAGGCGAAGGTGATGAGCACCTTGATCTCGTTCTCCCAGGCCTTGAAACGCGTGGCGAGACCGTAGGCGATGGGGAAAGCGATGATCAGGCATATTGCGACGGTAGCTGCCGCCATAAAGATCGTATGGCCGAGGATCGTCCAATAATGCGGCTTGGAGAATACATCGGTCCAGGTCCAAAGGTCCCAGCTCCATTGCAGCTGGAAATTCCGGCTGCGCTGGAAGGTGAGCAGAAAGGTCATCACCAAGGGCGCCAGGAAGCAGGTGGTCTGCAGGAGCACCGTCGGCAGCGCCTTGATCAACAGATCGGGATCGCGCCAGCTTCTCGGTACCTCATCCGCCATGATCAGGCCTCCACCCCGAAGACATAGATGTCCTTCTTGGTGAAGCCCAGCCTGACCTTGTCTCCGATGCGCATCGGCAGAGACGAGGTACCGGGAATTTCGACCACGAGCATCTGGCCGCCGGGTGTCCGGGCGCGATATTGCACTGTCCCGCCCTTGCCGAACATCTCGGTCACCTCGGCGGCGATCGCGCCATCGGCTGTCTCGCCCGGTGGCAGAACGCGCAGCAGTTCTGGCCGCAGCATCAAAAGCGCAGGTCCCTTGGCGACTTTGCCGGCGACGAGATCCGCGGCGATACGGCCATCGGTGTCAACAATATCGGCGGCCTGATAGATGAGGCCTGAGGATGTCCGCTCAGAAATCGTGATCGGCAGAAGATTGGTCTCGCCGATGAACCCCGATACGAAACTGCCGGCCGGGCGGTAATAAATGTCGGCGGGTGTGCCGAGCTGCAGAATGGCGCCATCACGCATCACGCAGATGCGGTCGGCGAGCATCATCGCCTCCTCCAGATCGTGCGTCACATGCACAAAAGTCACGCCGACGGAGCGGTGCAGGCGCTTGAGCTCGGCCTGCAGCACCTTCTTGAGCTTCACGTCGAGAGCCGAAAGCGGCTCGTCGAGCAACAGCAATTTGGGCGCGGATACCATGGAGCGCGCCAGCGCCACGCGCTGCTGTTCGCCGCCCGACAGCTGGCGCGGATAACGTGTCAGATACTCGCCCTTCAGCTGCATCAGCTCGATCATCTGGCCGACACGCTTTTTGATCTCAGCCGTATCGGTCCGGCGCAGCTTCAGGGGAAAGCCTATATTCTCGGCCACCGTCATATGCGGAAAGAGCGCCAGCTTCTGGAACACCATGCTGGTCGGCCGCTTGGCCGCCGGGACGCCAGCCATATCGGCGCCGGCAATGGCAATGCGGCCGGTATCGGGCTCCTCGAAGCCGGCGATCTGCTTCAGCAGCGTGGTCTTGCCACAGCCCGAAGGACCGACCAGGGCGATGAACTCGCCCTGGTTGACACTCAGCGACACGCCTTTCAGCGCGGCATAGCTGCCATAGGACTTGCGGACATCCTGGATGTCGAGAATGGCGGTCATGACGATCGTGCTATTGCGCCGCCGCCAATTCCTCCTGCCAGATGGCCAGCATGTCGTCGATATTGGGGGCGATGCGGTGCATCTGCGAATTATCCCACGCCGTCCACATGTAATCGGCCTGCAGGATATCGCGCTCCTCGGGCGTATAGAGAGCCTCCACCGCCTTATTGGTCACCACATTGCAGGTCGAATCGAGAAGTGACAGGACGTGTCCCGACTCCTTCGAGACGACATGCTTCAGGAGCTTCTGCGCCAGCTCCGGCTGATCGGTGTCCTTGAGGATCGCCGTCGCCTCAACCCAGATAATGCCCTGCTTCAGGCCGTTCTTGGGCTCGGGCACCACCGCGATGATGTTCTTGTGGCCCTGCTTGCGCACGGCCGAGGTCAGATAGGAACCGGCGCCGATGCAGCCGAGCAGCGACCCGTCGAGCAGACCTTTCTGAGCCTGGGTCAGATCGGCAACCAGCGTGCGGGTGTTCTTGAACATCGCGCGCAGCACCTTGCGTGTTTCCTCGAGCGCATTCTGGTCGAGTTCCTGATAAGGATCGATACCGGCATGGAGCGCCATCGGCAGGATCGGCCAGTCGCCCCAATCCATCACGCAGATCTTGCCCTTATTGGCATCGTCGAAAACCGGATCATAGCTCTTCCAGATTTCCGGCTTGGTAAGATCAGTGTTCACGCACGGCCCGACCCAGCCCCAGCGGGTGGCCACGCCAATGGTCTTGCCTTCATTCAGCAAAGGCTCGAAGGGCGGTTTGAACTGATCGTAGAAGGTGGCGTAGACATCGGCGTAATCCGCCGGGTTGAGTTCCTGCGCCAATCCGGCAGGACCGAGGCGCGTGATCCAGGGCATGTCGCTCGAGACGAGATCGACCTCGCGCGAGGCGCCGGCCTGCAATTTGGCGAAGCCGCCGGGGCTGTCGACAATCAGATCGAAGGCGATCTCGACATCATTCGCCTTCCGGAACGGATCGATGATGCGGGGATCGTTGTAACCTTCCCAGCACATATAGGTCATCTGGCTCGCGGCCTGAGATGGGCGCGAAGACAATCCAGCCATCGCGACACCCGCGGTCGCGGCCATGCCTTTGAGCAGGCGGCGGCGGGTGAGACCGGCCTCATCCAGGCCCGCGGCCTTGATCTGGCGCTGATAATATTGGGGCAGATCGCTGTACCAGCTTTTTGTCATGGTTCCCTCCCTGATGTTTCTTGGTGCGGTGGCCGATTATCGAGGAGATGGCCTCTGCTTTGTATACCCCCCGGGGAATAGGCCGGCACCGCCGCCACGGGCCTGGACGAAGGCCAGATAAGCGGCGAAGAGCTCGGCCTGGGTCGAGATATTGAGCTTACGATACACGTTCTTGCGGTGGATCTTCACTGTGCCGGGGCTGATATCGAGATGATGCGCCAGCGACTGGGTGGAATGGCCCTGCAGGATCATGGTCATGATCTGCCTTTCGCGGGCCGACAGGATGCCGCCGGCAAAATCCTCGAGCGCCGACACGGCATTGGCGCGCGCCGCCTCATCCGAGACAAGGACCGCCCGGCTGATGCGGCTCCAATGCCGGCTGCAGAAGGCACCGATCGCAGGTCCGAGCGTCTGCAGGAGGTCCAGCTCGTCACGCGCAAAGGCGGGCGATGAGGTCCAGCGGGCCACCGAGGCGACGCCGGTCACGCCCCGCCCGGCATCAAAGACGAAGCCGACCTCCTCGCCGATACCGGTGCGCTTATAATGGGTGCGGAAATACTCGCTCTGCCGGAACCGGTCGGGGGCGATGTCATGCAGGCGGAAGCAGCCCTCGCATCGGCCGTCCTCGACTAGTTGATAAAACGGGTCGAGCAGATAAGGCCCGTTGATGTAATCCTCGGCAATCACGCGATGACGCTCGCGATCGAGCGTGTCACCCAGCAATTGCGGCTGATCGGACCCGCGATAGCCGAAAACCATGACGAAATCGGCATGGACGATACGTTGCACGGCGCCTAGCAAGGCGGGAACGAAGCCGGCCGTCTCCAGGGCTTGAGTCAGCTCGGCAGCGCTCCGGCTGAAGCTGTCGAGCAGCAGATGGCGGCGTGGCAATTGTCCTGTCACCGGATGAAGACCCTCCCAGCGATGTATTGTATTTCGCTTTCCTGCCCATAGAAAGCGACAACGTCGGCTATCGCTTTGGGGATATGGCCAGCCGGGCCGTGGCGACTCTACTTTGACACAAACAATGCGGAGGCATCACGTCATGACCAAAACGATGAAAGCGGCAGTTCTTCACAAGATCAAGGACAGACTCGTCATAGAAGATGTCGCTATCCCCGAGCCCGGCCATGGGGACATCCTCATCAAGGTCAAGGCCTGTGGCGTGTGCCACAGCGATCTGCATGCGATCGAAGGCGACTGGTCGCCACTTCCCAATCTGCCGCTGATCCCAGGCCATGAGGTAGCGGGCCACGTCGCCGCCATCGGACCCGGCGTCCAGGGCCTCGAAGTCGGCGATGCGGTAGGCGTACCGTGGATGTATTCCTCTTGCGGCGCCTGCGAGTTCTGCCTTGCCGGTATGGAGACGATCTGCAAATCCGGCGAGGCGACCGGCTATTCGAAACCCGGCGGTTATGCCGAATATATGGTGGCGTCCGCCGCTTATGTCGGCAAGCTGCCGGCCGATGCCGATTTCTTCGAGCTCGCCCCCATCCTCTGCGCCGGCGTCACCACCTATCGCGGCCTCAAGCGCACTGGCGCCAGGCCCGGCCAATGGGTCGCGGTGCTCGGCATTGGCGGCCTTGGCCACATCGCCGTCCAATATGCCCGCGCCATGGGTCTGCGGGTGGCGGCGGTCGACGTCGCCGATGACAAACTGGCGCTGGCAAAGTCGCTCGGCGCCGAGGTGCTGGTCAATGGCGCCCAGGAAGACGCCGTTGCGGCGATCCAGTCGAAGATCGGCGGCGCCCATGCCGCGGTGGTGACCGCGGTCGCCAGCAAAGCCTTCGAGCAGGCGATCCTGATGCTGAGGCCCGCCGGCACTGTCGCTTATATCGGGTTGCCCGGCGGCAAGTCGGACGAGATCCGCACCTCGATCGCGGCGATCACCAATTGGGAACTGAGCATCCGCGGCTCGAATGTCGGCACCCGCTCCGATCTCCATGAAGCGCTCGACTTTGCCGCCAATGGCCTGGTTCGCGCCAAGATCAGGACGGCGCCTCTGTCCCAGATCAATGCGATCTTCGATGAGATGCGCCAGGGCAAGATCGTCGGCCGCGTGGTGCTTGATCTGAGCCAGGGAGCCACCTAAATCGCCCCTATGGACGAGATCATCATCCATTGTTGCGCACCGGGTGATGAGCCGCTATTCGATCGGGTCGCCGAAGAGGTCTTCGACGATCCGGTCGACCGCGCCAAGCTCACGCGCTATCTCTCGCTGCCCGACCATCATCTGTTCGTCGCCATCGAGAAAGGCGTCATCGTCGGGCAGCTGACCGCCCTTTCCTATCAGCATCCGGAGAATCGCCCAGGCGACCTCTACATCGACGAAGTGGGCGTCAGTCCATCCGCCCGTCGCCGGGGCGTCGCGACGAAACTCATGGCGACCGCGTTGGCGTTGGGAAAGGAACTCGGTTGTGCCGAAGCCTGGCTCGGCACCGAGACCGAGAATCTCAACGCCCAAGCCTTCTATGAGAGCTTGGGGCGGAAGGCCGACCAGGTGATGTATTACACGTTCAAGCTCTAGATTCACCTAGCCCGGCTCGCCCGTTGCAGCAGGCCATAGCACTTGCGCCTCGCCGTGATATGGTGCCGCCAGCAGGGAGAGATGCGGTGTGGATTGACAGGCATTTGCCGTCACTCAGGCAGCGGCCGGGCTACGGGCTCATGGCAGCGGCCGTCTTCGTGGCGGTCGCCGCCGGCCTCAAGCTGGCGATGCCCGGTATGCAACCCTTCCTCACCCTCTATCCGGCCGTTCTCCTCAGCGCCTTTGTCGGCGGCCGGTGGATCGGCATCGCAGCCCTTCTCGTCTGCACGGGACTCGCGATCTATTTCCTCACCACATCCCATGTCGATCCTTCGCCTTACCGGGACATTGCCGCGATTATCGGCTTTATCATCGTCTGTGGCCTGATCCTTTTCGTCATCGACCTTCTCGACCAATCCGTCCGGCGGCTGGAGCGTGAGAGGCGCTCCCTGCAGCTCGAACGGCGGCGCCTCGAGCTCGCCTTCAAGGCCGCGGATATGGGGAGCTGGGAGATCGCTCCCGAAGGCCGGCTCAGCTGGGATGAAAACTTCTATCGCGTGATCGGGCTCGACCCCGTAAAGGATGCGCCGTCCGCCGAACGTTTCTTAGGGATGGTACATCCTGAAGACCGGGAACGCATGAGCCAGGCGCGTCTGCGCATGAAGGAGGGCGAAGCACCGCCGCCACGCGATGAATATCGCTTCTACCGACCGGATGGAAAAATGATCTGGCTCGAAAATCACCGCGTTTCGGTCGATCAGGATGGCCGGCATTTCATTGGCATCACACAGGACACGACGCGCCGGAAGAAAGCCGAAGCGCGCATCACGATGCTGTTGCGGGAACTCGCGCATCGGGTGAAGAACCAATATGCCGTCATCCTGGCAGTGATCCGCGAAACCAGCAATCAGGCCCACTCCCGTGAGGAATTCGACCGGCTGATCCAATCACGCATCACGGCCCTCTCCCGCTCACATGACCTGCTTGTCCAGGGCGAAGAGGAAGGCACCGACCTTCACGGCCTCCTCGTCGCCCATCTCGATACTTTTGGAGTAAGAGATCGGCTTGCGACAAGCGGACCGCAAATCACGCTTTCCTCATCGGCGGCACAATATCTCGGCATGGCGTTTCACGAGCTTGCAACGAATGCCACGAAACACGGCGCCTTTTTGAATCCGGATGGGCGCGTCAGCGTAAGCTGGTCTCTCGATGGAGAGCCAAGTACGCGATTGTTCACTTTGCGTTGGGAAGAATCCGGCGGCCCCGAGATTGGTCCTGCCTCAGCAGCTGGTTTCGGAACGAAAGTGCTTGAGAAACTCGCTCCGGCGGCGCTACGCGGCGAGGCGACGATCACACGCCAAGCGAGCGGATTGCTGTGGGAGCTGAAAGCGCCACAATCCGGACTTGGCGGAAGTTGACGAAAGACGGCCGATCTCAACGATCGGCCGCCTGTCAGGATTTTGGTTAGAGATTGAACCGGAGTTGGATACCTGGCTCGTCACGCCAGTAGGGCCGCGGATAATACCAGCCGCCGTAATAATAGTCATAGCCGTGGCGACGGTGACGAAAACGCTTGCCGTAACGCTTCTCGTAGCGCCAATGCCGGTTCTTGTTGTAGTTGCGATGCTTCTTATAGTGACCCTTCTTGTGGTTGATCAGAAGAATGTCACTCGAAGCCCCCTGTCGTGCCGGCTTCGTAACCGGTGATGCGGCCATGACACCCGTGGCGCCAAAGCCCAAGACAGCGGCAACGATCGAAGCGCGAACAAGGGAAGATTTAAAAAGATTACGCATATCTACCTCCGTTGGCATCTCAACCACTGCCATCGGAAATTGTTCCCGTTAATCGCGCTCTGATTTCCTAACAAGCATGTAATGGTCAAATATTCACAAGACCTCATGCCCCCTGGAACCAATTCAATCGTGGAGAATTCCAGAAGGACTCAAGGTCTTGAGAGACGATCTCCATGAAAATCCTTCTGCAGAGATTCTCCCGATGGTTCCATTCTTTCGATGAAGACCGTGAACCCCCGATCGTTGTCGTGAAGACACCGGAAGATGGCGCGCGCATCGGCATGATCGGTTGGTACTGATCAGCTTCCAGCGACATCCCCAGATCGTTAAGGCGCGGTGCCGGTGACAGGCTGGGAATCCCGCTTTTCTCGGCTTTCGAGTTCCCGTTGATGGTTAACAGAGGCTCATAAATTTGCAGCTCCACCCTTTCGAAGCGTTAGGAGCTCGCATGGTAAATGCCGTAGCGAAAGGGACATCTACATGACAACGGCTTTTGCAGCTAAAACCGACTTTGACGAAATCGAGCTCGTTCACAAAAGCAAGCATTTCACCAAGATGCTGCAGTCCGTTGAAATACTGCACCGCCGGTTCCTGGACGTGATCACGTCGGAGCTCGGGCGCCGGGACAAGGCGTTGAGCGCGGTGCAGGCGCTGATCCTCTGTCATGCCAGCGAAAGACCGATCTCGCTCGGTCAACTTCAGGCGATCGGACAGTATGAAGGGACTAACCTTACCTACAACATCACGAAGCTGTCCGAAGGTGGTTACGTCAAACTGTCCCGGCCACAGTGGGATAAGAGGTCGAGCCTCATCGAACTGACCGAGGAAGGCCGGCAAGTGGCGCATGTCATCCTCTGCGCGCTCGATATCCATGCCGATTCACTCGCCGGCATCGGCATCTCCACACAAGAACTGATGCTCCTCACGCGAGCGCTCAAGGACATCAATCACCTCTGGTCGAACTGAGCCTCAGGCCGCTGCCGTGGTCCTCACTTTGACAGCCGAGGCCGCGCCGGAATTGCTGCGCCGCGCATAGGCCGTCGACATGCGGTTCTCGGCGGATGCCTGGATTACGGTGAGGATCGATACCATAATCAGGTAATAAACGAGGGCCGCCGCGTACCATTCGGTGAAGCGGAAGCTCGCCGAGATGGAGAGCTGGGTGACGGTCATCATCTCCCGCAGGGAGATTGTGTAAGCGAGGGATGTAGACTTGAGCAGCGTGATGAATTCGTTCATCAGCGGCGGCAAGGCGACACGGAAAGCTTGCGGCAAAACCACGAGGAAAAAGGCCTGGCCGCGGCGCAGGCCGAGGGCCGCCGCTGCCTCCGCCTGACCTTTATGCACTGACAATAGGGCCGCGCGCATGATCTCGGCATTATAGGCAATGCCGACCAACGTCATCGCAATGGCCGCCGCGAGGAACGGGTTGAACCAATCCGAGCGCAGTGCCGGGAAAATCTGCGGCAGCCCGTTCCAGACGAAGAGCAGGACCAGCACCAAAGGCGCGCTGCGGAATATCCACTGATAGGCTCGCAACGGCCAGCGATAGCGGCGCCGGGCCGAAAGGCCCAGCGCCACTGGCAGGCAGAGTACCATCGAAGCGATCTGAACGACGATCGACAGCGCAATGGTGATCAACGCACCCTTCAGCAGGGCTGAGCTGAACAACGCCTCGATGAATATGCGCGGGTCGAACAGCATCGCCTGGCCGATCTCAAGAGTCGTAGTCGACTGTGAAGTCGGCGACCGGCATGTTGTATTTCTTGGCGACCGCCTCGATAGCTCCCGACTTCTGAAGCTCCTTCATTGCTTCGCGCAGAGCCTTGAGGTCATCTGGATTCTTCCGGATGTAGATGCCGTAAATGCCTTCCGGCGGATAGGTGTAGGCGATCTTCAGCTGACCGTTGCTCTGCTTGATCCGTACCGACGCTTCAGCGACCTCGGTAAGGGTCGCATCGGCACGGCCGATCAGAACCTGCTGGGCGGCGGCAACTTGCGACTCGTATGTGCTGGCGGCCACAGGATCACGACCTTCTTTCGCAAACTGCTCGTTCATCTTCTGCGGGGCATCGGCGAAAGTGGTTCCCGCTTCCAGCGCCAGTCGCTTGCCGCTCAGATCCTCCGGCGCCTTGATGTCGGTGTTGGTGGCCAGCGTGACGATCGCCGCTGCCGATTTCAGATAGGGCACTCCGTCGTGGACTTCCCGGCGCTTGTCATTGAGATAGATGCCGCTGATGACGAGATCGCAACGGCCCGAGCCGAGCGACGGCAGAAGGCCGTCGAAGCCGGAGGTTGAGAATTTGACCTCGGTCACCGACCAGTGCTTCGCCAGCGCGTCGGCGAGATCGATGTCGATGCCGACCGGCCGGGTGTCGGAAGGGTTCTCGAGATAAGTCAGCGGCGGGAAGCCGGCGGTTGTGCAGATATTGAGCTTACCGTTCGAAACAAAGGACAGCTTCGCCGTATCGGCCGATGCGGTAGCCATGGTCATCGTCACTGCCGTCAAGGCGCAAAGGAACCCTCCGGCAAAACCGGTCGTCATGCCCATTTCCATCTCCTATGATTTATTTTTTGAGTTTTAGTTTTTCGACGATGCCCGCCCATTCGGAGGCATCGAAGGCCGGCAGGATCAGCGGTTCGACATGGCCGTCGCGCCGCGCTGTCATCACATATTGCATCATGCTGGCCTCGTCCGGCATTTCGAAGACCTGCACGAAATCATAAGCGCCCATGGTGGTGTAGAGGCAAACACTGCGGCCACCAAGGGCCTCGACACGCTCCTTGCTGATGCGCCCGCGCTCCGGCGAGTTGCCGAGCTCGTCGAGCCCCTTCTGAGTAAGCCGCATGAGAGAAATGTAGTAAGGCATGGCTTTCCCTGGCGGTCAGCGTTTTACGGCCTTGAGGCCGGCAATGACGTCTTCGGTCTTGGCGACCACGCCAAAGATACCATCCTCGACGGTCACCATATGGACCGCGGCCTCGTGCGCGTATGCATCGCCGCTGGCGCAGGCATCCTCGATGAGCAGATTCTGGAAATTTCGGTCCTGCGCCTCGCGCAAGGTGGTGTGCACGCAGACATCCGTCGTGCAACCGGTGAACAAGAGATGCGTGATGCCGCGGGCGCGCAGGACATGCTCGAGATCGGTATAGGTGAAGGCGCCATTGGCGGTCTTGTCGACGATGATGTCTTCCGGTTTGACGTCGATCTCCGGCACGATCTCATAACCGGGCGAGGAGCGCAGCAGAACCTGAGTGTCGTCGATGCCGGCGCGCTTGCGGCGCCAGACTTCGTAGGGGGTCATGTCGGCGCGATCGGCGCGATAGCCCTGGCGTGTATGGACGATGGCGCAGCCCGCCTGGCGCGCAGCGGCGATGAGGGCATTCACATTGGGGATGATCGCGCGCAGCGGGGCCGGATCATATCCCTTGCGAGCGAAATAGCCGTCCTCGGAGAGGAAATCGATCTGCAGGTCGATGACCAGCAAGGCAGTGACGGCGGGAACGAGATTGCCGTCATAAGGGTAGTTGAAGGGTCTGGCGGTGATCGACATGAAACATCCCTGAAATGACGACAGGGAGCATATCGGGCCATCACTGTGTTGACAAACTATTTGAATTGCCGGATTTCTATTTAGAATGACTAAACAATCAAACAGCATGAACCGGCTGGAGCTGGGTTATTTGCGAGCCTTCGAGGCGGTCGCACGTCTCGGCCATGTCGGGGCCGCCGCGCTGGAGCTCAACCTGACGCCGGGCGCCGTCAGCCAGCAATTGCGCAAACTGCAATCCTCGCTCGCCGTTGAATTGTTCGAGCGCGACGGACGCCGCATCAGGCTCACGCCGCAAGGCAGCGAATTGCGCCGGACCGTGACGGCCGCACTTGACGACATCGGCAGCTGCGTGAACGAACTCGCGGCCAAGCCCGAACTGGAGCAGGCTGACAGTCTTCGCGTTTCGGTGCCGCCCGCTTTGGGCGTCGCGTGGCTATCCTCCTTGATGTTCGATTTCTGCCAAAGCTTCGGCCTCGCCTCCTTCAAGATGACAGCGGCACTCGATGTGGCGCAGATCGACTGGCGACAGACTGACGTCGCCATCACCTATGGCGCGCCGCCCAAAGAGGGCTTCGCCTGGCGCTTCATCGCCACCGTGAAGTTGCGGCCGATCTGCAGCCCGGCCTTGCTCAACTCGGCCGACGGCCTGCGTTCCCTCGCCGACATCGTCGATCAGTGGCTGCTGCATGAAGACGACGGCACCGAATGGCGGCGCTGGCTCTCGGCGGCGAAGATCCGCCGTGTGCCGCAGCACAATGCCTATTTCGGCACACTGATGATGGCGATCGCGGCGGCGCTCGAGGGCAGAGGCCTGGCGCTGGTCAGCGATCTCCTGGCGCAGGACTATCTGAAGTCCGGCCGCCTGGTGCGCCCTTATGATATCGGCGTCGAGGCGACGCGGAGCTATTACTGCATCTGTCCGGAAAACCGTGCCGGGGAACCGCTCATCGAGCGTTTCATGGATTGGATTACATCGACCAGCCAGGTGGCATATGCCTTGCGCGGCCAGCCGCAGGAGTCATGATGGAACCATTCCGCCGGCCGTTTCGATCATCTCGACAATATCGGGCACGCCCTTGTTGCGCAGCAGATCGGTGAAAATATGCGGCCGCTCGCCGCGCACGCGTTTCGTATCCTGAGCCATGATTTCGAGATCGGCGCCGACATGGGGCGCGAGGTCCATCTTGTTGATGATCAGAAGATCGGACCGCGTGATGGCGGGGCCGCCCTTACGCGGGATCTTCTCGCCCTGACAGACACTGATGACATAAAGCGTCATATCGGCGAGCTCCGGCGAAAAGGTCGCCGCCAGATTGTCACCACCCGATTCGATGAAGATCACATCAAGATCGGGATGCCGCCGGTTGAGCTCGGCAACGGCGCCGAGATTGATCGAGGCGTCCTCACGGATCGCCGTGTGAGGGCAACCGCCCGTTTCGACCCCAATGATCCGGTCTTCCGGCAAGGCCTGCAGGCGGTTGAGGATCAGCGCATCCTCCTTCGTGTAAATATCATTGGTGACGACCGCGACCGACCAACGGCCCCGCATCGCCTTGCATAGCTTCTCAGTCAGCGTCGTCTTGCCGGAGCCGACCGGCCCTCCGACACCGACGCGCAAAGGTCCATGGAGCCTGCTCATGAGCGGAACAGCCTGACATTCATGGTCTCATGGCGCATGGAAGCGATATCGACTGCAAAGGTGGAACTGCCAAGATCGGACAGCGACGATCGAGCGGCCTTGCCGGCCACCGCGACGATGATTTTCTCCAAAGCGGCCATGATGAGGGTCCCTTCCGTTTGGCCGAGCGGAATGAGCCGCAAACCGGCCGATATGAGATTGCCGGCGCAGGCCTGGAGATATCCCGTACAGGTTCCGTCGATCCCGACACCCATCCGCGCCGCGACGGCGCCGACCGCTACGGGATAGGGCATTTCCAGATCATCGCCCGGCATGTCGTGCCAAGCGCGCGCGGCCTTCGAGAAGGACCTCCCCTGATCCATGGTTTCGAGATGACGCTCGGCGCTCACCGCCAGCGCCTCACCCAGCTCGGCGACATCCCGCAGGCGTCCCAAGTCGCCGATCGCGGCCGCTCGCCAGGCTTCGGCAAGCAGCAAAGCATCGTTCCACCAGCTGCCCTGCCCGATCAGATCGGCGATCCATTCGGCAAGATCGTGGCGCGTGACCACGATGCGATCGTGAACGGCCTGTTCGAGACCATGCGAGTAACTGAAGGCGCCGACCGGAAAGGCGGGTGACAGCCAGGTCATCAGCCGCAGCAGGCTCAGCGCGTCAGTGCTCATGACCGTGATGGCCGGCATAGGCGCCGCTTTCGGGATGGAACGGTTCCCGGATATGCCGCACACGGGCGCCCTGGTGCTCCAGCATATGGGCGATGACCGGGTCATGACGAATGACGATGCGCTCCGCCTCGATCTGCGCTGCGAGATGACGGTTGCCCAGATGCCAGGCGAGCGTCGTCAGATGCAGGGCGTTGCGGCCGCGAATATCGAGAAGGTCTTCCGGCTTCGCGCGGATCTCGATGAGGCGCCCATCGTCGAGGACCAATGCATCGCCCTCCTTCAGATAAGCCGCCATAGCAAGATCGAGAAGAAACGTGAGTCCGGTGTCGCTCTTCATCGCAAAACGGCGCCGGCAGCGGTCATCATAATCGAGCGTGATTTGGTCGGCCGGTGCGCCATGCCATTTGCCCTGTCTTTGAATGTCTTGCGCCCGCATGGTCAGAACAGGAAATAGCGCTGCGCCATCGGCAGCTGCTGCGCGGGTTCGCAGGTCAATAATTCACCGTCGGCGCGTACCTCATAGGTCTCCGGATCGACTTCGATGACAGGCATCGCCGCGTTGTGGATCATCGAGGTCTTGCCCAGGCCGCTCCTCGTATTGTCGACGGGGATCATCGACTTGCCGAGCCCATAACGCTCGCCGATTCCGGCAGCGAAGGCCGCTTTCGAGACGAAACTCACCACGCTCCTGTTCACCGCCCTGCCCAGGGCAGCGAACATCGGGCGATAGCTGACCGGCTGCGGCGTGGGTATCGAGGCGTTGGGATCGCCCATGGGGGCGGCGGCGATCATGCCGCCGATCAGCACCATATCCGGCTTCACGCCAAAGAAGGCCGGCGACCACAAGACAAGATCGGCGCGTTTGCCGGGCTCGATCGATCCGACATGCTGCGCGACGCCTTGCGCGATGGCGGGATTGATCGTGTATTTGGCGATATAGCGCTTCACCCGCGCATTGTCGTTGTCGCCGGTTTCCTCCGCCAGGCGGCCGCGCTGAACCCGCATCTTATGCGCCGTCTGCCAGGTGCGGATGATGACCTCGCCGACGCGGCCCATTGCCTGACTGTCGGATGAGATGATCGAGAAGGCGCCGATGTCGTGAAGTATGTCCTCGGCGGCAATGGTTTCCTTGCGGATCCGGCTTTCGGCGAAAGCGATATCCTCGGCGATCCGCGGATCGAGATGGTGGCAGACCATCAGCATGTCGAGATGCTCGGCCACGGTATTGACCGTGTAGGGCCGCGTCGGATTGGTCGATGAGGGAATGATGTTGGCGAGGCCACAAAGCTTGATGATGTCCGGCGCGTGACCGCCACCCGCGCCTTCGGTATGAAAGGCGTGCAAGGTGCGCCCCTTGAAGGCGGCGATCGTATCCTCGACGAAACCCGATTCATTGAGCGTGTCGGTGTGGATCATCACCTGCACGTCGTGATCATCAGCGACGCTCAGGCAGCAATCTATTGCCGCGGGCGTAGTACCCCAATCCTCATGCAGCTTGAGCGCACAGGCGCCGGCCTCGATCATTTCGATCAGAGCCCTGGGCAAAGAGGCATTTCCCTTGGCGGAGAAGCCGATATTCATCGGCAGATCATCGACCGCCTGGAACATCCGCTCGATATGCCAGGGGCCGGGCGTGCATGTCGTCGCCAGGGTCCCATGCGCCGGACCGGTGCCACCACCCATCATGGTGGTGATCCCGGACATGAGCGCTTCTTCGACCTGCTGCGGACAGATGAAATGAATATGCGCATCGACGCCGCCGGCCGTCAGGATGCGTCCCTCACCGGCGATCGCCTCCGTCCCCGGCCCGATGATGATATCGACACCGGGCTGCGTGTCGGGATTTCCCGCCTTGCCTATACTGGTGATGCGGCCGTCTTTCAAACCGACATCGGCTTTCACGATGCCCCAATGATCGATGATCAGCGCATTGGTGATCACGGTATCGACCGCGCCTTCACTGCGCGCCAGCTGGCTCTGACCCATGCCGTCGCGAATGACCTTGCCGCCGCCGAATTTCACCTCCTCGCCATAGAAGGTGAAATCCCTTTCGACCTCGATGATAAGATCCGTATCGGCGAGGCGCACCCGGTCGCCCGTGGTCGGTCCGAACATCTGGGCATAGGCGGCTCTCGACAGTTTCGCCGGCATCAGAGCGCTCCCATGATCTTCTGACGGAAGCCGAAGATGCGGCGCGCGCCGGCGATCGCGATCAACGCCACTTCGCGCGTCTGGCCGGGCTCGAAGCGGGTTGCCGTGCCGGCTGCAATGTCGAGACGCCGTCCGCGTGCCTTGTCGCGCTCGAAGATCAGAGCGGGATTGGCCTCGTGGAAATGATAATGCGAACCGACCTGGATGGGGCGGTCGCCGCTATTGGCGACCAGAAGCCTCACGACATCGGCGCCGGTATTGAGCTCGATGTCGCCGGTGAGGGTGAACACTTCGCCGGGAATCATGCCTGCCCCCACGCTAACGGATCGGCTGATGAACGGTCACCAGCTTGGTACCGTCCGGAAAGGTCGCTTCGACCTGCACATCCGCGATCATGTCGGCAACCCCGTCCATCACCTGCATGCGGCTGACGATATGGGCGCCTGCTTCCATCAGTTCGGCGACGCTGCGGCCATCGCGGGCACCTTCCACGACGAAGTCGGTGACGAGTGCTATCGCCTCAGGATGATTGAGCTTCACACCGCGCTCGAGACGGCGGCGCGCCACGGAGGCGGCCATCGAAATCAAAAGCTTGTCTTTCTCGCGTGGCGTCAGATGCATGTCCGCCTCTTTTGTAGTCAGGCAGCCCAAACTTTCGGCAACGCGTTTTGACCAGACAGCAGTTCAGCCAAGGGAATAAGCATTTTCCGGAGGTCGTGGGCCTCGTTCGCCGTCAACCTAGCAAGAAGCTTGCCAGCAAAGGCGGAGCTCGCGATGTCGGGAAATCTTTCACGCACATGATCCAGGTGACGCTCTGCATCAGGCGCCACGAGCGCGACCGTCGCCAAGGCGCGATGGCCCTTCGCCACCGCGCGACGCTGCAGTTGGTCCTCCATGTCGTCGCCTGCAAAACTGACGGCATCGGCGAAAACCAGGCGTCCATCGCGGCGAATCGTCCAGCAATCCCTCAGACTGACGCGCCGAACGGTCTCGCCCATGGCGGCGCGACCGAACACCAGGGCCTCGACGATGAGCAGGCTGGCATCAGGGGCGAGATCTGCCTCCAGGCTCCGCTCCAGCGCGCAGCCGTCGAACAGTATCGTCTCCTGCGGGATCCAGTTTACCCGGGCCCCTTTATCGATGTCGATCTTGACCGACAAACGCGCCGGCTCGCCGTCGCGTGATCGATAGATGCGCTCGCAAGCCTGGCTGGTGCAGATGAGCTTCGCGTCCTCGCCGGCGCAAAACCTCCAGGAGAGACGGTCGCCACCGGTCAATCCGCCGGCGGTGTTGATCAAGACCGCTTCGCAAGACCTGCTATCTGGTGATGCAGGGAAGCGGATCTTCGCCGCGCCCGATTGATAGAGCCTGTCGATGACCGATCCGCGGTCGGTATGCTTGACCGCGAGCCTGCCTTCGGCGTCGACGCGTTGAAGCCTTGGAGATGTTGAGCTTGATAGGAGTTCCACCATTGGCGAGCTTAGCCCAGCTCCTGGAATTGGCAAGCCGCGATCAGGTCCGATCGAGATCGCGCTTGCCCATCACGACGACATCGCGCATGTCGTAGCCAAGCGCTGCATAAAATTCACGCACTTGCACATTCTCGCTGCGGATCATCAGATTGACCGACCAGATTCCGCGCGCCTTGAGCCAGGTCTCGCCCGCCTCCACCGTCGCCCTGCCCAAGCCCTTGCCCTGATGCGCCGGCGCGACCGAAAGATAGTAATACCAGCCGCGGTGACCGTCATGGCCGACCAGAATAGAGGAGACGACTTCGCCGCCGTCAACTCCGACGAGTATGTCGGAAGCCTGTTTGCCACGCGCGAAGTCGATATCGCGCCGCGCATCGTTCCACGGCCGCACCAGACCGCAAGCGGTCCACAAGGCGACAACCTTCTCGATGTCGCCGTCTTCGATCGGCCGAAAGGATGTCACTGAGGCAGCACCTTGTTGGGATTGAGGATGCCCTTGGGATCGAACAGCTTCTTGACGCCGCGCATCATCTGCAATTCGATCGGCGATTTGATCCTGCTCATCATGTCACGCTTCAGCCGGCCGATGCCGTGCTCGGCGCTGATCGAACCGCCATGCTTCAGCACGACATCGAAGACGACCTCGTTCATCGCGTTCCATTGGGCGAGGAATGCCTGCTTGTCCATGCCGACCGGCTGGCTCACATTGAAATGCAGATTGCCGTCGCCGATATGGCCGAAAGGCATAGGCCGCGCCCCGGGCATGAAACGATGGACCGCCGCGAGCCCTGCTTCGACAAAGGCCGGGAGCTCGGAGATCGGCACCGATATGTCGTGCTTGATCGAGCCGCCTTCGCGCTTCTGCACTTCGACGATGGCCTGGCGGATGAACCAGAGGTCCTTGCGCTGCGCCTCCGACTGGGCGATCGTCGCATCCTTCACGATCCCCTGCTCCGCTGCCTCGCCGAGGATCTCTGTCAGCAGGCTCGCAAGCTCGCCCGAGCCCGACAGCTCGATCAGTACATACCAGGGCGCTGCGTCCGCGAAAGGATCGCGCACCGCGAAGTGCTTGATGGTGAACTCGAGGCCGTTGCGCGGAAAGAGCTCGAGGGCGGTCACGCGCCCGCTGCTCCTCTGCCGGGCCAGCGCCAGGAGATCGAGCGCCGCCTTGACTGAAGGCAGCGCCACGAAAGCCGTGGCGTGATCGCTCGGCAACGGGAACAACTTCATCACCGCGCCGGTAATCACGCCCAGCGTGCCTTCGGCGCCGATGAAGAGGTTCTTCAGATCGTAGCCGGTATTGTCCTTGCGCAAGCCTCTGAGGCCATTCCAGACGCGCCCGTCAGCCAGTACGACCTCGAGCCCGAGGCAGAGATCGCGGGTGTTGCCATATGCGAGAACGCCCAAGCCCCCGGCATTGGTCGAGAGATTGCCGCCGATGCGGCAAGAGCCTTCCGATTCGAGACTCAAAGGGAAGAAGCGCCCAGCCTTCTCGGCCTCATCCTGCACCGTCTTGAGCGTTACGCCCGCGTCGACGGTGATGCTGTGATTCAGCGGGTCGACATTGCGGACACTCGTCATGCGGTCGAGCGACAGCAGTACCTCATCGCCGGTCTCGAAAGGAATCTGACCGCCGACGAGACCGGTATTGCCACTTTGCGGCACGATCGCGGTTTCGGTTTCATCGGCGATCGCCAGTATCCTGGAGACCTCCTCGGTCGAAGCGGGTCTTAAGACCAAAGGCGACTTGCCGACCCAGATCTCGCGCCATTCCGTCATATAGGCGGCCATCGCCGCGGGATCGGTGATGGCATATTTGTCGCCGACCACGGCGGCGAGACGGGCCAGCGTTTGCGGGGAAGGTTTGGTCGTCATTCACTTTCCTCAGGGCGAGGGGCAGCGGCGCGCCTCAGACGATCATTGATCGCCTCGCCCAGCCCTTTGTGGGGAATGGGAGCCACCGCAATGGCGGCGACGCCGCTGGCATCGATCTCATGCAGAAGCCGGAAGAGATTGGCCGCCGCTTCGACCAGATCGCCCACCGGCGAAAGATTGTATCGGCTGTCGGAGGCCGTTCCGAAAGCGAGATAGGCTTCGCCTTCCCGCGGCGCGGTCGCCTCGAGGCGAATGACCGCTTTCGGTGCATAATGGCTTTCGAGCTGACCCGGTGCTGAGGGCTTCTTCGCATCGCCTCCCGAGATGAGCGCATGACCCAGCACGCGCTCGATCTCTTCGCGCGCCAGCCCGCCGGGGCGGAGCAGGCTCGGCGATCCGTCGAGGAAACCGACAATGGTCGATTCGAGCCCGATGGCCGACGGACCGCCATCAAGGATCACACTGACCTTGTCTCCGAGGCCCGCTTTCACATGCGCGGCCGTCGTCGGGCTGATGCGGCCCGACGGATTGGCGCTCGGCGCCACCACCGGCCGGCGCACCGCTTTCAGCAAATCCTGCGCCAGTGGATGTTTCGGCACCCGGATGGCCAGGCTCGGAAGACCGGCGGACGCCAGAAGCGAAACCGGACAGCCCTGGCGGCGCGGAACGACCAAAGTCAGCGGCCCCGGCCAGAACAATTTGGCGAGCTCGCTCGCCTTGGGGCCAAACTCGCCCAGCGCCGCAGCCTCCTCCAGCGACGGCACATGCACGATGAGCGGATTGAAGGCCGGCCGGCCCTTGGCGGCAAAGACCTGGGCCACCGCCCTGTCCTGCGTCGCATCGGCGCCGAGGCCGTAGACGGTCTCGGTCGGAAAGGCGACCAGCTTGCCTGCGATCAGGGCCTCGGCGGCCAAAGTGACGGATTGGGTCAGAGGAGCTTCCCGGTTGCAATTTGGGGAGGGTCTCTATAGCAGCTTAGACAGGATGACGTCACTCAAAGGTCGCACCCTTTTCATCACCGGCGCCTCGCGCGGCATCGGCCTTGAGATCGCGCTCAGGGCGGCGCGCGAGGGGGCCAATATCGCCATCGCCGCCAAGACGGCCCAACCACATCCCAAGCTCGAAGGCACCATCCATACGGCTGCCGAGGCTGTAGAAGCCGCCGGCGGCAAGGCGTTGGCAGTGCAGACCGACATCCGCGACGAAGCCCAGATCCAGGCTGCGGTGGACGCAACCCTCGCCCGCTTCGACGGCATAGACATCTGCATCAACAATGCCTCCGCCATCGCGCTTACCGACACGCTCGCGACGGAAATGAAGCGCTACGACCTGATGCAGTCGGTGAATGGGCGCGGCACGTTCCTCGTCTCAAAATTGTGCCTGCCGCATCTCCTCAGATCACCCAATCCGCATATCCTCACCCTCTCGCCGCCGATCAATCTCGATCCCAGATGGTTCGCGCCGCACCTTGCTTATACGATGGCGAAATACGCCATGAGCCTGGCCACGCTGGGCCTCGCCGAGGAATTCCGCGGCCGTGTCGCCGTAAATGCGCTGTGGCCGCGCACCACCATCGCGACCGCGGCGATCCGCAACATCGTCGGCGGGGAGGAGATGATGCAGCGCTCGCGCAAACCCGAGATCATGGCCGATGCCGCCTATTTCATCCTGACGAAACCCGTCGATTTCAGCGGGCATTTCCTCATCGACGAGGACGTGCTTAGCTCCCATGGCGTGACCGACCTCGATCGTTACAATTATTCCCGCTCGATTGACCTCCAGCCCGATTTATTCGTAAGCCAGGCACCATGACGACCTTGCTGCTCCACCATCATTCGAGCCTCGCGCATGAGAACCCGCCAGGGCACCCTGAGCGTGTCGATCGCATCAAGGCCATCAACCAGATCCTTTCGCATGCGCATTTCAAGCCGCTGCGGCGCAAGCAGGCCCCTATCGCGCGCGACGAAGACATCATGCGGGCCCATCCCGACGGCTATCTGAACCTGATCCGCGAGACAGCGCCCGGCGAAGGTTTTGCCCAGATCGACATGGACACCTTCATGTCACCGGGTACGCTCGACGCCGCTTTGCGGGGGGCCGGCGCAGCGGTCGCCGCCGTCGATGCCGTCTTCTCAGGCGAGGCGGACAACGCCTTCTGCGCCATGCGCCCGCCCGGCCATCATGCCGAGGCACGCCGCGCCATGGGCTTCTGTCTCTTCAATAATGCCGCGATCGCAGCGCTCTATGCGCGCGCCCGTTATGACGCCGAACGCGTCGCCGTCGTCGACTTTGATGTCCATCACGGCAATGGCACGCAGGATATCTTCTGGTCGGACGGCGATCTCTTCTATGGATCGACACATCAGATGCCGCTCTATCCCGGCACGGGGGCGGCTTCCGAAACCGGCGTCGGCAACATCTTCAATGCCCCCCTGCATGACGGCGACGGTGGACCGCAATTCCGTTCTGCCATGGCCAATGCGATCCTGCCGGCGCTCGATGCTTTCGGGCCCGATCTGGTCATCATTTCCGCCGGATTCGACGCCCATCGCGAGGATCCCTTGGGTGGCCTCAATTTGACCGAGGAAGACTTCGTCTGGGCCACGCTCAATCTCATGGAGATCGCCGACAAACATGCCGACGGCCGCGTTGTATCGGTCCTCGAGGGCGGCTATGACATACGCGCGCTGGCCGCTTCGGTCGCCGTGCATGTCCAGGCGCTGATCCGGGGCAGCGGCGAGCGGACACTGTTTGACCATGAGGACGATGAAGATGGCGACTGAGAAGCCCCCGATCGCGGGCATGAATTTCGAGACGGCGCTGGCCGAGCTTGAGGATATCGTCGAGAAGCTCGAATCCGGCAAAGTCGATCTCGAAGCCTCGATCGCTATCTATGAGCGCGGCGAAGCACTCAAGAAGCACTGCGAGAAACTGCTGAAAGATGCCGAGGCGCGCATCGAGAAGATCACGCTCAAGGCGGATGGCACGCCTTCCGGCACGGAACCTCTGGACGCGGGGTGAGCCGCGAGCGACTCGACGAAGCGCTGGTCGCGCGCGGGCTTTATCCGACGCGCTCGCGGGCCCGCGATGCGGTGAAGCGGGGCACCGTCAAGGTCGACGGCGTCACCGCCACCAAGCCGGCCCAGCCGATCACCGCAGAAGCGGTGCTCAGTATCGCCGATGAGGCGCGCACTTATGTGGCGCGCTCGGCGCTCAAGCTCAAACATGCGCTCGATCATTTCGCGCTGTCGCCCCAAGACCTCAACTGCCTCGATATCGGCGCCTCGACCGGCGGCTTCACCGAGGTCCTGCTGGAACGCGGCGCCGCGCATGTTACCGCTATTGACGTTGGCCATGACCAGTTCGCTGCCGGCTTGCGCGCTGAGCCGCGCATCACGCTGTGGGAAGGGCTGAATGCGCGCGATCTTACCTGGGATCATCTGAGGCTTCCCTTGCGCTTCATCGTCTGCGATGTGAGCTTTATTTCGCTCAAGCTCGCTCTGCCAGCCGCACTCGATATCGCCGAGACCGGCGCCCGACTCATCGCGCTGATCAAGCCGCAATTCGAAGCCGGCCGGGAGGCGCTCAGCAAGGACGGCATCGTCAAGAGCGAGACGTTGCGTCAGCAGATTTGCGACGATATCGCGTCTTGGCTAAAGGACCAAGGATGGGGTCCAATGGGCCTGACGCCGTCTCCCCTCAAGGGCGGCAGCGGCAACACCGAATATCTAATCGCGGCGGAGAAGACTGAATGACTCCCTTCGATAATCTCGCTTATGCCGGCAAACAGGGCGCCCGCATCGCCTGGTATATGGGCCATTATTTCGCCGCGCGACGCTTCCGCCAAGGCAAGCCGGCCGAGGAGCGCAAGTCGAGCGGCAAAGGACCCGGGCGCAATTACATCTTCGCGCAAATGGGCGAGCTCTTCGCGCGCGATCTTGCCAATGTGGCCAAGGGCTACTATCCGACGCCGCGCGATCACGACGGAACCTTCCGCGACATCATCGAAGCCAGCCGTCGTTATTTCGCCGACCTGCCGCAAGCGGCCGACCGCAAGGCGCAAGGCCAGAGTGCTGAAGTCTATTCGCCGGAACTCGCCGAGAAGTTCCCAGCCTACTTCCTGCAGAATTTCCACTTTCAGACCGGTGGCTATCTGACGGAGGAATCGGCCAGGCTCTATGACATGCAGGTCGAGGTGCTTTTCTCAGGCACCGCCAATGCCATGCGCCGGCAATGCCTGGCACCGATCGCGCAATATCTGCGCCACAAGGACCAGCGCCGGATGGCACTGCTCGACGTTGCCTGCGGCACAGGCCGTTTCGTCCGCTTCGCCAAGGAGGCCTTTCCGCGCCTTGCCGTAACCGGCAGCGACCTGTCGGAAGCCTATCTCGAAGAGGCCCGTACCCACGCCCGGCCCTTCAAGATCGACTTCAGGCCCGGCGCCGCCGAGACGCTCCCCTTCGCCGATGCGTCTTTCGACATCGTCACCTCGATCTATCTCTTCCATGAAGTGCCGCCGGTGATCCGCCGTGCAATCGCCAAAGAGTTCTCCCGCGTGCTCAAGCCCGGCGGGCTTCTCGTCTTCATGGACTCCCTGCAGACCGGTGACACGCCGAAGATCGACGCGATGCTCGAGGCCTTTCCGGCCAACTTCCACGAGCCCTATTACGCGTCCTATCTGCGCGAGGATCTGGGCTCGATCTTCAGCGAAGCGGGATTTACGAATGTAGCCGGCGAGCCGATCTTTCTGTCGAAGATGGTGGTGGCGACAAAGACGGACTAGTCGCCGCGCTTTTCTCGCGCCAGGTCATGGGGCTCAGACCCGTCACGCGGCGGAATTCGCGGTTGAAGTTGGACTTGGTCTGGAAGCCCGCCTCGAACATCACCGCCGTCACCGCGTGATCGGTTTCCTCGAGCAAACGACAGGCCTCGCGGATGCGGTGGTCGTTCACATATTGCGAGACATTGAGACCGGTGAGCCGGTTGATGGCGCCGGAAATGCGCCGGGCCGGAATGCCGGCGCGGCGCGCCAGGCGCGACAGATTGAGATTCTCATCACGGAACAGGGACTGCGTGAGCATCAGGCTGTCGATGCGCGCCAGGACATCGCGATCCTCGGCACTCGCCGGTGCGGGCGACGGCTCAGAAGCGACTTTGCCTTCGGGCTCAGGCTGGTTGCGCCCGGCGACCGTGGCCGCGAGCCCTAGAAGCAAAAGCCCCAGCACATTGGCGCTGCTGACCATGGCGGCCACATTGGCGCCCTTGGTCCATTCGAAGTCGAGCAGCACGATGAAATCGAACAGCGCCGAGGCGCAGAGCGCCAGCGCGGCGATCTGCAGCGCCCGGAAGGCCGGCAAGGCGCCCTCGAAACGTGCCTCATCCAGCGCGTCGGGTCCGGTGCGGCCGAGGCTCAGGACCGCGAAGGCGTAGGACACATAGAGGACGATGAGCGCCGCATCGATCGCCCGAGGGAAAGTGAGGATCAGAACGAGAATGACCAAAGGCGGGGCCAGGTAAGCAAGCACGCTCAGCCCGCCGCGCGGGTGGTCGTCGTGGATCAGGGTGCGGAAGCTCGCATAGACAAGCGGCGGCAGAAGCCCCGCGGCGATCGGCAGGATGAACCGTACCTCCGACAGACCGTAGCCCCAGCGCAGGCCCACCAGCACCGATTGCACGGCGCAGAGCGCGATGAGCGCCAGGAAGGGTCGGTTGGTTCTGATCTCGTCATTACGACGCACCAAGGCGGCAAAGAGCAGCACCAGGAGGAGCGCGACGACAAATGACACAGGCACGAAGAGCAAGGAACCCTCTCTGAAAAGCCGGACAATGGCCCAAATCGCGATCGGCAACGACCTCAAACATGATTGAGGACGCGAAACAAGCCCTTCGGAAGCTGAGGTTAAGTTGACCGCTCAGGCGTCAGGAGGCAAAAAGGCGTGAGCTGGGGCAATCATCATCCTGACGCATCATGGCTGAAGAGCAGACGACGAACGGCAGCGGCCGTCTCAACAGCTGGAAGGAGATCGCGGCATTCTTCGGCCGCGACGAGCGCACGGTCAAACGCTGGGAACATCAGCGCGGCCTGCCGGTGCGCCGGATACCGGGCGGCGGACGCAGCCCGGTCTATGCCTATCGGCATGATCTCGAAACATGGCTGCGCCACGAAGCGAAGGCGGCGGGTCCAGCTTCACCGCAGACGAAGGATCTCTATCTGAACGGCGTCTATCTCTGGCAGAAGCGGACGCCGGCGAGCCTGCGCAAGGCGGTTGAAATCTTCCAGCAGGTCATCGCGCTCGCCCCCAAAGACGCGCGCGCACATGCGGGACTTGCGACCGCCTATGATCTGCTCGTCGAGCAGGACGTGCTGCCGCCCGAGCAAGGCTTTCCGCTCGCCAAGGCGGCGGCCGAGCGCGCCATCGCACTCGATGCGCGGCTCGCCCAGGCGCAGAGCGTGCTCGCCGATATCGAATTCTTCTGGCTGCGCCAGACCGAGGAGGGCTTGCGGCGCTTCGCCCTCGCCTGCGAGCTCGATCCCCGATCGGCGCAGGCCTTGCACTGGCACGCCGAAGCGCTGCTCTATGCCGGCCGCGCTGACGACGCCCTGGTCGAGATCGCCAAAGCGCAAGCGCTCGATCCACAGTCACGCTCCATTCTCACGGCCAAGGCGCTCATCCTTTTCCGGACCGGCAGTGCCGCGGAAGCCGAAGCGTTGCTCGAGCAGTTGATCGCCAACGAGCCCGACTATCCGCCACCTTATTGGGGTCTCATCTTCATCGCGCTCGCGCGTGACGACCATGAGCGCTATCTCGCGCTGTGGCAGATTTTGTTCGAGGTCAGGGGCCTTGGCGCCGGCAGTGCCATCATCGCCGCTGGACGGAAAGGACTGGCGATTGACGGGCGCGCCGGAATGGCGGAAGCGATGCTCGCCGCGGCCGAACCCCATCACGCCTCAGGCGCCGTCACCGCCTATTACATGGCGCATATCCATGGCCTCAGGAACGACTGGCGGAACGCGGCGCGGTTCCTGAAGCAGTCGCTCGCCAAGCGCGAAGATTCGGTCGTCGATTATAGTGTCGATCCGGCCTTTCGGGCCGTTCAGGCCAATCCCCAATTCCAGGATCAGCTGGCCGCCACGGCCTTGCCCGCTATCAGCGGATAACAGCGGAACCGCCTTCGAATTTACAACGGAATTTACAGGGGAATATCAGCGGATTAACAGAGGAATATCAGGGATCTACAGCGGAAGCGAAATAACAGGGGCGCGGGAAAGACCGCGCCCCCGCATCATCTCAGCGCTTGGAGAGGAAGCTCCAGGCGGTCGGGAATGCCACCGCCGCCAGACCCGCCTTCAGCATGTCGCCCCACAGGAAGGGATAGAGGCCGAGCTCGAGCGCCTTGTCGAAACCGGTGAAGGCGTAGCCGAGCCACAGAAGACCCGGAATGTAGAGCACGGCAGCGCCGAGCATCATCACGCCGAACATGCTGAGCACGCGGCGGTCATAGCCCCGTTCGGCAAACCAGCCGACCAATGCGGCGGCGAGCACGAAGCCGACGAGATAACCGCCGGTCGGTCCCAGAAGCACCGGCATACCGGCGCGGAACTCGGCGAAGACCGGCAGGCCGGCCAAGCCTTCGATCAGATAGAGCGTCACCGCGGCCGCGCCGAGGCGGAAGCCGAATGCCGCGCCGACGGCCAGGACGGCGAATGTCTGCATCGTCACCGGCACCAGCGGCAGGTGGATGGTGATCTGCGCGCAAATCGCGATGAAGAGGCTGCCCAGCACCACGAGGAGCGCCTGCTTCGTCCATGAACCCGATACCGGCCAGACGCGGCTTGCCAGTGTTGTCGTCGATGTGGTCATCTATGCCCTCGTTTGTTGACTATTTAACCCCGTGAACGCGCTGCAAAATATAGAGCCGGCGCGTTTGGCTCACAACTGATCTTTCGGCCCGATGGTATCCCTCAGTTTCGACCGCGATTTCAACATAGAATCTGGCCCGGCCATGGAGCTGTCGCCGCTCGTCCGGCGCGTCCTGGCCGACAATCCGGGACCTTTCACCTTCAAGGGCACGGCAAGCTTCATCGTCGGGCGCGGCGAGGTGGCGATCATCGATCCGGGCCCGGACAGCGACCAGCATCTGGCGGCGCTGCTCGCCGCGGTCCGCGGCGAAACCGTCAGCCACATATTGGTGACGCATAGCCATCTCGACCATTCGCCATTGGCGCGCCGCCTCAAGGCGGCGACTGGCGCGACGCTGGTCGGTTATGGCGCGGTTACACGCCCCGAATCATCCGATTCCGGCCTGCCCCGGCTCGATGCCAGCATCGATGCCGATTTCAACCCCGATATCAAACTGCGGCATGGCGAGGCGATCACCGGCAAAGGCTGGGCCCTCGAGGGCGTGTTCACGCCGGGGCATATGTCGAACCATATGAGCTATGCGCTGGCCCAGGAAAAAACGCTGTTCTGCGGTGACCACGTCATGGCCTGGGCGACCAGCGTGATCGCGCCGCCGGACGGCAATATGGGCCAGTATTTCGCCTCGCTGCGGCTTCTGCTGGACCGTGACGACGCCCTCTATCATCCAGCCCACGGGCCGTCGCGGGCCGAACCGAAGTCGCTGGTGCGGGCCTATCTGGTGCACCGGAAGATGCGCGAGGAGGCCATATTGGCGAGGCTCCGGGCCGGCGACCGAAGCATCGCGGAGATCGTCAAGGCCAATTATGCCGACATCGACCCCCGCCTCCATGCGGCAGCCGGGCTTTCGACACTCGCCCATATCGAGCATCTGATCGAGCGCGGGCTGGTCCGCCAGGACACGCACGGGCCCCACACACAATATTTCGCAACATAAATTGTATGTCTTTAAAGGTGGACCTCTGAAAACATCTGTGCCAGAAACGCGCCGCCGAGGCAACCTCGGCCCCTCTCGCGCAATCAAGGCGAATCATGAGTGAATTCAAAGGCTTAATGGCCGGCAAGCGCGGCCTCATCATGGGTGTGGCCAACAACCGGTCGATCGGCTGGGGCATCGCCCAGGCCTGCGCGCGCCATGGCGCCGAACTCGCCTTCACCTATCAGGGCGACGCGCTCAAGAAGCGGGTCGAGCCGCTCGCCGCCGGCATCGGCTCCAAACTCGTGCTGCCTTGCGACGTGACCGACATGGCTTCCGTCGACCAGACCTTCGCCACCATCGGCAAAGAATGGGGCGAGCTCGATTTCGTCGTCCATGCCATCGCCTTCTCCGACAAGGACGAGCTCACCGGCCGCTATGTCGACACGTCGGCCGACAACTTCACCAAGACGATGTTCATTTCCTGCTACAGCTTCACCGCCATCGCGCAGCGGGCCGAGAAGCTCATGAGCAAAGGCGGCTCCCTCCTCACCCTCACCTATTACGGGGCGGAGAAATGGATGCCGCATTACAATGTGATGGGCGTGGCCAAGGCGGCGCTCGAGGCTTCGGTGCGGTACATGGCGGCCGATCTCGGCCCCAAGAATATCCGCGTCAATGCCATCTCAGCCGGCCCGATCAAGACGCTTGCCGCCTCAGGCATCGGCGACTTCCGCTACATCCTCAAATGGAACGAATACAACTCGCCGCTCCGGCGCACCGTGACCATCGACGAGGTCGGCGATTCGGGCCTCTATCTTCTGTCCGAACTCGGCCGCGGCGTCACCGGCGATATCCTGCATGTCGATGCCGGCTACCACATTGTCGGCATGAAGAATCCCGAAGCTCCCGACATCACGGTCGCGCAAAACGGTGATTGAGCCCAATCCGCCGATCTATTTCATCCGCCACGGCGAAACCGACTGGAATCTCGAAGGCCGCATCCAGGGCCAGATCGACATTCCGCTCAACGACACCGGCCACCAGCAGGCAGTCGCCATTTCGCGCGGCCTGAAAAACTTCCTCGGCAAGACGAAAGTCGACCTCTTCGTGACGAGCCCGCTGACGCGCACGCGCCAGACCATGGGCTATCTGGCGCGCGAGTTCGACCACCCCGCCAGCAAGGCTGAGATCGAACCGGCGATGCTCGAGCTCGCTTTCGGCATCTGGGAGGGCCATTATTTCAAGGACCTCAAGACCAGCCCGAACTATCCAAAAGATCTGACCGAGCGCTTCCGCTGGCGCCCGCCGGATGGCGAAAGTTATGAAGAAGGCCTCGAGCGGGTCAAACAATGGATCGGCCGGCTTGACGGGCCGACGGTCATCGTCGCGCATGGCGCCATCGGGCGCTGCCTCATCGGCCTCGTCTCCAGCCTCAAACCCGCCGAGATGGTAAAGATGCCGACGCCGCAAGGTCATTTTTGCCGGCTCCAGGACGGGCGCATCGACTGGTTCGACAGTTCGGGCCATCCGGCGAGCAACACGGCGACCGGCATAGGTATTTGACGCCACCGCCATTGCGCCAGATTAATATTTGAGCAAATCCTTGTCGCCAAAGTCTTCAACTTTGGCGGAACTTGCTCTAATCAGTTGCCCCATGTCTTATAACAGCTTCGGCCATATGTTCCGGATGACGACCTTTGGTGAAAGCCATGGGCCGGCGCTCGGCTGCGTGGTCGACGGCTGTCCGCCCGGCATCCAGCTCACCACCGCGGAAATCCAGGCCTATCTCGACAAGCGCAAACCGGGCCAGTCGCGCTTCACGACGCAACGGCGTGAGCCGGACGAAGTGAAGATTCTTTCCGGCGTCTTCGAGGATGAACGCACCGGCGGACATATCACCACCGGCACACCGATCGCGCTCCTCATCGAGAATGTCGACCAGCGCTCCAAGGACTATTCGGCGATCCGCGACAAATTCCGCCCGGGCCATGCCGACTTCACCTATTTCGCCAAATATGGCGTGCGCGACTATCGCGGCGGCGGGCGCTCGTCAGCGCGCGAGACGGCCGCGCGAGTGGCCGCCGGCGCCATTGCCCGCAAGATCATCCCGAATGTGACGGTGCGCGGCGCGCTCATCCAGATCGGCCCGCATAAGATCGACCGCACCCATTGGAACTGGGACGAGGTTGACCGCAATCCCTTTTTCACGCCCGATGCATCGGCCGTGCAGCCGTGGTCGGGCTACCTCGACGAGGTGCGCAAGGCTGGCTCATCCGCCGGCGCCATCGTCGAAGTGGTGGCCACAGGTGTGCCTCCCGGCTGGGGCGCGCCGATTTATGGCAAGCTCGACCAGGACATTGCCGCCGCGATGATGAGCATCAATGCGGTGAAGGGCGTCGAGATCGGCGCCGGCTTCGCCGCCGCCCTGCTCGGGGGCGAGGAGAATGCCGATGAGATGCGCATGCGCCATGGCAAGGCCGAATTCAGCACCAATCACGCGGGCGGCATATTGGGTGGCATCTCGACCGGCCAGGAGATCGTTGTGCGCTTCGCCGTCAAGCCGACCTCATCGATCCTGTCGCCGCGCAAGACGGTGACGGCGACGGGCGAAAACACCGATATCGTCACCACCGGCCGCCACGACCCATGCGTCGGCATCCGCGCTGTGCCGGTGGGCGAAGCCATGCTCGCCATCGTCCTCGCCGATCATTTCCTCCGGCATCGCGGCCAGACCGGCGCGCAGTAGACCGGCCGCCGACGCGGACAGAGTCCAGTTTATGGACTCCGCCTCAAGCTTTCCTCAAACATATCCGGGAATCACGGCGTTTGACTTTGTCTCGAGTGAACTGTTCTGATGCTTATCGCGAATTTCTTCTCCCCAGCGCAACTATCTGTTGCCATTTCACAACACATCAGACAAAACTGACGACCATCCTTCCCTTCGTCATTGATGACGCATGATGCCATCAGTATTTTCTCGCCCTGAGCGCGCGATTCAGCGGGGGAAATGATGACCAGGACAATCAGACTGATGGCCAGTGCGGCGACCGCAGCACTGTTCCTCATGGCGGCACCGGCCGCTCAGGCTGCCGATCTCGAAGATTCCGGCTGCAGCCTGTCCGGGTCGGTCATGGCCGGCATCATGCTCGACTGGCAGGAGCTGGACTTCAATGGCGAAGATCAGGTCGATGTCGATTGGACGACGCCGTTCGGCGAAGGCGCCGGTCTCGCGACCTGCGGCGGCCTCAACATTCAGGTGGATATCGCCTATTACGGACATTCAGGTGATTACGAGTTCGATTTCGGCGACGAAAACAACGTCGATCGCGGCTCCTCCCATATTGGCGGCGCGTTGTTCTACCGGGATCCAGCGAACTGGGCCGCGGGCGTGCAGGCGTCGTGGATCTCGCAGAACATATCGGGCATCGACATCGATGTGTTTCGTATCGGCCTGTTCGGCGAGCTGTATCTCGGAGAGAGTTTCACAATCGGCGGCAATGCCGCCTATCACAATGGCGATTCCGATTCGAACTTCGACATTGATCAATCCGGCTTCGAACTCGCCACATATGGACGATTCTACGCCACGCCCGATGTGAGTCTAATGCTGCGCGGAGATGTCCTCTTCGCGGATACCGGCTTTTTCGGCGATGACGGGGATCTCACCGGCTATGCCATCTCGGGCGAAGCCGAGTATCTCGTCTGGGATCAAGGACTTTCGCTATTCGCCGGCGCGCGTTATGCCGAACGCAATCACGACCTCGATTTCGGCACTGAGTTCCGCTTCGACAGCGAGGAGACGCAGATTTTCGCCGGCATCAAATTCTATTTCGGCCAGGACGGCACATTGGTCGAGCGCCAGCGCACGGGTCCCGTCGACAATACCAGCGTGTTCGAGGAGAAGCTCCCCAATACGCTCTTCGATTTCCCGGCCTGAGCGCGCATTCATCGCCATTCCCCGCCGGCATCCCTTCGAAAGGGGATGACGGCGGGTCGTGTCTTTGTCACTATTCCCTCGAAGAGGGGGGCGGCCCTTAACAGGAGAGAGAAAATGACCACTTCCGTGAAGCAACTGATGGCCGCCGCCAATGAGGCGGTGCCGAAGATCAGCGCCGATGAAGCACGCAAGCTCATGGCCAAGGACGCGCTCGTCGTCGATGTGCGCGATGGTACCGAGGTCGCCAAGACCGGCAAGCTCAAGGGCGCGGTCCATGTGTCGCGCGGCATGATCGAATTCCGCGCCGACGCCGATACGCCCTACCACGACCCGCAGTTCCGCAAGGACCGGCCGGTCATTCTCTATTGCGCCTCGGGCGGCCGTTCGGCGCTCGCCGGAAAGGTGCTGAAGGATATGGGCTATACGAATGTCCACAATCTCGGTGGTTTCAAGGATGCCGCCGATGCCGGGCTCGAGGTCGAGCCGGCATAACCCGGAACCGCATCACTCTTGATACGTTATCTCAGACGCAGCCCTGGTGGCCTGCGTCTGGGAGGCACGATGTTCGACGGTTTCGACAGTGCGGAGATTAGCACAAACGATACGTCCATCTTCGTGCGCCGATCGGGGAGCGGTCCACCGCTTCTTCTCCTGCATGGTTTTCCACAAACGCATCTGATGTGGCGCGACGTGGCGCCCGTGCTTGCGCGGCACTTCACGGTCATCTGCGCGGATCTCAGGGGTTATGGACGAAGCGGTTGTCCGGCTTCGGCCCTCGATCATGCTCCTTATTCAAAGCGGACCATGGCACACGACATGATCTCGCTTATGGAGACGCTGGGGTTTCCCAGATTTTCCGTTGCCGGTCATGATCGTGGCGGGCGCGTCGCTTATCGGATGGCGCTCGACCATCCGGATCGTGTAACCAAGACAGCGCTGCTTGACGTCATCCCCACGAGCGAGGCCTGGGATCGCGCCGATGCGGATTTCACCCTCGGCTTCTGGCCGTGGTCGCTCTTGGCTCAGGCCGAACCGCTCCCGGAATGCATTCTGACCACTGCCGCCGAAGCGATCATCGACAATGCGCTCGACAATTGGGGCTCGGCGTCCGGGACGTTCCCTTCCGACATTCGTTCGGCCTATGCCGATGTTCTGCGCGATCCGGATCATGCGCATGCGATCTGCGAGGAATATCGCGCCGCCGCCGCCATCGACCGCGACCATGATGAGGCTGACCGGATGGCGGGACGACGCATCATCTGTCCAGTCCTGGTCCTGTGGAGCGGCAAGGGACCGCTCAGCAGCTGGTACGAGGACGACGGTGGTCCGGTCGGAATATGGAGGAAATGGGCGACGGCTGTTCAAGGTGAGGCGCTTGCCGGCGGGCACTTCTTTCCGGAGGAATTGCCTGATCAGACGGCCGGGCTGCTCTCCCGGCTCTTCACCGGCGCGTAGTCATTCTCAAAACAGCGACATCTGATCCGGTGGCGGCGGCGGTGGCTTGGGTGCCGGCGCCCGGCGTTCGAGAGTCACCGGTGCGAAAGTGAGCGACGGATCGGGATGCGCCTTCACCAGGGCCAGAGCCTTGTCCGCCTCGACCCTGTCATTAGCGAGCCAGTCTTCATGAAGATCGGGCGGCACGATCACCGGCATGCGATGATGCAGATGTGCGATGGGCGGCAAAGCTTCGGTCGTGACGATGGCCGCGGTTTCGAGCTCGCTGCCCTCCGCCCCTTGCCAATGCTCCCAGATGCCGGCGAAGGCGAAGGGCGCTCCGTCGGCGCGGGCGATGTGATAGGCCTGCTTACGGCCCTCGGGTCCCGACCATTCATAGAAGCCATCGGCCGGGATGAGGCAGCGCCGGCGACGGATGGCGTTCTTGAAAGATGCCTTTTCGAGGATGGTTTCACTTCTCGCATTGGTGAGTGGTTTGCCCGGCGTCACTTCCTTCGCCCAGGATGGCACGAAACCCCAGCGCACCAGGACCAGATGGCGGATGCCGTCCCTCTCCGCCCGGATGATGGCAATGGGGCTGCCCGGCGACACATAGGCACGAGGCGGGAAATCATGCTCCTCGACATAACGCAGAAGCTCGCGCAGATGGTCCGGCTTGGCGTTGAGCTTGTAGAGATTACACATCAGGCGGCCTCGGATTTGGCCAGAAGCCCGTCGAGCATCGCCGTCATGGCGCGCACCGCCTCCTGCGACGCCTTGCGCTGGTCTTCGGCATTGGCGATGAGGAGCGAGGCATAGAGCATCGTGCCATTGAGGATATGCGCCGTGGCCTTGGGATCGATGGCGCGCACCGTCCCCTCCTCGACCAGTTTCTCGAGTGTCGCGGTCATGTTGCGAATGCAGGCGGTCTGGCTCGACCATTGCGAGGGATCGCCCAGGACGGCGGGACCATCGCGCAGGATGATGCGCTGGATTTCGGGATCGAGCGCCATCTCGATATAGGTCACGCATTCATCGACGAAGCCCTGCCAGCGCGACGGCGCCTGGCGCGTGACGGCGCTCATGCGCGCCGACATCTCAGCGTCGATCTCGGCAATGACGGCCTGGAGCAGCCCCTTCTTGTCGCCGAAATGATGATAGAGGGCGCCGCGGGTCAGGCCGGCTTCGGCGGTGAAGTCATCCATCGAGGCTTCCGCGTAGCCGACGGTGCCGAAGGCCTTGCGCGCCGCCGTCAGCAGCTTCGCCCGCGTCTCGGCGATCATCTCCGTCCGGGGTTTATGAGCCATGCGCATTTTTCACTCACATACAGGGCGTAGGTCAATTGACATACGTCACGTATGTTATTATGTAAGGTCACATACGCCCCGTATGTAGATGACGAGGACGTCAGAATCCAGGAGTTTTCCGATGTTTTCCCCCTATCGCGACATCTTCAGGGCGCCCGGAACGGTCGGCTTCGCCGCCGCCGGCTTCATCGCCCGCCTGCCCTTGGCGATGGTGCCGATGGGGCTGGTCGCGATGCTCTCCCAGACGCATGGCGAATATTGGCTGGCGGGCGCCGTCTCGGCCACCTTCGCGCTCACCAATGCCCTGGTATCGCCGCGGATTTCACGGCTCGTCGACCGTCACGGTCAGGCTCGCATTCTCACCCCCGCGGCCACCATCGCGGTCGCGGCTTTCATCCTGCTGCTCGCCGCCACCACTTGGCGCTGGCCGAGCGTCCTGCTCTTCGTCTTCGCGGCGTTTGCCGGCGTCATGCCCAGCATGCCGGCAATGATCCGGGCGCGCTGGACGGAGATCTATCGCGACACGCCCAAGCTCAACACGGCCTTCGCCTTCGAATCGGTCTCCGACGAAGTTCTCTATATGACGGGCTCCATTCTCTCGATCGGCCTGAGCGTGTCCCTTTTCCCTGAAGCGGGGCCGCTCTTCGCGACGATCTTTCTTGCCGTCGGCACATTCCTCTTCGTGATTCAGAAAAAAACCGAACCGCGCATTCATGCGGTTACTCACGGCGGGGGCGCATCGGTCATCGCCTTCCGGCCACTGCAGATCATCACCCTCGTCCTCCTGGCGCTGGGCACGCTGCTCGGCACGGCGGAGGTCGCCGTCATCGCACTCACCAAGGCGCTCGGGCAGCCCGGTGCTGCGAGCTTCGTCCTCGCCGGCTATGCCGGGGGCTCACTCGTGGTCGGCCTCGTCTTCGGCGTCCTGAAATTCAAAGCCAATCTGGCGCAACAATTCGTCTTCGCGACGCTCATCGCCGCGCTCACCGCGCTGCCCCTCCCCTTCATCACCAATATTCCGATGCTGGGCCTGGCGCTCTTCATCGCGGGGGCCGCGGTGTCGCCGAGCTTTATCACCGCTTTCGGCCTGATCGAGCAGCAGATACCGGCCGCCCGGCTCACCGAGGGCATGACCTGGGCGATGACCGGCATCGGCATCGGCATGGCGGCGGGATCGTTCAGCGCCGGCTATGTGGTCGATGCTTACGGCCCGGCCAGCGGCTTCTGGGTTTCGGTTACCGCCGGCGTCTTTGCGCTTGCGGCCGTCACAGCCGGCTACCGCATCCTCGCTGACAGGACACGTAACATGTGCGCGACATCGATCCAGATGGCCTGCGACTGAAACAGGCGCTGTGGGAAGGTTATTTCTTCTTCTTCGCCTTCATCGCCTCGGCGGCCTTGGTCAGCTTCTCGCGGCTGTTGCCGACCTTGTCGATCAAAGCCCGCGTTTCGGCTGCCGTGATGCCATGCTTCCTGGCGAAATAGGCCACTTCATAGGTTTCGCCCTTCGCCACTTTAGCGCGATCGGCCTTGCCGCGGGCTTTCTTATTGTCAGCCATTGCTTCTTCCCCATTGTGATGCGAGCTCTCGACTCACATGAGAAGCTTACATTGGCTTTGGATTGAATCAATCAGCCCCATGGATTAGGGCTACGGCCCATGAACGATCCCAAACCCTTTCCCCGAATCGGCGTCAGCGCTTGCGTATGGCGGGACGGCAAGGTGCTGCTGGTCGAGCGCGGCAAGGAGCCGTGGAAAGGCAAATGGAGCCTGCCCGGCGGCGGCCTCGAACTCGGCGAGACGGTGCGCGAGGCGGCGGCGCGCGAGCTCGCGGAAGAGACCGGCGTCACCGCTGACCTCGTGAAGCTCGTCGATGTCGACGATGCGATCATGCGCGACGCGACCGGCCGGGCTATCGCCCATTATTCGATCGTCTGCTTCACCGGTCATTGGCGCTCAGGCGAACCGCAAGCGAGCGACGACGCGACCAGGGTTCAGTGGGCGGAGCGCGCCCTTCTCGACGACCTCGATATGACGCCCGGGACGGCGGGCTATATCCGCCAGGCTTGGCAATTGTTAACGACTTGATTCAATAAGGGTTGCAGGCGTTAACCCTTTCCTAAGGATCAGGTAGTCCGGCCACATTGCTCTGATAAGTTTCAAATTGTGCTGATTCGGTTGGTGGGCTTGCCGGCGCCGGTGTAGTGGGCGTGCGGCTTCGCAAGCGTCTCCCTGCGTTACGGGAACGCCCAAGGTGGATGGGATGGATAGAGAAACATTGGATACCGAGACCCCCGCGCCGCAGACCGAGCCGAAATATGTGGCACTGCGCTACATCATGGAAGCCTGGGAAGAAGCCGTCTATGACGGCATAGATCCCGACTGCGTGGCAACGGCGGCGATTTTCGCCGCCATGTCCGACCTCGTCACCACCTACGGAGAAGAGCCGGTGGCACGCATGGCGGAACGCCTGCCGGAGCGCATAAGGGCGGGCGAATTCACGCTCAACAAGACCCGGCAATAACCCGCAATTTATTGCTTTCATCGCCGGGGCGCGTGCGGGCATAAGGTGCCATGGCGCGCTTCAAGATGACCATCGAATATGACGGCGGACCTTTCGCCGGCTGGCAGCTGCAGGCCGACGCCCTGACCGTTCAGGGCGTGCTCGAGAGCGCCGTCGCCGTACTGACCCAGGGACGGCTGGTGGTGCATGCCGCTGGGCGTACCGATGCCGGCGTCCACGCGACGGGCCAGGTGGCGCATGTCGATCTCGAGCGCGCCTGGGACACGCGGGTCTTACGCAACGCCATCAATGCCCATTTGCGCCCGCATCCGGTGAGCGTGCTCGCCATCGAGGAAGTGACCGAGGACTTCCATGCGCGCTTCAGTGCCCTGCGCCGCCACTATCTTTACCGGATCATCAACCGGCCGGCGCCGCTGGCGCTCGACCAGGGCAAGGCCTGGTGGCATCCCGTCCCGCTCGACCACCTCGCGATGCATGAGGCGGCCCAGGCCCTCCTCGGCAAGCATGACTTCACCACCTTCCGCGCCTCCTCCTGCCAGGCGCAATCGCCGGTCAAGACGCTCGACCGCTTCGATGTGATACGAAGCGGAGATGCGATCGACGTGGTCGTCGAGGCGCGCTCTTTCCTGCACCACCAGGTGCGCTCCATGGTGGGCTCGCTCAAACTCGTCGGCGATGGCAAATGGCCGATCGATGAGCTCGCCAAGGCGCTCCATGCCCGCGACCGCACCCGCTGCGGACCAGTGGCTCCGCCGACCGGCCTTTATCTCACGCAAGTGGATTACTGAAACGGGTGTTATTGCGGTCATTTGGCGGCATCCACCCGGCATTCGCTACGCCAGACTGTCTTCTCAATCATCGGATTCGGGGGCGTGTCTCGTGATCAGGAAATCGTGCCTTGCTCTTGCCGTCTCGCTCTTCACCCTGACCACCGCCCAGGCGGCCGATATCGAGCCACCCGCGGCCTTCGATTGGTCCGGCGCCTATGCCGGGATCATAGCGGGTTATTCCTGGTCCAATGTCGACGTCTCGCCGACCGACCTGCCCAATAGCGACGACTTCAAATGGAACCAGTCCTTCGATGTCGATGGAGCTCTGGTGGGCGGCGAAGCGGGCTGGAACCACCAGGTGGATGCTGTCGTGCTCGGCATTGCCGCCGACTTCAGCGTGATGGCTGCCAAGGACGACTCGCCCATCGACGTCGATGAGAAGGACGAAGTCTATGTCGGCGAGTTCGAATGGCTGGCTACCTTACGCGGTAAAGTCGGCTATGCCCTCGACAATGTTCTGCTCTTCGCGACCGGCGGTGTGGCGCTGACCGAAGCCAAGCTCGCTTATGAAGACTATGACAATGGTGTCCTGGATGTCCGCTTCGAGGACAGTGACACGATGTTCGGCTGGGTCGCCGGCGGCGGCGTCGAATTCGCGCTCGCCCCCGTTTCGGTGAAGATCGAATATCTCTATGCCGATTTCGACGATCTCAATTTCCATTTGAGCGACGAGATCTTCGGCGACGCCGAGGTGGACGCGCATATCCTGCGCGGCGGCCTGATGTTTCACCTCTGAGCGTTCTGCGCGGATCCGAGAGGACCTGCTCCCTTCAGCAATGCGACGAGCTGGCTCTGCTGGCCGGTACCGGTCTTGTGAAGAACACGGGCGAGATAGCCGCGGCTGCTCTTGACCGTGATGCCGCATTCCGCCGCCGCTTCCTTGAGGGTGCGCCCGGCGACGAGCGCCGAAGCAAGGCGCGCCTCGGCCGGCGTCAGGTCGAACAGGCCGGTGAGAATGCCGGGGGACGGCACGAGCGCCGTGGCGCTGACCGCGGTCGCCGCGACCAGGATATCGGCGCCGGAAAAGATGTCATGCGCCGCCCGGCGCAGCGGCACCACATGCAGGATGACCGGGGCTGAGCCCTCGCGCGCGGCGACGGGAATGGAGCGCACCAGAGGCTCGCGGTCGCTCCGGCTGGCCGTGATCGTCTCCTGCAGCAGCTGATTGGCCCGCTCATCGGCAATGGCGAGGCCCCCGAAGGCGGCCGGCAGGAAGAGCCGCGGCATGTCTTCGAGCAAGGGGTTGACGGCGAGCACGCGGCCGGCAACGGTCATCACCGCAGCCGGAAGCCCCAGCGCCGCGAGCGCCGAAACCATCGCCTGGGCACGCTCCATGCCGAGCCGTGCGGCGATCAGGCCGGCGCGCGCCATATGCGGGTGGAGCAGATCGAGCACCTTGATGTCGCTTTTGACATAAGGCCCGTCACACTCCCGCTTTCCGAAGACATAGACGGCCAGTTCGCCCCCCGGCATGGGGATGATCGTGCCCATCTCGCCCTTGAGTCCGAGCTTGCGCTTGTTCTGGAAGGGAATGTCGGCGGCGAGGAATTCCGGCGGGTAATAGTCCTGCGCAATGATGAAGCCGGTGAAAGGATGCCGGTGATAATAGGGGATCCGCCCGCTTTCCATCCATTGGCCGGAAGAACAGAATCGCTCGGTGATCCCGTGGACGAGCTCGGTTGCACGGAAACGGACCGGCCGGATGCCGTCAAAGACGAACATCGTTCCGGCATGCGATCCCGACAGGCTCCCCAGATCGTCGAGCACCCCGGGCCATAGCTCGGGGAGGAAGGCAGCCTCGTATAGACGGTCGATGAGCGCCGGCACGTCGTCATGGCTGATGCTGCTGAGCAACGCTCCCTCCCTTTCCCTTCCGCCATCATGCACAGCCCGAAGAGATTGGAAAGTCTTACGCCGGTGCGGTCAGGCGCCCTGGTTCTGGGCTTTGGTGGTCATGATCACGCCGACGACGATGATCGCCGCCCCGAGCCAGGTCAAGAGCCGATAGTGTTCGTCGAGGAACAGGACTCCGGCGCCGAGGCCTATCGCCGCCGCGACATAGCCGATCTGGCTCAGATAGACCGGGCCGCCGACCGCCTGGAGGCGGAAATAGAAGGCGAACATCGCGGCGGCCGATGCGCCCTGCAGCAGCACCAGCCACGGCACGTCGGCAAGGGTGGCGAAGGAACCGACCTGCCCCAGGCCAAGCACGGCCAGCAGCAGCATGGCCGCGGTGGCGAGATGGCTGCCGGCGGCAAGCTCTATCGGTCCGGTGTCTTTTGGCCAGTCATAGGTGCGATAGACATTGCCGAGCGCGAGGCAGACCGGCATCAGTAATCCGATGACCACCCAGAAGATGTCGGCCGGCCGGTCGGCCACGCCGCGCGTCGTCGCCACCATCACCGCGCCGATGAAGCCGACCACGATGCCGGCAATGCCGAGCGCGTTGGGCCGGCGCACGCCGAGCAGGATCGACAGGATCAATGTCACGATCGGCGAGAGCGTGTACATGATGCCGGCATATCCCGCCCCCAGATGCGGAATGGCCGAGAACAGCAGAAGATTGGGAATGGCGTAGGAGATGAGCGCGGCGATGAGGAAATAGCGCAGGCGATGCGGGGTGAGCGCGACAGGCCGCCGCCGCGCCAGCAGCACCAGGAACAGGACGCCGCCGGCGCCACAGGAGATGACGAAGGGCCACAAGATCGGCGGGACGCCCGCCCCGGTGGCGATCTTGCCGAAAGGCAATGTCAGCCCGAGAAGCGCGCCGGTCACGATCAGCAGGCCCAAGGCTGAGTTCCACAGGACTTTCAACATCGCGCCTAGCGGATCCAATGGGCCATGCCGATTGTCAGCGCGACGTCGGCAACCACGAAGACCGTAGCGATCAGCCAGGTCGTTTCGAGTCCCCTTCTCGCGACATACCAGCTCACATAGAGCAAGGGAAAAACAACGATCTGCAGCAGGATGAAAGCGGGATAGGTCGTGCCCTGGGCCAGATGCAACAAATGCGGCACGAGAGTCAGAGCCGCGGTCGGCAAAACCATCCAATTATAGATGATCATATAGCGGACATAGTTGTGCGCGACGCCGAATAGCTTGGCGAGCAGCGCCGCAGCCAACGGCCAAACCACGATGGCGGCGATGAGATGGGCATAGGCGCGGCCGATGTTTAAAGCCGGGATCTCCGCTGTCGGATCGGCAAGCTCGATGCCGAAGCCGTAATCGGATATGAAGATCGGATACATCACGACGAGCAGCGGTACGACCATGGCGAAAGAACGCCAGAAGCCGTCACTGGTCAGATTGAAATCCTGCTCCGCGTCAGGATCGCGGAGGATGAAACGCAGGCATCCACGCAGCGCCGCCAGACCTTCCGCGACGATCGTCACGCGGGCTTCCGTCCGGCATAGGCATCGATGATGGCGCGGTATACGCCTGCGAGATGGCGCAGATCAGCGATGGCGATCCGCTCATTGACCTGATGGATGGTCGAGTTGAGCGGACCGAATTCGAGCACCGGGCAATAGTCTTTGACGAAGCGGGCATCGGACGTGCCGCCCGACGTCGAGAGCTTGGCATGCATGCCGGTCTCCGCCTCGATCGCGTCGAGCACGACGCCGACAAAAGCCCCGGGCTCGGTGATGAAGGCGTCAGCGCCATTGACGACGTCAATGGTGAAGGCGCCGCCAAGCTCCTCCTCGATCTGCGCGCAGGCATCGCGCACGATGGTGATGAGCGTTTCCGGCGTGTGCTCGGTATTATAGCGGATGTTGAAGCGGGCCTGGGCGCGGCCGGGAATGACATTGCCGGCCGGATTGCCGACATCGATAGTCGTAAAAGCGAGCGTCGTCGGGTCGAAATGATCATTGCCGTCGTCGAATTTGTAGGCGGCGAGCCGGTCGATCAGGCGGGCGAGCTTGGGGATCGGATTGTCGGCCTTGTGCGGATAGGCGACATGGCCCTGCATGCCGGCCACCGACAGATCGAAGCTCAATGAGCCGCGCCGCCCGATCTTGATCGTGTCGCCGAGCTTCTCGGCCGAGGTCGGCTCGCCGACGATACAGTGATCGGGAACATGGCCGTTCTCCTTCATCCAGGCCAGCACCTTGGCGGTGCCGTTGATGGCGGGCCCCTCCTCATCACCGGTGATGAGCAGCGACAGCGAGCCAGTGAAGGTGCCGGCCTTCACCGCATCGGCGGCGGCGGTGGCGAAGGCCGCCACCGATCCCTTCATATCGGCGGCGCCGCGGCCATAAAGGAAGCCATCGGCCTGAAACGCGGCGAAAGGCGGCGCCGCCCAATCCTCAAGGCGTCCCGGCGGCACGACATCGATATGCCCTGCAAAGCACAGATGCGGCCCGTTCCTGCCGAAGCGCGCGAAGAGATTGTCGACATCGGGCGTGCCCTTGTCGGAAAAGACGAGCCTTTCGCAGTGAAAGCCCGCGGCGCGCAGATAGGCCTCGAGGCAATCGAGCGCACCCGCCTCGGCGGGTGTCACGGAAGGGCAGCGAATGAGATCTTCGAGAAGTGGAAGCGGGTCGGTGTCCATTGGCACAGTCTATCCATAAGCAAAGCGCCCGGCCATAACATGACCGGGCGCTTCAGTGGAAAAATTCCGGCGCGGAGAAACCTAGACCGCTCCCAAAGGATCGGGCCCATGCTGATTGGGGCCTTCGGTGCCCTTGAGGATGCCGAGTTCGATCAGCGCCCAGATGCCGACGACGAAACTGGCGACGAGCAGGACATATCCCAATCCATTCGGAGTCGGCATCGGTATCCCGCCCATGTCGACGGTGGTCTGGGTAATGCCGAGCACCCCGCCCACGAGCGACAGAATCGACGGCGCCCAGAAGATGTAGGCGAAATAACGCGGCCGATCGCGGTCGTTGAGCCTTTTGATCATCAGCGCGGTTGTCGGATAAGCGAGAATGGCCACCAGCAGAAGCTGAACGATGGCGCCGGTCCGCATCATCGATGCGATCTGCGCCGGATCGGCCGGAACGCTCAACAACCCGAATATGGCCGCCAGAACCAGATAGATAACGATGGCGGCGACAGCCAGAACGAGCGATCCCAGCCACCATTTGGCGCGGTTGATGCGGCCGTCGAAGCTGGTGAGTAGCGACATTATCATGATTACCTCCTTGTGAGTTGCGCTAAAGCGACTCACGCCCCAGAGGCGCAACTATCGATGATAATGCCCTATCGTCAATCGGATTATTGCACGGAGCTGTCCGGCAGCTTGGCGCAAATTGGTGCTAGACACGCTTGCCGAAGACCGGCCGGCCATCCGTATAGGGCGAACGCGCTGGGGCGCGCGCCGGCGCGGAAGCCGCAATCGCGGTGGGTCTATTCATGAGGCTGGCCTTGCTTTGACCGGCCTGGCGCAGAGCTTCGATGTCACCCGCGACATTGAACGAAAAGATCGGATCAGGCCCGTAGTCATTCGTTCCCTCGTCGCCGCGCAACAGGCCAAGCTCGATGAACTGCCAGATGCCGCCGACGATGGGGATGAGACAGATGAGGATCCACCAGGCCGACTTGCCGCGATCATGGTAGCGCTTGCCGGCGACGCAAATGGACATCCAGAGGCTGAAGGGAAGAAGCGCGATCGGAACCAGGAGCAGCACGATGTTCTGGGTGGCGAGGCCCGGGATGAGAGCGAGCCAGGACACGAAGAGGACGACGAACAGCACCAGCTGGCCAAGCCAATATTTGGCCCGGCCGATACGGCCTTCGAGACTGAACAGCAGTGAAACAAAACTCATGGTCCGCCCCTCGCGATGTTATGGGCGACACTTACCTTGGTGCCCTTTAAGTCCACGTAAAATCAGAAGGATAAAATTAATTTGGGGCAGCAACAGTCCGTTAACAAATGGCGGACGGCGGCGACTATTGCGCAAGGGAAGAATCGAGTAAGGTCTCCCGATAACCATCGGAAAGAGCTGGGGAATAGAATATGGATGAAGATGCCGCATCGGCCATCGTAGGTATCATTGTTCTGCTCGTCCTGGTCGCACTGCCGATCATCCTGAAAGTCTGCGGCATCGGTGCCAAGCGCGTCACCATGAAGAACCCCACCACCGGACAGATCAAGACCGGCTTCTTCGGCTTCTCCTGGACTTATTTCTTCTTCGGCTGGTGGGTGCCGCTGCTGCGCGGCGAGCTGGGCGTCGCCGCACTCCATCTGCTCTTTTCGATCGTCACCCTCGGAATCTGGCAGATCATCGTCAGCTTCATGTACAACCGGCAATATACGAGCCGATTGATCGAAGCCGGTTACCGTTTCTTCGACAGTCCGGAGGTCAATCAGAAGGCCGCCGAATATATCGGCGTCGATCTCGACGTCCACCGGCAGCAGCCGGCAGTGCGTTAAGGCTCTGGTGGAAAGGCCTTGTCGCTTGAAGGCCTGCGAGTTCAGTCGCGCAACAACTCGTTGATGCCGGTCTTGGAGCGCGTCCTCTCATCGACGCGCTTGACGATCACCGCGCAATAGAGGCTGGGGCCCGGCTCGCCATTGGGCAGCGGCTTGCCCGGCAGGCTGCCCGACACGACCACCGAATAAGGCGGCACGCGGCCCATGAAGACCTCGCCGGTGGCGCGGTCGATGATCTTGGTCGACTGGCCGATATAGACGCCCATGCCGAGGACCGAGCCCTCGCCGACGATGCAGCCCTCGACCACTTCCGAGCGGGCGCCGATGAAGCAGTTATCCTCGATGATGGTGGGACCGGCCTGCATCGGCTCGAGCACGCCGCCAATACCGACACCGCCCGAAAGATGGACGTTCTTGCCGATCTGGGCGCAGGAGCCGACCGTCGCCCAGGTGTCGACCATGGTGCCCTGATCGACATGAGCGCCGAGATTGACGAAGGACGGCATCAGCACGACGCCGGGGGCAATATAGGCGGAGCGGCGCACGATGGCGCCCGGCACGGCGCGGAAGCCGGCCTTGCGGAACTGCGTGGCGGTCCAGCCGTCGAACTTGGACGGCACCTTGTCCCACCACTTAGCCTTGCCCGGGGCGCCGCCGATGATCGCCATGTCGTTGAGGCGGAAGGACAGAAGCACCGCCTTCTTGAGCCACTGATTGACCGTCCACTGGTCGCCGTTCTTCTCGGCGACGCGCGCCTTGCCCTGGTCGAGTTGAATCAACGCCTGATCCACCGCTTTGCGGACAGCGCCCTTGGTCTTGAAGGAGATCTTGTCGCGCTCGTCCCAGGCGGCTTCGATGGTGGATTGCAGGTCAGCCATGGTTCTTCCCTCTAAATCATCATCCGGCGGAAACTAGCGCGCACCGGCTCCAAGTCAATTGCGATCGGCGACCAGCCTGGCCAGAAAAGCGGCGATATCGTCGGTCACGTGATGGACATGGGCCTCGCCGGCCCCGCCATGCAGGCTGTTGAGGTGCTTGGCATCGGTATTGTCGGGGGACGTCACCAGCACGGTCGTCATGCCGAGCTCATGCGGCGCCTCGAGATTGCGGGCGATGTCCTCGAACATCGACGAACGGGTCGGATCGATGCCGGTCTGGGCGATGAATTTGCGATAGGGCCCGATGGCCGGCTTGGGGATGTAGTCGGAATGGACGATATCGAAAATGTCGCCGAAATGATGGGTGACGCCGATGCGGGCCAGAACCGCCTGGGCATGGGCGACGGTGCCGTTGGTGAAGATCAGCTTGCGGCCGGGCAGCGCATGCAGCGCCTCGTCGAGAAGCCGGTTGGCCGGCACCGGCGAGTGATCGATGTCATGCACGAAATCGAGGAACGCCTCGGGCGCCACCTTGTGCTCGCTCATCAGGCCGCGCAACGTCGTGCCGTATTCGTAGAAATAGGCCTTCTGGATGCGCCGCGCCTCGGCCGCGTCGATGCCGAGCAGGTTCGACACGAAGGCGCCGATCTTGACGTCGATCTGGTCGAACAGCCGGCAACTCGCCGGATAGAGCGTGTTGTCCAGATCGAAGATCCAGGTGTCGATATGATCGAAGCCTCTGGTGAGTTTGCCGGTCAAGATTCGCGCATCCTTACACACCTGAACGCGACACGCGGGTGCCGACGCCGTGCGGGGTGAAGAGCTCGAGCAGCACGCTGTGCGGCACGCGGCCATCGAGGATGATGACGCCCTCGACACCCGATTCGACCACCGAGACGCAGCTTTCGATTTTGGGGATCATGCCGCCGGTGATGGTGCCCTCCGCGATGAGCTTCGGAATGCCGGCGAGCGTCAGCTCGTGGATGAGCTCCTTGTTCTTGTCGAGCACTCCCGCCACGTCGGTGAGCAGCAACAGGCGCTTGGCATGCAGCGCCATGGCGATGGCGCCCGCCGCGGTGTCGGCATTCACATTGTAGCTTTCACCGTCCATGCCGACGCCGACCGGCGCTATGACCGGGATGGCGTCGCTGTGAATGATGGTCTGCAGGATCTCGGTATTGACCCGGTGCGGCTCGCCGACATAGCCGAAATCGATCGTCTCGGTCTGCCCGGTCTCGGCGTTCACCTTGGTCTTGGTGAAGCGCTCGGTCATGAGCAGGTTGCCGTCCTTGCCGGAAATGCCGACGGCGCGGCCGCCGGCCGACTGGATGAGGCCGACGATCGACTTGTTGATCGAGCCGGCGAGAACCATCTCGACCACTTCCATCGTCTCCTTGTCGGTGACGCGCAGGCCCTCGCGGAACTCGGACTTCACCTGCAGCTTGTCGAGCAGCCGGTTGATCTGCGGACCGCCGCCATGCACCACGACGGGGTGGATGCCGCACAGCTTGAGCATGACCATGTCGCGGGCGAATTTGCGCGCCAGCTCAGGGTCGACCATGGCGTGGCCGCCATATTTCACCACCACGACCTGATCGTCATAACGCTGCAGGAAGGGCAAGGCTTCAGAAAGGATGCGGGCGGTTTCGGTGGCGGAAGTCTCGGACATGGCTGCGTAGTCCCGGATCAGAAAAACCGATGCGCTTATACTTCAATTGCGCCCGCTCACAAGCCCCGCGATCTCGGCGCGCAATTCCGGGAAGCCGCGCCCGGTCACACTCGAGGTCAGATGCACGTCGGGGAAGGCGGCGGGCCGTTTCTTGGCGATGGCGCGGGTCTTCTCCAGAAGCTCCGGCTCATCCCGGCTGAGAATCTTGTCGCCCTTGGTGAGCACGATCTGGAAGGTGACGGCGCTCTCGTCGAGCAGCTTGAACATCTCGAGATCGGTCCCGATGACGCCGTGGCGGGCATCGACCAGCACGAAGACGCGGGTGAGGCCCGGTCGGGCGCGGAGATAGGTCCTGAGCAGCCCCTGCCACTTCTTGACCTCGACCTTGGCCGCCTTGGCATAGCCATAGCCCGGCATGTCCACCAGCGTCAGCTTGCCGGCGCCGATGTCGAAGAAATTGAGCTCGCGCGTACGGCCGGGCGTATTGGAGGCGCGCGCCAGCTCCTTATGGCCGGTGAGCGCATTGATGAGCGAGGACTTGCCGGCATTGGAGCGCCCGGCAAAGGCGATCTCGACGCCGTTCACGTCCGGCAGCTGATCGGGAATCGCCACGCCCATGACGAAAGAGGCAGGCCCCGCGAAAAGGAGCCTGCCCCGTTCCAGCTGATCGGCGCTCCACTCCACCGTCACCCGGTGGTGCTCCCGCTACTGCTCTTGCGTTTGAGGAAAGGCAGGCTGTCGCGGATATTGCCGAAGAAGTTCACCTCGACCCCCTGGCGCCGCATGATGTAGCTCTGCTGCAGGATGGAGAGGAAGTTGTTCCACGCCCAATAGATCACCAGGCCGGCCGGGAAGGAGGCGAGCATGAAGGTGAACAGGAGCGGCATCCAGTTGAAGAGCTGGGCCTGGATCGGATCCGGCGGCGTCGGGTTGAGACGCATCTGCAGCCACATGGTGATGCCCATGATGATCGGCCAGACGCCCAGCATCAGATAGTGGCCGAACACCGGCACGGTCGAGGGATCCCACGGGATGAGGCCGAACAGGTTGAAGAGGCTGGTCGGATCATGCGCCGAAAGGTCCCGGATCCAGCCGAAGAACGGCGCATGGCGCAACTCGATGGTGACATAGATCACCTTGTAGAGCGCGAAGAATACCGGGATGGCGATGAGGATGGGCAAACAGCCCGACAGCGGCGAGACCTTCTCGCGCTTGTAGAGCGCCATCATCTCCTGCTGCTGCTTCATGCGGTCGTCGGGATGGAGCTTCTTGATCTTCTCCATCTCGGGCTGCAGCTTCTTCATCTTGCTCATCGACTCGTAAGACTTGTTCTGCAGCGGGAAGAACAGGAGCTTGACGATGACGGTGACGATGAGAATGGCGACGCCGAAATTGCCGATATAGGACTTGATGAGCTCGAGCAGCCAGAACAGCGGCTTGGTCAGGAACCAGAACCAGCCCCAGTCGATCATCAGATCGAAGCGGTCGATCTTGTATTTCTCGCCGATGGCATTGATGTTCTGCACCACCTTGGCGCCGGCGAAGAGACGGTCCTCATAAGAGGCGCTGCCGCCGGCCGGGACGGTGATGGCGGTCTTGCCGAGATAGTCGGCCTGGTAGCTGTCGCCGCCACCGGCGGTGACGTGCTGGAAGGTGCCGGTGAGGTCCTGGGACTGATCCGGAATGAGGGCGGTCGCCCAATATTTGTCGGTGAAGCCCAGCCAGCCGCCGGTCGTGTCGACCGGCATCTTCTTGCCCTCTTCCTTGATGTCGGAATAGTGGACCTCGTGCAGCTTGCCGCCGAGGACGCCGATCAGGCCTTCGAACAGCACATAGATGCCGTCGACCTTGGGGGTGCCCTGGCGGAGCAGGCGGGCATAGGGGAAGAGCGACACCGCATTGGCGCTCTTGTTCACGACGTCCTGCTTCACGGTGAAGAGATAGTCCTCATCGACCGAGATGGTGCGGGTGAAGGTGAGGCCTTCGCCATTGTCCCAGGTGAGGACGAGTGGCTTGCCGGGCGCCAGAGCGGCGTCGGCCGGGGCCTGCCATTCGGTATTGAGGTCGGGCAGCTTCACCGTGGTGCCGGCGGCGGGGATGAAGCCGTGCTCGGCGAAATAGCCATGCGGGGTGCCGAGCGGGTTGAGAAGCGCGATCTCCGGGCTCTTCGGGTCGACCGTCTCGCGGTAGTTCTTGAAGCGGATGTCGTCGAAGCGGGCGCCGGTGAGATTGATGGAGCCGTCGATGACCGGGGTTTCGATCGTGATGCGCTTGGCCGAAGCGATGGCGGTCTCGCGCGGGACGACGGGTGCCGCCTGGGTGCCCGGAACGACGGCGCCCGGCTGCTGCTGGCCGCCCGTCACCTGGGTCTGCTGCTGAGTCTGCTGCTCGAGCTTCTTCTGCGTCGGCGCCGCATAAAAATATTGCCAGCCGAAGATGATCGCCATGGAGAGGACGATGGCGAGAATGAAATTCTTGTTATCATGCTGCATGGGCAGTCCCGTTCACCGGTCGGTGGTGTGCAGCCTTTTCAAGGCTGTCCTAATGTCATTTTGAAGGCTTGAAAACGGCCTTTCGAGGCCTTGGGCCCTGCCGATCAGCACATAGTCATGGCCAGGTTCAGCAAGCTCGGGCAGCGTGAGGCGGGCCGCCTCGCGCAAGCGCCGCTTGATCCGGTTGCGCGTCACCGCGCCGCCGAGTTTCTTGGTGACGGTGAAGCCGGCGCGGGCCGGTCTTTCATCCTTGCGGTCGCGCATCTGCACGACCACGCCTTTGGCGGCGAAGGTATTGGCTTTCGCGGCGGCGAGAAAATCCTGCCGCTTCACGATGCGCTCGATCGGCTGGTTGGGGCTCAACGGCCCCGTCCGCGTTACGCGGACAGCCGCTTACGGCCTTGCGACCGGCGGCGCGCGATCACCTTGCGGCCGCCCGTGGTGGCCATGCGGGCCCGGAAGCCATGGCGGCGCTTGCGGACAAGCTTCGAGGGTTGATAAGTGCGCTTCACAATCTTTCTCCGTCGTCAGTCCCCTGTCCTGGCGCTCGATCCACGGACCGGGCAGCCGGCCCGGAGAGCGCCGCGAGGGGACAATTCACTCGCTTCTGGAATGGCGCGGCATATAGGGTGAAAAGGCGAGCAAAGTCAATCTTCACCCGATATTTCCCGCGATCGCCAGGGCGCCTGCGTCACCAAGGCCCGGATTCCGCCCCAGGGGCACCCGTTAAGGCCGCGCCGTAACTCCACTTTTTCCTTTCCGTCCGGGGTGTTAGTGTAACCGCCATAATGACGGACGCCGCCACAGCCGAGCGCATGAAAAGCCCGGGCCCGTTCCAGGGCCTGTCGGGCAAGCTGCTGCGCCTGACGCTTATCTTCGTGATGCTGGGCGAAATCCTGATCTTCCTGCCCTCCATCGCCAATTTCCGGTTGAACTGGCTCAAGAATCGGATCGCCCAGGCCGAGATCGCCGCTTTGGCCGTCGAGGCCGCCCCCGACCAGATGCTGTCCGAGGACCTGAAAAGCGAGCTGCTGGCCGGGGCGGGCGTGCTGGTCGTGTCGCTCAAGAAGGGCGACTCGCGCCAGCTCATCCTGCGCAGCGACAGCTATGACATGATCGATGAGAGCTTCGACCTGCGCGAGAGCTCGACGCTGCCCGCCATCTATGATGCCTTCGGCGCCCTCATCGCCGGCAATGGCCGGGTGATCGGGGTCACCGACACGCCGCCCAACAGCTCGGGCGAGCTCATCGACGTGGCGCTCGAGGAGGCGCCGTTACGCGCCGCGATGCTGCGCTACGCGCTCAACATCTTCCTGTTGTCGCTGTTCCTTTCGGCCCTCGTCGCCGGCCTCGTCTTCCTCGCGCTGAACCAGGTGCTGGTGAAGCCGATGCGCCGGCTCTCCGAACATATGCAGGCCTATGCCGGGGCGCCGGAAAACCCCGAGCGCATCATCGCGCCGTCGAAACGCAGCGACGAGATCGGCATCGCGGAGCGCGAATTGCGCCATATGCAGCTGGAGCTCTCCTCGGCGCTGCATCAGAAGAGCCATCTGGCGGCGCTCGGCCTCGCGGTCAGCAAGATCAGCCATGACCTGCGCAACATGCTGTCCTCGGCGCATCTGATCTCCGACCGTTTGTCGATGGTGAACGACCCGACGGTGCAGAAATTCGCGCCGAAGCTCATCCTCTCGCTCGACCGGGCGATCTCGCTGTGCGTGCAGACGCTCAAATATGGCCGCGCCGAGGAGCCGAAGCCGAAACGCGACAAGTTCATCCTGGCGCTGCTCGTCGATGAGGTGATCGAAGGCGTCGTCGTCGAGGCGTCGAGCCGCATCGTGCTCTACAACAATGTGCCGCAGACGCTGTCGGCGGACGCCGACCGCGACCAGCTGTTCCGTGTGCTGACCAATCTGGCGCGCAACGCGGTCGAGGCGCTGGAGCAGCATCAGAAGGAAACACCCTCCGAGCGCGACGGCGTGGTGACGATCAAGGCGTGGCGCGAGGGATCGGTCGTCACGGCGAGCGTCAGCGACAACGGGCCCGGCATCCCCGAGCATGTGCGGGGCCGGCTGTTCGAGGCGTTCCAGAGTGCCGCGAAACCGGGCGGCACGGGGCTCGGCCTCGCCATCGCCTTCGACCTGGTGCGCGCCCATGGCGGCGAATTGTGGATGTCACATACGGGCCGCGACGGCACGACCCTCATGCTGACCTTGCCCGACCGGGTGAGCGAGGTGCGGCCGCCCAAACGTGGCGAGCGCGCAGAGCGCAGGTCCACCCTTGACGGCTAAATCCGACGAGATCAGGCCCGGCCCGCGCAATCTCATCACCGATGTGGCGGGGCTCAAAGTGGGCAATGCCGAAAACTGGCTGGCGCTGACCGGCACGACGGTGATCCTGCCCGATGAGCCGGCGGTGGCGGCGATCGAGATCGGCGGCGGCGCGCCCGGCAGCCGCGAGACGGCGGCGCTCGATGCCGCCAATCTCATCGAGACGGTGCATGGGCTGGTGCTGTCGGGCGGCTCGGTCTTCGGGCTCGACGCGGCCTCGAGCGTCGTCATCGAGCTGGCGAAACGCGGGGTGGGCTTCACCTTCGGCAACCAGCCGGTGCCCTGCCCGGTGGTGCCGTCGGCCATTCTCTTCGACATCATGAATGGCGGCGCCAAATGGCCGGACGAGGCCCCGCCCTATCGCGAGCTGGGGCTCGCGGCGCTTCAGGCGGCGAAGCATGATTTCGAGATCGGCAATAAAGGCGCCGGGCTCGGCGCGATAGCGGGGCGGCTCAAAGGCGGGCTCGGCAGCGCGTCGTCGCGCTGGCGCGACTACACGGTGGGCGCGATCGTGGCGGTGAACTCGGTCGGCTCCTGCGTCATCCCGGGCACGTCGCGGCTGTGGGCGCGCGACCTGGCGCTCGACGACGAGATGGGGCCGGACACGCCGCGCGAGGGGGCAAGACCGCATGCGTCGCCCCTCGAAGACAGCAAGTTCGATCCGAAGCCCTCGCAGAACACGACCATCGCGGTGGTGGCGACGGACGCGACGCTGAGCCGAATCGAGGCGAAACGCTTCGCCATCATGGCGAGAGACGGCCTGGGGCGGGCCATCCACCCGATCCACACGCCCTTCGACGGCGACACGGTCTTCGCCCTCTCGACGGGCAGGAAGCCCCTGCCCGAGCAACACGCTATGGGTGTCGCGGCCTTGGGGAGCATCGCCGCCGACACATTGACGCGGGCCATCGGCCGGGCGCTGTGGGCGGCCGAGAGCACGGGCGGGTTTCCGGGGTATCGCGAGAAGTTCAGACTGTGAAAGCGGGCTGGGAAAACAGGAAACTTGCAGGCCGGATACAGGGAAATACAGGGTATTACAGGGAAATTTCGCGAAAAAAGTGCCGGCCTGAACAATATCAAGGGCTTGGCCCCCCGATGGCGAGGGAGCAGGGAAATCCAGAATAGTTCCGGCGGAATCGCACACGGGCACGAACATCACTCCTTCTCATCCCGACTGTCGAGCCTTTGCGGCCAAATAGGCCAGCGAAAAGATTGGTGAAATCCGTGGCTTGCCTTTGCCGGAAAGCCGTATTAGAGAGTGCGCCCGCGGGCGGCTTGCCGCCCCTTATTCCATTGCGCGCCCGTAGCTCAGCTGGATAGAGCACCAGACTACGAATCTGGGGGTCAGAGGTTCGAATCCTTTCGGGCGCGCCATTAACAATATCAATAGGTTAGAGCTAAAAAACCGCTTCTCGCTGGTGGGCGGTTTTGCAGCCTGGGGTTCCATTGGGGTTCCAGCAGCACCAGTTTTTCCTACTGAGCCGCTGCTTTGCGCTCCGCTTTCTCACTGGCAGAATAGACGCATGGTCAACCTGCACCGTCCTCTCCTCATCGCCTTGCCGTCGGCGCGTTCCTCACCGGTGGCGCCGCGGCGCAGACCATCGAGGCGGCGGGCCCTGGCATCATCGTGGACGGCGACACTATCGAGATCGGCAGCCAGGCCATCCGCATTCACGGTATCGACGCACCCGAGACCGGCCAGAAGTGCCAGCTCCCGAAAGGCACCTGGAGCTGCTCCCGGACTGCGATCGACGCCATGGCGAAGATGACCGCTGGCAAGACGGTGCGCTGTGTCGGTCACGAGTTTGACGACTATGGCCGGCTGATTGCGCGATGCGCGACCGACGGCGAGCCCGACATTGGCGCCAAGCTCGTCCCCTCCGGCCTGGCGTGGGCCTTCATCAAATATTCCGCCGACTATATCGACCTAGAGATGAAGCCGCGCCGGCAGAAAATCGGCATATGGCAGTCGAAGACGCAACCGCCCTGGGAGTACCGCGCCCGGCGCTGGGAGACGGCGGCGCAAGTCACGCCGGAGAAGAATTGCCCGATTAAAGGGAACATCAGCGCCAAGGGCGAAAGGATCTATCACGTACCATGGTCGAAGCATTATGCCCGGACGAAGGTTGAGCTGGCGAAAGGCGAGCGGTGGTTCTGCACCGAGCCCCGAAGCAATAGCCGCCGGCTGGCGGGCGCCGTATCGGTAGCTTTGTGGTTAGATGAATGTGACAAAACCGATGATGAAATTAGCGATAGACACCTTATGACTGGCCGCGACCTAGACCTCCTCCGCCGCTACCGCTCACCCCGTCCTCTCGGCCGGGAACTCCTTCTAGCCGGCATGGCCGCGGCGACGTTCGTCCTCTGGTATTTCGACCTGACACCGTACCCAGCGACGAACATGGCTGGCCTTGGCTGGGGGCTACTCATCGGAGCGGTAGTTTCATACACCGTGCGATTAAGCCGACGATGAGCCGGCGGGCATCTCATGAAGGAACGACGTCCTGAGCCGCACCGAAGCTGCACGTTATGCCACTTGCGCTGGGGTGCGAGCATGACGGCCGATAAGCCGTGTCAGATCAGCAAGGGTTCCGATCCGTCGTTCCTAGCGCAGAAAGCCCCGAGCAGGCGCTCAGGGGCTTTCCGCAAAGCGCGAGGGCTATGCCGCTCGCGTGGCACTTGGTCTGTCAGCGAACCACAGCTACGACCCTGCGGTCACCGTCCACGATATAGACGTGGTCGTTGAGATAGACATATTTATGTTTCTTGAACCGGGGCTCAGCCACGATGATGGAATCGGGAACGTCGTAGTATTCGACATCGCCCGGCACCACGACGCCGACCTTCACGTCGCCATCGTACTTGTGCGACTTATATTTCTTCACCTTAACTTCGTCCTGGAATTTAAGGCTGATCTCGGGGGCGATTACGAAGTCGTCGGCCAGGGCGAGCGGAGCCCCAAGGAGCAAGGTGGACGCAATCAACATTGCTGATACCGTACGCATGAGCATGTCCTTTCTGCCTCGAATGCGGATTTGGCAGGCTCGTCGAGGAACCCGAGCTTAGGCTCACAACGCGGTCAATTTGGCAGGGTTCCTACTTTACCGCGCCGTGAACGCCGCCCATTTTTCGCCCCCAAATGACCAAGAACTTTGGAAGCGCCTTGAGCGTTTTCTCGCTATGGATAGACATGAGATGCTTCAAATGGTGGCACGCCTCCGTGTCGAGGCCGATGAATGTGAGCGACGCATGCTGGGCCATCGCGACAAAGTAAGGTCCCTGAGGGAAGCGGGCCAAGCTGTCGCCGACGATGACGGTTCTTTAGCGGAGTTGGAGTTGGCCTATGACCGTCTGATTGCTGACATGCAGACCGTCCTGGACGAACTCGACAGGCAAGGCGCTTCGCCGGCGGTCAATCAGTCGGTAATAGACTCGCACCCGTCATCGCCTTGAGTTAGCGCTTGCGAGGCGAGGGATTCAGAACATCGTCACGCGTGTGTAGACTAAGCCCGCCAAGAGCGGTGGTGCTGCGTGCTTGCCCTCGGCGGGCTTTGCGCACTCCGCATGCGTCTACGGGATGCGCTATGAACAAAGCAAAAGATTTCGATTGGTTCCGAAAAGAAAACCCGTCTCGCCGTAGACGGGTTTCCAGGGTGCTGGGATGCTGTCCAGAAGGACCCGGGAACAACTCGGCACCTTCGACCTGGTTCCAAGTAGGCTCGTTGCGCGTCCTGCTGTGGCAAAAAGAATCCCGCCACAAGGACGGTTCAAAGTATGGGTTAGAGGGCTTCCAGGGGGGCTGGGAGCACAGGGATATGTTGCCGCCGCGATGATGTTCCTTATGACTTCTAGGGTGCCGCCGCTCCCTCTCTCGAACACGGGTGTGGAAAACCAGGGTTAGACTTTCTCACTAGACAGGTGTCGGTGTCGCTCGCAGAATAAATTCGCTTTCGGAAACATCGCCCTCGTTGCCGAAGCGGGGCGTACCGCCTCTCAAACGAAGCCCGATCTCCCCGAAAGGAGGTCGGGCTTTTTGGTTCCCGGAACCATTCCGCCCTCACCGCGTTGCGCAGACGCCGGGGCGGGGAGTGTGTATGCCGAAGCGCTCAAGAAAGAAAGCGAACCATTCTGACGAAATAGTAAAACGGGCAAAAGCATTTGCGGCCTCATCTGACGGCCTGGTCGCTGAGCTTTACCTAATCCACGCCGGACTCTGCGAGGCGAACCAGAAGGCGCGGCGCGATCGAAAGCGCCGGAAGAAGTGAACGCCGCTACAGGCGAAGAAAGCCCCAGTCTCTTGGGGGGCAGCCTGGGGCTCTCCACGGTCGCGGGCGTCCTACCGGGGAGTGCCCGCCGTCCTTTTGATGTTTCCTGCAGATACCGCTGTCGAACAAGCAGCTTGCGGTTGAAATAGTGCGGCCCGCCAGAACATCACAGTTTTGGGCGACGAGAGGGTCTGACGAGCCGCTCACCCTCGGGAGAGGCATCCGGAGGGTGGAGAGATTCTATGCCTAATTGAGGGCCCGCCAAGGGTCTATGGTGTGGGTCCCCAGCGGGCCCACGCATCCCGTTAGGGACAGGATACGCTGGGGGAAAAGCGTATGGGTTTCCGTTGGTTCCGAATACAATCCCTATTAAGAGCTTAGCTACATCGCGCGCATCAGGAAGAGCATGCGCTCGTCTACAGGCTGCGTCGCATGCATATCGCTCAAGATCCGCAGGAGTGTCGCCCAAAGGCGCCGGTCCCGCGTGGGCTCGATCATCTAATTTGTTTCCTCAGTACGGATCGCAGGGACGGTGCGCCAACCACCAAGGGAGGCGACAGGGGAAAGCGGCCCGCCACTCTTGGGACGGCGATGCTTGTGACGAGCCGCTCCCACTTTCGGCCTCAGAGATTGCCGAAAGAACTCTCACAGCTGAGGTGAACGATATTGTATCGGCGCGCCGATGCAAGTTGGACCATAGGCTCACTGGCGACAACGCGCCCATTTAACGGGAGGTTGGTCGCAATTTTGCCGATTCCCTGCGATGCTATTGCTGTCTATGGATCAGACCGCAAAGCGCCCTCTTCGTCCGTTAACCCCGCAGCGAGAGCAGGCTTCCTGCTCATTCTTGGATGATGCGTCCACCGCAATCACCGTTGCTGAACTCAGCGCCTGGTTAGACGCGCTAAGGCCGTCGGAAGAGAAAGCTCCAGGATGCAGAAGAAAGCCTGGCCAGTGACGGCTCGGGCTTTCCACACACGCAGCGCAAGGGTTGCAACGCCGGGAGGATGGTAAATGCTGCGAACCCTGAGGCGTCCCGGAAATGGGGCACCTGCCATCGGGTAACAATGTTTTGTGAGCGGTACAACGACTATAGCGTGAATGAACGATCAATCAGCAGATTATTGCGCCGGAGGGTCGAGCTTGTCGCCCAGAGCAGCCCTCAACAGCGCGTCTTCGTCGTGAATGCCATCCGCTGCCGCCCGAAGCAGCCTTGCAGCCACCAAATCGAGCTCAACCGACGTCAACGCCCCATGTTGCTCCAGCGCCTTCTTCGCCCGGTCGTACACCTGGCTCAGTTGCTGCATTCCCGCTGGATCGAAGAATAGGCGCGGCATTGGTAGAGGGTCTCAAGTTGAGGAAACTTTTCTTGCGCGGCGCGAGTGCGCTGTCAAGAGGTGGAAGCCGGATATAGGCGATGCCGCGCCGCCCGAGAGCCTGAGACGCCAAACCTCTCGTCTCAGCGATGGGATACTGGCCGCGTCAAGTGCAGGAAGGTCTTCCGGTTTTTGCAACTATGCTGGCTCAGCTTCAGTTAGCTATCTGAATGCAGAAGCCTCATACCAGTGAAGAACTCCGCACCGCCGCTAGACAGGCGGTCACCCTTGCTTTGTCAGTGGGAGATGATGAGCGAGAAGGGTTGTTGCGGCTGGCCGCGCGGCTGTTGGTAGAAGCCGACATAATCGACGAGTCTGAACGCCAGTAATTTTTGCGATTCGGGGAACGGCCCGCCACAACAACGGGACGGCAACAGGTTGCATGACGGGCCGCCACCCTTCGAAGTGGCCTCCGAAAGGTGCGGGAATTTCTGGGGGCGGATGCGGCCCGCCTTTCTAAATCTGCCGTCCCTGGCCGGCGAACCGCATCCCTTGTGGTGCGAAGGGGCACAACAGCCCAAATCTGGCCGATGGCCATTGGCGAATATCGAACGCCTCTTGCAGGCAAATGGAAAGTTACAAATCAAAGAAAAACCCGCCGAAGCGGGTTTTAGTCGAAGGGGCTGCCAATGGGGTTGGCAACGAATGGATAATTCAGGCGCTGCAAAAATGTTCCGGGACAACGATTTATTTCCCGCTGCTGGCGCCCTCAAGCTTCGTCGCCGCCTCGCGGGATGTGCCCCGCCCTCGGAAGTCGAAAATGAATGGAACTATCTGTGGCTCTCCCAATTTCCCTGCGATACCTGCGATATAAGGAATTTCTCAATGGCAGTGAACAAACCTCCTGGCGACAACGCCCGAAAGGGTGCAGTCCGCAAGCGCTCTCAGCTAAAAACAAAGATCGAAGGGGAGGAGCACTGGACCAAACGTGACAAAGAATCGGGAGAGTTCATGGCCCAGAAAAAGAACCGAGAAGCGCCACCCTATAAAGGGGTGTGGAAGGAGTGAAGACCAAAAAGTGCGCCTTGATGTCCGGTCGTCGCTCCACTCAGGGCCTCAAGCTTTGCAGGGCGCTCCGGTGACTACCTCCGTCAAGCAGTCGAACCATGCAGGGGACGCTTCGGCGCTTTGCCATTCTTCTTGAACCGAGAGTTCCCATCTACTTCGTCCTCCCTCTTCTCCACCTTTTCCTCATCCTGACGAGCTTCAACCGCAATGGCGGCGAACTTTACCCGAAGCTCAGCCAGCTCCTTATCTGTCAGGCACTCCAGATCAATCATGGAGTTTTTCGCCCCAGATACTGCCCGAATGATTTCATCGAGCTTAATCTGCGCCGCTAGTCCATCGCGGTTCTGACTGTTTTGAATAACGAATACCATCAGGAACGTCGTTATCGTTGTGCCCGTGTTCACCAGAAGCTGCCAGCCGGTCGAATAGTCCAGGAAGGGCCCTGCAGCCGCCCACGCAGCAAGCGCCACCAATGCCACGCCGAATGTTACGGGACTCCCTGCCGCCCACGCTACCTTGCCGGCGAATCTGGCAAACGTATCTGACCAGCTGGATCTACAGTTTTTGGGTTGAGCAGACATGATAGGAATTGCTCCTCTGGCGGAACTGGGTGGTCAATAATTGAAATACCCACCACCTAGTTCCTCTATCTCTGCAGAGCGGCAAGGTCGCGCAAAGAAAAGGCTCGCCAACCTTTTCAGATTGGCGAGCTAGTTTTCAGGGAGATACTTTACATGGCTCCAATCAACGAAGTTACCCAGACTGAGTTCCCTCGTTGAGCCTTTTTCAGGCTGCTTCCTTCTGAGCCGCCGCGGGATTTGCAGTTTCTGCCAACCCACTCAACTTCTCGTCAGCCGCCTTCTCCTCCTCAAGGCTTTCCGTCAGCAGAGTGGCAGCATCCGGCATGTTCAGTTCATTTGCCCACGCGATGAGAGTGCCATATCGAGCGATTTCATAGTGCTCGACGGCCTGAGCGCTAGCTATCAGACCTGCGTCCATCACGCTGTCATCGTCCGCCTCTTCCATAACGTGGTCGCCTTCAGCGGAAAGGCCCTCAAGGGCTTCGCATTTCTTGGCGCGAGGCGTCTTCTCGAGCATCTTGAAGACCTGCTCGATACGAGCAACCTGCTCGGCAGTTTCTTCGGCATGAGAAGTGAAGGCATCCGCCAGTTCCTCACTGGTCGCCTTCTTGGCCATTTTGGGAAGAAATTTGGTGAGCTTCTTTTCCGCATAATACATGTCGCGGAGCGTGTCTTCGAACAATGCACCGAGTGTATCCAATGCCATGGTGGGTACTCCTAAAAAAGATGAGGGGACTACGGAGCACTAATCTCACTGCGCCCAATTGGTTCCTTACGCACGATTGATGCCGGAAACGAGCTGGAACTTGAGCTCGAGCACGCCGTTCAAGGTGGCATGACAAGCGAAATCACCGCGGCGCTAGAATGCGCTTTAAACACAGATATGGACGCCCAGAATTATTTGGTGGGCCAAGGGGTAGCTCGCGAAGCAGCCATTGAGCTGATCAAGGAAGCGGGAACCCCACAGAGCACCGAAAGTATTTCCGAGTGGGCAGACAGGGTGCTGGGACGGCCAGGGGCGCTTACGAAATGGAAACAGGAGCTAGACGAGCACCATACTTCGGGCGTTCCAACATTTGAGCCTCCTCCACGTCCTGAGATAGCTTAACGGCCGACGCCGGATCCAAGGAAATGGAACATATAAGGGGCCTTAGGTTTGGACCGATAGAACCGAGTGCTGTCCACGTTTGCGTGGATATGCAGAAGCTGTTTGCTACTGATACCCCGTGGGCCTCTGATGCGGTGGCAATTGCCCTCCCCGCCGCTAGAGAAATAACAGCCGCGAAGCCGCGCCAAACGATTTTTACTCGGTTCCTGTGCCCCCGAGAGCCCGGAGAGGTCGCGGGCCAATGGCAACGGCTGTATGCACACTGCCCCGAAATGATGCGATTGGATCCCCGTCTATTCGCAATCGTATCTGAATTGTCACGCTTGAGCCCGGAGGCAACTACAATCGACCGGCACGTATTCTCGATTTTTGCCAGCGAACAATTCCGCTTAGAGCTTCTCGCGCGCCATCCCAGGACTTTGATTTTCTCAGGAGTGGAGGCTGATGTTTGCGTCCTGGCGTCGATCTTCTCTGCTATCGACGTCGGTTACCGCGTTGTTGTAGTGGAAGAAGCTGTGGCAAGTTCCAATAAAGTCGGCCAACAGGCAGCGATTGAAGGAATACTCCCTCGCTTCGATCAGCAGATAGAACTGGTTGGGGTGAATGAGCTTCTGACTAGCTGGGGATGACCCTAATCGCTTGTCGGCAAATCGGGAGGCAATTGAAGCGGCTCGTCAGACAATGGGACGGCGATGTATGAATGACGAGCCGCACCCACTGACTTAAAGCCAGAAGGCTTGAGCCACTTACCTCGGACGACTTAGTAATTCTATTGGCCGATAGGTCACCGGTTGGAACTCCGGCGGCTGCATTTAGGTTTAGATTGGGTGCACGCCCCAACTTCATATGACGCCGCATGCCTTTGTGGTCGGATTCAATTCCGCATAAACGAAAAGCCGCATGTGCATTATTGTCACTGCACCTTGTGTCAACGCGCGACAGGCTCACCTGCGGCGGTATTGGGGTGGGTTAAGAAGACCGCCGTGTTGTGAGGCAAAAAACATCCTACCGAATATCGTTCCTCTCCTGTCGCGGTCCGTTCCTTTTGCGGCGTCTGTGGCTCACCGATATGCCTGGCATATGATGGTTCGGATGAAGTCGGCATCCACTTGGGGTGTGTTTCACTTAGCAAGGAACTTCCTCCCTACTATCATTACGGCATTGAAGGCAGATTGCCTTGGTTTGACGCGGGAAAAGAATTGGAAGGCACGGTCACTAGTGAAAAATGGTGATTCGACTTTGTTTGAAGCGGCGCCGATCTACCCATACCGAGAGGATCGAATATGGCAGCCAACGACAATAATAGTGCCGGCGAATGGGTGGTCACCCTTCTCCCAAACCGGTTCCTAGCCGCTCTAGACCGCTACATGCTGGAAGAGACGAAATTTGAAAGTCGGTCAGTGGCTCTGCGCAACGCCTTCCAAGATTGGTGCATTCATATGGGATACGTTTCGCCCAATGAGACGGACCCGGATTTGAACTAAATATGGCCGCTCACTTTCTGCCCTTCGCCTTGTTCGCCTGATAGATCGCCCAATATTCCAACGTGCTCCGCATGTCCCGTTCGAGCCTCTCCTCTATGGCCGCCTTGCCTTGTTCTAGCGAAGGATAAATTTCTAGCCTTCGAGTATGAGCGGAAGCGACATAAACTCGTAATTCTCCATCTCCCTCGCGCACGAGCGTATAGTTGATCAACGGCCCGATTTCGAGCGTGTGGCCTCGCAGCTTCCCCGACCCCAGCGAGTCCATTTTCCATTTCCCGCCATTATCTCCTATGCATTGGTGTCCTGGGCCACCAATCGTCTTTGTAGTCGCCAGTGCGGAACAGAACTTCAGCCCGATAGATGCCTCGGCAACTCCGGTGCTTGCACCGTGCCGCACATGCAATTTGCTTCATCGTGGTTTCGGGCGCCCACGTCTTCAGTAGCTGATGGACGTCCATCAACCGCTTGTGTCCGCAGCCCACGCACTCCAAGACCATGTTCAAATTGAACTGCTGCACCTGAGCGAGCGTTACCTCGTCACGGGCGATGTTGACCCCAGTCGGCCGCCTCGGTGCCATCTTCTGTCAATTGAGCAGGCGCCCGCTGATTGCTGGATCTCGATGAGTTGCCGTGCCGGGCATGTCGGCCAATATCCTGTCCACAAGGTCGCTCGCGTCTTTAGCGTCTGCGTCGTGCTGTCGGAACAGCTTCGTGGCGGTAGCAAAGAGGTCGTCGTACGCCTCATCGTCTTCAATCATAAGGCCGCGCTCAAACTGATAGATATTCATGACGGCGCTTAGAATGTCCTCGGGCTTCGGGGGGCCTAGCTTCGGAAACTGCTCATCCTTGATGGCTTGGCGATAATCCAAGTTCATGGCGACCTCCTACGCAGTCAGGCTTTTGAACATTTCGCTTCGGAAGACGGTCGGCTGGTTCCGGCGCATAGCGGCGGCTACCTCTTCCTCTGAGGCTGACCAATCATGAAAAAGCGCCAGGCACGCATAGATGTCCTGACCATCGGCGCCGCTCAGTTCCAAGTCATCGGCGGACCTAATGCCGGCCTCTATGAGAAGGTCTCTACCCTCCTGCATCTGCAAGCGCTGATGAGCGATGCGAGCGGCCCTCACTAGCCCAGCAACGCGGCCTTGGTCATGGCGCCTATCGAGTTCCCGCAAAATGTCGCTCAGCGCAGCGACGGGACATAGCGGGAGCGCTGGAAGAAACGCGCATGATCGTTCTCCTGGTGAGGGGCGTTGCAATTCGGAATTGGTGGGAGCGGGCCTGAGCGCCCGTCTTGTTAGGGCGGCGGCTCCTCGGGGCATCCAGCCCGCGAATGCTGTTCAAGCTCCCGCCACTTCTCGCGGTCGTAGAGCCGAATGTCGGTCAGGATTTCGTGGGCTCGAGCCGGCGCCATCTGGCGGCGAGTGCCGTCCTTGTCTTCGAAGGCGACCGCGCGCGAGGCCAGGTCAATGTGCACGGTGAGATCCGCCACCTTGTAGCCCTGCTCGAATATCGGGATGTAGGCCGTCACCTCCATGGCTCAGGCCGCCCTGATCGAGCGGGCCGACAGCTCGTTGAAGCGGGACAGCTCGGAAGCCGTCAGGCGGGTCTTGCGGGAAAGCTCCTCAAGCTCGCGCTCGCCCGGGGTGGCGCTGTTCATGGCCGCATTCCACTCCGCGATATAACGGGCGCGTTCGGCCGTGGCTTCTTCGGGGGAGAGAGGTGGGAGGGGGATGTAGCGGTTTGTCACAGGCCCATTCCTTTCGAATAACGACAGACCTGTATCATTTCGCAAATAGTTCTTCAACACGTTTTTGGACAACGATTGCGATTTTCGACAGAAGTGCCTATCTGGACTCCATGACACCAGCCCAATGCAGAGCCGCACGTGGACTAATCCGGTGGACGCAAGACGCCTTGGCCGAAAAGGCTCAGGTAAGCGTCGTCACTGTGCGCAATTTTGAGAACGAGAAGTCAGCCCCACAGCGTGCTTCACTGGACGTGCTGCGACGCGCACTCGAAGCGGCCGGCGTCGAGTTTATCCCCGAGAATGGCGGCGGCGTTGGGGTGAGGCTGAGGAAGAACTAGGTGCACCCGATCGGGATGTGACTATTCAGCCACACCTCCCAACAATTGAGCCGGTGTCGTTGACTTTATGGCACGCTCATCGATACTCACAATCGTGGGCTAAGATTCCTTCGCCCGACATGGGGGACAAAGTGAAATAGCTGCTTCTTGCGAGTGCCGCTATTCTGTTCGCGTCTTCGGCTGCCCAGAGCGCCGATATCATCGAGCCCGCCGCTTATGACTGGACCGGACCTTATGTTGGTCTGCAGGGCGGCTACGGCTGGGGTAGTTCGGACGTAAGCCCCAAGGACAGGACCTCGCCAACCTCGCCGGTGGGACGCGGTTCACCGGTGGAGCTTTTTCCGCATGACGATGGCTCCATCGATGCCGAGGGTTTTATCGGCGGCCTCCATGCAGGCTACAACTGGCAGATGGACAGCTTCCTTCTCGGCGTTGAAGCGGACGGAGAGTTTGCCGATCTGTCGGGGGAGACCGATGTCGATCTCGTCTCATGCTGCTCCAATTGGGGCGAGTTGAAGAAGGACATCGATTGGCTGGCCTCTCTGAGATTGAGAGCCGGATATGCGGCGGATCGCGCCTTGTTCTACGTGACCGGCGGCTTGGCGGCCGGCGGTGTGGATATGAGGCACCGCAATGTGGAGGAGGTCGTCACCTATTCCGAAAGTGAGACGGCCTGGGGCTGGACCCTCGGCGGCGGCCTGGAATATGCCCTCACCGACGATGTGAGTGCGCGGATTGAGTATCGCTACACGGATCTGGCGAATACGGAATTGGATGCCAGAGTGCGCGACTTCCGTTTTGAGAACGATTTCCACGCTGTCCGCGCCGGCCTGAGCTGGCATTTCTGATCTCGTCGAAAAGGTGGTAGCCGGCAACTCACGACAAGTCGCGCTCCAGGAAAATTAGGGATTAGACATTCTCACTAGACAGGCGGCGCTGTCTCTCACAGAATAAGTTTGCTTCTGGAAACATCGCCCTCGTTGCCGAAGCGGGGCAATCTAGCCTCTAAAACGACGCCCGGCCTCCGAAAAGAGGTCGGGCTTTTTGCTTCCGGAACCTTCTCACCCTTCCCGCGTTTCGGAGAAACTGGAGCGGGAATGTGCATGACGAAGCGCTTTACGAAAAAAGCGGACCATTCTGAAGATATGATCAAGCAAGCAAAGGCCCTCGCATCGGCCTCTGATGGCCTGATCGCCGAACTGTACCTGATCCACGCAGGTATTTGCGAGGGGAAGCGAAGGACGCGGCGGTCGCGAGGCAGAAAGGCAAATTCTACGGCGTCGGCAGATCGTTAGAAGGGCTCTCATTTTCCTGCAGAGTTGCCGGGGTCTCTACCTCCTGCGCAATTTCGCAAAGGATTGTCCGGGGGGACAGTCCCTCTGCGGCCAAATACAGGATGCGGACTGCAACTAACTCGAGCACTGCCGGCTCGTTAACATCACGACGGTTAAGTCGGGTCTTCGCCTCAGCAAAGACATCCGCGAGCGCACTCATATTCTCGGGCTCAAAATATGCCTTGGGCATGTGACCGTCCTCAGAGCCGTCCGGCCGGAACTTTCCTGCTAGAGAAGCCGAGTGTCAGCGCCCTTACGAAGAAAGCCCCGAGCTGTCGCCCAGGGCTTTCCACGGTCGCGGGCCCTTACCGGGGGATAGCCCGCCGTCCAATGCGAATGTTGAAACACTCAGCCGGGCCATTTCAAGAAGCGTCTGGTTGTAGGAGGCTGCGCGGGTCAAGCCAGTGCTAGGATGGGCCCGCCGGTGGGGGTCTATGGTGCGGGTCCCCTCGGCGGGCCACGCATCCCGTTAGGGACAGTATACGCAAGGGGAAAAGCGTACGGTTTCCGATGGTTCCGAAACAATCCCTATTAATGGCTTGGCTACATAGCGCGCATCAACAAGAGCATGCGGTGGTCAGGCTCTATCCCGTGCGCGTACTTCATAATTCTAAGAAGTGCTACCCATAGGCGCCGGACCATCGTGGATGACCCCGCTCGCTGTTCAGTATCCGTTGTTGTACCCAAAATATTAAACATGTGCTCTCTCTCTTGAGCAAGCGCCGTTCTCTGTAGTGGAGCTGGCCTTATTTTTGCCCAGCGCCCTGAGTGCTATGTGTGGATGGATCAGAGCGCGAGGATGACAGACAATCGTCAAACTTCGAGCGAGGTCTATGCGCTGGTGCTCATCGAGTTGCGGGAATGGATTGAGGTCTTGCGCAAATTATCTCTAGCGAAACGTGAAAAGTAGTGGCCTACCAAGAGCGGTGGTGCACACTTACATCCGCCGGGCCGGCGCCTCCCGAGGGTCACACCAAAAGTGAAACTTGCTATCTGTTCTTATAAGAAAACCCGTCTTGCCGTCGACGGGTTTTAAGGTCGGTGTGGATGCTGTCCTAAAGGACGGACATGGGGTAACCCGCATCAGCCCGAATAGTTCCCATATCATTTGATAATTCGCTTTTAGTCTAGTCCCATGAGACCGTCCCGAAGCGGCTCGCCAGACAATGGGACGGCGAATATGAATGACGAGCCGCACCCCCAGGCTTGAAGCCAGAAGGCTCGACCCATGTAAGTCGGATGGTCTCATAGTTCTATTGGCCCTTGGGCCATCAGCTGGAACTCCGGTGCCTGCGTTTCGGTGCAGGCTCCAACATCATACGACGCGACATGCCTTTGTGGTCGGATTCAATTCCGCATTATGGAAAAGCCGCGTGTACATTATTGTCACTGCACCATGTGCAAGCGCGCGACAGGCTCGCCTGCGACGGTTTTGGCTCGGATAAAGAAAACCGCACTAGTATGGCTCACAGAACATCCGACTGAATATCGTTCTTCTCCAATAGCGGTCCGATCATTTTGCGCGGCGTGCGGTTCATCCATATGCCTGACGTATGATGGTTCTGATGAAGTCGGTGTCCACCTGGGGTGCGTCTTACTCAGCAAGGAGCTTCCGCCTCGCTATCATTATGGCATCGAAGCTAGGTTGCCTTGGTTTGACGCAGAAAAGGAATTAGAAGGGACGGTGAGCAGTGAAAAGTGGTGATCCGACTTAGGTCAAAGAAGAAAGCCCTGATTTTTCAAACAGGGCTTTCCACACTGCTGAAAATGCAATGAATTTCTTCTTTGCTGTCCGAATATTGATCCAGACTTCCAGCTGCATCTAGTCAACTTCACCCGTGCCGATTGGTTCCCTATTTCGATTGAGTTTTGTTAATCCCTATTCGTGACGGGCGCCGCTGCGACGCCGATCTGTCCCAGGCCGAGAGAGGATCGAATATGGCAGCCAATGATAATAATAGTGCCGGCGAATGGGTCGTTACTTTCCTACCGAACCGGTTCCTAGCCGCTCTCGACCGCTACATTCTGGAAGAGATGAAATTTGAAAGTCGATCAGTGGCTCTGCGCAACGCCTTCCAAGATTGGTGCATCCGTATGGGATACGTTTCGTCCAATGAGACGGATCCGGATTTAAATTGAATATGCCCGCTCATTTCTTTCCCTTTGGCTTGTTTGCCTGATAGATCGCCCAATTTTCGAGTGTGACGCTCATGTCTCGTTCAAGCTTTTCCTCTATGGCGGCCTTGCCCGCTTCCAGAGAGGGATAGGTGTCCAGCCTTCGAGTATGAGCGGACGCGACATAAACACGTAATTCTCCATCCCCCTCGCGCACGAGCGAAAAATTGATCAGCGGGCCGATGTCGAGCGTGTGCCCCTCGCAGCTTCCCCGACCCCAACGAGTCCATTTGCCGTTTCCCACCATTATCTCCTGTGTATTGGTGACCTGGGCCACCAGTCGTCTTTGTAGTCGCCAGTGCGAAAGAGGACTTCGGCTCGGTAGATGCCTCGGCAACTCCGATGCTTGCATCGCGCCGCGCATGCTATTTGCTTCATGGTGGATTCCGGCGGCCACTTCTTCAGTAGCTCATAGACATCCATCAACCGTTTATGTCCGCAGCCCACGCACTCCAAGACCATGTTCAAGTTGAATTGCTGCACCTGAGCGAGCGTTACCTCGTCACGGGCGATATTGACCCCGGCCGGTCGCCTTGGTGCCATTCTCGGTCAATTGAGCAAGCGGCCGCTGACGAACGGATATCGATGGGTTGCCGTGCCGGGCATATCGGCCAATATCCTGTCCACAAGGTCGCTCGCGTCCTTTGCATCGGCGTCATGCTGTCGGAACAGCTTCGTGGCGGTCGCAAAGAGGTCGTTGTAGGCTTCGTCATCTTCAATCATTAGGCCGCGTTCAAATTGATAGATGTTCATCACGGCGCCTAGAATGTCGTCGGGCTTGGGGGCACCCGACTTCGGAAACTGCTCATCCTTGATGGCTTGGCGATAGTCCAGGTTCATAATGGCCTCCTACGCAGTCAGGCTTTTAAACATTTCGCTTCGGAAAACTGTCGGCTGGTTCCGACGCATAGCGGCGGCCACTTCCTCCTCTGAAGCAGCCCAATCATGAAAGAGCGCCAGGCATTCATAGATGTCCTGACCATCGGCGCCGCTCAGTTCCAGGTCATCGGCAGACCTAATGCCGGCCTCTATGAGAAGGTCTCTACCCTCCTGCATCTGCAAGCGCTGATGAGCGATGTGCGCGGCTCTCACCAAGCCAGCAACGCGGCCTTGATCATGGCGCCTGTCGAGTTCCCGTAAAATGTCGCTGAGCGCCGCAACGGCATTGGCCGGAAGCCGCTCAACGGCCTCCTGGATGGTGGTCCAGTCCTTCAACACTTCAGGTGGAGCTTCGTCGGCTTCCAGCTCGTCGTAAGAGCCACAGGGTTGGCCCCCGGTCCTTCGAGGCGGTTGAATATGGCAGCCGTTATAAATTCGGGCGATGCCTGGGTTTCGATACGCATTACAACTCTCCAGATCGTTCTTTGTTTGTTCTAGGATGCTCTGGCAGGATGAGGCGAGTCAACAGGCGAGATTTCCTATCATGTGCGGCCGGATTTTCGACCCCAACGAAGTCAGCGAGACCAAGCTCAATCCGTTCAAACGGCGGACTGGTAACTATTGGATATGGAAGCTCCCGCGCCGGTACAATGTCCCGCCGACGATGCCCATTCCGACGATGACATCAAAGGACGGTGTTCGCACCGTCGAGCCGATGCGCTGGGGCCTCATCCCGTCCTGGTCAAAGGACATGAAGGGCGGCTTCAGCACCTTCAATGCGCGCTCGGATACGGTCGATAGCAAGCCCTCGTTCCGCGGCGCGTGGAAATCCGGCCGGCGATGCCTGGTGATCGTGGGCGGCTTCTACGAATGGCGCCGCGCAGGCGTTGCGGACAAGCAGCCGTTCGCAATTGCCATGGGCAATCATCAAATCATGCCGCTTGCTGGCCTCTGGGAGAGCTGGAAGAACCCGGAGACGGGTGAATGGCTCAAGAGCTGCACCATCATCACCACAGGACCGAATGAGCTTATGGAGCCGATTCACGACCGTATGCCGGTCATCCTTGACGAGGACGATTGGCCGAAATGGCTAGGTGAGGAGCCGGCGAACGACAATGAGCTGAAGGCGCTTCTGAAACCGTTCCCGAGCGCGCGCATGACGGCGTGGCCGGTGGGCAAGGCGGTCGGCAGCGTGAAGAACACGGGGCCCGAGCTTATCGAGCGCGCGGCCGTACAGTCATCTCTGATATGAGGATGGCATAAGGCGCCACATCCCTTGCAACAGTAGAAGCAGCGTACGAACGAATGGGAGCGAAGACATGAAAGAGGATCCACTTGCCGAGCTGTCCCGTTGGCGTGACGTTCTGTTGGTTAAGCGCTACGGCGATGAAGCCGCTGCTTATCGGCTACGTGAGTACGGGCTCACCAATGCGCTAAAGATCGAGGCTCCCACCACTGATGAGTTGCAATGGACCGACTTGAAAGGTGAGCCCGTCGACCCCGATCATTCTTGGTGGGGCTACAAGGGAGTGTCTGCGGTTGAAAGCGCTTTGCGCCGTTACGGCAAGTGGCCGCTCGGCTGACGGCATATCGGGGGCTGCGGGGGCTTATTCGCGCCAATTCGATGGCCTCATCTCGATAAAGGCCGCCACCGCGCAACCGCGGATCGGGCGTCCAGCGGGTGAAATAGGCATGGGCGACATACCCGAAGGCGTTGGGCGTCCCGCCGATCTGGACCATTAAGCGGCTGGCGTCGTCTGGCGCCATGGTCGCGAAATAGCGGATGATGGCCTGCATGTGCTGGCGGGGCTCGTCCGAGCTGGCGGCGATTGCAGCGGCTGCCGGCACAGTGGTGGCGGCGTGCGGCGCGGCCTTGGAGATGAACAGGCGACGGGAAAGCGGGCTATCGGTCATCGTCATGCCCTCGCCAGCATGCGCTTGAGCCGCCGCCTTTCCTGCCACTCCTCATAGGCCTCCGCGCCGACAAGCAGGCCTTCCTCCTCGGTACGGAACGCATGGTTCTCGATATGCACGAGCCCAGGCTATGTCGGATGAAGCCGCAGCTGTTCCCACACCCGCGCATTAGCTGCGCGGATTTGCAAGACCGATACCATCTCGTTTGGCCCATCCACGGCATCTTTATTGCCTCAAGCGCGATTTCCTCCGGTCCGTTGAACAGCAACTCAGCCTTGCAGGCGTCAACACAGGCCAAACATATTGTTGCTGACCGTTAAGCGTGACGGTCATTTCCTGGCTATTCTCGTTGACTGAAATCACGACTTGCCCAGCCCATGCTGGTCCGGCAAGCGACAAGATGAAAGCCACAGTCATTAGACGAAATCGCATTTGTCTTTCCTTCGCCCGTGGTGAAGCGAGAACTCAAACTTATTGCGAATGTTCCGTGCCGGCGTGACCCTCTCTTTTCTCCGGCGATTGCCCCGGGCGGCATTTTTGGGAGGGGAGTGCTCAAGCGGCGATTACGGTAATTTTCTGAAATACTTTGTTTAGGAACCATTGGAGTTACTTGAGGTTAGTTCCTTTTGAAATGGAGGAATCAATGAAAGCTATTCTATCAACTACCGCTTTAGCCTCGATGATCGTCGTGAGCGGGCTATTCGTCACTACCCCTTCCTTTGCCCAGGACAACCAGCCCTGCGTCGGCGAGAACTGTCCCGGTTCCAACATGCCAGATCAGGGTGGGGGCAAAAAGCGCCTGAAGGGGATCGATCAGAACGAACAGATCGATAACCAGAATGAATCGACGGATCAGCCTCGCAAGAAGCGCGCTCAGGGTGCTGAGCAAGAGAACAATGAGGGCGACGTCGGTCAGCTGCAGCGCAAAAAGCGTGCTCGGGCATCACAGCAGGACAATGATGTCGATGTGAATGTTGATGCGGATGTCCGTGTCGGCACGCAGCAGAATGCGCGCCGGGGCGACTGGAAATTCGATTCTAACCGCCATCAGCGTCGGCGCAGCAAGGACGCCACCTTCCGCTTCTATTTTGGCGGGTACTACTATCCGCAGCCTTATTGGGAAGTCTACAGCGTCGGCGGCCGTGTGAGTTGCGGTGAAGGCCGAGCCATTGTGGCTGCCCGGTTCAATCGCGTCCGTGTCGTGGAATGCAGAGGTGGCACCTACACCTATCTCGGCCGTCGCCACGGGGACACCTACCGTGTCCTGCTGAATTCACGCACCGGCCGCATCGTCGGCCGTGCCCTGATCTGAGGCCTCGACAATGCGTCCGATCGCACGCGTTGTGCGAGCAGGCCCAGATCGGCAGTTCCTTCTGTGGATCCTGGCGGGCCTGATCGCTGCAACGATAGCCTCAGGTGCCACAGCCATGGCTGTCGCCTTGGCGAGCACCGGAGCGTCTTGAGCGCATGAGATTTGGAATGAAAGCGATAACTCCAGCATTTTTTGCCCGTCGCGGACCACTGCGGCGGGCAAGTTATTACCATGCATAATCAAAAACCGAGGCGCACCAAACAGGGCGCATTGCACAATATCTTGACGGCGATCTTCATTGTCCTAGGTGCAGCGGCTTGTGGCGTTCTTATTGGCGCCATCGTTTCGTAGAGTATCCGACCGAACGGCTCTATAATCCTGAGATCACTAGCCAGACTTCAGTCTCCGCTCAGTGTAAGTGTGAGTATTGACATGTTACTCTCATCGGTAACTCGCAGAGCCCAAAGAGGCGCCTCCCAAAAGTCAACAGGCAGAGCGTTGATGTAAGCCCGAGCCAGTTTCATAGCCTCGAAGCGGATGTCTTCTATTCCTTCACACTCGACTTCAACGACCTGAGTTAAGGCACCTTGCTTTATTTCAATTTGGTATCGAGCCATGCAACAACTCCGGTCTCGGCAGCGAGCAACAAGAGAACTCGCAGGTGCCGTTCCCTGCGAGCTCTGCTCTAGCTTAGAACCACCATCGTCCGTTGAAGCGGCCCTCAGCTAAAGTCTCTAGCCGATTGTTATCCAGATCCAGTGCGGCCGACGACGGCAACGGCGACGATAAACGCCGTTCCACCATTCGCGCCGGCAAATTCTACGCCATCCCCGACGGCGACGACGCCGGCGGCGCTTGTGAGAATGACCCTCATGCCATGCGAGTTCCTGGCCGGCCTCATCGGACTGCCCGTCGTCTAGCTCTGGCTTCAGATCTTCTGCTGTCGCGAGGATACTGGCGTTCGACGACAAGTTCTCATCGAGGGCTGCCTGTGCGGCCGGAGGTATGAGGGCCGCGAGGGCGGCTGTACCAGCGACACCAAACAGGCCTGTTACAAACAGTCTCCTGTGCATCACTCCACTCCTTTGCCGAGCAATGGGCTCGTGGAGCATTAATTTTACGCGATGTAAAAGGTTCCGGTTTGTAGGTTTGATCACGAGTTTACTTCTGGCTTGCCGTTAAATTCCATATCTTACTTTTGGTTAGGAACCCGGCAAGTTGACAGGAATTATGCCAATGGCTTGCCGACGCCCTCGGGCCAGCTCCAGAAGACCACGACGGCTGTGGACAACTCAACAGCGAGGGCTAGGAGAGAAGAAAATGCGTAAATTGACCGCTGCTCTTTTTGCAGGCGCGCTGATGGTAAGCGTACCGATGGCATTTGCCGACGACTTCGTGTTCGCACCGGACCTCGGCATCCATTTCCATGACGACGTCAAGGTGAAGAAGTACAAAGTGCGGAAGTATGACGGCGATGTCAAGGTCGGCGTCGTTCTCGGCGACGATGTCGAATATTACGATGTTCCCGAGAAGGTCATCGTAGCCCAGCCGACATACAAGACCTACAAGTATGCCTACATCAATGACCGCGTCTACCTCGTTGACAGCCACCACAAGATCATTGCGGTTGTTGAATAACAATGATGGACGCGCAGACCTGCGCGCTGCCCCTTCTCCAGTTGTAGAACCCTTCAATTGGAGATGGCCCGCCATCCAGAAAATCGCCCCCCGATTCCCATGGGTGGCGGGCACCGTTGTTTGAGGGAATCAATAGCAGGCCCCACCATCCGCAATCGCGGGTGATCGATTTTTTCGGAAGTGCTGGAATCCGAAAACTCAGCGAAACCTGGATGCATTTTCTCGGCAGTGCGGTGGTGATGCCGCTAGCGGCCACCAGCTCTCGTGGTCAAAATGACCCCTGAGGGGCGATTGCCCCAACAACCTGTCCCACTGAGAATGGTGTGACTGCAAACTCGTGCGAAAGCAAGCGGCTGGTACAATTTCTATGCGAATGTCCGCCACCGCGCGTCGGGTAATCCGCCCCACGGCTGGTCAGTTGACTACACAGTTTTTCCGGCCAGCTCCGCGAGATGGTTCTTGCGCAAAGCCCTGAGGTGTCTCGCAACGGCATCCAGGCTCATTTCTTGACCAGGCCGGCGACACCAGTGTGATCCTCGGCGACGTTGCTGATCACGATGATCGCCGGGCCGGAGCCGGTCTTCTCGTAAGCGATCGTGGTGCCGTCGGCGGAGGTGATGGTCTGCATTATCGTGTCTCCTTGAGGTGTTCGAGCAGGTTGCCGAGGCGATCGAGTGCCTCGGCATAGCTCGACCGTAACTGCCACGCAGAAGATTTTTGTGACAGCGCAGTTACTTGGCACGCCGCAGTGTGAATACCCAAGGCAACGCGTCAAGCACGCGCCGACTTTGCAAAGCCGAATATCAAGAAGCTGATCCCGGCCAGAACCCAGACGCCTATTCCGCCATACAGCAAGACCCATCCGAAACCGTCCACAAGGGCTGTATGAATGATGGCGCCGGATATGTTCTGCTCGGGCGACATGACCGCGCCGGCCGCGATCTTTTCCGCCAACGGCCGCAACACTGCGACGTCGACCGCGCCCGGAAGCGCACCTCTCAGCGAGGCTTGAACGCCTTCGACCAGAATGAACCCCATAAGCGCGATGTTGACCGTGAGTGAGACCATCCGCGCGCTCATATCGATGCCGGACGCCATACCCGCGCGGTCGCTTGAAACCGAGCCGGTCGTCGTATTGGTGACAGGGGTATTGGTGAGGCCGAGGCCAATCCCGGCGAGCAGGCACCCAGGCAGCATCGTCAACCAATCTGCTTGCGCAGCAGCGCTGCCAAACTCCATCAGAATGAAGCCGAGGCCGATCGTGAACAGTCCGGCGGGAATGACGAGACCGGGCCGGTAGCGCAGCGAAAGCCGTTCTCCCAAGGGCGGCATCACAAGGGTCGGCAGCGTATAGGCGAGCAATGCGAGACCAGCGGAAACGCTGTCATAACCAAGCCCGGCCTGGAACCAGATCGGGAGATAGATCATGAAAGGCCAGTAACTGAGGTTCATCGCGGCCGAGCCGATGATCGCACCCGAAAAAGGACGGACACGGAATACCGAGAAGTCGAACATCGGTCGCCGGCTGACCTTCTCGGCGATGAGGAAGGCGACAAAGCTCGCTATGGAGGCGCCGAGGATCGCCAGGGCTCCCGGGCTGGCGAAGCCGAGATCCGGTCCCTGCGTGATGTAGAAAGCCAGACAGAAGACGGACAGCGACAGCGTCAGGATACCAGCGATATCGAGGCTGCCGGCCTTCGGGTCCTTCGATTCATGAACGCCGCTCACGGTGAGCACGAATGCTACGACCGCAAACAGCACGTGGATGAGAAACACCCACTCCCAGCTCGAAACCGCGACGATCGCGCCGCCGATGATCGGCCCGAAGCCCAGACCAATTCCGAAGACGATCCCCCACCAGCCCCATGCAATCGCGCGCTCCCGTCCGCCCTGGAATTCATGTGAGAGCACGGCAATCTGACAGATCAGCATCGCGCCACCACTCATGCCTTGCAGAAACCGGGCGATGATCAGCGTCGAGACGTCCTCAGCCACGCCGCAGATCAGTGACGTCAGGCCGAACGCGGCGATGGAGATCATGAAAATGCGCTTGCGCCCGTAACGATCGGCCAGCGTGCCGGTCGCCATCAACACGGTCGTCACCGCGATGGTGTAGGCGTTCATGATCCACTGGAGCTGCTTGAAGTCCGCGTGCAACACCCGCTCCAGCGTCGGCAGGATCGAAGGGATACTGGAAATCTCCAGTCCAAACATCAGGCACGCCAGGCATACGGCGAACAAAACGACGACGCCTCGACGGCTCAGGGCAGAGTGCATAGTTTCGGCCTTTCAACATAATGGAGTGAAACTAGGCTCCGCTTGATCATTTTAGAATTGGATGATTGAGTATATCTGAGACAACAAATCAGGATGGTTCACCATGACCACGTTGGACGTCGATGCCGTGAAGGCCTTCGTGACCATCGCCGATCTCCAGAATTTCACGCGCGCGGCCGAAGCGCTCGGCACCACGCAAGGTGCGATCAGCGTGAAGCTGAAGAGGCTGGAAGACCAGATCGGCAAGAAATTGATCGAGCGGACGCCGCGGCTGGTGCGTCTGTCGGCGCAGGGCGCGGTGTTCCTCGAGTCCGCGCGAGACTTCCTCGCCGCACATGACCGCGCCTTAACTGGGCTGTCTTCAGTCCGGCGCCGCTTCGTGCTGGGTATTGCCACCCATGTCGGCGGGCCGGAAGTTCCGACATTGCTGGCGCGGCTGAGTGCGCATGACCCGGCGCTCACCATCGACGTGCGGCTGAACGATTCCCGTGACCTTCTCGACGCTTTTGAGCGCGGTGAAATCGATGCCGCGATCATCCGCCGGGAAGACGACCGACGAGATGGCGAGGTCCTCGCGCCGGAGCATTTCGGCTGGTTCGCCACGCCGGACTTTATGCATCGCGCGGGCGAGCCCCTGCGCCTGGCTGCATCCTCACCCTCATGCGGCATCCGGAACATCACCACGCGGGCGCTCGACGCCGCGGGAATACCGTGGACGGAGGTTTTCCTCGGTTGCGGTTCCTTTGCCGTTGCCGATGCCGTCTCGGCCGGCCTGGCCATCTCGGTATTCTCTTACCGGCTTGCGCCGCCGGGCACGGTCGAGGTCAGCCGGCGGCTCGGGCTTCCTGCCCTTCCTTCATCAGAGATCGTGCTGCTTTCAACACTTTCGGATGCGAGATCCCGCGCAGCGCTTCGAACGCTTGCGGCTGCCTTTCGTGAACACCGTCCCAATCACGATCGCGCGCCAAGGACATTCGCAGCGAGCAGGCCGGCGACCGTTTAGCCGTGGCCCTGATCCGACGGGACCTTGTTTTTACGGGCCAATGCAAAAAACATTGACACCATTGTAAAATCGAGTCCATCATGACGTTACGATAGTTTGATTACTAAAACGAGCATCTTATCGTAGCGAGCAAACCACGCATCGTTGCCTCGCCAGCATTTTGATCGCCAGTAGCGGCACCGAACGGAGCGTCCCCCGCGAGTGACGGAAAGTTCATGCTTTTGCACGCTGGGCCTTATCAGGACAGACTTGCGCGAGAAGGCGGAGAATTGCGGCACGACATAGTCCGGCGGCATAGGGACAATCAAGAGCCAGGCGATGAACTTCAGTTGAAAGCGGGAAATCCCATGGACAGGTGGAAGCTAGCGCTTATGGGCGCAATTGTGGAACTGGCCAGCCTGGGCGGCCTGGCAAACGCGGATAGCTCGCTGCCGCCCAGCGACCCGCAAGCAGCGGTCCAGCTTGGAATGCTGGACGTTGTCCTGCAGCCCATTCCGCCGTCGCAGCAGGGCTATTTCGCCTGCTTCGCGCATGATCAGAGAATCTTTTTCGGCAAGCCGCATTTCAACACGCGCTACTATCGATTTTCAATCGGCGCCGAGCGTTCGCTGCTGCAGGTGAAGATGGTGGAAACACCTGACGCAAGCCTCTGGTTCCATCTCCTGGACTCTCAGCTGCGCTTCATCGAGGAATTCAGGGGAGGAGACGATCAGCTGGTTGAATATGAGATAGAACGAGGAGACTATTATCTGCAGTTGCTGACCGATGGGTCTCAGTCCAGAGAACCTGACGGGTCCAATCATGGCCAGATTACCTTCCGGGCCGCGCCTATCAACATGCTGGCGGCTGAGAGCGACCCTATGTCGATCGGCACCTTGTCGAACGCGCAGGTGACACAGCGCGGAACACTGGTGCACCTGACCGGGCGCGAATTCCCCTATTCATTTCCCACACCGCCGTCCGTTCCGCCTCTGCGTCAGAGTGTGATTCCCTGCCCCACGCAAGGCACCGGCATGGTGGATTCCCTCGATATATACCGCGGCGATGCACTGCCGGGACGTGTAAATGTCGATATGACGATCAATCTGCAATTCGGTGGACTGCCGGCCGGCCAAGCCGTCGGACTCTACCGATGGGATGCAAACCAGCTCGGGATTGGATGGGTTCCCATACAGGGAGGCGGCTTCGATCACCCTGGCGGCCAGTTGGCCGTCGGCGTGGGACATATCGGCTTTCAAGCATTTGTGCATGATTACTACGTGGATTATACGCTCGCCCTGCGGCTCGCCGGCGGCGCACCCGGCCCCCCTTCAACTCCAGGCGCGCCCCGGGTCAGTCCGTTGGGTCCTCCTCCGCAAGGCCAGTGCATCATCATCGGAGACCAACGGATCGGGTGCTAAATTCAGCGTGATACGAAATAGATCCGTTACCGACGTGGGATTACCCGAAGCCGGGGAAAGGGGGCCCGCACGATCGCATTTACCGCGCTCAGGAGTGAAAAATACTCTCGGCTAATGCCGGATTGATCGACAATTCTGCCCACCGGCGCGCGATCTGGGTACCAAACCGCTGTGATAGGTCGCGAATGAGGGGCTTGTTGCGGGAATAGCGCGGCCATTTGCCCATCATGTCACGGATATCCGATCTTGAACGATCGACGCCGACCGACTGAAGCAGCTTCTCAAGTTTCTCCAGACTTGCAAGGTCCTCCCAGTAGAAGTCGACGATCCGCAACTTACGGCCCTCAACATGCCGCGTCCAATAAAGGTCGGAGAGAAAGATGGCATCTGTCCACCTTCGCGCCGCGAGATCGCTGATCCCGGCGAATTTTCTCGACAGCTGAGGGGAAAAATCATCCCATATCCCCGTCTGCAAAGCCGCACCCATACTGACAATCTGTCCGACATGATCGTGCCGGCGGAGGCGGATGACCGTGAGGCCGGGGAGCGTGTCCTCCCATGCATATCCCAGATTGGCGGTAAGTCCCCGGTGTTGATCTGCCTGCATCTTGCACGACAGGACGCCATTGAGGCACGAACGGCCTGCACATAGTCTTTCATGAAAGATGCAGCATCAGGCGGCGGTCCAACGAGGAACCTTTCGCAATATTGCTTGATGAGACGGGGAAGGAAATATTCAGCGGGCACCCCCAGCCCAACCTCATACAGCAGGCGGCATATGGTCTGACTGCCCGTCCGCGGCGTGCCAAAAATGACGAGAGATGAATTCAACTGGCTGTTGGAGCTGTCGAACTCCGGTGCCCAGGCCGTCGTGAAGGTCAGTATCTTCGAGTCCATCCCTTTAGATAATCCTGTCCGTGCCGCGCGGGCAAGCGCGGATCGGGGCGCATGGATTTGTTGAACACGGCAGGACGGTTCTGAAGAAGGAGTTGAAGCGCGGGCAGGTCCTGGCGTTTTTCGCCTAGCGCGGGGGTTGCCTGGTCGGTATCGAAGCATGCGCGAGCGCACATCATTGGGCGCGCGCGACCATCAGGCTGGGCCATCAACGTACCCGCAAAGCGAGCTTGCCGAGATAGTGGGTGGCAAGCATCCTGTGCGCATCGACAACCTGGTCGAATGGGAATGTACGGGCGACATGAACATCGAACGGGCCGGAGTCTATCAGGCGGTTAAGCTTGTCGGTGGCGTGCTGGCTGCGGGCACCGTTGTAGCGAATGAGCTCCACGCCGGGCCGGACATTTGGATCGGGCACCACGCCGTGAGGACAGGCGACCCGGCCGCCGTCGCGCACCGACGACAGCGCCTGGTCAGCCGCCTCACCGCCGGCGGTGACAAGAGCAGCGTCGAGGCCGCCAGGGGCGAATTCACGAGCGGCCGCCATCACGTCGTCCGCGCGCCCATCGACGATAGCGTCGGCGCCCAGCCGTTGCGACAGCGCCACGCCGTCGGCGCCCGAAGCCACCGCGAAGGCGCGGACGCCCTTTCGTTTTGCGAGTTGGACGGCCAGGTGCCCGACACCGCCGCTGGCGCCGAAGATCATCATCGTGTCGCCCGGCTTCAGGCCCATCTCTTCCAGGCCACTGAGCGCGGTCAACGCATCCCAGCCCATGACACCCGCCTGCTCGATCGTGAGCTTGGCGGGGATGAGCGACACGTTGTCCGCATCCGTCGCTGCATAGGTGGCGTAGGTTCCCCCCTTGGGAAGCGGCATGGTGGCAGCGTACACCCGGTCGCCTTTCCTGAAGCGGCGAACCTCGCTGCCCAGGGCGACGACCGTGCCGGCGCAGTCCCAGCCGAGCACATAGGGGAATGTCGATGGCATTCCGAAAGCCCCGTCATAGTGCCCCTCGCGCTCGACCGCGTCCCACGAGGCCACCCCCGCCACCTCGACCTGGATCAGGACATCGCGCGGCCCGGCCTCCGGCACCGGAACGGCGCGCACAGTAATCAGCTCGGCGCCACCGAAGCGGTCGATGGCGGCCGCCCGCATTGTATCCGGCCTTGCATTCGTCATGGTTCTTCTCCCGTTTCGGATCGCCGTGCGATATCCGCTTGGAGCAGCGCGCGGGCCCCTTGTCGTTCGCGGAAGAGCTATGATCGGAGAAGTGCTGTGCCAATACGCACGCCGGTGTTAGTGGTTACCTGCGGGTAAGGAGGGCTGAATGATGCAGCTCGATCAGCGCGCCGCCTCGGCCATCGCCAACCGGCGCGGCACCGAGCGGCCAATGGCTCAGTTCTCCAGCCAGGCGGCGAGGCCGTCCAGTGTCTGCAGCCCGTATTCGACTGCGCCGAAGCCGATGACCACCTGTCGCCGCTCGCGGCTGGGGTGGAGCTGGCGCATGGTCAGCACAGTCTTGCCATCGGCCTGCTCATCGAAGGTCACCGTGACGCGGAAACGGTCAGGGTCGTTTGGTTCTGGGGTGCCATAGTCGATCACGATCCGCTCGTTCGGCACGATCTCCAGAAAGCGCATGAGATTCGGGAAGCGCTGCTCCCGGCCCTCGAACACGCCCACCATGTCGAAGCGCCAGACCCCACCCGCGCGGATATCGGCCTCGTGGCTCTCGATGCTCATGCCGGCCGGGCCGTACCATTGCGCCAGGGCCTCGGGGTCCATCCAGGCGGCAAAGACCTTCTCGCGTGGGTGGTTCAGCAGCTTGACGAGCACGATCTCGCGATCGAGCGACCAGGTCTCAAACAGATTTGCCATGAGCTTTATTTTCTCTCCGCCTTGTCCAGGTAGACTTCCAGCCGATCCAAGCGCCCGGCCCAGCTCCGACGCTCCGTCTCCATCCAGTCCGCCGCCTCGTTGAAGCGCGTTTGCACCAGCCGGCACCAGCGGCTGCGCCCGCGCTTCTCGCTGGCGATCAGCCCGCAATCCTCCAGGACCTTGAGGTGCTGGGCGAAGGAGGGCAGCGCCATGTCGAAAGGCTCGGCCAGGACGCTGACCGGCACCTCGCCCTCGGCAAGCCGCGAGACGACGGCGCGGCGGGTCGGGTCGCTGAGAGCGTGAAAGGCGAGATCGAGGGGAGTCGAATGGTGGGGCATGTGCGTCAGTAAAGGGGGGCCGGCGACGGTGGTCAAGGACAAAAAGGTACTTGCCTTAGTATTCGGCCCAATATACTAAGGCATATACCTTAGTATCTGAAAGGACCTTCAGTGGCAGTTCGTATCGATCTCAATATTTCACTCGATGGTTTCGCGACAACGACGGACCAGACGCCCGAAAAACCGTTCGGTGAGGACTGGCCGCGCCTCGTCGCCGCGTATGCCGCGACAAGGACATTCCGCGAGCGCGTGTTCAAGGACACCAGCGGCAAAGGCACGACCGGCATCGACGACAAATATGCACGGGATTACTTCGCAAATATCGGTGCGGAAATCATGGGCGCCGGAATGTTCGGGCTCCACAACTTTCCCGACGATCCCAACTGGCGCGGATGGTGGGGAGAGGAGCCGCCGTTCCGGGTCCCGGTCTTCGTCCTGACTCACCAGTCGCGCCCCTCCATCGAAATGGCCGGCGGCACGGTGTTTCATTTCATCAACACGACACCAGAAGATGCGCTTCGTCAGGCTGTTGCCGTTGCCGATGGAAAGGACGTGCGGATTGGCGGCGGCGCCAGTGTCGCGCGCGACTTCATCAAGGCAGGACTCGTCGATCGCCTGCACGTCGCCGTCGCCCCGATCCTGCTTGGCCGCGGCATCCGCCTCTGGGACGATCTGCGCGGCCTTGAAGCGGGCTACATGGTGAAGGCCGAGACCGCAGAGAGCGGCATCGTCCATATTATATTCCAACGTTAGCCGCTAAAGCGTGATGACGTTAGGAAGAGTCGTCATCACGCTTTATCCTTTTGCTTGCGGATGATCCTTCCGGAAAACCGCGTCGCACTTTTCCGGATCTTGCTCTAACTAGCTAAGCGTTGATATCCGAAAACACCTCTAAAGCGTGAAGTACGCGGAGAATACCGGCACTAATCTCCGCATTCTTTGCGGTGATTATTCTTGCATTTCGTGGCGAAAGGCGACTACAATCTCCGCAGGAAATGCGGAGAATGTCGAGATACATCCACGAACTGAAAAACTGGCCAACTTTTCGATGGGACGAAGGGGTGCTGGCCCAACGCCTTGCACCGGTCCGCCATCGGCAGGGACGGCTCATCGGGCGCATGGAGGCACTGGGATTCAATCTTCGCGCGGAGGCGGTTCTCGCCATACTTACCGAGGATGTCCTCAAGTCCAGTGAGATCGAGGGCGAGATTCTCGACAGGCAACAAGTTCGATCTTCCATCGCGCGACGGCTCGGGATGGATATCGGCGGGCTTGCCCAGGCTGACCGGCACGTCGAAGGCGTCGTGGAAATGATGCTCGACGCCACCCAGAAGTTTCAAATGCCGCTGACGAACGACCGTCTATCTGCATGGCACGCCGCACTGTTCCCAACCGGGCGCAGCGGCATGAGCAAAATCATAGTCGGCGCATGGCGTGACGACAGCTCAGGCCCCATGCAAATAGTATCCGGCCCAATCGGGCGCGAGCGCGTACACTACGAAGCACCAAAAGCACCTCGCCTAAATTCTGAGATGGCGGCGTTCCTGAAATGGTTCAGCGAAGACACCTCGCACGATCCGGTCCTCAAGGCCGCTCTAGCGCATTTGTGGTTTGTAACCATCCACCCGTTTGACGATGGAAACGGGCGCATTGCGCGCGCCATTGCCGATATGGCGCTGGCACGGTCCGAGCAAAGCCCCCAGCGCTTCTACAGCATGTCGGCGCAAATCCGTCTGGAGCGCAAAGCCTATTACGACGTCCTGGAAGCCACGCAGAAGGGTGATCTGGACATCACCGCGTGGCTGAAATGGTTTCTGGACTGCTTTGATCGCGCCATCGATGGCGCGGAGCGCACGCTCTCAAACGTGCTTCGCAAGGCGCGGCTCTGGGATACAATCAAGAACCAGACCTTGAACGAGCGCCAGCGCGACATGATCAATCGCCTGCTCGACGGCTTCGAGGGCAAGCTCACATCCTCAAAGTGGGCGACGATCACGAAGTCGTCGCAGGACACTGCGCTGCGCGACATCACTGATCTGGTGGGACGCGGCATCCTGGTGCGCGATACCGGTGGAGGACGGAGCACCAGCTACTCGCTGGCCGAGCGAAAATGAAGGATGCGCCGATGGACCGAATGACCGGAGCCGCCGAGGCAGGCGCCTCATTCTGCAAGAAACTCCACATTGCTTGCGCGAGATCGAGGCCGCGCTCCGCAGCATCAGTCATCCGCCTCGATGCTGCGGGTCTCGCGGCAATGCCAGAGCCGCAGGATGAAAATCGTGGCGTCGGCGATGTCGTAGCGCAGCTCGCAGGTGCCGACGATGATCCGCCGTACCTCTCGCGGCGCATAGGCGTGCAGCTTCTCGCCGATCCGCGGATGGTCGAAGAGACTGTCCGGCGCGCGGGCGAGCTGCTGCACGACCCGCGCCGCAGCCTCAGGGACAACTGGACGCAGATGCTCGTGCAACCGCACGAGATCTGATGACGCCTTGGCCGTCCACCTGATCCTCATGCCGCCGGTGGCGGCAAAGGCTTATTCGTGTCGAGGCTATCGGCCCAGGCCTGCACGGCCTGATGATCTATGACGCGGCCGGCGTCCACATCTCCCAGCGCTTCGAGCGTCATCCGATGACGCTCCTCCTCCTGATCGACCCAGGCGGCGAGTGCCTGTTTCACCACACAGCCCCGCGAGCGTAAACCGGTTGTAAGACAGGATCAGTTTGATCTAACTTACGACCGATTGCATCTTGCAATCAGAAACGCGGATACAAGGCCAAGCTCTTTCGGCCGTTGCCGGAATAGACCGTCGTCAGGAGATGAGAGGATGAACGCCCCCGCCTCAATCACCATCACGCCAATCCTCGTTGCCGACCTGCATGTCGAAGGCGAGGTGATGCCGGTCTATGTGCATGTCATCGACCATCCCGATGCACGCATACTCGTCGACACCGGCATGACGGAGCTGCACCAGGCGGTGGTGGCCGCATTCAATCCCCGCCTCTATCCCCTGAGCGAGCAGGACTTCGACCTCGCCGGCATCGACATCGTCGTCAACACGCACCTGCACGCCGACCATTGCGGCGGCAACCACCTCTTCGCCGGCAAGCCGATCTATGTCCAGCGTCGCGAGCTCGACGATGCCCACAGCGACGGGGACGAATACCCCATTCGCGCGTGGGTCGATGCCCCGGGCGTCTGGTATGTGCCGGTCGACGGCGAATTCGAGCTGCTTCCCGGGCTCCGGCTCGTCCCGGCGCCGGGCCACACGGCCGGCATGCAGGTGGTCGTCGTCGAGACCGGCGGGCGCCCGATGGTCGTCGGCGGCGACGTGGCGGTTTGGTTTGGCGAGCTTGACGAGCCGACCACCGAAGGCCAGCTACGGGTGCGCGCGCTCGACCCCGAGCTGGTCTGGCTCACGCATGAGCGCGAACCATGGCGCCCCCGCACCTTGACGTCATGACGCCGGCGCTCTCTGGGCGGGCGGGTATTGCGCACCAGAACGAAGCAGGTCAGACCGAGCCCGACATGCCGCCAACCCTGGCTGAGGAAATAGGCGAGAGAAAGCGCGGGCCACGAGATCGACGCTTTCATGACCCTCACCTACTCGCCCCCAGCGTGACGAGAAGCTCGTCCAGCTGCGCGAACTGCTCGGGCATCCCGTCCGCCATCCCGGAATGGGCTTTGTCGAGCGCTTCCTTCGAGGGATAGAGCTCGCTCAGGACCAGCAGCGTCTTCCCGTCTTTCTCCTCGAAGGTCGCCGTGGTGATGGGGCCGTCATCAGCTTCCTCATTGGTCCAGACGAGGCGCGAAGGCGGGGTCGCTTCGAGATACTTGCCGAAGAAGGCCATGGCGTCCGAGGCGTCGTGTCCGAATTCGAGGCGGTAACTGCCCCCGGCACGGGCATCCATCTCGCAGGAAAGCAAGGGGACGCCCATCGACTTCGGCACCCACCAGCGCTTGAACAAGTCGGGCCTGGTCCAGGCTTCGTAGACGATGCGCGCCGGGGCGTCGAAGGTCCGCGTGACGACCAGCTCCCGGTCGGACTTCCGTTCCGCCGCCGTTCGGTTCTTCTTCGGGGCGGACTCATTCTCTCTTCTTTCGACCATCGGCTTTTTCCTTCCGCTTCAATTCCTCGACAACCTGATCCAACGCGTCGAAGCGTGCGTCCCAGAGCTGGCGGTATCCCTCGATCCAGGCCGCCTCTTCCTCCAGCCGGCGCAGGCCGAGCTTGCAGGTCCGCACCCGCCCGATCTTCTCGGTGATGACGAAACCGGCCTGCTCCAAGACGCCGACATGCTTCTTCATGCCCGTGAGGGTCATGTGGAATTTTTTGGCAAGCTCGGTGATCGACGCGTCCGAACGCCCGAGCTGCTCCAGGACGCCGCGCCGGGTGGCGTCCGAGAGCGCGGCGAAGGAGGAATCGAGACGAGCTGTACTATACTGAACCATGTGGTTCAGTATATAGAGCATGGATCGGCGGCATGCAAGGGCCGAGCTACGCGCCGGTCGAGCGGGAATGAAGGGTGTTCAGAATGAACGCGCGCATGAGCGCCGCGCATTCCTGATGATGTGTCTCGAGCAGGAGATGCGCCCCATCATAGATGTGCATGTCCAGACGGTCGAGCTCGCGGGCATAGGCCAGCACTTCCTCGATCTCGAAATACGGGTCGTGCCGCCCCCAAAGCATCAGCGCGGGCGGCTGATGTTTACGATGATAGGCCGAGATTTCCGGGAAGCGGGCGACATAGCGGCCATAGTCTTCAAAGATGCGGAACTGGATCTCGACGAGGCCCGGCCGGCTCATCCGCTCCCAGTCGAGATGCCAACCCTCGGGCGCGAAGAACGGCTTGAGCCGATCCGGAATCTTGCCGACATAGGTGTCCTTGATCCCCTTGAAGTTCAGCCATTCCGGCAGCCTGGCGCGGTTCTCCGGGGTGGGATCGGCCCAGTAGGCCTTGTTCGGCTCCCAGTCCGGGCCCAGCCCCTCCTCATGGGCATTGCCGTTCTGGATGATGAGCCCCAGCACACGATCCGGCCGTGCCATCGCCAAGTCATAAGCGACGGGCGCACCGAAGTCGTGGACGTAGAGAAAGAAGCGCTCCAGCCCGATCTGCCGCGTCAGATCATCGATCGTCCGCGCCATCGCGTCGAACGTGTATGGGTAATCGCCGGGCGCCTCGGTGAAGCCGAAGCCGGGCAGATCGGGCGCAACGACCCGCGCCACCTCCGCCAAGGGGCTGATGACATCGCGGAAGCTATAGGAAGAGCTGGGCTGACCATGGAGCAGCAGCAGGCCGGGCGCGCCGGGCTGTCCCGCCTCACGGTAGAACAGACTCACCCCGCTCACGTCGAGCGTGCGATGCCTGGTCCTGTGTGTGTCGAGCACGGCCATTCTCCTTCCACGAATAGGAGAACTCGCAAGGGTGCGCTAAAGTTCAATGAGATCAGGATGTGCCGCGAGGAAAGGGCGTGACATGGCCAAGCTTGTGTTCGGTATGAACCAGTCGCTCGACGGCTATGTCGACCATATGGCGTTTGGGCCGAGCCCCACGCTCTTCCGCCACTTCATCGGAGAGGCTCGGGCACAGGCGGGCAGTGTCTATGGCCGCCGCGTATATGAGCTCATGCGGTATTGGGACGATGAACATCCGGAATGGGATGAAGACCGGCAGGCCTTCGCGGCGGCGTGGCGCAGGCAACCGAAATGGGTCGTCTCACGCACGCTGACGTCGGTCGGCCCCAATGCCAGTCTCGTCGAGGGCGATCTCGCCGGTGCGATGCGCAAGCTGAAGGCCGAGTACGACGGCGAGATCGAAGTTGCCGGCCCCGATTTGGCGCGCAGCCTCACCGAGCTCGGCCTGATCGACGAGTATCGCATCTATCTGCATCCCGTCGTGCTCGGGCACGGCACGCCCTATTTCGCCGGCCCCCGGCCGCCGCTCCGCCTCATGGCGCATGACCGGATCGGTGAGGATGTGATCAGGCTGCGTTACGTTCCCGCTTGAGCCGCAGTCACGGTGTTCAAGGTTTCTTCTTCAGGGTCTTGACGGTGTCGGGGACACGCGGCTCGGCCGGCACCGGGTTCGTCTCCGAGTCGACCTGCGAAACATTCAGATAACCCTCGGCATCGGCATGATTGGCGTCGCGCTCGAGCGACAGGAAGATCGTGATCCTGAGGTCGTTCGCATAGGGCGCCTTGAATTTCATTGAATGCACGAAACTGTCGTCATGCCCCGGCGGGAAACTGATGGCTGAGGTCTGGCCGTTGACGCTGAACACCGCATAGGCGTTCACGCCCTCCAGACACAGCGAATAGCCTTGAAAATTGAAGGGGATCTCGGCCCCCTTGTCGGCATCGGACAATGGAATGACCATCGAATAGCTGCGCGTGACGATGGGGGAAGCCACCGGATTGCGGCCCAGACCGATCTCGAGACCGTTGAAATCGATGCTGAAGGCGCGCTTGTCGTCGGACGGCGCGTAACTCGTATTCTGCTCGCTCGAGAAACTCAACGCCTTGCCGAAGCTGACGGGGTCTGCCGCCGCCGCATCGACAGCCGAGAGCGCGACAAAGGCGGAAAGAAATGTCACGCCGATCAGTCGGCGGGCCGTCGTCGAGGTGAGCACGGAATGCTGAAGAGCTTTCTTCATGGCCATTCTCCATCTCGTTCCAGACAATACAGGGTGCGGATGAGACCATATTTACCGGGCGCACCGCGTGTCTGTGTCGAATGTCACAAGTCAGGATGTCGTGCGGAATGACAGCACGACCCAGAGACCCAGCGTCGCGGCGAGCCCGCCGATGAGGAAGACGGAAGAATAACCCCAGTGATCGGCCAACACGCCGACGACCGGGCCCGTGGCGCCGTAAGCCAGATCCTGGAAGGCTGCGAAGCCGCCGACCGCGGTGCCACGCAGATGCGCCGGCACGCGCTTGACCACTTCCGATCCCATCGCCGGAAACACCATCGAGCAGCCGATGCCGGTCAACAACGCGCCGGCGAGCGCTGCCTCAGGCCCTGGCGTGAGCCACAGCAGATATTGCCCGCAGGCCTCGACGATCAGCGAGACGATCGCGACACGCTTACCGCCGATCCGGTCCGGCAGGTGGCCGCAGCACAGACGCACCAGAACGAAACCGACGCCGAAGCAGGTGAGGCCGAGGCCCGCATGCGGCCAGCCTTTGCTCAGGAAATAGAGGGAGAAGAAGGCGCCGAGCCCGGCAAAGCCGACGCCCTGCAACCCTACCGCGGCGCCCGGTTTCCAGATACGCCCGATGATCTTCCAGAAGGATTCGCGTTTGCCGGCATGAGTTTCGACCGCTGGAATCCAGTGAATAGCCATCATCCCGGCGAGCGGCAGCAATGTGCAGACGATCATCAGCCCGGCGAAGCCCAGCCGGTCCAGCAGCATCAGGCCCAGCGGCCCGCCGGCGGCGAAGGCGCCATAGATGCCCATGCCGACCAGCGAGATGACTTGCCCTGAGCGCGCCTGCCCCATCAGGCCGATGGCCCAGGCGACCATGCCGACCATGGCGACGCTCTCGCCAAGGCCGAGCAGAAGGCGGCCGATGATGAGCACGGCGTAGCTTCCCTGAGTGGAAAGCCCGGACCAGCCTGCAACAACGCAGACCCCTCCCGCCGCCGCATAAAGAAGCAAGCCCTGCTGCATGGCGCGCTTGCCGCCGATCCGGTCCGACCAGGCGCCGGCCCAGCCGCGGGTCAGGATCGTCGACAGAAACGCGATGCCGACGGCCAGGCCGCCCCAGGCATTGCCGAGGCCGAGCCCCTGCACGACATGGACCGGCACCGCCGGCAGCGCCATGGCGACGGTGAGGTAGGACAGAAACAAAGCGACCGTCAAAGCGACGACGCGGCGAAAAGCGAGATTCGATGGTTCAATGGCGGGCATGTTCACGCTCTCAAGGTGAATGAGTGCGTTGAATGACGTTGAACGCTTACGGCCGCTCGCGCGGCGTTTTCAGATTGACACGCAGGGGCTTCAGCCGAGCCGCAACGACAGCTCGACATCCTCGGCGAAGGGGACGGACAGGTAGCCGCCGTCCGGCTTGCGCACGCGCTCCAGATAGTCCGGGCAATAATCGGCATTGTCGGCGACGATGAGCGCACCGGGCCTGAGACGGCTTTCCAGCAAGCTCAGGATTTCGGGATAGAGCGACTTCGCGCCGTCGAGCAGCACGAGATCGATGGCCTCGGGAAGATCGGCATCGAGCGTCTTGAGGGCGTCGCCCTCGCGGATCTCGACCAGGTCGATGACGCCGCCCTCGCTCAGATGCCGGCGGGCGCGGGCGACCTTGGACGGCTCGAACTCGCTGGTGATCAGCCAGCCGCCGCCATTGTCGCGCAGCGCCGCCGCCAGATGCAGGGTCGAAATGCCGAAGGACGTGCCGAACTCGACGATGTTGCGGGCGGCTGAGCTGCGCGCCAGCATGTAGAGCAGGACGCCGGTCTCGCGCGATACCGGGAGCCACACATCCTTCATCAGCCTGTAGAGGCCCAGATATTCGGTCTTGCTGCGCATCAGCCTCTCGCGCTCGTCGCGGGTGAGGACGGCCATGGCCGGGCTGGTCGCGGCGTCGGCTTCCTGGAACAGGCGATCGAGGAGCGGCGCCATGGGGGCGGTGGTGAGAGTGGTCATCGGGATATCCATGAGAAAGGTTGCTTCGGGCTGGAATTAGAAATACGATTAATTCGTCGCATTTTCTAATCGCATTCCCGGAAAGCCCTATGCCGAACCGCCCAACACCCTGGATTTCCTCACGAAAACAGCCCAAACAGGCCCGCTCGGCGGAGCTCGTTTCGGCCATTCTCGAGGCGGCTGTTCAGGTTCTGGCGGCGGAGGGCGCGCAGCGTTTCACCTCGGCACGGGTGGCCGAGAAAGCCGGTGTCAGCGTCGGGTCGCTCTATCAGTATTTCCCCAACAAGGCGGCCATCCTGTTCCGGCTGCAGAGCGATGAATGGCGGCAGACGACCGCGCAGTGGGCGGAGATCCTGGGCGATACCACGCGATCACCGCCCGAGAGGCTGCGTATCCTTGTGCACGCCTTCGTCCGCTCGGAATGCGCGGAAGCGGCGCTGCGCATGGCTCTCGACGATGCGGCGCCGCTTTATCGCGATGCCCCGGAAACCCTGGAGATTCATGGCGAAGGCGACCGCATCATCAAAAGCTTCATGCGCGAGGCGCTTCCCGCGGCGTCGGATGAAACCCGCGAGCTGACCGGTGACCTGATCATCACCACGATCACGGCGGTCGGAAAGGAGTTCTCGGAAACACCCCGGACGGAAGCCGAGACCCACGCCTATGCCGACGCGCTGGCCGACATGGTCTGCGCCTATCTATGCAAGCTGGAGCCCGGTTCAGGATAATATTGCCAGCGATCATTCGCCACTGTTGCTTGTCGCCGCGCAAAGCTTTACCACCCTCACTCGTTTGCCCGGTCATGACGCACCGGCAACCTATTCCGTCCCATTCGCTGTTTTTTACGGCCCTCATCAAGGTCTGACATCTCGTGACATTCTTGCCGACAAGCCCGCCGCTCGCCCGCGCTTTGGCCGAGCGCAACTACACCGACCCGACGCCCGTGCAGGCGGCGGTGCTCGCCGATGAGGCTGCCGGCCGCGATCTCCTGGTCTCGGCGCAGACCGGCTCCGGCAAGACGGTGGCCTATGGGCTGTCGATCGCCAAGAACCTGCTCGGCGATACTGAGCGTTTCGAAAGAGGCGCCGGCAAGCCGCTGGCCCTGATCGTGGCGCCGACGCGCGAGCTGGCCCTGCAGGTGCAGCGCGAGCTCACCTGGCTCTATCAATATGCCGGCGCCCGCATCGTTTCCTGCGTCGGCGGCATGGATCCGCGCCGCGAGCAGCGCGACCTCAGCCAGGGCGCGCATATCGTCGTCGGCACGCCGGGGCGGCTGTGCGACCATCTGCGGCGCGGCCATCTCGACGTCTCGGAACTGAAAGCCGTGGTGCTCGACGAGGCCGATGAGATGCTCGATCTGGGCTTTCGCGAGGACCTCGAAGCCATCCTGGAAACCATGCCGGACAGCCGCCGCAGCTTGCTGTTCTCGGCGACGCTGCCGCGCGGCATCGTGGCGCTGGCCAGGCAATATCAGAAAGACGCGTTCCGCATCGAAGTCACCGGCGACGAAGGCGGCCATGCCGACATCGAGTACCGCGCCGTCAGGGTCGTCGCGCGCGATATCGAGCATGCGGTCGTCAATGTGCTGCGCTATTTCGAATCGCCCGCGGCCATCGTTTTCTGCAACACGCGCAATACCGTCCGGCATCTGCAGGCGGCACTTCTGGAGCGCGGATTTTCCGTCGTCGCCCTGTCGGGAGAATTGACGCAGAACGAGCGGACAAACGCGCTGCAGTCCTTGCGCGACGGGCGCGCCCGCGTCTGCGTCGCCACCGACGTCGCGGCGCGCGGCATCGATCTGCCGAATGTCGGCCTCGTCATCCACGCCGATCTGCCGAATGACCCGGCGACCCTGCAGCATCGCTCCGGCCGCACCGGCCGCGCGGGGCGCAAGGGAGTGAGCGTGTTGCTGGTGCCGCCGTCGCGCGTCCGGCGCACGGAATCGACATTCGCCCAGGCCGGTATCGAGGCCATATGGGGCACCGCGCCGCAAGCGGAAGACATCCGCAAGCTCGATCATCAGCGCATGCTCGAGGGGCCGCTCTTCACCGAGGAGTCGAGCGAGGATGATCTGATCCTGGCGCGCACGTTGATCTCCGAGCGGAGCCCAGAGGAAATCGCGGCGGCGCTGGCCCGGCTTTATCGCGCGCGGCTGCCGGCGCCCGAAGACATCATCGATCCAGGCCCCGGCAAGGACCGGCCGCGTCACGAGCGCGGCGACCGGCGCGACGAACGTACTGCGCGCGGCGATGACGGCCACATGGGCACGGAATCGCGACGGAAGAAGCCGGAATTCCGCCAGAACATGGCGGGCAGCGTCTGGTTTCGCCTGAGCGTCGGACGCAAGACGAATGCCGAGGCCCGCTGGCTGATTCCGATGATCTGCCGGCGCGGCGATATCGGCAAGCAGGATATCGGTGCGATCAAGGTCTATGGGACGCACAGCGAAGTCGAGATCTCGGCCGAGGCCGCGGAACGGTTTTCAGAGAACCTGAAACGCCCCGACCAGGAAGAGAACATCCGCATCGAGGCGATGCCGGCCGGCCCGCAAGGCGAAGCGTCCTTCGACAAGCCTGCCGATAAACCGGCGGGCTACGGCAAGCCCTATAAGGGCAAGCCGCGTCACGACGACAAGCCGCGTCACAAGCCGTATTCGAAGCATCGTGACGAGGCCCCTGGCGACGGCGCTTCCAAGCCGGAATTCGGCAAGAAGCCGTGGCATAAAAACAAGCCCGCCGATGCCGGGATGCCGGCCGGCCCGCAAGGCGAGGCGGCCTTCGAAAAGCCGGCGGGCTACGGCAAACCCTACAAGGGCAAAGCCAATGCCGGGGCCAAGCCGGCATTCGGCAAGAAGCCGTGGCACAAAAACAAGCCTGCCGATGGGGCGCGGCCGCAGCATGACCCCGCCGCCCCGTTTGGCAAGCCCAAATTCGGCAAGAAGCCGAAGAAGAAGAAAAACAAGAATCGCGATTGAGCATTCGAGGTTCGACGACGGCGTAGCCCAAATGGGTCACGTCGCCGCCGGCCGAGTGAGATACTCCTGAGCCTGCAAGAGGCCCCAAAGCGAAGGAGAGATCTTGCGGTACGATCGCTGGTTCCTTGTCTTGACTGCGGCACTTTTGCTGGCAGGTGCGGTTGTCTCCGCCGACGCAGCGACCACGCAACAGATCAACAAGAAATTCGTCGAATGCCGCGCCAAGCTTGGAAAGCTCTATCTGGGCGTCGAGCTGACCAAGAAGGATCAACTCAAATGCATCAAGAGCAACAGCGCCGCAGGCGCACGCGAGGTCCTGCAATCTGGTGAGGCAAGCTGCAGGGAGCATGGGCGTGCCTTGTCGGGAGCGTTCGACAACAAGGGCGAGTTAAGCTGGATATGCAGCAAATGAGGCCTTAGGCCCGAGCGCCGATGATCGACGCGTCAGTCAATTGCGCTGTCACAGTAATTGTGACCACGCTCATGGATCGGCGGAATTCCACAACGCCTTGAACGAGACGCCGCGAAGCCCGGCATGGCGTACCCGTTTGACAAAATGATCGGTCACATAGACGGAGGACGCCCGCATCGGGAGCTTGAAGACCTCCGCCGTTCCTATTCTGCTTTCGTCAAAGACATGGCGTTCGATCGCCAGGATGCTCCCGTCGTCGAAATACACGATCCGGGAGCGCTCAAGATCGAGCGCGTCGAGCACTGTCGTTGCGTTGAAAAGCCAGACGTCCGGCCCGCGGACAGGGAGAAGCTGCCCATGATTCAGCAAGATAGGCCCCAGAGCATCGACCGCCGGCTTTCGCAAGAAAGGCGCGTGTTCGCCAAGCCAGGGGAAGTCGGAATAGGTTTTCTCGTCGCGGTCGATTTCCATGACAGGTGGATCCCAGTCGGAGATCACCCTCCCGTCCAGGGCGTAGAACATCTCGAAGCGATCTTCGTCGACCGGAAAAATCCATTCCTGGCCTTCCACGACCTCGAATGTATGGACCGTAACCGTCACGAGCGTCTCCAGATCGGCTGCCCTTAGCTTTGCCAGCTCCGGCGGCGCTTGGCGATAGCCGGGAATTTTCCCTGCGCCCCGCCCCTTCATAGGCTAAAAGAATCCGGCGGTTTCGAGCTGACGGAAGGAGCGGCTTCGTGGGATCTGGCATGACCGGCCTTGTCGCCTTGTCTTTCATGCTGGCCCTTCTCGTGAAACCGGCCGGCGCCGAAGATATCACTGTCGATCTCGAATTGCGGCGTCTCATCGGCGCAAACGAATTTCAAGCGACGAGGAGCGTCATGGACATATCGGGAGACGGGCCCAATAACTATGGGACGCCGGCGCCGGTTGCACGCGACGCAGTGACTGATCAAGAACTGTCAGTCTCTCAGCGGGCCAGCATGTGATCCGCCAGGCTGTAACAGTGGCTCGCCTGATAGGCATTCCGGCCCCGGTTCATATGTGTCAGATTGAAGGCCCGGATGGCGCGCAATGAGTGGCGCATCGCGATGAATTTGCGGATCGAGGAGATGCCGCGGACCTTGATGCCGAAAATATCCTCACCGCGCGGGAAGATATGGCTGACGTCTTCCGGCGTTATGACGCACCGCTCGAAAAGAGCCTCGTCAACCTGGCCCGACTCTGTCGAATGGTCCTTGGTGAAATCCGAAAGATGCACCAGGAACAGCGCGCAGATGCCGTCATCTTCCGCATTGAGCGAGAAAAGCTCCATCCAACTCGCATTGATGCGGATGAGCGCCTTGCCCGGGGTCGACGGCAGACAGGAAACCGACCAATAATGCCGTTCGGTCGTCCAGGGGATCGGTATACAGTCGCGGCCGTAAAGCCCGAGAACTTCCAGAACCTGTTGCGCCTGCGGCCGGCGGAGCAGCTTCTGATATTTCTCGACATATTTGAGCCGCAGCTCCGGCGACTCCGGGCGCTCGCCGGCGTCGCGCAGAGTTGCCTTGCCTTCGAGCCATTTGCGCTGCTGCCCGAGATCGAGAAATCGGCGCAGGCCAGTCGTGCTTCGGGGCGCAGTCGCGTTCGCGTCAGATTTCCTCATATCGTATGGTCGCCTGATGCCGGCTTGCGGGTCAAGAGCGCACGTTTGGAGATTCGGGCAGTTCCGGTGATTGAATGCGGGAACACTCCCAGCGGCCGAGGCGTTATTTACCTACCACAAATTCTTTCCTGCGCGTCTGTAGATGGAGAACTCGGATGAACATCGCACCGCAATTGGCCTTTTCAGGGCAATGTCGACAGGCATTTGAGTTCTACGCACAATTGCTGGGCGGCAAGATCGTCATCATGAATACGTTCGGAGGCAATGGAGACAGAGCCTTGCCGCCTGGTTCGACGGCAGGTGAGGCCGATCAGATCAGATTTGCCGAGATCCGTATCGGCGACTCGCTGCTGAGAGGCAACGATGTTCCCAAGGATCAATACACGCCGATGAAAGGCTTCAATGTTTCGCTGCACATCGAAAACGCGGATGACGCACCGCGGATATTCGATGCGCTGAGCGAAGGCGGCAAGGTGACCACACCGCTGAGCAAAGTCGATTGGGCCGCTCAATTCGGCATGGTGACGGACAAGTTCGGCGTGCCTTGGCTGGTCCTCGGGCTGGAGAAATAGAAGGCCGCAAGTATCGCCCCGGAAACCCTTTGCCACGGTGAGACTATGAAATCGATCCTTCTCAGTGAAAGCGAGACCGAGCGAAGCTCGCCAGCGCATCTTCGGCGCCGCAAGCGAAAGGACCTTGGCATTGCGCTCATCGATCTGGAAACGGAACCCCGGCAGCGGCCAGGGCGAGTGTCACGCCAAGGTACCGGCGACACGGCAGATCTGCCGGTCGCCAGCACCCAGAGCGATTGCTAGTGCCAGTACGGGTCGACCTTATAGTAGTCGTATGAAGCGTCGCGCGCCTTCATGCCGTCATTTTCCGTCAGCTCGTCGACCGAATAGGACGGCGCTGCTTTCAGCTCGTCCTTGCTGTAGGGCACGACATAGCCGCCTTTTTTTTCGTCATAGTCCAGCGCAGCCCACGGTATGGCGTGATACTTCTCGCCCATCCCGAGGAAACCGCCGAAGCCGACGACGGCGAACATGATGCCGTTCGAGGTCTTCTCGAGCATCACATCCTTAATTTCGCCGATATGATCGCCGGCGGGGTTGTAAACTTCCGTTCCGATGACGCGGCTGGCGCGGATCGCGTCGGTATGGCCTGTTGCGGTGGGCATGGTTATCTCCTGCATGGAAGGGGGTACCTCAATATGAGAGCAAACCGCCATGCGCGGCCTTTGTTCCATTTTCCAACGATAAGGGGTCACCGCCCAAAATAGTTGGAAGCGGGGCTGGTCAATCAGTATGCTTCCCCGTCCGCCACAGCCCGCATGAGGAGATGCCCATGAGATGCGCCCTTCTGGTGACCACGACGGTGGTCGGCCTGATGTTGCAGGCGACGGCTTTTGCGCGGGCCGACAGCCCGACGGTCGCGGATGTGGAGAAGTTCCTGAAAGGCGCGGAAGCGCAGCTCGCGGCGGAGTCGGTCAGGGTCAACCGGGTCCAGTGGGTGAACAGCACCTATCTCACCGAGGATACCGATGCGCTGGCGGCGGAAGCCGGCGCGCGGCAGACCGAGCTTGGGGTCCGGCTCGCCATCGAGGCGGCCAAGTTCGACAAGGTGCCGGGCCTGCCGGATGAGATCAAACGCAAGCTCACCATCCTGACCGGCGGCATCGTGCTGCCGGCGCCGACCACGGCGGGTGCGGCGGATGAATTGAGCAACATCTCCACCAAGCTGCAGTCGGACTATGGCAAGGGCGAAGGCACGTTGTTGGGGAAGCCGATCAACGGGTCCGACATCGAGGAGCAGATGTCGCTCAACCGCGACCCCGAGCAGCTGAAGGAGATGTGGACGAGCTGGCACGACAAGGTCGGCGCGCCGATGCGGGCCGACTATAGACGGCTGGTCGAGATCGCCAATCAAGGCGCCAAGGAGCTCGGCTACACGGATGTCGGCGCCATGTGGCGGTCGCAATATGACATGAGGCCTGAGGACGTCGGCAAGCTGGCCGACAGGATCTGGTCGGATGTGAAGCCGCTTTATGACGATTTGCACTGCTATGTGCGCGGCAAGCTCAACGAAAAATATGGCGACGCCGTCCAGGCCAAGACGGGGCCGATCCGTGCCGACCTGCTCGGCAATATGTGGGCGCAGGAATGGGCCGGCATCTATGACATCGTGGCGCCGGCCGGCGCCGGCGATATCGGCTTCGACACGACCGAGCTTCTGCAGACGGCCGGATATGACGAGAAGAAGATGGTGGAAGCCGGCGAAGGCTTCTTCACCTCGCTCGGCCTCGAAAAGCTGCCCGCCACCTTCTGGACCCGCTCGATGTTCCTCAAACCCGCCGACCGCGAGGTCGTGTGCCACGCGTCGGCCTGGGACATCGACAACCAGGACGATCTGCGCATCAAGATGTGCATCAAGGTCAATGCGCAGGATTTCACCACCATCCATCACGAGCTCGGGCATAATTATTATCAGCGCGCCTACAAGGCGCAGGACTTCCTGCATATGAACGGCGCCAATGACGGCTTCCATGAAGCCATCGGCGACACCATCGCGCTGTCGATCACGCCGGAATATCTTGTTCAGATCGGCCTGTTGCCCAAGGACAAGGTGCCGAGCGCCGACAAGGATATCGGTCTCCTGCTGCGCCAGGCGATGGACAAGATCGCCTTCATGCCTTTCGGTCTCCTGGTCGACAAATGGCGCTGGGGCGTCTTTGACGGCTCGGTGCCAAGCGACGGCTACAATGCGGCATGGAACGACCTTCGGCTGAAATATCAAGGCATCACGCCGCCGGTGGCGCGCAGCGAGGCCAATTTCGATGCCGGCGCCAAATATCATATCCCGGCCACGACGCCCTATTTGCGGTATTTCCTGGCGAATGTCCTGCAGTTCCAGTTCTACAAGGCGGCCTGCGAGCAGAGCGGCTGGACAGGCCCGCTGCATCGCTGCTCCTTCTATGGCAACAAGGAGGTGGGTCGGAAATTCAACGCCATGCTGGAAATGGGCGCGTCCAAACCATGGCCCGATGCGCTAGAAGCCTTCACCGGCAAACGCGAGATTTCGGGTGATGCGATCATCGCTTATTTCGCACCATTGCAAAGCTGGCTGAAGGAGCAGAACAAGGGCAAGAGCTGCGGCTGGTAGGCAGGAGCACGCGCGTGCGGTACGGTTATATCGGCCTCGGCAATCTGGGTGGGCATCTGGCGGCGAGCCTGCTCAAAGCCGGCTTCACGGTCACGGTCCATGACAAGGACCGCGCGGCGGCGAGCCGGGTCCTCGATCTGGGCGCGGCATGGGCGGATACGCCGGCCGCCCTTGCCGGGAGCTGTGACGCCGTCATCACCTGCCTGCCCTCGCCGACGGTCTCGGAGTTGGTTCTGCGCCAGATGCTCACGACCATGAGGCCTAGAACGACATGGATCGAGATGTCGACGCTTGGCCGCGACGAGATCCTGCGTCTGGCCGCACTTGCCGCGGAGAACGGCGTGCGCGTGATGGAGCTGCCGGTGACCGGCGGCGTCCATCTGGCCGCCCAGGGCAGGATCACCATGCTGGCGGGCGGCGACAAGGATCTGTTCGAGCTGCACCGGCCGGCGCTCGAAGCGATGGGCGACAAGATCTTTCATATGGGGCCCTTAGGCAGCGCCGCGGTGATCAAGGTCATCACCAACATGCTGGCTTTCATCCATCTCGTGGCCGATGGCGAGGCGCTGATGCTGGCGAAGCGCGGCGGGCTCGATCTCGGCCAGGCCTGGGCGGCGATCAAAGCCAGCTCCGGTACCAGCTTCGTCCATGAGACCGAAGGCCAGCTCATCCTCAATGGCAGCTATGATATCGCCTTCACCATGGATCTCGCCCTCAAGGACCTCGGCTTCGCGATGAAGTTCGGCCGCGAATTCGACGTGCCGCTCGATCTGGCGAATTTGACCCAGCAGACCTTCATCAAGGGCAAGGAAGCCTATGGCGGCGACGCGCAGTCGACGCAGATCGTCAAGCTGCTCGAGGACGCCGTCGGTACCGATCTCCGGGCGCCGGGTTTTCCGGCCCGTCTGGAGTAAAGAGGCAAGGCTGTTCCCAGGCTTCCCCTTCTCCCGCCTGCGGGAGAAGGTGGCCGAAGGCCGGATGAGGGTGTTCTCTCAGCCCCTATACAACCGCAAGCTTGGGAAGTGCTGAAGCTTCGTCATCTTGATTTCCGGAAGAGCTGTCGTGAGCTGAACCAACACCCTCATCCGCCCTATCGAGCACGTTCTCCCGCAAGCGGGAGAAGGGAAATTTGGAAAGTGATCGGCTCAACGACGAGGACGCTTATTCACTCACATCCGTTCGCCCGGCAGCTTGCTCGCCTGCTTGACCCAGTCGATGAACTGCGCCGTGTCGATCTCGTCGTCTTCATAGATGTCGAGATAACGCACATCCTTCTGCTTGGAGGTTCCCGGCGGCAGAGGTTTCAGATGCGCGCCACGGAAGAAGGCGACCTTCACGTATTTCGTCATGCAGTGGTAGCCGAGGAACCAGACATCCTTTTCCGTGCCGTAGAAGGGCGAGTTCCATTTGACCGCCTTCTCGACCTTGGGGAACGCCTTGACGACCAGCCGGTCGAGCTCCTTGCCGACACGGTTCTTCCAGCCCGGCATCGCCGCGATGTATCTCTGGACGGGCTCGTCGCCATAGGCCTTGGCGATCTGCGGGTTGCCGCCCGAGAGGAGGACGACACCATCACCCGTCTTCGCGGTCGCCGGGGGTTTGCTTTTTGCGACGGATTTCGCCGGCGTCTTCTTGGACTTCTTCTCTGTCATGCTCACATCTCCCGAGAACCGCAAAGAAGACATAACTATTGGGCCATGAGTTGGTCAACCGGATATCACCAGCTTGGAAGCGGATTGCGCAGGCCCTGATCGATCCAGAGGAATTGCCCGTTGATGGCGGCGGATTCTTCGCCGACGATCCGCGCGATGAGGTCGGCCGCCCTTTCGGGATCATCACCGCCTGTCGCTTCGACCCAGGCGGCCCAGTTCTTATAGGCGGCGGCTTCGGGGCCGAGCCTGTCGGCCTTCGCGCTGATATCGGCCCACATGCCGGTCTTCACATCGCCCGGGTGGATGACATTGGCGGTGACGCCGGTGCCGTCGAGCTCGGCGGCGAGATGGCGGGTGAACTGGTTGAGCGCCGCCTTGCTCGTGCCATAGGCGCTGTCGACGGGACCAGGCTCCAGGAGCGTGGCGGCGGAAGAGACATTGATGATGCGGCCCCATCCGGCCTCGATCATGCCGCCGACAAAGGCGCGGCAGGTCACATAAGGCGCCACCGTGTTGACCATCAGCGCTCCGATCCAGGTTTCAGGATCACTGTCGCGCAGCAGCGCCAAGGGCCCGAAGAGCCCGGCGGCATTGACGAGAATGGCGGGTGGTCCGAGCACGCTTTCGACGGCGCCCCGCAAACGATCGGGCGACAGCTCGCGTGTGAGATCCATCGGCAGAAGAACGGCGCGGCCACCCGCAGCCGTGATGAGATCCGCCGTCTCGCGCAGTTGCTCTTCGCTCCTGGCGATCAACGCCACCGACGCCCCGAGAGAAGCGAGTCGCAAAGCCGTGTGGCGGCCGAGGCCACGGCCGGCCCCGGTTACCACGGCGATTTTATCCCGAAGTTTCATGGACTTCCTCTCTTCCCCTCAACTCCCAGCCCCTGAGCCATACTATCATATAGAAAACTTTATGTTGATATTTGAAATTCATCGATCTAGCGTTACGTCCGCTGGGATCGGCCAGCCTGATGCATGGGGATGTGCGATGGTGACCAAACTGCGTGCCGTGAATCGCCGTAATCTGATGAAGCTGTCGGGGGCGGGTATCGCCGGCGCCGGCATCGCCTGGATGGGCCTGCCGGTCCTGGCGCAAGAGAAGAAGCGCATCGCGATCGCGCATCCGGACCGCGCCGCCGACTATTATCAAGGCTTCATGAATGCCGCTCTCAAGGAAGCCGAGAAACGCGGCTATGAAGTGCTGCAGAGCTTCTCCGGCATGGATCCGCAGAAGCAGCTCGCCGAAGTGAATACCTGGCTCGCCTCCGGCATCGACGCGCTGGTCGTGCTGGCGCTCGACGCCAATGCGATGGCGCCGACGGTCGCCAAGGTGCATGAGCAGAAGGCGCTCTTCATTTCCTATGCCAACCGCATCGACGGCGAAGACGGTTTCATCAAATGGGCCGACCGCGACGCTGGCGCGCTGCTCGGTGCCTATGCCGCCAAACACATCAAGGAGAAGCTCGGCGGCAAGGGTGATGTCGGCTTCCTGACGGCGACCAACATCCAGGTCGTCACCGACCGGATCGAGTCGACGCGCGAGGCGATCCTGAAAGAACTGCCCGGCACCAAGTTCTTCGAGGCAACGGCCCTCAATGCGCCGGATGGCCTAAAGGCGACGCAGTCGCTCTTACAGGCGCATCCGGAGATGAAGGTCCTCATCTGCTGCACCGATGATGGCGCGCTCGGTGCCCGCTCGGCCTATCAGAACAGCGGGCTGGCCGCCGATAATCTGCTGATCGCCGGCTTCGACGGCGCCAAGCAGAATCTCAATCTCATCAAGGCGCGCGATTCCTATCTGCAGGTCTCGATGGCGCTCGACATCGGCGATATCGGCCGGCGCGTCATCGACATCCCTTATCAGCTGTGGAATGGCGGGCCTCAGTCCGAGACGCATGTGCTGCAGCAATACAAGCTGGTCGGCCATGAGACGCCGACTGAGGACATCGACGTCATTCTGAGCGTCTATGCGTGATGGCGGGGCGGAGATGATGGAGGCTATTTCTCCGCAGTTCCTGCCAAAGCACCCGACCCCCATCCGGTTTCCCGGCTGATCGCCGGGAAACCGCCTTCCCCGCAAGGGGGAATGATGAAGATGAAAGCATTTCTCCCGTGACACGTCAGCAGATCCTCGGCTGGACCCAGCGCAACGGCTTGTTCTTTGCGCTGGCCATCCTCATCGCCATCTTTTCCATCCTGAGCAGCCGCTTCCTGACGGTGCCCAATTTCACCGTCATCCTGCTGCAGAACGCGGTCATCGGGCTCATCGTCGTGCCGGGCGCGATGCTGATCCTGTGCGGCCTCGTCGATCTGTCGGTGGGATCCGTCGCGGTGCTCTCCGCGGTGGTATTCGGCCAGGCGATGGCGAGCGGCCTGGGCCTCCCCGTCTCATTGCTGATCGGCCTCGCGGTCGGCGCCGCCTGGGGCGCCTTCAACGGCTATCTCATCGCCATCCAGGGCTTCTCGCCCATCATCATCACGCTGGGCGGACTCGCCGGCGCCCGCGGTCTCGCCGAATTCGTCACGCAGGGCTACACGACCTATGGCTATGGCCGCGAATTCGCGTTTCTCGGCAATGGCAAGCTGCTCGGCGTGCCGGTGCCGATCATCCTGTTCGCCATCGTCTTTCTCATCGGCCTGCATCTGTGGTACCGCGCCCCCCTGGGCCGGCACATGATCGCCGTCGGCGGTGCCAAGGACACGGCCGCCGAGATCGGCATCAAGGTCAAGCTCATTCCCTTCTGGCTCTATGTGGCCTCAGGCCTGGCGGCGGCCTTGGGCGGGCTCATCATCGCGTCGCAGCTCGACGGCGCCGCCGTCACCATCGGCACCGGCATGGAGCTCGAAGTGCTGACCGCCATCCTGCTCGGCGGCGTCTCTTTCACCGGCGGGCGCGGGTCGCTGTTCGGCGTGTTGTTCGGGCTGCTCTTCGTCGGCGTGTTGTCGAATGGCCTCGTCCAGGTCAATGTCAGCCCCTATTTCGAGCAGGTCGCCATCGGCGCGGCTTTGTGCGGGGCGGCGGCGCTCGACATGCTCTATCAGCGCCTCGAACGTCTCAATGTGCCGGTCGAGAATGAACCCATCGAGGCCCCGCAAGCCGGAGAAGCCCGATGAGCGCGCCCGTCCTCGAATTGCGATCTTTAAGCAAGTCCTTCGGGCCGGTCCATGCCGTGAAGACGGTGAGCCTTGCGGCGCATGCGGGCGAAGTGATCGGCCTCATCGGCGACAATGGCGCCGGCAAAAGCACCCTCACCCGCATGATCGCCGGCGCGATCCGCCCCGATCAGGGCGACATCATCGTCAACGGCCGGAAGGAACATTTCGAGACGGCGCAGGATGCGCGGCGCGCCGGCATCGAGACGGTGTTCCAGACGCTCGCGCTGGTGCCCGGGCTCGATATCGTCGAGAACATCTTTCTCGGCCGCGAATTGCTCCTTCCCGGCGCCACCGGACGCGCCACGCGGACGATGGATGTCGCCGCCATGCGCCAGCGCGTCGAGGAAGGCTATCAGCGCTTCGGCCTCAACCTGCCCGACATGCGCACGAAGGTCGCCGCTTTGTCCGGCGGACAGCGCCAGGTCGTGGCGATCGCCCGCGCGGTTCTCTGGGGCAGCGGCGTGGTGGTGCTCGACGAGCCGACCGCGGCGCTCGGCGTCAAGCAGACCGAGCTGGTCCTGTCCTTCATCGAAAGACTGCGCAGCCACAAGGTCGCGGTGATCTTCATCAGCCACAATATGCAACATGTGATGCGCGTCGCCGACCGCGTCTGCGTGCTCAGGCTCGGGCGCAAAGTCCATGACGGGCCGATGTCGAAACTCTCCGGCACCGATCTCGTCGCGCTGATGACGGGTGCGGCCACCGCGGCCCAATAGAAAGATCAACAGAATGACAAACGGATCCATCCTCTTCACGGGAGGCATCGTCGTCGACGGCCTGGGCAGCGCCCCCTTCCGCGCCGATGTGCTGGTCGAGGACGGCCGCATCGTCTCGGTGGGCTCGGCACGTAGCGATGCCGATCGCGTCGTCGCCATAGACGGTCTCGTCATCGCGCCCGGCTTCATCGACATGCATACACATTCCGATCTGCAGATGCTGTGCAACCCGGATCACACCTCGAAGCTGAGCCAGGGCGTCACCACCGAGGTGCTGGGCCAGGATGGCTTGAGCTATGCACCGGTCGATGACGAGACGTTGCGTGAGCTGAGGAGCCAGCTCAAGGGATGGAACGACGATCCGCCGGGTTTCGACTGGAACTGGCGCAGTGTCGCCGAGTATCTGAAACGGCTCGACGGCAATACCGCGGTCAACACCGCCTATCTCGTTCCGCATGGCAATCTGCGGCTCCTGGTCATGGGCAATGAGCCGCGACATGCGCGGGCGGATGAGCTCGCGCGGATGAAGGCTTTGCTCCGCCAGGCGATGGAGGAAGGCGGCGTCGGCCTGTCGACCGGCCTCACTTATGTGCCGGCGATGTATTCCGACACCGATGAGCTGGTGGCGCTGTGCGAGGTCGTCGCCGAGTTCGGCGGCTTCTATTGCCCGCATCATCGCAATTACGGCGCCGACGCCTTGGGCGGCTATCGCGAATGTTTCGAGATCGCGCGGCGCTCGGGCGTGGCGCTGCATCTCGCCCATACACATTTGAGCTTCGAGGCCAATCGCGGCAAGCTGCCCGAGCTTCTGCGCATGTTCGACGAAGCGCTGGCGGATGGCGTCGATCTCAGCTTCGACAGCTACCCCTATCTCGCCGCCATGACGACGCTGCATTCACAGCTTCCTGGCTGGGCCCAGGCCGGCAGCGGCGCCGAGCAGATGGCGCGGCTCAGGGATCCTCAGGATCGCGAACGGATCATCGCCGCTCTCGATGTCGACGGCTCCGACGGCCATCAAGGGCTGACGGTCGACTGGAGCGGCGTCTATATCGCAGGGCTTCCCGGCGCGCCGGAGCTCGACTGGATCATGCAGGTGAGCCTTGCGGAGGCGGCGGCCAAGATCGGGAAACGCCCGGCCGAGCTCTGTCTCGACATTCTGCTCGCCACCGACCGGGCGGCGCCTTGCGTGTTCTTCATCGGCATCGAGGAGCATGTGCGCATCTTGATGCAGCGTGAGGAACACACCGTGGGCAGCGACGGCATCCTGGTCGGCGAACGTCCGCATCCGCGCTCCTGGGGCACTTTCCCGCGCATGCTCGAGACTTATGTGCGCGAAGAGAAGGTGCTGAGCCTCGAGGAATGCGTACGCCACATGACGAGCGCCGCTGCCGACCGGCTGAGACTCGCCGATCGCGGCCGCATCATTGAAGGCGCCATTGCCGATCTGGTCGTCTTCGACAAGGATAAGGTCAAGGCCAATGCCACCTATGAAAAGCCACGCCAGGCGGCGACCGGCATCCGCCATGTGCTGGTGAATGGCCAATTCGCGGTGGAGGATGGCGTCATCGCCGGCAAGCGCGCCGGGCGCGTGCTGAGATTGGGTGGACGGTCGTGACTTTACATCGTCATCCCGGCGCAACGAAGCGGGTGGCGGTGTTCGCGTGGATGGGCTTTTATGGGTCCCGGCTTTCGCCGGGATGACGGAATAGGGGAAGTGTTTACAATGAGCTGGATCGATCTCGATATCGCAACGCCGGGTCTCGTTATCGACCTCGATATTCTCGATCGCAATCTCGACGAGATGGCCGGGATCGTGGCGGCGGCCGGCATCGAGCTCTTCCCGCATGCCAAGACGCATCGGATGGCCGAGGCCGGACTGCGCCAGATCGCGCGGGGCGCGCATGGCCTGTGCGTCGCCAAATTGGGCGAGGCCGAGGCTTTCGCGGCCGCCGGGATAAAGCGCATCTTCGTCGCCAATCCGATCGTCGGAAAAGCGAAAGCTGCGCGGGCACTCGCTTTGGCGCGCAAGGTCGACCTCGTGCTCGCCACCGACAGTGTCGCTGGCGCCGCCAGCATCGGTGATGTCTTCGCCGCAGCAGGCGAGAGAGCGCGGCTCATGCTGGCGATCGATTCAGGGCTCGGGCGTGAGGGCGTTCCGCCTGATGCCGCGCCCGACATTGCTGCGGCGATCGCCGCCCTCCCCGGCATCGACCTCACCGGCATCTATACACATGAGGGATCGACCTATGCCGCCAAGGATGCGGCCGATCTGGTGCGCCAGGCCGAGGCCGCCGGAAGCCTGATGGTCTCCGTCGCCGAGGCGATCCGAGCCAGAGGTATCGCTTTGCCGGTCGTGTCGCTCGGTGCCTCGGCTTCGGCGCGCGCAGTCGCGCAGGTGAAAGGTGTCACCCAGATCAGGCCGGGCATCTATGCCTTCAACGATGTCGGGCAGATCGCGCTGGGCAATGCGACGCTCGCCACGACGGCGATCCGCGTCATGGCGACGGTCGTCAGCCACCCGGAAGCAGGGCGCGCCTGCATCGATGCCGGCTCGAAATCGCTGAGCACCGACCTCGTTCCCGCCGTGGCGCGACGGAGCGACTATCCGGGCATGGGCTTTCTCGTCAACGCACCTGGCTGGGTGATCGAGCGGATGTCGGAGGAGCATGGCTGGCTGCGCTGGTCCGGCGCCGGCGCGCCGACACCATTGCCGGTCGGCACACGGGTCGAAATCGTTCCCAATCACGTCTGCATGGCTTTTGCCATGTTGCGGCGGGCCAGTATTGTGCGCGATGGTGTCGTCATCGATCGCTGGGACGGATTCGGGCCCGGCTCATCCGAATAGCGGAGGAATACATGTCGGACTTCACACTCGCGCCCGGCCAGGCGCTTCTCGTCGCCTCGCGCGGCACTGGCCCCGAGCACGGGCTGACGCGCTGGGTGCAGAAGGACGGCGCGTGGCAGGGAACACGGCTCGCGACGGTGAACCAGCTGTCGAGCCTGTCGCGGCACCCGTCGCTTCCCGTCGTCTATGGCACGTCGCGTGTCGACGACGACGGCGACATCCATGCCTGGCGCATCGAGGGCGAGACCGCCGTAACACTCGGCGAAAAATCGAGCGCCGGTGCCGAGCCCTGCCACATCGTGGTCGATCCCACCGGACGCCTACTGCTCTTCGCCAATTACACCAGTTCCACCATCGGCGTGCAGCGGCTCGATCCACAAGGCTCCTTCGACGGCCCGGTCGATCTCGTGCGCCTCACCGGCAGCGGACCCGAGATCGAGCGGCAGGAGGATGCGCACCCGCATCAACTCTTCTTCGTCGACGATACGCTGTTCGTCATCGATCTCGGCGCCGATCTGGTGCGCGAATTCGCCATCGATCCGGGCCGTGCCGGTGCAGCCGCGCTCCGCGAGACACGCCAGACCGCCGTTCCCGCAGGCGCCGGTCCGCGCCACGGCGTGGTGCTCCCCGATGGCAGGCTGGCGATCAGCGGCGAGCTCGGCTCCAATCTGCTCGTCGGGCGTCCCGGCGATCGGCCCGAGGCTTGGGCGCATGTGCCGAGCACAAAACGCACCGGCCCGGCCAAGACCCGCCATACCAGGAATTATCCGGGCGACATCCAGCTCTCGCCCGACGGCCGCCATGTCTATTTCGCCAATCGCGGCTATGACACGATCAGCACTTTCGATGTCAGCGGCAAGATACCAACGCTCGTCTCCGAGATCGACGCCACGGTCGCCTGGCCGCAGCATCTCCTGGCCAGCGCCGATTTTGTCCTCGTCGCCGGATGGGACTCATCGGCGGTGCGCGTGTTGCCGCTCGATGGCGGCCGTCCGTCGGACGCGCGTCCCCTGTTCGACTGCGCCGGCGCTGGCTGGCTGCTGCTGTGGTGAGAAGCCGGAATGGCGAAGGCAACCCAAAATCCAGGCGCCAAGAAGCGTAAACCCGCAGCCAAAAAGGCGATCGAAACACTCGCGGGCCTGGGGGACGGTGACGGCAAGCGCGGCTATGCCGTGCCGGCGCTCGAAAAGGGTCTCGACGTGCTGGAGCTGATGGCGTCGCTCTATGCGCCGATCACACCGAGCCAGATCGCGCAGCGCCTAGACCGGTCGCTGCAGGAGATCTATCGCGTGGTGCTGGCGCTCGAGCGGCGCGGCTATATCGTCAGGCCGCCCGGCGAGGAAGCACTGGTGCTGTCGACGCAGCTCTTCGGACTGGCGACGATGTTTCCGCCTTTCCGGCGGCTGGTGGACGCGGCGCAGCCGATCCTGAATGCGCTGGCGCTGGAAGCCTCGCAGGCCTGCCACATGGCGGTGCTGGACGGCCTCAACCAGCGCATCGTGGCGCAGGTCGACAGTCCCGCGCCGATCGCCATCCGCCTGCGTGTCGGCGCCGCGAGCCCCGCCGTCCATGGCGCGTCCGGGCGCACCCTCATTGCGTTCCAGCCGGCCGCTGTGCAGGAGTGGTTCTTCAGCGAGGCCGTCGCTCTCAACCCGGCCGACTGGCTGGCCTCCTGCCGCAAACGCGTCGCCGACATCCAGGCGCGCGGCTACGAGCTGATCGAGGGTGAAGTCGTGCATGGCGTCATCGACATCAGCTTCCCGATCCTCAATGCCGAGGGCCGCTCGCTAGCCGCACTGACCATGCCGTTTCTCACCAGCTACCAGGTCGTCATTCCCTTCGAGGAGGCCGCCCGCATGGCGCATCAGGCCGCCAGCCGCATCACCCAGGCGATGGGCGGGACCTTGAGCGAGCTCAAGCGGCCGCTGCGGCGGAACTGATGGCGACCAGCACCAATGTGTGCGTTGCTAATCCACCACCGCTTTTTTCTCGAGATTAACCATCCGGAACCCTAGCAGACCATTGACCGGCCAGGCGGGATAGCTACGATGGCCGTCGACCTCACCAGCGACGGGCCATATGAGCACAGCCACGGAAGTCGTCGATCAGCTGATCATACTCCACAATGACGATGAAACACCGGAAGACTTCGTCGTCGATCTCCTCGCCAGCACTTTTGGCAAGTCGCGGATCGAAGCGAAGGCTTTGGTCGCGGCGATTACCACCGAAAACCGGGCCGTGTGCGCGGTTCACACGCCCGCCGCCGCGGACGCCCTGCTGACCAAAGCCCGGGAGCGCATTCAGGCAGCCGGTCATCCGCTGCGCATCAGCGTTGAGCCCGTTTCGACGGCGGGCGAGGCGCATTGCGCCTTCTGCTTCAACGTGGCAACGCCGGAACGCACACTCATTCGAGGCAAGACGGCGTTCATTTGCGATGCCTGTGTTCAGACAGCCGCGAGCCATCTTTCAGAGATCGCGCGCCAGAAACCTTTCAGATGCGCGCATGAGGCCATTGCCTGGCACTTTTCGGGCTTGGCCCAGGATGAGATCGTTACCACGATGCGCCGGTTTCCAGGACATATGCGCGCCGATCTGCAACGGGCACTCGACAGTCTCTTTTCAACCGCGCCCATCCGTTTCTTCGGCATTCACGAGCCGTATCGTTATGAAACCCTGACCTTTACGACACTGACTCAAGACGGCCAACATGCGGCGACGCTGGCCGCGGCGCAGTTTCAAGATGTCGACATAGGCGAGGATGAGCCGGTCCGATGCCTCAATAACGGACTGTGGCTGCGCCGCGAGGAAGACCTACGTTTCGCCATCGTTCTCTCCTCTCATCGCGAATTCGGTCATGAAGCGGGCTCCTGCGTGGAGATTGCCGTTCCAGTCGGTGAAGCGGGTGCGACCTTTGTCCGACGCTGCTTCACCACGCTCGAGACAGCCGTCCACAATTCCAGATCATATCGCGGCAAGGTCCTGTCGTTCGAAGGTGAAGAGGACTATCGCGGGCGGAGCAAAGGCCTGCTCGTGCATCGTCTGCCTGATGTGCAGCGCGAGGCGGTCATCCTGCCGGAGGAGACACTCAGGCTTCTGGAGCGGAACGTTCTGAAGTTCGTCGACAGCCGCGAGATGCTGCGCCGGCTCGGCCAGTCGACACGAAAGGGCGTGCTTCTTTATGGTCCGCCCGGCACGGGCAAGACGCATACGATCCGCTATCTCGCGAGCAATCTGCCCGGCCATACGACGTTCCTCATCACGGCCGGGCAAATGGGGCTCCTCACCCAATATATGACCCTGGCCCGCCTGCTGCAGCCCGCCATGGTGGTGATCGAGGATGTCGATCTCATCGCCCGAAGCCGTGAGACCATGCGGGGCTGCGAGGAGCCGCTTCTCAACTCACTGCTGAACGAGATGGACGGATTGAAGGAAGATGCCGACATCATCTTCGTCCTCACCACCAACCGACCCGAACAGCTCGAAGCCGCATTGGCCGGCAGGCCGGGGCGTATCGATCAGGCGATCGAGGTACCGCTTCCCGGCGAAATCGGCCGCGAGAAACTCATTCGCCTCTATGGCGCGAAATTGGAGCTCTCAGATGCTCTCGTGGGAGAAGCCGTCGACCGCACCAAGGGAGTCAGCGCCGCATTCATCAAGGAATTGATGCGGCGAACGGCTCAGTCGAGTCTGATGCGCGGAGGGTCGGTGGCAACCTCCGAAGATATCGCCGAGGCGCTGAACGACATGGTATTTTCCGGAGGTCGGCTGAACATAAGGCTATTGGGCGGCGCCGACGGCGAGCCGATCCAGGCAAATGGCGCCTAGCCGGGACCGCCTCGTTGCGTTAGCGTAGAAAATCGCGTCGGGGCATCAATGGTTGCGGCATCCATGAAGGGGATCCTATGAACACGCAGGCGCAGGACGGAAAAACATCCACACGCAGGGATTTTTCATTGGCCGCGCTGGCCGGCCTGTCCGCGCTCGCGCTGGGCGCGGGTGCCGCTGCGGCGGAAGAAATCTCGCCGGAAGAAGCCCTGAAGGCGCTCGATCCGTGGATAGAGGCGGTCTTCACCGGCGATCCCGCAGTGGTCGACAAGGTCCTGGCGCCGGAATTCCAGATTTTGCGGTCCGATGGGCGCGGCCATGACAAGGCTAGCTACCTCAAGGCGCTGCCACGCCATCAGATCCGTTCCAAATTCAGCGACATTATCGCAACCGGCACTGGCGATGTCATGGTCGTGCGCTATCGCATAGAGACGGACCAGACCATTGACGGCAAGGCGGTCAAGGGAATCTCGCCCCGCCTGTCGGTGTTTCGACGGGAGGCTGGTCACTGGCTGATCTCAGCGCATGCGAATTTTGCCGCCCTGGGATGATGAAGTCAGATCGAGCATCTTGTCGCCACACCCGCATTGACGCTAGGTTATCGAAATCCGATCCGCGCCGGCGGCGGCAATCAATGAGGGTTTCATGATCGAGCAAGCGCAGGACAGGAAGACATCCACCCGCAGGGATTTTTCGATTGCCGCATTGGCGACGATCTCCGCCCTCGCAGTGGGAGCGGGAAGCGCCGCTGCAGCGGTAGAAGTCTCCGAGGAAGAAGCCCTGAAGGCTCTCGATCCCTGGGCGGATGCGCTTTTTTCCGGCGATCCCGCCAAGGTCGAAAAAGTCCTGGCACCGGAATACCAGATCCTGCGATCGGACGGCACCGGCCATGACAAGACGAGCTACCTCAAATCTCTCCCGAACCAGAAGATCCGCTCCAAATTCAGCGATATCGTGGCCAGGGGAGCGGGCGACGTCATGGTCCTGCGCTACCGGATCGAGACGGATCAGTCCATCGAGGGGAAAACCGTCGAAGCAAACTCGCCACGGCTATCGGTGTTCCGGCGGGTGGATGGCCAGTGGCTCATCTCCGCTCATGCGAATTTCGCCGCCCTGAAATAGAAGCTGGGCGCCCGATGGCGTTTTCCCATCGGATCAGCCGAACACTGATTTCAGCTCGTTCACCTGTTCCACCGTCAGCAGACGCGTCCGCATGCCGCGTAGGAAAAGCAGGAGCTTCGCCGTTTCCTCCAACTCCTCGGCGGCATAGACCGCGGACGCGATGTCCTTGCCCGCCACCACGGGCCCATGATTGGCGAGCAGAACGGCGGAATGGCAACCACCGAGGGCGCGAATGAGGTCGCCCGCCTTTGCATCGCCGGGCCTGACATAGGGCACCAGCCTCACCTGTCCAACGCGCATGATCGCATAGGGGGTGAGCGGAGGAACGCAGTCCTCCGCATCTATGTCCGCAAGGCAGGAAAGTGCCGTGGCATAGGTCGAGTGCAGATGGACCACGGCGCCGGTCGCGGGCCGTGTCTCATAGAGCCCTTCCCGTTTTGATCGAATCGTTCCGATTCGATCAAAACGGGTAAAAAGGGCTCGAAATACATATAGTCTGGAGCGCTTCCTTATCGCCAAAGTCGAGCAACTTTGGCGGGAAGCGCTCTAGAAGGCGCGGTGGAGGAAAATCTCCTTCGACGGTTTGTCGCCGGAAATGTGGTGCCCGTCCGTGTCGAACTTGGAGATACGTGCCGGGTCGAGGAAGCCCAGACAGGAATGGTCGGCGTGATGAGCAGCCCGTCGGCGACGGCGGCGCTGATATTGCCGGCCGAGCCCACCGAGAAGCCGCGATCATAAAGCGACTTCGCGAGCCGGGCGATGTCCTCGCGGATCTGGATTTCCGCCGTCATGCGCCTGCCAGCCGCGCAAGGGCCTTGGCGAAGAAGTCCGACGCACCGAAATTGCCTGATTTGAGCGCCAGCGCGATCGGAGACTTTCCCTCGGCGACCAGCACGGGAACGCCCGGGTCGATCTCCGGTCCGACTGTCAGGGCGCCGAGATCCAGGGCGGACACGACCGCGCCCGACGTCTCGCCACCGGCGACGACGAGACGGCGAATACCTTTCGCCACGAGGCCCTGCGCCGCATCGGCGAAGAGCCGATCCAGCCTATGGGCGACCTTCTCGCGGCCGTAACGGTCCTGAAGCGCCTTCACGTCCTCGGGCGCTCCCGATGAATAAACGAGCGGCGCCTTGCCCGCATTAGCGAGGACGAATGTCACGATGTCATCGGCGCCGGACGCGCCGCGCATCACCTTGTCGACATCGATCGCGAGCACGGGATGCCGGCGCCTGTGATGCTCGATCTGGCCGCGCGTGGCCCCCGAGCAGCTGCCGGCGAGTACGGCCTCGGGCCCGCTCACGCCAGCGACTTGCGGCCGCGCTCCTTTCGCGAGACCGGCGGCGATGAAATTCCCCGGCAGGCCGAGCGCGATGCCCGAGCCGCCGGTCAAAAGCGGCGCCGTTGCGGCAGCGCGGCCAATGGCGACCAGATCGTCGTCGGTGATGGCGTCCACGACGACCAGGTGCTCACCACGTAGCACCGCCTGTTGCAATTCCGCGGCAATCCGCTCGGGCCCCTGGCGCACCGAAGGCCAGGCAACGAGGCCGACCGGATGTTTCGCCTGGCGGGCGAGCCAGCGGCGGATGTCGGGGTCGGTCATCGGATTGAGCGGATGCTTCTCGAGACCGGACTCGCTGAGGAGGCGGTCATGAACGAAGAGATGCCCCTGATAGATGGTGCGTCCCGCCCCCGGAAAAGCCGGACATACGACCACACCCTGCTGATCGAGCGCGGCCGCCAGCGCCTCGGCCACCGGTCCGATATTCCCGTCGGGCGTCGAATCGAAGGTGGAGCAATATTTGAAGACGATCTGCCGGCAGCCTTGGTCCTTGAGCCAGCGCAGCGCCGCGAGCGACTGGGCGACGGCATCGGCGGCGGCAATGGACCGGCTCTTCAGGGCGACCACGCCGGCTTCGATATCGGCCGGCGCCCTCGTGCTCGGCACATTCAGAAATTGCGCGGTCTTCAGACCGCCCTGGCCGGCCAAGCCCTTCGCCAGCGTGTTGGCGATGTCACTGGCGCCGGTAAAGTCGTCCGCTACAACCCCGAGCAGCATTAAAAGCGATCGTCCTTTGCCGGCTTCTTCGCGAAATTCCTAGGTCACGATAGGGACGGCCCGCCTAACCGTCAACCGGAGCGGCAACGGTCTATCTTTTTGCTTTTGCGCATCGGCTTATCCGAGAACCGCACGCACTTCTCGGGCCGATGCTCTAAAGGCGCAAAGACATTGATTTGAGTATATAATTTTCCTAGGCTTTCGCTCCTGAAGGGTCATACGTCGATACCGGATATTTTCGTGCTCGCGCAGAATTCATCGCTTCCCCTGCCAGCGGACAACAGGCTCGACCTGCCACAGCTCATGACCGAGATGGCGGGACTCGTGGAGGTTATCGGGGCGCGGAACTTCTACAGCGCCGCTTTGGCGGTCCTCGGCCGCCTCCTCGGTTGCGAACGGCAGATCGCGGTGCGTTATGCGCAATTCGCCAAGCCGCAGTTCCTGGCCAATTACTCGCTCACCGCCGAAGCCGAAGTCACCTATATGCGGGAGCTCTACCGCATCGACCCGTTGCTGCATCTGGTGCGCACCCAGGTTCCCGACCGCGTGATGACGGCGCTGCAGATGCGTCGCGAAGGCAACGACAACCTCTATTTCGAGAATCTCTATCACTCGGCCCGCATCTATGACGAGATCGTCGTCCTCCTGCCGGCGGTGGGCGGCGTCTGGGTGGCGCTCTGCCTCGATCTCGACGACCGGCCTTTCGAGCCCGGCGAAGTGGAGTTCATCAGGCACATCTATCCGCTCCTCGAAAATCTGCACCGGCTGCACATTGTAAGCAGCCTCTCCGGCCATCGCGGCGGCTATCTCAATGACAGCCAGCTCGCCGTGATGGTGGTCGACGACGAGGGCAAGCCCTGCTTCCGCAACGGGGTGTGGAGCGGCAAGGTGACCGCAGCGGCGGAAGACGCCATCTGCGCGGTCTCGCAGGATTCGAGCGAAGGCGTGCATTCGCTCGACGAGCTCGATGTCGTGCATTGGGAAAAGCTCGAGGACGGCAATGCGGTGGCGCCGGGCGGCCGCGTCTTCGTCGTCGAGCGCCGCTCGCCGGGCTATCTCGCCATCGACAATCTGTTCAGCCAGATGATCACGGACTACCAGCTGACGCCGCGCGAGTGCGAGATCCTCCGGCATGGCTTGCGCGGCATGTCGACGGCGGCGATCGCCAAGCGTCTCGATATCGGCGCCGGAACGGTGCGCAACCACAAGCACCGGCTCTACAGCAAGCTCGACGTGACCTCTGAACGCGAGATCACCTCGCTGATTTTTGACCGTATTTTCAAGGACCAGCTGAACGGCGCGTGAGGACTTTATGCGCATCGGCTTTTCCGAGAACCGCGTACACTTCTCGGGCCGATGCTATGGTATCAGTTGTCACCATTGTCAGTGCCAAAGGCCGATGATCTACTTGCTTCCCGAACGTTGAGCACCAGCCGCCAGAGCTGGGAATTCATACGTCGATAGGGAAGGAAAACCTCGATGAACCTCCAATCACTGCTGCGCAAGGCAGCCCGTGAGCTTGCCGGCGTGGCGCTGGCGACGACTGTCGCCTCAACCGCGGCCATGACCGCGCAAGCCGATACGATCAAGATCGGCGCCCCCATTCCGCAGACCGGCCCCTTCGCCAGCGACGGCGGCGTCATGGAAAAGGCCATCAAGCTCGCCGTGGAAGACCTGAACAAGGCCGGCGGCGTACTCGGCCAGCAAGTGGAAGTGACCTTCTTCGATATCGGCGACCTGTCTCCCGACAAGCTGCAGGCCGCCGCCGCCAATCTCATCGACCGCGGCAAGTCCGATTTCATCGTCACCGGCTATGGCGGCTTCGGCCCCGATATTCCGGCCTTCTGCCCGCAAGGCGTGCCTTTCATTCACAATGACGCCTTCACCAGCGTGGTGGAGATGATGAACAGCATGGGCTGCACCAGCATCTTCAACGCGTCCGACGTCGAAGCCTCCTATGGCAAGGTCATGTTCGACCAGCTGAATGCGCTCGGCCACCAGTTCCCCAACAAGAAAATCGCCATCGTGCACGGTCCCTATGAATGGGAATCGGGCCTCACCAAGGCGATGGCCGACGCTGCCACGGCGCAGGGCTGGGAAGTCGTGATGAATGAAGAGGTGCCGTATGAAAGCGTGCAGTGGCAAGGCATCCTCAGCAAGATCCGCGAAGCACAGCCGGCCCTCGTCCATATCGAAGTGCTGGATGCCGGGCTGACCTATACATTCCTGCAGCAATATTTCGACAATCCGGTCAAAGGCGCGGTGGTGAATGCCGGCTATGCCGCGAGCGTGCCGGCTTTCGGCGACGTGGTCGCGCAGGGCAAGGTCGAGGGCGTACTCGGCATGACATTGTCGGCGCAATTGCCCGGCCCCGAAGGCGATGCCTTCGTCAAGAGATGGCAGGCCGCCTATAACGAAACGCCACCCTGGAGCCTCGCCGCGCAGCTTTATGACGAAGTGAACATGTGGGCGGCGGCGGTCAAGACCGCGGGCAGCGCCTCCGATCACGCCGCCGTCGTCAAGGCGCTCAAGGAAATGAGCTTCAAAGGCCTCACCGGCACGCTCAAATTCGACGACAAGTTCAAGATCCCGACCAGCGATGCGAGCCAGCCGGCCTTCCTCTTCCAGGTCCATGACAAGGCCCTGAAGCCTTTGATGATCGGCACGCGCAAGACCGGCGACTTTGCGATGCCGGATTGGGCGAAGTAAGCCGGTACGCGGCCGATGCAAGCAGAGTCCCTGCAATCAGGACGGACCGCCGCGCAAGTCGCGGCGGTGCCGATCATGACGCTCGATAAAGTGAGCAAGCAGTTCGGCAACCTCAAGGCGCTCGATGGCTTGAGCTTCGATATAAGCAGCGGCGAGATCCTCGGCATAGCGGGGCCAAACGGGGCGGGAAAATCCACGCTCCTCAATGTCTGCACCGGGGTGCTGAAGCCCACGAGCGGCACGTTGAACTTCGAGGGGCAGGCCGTCGCGGGCCTCGCCGCCCATCGTTATTGCGGCCTCGGCATCGCCCGCACCTTCCAGATCCCGCAGGTCTTCTCATCCATGTCCGTCGAGGACAATGTCGCGACCGGTGCGCTGTTCGGCCCGGGCGAGCGTCTCGGCACCAACGCGATCAAGGATCGGGTCGACGAGGCTCTCGCGATCACCGGACTGGCCGCACAGCGGCGCCAGCCCGCCGGCCAGGCCGATCTCCTCACCCGCAAGCGTATCATGCTCGCCGCCGCACTTGCCACCGAACCGAAGCTGGTCTTCCTCGACGAACCCTTGAGCGGCCTTAATGCCGAGGAAGTGGAGATCTTCGTGGCGCTGTTCCGGCGCCTGCACAGCGCGCTTGGCCTCACGCTGGTCGTCGTCGAGCACAAGGTCCGCGCGCTCGCCGATCTCTCCGACCGGATACTGATCCTCAATGCCGGAGCGCTGCTCTGCCTCGACCAGCCGGAAGCGGTGCTGCGCGATGCGCGCGTCATCGATATCTATCTCGGAGCGCGGAACTTTGCTTAGCGTGTGCGATATCGACGTCTTCTATGACGATCTCCACATCCTGCATGGGGTGTCGCTCGAAGTCGGCGAAGGCGAGCTCGTCGGCGTCGTCGGCGCCAACGGGCATGGCAAAAGCACGCTCCTCAAGGCCGTGTGCGGCCTGGTCCCCGTCGCTTCCGGCGACATCCTCTATGCGGGCGAAAGCATCCGGCGCCGGAGCGTATCCGAGCTCGTCGAGCGCGGCCTCGTCTATGTCGCCGAGGACCGCCGGCTGTTCCCCGACATGACGGTAAGGGAAAACCTGCTGCTCGGCGCCTTCCTGGCGCGCGGACGCGGTCACGAGCAAACCTCGCTGAAACGCGTCTTCGACCTCTATCCGCGGCTCGCCGAACGGCAGGAGCAGCTCGCCCGCACTTTGAGCGGCGGCGAGGCGCAGATGCTGGCGCTCGGCCGCGGCCTGATGTCGGCCCCGGCGCTTCTCGCCATCGACGAGCCGTCGCTGGGCCTCGCGCCCAAGCTCGTCGACACCATGCTGGAGACAATCGCGGAGTTGAAGAATACCGGCACGACGATCCTGCTGGTCGAGCAGAGCCTGGGGCTCATCGACGGCATCGTCGACCGGGTCTATCGGCTCGAGGAAGGCATCATTTCGGGCGGCGCGGCACGCGCCGCCATGGCCATGGCGGATCACCGATGACCCAGTTTCTCGAAGTGATCTTTGGCGGCATCGCCCAGGCGGCGGCCTACAGCATCATCGCGGTCGGCCTGTCGCTCGTCTATGGCACAGCGCGCACGCTCAATTTCGCCCATGGCGCGCTCTATACGACCGGCGCCTATATTTCCTGGATCCTCACTGTCGGCTATCTGGGCCTGCCTCTATGGCTCGCCGTCCTGGTGCTCATCCCGATCCTGTTCGGCATCGGCGTCGCCATCGAAACGCTCATGCTGCGCCCCTTGCGGGGCGGCAAGAACTGGCGGGTGACCGCCATGATGGTCACGCTCGGCCTCGCTTTCGTGCTCGACAACGCCAATCTGATCCTGTTCGGCGCGGTGGCGAAACCGATGCCGGCCTTCATCGAAGGCACAGTCTCGATCTTCGGTGTCACCGTCTCGGCCTATCGGGTCGCGGTGCTCATCATCGCGCTCATCATCGTGGCGCTGCTTGAAGTGTTCCTGAACCGCACCCGCTTCGGCTGGGCGGTGCGCGCGGTAGCGCAGGACATCCAGGGCGCCCGCCAGGTCGGCATCGACGTCAACCGCATCTTCGCCTTCACCTTTGGACTTTCTGTAGTGCTCACCGGCATGGCCGGGCTGCTGCTCTCGCCCATCTTCCTGATCTCGCCACAAGGCGGCTGGGAGCCGTTCCTCAAAGCCTTCGTGATCGTGGTGCTGGGCGGTCTCGGCAGCACGCGCGGCGCCATCGCCGCCGCTTTCTTTCTCGGAATGGTGGAGGCGATGGTGGTCTATCAGCTCGGCGCCAGCTGGACGATGCCGGTCTGGCTGGTGACGCTACTCCTGGTTTTGATGATCCGTCCGCAGGGACTGCTGGGCAAAGGCCAGAGCGAGGCTGCCGGATGACACAGAGCGACGCCACGATGACGGCCCAGGCCGGCGGCAGACGGCTTCTCGCCGGTACGAGCGCGCCCCTCTACTGGGCCGCGGTGGGGGTGCTGGCGCTCGCCGGCATGCTGATCACCGACAGCTATGTGCAGCATGTGCTGATCCTGTGTTTCCTGTGGTGCATGGTCGCCGCCGCCTGGGACCTGACGCTCGGCTATGCCGGCATCTTCAACTATGCGCAGATCGCGCTGTTCGCGGCCGGGGCCTATGCGACCGCGATGCTCACCCTGAAATTCGGCGTGCCGCCCGTCGCCGCCATCATCGCGGCCACCGCCATCACGGCGGTTCTGGGACTCGCGATCGCGCTACCGTGTCTCAGGCTCCAGGGCGAATATGTGGCGCTGTTCACCTTCGCCATCCACCTCGCCATGCCGCCCTTGATCCAGCTCGCCAAGGGGCTCGGCACCGGCGGGACCATGGGCCTCATGGGCGTGCCGCCGATCAAATTCTTCGGCCTCACTTTCGGGCCGCTGAACAAGATCGGCTGGTATTATCTGGCGCTGACCGCCGCGGCGATCTCGGTCTATGTGATCTATTATGTCGTGCTGCGCAGCCGTACCGGACGCGCTTTCGTCGCCTTGCGCGACTCGGCCAATTTCGCCCGCTCGCTCGGCATCAACGAGTTCAAATACAAGCTGCTGGCCTTCGTTCTGTCGGCCCTGGTGACGGGTTTCGCCGGCGCCCTCTATGCGCATTACACCTCGGTCGTCACGCCGAAGATCCTCGGCAACGAATTCATCCTGCTGGCGATCGTAATGCTGGCCATCGGCGGCATCGGCCGCTTTCCCGGCGCGGTGCTCGGCGCCTTCGTCGTCACCATTCTCAATGAGTTGCTGCGCGACGCCGGAACATACCGGCTCCTGATCCTCGGAATCCTCGTGGTCCTGACCCTGCTTCTGCTGCCGCAAGGGCTTGCCTCGATCTGGGAGCGGGTATCGCGGCGCAAGCACAAGGCGCGAACCAAGCTGAAAGAATAGGAGTTTGGCCATGGATGATGGAAAAATGCCGAAGCCGCAAATCGGCGAAACACCGGCCGCGCTGCGGGGCGCCAAGCAGAGTGAATATATCACCCCCCAGATCTTCGAGCAGGAGCTCGGCGACGTCTTCGACAATGACTGGGTGATGGTCGGCCGCCAGAACAGCATCCCTGAGCCCGGCAGCTATATGACGGCGGCGATCGGCAAGCGTCCCATCGTCTGCATCCGCCAGAAGGACGGCTCGATCAAGGCCTTCGCCAATTTCTGCCTGCATCGCTATGCCAAGCTGCTCGAGGGCCGCGGCAAAGTGGGCCGGATCGTCTGTCCCTATCATGCCTGGACCTATGAGATGACCGGCCGGCTGATCGGCATTGCCAATCCGCAAGGCTTCGGCGATGCGTGCAAATCCGAGATGGGTTTGCGCGAGCTCGCCTGCGAGGTCTGGCTGGGCTTCATCTTCGTGGCCTTGCGCCATGATCTGCCCTCGATGGCGAGCAAGCTCAAGCCGCTCGCCGACCATCTCGCCCGTTACGATCTCTCCTCCTACGAGGACCGCTATGTGGTCGACGAGGAGATCTGGACCGGCAACTGGAAGCTCGTCTACGAGAATTTCGTCGAATGCTACCATGTGACCTATGCACATAAGCAGTCGATCGGGCCGACCAACCCGACGCGGCTGGCAGAGCTCGGCCTGCGCGGCCAACAGCAATTCTCGGTCCACTACAATCCCTATCGGCCGGAAGATTTGCCTGAGGTCCACAATGAGGATCTCGACGACGACGAGCGACGGCGGCTTCTCGTCATCGGCATCTATCCGAACGCGCTCGTCGCCATCGATGCCAATTTCGTCTGGTGGATGACGCTCGAGCCGCAGGCGGTCGACCGCACCAATGGCCGCTGGGGACTATCCTTCACGCCCAAGGCGATGAAAGGGATGAAGGATCCCGATGCCTTCGCGGAGAAAGTCCGCGAAGTGATCCACACCGCGACGCTCGAGGACAAACGCGTCGTGGCCTGGGTGCAGCAGGGGGTCCAGTTCAACGCCGCCGAACCCGGCTATCTGCATTCGACGCTCGAAATCTATGTCGACGAGTTCCGCCATTATCTCGACCGCATGATGGGTCGCCCGACAACCACACAACAGAGAGATTGAAGATGGGAAACACAAGCACCGTCACCTTCAATGAGAACGCCTTTGCCGGCCTTCTCCATGCCGGGACCCATGGCACCTTCATGCGGCTGCCGGCCATCGCGGCGGACGCAAAGAAGCTCAAGGACGCCAAGATCTCGGCGGCATTCCTGGGCTTTCCTTGGGATGCCATGTGCATCAGCCGCACCGGCACGAATTATGGGCCCCGCGCCATCCGCGAGGCGAGCGACCAGTTCTCCTTCTACAATGCCTCGACCGGCATGGACCTCACCCAGCTCTATCGCTTCGCCGATTGCGGCGACGTGCCGGTGGTGCCGGGTGCCGCCGTCACCACAATGGACCGGGCCCAGGCCATGGTCTCGCAGGTCCTGCAAAGCGGCGCCATGCCGGTGACCATCGGTGGCGATCATTCGATCACCATCGCCTGCGTCCGCGCCTTCGCCAAAGCCTATAAGAAGCCCGGCCTCGTGCTGGTCGACACACATTTCGATACGGCGCTCGATGTCGGCGGCGAGACGCTCAGCCATTGCTGCCCGATCACCCGCGCCGTCGATGCCGGCTTCGATCCCAAGCGCATCGCGATCGTCGGCACCGGCGGCTGGATGAACCCGAAATCCGAGCTGGCCTATATCAAGAAGCAGGGCATCACGCTCTTCACCATCGAGGACATCTGGGCGCAAGGCGCCAAGACGATCGCCAAAAAGGCGGCGGCGGTCGCCAGCAAAGGCGCCGACGGCGTCTATCTGACCTATGATATCGACGCCATCGATGCCGCCTATGCGCCGGGAACCGGCGTGCCGACGCCCGGCGGCATGAGCTCGCGGGAAGCCCTCACCATGGCCTATGAGCTGGGACGCATGGGCATCGCCGGCTTCGATCTCGTCGAAGTGTCGCCCTCCTGGGATCATGACGGCATCACCAGCCGGCTGGCAGTGCGGCTGATCCTCGAAGCACTCGCCGGCAACGCCAATTCGAAAAAGTTCAAGAAATAAACAGAGAGTAGTTGATGTCTGGTTTTTCACCCGAGAAACGCGCGCGCCTGGAAGCTTTGGCCAAGGGAGAATTCCTGCAGAGCAGCGATCCCAGGATCGATGCCTTCCTCAAGCGCATGGAAGCGGAAAAGGCGCCGGTCTTTGCCGATGTTTATGCCGGCGAGATGAATTTCTTCAACGCGCCGCGGCGCTCCAATCTCGACGCCGTGGACCTCGCCTGCATCGGCATTCCCTTCGAGGCGAGCGCGCCGGTGCGCGGCGGCACAAGGCTGGGGCCGAGGTCGTTCCGCGAATGGTCGAAAGTGCGTGGTCCCGTGCATGATGTGTGGCGGACCATTCCCTTCGAGCTTCTGAGCATGGCCGATGTCGGGGATATCAGCTTCGAGAGCCCGCATGATGTCAATTCATGTGTAGAGACCATCCGCGCGACCTTCGCTGAGTTCCGCAAGCGCGGGATCACGCCCTATTCGGTCGGCGGCGTCCATACGATGACGCATCCGATCCTGTCGGGGCTCGCAGCCGGCGAGCCGATCGGGCTCGTGCAGATCGACGCCCATGCCGACACGGCGCGCGGCACTTTCCAGGGCAACCGCTTCAACGACTGCAGCGTCTTCCTCAATGCGGTGCTCGACGAGGCGATCGATCCCGAACGCACGATCCAGATCGGCATGCGCGGCTCGCTCAGCCCCTATTGGGATTTCTCACGCGAGGCGGGCATGCGCCTCATTCCCATGCATGAGGTCTACGAGCTGGGCGTCAAAGGTGTCATCGCGGAGATCCGCCGCGTCATCGGCGACGGGCCGTTCTACTTCACGCTCGATACCGACGGCATCGACGCCACCTTCATGCCCGGTACCGAACTGCCGGAACCCTTCGGCTTCACCACGCGCGAGATGGTGCAGATCATTCGCGGCATGCATGGCATGGATATCGTCGGCGCCGACATGGTCGAGCTCTGCCCGCCCTACGATCCCAACGGCATCTCCGCCAATATCAGCGCAGCGCTCGGCTTCGAGACTGTCTGCCTGCTGGCGGAGGCGCATGTGCGCCGCCATGGCCAGAAGCGGAAGACTCATTGGGGCATCGCGGCCTGACCTGCACTGAAGCGGATGCGGTGAGATCGCCGCATCCGTCTCACAGCCAGCGGCGGACACGGTCCTTGTAGTCGCGATAGGCCTCGCCGAAGCGTCGCTCGAGATAGGCCTCCTCGCGTAAAACGACGCCATAATGAATGACGAGAACGAGTGGGAGCGCCAGGAGCAGAACCCATGGACTTAACGCCGCGATCCCGATGCCGATATAGATAAGTAGAAAGCCGAGATAGACGGGATTTCGGGTCCGGTGGTGAATGCCGGTCGTCACCAGCATGCGAGCGGGCTGGTTGGTGGGCAAAGGCGTGTCGGCGTTTGAAAAGTTGCGCACGCCCGCCGCAAACAGCGCGACACCAATCAGGATAAGAAAGCCGGCAACCAGCCAGCGAAGTCCGCCAAACTCTGCAACAGCGAAGGGCAAGGACAGCAGACGGTCGAGGACGAGACCGGCCAGAAGCGTGGCGGGAACGAAGAGGATCGGCCGCCCGATAACGCCGGCGGTTTCGCTGTCGGATGTTTCCATGTCCACTTCCGCAGATATGACAACTAAGGTGTCAATCTAAGAATTGACAATGAGGTTGTCAATCGGGGAGATTGAGGCCATGATACCGGCGCGACAGAAAAGCGGTGCGAGCCGCAAGGTAGAAAGCGGCGGCAAGGCCGAGGCGGTCACCGAGCTGATGCTCGAAGTGGCCCAGTGTTTCTTCAGGATCAGGGCGCTCGGACAGAAGACGGGACTCATCACCAGCTGGGGCGGCGGCGCCTTCGGCTTCATGCGCAGTCTCGCTTTGCTGGGCCCCCTCACCATTCCGCAGATCGCCCGGATGCGCCCAACCAGCCGGCAGCGCATGCAGCGGCTGGCGGATGAGCTGGCGGCTGACGGCCTCGTCACCTTCATCGACAATCCCCAGCATCTGCGCTCGAAGCTGGTGAAGCTGACGCCTAAAGGCGAGACGCAGTATGGCGAGATGAATGCCGAGCTTCTGGCGATCGCCGCGACGCTGGTGGCCCCTCTCGGAGAAGCGGAAATCCGCCGGACCACCGAAATCGTGCGGCAGCTGAGCGATGATGTGAAAGGCCGGACGAAGCGAATATGACAGGACTTATCCCGAGGCGGCGCGCTCCGTCAGACGGTAAACAGATACATGCGAAGGCGACTCAGCCGTGAAGGGGGACTTCACCCAGTCGGCGTGCCGGCTTTCGAGCCTGAACCCCGCAAGCTCGGCCATCAGATCCAGCTCGGCGGGCCAGATATAACGGTGATGCGAGCGCAAGAGGCGCGCTTCGCGACCGGCGCCAAAGCGAAAATGATGAGAGGTGAGATGCTGGTTCAGCACGTCATAGGTGTCGACGCCGATATAATCGGGGTCCGAGCGGAAGACGACCGCATCCTGGCCAGGCGGGAGCTTGTGCAACTCGGGCACACCGAGCTCGATCACGAAACGACCACCGGGCTTCAGATGGCGCGCCGCGTTGCGGAAACACGCGACCTGCCCGGCCTGGGTCAGGAGATTCGAGATCGTGTTGTAGACGAGATAGACGAGCGTGAAGTCGCCAGGGACGCGCGTCGTCGCCATGTCGCCGAGGATGACCGAGATCGTCGCTTCGTCGGCCTTGCGCCGAAGTTGTGCAACCATCGCGGGCGACATTTCGATGCCCGCGACGGCGACGCCACGGGCCCGCAAAGGCACGGCGACACGGCCAGTGCCGATCGCGAATTCAAGCACGCGCCCGCCCTGCGCAAGATCGGCCAGGCGATCGATCGTCGGTCCCAGCACATCGGATGAGAACATGCCGGTGTCCCCGGTGTCATAGGCGGCGGCGGTCTCGTCGTTCCAAGTGTCATCCTGCTTCATGAGAGGCACTATGCTTTTCACCATGCCGCCTGTCCAGCTGCCCATGCGACGGCCAATATTCCCGATATCCGTGGGCAATGATGACATGCGGAAAATTGCGTAACCGCCGTTTACTTTTCACGCACGCCGTACCGGCGCAGACTGAGCGATCCTCTCAAATGCGTGAGGCACGCCATGAGCAAGGCCCGCGTCCAGATCAATTGGTCAAGGCTGAAAGCCTTTGCCTACAAGGCAATCCCCACCCTCCTCACGAGCGCACTCGCTTTGGGCCTGAGCGCGACCGCAGCGCTGACGGATCGTGTCGGCTACCCGATCGAACTCGCCGCGGCCGGGCCCGGGACAAATCTCGACGGCGCAGCCAAGGTGACCAGCGCCCATGCACTCCATACGGCAGCCATCTACAACCGGCCTAAAGCGGCAAAATTCCTGGTCGGTCGCGGCATCCCGGTCGACACACGCAACGAAGCCGGCTTGACGCCCCTGATGGTGGCGGCGACCTTCGGCAATGTCGAAGTGGCCGACGCGCTGCTCATGCTCGGCGCCGATATCACCGCGCGCAATCCCGCCGGTCACACCTCACTCCACATTGCCGCGCTCGCCGGCCAGGCCGATATTCTGCGGCTCCTTCTCGATCACGGCGCCGACATCGCGATCCGCGCGCGGCATGAAGACGAGACTCCACTCCATTTCGCAGCACTTTATGGCCGCCTGAAAGCGATCGATCTCCTGGCAGCCCGCGGCGCCGACATCGACGTGAAAGACAATCAGGGCGTAACCCCGCTGCAATATGCGCGGCTCAGACTCCAGAAACAGGCCGCGGAACGGCTTCGGGCGCTCGGCGCGCATGAAGACGGGCTTCATGATGCGGTGAATGCCGGCGATGTGGCGCGTGTGATCGAGCTCATCGCGCAAGGCGCCGATGTGAACGCCCATGATCTCTTCGGCACGCCATTGCATCTGGCGGCCGCCAAGGGACGCACCGGCATCGCGGTCATCCTCATCGATCACGGCGCCGACATCAAAGCTCCGGGCGAACCCGAGGGCGCGCTACCGCTGCACACGGCGGCGCTGAACGGGCAGGCACAGGTCGCCGCCCTCCTCATCGAGCGCGGCGCCAATGTCGACGCCCGCGACGCCGCGGGGCGGACGGCGCTGATGGTGGCAGCGGGCTTCCTCCATCCTCAAATGGCCAAGCTGCTGCTGGCCAAGGGCGCGGATCCGAATGCACAGGATGGCGTATGGGGCGACATGCCGGCGCATTATGCCGCCTGCTCGGGCGATATCGAGACCATGCGCCTCCTGCTCGCGGCCGGCGTCGACATCAACGGCGCCGGCAAAGGCAATGGCAGCACGGCGCTCCACTATGCGGCGAACAAAGGCGCCATCGGCATGGTCGATTTCCTGATCCAAAGCGGGGCGGAAATGAACGCCGCCGACGAAAGCGGCTGGACGCCGCTCAAACTCGCCAGCACTCACCGGCACCAGGATGTCGTCGAAAGGCTCGAGAAACTGGGCGCCAAACGTTAGGGCTTGATTCTCGCGACATCATGTAACATATGAAGTTACATGAAACGAGACAGCCGACTATCGGGCGTACTTCACATTCTGCTGCATATGGCCGAGACGCCGAAGGCCGCAACATCCGAGATGCTGGCCAAGGCCATGGCCACTAATCCGGTGGTGATCCGGCGGATCATGGCCGGCCTCAGAGACCAAGGCTATGTGCGCTCCGAGAAGGGACATGGCGGCGGGTGGTCGCTTTCCTGCGATCTGACGAAGCTGACATTGCGCGATGTCTATGTCGCACTCGACAGCCCACCGCTGCTCGCCATCGGCAACCGCACGGCGGAACCCGGCTGTCTTGTCGAGCAGGCGGTCAATGCCGCGCTGAGCCCGGTCTTTCACGAAGTGGAAGCGATGCTCCTGGCGCGTCTCGGCGATGTAACACTTGCCCAGCTGAGCGCCGACTTCCACAGCCGCCTCGCTGCCCGCGGCCGCACGCGGCCCAAGGCGCACGCATGAACAACGACACGCAACTGCTGGCCCATTTCTCCGACCCCGATGCGGTGGCGCGTTACGCCGAGGGGCCGCCGCGTTTCGTGCCGGGTTTCGCCGATCTGCATCGCATGTCGGGCCTCCTTATCGCCGAGCGGGCGCCACGCCATGCCCGAGTGCTGGTGCTTGGCGCCGGTGGCGGCCTGGAATTGAAAGCCTTCGCCGAGACGCAGCCGCAGTGGACCTTCGATGGCGTCGACCCGGCCGTCGAAATGCTGAAGCTCGCCGAGCAGACGCTCGGACCGCACACGGCACGCACGCGCCTGCATCAAGGATATATCGACGATGCGCCGGAAGGTCCGTTCGACGCGGCCGCCTGCCTGTTGACCTTGCACTTCCTGGCGCCCGCCGAAAGACGGCGCACGCTCTCGCAGATCCATCGCCGCCTGAAGCCCGGCGCTCCCTTTGTGGCCGCGCATTCGAGCTTTCCACAGCACACGGATGAGCGGGCGCTCTGGCTGTCACGCTACGCCGCTTTCGCGATCGCCGCCGGCGCCCCGCCCGACAAGGCAGAAATTGCTCGGGCGGCCATCGCCGCCCGTCTCGAAACGCTCGACCCGGAAGAGGACGAAGCGATCCTGCGCGACGCCGGTTTCACGAAGATCAGCCTGTTCTACGCCGCCTTTACCTGGCGCGGCTGGGTGGCCTATGCCTGAAGGCTAGCCCAGCTCCCACCCCATATTTCGGGCCCAAGATCAAGCTGTTGGCAGCAAAATGATCGCCTTGAAGAATCAAAGCGGCGGCGTCCATAACCGCGCCTTGATGTGGCGGCAGTCTCGCCCATCCAGTCGAAGAGGTGTCATCAGTGGTTTCCATTCACGCGCGCATCGCCCAAGAACTCAATGTGAGGGAGCAGCAGGTCACCGCCACGGTCGAGCTGATCGACGGCGGCGCCACCGTGCCCTTCATCGCGCGCTACCGCAAGGAAATCACCGGCTCGCTCGACGATGCGCAATTGCGCACGCTGGAAGAGAGGCTGCGTTATCTGCGCGAGCTCGAGGACCGGCGCAAGGTCATCCTCGAGTCGGTGCGCGAGCAAGGCAAGCTCGACACGGCGCTCGAAGCCCAGATCATGGCCGCCGACAGCAAAGGCCGCCTCGAAGACATCTATCTTCCCTATAAGCCGAAGCGCCGCACCAAAGCCGAGATCGCCAAGGAAGCGGGCCTGATGCCACTCGCCGACCTGCTGTTGAGCGATCCTTCGAACGATCCCAAGGTCGCCGCCGAGCCTTATGTCTCGGCCGACAAGAATGTCGCCGACGTGGCGGCGGCGCTCGATGGAGCGCGTTCCATTCTCATCGAACGCTTCGCCGAGAACGCCGATCTCATCGGCACCTTGCGCGAGGAGCTGTGGGCCAATGCGCGGCTCAAGTCGGAAGTGCGCGACGGCAAGAAGGAAGCCGGCGCCAAGTTCAGCGACTATTTCGAGTTCTCGGAAGCCTTCACCAAGATGCCGTCGCATCGCGTGCTGGCGCTGTTCCGCGGCGAGCGCGAGGAGATCCTGAGCCTCATCGTCGAGCCGGACGATCCGGCGACGAGGCCGACGGTCAGCACCTATGAGCAGCGTATCATGCGCAGCTACGCGATCATCGACCAGGGCCGCCCCGGCGACAAGTGGCTCACCGAAACGGTGCGCTGGGCTTGGCGCACCAAGATCTTCATCACTCTGTCGATCGATCTGCGCCTGCGCCTGTGGACGGCGGCCGAGGAAGAAGCGGTGCGCGTCTTCGCCGCCAATCTGCGCGATCTCCTGCTGGCGGCTCCCGCCGGCGCCCGGCCGACGCTCGGCCTCGATCCGGGCTTCCGCACCGGCGTCAAAGTGGCGGTGGTCGATGCCACCGGCAAGGTCGTGGCGACGACCGCCATCTTTCCGCATGAGCCGCAGCAGCGCTGGGACGAGTCGCTCGCGATCCTCGGCAAGCTGGTGCTCGAGCACAAGGTCGAGCTGATCGCCATCGGCAATGGCACGGCCTCGCGCGAGACCGACAAGCTCGCGACGGAGCTCGTGAAAAGGCTCGCCAATCCGAAGCTCAACAAGATCGTGGTGTCGGAAGCGGGCGCCTCGGTCTACTCGGCTTCGGCCTATGCTTCTGAAGAACTCCCCGGCCTCGATGTGACCTTGCGCGGCGCCGTGTCGATCGCGCGCAGGCTGCAGGACCCGCTGGCGGAGCTGGTGAAGATCGATCCGAAATCGATCGGCGTCGGCCAGTATCAGCATGATCTCAGCGAATACAAACTGTCGCGCTCGCTCGATGCGGTGGTCGAGGATTGCGTGAACGGCGTCGGTGTCGATCTCAACACCGCCTCCGCGCCCCTGCTGGCGCGCGTCTCGGGCATCGGCGAGTCGCTGGCGCAGAATATCATCACCCATCGCGACGCGCATGGCCGCTTCGCCTCGCGCCAGTCGCTGAAAGAAGTACCGCGGCTCGGTCCCAAGGCCTTCGAGCAATGCGCCGGCTTCCTGCGCATCAATGGCGGCGACGATCCGCTCGACGCCTCAGGCGTGCATCCCGAATCCTATCCGGTGGTGCGCCGCATCATCGAGGCGACCAAGAACGACATCAAGCTCCTGATCGGCAATGCGCCGGTGCTGCGCGGCCTCGCCCCCAGGTCCTTCGTCGACGAAAAATTCGGCCTGCCGACCGTCACCGACATCCTGCGCGAATTGGAAAAGCCCGGCCGCGATCCCCGCCCCGCCTTCAAGACGGCGGAATTCAAGGCCGGCATCGAAACGATGAACGATCTCGAGTCCGGCATGGTGCTGGAAGGCGTGGTCACCAATGTCGCCGCCTTTGGCGCCTTCGTCGATATCGGCGTGCATCAGGACGGGCTCGTGCATATTTCCGCTTTGTCGAAGACCTTCGTGAAAGACCCGCGCCAGGTGGTAAAACCCGGCGATATCGTGCGGGTGAAGGTTCTCGAAGTCGACAAGCCGCGCAAGCGTATCAGCCTGACGATGCGGCTCGACGATGAAGTGGGCAGCCAGCCGCCGCGCAACTCGAGCGCCGGCGACCGCAATGCGCCGAAGCGCGGCTATGCCGGCCCGCAAGGCGGCAAGGACAAGTCATCTTCCTCCGCCGGTGGCGCCCTGGCGGATGCCTTGCGGCAGGCGGGCTTCACAGCGGGCAAAGAGAAGCGGTGATCAGGTAGCTTCCGTCCAGGGGTCGGCGATCGTAATTCCGCAATCCGAGAAGTCGCGCATATTGCGTGTCGCAAGCCGCGCGCCACGCGAGCGGACGATGGCGGCTATCTGCGCATCGAACTGGCTGATCGGTTTGCCGATCTGGCGTCGACCGGCAGCGATCTCGGGATAGATCGACGCCGCCTCGACATCGAAAGGCAGGATGCGCCCGGCGAAATCCTCATCGAACATCAAACGCGCGGCCGCCATCAGAGCTTGGCGGCGCTGGCCGTCGGGGAGCAAGGCCAGGCCGTAGAAGATCTCAGCCTGGGTGAGCGACGTCGTGAACAGTCCGGCGGAGGGCTGCTGTTCGAACCAAGCCATTACCCGCGCATCCGGCTTCGCCCGCATGAGCTCGGAAACGACATTGGTGTCCAGGACGATCATTCTTCAAAGTCGACCGGCGGCCGCACGGCCTCGCGCGGCACCTGCGGTACGTCCACCCCGCCAAGAGCGGCAAAGCGATCGTGTATTGCGCGACCCAGGCTTCGAGGGCGCGGCGCCTCAGTCGAGAGAGCGGCGCGAAGAATGTCGCGCGCTTCATCCTCCATGGACTTACCATGCATCGCCGCACGCACTCTGAGCCTCTTCTTGATGGCATCGTCGATGTTGCGAATGGTCATCACGGCCATGATCACCTCCATAAGTCAGTGACTGCAATATAGTCATTGACTATACAACAGACAAGAAGAGTAATTAAATTAACAAAATCAATCACTAACGGGGTCCGGGAGCAGCACCAAAGAAGCGCCTTCAGTCGGCGCGGCTCGGCTTCCAATCGGGCTGGGTCGCGTAGGTAGGCAGCGCCTCATCCATGATGTCCCATGGGCGACGCGACCGTGCGAACAGCACGACCTGCGGCGTCAGATCATCGGAGGAGTCGAGGGTGCCCAGAGACACGGTCATATATCCGGGCATGCCCGAGTTCCTGCCGAACAGCGGACTGCCGCATGTGCTGCAGAAGACCCGCGTGACCTTGTTCCCGCTCTCCGCCGGCATCGAATAGCTCGTGCTCGGGCCGGACAGGCGAATTCGATCTTCGGCGAACATCGCTCCGGTCGCATGGCCCGCACCCGTCAGCTTCTGGCAGTCGATGCAATGGCAGTGGGCGACGGCCACCGGATCACCGTCGATTTCGTATTTGCAGGCTCCGCATAGGCATCCGCCTGTCCGCATGGTTCGCTCCGGTCCAGGATGCGCAATCGCGGCAGGGTCTTAGCGGATTTGACAAGCCCGAGATAGTTTAACCGCTTTGTCCTAAACAGTTTCCTGATCCGGAAACTATCTATTGCGCCGGCACTCATATTGGAATATTAGTTTCCAATCAAGGAAACTATTTGGTGCGCCTGCCGATGTCGCTCACGCTCTACAGCCACCCGCTCGCCTCCTTCTGTCACAAAGTGCTGATCGCGCTTTATGAAAACGGCACGCCGTTCCGCGCCGAGACGGTCGATCTCGCTGACCCGGGATCGGCCGCCGCTCACATAGAGCGCTGGCCGGTGGGCAAGATGCCGGTGCTGTTCGATGCGGCGGTGGAGCGCGTCATCCCCGAGACCAGCATCATCATCGAATATCTGCAGGAGCATTATCCGGGGCCGGTCACTTTGCTGCCCGCCGACCCTGAAGCGCGGCTTCAGGCGCGGCTGTGGGACCGCTTCTTCGATCTTTATGTGAATGTGCCGGTGGGCAAGATCGTCACCGACCGTATCCGCCCCGAGGGTCAGTCCGATCCATATGGCGTGGCCGAGGCGCGCCGCCTGCTCGATACGGCCTATGGCATGATCGAGGGGCAGATGTCGGCGCAGCGCTGGGCGACCGGCGATGACTTCACCCTCGCCGACTGCGCCGCGGCGCCGAGCCTGTTCTACGCCGCTTTCGTCCACCCGTTCAAAGACGGCCAGCATCAACTTGCCGGCTATCGGGATCGATTGCTGGAACGGCCGTCGGTCGCACGCGTCATCGCCGAAGCGCGGCCGTATTTTTCAATGTTCCCCTATCGCGAGGCGATGCCGGCACATTATCTGGATGGATAGAGCATGAAAGCCGAGCAATTCGACCGCCTCTTCCATGCACTCGCCGATCCCTATCGGCGCAGCATGGTGGAGCAGCTTTCGCGTGGGCCCGCCACGGTCAGCGAACTGGCCGAACCGATCGCCATTGCGCTGCCCTCGGCGCTCAAGCATCTCAAGGTGCTCGAGGATGGCGGCCTGGTGCGCTCGGAGAAATCAGGCCGGGTGCGCACCTACCAGATGCGGCCCGATGCGCTCGCCGCCGTCGCACAGTGGGTGCGCCAACGCGAAACGCAGATGAACAAAGCCTTCGACCGCCTGGTCGAGGCCATGACCGAAACACCGGAGAAAGACGACTGACATGGGTATTCTTGTCCACCATACGAGTTTCGTGATCGAGCGCGGCCTGCCGGGCAGCCCGCGCCATGCCTTCCGCTTCTGGGCGGAACACAAAAACAAGCGGCAATGGACCAGCTGCCATCCGGATTGGACGGTCGAGGAGGACCACTTCGATTTCCGCATCGACGGCTCGGAACGGGTGCGCTGGCGGACGCCGGACGGCATCGAGAACAGTTTCCGCGCCACCTATTTCGACATCGTGCCGGCCGAACGGATCGTCTATGGCTACGCCATGAACAGCGGTACAAGGCAGATCTCGGCGTCACTGGTCACGGTGGAATTCACGCCGGCGAACCAGCAGACGCGCATGATCTATACCGAGCAGGCGGTCTTCGCGGATGAAGCCGATGCCGAGATCCGCAGCAGCGGCACCGGATGGGGTTTCGACAGGCTGGTGCTGGCCATCGAACAGAGCCTCGCCGTGTCGCATTGATACGACGCGGTAAATCTAGAACTTCAAGCTTCGCGCCAGCGCCAGCGTGTCCTCGGCCAGCACACGCACATGATCGCGCAAGGCGGTCGAAGCGGCGGCGCCGTCGCGCTTGAGGAGCGCGCTGAAGACTTCTTCATGCTCGCGCAGCGCCGTCTCGGTGCGGCCGGGGCGGAAAGTGATGAAGCGGCGATAAGGCGACAGACGCTTGTTCAAATGCTCGATCTGCTCGCTCAGCATCTGATTGTGAGCAGCCTTCTGGATCGCCTCGTGGAACTGCCCGTTGGTCTGATAGTATTTCTTCGGATCGAGCGATGAGGCGGCTTCGATGCAGGAATGGTGCGTCTCGACGATGAGCTTTTCATCCGCCTCATCCATGCGCTCGCAGGCGAGACGGGCGGCGACGCCTTCGAGCTCGGCGACGACCTCGAACAGGTCCATCACCTCACCAACCGTCGGGCGCGCCACGATGGCGCCGATGCGCGGCTGAAATTCGACCAGACCCTTGGCGGCCAGCGCCCGCAAGGCCTCGCGCACCGGCGTGCGCGACACGGAATAATGATTGCCGATGGTGACTTCGTCGAGCTTGGCGCCGGGGGACAGGCGGCCCTCGATGATCTGCGTCTCGAGATCGGCGCCGATATCACTGCCGAGCGCCCAGCCCTTCTTACGCGTGCTTCCCTTCTTCGCGGGCCCCGGCGCTGCGGCAAGAACACTCTTCATGTGATTCCCCGTATTCTTCCTGTGTAGCGCGCTTTGCCGCGAAGTGGAAACACCCCGCGGCAGGAATAGCGCCGAATCAATATGTTGGAGCGCACCCACAATGCCGGGACCGGTGCCCCTCCGGGCGGTGCGGCCAGACTCCTGGTGAGATCGGCTCCAATGGGCTTGCAATCGCTACGCTGAGTCATTAGGCTTCGTGTATACACGACGTACGCACCAATTATGACGGAAACGCCGCCCTGATGCAATTCATTCCCGACGCTCCGCACAGAAACCTCGCGGCCCGCCTTGGAGAAAGGCCAAGGATGTGAGCGCGTCCGTGCCTTTGACCGACATTCGCGATTTCAAGCTTCATATCGCCGGCGAATGGCAGACCGGCACCGGCGAGCGTCGGCAAGTGCACAGTCCCGCCACGGGCACGCTGATCGCCACCGTCGCCGAAGCAACAGACCACGATGTGGCGGCGGCCTGTGATGCGGCGGCCGCGGCTTTTCCGGCCTGGGTGGCCACCGATACGGCGGAACGCGCCCGCCTGCTGCGTGGGCTGGCGCGGATCATCGCCCTGCGCATGGACGGCCTGGCCGAGCTCGAATCCGCCGTGACCGGAAGGCCGATCCGCGAGATGCGCGCGCAAATGGGCCGCATTCCGGAATGGCTCGATTATTTCGCCGGCATCATCCTCGGCCTCGAAGGCGAAGCGAACCGCGTCAAAGGCGGTTTCCTCACTTATACGCAATACCGCCCCTATGGCGTCTGCGCTCTGCTGACGCCGTGGAACCACCCGGTCCTCATCCTGGTGAAGAAACTCGCGGCGGCACTTGCCGCCGGCAATACGCTGGTCATCAAGCCATCGGAGCTGGCGCCGGTTTCCCCCCTTCTCATCGCCGAATGGGCGCGCGAAGCCGGCCTGCCGGCCGGCGCCGTCAATGTCGTCACCGGCGGGGCCACCGCCGGCGCGGCGCTGGTGAACAATCCCCATGTCGCCCGCATCGATCTCACCGGTGGCACCACCACCGGCAAACGTGTCGCCGCCGCAGCCGCAGAACGGCTGGTGCCCTGCACGCTGGAGCTCGGCGGCAAAACACCGGTCGTCATCTTCGCCGACAGCCAGCTCGACGAAGCGGTTGCCGGCGCCCTGTTCTCGGCCTTCGTCGCGGCCGGCCAGACCTGCGTCTCGGGCTCGCGCTTCCTCGTGGAAGAAGCGATCTATCCGCAGTTCCTCGCCAAGCTCACTGATCGCGTGAAACGCCTCAAGATCGGCGATCCGGCCCTGCCGGACACCGATATCGGGCCCGTCATCTCGGCCGCCTCGCGCGACCGCTGCTTCGCCTTCATCGCTGAGACGAAAGCCGATGGCGCCCGCCTGCTCGTCGGCGGCGAGCGACCAGTGCTTTCAAACGATCTCAGCGACGGCTTCTTCGTGCCGCCCACCGTCTTCGCCGATGTCACGCCGAAGATGCGGCTCTTCCGCGACGAAGTGTTCGGCCCGGTCGTCAGCGTCACGCCGTTCCGCGACGAGGAACACGCGCTGGCGCTTGCGAATGACTCCGACTTCGCGCTCGGCGCCGCCATCTGGTGTCGTGACATCATCAGGGCACATCGCGTGGCAGGAAAGATCCGTGCCGGTGTGACCTGGATCAACGATCATCACAAGAACGACCCGCGCTCGATCTGGGGCGGCTATGGCATGAGCGGCTATGGCAAGGAAAATGGCTGGGACGCGCTCAAGAGCTATCTGACCAAAAGCAGCGTCGTGGTGCGCACCGAAGCCCAGTTCAGCGACTGGTTCGCCGGGGGCCACCGCTATGGCTGAGCCGCAGCGTGTACCCCCGCCGGCGCCGGAAGCCTTCGTCAGCATCGCCGGCCTGTCGCTCACCTATGGCGCACCTGGCCAGGTGCTGGTCAATGCGCTCCAGGATATCGACATCGCCATCGACAAGGGCCAATTCGTCTCGCTCATCGGCCCGTCCGGCTGCGGCAAGAGCACGCTTCTGCGCATCATCGGCGATCTCCTGTCGCCCAGCACCGGCAAGGTTCTGATCGGTGGCAGCGAACCGCGCGAGGCGCGCCTGGACCGTGAGATCGGCTTCGTCTTCCAGGACTCGGCGCTGCTCGAATGGCGCCGCATCCGCGAAAATATCGCACTGCCGCTCGAATTGCGCGGCACGCCCAAGGCCGAACGCGAGCGCAAGGCGGAAGAGCTCATCCAGCTCGTCGGCCTCGACGGCTTCCAGAAGGCCTGGCCGCGCCAGCTGTCGGGTGGCATGCGCCAGCGCGCCGCGATCGCCCGCGCCCTTTCCACCAATCCGCGCATTCTGCTGCTCGACGAGCCTTTCGGCGCGCTCGACCAGATCACCCGCGACCGGCTCAATATGGAGCTCGCTCGCATCCATGAAGTGACCGGCGTCACCGTGGTGCTCGTCACCCATTCGATCCGCGAGGCGGTGCTGCTTTCCGACCGTATCGTGGTGCTGACGCCGCGCCCGGGCCGCATCTCGCGCTTTATCGATGTCGACCTGCCGCGCCCACGCGGCCTCGAAGTGCGCAATGACGAACGTTTCGACGACCTCGTCCGCCTCGGCAACCGCGAGCTGGAAAAGGGTTATATGTGATGTCGGACACGGTTCAGAAGCTTCTGCGGCCGAACGGCTTCGTCGACCTGGCCTGGCCTCCGGTCGCGGCCTTCATCGCCATCGTCATCCTGTGGGAAGGCCTGATCGCGGTCTTCGAAATTCCGGTTTACATACTGCCCTCGCCGGCGAGCATCTGGCTGGCGATCACCACCAATCCCGGCCCGCTTTTCGGCCATGCCGGCATCACGCTTTATGAAGCCGTCGCCGGCTTCATCATCGGCTCCCTGATGGGCGCCGTGCTCGGCACGGTCTTCGCTTATTCGAAGATCATCGCCCGCGGCCTGCTTCCCTATGTGATCGCCGCCAACACCATTCCGGTGGTCGCGGTGGCGCCGATCATCATCATCTGGTTCGGCCACGGCATCGGCTCGAAGATCGCCGTCACGGCGTTCCTGTCCTTCTTCCCGCTGGCGCTCAATATGATGAAGGGGCTGCAATCCTATGACCGCACGATCATGGATGTGTTCCATATCGCGGCGGCAAACGGCCCGCAGCGCTTCTTCAAGATGCGCCTGCCGAGCGCCCTCCCTTATGTCTTCGTCGGGCTGAAGCTCAATGTCACCTTCTCGGTGATCGGCGCCATCGTCGCCGAATTCGTGCAGGCCGACAAAGGCCTGGGCTTCGTCATCATGACGTCCTACCGCACGCTGGCCATGCCGAGATTGTGGGCGGCGATGCTCATGTCGGCGCTTATCGGCATCGCCTTCTTCGCACTGATCGCCCTGCTCGAACGCATCTTCGTGCCGTGGCACGCCTCGGCGCAGGACAACAGATAACAAGCAACTAGGGAGTAGCACATGAATAAACTTCTCAAGACGCTCTTCGCCACGGCGGCGCTCGTCGCAGCGAGCCTGCCGGCCATGGCCGAAACCATGCGCCTCGAATGGGTGATGCAGGGCCAGTTCGCCGGCCCGATCGTCGCCTTCGAGAAAGGCTATTACAAGGAAGCGGGCGTCGACCTGCAGCTCCAGCCGGCCGGCCCGGATATCAAGGCCTCGGTGACGGTCGCCACCGGCGCCGACACCTATGGCATCGGCCATGCCAATCAGGTGATCTCGGCGCGCGCCAATGGTGCACCGCTCGTCATGATCAGCCAGCACGGCCAGAAAAGCGCCACCACCTATATCGCCCGCAAGGATAGCGGCATCACCTCGATCAAGGACATGGCCGGCCACAGCGTCGGCCTGTGGTTCGGTGGCGACGAACAGGAATTCCTGGCGATGCTGGCGGGCGCCGGCATCGACCAGTCGGCGGTGAAAATCATCAGCCAGGGCTACGACATCATCGGCTGGCTCAACAAGGATTACGAAGTCATGCAGGTCACGCTCTATAACGAGCTGCTGCAGGTCTATCGCCAGGGCTTCAAGAAGGAAGATCTCGTCTTCATCGACCCGCCCGATGACGCCTCGCTGGTCAGCGGCGGCCTGTTCACCACCGAGAAGCAGATCCAGGAGAATCCGAAAGCGGTGCAGGCGGTGGTCGATGCCACCTTGCGCGGCTGGAAGGAAGCGCTGGCCGACCCCAAGGCGGCCGCCGAGATCGTGCTCAAATACAACAGCGAACTCAAGCTCGACGAGCAGGTCGAGCAGATCAAGGCGATGGGCGATCTGTTCTGCGCCGGCCCGACGCTCAAAGGTGAGTTCGGCAAGTCGGAGCTCAAAATCTACGAAGTGGCGCAGAAGATCCTGGTCGGCGCCAAGCTCATCGATCAGCCGATCGATCTGAACAAGGCCTTCACCAACGCATTCTGGGAGAAGGCGCCCGCCGACTACAAAACCCTCGACTGCAAATAAAGGACATACAGGCATTCCATGACGACCGTTCGCATCCGTCTTCTTTGGCACAAACAGGCGCAATTCGCGGGCTATCTGTTGGCGGAGAAGCTCGGCCTGGCGCGCAAGAGCGGCGTCGAGATCGTCTGCGAAGGCCTCGACTTCAACATGAAACACGTGGCGGCGGTCCTCTCCGGCGCCACGCAAATGTCCGTCGCGAGCCCGGCTCACATATTGGAGAGCCGGGCACCGGAGAGGCTGCGCTTCATTCTGACCATCCAACAGGAGAGTCCCCTCGTCTATCCGGCGCGCAAGACAAAAGGCATCACCAAGCCGACCGATCTCAAGAACGGCAAGATCGGCGTGTGGCCAGGCCATGAAGATCTCGAACTGCGCTGGATGCTGCAGCGCGCCGGCCTTGCCGCCGACGCAGTCGAGCGCATCGCCATGCCGGATACGGTCGGTCCTTTCCTCAAGGGCGATCTCACCTCGGCACAGATGACGAATTACCACGAGCTGCATGTGGTCGAGAAAGCGCTGGGACATGACGCGCTGACGATCTTCTCGGCGCGCGACTATGACTGCTCGCTGATCAAGGACGGTCTCGTCGTGTCGCGTGATTTTGCCGCCGAGAATCCGGCGGCCGTGCAGGCGGTCGTCGATGCGGTGCTCGAAGGCTGGACCATCGCCTTCAACGAGCCCGAGCGCGCCATCGAGGCCTGCCGCGAGGCGCGACCCGATATGAGCGACGAAGAGCATCGCCAGCAGCTCGCCGACATTCGCGCCCTCGCCATCCGCGGCGCCACGCTGAGCCACGGCCTGGGTTATCCCGATCCACGCCATGTGGCGCGTGCCGCCCAGGCGATGGCCCAGGTCGAGAACAAGAGCGTGCCTTGCGAAGAGACGGGCGATGCGCGCTTCTGGCAGGCGGCGCCGGAAGCCTTCCGGGGAAGGAACTGGGCTTGAGCGAGAGCCTGCCCAAGGCTGCGGATGTGGTCGTCGTCGGCGGTGGCGTCGTCGGCGCCGCGGTGGCGCGCCAGATGGCGAAGGACGGACTCAAGACGGTGCTGCTCGAGGCCAAGGCCTTTGGCGGCGCGGTCAGCGGCGCCAGCCTCGCCTGTCTCGGCACGCATATGCACAATATCGAGGAACTGCCGATCCTCATCGAGGCTTGCGCCTTGTGGCAGTCGCTGTCGGAGGAACTCGGCAACAGCTTCGAATATAACCGCAGCGGCCAGTTACGCTTCATCCTGAAGCCGGAAGATGTCGCGATCGCCGAGCGCTGGATCACCGGCGAGCGGGCCGCCGGCCTCGCGCCTGAGCTTCTATCTCCCAAACAGGCGCAAGAAATCGAACCGCTGCTCACCGGACCGATCCATGCGGCGACCTGGGCGCCGGATTCGGCGACCGTCAATCCCTTCCTCGCGGTGCGCGCCCTTCTCGCCGACGGCAAACGTGCCGGCGTCATGGCCTTTGCCGAGACACCGGTCGAGCGTCTCCTGCTCGATGGCGAGCGCGTCACCGGGGTCAAGACATCACGCAGCGACATCAGCGCCGGCCACATCGTCCTGGCCGCGGGCCCGTGGAGCGCCAAGGTCGCGCGCAGCATCGGCCTCACTTTGCCGATCGTCGCGCGGCAGGCGCAATGCCTCGCCTCGGTGCGCCAGCCGCCTTCGATACGCCGGGTGATCGGGGCCTGCGAATCCGCCGGCGGCGTCGAAAGCGGCTACACGCAGATTCAGCAGGCGGCGAGCGGCCAGATCCTGTTCAACACCGTCATGGCGCCGCAAGGAACACCCACCGGCGCGGAAGACCGCATCAATGAAGTGCCGCGCCGCTTCGTTCGCGACTCCATCGCCATGCTCACCACTTTGTTTCCGAGCCTCGCCAATATCCTCATGCTGCGCTCCTGGGTGCGCTTCGAAGGGGTGACACCGGATGACCGCTTCATGGCCGGACACCTCCAGGATGGCCTGCTCATCGCCGCGGGCGACAACGGCACCGGCTTCACCCGCGCGCTGTTCCTCGCCCAGCTGATCAGCCGGGCGGCCCGCGCGGCAACGGATCCGCGCGACGGTTTCTACAACCCGCTGCGTTTCGCCGGAGGCAAGCCATGAGCCCCATGGTCACGCTTCTCATCAATGGCGCATCGATCAAGGCTGAAGCGGGTGTCACGGTCGCGAGCGTGCTGCATCGGCAACGACCGGCGTTGCGTGTAAGCCCGAGGCTCCAGGCGCCGCGCGGCCTCTATTGCGGCATGGGTGTGTGCTTCGAATGCGCCGTCACGATCGACGGCCAGACGCAGCGCGCCTGCATCACACAAGTGCGCGACGGCATGGTGGTCGAGGTGGCGTCATGAACGCCCAGCTTCTGACCTGCGACGTGCTGGTGGTCGGCGCCGGTCCGGCCGGGCTTGCCGCCGCCGCAGCGGCACGCGAAAGCGGCGCCGATGTGATCTGCATCGATCTCTTCGCCCGTGCCGGCGGGCAATACACGATGCAGCCGGCGGCGCCCGACAGCCCGTTCCACGCCGCTCCGCAAGTGGCGCAGGGCCGCGAAGCCATCGCGCATTGCCAGGCGCTCGGCGTGCGGATGCTGCTCGAGGCCGAGATCTTCTGGGCCGAACCCGGCTTCATTATTTTCGCACATCAGAAAGGCGACGCCATCACGGTCAGAGCCAAGACGGTGGTGGCGGCAACGGGCGGCATGGAACGCCCGATCCCCTTCGAGGGCTGGACCTTGCCGGGCGTCATCAGCGCCGGCGCGGCGCAGCGTCTCGTCAAAGCCAATGGCACGCGTCCCGGCGAAAATATCGTGCTGGCCGGAACCGGCCCCTTCCTCTTCGCCGTCGCCGATACTTTCGCCAAAGCCGAAATTCCCTTGCGTGCCTATGTCGAAAGACAGAGGGCGGGCCTCGGCACGGTCGATCTCTTCATCAGCCATCCGTCCCGCCTCGGCGAGGCGCTCGGACTTCTACGCAGCTTGCGGGCGACCGGCGCGCATCGTTACACCGGCCATGGCATCATCGCCGCGCTGGGCCAAGAGCGCGTCGAAGCGGTCCGCATCGCGCCGCTCGGACAGGATGGCCTGCCGGACAGATCCCGCGCCTTCACCATCGATAATGTCGATTGCCTATGCGTCGGCCATGGTTTCCAGCCGGTCATCGACTTCACCAGCCTGCTCAAGGCGGCACATCGCCATGACGATGCGCTGGGCGGCTGGTATTGCGTGACAGATCCTCGGACCCAGGCCACCGATGTTGCCGGGCTCTTCGCCGCCGGCGAGACGGCCGGCATCGGCGGCTTCCGCCCGGCGCGCCTCAGCGGCAGGCTCGCGGGACTCCACGCCGCGCAAGCGGCCGGCCGCGTATTACCTCACTACGGCATCGACAAGCTTCATCGCGAGATGATCCAGGCGCGCGCCTTCGCCGCCAGACTCGCCCAGCTTTTCCCCTTCCCGGCCCATATCGCCGACGCACTTCCCGACCACGAGCTCGTCTGCCGCTGCGAGGACGTCTCGCGGGCGCAGATCAAAGCCGCCATCGCCGATGGCGCGCGCGATGCCTTCTCAGTCAAGATGTGGACCCGCGCCGGCATGGGTCCGTGCCAGGGCCGCGTCTGCGGCTCAGGCCTCGCTCATCTCGTTGCGAGCGAACTCGGCAAGCCGGCGGCCGAAGCCGGCTACAACCGGCCGCATATGCCGCTTCGCCCCGTGCCGTTGGCCGCGGCCGAAGCGGCGCTGGCGCTCGCCGATCTTCCCCATGGAGTTGAAACATGACGACCGCTTTGTTCAGCGGGGCGCGCCACTACGCGATGCGCCTCGTTCCCGGTGCTGACGTGCTGCAGGCCGTGCAGGATTTCGTGCGCGCCAATGACCTCAAGGCGGTGGCGGTCGTCACCGTCGTCGGCAGCCTCACCGATGCGGTGATCCGTTATGCCAACCAGCCGGGCGGCACACTATCGCAAGGCCATTTCGAGATCGTCTCGATGGTCGGTACCGTCGAGCCGACCGGCGCTCATGTCCATATCTCGCTCTCGGACGGCCAAGGCAAAATGTTCGGTGGCCACATGCTGCCGGGCTGCCTCGTCTACACCACCGCCGAGATCGTGCTCGCGCATCTCGAGGACTTCGTCTTCACGCGCGTGCCCTGCGCACTCTCAGGGTACGACGAGCTTGCCATTCAAAACATCTAACCGTTCACAACAAGGAGGGAACTGAGATGAAATTTGATACGCGTACATTGGTGCTGATGGCGATCGCCATCGTCATCAATATTGTCGTCGGGCAGATCGCCGTCTGGGTGAAGCTGCCGCTCTATGTCGACGCGGTGGGCACCGTGCTCGTCGCCATCCTCGCCGGCCCGCTGGCGGGCGCCGTCACCGGCGTGCTCACCAATGTCATCTGGGGCCTGGTGTCGGACCCCGTCGCCATGGCGTTTTTCCCCGTCTCGCTCGTCGTCGGCCTCGTCGCCGGCTACCTCGCCAAGCTCGGCTGGTTCCGCAATATCGGCATGACCGTCGTTTCGGGCATCGTCATCGGCATCATCAGCACGATCGTCGCCATTCCGATCATCGTCTACATGTTCGGCGGCGTGACGGGTGCGGGCACCGACTTCGCGACGACCTTCCTGGTGTCGGTGGGCCAGAAGCTCATTGAATCCGTGGCGATCGCCAATCTCACCACCAACCTCGCGGACAAGATCCTCACCTGCGTGATCGCCTTTGTCATCGCCAGCCGGATGCCGAACCGCTTCACGGCGAGCTTCCCGTTCTACCAGCATTCGGCGAGCTGATCTCACATGATAACCCAGGGAAGCTCACAAACGGGCACGGCTCTGCTTTATGTGCCGGGCAATAGTTTCATCCATCGGATGAATCCGCTGACCAAGCTCGTGGGGCTTCTCTGGCTCGCGGCGACGACGTTCATGCTCCCCCCCGGCGGCATGGCCGTGATCTTCGCCGCCACCTTCCTTTTCGGCGTCCTCGCGGGCGCCGGAAAGGCCTTCATCAAAAGGCTGATCCTGACGCTCGGGCCCTTCGCGATCTTCCTGTTCGTCATCCACGGCGTCCTGATCGAACGCCATGACACGATCCAGCATGAATGGATTTCCTTCAGTCCTGAGGGTGCCCAGTACATGCTGAAGATCCTCGTCCGGGTCGCCGCTTTGCTTGCCGCTTCCATGCTCTTCGTTACCACCACACATCCCGCCAATCTGCTCAAAGCCCTCGACAGCCATGGCGTGCCGCCGGGCATCGCCTATCTGATCGCCAGTCCCTTGCTTCTGCTCGAACCCTTTTCCGCCCGCGCCCGCGCCATCCGCGATGCGCAGCAGGCCCGTGGCCTCGACCTGACCGGCAGCTGGAAAGCCCGCGTGAAAGCCTTCCCGGCCCTTCTCATTCCACTGGTGACGCTCGCGCTTTCCGATCTCGACCACCGCGCCACGGTGCTCGACGGCCGCGCCTTCCGCGCCCGCCCCTTCCGCGTCGTGCTCGATGCGCCGGTCGACCGGCCCTATGAATGCTGGCTGCGCCGCGCGCTCCTCATTGCCCTTCCCCTTCAGATCGGAGTCCTGCTGTGGCTCTGATCGACATCGACAATCTCGTTTTCGGCTACGGTAAGGCGACCCCCGTCCTCGACGGCGTGAACTTGTCGATCGCGCATGGCGAACGCATCGCCATTCTCGGCGGCAACGGCTCCGGCAAGACGACGCTGGCGCAATGGATCGCCGGCAGCCTTCCCCGGCCCGGCATGACGGCGCGCAGCGGAACGCTCCATGCCGAAGGCAAGCCGTGGTCCGACTGGGATGCGCTCAAGCGCGCCGAGACGATCCAGTTCGTCGGCCAGATCCCGTCGCAGCAGATCTCGGGCTTCGCCTTCACCGTCTATGACGAGATCGTCTTCGGCCCCGGCAATCTCGGCCTCGAAGAAGCTGAGATCCGAAAGCGCGCCAACTGGGCGCTCGACACCTGCAACCTGCGCCATCTGGTGGAGCGCGATCCCTTCACGCTGTCGGGCGGCGAGCAGCAGCGCCTGTCGATCGCAGCGGCCCTGGTGATGCAGCCCAAGGCCCTCGTGCTCGACGAGCCGACAGGCAATTTCGATCCCGAATCCCGTGACAAGCTCTTGAACCAGATCAACCAGCTGCCGGAAGACCTGACCGTCATCCTGTGCGACATGGCGCTCAAGCCGGCGCTCGCCATCGCCCGCCGCTTCGTGCTTCTCGATGAAGGCCGCATCGTCGCCGACAGCGATGCGCAAGCGATCCTCGCCCATCCGCGCACGCTCGAAATCTTCGGCGCGCCGGCAGTGACGGAAGCGGCGCTGGCGATCCGCGCCGCCGGACGCTGGCCTGAAAGCAAGCCTTTGCCGTTCACCTATGGCCAGGCGGAAACCCTGTTCAAGGAGGTCAGCCATGCTCACGGTTGACAAAGTGGCGTTCCACTATACCGCGGCGACCCCGGTGCTGCGCGAAGTGAGCTTCGCGGCTGAAGGTGGTGAGATCCTGGCGCTGGTCGGGCGCAATGGCGCCGGCAAGAGCACGCTGCTGAGGCTGCTCAACGGCCTACGCAAGCCGACGCAAGGGTCGGTCGTCATCGCCGGCAAGAACACCCAAGACACGCCGCCCCATATCATCTCGCATTCGATCGGCACAGTCTTCCAGACGCCGGAGCAGCAGATCTTCAACGCCACGGTGCGCGGCGAGGTGGCCTTCGGCCCCAACAACCTGCCGCTCACGCCGCAGCAGCGCGAGGAGCGTGTGGTCCGCGCGCTGGCACGAACACGCCTCACCGACTTCGCCGGCAAACATCCGCTCGATCTCGACCAGGCGCAGCGCCGCTTCGTGGCGCTCGCCTCGGTGCTCGCCTCGCAACCGCCGGCCCTGCTCCTCGATGAGCCGCAGCGCGGCCTCGATCAGCGCGGCAAGAAGCTGCTGGAGGAGATCATCCGCGAAGAACAGGCGGCAGGACGCTGCATCATCATCGTCTGCCACGACATGGAATTCGTCGCCCGGCTCGCCAGCCGCATCATCGCTCTGTCGGACGGCCGGCTGTCGGCCGACATGGCGCCGGTCGACTTCTTCAGCGATGCCCCGGCGATGGCGGCCGCCAGCGTCGAGCCACCCGACACGCTCAGGCTTTCGGCGGCGCTCGGCTTGCCCGCAAGTCTTACCCCTTCTTCCTTCGCCGACCACTGGCTGGCGCGACACAACTGAGGCTGACATGAGACTGATCATCGATACCGACACCGCAGGCGACGACGCCTTCTCGATCCTGCTCGCGCTCAAAACACCGGGCGTGACACTCGAGGCGATCACCATCTGCAACGGCAATGTGGATTTCAGCCAGCAGACCGAAAATGCCCTCTACACGCTGGAAGTGGCGGGTTTCTCCGGCAAGGTGCCGGTCTATCAGGGCTGCCCGCTGCCGCTCCTGCGCAAGCAGGTCGACGCCACCGAATTCTTCGGCGTCGACGGCATGAGCGATGCGCATTTCCCGAAAGCGAAGCAGCGGCCGGAATCAAAACATGCGGTCGATGCGATCATCGATCTCGTGATGTCCAATCCGGGCGAGATCGACATATTGGCGCAGGCGCCGCTCACCAATATCGCGACGGCCTATGCCAAGGAGCCGCGCATCGTGAAGGCGCTCCGGCATTTGTGGATCATGGGCGGCACCGACAATTCGCTCGGCAACACCACGCCCGCTTCCGAGTTCAATTTCTATGTCGATCCGGAAGCAGCCAAGATGGTGATCAATGCCGGCTTCCGCCAGACTTTGTCGACCTGGACACTGACGATGAATTCCGGGATCCTGCCGCAGGAAGCGCTGGCCCGCATCGAGGCGATGAACACGCCGCTGTCGCGCTTTTTCATGACGGTGAGCCAGGCGCCGTTCAAACGCACCAAGGTGCGTTACGGCTCGCCACTCAGCACTCATCCCGATTCACTCACCTGCGCCTGCGCCATCGACGAGAGCCTCATTCTCGAAGCGGCCGACTGCCTTGTCGATGTCGAGACGGGAGCTGAGCTGACGCGCGCTTATTCAAGCATCTGCGTGCCGCTCGATGAGGAGCAGGCCAAGATCGACAAATTATGGCCGGCGGGCAAGCCCAACTGCCGTGTCATCAAGAAGGCGGACACAAAGCGCTTCGCCGAAAAAATCATCGCCGTCCTCGGCACCTGAACATCAAACGTAAACAGGGCAGAGCAACTGCCTATTGGAGTACACAAATGAATCTCGACCTCACCGGCAAAACCGCCCTCATCACCGGCGCATCGAAGGGCATCGGCCTGGCGCTCGCACATGTCATGGCCAAGGAAGGCTGCCACCTGCATCTCGCCGCCCGCAATGGCGAGGCGATGCTCACGGCAAAGAAGGAGATTGAGGCGGCGCATAAGGTATCGGTCACCGTGCATGCGCTCGATTTGTCGAGCACCGAGGCGATGGAAAAGCTCGCCAAGGACGCCGGCGAGATCGACATCCTCATCAACAATGCCGGCGACATTCCGGCGGGCTCGCTCGAGATCGTCGATGACGAGGCCTGGCGCAAGGGCTTCGATCTCAAAGTGTTCGGCTACATCACCCTCGCCCGTGCCTTCTACAAGAAGATGAAGGGCAAGGACGGCGTCATCCTCAATGTCATCGGCAATTCCGGCGAGAACTGGGATGCGAGCTATATCGCCGGCAGCACCGGCAATGCGGCGCTGATGTCCTTCACCAAGGCCCTGGGCGGCGCCAGCCTCAATGACGGTATCCGCGTCGTCGGCGTCAATCCGGGACCGGTTGCCACCGACCGCATGCTCAAGATCATGAAACGCAAGGCGACCGACATGCTGGGCGATGAAGGCCGCTGGGAGGAACTGTTCGATAAATATCCGGGCAAGCGCCCGGCGACCGCCGAGGAAGTGGCCGATCTCTGCGCGTTCCTGTCTTCGCCACGCGCCGGCTACATCACCGGCGCCATCGTCACCATCGACGGCGGCATCGCATCCCGGGGCTCGGTTATCTGACGATGAGCACTCTCAACAGCCGCAACAAATATTTCGACGAGCTCTTCGCGACCGAAGGGCTCCTGTGGATGGGCCAGAACACTAACCACATCCCCGCCCATCCGGCGGTGAAGCAGGCGATGATCGATTCCATCACCGCCCTCGAATTCAACGCCTATGCGCCGCCGCTCGGCTTCGAGAGCCTGCGCCAGGCGATCGTCGCCGATCTGGGCCTCACTGGCGTCGAGGCGGTCGTCACCGAAGGCGGCGTCAATGCGCTCGCCACGATCTGCCGCGCCCGTTGCCGGCCGGGCAAGACGCTCGTCACCACCGATCCGACCTGGAAATGGCCGGGCCTGTTCGCCCGCCAGCAGGGAGCAGAGGTGATCGAGCTGCCGATCTATGACCCCGCTACGCAGTACAAGCTGACGCCGGAAGCGCTGGAGAAGGCCGTCGATGCGCGGACCGCGATCATCTATATCGTCGATCCGAACAACCCACTCGGCATCTGCTATTCCAAAACCGAGATCGAGGCCTTCGTGAAGATCGCCCAGCGGCATGGCGCCCTCCTCGTCCATGACTGCACCTATCGTGATTTCGCCGATGGCCATTATCCGGCCCTCAATGTCTCGACCGACAATGTCGTCCTGTCGATGAGCTTCTCCAAATGGCTGGGGCTTGCGGGCCTGCGTATCGGCGCTTTCGTGGCCAAGCCTGAGCTCGCGGCGGAAATCGCCTCCTTCTCGACCGGCGTGCTCGGCGGCAGCGTGATCGCGCAGCGCGCCGCGATCGCCGGCCTCAAGGTCAAGAAGGAATGGATGACGGAGGTCCGCCGGATCAACAAGGCGAACCAGGCCAAGCTCAAAAGTGCGGTGGAAGCCCAAGGCTTCACGGTTCCGGTCTCTCCCTCGCATGGCAATTTCCTGGTGATCGAGACGCTCGCCGCCGGCGTGAGGCCGGAGGCGCTGGTCGCAGCGGCCAAGCGCGAAGGCATCATGATCCGCCAGGGCACCTATCACACCGAACGGTTCGGCGACCGGTTCATCAAAGTCAGCACCACGGTGCCGGCCGAATGGGTCGACACGTTGTGCGCGAAGCTGCCGGCGCTCGTCGCCACTGCCCGGACGCTCAACGACATCGATGCGCAATTCTGAGGAGGCGTCATGTATATCAAGACCAAGGACGGCCTGAACCTCCATCTCGAAGAAGCGGGCGACGGTAAGCCGATCCTCTTCATCCATGAATTCGGCGGCAACCATCAGAGCTGGGAGCCGCAGATGCGCTTCTTCGCCCGCCGCTATCGCTGCATCACTTACGCGGCGCGGGGTTATGCGCCCTCCAGCGTTCCCTCTTCAGTCGAGGCCTATTCGCAGAAGATCGCCGTCGAGGATGCCCTGGCGGTGCTGGACGGACTGGGCATCGACAAGGCCCATATCGTCGGCCTGTCGATGGGCGGCTTCGCGACGGTGCATTTCGGGCTGATGGCGCCGGAACGGGCGCTGTCGCTCACCGTCGCAGGGGCCGGTTATGGCTGCGAGAAGGAATTCGAGGAGTATTTCCGCACCGTCTCGCTCGAAGTGGCGCGCAATTTCGAAGCCAAAGGAGCGAAGGAATTCTCCAAGGTCTATGCGCTCGGCGCCAGCCGGGTGCAGTATCAGAACAAGGATCCGCGCGGCTGGCGCGAATTCGCCGACCGTCTCGCCACCCATTCCGATACCGGCGCGGCGATGACGATGCGCGGCGTCCAGGCGCGAAGGCCATCCTTCTATGACCTCGAAGACCAGCTCAAAGCCATGGACGTACCGACGCTGGTGATCGCCGGCGATGAGGATGATCATTGCCTGCAGCCTGGCATCTTCCTCAAGAAGACCATTCCGGCTTGCGGCCTCTCGGTGTTCCCCAAGACCGGGCATACGCTCAATCTCGAGGAGCCGGCCGGGTTCAATGCGCTCCTCGCCGAATTCTTCGCGCAAGTGGAAGCCGGCAAATGGCAGAAGCGCGATCCGCGCGCCATGCCGAGCCAGATCATGCGGACGGACTGACGTGGTGGCCCCCTCGATCAATGCCGATCGCCTGTGGCAGAGGCTGATGCGCCTGGCCGAAATCGGCGCCACGCCGAAAGGCGGCGTCGACCGGCAAGCGCTGAGCGAGGGAGAAACGGAAGCCTGGCGTCTCGTCATCGGCTGGGCGCGCGAAGCCGGCCTTGTCGCCGAGACCGACACCGCCGCCAATCTGTTTCTCATCTGGAAAGGCAGCAATCCGTCACTACCGCCTCTGATGGCAGGCAGTCATCTCGACAGCCAGCCGACCGGCGGCAAGTTCGACGGCGCCTTTGGTGTCATGGCGGCGCTCGAAGCGGTAACCGTGCTCGCTGCAGCGGGCTTGAGGCCTGAGCGCGACGTCGTCGTCGTCGCCTGGATGAATGAGGAAGGCTCACGTTTCGCGCCCGGCATGATGGGATCGGAAGCCTTTGCCGGCGTGCGCTCCATCGAGACGATCCGAGCCGTGAAGGACGCGAAAGACATCAGTACCGGCGCCGAGATCGATCGGCAATTGGCCGCCTTTCCCGGTCTCGCCAGGCGTCCTCTCGGCTTTCCGCTCTTCGCTTATATAGAGCCGCATATCGAGCAGCATACGCTGCTCGAACAGGCGCAGAAGGCGATCGGCATCGTCACCGGCATCCAGGGCAAGAAGACCTATGAGGTGACGATCGAAGGGACCAAGGGCCATGCCGGCACGCTCTCGATGCGCGAGAGGCGCGACGCCGTCGTCGCCTTCGCCGAGGTCATGTCACGGCTCCAGGCGCAAATAGGCCGTCATGATCACATCAAGTTCACTGTCGGGCAGTTGCTGGTCGAGCCCAATGCCCCCTCGATCGTGCCGGAGCGGGTGCGCTTCCGCATCGATCTGCGCCACCCCGACAATGCGGTCCTGGACAGATGTGGGGAGCTTGTGGAGCGAATCTGCGTCGCGGCGGCCAAGCCCTGCAATGCCAGCGTGACTCCCCTGGTCTCCGCGGTGTCCAATGATTTCGACGCGGGCCTGCAAGAGCTGATCGCCCAAAGTGCCGGACAGCGGGGCTTCCCGGCAATGCCTCTCCTCTCTTATGCCGGACATGATGCGCGCCAGATGGCGTCGCTCTGTCCTAGTACGATGATCTTCATTCCCTGCCGCGGCGGCGTCAGCCATGACGAAAGCGAGTGGGCGGAGCCGCAACATGTCGCGGCCGGCGCCCAGGTGCTTTGCGATGTTCTCGCAGCTCTCAGTAGGCGCCCCTAGACCCGGCGGGACAATTCCGCTCCAATCGCCGCCATGAGCAAACCCGCATCCACGGCAATCACCGTTCGGCGTCTGGCCGAAACGGAGATGGATGAGGCTGCGCGGGTCCTGCGTCTATCCTTTGACAACCAGTATCCCTGGCTGACCGGCCTCCACACGCCCGACGAGGATCGCACCTTCTTTCGCGATATCCTTCATCCGAGCTGCCAGATATGGGGCGCCATTGCCGAGGGGCTGATCGGCATCGTCGCCTTCCGGCCGGGCATGATCGAACAGCTCTATGTACTTCCCGGACATCAGGGACAGGGCATCGGCAGCGCCCTGCTCGCTGTGGCGATGTCGCAATCGGATGGGCTGGAGCTCTGGACATTCCAAGGGAACAGCCACGCCCGGCGATTCTACGAAGCCAAGGGCTTCGTCGTGATCAAGGAAACCGATGGCCGCGACAACGAGGAGCGCGAGCCGGATGTGCTCTACAGGTGGGAAAGGCCGGCCGGCACTTCAGGGATAAACGTCAAGGCGTGATCAGCCGACGCATCGCGCAGCGGCGCTCGCCCGGCAGGCCAAGCTCTCTTTCATAGGCTAGAATCTTCGCCAGCCGTTCATCGATCTCGTCGCCCTCCAGGATTGCGAAACCAACCTTCGCATAGAAGGGCGCATTCCACGGCACGTCGCGGAATGTAGTGAGCGTCGCGGCCCTTAGACCCGCCGTCGCGGCCAAGGCGCAGGTCTCGGCGAGCAAACGGCGTCCGATGCCGCGCCCCTGCCATTCCTCGCGCACCGATAATTCCCAGATATGCAGTTCGGGACCGAAGCGTTCGGCGGCCAGGAAGCCGACGGGCTTGTCCCCGGCATCCACCGCCACCCAATGCAGTCCCGCCGCGATGAAACCTAGATGCTGAGCTTCGTCCAACACGCGATCCGCGGCGATCCAGGCAAGGCCGGGCTGGGTCAGGAAGGCGCGGGCCGAGGAGCGCTCGACATCCGGCAGGAGATGAGCGTCGGTGGTGGTGGTGAGGCGAATGGAGACTTGCATGACAAGACGCAGCTGTTGCCCGGGAACATTCCCGAAGTCGAGCCCCTTGTGTTTGCCATTTACACCGGTCGCGTATCCAGCCTAGCATGCCGCGAGGGCACTTCAGGGAAGAGCATGAAGGACGGCACCTTCGACGAGCAGGAGAGCTTTGTCGATCGCATCTATGAAGCAGCGGTCCTGCCTGAATTCTGGCCGGACGTGTTGCGCGACTTTGCGCGCCTTGCGGAAAGCCGCCATGCGGTTCTCATCGCGGTCCGCGAGCAAAGCTACAAATGGGTAGGATCATCGTCGATCATGGAGACGATGACCCAGGAGGTCTACCGCTATCCAGGCGGCCAGGAGCGCACGCGCCGGCTGCTGGCCGCACCGCCAGGCGGTTTCGTGACCGACCTCGATGTCTACAGCGAAAGCGAAATCCTCAATGAACCGCTCTATGCCGAATATCTCATTCCGAAGGGACTCGGTCGCGGCATAGCGACCTTCATCAACGTGCCGACCGGCGATTCGATCGTGGTGCATGCGGAAGGCGATTACAATCTCGGCCCCATTGCCGCGCCCCTCAAACAGCAGCTCAACGGCTTCCGCCCGCATCTGGCGCGCTCTTCCCTCGTCTCGGCACGTCTCGCCTTCGAGCGGGCCAGGACCGCCGTCGAAACCCTGTCGGGCCTGGGGCTTGCCGCCTGTGCCGTCACCCGGGCCGGAACCGTGCTTGTCGCCAACCCGGAATTCGACGCCGAAGGACTGCTGTGGACGACTCGCGGGGGCAACCGGATCGGGCTCACCGACAAGCGGGCCGACCGGCAGCTTTCCGATGCCTTGAACGCGATCGCGACGGGGCACGTCGTCAGGTCCTTGCCGCTCGCCGCTCAGGATGGCACGCCTCCCGCGGTGCTGCATGTCGTGCCAATCCGCCGCGCGGCGCATGATCTCTTCGGCCAAGCCGCGGCGATCCTGGTGCTGACCAAGGCCTCTGCCACGCCGACCGAGGCCACGCCGCTGCTGCAGGCGCTGTTCGATCTCTCGCCGACCGAAGCCGTGATCGCGGCACGCATCGCCGCCGGCCAGACGCCCGAGGAGATCGCACGGGCCGATGGCAAAAGCATCGAGACCGTGCGCAACCAATTGAAACGCGTGCTCGACAAGACCGGTTGCCGCCGGCAAGTCGATCTCGGGCGGCTCCTCACGCAACTTGTGCCGGCCAAGGCCTGACGAGCCGGCGGTGACTATCTCCCAAATGGGTGGTGTGCATCTTCGCAAGATGCGGCAATCATTTCCGCAACGGAACCATATCTCGGAATAAGAGAGCTTTCATGCGGCATGACACGGCCGGTCCAGCCCTCGCGGCGCGCGGGGAATGAATGCGGGGAGATTCCTTTGCGCGCTTCGCGCTCGCCCACGGCCCCAATATTCCGGAACGCTGCGCCCCCTTGCTCGACTGGGCGAACCGGCGGCTGGCGGAAGGCACATGGTCGTTCTGCCGCGTCCAGGAAGCACGCACCGGAACAGACGGAATCTATCGCGGCTGGAATGGCCAGCGCTATCACGGCCTGAATTTCGCGGCCCAGGATTATCTGGGACTGGCGCAGGACCCGCGCGTCATCGATGCGGCGCGCGGCGCGATCGACGCTTTCGGGCTTCATGGCGCGGGCAGCGAAGTCAATGGTGGCACCACGCCGCCGGCCGATGAACTCGCCCGTCGCCTGGCGGAATGGCTCGGCCAGACTCACTGCATCATATTTCCCACCGGCTGGGCGGCTGGTTATGCCGCGATACGCGGGCTGGTGCGCAAGCCCGACCATGTGGTGATCGATAGACTCGCACATAATTGCCTGCGCGAAGGCGCTCTCGCCTCCGGCGCAAGCATCACCGCGTTCGATCACAACAACGTCACCTCGCTCCGGCAGGAGCTCGAGAGAATACGTCTGCTGGACGACAAGGCAGCCATTCTGGTCGTGGTCGAGTCACTCTATTCGATGGATTCAGACGGTCCTGATCTCAAAGAGATCGTGGCGGCGGCACGCGACCATGCGGCTTACATTCTTCTCGATTGCGCTCATGATCTGGGAATCTTCGGCCGTGCCGGCACCGGGCTCGCGGATGAGGCCGGTGTGCTCGACGAGATCGATTTCATCGTCGGCAGCTTCAGCAAGGTGCTCGCGACCACTGGTGGCTTCATGGCGTCGCGCTGGCGGCAATGCACATTGTCGGTGCAAGCCTTCGGTCAATCCAATACCTTCAGCAATCAGCTGGGACCCATCCAGGCGGCCACAGCCCTTAGAACGCTCGAAATCGTCGCCTCCCAAGAAGGAGAGCGTCTGCGCGTCCAAGTGCTGGCGACCGCCGAGCATTTCCGTACGCTGCTCGAGCAAGAGGGTGCCACCTGTATCGGACGTCCTTCGGCGCTCATTCCGGTACTCACCGGATCTGAAAAGGTCGGACGAGAGATCACGCGACGGCTCGCCGAGGATGGGATCCTGGTCAATTTCATCGAATATCCGGCGGTCGCCCTGGGCGCCTCGCGGCTCAGGCTTCAGATCAGCCCGCAGCATGGTGCGCTCGACTTGAATAGTGTAGCGAAACGAATTGGCGCAGAGTTGCGGTCACACCGGCCCGTGTCAGAACACAGCTTGACGATGGCATGATCATCAGGCGGACTACCTCCCCGAGCGGACATCGAACTCGGTCAGCGGATGAGCGACACCATTGACCAGCAGGTCGATCCGGTGACGGCCCGGATAATGTTTCCGGGTCGTCATATCGGCGAAGGAGACAGTGCTCGCCAGCGGCAGCTCGGCAGCGGGCGGCAATTCGATCCGGCGCAGCTTGAACACTTTTCGACGCGTGTCGCCATTCGCCTTCACGAAATGGACCGCATAGTCGATGAGCAGATCCTGTGCGCCCTTGCCCGTGCTGGCGATGGTGAAGGAGAACCGCAGCTTGTCGCCGACATTCACACGGCGCGGCGCCAGCGTCACATCCGCAATGCGAATATCCGGTCGCGCGCCAACGCCCAGCAGGGCCAGCGCGCCCGGATGGCCTTTTTTCACCAGCGAGCGCAGCGCATGCTGCACGATCCATTGCCGGTCCGGCGAGGCGCCGATCAGCCATTGCCGGCAGAGGTCGACCAGAAGATCAGGATGATCTTTGCCGATGTCGTTCAGATTATTGGCGACGGAACGCTGGACATAGCGTTCGGGATCGTCCTTCAGGCGTTCGAGGACGGCGATCACCGGGCGCGGGTCGGCCTGGAAGGCAGGCAAGCGCGACGCCCAGGGCAGCCGCGGCCGCGTTCCCTCCGAGGCCAGACGGCGAATATGGACATTGCCGTCACGCGTCCAGTCGAGAAGACGCGCATAGGTCGCTTCCGGATATTTCGTCAGATAGGCCCGGATGCTGAATTCGGCGGAGAACCATTGGGTGAGCTCATATTGCGCGCGCATCGCCGTTTCGAAGTCGTCGATCCCGTATTTCTGCACGAAACACAGATGCGGCATGTAGCGCATAGGCGATGACCCCGCCTCCGCATCCGCCGCCCGCTTGGGGCCGAGCGACGCCAGCAGGATGTCGACCGCGGCGGCGAAGGGACGCGGCAAATGTGCATGGAGCGCGTCGGCAATCTGCCAGGCGCGCGCAACGAGGGCGAGATCATCCAGCCCCGCGAGACACGCCTTGACGAAAGGGCCTGAACGAAAGGCCGGAAGAGCGCGCTTGATTTCGCCGGCGAGTGCGCGAATCGTCGCTTCACCGAGAATATGCTTGAGCTCTTCCGCCATTGTCCCCGCGTCCGTTCAATAACAGCAGACACTATCTCATCTGATGTCAGAATATGACAGCAGCCTGAGAGGGCGCTGTTTCACGTCATCGCCGCCGCAAAGCCGTGAGCGTCGCCAGCGCCATGCCGGCGGCGTAGACCGCGAGCGGCCAGGCCGTGTCCCCCTTCAGCAGCACCACCGCCGCCGTGCCCACGAGGCCGACGATCAGGCTCTGGATGCAGAAATAGAGAGCCACCGCCGTTCCGGCGACGTCGCCAAACCCGGCCAGCGCGCCATCCGCCGTGACCGAAGCCGTCACGACGATGCCGATGGCGATGATCCACATCGGCGGCATGAAGCTCCAGAAGGACGGCGCCAGGAAGAGCTGGCCGAGGACGAGAAGAACCGAGCCCAAAAGCAACAACGCCATTCCCCGGCGGGCACTGCCAGCGACGCCCCATTTCTTCACCACGGCCGCGACGAAGCGCGTGGCGGCGATCATCACCAGCGCCGCCGTCGCGAAGGCCAGGCTGAAGGCGAGTTCGCTGAGGCCTGCCCGCATGATGAGGAAACGCGGCGCGGTCGAGAAGAAGACGAAGAACGACCCCATCGCGGCGCTGAAGGCCAGCGTATAGGCCCAGAAGCCGCCGCTCCGCACGATGCGCCACAAAGCGCCCTTCCGTTTCGTCGTCGGTGGCGGCGCGGTCTCCGGCCAGCGCAGCCAGGCCCATGCGACAGCGATCATCGCGGGTGCGCCCAAAGCGATGAAGAGCGCGCGCCAGCCGAACCACTCGGCGATCAGAGCGCCGACTACCGGCCCCAAGGCCGGAACGAAAGCCAGCATGGCGTTCAGATAGCCGTAGATCACCGTGCTTTCCGGCCGATCGGCATAGGCATCGCGCACCGTGGCGAACAGTCCCACCAGCATCGCCGAAGCGCCGATCGCCTGAGCGAGGCGCAGACCGAGAAAGAACGGGGCCGCGTTGGTGGCGGCAAGAAGTAAAGATGACAGCGCGAAGAGCAGCGCCCCGCCGAGCAGCACGGGACGCCGCCCGATCCGGTCGGAGAGTGGCCCAAAGGCGATCTGTCCGACGCCGAGCAGGATCATGTAAAGGCTCAGAGTGAGCTGGATAACTTCGGGCGTGGTCGCGAGAATGCCCGGCATCGCCGGGACGACGGGCAGATAAATGTCCATGGCGAGCGAGGCCAGGATGTTGAAGGGCGCCAGCAGCAGCAAAGCGGCCGGCAGGGCGTAAGCCCAATTCTTGTGATCGGGAGAAGACACGAGCAGAAACTCCGCGCAAATAGGGATTCGGCGGCGATCTGCCTCACTAAAATTTGAGCAAAAATCCGGACAGACGCCGCAACAACATTCAATCGTCGTTGCGGCTTACTTGGCTGCTGACTTGGCGCCTTCCATTGCGGTCTCCGGTCTATCGGCAAACTTGTTTGCAGGACGCCCGATATCATCTCCAGCCTGATGCCGCAAGCGGTTGCAAGGCTGGCGCGCGTATCGCAACAGGTGACAGCGGGGAGGATTTTCGGATATGTGCGGCGCACGGATCGCCCGCGCCACAGGAATATTCTAGAGGCCTTTCAGCGAGAATGGACCCCAGTACCGTCTTCATCACCATCTCGCTGATCATGTATGCCAATGGCGGTGTTCTGGGCCTCATCCACCGAGATCTCCCGGCGACGCTCAGGCCTTCGGCGAAAAGCTGGCAGACCGGCACGCTGCTGATCGCCCTGGGCTGCACGATCTTCGCCTTTCCGACAGTCCTGCCGATGCCCGCGACGGTCGTCCTGGCGAATGGGCTGTTCCTTCTCGGGCTCACCGCCTATCTCTGGTCGCTGCAGAAATTCTTCGGGATGCGCCACAAGTCTCTGTTTCTGCTGCCGGCCGTCCTCGCCATTTTCGGCGTCTTCTGGTTCTCGGCCTTTCATCCCAACACGGAAATCCGTATCCTGATCATATCGGCGGCATGGCTTTGGCTGATGGTGACATCGGTGATGACCCTCACCACCAAAATTCATCCCGAATGGGCGCTCAGCCGCAAGATGCTGCTTTCGATCTTCGTCGCGGTGCTGGCTTTCACCGCGGCGCGGGCGCTCTATTACGCGCAACTCAGGATCGCGCCGGACTTCAGCATTACCGGCAACGCGCATTGGCTCAATCTCGCCACGCCGATATTCATGACCCTGCTGCCCGTCATCGGCACGACGGCTTTCGCCCTGATGTGCTCCGACCGAATCCGCCGGCAATGGGAACATGCCGCCTCGACCGACCATCTGACCGGCCTGCCCAACCGGCGCACCTTGACCGATGCCGGCAATGAGTGCTTCGCCAAGGCCTCAGGTCCAGGTCCCGGCTTCGCAGTGGCCGTGCTCGACATCGACAGGTTCAAGGCCATCAACGACACATATGGCCATGAGGATGGCGACAATGCGCTCATCCATGTCGCCTTCCGCCTGAAGGTCGAGACGCGCAAGGGCGACTTCATCGCCCGCTCCGGCGGCGAGGAATTCGTGGTGCTGCTCGGCGACCTCCAGTCCGTCGGCGCTGAGGCGACCGCCGAACGGCTTCGCCTGGCGGTGGAGCAGGACATGTTCAGCATCGGTGACGATATGGTTCCGCTCACCATCTCGATCGGCGTCGCGCTGTACAATGCCGATGACCGAAACTTCGCCGAAACACTGCGCCGCGCCGACAAGGCGCTCTATCTCGCCAAGTCGCAGGGCCGGAACCGGGTCGAGCTGGCGGTGTGAGCCGTCACCAGCCCGCGTCCGGATGACTCATCCGGACGGGGAAAGTGACGACGTCGAGCAAACGATCTAGAAGGGTGGTGAGAGCAGCACGCCGCCCTTGTTCCACAGCGCGTTGGGCGTGTTTTCGCGCGGCAGGCCGAGCGGCGTCACATTGCGCTGATAGCTTTCGTCATAATTGCCGACCTGCTTGACGATCTGGTAGCTCCAGTCATTCGGCAGCTTGAGCAATTTGCCGATATCGCCCTCGAGACCGAGCAGGCGGCGCAACGGCGGGTTGCCGTCGCTCTTGGCCTTCATCTCATCGATATTCTGCGAGGTGACACCGAGCTCGTCCGCGGTGAGCGTGGCGTAGAGCACCCAGCGCACGACATCACCCCATTCGGAATCGCCCTGGCGCACCCAGGGGCCATTGGGCTCCTTCGAGATCGTGTCCGGCAGGATGTCGACGGCCTTGGGATCGGCGAGCTCGGTGCGCATGGCGGCGAGGATCGCCTTGTCGGAACTGATCACGTCGCAGGCACCGGCATCGAAAGCCTCGCGCACCTGCGGCTCGGTATCGAAGCTCACCGGCTTGTAGGTGAGATTGTTCTTGGCGAAATAGGCGGCGAGATTGGGCTCGGTCGTGGTGCCGGACGGCATGCAGATGGTGGCGCCGTTCAGGTCCTTGACGGTCTTCGCGTCGAGCGACTTGCGGACCAGGAAGCCTTGGCCGTCGATGAAATTGTAATAGCTGAAGTCGATGCCGAGCGAGGCGTCGCGGGTCAGCGTGTTGGTGGCGCTGCGGGCCAGCACATCCACCTCGCCCGCCGCGAGAGCGGTGAAACGCTCGACCAGGGTCAGGGGCACGAATTCGACCTTCTCGCGGTCGCCGAAGATCGCCGCCGCGATGGCGTAGCAGAAATCGGCATCGAGCCCCTGCATCTTGCCGTTGCTGTCCGGGGTGGAGAATCCCGGCGTCGAGCCGGAGGTGCCGCAGATCAGCTTGCCGCGCTGCTTGACCTCATCCAGCGTCCCCGCCTCAGCGACAGCGCCAATACCGGCCGCCAGCGACAGGCCGAGCATCCAAGCAAATGATCTTCGCAATGTCATGCCATCCTCCTTTGAGGGGCGCCTGGATGGCCTCCCCATTTCTTATCAAATTCTCGTTTTTTGATAATTTATTGATATTTCTGGAAAGCACTATTGCAAAAAAGCGAAAACATGCTGACCTTTTGTCAAGCACAAGGAGTGAGTCGAGACCATCAACTCCCATCTTCTCATTTTTCGATAATCACTGCCGGCCCAATCGACAAAAGCGCTAGAAAAAGCGCTCGCCACACGGCAAGATCGTTCGGAATCAGACGCGGCGCGGATGAGGGTTTATGTCGGGGCTCAGCAGGTTTCTCAGCGTTCTCAGGTGCTTCACGGAAGCCAAGGCGAACTGGACGGTGCCGGAACTGGCGGAAGCCATTGTCGTTCCGGCGAGCACGGTCTATCGCACCGTGCGGGAACTGGTGGCGCAGGGCTTTCTCGAACCCTCGACCGAAGCGCATTACCGGCTGGGGTCCGCCTTCATCGAATTCGACCGCATGATCCGGCTGACCGATCCCCTGGTCAAAGTCGGCAGCCCCTTGCTGCGCGATCTCGTTGCGGAAGTGCGCCATCCTTGCGTCGCGGTGCTGGCCAGACTCTATGGCGACCGGGTGATCTGCGCCGCCGATGAGCGTTATGATGGCGCCGAGCTTCCCACCAGCTATGAGCGCGGACGGCCGATGCCGCTGACGCGTGGGGCGACCTCCAAAACCATCCTGTCGCAGCTTCCCGGCCGGAGACTGAAGAGACTTCTGGCTGATGCCGATGCCGACGCGCCCGCCAAGCTCAGCGGCGAGCTCGCCGCCATCCGCAAACGCGGCCATTGCATCACACGCGGCGAGGTCGACAAAGGGCTCGTCGGCATCGCGGTGCCGGTTTCGAATGCGGAGCTCGCCATTTCAGCGAGCCTCAGCCTGGTCGTGAGCGACGCAACGCTCGACGAAAGGCTCGAAAGACGCCTGGTGCTGCTGCTCGTCTCCGCCGCCGATCTCTTGAGCCAGGCTCTACGCCGTCTGGCTTGATCAGGGTTGGTCGATAACTTCCTTCGGCGTCACCGTGAAATCGGCATTGGCGGTCGACCGCTCGATCAGGCGGCGCGCCTTGGGCGGCTCGGCGCCGCGATGCAATTTGCGGATCTTCTCGCCGACCGCCTCATCGGCTTGGGTGACGCGCTGGAACAAACGCACGTAGTCGGCCCAGGTCGGCACATTGTACATTTCGGTCCAGAGCTGCGGGTTTTGCACGTCGCGATAAAGCGCCCAGTTGCGGGCGCCGTCGCGGCGGCGGATGCGGCGGCGCTCGGCCATGGCGTCGAGAAATTCGCGCACATCCTCCTCGCGGATCAGATAGTCGACCATGATGCGGAACGGTCCGCTGCGCGCCTTGAGGTCGAGCGCCAGGTTCGGCTCGCGCCAGCGGTCGAGCGGGTCGAGATTGAGCTCGTCCTTCCGCGGCATGGCGAACCAGCGAAATCCCATGACCAGCCCGAACAACGCAACACCGGCAGCGATCAGCAGGGCGGTAGCGGATCCGTGCTCCTCGGCGATCAGGCCCCAGACCCAGCTTCCGAGCGCCATGCCGCCGAACGTCGCCGTCTGATAGAGGGAAAGAATGCGACCCACCACCCAGCGCGGGGTCGAGAGCTGCAGCGTGATGTTGAAGAGCGAGAGGGTGATCACCCAGCTGGCACCGCCCAGCGACAAAGCGAGAAGGGTGAGCCAGGGATAGGGGCTCAAGGCGGCAGTGGCCTGGCAGACGGCAAAGCCTAAGAAGCCCAGACGCACGCAACTCTCCTTAGAGAGCAGCTCGCGCAGCTTGCCACTGGCCAGCGCACCGCCGACGGCCCCCATGCCGAACGCGCCGAACAGAAGGCCATAGAGAAGCGCACCGCCATTGAGGAGATCGCGCGCGATGAGCGGCAGCAAAGCGAGCGTCGCGATGGTGGCGAAACCGAAGACCAGAGCCCGGCTCATCACACGGGCGATATTAGGCGACATCGCCAGATAACGCAGGCCCGCCGACATCGCCGCGCCCATCGATTCACGTGGCAGCTTGCTCTGCGGGAGCGCCGGCTTCCAGCGGGCGAGCACGGTGATGAGCGCCAGATAGCTCAGCGCATTGATGGTGAAAGCGGTGACGGCGCCCGCCGCCGCCACGATGATGCCGCCGAGCGCCGGTCCGACGCTTCGGCAGAGATTGTAATTCATACTGTTGAGCGTGACGGCCGCCGGAATGTCCGCCCTCGGAACCATGTCGCCGACCGCTGCGCCCCAGGCCGGGTTGTTCAGCGCGTTGCCGCAGCCGAGCAGGAATGTGTAGGTGAGCAGCAGCCAGGGGGTCATGGTCCCGGTGAAGGCCGACACCGCCAGCATCACCGAAACGACGAGCATGAAACATTGCGCGACCAGCATCACCTTGCGGCGGCCGAAATTATCCGCAATGGCGCCCGAAGGAATGGAGAACAGCATGATCGGCAGCGCCAGCGAGGCCTGGACCAGCGCCACCATGTCGACCGAAGTGGCGATCGCCGTCATCATCCAGGCGGCGCCGACATTCTGAATGAGCGAGCCCAGATTGGACACAAAACTTGCGATCCAGACGGCCCTGAAGACCGGTTGCTGGAGCGGCGCCATGGATGAGGGCTGACTAGGCAATAAAACAGGCCGATGAAATTGCGCTGATATCCCGGATCAGCCTTACAATGAAGACCCGCAACTATCAGGCAAGCGTCGGCTCATTTCAAGGGCGCTTCATCGAGGCATGGCTTCCATGCGCGGCGTACGCGCCACCGCAAGGGCCTCCGTCCACCAAACGAGCTCGTCGAGAAGTGCTGCCGCACCGGCGTTGAGGAAGTCGAAATCATCGATCGCGTTGCGGCCGCTCACCACGGCCAGATAAGGCTCCAGGGTGATGTGGACGGCATGGCGCAATGGCGCCATCTGCAGCTCGACCGCGATCAGCCGCAATTGCTCGACGGCGCGCGCCGCCCCTACACCGCCATAACCGATGAAGGCCGCGGGCTTGCGGTTGAATTCGCGATAGGCGTGGTCGAGCGCGTTCTTGAGGACACCGGAAATGCCGTGATTATATTCGGCGGTGACGAAGATGAAACCGTCCATGGCCGCGATGCGCTGCGACCAGGACGAGGCGCCGGGGCAATTGGGCATCGCATAGATGGGCGACATCGCCTCGTCGAAAAATGGCAAGTCATGATCCCTGAGATCGATGATCTCGCCCACCAGATCCTGATAACGGGCGAGATGCCCGGCAATCCAGGTGGCGGGCTTGTCACCGAAGCGACCTTGCCGAGTCGTCCCGATGACAATACCGATCCGCCTCATGACAGCCTGCCGCTCATAGGCAGAAAACGGCAGGCCGTCATCGCCGCCGCCAACGCCACTGCGATGACCGCGGTTCCGGCGAACACATCGCCGACGAGAACTTTCACCATTTCAACTCCGAAGGGCGCCACGAACTGGCCGAGAAACAGACAGGAAGCGAGACCGCCGGCGAAACGACCATGATGGCGCGCCGCAGCGGCAGCAAGCACGAGACCGCCAACCGTCGGCAGCAAGAGGCCCGCGGCTATGCCCGCCACCGCGACACCTGCCAGCATGCGCGGATAGAAACCCTCCGCGATGAGAGCCTCGCCGCCGGCGATCAGCAGGAACACAAGAGTGACGGTGGTGACGGGCGCGAGCCGCTCGCTCACCTGCTTGTAGAGAAAGGAGGTGGCGCCACTGGTGAGTGTCGCCAAAGCCAAGGCATAGGCGGCCAGCGCCGGCTCCGCGACGCCATGTTCGGCCAGATGAAAAGGCAAATGCACCGGGATGACATAAAAGAGGATCATGCCGAGAAACGCCGCGACATAAGCGAAAGCGAGGCGGCACCAGGACGTTTCGCCCGTGTCCGGCTCGGAGGCGGCAGCGCGAACCGGTATGGTGCGCGGCAGATTGCGGAGCAGCAAAGGCAGCACCGCCAGCGCGAGCAGATAGCTCGCAAAGGACCAGCGCCAGCCATAGGAAGCGAGAAGTCCGCCCAGAATCAGAAAGGCCATGCCGCCGAAGGACATCGCCGCTCCCTGATAACCGATGATACCGCGCCGGTCGGCTCCCTGATAAAGCATGCCGATCAGAGCCAGCGTCCCGGTGCTGAGGCCGGCAATCGCGACGCCGAGCAAGGCCCGGCTGGCGAGCAGCAGATCGAGCCTGCCGACATAGAGTCCGGCGGAACCGGCCAGCGCAAAAAGCAGCGCCGACGCGACGAGTACGGCGCGCGCGCCGAGCCGGTCCACCAGCACGCCTAGTCCCGCGGCCGAGACGGCAATGACGAGCGCGGGCAGCGTCATGGCGATCTTGGCCAGAAGCTCGATATGGGGAACATCGGCAAAGGTATCGGCCAGGCCGGTGAGCGCCGGCGTGATGGCGGTCGCCGCCATGGCCGTGAGGCAGCTCGCCCCCAGCAACGCCGCAGCCATTCCGGTGCGTTGCCTTCCACCCTCGAGAGCTTCTTCCACGGCACAAGTCATGGTTATTAGCTATTCACAGGGACAATAATCCACTAGACTGCAAAAATATGACTGACTGTCTACAAGCATAGACAATGAAGCTCAACGATCTCTTTTTCTTCGTGCAGGTGGTCGACAAGAAAGGCTTCGCTGCGGCCTCGCGGGCTTTGCAGATCCCCAAATCCAGTCTCAGCAAAAGGGTAGCGGAACTGGAGAGCGATCTCGGCATCCGCCTCATCGAGCGCTCGACCCGGCGTTTCGCGGTGACCGAAGCGGGCGAGGATTTCTATCGCCATGCGGCGGCGGCTCTTCTGGAGGCGGACGCCGCCCGGGAGGCGGCCCTGAGCCGGCTCGCCGAGCCGCGCGGCCTCGTGCGTATCACGGCTTCGATGACCACGGTGCAGGCCGCACTCGGCGATCTCCTGCCCGAGCTGGCGCTGCGCTATCCCAAGATCCAGATCGCGCTCACCGCCACGAACCGTTTCGTCGATCTGATCGAGGAAGGCTTCGATCTCGCCGTGCGCGCGCATTTCGCGCCTCTGCCGGCGTCGGACTATGTGCAGAGGCGCCTCGGCTTCGCGCCCAATTATCTCGTCGCCGCGCCGGATCACCTTGCGCGACAGGGTCGGCCCGAACGCCCTGAGGATATCGCCGCTCATGACGGCGTGCTCCCGACACATTTCCCCGAGACCAGCCGATGGACGTTGCGAACAGCAAACGGCGAGACACAGCAGGTCAGGCCGAAGCCGCGCTTCTATGCCGATGATCCCGTGACATCTCTCAACGCGGCGCTTGCCGGTCTCGGCATTGCCAGCCTGCCGCATGGTCTCTGCGCGCCGGCGCTTACGGCGGGCAAGCTCGAGCGGGTCTTGTCCGACTGGGATTCAGGCGGGGCCACGTTCACGCTTCTCATGCCACACCGGCGCGGCCAGTCGCCGTCACTGCGCGCCGTCGCCGACTTCCTCGCCGACGGCCTGACGACACGCCTGACATTGCGCTGACGTCAGGTCGCCTGCGCCTGCAGCTTGAGACGCGGGAGAGGCGGAAAAGCCAAGGCGATCGCGACGGCGCCGAGCGCCAGAGCGGCCGAACCGATATAAAGCCAGCGATACTCGCCGAACGTGTCGAAGATCCAGCCGCCGCCCAAAGGCCCGAGCGCCATGCCGAGGCTCGACATCATCGTCGCCGCGCCGAATACGGAGCCCATGATATGCTGGCCGAAGTATTCCCGCGCCAGCACGGCATAAAGCGGCATCACGCCGCCATAGGCGATGCCGAAGACGATGGCGAGCAGATAGAACTCGCCGAGCTGGCTGACGACGAGATAGGCGGCAATGGCGAGCGATTGCACGAAGAGTCCGAGGACGAGGATCAGCTTGACGCCGTAGCGGTCGGCGAGCACGCCGAGCAGCAGGCGGCCGCCGAGGCCGGCGAGGCCTTCGACGCTGTAGATGCTGACCGCCGCCAAAGTCGACATGCCGCACAGCATGGCATAACTCATCATGTGGAAGATCGGCCCCGAATGCGCGGCGCAGCAAAGGAAAAAGGTGCCCGCCAGCACAATGAATTGCGGTGAGGCCAAGGCTTTGCCGAGGGAACTGCCGGCCTCGCCTGGCTGGGCGCTCGCCGCGGCGGGCGCATCTTGGGATGGTGGCGCCCGGCGCACGAAAAGCGCCGCCGGAATGAGCAGGATCCAGGCGCCGATGCCAATCACCGCCATGGCGGTGCGCCAGTCATAGGTCGAAATCAGCCAGCCGGCGAAGGGCGAGACGGTCAAAGGGGCGACGCCCATGCCGGCCGAGACCAGCGAGACGGCGAGACCGCGCTGGGTGTCGAACCAGCCGGTGACGGTGGCGATCATCGGGGCGAAGAAAGCGCCGGCGGCAAGGCCGACGATCACGCCATAAGAGAGCTGGAAAAGGATGAGGCTGGTGGCGAGGCTCGCCAGAACCAGGCCGGCGCCCAAGAGAATTGCGCCGGCGAGCACGACGATGCGCGGACCGAAGCGATCGCTCACGGCTCCCCAGGCAAAGCCCGCGACACCCATGACGAGGAAGTCGAGCGTCATCGCACTCGATATGCCGGCCCTGCTCCAGCCGCTGGTTTCGGACATGGGCTCGAGGAAGACGGCCAATGAAAACATGGCGCCGATGGCCACGCAGGTCATCAAGGCGCCCAAAGCGACGATCACCCAGCGATAGGATTGCGCCATGGCTGTTCTCTCCCTCAAAATCACGAGCAACATACCCACTGGTTGGTATGAGTCAATCAATTTCCATCACTTAGCTCTTGCGCTAAGTATTGAGCAATGATACTTAGCCTTATGGATTACCATTCAGAGATCCTGACACCGATCTTCCAGGCCCTCGCCGATCCGACGCGCCGCGCCGTGATCGGGCGTCTTGGGCGAGGCCCCGCCAGCATCAGCGATCTGGCGCAGCCCTTCGACATGGCGCTGCCCTCCTTCATGAAACATATCCGGTTTCTGGAGGAGAGCGGGCTCATCAACACGCATAAGCATGGCCGCATCCGCACCTGCACCCTCGAAAGGAAGCCTTTTCAGATGGTCGAAGCCTGGCTGGCACAGCAGCGCCAATTGTGGGAGGGCCGCACCGACCGGCTCGAACAATTCGTCCTCGCTCAACATACGAAGGAAACTGAGTAATGACCGTCGTCTTCGATCCCGAACGGGATCTCACCGTCACGCGTATCATCAAGGCGCCGCGCGCCGCCGTCTGGCGCGCCTGGACGACACCCAAAAGCCTCGAGCAATGGTGGCTCCCCGCCCCGTCCAAATGCCAGGTGGTCAAGCTCGATCTCAGGCCAGGCGGCGCCTTCGAGACGCGGATGAGCGAAGACGGCGGCGCCTTCATGCCACATGTGACGACCTGCTTTCTCGCCATCGAGGATCAGTCGCGCATCGTTTTCACCGATACGCTGACAGGCGGCTGGCGGCCGGGCGAGCAACCCTTCATGACGGCGATCATCACGATGAAGGACCATCCGCAAGGCACCGACTATGCGGCTTTCGCGATGCACAGAAGCAGCACCGAGCGCAAGAAGCACGAGGAGCTGGGCTTTCATGACGGCTGGGGCACGGTGACGGAACAGCTCGCCCGGCTCGTCGAGCAAGACCGGTAGCGGGAAAGCCAATGCGCAAGATCGTGTTCCAGATGATGGCGACGTTGAATGGCCGCCTCGATCAGCCCTACGAATGGCTGCACAATGTCTGCGCGGGCCAGTATCGCCGGATTGACCAAATCTATTCAGGTTATGACACGGTGCTCGTGGGACGTACGACTTATGAGGAAATGGCTGCCTATTGGCCCACGGCGCTTTCCGAAACCGAAGGCACCGAGACAAATCGGAAGATGGCGCGCCGGATGCGCGATTACCGCAAGCTGGTGTTTTCGAAGCGGAAAGGCCAGGCGCTGACCGGCTGGCAGAATGTCGAGCACGTCACCGCGGCAGACGACAAGGCGCTGCGAGATTTTCTCAGCGATCTTAGAGAGCAGCCGGGCGGAAATATCCACCTATCCGGCGGCGCGAGCTTCGCGCAATCGGTCATCGGCCTCGGCCTGGTGGATGAGTATCATTTCTTCCTCTATCCGGCCGTTTCATCCGGCTCCCCATGGTTCGAGCGGTGGCCGGGCGATCACGGCCTCAAGCTCATCGCCAGCGAACCCTACGAAAATGGCCTCGTCTGGCTGCATTATGCGGCGCAGCCTCGCGAGACGAAAACGCAGCCCGACAGTTTCACGGAATTGCTGACCTAGGAAGTGGCCGGCCAGGAATTGAGAAGCTCGCGCGTATAGGCATGATGCGGCCGCGCGAAGACCGCATTCGCCTCGCCCTGTTCCACGATACGGCCCGACTGCATGACGGCGACCCGGTCGGCGATGAGCCGCACCACCGCCAGATTGTGAGTGATGATCAGGAGGGTAATGTCCTCGGTCTGGCGCAGCTCCTGCAGCAGGTTGAGCAACTCACCCTGGACGGAAACATCGAGCCCCGCTGTCGGCTCATCGGCGGCGAGGATCCGCGGCCGCATGAGCAAGGCTCGGGCAATCGCGGCGCGGCGCGCCTGCCCGCCGCTGATCTGATGCGGATATTTGTCGAGGATGGCGCGCGGAAGCCCAAGCCGCCGCAATATCTCATCGAGGCGTTGGCGCAAACTATCACGCGGCTCGCCCAGCACCTTTGCCACTTCGTCCATCAGCACGCCGATGCGGCAGCGCGGCGACAGGGCGGCGGCGGGATCCTGGAAGATCGGCTGGATGACGCGTGCGCGCCGGCGCGTCTCGGCGAGTGATCCGCCGAAAAGTTCCCCCATGAGCCGGATCTCGCCACGCTTTACACCCTGCAGCCCGAGCGCGGCGCGCAGCAGCGTCGTCTTGCCGGAACCCGATTCGCCGACGACGCCGAATGTCGTGCCCGTGGGGACGTCGAGAGACAGATCGTCGATGACCGTGACCGGGCCGAAGCCGATGCTGACGCCCGAGATCGAGACGGCCGCCGTCATGATACGCCGATCCTCAGGCAGCGCGCGCTGTGCCGTCCTTCTGCGTCGAGCCGGACGGCCGACGGGACGGTGACAGCGCAGTCGGCAACCGCCCGATCACAGCGCGCGGCGAAAACGCAGCCCGATACCGGCGCCCGCAAATCCGGAAGCTCGCCGCCGATGACCTTGAAGCTGTTCGCCATTGCAGGCTCGTGCCGCGGCTGATCGATCGCCACCTCGCAATCGAGCAGCAGGCGCGAATAAGGATGCCCCGGCCGGAGCTGGATCGCACGCGCCGGGCCCTGCTCCAGCATCTCGCCGGCATAGAGGACGGCCATGTCGTCGCAATATTTGGTCACCAGGCCGAGGCTGTGGGTGATCAGCAGGACCGAGCAGTTGAGCTCGTCACGCAAGGCGCAGATCTCGCGCATGACCGAGGCTTCGACAGTGACGTCGAGCGCCGTCGTCGGCTCATCGGCAATGAGCAGGACGGGCTTCGCCAGAAGCGCCATGGCGATCACCACACGCTGGCGCATGCCGCCGCTGAGCTCATGCGGATACTGATCGAGGCGCCGGCGCGGATCGGTGAGCTTGACTTTCGCCAACGCCTCTTCCGCCATGGCGCGGCGCCGCCCGGCGTCCTCGCGAGGCGCCACCACCCGCAATATCTCCGTGAGATGCGCCCCTATGGTGAAGACGGGATTGAGCGACAGCAGCGGGTCCTGGAAGATCATCGCCAGGCCACGGCCGCGCAACGGCGCCGTGGCGTTCTTCGTGAGGTCATAATTCCGGCCGCCGATTTGCATGTCGCCCGATGTGATACGCGCATTGGCCTGCAGCAGCCCCATGAGCGCGAAAGCGACGGTGGACTTGCCGCTACCGGATTCCCCGACAAGCCCCAGCATGCGTCCCGGCGGGATGGTGAAGGACACGTCGCGCACGGCATGCAGGTCTGGACCGTGGCCACGGTAGTCGACAGAAAGATTGTTGACGGCGACGCTCATGCGCGGCCCTCGGCATCAGTAGCGGATTTCGGGTCGAGGATATCCCGGAAGGTTTCGGCGAGAAGCGTCGAACCCAGGGTGGCAAAAGCGAGCGTGCCCGCCGCCCCGATGGTCGGCCACCAGGATTCACTCATATAGATGAAGCCATCCTTGATCAGCGTGCCGAGCGAGGAGGCCGGCGGCTGCACACCCAGGCCCAAGAAGGACAGTCCCGCCTCAAAGGTGATCACGACGGGAATATTCATGCCGGCGAGGACGATCAGCGGACCCGCGATATTGGGAAGAATATGGCGCAGCACGATCACCAGGGGATGCACGCCCAGAAGGCGCTCCGCCTCGACGAAGCTCTGATGCCGCAAGGCTTGCGCGCGCGAACGAGCGAGCCGGCCGAATTGCGGCATGAAGATGAGGATGGCGAGGATGACGAAGGTCTGCCGTCCGGTGCCGTAAAGCGCCACGAGAGAGAAAGCCAGGATCAAAGCCGGAAAGGCGCTCAGCGTGTCGAATATCGCGGTCACGACCCAATCGAGCCAGCGGCCGAACAGACCCGCCGCCGTGCCGATCACGGCGCCCAGAAAAGCCGAAGCGGCCACGATGAGGAGGGCCAGCGTCAAGGCCGATCGCGTCCCCGCCGATATGCGCGCGGTCAGATCGCGGCCGAGATTGTCGGTTCCCAGCCAATGCGCGAAGCTCGGCGCCGCCAGCCTTTGCGGAATGTCGATGCGATTGGGGTCGGCGCCAAGAATGAGGCCCGACAGCGCCAGGAGAAGCACGAGGCCCATGAACAGAAGGCCGAGGCGGCCATTGCGATCACGCAGGATGCGGAACCATCTTGCCGTCATGCCTGCCGCCCTTCCCGCATGGCACGCGCGATCCGCGGATCGAGCCGGCTGTTGATCAGGTCGACCGCCAGATTGGCCAGGATATAGATGAGAATGATGATCAGCACGGCCGCCTGCACGACGGGATAGTTGCGCACCGCGATGGAATTGAAGATCAGGCTGCCGATGCCCGGGCGGGCGAAGATCAGCTCGGCGAAGACGGCACTGCCGATGAGATCGCCCAATCCTATGCCTAAGATCGAGACCAGCGGCACCAAGGCCAGCCGCAAGGCATAGATGCCGGCGATGCGCCATTCCGGCACGCCATAGGCGCGCAGAGTGCGGATGTGATGTTCGGTCAAGGTCTCCAGCAGCGCGGCGCGCACCAGCCGCGCAATATAGCCGATCCAACCAAGCGCGAGCGCCGTCGCCGGCAGAACCAGATGCGCCAGCTGGTCGAGCATGTCACCGCTATCCCCCACGCCCGCGACCGGGAACCAGTGCAGGGCCCGCGAGAAGAGCAACAAGAGGACGATGGACACGACGAGGCTCGGCGTCGAGACGAAGGCGACCGACAACAGGCCGAGCAGGCTGTCGGCCCAGGATCCGCGCGACTTCGCGGCGATCAGCCCCAGAAGAATGCCGAAGACAAGGCTGAGGAAAAGCGCGGTCCCTGCGAGAATGAGCGTATTGGGTAGAACCTCGGCCACTATGTCGATGATCGGACGGCGCGATATGATATCCTCGCCGAAATCGCCCCTGACGACGCGCGTCAGGAACAGCCAGAGCTGGACGAAGATGTTCTGGTCGAGGCCCATTTCCGCGACGATCCGCGCGCGCAATTCCGGCGTCGCCCGCGGCCCCAGCATGATCGAGGCCATGTCGCCCGGCACCGACCGGACGAGCATGAACAGCATCAGCATCACGCAAGCGATGGTGAAGAGCGCGGCTTGGGCGCGGCGAAGCAAAAAGGCCATGGCGCTCTTCCTAGCCTAAGATCCTCTCATGCCTCGCCGAAATATTCGTATTGCCAGTTCATCGCATTGGGCAGCAAACACGGCTTGAGCCAGTCGGCATGGATGAAGAAATTGCGGCCATGGGTGATCCAGACGCAGGAAGCGGACTCATCGAGGAGCTTCTGCATGTCGATATAGATCTGGGCACGCTTGACCGTATCGGTCGTGGCGAGGCCCTCCGCATGCAGCCGGTCGAAGTCGGCGCTCTTCCAGCGCTGCCAGTTCCACAATCCGACTTGCGCCGAGAGGAACCATTGCGTCTGGAAGCTCGGATCGAATTTCGAGAGATACTGGATGAGAGTGAGCTCGAGATCCTTGCTCTTGTCATCCGAGCCCATGGCCCAATAGGCGCCGGAATCCATCGCATTGATCGTGACCGTGACGCCGATCTCCGCGAGATTGGCCTGGACGATCTGCGCGGTCGCCATCGGCACCGCCTCATTAAGGCAGGTGAAGCTGACACTCAGTCCCGTCTGCCCGGCTTCGGCGAGAAGCGCCTTGGCCTTCTCCAGATCCCGGTTGTAGAGAGGCGCCTCCGGCCAGGCACCGATGAGGCCTGGCGCCAGCAAAGTCTTGGCGCGCGAGACGGCGGCGCCATAAGCGCCGGCGATGATCATATCGATATCGATGCCGAGACGGATGGCCTGGCGCACGCGCGGATCGGCGAGCGCGCCCTTCTCCACATTGAGGCTGATCCAGGTGTAATCGATGCCCTCGATCTCGATGACCTTGGCCTGCTCGACCTTTCGCGCCTCGCCCGCCGAGGACGGATCGACCGCGGTGAAATCGAGCTCCTTGCCCTGGAAAGACAGAAGCGCCGTCTTCGGCTCGGCGATGAACTTGGCGAGGATGCGCGGGAAATGCGCCTTGGCTGCTCCTTTGTAGTCGGGATTGATCTCGAGCACGAACTGCTCCTTCGGCCGCCATTCGGCCAGCCGGTAAGGCCCCGAGCCGATGATCTGGGTGGCGATCTTGTCACCGAGCGCCTCGGTCGCCTTCCTGGACAGAATGGCGCCCGATGCATCGCACAGGCCGATCAGCCAGAGTGCGGGCGAGGGATGCTTGAGGAGAAGGCGGCCGGTATATTTGCCAGTGACCTCGACCTTGTCGAGCGCGCCCAGATCCTCGGCATAAGCGAGCTTCTTGCCCTTGGCGTCGCTATTGATGAAACGGTCGAAGGAAAACTTGACGTCCTCGGCGGTCATCTCGCCATAGCCGTCAGTGAACATTTGTCCGGGATTGAGCTCGAACGTGTATTCGGTCTCGGAGATCTGCTTGATCTCCTTGGCCGCATCATTGGACCAGGTGAGCTTGCCCGCATCGAAGCGGGCCAGTGTCTGGCAGACCGAAAGGATCACATTGCCGTCGACGGTGCCGATGCGATTGCCGGGGTCGAGATTGGCGATATCGACATCGACCCGCACGACAGCCTGTTTGCGCTCCGCCAGGGCGGCCGACACGAAAGGAGGCAGAAGTGGCGAGGCGGCGAAGACCGCGCCACCGGCCAGAAACGATCTGCGATTCATAAATGAAATCATGATGACGCCCTTCCCTGTTATGTTTTTTCGAGTTTCACATATTGTCGCGCGGTATCAGCTCGTCATAATCACGCGTCATGAACAGCTCATCGCCGTCATAGGTCTTCACCGAGCCGGTGACCCGGAATGTGGTGCGGTCGCAGGTGATCTCGATCCTGGTTTCGACCCGGGCGCGCCAATCGGGGCGATCGAAGCTCTCGCCGAAGGTCACCGTCGTCGCGCAACTGGCCGGATCACCATGGGTGATGGCGTATTCCTTCCTGCGCCACGACGTCATCTCGGTGCCGGTCTCGTCGAAGACATAACGGCCGTCGTCGCTCAAGGCGATCAGCCTGGTGCACTCGGTGGATAGATCGGTTTCGATATGCCGCAGCTGGCGCGCCGGTGTCTTCACCGTCACCGGTCCGGGTTGCGCCATCACGGGGCGCTCGAAGCTGACAGCGGCGAGCGCCGTCTCATCGGCGACAAGAGGCAGAGAGAGCGCAGCGCCATTCGGATCCACGGTGATCGTCGTCAGTTCCGGCGACGGCCACGCCATCGGCCAATAGGAAGACGAGATGGCAAGCCGCAGGCGGTGGCCTTTCGGAATGATCTGGCCGACCGGCTTCATGACGAGCGAGATCTCCTCGAAGACACCGGGTGTCATCGGCTTGGGGAATTCATGGCTCTCGCGATGGGCGAGATTGAGGATGGCGTAGGTCACGAAAGCCGACGTGCCGTCGGGCGCCACGCTGGTGAGGCGGCAGGCGACCATGGCCTGCGGCGCGTCGGCGGCGATGCGCAGCGTGAGACGCGCCTGCCCCATGATCGGCAGGTCTTCGCGCAAGGGTCCGGTATCGTAGCAGAGTGAACCGCCATCATCGGGACGCTGATCGCGGGCGCCCTCGGCGGCGATGCGGCCCTGCCCATAAGGGCACCATTCCTGCGCGTGAAGACCGGTGGTGAGGGGCGATGAGATCGAGCGCACATCAGCCGGACTCGTAGGCTTGCTCGCGCTCAGCGCCCACTCCGTCAGATGAAACGTGGTGTGGGAAATGGCAGGTGATGGCCAGGCGGGGAAACCCAGCCAGCGGCCGGGCCGCATTTCCATATGTGAGGCGGGCTTTGCATCATCCATCAGCCAGAGCCGCATGGCCGGATCGGCCTCGACGCCATTGTCGACCCCCTTCAGCCAATGGTCGAACCAGCGCTTGCATTCCTGCAGGAAGCCGATGGACGGGCCCGGCGTGCCGGCCTGTGGCTCAGTATGGCCCCAGGGACCGGAAATTCCCTTGGCGAGTCCCGGCATGTTTTCGACAAGACGGAAGATGGCCGAGGTGTAACCGTCGAGCCAGCCGCCGACCGCGAGCACCGGACAGGTGATCGCACTATAATCCTCACAGACAGAACCATGTTTCCAGAAAGCGTCGCGGCGCTGATGCCTGAGCCAGGTCGCCGGAAACAGGGAATGATGGTCGAGACGCTGACGCCACAGCTCGCGCCAACGCTCCTTGCCGACGATCGCCGGATCCGGCGGCAGCGCGGCATAACCGAACAGCGCGCCGCCCCAGCCGAAATTGTCATTGATGAGAAGCCCGCCTTCATAATGCGCGTCGCAGGCATAACGGTCATCGGTCGAGCACAGAGTGACGACCGCCTTGAGATTGGGAGGCCGCCGCGCCGCGGCCTGGAGGCCACTGAAGCCGCCCCAGGAAATGCCGATCATGCCGACCGCGCCCGAGCACCAGGGCTGGCGGCCGAGATGATCGATGATCTCGAGCGCGTCATCCTGCTCGCGCATGACATATTCGTCCTCGAGGATGCCGTCGGAATCGCCCATACCGGAAATATCGACACGCACGCCGGCAAAGCCGTGGGCAGCGAACCACAGATGCATCTGCTCATCGCCAGCGCGGGTGCCGTCACGCCGCCGATATGGGATGTATTCGAGAATGGCCGGCACCGGGTTCTTCCCGGCATCGGCGGGCATGAACAAGCGCGCCGCCAGCCGGCGCCCGTCCTGCAAGGGAATCCAATGGGTTTCGACCGTCGTGACGCCGGAGACCTTCAATTGCTGCGGTGTCGCGAAATCCATTCCATCCCTCTCCGAAAAGTTGTTATTTGTATCTCCATATGATATATTGATTTCGAAATCAATAAATGAAATTGCCGTCCGACCACGGGTTGCGCGATGATCCGGACGCCGCAGCGAAGGTGATTCATGACTGGCTTAAGAAAGAAGCGCTCTCTCAAGGACATGCGCCGCGACGAATTGATGGAGGCGGCCATCACCGTGGTCGCCAAGGAAGGTCTGCAGCGCGCGACGCTCTCGCAAATCGCGGTCGAGGCCGGCATGTCGACGGCGCTGGTGAACCACTATTTCGAGAATAAGGAGGAACTGCTCGAGGCGACGATGCGGCGGCTCTCCGGACGCTATCGCGGCGAGATCATGGCCCTGATGCCCGCCGATCCGACACCGGCGCAGCGCCTGCGCGCGATCATCGAAGGGTCGTTCCAGCCCGACAATCTCACCCTCGCCTCGCGCAAAGCCTGGGTGCAGTTCCTGGTCAACGCGATGTCGGGCGGGCGGATCTTCTATCTCTACCGCATCACCGGTGAACGCGTGGTCTCCAATATCCGCTATGCGGTGAAGCGGCTGGTGCCGGCGGACCAGGTCGACGACATCGTCGACGGCATCGCCGCCCTCATTGACGGCTTCTTCTGGGAAAATGCGACCGACTGCAGCCCCGAGGATCTCATCCGGGCGCGCCGCATCTGCTGGAACTATGCCTGCCTGCTCATTCCCTCATTGCGGAACATGCACTGATCCGCCAGATCTCGAAAGTCCCACGCACCCGCGCCCGTCCTTCATGTTGTCGTATTGACACCCCTCAGCGTCTTCTAAGACTTCCCCCTTCTCCCGCTTGCGGGAGAAGGTGCCCGAAGGGCGGATGAGGGTGTATGGTGCCGTGATGACAACGCGGCAAATTGAGCCCAGGCGGCTGAATCAAGCTCGCCGTCTACGCCGGAGTCAGACGCCGGCGGAGGAAAGGCTGTGGTCAGGCCTGCGCGGTCGGCGGCTGCAAGGACATAAATTCATTCGCCAGCGTTCAATTGGCCCCTTTGCAGTCGATTTCCTTTGTCGCGAAGCCGCTCTCATCATCGAGGTCGATGGTGCAACCCATTCGGGAGAGCGCGATATAGACTACGATGCGCGCCGCACGGCGTATCTCGGCTTACAGGGATACCGCGTCCTCCGCATCCTTAATGACGATGTATTTCATCGCTTCAACGATGTGATGGATATGATCCTTCTGGCGCTTGCGGATAAGCTTCCGCCAGACTGACCAACACCCTCATCCGCCCTTCGGGCACCTTCTCCCGCAAGCGGGAGAAGGGGGAGGGCTTTTGCTCTAGCGCATCCCGGACGGACGATGCGCTTTCACTTTCCGCGCCGCGCGGTCGGAGATCAGGTCCGGCTTGCCGAAGCGCGGCGGCGCCTTGGGCTTGGCGGCGCGCTGGGTCGGCTCGGCCAGGCTGTCGATGATCGGGCAATGCGGGCGCTGGTCGCCGCGGCAATTCTCGGCGAGATGGCGCAGTGTCGCCGCCATATTGTGCAGCTCACGCGCCTTCTGTTCCAGCTCTTCGATATGGCGCAGCGCCACGCTCTTCACACTGGCGCTGGCGCGCGAGCGGTCGCGCCACAAAGCCAGCAGCTCCTCGATCTGCTCGACCGAGAATCCGAGATCGCGGGCGGAGCGGATGAAACGCAGCGTGTGAATGTCGTCATCGCCATAGATGCGATAACCGGATTCCGTGCGCGAGGCGGCACGGATCAGGCCGATGGTCTCGTAATAACGGATCATCTTGGCCGATACGCCGGAAGCGGAAGAGGCTTCACCGATATTCATGTCTCATCTCCTCTTCATCATGACGCCAGAGCCGGCGCGAGATCGCCCGCCTTGCCGCTGCGGACAGCGTTGCTGACCGGCGGCCGGAAGGCCTTGAGCCGCAACGCATTGCCAAGCACGAAGACGCTCGACAAAGCCATGGCGGCGGCCGCCAGAACCGGCGACAGCAGGATGCCATAAAGCGGGTAAAGCGCACCGGCGGCAATCGGCACCAATGCCGCATTATAGGCGAAGGCCCAGAACAAATTCTGCTTGATGTTGCGGATGGTGGCGCGGCTCAGCGCGATGGCGTTCGGCACGCCGGTGAGATCGCCCGACATCAGCACGACATCGGCGGCCTCGATTGCGACGTCAGTGCCGGTGCCGATGGCGATACCGACATCGGCGGCGGCCAGCGCCGGCGCGTCATTGATGCCGTCGCCGACGAAAGCGAGCTTCACCCCGTCGCGGCGCAGCCTTTCGAGCGCCGCCACCTTGCCGTCGGGCAGCACTTCCGCCACCACGTCGTCGATGCCGAGCTTCTTTGCGATGGCTTCAGCGGTGCGCCGGTTGTCGCCGGTGATCATCGCCACTTTCAGCCCCTGCGCATGAAGGGCGGCAATCGCCCGGGGCGTCGTCGCCTTGATCGGATCGGCGACGGCGATGATCGCCGCCAGCTTGCCGTCGATCGCGGCATAAAGCGGCGACTTGCCTTCCGAGGCAAGCCGCTCGGCCGCCGCCCTGAACGGCCCCAGCGACAGGCCCAGCGCCGCCATCAGACGGTCGGCGCCGACCTCGACGATGCGGCCGTCGACCGACGCCTTGACGCCCATGCCCGGCGTCGCGGTGAAATCGAGCGCCTTGCCGAGTGCCAAGGACGAGCGCTTCGCCGCCTTGACGATGGCCTCGGCGATCGGATGCTCGGATTGCGCCTCGACCGCGGCGACGAGCGCCAGAACCTCGTCGCGCGCGAAGCCATCGGCGGTCACCAGATCGGTGAGCTCGGGCCGGCCCTCGGTCAAGGTGCCGGTCTTGTCGAGCGCCACGATGCCGGCGCCGCGCAAAACCTGCAGCGCCTCGCCCTTGCGGAACAGCACGCCCATCTCGGCGGCGCGTCCGGTGCCGACCATGATCGAGGTTGGGGTGGCGAGGCCCATGGCGCAGGGGCACGCAATGATCAGCACCGCCACGGCATTGACGAGCGCGAAAGCGAGCGCCGGATCCGGGCCGAAAACGAGCCAGATGCCGAAGGTCAAAGCGGCGATCGCCATCACCGCCGGCACGAACCAGGCCGTGACCTTGTCGACCAAAGCCTGGATCGGCAGCTTGGCGCCCTGCGCCGCCTCGACCATGCGGATGATCTGGGCCAACACCGTGTCGGCGCCGATCTTGGTGGCGCGGAAGGTGAAGGAGCCGGTTTTGTTGATGGTGCCGCCAACCACTTGCGCGCCGGCGCTCTTGATGGCGGGCACCGGCTCACCGGTGATCATCGATTCATCGACATAGGACGAGCCTTCGATCACCTCGCCGTCGACGGCGATCTTGTCGCCGGGGCGGACCTGCAGCACATCGCCGGTCTTGACCTCTTCGAGCGGCACCTCGACCGCTTCGCCATTGCGCAGGATACGCGCTGTCTTGGGAGTGAGGCCGACGAGCCGCTTGATTGCCTCGCTGGTGCGCCCCTTGGCGCGCGCCTCGAGCAGACGACCGAGCAGGATCAAGGTGACGATGACGGCGGCGGCTTCGTAATAGACATTGGCGGTGCCGGCCGGCAGGAGATGATCCGCGAAAGTGGCGACGACCGAATAGCCCCAGGCGGCGAACGTGCCGACGGCTACGAGCGAGTTCATATCGGGCGCGCCGCGGAACAGGGCGGGAATGCCTTTGCGGAAGAAACGCAGGCCCGGCCCGAACAAAACCAGAGTGGCGAGCCCGAATTGCAGATAACGGCTCTCCTCCATGCCGATATATTCCATCACCAGGAGATGCATGGCCGGGATGAAATGCGAGCCCATTTCGACGACGAAGATCGGTAAGGTCAGGACCGCCGCAACGGCAAGCGACCAGCGCAAGCTCACCAGTTCCCTCTTGCGCGCCTCGGCAGCGTGATTGTCTTCCTTGGCGTCGGCGCCGATGGCGCGCGCCTGGTAGCCTGCCGTTTCGATGGCCTTGATGACCGCCGGAACATTGGACGTGGCGGTGAAGGCAACCTCGGCCCGCTCGGTCGCCAGATTGACCGAGGCGGACGCAACGCCTGGCACGGCGCGGATGGCCTTTTCGACGCGCCCGACGCAGGAGGCGCAGGTCATGCCTTCGATGCCGAAGCTCGTATTGTCCCTCGATGCGGTCGCAGTCGCCATGATCAGAAAGTCCTCAAATTCATCAACCGCAGCTTAGATAGACCTTCCCATGATAGGAGGGTCAAGGCCGAAATCACATTGACCTTCCTATCGTTGGAACGTCTATATCCATACCGGCGAAATGGAGACCACCATGTACAAATTCAACGTTCCGGACATGACCTGCGGCCATTGCGCCGGCACGGTGCAGCGCGCCGTCAAGCTGGTGGATGCCCAGGCGGAGGTCGCGGTCGATCTTGGCAGGAAACTCGTCGAAGTCCGCAGCAGCGCACCGCAAGAGCGCATCGGCGAGGCGATCCGCAAGGCCGGTTATGAGTATAGCCTGGCGACCAGATGATTATTTGATCCCGGAGACAAGCCCGTTACGCGGCTCAGCCGAGCCGGTTTCGTTCTTGAGCCAGCACTCGCTGCGATAGGTGACGAAGGTAAAGGCCTTGCAGGTCATGTCCTCACTGCAGGCGACCAGGCAGGCATCGAGCGTCGTCTGCTTCAAGCGGGCGATATCATTGCCGGGATAGTCCGTCGCTTCCTGGATGATCATGGGCGCCTGATACGCCTGATCCAGGATGTCGGCGACCCCGCCTGATGCATAGAGGCTGGTCTTGATCCCCACTGCTTGCGCAGTCGCGAGCGTCAGCCAGTACATGCGCTCCGGCGGTGCGCCCGTAATGTAGGCAATGGCCTGTGGCGGCAGATCGAGGTCGCTCACATAGTCGGTGAATGTCGCATTGGCGGCGGCACTGCGGCGCGCTCTGCCACCGCGCAGCAGATAGGCGGCGTGGAAGCCGATCCGTGCCCTCTCGCCCATCAACCGATGCACGCCGCCGAGCCAGGCCCAGGCGCAAGCCGAGGCGCAGTTGACCGAAGGCGGCACCACGGTCACGAAACCTTTCTTGCGAATGGCGCGGCCGATCGAGATGCCGGCGGCGGCATTGCCGCCCGGGCTACGGAGCACGACGACCGCTTCGCTGACCTGCTCGGTCTTGCGCAGAAAGGCGATCGCATCGCCGAATTCGAGCTCACCGGTGATGCTGACGAGCGCCACCGTCTCGGTCGAGGGCGACACGACGATCTGGGCCGAGCGGGTCGCGCCAGAAAACGATCCGGCAAGCCACAGGCTCAGCCCCAGACACATTGCCGATTTCAGCAATCTCAGCGCCATTCCCGCCCCTCAGTGCGGTGCCTCACCGGCATGGTGGCATACTTCACGAGGCCGGTGCAGCCACTATTCCAATAACCAGCGCGGAATTCTTGCCCGAGAACCGCACGCACTTTTCGGGCCGATGCTCTAGAGCCCTTCCCGCTTCGATCGAACCGTTCCGGTTCGATCGAAGCGGGAAAAAGGGCTCGAAAACATATAATCTGGAGCGCTTCCTTATCGCCAAAGTCGAGCAACTTTGGCGGGAAGCGCTCTAGAAGCCGATCTTAATGCCGATATCCCGGGCCGATCTGCGGGTCAGCCAATACATTCCGCCCGGCGAGGCATGGACAAGTCGGGCGATAGCCCGGGACGAAAGCCCGAGTTGCCTCATATAGTTCACCACATGGGTATTGGCGCTGCTGTGCCGGGCCGGCCTTCCGCCCCGCAAACTATAGGCAGCGTGAAAACCTATCCGAGCACCTTCTCCCATGAAGCGCCGGGCGCCACCGAGCCAAGCCAAGGCACAGGCAGAAATACATTTCACCGAGGTCGGCACGATGGTCTGGAAACCCTTTTTCCGGATTGCGCGGCCGATCAGAACTCCGGCCGCGGCATTGCCGCCCGGACTACGGAGCAGAACAACCGCTTCCTTCAGCGCTCCGGTCTTACGCAGGAATGTGACCGCATCAACGAACTCGAGCTGACCCGTGATCCTGACGAGGGATCCGGCCCCCGGCGACGGCGATACGAGAATATCCGCCGATTGGACAGACGTGGAGAACATTCCTGCCAGCCAGAGGCCCAGGGCCGTACACACCAACGATTTCAGCATTCTAGCGCTACACCCGCAATAAAGCGCCGTGTCCCGCGCTTATTGTGGCATATTCCGCGCCGATCGTAGAGCTAAGATTCCGGCGTCGAGATCGGCGTGACCGGCATGCCGGGTCCGATCTTCTGCAGATTGCCGCTGATGATCTGATCGCCCTCGGCAATGCCTTTCGTCACGGAAACAAGCGGCCCTTCGGTCGGGCCCAGATCGACGAGACGCATGCCGACCTTGCCCTGATCGACCACATAAACGAACTTGCCGAGCTGGTTCGAGCCCAAAGCCACTTGCGGAACCATGAGTGAATCGGGCCGCTCACCGACCAGAAGCCGGATATTCACATATTGACCGGGCAGCAGGCTCAGGTCCTCATTGGCGATGGTGGCGCGCGCAATGATCGTGCCGGTCGTGTGATCGACCTGGTTGTCGAGGAATGTCAGCTCACCTTTGCGGGGCGGGCCCTGATCGCCCGGCACAGTGACCTCGGCCGTGACCGGTCCTTCGGCTTTCGCCTTCTGGATCAGGACGAGCTCGGCCTCGCTCGGCGCGAAGGTGATATAGATCGGGCTGATCTGCACCAATGTGTTCAGCGCCGTGCCGCCGACATTGATGAGCGTGCCGACCGGCGCCTGGTTGCGGCCGAGCCTGCCGTCGAAGGGCGCCTTGATCACCGTATAGCCGAGATTGATCTCGGCCGCCTGGATCGCCGCCTTGCCGGCGACGACGGTGGCCTCGCCCTGTGCGACTGCGCTCGCCCGCTGCTGAAAGCTGTCCTTGGAAAGGAAGCCGGTCTTGGTGAGATCGCTGCCGCGGTCGAGATTGGCTTTGGCATAATCGAGCGAGGCCTGGTCACGCTCCGTCTGCGCCTGCACCTGGGCGAGGACCGCCTGATAATCGCGCGGGTCGATCCGGTAGAGGAGATCGCCCCGCTTCACATCGGCGCCGTCGGTCGCCGGCTGATCGAGGATATAGCCCGAAACCTTGGCCTGAAGCGCCACGCTGCGGATCGCTTCGGTGCGCGCCGCATAATCGAGATAGACCGGGATGGTCTTCTTGACGACGCCGGTGACGGGCACCGGCATGGCCTGCATCGGCGCCGGCTCCACCGCGGCATCGGCGGGCTTGCTCACCAGGCTGGTGAGAAGCTGCGGGTCGCCGCGGAACCAGGCGAAGGCGCCGGCGGCGGCAATGAGGGTCAGGGCAGTGGCGATTTTCCAGATGCGCATGGCGTGGTTCCTATTCGGCCGGCTGGGCGTGCGGCACCAGGTCCGGTTCGGCTTTCTGCTTACGCTCGCGCCACTCCTCGATCACCGCATAGAAAACGGGGACGAAGATGAGGGTGAGCACGGTGGCGGCGAGCATGCCGCCGAAGACGGCGGTGCCGAGCGACTGGCGGCTGGCGGCACCTGCCCCCGACGCCAGCATCAGCGGCACGACACCCAGGATGAAGGCGAAAGCCGTCATAAGGATCGGGCGCAGACGCAGCCGGCCCGCTTCCATCGCCGCCTCGACGATGCCGAGGCCGCTTTCGCGCAGATGCTTGGCGAATTCGACGATCAGAATGGCGTTCTTGGCGGCAAGGCCGATCAGCATCACGAAGCCGATCTGCGAATAGACATCCATCTGCATGCCGCGCACCCAGATGGCGAGCAGCGCGCCGAAGATCGCCGTCGGCACCGAGAGCAGCACCATGAAGGGCATCGACCAGCTTTCATACTGAGCGGCCAGGATGAGGAAACAGAAGACCAGCGCCAAAGCGAAGACGATGATGGCGACCGATCCCGCTTTCAGCTCCTGATAGGTGATGCCGGTCCATTCGAAGCCGAAATCCTTCGGCAAGGACGTGGCGGCCGCGCGCTCCATGGCCTCGATGGCTTGCCCTGAGCTGAAGCCCGGCGCGGCGTTGCCGTTGATCAGCGCCGAGCCGTAATTGTTGTAGTGCGTCACGGTCTCGGGCCCGACGATCGGTTTCAGCGCGCCCAGCGTGGAGAGCGGCACCATCTCGCCCGTATTGTTGCGCACATAGAGGCGGCTCAGATCGTTCGCCGACGCCCGGGCCCCCTGCTCGGCCTGCAAGGTCACGCGGAAGGTGCGGCCGAACATATTGAAGTCGTTCACATAGAGCGAGCCCAGATAGATCTGCAGCGTGTTGAACACATCCGGCAGATTAAGCCCCAGGAGCTTGGCCTTGTTGCGGTCGAGCTCATAGTTGAATTGCGGTGTCACGGTCGAGAAGGTGGTGAAGAGCGTCTGCGGGTTGAGCTCCGGCTGCTTGCGCGCCTCGGCCAACAAAGCCTGCGTCGCCTCATTGACGGCCGCCGTGCCGCGGCCGGTCAGATCCTCGACCTGGAATTCGAAGCCGCCCGTGGTGCCGAGACCATTGATCGACGGCGGCTCGAAAGCGAGGACGAGACCTTCCGGCATGCCGAAGAGCTTGGGCCTCACATTGTTGACGATGTCGGTCGCCGACAGGCCTGGCCCGCGCTCGTCCCAGGGCTTGAGCACGGCGAAGACGGCCGCCGCGTTCGACTGGTTGGCGAAAGTGAGGAAGTTCAAGCCGTTGATGCCCATCACCGTGTCGATGCCCGGTTCGGCGCTGAGCGTCTGACGGACCTTCTCGACCAGCGCTTCGGTGCGTTCGAGCGAGGCGCCGTCCGGCAATTGCACGACGGCGAAGAAATAACCCTGATCCTCGACGGGGAGGAAGGCCGATGGGATTCGGGTCGAGACGAGATAGGTCGCGGCGATGAGGACGGCGAAGAAACCGAACATCAGCCAGCGCAATCTGATGAAGCTGCGCACCGAAGCCGAATAGACATGCGACAGCCAGCCGAAGCCTGCGTTGAACCAGCGATAAAAGAAGAACTGCGAGGGCGGGCGGTGGCGCAGGAAGGCGGCCGACAAAGCCGGGCTCAAAGTGAGCGAGTTGAAGGCCGAAATGCCGACCGAGATGGCGACGGTCAACGCAAATTGGTTGTAGAGCTGGCCGGTGACGCCTGGAATGAAGGCCACCGGGATGAACACCGCCATCAGCACGGCAGTGGTGGCAATGATCGGTCCCGTCACTTCCTTCATGGCGCGGCGCGCCGCTTCGAGCGGTGGGTGCCCGGCTTCGAGCTGGCGCTCGACATTCTCGACCACGACGATGGCGTCGTCGACCACGAGGCCGATGGCCAGCACCATGCCGAGGAGGCTCAGCATGTTGAGCGAAAAGCCCAGCCCCAGCATCACCACCATGGTGGCGATCAGCGAGACCGGAATAGCGATGACGGGAATGAGCGTGGTGCGCCAGTTCTGCAGGAAGATGAAAACCACGGCAACGACGAGCACGAGCGCCTCGAGCAGCGTCTTCACCACGTCTTCCATCGCCGCCGAGACGAAACGGGTGGTGTTGTATTTGATGTTGTAGGTGATGCCCTTCGGGAACTGCGCCGAGAGCTGCAGCATCTTGTCTTCGACGGCCTTCTGCAGCTGCAGCGCGTTCGAGCCCGGCATCTGGAAGACGCCGATGAAGATGGTCGGATTGTCGTTCTGGAAGGCCGAGGTGGAATAAAGCAGCGAGCCGAGCTCGATGCGCGCGACATCACGCAAGCGCACCAGCGAGCCTTGCACCGAATTGGCGCGCACGACGATATCGCCGAAGGCTTGCGGGTCAGCGAGGCGGCCGGTGGCGTTGACCTGCATCTCGAAGGCAGTGCCCGACGGAGCCGGCGACTGGCCGATCTTGCCGGCGGCGACCTGGACATTCTGCTCGGCAATGGCGTTCTGTACATCGACGGCGGTGATGCCGAGATTGGCGAGCTTATCGGGATCGAGCCAGATGCGCATCGAATAGCGCCGCTCACCCCAGATAATGACGTCGCCGACACCCGCCACGCGTTTCAGGGGATCAGCGATCTGCAAGAAGGCATAATTGCTCAAGCCGACGGCATCTACCGATTTGTCGGGCGAGATCAGATTGACGACCATGACGAAGCTGGGATTCTGCTTCTTCACCGTCACGCCGGCCTGATTGACGATGGCCGGCAGCGAGGATGCGGCCTGCGAGACACGGTTTTGCACGTCGACCGCGGCGAGATCGGCGTCGAAGCCGACATCGAAGGTCACGGTGATGCGGGACGACCCGTCATTGGAGCTGGCCGAGGACATGTAGGTCATGCCTTCGGCGCCATTGATCGACTGTTCGAGCGGCGTCGTCACCGTATCGGCGACCACCTGGGCGCTGGCGCCCGGATAGCTGGCGCTCACCACCACCTGGGGCGGGGTGATATTGGGGAACTGCGCTACCGGCAGCAGGTAATAGGCGATGGCCCCGGCCAGCACCATGATGATGGCGATGGCCGAGGCGAATATCGGTCGCTCGATGAAAAAGCCGACCATGTGGGGAATATCCTAGTGGTCGTCAGGCAGTGCGGTCGGCGCGCAGGCGCCGGCTGGTCCGGTCCAGCATCTGCTTGAAGACGACCGGATCGACATGGTCCGCTTCCATCATGGCGAGCGTCACGGGATCGCTCATCAGCTGATCGATGGTGGGGCCCTTGTAATAGAATGACATTTCTGCCTCCTTGACGTAACGGGATGCCGGCGGGCATCGGGGTCTTGACTAAACTCTGACAGGGTGTTACCGGTCATTAACGAGCATACTGTTACCGATCGGTCACAACAGAGTCAAGACCATGGGTGTAAAAATTTTGCAGAAACCCGAAGAGGCGACTGCTTCCAGCCTCAAACCGCGCGACCGACTCCTGCACACCGCTCGCGACCTCTTCCATCAGCACGGCATCAAGGGCATCGGCGTCGAAGCGATCACCGAGGCCGCCGGCACCAATAAGATGACGCTCTACCGTCACTTCGGCTCGAAGGACGATCTCATCGTCGAATGCCTGCAGAAGGCCATCAATGAGACGATGAGCAAATGGGACGAACTCGAGCGTGAGTATCCCGATAATCCCAAAGCGCAGCTCATCGCCTGGATCGGCGCCGGCGCCCAGTGCATCGCCTCCGACAAGCGCGGCTGCGAGATCGCCAATGCGGCGGTCGAGCTCACCGAACCCGATCACCCCGGCCGGCGGGTGATCGAGGAAGGCAAGAAAGAGCACCGCCGCCGGCTCGTCGGTCTGTGCCAGCGCGCCGACCTGACGCAGCCCGAGCTCGCCGCCGACACGCTGTGCCTTCTCTTCGAGGGCGCCCGCATCAGCCGGCAGAGCGACGGCCCGGAAGGACCGTGCGCCCGCTTCAAGCGAATGGCGGAAGGCGTGGTCGCCGCCTACGAGCGGAAATAGGTCCCAATCCGTTTCAATCAACGGCAGCGGTGAAGAAGAAGCGCCTGCCTGGGTCGTCGATTATCCTGCCTAGATTTTTGCCCTGACAGCACTGCCCACGCCCAGACCACGCGCTTTCAAGAGGTGGTTGCAAGCACTCGATCCCGCCTTGCAACTGGAAGCGGCCAAAACCTTGAATGCCAATGACATTGCGAGTCAGCTCCCGGAACGCGCGGACGCGGCCATTTCGGACGTTACGCCAGCGCTCGTGACACGCCTCGCAGGATCACCCATCGCAGACGTCATCGAACTCAAACGCCGGCTCGGCGCGCCGAAGACGATCCTGTGTCTCGGCAATGGACCTTCTTCCGAGGATCCGCGCTTGAGGGAGACGCCCCATGACGCGCTCTTCCGGGTGAACTGGATCTGGCGCGCCCGCGGTCTTCTGATCGAGCCGGAAATGGTGTTCACTGCCGATCCCGACCTGCCGACAGGCAAGAAGCAGCCGATCGTCATCTTCCCGAACCGCGCGGCCGGGCTGCCAATTCTCTCCGGCTATTGCCGTCGTCTCTCCCCGCCTCGGCGCGGCTATGGTTTCTTCGACGAGTTGCTTCCCGGCCAGCTCGATCCCACCGAGGATCGCTTGCCGACAAATGGCGCGCTGATGATCGCCATGGCCACAGCTCGCACCGCAGCGGCTCATCATCGCCGGCATGGACCTCTATGCCCACAAAGCCGGGCGTTATCCCGGCGACGACAATGCGGGCGACGGCTATGCCCGCCAGCATGACCGCCAAAGCGATCTCGCGCTGATCCGCAAAGCGCTCGCCGACTACTCAGGAGAGACGGTCATTGTCGGCGATCAGCTGCGCGCCGCCCTCGATCAGGGCTGAGCGGCGTATGACTTGTAGGCCGAGGTCGCGAGCCAGCCGCAATCGATCGGCAGCGTCACGCCAGTGATCGCGGAGGCCATGTCGGAACACAGGAACAGGATCGCATCGGCGACCTCGCGCGGGGCAACGAAACGGCCGAGCGCGGAATTTTCGGTCACGCGTTTGGGATCGCGGGCACCGCTATCGATGCGCGCCTGCATCGCGGGGGTGAGCGTATAGCCGGGCGCTACTGCATTGACCCGCACGCCATGCGGGCCCAGCTCGGCGGCGAGGATCTGGGTCAGCATGTCGAGGCTGGCTTTGCCCATCGCATAGGCCGGTTGCGCCGAAGGCCTGATGCCGGTGAGCGAGCAGAGATTGACAATGCTGCCTGAGCCCCTGGCGCACATGGCTTTGCCGAAATGACGCGAGGCCAGCAAGGTGCCACGGACATTGACCGCCTGGATGCGGTCGAATTCGGCGATGTCCATGTCGAGGACACGCACGGCATTCTGCAAAAGTCCGGCGGAGTTGATCAGGGCATCCACGGCGCCGAAGAACTCCGCCAGTGCCGCGATATCCTTCTCCTCCGCCATGTCGACGCGGATGAAGTGGCTGTCGGCGCCCGCTCGTGTGAGCTCATCGACGACGGCTGCGCCGCGTTTCGCGTCGATATCGGCCGAAACAGTCCGCCAGCCTGCCTCGGCGAAACGGCGCAGCACCGCCTCGCCGATGCCGCTCGCCCCGCCGGTCACCACCGCGGTGCGGCCGTCGCTCTTGATCATGAGGCACTCCCATTGTCGGGCTTCGCCATCTCGGGCAGATGCGCGGTGGCGTTGAGGATATGCATGCGCAGGAGTGACACGGCCCGCTCCACCTGGCCCGCCCGGCACAGGGAAACGAGCGTCTGATGCTCGACCTTGGCGGTGGCGCGGCCGTCATAACGGGTGATCTCCATGCGCAGATAACGATCGATATTCTGATGCACCCGCTCCAGCATGCGCAGGATGGTCGGCCGGTCGGCCGGGCGATAGAGACTGCGATGCAGATCCCAGTTCAGCATGCCCCAATTGCCGACATCGCTCGTCTCCATCAGCGCGATGAGGCGCGCCGCCTCGGAAAGATCGGCGGCCGTCATTTGCGGGATGGCGAGCGCCAGGAGATGCGGCTCGAGCTGAAGCCGGATCTCGAACATCTCGGCCACTTCGCTGGCCGAGATCGGCGCCACCTCGGCGCCCTTCTGCGAGATCAGGATCACCAGGCCCTCGGCCTCGAGCTGGCGCAGCGCCTCGCGCACCGGGCTGCGGCTGACGCCGAGCTCCTGGGCGATCTGCTCCTGCTGCAATTTCATGCCGGCGCGATATTCACCCTTGATGATACGGCGGCGCAGCTCCTCGACGATCTGCGTGGCAATGGTGCTTTTGCTGATGGCCAGCATGCTCATGATGGATCCGGATCCGCCGTCGAATATATGAAAGTTTCTATGCGCAGCCGCCGGGTTGCGCAATGACTATTGAAAATCGCGACGCCCGATGCAAAATAGGTGCGTCATGATGATGTCTATTCGCCATTTCCAGACGGTCTTCCTGCACGCCGCTTGAGCGTTTGCACCGGACATCGCGATGTCCAGACCCGTCTCCGGCCGATCGCGCGCTGACCACGGCGCTTTTATGGCTGGCTAATGAAGAGAGACCATCATGCCTGATCACAGAAAAGCGCGCGCGCTCGATTCCGCGCAAATCGATCATTTCATCACCCAGGGTTTCGTCCGACTCGATGAGGCCTTTCCCCGTGCGCTTGCGGATGAGGGACGCGCCATTCTCTGGCGTGACACCGGTTGCGATCCCGACGATCCTGCAACCTGGACAAAGCCCGTCATACGATTGTGGGATTATGCCCAGGAGCCGTTCCGACGCGCCGCCAATACCGAAGTGCTGCACCAGGCCTTCGATCAGCTCGTCGGTGTGGGCCGCTGGCTGCCGCGCGGCAGTCTCGGCTCGTTTCCGGTGCGCTTCCCCTCACCGGACGATCCTGGCGATGCCGGCTGGCATATCGATGTGAGCTTCATGGAGCCCGGCGGCGACGCGACCGACTTCATGAGCTGGCGCGCCAATATCGTGTCGAAGGGCCGGGCCCTCCTGATGCTGTTCCTGTTCTCCGATGTCGGCGAGAAGGATGCGCCGACGCGAATCCGGGCCGGGTCGCACCACGATATTGCCCGCCGACTGCTGCCGGCAGGCGATGCGGGACTGTCACTAAGGGACCTGGCGGAGACCGGCTTCGCGGAAAGCGCGCATCGGCCTGAAATGCTGGCGACCGGACCTGCCGGAACAGTCTATCTCTGCCATCCGTTCCTGGTTCATGCGGCGCAGCCGCATCAGGGAACACAGCCGCGTTTCATGGCGCAACCACCCTTGCTACCGAGGGGCGCTTTCTCGCTTGAGGGTGTCTCCCCGGTGGAGCGGGCCATCCGCCACGCTTTGCCTTAAATATGTCAGGCGCCCGACGGGGAATCGGGCGCCTGATTTCTGCATCAGGCGGTTGGAACCTGATGATCGGAAGCCGAAGAACCTGCGGTGCTGGTTGCTTCGACGAGGCATGGCAAAGCTAACACCGGAATTTTTCCCAAAGATGTCCCGAATGTTGCAGAAGATTTCAGCCGGCGGAGTAATTTTGCAGCCAGGCCGCGACGACAGATTGCGCCAACTCCGCCGGATTACGGCCATCCGTCGGCACAAAGAGGATACCGTCCTGTTTCACCTCCGCCATGCGGCGGGCCTGGCGCAGGGTGCGCTCAGCCTGACTGGCGAGGCCTGAACCAATCTCTCTTTGCTCCAGCCGCGCCAGCAGCGTCGCCTCCGCCGCCACGAGGCGGACGACCGTGAAGCGCGCCTGAGGGATAGCCGCAAGGATCCAACGGCGGTCGAAGCTAAGATGCAGCATGACCCCGGACATGATCAGCCGGCGATGGCCGAGCGCGTGGTAAGTCGACCACAACGCTGCCAGATTGAGGCTCGACACATCCCGCGTCCCGGGCTTCAGCCGCTCGAGCTCTTCTGCGCTTGGCTTCGGATGGACCCGGTCGAGCTCGTCCGTCTCGATGATGGCATGCGGCGTCCCCGCGGTGGCGAGCATTGCGCCGATCTCCCAACACAGGGTGGATTTCCCCACCCCCGCGGGTCCGGTGACAAGAAGGATATCGACTTCGTCCTGCATGAGGTTCACGCCTAGCCGGATTCGCGCAACCGCGCAAAAACGGTGCGCTCACCTGATGCCGACAGCACCGAAATCGACCACCGCGCGCAAACCGGGCCGATTGTCCTCGAGCCGCACTTCGATGTCATGAAGCTGGGCCACGGCCGAGACGAGAGACAGGCCGAGCCCCTGCCCGGGCGTCGTGCGGCTGCGATCGAGCCGATAGAACTGGTCGAAGACACGCTCGCGCTCCGCTTCGGGAATGCCAGGCCCGTCATCGGCCACCACCGCCGTCAGGCGATCGCCGTCGCCCAGCTCCAGCCTGATGGTGGAGCCCGCCGGCGTATGCTTGATGGCATTCTCCACCAGATTGGCCAGCATCTGGGTCAAGAGCTCCTCATCGCCCTTGAAGACGACCCCTTGCGCCACGGTGGTGCCGAGCGCCTTGCCTTCATCCTCGGCGACGGCGCGATAGGAATCCGCCAGCCTCTCGGCCATGGCGGAAAGATGGACCGGCTTGAACGCCGTCTTGCGGCTGCCGGATTCGATCTGCGCGATGCGCAGCAGGGCCGAGAAGGTGGCAAGAATGGAATCGATCTCGCCGATCGCCTCGCCGATGACGGCCTGATATCCCTCGACCGACCGGCCGGCCAGCACGCTTTCTTCCAGATGCTGGCGCAAGCGCGCCATCGGCGTGCGCAGATCATGCGCGATATTGGTCGACACCTGCTTGAGAAGCTCGAGCAGGGCCTGGTTGCTGTCGAGCATCTGGTTCAGATTCGCCGCGAGCTTGTCGATCTCATCGGAAGTATCGTAGACGGGGATGCGCTCCTTGAGCTGTCCTCGCATGATCGCCTTGCTGGTCGCGTTGATGCGATCGATGCTTCTGAGAAAGCGCTGGCTGATGACAATGCCGGCGAGAATGGACAGGACCAGCGCCAGCATGGACGCCCAGGCGAAGGCCTCGTTGATCGCCCGCTGGGTGGCGATCGCGCCATAACCGTCATCGCCCACCAGCAGAAATGAGCCGTCCGGCAGATGGCGGCCATAGGCGATCATCTCATGGTCGCTACGCACCGGCGCCTGTCCGGTCGTGGCCGTGTCGAGCGGTTCCGTTCGCCAGCCCTCGAACGTCTTGATGGTGTCGATATTGCCGGAGAGCCTGCGGCCGGCCTGGTCGCCGTAATAATAGAGGAAAGACCATTCACCCTTGACGTTGGAGCGTGCATTCAGTTCCTTCAGCAGCTCGGCTGGGCCGGAATCATCGTATTCGTTCACGAGATCGGCGAATTCGACCTCGACGCCGGCGCGGATCTGGCGGTCCAGCGCATGGCCCGATATCCAGCCGGTCACCAGATAGAGAATGAGGAAGGCCGTCGCCGTGACCATCGCATAGGCGGCGGCGAGACGGAAGCTCGCGGTGCGCAGCAGCCTAAGCATCCGCCCTCAGGCAATAGCCGACCCCGCGCAAGGTGCGGATCAGGGGCGTGCCGAAATCCCGATCCACCTTGGCGCGCAGCCGGCTCATATGGGTTTCCACCACGCTGGTCTGCGGGTCGAAGTGAAAACCCCAGACCTTCTCGAGCAGCATCGTGCGGGTGACGACGCGGCCATCGCTGCGCAACAGGAATTCCAGGATCTTGAATTCCAAGGGCTGCAACTCGATCCGGCGCCCTGCCCGATAGACCTCACGCGTCAGCAGCCGCATCTCGAGGTCACAGAAGGACAGAACGGTCCGTTCCGGGGCGATCGGCGGACGCCGCAATATGGCGGCGAGCCGGGCCAGGAACTCGGCGAAGGCGAAGGGTTTCACGAGATAATCATCACCGCCCGCATCGAGCCCCGCCACCCGGTCATCGATGCCGTCCATGGTCGTCAGGAACATGACGGGCGGATGCGGCCCCGCCGCATGCAACGTCTTCACGATGCTGAGACCGTCGATGCCGGGCAGCATGCGGTCGATCACCAACGCGTCGTATTTCCGGCTCGCGGCGAGCAGCAACCCGTCGCGGCCATTATCAGCATGCTCGCTCTCATAACCATGCTCGCGCAGGCCGCGGCGAATGTAATCCGCCGTATGCTGATCATCCTCGATGATGAGAAGTTTCATGCGGCACCATTGCGCATCGATCACCCCCAATGCGTGGCGAACTATACGAGTCGGCCCGAGTTCCGCCCTACATACAATTTCGTAAGGATCGTTCCTTGTTTCCGCCGGACGGCGGGCGCCTCGTGATGGCTCTCATCACTTCGACAGGAGCCCATCATGAAAGCCATCGCTCTCCTTCTTGCCATGATCTGTCCGACCACGGTGCCGCAACTGCGCATGATGGCCGAAGTGGCGCTTAACGACCTGCGGCTGGCCAGGGTGGCGGCGGTGACCGTCGGCGAGATTGCGGCCGACTGCCTGAGCCTCAATCTGGGCTCGAGCCTCGTCGTGACAGCCTGGGTCTTGGGAGCGCTTCTCGCGGCGGCATTATTCCTGCAGCTGGCGCGCGAGCGTCAGACGCCCGGCGGGCATCGGATTGTCGCGACATTCACCAGCGTTGCCGCGGCACTGCTGTCGCCGGCGCTCTGGTCGATCGATCTGCTCTGATTTCAGCGCAACTTGCCGAGCGCATCCAGTTCCGCCTGGCCTTCGATCGAAGGTCCGGCGCCCAGGGCACTCAGGAAGGCATCCAGTGTCTCTGCCGACGAGGCGGGCTTGTAGGCGCCGGCGCCGCCGCCGCTGGTGCGCAGTGCCAGATCGATGCTCCATGTGTCGGCGCTGCGGCAGGCCACGGCCAGATGTTCGCCCTTTTCCGGCCCGGCGATCGCGAATTCACGGCAAAGCGCCTGATCGCCACGATAGAAGGAGCTGGTCATGGAGACCTCCTCGCCCGCTTTGAGACGCGCCTTCTCGCCCGAGGGAAGCTTCGACAGGATGGCCGCCAGCTCGGGATCGGCAATGCCGGCGACCTGGTAGTAGCCTTGCCCCGGCGCCCCGCCCGAGGCCAGCCAGTAGCCGAGCCCCCCCGCGAACAATGCCAGGAACGAAGCGGCGATCGGCATGGCCCAATGGCCGAAGGGAGACACGGACGGCGCGGCCTTGCGCGGATGTAAGGGCGTGACGGTGGCCGAAGCCGGCGCCGCCTTGCGGATCATCGCCTCGACGGAGGCTTTCAGCTTGTCGGGAACCGGCTCATTCGTCTGCGCCTTCACGCTATCGGCGGCCAGTGCGCCCGTGCGTGCAAACAAGGCGACACGCCGGGCGAGATCCGGCCGGTCGGGCAAAGCCTCGACGAGCCGCGCCGACCGCTCCGGCGTCAGTTCGCCGTCGGCATAGGCCATCAATTCCTCGTCGCTGAAATCGTCAGTCATCGATCTTAACCTTGTCCTGGGCCGATGAACGGCCCGCGGCGTCGTTTATTCCCGTCGCAACGGCAATAGCCGCCCGGGCGCGCGCCAGGCGGCTCATCACCGTGCCGATCGGAATGCCCAATATGCCGGCCGCCTCGCGGTAGGAAAGTTCCTCAACGCAAACGAGGAGCAGCACCTCGCGCTGCTCGTCCGGCAGCTTTCCGATCGCCTCCCAGACATCGGAGAGAAGTAGCCGGTGTTCCGGCGTTGTGCCGGCATCGCCCGTGAGCTTGCCTTCATAGAGTTCGATATCGTCTTTGGGCCCGGCGATGCGGTCACGGCGCAGCTGGTCGATCCACAGATTGCGCAAGATGCGGAACATCCAGGCATCGAACCTGGTGCCCGGCTCGAAGGAAGCGGCATTGGCGATGGCCCGTTCGCAGGCCAGTTGCACGAGATCGTCGGCCGTGTCCGGGGCGCGACAGAGCGAGATCGCGAAACGGCGCAGATTCGGCAGAAATGCGATGAGCCGGTCGCCGAAATCGTCTGGAAGTCCCGCCATGCAATGCCTGGAAATGTTGCCTGCCACCTGGAATAGTTGCTCTAGCAGTCCGTTATCAATAAATCCTACGGTCGACCGGATCGCATGACCTTGCCGCGAAGGCAAGCCCGGAGACGTCAAAGGGTCAATGAGTGGAGAATGCGATGAACGAGCCGTCCAGGCAGATCAAAAGATTGTGTGCCGTGCTGTGCGGGCTGGCGATCTTCACCATTGGCCCGTCGCTTCTAGGCAAAGGCACCGATGGCTTCGGCCTCGTCAAGCCCGCCTTCGCGGATGATGACGGTGACGATGGCGGCGACGACGGTGGTGACGACGGCGGCGATGATGGCGATGATGGCAGCGGCGATGATGACGACGAGGCGGATGATGACGACGACCGGCCGAGCGCCGGCAGGTCGCGGACGAGAACCAACTTCAACAGCCGCAACCGCCCTTCCCGCGTCGAACGGCGCCGGGTCGCTGCTCCCGTGCCCTTGCGTTTCGCCCGTGCCGAGCTGGTCGGGCGCGATCTCACGCCCGCGGCTCTCGCGCGACTGACTCGCGAGGGCTATGTCGTTCTCGAGCAAGCCACGCTCACTGAAGGGCGGATGGTCCATCGCCTGCGCATCCCAAGACGGGTGACGCTGGCTCAGGCGCGAACCCGCGTCCAGGCGGTAGCGCCGCAGGCCGCCGTCGATCTCAATCACTATTATCGACCCAGTATCGGCGACTCCTGCGGCGCGGGCGAGTGCCTGGCGCGCCGGATGATCGGCTGGACGCCGGTGAACGACAATGCCCAATCCTGCAACAGCAGCGGGATCCGTATCGGCATGATCGACACCGCCATCAATGCAAAACATGACGCGCTGGCGGGCAGCCGGGTCGAAGTGAAACGGCTCGCGGCCGCGACGCTGCCCACTTCCGGCAGACAGCACGGCACCGCCATCGCCGCTTTGCTTATCGGCGATCCCGATGGCCGCTCCCCGGGCCTGTTGCCGGGCGCCGAGCTGATCGCGGTCGACACATTCCACCAGCGCTCCGGTCAGGGCGATGTTTCCGATGTCTACAGCCTCGTCAAGGCGCTCGACTATCTCGAAAGCCGCGATGTGGCGATCATCAATATGAGCCTCACCGGCCCGGCCAACAGCGTATTGGAAAGCGCCGTTAAGCGCCTGTCGGAAGAGGGTATCGTGCTGGTGGCGGCGGCCGGCAATGACGGTCCCAAGGCAAAACCCGTCTATCCCGCCGCTTATCCTGAAGTCGTCGCCGTCACGGCCGTCGACCGGCAGAAGCGCGCTTATCGGCGCGCCGTCAGAGGGCCGCATATCGATCTCGCCGCACCCGGCGTCGATGTCTGGATCGCCGCCTCGGTCCAGGGCACGCGCACCCGAACCGGCACGTCCTTCGCCGCGCCCTTCGTCACCGCGGCCATTGCGCTGGCCCGCAAGAGCCAGCCTGAAGCACGTATGGAAGATATCCTCTCCCGCCTCACGACGGCGGCCGAGGATCTTGGCGTGCCGGGCCGCGACGATGTTTTCGGCTGGGGCCTGCTCAATCCCAAAGGACTGTGTGACTGAAAAGAAGAAGGACATGGTTTCCCATGCCCTTCTCCGTCCGCCTATCGGCAATGGCTCAGTTCTTGCGCTTGACCGACCCCTTGCTCGACCAGTTCTTCGAATAGCCCGAGGAATTCGACGAGCTGTTGGATGAACGGTTCGAGCTCGAATTCGAGGAGCTGTTCGAGCTTGAGTTGGAAGAGGAATTCGACGAGCTGTTCGAACTCGAATTCGAGGAGGAATTGGACGACGAATTGGACGAGCTGTTGGAGCTCGAATTCGAAGACGAGTTCGATGAGCTGTTGCCCGCCAGGATGATCTGACCGGTCTTGCCGGTTACGGTCTGCGTGCCCGGGAAATCAGGCTTGGCGAGCGGCAGCGCATCGGCCGCGCTCGCACCAAGACCCAGGGCCAGGACTCCGGTGAGAATCGCTGTGCGTTTCATATCGCTTCCTTTCATCTGTTCGCGGGCGGCCTCATGCGCACCCGCGTGATGAACGGACGATGCCGTCCCCTATTCCCATTAAAGCGCGATGGTTTAGCCATCGCGCTTTATTTTCTTGCTTGCGCATGATCTCTCCGGAAAACCGCTTCGCACTTTTCCGGATCATGCTCTATCTCTTCGCGCGCGCGAATTTCCGGTACCAGCCTTCGCTGGCGAGCGTGTTGCGGCGTATCCGTTCGCGCGTCGCACTCTCCTCGTGATCCTCGGCGCGCACGGTGAATGACGGCGTCAGAGCGGCATCGGCACGCTTGAACGGAATGACCTGAACGAGCGGCGTTCCTTTCTCCAATGTGTGCACGCCATCATCACCGGTGGCGAGAAAAGGAAAATTGATCAGTGCATGATAGATGTCGGTATCGACGACGCCGGCGATGATATCGACCGGCAGTGCGGGCCGGTTGAGCGGCGCCACAAAGAGGCAGCTCCATCCCGGCGGCGTCATGATGGTCCAATAATTGTGGAACTTCATCGGCGGCCGGTCTGCCATCGGATGACCTGCGATCTGATGGCTGGCATGGTTGCTCACCATGACCTTGTCGAATTCCCAGCCGGCCTCCACCGTCTTGCCGCCATCCTTGATCTCGAGCCGCGTCGTCGCCGCGAGCGGCAGAACGAAACCCAGCGTCATGGCATCGAGAAAGGGCATGCAACGCTTCACGGTGAGCCCGTTATTGGTGGCCGAGACATTGGCGCCGTCGATGGCGGGCAGGCGGCGAAACCAGTCCGGCATGCTCGCCTTGGCGGGAACGGGTTCGGCGATCACGCCCTTGTCCTCAGGCGCACAGATGAAGCTGATGACGGGATCTGCGGCTTCCGCCTCCGGCTCGCCCTTACGCAGGAAGCTCAGCACCTTGGCGATGGTCATGTGTCTCTCCTCCACTGGAGGCGAAACGGACCAGCTAAGCCATTATTCCCGATTTCGCAGGAAGTCGCGAAACGCGTTCAAAGTCTCAAGGCTGACATGATGCTCGATGCCCTCGGCGTCGACGCGTGCGATCTCCGGGCTGATCCCCAAGGCGCAGAGGAAGCTCTCGACAATTTGATGGCGCTCGCGGCTTTTCTCGGCGAGGCCGGCGCCCGCATCGGTGAGGAACACGCCGCGATAGGGCCTTTGCTGGATGAGCCCTTCGGCGGCGAGCCGCTTCAGCATCTTGGCGACCGTCGGCTGCGCCACACCCAGACGTTGTGCGATATCGACCTGGCGCGCTTCGCCGCGATCGGCGATAAGGTCGGCAATCAGCTCGACATAGTCCTCGATAAGCTCAGTGCGCCGGTTATGGCGCGTCTGGCGGAAGCTCTCCATATGGGTGTCGGCATCGACCAGAGTGCTTTCGGGGACGGGTGCTTTCGTCGGTTTGATCATCGGTAAGTCAGTTGGCTTCGTCGTTAAAGATCATAGCCGTGGCTATAGGATATTCGGCCACTTTGGGCAAATTATAGCCATTGCTATAATAATGCTCTTATGCTCTTATTGTTTGTAGGGGCTAAAAAGAGGAGCGGTCATGCCGGGCTGGTTGCCATTCGATCTCAAACGACGGGGATTCATCGGTGCGGGCCTCTTGGCCGCGAGTGCTGCGGCTTTCGGCGCCAAGGGAGCGCTCGGGCAAGGCGAACAAACATCCGGGCATCAGGGCCATCAGGCGCCGGCGAGCGGGACGCCGACCTACGACACCACCAATCACATGAACGCCCATGGCGAGATGATCACCATCGGCGACGTCGATCCGGCGCGGAACGGCTTCGATCCGACTGCGATGCTGACCGACTGGGAGACGGGCGAGGTTTCCACCCTTCCCGACGGCCGCAGGCTGCGCACCTTCCAGGTGACCGCCGAGGACAAGGAAATCGAGATCGCGCCCGGCGTGATGTTCCCAGCCTGGACCTTCAATGGCCGCGTGCCCGGCCCGGCGCTGCGGGCGACGGAAGGCGACCGGGTGCGCATCGTATTCAAGAATTTCGGCTCGCATCCGCATTCGATGCATTTCCACGGCTTCCATGCGGCGCGCATGGACGGCATTCCCGGCGCTGGCCTCGTGCCGCCGGGCGGCGAATTCACCTATGAGTTTGATGCACGGCCCTATGGCTGCCATCTCTATCATTGTCATGCGCTGCCGCTGGCGCGCCACATCCACAAAGGCATGTATGGCCTGTTCGTCATCGACCCCGATCCGGCCCGGCACCCGGAGATGGCGGCGGTCGCCAGCTCACGCCTGCTCGGCACGCCGGAAAATGCCCAATGGCAGGAAATGGCGATGGTGATGAACGCTTTCGACACGAATTTCGACGGCGAGAACGAGTTCTATGCCTGCAACACCATCGCCCATTGTTATGCCAAGCAGCCGATCAAGGTGGTGCGCAGCCGGCCGGTGCGCATTTATCTGGTCAATGTCACCGAGTTCGATCCGATCAACTCTTTCCATCTGCACGGCAATTTCTTCGACTACTACGATCAGGGAACGACATTGACGCCAACGCTCAAGACCGTCGACGTGATCATGCAATGCCAGGCGCAGCGCGGCATCCTGGAATTCACTTTCGCCGAACAGCCCGATCACGAGCCCGGCCTCTACATGTTCCATGCGCATCAATCGGAATTCACTGAGCTCGGCTGGATGGGCATGTTCGATGTCGTGGAGGCGCTGTCATGAGCTCCGATCAGGCCTCATCCATTCCCGCCCCGCGTCCATGGCAGAAGCTCCTCTGGGTGCTGGCGCCGCTTGTCGTTCTCGGCATCGCGCTATGGTGGCTCATTGCCGGCAATCTCCTCGGCAGCTTCAACAACGGCGCGCCGCCGGTCGAGAATCTCACCATCGAGCGCACCATCCTCGACCAGGGCGGCCTTCGTCTTCTGGTCAGGGGCGGCGGCTCGGAGGCGATGAAGATCGCGCAGGTCCAGGTCGACGCGGCGTACTGGCGCTTCACCCAGGACCCGCCCGGCGCGATCGAACGCGGTGCCTCGGCCTGGATCGCCATTCCCTTTCCGTGGGTATTGGGTGAGGCGCATAAGGTGACCTTCGTCACCAATACGGGCGCCACCTTCGACCACGATATCCCGGTCGCGGTCGAAACCCCGCAAGGCTCCTCGCTCAACTTCGCCGCGCAGGCGATGCTCGGCGCCTTTGTCGGCATCGTGCCGGTGGTGATCGGCCTCATGTTCTATCCCGCACTGCGTGGCGCCGGCCCGCAGGTGATGAACTTCCTGCTCGCTTTGACGGTAGGCCTCCTCGCCTTCCTGTTCATCGATACGATGGAGGACGCGTTCGAATTCGCCGGGCGCTCGGCCACGATCTTCCAAGGCCCTATGATGGTGCTCCTCGCCGCGGCGGCGAGCTTCATCCTGCTGCTCGGAATCTCGCGGAGGCAAGGCCAGCCGAGCGGCCTGGCGCTCGCCACCTTCATCGCCATCGGCATCGGCCTGCACAATCTCGGCGAAGGTCTCGCGATCGGCGCAGCCTTCGCGGCGGGCGCCGCCGGCCTCGGCACCTTCCTGGTCATGGGCTTCACGCTCCACAACATCACCGAAGGCATCGGCATCGCCGCTCCCCTGCTCAAGCTCAAGCCGTCACTGGCGCGCTTCGCCGGACTCGCCCTCATCGCCGGCGGTCCGGCGGTGCTCGGCATGTGGATGGGCAGCCTCGCTTATGCGCCACATTGGTCGGCGCTGGCGCTGGCGATCGGCGCCGGCGCCATCCTCCAGGTCATCATCGAGGTCTCGGCCTTCCTCGCCCGCTCGTCGGCGGATCCGGTCAAGGCTCTGATGACGCCGGCGACGCTGACGGGTGCGGCCGCAGGCCTCGCCCTCATGTATGGGACGGCGATGCTGATCAAGATCTGACAGCGAAGCAAAGGGGACGATCGGCGTTGCCTATCGTTTCAATCATAAAAATGGACTTCGAGCAGGAGGCAGCCGCCTTGCGAGCGGAACGGCCCATGCGCGACGCCAGGCGGACGGCACGCATAGGTATTGGCGGCAAATGTCACTTCACCTGGGGCGGCGCCGACGATCAGATCGCCCGCGATCAGATACACCTCCTCCCAGTATTCATGGGTGAAGGGCATGGTGGTGAAGGCACCGGGCAGAAAGCGCAAAAGCCGCGTGCGATGGCCGCTCGCCGCCTTTTCATCAAGCCGGCCCGACAGGATCTTCTGCTCGATGCCCGGCGGATAGCCCGGAGGGACATGCCAACCGCCCGCCATATCGAGCGCGTGAAACTCCCGATGCTCCTTGTTGATCGGCATGACAAACCTCACGCCGCCAGAGGCGAGGCGCCGCCGATCTCGTCGGCCAGGGAATAGCCGTCGAGCATGCGATCGACGAAGCCGGTGCAGCGATCCCAGTCGAAGGTGCGGAAACTGTGCCCCTTGGTGACGAACGTGGCCCCGGCATAGAACATTTCATATTGCGTGTGCCGGGAGGCAAATTCCGAACCGACCGCATCCCAGGCAAGCTTGAAAAATTTGACCCGGCTTTCCGAGGAACAGACGGGTGACTGCTGCGTCCGATCGATGAGGCCGCGCAATTCACCATTGGCAAAATCATGGACGGAGGACGGCAGCATGATCAGGCCGCCACCGGCCAGGCCGCGTAGCGCCGTGATCACCTGCCCGTAGAGCTCCTGAGTCAACACCTGAGCGGCATAGAGCGTGTGGCTGTCGGGGATGAAATACTCACCCTGCATCCTGCCTTTTATCTCCATGGCGTGGACGAGCGCGTCGACCATCGTATTCTGCGCCGCGAGCGCGCCCAGTGTTTCATGGACCTGGGGGAATCCGATAATGCCGTTGGTCTCGGCGATCCGCCGTGCGATGCCGACCAGGAAACGCATCTTCACCATCAGGCGGATCTGCGATTGGTAATTCTGATAGACATGCGCCGGAGTGGCATGAAACTGCCGCTGGCACATCGCGATGTCCTGATTGATGAAGACGCGCGGCCACTCGACCTTCACATCGTCGAAATAGAGGACGGCATCGTTCTCATCGAAGCGGCTGGCAAGCGGATTGTCGAAGACGCTCGGCGCGCCCGCTTCATAAGACTTGCGCGACAGGATCTTCAACCCCTTGGCGTTCATCGGCACGGCGAAGGACACCGCATAACGCTCCTCGCCGGCACGCAGCGGCTGGATGCAGGTCACCAGCACCTCATTCGCCATGATGCCACCGGTCGCCAGCATCTTTGCGCCCCGAATAGTGAGGCCCGTGCCGTCCTGATCGACCACGCCGGCGGTAAGGAACGGATCGTGCTGCTCACCCGCCGGGCGGGATCTGTCGGCCTGCGGATTGATGATCACATAGGTGAGATAGAGATCGCTGGCGCGGGCGAAGTGGAAATAGTCAGCGAGCGCTCCGGCGCGCGCCGCATCATAGCCGCGGAAGATATCGATCCCCATATACATGCCGGCGAGACAGGACGCGACATGATCGGGCGCACGGCCGAGAAAACCGCCATGCAGCTCGGCCCAGGCCTCCAACGCCCGGCGGCGTTCGACGATTTCCCGATAGCTGCGCGGCAGCTGCCAGATGCGGCTGGCGTGGCCCCCTTGTGTTTCCGGCACATCGAAGGTCATCAGTTCGAGATTTTCCGGGCGGGATTGGAAGTCGTAGAGCGCGCCAACCGTGCCGATGGAGCGCCTGAAGGCCGGGCATTCGGTGACATCGCCGGAAAGCGCGCCGTCGATATAGACCTGCCGGCCGTCCTTCAGCGATGCGATATGCTGGGAGCCTGTCTTGATCATAGTCCCCTCCAGACGTTCAGTAATGGATGTCGAGTGGCCACAGAGGGGCCGCGAACTCGGTCGGCTGCAGCGCCGCATAACGCCCCTTGCCGAAGACAAGCGGCTGTCGGTCGCCCTCGGCGCGGAAGCGCTTCACCTCGGCGATGAGCAGCACATGGTCGCCTCCGTCATGCCGGGCATAGGCGGCGCATTCGAAGACCGCGCTCACGCCGGGCAGCAATGGCACGTCCATGAAACCATCGCGATAAGAGGTGGCTTCCCATTTGTTGCCGAGGGAGCGGGCAAATCTGTTCGAGAGGTCCTTCTGGTTCTCGGCCAGGACATTGACGGCATAGGCTTCCGCCTTCATCCAGAGGGGAAGGCTCGCGGCTTTCCGGTCGATGCTGAACAGGATGAGAGGCGGGGCCAGCGACAGAGAGTTGAACGAGCTGACCGTCATGCCGAGCGGCTTACCTTCAACCTTCGCGGTCACGATGCAGACACCGGTTGGAAACTGTCCCAGCGCTTGCCGGAACGCCCTCGTGTCGAAGGCTGTTTCCACCGCGGCGATCATGATGGCGGCCGTGCCCGTTTCGGCATTGCCGGCAGCCGCAAGGCGGCGAGCGTCGTCTCCAGATGCCGCGCCACCGCTGCAGCGGCGCGACCGCCATCGCCTTCGCGCAGCGCCGCGACGATCGCCGCATGTTCAGTCAGGACTTCGTCGACGCGTCGGCCCGAGGTGGTGAGCGCATAGACACCCATGCGCAGCTGACGATCCCTCAGGCTCTCATAGAAGCCGGCAAGCACCGGGTTGCCGGCAGCGCTGACGATGGCGCCATGAAACTCACGATCGCTCTCGATGAAGGCGACCGGATCGTCCTTCTGTGCCGTCTGCATCTCGATGAGCTCATCGAGATGCTCGGCCAGCGCGGCGCCGAGATCGGCGGCGCGCCGGGCGCACCATTCCTCGACCAATCCGCGCGCCTGCATGACGGCGTCGATATCGGCTTCGGTCACCGGGGGAACATAAGCGCCCTTCTTGGGCACGATCTGCAGGAAGCCGTCAGCCTCGAGCCGAAGCAAAGCCTCGCGCACCGGGGTGCGCGACGTGCCGGTTGCCTGGGAAACTTCCGCTTCGGTGAGAAAAACCCCGTCACTCCTGGGAAGCGTCGCGATGTGCTCTTTGAGCCATCTGAAAACGACATCCTGGGCCGCTTCGGCTCTACGGCCGGTCGAAGGGAAGCTCCGGGAGCGCTCGACCTTTGTCATAGACAGAATGTATATATCTTGTATGCAAGTTTGGCAAGAAGATTCCGCTAGGTTAATTTTGTAACTGAACGCGTGGCCTCAAGTTACTCGTCACGGGCCGATCCCCAGCCGTGAGTGGGTGACTGCGGCCAGCCCTCGGGCGACTCCTCCCACGCCTCCTGGCGCCCATAAGGGGTCATGTCGAGCAAATGCCGGAAACCCGACGGCTCGACGCCGCGACCGGTGGTGAAATAGCTGCGATAGACCATGGCATCGTCGTCGCGGAAAAAGATACTGATGCCGAAATCATCCTCCCCTTCTCCGCCTACTCCCATATCGACATTGAAGGAGGACCCCGCCGACGAGAAGAAGGGAACAGTCCATCGCTTTCGCCGGCGAAGCTCGGCGAGGCGTGAATAAGGTGCGCGCGCCACGGCGACGAGACTCGTCTCCCGGGCATGAAGATGGGCCAGATGCCCGATATCATCGATGCGACGGGCGCAACCGGCGCAGGCGCTCGACCAATCGGGTGCGAACATGAAGTGATAGACGATCAATTGCCGGCGCCCCGAAAAAAGTCCCGCCAGCGAGACCTTTCCCCGTGCGCCGGAGAAGACATAGTCCTGATCGAGCCGGACCATCGGCAAACGGCGCCGCTCAGCGGCCAAGGCGTCGAGCGTCCGTGTCGCCGCCTTCTCCTTGTCCAGCAGACGCATACGCGCCTCCCGCCAGTCGGCGGGCGAGACGACGGCCGGCATGGCCAGGCGTTTCGCCATCACGCGGCCAGCGGGAGCCACAGAGTGAGCCCGCCCTCGCCAGTTCGGGGATCGAATTGCGGATTGTGGCGCTCGATGATGGGGGCGTCGGCGAGCATCAGGCCTTGCGAGGCGAGGCCTTCATTCCAGATCGCGGAATAGGTTTCATATAGGCGCGAGACATGGCCATGATGCTCGAACACCGCATATCTCCGCGCCGGGATCTCAACCTTGCGCAGCCCTTCCGGAACCTTGCCGAAACGGGAAACCTCGGCCGCGCAGACATAGTTGAACTCACCATCGTCGTCGGGCGCCTCGGTCACGCCAATGGGAATGCCGTCGAGCTTTTCCGGAATGGCATCATAGAAATCCATGAATCGTTGCCATTGGGCAGGAATGCCGATCGTGGTCGAGAAGGAGAAGATTTGCGCAAGGCCGATCGCGCGCACCGGTCCTTCATCGGCGATGCGAGGAGAGGCGAGGTTGTTAACGGGCGCCCGCGCCTTCAACTCCAATGGCGCAACGATTTCAAGACCAGCAAGACTGCCGCTGTCGCGCACCGTCTCGGGTGTCTTGCCGAACTGCTCGCGAAAGGCGCGGGTAAAGGCCTCGTGCGACCCGTAGCCGGTATCGAGCGCCACCGCCAATATGTCCGGCGCACCACCACCCAGCGCGCGCGCCGCCTCGCTGAGGCGCCGGGCGCGCAGATACTTCATCACCGGATAGCCGGTCGCCATGCCGAACGCATTGGCGAGATGCGAGCGGGATACCCCGCAGGCCTCGGCAATCGAACTCAGCGTGATGGGCTGGCGCAAGTTGCGCTCTATGACCCAGAGAGCATTGTCGGCAAGTGGCATGGCATCTCCTCCACGCCGCCCGTTTAGCAGGAAGCCGGCCCCCGCCGCTTGATCGTTCGTCCGGTCAGCGTATCAAAAGACGACCACACTCCTGATCGACTTGCCCTCATGCATCAGGTCGAAGGCTTCGTTGATGCGCTCGAGCGGCAGCGTGTGGGTAATCATCGGATCGATCTCGATCTTGCCGTTCATGTACCAGTCGACGATCTTCGGCACGTCGGTGCGGCCGCGGGCGCCACCGAAGGCGGTACCGCGCCAGACACGGCCGGTGACGAGCTGGAAGGGCCGTGTTGCAATCTCCTGGCCAGCGCCGGCGACGCCGATGATAATCGATTCACCCCAGCCCTTGTGGCAGGCCTCGAGCGCGATACGCATCACCTTCACATTGCCGATGCATTCGAAAGTGTAATCGGCGCCACCGCCAGTGAGCTCGACCAGATGAGCGACGAGGTCACCCTGTACTTCGCTCGGATTGACGAAGTGCGTCATGCCGAAGCGCTCGCCCCAGGGCTTGCGATCATTGTTGAGATCGACGCCGACGATCATATTGGCGCCGGCGAGGCGCAGGCCCTGGATGACATTGAGGCCGATGCCGCCGAGGCCGAAGACGATACAGTTCGAGCCCTCTTCCACCTTGGCGGTGTTGATGACCGCACCGATGCCGGTGGTGACGCCGCAGCCGATATAGCAGATCTTGTCGAAGGGCGCGTCGCTCCTGACCTTGGCCAGCGCGATCTCGGGCAGCACCGTGTAATTGGAGAAGGTAGAGCAGCCCATATAGTGATGCACCATCTTGCCCTTATAGGAGAAACGGCTGGTGCCGTCGGGCATCAGGCCCCGTCCCTGCGTCACGCGGATCTTCTGGCAGAGATTGGTCTTGGGGTTGAGACAATAATCGCATTCGCGGCATTCGGGCGTGTAGAGCGGAATGACATGATCGCCCTTTTTAAGCGATTTGACGCCGGGGCCGACGTCGACGACGACGCCGGCGCCTTCATGACCCATGATCGCCGGGAAGAGGCCTTCCGGATCGGCGCCGGAGATCGTGAATTCGTCGGTATGGCAGATGCCGGTCGCCTTGATCTCGACCAGCACCTCACCCTCACGCGGTCCTTCGAGGTCGACCTCGACGATCTCAAGCGGCTTGGCTTTTTCGAAAGCAACGGCGGCGCGGGTCTTCATGTCCACGATTCTCCTTCATTCATCCTGGCAACGATCTAGCCCGGCCGGTTGCCTAAGGCCAGAGCCTGAACGGCCTCAGGCTTTCAGCACACCCTTGGCCTTGGCGACGTGGGTGGCGATGAAATCCATGAGCGGCGGCGACAGGCAGTCATAGGGATCGAGGCCGAGCGTGCGCAAGCGCGCGCGGATCGCCTTCATCTGATCGGGAGGCGTGCCGGATTCGATGATGGAGGAGACAAAGGCCGCGAATTTGGGCGGCGACCAGCCCTTTTCGGCTGACAATTCGGTGTGGATGAAATCGAGGCCATAGAACGGGTGTTTGGTATTTTCGACACGGCCATACATATGGACGCCGCAGCCGGTGCAGGCGTGGCGCTGGATCGCGGCGCTGGCATCGATCACTTTGAGCTTCTGGCTGTTGGCGGAGACGCTCAGACTGTCACGCGGAACGACGGCGACGACTGAAAACGTCGCGCCCTCCGGCTTCCAGCATTTGGTGCAGCCGCAGGCGTGGTTATGGGCACTCTGGCTGGTGACCTTCACGGTCACCGGATTGCTCGCGCATTTGCAAGTGAGCGTGCCGCCGGAGAATTTCCGCCCGGCCGGCTTGAAGCCCTTGTCGACGGATGGATGGATGGCAACAGGCATTGAACTCCTCCCTGGTTGATGATTCTTAATAAAGGAGGGAGGCCGGATCGGCCTCCCATTCATCATGCACTTTCGGAATTCGTGACCTGCGACGTTACTGCGCAAACCGGCGCGCAGCAAGCAGCGTTACAGTCTGGCCGCCACCGACTTGGTCTCGGTGTAATGCTCCATGACGTCCTTGCCCATCTCGCGGCCCCAGCCCGACTGCTTGTAGCCGCCGAAGGGCCAGGCCGGGTCGCCGTAATTATGGGTGTTGATGCAGATGGTGCCGGCCTTGATCTTGCGGGCCATCATATGGGCGACATTGAGATTGCGCGTCCACACACTCGCCTGCAGTCCATATTCAGTATCGTTGGCGAATTTCGCCACCGCTTCGAGGCTGTCGTCGTCGAAGGACTGGACGCATACCACCGGCCCGAAAATCTCCTCGCGCACCACCCGCATGTCGCGGTTGGTGTTGGCGAGCACCGTCGGCTCGACGAAATAGCCCTGATTGCCGGCGATCTTGCCGCCGGTCACCACCTCGGCTCCTTCCTTGCGGCCGGAATCGAGGAAGCCCTTGACCCGGTCATGCTGCTCCTTGGAGACGAGCGGCCCCAGATTGACGGTGGGATCGAGGCCATGGCCGATCTTGAGCTTGCCCGCCGCTTCGGCGACACCGGCGACGACCTTGTCATAGACCGACTTGTGGGCGAAGAGCCTGGAGCCGGCGGTGCAACACTGGCCCTGATTGTAGAAGATCGCATCGGCGGTGCCGGCGATGGCAAGATCGAGATCGGCATCGGGGAAGACGATGGCAGGTGACTTGCCGCCGAGCTCCAGCGACACGCGCTTGAGATTGCCGGCCGCCGCCCGCACGATGATCTTGCCCACCTCGGTCGAACCGGTGAAAGCGACCTTGTCGACATCGGGATGCTCGGCCAGAGCGGCGCCCGCCGTCTCGCCGAATCCGGTGACGATGTTGACAACGCCGTCCGGAATACCCGCCTCCTGGATCAGCTCACCGAAACGCAGTGCCGACAGCGGCGTCTGCTCGGCGGGCTTGAGCACGATAGTGCAGCCCGAGGCCAGCGCAGGCGCCAGCTTCCAGGCCGCCATCATCAGCGGGAAATTCCACGGGATGATCTGGCCGACGACACCGACCGGCTCGCGCAGCGTATAGGCATGCCAGTTGCCCGGGCTCGACACCTGGATGGTCTCGCCATTGAGGCGCGTCGCCCAGCCCGCCATATAGCGGAACATCTCGATCGAGCCCTGGACGTCGCCCTTACGGGCATTGGTCACCGGCTTGCCATTGTCGAGCGCCTCGAGCTCGGCGAATTCATCGGCATATTTCTCTAACAGGTCGCCAAGCTTCCAGACGATGCGCGAACGCTCGCCGGGCGACATACGCGACCAGGGTCCGCTATCGAAAGCGCGGCGGGCGGCGGCGACCGCCAGATCGATATCGGCTTTGTCGCCCAAGGGCACATGGGCGATGATTTCCTGAGTGGCGGGATCCTCGACCTCGAAGGTCTGGCCGTTCTGGGCCTGGACCCATTTGCCATCGATCAGGATCTTGCGGTTCTGGCCCAGGAACCCGCTCAGCGCGGATCCCAGAAGCGGCTTACGGACGGCGATATTCATGACAACCTCCCTTTCGGATCATCTGGATGATGCGTTATAGTCAAATGACAATAACGATAGGCAAACAAACAGGAACGGATAGATCCGCCCTGTTTGCAATTTCAGTGCATGGCGCCGCGTCCGCCCGCCGGTTCGGCGCCGAGATCGATCAACTCGCTCATCTCGGCCAGCGCCTCCTGCGAGAGCGAGAAGCTGACCTCGAAGCCATCGGGGGTGCGCAAGGACAAGATCCGATGCGAGCTGCCCGCCGCCGCCTCGAGATTGCACTCGGCGAGCGGGAAGACGAATCTGAGATTGGGATCACGGCTGCGTGCCCGCAAAGCGGCGCTGAGAAGACGCGGCAAGGTCATGGCCAGGGCGCCCGCCTGCTCGGCCGAGATGTTGAGGTCACGGGTGGCGCCGGCATCGTCGCAATAGGACAGACGGATGGCCTCGCCGTCACCAGAGACTTCGCAAGAGGTGAAATTAGCAACAGTCTGGGTTTTGCTCATCAGGGCACTCGCTATGCCCAATAGACCATAACGAATGCGCGGCGGCAAGCCGATCAGGCGCGTTTCTGGCGTTTGCTCCTGCCGTTGATCTCGGCATCGAGTGCGGCGACATGACTTTCCGCTGCGGACATTGCGGCACGCTCGATGGCGCGGTAGCGCGAGATGATGGTGAGTCCCAAAGGCGTCAAAGCGGCGCCGCCGCCCTTCTTGCCGCCGCTTCTCGGAATGACGACGGGTTCACCAAAGATCGAATTCAGCTCGTCAATCAGCTCCCAGGCGCGCCGGTAGGACATGCCGAGCGCGCGGCCGCTGGCGGCAATGGAGCCCAGCGAGGCGATCTGCTCGAGAAGCTGAATCTTGCCCGGCCCAAGCCGATGCTCGGGGGCGAAATCGATACGTATGCTCAGATTGGCCAATTGGTGCTCCTTGGCGTCATAATCCTGCGAAGTTCGCGCCAGGTCCAGACCAAATCGCACCAATCACCCTCTGTTCTGTTTTGTAGTTTCGTTATTTTCAATTGGGACTAACGTCGCCTTGTCGTCATTCCTGACGGGGCATAACGTCGGGACGGCAAAAACCATGGGAGGTCCCGCTATGCTCGCCCAAGCCCTTAAAGAGATTGAAAAAACCGTCGCCATCCGCCCGCGCTATGAGAATTTCATCGGCGGCAAATGGGTGGCCCCGGTCAAAGGCCAATATTTCGAGAATATCAGCCCGATCACCGGCAAGAAGGTCTGCGATATCGCGCGCTCGACCGCCGAGGATATCGAGCTTGCCGTCGACGCCGCGCATAAAGCGCGCGAGAAATGGGGCAAGACCGCCCCCGCCGAGCGGGCCAAGCTCCTCAACAAGGTCGCCGATGTGGTCGAAAGCCGCCTCGGCCTCCTGGCGCTGGTGGAATCGATCGACAATGGCAAGCCGATCCGCGAGACGACCCATGCCGATCTGCCGCTGGTGGTCGATCATTTCCGCTATTTCGCCGCCTGCATCCGCGCCCAGGAGGGCGCGCTGTCGGAAATCGACGACGATACGGTCGCCTATCACTTCCACGAGCCCCTGGGCGTGGTCGGGCAGATCATTCCGTGGAACTTCCCGATCCTGATGGCGACCTGGAAGCTCGCCCCGGCAATCGCCGCCGGCAATTGCGTCATCCTGAAGCCCGCCGAGCAGACGCCGATGGGCATCATGGTGCTGATGGAGCTCATCGCCGACATTTTCCCGCCCGGCGTCATCAACATCGTCAACGGCTTCGGCATCGAGGCCGGCAAACCCCTGGCCCAGAACAAGCGCATCGCCAAGGTCGCCTTCACGGGCGAGACCACGACCGGCCGCCTCATCATGCAATATGCGTCCGAGAACATCATTCCGGTGACGCTCGAGCTGGGCGGCAAGTCGCCCAATATCTTCTTCGCCGACGTGATGGCCGAGAACGACGATTTCGTCGACAAGGCGCTGGAGGGCTTCACCATGTTCGCCCTCAATCAGGGCGAGGTCTGCACCTGTCCGAGCCGCGCGCTCGTCCAGAAGTCGATCTATGACAAGTTCATGGAAAAGGCGCTGGCGCGGGTCAAGAAGATCAAGCAGGGCCATCCGCTCGATGCCGCGACGATGATCGGCGCGCAGGCGTCGAACGACCAGCTCGAGAAGATCCTGTCCTATTTCGACATCGGCCGGAAGGAAGGGGCGAAGGTTCTCGCCGGCGGTGAGCGCAACGTTCTCGAGGGCGAGTTGAAGGATGGCTATTACGTGCATCCGACGGTCTTTGAAGGCACCAACAAGATGCGCATCTTCCAAGAGGAGATCTTCGGACCGGTCGTGTCGGTGACGACCTTCGACACGCCCGAAGAAGCGCTCGCCATCGCCAATGACACGCTTTACGGCCTTGGTGCCGCCGTGTGGACGCGCGACATCAACCGCGCCTATCGCTTCGGCCGCGCCATCCAGGCCGGGCGCGTGTGGACCAACTGCTATCATCTCTATCCCTCGCATGCGGCTTTCGGCGGCTACAAGCAGTCGGGCATCGGACGCGAGACGCATAAGATGATGCTCGATCACTATCAGCAGACCAAGAACATGCTGGTGAGCTACAGCCCGAAGGCGCTGGGCTTCTTCTAATGAAGTACTGACTGAAGGAGAGGGCCGCCATGGAAGCGCACACGATCGAACGTGTTCTCGCCACCGAGGCGGCCCTCGATCTCATCGGGATGCTCAAGGACAGGCACGGGCCGCTGATGTTCCATCAGTCGGGCGGCTGCTGCGACGGCTCGGCGCCGATGTGTTATCCGCTGGGTGAACTCCGTGTCGGCGGCAGCGATGTGAAACTCGGCGCCATCGGCGGCTTGCCCTTCTATATGAGCGCCGCGCAGTTCGAATACTGGCAGCACACGCAGCTCATCATCGATGTGGTCAAGGGGCGAGGCTCGGGCTTTTCGCTCGAGGCGCCGGAAGGCTTTCGTTTCCTGACCCGCAGCCGCGTCTTCAGCGACGAGGAAGTCGCCGGGCTTGCCGCCGTCGTCTCAGGATCAGCCGACACCTGATCAGCCAGCCGGCATCTCCCGCGCGATCGCCGCACGCATACGCGTCGCCAGAGCCACGATCCATGGCCATAGCCGGGCCTGCCTCGGAGGCTTTGCCCGCGCCGCCCGCAACTGCGATACGGCCTTTCTTTCCAGCTCTTCCAGATGCCGCAGCGGGCCCATTGGGTTGACGTCGTACATGAACTTGCCTCCTCTACTCAGAGCAGAGTAGGAAGCGGCCGTCAGGCAATCGTCATGAGCATCGTCAAAGCACCGCAAAATCAGCACTTCGCGCCCTCAGGGACCGGCGTCGAAATCCGGCTTCTGGGACCGATGACGGTCCAAATCGACGGCCAGGCCGTAACCCTTGCCGCCAAGAAGGTCCGGGCGCTCCTCGCCTATCTGGCGCAGCGCGAAGGCGTCGATGTGGCCCGAACCGTCCTCACCGGCCTGCTGTGGGGAGAGCGCGGCGAGGGCCAGGCGCGCGCCAGCCTGCGGCAATCCCTTTCGGAACTGCGCGCAGCACTGGGCGAGGCGGCCGACGCGCTTATCGCCAGCAAGGAATCCGTCACATGGCGGGCAGGTTCGGCATGGCTCGATACAAGGGCCCTCGAGCTTGCGGCAAAAAGCGATGATGTCGACCTGCTCCGTACCGCCACCGAGCTCTATGGCGGTGACTTTCTCGAAGGATTGGCGATCGATGAATCTTCCTTCGAGCAGTGGCTCGTCAGCGAGCGCGAACGCTTTCGCCTGCTGGTCGCGACGATATACACAAGGCTGGCGAAATCGGCAGAGGACGCCGGCAAGACGGAAGAAGCGATCGCCCACGGACTGAAGCTCCTCCAGCTCGATCCGTTGCAGGAGCATGTCCATCGGATGCTGATGCGCCTGTATGCGGCGCAGGGAAGGCCCGACGCCGCGCTGGCGCAGTATGAGCGCTGCGAGCGTGAGCTGGCAAACCAGCTCGGCGTCAAACCCGATGCCGAGACCGAGACGCTCATGCGCGCGATAAAGGCGCGCCGGCGTGAAACGCCCGCGCGGGCCGATTCCAAAGCCAGCCACGCGCTTCCCGACAAGCCTTCGATCACCGTTGTCCCTTTCGCCAATCTGTCAAGCGATCGCGAACATGCCTTCTTCGCCGAAGGGTTGACGCAGGACATCATCGCGGCGCTGTCGAAGATCAGGGAACTGTTCGTCGTCTCCAGCAGCACGCTAGACCCGCCTTCCACCAATGCGCATTTCAAGCTCGAAGGCAGCCTGCGCGCCGCCGGAAGCCGCATCAGGGTGACCGCGCATCTGATCGACAATCAGTCCGGCAAACATGTCTGGAGCGAACGTTATGAAGGTGATCTCATCGACATCTTCGCCGTCCAGGATCAGATCACCCAGGCCATCGCGCTGGCCCTTCAGGTCAGGCTCACCAGCGGTGATATGGCGCGCCTGTGGGAAGGACAGACCCGCAATCTGCGCGCCTGGGAGAAAATGGTCGCCGCGCGCGATGTTTTTCTCCGCTTCAACCGTGTAGACAATGCCAATGCGCGCCAGCTGCTCGAGGAAGCTTGCGCGATCGATCCCTCCTATACCGGCGCGATCATCCTCCATGGCATGACGCATTGGTGGGATGCGCGCTTCAACCGGTCGACCGATCCCGAGCAGTCGCTCCGCCTGGCCGAGAAAGACGTCGAGACGGTGATTACCCTCAATCCCGATCTCGGCATCTCTTACATGCTCAGGGGCGGCATAGCGTGGCTCAGAGGCGAGCATGATCTCGCCGTCGAGTTTGCGGAACAGGCGGTCAGCCGGTCGCCGAGCGATGCCCATTCGGTCGCCTTTCTGGCCATGCTGCATATGTATGGCGGAGAGTATGAGAAATCGATGGCGGCGCTCAATCTGGCCATGCGGCTCTGCCCGCAATATCCCAGCTGGTACGTCTATTATGTGGCGTTCAACAATCTGTGGACCGGCGACTACCCGGCCGCTCTCGACGTCGCCGAGCTCTATCTACGCCGGGAGCCTGATGACCCCTTCGCCTATGTCACCATGGCCACGATCCTCGCCTTCCAGGGGCGAAGCACAGAAGCCGCAGACATGATCAAGGAGCTGCGCAGGCACTCATCCGATTTCGGGCTGACCGAGATACGTTTGTCGCAGCCCTATCGTGATCCGGCGAAATTCGAGAAGGTCGTCACGGCCTTGCGTTCGGCCGGCCTGCCGGATTAGGGACCAGCGTCAGATCCGCTTCAGCAGCTCATTATAGACCATGTCGCCGCGCTGGCCGTTCGCCATCACGATCTTGCCGCGCCGAGTCCCGGGGTCGACGAAATAGACGGCGCGAAAGCCCCAATTGGCGCCGTCGTGATGGACCAGTCCCTTGCGATTGATGAAGACTCCGAGTCCGGCGTCGGCGCGCACCGGCATCACCATTTCACGGGCCAGATTCTTAGGGAGCAAGGCGCCCCCCTTGCCCTCGGCGGAATCGAGCATCGCCATCAACATGCGGGCGAGATCACTGGGCGTCGACCACAGACCGGCCGCGGCCATCTCGGGATAGATGAAATAGTCCATGCGGATGACATCGCCATCGATCGTGTGACCGGAGGCCAGCTTGCCTTTGATCGACTGCAATGGTTGCCGCATCGAGGAGTTCGACATGCCGAGCGGTTCGAGAACACGCCGCGCCACGGTCTCCTCATAGGGCGCCGCTTCGATATCCGTGATGAGCTTCTGAAGGACGACGACGCCACCGCCTGAATAATGATATTTCCCGACGGGATTGATCACTTCGATCCGCTGGGTATTCGCCGGTTTGACACCGTCGAGGACCTCGTCCAGCCGCGGAATGACATCGTCTCTCTGATAGCCCGGAAATCCCGCTACAGCGGTGCCGCCCGTGTGCGAGAGCAGCATTCTTATTGTAACATTCTCCGCATCCTTGCCGGTCAATCGCCAACCGGACAGACGCCTGTTCACCGGATCATCAAGGCTGAACCTGCCGTCGCGCACGAGACTCAGCACGCAAAGCGCATTGACCGTCTTGCTGAGGGAGGCGGCCTGGAAGCGCGTTTCAATCGTCACTTTCGCACTCTCCACCTGCCGCCGCCCATGGGCGGCACAGAGCACGATGCCATCGCGGTCGAACGTCGCGAAGCTCACCGCGGGAACTTTATATTTCCGGAGCAGAGCGGCAATGGCTGTCGCGGATGGCGATTTTGCCGCCCGAGCCGGCGTCGCCACGCCCCCCGTCACATTACCCAGCAGGACCGATGCGCCAATCAGAAGCTTCCGACGACTGACGCAGCCTGAACGCGGCGATGTCATCTTTATCCGCCTCTAGCCAACCCCCTTATAAAAGAGCGGCTTTGGCGCGTCTTGGCAAGAGCGATCAGTCGTCGCGCTGATCTTCAGGGCTTGGCCGCGGTGGTGGGCGCCTTCGCCGGCATCGACTTCGGCACCCGCTTCAGCGTGATCTTGCCGGCCGGATCGATCGGATCGCCTTTCGGATCGGACATCGTCACATAGACGTGGTTCGGCACTTCCGGCGGATACGCCGGATGCAGATCCTGCGCATGACCGATGATGGTTTCGCCCGCTTTCACCTCGTAACGGGTATTGGATTTGAGCGCCTGCTCGATCTCTGGCGTCAGGCGCAGGAACGAAACCGTGGCGAGATATCCTTTGTCGTCGCGCAGAACGAGGCCCGCAAAATTATTGCGCGGATCCTCTTCCTTTTCCACCCAGCCGGTCAGCGGCGCATAGACCGGCTCGTCGACCTTGGTGAGATATTCGGTGCCGCCGGCAAAGAAGAGCTTGGACTTATCGAGCCGGTCGGTCAGGAACGGACCCCCGCCGCCCTTCTGGCAGCAGGCGCGAACCTCGCCCGACTTGGTCGGCGCCTTCAGTGCCTTCTCCGCATCGGGATAGGCGACGCCCAGTTTTGCGTTGGGCGCGAGGAAGCGGCGGAAGCCGTGCACGTCGCGGTCGTCGATCTCGGCCTCGGTCAAGTCCTTGTTCTTCACATAGGCGGCGAAGCCGCTCAGCTGCTTGTCGCGGCCGGTCTGCGCCGGATCCGTTTCATCGCCGCGATATTTCTTGGACGGATTCTTGGGGTCATAGGTATAAGGCCCCTGCTTGTCGCGGCCGACCCTCGCATTGACACGGCAATCGCGGTCGGAGGTCAGGTTGCAATAGCCGCGCTCGAGGTCACGGCCGAGCTTGCGGGCGCCACGGCCGATCGCTTCACCCGCATCCTCGGCGCCCTCCTTCACTGCCCGCCCGGCCTTCTTGGCGCCCCGCTCGATCGCCTTGCCGGTCTTGCGGGCGCCGGTTCCGATATCGCCCAAGAGGTCGGCGCTGGCGGGGCCTATATGCAGGCCGGAAAAAACAATGAGAGCAGCACAGCATAGAGCGAGGCGGTTCAGGGACATGGCGCTTCAACCTTTCGACTGCCGTTCTGGAATAAGAGTCGCATCTCCATTTCGCGAATTCAATGTCGCAGCGGCAGGCAAGTTCCATCCGACCCACATCTTGTGGGTTGAATTTGGTAACCGCCTAGTGTGTTTTCGGTTTGTTTCCGTAGAGGAACCATAGGCCACAGGATACACTTTGATTAGAAGTCAGTTGGTCAGTGGTGAGTATTATGGCAGTTCCCGGCCGGGCCTATTGGAAAGGCTTCCTCAGGCTCTCGCTCGTCTCCATAGGTGTGGCCGTCTACAACGCGGTCGATTCGACCTCCGAGATCAAATTCAATCAGATTCACAAGCCGACCGGCCAGCGGATCAATTACACCAAGACGGTGAAGGGTCTGGGCCCGATCGACAATGCCGACATCGTCAAGGCGTATGAGATCGACGAAGACACCTATGTCATGCTCGAGCCGGAAGAGCTCGAGGCGATCAAGCTCGAAAGCAAGAAGACGCTCGATCTGCAGCTCTTCGTCGACACCCAGGAAATCGATCCGCGTTATTTCGAGCGTCCCTATTACATCGTGCCGACCGATGAACATTCGGTCGAAGGTTATCTCGTCATCCGCGACGCGCTGAAGAAGAGCGGCAAGCTCGGCGTCGGCCAAGTGACCATGTCGGGACGCGAATATCTCGTCGCCGTCGGCCCGCTCGATAAGGGCCTCGGCATGCATGTGATGCGCTACGCCAATGAGATCAGGGCGGCGGGTCAATATTTCTCCGACTTGCCGGATAAGAAGCTCGATGCGGAAATGGTGACGCTGGCGGGCGAGTTGATCGGCCGCAAGGCGACGGAGTTCAAGCCCGAGCATTACAAGAACCATTATGCCATCGCGCTTCAGGAGCTGGTGCGCGAAAAGGCCAAGGGCCGCAAGATCGTCGCCACGGCAGAAGAGCGGCCGAGCGGCGCCAATGTCGTCGACCTCATGGACGCGCTCCGGCGCAGCGTGACGGACGACAAGCCGGCGAAGACCGCCGGCGGCGCGCCAAAGAGCGGCGGCGACAAATCGGCAGCGAAGAAGAAGGCCAGCGGCGGGCGCCGTTAGATCTCTGAATGCCGGCGCCACGCTCTGCAGCCAAGACGCCCAAGAAACCCTCAGGCCGCCTCGCCTCCTATCGCGCCAAGCGTGATTTCAGCAAGACGCCGGAACCGCGCGCCAAGATCGGCCCGAAGAACGAGTGGCGTTTCGCGGTGCAGCGCCATGAAGCGCGCCGTCTCCATTTCGATCTGCGGCTCGAGCTCGACGGCGTCCTGAAGAGCTGGGCCGTCGCCAAGGGCATCAGCATGGTGCCGGGCGTCAAACGGCTGGCGGTCGAGACCGAAGATCATCCGCTCGACTATCTCACCTGGGAAGGTGTCATCCCCAAGGGCGAATATGGCGGCGGCACGATGATCGTGTGGGACCGGGGCACCTGGCTCACCGATGGCGACCCGCGCGAAGGCCTGAAGAACGGCAAGCTCATTTTCGCGCTCAATGGCGAGAGGCTGAAAGGCCATTGGCATTTCGTGCGCATGAAGCGAAGGCCCGGCGAGCGCCAGGAGCAATGGCTGCTCTTCAAGGGCGAAGACGACTATTCGCTGGGACCCGGTGATCTGGAACCGGCGGCGACCGAGCTCACTTCCGTCATCTCCGGCCTTACCAATGAGGATCTGGCGGAGCGCCAGCAGATCCGTCCCGACCACAAGGCGCGCGAAAAGATCAGGCGCGCCAGCGGCGCGAAGGCTTCGGTCTACAGCAAGCTCAAAGGAGCCAAGAAGAGCATATTGCCGGTCTTCGTCGACCCGGCCCTCGCCGAAGAACGCAACGGGCCGCCGCAAGGCAAAGGCTGGCTGCATGAAATCAAACATGACGGCTATCGCATGCAGGCGAGGCTCGACGGCGGCAAAGTGAAACTACACACCCGCACCGGCCTCGACTGGACCAAGCGCTTCCCCACCATCGCCAAGGCGCTGGCGCAATTGCCGGTGAGCTCGGCCCTGCTCGATGGCGAGATCGTCGCCCAGGAAGACAGCGGCATCTCCACCTTCACCGCGCTGCAGACCGATCTCAAAAGCGGCCGGCGCGACCGGCTCGTCTATTTCATGTTCGACCTTCTCTATTGCGAAGGCGTCAATCTCACCAATGTGGCGCTCGCGGACCGCAAGGCAGCGCTCGAAGAAATTCTGCAGTCTGTGCCGGGCTCACTGCCCTTACGCTACAGCGCCCATATGGATGAGGGCGACAGCCGCACCATCTTCGCCCATGCTTGCCAGATGGGGCTCGAAGGCCTGCTCTCCAAGCGGGCCGACGCCCCCTATCGCGGCGGCCGCAGCGATGGCTGGATCAAAAGCAAATGCGCGCTCGGCCAGGAATTCGTCATCATCGGCTATGTCCCGTCGACGACGTCGCGACAGGCGGTCGGCTCACTGGTTCTGGGCTTCTATGACGGCAAGGAACTCGTCCATGCCGGTCGCGCCGGCACCGGTTTCACCGACGAGACGGCGCTGGCGCTCAGAAGCGGCCTGGCGACGATCGAAACGGCCCAGCCCAAGTTCAAGCGGCCGGTCGACAAGCAGTCGCTGCAGAATGTGCGCTGGGTCGAGCCGAGGCTCGTCGCCGATATTCAGTTCCGCGGCTGGAGCCCGGACAAGCTGTTGCGCCAGGCCGCCTTCAAGGGCCTGCGCGAGGACAAGGCGCCCGAAGACGTCACGCTGGAGATCCCGCAGGACCAGACGAACAGACGGGTGAAGACGGCGACGAGCGACGTCAAGCTTACCCATCCAGACCGCATCCTGTGGCCCGAAGACGGCATCACCAAGCAGGGCCTTGCCGAATTCTACACCGATATCGCGGAGTGGATCCTGCCGCATATCACCGGACGGGTCTTGAGCCTGGTGCGTTGTCCCGGCGGCGTCGGCAAGTCGTGCTTCTATGCCAAACACATCTGGGACGGCGCCGACAAGTCGCTGCTGCCTGTCGATATCGGCGAGGCCGAGCCGATGCTCGCCATTCGCGATCTCGACGGCCTCATCGCCTTGGTGCAGGCCAATGTGCTGGAAATCCATCCCTGGGGCTCGCGCGTCGAAACCCTGGAAAAGCCGGACCGGATCATCTTCGATCTCGATCCGGGCGAGGACGTTGCCTGGGAAGAGGTCATCGAAGGCGCTTTCGAAGTGCGCGAGCGGCTCAAAAAGCTGCGCCTCGAAAGCTTCGTCAAGACGACGGGCGGCAAGGGCCTGCATGTGGTGGCGCCAATCTCACCCACGGCCGACTGGGACAGAGTGAAGGACTTCACCCGCAAGCTTGCCGAGGCGATGGCGACAGATACACCGCGCAAATATCTGGAGGTGATGACCAAGGCCCGCCGCAAAGGCCGCATCTTCGTCGATTACTTGCGCAATGGCCGTGGCGCCACCGCGGTCGCCACTTTTTCGACCCGCGCCCGCAAAGGCGCGGCGATCTCAGTGCCGCTCACCTGGAGCGAGCTCGAGACCGGGATCCGCGCCAATCATTTCAGCATCGACAATCTGCGCCAGCGCCTCAGCCACCGTCGCCGCGACGCCTGGGCCGGCTTCTTCGAGCTGAAGCAGAAGCTGCCCAAGGTCTAATCTCGCAGCATCGCCGCTATGAAGCGTTTAAGGTTCGTCTCGACATAGCGCTGGATGTCTTCCGTAGGCTCGAAGCCCCACCAGAGCAATGAACCTTGCCAATGCGAGGCGGTGAGGAGCCCCATATCCTTAGGCGCCCCGGCACAGGTGGCGAAACACTGATCGAGCGCCTTGGCGAGCGCGCGACGCCAGGCGGTACCACGCGCGCGCAATACCGGATCGCTCAGATCCTCGCGCAGCACCAGAAGTCCCCTGGTATAGGCTTCGATGCCGCCATAGCCGCCGGAAAGAGCGCAGAGAAGCTGGATCGCGCCCCCTGGCGTCTTCGGCACTTGCCGGGCGAGCTCGGCGGTGCGGGCATCGAGCTTGTCCCAGGCAAAGAGCAACGCTGCCTGCTTCAGCCCGTCCTTGCTTTTGAAACGCTGCACCAGCGTGGCGGGAGCGAGGCCGCAATAGAAGGCGAGCCGCGCAAATGTCAGCGCTTCAGGCCCTTCCGCATGGAGAAGGCGGTGCGCGGCGTCCAGAACATCGGCATCGGTCTGCGTTTTTGGTCTAGGCATCTTGACTCTCATTTATAAACGAACGATCATTTATAAACAAGCCCAGAACCAGTCCGTGGAGTATTTGATGACCTTGCAGGGAAAGATCGCTCTCGTCGCCGGCGCCACAAGGGGCGCCGGACGCGGCATCGCGGTCGAGCTCGGCGCCGCCGGCGCCACCGTCTATGTGACGGGACGTTCGACACGCCAGCAAAAATCCGATTATCAACGGCCCGAAACCATCGAGGAGACGGCCGAGCTGGTTACCGCCGCCGGCGGCAAAGGCATCGCCGTCCAGGTCGACCACCTCATCTCCACCGATGTCGCCGATCTCGTGCGCCGCATCCGCGCCGAGCAAAGCCAGCTCGACATCCTGGTCAATGACATATGGGGCGGCGAGCATCTGTTTGAATGGAACAAGCCGGTCTGGGACCACAATCTCGAAAACGGCCTGACACTGCTGCGCCGGGGCATCGACACGCATCTCATCACCGCTCATCACGCTTTGCCGCTGCTGATCGAGAACACAGGCGGGCTTCTCGTGGAGGTGACGGACGGGACCGCCGACTACAATGCCGAGCATTACCGGCTGTCGCCCTTCTACGATCTCGCCAAGGTGGCGGTGACCCGCATGGCCTGGGCCCATGCCAAGGATCTGGCGCCCCATGGCGCCACCGCGGTATCGATCACGCCTGGCTGGCTGCGCTCGGAGATGATGCTCGAGGCTTATCAGGTCTCGGAAGCGAATTGGCACGACGCGACGAAGATGCAGCCGCATTTTATCATTTCCGAAACGCCACGTTTCGTCGGCCGCGCGGTTGCGGCCCTTGCCGGCGATCCCGACAAAGCGCGCTTCAACGGCCAATCGCTGTCGAGCGGCGGCCTCGCTCAGGTCTACGGTTTCACCGATCTCGATGGTTCCCGGCCCGACGCCTGGCGTTATGTCGTGGAGGTGCAGGACGCCGGAAAGCCGGCGGATGCGACGGGCTATCGCTGAGCCGTCATATCAGCCAGTAGTACGGGCATGAGCGATTCTTCGTCACGCCAGGCCACCGGCATCCTGCTGATGACCGCCGCGATGGTGTCGATCCCCCTGGTCGACGGCATTGCTAAATATCTGACCGCCGCGCATTCGCCGCTGTTCGTCGGCTGGGCGCGTTATGCGGTGGCAGGCCTCATCGTGCTGCCCATCGCCTTCCTGCGCAACGGGCGGCACATCTTTCCGACCGAGCGGCGCGCCTCCCATCTGTTGCGCACCTTCTTCCTCGTCCTGTCGATGACGCTCTATTTCCTGGCCTTGGCGCGCATTCCGCTCGCCACCGCCATCAGCGCGTTCTTCATCGGGCCGATCGTGGCGGTGGTTCTGTCCATCTTCGTCCTGAAGGAGCGTATGACCTGGCCCAAAGTCGCCAGCCTGACGCTCGGCTTCATCGGCGCCATCATCATCCTCAGGCCAGGTGCCGCGCTCAATCCCGGAATCCTGCTCGCCTTCGGTGCGGGCTTATGTTTCGGGCTCTATCTGATCGCGACGCGCTGGGCTTCACAAAGCAGCGACCCGATCAAGACGCTCGCCTTTCAATGTGTGATCGGCACGCTGCTTCTGACGCCCCAGGCCATTGCGACCTGGACGACGCCGCAGTGGAGCGAATTCGGCTTCTTTCTGTGCCTCGGGCTCTTCTCCGCCTTCAGCCACATGATGTCGATCGCCGCCTTCCGCTTCGCCGAGGCGTCGCTCCTGGCGCCGCTCGTCTATCTTGAGCTGATCGGCGCGGCGCTCATCGGCTACTATGCCTTTGGCGAAATACCCGACGCCTATACGATCATCGGCGCCGGGTTCATCATCGCTGCGGGGCTGATCCTGCTCAAACGCAGCAGAGCTAGCCGTTGAGGAATTCTTCGAGGCGGTCCCAGGTTTCGACCGCGCCACCCTCGGCGCCCGATTGCAGCATGCCGTCTCGCGCCGCCAGGGTCTGAAAAACGGAACGCGTCGTCACCTTGGTGGCACCACCCGTCTCCTCGAAATCCACCGTCTCGAGCAGCACGTGCTCAGGCATCATCTCGAATTCGAAGGTGCGGACTAGCCTCTCGGGCGCCCGGCTCTCATGAAAGACGCCGCGGAAGGCATATTCATTGCCGGACGGATCGCGCTGGATGAAACGCCAAAGTCCGCCATGGCGCGCGTCGAGCTTGTCCACCACCGTCGTAACGATGCGCGGCCCCCACCATTTGGGGATCGCCAGGGGATCGACATGGGCGCCGAACACCTTGGCCCGCGGGGCGGCGAAGCTGCGGATCATAACGATCTCCTGCTTGCCGGGCTCAGCAATGAACTGCGTCTTACTCATAAACATACTCCTTCGATTTTGATGTCTTAGCGGATGAGGAATTCATCGAGCCGGTCAAAGCTCTCGTCCCAGAAAGCGCGATAGTCCCAGACCCATTCGGCCGCTTCCTTGAGCGGCGCCGGTTCTAGCCGACAGGGCCGCCATTGCGCCCGACGTGTCTGGGAAACGAGGGAAGCGCGCTGCAGGACCTTGAGATGCTTAGAGACAGTCGGGAGCCGCAGCTCGAATGGCTCGGCGAGCTCGTTCACCGTGACTTCGCCCTGGGCGAGGCGCGCCAGGATGGCCCGACGGGTTGGGTCCGCCAGCGCGTGAAAAGTAAGGCTGAGCTGGTCCATTTTTTATTCTCCTAATCAGCTAATTAGCTATTTGGCAGAATACAGAGGATTTCCCGCCTGTCAATGGACAGGTTCCCGATGTGGAACCCCTGGCGGGCAGACTCGACGCCTAAGGCATTGGCCTTGCACGTCATCTTGGAAAAATACGGAACCAAGTCGGAAAGCAGGCGTTGACCATGTGAGTTTCCGGCCCGGAGACGGCCTGGATGCTCTCCCCTCTTTCCCAAAATGGAGACGATCATGACCAATCGTAATCCGCAGGATCCCAAGATGCAGGACCCCAAACACGTGCAGGGTCAGAAGCCGCAGGAGGATCAACGCCAGAAGCAGCATCAGGCCGAGAATCCGGACCGCAACAAGCAGCAGGGCGGGTTCGATCCCAACAAGGATCGCCAGCAGGGCAGCGACGAGCCGATCCGCCAGCCGGATCAGAGCCGCTAACGATTCAGAGGGGCGCCGTTTTCGGCGCCCCTTTCTTTCGCAATTACCCCGATGAGCTCAACGCTCCAGACGAAGTTCGCGCAAGCGACATCCTTTATCGCCCGCCAGGCCGGTACCCCCGCGGCCTTTGCGGCAGCCATGCTGCTGATTGTTGGATGGGCGATTGCCGGTCCTATTCTCGATTATTCGGACGTCTGGCAACTGACCATCAATACAGCAACAACGATCGTCACCTTCCTGATGGTCTTCGTGCTGCAGAATTCGCAGAACCGCGACACGGAGGCCCTGCAGATAAAGATCGACGAGTTGATCCGCGCCAATAAAGGCGCCCAGAATGCACTCCTCGACCTGGAAAGCCTTCCGCAGGACAATCTCGACACTTTTCGCGATCATTATCGCCAGCTCGCCGAACATGCGCGCAGCAAGGGCTTCGACCTCGCTTCGGTCGTCGCCGGCATGGAGGCAGAGAAGGAAATTCTTCAGCGCGGAAAGCGCGTTCGGCCACGGACCCGCAAGCGTAGGACTGCGGCACGGCGAAGGAACCTCACCCGCGAAGAGGCGTTAGCTCCATGACGGCCACGATCAAAAGGAGTTTCATCATGAAGAGTTTTGCCCTTTCGGCAATCTCGCTCGCGGCTCTCATGGCGAGCGGGATAGCTATTGCGCAAACCACACCCGATCAGCAGTCTGCTCAGGATACGCAACAGAAGCAGGACTGCGTCGCCAACCCTCAGGCTGAGGGCTGCCCGACCCAGCCGCAAGCCCAGCAGCCGGCAACACCGGCACCGGATGCCGGCGCGGCTTCAGCAGTGACCATCGACGCCAGCAAATCGATGCTGGTGACGCGTATCATCGGCAGCAGCGTCTTTGCCGGTGACGAGAATGTCGGCGACGTCAACGACTTGATTTTCGATGACAAGGGCACGATTCAAGCCGCGATCATCGGCGTCGGAGGCTTCCTCGGCATGGGCGAGAAGGATGTCGCGGTGCCACTCAGCCAGATCAACGCGATGCGTGACGAGACCAATGCGATCAAGCTGACGATCACGGCCTCGCGCGAGGAGCTGGAGAAGGCCCCAGCTTTCGACAAAACCTTGTTCCTGGTCAAGACACCGAAGCCCGACACGACCATGCCCAGTCCGGGCGGGTCCACGACGACACCTCAGCAGTAACAAGTGGTCCGGCGGGCAGAACCCGCCGGACTTTCCAGGGGACAGAGTGAGACAAATTGGTTTGTGTGAGAATGTGTATAGAGTAGTGTGCCGTGCTTTCCAGTGACAGACTGCAAGCGAACATCGTGCGACAGACGGCCAAAGGCAGCAAAACAGGAAAAAGAAAACGCGCCGCCACCACGGTCGCGATGCCGGACGATATCGCGGCGGCCGCCAATCTTTCAGGCGCTATGCTCTGTCATCAGGACAAGAACCTCAAATATGTCTGGGTGAACAACCCGCCGTCGGGCTATCTGCCGGCGCAATTCGTCGGCTTTGGCGATGAGGATGTCTTCTCGACCGAAACGGTGAACATCATCGTTCCCGCTAAACGCAAGGCGCTCGAAAGCGGCGAAACGCAAACGGTCGAATTCCAGATGGCGGTGGACGGCAAGCCGCGCTGGTTCGAGCTGCGCATCGCTCCCCTCGGCAAAGCGAGATCGCGCAAAGGTCTGCTCTGCGCCGCCATCGACATCGGCGAGCGCAAGCAGACGGAATATCATATGCGCGTCCTGCTGCTCGAGCTGGCGCACCGCTCCAAGAACCTCCTGGCGGTCATCCAGGGCATCGCCAACCGCACCGCCCAGACATCTTCGACCATCGATGAGTTCAACCAGCGTTTCTCCGGGCGGCTGATGTCGCTGTCACGCGCCCATGACATTCTGACCGACGAGAACTGGCGCGGCGCGGCGATGAGCCAGCTCATCCGCACCCAGGTGCTGCTCTTTGCGGGCAAGGCGGCGGAACGCGTGCATTACAAGGGCGACCAGGTCTCGCTCCGGCCCTCGGCGGCGCAGCATGTGGCGCTCGCTCTCTATGAGCTGACCGCCAACGCGCTCAAATTCGGCGCCCTGTCCACCGAGACCGGAGAGGTCGAGATCAGCTGGACATTGTCGCGCAAGAGTTCCGCCGGCACCGTGTTCCAGATCCTGTGGACGGAGAAAGGTGGCCCCAAGGTCACGCCGCCCAATACGCGGCATTTCGGCCGGGTGTTGCTCGAGGAGGTCGTGCCGCTGTCGGTGCAGGGCAAGGCCAAGCTCAGTTTCACGCCCGATGGCATCAGCTACAGCCTGACCATGCCGCAAAGCGAGCTCATCTGACTCTTGGTTTGGTGCGCGATCGGACGGAAAACCGTGTCCACTTTTCCTGATCACGCGCGAGGAACCATTGCGCCACCGCTCCGTTGACAATTGGAGCGGGCGGTTTCGATTCGCTCATCAATCAGCAGCTTGCAAGCATAGGAGGCCTCCATGAACTGGGATCGCATCGAAGGCAATTGGAAGATTTTCAAGGGCCAAGCCCAACAGCAGTGGGGCAAGCTCACCAATGACGATCTCGACGTCATTGCCGGCAATCGCGAAGAGCTGATCGGCCGGATCCAGAACACATATGGCATCGCGCGCGACGAAGCGGAGAAACAAGTGACGCTGTGGGAAAAAGATCGGAAGGTATTCTGAGCCAGAACAAGGCGATTACCTGGAGCGCCGGTTCCTGAACCGGCGTTCTTTCTCTAGAGCGTCGGATATTCCGTTGGTATCACCGCGACGCTCTTTTTCCTTGTTTTTTACGCATCGGCTTACCCGAAAACCACACGCACTTTTCGGGCCGATGCTCTAAGCGGCGAGCGCATCCTTGCCGAAATCGAGCTGAATGCGAGTGCCACGGCGCGGTCCAGCAGGCTGCACGTGATCGCGGCTGACACTGGCACGCAGGCTCGCCGACAGGGCTTCGGTGATCTGGCTGCCGAGGCCGCCTTTATTGGCGCTGCCCTCCTCGAATCCGGCTCCGTCGTCCTCGACGGTGAGACGCAAGGGTTTCTTGTCGCGATCACCCGCGAGTGTCACCTTTATTTCCACCGGACCCTTGCCCGCATGTTTGATGGCGTTGTTGATCGCCTCGGTGACGATCACCCCCATGCTCACCGCATCATGGCTCGGCGCCACCACCTCATCGGCGGCGAGCGAAATCGTCACCCGGTCATCACCACCGAGCGCCGAGCGCAGGTCCTGCAGCAGGCTGTCAAGAAAGTGATTGACCTCGACGAGATCATTGCTGCCGCTGAGGCGCACACGCCGTTGCGCCGAGGCAATGGCGTGCACACAGCCGCGTACCGATTCGAGGATCTCGCGTGCCTCCTGGCTCTCGATGCGCGCCCCATGCATGCCGAGCAGCGATGAAACGATCTGCAGGCTGTTGCCGACGCGGTGATTGAGATCGGCGAGCAAGGCTTCGGCGCGATCCTTCTCGCGCTGGATCTCGGCCTTGGCGGCCTCGAGCTCAGCGGTGCGCTGGCGCACGCTCATTTCGAGCTGTGTGTTGAAGGCGGACAGAACGCGTTCGCTGGCCTTCAGCAGATTGACCCGCCGGCGCAGCCCGAACAGCGCGCCGATGCAAAGCGCGGCCGACAGAAGGAAAGACGCCACCGAGCCCGCCGCCAACCACCAGCGGCCGCTCTCGCTGTCGCTCAAATTCAATTCCTGCTTGATCGTGGCGCTGCCGGCGATTTCATTCAGAAGCCGCTCCACATCGTCGAGCGAGCCCTCGTTGGCGCGGTTGAAGGCGGTATTATAGGCGAAGTCGATACCGCTGGCGCGCCGCCCGGTCACCGCCCCTTGGAAGCGCTGAGCCCGGCCGGCCAGCCTGTCTTTCAGCACCTCGACGACGTCCAGATAACGCTTGGAGCGTGCCGCCACGGCGGCGAGGGCGGCAAGCCTGTCCTCCAGCGCCTCCTCGGCACGTGCATGTTCCGTCAGCGACGCCTCATCGCCGGCGATGATGAAATTCTTGGCGGCAATCTCCTCGGCCCGCACGGCATTGAGGAGCTCCAGGCTCGCCACGCGGACCTCATTCGCCTCACTGGCCTGCGCATTGCGATTGGCGGTCTGCCAGGACAGATAAAGGGAAAGGGCAGCGACCAGCAGCAACAGGCCAAGGCCAAGCAGAAGCGCTGCGCTGCTCGCCTCCTCGCGCATGCGCCAAAAGCTGCCCTTGGTCAGAAGCGATCCGATACGGCTTGGCGAAGACACGTGTCGCTCTTCCTTCCGGCCGGGAACCCTGCCGTCATCCCCGCATTGTCATTAAACAACATTGTGAAAGGGTACAGCAATGACAAAATCGATCGTCAATGAGGCGATTGCCGATGCGTCAAAAGTCTTCGACACCCCCATGGCGGTCGTCGAAGCCAAGGATCTTTCACGTGACGAAAAAATCAAAATCCTCAAGAACTGGGAGCTGGATGCACGGCGTCTGATTTCATCGGGAGACGAAAACATGACCGCCGAGCGAGGCCCGCCACGCAGCCGCCTACCGGAAGTCCAGGCGGCGCTCCGCGCGCTCGAAGTCGAGCCCGCCGCCTCGACCTGATCACGACTCACTTTTGATGCGGCAAGAGCGCCGATGGAAATCGGCGCTCTTTCTTTGGCCGTTTTACTCCGACTTGCCGGAGGTGCTGCTCTGACGCAACGCCGAGAAAGTCGCCTCAGCGGTCGGATCAGGACCGATATCGGCGGTGCTTTCGATATTGAGGCGTTTGGCCAGATGCGTGCGGGCGCGGTTGACACGGCTCTTGATGGTGCCGATCGCCACGCCGCAGATCTTTGCGGCATCCTCATAGGAGAAGCCGGAAGCGCCTACGAGGATCAGCGCCTCGCGCTGGTCGTCGGGAAGCTTCTGCAATGCGGCTTTGAAGTCCACCATGTCGAGATGGCCGTATTGGGCGGGATGGGTGGCGAGAGTAGCCGAATAGCGACCCTCGACATCCTCGATCTCGCGCCGGCGCTTGCGGATCTCCGAGTAGTAGTGATTGCGCAGGATGGTGAAAAGCCACGCCTGCAGATTGGTGCCCTCCTCGAACTTGTCGAGATTGGACCATGCCTTGACGATCGTCTCCTGGACCAGATCGTCAGCCAGATCGGTGCGGCCGCACAGCGAAACCGCGAAAGCGCGCAGCGAACGCACCGATTGCAGCATCTCATCGGTTATTTGCGGCGTCAGCTTCATTCCTTGGTACGACCTTCGAGCTTGGCCAAAAGATCGAGAATTTCCTTCGGCAACGGCTCGGCCGCGACCTCATCATAGACGGCCTTCAACTTTCGGCCGATATGAACCTGGACCTGACGATCGAGCACTGGTTTAGTTCCTGATTTGAGAGGCCGGCCTATGCCGGCCGTCCCGGTTTCATCTTTCGACATCTATGAATTTGGCCTGCCTCGGCAGCACCCCTTCTGATTGTAATTTCAGCACCACATCCCCTTAACTCTCATCCCCCCGTCAGGTTTCCTAGGGTAGGGAAAATTTTTTTAGGGGGCGGAACCAGCGGGCCCTGCGGGCGTTTAATAACACCAGTTATGTTGAAAAATGCGCCAGAGGATCGAGGGAACGGCATGGCCATCGCACAGAAAATTGCTCCACAAATTCCGTATCTTAGACGTTATGCCCGGGCTCTTACGGGCAGCCAGAAATCAGGTGATGCCTATGTCGCGGCAGTGATCGAATCGCTGCTGACCTCGCCGCAATCCTTCAATGCGGAAATAAATCCCAAGGTTGCGCTCTATCAGGTCTTCACCAAGCTCTGGCGCTCGCTCAGCGTGAACCGCCAGAAATCCGGCAGCACGAATTTCGACCATGATATCGACAGCCGGCTCGATGTCATCACGCCGCCGGCGCGCCAGGCCTTCCTCCTCCTCTCGATCGAGGATTTCAGCAATGAAGAGGCCGCCGCCATCCTCGATGTCAGCCCGAAGGAGTTTGACGGGCTGATGGCCCAGGCCGGCCGCGAGATCGCCGAGCAGATCGCCACCAATATCCTCATCATCGAGGACGAGCCGATCATCGCGATGGATATCGAGCATATCGTGCGCTCGCTCGGCCATGAGGTGGCGGGCATCGCGCGCACTCATAACGAGGCGGTGGCGCTGGCGCGCAAGGGTGGCATCGGCATGGTGCTGGCCGATATCCAGCTCGCCGACGGCAGCTCGGGCATCAATGCGGTGAACGAGATCCTGCGCAATATCGAATTGCCGGTGATCTTCATTACCGCTTATCCCGAGCGCTTGTTGACCGGCGAGCGGCCGGAGCCGACTTTCCTTATCACCAAGCCATTCCAGCCGGAAACGGTGAAGGCGGTGATCAGCCAGGCCCTGTTCTTCGAGTCCGCCGCTCACACCCTGACCCGGCAGAGCGCTTAGAGCGCCAGGCGCTCTAAGTTTTGTCTTGCGCATCGGCTTATTCGAGAACCGCGCACACTTCCCGGGCCGATGCTCTATATGACGCATCGGCCTGTCCGGGAACCGCACGCACTTCCCGGGCCGATGCGCTAATCCCGGATTGACGAAGGCGGGCCATTGATCCTAGCTTTGCCTCTCGAGCGGCCCCGAATCCCCATCGGCCGCCAGAGGGCGCATGCCTGTGTGATGGCTATTTTCGAACCGACGACCGTCATCGGCCGCAAGGCCTCGAAGGAAGTCCGCCGCCAGCAGCTGATCGAAGCCACCATCGATGTGATGGCGCGCAAGGGTTATTCCGGCACAACGATGTTCGACGTCGCCAAGGCGGCGGGACTGTCGAGCGGCATCGTCAATTTCCATTTCGAGACCAAGGAGCGCCTGCTCGTCGAGACGCTCAAATATCTGGCCGAGGAATATCGCGCCAACTGGCACAAGGCGCTGAACGCCGCCGGCGAAGGCCCGGCCGAGCAGCTCATCGCGCTCCTGTTCTCCGACTTCAATCCCGACATCTGCTCGCCGCGCAAGCTTTCCGCCTGGTGCGCCTTCTGGGCCGAAGCACAAAGCCGGCCGACCTATCTCGAACATTGCGGCTCGAATGACGAAGAGTACTCGGCCATCGTGCTCGATCTGTGCGGCAAGATCATCAGGAAGGGCCGCTACCCCCTGTCGCCCGAGCTTATCGCGCGCGCCCTCGATGCGGTGCTCGAAGGCCTGTGGCTCGACCTCATGACCATGGCAAAGCCCTATTCGCTGGATGACGCCAAGCAGACGATCGCCGCCTGCCTGCATGCTTTCTTTCCCAAGCATTACCCGTCCGCAGGAGAAGGAACCCGGTCCAATTGAAACCACTTGAGGCACCCTGCGGCCCGAACTATGATTGAATGATCATTCAATGAACGGCCGCAGAGCCGGCAACCAGGGAGCAAGCATAATGGCGATTACCAGACGCACCGCGATTCAGCTTATCAGTGGCACGATTGTTTCAGCGCCTTTCGTCAAAAGGGCACGCGCCGATGAAGGCAAGGTCCATGTCTATAACTGGGTGGACTATATCGGCGAGACGACACTCGAGGATTTCAAGAAGGCTACGGGGATCGAGGTCGTCTACGATACCTATGACTCGGCCGAAACCGTCGAGGCCAAGGTCATGGCGGGCTCGACCGGCTATGATGTGATCGACATCGCTTCGGTGAACCTGCCGCGTTTCATTCCGGGTGGCGCCTTCGAGAAGCTCGACAAATCGAAGCTGCCCAATATCGTCAATATGGACCCGAAGATCATGGGGGTCCTCGCTGACCGCGATCCGGGCAATGAATATGCGGTGCCCTATATGTGGGGCACGGTAGGCACCACGTACAATGTCGACATGATCAAGGAGCGGCTGCCCAGCGCCGATCTGAAGTCGCTCGATACCCTGTTCAAACCTGAGAACATCTCGAAGCTTGCCGACTGCGGCATCAACATGCTGGAGAGCCCCGGCGACATCATGCCGATGGTGCTCAAATATCTGGGCCGCGATCCCGATTCCGAAAAGCAGGAGGACTATGACGCGGTGGTCGAGGCCTTCAAGCCGATCCGCCAATATATCAAGACCTTCGACTCGGCGAACTACCTCAACGCGCTGCCCAACAAGGAACTGTGCGTGTCAGGCACCTGGTCGGGCGACTATGCCACCGCGGCGACCCGTGCCAAGGAAGCCGGCGTCGAAATCAATCTGCAATATGAAGTGCCCTCGTCGGGCTCGCCCGCCTGGTTCGACGTCTTCGTCATTCCAGCCGACGCGCCCAATAAGGAAGCCGCCTACAAGTTCGTGAACTACCTGATGGATCCGGAAGTCATCGCCAAATGCACGAACTTCACCAACTATGCCAATGCCAATGTCGCGGCGAAGCCGTTCATCGACAAGGGCGTGCTCGAAGACCCAGCGGTCTATCCGAGCGATGACATCATGAAGACCCTCTTCGTGCCCAAGATGCTGTCGCAGCAGGGCGAGCGCCTACGCACGCGCGCCTGGAACAGGATAAAGTCGGGCTCATAACCCCACTGCATCGAAACCCGGTATCGCAAGATGCCGGGTTTTCACGTTCAGGCGACAGGAGCGCAGCAAAGAATGGACGTCGACACGAAGCCCCACAGCAGTGACAAGAGCGACAAGCCCTGGCTCGACCCGAAAGCCAAACCCTTCATCCGCATCGACGGCGTGACCAAGAAATTCGGCGAGTTCACCGCCGTCGACAATGTCAGCCTCGACATCTTCAAAGGCGAGCTCTTCGCCCTCCTCGGTGGATCGGGCTGCGGCAAGACCACGCTGTTGCGCATGCTGGCCGGCTTCGAGATGCCGAGCGGGGGGCGCCTCTTTCTCGACGGCCAGGACATGACGGAAATTCCGCCCTATGAGCGTCCCGTCAACATGATGTTCCAGTCCTATGCGCTGTTTCCGCATATGACGGTCGAAAAGAATGTCGGCTACGGACTCAAGCATGAGGGGATGACCGACGCCCAGCGCAAGGACCGCGTCAAGGAGCTGCTCGATCTCGTGCAACTGACGCCGCTTGCCGGCCGCAAGCCGCACCAGCTCTCGGGCGGCCAGCGCCAGCGCGTGGCGCTCGCCCGAGCGCTCGCCAAGCGGCCCAAGGTGCTGCTCCTCGACGAGCCCCTGGGCGCACTCGACAAGAAGCTACGCGAGCAGACCCAATTCGAGCTCATCAACATTCAATACAAGCTCGGCGTCACCTTCATCGTCGTGACTCACGACCAGGAAGAAGCGATGACGCTCGCCACCCGCATCGCGGTGATGGACCAGGGCGTCATCCGCCAGATCGGCACGCCGACTGAGATCTATGAGTTCCCCAGGACGCGTTTCGTCGCCGACTTCATCGGCTCGATCAATATCTTCGACGGCGAAGTGAAAAGCGTCGACAAGAACAGGGTGACGGTTTCGGCCCCGGCGCTCGGCAGCAATGTGATCGTCGATCATCAGGGCGAGCCCCCGGCACCGGGCACCAAAGTCTCGATCGCGATGCGCCCCGAGAAGATCGCCATCGAGCGCAAGGAACCCGGCGCCGAGGCGGCCGGCAATACCATCGCCGGCAAGGTCATCGATCTCGGCTATTTCGGCAAGGACTCGCTGTACCGGGTCAAGCTTCCTTCGGGCGCCATGGTGCGTGTCAATGCGGTGAACAGCCGGCGCGCCGGCGAGAGTGAAAGGGTGGCGGTGTGGGAAGACGATGTCTGGCTCACTTTCGCCCCCTCCTCCGTCATCATCCTGACGGAGTAGCCCATGGCCGCGCTCGCTCCCACCGCACAAGCCGGGCAAGGTGATGAAAGCCGTCTGCCGAAAGCCCATAGCTGGCGGCAATGGCTCGACCGCGAGGCCTGGCGCAAGGCAATCATCGCCATCCCCTATCTGTGGCTGCTGTTCTTCTTCATCGCACCCTTCTTGATCGTGCTGGCGATCAGTGCAGGGACCTCGCAGGTGGGCATCCCACCCGTCATCTGGAAAGACACGTTCCCGTTCGGCACATTCGACAACTACGTCTTCCTCACCCAGGACGACATCTATTGGCAGGGCTATCTCAACTCACTCAGGAATGCCGCGATCTCGACCTTCTTCGCGCTCCTCATCGGCTATCCGATGGCGCTCGGCATCGCGCGCGCCTCAAGCACCTGGCGCAATGTGCTGCTGCTCCTCGTCATCCTGCCGTTCTGGACCTCGTTCCTGTTGCGCGTCTATGCGTGGATCGGCCTTCTCGGCAATACCAGCTGGTTCAATCGCGGCCTGACCTCGATCCTGGCGACGTTCTTTCCCTTCTGGGTCACAGGCGATCACATACAGATGATGAACACGAATTTCGCCGTCGTGCTCGGCATCGTCTATTCCTATCTGCCCTTCATGATCCTGCCGCTCTATGCGACACTCGAGAAGCTCGACCGGACGCTCGATGAAGCGGCGATGGATCTGGGTTCCAAGCCGTGGGAAGTCTTCAAGGACATCACCTTGCCGCTGTCGCTGCCCGGCATCATCGCCGGCGCCATGCTGGTCTTCATCCCGGCGACCGGCGAGTACGTGATCCCCTCGCTGATGGGCCGCGGCGACAGCCCGATGATCGGGCGCGTGCTGGCGGACGAGTTCTTCCAGAACCGCGACTGGCCAGTGGCCTCGGCCGTCGCCGTGGCGCTGCTCGCGGTACTGGTCATCCCGATCATGATCTACAACTTCTTCCAGGCACGCGAAGCGCGGAGGGGATCGACATGAAACGCCGCCCCTATTTCCTGATCTTCGCGCTGATCTTCGGCTATGCCTTCTTCTATGTGCCGATCGCCTCGATGATTTTCTATTCCTTCAACAAATCGAGGCTCGCCACCGTCTGGGGCGGCTTCTCGACCGAATGGTACGGCAAGCTCCTCGACAATCAGCAGGTGCTCGACGCAGCCTGGCTTTCCTTGCGCATCGCTTTCGTCAGCGCGACCGTCGCGACCATCCTCGGCACCATGGCCGGCATGGCGCTCGCCCGCTTCGCGGGTTTCCGCGGCCGCACATTGTTCTCAGGGCTCGTCTCGGCGCCGCTGGTGATGCCGGAAGTCATCACCGGCATCTCGCTGGTGCTGTTCTTCATCGCGCTCAACGGCATGATCGGCTGGCCGACCCGCGGCTTCACCACCATCACGCTCGCCCATATCACCTTTTCGCTGTCCTATGTGACGGTGGTGGTGCAGTCGCGGCTCGCCTCCATGGACCGCGCGGTCGAAGAGGCGGCAATGGATCTGGGCTCAAAGCCGCTGCGGGTGCTGTTCGACGTGACCTTGCCGATCATCGCGCCTGCCATCATCGCCGGCTGGCTCCTGTCCTTCACGCTCTCGCTCGACGATGTGGTGATCACCGCCTTCACCAACGGACCGGGCTCGACCACCTTGCCGCTCTACATTTTCTCGAAAGTGCGGCTCGGCGTGACGCCCGACATGAACGCGCTCGCCACGATCATCGTCGTCCTGGTCGGCAGCGGCGTCGCCCTCGCCGGCTGGATCATGCACCGGGCAGAGAAGAGACGCGAGCGTGATGTCCAGATGGCAATCGCGGCGAATAAGTAACGGCTACAGCGCGCCGGTGAAGTAGCGCAGGATCAGATTGCCGAGGATGACGACACCGAAGACGGCGATCGCCACGCCGGCCCAGATATTGAGCCGGACCAGCGTGTAGCTGGTGACGCGGCCTTTGATATGGGTGACGAGATAGGTGACGAAGCCCCACCAGAGCAAGGTACCGAGAATGACGCCCACTACCGCATTGAGCGGGCGATAGGGCACGCTGCCGAGATCGAGTACGCCGCCCAGGCCGCTGAAGATGGCGAAGAAGCCCAAAAGCGCACCCGGATTGGTGACGGTCAGGAAGAAGCAGGTGAATGCCTTGCGCACATAGGCGCCGCGGCCGAGATCGGAAAGCGACAACTCGGCGTCCTTGACGTGGTGCATCGCGGTGCGCACGCCGATGAAAATGAGAAGAAGTCCGCCGACGATCTGGATGGCTTGCGAATGGGCGTGCACCCAGTCCTCGACCCAGCGTACGCCATAAGCGGCAAGGGTGGCGAAGAGCGCGTCACCGGCGATCGAACCCGAAGCCGCCGCCATGCCGCCGGCCATGCCGGCGCGTAGCGCCGAACGGATGACGGTGAGATTGACCGGGCCCAAGGGTGCGGTGACCGCGATGCCGATGGCCATGCCGATGGCGATGAGTTCGGGATCCATCAGAGGTCGATCACCACGCGGCCGCGAATCTTGCCGGCAATGATGTCGGCGGCGAGCGCGGGCACGTCATCGAGCCTGGCATGACTCGTCAGCTCCTTGAGCTTCGTCATATCGAGATCATGGGCGAGACGCGACCAGGCCTCGACCCTGCGGGTCAAAGCGGCGGTCACCGAGTTGATGCCGATGAGCTTCACGCCGCGCAGGATGAACGGCGCCACCGACGCCGGCAGGTCCATGCCCTGCGCCAGACCGCAAGCGGCGACAGCACCTTCGGGCAGGATCTGAGAAAGAACATTGGCGAGCGTCGTCGAGCCCACCGCATCGACGGCGCCGGCGAAGCGGGCTTTGGCGAGCGCTTTCACCGGCCCTGAAAAGTCGTTGCGGTCGATGATGGTCGAGGCGCCGAGGCTCTTGAGAAACGCCTCCTCTTCCGGCCGGCCGGTCGAGGCCGCCACCTTGTAGCCGAGCTTGGACAGGAGGGCGATGGCGATCGAGCCGACGCCGCCGGCGGCGCCGGTGACCAGGATCTCGCCATCCTCGGGCCTCACCCCCTGGCGCTCGAGCGCAATGATGCAGAGCATGGCGGTGTAGCCGGCAGTGCCGATGGCCATGGTCTGGGCGGTGGTCATCGTGTCCGGCACCGCCACCAGCCAGTCGCCCTTGACGCGGGCAAGACCGGCATAGCCGCCATGATGGCCTTCGCCGACTCCCCAGCCATTGAGGATGACCTTGTCGCCGGCCTTGATCAGGCGATGGCCCGATTCGACCACGGTGCCGGCGAAATCGATGCCCGGGATCAGAGGATAGTGCCGGATGATCGGGGCGCGGCCGGTGACCGCCAACCCGTCCTTGTAATTTACGGTCGAATGCTCGACGGCGACCTTCACATCCCCCGGCATCAGATCGGCTTCGCCAAGCGTCACGAAATCGAGCTTCTGGCCCTTCTCCGTCTTGTCAATCAGAATGGCGCGGAATCGTCTATCCATAAAATCTCCCTCACCTGCGCTTATACAGAGGGGAGCGCCTCCATGAAAGCGATGGGTTGGCCCTGCGCGGGGCTTAGAATCTCAGCCTCCCACATCACCCGGCGTCCGCGGATGATCGTGCCGATGGGCCAGCCCTGGACCTCGACTCCGTCATAAGGCGTCCAGCCGGCCCGGCTCTCCATCCAGCCATTGGTGATGGTCTGGCGACGCTTCAGATCGACGATGGTGAAGTCGGCGTCATAGCCATGGGCGATGCGGCCCTTGCCGGCAATGCCGAAGATGCGGCCCGGGCCGTGACTCGTCAGATCGACAAAACGCTCGAGCGTGAGGCGGCCTTTGTTCACATGATCGAGCATGATCGGCACCAGGGTCTGGACGCCAGTCATGCCGGAGGGTGACTCAGGGTATGGCTTTTCCTTCTCGGCCAATGTGTGCGGCGCGTGATCGGAGCCCAGCACATCGACAATGCCCGCCTGGAGCGCCTGCCAGATCTGGGCGCGATGAGGTTCATCACGCACCGGCGGGTTCATCTGGGCCCTTGTGCCGAGACGCTCATAGGCGTCGGGCGCCACGAGGGTGAGATGATGCGGCGTCACCTCGACGGTCGCCAGATCCTTGTTGGCGGCGAGCAGCGGCATCTCGTCGGCGGTCGAGATATGCAGCACATGGATGCGCTTGCCATGCTTGCGGGCGATCCGGAGCAAACGCTCGGTGCACAGACGCGCCGCTTCCGCGTCACGCCAGACCGGGTGGCTCGATGGGTCGCCAGGACGTCGTTCAGGTTTCCGCGCGTTCAGGCGAAACTCATCCTCGCTGTGGAAGGCGGCGCGACGGCATATCTGGGAAATGATGAGATCGATGCCCTGGTCGTCATCGACCAGAAGATCTCCCGTGGACGAACCCATGAAGACCTTGGTGCCGGCGCAGCCCGGCAGGCGCTCGAGCTCGGGCAATTGCTTCGCATTCTCGCGGGTGCCGCCCATGTAAAAGGCGAAATCGCAGAACATCCGGTTGGTGGCGCGCGCGACCTTGTCGGCCAAGGTCTCGGCCGAGGTCGTCAAAGGCTTGGTATTGGGCATTTCGAAGACGCCGGTGACGCCGCCCGCCACCGCCGCCCGGCTGCCGGTCTCGAGATCTTCCTTGTGCTCGGCCCCCGGCTCCCGGAAATGCACCTGGCTGTCGATGACGCCCGGCAGGATATGCAACCCGGTGCAATCGATCACTTCTCCTGCACTCGACCGGCCAAGATTCCCAATGGCTGTGATCCTTCCGTCCCTGACACCTATGTCCCGATTTCCGGTGCCGTCCTGGTTGACGACGGTTCCGCCTTTCAAAACAAGATCATAGCTGGCGGTCATCGGAGCTCCTTGAATAGATTCGGCAGCATTCGTAGATGTGTCCTTCCGGAGGTGCAATATCCATGCAACGCCTGCCTTTCGCCACCCAGAAACTTGCCCACCGCGCCGTCATCACGGTCAGCGGCGAGGACGCCAAGGATTTCCTGCAGAATCTGATCACCACCGATATCGAAGGCCTCAAGCCCGGCGAGGCGGCCTACACCGCCCTGCTCCAGCCGCAAGGCAAGATCCTGTTCGATTTCTTCATCCTGGCCCAGGACGGACGTTATCTGATCGACTGCTCCGCCGCCCAGCGGGCCGATCTCGTGAAGCGGCTGACCTTCTACAGACTGCGCGCCAAGGTGACGATCGCCGAGAGCGACGAGGATGTGGGCGTGGCCCCGGTGAAGCCCGCCAATGGCGCCTCTTTCACCGATCCGCGGGCGGCCCAGCTCGGCGCCAGGCTCATCGCCGCCAAAGGCAGCCTGCCTGCGGGCGAAGATGACGGCTATCGCGGCGGCCGCATCAGGCTCGGCCTCGCCGATACGGATGAGGATATCGGTTCGGGCGACTTGTTTCCGCATGAGGCCAATCTCGACCAGCTGGGCGGGGTGAGCTTCAAGAAGGGCTGCTTCATCGGCCAGGAAGTCGTCTCGCGCATGGAGCATCGCGGCACAGCGCGCAACCGCATCGTGCCGGTCTATGCGCCGAAGGGCGCTCCCGCCAAGGGGGCCGAGATCAAGGCCGGCGACAAGCTCATCGGCACGCTGCTGTCCTCCACGGGCAGCGATGGGCTGGCGCTCATCCGTCTCGACCGGCTGAAGGACGCGGTCGAGTCCGGAATCGGGCTGCTGACAGAGACGGGGCCGGTCCATGTTAGGAAGCCAGCCTGGGCGCGATTCGACGTCGCCCTTCCCAGAGCATAATGCGCCAGGACGAAACGTCCTGGCGATAACATTATGCTCCAGGTTAAATCTTACGATCACGTTCGTGACTTTTGACATTCGTCAAAAGTCACCGTGATCTAAAGACGACGAGGACGAATGAGCAAGACCACCGAATCGGTGATCAAACATGCCGACGGCATCCACCGCTGCTTTTGGTGCGGCACGGATCCCGTCTATGTCGCCTATCACGACGATGAATGGGGCGTGCCCGAATATGATTCCCGCGCACTGTTCGAGAAGCTGCTCCTCGACGGCTTCCAGGCCGGCCTCTCCTGGATCACCATCCTGCGCAAGCGCGACGCCTTCCGCGAGGCCTTCGATGGCTTCGAGCCCGAGATCATGGCGCGCTACAATGCCCGCAAGCTCGCCAGCCTGATGAAGAACGAAGGCATAGTGCGCAACAAGCTCAAGGTCGAGGCCAGCGTCACCAATGCGCAGGCCTATCTGGCGCTGTCGGAGAGCCAAGACTTCTCGACATATTTGTGGAACTTCATCGGCGACGGACCGCTGCAGCATCGTTTCCGCAGCCGCAAGGACGTGCCGGCCGCGACGCCTTTGGCGGAGACGATCTCGAAGGATCTCAAGAAGCGCGGTTTCCGTTTCTGCGGCCCGACCATCGTCTATGCCTTCATGCAGGCCTGCGGCCTCGTCAACGACCACATGGTGACCTGCCACCGCCATGGCGCCCATATCGACAGCAAGCGACCGACATAACCATGCCGCCCCGCAGATCCGAGGAGCCGCGCGCCTGGCAGCGCATGCTGTCAGGCCGCAGGCTCGACCTTCTCAACCCCTCGCCGCTCGATATCGAGATCGAGGACATCGCCCATGGGCTGGCGCGCGTGGCGCGCTGGAACGGCCAGACCAAAGGGCCGCATGCCTTCTCGGTGGCGCAGCATTGCCTCCTGGTCGAGGCGCTGCTCGTCCATGCGCATGACAATCTCGACCGCCAGGCGAGGCTCGCCGCTCTTCTCCATGATGCTCCCGAATATGTGATCGGTGACATGATCTCGCCCTTCAAGGCCGCACTCGGCGTCGATTATAAAGCCTTCGAGCATAAGCTTCTCGCCGCCATCCATCTGCGCTTCGGGCTGCCGCCGCACTGTTCCGAGGCCCTGAACAAGAAAATCAAGAAAGCCGACCATAACGCCGCCTATCTCGAGGCGACCCAACTGGCAGGTTTCAGCGTGGAAGAGGCCGGGAAATTCTTCGGCAGGCCGACCGGCCTCGACGGCGCGCGCGGGTTCCATGCGCTGCGCCCCCTTGCGCCCAATGACGCGGAAGCGGCATATGTGCGCAAGTTCAAGCAGCTTCTGTAAGTAGAGTCAGATGGAAATCATCGTCAGCCCGCTTTCCGCCGTCCAGCTCCTGGTCAACCGCCACAAGGTCAGCCATGTGGTGAGCCTTCTCGGTCCGGAGACGCCGCATCGCAGCTTCTCCGGCATCACCGACGGCAATCACCTGAAGCTCACCTTCCACGACATTATCACCCCGGCGGAGGGCTTCACGGCGCCGGCTTCAGACCATGTCGAGCAGCTCATCGGCTTCCTCAAGACGCGCCAGGGCGATGATCCGATGCTCATCCATTGCTGGGCCGGGATCAGCCGGTCGACGGCCTCGGCGTTCACCGCCATGTGCCTCTACAATCCCGAAGCCGATGAATACAAGCTCGCCCAGCAGTTGCGCGCGCTCTCGCATGTGGCGACCCCCAACCGCCGCATCGTCGCCTTTGCCGACGACATGATGGGGCGCCAGGGCCGCATGGTCGATGCGATCGATGCGATCGGGCGCGGCGAGGACGCCTATGAAGGCGTCATCTTCCAGTGGAAGATCTAATCCTCAAGGCCTGGTGGCAAAAGGCGCGGATCCCGTCGATGAGAGCCTAACGCTCGGCCGGCTTGGGATTCACGATCACGGAATCCACTGCGCCATGCACGGCGTGAAACAGCATCAAGGCCGATAGATTCGCATCCTTTATAGTCCACGCGGTCGTACTCGATCTATCCGCGACGTGGCGGAACCAAAACAAGATCGAATGCGGGAAAAGCTACGGTGCTTCAGCCGCCATGCGCGAATTCCCAATAGAGCTCACGTGCTTTCTTGAACAAGGGTCCGGGCTGCAGATCGCGCGTCTCGAGGCGTGTCACCGGGATAACCTTGCCGTAATTGCCGGTGGAGAACACTTCATCGGCGGCCAGCACTTCCGGCCATGAGACGACACGCTCGAATACCTCGATGCCGGCCTTGCGCAGAAGCTTGACGACGCGCTGGCGGGTGATGCCGTTGAGCAATGTGCCATTGGGGATCGGCGTGTGCACGGCGCCGTCCTTGGCATAGAAGAGATTGGACGTGGTGAATTCCGACACCTTGCCCACCGGATCGAGCAGCACCGCATTGTCGAAGCCGCGCTTCTGCGCCTCGCGCACCGCGCGGCCGGAATTGGCGTAGTGGCAGGCCGCCTTGGCGTCGGTCGGGGCATATTCATAGGACGGGCGGCGGAAGCTCGAAAGCGCGGCCGAGAAGCCCTTGGGCGCCGGCATCGCCGATTCATAGATCGAGATCGCGTAACGCGTTTCGACCGGACCCGGATCGAGGAAATTGGTCTCGGCCCAGAACATCGGGCGCAGATAAAGCGGCGCGCTCTTGGGGAACTTGGCGATGCCGTCGCGGATCAGTTCCTCGATGGCGCCGGCCTTCAATGGGGTGAGCCCGAAAGCCAGGGCCGAACGCTCGCAGCGCTGGCAATGCAGATCGAGGTCGGGCGTCACGCCTTCGAAGGCGCGTCCGCCGTCAAATATGGCAGAACCGAGCCAGGACGCATCGCTCCACGGCCCCATGAGGGCCGGATTGCCCTGCCGCCACTCGCCCTCGAAATAAGTCCAGCATTTGCTGTTGTCGTACTGTGAAATTGCCATTCTTCGTTCTCCCATTGTCCGCGAGCTTAGGCTGATCGCGGTCAAAAGACAAAGCAGGGCGAGATCAAAAAATGGTCACAGAATTGGTCGAAGGCTCGTTCTAGGACAACGGCGAGGAACACAGCGATGCCGAAAGGGAAGATTCTATCTCTGGCCTCAGCGCTGGCCATGGGAGCCATGGCAAGTGCGGCGCCCATCAGCGCACATGCGGCCGAAAGCGAGCTTGCCGTCACGTATGAAGTCGAGGTCGGTAACCTTTCGGCGATGCGCATCGCCTACAAAGCGGCCCTCACCGCGGATGGTTATGAATCGACCGCCTCGATCAAGACGAAGGGGCTCGCGGATCTGTTCTCGGATTACCGGATGGAGATGGCGAGTGCCGGTGGCTTCGCTGCCGGCGCCCTCAAACCGTCGCATTACCGCTCCGAATCGAAGAACAGCAAGAAGACGAAGGTCCTCGAAGTGCGCTGGAAGGGCGACAATCCCGCCGTCGCCTCGACGCCCAAGGACACGGAAGACGACGCGCTGGTCGCGCCAGGGCTCACGTCAGGCCTCGTCGATCCACTGTCCATGCTGCTGCGCAAAGCCGCCCTGCAAGAGGGCCAGCCCTGCCCGAGCGTCGAGCGCGTTGTCGACGGGCGGGAAGTCTATGATCTGCACTTCACGCTTGCCGGTGAGGTGAAGCTCGGCTCGAAAAGTCCCGGCGTCTATCGCGGCAAGGCCCTCAAATGCAGCATGACCTACACCCCGGTGGCAGGGCGTCCGGCGGTGAAGTTCAAGAAGAAGGGCGGTGCCCCGTCCAAATTCGACATCTGGTTCGCCGCCATCGACCCGGCCGGCTCCGGCAAAACGATGTATGTGCCGGTGCTCGCGACCGGCAAGCTGCAAGGCATGAGCTTCATCGCTTATGCGCGCGAGGCGAGCGTCGACGGCCGCGCTCTCAGCCAAGAGTGAAAGCCTCTGGAGCGCATCGGATTATCCGAAAACCGCTTCGCACTTTTCGGTCCGATGCTCTAGAATCTCACCCGCAGACCGGTGGTGATGAAGGACGAGCCGCTATAGACGCCGTCGATCGTGCCGAAAATACCGGAACGATGATGCAGCCTCAGCACCAGCTCGATGTCTTTGTAGTCGGGGCTGGCGAAAGTGATTTCGGGCGAGAAATTATGCAGCACCAGCGATGAATCGCCGTCGCTGCGGTCGCGCTCGAAGTCGGATGACTCGGTGAGGATGCTGAGGCCCGTATTGACGGCGAGTGTCGTGTAGATCGTGTCGTTCCACGGCAGGCCGTCATAGCGGAAATAGAGCGAGCCCCAGAACTCGCCCTGCGATTCTTCGCCGAAACGATAGGCGGCCCCCGCCTCCGGCTCGACCATCAGATGATCGCCGAAATAGCCGAGCGTATCCGAATCGAACAATTCGTTGAGCGTGCCCAGGCGATAGGAATAGGTGACGCCGAGCATCGTCAGGTCGACGAAATGGGTCTTCCAGGGCTGACTGATGATGGTGGTGAAATCGGTGTCGGTGCCGCGGCCGACGAGGAAGGTGACGGCATTCGGAGAATTTGGCTGTTCCGCGAATGCAGTCGTCCCCAGGAACGTGCAAGCGAATGCCGCGACGCAAGCTGAGAGCTTCCGATATTCGCTGCCCGCCGTTTCGATCTCTGCCTCCGCCGTTTGGCGTTTTTTCGTTCTTGAAGTAGCCGCCCCGAACAAGATCCGATCCTTATCTTACGCACCAACCCCCGCAACCGACCCAATAATTTCACGCCCCAAATGCTGGCACAAGGGGCCTAAAGGCTTATACGCAAATGTGAAATTTTTGTCAGACGCGTCGTGTTTAACGAGGCGTCAACACATTGTAAATGGGGGCAGAAACTAGCTGTCGGAATAGAAGATGTGGCGGCCGATCTTGATCAGCTTGCGCATCTCTTTCGCCCATTTGGGGCGCACATAATCGGCATGATAATTGGTGGCAGCGCCGATGACGCGGATGGTCTGGTCGCCGGCAATAGCCTTCTGGGCGACTTTCTTGGAGCGGTCCCAGGCCGCCTTACTCTTCACCTCGTCGGCAACGCCGTCACAAGCGAAAGAGAACTGGCAGGAATTGCGGCGATCCGAGCCTTGATAGACCACGCCGCAGATCGTCTTGGGATAGTTCGGATCCTTGACGCGGTTCAGCACGACTTTCGCCACCGCGAGCTGGCCCAATTCCGATTCGGACCGGGCCTCGAAATAAACCGCCTTGGCAAGGCAATTCTCTTCGGCGAGGCGGATGCGGCGTTGGGCTACGACCTTCTGCTTCTCGTTGCGCTTGAGCTTGAAGGTCGATTCGAGCTTCCACACTGGCGGCGTCATGGCCAAGCGCTTCTCGACCTCGATCTTTTCCGGCTGTGTCGGCTGGGCCGGCAAAGCCGCCAGCACCGGCATGTCGGGCTCCGGCGAAATGTAATCGCCCTTGCCGTTCGACACGACTTCCTGCTCGCGGATGATCGGCAGTGTGATGAGATCCAGAGTCGCATCGCTCGGCATGAGCGAGCCTTTCTGGATCAAAGTCGAAACGGGCGAGCTGACGGCGATGTTGGTGTCTTCAGGGATGAGTCCGTGCGCGTCGGCATTGCGGCCCATATAGTGGCCGGCGAAAGCAAAGCTCGCGACCAGCATGGCGCCACCGAAGACATAAGGCACGTAGCTCAGGACACCATTGCGCTCTTCCGGCTGCAACGGCTCGTGATAGTCCGGCTCAAAATGCCTATGCGTTCGCCTTGATGGTCTCACTTCCCCTCGCGCTACCGTCTCAACTCTTAAAGTTTCCCGAACAGGCGGTAGTATGATCCCTGAGCGTTTAGCATAGGTTAACCATGCCAGCAACACAAAGGCGCCTATAATCAGCCACTAAATGCTTCAAGGTTAACAAGGCCTTAGATAGGTGTATTGCCATAATTCAGCCACGTTTTGCGAGGGCTGACTGAGCCGCCGCAAGCCGGGCGATGGGGACGCGGAAGGGCGAGCAGGACACATAATCGAGCCCGACTGTCTCGCAGAACTGGATCGAGGCCGGATCGCCGCCATGCTCGCCGCAAATGCCGAGCTTGATGGCGGAGCGGGTCGAGCGGCCGCGATCGGCGGCAATCTGCACCAGTTCGCCCACCCCTTCAGTATCGAGCGTCACGAATGGATCGGTCTTGAACACGCCCTTGGCGGTGTATTCGCCGAGAAAGCGGGCCGAATCGTCCCGGCTGATGCCGAAGGTGGTCTGGGTCAAGTCATTGGTGCCGAAGGAGAAAAACTCCGCCGTCTGAGCGATCTCAGCGGCTCTCAGGGCGGCGCGGGGCAATTCGATCATGGTGCCGACGAGATAGTCGAGCTTGGCACCGGTCTCCTTGCGGACCTCATCGGCAATGGCGACGATGCGGTCGCGCACGATGTCGAGCTCGGCCTTGCTGGCGACCAGCGGCACCATGACCTCCGGGATCGGCGGTGAACCGGTCTTGCGGCCAACCTCGGCTGCGGCCTCGAAAATGGCGCGCGCCTGCATCTCGGCGATCTCAGGGTACGACACCGCCAGACGGACGCCGCGATGGCCGAGCATCGGGTTGAATTCATGCAATTCGGCGACCCGGCCCCTGAGCACGTCCGGCGTGACACCGATCACCGCCGCCACCTCGGCGATCTCCTCTTCACTGTGCGGCAGGAATTCGTGCAACGGCGGATCGAGCAGACGGATGGTGACCGGCAGGCCGGCCATGATCTCGAACAGCTCGATGAAATCCTGGCGCTGCATCGGCAGGATCTTGGCAAGGGCCGCGCGCCTGCCCTTCTCATCCGAGGCCAGGATCATCTCGCGCATCGCGACGATGCGGTCGGCCTCGAAGAACATATGCTCGGTGCGGCAGAGCCCGATGCCCTCGGCGCCGAAATCGCGCGCCGCTCTGGCATCGAGCGGTGTTTCGGCATTGGCGCGCACCTTCATGCGCCGCGCCTTGTCCGCCCATTCCATGATGATGGCGAAATCGCCCGAGAGCTCGGGCTTGATGGTGGGAACGGCGCCCTTCATCACCTGGCCGGTCGAGCCGTCGATGGTGACGATGTCGCCTTTCTTGAGCACGGTGCCGAGTGCTGTGAGCGTCGCCTGGCGATAATCGACGCGGATGCTGCCGGCGCCCGAGACGCAGGGCTTGCCCATGCCGCGCGCCACCACCGCCGCATGCGAAGTCATGCCGCCGCGCGTGGTGAGGATGCCTTCCGCCGCATGCATGCCGTGAATATCCTCCGGCGACGTCTCGACGCGCACCAGGATGACATTGCGGCCCTGCTCTTTCAGCTTCTCGGCCTCGTCTGAATCGAAGACGATCTCGCCCGAGGCGGCACCTGGCGAGGCCGGCAGGCCCTGGCCGATGATGTCGCGCTTGGCGGAGGGATCGAGGGTCGGATGGAGAAGCTGGTCGAGCGAGGCCGGATCGATGCGGCGTACCGCTTCCTCGCGGCTGATCAGCCCTTCATTGGCCAGATCGACGGCGATCTTCAGTGCCGCCTTGGCGGTGCGTTTGCCGGCCCGCGTCTGCAGCATCCACAGCTTGCCGCTCTGGATGGTGAATTCCATATCCTGCATGTCGCGGTAATGCTTCTCGAGCTGCGCGAAGGTGCGGACCAGTTCGGTATAGGTCTCGGGCATCAGCTTCTCGAGCGACGGCGCCTTGGAGCCGGCCTCGATGCGCGCAGCCTCGGTGATGTTCTGCGGCGTGCGGATGCCGGCCACGACGTCCTCGCCCTGCGCATTGACGAGGAACTCGCCATAAAGCTCATGCGTGCCGGTCGAGGGATTGCGGGTGAAGGCGACGCCCGTGGCCGACGAGTCGCCGAGATTGCCGAACACCATCGCCTGGACATTGACGGCGGTGCCCCAGTCTTCCGGGATATTGTGCAGCCGGCGATAGGTGTTGGCGCGCGCCGACATCCACGACTGGAAGACGGCGCCGATGGCGCCCCAGAGCTGCTCCTTCACATCCTGCGGGAAGGGCTTGCCGGTCGCCTTCTCGACACAGGCCTTGTATTTGGCGATGACCTTCAGCCAGTCCTCGGCGGTGAGATCGGTGTCGAGGCCGAAAGCCTTCTCGTCCTTGTATTCGCCGAGAATGTCCTCGAACTGATGATGCTCGACGCCGAGCACGACGTCGGAATACATGTGGATGAAGCGGCGATAGCTGTCATAGGCGAAGCGGCGGTCTTTGGCGTGCTTGGCCAGGCCTTCGACGGTCTCGTCATTGAGGCCGAGATTGAGGACCGTGTCCATCATGCCCGGCATCGACGCGCGAGCACCCGAACGGACCGATACGAGAAGCGGATTGCCGGCATCGCCAAAGGTCGCGCCGACGATACGGCCGACTTCGCTCAGCGCCGCATCGACATCGGGACCCAGCGCCTTGGGATAGGTGCGATCGTTCTTGTAAAAGTTGGTGCAGACTTCGGTGGTGATGGTGAAGCCGGGCGGGACCGGCAGTCCCAGATTGGCCATTTCGGCCAGATTGGCGCCCTTGCCGCCGAGCAGATTCTTCATCCCCGCCTCGCCGTCGGCCTTGCCGTCGCCGAAGCGGAATACGAGTTTCCCATTCGCCTGCTGATTCACCCTTAGTGCTCCCTTTAAGACAGGATCGGTCGGTTCAGTAGCGAGCGCTGCTCGTGAGGCGCACTAGCCATATCGCAGATGCGAAATCAAGTGTGCAGTTGCGCTCCAGCGGCCGCAGCCTTAACGCATCAACAAAAATGGGCCAGCCGTTGTCTGATTTCTTCCGGCGTCTGGGCGAAGTCGGCGGCTGAATAGATGTGGCGGCCATGTTTGTCCTTGGGGTTGTCGGCGATGAAGGCCTGGAACCGCTGTGTGAGATCGGCCCCGATCACCAGACCCAGGCGCTGATAGATGACCGAAACCACATCGAGCGGCCGGCGCGTCAACGCCTCATAGTCGACTTCCAGAATATGACCGGGGCATGTCCGGCGTGCCGACACGTAACGTGCCGTTTCGGCAGCATAGAAAGCGAGATTGGACTGGCCCAGCCGCAGGCGATCGGCGTCCTGCACCGTCACTTGATGCAAGCCGTCGATGAGGCTGTTGAAGCTCGTCAGGGAGATGGCGGGATCGCGCCGGCACACGACGATAAGAGCCTCCGGCACGGCCGCGACGAGCTCGGCCAGCGAGCCCAGATGATCGGGCGCCTTGAGCAGCAGCCGGCGTGCCGGCGCGCGGCGCTGCAGGAGCATCAGGATGTCGCGATATTCGCGGTACTTCTGGTGGCGATCGGCGCCCGCATACCAGGCGAGATAGGACTGCACCGGCGCCAATGTCCAAGGCAGCATGGTGCGGAAGGAAATCGCCAAGGCGAACATGCACTCCTCGGGCTCATCGCTCCTGGTGAAATGCCGCGCGTCGAGCTCACGATTGAGGAAACGCATCACCCAGAGCTCGATATCGAGCCGGAGATCACGCAGGAAGCGGCGCAGGCCGCGTTTGCGCGCGACTGGCTCGACGAGCTCGCTGAGTGTCGGCGCGCGCATCGTTTCATCAGCGGCGAGAAGACGATGGAGGAAGGTCGTGCCGCTGCGCGGCATGCCGGTGATGATGACGGGCGGCAGCAGGGGCGCGCCGAACAGTCCGGGCTCGGTCTTCCGCGCTTCCTGGATCAGCAGGCGCTGCTCGAGCGCCAGCGCGATGCTGCGCTTGAGCAGCGTGCGGCCGATGAAGGTGAGCCGCACGTCGCGGCGCAGGGCGCGCAAAAGCACACGCAATCCCGTGCGGTAATAGGGGTCACCGAAATCATCGAGTCCGGTGGCACGACGGGCAGCTTGGCTGAATCTTGCAAGGCAGCTTTGGGGCCGCCGCGGCATCTATCCTTCGATCCGGGAGAAGTCCGCGACTTCGCGGGTCGCGGCGCGGATGCGATTCAGGAGCTTCAGCCGGTTCTCGCGGAAGGTCGGATCATCGGCATTGACGGTGACCTTGTCGAAGAAGGCATCGACCGGCGCCCTAAGCTTGGCGATGGCGCGCATCGCCGCCTCGAAATCCTCGGCCGCCACGGCTTTGCGGGCCTGGGCCGCGGCCGCGTTGACCGCCGTATTGAGCTCGCGCTCCTCGCCCTGGATGAGAATATTGGTGTTCACATTGCCGTCGAAGCCGCGGCCGTCCTTTTTCTCCTCGATCTTGAGGATATTTGTGGCGCGCTTGACGCCGGCGAGCAGGTTCTTGCCGTCATCGGTCTCGAGGAATTTCGACAGGGCCTCGACGCGTTTGACGATCATCAGGAGATCGTCCTGGCCGCCCAACGCGAAGACCGCATCGATGAGATCATGGCGCATGCCCTGATCGCGCAGATAGACCTTCAGGCGGTCGGCGAAGAAGGAGAGGAGATCGGAACGGTCGAAGTCGGCGCCGAACTCCGCCCCGCGCTGGTTGCGATAGAGCTGCAGGCCGGCGTCGAAGAGGGAAAGTAACGGTAGCCGGACCTTGTTCTCCTGCACGATGCGGATCACGCCAAGCGCGGCACGGCGCAAGGCGTAAGGGTCCTTCGAGCCGGTGGGCTTCTCGTCGATGGCCCAGAAGCCGACCAGCGTGTCGAGCTTGTCAGTAAGCGCCGAGACGATCGACAGCGGCTTTGCGGGCACCGCGTCATTGGGTCCCTGCGGGCGGTAATGTTCCTGGATCGCCGCGGCGATGTCCTCGCTCTTGCCTTCGTTGAGCGCGTAATAGCGCCCAATCAGGCCCTGCAATTCCGGGAACTCGCCGACCACGCCGGTCAGGAGGTCGGATTTGGTCAGGCGCACCGCCAATTGCGCCGATGCCTTATCGGCGCGGCAGAAGCCAGCGAGATCATTGGCCCAGCCTTCGAAACGCTTCACGCGCTCGCCCTGCGTACCGAGCTTGGCATGGAAGGTGATCTGGTCGAGCTTGGGCAGGAGTTTTTCGAGCGGAACCTTCTTGTCGTGATCCCAGAAGAATTTCGCATCCGACAGGCGCGCGGCGATGACCTTGTTGTTGCCCTGAACAATCTGCTCGCCGCCGTCACGCGCGATCATGTTGGAAACGAGCAGATAACGGTTGGCGAGCTTGCCGGTCTTGCCGTCTTTCAGCGCGAAACACTTTTGATGCTGCTTGATCGAGGTGACGATCACTTCCGGCGGCACGTCGAGGAAGCTCTCCTCGAACGAGCCCATCAGCACCACCGGCCATTCGACCAGACCGGCGGTTTCTTTCAGCAGCGCTTCATCCTCGATCAGCTCGAGGCCCTGCGCGAAGCTCAGATTCTTCGCCTCGACGCGGATGAGCTCGGCGCGGCGGCCGGAATCGACCACGACCTTGGCGTCATAGAGCTTCTGGGCATAATCCTCGAAACGGCGCGCGGTTATTTCCTCGGGCGCCATGAAACGATGGCCCAGCGTGACGGCGCCGCTCTTCAGACCGGCGATCTCGAAGTCGACCACCTCGCCGTCGAAGCAGCACAAAATGGATTTCAACGGACGCACCCAGCGCAGATCGCCTGAGCCCCAGCGCATCGATTTGGGCCACGGGAATTTGCGGATGACGTCCGGCACGATCTCGGCGATCACCTCCGGCGTGGCGCGGCCGGGCTTGCTGATGACAGCGATATAGAATTTGCCCTTCTTGTCGTCCTGCACGGTGAGGTCGTTGAGCGAAAGGCCGGTCGATTTGAGGAAGCCCTGGATCGCCTGCTCCGGCGCGTCGACACGCGGGCCCTTGCGCTCCTCGCGAACGTCCTTGGTCTTGGTGCCAAGGCCCTCGACCGACAGCACCAGACGGCGCGGCGTCGCATGCGCCTGGGCGCCTTCATAGACGAGGCCGGCCTCAACCAGCGCATTGGTGACGAGCGATTTCAGATCCTCGGCCGCCTTGGCCTGCATGCGCGCCGGAATTTCCTCGGAGAAGAGTTCGAGAAGGAGCTCAGCCATGGGCGGCCTCCTTCACTGCGGTCATATCGACGCCACCGCCAGTGGTCCTGGCCCAGGCCTCGCAGCAGCCCTTGGCCAACTCACGCACACGCAGAATATAGGCCTGGCGCTCGGTGACCGAAATCACGCCGCGCGCATCGAGCAGATTGAATACGTGACTCGCCTTGATGCACTGGTCATAGGCCGGCAGCGCCAGCTCATGGCGATTGCCCCTGTCGCCCGCCTTCAGCAGCGCCAGGCATTCCTTCTCAGCATCCTTGAAATGCTGGAGCAGGATGTCGGTGTCGGCATATTCGAAGTTGAAGCGCGAGAATTCCTGCTCGGCCTGCAGGAACACATCGCCGTAGCTGATACGCTTGGCGCCGTCCTGGCCGTTGAAGTTCAGGTCGTAGACATTGTCGACGCCCTGCACATACATCGCGAGGCGCTCGAGGCCGTAAGTGAGCTCGCCCGAGACCGGCGCGCAATCGAGGCCGCCGACCTGCTGGAAATAAGTGAACTGCGAGACCTCCATGCCGTCGCACCAGACTTCCCAGCCAAGGCCCCAGGCGCCCAGCGTCGGGCTTTCCCAGTCGTCCTCGACGAAGCGGATGTCATGCAGATCGGGTTCGATGCCGATCGCGTAGAGCGAGCCCAGATAGAGATCCTGGAGATCGGGCGGCGATGGCTTAATGATCACCTGATACTGATAATAGTGCTGCAGCCGGTTGGGGTTCTCGCCATAGCGGCCGTCCTTGGGGCGCCTGGAGGGCTGCACATAGGCCGCCGCCCAGGGCTTCGGCCCGACTGAGCGCAAGGTCGTCGCCGGGTGGAAGGTGCCGGCGCCCACTTCCATGTCGTAAGGCTGCAGGATCACGCAACCCTTCTCGCCCCAATATTGATGCAGGGTGAGGATCAGGTCCTGGAAGGATTTGCGTGGATTCAAAGACATTTGCGCCCGCAGAGGAAGGGAGTTCCGTTGCGGGCGCAAACTATGGGGCTAACCCCTATGGGTCAAGGAGAAGTCGTCTTACTTCTTCTTCGGCGCCTGGGACTCTTCGTCCTCATCGCCCTGGGTGTCGTCGGGATTGACCTCGTCACCGCCGGTGTCGGTCGTGTCGACATCATCACCCTGGGTGTCGTCGTCGGTGACCTCACCGCCATCGTCACCACCCTGGTCGGCGTCCTTCATCCAGGCCTGGAGCGTGTAGAAGGCCTCTTCATTGATGCGCTGGCCCCACACGTCGGCGCCCTTGAGCGGGCCACCATGGAGGGCGATCAGCATCGGACCGTTGGACTGCTTGTCGACGACCCAGATGCCCGCGCCCGCCATGCCTTCGAGCGGCTTTTTGAGCGGGCAGTTATAGACGATGAAGGATTTGTCGGCGCCTTTAACCGGGCAGGTGGTCTCCCACATGGTGAAGTCGGGCACGCCCGCCGGATAGCCGGTCATGGCCGGGCCCTTGGGAATCTGCGGCAGGTGGCCAAAGCCGAACCAGCCATTCTGGTCGCCGACATCACTCTGCAGCTCGACTAGGCCGAAAGCCATGTTCCAGTCGCCCTTCTCGGCGAAGCCTTTGGTCACCCAGGCATTCTTCCACTGGACGCCGCCAAAGGGACGGCTCTCACCGTTGATGCCCGGATAGAAATCGAGATTCTGGTCCCAGTTCTTGCTCTCCGGATTAAAGATGCAATAGGCGGCGGTGAGCACGAAACGCTTGCCGATGAGGGTGCCCGAGCAGCCGTTGGAAAGCAGGCCGACGGCGGTATAGGGATACTGAGTCGTGTCCTTGATCGGCACGAGCTTGCCGGGCTTCGGCGCTTCCTGGATCGCCTGAGCGCCCTTGCCCTTGAGAATCATGCCCTTGAGACGGTTCGGCACCTTGACCGAACGGGCCTTGCCGTCACGGCTCATCGACATGCCGGTCAAGGCATCGAGCTGAGCGGCAGGCGCCTGCTGCCCGGCGCCCTTGCGGGTCACATTCATGGCGCCCGGCTTGGCGGTCGGCCCTTTGGCGTCACCGGTCTTGGGCGCATTCGCGGCACCTGCCCCCGCTTCCACCGCGGGCCACTGGCCGCGCTTGAGCTTGGCGCCCTCCTGAGCGACTGCCGGGCCGGCCAAGGCCGTGGCGAGGAGGAGCGAGCTGGTCAAAACGAGGGAGGTGATCGATGGAGATCGAATCATGGGCCGTCCTTAACGGTTGCTGATTGGGTATGTCGCTTATACGACATGACAATCTAGCCATGTTCGCGCGGCGAAAACTAGACCCGGCGGCAATAATTTAAGGGCGGAAAAGTGTCCTTACGTCGTTTTTTGTCAAAAACGATGGCAATCGAGCAACTTAAGCGAGAATTATCTGTGGTCCAGCACCTCAGATAAGGCCGATCCGAGGCAGCCCTCGATCAGGCATCCGGATAGTAAATACCGGTCCTCGGATCCTGCCTGAGGCGGGTGACGGCGCGCGGATCGACCGGGCGGCGCTTGACAACAACCCGGGCTCTGGCGGCGTTAAGACCATCCACCAGCTGCTTCAGGGCGGCGGCGGCCAGGAGGCCGACCAGGGTAATCGTCAACGCTTTCAACATGAAACGGTCCTTCCAGTCTCAAATCTGCAGGCATCATAAACCGAAACGAGCCCATAATGCACGTAATTCCATGGCATCAATGAGGCCTGACGCCGGGTCTAAAGTGGTGCCGAAACCCAGCCGGCGCAAGCCCCAGCCGGCCGGCTTGGCGATGACCTTGAGCTCGGTCTTGTCGCCGAATTTGCCCCGCATGACGTCGCGCACATGGCCTATCCCGTCGATCAGCCCCAAAGTGAGAGCCTGCCGGCCGGACCAGAAGGCACCCGAAAAAAGCTCTGTTTCATCGCCCTTGAGCTTGCCTTGCCGGCGCGTCCTGACCAGCGTCTTGAATTCTTCGTGAACGTCGCGCTGCAGGCCCAACAGGCGTTCGACATCCTCCGGTTTCTCGGGCTGGAAAGGATCGAGAATCGATTTGTTTTCGCCCGCGGTATGGACGCGCCGCTCGATGCCGAGCTTGCGGATCGCCTCGACGAAGCCGAAGCCCGCGGCTATGACGCCGATCGAGCCGACGATCGAACTCGCATCGGCATAGATCTCATCGCCGGCGCAAGCGAGCCAATAGCCGCCGGACGCCGCGACATCCTCGCAGAAAGTGTAGACCGGGATGTTCTTTTCGGCGCTCAGAGCGCGGATGCGCTCATGGATCAGGGCCGACTGGACCGCCGCACCGCCTGGTGAATTGACGATCAAGGCGACGGCGGCGATGCCCTTGCGGGCGAAGGCACGCTCCAAAGTCCCGGCTATTCCTTCGAGCGTCAAAGGCGGCTTGAAGGGCGTGCCGACACCGATGGCGCCCTGCAGACGCACGACATGGACAAGAGGCGTTTCTTTGCGCCAGCGGCGCGGGATCAGACGTTGCAGCAAATTGGGCATTGGCAACAGATAGGACCTCGGCACGCTGACGACAAGTCGACGCCGCTGCCCGGCGCTCAGGAAAACCGCTCAGTCAACCTGATCGCAGCACAATGCGGCCAGGGCCAGATTGTGCGCCTGCCGCGCGATGTCCGCGTGCGAAAAAAGCGCCTTCCCGATGACCGCGAGATCGACCTCTTCACGCCGTAGGCGAACGAAATGGGTCTGATCGATGTTGCCGTCGACGATACAAGTCAGATCCCGCGGCAGGCTCGCGAGCCGCTGAAAGGCATTCGCGTCGAAGCTGCCGCCGCCCGCCGGAGCCGTCAGCAGCAAAACGCCGTCGACTGCGGCGAGCATCCCGGCGATCTCCTCGACCGGGGTCGTGTGGCGCAGCGCCAGATAGGCCAGAGCGCCCTCCCGCCGGATCTCAGCGGCCAGCTTCTCGACATCCGCCGCGCTCTCAAAGTGGAAGGCGACGCTGCGAACGCCCAGGCCGGCGAAGCGAACCGCCCAGGCCGCCGGATTGTAGATCATCAGATGCATGTCGACCGGCACATCGCTCTCGCGCATCAGACCGGTCACCAGGCGCTCGTCACAGCCGAATGCCGGCGCGAACTGACCATCCATCACATCGACATGGAAGGAACCGACATGCGGGGCGACGGCGGCGATGGAATGAGCCAGGCGAAGGGGATTCGCCGCATAGAGGCTGGCAGACAATTTCATGCAGAGGTCGCCCAAGCCGCCTGGCGCAACGCCGCGAGAGTAACATCGCTCACCGGAACCGGAGCGTATTCGCAACGCCCGTGATGGAACACCGTGATGCGATCGGCCACCTCGAGGAGCTCTTCTTCCTCGCTGGAGACCACCACGACGCAACGTCCCTCATCCGCCAACAGCCGGATGATCTCATAGATATCCTGCTTGGCCCCGATGTCGACCCCCTTGGTCGGCTCATCGAGCAGGATGAGGCGCGCATCCTGCTCGATAATGCGGCCGAAGAGAACCTTCTGCTGGTTGCCGCCGGAAAGCGACTTGATCGGTGCATCGAGCCGCCCGCGCGTGCCGATGCGGGCGAGCGTGTGGCGCGCGGATCTGCCGGCGGCGGCATGGTCGATCAGCCCCATCGCGCGGTACCGGCGCAAAGTGGAGAGCACGACATTTTCACACGCCGACATCAGGGGAATGAAGCCATCGCGCTTGCGCTCCTCGGTCAGGAGCGCAATGCCGGCGGCCAGGGCATCCTTGGCCGAGCGCGGCTCATAGCGCTTGCCGTCGATCAGGATCTCCCCGCCCGTCACCGGCTCGGTGCCGAATACGGATCTGAGGAAGCGGGTGCGGCCCGAACCGACGAGTCCGTAGACGCCCAGCACCTCGCCGGCCCTCGCCGCGAGCGTCACCCCGGAAAGGCGCGCCCCGGTCAGTCCGCGCACTTCCAGAAACGTATCTCCACCAGCCGCGGCGCCCGAAACCCGTGCCGGTCCGGCGTGATGCGCGTCGCCGACGATGGCGTCGACGATCATCTCCTTATTCAACTTCTCACGCTCGACATGGAGAATGACGCGCCCGCCGGACAGCACGGTGGCCTCGTCACACACGCCGAGCACCTCGTCGAGCTTGTGCGAGACGAGAACGACGCCAATCTGGCGTTCGAGAGCAATCCGACGGATCGCCGCGAGGAGGCTCGCCGCCTGCCCGCCATCAAGCGCTGTCGTAGGCTCGTCGAGAAACAGGAAACGGGCCTTGCGGTCGAGATTGGCGATCACCTCGACCATCTGCTTTTCGGGATGCGACAATGTCCCCACGCGCGCCGACGCAGCGGTCCTCAGCCCATAGGCGTCGAGCAGCGACTGCGTGTAGGCCGTCATGCCGTTGCCGTCCTTCAGGCCGCCCTTGCGCAATTCCCGGCCGAGGAACAGGTTTTCCGCCACGGTGAGATTGGAGATCAGGCGCAGCTCCTGGTAGACGCAGGCAATTCCCTGTTCGAGCGCATCGCGCGGCGAGGCAAGGCTGATCGCCCTGCCGTCTATGGACAGCGTTCCGTCATCCTGCGGCTGCGCACCGGCGAGAATCTTCAAGAGCGTCGACTTGCCGGCACCATTGTGCCCAAATAATCCGTGAATAGTCCCCGGCCGCACCGTGAAGTCGACGCCGTGAAGCACGCCCACGCCAGCAAACGACTTGGTGATGCGGCTCGCCCGGTAGACGCCATCCAATGTCATTTTCCTGCTCCCGCACCGGCGGTTGAGGACGCGGCCCCGAAAGGGCCGCGTCCGGATTCAGACGGTCAGTAGGCCTTGTCGATCGTGTCGGCCGCATTGTCCTTGTTGACGAGCAACGGCGGGTTGTTGATCACCGGCTCGAGCGTCTCGCCGGCCAGATGCTTCTTGATGTTCTCGACCTGGATCTGCGCCAGCTTCGCCGGCTCCTGGATCGCGCCCGCCTTCAGGATCGCGTTGTTCTGAATGTGCTGCACACCCAGCTTGTCGACGAAAGCATAGAGCGTGACATCGGTGCGGCCAAGCTGCTCGATCGCCGCGATGGCGCCAAGCGCCGAGGGTTCGGTATCGGAGTAGACCACGGTGATTTCGGGATTGCCTTGCAGCATTTCCGTCGTGACCTTGAGCGAGGTGGTTTCCTCCACCTTGCCATTGACCAGCGCCACGAACTTCACATTCGGATTGGATGCGAGCGCCTCCTTGAAGCCTTCGTCACGCAAATTGGCCGAAACCGATGTCGGTTCGCCGACGATGCCGACGACGGCCTTGCCGTCCGCACCAATATCCTTGAGGAGCTGCTGTCCGATATAGGTGCCGCCCGCCTTCTGATCGGTCTGAACCGCCTGCACGACTGTCAGATTTTCCACCTTCAGCGCCTCCGGATCAGGCAGGAGATTGATGGTGAAGACTGGAATCTTGGCCTGGTTCAATTCCGCCACGGAAGCAACGCAGGGACCGGACGACACGCAGTTGAGCGCTACGGCATCGACGCCCTGCTGCACGAAACTTTGCACCTGCGAGAGCTGCTTGGCATCGTCATTGTCGGCGATCAGCACCTTGACGGTGAAGCCCTGGGCCGCGCCATTCTCCTCGAAGCTCTTCTTCATCGCCACATAATAGGGATTGGTGAGATTGGGCAGGGCCACGCCCAGCGTCTTGCCATCCGCCGCCTGGGCGGCGCTCGCGATGGCCAGCAACGACACACCCGCAACGCCCGCAATGCAATTCCGCCAAAAATCAGTCATCTTGTTCTCCCTTTTGAGTGATGATGATAGTCCATAGGACGGCATCGGTTGGAAGTCCGTCCCGCTCCGCCGGCCCTAGCTGCCGGTCGAAACCTTCCGTTTCAGAAGCTTTTTCCACGGCAATGACAGCCGGCGCGAGGAGCGCATGGTGTCGAAGGTGACACCGACGAGAATGATCACGCCGATCACCAGCGGCTGCCAGTAGGCATTGACGTTGAGAACGTTCATGAGGTTCGAAATGGTCGCGATGAGTGTCGCGCCGATCATCGCGCCATAGATGGAGCCGATGCCGCCGAACAGGCTGACACCGCCGACGACGGCGCCGGCGATCGAGAAGAACAGCTCGTCGCCACGCCCGGCGGTCGGATAGCCGGTCATCAGCCGCGAGCCGTAGATCAGCCCGCCGCAGGCGCCGCAGAAGCCTGAGATCGCGTAAACGAGCACGGTGATCCGCGAAATATTGACACCGGCGAGGCGCGCGGCATCGGCATTGCCGCCGACGGCGAATATATGCGTACCGGTTATCGTGCGCCTGAGGAACAGCGCCGCGACGGCCGTGGCGATGGCCAGGGCGATCACCGGGAAGGGAATGCCCAGAATGCGCGACTGGCCGATCATCCGGTAGCCGAGCTGGAGAACGCGGATCGACTCCGCGCCGGTGATGATCTGGGGAATCGAAGCCGCCACGCCCATCATCGCGAAGGTGACGATGAAGGGCGGGACGCCGGTCCGGTCGATGATGAAGCCGTTGAGGGCGCCGGCCAGCGCGCCGATGCCGAGCACGATGATGCAGGCGAGCGGCCAGGGCAGCCCCACCGTCTGGATCAGGACGGCGGCCAGCACACAGGTCATGGCGACGATCGAGCCGCAGGAGAGATCGATCCCGCCGGTGAACAGCACGAAGGACTGCCCCAGACAAAGAAAGCCGATGACGGCGCCATTGAGCAACAGAATCAGAATATTCGACATGGTGAAGAAATTCGGCGAGGCGAGCGCCCCCGAAATCAGAACGACCAGAAGAACGAAGGCGATGCCGGCTTCGGCGGGAAGCCTAATGCGCTTGTCGGAGGTCTGCGTCGGTTCGGCCATCACTGCCATGTTCTCCATCCTCTCGCCGGGCACTTCAGATCCGTTCGATGGTCTTGCGGTATTTTTCGCGCACGCCCGCGGCCTGCGCGGCGGCCTCGGAGTCGGGCTCGGCGACGAGCTCGAGCGGCACAGCCCAGGTATCGGCGATGTCCTGGACCGGGGTGCGCGTGAGCGCGGCAGCGGCCTGGACGCCGGCGCCGCCAGCGCCGCTCTCGACCATCGGACAGGTCCAGACAGCGCGGCCGGTGAGGTCGGCCAGAATCTGCCGGCAAGCCTTGGAGCGCGATGCGCCACCGGTCAGAATCAAGCGTCCACTGGCCGCGACGCCGGCCTCCTCCAGCAGATTTCCGCCTTCGAGCAGGCCGCACAGCACGCCCTCGACGGCCGCCCGCGCGATCTGGGCCGGTGTCGTGTCGCTGCGCAACCCGGCCAGATGCCCGGTGGCATTGGGCAGGTTGGGCGTGCGCTCGCCGTCGAGATAGGGAACGAGGGTGAGGCCGCCTGCTCCGGCGGGACAAGTGAGCGCCAATCGGTCGAATTCCTCGACGCCGACACCGAGCAGCCGGCGAAACATGTCGGTGACCTTGGCCGCGTTGAGCGTCGTCACCATCGGCAGGAAGGCGCCCGTTGCGTCAGCATAACCGTTGATCGCCCCGCTGCCGTCGCGCACGCCATCTGGTGTCACGCCATAGATCGTGCCGCTGGTTCCCAGTGAAATGACTGTGTCGCCGGCCCGGATGGCCATGCCCAGAGCGGCGGTCATGTTGTCACCAGTGCCGGCGCCGACCACGGCACCTTCGAGAGCACCGAGCCCGGCCTTCACCCCAACCTTGCCGGCCGCGTCGCCGGAGCCGACGATCTCGGGCAGCACATTCGCCCAGTCGACATCGGGGACTGCGAGGCTGGCCAGGTCTGGTTCCCAGCGATTGGCGAAAGGATTGAAATAGCCGGTGCCGGAAGACCCGCCCCGCTCGGTCACGGAATGTCCACTCAACCGGTAGATGACATAGTCGAAGGGCAGCATGATGCGGCGCGCCTCAGCAACGAGGCCGGGATGGACGCGCTCGGTCCAAGCGAGCTTCGCGACAGTGAGCGCCGGAGCCGGAACAGATCCCGTGAGATCCGCCCAATGACGCGCCGGGCGGCGGCGCAGCAGTGCTTCGGCATCAGGCGCAGGCTCCGTGTCATTCCAGAGTTTTGCCTTGCGCAGCGGTCTGTCATTTCCATCCAGCATGACGAGGCCATGGCCCTGCCCCCCGACGGAGATCGCGGCGATGCGTGCCAGATGCCCTTTCAACTGGTCAAGACATGCCTGCAATGCGCTCCACCAGGCCTCAGGGTCCTGCTCGCTGACAGGCGGCGTCGTCGGCGGATGCGGCGCGCGCGCTTCGGCAACGACCGCGCCGTCGTCGAGCTGGCGCAGCATCACCGTGCAGGATTGGGTGGAGGAGTCGATTCCGGCTACGAGATCGCGCGCCATCGCCTCAGCTTTCGGCTCCGGCCAGCCGCTTGAGGCTCGCTTCCGCATCCCGGCCGACGGCGCCTGAAGGATGGGTGAAGAGTATCTTGTCCCAGCCATAACCACGCGCCACGCGCGCCACCTCGACCAGAGCGTCGGTGACGGCGGCGGATGCCAGAGAGCTTCCCGTCGCCACGACCGACCCGAGGTCGGCGTCCTCCGGCAGAACCAGATGGATCACATGATCGGACATGCGGCCCAGCTCGGACTCGGGCGCCGCGGTGATCGAAACCAGGCAGCCGCACAGCGTCCGGGCGCGCGCGCAGAACGCGTTCAATTCGGCGGAACTGCCCCCCTTCGACAAGGCCAGGACGATATCGCCCGGCTGCAAGACGCCCAATCCGCCATGAAGCCCGTCGGCGGGCGGCAAATAGAACGCCGGCGTGCCGCCGACCGAGAGAAGATGCGCGGCGCGGCTCGCGACCGCGCCGGAGGTGCCGCTGCCGGTAACCAGAACTTTTCCCACGCAGCTGCTGAGAAGGCCGGCGACTTCGACAAAGGCGTCATCGACGGTACCAAGGGTCGCCAGCACGGCCTCCGCGTCCGCCCGAATGACGCGCCTCGCCCGATCCAACAACTCCGCAGACGACATCGTCACGCTCCCATTTTTCAGGTCGGGAATGATCCCCTTGTCCCCAGGTGGGCTAATTAGAGGGTACGGCAGGTATCGTCAAGTGAGCACGAATTCGCTCATTTGAGCAGTTTCAAGAAACAAAACCTACCCCTTGCCAAGTCTGGCCTGAAGAAAATCCGAGATTTGAATGGCAGTCAGGCCAGCAGTTTGCGGGCCACGCCCGCGTCCGTGACGAGGACGTTGATCCAGCCGCCGCGCAGCACGGCGGCAATCGCTTCGGCCTTTTCCAGCCCGCCGCCGATGCCGATGACTTCGGGGATGCGGCGCAGTTGCGCGGTGGTGATGCTCAAGCCCATTTCATCCAGCAGGTTCGGCACGGCGTTGCCGGCATCATCGATCAGGGTCGCACAAAGATCGGCGCGAACACCTTTCGCGAGAGCCGCGTCTCGCCACGTTGACGGGAATCCCGAACACAGACAGGATTCCTCGGGATGCCAGGAACCGATGCCGACGACGAGAACGTCGATCGAATCGTAGCGCGCCATCACATTGGCGATGGAAGGCTCGCTGCGCAGCCTGTCTATCAGCTGCGAATCCTCCGCCCACATCGGGCCGTAGACCGGATAGGCTGCTCCACCACTGACGCTCGCCAGTCGGTGGACGAGCTCAACCGGACTTTGGGTGAAGTCTAACCCGGCGGGACTGCCCGCCGCCTGGATGACATCAACCTTCGGCAATCGCGCGGCGGCGCGCGCCGTCGCCGCCAGCGTCCGGCCCCAGGCAACGCCGAGCAACTGGCCATCCTCCAAAGTTTCCTCAAGCAGCTGAGCGGCCAGAATACCCAAAGGCTGCGTCAGAGCGTTGGTCGGCAAGTCGGGGCCGCTCAGGACCAGCGCGGCCTTCAGGTTGAATTTCTGCCGGACGGCCTGGGCCAGTTCCGTATCCAGATCGCCCTCCTCGGCGATGACGAAACGAACGATGCCGTTCGCAATAGCCGCATCGATCAATCGGGCGACCTTGAACCTGGATATGCCGAGCTCATCGGCAATCTCCGACTTCGTGCGCCGGCCGACGAAATACCGCTTCGCAACGAGCACGGCCTGTGCGCGCTGAAGGGGACGGCGGGTCATTTCCGCATTCTCGAAAAGCTCATTTGTGCATGAATGTACTCATATGTGAGAATTTTCAAGTCGGTTCGCGACACCTTGGACGCGATCATCCGCTCGGCCGGTCAAACCCTGTCGAGAAGACCGGCATCCGATCATGCTATTCCGCCACAAGCCGGGCGATCGCCTGGGCTATCTCATCGAAACTGCCGCCGAGATGATGGCCGCCAACGAAAGATGGCCCTCTTTCGACAGGTGGCTGTCCATGGCGATCACTATTTGCCGCGCCGGACCTCCTGTCAAAGCCGTTCGCGGAAGCCTGTGAGTTTCCACACAGACGGCGGCGGCCCTTCGCCGTTAAATCATCCCATCAATTTCCAAGCCGGCCATTCGAGAACCGGGGCAACAAAGGAGAGAGACCCATGAGCACGCAAGTCGAGCATCGCGCCATTGCCCGTCCACCCCAGTTCTCTCTGTTCAGCAGATTCACCACGTGGCTGGGCGCCGGATTCAAGACCTGGCGGGCGCAGCAAATCGAACGCGCAAATATCGAAGCGCTGGCAACGCTCGGCCCCGACCTCCTGGATGATGTCGGCGTGACCATCCACAAGGCCGGCAAGCCACCGAAATCCATCGCCATCTGCAACCCGCATCTGATCGCCATGGATTCGCTGTCCATGACCAAGCCAACCGAACGCGGCGAGTTCTAGGCCATCTCGAACTCGGCCCGTGCAGGGCTGTCCGGTAATGCCCTCTCCGGGCAGCCCTGCCTCTATCCCTGGTCACGCCTCGGTGTTCAGATTGTAGCTGTCATAGAGGACTTTCCAGCCGTCCTTCTCCTTGCGCCAGACCACGACATATTTGGCGATTTCCATGACCGGCTTGCCATCGACCTCGTGACCGAACTCGACCTTGCCGAAATCGGATGCGAGCGAGGCGTCGTCGGAGATCACGATGCGCTCGGGCGTGAAGCGGAGATTGAGGCCGGAAATGTCCATCATCTTCTTCCAGCTGGCGCGGATATCCGCGGTGCCATGCACCGCCGGCGCGCCCGGCCACACCAATGAACCGTCATGGGCGTAGAAGCCGACCACGGCATCGAGCTTCTGGGTCGACGCGGCCCTGCCCCATTCCTCATCCAGCCGGCGGATCGCCGCTTCATCGGCCTTGTGCTTTTCACCCTGCATGTTTCACTCCTCTGTTGCGCAAATGGGACCGAAGCTCGTCGATAAGAGCCTTGGCGTCCTTCAGATCGCGGGTCGCGAAGCCTTCCGTGAACCAGCCATGGACCGCCGACAGCATATCGAGGGCCTGGGCATGATCGCCCCTGTCGGCAAGAAGCCGGGCCAGCGTCGCCACTATACGCAATTCCCACGACCTGGCCCCTTGCGCACGCGCAACGGCGAGCGCGGCGCGCAGTTGCTCTTCGGCCTCGTCCGGCCTTGCCTGCTCCATCAGCAGCCAGCCTTTAAGGCGCAGCACCTCGGCCAGATGACAGCGCTCCTCGCCCGCCAAAATCCTCGCGACACTTTCGTCGAGCAGCTTTTCGGCGGCCTGGATATCGCCGCTGAGCGCCAGCGCCTCGGCCTGGAGGGCACATAAATAACCGATCCAGATGCGATGGCCGGTGGCGGCGAGGCGGGTGATGGCGCGGTCGAGGCGCAGGGCGGCGTCGGCATGGCGCCCGGCTCTGAGCCAGGCGATGCCGCGGCTCACTTCCGCCATCACCTCGAAAAAAAGCGAGACGCCGAAGCGGCGGCCGACACTATCGGCCTCCTCGGCGCGGCGCATCAATTCATCGGGCTCGCACAGGAAATCGAAGGCCTGGGCGCCCAGCGTCAGCGAGAAAGCGAGATCGAAGGGATGATTGCGGCGGCGCGCATGATCATCCCTGTCGTTGCTCGCCGCTACCGCCTGATCCGGATAGCCGATGATCCACAGATATTGCGCGCGGTAGATGCCTTCGCCGGTGAGAGGATCGGTGTTGGTGAGCTGCGCCACATGCCAATGCCGCTCGGCGTCATACATTGCGAGCAGCTTGTCGCCATGTGCCTTGGCCACATCGAAGCGGCCCTGCCAGAAGGCCGAGCCTGAAACGGCGCGGTGGCCGACGATGACCAGATTGTCGTCACCGGTCTCGGCGCCGACCTCCAGAAGCTTCTCGGCCCAGCGCAGCGACACGTCGAGACGGTCGATACACATATAATGCACCCAGAGCGCATTCAATATCGGCAGATAGCCCTGCCGATGCTGGAGCCGGTGGGCCAGCGACCAGGCGGGCTCCAGCACCGCGCTCAATTCCGGATGCCCCCAGCCGCGTCCGGCGACGAGGGCAGGCCCAAGCGACGCGCGGAAACGCAGTTCCAGGAGATCGCGCTCAGGCCCCGGCGACGCGGTCTCGAGCAGGTCTATACCCTTGCGCAAATGACTGACGGCCTCGGGCACGGCGAAGCGCTGCATCGCCACCTCGCCCGCCTTGAGCCAGAGGGGTGCCGCGGCCGCCTGATCGTCCGCCGCCGTGTAATGATGGGCGAGCAGTTCCGGCTCGCGGATGCGCGTCTCGGGATGGCGCTCCTCCAGCACCTGGGCGATCCGTGCATGCAAGGGCTTGCGCTGGCTGCGCAGCAGCGAGTCGTAAGCCACATCGCGGATCAAAGCGTGCTTGAATGTGTAGGAGACCGGCCCCGGCGCCAGTCCTGAGCTCATCGCGAGGCCTGATGCGGTCAGTTCCACCAGTCCCTCGGCGAGAGCCCGCTCGTCCATGTGATGCAAGGACTGGATGATCTCATGGCTGAAGGTGCGCCCGACGACGGAGCCGATCTGGGCGACGGCCTTGGCCTTGGCGAGGCGGTCAAGGCGCGCCGCGAGCGAATCACGCAAGGTCTCGGGGATGGTGAAGCCCGGCGCCGTGCCGGCATAGACATAGCGCCCGCCGGCTTCGGCGAGCCCGCCCGATTCGAGGATCGTGCGCGTCAGCTCCTCGACGAAGAGCGGCACGCCGTCGGTCTTGGCGATGATCTGCTCGACGATCTCCGCTGGCAGCGATTTGCCCTCGGCAATGCGCGAGATCATCTCGCTGCATTGCTGGCCGGTGAGCTTGGCGAGATTGAGCAGCGCGACATTGACATGGCTCGACCAGTGCGGCTCGAATTCCGGCCGATAGGTGGCGACGATCAGCAAGGGAATGCCGGCAAGCTTGCCGATCAGCCGCTCCAGGGTCTCGAGCGTCGTTGGATCGGCCCAATGCATGTCCTCGAACAGCAGCAGCGTGTGACGCAGACGGGAGGCGGCCGCCACCATGTCCTCCATCACGCGGACCGTTTCCTGCTTGGCGAGGCGCGGCGATATGTCGAGCGGGCCGTAACGGGCCTCGCACGGGATCGACAGCATATTGGCGATGAAGCGCACATCGGGGAGCGGCAGGCCATAACGTCCGACGATCAGCGCCTCCAGCTTGTCGAGCCGCATATCGGCCGGGCTGTCGTCACCGATCTGCAGCACCTCGTCGAGATGCGTCCTTATCGGATAGAAGGCGCTGTTGAGATGAAAGGGCGAGCATTGGAAGCGCCAGATCTGCGCGTGCTCATGCTCAAGGCTGGCGCAGAGCGCATCGGCGATGCGGCTCTTGCCGATGCCCGGCTCGCCGCAGACATTGACGGTGAAGCCCTCGCCCGCATCGTGGACGCGCCGCCATTTGTCGAGCAGCGTCTCCATCTCGGCGCCGCGCCCGATGAGCGGCTTGTCGTTGCTTTGGCGGCTCTCGGTGGCGGCAAGGCCCAGTACATGGTGAAGATGTACGGGCATCGTGATGCCCTTGAGGCTGCGCGCGCCCATATCCCCGTAGTCGAAGACATCGCCGGCGAGCTTGCGCACCTTGGAACTCACCACGATGGTGCCGGGCTCAGCCGTGCTTTGCAGACGCGCCGCGAGATTCATGGTCTCGCTGACGGCGGTGCGGCCATCGGCGGAAACGACGACGATGCCGGTGGCGACACCGATGCGGACCTCGAGCTTCGCCCCCTCCGGCGCGTTGAAGCGCGCCATGGCATCGATGATGTCGAGCCCGGCGCGAATGGCCCGCTCGGCCTCGCGCTCATGGGCGAGCGGAAAGCCGAAGAACGCGACGATGCCATCGCCCAGGCGCTGGAACAGATAGCCCTCGTAGCGCGCGATGCAGGCGGCGCAGGCATCCTCATAGCCGCGCACGATGTCCTTCAGCACCTCGGGATCGACGCGCTGGGCGAGCGCGGTGAAGCCCACCATGTCGCAGAACATCACGGTGAGCTGGCGCCGCTCCTCGGCCCGCGTTTCCGGTTCGGGCTTCTGCACCTTGGCCGCGGCGAGCGCGTTCAGCAGACGCTTGCGGGCGCCGAAGGACAGGCCGAGCTCCTTCAGATTGTCGTCGGTGAGAAGCAGCAAGGTGGCGAAATCGACATCGTTCTCGGCAAAGAGCTGGGCATGCTCGGCGAAGCCATGCGCCTCGAGCCATCGGGTGAGCGCCGTCATGGCCTGGCCTCGACCAGGACGCCGTTGTTGCGCAGCCAGATGGCGATCGACAAAGCGGATTTGAACGGCATGCGATGCGACCAGCCTTGCGCGATCTCGACCAGCGTCGCGCTCGAATTGAGCTCGCTCAGGAGCGGCACCAGCGGCTGATTGCCGAGATAGGCGACGGGCCCCGCCAGTCCAGGATGGCGCAGCGCCTTTTTGAGCGTCACGAACTCACCGTCGATGCAGGGCAGGTCCTCGATGACGAGATCGCGCGACAGCTCGACGCGATGCGAAGCGACGTTCGCCGCATCGGCCGCGACCACCGGCCGGCGCGACGCCTCGGCGGCGGCAGGCCCGGCGCGCCGGCGCCAGAAGATATCCGCCCGCTCGCGCGCGGCCTCGGCATAGTAGCTTGCGGCCCACTTGCGATGGCGGGTCGAGGCCTCGCCGAGATTCGTCGCATAGAAGGCCATGGCCGCGGCGGCCGAGGCCCTGGACTTCATGAGTGTATTGGCGACGATGGCGCCGGCGAGTGCCGTCTGGATCGCCTTCTGAACGCCCGACGACGACAAAGGATCGAGCGCTAAAGCCGCTTCGCCGAGCGCGATGCTGGAGAGTGTCGCAGCACCAATGGCGACATAGGGCGTCGCATCGGTCGCCTGGACCGGGCTGTGACGCGCGCCGGTCCCGAAGCCCGAACGGCCGAGAAGCTCCAGATAGCGCGCCTCCAGCGTGGCCTTCGGAAGGGCGCCGAACTCTTTGGCATCGACGAAGACCTGCAGATGGCAGGTACCGTCGGGAAGCGGCACGGCCCAATACCAGGCCGCATCACCCGCCCGGATCACCGGATGGGTGGGCAGTGCTGCGCCTTTCCAATAGGCATGAAGAGCCAAGGTGGTAGGCCCGGTCGTGTCTCTGCGCCAGGCCGTGGCGCCAGCGCGGCCGCGGGCATCGGCGAGGAAATCAACCTGGAGAATTTCCTTTCCCTCTGTCGTGGCGATGGCGAGACACCAGCCGTTCCCGGTCTGCTTCCGATCGACGATCCTGGCCGGCTGATGAACACGAATCCCAAGCCGGCGCGCCCGATCGAGCAGCGCGCGGTCGAATAAACCACGATCGACCAGCAGCCCCTCTTCGCGCTCATCCGTGCGGATCAGCGCCGGGCCGTCCCAGGCGACCTCGACTTTGCGCGCCGGCAGGGCACCGTCGAGCGCGCCGGCAGCGTCCACGCTCTGGAGCAGCGCCTGAACCCCGGGACTCAGGGATTCGCCCAGATGCGGGCGCGGGAAGGCGACGGCTTCGATGACGTCCACCTGATGGCCGAGCTCAGCCATGCGGATGGCGAAGATGCTCGCCGCCGGACCGCCGCCGATGACGCAGACACTGGCCATCGTCTAGCCCGCCAATGACTGTTGAGCGGCCTGGCCGAGACGCAGATAGGCCTCCAGGCAATAATGCAGCCAGCCCCTGATATAGTCGCAGGCCGGGCGGCCGCGCTTCGTCACTTCATGATGGCAGCCCCCGCCGCAGAGATAGCGCGCCCAGCACCCGTTGCAGGGCTCCTGGCGATGCACATGCCGGTCGGCGAGCCACGCCGCCTGGCGTGCGACGTCCAGTCCCTGATCGAGCGAGCCCATGGCGCCGTCCGCATCGTCGACGAAGCGGTGGCAGGCAGCGAGATCGCCCGTAGCCGAGACACCGAGATAGCCGGCGCCGGCGCCGCAGGGATAGGGCCGATGCGTTCCGCGTCCGATCTCGCGCATCGCATTCAGCATATTGGCGAAGGGGTAGCGTTCACGAGCCAATGTTCGGCGCTCGAATTCACGGCCGCAGCCGATCATCTGGTCGAGCATGAGCGCCAGATCCTCGGTCTGCATCTCCCCTTGGCCCGAGGGCGAAGCGAGCATCGGCGAGAAGCCGACACTGTGGAAGCCCGCGGCGACGAAAGCGTCGAGCGTCGTGCGCAGATCGAGATTGCGTGGCGTGACGGTGACACGCGCCGAGACCTGCATGCGGCGCTGGCGGGCGAGAAGCGGTTCGATCCTGCGCATGATGCGGTCGAAACTTCCCCGCCCGTCGCGGAACGGCCTTTGTGCGTCATGCGCCGCGCCGATGCCGTCGAGGCTGACCGTGACCGCGAAGCCGTGCGCCTCGAAGAAGTCCGCATCGGCTTCGCTGACCAGCGTGCCGTTGGTGGTGATCGAGAAGGTGATCGGCGTGCCCTTGCGGCGCGCGAGATCGGCGGCGTGCCGGGTCGCCGCCTGAAGCACCGGCCGGTTGACCAGCGGCTCGCCGCCGAGAAAAGAGAGATTGAGCTTCGCCCCTGGCGCCGCATGGCCGACGAGCTGCTCGACCGCGTGAAACGCCGTCTCCTGCGGCATGTTTTTCGGCGACCCACCAAAGCCGCCCTGCTCGGCATAACAATAGGTACAGCCGAGATTGCACTTCTGCGCCACCGCAAGAGACAACGCATGGATCGGTGGCGGCGCCAGCGGCACGTCGTCGATCAACGGGGCGCCGTCGAGCCCCGCCTGCGCGAGCAGGCTTGCAACTTTGCGGGCATCGTGTCCGGTCAAAGCCGTTTCAAATTCGGCGAAGAGATCGGCATCGATATCGAACAGCCGGCTGCCATCGGCGACGAAAAGATGCCGCCCAGCTTCCGTCGTGAGGAGATGCGCCGCCGGCAGGCGCGGGCCCGAGGCCTTCATATATTGGCGGGCGAGACTGCTCACGATGGTTCCTCGCCCGGCGCGTCGCGGCCCTTCACCTGGAAGCGCAGCCATGTTTCCCACTCAGTGAACAGGTCGTCGTAGAAGACGAGGCGGGAATCGACGTAGTCATCGGGCACATATTGGCCGGTGCGCGTCTTCTGCAGCCAGTTGTCGCCGAGACTCAGCCCCTTGGGACCGGGCTCGACATTCACATAATCGGGCCGCGCCGAGGCCCAGTAATAGCAGGAGCATTCCCGGTAATCATTCTGCCAGGGCGAGCAGAGGCCTTGAGTGAGTTCGCCTGCCTCGGCCAGGGCCGCGGAGATGACCGCGGTGTCGGGCACGAAGAAATGCCGAACCTTGAAGCGGTGCGTCTCATAATTCCTGTCGGCGCCGTCGAGACGCGGCACTTGCGCATCTTCCTCTGCGCGCGAGATGTCACAGTCGACCTCCCGGCCCTGAAAACCGTTCAGCAGACGCGCCAGCGCGTTCGACCATTCGAGCGGGGCGAGGCCATAGGGATTCTCATCCGTCGTGAGGATGATGTGGCCGTCGGGATCGGACGCCGCCGGCCCCTTGATGTAGTTCATGGGCTCGATCGGCGGCTGGCCGTCCGGCAGATTGATGCGCAGCAGGCGATGGCCCTTCAATTGCGCGAAGGCCGGGTCGGCATTGACGATGAGATTGTCATATTCGCGCAGCTCCAGGCCTTCGAACATGCGCCGCCAGATGGCGCGGAAATCCACCTCGAGGCCCGGGCAGCAATTGGCGACCGAGGTCACCGGGCGCGAGCTCACCGGATTGCCCGCCGCTTCATAATGGAGCTGGGCGGTGAGATTGCGCGGCGTGAGGGCCGGCGTCTTCGGCACTGCCGCGGTAACGCCAAGCATGCCTTCGGCCACTTTGCGGATGGTGTCGATCTGGCGATAGGTGAGAGCCAGATAGCTGTTGTCGGCGCCGCACATCAAAGCCGGCATCTTGCGGCGGCCCCGGTCGGTGAAATCGGAGACCTCTTCCGGCTTGCGCAGCAACCGCAAGAACCACGGCGCCGCGCCACCGCGCAATGCGGCGAAAACCTGCTGATGCAAGGTGAGAATGGCCAGCGTGTCGGCCCCTTCCGGCGTGATCACCGGACGGATGGCACGCTCGGTATCGGCGGCCTCCTCCTCGGGCATGGAATCGAGCGACAGCGCCGAGCGGCCTTTATAGTCATTGCCGTTCAGCACCGCGACATTGAGGAAGCGCACCGTCTCGAAGGCACGGCGCACGATATCCTCGGCCCGTGCCTGGGTGACTTCCGGCGGCTCGTCATTCGCCACCGTCGGGCCGTGGATGACCTGCTCGAGATCGTCCGCGAGGCTGCGCACGAAGAGCGAATCCGGCACCACGGCGGGCGGCGACGCACAGACCCGCGCCATGGCGGTGAGTACCTTGCCGCCCGGCAGCGTCAGTCTCACCTCGACGAAGCCGTCGCAGGCATCGTCGAAGTAGCCGCGGCTGATGGCGATGTTGTCATTGAGCCAGGACGGCGCCGGCGGTTCGATGGCGAAGAGCGACGGGGGAATCGTCTCATCCTTGCCATCGGACTTAAAATGATACCAGTTGCCCTTGCCGCGATCATAGATCGCGCGTTCGGGCGGGATGACGCGATCTTTGCCGTCGGGCGCGTGTGTCCCATAAATGAGCCCCTTGGCCGGCGTGAAGCGCAGTCGGATCTGTGGATAGCGCTGATTGGGCCTGATGAAGCGCGCACTGCCGAAATCGACAAAAACGTCATCCGAGATGAAGTTCCGGCAAAAACCTTTGAGCGGCTGCGGCGCGTGATCGGAGAACCAGCCGGTGTGGGCGGCGACGAGATCGTCCTCGTCGCGGGTGCGCCGGACGACCTTGCGGTTGGCGACGCTGACGCGCCAGGCGAGTTCGGCGCCTGCCAGCATGTCCAGCGTCACCGGCACCAGCCTGTCGTCGTCGGTCAACGCGAAGACCTCGAGGAACGGCGCCACCGGGCGTATCCGGCCATCCTGCTTGAACTGCATCTCGGCCGGCGTATGACTGCCGGAGATCTCGCCCGTCACCGCATCGACGGTCAGCGTCTCGACCGGCTTGATGGTGCGGAAGTCCAGGGGCGCCTCCGTTTCGGTCTCGATGGTGTAATTGTCGAGCGGATCGGGCGCCGAACCGAGCCTGCCGATGGCGAAAGGCGGCAGGATGCGAAGCTCTTTTATCGTTGTCTTCACGCGCGCTTACTCCCCTGGCCGTCGATCACTGCGTCGATCGAGGCGATGGCCTTGCGGTCGAGCGCCTTCAAGGCGAGGAGATAGTCGCGCCCCGTGCCGGCCGCCGTCTCCAGCAGAAGTTCCATCACCTCGATCGAGCCCTGGAGAAACTCACGATGCAGCCGCCAGGCATCGGACTCGCTCTCGGGCAGCGTCAACGAGTAAGGCATCTCGAAGGGCGGGCCGGCGAATTTGGCGCCCGAAGCATCGGTACCGCTCTCATGCAGGTCGAGCTCGACGAGAATGCCGGAGATCGTCTTGATGTTGTACATCTCGCCGAAAACCCGGTGCATGACCATGCCGCGCAGATTGGGCTCGCCCGCCTTCGCACTGCGCGCCAGACGGAAGGAGTGGGTGAGGCAGGTGAGAAGCAGCCGGTAGCGGTAATTGAACAGCGTCGCCCAGTCGCGCGCATGGTTGTTGTCGATATAGACGGCGTCATCTTTGTTGTACTTCCGGGTGGTCGGATTATCCGGAATGTCGCGCGTCGGCACCCAGTCCTCGGGAAATTGCTGGAAGATCTTGAGGAAACGCTCGAAATGCGAGAGTTCGTCGACACGCCCCGGCGCCAGGTGAATGGCCTCGCCCTGGCTGCCGATCGCCTTCAACGCCATAAGCGCGTCGGTGCGCGTGGCGGCGCGCATGATGATGACATTCGCCTCACGCTGGCGATGCGGATCATCCTTCGTCGATCCGCTTGCATCGAGGAGGCGCGCCTCGGGCCCATAGCTCCTGCCCCAATCGTCCCATGAGGCCTGGTAGACGTAGCTCTCTTCATCGAAAGCCCTATCGGGGATCAGCTTCTCGTTGCCGATGATGTCGATGATGTCGTCATAGATGGCGGCGACGGTATGCACCGGGCCTGAGGCGCGCTCCTTGATCAGGCGATCGATCTCGGCCTTGTCCGTCGCGACGAAATGCGCGAAGCGCCGGGAGAGCTCGGGATGTTTCTTCAGCATCGCGGTGATGGACGGCGGCATCTCGGCGTGGACGTAGCAGGCGAGTGAGGAGCGGGTGAGCTTCTCGAGCCGGAAGGGGGATGGATAATAGGGAACGGTCCAGGGATAGTCCTCGCGTCCGAAATGAGCCGGCGCACCCAGGAGACACAGGATGTTCTGGACGGTGATGAGATGACCCATCTCCTCCTTGGCTATCTTGATCAGGCTCGTCTGCCAGTGCTTGATGAGGGATTGACGCTCAGGGGTGGCGGCGTCGGGACCGCCCAGCGAATAGGCGGCATAGAGATACTGGACCATGAGTCCGTGCTCGATCTCGGCGGCGACATGCAGCAGCATGACGAGATGGTCGTGCCAAGTCAGGCCCGGATGCTTGCCCGCACGCGATGTCGGCTCGTGTTCCTCGGCCTGTACAGGTTCCAGAACGAGAAATTGCCGCCATCCCTGGGCCATGCGAACCCCTTGTTTTTTCTCTCCCCCGTCGCCCTCCTAACATTATTGTCAGGCGGCGTCGATTGCGCGAAGCGTCCGTTGACCAAATACTGCGGAGCTTCCATTATTTCGGGAGAGGGGAAAATGCCGACATGGTAAAGCACTCGAAGGATGCGTTGCGGACGATCGCCTATTTCAAGTCGCTCGGCGATGCCGCTTTCGCCGAGCTGGCGCAGCAATGCGCGCTCCGCGAATATGCCGCGCAAGAGCTGATTATCGGCCATAATGACGAGACTTTCGACGTCCTCTTCCTGCTGGCAGGCCAGGCGCGGGTCAGCATCTATTCGGCGGACGGGCAGCGCGTCGGCTTCCGCGACATCGCCGCCGGCACGATCTTCGGCGAGCTCTCGGCGATCGACGGCCATCCGCGCTCGGCCAGTGTCGAAGCCGTCGAAACCTGCGTTGCCGCCGTGATGCGGCGACCGCAATTCCTCGCCGCGGTCGCCAATCACCCGGAATTCACCATGGCGGTGGCGAAACATCTGACCGGCCAGGTGCGTGTCCTCACCCAACGCGTCTTCGAGTTCAGCACCATGGCGGTGCGGCAGCGGCTGTGGGCGGAATTGCTGCGGCAGGCGGAGGCCGCCGCCAAGGGCAAGGATCAGGCGCTTCTCTCGCCCGCGCCCACCCATGCCGAGTTCGCCAGCCGTATCAGCACGCATCGCGAAGCGGTGACGCGTGAGTTCGCCTGGCTCGAAACGCAAGGCTTCATCGAAAAGGATGGCCGGGCCTTGAAGGTGCCCGATATCGAGAAATTACGCGGACTGGTCGGGACGCTGGAAGTCTAATTTGCGCATCGGATTATCCGAAAACCGCTTCGCACTTTTCGGTCCGATGCCTTAGCGCACCGGCCACGCGGCGCCTTCGCGCAGCACGGCCTCGGCGACGGGACTGAATTTCCCGTCATCACCATGCAGCACCAGGCCCGGCAGCAGCTGGACAGGGGCGCGCGAGCCTTTGACGCCCCGGACGACTATGCGGGTCGCGGCGAGGCCGTGGCGTGGGAACAAGGGGGCGACGACGATATCGCCGAAACGGCCCTCGAACAGGCTGAGCACCTTGCTCAAGGCCTCGGCCCGGTAGATCAAGGTGGCGGTGCCCTTGCTCTCGAGCATCGCATGCATGGCCTTGATCCAGAGGTCGAGATCCTCAGGCGAGAAATTATGGGCTCCGGCCTTCAGCGCGACCGGTGACGGGGTCGATCTGCCGTCCTCGAAATAAGGCGGGTTGGCGAAGGCATGGGCGAAGGAGCCGGCGGCCGGCATATGGGCGACGTCACGGCGCAGCGCGTCCTTGATATCGGCATGGATGACCTTGACGCCGGCGCCGCACGCATTGCGGCGGGCATTTTCCTCGGCCAGCATCGCATAGCGGGCGGCCACCTCGACGCCGGTGATCTGGACGCCGGGCACCCGGTGGGCAAGGCATAAAGCGGCGACCCCCGTCCCCATGCCGGCCTCGAAGACCTTGTCGCCGGGCGCGCAGGGCACGCTCGCCGCCAGGAAGACGGCGTCTATACCAGCCCGGTAACCCTTTTCCGGCTGTAGAATGCGCAGGCGGCCATTGAGAAAGCCGTCCTCGGTCAAGGTCGGGGGAATGGCCCCGCTCGAGGCGGGGGACGGGGCATGAGCGGGCAAGGTGTCCTGCATGGCGCGCCAACCTACAGCTGCGGGGTTATCGCAACGTTACCCAATTCGCGTAAAGCTTTCATAATGTCGTCATCCCCGACCATCAGTCGGCGCGGGAAAGCCCCGATCGAGCCCTCGACGGCGCTCATATGGGCATCAAAGACCATCGCCTCGATCCCGGCTTCCGCCAGAATATGAGTGGCATAGGACAGGAGCACGAGATCATTGGTCCTGAGCACTTCCTTCATCGTCCCATCCTTATGTCCTAAGCGTCAACCGGTCGCGCTTGCTCTAAGGTATGCCCGCCCCCTATTGTCGCCCTCAGTATCATAACTGAAAAGGTTCAATCTGTGGGTGTCGTCATTCCCTTCGAAGGCAGCGAGCAAAAGCAGCCGAGCCTCGACCCGCTGATCGCCCTCACCGGTGCCGACATGGTCAAGGTGAACGAGGCCATCCTGGCGCGCGCCGCCTCGCATGTCGAACTGATCCCGGAGCTCGCCGGCCATCTGATCAATTCGGGCGGCAAGCGCATCAGACCGATGCTGACCGTCGCCACCGCCCGCATGTGCGCGGCCAAGGGCGATGCCCATATCAAGCTCGCCACATCGGTCGAATTCATGCATACCGCGACGCTGCTGCATGACGACGTGGTCGATGAGAGCGACCTCCGGCGCGGCAAGAAGACCGCCCGGCTCATCTGGGGCAACCAGGCGAGCGTGCTGGTCGGCGACTATCTGCTGGGCCAGGCCTTCAAGATGATGGTCGAGACCGGCTCGCTCGAATCCCTGCGCATCCTGTCCCATGCCGCGGCGGTGATCGCCGAGGGCGAGGTGCTGCAGCTCTCCGCCTCGCATGACACTTCTACAACCGAAGATGCCTATATGCAGGTGATCGGCGCCAAGACGGCCGCCCTGTTCGCTGCAGCCGCCGAAGTCGGCGCGGTCGTGGCCGCCAGGCCCAAGGGTGAGCAGGCCGCGCTCGAATCCTATGGCCGCAATCTCGGCATCGCCTTCCAGCTCGTCGACGACGCGCTCGATTATTCGGGCAAGCAGGCCTTGATGGGCAAAAGCGTCGGCGACGATTTCCGGGAAGGCAAGATCACGCTCCCGGTCGTGCTCTCCTATCGCCGCGGCTCCCAGGAGGAGCGCAATTTCTGGAAGCGCACGCTCGAAGACGGCAACCAGACGGCGGACGACCTCGTTTACGCCCAGAAACTGGTCGAGCGGCACAATGCCATCGCCGACACGGTCGAGCGCGCCCGCCACTATGGCGACATCGCGCGCGACGCTTTGGCGATCTTTCCCGACAGCGACCACAAGTCCGCCCTGCTGGAAGCCGTCGATTTCTGCGTAGCGCGCGCTTATTGATCAGGTTAAGCTCCTCCCAAAAGAATAAAGGGAGGAGCGACGAACCGGATCATGCAGCAGACGCGGTTTGCCTGGTATCTGCTTGCGCCCGCTATCATCCTGCTGGCTGTCTTGCTGGTGCTGCCGATCGCCATCATGGCGATCTACACGTTCTATGAGTTCGTGACCGCCGGCGTCGAGAAGGCGAACTATACGCTTGCCAACTGGCAGGAATTCTTCACCGACAGCTACTATCACCTCTTCCTGTGGAAGACGGCCAGGGTCGCCGCCATCACCGCGCTCGCCTGCGCGGTCATGGGCTACATCCCGGCCTATTTCATCTGGATGACGTCGTTCCGGCACAAATGGCTGCTGCTGCTGCTGCTTATCGTGCCGTTCTGGATCTCCTTCACCATCCGCACCTTCTCCTGGATCCATATTCTGGGCGAGCAAGGCGCCATCAATGTCACGCTCAAGACGCTGGGCATCATCGATAGCCCGATCCAGATGCTCTATACCGAGGGCGCGGTGATCATGGGCATGATCCATTTCCTGCTGCCCTATATGATCCTCAATGTCTATGTGAGCCTCGAGGGCATCGACCGCGACCTCCTCTCGGCGGCGCGCACCTTAGGCTGCACCAGCGCACAGGCGTTCCGCGAAGTGACGCTGCCTCTGTCGCTGCCGGGCCTGTGCGCCGGGCTCCTGCTCTGTTTCGTGCTGGCGGCGGGCAGCTATGTGACGCCGCAGATCCTCGGCGGCAACCGCGACGCCCTGTTCGGCAATCTGGTCTATGACACGATCATGGAGCAGCTCAACTGGCCGATGGGCTCGACGCTGTCGATCGTGCTGTTCGTTCTGCTCGGCATCGTCTCGGCGATCTACAGCCGCTATATGGGCCTTTCCACCATCTTCAAGGGCTTGAGCCGATGATGCAGCCGCGCCAGGCCGAAGATGCGAGCGGCGTCTGGGGCTGGCGCGCCGTCAAGATCGTCACCATTCTCGTCTATATTTTCATGTTCGCGCCGATCCTGGTGACGGTCATCCTCTCATTCAACGCCTCGATGTTCGGCGGCTTCCCGATGACGGGCGTCAGCCTGCAATGGTACGGCAAGCTGTTCCAGAACGAGGCGGTGCTGCGCGCGTTCAAGACCTCGATCTGGATCGCCCTCCTCACCGCCGCCGTCTGCACCGTCATCGGCGTCATGGCGGCGATCGCGCTGACCCGCCACGAGTTCCGCGGCAAGCAGTGGATGAACACGCTGGTCATCCTGCCCGCTCTGGTGCCCGAGACCATTCTCGGCGTCGGCCTCCTGCTGCTGATGAAATGGGCGAACCAGCCGCGCAGCTATCTGCTCCTGGTGCTCGGCCATATCATGCTGGCGCTGCCCTTCGTGGTTCTCGTCGTCCAGGCGCGGCTCATCGGCATCAAACGTGTCTACGAGGAAGCCGCGCTGTCGCTCGGCGCCAACCGCTTCAACACCTTCCGCGAGGTGACGCTGCCGCTCCTGATGCCGGCCATCGTGGCCGCCGTGCTGCTGGTCTTCACCATCTCCTTCGACAACATCACGGCGAGCCTGTTCTGGCGGCCGCCCGGCGTCGAGACCATGCCGACGCAGATCCTCGCCATGCTCAAGATCTCGATCAGTCCCGAGATCAACGCGCTCGGCACGCTGATGATCGTCATCACGGTCGGCCTGCCCTTGCTGGGCGGCGCCATCGCGCGCATTCTATCCGGCAATCGACAATAACAACTGGGAGAAACGACAATGAAACTTACGCAGACCAAAAGACTGGAGCGCCTGAAAGAGCGCTACCAGAATGGCGGCATGGACCGCCGCACGTTCTTGGCGCTCACCGCGGCGGCCGCGGCCTCGGCCGGTGTCATGACGCGCTGGAGCGGTGCTGCGCTCGCGGCGGTCTCCGAAGTGCGCTTCGACGGCTGGGGCGGCACGGTGCAGGAAGCGATCGATAAATTCGCCTTCCAGCCCTACACGGCGAAGACCAATCTCAAAGTGGTGCAAGGCACGTTCGGCGACGAGAACGAAATCATCACCAAGGTGAAGACCGCCAATCCGGGCGACTTCCAGGTCATCCACTCTTCCGGCGTCGAATACTACAAGAAATATGTCGACGGCGGCTGGACGTCGGAGCTCAACGAGGCGAACATCCCGAACCTCGTCAACGTCATGGCGGCGATGATCGAGCCGTTCCGCAAGATGACGCCGAAGCTTTCGGCGGTGCCTTACGACTACGGCACCACCGGCATCGCCTACAACACCAAGGTCATCTCGCCAGAGGAAGCCAAGGAGAAAGGCGCCAATCTCCTCATCGACAAAAAATACGCCGGCAAGATCGGCGGCTTCGGCGACAAGAACACGCGCGTCTGGTACGGCGCGCTGCAGTCCGGCCAGAGCCCGAACGACATCAAGGACATCGAGGCCGTGTGGGCGAAGGTCCGCGAAGGCCGCGACATGACGAAGAAATACTGGAGCTCGGGCGCTGAGCTCATGGACCTCCTGTCGAAGGAAGAGATCGTTGTCACCGAAGCCTGGTCGGGCCGTGTCGCCGCGTTGCAGGAACAGGGCCATCCGATCGGCTATCTCGATCCGCCGGGCAGCTATGCCTGGATGGAGGACATGCTCGTTCTCAAGGGCTCGCCAATGGCGGAATGCGAAGAGCTGCTCAACTTCATGCTCGACACGGCGACCTCGATCGCGGTGGCGGAAGGCCAGAACTATCCGCCCGCCCTCGACCCGACCAAGGTGAAGCTCACCGACAAGATTGCCAAGATGCCGGCCTTCGACCCGACCGGCACGATGAAGACGCTCACCTTCGCCGACCCGATCTACTGGGCCGAGCACGACACCGAATGGCAGAAGCAGTGGGACCGCATCTCGAAAGGGGCGTGAACCTGACTTGTCCATCACGGAGCATCCCGGCCCAGCGCCGGGATGCTCTTCATTCACTCATCCTCAAGTGAAGTCCTGCGCATGACCGACATCGCCGTGGATCTGAAAGGCGTCACGCTGACCTACGGGGCCTTCGTGGCGGTGAAGGATGTCGATCTCAAGATCGACAAAGGAAGTTTCGTCACCCTGCTCGGCCCCTCGGGCTGCGGCAAGACGACGATCCTGCGCTCGATCGCCGGCCTCGTCACGCCGACCTCGGGCGAGATCGTCGTCGCCGGAAGGCTGATCAACGACGTGCCGATCTACAAGCGCAATATCGGCCTCGTCTTCCAGAATTACGCCCTTTTCCCGCACAAGACGGTCGCCGACAATATCGCCTTCGGCCTCAAATACCGCGACGTGCCGAAGGCCGATATCGAGCGCAAGGTGAAACGCGCGCTCGACATGGTGCGCCTGCCGGGCGTCGAGAAGAAGCTGCCCTCGCAATTGTCGGGCGGCCAGCAGCAGCGCATCGCGCTCGCCCGCGCCATCGTCATCGAGCCCGACGTGCTGCTCCTCGACGAGCCACTTTCCGCGCTCGATGCGCATTTGCGCGAAGAGATGCGCACCGAGCTCAAGATCATCCAGCGCGAGGTCGGCATCACGACCATTTTCGTGACGCATGACCAGGAAGAAGCCCTCGCCATGTCGGATCGCATCGTGGTGATGAATCACGGCCTTATCGAGCAGAACGGCACGCCGGAGGACGTCTATCGCACACCGGCGACGAAATTCGTGGCGAGCTTCCTCGGCCAGTCCAACCTCATGACCGGCACCGTCGTCCAGGCCGGCAATGGCAGCGCCCGGATCACCCTCGACAATGGCGCCAGCATCGAGGCCAAGGCACCCGCTTCCCTGAAAGCCGGCAGCAAGGTGACGGTCATCGTACGCGCCCAGCGGCTCGAAGTCGGCAAGAAGGCGGCCAATGGCGCCAACAAGCTCAAAGGCAGGATCGCGGCCACGTCCTATCTGGGTGGCACCGCCATCTATGCGATCGACGCCGAAGGCATGAAACTGCAGGCCAACACGATTATCGACGATCAGGTGTTCCGCGAGGGCGAGGCGGTCGATATCGCCTTTGCGCCTTCCGACTGCGTGCTGCTCGGCGAAGACGACCGGCGGCTGGTTTAGGGAATAAGCGCCTATGTTCACACGACTGCAACGCGTCATCGACGATGCCGTTTCGAACGGCCGCATCGTCGGCATCGTTTATCTGGTGGCCCAGGACGGCCAAGTCGTCTTCGTAGCCGAGAAGGGTTTCGCCGATCGCGAGACGGGCAAGCCGGCCCGCCGCGACACGATCTTCCGCCTCGCCTCGGTGACCAAGCCCTTCGTTGCCATCGCGGCCCTGGCGATGATGGACAAGGGCCTGATCCGTCTCGACGATCCGGTGACCCGCTACTTGCCCTATTTCACGCCGAAGCTCGCCGATGGCAGCGCACCTGCGATCACGCTGCGCCATCTCATCACCCATACGTCGGGCCTGAGCTATGATTACGGGGCCGATCCCGATTTCTCCGATGGCCTGTCGGACGGCGATTTCGGCTTCGAGGAGAATTTCACCCGCCTCGCGAAACGTCCGCTCAAATTCGCACCCGGTTCGAAATGGGAATATTCGGTGGCGATCGATGTGCTGGGCGCCGTGCTCGCCAAGGTCGAAGGCACGAGTCTCGATGACGTCGTGAAGCGCCATGTGACCTCACCGCTCGGCATCAAGGATACGAGCTTCCACATCGCCGACCAGACCCGCCTCGCGACCGCTTATGCCGATGCGACGCCCGTCGCCCAACGCATGCCCGACCGGGTGACGCTGGGCAGCGACGAAAACGGCTACTTTAATTTCGCGCCGACGCGCGCCTTCAACCCGAAGGCGTTCCAGTCGGGTGGCGCCGGCATGGTCGGCACCGCCGACGGCGTGCTGACCCTGCTCGAAGCGCTGCGCAAGGGCGGCGCCGGCGTGCTCAAGCCCGAGACCGGCCACGCCGCCATCACCAACCAGGTCGGCACGCTCGACCGCGGTGTCGGCAGTGAAGGACAACGTTTCGGATTCGTGAGCGCGGTCATCGACGACCCAAACCTCGCCAACACGCCGCAATCGAAGGGCTCGCTGCTGTGGGGCGGGGTCTATGGCAATGACTGGTTCGTCGATATCGCCCGAGGCATAAGCGTCATCAGCATGAGCAATACGGCGCTCGAAGGCTGCAACGGTCCGTTCACCAAGGATACACGCGACGCGCTCTATGCCGATCTGGCGGAGGCAAAAGGTTAGTCTCCGCGCATGAAGTCGGTCGGCAGAAGAACGAGCTTCTCGCATTCGGGCTTGCTGCAGCCCCAATAACGGGTGATGTCGCCCTTCATCCATTGGGCGGTTGCGCCGCCATTGATCCGGTAGCTCCAGACTTCGCCGCCGCTCTTCAGCTCGCCCGTTATCGAGCACGGCGTCTGGTAGTAGCTCGCATAGGGCGAGATCTCATATTCCTGGGCGAGGCGGAAAAATTCCGTGACCTGCGCCTTGCTAAGCGACCATGACCGGCAGGCCTCGAGCAGCGACTTGTCGGTGTCCGCCGTCACCTCGACGGCGTCGACCCTCAGCACCTCGATGGAGGGCTCGGCGGCAGCCATTGTCGCGAGGGTCGCCATGAGGATGATCAGGCTCCGGCCGATCATGGGCTACCCGATCACCGTCGGCATGACCCACCAGCCGGGATACGCGGCTGCGATGTCGCGGGCCGCCGCTTCCGCCGCCGCGTTCGACGTGAAGATGCCGAAGCACGTGGCGCCCGATCCCGACATGCGGGCAAAGCGAAGTCCGGGCTTGTTTTGCAAAGCGGCGATCACCTCGCCGATGACCGGCGCCATCGCCAGAGCCGGCGGGCTGAGATCGTTGCGGCAGGAGGCCGGATCAGCCCCCTCTTCCAGCCCGGCAAAGGCCTTGTCGCCAGGTTTGAGGGCAAGCTTGGCGAAGACTTGCGCCGTCGCGACTTCGCGGCGCGGATTGACCAGCACCGCCGGCATTGGCGCCAGATCCGTCAACAGGTCGATGCGCTCGCCTATGCCGCGCATGCGGCAGCTCTTGCCCACCAGGCAGACCGGCACGTCGGCGCCCAAGGAGGCCGCGAGCGCTGAAAGCTTCCCGAAATCGATAGTCCCGCCGGACAAGCTGCGGAGTGCCCGCAAGGTGGCGGCGGCATCGGCCGATCCACCGCCAATGCCCGAGGCGACGGGCAAATGCTTTTCGAGCGAGATGCGGTATCTGGCCTCGTCTCCGAAGGCTTCGGCGAATCCGCGCGCCGCCTTCAGCACGAGATTGTCGGTCGCGCCTCGGAGCTCGGCGGCGAAGGGTCCGGCAATGTCGAGAGACCAGTCGTCCGCCCGCTCGCAAGTCAGGCGGTCGGCAATGCCGGCAAAGGCCACGATACTGTCAAGCTCGTGATAGCCGTCAGGCCTGCGGCCGACAATATGCAGCGCTAAGTTGATCTTGGCGGGCGCCAGCTCAGTGTGCGACGGCAAGTCTTTTGTTTTGCGCATCGGATTATCCGAAAACCGCTTCGCACTTTTCGGTCCGATGCTTTAGCCGTTATTCCCGGACGCAGCACCCTGTGCCGGCGTCACCGGCGGGTCGTCGGCCAGACCTTCCTTCAGCTTCTTCTCGATGCGGACCAGGTCTTCGGGCTCGGGCTTATTGTCCTTGGCGTGCTGCCATTGGAAACGGGCCTCGAGCTGGCGGCCGATGCGCCAATAGGCATCGCCCAGATGGTCGGCGATGACCGGATCGGCGGGCTTGAGCTCGACGGCGCGCTCGAGCTGCTTCACCGCCTCTTCATATTCGCCGAGGCGGAAATGCGCCCAGCCGAGGCTGTCGACGATGTAACCGTCATTCGGCTTGAGCTCGACGGCCTTCCTCACCATGGCGATCGCCTCGGTGAGATTGATCTTCTTGTCGACCATCGAATAGCCGAGATAGTTGAGCACCATCGGCTGGTCGGGCTCGAGCTCGAGCGCCTTGCGGAAATCGGGCTCGGCCTTGTCCCACTGCTTGGTGCGCTCAAAGGCGATGCCGCGATAGTAGAAGACCGTCCAGTTGTCGCGCTCCGGCTTGCCGATCAGCGCGATGGCGGCGTTATAGGCATCGGCGGCGGGGGCGAATTCTTCATTGTTGCGATAGAGATTGCCGAGCGTGACCTGGGCGTCATAGTCCTTCGGATCGGCGGCGATCAGCGCCTTGAGCCGCACCTTGGCCTCGTCCTTCTTCTCGAGCCGCTGCAGATTGACCGCGACTTCGAGATCGGCATTGGGCTTGAGCACCGAAGTCTTGTCGATCGCATCATAGGCATCGATCGAACGCTGATAGGAGTTCATGCTCTCATAGATGTCGCCGAGCAGCGTCAGATTGATGTTGCGGTCACCGGAAACCGACAAAGCGAGCTGGGCATAGGCCAGCGCCACTTCGAGCCCCTGGTCGTCCGACAGCGCGCTCGCCACCGAGAACAGCGCCTCGCTCATGCCGGCCTCAGGCGCCTTCACGAAGGCTTCCGGCTTCGTCCCCTTGTCGAGATTCTCCAAGGCCTGGCGAACCAGTGGGTTCTTCTCGGCCGCCTGCAGGAACTGCTCATAGACCTTGCGCGCCTCATCCTTGCGGCCGTTGCGCTCGAGGTAATTGCCATAGGCCTGGACGACGCGCAGCGAATTGCCGGCCTGGGCGAAGGCCTTCTTGTAGAAGCTGTCGGCGCGGATATTGGCGCCGAGATAGTCGGCTATCAGCGCGCCGTGATAGGATTTGAAGTTCTCGAGCGACTCGTTCTGGTCGAGCTTGTCGAGGGTGTTGAAGGCCTGGGCCTGGTTGCCCTGGGCGGCATAGGTCCAGGCGGTGAGCAACGTGGCGGTCAATTCGCCGATCGGCGTATAGGCGGCCTTCTTGAAGTTTTCGCGCGCCTTGACGAAGCGCTTGAGGCGGACGTCACGCAACCCCAGAACGAAACGCGCCATGCGGTGCTGGCTGTTGAAGCTCAGGACCCGCTCGGCATAATCCTCGGCGCTGGCGACCTTGCCGTCCGAGAGGTCGAAGATGAAGACCCGCTCGATGAGGACGGCATTGTTGGGATCGTCGCGCAGGGCCTGCTGGAAATACTGCCCGGCGGCATCCATGTCGCGCTGCTTGCCGGCGAAGCGGCCGGCCAGATAGCTGCCGGAGAGCGAGGTTCCTTCGACGTCGATGTCTTCGTAACCCGCCTGGGCGGGGAGGGCGGCAAAAAACAGGCCGAAGGCCAGCGCCGGCAGCATCCGGCTAAGAGGCTTTGTCATCAGAAATCTTTCTGCTCGCAGAAGCGCTATGCTTCGCGATTCAGGACATAAAATGAGGTTTTTTCAGGATCGCCGCAAGAGGCGCCTGTCTGGGGCGCTATATACTCAAGAAAAAGGGGCGTTTCACCTGGAAACGCCCCTCGAGTCTGCAAGTCGCCCCCGGTGGTAAGGGTTACTTGCTCAGATACATGGTCTTCAGACGGGCGCCGATGGCTTTGAAGGCGTCCTTCAGCTCCGTGCCATTGGCAGCATCGATGTAATAGCCCTCGCTGGTGGCGCAGGACTTCAGGAGCGTTTTCGCCGCGGAGGGGGCCTGGAAGGCGATCGTGTAGACTTCGATGCTGGGAATGGTCTTGGCCTTGTTCTTCGGATCTTCGCGGGGCTCGGCATTGGCCTTGAGATTGGTGCAAGCGGTCGTGAGCTTGGAATCGAGCTGGCTGTTCGCGCTGCTCGAGTTAGTGCTGCCGAAGCGGTTCTTGGCCGTTGGCGCCGTGGCGAAGCCATAGGCGGTATAATAGGAGCCGTTCAGGCTGTTGAGGCCGGCGCCGACATCGTTCTCGCCATCGGTCATGAACACGAGAACCTTGCGCCACTTCTTGTCGGTATAGGCGGCACCCTCCGGGAAAGGCTGGTTCGGCGACATTACGCGCCAGCCCCACATCAACCCTTCCGGGAGCACCGTGCTGCCGCGCGCGGCCATGGCATCGATGCCCGCTTCAATCACGCTTCGATCAGTGGTGAGCGGCACGATCGCCGAGGCCGCGCAATTGGACCATGGACCAGTCGCCCCGGTCAGGCTGGTGAAAGTCTTGGTTGCATATTTCGCCTGGTTGGCCTGACGCATCGCGTCGGTTTTCGTACCCGTAAGACCCTTCTCCTCATTGGTCTTCGAAATGTAGGTGTTGTAGTATGAATCGGGTTCATCGGGCGCCATATAGGGCGTGAACAAAGTGTCCCACGTCGTGGCGTTCGTCGAAACTACCGGCGCAGCGTCGGTAACAGCCAGATTACCGAGACGCGCCTCGACGCAACCATTCCATGGCAAGGGAACCGTCTGCCCCTTGGCATTGACATATTTCATGTCATTCCAGGCCTGCATATTGTGATAGTTCGTGTCGGTGAAATTGACCTTGGACACCGAGGCCTTGCCCGTCGTGTCGATCCAGCCGCTGTTGAGCTTGTCGGCACCGACATTCACCGACCCCGAGAAGGGAACCAGCGCGAACTTGACCTTGGCATCCGACTTCGCATCGCCCAGCACCGTTGTGATGAGATCCTTCGCGGCCTGCTTGGCATCGCGCAGCCTGTTGTTCTGATCCATCGATCCCGTGGTGTCCATCACGAGGACGATCTCGATGTTCTCGGAGATACCGCCCTGCAAATTCACCTCGGCGCGCGCGCCGATATCGACGGTCTTGTAGCCGACGAGACCCATGAGCGTCGTCGGGTAGAGCTTCTGGCCCGAAACGGTGAGGGTCGTGTCCGTCACGTCGACCGTGATGGTGGCCTCAGCTCCCTCGTCGGCGTAATTGCTCTTCACGTAATTGCGCGCCAGATCCTCGATTTCCTTCTTGCGCGTCGCTTTCTGCGCTGTGGTGAGGCCGGCCATGTTCACCTTGTCCGAGGCGGCGGCGGCAAGGGCGGCCGAATCGACCGCCATCTGCAGAGCGTTATGGCTGCGCGACGCACGTGCCGTATCGATGGCGACGCCCGCCGCGACCAGCAGCGGAAGCGCCGCGATCGCCGTGAATATCGCGACATTGCCGCGCTGATCACCGGCAAAACGGCGCAGAAGGCGAGCGCTTTTCGATTTCGAGGAATGGTTCGTCACTTGTCTTGCGCCCTTCTGGAAAGTCATCCGTCGCATGGGCGCAAACTAGGCAGGCATCATGTGCGAGGGCTTGCCAGTTTGATTAAAACTTTAATCAACTCGTGGAAAACCTGGGCTTATTGGCCGTGTGACTAAGCGGTGTTGAAATCCCGCGAATAAGATTCGCAGTTTTTTCCTAGCCAGCTCGAACGGATTCGAGGCGGGAAGCTACATATTCGGATAGTTCGGACCTTCGCCGCCCTGCGGCACCACCCAGTTGATGTTCTGCGAGGGATCCTTGATGTCGCAGGTTTTGCAGTGGACGCAGTTCTGGTGGTTGATCTGGAAGCGCATGTCCTTGCCGGCTTCGCCCACCACCTCATAGACGCCGGCCGGACAGTAACGCTGCGCCGGCTCGGCCCAGTTCGGCAGATTGACACCGATCGGGATGGACGGGTCCTTGAGCTTCAGATGCGACGGCTCGTCTTCCTCGTGATTGGTCGCCGAGAAGGCCACATTGGTCAGACGGTCGAAGGAAATGATGCCATCAGGCTTCGGATAGTCGATCGGCTTCATCTGGGATGCGGGCTTCAGCGTGGCATAGTCGGGCTTGCTGTGTTTCCAGGTGCCGAAACCGAAGCCGAAGAGCTGGTTCAGCCACATATCGGCGCCGCCCAGCGCCAGGCCGCCGACCAGGCCGAGCTTCGACCACATCGGCTTCACATTGCGCACCCGGCTCAGATCCTCATAGACCCAGGACTTCTCGTAAGCCTGCTCGTAGGCTTCGAGCTCATCGCCGGCGCGCCCCGCCTGCAGCGCCTTGAAGGCCGCTTCGGCGGCGAGCATGCCGGTCTTCATCGCATTATGCGAACCCTTGATGCGCGGCACGTTGACGAAACCAGCCGAGCAGCCGATCAGCGCGCCACCGGGGAAATAAAGCTTCGGCACAGATTGCAGGCCGCCTTCGGTGATGGCGCGCGCGCCATAGGCGACGCGACGGCCGCCGCGCAGCACCGGCTCGATCAGCGGGTGATGCTTGAAGCGCTGGAATTCCATGTAGGGGAAGAGATGCGGGTTCTCGTAGTTCAGGTGAACGACGAAGCCGATCGATACGAGATTGTTCTCGAGATGATACATGAAGGAGCCGCCGCCGGCTTTGAGGCCGAGCGGCCAGCCCATCGTATGGGTGACCTGGCCGGGCTTGTGGTTCTCCGGCAGCACTTCCCAGAGTTCCTTCATGCCGAGGCCGAATTTCTGCGGCTGCTTGCCTTCCGACAGATTGAACCTGGCGATGATCTCCTTGGCGAGCGAGCCCCTGACACCTTCGGCGATGAAGACATATTTGCCGTGGAGCTCCATGCCCGGCTGGAAATCGGCCTTGTGCGAACCGTCCTTGGCGATGCCGAAGACACCGGCAACGACGCCCTTCACCGAGCCGTCCTCGCGATAGAGCACCTCGGAACAGGCGAAGCCCGGATAGATCTCGACGCCCAGCGCCTCGGCCTGCTGCGCCAGCCAGCGGCAGACATTGCCGAGCGAGACGGCATAATTGCCGTGATTGTTCATGAGCGGCGGCATCATGATATTGGGCAGGCGCATGGCGCCCTGCGGCCCCAGAACGTAGAATCGGTCGTCGGTGACCTCGGTATTGAGCGGCGCTCCCTTTTCCTTCCAGTCGGGGATCAGCTCATTGAGGGCGATCGGGTCCATCACCGCGCCGGAGAGGATATGAGCGCCGACCTCGGAGCCCTTTTCGAGAACGCAGACCGATACGTCATGGCCGGTTTCGGCGGCGAGCTGCTTCAATCGTATGGCGGCCGAGAGCCCGGCAGGCCCCGCCCCTACGATAACGACGTCATACTCCATGGCTTCACGCTGGACGTCTTCCACAGTCTTCTCCCTATAGGCGCAATCGTTTCCGGCCTGTTATAGTGACAAGACCCGGGGGTGCAAGCCACCGTTTATGGACATTTGAGGCGAAGAAAACGACATGAGGGCAGCGGAGGCAGCGGCCGCCATCGAGTGGCTGGTCGAGATGGGCGCGGACGAAATCATCGGTGCGGAGCCGGTGAATCGTCTCGTGGCGCCGCCGCCGCAGGCCGCGCCGGCCCCGCAAGCGGTGCGGCCGGCAAGTTCTCCCCTCGCCCGCCCTTCCCTCATCCGGCCCGCCGCTCCGCCGAGCATCGCACCGGCCCCGGCCGGCAATAGCGACGCAGCGGCACTGGCGGCGCAATGCGCGACGCTCGCCGATATCGAAGAGGCGCTGATGCGCTTCGATGCCTGCCCGCTCAAGAAGACGGCGACCAATCTGTGTTTCGCCGACGGCAATCCGGAGGCGCCGGTGATGCTCATCGGCGAGGCGCCCGGACGTGACGAGGACATCCAGGGCAAACCTTTCGTCGGCCGCTCAGGCCAGCTTCTCGACCGCATGCTGAAGGCCATCGGCCTGGCGCGCCACAATGAGAAGCCGGAAGAGGCGGTCTATATTTCCAATGTCATCTTCTGGCGCCCGCCCGGCAACCGCACGCCGACCGACCAGGAGACGCTGATGTGCCTGCCCTTCCTCAAGCGCGCCATCGAAATCAAGCAGCCGCGCTACATCGTGTGTCTCGGCGCCACGCCGACGCAGCGTCTCATCGGCAAGTCCGAAGGCATCCTGAAGCTCAGAGGCCGCTGGTTCGATTTCGGCGGCATTCCCCTCCTCGCGACCTTGCATCCCGCCTATCTGCTGCGCCAGCCGGCGCAAAAGCGGCTCGCCTGGCGCGATCTTCTTTCCCTCCAGCAGAAGCTCAAGGCCGATGCCCATTAACACGACAGACCTTCTGGTCTTCCTCACCGCGGCGCTGACTCTCAATCTCACGCCCGGCAACGACATGATGTATGTGCTGGGTCAGTCGATCAAAGGCGGCGCCAGATCGGGGATAGCCGCGAGCTTCGGCATCGCCACCGGCTCGTTCATCCATCTGGTGCTGGTGGCGCTCGGCATCGCGGTGGTGCTGACGCAATATCCCGCCGTCTTCGATGCTATCCGCTGGGCGGGTGCCGCCTATCTCGTCTGGATCGCCTACAAGACGCTGACCACGCCGATCGGCAATCTCCAGACCGAAGGCCGGCAACGCGGCCTCTTCGCCGCCTGGCGCGACGGGGTGCTGGTCAATGTGTTCAATCCGAAGACGATCATCTTCATGTTCGCCTTCCTGCCGCCCTTCATCCGGCCGGAGAATGGCGCGCCGCTCGTTCAACTCTTCATTCTCGGCATGATCTTCAATATCGGTGGCACGGCGATCAACTGCCTGGTGGCGGCCTTCGCCGGCAAGATCGGCGAGATGCTGGCGCAGAGCCGTACCATCGCGCGCGTCTTCTCTATTCTCTCGGCCTCGCTGTTCCTCATCCTCGCCGCCCGCATGGCTTTCGAACGGCGCTGACTCTCATGACGCAGACCTCGACTCCCCGTCCCTTCATTCCGGTGCGCATCGCGGTGCTCACCGTTTCCGATACACGCACGCTCGCCACCGACAAATCAGGTGATACGCTCGCCCTGCGCATCAAGGAAGCCGGCCACACGCTCAGCGACCGCCAGATCGTCAAGGACGATGTCCGCGCCATCCGCGCGCTGGTCCGCAAATGGCTGAAGCGCACCGATCTCGACGTCGTCATTTCGACCGGAGGAACCGGCCTCACCGGGCGCGACGTCACGGTGGAAGCGATGCGGGCGTTGTTCGAGAAGGAGATCGACGGCTTCGGCGTCGCCTTCCACATGATCTCGTTCCAGAAGATCGGCGTCTCGACGGTGCAGTCGCGCGCCACTGCGGGCGTGGCGCAGGGCAAATACATCTTCTGCCTGCCGGGCTCACCCGGCGCCTGCCGCGACGGCTGGGACGGCATCCTCAAGAGCCAGCTCGATTATCGTCACCTGCCCTGCAACTTCGTCGAGATCATGCCGAGGCTCGACGAGCATCTGCAGCGGCGCAAGGGATAGTTCAGGTCATTTCTTGAAGTGATTGAACTTGATGCGCTTGATCGGCGCGCCGGCAACCTCGCCGCCTTCAACGAACTCCACATAGCGTTCCGCTTGCTTCACAATCCTCCGGCATGCCGTCTCGGACCCGACGGTGACGCAGTAGGCGGATCTGTCGGGCTTGAACGTCCAGTTCCCGCGGTAGCTGCCGTCGTTACCCGTCACGAGAAAACCGCCCCTCGGGTAAAAGGCGTATTGCGCGCCGCTTTCGAACTCGACCAAAGCGCCACGAAGTTTAACTGTCACATTCTCTTCCGCGGTGGCAGCGAGGGCCGGGGCCGTCAATAGAGCAAACGACAACAGACATGCGATGCGCATGAAACACCTCAATTTCCTTTAGGATAACATCGAATGTACCATAGGGAGCGACGAACGCACCTCTCAGACGAGGGGCGTGTTGCTATTTTGCACCCTGGAGTACGATGAATTCGGATCGGATCACTTCTTGAAGTGATTGAACTTGATGTCCTTGATCGGCGAGCCGGTGGCCTCGCCGCTCTCATTGATCTCGACATAGCGCTCGCCGCGCTTGACGATCTTGTAGCAGGACGTATCGGAACCCGAGCTGAAGGTGATAGTGGCGCAGAAGAGCGACTTGCCTGATTTGAACTGCCATTTGCCCTTGAAGTCCTTGCCCTTCACCTTCATGGCGAAACGGCCCCTGGGCCGGAACTGATAGATCGATCCGCTGTGAAACTCGATGAGCGCGCCTTCGAGCTTCGGCGTGATGTTCTCGTCCTCGGCGGACGCCGGGACAGACCACACGGAGAGGAGGGGGAGAAGTCCGATCAGCCTGCGCATCTGTTACTTCGCCTCGTCCGGACAAGGCACGAGCTTCTCACCCGCCGTCAGGTCCTTGCAGGACCAGCCCATGTAAGGGAAATAGCTGATGGACATGCGGGGCTTGTTTGCGTTGCCGAGGGCCCAGATGACAATCTTCTGGGAGCTTTGCTCACAGGCCGCATGAAATGCGGATTCGAAGAATATTCCTTTCAGGCTCTTCGTCTTGTGGACGCGCATCGCCTCCTGCTTGATGATCGGAGTCTTCGGGCCGAGATCGGCGCGGGCAAATGCCTGGACCTTCTTTCGCACATCGGCGACTTGCTGCTTCGAACAGATGAACTTCTTTTGATCCAGCGAGATGATGTACCGGAAATCGAGGCCATTGAGCTTGTCCCGGATGGTAATCGGTTTGCCGGCAGCGGCCGGCGGCGCCATCAGGAACGATGCCGCCAGGAAAGCGAATGTCATCCCGGCCAGCGAATGTAGGGAGTTGGTCATGACCGCCAGTCTGCCAAATCCAGGGCAAACCGCACCTCTCAGACGAGAGGCTTCAGGGTCGCGGTAGCGGACCAGTGCCGGCATGACCCAAATGGGCCATGAAACCCAGCCGCCCCCGTGCTACCATGACAGATGCGGAGAGTGACTTGACCTCCCATCCGGGAGGCGATCAGATGAAGACGGCTTGGCGGGCCGAAGTAATTTTCGGGACGGCGTATGTATGGACCACGATAGACTGATCGACCGCATCTACGAAGCCGCGATTGTTCCCGACCTCTGGGACGGTATTCTCCAGGACGTGTCGGAGATGACCGGATGTTTCGGGGCGGTCTTCAGCACGACGGCAAGCACCGACAATGTCGGCCGCTGGATCAGCTCACCGGCGCTACGCGACCTCATGGAGGATTTCGCGCGCGACAGCGAGCTGCAAGCCAACAATCTGTGGCTCCAGCGCGCCATGGCAGCGAAACATCACGGTTTTGTGGGCAATGACAAGCTCTACGGCGCCGAAGAGCTGGAACGCAATCTGTCCTATTCGAAGTTCTTCTATCCGCGCGGCCTGGGCTACTGCGCCGGCACCGTCATTCCGATGCCCAATGGCGATATCGCCGTCTTCAATCTCGAACGGCGCTATACTGATGGGCCGGTTCCCGACGACAAGATTGCCGCCTTGGACGGCATTCGTCCGCATCTCGGCCGTGCCGCCGTCATCGCCACCCGTCTCAATCTCGAAAGGGCAAACTCCGTCGTTGAGGCACTCGGAACCGCCGGGCTGGCGGCCGCGGTGCTGGCAAAGAGCGGGCGGGTGATCGCCGCCAATGACCGGCTCGAGGGGCTCTCCGAACAGTTCATGATTCTCGCGCATGACAAGATCGCGGCCGCGGATCGTCGGGCGAATACGCTTCTCGGCACGGCGCTCGAACAAATCTCGTCGGCCGCGACGACGCGGTCGATTCCCATTCCCGCCAGTCCCGGATCTCCCTCAGCCGTCGCCCATATCCTGCCCTTGCCCGGCGAGGCGGCCGATATTTTCTTTTGCGCCCAGGCCCTCCTGGTGGTGACGCAGCTCGACCGTCCGTGCGCGCCGGCGGCGGAGCTGCTCGGCGGGCTCTTCGACCTGACCCCTACCGAAGCGCGGGTCGCCCGATGCATCGCCGAAGGCAAAAGCACGGAAGAAACGGCCAGCGCCCTCAAGCTCACGCGGGAAACGGTGCGCTGGTATCTCAAGGCGATTTTCGCCAAGACCGGCGTCAGCCGTCAGGCCGAGCTCAGCGCGCTCCTTGCCGGGGCGGTGCTCCATGGCGGCAAGCGGTCTTAGCTTCAGCCCTCCACCGTCGCCTTAAAACGATCATTCCGAAGCGCGGCAAACGATCAATTTATATCGGACGGCCGATTTAACCACCCGTACAGATACTGTCATATACAACGTCGCAAATGCCTTAAAGGCATGTCGGACGGCGCCCGAATCTATCCAAGCCTTTCTGGAGTTGACGATGCATAAAATGTTCAAAGCACTTGTTCTGGCGGCCGGCCTGACGGCGCTGCAGACAGGTCTCGCCCATGCCGATCTGAAGATCGGTTTTGCGGCTGAACCTTTTCCGCCCTTCAGCTCGAAGGACGCTTCCGGCCAATGGGTAGGCTGGGAAGTCGACGCCATCGACGCCGTATGCAAGGCGATGAATGAAAAATGCGATTATGTCGAAGTGGCCTGGGACGGCATCATCCCGGCGCTGCAGTCGAACACGATCGACGTCATCTGGAGCGCCATGTCGATCACGCCCAAGCGCCGGGAAGTCATCGATTTCTCCAATTCCTATTACCGCACCACATTGTTCGTCGTCGGTCCCAAGAATGGCGATCTCGATGTCACGCCGGCGCATCTCGCCGATAAGACGATCGGCGTCCAGGGCACAACCGTCTCGGCCAAACATGCGGAGGACGACTATGCGCCCGCCGGTGCCACGATCAAAACCTATGCCACCCAGGATGAGGCCAATCAGGACCTCGCTTCCGGACGCATCGACTACACGATCGGCAGCGCCGCGGTGATGAAGGGCTTCCTCGAAACCGACGGCGGCAAGGGCTGCTGCGAATACAAGGCCAGCGTCACCGACGCGAAGGTCTTGGGCGAAGGCATCGGCGCCGGCATCCGCAAGGGCGACGCGGCCCTCAAGGCCAAGCTCGACGCCGCCATCAAGGACGTGGCGAAATCCGGCGAGTTCGACCGCATCACCGCCAAATATCCCGAGCTGAAGGACGCCATCACCACACCCAAGCCCTGAGATTGCGGGCTGAACCGTCGGCGCCCCCGCGGGCGCGCGATGGTTTTGCTTGGCCGTTCTTGTTCTTGATTTGTTCAGGGAGAACGCCTATATTTCTCCCATGACGACCCTCATCGACAGACGCCAGACGAGCGGGCTCGACCTCTCCGCCTTGGGAGCGGCCCGCTACGCGACCCTGCCGCAGCAGCAGCGCGGGCGGGGCGCCCTCGTCAACATGCCGGGGCGCTATGAGCGGCACGGCACGCAGATCTTCGATGACGGCTGGCAGACGCTCGAGGAGCTGCCGCCGTTCAAGACCACGGTCTATGCGGAGACGCCGAAGAAGATCATCACCACCAACGACTCGCCCGACATCTCCTTCCGCCAGTCGATCAATCCCTATCGCGGCTGCGAGCATGGCTGCACCTACTGCTATGCGAGGCCCACTCATGCCTATATGGGCCTCTCGCCCGGGCTCGATTTCGAAAGCAAGCTCTTCGCCAAGACCAATGCGGCGAGCCTGCTCAGGGCCGAACTGGCGAACCCCAATTACCAGCCTCTGACCATCGCGCTCGGCGCCAATACCGATCCCTATCAGCCGATCGAGCGCGAATACCGCATCACAAGGCAGGTCCTGGAGGTGCTCTCTGAATTCAACCATCCGGTCGGCATCGTCACCAAATCGGCGCTGGTGCTGCGCGATCTCGACATCCTGGAAGACATGGCGAAACGCAATCTGGTGAAGGTGGCGGTATCGGTGACGACGCTAGATCCCAAGCTCGCCCGCGCCATGGAGCCACGCGCCGCGACGCCGCCCAGAAGGCTCGGCACGATCGAGGCGCTGTCGAAAGCCGGCGTCCCTACCGTCGTCATGTCGGCACCGATCATTCCGGGCCTCAATGACAGCGAGATCGAAGGCATCCTGAAAGCGGGCTATGCGGCCGGCGCGCGGGAAGCCGGCTATGTCGTGCTGAGATTGCCGCTCGAAGTGAAGGACATCTTCCGCGCCTGGCTCGAGGAAGCGCTGCCTGACCGCGCCGCCAAGGTCATGTCGCTCGTCCGGCAGATCCGCCAGGGCAAGGAGAATGATTCCACTTTCGGGCGCCGCTTCACCGGCACCGGACCTTATGCCTGGACGATCGGCCGGCGTTTCGAGATGGCGGCGCAACGGCTAGGCTATAACAAGAACCGCCGCCAGCTTTCGACCGACGCCTTCCGGCGTCCGCCGCAGCCCGGCGAGCAGCTCAAGCTATTCTGAAGAGGAACATCATGATCACCCAGGCGGAAAAAGGAAAACTGTTCGCGAGCCTGCATGAGGAGCCGGGCATCTTCGTCATCCCCAATGCCTGGGATGCCGGCAGCGCCAGGCTCTTGCAGAATCTGGGCTTCCAGGCGATCGCCACGACCAGCGCCGGCTTCGCCTTCACCATCGGCAAGCCCGACGGCGCCGGCGCCGTCACCCGCGAGGAACATCTCGGCAATGCCCGGGCGATCGCCGAGGCAACGAGCCTGCCGGTCTCGGCCGATCTCGAAGGCGGCTTCGGCGATGCACCCGAAGACTGCGCCAAGACCATTCGTCTCGCCGGCCAGACCGGCATCGTCGGTGGCTCGATCGAGGACGCCACGACACGCAAGGACGATCCGATCTATGATTTCGAAGCGGCGGTCGAGCGCGTCACGGCGGCGGCCGAAGCGGCGCGCGCGCTGCCCTTCCGCTTCACGCTCACCGCGCGGTCGGAGAATTTTCTGCATGACCGGCCCAATCTCGCCGACACGATCATGCGGCTGCAGGCTTTCCAGGATGCCGGCGCCGACGTGCTCTTCGCGCCGGGCCTCACCAACCCGCGAGATATCGAGACGGTCGTCCGGGAAGTCGACCGTCCGGTCAATGTGGTCATGGGCCTGAAAGGCGTGCCCCTGACGGTCGAGGAGCTTGGCCGTCTGGGCGTCAAACGCATCAGCGTCGGCGGTTCCTTCACCCGCGCGGCGATCGGCGCCTTCCTGGCGGCGGCGCGCGAGGTCCAGACAAAGGGAACTTTCACCTTCGCCAAGGAAGCGACGCCGCATGGCGAACTCAACGCCATCTTCGCCGCCTGGCCGAAGAATTGACGAGCGCCCTGTGATGCAGCCAGATTGGCTGCATGGTGCGAATCGATTCCAGCCTCTTACCCAATTTCGACTTCGAGCGCTCGGCTTTGACGCGCGGTTTTGCGCGCGTCGCCGGCATCGATGAGGCCGGGCGCGGTCCCTGGGCTGGGCCGGTCGTCGCCGCCGCCGTCATTCTCGATCCCGACGACCTGCCGGAAGGCCTCAACGATTCGAAGAAACTCATTCCCGCCCGGCGCGCGGAACTCCACGATATCATCCTCGCCAAAGCGGAAGTCGGCATCGGCATCGTCGATGTCGCGGTGATCGACCGCGACAACATCCTGCAGGCGACCTATGCGGCGATGATCCAGGCGGTCACGGCGCTCGCCAGCGCGCCACTCTTTGCCTTGGTCGACGGCAATCGGGCGCCCAAGCTCGCCTGCCCCGTCGAGACGGTCATCGAGGGCGACGGCAAATGCCTGTCGATCGCGGCCGCCTCGATCATCGCCAAGGTCACGCGCGACCGGATGATGGTCGATCTCGACCAGCAATATCCAGGCTACGGCTTCGCCAAGCACAAGGGCTACGGCACCGCCGAACACCAGGAAGCGCTGGCGCGGCTCGGTCCCACGACGCATCACCGGCGCTCCTTCGAGCCGATCCGCGTCCTGTTCGAAACTGCAACGGCCAATATCTAACCCTCGCGAAAACGGCTCAAAACAGAGCTCGTTAACCATTTCCCCAGTTGCCGATTCACCCGTGAATCCCTTTGATTCATAAAGGATTCGTGAGTGTGTTGCGTTTGCGTTGGGGAGTACCATGGGGTTCGAGGCGAAGGCTGATATCAAGCCGCTTAACAATACTATTCTGGTCGGCGACTGCATCGAGCAGCTGACCAAGATCCCGACCGGATCGGTCGATCTCGTCTTTGCCGATCCGCCCTATAATCTCCAGCTCAATGGCGATCTGCACCGGCCCGACCAGAGCAAGGTCGATGCGGTCGACGACGATTGGGACAAATTCGACTCCTTCGCCGATTACGACGCCTTCACGCGCGGCTGGCTGCGCGAATGCCGCCGCGCCCTCAAGCCCGACGGCGCTTTGTGGGTGATCGGCTCGTATCACAACATCTTCCGCGTCGGCGCATTGCTGCAGGACATGGGCTTCTGGCTCCTCAATGACGTGATCTGGCGCAAGAGCAACCCGATGCCGAATTTCCGCGGGCGCCGCTTCACCAATGCGCATGAGACGCTGATCTGGGCCGGACGCGATCAATCCTCGCGCTACACCTTCAACTATGATGCGATGAAGGCGCTGAACGAGGAATTGCAGATGCGCTCCGACTGGCTCCTGCCGATCTGCTCGGGCGGTGAACGCCTGAAAGACGACAAGGGCGACAAGCTGCATCCGACGCAGAAGCCGGAATCGCTGCTCCGCCGTGTGCTGCTGTCCTCGTCCAATCCGGGCGATGTCGTCCTCGACCCGTTCTTCGGTTCAGGCACGACCGGCGTCGTCGCCAAGCAGCTCGGCCGCAATTTCATCGGCATCGAACGCGACAAGGGCTATGCCAAGGCTGCCAAAGCGCGCATCGGCCTGACCGAAACGCTGCCGCCCGAGGCGCTCAAGGTCTCGACCAGCAAACGCGCCGAGGTCCGCATCCCGTTCGGCTCGCTGATCGAGCGCGGCCTCGTGAAGGCTGGCGATACGCTCTATGATCCGGCCCAGCGCGTGGCGGCCAAGGTCCGGGCCGACGGCTCGATCGCCTGCCGCGATGCGTCCGGCTCGATCCACAAGATCGGCGCCCATGTGCAAGGTGCCGAAGCCTGCAATGGCTGGACGTTCTGGCATATGCGCAAAGGCAAGTCGCTGATCCCGATCGACATGCTGCGCCAGCAGGTGCGCCTGGAAATGGGACCGGCGGCGGACTGAGCCCCTTACCCCACCCGGCGCTTCGCACCGCTTCTCCCACTTCGCGGGGCGGACGCCGGGATCATCTGCGCGACGATCTTGCGCATGACGCTGGGCAGCGCCTCGCTGTCCAGCTCGCTTTTGTGCACCCAGCGCGCCTCATCCTCTTGTTCCCAAATCGGGAACACCCTATATTGGGCAATGCAGGTCATTGCCAAGCGAACACTGAAGCTGTTCTGGGTGCGACACCCGAAGGCGGAAACTCCCCTTAAGAACTGGTATCAGGTCGTGGACAAGGCAAGTTGGAACACGCCCGCAGACGTAAAGCGGATGTTCGGCACGACCGTCGACTTCATAGGAGACAACCGCCTTATCTTCGACATAGGCGGGAACAAGTACAGGCTGGTGGTGCATGTGGCTTATGCCTACAAACGCGTCTTGATCAAGTTTGTGGGCACACACATGGAATATGACGCCATCGACGCGGAGACTGTGTGATGAGGAATATTCGTGCGATACGCAACGAGGCGGACTACGACTGGGCGCTCGCCGAAATTGCCCACTACTTTGAAAACCAGCCGGCACCTGGAACGGTGGCCGCCGACCGCTTCGATGTTCTCGCGAGCCTGATCGAAGCTTACGAGGCGAAGAATTGGCCGATCGAACCAACTGATCCCGTCGAGGCGATCGAGTATCGCATGGAAATCTCCGGCTACACTCAGAAGGATCTGAGTGAGCTCATCGGATCACGTTCTCGCGCATCGGAAATCCTGAAACGCAAACGTCCTTTGACGATGCAAATGGCGCACAAGCTTTCGGTTGAGTGGAATATTCCTGCCGAAGTTCTACTCAAGCCGTATCATCTCGATACAAGATAGCTACCTCATCTGATCAACGATCTTGCGCATGACGCTGGGCAGCGCTTCGCTGTCCAGCTCGCTTTTGTGCACCCAGCGCGCTGACGGGTCCGACACGGCTGTGCTCGCGGGCACGCGAACCGACCAGATGTCGAGCTCCAGATGGAAATGGGTGAAAGTGTGCTCGATGCGCTTGCCGGTCCTGGTCCATTTGGCATCAAGCGGCGCCTGGACTTCCGGCCTCGCCACCGATGCCGCCCATTCGGTCGAGGGGATTTCCATCATGCCGCCGAGCAGTCCCTTGTCGGGACGCTCGCGCAGCAGCACGCGGCCGTCCTGACGCTCGACCCAGAAGGCGATGCCCTTGCGGCGCGGGCGCTCCGCCTTTTCCTTCTTGCGCGGCAATCCGTCGGCGATGCCGCTCTTCCTTCCGGCGCAGTCTTCCGTCCACGGACAGATCATGCAGTTGAGGCGCTTGGGCGTGCAGATGGTGGCGCCCAGATCCATCAGCGCCTGGGCGAAATCGCCGGCACGCTTCTCGGGCACCAAAGCCAGCGTCCGGCTGCGGATTTCCGGCTTGGCGTCGGGCAAGGGCGTCTCGATGGCATAGAGCCTGGTCATCACCCGCTCGACATTGCCGTCGACCGCCGCGGTCGGCCGGTCGAAGGCAATGGCCGCGATGGCGCCCGCGGTATAGGGGCCGATGCCGGGCAGCGCACGCAAGCCCTCCTCGCTGTCGGGGAAGCGGCCGCCCAGTTCCTCGGCCACCACCTTGGCGCAGGCATGGAGATTGCGAGCGCGGGCGTAATAGCCGAGGCCTGCCCAGGCTTTGAGCACATCCTCGCGCGGGGCGGCGGCGAGGGCTTCGACCGTCGGCCATAACCCTAAGAACTTCCGGTAATAGGTCCCGACCGTCGCCACCGTCGTCTGCTGCAACATGATCTCGGACAGCCAGACATGGTAAGGGTCGGGCGTCTCGCCGGGCCGGGCCCGCCAGGGCAGGTCGCGGCGATGGCGGTCATACCAGGCCAAAAGCCTGTGTATTTTGCCATCACGCCTCGGTGAAAGCCCTTGTTCCGCCATGGTTCGCGACGACATGATCCCTCTATGAAAACGCTCGACAAAGAGTTCCGCGCCCTGACGCGCGCCGCCTTTGCCCGCTATGGTTTTGCCTATGCCGACCTCATCACGCAATGGCCGGCAATCGCCGGGGAAGCGATCGCCAAGTGGAGCGAGCCCGAGCGGATCAAATGGCCGCGCGCCGCAACGGACGAGCGCAAACAGGGCGGCACCCTGGTGATCCGGGTGGTTCCCGGTCGCGGCCTCGACATTCAGCACGAGACGCCCCGGATCATCGAGCGCATCAACGCCTTTTACGGCTATGGCGCCATCGCCTCGGTCAAGATCACCCAAGGCGCGCTGACCGCCCGGAAGCCGTCCCGCCCCGCCCTCGCCCCGTTGCGGCCGGCCGATGCCCAGGCCCTTGAATCCCGGCTTGAAACCGTCGACGACCCCGCCTTGAAAGAGGCGCTGCGCCAGCTGGGAAAAGGGGTCCTCAGCCCCCGTTCTCCACAGGCCAAATGACCTATTGGTCATAACCCCCAATATCTAGTAGTCAGGAGCCATTATGTACCTAGATCGCCGCCAACTGATTCTCGGGGCCAGCGCGCTGGCCGGTACCGCCGCCTTTGCCTCGACAGGCCATGCCGCCGTCGACATCGCCGCGCTGCACGCCCCACCGGCCGAGGGCGAAATGGCCCTGGGGCCGGAAACCGCCAAAGTCGTCGTCGTCGAATATGCCTCGGCGTCCTGCCCGCATTGCGCCAATTTCTACAAGGAAACCTTCCCGGCGCTCAAAAAGGACTATATCGACACCGGCAAGATCCGCTTCATCTTCCGGGAGTTCCCGCACAACCAGCCGGCGCTCGCCGCCTTCATGCTGGCGCGCTGCGCGCCCAAGGAAAAATATTTCCCGCTGATCGACATGTTCTTCGAGCAGCAGGACACATGGCTCGCGGCCCCGCTCGAGGGCCTGCAGAAGATCGCTCAGCTCGCCGGCTTCACCAAGGAAAGCTTCGACGCCTGCCTCAAGAACGAAGAGGTGGCGAAGGGTATCATCGCGGTGCGTGACAAGGCGGAGAAGGAGTTCGGCGTTGATTCTATACCGACCTTCTTCATCAATGGCGAGCTGCTCAAGGGTGAAACATCAATCGAGGAATTCCGGAAGAGGATCGACCCGCTCCTGTAGGGACGGGCGTCTCCTTCCGCCTATTGGACTGCAAGGGGTGGGGTTATGAAGTTCTCACGACTCAGGCTTTCGGGCTTCAAGTCGTTCGTCGAACCGACGGAGCTGGTCATCGAAAGAGGATTGACCGGCATCGTCGGCCCCAATGGCTGCGGCAAGTCCAACCTGCTCGAAGCGCTCCGCTGGGTGATGGGCGAAAGCTCCTACAAGAACATGCGCGCGTCCGGCATGGACGACGTCATCTTCTCCGGCACCTCCAGCCGCCCGGCCCGCAACATGGCGGAAGTGCTGGTGACGATGGACAATGTCGAGCGCACCGCCCCGCCGCAGTTCAACGACAATGAGACGCTGGAGATCTCGCGCCGCATAGAGCGCGAAGCGGGCTCGGCCTATCGCATCAACGGCCGCGATGTCCGCGCCCGCGACGTGCAGTTGCTGTTCGCCGACGTCTCGACCGGCGCCCGCTCGCCGGCCCTCGTGCGGCAAGGCCAGATCGGCGAGATCATCAACGCCAAGCCGCAGGCACGCCGCCTCATCCTCGAAGAGGCGGCCGGCATCACCGGCCTTCATACCCGCCGGCATGAAGCCGAGCTCAAGCTCAGGGCCGCCGAGACGAACGTATCGCGCCTCGAAGACGTGATCGGGCAGTTGCAGACGCAATTGTCGAGCCTCAAGCGCCAGGCGCGCCAGGCGGCGAAATACAAAGCTCTTTCGGCCGATATCCGCAGGCTCGAGGCCACCGGCCTCTATCTCGCCTGGAAGGACGCCGCCGACCATGCGACGCGCGACGCGCAGGCGCTCGACGAAGCGACCCGCCTCCTCGCCGAACTGACCCAGGCCGCATCGGAAGCTTTGCGCCATCGCGACGATCAGGGCGACAAGCTGCCCGCCCTGCGCGAGAACGAGACGGTGCGTGCCGCGGTACTGCAGCGCCTCACCATCGAGCGCTCCAATCTCGACGAGGAAGAGAAGCGCGCCGAGAACCGGCGCAAGGAACTCGACGCCCGCCTGGTCCAGGCGGTGGCGGATCTCGCCCGCGAGGAAGAGACGATCCACGACACGACGGGCGTGCTCGAGCGCCTCGCCGGCGAGGAAGCCGAGCTCAACGCCGCTCAGGAAGGCGACGCCCAGCATCGCGCCGAAGCGGCGCAGAAGCTGCAGGAAGCCGCCGAAGCGCTCGCCCGCGCCCAGGAAGCGCTCGACCAGGCGAATGTGCAGCTCTCGGACCTGACTGCCAAGCGCAATGCGGCGCAGCGCGTCATCGACGAGCAGCGCCAGCGCATCGGCCGCTTCGAACGCGAGGCGCAAGAAACCGCAGCGCGCTTCCAGGCGCTTATGGCGCAAGTGGCCCCGCCTTCGGAAGGCGAAAGACTGGCCGAGGCGGTCGAGACCGCCCTGATGGTCGTCGCCGCCGCCGAAGAATCGAGCAACGAAGCGGAAGCGCAATTGCGCCAGGCCCGCCAGAACGAGACCGACACAAGGCAGGCCTACGAGGATTCACGGCGCATATCGGAACGGCTGTCGACCGAAGTGCGCACGCTGAGCAACCTGCTGCGCGCCAATGACGGCGATCTGTGGCCGCCGTTGATCGATGCGCTCAAAGTGCAGCGCGGCTATGAGGCGGCGCTCGGTGCCGCGCTCGGCGAAGATATCGACGCCTCGGCGGACGAGGCGGCCCCCGTGCATTGGCGCGGCCTGCCGCCGCTCGCGGAAATGCATCCGCTTCCCAGCGGCGCCGAACCCCTCACCACTTTCGTCGACGCGCCGCCGGCTCTGGCGCGCCGCCTCTCGCATATCGGCATCGTCAGCCGGGCTCTCGGCCAGGCGCTGCAGAGCGAGCTCAAGCCCGGCCAACGGCTGGTCAGCGTCGAAGGCGACGTATGGCGCTGGGACGGCTTCACCGCCGCCGCCGATGCGCCGAGCGCCGCCGCCAAGCGGCTCGCCGAGCGCAACCGCCTGGTGGCGCTCGAAGCCGAGATGATCGAAGCTCAGAAGACCGCCGAAGCGGCGAGATTCCAGGCCGAGCAGACCAAGGGCTCGGTCGAGACCTTCGTGCGCGCCGAGCGCGAGCACCGCGAAGCCTGGCGCGCCGCCACCTCGGCCGTCGAAGTGGCGCGCCGGGCGTTGAGCCAACATGAGCGGCAAGTGGCCGAGCGCCTGCAGCAGACGGGCGCCCTCGATGAAGCCAAGCGCCGCGTCGAAGCCAATCTCGCCGAAGCGCAGTCGCAGCTCGCCGCCGCCGAGGCCGAATTCGCCGAGCTGCCGGAGCTCGACGGCCTCACTCAGGAAATCGGCGCCCATCGCGACGGCGTCAACCGCGAACGCGCCGTCTATGCCGAAGCGCGCGCCCGTCATGACGGCGTCGAGCGCGAGGCGCAGAACCGCGCCGACCGGCTGAAATCCATCGTCGCCGAGCAGTCGCAATGGCAGGAGCGCGCGCGGCGCGCCGGCGCCCAGGTCGAGACCCTCACGCAACGCGCCGACGAGACCCGCGCCACGCTCGCCGAAATGGCCGATCTGCCGCAGGCTTTCGCCGACAAGCGCCTCAAGCTGATGAACACGCTGCATGAGGCGGAAAGCGAGCGCAAAGCCGCCGCCGACGCGCTTGCCGAGGCCGAGAACAATGTGCGCGCCGCCGATCAGGCGCTGCGCGCCGCGCAGGACCAGGCGTCACGGGCGCGCGAAGACCATGCGCGTCTCGAGGCGCGCCTCGAATCATCGCGCGAGCGCCACAGCGAAAGCGAGCGGCGCATCGCCGAGGCGCTGCATTGCGCGCCGACCGAGATCATCGAGACCGCCGGTCTCGAAGAGGCCAATATGCTCCCGCTCGACGAGGTCGAGCGCAAGCTCAACATGCTGCGCGAGGACCGCGAGCGGCTCGGCGGCGTCAACCTGCGCGCCGACGAGGAAGCGGACGAAGTGGCCAAGCAGCTCGACGGGCTCACCAAGGAGCGCGACGACGTGGTGCAGGCCATCGCCAAATTGCGCGGCGGCATCCAGAGCCTCAACCGCGAAGGCCGTCAGCGCCTGCTCGACGCCTTCGGCACGGTGAACGAGAATTTCGGCCAGCTGTTCACGACACTGTTCGGCGGCGGCAAGGCGGAACTGCAGCTCATCGAATCGGATGACCCGCTGGAAGCCGGCCTCGAGATCGTCGCCAATCCGCCGGGCAAGAAGCCGACGGTGCTGTCGCTCCTCTCGGGCGGCGAGCAGACACTCACCGCGATGTCGCTCATCTTCGCCGTCTTCCTCACCAACCCGTCGCCGATCTGCGTGCTGGACGAAGTCGACGCGCCGTTGGACGACCACAATGTCGAGCGCTTCTGCAACCTGCTCGACGCGATGCTGGACCGCACCGAGACGCGCTTCCTGATCATCACCCACCACCCGCTCACCATGGCGCGCATGAACCGTCTGTTCGGCGTCACCATGATGGAGCGCGGCGTGTCACAGCTCGTCTCCGTCGATCTGCAGACTGCCGAGCAGCTGGTGGCGGAAGTGGGCTGACCGCTGCTAATCCGCTGCAGATTTACAGCGGATTAACAGGGGAATAACAGCGGATTTGCAGGGATCTACAGGGAACTTCGGCGCGCCGCCATCAACAGCGGATTGCCATTTCCCATAAGATCACCATCGGGCCCGGAGTAGCAAGCCTTCAGCCGGTGAGCCCTCCGGCACGCAGGCCGGCAACAAGCCGGTCCCGATCATCCTGCCTGGTGTAGGGAAAGGTCTCGGCGATGGCCGCCGCCGAAATTGTCGGGACGAGGTTCGACAGCTGCGCCAGCATATCCTTCGATTTCCCGATCTCGCCCGCCTGTCCGTAGGAGGATGCGGCCATGATATAGAGCGCCGGATGTTCGGGGCGGAGCTGTATGGCCCGCTCGGCCGCCGCCGCAGCCTCGGCATAGCGCCCGGCCTGGAAATGCGCGAAGGAATAAAACAGCTGGTATTCCTCGGCAAAGATGTCGCGCGGGCTCAGACGTGCCCCCCGTTCGATGCATTCGATCGCCTGCGCGGGCCGTCCGCCGAAAGCGTGTACGGCACCGAGCAAGGCGTGGGCAAAGGCAAAATTGGGACTCGCATTCACGGCCTCGGTGAGCGCCGCCACGGCTGCCTGATCGTCGCGTTTCCCGAGGCTGACGAAGGCCTGCGCTATGAAAGCCCAGGGTTCGTAGGCATCGCTGGTGAAGGCCCGGTGAACGCTGTCGGTGGCCGCCGCGAAGGCCGTGTCGCGGTTCTCCCACCCCTGGAAGACCCGCCAGGCCAGGCATACCGCCCTGAGCCCGTGGGCCTTGGCGTAGCCCGGATCCAGCTCGATGGCGTGATCCAGCATCTCAATCGCCTTCCTGGTCGATATGTCGGAATGCTGGCTGAAGAGATGCAGGCCGCGGATGAAGCTCTCCCAGGCATCTAGGCTTTGCGGCGGCTTGTGCGCCGCCCGTTCGATCTCCGCCTGCTGCAGCTTCGGCGCGATGGCACCGAGGACGCGGCTCGTCACCTCGTCCTGCAGATCGAAGATATCCTCGATCGCGCCGTCGAAGCGGTCAGCCCAGAGATGCGCGCCTGTCGCGGTGTCGATGAGCTGGCCGGTGATGCGCACCCGGTTGCCGGACCGGCGCACGCTGCCTTCCAGCACATAACGCACGCCGAGCTCGCGCCCGACTTGCTTCATGTCGACGCTTCGCCCCTTATAGGTGAAGCTGGAATTGCGGGCGATGACGAACAGCCAGCGCAGGCGCGCCAGCGCGGTCAGAATATCCTCGACCACGCCATCCGCCAGATGTTCCTGACTGGGATCGTCGCTCATATTCTCGAACGGCAGCACCGCAATGGAGGGCCGGTCGGGAAGGGTGAGCCCGGGCGCAGGCGCTTCGGCCACGGCAGCTTGCGGCACGGAGGCTGGCTTCACGTCCGCGGGAATGCCGACATGCAGCGAGTAGACCCGCATCGGCTCGATGATGTTCTTGAGCCTGACCTCGCCGAGATCGTCGATCTTCAGGTCGAGGCGGGATTTCACTTGCCGATAGGCGTCCTCGGAAAGGCAAATGGCGCCCGGCTGCGCCACCCCCTCCAAGCGCGCGGCGATGTTCACGCCCTCGCCCATCAGGTCGCCGTCGCTTTCCTCCACCACGTCGCCAAGATGGATGCCGATCCGGAATTCGATGCGCCGGTCGGACGGCAGGCCGGCATTGCGCTCGACCATGGCATTCTGCACCTCGGTGGCGCAGCGGACCGCGTCGACGACGCTGCGAAACTCGACCAGCGCGCCATCGCCGGTGCGTTTGATCACCCGGCCCATATGGACCGCAATCGTGGGATCGATCAGATCGCTGCGCAGCGCGCGCAGACGTGCCAAAGTGCGGTCCTCATCGACACTGGTGAGCCGGCTGAAGCCGACGACGTCGGCCGCCAGAATTGCCACGAGCTTCCGGGTTTCGGTCACAGTGTGCCACTGTAGCACTTGTCTCCGGGAAGCGCATCACGAGCGAGCGGCAGAGCCCCGCGCGATGACGGCGCCGCTTGGATAAAGCCGCATGATCCATAGAAGCAGAACCAGGCCCGGAATGGCGAGAAATGCCGTCGCGGTCCAGAAGGTGAACCAGTCGGTGTGATCGGCGAGCCAGCCGCTGCCCGAGGAGAGCCAGGTGCGGCCGAGCGCCATGAAGGACGTCAGCAGAGCGTATTGCGTCGCCGTGAAGGCGACATTGCACAGACCCGACAGATAAGCGACGAGCGCCGCGCCGGCCGCACCCCCGGCGATGTTGTCTGCCGTAATGGCGATGGCGAGTGCTGGAATATCATGCGGGAAGGCGGCACATAAAGTGCTCACCACGGCGGCCGGGTCGGCGGCCAGCGCCGCCTTGGCACAGAGACCATATTCCGTCCCGCGGACGGCGACATAAGCGAAAGCGAAGTTGGTGACCGCCTGCAGGATGCCGCCGATCAGCAGCGCCCGGAACACCCCCCAGCGCGCCACCGCGATGCCGCCGAGCACGGCACCGACGATCGTCATCCAGATGCCCCAGACCTTGCTGATGCTGGCGATCTCGATGCCGGTATAGCCCATCTCGATATAGAAGGGATTGGCCATGGTGCCGCCGAGCGCGTCACCGAATTTGTAGAAGAGAACGAAAAGCAGGATGACGAACCAGCCGCGGCGGCCTATGAAGTCGGCAAAGGGCGCGATGATGGAATCCTTGACCCATTTAACATAATCGCGCTTGCCCGTCGCCACCGCGACCTTGGGCTCGGGCACGCACAAAGTCAGCACGGCGCAGGCGATCATGGCGGCGGCAAGCACGCCGAACACCACCGACCAGGGATAGAAGTCGGACAGACCGACGGCGCCGGCGCCAGCGAGCAGCAAGCCAAAGCGATAACCGATCTGGGTGGCGGCCGCACCATGACCCTGCTCGTCCTCGGGCAGGAATTCGATGCGATACGCGTCGATGACGATGTCCTGGCTGGCGGACAGAAAGGCAACGATGATGGCGATCAACGCCGTGGTCCAAGGATCGATGCTCGGATCGACCTGCCCCATGGCGAAGATGGCGGCCGCCAGAAGCAGCTGCGTGACGAAGAGCCAGCTGCGCCGGCGCCCGAGCAGGCGCGTCAGAACCGGCAGCGGCACCTGGTCCATGATCGGCGACCACAGGAACTTGAATGTATAGGGCGTGCCGACAAGGGCGAAGAGCCCGATGGTGGTCTTGTCGACGCCGATCTTGGACAGCCAATAGGACAAAGTGGAGAGCGTCAGCAGCAACGGCAGGCCGGAGGCGAAACCCATCGCCAGGATGATGAGCATGCGTGGCGTGAGATAAGGCGTGATCGCCGACCACCAATCCTTCTTCGCGGTAACGGTCTCAGCCATCGCAGCTCCTCTTGGCATCACGCCGATTCGCCCGGTTCTCTTGCAAAGCGTTACGCAGTTGCGCCACCGACGTCCAGATGCCGGTCCGTCTCACGCACCGTCCTGCGGATTCATCCAGCGCCGGTGCTCGGCAAAACGCTCGCTCAGAAGTTCGATGAAGGCACGGACCTTGGTCGACAGGCGATGGCGGTGCGGATAGAGGGCGGTGATGGCGAACTCCACCGGCTGAAAGTCGGGAAGCAGCCTGATCAACCGGCCGGCGCGCACGTCATCACCGACGACGAAACTCGGCGCCAGAATCACGCCATGACCCGCAAGCGCCAGATGACGCAACGTGTCGGCGCTGTTGGTGACGACCTTGCCGGAGATCCTAACGGAAGAGATGCCGCCGCCACGTCCCTCGAAGCGCCATTCATCGCCATAGGCATAATAAGCGTAGCGCATGCAATTGTGGGCGGCGAGATCATCCAGTTGCCGGGGCGCCGCGTGGGCTTCGAGATAGGATGGCGTCGCGCAGAGAATGTGCCGCCATGGGGTGAGCGGGCGGATGATCAGACTCGAATCCGGCGGCGGCAATGTCCTTATCGCGAGATCGAAGCCCTCCTCGATGAGATCGACCATTGGTTCGCCGATCGTCAGGTCGAGAGAAACATCCGGATAGCGGGTAAGGAACTCATCCACGACGGGTGCCAGAAACCGGATGACATGGGTGCTGGTGTAAAGCCTGAGCGTGCCGCGCGGCATCGTATGGAGGGCGGTGGCGATCTGGTCGGCGGCTTCGACATCCGCCAGGATCTGGGTCGACCGGTCGTAATAGGCCCGGCCGATCTCGGTGAGACTCACCTTGCGTGTCGTGCGGTTGAGAAGACGCGCGCCCAGCCTGTCCTCCAATGCCTTGATATGGTTGCTCGCCATGGTGACGGACATGTTGAGCCGCCGGGCCGCGGCCGAGAAACCGCCGCTTTCCACGACGCGGGTGAACACAGCGAGGCTGGTCAGATGATCCATCGATCTCTCAGATTATCCATCCACACTTTATAGACTTTCCAATTTTCTGTCGATTATAAATCAATCCATTCGGGCCCATCTTCCCTCCAACGAGTGGAAAACGCCCATGACCATCGCTCCCAAAACCGCCGAGTTCGATCCCGCCGCCAAGCCGGCCCCTGTTCCGCCCGCGCCGAACCAGCCGCCGTCCCCGGCTTCGGCCTGGCGCCGCCTCGTCATCCCGGTCTTCGCCGTCACGGTGGCAGGTGGGCTCATGGCCTTCACCTCCGACCGCTGGAATGCCTGGCAGGGCGCGGCGGCGGTGCAGACGACCGACAATGCGACGATCCGGGCGGAGATGACGCGGCTCAGTTCCAGGGTGAGCGGCAATGTCAAAGCGGTCGCGGTCACCGACTTTCAATCGGTGAAGGCCGGCGATCTCCTGATGGAAGTCGATCCCGCCGACTATCAAGCGGCCGTGGCGCAAGCCGAGGCCGGGGTCGCCGCGGCGAAAGCCGCGCTCGCCAATCTCGCCAACCAGAAAACCTATCAGCGCGCCGTCGTGGCGCAGGCCGAGGCGCAGCGCCAGGCCGGCGAAGCAAGGCTCGTCGAAGCGCGCCAGGAGCAGGAGCGGCAGAGCAAGCTTCTGAGCGGCGGCCTGTCCGGCACCCGCCAGAAAGTCGAGCAGGCCACCGCCAACCTCGACGCGGCCATTGCCAATCTCGCCCAGAACGTGGCGGCCATCGCGGCCCAGCAGGGCCAGCTCGACGTGCTCGCCGGACAGGAGAATGTCCTTTCCGCCAATCTCAAAGCCGCCGAAGCGGCGCTCGCCACGGCGCGGTTGCGCCTCGGCTATACACGTGTCGTCGCTCCCTTCGACGGCGTGGTCGGCGAACGTCAGATCCAGCCGGGCGACTATGTGAATGTCGGCACCAATCTGATCACAGTGGTGCCGCTGCCAGACGTCTTCGTGACAGCCAACTACAAAGAGACCCAGCTGACCCAAGTGACACCGGGCCAGCCTGTCCAGGTCACCGTCGACATGTTTCCCGACCAGATTCTGAACGCACATGTCGCGCGACTCGCGCCGGCGAGCGGCGCGACCTTCGCGCTGCTGCCGCCCGACAACGCCACCGGCAACTTCACCAAGGTGGTGCAGCGCATTCCGGTACGCATCGAATTCGAGCCCGGCCAGAAACTCGTCGAACAGCTCAGGCCCGGAATGTCGGTCACCACCAGCATCCGCGTCACCGAGAGGAACTGACGTCATGGGCCAGCCTATTGCGAGCGCCATCCCCGTCCCGCAAGGCCGCTCCCATAATCCGCTGCTCGGCGTTGCAGCGATCCTGCTCGGATCCTTCATCGTCGGATTCGACACACGGCTTTTCGGAGTAGGACTGCCGGATCTGCGCGCCGCCTTCGGCCTGACCTTCGACGAAGGCGCCTGGCTCAACACCGTCGCCACGGCGCCGCAGATCATCCTGGCGCCTGCGGTCGTCTGGCTGGCCACTGTGTTCGGGCTGCGCCGGGTGATGGTCGGACCGAGCCTCGTCTATGTCGCGATCTCGCTCGGCATACCCTTCGTGCGCGACTATCACACGCTGCTCATGCTGCATTTCGTGCATGGGCTGCTGCTCGGCGTCTTTATTCCGGCAGTCATCATGGTTGTGTTGAGCACGCTGCCCAAGCCTTGGTGGATCGTCGCGCTGGCGATCTATTCCTTCCGTCTCGCCTTCACCAGCAATGCCGGCGTAGCCGTCGCGGATTATTATGCGCAGCATGCCGGCTGGCAGTGGCTCTATTGGCAAGGCGCCGTGTCCGCTCTCGTCATGTTGCTTCTCACCTGGCTCGGAATGCCTGACCGTCCCGTCGACCGCGCGCTCCTCGGCAAAGCCGACTGGGGCGGCATGATGCTCTTCGGCACCGGGCTCGCGCTCATCTTCGCCGGCCTCGACCAGGGCAACCGGCTCGACTGGTTCGAGTCTGGAACCGTATCGGCCCTGCTCATCGGCGGGCTCGTGCTGTTCGCGCTGTTCTTCGTCAACGAAGCCGTCGTCGCCGAGCCCTGGGCCACCGCCAAGGTGCTCTATTCGCGCAATTTCAGCCTCGTGATGCTGGCGATCGCCGCCTATATGGCAACGAGCCTTTCCAATGTCATGCTGGTGCCCAATTTCCTCACCCTCGTCGGCGGCTTCCGGCCGGATGAGGCGGGCGCTCTCATGCTCAGCCATGTCGCCCTGCCCCTCTTCGTGACGGTGCCGGTCGCGGTCTATCTGCTCTATCGGATCGACGCGCGGATCGTCGCCATCGTCGGCTTCATCGCCTTCGCCGTCGCCGCCTGGATGGGCACCGGCCTCACGCATGCCTGGCGCGCGGATGATTTCGCCCTCCTCGCTTTGGTCCAGTCAGTCGGCCAGGGCTTCACCTTTACCGCTCTCCTGATCTTTGCTCTGGCAAACGCCAGTCCAACCCAGGGCGTCGCCATCATCGCCTATATCCAGATGATGCGTCTGGACGTGCTCGCGCTGATGACGAGCGGCATGGCCACCTGGCTCAGGCTCAGCGAGCAGATCCATTCGCATCTGATCGGTCTGCATGTGCAGGCCGGCGACGTGGAGGTGACGCAGTTTCTGGCCCGGCTGACCAAACGCTTCCTCGATCATGGTGCCGCCGAAACCGCACAGGCCCGCGCCGCCCTGACCCTCTCCGGTCTCGTCCGGCGGGAAGCCAATGTGTTGTCTCTCATCGACGGTTTCAACATCGCCTTCTGGGCCGCACTCATCGGGCTCCTGCTCATCGCCCTGATGCGGGCCGCACCGCCCGGACCGCTTACGCCGCAAAGACAAGCGCGCCCGTAAGCTTCGTCCCCCAATCGGGCTCAAGCCGCTTCAGAAAACATGCGGCCCCAGCCCGCGGCGCGGCGCGTGTCGATGGCGAGGAGCTTGAGCGCCTTCCACACCACGGCCGCGGTCGAATCGAGCAGCGGGATGCCGAGCTCGGCCTCGAGCTCTTCGGCGAGGCGGGCGCCGCGCATATTGGTGCACATGATCACGATCGCCTCGGCGCCGTCACGCGCGACGGTGCGGCACATGCGCCGCACCTCGTCATCGCCGATCTCAGAGAAAGCATAATTCTCGGCAATGCCGGCATGCGCCTCGGCGACGACCGCAAGGCCGGCTCGCGCATAATTGGCGACGATCGCGTCCTGGACGTCCTGCGTATAGGGCGAGACCAGCGCGAAGCGGCGAATATTTCTCAGCCCCAGAAGCTCGTTCAGCGCCAGCACCGAGGTGCAGGCGGTGATGCCGGTTTCCTTGGTGATCAGATCGCACAACGCCTGGTCACGCTCGAAGCCGAGCCAGCTCGCCGAAGTGCCACTCCAGCCGATGATGCCCATCCGGGCATCGGCCAGAAGACGGGCGGCGGCGATCATCGGCTCGAATTCGAACTGGGCATTGGCGCCTCCCGACAGAGCGATGCGCGTCACGGTGAAACGGGAGAAATGCGCCGACGCCTCGGTGATGCCGGAAAGGATCGCGGAGGTGGTCGGCTCGAGAATGGTGTTGGAGGACGGTGTCAGAATGCCGATCAAAGCGCGTTTCATAAGAGATATTCCTGATGTCAGCTGGCGAGCATGGGCAGAGAAAGAGGCGCGATCGCATCGAGATCGGCGACGCCATCGCCGATGCGCTTCTGCTCGGCCGCCAGCGCCCGCGCCGCTTGCGGCCAGTCGATAGTGAGAACGCGTCCCTCACCTACCACCTGGTGTCCGTCGACGAAGACGTCGCTGATGGCGCGCTCGGCGGCGGAATGGACGATGGTGCGCAAGGGATCACGCAAAGGCTGCATTTCGGGCCGCGCGAGATCGAAGAGCACGATATCGGCCTTGGCGCCTTCGGCGAGTCTGCCGATATCGTCGCGGCCGAGGAGCTTCGCGGCGCCGATGGTCGCGGCATGAAACAGGCGCGCCGTGCTCGTGGTGTGGCGGGTGCCGGCGGCGACACGCGCCAAAGTTTCGGCGAGGCGGATCTCCTCGAGCATGTTCTGCGGATGGGTGTCGGTGCCGATGGCGATGTTCACGCCGGCATCCATATAGGCGCCGAGATGATGCAGCAGCGTACCGTCGCGGGCGAAGACCGTCGGGCAATGGGCGACCGTGGTGCCGGTCTTGGCCAGAAGCTCGATATCCTCGCGCGTCGGCCACTGCATCCAAGGATGCTCGTCGGTGAACACCGCGTGCCCTAATATGGTGCGCTCACCGAGGAAATCGAGACTGTGGAGCCAGGCGACCGAGGTCATGTCGTGGCGCCGCGCCATGCCATTGAACTCGGCATAGCTCTGCGCCGCATGGGTGAAGAGCGGACGCCCGGTGTCCTTCGCCAGGCGGACGCTGTCGATCAGCAGCTCGGGCGTACAGGTATCGACCTGGGCCGGCGCCACCATGGCGGAGAAACGGCCTGAGGGATGGCGTTCCGCCTCCGCCATGACGGACACGGCTTCAGCAAAAGCGGCGCGGCCCAGATCGGGCGCAAAGTCATATTTGATCTCCTGGCCGGTGTCGGTCCACCAGCGCGCCGAACGGAACATCGGCCCGACCCAGACTCTCAGGCCGCTCTGGCTGAGAAGATCGAGCCAGCCCGGATAGGCATGGCTCAGATCGACGATCGTGGTCGTGCCGGCAGCCAGCATCTCGGCGAGGCCATAGCGGGCGGACGCATATTGAGCGGCAGAGTCCTGGATGAAGCTCTGGCGGAAATGCTGGCGGCCGCTGAAGAACAGGCGCGGATTGCCGTATTCCTCGACAAAGCCCTTGAAGATCGGCGTCTGCGTCGGATGGCAATGAATGTCGATGAGGCCCGGCATGACCAAGCGGTCGCGGCCGGAAATTTCACGCGTGACGGTCCCGCCATAGTGCCCGCCAACCTGGACGAGACGATCATCGGCCCAGGCGACATCACCGTCGCGCCTGTAGACATGCTCGCCTCGCGAAACATCCCAGGCGATGATCCAGGAGGCGTCGCGGATGCAGGTGACGGCTTGCGGCAAGAAACGCTCCTCAGGGTTTCAGTTGATCGTGCTGACGACCCAGGTCGCCATCTGGGGGAAGTGGATGAGCAGCGCCGTCATCAGCATCATCGCCGCGACGAAAGGAATGGTGCCGGCGAAGACGGTGCCGATATTACCCTCGCGCCTTACCGTCTGGATCACATAAAGCGTCATGCCGACCGGTGGCGTGAGCAGCGACATCTCGCACATGAGCACGATGAACACGCCGAACCAGATCGGATCGATGCCGACCGCCAGGATGATGGGGAACAGCACCGGGACGGTGCCCACCATCATCGGCAAGGTCTCGAAGAAGATGCCGAGCAGGATGTAGAAGATCGCCAGCACCCATTTGAGAACGAGCGGGCTGACGCCGAGGCTCGCCACCCAGAGGCTCAGCGTCTGGGTGATGTTGAGCATGCTCAGCGCGTAATTGAGATAAAACGCCACCACCAGGATCAACATCGAGATCGCGGTGAGGCTCGCAGCTGAGATGAAGGCCTCGTGCAGCATCCTGATGTTGAGGCGCTTCTGCAGCGCGGCAATAGCCATGGTGGCGACGACGGCGAGCGCCGCCGATTCGGTCACCGTGGCCCAGCCGGTATAGACGGAGCCCATGATGATGGCGAAGACGACCGCCGGGCCGATGAGATCGATGAGCAGCCGGAAACGCTGGGCCCAGGGCAGCCGCGGCTCCTTCTCGCCGGCGAGATCGGGCCGGAAGAAGCAGATGCCGGCGATGGTCGACATATAAAGCACGATCAGGATCAGGCTCGGCACCATGGCGGCGGCATAAAGCTGCGAGACCGAGGCGTTGGTGAGCGAGGCATAAACGATGAAGGCGATGCCCGGCGGGATGAGATTGCCGAGCGAGGCGCCGGCGGCAATCGAGCCCAGCACCAGCCTTTCGTCATAATTGCGCTTGCGGAAGGACGGGAGCGCCACGGTGGTGATGGTCGCCGCGGTCGACACCGACGACCCCGACACCGCCGAGAAGACGGCGGAGGCGCCGATATTCGTATGCAGAAGACCGCCGGGCAGACGATTCAGCCACGGCGACAGCGCCGCATACATCTTGTCGGTCATGCCGCTGCGCACCAGGATTTCGCCGAGCAGGATGTAAAGCGGAATGGCGAGGAGGATGTAATCCTCCATCGAGCTCCACAGCTGGCTGCCGAAGACGCGTAAGTGCACGCCATCGAAATAGATAATGATCGCGGCGACGGCGGTGAGGAACAACGCCGTCGCGACATGGACGCCGAGGAACAAGAGCGCGATCATCAGCGTGAAGCCGACCAGGACGACGGTCATGTCGATCATCGCGCCGGCTCCTTCGCGTCTGCCGGCAAGGAGAGGTTCGTCTCGAGCTCGATCTGCTCCTTGAGCGAGGGCGGGCCGTAGAAGCGGTTGAGCTTGCGGCGGTCCTTGACGAAGAGAAGCGACGCATGGACGGCACCGGCGGCGCTGACGCCCGAAAAAACGACAAGGCCCGCGAGCCACAGGCCCTGCGGAATCCACATCGGCGTCTGCAGCGGCGTGTTGGCGGTCGCCTGCCAACGCAGCGTGTCAGCCAGAACGCCCCAGCCCTGCCAGGCGGCGAAGGCGGCGATGCCGGCGAGCGTCAGCGCGGTAATGAGATTGAGCACGGCCTGAAGAGCCGGCGGAAAGCGCGGGAAGAGAAAGTCGACGCGTGAATGGGCGCGCTGCAGGAGAGCGATCGAGAAGCCCCAGGTGCTCGAAATGGCGAGCATATAGGCGCCGATCTCATTGATGCCCTGGAGCGAGAGACCAAAGAGCTTGCGCGCGAGAATCTCGTAGGTGGTGGCGAGGCACAAAGCGATGAGCCCCCAGCCCATGACGATCTGCATCGCCCGCACCGGGCGTTCGAGCACCCGGTTGACGGGATTAGATGGCGGAGCGGGAGAAGGAAAATCCGTCACGGGCTGTGTCGCTCGATCGCTAACATTTCCCCTCTCCCGTCCGCAGGATGGGAGAGGGTGGCCGAAGGCCGGGTGAGGGCTCTTTGGTCGAGGCTTGTCACTGTTTCAGAAGAGCCCTCATCCGCCCTCTCGGGCACCTTCTCCCATTGCTTCGCAACGGGAGAAGGGGAAAGTTGGAGAGAGCTCGCATATCCGCAAAAGCGCACATGCGGACGATCCATCGTCAATTGGCGATGGAGACGCCCATGGCGGCGCCGATCGTCTTGTTCCAGACGCTGGCGCAATCGGCATAGACCTTGGTGCAGCGCCCGGCCCATTCGGTCAGGACCTTCTGCGAGGAAATGGCCTTCACCCTGGCGCGGTCGGCGTCGCTGACATCGACCAGTTTGCTCTTATAAGGTTTGTAGATCTTGCTCTCGCAAGCCTTACCCACCGTGCAGTCGAGGGCTTCGGCGTTGGTGCTCACCGCCAGCGCCCAGAGCTTGTCCTCCATGGCGCGGAAATGCCCTTCCATCGCCTTCTGCTGATCGGGCTTCAGCGACTTCCACCATTCGACATTGACGAGATGCGCCTGGACCGAGCCCGAGACCGAAAGCGGCAGCACATAACTCGTCACTTCCGGCCATTTGCCGGTATTGGCGGAAGTGGCCGAGGTCACGCCGCAGGAGGCAACGCCTCTTTCGAGGGCCGGATAGACTTCCGGGAAGCTCAGCGTGACGGGATTGGCGCCCAGCTCGGAGAGCAAGGTCGACATCGAGGCGGTGAAGGAGCGGATCTTCAGGCCCTTCAGGTCGTCGAGCGACTTGACCGGCTGGTTGCAGAAGAAGATCTGGGCGCCGAACGGCCAGATGGCCAGAGCCTTGACGCCGAATCGCTCCTCGAGCCTGGCATTGAAGGAAGAGCGATAGGCGTCGACGGAGACTTTAAGCTCGTCGAGATTGGTCGACACGCCGATCAGATCGAGCCCCTCGAGGAAGGCGTCGTCACGCGCCACGCTGCCGATCGTCGCCGAGACGATGTTGAACGTACCCTGGCTCGCGGTGCGCAGACCGTCGGCCATATTGAGCCCGAGGGTCTGGAATTCGCTGCGCTGAACGGCGAATCCGTCGCCCTTCAAAGCCTCGAAGGCCGCCACCTCGACCGGATATTGCGCGCTGTGCGTCTGCGACTGGCTGAGCCAGGTGACCGGAAGCTCGGCGACCGCCGGTTGCCCCAAGGCAGCCAGCATCATGAAGGCCGCCAAAGGACGAAAACGATAAGACATTACCCCTCCCCGTTATTTTGATCACAAAACCGATCACATAAGAACAGCTTAGACTATGGCCCATGTCAAGACTCGACAGAAAGCGCACATATGAAGTTTCGCCATAGGAAGGCATGATCGAAGCAGTCGCAAACTCATCGAGTCCAATCGAATTGCCTGTTTTTTCTGTGCAAAACTTACTCGGAGCAACGGCGACTGGTGCGTCCAGATCACCCACCGTCGCCCCACAACGAACTGAGCAGGACTGCATTCCTCACGAAAACGTGATGGCCTTATGCAAAATGACGAACAGAGGAGATCATAATCAGACAAAACATCACAAGGCGACTTATTAAATCAGCGACGACCCTAGTGGAGGCACGGTCGCCGACACCTCCCGCATGAACCCGGCCAACAAGCGCGGCGCTCATGAGAATCTCTCCGCGCGCACAACTGGCGACGTTTCACCGCGCGAATCGCCGCATCGTTAAAGCGGCGGCGAAAGCCCTTGTGAATCAAAGGCTTGAATCGGCCAGCCATTCCTTGACACGTTTTTGCCCAAACTCTATGGTGCGCGCGATTTTGAGGGGCGTTCAGACCGCAACAACCATCAATCAGAGCAGGATCATGAAAGAATTCGATGACCGGCTCAAGGATTTGGAAAAGCGGCTGGATACCAGCCTGAACCAGCGCAAGGGCCCGGAAGGGCCCGACAAGACCGAAGGATCGGCGGCGGGTCTCGCCATGCGGGCGGTGACCGAGATGTTCGTCGGTCTCGCGGTGTGCATGGGGCTCGGCTGGATGGTGGACAAGTATTTCGGCACGGCGCCGTGGGTCATGCTGGCTCTGATGCCGTTCGGGATCGCTGCGGGGGTCGTCAATGTGATGCGGCTCTCAAAGAGCAAACAGGCCGATGAAGTGCTGGGCGGCAAAGGCCCGGTAGCGCCGTCGGTCAAGGACGATGACGAGGATTGAACGTGTCAACAAGCACTACGGAAGTGGCAGCCGGCGCTGCGCCTGAGCATGCTGAGAAGATCATCGATCCGATCCATCAGTTCCAAATCAACACCATCATCGACCTGGGCCCCTTCTCGCTGACCAATTCGGGTCTCTGGGCCATCATCGCGGTCGCTTGCGCCGCCCTTCTCTTCCTCCTGGCGCCCAAGCACCTGATCCCGACGCGCCTGCAGTCGGTCGCTGAAAGCATCTACGAGTTCATCGACAACATGACGAAGGAAGTGCTGCATGAAAATGCCCGCACCTATTTCCCCTTCGTGCTCACGCTCTTCACCTTCATCCTGTTCTGCAACGTCCTCGGCCTCATCCCCTATTCCTTCACGGTGACGAGCCACATCATCGTGACGCTGGCCCTGGCGCTTCTCGTCTTCATCGGCGCCACCCTCATCGGCTTCTATCGCAACGGCTTCGGCTATCTCAAGCTGTTCGTGCCGTCGGGCGTCCCGACGCTGCTCCTGCCGCTCGTCGTCGTGATCGAGGTCGTCTCCTACTTCATCCGCCCCTTGAGCCTCTCGATCCGTCTCTTCGCCAACATGATGGCGGGCCACATGATGGTGAAGGTGATGGCGGGCTTCGTCGTCATGCTCGGCGTCACCGCCGGCTGGCTGCCGCTCGCCGCGCTCGTCGGCCTCTATGCCCTGGAAGTCCTGGTGGCGGCGCTGCAGGCCTATGTCTTCGCCCTCCTCACCTGCATGTATCTCAGCGACGCCATGGGCGCGGACCACTAATTTTCGCCTTTTAGTTCAATCAATCGGATCTTAATCCATCCATTCAACAGGAGAAGTCAGATGGAAGTTGAAGCAGCAAAGATGATCGGTGCGGGTATCGCGGCCATTGCGCTTGGCGGCGCGGGCGTCGGTATCGGCCACATCTTCGGCAATTACCTCGCGGGCGCTCTGCGCAATCCGGCGGCCGCCGCCGGCCAGCGCGGCACGCTGTTCCTCGGCTTCGCCTTCGCCGAAGCGACGGGCCTGATCGGCTTCGCCGTCGCCATGCTCATTCTCTTCGGTTGATCGGACCGAAGTCTTCGCCTACCGGCAGGGCCGACAAGGCCCTCGCCGGCGCTTGGATCATGATGAGGCGCTAGAGCCATGCCGCAACTCGACGTCAATACCTGGCCGCCGCAGCTGTTCTGGCTCGCGGTGACCTTCCTTGTCCTCTATTTCATCATCTCGAAGATCGTGATCCCGCGCACCGGCGGTGTCATCGAGGGCCGCAAGAACCAGATCGACAGCGACCTGGCCGCGGCGCAGCGCTTCAAGGCGGATACCGACAAGGCCGTCGCCGAGTATGAGAAGTCACTCGCCGATGCCCGCAGCAAAGCGCATGGCATCGCGCAGGAGACGCGCAACAAACTTTCCGCCGAGGTCGACAAGGAGCGCAGCAAGCTTGACGGCCAGCTCGCCGCCAAGATCGCCGAGGCCGAAAAGGCCATCCAGGCGACGCGCGCCAAGGCCCTGGCCAGCGTAACCGATCTCGCCACCGACATTGCGGCCGAGATCGTCGGCCGGCTCACCGGCACCAAGGCGAGCGCCGCCGATGCCGCCAAGGCCGTCGCCAAGGCGCAGGGGAACTGACCATGTTTGCAAAACCCGAAACCTGGGTTCTCGTCGCCTTCCTGCTCTTCATCGCGCTCCTCATCTATCTGAAGGTGCCGGCGAAGGTTGCCGCGATGCTCGACGAGCGTTCGGCGCGCATCGCCAAGGAACTGGCCGAGGCCAAGAAGCTGCGCGAGGAAGCGCAGGCGCTGCTCGACGAATACAAGAAGAAGCGCGCCCAGGCCGAGAAGGACGCCGAGGACATCGTGGCCCTCGCCCGCAAGGAAGCCGAGGCGCTGGCGCATGAGACCCGCGCCAAGCTCACCGAGACGCTGGAGCGCCGCACCAAGCAGGCCGAGCAGAAGATCGCCCAGGCCGAGCAGCAGGCGGTCAAGGATGTCCGCACCGCCGCCACCGACGTGGCGGTCAGCGCCGCCACCGAGTTGCTGGCCGCCGCGAGCGAAGGCGCCAAGGGCGCCCCGCTGATCGAGGAATCGATCGCCGCGGTGAAGTCCCGCCTCAACTGAGCGATATCTCATACGAACAAAAAGCCCGGCCTCAGCGCCGGGTTTTTTATTGCGCGCTACCGCAGGGCGATCCGACAATGAATCTCGCCCTCCGTATCGATGGTCACCGCCTGCAAGAACTGTGAAATCCAACTCAACTAAAAAGCGATTTGCGACATACAACCTGACCGAAAGGCCACGGTTTCGGGTTGCGAGCTCCGCCCCGGAGCCGCTGCCTCGGGACCACGGCCAACAATGGCGTCGAAAGACAAGAAGAGGGCGAGCCCGGCAGCATAGGATTGCTGCCGGGGCCGATAGAAAACCGTGCAGACATCGGACCAAAAGGGAGGCCAGCCGTGCAGGTCGAAGCGGCTCACGCTGAATTTCCGCCAAGGTCTGAACAGGATGGCATGATTTTCGTGCCCGCCGGCGCGTTCCGCATGGGGTCTGATCGGCACTATCCGGAAGAGGGGCCGGCGCATCACGTTCGCGTCGAGGGATTCTTCATCGACGAGACGCCCGTCACAAACGCTCAGTTCGCGGAATTCGTTACCGCCACAAGCTATCGTACGTTCGCCGAGTCCACGCCCGATCCACAGGACTATCCAGGCATCCTGCCGGAGATGCTGTATGCGGGATCGCTGGTCTTCCGACCGCCCGGAAAATATGCCGATCTAAGGGACTGGACACAATGGTGGTCCTTCCTGAGGGGCGCCGATTGGATCCATCCCTACGGCCCGCAGAGCAGCCTCGAGGGCCTCGGCGATCATCCTGTCGTCCATGTCTCATACCATGACGCGCTCGCTTATGCGCGGTGGAAGGGCAAGGACCTTCCAAACGAGGCGGAGTGGGAATTCGCCGCGCGAGGCGCTCTCGAGCAGGCCGAGTTTGCCTGGGGCGCGGAGTTCACGCCGAAAGGCCGCCACATGGCCAATACATGGCAAGGGAATTTTCCGGCAGTGAACGAGGCTCGAGACGGGTACTTGCGCACCTCACCGGTCAAGGCATTTCCGCCGAACGGCTACGGCCTCTACGACATGATCGGAAATGTCTGGGAATGGACCTCGGACTGGTTTTCTCCGCGGCACGAAGTGACGGCATCGAAAGGATGCTGCGCTCCCCAACGCCATCGCGGCGGCTGCGAAGCCGACAGCTACGATCCGGATCAGCCCGAGATCAGGATTCCCCGCAAGGTCCTGAAGGGCGGCTCGCATCTTTGCGCGCCCAGTTATTGCCGCCGCTATCGCCCTGCGGCGCGGCATGCCGAGGCCATAGACACCTCGACATGTCACATAGGTTTCAGATGTGTCATCAGGCCAGGAGGAAAGAATGACATCTCTTAAGAAGCTGCGAGCAAGCTGGCTGGGGCTGAGCGCGACAGCGTTGCTGTTGAGCGCCCCCGCGATCGCCCAGGAGTCGCTGCCATTTCCGCCCAAGCCGTCGGGCAGCAAAGCGGGTCCGACCATCGCCCAATCGACCTACAGCCCGCTGCCGCCGCAGTCGCACCTGCCCGCCAACGCGCCGAATATCGTTGTCATCATGCTGGACGATGTCGGGCCGGCGCTGCCTTCAGCCTTTGGCGGTGTGATCAACACTCCCACATTGAGCCGCCTGGCGGATCAAGGTGTTTCCTATAATCGGTTCCACAATGCCGCCATGTGTTCGCCCACCCGGGCCGCCTTGCTCACCGGGCGCAATCACCACCGCGTCGGCAATGGCCAGATCGCCGAGCTTGCCAATGACTGGGACGGCTATACCGGCCGGATTCCGCGCACCTCCGCGACCGCGGCGAAAGTGCTCGGCTATTACGGCTATGCAACGGCCGCCTTCGGCAAGTGGCACAACACGCCGGCCAATGAGACCACCGCCGTCGGCCCCTATACGGACTGGCCGGCGGGTGAAGGCATCGGCTTCGACTACTTCTATGGCTTCCTTGCCGGTGAATCCTCGCAATGGGAGCCCGCCGTCGTGGAGAACACGGTGCGGGTCGATCCCTCGCATGGCAAGGAAGGTTACCATTTCACCGTCGACATGACCGACAAGGCCGTCGCGTGGATGAAGCAGGTCCACGCGCTGACGCCGGACCGGCCCTTCTTCATGTACTGGGCTCCGGGCGCCGGCCATGGCCCGCATCACATCTTCAAGGAGTGGGCGGACAAGTACAAAGGCCGGTTCGACGGCGGCTGGGACAAGATGCGCGAGACGGTCTTTGCCCGCCAGAAGGAAATCGGCTGGATTCCGGCAGGCACCGAACTCACGCCCCGCCCGGACTCGCTCGCCGGATGGCAGGACATTCCCGATGAGGAGAAGCCGTTCCAGCGCCGTCTCATGGAAGTGTTCGCGGGTTATACCGAACATGCGGATGTCCAGGCCGGCCGTCTGCTGCAGGCTCTCGACGAGATGGGCGTCCGCGAGAACACGCTCATCTTCTATGTGTGGGGTGACAATGGCTCGAGCGCCGAGGGCCAGAACGGCTCACTCAGCGAACTGCTCGCGCAGAACGGCATCCGCACGGAGATCAAGGACCATATCCGCGCGATGAACGAGCTCGGCGGGATGGACGTGCTGGGATCGCCCAAGGCCGACAACATGTATCATGCCGGCTGGGCTTGGGCCGGCTCCACGCCGCACCGCTCGACCAAGCTCGTCGCGGCACATTTTGGCGGAACCCGTACACCGCTCGTCGTTTCCTGGCCCAGCAAGATCAAAGCGGACAAGACGCCGCGGTCGCAATTCCATCATGTCAACGATATCGTGCCGACGATCTATGACGTCCTGGACATAAAGCCGCCGAAGCTCGTCGACGGCATAACACAGGATCCTCTCGACGGGGTCAGCATGACCTACAGCTTCGACTCGGTGACGGCGCCAGGTCAGAAAAAAGGCCAGTATTTCGAAATCATGGGAAGCCGAGCCTATTTTCAGGACGAGTGGATCGCATCCGTATTCGGCCCCCGCATCCCGTGGAAACCCGGTCTCGACCCCGCCATCTTCAAATGGTCACCGGACAATGACGTGTGGGAGCTCCACGATCTCAGCAAGGATTACTCCCAGGCGAAGGACGTCGCGGCTGATAACCCTGAGAAGGTCGAGGCGCTGAAGAAGACATTCGGCACCGATGCGATAGCCAACAAGGTCTATCCGATCGGTGGCGGGCTGTGGTCCGTGGTCTTCCATCCGGAAGACGCGCCCTCCAATCCCGCGACCGAGTTCAATTTCACGCAAGAGGTCATCGGGGTGCCGGAATTCACCGCGCCGAAAGTCGGGGCGCGCAGCAATCTCGTCACCATAGAGGCGGACCTGCAGCCCGACGCGGAGGGTGTTCTTTATGCACTCGGCGCCTTCTCGGGAGGCGTCGCCTTGTTCGTGGATCAGGGCAAGCTGACCTATGAGTATAATCTGTTCGAGATCGAACGGACGCGGATCGAGGCGCCTGTCCCGCCGGCGGGCGGCAAGGTCAAGATCGAAGTCGAGACGCAGAAGGTGGACAATACGCATGCCGGGCCGCTCGACGTCGTCATCCGCATCGACGGCAAGGAAGTGGCCAAAGGGCGCGTGCCGCGCTCGGCGCCGCTGACCTTCACCGCCAATGACGCGTTCGATGTCGGCAGAGACAGCTATTCACCGGTCTCGCTCTCCTATTTCGATCGCAAGCCCTTTGCCTTCAACGGCAAGATCGAAGGGCTCAAGGTGCAATATCTGAAGTGAGCAGCGGCGGATACCCACGCTGAACGACAAGCAAGGGAAGTGGCGAGCGAAAGGTCGCCATTTTCTGTTTTGATTGAAGCGATTGGAAGCGGTGATTTGCCCAAGGCTCCGCCACGGTGAAGTCCCGTTTCAAGTGAGTGAAAATCTCATACAAGCATGGAACCTGGCCGCAGCGCCGGGTTTATTGTTCTGGGACCGCATCGGTCACGGGAGAGCACGATGGAGCGTGCGGTAAAGCAGCTGTTCGAGCGCTATGAACGCCTGTTCAACGAGGCGCTGGGTGGAGATGCGGATATGGAGGCCGTGGCTTCGCTCTATGCCACCGACTTCATCGCCGCTTCCCCCGCCGGAGTCATGACCGGCAAGAACGATGAACGGCTCAAGAAGGTCATGGCTCAAGGCTATGCCCGCTACCGTGCGATCGGAACCCGGGAGATGCGGATAAGGCACGTCCGTACCTCACCGATCGACGAGCATCATTGCATCGCCCATGTCGCCTGGACGGCAAGCTATGCCCGCCAGGAGGCGACCAACGTGACGATCGACTTCGACGTGCATTATCTGGTGCAGAAGCACGAGGCCAAGGCGAAGGTCTTCGGATGGGTGGCGGGCGATGAAGAGGCGCTCCTGAAGGAGCACGGGATTATTCAAGCTCCCTCCGAGGCCGAATAATCTTCAGACCGGAGTACCGGCAGCTGTTGCGGCGAAGCGATATGCGTAGCGCGCCTGCACCGCGCAGCGTTTCACTATTGATCCAAGTTTCCGCAACGTGCTACAGCCTTTCCTCACATTCGACCGCAATGCAATTCTGGATGTGTGGCCGCCATGACTTTGCGCCTTGCCCTCCTGTTCCTCTCCCTCCTCTGGCTTCCGGGCGCCATGGCCCAGGACAGCGCCCAGACGCCGGCGCAAGCCGAAATCGAGCGGACCTATGTCGCGGCGGTGAAGGCGGCGACCAACGGCCCCGCCGATGTGGCGCTGCGCGATCTCGCCTCGCTCCGGCTCCCCGATTCCTACAGCTTCATTCCCGTCGCCGAAGCCTCGGCCTTCATGCGGGCGCTCGGCAACACGACCAACGAAAACTTCCTCGGCCTGATCATTCCGAAGCAGGATCCCTTCTGGTTCGTGACGGTCAATTACACCGACAGCGGCCATATCGCCGATGAGGACGCCAAGACCTGGAACGCCGACGACCTGTTGCAGTCGCTGAAGGACGGCACCGAAGCCGACAACAAGACGCGCGTCGAGCGCGGCATGCCGCCCTTCGACGTCGTCGGCTGGGCCGAGAAGCCGGCCTATGACGAAGCGACCCATCGCCTGGTATGGTCCATCCTCGCGCGCGATCGCGGCACCACCAGCGCGGCGACGATCAATTACAACACCTATGCGCTGGGACGGCAGGGCTATTTCGAGCTCAATCTGGTGACCGGCGAGGACACCATCGCCGACGACAGGAAACATGCCGGCGCCCTGCTGGCGGCGCTCGATTACAAGCTTGGGCAGCGTTATACGGACTACAATGCCTCGACCGACCGCCTGGCCGAATTCGGCCTCGCGGCGCTGATCGGCGGGGCGGCGGCCAAGAAGCTCGGCCTTTTCGCGGTGATCGGCCTGGCGCTCGCCAAATTCTGGAAGGTGATCCTCATCGCCGTCGCGCTGGGCGGCGGCGCGATCTTCAAATTCTTCCGCCGCAAGCCGCCGCAAGCTTGAGACATGGGGTTCAGACTAAGGGCGAACCCAAAGGAGGTAGAAGAGGATGATGAGGCCCACACTGGCAACCAGGGCGAAGACGCCCAGAGCGAACATTGCGGCCTGCGCCCGTATCGGCAAATTCATGAGCAGTTTGCGCCTAAACCTTGAATAGGCTGCCACCTGAATAGCGAGGGCCGGCAGCATTATGATCAGCCCGCGATATTCACCCAATCCGGTCTTGGCTGGCGCAGAGGAGAACAGCATCACGGCAGATATCAATAAGATGCCTGTCACCATGGCTCCAAACGAGGTGACGAAAACACCTTGCATGATGTTTGGCCTCACGATCACTGCTCGCTACGACTTCGTGTAACTGAGATAGCCTAAGACGAGCAGAAGCCCGCACATGCCTCCCAATAGGCCAGTGCCAACAATCAGCCCATACTGAATATTCTCTCGCTCGAAATTCTTTCCGCCTCGGCCCTGCTTGCGAAACTGCCAATAGGCTCGGACATAATTGCCGACAGCCGGAAGCGTCAGGACCGGCCCCATGGAAATGACAAGCATGTGTATGAGAGCTTCGTTCGGCGCCCTTCCCCAGGAAGCCTTTGACGCTGCGGTGAAACCCAAAGCAGCGAGTGGGTCCAGGTAAAGATATGCGGCGGCGATCCAGAGGAACGACACGATAAGGACAAATGGCCACATCCGTGCCAGAACTTGCTTATGCAGATACCAATCCATCGCGCCGTCCACGCCCTCCCATGGTCAGCTTATAGAAAGCTGTTTCCCGTTGTAAGGGGGCAGCAAGGCGGCAACTCGAGGCTCTGTCGGCTGGAGCGCCAAGCGTCCTAACAGGATCACTCTGGCGCTCCAATTCATCGCTTTACGGTGCTCTCAGGCCCGACGATCAGCCCTTGCGGGTGACGAGCCGGGTATCGAAATAGGCATCGAGGGCTTCGGAGCCGCCTTCGGTGCCGTGGCCGGAATCCTTGATGCCACCGAAGGGAACTTCCGGCAGAGCGAGGCCCAGATGATTGATCGTCGTCATGCCCGCCTCGATCTCGTTGCCGAAGCGTGTGGCGGTGGCGCTGTTGCGGGTGAAGGCGAAAGCCGCCAGCCCGAAGGGCAGCCGGTTCGCCTCGGCGATCGCTTCGTCGAGCGTGCCGAAGCGATTGATCACCGCGACCGGCCCGAAGGGCTCCTCATTCATGATGCGCGCTTTCACCGGCACGTCGGCCAGAACCGTCGGCTCGAAGAACCAGCCTTCATTGCCGATGCGACGGCCGCCGGTGGTGAGACGGGCACCGTGGTCCACCGCATCGCCGATGAGCGCCTCGAGGGCGGGAATGCGCCGGTCATTGGCGAGCGGGCCCATGTCGACATCGGCCTTGAGGCCGTCGCCGACACGGATCGCCTTGGTGCCGGCGGTGAAGCGGTCGGTGAATTCATCGGCGATGCGCTCCTGAACCAGGAAACGCGTCGGCGACACGCAGACCTGCCCGGCATTGCGGAACTTGTTGGCCACCATCATGGCGACCACCGACTCGACATCGGCATCCTCGGCCACGATCACCGGCGCATGGCCGCCGAGCTCCATGGTGGCGCGCTTCATGTGCAGGCCCGCCAGAGCGGCAAGCTGCTTGCCGACCGGCGTCGAGCCGGTGAAGCTGATCTTGCGGATGACCGGATGCGGGATCAGATATTCGGAGATCTCCGCCGGCACGCCGTAAACGAGATTGACGACGCCCGCCGGTATGCCGGCATCGGCGAAGGCCTTGATGAGCGCGGCCGGCGAGGCCGGCGTCTCTTCCGGCGCCTTGACGATGATCGAGCAGCCGGCGGCAAGCGCCGCCGACATCTTGCGCACCACCTGATTGATCGGGAAGTTCCAGGGCGTGAAGGCGGCGACCGGCCCCACCGGGAGCTTGAGCGTCATCTGGACGACATCAGAGGCGCGGGACGGGATCACCTGTCCGTAAGCGCGCGGCGCCTCGCCGGCGAACCAGTCGATGATATCGGCGGCGGCGAGCGTCTCCATGCGCGACTGGGCGAGCGGCTTGCCCTGCTCCAGCGTCATCAGCACCGCGATCTCTTCCGCCCGGGCGCGCAGATTATCGGCGGCGCGGCGCATGAGCTTGGCGCGGTCATAGGCCGACATCTTGCGCCAGACCTCGAAGCCACGCGCCGCCGCGGCAAGCGCCGCATCGAGATCGCTCTTGTCGGCCCAGGCGACGGTGCCGATCGATTGACCTGTCGCGGGATTGAGAACGGGAATGGTGCGGCCGCCGGTGGCCGGGCGCCAGGCGCCATCGATGAACAGCTGAGTGTCGGAGTAATTCGTCATTTCAATTCCCATATGGATTTCAGGGACAGCCCTAGCCGTGCAACCGTCCAAGATCAATCTCGACAGGGATGACTGCCATGCGCCGGGCGAGGGGCACAGCCTGACGGAAATTTGATCGGAACGGCTTTCATGAGCCGCTAGACTGACCGCAAGGGACGCATCCGGTTCAATGCGCGGAGCATCGACATGGTCGTTATGCGGTTTCTGGCGTTTATGCTTGTCCTTCTCTCGCCGCTCATGGCCGGGAGAGCCCATGCGATGGCGAGCGATTGCCTCGCCATGGCGCAGGCGCCCGGTATCGTGCCGGTGCAATATTCAGCCCCGACGCTGGAGGCTGATCAGGTGCAGCTCACCTTTCTCGGCCACTCGACCTTTCTCATCGAAAGCTCAGGTGGCGTGAAGATCACCACCGATTATTCGGGTTATGCCGGCGGCATCGTGCCCGATGTCGCCACCATGAACCATGCGCATCGCTCGCATTACACCGACTTTCCGGACCCGGCGATCAAACAGGTGCTGCGCGGCTGGAATCCGGAGGGTGGGCCGGCGCGCCATGACCTCACGGTGGGGGATGTGCGCATCCGCAATGTCACCACCGACATCCGCGCGATGGGCGGCGCCGTGCCGGATGGCAATTCGATCTTCATCTTCGAGGTGGCAGGCCTGTGCATCGGCCATCTCGGCCATCTGCATCACGAGCTGAGCAACGAGCAGCTGGCAGCGATCGGCCGGCTCGACATCGTGCTGGTGCCGGTCGACGGCACCTATACGATGGCGCAGGCCAATATGCTCAATGTGCTGAAGGAGCTGAAAGCCCGCCTCGTCCTGCCGATGCATTATTTCACGCCGGAGACGCTGCAGCGTTTCATCAACGGCCTCTCTGGTGAGCTCGATGTCGAGATCAGCGGCAAGGCGTCGGTCACGGTCTCGGCCAAGACGCTGCCGGAGAAGCCGAAACTGTTGGTGCTGCCGGGCTACTAAACGGCGAACCGCATGCTCATTTGGCCAAACGAGCCGAAATCGACGAAGACATCGTCGCCGGGCGAGATCTCCAGCGGCACGAGACAAGTGCCGGTGGTCACGATGTGATCCCGGGCGAGCGTCAGGCCGTGCTGCGACAGCTCATTGGCCAGCCACACCAGGGCATTGCGGGGATCGCCCAGAACATTGGCGCCGATGCCCTCGCGCTCCAGCCGCGCGCCGACACGGCCGATAACCCGATGCCCTGCGAGATCGACATCGCGCCAGAAGGACGACGCTTCCGGTCCGAGCACGAATTGATGCCCGCAGGCATTGTCGGCGATCAGCTGCGCCGCCCCTACACAGGTGAAGTCGGTGTAGCGTGAATCGGGGATCTCGATGGCCAGATGCAAGGCCGCCACGGCCGCGAGCACTTCGCCTTGCTCATAGGGCCTGTCGCGGGGCGGCAGATCGCGCGCCATCCGGAAGGCGAATTCCGCTTCGGCGACCCGCATGCGGTTGGCGCCGAAGGTCAGGACAGCGCCGTCGGGATGGACCATCTCGGCGAGAAGCCGGCCGGCCAGCGGACCATCGACGGCTATGTGCCGCTGGCCCGCCAGACTCGTGGCGGCGATCTTCCAGCCGGCGAGCGGCCTGGCGCTCAGATCTTCAAGATGTGCCTGGATCAGATATGCTTTGGCGCGGTCCTGTGGACAGAGCGGCGGCGGCAGCCGATCCAGGGTCGTGCCATCCTGCCAATGCCGGATCAGCAAATCCGACGCTTCCCTTGCCCTTGCCAATTCCATCAACTGCTCCCACCCCATCGACATAAGGTCGGGTCGTTGCGGCGATGATGTCAAGTGGTCCCACTCCATCTTCTCTTCCCCGCGCCTTGCGCGGGGAAGGAGAAGATTACCGTCTTACTCCGCCGCTTCCTGATAGGCTTCCATCGGCGGGCAGGTGCAGACCAGGTTGCGGTCGCCATACACATTGTCGACGCGGCCGACCGGCGGCCAGTATTTGTCGGCATTGATGTAGCTCAAGGGGAAGAAGGCCTTCTCCTTGGAATAAGGCCGCGTCCAGTCGGCGAGCAGCAGCTGGTGGGTATGCGGCGAGTTCTTCAGCACATTGTCGGTGCGGTCGGCCTTGCCTTCCTCGACCTCGGCGATCTCGCGGCGGATCTCGATCATCGCGTCGCAGAAACGGTCGAGCTCGCGCTTGCCTTCCGATTCGGTCGGCTCGATCATCAACGTGTCGACGACCGGGAAGGACATGGTGGGCGCATGGAAGCCGTAATCGACCAGGCGCTTGGCCACGTCCTCGACCGCGAGGCCGGTGCGTTCCTTCAGCCAGCGCAGATCGATGATGCATTCATGCGCGACGACACCGCCCGGGCCCGAATAGACGATCGGAAAATGCGGGGCCAGGCGCTTGGCGACATAGTTGGCGTTGAGGATCGCCATCATCGTCGCCTCCTTCAGGCCCTCGCCGCCCATCATGGCGATATAGGTCCAGGAGATCGGCAGGATCGAGGCCGAGCCCCAGGGCGCCGACGACACCTGGCCCTGCGACTGGTCGCGCCCCGCCGCCGGATTGACGCCATGCACCACCGGATGGCCCGGCAGATAGGGTGCCAGATGCGCCTTGACGCCGATCGGGCCCATGCCAGGACCGCCGCCGCCATGCGGGATGCAGAAGGTCTTGTGCAGATTCATGTGGCAGACATCGGCGCCGAGCTCGGCCGGGCGCACGAGGCCCACTTGCGCGTTGAGATTGGCGCCGTCGAGATAGACCTGGCCGCCATTGGCATGGATGATGGCGCAGATGTCCTTGATGCTCTCCTCGAACACGCCATGGGTCGAGGGATAGGTGACCATCAGGGCCGCCAGATTGGCGGCATGCTGCCTGGCCTTGGCCTCGAGATCAGCAACGTCGACATTGCCCTTCTCGTCGCAGGCGACGACCACCACCTTCATGCCGGCCATCACCGCGGAGGCGGGATTGGTGCCATGCGCCGATACCGGGATGAGGCAGACATCGCGATGCGTGTCGCCCCTGGCATGATGGTAACCGCGAATGGCGAGAAGCCCCGCATATTCGCCCTGGCTGCCGGCATTGGGCTGCAGCGAGATGGTGTCGAAGCCGGTGATCTCGGCCAGCATGCTTTCGAGCTCCTCGAAAAGCTGCTGATAGCCCTGCGCCTGCTCGAGCGGCGCGAAGGGATGCATCATGGCGAATTCACGCCAGGTGACCGGGATCATCTCGCTCGTCGCGTTGAGCTTCATGGTGCAGGAGCCGAGCGGAATCATCGAGCGGTCGAGCGCCACGTCCTTGGCCTGCAGCCGGCGCAGATAACGCAGCATCTCGGTTTCCGAGTGATACATCTCGAAGACCGGATGGGTGAGATAAGGTGATTTGCGGGCCAGCGCCGCGGGGATCGTGTCGGCGACCTTCGCGTCAAGCTTGTCGATATCGACGCGATCCAACGCATCGGTCTTGAACACTGTGAGGAGCCGTTCGAGTTCCTGGCGGCGCGTCGACTGGTCGAAGGAGATGCCGACATGATCGGCATCGACGAAGCGCAGATTGATGCGCTTTTCCTTGGCGCGCGCCAGGATCGCCTGGGCGCGGCCCGGCGCATTGATGGTGACGGTGTCGAAGAAGGCCTTGGTTGTCACCTCATAGCCGAAACCCTTTACCGCTTCGGCGAAGATGGCGGCGAGGCGATGGGTGCGCTCGGCGGTTTTCCTGATGCCGGTCGGGCCGTTATAGACGGCGAACATCGAAGCGATGACGGCGAGCAGCACCTGCGCGGTGCAGATATTGCTGGTCGCCTTTTCGCGGCGGATATGCTGCTCGCGCGTCTGCATCGCCATGCGCAAAGCGGGTGCGCCATGCGAGTCGACCGAGACGCCGATGATGCGGCCGGGCATCGAGCGCTTATATTCATCACGGGTGGCGAAGAAGGCGGCATGCGGACCGCCATAACCCATCGGCACGCCGAAGCGCTGGGCCGAGCCCACCGCGATATCGGCGCCCAATTCGCCGGGCGAGGCCAGGAGCGCCAGCGCCATAAGATCGGTCGCCATGATCGCGAGCGCGCCAGCACCATGCAGTCTGTCGATGATAGCGCGATAGTCGCGAATCTCGCCGGAAGAACCCGGATAAGAGAGAAGCGCACCGAAGACTTCGACGGGTTTCAGGTCCTTGGCCGGATCGCCAATGACGATGTCGAAGCCGAAGGCTTCAGCCCGCGTTTCGATGACGCCGATGGTCTGCGGATGGGTGTCGCGATCGATGAAGAATGTGTTGGCCGAGGTCTTCACCACACGCTTGGCCATCGCCATCGCCTCAGCGGCGGCGGTGCCTTCGTCGAGCAGCGACGCGCTGGCAAGCTCGAGGCCGGTGAAGTCGATGATCATCTGCTGGTAGTTGAGCAGCGCCTCGAGGCGGCCCTGGCTCACTTCGGCCTGATAGGGCGTATAGGCGGTGTACCAGCCCGGATTCTCGAGAATGTTGCGCAGGATCACCTTAGGGGTGACGGTGCCGTAGTAACCCATGCCGATCATCGAGGTGAACACCTCGTTGCGCGACGCCATCTGGCGCAGATAGGAGAGCGTGGTGCGCTCGGCCTTGCCCTTCGGCAGATCGAGCGGCTTCGCCGCGCGGATCTTCTTGGGGATGACCTTGCCGATGAAGTCCTCGAGCGAGGCGGCTCCGACGACTTTCAGCATTTCCGCCGTCTCGGCCGCATTGGGGCCGATATGGCGCGGTACGAAATTGGCTTGCGGTTCGAGCTCGGCAAGCGTTGCGCGTTTGGTCGACATGTTCCTAAGGTTCCTTTGACACCCTCATCCGCCCTTCGGGCACCTTCTCCCGCAAGCGGGAGAAGGGAATTTGAGGGGAATTACTGCTCAGCCACGAATTTGTCGTAAGCGGCCTTGTCCATCAGATCGGCGAGTTCGCCTTTATCCTTGAGCTTCACTTTCATGAACCAGGCAGCGCCTTCCGCCTCGCGGTTGACGAGAGCCGGGTCGCCTTCGAGCTCCTTGTTCACTTCGACGACCTCGCCGGTGACCGGCGCATAGACTTCGCTCGCGGCCTTCACCGATTCGACCACCGCCGCATCGCCACCCTTGCTCACCTGCTTGCCGATGGCCGGCAATTCGACGAAGACGACATCGCCCAGCTGTTCCTGGGCATGATTGGTGATGCCGATCGTCGCGATGTCGCCGTCGACGCTGATCCATTCATGTTCTTTGCTGTAACGCTTGCTCATTGAGCTACTCCCCTGAAGTTAGCGTTTGTAATTGTGCGGTGTGAAAGGCAGTGCAGAGACGGCAGCCGGCATCGGCTTGTCACGCACCACCAGATTGATCTTGGTGCCGGGGGCCGCAAAGGCGGTCTCGACATATCCCATGGCGACCGGCCCGTTGACGGTCGGGCCGAAGCCGCCCGAGGTGACGATGCCGATGGCGCGCCCCTTGTCGTCGGTGATGACCGAACCTTCGCGCGCCGGTGCACGGCCTTCCGGCTTGATGCCGACGCGCTTGCGCTTCGGTCCCTGCGCGATCTCACGGGTGATGCGCTCGGCGCCGGTGAAGCCGCCTTCGCTGCGCCGCCTCTTGCTGATCGACCAGACGAGATCGGCCTCGACCGGGCTCGTCTCTTCGTCGATGTCGTGACCGTAAAGGCAAAGCCCCGCTTCGAGGCGCAGCGAATCACGCGCGCCGAGGCCAATCGGCTTGACATCGGGATCGGCGAGCAGCGCCTCGGTCAACGCCACGACCTTGTCGGCGGCGACCGAAATCTCGAAGCCGTCCTCGCCGGTATAACCCGAACGCGCAACATGACACGGTATGCCGTTGAACCTGTCATGAGTCGCACTCATGAAAGCGAGGCTTGCGGCCTTCGGCAAATGGCGGGCCAGCACGGCGGCGGCCTTCGGTCCCTGCAAGGCGATGAGTGCTGCATCCTCAATCGGTTCGAGCTTCACATTGGCGGGCAGATGCTCCTTGAGCCAGGCATAATCGACATCCTTGCGCGAGGCGTTGACGACGAGATAGAGCCGGCCGGTCTCGCTGGTGCGGGTGATCATCAGGTCGTCGATGATGCCGCCCGTGGGATTGGTGAGCTGCGAATAGCGGATGCGCTGCGGCGCCAGAGCGAGCAGGTCGCCCGGAACGAGTTTTTCAAGGGCCTTGGCGACCGTCTCGTCATCGGGTCCCGTCAGATAGGCCTGGCCCATATGGGAGACGTCGAACAGGCCCGCCGAGAGCCGCGTCCAGTTGTGCTCGGTCAGGATTCCGGTCGGGTATTGCACCGGCATCTCGTAGCCGGCGAAGGGCACGATACGGGCGTCCAGTTTCACATGAAGATCGTAGAGGGGGGTGCGGAGAAGCGTCTCAGACGGCGTTGCCATTCAATTTCCCGGTTCCGACAAGGTTGAGCGAGACCCGGCAACAGCCAAGCCTGCCCCCTCTGTCGGAGAACCTGAGAGATTTCGCCCATGTCGCTCCGACACATGGACTTAGCTCCTTCGGTGAGGGGTTTTCCCCTGCTCTCCAGAGTCGGCGAACGCACGCGGTCCTTTTGCCTGAGAGTTTCCGGGGCGGTTGCTCCTTCGGCGCCGGTCTTAACCGGCCTCTCCCGCGTATGTCCTAACGAACGCCCGGAACCTAGTGGGGCCGGGGCGGAAAGGCAAGGGGCGAGATCAAGGGCCCCGCATGTCCGGCAAGCATAGGGGGCGCTCCGCCGCCCCCTCTCCGTCAAAGCCGCGCCGACACACCGAATTTTGCGGTGAAGCCCGGGCCATGAATGCGGTCCGGATCGGTCGTCATGGCCGGGATATAATCGAGATCCTTCAGATTTTCGAGATTGAGGAAGACATCGAGATTCTCGCTCACCGCGAAGGAGGCATAGGCGTCATAAAGCGTGTAGCCCGGCAGGTCGGATTGGGCACCGTTGTTCAAGAACTGGCTTTCATAGACCTGATGACGCCTGAGACCGAGCGTCAGGCGCTCGTCGAACAGACGGAAACCGAGCGTGGCGTTGAACACACGCTCGGGCGCGATCGGCAGATAACCGAGGCCGGGGAAATTGGCCAAGGCGACATCGGTCTCGATGTCCTGATAGCCGAAGCTCGCAAAAACCAAGCCCAGATCGTAAGAACCTTCGATTTCGAAACCCTCGACATGGCTCATTTCGTCGGCGTTGCGATAGAAGAAGCAGATGCCGCGCGAGCAGCGATTGGCGGCGCCGACAATATAGTCCTCGATATCATTGGCGAAGTAATTCACCTTGAGGCGCAGTTTGTCGCGGTCATTGAAGAGACCGTCATAAGCGAGATTGACGCCAAGCTCCCAGCCTTCCGAACGCTCCGGATCGAGGAAGGGGTTGGGCGTGAAGCGGACGAAATTGATGCCGCCCGGATGGACACCGGACATCAAGGTTTCGGTGATGGCGGGCGGGCGGAAACCCCAGCCATAAAGACCATAGAGCTGCAGCCAGTCGAGCGGCCTGTAGGCGGCGGTGAATTTCGGGCTGACCGCCGTCGCCGACGTGTCGACCTCGAAGGGACCGGCAGGCAGGCCCGGCAGCGACGGAAAGCCTGGAATGCCAGGGCCGCCGGGCGCCACGTCGTTCACCCCCTCGCCCGTCAGCGTATAATGGTCGACACGCGCCGCGGCGATGAGCTCGAAGCGCTTCCAGCTCGCGGTCGTCTCGGAGAAGAGCCCGAAGACACCGCGTTCGCCCTTGGGCGTGAGGCCCGGTGCGGTCTGATCCGGCCCCTCGGCTTCAGCCTTCACCCAATCGTAAAAACCTTCGGCGCCATATTTGGCGGTGATGCCGATATCGCCCAGCGCGAAACGCGAGACATTCGAGATGTCGCCGCCGATGCCGTCATCGGTAAAGTCGACCGTCGAGCCCTTGATGAAGTCCTTGTTGAACTCCTGGCCAAGGTCGGTGCGGTTGTAGAAGGCGTTGAGGCGCAGATCGATCAGCTCGCCGGCCGGGTCGTAATGATATTTGGCCGTCGTGGTGAGGACCTTGGCATGATAGTCGGCCGAGGCCTTGGCGAATTCATTGTCGTAATAGACGGCGCCGAGATCGAGGCGCTGGTCGGGATCGAGCTGGACACCGAATTTGGCGAGGCCGGACATGAGGTCCTGCCCCGTCTGCTCGACCTCGAAGCCGGCGCCGTCCTTGTAGTTGCCGGAGTCGCGCAGACTCAGAGTGCCGAAGACCGAGAAACGGTCATCGCGAATGCCGGTCGAGAACACTTCCGACCAGTCATAGCCGTTGCCGCCATGAATGACGGTGGCCTCGGCGCCGTAATTCTTGCCCCCGGTCAGAATGTCCTCGAGCTCGAGGGTGCGGAAATTGACGGCGCCGCCAATGGCGCCGGCGCCGCCTTCGGTCGCGACCGTGCCCTTGGCGATATCGACGGAACGGATAAGGGCCGGATCGATGAAGACCGTGCCGTTCGGACCATGGCCCGAATACTGAAAATTCTGGCGCGCACCATCGATCATGACATTGACGCGGCCAAAATCCTGCATGCTGCGGATATTGACCGAGACGCCCGGCGTCTCGACGGCGCTCTGCGTGAAGACGCCCGGCACCGTGCGCAGGATGGCGTCGGGGCGCGATGGGCGCTGCTGCTTCACCTGCTCCGGCGCCACCTGGCTCACCGAATCAGGCACCTGATAGGGATCGGGAACACCATCCACGGTGACGACGATGGTCTGCAGCGTATCGCCGTCTGCGGCCGTCGCGCCGGCCTCACCTGGGGGCGCCGTCTTGCGGCTCTCCTCCTGCGCGATGGCCGGGCTGGCCAGAAGCGCCATCATGGCAGTGGTCATGGACAAAGAGCGCGCGAAATTGCGCGGCCCGGATGTGGTGCTCATATACCCCTCGTTCTCAATGCAGCAGGAATGGCTGGCTTTTGCAGAACAAGGTCTGAGGACACACTGCACGGCTGGCTCTCACAGGTGATGACGCCTTACGCACAAAAGCGCTGAAGCTCAATCACCCCGCCCCCGGTCGGTGAAAATATTCCGGCACCAATCTCTACCAATAACGCGTTGATTTACAACAATTTTCCCGTTGCGTAAGAAGGTCGGCACGGCAGCGACCTTGCTTTCCTTGACAAGCGAGGGCCGCCTTCGCCATCTAACCCTCATGAACAAGCCTCCACTAACCATCCTGCTGGCGGCGCCCCGCGGCTTCTGCGCCGGCGTGGTGCGCGCCATCGACATCGTGGAGCGGGCGCTGGCGCTTTATGGGGCGCCCGTCTATGTGCGCCACGAGATCGTGCACAACAAATTCGTGGTCGACGACCTCAAAGCCAAGGGCGCCGTCTTCGTCGATGAGCTCGACGAGATTCCGGATGGCGACCGTCCGGTGATCTTCTCCGCCCATGGCGTGCCGAAAGCGGTGCCGCAGGCGGCGCGCCTGCGCCAGATGTTCCAGATCGACGCCACCTGCCCTCTCGTCACCAAAGTACATATGGAAGCGCAGCGCCATCATGGCGAAGGGCTCGATATCGTGCTCATCGGGCATAAGGGCCATCCGGAAGTGATCGGCACGATGGGCCAATTGCCCGACGGCGCCATCACGCTGATCGAGACCGTGGAAGAAGCGCAGAGTTTTGCGCCGCATGATCCGGCGAAGCTCGCTTATGTCACGCAGACGACATTGTCGGTCGACGACACGCGCGACATCGTCGAGACCCTCAAGCGCCGCTTCCCGCAGATCCGCGGCCCCTATAAGGAAGACATCTGCTACGCGACGACCAATCGCCAGGAAGCGGTGAAGTCGATTGCCGAAAAGATCGATTTCCTGCTCGTCGTGGGCGCCCCCAATTCCTCCAATTCGAAACGCCTGGTCGAAGTCGGGCTCAAGAATGGCTGCCCCTCTGCGGAACTGGTGCAGCGCGCCTCCGATCTCGACTGGTCGAAGCTTCAAGGCCTCGGCACGGTGGGCCTCACCGCCGGCGCTTCGGCGCCGGAAGTTTTGGTCAACGAGATCATCGATGCCTTCCGCGGCCATTACGACGTGACGGTCGAGAAGGTCGTGCTGCGCGAGGAGAATGTCTCCTTCAAGCTGCCGCGGGAATTGCGCGAGACGAAGCCCGCCGCATGACTTCCGTACCTGTCGTCATCCATACCGACGGCGCTTGTTCCGGCAATCCGGGACCGGGCGGCTGGGGCGCGATCCTGCGCTATAATGGCCATGAAAAGGAATTGCAGGGCGGCGAGGCCAATACCACCAACAACCGCATGGAGCTGACCGCCGCGATCATGGCGCTCGAGACGCTGACGCGCCCGGCCACCGTCGAGATCCACACCGATTCCGTCTATGTGAAAGACGGCATCAGCAAATGGATCCATGGCTGGAAGCGCAATGGCTGGAAGACGTCGGACAAGAAACCGGTGAAGAATGCCGAGCTCTGGCAGCGCCTCGACCAGGCGCTCACGCGCCATCAGGTGAGCTGGCACTGGGTGAAGGGCCATGCCGGCCATGACGACAATGAACGCGCCGACGAGTTGGCGCGGATGGGCATGGCGCCGTTCAAGAGAGCGCGCTGATGATGCGCCGGGCCAGCCGCTTCGTATCCTTTGCGGTGGCCCTTCTCGTTGCCGGCCAAACATGGGCGCAAGAGATTGAGCTGAACAATGTGCCGCCGGCGCACGGCTTGCCGTCTCAAGAAGTACAGGCTGCTTTTGATCAGGCCAAGCAAGGTCACATCGGCACAGCGGTCGAGTCGTTGCGGCTAATGGCGAAGGATTCGGCTGAGACCAGTCTCTATCTGGCCATCCTGCTGTTTGCGTGGCGACAGCAGCTTGCTCGTGAAGGCCGCGATCCGATGCCACCAGTCGATTGGGAAATGGATTGGCTGCGCTGCAGCGTTGTGATCGAAGGCAATGGATATCCGGCGTCGTTCCTGGTCGAGTACTATGAGAATAACTATGTCGGCGGCAAAGAAATATCAGGCAGGAAAGCGCCGCGCCTTTCGGGTCCAGGACGCGCTCCAGATCTCGCCGCGTGCTGGTCTGCCGTGAGCGAACAGGCTGCTGTTGCGCAGGACTGCCTCAACCTCGAAAGACCTCTGCGGGCCAAACGGAAACTGGCGGATTTCACCTGCCCGCCTAGCGAACCTACAAAAGCCAGCATCGAGAAATATCCGGCGGTAAAGATCGCCGATTGAAGCTTCGGGATCGTGTTGCTCGCCCGCCATCAGGTGAGCTGGCACTGGATGTCTCGCACCGCTTAGCCCGCCTCCCCTTCTCCCGCCTGCGGGAGAAGGTGGCCGAAGGCCGGATGAGGGTGTCGGGCAGTTGATCATGAACTCCCGCCCTCAAGGCTCTGCTCCGGGTGTTTCAGCGCAGAAATTGATGAGCTTACAAACGTCACGAACACCCTCATCCGCCCTGTCGGGCACCTTCTCCCGCAAGCGGGAGAAGGGGGAAATCTTGGGAGACTGTACCTCTTCACTTCCCCCGGACAGTCCTGCGCAAGCGGGAGAAGGGGAAATGAAGGTGAGCTTCGAGTCCGGCTCAGAGCTGCTTCAGAATCGTGTCGGCGCCGGAGACATTGACGCCCGGCTTGTCTTCGACATTGACCGTCTTCACCACGCCGTCCTCGACGATCATCGAATAACGCCTGGAGCGGTGGCCCATGTTGTGGGCGGTGAGGTCGACATCGAGGCCGATTGCCTTGGCGAAGGCGCCATTGCCGTCGGCGAGCATGAGGATCTTGCCGTCGGCGCCCGACTGGCGGCCCCAGGCATTCATGACATGGACATCATTCACCGCCGTGCAGGCGATGGTGTCGGCGCCCTTGGCCTTGATGGCGTCGGCTTCCTTCACGAAGCCCGGCATATGATTCATGCTGCAGGTCGGCGTGAAGGCGCCGGGCACCGCGAAGAGCACGACCTTGCGGCCGGCGAATACCGTGCCGGTGGTGAATCTCTGCGTCCCGTCACCCGTCATGGTGATGAATTCGGCTTCCGGCAAACGATCGCCAACCTTGATCATGATTGCTCCTCACATCTCTACAATTTGGAGCGCTTCCTTATCGCCAAAGTCGAGCAACTTTGGCGGGAAGCGCTCTGAAAGGAGGCAAGGATTAGTCGACCACGACTACCTGTTCAAGGTGAATATCGCCAGCGACCATGGTGAGGGTCAAAGGCTTGCCCTTGAGGGAGGCCAGGTCTTTCAGCCCGTCGACCGGCAGATGCACGACCGCCTTGTCGGCGGTACGGCGCGGGGCGCGGAAATAGGCAAAATCATTGCCCTCGACGAAGATGTCGAGATCGCCCTCGAAACCCGCGCCCGCCAAGCTGACCGCCAAAGCCGGCTTGCCGCTCTCCTCGCCGACCGCGGCGCGGGTGACATGGAAGCGCGCGCGCGCATCGGCCTTTTGCGGCACGCGGGCGGCGAAGGCGGCGATGAGGCTCGCATCGGCGGGACTCGCGTCCTTCTGCAACAGATCGGCGTCGAACTTGGCGGGGATGCAGACGACCTCGCAGACGCCGAAAAAGGCTTCGAGTGCCAGGTCCATGGGCTGGCCCGCCTGTTCCGGGGTGACATCGAGCGGGAAGACGACCCGCTCCTTGTAGCCGACCGTCTCGCCGCCATCGTCGCTATAACGCCTGGGCGCCGGCCACAGGACCGTGACCGACTTCACGTTCTTCGAGCCCGCCCAGTCGAATTGCGGCGGCACGCCGGCATCACCCGGCATGCGCCAATAGGTCTTCCAGCCCTTTTCAAGAGTAATGTCGAGACCGGCGCGCCAGATGCCGTTCTGCGTCTCGCCGCTGATGAGCCGTACGGTGTAATGCCGCCCCGTTTCCGCGCGCGCGGCGAGCGACAGGGCCGGCAGGCCCAAGGAGGCAAAAAGAAGTTGGCGTCTCTTCATCTGTGGCTCTGATCCAGATTCTTCAATAAAATGTGGCGGTGCCGAGGCCAAATCACCTTCGAGTATGCACCCATCAACTTAATGTCAGATTGACCGCTTTGCGCCGGGCCCAAATAGTCCTATTCTAAGGTCAGCAGCAAAGGGTGGAGTTCCATGAAAAAATCATCCTTTCTCGACGGGCAGATGCTGATCGCCATGCCGGGCATGAGCGATCCCCGTTTTGATAGATCGGTCATCTTCATGTGCGCGCATTCCGACAATGGCGCCATGGGCATCATCGTCAACAAAAGAGCGCCGATGATCTCGTTCAGCGAGCTCCTCGAGCGGCTCGATATCATGCCGCAGGAAAGCCGGATCAGGTTGCCCGACGATGTGCAGTCGATGCTGGTACAGTTCGGCGGGCCGGTGGAACCCGGCCGCGGCTTCGTGCTGCACACATCCGATTATTTCTCCGCCGACACGTCGCTGCCGATCGATGAGCGCGTGGCGCTGACGGCGACGCTCGACATATTGCGCGCCATTGCCGGCGGCCAGGGACCGAGGCGGTCGCTGCTGGCGCTGGGCTATGCCGGCTGGGCGCCAGGCCAGCTCGAGGACGAAATTCAACGCAATGGCTGGCTCTCCTGCGCGGCCGATGAGGATCTTCTCTTCGGCAGCGATCTAGACAGCAAATATGTGGGCGCGCTGCACAAGATCGGCGTCGACCCCGCCATGCTCTCCTCGCAGGCCGGGCACGCCTGATCAGCGTTCGATCGCCATAGCACCTCTGGCGACGGTGACGCAGGACAGTACCCATCCCTCGGCCCGCTCCTGCGCCGTGAGCACGCTCATCTCGGGGTCGATCGCTGTCTCGGCGAGCACGATCCCCTCATGGCGGGTGACCTTACACTTGCACGTGCCGCACAGTCCCATCTCGCAGGACGATGCGACGGCGAGCCCCGCCTGGCGCATCACCTCGAGCAGCACCGGCGCCCCCTGGCCGCAGACCTCCTTGCCGCTCACCGCCAGGGTCACCTCATAGGTCCCTGCCTCGACATGCGCGCGCGGCGCCGCGGTGAACCGCTCCGCCGCGAAATGGGCGAAATCGAAGCCCGGCACCTGCGCGAGCAGCGCGCGCGCATGCGCGATGAAGGGTTCCGGCCCGCAGGCGAGAACCTGACGTCCGGCGAGATCCGGGACCGTCTCCTGCAGCAGCGCGAGGCCGAGGCGACCGCGCCGCGCAGGCGCTGTTACGCCGTCACCCGTGATGGTGACAACCGCCTTGAAGCGATCAGGGAAACGCTGCGCCAGGTCGGCGATCGCATCGGCGAAAATGACATTGCCGCCATCGCGCGCCGAGTGGAGGAACACGATATCGACCGGCAGCCCGCGCTCGAGGAGCCAGCGCGCCATCGACATCATCGGCGTGATGCCGCTGCCCGCCGACAGCATGAGGAGCTTCGGGTGGGGATGATCCTCGATGGTAAACTGGCCATAGGGCCCGCGCGCGGCGAGCCGCATTCCGGGCCGCATCGTCTCATGCAGCCATTGCGAGGCGCCTCCGTCGCTGCCGCGCTTCACCGTGATGGAAATCCGTTCCGGATAATGGGGCGAGGATGAAATCGTGTAGGAGCGGCGCAGGTCACCCGCCGGATGGGGAATGTCGAAGACCATGAACTGGCCGGCGCGATAGGGCGGCAGCGGCCGGTCCGGACAGGTGAAATAAAAGCTGCGGCAGTCCGCCGTTTCCTCGACCACCTCGGCGCAGACGAGCGTCAGCGCATCGGCGCGCCGGGCGCCCCGGTTCTCGCCGAGCAGCGCCAGGCGCAGCGGGTCGCGGTGATAGAACCGCGGCGGCGGCGCGATGCGCGGCTCCTGCCAGGCGAGGACCTCGACCTCATCCTCGGCGGTGATGCGGCCGAGCGTGCGCGGCACCAGGAACTGGCCGAAATAGACATTGCCGTCATCGCCGCGCCGGAAACCATGCAAGGTGCGCAATGGCTCATGGCGCGGATGGCCATCACCGCCGGCAGGATCGCGGGTGGTCATGACGCAGCGGTCACACGGTCCGACACAATCGAAGACGCATTCGCCGATGCGGATGCGCGCCCAGCGGTCCTCGATGAAGGGCTCGCCGGCCTCGATGAGGATATTGGGACGGAAGCGCCCGATCTCGAAAGGCTCAACCGCGCGCGCCTCGATCTCGCGCAACGACGCCCAGTTGGCGAGGAGCAGCGGCGCCGTATCAGGCAGGAAAACGGAGGCGAAGCGCCCATCGCGCAAGGACCGCGCGGTCCAGCGCGCCAGACGGCAGCTGCGGCGGATGACGCAAGACAGCCAGTCCGCCGCCGCGTCGCCGCAGTCATCGAGCAGAACATCGCTGCCCCAGATGACGGCCGGCAGCGCGCCACCGGACATGGTGTCGGCGACCAGCAATTGCGCGCCACCGGCGCGGTCGCGCAGATGGAGACCCTCCTGGCGCTGCGTCGCTTCGACATTGAGAAGGAACGGCGTGTCGCGCGCGGTGATGCAGGTGCCGCGATCATCCACCGCCATGAAAACGCGATCACCCGCGACGCCTTCGCCGATGATGTCGAGACTCTCTCGCGCAATGCCGGCGCCCGACTTCAGCGGATAAAGGAAAAGACCGGTGACGCGGCCCGCGCGAGCGAGCGTCGTGGCATCGCTGGTGAAACGCATCATACGAAACAAAGCTTCAACATAAGAAATCCCGGACCTCTAAGATTCAGCGGGCGACTGATCCTTGTTCTGCGCCTTGCGGCGCAATTTCCGGCCGAGACGACTCGCCCTCTCCTTCTGCACGGCCTCGTCCTCGGGCGTGGATTCCGCTTCGGCGGGCGGCGCCTCATCGACTGCAGCCTCGCCTTCCTCGGGCGCCGGCAACTCGTCTTCCGCCACAACATTCTCCTCGCCCTCCGACGGCTCTTCCGGCAGCGGCGCCCGGTCCAGCTCGCGCAACCTGTCAAGGCTGAGCAGCTCTTCCGGCTCGGGCGATTCGATGGGCTCGGGCTGCTCATCCGGCAGGTCCGGCGCTGCCGCGACTTCATCGGGTTCAGATATTTCTGCGGGTTCAGATGCTTTCAGGCGCGTTCCAGACCGGGGCGCCATGGGGGCGATACCCGGCATCGGGCGATGTGTCCCCGGCGCCGGGTCCGATCTGACTAAATCCGTGCTTTGCTCAGCCGTTTCGACCGGGGCCGGCGGCTGGCGGGGCGGCGGCACAAGCGGGTTTTCCGGCGCCTTGCGCGCGGCGGCACCGGTCCGTCCGAAGACCGGCGGCGTCAAGGGCGGCAGCATGACCACCGGCGGCTTCTCCACCTTGCGGGGTGGCGGGGATGGTTTAACAGCCTCGGCAGGCTCGATGCCGGCCTCTGTCTTCTCGGCAGCCGGGACGGGCTGCGGCGTCGGAGCCTTGACCGGCGCCTGTGTCTGTACCGACGACAAAGGCTCAGCCACGCGCACATTGGACGTGCCCGCCATACGCTCCCACAGCGTGTCGATGGCAGTCTTGTGGCGCGCGGCGCTGAACGGCACGCCGGCCAGCACATCGACGACCTGCTTTGAGGTCATCGGCTCGCCGATGAAATAACCCTGACCGAAATCGCAGGCGAGCGCCCCCAGCCGGTCGACATCGTCCTGCGACTGGATGCCCTCGGCGACGACGATGAGGCCCAGATCATGGGCGAGCAGGATGATCGATTCCAGGATGAGCGCCGCCTTGGCGTCGTCGCTTTCGACCTCGACGAAGCTGCGGTCGATCTTCAGCGTGTCGAAGGGAAGACGGCGCAGCGTCGAGAGGGACGAATAGCCGGTGCCGAAATCATCACAGGCCAGGCCGATGCCCATCTGCTTAAGCCGGTCGAGAATCTGGATCACCTTTTCCGGGCTCTCCATGACCACTGATTCAGTGACCTCGATCTTGAGCGTGTCGCGCACCAGGTTTTCACGGGTGAGCAGCGACTTCACATCATCGATCAGATCGGCGGCGAGGAACTGGGTCGAAGATACATTGACGGCGACGAAGAGCGGATCATGCGGCCGGAAAGCGCGCTGCCAGGAGCCGAGCTGGCGGCCGGCCTCGTTGAGCACGTATCGACCAATGTCCTTGATGATGCCGGTCGTTTCGGCGACCCCCAGAAAAGCTTCCGGCGAGAGAAGTCCCAGGCTCTTGTGGCGCCAGCGCACCAAGGCTTCGAAGCCGACGAGCCCCATGTCGGCGAGCCGCGCCACCGGCTGATAGAGGACCTCGATCTCGTTGCGCTCGAGCGCCCGGCGCAATTCCTGCTCCAGCACCACGAGTTCGGTACGGTCGTCACGCATCGCCTCGCGGAAAAATTCGACTGTGTCCTTGCCGCGCCGCTTCGCTTCGTAAAGCGCCACGGCGGCATCCTTGACCAATCCTTCAGCGGTGAGGCTGCCTTCGCGCAGCGCCGAAACGCCGATGCTTGCGGTGAGGAAGATTTCCTGCGGGCGCATATTCACCGGTTTCGATACCGTGGCGCGCACCTTGTCGGTGAAGGGCAGGATGTCGCGCGACGGCCGGTCGCCATGGAAGAGAATGGCGAACTGGTCGCCCGGCATGCGCGCCACCGTGTCATGCTCGCTGGCGATGGCGGCGAGCCTGCGGCCGACGATCTTGAGCAAACCGTCGCCGGTCTCGTGGCCAAGCCCGTCATTCACCGCCTTGAAGCGGTCGAGGTCGATGAGCATGAGATAGAGATTGTTGACCGGCTTGCGCCCGGCGGCGCTGATCTCGCGCTCGATGCGGTCGACGAGCAGCGCGCGGTTGGGGAGCCCGGTGACGCGGTCATGCACCGCATCGCTCAACAGCTGGTCCTGGGCGCGGCGCGTCGCGGTGATGTCGGACAAAGTGCCGATGCAGCGGGCGGCCTGCTGATCGGGGCCTGGAATGGCGCGCGCCCTGAGCAGGAACCAGCGATAGGTTCCGTCGCCGCGGCGCAGGCGGAATTCCTGGGTGAAGCCGCCCTGGCCGCGCCGCTCGGCCTCCTCGACGGCGGCGAGATAGGCACCGCGGTCGGCCGGATGGATGAGATCGAGCCAGATTTCCGGCGCGTTGTCCTTGAGGGCGCCCTTGCGCAGGCCGAGAATCTTCTCGATGTCCTCGCCGACATGGAGATGCCCCGCCTCCACCTGCCAGTCCCACACGCATTGCTGCGAGGCGGCGAGCGCCAGAGCGCGGCGCGCATCCTCGGAGAAGAAGCGTTGCGCCATGAAGCCCTGGCCGAAAGCGAATTGCGCCAGGGTGAAGCCCATGGTGAGGAGGACGAGCAGCAGGCCCGCCGACAGCAAAGGCTTGGTGAAGCTGTCGGTGGCGGGGGTGAGTGCGGCGACCGCCGCCAGGATCGTCCAGGCGACCACCATGCCCCAGCTGAGGAGCGAGGCGCGGGCGCGCGCCGCACCCTCGCGCCACATCACGAAGATAATGAACAGGCCGAAGGCCGCGACGGCGGCGAAACACAAACGTGCGATGCCGGCGGCGCGCGCCGGCTCAAACCAGCCATAGACCGGCAATGCGAGCAGGAGACCGGCGGCGAGCAGCAGCACGTTGCCGGCGACGGGACGGCGCTTGCGCAGATCGGCGAAGGAGGCAAGGCACAGAATGAGGCCGACGACCATGAGGCCTTCGACGACAGCGCGGATCTCGGAGCCCATCTCATAGGCTTTCGGCAACGCATCGTTGATCTGCGGCAGGTAGCCCGCCTCGAGCGCGATGAAGCCGATCGCGGCCCAGATGAAGACCGAGGCGAAAGGGAAGACGGAGATGCTGCGCACCGCATAAAGCGACAAAGCGATGACGCCGAGCAGCATGGCGATGCCCAGAATGACTCCACGATAGAAACCGTTCTGCTCGGCCTTGGCGTCATAGGCGATGCGCTGCCATAACTCTATCTCGTCGAGGCCGGCGCGGGTCAGCTCCATGGCGACGGTCACCCTGCCCTGAGGCTCGATGCGCAAGGCGAAGGCGTCGGAATTGGTGACGCGCAAGGGGGCGATGGTGGCCTGGCCCGCCGCCACGACATTCTGGATGCGCGAACCGATCGGCTTCGGCCAGAAGACACCCGAACCGGCGAAACCCTGATGCGGCGTGGCGACGACCACTTCGCGCGCCTGCGCCCCGCTATTGGTCACGGTCACCACCACCCAGCGATGGACGGGTTCGCTTCCCTTGGCGGGAAGCTCCATAAGCAGCCCGGTCTGATCCTCGGCGGTCTTGATGGTCACCACTGGCTTGTCGGTATCGACCGCCAGCAGATGCGGAAACAGATCAATGCTTTGGCCTTCGAAAACCGAATCCACCGCCTTGTCCTGCGCCACGGCCGGCATGGCGAGGACGAGGAGCAAGAAGAAGGCAATGGCAACGCGCAGCAGCGCCATTCAACCTGCCTTTCCGGTCAGACTGGTTAAGCGGGTATGGCGTAGAGAACCGGCGTACAATTTCTGAATCCCGCTAAAAATGCGAATCAAATCCTGTTGGTATCGTCAGGCGCCGATAATGGCAAGTTTAGCGGGTTTTATCTATCGTCGGCGAGACGGGCGAAAAGCAGGTGATCTTCCCACCGCCCGTTGATCTTGAGATAGCGGCGGGCGAGCCCTTCCTGCCGGAATTCGCATTTCGTCAGCAGGCGGATCGATGCCTGATTGACCGGCAGGCAGGCGGCCTCGATCCGGTGCAGATGGAGATGCCCGAAAGCGAAGGGCATGAGGGCGGTCAAGGCCGATGTCATATAGCCCTGGCGCACGAAGGAACTGCCGATCCAGTAGCCGACCGAGCCCGCCTGGGCCACGCCGCGGCGCACATTCGAAAGCGTGATGGCGCCCATCAAACGGTCGTCATCGGCGCGGAAGACGAAGAAGGGATAGGCGCTGTCGCTTTCGATGTCGCGGATATAACGCTTGACCCGGCTGCGGAAGGCGGTGCGGGTCAGATCGTCCTGCGGCCAGGCCGGCTCCCAGGGCACGAGAAAGGCCCGGCTTTCGAGGCGCAGCGCCGCCCAGGTCTCGTAATCCGCCATTTCCGGCACGCGCAATTCGACACCATCCTGCATCAGGATGGGGGGCAGATCGCGAGCGAAGGGGCTGCGAAGAAAAACCATCAGGTGAACTGGGCTTTGATCTTATCGTAAGGGGTTAATGTCGAAAGCTGGCCGACCGCGCTCAAGGCCGGCGACTTGCCCCGGAACAGGGAGTTCGCAAGGCCGGCGACATGATCGGCGGTGACCGCGTCGATCTTGGCGACCAGGGTCTCCATGGCCGGCACCTCGCCGAAAGCCAGGTACTGGCGGGCGATCTGGTCGGCGCGGCCGGTGGCGCTTTCGAGGCTCATCACCAGGCTCGCCTTGAGCTGCGCCTTGGCGCGCGCCACCTCGACGTCGGTGACGCCGCGCGCCGCCGACAGCATGACATCGGCGGTGACGTCGACGAGCTCCGGCGTGTCGTCGGGCGAGGTCGCGGCATAGACGCCGAACTGGCCGGCATCCTCGTAAGCCGAGGCGAAGGAAAACACGCTGTAGCAGAGGCCGCGCTTCTCGCGCACCTCCTGGAAGAGGCGCGAGGACATGCCGCCGCCCAAGAGGCTCGACAGGACCTGGAGCCGGTAGATCTCGGGGTTGCGGTAGCCGGGTGCGGCGAAGGAAAGCACCATATGGGTCTGGTCGAGCGGCTTCTGCGCCAGTTCCGTATGGGAGACGAATTCGGGCCGGTTGCGGCCGGGGGCGCCGCCCGGGCTCAGATTGCCGAGCAGCTTCTCGGCCTCGCGGCGCAGCGCCTGGTGATCGATATTGCCGGCTGCCGCCACAACCATGCGCGACGCCCAATAATTGCGGTTGCGCCAGGCGAGAATCTCGTCGCGCGAGACATTGGCGATGAGGTCGTGCACGCCGAGGATGGGCCGGCCAAGTGGATGCAAGCCGAAAGCGGCGCTCTGCGCCAGGTCGAAGACCAGATCGTCGGGCGTGTCGCCGGCGGCGGCGATCTCCTGAAGGATGACATGACGTTCGCGCTCGAGCTCGTCAACGTCGAACACGGACTCGGTCAGGATGTCGGCCAGGATGTCGAGCGCCTGCGGCCAGTCGTTCTTGAGGACGCGGGCATAATAGGTGGTGGTCTCCATGCCGGTCGAGGCATTGATCTCACCGCCGGCGGATTCGATCTCCTCGGCGATGGCCTGGGCGGAGCGCCTTTTGGTGCCCTTGAAGGCCATGTGCTCGAGGAAATGCGCGATGCCGTTCTCCTCCGGCAATTCGTCGCGTGACCCTGCTTTGACCCAGATACCGAGCGCCACTGTCTCGAGATGCGGCATGTGGTGGGTTACGACATGCAGCCCATTATCAAGACGCGAAATTTCAACGCTCATACAGCACCCAGACCCAACCCTTACCCTGCTACCCGTTCCAGAATGAAGGCCTTGACCGCTTCCGGATCATTGGCCAGCACACTCACCTTTTCGTCCGCCATCATGAGGGGTGCGAGCCGCGGCGGCAAGCCCGGTCTTACGCCGGCGGCAGCCTCGACAGCATCGGGGAATTTGGCCGGGTGGGCGGTCGCGAGCGTGATCATCGGGCCCAGATAGCCGCGTTCCTTGCGCGCCACCGCATAACCCACCGCCGTATGGGGGTCGAGCAGCTCGCCCGTCTCCTTGAGGGTGCGGCTGATCTCGGCCGCCGTCTCTTCCATGGTGGTGGCGCCCGAGGTGAATTCCGCCCTGATCGCCTGGAGCGGTTTATCCTCGATGGTAAAGGCGCCCGACTGGGCAAGGCCCGCCATGAGGCCCCGGATGGCGCCGGCGTCGCGGCCATAGGCCTCGAACAGCAGACGCTCGAAATTGCTCGACACCTGGATGTCCATCGACGGGCTCGAGCTCGGCTTGACGCCCTTCACCTCATAGCGCCCGGTCTTGAGGGTGCGGTCGAGAATGTCGTTGTCGTTGGTGGCGATCACCAGGCGGCCGATGGGCGCGCCCATGCGCTTGGCCACCAGGCCTGCAAAGATGTCGCCGAAATTGCCGGTGGGCACGGTGAAATTGGCGAGACGCCCCGGCGCCGACAGAGCGAGCGCGGCAGCGACGTAATAGACGATCTGCGCCATGATGCGCGCCCAGTTAATCGAGTTGACGCCGGCAAGCGTCACCTGATCGCGAAAAGCGTGATCGTTGAACAACGTCTTGAGGATGGCCTGGCAGTCGTCGAAGGTGCCTTCGAGCGCGATATTGTGGATCGACGGCGAGATCACCGTCGTCATCTGGCGGCGCTGCACCTCGCTGACCTTACCCTTGGGATGCAGGATGAAGAGCGAGGCGTGCCGGCTCGCCTTGAAGGCCTCGATGGCGGCACCACCGGTGTCGCCCGAGGTGGCGCCGACGATGGTGGCTTTGAGCTTGCGGCGCTCGAGCGCCCAATCCATCACGCGGGCCAGGAACTGCATGGCCACGTCCTTGAAGGCCAGCGTCGGTCCGTGGAAGAGCTCGAGCAGCCATTGATCGGCATCGAGCTGCTTGAGCGGCGTGACCGCGGCATGGCCGAAGGCGCCATAGGCTCCCTCGATCATCGATTTCAGATCGGCTTCCGGCACCGCATCGCCGGCGAATTTCTGGATCACCGCGAAGGCCACTTCCGTATAGGGCCGGCCGCGCAGGGCCAGAAGCTCGCTTTGCGAGAATTTCGGCCATTCGGCAGGCACGTAAAGTCCGCCATCGCGGGCGAGGCCGGTCAGCAGCACATCCTCGAATTCGAGTTCCGGGGCTTCACCACGGGTAGAAACATAACGCAAAGCGGAGAGATCCTTCTGTGGAGGGCCGCGCACCATAGCGTGCTTCCCGACGAAGTGGAATCAGTCTCCTTTCCGCCGAATCTGGCGGATCAGGAGGCCCGACATGACGATCAACAGGACAGCCAGCGCGAACCAGGTCAGCGCGTATTGGAGATGATTGTTGGTGAGGTTCTCATCGACCGATACGGGGCTCGGCAATGTCCTGCCGGCAGCCGGGTCGGGCTCGAGATGCAGAACGAAGGGCGCGACGCGTTGGTCGGGCGCCACATGGGCGAAGGCCAGCATCGCCGGTATGTCCCACCAGTACCAGATATTGCCCGCCGTATCATTGTCGGGCGTGAAGGCGCCGCGGCCCTGGACATGGCGGCGCAAGATGCCGGTAACCTCGATGTCACCTGAAGGCTGGCTGTCGGGGCGGCGCTTCGCATCTTTTAGAGGCTCGGGGATGAAGCCGCGATCGACGAGGACGATCACGCCTTCCGTGCTGGCGAGCGGCGTCACCACCTGAAAGCCCGGCACACCGCCTTCGGTGGTGAGCACGAACAATTCGGCATCGTGCTGGAACGTGCCTTGCGCCTTCACTTTCAGGAATTCGACCGAGCGGTCGGCATCGAATTCCTTGAGCGCCGCATCGAGCGACACCGGCGGCGCATTGAGCCGCTGCTCACGCTCAGCGATCAGCGCCTCTTTCCAGGCGAGGCGCTGCAATTGCCACGCACCCAGCCCCACGAGCAGAGCGACGCCGAGAACGGTCGCGATGACGACCTGCCAGATTCTGCCGGTCATCTGGGGGTGAGCCGCCCTTCCTGGGCCTTGGTCTTCCATTGCTGGCACAGAAGAATGCCCTTGGCGGGGCGCAGCAGCACGAGCGGCAACAGGATGATGAGAGGGATGGCGATCAGCACATGCGCCCAGAAGGGCGGCGAATAGGCCACCTCGATGCCGAGAATGCTGCCGACGCCGAAGAAGCAGACAAACAGCATGACGAACCAGGCGGCGCCGTCGCCGGCATCGGCGAAATCGAAGGAGAGGCCGCAGGAGCTGCAGTTCTTCGCAACGGTGAGATAACCCGCGAACAGTCGGCCGCGGCCGCAGCGCGGGCATTTGCCGGCAAGGCCGGTCTTGATCGGCGAAAGATCGGGATAATAGGGCTCGGTCATGACATCACTCCACCGGGTCCCCAAGCTGGTCCCCTCTCTCCCCAATGGGAGAGAGGGAATTTATTGTTGTTAGTGCTCAGCAGCAAACTGCACGCCGGCCGAACCCCACACATAGATGCAGGCGAAGAGGAACAGCCAGACGACGTCGACGAAATGCCAGTACCAGGCGGCCGCCTCGAAACCGAAATGCTTCTCGGGGCGGAAATGACCTTTCAGCGCGCGGAAGAGGCAGACGATCAGGAACAGCGTGCCGACGATGACATGGAAACCGTGGAAGCCGGTCGCCATGAAGAAGGTCGAGCCGTAGATATTGCCACCATTGTCGCGGTTGAAGGCGAAAGAGGCATGGGCATATTCGTAAGCCTGCACCGCGGTGAAGATGAGGCCGAGACCGACGGTGAGCGCCAGGCCCCATTTCAGGCCCTTGCGGTCATTGTTGAGCAGCGCGTGATGCGCCCAGGTGACGGTCGTGCCCGAGGTGAGCAGGATCAGCGTATTGATGAGTGGCAGATGCCAGGGATCGAAGACCTCGATGCCCTTGGGCGGCCACACGCCGCCGGTCGCTTCCAGGCGCGCCGCCTGGATGGATTCGCTGCTGAACAGGCTCGCATCGAAGAAAGCCCAGAACCAGGCGACGAAGAACATCACTTCCGAAGCGATGAAGAGCAGCATGCCGTAGCGCAGATGCAGCGACACGACCTCGGTGTGATCACCCTTGTGGCTCTCCTTGATGACGTCGCGCCACCACATGAACATGGTGTAGAGAACGAGGGCGAGGCCGACCAGCGCCACCCAGGGGGCGGAGCCGTGCATCCAGATGATGGCGCCAACGGCGAGAATGAAAGCCGAGACCGAGCCGACCACCGGCCATGGGCTTGGGTCGACCAGATGGTAGTCGTGGTTCTTAGCGTGTGAGTCGGCCATGTCCCCTGCTCCTCAGGCGTCAATTCAGATTGGTATCGGTTGAAGGTTTTTTCTCGGTCGACGAGACATTGCTCGGCTCGTCCGCCGGATAGAAAGTGTAAGACAGCGTGATCGTGTTGATCTTGTCGAGGCCGCGATCGTCGACGATCGCCGGATCGATGAAGAAGGACACCGGCATCTCGACCGTCTGGCCGGGCTTGAGCGTCTGCTCGGTGAAGCAGAAGCACTCGATCTTGTTGAAATACGCGCCGGTCGTGTCGGGCGTCACGTTGAAGACGGCCGAGCCGGTGATGGCGTGATCGGAATTGTTGGTGGCGCGATAGTAAGCGAAGTTCTCCTCGCCGACCTTAACGTCGAGCGCGCGCTGCACCGGCTCGAAGGTCCAGGGCAGGCTGCCGGCCGTATTGGCGTCGAACAGGATGGTCATGCGCCGGTCGACGGTCTTCTGAGGCGCGGCTTCGGCGCGCTGGGTGGTGCCGCCGAAACCGGTCACCTGGCAGAACAGCCGGTAGAGCGGCACGGAGGCATAAGCGAGGCCGACCATGCCGACCACCACGGCGGCGAAGATCATCGCCACTTTGCGGTTCTTGTCGGAGTCGGGTGTCGACGGCGTGCGCTGCATGTCAGAAATTCCGCAGAGCCACCTCGCCGCCGAGGCGCACGATGGTGGTGACGAAGAACAGGACGACGAGGCCGGCCAGCACCAGAGCGAGCGCTACGGAGCGCTTGCGGCGGCGGCTCATATCCTCAGGCGAAAAGGGTCTTTGATCCATGATCTGGTTCATCCGAATACCGGGGCAAAAGGCGCCAGGCCGAGGACACGCTCGGCGATGATCAGCGCGAAGAGGGCAAAGAGATAGAGGATCGAGAAGCCGAACAGGCGGCGGCAGGCGCGCCGGGCCGCATCGCCCTCGGTGATCCGGTAGACATCGACGGCATGCCAGATGAAGGCGACGCCAAGGCCCGCCGTCACCACCGTATAGAGCATGCCGGTGGTGCCGAGCAGCGACGGCAGGAAGGTGATCGGCACGAGGATGAGGCTGTAGAGCAGGATCTGCTTGCGCGTCTCCTGGGCGCCCGCGACGTTGGGCATCATCGGCACGCCGGCGCGGGCATAGTCGCCCTCGCGGAACAGCGCCAGCGCCCAGAAATGCGGCGGCGTCCACATGAAGATGATGAGGAAGAGCGCGATCGAGGCGAGCGAGACGGAACCCGTGGCGGCGGCCCAGCCGATCATCGGCGGGAAGGCGCCGGCGGCACCGCCGATGACGATGTTCTGCGGCGTCGAGCGCTTGAGCCACATCGTGTAGATGACGGCGTAGAAGAAAATGGTGAAGGCGAGGAGTGCGGCGGCGACGATGTTGACGAGGAGGCCGAGGATGAGCACCGAGCCCACCGCCAGCGCCATGCCGAAGCCCAGCGCCTCGCCCGGCAGGATGGCGCCGCGCGGCACCGGCCGGTTGGCGGTACGCGCCATCAGCGCATCGATATCCGCGTCATACCACATATTGAGCGCGCCCGAGGCGCCGGCGCCGACCGCAATGGCGAGCAGCGCCACCGCGGCGAGCCAGGGATGGATATCGCCGGGCGCGGCCACGAGGCCGGCAAGGGCGGTGAAGATGACAAGCGACATCACGCGCGGCTTGAGCAAGGCCCAGTAGTCTTTGACCGTACCCTGCCCGCCCAGAGCGGCTTCGCTCTTGTCGGAAATATCGGCGTGAATATCGCTCATTCCTGTCCTTCAAGTCGGCTGAGGCCGCCTAACTGAGGCGGCCTCGCCTTGGTTGTCGTTACCGGATGACCGGCAGAGTGCTGAACTGATGGAAGGGCGGCGGCGACGACAGCGTCCATTCGAGCGTCGTGGCGCCCTCGCCCCACGGATTGTCCGCGGCCTTCTGCTTACGGGCATAGGCCTGGAACACGCCATAGAGGAAGATCAGCACGGAGAAGGCCGAGATATAGGAGCCGATCGACGACACCATGTTCCAGCCGGCATAGACGTCCGGATAGTCGATGTAGCGGCGCGGCATGCCGGCCAACCCGAGGAAGTGCTGCGGGAAGAAGATCAGGTTCACGCCGATGAACTGGATCCAGAAATGCGCCTTGCCGATGGTCTCGGAATACATGTAGCCGGTCATCTTCGGGAACCAGTAGTACCAGGCACCGAAGATGGCGAAGACCGCGCCGAGCGAGAGCACGTAGTGGAAATGCGCCACCACGTAATAGGTGTCGTGCAGCGAGCGGTCGGCGCCGGCATTGGCGAGCACCACGCCGGTGACGCCGCCGACGGTGAACAGGAAGATGAAGCCGATCGCCCACAGCATGGGTGTCCGGAACTCGATCGACCCGCCCCACATGGTGGCGATCCACGAGAAGATCTTAACGCCGGTCGGCACCGCGATGATCATCGTGGCGGCGACGAAATAGGCCTGCGTGTCGGCGTCCATGCCGACCGTGTACATGTGGTGGGCCCACACGACGAAGCCGACGACGCCGATCGCGACCATGGCATAGGCCATGCCGAGATAGCCGAAGACGGGCTTCTTCGAGAAGGTCGACACGATCTGGCTGACGATGCCGAAGCCCGGAAGAATGAGAATGTACACTTCCGGATGGCCGAAGAACCAGAACAGATGCTGGAACAGCACCGGGTCGCCGCCCTTCGACGGCACGAAGAAGCTGGTGCCGAAATTGCGGTCGGTGAGCAGCATGGTGATGGCGCCGGCGAGAACCGGCAGCGACAGCAGCAGCAGGAACACCGTCACCAGGATCGACCACACGAACAGCGGCATCTTGTGCAGCGTCATGCCGGGAGCGCGCATGTTGAAGATCGTGGTGATGAAGTTGATGGCGCCGAGGATCGACGACGCGCCGGCGATGTGGAGCGCCAGGATGGCGAAGTCCATCGCAGGACCGGGCTGGCCGGTGGTCGACAGCGGCGGATAGATCGTCCAGCCGCCGCCGACGCCATGGGCGCCCGCGGGACCTTCGACGAACATCGAGATGAGCAGCAGCGCCAGAGCCGGCGGCAGCAGCCAGAAGGAGACGTTGTTCATGCGCGGGAAGGCCATGTCCGGCGCGCCGATCATCAACGGCACGAACCAGTTGCCATAGCCGCCGATCATCGCCGGCATGACCATGAAGAAGATCATGAGCAGGCCGTGCGCGGTGACGAACACGTTGAACATGTGCTTGCCGGCGTCGATCGAGGCGTCGGCCTCGCCGCCATAAACCATGGCCGCCAGGCCGTGGAATATCTGGATGCCGGGCTCAGCGAGCTCGATACGCATCAGGATCGACAGGATGCCCCCGATCACGCCCGCGAAAATCGCGAACCACAGATACATCGTGCCGATGTCCTTGTGGTTCGTCGAATAGAGGTAGCGCTTCCATCCGGTCGGATGGCCGTGATCGTCATGAGCGGTTGCGGCATGTGCCATGTTCGTAAACCTTCAATGTGCTGACCGCCTCGGCGGCCGTCCCCTTATTTCTGCGCCAGCTGGCCCTTGGCCTTGAGCAGCGCGAACAAAAAGCTGCGCGCCTCATCCGCTCCGGCGGTCTTGATCTTCTCGGCCCAGGCGTCGTAGTCGGCCTGCGACACGACATGAACCTCGATCGGCATGAAGGCATGGTCCTTGCCGCACAGTTCCGAGCACTGGCCGTAATAGACGCCTTCCTTGGTGGCCCGGAACCAGTCCTCGTTGAGGCGGCCGGGAATGGCGTCGATCTTCATGCCGAAGGCCGGGATGGTCCAGGCATGGATGATGCCTTCGGGATCCGAAGTTATATGGAGGCGGATCGTCTTGTTGACCGGAACGACGACCGGCACGTCGGTCGAGAGCAGCCAGGTATCGGTCGCCTCGAGCTTGTCCTTGGCCTTGAGATAGGCGGTGAAGGAGACCTTCGCCGAGCCGTCCTCATTGGTGCCGAGATCGGGATATTCGTAGGTCCAGTTCCAGGACGGGTTGCCGATGACCTTGATGGTCATGTCGCCCTGCGGCATGTCGCGCTGGAGATAGAGGAGGCGGAAGGACGGAATGGCGATGACCACCAGGATGACGATCGGGATGACGGTCCACAGGACCTCGATCGTCGTATTATGGGTGGTCTTGGACGGGACCGGGTTGGCCTTGGCGTTGAACTTGACCATCACATAGATGAGCAGGCCCAGAACAAAGAGCGTGATGACCGTGATGATGGGCAGCAGCAGATAGTTGTGGAACCAGTGGATGAACTCGGCCACCGGCGTAACACCCGGCTGCAACCCCATCTGCCAGGGCACGGCATGACCGCCGCCGCCTTCGGCAAGAGCCGCTCCGGCGCTCAGTGCCAACATCACTGCCGAGCCGGCCCAAATTTTCGCGAATCTCATTCCCGCCTCTTTCCTCATGCCTTGCTGCTCCGCACAAAATGGTGCGAAGCGCGCCTTGCCCGTATTCTGGAACCAATTGTGAACCACATTCGCCAAGCCGCCGCAACCAGACCCGGCGCGGCAAAACGTCGTGGCATCCCCACGCTTTGCCGCAACCGGAATTCTGCCTCATTTTTTGCGAACAAACACGCCCCGGCGCTGCTTTGGTGATTGCCCAAGATGCCTCATAGCGCTAAGAGCCGCCCCGCGAATCGAGATAGAACAAGGAAAGCCCCGTGCCCATCTTCTCCAAGAACATGCTGCGCTGGCCCGCTTTGACGGTCGCCGCCCTCATCGCGATCGCCCCGGCACTGGCCCAGGAAGAGCAGGCGCCACAGAAGAACAATTTCGGCCCGCGCAACCCGCAGGCACAGCAGGGCCAGGGACAAGCTGGTCCGCGCGCCCAGGGCCAGGGCCAGGGCCAGGGTCAAGCCCAGGCGCCGCAGATCATCGCCACCCATGGCGACTGGAAGATCCAGTGCAACGACGAGCAAAAGGCCGGTGGGCAGCCGGGCGAGACCGAACGTCAATGCGGCATGGTCCAGGCGGCGCGCAGCGAGAAGAACGCCAAAGTCGGCCTTACCACCGTCTTCGTGCGCGGCAAGCAGAACGGCAAGGACGTCACCATGATGCGCATCATGGCCCCGATCGGCGTCTATCTGCCGACCGGCATCGCGCTCGAGATCGATGGCGGCGCGGTCGGCCGCATCCCCTTTACGCGCTGCCTGCCGCAGATCTGCGTGGCTTTCGGCGAAGCGGGCGCGCAGACGCTCGACAAGTTCCGCAAGGGCTCCGCCGCCAATTTCATCATCTATGAAGCGCCCGGCATCAGCATGCCGATCAAGGTGTCCCTCAACGGCTTTGCCGCCGCCTTTACCGCCCTCGGCAAGCTCTGACGCATAAGGTCAATCCGGCCATGATCTCCCTTCTCGACAAGACGGGCATTGGCCGGGGCGAAGCCGCCCAGATCCTCGATACCGCCCTGAAAGGCGCCGACGACGGCGAGCTGTTCGTCGAGCAGCGCCTTTCCGAACACGCGGTCTTCGATGACGGGAGGCTCAAATCGGCGAGCTTCGATGAGGCGCAAGGCTTCGGCCTGCGCGTGGTGAGCGGCGAGACCCAGGGCTATTCGCACTCGACCGAGCTTTCGGCTGCCGCCATGAAACGGGCGGCCGACATCTGCCGCACCATTATCGGCGGCCCCACCTCGGCCGTCGCCCAGGCGCCGGCGCGCACGAATCGGGAACTCTACCCGGCCAAGAATCCATCCGACCATTTCGCCTTCGCCGACAAGGTGACGCTCCTGCAGCAGGTCGACGACTTCGCCCGCAAGGCCGATCCGCGCATCAAGCAAGTGAGCATTTCACTCTCCGGCGACTGGCAGGAAATCGAGATCCTGCGCGCCCAGGGCGAAGTCTATCGCGACAGCCGGCCTCTGGTGCGCTTCCAGGTCAGCGTCATGGCGAGCGACGGCACGGAACGCGCCAGCGGCTCCTACGGCTTCGGCGGGCGCGGCCTCTACAGCGACTATGTGACAGAAGCCACCTGGCAGGACGCGGTCCGGGAAGCGGTGCGCCAGTCGCTCGTCGGCCTCGAGGCGAAACCGGCGCCGGCCGGCGAAATGGACGTGGTGCTGGGACCCGGCTGGCCGGGCATCCTGCTCCATGAAGCCATCGGCCACGGGCTCGAGGGCGATTTCAACCGCAAGAAGACCAGCGCCTTTGCCGGGCTGATGGGCGAACGGATCGCCGCCCGGGGCATCACCGTCGTCGATGATGGCACGGTGGCGCGCGCCCGGGGCTCGATCGCCATCGACGATGAGGGTACCCCCTCCTCCTCGACCACGCTGATCGAAGACGGCATCCTGGTCGGCTATATGCAGGACCGGCTCAATGCCAGGCTCATGGGCATGAAACCCACCGGCAACGGGCGCCGGCAGTCCTTCGCCCACAGCCCGATGCCGCGCATGACCAACACCTATATGCTGAACGGCGACAAACACCCCGACGAGATCCTCGCCTCGGTGAAAAACGGGCTGTTCGCCAAATCCTTCGGCGGCGGCCAGGTCGACATCACGTCGGGCAAGTTCGTGTTCTCCTGCACCGAGGCCTATCTGATCGAGAACGGCCGCGTCACCACGCCGGTCAAGGGCGCCACCATCATCGGCAACGGCGCCGATGCGTTGAAGCGCATCTCGATGGTCGGCAACGACATGGCGCTCGATCCCGGCATCGGCACCTGCGGCAAGCAGGGCCAGGGCGTGCCGGTGTGTGTCGGTCAGCCGAGCCTCAGGCTCGATCAGATCACCGTCGGCGGCACCGCGGCCTAAACTTTCTCAATAGTGATAACGGCATTGCGCGATCAGCAGACCGTCCTCGCTGGGGCGATATACGAGACGATGCTCCTGTGTAATGCGGCGCGACCACCATCCGGACAGTGAGCCACGTAGAGGTTCCGGTTTGCCGGTTCCTTTGAAGGGAGTGCGCAAACACTCCTTGATCAATGCGTTGATGCGCTCGAGAAGCTTGCGATCTTGCGCTTGCCAGTAGAGGTAGTCCTCCCAGGCCTGTTCGCTGAAGATGAGCTTCACTCGGCGAGCTTTCGTTCGGCGCCCTCGCCCGCCTCCAGTTCAGCAATTGCCTTCAGAAGGCGATCGGCGTTGCGCGGACTTTGCAAGAGATACCTGCTCTCTTCATAGGACGCAAAATCCTCGAGCGAGATCAAGACGGCGGCCGGCTTGCCACGGTCGCGCGTAATGATCACGGGCTCATGGTCTTCCGTCACACTATCCAATGTGGAGGCAAGATTCTGGCGCAATTCGCTATAGGATTTAGTCTTCATATGCGCATTGTACCTATTTGCGTACAAAATGCAAGACCATTTCCCTGCAAAGGTCAATCAGCCGGTCGACCTCCGCCTCGCTATTGTAATAATGCGGCGAGGCACGGACCGTGTCGGCGAGGTTGCGGTTCTCGGAATCGATGCGGGTGCTTTCGGGTTCGGAGGCGCCAATGACGATCCCTGCCGCCAAGGCCCGGCGGACCACCTCACGCGCTTCGATGCCATCAACATTGAAGCTGACGATTGCGGACGGGGTGCGGCCGAGATCGAGCAACGTCACGCCGCCGGTCGCGGCAAGACCGGCGCGCAGCCGTCCGGAGAGTGCAAGGCAGCGCGCCGCGATCTGCTCCATGCCGATGTCCAGCGCATAGTCGACAGCGGCGCCGAGGCCGAGGCGGGCGGCATAGTTGTTCTCCCAATTCTCGAAGCGGCGTGCGTCGGGGCGCAGCTCATAGCGGTCACGTGCCACCCAGGGCGCCGCATAATGATCGATCACCGGCGGCTCCATGCGGTCGAGAAAACCTTTGCGCGCATAGAGAAAGCCGGTACCGCGGGGCCCGCGCAGAAATTTGCGCCCGGTCGCCGACAACATGTCGACATTGAGCGCCTCGACATCGACAACCATCTGGCCCACCGCCTGGCAGGCATCGAGGAGATAGGGAATGCGATGCGCCTTGGCGATCCGTCCCACAACCGCTGCCGGATTGGCGAGGCCGCCATTGGTCGGGACCCAGGTGATGGCGATGAGCTTCACGCGGTCATCGATCATCCGCTCGAGCGCCGTGACATCGAGCTCGCCGGTGGAATCGCTCGGCACCACATCGATCACCACGCCGGTGCGCTTCGCCATTTGCAGGAATGCCACATAGTTCGCGGCATATTCGGCTTCGGCGGTGAGGATGCGGTCGCCCGGTGCGAATTGCAGCGAATAGAAAGCCATCTGCCACGCGACCGTCGCGTTCTCGACCAGCGCGATCTCTTCGGGTTTAGCGTTGATGAGACGCGCCACCGAGCCATAAACGGCCTCGCAACGCCCGATCTCCTGACGGAAGGCGGCATAGCCGCCGATCTCGGCCTCGAGATCGATATGGTTCTTGAGCGCGTCGACCACGGCGCGCGGCATCAGCGCCGCGCCGGCATTGTGCAAATAAGCGCGCCGCGCCGTCGCCGGCGTATCGGCCCTGATCCGATCCAAATCCATCACGTCGCCATCACTCTCAAGATTGTTCAGGAGACACAAGCAGGTGATGCAGATAAAAGTCAATCGCAAGGCGCCGCTGTCAAAATACCTTCGCCTCGGTGTAGCATGCGGAGCCCGGCCCAGAATCAGAAGACTCGATGAATTGCCGCAAGGATGACCTTCGATATCGCCATATTCGACCTCGACGACGTGTTGTGCCGCTACGATCTCGGCGCAAGGCTCAGGGCGCTCGGCCGGATCTCCCATAAGACGCCGCGCGATATCCGCGCCGCGCTGTGGGATTCGGGCTTCGAGGATGCGGCTGATTCAGGCACCTATCAGAGCGCGGAAGACTATCTCGCCGAATTCGCCCGCCGCCTCGGCCATCCGATCAGCCGCGACGAATGGATCGCGGCGCGCCGTGCCGCCATTCAGCCCTGGCCCGATATGCTGGCACTGGTTCGTGAGATCGCCCGGCACCGGCGCGTGGCGCTCTTCACCAATAACGGGCCGTTGATGAAGGCGGGTATCACCGAGGTGTTTCCGGAAGCCGCGCAGATTTTCGGCGCCGATTGCTATTTCTCCTTCGAGTTCATGACCAAGAAGCCCGATCCCGAAAGCTATCGCCGGCTGATGCGGCGTCTCGACATCGACGCGAGCAAGGCCTGGTTCACCGACGACAAGAAATCCAATGTCGACGGGGCGCGGATCGCCGGCCTCACCGCCCATCACTTCACCGGGCGCGCCGGCTTCGAGCGCGAGGCCCGCGCGCTGGGTCTCCTGTCGGCATGAACACGGCAGCGACAAGCGAAGCCCGCTTCGTGACGGGCTCGACCATGCGGCATGTGGTGGTGATGACCTTCACCGGCGCGCTCGGCCTGATGTCGATGTTCCTGGTCGATCTCGCCGACCTCTTCTATCTGAGCCTCTTGGGCAAGACCGAGATCACCGCGGCGATCGGGTATGCCGGCACCGTCGTCTTCACCAATCTGTCCTTGTGCATCGGCACCGGCATCGCCGCCGCCGTGCTGGTGGCGCGCAATCTCGGCGCCAAGCGGCCGGAACGGGCGCGCGAATTCGCCACCAGCTGCTTCATGTATTCATGCATCCTGTCGGCGTTCTTCTCGGGCCTCATCGCCTTCGGCGCCGACTGGCTCTTGCGGCTCCTCGGCGCCGAAGGCGAGGCGCTCTATCTCGCCAAGCAGTTCGTCTGGATCGCGTCTCCCGGCTTCGTGGTGCTGGCGGGCGGCGTCGCCTGCTCCTTCACGCTCAGGGGCCTGGGCGATGCCAGGCGCGCGATGTATGTGACCCTGGTCGTCGCCATCGTCATCGCCATTCTCGATCCGATCTTCATCTTCTGGCTAGGCTGGGGCATCCAGGGCGCGGCCCTGGCCGGCGTCATCGCCGATATCTGCTCACTCGCCGTCGGCCTTCACAGCGTCCATCGCGTCCATAATTTCTTCGCGCCGCCGAGCCTGGCCAGGCTCAGGGCCGATATGCGCGAGATCTCCGAGATCGCGGTGCCGGCGATGCTGACGCAACTCGCCACACCCTTCGCCAATGCCTATGTGACGCGCGCGGTGGCGCCGTTCGGCAACGAGGCGGTGGCGGCGGCGGCGATCATCGGGCGTGTCATCCCCGTCGCCTTCGGCATCATCTTCTCGCTGTCGGGCTCGGTCGGTCCGATCATCGGCCAGAATTATGGTGCGCGTCTCCATGACCGGGTGCGCCGGACGCTCACCGACGGGCTCATCTTCGCGACCATCTATACGCTCATCACGTCCGTCCTTCTGTTCGTCTTCCGCCACGAGATCGCCGAGCTGTTCCGCGCCAGCGGCCGCACCCATGAGCTCGTACTGTTCTTCTGCAGCTTCATCGCGGCGAGCTGGGCTTTCGCTGGCGCGCAGTTCGTCGCCAGCGCCGCCTTCAACAATCTGGGGCATCCCAATACGTCGACCGTCTTCAACTGGGCCAAGGCGACGATCGGCACCATTCCCTTCGCGATCTATGGCGCTGAGATCGCCGGCCCCGAAGGCGTGATGGTCGGGGTGGCGATCGGGTCGATCATCTTCGGTGTTGCCTCCGTGGCCTGGGCCTATAGGATCGTGGCCAAGGTCGCGCAGCAGAAGGCCTGACATGAGTTTGTGACTTTGGGTTGGTGAAATGGGGTTGATGGACATATTGCGCTCGGCCCAGAATGGGCAGTTCTTCGCCAATGCCGGACAGGCCGCGGGGGTCGATCCGAAACTCGCGGAAGACGCACTCGGGCGCATGGGCGCCGCCATCGCCGGCCAATTGCACAAGCGCGCCGAGGACCCGGACGCCCTGGAGAAGCTTCTCGATCTGCTCGAGGACGGCGATGGCGACGCCTTTCTCGATGAGTCCAATTTTATGGATGATCCCGAGCTCGTCGCGGACGGCGAGGCGGTGCTCGCCGATATCTATGGCTCGGCCACGACGGCGCGCAAGGCGCTCGCCATCGCGCCCAAGGATGCCGCCATGAACAAGCTCGCGGCCATCGCGGCGAGCGCCGTTCTCGCCGTTCTGGCGCGCCAGTATGCGCAGCCGCAGAGGCAGGGGCTCGTGGGCGAGCAGCGCGCGGCGGGCAATGGCGACGAGCACGGCGGAATTCTCTCGACCATCATCGAAGCGGTGGTCAAAGGCGCGGTACAGGGTGCCACGCGGCAACTGGCGCCGAAGCGGCGGCGCCGGCGCACCACCAGCATTTTCGGCACCACGCGCAAATCCACGCCGCGCAAGCGAACGACGCGCAAGAAGCGCAGCGGCACGTTCTCGCTCGATCAGATCTTCGGCGAGATTCTCGGCAACCTTCGGCGTTAACCAGAGCAGAAAGAGGCAGATCATGGATATCGCGGAAATCGGCCGTCAATTCGGCCTCAACGAAGCACAGTCGCGCGCCGCCTTCGAGCAACTGGCGCCCGTCGTCGCCGCCGGCATCCGGCGCAACAACCAGTCGGATGACGGGCTCGCCAATCTCCTGAAGGCGCTGCAGGCGGGCAATCACAGCCAATATGCCGACAACACCTCGGCGCTCGGCTATGACCAGATCGCCGATGACGGCAATGCCATATTGGGCCATGTCTTCGGCTCGAAGGATGTGAGCCGCGGCGTCGCCAATCAGGCGGCCGACCTGTCGGGCATCTCATCCACCGTGCTCAAGAAGATGCTGCCGGTCATCGCCGCCATCATCATGGGCCAGCTCGCCAAGGGCATGTTCGGCGGCAGCAAAACCGCTTCGGCCAACACGCCGGCACCTGGCGGTCAGGGCGGCGGCGGACTGGGCGACATTCTCGGTGAAATTCTCGGCGGCGGCGCCGGCCAGGGCCAAGCCGCACCACGCGGTGGATCAGCGGGCAGCCAGGGCGGTGGCGGGCTTGGTGACATTCTCGGCGACATACTGGGCGGCGGCGCCGGTCAGGGCCAAGCCGCACCACGCGGCGGATCAGCCGGTGGCCAGGGCGGCGGCGGGCTGGGTGACATCCTCGGCGACATACTGGGCGGCGGCGCCGGCCAGGGTAAGCAGGGCCAGGCGGCCCCCCGGGGTGGCCAAGGCGGTGGCGGCCTCGGTGACATTCTCGGCGATATTTTGGGCGGCGGGGCCGGTGGCGGCCAAGCCGGCGGAGCGCCACGGCCGCAAGCCGGCGGCCAAGGCGGACCCGGCGGTGTCAGTATCGAAGACCTGCTGCGCGAGATGATGGGCGGCGGCCAGGGTGGAGGTGGAGCCGGCGGCGGCGGGTACAATCAGGATATCACCCAGCGCAGCCGCAAGCGGCTCGACGACGTATTGGGCGGCGGCACGTCCAGCGGCAATGCCGCCGATGATCTGCTCAATTCCGTCGACCGGATGACCAAGCGGCGCTAACGCCGGATCGAAGCATCAGGGGGTGCCGGATACCGTCTCAGGACCGATCCGGCGTCCCCTCATTCTCGGACGTTTCAGCTCAGACACTGAAAAAGACGCTGACTCACGGCGAGGACCGTGATAACATTGACGTGAGGGCAGTGTAAGGTCGATCCCTTACTGGATCGTACCATCGATGAGCGTGCCTAGCCGCCACTGCCCCGAGCGCCTCTCGAATTCTGTCATTCCATTCCGTCTTTCGGGGGCCCCACACAACTCCATTTGCGAAAGCGAAACAGATGAAAGTCCGTGATCTCAGACAAATCGTCGATCGCACCACGCAGGAAATGGCTGCGAGCCTGCCCGGCCTGCGCGGCCGGGAATTCGTAAAGCCGCGCGACCTGAACTCGCCCGCCAAGCTCGAGCTGCGGCGGCGGGCGCTCACCGAAACGGTCCTACGACCGTCCAAGTCCGAGAAGGAGCGGATATTGGGCGACAATGACCTCGTCGATCTCAATTTCTTCGAGCGCGGTCTTTTCGCGGCAAAGTCGGTATGCCGGGTCATTCTGCGCGACGAGGCCGAGCGGCAGATCGGCGCCGCCAGCGGCTTCATGGTGTCGCCCTCGCTCCTGCTGACCAATCATCATGTCTTTCCCCATGCCGGGGAGGCGGCGCTTGCGCTCGCGCAGTTCGACTATGTGCTCGATATCGAGGGCATAGAGCGGCGCGGCCCCTCATTCAGGACGCGTCCCGACATCTACTTCTTCGCCAATGAGGAGCTCGACTTCGCCATCGTCGCGGTGGATCAGAGCCCGGACGGCGATCAGGGCGATGCGGGGCTCGTGACCTATCGATATCTGCGCCTCAATCCAAATCATGGTAAAATCAACGAGGGCGAATTCATCTCCATCATCCAGCATCCGTCGGGGTTGCCGAAGCAAGTCGCGTTGCGCGAGAACAAGCTGCTGAAGAAGGAGGATAATTTTCTCGTCTACCACTCGGACACGGCGCAAGGATCTTCGGGGGCGCCGCTCTTCAACGACACATGGCAAGTGGTCGGACTGCATAGCGCCGGCGTTCCCCGGAAGAACGCCAAGGGGCAATGGCTGACCAAGGCCGGCACCGTCGCCGACAATTCGACCGACGATGGCGAGATCGACTGGATCGGCAATCGCGGCGTGCGCGCCAGCCAGATCGTGGCGGCGCTCGGCAACGCTCCGGCAAGCCCGTTGCTGGACGAGTTCATGGCGACCGCCAACGGAGAAAAAGCACCGTCGCCACCATCGCCGGTCCCTATCCCTCCCGATGCTCCGCGGACGGCCGAGTCCGGGACTTCCAGTATCTCCAGGCTCCGTGTCACAGCGATGGCTCAGGGCACCCGCATCGATCTGCCGATCGGTTATGCCGCCGAGATCGAACATGTCGGCTCAAGCGCGCCGCCAATGCCGGCGACGAAGGCGGCGGACGGCGGCGACATGATCGCTGCCACCGAAGCCTACAAGGCGCCGGTGATCGATTCGAAATATGAAAACCGGAAGGGCTACGACAAGAATTTTCTCAGCGAGGCCATTGCGTTGCCGAGGGTGACCAAGACGTCGCTGGCGGCGAAAATGTCGAGCGGCGGAACGGCGATCCCCTATGAGCACTTCTCGATTGTCATGCACAAGGCGCGGCGGCTGGCGATGTTCACGGCCTGCAATGTCGACGCCACGGAGAAGGCGCGGCGCCCCGATCCGTCCAAGACCTATTCACGCAAGGCGCTGGGAGGGCTGGCCGAAGGCGACATCGAAAAATGGGTCCCCGAAGAGCGCATCGACGCCGCTCATCAGTTGCCGGACGCCTTCTTCAAGAATGACCGCAAATCCTTCGACAAAGGGCACGTCGTTCGCCGTGACGATGTCGTGTGGGGCAAAACCTATGCGCAAGTGCGCCGCGCCAATGGCGACAGCTATCATGTCACCAACTGCTCTCCTCAGGTGGCGGCCTTCAACCAATCCAAGCTGGGAGGCGACTGGGGCCGTCTGGAGAACATGATTCTCAAACAGGCCAAAGGCGAAAGGGTCGTGATCTTCGCCGGGCCGGTCTTCGACGATGAGAAGGACAGGCCTTTCAAAGGCAAGGACGAGAACGGCGATGAACTGATCGTGCAAATTCCATCGCAGTTCTGGAAGATCGTCATTGCCGACGGGGCCCAAGGGCTCGAGGCCTATGGCTTTGTCCTGAAGCAGAACCTGAAATCGGTCGACTGGGAGTTCAAGGTCGATTCAGAATGGGTCGAGGAACTGAAACCGCTCAAAGACATCCAGGCGTTGGCCGACTTCATCAGGATTCCGAAAAACGTGATGCGCGCCGACATGTACGGACGGGTCGAAGCCAACGAGTCGTTGGCGGCGAACGAAATTATCCGCCGGCCACCGTCTTCCCGACACATGCGGCGCGGCTGACGAACCCCAAAAAGCAGGCGGCCCAGGGGTGGGAACCGCCTGCCAGTCAGGGGAGTCGGGGTTTGTCCTTTATGTTGCGCATCGGTTTATCCGAAAACCGCTTCGCACTTTTCGGACCGATGCTTAATAGGCGCCCCAGCCAGGACGGTTGCGGGGCTGGTGGCGGTCGCGCAGCACGGCGCGGTCTTCCAGGGCCCGGGTCGGGTCGGTGGTTATCGGCAGCTTCGCCGCCCATTCCAGGTCGTCGCGGCTGACGCCGATATCGGCCAGCAGGAAGTCGTCGAATTCGGCGAGCTGGGTCACTTCCTTGCGCGCCTTCCAGTTGTGGAAAAGCCTGGAGAACAGCGACCGGTTGCCGATCCGATCCTCGAAAATCGCGCGGTTCAGGGCATAATCTCTCATGACACGATCCTCCGTTGCGCCAGAAGATCAGTCTCCTGGCGGGCCGGCCACCCGAAAGCGGCTCAAGCGGTTCATCTGAATGTCCTTAATTTGCGCCTCCTCTATTGATAAATCCAACGAATATGTCTTATACTTTCCATCAATACTATTGATGGAGATGTGGCATGATCCCCAATCTCGATGTCGACCTGCTGAAGACATTCCTGGCCATTGCCGACACCGGCAATTTCACCCGCGCCGCCGAGGAAGTGCACAAGACCCAGTCGGCGGTGTCCATGCAAATGAAGCGGCTCGAGGAACTGGTGGGCCGCCCCCTCTTCACCCGCGACGGGCGGCAGAGCCGGTTCACGGCGGACGGCGAGCGGCTGATCGAATATGCGCGGCGCATCGTCAATCTCAATGACGAGGCGGTCGCCGCCTTCACTAAGCCCGAGCTCACCGGCACGCTGCGCTTCGGCACGCCCGACGATTATGCCGACCGCTTCCTGCCCGAGATCCTCGCCCGCTTCTCGCGCACCCATCCCTTGGTGACGGTCAATGTCGACTGCGCCATGAGCCCGGTCCTCTATGAGCGCGCGCGCCATGGCGAGCTCGATCTGGCGCTCGTCACGGCCTGCTCGGAAATCACCGCCGATGAAATCGTGCGCACCGAAAACCTGGTCTGGGTGACCTCGCAACGCCACAGCGTGCATATGCTCGACACGCTGCCCGTTGCGCTCTCGCATACGGGCTGCGAATGGCGGGCATTGGCGATCGGCTCGCTCGAACGCCAGGGTCGCCAATATCGCATCGCCTATTCGAGTCCCAATTCCAACGCGGTGAATGCCGCGGTGCTGGCCGGACTCGCGGTCGGCGCGATACCGGAAATCTGCCTGCGCCCGGGCATGCGTCTCCTCTCCGAGAAGGACGGTTTTCCGAAGCTCAGCCAGTTCCGCATCGGCATCGTGCACCGGCCAGGCCGGCGCAGCTCGGCGGCCGAAGCGCTGAGCCGCCATATCTCGGAAAGCATCTCCAACATGCCGCGCCAGCTGATGGCGGCGGAATAGCCGCTCCCGAAAAGTTGCATGACTTGCCGTAAGAAGCCCGGCGCATACTGATCTTCCCGATTTGAAGGAGATCTTGAGATCATGGCGATCACCACGGCGCTGACCAGACTGCTCGGCATCACCCATCCGATCATTCTGGCGCCGATGGGCGGCGTCGCCGGCGGCAGGCTCGCGGCGGCGGTGAGCCAGGCGGGCGGCTTCGGCATGATCGGCGGCGGCTATGGCGATCCGAAAGCCGGCTATGGCGGCACCAGCTGGATGGACGAGCAATTCCGCGCCGCCGGCAATGCGCAGATCGGCGTCGGCTACATCACCTGGTCGCTGCAAAAATTCCCCGAGCTCTTCGACCAGGCGCTGGAGCGCGCGCCGAAAGTCTTCGGTCTCGCTTTCGGCGACGAGATGCACTTCGCGCCGCGCATCAAGGCGGCCGGCGTCAAGCTGCTCTGCCAGGTGCAGAATCTCGACGGCGCCAAGCGGGCGCTCGATGCCGGCGCCGACATCGTCGTGGCGCAAGGCACGGAAGCGGGCGGCCACGGCAAGTCGGGCCGCACGACGCTCACCCTCACCCCGGCGGTGGTCGATATCGCGGGCAAGATACCGGTTGTCGCGGCAGGCGGGCTTTCCGACGGGCGCGGCCTCGCGGCGGCGCTGATGCTGGGCGCTGCCGGCATATTGGTCGGCACCCGCTTCTGGGCAACACCGGAGGCACTCGGCAGCGACAGGGTGAAGCAGTTGCTGACGCTGGCACGCAGCGACGACACGCAGCGCACCCGTGTCTTCGACATCGTGCGCGAGCTTCCCTGGCCCGACGGTTATACCGGCCGCGCGCTCATCAACGACTTCAGCCGCAAATGGCACGGCAATGAAGGAGAGCTCGAAAAGAACCTGCCGCGCGAGACGGAAGCCTACTGGACGGCGGCGCGCGCCGGCGACACCAACACATCGGTCGTATTCGCCGGTGAAGGCCTCGACCTCATCCACGATGTAACCCCCGCGGGTGAGATCGTGCGCACGATAGCAACGGAAGCCGAAGACTTGCTCACGTCGCGCGCGGGAGTAGAGATCAGCTGACTTCCAGCAAGAATCCTCGGAGAGACGCTCTGCCCCACAAGCCAACCAACAAATTGCTGTATGACGCCATCAAGGACCGAGGTACGGCTTATCTGATGGTGTTTCGCGAGCTCAAAGCCCGCTACGGCGAAGAGGAAGCCAAGGACGTGATGCGAAGCGCCAGCCGCGCCCACGGCCTTCATGTCGGCAAGTCGCTCGCCGGCTGCGCGCCCCGGGATTTCGAAGGCATGGCAAGAGGCTTCGCGAAATCACCCGATGACGGATCGATATTTTGCCCTGACATAAGACGCCTCGACAGCACCGGCCTCGACGTGAAGATGATGGCCTGCCCGATCAAGGACGCATGGGTCGAGGCCGGCTGCAGCGAAGAGGAAATCGTCACCTTGCTTCACTGCGCCTGCGCGTTTGACGCGGCGACTTTGGAATCTGCCGGTTTCGATTACGAGATCGAACTCTGGTCGCCTGGACAGGAGGGCTGCTGCCTGACCCGGATCAGAGAGAAGACTGAATAGGGCGCATGATCTTTCCGGAAAACCGCTTCGCACTTTTCCGGATCATGCTCTAATTCACGAAAGTCGCCCGGACGCGCTTGGAGCGCAGGAAATAGGGAATCCAGATCACCGCGATGAAAACGGTCTGGCCCAAGGCCCTCCTCGCCTCCGACACATCCGCCATTGTCCATTGCTGGGGATTTTGCAGGATTATGCCCGAGTCGATCAATGTCGCACTGAGCAGCAGCAGGTAGAACCAAATCATCAGCCGGGGCAGCTCACGTTTCTTCTGAAACAGAAGGACCAGGAGATAGAGAGCGAAGGCAACGATCGCCACGCCGGAAACCAACGAGATTCGAAGCGGCCAGACAAACCATCTGTAGCTCGGGTCGACCTGTCCGGTCAGCAGGGCGACAATGCTGTCCCAATTCTCCACCACGCCAAAGAGATTATAGCTGGTCAATCCTATCGACCCGATCAGATGAATGATGGGCAGGATCAACCAGCCGCCCAGGCCCTTCGGACCCACGGCAATGACTGCGGCTGCCGGTGCCATTGCCGCTGTCTCAGACGACGTCTCCATAACGCTCCCCATATCTGACCTTTTGTCAGACATAATTAGAGCGTTCATAAATTCTGTCGATATACCTAAAATTGTATTCACGAGTGGAAGTCGTGATTGAATCGATCAGCGCCGGCTAATTCACGAAGGTCGCCTTCACGCGCTTGGAGCGCAGGAAATAGGGAATCCAGATCGCCACCATAAGGATCGCATGAATGAGCCCCTTACCGGCTTCTCCAAGGTCCCCTGGCGTCTGCGTGAATACGGAATATTGAACGCTTATTTGGAACTCGATCCCCATCACGATCAGCTGGGCAGAGTAGAACCAGACCATCAGCCGCGGCAGCTGACGCTTCTTCTGGAACAGGACGACCAGCAGATAGATGGCAAAAGCGACAAGCTCGACAGCCATGACCGTCGACAACAGCGTCGACCACAACAGCCAACCCGGATCGACCTGCCCGGTCGCCAGGGCGATGATGTACTCCCAGTCCGATAAGAAGACAGAGTAATCGTAGCTGGTCAGCACTATCGTGCTGATGAGATAGAAGATGGGCAGGAGCAACCAGCCGCCCAGCCCTTCGGGACCCGATGCGCTGATCGCGGCCGCAGGTGTTTGTGTCGGTATGTCCGACGTCGCTTCCATAATGCCCCGCTGACGGTCACCTCAAAGGCAATATGCCCCATTGGGAACACTATATCGGAGCGTTCACGATTGTCATCGAGCGATCTAAAATTGCAATCAGTATGCGAAGTCTCGGAAAACGCGGCGCACGTCGTGATTCCAGCTCGTGTCATAAAGCTGCAACAGGTCCTCGGCGCGGGTGCGGCCCGAGGCGGCGATATCGTCGAGATCGTCGAGGAAGCGTGTTTCAGTCTTGCCCTTGCAGCCGACGATGCGGCGCTCGCCCAGGCCCTTGCGCGACAGCGCCAGCATGTCCTTGGCGACGTCCTGCACCGTGCGGCCCTTGACTTTAGCCTGCAGCGCCTCGCGCGGCACCGCCTCACGCAGCTTCTGGCGGTCGTCGGCCGACCAGTCCTTCACCAGCTCCCAGGCGCCGTCGAGCGCCGTCTGGTCATAGAAGATGCCGACCCACAGCGCGGGGAGCGCGCAGAGCGTGCGCCAGGGGCCGGTATCGGCGCCGCGCATTTCGAGGAATTTCTTGAGCCGCACTTCCGGGAAGATCGTCGTCAGATGATCCGACCAGTCCTGCTGCGTCGGCCGGACACCCGGCAATTGCGGCAGCTTGCCTTCCATGAAGGCGCGGAAGCTCTCGCCCGAGGTGTTGTGATAGTGACCATCGCGATGGACGAAATACATCGGCACGTCGAGCGCATAGTCGACATAACGCTCATAGCCCATGCCGGGCTCGAAGGCGAATGGCAGCATGCCGGAGCGGTCGGGATCGGTGTCGAGCCAGACGGCCGAGCGGAAGCTCTTATAGCCATTGGGCTTTCCCTCCGTGAACGGAGAATTGGCGAAGAGCGCGGTCGCCACCGGCTGCAGCGCCAGCGAGACGCGCAGCTTCTTGACCATGTCGGCTTCAGTCGAGAAATCGAGATTGACCTGCACCGTCGAGGTGCGGAACATCATGTCGCGGCCATGCTTGCCCTTCTTGTCCATATAGGGCGCCATGATCTTGTAGCGGCCCTTGGGCATGACCGGCGTTTCGGCCCGCGTCCAGATGGGCGATGAGCCAAGACCGAGGAAGCCGATGCCCAGAGCGTCACCGATCTCACGCACCTGGGCCAGATGGTTATGCACCTCATCGCAGGTCTCATGCACGGTCGCCAAGGGGGCTCCCGACAACTCGAACTGGCCGCCCGGCTCGAGCGAGATCGACCCCAGGCCCGTGGGATCGGCAAGCGCGATGATGTTGCCCTCCTCATAGACGCCGGTCCAGCCGAAGCGGCCCTTGAGCCCTTCGAGCAGCGCCTTGATCGAGCGTGGACCGTCATAAGGGACGGGGTTCAACGTATCGGTCAGAAACGGGAATTTCTCGTGCTCGGTGCCGATGCGCCATTCCGACTCGGGCTTCTCGCCCTTGGCGATATAGTCGACCAGCTGACGCTTGCTGGTGATGGCGGCGCGCGCTTCCGGGCTGTCAGGTGTAGGTCCGCTCACGATCAATTCCCATGATATTGCCTGGGAAGCGTTTAGGCGGCGGCCCACCTTCCGACAAGTCAAAGATTGTGATGGGCGCCCCGGCAAAAAATCATGAATGCCAGTCGCCCAGGACCGCCTGGACCACCGCCAAGGCGGCCGTGCCGGCGGTATCGGCCCGCATGATCCGCGGCCCCAGCGAGATGACGGTCACGAAAGGCAGCCGCTTCAGCCCCTCCCGCTCCTCAGCCGTAAAGCCCCCTTCCGGGCCAATCAGTAGGGCGGCGGGAAGCTTGAGACCTTTAAGCAAAGCGATCGTATCGGCGCCGTCCGAGCGCTCGTCGCAATAGATCAAGGCCCGCTCGGCCGGCCATCGGGCGAGCAGCCGGTCGAGCTTTTCCGGCTCAAACACCTCGGGCACATACACCAGATTGCATTGCTCGGCCGCCTCCACCGCATTGGCCTTCATCCGGTCGAGATTGACGCGGTCGACAATGGTGCGCGCCGTATAGACAGGGCGCAGGCGGCGGGCGCCGAGCTCGGTCGCCTTCTGCACCAGATAATCGAGACGGGCATGTTTGAGCGGCGCGAAGATGAAATCGATATCGGGCGGCGGTGCCGCCTCAGCGAGCTGCTTCTCGCAGATGACGCTCGCCGTCTTGCGGGTGACGGTGCCGAGATAGGCCAGGAACTCGCCGTCCTCTGCATTGAAAAGCCGGACCGGATCACCGGGCTTCAGGCGCATCACATCGCGCAGATAATGGGCCTGATCCTGCCCCAGCTGATGTTCGGCGCGTTCGGCAAGCTTTTCGGCGAGATAGAGACGGGCTGTGTCCTTCATGCCCCGTGTCCTAACCTTGCCGAGTAGCTGCGCGCAATGGGCCTATTTGCACGCCCCGACCTCCCGGGCTAACACAGCCCCATGACCGACCATGTCGCCGATGCGCCGCCCGACAATTGGGTCGACCGGTTTATGCCGAGGCCCTGGCGCCCCTATGCGCGGCTGATGCGGCTCGACCGGCCGATCGGCCTGTGGCTGCTGCTCATCCCCTGCTGGTGGGGCCTTGTCCTGGCGCAGATCGCGACGGGCGGCGGCATGCCCAATCTCTGGTACGGCCTGCTCTTCCTGCTGGGCGCCCTCGTCATGCGCGGCGCCGGCTGCACCCTCAACGATCTCGCCGACCGCGACTTCGACGCCCAGGTGGCCCGCACCCGCTCGCGGCCGATCCCCTCGGGTCAGGTCAGCGTCAAGGCCGCCTTCGCCTTCCTCATCCTGCAGTGCCTTGCGGGCCTCGTGATCCTGCTGCAGTTCAACTGGCCTACGGTTGCCCTCGGGGCCGCTTCGCTCGTCCTCGTCGCCATCTATCCCTTCATGAAGCGCTTCACCTATTGGCCACAGGTCTTTCTGGGCCTCGCCTTCAACTGGGGCGCGCTGGTCGGCTGGAGCGCCATTCACGGCGCCATCGCCTGGCCGGCCGTTCTTCTCTATCTCGGCGGCATCGCCTGGACACTCGCCTATGACACGATCTACGCGCATCAGGATAAGGAAGACGATGTGCTGATCGGGGTGAAATCGACGGCGCTCAAATTCGGCGCTGCATCGGTCACCTGGATCGCCGGATTCTTCATCTTGGCACTCGTCCTCATCGAGGCGAGCCTCTGGCTTGCGCAAGCCGGGCTTCTCGCCCATATGGGGGTGGCCGCGGCGGCGCTTCATGCCGCCTGGCAAATCGCCAGGCTCGATATCGACAACCCGCAGAACTGCCTGAAGCTGTTCCGGTCCAATCGCGATCTGGGGCTGCTGCTTCTCCTAGGGCTTCTTCTCGACACATTGACCAGATGACCAAAGACCTTCTCGCACTCGCTCAAACCGCGCTCGCGCGCGCCAAACATTTCGGCGCCAGCGCCGCCGATGCGCTCGTCGTCGACGGCCGCAGCCTCGAAGTGGCGGTGCGCGACGGCGCGATCGAAAATCTCGAACAGTCGGAAGCGATCGAAGTGGGCCTGCGCGTTTTTGTCGGCCAAGCCTCGGCGGCCATCGCCACGAGCAAGATCGATGCGGCGGGGATCGAGCGCATCGCCGAGCAGGCGGTCGCCATGGCGAAGGCCGCGCCGCCCGATCCCTATGCCGGCATCGCCAGTTCCGACCAGGTGGCGCGCGACTGGGCAATACCCGATATCGCCGGCGAGACGCTGCTCGATGCGAACCAATTGCGCGACATGGCGCTCGCCGCCGAAAAAAGTGCGCTCGCCGTAAAAGGCGTGAGCAAGTCCGGCGGCGCCGGCGCCTCCTCCTCCGACCGCAGCGTGGCGCTCGCCGCCTCCAACGGCTTTTCCGGCTTCTATCGGCGCACCGGCCTCTCGCTCAGCGCCACCGCGATCGCCGGCGACGGCACGGCGATGGAACGTGACTATGATTATTCCTCCGTCATCCACGCGCAAGATCTGCGCGAGCCCCAAGATATCGGCAGCGAGGCCGGCCGCCGCGTGGTACGGCGCATCAATCCGCGCAAGGTGAAGTCGCAGGCGGTGCCCGTCATCTATGACAGCCGCATCGCTTCGAGCCTCGTCGGGCATTTCCTCTCGGCCATCATGGGATCGTCGATCGCGCGCGGCACCAGCTTCCTGCGCGAGAAGCTCGGCCAGCAGGTCTTCGGCGACAGTATCCACATCATCGACGACCCGCTACGCCCGCGCGGCCTCGCCTCCAAACCCTTCGATGCCGAAGGCATCGCCACCAGGGCGCTGCCGCTCATCGAAGCGGGCGTGCTCAAGAGCTGGATCCTCGATCTGGGCTCGGCGCGGCAATTGGGGCTTCAGACCACCGGTCATGCGGCGCGCGGCCTTGCGGGCCCGCCCGGCCCCTCCTCATCCAATGTCACCTTGAGCCCCGGCAGCCTTTCGCTCGACGACATGATCAGATCGATCGGCACCGGCTTCTATGTGACGGAGCTCATCGGCCACGGGCCCAATATCGTCACCGGCGACTACAGCCGTGGCGCTTCCGGCTTCTGGGTCGAAAATGGCGAGATCACCTATCCGGTGAGCGAAGTGACGCTCGCCGGCAGGCTCTCGGACATGTTCCGCAACCTCGAGCCCGCCAATGATCTCGTCTATCGCGGCTCGATCAATGCGCCCTCCTGCCGCCTCGAAGGAATGACACTTGGCGGACGCTGAACTTCTCGGCAGTGCGGTGCGTGAAGCGGGTGCTTTGGCCCGCTCCTTGTTCGGACAAGTCAAACACTGGACGAAGAGCGACGGCTCGCCGGTCACCGAGGCCGATCTCGCGGTCGACAAGGTACTGAAGGAGCGGCTCCACGACGCCAGGCCCGATTATGGCTGGCTATCGGAAGAAACACCGGACACGCCGGACCGTCTGGGCTGCGCGAAAGTGTGGATCGCCGATCCGATCGACGGCACGCGCGCCTTCACCCATGGGGCGGACGAATGGTGCGTGGCCGCGGCGCTGCTGACCGACGGTCGGCCGACGCTTGCCGCCATTTACCGCCCGATGACCGACGACTTCTACGAGGCCGCGGCCGGCAAGGGCGCCAGGCTCAATGGCCGGCCGCTTCACATCATCGGCACCGCCAGCCTCGCCGGCGCCCGCGTCCTCGGCAATGTCTCGGCCTTGAAGCAGCTTCAGGCCCAGGCGCCAGTCGAGGCGGTGCCGAGCGGCAACATACCGCTCGCCTTGCGGCTCGCTTTCGTGGCGGAAGGCAAGCTCGACGCGGCACTCTCGACCACGCCCAAGCATGACTGGGACCTTGCGGCGGGCGACCTTCTGGTGCACGAAGCGGGAGGCATCGTCACCGGATTGAGCGGAAAAGCATTTATCTACAACCGCGCTTTGACGCGGCAGGAAAATTACGTGGCCACATCGCCGCGGTTGCAGGCGAAACTTCTGGAGCATCTTTCACCATCATGAGCAAGTCACCCAAGAAACAGCCGGAACAGCTTCTTCATCTGGTCTTCGGCGGCGAACTCACCGATCTCGACGGCATCACCTTCAAGGATGTCGCGGGGCTCGACATCGTCGGCATCTATCCGAATTTCGAGACGGCCCAGAAGGCCTGGCTCACCAAAGCCCGCGAGACCATCGACAACGCCCAGATGCGCTATTTCATCGTGCATCTGCACCGCATGCTCGATCCCTCGACCGATACAACGAAGAAGAAAAAGAGCTGAAGCGTTGCGCCGTGACGACGATCTGACGCGCTTCGCGGCAGAAGGCGGCGAGCCGCTGCCCGCGGCCGATGTGCAAGGCTTCGTCACGCATGACGGTGCCCGGATCTGGTATTCGTCCTATGGCTCAGGCCCGACGGTGATCCTGCTGCATGGCGGTCTCGGCCATGGCGGCAATTGGGGCGCCCAGGTCCCCACCCTCCTGGCCGCCGGCTATCGCGTGCTCCTCATCGACAGCCGCGGCCATGGAAGCAGCACCCGCGACGGCAGGCCTTACACTTATGAGCTGATGGCTTCCGATGTCGTCGCGGTGATGGATACGCTCGCGATCGCCAAAGCGGCCTTGGTCGGCTGGAGCGACGGCGCTTGCATCGCGCTCGTCCTCGCCATGAAGGCGCCCCTTCGCGCCAACGGCGTCTTCTTCTTCGGTTGCAACATGGATCCAAGCGGCACCAAGGAGATCGATGAAAGCGATCCGCTCCTCGGGCGCTGTTTCTCGCGCCATGCCAAGGACTATGCCAGCCTGTCGGCGACGCCCGATGCATTCGACGATTTCGTCGCCGCCGTCAGCCAGATGATGAGGACCGAGCCTAATTACGGGCCGATGGAACTCGCCCGCATCACGGTGCCGGTGGCGATCGTGCAGAGCGAGCGCGACGAATTCATCAAACGCGAGCATGCCGAATATCTGGCGCGCAGCATTCCCGGCGCCCGGTTCATCCTGCTCGAGGGCGTCAGCCATTTCGCGCCGCTGCAGCGGCCCGATCTGTTCAATGAAACGCTGCTCAGCTTCCTCGACCGGCTTCCGGCCACGGTCGATTGAAGAAACTATCCTCGTCAATCGAGTTCATGAGCGCCACCGCGCACACGATCAGCGTGAACATGTAACCTAATCCACCGGGAACCAGGAAATACGTGAAGTAGACATCGGACAGATCTCTTACGTGACTCCAGTCGAAGCGAAATCGCTTCATGCCCCTAGGAAGATCCGTCATCGCCAAGACAGCGAGAATTGTTAGGAAGACTGACATCCCGATCACCAGAAGTGGCGCCTTTTGGTCCTCAGGCATAGGTGGGAGCCGCACATTCCTTTGCGCGACGTGGGCAATGAAGAGAAAGCACAGGCCCCCAATCGACAACAGCTTCAGCACATCCACGATCCCGGCCTTCAGCATAGCGGCTGACGAAACCTGTCCGGCAGGGAGGTTATCGAAGTACTTGCTGCGGACACAAATATCCAGCGGCAAGCAGGTTACCTCGCTTGGCAAAAGATGAAAGCGGATGATGTAATATGCAACGAACACCAGCCCGAGGAGACAGGCCAGGCTGGCATAGAGCGAAATCCTGTTGTCGATCTTCACCAACAAGTCAACAAGGAGGCCGATGACGATGAAGAAAAGGATCAGATTCCAGTTGAACTCGACAAGCAGCGCAGCAGTGGCGGCGAAGTAGATTGCCACAGAATAGGGGTACAGCCCCTTCAGCCAAGGAGCCCGTCTCGTCAGAGTTTTGCCCGTCCAACCGCGCATGGATGACCGAACTCTACAATCCCTTGCTTACTCAACTATGAACTGAGCGGCCTCAAGGAATGATCCGCTGCCGCCGCAGATCGGCGAAGATCCGCAAGAACATCTCCTCGCTGTCGACATAGTCATGGAAGCCGGAGCGGCGGGCTTTGCCGCCATCGGCGAAGAAATCATAGTCCCAGGAGAAGACGAAGTCGGCGAAAGGCCAGGACGAGACATCCTTGTAGGGTGTGGGCGTGAGGCCGTGCTTCTCGACCATTGCATTCCACAGCGGCTCCTTGTCGGCCATCACGGTGCTGAGCTGCAACGGCAAAGGCGGCGCCACATCCATGTCGAAGTAGCGGGCCAGCTTCGGCCACATGTCGTTCCAGCGGAAGAGATCGCCATTGTTGATGTTGAAGGCCTGGTTGGCGGCGCCGGGCTCACGCGCCGCCCAGATCGTGGCGCGGGCGAGCAAGCCTGAATCGGTCATCTCGATGAGCTTGTCATAGGCGCCGGGCTTGCCCGGAAACCGCAACGGCAATCCCAGCTCCTTCGACGTCGATGCATAGACAGCGATGGCGACCGCCAGATTCATCGGATTGCCGAGCGCCACACCGCCGACCACGCTGGGCCTGAGCGCCGACCAGCTCCAGGCCTTGCCGTGCTGGCGTGTTTCGAGAAGGCGCTGCTGGTCGATATTGAATTCAGGCGGCATGGGCGGCGGGTCGGTCTCGCGCGCCGGCGTCTTGAAGGGCCCGAGATGCGCGCCATAGACCTTGTAGCCCTGCATGAGGCTCACATGGCGCAGACCGCGTGCCGCCGCCTCGATACCGTCGAGGAGATTGGCGAGCATCGCGACATTGGGCGCCACCAGCTCGGCCCAGCTGCCGCGCTCCTGATAGGCGGCATAAAAGACATGGGTGACGGCGGTGAGTGGTGCCAGCTTGCGCCGTGTGTCGTCAGGGTCGAGCAGATCGACCGCAATCTGCCTGACGTTTTCGTCATCAGCGCCGCCGCGGCGCGACAGGCCAATTATGTCCCAGCCGCCTTGGGCTTTAAGCTCGGTGATGAGATTGCGGCCGATGATGCCTTGCGCGCCGGCAATAAGAGCGGTTCCCTTATTCATGATCATCTCTCCTCTCATTCGGCCGGCGCCGGGCAGACGGCGCGGCGTTTGCCGGCATCAAGCCAGAGCGCGATGAAAGCGACGACGAGGCCCGACAGAGTGACGAGCGCTGCCGCCCAGGTGACGAAAACGAGACCCGGCCCCTGATCGATGACGACGCCACCCAGCCACGCGCCACCGGCATTGCCGAGATTGAAGGCGGCGATGTTGAAGCTCGAAGCGAGATTCTGGCCGGCGCCCGCGGCCTTCTCCAGCACCCACATCTGCAGGGGCGCGACGGTCGCGAAAGCGGCGGCGCCGAGCAGGAAGACAAAGAGCGCGGAAGCGATGCGGTCATGAATGGCGAAGCTCATCAGGCCCAGCACCAAAGTCAGCGTGATCAGGCTGCCGATGAGCGTGGGGGTGAGCTTGCGGTCGGCGAGCTTGCCGCCGGCCAGATTGCCGATCAGAAGCCCGGCGCCGAAGAGCAGCATCAGCGGCGACACGGCGGATTCGGAGTAGCCGGAGATGCGGGTGAGGATCGGCGCGATATAGGTGAAGACAGCGAAGACGCCGGCGTAACCCAGCACCGTCGTGAGCAGGCCGAGAAGGACCTGCGGCCGGCGGAACACCGCGAGATCGTTGCGGAAGCTGCTCTGCTGCTCAGGCGCCGTATCGCGCGGGACGAAAGCCCAGATCACCGCGAAGGCCGCGAGGCCGACCACCGTCACCGCCCAGAAGGTCGAGCGCCAGCCGGCCAGTTGGCCGAGCCAGGTGCCGAAAGGCACGCCCAGGATGGTGGCGACGGTCAACCCGGTGAACATGATGGCGATGGCGGAGGCCTTCTTGTCGGGAGCGACGAGGCCGGTCGCCACGACAGAGCCAACGCCGAAAAAGGTGCCATGGGCGAAGGCGGTGAGGATGCGGGCCGCCATCAAGGTCCCGTAGCCGGGCGCCATGGCCGCGGCGGCATTGCCCAGGATGAAGATGGCCATCAGCGCCAGGAGCACGCTTTTGCGTGGCCAGCGGCTGGTCGCCATGGTGAGGATGGGGGCACCCAGCACCACACCCAGAGCATAGCCCGAGATGAGAAGGCCGGCGGCCGGAATGGAGACGCCCAAGTCTCCCGACACCTCGATCAGGAGGCCCATGATGACGAATTCGGTGACGCCTATTCCAAAAGCGCCGGCGGTGAGCGCATAAAGTGCAAGAGGCATGATCTATCCCACTTCCGGCCCGATGCCGAATGGGCTTTAGATGGACGGCCTCGCATTCATGAACTAGAATGCATAATGGAACAGGATTTGTGAGTTCAATTCACTATGGCCAAGCAATTCTCCCGCATCGAAGAGCCCCACCGGAAGTTCATCGCACGCCAGCACATCTTCTTCACCGCTTCGGCGGCGGAAGGCACGCGGGTCAATGTCTCGCCGCGCTCGACCGAGGCACTGCGCCTCCTCGATGATCTGACCGCCATCTATCTCGACCGTACCGGCAGCGGCAATGAGACGGCGGCGCATCTCCTGGCCGACGGGCGGCTCACCATCATGTTCTGCGCCTTTGACGGGCCGCCGGTGATCCTGCGCCTTTATGGCCAGGGCCGCATGATAAGGCGCAACAGCCCGGAATATCTGAGCCTGCTCGCCGAGCATTATGGCGGCGAGGAGCCCTTGGGCGCCCGCCAGATCATCCGCCTCGACATCGATCTGGTGCAGACCTCCTGCGGCTATGCCGTGCCGCTCTACGACTACCGCGCCGAGCGGCCCAATCTCGACCGCTGGGCCGAAGCCAAAGGCCAGGAGGGTCTCGATGCCTATTGGCGCGAGAAGAACCTCACCAGCATGGACGGCCTGCCAACTGGCTTGCTGGATGAGCCCGAGGATCAGATGGCGTCGTGAGCCGGCTCGACGTCAACCGCTCGGGCGAGATCGAGGTCTTCGTCCGGGCCGTCGAGCTGGGTGGCTTCTCGGCCGCCGCCCGCGCCTTCCACATGACGCCCTCGGCGGTGAGCAAGCTCGTCGCCAGGCTCGAAAGCCGGCTGGGTGTGCGGCTCATCAACCGCTCGACCCGCAGGCTCGAGCTCACCGCCGAGGGCGCGTCCTTCCTCGAGCGCGGCCGGCAGATCCTCGAGGATCTCAACACCGCCGAACGCGAGGCGGCGGCCGGCGCCGAGCCGCAGGGGCAGTTGCGCATCAACAGCAATGTCCCCTTCGGGATACACTACATGCTGCCGCTGCTGCCGGGATTTCTGGCGCTTTATCCCAAGATCAAGGTCGATGTCGCGCTCACCGACCGGGTGGTCGATCTCATCGAGGAGCGCGCCGACATCGCCATCCGTACCGGCCCGTTGCGGGAGTCGCGCCTCATCGCGCGCAAGCTCGGCGACAGTCGGATGATCATCGTGGCCGCACCTGACTATCTCGCAAAACACGGCACGCCGGAACAGATCGCCGATCTCGAAAGGCACAATCAGCTCGGCTTCTGCTTCACCCGCCATATCGAAGGTTGGCCCTTCACCGACGGGCATGGCGGAAGCACGACCTTGCCGCTCACCGGCAATGCGCTGGTGAGCGACGGCGAGGCGCTGCGCCAGCTCGTGCTGTCAGGCCTCGGCCTGGCGCGGCTGTCGAGCTTCCATATCACCCGCGACATCGAGGCCGGGCGGCTCGTACCCCTGTTGGAGAATTACAATCCCGGCGATATCGAGACGATGTATGCGGTTTATGTCGGCCAGGGCGGGCACCTGCCCGCGCGCGTCAGAGCCTTGCTCGATTATCTGGCGGACAATGTCCGATTTCCATAGAGGCTCTAGCTTCGCCGCAGATAAAGGCGCGGCTTGTCATGGTTGATATAGCCATAGACGGAATTATTGCCTCGGCGGAACAGCTCGCCGCATTTCGTCGCGCTGACGACCGCCGAGAAGGTCAGGCATATCCGGTCGCCGTCATGCGCCCGCTTGACCGACCAGCTACCGGTGGCGTTGATGCCGTTATAGGTGCCTTTGACGGATCCATCGGCGCCGATCGACAGCACGAGCGAAGAGCCCTTCCAGGTGCCCGACCAGTTGCCGGGCATCACCTTGCGCATCTCGCGCCCATCGAGCCGGTCGGCGGCGAAGGCCTGCGGAACCCACAAGGTCAGCGACAGCAGAATGGCGGCGAGGGTGCGTGTCATCATCACCGCAAAATGACAGCGGCTCCGACAATTGCAAAGAGGAAATTCGAAAGGCACCACCCTTCTCCTTCCCCCGCTTCGCGTAGGAAGGAGAAGATGTGTGAATTTGATATCTTAGAGCGTGCCGGCCTTCTGCGCCTTGGCCAGCGGGAAAGCGGAAAGCATGGGGCTCTGATCCGCCGCGTCGAGCCGGCGTTCGGCCTCGGCGCAATCGAGCTTCATCTGCGCCACCAGGTCGTCGATCGTGTCGAAGCGCCGGTCGGGACGAATGAGATCGATGAATTCGACCAGCATCGTCTTGCCGTAGAGATCGCCGCTGAAGCCGAAGAGGAATACTTCGAGGAAGGTCTTCTCGCTGGCGAAAGTGGGGCGGCGGCCGAAATAGCCGGCCCCCTTCCAGCGCGGCGCGCTGGCTGAGCCGACATCGCGCACCCGCACCGCATAGATACCCTGAAAGGGCTCGGCCCCGTCGGGCAGCACGATATTGATCGTCGGAAATCCGATGGTGCGGCCGCGCTGATCGCCCTGCACCACCTCGCCCATCACCGTCCACCAATAGCCGAGCTGGCGGGCGGCCTCGTTCACATGGCCATGGCGCAGCGAGTCGCGGATGGCGCTCGAGGAGAATGGCGCGAAGCCGTCATCATCGGTCACCTGGTCGATCACCGTGACGCCGAAACCCAATTGCCGGCCGAGCTCGCGCATCGTCTCGGGCGTGCCCTTGCGGCCATGGCCGAAATGGAAATCATAACCGGTGACGACATGGGCGGCGCCCAAGCGCTCGCTCAATTCCTTGCGGACGAAGGCTTCGGGGTCCATCGCCGCCAGCGCCGCATCGAAGGAGAGCACCGCGGTGAAGCTGGCGCCGAGACCGGCGACAAGGCGCGCCTTCAAAGGCAAAGGGGTGAGGCGGAAAGCCGGCTCGGCCGGGCGGAAGAAGGTGCGCGGATGCGGCTCGAAGGTGACGAGGCCCCAATGGGTATTGCGGCGCCGGGCCTCCGCTTCGGCGGCGGCCAGCAATTGCTGGTGGCCGCGATGGACGCCGTCGAAATTACCGATGGCGACGACGGCGCCGCGCAACTCCGCCGGGAGCGGTGCCCCAGCTTCAACGATCCTAGTGGTCATCAGGCAAGTCTAAAAGGTTGGTTCATCCGCGAGAAGGCACGAGCACGAGGGCTTCGCCTTCGAGCACGACCTTATCGCCCACCGAGACGGAACAGTCGAGGGCCGCGCGGCGCTTGTCGCGGTCGAGCGAGGCGATGCGGGCCGAAGCACGCACCGTGTCGCCGATGCGGACCGGCGCCTTGAAGCGCAAAGTCTGGGAGAGATAGATGCAGCCATAGCCCGGCAGCTGGGTGCCGAGGATGGTGGAGATGAAGCTGGCGGTGAGCATGCCGTGGGCGATGCGGCCCTTGAACGGCGATTTGGCGGCGAAATCGGCGTCGAGATGCACCGGATTGTTGTCGCCCGACAATTCGGCGAAGGTTTCGATGTCGCTGCCGGTCACCACCCGTTCATGGGCGGCCTCCATGCCGACTTCGAGATCCTCGATACAATAGTGAGCACCGGACATTCGCCAAGCTCCTCGAATTGGATATTGCGTGCGCTAAATAATCATATTGCGCCGCACAAGGATAGTTCCCCTTAGGTCGCAGGAGCGGGAACCCGCCGCCGAGGGTTAACCCGCTGAATCAGCGGGATAATCAGGACCAGGCCAGGAACGGCAGGCTACGGACGATACGGGCGTCAGGCAGCTTAGCCCGGATCTCGGCCTCTAGCTTGGCCGGATCGATGCCCTCCTCGGAAATGCCACCGGCGATCAGCACCACGTCGAGGCCGTAATCGGCCGCGCCCTTGATGTCGGTTTCCGGCCCGTCGCCGATGGCGAGGAAGTACTGCTTGCCGGTGACGCCGCGCAGCGCGCCAACCCGGGAGAGCGCCAGATCATAGATCGGCCGATAGGGCTTGCCGGCCATGGTGACCTCACCGCCCAGCGCCGCATAGGTCTCGGCGAGTGCCCCGGCGCACCAGATCAGCCGGCTGCCGCGGCGGACCACCTTGTCGGGATTGGCGCAGACCATCGGCAGCTTGCGGCGCGCCAGCCGCTGCAGCAATTCGGCATAGTCGTCCGGCGTCTCGCGGTCGTCATGGACGAGGCCGACGCACAGGACCACCTCGGCCTCTTCGGGTGAGGCGCGTTCGATCTTGAGATCGTCGAGCACGCCCAGATCGCGCTCAGGCCCCAGATAATAGATGCGGTGGCCGTCATAGGGCTTCATCAATTCATGGGTGACGTCGCCCGAGGTCACGATGAGATCATAATGCTCGCGCGTGACACCTAGTTGCGCCAGATGGCCCTCGACCTTGGCCGAGCTGCGGGGCGCATTGGTGAGAAGAGTGACGAAGCCCCCCTCGTCGCGATGCGCTTTCAGCGCCGCCACGGCGGGCGGAAAATGCGCCACGCCATTATGGACAACACCCCAGATATCGCACAGCCAGACAGGGTAGCGCGCCGACAGGTCTTTCATGATGATCCAGCAAATGCTCGTTGTTCGAGCGGGGAGCTTTAGGCAGCGGAGCGAATCTGGTCAATCGAAACAGCTTCGCCCTTGACGCGGCGCGGCGGCGCGAAGATCGGGCCGCTGCCGAGCTCGGCCCAGCGGCTCGCGACATTGATCTGCTCGTCGTAGAAGAGCCCCTGCACGCCGATCTTGAGGCCATAGTCGGCGGCGCGCCGGGCCGTCGACGCCCAGGCCGGAACCGCGTGGCGCTCGGCCGGAAGTGCCGCGGCGCTGAAGGTGATGAAGCGGAAATGCAGAGCCTGCAGCGCGGTGAGGTCGATGCCCATGCCATGGGCGCGGGCGAGCGCCATGCCGGCGCCGTTGCGGGCGAGGCGCGCCAGACCTTCGATGCCGCGCGGGCTCAAGGCCGCCATGGCGACATGGTCGATCTCAAAGACGATCGTGCCGGCCATCTTGCCGGCCCGGCGCATCTGCCACTCGATGGCGGCGAGCGCTTCCTGGGAGGCGAGCGTCTCAGGGCCGACCGGCACGAATACGCATGTCTCCGGACGTTTGGCGCCGAGCTTCTGGCTGACCGCCAGAGCGCGGCTCACCGCATGGCCATCGAGATCGGGGCGCAAGCCATTGGCGGCAGCCTGGCGCGCCAGATCCTCGAAGGCGACGCGCTGGCCCTGCCCCTCGAGCACCAGCGAGGCGCGATAATGCTGCGTGACGTCGTCGGCAAGCGACACGATGGGCTCGAGGAAAAATTCCAGGCGATGATCGGCGGGTTTCGGTTTGCGCTCGGCGCCGCGGTCGAGGCGCGGTTCGGCGTCCCGGTCGAGGCGCGGCTCGGCCTTCCGGTCGCGATAGGAGACGGCGCGGTCATATTCCTCCGCGAGCTTCTTGACCGAGCGGCGCAGCTCTTCGAATTCGCGGTTGAGGTCATTGCGCTCGAAGTCGGCCTCAGGCTCGGGCTCCGGCGGCGGCGCGGCCGCGAAGGCGGCAGCAGCGGCGGCCCGCACCTCGACACCGTCGGCGCGCTCCTCGACCGCATCCATGCGCGCATTGAGACGGACCAGTTCTTCGGTGAGCTTGCGGCTGCGCTGATGCAGGTCACTCAACCCGGCAAAGCGGCGCCGATGCTGCCAGTCACGATAGAGGAAGATGGCCAGATGCGATGAAGCGAGCACGATGGCGGCCAGAGCGAGGGCGAATTCGATACGCTGGCCGGAGAGAATTGCACCGGCGCCTGCCGCGGCACTGATCGCAACGGCCAGAATGGCCGCGACGCCCAAAGGCAGCGCTGGCTGTTTCATATACCCCGTCTCACGAATCACACCTCGGCCCGAGAGTAACACACTCGGGCCGAAGTCTATTGACGGAATGACTAATTTCACACAACGGCGATTCCCTACCGCGAAAGTCCAGCAACTTTCGCGGGAAGCGCTAAATGGCAGCGAGGAGCTTCGGCAGCTTGTCCTCGAAAATCTCGCCGATCTGCTCTTCCTTGATGATCAGCGGCGGCGACAGCGCGATGGTGTCACCGGTGATGCGCAGCATGATGCCGAAATCATGGAAGCCCTTCTCCATCGCGTCATAGCCGCGCTTGCCGGGCGAACCGTCGATCGAGTTGAGATCGATGGCGGCGACGAGACCCATGGTGCGGATGTCGGCGACATGCGGCTTGCCCTTGAGCGTCATCGCGGCATCGGCCCACTTGTCCTCGAGCTTCAGCGCGCGCTCGAACAGGCCCTCTTCCTTGTAGACCTCGAGCGTCGCCACGCCGGCGGCCGCGGCGATCGGGTGACCGGAATAGGTATAGCCGTGGAACAGCTCGATCATATGGTCGGGGCCGCTCATGAAGGCATCATAGATATGCTGACGCGCCATGACGCCGCCCATCGGGATGGCGCCCGAGGTGACACCCTTGGCGAAGGTGATCATGTCGGGGATGACGCCGAAACGCTCGGCGGCGAAGGGATAACCCAGACGGCCGAAGCCAGTGATCACTTCGTCGAAAATGAGCAGGATGCCGTGCTTGTCGCAGATCTCGCGGAGCTTCTTGAGATAGCCGACGGGCGGCGGCAGCACGCCGGTCGACCCCGCCATCGGCTCGACGATCACGGCGGCGATGGTGGAGGCGTCATGCAGCGCCACGAGACGCTCGAGCTCGTCGGCGAGATGCGCGCCCCATGTCGGCTCGCCCTTGGTGAAGGCCTGCTCGGCGCGGTTATAGGTGTGCGGAAGATGATCGACACCGGCCAGCATGGTGCCGAAGAACTTGCGGTTGGCGACCATGCCGCCGACGCTGATGCCGCCGAAATTGACACCGTGATAGCCGCGCTCGCGGCCGATGAGACGGGTGCGCGAGGCCTGGCCCTTGGCGCGGTGATAAGCGAGCGCGATCTTGAGCGCCGTGTCGGCGGCCTCCGAGCCCGAATTGCAGAAGAAGGCATAGTTCAGATCACCGGGCGCCAGATTGGCGAGGCGCGAGGAGAGCTCGAACACCTTGGGATGGCCGAACTGGAAGGTCGGCGCGAAATCGAGCTCGCCGGCCTGCTTCTGAATCGCCTCGACGATGCGGTCGCGGCAGTGGCCGGCATTGGAGCACCACAGACCCGCCGTGGCGTCGAGCACCGGGCGGCCGGTCATGTCGTAATAATGCATGTCCTTGGCGCGGGCGATGAGGCGCGGCTTCTTCTTGAAAGCGCGGTTGGGGGTGAAGCCCATCCAGAAGGGTTCGAGATTGTTGGGTGACGGATCCCACTGGGCAGCGCCCGCGTGCTTGTTCATGAGAGGCTCCTCGGTTGCGGTGGGCGACATCTAGCAGAAGCGCACGGGCAAAGGAAATGCACCAGGGCGCGGAATTGGCACATACCAGATGTGATTTCCAAGCGGGCTCAACATGTTACCGGATATCAGCTGCCTTTTGCGTCGCCCGCCCGCCGCAATTCCTTCACAAAACGCCAGCAAATCTTGAAACCGCGAGGGGTTTCGCGGAGCACATTCACTCATGTCAGCATTTTCCAGGGTTATCGCCGGCGGCCTGATCGGCCTCGGCGTCGCATCCGGCGGCTTTCTCGCCGGCGAAGCGCTGCTCAAGAGCCGGCTCGGTTTCCGGACCGTGACGGTGAAAGGCCTGTCGGAGCGCGAGGCCAAAGCCGATCTCGGCTTCTGGCCGATCCGCTTCGTCGCCAGCGGGCCGACGCTCGAAGCGGCGCGCACGGCGCTCGAGACGAGCGAGACGTCGGTCAAAGCCTTCCTGGCCGGCAGAGGCTTCGCCGAAGCCGACTATTCGGTCCAGAACATCCAGGTCGAGGACCGGATGGCCGGCTACAATGCGCAACAGACGCCGCAGGACACGCGCTTCGTTCTCACCGAGGACATGCTGGTGAAATCCACCGACGTGCAGAAGCTCGCCGACACGTCGCGCGCCATCGGCGATCTGCTCAAATCGGGCGTGGTGTTCTCATCCGACGCTTACAATGCCGGGCCGTCCTTCATCTTCACCAAGATCGCCGATCTGAAAGGCGAGATGCTGACGGAAGCGACCCAGCGGGCGCGCGAGGCGGCGGAGAATTTCGCCACCGAATCGGGCGCCAAGGTCGGCGACATCCAGACCGCCAATCAGGGCATCATTGAAGTCAATCCGGCGGTCGCCATCCCCAATGACCGCCCCGACAAGCAGATCGACAAGAAAGTGCGCGTCGTCACGACGATCACTTACTTCCTGGTGGATTGAAAAACCCGGCCTCCACGAGGGGAGGCCGGGTGCTAGATTGCGCGGCAGGGTAAGACCGCGCGGGGGAGTAGGTTGAAACTTACTTGTGGCGCAGGCCGCGGCTCGTCGGCCTGATATTCAGCAGTTCACTCACCGGATCACGGGCCAGCGGCACACGCTGGACGCGGATCAGCTCATCGCGGGTGAGACCGATGTCCATGAGGACATGGTCATCGAGCAGCTCGAGCTGGCGCAGTTGCCGGCGCTTGCGCCAATTGGCGATGATCCGGTGCAGGGCGGGAAACGTGAATGTCTTCCCAGCAGACTCAGCCTGGTTCAGGATATAATCGCGCATGGCACACCTCTTTCGGACGGGTTTCGGACAGGTAGAAGGATAGAACGGCAGGCGACCTGATTGTGTCAGCAGCTCTCCGCTTACTGACAGTGCATCACAAGAAATTGTATCTATTGTCTCAATTCAATGACAATAAAACTTGCCGATTGCACTGATGCATGTTATACAATGTCATCATTGTTACCGTCAAATGGAATATTGTCACCATGACAAGTTGGACACCCGCTCTTGCCCCTGACAAACCGCGTTATGTCGCGATTGCCGATGCAATCGCTGCAGATCTGACGCACGGAAAACTCAAGGCGGGAGACCGGCTGCCGCCGCAACGCGAGCTCGCCTGGCGGCTCGGCGTCACCATCGGGACAATCACCCGCGCCTATCAGGAAGCCGCCAAACGCGGCTTCCTGTCGGGAGAAGTCGGGCGCGGCAGCTATCTGCGCGATCCCCGCCCCAATTATGCGGCGGCGCAAAGCATCGCCAATGGCGCCGAAGCCGGTGTTCTCGACATGCAGATGTCGGCGCCGCCCCGCGCCGTCGGCCTGGCGCAAGTGGAAGAAGGCCTCGCCGCCATCACCCGTGATCCGAATTGGATCGAGCTTTTCGATTATCCACCGGCGCAAGGCTTCGCCCGCCATCGTGAGGCGGCCACCCACTGGCTGGCCAAAAGCGGCATCGACATCGCCCCCGACCAGGTGGTGCTGAGCGCCGGGGCGCAGGCCGCCCTCATCTCCTGCCTCTCGACCGCGACGACGCCCGGCGAGCGCATCCTCATCGAGCCTTTGACCTATCCGACGATGCAGCCGCTGTGCCGGCAGTTCGGCCTGCAGACGCGGGCCCTCGAGAGCGATGCGGAAGGCATCACGCCGGATTCGCTCGAGCATCATGCCAAGCGCGGCGAGGCACGCGTCGTCTATGTGGTGCCGACACTTCAGAATCCGACGACCGCGACCTTATCGCTCGAGCGCCGACAAGCGATCGCCGAGATCGCGCGGCGCTACGACCTCACCCTCATCGAGGACGACGTATTCCGTCTCCTCGCCGACGACCCGCCGCCGCCGATCCGGAATTTCGCCGCCGAGCGCACCTATTACATCACCAGCCTGTCGAAGACGACGGCGCCCGGCCTGCGTCTGGCCTTCCTGGCGCCGCCGCCCGGCGCCACCGAGGCGCTCAACCGCCAGCAGATGATCATCGGCGGCCGGCCCAACGGGCTATCGGCCGAGCTCGGCAGCCGCTGGATCATGGACGGCACAGCGGAGCGCACCCTCGCCAATATCCGCGCCGAGCTCCATGCCCGCCGTGACATCGCGCTCGAACATCTGCGCGGCCTCAAGGTCGACTGCCGGCCGGGCGCCATGTTCGCCTGGATCACTTTGCCCAATTACTGGCGGCCGGCCGACTTCGTCGCCGCAGCACTCGCCGCCGGGATCAAGGTCACGCCCGGCACCGTCTTCGTCACCGAAGCGTCGGTGCAGCAGAATGCGATCCGCGCCTGCTTCGGCCCGGCGCCGTCGCGCGAACTGGTGCGCGAGGCTTTCGAGAAGCTGCGCGTCCTCATCGATAAATGCCCGGTGGATGACTGCCACACGATGGCGTGAGATGCCTTACTCCGTGGACGCCAGATAGAAATTCGGAATGGCAGCGCTCTTCGTCATCACCGGCGTCTGCAATCCTTCCGTCATCGTCTCCACCCGCGTCCCCAGGCTTTCGGCCAGCTCAAAGATCGACAGCCGGCCATCGCCGCCAAAGGCCTCCTTGTCGCCGAGCGTCGCGAGCAAGGCCTTGGTGAAGGCGCCGTTGCCCCATTCAGCCTTCTCATAGGAGAATTGCCGCCCCGTGGATGAGGCATACATCACGACGCCATTGGCTTGCGCGAATTCATTCGCGAAGCCGGTCATGTCGGCGAGCGCCTGACCGCCGGCAATGCCGCTTCCGGCATTACACGCATCCATGAAGAACAGGACCTTCCCCTGAATGGTGCGAAGATTGTCGCGGATGACGAGACCGCTCAAGGACTTGGCGGCGAGCTCATCCTCGGCCAGGCTGGCATTGGCGGGCAGGAAGTGGAAACCGCCGCGCCGATCCGTGACGCCGTGCCCCGCCATGAAGACGAAGGCATAGTCATTGGGCCCGACTTTCTTGCTCAAGCGCGTGAGCTCGATTTCGATATCGTCCTCATCGGCCTTGTCGTCGAGAAGCAATACGGTCTCGACATCGCCGAAGAACTTGCCCTTCTGGGCTCTGAGCGCCGCCTCGACATCGATGGCGTCCTTGGCGGCGTAATTGAGCTGCAGCGACGGCTCTCGATAGGCGCTTACGCCGACGAGCAGCGCATAGAGCTTCGGCTTGTCGCCCGACAGCTTGGCGCCCGTCCATTTCACCGGCACCGACGCGGCGGCGCTGGGCTGGTCACCGATGAAGGCGGTGAGCGAAACGACCGCGTCACGGGGCGGGAGGAGAATCGACATGCGATTGTCGCGTTCAAGCTCCAGCACCTCATTCACTTCCTGCATCGCCCGCGCCTGTGTCAGCTGTCCGTCGATACGCATTTCGAGACGCGTCACCGCGCGGCCGGAGGGAGAATGCAGGCGGTAGGTAAGCTCCAGCTCCGGCCTGTCCGTCTCGATGCCGCGCGGATCGGCGACGATCTCAACGACCGCCGGCAGCTTCGTCTCTTCCTCCTTGCGCCTGGCGGCTTCATTCGCCTGCACCACCGCGGCGGCCACGTCCTTCGTCTTGAGCACCAGCTGCACGATATCGGGGCGGTAGAACTTCTCACGTAGCAAGGACGCCGGAAAAAAGCTCGGCGTGTCGTTCCAGGACTTGCCATTGACGTGCCAGCCGATCAGATCCTCACCACCCGGCGACGCGGCGTAGTAACCCGAGGGCGTCCAGGCGATCCAACGCTTGTCGGGAACATGCACAAAAAAGGCGAGGAGCTCGACGCCGTCGGATGCGCGGTACCAGCGGATCGTGCCATCGTCATTCGCGGTGACGATCAGATTGCCATCGGCGGAGTGATTGACGCCCCACACCTCACTGCCGCCGCTCGTCATCCATCGTCGCTTTCCCTCAGCATCAAGGCAAAACAAATACAGCCTCGTCCCAATGGCGAAGCTGCGGGCGTCGGGAGCGATCGACAGGCTTCGCGAACCCGCATAGATGTCGATGGGTTTACCCTTCAGCGTCGGTATTTCACCCTGGTTCCAGTTCTTGATGTCCAATGAATCGACAATGGGCAGAATATAGTCGCGAGGCCGTGTCGGCATGGCGTTGAAGGTGAGGTTCGCCGTATCGAAACGCCAAGCCTCCTTCGCGCCCAGTTTCAAGCCGAACCATACGCCCGTTCCGTCCTGGGCGACGGCGAAGTTGCTATTGATTTTCAAACGCATGTCGGCGCGAACCGCGCTCTTATTGAACACGATCCGCCCGTCGGGACCGTAGAGCCCCACCTCGCCGGCAAAACTCACAAAGGCGACACTCCCATTCGCGGTGGCTGTCAACACGTTGATCGTTTCCTCGGCGCCCCCCTCCATCAACACCGGCTTGCCTAGACTGGCGACATCCCAGCGGATCACGGGGTAGCGCTGCTGGGTGGTGATCGTCGACCCAGCGGCGAACAGGCTTTTTCCGTCGGCGGAAAAATCTATGTCGAACACCCTGCCATTCTTCAATATGGCGGTATCGAACTCGCCTTTCAGCTGCATTTGAGCGACGTCGATCACCGATATCGTGTTGCTGTTCAAGCGCGTGAAAGCGAGCAAGGCACCGTCCGGAGAAAAGGCAAGCTGGCCAGGCCGGGCATCGGCTTGAGAGCCGGGGATCTTCAGAATTTTGGGCGGCCGGGTTACGTCTCTTTCATAGAGCCTGATCTGATTGTCATAGCCGGCGGTCGCCAACCGTCCCGATCCGGAGCCATCATAGGCAAGGCTGACGATACTGTAGCCGATTTCGGCGATGGGCGGGCCGGCGAAGTCGGTCGTCCAGACCTTGAGTCCCTTGTTGTCGATGAAGCCGGCCGCGAAATAACGACCGTCAGGCGAGAACGCTATACGCGGGCCACTGACGAAAGGGCCGAAGCTCCTGATGACAGCGCCGGTAGCCGTATCGAGAATATAGATTCGTCCGCCATCTCCGAAACTGCTGACCGCTATCTTCTTGCCATCGGGCGCCATGCCGACATCATCGATTCTCCCACCATATCCCTGCTCGCTCGGGATGGCGAAAGTCTTGATCAGCTTGCCGTCCTGAAGCGACCAGAGACGCACGGACTTGTCGGTGGATCCGGTCAGCAGCAGCATCCCGTCCGCTGTCGTCGCGGCGCCAACAATCGGCGCTATGTGCATACCGGATTCAATACGCAATTGCGGGTCTTGCGCCGGCATGCTGCACTTTCCGAAAATAGCAGCAATAAACACCGCCGCACAAAGATGTATGGCCGTAGAGAAGACTCGCATGATCACCGTCCGAGTGGGCGGTTACCCTAACGTACAGTAAGGCAAAAGCAAGACGACGCTGGCTTTAGTTCTGCAGGCGTCCCAGCACGTCGAGCAGCTCGGCGAGCTTGCGGCGCTGCTCGTCCTTCTTGCCGGAGACGATGGCGTCCTCGACGCAATGGGCGACGTGATCCTTCAGCACCTCTTCCTCGACGCGCTTCAAGGCGGCTCGGATGGCGGAGATCTGGGTCATCACATCGATGCAATAACGGTTTTCCTCGACCATACGCGCGACACCGCGCACCTGGCCCTCGATCCGGCCCAGCCGCTTGAGGCAGGCTTGCTTGGTCTCGTCTTTCATGACTTGCCTTATACCCTATGGGGGTATATATGGCAAGAACAAATACCCCACCCGGGTATCGACCTTGGAGTGCATCATGCAGAAAACAGATAGCCATGGCGGCCACACCCATCACGATCACGCGCATCATGGCCATGGCGCGCCTAGCGGCAAAGTGAAAGACCCGGTCTGCGGCATGGATGTCGATCCGGCTAGCGCCAAACACACGCTCACTTATGCAGGCCAGCACTTCTATTTCTGCTCCCCCGGCTGCAAGGCGAAGTTCGAAGCCGACCCGCAGCGTTATGTGACGCCCAAGGCCCAAGCGAAACCCACCGATCCGGGCGCCATCTATACCTGCCCGATGCATCCCGAGATCCGCCAGGTCGGCCCCGGCTCCTGCCCGATCTGCGGCATGGCGCTCGAGCCCGAGATCGCTACCGCCGACAGCGGGCCCAATCCTGAGCTCGCCGACATGAAGAAGCGCTTCTGGATCGGCCTCGTTCTTACAGTGCCGGTCTTCGTGCTCGAAATGGGCGCCCATCTGTTCCCGGCACTGCTGCATGCGATCCCGCCCGGCATCTCGAACTGGGTACAACTCGCTTTCGCGACACCGGTCGTGCTGTGGGCGGGGTATCCTTTCTTCGAACGCGGCTGGCGTTCACTCGTCACGCGCAAACTCAATATGTTCACGCTCATCGCCATGGGCACGGGCGTCGCATGGGCTTTCAGCATCATCGCCACGCTGCTGCCCGGCCTCTTCCCCGACTCATTGCGCAATCATGATGGCAGCGTGCCGGTCTATTTCGAAGCCGCCGCCGTCATCACCGTGCTGGTGCTGCTCGGCCAGGTGCTGGAATTGCGCGCCCGCGACCAGACATCGGGCGCCATCAAGGCGCTCCTGGGCCTCGCTCCCAAGACGGCGCGCCGGATCGGCGCCGATGGCGCGGAAGCGGAAGTGGCGCTCGATCTCGTCCAGGCCGGCGATGTGCTGCGCGTGCGGCCCGGTGAAAAGGTGCCGGTCGACGGCGAGGTCATTGACGGACGGTCCTCGGTCGATGAATCGATGATCACCGGCGAATCCATGCCGGTCAGCAAGACACAAGGCGCCAAGGTCACCGGCGGCACGCTCAATCAGACCGGGGCGCTGACCGTGCGCGCGCTCAAAGTCGGCCGCGAGACGATGCTGGCGCGCATCGTGCAGATGGTGTCGGAAGCCCAGCGCTCGCGCGCGCCCATCCAGCGCCTCGCCGATCAGGTGTCGGGCTGGTTCGTGCCGCTCGTCATCGCCATCGCCGTGCTCGCTTTCGCCGTCTGGATGCTGTGGGGGCCTGAGCCACGCCTTGCTTACGCGCTGCTCGCCGCCGTCTCGGTGCTCATCATCGCGTGTCCCTGTGCGCTCGGTCTCGCGACGCCGATGTCGATCATGGTGGGTGTCGGCAAAGGCGCCGAGAACGGCATTCTCATCAAGAATGCCGAGGCGCTGGAGCGGCTCGAAAAGGCCGATGCGCTGGTCGTCGACAAGACCGGCACGCTCACCGAAGGCAAGCCCAAGGTGACAAGTATCGTCGCGGCGGCGGGCCATGACGAGACGGAGCTTCTGCGCCTTGCGGCGGGCGTCGAACGCGCCTCCGAACATCCGCTCGCCCATGCGATCATCGTGGCGGCGGAAGAGAAGAAGCTCAAGTTGCCCGAGGTCAAGGACTTCGACTCGCCCACCGGCAAAGGCGCCAAGGGCATCGTCGAGGGCAAGAGGATCACTCTCGGCAATGCCGCCTTCCTCAAGTCCGAGGGCGTCGATGCGACAGCGCTGTTCAAGGAAGCCGAGGCGCTGCGCCAGGACGGCGCCACCGCGATCTTCATCGGCATCGACAAGGCGGCGGCCGGCGTCATCGCCATTGCCGATCCCATCAAGGCGACGACACCAGATGCGCTGAAAGCCCTACGCGAAGCGAATATCCGCATCGTGATGCTGACCGGCGACAACCGCACAACGGCGGAAGCGGTAGCGCGCCGGCTCGGCATCACCGAAGTCGAAGCCGATGTGCTGCCCGACCAGAAAGCAGCGATCGTCAAGCGCCTGCAGAGCGAAGGCCGGGTCGTCGCCATGGCGGGCGACGGCGTCAATGACGCGCCGGCGCTCGCTGCCGCCGATATCGGCATCGCCATGGGCAAAGGCACCGATGTCGCCATCGAAAGCGCCGGCGTCACGCTGCTGCAGGGCGATCTCATGGGCATCGCAGAAGCGCGCCGGCTGTCGCGCGCCACCATGCGCAATATCCGCGAGAACCTGCTCTTCGCCTTCATCTACAATGCGGCCGGCGTTCCGGTGGCGGCGGGCGTGCTCTACCCGACCTTCGGCCTGCTGCTGTCGCCGATGATCGCGGCGGCGGCGATGGCGCTCTCCTCGGTGAGCGTGATCGGCAATGCGCTACGGCTGCGGATGATGAAGCTTTAGGCCTTGGCCCTCGTCGGCGTGCGCGTCATGAACTCCATCGTGTGCTCGAAGGAGGTGACGCCGGCCTGGGAGCCCAGGCCGGTGGCGTTGAGGGCCGATGTCGCCTGAGCGAAACGCACCGTGGTCTCGGGGTCGAAGCCGCGCACCAAGCCGACGGCGAAGCCGGCATTGAAGGCATCGCCGCAGCCGCAGGTGCATTTGACCTTTACATCGAAGGCCGGGATCCGAAAATGCCGGCCTTGGGCGTCGTGGTAATAAGCACCGTCGGCGCCCAGCGTAAAGACGCACGCATTCACGCCAAGCCCAATGAAATGCTTCGCATTGTCGGCGAGGCCCGACAGGCCGGTGAGCGCGCTCGCCTCCTCGATCGAGGGCATGAAATAATCGACATGCGGCAACACTTGCGCCACCGCCGGCAGATCGGCCGGTGAGCTCGCAAAGACGTCGAGCGTCGTGGTGGCGCCATGCGCCTTGGCGGCCTGCATCAATTCGGCATTGCGGCCCTTGTCCATGCGGTCCATCAGGCCGATGCCGCCAATATGGACGACGCGGGCATCGATCACCTGCTTCAGCAGCGTATCATCGACGAAGAAATCACCGGTTGCCCCTTTCATATGGAGCGCCGGGCGCGTGCCGTCGGCGCGCGTCGTCACGATCGAGGACGAGGTGCGCGATCCGTCGATGCGCTGCATGGCGGACGTGTCGACGGAAAAGCTCTTGAGGCGCTGAAAAACCCAATCGCCCATCAGATCGGGGCCGACGCCACCCACCGCCAGGACCTTGAGGCCCATCTTGGCCGCGGCGATCGCCGCCGTGCCGGCGGCGCCTGAAACCGCGAGCGTCAATTCATCGATGAAGTTTGTCCCGCCGCCGTCCGGCACCGCGGTGAAGGGCCAGCCCAGACAATCGAAAGTATAGAAGCCGATCGATGAATAGTCGTATCTCATGCCTTGGGTTCCCTGCCCTCGCCGTAAGAGGTGACAGCCTATTCAATATCTCACGCCAGCATCAAGGCCGGTTCTTCGATGAATGTCCGGAAGGCGGCGAGGAGCTCGGCGCCGAGCGCGCCATCGACGGCGCGATGGTCGCAGGACAAGGTGCAGGTCATCTGAGTTCGCAATTCGATGCGACCCTCATATTTCGCCGGACGTTCGATGCCGGCGCCGACGGCGAGGATGGTCGCATGCGGCGGGTTGATGATCGCCGCGAACTCTTCGATGCCATACATACCGAGATTGGAAACCGCCGTCGTGCCACCCTGATATTCGGACGGTGTCAGCCGGCGGGCGCGCGCTCTGGCGGCCAGCTCCTTCATCTCGAGCGAGATGACGGAGAGGGATTTCGTCTCGGCGGCGCGGATCACCGGCGTGAACAGCCCGCCTTCGACGGCGACCGCGACACCCACATCGCTGGCGCGGTGCTTCAGGATGCCGGCATCGGTCCAGGTGACATTGGCATTGGGCACGCGCTGCAAGGCCAGCGCCAGCGCCTTGATGACGAAGTCGTTGATCGACAGCTTCCAGGCCGGCTGCTTGTCGGAATTGCGCGGCGCGCTGTCATTAAGCTTTTCGCGGACATGCAGGAGCTCGCCCAAGTCGCAGGTGAGCGACAGATAGAAATGCGGCACGGTCTGCTTCGACTGCACCAGCCTCTCGGCGATGATGCGGCGCATGCCGCTGATAGGTTCGATGTCGTAGCTGCCCGACTGATAGAGGCTGGTGACCTCCGGCGCAGCGGGCCGCTGTTCCGCTTGCGGCGGCGGCGCGGCACGGAAATTCCTCACGTCCTCGGCCTGGATGCGGCCACGCGGACCGCTGCCTGTAATCTCCGGCAGCTTCAGGCCGCGTTCACGCGCGAGGCGGCGCGCCAGCGGCGTGGCGCGCGGCAGGCCCGATTGCGGCATCGGCGTCGTATCGATCACCGGGGCGACAGGTGCCGTCTGGATATTCTGCGCGGCCGGCGCGCTCGCCGCGGGCGTCGCCGGGGCCGGTGTCAATATCTGCGCGGCCTCACCTTCCGCATAGATGAAAGCGACCGGCGTTCCGACCGGAATGTCGACGCCTTCGCTTGCGGTGATGTTGCGGATCACGCCGGCGCCCGGTGATTCCACTTCCATCGCCGCCTTGTCGGTCTCGATCTCGAAGATCGGCGCGCCCTTGGCGACGGTTGCGCCTTCGGTGACATACCACTTGCTGATCTTGCCGGTGGCCATGTCCATATCGACACGCGGCAGGATGACCTCGATGGGCATGATTCAGATCCGGCCCGTCACGAGGCGGCGCACAGATGCGATGATGCCGTCGGTCTGTGGCACGGCCGCTTTTTCGAGCACCGGATTATAGGGGATCGGCGCTTCGGCGCCGCCCAGACGCAGGATCGGCGCATCGAGATAATCGAAGGCCTCGCTCTCGGCGATCATGGCGCTGATCTCGGCGCCGATGCCGAGCGTCTTGACGCCTTCATAGACGCAGGCGAGACGGGTCGTCTTCTTCACGCTTTCGATGATCGTCTGGGTGTCGAGCGGGCGCAGCGTGCGCAGGTCGATGACCTCGACATCGATGCCCTCACCGCTCAGGATTTCCGCCGCTTCGAGGGCGCGATGCACCATGATGGCGGTGGCGACGATGGTGACATGGCGGCCCTCGCGGCGGATGAGCGCCTTGCCGATCGGGACGCGGTAGGCTTCCTCGGGAACCTCGCCCTTCATCTTGTAGAGAAGCTTGTGCTCGAAGACCATCACCGGATCGGGATCATCGATCGCCGACAGCAGCAGGCCCTTGGCGTCATGCGGTGTCGCGGGCTGCACCACCTTGAGGCCCGGCACATGGGCGAACCAGGCATCGAGCGACTGGCTGTGCTGGGCGGCGGCCCCGGTGCCGGAGCCCGCCGGGAAACGCATCACCAGCGGCACCGAAACCTTGCCGCCGAGCATGAAGCGGATCTTGGCCGCTTGGTTGACGATCTGCTCCATGGCGAGTGTGGCGAAATCGGAGAACTGGAATTCGAAGACCGGTCTCGAGCCGGCAAGCGCCGCACCGACCGCGACACCAGCAGCGCCCAGTTCGGCGATCGGCGTATCCATCACGCGGTCCTCGCCGAAGCGATGGACGAGATCGCCAGTCACCTGGAAGGCGCCGCCATAGACGCCGATATCCTCGCCCATGAGGAAGACGCGCTCATCGGCCTCCATGGCCTGGGCGAGCGCCTCGCGCACCGCTTCGGCATAACTCAACTCACGCACCGACATCAGGCCGCTCCCTTGGTATAGACATCGCGGGTCAGGTCAGCCGGTGATGGATCAGTGCCGCCCTTGGCGAATTCGACGCCTGAGGCGATCTCGGCCTCGGCGGCGGTGCGGATCGCTTCCGCCTCGTCCTTGCGCAGAATGCCGAAGGCCTCGAGATTGGCCTCGAAATGGCCGATCGGATCACGCGCCTTCCACTCCTCGATCTCTTCCTTGGTGCGATAGCGGTTGCGGTCGCTCTTCGAATGGCCGCGGATGCGATAGGTCTTGGTTTCGATGAGCGAGGGGCCGTCGCCGTTACGGGCCCGCGCCGTCGCCCGCATGACGGCTTCGGAGACATCCTCGATGCGATTGCCGTCGACGATCTCGCCCGGCATGTTGTAGGCGGGCGCCCGGTCGGCGACATGTTTGACCGCCATCGAGCGCTCGGTCGATACCGACATGCCGTATTTGTTGTTCTCGCAAATGAAGAGGACCGGCAATTTCCAGATCGCCGCCATGTTGAGCGCCTCGTGGAAGGCGCCTTCATTGGAGGCGCCGTCGCCAAAGAAACACACCGCGACATCGTCGCGCTTCTGCTTGCGGATGGCGAGCGCCGCACCGACCGCGATGGGCAGGCCGCCACCGACAATGCCATTGGCGCCGAGATTGCCGCTCTCCACATCGGCAATATGCATCGAGCCGCCACGGCCGCGGCAATAGCCCTCCTCCTTGCCGAAGAACTCGGCGAACATCAGCTTGGGGTCAGCGCCCTTGGCGATGCAGTGGCCGTGGCCGCGATGGGTGGAGGTGATGTAATCGGTTTTGCGCAGATCCATGCAGGAGCCGACGGCGCTCGCCTCCTGGCCGATCGAGAGATGCATGGTGCCGTGGATGAGGCCGCGGGTATAGGCCTCTTCGGCGCCCTCCTCGAAACGGCGGATCAGATACATGCGGCGCAGCGCATCGCGGAGCGCCGCATTGTCGAAATGCCGATAGAAATCGCGCAGGTTCGAAACCGCGGGATTCTCTTTGATTGCCTGGGTCATGCGGAGGCCTTTGCCAGAAGCTCGTCCTGCCGGCGACGCAATGCCACGATGCGCGAGCCCTGATCGAGCGCGACATTGTCGGCGGTGAGCAATTCGCCTTTGCGAATGGGCTTGGTGACCTTGCCCTGTTCGAGGAGGCCGCAAGGTATGGCCTTCGCCTCGGCGGCGCCCTCATAGGTCATGATCCAGGCGCGATAAGTATATTCGCCGATCGCATCGAGCGCCTCGCCGGGCTGGAGGTTCTTCTTGGCGACGGCGCAGACTTCCGCCGCCGGCCGGTCGAGCGGCTGCATGTCGGCGGTGCCGTAGAGAACCGCGCGGGCGCAGGACAGCGGCACTTCGAGGCTGGTCAGATGATAGGGCCGATAGAACGTGTAATAAGGCCCGGCGCCGAGTTTCAGATCGTGCATGCGCTCACGCAAACGCGGATGCGCCATCTCGGCGATGACGAAGACGCCGGGGGCGACACCTTTGCCGATCGAATAATCGACGACGCCTTTGCGCGACAGGAGACCGCCATCGGCCTTGGGACACAGAACTTTCTCAAGCTCGGGCAAGGTCGCCTGCGGGCCATGCATGCCGGCGCAGTCGGGCACGAGGCCGGTGGCATTGGCGATCGCCGCCATCTCGACCATGGTCTTCGAGCCGTCGACGAATTCGACCAGCATGCGCGGGTTCATGTTGCGCCGGCGGGCTTCGTCCATATAGGCGTCGGGCGTCGCGTCGATATTGAGCGGGTTGTTCTTACCCTTGCCGGCGGCGACGATCGGATAGCCGAGGCTCGACACGAAATTGATGAGCTCCATGCAGGAGCTCGGCTCGTCGCCGGCGCCCAGCGTGTAGACGACGCCGAGCCGTTTCGCCTCGCGCTGCAGATAGGCGCCGATGGTGACGTCGGCCTCAACATTCATCATCACCAGATGCTTGCCGTGCTCCATCGCGGTGAGGCCGATCTCGGCGCCGACCGCCGGACGGCCGGTCGCGTCGATGACGACATCGATCGCATCGCTGGTGCAGACCGCCTGCGCGTCCTCGGTGATTGCGGTCAGGCCCTGCTTCAGGGCGGTCTCGAAGGCCGGCTTGCCGGAAGCGACGACATGGCTGCCAGCCGGCCTGCCGGCAATGGCAAGCGCGCGCTCGGCGGCCTTGATGTTGATCTCGGCAATGGCGGCGACGGTGATGCCCGCCATCTGGTCGCATTGGGTGACGATGTCGGTGCCCATTTCGCCCGAGCCGATCAGGCCGACGCGGATCGGACGGCCCTCGCTCGCCTGCCGGCGTGCGAGATCGGCGGCAAGCGCGCCGGAAAAGCTGCTGCCTGGCAATTGACGGGCTGCGACAGCCATTCTGCCTCCCACTGCGTTCTTGGTTATTGGATGGGAGAATAGATACTTTTATGCTCTCTATTGTCAATATGTAATACGATTTTGCTGCTTTGCGGGAGGAAAATTGTGCAGAGCAGTATGAGTTTTCGCAGAAAGCCCCTGTTTTACGGGTATCTCGGTCAAATCGGAATATGGAACATATGTATCGACAACTCTGAACTGTTGCATTTTCAGAGTGACCGTATAGTGTTTGCTTCCATAAAAGTGCCGGGGGAGCAGATGCAGGGACGCCATGGCTGAGATCAAACTGCGCGGAGTGTCGAAAGCCTGGGGCGATTTCATCGGGGTCGACAACATCGATCTCGACATCAGGGACAAGGAATTCATGGTCTTCCTCGGCCCCTCGGGCTGCGGCAAGACGACGACCATGCGGATGATCGCCGGCCTCGAGGATCTGACCGGCGGCGATATCAGCATCGACGGCGAGAGCATGACCGATGTCGACGCCCGCGACCGGGACGTCGCGATGGTGTTCCAGAGCTATGCGCTCTATCCGAACATGTCGATCTACGAAAATATCCGCTTCCCCTTGCGGATGCGCGGCATCCCTGCCGGCGATCACGACCGGCTGGTGCGCCAGGCGGCGGACATGGTCGAGCTCGGACAGTATCTCGACCGCAAGCCGCGCGCTCTGTCGGGCGGCCAGCGCCAGCGCGCCGCTTTGGCCCGCGCCATCGTGCGCCAGCCGCAGGTTTTCCTGATGGACGAGCCGCTCTCCAATCTCGACGCCAAGCTGCGCCTCACCATGCGGGCTCAGCTCAAGCATATCCAAAGGCAGCTCGAGACGACGACCGTCTATGTGACCCATGACCAGATCGAGGCGATGACGCTCGCCGATCGCATCGCGGTGATGAACAAGGGCAAGATCCAGCAGCTCGGCACGCCGGACGAGGTCTACAATAATCCGAACCACCTCTTCGTCGCCGGCTTCATCGGCTCGCCGCCGATGAATCTCATTCCGGGGGCGCTGGAGAACGGTGATTTCGTAGGACCCGACACGAAGGTCAAAGGCGCGGGCCAAGGCAGCCGCGCCAATGTGGTCTTAGGCGTCAGGCCGGAAGACATGGAGATCGTCGCCACCCAAGACGGCCATCTCATCTCGAAGCTCTATTCGCTCGAACCGACCGGCGATGTGACCTTGGTGACGGCCTGGGCCGGCGAGCAGCTCGTCGTCGCCAAAGGCTCGCGTATTTTCCGGCAAGAGGTCGACACGCCGATCGCCTTCAACTTCGCCAAGGGGCGGGTTTTCCTGTTCGATGGGGAAAGCGGGAACAGGATCTGAGAAGCCGGCAACTCACTTGCCGCGGGTGAGCGCCATGATGGCGTCGGTCGAAAGCCCCTTACCCGCATGACCACGCAACTTTGCGAAGCGACCGATTTGCCGCTCGGGCCGAGCCTTCGCCAATACAACGGCCCCGTCTGCCGCGATCCCAAAATCGACCCTGTCGCCTGGAACAACGCCCAAACATTCGCGCGTCACCTTTGGAATTGTGACCCGTCCTCTGGCGTCTACGGTCGCGCGCATGACAAGCGTCAATACATCCCACGGATTTCGGTGAGCTCGGCGGCGAGGCCGGCGATGTCGCGCTTGGCGACGAGGCTGGCGATCGTGGGCAGACGCGGCGCGATCAACGCGCCGACAATGGCGAAGAACTGATCCTCGTCAAGTTCCTCGGCGGGCTTGCCCTGTTCGGCGAAGAGGAGCGCCACGCAGGCAATGGCATAGACGGTGAGATTCTGGTCGTCGCCACGGGCGATGACGGAAGCGTCTCTCGGCTTGCCGGCCCGCGCGATCGGCGCCACATCGACAAGCGCCATGATGGCGTGGGCGAGAAAATCGGGCTCCGAGCCGTTCAGTCCGGCGCCGATATCGGCGAGCAAGGTGCGGCGCGCCGCATCGACGCGATGCTCGAGCACCAGGAAGGGCGGCGTGCGGTAGCGCCTGAGGATGTGAATGGTGGCGCGGTAAAAGTAAGCATTGAACAGCGGGTTGACGAGGAAACTGTCGGCGCGGATGGCGGCCGCCACTTCGTTCATGATGCCATGGGTGAAGGGCGAGGGCAGCTTGCGCCATTCGGGCGCGAAAAGCGTGATCGACAGATTGACCGACCAGGTCGTCAACCGGTCGGCGATGCGCGCCAGCCGCGATACCAAGGCGGCGAGCAGGTAACCGCCGGGCCGTATCTCGACCGGCGGGCGGGCGGGTCCCGACGGCGCCCGTTCCAGCGGATGGCCCCAATATTCGGCCCCCGACAGCACCCGCATGAAGAATTGCGCCGTGCGCAGGCTGTCGCGTGCCCCAGCGGCAACGCAGACGGCATGCGAGGCAAGGGTGTCCTGATGGCGCGAAGCAGTTGTCATAGGCCCATTCAGCCCTTTACGGCCCCCATCGTCAAGCCGCGCGAGAGGTGCTTCTGGATCGCCACAACCAGAAGCAGCACCGGCACGAAGGCGATGAAGGCGACCATGGCGATGGCATTATATATGATGCCATCCGACCCGCCGGTAAAGTTGGCGAGAGCGACCGACAGCGTATAGGCGTTCTGCGTCGAGGCGATGAGCAGCGTGAACAGGAACTCGTTGATGGCGAAGATCACCGCGATGACGCCGGCGGTGATGATGCCCGGCAGGCACATGGGCACAATGATCGACACCAGGATGCGCAGATCCGAGGCGCCGTCGGTGCGCGCCGCGTCCTCGATCTCGGGCGGAATGTCGAGCATGTAAGAGCGCACGATCCAGGTGACGAGCGACAGATTCATCGCCGCATAGATCAGCATCAGCGCCCAGACCGAATCGAGCAGGCCGAAGGTCTTGAACAGGAAAAAGATCGGAATGGCGACGACGGCCGGCGCCATCATGCGGGTGGAGAGGATGTAGAAGCCGATATCCTCGCGGAACCGGTATTTGTAGCGCGCCAGCGAATAGGCGGCGGGAATGGCGAGCAGGAGGTCGATGATGACGCTGCCGAAAATCGCGATGAGCGAGTTGCGCAAATAGCTGCCCATCGGCCAGGACGACCAGATCATGTTCCAGGCATCGAGCGTGAAGGTCGGCAGATAGAGCGGCTGCGGCAGCACGATCTCGGTGCGCGGGCGAAGACCAATGGTGAGGAACCAGATGATCGGCACGACGCAGAACAGCGCCCAGGAGCCGAGCACGAGATAGCGCAGCGCCAGTGATCCGGCCTTGCCTGATTTGCGGCGTCTTGACATGGCCTAATCCCTGCCTGAGCGGAAGAACCGCTTCACGAAAGTCTGGGCGATGATTACGGTGAGCGCCAATAGCAGCACGGACGCGGCAGAGGCATAGCCGAAGTCGAAGCGCTTGAAGCCGGTGCGATAGATGAAATAGCTCATCGTCTCGGTGGCGCCGCCCGGCGTGCCGCCGGTGATGATGAAGATCGAAGTGAACATCGTCACGATGTCGATGCCGCGCAGCACCAGCGCCACCGCGATGATGGGCTTGAGCATCGGCAGCGAGATGTTCCAGAAAATCTGCGACCAGCGGGCGCCGTCGAGGCGCGCCGCCTCCTCGATCTCGGCATCCTGCCCCTGAAGTGCGGCGACGAAGATCACAAACAGGAACGGCGTCCACTGCCAGACATCGGTGATGATGAGGGAGAGCCGGGCGAGCCAGATATCCCCTAAGAAATCGAGCGGCCGATCGATGAAGCCGATGCGCATCAGAATATCCGATACGACGCGGCCGTCATTGAAGGCGAGCTTCCACAGGAAGGAGACGGCCGAGGGCATGAACAGCATCGGCAGCAGGAACAGGATGCGCCAGCTCCTGATGAAGGGATCGCGATAGGCGAAGGCCGCGAGCGTCAAAGCGATGACGAATTCGATGAGGAGTGCGCCCGAGCCCATGAGGAAGGTGTTCCACAGGCTGGCCCAGAATTCATTGTCGCCCAGGAGCTTTGAATAATTGTCGAGCCCGATGAAGGTCCAGCTGTTGAACTTCACCCGGAACAGGCTCTGATAGATCGCATAAAGGCCGGGATAGAAGGTGATGCCGAGAAGATAGATCACCGCTGGTGCTACGAGCAGATAGGGGAAGGCTTTGCGCTGCAACGGGCTGCGGCGGCGCTTCAGAGGAGAACGGGCGACTCGCGCCGCCCGTCCCGGATTTGCTGCGATGGCTTCAGCCATTACTTCTCAAATACTCTCTTCAAATACCCTCATGCTGAGGTGCGAGCGAAGCGAGCCTCGAAGCATCCCTCAGGATAGAGCGAGTCCACTGCACCAACCCTTCGAGGGCCGCTTCGCGGCCACCTCAGGGTGAGGGTGATGGGCTGAACCTATCACACTGGCGGCGTCTTGCCCTTGCCGACCCAGGTGGCATCGGCCACCGCGGCGAAATCCATGGGCGGCGTTCCGGAATAGAAGCCGTTCTTGTCCATGATCTCGCGCCAGGCCTTGGCGCCGGCATCGAGGGCTTCCTTGGGCGTCGACTGGCCGACGACCGCCTTGTTGATCTCGTTGCCGAGTGCCTGCTCCATCTCGAACATGCCGGGCAGACGCGGCGCGCACCAGGCATAATCGAGCTCGGTCGACCACACTTCGGCGGGCTGCGAGACCTTGCGCAGATTGGGATTGGTGAGGACCGAGCGGTAGCCCGGCGCCACGCCATTGGCATTGGCCTCGTTCATCGCCATGATTGAGGCGGTGGTGAGGAAGGCCAGCATCAGGAAGGCGCCCTCCGGATTCTTCGACGAGGCCGTGACGACCGAGGTCGAGCCGGCGATATTGGGCGGCGCGAAACGGCCACCGTCGACGCGCGGCTCATAGATGGTAATCACGTCGCCGACGATCTTGCTCTGATCGGGGCGCGTCGCCTGGGTGCCGGAATCCTGCCAGGAGATGTTGCTGGCGAGCTGGCCGCCGAGCCAGGCGGCGCGGTTCTCGCCCCAGCCCCAACCGGCGACACCAGCCGGCGCGTTCTTCTGCAGCGCCAGGATGGTCTCGATCGCCTTGACGCCGGCATCGGAATTGAAGACCGGCTCCCATTTGTCGTTGAAGAGATCGACGCCGAACTGGGCGGCGAGATGCTCCCAGGTATAGGTCGACCAGAAGCCACGCGCCGCCATGAAGCCGACGCCGGCGACGCCCTTATCGGTCTTGTTCAACTCGGCCGAGAAGCGGATCAGATCGTCATAGGTCTTGATGGTGCTCTTCGCGTCGACATCGCCGCCCGTCACTTCCTTGAAGTATTTGGCGCGGACATGAACCTGCTGGATGTCGCAGTCGAAGGGAATGCCATAAAGACCTTTGCCGCCCCACATGCCGTAATTAAGCTTGTAGGTGTCGTAGAAGTCGTCGATCGGGAGCTTCCACTTGGCGGCATAGTCGTCGAGCTTGGCGAGGAAGCCAGGTGCTGCGAAATCGCCGAGCCAGGGTGAGAAGAACTGCAGCGCATCGAAGCTGGCATTGCCGGAAATGAATTCGGCGACAACCTTGTCATAGAGCGAGTCGTCCGGGATCGGCACCAGCTCGACCGTCATGCCGGACAATTCCTGGAACGGCTTGAGGCCATCGGCGGCGGATTCGGCATCGGCCGCGCCGATCGCGAATTTGACCGTCTTGCCGGCGAATTCCTTGCGCACCTGCTCCCAGTCGACGGTACGGATCCAGTCCTTGGCGGGATCCCACAGTTGCTCGTCATCGGCGAGCTTGTAGAGATCGCGATAGTCCTTCTTCACGTAATTGCCGACATTGATCCTGGCGAGCACGCTCGCCGGGTCCGGCAGCTCGGCGGCAAGGCTGCGCCGCACATTGAAAAGACTGACGCCACCGGCGCCCACGAGGCCGGCGGCACCGAATGCGGTGGCCGATTTCAGCAAGGACCGGCGCGACAGGCGGCCCGATGGTTTATGCAACATCACTCTATCTCCTCCCTGGAAATGGCCTGATCAGGCCGGCTTGACGGCACGAGCTTTTGGGGATGAGCGGCAAGACAATGCTGGCTGATGGCACAGGCTCCTCCCATTTACCGTTCGATGACGGCGTTTATTCTTCGATTGAACGTGAGAGTACTAAACTGCAATTGTGAATGCAAATGTTTCGCAATTCATTCGGCACAAATTTCATGCTGCTTTGCAGCATGAATGCGCGATATCCAAAAGAATTCTACCTCTCCCTTCCCTCAAACAGGCTCAGAATTGGACAATTATGAGATACAATCGTATACTAAGATCACAATATGTATCCTCATTGAAGTGAACATAAAGCCGAGACGGATACTTTATGGTAGGCTATTCCCAGCGAGGAAAAGCGACAGGCCAGAATGCTCGAGAAGACACCCACAAGAAGAGGCAAGTCCGCCGCCGAAGCGAGCCCGGGGCGCGTGGCGCGCAACCGCATGCGCATCGCCTGGATGTATTATGTCGAGGGCCTGACCCAGAACGAGATCGCCGACCGGCTCGGCATCGGGCGCGTCACCGTGGTGCGCAACATCAATGAAGCCATTCGCCAGCGCGAGGTGAAGATCTGGATCGAGGGCGATGTCGCCGATTGCCTCGAGCTCGAGGGCCAGCTCAAGCAGGCCTTCGGCTTCAAGGAGGCGATGGTGGTGCCCGAGCCGTCCAATCCGGCCCTCACCACCAAGGCGATCGGCGTCGCCGCCGGCATGTATATCACCGACAATCTGACCGACGACATGTCGATCGGCGTCGGCTGGGGTGCCACGCTTTATGAATCGCTGCAGACGCTGGCCCCGCGCGAGCTTGAAAATGTGCAGGTGATCTCGCTGCTCGGCGGCATCGTGCAGGCGCGCCGCTATAATCCGTCGGAATTCGCCTGGCAGGTCGCCCGCATGGTGGGCGCCGACTGCTATCTCCTCACCGCGCCGGCCGTGGTCGATTCACCCGAGACCAAGGAGACGCTGATCGAGAAATGCGGCCTGCGCGACGTGCTGCGCCGCGCCGAGAGGCTCGATCTGGCGATACTGAGCGTCGGCACCATGGCGCCCGATTCGACCGCCTTCCGCTTCGACTTCCTTTCCGACGAGGACCGGACGAGCCTGATCAGGCTCGGCGCCGTCGGCGACATCCTGTTCAATTTCTATGACCGTGAAGGCCGGCTGGTCGATCATCCGCTCAACAAGCGGGTGATGTCGATCCCCATCGACCAGCTGCGCGACGTGCCCAAACGCATGATCGCCTCGGGCGGCAACGAAAAGGTCGACTCGCTGCTGGGTGCGATCCGGCTGGTCGACTGCAATGTGCTGATCACCAATGAAGCCACCGCCCGCGAATTGCTGATCCGAAAGACGTGACGGCGACATGATGCTCACCCCCCTCAAACCGGAAGTCCTGAAAGTCGACGATCTCAGCCACGAGGCGCGGCGCTTCCGCACCATCGTCTGGTCGTTCCAGCGCAATCTCGAGCTCCTGTTCAAGGGCACCGGCCTTTCCGCCAAGGTCGATCATGCCGCGCTCGCCGAGGCCTTCGCGCGCTGGCGGCAGAAATTCGACCAGTCGAAGCATCTCGCCGGCGTCAACCGCAACGACTATGTGATCTATGCAGCGGGACTCATGCTGCGCGAGCTCATCGTCGCGGCACCGCTCAAGGCGAGCAAGGAAGAAGAGCTCCCCGTCCCACCGGGCGGCATCGACCACCCGCTGGCACGCTGGCCGGAAGGTTATGCCTATACGAGCTTCTGCCTGTCGGTCGCCGCCGCCATCCTCAAGGAACTCGGCGATGACGAGCCGATGCCGGCCGAGGTGGCGGATGATCCGGGCTTCTGGAGCTCGTTCCGCGAGAATACCCATGAGGATCCCGAGACCGCCGTCGGTTTTTTCGACCTGGTCTGCGGGCGGGAACCCAACTGGGCGGCGCCGGGTGTGCTCTGGCTGCGCAAGGCCTTCGCTCAGCAAGGGACGCTTCCAAGAAACAAGGCTTAGTTAACGATTCGTATACCGAATCAGTTACGCTCATTCCGTTACCTGGGGAGAGGTCCCATGAAGCGGATACTAATCATCGGCGGCGCGTTGCTTACGCTTCTCGTTGCTTCTGTGCTCGCCCTCCCCTTCATCATTCCGCATGATTTCATTGCCGGCCAGCTCAAGCAGGCGGTGAAGGCCGAGACCGGCCGCACGCTGACCATCGGCGAAGCGCCCAGACTCGTCTTCTGGCCGGATTTCGCCGTGACGCTGAAGGATGTGCGGCTTTCGACCCCGCCTGGCATGTATGAGGGCCAAGTCGCGCAAATGGACGAGATGCGCATCCGCGTCGAGGTCGCCTCGCTGTTCGACCGGCGGCTCGACATCAAGGAACTGCATCTCATCCGCCCGAAATTGTCGCTGGTCATCGACGGCGAAGGCCGGCCGAACTGGATCATGGCGAGGCCCGGCAATGCGGAAGAAACAAGCGGCGGCCCCGGAATCCAGACCGGCTCGATCGCACCCGTCACCATCGAGGATGGCGATGTGCGCTTCCTCGACGAGCGCTCCGGCAAGGCCTTCATGGCCGAGAAGGTCGACCTGACCATCACACTGGGCTCGCTGACCGGCCCGGTCGCGGTCAAGGGATCGCTCAAGGCGCTCGGCGACGACATCGACCTTGCTTTCTCGGCCAAGACGCCCACCGAACTCGCCGCCGCCGGCTCGCCTTTGTCGCTGGCGGTCAAGAGCAAGCGGCTCGATTTCGCCTTTTCGGGCCTCGCCGCCATGCAGGATGGTCTCGCCCTCGACGGCACCATCACGGCGGCGTCCAACTCGCTGCGCGAGCTCGGCCGCTGGGCCAAGATCCAGGTGCCGGACGGGCCGGGCTTCGGCCCCGCCAAGATCAACGGCCAGATCGCTTTCGCCGGCAAGAGCCTCAAACTGAGAAAGGCCAAGATCACGCTCGACGGGCTCGCCGCGCAAGGTGATGTGGCGCTCAATCTCGGCACACGGCCCCAGGTCAACGCCACTCTCGCTTTCGATACGATCGATGTGAACCGCTATCTGCCGCCGCAAGACGCAACCCCCGAAGCCGTGGCCGGCCAGACGGGATGGAGTGCGGCACCGATCGCCTTTACCGGGCTCGGCGTGGTCGACGCCAAGCTCAAGCTCACTGCCAACAAGCTCCTCTACCGCACGCTTACGACCGGCAAGATCGCCATCGACGCCACGCTCAAGAACGGCAAGCTCGATGCGACGCTGGGCCAGATCGCGCTTTATGGCGGCAAGGCCAAAGGCCGCCTGGTGCTCGACGGCGCCGCCAAGATGCCGGCGGTGCAGATGACACTCGAGGCGAAAGGCTTCGATGGCTTGCGGCTGCTCAAGGACTATGCCGGGCTCAACCGCTTCGAGGGCGTCGCCGGCGCCTCGCTCAATCTCTCGGGCCGCGGCCGCTCGCAGCAGGAGCTCGTTTCGTCGCTCAACGGCACCGCGTCCTTCAGCTTCGCCAATGGCGCGGTGCGCGGTATCGATATCGAGGCCATGGTCAAAGCGGTGGGCACCAATATCCTGACCGGCTGGCGCCAGGGGCCCGATGCGAAGACGCCTTTCGATGCGCTCAGCGCCGGCTTCACCGTGGTGAACGGCATCGCCACGACCAACGACCTCAATTTCACCAGCCCGGTCCTTTCGGTGAGCGGCGGCGGTCTGGTCGACCTGCCGCGCCAGACCCTCAATCTCAAGGTCAATCCGACGCTGACCCTGGCCGCGGCGCAAAATATCGATCTCGCCGGCCTCGCGGTTCCGATCATCGTCAAGGGACAATGGGTCAATCCGAAGATCTATCCCGACATCGCCGGCATCCTCGACAATCCGCAGGCCGCCTACGACACGCTGCGCAAGATCATCGGCGAGGGCACGACGGCGAGCCTCAAGGAAAAGGGCGAGGCCATCAAGCAGCAGGTCAAAGGCAAGGTCGCCGACGAGATCGGCAAGGCGCTGGGCGATGACCAGGCGGGCGAAGCGGCCGGCAATGCCATCGAAGAACAAGGCCAGAAGCTGCTCAAAGGCCTGTTCGGCAACGGCGAATAATCCAAGCGCATGAACGCAAAAACGGCGATGGGCGGCAAGTTAGATTCGCAACCATGCGCCGATGGAAAGGCCAAGAGGGATGACGTCCCACGCGCTGTCCTCAGGCGCTAATCTGCTGACGGTTCCGGCTGTCGCGCTCGACACCGAAACGACCGGCCTCAATTTGCGCAACGCGCGGATTATCGAACTCGCGGGCATCAGGCTTCACCGCGGCCATATCGTCGAAGACGACGCTTTCTCCTCGCTGGTCAATCCTGGACAGGCCGTCCCGGAAGACTCCCGGCGCATTCATGGGATAGCAACGGAAGATCTCGCCGATGCTCCCGGCTTCGCCGAGGTCGGGCCGAGCTTTTCGGTGTTTGTCGGTCAAAGGCTCATCATCGGCCATGCCGTCGGCTTCGATCTGGCCTTGTTGGAACGTGAATTCAGCCGCGCCGGACTCCTCTGGCCGGTTCCACGCTCGCTCGATTTGCGCCAGCTCGCCGCCATCGCCATGCCCGAATTCGCCGAACATTCCCTCGAGGGACTGGCGGCAAGGCTCGGTATCGCCGTCACCGATCGGCACCGAGCCCTGCCCGATGCAAAACTCGCCGCTCATATCTACCTTCGTCTCGTACCTCTCCTGCGCAAACGCAACATTCGGCTTCTGGGCGAGGCTGAGGCTGCCTGTCGGCAATTCGCGCCGCGCGGCGCCGAGGAGGCGGCCGCAGGCTGGCACGCGCCGGCGCCGCCGCAGCCGGCCGATCCCGCTTTATTGCGCATCGACAGCTACCCCTACCGCCATATCGCGGCCGATATCATGACGAGCCCGCCCGTCAGTGTCGCGCCTTCACAGAATTTGCGCGACGTGCTCGCCTCGCTCATCGAAGGCAACAGCAGCGCGATTTTCGTACGGCCCGACGGCCAGGGCCGAGGCTGGGGCATCATCACCGAACGCGACGCTTTGCGTGCGATCGCCGCAGATCCCCGCGCGGCGTTCGATCGCCCTGCCGGCGATATTGCAAGCTTTCCATTGAAGACCGTGCAGGCGAGCGACTTCGTTTATCGCGCCATATCCCGCATGAACCGGTGGCAATTCCGCCATCTGGGCGTCGCCGACGAAGAGGGCAACCTCATCGGTGCCTTGTCGGCGCGCGATCTCCTGCGCCAGCGCGCCCAGGATGCGGTTGCACTCGGCGACGCGATCGAGGAGGCACGAACCGCCCGGGCCCTGGGCGTGGCATGGGGACGCCTCACTCTGGTCGCCGAAGCTCTGACGCGCGAGGAGGTCGACGTCCGCGACATCGCCGCCGTCATTTCCGGCGAACTGCGCGATCTGACCCGCCGCGCCGCCAAGATCGCAGAGGACGAATTCCGCGCCGCCGGCCGGGCCGGACCGCCCTGTCCCTATTGCTACCTGGTCCTGGGCTCCGGCGGGCGTGGGGAAAGCCTGTTGGCGCTCGATCAGGACAATGCGATCGTATTCGCCGAAGGCGAGCCCGGTGGTGAGGAAGACCGCTGGTTTGCCGATCTGGCCCTACGTGTCTCGGCCATACTCGATGCCGCCGGCGTCCCGCTCTGCACGGGTGGCGTGATGGCAAGCAAGGACGCCTGGCGCATGTCACTCGAGCGCTGGCGCCACCATGTCGGTTCATGGATGGGACGGCTCGATCCGGCGGATCTGCTCAATGTCGACATCTTCTTCGATGCGGCACCCGTCCATGGTGATCTGGCGTTGGGAAGGGCGCTCCTCGAGGAAAGCCGCCGCGCCGCTGGCAAGTCGCCAGAACTTGTTAAATTCCTCGCACTCAGGGCGAGCTCGTTCCAATCGCCGCTCGGCTGGTTCGGCCGACTGCGCAGCCACGAAGGCCGTGTCGACCTGAAGATCGGCGGTCTCATGCCGCTATTTTCCGCCGCGCGCGTGCTCGCTCTGCAGAACGGCCTCAGCGAAAAATCGACTCCGGCTCGCCTCGAAGCTGCACGCGACCGCGGCGTGCTGGCGCCGGAACTCACCTCCAGGCTCATCGCCGCACACCGGATTCTTCTCGATGCCATCCTGGCGCAGCAACTGCGCGACATCCGGCGCGGCGTGCCGCTGTCAAACCGCGTCTCACCCGGTGAGCTTCAGGGCGAAGAGCGCGATCGCCTGCGCTGGGCGCTCAGGCAAGTGCCGGATGTGGCAAATGCGCTGGGCGACCCTCTGGCATGAACCTACGCAAGCCTGGTGGTCAATAACGGCAGCACCAGAGCGATCATCAGCAGAAGGACAGTGACGGTTGCGGTGGAGCGGGCGTACCAGAAATAGGCTTCCCGCAAGGCCGAGCCGATGACCTGCTGAGCGACGTGCACCGCAGGGCGCTCCGAGGCTTCGAGCATCAGCCAGGTTTCTGTCGTCTTATAGGGTCGCGCGGGCGCCGATAATGCGCGCATCAGGAGGATGGCGGTCATGAGCAGGCACAGCAGTCCACCAAACCTGGCAGCAAGATTCGGATCGAAGCTCAAGCCGACGACAAAGCAGAAGATTGCCAGCGCGCCAAAAGCGCAGGCCCGGCCCACCGACAGATAGGCAGCTCGTTCCACAGACTCCATGCCGAATGCTAACACCGTCATCAGGACGGCGACATTACATTCGCGTGAAAGATGGCTTCCGGCCCGTCAAAGGCCCAGAGCGTTCGTGATGCCCGGTATGGCGGGCAAAGTCAGAACCAGCACCCCGGCCAGCCAGACATAGCCCGACATGGGCGTTTTCTCGTGTCGGGTGGCGCGTTCATAAAGCGCCGCCGGCACGCCGCCGATCATCAATGTCAAGGTGGCGACGATGACCGAGCTCAGCGCGAACATGACCGGCAATATGGCGGGCAGGAAGGCCGGATACCAGACCGGGTAAAGGGCAAAGACCGCGATCAAGGCCGGAGAGAAAATGCCATTAAGGATCGCTAGGCCGATGATGAGGGCGAGATGGTGCTGGGTCATGTCGCTCCTCCCGGCGCGCCGGAGAGGTCCGGCAACCAGCCCAGTGTCCCGAACAGGGCGACGAGGGCGAGACGCAGCAGCATGAGCCAAAGGACCGAGAACACCAGCACGATGATCATCGGCAGTGCCGCCGGGGTGATAAAACGGACAACGCCGACCACCGGATCGGTGATCCGGATGAAGGCGCGCCAGATGTAGTTCTGCCAGTCCGGGGGGACGAAGAAGGACAGGAGCAACCGGCCGATCAGCGTGTACATCACGGCGGCCAGAACGAAATTCGGCAGGTGGAAATACCAGTATTGCCAGACGGGATTCATCGAAGTCCTCTGCGCATGATCTTTTCGGAAAACCGGCAGCCGCTTTTCCGGATCATGCTTTTACTCAACCATGATCAGGGCAAAAAGAAAACGGGGCCCGAGGGCCCCGTTCTCGTCCATGTCTGCAGATCAGTGGATTTCCCGTACCAGATTGCCACCTTCCATGAGCTCCTTGCCCTTGGGCCGGCGGATCTCATCGATGAAATCCTGCATCTGCTTCGACGGTGCCGCCGTCAGCAGGCTCACCACGATCATGGCGATGAAGCCGGCCGGCAGGCCGAAGAGCGCCGATGAGATGTTGCGGACGCCGAACCAGTTGGCGATCGTCTGGGCATGCGTGTCGAACGCTTTCCAGGCGGCCGCCTTGGCCTCGGGCGCGGCGCCTTCAAAGGCCGCTTTGAGGTCGTTGTACTTGGTCACCGCCGCTTCCGAGGCGCCCGACAATCCGCTCCACATCTCATAGAAACCCACCGCGTAGTAACGGGTGCCGATGAGATAGTAGAGACAGATGCCGAAGCCCGCGATGATGCCGGCAATGGCGCCCCATTTGTTGGCGCGCTTCCACCATACGCCGAGGACGAGAGCCGGGAACAGCCCTGCCGCCGCGAGAGAGAAGGCCCAGGAGACCATGGCCAGAATATCCGCCGGCTTGGTGCTCGCGGTGTAGGCGGCAAGCACCGCCACGCACAGGAGCAGGATGCGCGCCACGGTAAGCCGACGGGCGGTCGGCGCATTCGTGTCGACCATCTTGTAGTAGATGTCATGCGACAGGGCATTGGCGATGGCGAGCAACAGACCGTCCGCCGTCGACAAGGCCGCCGCGAGCCCGCCTGCCGCCACCAGACCGGCGATGACATAGGGCATGCCCGCGATCTCAGGTGTTGAGAGCACGATCACGTCATTGTCGATCGACAGACCGGAATGGCCGAGGAGGTTCGTGGTATTGCCGGCCGCGGTCGCCGCGGCGTGGATCGCCGGGTTGAAGATGTCCTGCGCCGTCGCGGCCGCATTGGCCTTGACCGCGTCAAACACCACCGCCTTGACCGGGTCGACATTCGCCGACCACGCGGCAAGCTCGCTGGTCAGCCCCTTGGATTGCAACGTCACCGCGACGCTCGCCATATCGGCGGCGCCTGCCGCGATCGCCGCCTTGACGGCGCCGATGCTGCCCGCCAGGCCCTGCAGCGTGACGCCATAGATTTTCACCAGTCCGAGATTGGAATAGGTGCTGATCCAGGCGGGAAGCTGATCGAGACTCTGGCCGATGACATTGGTGTAGACTTCGAGCTTCGCGAAAGCCGCATATGAGGGCGCCGTGAAGTAAAGGAGGAAGATGAAGAGCAGCGACCACGCCACCGACTTGCGCGCATCACGCACCGAGGGGGTCGTGAAGTAGCGCATGAGGATGTGCGGCAGCGACGCCGTGCCCACCATCAGACAGAGGATGAGCGCGAAGTAGTTGAGCCTGTCATAGGTGAGGAAGGCCGCGACATGCGGCTTCAGCGTATTGGCGACATTGAGCCCCTGCGCCACGATCTCCTGTTCGCGCGCGGTGATGTCCTGCAACGCCTGGCCATAAGTGAGCTGCGGGATTGGAATGCCGTAGTTCTTGGCCGACAGGATGATCACCGGAACGAGATAGGCAATGATAAGCACGATATATTGGGCAACCTGCGTCCAGGTGACGGCGCGCATGCCGCCCAGCATCGAGCACAGAAGAATGCCGGCAAGTCCCGCATAGACGGCAACCGTGAAATCGAGACCCAGGAAGCGCGAGGCGATGATGCCGGTGCCGTAGATCTGCGCCACCACATAAGTGAAGGAGCAGGCCACCAGCACGATGACGCCCAACAGGCGCACGAGGTTGCCATTGTAGCGCGCGGCGAGAAAATCCGGAACCGTATAGGCGCCGAACTTGCGCAGGAACGGCGCCAGAAGCACCGAGACGAGCACAAAACCGCCGGTCCAGCCGAGCACGAAAGCGAGCCCGTCGTAACCCAGCGCATAAAGCGTGCCGGCCATGCCGACGAAGGACGCCGCCGACATCCAGTCGGCGCCGGTCGCCATGCCGTTGTAGAATGCCGGAACCTTGCGGCCCGCGACATAATATTCGGAAACCTGCGCGGTGCGCGAAAGCACGCCGATAATGGCATAGACAAGAATGGTGAAGCCGACGAAGAGATAGCCGAGCACCCGGTCGGGCACACCGATCTGTTCGAGGACTGCCAGAACGGCGACAAACGCCAGGAAGCCGCCGGCATAGATGCCGTAGACCTTGCCGAGATTGTTCAGAAAGTCGCCGGAGCCGGCTTTGGATTCAGTTGCCATGGCTGTCCCCTCACTCCTCTTCAGCGACGCCATATTCGCTGTCGATCGCATTCTGCCTTCTGGCGAACCAGAACAGCAGCACGACGAAAGCGATGAGCGATCCCTGCGCGGCCATGTAGAAGCCGAGCGGGAAGCCCAATATGACAATCTCGTTCAATGTATTGACGAAGAAATGGATCACGAAAGCAAAGAAGGCCCAGATCGCAAGCGCGATCCACATAAGCCTTGATGTCGCTCGCCAGTGACCCTCGGTATCTGGACCAGCCATGTGGCAGTTCCTCCCATGTCCGTTGGTCTTATGCGCCCGGATCCAGCACGCCGTCGCCGACGCGCCCCCTTTGTCCGGACATGCTGGAAAGTAACATCAATGACGTTACGGCCTTATTCAACTTTGGACTCATGAGGAGAACCAGCGGAGGGACGCTTGTGCGCATAGCGGCGCCAGTGCCATCATGGCCTATGAGCCTGTGGTCCGCGATCAAGCACCTGTTTTCGCCCGAACCCATCGCAACCCGCGACGGACTCAAGGAATTCCTGGCCAGCCGGTCGGCTTTCCTGGTCCAGAAATCGATCATGGAATACACGCAGGCGCGTTCCAACATGATGTTCTCGACACTGCTTTCAGAGCCGGCTTTCCTCGCCGCCTATGAACAGGCGCGCTGGGGGTCCTATCCGGCCGCCTTTTCGATGATCGCCGAAATGGCGGAGGGGATGATTCGCCCCCATGCGGCAGGCTCGGCGCTCGATCTGCACGCCGCGCTGGTCGATCTGGGGCGCAGCGTCTTCGCGGCGTATCCCCTGCCATCCGGCCAGGGGCCGCAGTTCTGGACCGACGCCGTCGAGGCTCTCGATCGCGACCTGGGCGTGGCCGGACTGGGCCCGCCCAAACAGGTGCATGAAATCGCGCTCGCCCGGTCGCGCGAAATCTTCGATCGGCTGCCTGTCCATGAGCGCCTGCGCCGGCATGACTTCACCATGTTTCGCAATACCTTGCGTTTCCACCTGACCGGGATTGGCACCGAATTCGCCGAGCGTGGGAACATGCCGGTGCTGGTGAAGGAACTCGTCCGCCAGGGTTCAGTCGCCCAAAGGCTATGCGCGCCCGCGCCCCCCCTACGAAAGACGCACGACCAAGGTTGATCTGGTCGCGCATGTCCCCTCACTCTAGGATTCGGCGCAGCTCCGCATCACGATAGTTGCAGCGCAGAACCAAGACCTAGCCGAGAGGAAACAACATGTCCCACGCCGAAGCCATCGTGTCCCACCGCGGAAAGGGCATGACGCAGGACGAGAGATTCGTCGTCACTGCATCATCCGCCGGTACCGTTTTCGAATGGTACGACTTCTATCTCTACGCCACGCTGGCGCCGTTCTTCGCCTCGCTGTTCTTCCCGCCTGGCAATGACACGGCCGCCCTGCTCTCGGCCTTCGCCACCTATGCAGCGGGCTTCCTGGTGCGTCCCTTCGGCGCCATCTTCTTCGGCCGCATCGGCGATCTCGTCGGGCGTAAATATACCTTCCTCGTCACCATCCTGGTGATGGGCATCTCGACCTTCGCGGTCGGCCTCTTACCGACCTTCGCCACGGTCGGCTGGCTCGCGCCCTTGCTGCTCGTGCTCCTGCGCCTCCTGCAGGGCCTGGCGCTCGGCGGCGAATATGGCGGTGCTGCAACCTATGTGGCCGAACATGCCCAGCATGGCCGGCGCGGCTATGCAACGAGCTGGATCCAGACCACCGCGACCTTGGGCTTCTTCCTGTCGCTCCTCGTCATCGGCCTGTGCCGATGGGGCATGGATGCGGCGGTGTTCAAGGAATGGGGCTGGCGCCTGCCGTTCCTCGTGTCGGTCGTGCTGCTCGCCTTCTCCGTCTATATCCGGCTGAAGCTCAATGAATCGCCGATCTTCACCAAGATGAAGGAAGAGGGCAAAGGCTCGACCTCGCCGCTCACCGATTCATTCCTGCGTTATCCCAACAACAAGTACGTGCTGCTGGCGCTTCTGGGCGCCACGGCGGGACAGGGCGTCGTCTGGTACACTGGTCAGTTCTACGCGCTGTTCTTCCTGATCGGTCCGCTCAAGCTCGACTTCCTCGCGGCCTACGGGCTGATCGCGGTGTCGCTGCTCATCGGCACGCCGCTCTTCATCTTCTTCGGCAAGCTCTCCGACAAGATCGGCCGGCTGAAGATCATCCTGGCCGGCTGCGTGATCGCGGCATTGACTTACTTCCCGCTGTTCCAGGCTCTGACGCATTATGTCAACCCGGCGCTGGAGGAGTTCAACGCGAAGAACCCGATCACGGTGTCGGCCGACAGCTCGACCTGCAACTTCCACATCTTCGTGGGACCGTGGTCGAAATTCAGCGATTGCGACAGCGTCAAGGACTATCTGACCAAGCAAGGTCTGTCCTTCACCTCCGTCAACACGCCGGGCGAGCCCGTCAAGGTGATGGTGGGCACGACCGAGATGCCGGGCTGGGCGACGATCACCTCGACGGATCCGGCCAAGAAGGATCTCGCGGTGCGCCAGGAGACCTGGGGCGCCAAGCTCAAGGAACTCGGCTATCAGGCATCGGCTGACCTCTCCAAGGTCAACTGGGTCATGGCCGAATTGATCCTCGTCATCATGGTCGTCTATGTGACGATGGTCTACGGCCCGATCGCCGCCTTCCTGGTCGAGATGTTCCCGACCAAGATCCGCTACACCTCGATGTCGCTGCCCTATCACATCGGCAATGGCTGGTTCGGCGGCATGCTGCCGCTGCTCGCCACCGCCATCGTGGCAGCGGCCGGCAACATCTATGCGGGCCTGTGGTATCCGATCATCGTGGCGCTGATGACGGCGGTCATCGGCTTCATCTTCCTGCGTGAGACCAAGGACGTCGATATCTCCAAGACCTGACGCGGGTCACCTCGGCAAAATCGGTCCGGGCGGCTCATGTCGCCCGGTTCCGTTTCAGGAGCGCGTCAGCCGCTTGACCAGCGCCGGCACCTCGGCGAAACTCCCGGTGATGGCGTCAGGCGCAAGATCGGCCAAAGGCGTCTTGGCATAGCCATAGGTAACGGCGATGATCGGCACACGCGCAGCCTTGGCGAGCGCCACATCCACTTCGGAATCACCGACCATCACCGCCGGCATGCCGCCCGAGCCGGCGGCCTCGATCGTGCGCAGAAGCTGACGGGGATCAGGCTTCGCGACGCCGAACGTGTCGGGGCCCGAAATCACGGCGAAGCGCGCCGCGAGGCCGAGATCGGCGAGAATCCGGCGGGCATAAGGCTCAAGCTTGTTGGTGCAGACGGCAAGCCGCCAGCCCTCGGCGGCGAGCCTGTCGAGCGCCGTCTCGACACCGTCATAGGGGCGCGTGCGGCGCGACAATCGCGTCGCATAGATCGCGCGGAAACGGTCGGCGAACGGACGCAGCGCATCATCGCCGACGGTCATGCCGCGCCGCGCCAGGCCCTGACGCACCAGATTGTCCATGCCATGACCGATCAAGGCGCGCCCGACCGCGAGGCCCAAGGGCTCGCGGCCATTCTCGACGAGGAGATCGTCGAGCGCATCGGCGAGATCGGGCGCGCTGTCGACGAGCGTGCCGTCGAGATCGAAAATGACGATGCCCATCAGCCGGCGGCCCTGACCGTCTCCATGACCAGCCGGCCGACGAGAGCCGCCGCCTCGACCTGCGGCAGATGGCCGACGCCCGAGAGCCGGTGAAGCGCCACATGGCCCGGCAGGCCCATCGCCTGCGCGGCCGGGATGATGGCATCCTCGACGCCGACAATGACGCGGCATGGGCCGGCATAGAGCGTGAGCGCCTCGCGAATGGAGAAGAGCTGCGTCGATCCTTCGAACAGCCTCGCCGCGGCGCGCTTCTGGGCGGCGGCGAGCTGGCCGCCCGCCCGGGCCGCCAGCGTGGCCCTGATCATGGCCTGCGGCAGGCTGGCGCGATCATAAAAGAGGCCGCCAAGCCAAGGGCTGAGCGCCGCTTCCGATTGCGCAGCCAGGAAGCCGGCGATGAAATCGCCGTCGATCCGGGAGCCGAGACCGGCGGGCGCGATCAGCGTCAGCGAACGCACGCGCGGCTTGCCGTGCCGGGCGACCGCCGCCGCGACAGCCGCGCCGAGCGAATGGCCGACAAGATGGACATTGTCCAGCCCCTGCTCCGTCAGGCCCTGCGCGACATGGGCCACGGTGCTCTCGAAATCGGCGTCGTCAAGCGGCGGCGAGGCGCCATGCGCCGGCAGATCGAGCCCATGCATCGGATTGGCGAGTGTCAGATGGCTCAAGAAAGGCCGCCAGGACGACAGGTCCGAACCAAAGCCGTGAATGAAGACGACCGGATCGCCGGCGCCGGCTTTGAGACCGCGAAACGCCAACGCCGCCGTTTCCAAGGCGGGTGACGGGATCCTTGTTTCGACGTCACGGCGGATGATCGCTCCCTTCGGACCGCTGCCGGCAATGCGACGCAGATCGAGTCCGTTGCGGTCGGCGAGGCGGCGCGCCAATGGCGAAGACCTGAGAATGCCATCACCCGGCGCCGATTGCGGCGCCGCGGGCACAGCGGCCGTCGGGGCCACGGCCACCGGCGCAGCATCGCTTGCGTCGGCAACCGTTTCGCCAGGCTCGCCCAGCAGCAGCAAAGGGGCGAGCACGGTCGCTACATCGCCGAGCTTGTAGGGCAGATGAATGACGGTTCCTTCGGCGAAGGCCTCGACTTCGAAGCTCGCCTTTTCGGATTCCACTTCGGCGACGAGATCGCCCTTCTTCACCTTGTCGCCGAGCTTCACATGCAAGGCGACGATCTTGGCCTCGGTCAAATCCTGCCCGACCTGAGGAACGAGTATTGCTTCGGCCATAAGACTGTCTCCTGAATTGCGCTACGCGGCGCGGCGCGCAGACTGCTCGACGGCGCGCGCGACGAAATCCACCGTCTTGCGGGTAGCGGCGGCGAATTCCGCGGCCGTCGCGACAAAGGCGCCGAACTGGCTGAACTCCTCCGGCTTCATGCCGTCCGGCTCATAGGCCTGGCGGAAATAGGGAACGCGCATCAGCTTGCCGAGCACCTCCGGCGGCGCCTCTTCGTGGATGGCGCCGGGATCGAAGGGGCTGAAGCGATCCTCGACCTGCATGAGCTGCGCGATGTAGCCCGGTGGGCAGGTATAGACGAAGTCGCCGCCGGCGAGCTTTTCGATATGCCAGCTCGATGCCGGCTGGCCTGGTCCCGGATCGATCACGCGCATCGAGCATTGCAGCATCTTGCTCGGATGGCCCGCCTGCTTGCCGAGATGATAGGCGCGCTTCATCACCGCGAGTTCGCCGAGCATGATGTCTTCCGGCGAAAGGGCAATGCCGCGCGCCTCGGCCTGCATCTTGAGGTCGCCGATATTGCCGAGGCGGGCCGACATATGCGTGATGACGGAGCGCCAGCGGGTGAGGTCGATGCCGGCGGCCTTGGCGCGCGCCAGTCCGCGCGACACGGCATTCATGCAGGCGACATATTGCGCGACGGTGAAGGACGTCGTGTTGTTGGTGGCGATGCCGCGCGCCGTCAGTTCCTTGATGACCTGATAACCTTCCTGCGAGCCCGGAATCTTGACCATGACATTGGGCCCCAATGCGGCAAGCTCGAGCCCCTGCTCCAGCATGCGCTGGCCATTGGTCACGTGCCGCGGATCCACCTGGCCGGAGAGGAAGCCGTATCTGCCGCCCGATTTCTCATGGACCGGTGCGATCATCATGGCGCCGCGACGTACGATCTCGAGATAAAGCGCCCAATAGACCGTCTCGACATCACTCGTCGAGCGCTCGGCAGCGATACGGCCGATCTCGGTCATCCAGAAATCGGGATCGGCCTGGATAGCCTGCAGCGACAAGGGTGGATTGGTGGTCACGCCGCGAAATCCCATCACGCCCTGGCGCGCCGCGTCTGCATCGAACAGACGCGTGAGCTGCGCTGTCCACAGCTCCTGTTTGCCGGCCGGTGCGCGGTTCAGGAGATCCGTCTTCCAGCCCGGATAGACGAGCGGCGATGAATCCCACCAGATCTCACTGTCCGGATTGGTGGCGGCGAGCCTTTCGAGAATATGCGGCGTCATCTCGTCCTCCTCGTGCGGTCACTTCGCCGCGATGGCCGTGGGCTGGATATGGAGCGCGCGCCGCGCCGCCCTGATCACGTCGTCCTTCTGCGGCACGCTCGCCTTCTCGAGCTCGAGATTGAAGGGGATCGGTATGTTGAGGCCGGCCACGATCTCGATCGGCGCGTCGAGCTCGTAGAACGCCTCTTCCTGGATGATCGAGGCGATGTCCGAGGCGACGCCGCCGCGGCGCACCGCCTCCTGCACGATGACCACGCGATTCGTCCGGGCGACGGAAGCGAGGATCGTCTCGGTGTCGAGCGGCACGAGGGTGCGCGGATCGACGACCTCCGCTTCGATCCCCTCTTCGGCCAGAGCGGCGGCAGCCTCCAACGCGCGCGGGACCATGTTCGACCAGGCGATGATGGTCACGTCACGGCCCGGGCGCTTGATGTCGGCCTTGCCGAACTCGACGATATGCTCGCCCTCCGGCACCGGCCCTTTTGTCATGTAGAGATGCTTGTGCTCGAGGAACATCACCGGATCGTCCTGGCGCAAGGCGTATTTGAGCAGGCCCTTGGCATCGGCGGGAGCCGAGGGCATCACCACCTTGAGGCCCGGTATGTGGTAGAACAGCGCCTCGAGGCTCTGCGAATGCTGGGCCGCGACACCCCCGCCGGCGCCGCCTTGCGTGCGCATCACGAAAGGCACGCGGCCGTCGCCGCCGGTCATCAGCCGAAACTTGGCCGCCTGATTGACGATCATGTCCATGCCGAGCATGGCGAAATCAACATAGAGAATCTCGACGATCGGCCTGGCGCCGGCGATCGCCGCACCGACGCCCACGCCGATCATGCCGGCTTCGGCGATCGGCGTATCACGCACCCGCCTGGCGCCGTATTTCGCCAGCAGGCCTTCGGTCACTTTGTAGGAGCCGCCGCGTTCGGCGATGCCCTCACCGATGATGAAGACGTCGCTGTTGCGCTGCATCTCCTCGTCGATGGCCTCGCGCAAGGCCTCGCGATACATGATCTCTCGCATTGTCACGATTCCTCCAAGGCTTGAGTGTTCTAGTAAGCGGCCACGAATTGCCGGAACTCGGCGGCGGTGACTTCGCGGCTCTCCTTCGCGAAATCGACGGCCTCGGCGAATTCGGCGGCAATCTCCGCTTCGATCGCATCGATATCGGCTTTGTCGACGCCTGACATCTCGACGAGCGCGGCACGCGCCCGGTCGATCGGATCGCGCGCCTTGTAATAAGCGAGGCGCTCTTCCGGCATGTATTTGCCGGGATCGTTCACGTGGTGGCCCATATGGCGGAAGGTCTTGGCCTCGATGAGAACCGGCCCCTTGCCGGCGCGGCATGTCTCCACCGCCTCGCGGGTGAGATGATAGACGGCCAAGGGATCGTTGCCGTCGACCTGATGGCTTTCGACGCCGATGCTCAGGCCCCGCTTGTAGAGATCGGCGTCGCGCGTCGCCTCTTCGATCGGCGTCGAGACGGCATATTGATTGTTCTCGATGACGAGGATGAAATTCAGATTCCAGATGGCGGCGAGATTGAGGGATTCGAGGAAGGTGCCGTTGTTGGAGGCGCCGTCGGTGGTGAAGGTGACCGTCACCGCATCCGAGCCGCGGATCTGGGCGGCCAGCGCCGCGCCGACGCCGAGCGGCGTGCCGGCGCCGACGATGCCATTGGCGCCGAGATTGCCCTTTCCGATGTCAGCAATATGCATCGAGCCGCCATAGCCACGGCAATAACCCGTCTCCTTCTGCAGCAGCTCGGCCACCATGCGCTTCACATCCGCCCCCCAGGCGATGCAATGGCCATGTCCGCGATGGGTCGAGGCGATGTAGTCGCCCTCCCGCAAGGCCGCGCATACGCCGGTCGCGATGCCTTCCTGGCCCAGATAAGGGTGAAAATAACCGCGGATCAGCCCTTGCCGGTAAAGCTTGATTCCTTCCGTTTCGAAGACCCGGATTCTGTAAGCTGTGCGGAAAATTTTCTCCAGAAATTCACGTGATGGCGCGTTTCTTTTGACCGCCTCGTCCATCGACACGCTCTCCCCGCTCTTTCGTTTCTGTGCGAAAACATATGGTTGGTTCGATCTCTCCTACAACTGAAGGGCCCATCTTGTCGAGAAAATTTTTTGCACAGAATTCCTCTCATGGGTTGAGGCGAATATATGCGCACCACAACCTGCAAATGCATCCGGCATATGCAAATCTCCGACAACCATTTGATTTTAAATCATAATTTACTTCAAAAACCTTCGTTTCCACAAAACATGTGGGGTTCTATGGAGGAAAATTGCTTTCTCAACGCCATGGCGCTAAGTTGCGGGCCGACCAACCTCGTTACTGTTCCAGCGGAATGACCGACTCAAACTTGACGTCAACGACATCCAATGACGACCTGCTTCACCGCATCCAGGAGCGCTATGGAAATCTGAGGAAATCGGAGCGCGTGGTCGCCGATTATCTGCGCGAGCATTCCGGCAGCCGGCTCAATGCCTCGATCACCGAACTCGGGCAATTGCTCGGCGTCAGCGAAGCGACGATCAGCCGGGTCAGCCGGGCGCTCGGCTATCAGGGCTATCCCGATCTCAAGCTGTCGCTCGCCGAAGGCTCGCGCCACCGCAACGCCTTCGCCAATGTTCCTGTCGAGATCGACGAGAACGACTCGCTGGTCACCACCAGCGGCAATCTCGCCTCGCTTCTGGCCGCCAGCCTGCAAGGCACGCAGCGCATGCTGGACGGCGCCAGGCTCGAGCGGGCGGTCGAGGCGCTGTGCGCGGCACGCAAGATCCTCTTTGTCGGCGTCGGGGGGGCGGCCTCCATCTGCGATGAGGCGGCGCATCTCTTCATCAAGGCCGGGCTCGACGCGATGGCGTATCGCGATGGCTATACGCAGACCATCGGGGCCGCCAATATGACGCCATCCGATGTCATGGTGGGCGTCTCGCATACCGGCACGACCGAGACCGTCGCCGTGGCGCTCGAGATCGCGCGCGAGAACGGCGCCACGACCATCGCCATCACCAGCGACGCTGCCTCGCCCGTCGCCAAAGCCGCGCATGTCACCTTGACGACGTGGAATTCATCGACGCCCTCGATACCGCTCTATGGCGACTTCCTCGAGGGCCGCATCAGCCAGTTGTTCCTGATCGACCTGCTTTATCTGGGCCTGCTGTTCCGGCTCGGCGCCAAGACATCGAAACAGCTCAAGGCCACGGGCCTCGCCCTCGAGAAGCACTATCGCCAGCGCGGCAGCGAGCGCTGATCGGGCGAAAGGGGTACGCGATATTCTCCCTCCGCCCGCGCGAAGCGCGGGGAGGGAGACTCACGCGTTGCGAGCCACCAACGCCCGGCATTGCGCCAGGCCGATCCCGACATCGAGATCCGGCACGACGATGTCGGCGAGGCGGAAATCCTCATCCGCCGTGAAGGCCGAGCGCGTGACGATGCAGCGCATGCCGGCGGCCTTGGCGGCGGTGAGACCGATATGACTGTCTTCCACGACGACACAGCAGGCGGGATCGAGCGCCAGCGTCCTGGCCGCCAGATTGTAGATCGCCGGATCGGGCTTCTTGGCGGCGACGACATCGCCCGCGAAGATGGAGATGTGCCGGGCCCGGTCGTCGCCCAGCATCACCTTGACCAGCGCCGTCACCGCGCGCTCATTGGAGGTCGAGCACACGGCAAGGCGAAGATCGGCTGCGATCGCCTCATCGACAAGCCGCGCTATGCCTGGGCGCAAGGGCAGGCTTCCGGCCTCGATCAGCTCCATGAACAGGTCCGTCTTGCACTTATGCAGCGCCTTGATCAGCGCTTCCCGTTCCGCCGCCGCGACGGGCCAGCCGGTTTCGTCGAAATGGCGGATCATGCGTTCCTTGCCGCCGGCGACGGACAGAAGCTCGGCATAACGCTCGACCGACCATTGCGCGGCAACGCCCTCTTCGGCGAAAGCGCGGTTGAAGGCGACGCGATGACCGTCGCGCTCGGTATCGACGAGCACGCCGTCGCAGTCGAAAATCAGTGCCGCCAGCGTACTCATCTCAGGCTCCCGCCTTGCCGGTCGATCCGAAGGCGCGCACCATCGCCATCACGTCGCGCTTCATGGCGTCATACTGGCTGACGATAAAAGGCAAGGGCTCGCCGAGCTTCGGCTTCTCGACCTTCAGATCCGCGAAGCCGTCGATATAGCAGCGCTTGTGCATGGTCGAGATATTGACCTTGGCGCAGCCGCCGGCGATGCAGCGGTCGAATTGCTCTTGGGCGAGGCCGGTGCCGCCATGCAGCGCGATCGGGATGTCGATCCGCGCGGTGATGTCGCGCAGGAGGTCATAGGCGATCTTGGGCTCGCCCTTGTAGAAGCCATGCGCGGTGCCGATCGCCGGCGCGAAGACCGCAAGCCGCGGCATTTCCTTGCAGAAGGCCACACAGTCGGCGAGATTGGCGAGCAGCGCCTTGTCCTCGGCCACGAACTTGTCGTCCTCGGTGCCGCCGATGGCGCCCATCTCGGCCTCGAGGCCAATGCCGGCCGCTTCGGTCAGACGATAGATCTCCAGCGAGCGCGCCAGATTCTGCTCGAAGGGCAAGGCCGATCCGTCGAACATGACCGACGTCCAGCCGGCATCGATGCAGCGCTTGATGACGTCGCTGTCACTGCAATGGTCGAGATGCAGGGCGACCGGTATGTCGACATTCGCGGCGAGCATGCCGACCCAGGAGGCAATGGGCGCATAGCCCCAATGGCGCACCGTCTTGACCGAAACCTGGACGATGACCGGCGCCTTGAGCTCGGCCGCGCCTTCCACGATCGAGCGCGCGCTGTTGTAGTCGATCATGTTGTAGGCGGCGACGCCGTAACGGCCGGCCTGTGCCTCTTTGAGCATGGGACGCATCGAAATGAGGGGCATTGGACCTCTCCTTGAATGTGAAGAATTTACACGCCGGGAAGCGATCACACGCTTCCCGGCCGTTTTGTCTTATGGGTGAAGACGAGAAGGCCGAGGGATCAGATCTTCGTCTCGTCCAGATATTTGGGATGGAACAGCCGCGTCCTGCCGGACTTCTTCGCCTCATCGTCATAGACCGTGCCCTTGGGCGCCGAGACGATTTCGAGCTGCTGGCCCCAGGGCGCCATGAAGTAGCACCAGGTCAAACCGAGATTGGGCCCATCGGTATAGGAGGTCGGCTCGCCCAGCACCTTGACGCCGTTCTTCTTCAGGAAGTCGACCGCCGCCGCCATGTCGTCGACATAGAAGGCGAGATGGTGCCCACCGATATCGCTGTTCTTGGGCGGCAGGGGATTCTGGTCCGGCGCCTGATACTGGAAGACCTCCAGATTGGTGCCATTGCCGCAGCGCAGATAGCGGAATTCGGTGATGACGCAGCGCGGGTCGACATTCAGATGCACCTTCATCCAGTCGCCGTCGGCCTTGAAGTTGGTGGCCGCGGTGAACAGGACCTCGGCGCCCAGAATCTTCTCGAAGAAGTCGCAGGCTTCGTTGATATCGGGCACCGTGAAGCCGATATGCTCCATGCCGCGCATTCCCGGAATTGGCATTGTTATCTCCTCTTCAATTGCGATTTTTCAGTAGTGGCGCGCCACGAAATCGGCGAGCTGCTGATACTGCCCGGCGGCGGCGATCGCCTCGTAGAAGCCGCGATAGATCTGATGCTGGTCGTTGTAGAGATTGCCGGTCTTGCCATTCGGCTCGAACTCGGCCTCGACCTGCACCATGGCGTCGACCGCTTCGTCGATCGACGCGAAGGCCCCCGAGCCGTAGGCCCCGAGTATCGCCGCGCCCAGCACCGTGCATTCCCTCTCACGCGTGACGCGCGCGGGCTTGCCGATGATATCGGTCATGATCTGCACAAAGCCGTCCGATTTCGTCCCGCCGCCGGTCAGGCGGAAATCGGTGATGCCGCCGTCGATATCGCTTTCGAAGGAATCGACCACCATCCGCATTTCATGCGCGCAGCCCTCGAGCAGCGCGCGGATCATGTCCTGACGCTCATGATAGAGGCCGAGGCCAAGGAAGCCGCCGCGCGAGGCCGCGTCATAATAGGGGGTGACCTGGCTCGTCAGGAAGGAATGGAAGATGGCGCCCTTGGCGCCGGGCGGCGACTTGCCCGCCTGCTCGACCATGACCGAATAGGGACTGCGGCCCTGGCGCGAGCTCTCGTCGAGCTCGTTGCGACCGAGATTGTTGCGCCACCATTTGAGACAGGCGCCGAGGCTGAAAGCGGCGCCCTCGATGTCCCAGGCGCCGGGCACGCCATGGCCGCCCCACCACAGATTGCGCCCCTTGATGCGCTCGAGGCTGTCGAGATGCGCCACCATCACGCCCGACGTTCCCACCGTGAATTCGGCCATCCCTTGCCGGATCACGCCGGCGCCAATGGCGGCGCATTGCTGATCGCCGGCCCCTCGGCACAGAGTGATGCCGGCCGGCAATCCGGTCGCCTCGGCCGCCGCCTTGGACAACACGCCGGCCCGGCCCGACGGTATGCCCACCGGCGGAAGCCGGTCGCGTCCAATGCCGCACAGCGCCAGGATACGGTCGCTCCAGTCGAGCTTGCGGATATCCATCATGCCGTTGAGCGTCAGCGAGGCTGGATCGGTGACCCATTCCTCGGCACCGAGCCGATGCAGGAAATATTCCTGGCCATTGGCGAACCAGCGCGTCTTGTCGAACAGGGCCGGCTCGTTGTCGCGCAGCCACGCGATCTTCGCCGCCGCCCATAACGGGCTCAGCTGCATGCCGGTATGGGCCTGATGCTCCTCCGGCGAGATTTCCTTGGCGAAGATATCGCGATATTTGAGCGCGCGTCCGCAGTTCCACACGATCGAATTGGCGAGCGGCCTCTTGTCGGCATCGAGGGCGCAGAAGGTGCCGCGCTGGCTCGACAGGCCGACCGAGCGATAGGCCTCGGCCGGCAGACCGGCCTTGGCGACGGCCTGGCGCGAAGCCGCGCAGATGCCGGCCCAGACGAGCTCGACATCCTGCTCGCTCCAGCCCGGATTGGGAGAGACGCAAGGATATTCCTCATATCCGTGCCCCAAGGCATTGCCACGTTCGTCGAAGATCATCACCGTGCAGCCGGTCGTACCGGCATCGATGCCGACAAACGCGTTGACGCGTCGCGCTGGCATGTTTCCTCCCTATGCTTCCTCTGGCATCCATTTCGTCAGGAGCTCGAGAAAACTCCTGCGATCTTTTCTTTGTTGTTCGGACAAGGTCGCCACCAGCCTTGCCTTGTGTTCGATGACATCCTCGGCGCGTGACTTGTGACCGTCGGGGGTGAGCGCGATGCGTGTGTCGCCGGCGCCGTCCCAGCCGGCATTCACCGGGAAGCCGAGCGGCGCCAGGCTGTCGGGCCAGGTCGCGTCGAGCGTCACTTCGCGCCCGCCGTCATCCCACACCACATAGCAATGAAAATCGCGAATGCCGCCCGAGCGCACCCAGTCGGCGAGCGCCTGTGGCATCGAGGCCACAACCGGCATGCCGGCGGCGAAATCGCCGGCGGCGAATTCCACCTCGGCACCGCAGCCGACGCGGCGCAAAAGATCACGCAGCAGGATATGCTTGCCGGTGCACGCTCCCCTGCCGGTTTTCAGGACGATGGCGGGATCGCGGTTGCCGTCGGAGGCATAACTGAGATTGCGCACCGCATGATAGATCGCCGGAACCGAAGGCGGCGCGGCACCACCCGCATGGCGGGCGAGGAAGGCATCAAGATCCCCCGGATAGGATGCGCTCATGGCCGCGCTGGTCCCACGGCAATTGTCCTGCTGAATATCCGGCAGTTCCTGCCCATGATACGCACCTCCCTGAAAGCAATTTTTTTATTGGCTGTGTTTGGGAAGACTATGCACGAAGGGCAGCGCAGCGTCCAGCAGGATTCACCAATTCATGCAAATTTTTTTCACGATTTCGACTGATATTTTAGGAGGCAGCTTCACCACCCCTCTTGTGATGTAGCCCTCTATCGCAATCCCTGAAAATTTCCTTCTGCACGTGAAGGTTAGAAATAGGCCCTGCCGGTATCAATGTCGAAGGCGTGCCATTTGTCGCGATTGACGGAAAGATAGCAAGCCTCGCCCGGGGAGCCGGCGAATTCAGGCGCCGTCTTGACCCTGATGCGCGCATCGGCGAGTTGCACTTCCACGATCATGTCGCCGCCCAGCAGCTCGGTGACGAAGACCTCGCCGGTGATCACCGGCTCCGCCGGCCGCGTCATCGAGATGGCGAGCGCGTCGGGCCTGACACCCATGCGCACCGTGCCGGCGCTCCCGTTCAGGCACCCGGCCTGATCAGGCTTGAGGGCCAGCGAAAAATTAGGATGCGAGAGCGAAAGCCGGTCGGCCTCGCGCGTGAGCTCGCAGGTGAGAAAATTCATCGCCGGCTCGCCGACGAAACCCGCCACCCAGGCGTTGACCGGCTTGTTGTAGACCTCGCGCGGGGAGCCCAGCTGCTGCAACTCGCCCTCATGCATGACGGCGATCTGATCGGCCATCGACATCGCTTCCAGCTGGTCATGCGTGACATAGACCATGGTGGTGCCCAGCGTGCGCTGCATATGCTTGATCTCGCCGCGCATATGCGCCCTGAGCTTGGCGTCGAGATGGGCGATCGGCTCGTCGAAGAGGAAGAGCTTGGGCTCGCGCACGATGGCGCGGCCGATGGCGACACGCTGCTTCTGGCCACCCGACAATTCCTGCGGGCGGCGTTCCAGCAAGTGGCCGATCTCCAGGAGTTTCGCCGCCTGGGTGACGCGGTCCTTTATGCGGCCCGTGTCCTGGCCCCTGAGCTTCAAGGGGTTGGCCATGTTCTCGAAGACCGACTTATGCGGATAGAGGGCGTAGTTCTCGAAAACCATGGCGACGTCGCGATCCTTGGGCGCCAGGTCGTTGATACGCTTGTCGTCGAACAGGATATCGCCGGCACTGATATGCTCGAGGCCCGCCACCATGCGCATGGTCGAGGACTTGCCGCAGCCCGAGGGCCCGAGGATCGACAGGAAGGTCCCGTCCGGACAATCGATGTTCAAGTCCTTCACCGCGGCGAAGTCGCCGTATTTCTTCCACACATTGCGGAACGTTACTCTGGCCATGGTATTCTCCGATTATTCCTTGACCGCGCCCATGGTCAGGCCGGTGACGAGATATCTTCTGATGACGAGCCCCAGGAGCATCATGGGCAGCGTGGTGACGACACCCGCCGCCATGATCGAACCCCACTGGATATTCTGCGGCTGGACGAGCTCGCGCGTGGCGACCGGCAGCGTCTTGGCGCCGCCCGAACCGATGATCGCGGCAAAAAGGAAGTCGTTCCAGGCGAAGAGGATGCACAGCACGATGAAGGCGCCGACGCCGGGCGCCACCAGCGGCAGGATCGCCACGAAGGCCTGGAAGCGCGTGGCGCCGTCGACCATCTGAGCCTCCTCGATCGCGTAAGGGACGTTGTCGAAGAAGCCCTTGAGAATCCAGATGGCGAAGGGAAGGTTGAAGGTCGTGTAAGCGAGGATCAGGCCCGGCAAGGTGCCGACCAGATCGATCGAGCGGAAAATCGCATAAAGCGGCACCATCACCGCGACCACCGGCGCCATGCGGGTCGAGATGATCCAAAAGAACAGGTCGCTCTTGCCGCGGAAGTCGATGCGCGAGAGCGAATAGGCCGCCATCGAGCCCAGGATCACCGAGATCACCGCCGAGCCGCCGGCGGCCACCAGGCTGTTCGCCATATAGCGGCTGAAGTCGAGATTGACGAAGAGATCGCGATAGTGCTTCAGCGTCGGGGTGAAGTCGAAGAAGACGCCGATGCCGGACCAGTCGCCGACCGCCGGGATCTTGAAGGCCTCGAGCAGGTCCTTGAACGAGGACACGAACATCACGAGGATCGGCAACAGCGTCCAGACGAGATAGAGCGCGATGAACACGCCCGAAAACCAGCGGAAGCCCCGGGTGAGCGGCGTTTCATATTGGACTACGTCACGGGAGGCCATGATGTCAGGTTTTCCTCGTCTGCTGGCGATCGAAGACCTTCACCAGGATCATGCCCAGGATGATGGTGACGACGAGTAGCGTCAGGGCGATCGCCGCCCCGCGCCCGAGCTTGAAGAATTTGAAGGATACTTCGAACAGATAAATCGGCAGAATCTTGGTGGCATTGCCGGGACCGCCGCCGGTGAGGACGAGGGCCGAGTCGATGAAGCGGAAATTGTCCATGAAGCGCAGCATCACCGCGATCAGCAGCACCGGATAGAGATTGGGGAGCGTCACCGAGAAGAAATTGCGCAAGGGCGAGGCGCCATCGACCATATTGGCCTCGAGCTGGTCCTGCGGCACGCGTTTCAGCCCGGCCAGCGTGATGAGCGTGATGAGCGGCGTCCATTGCCACACATCGACGAGCACGATGCCGAGCATCGCCGTATTGGGGCTGGCGAGGATCGACTTGGCATCGAGCAGCCCCAGGCTCTGGAACAGCCAGTGATACCAGCCGAAGGTGCCGTTATAGAGAAAGTACCAGACGAGCCCGGCCACGATCGGCGCCATCATCATCGGCATCAGCAGTGCGGTCACCAGGACCTTCTCGAAGCGCGCGCCATTGAGCACGACGGCCAGGAACACGCCAATGCCGATCTGCAAGGCGAGACACATCAGGCTGTATTGGAAGAGCAGCGCCCAGCCCTTGAGGTAGCGCGTGTCGGTGAAGAGCTTGGTGAAGTTCTCGAAATTGTTCCAGGTGGCCGAGCCGATATCCACCTCGTGGAGGCTCATATAGATCATCCAGAAGAACGGATAGATCGAGATGCAGGCGAGCAGGATGATGGCCGGCGCCATCAGCCAGAAGAAATAGGCCTTGGACGGCAGCGGATTGAGCCTGGTCGGCTCGGCGATGCGCGAGGGCGCCGGGCGCGCCTCGACATTGTCCTGCAACTGGCGGACGCGGAAGAGGCTTTCGCCATGCCGCAGGGAGTTTTCGGGTGAAAGCGTAATGTCTGTCATCGATCTCGTATCGGCAGCCGTCACCGGCGCGGCGGGTCGCGGCGACAAGAGGTCCTTGCGTGAGCATCGGACCGAGAACCCGGCCCGGCGACCCTATGGCCGCCGGGCCGGCACAGTCGAGGAAACTTAACCCGCGCCGTTCAGCTCGTCGAGCTGCGACTGGAGCGACTTGCAGGTATCCTCCGGCGACTGCTCCCCGGATGCGCATTTCTGCACCTCGGCGGCGAGGATCGAGTGATACTCGTTGGCCTGCGGGATCTTAGGCCCCAGCACGAAATGCGGGTCCTTGATGCCGTAGTTGTAGACCGGATCGAAGGTGAGCGCGTTCGGCATGGTGGTCGGGCGCACGGTGGCCTTCTTCACCTCATCCATGGCCAGCACGGACTTGCGGGTCGGCGTGCCGCCGAGGCCCTTCAGCACGTTGAACTGGTTCTCGCGCGACACCGACCAGATGGCGAAGATATAAGCGGCGCGCTTCAGATCCTCGGACGCATTGCCGTTGATGCCGATGCCGCCGATGCCGCAATTGGTGCCGTTGACGGCCTCGCCGCCATTCTTGATCCAGCTCGCCTCGCCCTTCGGACAGACGGCATAGGCGGTCTTGCCCCCGGCCGCGCGCGATTTCGTCTCGTCCTCGATCGAGGCGGCAAATTCGTGATACTGGACCTGCATCGCGATATTGCCGGACTGGTAGACGGTGTTCAGCTCGAGGGTGCCGTTGGCGAGGTTGTCGGGATGCGACACATCCGCCAGCTCCTTGAACTTGGTCATGGTCACGATCGACTGCTCATCGCCCCAGTTCGTCTTGCCGGGCGTCTTGGAGCCGAGCTTGTCGTCGACCGGCCAGTCGATCCAGCGGCCATTGGCGAAGAGCATGCGCTGGATGTCGAGCTGCGTCGTCCAGGCGAAGGACCCTTGATGCTGGGCATAGCCATAAGGCACGTCCTTACCGGCCTCCTTCGCCTTCTTGAAGAAGGTGGCGATGTCGATCACCTGCTTCCAGGTCGTGTCCTTGGTGAATTCGAGGCGATAGCCAAATTCGGCCTCGAAGTCCTTGCTGTTCGCCTCGAAGAGATCCTGGCGATAGAAAGTGCAGGCGATGGCGGCGTCATAGGGCAAGGCGATGATCTTGCCTTCGCTGTAGAAGCGGCCGCAAGCCGACAGGAAGTTCTCGAACCAGGCGTCGTCGCCATAGCCATCGGGATCCTGCGGCAATGTATCGTCGCCGAACATCGGGGTGAGGTCGGCGTAGAAATCGGCGAAGGGCGCGCCGATCGGCTTGTCCTGGACATAGTTGAGGACATAGTCCGACTTGCCGCCGCGCAGATCGATGCCGACTTTCTGCTGCACGACCGGCAGGTCGTCGGTGAGGATGGTGACATCGATGCCGGTCAGATCCGTGAAGGCCTTTATATTGTCACGGATGGCAAAGGACGGCGGCGTGTTCTCCGACATGAAGACGAGCTTGGAGCCGGCATATTGCTTCCATTTGGCGGCATCCGACGAGGCAGCCTGGACCCGGCTGCGGGTGACCGTCGATCCGAGACCGAGCGTCAGCGATCCGGCGCCCAGCGCCGTGGCGGCACCGCCGCCAAGCTCGAGAAATTTTCGGCGACTTACACGGCTGAAGACGGCGTCTTTCGGCACGTAAAACATGAATTCCTCCCATCCGGCAGCTTATGAACCTGGTTCCGGCGTTCTGTTTTCGGTTCCTCGGGCGCATTCGATTGACGCCCCTTTGCGCCATCGCCGGGCCGGTCGTCGACGACATGACCCCGCGATGGTGTTGTGACGAGGTTTCGTCCCGTCGAGGAAACCTAGCCATAAACATCCCATCATGTAAATTATTTTTTTCCTTTTTCCTGTTTTTCTCCATTTTGATGGGTGAAAATTTCATCGCATTGATTATCAACGATTTTTTTGATCAAATATTTTCAAGACTTGGCGTGTGCGTCTTGATCGAGCCCAAACTCACGCATAATTGCGCGGCAGCGTTTCCGAGCGGCGCCACGAATCGGATCAGGCGGGATCGGGCCCGAAGCCTGCCGTGCCGAGGCGCGATCAGGAGCGGCTCGACGTAGAGTCCCGCGTTGCGGAGCCGGTTTTTCAGTGCGATTGGAGCTTCGGATGATACGAGATTTTGAAACTGGACAAGGCAAAAACCCTCGCCTATAAACCGGCCCGCTTCCCATCGGCCTCCGTTCCCGCGAGGCCCCGGCGCCCAGGTAGCTCAGTTGGTAGAGCAGCGGACTGAAAATCCGCGTGTCGGTGGTTCAATTCCGCCCCTGGGCACCATTTTTCCTAAGTTGTTCAATAAGTTATAGCACGCGCTTATTTTCCCGCACGCTCGCTGCGCCATTCCTGGGCAGCATCTAGGTAGCAGCAAAAAATGAACGCACATCGGGCTTTGAAACATTCGTCTAGCCGCGATCGCCGAGCAGCCCGAACAACCACTCCTATTTTGAGAGATCTTTCCACGACCGAAGACTTCCTGACTCGCCTCAAGCCGATATGTGGAGTGGATGAGCCAGGCCTTCAAAACCCTCCAGGCCTGTTCGCTGGGGTGAGTTTTCGTATCACCCGTGGGCATGTGAATCTGAAAGTCCAACCAGAGCCAGTCTGTCGATAACGCCATTTGCCGAAGAATGTATGTAATGCGACAAGGCGTGCGTTTGATCCAGACAACAAGTTAGCCGGCCGGTTTCTTGCGCTTTTTACCCGATGCAGCGCCATCATTCTTGATTACGCTAATCTGCCCGTCCGCTTCTATGTAGGCACGCTTCACTTCCGTAAGGTCCCCGACGCCTTGCTGTCGAAGCTGACTCATTATCTCCTCGGGCGTAATTAGTTCCTGCCGCAGATTTTGTCTCAGCATCTTACCTTCCTGCACGAGCAACAGGGGCGGTGGGCTGATGAGCCTATTGAAGACCGGTGATTTATAGGCAAGCCAATCGATCACAAAATCCCAGGCAACAATAGTCAAGACGAGTATGAGACCTTCAGTGAGTGACTGGTATTCCTTTGAAAAAGCGTTCTGAGCCGCATCCGCAATCAGGACGATCAAGAGAAGGTCGGAGAGGCTGAATGATCCGGCCTGCCGCTTCATGAAAAACCGCATCAGGACGAAAAGGCCCAGATACATCAGCGACCCCCTGAGCATCATTTCCGCGATAGAATGAGTTGGGATCCAAAGCTCGGCCCACTCTATTGTGAATATCTTCTCCACCTCAATGGCCTCTTCCGTCGCGGGTTATTACCGGAAGCTCATCGATCAGCCTCATGGTCTTTCATCAGAAGAATTAAACTGAGTTCTCACCGTGTCACACATCGTGCACTGGTCTTCCTCTCATTCGTCAGCGCTGCCCGATCCTTCGCTCTGAGCGATTGGCCCATTCGCGTGTATGTCCTTGGGCGGCAAAAAGTGCCGCAACCTGGCTCACAAGATTTGAAGATGTCCGCTGCACGGTCTTTCAAGTGCCATGCAAGGAAAAAGTTCCATTTGAGAGTCCGGTCCGGCGCATTCTGACGCCAGCCGCTCAGGCGATCCGCCAATCAGCAGGCTGATGAATTCCTGTGCAGCCGCCACGCCGTCCAATGGTTGTATCGCGAGCCAAAAGGCCTATTACAGAGGGGCGAAACTGTTGCGAGATCAAATGGCTTTTCTGACGATCCGGCACGTGACCACCTATCGCTATCGCCAGCCCGTCGCCTTCGGCGAACACCGCCTGATGTTCCGGCCACGTGATAGCGATGACCAGAAAGTCAAAATGACTCATCTTGCCATCAGCCCGGCCCCCTCGAGCCTGGATTTCATTGAAGACATTTTCGGCAATCAGATCGGGGTAGCGCGGTTTTCAGCCAGCGCGGTGGAACTACGATTTGAAAGCGTCGTCGATATCGAACGCTCACCACACGCGAATTCAAGCCTCGAGGCCATGCCTACCGGAGTATTTCCGGTCACATATGCCGCGACCGAGATATCCCAGCTTTCAACCTTCATGGAACGCCACTATTCCGATCCTTACGACGTGATCGGCGTCTGGGCGTCTGGATTCCTGCCGACCGACGCCCGCATCGGGAACTTCGATCTTCTGGTCGCGATGACACGCGGCATTCGAGATGGCTTGCGCTATCAGCGGCGCGAAGAAAAAGGTATCCAGAAGCCGCAGGAAACGCTGCATAAGGGCCAGGGCAGCTGTCGCGACTTTGCGATGCTGATGATCGAAGGCGTGCGCAGCCTCGGCTTCGCGGCGCGTTTCGCTTCGGGCTATCTTGCTGCCCCCATGGACCATCCCGCTGGTGGAGCAACGCATGCCTGGGCTCAAGTCTATCTGCCGGACGCTGGTTGGGTCGATTTCGATCCGACTAACGGCACTGCCGGCCCGGCCGCCCTCGTTACCGTCGCTGTGGCGCGTGACCCTCATCATGCGTTACCATTACACGGCACCTATTTCGGGGCTGCTACCGACCACCTTGGTATGGACGTACATGTTCGCCTGATCCGCAGCGAAGAAATCGCGGGTAAAAAGGAAGCTTTATGAAGATTCGCGTCGGGTACGAACTGATCTACGATTTTCCACAACCGACGCCGATGATCATGGTCTTAGGCGTTCATTTCACCCGGGCGTCCGACGTGATCACGCCGGATCACTTGACCACCACACCATCCGTGCCGGTGACGCCCTATCGCGATGGGTTTGGTAATTGGTGCAGTCGTATCGTGGCACCGGCGGGGCGAATGCAGCTCAAGGCAGACGGCCTGGTACGCGACAGCGGACTGCCTGATATCACCGCTCTTTCCGCCAAACAGCACAATATTGAAGACCTGCCAGCCGACACCTTGGTCTATCTTCTCGGAAGTCGGTATTGCGAGACCGACCAACTGTCGGGTGCAGCATGGAAACTATTCGAGAGAACGAAGCCCGGATGGGAGCGCGTCCAGGCGATTTGTGATTTCGTCCATGATCACATCACCTTCGGCTATGAGCATGCGCGCTCGACCATGACCGCCTTCGACGTCTTCAACGAAGGCAAAGGTGTGTGTCGCGACTTCGCGCATCTCGCCATCGCGTTTTGCCGCTGCATGAATATCCCGGCACGGTATTGCACCGGCTATTTGGGCGATATTGGCGTGCCGCCGCCGAATGCACCAATGGACTTCGCGGGCTGGTTCGAGGCCTATCTCGACGGACGCTGGTACACATTTGACCCGCGCAACAATGTACCGAGGATCGGGCGCGTCCTGATCGCTCAGGGCCGCGATGCGTCGGATGTGCCGATAACACTCACCTTCGGGCCTAACACGCTGGTGAGCTTTAAAGTGTGGACGGACGAGGTTCGTTGAGCCGCTCACAGTCAGGACTTCGGATCCAGAACAGACCTTCTGAATCGGGACGGGGAGACGATTGTCCTCTCCCCTCTTCTGCCATTTGATTCCTTGGGCACCTGCTCCATCACATCTTGATCTCCGGCTGGTCGTGCAGGATGACGTTCAATAGCGAGCTATGAACCTCGATATGGCCGTTATAATCGATGAAACCGAGCTTGCGGAACCGGTTCATGAAGAAGCTGACCCGCGATCGGGTGGTGCCGATCATCTCGGCCAGCGTCTCCTGGCTGATCTTTGCGATGATCGGCTCCGGTTTCCCCTCCTTGCCGAAATTCGCCAAGAGCAGAAGAAGTCGCGCAAGCCGTTTCTCGCTGGAATTGAACAGCTGATCGACAAGGTCGGCCTCCACCCGGATGGTCCGCGCCAGCAAATGGGCAATGAACATCTCCGAGAAGGCCGGCTCCTTATGGATCACGTCGACAAGATCCGCCTTTTCGAGGCGCATGATGACCGAGTCCGCTATCGCGGTCACCGTCGTTATACGTTGCGCCTGGCCGGCGAGACACGCTTCGCCGAAAAACTCGTCCACCCCCAGAAACGCAACGATGGCTTCCTTGCCCTGCTCTGAAACGACAGTGACCTTGACCTTGCCCTTCTGAATGTAGAAGACGGCATTGGCCGGATCGCCTTGCCGGAATATGGCCTGATCCTTGGGATAATTGGCAATAGTCCGGCCTTCGCCAATCCTGGCCAGAAAGGATTTGGGATCAAATGTCTGCCGCTTGCGTGCCATGTGTCCCTTGCCTCAGCTGCCGAGGGTGAAACAGTCTATTATACAGGTTTTTCCGATCGGCGCATCGCACGTCGTGCGGGTGTCGGCGAGATTGCATAACCGGGGAATTGTCGAAGACAGCGAGCGTGAACTTGCGGCGGCTCGAATTGTCGGACTGACACAGACGGGTGAGGAGGATTTCGACACTCTCAGAAAACGAGTCCGCCCTGCAGCATTCTTTCGAAGTGTTGCTCGCCGCGGCGAGTGAGATCAGACTGCCCACAAATACACAAACGAAAGACCCAAGATCACGAATGCAAATACCCCTGAGAGAATGAATGCTGGAGAGCTGGACGCGCGTCTGCGCGCGGTATGCTCTTTCATGATCCATTTATCGGTCGACGTCATTTGGCGGTCTCCAGAATTGTCCCAGGACCCAGCTTCTATAAGCGTTTTGTTCGGACGATCGATCTGCTGGTGTCCCGGCTGTGCAATAGGCCGACACCAACGCCGACCATCCCATCGTTGTTCCGCCCTCGCGTACTTTACGTTGTAGATGCCCGCTTGCATGACCATATCTATTGAAGAAGGATCACCTCACATGAAACAGGCACTCGCTTGGCTCAATCTGCAGGCCAATGACATCACGATCTTCGCCATACTGGCGGTGGCCATCGCCATCGCCGCCATTGTCTTTGGCAGCTGGTAGAATGGTCCACCTGCCCGCCAGCCGCGCCTCGCAACTGCGCGAGAACTCATCGAAAGCGGAAATTGCGCTTCATCCCTTGGTCAGGATGGGCAGGCAGAGGAGATCGCTCAGGCGCCTGCTCCCCATCCTGTCGGGTATCGGCACCCTTCACGCAAGCACAGGAGAAGTCGGCGCGATGCGTTACCATCTTCCGATCCGGCAAGCGCACGGAACTCAGGTCGGAGACGGGTTCCTCCTGGGAGATGGCGATCTTCTGCGCGAAACCTACATGGACAGCGAGCATACACTGCAGATCAGCGATGGACGCCGCATCCCCGTGCTTTTGACCCGTTTGAGCTCAACCGGCGCCCAGTTCAGAACGACGGGACCGATACCAGGTTTTTAAACCAGCGCTGAAAAGCCCATGAAGGGTCAGGTAAAAAATGACTATCGCATTTCCCAATCTCAGCCGCCGATACGATGCGGCGCGCCGATGCGTTCGATTCTCGGGTTATGACGGCGCGCTGGAGCGACCGTTCTTCATCGAGGAAGAGGCGCTTTGCGGTCTGGATGCCATGGCGCGGAGAGGCGGAGCAGCCCTTCTCGCGGTGTTCGATCGTCATCGCGATCGCATATACGCGGTTGCAGCCCGGGCCTATGGACGACACCGTGAGGGTTCCTACACGCTAACGGCCGCCCATTTTTCCTGATCCTACTCCAGGTTCGATGCGGGCATCTACTTGTTGTCATCTGGACCTTATTGGTCAGTACCAGCGGCCGCGGCCATACCAGCCGCCTCCACCGAGCAAGACGAGGATAAGGACTATGATTAGAAGAGTATTGGTGTCCATGTTCGGCTCCCGGAAGTGCACGCCAGGCGGATGATCACGCGAGGCGAAATTGTCAGACTCGCTGACGAAAGGTTGCGCCATTTCCACCCGGGGCGATGTTCAATTTCGCTCACAGCCGGGTTAATCGCGGGCCCCGCAGAGGCCCGGGTCGGTCGCCGACGTCGGCGCAGCCGGCCGCGACACGAATTTTGCCCTGGTGACCGAAACCGTCGTCCCGAAGGGAGTCATCAAGGCATCGACATGGGCCTCAAGCTGCCGGGCCAGCGCTTCGACGATGGTCGTGCCTAAACCAGGGACCAGCTTGTCCAGGTTACCCTCCGGCCTGCCAATGCCGTTGTCGGAAACCGAAAGCCGCCAATTGGGTTCCGCCAGCTGATAAGTGACGGTGATAGTGCCGTCTGCACGATCATCTGGAAATGCATGCTTCAAGGCATTTATGACAAGTTCGGTCACGATCAACCCGATACTGACGGCCTGGCTGGAAGTGGCGGTGCCGTCTTCGACATGCACCTTCAATGATACCGGCCGGCGATTTCCGATCATCGAGCTCGCCAGGGTCTCGCACAGCCGGGTGAGATAGGGGCCAAGCTCGATCATCGCCCCGGGTTCGGCGGCATGAAGCTGCTTCTGCATCGCCGCCACCGACATGACCCGCTTATGGGCATCCTGAAGATGCAGCCGCGTCTCCTCCGAGCGCACCGCCCGCGCCTTGATGAGCAGGATGCTGGCGATGATCTGCAAGCTGTTGGCAACACGATGGCGCATTTCCTGCAGCAGGATATCCTTCTGATGCAGGAAGTCATTCACCTCGCGCTCCATGGCGCGCCGTTCGGTGATATCCTCGATGGCCAGAAGAATTGTGTCGTGAGCGCTTTCCAGATAGAATACCTTGCGGGCATTGAGCAGCATTACGCGCCGCCCCAATCCGGCAAAGTCCCGCTCGACTTCGTAGGCTTCCATGACCGCCTGTTGCGGCGCGATGTTCTTCAACAGCAGCCGAAGCTCGGGGATGTTCCACTCGCCTTCGCCCAGCTGATAAAACGGACGATCCTGAACATCCTGACGATGCATCTTGAAGGTCAGATAGAATGAGCGATTTGCTGTAACGACACGCAAGTCCTTGTCGAGAACCAGAAGGGGTTCGCGAATTGTGTCCACGATCGCCTGGGCAAGGCCGTGGCCGTCAGCGCTGCTCGCCGATGGCCTGCTGCTGGCCATGACCGGCATGTCGGCTGGAGATGCCAGCCGGTTGGACTTTTGCACGTCTATCCTTTCAGAGATCCCAGGGCGCGAGTACAGCCTCGCTGTCCGATATGTCTCGTGGACTTCGCAATCGCGACTCTAGGCCCGTCTCAGGACGTGGGCTGTGCACAATTGCTCATCTCGGCAGAAAACACGCCCACGAATATATACTTGCCCGGCGCAGGAACCTTCCAGCCCGTGGGCAATTCACGTAGCAGGGCCTTTCCATACAGGCGCATCTGGCCCATTGGCGCCATAACCCAGCAGGAAACATGAAAACGTTCTTAGTGGCGAGCATGCTCGTTGCCAGCATCTCTTTTGCGCCTTTGGCCATGGCGAAGATGTCACAAGCCGATTGCCAGGCGACCTGGAAGAAGGCCGACGTCAATAGCGACGGTAAAATGGATGGCAAGGAAGCCAAGCCCTTTATCGAAGCCATGACCGTTGCCAAGCAAAAGCCCATGGACAGCACGGGCAAGTCCCTCCAGTCCGGCGAATTTCTGAAGAGCTGCGAAGCCGGCACATTCGACAGCGTGAAGCTGTAATCACTTCGCGCCATCACGATGGATGTAGCCCGGCCATACCGGACTGCATCCATTCCGAGTTATGAAAGGAAATGACATGTCTACGATGTTTCGAAATGCCGCCATGGCGTCGTCGATCGCCCTCATGGCGTTTGCAGGGGCCGGAATGGCCACCGCCCAGGACAACAACAAGAATTACAGAACTCTCAATGACTGCGTCGATCAGCGGAGCTGCGGCGATCAGAGGCCGGGTAATTCCGGCAAGCAGCGCTCACAGAACAACCAGGGTTACGACCAAGGCGAGGCGCCTGGCGATATGCAGATACGCAAGAAGCGGCGGCAGAACAGCCAAAGTTACAATGACGGCGATCAGCCCGAAACGATACAGGTGCACAAGAAGCGGTCGGCCCAGAACAACAGCCGCAACTGGAAATATGATTCCAACCGACATGATCGCCGGCGCAGCAAGAATTCGCAATTCCGCTTCTATTTCGGCGGCTTTTACTATGCGCAGCCCTATTGGGCGGGCGAGACCTACGGCGTTCAGTCGTACAGGGTCAGTTGCGGGGAAGGCCGCAGTATCGTCGATGAAAACGGCTATAACCGCGTTCGAGCCATCGAATGCGGCGGTCGGACATTCACATATCTCGGTCGCCGCAACGGCGATACGTTCAAGGTATTCCTGAATTCGCGCACCGGACGGATTGTCGGTCGCCAGGAGGTTTGATCAGCGGCAATCGAAGTGGCCCGAAGATCGGGCCACCTTTCCTCTGAGAGGCGAAAGCCGCTACCACCTCCCTCGCAGCTTGCATAATGCCCGCGCCAGGTGCCATTGTCGTAGATGGTCGGCCGCTCGCAACCTTTGAGTCGCGCCTGGCCGCACAGAGCTATTCCCATGAGCACGGCGGACGAGTTCTTAGCACACAAGGAAAAGTTCCAGCTCGGCGACTTGCCGACTGAATCCCCGCATCCCAATACCACCCACCTGTCCGATTGGGCGAAAGGGGATGTGGCCCGCGGACTCAATGTCTTACGCGAAGTGGATCTGGACGCGCTGCGCCGGATCGTCGGGCTGCGCCGGGAGGCGAGCGAATTATTCCGCGCCGTGGCAGCGACACTGGAGCAAGGCGACCGGATCTTCCTGGTCGGCTGCGGGGCCACCGGACGGCTTTCATTGTCGCTCGAATATCTGTGGCGGCGAAAATTCCCGGCCTCGACGCAGGTGCGTTCTCTCATGGCCGGCGGCGACGTCGCCCTGGTTCACTCCCTGGAAGGCTTCGAGGACTTTCCCGACTATGGCGCCCGTCATTTGCTCCAGCTCGGTTTCGGTCCAAATGACCTGCTGATCGGTTCGACGGAAGGCGGGGAAACCCCTTACGTGATCGGCGCGGTGGAGAAGGCGGCGGCGATTTCCCGCCGCCCGCCGCAATTTCTCTACTGCAATACGCGGCAGATTCTCGTGGACCGGGTGGAACGCTCCCGCCGGGTTCTGACCAATCCGCGCATCCAATCCTTGTGTCTCGATGTCGGCCCCATGGCTTTGACGGGGAGCACCCGGATGCAGGCCAGCACCGTTCTGATGCTGGTAATCGGACTGGCCTTGGAGTTCGGCCGGGATGTCGACGGCGCCTTCACGGTTCTCGAGCAGTGGATCGACTTCCTGGCAAGGCAGGATGTCGTGCCCCTGGAGCCCTTTGTCATCAAAGAGGCGGACACCTATCTCGCGAATGACCGCACGATCTATGCCAGCGATGACTACGCCATCACGGTGCTCACCGACACGACCGAACGGGTGCCGACCTTCAACCTGGCGCCGTTCGACAACCCCAAGCATCTGACCGGCAGCCATTCTCTCACCTATCTGATGATCCCTTCCACGGACCAGGCTGAGGAAAGCTGGCGCCATCTCCTGGCCCGCGAACCGCGGCCCCTCGAATGGCCCGACATCCATGCCAAAACGACCATGGAGTATCTCCTGGGTTTTGATTTCAGCCGCCAGGCTTTGGATATCCGCCGGCGGATGCTCGAACACAGCTGGCACCACATCTTTCATATCGCTACCGCCGGAACCCGCCTGCACTTGAGATTCACCAGTCTGGATGAGCGTTTCGATCTGCCGGGTTCCATCCCGCTTCTGGATCATCTGACGCTGAAGCTTTTGCTAAATATGCACTCCACGCTGGTCATGGGGCGGCTCGGACGGTTTGAAGGCAATCTGATGACCTGGGTTTACCCCTCCAACGGCAAGCTGATCGACCGGGCCGCGCGCTACACGCAGATCCTCCTGCACCGGCGCGGCTATGGCGATTTTACTTATGACGAGATTGTTCGTGCCCAGTTCGCCTGCGGGAACGAGCTGAGTCCCGAGGACTCGATCGTCCACATGACTATGCGGAGATTGATCGGTGCGCGTCCTCAGCTATCCGCTTCTCCCGAGCTGCCGTGATGAGAGGAATTTTTTATGAAATGGGATGTTCTGATCGTCGGCGGCGGGCCGGCTGGACTGAGTGCCGCCCTCATCCTGGGAAGGTGTCACCGCAAAACGCTCCTTTGCGATGAAGGACATCAGCGCAATCTGAGTTCGCACGCCATTCATGGCCTGCTCGGACACGAGGGGAAATCTCCGTCAGATTTCCTGGATGCGGCACGGGAGGAACTGACCCGCTACAAGTCTGTTGCATTGCGTAGGACGTGCGTTACCGATATCACGCCCCTCGCCGGCGAATTCGAGTTTTCCTGCGCCGACGGATCGACCGGCACTGCTTCAAAAATTCTGCTTGCGACAGGCCTTGTCGACGAACCTCCCGAACTTGCCGGCATCGAGCCATTGTACGGGGTGTCCGTCCATCACTGTCTTTATTGCGACGGCTTTGAGTATACGGGCAAAGCCGTGGCCGCATATGGAAGGGGGGACAAGGGCGCGGAGCTCGCCATCATGATGAAGCACTGGACGGCGGATGTGGTGGCTTGCAGCAATGGAACGCCGGTCAGCCCGCAAGGAATGCAAAAGCTGCAAGAACACAACATACCGTTGCGCGTGGAGCCCATCAAATATCTTGAAGGCGTAAACGGCCAGCTGACAAATATGGAATTTGAGAGCGGGGAGGATTTACCACGCGAAGGTTTATTTTTCTCGACCGGCTGCCATCCGGGGTCAGCTCTTTCCGAGCGTCTTGGTTGTAAGCACGGGGATAAGCGCGGCGTCGCCACCGATCCCGACACGGAAGAGACCAGCGTCCCCGGTGTGTATGTTGCAGGAGACGCCTCGCGTGACGTTCTTCTGGTGGCGGTAGCTGCCGCAGAGGGGGTTCAGGCAGCTGTTGCGATCAACAAATCCTTCCTGCAACGAGATGGATTCTCATGACCAAAGTGTGATGGCTTTAGGAAGCGTCGCCATCACGCTTTAGCTTTTTGTCTGCGCATGACGGACGCCCGGCCAGAAAGAAGCGGATCATCTCCGCGGAGGCATCGGGACCATCGCCATCCGTATAGGAGCCGCTGGGATTTCCGCCGCTCCAGGCATGCCCCGACCCGTGGATAATCCACTGCTCCACGGAAGAGTCATTGGTGGAGGCGGAGAATATTCGTCGATCGGCTGTACGTCCTCCGGCCGAGACGGTCAGCTCGAGAACCTCGCCTTGACCTTTCGATCGCACCGCGTCATTCCACAGAAGCGTCGCATTCGCCGCATCGACCGTCTGATCGGCGCTGCCATGGAAAACAATCAGCCTTGGCCGGAAGCCGTCCCCACCAGATGCGTCGGGTCGATTTCTATTTTGTCCCCGCATTGCCGCAAAAGCGCTGTTGACGTCATGCGCGGATTTGTAAGGCAGGCCGGAATGTATGCCGACTGCCGAATAGAGATCAGGATAGGTGGATCCCAGGACGGCGGCCATGGCGCCACCGGCGGACAGGCCCGCCACAAATATGTTTTCGGGTGGGACGTCGAATTCTGCGCACACTTCCTGGGTGAGTCCCGCGATAATAGCTGCTTCCCCGCCCAGGCGCGCCTGGTCTTGCGGGCGAAACCAGTTCCAGCACGACATCGTATTGGCCGCCGATGTCTGACACGGATAGGCAACCAGGAGATCATGCGCTTCGGCTATCGCATTCATGTTGGTGCCAGCGGCAAAGTCTTCCGCGGTTTGCCGGCATCCATGCAGCATTACGATCAGGCCGCGGGGCTTGATGCAAGCCGGGACAAACAGCCGGAAGTCGCGCTGCCCGCTGGCACAGACGAAATGGCGTTTTGTGAAATTCGGGCTTTCGGGAAGACTGACGCGGCGATGAGACTCGATATCGACCGGCGATCTGAAGGCGTGCAGAGCCGCGATCGTTTTGCCGAGTCCTGCGAGCCGTTCTGACTTGCTCGGGCGTAATTCTTCAGAGTTGCGTCGTTTGGTTTCGGCGGTGTGGAAGGTCAATAATGGCGGCTCTGATGCGTGAGCTTCCGGGCGCCCCGATCCTCGAAGCGCTTCCTGTATCAGACGGGTTGCCTCGAGGGGATTTGAGGACCTGACGGCATCCAGCGCCCGGCCGATGGCCGTTGCATGTTTCACGATGATCTTTTCCTTCTGAATTAGCGGATACGTCCGGCAAGGGCTGCCTTGACTTCGGCACTGGCCTGAAGCGCGCCCAGTACTGTGATGGAGTCGATCGTTGCGGCGGCCAGTTCCCCCGTCACATCGCTCGCTATTCTTGCCAGGCCGACGACATTTATGGACAGGCGCTCCCCTGCGTTCCGTTTGGATATGAGTTCAGCACTCCTGAAATCGCGCAAGCCGACATCGAAGGTCTGGCGCACGACAACACGTTCGACCTCGGTTGCCTGCGCTGACAGCTGGTTGCGGATCGCCGTCCGGATAAAGTCCGAACGGTTGGAGTAAAACCCTTCCCGGACAAGAAGGTCGATCTTCCCCAAATCGACATAGCCGATATTGAGCGTCAGTTTTTCATTATCGGGAAATTTGTCCAATGCCCATCCTCTTACCATCCATCTGGATGGTATATGGAGTGGCTTGCGACGAATTCAAGAGGTAAGACTTAGCGGACCCAAAAGATGGAGATCCGATGAGTCCAACTCGAAATCACTCGTTCGAAGAGGTCGATGTCGCGGTCCCGCAGAGACACCGCTCTTTCAACACGCGTTTCCAATCGGCGCGCGTGCCGTTGAAGCTGTTGCGGTCGACGGGACCCGTGACGCCGCGCACGCGCCCCGTGGTGGTGAACTGCCAGAACGCCCAGTCGCGCGCGCGGTATATTTCTTCCGGCTTCGCCGCCACCGAGCGCAGCCAGAAATGATAATTATTGAACTCGCCGTCGAGCACCTCGCGGTGAAACTTCGGGTCGGTGTAGATGATCGGCCGCTTGCCGCTATGCGCTTCCATGGCCTTGAGCATGACCTTGATCTTGGCGATGGCGTTGGCGCGCGGAATGCGGCGCGAGCAGGTCTTGGAGTGGGTGGTCCATTCCACGTCGAGCACCGGCGGCAGCGCATCGTCGTCTTCCGGCACATGCGCCTTGTACCACGTCGCCTGCTCGCTCGCGGGCCGGCACCAATACATGAAATGATAGGCGCCACGGGCGATGCCGGCCTGCTTCGTCGCGCGCCAATTGTCGCGAAATTTCGGGTCGAAGCGGTCGCCGCCTTCGGTCGCCTTGATGTACGCGAAGTGGATTCCCGCATCGCGGACTTTTCGCCAGTCGATATCGCCCTGGTAATAGGAGACGTCGATGCCCTGAACTGGCATCTTGTGGGCTTCGGCAACACCCTTATGCGGCTTCTTGTCCGAGAGCGGACGGGAAAGGGCTGCCCCAGCGACCAGGCTTGCGGCAAGCATTCCTACGGCAATGGCCAAAACGGCCATGCGGCGTCGATCAAGCATCATCGGCTAAGCCCCGACCTTTCCGAACGTCAAACCTAACTTTACGGAGCTTAGAGCGAATCCCGCCAAAGTTGAAGCTCAACGGTAATCAATCCTCGGGGCCGGTATCGGCGGTTACGCTTTCAATCGGCTGATTGTGGCTTCTGAACACCTTGCGCAGCGCCTCAACGTCCCGGCCTCGTATCGCCGCGGTCATCGCAAGGTGCTCTTCGTAGAAGCGCTTCCAGATCTCAGGTTTCCCCAGCAGCATATGCGTCTTGGAGGTCAGGCGGGCGGCGATGAACGAACGTATCGACCGCAAGAAATGACTCTCGCCGATGGCCTCCAGGCGATCGTGAATCTGGTAATTGATCCGGAGATATCTTTCCCGGTCGCGCTTCTCATAGGCCTTGGTCAGCAAGCCCTCCAGCACTTCCAGATGGGCAATGTCGTCATCAGTGACACGCCTGCAGATGCGCTCGGCCAGAATGTCATCGACCGCCGCCACGATCTGCAGACCGGTCAGATATTCATCCTCGGCGATGACGCCGACACGCGCGCCCTTGTTCGGTGTGATCTCGACGAAACCCCGCGATTCCAGAGTCCGAAGCGCCTCCCGCATCGGGGTGCGCGACACGCCGAACTGACGGCTCAATCCCTGCTCGGTGACTTGGGAGCCCGGCGGAAGCTTGCCGAGATAGATCAAGTCGCGCACCTTCTCGAAGAGCTGCGACGACAGAGTGCCGCCGCCCATGCCCAGATCGAGCGTCATCGATCGATCCGTGCTTTCAATGGCGGCCGGTGCCGTTCCGTCGGTAATCTTTGGTTTCATGTCTGCCTACAAGTGCCCGCATTTTCATGTCCACGCAATGGATGCATATCCGCCGGCCGCCACGAAACAAAGCCGCGCGTTCCGGCGGCAGGCGGCTCGGTGATGCGTACATGGCTCGTCATCGGCCCGATCGCATCAACCATCAGGTGCAAGCGATAATGGTCGCCACAATATTCAGAAGTGACGACGGTACAGGCGCGCGCCGCGTCGCCGGGCCTGATGGCGTGAAAAGCCACATTTTCGGGGCGGATCGCAAAAGCCGCTTCCTCAGCTCCTGGGACGCGGGGCGCTCCGGAAAGATCCACCCATTCCCCGGTCACCACATTCGCCGATCCCATGAACTCCGCGACGAAGCGATTATGCGGACGCCTATAAAGCTCTTCAGGCGTCGCGCACTGCTCGGCCCGGCCATTGGACATCACGACGATCTGGTCGGACATGCTGAGCGCTTCCTCCTGATCATGCGTCACCATAATGGTGGTGATTCCCGTCTGGCGCTGCAGCTTGCGCAGCTCACGGCGCAGCGACTCGCGCAAGCGGCGATCGAGCGCGCCGAGCGGTTCGTCAAGCAGAAGCAAGGCGGGCTCGAAGACGATCGCGCGAGCGAGCGCCACACGCTGCTGCTGTCCCCCGGAGAGCTCGGAGGGGAAGCGGTCGACGAGTTGGTCGAGCCCCACCATGGCGAGCACGTCCTTTACCCGCCGGGCGATCTCTTCCGGCGACAGCCGGCGCACCTCGAGAGGGAAGGCGACATTGCCGAACACCGTCTGATGCGGAAAGAGCGCGTAGTTCTGGAACACGATTCCGATATTGCGCAAGTTGGCGGGCCGGTCGGTGACATCCTCGCCCGCGATGAGGATCTTTCCTGCGCTGGGCTGCGTCAAGCCGGCGATCATGTTGAGCACTGTGGTCTTGCCGGAACCGCTGGGTCCAAGCAGCGAGAGGAATGTCCCGTCACGAACCGTCAGGTCGAAATGCTCGACGGCATGATGGTCGCCATAGGTTTTGCGCAGACCATGGAGCTCAAGCTTCTCCGTCATGCGCCCGTGCTCCCGATCATGATCGGCAGCTCGAGTATATATTTCGGACCGAAATACTCGACGACCGCCACCTCGCGAAAGCCGATCCGATGATAGAGCGATCCTTCCTTCAGCGAGGAGGCGAGAAAGATCTGCGCGAAGCCCACCTCGGCGGCGACGCCAATCAGCTTTTGGCAAAGTGCGGCGGCGATGCCGAGACGCCGCATCGCGGGATGGACATAGACATTGCACAGCCAGGGCGTGGTACCGGGAAGAAAGTCGTAACTGTCGCGGTCGCGCAGAGATGCCATCCCCGCCGGCACGTCGTCGACCGTCGCAACAAAGGTTTGCGGCAAGGCCTCGGCACGGGTCGGGTCATAACGCTCGAGCGTCGCGGACCAATTCCGGCGCATCGCCAGCGACCATTCGAAATATGCCCATGAGGCCAGGACAGGCGCCAGCTCCGGTCGGGCACGTAATGGCAAAACCCTGATGTCCGACAAGCTACCCCTCCCCTCACTTACAGCCTCCGCCTCCTCACCCATGTTGTCCATCACCCCTTGACGCCGATCCAATGGCATGCATGTATACATTCACACAATTCCTGTCAACCAAGGGGACGAACATGGGACTGACACGTCGAGAAGTGATGAAAAGCGTGGCCGCGGCAACAGCCGGAGGCGCTTTGGCTCATGTTTTTCCGGGAAAGGGCCATGCAGCGGCAACCGAGGTGGTCATCGCTCAATCAGGCGGCCAGGCCGGCGAGGCCCTGGAGAAGGCCTATGTCCAGCCCTTCACGGCGAAGACAGGCATCCCGGTTCGCCTGGTGGGGGTGGAATCCTCCATCGGCGAGCTGAAGGCGATGCTGCAATCCGGCGCAATCGACCGCCATGTCTGGGACGTCGAGCTGGCGGACGTCCTCTCGGCGCCCGAGCTGTTCGAGGACCTGGATTGGGATGCCATCAAGCCGGAGCCGATCTTCCCGGAGGCGCGGCAACCCAAAGCCATCGGCCGCCATTACTATTCCTATGTCATGGCCTGGAACGCCAAGGCCAAGCCGATCGAGACCTGGGCCCAATTCTTCGACACCGAGAAGTTCCCAGGCCGCCGGGCCATGATGTCCTATGACGCGTATGCCCAGCTAGAAGTGGCGCTCCTCGCCGATGGTGTTCCCGCCGACAAGCTCTACCCTCTCGATGTGGACCGGGCTTTCGCTTTCCTCGAAGCCAACAAGCATAAGATCTCCGTTTGGTGGGACAGCGGCTCGCAGGCGGCGCAGATCGTCACCTCCGGTGAAGTCGACTACGCCCTCATCTATTCGGGTCGCGTCGCCTACAGCAAGGAAGCCGGCATGACCTATAATCAGGGCATCACCGTTCTGAACTATCTCGCGGTCACGAAAGGCCTCGCTCCCGAGACCAAAGCCGCCGTGATGCAGTTCTTCCACGAGATGACGATCCCGAAGAACGAGCTCACCGCGGTGGCCACGATTGCCTATTCCGGGCCAAGCGAAGGCCTCGATGCGCTGCTCACCGACGAGCAACGCCGGGTTCTGCCCTCCTCGGCGCAGAACCGGGCGAAACAGATTCTCATCAATTCGGAATGGTGGGCGCGGAACCGCGCGGCGATCGATAAGCGGTGGACCGAATTCCGCGCCGCGCTCTGATCCGAAAGCGGCACCATGGCCCGGCGGCAGATCTCTTCCGGTTTCGACATGCCTGACAACAAGGCAAGCGTCGCCCTCAATGCGCCGCTCGTCCTGTTCCTGCTGCTGACCATCGTGGTGCCGCTGGGCGGTATATTCTTCTTCAGCCTGGCGGGCGAGGCTCATCCCTTCGCAAACTACGCGGATGCACTCGCCTCGCCGGCATTCGTCAGGGTCGTCGTCACAACGCTGATCCTCGGCGTCATCGTCAGCATCGTGACCACCACCTTCGCCTTCGTCTTCTCGCTCTGGGTGCTGCGGCTGCCGCCACGCGCCAAGATCATAGCGGTCGGCGCGATCATCCTACCCTTCTTCGTTTCCTATCTCCTGCGCGCTTTGAGCTGGATTCCGGTCCTCGGCTTCAATGGCCTGGTGAACAGGATCCTCATGTCCACCGGGCTTATCGAGACGCCCCTGTCGCTCATCTACAATCCATTTGCGGTGGTTCTCGGCACGGCGAATGTGCTGTTTCCCATCGCCGCGCTACCCCTGCTGGCCGCCTTCCACAAGGTGGATCAACGCTTGCTCGCCGCGGCGTCCAGCCTCGGCGCGTCGCGCGCCGTCATTTTTCGCCGCATATTCTTCCCCTTGGTGGCGCCGGCAACTCTCTCCACCACCGTCATGGTGTTCGCCGTGGCGACCGGTTTCTACATCACACCCTCGGTGCTTGGCGGCGGCAAGGTCCTGCTCGCCCCCAATCTCATCGAGCTTCTGATCCACCGGCGCGGCGAATGGGGAACGGGGGCAGCCCTCACCATCGTGCTGCTCGTCGTCTACATGTCCGCCATCGTCCTGGCGCGAAGACTTGGCAATCCCTCCCGGAGACGCCGGTCATGACGGGCACTCATACGCGCGCCGCCCGCTCGTTCATCGGCATGCTGACCGACGGCAGCCTGGCCATCGCCGGATTGGCACTCTTATGCTTCGCGCTGATGCCCGTCCTGGTCGTGGCGGCCGTATCGGTCACGGGCGGCGAAAGCTTCGACATTCCGACCGATGACTTGTCGCTGCGCTGGTATGCCGAGATCGTGCAGGACACGCATTGGCGGACGGCTATTCTCAATTCACTGACGATCGGTATCGTCTCGACCGTCTTTGCCCTGCTGCTCGGCGGGCCCGCCGCCTATGCGGCGCAGCGCTATTCATTTCCGGGCAAGGCCTTGGTCGAGACGCTGGCCGTCAGCCCTCTCGTACTGCCGACCGTGGCGATCGCCGCGGCCCAGTATCTCGTCCTCGCCAAGCTGCAGCTCAACGGCACGATGATCGCGATCATCATCACGCATGTCGTCTATGTCATGCCGTTCGTCTTCATCATCTGCGGTCTCGGCATCGCGGCCGTCGACCCGCTCATCGAAACGGCGGCCTTTTCGCTCGGCGCCAGCCGATGGACCGCTTTCCGGCGCATCCTGCTGCCCAATATCTATCCGAGCATCATCTCGTCGGCGCTCCTGTGTTTCGTCAGCAGCTTCGACGAGCTTGTCCTCGCGCTGTTCGTCGGGGGCGGCGTGCAAACGGTGCCGCTTACCATCCTGGGCGAGCTCAAATACGAGCTGAAACCGACGATCGCCGCACTCAGCGTCTCGTTGAGCCTGTTGACCGTCGGGCTCGCCGGCATGGCGATCCTGCTGATGCGCCGCGGACGCATCGCGCTCAGCCGTCTCGCCTCCTGACTTCACCCCTTCCACAGACTGGGAAAAACCATGTCATACACTTTCCTGCCAGACAGACTCTATCGGATGCCGACTCACTTTGGGCCTTCGCTCAGCCCACGGCAGGGCCCGGACGGGCAGCGCTTCGACTGGAGCGCCCACGAATTCGATGCGATCAGCGTCTATTATCTCTCGCAGGCCAGCGCGCTTGAAGCCCTGCTGCCGCCCGGCTTCAGCCTCCATGGCGAACCGGTCGTGACATTGAGCTTCGCCTATCTGCGCAATCTGCCGTGGCTGGCGGGACGTGGTTACAACACACTCGGCGTACGTATCCCGGCACGGTTCACGGGCAAGGCCGATACGGAAATAGGCTCACTGAGTCTCGTCCTGTGGGAAAACATGGCCGATCCGATCACCACCGGCCGCGAGGAACTCGGCGTCGCCAAGATATTCTGCGACATCCCCGAAGCCAGGCTGTCGGGCGGCCGCACGATATGCGAAGCTTCCTGGCAAGGTTTCCGCTTTCTCGAGCTTACGCTCGACGATATCACAGCGGTCGATCCCAAAGCCGAACGGCTCGACCTTGCTCCCGACACCGGCGGCAACCTGCTGCACTACAAATATCTACCGCGCACCGGAACCTGGGGCACGGCGGATGTCGCTTATGCGACGCTTTCTCCGCCGGTCACCAGCGCGGTGATCAAACGCGCCTTCAAGGCCTCAGGCACTTTCACCTATTCCGAGCCGCGCTGGGAGAATATGCCGACCCAGTTTCATATCGTGAAGCGCCTCGCCGGGCTGCCGGTCGTGAAAATGCTCGGCGCCAGCATGCTGACCGTCGGCGGACAATTCGACCTGTATGACCAACGGGCGCTTTCATGAATGCTCGAAGTGAATGCGGCCTGCCGAGAAGCGTGGCATGTGTCGGGCTGGGGCTGATCGGCGCCAGCTGGGCGGCCATCTTCCTTGCCCGCGGGTTGCAGGTCATTGCCACCGACACGGACGCGGCCGCCTGGGAGCGCGCTTTGCCCGCCATCGAGAAGGACATCGCCGATCTTCGACAGATCGGCCCGGTCGCCGAAGACTGGCGCGCGCGCCTGCGCTTCGAGCCGGAGCTCGCCGACGCCGTCCGCGGCGCTGATTTCGTGCAGGAGAACGGACCGGAATCACTCGCCGTGAAGGAAGTGCTGCTGGCGGCGATCGATCGATCGGCGCCGCCCGCGACCATCATCGCGTCGAGCACGTCGGGCATTCCGATGACCCGCCTGCAGCAGGCCTGCCAGCGACCCGAGCGCTGCGTCGTGGGCCACCCGTTCACGCCCGTGCATCTTGTTCCATTGGTCGAGGTGGTAAGCGGTGCTGCCACGTCACGCGACACCGCCGCGCGCGCCGCCGCCTTCTATCGCAGCATCGGCAAGGCCGTGGTGGAGGTCCGCCGCGACGTGCCGGGATTCATCGGCAACAGATTTCAGGCGGTCGTCCTCCAGGAGGCGCTCAGCCTGGTCAGGGCCGGCGTCGCCACGGTCGAGGAAATCGACCAGGCCTTCGTTCAAGGTCCAGGCTTCCGTTGGGCGCGTTATGGTCCCTTTGCGCTCGCGGCGTTTTCGGCAGGCGAAAGAGGGCTCACCGAGGCCTTGCGGAACTATCACATGCATCGCGACGATGTGCTCGGCTCGATTGAAAAGGTCGTTGTCGACGACACGCTGATCGACCGTATCGAAGGCCAGGTCGCAGATGCGGAGACATTCCGCGACCTGAAAACCTCCCTCTCCCGGCGCAATGCCGATTTCATAGCCCTGTTGAAGCTGATGCGCCCGGAGAGCATCTGAAAGCTGAACCTTCAATCAGCCATGCGAAGGACTCTTCGCCGAACGGCGAGAACGCCTGCGCCAGAATTATGCGGATGCCACCCGCCCAAGGTCGGCAACGAAATTCCGATATTCGCGTTCCCTGGCACTGTCGTCCGGCAGGCGCAGCAGGAAGGACGGATGTACCGTCACGAAGCCTTGCGCTTCACCGAACGACATCGGACCGCGCTCCTTGGTCACCGAAACAGCACGGCCTGAAAGCGCCCCGGCAGCGGTGGCGCCCAGCGCCACGATCAGGCGCGGCCGGACAAGCGCGATCTCGCGGTTGAGCCACCATTTGCAGCTCTGCACTTCTCCGGCATTGGGCCTCTGATGGATACGTCGCTTGCCGCGCGGCTCATATTTGAAATGCTTGACCGCATTGGTGAGATATAGCCTGTCACGGTCGAGCCCGGCCTCCGCCAGAGCGCGGTCGAGCAGCTGTCCGGCCGGTCCGACGAAGGGCCTGCCGGCCAGATCCTCGGCATCGCCCGGCTGCTCGCCCACCAGCATGAGCGCGGCATCAGCAGGCCCCTCGCCGGGCACAGCCTGGGTCGCGGCGCAATGCAAGAGACAGCGGCGGCAATGCGCGATCTCTTCCTTGACCGCCGAAAGCGCGTCGGCCACGGGAGGCAGGGGCGCGGCTGGACGCGCCGCGATCTTCCCGGCAAACCGTGGCGCCAGATCCGGCGCCCTCGCCGCCATCTCCTGGAGCCTGCGGCCGGAACCGGCGACCATGGCCGGTATGAGTTGCGTCTCCGGCATGTTGACCCAATAATGCCGCGGCATTTCCGTGGCCAGCGCCTTCAGCCGCAAGCGCGCCGGATTGAAAGTGGTGCGGTAATAAGTGAGCCAGGTTTCGTCCAGCACGGCATCGGCGGGCGGCGGTGTGCGCTCCGCCGGCGGTCCATAGACGAGCTCCGATCCGTTCCACGCCGCCGTGCCGATCGGCGTCGCGATAAACCACTCCATCGTGCTGAAGCGGTCGACGAAGAAAGGCACGGCCTCGTGCAAGATGAAATGCTTGGGCTCGAACCAGCTGGTGAAGACCGTCCGGTCGTCGACCCGCTGCTCGCGGAATCTGAGAAACGCGTGCATCTTATGGATGTCGCGACGGACATTGTGCGCATAGTCGTTGAGCCGCGCCACCGCCGCGTCGGCCGGATTGTCGGCAAGCGACGCCTCGCCATGGCGAATGCGCCACAACACGTCATAAAGGAGACTGAAGCGATCGGGCGCCTGATGGCAAATTGCAAGCTTGAGTAATTCGGCATAGGCCTTGGGCACCGAGAAAGAGGCTGGCGCGTCCACCTCGGGCACGCGATCGAATAAGGACGCCGCGTCGGGCGAGGCAAAGCTCACCTTAGGCGGCGCGATGTCGAGCGTCAGGCAGCGCCGCGCCATGGCACGGAACTGCACCGCATCGGCATCGATCGGCATGGGCGCCCAATACATCAACCGAACAGCTCGAGCTGCTTCGCCCGCGGCGTAAGCTTGCGCCGGAGCGCGCCATCATCGAGAAGACTTCGAGGGCGCCAGTCTCTCGTCACGATGAAGGGCCGCGCTCTGCCGATCGCACCGGCAAGACGTGCGATATCGGCAAGGCCGAGCGCTGCCAAGCGGCGCGCCGCGATGATGCGGTCCACGGCACGCACGCCAAGCCCCGGCACGCGCAGCAGCCTCTCGCGCGGCGCCTTGTTTACATCGAGCGGAAAGTCGCCGCGATGCGCCAACGCCCAGGCGAGCTTGGGGTCGATTTCGAGGCTGAGCATGCCCTCGGGCGTCGCCTGCTCGAGATCACGCAGATCGAAGCCGTAAAAGCGCAACAGCCAATCGGCCTGATAGAGGCGATGCTCGCGCAAAAGCGGTGTCGCGATGTCGGGCAGCGCGGCAGAGGGATGCCCGGTCGGGCTGAAGGCCGAATAATAGACGCGCTTCAGGTCATAGGACGAATAAAGCGCCGCACTGCTGCGCAGGATGGTGATGTCGCTGCTCCGGTCGGCACCGACGATAACCTGCGTCGACTGGCCTGCCGGCGCGAAACGGCGCGGAGCGACGCGGCCGATCCTGCCGCGCGCCGGCTTCGCTTCGCCAAACGCTGCCTCGATGCAGCTGCGCGTCGTGGCGAGCCCCTTCTTCATCGCCCCGAGGTCCTTTTCGGGCGCATAGGCCTTGAGCGCGGCTTCGGTCGGCAGCTCCATATTGAGCGAGAGCCGGTCGGCGTAAAGCCCCGCCTCGCCGATCAACCGCTCATCGGCGCCGGGAATGGTCTTCAGATGGATATACCCCTTGAAGCCGTGCTCGAGGCGCAGCGTTTTCGCCACCGCCACGAGATCGCTCATCGTGTCGTCCTCGCTGCGGGCGATGCCGGATGAGAGGAACAGGCCTTCGATGCAATTGCGCCGGTAAAGATCGAGCGTCAGCTGCACCACCTCGGCAACGGAGAGCCGGGCGCGCTCGACATTGCTCGAACGGCGGCTCACGCAATAGGCGCAGTCATAACGGCAAAAATTGGTGAGCAGGATTTTGAGCAGCGAGACACATCGGCCGTCCGGCGTATAGGCATGGCAAATGCCGGCGCCGGTCGTCGAGCCGATACCGCCGTCGCGGGCATTGCGCTTGGCCCCGCCCGAAGAGGCGCAGGACGCATCATATTTCGCGGCATCGGCGAGGATTTCGAGCTTACGCAGCAGGGACAATGGCATCGAGTCAGTTTACGTTCGCTTTTTGTTCTTTTCAAGACTTATGGGGTGCGCGGCCGTATTTTGCCCACGGCATCGTCAGCCGAGCGTCACTTCGCCCGCTTTGTCGCGATATTCCTGCTTGGGATCGAAGCCGAGCAGCATCTTGATGCCCGCCATCAGGCTCGACGCATCGATCCAGACCTCGGCGCGTTCCGCGTCGAAACGCAGAAGCGCCAGCTTGGGATCATCCTTGCCCTCGAACCAGGCCGCGACGAACGGGTTCCACAAGCGCTCGATGACTTCGGGATCGGTATCCTCGCGCAGGGAACCATGCAACGTGGCGAAGAGATCATGCGATTTGGAGGCGAAAGTGGCCAGCGCCTCGTGATCCTCGGCCAGCCTGTGCATGATCTCGGTGTCCTTGGCGGTGAAAAACCAGATCGGCCCGCCCTCGCCCTCGATCTGTGCCGTCATTGGACGGGCGCTATCCTCGCCCGCGAGCCCCAGCATGACGGTCCTGTCCGACTTGAGCGCGCGCCACAGTTTTTCCCTGAGTTCCCGTTCCTTCGCCATGGTCGACCTCGCAGACTGAAGAGTGTGTAAGGTCTAACCCTCGGCGCACGGACAGGTTCCTGTTACCGGTGATCGAAATAACGCGCGACCCGGTCGCCGATCGCCTGGATGAGAGAAACCAGGGCAATCAGCACGACGATGACGGCGATCATCACTTCAGTCTGGAAGCGCTGATAGCCATAACGGATGGCGAGATCGCCGAGGCCGCCGGCACCCACCGCGCCCGCCATCGCGGACGCGCCGATCAGCAGGACGAGCGTCACCGTGAAGCCGGAAACGAGGCTCGGCAGGGCTTCGGGCACGAGGACCTCGCGCACGATGGTCCAGCGGCTGCCGCCCATCGCCTTGACCGCATCGATCAGGCCGCGATCGACCTCGCGCAGCGCCACTTCGGCGACGCGCCCGAAATAGGGAATGGCCGAGATCGCGAGCGGGACGATGGCGGCGGCGGTGCCGATCGACGTGCCGACGATCAGCCGCGTCAAGGGAATCAAGGCGACGAGCAAGATGATGAAGGGGAGCGAGCGCACCGCATTGACGACCGAGCCCAATATCTTGTTGACCCAGCGGTTCTCCCAGATGCCGCCGGGCGCGGTGCCGACGAGCACGAGGCCGAGCGGCAGGCCCAGCACGAAGCTGATGGCGCCGGCGACGAAGGTCATCGTCAGTGTCTGTCCGAGCGAGACGAGGAGCGCCTGATAGGGAAGATCGAACATCTCAGTCTTTCTCCAGGCCAAGCTGCGCCGCGGCAAGCAAACGCCTGGTGAGGTCGGCCGCGGGCGCCGCAAAGACGCGCTCGGTCGGCCCCTCTTCGATGATGCGGCCATGATCCAGCACGATCACCCGGTCGGTGACGGCGCGGATCACGCTCATCTCATGGGTGATGAGCAGGATGGTGAGTCCGAGCCTGCGGTTGATATCCTTGAGAAGGCTCAAGATCGCGGTAGTGGTTTCGGGATCGAGCGCCGAGGTCGCCTCATCGGAGAGCAGCAGCGCCGGCGCGGCGGCAAGGGCACGGGCAATACCGACCCGCTGCTTCTGCCCGCCCGACAATTGCGCCGGATAGGCGCCAGCTTTTGCATCAAGCCCGACCAATCCCAGCAGCTCTTCCACCCGCCCCTTCCGCTCGGCGCGGCTCCTGCCGGCGATCTTCAGCGGCAAGGCGACATTATCCGCGACCGTCTTGGCCGAGAGCAGATTGAAATGCTGGAAGATCATGCCGATGCGCCGGCGGACTTTCTGCAGCTCGCCTTCGTCGAGCGGCACGAGGTCGCGCAGCACATCGTCATTGTCGAGCACTTCGATCGAGCCCGCATCCGGCTTCTCCAGCCCGTTGATGCAGCGGATCAGCGTCGACTTGCCGGCGCCGCTGCGGCCGATGACACCCAGGATTTCGCCGCGCCGCACATCCAGCGAGATATCCTCGATCGCCGCATAGGCGCCGAACTTCTTGGTCACGCCGGACAAGCGCAGCATGGTGGGGTTGTTCATGATATCGGTATCCGGAAAACAATCATGCGCCCATTCGGGCGCATGATCGAGAGCAATTCGATTAATGAAGGTTTCACCAGGCCGGCAAGGCGGTGCCCTTATAGACCTTGGCCAATGTCTCTTTCACCGTGTCGTTCTGATAGGCGGAAACGAGCGTCTTCACCCAGTCTTCGTTCTCGCGGCCCTGCTTGACGGCGATGAAGTTGCGATAGGGATTGTCGTCGACCGCCTCGGTCGCGACGCGGTCCGCGGGCGTCAGATTGGACTTGATGGCCCAGTCGGTGTTGACCACCGCGGCATCGAGATCGTCGATCGAGCGGCCGACAATGCCGGCGTCGAGCTCCTGGATCTCGAGCTGCTTGGGATTCTCGACGATATCCACCGGCGTCGCCAGGATCCCCGCTTCCGGCTTCAGCTTGATGAGGCCTTGCGCTTCCAGGAGGCGGAGCGCCCGGCCTTCATTGCTCGGATCGTTCGGCACGCCGACCACCGCCTTGTCGGGCAGCTCGGCCAGGGATTTATGCTTTTTCGAATAGAGGCCTATCGGCCACACAGCGGTATAACCCACCGGGGCGATATGATAGCCGCGCGTTTTGATCTGGTTGTCGAGATAGGGCTTGTGCTGGAAGGCATTGGCATCGAGCTCGTTGTTCTCCAAGGCCTCGTTGGGCTGGGTGTAGTCGTTGAAGACGACGAGCTCGATAGTCAGTCCCTTCTTCGCCGCTTCCTGCGACACGACGGCCCACACATCTTCATCCTCGGCGCTCATGATGCCGACGCGAATGGACTGATCGGCCATGGCGCGATCGACGAAGGTCAGGGAGGAAAGGGCCAGCGCGGCCGCCAGCAGTGCGCGGCGGGAAAAATGAAGAGACACGACAGTAACTCCTGAGATTGGTCCTGATGACCAGCTAAGGTTGAGATATGTGGGGAGCACTAGCGGCTGAGGAAAGAGCTGCCGACCCATTTTTTCTTACGCATTACATAAGAAAATCTCACCTGCCGCCCCTGCCCGGACCAGCCGCCGCTGAAGATTTTCTCAAAGCGTGGATTAGAATTCCGAAGCTTGGTGCAAGCCCCACGCGTGTCATGATCCGCACCATGCTGCTGCCGTTCGAATCCAGACGAGTCAATGACCGCCCGCATCACGGCGCGCTCGACGCGATCCGCGCGCGCGTCGAGGACGTCGTCCCACAGCTCGCGGCGAGCGCGGCCGAGCATGACCGGACCGGCGAGCCTCCCGCCGCCAATCTCGCGCGGATCGCCGATGCGGGTCTCCTGCGTCTCGTCATTCCCCGCCTTGCCGGCGGCTATGGTCATGGTCTCGGGGCTGCGAGCGAGGTCATCGGCCGCATCGCCGAGGCGGAGCCCGCGTCGGCTTTGATCCTCGCCATGCATTACCTGCAGCATGGCACGATCGGCACGCGCGGCTTTTCCGGCCAGACCATCGAGCGGATCCGCAAGGACGCCATCATGGGGCTGTCGCTCATCAATGCGCTGCGGGTGGAGCCGGAGCTCGGCACACCGATGCGCGGCGGTATTCCCGCTACAGTGCTCAAGCCTGCCCCGAATGGCTGGCGACTGTCCGGCCACAAGATATTCTCCACCGGCATTCCTCTCCTCAGCTGGCTTGCGGTATGGGTCGCGACAGATGAACCGCAGCCCCGCATCGGCACCGCGCTCGTTCGCGCCGCGACTCCGGGTATCCGCATCGTCGAGACCTGGCGGCATCACGGCATGCGCGCCACCGCCAGCCATGACGTGATCTTTCAGGACGTCTTCATTCCCGCCGAGAATGTCGGAGAGCTGCGGCCCGCGAATGAGCCCCCGGCGCGCGATGCCCAGCAGGCCATATGGAGCAGCCTCCTGATCGCGGCCGTCTATGACGGCATCGCCCGCTCGGCGCGCCGCTGGTTCCTGGATTTTCTGCGCGAGCGCGTGCCGGCCAATCTCGGCAAGCCGCTCGCGGCGCTGCCGCGTTTTCAGGAGATTGCCGGCGAGATCGAAACCCTGCTCGCCATCAATCACCGCCTCATCCGCACCGCCGCGGCCGAAGCCGACGCCGGCGAGATACCCGATCCGCGGGAAGCCAGCGCGATCAAGGTCACCGTCACCGGCAATGCCATCAGCGCGGTCGAGGCCGCGCTCAAGGCGACCGGCAACCCCGGCCTCAGCCGGGACAATCCGCTCGAGCGTCACTATCGCGATGTGCTCTGCGGCCGCGTGCACTCGCCGCAAGAGGATTCGGTGCGGATCGCCGCCGGCCGGGGCGCGCTCCAGGATGCGGGATCATGAGTGTCGAGTTCATCGGGCTCGTCGAAATGCGCGAGGCCTCGGAAACCATCGTTGCGCGCGGCGGCGCCATCGATGTCGATTTCATCGAGACCTCGGCCAAGGCGCATGAGGCGAGCGGCTTCGACCGCGTGCTCGTCGCCTATCATGCGACGATACCGGACAGCCTGCTGGTTTCCCAGCATATCGCCGCCGCCACCCGCCGCCTCAAGCTGATGGTGGCGCATCGGCCCGGCTTCACGGCGCCTTCGGTCACGGCACGCCAGTTCGCCACGCTCGACCACCTCACCCATGGCCGCGCCGGCATCCATATCATCACCGGCGGCGATGATGCGGAGCAGCGCCAGGATGGCGATTTCCTCGGGAAGGAGGAACGTTATGCGCGCACCGATGAATATCTGGAGGTCATCAAACGTGTATGGACCGCGGAGCAGCCCTTCGATCATGCCGGCCGCTTCTATCGCAGCGAGAGGACATTCAGCACGATCAAGCCGCTACAGCGGCCGCATCTGCCGATCTATTTCGGGGGCGCCTCCGACGCCGCGATCAAGGTCGCGGCCCGGCATGCCGACATTTATGCGCTATGGGGTGAATCGCTCAAGCAGGTGAAGGAGTTGACGGCGCGCGTACGCGCCGAGGCGGCAGCGCTCGGCCGCAGCATCCGCTTCAGCATCTCGTTCCGGCCCATTCTCGCCGATACGGAAGAAAAAGCATGGGCGCGCGCCAACGATACGCTGGCCCGCGCCCGCGCCGTCATCGAACGCTCGGGCTTCAAGCGGGAGAGCACTCCCGTCAATGAGGGCTCGCTCAGGCTGCTCAAGGCTGCCGCGCAAGGCTCGCGTCTCGACAAGCGGGTATGGACCGACATGGCCGCTCTGACCGGCGCCAAAGGCAATTCGATCGCGCTGGTGGGAACGCCGGTGCAGGCCGCCGAAGCCCTCATCGATTATTACGAGCTCGGCATCACGACGTTTCTCATTCGTGGTTTCGATCCACTCGATGACGCCATCGACTATGGCCGCGAACTCATCCCCTTGACGCGCCGGCTGATTGCCGAGCGGAGCAAGGGTTAGACCAGGAACGGAAGAAGTACTGTCACGGCCAGGCCCAGCAGGAAGGTTGCCGCGAAGATGATGAGCAGGCCGAGCGGCGGCCCATCAGTCGGTTCGTGGTGATAATCCTGTGGTGTCATCGGCCTGTGCCTTTCTCCATCCCCCACAGGCTCGCGCAAATCGACGCCGGCTGACAGAATAAAAAACTAAAGGCAGGCCGGACTTTATCTCTCGCGGTTTTGCAGATACCACGCATGGGTTGCCTGCAGCGCATCGAGGAAGGGCGTTCGCGCCTTCCATCCCATCGCGGCGAGCCGGGAGGTGTCCATGAGCTTGCGCGGCGCGCCGTCGGGCTTCGTCGTGTCATAGACAATGCGGCCGGTAAAGCCGGTGAGGCGGGCAATCGCCTGAGCCAGCTCGGCGATGCTCATATCCTCACCCGTGCCGATATTGATGTGAGACTGCCTGGGCTGCGTATTCGCCTTGTAGGACTCCTGCGGCAGGTCCATGACGAACAAGGAAGCCTCGGCCATGTCATCGACATAAAGAAATTCGCGCCGCGGCGTGCCACTGCCCCAGACCACAATTTCCGGGGCGCCGGCGCGAGCCGCCTCGTGAAACCGGCGAAGAAGCGCCGGCAGCACATGGGAATTCTCGGGATGGAAATTGTCACCGGGGCCGAAGACATTGGTCGGCATTACCGAACGATAATCGACGCCATATTGCCGGTTGTAGCTCTCGCACATCTTTATGCCGGCGATCTTGGCGACCGCGTAAGGCTCGTTGGTGGCTTCGAGCGCTCCGGTCAGGAGAGCGTCTTCGTGCATCGGCTGTGGTGCGGCGCGCGGATAGATGCAGGACGAGCCGAGGAACAGCAAACGCCTGACGCCGGCGGCATAGGCCTGATGGATCACATTGCTCTGGATCATCAGGTTCTGATAGATGAATTCGGCCGGATAGGTGGCATTGGCATATATGCCGCCGACCTTGGCGGCCGCCAGGATCACAATGTCAGGACGCTCGCTTTCCATGAAGACACGTACCGCAGCCTGGTCGGTGAGATCGAGATCGGCGTGCCTGCGGGTTACAGGCTCGATGTCCGCGCGCGAAACCAGCCGGCGCAGAATGGCCGATCCCACCATGCCTTCATGCCCGGCGAGATAGAGTTTCGCGGGGCGCATTCAGCTATCCGCCGCCAAGCCATGGTCTCTCAGGAAGGCATCGCGCCGGGCCGCCTTGAGATCTTCCGCCACCATTTCGGCGCATGTCTCGCGGGCCGTGATTTCAGCGCGCCAGCCAAGTTTCTCCCTGGCCTTGGACGGATCGCCGAGCAAGTTCTCGACCTCCGCGGGGCGGAAGTAGCGCGGATCGACGCGGATGATGACGTCGCCCGGCTTGATACCCGGCGCCAGATCCGAAGTGACGGCATCCACGATCCCGCGCTCCTCGGTGCCGGTACCTTCGAAACGCAGCACGACGCCCAGCTCCTCGGCCGTCCAGAGAATGAAGTCACGCACGGAGAATTGCTCACCCGTGGCGATCACATAATCTTCCGGCTCATCCTGCTGAAGCATCAGCCATTGCATGCGCACATAATCCCTGGCGTGTCCCCAGTCGCGCTTCGCATCGAGATTGCCCAGATAGAGGCAGGGCTCGAGCCCTTGCGCAATTTTCGTCATTCCCCTGGTGATCTTGCGCGTCACGAAGGTCTCGCCGCGGCGTGGACTCTCGTGGTTGAAGAGGATGCCGTTGCAGGCGAAGAGGCCATAGGCCTCACGATAATTGACCGTGATCCAATAGGCATAGAGCTTTGCCACCGCATAGGGGCTGCGCGGGTGGAACGGTGTCGTCTCGTTTTGCGGCGTCTCCTGCGCGAGCCCGTAGAGCTCCGATGTCGAGGCCTGATAGAAGCGCGTCTTCGTCTCCAGTTTCAGGAAACGGATCGCCTCGAGCAGACGCAACGTGCCCAAGGCATCGATATCGGCCGTGTATTCGGGCATCTCGAAGCTCACCGCCACATGACTCTGGGCGCCGAGATTATAGACCTCATCGGGCCTGATCTCAGCGAGAAGGCGCGTCAGATTGGAGGTGTCGCCGAGGTCGCCATAGTGAAGCGTCAGCCGGGGATCGGGGACATGCGGGTCCTGATAGAGATGGTCGATCCGTTGTGTGTTGATCGACGAGGCCCGGCGCTTGATCCCGTGGACCTCATAGCCCTTTTCGAGCAGGAGCTCGGCCAGATAGGATCCGTCCTGCCCTGTGATGCCGGTGATGAGAGCGCGCTTGGCCCCTGATGTCATCTTTCGAGACATAATCGAGATCGCCATGGACCGCAAGAAAGCTCAGCCTCCCGACAATTGACGGCAATGACAATCCCCTTCATCCTTTCGCCGCGCTGTTTGGCCTGCGCAAAGAGAAGGATGGCGGAACCTGATTACTCCCCTCATCGTCTGCGGCGGCGCCGGCACGCGGCTGTGGCCCGCCTCGCGCGAAAGCCGGCCGAAGCAGTTTCTTTCGCTCTTTGACGGCGGCCTGTCGACATTCCAGGAGACCGTGAAGCGCGCGACGGACGCCACACTGTTCACCCCGCCGGTCATCATCACCCATGGCAGCTACCGGTCGCTCGTCGCGGCGCAGCTGGACGAGCTGGGTGTCCGCGCCGATATCGTGCTCGAGCCCGAAGCGCGCGCTTCGGGGCCTGCCATATTGGCCGGGTCCTTGTTCATTGCACGCGGCCGGGGAAACGAGGCGATGGTTCTGGCGCTTGCCGCCGATCATGTGATCCGCGATGTCGCGGCCTTTCGGGTGGACTGCCGCAGGGCGGTCGGCGCGGCGCAGTCGGGCCATATCGTGACCTTCGGCATCGCGCCCGATCGCCCGGCGACCGGCTATGGCTATATCGAAGCCGGCGCCGCCATGGAGCCCGGCATTCAGGCGGTGAACAGATTCGTGGAGAAGCCGGATGCCGAAACGGCCGCTCTCTATATCCGCCAGGGCTATCTCTGGAATTCCGGCAACTTCCTGTTTGGAGCGGCGGCGGTGATCGATGCCTATGGGAAGACCGATCCCGCGACATTGGCTGCGCTGCGGGAAGCCGTGAGCCGTGGGCGAACAGAGGGACAGGAGCATCATCTCGACGCCACCGCCTTCAACCGGGCCGTGAGCCTCTCCTTCGACTATGCCGTCATGGAGAAGACCTCCGGGGCCGCGGTGGTCAGCGCCTCGTTCGACTGGTCGGATGTCGGCTCCTGGGCGACGATCCATGAGCTGTCCCGCCGCGATGCGGCCGGCAATGCGGTGAAGGGAGAGGCCGCTTTCGTTGCGGCCGGAGACAATCTGGTCCTCAGCGACGGTCCTCTCGTGGCTCTGGCGGGTGTCAGCGATCTCGCCGTCGTGGTGACCCGGGATGCGGTGCTCGTCACCCGCCGCGATGACTCCACTGGCGTGAAGAAGCTTGTGGAGCAGTTGAAGCAGAGCCATGCCCCGCTAACCCGGCAGCATAACTTTCCCGGAATCCGTCATATGGATCTCGCGTCTGGCGAGCGGGTTTCCGTGCCGGGCATCCTGGGTCAGGCCAGGCATTGGCTCGTTCTCATTGGTACGGCCAGCGTGACGATTGGGGGAGCAACCCGGTATTTGCAGAAAGCCGAATCCGTTCAAATCCCGCCGGAAGCCGAGTGCGCTCTGGAAAATACGGGGCCTGGCGCATTGCGGATTGTCGAGATTGAGCTTCCGCCAAGCTGAGGCTCATACCGCCTCGGCCCGCGTGCGCTCGACGAGAACGCGGGCGCAGACGCGGAAGGCATCGAAATAGGCCGCCAGATCGTCGGTGCCGAGCCGATCCTTGTAGATCTGCGCATTCCTGCTGGAGAACATCCAGGTGCCGCCACCCGGATTGATTTCGAGAAGATGCAACCTGCCCTCCTTGTCGCGCAGGATATCGCAGGCCTGCAGCGCCACCTCCGGCATCGCTTCATAGGCCTTGGCCGCGAAGGCCAGCATGTCGGGCTCCTCGGTGACATGGGCCGTCATGTCGGGCGGCGCCGGCAGGAAGTCAGGCACCTCGAAGGGCCCGGTCTTCCCGGCGAGCGCCAGGGGCTTCGTCGCGCGGCGCAGATAGCTGAAGATCGGCGTGCCGAAGAGCGTGAGCACACGGCAGCTCATCGCATGGCCGCAATCGACATAGGCCTGCGCCACCATCGGCGCGCGGCGGCCGGGATGGTCTTTCGGATAATCTTCCGGCGGCCGATAGCGCACATTCTCGGTCAGTTGCAATTCGATGCCCTGGCCCCAGGCAGCATAGGCGTAGGACGCCTTCACGATCGTATGGGGCCCGTAATCTTCCGGCGACAACGCCGTGTCGGGCCGGATTTCCTCGAAGCGCGGCACGCTCATGCCGCCAGCGGCGAGCTTCTGCATCTCGACGAGCTTGGACATCGGCCGTCCGGCATAGACCTTGCCGCGCGCCGGCGTGAAAGCGAGCAGCCTGATCGGCGAGAAGACGAGGCTCGGCCGCGCCGCCGCTTTTTTGCGCGTATAGGAGGACGGCGCCTCGTTCGAGACGATGAACACCTCGATATCGGGCGCCAGCTCAACTACATGGCGCTTGATCGTCGCGAAGTCGGCGCTCGCCTGCCATCCCGCACTATGGACCAGGACGAGATTGAAACTCGCCGTCATGGGACAGCGCTCGCGGCGAGCGCCCTGGCCCGTAAGCGGTAGGAGAGATCATCGGGCGCGAAACGCGCCGCTTTGTCGAACCAGGCCACGGCCTCGGCCTCCCGGCCGAGCCGCAAGGCCGCGACCGCCGCCAGCTCGCAGGCCTGCTCCCCGAAGATGCGGCGATCGAAAGCGAGCATCCTGGCGGTCAGCGCATCGGGATCGATGGCGGCGAGGCGCCCCGCAATGGCGAGCGCTTCTTCCGGCCGGCCTGCGGCAAGGAGCGCGCGCCCCTGCAGGAAGGCGAGCGCATGATCTTCCGGCAAACGCGCCAGGCCGTCCTCGACAAGCGCCAGCGGATCTTCGCCCGCCTCGAGCGCGCGGCGCGCCAGGAACTGCGTGATCAGGCTGGCGGCGGCGTTCTGCTTGTCGGAAGGCCGGCGTTGGGCGGCGGCGAGGCCCGCCAGCGCCGCGGTCCTGGCCTCCTCCGGACGGCCCATTGCCGCCAGCGTCTCGGTAAGATGCTGCCACAGATAGGCGCGGTCGGAATCGGCGCGCACCGCCACTTCGAGCAGCTCGAGGTTGCGCGCATGCTTGTGCGCCTGTGCGCCGTCATAACCCAGATGATCGATCTCGGCGTCCGTCTGCTGGATGGAAAGACCTTCACGGGCGCTGATCGCACGGATGACGGGCTCGACCGTCTCATGAATCCGGCCTTCGAAACGTAAACGCGGATCGCTGCGGAACAGCCGCCATTCGCGATAGCGCGTATAGCCTGTTTTCGGTCTGAAACGCACGAGGCCGGCGAGCGCTCCGGCGTCGATGTATTCACCGAGCGTGCCGCCGGACGGCAGGTTCAGGCGCTCATCGGCGTCGATATAGAGCACCCATTGAGCCCGCACCGCATCGAGGCCCCTGTTGCGCGCAGCGGCGAAGTCGCCCGCCCATGGGTGATGCAGCAGCCGGACATTGGCGGTGCTGTTGGCGATATCGATTGTTGCGTCGCATGAGCCGGTGTCGACGATGACGATCTCATCGACGCGTCCCGCCAGCGAAGCCAGGCAGCCTGGCAGGAAATGCTGCTCATCGCGCACGATCATGGCAGCGCAGACGCTCACCCGATCCGTCATGGCGCGCTCCGCCCCATCATGGAGCGGCAGCTATGCTTGGGATTTTCAACCGTTGCCGGTCGAGGCCATCTGGTCGAGCGGCTTCACGTCGTCGAGCGCATAGGAGAGAATTTTCGGCGCTTCATATCTTGCGCCGGCAAGTGCCGCCACCTTCTTCAGTGCGTTAGTGGAGTCGATCGCGTTTGTATGGGCAGCAGCCATATCATACCCTTTCCGGCACAGATCATCCCTCGACCGCCACTTGTAATTGCGCCGCTCCGGACTGTCAACGCACGGCCTCGATGAGTCCTTCATCGCGGAGAGAGGCGAGACAGGCTTCGACATCGGACTTGGGCGGAATCGCGAGACCAAAAGCGGCGGCAAGCGCCGAAGCGATGGCATCGGCGTCATGCGCACCATCGCAGAGCTCGAACACCGCCGCCGCGGTGGGGTTCAGAAAGTGGACCTTTCCGCGCGCGACGTCGCTGACGAAATAGCCGTCTTCGATCTCATTGTGGTCGAGCCCGCCGATGCGGCGGTAGAACGGGTCAGCTTTCGTCATGCGAAGGGATTTATCGCCTTGCCCGTGATTGAGCAACCGCGCGCCACTCGCTAGAACCGCATCATGCTGGTCCTAATCCACGATTCGATGGGCGGAAACATACCCGCAGCGCCGTTCCCACCGGATGTGGAGATCACCACAGACCGGGCGCGCCTTACCGAGGCGGATGCCGTCATCTTTCACATCCCCGACTGGCGGCAGGACCAAATGATCGCCAGGTCCGAATGGGACTGGCGGTTCCCTTTCGAGAAGCGGCCGGGACAAAGGTGGATCGGCTGGTCGATGGAATGCGACGAACATTATCCCTGGTCGCGCAATATCAGATTCATGCGCCATTTCGATCTGACCATGACCTATCGGCTCACCTCGGACGCGCCGGTGACCTATGTAATTCCGAATGTGATGGTCGAGGCCTTCCGCCGCCCGCCGGTCCCGAAGCATGAGCCAGTGCTCGCCGCGTCCTTCGTGTCGAGCCGGTACGATCATAGCGGACGGCAAGCCTATTTGCAGGAATTGGCGCGGCATATGGCGATCGATTCCTATGGATCCTTCATACGTAACCGCACTCTGAGCGATGATCGCGGCATTCCGTCCAAGCTCGCCGCGATCGCGCATTACCGGTTCACCATCGCTTTCGAGAACGCCTGCAGCCGAGACTATGTCACCGAGAAGTTCTTCGAGCCGCTGCAGGCCGGCTCCGTGCCGGTCTATCTCGGGGCGCCGAATATCGAGGATTTCGCCCCGGGCGAAAACTGTTTCATCAATGCAGCCAACTTTCCTGACCCAGGAAAATTGGCCGCATATCTCAAAGAGCTGGCCTCGGATGAAGAGGCCTATTCAGCCTATTTCGCCTGGCGACAAGAACCGTTTCGCCAGAGCTTCAAGAAGCTCCTGGATCTGGAGTGCGAACCCTGGCTTCACCGCATGTGCCGGGCGCTCCGGACACTGCGATGAGAATACGACAGTGGCTTTTATGTTACACCATCGGTAGAAACGCCCCGATCCAGCCCGCACCAGTTGACGGTTCCCGTCCGTATCGTCAGAGTACGGACGAGGGAATCGTCAGGTCTCCAGGGGACTTCTCATGGTGAATAAGCTTCTTTTGACAGGTGCCGGCTTCCTTCTGGTGAGCGCCAGCATGAACGCAGCGCAAGCCGCCGATATCGTCGAGCCCGCGGTCTATGACTGGACCGGACCCTTCATCGGCCTGCAAGGCGGTTACGCCTGGGGCAACAATGATACGTCGACCGAGAATTCCGAGAATGGTCCGCCCGTCTTCGTGTTTGAAGAGGACAGCGGGTCCCTGAAACTCGATGGCTTCGTCGGCGGGCTTCACGCCGGATATAACTGGCAGTCGGACAGCCTGGTCCTCGGCATCGTGGGCGATATCGAGTTCGCCGACATGAAAGGCAATACCGAAGTCTCGATCAACGACTTCCCCCTTTCCGATCTCGAGGGCGAGATCGACTGGCTGGGCTCACTCAGGCTGCGCGCCGGCTTTGCGGCCGATCGTGCGCTCTTATATGCCACCGGCGGCCTTGCAGTCGGCGGCGCCGAGCTCTCGATCGATAACAATCTCTCGGACACGGATGCCGACAACCAGGAAACCAAATGGGGCTGGACGATCGGCGGCGGCGTCGAATATGCCGTCACCGACGCGCTGAGCGCGTTCCTCGAATATCGTTATACCGATCTCGGCAAGATCGATGTCGAGCTTGACCTTCCCGAAGGCCAGAGAGAAAGCGAGGCCGACCTGGACTTCCATGCCGTTCGCGCCGGCCTGAGCTGGCATTTCAACGGCATATAAGTAGCGCCCCTTCAGCTGGCAGAACAAAAAACTAAAGGCAGACCGGAGTTTATCTGAGCTGACCCCTGTCGGCTGCGCCGATAGATATTGAGCGCGATCATTCCGATGGAGGCCCTTATGACCAGCCCTGCCACGGCGCCGAGCTTCGATCCGGCGCCCAATGCCCATGTGATCACGTCCGACGCGGAAGCCTTAGCGCTGGCGCATAGCTTGGCCGCCGAGTTCGCCGCGGAAGCCTCCGAGCGTGACCGGACAAGGCGTCTACCGGCCGCCGAGCTCGACCGGTTCTCAGGCACAGGCCTGTGGGCCATCACGGTTCCCAAGGCCTATGGCGGGGCCGAAGTCTCCTTCGCGACGCTCGCCGAAGTAATCAAGATCATCTCGGCCGCCGATCCCTCGATCGGCCAGATGCCTCAGAATCATCTAGCCGCGCTCGATGCGATCCGCGCCTCGGCCTCGGAGGAGCAGAAGAAATTATGGTTCGGCCGCGTGCTCAAGGGCTATCGGCTGGGCAATGCCTTTTCCGAAGCGAAGAGCCGGCATGTCGGTGCCTTCGAGACGACGATCCGGCCCGATGGCGACGGTTATGTCGTCAATGGCGAAAAATTCTATGCGACCGGCGCGCTGTTCGCCCATTACATCCATATCGGCGCCGTCGACCCCAATGGCAAAGTCCATCTCGCCATCGTCCCACGCGATGCGCCAGGACTCGCCATCACCGACAGCTGGTCGGGCTTCGGCCAGCGCACGACGGCGAGCGGCAATGTCTCGATCGCCAATGTCCGCGTCGACCCGTCAGGTGTGATCCCGGCCTATCTCGGCGGCGAGAACCCCTCCTCTAATGGCGTCGTCTCGCAGATCATCCAGGCCGCCGTCGATGCCGGCATCGCTCATGCCGCGGTCGAGGAAACCATCCGCTTCGTGCGTGAGCATACAAGACCCTGGATCGACAGCGGCCAGGAGCATGGCCATGAGGATGTGTTCACCATCGCGCAGATCGGCGATCTCAAGATCAGGTTGCAAGCCGCTGAAACCGTGCTCGATCAGGCCGGCAAAGCCATCGACCTGATCGTCCACCAGCCGACCGACGACAATGTCGCGGAAACTGCCGTGAAAGTCGCCGAGGCCAAGGTGCTCACCACCGAGATCGCCATCCTCGCCACCAACAAGCTGCATGAGCTCGGCGGCACCCGCACGGTGCTCGGCCAGCACAATCTCGACCGGCATTGGCGCAATGCCCGCACCCACACGCTGCACGACCCGGTGCGCTGGAAATATTTCCATATCGGCAATCACGTGCTCAATGGTGTCAGGCCGCCGCGTCACGCGTGGAACTGACGGGCCGGCGCGAGCCCTGGATTACTCATGCCGAAACAGATCCGCCTCAACGCCTTCGAGATGAATTGCGTCGCGCATCAGTCGCCGGGACTGTGGCAGCATCCGCGCGACCGGTCGAAGGATTATGCAAGGCTCGATTACTGGGTGGAGCTGGCGCAGACGCTGGAGCGGGGAAAGTTCGACGGCCTGTTCCTCGCCGATGTGCTCGGCGTCTATGACGTGTTCGGCGGAACCGCCGATGCCGCGCTGAAGCACGCCATCCAGGTGCCGGTCAACGACCCGCTGCTCCTGGTGCCGGCCATGGCGCAGGCGACGCGCCATCTGGGCTTCGGCGTCACCGTCACTCTGTCCTATGAGCCGCCCTTTCCCTTCGCGCGGCGGATGACGACGCTCGACCATCTGACGCAAGGCCGGATCGGCTGGAACGTGGTCACCGGTTATCTCGACAGCGCCGCCCGTGGCCTGGGCCGTGACAAGCAGACGGCCCATGACGAGCGTTATGCGATCGCCGAGGACTATATGGATGTCGTCTACCAGCTATGGGAAGGCAGCTGGGCCGACGATGCCGTGGTCCGCGACCGCAAAGGCGGCGTGTTCACCGACCCGAAGCGGGTGCGCCGGATTTCACATCGCGGTCCGCATTACCGGCTCGACGCGATGCATCTGGGCGAGCCTTCGCCGCAGCGCACCCCCGTTCTCTATCAGGCGGGTTCTTCACCAGCAGGACGCGCCTTTGCCGCCCGGCATGCCGAATGTGTGTTCATCTCAGGGCCCTCCAAGCAGGTCATCGCGCCCCGGGTCACGGCGATCCGCAAGCTTGCCGCCGAGGCTGGGCGCGATCCCCCAAAGCCTGCTGATCTTCGCCTTGATGACCGTGATCACCGCGCCCAGCCATGCCGACGCACAGGCGAAATTCGCCGACTACCGCCGTTATGCCAATCCCGAAGGGGCGCTTGCCTTGATGTCGGGCTGGACCGGCGTCGACTTCTCGCGTCTCGATCCGAACCAGATCGTCCAGCATGTGGAGAGCGAGGCCGGACGCACCGCGCTCGAAAATGTCACGCGCGCCGATCCGCAACGGGCCTGGACGGTGAGCGAAGTCGCGAGCCACGTGGCGATCGGCGGCATCGGTCCGGTCGTCGTAGGGTCTCCCGACCATGTCGCCGACGAGCTCGAATCCTGGATCGACGAGACCGGTATCGATGGCTTCAATCTGGCCTTCGCGGTGAGGCCCGAGACGTTCAGCGATGTGGTCGATCTCGTCGTTCCCGTCCTGCAGAAGCGCGGCCGCTACAAGCGCGACTATTTGCAGGGAACCTTGCGCGAAAAATTGTTCGGGCAAGGCCAGGCCCGCCTCGGGCCGGAGCATCCGGCGGCGCGCTATCGCTGGCGCGCGCAAGAAAAACTACAGGCATAGTTTAGCATAAGTCCTTTGCCCCGCGTGGCCCGCGCATGCGATCCAAACAGGCACCGATCGTTTGTGCGAGATGTGCCATGCCGGACCTCCAAACCGAAAAACTCCCCATCCTGGATCTGAGCGAGCTCGACGAGGCGGCCAACCGGCGCCAGGCCTTTCTCGCCCGCCTGCGCGAGACCGCGCATGGCATCGGCTTCTTCTATGTCTCAGGCCATGGCGTACCGCAGCATCTCATCCGCGACGTGCTCGCCCAGTCGCGCCAGTTCTTCGCATTGCCGGAAGCCGACAAGCTCGCCATCCAGATGGCGAACTCGGCACAGTTCCGCGGCTACAACCGCGCCGGCCTCGAGCATACGCGCGGCAAGCCCGACTGGCGCGAGCAGATCGATATCGGCGCCGAGCTGCCGGCGCGTCCGATCGACCGCGCCGCCCCGCCCTGGACAAGGCTGCAGGGGCCCAATCAATGGCCCGCCGAGCTGCCGTCGCTGCGCCCCGTCATTCTCGATTATCTGGGCCTTGTCACCGATCTCGCGGTCCGCATCACGCGGGCTTTCGCGGAAGCGCTTGAGCAGCCGGCCAATATCTTCGAGCCGATCTACACGCCGGCACCCAATCAGCTGCTCAAGATCGTGCGCTATCCGGGGCGCGAGAAAAGCGAAGGCGACCAGGGTGTGGGCGCCCACAAGGACAGCGGCTTCGTCACCGTCCTGCTGCAGGACACGCAATCGGGCCTGCAGGTCGAGGGCAAGTCGGGCTGGATCGATGCACCGCCCATTCCCGGCACTTTCGTCATCAATGTCGGCGAGGTGCTTGAAATGGCGTCCAACGGCTATCTGCGCGCCAATGTCCACCGCGTCGTGTCGCCGCCCGCCGGTGGTGACCGCCTGTCGGTGCCGTTCTTCTTCGGCGCGAGACTCGACGCGACCGTCCCGGTCCTGGCTTTGCCGCCGCATCTCTCGGCCCATGCGCAAGGCGTGACCCAGGATCCGCAGAACCCGCTCTTCCGCGATGTCGGCAAGAACTACCTGAAAAGCCGGCTCAGATCGCATCCCGATGTGGCGCGCCGGCATCACGCCGACCTGCTGGAGCCGCGCGAGCGCGACGGCGCCCCGGCCGTCGCCTCGGCCTATTGAGCTTTTCATTCCGATCAGCAGGGAGAACGACATGACCACCGACACGAAACATCCCGAGACGCTCGCCCTTCACGGCGGAACCTACCGCTCCGACCCGGTATCGGGCGCCGTCGCGGTGCCGCTCTATCAAACGACGTCCTATCAGTTCCAGGATACGGGGCAAGCCGCGCGGCTTTTCGCGCTGGAAGAGATCGGTAACATCTATACCCGCGTCCAGAACCCGACCCAGGATGCGTTCGAGCAGCGCATCGCTGCCGTCGAGGGCGGCGTCGCGGCGCTCGCCGTTGCCTCCGGCCAGGCGGCGTCCGCCTATTCGGTGCTGAATCTCGCGCAGGCCGGCGACAATATCGTCTCCTCGACCGATCTCTATGGCGGCACCGTCACGCTGTTCTCGCAAACACTCAAGCAATTCGGCGTCGAGGTGCGCTTCGTCGACCCGTCGGACCCTGAGAATTTCCGCCGCGCCACCGATGCCAAGACGCGCGCTTATTATGCCGAGTCGCTGCCCAATCCGAAGCTGCATGTCTTTCCGATCCGCGAAGTCGCGGCGATCGGGCGTGAGCTCGGCGTGCCGCTGATCATCGACAACACCGCCTCTCCCTTGATCCTGAGGCCCTTCGATCATGGTGCTGCGATTGTCGTCCATTCGGCCACGAAATATATCGGCGGCCACGGCACCAGCATCGGCGGTGTCATCATCGACGGCGGCAACTTCCCCTGGGAGGCGCATGCCGAACGTTTCCCCCTCCTCACTGAGCCTGACGGCGCCTATCACGGTGCGATCTGGACCGAGGCGGCGAAGCCCTTAGGCCCCATCGCCTATATCCTCAGGGTGCGCGTCAAGCTTCTGCGCGACATTGGTGCGGCGGCCTCGCCTTTCAATGTCTGGCAGTTCATCCAAGGCCTCGAGACGCTGCCGCTCCGGGTGCGCCAACATAATGAAAACGCGATCAAGGTCGCCGACTTCCTGTCCAAGCGGGCGGACATCACCCAGGTGATCTTCCCCGGCCTGCAGACCGGCACATTGCGCCAGCGCGCCGATCAGTATCTGAAGGGCGGCTATGGCGCGCTCATCGGTTTCGAGCTCAAGGGCGGCATCGACGCGGGGCGAAAATTCATCGACGGCCTCAAGCTTCTCTATCATGTCGCCAATATCGGCGATGCGCGCTCGCTTGCGATTCACCCGGCCTCGACGACGCATCAGCAGCTCTCGGCGGAAGAGCAGCTCGCCGCCGGCGTGACGCCCGGCTATGTGCGCCTCGCGATCGGCATTGAGCATCCCGACGACATCATCGCCGATATTCGCCAGGCGCTCGACGCGGCCAAAGAAGTGCAAAAGCCCTCGGGCGTCTCGCGCGCCGCCTGATCCCGAACCAGATCATTGAGTCAAGGAGACATCGCATGACCATTCCAACCGGACGCACGGGCGGCGTGTCACGCCGCAAGCTTCTCAAGGTCTCGGCCGCGGCGGGCGCCGCAGGTTCTCTCGGCATCGCCGGCAGCCGGCTCTTCGCGCCGGCGATCGCCGGGCCGGCGCCCAAGGTGCGCCTCGCCTGGACGGAAGTCGCCGCCTGCCATTCGCCTTTGGGCTTCGGCCTGGCGAAGGGATTCTATGCCAAGCACAATGTCGATGTCGAACTCTTCTACCAGGGCGCCAGCGGCCAGACGCTCATCCAGGCGCTCGCCACCAACAAGGCCGATGTCGGCGCCGGCCTCGTCCTCGACTGGCTGAAACCGCTCGAGCAGGGTTTCGACGTGAAACTCTTCGTCGGCTCGCATGGCGGCTGCCAGCGCCTTCTCGCCTCACCGGCCTCAGGGATTACCGATCTCGCCGGCCTCAAAGGCAAACGCATCGCCATCTATGATCCGGGCTCGCCACCCAAGATCGCCTTCGCGGTCACACTCGCCAAGGCCGGCTTCGATCCCGAGCAGGATTTCACCTGGCAGGTGTTCCCTTTCGACCTCCTCGGCGAAGCGGTGGCGCGCGGCGATGCCGATGCGGCGGCCCATCTCGATCCCTGGGCCTATTCCATCCAGAAGCAGCATAATCTCGTCCAGCTCGCCGACACCCAGACGGGCGTCTATGAAGGCCGCGTCTGCTGCGTGCTCGGCGCCAACGGACCGTTCCTGGCGGCGAACAGGGATGCGGTGCAGCGCGTCGCCGCCGCCAATCTCGAGATCCACGAATATACCGCCAATCATCCCGACGAAGTGGCGCAGTGGTATGCCGATACGCTCAAGCCCGGCATGTCGAAGGAAGACCTGACCGCAAATCTGTCGACGATGGTGTTCCACAACCATCCCGTCGGCAAGGAATTGGTGAAACACATCAAGCTTTCGATCGAGGATCTGAAGCTGACCAAGGTCATCGATCCCGGCACCGATCCGGAAGAATTCGCCAATCGCATCACCCTGGATATCTTTGCGTGAGCGATCTGACCGAGATCATCGAAGCAGGGAAGCTCCAGGACCGGGCCAGCCCCTGGCCTCTATGGACGACGGGCTTCCTCGCCGCTTGCGCCTGGGGGCTCGGCGCCATCGTCACAGTGGCCTTTCCCGATGTCGTTCCCTGGGGCGCGACGCAGCTCTTCGCCACTCTGCTGGGGGCCGGCGCCCTGATATTGCTGGTGCTGTCCTTCATCGTTCAGCGCCTGGGCGCCGGTGGACGGCTGATCGTCCATTACGGGCCCTGGCTCATCGCACTGGGCCTGTGGTTCACTTTCTGGGAGATCTCCACCGCCAAGCTCGGCTGGCTACCCAAGCCATTCTTCTCGCCACCGCAGGGCCTGCTCAATGTCTATGTGGTCGACTGGCAGCGCCTGCTTCTGTGCATCGCCTATACATTGCGCCTGTGGGCCATAGGCTTCGGCAGCGGCATCATTGTCGGCTATGTCATCGGCGTGGCGCTCGGCTGGTCGCGCAACTTCAGCTATTGGGGCATGCCGATCCTCAAGCTCATCGGCCCGGTGCCGGCAACGGCGTGGATCCCCTGCACCTTCTTCTTCTTTCCGACGACGTTCGCGGCGAGTTGCTTCATCGTGGCACTGGCCTCCGGCATCCCGGTCGCGATCCTCACCGCCTCGGGCGTCGGGGCGGTCAATCGGTCCTATTACGATGTCGGCCGGATCCTCGGCGCTTCGAACTGGTATCTCATCCGCAATATCGCGGTGCCGGCGGCGCTGCCGCATGTCTTTGTCGGCCTGTTCATGGGCCTCTATTACTCCTTCGCCGTGCTGGTCGTCGCCGAGATGCTGGGCGCCAAATACGGGCTCGGCTGGTACATCCAGTTCCAGACCGCCTATTCGGCCTATGCCAATGTCTATGCGGCGCTGCTGATCATGGCCTTCCTTTGCGCCTCGATCGTCCGCCTCCTCTTCGCGGTGCGCGACCGCCTGCTTGGCTGGCAGAAAGGCTTCATCTGATGACGAGCGCCATCACGCCCCTGAATGTGCTCGAGCGGCGCAATATCGCCGTCGACATCCACAAGGTGAGCCATCATTTCGATCTGTTCGGGACCAGCCTGCCGGTGCTCGACACGATCGACCTTGCGGTGGCGCCCGGCGAGTTCGTCGCCCTTCTTGGCCCTTCGGGCTGCGGAAAGTCCACACTGCTCCGGCTCATCGCCGGGCTCGACCGCCCGTCGGCGGGCGACATCCGCGTCGACAACCGGCTGGTGACGGCGCCCGACCGCTCGCGCATCCTCGCCTTCCAGGATCCGACGCTGTTTCCGTGGCGAACCGTCTGGTGGAATGTCGCGACCGGGCTCGAGGCGCAAGGCACGCTCGAGCGTCACCGCAAGCGGGTGGACGATGCGCTGGCGCTGGTACGGCTCAGCGAATTCGCCACCGCCTATCCGCATCAGCTGTCGGGCGGCATGGCACAGCGCGTGGCGCTGGCGCGCGCCCTCGTCAATGATCCGAAGCTGCTGCTGCTCGATGAGCCCTTCGGCAAGCTCGATTCCTTCACCCGCATGGGCATGCAGTCGGAACTGCTGGCGCTCTGGCTGCAGCAGGCCTTCACCGCGATCCTCGTCACCCACGACATCGAGGAGGCGCTGCTTCTCGCCTCGCGGGTCATCGTCTTGAGCGACCGGCCGGCGCGCATCCTGCACGAGCTCACCATCGATCTCGACTATCCGCGCCGCCGCGACGATCCGGCCATCATCAATTTGCGCCGCGAGATCGCCGGCGAGCTCGGCCTCGAGCCCGTGGCGGCACCCAATATCCAGAAGCGGGCCGTCTCATGACGCTCGCACGCGTCCTGGGCACTCTCGGCGCCACGGCGCTCGTCATCGCCGCCGGATGGTGGTGGCTCGTCTTCCGGCAGGTCATCGACAATGGCTATATGTCGATCAGCGGCGCTGTGCTCTGCGCCGGGACCTCGTCGGCGGCCTGCGATCTCGCCATGGCGCTGTGCGGCGCCAAGCATCCTTTCGGCATCGAGTCCTATTCGGCGAGCCTCTTCTGGCTGGCGCTCGCCAGTCTCCTCGCAAGCCTGGCCGGCAGTGCTTATGCGCGTTTGGCGGATTAGACCCCGGCGCTCGCCAACCTTTACAGGATTCGCAGTCTTCCAAATTCCGGAAGGCTCTCCGCCGCCAACAGCTTCTCAAGCTCCTCGATTCGCTCTGGCGTCACCTTGTCGACGCCCCAAAGCCCCGACTCGTCCGGCGCATTGGACTGGAGAGAAGAATTATCCAAGTGAGGCGCCTCACTTTGAGCTTGTGTCTCACCCAAATGGCTGCTGAGCGCTTCCGCGACGGTGGTGGGCAACTGCATCGGCTCACCCTTTAGGCAGCGGAAAACATCCTCATAGACGGAAGGAATGTTCGTCAGGCTGCCATGGACACCCTTCACAAAGCGGATATCGCTGACATGCTCCAGCCTTGCAGAGGCCAGAGGCACACGCCCGTCGCCAATGCGATTTGCATCACCCCTATCTTCGCGGAATATCTTCTCCATCTTCTCCCAGAGACCGAGGAAACCCGGCGCATATGCGAGACGGTAAAGGGTTTCGATGCCAACGCCGGCAATGACGACCATCTTGTCGCGCGCCTCCTGAGACAGTCCAACATGCCAGGTGTAAAGTCGACGGTACGTGACAGAGGTGTAGTCCAAAATCGCTTGGAAGCCCGCAGTCTCCCTACCCGAAAGATCCAGCTTCCATTTGTCTGCTTGATACAAGTCGAAGTTGACACAGGGGTGTACGTATGGGTCTGAGCTCTTATTTGCTGCCCACCTTTCCTGATCGGACTCTCTGGTCCCTGGATAAATGCCACAAGGCGCCGGCAACAGACTGATGACTCCCCACAGCGAGCGCAGGGTAGGACGGCTTAGATACAGCCCAAGAATTGCCATCAGCTCGTAGCCCCAAAGATGGTTCTTCAGATATCCGGCAATCGCTGTCGAACCGTAGTGGGGGGTGCCAATTAATATGATCCGACCAAGCTTGGGCCACAGTTCCGAGCCAAACTCCATCAGGGCGTTTCTAACCATCATGCCGCCCATGCTATGAGCAACGACGTGCACCGCCTTGCCGCCATTTTCGCTGTGAAGCTTAAGGACGAGATCACGCAGGCTTTGGGCGCTGTGCGACAAAGGCTTTCGCCAATCATAGGGAAAGATCTCGTGATTCACCCCCTCCTCAACCAATGCCTTCGAGAGAAAGGGAGTATAAGAACAGTCTACGGTTATCGGAGAAATCTGGTTCGTGGGATCGGCGTCAGCCTTTCCGTCAGGCGAAAGCGCCAGATTGTCGATGAATTCGCGTGTGCGGACGTCCAACCACCAAATTCCGCCTTTTGATCTGCTCATGAGCAGCGATCCCATGATCCCAGGAACAAAGATCACGTTTTTCGGATCGGCGGCGCCAAGATGCGCTGCGTTTAGATGAGGGTTACATTCCTCGGCGATCTTCCTAAGCTCGTCATAAGCTGCATCCCCAAGAACTCGGCATAAACCGTTTCGATTTTCTTTGCCGAGTACGAGTCGCAGGCGCTCTTTTGTGTCGGCTCTCAAAAATCTCTCGGCAAGCTCCATCGTCTCCCTCACGAACGAAGATTCTCTACTTCCTTTTGCGTTGCCATGAACAGATCGTATTGATTTATGTGGCAATAGAAGAGGCCGCCAATATTGCGATAATGAGTCCAGAGAAAGAGTTTTGCCTGAGTGACAGCCTCGCCGGCGGCCATCGGTTGCGGATCAAGTTCGCGATAGAAAAAATGAAAGAAAATAGAAGCGAAGCGACTTCCCAAAACTATCGGCACCTTCGTTTCCGTTCCCAAAAATGCACGGCAATCGCGATTGAAGAAGGCCTCTTCCAGTTCATTCGCCATGTAGGGATCTGCGGAGGCTGTCGTACACGCATTGGCGAATACGAATGGCCGGTCAGTCAATGGCGATGATCCCAATTCCAATTGCCTTACTGTATCTGCGGGCGCGTTGGTGCTGCCGAATCTAAGCACAGGATCGTTTCCAGCGCCGGCATTGCATTGGCAAAAAAGATAGAGGACAGACATCGGTGTGGGGGCCGGCCGCTCCAAAACCGCAAGTAGCTCGGCCTTTGGATTCTGCAGGGTCTCCGGCACGAAGATCTGGTTGTCCCAGCGCTTCCATGACGTGCGCTGCCACGATGCTTCTTGCCCGGTCTGATCATTCCGACCGGTATTCCAATAAAGAAGATGCGCACGATGTGTATCCGCTGGAGATCCCAAGGATCTGGATGCGCTTTTTCGGGATATGTGGGACGTGTATGCGAGGCGACAGCGCAATCCCAGAAACCCCATAGGATCAATAGCTTCTGTTTCCGGTGGAATTTCTCCCGTAAACATCAGCCCCCAAGGGACATGTGGAATGTAACCTTGGCCACTTGCAGGCGTCCACGACACATCCAGTCGAGCACTGGGCGGCAAAGAAGCGAGCCAATCATTCAGATTCTCACCGTTTGGAAAGAATGATACGAACATCTGACGCCCGCATTGAGCAAGATATCGAAGCTCTTTGCTTCTCGCCATCCGAGACCAATGCTCGTGATGCGCCTCATCTGCCCAATCCTGAAGCGCACTCCAGCTATGCTCCGGCCCACCCCACCGCGTTTTCCGATCGCGGGACTTTCCCCACCTCTCAAGCCGCGTATTCAGGTCATCGGCCGGGATATCATTGAAATGGTCTTCCCAAGTTGCACGTAGGATCTCGGCAGCTGCTCGAACGTTTTTGATCGGCCCTGTTACCCTCGCTTGGACTCCGAGCCAGTTCTCGGTGGAGGAGATTTGAGTCCCATTTATGTTTCCCGCAACAACCGCCTGAGAACCGATGACAGTAATTGATAATCGGCCATTTGGCGTCATCCACTCATGAGGGGGCGACAGTCCCAAATGCCCAGGAGCGGTAGGCATCACGTCACTTTCAACTCGGACGGGAGCCTGATGCACGGCGATTGGCTCATCGAGAACTGACAAGTGTATCTTGAATTGCCGATAGAGTTCGTTCCGGACGGTTACCACGACATTGACAACTGGATCGACGTGGAGCGGCTTGATCTGCAGTTGCCGAAGATCACTGTTGCCCGCCTGGGGAACGCGCAGTGGAAATCGGGCGCTCCAGGTGCGCACTCCTCCGACCAGTTCGTCTGTCACCTTGGTTTCTGGAGAAAGAGGCCGCAATTCACATCCGTGCGTCACGACCACCCAATCGGTATCCAATCCCCATTCGGGTATGTCGGCACGTGGAATAAGAGTTAGAGGTCCTCCAATCAAACTGGAGTCAATCGCCTCCCCGACGCGAAAATTGAGAATATATGCGCGATGAACCAGAAGCTGAGATTGCTCGGACTCTCCGGCATTGGAGACCCAGACGTTCATCCGTTGACCGGGCTCATCGTTCGAGGAAGAAGATACGCCAGAGAAAAGCTCGTCCAGGGAGACGCCCTCTAACCTCATATCCGGCGCGCCCTTCACCCCGACAATCTGGCGCAGTATGACGGCAATGGCGTCGGCCTGATCCTTGGGTATGGCCGATCCTGGCGCCGCCACGCCGGGTTGAGACGTGATGTCGGGCGCTACTCCGCTACCTGCTGAGAGAGCGGGCAGCAGTTTCAAGATTTCAGCGATCAAGTCTTCCCTGGTAAGTGTGACCGTGACTCCGTCGTTGTCAGACTTGGCCGGGGGCATGATCGGCTTTTCGATGTCCAATTCGGCGAGCCACGTCTCCGTTTCTATCCGGAGCTTGGCTACCCGCCTGAGGAACCCGGACTTGAACTGGGTAAAGTGCGGAGAAGCGCGAAGCTTGGCTTCGTATAGATCGATGAAATCGCTCGTCAGGCTCGGGAGCGGAGCCTTTGCGACAGCAATGATCGTATCATCGTCGATCATGCCGGCGGATTTCAGCGGCGCGCCGTTCTGGCTGAGCGCGCGGCGCAGCAAATTTCCTGCTGTTCCGGGACCGGCGTGCACGGCAACATTGTAGACTGGCAGGGCCAACGGGCCAGGCATCGATCCGCACAAGCATTTCGACCAGTACTCGGCGAAATAGATTTCCTTGGCTTCGTCATAGGACATACCCATGACATCGCGTTTCGTCACGGGCATAGCGCGCCACTTCGCCAAGGTCCTAAGCGTGATGCCGAAATTCGTTGCTGCGTCGGGATCCTTGGGATCGTCGACGAAACCACCTTCGAATTCCCTGATGACTGCCTGCGCGCGCTCAAAATTCAACCGCGAACGCTCGGTAGAAGTTATTTCTCCACTCATCGGCTAATCACCATTTCTGGACGTGACCAATGATTGTCGTGAGACGAATACGCTGTCTCCTCATGCGATCGTAATATTAAGTATTATTGCGCAGCTTAGAGGGACAGCCAAATCTCAACTGGTAACCACGTATACGCTCTAACCGCGCTTGACTAGCTCGCATCAGACCTCAGAACGGCACCGAGACCTTGGCATTGCCCTGATAGGACTCGACGTCTTCGCCCATGACGCCGACACCGCTCAGGCCGATGACCAGGCCGCCTTGCGAGAGCACATCGAGACCGAGCTCGAGCCGGCCCAGCGTGCTGTCGAATTCGGCATCGGCATAGAAGGGCGAAACATCGCCCGAGGGCCCGACGAGCCCGGTATAGACCCGCGTATCGGGGTCGATGTACTGAACGACCGCGAGCTTGGACCAGGCGCGCAGCAGAGCCCCGCCGTCGCTCATCGACGTCTCGCCGCCGAACTCCACGAAGGGCATGACGAAGCCATTCGCATTGATGTGGTCCTGGACGGCGAGATTGCCGAGCCCGCCATCCTTCTCCGTGAAGTCGTCCTGGAAGAGCGCGGAGACGGCAGCATCGACGCCGAAGCGGAAGTAGCTGTCGTCGAAATCGTAGGCATGCGCGATCTGGATGCGGGTCGCCGCAATGCCCACTTGCTGCGTGGCTTCGGCGATGCCGCCGAGATCGGCAAGCGCCACACGGCGGGTGGTGTCGAACCAGCCATAGCCGCCGATGAACGATGCCGCGGCAGTGGTGCCGCCGACGCGTCCCTTGAAGACGACACCGGCCTGGATACGGTCGCCCTCGACATTGGCGAGATCCGACAACTGGGCGTCGGTCGACTCATAGGAAAGGCCGAAGCCCACGAAGCGGTCATCGCCGATGCTCTTCTGGACGCCGCCCGCGACCTGGTACACGTCCTCGTCAAAGCCACTGTACTGGAAGGACTTGTCGTAGCTCGTGGTCCGTCCCGAAACGCGCATCCAGCCGCATTCGCCCTGGGCGACGAAATGATACTCGCCGGAAACTTGGCGACAGCTCATCAGCGCCTGGCTGAAATCGTCCACCGCCATCAGGGTCGAGGCGAGATTGCTCGCATAGACTTCCGGCGTCAGCATGGCGTAGGCGGTCCTCAGATCCTCGATCGTCGGCAGGAGGAACAGGTAGCCGACCAGAGGCGCCAGCTGCGTCTTGGAATCGGCAATCTGGAACCGGTTGATGTAGTCGCCGAGCCGCGCCTGATTACGGTTCACGCCACCGCCATTGCTGCCCGCGAAGTCAATGTCGTAGCTCAGCACGACATCCTCAGGGTTCGGATAGAGGATTTCATATTTGGCAACAGCGGAAGCCGGCGCTTTGAGATTGAGCGACTTGTCGGTGACGCCGCCATCGGCGCTCAAAATGGTCACCTCGTGATAGCCTGGCGAAACCTGCGACGGGTTCACGATCTTCAGATCCACCGTACCTTTAAGCGCGGCCTGCCCAGTGGCATTGATGCGGTCGGCATTGCCGGTGATCGCATTGCCCGCCACGAAGTCGAGATCGACTTCGTAGAAGCCCGTCGTCGACTGCTCGATATTGCCCTTCAGTGCCGTCGTATAGACGGTGTCTATGGCGTTACTGGCACCCGGCGCCAGGATGCCGTTGTTCAGCAGCTTGTTCGTACCGTCATTGAGGTTGACGAGCTTGCCCATGTCGAAACGCGCCGTTTGCGCATTCGTATAACCATTGGCGCCGGTTCCGAGATCGACGATGCCGGCCATATAGAAGTTGTTGAGGATCGAATCGTTCCCCGACGTGCCGGTCACGGCATAACCTTCGATCTCGTCGTCGGTGAAGACATAGCCGTTGTTGGTGAACAAGTTCGTCGCGCCGCCGTCGAAAGCGACGGATGTGCCCGAAGTGCCGCCCACCGCATATTTGCCGGCCGCAAGCGTCACCTTGATGTCGCCGCCCACATCGCCGACGCTCTGGGCGAAGACCGCCGTCGAGCGGGCGCCCTCGGTGACGACCGAACCGTTGAGATCGAGCGTTATGGCGCCGCCATTGCCGGTGCCGCCGGCGCTGCCGGCGAAGAACGTGTCGTGGACGAAGCCGCCGGTGCCGACGAGTCCGGCAAAGGTGCCATTGACGAGGCCACCGCCGCCGCCGATCGATTGCGCGATCACGCCGAAGGCGTCGCCGCCCTTGGTGACCACGTCGTTGTTCTGGATGAGCGTGACAGCTCCACCATTGCCGGTATTGTCGCTGCGCAAAGTGGTCGTGACCGCGCCGGCATCGGTGGTCACGAAACCACCGCCACCGCCGATCGACTGCAGGAGGATGCCATGTGCCTGAGCGCCCGCGGTCTGGACGGCGCCGTTATTGGTGAGCTTGACGGAACCGCCATTGCCGCTGGCGCCGTTGGTGCCGCCGAGATTCACGAAGAGCTCATCGACATCGAGAACCACTTGGGTGCCACCACCGGAGCTGACGCTCTGCTTGATGAGGGCGACGGCGAGATCGCCCGCAGTGCCGGTGCCGTCATTCTTGGTGAAATCGATATCGCCGCCATCGAGAGTACTGCCGCCATCCGCGCCGGCCGTCACGGTCGCCGACGACAGGAGCGCCATGACCGAGGCCGCCGACATCGGGCCGGCTGCGGGGGCCGCCGGGGGAGCCCCATTGGTGATGTTGAAGGTGCCATAACCGCCGCCGCCGCCGATCGACTGGGTCAGGCTGCCGAAGGACGCCTTGCCATCCGTGAAGATGACGCCGGTCTGGGTGATCTTGATGTCGCCGCCTGACTCGTTGGTTCCGTCCGTGCCGCCGAGACGCAGATCGATGCCGCCGCCGATCATGCCCTGTATCGAGGTGAGCTGGATATTGGAGCGGCCGCCGCCGCCGCCGATCGACTGGACGAAGAGGCCCGAGCCCAGATCGCCCCACATGCCGATTTCACCGGTCAGCGTGCTGTCGGTAATGTCGCCGCCATTGTTGTTGCTGCCGTCCTTGCCGCCGAGCTGCTGGAGGATCTTGAGCGGATCCATCTCGCTCGTGTCATCCAGCGCCAGCTTGGCGAAGATGTTGCCGCCGCCGCCGCCGACCGCCTGCACGCCGGCGCCGGTGGCGAAATTGCCCGTCGCATAGCTGCCGCCATTGGTGATGATCGTGACGGCGCCCGCCGTGCTGTTGGTGGTACGGTCACCACCCGCCAGCAGCGTCACCACCGGATCTTCGGTGATGCGGGTTTCGGTGTTGTCGTCGTCGACGCCCGGCAAGGCGTTGCCACCGGCGAGGCTGGTGATGCCGGTGAAGTCCATGACGAAGTCGCCGCCGCCGCCATTCAGGCTTTCCGCCTTGATGGCCTGCGCGCCTTCGCCGGAAACCGTGATCTTGCCCGTATTGATGACGGTGACGCTGCCGCCTTCGCCGCCCGAATAACATTCAAGCGCGGTGCAGCCGGCGCCGAGCGCGAAGGACAGCGGATTGGCGATGAGCGTTGACAGGCCGCCGATGCCGATCCCGACATTGGCATTGCCGCCGCCGCCGCCGATCGACTGCGCCACGATGCCATGCGCGTTCTTGCCGGTGGTGATGATCTCGCCGCTGTTCTCGACCTTGACCACGCCGCCATCGCCGCCGGATCCGCCGAGGCCACCGAGCGCCAGCACCGGCGCTGTGCTCTTCGAAGAGATCACCGCATTGACGGCCAGCGCAATGCCGCCATTGCCGCCGCCGCCACCGATCGACTGCGCGAGGATGCCATAGGCCTCTTCGCCGGTCGTGGTGATCTTGCCTTGATTGATGACGGTGACCTTGCCGGCATCATTGCCGGTGCCACCCTTGCCGCCGATATTGAGGCCGATGAGCGCGCTGTTGGTGCCGGTCCCGGCGAAGTTCAGCGAGACCACCGAGCTGCCATTGCCGCCGCCGCCACCGACGGACTGAGCGAAGATGCCATGGGCTTTCTTGCCCTCGGTGTAGATCACGCCGCCTTTGTTGTCCGCGTCAGGGCGGTTGGTGACCAGCACTTCGCCGCCGGTGCCACCTTCGCCGCCGGTGCCGCCGATATTCGCAACGATGCGCTTCGAACCGTTCTCGCCCTGCGGAATGGAGAGCGAGAGATTGGCGACGAGCCCGGCATCGCCGCCGCCGCCGCCGAGCGACATGGCCTGAATGCCGAAGGCTCCTTCGCCCTTGGTCCAGATCGTTCCCTCGTTCAGCACCTCGGCCATGCCGCCGGTGCCGCCTTTGCCGCCTTCGCCGCCGACAGCCATCTCGAGCGAGTTGCTGTTGCCCTTGAAGGCCAGGGTGCCGGTGAAGACCAGGCCGCCATCACCGCCGCCGCCACCCACCGAGCGGGCCTGTATGCCGAAGGAATCCTTGCCTCCGGTGGTGATGACGCCGGAATTGGTCACCCAGACTTTCTTGCCGTTGGCGCCTTCACCGCCCTTGCCGCCGATATTGACGGATCCCGAATTGTTGTCCTTGCCCTCGCCGCCGCTGGCGAGAGTGACCTGGATGATCTGGCCGCCGGTGCCGCCGCCGCCGCCCGTCGATTGCGCCGCTATGCCGGCGGCGCTGGCGCCCGTCGTCGTCAGCTGTGCCTTGTTCTTCACGGTGACGGTGCCGGCGTCGGAGCCGGTGCCGCCTTCGCCACCGACGCCGACACGCGCCGAGAAATTCTCCTTGATGACGGGTGTCAGCACACCGCCGCCGATACCGCCGCCGCCGCCCACCGACTGAGCGAAGATCGCATGCGATCCCGTGCCGCCGGTCCCTATCGACCCGGACGTCTCGACGAGGACGTCGCCGCCAATGCCGCTGTCGCCGCCTTTCAAGCCGACCTGAATGCCGGCGCTGCCCGATTGCGCCTCATCGCCCGAGCCTTGCGTCGCCTTCACGCCGATCGCGATGGTGCCGCTCTTGCCGCCGCCGCCGCCGACGCTCTGCGCGAGAATACCGACCGAACGGTCGCCCTTGGTCGTCAGGGTTCCATCCGACGTGACCGTGACGTCGCCGCCATCGGCGCCGGTGCCGCCCATGCGGCCGATACCGACATTGATGGCATTCTTCGACTTCACCGCAACGGCGGTGCTCGTCCTGGTATTGCCGCCGCCGCCGCCGACCGACTGGGCGAAGATCGCGCCCGAGTCATTACCCTCCGTCGTGATATTGCCGGTGTGATGGACGATGACGACGCCGCCCTTGCCGCCGTCGCCGGTGCCGCCGCCCACGGCGACATTGACGCCGCTCGCATCCTTGTTGATGCCGCCGACAATGTTGATGTTGGCATTGCCGCCGCCACCGCCGATCGACTGCGCGAAAAGCGCGTCGGAGCGGTCGCCATATGTCTCGATGTCGCCTTTGTGGTTCACCGTGACATCGCCGCCGATGCCGGCAGCGCCACCTGAACCGCCAATGCCGACTGAGATCTGCTTCGGCTGGCTGTCGCCGGCACTCCCATTGAGGGAGATGCCGATATTCATGCCGGCATTGCCGCCGCCGCCGCCGATGGATTGGACGGTCAGGCCATTCGACTCATCGCCGGTCGTCTTGAGCAAGGCTTGCGTCACAAGTCCGCGATTGACCGTCACCGTGCCGGCATTGCCGCCGGCGCCGCCGCTGCCGCCGACACCGACGACGATGGGATTGCCCTTCGGCGAAATGACGCCCGCCACATTGAGGCCGCCGACGCCGCCGCCACCGCCGATCGACTGGACCAGGATGCCGCCGCCCCGCTCGCCGAATTGTTCCTTGGCCCGGTCATAGCCCGCATCGCCCGGTGCAATGGCAACGTTGCTCGACACCACGACCTTGCCATCGCTGTCGAGCGTCACCGCGCCTGCATCGGCGCCGGTGCCGCCATTGCCGCCAATGCCTATGGCGGCGCTGTAGCCCGGCCCCAATGCGAGATTGCCGGCGACATTCAGCCCGCCGCTGCCACCGCCGCCGGCGATCGATTGAACCAATATGCCGATCGAATCGGTGCCGCCGACCTCGACCTCGCCGACCTGCTTCACATCGACGATGCCGCTCTTATTGCCGTCGCCGCCGAAGCCGCCGAGACCGAAGACGAGCGACGGATTACTCTTGCCATCGCTGGCGATATTGATGCCACCGCTGATATTGATGCCACCGTCGCCGCCGCCGCCGCCGATCGACTGCGCCACGAGGCCGCGGGCCTGATAGCCATTGGCCTTGAGCTTGCCCTCGACATCGGCATCGACGCGCTTGCCCAAACCGCCATCGCCGCCGAAGCCGCCGACGCCCGCGGTCAGGTTTCCATTCAGGGTAATGCTGCCCGAGACATTGGTGGCGCCGTTGCCGCCGCCGCCGCCGATCGATTGCGCGATGACCGCGGATTTGTAGTCGCCGACCGACTGGAACATGATCGGTGCCTTGGCGGTGAGATTGACGAATTCGGCGTCGCCGCCGCCGCCACCAAAGCCGCCGAGGCCGAGCGACACCGCATAGCTCTTGCCGAAAACCGCGCTGCCCGAAATGGAGCCCGACACGTTGAGGCCGCCATTGCCGCCGCCGCCGCCGATCGACTGGGCGATCACGCCGTTCGAGCCATTCGCCCAGCGGTTGATGCCGTCGACGAGCGTCGGCGCGCCGCCGCTCGTGCCCATGCTGCCATCGGCGATGACATTGCCGGTCACAACCGCCGTCACGCTGCCGGCATCGCCGCCTTTGCCGCCGAAGCCGCCAATACCGATAGAGGCGGCGCCGGCATCGGCCGCGAAGGACAAACCGAGACTGCCGGTGACATTGATCGCGCCATTGCCGCCGCCACCGCCAATGCTCTGGATCGTCACACCGTCGGCCAGATCGCCATGCGTGGTCACGTTGCCGATCACATCGAAATCGACATTATTGCTCCTGCCGCCATTGCCGCCGAAACCGCCGAGGCCGAAGCCGAGGGCGCCGCCGTCGCTGACCGAGGCGCTGACAGAGCCCGTGACATTGAGACCGCCGTTGCCGCCGCCGCCGCCGAGCGACTGCACCAGGATGCCATCGGCATCGTCACCTTGCGTGGTGATATTGCCCGTATGGCTGCCGGTCACGGTCAAGGCGTCACCGCCCTTGCCGCCGAAACCACCGATCCCGACGCCGATCGCGGCGGACTTGCCGCCGGTGAGCGACACATTGCCGGTGACGTTAATGCCGCCGGAGCCGCCCGAGCCGCCGAGGCTCTGGATCACGGCGCCTTTCGCGCCGTCGCCTTCCGTCGTGATATTGCCGGTGGAATTGGAAACGACGTCCCAGCCCTTGCCGCCATCGCCGCCGAAGCCACCGACGCCGACACCCAGCGTGCCGCCATCGTCGGAAGATCCCGAAATCCCGGCCGTCACATTGAAGCCGCCATTGCCGCCACCGCCGCCGAGGCTCTGCACGAAGAGCGCCGTTGCGTCTTTTCCTTTGGTCTCGATATCGCCGGTGATGGTCGAGGTCACCTTGCGGGCATCGCCGGCGCCGCCGCCGAAGCCGCCGACACCAACACCCACAGCACCTGCGAGCTTCTGCGAGAGGGAAATGCTGCCCGTCACATTGAAGGCGCCATTGCCGCCGCCGCCGCCGATCGACTGGACGATGACACCTTGAGATTTATCACCGCTGGTTTTGACATTGCCGATGATCGTCGCAGTCACCGCCTCGGCGTTCTTGCCGCCGCCGCCCATGCCGCCGACACCAACGCTGACGGCGAGCGCCCCGTCGCCCCCGGCGGCGATGCCGCCCGAAACATTGAAGCCGCCATTACCGCCACCGCCGCCGATCGACTGGGCGACAAATCCGTTCGACGACTTGCCGGACGTCGTGATGTTGCCGGTATGATCTGCAATGACGATGCCCGCAGTGCCGCCACTGCCGCCCGCCCCGCCGACGCCGACCGCGACCGCGCCGGCGCCCGTCGAGGCGGCGCCGATCGCACCCGATACATTGAAGCCGCCATTACCGCCGCCGCCGCCGATCGACTGCGCCAGATAGCCGGTGGAGCCGTCCTTCGTGGTTTCGATATTGCCGGTGACGCTGACATCGACCTTCTCGGCATTGCCGCCACCGCCCGCGGCACCGCCGACGCCGACGGCAACCGCGCCCGCGCCTTTGCCGGAGACCGAAATCGCCGCCGAAACATTGAAGCCGCCATTGCCGCCACCGCCGCCGATCGATTGCGCGGTGAAGCCGTTCGAATCGAGGCCGGTCGTCGTGATATTGCCGATGACGTCGGCGATGACCACCTGGCCATTACCGCCAAGTCCCGCGGCGCCGCCGACACCCACGGCGGCGGAGCCCGATCCGGTTCCCGCACCGGTGATGGTGCCCGAGACATTGAAGCCGCCATTACCGCCGCCGCCGCCGACGCTTTGAACGACGACCGCATCGGCGTCGGTTCCGCTCGTGGTGGCATTGCCGGTCAGCTTCGCCGTGACCGCCGCGCCGTGGCCGCCACCGGCGCCCGAGCCGCCGACACCAATCGATATCGCCCCAGATCCGGTGCCGGCACCCGCGATGGTGCCTGTCACATTGAAGCCGCCATTGCCGCCGCCGCCGCCCACCGACTGAACGACGAGAGCGTTCGACCCGGCGCCCGTGGTCTTGATATTGCCGTTCACCGTGCCATTGACGATGCCGCCATTACCGCCGGAGCCACCCGAGCCGCCCACACCGATGCCCACCGCGCCACTGCCGGTGCCCGCACCCGAGACCGCGGCGGCAACCGAGAAACCGCCATTGCCGCCGCCACCGCCGACCGACTGGATGACAACGCCATCGGATTCCTTGCCGGCGGTCTCGACATTGCCCGTAAAGGTGGCGATCACGGTCCCACCCATGCCGCCCGTGCCGCCCGATCCGCCGACACCGACCGCACCGGCGCCCGCCGTGGCGCCGGCGCCCGAAACGGCGATCGACACCGAATATCCACCCGAGCCGCCACCGCCACCGACCGACTGAGCGATCAGGCCTTCGGAAAAGTCATTCGTCGTCTTGATCGATCCGCCGGCATTGACGGTGACCAGATCGCCATTACCACCGCCGCCACCCGCGCCGCCGACGCCGATCGCGCCGGCAATGGCCGCGCTCTCGCCGGCCGCTGCCGAAATGGCAATCGCATAGCCGCCGCTGCCGCCGCCGCCGCCGACCGACTGCACCAGGATGCCGTCGGAATTCAAACCCGTGGTGGTGACATCCGCATAGCCCGTGAGCTCGACCTCGCCGCCCTTACCGCCGCTCCCGGCCTTGCCGCCAATGGCGATCGCCAGGCTGCCGGTGTAGCCCACAGTGGTCTGCACGCTGGCGCCGCCATTGCCGCCGCCGCCGCCTACCGATTGAACGGTCACGCCATTCGAGCGCTCGCCATGCGTCTTGATGATCGCCGGATCGTTGGAATTTTGCGACAGATTGACCGTCGCCTTCATGCCTTCGCCGCCACTGCCGCCCGTGCCGCCCAGGGAAAAGCCGACGAATGCGGAGCCCGAATAGGCGCCGCCGCCACTGCCGCCGCCGCCGCCGACGCTCTGTGCCAGGAGGGCGGTCGAATCATTGCCCCAGGTTTCGAGGTCGCCGGAATTATTGACCGTGACGGTATCGGCATTGCCGCCGCCACCACCGGCACCGCCGATCGTAACCATGCCACCGCTGGTGCCGCCATTGCCGCCACCACCGCCGATCGATTGGGCAAGAATGGCCTGCGAGGAAACACCGTTGGTGACGATCTTACCGGCGTTGTTGACCACGACGGTGCCGCCGGTGCCGCCGCCCGTGCTGCTGCCACCGATCGAGACGAGGCCACCGCTATTACCGCCATCGCCGCCGCCACCGCCCACCGATTGGGCGAAAATGCCGATGGAGCGTGCGCCGTCGGTAGTGATCACCCCGGCCGACGAATTGGTGACCGTGACCGATTTGCCGGCGCCGCCGAAGCCGCCGCTGCCGCCGAGAGCAACGACGCCGCCGCTCCAACCGCCCGCACCGCCGCCGCCGCCGACGCTCTGGGCGAAGATGCCATGGGCATCGACCTCCCGCGTATGGATCAATCCGGAATTGCCGACGGTAACCGTGTTGCCATTGCCGGCGCTCGCGCCGCTGCCACCATAGGCGAAAGCCCCCGTGGCACTGCCGCCCGAGCCCGCATAACCGCCGATGCTCTGAGCGAAAATACCGATGCCGCCTATGCCATAGGTGTCGATGCCCGCGGCGTTGCTCACATTCACCGTGCCGCCGTCCTTGGGCGCGGCCCCGCTGCCGCCTTGGCCGGCGATCGCGGCGCCGTTGAGAGAGCCGCCGCTGCCGCCAACGCCGCCATTGCTTTGCGCAAAGATGCCGGAGGCACCTTTGCCCTGCACGGTGATGAGTCCACTGGTCGTCGTTACGGCGACAGAGCCGCCGGCGCCGCCCTGACCACCGTCTCCACCTTCGCCCCAGACACCGAGAACCGAGGTTACATTGCCGCCATCGCCACCATTGCCGCCATTCGCTTCGGCAAGGATGCCGTGAACCTTTTCGCCGGACGTCAGAAGGTCGCCGCTGCTGTTGACGGTGACGGAGCCGCCATTCCCACCCGTGCCGCCATGCCCGGCATTTATGATCACCGGCGCGACAAAGGGCGGGACGGGTATGGGAATGATGAAGGAGACGCCGGTTCCACCCTCGCCGCCATTGCCGCCATTCGACCGCGCGACGAGACCAGCGCCGGTATGGGGCGTGCCGGTGTAATTCAGTATCGTCGTCGTGCCGCCGCCACCGCCGTCGGCATTTTCACCGATGCCATCGGTGCCGTTGCCGCCATTGCCGCCCGAACCACTGAGGATGATCACGCCGGCATTGGTCGACAGCGCATTCGCGGTGAGCGTCGTATTGGCTTGCGAATAGTTGGCGCCGGCCAGCATGTCGCCGGTGCAGGTGATGACGCCGGGCGCCACGACGCAGCCCGCAACGGCGATCGACGGCGCGCCCAGCCACAGCGCGGCCGTGGCGACGGAACCTAAAAACAGTTTTGCCAGATGATTGGGGGTAGTCGGAGACGCAATAGCTCTCACCGTCGTGAAAACCACGAGCCCGTTTGCGTGCCTCATTTTCCCCTTTGCCCGCCGCCAGCGTTGCCCCCAGAATCGCTCGCAACTCTGTCGCCGTTATCTATTTCTTAAGTATACCCTCATTGACTTTACGTCCAGTCAAAACAATAGCATGCCGCTGATTTTCATGGTCGCTGGTAAACATAGCGCCGTTGATGTCGCTGTTGTGCCACAGTGGTACGGTGCACGCCGAATAGAGCCGCCGGCCGCGGCCCCGAACTCATCCGGGAAGCTGCCAAAAATGTACAGGGCAAGGTGACCACGGGATGCACTTCCGCAAACGGTTCCACGTCTGGAACAGCGGCGCCTACATGACAGGCGTGGCAAAGAAGCAGATCACGCCATAACGCGGCGCCGCGCGGTCGGTATCGTAGATGCAGGCATAAAACGGATGATCGGCCTCGGGCGGGCTTTGGATTCTGGTCCAGGGCACGACGGCATCAACCGGCGCCTGCGCATCGGGATTGACCGTCCGCGCCTGGTCCACGGTCATGGTCAGCCGATAACCTTCCCGAGCCTCGCTGACCCAGGCCGGATCCACCGGCGCGCAATCATGGCCGCCACAACAGTTCGATTGATATACGGGATCGGCAGTGTAGCCGTACCAGTCGTGCGCCAGGACGATGCGCGGGGTCACCGGGTAGATCAATGCGGTGACAATCACGGCGAAGAACGGCCACAGCTTGCTCATCAGCACACTCCGGCTCGGAAAAGCGCGGCCCCGCTTTGGCAGGCCGCTTGGTTAACGGCGCCGGAGGCATAAAGTTCTCTACGGATAGAATTGGCTAGTCGGGCTTCTGTTTATGCCGCGCCATCGTCTTCAGATAAGCGAGCACGTCGTCGATCAGGACGTCCGGCTCGGGGTGTGCGGCAAAAGCCGGCATGGTGGCATTGTAGCGGATCGTGCGCGGATCCATGATCCACTTGCGCAGCCACGCATCGGGAACATATTCGGTGACGCTCACCGGGTAATTGAGCTCGGGCGCCTTGTCGCCGCCTTCGCCATTCACGGTGTGGCAGGCCATGCAGTTTTCGCGGAAGGCGACGAAACCTTTCTTCGCCTGGGCCGAGGCGTCTTCCGGCGGACTGAGCCGCGGAAAGCGGTCGACGAAATTCACCAGATCGATGCCGACCACCTGATAAGGCCAGCCATTGGCGCCGTCGGCGCGCAGCTCCGCGGAGCTGAGATTGTCCCAGACCAGGTAATAGGGCCCGAGCGGCACGTCCTTTTCATTCTGGAAGCGGTTCTGGACATTGAACACCGCCTGATCCTGTCGCCGGTAGACGAGATAGCCGGCATGACGGGTGAACCGGTCCATCGGCAGGATGGGCTGGTAGCCATCGACACAGGTGAACAGCACCTCGTCGATCTCTTTCCACGTGTCGCCATAGACGGCGGCGAAGAGCTTGCCGATCTCGTAGCCTTCATATGTCACATTCTTGTCTTCATGCGGCTCCCATACGGTGATCTCCGTGACGGGAAGCTTTTGCTTCAGCTCCGCCATGCTCATCTGTGTGATGAGCTTGCCGCGAACCGAAAAGCGCAGGACCTCGCTGTCCGCGGCAAGAGCTGCCGATATGTGCAAGCACACGGCCATAGCCAAGAATCCAATTAACCGCGCAAGCATCTGCGTCCTCCCAAAGATCGCCCGAGCATAACCGGCGACCGTCACTTCCGCCAATGACCCATATTCGGCTTCAGCCGGAAGTGGTAGAAAGCCGTCATGACAAGCAACTCCATCCCCACACCACAGCTCGGCCGCAGCGCCGCTATTCCCGCTTCGCCGGAAGAAGCAGAGCTCGATGTCGTGCCCAATCCGCAGGAAGGCACGCTCTATCTCACCCGCTTCACCTGCCCGGAATTCACTTCCATGTGCCCGGTGACCGGCCAACCGGATTTCGGCCATCTGGTCATCGACTACGCACCCGACAAGCTGCTGGTCGAGTCGAAGTCGCTGAAACTCTTCCTGCACAGCTTCCGCAATCACGGCGCCTTTCACGAGCATTGCACCGTCTATGTGGCGAAGCGCTTTTGCGAAGCTGCCAAGCCGATCTGGCTGCGCATCGGCGGCTATTGGTATCCGCGCGGCGGCATTCCGATCGATGTCTTCTGGCAGACCGGCGAACCGCCGAAGGGCCTTTGGCTTCCCGACCAGGGCGTCGCCCCCTATCGTGGCCGCGGCTGAAGGAGAGTGAATATGGTGGACGATCTCAAGACAGTGCGCCGGCGCGAAGGCATCGCGTTCCTCATCGCCTTCGCTCTGTGCATACCGGCGGCGAACTGGCTCATCCTGCATGTCGGCACCGTGTGCACGCCGCAAGGACCGTGCCTCGTTCCGGTGGCGCCCGGCATTCTGGCACCTTCCGGCGTGCTGATGGTCGGCCTCGCTCTGGTGCTGCGCGATCTCATCCAGCGCCGTCTCGGCCTCAAGGTGGCGGCAGCCGGCATCCTCGCCGGCGCGCTTTTGTCGGCGCTCTTCGCGCCACCGCATCTCGTCATCGCCTCGGCAGCGGCCTTCCTTCTGTCGGAAACCGCCGATCTTCTCGTCTATACGCCACTGCAGAAGAAGGGTCTCGTACGGGCGGTCGCCGTCAGCAGCGCCATCGGCCTCGTCATCGACAGCCTGGTTTTTCTCTATCTGGCTTTCGGCAGTCTCGCCTTTCTCGAAGGCCAGGTGATCGGCAAGGGCTGGATGGTGCTCCTGTCATTGCCGGTCATCGCGTGGCTCCGGCGGCGCGACGAGAGAATAGGACTCACACCAGCGTGATGGTGCGCATCCTCAATGCAGATAGCCCATGAAGTACAAAACGATGATCACTGGAATCGGGATACCGATCAGCCACAACAAGCCACCTTTGAGCATTGAGCTATTCCCTTGTTTTTACGGACGCGGGAACAACGCCGCATAGTACGTCTTGGTTCCGTAAGGTTGCCTCAGGCATTGGCGCGGCGCAGGACCGCGTTGAGCAGCACATTCACACCCGGCGCGGTATAGGCCGGCTCGATGTGCTCGCTTTCGTTGTGACTGATGCCGTCCCGGCACGGCGTGAAGATCATCACGGTCGGGATGACCTTGGAGATATTATAGGCGTCGTGTCCAGCCGCGCTCATAAGATGCCGGTGTGACACGCCGAGATCCGAGGCGACGCTGCGGACGAGATTGATCAGCTTCGCGTCGAAGGCGAAGTCGCCGAAACTCCATTCCCTTGCAACTGCAATCTCGACATTCGCTTTGCGCGCCGCGAGTGGCAGGAAGTCGCGGAATCGCGAACACATGTCCGCCGCCGTCGCCGCATCGGGATGCCGCAGATCGACGGTCAATTCGGCAAGATGCGGAATGATCCCATAGCGGTTCGGCTCGACCGTCAGGCGGGAACAGGTCGTGCGCCCTTCCGGCTCATGCGACCAGCCGATCTCATTGAGCCTCGCAATCAACAGGGAAGCGCCTACGAGAGCGTTACGTCGGCGGCGCATCTGTGTCGGCCCGGAATGCGCATTCTCACCGGTCACGCACAGCTCCAGGCCGAAGGATTTGAAGCCGCTGGTCACGATCCCGACATGGAGCCCCTCTGCCTCGAGCACTTCGTCCTGCTCGATATGAAGCTCGAAATAGGACTCATAATGTGCGGGACACAGACTGTCGGAGCCGAGATAGCCGATGCGCTCCAATTCCGCGGCGAAGGTCGATCTGCCGCCATCCAGCTGGCGATGAACCCAGTCAGGATCATATATGCCCGCAAAAGCCCCTGATCCCAGCATCGGCGGCTGGAAGCGGACTCCTTCCTCATTGGTCCAGCTCACGATCTCGATGGGGCGCCGCGTCGCCACAGCGTGATCGTTCAATGTCCGAATGACTTCGAGCCCGGCGAGCACACCCAATATGCCGTCATAACGCCCGCCGGCGATCTGGGTGTCGAGATGGCTTCCGATCAATATCGCGGGCGCGGACTCCTCCAGGCCGGCGCGGCGGGCGAAGATGTTGCCGAAGGCATCGATCCGCACGCCCAAGCCTGCTTCCTTGCACCAGGTCACGAAAGTGTCGCGCATGACCTTGTCGGCGTCGCCCAAGGCCAGACGGCTGAGGCCGCCGGCACGGCCCGGGCCGATTCGCGCCGACGCGTCGAGATCGCGCCAAAGCCGCGCAATATCGATCTCCATCCTGTTCAGCTTGCCCACCGCCACACGCATTGCCCCGTTGAACCATCTCCACTTTCTCGCTGAAGCCGCTATATTGACCCATCCGAAAGTGATAATATTCGCTTTGAACATCCTCTAAGTTTTGCGGCGATGACAATTCCCTCGATCAGCAATGTCGATCTCAAGCTCCTGCATGTGTTCATGACGGTGGCGCGCAGCGGCGGCTTCGCGCTTGCGCAGACCGAGCTCAATGTCAGCCAGGCGACGATCAGCATCCACATCAAGAATCTGGAGACGCGGCTCGGCATGTCGCTCTGCCAGCGCGGCCGCGGCGGCTTCGCGCTCACCGAAGACGGCCAGCGCGTCTATGACGCGACCAATGCACTGTTCAATCACATCGAAGACTTCCGCAGCGTGGCGCTCGGCCATGACCGGCTGGTCGGCGAGCTGCAGATCGGCATCATCGACAATGCCGTCTTTCACCACAAATTCCAGCTTGGCGACGCCATCGAGCGCTTCGGCAAGCTCACTCATTCGGTCGATTTCACCGTCCATGTCGCGCCGCCGAACAAGCTCGAGGAAATGGTCCTCGGCGCCCAAGCGCATATGGCCATCGGCTTCTTCCCGCGCCGGCTGTCGCAGCTGAGCTATGCGCCGATATTCACCTCGCGCATGGAGCTGTTCTGCGGCAAAAAACATCCGCTCTATAAGCAGGCGCCCAAAATAGATCTCGCCGCCATCGAAGCCTGCGAACATGCGCAACGCGGCTATGTCTCGGCCGATCAGTTGCCCGAGAATGAGCGCAATCTCAATTTCACCGCGCGGGCCCATAGTATCGAAGGCCTCGCTCATCTCATCCTGTCGGGACAGTATCTGGCCTTCCTCCCGGTCCATTATGCCGAGCAATGGACGGCGAAGAAGCAGATGCGCACGATCCGGCCCGAGCTTTACGCCTATGACTCGACCTATGAAGTGATCCGGCGGAAATCCGCCGCGCGCACCCCTGCCGAGGTGAAGTTCTACGACCTGCTCATGGCGATGGCCAAGGAGCAGTTGAAGGTCGAGTGAGCTCTATTTGTGGATGAAGGCCAGCGGCTGCTGAATGCTGCGGATTCTGTCGACCTCGGCGCGCACGGTTTCGATCTGCCGGTCGACTTCGCCGGCCGCGATCAGGCCCAGCGCCTGAAGCGTTTCCTCGGCGGCGATGAGCCAGGCATCGAAATAGTGTCTTTCGATGAGTTCATCGCTCTCGCAACCGTCAGCGTCATCGTTACGCGCAAGTGCGGCGACCAGACGGGCCTGGAAATCGGTCCAGGGAAAATGACCCGCTTTGACCGCTTCGACGATGAGGGCGAAGATGCGCGCCTGCCAGGGCGCCTGGAATAATTGGGAATTCTGCGGCCGCGCCTGTTCGAGCGCCGCGATCGCCAGGCGATGATCATCAAGCTGGTTCAAGATAGCTCTCCCACAGATCGGCGTGAATCATATCCGCGGCTTCGGCATCACGGCCCCAGAGCTCGCCGGCGGTGAAGGCGACGGTGTAACAATGCTGCGGCTCCGGCCCCCGGCCCGCCGCGACCGCATCGGCGAACTGGAACACGCCGTGACCGGCGACGACCTGTCCCGCCCTGCCACGCAGATAACGCGGTGACCGTGTGTGGCCGGAGGGCGAATCCTTCGTCACGCGCACATTCTGTCCGGCGGTGAAACGTGGCTTCTGCGCGTCATCTGGAAAATCCAGCTGCGCGCCGGCGCGCATAGTGGCGATGAGATTTCCGGCATCGACTTTCGGGTGACGGGCAACATCGACGTCGAAGAGCTTGCGCCCTGTGCGCAACTCCTCCTCGCTCACGAGCCCGGCCTGCAACAGCAAGGCTTCCGCCCCGACGATCCATTTCTCGAAATAATCCAGCTTCAGATAGTCGGCAGCCGGCATCCGCTCGATCTCCTGGCGGTGCTGGTCGGCGCTATAGGGCACGGGGCTCCCAAGCAACTCCGCCAGCGCGAAGGCCCGGCGCTGCCATTGCGCCTTGAAGACATAATCGCCGGTCTCGATGGGAACCGGACCGAAGCCATGCATGCCGCCCAGATCGTGGATACCGTCCATGGTTGCCTTTCTCCGACCTAAAGCCGCGCGGTGCCGATCATGCCGTCGCGGGTGACGAGCCCGGCCAGCTGATCGAGGGTGAAGGCTTCCGTATCCGCCGGGCGCATGGGGAGAACCATGTAACGGATTTCCGCCGTCGAATCCCACACCTTGATCTCGATATCCGTGCCGATCTCGAGACCGAACTCCTTCAGCACGGCGCGCGGCTCACGCACCACGCGCGAGCGATAGGCCGCACCCTTGTACCAGGCCGGCGGCAGGCCGAGCACCGGCCAGGGATAGCAGGAGCACAAAGTGCAGACGATGACATTGTGAAGCTTGGGCGTGTTGGCGACGACGCGCATATGCTCGCCCTGATACCCCGTGAAGCCCATCGCATGGATGGCGGCAGTGCCGTCGCGGAGCAGCCAGTCGCGGAAGTCCGGCTCGAGCCAGGCGCGCGCCACCACCTTGGCGCCGTTGCGCGGGCCGGTTTCGCGCTCGTAATATTCGACGATGCGGTCGAGCGCCACCGGATCGATGAGCCCCTTGGCGACCATCAATTCCTCGAGCGCGCGCACTCTCAAGCTCGGGCCCTGCTCCAATGGATCGTGATCGTGGTCGTGGTCGTGGTCATCATGATCATGCGGCATGCGGGTCTCCTCACGCGTAGCGGCGGCGCAAACGGCGCACATCCATCTGCGCGGCTCTAGCCAAATCGTCATAGTCGATGGTCACGGCGAATATATCCTCCAAATACCGGGCAATGGCGAGCAATCTCTGGTCGCTGTGGCGGGCGCCGACGACCTGCACGCTCAGCGCCCGGCCGTCGGCCAGGCGGAAAGCCGGAATCGACACCACCGGATGGCCGGTATGGTTGAACAGCGCCGTATAGCGGATGGTGGCTTCGAGGACCGGCATCCTGTAGCCCCGCAAGGACACGGTGTCGGCCTCACGCGCCGGCGCATCGATCGGCAAGGTCGGCAGGATCAGGATGTCGACGGTCTGGAACAGGCCATCCACCGCATCGGCGATCCGGCGGCGCCGCGCCTGCGCCAGGGCATAGTCCGCATCGCTGAATGTCCGGCCGAGCTCTATGCCGTCACGGGCAATATCGGGATGCGCTTGCCACAGGCCGGGAAAGTGCTCGGTGTGATATCTGGCAGCCTCGCGCGTCACGGTGATCATGTGCGAATCCATGATGTCGTCCGGTGCGGGCATCCGCAAATCGATCACCCGATGACGGGTATGCTCGAAGGCGGACCGGAGATGCGCCATCGCCTTGAGCACCAGCGGGTCGGCGTCGGCAAAATAATCAGGGGCAATGCCGATCCGTAGCGCCGGTATCGGCTCCTCCGCATCTTCCAGATGAGGATCGAGCACCGCCTGGATCGCCTGCAGATCGGCCATGCAGCGGGCCAACGGCCCGACATGATCGCAGGACTGCGCCAAGGGACGCACGCCCGTCGTACTCACCCGTCCCCAGCTCGGCTTGAATCCCGATATCGAGCAGCAGGCCGCCGGAATGCGAATGCTGCCACCCGTATCGGTGCCGATCGCGCCATAGGCGAGCCCCGCGCAGACCGCCGCCCCGGCGCCGCCGCTCGATCCGCCGGCGATGAGATCGGGCGCGATCGGGTTGATGACCTGCGGCGTGCGTGTCCCGAAGGCGCCGGCATCGGTTTCGAGCACGCCGATGATGACGGCGCCGGCACGGCGCAACCGCGCGACAACGTCGGCGTCGTGCAGCGGCCGATAGCTCATAAGCTGCGGCAGCCCGGCGCGGCATATGGCCGGTGTCGTGTCGATCAGGTCCTTGACGGCGATCGGGATGCCGTCGAGCGGCCCCAGAATGTCCCCTCGTGCATAGCGCAGTTCCGCGGCCTTTGCTTCCACCTCGGCGGTTTCGGGGGTCAGGTCGCTATAGGCGCGGACGAAACGATCATCCCTGCCGATCCGGTCGAGAACATCGCGCAGCAGCTCCGGCGCGGAGACGTGCCTCGCACGCAAGGCCTCGGCTGCCGAAGCAAGTGTCGTGAAATGCGGCATGCAAGCTAGGCCCGGTTCAGGGCATTGAGCATGCCGGTGCGGTCATGACAGTTGAAATATTCGAAGGACTGATCCTTGGCCCGGATCACGCTCATCTCGTGATAGAGGCGCAATCTCGCATCCTTGAATGTGCGGTAGTGCCGGGTGCCCGCCGCGAAGATCGCGAGATGGCTGTCGGTCTTCACCCAGGCCTCGAGCTCACAGAGGCTGCGCCAGGCACTCAGACTGTAGGTCTTGTCGACCGGACCCGCCGGCGTACACAGCGTCATGTAGCGATTGAAGTAGCAGCCAACCTTCTCACCCTCGTCACGGATGAAAGCCATGCCCTCATCGAGCTTCAATTTCACCATGTCCAGATAGAAGCGACGCTCCTCCGCGTCCGTATCGGTCCAGTCCTGGCCGGAACGCAGCAGGCACAGATTGTCGTGTGGTGTCACGACGATATGGCGTCGTAAAGTATCATTGCCGCCCGCGAGCGCGGCCTTGGGCGCACACTGTGGAGCGAGGTCGTCAGTCTGGGCGCGTGGAATCCGGTCGCGGGCGCTGCCCCAATAACCATGCGTGTCGGTCATCCCGCTCATCGCCGATGCGATCGTCGCATAACCTTCCGGATGCGGATGCGAGAATGTCGTTTCGGTATCGGCGATCGAGGGCGTGTAGCATTCCCGAAAGAAGCCCAGCGCACCGTCGAGCGGCGCACCGGCCCGCCACCAGTCTTCCGGCAGGCTCGCGCACCAGCGATCATAGGTCTGCCGGTCGTCCCAATAGCCGACGAGAATACTGTTGGTGTATCCCCGCTCATCGACATATTCGGCGCGGTCCCAGAAGGAAGGACCGAAGGGCTTCGCAAAACCCTGCTGCTGGAGTGCGATCGCCCTGGCGCTCTCCGGCGAAGGTTCGCTGAACTGCACGCCGAAGAACGCCATCGGCAGCGCCGTCACCTCTGGGCTGAAGCGGGCGGAATAAGACGGCGTCGTCGGCACGAAACCTTCCGGCGCGGCGAGTGGGCGGGTGCGCGGCACCTGGAGATGCGGGGGGATGGCGGGCTCGAGCCTCGGTGACACGGCCTTTGACCGGCGCAGCCTGTCCAGCAGCGCAGCCCAGGCCCCCGCCAAACCCTTCGGCAGAAGCAGCACGAAAATCACCAGCACGAGCCCGATCAAGGTGTTGCGCACATCGCCCATGCTTTTGCCGACCTCGACCAGGATCATCATCAAGGCGGCGCCGAAGATTGGCCCCCAGGTCGATTTGAGACCGCCGACGATCACCATAGAGAGGACGAACATGAGCGTCGAGAGCTCGAACAGGCTGGGGCCTGCAAAGCGGAAATGCGCCGCATAGGAAGCACCCGCCAGACCGGTGAAAAAAGCGGTGACGACGAAGGCGATGATCTGGAACTTGGTCCGGTTGATGCCGCGTGCCGCGGCATAGATGGCGCTGTCGCTGGTGGCGCGGAAAGCCAGTCCGAGCCGGCCATGGATCACGATGATCGAGGCGACGAAAGAGAGCGCGAAGACGGCGAGGACCGAGAAGTAGTTGCCAACGATCCAATTGCCTTTCAGCAGTTTGCGGAAACCGAGATCGACGAACTGGGAGAAACCGTTGGTGCCGCCGAAGAAGGGTGTGCAGGTGCCGCCTGTCGTGATGTAGCAGGCAGAATCGGTGATGATGAGCGTGTAGACCATATAGGCGATGGCGAAGGTGAGGAGCGCCACATAGGCGGCGGCAAGCCTGAGACAGGCAAGGCCGATGAGCAAGGCCGCGACGCCTGCGGCAAGTCCCGCCACCGGCATGGACGCCCAAGGCGGCAGGCCGAAATAGACCGCGAACATCGCGACGCAATAAGAGCCGATCGCGAAGAACAGCATTTGTCCCAGCGAGAAGACGCCGGCATGGCCGGTCAGCACGTTCCACTGCACCGCCACCGAAGCCCAGATGAGAAAGGTGATGAACTCGCCCAGGGCGTAACGCTCGGTGACCAGGAAGGGCAGAGCCGACAGAGCGGCGAGGAGAAACACAGCGCCGAGGAGATGCCGGCTCATTTCAGGCATCGGCATCATGAGCGGACGACCTCCTGCTGGCCGAACAGACCGGCGGGCCTCCAGATCAGGACGATGATGACGAGAAGGAGCATGACGGGAAATCCGTAGCGGACGCCGAGATAATATTGGATCGCCGCCTCGCACAGGCCGAGGGCCAGGGCGGCGATGCCGGCGCCGGTCACGCTGCCGAGGCCCGCCACCACGCAGATCACGAAAGCGCGCAGCAGCGGATTGGCGCCCATGTCAGGCGAGAGCGTCGCCAGCGACGAGATGAGGATGCCGGCAGCGGCGGCGAGCACGCCGGCGATGATGAGCACCTGCAGATAAGTGCGACCCGCCTCGACGCCCATGAGCAGCGCCGCCTCGCGGTTCATGGCGGTGGCGCGGATGGCGAGACCGAAACGTGTATGGGTCAGGAGCCAGGCGATGCCGCCGATGAGCGTCGCCGCCAAGACCAGGATGCCGACCGATTGATAGGTGACCGCAATATCGCCGATGCGGAACACACCCTCGATCTGCGCCGGCTGGCGAAACGGATAGGCACCGTAATATTTGAGGAGAAGATCCTGCAGCAGGATGGCGACGCCGGCCGTGGCCACGATGATATTGACCTCGAAGCCTTCAGTGTCGAGCATGAAGCGGACGACGAGGAGATGCATGACGGCGCCGATCAGGCCGCCGGCGGCGAGGCCGAACAGGAAGGCGAGCGGCAAAGGCAGGCCCCAAAGGGAGCCGGCCATATAAGTGGCATAGGCGCCGACCGTCATGAACACCCCATGCGCCATGTTGAACATGCGCATGGTGCCATAGGTCAAAGCGAGGCCGACGGAAGCGAGCGCATACATCGCGCCCAGTGTGAGGCCGGTGATGAGGATCTGGAGAACGGCCTGCATGTCAGTGTCCGCCGAGATAGGTTTTGAGAATGTGGCCCGACTGTTTGAGGTCGGCCGAGGAGCCGCTCCAGGCGAAGCGTCCGCCATCCATCAGATGAAAGGCGGTCGCCACCTTGGCGACGCGGCCCGGATTCTCCTCGACGACCAGGATCGACTGGCCGCGCGCCGCAAGCTCGGCCAGCGCCTGATAGATCTGCTCGATGATCAGCGGCGCCAGTCCCAGGGACGGTTCGTCGATCATCATCAGCTTGGCCTTGGCCATCAGGCCGCGGCCGATGCCGACCATGCGGCGCTCGCCGCCCGACAGGCTGCTGGCGCGCTGGGCGCGGCGCTCCTTGAGGCGCGGAAACAGCTCGAATATCTCGGCCAGCGTCGCGCGGATCTCCGTCATGTCCTGGCGCACATAGCCGCCCATCATCAGATTCTCCTCGACCGTCATGCCGGCGAAGAGCTGGTCGCCTTGCGGGACGAGCACCAGCCCGGCGCGCGCGCGGCCCGGAGCACCTTGCGCAACAACCGCGCCGTCGAATGCGATCTCTCCCGACCAGGCCGGCAGCAACCCGGAAAGGGCGCGCAACAAGGTCGATTTGCCATGGCCGTTCGGCCCGATGATCGCGGTGATGCCGCCCTGCTCCACGGTGAAGCTCACCTCATGCAGGACGCGGATATGGCGGTAGCCGGTCGTCAGGTCCTTGACGGTGAGCAGCGCGGTCATGCCGGCATCTCCATGCTGTCCGCTTCCGAGCCGAGATAGACCGAGCGCACTTGCGCATCCTTGGCGAGGCCGCGCGGCACGCCGTCATAAATGAGCTTGCCCTGATGCATGATCAGAGCGCGATCGGCGACGGCGGTGAGAAAACGCATCACATGTTCGATGAAAACGATGGAGATGCCGCGGTCGCGGAGCTTCCTCATCAGATCGATGAATTCATCGACCTCCGTCGGCAAGAGGCCGCCGACCGGCTCATCAAGCAGCAGGATCTTCGGGTCATGCACGACCGCCGTGGCGACCATCAGCTTCTTGCGCGCCAGCACCGTGATGTCGGACACCCGCTTCCCGGCAAGACCGGCCAATCCGAAACTCTCGAGCGAGGCCATCGCCCTTTCCCGGTCACGGCGTCCGATCAGAAGTCCGGGCCTGGTGCGGCCGCCGCCATAGATGACGGCGGCCAGCATGTTCTGCAGGACGGTGAGCCCGCCGAAACCGCTGGTCACCTGAAAGGTTCGCGCCATGCCGTCATGGAACAGAAGGTAAGGCGCCCTGCCGGTGATGTCCTCGCCCTGATAGAGCACAGCGCCCGAGCTGACCTTGGTCAATCCTGAGATCAGATCGAAGAAGGTCGTCTTGCCGGCGCCATTGGGACCTCCAATGCCGACCGTCTCGCCGCGATTGATCGCGAGATCGACACCATCGACGGCGGCGAGCGCGCCATAATACTTGGCCACGTTGCGGCATTCGAGAAGAGGCGGAGCGCCGGGCACGGATCCTGCTCCGTCACTTCATCCAGGCCGGCTTCTCGAATTTGGCGATGTCATAAGGCGACGGCGAAATGATATGCCCGTTCTCCGCCTTGTTTTTGATCTGGCTGAAGATATGCGCCATGCCGAGCGATGGATCCTTGGTCTGCACCGGATAGGACAGCGCCGCCTGGGTTGCCTGGTCGAAGCGGATGACGCCCATCGGACAACGGAAGGTCATCGCCTTGAGACGCGCGGCGATCTTGCGGTTCTGCTTTTCCTCATAAGGAGTGCCCGGACCTCCGGCGAGGGCCGCGGCCACGGCATAGAGATGCAGTGCCGAATAGGTCTGGCCGCCGCCATTGGGCGAGGCCTTCTGATCGTTGCGGGCGATATAGTTCTTGGTGAAGGCGAGACCGATCTCGTCCTGCAGGACGCCGATATTGGTCGCATAGAGAACGCCCTGCGAGGCGTCGCCGGCGATGTCACGGAAGGCGGCGAGCGAGGCGCCATATTGCAGATAGACCAGGCTGTCGGTCGGGTTGGTGAGGAACTGGATCATGAACTGCGCCTGATCCTGCGGGAAGAAGTGTGTCACCACGATCAGGCCCGGTGGATTCTCGCGGAGCTTGGCGAGCGTCGGCCCCCATTCGGAGGTCGGCGCCTGCACGGTCTCATAGAGCGAGACTTCATAACCATATTCGGCCGCCTTGGCCTCGATGGATTTGGCGATGTTGATCGAATAGGTGATGGGCCCGGTGATCAGCGCCAGCTTCCTGTTCGGCAGCTTGAGCTGGCCCGAGGTTTCGAGATGTTTGACGAAATCGAGATAAGCGAAGCCGTAATAGAGCTCGGAAGGACAATACATGAAGCAGCTCCAGTATTTGTCCGGCTCCTTGGCGACGAGATCGGTATGGGCCCGCGCCGTATCGGCGTGGAGATAGATGAGCGACGCGCCCGACGCGACACCTTGCAGCGCTGTCTGCGAGCCCAGATTGTAGCCCGAGATCAGGACATTGGCATTGTGCTTGTCGATGAGGCGCTGGCCGGCGCTGATGATGACGTCATCGCCCTTGGATTCGGTATCCTCGAAAGCGAGCTGGATCGGGCGGCCCAGAATGCCGCCCAGCGCATTGATCTCCTCTGCCCCCATTTCGAGGCCGCGCTTGAATTCGACGCCGTCGGCGGCGACGGCGCCGGTCAAGGGCAGAGGTCCGCCGACGATGACCGGCGATGTATCCTGGGCGCGCACCGACTGATTGAGGCCGGCGAGCATGGCCAGCGAGCCGGCACCGGCCGCGGCTTTGGTCAGAAACGAACGACGTGACGCGACAGGCCCATTTGATGCTTGAGTCATGTTTTCCTCCCGACTGCATCTGCTTCTTTGTTGTTGACCGGAGCCTAGCGGGAGCCTTGCCTTTGAAATATCCGAAAGTAACAATATTCAATTAGAGTAGACTCTAAGTAATCCTTCGCCGAGGATTTGCCCGCCCGGAGCCCGTCACCTATATAGGCGCAGCAACGGCCGAGGCGGCCCGGACAACAAGGTGCATGACGCAAGTTTTCTTTGGCGGCCCGGATCAGCCATCCGGCTTTTTACGTGATCTGCTGGCCCGCCATGTGGACGCCGTGCCGCAAGGCGGCGAGATCCTGTGGACGACCTATTATTTCCGCGATCTCGCTCTCGCCGAGGCGCTTGTCCGCGCCAAGCAAAGAGGCGTCGCCGTCAAGCTCTGCCTCGAGGCCTCGCCGAAGCTCTCCTCCGCCAACCAGGCGGTGCAGGCGCGCCTCACTGCCTTTGATGGCCTCGGCGACGGCTTCAAGCCCGTCAAACACCTGCTGCCGGCGCATCTGCATGAGAAGATCTATTATTTCAGCCACCCCGAGCCGGTCGCCCTCGTCGGCTCGTTCAATCCGTCCGGCAACACGCCGGAAGATTCCGAGGTGGTGCGCCGGATCGGCGACCAGGATCGCGGTCACAACTGCCTCGTCGCACTCGACGACCCCGCCGCCGTGGCGAGCCTCAGGCGGCATGTGCTGTCGCTCCATGCCGGCACGCAAGGCCTCGCCACTTATTTCAACCGGTCCGATTTCAGAAACGGCAAGCTCGGCCTCTTCCATTATCCGCGCTGGGACAATGCCGTCGTCGACCGCTTGATCGGCGAGAGGAAGTTTGGCCGCATCCGGATCGCCGCGTCGCATTTCCGCGACAGGTCGATCGCAAGGCTGCTCGGCCGCCAGGTGAAGGACGGCGCCTCCGTCACAGTGATCGCCCATGACACGCTGCGGCGCGTGCCCAAGCGCATCGAAGCCTTCGCCAGGGCGCAAGGCATCGATTTCATCCGCTATGCGCATCCGCAAGGTTTGCCGATGCATTGCAAGTTCATGCTGCTCGAAGCACCAGGCATTCGGCGCGTCCTGTTCGGCAGCATGAATCTCACCCTCACCTCACGCTACCTCAATAACGAGCTCTTGGTGGCGCTCGACGATACGCCCGATATTTTTGCTGCATTCGAAGCGCGCTTCGCGCATATGCTGGCGGAGACCCGACAATTCAGGACCCACGCCGAAGGACATAATGGCCATCCGTCTTAAGCCGCGATCGACGCTCCAGCGCAGCGGCTGGGTTCCCGTCCCCTCCAACCGCTCCATCCTGGTTTCGGTCGCCGACAGACCGGCGCTCGCGACCATCGAGCCGCTGCTCGCCTCGTTGCGCCGCGAGCGGCTGTCGCTGCTGTTCCTTCCCGGCAGCCCCGATGTGAAGCAGGAGCTGATCACCCGCTTCGGCGATGAGGCGGTGATCGATGCGCCCTGGAACAACCGCCCGAGCAGCGTGATCTTCCTTCTGATGTCCCGCGCCCGCCTCCTGATCGGCGCCGGACGGATCGACACACTGCCGAAGCGCCTGGTGCGCGAGGCCTATCTCATGGGAATCGGCGTCGCCTTCATCGCAGCGGACACATCCGATGCCGCAGCGCCCGACGCGGCGCGGCTCACCGCCGTCGATATGTGGCTGGCGCAGTCGGCGGCCGTCGCGGAGGCCTTACAGGCGAGAGGCGTCACGCCGGACCGTATCGTGCTGGCGCCGATGAGCGATCCCGCCTCCCTCGACATGCAGTCGGCGACGATGAAGCGCCTCAACTTCCTCCTGGCGCGCCGCCCGCCTGCCCGCAACCCACTACAGGCGCTGGTCGCGGGCTGGCTCGACAAACCCGCCGGACGCCGCATCCTGAAACTGCGCGCCGAGCGTATCGAGACACTCGGCGACCTCAGCGTCACGCTCAATCATCCCCAAACGATCCTCTGCCTCGGCAATGGTCCGTCCTCGGAAGATCCGGCGCTGGCGTTGGAGAGCCATGACTGCCTGTTCCGCGTCAATCACCGTTGGCTCAAACGCGGTCTCTATGCCGATCCGCAGGTCGTCTTCACCGGGCAGAAGCGCACGCTCTTCACCTTGCGCAGCCGGCCGATCTTCGCCTTCCAGACACGGCGCGCCGAGGCGCTGCTCGTCACCCATCAGATCTTCAATCCACTGTGCCGCCACATGCGTTTCGTCACGCTGGAACGACTGCAGATTCTCGACCAGCTCGACTGGGACGGCGTGCGCCCGACCAATGGCGCGACGATGCTGGCAGTCGCCGTGGCGCTCAAACCGAAGCGGCTCGTGATCTCAGGCATCGATCTCTTCGAGGACCCGGCGGGTGCTTATCCGGGCGATACGCGGACGCCCAATGACTATGTCGTCGTCCATGAGCGCACCAGCGAGCTTGATTTCATTCTCGATACGCTCGAACGCTTCGAGGGCGAGCTCGTCATCCTGAGCAAACCGCTGGCGGAGAAATGGTCGGTGAGATCATCTGACGGGCGAAAGTTTCGGCAATCGCCAGAATAGCGGCGTGAATCGGGCCCGCGGTCAGGCTGGGCAGCACCGATCCGTCAACGATATGAAGATTGTCGAGCCCGCGCAGCTTCAGATCCGCATCCACCACTGAACGTGGATCATGTCCCATGCGACAGGTACCGCAGGGATGATGATGGGTGATGGCGGCTTCAGCGATGAAGCGGTCGATCTCCGATTCCGTCTGCAGCGGGCCCGGCAGGATCTCGCTCTCGCGCCAGTCGGCGAGCTCTGGCCGGCGCCCGATCTCACGCGCGGCGGCGAGCGCCTGCCGGAAGAGACGGCGGTCGTGCTCGGTCTGGAGATAGGCCGGATCAATACGCAAGCGGTCGCCGGGCTCCGGCCCCGTGACGCGGAGACTGCCGCGGCTCGTCGGATTGGTCACGCCGAAGAGAAGCGAATAGGCGGAACCGGCCGCCGGCGGCACGAAACGCTCTGATACGATCGGCGCGATGCCGCAGCCGACGACGATCTCCGGCCGGCCGCCGCCGGTGAAATCGCCTGCACGCATATAGGCCATGGATTCGGAGTGCTGCAGCCTCGACGGCGGCACGGTACGCCGCGCGGCATAGAGATTGCCGGCACCCAGCAGGTGATCCTGCAAATTGCGGCCGAGATCGGGTGCTGCGATCACACAACCGATGCCGGCACCGGCCAGGACATCTTCCGGGCCAATCCCTGAGCGCATCAGAAGGGCCGGGCTTTCGAGCGATCCGGCGCTGAGAATGATACTGTCGGCCGTGACTTCCGAACCGTGCATGTCCAGCGCGGTGACCCGGCTTCCCTGAAGCTTCAGGCGGCGGACGGAACGGCCGGTGAGGATCGTCAGGTTTTTGCGCCGGCGCACCGCGGGCGTCAGCCAGGCATCCGCCACCGTCACCCGGCGACCGTCGCGGATGGTGAGGGAGTTCGGCGTCACGCCGACCATGTCGCCGGTATTGTGGCCGCGAAGGCGCGGCAGGCCGAGGGCGGCGCCCGCTTCGATGAAGGCGCGCGCGACGGGGCTCACTTCCTCGGACGGCAGATACACCGGGAGCGGCCCGCTTTTGCCATGCACGCCGTCGCCCCCGAGGCTGTGATCCTCGATCCCCATGAAGGCCGGCAGCAGCCCTTGCCAGCTCCAGCGCACATCACCGGTTGCCTCCTCCCAGGCGGCGAAATCCGCCGGATGGCCGCGCATATGGCCCATGGCATGGAGGCAGCTCGAGCCGCCGAGGACACGGCCACGCGCCCAGGGATGAATGCGGCCGGCGGTTCCTGCCTGCGGCTCGGTGCGATAGTCCCAGTCAAAGCTGCGGCCCTGCAAGGCAGGCCATGCCGCAGGTTTCCAGATGTCGGGATCGGTGGCCTCGCCGCCGGCTTCGATCAGCACCACGCGGCGCGCCGGATCTTCACTGAGCCGGGCCGTCAGCAACGCGCCGGCCGAGCCGCCGCCAACGATCGCAACGTCGTAGCGCGCCATCAGAACAACGCCGTAATGCGCGGCAGGATCACGTCGAACTCGTCGGGCGCGGCGAAATGCTTTTCCGTGCGCGCCGCGCCGAACCAGCCGAGACGGCCCTCCCGGACGAGCCGTTCGAACAGGCGCGGACGATCGGCGCGCACTTCGATAAGGCCCGTATCGAACAGCCACTTGGCAGGCTTCAGCCAGAAGGGACAGGGAGCTTCGCCATAGACACGCGCGAACAACCCTTCGACGACGGCATCTTTGGCCGTCGCCTTGCGCGGCAGCCGATAGACCGACGCCGGCTTGCCCGCCGCCAGCGCATCGGCAGCCATGGAGACGCTGTCGCTGGTGACCACGATCTCGTCGGCGAGCGCCAGGAAACGGCGATAGGGATTGTCCTCGCCTTTGCGCCACAGATGCACGATGTGCGGCGGCGGAATGGCGCGGGCCAGCGCCTCGCCGGCCGCAGCACCGGTGCGCGGGCTGGTGACGATAAGCAATGTGCCACCAGTCTTTTGCTGATGCGCCAGGAGATCGCGCGCCAAGGAAGAAGCCGCGGTGCTGTCGAGACGCTCGGGGAGTGCCGTGCCGCCGACCAGAACCGTGGTCACCGGCCGTGCGATATCCGCCATGCCGCCGCCGGCATCGGGCTGAAGAGTAGCCTCCTCCACCACCAGCGGCAGAGCCAGCTCGACGACATTCGCCGCTTTCGGCAGGCGATATTGCGCAGTAGTCAGGACGAGATCGAATTGTGCCGGATCACCGGCCGGACGGCCGAGGCAGACGATCTTGATGCGCCCGCCCGATCGTCGCTTGATATCGCGCGCGATGACGCTGGTACGCGCCTCGCCGCACAGAACGAGATCGGGCCAAGGGGCGTCGAGAGAATCGGAAATGCTACGGTCGAGCAGCAGGCGCGCTAGGAACGGCACATTGGGCGGCCGGAAGACCAGTTGTTTCACAGTGAAAGGCCAGCCGAGAGCGGCCGCCAGCTTTTCCATCTGCTGGCGGTCGCCCAACCGGCTATGCGTCAGGATCCAGACCGTCCGCGCGCCCACCGCAATGGGTCAGGCTGCGAAGAGCGGCTGCTCGGCGAGCGTGCGGGTGCGTGCCAGCACATCGCGCGCGTCGTGGCGCACATGGTTGAGCTTCATCTGCTCGTCCAGCATGGCCTGGGTCACGATGCCCTTATCGACACATTCCTTGAGCAGCGCGAAGAACAGCCGCTCCTGGTTGTTGTCCGGGTGCTTGTGGTAGCTGCCGAGAAGTCCATATTCGCCGAACAGCGCGCGGCGCGTGCGGTGAATGATGTTCGACAGCTTGAAGGACCCGGCGCGCTCGGCCGGACGGAAGTCGACCTTGAGGCCGGTCTTCCAGGGCTGGGTGCGGCGATGCGTGTTGTGGATCATCCGCGTGTCGCGGGTCAGCGTGTCGAAGTCGTTCCACACCGGCTCGAGGACGCCGATCGAGTCCTTGGGCTCGAGCTTGAGATTGACCCAGTCGGAATAATCGCGCTTGAAGGCGAACATTTCGTCGAAGCTCTTCTCGACCTGCCAGTGCTTGAGCTTGCCATTGTCGAGCAGCATGACGCTCGAGGCGAATTCCTTGGCGGTCGAGGCGCCGCGCTTCCTGGCCATGATCGCCGTGCCGTTCATCTCACGGTTGAGCAGCGGCATGACGTCGGAGACGGCGAACACATCCGGATCGACGACGACGGAGCGGCCTTCATAACCCATCAGCTCGGGCGGCATGAAGCGCAGCACGGTAAAGGACTGGAGGTCGTCATTCACCCATTCGCGGGTGAGGCCGCCGCGCAGATATTTGCCGCCCTCATGCGCATCGAGGAACGGATAGTCCCTGGTGTGGATGAGCTTGACGTCGAATGCGTTCTTGTCGGAGGCGAAGCGCTCGAAGGAATATTTGGAAACGAGCGCGCCGATGATCTGCTTCTCGTTGGTGTGGATATAGATACAAGGTTTCATGTGCATTCCCATTGGATGGCGAATTTTAAAGGGACGCGCGGTCATCCGCAACCCTCACCTGCACCCATCCGGGGCGCCGGCCGGCCGGGATTGGTTCGCTATTGGTGACCGGCGGCCTATTGTCCGCACCGGCGCCAGGGATAGGCCTGGGCACCCCTGGCTCGGGTGAAGCGGCCCCTGGGGACCACGGGCCCGGCGCCGGCTCGCCAGCCCGTCGTTTCGCGGCGTAGCTTTCACCTGCCCGTGAGATGCCGCACCGGAACCTTTCTTTCGCCATAACGTTGTTTTGCCATAGCTTTGCCATGAGTGCGGGACGCCTTCGCTCCGCATCCATGGCAATGCTTTAGTCAACTGAAAGAGGTGAAGCATGGATAGAAGACTGCTGCTCAAGGGCATCTTCGGTCTTGCTGGCGCTGCGGCTGTTGCTGCAGTTTTACCACAGTCCGAAGCGCATGCAGGTATTCCTTCCCTCGGCCAGAAGCCGGATTCGAGCGTTCTGCCCAATCTCGAGGAGCTCAAGGCCAATCCGGAAACCGGCCTCGATGAGGGCGTCGAGCTCGCATCGCACCGCTGGGATCACTGGCGTCGCCGCCGGCGGCGCAGGTGGCGGCGGCGGAGATGGCGGCGGACCTGCCGGACCTATTGGCGGTATGGCCGTTGGCGGCGCCGGTGCCGTAGACGTCCGATCTGGATCTGGATCGGCTTCTAGCATTCCATAGGCGAGCGGACCGGAGCGATCCGGTTCGCTCTTTTGTTCCGTTTCCCGGCGTCATGCTATAGCAATGGCGGTAATGACGACCGAAACGAAAGAACCGCTACATATCCCGGCCGGACATGGCGTCGCCGCCGAGCTCATCGCCGTCCTGGTCGCGGTGATCAGCGAGGCGCCGCATATCATGACCATCCGCGACGCGCGGGCGCTTCCTTCGGGCCCCTTCGAATCGAGCCACCGGTCGCTGCAATCGGGCCTCAGAGAATGGGTCGAACAACAGACCGGCCATCCGATCGGCTATATGGAGCAGCTTTATACTTTCGCCGACCGCGACCGCGGCGAAGCCGACAAACGCACCATCTCGATCAGCTATCTGGGCCTCACCCGCGAGGAGAGCCGCGCCGACGCCCGCGATTCCGAATGGCGTGACTGGTACGATTATTTCCCCTGGGAAGACCACCGCAAAGGGACGCCCGAGCTTTTCGAGGCGGTGGTGGCGCCGCGCCTCAGGCAGTGGGCCGATGAGGCACCCGGCAAAGCGGCGCGCGCCGATCGCTGGCAGCGTGCCGCCATCACCTTCGGTCTCGACGAATTCGCCTGGAACGAAGAGCTGGTGCTGCAGCGCTACGAGCTTCTTTATGAAGCGGGCCTGGTGACCGAAGCGGAGCGCGGTCAGAAACCGGTGCTGCCGGGCCGCGCCATGCTTGCCGATCATCGCCGCATCCTCGCCACCGGCATCGCCAGGCTTCGCGCCAAGATTAAATACCGCCCGGTCGTCTTCGAGCTGATGCCGCCCGCCTTCTCGCTTTTACAGCTCCAGCGCAGCGTCGAGGCCCTGGCGGGCCGGCTGCTGCACAAGCAGAATTTCCGCCGCCTGATCGAGCAGCAGGAGCTGGTCGAGGAAACCGGCCTGTCCAGCTTCGAGACCGGCGGCCGGCCAGCCAAATTGTTCCGGTTCCGCCAGGCGGTCCTGGCCGAACGGGCCGCCGCCGGGACAAAATTACCGCTTCTCAGGCCTTGACATTTCTTATGCTCAGGATAAGTATAAGCTATAAATGCTCAAAGTGAGTATTATAGCGATGACTCTCTCCATAGACCGTACCGCCCATCTCCATGACCGCGTCCGCCACTTCATCCCGGCCGCCGAATGGCCGGTTTTCGCCGATGACATCGACGCGATCCTCACCCTCAAGCGGCAATACAAGGCGGTGATTCTCGCCCATAACTACCAGACGCCGGAAATCTATCACTGCGTGGCCGATCTGGTCGGCGACAGCCTGGCTCTGGCGCGCCTCGCCCAGACGACGGAGGCCGACATCATCGTGCTGGCCGGCGTGCATTTCATGGCCGAGACGGCAAAGCTCCTCAATCCCGAGAAGACCGTGCTCATCCCCGATCAAGAGGCCGGCTGCTCGCTCGCCGAATCGATCACGGCGGAAGACGTGCGCGGCCTGCGCGCGCTTCATCCAGGCGTGCCGGTCGTCACCTATGTGAACACGTCGGCCGCCGTCAAAGCGGAATCGGATATCTGCTGCACCTCCGGCAATGCCCGCAAGGTGGTCGAGTCGCTCGGCGTCAAACGGGTGATCATGATCCCCGACGAGTTCCTCGCCCGCAATATCGCGGCCGAGACCCAAGTCGAGATCATCACCTGGAAGGGGCGCTGCGAAGTGCATGAGCGCTTCACCGCCGCCGATGTGCGCGATGTGCGCGAGGCGCATCCCGGCGTCATCGTGCTGGCGCATCCCGAATGTCCGCCGGAAGTGGTGAAGGAAGCCGACTTTTCGGGCTCGACCGCAGTGATGTCGGACTTTATCAGCAGCCGCAAGCCGCCACGCGTTGCGCTCCTCACCGAATGCTCGATGAGCGACAATATCGCCGTCAGCAATCCAGAGGTCGAGTTCGTCCGCCCGTGCAATCTCTGCCCGCATATGAAGCGGATCACGCTCAAGAATATCCGCCAGGCGCTCGAGCACAAGCGGCATGAGGTGACGATCGATCCCGCTATCGCCGGCAAAGCCCGCCTCGCGGTCGAAAGGATGCTGGCCATATGAGCGCCGAACTTTTCCATCTCTCGGGGCGCCCGGTCATCATCGGCGGCGGCGTCGCCGGATTGATGACCGCGCTCGCGCTGGCGCCAGAGCCCGTCCTGCTGCTGTCGAAAGCCCCGATCGGGCGCGAGGCCTCGAGCGTGTGGGCGCAAGGCGGCCTCGCCGCAAGCCTTGGCCCTGATGACAGTGTCGATCTTCATGTCGCCGATACGCTCGCCGCCGGCGACGGCCTGTGCGACCTGCATGTCGTGCGCGACATTCTCGCGGCAGCGCCGCAGGCGATCGAGATGCTGACCCGCCATGGCGCCCGCTTCGATGCGAATCCCGACGGCAGCCTGCGTCTCGGCCTCGAAGCCGCGCATAGCCGCCGCCGTATCGTCCATGCACAGGGCGACGGGTCGGGACGCGAAGTGATGCGGGCACTTGCCGAAACGGTGAGAAACACGCCATCGGTCACGGTGCTGGAAGGGCTGGAAGCACGCCGGCTCCTCACCGAGGACGGCAACGTCACCGGCATCCTGGCGCACGGCCCAAATGGTGCCGTCCATATCGTCACCGACCGCGTCGTCCTCGCGACCGGCGGCATTGGCGGCCTCTTTCTCGACAGCACCAATCCGCTCGGCAGCTTCGGCCAGGGGCTGGCGCTCGCGGCACGCGCCGGGGCGCGGCTCTGCGATCTCGAATTCATCCAGTTCCACCCGACCGCGCTCGATGGACCGGGCCGGCCGATGCCGCTCATCAGCGAGGCGGTGCGCGGCGAAGGCGCGATCCTGATCGATGAGACGGGTGCACGCCTCGGCGGCGAGCTCGAACCGCGCGATGTCGTGGCGCGCGCCATCTGGAAACATCTCCAACACGGCAGACGCGTCTTCCTCGATGCGCGCCAGTGCCTCGGCGCAAGCTTCGCCGAGCATTTCCCGGTGATCACCGCCGCCTGCCGCGCCAATGGCATCGATCCCGCGACCGATCCGCTCCCCGTGCGGCCGGCCGTGCATTATCACATGGGCGGCATCGCGGTGGACCGCGCCAGCCGCAGTTCGCTCGCCGGCCTGTGGGCGGCGGGCGAAGTGGCCTGCACTGGTCTCCATGGCGCCAACCGCCTCGCCAGCAATTCGCTCACCGAAGCGCTGATCACCGGCCTCAGAGTCAGCGAAGACCTTTCGGGCAGTGCACCCAAGCGATTGCGCAAGCCCCGGATGCAGGACCTGCCACAGCCGTCTGATCCGACGGCCGTCCGCCCCATTCTCTCGCAACATCTCGGCGTCACGCGCGATGATGCGGGATTGCGCGCCGCCATTGCGGCCTTGCAGCCGATCGCCGAAAACCATTCGGAAGCGGCGGCCGATCCCGCGCTCGTCGGATTGATGATCGCCGAGGCGGCGCTCGCCCGGCAGGAAAGCCGCGGCGCGCATTACCGCACCGACTTCCCGCAAAAATCCGTCCTTGCCCCCTCGTCTTTGCCCCGTCAGGTACAGTCATGACCGCATCCCTGCTCTTCGATGATCTCGTCCGCGCCACCCTGCGGGAGGATCTGGGACTTGCCGGTGATGTCACCACTGACGCCATCGTGCCGGAAGCACTTACCGCCAGCGCCGCCCTCGTCGCGCGCAAGCCCGGCGTGGTGGTAGGGCTCGACGTGGCGATCCATGCTTTCCGCGTGCTCGATCCGAACATGTCTGTGAAGATCGAACACCCGGACGGCAGGAAGATCGCGGCCGGCGAAACCATCGCGACCTTCACCGGCAAGGCCCGCGCTCTGCTCACCGCCGAGCGCACCGCGCTCAATTTCCTCTGCCATCTGAGCGGCATCGCGACAGCGACGGCAGATCTCTGCGGCGCGACCTCCGGCCACAAAGCGCGCATCGTCTGCACGCGCAAGACGACGCCGGGCCTGCGGGCGCTGGAGAAATACGCCGTGCGCATGGGTGGTGGCGGCAATCACCGTTTCGGCCTCGATGACGCGGTGCTGATCAAGGACAATCACATCGCCATTGCCGGCGGCATCCGTCCGGCGGTCGAGAGGGCGCGCCAGCATGCGGGCCATCTCACCAAGATCGAGGTCGAGGTCGACACGCTCACGCAATTGGAAGAGGTTCTCTCCCTCGAGGTGGATGTCGTACTGCTCGACAATATGTCTCCCGCTATGCTCAGCACGGCGGTGAAGATGATCGAGGGCCGCTGCCTCGCCGAGGCTTCAGGGAACGTCACGCGCGAGACGGTCGCCGCCATCGCCGCCTCCGGCGTCGATCTCATTTCTGTAGGCTGGCTGACCCACAGCGCCCCGGCGCTCGATATCGGGTTGGATTTTCTTCCCTCACCCTGAGGTGCGAGCGAAGCGAGCCTCGAAGGGCTTCTCTCACCAGACTCAGCCCTATTCTGAAGGACGCTTCGAGGCTTCGCCTTCGGCGAAGCACCTCAGCGTGAGGGATAGTGAGAAGTGAACGTCGCCTAAGGCGCCACCAGATCCAGCAACACCAGATAAGCATCGTCGATATCGGCGCGCACCGCGTCGGCGACGCGTTTTTCGTCGCGGGCGTTCAGCGCATCGACAATGGCCTGGTGATGGGTGTTGGAGACGATGTAATTGCCCGAGCCGCGCAGCAGGTTGAAATAGGGGCTGATCTGCAGCCAGAGCTTCTCGATGATGGTGAGCAGCGTTTCCGAGCGCGCGGCGCGGTAGAGGGTGAAATGGAAATTGTGGTTGGCGCGCAGGAAGGCGCGCGCATCACCCGTCGCATTGGCCGCCGATAGACGATCATAGACCGCGCCCAGGTCTTCGAGCTCCGCATCGGTGATGTTGCGGCAAGCCCAGACAGCGGCGATCGCCTCGACCTCGACGCGCACGTTACGCAGATCCATGAGGCTGGCGCGGTTGAGCGGCGGAATGCCGATCGAGCGGCCGGAGACGACGGTCAGCGCATTGGCGGCGGTGAGCCGCTTCAGCGCCTCGCGCACCGGCATGTGGCTCACCTCGCAGGCATCGGCCAGCGACTGGATGGTCACCAGTTGGCCGGGCGCGATCTCGCCGTCGAGGATCAAGTCGCAGACCCGGCGATAGACGCGGTCCTGCAAGGTCTCGCGGTTGAGCGGCACCACTTTCAGGCTGGTCTTGTTTCTGGGCACGCCTGTCATTCGTCGTCTCTGAAGTCCCGCCGCGTGTGATTTCACCTGCTCTTTCAAGCTGAATCGGCCGCGCCGCAAGGGCCCGGGACTCTCCTTTCAAAAATTAATCATTGATCTTTGATCAAAACAAGGAAATTATCCGCCCTCGCTCTCGGAAGAAGACAACAAACCGGGCGCAGACGGCACACCAACCATGGGAGGTTAACGACATGAAGATGACTGCCCGCCTTAAAACTCTGGCCCTCGGCACGGCGCTCGCCGCCGGCCTCATCGCCGGCGCGAGCGGAGCGCAGGCCGCCGAGAAGTTCAAGATCTTCCTCAGCATGAGCTTCATCGGCAATGACTGGCAGGCGGAAGCCGCCAATATGGTCAAGGCGATGGCCGCGCATAAGAGCCTCGCCGACAAGGTCGACCTGCAGGTGCAGGTGGCCGGCCCCAATGCCCAGCGCCAGATCCAGCAGATCAACGCCATGGTGCAGGCCGGCGCCCAGGCCATCGTGATCTTCCCGATCTCGCCGACCGCCCTCAATCAAGTGGTCAAGAATGCCTGCGACAAGGGCGTCAAGGTCTTCGCCTATGATGGCGAGATCACCGAGCCCTGCGCCCATAATATCTCGATCGACCAGGAAGAGGCCGGCCGCGTGACCGCCGAATGGCTGGTCAAGAAGCTCAACGGCAAAGGCGATATCGTGCTGGTCACCGGCGTGCCCGGCACCTCGGTCGACAATCTGCGCACCAAGGCAGCCAAGGAAGTCTTCGCCAAACATCCCGACATCAAGATCGTCGGCGAGGCGGTCGGCATGTGGAGCCAGGCCGTGGCGCGCACCGAGCTCTCGAAGATCACCGCGACAAGGAGCTGGGACCAGATCAGCGGCCTGTGGATGCAGGCCGGCTGCTACACGGCGAATGCGATGCAGCTCGAAGCCGGCAAGACGGCCGAGCAATTGCTGCCCTGCGCCGGTGAAGGCTCGAATGGCGGCCGCATCCAGATGCTGCCCGCCGGCACCGAGGTCGAGGGTGCTGCAAGCCCCTATGCGCCGCTCGGCGCGCCGCGCATCTCCTATGCCTCGCCCCCCTATTCCGGTGGCCTGGCCCTCAAGCTCGCGGTGCAGGCGCTCGAAGGCAAGGACGTGCCGAAGCGGGTCACGCTGCCTTTGCCGCTCGTCACCAACGACACGGTGAAACTCTGCAAGGAAGGCACCTGGCAGGAAATGAAGGACGGCTGCAACGTGTTCCTGCCGTCGCTCGTCTCCAATCCGGGCTGGTTCGCCTCGATCTTCTCGGCCGAGACACCCGAGATCGGCTTGAACGCCGCGCTGGTCGGCCAGCCCGAAAACTGATCGTCTTCCCGCGCGGCGGTGTTACGCTGCCGCGCGGTATTTTCCTCGAAGCATGATCGGGCCGATGAACAGCGAAAAACTCGCGGTCAGCGTCAAAGGCGTGCGCAAGGCCTTCGGCCCGACCGTCGCCGTCAATGACGTCTCCTTCGCCATTAAGGCCGGCAGCGTGCATGCGCTGCTGGGCGAGAATGGCGCCGGCAAGTCGACGCTGGTCAAATTGCTGTCGGGCCTCGTGCAGCCCGATGCCGGCCATATCGAGATCGCCGGCCGAACGGCGCAACTTTCCTCACCCCGCGCGTCACACCGGCACGGCATCCAGACGGCGTTCCAGGAAATGACGCTGGTGCCGGACCTCCCGGTGCTCGACAATATGATGCTGCCCTATGCGCCCGCCGGCTTTTCGGGCCTCATCCGGCGCAAGACGGCGCGCGCCAAGATCAAAGACCATCTCGACAGGATCGGCTTCGCCATCGATCTCGACGCCGAGACCGGCGAGCTCGACCTCGCTCTGCAGCAGAAGATCGAGATCGCCCGCGCCACCTATCGCGATCCCGACATCCTGCTGCTGGACGAGCCGACCTCGACCTTGTCCGGCGCCGATGTCACCTGGCTCGGCGAGCTGATCGCCAAGCTCAAAGCGCAAGGCAAGACGATCGTCTTCATCTCGCACCGCATGCGCGAGGTGCGCGCCTTCTGCGATCATCTCACCATCCTGCGCAACGGCCAGCACATCATGACCGGCGCCGTCGCCGGCATCTCCGATAATGACGTCATCGAGAAGATCGTCGGCCGCTCGATCGCCCAGACTTTCCCCGAACGGCCGAGCGATCCGTCCGCTTTCGGCGCGCCTGTCCTCTCGACGCGCAATCTCAAGGCCGGCGACAAGCTCAGCGAGGCGAGCTTCGATCTGCGCCAGGGCGAAATCCTCGGCATTGCCGGCTTGCAGGGAATGGGCCAGCTCGATCTTTTCCTCGCCTGTTTCGGCATGGCGGAAATCAAGGCCGGCGGCATCGAAGTCGACGGCCGCAAGGCGAGCATCACCTCGCCCGTCGATGCGATGCGGCCCAATATCGCCATCGGCTTCGTGCCGGAAGACCGCAAGACGGAAGGCCTCTTCCTCAAGCTTTCGGGGCTCACCAATGCCTCGATCCCGGTGATCGAACGCTTCCAGCGGCTGGGGCTGATCGACAAGACCCGCGAAGCCGAAGCGGTGCGCCAGGCTTTCTCGACCGTCGAGGTCAATGAGCGCGCTTTGTGGACCAGGGCCGGCGCCTTTTCCGGCGGCAACCAGCAGAAGATCGCCATCTCGAAATGGCTCGTGGCGCAGAGCCGCATTCTCCTCCTCTTCGATCCGACGCGCGGCATCGATGTCGGCACCAAACACGAGCTCTATGTGATGATGCGCGACTTCACCAACAAAGGCGGCGCCATCCTGTTCCATTCGACCGAAGTGCCGGAACTCGTCCATCTCTGCGACCGGGTGCTGGTGCTCTACGGCGGACGGATCGTCGCCGAGATCGACGGACACAAGCTCAGCGAAGGCGCCATCATGCGCCCGGCGCTCGGCCATGAGGAGCAGCCTGCGACGGGGGGTGATCGCATATGAGTATATGTGAAAGCGGGAAGTCTCCCCACGTTTCCCCTTCGCCCGTTGCGAAGCAATGGGAGAAGGTGGCCGAAGGCCGGATGAGGGCTCTTTTCTCGAGCTATCACCGTGATCGGAAGAGCCCTCACCCGCCCTATCGGGCACCCTCTCCCATCCTGCGGACGGGAGAGGGGGAATATAGGAGAGACCTCGTCTCTTCCAAAACCGCATATGCAAGTACGAGGGCGGCGGCATGAGTTTGACGGCCGTCAGCGCGGCGCCCGCCCGCCGCTTCCTCGCCCAGCATCGCGGCGTCGCCGTCGCGGCGGTGGTGTTCCTCATCCTGCTCGCGGTGGTCGATCTGATCAGCGCCGGGCCGTTGAGCTATTTCGACATCTCGTTCCTGGCGAGCGGTGGCGCCACTTCGGCCTTGGCCGCCATCGGCCAGACGATCGTCATCCTGTCGGGCGGCTTCGATCTTTCGGCGGGTGCGGTCATCTCGCTCGTGAATGTGGTCCTGGCGCAGTCCATGGATCCCGCCGACATGGAAGCGAGCATAATGCTGTGGACCGCTGTCGGCATCGGCATCGGCATGGCGACCGGCGCCGTCAACGGCTTCTTCATCGCGGTGCTGCGGCTGCAGCCGATCGTGGTGACGCTCTCCACCATGTTCATCATCCAGGGCGTGACGCTCCTGATCATGGACAAGCCCGGCGGCTTCGTTTCGCCCTCGCTTGGCACTTTCTATCTGGGCGATGCGATCACCGGCTACCTGCCAATGCCGATCGCGGTGATCGGCGTCGTGCTGCTCGCCTGGGCCTGGCTCAAGAACACCAGGCTCGGCACCGCTATCTATGCGGTCGGCAGCGACATGGATGCGGCGGCGGCGGTCGGCGTTTCAACCGTGCTCACGCGGTTCCTCGTCTATGTGATCGCCGGCGGCTGCTACGGTCTCGCCGGTGTCTTCATCAGCGCCCAGACCGGCAGTGGCGATCCGCTGGTCGGCAATCCGCTGCTGCTGTCGATGTTCGCTGCCGTCGTGGTCGGCGGCACCAGGCTTGGCGGCGGACGCGGCGGGCCGCTCGGCAGCGCCATCGGCGCCTTTGTGCTGATGATCGTCGTCAATATCCTGCTCGTCCTCAATATCTCGGCCTATTATTCGACCATCGCGGAGGCGACCATCCTGCTGCTCGCGGTGCTGGCCGGCTCGATTTCGGAAAGCTCGACGCTCGCCCAGCAATTGCGCGCCTTGAAGACAAGGCTCCAGGCGCGCCGCGCCGGCACGCTTGTCTCGCAACTGCCGCAGCAGGACAGACGGCTAGCTCTCGCGCCTTCCACGAAGGCCATTGCGCTGGGAACGCCGCCGTCCTTCCTCACCCGCAATGCCGAGACACTGCGCTACGCGCTGCCCGCTTACATCTGCTTCGTACTGGTGGTGCTGGTGACGCAATTCTGGTTGGGCAATACGGTGCTCAATCCGGGTTACTGGAATTCACTGATCGTGCTGTCGTCCTTCCTGGCGATCCTGGCGCTCGGCCAAGGCACCGTGATCCTCACCGGAGGGCTCGATCTCTCGGTGCCGTGGACCATCGGTCTCTGCGGCATCATTCTCGCCGGAATGGTGAAGGGCTCCGACGCGGCGCTCCTCTATGCGCTGCCGGCCGTGCTGCTGCTCGCCTGCCTCATCGGCCTCATCAACGGCCTCGGCATCGTCTTTCTGGGGCTGTCGCCGATCGTGATGACGCTCGCCACCAACGGCCTGCTGCAGGGCGTCGCCCTTCTTTATTCCAACGGCACGCCCGATGGTTTCTCCTCGCCGATGCTGCGCTGGTTCATGACCGGGCGAATATGGGTCTTCACGCCCGTCGTTCTGTTCATGGTCGCCTTCGTCATCTTCGCCGTGGCGCTCCTGGGACGCACCGCCTTTGGCCGGCGCATCTATGGCATCGGCAATGGCGTGCGCGCGGCGCAATTGTCCGGCATCGCGGTCGGGCGCCATCTGGTGCTCGTCTATGTCCTGTCGTCACTCTGCGCCGGTCTCGTCGGCGTGCTGCTCACCGGCTTTTCAGGGCAAGCGAGCCTCGGCATGGGCGATGACTATTTGCTGCCCTCCATCGCCGTCGTGGTGGTCGGCGGCGCCCTCATCACCGGCGGCCGCGGCCACTATCTCGGCATGCTGGGCGGCGTCCTGCTGCTCACCGCCTTGCAGACCTTCCTCGCCGGCACGACACTGCCCTATGCGACCCGCGCCATATTGTTCGGGCTCGTGGTCCTGGGCGCCGTGATCGCGCTGCGCGACAGACGAAGTTAGGAGACTCCATGAGCAATAAAGCACCCTCTTCACCGGCGGATTTCCTGTCAGGCCTCAAGGACCAGCGCGTGCTGATCACCGCCGGTGCCTCGGGCATCGGCTTCGCCATCGCCAGCACCTTGGCCGCACTTGGCGCCCGTATCGCCATCTGCGACATTGCCGACAATGCCATCGCCGAAGCGAAGAAATCCCTCCCCGGCGCGCTCGCCACCAAGGTCGATGTCGCCAAGGACGAGGATGTCGAGCGGATGTTCGCTCTCCTCGCCAAGGAATGGGGCGGGCTCGACGCCCTCATCAACAATGCCGGTATTGCCGGGCCGACCGGCGGCGTCGATGAAATCTCCATCGCCGACTGGCGGCGCTGCATCGATGTCTGCCTGACCGGGCAATTCCTGTGCGCGCGCCTCGCCGTGCCGATGCTCAAAGCGTCAGGCGGCGGATCCATCGTCAACATGTCCTCCGCCGCGGGCCGCCATGGCTATGCGTTCCGCACGCCCTATTCCTCGGCCAAATTCGCCGTCGTCGGTTTCACCCAGAGCCTCGCCAAGGAGCTCGGACCGCATCGCATCCGCGTCAATGCCATCTTGCCCGGCATCGTCGAAGGTCCGCGCATCGACAAGGTGATCGGCGACCGCGCCAAGCAGATCGGCATCAGCCATGCCGAGATGGAAAAAGCCTATCTCGAGAAAGTATCGCTCCGGCGCATGGTGAGCCCCTACGACGTCGCCAGCATGGTGGCCTTCCTGCTCTCCGATGCCGGCATCAATGTTTCAGGACAATCACTTGGAGTGGATGGAAATGTCGAAACCCTCTGACCGGCCGGCGACGGCCGTCATCGGCTCGGGCTTTATCGGGCGCGCCTGGGCGATCAGCTTCGCGCGCTCAGGCTCGTCGGTGCGCCTGTGGGACCAGGCAGATGGTGCCGCCGCGAAGGCGTTTGATTATATCGCCGGCGTCCTGGAAGACCTGGCGCAGAACGATCTTCTCAATGGCGCGGCGCCGGCAACGGTCCTCGCCCGCATATCGCCTGCCGCGACGCTCGCGGAAGCCGTGGCAGACGCCCAGCACGTGCAGGAGAACACGCCGGAAGTGCTCGCCACCAAAATCAAGGTGTTCGAGGCGCTCGATGCCGCATCGAGCCCCGATGCAGTGCTGGCGAGCTCCACCTCGGCGATCCTGCCGTCGCGCTTCACCGAAGGCCTGAAAGGCCGGGCGCGCTGCATCGTCGTGCATCCGATCAACCCGCCCTATCTGATCCCCGCCGCCGAAGTGGTACCAGCGCCTTGGACCTCGCCTGAGACGGTCGAGCGCACGCGGCAATTTCTGCTGTCGGCCGGCCATGCGCCGCTCGTCATGAAGAAGGAGCTCGACGGCTTCATCATGAACCGCATGCAGGGCGCATTGCTCGAAGAAGCCTTCCGCCTGGTGGCCGATGGTTATGCCAGCGTCGAGGATGTCGATATCGGCATCCGCGACGGCCTGGCGCTGCGCTGGTCCTTCATGGGCCCGTTCGAGACCATCGACCTCAACGCGCCGGGCGGCGTGCGCGATTACGCCGAGCGCTACCAGGGCATCTATGAAAACCTGTTCCCGCAGATGCAGCGCCGCGTCGACTGGGCCGGCGAGGTCATGAATGTGATCGAGCCGGAACGCCGCAAGCGCGTCGGCAAGGACAAGCTCCAGGACCGGCAGGTCTGGCGCGACAAGAGACTGATGGCATTGGCCGCGCATAAGAAGCGCGCCGCGAAGGAGATCGGAAATTGACGAAAGACAATAAAGGCAAGGTCATCATCACCTGCGCGGTGACCGGCGCCATCCATACGCCGACCATGTCGCCCTATCTGCCGATCACGCCGGACGAGATCGCCAAGGAAGCCATCGCCGCGGCGGAAGCCGGCGCCGCCATCCTGCATCTCCATGCGCGCGATCCCGAAACCGGCAAGCCCGACCAGACGCCGGAGGCCTTCGCCCGCTTCCTGCCGCGTATCAAGCAGGCGACCAAGGCCGCCATCAACATCACCACCGGCGGCAGCCCCTATATGAAAGTCGAGGAGCGGGTGAGGCCCGCTGCCCAGTTCAAGCCGGAAGTCGCCTCCCTCAATATGGGCTCGATCAATTTCGGCCTCTATCACCTGGTCGATAAATACAAGACCTTCAAATTCGACTGGGAGAAGCCGCATCTCGAGGCGACGCGCGATCTCGTCTTCCGCAACAGCTTCAAGGACATCGAATTCATCCTCGAAACCTGCTACGATAACGGCACGCGTTTCGAGTTCGAATGCTACGACATCGCGCATCTCTATAATCTGGCGCATTTCCTCGATCGCGGTCTGGTCAAGCCGCCGCTGTTCGTGCAGTCGGTGTTCGGGCTGCTCGGCGGCATCGGCAGCCATCCGGAAGACGTCGCCCATATGAAACGCACCGCCGACCGTCTGTTCGGCGACAGTTTCCGCTGGTCGGTGCTGGGCGCCGGCGCGGCGCAATTGCGCATCGCGGCGCAAGCCGCGGCGCTGGGCGGCAATATCCGCGTCGGTCTCGAAGACAGCCTGTGGGCCGGCAAGGGCAAGCTCGCCAAATCCAATGCCGAGCAGGTGGCGCTGGCACGCAAGATCATCGAAGGCCTCGGCATGCAGGTGGCGACACCCGATGAGGCGCGCGACATCCTCGCGCTCAAGGGCGCCGACAAAGTATCCTTCTAGGGAGAGCGGCCATGCTGCGCATCGAGATCTTCAGCGCGGAACGCGACGCGCTCGGCGAAGGCCCGCTCTGGGATGTCGCCGAGCAGCGGCTCTATTGGATCGACTCTTACGGTCCCGCCGTCTATTCCGCCGATGTGACGGGCGGGGACCGCCGCCACTGGCCGTTGCCCGAGCCTGTCGGCTCGCTCGCTCTGCGCGAGAAGGGCGGCGCCATCGTTTCGCTGCGCAGCGGATTTCATGAACTCGATTTCGCCACCGGCGAGGTGACGCTCATCGCCGAGACGCAGTCGGGCGAACTGACACCGCGCCTCAATGACGGCAAGGTCGACCGTCAGGGCCGCTTCATCGCCGGGTCGATGGATTTCGAGGAACGCAACGGTGTCGGGAAGTTGTTCCGCCTCGATCCCGATCTCACGGTGCATGAGCTCGACCACGGCATCATCTGCTCCAACGGCCCGTGCTTCAGCCCCGATGGCAGGACGCTCTATTTCGCCGATACCGGCAAGAAGCTGATCTATGCCTATGACTATGACACGGAGACCGGCAAAGTCCGTTCGCGCCGCGTCTTCACGAGCTTCGAGAATTTGCGCGGCCTGCCCGACGGCGCCACCGTCGATGCGGAAGGTTATGTGTGGAGCACCGAGGTCTATTCCGGCCGCTTGATCCGCTTCGATCCCAATGGTGTCATCGACCGCATCGTCGGCCTGCCGGTGCAGTCGACGACGAGCCTGATCTTCGGCGGGCCTGATCTCGACATCGCCTTCGTCACCTCGATGGCGCGGCCTTTCAACAACCAATATCACCGCGAGCGTGAGGCAGGATGCGTCTTCGCCATTCATGGCCTCGGCGTGCGCGGCCTGCCGGAACCACGTTTCAAGGGATGACACAGGAGAAAACGACATGAAGATCGACGTTCTGGTCGATGTGAAGACGACGCTCGGCGAAGGCCCCTTGTGGGATGTCGAGCAGCAGCGGCTCTATTGGATCGACGCACCGGGCATGCGGGTCTTCCGGGCGACGGCGCAAGGCACCGAGATCCGCGCCTGGGATGTGCCCTCGCGCGTCGGGTCGATCGCCATCCGCAAGGACGGCAAGGGGGCGATCTGCTCCCTGGCGAAAGGCTTCCATGCGCTCGACTTTGCGACGGGCGACTGTCCGCTCATCGCCGAGATCGAGCCGGACCGCCCGGCCAACTGGATCAATGACGGCAAGGTGGATCGCGCCGGCAGATTCTTCGCGGGTACGATGGACAGCCAGGAATCCGGACCCAATGGCGCCCTCTATCGTCTCGATCCGGATTTCAGCGTCACCAAGGTCGATACGGGAATCATCGTTTCGAACGGCCCGTGCTGGAGCCCGGATGACCGCATCTTCTATTTCGCCGATTCCTGGTCGGGCGAGATCTGGGCCTATGACTATGACAAGAAAACCGGCCAGGTCTCGAACCGGCGCACCTTCACCAAGCTCGACACCTCGACCGGCGGCGCCGCCGACGGGTCGACCGTCGATGCCGAAGGCTGCTTGTGGAACGCACAGGTCTATGACGGCAAGCTCATCCGCTACACCCCCGATGGCAAGGTCGAACGTGTCATCGACATGCCGGTGAAAAAGGTGACGAGCGTGATGTTCGGCGGCCCGAAGCTCGACACTCTTTATGTGACGTCGATGGCCAAGCCGCCACTGCCGCGCTTCCCCGGCGATGGCGTGCTGCGCGGCAGCCTCTTCGCCATCACCGGCCTCGGCATCAAGGGAATTCCGGAGTCGCGATTCGGGGGTTAGGCTTTTCCCGCCGCATCGAGAATCCACTCACGAAAAGCCTGGATCTTGGCCCGCCCCTGCGCGAGCTCAGGATAGACGAGATAATAGGCGAAGACCTCGATCTCCTTCGCTTCGGCGAGCCGCGCGAGCCGGCCTTCCTTGACATCCGTCTCGACCATCGCATCCGGCAGGAGACCCGCACCCTGGCCGGCGATGATGGCGCGCAGCAGCAGTCCCGGATCATCGAAGGAAGGACCGCGTGTCGGTCCCGTGTCGGTGAGGCCCTGCGCCTCGAACCACAAGGCCCAGCCTTTGCGATCGGCGTCCTGAACCAGCGGCCAGTCGAGAAGATCGGCAGGGCGCGCGGGTTGCCCCAGACGCGCGACGAGCGAAGGGGCGGCCACTGGAATCATCGCAACCGCGAGGACATGATCGCTCTTGAGACCCGGATAACGGCCGAGACCATGGCGGATGGCGACATCGACGCCGTCGCGGGTGAAATCGGCAAGGCCGTTGCCGGTGAGGATCCGGAGATCGATGTCGGGATGCGCCGCGCGGAAGGCGCCGAGCCGCGGCACCAGCCAGGCGGAGGCGAAGAACGGTGTCGTGCTGACCGTCAGCACACCCGTTTCCTCCTCCGCGGCGACGCGCCGGGACGCTTCCGCAATCTGCCGGAAGGCGTTGCGGACCGGCGGCAGGTAGTTGCGCCCCGCTTCAGTGAGAACGATGCCGCGATTGACGCGGTCGAAAAGCTGGCGCCCCAGATGTAATTCGAGCGTCTTGAGCATCTGGCTGACGGCGCCCGGCGTCACCGACAATTCCTCGGCCGCCACCTTGACCGAAAGATGCCGGGCGGCCGCTTCGAAAGCCTTGAGCGCGTTCAGAGGTGGCAATCTACTCATTTAGAAATTCTAACTCAAAAAGAAGAGAAATCATGGTTTGAATTAGCCATTACCGGGCAAATATAAAGATAACACAGCGCCCATATGACTCAAGTATTCTAAAGGAAAAATCGTGCATTATCTGACGCTCACAGAGGTCGGCCAGCATATCGCCCGGCGCGAAATTTCGTCGCTCGAGGCGACACAAGCCCTGCTCGCCCGCATCGCGACGCTCGAGCCAGAGCTTCATGCCTTCGCGCTGGTGACGGCAGATCTGGCGCTCGAGCAGGCCCGGGCCGCCGATGCCGAGATCGCGCGCGGCCTCCATCGCAGGCCTCTGCATGGGGTTCCCGTCGCGGTGAAGGATCTGTGCTGGATCGCCGGCGCGCCGACCGGTGCCGGCATGGCCCCTGGCCTGCGCCGGATCGCGACTGAAGATGCGACGCTGGTGCGCCGCCTCAAGCAGGCGGGCGCGGTGCTCATCGGTAAGACCGAGCTCAGCGAGGGCGCCTATTCCGATCATCACGCGGCGATCACGCCGCCCGCCAATCCGTGGCATGACGACTACTGGACGGGCATCTCCTCCTCGGGCTCCGGCGTCGCCACTGCCGCCGGCCTCTGTTACGGCGCGATCGCGTCGGATACCGGCGGCTCGATCCGTTGGCCCGCCGCCGCCAATGGCGTCACCGGATTGAAACCCAGCTGGGGCCGGGTCAGCCGTCACGGCGTCGCCGAGCTCGCCGCCTCGCTCGATCATATCGGCACCATGGCGCGCAGCGCCAAGGATGCCGGCCTCCTGCTCGGCGTGATCGCCGGCAGCGACGATCAAGATCCGACGGCATTGCCGGAACCGGTGCCCGATTATCTCAGTCTCGCCGATGATGGCGTAAAAGGCTTACGCATCGGCATCGATACCGACTGGAACACGGCCGATGTGAGTGATGAAACGGCGGCCATGATTGCCAAGGCGATCACTATCTTCACCGCGCTCGGCGCCGAATTCATTTCCGTCCACATGCCCGACGTCACCCAGACGATCGCCGACTGGTCTCCCCATTGCGCCATCGAGGCTGCCGTCGCGCATGAAGCGACCTATGCGAAACACAAGGATCAGTATGGCGCGATCCTCAGCGCCGTCATCGAGACGGGACGCGCACTGTCTGCTACGGACTATCAGAAGATCCTGCTCCGGCGTGCAGAGTTCCGCGGCCGTGTGAACACCCTCCTCACAACCATCGACGTGATGCTCACCCCTGTTCAGCCCTTTGCGCCCCTGACACTCGCCGATATCCAGTCGCTCGGCGCGCAGCCGGAGCTCATTGCAAAATTGCAGCGTTACACCTGCCCCTTCGACATGACCGGCCATCCGACAATCACGCTGCCCGGCGGCTTCACCGTGCAAGGCCTGCCGATGGGCTTCCAGCTCGTCGCACCCCATCTCGGCGAAGCGCGGCTGGTGCGCGCCGGCGCCGCCTTCCAGTCGGTCACGTCCTGGCATCAACAACATCCTATCGCCTGACATGACCCCGACCTCCGCTCCCACACGTTTCTTCTATGGCTGGGCCATCGTCGGCGCCGCTTTCGCCGTGACGCTTCTGGGCTTCGGCAGCGCCTATACGTTCAGCGCCTTCCTCACGCCGCTCGAACAGGAATTCGGCGCCTCGCGCGGCGAGGTGTCGCTCGTCTTCTCGCTGGCGGGCTTTCTCTATTTCGCGCTCGGCATCATCAGCGGGCCGCTCGCCGACCGTTACGGCGCGCGCACCATGGCGGTGCTCGGCATGCTGCTGGTCGGCGCAGGGCTGGTCTTCGCCGGCCTCGCCCGCACCATCATGGAAGTCTATGTCGCCTACGGGCTCGGTGTCGGCATCGGCGTCGGCTGCGCCTATGTGCCGGCGGTCGGCGCGGTGCAGCGCTGGTTCGTGCGCCGCCGTGGCTTCGCCTCGGGCCTCGCGGTGAGCGGCATCGGCCTCGGCACGCTGGTGATGCCACCGCTCGCCGCCTGGTTGATCCACCTCATCGGCTGGCGCGACGCCTATATCACGCTGGGCCTCACAGCCGCTCTGCTCGGCATCGCCATGTCATGGCTGCTGGTCAATGACCCGCGCGACAAGGGCTTGGGCCCCGACGATGATCCGCTCACCGCCGCGGCCGCCTCCGGCGCACGTTCCGGAGCCAAGGTCGGCGAAGCGGTGCGGAGCCGTCAATTCATCGGGCTTTATGCCGCGAGCCTCGCTTGCGCCTTCGGCGTCTTCGTGCCTTTCGTCCATCTCGTCCCCTATGCGCTCGATCTCGGCATCGCGCCGACCTCGGCGGTGCTGCTGCTCGGCATGATCGGCGTCGGCAGCACGGCCGGACGATTTTTCCTGGGCGGCCTTGCCGACCGGATGGGCCGGCATGCCTCGCTCGTCGCCATGCATGCCGGCATCGCTCTGTCGCTCATCATCTGGGCGGTGGCGGGAGGGTTCTGGACGCTGGCGCTGTTCGCCTTCCTGTTCGGCGTCTTCTATGGCGGCTGGGTGGCGATCATCCCCTCCGTTGCCACCGATTATTTCGGCGGGCGCCATATCGGTGGCATTCTCGGCGTGCTTTATACCAGCGTCGCCTTCGGCACGCTGATCGGACCCAGCGCCGCCGGCTTCGCCTTCGACATCAACCACAGCTACCGGGTGCCGATCCTCGCCAGCATCGCGGTGAGTTTCGTCGCCGCCGCCTTGGCACTCTGGGTGGCGAAGCCTAGAAATCTTCCGGGAAGATCGACCTGAGATAGAGGAAGCAGGCATGACGCGCCTGCTTCTGGCCGAGAAGGCCTGAGGCCTGGACCTGATTGGCGATCCAGAAGCCGTCAACGATGGCGTTCAGCGTGCTGGCGATCACCGCCGCATCGACTTTGAGCTTGCGCGCCTTGGCGAGGGCCGCCACTTCCACTTTCACGAAAGCATGGTAACGCGCCTTGAGCTCGACCAGGCGGCGGCGATACTCGGCATTGCGCGCCGATTCCGCCCAGAAGGCACTCCATACCGCCACATGCTCGGCATTGGAGATCCGGGCGTCGAAGTCGAGCAGCACCATCGCCTTCAGCCGGTCGGCGGGCTCTTCGTTCTCGGCGCCCGGGCGGTTGAGCGCCGTGTCATATTCGGCGACAAGGTGATCGAGCGCCGCCTGGATGAGACCGTCCTTGGACTTGAAATGGAAGGCGGCGACGCCATAGCTGCAACCCGCTTCCTGCGCGATGTCGTTCATGGTGATGCCGGTGAGGCCCTTGCGCGCGATCACTTTCGCCGCGGCGTCGAGCAGCGAGCGCCGGCGTTCCTGGACCTGATCCTCGCGTGAGGCGATGCGGGCTTTGACGGCCACTTCCGTTCTATCCTGTTGATCGGCTCCGGATATGCGGCCCCGGTCACGCGCATCCCGGCGAAGTGGAATCACTTCGCCGAAAAGGATTCGCGCCAAATATATAGTTGAGCAAATCCTTATCGCCAAAGTCTTCAACTTTGGCGGGATTTGCTCGACGTCAAGCGGCGACCGGCTCCTTGAGGTCGGCGGCCGCCTTGAGGATGCCTTGCCGCAGGATGCCGATCATCTGGTCGATCTCCGCCTTGGTGATGATGAGCGGCGGCGACAGGACGCAGACATTGCCGAGCGGGCGGACCAGAAGGCCCAGATCGAAGCAATGGGTATCGATGCGGCCGCCGACCTTCTTGTCGCGATCCGTCACCTCCGGCGAGGACGTATCGACCAGGCATTCGACGCAGCCGACCAGCCCTGCGACCCTTATGTCGGCGACATGGGGCAGACCTTTGAGGCTGCGCAAGCCTTCGGCGAAATGGACCGCCACATCGCGCACATGTTTCAGAATGCCGTCCTTCTCGATCACATCCATATTGGCCAGCGCCGCGGCGCAGCTCACCGGATGGGACGAATAGGTATAGCCGTTGCTGTAATAGCTGCCCTTGGCGTTCTCGCCTGAAACCTTGGCGATCAGGCGCTCCGACACCGCGAAGCCGCCCAGGGGCACATAACCCGAGGTGACGCCCTTGGCGAAAGTGATGATGTCGGGCACGACGCCGAAGACTTTTTCGGAGGCGAACCATTCGCCGCAACGGCCGAACGCGGTCACCACCTCGTCTGAGATATAGATGATGTCGTGCTTCTCGCAGATGGCCTTGATGCGGGCGTGATAGCCTTTGGGCGGGATGATGACGCCGCCGGAAGCTTGCAGCGGCTCGGCCAGGAAGGTGGCCACTTTGTCCGGGCCGATCTTCGCCACCGTGTCCTCGAATTCACGCACCAGCTGATCGAGGAACTGGGCTTCCGTCAGTCCCGGCGCCAGGCGGATATTAGGGCACGAGATGAAGGTGATGCGCGGCGACGCGATATCGAAATTCTGCCAGTTGAAGGAGCGGCCGGAACAAGAGGCGGTGAGGCTGGTGCTGCCGTGATAGCCCTCGCGGCGCACGATGATGTGCTTCTTCTCGGGGCGCCCCAGCACATTGTTGTAGAATTCGGTGAAACGCAGCGCCGAATCCACCGCGGTCGAACCGCCGGTGGTGAAGAAGACGCGGTTGAGATCGCCGGGCGTCACCTCGGCGATGCGCCTGGCAAGCTCCGCCGAGGGTGAGTTGGTCGTGTACCAGGGCGAATTATAGGAAAGCTTGAGCGCCTGCGCCGAAACCGCGTCGGCGATCTCTCTGCGGCCATAACCGATCTGGGTGCACCACATGCCGGCCGGGCCGTCGATGATACGCCTTCCATGCGCGTCGACGACATGGATGCCCTCGCCATAAGCGATCAGTGGCCGCATGCCTTGGCCGAGTTTCGCCATCTCCTCGGACGGCGACAGAAGATGCAATTTCGCATCCGCTTCGGTCTCGCCGGCATTCCATTGCGCGCCAGGTGTGTCGGACATGAGGTTCCTCTTATTGATCCGGGCCACTCATCATCCTCACCCTTCACTCTATCCTGAGGGATGCTTCGAGGGCCGCTTCGCGGCCACCTCAGCATGAGGGCTTTTGATGGCTCTTTCTGAATTCAGCCCGAGGATAGGCGTCCCAGTCTGGCCGAGTCAATAATTTTGATTGTTCGATCAATCAACATGCTCGAGAACTGCCCGCTGGCGCTTCGTTTCCGTCAGGCTCGCCAGGAAGCGGCGCAGAAGCGGGTTCTCGCGGGCGCTCCTCTGGCTCACCGCATAGAAGGTCGATTCATAGCCGAATTTGTCGTCGCACAGGCAGCGCAGCTCGCCGCGCTCGACCCAGGGCAGTGCATAATGGGCGGGCAGATAGCCGATGAAGCCGCCGCTCAGGATGAGAATGAGCTGCGCCTCCATCATTTCCACCGTCGCATCGGCCTGGCGATAACCGAGCCGCTTCAGGTCCTGGCTGTGCAGATAACCGCGCGCCACGATGGCATGACGCGGCAGATCGCGCTCCGCGGTCTTCTCCTCGACGCCGAACAGCGGATGGCCCTTGGCGCAATAGAGCGACTGCTTCTCGGCGCAGACCGGCAGGTAAGCGAGATCGGCGCGTTTGGTGATGCTGGGCACGATGATGACGTCGCGCGCCCCGGCGATGAGCTGCCCTTCCAGCTCCTCTGGCCCCGCGATCGTGAAATCGATCTGCACCGAGGGGGTGGCCTGGCGGAAATGTCCGACGGCGCGAGCCAGCGCCATTTCGGCATTGGTGGCGAGCGCATCGACCGCACCGAGCTTCACCACCCGGCGCAGATTGAGCGACACCGTGCCGGCCTCGTTGCAGAAACGGTCGACCGCCGCGAAGAGATCATGCGAGGCGTCATAGACGGCGCGTCCCGCTTCGGTCAGCGCGAAGCCCGAGCGGCCGCGCCGGCACAGCCTGGCGCCAAGCCGCGCCTCGAGCTCGGCGAGGCTGGTCGAGATGCGCGACTGGCTGAGATTGAGGACAAGCTGGGCGCCGGCCAGCCCCTTCGACTCGGCGATGACCCGGAAGATGCGGATGAGCCGCAAATCGACATCGAGAAGCTGGCGCATGGGATACTTTCGTTTTCCGAATGTAATGATCTGATCTTGCCTCTTTTCCGATTGTTTCGGAAGCAAATAAGATCAGGAGGGCTATCAATGCGCGGCAACCTGCAGAGACCGCGCTCGACAGGGAGAACGACCATGCTGAAGTCTTTCAGAACACTTGTTTTATGCCTCGGGACCGCCTTGGCGACCGCCAGCCTTGCCGGCGCGCCAGCGGAGGCCGGCGTCGGCAATCCGCAAAAAGTGACCTGCATGTATCCGGTCTGGGTCGGCTTCGGGCCGGTCCATCTCGCCAATGAGCTCGGCTACTTCAAGGAAGAAGGCATCGAGGTCGAAGAGATCCTTGATGACGACATGCCCAATGCGATCGCAGCCATGGAGCGCGGCGATATCGACTGCTATCTGCGCACCGTTGGCGAATATCAGGGCCTCGGCCGGCGCAAGGAGACGCAAGGCATCATCATCGGCACGATCGATCTGTCGACCGGCGGCGACGGCTGGGCGGCCGACCAGTCGATCAAGTCGGTCTGCGACCTCAAGGGCAAGACCATCGCGGTCGAGCCGAACCTGCCGGCGCGCCTCATCATGCAGATGGCGCTCAAGAAGGAATGCAATCTCTCGATCAAGGACACGACGTTGACGGACATCGCGGCGGCCGATGCGATCGGCGTGTTCAGCGATCCCAAGGTCGCGGCGATCGGCACCTATGAGCCGGTGCTGAGCCAGGTCGTCACCGCGCATAAGGAGCGTGGCGCCCATATCCTGACCTCGTCCAAGGACCAGAAGGACCTGATCCTCGACATCGTCATGGCGCATACCGGTGAGCTGAAGACAAATCCTGACAAGTACGTGAAATTTCTGCGTGCCGTCTATCGCGCCGTCGATTATTTCAACGCCAATCAGGAAGCGGCGATCCCGATCATCGCCAAGCATTTCTCGATCACGCCTGATGACTTCAAGGCGACGCTGCCGAATTTCCGCTACACGCCGCTCGCCGAATCGAAGGACTTCATCGGCTCGGTCGACAAGGAAGGCCGCGTCTATGAGATATTCAAGGAGACGATGGATCTCAATCTCGAATTCGGCTCTTCCGACGTGAAGCTCCTGCCGGAAGACCATATCGACCGGACGATCGTCAATCAGATCAAGTGAGCAGCGTGACCGTGGCGAGCGACGAAGCCAGAAAGCCGGCGGCGGAGCGCAATGCCGCTCCGCCGGCGCGCCGGGCGGCGTGGCGCGATGTCGTCACCTTCCGCGGGCCGCCACAGCCGGGACTTGAATTATGGCTCAGCATTGCCGCCTTCCTGGCGGTGCTGGGCGCCTGGGCGCTCGTCGCCGAAACCGGTCTCGTCCAGCCGCAGATCCTGCCGTCGCCCTTCGCCGTAGTGGCGGCCTGGGGCCGGCTCTTCGCCGATGGCTATATCGGCGATATCGGCATCAGCGTCGGGCGCGTCTGGGCGGCGTTCCTTGCCTCCGCCCTCATCGCCATCCCGCTCGGCATATTGATGAGCGGCTATCGCGCCATCACCGCCCTGCTCGAGCCGATCATCGATTTCGTGCGCTATTTGCCGGTGCCCGCTTTGGTGCCGCTCACCTTGATCTGGCTCGGCATCGGCGAAGGCTCCAAGATCACGCTTCTGTGGATCGGCACGTTCTTCCAGCTCATCCTGCTCGTTGCCGATGATGCGCGGCGGGTGCCCAAGGAATTCATCGAGACCGGACGCACGCTCGGTGCCTCCGACTCGTCTTTGATGAAAGATGTTCTGCTGCGCGCCATGCTGCCCAACATGGTCGACAGCCTGCGCATCACGCTTGGCTGGTGCTGGACCTATCTCATCGTCGCCGAGATCGTCGCCTCGAGCTCCGGCGTCGGTTACGAATTATGGACGGCGCGGCGCTACGGCAAATCACCGGAAGTCTTCGCCGGCATCCTCACCATCGGCATCATCGGCCTCGTTTCCGACCAGGCGATCCGCGCTCTGCACCGGCGCTGGTTCCGGTATTTGCAATGAGGGGGCGCTGACATGCCGGATCAACACGCAAGCTGCCTCCGAATATTCCCCCTCTCCCGCCCTGCGGGAGAGGGTGGCCGAAGGCCGGGTGAGGGTGTGGCTCCGACCGTGCAAGCCCAACCAACACCCTCATCCGCCCTTCGGGCACCTTCTCCCGCAAGCGGGAGAAGGGGAACGACGGCTGCTATTCCGCGAGGCCGCGCATGAGCTTCATCCGTATCAGCGACGTCGCCAAGGAATTCACCACACCCGATGGCGGCAGCATTCCGGTGGTGCGGCCGCTATCGCTCGATATCCAGGAAGGCGAGTTCGTCGTTTTTGTCGGGCCTTCGGGCTGCGGCAAGACCACCGTGATGCGCATGGTGGGCGGGCTCGAGACGCCGACGTCGGGCGATATCTATCTCAAAGACACGCTCGTCGAAGGACCCAGCCGCGACAAGGGCATGGTGTTCCAGTCCTATTCGTCCTTCCCCTGGCTCACCGTGCTCGGCAATATCCGCTTCGGTCTCAAATACAGGAGCGACATCTCGGCGGCCGAGAAAGAGAAGATCGCCCGCCACTATCTCGATCTCGTCGGGCTGACGCCTTTCGCCGATTACACGATCAACCGCATCTCGGGCGGCATGCGCCAGCGCGTCGCCATCGCCCGCACCCTCGCAGCCAACCCGCTGGTGCTGCTGATGGACGAGCCATTTGGCGCGCTCGATGCCTTGAGCCGCGAGCGCCTGCAGCTCCAGCTCATGGATCTGCGTCGGGCCGAGCGCAAGACCGTCATCTTCGTCACCCATGATGTCGATGAAGCGGTGCTGCTCGCCGACCGCATCGTCGTCTTCTCGAAACGTCCGGCCCGCATTCTCGCCGATATCCCGGTCAGCGCCACGCTGCCCGAGAAGCGCGGGCTCGACATTCTCGATCATTCCGATTTCCGCAAGATCCGCCGCGACGTGCTGGCGCTGATCCGCAATGAAGAACGTAGCATGGAGGCAGCAGAATAAATGGGGGCTTTCGACTTCACAGGCAAAAAGGCGCTCGTGACCGGGGCCAGCCACGGCATAGGCTATGCCGTGGCTGAAGGTTTCGTGCGGGCCGGCGCCGAGGTGACGATCCTGTCGAGCACGGCCGACATCCAGGAAGCCGCCAGGCAGATGACGAAGGCCACCGGCAAGCCGGTCAGGGCCGAGATCTGCGACATCACCGATCGCGCGCAAGTGCGCAAATCGGTCGGCGGGCTCGGACCGCTCGACATCCTGATCAACAATGCCGGGCTCGAGCGGCTCACCCCCATGTATGAGGAAGGCGATGAGGTCGAGGCGCTCTTCGCCCGCATCATCGAGATCAATCTCATCGGCACCTATTATGTGACGCGCCAGGCGTTGACCCAGATGCCGTCGGGCTCGAACATCATCATCACCGGCTCGGTCTGGTCGAAAAGCGCCGCTCCCGAATTCGCCGCCTATGTGACATCCAAGCACGGCAATCTCGGCTTCATGCGCGTTCTCGCCAAGGAGCTGGGGCCGCGCAATATCCGGGTGAACGCGGTGTGTCCCGGCTGGGTGAAGACGCGCGCCGCCCTACGCTCCCTGACCGAGGTCGCGGCGCATGCAGAGATCAGCGAAGACGAAATGCTGAGCCAGATCCTGGCCGGCCAGGCGCTTCCCGGTCTCATGGAGCCCGATGACGTCGCCAATCTCTATCTGTTTCTGGCCTCCGACCTGGCGAAGAACATCACCGGGCAGGCCGTCAATGTCGATCGCGGCGAGGTGATGGCGTAATGGGTATGCTCAACGGAAAACACGCAGTCGTCACCGGCGGCGCCAGCGGCATCGGCCGCGCGATCGCCATCGCCTTCGCGAAGGAAGGCGGCACCGTCACGATCGCCGATTATGCGAGCGAGGCAAGCATTGCCGACGCCGTCAAGGCAACGGGCAACGGCGCCCAAGGCCGGCGCATCAATGTCGCGGATGAGAAGGACGTCGTCCAGCTCTTCGACGCGGTCGGCAAGTCGGGCGGTATCGACATTCTGGTCAACTGCGCTGGCATCCTGATCGAGAAACCTCTGCTCGAAACCAGCGTCGCCGATTTCGACCGGCAGATCGGCGTCAACCTGAAGGGCGTCTTCCTGGTCGGGCGCGAGGCGCTCCGGCTGATGGTGGCACAGGACCGCGGTGGTCGGGTGATCAACATCTCCTCCGAGCTTGCTTATCTCGGGCGCGAGAACTGCTCGCTCTATTGCGCCTCGAAAGGCGGCGTGCTGTCGATGACGCGGTCCTGGGCACGCGAATTCGCCCCGAAGATCCTGGTCAACACGATCGCCCCCGGCCCGACCGACACGCCGATGCTCGGCATCGAGCAGACCTCGGCAGAGACGCTGGCCCAGGAATCGAACAATCCGCTCGGCCGCCTCGGCCGGCCGGAAGAGATCGCCGCCGCCGCCCTCTTCCTCGCCGGGCCCGGCTCCACCTTCATGACCGGCCAATGCGTCAGCCCCAATGGCGGCGCGGCGATGTTCTAAATAATGATACGTGACGACACCTTCCGTCATTCCCCTTCTCCCGCCTGCGGGAGAAGGTGCCCGACAGGGCGGATGAGGGTGTCGGCTCAACGAACGCCGGTCTCTCCTTCGAGATCAGTACGAGCGGAACGAACACCCTCATCCGGCCTTGGGCCACCTTCTCCCGCAAGCGGGAGAAGGGAAAGTGGAGACAGCAAATGAACAAGAAACTCAGCAATACGGATTTCCAGCCGCTCGATTCAGGCGTGGTGCCGCGCTTCGCCGGTCTGCCGACCTTCATGCGCCTGCCGATCGCGCGTCCCGAGGAGGTCGATATCGCGCTGGTCGGCATTCCCTTCGACGGTGGCACGACCAACCGCACCGGCGCCCGCCATGGCCCGCGTGAAGTCCGCAGCCAGTCGAGCCTAGTGCGCCGCGTCCATCACGTCACCGGCCTGTCGCCCTTCGACAAGGTCAAGGTCGGCGATTGCGGCGATGCGCCGATCAACCCGCTCGATCTCATGGCGACGCTCGACAGCATCACCAGCTTCTATGCGGGGATCCACAAGGCCCGCGCACGGCCTTTGACGGCGGGCGGCGATCATCTCATCAGCCTGCCGATCCTGCGCGCGCTCGCCGCCGACGGTCCGGTCGGCCTGATTCAGTTCGACGCCCATTCCGACACCTATGACAGCTTTTTCGGCAGCCGCTTCAATCACGGCACGCCGTTCCGGCGCGCCATCGAGGAAGGGCTGATCGATCCCAAGCGCTTCATCCAGATCGGCATTCGCGGCGCCATCTCGGATGCCGCCAATTACGATTTCGCCCGCGAGGCCGGCGTGCGCATCGTCTTCATTGAGGAATTCGCCGAACGCGGGCCCAAATCGGTGATGAAGGAAGCACGCGAGCTGGTCGGCGGCGGCCCGACCTATGTCACCTTCGATATCGATGCGCTCGACCCCTGTTTTGCCCCCGGCACCGGCACGCCCGAGATCGGCGGCATCACCACGCGCGAGGCGCAAAGCGTGGTGCGCATGCTGGACGGTATCGACATTATCGGCGCCGACATGGTCGAAGTCTCACCGCCGCTCGATCCGACCGGCGCCACGGCGCTCGCAGGCGCGACGATGATGTTCGAGCTGCTCTGCGTCATGGCGAACAGCCCCGGCTTCAAATCATAGAGGTGCGATCACGATGATCCGCAATCCCATTCCCTGGCCCAATGGCGCCAAATGCGCCGCCTGCCTCACCTTCGACATGGATGCCGACAGCCTGATCCATGTCGACTATCCGACCGACGGCCATAACCGCGTCTCGGCCATCTCCATGCTGCGCTATGGGCCGACGGTCGCGGTGCCGCGCATCACCGACACCTATAAGGAGCTCGGCATCCGCCAGACCTTCTTCGTCCCGGCCTGGTGCATCGAGCAATATCCTGAAGCCGTCGAAGCCATTCTCAAAGGCGACAATGAGATCGGCCATCACTCCTATATTCACGAAAATCCCCTCGAGCAGACGCGCGCCGACGAGGCGCATTGGCTCGATGCCGGCATCGAGGTGATCGAACGCGCCACCGGCAAGAAACCGCGCGGCTGGCGGGCGCCGCTTTACAATTTCTCGGCCAATTCGATCGATCTCCTGCTCGAGCGCGGCTTCGTCTATGACGCCTCCTTGATGGGCGACGACATTCCCTATGTGATCAAGAGCCGGGTCGACGGGCGTACGCTGATCGAACTGCCTGCGCATTGGGGTGTCGATGACTGGCCGCAATGGGTGCAGTCCTTCGATCTCCATTACATGATGCCGGTCAGGGCGCCGCGCCAGGGCTTCGAGATCTACAAGCAGGAATTCGAGGCGGCTTATGAATATGGCGGCCTGTGGATGCCGGTCGTCCATCCCTTCGCGACCGGGCGCCTGGCGCGCTGGCATGTCTTTGCCGAGTTCCTGGAGAAGCTGGTCGCCCAGGGCGATGTCTGGTTCGCGCCCTTGGAAGAGATCGCCGCCCATGTGAAGACGCTCATCGACCAGGGCAAATATTCACCACGTGTCGAGACGATTCCGCAATATGACGAACCGATCGGGCGTGTCCTGCCGCGCGGGCGCCCCAGAGGGCGATGAGAGGAGCTGGTCTATTTCCTTCACCCTGAGGTGCCCGGCGAAGCCGGGCCTCGAAGGGTCTCTTGCAACGAACTCACTCTATCCTGATGGATGCTTCGAGGCTCGCTGCGCTCGCACCTCAGCATGAGGGGTTTGGAGAAGTGCATTCTTGCAGTCACGGACGGGCGCGTGCGATGGGAAATACCAGGGCCACGCGCCCCGCTGTTGTTTTTGAGTTTTTGAAATTCCCTGCAGATCCCTGCTGATCCGCTGCTCTTCCCCTGCTAATCCGCTGCAGAAATTCCGCTGTTATTCCGCTGCTCTCACCGAAAAGCCAAGGTCCGCACCACATCGAGAAGCACATTGGCGCCGGCCACGAGATCGGCGTCGGGTGTCAGCTCCTTCGGATTGTGGCTGATGCCGCCGATACTCGGCACGAAGATCATCGCGGCGGGGGCGATGCGTGACATCATCTGTGCGTCATGCCCGGCGCCCGAGGTCATGCGGCGCACCGAATGGCCGCGCGCCTGCGCCGCCGCTTCGATCTCACTTACCAGCGCCTGATCGAAGGCGACGGGCTCGAAGCGGGCAAGGCGCTCGACCGTGACCGTGATGCCCTCGAGCCCGGCCAGATATTCGGCCAGCGCTTTTTCATGCGCCTTGAGGCTCGCCTCGTCGGGATCGCGCAGATCGACGGTGAAGACGGCGCGCGCCGGGATGACATTGATGGCATTGGGCTCGAAAGCAATGGTGCCGACCGTCGCCACCGTGCCGGTCTTCGACGCCTTGGCACGTGCCTGCAGGAAGGTGATTACCGACGCGGCCGCGGCGCCGGCGTCGTGGCGCATCGTCATCGGCGTCGTGCCGGCATGATTGGCGACGCCGTCGAGCGTGACGCGCTGCCAGGAAATGCCTTGCAGATTCTCGACCGCGCCGATCGCCACACCTTCGCGCTCCAGCACCGGGCCCTGCTCGATATGGAGTTCGATATAGGCAGCGGGCCGCGCGACCTCATCGCTGCCCGCATAACCGATACGGGCCAGCTCTTCGCCAAGGATATTGCCGTCGGTGCCGCGCGCCGCCAGCGCCTCATTCGGCGTTATGCCGCCGGCAAAGCAGAGTGAGCCCAGCATATCGGGCGAGAAACGCACGCCCTCCTCATTGGTGAAGGCGGCGACGACCAAGGGCCGCTTCGGTGTGAGGCCCGCCTCCTTCAAGGTCGCCACCACTTCGAGCCCGGCCAGCACGCCATAACAGCCGTCATAGATGCCGGCATCGATCACCGTGTCGATATGCGAACCCAGCATCACTGGCGCTTCATGTGCGTTGTCGGGCTCGCTCCACAGCGCGAAGATATTGCCGATGCGGTCCACCTTGACGGCGAAGCCCGACGCCTTGGCCCAGGCGACGAACTGGTCACGGCCCAGCCTGTCGGCATCGGACGCGGCGAGCCGGACGAGCCAGCCGTCGCTGTCGCGCCCGATCTCGCCCAACTGCTTGAGGCGGGTCAGGAGACGGTCAGGGTCGATCGTGAGATTGGTGAGGGCCATGCGGCATTCTCCTACAAACGCACGAAATCGGCCAGCCGGTCGCCCTGCGCCACTTGCCGGCGCAGCTCATCGGGTGACCCATTGAAGGCTATGCGGCCCTTTTCCATGAAGACGACGCGGTCGGAGACGTCGAGCGCGAATTTCATCTCATGGGTGACGATGACCATGGTGCGGCCCGACTTCGCCAGATCGGCGATGATGCGCAGGACCTCGCCGACCGTCTCAGGATCGAGCGCCGAGGTCGGCTCGTCGAAAAGCAGCACCAGCGGCTCCATGGCGAGCGCCCGGGCAATGGCGACACGCTGCTGCTGGCCGCCCGACAATTGATGCGGATATTTGTTCTCATGCATGAGCATGCCGACCTGGTCGAGCAGCAGACGCGCTTTCGCCTCAGTCTCGGGCCGGCCGCCGCGTTTGTGATAGAGCGGCGCCATCATGACATTCTCGAGCACGGTCTTGTGCGGGAAGAGATTGAAGCTCTGGAACACCATGCCGATTTCCAGCATCTCGGTCTTAAGCTTCGGCGGCTTCAGGCTTTCTTCGCTGCCGGCCAGGATGGCGACGCCGTGAAGATGGACTACACCACGATTGAGGGCTTCAAGACCATTCAAGGAGCGGATCAAGGTCGTCTTGCCGGAGCCCGACGGTCCGATGATCGACACCACCTCGCCCTGCTTCACTGCCAGCGAGAGATCGCTGAAGACGGTGCTTTCGCCGAAACGTTTCTCGCCGCGCTCGAGGCTGATGGCCGGCTGCTGCGATGAAGCGGTGAATTGTGTCGCCGCCACCGCTTGCCCATCGGCGGTCGCCGTCGACAATTCCGCCTCCTTCTTGGAGAAATCGAGACGCTTCTCCAGAAGCTTGAGCAGCCGGTCGAAGACGGTGACGATCAGCACATAATAGAAGGCGACCGCCAGCATCGTCTCCATGACCTTGAAGTTCTGCGTGTAATAACGCTGGCCGACGAGGAGGATCTCCGACAGCGAGATCACCGAGACGAGCGAGGTCAATTTGACGATCGAGACGAATTCATTGCCGAGTGCCGGCAGCGCGATGCGTAAGGCCTGCGGAATGACGATCAGGCGCTGGATGCCGAGCTTGCCCAGCCCCAGCACGCGGCCCGCTTCATACTGGCCACGATTGACCGCCATCAGTGCGCCGCGATGGATCTCGGCGATATAGGCTGTCTCGCTCAGCACCAGAGCGATGAGACCGGAGACGAAAGGCAGGGATAGAAAGGCGCCGGTCGAGGGGAAGGCCTGCGGCAGGTTGTAGACGAAGATCAGGAGCACCAGCAGCGGCAGGCTGCGGAAGAACCAGATATAGGCCGAGGCGAGCCGGCTCACTGGCGCATAAGGAGACTGGCGCGCCAGCGCGACGAGGAAGCCCAGCACGACACTTAGAGTCCAGGCGGCCAGGCTCAATTCGACGACGAGCAGTGTCGCCTTCCAGAAGTCGCGGCTCCAGAAGAGCCGCAACAGATAGGTCCAATCGAATTCCATGAGATCTCAGCGCCTCACTCGGTCAGAGATTTCTGGATTTCTTCCGGGGTCGGCATGGCGAGATTGTATTTCCTGAGAAGCTTGTCATAGTCGCCAGACGCAATGAGCCCTTTGAGCTCGGCATCGACCCGCTCGGCCAGAGCACTGTTACCCTTCTTGACCGCAATGCCCATCACGACCGGGAAGAGAATCTCCTCGGAAGTGATGCGCAAACGATCGCCGCCCGCCGTGGTAACGGCCGCCTGCGAGACGCCGGCATCGTCGAAGACGACATCAACGCCGCGCGAGAACAGAGCCTGCACCGCTTCCGCCGAGGTCGCATATTCCTGCACCTGGATCGGAGATGAGGCGCAGCTCGCATCCGACACTTTCTGAAGCTCCGGCACCCAGGCGGCGCCCTTCAGATTGCCGACCCTTTTGCCGCACAATTCTTCCGGCTTCTTGGGCGCGAAACTGTCATCGCCCCGCACCATCAGCGAGCCGCCGGTCTTGGCATAGGGGATATAGTCGACGACCTTGGCGCGGGCGGGCGTCACATAAAGCGCCGAGGCGATCATGTCGTAGCGTTGCGCCTGTAACCCTGAGATCAGATTGGCGAAACGTGTGTCGATGAATTTCACCGAAAGCCCGAGCTTCGGCGCGATTAGCGCCATGACATCGGCATCAAGGCCCTTGGTCTCGCCATTCTCGATATAGTCATAGGGCGGGTAGACCTGGTCGGAGCCGATCAGCAATGTGCCCTTTTCGATCGTTTCCAGTTCGGCCGCGTGAGCGCCGGCAATACCGAGCAGCAATGTCGCAGCGCACAGAAGACTCTTCATCCGTTTCATCTTTCACTCCCTTGCTCTTATGATTTCAGGCAGCACTTCGCCTTCGCCCGATTGCTCGGACGCTGACATTCTCGATACGCGTTGCTCAGCGGATGACCGGCAGCTCGCGCGGCGCCCGCTTGGTCAGGAGACGCGGGCCGTCTTTGGTCACCGCGATATTCTCCTCATGCACGATCATCTTGCCCGGCGCGTATTCCATGCCGGGCTCGATGGTGAGAACCATATTTTCGACGATCAGGGTGCCGTCGCCCAAACGATGCGAGGGCGGCTCGGTGAGCTGCATGCCGAGGCCATGTCCCAGGCGGCCGACATTGTTGCCGATGGCGCCCGCCGCCTCGATGATCGTCGCCATGGCGCGCCAGGCATCGTCGGTCCTGGCGCCCGGCACCGCGGCGGCGATGCCCGCCTCGGTCGCGAGCCACAGGGCCTCATGTATACGTTTGGCGTCGTCAGACACCTCGCCCACCGCATAATTGCGGTCGAAGTCGCAGAAATAACCATCGAAGGTCGAGCCGGTATCGATGAAGAGAATGTCGCCATTCTCGATCAGCCGGTCATGCGGGCCGCAGACGATCTGGGCGACGCCGCCCGGCCCCGATATGGCCGGCATGAAGGGCGTCGAATCCGCACCGCGGCGCGCAATATCGATGCGCAATTTGCGCACGATCTCACGTTCGCTTTCGCCGATCGAAATCTGCGAAGGCAGCGCCTCATAGGCGTCGCTGGCGATCTGGCAGATGTAATGGATATGAGCGATCTCCGCTTCAGTCTTGACCATGCGGATCTCCCAGATGCAGGGCGATCCGTTTTCAAGGCTGAGGCTCAAGCTGCCGCGCAGTTGCAGGAACTCGGCGACCGGCATGCGCAAAGCCATTTCGCGCCCCATCTCGGCGCCGACCTTGCCGTGCTTGCGCGGCAGACTTTCGATCGTCGATTTGAGGAGCGACAGGCCGTCATCCTCTGGGTTCGGCGCCGCCCAGGTACGGATGTCCTTGATCCAGGTGAGCGCCATTTCCGGCGCACCGATTTCCGGGATCACCGCGATGGGGGCGCCGTCGCGCGGCACGACGACGAACCAGGGTCGTGTCGGACTCTCCCAGAACTGCGAATCGAAGCCGGTGAAGTAACGCACATTGGGCGGCGCGGTGAGGAGCAAAGCGTCGAAGCCATGACGGTCCATGATCTTCTGCGCACGCGCCGTACGTTTCTCGAATTCGGCGGCCGTGAAGCCGCGCTGTGGGATCTTCAATGAACTATCCTTTCGGGAGAGAAGCCCACGATCGCTTCATAGGAGGCGGGATCGGTGGCGGTTTCGGTGTTGATGACGAGGACGCGGCTGTCCTTGTCGAGCTTGAGCGCCGCGCGGGATTCCTTGTCCTGCGTAATAGCCAGAAGCCCGGCAAGGCCCGCGGCGCCACTTTCGCCGGCGACGATCGGCGGATCGCCGGCTTTGGGGAAAGCCAGCGCCCGCATGGCCTGTTTCGCGTCCTCTTCCGAGACGGTCATGAAGGCATCGGCGGTCTTTTCGAGGATGCGCCAGGCGATGAGCGACGGCGTGAAACACTCCAGCATGGCCATCACCGTCGGCTCGCCGGGCGTGACGCTGACCAGCTTGCCCGCTCTGGCGCTGGCGATGACACAGGCGGCGCGGTCCGGCTCGACGATGATGGTGATGGGTTTGGCCGCGCCGAGACGGTCGGCCAGATAACCGGCGATGCTGCCGGCGAAACCGCCGACACCTGCCTGCAGGAAGACATGGGTGGGTGCCGCCTGCATCTGCCCGAGCGCCTCATCGCCAAGGATCGTGTAGCCCTGCCCCACAAAGGCAGGTGTTTCCTCATAGCCTGGCCAGGACGTGTCGGAGACGAGATGCCATCCCTTCTCCTTGGCGGCACGCTCCGATTCAGTGACTGAATCGTCATAGGAGCCGGGTACGCGCACAATCTCATCGGCACCCAGCGCCTGGGTGCGGGCATCCGATACGCCCTGATGCACGAAGATCACCGAGCGGCAGCCGAGTAAACGGGCGCCGGCCGCGACCGACTTGCCGTGGTTGCCGTCAGTAGCGCAGCAGACCGTGACGGTCCGCGCGAACTCTCTTGCCGTCGGCGACAGAAGCTGGGCGACGCGCACCTCACCACCGAGATGGGTTTCGAGCAATCGCTTGAACAGCACCATCACCGCATAGGCGCCGCCCAGCGCCTTGAAGCTGCCCTGGCCCAGGCGCAGCGCCTCGTTCTTAAGAAAGAGCTGGCCGACGCCTGTCTCCGCGGCGATCCCCGGCAAGGCGATGAGCGGTGTCGCTTCGATCGGGCCCCAGAGGCCCAGATAGGGACGGACGAGATCCGGCGCATTGCGGCCGACAGTCAACCGGTCGGCCTCGCTCAGAGGCGAACCGAAGGCCGGCAAAGTGTTGAGATGTACTGTATTGATCATGTCGCGAGAGAATATTGCAAAGCTTACAAGGATTGCGCTTGATTTTACGCCATTCTCTGCAAAGAAATCTCGTCAAAGCCGCAAGATGCGAGAAAGACCTGCATGGCCCGACACCCGCAACCCGTGACGCTCGACGATTTTGATCTGAAGATCCTGAATGTCGTCCAGCTCGACAATCAGATGCCGCAGCGGATCATCGCCGAACGCATCGGCCTGTCGGCGCCGGCAGTGGCGCGCCGGCTGCAGAATTTACGCGAAATGGGAGTCATCGCGCGCGACATCGCGGTGCTCGACGAGACCGCGGTCGGCCGGCCTTTGACCATCGTGGTCGAGGTCACCACCGAAAATGAGCGGCTCGACCTCCTCGATACGATGAAGGAGCGTTTCCTCGCCTGCCCGCAGGTCCGCCAGTGTTATTACGTCACCGGCGATATGGACTTCATCCTGATCATGAATGTCAGGGACATGGAGGAATATACCGAACTCACCCGCGCGCTTTTCTTCGAAGGCGGCAATGTGAAGAGCTTCCGGACCTGCGTCTCGATGGAGAACGTCAAGACGAACGGTCCGGTGCCGCTCTAACACACCCTCATGCTGAGGTGCCCGGCGTAGCCGGGCCTCGAAGCATCCATCAGGATAGAGTATCGCTGTTGATGGAACCCTTCGAGGCTCGCTACGCTCGCACCTCAGGGTGAGGTAACAGAGCACGCGCCCGTCATGCCGCTAGGTCGAAATGCCAGACCTTGGCGATGATGCGCCAGGCGCCGTCGATCTTGATGAAGGTGAGATCGTCGGTGAAGAACTTCGGATGATAGGCATTGCGCAAGCGCGCATGCGCGGTGGTCGGGCTCGCCTCGACGAGGCTCACAATCTCATCCCGGCGTGTGTCGCCGCGTGAGGCGGGCGATGGCCGGCCCTGCACGATGTCGAGATATTGCGCGAAGCTGAGGGAGGTCAGCTGACCGCCCGTCGCCGAAAAGAGCCGCGCCTCGGGATGGAACACTTCGCGGAACAGATCCGTGTCGCCCTGATAGAGCCCATCGAGATAGGTCTGCACCGCCTTGCGGAGATCATTGCTCATATGCACCACCTTTCCTCAAGCGGCCGCGCGGGCATATTCATCATCGGCAAGCTCGAGACCGTGATCGAGCGCGGCCAGCAGGTCGTCGATGTCGCGATCCGTGCTCACCATCGGCGGGCACAGGAACAGCGAGGTCTGCTCGCCGCTGGTGCCGATCACGGCGCCCGCTTCCAGGGCCCGCGCCGCAACGCGCGAGGCGACCGGCGGCTCGATTGTGTCGGCATACCAGTTGCGCCAGTCGGGCCCATGCAACTCGACCGTCCAATGCAGGCCGAAGCCATCCATGCGGCTGACGCTCGGATGTTTCTGGGCGACCGCCATCAGGCCCTTCTCGAGTCGCTCGGCGATGTCGCGCGAACGGGCGAGCAGCTTGTCGCGCGAAACCACTCGCAAATAAGCACGGATGCAGGAGACCGCCATCGGATGGGCCCGGAAGGTGCTGTAGGTCTGCCAGCTCTTGTCCTTGAGCTCGGCGACGAGATCCTTCGACAGCACGACGGCGCCGGCGGGCGAGGAGCCGCCGGCGAGGCATTTGCCGAGCGTCACCATGTCGGGCCGGGTCTTGCCGCCCTGGAAGCCGAACCAGCGGCCGCTGCGGCCAAGTCCAGTCACCACTTCATCGGCGATCCACAGCGAGCCCGCCTTGCGCGCGGCATCGGCGACGAGATCCTGATAGGCCGCATCATAATAGATGCCGCCCTGGGTATAATCGATGAGGGTCGCCGCCGTGTCGGAGAGCGTCGTCTCGACACCCGCGAGACGCTCGGCCAGAGGTCTTTTGTCGTCGATGATGCCGTATTTTGCGTTGAGGGGCGCGGGAATGACACGCACCGGCACCGGATTGGGCACCGGCCGCGAGCCGCCGCCCTGAATGGCGAGGCCGCCATGCCAATGCGGCTGCACCGTCATCTGCCGCGCCAGGCCGGCCATGCCATGATAGGCGCGCTCGCGCGTGGCGAGCGGCGTGCGGCCGGTCATCGCCTGCGACAGCGTAAGGGCGAGATCATTCGCCTCGCTGCCGCTCAGGAAGAAACGTACCGCTCCGACCCAACTCTTCTCGTCCGCGAAGGCGATATCGATCAGGTCCTCGGCCGCCTTCTCGCGCTCGGCCCAGAACCAGCCTTCATTGATGACCGGGTTCTCGGCCGCCTTGTGAATGGCCTCGACCATGTCGGGATGGGCATGGCCCAAAGGCCCGCCGGTGGTGCTGCCGTCGATGACCTTGCGGCCGTCATCGAGGATGAAGCGCACGCCCTCGCCGCCCACCACCTTGACCAAGGGTTCCTTGCCGGCATTGAGGCCGGTCTGAAGAAGTCTGCTCATTCTATATGTCCTTTCATGCTGGCGCCGAGGCGATGCCGCAGACGCGAAGGATGAAACGCGTCCAGATCTGGCAGGTCTCGGTCAGATCTTCGATGAGGATGTGCTCGTCGGGCGTGTGCGCCCATTTCTCGTTGCCGGGACCGAGGCCCACGGTCGGAATACCGGCGCGGCACATGAAGGTGCCGTTGACGCCGAAGCGCCAGGCGGCCGGCGCGTCATCCTTTCCGACGGCGCTCTTCCGCGCGGCGAGTGCTGCGGCGACGACAGGGTTGTCGGGCGCCACATACATCAGCGGATAATGCGTCATCAGCCGGAAGTCGCAGTGGAAACCGGGAACGCTTTGTGCAAGCTCGCCAATCAGCATGCGCAGCTCGGCTTCGCAGCTTTCGGCAGTTTCGCCCCGCACATAACGGCGGTCGACACGCACGATGCAGCGGTCCGGCACGACGGCGGTGCCGTTGTCGGGTGTGGTGCGCACCGAAATGACGGTCACGGTGGCGGGGCCTAGAAGTTCATCCGTGCCGAGGCGGCCGGCATAGGCTTCGAGCGCTTTCAGCAAAGGCACCGCCTGGAAGGCGGCGTTGAGACCGTTGCCCGGCTCGGAGGCATGCGAGGTGCGGCCATGCACCTCGAGCTCGACATCGATCTTGCCGCGATGGCCGATATGGACATGGCCGCGCGATGATTCCGTGTTGAGGCCGTAATCGGCACGGATGCCACGCTCGATGACGGAAACGACGCCGGTCGGTGAATCGACTTCCTCGGCAACATCGGCGACGAAGACGATGTCGCCATTGAGATTGATGCCGGCCTGCCGGATGGCTGCGACCGCATAGGCGCTCGCCATGACATTACATTTCATGTCGCAGGTGCCGCGGCCATAGATCGCCTGGCCCGCCTCGCCCCAGCGCGCCGCATCGACGATGGCGCCGGAATGAGGATCCAGCATCTCGCCTGCCGGCACATGGTCGATATGGCCGTTGATCATCAGGGACGGGCCATTGCCGGCGCCGCGCAGGCGGCCGACGACATTGCCATTGCCGTCGATCTCGACCTCGTCGAAACCGAGCTTGCGCAGATGTGCCGCATAGACCAAGCCGACCGCCTGCTCCTCATAGGAAAGGCTCGGCACGCGGATGACTTCCTGGCAGGCGGCGATCATGCCGTCCCTGTCGAGCGCCTGATCGACCCTGGCTTCGAGATCGGGTTTCACTGCGATATTCATCTTCAGTCCTCGTGAGTGGAAGCGCGCGCCGCTTCGTTGCGCCGGCGGATCATCTCGGCGAAGAGCAGCAGCAGGAAAGAAGCGACGATCAGGAGTGTCGCCGCAGCGAGAATGGTGGGGCTCAATTGCTCGCGGATGCCGCTCCACATCTGGCGCGGCACGGTGCGCTGGTCGACGCTCGCCAGGAACATGACCACCACGACCTCGTCGAGCGAGGTGATGAAGGCGAAAAGCCCGCCCGATATGACGCCCGGCGCGATCGCCGGCAGGGTCACCTTTCGGAAGGTATGGACCGGCCCGGCGCCCAGGCTCGCGGCGGCGCGCACCAGGTTCCAGTCGAAGCCCGACAAAGTGGCGAGCACGGTCGTCACCACGAAAGGTGCGCCCAGCATCGCATGGGCGAGGATAAGGCCAGTCAGGGTCTGGGCGAGACCAATGGCGGTGAAGAAGAAATAAAGTGCCGCCGCGACGATGACGATCGGGATGATCATCGGCGAGAGCAGCAGGATCATCACCGAGGCCCGGAGCGCCGGCTTCAGCTTGGCGAGCCCCAGTGCCGCCACCGTGCCCAACGTCGTAGCGATGAGGGTCGCACCGACAGCGACGAACAGGCTGTTGCGGAAGGCGGCCGCCCATTGCGGATTGGTGAAAAGCTCGCGGTACCAGCGCAGCGAGAAAGCCTCGGGCGACAGTGACAGCATTTCGCGGGTGAAAGTGAAATAGGCTTCCGCGTTGAAGGACAGCGGCACCACGATGACGAGCGGCAAGATGAGGAAGGCGAATATGGCGAGGCAGAGGCCGGAGAAGACGACATGCCATAGTCTTTCAAGCGGGCCAGCGGTGGGGCTCATGGGGAGGAACATGCAAGCTCACCGCTGGTCGCGCACGAGGCGCGTATAGAGGAAATAGACGATGCCGATCATCACCAGCAGCAAGGTGCTCAACGCCGCGGCGAGCCCCCAGTTGAGCGACTGCTGCATGTGATAGGCGATGATGTTGCTGATGAGCTGGCCATTCTGGCCGCCGACCAGCGCCGGGGTGATGAAATAGCCGGTACAGAGAATGAAGACGAGGCTCGAGCCGGCGAAGATGCCGGGCACGGTGAGCGGGAAATAGACGCGCCTGAAGGCGGTGAACGGGCTCGCCCCCAAAGATGTCGCGGCGCGCACCAGATTGGGATTGACGGTCTTCATCACGCTGTAGAGCGGCAGCACGAAGAAGGGCAGGAGAATATGGGTGCCGACGATGATCGTGCCGGTCATATTGTAGATGAGCGCCAGCCTACCCGCCTCACCGATCACGCCCAGGCTCGCCAGCGCGTCATTGACGACGCCCTGCTTCTGCAGAAGCGCGATCCAGCTGGTGATACGCACCAGGATCGACGTCCAGAACGGCAGGAGCACGACGATCATCAAGAGATTGGCACGCCGCGCCGGCAGATGCGCGAGCAGATAGGCGATCGGATAGGCCAGCAGGAAGCAGACGAACGCGGTCAGCGCGCTTACCCAGACGGTGCGGATGAACAGATTGATGTGAAGACGCTGCCCTTCCGGCTTGGCGATGATGTCGCCCGCGGTGTTGCGGGTGAGGTCGAGCGCATTCAGATAGTAGTTCAGCGTATACCGATCGCCGGCATTGCGGATGGCGCCGAAGATCTCCGGCTCACCCCAGCGCTTGTCGATGGCGATGAAAGCCTGGTGCGGATCAGCGTCTGTTGTGGCATCGAGCCTGCGGCCCGTCGCCTGCAGCAGACTGCGGGCGCCGGGCGTATCCTGATTGAGGCGCGCGCCGATGACGCCCAATGTCCCCTCGGCCTTGGCCTTCTCGATATCCCGCTTCAGCCCCGTATAGGCCGCATCGGAAGGCAGGCCATCGGCCGGCGACCAGGATTGAAGCGCGGTCAAGGTCTCCGGCAGGCCCTCGGCAACAACAGGATTGTCGATGCTCTTGAACAGAAGAAGACCGACCGGAATGAGAAAGGCGAAAGCGATCAGGACGATCAGCGGCAGCACCAGCAGTGCCGCGCTGAAGGCCTGGCGGCGCTCGACGCGACGCGCCGCTTTTTCGATATCGGCCGGCATGGCGGTCGGGCTCGCTCCGGCCATCTGCTCGGCGGAGAGGGGCGCCGACATTCAGGCCTCCATCAGGTCGAGCGCCAGGCAGTCCCGCGATGCCCAGCCGATCGACACGGACGCCCCGGCGACGAGTGTCGCCGCGGCGCCATTGGTGTTGGGAAGCTTGACGACGAAAGGGGCCGGCCCCAGCCCGCGCAAATGCGCGCGTATGTGGTCGCCATGATAGAGGACGCTCTCGACTTCGCCGGCGATGACCGTGTCGACCTCTCCCGCCTGGGGCGAGATCTTCACGCGCTCGGGGCGGATCGACAAGGTCGTCGGCTCGGCGGTGGCATGGACGCCGACCTTGCGGGCTTTGACCGTCACGCCCGGCGCGATCTCGACCAGGCACTCATCGTCGATGATCTTGCGCACGACGCCCGACAAGCGGTTGTTCTCGCCGATGAAACCTGCGACGAAGGAATTGCCGGGGCGCTCATACAGCTCCTTGGGCGGGCAGATCTGCTGGATGATGCCGTCATTGAAGACGGCGACCCGGTCCGACATGGTCAGAGCCTCGGACTGATCATGGGTGACATAAACGACGGTCACGCCGAGCCGGGCATGGATCTGCTTGATCTCATATTGCATCTGCTCGCGCAGATTCTTGTCGAGCGCCCCAAGCGGTTCGTCCATCAGCACGAGGCGCGGTTCGAAAATGAGGGCGCGGGCGAGCGCCACGCGCTGCTGCTGGCCGCCCGACAATTGGCTGGGCCGGCGATCGGCGAAGGGCGTCAACCGCACCATGGCGAGTGATTTCTCGACCCGGTCACGGAGTTCTACGGTGGGAAGCTTGCGCACTTCGAGCGGGAAAGCGAGATTCTCCGCCACGCTCATATTGGGAAAGAGCGCATAATTCTGGAACACCATGCCGATGCCGCGTTTTTGCGGCGGCAGGCGCGTCATATGCTGCCCGGCAATGACGATCTCGCCGGTCGTCGGCGTCTCGAAGCCGGCCAGCATCATCAGGACCGTGGTTTTTCCCGAGCCCGACGGCCCCAGCAAGGTAAGGAACTCGCCCTCGCTGACCTCGAGGTCGAGATTCTTCACGACGAGCTGCTTGCCGTCATAGGTCTTCTGGATGCCGCGGAGGGAGACGAGTGAAGTCATGTGCTGCTGAAAATCCGATCAAAGAAAAACCGTGGCGGCAGGGGCCGCCACGGCAGTGCCCCCGGTTATTGCGCGAGCCAGGCGTTGAAGCGTTCCTTGAGATCGTCGAGATTGTCCGACCAGAATTGCGCATCGATGCGCTGCGCGTTGGTCAGGTTCTCCGGATTGGTCATCATATATTGCTTCATGTCGACATTGGCGGTCGGATGTTTGCCGACCAGCGCGATGGCGGAAGGCCGTGCCGGCGCGTAACCGGCGCGCGTGGCGAGCTCGGCGAGACGTTCGGGCGCGCTGGCGAAGCGGATGAATTCCTGGGCTTCCTTCTTGTGCGGCGAGCCCAAGGGAATCATCCAGGTGTCGAGGTCGTAGAGCATGCCGTCATAGAGAATGCCGAAGGGCTTCTTGTCGTCGAGAATGGGCCCGACGAGACGGGCGGCGAAGGAGACCGCCATGGTGACCTCGCCGTCATTGAGGAGTTGCGGCGGCTGGGCGCCCGCTTCCCACCACACGACATCGCTCTTGATCGTGTCGAGCTTCTTGAAGGCGCGGTCGACGCCCTCCGGCGTGGCCAGCACGGCATAGACGTCCTTGGCGGGAACGCCATCGGCCATTAACGCGAATTCGAGAGTCGATTCAGGGCGCTTGGGCAGAGCCCGCTTGCCCGGAAATTTCTGCAGGTCGAAGAAGTCGGCGACCGAGGCCGGCTTGCCTTGCACCTTGCGCTCGTCATAACCGATGACATAACCCCAGACGACGCTGGCGACGCCGCAATCGGTGATGCTGCCGGGCAAGAAGTCGTTCTCCATGCCTTGCGTGACCGAGGCATCGATCTTTTCGAGGAAGCCCTCCTCGCAGCCTTTCTTGGCGAAAGCGGAATCGCCGATCACTACATCCCAGGTCACATTCTTGGCGTCGACCTGGGCGCGGATCTGGCCGAGATTGCCGTTCCAGTCTTCCGATTTGACGGTGATGCCGGTCGCCTTGCCGAAGGGTTCGTAGAATGAGGTGGTCTGCACCTGGGTATAGAGGCCGCCCCAGGACACGACCGTCACCGTGCCTTCGGCCTGCGCCGCTGCCGCACATGCGGCAAACCCGATCGAACCCAGAAAAATGCGGAAAATCGTCTTCATGTCCTTCCTCCTGCCGTTGGACTCATAAATTTCGTTTTTCGGAATTATCTTCCGTTTTTTGATATTTTGGTCTAGACAGGCCGGGTCTGTCAACGGCCTTTTCTTGCGGAGGCTATTTCAGGCGCTCCCGAATGGGGGCAAGGGCCACTCTTTTGACGCGCGGTTTTTTATGGCACATGCTCGAAGCTCAAGGATTCTCAAGACGATGACAGGCCAGGCCTCCACGCCTCTGCAAAGAGCGGCACGCATTCTCGAAATCATCGCCGCGGCGCCGGACGGTCTGTCGCTGAGCGAAGTCGCCGAACGTGTCGGGCTGCCGATGCCCTCGGCGCTCAGACTGCTGCGCAATCTCGTCGATGTCGGTTTCGTGGCGACGGAAGGACGTCGCGCCCGCTATCGCCTGGGCACCCGGATGCAGCGCATGTTCCAGATGAGCCTCGGCACCGAAAGGCTGCGCGGCATCTGCGCGCCGGAACTGCAGGCGCTGGCCGACCGCTTCGATCTGACCGCCTATCTCGCCCGCTTCGGCGATGAACGTGTCGACCTGTGCTGCACCTTCATGCCGCGCGACGCGGCGCGCACCTCGGTTCATCCCGGCCAGAATTTCCCGATCAACGCCTCGGCGGTCGGGCGCGTGCTCTTCGCGCATCAGCCGGACGACGTCATCAGCCGTGCCATCGCTCAGCCGATGCGGAAATACCGCCCCGGCACGCAGACCAAGCCGGCGGATGTGCGGCGCGCCATCGAAGAGGCGCGCGTCAAAGGTTTTGCGCTCTCCGACGACGAGCTCGATGAGGCGACGCTTGCAGTTGCGGTGCCGGTGCGCTCCGGTGATGCCGGCGTCGTCTTCAGCCTCGGTCTTCTGGGCCTGCGCGATGCGTTCCTCGACACGCTGTCCATCCGCGAAAGTGTGGCGATGCTGGGCGACATCGCCGACCGTCTCGGACCGCAGCTGGCCAATCTCGGCAGCGAACCCATCACCTGAACTTTCCGTCGCGCATTGACAGAAGGTTCGGATTTCGACATTTTATATTCCGGAATTTACTTTCAATAATCGGAATATTGGAAAACCCAGTGAAGAACGACCCCCGCTTCCAGCCCTTCGACTCCGCCAAAACCCCACGTTTCGCCGATATCGCCACCTTCCTGCGCACGCCGCGTCTGCCGATCAGCTCGGAGATCGACATCGCCATCGCCGGCGTTCCCTTCGACATGGGCGTGAATTTCCGCTCCGGCGCCCGGCACGGCCCGGCCGCGGTGCGCGAAGCGTCGCGCATCATCCGCCAGATCCATCCGACCAGTGGCATCGCGCCCTTCCGCCTGTGCAATGTCGCCGATGTCGGCGATGCCAGCGTCAATGCGCTCGATCCCACCGCCAGCATCGGCCTCATCGAGGCGTTCTTCCACGACATCCACAAGGCCGGCGCGCTGCCGATCGCCATCGGCGGCGATCACACCGTGCCGCTGCCCATCCTGCGCGTCATCGCCAAGGACAATCCGGTCGGCGTGGTGCATTTCGATTCACATGCCGACACGCTCGACGAGCTGATGGGCACCAAGATCAATCATGCCACGACGTTCCGGCGCGCCGTCGAGGAAGGCCTGGTCGATCCCAAGCGGGTGATCCAGATCGGCCTGCGCGGCTCCCGCTTCAGCGAGAACGACATCCAATGGGGCGCCGATGCCGGCTTCCGCCTCATCACCATGGACGAATATGAGAAAATCGGCCGCGACGAGGTGCTGCGCGAGATCGACCGCGTCACCGGCACGGGGCGCACCTATATCACCTTCGATATCGACGGGCTCGATGCCGTTTATGCGATGGGCACCGGCGTGCCGGAGGTCGGCGGCTATTCGGTGCGGGACGCACAGGTGATGATCCGCAGCCTGCAGGGCAAACATCTGGTCGGCGCCGATATCTGCGAGGTGGCGCCGGTCTTCGATCCGACCGGACAGACCGCGCTCAACGCCGCCAATCTCTTGTTCGAGATGTTGTGCGTGATCGCCGACAGCCGCGCGAAACGCAGCTGAACGCCATCCTCCAACCGTAAGGGAGTGCCGACCATGACCAGCCTGGACTTGCTTCGCCCCCTGTTCCGCTATCAGGCCTGGGCCAATGACGATCTGCTCGGCAAGCTGGATGGCCTCGATGCCGTCCGGCAGGCGCCGGAGCTTCACAGCGCCATCCGGCTGATCAATCACGCTTATGTGGTGGGCCGCATCTTCGCGGCCCATCTCACCGGCGCCCAACATGGCTATGCGTCGAGCAACACGGCGGAGACACCGACCCTGACCGAGTTGCGCGCCAAGGTCACAGCGTCGGACAAGTGGTTTCTCGACTATCTGGACCGCGTGGTGCCGGAAGAGCTCTCACAACGAGTCGCCTTCCGTTTCACCGACGGCGATCAGGGCGCCATGTCGCGGCAGGAGATGCTGATGCATGTCGCCACCCATGGCGGCTATCACCGCGGCGAGGTCGGGCGCATCCTGGCGCAGCTTTCGATCATGCCGCCCTGGGATACTTTCGCCGTCTATCTGCACCAGGCTGATCCGTCGCGCCGGCAAACCGTATAATCAGAAGATCTTTCCCGGATTGAGGATCAGGGCAGGATCGAACTGAGTCTTGATCGCGCGCATGAGATCGACGCTCGGGCCCATCTCCCGGCGGAGATGCGCTATCTTGCCCTGCCCGATGCCATGCTCACCGGTGCAGGTGCCGTCCATGGCGAGCGCGCGCTCGACCAGCCGATCATGGGCCGCCTCGGCGAGCTTGACCTCGTTTTCATCATCAGGGTTGATCAGGAGGCTCACATGAAAATTGCCATCACCAATGTGACCGACGATCGAGGCGATGAGATCCACCGAGGCGAGATCGGCGCGCGTCGCGCGGATGCAGTCGGCGATGCGCGACACCGGCACGCAGACATCGGTCACGAGGATACGAGCGCCGGGCCGGAGCAACGGCTCGGCATGCGCCACTTCATGGCGCGCCTTCCACAGGCGGCTGCGGTCCTCCGGCGAGGCGGCCCAGACTGGCTTCGGCAGAGCGAAGTCCTCAGCCAAGCTTAGGGCAAAAGCGATATCCGCATCGATCGCGGCGGCAGATCCTGAGAACTCGACCAGCAAAGTCGGCTGCTCCACGAGCCCAAGCTTCGCATGAAGGTTGACCGCGCGCATCGCCACCTCGTCCATGAGCTCGAGCTTGGCGATGCCCAGTCCCGCCTGCATCAGGGCGATCGAATAATCGAGAAGGGACTGTATGTCGTCGGCCTGGATCCGCGCGGTGCGCAGCGCCTCCGGAACAGGCTGCAGGCGCAGGCATAGCTTGGTGATGATGCCGAGCGTGCCTTCTGAACCGATGAGCAGGCGCGTCAGATCGTAGCCGGCGGAGGATTTACGCGCCCGCCCGCCGGTGCGGATGATCTCGCCGGTACCGAGCACCGCTTCGAGCGCCAGGACATTCTCGCGCATCGTGCCGTAACGCACCGCATTGGGGCCTGAGGCGCGCGTCGCGGCCATGCCGCCGAGGCTCGCATCGGCGCCCGGATCGACGGGGAAGAAAAGTCCCGTATCGCGCAAGTGAGTATTGAGCGTCATCCGCCGGACCCCGGCCTCGACCCAACAATCCATATCGGCCGCGTTCACCTCGATGATGCGGTCGAGCTGCGCCAGATCGACGGAGACGCCACCCGCCAGCGCATTGATCTGGCCTTCCATGCCGGAGCCGGTGCCGAAGGCGATGATCGGCACCGCGTAACGCCGGCAAAGCTCCACGATCCGGGCGACCTCCGTCGCCTCGCGCGGGAAACACACCGCGTCGGGCAAGCCCGGCGGATGCCAGCCCTCGTCACGCGCATGCAGCTCACGCACGCTCTGCCCGGTCGAGCAGCGCTCGCTCAGCAAGCCTTTGAGCTCCTTCAGACAGGCTTCCAGGTTCGCGTCGCTTGCTCGCATCACGTCCTCGTCTTCGCCACGACTTGACAAGACTAGCGCAAGCATGAAATTCTATAAATCGGAAATTACTTTCGAATAATGGAATAATGTATGAACCGCACTGTTGGCGAAAGCCTGCCCTTCCTTCTCAAGGATCTGGGCGTCGATACCGTCTTCGGCCTGCCGGGCGTGCATACGCTGGAATTCTTCCGCGCCATGGACCAGTCGGGCATCCGGCATGTCGGCGTGCGCCATGAGCAAGGTGCCGGCTTCATGGCCGACGGCTATGCGCGGTCCTCCGGCCGTCCCGGCGTGTGCCTCGTCATCAGCGGACCGGGCGTCACCAATGTCGCCACCCCTCTCGGCCAGGCCTATAGCGATTCTATCCCCGTTCTGGCGCTGTCGAGCGTGAATGCGATGGGCGATTTCGGCATGGGCCGCGGCATGCTGCATGAAATGACCGACCAGCGCGCCGCGACCGCGCCGATCACCGCGCTCAGCGCCACGGCTTTTTCACCCGATCAGGTGCCGGTCCTGCTCGAGCGGGCTTTCGCGCTGTTCACCTCAACCCGGCCGCGTCCCAATCATATCGCTTTTCCGCTCGATCTCCTGCCGCAGCCCGCCGCTGCCCGCACGGTGAAGCCGCCGCGGCTGTCGCCTCCCGGTCCCGCTCCCGAACAGATCGCCGAGCTGGCGCAGATGATCAAAGCGGCGCGGCAGCCGGTTCTCATCGCCGGCGGCGGCGCCCTTCATGCCGGCTCTGAGATCGTCGAGCTCGCCGAACGTCTCGCGATGCCTGTCGTCACCTCGATCGCCGCCAAGGGCGTCATTGCCGACGACCATCCTCTGTCGCTCAGCACCACCTTGCAGCGGCCGGAGACGCGCCAGCTCATCGCCGGGGCCGATCTCGTCATCGTGCTGGGCAGCGAATTGTCGGAGCCCGATCTTTATGTGACGGCCGATTCCGAGAAGACGGGCGGCAGCGATGCTCTGGTCCATGGCAAGCTGACGGTGAAAGGCAAGTTCGTCCGCATCGACATCGATCCCACGATCCTCAGCGGCGATCAGCCACTCGATCTCGGCATTCTCGCCGACAGCGCCTTGAGCTTGCGCGCCCTTCTCGCTTTGTTGCCGGCTGGAAAAGCGCCGGCACGCCGTGACATCGCGGAGCTGCGCCGGCGCATGCGCGAGGCCGTCACGCCGCTCGAAGCCAAACATATCAAGGTGCTCGACGCGGTGCGGGCGGCGCTCCCGCAAGACGGCTTCGTCGTCGGCGACATGACGCAGATCGCCTATACGGGCTGCGTTCACTATCAGACGCAACAGCCGCGCACATGGTTCTTCCCGATGGGCTACGGCACCATGGGTTATGCGCTGCCGGCGGCGATCGGCGCCAAGCTCGCGACGCCGGAGCGTCCCGGCGTCGTGCTGGCGGGTGACGGCGGACTGCTGTTCACCGTGCAGGAGCTCGCCACCGCCGTCGAGCTCGAGCTGCCGCTCGCCATCGTGCTGTGGAATAATGACGGGCTCGGCGAGATCAAGGATTTCATGCAGGCGCGCGGCCTGCCGCTCATCAGCGTGAAGCCGCGCAACCCGGATTTTCTCGCCCTCGCCAAGTCCTTCGGCTGCGATGCCGAGCGGCCCGCAAGCCTCGCCGATCTGCAAGCCGCCATCACCGGCGCCTTCACCAAGAAGAAGCCGACCCTCATCGAGGTGCGCGAGGACGCCGCCTATCTCGCCTGATCGATGCGCGCCTCACTGCCGGCGTCGAACAGATGGATGCGATCGGGCTCGGGTGAAAGCCCGATCATCTGGCCGGGACGCGGCAGATCGCGGCCCGTATAGGCGGCGCAAACCGGCGTCGCGCCGATATGGGCGTAGATATAGGTGACCGCCCCGGTGGGCTCGGCCACCTCGACCTTGGCCGGAATGCCCTGGCCTTCCGCCACGACGGCGAGATGCTCGGGGCGGATCCCGAAGACGACCGGACGACCCGTTTCTGTCGCAAGGCTCGGCGGAAGCGGCAATCTCACGCTCTCGGCGTCGACATGACCACTCTTTGCAATCCCCCTGATGAAGTTCATCGTCGGGGAACCGATGAAACCGGCGACGAAGAGATTCATCGGCCGGTCGTAAAGCTCGAGCGGCCGGCCGATCTGCTCGATACGCCCGTCATGCATGACCACGACCCGGTCGGCCATCGTCATCGCCTCGAGCTGGTCGTGCGTGACATAGACCGCGGTGGTGCCGAGCCGTTGATGCAGTGCCCGGATCTCGCTGCGCATCACGACACGCAATTTGGCGTCGAGATTGGAGAGCGGCTCATCGAACAGGAACACTTTCGGCTTGCGCACGATGGCGCGGCCCATGGCGACACGCTGGCGCTGGCCGCCCGACAGCTGGCGTGGAAAACGCTCGAGCAGACTGTCGAGCGCCAAGATGCCGGCGGCGGCGGCGACTTCCTGCTTGATCCGCGGCTTGTCCACGCCACGCATGCGCAGGCTGAAGGACATGTTGTCCTTGACCTTCATCTGCGGATAAAGCGCATAGGACTGGAACACCATGGCGATGTCGCGGTCCTTCGGCTCGACCTCGTTGACGACCGCGCCATCGATGGAGATGGTGCCCTCGCTCACTTCCTCGAGCCCGGCGATCATGCGCAGCAAGGTCGACTTGCCGCAGCCAGACGGCCCGACCAGCACGATGAACTCGCCATCGGCAATGGCGATGTCGACGCCTTTGAGGACGCGTACCGGCCCATAATTCTTGGCGATAGCTGAGATGTCGACACTGGCCATGGGCAGTTTCCCTTCAAGGCACCGCGAAAGGCTCAGGCGCGATGAAACGCTCGAGCACATTGCGAGTGATGCGCGAAATATTGTTGTCGTATCCGTCATGCGCCAGGCTCCCGGCCCAGCCGATCGAACCGGTCGAAAAGACGGCGCCGCCTTTCAGCGTCTCGAAGAACACCATATCGGCGCGCACCAAGGGCGATTCGATACCATCCATGCCGGGATGATTGGCGCCGACCTCGCCCTGGGCCACGACATAAACATTGCTGTGGCCTTCGGAGCTCGCCAGACGCAGTGCATGCGCCGGCGTGCCGACCTTCGGGTTCACGATATCGAGCTCGAGCGCCGCGGCGCCACCGAAGACGCCGAAATCGCCGACGATCTCTTCCTCGACGCCCGCGAAGATGAAATGCGCCCGGGGATCATGGCTCGCCGGCAGGCGGCGATAGAAGGAGCCGCTGTCGAAGCCTTCGGAGATGAAACCGACACCGACGAGGCGCTGCGGCGCATAGCCTGAATGGCGCCACATGCCGCTCGGTTCCGCCGTGGTGGCGAGCCCCGTCTCACCGGGCTCCGACGTCCACATACGGGTGCCCGCTTCGCCGCGGCGCATCTCCATGGCGCCCGGCAGTTCCTCATGGAAGGCGACACGCCAGTAGAAACCATTGCCGCCCAGATACATCAGCCGCCCGCCCGCATCGAGATAGGACGCGACGCCTTTCAACATGGCGGTCGAAAAATATTCGGGATGCGTGCCAGTGATGATGCAGGAATAATTCGCGAGGAGCGCCAGGCCTTCCTTGTGCAAGGTCTCGTCGTCGATGACGTCATAGGCCTGCCCGGTCGCCTCCAGCCAGTCGGTGATATGGAGATCGGCATTGAGCGACCACAGCGCCCGTTTGGGCCTGATATTGAGGATCGGGCGCAAGCGCGAGCTCCAGCAGGAACCGCTGCCGTCGCGGTGATGATCATAAGTCGACAGCCCGAAATCACGCCGCTGCATCAGGAATAGATCGGCCGGGCTCAGGACCGCCAAACCGTGGCAGCGTTCGGCGACCGGATCCTCGTAGTGATCGTGACTATTGGCATAAGCGAGATAGGTGGCGCTCGACGCCAGGAACGCGACGGGCGCCGTGGCTTGGCCTTTGGGTGGCAGGACGAAAAAGGGCACATAATCCTCCGCCGCTCCCGTACACAGACGGGCTGCATAGATGCCGCTCTTCAGAGTCTGAGGAATGGTCCAGGTGAAATCGGTGTCCCAGGCGCAGTCATAAAGATCGTCCTCATGAAAATGGATCGCCGCATATTCCTCGGGCCGCTGGCGCCAGTTCATCACTTCGGCCGTCCAGTTATGGCCGGTCATCGCGCGGGTCGGCAGATTGATGCAGGCGCCGTCGAGCCTGTGCGGGCCGGTATCGCGAATGGCGATGCCGGAAATGTCCTGGGCGAAATCCCAGCGCGCAACGAGACGGTCGTCGCCGTCACGCAGCTCCGGCGCTTCGATCTTGCCGTTGAAGTGCCCGGCTCCGCGCCAGCCTCGTCTTTCGTCGCGGATGAGATGCGCCGCGATGGTGAAAGGTGTGTCCGTTTCCGTCACTACTTTGATAGACGATCTGGCGCTGGAAGGGACGACCGGATGATCGCCCCAGCGTTCCTCGAGCGGCACGCAGAGAAGCCGGGCTTCGGATGTCTTCGAATCTACACGCGCGGTCAGCCGGTACCAGCGCCGCGCGGTAACCGGAACCGGAAAGACCAGCCGCCAGATTCTTCCGTTGGCGCCGAAGCGCAAGCAAGGCTTGCCGTCGCTGCCGATGGACAAGGCATACCCCGTGCCCTCATCGCACTCGCCCGACCATCTTCCCATTACCGTCTGCTCGCCAACCCCTGGCAAGGTCGGCCAGATGAGGCAGCTGAGCTCGAAGCCTGCAAGCGCATTGAAAGCGGCGGTCGGCGGGACGTTGACATACGAACCGCAATTGATCTCCTGCTTGCGGCCCTGATAATCGCCATTCACCACGGCGTCGGCGACAAGCTCTTCCTGGAAGCCGGGTCCGCCCGGACGGTCGTCGCCGCAGCGCAGCCGCACGATATCGGCGCGATAGGGGCCCGCGCCCGTCTCACGGCTGACCTTGAATTCGATGGTCTCGCCGGGACGCACCGCCAGGCGATCGGTATAGCCAAGGATTTCGATCATGCCCCTTTTCCCGTCATCCCGGCGAAAGCCGGGATCCATTGAATAGGCGCAAGCCGGGCGCAACTGTTGGTTCGGAACGCATTTAGGGGATCCCGGCTTTCGCCGGGATGACGAAAATGAGGAGTGGCCGCGTGCATCAATCGATCTCCAACGCCTGGCCGGTATGGCGGCGCCAGCGCAATTTGAAGATGTCCCATTCGGCGTCTTCGAGCGAGCCATAGACGGGGCCCAAGAGATCGACCGGCTCGCGACTTGTCGCCCTGAAACGGGCCAGCGCCCATTCCTGGTGCGGCCTGGTGCAGACCACGCAGAAATTATGGGCCACCGGGTCGGAGCGGAAGAAATTGAGGATGCGCTGCAGTTCGTCGCTGTGACGGCCAAAGGGCTTCGCCCTGAATTCGCGTGCCAGATCGATGCGGCTCGGATCCACCTTGAACATCGGGCCTACCAGACCGTGTAGCCGCCATCGATGAGATAGACGGCGCCGGTGATGTAGCTCGCGGCATCGGAGGCGAGAAAGGCGGCCAAGGGCGCCACTTCTTCCGGCTTACCGAAGCGGTTCATCGGCGTCATGCTCATCCAGAACTTGATCCATTCGGCCTGGCCCTTGCCCGCATCGGTGAGCGCGGTGTCGATATAACCGGGCGCGATCGCATTGACGCGGATATTATGCGGCGCCCATTCGACGGCGAGCGACTTGGTGAGCTGCGACACGCCGGCCTTCGAGGCATTGTAGGCGGGTTGCACTTGCGGGCGGTCGACGATGACGGCGCTGTTCGACGACATGTTGACGATGACGCCCTTGTTCTGCGCCACCATCAGCCGGCCGAATTCGCGGCAGCAGCGGAACACACCATTGAGATTGACCTCGATCACCTCGAGCCAGTCGGCATCCGAGGTCTCGAGCGTCGCTGCATTCTTGACGATGCCGGCATTGTTGACGGCGATATCGAGGCGGCCATGCCGCTCCTTGATATAGTCGGCGGCGGCAATGACCGATTTGGTGTCACGCACGTCCATCTGGCGGAATTCGGCCTTGCCACCTTTAGCGACGATCTCGCGCGCCGTCGCCTCGCCCGTCTTCGGCGACAGCTCGGCGACGACGACCGTGGCGCCGAGCGAGGCCAGTGCCTTGGCGATCTCCTTGCCCATGCCCTGGCCGGCGCCCGTCACCACGGCGATGCGACCATCCATTTTCAACAAATCAAGCATGCTGTCTCCCATCAACCTTTGACCGCCCCAAGAGTGAGGCCCTTGACGATATATTTCTGCGCGAAAAGGAAAAAGATGAATTGCGGCAGCAGCGATATGATCGCGGCGGCCGCCATGACCGGCCAGTTGAAGGAGCCATAGCCCTTGAAATTGGCGATGGTGGTCGCGACCATCGGCGTCTCGCTATAGGTGAGCGCCAGCGGCAACAGCAGATTGGTCCAGACCGCAATGAAGGACAACACCGCCGCCGCGACGATGCCCGGCCGGATGGTGGGCACGATGACGAACCACAGGACCTGCCAAAGTGAAGCGCCATCGAGCAGCGCCGCCTCGTCGAGCTCAGGCGGCACTTCCGAGATGAATTGCCGGATGAGCCAGGCGCAATAGGGAATGTTGAAGATCTGGAAGGCGAGGATGATGCCGATCTGTGTGTCGAACAGAGCCGTTTTCTGATAGATCACATAAAGCGGCAGCATGAACAGGATCTCCGGCAGCATGCGCACCACCATGATGGCGACCTCGAAGGCCGAGAGCCAGCCGCGGCGATAACGCGCCAGGACGTATCCTAAGGGAATCGAAAGCGCCAGCGTCAGCGCCACCGAGAAGACCGATACCGATGTCGTGATGAGGAAGGACTTGGCGAAGTCATTGGACTGCCAGGCCTCGATGAAATTATGCCATTGCGGCGTGAAGGACCAGACCGGCGGCAAAGCCAGCGCCTCGCGCTGCGTCTTGAGCGCCGTGAGCGCGATCCAGATGACGGGTGCCAGGAAAACCACTGAAATCAGCGCCAAGGTGGTGAAGGAAGCAATCTGGCCTAAGGTTCGCCGCTTGATCCTCATGCCGGCGTCCTCCGCATGGCGAGCAGATAGATGCCGGCAACGAGGCCAACGAAGATCGCGAAGACCGTGGCGGCGGCCGAGGCATAGCCCATATTGTAGGCGCCGCCGATGCCCTGCTTGAAAATATAGAGCTGCGACACTTCGGTGGCCCGCAACGGCCCGCCTTTGGTGATGGCCCAGGCGAGCGCGAAGACGCGAAGTGCGTCGATGGTGCGGAAAACGAGCGCCACCAGGATGAAGGGCTTCAGCGCCGGCAAGGTGATGTGGAAGAACATGCGCCAGCCGCTGGCGCCATCGATCGAGGCCATGTCGATGCGGTCTTGCGGAATGCTGGTCATGCCGGCGAGCAGAATGAGAATGATATTGCCGGTCTGCCACCAGGTATCGACGAGCGACAAAGTGATGATGACGAGGTTCGGATTGCCGATCCAGTTCGGTCCCGGCAGCCCGACCACGCTCAAGGCATAATTGAGTATCCCCAGATTGGGATCGAGGATGGTCGAGAAGATGACCGCCGCGACGATGTCCGACACCATCAGCGGAAAGACCACCGCCGAGCGGAAGAACCACGATGCCCGCATGTTGTTGTGCAGCAGGATAGCGATGCCGAGGCCGAGGATGAGCTGCAATGTCACGGCGATCGCCGTGAAGGTGACGGTGACCTTGATCGAATTCCAGAAGGCCTTGTTGGCGAAGACCTGGGCGTAGTTGTCGAGGCCGATGAAGTTCCAGCTCTCGGCCTGGCCTAGCGCCCAGTTCCATTGATGGAGGCCCGCCCACAGGCCGAAGCCCACGGGATAGGCGGCGATCAGAAAGAGGACGGCGGCCGCGGGCAGCAGAAAAAGAATGGGGATGCGGCGCTTCATGCCTGCCTGGAAAGAGAAAGGCTTCTAAAAAAGAGGGGAAGGGCGGGCGGACACATGATCCGCCGCGCCCAGCTTGTTTACGGCTTGTAGAGCCCGGCTTGCGTGACGACCTCGGTCGCCTTGTCCTGCAACTCCTGCATCGCGTCATCCACCGGAGTGCCCTGATAGATCGCATGCAGCGCGTCGAGCATGCCCTGCACCACCTGGTTGGCAGAGGCGAGATACATGATCGAGGGCTGGGCCACTTTCAGCGATTCACCCACCGCGGCGCCGAAGCCTTCAGGCAGCTTCTTCTGGTATTCGGGATCGGCCCAGGTCGACTGGCGCGCCGAGGCCATGGTCTTCTCGCCGACGCGCGCGGCGATATAGGGGCTCGTCGCCCATTGGACGAACAGCCAGGCGGCGTCCTTCTTCTCGGAGCGTTCCGGAATGCTCAGGCCCCAGGACCACATGGCGGTGCGGGCGCCATCGGGCGAACCCGCCGGCAGAGCCTTGAAACCAACCTTGTCGGCAACCGTCGACTGCTTGGGATCGAGAAAGATCGAGGCGAAGAGGCTCGCATCGGGCCCGAAGGTGGCGGCCTTGCCTTGCGCGAATTGCGTGGTGGCCTCGTACCAGTCGAACGAGGTGACGCCCGGCGCCGACATCTTCATCAGCTCGGCCCAGTCGGCGAAACCATCCTTCACCTTGGGATCGGTGAAGCGCGGCGCCCATTTGTCGTCGAAATAGACGAAGCGGTCCTTGGCATAGGGCGCATTGCCCCAGCTGTTGGCGACCACGGCGTTGAGCTCGTCCAGGATGCCGAGACCACCACCGCGCAAAGAGGCCGGATAGGTGCCTTCCGGCAGCTTGAGCTTGCGCAGAGCCTCCAGCCACTGGTCCATCGTGGTGAGGCTGGCGACGTCGATGTTGTTCTCCTGGAAAAGGTCCTTGCGGTAGAAGAACATGTAGACTTCGGTCGACATCGGCACGCCGTACATGTCGGGGCTCGACGGGTCCGGCAGATGGAAGGCCGAGGCCGCGGCGGGCGAGAAATCCTCATACTGGTACCAGGCCTTGTCGGTCAGCTTGGGATTGTCGAACACGTCGTTGAGCTTGGCCAGCCACTTGTTCTGGTAGGCGGTGTAGCCATTGAGGCCCATCGACAGGAAGAAGACATCGAAAGGCGGCTTGGTGGAGGCGAGGCCGAGCTGGGACTTGTCCCAATAAGCGTCCTCGGCCACCGTGGTGAGATTAAGCTTGATGCCGGAGAGCTTCTCGAATTCCGGCAGGAAAGGCTCGATCGCATCGGTCCACGGGTGCTTCACAAGGAAGAGCTCGATCGATTGGCCTTTGAATTGCTGCCAGTCGATCTTGGCTTTTTCAGGCGGTTCGGCGGCGAGCGCCTGGCTGAACGCCAGCAGCACCAGCGCGCAAAGTCCGGCGAGGACCAATCGCAGTTTCTCCATGGGCATTTCCTCGTTATTATTCATTGTATGAGTATTATGTATGTTATCATGATGACTTAAGGCAAGCGCCAAATCAACCCGCGTGAAGCGCAGGGTCGCCATCCGGTTTTGCGCAGGCGCGCGTGCTGGCGAGGCCGCTGCGGGCGGCCTGATCTATATCACCGATCAGGCGGGACCGCAGCGGCCGGGAAAGCGAAGAGAAGGCTCGGATCAACCGTCAGTGGAGCTGCGATCTGGCAATCCGCAGGGTGGGCGTCACGTCATCGCAGCAAATGCAGCTGATATACTGCCCCAGGCGCGCATTGAATTCATAACGCACCTTCGTGTCATCGGCGGTGACGATGAGCACACGGTGGCCGGCAATGACCTCGTCGGTCACTTCCAGCGCCTGCCCATAGAGGCTGCCGCCCCAGCGCGCCCCGTCCTTGCCGCGCATGACGATCTCGAAGAAGGGATAGTCCTCGCGCATCTTGAAGATGATGGCATGATGGCTTTCATCGCCTTCGGGCGACACCCCCTCGCCCAGCCAGACGGTCGATATCTTGGCGCCGAGAACGGCGCCGATCGGATAGAACGGGCAGCCATCATGAAGCGAAAATTCCGCGATGACGAAACCCACCGCGTCATCCATCTCGAACGGGCGCGCCTGACTGCCGAACGCCGCATAGTCCCTCTCGAACTGCACTTGTGTCGCCATTGCAATCTCCTGTCGGCCTTCCGGCCGCCTCCAGCCCTCTGCCATGCAGCGTGCGTGAATCGAGCGCCAGTCGGCACCCCCCATTTGGGGGGTAGCGCTACGCCAACAGATGCATGACCTAAAGGAACCCGATCAGGACGATCAGAATTAAAAGACAGGCAAGGCCGATATTCATGGCCCGCGCCGCCACCGGATGGCTGAGGATACGGGTGAGGGACGATCCGGCGAGCGCCCAGAGCGTATGGATGGCGATGATCGCGACAGCGAGAACTACGCATTTGAGCAACGCATCCGGCAGCGGTCGCCCAGCCACAAGGGTCGACTGGGCGTAGACGGCGCCAATGGCGAGATAGGCCTTGGGATTGGCGATCGCCAGGCTGAGGCCCGCCAACCACCCGGGCGCCCTTCCCGGCGCCGCAGCCACGGACAAAGGCGGCGCCGTGGCGATGCGCCAGGCGAGATAGAACATATAGAGCGTGGCGGCGAGGTTGACGGCGAAAGACAGGTGCGGCACTTCATGAAGAAGAGCGGTGGCGCCGAGGGCGACCGCCAAAAGCACCAGGATGGTGCCGAGATTGACCCCGGCCCAATAGCCGAGCGAACGCCGCAGGCCGAAAGCCGCCGCCGTGGCGGTGATGCTCACGGTGGTCGGCCCCGGACTGGCCATCAGCACCGCGGCGGAGACCAGCAACGTAGCAAGGCCGGAAAAGGAAAAATCCTGCAGCACAAATCCAGGCTAGGCCCTGGCGGTCAAGGCGGTCTTGAACGATCGTGCGTCAGCGATAGGCGGCGGCGAGCTGGCGCGCGGCGGCACCGATCAGACCGATATCGGAGCCGACCGCCACGAAGCGGGCGCCGAGTTCCAGATAGCGGCGCGCCAGCTGCTGATCCGAAGTGAGGATGCCGGCGGCCTTGCCGGTGGCGACGATGCGGGTGATGGCATCCTCGACGCGCGCCTGGACTTCCGCCTGGCCGGGCCGGCCCAGATGCCCCATATCGGCGGCGAGATCGGCAGGGCCGATAAAAATGCCGTCGACACCGTCGACCGCCGCGATCGCCTCGAGCTGATCGAGGCCGGCAAGCGTCTCTAGCTGGAGGAGCAGGCAGGTCTGCTCGTCGGCGGTCACCAGATAGTCCGGGATGGCGTTGAAACGCGACGCCCTGGCGAGGCCGGCGCCGACGCCTCTTATGCCGCGCGGCGGATATTTGACCGCGCGCACCAGATCCTCTGCCTGTTCGGCGGTCTCGACCATGGGGACAAGAATCGTCTGGCAGCCGATATCGAGCAGTTGCTTGATCATCCAACTCTCACCCGCCGGTGGCCGGCAAACGGCGCTGACGCTATGCGCCGACAGCGCCTGCAATTGCGTAAGTGTCGAGCGCAGGTCATTGGGCGCATGCTCGCCATCGATCACCAGCCAGTCGAAGCCGGCGCCGGCAATGAGTTCCGCCGCATAAGGATCGGCGAGGCCAAGCCACAGGCCGATCTGGCGCTCTCCCGCGTGAAGGCGCTGTTTGAACTGGTTCTGCGGGGCCGGCATCGACATCCTCACGCGAAATGGCAGCTGACGCTGCCCAGGGCGCCGAAATCGGCAACAACGGTGGAGCCGTGCGGACATTCCACCGGGCGAATGAAGGAGCCCGAGAGCACCACCTGCCCGGCGGCGATCTCACCGCCATAGGCCGACAGGCGATTGGCCAGCCAGGCGATGCCACGGGCCGGATGATTGAGGACGCCGGCGGCGAGGCCCGTCTCCTCGACCGCGCCATTGCGCGAGACGATAGCGCCAAGCCAGCGCAGATCGGATTCGAGCGGCCGCAGCGGCCGCCCGCCCAGCACGATGCCGGCATTGGCGGCATTATCGGCAATGGTGTCGAAGACGGTCCGCATCTTGCCGGTCTGAGGATCGCTGCGCAGGATGCGCGTGTCGAGGATCTCGAGCGCCGGTGAAATGTAATTGGTCGCGTCGAGCACGTCGAAGAGTGTCACGCCCGGCCCGCGCAAGGATGACTTCATGATGAAAGCGATTTCGGCCTCGACGCGCGGCTGGATGAAGCGGTCGGGCGGAATGACGGCGCCGTCGTCGAAAGCCATGGAATCGAGGAGAACGCCGGAATCGGGCGTATCGATATTGAGTGCCTGCTGCATCGCGCGCGACGTCAGCCCGATCTTCCAGCCTATCTGACGATGGCCTTGCGCCTGCTTGCGCTCCATCCAGGCGGCCTGGATCTTATAGGCGTCGTCGAGATCGATGCCGGGATGCGTGAGGCTCAACAGGCCGATCTGACGGCGGTCGCGCTCGGCCTGGTCGAGTGCCGCGGCGGCCGCCGTGACCTGTTCGGGTGTCATCATGAAGATGCTCCTCTATCGTCTCTCCGCCTGGACGCGGTTTTCGAGCGTTCCGACGCCCGCCACCGCGACGCGTACCACATCGCCGTCGACCAGATAACGCGGCGGGTCGAAGCGCGCGCCCGATCCGGTCGGCGTACCGGTCACGATCATGTCGCCCGGCATCAGCTCCATGAAGGTCGAGATATAATTGATCAGATAGGTGAAGGGGAACATCATGCGGGCGATGCTCTCCTCCTGGCGCAGCTCGTCATTGACCCAGGTCCGGATATCGAGCGCCGCAAGCGGGGCATGATCGTCGAGAACCTCGATCCACGGGCCGATGCTGCCCGAGGCGTGGAAGTTCTTGCCCTGGGTGACGTTGAACTTGGCATGGCGCATCCAGTCGCGCACGCTGCCTTCATTGCAGATGGTGAGGCCGAAAATATGGTCCAGCGCCGATTCCGCCGGGATGCGGCGCCCGCCTTTACCGATCACCAGGACGATCTCGCCTTCATAGTCGAATTGCGGTGACTCGGGCGGCAGCAGCAAAGGCTGGCCATGGCCGACAAAGGAGCCGCGGCTGCGCAGGAACAGGCTCGGGAATTTGGGAAGCTCGGAGCCGTCCTTATATTCGGCATTGCGGTCGGCATAGTTGACGCCGACGCAGATGATCTTGTCAGCATCGGGAACCGGGACAAGATAGTCGATCTCAGCGAGTGAGAAATCGGCGCTCGCTCTGGCGATCTCCGCCTGGATATCGGCGCGCGGCATCTCGGCAATGAGCTGGCGCAGGCTCTGCTGCTTCAGGCGCGCCGAGAGATCGACGACACCCGTATCGATCACGGCGCCGAAACGGTCCTTGCCGCCGGCACGAAAACTCAAAAGTCGCATAGGCTGGTCCTTCTAGAAAAACGCGGGCGTCAGTTCGTTTCGATCTCGATTTTCTCCTTGCGGCGCCGCACCGCGGGGATGAGCATCCAAATTACGAGCAGGATCGCCGCGCTGAGGAAGCTGATGCTGATCGGACTGGCGATGAAGGTGGTGGGATCGCCATGCGAAATGAGAAGGGCGCGGCGTACATTCTCCTCGAGCATCGGACCGAGGACGAGCCCCAGAATGAAGGGCGCCAGCGGACATTCGAGCTTGAGGAAGACATAACCCAGCACACCGAAGAAGGCGCCGAGCAGAACGTCGTAGTGGCTGTTTGCCAATGAATAGATGCCGAAGCACGACAGAATCAGGATCAGCGAAAAGAGCCAGGAATAGGGAACCTTGAGCAGCGCCGTCCACAGGCGGATGAGCGGTAGATTTAGGATCACCAGCAGCACATTGCCGATCCACATGCTGGCGACGAGCCCCCAGAACAAGGTCGGGCGCTCGGTGATGACATTGGGCCCGGGCGTGATGCCCTGGATCATCAAGGCGCCGAGCATGAGCGCCATGGTGGCGCTGCCCGGCACACCGAGCGTCAGGGTCGGGATGAAGGATGTCTGCGCCGCGGCATTGTTGGCCGCTTCCGGCCCGGCGACGCCTTCGATGGCGCCGTGGCCGAAGCGGGAAGGGTCACGTGCTATCCGCTTTTCCAGCAAATAAGAGGCGAAGGAGCTCATCGTCGGCCCGATGCCGGGCAGGATGCCGAAGAACATGCCGATGCCGGTGCCGCGCAGGATCGGCAGGGCCGAGTCCGTCAGTTCCGTACGCGTCGGCATCAGGCTGTCGACCTTGGTCGCTTCGACCGGCTGCGCGCTATAGGACCTGAGCTGCGTAATGATCTCGGTGAAGGCGAACATGCCGACCGCCACGACGACGAACTTGACGCCGTCCATGAGCGGGGTGAGGCCGAAAGTGTAACGCAGCGCACCGGAATTGGTGTCCATGCCGATGAGGCCGATCAGGATACCGAGCAGCGCCATCAAGAGACCTTTGACGAAGGCGCCCTGGACGAGCACGGACGTCGCCACCAAGGCCATGACGATCAAGGCTGTGTACTCCGCCGCGCCGAAATCCAGCGCGGCTCTGCCGAGCCAGGGAGCGAACAAGGCGATCGCCAGCGTGCCGATGCAGCCGGCCACGAAAGAGCCGATGGCCGCGATCGCCAGAGCTGCTCCGGCACGGCCCTTCTTCGCCATCTGATAGCCGTCGAGGCAGGTGACGACGGAAGAGGATTCGCCCGGCAAGTTGACCAGGATGGCGGTCGAGGATCCGCCATAAGAGGCGCCGTAATAGATGCCGGCTAGCATGATCAGCGAGCCTTCCGGCGGCAGCCCATAGGTCATCGGCAGCAGCATCGCGATGGTGACCAGCGGTCCGACCCCCGGCAGCATGCCGATGAAGGTGCCGAGCGTCACGCCGATCAGGCAATAAAGGAGATTGTCGAACGAAAAGGCGACGTGAAAGCCGAGCAGGAGTCCGTCGATCATCAGAATGCCCAGAGATTGATCGGCATTTTGAGGCCGACGCGGAAAATGAGAATGGGCACGAGGATGCCGACGACGATCTGGATCGGCAGATGACGCCACTTCCGCGCCGGATCGGCGAACCAGCTCACCGCGACGAGAAAGGCCACCGCGGGGATCAGGCCACCCGTATCGATCAGCAACGCAAAACCGATGACGGCGCCGGTTATGATGAAGAGCGGCTGCCAGGCGATGTCGCCGAGCGCCGGACCATTGCCCTTGATCATTTCCTGAATGACGAGAATGACGCCGAAAGCCAGAATGAGTGCCGACACGATCGTCGGGAAATATCCAGCCCCCATATTGAGCGTCGTTCCAAAGGGATAGTTGCGGGCGATGATCAATGCCGCGAGCCCGATGCCGGAAAACATCAGCCCCGCGATCAGGTCCCTCGTCGCCTTCATCTTCATTCCTCCCGATGAAATCCAGCCGGATGCGGTCAGTTCGACTCTTGCCGGCGCTTTATATGTTCGTGCAGATTGTTGAACTTGAAATTCAGCTCAGGATGCATCTCCTGGAGCTCAAAAGCTACAGCGAGCGGGCGGCGCTGCTGCAGCGCCGCCAGGAGGTCGCATAATTTCTGAAAGACCGCTTCCGCCGATTTCCGCTTGGTCTCCGCGTCGCGGCCAACGCCGATCCTGAGCACGACATGCACGAAGCTGTTGTCAGGATGGCCGTCGCCGATGATGTAATCGTCGATCACCTGAAAGCGCAGGCGAATGCCGCCGAGCGGGAAAAGGCCGGTGGCGAGAGCCGCCTGGTAGACACAGTCCTTGAGCGCCCGCACTTCCGGCTCATCGGCGATATTGGCGGAGGTCTCGATCCAGATATGAGGCAATTTCTACTCCAGAGATATGTTGGGCTGACGGGCGGGCACGCTCCGCCACCGGAGCGCGCCCTTCGCCGTGTGATCATTCAGGCTGAATGCCGGCTTCCTTGATCATCGCGGTCCAGCGCGTGAGCTCGCTGGCGATCAGTGCCTTCAGCTCTTCCGGCGAGCTCGCCTTGCCTTCGACACCCGACTTTTCGAGACCGGCCTGGACTTCCGGCTTGGCCAGCGCCTGGACGAGCGCCTGGTTGAGCTTGTCGATGAACTCCTTGGGCGTGCCGGCGGGGGCGGCGAAGCCATACCAGCCAGAGACTTCGAAATTCGGATAGCCGAGCTCGGCGACGGTCGGCAGATCGGGCAGCGACGGCGAACGTTTAGCACCGGTCACGGCGAGCGGGATCAGCTTGCCGGCCTTGATGTGCGGCAGGACGGAAACCGGGCTGCTGAGCATCAGGCTCACACGGCCGGAGAGTAGGTCGGTGATCGCGGGGCCTGAACCATTATAGGGAATGTGGGTGAGCTCGACGCCGACCGCCTGCTGCATCAGACGGGAAGCCAGGAAGGAGGCCGCCGCACCGCTGGCGAAATTGATGCTGCCTGGTGCCGCCTTGGCCTTGGCGATGAGCTCGGCCAAAGTCTTCACGCCGAGATTGGGATGAACCACGACGACATAAGGCGATTCCGAGATCTGGCCGATCGGCTCGAAATCCTTGACGGGATCGTAGTTGGTTGCCGAATAGAGGCTCGGATTGAGCGCCAGCGTGGCCTGCAGCACGAAGACCATCGTGTAGCCGTCAGGCTTGGCGCCCGCCGCTTCCTTGGTGCCGACGATGCCCTGGGCGCCCGGCCGGTTGTCGACGAGCACGGGCTGGCCCAAGGTCTTCGACATGTCCTCGGCGACGATACGCGCGGTGATGTCAGTGCCGCCGCCGGCCGAGAACGGCACGATCAGGCGGATCGGCTGCTCGGGATAATCGGCAAGCGCCGTCGATGCACCCATCGCGATGCCGGCCAACAGCGCGGCGATGCCCAATGTTTTCTGGATCATTTGCTTCATGTGTCTCTCTCCCATTTTGTCAGCGCCGGTCAGGCGCCTTTCTTGGCGGCGAACAATTCGTCGATCTTCTTTTCGTATGCGTGGTAGTTGAGATAGCTGTAGAGCTCCTCACGCGTCTGCATCGTGCCGAGGATGTCTTTCTGCGTGCCCTGGCTGCGGATGGTCTGATAGACATTGAGGGCCGCGGCATTCATCGCGCGTGCCGCCGACAGCGGGTAAAGCGCGGCGGAGACGCCGGCATCGCGCAATTCCCCGGTGGTGAAATTGGGCGTCTTGGAGAATTCGGTGATATTGGCCAGAACCGCATGCGGGCGATTGAGCGCCTTGGCGAGCTTCGTATATTGGACGAGCTCGGTGAAGGCTTCGGCGAAGATCATGTCGGCGCCCGCCTCCACATAGGCCGAGGCACGGTCGATCGCGCCATTGAGGCCTTCGAGGGCAAGCGCATCGGTGCGCGCGACGATCACGAAGTCCTCGTCATAGCGCGCATCGACCGCCGCCTTGATGCGGTCGAGCATCTCACTCTGGCTGACGATCTCCTTGCCGGGGCGGTGGCCGCAGCGCTTGAGCGCCACCTGGTCTTCCATATGCATGGCGCCGGCGCCGTCCTTGATGAGACCGCGCACCAGCCGAGCAATGGAATAGGCGCCGCCGAAGCCGGTATCGACATCGACGAGAACCGGCAGATCGGCCGAGTCCGAGACGCGGCGCAGGTCGGTCAGCACGTCATTGATGGTGGTGATGCCGAGATCGGGCAGGCCAAAGGAGGCGTTCGCGACACCGGCGCCCGCGAGATAGAGCGCCCGGTAGCCGACGCTTTTGGCCATCAGCGCCGTATAGGCGTTGATCGTGCCCATGATCTGAAGCGGCTTCTCCTCGGCCAGGGCTTGGCGGAAACGGGCACCGGCGGATACGCGCGAGGGAACATTGGTGAGCACGACTATTGACTCCATATTGTGGAAGTATTATTCTGCGACATCTTCGAGTTTCTGCGTATATGAAAAGAATTTGACGGTCAACCAGCACGCAGAGAATTCTTTAATCCATATTATGGAAGTCTGAGATGGAGCAAGGCGCGCAAAGCATCTATCGGGCGGTAGCGGTGCTGAAGGCGGTGGCGGAACGCAACCGCGCCGGCAGCAGCCTCACCGAGCTTTCCGCAGCAACCGGCCTCACCGTCCCGACCGTGCACCGCATGCTGCGGGCTTTCAGCGAATCCGGCCTCACCTTCCAGCAGTCGAATGACCGGCGCTATTTCCTGGGTCCCCTGATCTACGATCTCGGACTTACGGCGGCGCCGCGCTTCGATCTGCAGTCGCTCTATAAAAAGACGACCGAGGATCTGGCCGAGCAGACCGGCGACACCGTCTTCTTCTCCAAGATCAGCGGCGACGACATGATCTGCGTGAGCCGGATGTCAGGGGCCTTTCCGGTCAAGGCGCTGGTGACGGATGTCGGCCTGCGCCGGCCCATAGGCGTCGGCGCCGGCGGTCTCGCCGTGATGTCGGCGATGCCGGAGGAGCAAGTGGCGCGCATTGTCGAGGCCAATGCCGAGAAATATCCGCATCACGGCAAGACCGTCGAACAGGTGCTCGAGCAGGTGCGGGATGCACGCGCGCGGGGCCATGTCGTTCGCAACATCGCCGATCTCGGCGTGACGACGCTTTCCATGGCGATCCGCGACAAATCACGCAAGCCTTTCGCGTCGATCAGCGTCAGCTCGATCTCGCCACGCATGAGCCCGCAGCATATCGAGACCGTCCTCGATCTGATGCGGCCGGTGATACAGAAATTGGAATCGGCGATCGACTTCAGCTATTCGATGTTCGCGGCTTAACCCTTCTTGTCGAAGCGCCGGAGCACATTCCAGGTCATCCGCGCGACCTCGTTGTCATAGCTGTTCCAGGCCATGGCGCCGGCCCAGGCAATCGAGCCGACAGAGAAGACGGCGCCGCCGCCTTCCTTCTCGAAATAGACGAGGTCCGCGCGGATCGTATCATTCTGTGTGCCCGACATATCGGGTGTGGGGTCGAGCATGTCCTCGGGCGTCATCAGATAGATGTCGGTGTGTCTCTTCGAGCTGCCGAGAATGAGCGCATTGCGAGGCGTGCCCAATCCGAAGTCGGCACGATCGATCTCCATGCCGGCGGCGCCACCGCCCGACAGGCCGAAGGCGCCGAATTTGCGGCCCGGCGTGCGATCTATCCCGTCGAAGATGAAATCGGCGCGTGAATCTGTGGCGGCCGCGGACAATTCATAAGGCTCGGAGAGATCAAAACCCTGCGAGCTCATGATGAGACCGGCAAGCTCGGTCGAAGGCCGGCCGTTACGCCGCCACAGGCCGCCATATTCGCCGGTGAAGGCATGATGGAACTGCCCCTGCCCCGGCTCCCAGGGCCTGATGCCCGCTTCCGAGCGGCGGCATTCGATGACGCCCGGATGCGCGTCGCTGAAGGAGATGCGCCAATAGAAACCATTGCCGCCCAGATACATGAGCCGGCCGCCGCGATCGACGAAGCCCTGCAACGCGTCGATCATCTGAAGCGAATGATATTCGGGATGGGTGCCGGTCAGCACCACATTGTACTGGCGCAAGAGGGAGAGGCCGTCGCGATGCAGATCCTCATCGGTGATCACATCATAGGTGACGCCCTGATGCTCGAGCCAGCCGGTGATGTGGGTATCGGCGGTGAGCTGCCAGACATTGGAGCCGAGGCCGCCGAGGAAACCTTTGACGCCGGGCTGCAAATCGACGACCGGCCGGTTGCGCGAGGAATGGAAAACGCCACTGCCATCGCCATGGACTTCATAGAAGGAGAAACCGAGCTCGGGATGTTCCTGCAGAAAGGCATGATGCCGGTCGATCTCGACGAGACGGCCCATGCCCACTTCGGTGCCCGGCACGTCGAGACCGAGCCGATGATTGGCGTAAGCGAGATAGCTCGCCGTCGGCAGCAGGAAGCAGACCGTGTTGCCGGAGGGCGTTGCTCGCGGCGGTCGCACCGCGAAGACGCAATGATAGGCCTGCGCTTCATCGCCGTCGGGCGCGAGGCGGATGGCATAGAGGCCGCTTTTGAGGCTCTTCGGCAGCGTCACCTCGAAATCGGTCTGCCATTCGGCATCCGTCATGTCGTCGGCGTGGAAATGGATCGCCGAATAGAGCTCCGGGATCTGACGCCAGTCCTGGCATTGACCGGCCCAGCGCCAGCCGGTCATGGCGCGCGCCGGGCATTGCGCCGTCTTGCCATGAAGCTGATGCGGCGACGCGTCGATCACCTCGGTGCCGTCGATGCTGCGGGAGAAATCCCAGAAGGCGACGAGATCCGGCAAGCGGCTCAAATTCTGCGGCAGCGCCAGCCGCGCCATGGTTTCCAAAGGCTCGAGCGCGCGGCTGAACAGAACGGGTGAATCGATCTTGCCGTCGAAATGGTTTTCTCCCGGCGCTCGGGCCGCGATCATCACGCCGACAGGGCCATTCCGGCGCAGCGTGGCGGAAGTCTTGCCCGTCGTGATTATCTCGCTCTCTCGGGTCAAGGCCGAGAGACGCAGCTCGCCTTTGTCGAAGGACAGGATCAGGAGCGTCCACTGCTTGACGGCCAGTGGTGCTGCGAGCGTCAGCCGCGCGTCGCCAAGCTTTACGCAGGAACGGCCTTCCGCGTCGATCAGCACTTCGAGGTCGATGCCGGTGAGATGGAAGATCGTCCGCTCCGTCTCGCCGATGAGCGTCGGCAGAACCGGAACCGCCAGGGTGAAACTCTTGATATCCGCGAGCACGCCGCCACGATCCGCGATCCGGACATAGGAACCCGCACGGATTGCCTGACGGCGTGCGGTTCGTTCGCCGCCGAGATCGAGCGCGATCGCTTCGTCCTTATAGCCCGGCGCATCGGGATGACGGTCACCCTGGATGATGCGGCGCAGATCGGCGCGATAGGTCCGCGCGCCATAGGAACCGACTTTCACGGCGATCGTCTCGCCGGGCGCGGCACTCAGTGTGTTCGTATAGGCAATGAGAGAAAGCATGGGTCAGCGCCGCATCGTCAGAAGTTCCAAGGGCAAGTCAGGGCCGCCGAGATCATGCCAGCGCCGCAGGAAGACATCGCGCTCTGCGGTGGCGAGATCGTCATAATCGACGCCCTCGACCGCTTCGATGGGCTCGCCCCGCCGCGCCGGCAGCCGGGCAAGCTGCCAGCGCCGGTACGGCTCCGTGCAGAGAATGACATATTTGCCTTTAGGCCCAAGGCCGCGCATGACATTGAGCACCCGCTGCAGGCCGGGACTTCGATAACCGAAAGGATCGGCCATGAATTCCCGCGCGAAGGGCACATCGTCCGCCATGATCTGATAACGCGCCATGCTCGTTCCTTATCTTACGCCCAGGCTCATACATTTTTCTCCCTCCCCCTTGCGGGGAGGGTCGGTCCGAAGGACCGGGGTGGGGGTCGGGTGGTCCCTCAGAATCTTCTTCTTCAATTCTGCTGGAGCACCCGACCCCCATTCGGCTCCCACGGCTTGGGCCGTGGGAGCCACCTTCCGCGCAAGGGGGGAAGGAAAAGGCACGTGAGGAACGGCTCACGCCGCTTTCTTGGTGATATCGCGATGCACTTCATCCAACGTCTTGCGCAGGATACCGAACAATTCCGATATCTGCGCATCCGTGATGATGAAGGGCGGCGCCAGTACGATCGATGCGCCGAGCGGGCGGCAGATCAGCCCGTTTTTCAAGGCCTGGCGCGACACACGCTCGCTGACATCGAGATTGCCGGTGAAAGGCGTTTTGGTCTTCTTGTCGGCCACCATTTCGAGCGCGCCCATCAGGCCGACGCCACGTGCTTCGCCCACCATCGGGTGATCGGCCATGGCGCGCAGCTGCTTCTGGAATTCCGGCGACCGGGCCTTCACATTGGCGAAGGCGCCGCCTTCGATCTCATCCAGCGCCGCCATGGCGATGGCGCAGCCGACCGGATGCGCGCCGGTGGTGAAGCCCGTCGGCAGCTCCTCATATTTTGCCGAAGCCTTGTCGATCCGCTCCGTCATTTCCGGCGAGAGGATAATGGCGCCCATCGGGAAGAAGCCGGCGGTGATGACCTTGGACGCCACCACGATATCGGGCTTCATGCCGTATTTCTGCGAACCCCAGAATTCGCCGGTGCGGCCGAAGCCGCAGATCACCTCATCGGCGATGAGCGGAATGCCGTATTTCTTGAGCACCGGCTGGATGGCCTGGAAATAACCTTCGGGAGGAGGAATGACACCGCCCGCGCCCATCACCGGCTCGGCGAAGAAGCCGGCGATATAGTCGGGGCCGGTATTGCGGATCGTCTGCTCGAGCTCGAGCGCCAGACGGGCCGAGAAATCCGTTTCGCTCTCCTTCGGCAGAGCTTCGCGCCAGTGATGTGGACAAGTGAGATGGCGCACCTCCTTCACCGGGAGGCCCGAGGCCGACTTCACGTAGTCCTTGCCGGTGAGGCTCGCGGTGATCACCGTCATGCCGTGATAGGCGTTCTTGCGGCTGAGCAGCAGGCGGCGATGCGGCTTACCTTCCTGCTCCGCCAGGAACCACAAAAGCTTCACCACCGTGTCATTCGCCTCGGAACCGGAATTCGCATAGAAGACGCGGTTCGCTTCCATCGGCGCCAGCTTGACGACACGCTCGGAGAGATCGAGCGCCGCCTGGCCGACGCGGCCGAAGAAAGCGTGATAGGCGGGAAGCTTGGCGTAAGCGCGTTGCGCCGTCTCGATCAGCTTCTTGTTGTCGAAGCCGAGCACGACATTCCACAGGCCCGAATTGCCTTCCAGATATTTGCGGCCGCGGTCGTCATAGATATAGACGCCCTCGCCCCTGTCGATGATGACCGGCCCCTCCTCCGCGAGCGTCGGTATATGCGAGAAGGGATGCATGAAGGCACTTGGATAATTGCGTCTGCTCATTTGCTTGCTCCCGGCTCAATGGCCTCTTGGCACTGGACAATGGTTTCCCGTTCGCCCCGGCGAACCGGGGCGATCTTCATCTCACCTTCACCCTGAGGTGCCCGGCGAAGCCGGGCCTCGAAGGGTCGGCGCAGTAGACTCGCTCTATCCTGATGGACGCTTCGAGGCTCGCTGCGCTCGCACCTCAGCGTGAGGGATATGGAGAGCTTTCTCTCCCGCCCTCACACCTTCGACGTCTAGTTCGCCTTGATGCGCGACCAGGCCCGGTCATAGACCTTCAGGTCGGCGCCAAGATCCTCGAATATCTGCAGTTTCGCGCGCACCTCGGGCGGCGGGTTGATCGCGGGATTGTTCTTGAGCTCGGGCGGCAGCAATTCGAGCGCCGCCTTGTTGACCACACCATTGGTCAGCATGGTGGAGTTCTGCGCGGCGATCTCGGGGCGCAGCAGAAATTCCATGAAGAGCTTGGCGTTATCCTTGTTGGGCGCCGTCTTCAGCATGCACACATTCTCCTGGTACATCGTCGCCCCTTCCTCGGGGATCACGAAGCCCAGGTCGTTCGGCCGCTTGTTCACATAGAGAACGCCGCCGACATAATAATGCGACGCCGCCATGTCGCCGCCTTCGATCAGCGGGATCACGTCATAACGGAAGGCCGCGATATTGGGCTTCTGCTTGAGGATGAATTCCTCGGCGAGCTTGATGTCGGCGGGATCGCGGGTGTTCACCGACTTGCCATTCATAATCAGGCCGATGCCGAGCGTCTCGCGCAGATCGTCGAGCAATGTCACGCGGCCGGGATTCTTCGCGGCATAGTCGAACAGATCCTTCCACGACTTGAAGTCCTGTCCGGCGACCGTCTTGTTGTAGAAGATGCCGACCGGGCCCCAGGCATAGGGCAGGCAGAAATCGGCCTTGGGGTCCTGCTTGGCGCGCAACGCGCCGGGATCGATGTTCTCGAAGCCCTTGGACTGGTTGATCTTGCTCTCCTCGACGAGACCAAGCTGGACCATGATGTCGGCCATATGGACCGATGGCCAGACGAGATCATAACCGGTGGCGCCGGCCTGGATCTTGGCCAGCATCTCCTCATTGGTCGAGTAGGTGTCGAGCGACACCTTCACATCATATTCCCTGGAGAATTTGTCGATGATCTCAGGATTTATGTAGTCGCCCCAGTTATAGAGATGCAGCTCGCCGGCGGCCTGCGCCGGACCCGCCGCCAGCGCCATAAGAGCCGCGCCCGTCAATGCGATGTTCTTCAGCCACTTCATCACTTCCTCCTCTTTCTTTCTAGTTTCTACGCGATCTGAAATAGAGGCCGGCGCTCGCCACCACGAAGGAGAACATGATCAGCAGCACGGCCAAAGCATTGATCTGCGGTCTTATCCCGCGCCGGACCATGGCGAGGATGAAGAGCGGCAAGGTCTGGGTATCGACGCCGGCGATGAAATAGGTGATGACGACGTCATCGAGCGAGATGATGAAGGCGAGCAGGAAGCCTCCGATCACGCCTGGCATGATCAAGGGCAAGGTCACCCGCCTGAAGGTCGTGACCGGCCCCGCGCCCAGATCGGCGGAAGCGACTTCGAGCGTGTTGTCCATGCCGGCAAGGCGCGCCGCCACGATGATATAGACATAACTCGACAGGAAGGTGCAGTGGCCGATGATGATGGTGGCGAGGCTCAGCTTGAAGCCGACGCCGACGAAGAAGATCAACAGCGCTATGCCGAGCACGATGTCGGGCATGATCATCGGCATGAACAGCAGAGCCTGATAGATGCGCTTGCCGATGAAGTCATAACGCGCGGTGGCGAGCGCGGTCGCCGTTCCAATGACGGTCGAGATGGCGCTCGCCGACAAAGCGACGATCAGGCTGTTGCGCAGGACGCCCAGGAGGCGGTCGGGATTTTCGGTGAAGGCGGCGTCGAAGGCCGCACCCGCCGGCTGCATGCCGAACAAGGTGCGGTACCAATCGAAGGTGAAACCGGTCCACACCGCCATGTTGAGGGCGTTGGAATTGAAGGAATAGACAGTGATCAGGGCCAGAGGCGCATAAAGAAAGATGAGGAAGGCCGCGCCATAGATATGGAGCGCCGTCCAGCCCGATGAGAAGCGGCGCTTAGACATGGCCGGCCCCCGCGAGGCGTTCATTGTTGGCGGCGCGGCGCATCCACAATGTGTAGGCCAGCACCAGAAGCAGGACACTCGCCATCACGATCATCGCCAGCGTCGAGCCGAAGGGCCAGTTGCGCGCCTGAAGGAACTGGCGCTCGATGACATTGCCGGTCATCTGCACCTTGGAGCCGCCGAGGAAGGACGGCACGATGAAATTGCCGAGCGCCGGGATGAAGACGATGACGCAGCCGCCGGCGATGCCCGGCGCGGTCAAAGGCAGGATCACGCGCCGGAAAGTCTGAAACGGCGTGGCGCCCAGATCCTGCGAGGCCTGCACCAGCGACCAGTCGAGCCGTTCGACGCTCGCATAGATGGGCAGGAACATGAAAGGTGTCAGCACATAGACGAGACCGACGATCACCGCGAATTCGGTGAAGATCATGTTGAGCGGCTGATCAATCAGCCCAAGCGACATCAGCGCCGTGTTGACGGCGCCGGTCGGACGCAGCAGGAGCAGCCAGGCATAGATGCGCACCAGGAGATTGGCGAAGAAAGGCAGCGTGATGGCGAACAGCACGATGTTCTTGGCCATCGGCCCCATGCGGCTCACCCAGAACGCCACCGGATAGCAGACGACCAGCGTGACGATGACGGTGAGGGCGGCGTAATAAAGCGAGTTCAGGATAATCTGGATGTAAAGCGGCTCGAATTCCTCGCCGCCGCCCAAGGGCCAGCCGAAGATGCGGCCGTAATTATAGGGATAGAAAGACCAGACGACGCCGCCATAGAGGCCGGGTTCGAGGAAGCTGTAGACCACCATGATGCCGAGCGGGATCAGGAAGAAGGCGCCGAGCAGAAGGGTGATGGGCGTCAGGAGGACGAAAAGCGCCTTCCGCCTCTGGCTGCTTATGGTGCCGCCCTCCGCCATCACACCGCCTGGCTCTTCATGAGATGAGGCGCGGTCGCCTGATAATGCAGCGTGACCGTCTGGCCGGGCGCCAGCGACAGAGCACCGGCACCACGGGCATGGCGTTCGAGCGCCACCACCGGCAGGCCATTGGCGAGGCGGCCATGAAGATGCAGATCAGTGCCGACAAAGACGATATTCTCGATCACCGCCTCGAGACTGCCGCCGGCGCCATTCCTGCCGGAGGCAAGCGCGAAATGCTCGGGCCGCAGCATGACATCGACCTTGTCGCCCGCGGCGAAACCATCCGCCGTCACGGCAATGGCCGGGCCGCTTTCGATCTCGACGCGCGACGTGCCGCCGTCCTTCGCCAGCGTGCCGCTGAAGATGTTGCTGGTGCCGATGAAGCCGGCGACAAAGCGGTTTTTCGGCGTGTCATAGATTTCCGCCGGCGTGCCGAGCTGGAGGATGCGGCCTTTGTCCATGACCGCGATGCGGTCGGACATGGTGAGCGCCTCTTCCTGGTCGTGGGTGACGAAGATGAAGGTAATGCCGACGGTGTTCTGCAGATTCTTGAGCTCGATCTGCATCGACTGGCGCAATTTGCGGTCGAGCGCCGACAAGGATTCATCGAGAAGCAGCACCCGCGGCCGGTTGATCAGTGCGCGCGCCAAGGCCACACGCTGCTGCTGGCCACCCGACAACTGCGCGGGCTTGCGCCGCTCGAGCCCGCTCAAACCGACGAGGCGCAGCACGTCGGTGACCCGCGCCGTCTCCTCGCCCCGCTTCACACCCGCCACCTGCAGGCCATAACCGACATTGCCGGCGACCGTCATATGCGGGAACAGCGCATAGTTCTGGAACACGGTGTTGAAGGGCCGGCGATGCGCCGGCACGGCGCTCATGGCGCGGCCTTCGAGAAAGATCTCGCCCTCGTCCAGCTCCTCGAAGCCGGCGATGGTCTTGAGCAAGGTCGTCTTGCCGCAGCCCGACGGCCCGAGCAGGGTCAGAAACTCGTTGTTGCGGATCGACAAAGTGATGCCGTCGAGCGGCGTCACCACGCCGCTTTCCGGCGTACGAAAGGTCTTGCGCGCGCCATCGACGCGCAGCACTTCTTGTTCGGAGACCTGCCTCATCCCGCAGCGCCACTCCCTGTTTGCATTTAAATGCTTCTAACGGCATTTCCTTGCGATACAGATATGCTATAATGTCTTTTGAACTATGTAAAGTACATAAATGGACAGTGCCAAAAGGCTCAAAAGTGAGCTCCAGACCGAGCTCGTCAGCCGGATCAGCGAATGGGTCCGCAATCAGGATCAAGGCGACAAGATCCGGGTTCGCGAGGCGGTGCTGTCGCGCGAATTAGGGGTATCGCGCACCCCGATCCGCGCCGCACTCCAGCATCTGGTGAGCGAAGGCGTTCTCCATCCACATGCGCTCGGCGGCTATACGGTGCTGCAGATGCCGCCCGCGGCCGCCGACAGCATGAACCCCGGCGAAGAAGCGGCAGGCCTCTATGGCCGCTTGCTGCGCGATATCATCCTGAACGAAGTCCCTGCCCCCGCCACCGAAAGCGCGTTGATGCGCCATTACAAGGCCGGGCGTGGCGAAGTCCTGCAGGTGCTGCGCCGGCTGATGCGCGAAGGCCTCGCCGAACCCTTGCCCGGCAAAGGCTGGACGATGCTCGAGTTCAACAGCGACCAGATGCTGAAGAGCTATCACCTGCGCGGCATCATCGAGCCGGCGCTCCTCATCGATCGCCTTTATGTCATCGACCGGCCGGCACTCGAAAGACTAAGGGCCGATCATCAGACAGCTCTCGCCGCCCTCTCGGAAGACTCGTCTTGGCGTGAGATCTTCGAATTTGACGCGACATTCCATGAGGTCGTGGCGCGCGGCAGCCGTAACGATCTCATCGTCGACATCATAAGGCGACAGAACCGGCTGCGCCGGCTCGCCGAATTCTTCAGCTATTCCCGCATCGAACGCATCCGTGCCTCGATGCTGGAACATGTCGCCATTCTCGACGCCCTGCTCGCCGGCGACCAGGCCTGGGCCTCCGCCTTGATGCGCCAGCATCTGATGGTGTCGAGAGCCGAGACCGAGGAGCATTTCACGCGCGACCTCGAAGCGGTGCGCTCGGCCGCCAGCGGCATCGAAAGACTGAGGTAAAGTTGCGTAACGCGGCCGGTTTCGCTAGTGCTTGGCCATGCCAGACCAAGTGCCGCCCAAAGCCCCGCCCAAGCTCGAACCCGGCGTCGTCGCCGCCGGTGTTTATGCCAAGGGCAAACGTGTCAGCGACATCGAGATCGACGATGCCGGCAAATGGCGCAAGAAGCCCGGCCATGTCGTATGGATCGGCCTGTTCGAGCCGAGCGGCGACCTCCTCGCCCGGGTGAGCGAGCAGCTCAATCTGCATCCCCTCGCCATTGAGGATGCCGAGAAGGCGCATCAGCATCCCAAGATCGAGGAATATGGCGACGCGCTCTTCATCGTGGCGCGCACGGCCCAGATGGTCGAGGGCAAGATCGCCTTCGGCGAGACGCATCTCTTTATCGGGCGCGGCTATATCGTGTCGGTCCGCCACGGCGCATCGGCGACCTATTCGACGGTGCGCGCCCATTGCGAGTCCTGCCCGACGATGCTGTCGCATGGCGAGGACTACATTCTCTACAAGATCCTCGATTTCATCGTCGACAATTACATGCCGGTGCTGGAGACCGTGCGCCATGAGATCGAGGGGCTGGAGGACAAGGTCCTGCATGAGTCGATCAGCACCGAACAGGTGCGCCGGCTCTATGCGCTGCGGCGCGATCTGCTCAAACTGCGCAATGCCGTCGTGCCGCTGGTCGATATCTGCCGCCGGCTCGAACATGCCGAATTGCTGCCGATCGATGCCGAGATGCGGCCGCATTTCCGCGATGTCACCGACCATGTGCAGCGTATCCGCGAAAGCGTCGATTCACTGCGCGAGGTGCTGGCTTTCGCCTTCGAAGCGAGCCTGATGATGGGCCAGGCGCAGCAAGGAACCATCACCCGCAAGCTCGCTGCCTGGGCGGCGATCCTCGCGGTGCCGACGGCCATCGCCGGCATCTACGGCATGAATTTCGACCATATGCCCGAGCTCAAATGGCAATATGGCTATTTCGCCGTGATCGGCGTCATCGTGGCACTCTGCGGTTTCCTCTTTTACCGCTTCCGCAAGAACAAGTGGCTCTAGTCAGAATTATTTGACCGCACCGGCAGTCATGCCGCCGACCAGATAACGCTGCAGCCACATGAACAGAACGGTGACCGGCAGCGTGGCGACCAGCACGGCGGCCATGATGTGGTGCCATTTGAGCTCATAGAGATTGGAGGCCAGGGCATGCACCTCGAGCGGCAAGGTGAAATGCTCCGAACTTCGGACCAAAGTCAAAGTGATCACGAATTCGTTCCACACCTCGACGAAGGTGAACATCGCCGTGACACTCAAGGCCGGCAGCGCCAGGGGTAAAAAGATGCGGATGAGCGAGGTCGTGGCGCTGGCGCCATCGATCCAGGCCGCCTCCTCGATATCGCGCGGGATGGTCGAGAAATAGTTGAACAGCATCATCACCGAGAAGGCCAGATTGAAGGCGGCGACGACGATCGCCACCGGATCGAGAGAATCGATCCAGCCGAGCCAGACGAACAGCCGGAACAGGCCGAGCGCCAGGACGATCGGCGAGACCATCTGGGTGATGAGCAGGAAAAGCTGATATTTGCGCTTCCAGCGGAAATCGTAGCGTGACAAGGCATAGGCCGACGGAATGCCGACAAGCAGAACCAGCGCCACCGACGCCGCGGCGACATAAAGACTGTTCAGCACCGCCGCGCCATAGTCGACGCTTGTCCACATGTCGGAAAAATTCTCGACGGCGAGCCTGGAGGGCAGCCAGCGCTGTGGGTTGATGAAAATCTCATCGCGCGGGCGCAAGGCGGTCGACAGCATCACCGCGAAGGGAAACAGATTGAGCGCGATCAGCGGCGCCAGCAGCAACCAGCATAGAAGGCTGCGGATCGGGCGCGAGCGCGTGAACAGACCCATGATCAGGCCTCCTCGCGGCGCATCTGCAGCGCCGCATAAACGACGGTGAAGATGAGGAGCACGGCAAACATCATCAGCGAGACGACGGAAGCCTTGCCGAGCTGGCCGAACTTGAAGGCGAGCTTGTAGAGATAGGTCACCAGGATGTCGGTGCCGTCGGCCGGCCCGCCCTGGGTCAGGACCCAGATGATCGGGAAGGAGTTGAAGACATAGATCACATTCAGCACGATCGCGATATTCACGAAGGGCTTGAGCAGCGGCAAGGTAATGTGGCGGAAGCTCTTCCAGCCGGTTGCCCCGTCGACGGCGCCTGCTTCATAGACATCACCGGCGATTGACGACAGGCCACCGAGCAGCAAGGTGACGGTGAAGGGGATCGACACCAGTATCGCGATGGCGATCTGCACGGTGAAGGCCAGAGGCGCGGTGCCGAGCCATTCGATCGGCGTATCGATGATACCCAGTTGCAGCAGCAAATGGTTGAACAGGCCCGACTGGCCATTGAGCGCCCAGCGCCAGACCACCGCCGTCATGGTGAGCGAGACCGACCAGGGCAAAAGGATCAGCAGCCGGGCGAAGCCACGGCCGGCGAAATCCTCATTAAGGATGAGCGCCACCGGCAGCGACAGCAGCAGCGTTCCGAGAACCACCGCAGCGGTCCAGACGATGGTGCGCAGCAGCGCGGCATAGAAAAGCGGATCGGCGAAAACATCGGCGAAATTGGCAAAGCCATTGAATGAGAGCAGGACGCCGAAGCGGCTCACTTCGTGGAAGGCGGTCCAGATCAGGATCAGAATGGGCAGGCCGATGACCAGAGCGGTCAGCAGGAGGCCGGGCAGGATCAGCCAGAAGGCGCGGCTCACACGGAACATCCGGAAGATGCCCCTGAGGCCCCCTTCTCCCGCTTTCGCAGGGCCGCCCGGGTAAAGAAGAATGGGATTGGAGACGCGTTCTCTCATGCCGAGACTCAGAACTCACCCTCATTTCCCCTTCTCCCGCTTGCGGGAGAAGGTGCCCGATAGGGCGGATGAGGGTGTTGGTTCAACTCACGACAGCTCTTCAGGAGAACAAAATGACGAAGCTTCAACTCCTCCCATGCCTGCAGTCGCATAGAAGCTGAGAGAACACCCTCATCCGGCCTTCGGCCACCTTCTCCCGCAAGCGGGAGAAGGGGAAACCAAGCCATAAGCAGGAGAAGGGGTGGGTGTGAGAGAGCCGTGCTCATTTCTTCCGCAGCACGTCGATCTCCGTGGCGGCGCGGTTGAGCGCGACCTCAGGCGTCTCCTCGCCCAGATAGACCCGCTGCAGCGCACGCACCGTGATGTCGGCGATCTGATCGAAATTCGGGATCAGCGGAGCGAAATGCGCGACCGGTAGAAGTGCGGTGAAGGCCTTCATATCAGGGTCCTTCTGATAATAGTCGGACGCGGCCACCGCCTTGGTCACCGGCAACAAACCCTCGCGTTCGTCGAAGGCGGCACGGTATTTGTCCTGATAGAGGAACTCGATCACCTTCCAGGCTTCATCCTTGGATTTGGCGCCGGAAAACATCATCAGAGTATCGGTGATGCCATAGGTCGCCGATGTCGTTTTCACCGGGATGGGCAGCACCTCATATTTGAGATTCGGCGCTTCCTTCTTGATCTGCGGGATCAGCATCGGGAAGGTAAAGACCATGCCGACCTTGCCCTGCTTGAACAAAGCGAAGGTCTCGGCCTCGCCGTAGCTCGTCGGCGTCGGCTGGGTGGCGCCGTCATCGATCAGCTGCTTGTAGGATTGCGCAGCGGCGATCGCTTCCGGCGAATTCAGCGCGCTCATGCCATCTTCCTTCAGGATGCGGCCGCCAAAAGAGAAGAGCGCATAGAAATAATAAGCATCGACCTCCACGCCCTGCCCCTGCAGACCGAAGCCATAAGTTCCGGGCAGTTTGGAGATCTGGCGGGCCGCACCCATGAACTCGTCCCAGGTCGTGGGTGGCTTGGCGCCGGCCTTCTCGAACAGTTCCTTATTGACGATCATCGCCCGGGCCGAAGCGGCGAAAGGCAGGCCCATGAGCTTGCCGTCGATCATCGATGGCGAGAAAAAGGACTCGATGAACACCTCCTTGAAGGCTGGCGTCATATGGGCGTCGAGCGGCTCGGCGACGCCTTGCGCGGCGTAGTCGGTGAGCGACCGCGTGCCGATCAAAGCGAGATCGGGCGGCGAGCCGGCGGCAATATCGGTGGTGAGCTTCTGGTTCAGCGTCTCCCACGACGTGAATTCGAGAACGAGATTGATGCCGGGATTGGCGGCTTCGAAATCCTTCTCCACTTCCTTGAAGAACGGCTCGGTCTCGCTCGAATAAGGCGGGACGACGAAACGGACATCGCCGGCATAGGCCGTTCCGCTACACAGAGCGGTAGCCAATAGAATAGATGACAAGCACTTTCTCAACATACTTTCCTCCTTGAGTTATAGCGAGGCCGCTTGGACGCGGCCTTTCGTTTAGGTCGCCAGCGATCGTCCGGCGCAGATGTCGTAGGTTTGGATCCAGGGGCGCGCGCGTTCGAAGGCAGCACTCGCCGCGAACACATCCTCATCGGCGAAGCGGCGACCGGCGATCTGCATGCCAACCGGCAGATTGCCCTCGGCGAGGCCGGCCGGAACGGTTGCCGCCGGATGGCCGGTGTAGTTCTGGATATAAGTGCAGCACCAGCCGATCAGCGGATCGACCGCCTCGCCATTGATCTCGCGAGGACCGACCGTGTTGCCGTCCGTGGCGTTGTCGACCGGCAAAGCGGCAAGTGTCGGGGTGACGAGGAAGTCATAGCGCGCCATCACCGCTTCGATCGCCTCATAGACGCCGGTGCGCATGTGATGATCATTGAGCCAGTCCTGAGCCGACTGACGCCTGGCGATATCGAGCCAGTGATGCAGCTCTGGCGGCAGGCCGGAACTGTCCTTGCCTTCGAGATCGACACCCAGGGTCTTGAAATAAGCGATGGCCTGGAGCGCATTGTGAGCCGAGAAGCGGCACCAGAGATCGCTCAATTCCTTCTGCGCATAAGGAATAGCGAGCTTCACCTCTTCGACATGGGCGCCGAGCTCGGCAAAGGCCTTCACCGCCGCGTCCACCACCTTGCGTACGCGTGGATCGATCGGGAAGATGCCGTAATCGGGACTATACGCGATCTTGCGGCCGCGGATGCCGCGCCGAAGTGCGCCCAGATAATCGACTGAGCCGTCGAGACTGTTGGGATCGCGGGCGTCATAGCCGCCGAGCACTTCCATGCCCAATGCCGCATCCTCGACCGTGCGGGTGATGGGGCCCTCATAGATGTAAGGCGAGGTCGTCGCGAAGGCATTGGGCCGCGTGACATTGGGCACACGGCCGAAAGAGGCCTTGTAGCCATAAACGCCGCACCAGGAAGCGGGGATACGGATCGAGCCGCCGCCATCGGTACCCTCGGCCAAAGGCACCAAACCGTCGGCGACTGCGGCGCCGCTGCCACCCGATGAGCCGCCGGAATTCTTGGCGGTATTGAACGGGTTGCGCGTCGGCCCGAACAGATAATTGTCGCAGGTGCCGCGAAAGCCCAAGGCCGGGCTGTTGGTCTTGCCGACGATGACGGCGCCGGCGCGCTCCATGCGTTCGGCGAAATTGCAGTAGTTGCTCGCGACATAACCTTTAAGCGCCGGCACACCGCCAAAGGTGTTCACCCAGCCGGGCTTGAAGTCGAAGCAGTCCTTCATGGCGACCGGGACGCCATGGAGAGGGCCGAGCGCCTCGCCCCTCACCACCGCCGCTTCGGCTTCCCGCGCCCGTTTGCGCGCGTCGTCGAAACCCGAAATCACGATGGCATTGAGGCTCGGATTACGCGCCTCGATCACCTGGATCGCCGTCTCGACAAGCTCGACCGGCGAGAGCTCACGCCGCCTGACGAGCAGCGCCATTTGTGCGGCGCCGAGGCGCGCATATTCATTGTAGAGGACCATCAGGCGAGTCCTCGCTCCTTCGCGACTTCCGCAATGGCCTGCGCGCAGACGGCCACCGTGCGGTCGAGATGCTCCTTGCCGACGATGAGCGGCGGGGCGATCTCCAGGGCCGAGCCGATGGCGCTGACCACCACGCCCAGGTCACGCATGCGGCGCACCACCGCCTTCACCGTATCGTCGGTGAAGGCCACCCTGGTCTGCTTGTCGCGGGTGAAATCGACGGCATGCCAGAGCCCTAAACCCCGCACATCGCCGACGATCGGGAGATGGGCGACGGCTTCGGCGAGATTGGCGCCGAATTCGGCGCCAATCTTGGCCGCCCGTGGAATGAGGCCTTCACGCTCTTTGATGGCGATCACCGCATTGGCGGCGGCACAGGCCACCGCATGGCCGGAGAAGGTATGGACATGGCGGAAGACCGGCAGCGCATCGGCGATCTCGTCGCGCGTCATGACGGCGCCTAAGGGCGCATAACCGGCGCTCATCGCCTTGGCCATGGTCATGATGTCCGGCTCGATGCCGAAATGCTCGCTGGCGAACCAGTTTCCGGTGCGCCCGAAGCCGGTGATCACCTCATCGATGATGAGAAGCACGCCATAACGGGTGCAGATCTCGCGCACTTTCTGCAGATAGCTCTTGGTCGGGATCTGCACACCATTCGCCTGCATGATCGGCTCGGCGATAAAGGCGGCCACCAGGTCAGGACCTTCGAACTGGATCTGGCGCTCGAGATGGCTGGCGCAGTGATCGGCATAATCTTCTTCGCTCATCCCATAGGGATTGCGATAGCACATCGGATTGGCGACGAAGCTGTGGCCCACCGCGCGCGGATCCGGAATATCGCGCACATTCAGCCAGTCGGTGACCGAAAGTGCCCCCAGCGTCGAGCCGTGATAGGCGTTCCAGCGCGAGATGACCTTGAAGGCCCGCGGCTTGCCGGTGTTCTGCTGATATTGCCGGGCGAGCTTGAGGGCGGTCTCGGTCGCCTCCGAGCCGCCGCTGACGAAGCAGACTTTCGACAGACGGCCCGGCGCCAGTTCGGCAATCTTCGCGGCAAGCGTGACGGTCGGCTCGCTCAGGAAACGGGTCGTGCCTGAGTAATGCATGCGCAGGGCCTGCTCATACATCGCGCGGGCGATCTCCTCGTTGCCGTAGCCCAGCGAATTGGCCCGCGACGTGGAGCTCATCATGTCGAGCAATTGGCGGCCCTCATGATCGGTGACATGGACGCCTTTGCCCTCGACATAGATGCAGGGACCGTCGCTCTGGACTTCGCTCTGCGGCACCATCGAAAACAAGGTGTGCTGATAGGCCAGACTCGCCAGATCGCGTGAGTTGGCCGCGTCCTTCGTCTTGCGTTCCATGGCGTTGCGCTCCTTTCACCTCGTCGGGAAAGAGCCTATGGTCGATGTGGTCTTATAAGAAGAACCAGAGCGATGCGAAAAGTTAGAACCACTTTGGCGGGACCTTCCGTCCTTCTCGACCTGATCCTGCTCGACCGGAAGGCCGGCGCTCCGCAGTACCAGCAGCTCTACCGGCAGATGCGCGCGCTCATCCTGAAGCGAACCCTGCGTCCCGGCACGAACCTGCCCGCCACCCGGGCGCTCGCCGGCGATCTCGGCATCGCCCGTAACACCGTCATCGCGGTCTATGAGCAGCTCGAAGCGGAAGGTTATATCGAGACCCGGCATGGCGCCCGCGCCAGGGTCGCGCAGCTGCCGCTCGACAAATCATCGAGATCCGCGGCGCGCCTGCCGGACATGGCCGACAGCCTGTCGGCGCGCGGCCATGTGCTGCTCGAGCAGACGCATCGCTCCAGCCCGGCGAGCCAGATCCTCTTCCAGCCGGGCCTGCCGGATGTGAAGAATTTTCCCTTCGCCACCTGGCGCCGGCTTCTGACGCAGAGGCTGCGGCCCAGCGCCGACGATATATTCGGCTATCACAGCTTCACCGGCTATGCACCGTTGCGCGCGGCCATCGCCAATTATCTCGAAGCGGCGCGCGGCGTGTGCTGCACGCCGGAGCAGGTCATCGTCACCACCGGCGCGCAAGGCGCGCTCGATCTCCTCGCCCGCCTCTTCCTCGATCCGGGCGATGCGGTATTGCTCGAGGAACCTGGCTATACGGGCGCCCAAGGCGCCTTTCTCGCCGCCGGCGCAAGGCTGCTGCCGCTTCCCGTCGATGAGACGGGCTGGCTATTGCCCGACATCGCGAAGACCCGGCCACGGCTCATCTATCTCACACCTTCCTGCCAGTTCCCGCTCGGCCTCACCATGCGCATGGAGCAGCGCCTCAAGGTCATCGAGCTCGCCGAGGCCGCCAATGCCTGGATCATCGAGGACGATTTCGATAGCGAATACCGCTTCACCAACAAGCCGGTGCCGGCGATGCAGGGCGCTGACGGCAATGGCCGCACGATTTATGTCGGCACTTTCGCCAAGACTTTGTTTCCGTCGCTGCGCATCGGCTTCATGGTGCTGCCGCGCGCACTCGATGAGCGGATGAACAAAGCGCTGTTCCTCTCCGGCAAAAGCGCGCCCTTGTTCCTGCAGGCCGCCTTGTCCGACTTCATCGAGCAAGGACATTTCGCCAAACATCTGCGCCGCATGAAACGTATTTATGGAACGCGGCGCGCCAGCTTCGTCGCCCGGGTCGAAGAGCAACTCGGCGAATGGCTGACGCCGATCGACGGCAAATCCGGCCTGCAGACGGTGTGGAAGCTGCGCAAGGGTCTCAAGGACAAGCACATCGCCGATCTGGCGAGCGAAGCTTCGTTCGGCGTGACGCCGCTGTCCGAGCACTATCATCACGGCCCCGGGCTTCAGGGCCTCATTCTCGGTTATGCGGCGGTCGAGACGGCGGCCGTGCCGAGAGGCCTCGCGCGGCTTAAGGCGGTGCTGCGCAAGGCCGGTTAAGACCGTTACAGGGTGACGACCTGGCCCTCATGAATCGACCGGTCGGCGGCGACGACGATCTTCAGGCTCTTCACACCGTCATTCATATGATCGGTGAGATCGATATTCTCCTCGATCGCCTTCAGGAGATAACGCTGCTCGCGCTCGCACAGGCCGTCATGATCAGGTTCATCCGTCATGTCGATGCGCTCATCGGGCTTCGACATGTCGGCATGATGCCAAAGGATCTGGTTGGTCTTGGTGTGGGCGTTGATGTCGTCGGACTTCACGGCACCGGCAGTCTCGGCCATCACGATCGACACCGAGCCCTTGGGGCCGATCACGTCCTTCACGAAGAACGCCGTCTCGCTCATCATCGGGCCCCAGCCGGCCTCATACCAGCCGACCGAGCCGTCATCGAACGACACCTGCAGCATGCCATAATTCTGCTTGACCACTTCATCAGTAAGTCGCGTTCCGATCGCATGCACCTTGGTGGGCTTGGCCTTGGTCATCTGGCACATGACATCGACATAATGCACGCCGCAATCGACGATCGGCGGGAAGCTGTCCATCAGGCGCTTGTGCCATTCCCAGGTCTCGCCATTGGACTGCTGGTTGAGATTCATGCGGAAGACCAGAGGCGTGCCGAGCTTCCTGGCGATCTCGATGAATTTGATCCAGGACGGGTGATGGCGCAGGATATAGCCGATCACCAGCTTGCGCTTGGTGCGCTTTGCCGTCTCCACCACCTTCTCGGCATTGGCGACCGAATCGGCGAGCGGCTTTTCGACGAAGACATGAGCGCCCGCTTCCATCGACTTGATGGCGAAATCAGCATGGGTATCAGGCAGCGTGTTGATCGACACGACATCGGGCTTGAGCTCTTTCAGCGCCGTATCGAAATCGGAGAATTTCTTCGCGTCCTTCAGCGCCTCGGGAAGCTCCCGCTTCGCGATGCGCCTTTCGCACACGCCCACCACCTCGAAGCCCGGAATACGCGTATAGGCGAGCGCGTGGCTCATGCCCATATTGCCGAGGCCGACCACCAAAACCCGTTTATTTGCCATGTCTAGTTTCCTCCGATCCTGATCACATTGCCGGTGCGCGCCGATTCTTCCGCCGCGAGCGTCGCCTCAAGGGCCGCGGCCGCATCTTCCGGCCGCCCCATGCTCGGCGTCTTTCCATTCAAGGCGCAAGTGGCGAAATAAGCAAACTCATCGCGCAGCGCCCCGCCGCGCACGCCGTCGAATTCCGGCCAATAGGTCGTGTCGGGGCTGTGCAGCTTGTCCTTCGACACGATGCCGAGATTGGGGAAGGTGTCCTGGACATGGATGATGCCCTCGGTGCCGATGATCGACAGGCGCTCGTCGATGTCGAAAGGCGTCTTTTCCGGCATGCACCAGACCGTTTCGAGCGTCGCTGAGGCGCCGCCGGCGAAGCGATACATGGTCTGGCCGATATCCGGGAATTTGAGGCCGCGCACATCGACCGTCTGGGCATAGGCGCTGACGATCCGGTCGCCAGTGAACCACAGCATGAGGTCCGTATCGTGGATGGCATCGCCGACGATCGGCCCGATCTTGTTGAGGATCTCGGGCGTCCAGGCGGCGGGGATGTTGCGCCTGGAACTCATGGCGACGATCTTGCCGATCTTTCCGGCGGCGATCGCCTGCTTCGCCATGCGATAGCGCGGATTGAAGCGGCAGATATGGCCGACAAGCAGAATGCCCTTTGATCGCTTCGACGCCGCGATGATTTTATTGCAGTCGGCGACCGTCGAGGCCATCGGCTTTTCGAGGAAAACATGCTTGCCGGCCTCGAGTGCCGCAATGGCGGGCTCGGTATGCTGGTCCCACATGGTCACGATCGACACGGCATCGATGTCGGGATCGGCCAGCATGTCGCGATAATCGCGGTAGGTCTTCTTGACCCCATACTTTTTAGCGAGCTCAGCCAGACGGTCGGGTTTGCGGGTGCACAAAGCGGCGAGCTCCAGATTGGGAACACCGACAATGGTGTCGCAATGGATTTCGCCGAACCAACCCAGACCGATGACACCAATGCGCAATCTGTCCATCTGTTTTCCCTCAAAAATCTTCGAGCGTCAGTTCACGCGTCATGACGATATTGCCGGATGTCAGACCGCAATCGACCGGCAGCGCGACGCCTGTAATGGCCGCCGCCGCGTCGGAGGCGAGGAAGCCAATGGCCTTCGCCACATCGATGGGCTCGACGATCCGCCCCAGCGGATACCAGCGGGTGAGCGTCGCCAGGACTTTCGGGTCCTTCTTCGCACGCGCGTCCCACAAGGGTGTACGCACCGTCGCCGGCAGCACGATATTGGAGCGGATGCCATAACGGCCATATTCGAGCGCCAGCGATCGGGTGAGCGAGATCATGCCGGCTTTCGCCGCGCTGTAAGCGGGATCGCCCAGCGCCGACAAGCCATTGACCGAGCCGACCGCGATGATCGAGCCCTGGCGTTTCTCCTGCATGCCGGGCAGCACGGCATGGGCGCAATTATAGGCGCCGTTGAGATTGCCGTTCATATCGGCCTGCCAGCCCTTGGGATCGGTGCGCGCCAGGGTCGGGTGATCCGAGTAGCCGGCATTGTTGATGAGGATGTCGACCGGGCCGAGCTCGGCGGCGAGATGAACGAAGGCCTTGGCCACCGAAGCGGCATCGCCGATATCGGCCACGGCGTGCGCGGTCTTCACGCCGTCACGCTTCAGCTCATCGGCGAAGGAGATGACGGTGTCCTTCTTGTCGATAGCGGCGATCACCGCGCCCTCGCCGGCGAAGTACCGGCAGACCGCCTGGCCGATGCCACCCGCGGCACCGGTAACGGCGACAACTTTTCCCTTGAAGCTCATGCGTACCCATCCAGAATTTTCATGGCCTTGGCGATCCGGCCGACATTGGCCTCACGCAAATGGCCCCAATTGTAGAAAGCAAGCTCGTTGACGCCGCCCGAGACCAGCGCTTCGATCGCGGCGAGAAATTCAGCTTCGCCGGTGAAATCGGGGTAGGCCGGCCGCAGGATGCCGCGCAATTTGCCCTTGCCGCGCAACCGTCGCTTGATGTCGAAGAGATCGGCCTTCACCCGCTGCGCACCCGGCTCATAGAAGCAGGCCTCGATGATGCCGGCCGCCTCCGCCTGGCCTTTCAGGTCACTGCCCTCATACCAGGCGCCGCCGGTCGGGCGCGCCACCGAGGGAATGACGCCGACATTGACATCTTTGCGCACGCTTGCGCGGATTTCGGCGATGAGCGATGTAACCACACTCATCCGCCAGCGCAGGAAGGCACCGAGTCCATTATCGTCCAGCATGTCGGCGTGCCAGAAGGCTTCCGCCATGTCGGCGGGGAAGTCCAAATCGCTTCCGAGATAATCGCTTACATCGCGCGCGACTTCCGCCTTCAGGCGCGCCGCGTCGATGCCGGCCTTGCTCGCCCCTTTCACGCAATGATCGCAGAAACACAGGCCGAGCATGCCGTCGAGCCAGCGATTGGGCGTGTTGAGCGCGAATTCATGGTGATAGCCATGCGCGTAAGGGAGAAAGCCCGGCGTCTCCAGCGAGATGCCTGAGACATCGTAGCTTTCGGTCACGTCCTTGCAGAGGCCCACCGCATAAGCGCGCGCGGCGGGCGCCGAGGGGCACAGATTGTAGATGTATTTGTCGCCGAAGGCATTGGTGACGGTGGAGGAGGGATTGGCGCTGCCGAGCAGCGTATTGTGCAGCAGGACCAGCCACACATTGACCGCCAGACGTTTATCATCCGTCAGCTCGCGCAGGACATCGCATTCCTTGAGCAGGTAGTTCGCGACCGGCTTGATTGCGCCGTAACGCGCGTGATCGGCATGGAAATAGACCGTGCCGTCTTGCGGGAAGTAGACCTTGCCCGTCCGTCCATGCGGCCTCAGAAACTTTCCGGCGTGATAGCTGCCGGCATAGGTCACAGTATCGAGGCCGAGCTTCAGGAATTGATCCACGGCCCTGCCGACCCCGGCTTCAGCCAGGTCCCAGGCATAGCTATAGATGGCCCGATAACTCATGATGGGAGATATGGCCGGTTCAGTTCCCGAACCAGCCTTCCTTCAGATAATGCATATATTCGAAGACGGTGTTGTGCTTGCGGATGAAGACGACTTCCAGGAAATCACCGACGATGAAAGGCGGGATCAGAATCTCCTGCCCTTCTATGTGCGGTGCGAGGTCGTCGACCCGGAAGGCGATATGCGGATTGTTACGGACGGCATCGGGCACGGTCGTGCCTTCGGCGTAACGCAAAAACTCGATATGCTCGGGGTGATTGCGCGGATTGGTCACCCACACGCGGCTCTGCTCCACCCAATTCTCGTCAGGCTGGGGCAAAGTGGTGGTGATGCCGACATGGTCGAAGACGAACATGGGCCCTCTCTCCGGATGGCTCGAGCATGATCCGGAAAAGTGCGAAGCGGTTTTCCGGAAAGATCATGCGCAAGCAAGAAAAATAAAGCGTGATGGCGTCCTTCCTAAAGCCATCAGGCTTTAGATCAGGTTGGCGGCGGCCTGTCTCAGCCGCCGCCGCTTTATCGATTAAGGTCAGATGGCCTTCTGGATCTCTTCGACATTCACTTTCTTGTAGTCGTCGGAGAGGGCGAAGCCATCGGCATCGGCCTTAACCTTGGCGGCGTCGAAGCCGTTGGCGGCGTCGACGAGATCGTTCTTCACCACTTCATCGACCTTGAAGTCGCCCGTGATCTGGCCGATCCCCTTGGCGGTGTCGAAGAAGAGCTGCCAGCTTTCCGGAATGTGGTAGCCCCATTTCTTGCGCTCTTCCCAGCGGCCGCCAAAGACATTGGCGAGCTGCATCATGGATTCGGTCGCCACCGCCGGGTTCATCTGCGAGGACAGACCCGGGAACTGCTCCATCACGATCTGCGTCGCGGCGCGCGGATTAATGCGGCCGAATTCGAGACCGGCGGCCCAGCCCTTCAGATAACGGGCATAGACATCCTTCTTCGCCGCATCCTCGAAATCCGCCTTGCGGATGACGAAGCTGTTGGCGGGCAGCTTGGAGAAGTCGCGGCCGAGGAAGTAATCGAAGTCGAGGCCCTGCCCCTTCCACTGTGCGCGCCAGCCTTCCCACGACAGAGCGGCATCGCCATTGCCCTGCGAGAGCACGGTGCCCCAGGCCGGCCAGCCGCCATCGACATATTTCACCTTGGTGATGTCGACGCCGGCCGCCTTCAGCATCGGATCGCAGATCGACTGCCAGCCGGCCGAACCCAGCACGATCGTCTTGCCTTCGAGGCCCTTGATGTCGGCCGGCTTCTCGCCTTTGCGGAAGGCGAAGTCGAACACATCGGCGCCGCCCATCTGGAAGACGGAGACGAGCGGGATGCCCTGGGCGAGACCGAGCGAGAAGACGCCCGGCGAGGGATAACCCATATCGGCCTGGTTCTGGTCGACGAGCTTGACGCAGGCCGTCGCATCGGAGGGGCCCGGTTCGAGCGTCGTCTCGATGTCGCCGAAATAGCCGAACTTCTTGCCGACCCAATAGGGATAGTCGTCGAGCACCTCGACGGTGCCGCGCGGTGATACCCAGCGTACCGTGTCGGCCGCATAGGCCTTGCGGGAGCCAAGGCCGCCCAAGGCCGCGACCGAAACGCCAGCGGCGGTCAGGCTCAACAGGCGGCGCCGTCCAATCATCATCTGAGTCATGTCTGGTTTCCTCCGTTATAGGCTGTCGTGTTGTTGTTCACGCACTTCTCTGTATTTTCACGTCTCCCAACTCGCCCATTTCTTGCCGATCCAATAGAAAAGCACATAGATCGAGATGCCGATAATGGCGAGGATGAGAATGATGGCGAAGAATTGCGGCATGCGGATCAAGGCCGAATAATAAGTGAGCCGGTTGCCGAGGCCCTCGGCGCCACCCACCATCTCGGCGCCGACCGTGGTGAGAAGTCCGAAGATCGAGCCGACCATCAGGCCGACGATGATCATCGGCATCGCCATCGGGATGCGGATCTTGGTGAAGATCTGGAAGGTCGAGGCGCCGAAGGAGCGGGCGAGCGCGATCTTGGCGAGATCGACGCGCCGGAAACCGGTCGCCGAATTGATCATTACCATCGGGCCCGAAGCCAGCGCCACCGCGATGATACGCGGCTCGCTGCCGAAGCCGAGCTTGAGGATGAGCAGCGGCACCAGCGCCAGCATCGGCGTGGTGACGAGCAGCAGGATATAAGGTGTGACGATCTTCTCGACGAAGGGGAACTGGGTGATGACGGCGGCGAGAACGAATCCGATCGAGGCGCCGATGGCGAAACCGACCAGCAGTTCATACAGCGTGACGAGGAGATGCGGCCAGATGAAGCCCCATTCGGTGAACAGCGCCATGATGATCAGGCTCGGAGTGGGGAGCACATATTGCGGAACGCCGAACCATTTGAGCAGCAATTCGGCACCGCCGATGATGACCACCGCGACCAGGATAATGGTGAGCGTCTCGAGCTTGGTGCGGTGATCGCCGAGTCCCAGTGACGTGCCGGACAGGCCGACGCCGTCGCCGCCTCCGCCGGCCTTCTTCCGGTTGAATTCCGGAATTTTGTCGCCCAGCGCCTTATCCACTTCCATTCCTCCCTTGAGCGATGTCCCGATCCTGCCTGCTGCTTAGGTAATCGCCAGCCCCTCGCTGGGGCTGCGGCCGTGATCGATGCTCGCCTTGATATGCAAAACACGTTCGATGAAATCGGGCCGCGTCTGGATGTCGACCGGACGCGGGCGCGGTATGTCGATGTCGAAGACGGAGGCGATGCGCCCCGGGCGCGCCGACATCACGACGACGCGGTCGGCGAGGAAGATCGCCTCGGAGATGGAATGCGTGATGAAGACGATGGTCTTGCCGGTCTCCATCCAGATTTCCTGGATGAGCAGGTTCATCTCGTCGCGGGTGAAGGCATCGAGCGCGCCGAAGGGCTCGTCCATCAGGAGCAGCGACGGGTTGACCGACAGGCTGCGCACGATCGAGGCGCGCTGCTGCATGCCGCCTGACAATTCGCGCGGGAACTTCGATTCGAAGCCCCAGAGATTGACGCGCTTCAGCAGCATGTCGATGCGCTGCTGATCGACCGGCTTGCGCTTGAGCTCGAAAGGCAAAGCGATATTGGCGGCGAGATTGCGCCAGGGGAGTAGATTGGCATCCTGGAAGATCATCGCGATCTCGGGATGCGGCTTGATGATCTTTTCGGCGCCGAGCCTGATCTCACCATCGGTCAGACCATGCAGGCCGCCCATCGACCAGAGCAAGGTCGATTTTCCGCAGCCCGATGGCCCCAATATGCAGAGGAACTCGCCGTCCCGCACATCGAGCGACACATTGTCGAGCGCATGCACCGAGCCGGTGCGGGTCTGATAATATTTGGTGGCGCCCGCAATGACCATCTTGGGCGCCTTCTTGTCCGAAGCGCCGGCTACGTTGCGCATGGGCGTCGCATCCATCATGTTTCCTGGCCCGCGGTGAGGTTTGACTCGCCGCTTATCGTTATTTTCTCAAATCATGTTACAAAATTTCAGAATTCGCAATAGCCATGTCGAAAACATTCGACATTCAAATCGCGGCAAATGAAGAAAGTTGCGGCGCACAAGCGTCTCGCACTTGCCCAACCGTCAAAAGCCTGTAATTTAATTACGAGAACGGGGACCCGCAACCACAGGACAGGATCATGGTGCAGCGGCGCGGCGAAAAAGCATCGGAACAGCCTCCGGCGATCGACATCGTCTCGCGCATCGAGCGCATCGAAGGCGAATTGTCGCCGTCCGAGCGGCGCGTCGCCGTCATTGTGGGACGCGATTATGAAGCGGCCACGCGCCTGACCATCGCCGATCTCGCCAAGAAGGCGAAGGTCAGCCAGCCGACCGTCACGCGCTTCTGCCGCTCGGTTGGCTGCGGTTCCTTCGCCGAATTCAAGATCAGGCTCGCCACCACGCTCACCGTGGCCTCGGCCTATCTCAAATCGGACCGCGCTTTCGACGACGATATCGGCCAGCTCGCCCAGACGATCATGATGCGGGCGGCGGGCGCGGTGCGCGAATGTCTCGACCAGCTCGACACCAAGACGATCGGCCTGGCGATCGATGCTCTGGCCGAAAGCCGGCGGATCGATCTCTATGGGCAAGGCGGCGGATCGGCCGCCATGATCGAGGATGCGAAACTGCGCCTGTTCCGGCTCGGGATTCCGGTCTCCGCCTATAGCGACGGCCATCAGCAGCGCATGTCGGCCGCGACCTTGAAACCCGGCGACACCGCTTTCGCGATTTCCAATAGCGGCCGCTCGAAGCCGGTGATCGAGGCGATCGAGATCGCGCGATCGTTCGGCGCCCGCACCATCGTGCTGACGCGGCCGGGAACGCCACTGGCTCAGGTCGCCGATATCGTCATCGCCATCACCATCGCCGAGGGCGACAATGTGCTGGTGCCGACGCCGTCGCGCTACGCGCATCTGGCGGTGATCGACACGCTTGCCGCCGGAGTCGCGGTGAAGCTCGGCGCCAAGGCGCGCGAAGCCTTACGCCGGGTGCGTTATACCCTCGCCCGCATCGGCATCGCCATCCCAACGCCAGCGACAGATCCAACGCCCTTGATGCAAGCGCGCGGTCCGCAGGAATAGAACGCGGAACAAAAGTGAACGATTCCAGAGGGATAAACTGACCGCTACGTCAGACCCCTTCTGTATTGTTTGTGTTCTTTTTTTGTTCTAGTCTTTCCTGATGATCCCTGTCTCGGCGCCCCTTTCCCCTGCCCGCCGGCGGCCTGCAAGGCCTGCCAGCCTGGAGGAATTGCGCCGGTTTCTGACCCCGCCTCTCCCCCGCACGGGCAAGAGCCGGTTCTTCTCCTTCGGGCTTCCGCTCGACAAAAATCTGCCCCGGCAAGGTCTGTCGCTCGAAAGCCTGCATGAGGTCCATGCCGCCACGCCGGAAGACCTGCCGGCGGCCTTCGGTTTTCTCGCAGCCCTCACGGTTTCAGCCAGTCCCTCAGGCCCCGTCTTCGTCATCAGCTCGGCGCAGAGCCTTGCAGCGACTGGCCAATTATATGGTCATGGCTTGAACGGACTCGGCCTCGATCCCGGCCGCCTCACACTGGTCGAGGCGCGCCATGACACGGAAGCCTTTTGGGCGATCGAGGAGACTTTGCGCTCAGGCGCCGTCCCCGTCACGCTAGGGCTCATCGCGCAGAATTTCGATCTCAAGACGAGCCAGCGCCTGAGCCTTGCGGCGCGCGAGGCGAAGCGGCCGCTGCTGGTGCTGCGGCCGCCCGGATCGACGGCGGCCAGTGCCGCCGAAACGCGCTGGCGCGTCGCCGCGGCGCCGGCCCGGCGCGATGCGACGGGCGGTCTTCTGGCGACAAGCTGGCGGGTGGCGCTGGAGCGCTGCCGCAATGGTTCGAGTGGTGAGTGGGTGTTGGAGTGGTTACATGCGTCGCATCGTTTCAGTCTGGCTGCCGCGATGGCCGATCCTGCGCTTTCTGACGGCGCAGGCGTCCTCCGGCGAGATAGCATCTGACCGGCCTTTCGTTCTGACCCTCGATGCGTCGGGCGGCCCACGCATCGCCGCCACGAATCCGCCCGCCGAGAAAATCGGTCTCTTCGCCGGCCAGGGCTTGAGCGATGCGCGCGCCAAAGCGGGCGGCCTTTTGCAGGCGCGTCCCCTCGAGGCCGACAAGGATGCGCGCGCCTTGCGCCGCCTGGCCTTGTGGGCGACGCGTTATACGCCGTCCGTCGCGCCTTGGGGCCTGGAGAATGGCAGTGACGGTTTCTTCCTCGACATCACGGGGGCGTCACATCTCTTCGGCGGCGAAGAAGCTTTGCTCAAGGACATCGTCAAACGTCTGCGCAAATTCGGTCTCACCGCGCGCTGCGCCATTGCCGGCACGCCGGGCGCCGCTTGGGCGCTGGCGCATCATGCTTCGGTTCCGCCCCTCATTTTGCCGGACGGGCAAGAGAAAGACGCGCTGAAGTCCCTTCCCATCAAGGCCTTGCGGCTCGGATCCGAAACCCATGAAGCCCTGCACCGCCTCGGCTTCAAGCGCATCGGCATGCTGGTCGATGCGCCGCGCGCGCCCTTCGCGGCACGTTTCGAAAAGGAATTGCTCACCCGCCTCGACCAGGCGCTGGGCGCAAGGCCGGAGGCCCTGCATTATATAACGCCGCCCCCTGTCTATGATGCGCGGCGCTCCTTTCTCGACCCGATCTTCACCCAGGAGATCGTTGTCGCCATCGCGCGCAAATTGATGGAAGGTCTTATTCCCTCCCTCGAACGGGACGGCGTCGGCATCCGGTCCTTGCGGCTCGGTCTTTATCGCGTCGATGGCGACATGCGGCAGCTCGATCTGGGGCTTGCGGCGCCGACGCGCGATCCCGCCCATGTCACGCGTCTTATCACCCTCAAGCTCGACAGCCTGACGCGCGGGCTCGAAGCCGGCTTCGGCTTCGACTGCGTCAGCCTCTCCATCGCGTCCGCCGAGATCTTGCAGAGTGAGCAAGGCGACCTCGCCGCGTCTCGCGACAACCAGGAAAATACAAAAGCTCAAACGCGTCTGCTCGATGCGCTGCGCCAACGTCTCGGCGCCGACAGCGTGCGGCACATCAAGCCGGTCGAAAGCCATATTCCGGAGCGCGCTGAAATCCTTGTCAAAGCGGACAACTCGAAAACCAGTTGGCCTCATGACATGGAACGCGCCCGCCCCTCTCTGCTCCTGCCTCAGGCGGAGCCGGCGGAAGTCACTGCGCTGATTCCCGACGGGCCGCCGCGGCGCTTCCGCTGGCGCGGCAAGCTTCATGATGTCGCCGCAGCCCTTGGCCCCGAGCGCATCGCTCCCGAATGGTGGCGCAGCAGCGCTTTCGCGTTGACGCGCGATTATTATTGCGTCGAGAACACGGCCGGGCAGCGTTTCTGGCTTTATCGCGACGGTCTCTATGGGCGCGAGAGCACTACGCCGCGCTGGTTCGTTCATGGCTTCTTCGCGTGAGGTGCCGCCATGGCCTATGCCGAGCTCGCCGTCACCAGCAATTATTCCTTCCTGCGCGGCGCCTCGCATCCGCATGAAATGGTCAAGTGCGCCGATGAGCTCGGCCTCGCCGCCATCGGCCTCGCCGACCGCAACAGCTTCGCCGGCGTGGTACGGGCCCATGTGGAAGCCAAAGATCGCAAGATTCAATATCTTCCCGGCGTACGCCTCGTCACGGTCGACAGTTTCGAAGTGCTCACCTATCCGACCAACCGTGATGCCTATGGCCGTCTCTGCCGGCTGCTGACGACAGGAAACATCCGGGCCAAAAAAGCCGAATGCCATATCACTCTCGATGAGATCTGCGCCGCGAGCGACGGCCAGATGCTGATCGTGCTGCCCCCCGACAAGCTGGATGACGCTTTCTTGGCACAGCTCGCCAAGCTTGCCGAAGCGGCGCCGGGGCGCGTCTTTCTCGGCGCCATTCATCACCATAGAGGCGACGAGAAGCAGCGTTTCGCCCGCCTCGCCGATTGCGCGAGGTGGCATGGCACACCGCTCGTCGCTCTCAATGACGTTCACTATCATCGGCCGGAACGGCGCCCACTCGCCGATGTGCTGACCTGTATCCGCGAGAAATGCACCATCGCCGAAGCGGGCTTCCGGCTTTACGCCAATGCCGAGCGTCATCTCAAATCGGAAGCGGAGATGCTGCATCTCTTTACCGGCTATGAGGACGCCGTCCAACGCAGCGCCGAGATTGCCGCGCGATGCCGGTTTTCCCTGGGCCATCTCAAATATGAATATCCCGACGAGCCGGTGCCGCCCGGCAAGACGCCGCAGGAACATCTCACCGACCTCACCTGGAAGGGGGCGGCCAAGCGTTACAAGGGAGAGGTGCCCGAAGATGTCGCCCAGAATATCCGTCAGGAATTGCGCATCATCGAGGAGCTCGATTATGCCCGTTATTTCCTCACCGTGCATGATGTAGTCGCCTTCGCCCGCAGCAAATATATTCTCTGTCAGGGACGCGGCTCGGCGGCGAACAGCACGGTTTGTTATTGTCTCGGCGTCACCGAGGTCAATCCGCGCTCGACCAAGCTCCTGTTCTCGCGCTTCATCTCACAGGCGCGCAAAGAGCCGCCCGATATCGATGTCGATTTCGAGCATGAACGGCGCGAGGAAGTCATCCAGCATATATATGACCGTTATACACGCGAGCGTGCCGCCATCTGCGCCACCGTCATTCATTACCGCTCACGCCGCGCCATTCGCGAAGTGGGCCAGGTGATGGGCCTGACGCCGGACGTCACTTCGGCACTCGCCAAGACGATCTGGGGTTATGGCAGCCATATGCCCGATCAATATGTGCGGGAAGCCGGCTTCGATCCCGACAATGAGAAGATCCGCCAGGCCGTCGGCCTCGCCAATGAGCTCATCGGTTTTCCGCGCCATCTGTCCCAGCATGTCGGCGGCTTCGTACTCACCCAGAAGCCGCTGTGCGAGACCGTGCCCATTGGCAATGCCGCGATGGACGACCGCACCTTCATCGAATGGGACAAGGACGATATCGACGCGTTGGGCCTCATGAAGGTGGATGTGCTGGCGCTCGGCATGCTGAGCTGCCTCAGAAAAGCTCTCGAAATGCTGCGCATCCGCTATCGCAAACCCTATTACACGCTCGACGACCTGCCTTATGAAGACAAGGCGACCTATGACATGCTGTCGAAGGCCGATTCCGTCGGCGTGTTCCAGGTCGAAAGCCGGGCGCAGATGTCGATGCTGCCGCGGCTCAAGCCGAAGGAATTCTACGATCTCGTCATCGAAGTGGCGATCGTCAGGCCGGGCCCGATCCAGGGCAATATGGTGCATCCCTATCTCAAGCGGCGCGACGGCAAAGAGGAAGTCGTCTATCCGTCACCGGGTCCAGGCCTCCCGGCGAATGAATTGGAAGAGGTCCTCAAACGAACTCTCGGCGTGCCCCTCTTTCAGGAGCAGGCGATGCAGATCGCCATCACCGCAGCAGGCTTTTCACATGACGACGCCGACCGCCTGCGGCGCTCGATGGCGACTTTCCGCAACAACGGCACGGTCAGCACTTTTCGTGATAAATTCGTCACCGGCATGGTCGCACGCGGTTATGATCCGGATTTTGCCGGACGCTGCTTCAGCCAGATCGAGGGCTTCGGCGAATATGGCTTCCCGGAAAGCCATGCGGCGAGCTTCGCTCTTCTCGTCTATGCCTCGGCCTATATCAAATGCCACCATCCGGATGTGTTCTGCGCCGCCATCCTCAACAGTCAGCCCATGGGCTTCTATCAGCCGGCACAACTGGTGCGCGATGCGCGCGAGCATGATGTCGAAGTGCTGCCGGTCGACATCAATGAAAGCCACTGGGACTGCACGCTCGAAGGCACCTCGGACACCCGCTCGGCGGTGCGGCTCGGCTTCCGTCAGGTTTCCGGTCTCAAGGAAGAAGAGATCGAGAAGCAACTCATCGCCAAGCGCGGCAACGGTTATTCAGGCCTCGAGCAAGTGGCGCGGCGCAGCGGCGTCTCGCGCTTCACGCTGGAAAGGCTCGCGGAAGCCGATGCGCTCACCTCATTAGGTCTCGACCGCCGCAATGCGCTGTGGGCGATGCGGCGCCTGAGCCGGCTCGATATCGATCTGGAAAAGGCGCCAGGCTCGGCTCAGGAGAGCAATCTGCCGCTCTTCGCGCCGCATATGGAAGACGGGCTCTTCCACGAGCCTTCCGTCGCTCTGCCCGAGATGCAGCTCAGCGAGGAGGTGATGGACGATTACGGAACGACCGGCCTGTCGCTCAAGGCTCATCCCTGCAGCTTCTTCCGCAGCGATCTCACGAAGCTCGGCGCCATCACCAGCGCGGCGCATCGTGACCCGACCCTGAAGCAGAACCGCAAGGTCACCGTCGCGGGCCTCGTCCTCATGCGGCAGATGCCCAGCACCGCCAAGGGTGTCGTTTTCATCACCCTCGAAGACGAGACCGGCATCGCCAATATCATCGTCTGGCCTCAGGTGCTGGCGGAGAACCGGCGCGTGGTGATGACCGGTGAATTCCTCGCCATCACCGGGCGGCTGCAGCGCGAAGGCCTCGTCATCCATGTCGTTGCCGAACGTTTCATCGACCTCACCGTGGACCTTCGCACGCTGCGGCAAGGCGATCTGTTCGACACCGCGCCACCCGCCCTCATCAAGAGCCGGGACTTCCACTAGCCATTCGCGGAGGCATCATGCAGCTCTCACTATTCCCCGACCCGATCCTGCCGCTGATCCGCCAGGGCCTCACCCCGCTTCATGGCCTCCTCGAAGGCGAGGGGCGCTACCAGCCGACCGAGCAGTTCGTCATCTCCTTCATCGGCTCGCGCACCCGCGACGAGGTTGCGGCCGACGCCTTCACCCGGCTCTGCGCCCGCTTTCCACGCTGGGAGATGATGCTGTCGGCCAAGCCCGCCGCCATCATCACCCTCCTGGGCGAAGTTCAATACGCGCCCATCAAGGCCGAGCACCTCCTTGCCACTCTGCACAGGCTTCACGGGCAACGCCGCACACTTGATCTCGGCTTCCTGGCGGACTGGCCGGTCGACATTGCATGGCGATGGCTGCAGAACCTGCCCGGCGTCGGCCCCAAGATCGCCGCCGCGACCCTCAATTTCAGCAGCCTGCGCAAGCCGATCTTCGTCGTCGACACGCATATTCTCAGGCTCGCCAAACGCCTGGGGCTCGTTTCCGCAAAAGCGGGTTTCGCCCACGCCCATCGCCTGCTCAACGGCCTCATTCCCAATGACTGGACCGAACGCGACCACTATCAGCTTCACTGGCTGATGAAGTCGCACGGGCAGAAGATCTGCCGTCACCGCGCGCCGCTATGCGGCGAATGCCCGCTGCGGAATGTCTGCCGGCACTTCACGATCAATGGAGAATAACCAAATGGATAAAGATTGAATCTCGCTTCAGGAAGATCTGTAAATCATTACTTGACACATGTAATCTGATAGTTTACATCATGATCAGAAGCTGGAAGCACAAAGGACTTCGAGAACTTGATGCGGCGGGGAATACCCGTCACATTCAGCCGAGCTTTCATTCCCGCATCATCCGAAGGCTCGACGCCTTGAAAATGGCGGCGAAGCCGGAGGACATGAATATCCCGAGTTTCAATTTCCACGCTTTGAAGGGCTTCGATCCCAAGCGTTACACGATCCATGTCAACGGACCATGGTGCATAACTTTCGAATTCGAGGAAGGCGATGCGTACAATGTGGATTTTGAACAATATCACTGAATGCCGACAACGGAGCGTCAGATGAGCACTCGCAAGCCCACGCATCCGGGCGCCATCCTCAGAGAGGATGTTATTCCAGAACTCGGCATCAGCATTTCCGCTGCCGCTGAGGCGCTGCGCATTTCACGCCAGATGCTGCACAAGATACTCAACGAGACCGCCCCAATCACCCCGGAAATGGCGGTGCGAATTGGAAAATTCTGCGGCAATGGGCCGGAAATCTGGCTGCGCATGCAGCAAGCCCGCGATCTCTGGGAAGCGCAGCAGAAGCTGGCTGACGAAATAAAGAAAATCCCGACCGCGAAGGCTGCCGCCTGACCCCTCGCTACCCCGCGATCACCTTATGGATGAGGGCGAAGAGGTCGGCCGTCTTGATCGGCTTGCGCAGATAGGCGATGCCGCTGTCGCGGATCTCGGCCTGCACCTTGGCCGTATGGTCCGCCGTCACCACGATGGCTGGGATCTGGTGACCGACCGCATTGCGCAAGGCCGCGATCGCCTCGCTGCCGGTTCCCTGGTCGAGATGATAATCCGCGATGATGAGATCCGGCGTCTTGTCGAGGCTCTGCAAAGTCTCCAGCGCCTCGGCCGCCGATACCGCCGGAATGGCGCGCATGCCACGCTCCTGCAGCAGCTCCATCATGCCTTCGAGGATGACGAGATCGTTCTCGATGACGATGGCGGTGAAGCTCGCCAGATCCACCGGCAGCCGTTCCATCGCCATCGGCGGCCTGGCTTCACGCTGCGGCGCCGGACAGGCCGGAAACTCGATCGCAAAGCAGGAACCTCTGCCGAGCTCGGAGACGACCTCGATACGGTGATCCAGAAGCCTGGCGACGCGCCGCACGATGGCGAGACCGAGCCCCGCGCCCTTGGGCGCGTCGGGCAGATCCCGGCCGAGACGGCGGAACTCCTCGAAGATGAAGTCGCGCTTGTCCTCCGGAATCCCAAGGCCGGTGTCCCAGACCTGGAGCGAGATCATGGCGCCGCGCCGCCGCGCCCCGATCAGCACACCGCCCTGCGCTGTATAGCGGATGGCATTGGAGATCAGGTTCTGCACGATCTGGCGCAAAAGCCTGGCATCGCTCAGGCCGAACAGCCCCGTCGGCACGCAGCGCAGCTTGAGCTGCTTCTGGTCGGCCAAAGGCTGGAATTCGGCGGTCAGCGTGGTCAGGATCTCGGCCACCGAGAGCGGCACGATATTGGCTTCGACGCTGCCGCTGTCGAACCGGGAAATATCGAGCAGCGTGCCCAGCACCTCCTCGACGGAGCCGAAGGCCATGTCCACCTTGCCGGCGAAATGAAGCTGGCGCGTATCGAGGCCGGTTCCGCTCAGGAGCGACAGAAAGATCCGCGCGGCATTGAGCGGCTGCAGCACGTCATGGCTCGCCGCCGCGAGGAAACGCGTCTTGCTCTTGGTGAGATCTTGAGCCTTATCCCGCGCGTTGATCAATTCGACTTCGATGGCGCGCCGCTCCAGCACTTCGCGGGTCAAGGCGGCGGTACGCTCCTCGACCCGCTCCTCCAGCGTCTCCTTCGCCTCACGCAGGGCGTCGCTGGCGCGGCGTGCGGCGGTGACATCGGCAAAGCTCACCACGATGCCGCCGTCGGGCGTGACATTGCCGCTGACGCTGAGGATCGTGCCGTCGCTCTTGGTCAGCTCGATAGGATCGAGATCGGCGGACGGATTGCGCATCCAGTCGGCAACCCTGCCCGCACCAGCCGGATCGAAGGCAAAGACCGACTTGCCGAGCCAGTCCCACAGACGATCGAAGCCGGCCAAGGGCACGACGAGGCGCACGGGCAAGCTCAAAAGGTCTACAAAACGATGATTCCACGCCTTGAGGCGCAAATCGCGCGAGAACATGCAGATGCCCTGCGGCAGATGATCGAGGGTCGCCTGCAGGAGCTGCGCCTGCTCGTCGAGTTCGCGCTCGCGCCGTAAACGTTCGCCCCGCACGATATCGGTGATGTCAGTCTGGAAGACGACGGTGGCGCCGGTCTCCGTCTTTTTGTTGGAGACCTGGATCCAGCGGTCGCCAGAAAGCTGCTGGATGAAGGCGGCATGCGGCTTGCGGAAGAGTTCCGTGCGGGCCGCCCGCCACGCCTCGGCATTGCGCTGCTGATCGAGGACGAGATATCGGCTCTGCGAAAAATAGTCGGCGATGCGCGCAAAGGGTGTGCCGGGCACCAGCCTTGCGGCGATATCGGGCAAGAGTGCCCGGAACGGCGCATTGCACATCACCAGGTCTTCGGCGTCATCGAACAGCGCGAAACCCTCACTCACCGCCTCGATCGCCGATGTCAGATTCTGCTTGGCGGTCTCGGCCTCGTCACGCGCGTCCTCGAGCCGCGCATAGGCATCCGACAGATCCTCCAAAGTGCGCTTGAGATCGCTGGTGCGGGCGCTGACTTGGCCTTCGAGCACGATCGCCGTCTGGAACAGGGAAAAGCCGTTGCCAGAGAAATCGGTCGAACGCTCGACGCGGCTCATCAAAGCGCGGTTGATCTTTTCGAGCTTGCGCAGACGATCTTCCAACCTTTCCGGCTCTCGCGTCATGGAACCCGGCGTTCGTCCACTTTGCGCCTGGCCCGGCCGATGGCGACGCCGGTGAAGGTCTGGTTGACATGCATCGAGCGGTATTGCTCGCCATAGGTGCTGAAGCCGACGACGCCGTGGCGCTTGAGCACCTGCGACACATCGAGCTTCCTCTGCTTCTGCTCGGCCTCGAGCCGGCGCAGGATGCAGTCGAAGCCCAAGATGAGATCGAGCGAGCCCAGCTCGGCGGCGAGCTTCGTCAAAGCGGAATCGAGATTGCGCGCGATGTCGTCGCCGTCGGCGACGGTCAGCACGAGGCCTTCGTCGATGCCGCAATAGAAGCGCAGCGAGCCGTCCTCCTCGACCTTCTGGATCGAGCGCACGTGATATTCGCCGCCGACCCTCACGACGACGGGATAGGCGGCAAAGGTCATCGGATTGAGCTGATGCTCGTCGAGACCGACCATCTTCGCATAGGCCGGGGCGGCGGGCTCGGCATTGATCTCGGTCACCAGCCGGCGAACCGGATCGGCCTCGGTCACCACCATCTTCTTGTCGGTGGGACGGAAATGATCGAGCTTGAACACACTGAACGGGCAATCCGTCTCGATCAGCGCCAGGACGGCGGCGTTGGTGTGAAAGGCGCCGTCGGCAAACACCCAGGTCGTGCCGAAATCCAGCCCGTCGCCGGCCGAGCCGCCGAACAGCGGCACCGGATCGAGGAAGCGGCTGATCGAGGAGACGACCACTTCCTCCTGCCGGCTCATGCCGTCGATGAGCAGCATGGCGAAAACCTGGTGGGGAATGGCGCGCGCCGACAGGGGTGCCAATCCCAGATCGGCGAAGAGATCCTGCACGACGAAATTGCCCGCTTCCATGCGGAAGCGGTCGAGGTCCTCGATGAGGCGGATGCTGGCGCGGTAGTCGGCGCCACAGAGGCTGACGCCGGTCAACGTGTTCTCGCGATAGCCCTCCGACGTGATCTCGCCCGCCGTGGTGCAGCCGATGACGGGCGTCCCCGGCAACCGGCGGCGGATCGCTTCCGCCAGCGCATCGCGATCATAACTCGGCGAAGCGAACAGGATCACCAGCGTCATGTCCGGTTGCTTGATGCGACTCAAGAGTTCGGCCACCGCGGCGTCGGGATCGGCCTGCGCAGAGAAGCCTTGCCTAGCCGGCATGGCGGCGCTCTTGTTCCATGACGGACTCCGGCTGATCCACGATGAGGCCCTGCAATTTGAGCTTCTGCATGATCAGCACCGCCTGGGTGCGATTGTGAATGGCGAGCTTCTTGAAAATCGAGGTGATATGCGCCTTCACCGTCGTCTCGACGATGTCGAGCTCGAAGGCGATCTGCTTGTTGAGCTTGCCTTCGCAGATGAGGGTCAGGACCCTGTATTGTTGCGGGGTGAGCTCGCGCAGGCGCGCCAGGATCTCGAGCTCGCGCTGATGTGCCGGTGCGCCAGCTGCCACCAGGTGTTCGGCGGCGGCGCCGAAATGATCCTTGCCGTCGATCAGTTGCCGCACGGCGGTGATGATCTTCTCCCGCTTCTCGCTCTTGTTGATGAAACCCGCGGCGCCGAGATCGCGGAGCTGATGCACGATTTCCTGGCCCGACATCGAGGATATGACGCAGAGCGGCGTACGGGGGCTCGCGGCCTTCAGGCTGACGACGCCCTCGAAACCGGCAATGTCCGGCATTTTGAGGTCGAGGAGAATGAGATCCGGCCTGGCTCCCCTGGCCAGCACAAGATGCGCCGCCGTGATCGAATCGGCCGTTTCCACCCGAGCGGCCGGGAAGGCGACGTGGAGGGCCATCTCCAGGGCCTCGAGGAAAAGCGGATGATCGTCAACGATGAGGAAGCGCAAAGGCTGCATGACGCCAGTTTGCACGGCCTAGCGACGCTTACAAGCCGCCAGCGCGGCGGCAAAACCCGCTCCCATGGTTAATAATCGCTCAATATTGGCGGCCCGAATGACCCCTCAGATATTCACCTTTGCAGAAACGATCTCGCCATTTTCATCAATACTTCGACTTGTCGGTGAAATTCCAAATACTACCGGAACAAACTGCGGTCAGACTGCAATCTACGATCGTCTTCTACTTCGGATGCGTCCGGAACATTTCAAGTTTTCACAGTATTTAAGGCAGCTTGGCTGCGTTTCACTTGGCGTTCGTTAGAGTATACTTCCTAGCTTACGTTACATCATTGGTGGATGGGTTTGTCTTGCATGGCCTGGAATAAACAAATGGGGAAGGACTGCCGCGGCGTGGCGGCGATCGAGTTCGCAATGATTGCGCCGGTCCTGATCATGATTTTGTTCGGCATCTCTGCCTATGGCATTTATTTCAGTGCGGTCAGCAGCCTGCAAGAGCTGACGGCCGACGCGGCGCGGGCTTCGGTCGCCGGCGTTTCGGCCACCGAGCGGCAGACCATCGTCACCAATTATGTCGCCCAATCGAGCCCGAACTATCGGCTGCTCAGTCGCAGCACCATCACGGTCACGACCGCTCCTTTCCCGGGCGATCCGACCCGCTACAGCGTCACGCTGCGCACCGATATTTCCAATCTACCCCTTCAGATGACGAGCGGCTTTTTCCCGATGCCGTCGGCCGTCATCCAAAGGACGGCGGTCGTCCGCATCGGAGGATATTGATGACATTTCGGCATAGGCTTCGACCGTTCCTACGGTCGGAGCAAGGCGCGGTCGCGGTCATTACCGCGGTCATCCTGACGGTCTTGCTCGGATTCGCCGCCATCGCGGTGGATGTCGCCTCTTTCCACTATGACAGCCGCAGGCTGCAGGGGGCGGCGGATCTCGCCGCGATCGCCGCAGCCAGCAATACGGCCAACGCCACGCTGGCGGCGCGCTCGACCTTCACCGACAATGGGCGCTGGACGCTCAACTCGCTCGTCGTCGAGACCGGGAATTACGACCCCGATCCGGCCAAGGCGCAGGCGCTGCGTTTCGTTGCCAACCAGCAGCCGATCAATGCCGCGCGCGTGGTCGCCCGGGCGCCGTCGCCCGTCTATTTTGGACGCGTCTTCACCAATGCGGCCAATGTGGAGATCGCCGCTGCGGCGATCGCCACCCGTCCGTCGCAAGCCGCCTTCTCCATCGGCTCGCGCCTCCTGTCGCTCGAAGGCGGCATCATCAATGCGCTGCTGGGCCAGATGCTGGGCGGCAATGTGAATCTGCGGGTCATGGATTATCGCGGCCTGGCCGACGTCAATATCGACCTGCTCAAATTCCTCGATCAGCTGGCGATCGATGCGGACATCCATGCCGGTTCCTATCGCGACGTGCTCGATGCCAATGTGAAGGCCGGTCAGATCCTCAACGCCATGGCGAAGACGGCCCGGGCCGACAGCAAGCTCGACGTCGCGCGCACCCTCGAGGATCTCGCCCGCTCCATCGACAGCACGACATCCATCAATCTCTCCCGCATGCTCGATCTCGGCAAAGCAGCCACCGCGCAGGTCAGCACCTCCACGCAATATGGACTCGCCGCCGCCGTCAACGCCCTGCAATTGGTCAATGCACTGGCCCTGGTCGCCAATGGCAACCATCAAGTCGACGTCAATCTCGGCGCCACCATTCCGGGGCTGACCAATACCCAGCTCAGCCTGGTGATCGGCGAGCCGCCGCAGCATTCCTCGTGGATCACGGTCGGTGAAAAGGGCGCCTTCGTGCGCACCGCGCAGACGCGGTTGAAGCTCAGCGTGGAGATCGGCGGCACGGGGCTCCTTGCCGGCACCGCCATCAGGCTTCCCATCTTCATCGACGTCGCTTATGCGGAAGGCCGCCTGACAAACGTCACCTGCGGCGCGACACCTGCCGGCAATCAAGTCACCGTCGCGACGCAACCCGGCATCCTCAATGCCTGGATCGGAGACGTCAGCAACTTCACCGCCGTCAACGACACGCCGTCGGTCCGATCTGCGGTCATCGTCAATGCGCTGAATCTGGCGCGCATCACGGCCAGCGCTCATGTCAATGTCGGCAACAACACAGCGCAGAATCTGGTCTTCAACGCATCCGACATCGCCGAGCAGCGCTTCAAATCGGCGGTCACCCAGAACTACACCGAAACGCTCGTCTCCTCTCTGGCGAGTGAGCTCGATCTCGGCGTCGATATACTTGGCTTGCCCGATCTGCTCGGTATCCTGACCCGGCAGCTCAAGGACCTGGTGCGCGCGCTGGTCGCGCCGGTGACACCGGCACTGGACAAGATCGTCTATACGGCGCTCACCACGCTCGGCATCAAGCTCGGCGAAGCCGATGTCACGGTGCATGGCGTGCGTTGCAACAACGCGGTCGTCGTCCAATGACGACCCGGCACGCAAGCCGGAAAGGCGATGCTCAGAGCGCTTCCCGCCAAATTCGATCAAAACCGGAAGGGCTCTAGCGGGTAGCGGCCGACAAGGTCTTGCAGAAGGACGTCAGCCGCATGGCAGCCGCACGGCGCTGCTCGGGATCGCGGGTCAGCCGGCCAACGACCGTCACCGCCGCGCAGATCTCTTCGTCCCAATTCACGATCGGCGCGCAGATGCCGATATAGTTCGGCACGAATGTACCCAGCGCCATGGCATAGCCCTGCTCGCGCACCGTGCGGATTATACCCTCGACATCGAACGCTATGGCGTCCTCGAGCTCGCTTTCCTTCTGGATTTCGGCATCGACGAAGGGCTGGGTGATACGTTCCGGCATGTAGCTCAGGAAGACGTTTCCGGTGGCCGAACGCAGCAGTGGGAAAGTCGAGCCCAACACATCAGGAGAGATCAGCGAATCGGCGGTGCGCTGCCAGCGCACGGCGATCGGTCCTTCATGGCTCCAGATCGCGATATGGGCGGGCATGGCCAATTGGTCGACCAGGTCCTCGAGATGATCGCTGGCCCGGTTGACGACGTCGATGCGGCGAATGGCGGATACGCCGAGACGCAGGGCGAAGAGGCCAAGATCATATTTTCCCGATCGCTTCTGTTGCGCCACGAGGCCGCCGGCGACCAGACTGTGCAGATAGCGATGCGCCTTGCTCGGCGCCATGCCGCAGGCCGCGCCGATTTCCTTCAACGACATCGGACCCTTGGCCACGGCCAGGGCCTTGAGCACGCTCATGCCGATATCTACGGATTGAATGCCGCCATGGTCTCGTCCCGGCGCGGATGCAACGTCCGAGAGATCCGCCGCGAAAGCGGCAGCTACTTCAGGGTCATGTCGGTTCATGGCTCCTCCCGAACCATTCTCCGGCCTGCCCCCAAAGCCCGAATGCGATTTACATGAAAACTCTAGATAAGCGCGCTTAATAATATATGTATTTTTCCTTTTTTCCAGCAATAGTGAAACGCGATTACTTCACATTCTACGACTTTAATACTATGCGCGAACAAAAGTACTGTGCGGAAACAAAATTACCGCGTGGGATAAAACTACAATTTATCTTTTTGTTTGCCGATACTGGCGCGCCCCCTGTACTATTTGAGTCACTTCTTCTCGATGACCCTGAAACCGGTCGCTTGCCAGTCGCGCATGCCGCCGGCCAAATGCGATACACGCCTATATCCAAGGCGCGCGAGTTCGTTTGCCGCGATTTCGCTCATCCGGCCGCTCAGGCAATAAAGAACGATCCTCGCATTCTTGTCGTCCGGAAGCGCCGTTGCCGTCTCTCCGATCTTGTCGAAAGCGATGAAGGCATCGGTCTGCTCGATCTCGCCCTCATAGGGCACATGGACATTGACCAGGAGAAAATCCTTGGCAGCCAGCATCGTGGCGAGTTCGGCGCTGCGCAAAGTGACATATCCCTGCTCGCTTGCATCCTGCGCAAAGGCACGGACCGGCGCCCATGGCAAAGCGAGACCGCATGCCAGCAAGACGATGACCGGCAAGAGCCGAGGCTTCGAAAACGGGTTCAAGATCACCTCCTCGTTTGCCGAAGCCAAGGCCAGGCCCGCACCTTCGACCAGACTTCATAATGACGCAGTCGATCATCTAGGCGTGATCGACAGCCGGCCTGTCGAGCCTTGACGCCGCAAGGCGATTGCCGTCATATCCGAGCGCTTTGGCTGTCAGAATTCCGCCACAGGCACCGGGCATTCAGGGAAACGATGTCTACAGGGCTCAACGAAACATGGCGCAAAGGGGTGGCCTTATCCCTGTCGGTCATGATTCTATTCGCCCTGCTGTTCGCCGGCGCGGCGCAGGCCGGCTCCTCATCCTGCCTGCCGGCGGCCAACGGGATCACGGCTGGGCTCACCGGGGCGAATGCGCCCACGGTCAGCGCCGCGGATGACATGCACAAGCAGGCTCCATCATCCCATGGCAAGATCGCCTGCTGCAGTTTCACCTGCGCGCCGGGTTTTGTCGTTACGAGCGGCATCGGCGACATGGCTGTCCTCCATCGGCACGAGACGTTGCCCCTGTCCGATCAGTCGCCGGACACATTGGCGGGCAACGGACTCGAGCGCCCTCCGAGATCGATCCTCATCGACTACCGGCACGCTTGATCCCGACGGGACCGGCGTGCCTTCGGGCAACGCCGTCTCAGCGAGGATCATGCTATGCACTTCACCATCCGGTCCCTAGAGCAAATCCCGCCAAAGTTGACGACTTTGGCGATAAGGATTTGCTCCAGAATATTGATCTGGCGCACATCCTTTTCGGCGAAGCGATTCCACTTCGCCGGGATGCGCGCTGGTCTCGGACTTTGCGCGGGTCTGGCTTCGCCTGCGCTCGCCCATTCGGGCATAGGCATCAATGGCGGCCAGCTCAGCCAAGCGGCGAACCGGCATATCGAGTTCATCGGCGGACCGGCCTATGACTCGATCATCTTCGCTTTGTCGGATGCACGCCAGAAGCCGATCCGGGCCGCCGGCAGCGCCGCTTACGCCACCATCATCCAGCAGCAACAGCAATTGCGCATTCCGCTCGCCCCCGACGGCGAAAACTGGCTGTCGGCCAACCTGCCCGCGCCGCTGCGCCTCGGCGCGTCGATCTCGGTTTTCGTCGAGCTGGCGAGCGGCGAGACGCTGCAAGCCCAGTTCGAGGCCCGCTAGATGACGAATATCTCACGGCGAGCGATCATAGCCTCGGGCATTGCCGGGGCTTCCGCGCTCGGCGCCTCGTTTCTCTTCGCCGTGAACCGTCTTTCCGGGTCGGGGCGCGACATCGCGGATGTCTTCACCACACCGCTCCCCATGCCGCCCCTGATCGACGGCCGTGACATCGGCAATGTCGTGACGCTCGAAGCGACGGCGGGAACGACGAAATTCCAACAAGGAGCGGCCTCGCGCACCTTCGGCTATTCCGGTTCCTATCTGGGGCCAGCGCTGCGGCTGCATCGCGGCGATACGGTGACGATGACCGTCGCCAACAAGCTCGACCGGCAGACCACCGTCCATTCGCACGGCCTGCTCACGCCGTCCGATCTCGACGGTGGGCCTCACAATGCCATCGAGCCGGGCGATGTCTGGCAACCCTTTCTGACGATAGATCAGCCGGTCGCCACCCTCTGGTATCATCCACATCCCCATGGTGACACCGCGCGCCAAGTCTATCATGGCCTCGCAGGCCTGCTCTATGTCGAGGACAGCAGCGCCCAAAGCCTCGGCCTGCCCACAAGCTATGGCGTCGACGATATCCCGCTCATCCTGCAGGACCGGGAATTCAGCGCCGAGGGTTTGCTCAGTTACGATAATTCTCCCGCGGCGATCCAGCACGGTTCGCGCGACAATACGATCCTGGTGAACGGCGCCATGGCTCCCCGGTCGGAGGTTCCGGCGGGCGTCGTTCGCCTGCGTCTTCTCAACGGCGCCAATGCCCGCAATTTCAGGCTCGTCTTCGCCGACCGGCGCCCCATGCACGTCATCGCCAATGACAATGGCTTCATCGCGGCACCGGCGGCCGTCAGCGAGATCACCATCGCACCCGGCGAGCGTTATGAGCTTCTGGTCGACTTCTCCGACGGCAAGCTCATTCCCCTTCTGACCTATCCCGACACCTCCGACAGTCCGGAGGCGTCGCTCACGCCAGTGTTGCTGTTCGCGCCCAACGGTCCGATGAACAGCGCCAATCAGTATATTCCGAAGCAGCTGGCGGATGCGGAGTTCCCCGCTGTCGCGGCGGCCGTTCGGCGCCGCAGCTTCGTGCTCGACGGCATGGCGGCCGCCAATGACACCCTCACCAAGGGCGCAAGCGCGGCCGGGCCGCCAACCGACAACGGCGCAATGCCCGGCATGGATCACTCCCAGATGGCTGCTGCGGGTGGAACGGGACTATCCGGCCTCGATATGGGGATGAAGATGGGCATCAACGGTGCGCCTTTCGACATGGCCCGCATAGACGCGGAAATGAAGATCGGCGAAACGGAGATATGGGAACTGCGCAGCACGGAGATGGCGCATCCCTTCCACATCCATGGCGCATCCTTCCGCATCCTGAGCCTCGACGGTGCGCCGCCGCCGGAGCATGTCGCGGGCGCCAAGGACACCGTGCTGGTGCGCTCCTCCGCTGAAATCCTCGTCACTTTCAAACACAAGACGGAAGCGGGAAAACCCTTCGTCTTCCACTGCCATATCCTCGAGCACGAAGATGCCGGCATGATGGCGCAATATGTCACTTCCTGATCGCAACAATGAGGTTTCCGATGCCCAATCCGCCCAAACTGCGAAGGACGCCGCAAGTGAGCCGGCGCGCGGTGTTGCGCGCCCTGCTTCCTTCCCTCGCCGGCCTCGCGACGATCGTCGCGGGCGGCCGTCCCGCTTTCGCGACGGCTGATATCGCCGCGCCGGCACGCCATCCGGACACAGCTCGGACCAACCTCCCGGTCGACGGCGAGGCGGAGCTGTTCCCGATCGTCCATGACGACGTCCGCAAAGTGTCGCGCCGCTTCCGCCGCAAGGAAGTCGCCTATGAGACCAGCGAGGTGCCGGGCACGATCATCGTCGATGTCGATGCGCGCCAGCTCTATTTCACGCTGCCCGGCGGACGGGCGCAGCGCTATGGCATCGGCGTCGGCAAACAGGGCTTCGAATGGTCGGGCGCCGCGGTCATCCGGCGCAAGGCCAAATGGCCGCGCTGGGTGCCGCCCAAGGAAATGGTGGCGCGCGACCATCTCGCGGCGCAATGGGCGAGTGGCATGCCGGGCGGGCCCGACAATCCCTTGGGCGCCCGGGCGCTCTATCTCTATCAGGGGGAGGTCGACACGCTCTATCGTATCCACGGCACCTCGCAGCCGCAAAGCATCGGCAAAGCCGTCTCCTCCGGTTGCATCAGATTGCTGAATGCCGATGTCGCCGATCTCTTCGAGCGCGTTCCGATCGGCATCAAGGTCGTCGTCCTGCCCTCGGCGCGGCGGGTGGCCGCCCAGGAAGGCCCGCAGGCCGGCCGCAGCCACCGAGGAAGCGACCGATGAGTTCCGCGAGCAGACGCCGGTATCTCCAGCGAATTGTGGCGAGTCTCGTTTCGACGCTGGCGCTCACCGCCCTTCCGGCAACTGTGTTGGCGCAATCCGAACTCGGCTCACCCGAGCGCATCCGGCAGGTGAAGGCGGAGCTCGGCGTCAAGAACACGCAGACAGGCCCATGGTCCGATTATGTCGCGGCGCTGCAGACCTACCGCCAGGCCGTACGCGACGTGCGCGAAGCCGAGATCGAGCTGATGGGCGGCGCCCAGGCGATCGAGGGCTCCGACGATGCGGTTCTCAAGGAGCGCCTGACCGCCCGACTCTTGGCCAAGGCGGCTCTCAAGACGCGCTACGAGGCCTTCTACGGCGCGCTCGATTCCGACCAGCGGCAAGTCGCGGATGCCACGCTAACGGCGGGAGAGTGCGGAAGATAACGAAAGAGAATGACATCCGGCACTGCTGGTCCCGGCCTGACGGCATCTGCCTCACACGCGCAACTGACAAGGCCGGAAACCTACGACCAACTCAACATGGAGGATACAGAGATGAAATCACTACTCGCCGCCGCCGCCATTCTGTCGGCTCTTTCGGTGCCCGCTTTCGCCGCCGAATGCCCTAGCCTGATCCAGCAGGCCGAGGAGAATTTGAAGATGTCGAAACAGGACGACGTGGCCAAACAGAAGATCACCGACCATATCACCCAGGCGAAGGCCGAGCATGACGCCGGCAAGCATACGGAATCTGTCGCCACGGCGAAGGATGCCCTCGCCCTCATCAAGATGTAGAGCATTTCTCGCCGCCAACCATGTGTGTGCGCGGCGCGGGGAGACGGGCGGTCTGGCCACCTCATCCACCAGACCGCCTGTTCTGTTTTCGGGAGCTACCTTGCCTTGGCGCTCGGGCGCAGGAGGAACTGCGCCAGCACCAGAAGCGCCAGCGAGGTCAGGAGAACGGTCGTGCCAATGGCATTGATCTCGGGCGTGACGCCGCGCCTGATCGAGGAGAAGACATAGATCGGCAAGGTCGTGTTGGGACCGGCAACGAAGAAGGCGATGATGAAGTCTTCAAATGAGAAAGTGAAGGACAGAAGCAGACCGGCGAGGATAGACGGCATCAGCGCCGGCAGTACCACTTGCCGGAAAGTGGCGAAGGGCGTCGCATAGAGATCCTCGGATGCCTCGACCAGGCTCCGGTCCATGCCGGCGAGCCTGGTCCTGATGATGAGGACGACCACCGCGAGGTTGAACAGGACATGGGCGGCGATCACCGTCCACAGGCCCATCTGCAGGCGCGCCATGCCGATGGCCTCGAGCGCCGGATTGACGGCGTCGAAGACGGTCACGAAGGCGATCAGCGTCGATATGCCGATGACCACGCCCGGCACCATGATGGCGATGTAGATCAGCGCGTCGAAGAGCTGCCGGAGCGAGCCCCTCATCCGCTCGAGACCCAGCGCGCAGAGCGTGCCCACCGTGGTGGCGATGATGGACGTGCAGCCGGCGATGATGAGGCTGGTCACCAGCGCCTTGATGATGATCGGGTTGGTGAAGGCCTTGCCGTACCAGTCGAGCGAGAAGCCCTGCCAGTCCATCGCATAACGTCCGGCATTGAAGGAGAAGAAGGCGATCAGCGCGATGGGCGCGTAGAGGAAGATGTAGATGAAGACGGCGTAGAGGCGCATGGGCATGGGCTACACCAAGGCGGCGCGGCGCACATCGCCACGGCTCAGAACGAAGCGCATATAGATCACGATAGTCACGAACATGATGGCGACGAGCGCGGTCGAGACGGCGGCGCCGAAGGGCCAGTTGCGCGATTGCAGGAAGAGGTCGACCAGCGCATTGCCGATGAAGAAGACTTTGCCGCCGCCGAGAAGCTGCGGGAGGATATATTCGCCCATCAGCAGGATGAAGACGAGCATCGAGCCGGTGGCGACACCCGGCAGCGACAGAGGCAGCGTCACCTGCAGGAAGCTGCGCCAGGAATTGGCGCCGAGATCGGCGGAGGCCTCGAGGAGGCGTTTGTCGAGCTTTTCGAGACTCACATAGATCGGCAGCACCATCAGGGGCAGGAAACCATAGACGGCGCCGATCAACACGGCCCAGGGTGTGTTGATGATGCGCAGATCGGTTATTCCCAGATAGGCGAGCCAGCTCGGAATGCCCTTGGAGCCCAGGATCATGATCCAGGCGTAATACCGTAAAAGCTGGCTTGTCCAGAACGGCACGATGACGAGCACGAGCAGCAGGGTGCGTGATTTGGGACTCGCCTTGACGGCCAGGAAATAGGCCAGGGGATAAGCGAAGAGCGCAGTGAGCAGCGTGCCCAGCGGCGCCAGCGTCAGGGTGTTGAAGAAGGCCTGACCGCGCGCCGGCAGGTTGGCGTAGTTGTCGAGGGTGAAAGCGGGCGCATAACCGCCGGCATCGGCGCGGGCGCCGAAGGAATAGATGATGACGACGATGAGCGGCAGGACAAGCAGGAAGAAGAAGAACAGCCCCGCCGGCGCCACCAGGAGAGCGGTGACGGTCTTCGATCGGGATGCGGGGGCGAGCTGGGACATGCAGACCTTGGCAGATATTTCCCTTCTCCCGCCTGCTAGCGGGAGAAGGGAAACTCAGGCATCAAGCCGACTTGAAGCGGGCCATGATCTCGGCGCGCAGCGGGTTGGTCAGTGTCGCCGCGGCGCCGAATTCGAGACTGGTGAGCAGATCCTTGGCCGGATAGAGGATCGGATTCTCCAGCATCTCCTTCGACACCAGCTTATTGGTGCGCGCATCGGTCGAGGGATAGCCATGCGCCTGGACTTCCTTGGCGTTGATCTCGGGCGTCAGCAGCCAGTCGATCAGCGCATAAGCGGCGTCCTTGTTGGCGGCTCCCTTTGGAATGGCGAAATAGTCCGTCCAGATCTCGCCGCCTTCCTTGCCCAGCACATACTGGATCTCCGGCATGTCGCGATGCAGCTGCGTCGCATCGCCGGTCCAGGCCACCGACACCCAGGCATCGCCATTGCGCATCGAGGGCTGATAGTCGGAATTGATGGCGAAGAGATGCGGCTTCGCCTCGAGCAACAGCTTCTCGGCCTCGGCCAATTGCTTCTCGTCATTCGAATTGAAGGAATAGCCGAAAGCTTTGAGTGCATTGCCGATGGTGGTGAGCTGATAGTCATGCACCATCACACGGCCGGTGAGCGGCCCCTTGGCCAGGTCCCAGAACTCCTTCCAGCTCGTTGGATTCTGGGTGACGTTCTTGGTGTTGATGACGAAGCCGGTGGTGCCCCAATTCTTCGGCACGGCATAGACGGTGCCGTCGATCGTGCCTTCCGAGGTGAAGCGCTGGTCTTGCGTGGCGACGTCGTAGTTGGGCAGCAGCTTGAGATCGAGCGGCTCGATGAGGTCGAGGCCCTTATAGGTGCTGATCGTATAGTTGGTCGGCACGAAAACATCCCAGCCGGTCGAGCCCGCCTGAAGCTTGGCCAGCATCTCCTCATTCGAGCCGAACACATTCATATTGATGGTGACGCCGGTCTTCTTGGTGAAGGCGTCGAGATTTTCCTGATTGTGGTAGTTGGGCCAGGTGGTGAGATTCACCGTGCCGGACAAGGCCGCATAGGCCTTGCGGGGCTTGAGACCCGGTATGGCGCCGCCCAATACCGCTGTCGCCAGACCTAAGCCGGTGACGCCGAGAAAATGGCGGCGGGTGACCGAGCCCTTCTGAAAACGGCGCAGTTCTTCCATGAATTTCTGCGACGTAATGATCTTGTCGTCTGCCATTGTTTCCTCCTTGTTTGTTCTTTCTACGCACTCAATCCTTGGCGAGAATCAAAGCGGCATCGGGCGGCCAGCCGACCGCCACCTTGTCGCCGATCTCGAAGGCCAAAGCCTGGTTGCCCTGGCGCGGGCTCCTGACCATGAATTCGCCCAGCTTCTCATGCGCCACCAGATATTCCGTCTGCTCGCCGAGGAAGATGCGGTTGAGCACCTTTGCTTCGGCGCGGAAGGCCACCTGATTGGGGAGGTCAGTCGCGGCGGCGGCGAGCCGGATCTGCTCGGGACGCACGCTCACCAGCACGGCCTCCCCGGACTGTGGCGACACTGTCGAACGCGAGGCGCGCCCCGTCGCCTTCATGCCGTCGGCCAGCGCCACATCGATGAGACCGCTTCTTGCATTCCCGGCGATGCCGGCGAAGAAATTCGACTTGCCGACGAAATCGGCGACATAGCCGTTGACCGGCTCGTCATAAAGCTCGCGCGGCGTGCCGGTCTGGACGAGGCGGCCGTCTTTCATGATGCAGACGCGGTCCGACATCGACAGCGCCTCCTCCTGATCATGCGTGACGAGGAGAAAGGTGATGCCGACATTGCGCTGCAGATTCTGCAGCTCGATCTGCATGTCGTGTCTGAGCTTGCGGTCGAGCGCCGCCAGCGGCTCGTCGAGCAGCAACACGGCGGGACGGTTGATCAAAGCGCGGGCGAGCGCCACGCGCTGTTGCTGGCCGCCCGACAATTCCCAGGTCCGGCGCTGGCCGTAGCCTTGCAAGCGGACCATCGCCAGCGCCTCGTCGACCGCCTTGGCGACCGTCTCGCGCGGCGGCTTGGGCGAGCGCTGGCGCAGGCCATAAGAAACATTGTCGGCGACATTCAGATGCGGGAACAGCGCATAATGCTGGAACACCATATTGACCGGGCGCTTATAGGCCGGGACGCCGGTGACATTGTCGCCGCGGATGAAGACCTCGCCTTCGCTCGGCTGCTCGAAGCCCGCCATCATGCGCAGGCAGGTAGTCTTGCCGCAGCCCGAGGGTCCCAGCAGCGAGACGAAGGAGCCTTTGGGCAGATCGAGATCGACCCGGTCGACGGCGAGCACCTCGCCATAACGTTTCGACACGGCGCGGAAGGAGATGTCCGGGACGATTGTCTGGGTCATGAACAATATGAATCCGCGACGAGGCTCTAGCGATATATCCCACAAGTGGTAAAATGATCGCAGTCGAGGCCTGAACTGTATATATCCTAAATGGGATAGGACGATGGTCAACGTAGCCGATATCGGCGAAAAGGCCTGGAATGACAGCCTGGCGGCGACCGTCACCGCCATCGGCACGACCGATTTCGCCCCAACGTTGATCGACTCGCTCAAACATGTGGCGCCCTTCAACTATTCCGTGATCTTCGCTTATTGCCACAGCGCCCGGCCGATCGACCTGTTCGACACTTTCCCGGCGGTGAAGCGGCGCGTCTTCGTCGACGACTATCAGGCCGGGCCCTATTTGCTCGATCCCCTTTTCATCGCCAAGCCCGAAACCTGGGGACCGGGTCCGCACCGGATCGCCGACCTGGCGCCGGACCGCTTTCCACAAAGCGAATATTTCCGCTCCTATTATGTACAGACCGGGCTTTCGGAAGAGATCGCCTTCTTCGTTCCGATCAAGGCCGGAACGCGCATCGTCATCTCGCTGATGCGGGACGCCGGACGGCTGCAGGCCTTCGCCACCAGGGAGCGGAAAAGACTGCAAAGCGTAGCGCCGCTGGTCGCCGCCGCCGCAGCCCATCACTGGAAGGATATCGACAGCCGGTTCTCGGGCCCGGGAGGCTCCGATCCGAAGGTCGATGCGACCGAGCGCCTGCTCGTCTCAGCCTTCCACCGTTTCGGCGAGGGCCGGCTCACCCCGCGTGAGAGCGAGATCGCGGAGCTCGTGCTCAAGGGCAATTCCTCGGAAGCGATCGGCAAGATTCTCGGGATCGCCACCGGAACCGTGCGCATCCACCGCAAGAACATCTATCTGAAGCTCGACATCGGCTCGCAGGGCGAATTGTTCTCGCGCTTCGTCGCCTCCATTTCCCGCCGCCTCGATACCGACACCGAAGGCGGGAAGTGAGGCGTAACGTCGTTTTACGGAAGACAGGCGGCGCGCGGCAAGGTTAGGCTCCACCCCATGGAAAACACCCGACCCGCCATCGACACGAACGAAATGTCCAAGCAGGTTTCGGCCCAGGGGCGGCGCAGCGGCGGGCGCGAGGGCCGGCGGTCCTTGCGCGCCAAGGCGGTGCCGTCTTTTCCAGCGCTCACCCGCAATATTCCCGTCTATGAGATCGTGCCGCAGGAGGCGATCGAGCTCATCCACGAGGAATCGCTGAAGATCCTCGAAGAGGTGGGTTGCGAGTTCCGCGATGGCGAAGCGATCGCCATGTGGAAGAAGGCGGGCGCCGATGTGCGCGAGACGCGGGTGCGCATCGACCGCGCATTGCTCATGGAGCTGGTCCGCCAGATCCCGTCCGAATTCACCCAGCATGCGCGCAACCCCGACCGTTCGGTGACCATCGGCGGCAAGAATTCCGTCTTCGTGCCCATGTATGGCGCCCCCTATGTGCGCGATCTCGACAATCAGCGCCGCTATGGCTCGCTCACCGATCTCAATAATTTCCACAAGCTCGCCTATATGTCGCCGACGCTCCACTCCTCGAGCTCGATCATCTGCGAGCCGATGGAAGTCCCGGTGCCGAAGCGGCATCTCCACATCATCCATTCGGCGCTCAAATATTCCGACAAGCCCTTCATGGGCATCGTCACCGCCAAGGAGCGCGCGCAGGATGTGATGAAGATGGCGGGCATCGTCTTCGGCGATGAATTCGTGCGCGACAACACCGTCGTCGTGTCGATCACCAACTGCAACTCGCCGCTGGTCTGGGACGCGACCATGCTCGACGCGCTGAAGGTCTATGCGGCGCATAACCAGCCCTGCATCCTGGCGCCCTTCGCTTTGTGCGGCGCCTCGACCTCGGCCTCGTCGGTCGGCGCCGTGGCGCAGGTCAATGCCGAGGCCCTCGCCGGTCTCGCTTTCACACAGCTGGTGCGGCCGGGCAGCCCGCAGCTTTACGGCCAGTTCATGGTGACGGTCGACATGAAGTCGGGTGCCCCCATGGGCGGCACGCCGGAAGCGGCGCAGATGATGTATCTGATGGGCGCGCTGGCGCGGAAGTACAATCTGCCCTGGCGTACCTCGGGCTTCCATATCGGCTCCAAGGTGAATGACGCGCAGGCCGGCTATGAGGCGAATATGCTGATGCATGCCGCCATCCTGTCGGGGGCGCATTACATCTGGCATGCGGCGGGCTGGCTCGAAGCCGGCCTATGCGCCGGCTATTCCAAATTCGTCACCGACACCGAACAGCTCGCCTCCTGGTACAAATATGGTCAGGGCCTTTCCTTCGCCGATTTCAAGGACGCCATGCAGGCGGTGCGCGAAGTGGGCCCGGCCGGCCATTTCCTCGGCACCCAGCATACGCTCGAGCATTTCGAGAGCGCCTTTTTCATGCCGAGCCTCATGGACTTCAATTCCTTCGAGCAATGGTCGGCGGAGGGCGCCAAGGACCATGACCAGCGTGGGCGCGAGAAGGCGAGCGCGATGCTCGCCCAATATGAAGAGCCGAAGCTCGACGAAGCGGTCGACGAGGCTTTGCGCGACTTCATCGCGAGGCGTGAGCGGGAATTGCCGAACAGCGTGAATTAGCGCGTGGCTTCCTACACTCCTCACGCTGAGGTGGCCGCGCAGCGGCCCTCGAAGCGTCCATCAGGATAGAGCGAGAGCGCTGAAGCATACCCTTCGAGGCCCGGCTGCGCCGGGCGCCTCAGGGTGAGGGATTTTCGGAGAAGCGCCGGATCGTGGTCTGGAAGAAGGCCTCGGCGCGGGCACGGGAGTCCGGGTTGATGGCCTGCGGCTTCTGGGGAAACGCGTTCCGACTTTCCTCGAACTCCGCATCGATGAAGGCGCGCACCGGCTCGGGCAGCGGGCCGGAGCCCAGCTCGCGCGTGACCGCCTTGCGCGCCATCAGGTCCTCGATGATTTCGACGACCGCGGCGGGCGCCTCGCACCCCTTGAGCAAGGTCGAAAAATGCATGGGCGCCACCGCCTGTTGCGGATGATGGCGCAGCCAGCGCAAGGCGGCGGCCGGGCGGAGCGCATAGAATATCTTCTTCAGCGCGACGATGCGGTCGTCACCGAAATACTCACGCCGCTGGCGCTCGCCCAGATGCAGATAGTGACGCGCCACCAGGCGGCGATCGGCGACGTCGCGGGCGAGATCCAGGAACTCCTGGCGGAAGCCCGGATCGACACCATAGGCGATCGGTGAATTCAGCCATTCGATGATCACCGCATTGCCTTTGAGCAACAGCTTGAGGGCCTTGCCGAGATCCCAGCCATTGACGTCGAGAATCCCGTCCATCGGCGTCTCGATGACATCGCGGCGCTGCCACGGGGACAGATAATGATCGAGCGGCCGGACGAAGACGAAACGGCAGTCATAGTCGCTGTCGGGCGAGGGAAAGCCCCAGGCCCGGCTGCCGCTTTCGATGGCGAGCGGGATTGCCACCCGGTGGTCGCGGCCTATATCGGCGAGACGCGCCTCGATGCGCGCGACCACCGCCTCATCCATGCCCTGATCGATGCTCCGTATCATCGCCGCCGCCATTTGCACCCCGTCCGCCACAGTGGCAAGCTCCTAACATGACCAGCACGGATCGAACAGACGAGCGCGAGGAGTTCGGTTTCGCCGATGCGCTCGATGCGCCCATTCCCTATCTTGACCGGATACGCGATTATTATTCGGCCCTGGGCTATGGCGCACCCTATCGCTGGGCGCATTATGCGGATGCGCCCTTCGCGCGCTTGAGCCGGCCCTTGACCGACTGCCGCATCGCGCTCATCACCACCGCCGCTCCCTATCAGCCGGACAAGGGCGATCAGGGACCGGGGGCTGCCTATAATGCGGCGGCGAAATTCTATCAGGTCTATTCCGGCGACACGGCGCAAGACCACGATCTGCGCATCTCGCATGTCGCCATCGACCGCGCCCATACGACGGCGGAAGATCAGGGCGCCTATTTCCCGCTTGCCGCGATGCGGCGGGCGCAGGCGCGCGGCCGGTTCGGCGCGCTGGCGGAACGCTTCCATGGCGCGCCGACCAATCGCAGCCACCGCGCGACGCTCGAAACCGACTGTCCGGAGATCGTCCGGCACTGCCGCGCGGACAAGGCCGACGCGGCGATCCTGGTGCCGAACTGCCCGGTCTGCCATCAGACGGTGAGCCTCGCGGCACGGACGCTCGAAGCAGAAGGCATCGCGACGGTCGTCATGGGCGCGGCCAAGGACATCGTCGAATATGTCGGCGTGCCGCGCTTCCTGTTCTCGGACTTTCCGCTCGGCAATTCAGCCGGGCGGCCGAAGGACGAGGCATCCCAGGATTTCACGCTCGATCTGGCGCTGGAGCTTCTCGAGAACGCGCCGGCGGCCAGAACCACGGTGCAATCGCCCTTGCGCTGGAGCAACTCGGTCGCGTGGAAGCTCGACTACTGCAATATCGACAGGCTATCGCCCGAAGAGATCGCGCGGCGGCGCGCCCAGTTCGATGCGCAGAAAGCCATCGCCAAGGACATCCGGCAGAGCATTTCGTGAAAAAATGGGCGGGGGCAGACCGGCGCAACCATTCACCTGCCTGCCCCCTGGTGCAAAGTTGGGGGGAACCCATGAGCACCTGAGTTTGCGCAATTGCTTCCTGAGGAGATGGGAGGAACCCCAATCGACATATTGCGATGCAGTATGCATAGCAACGGTCGTGCCAGACTGATCGAGGGTCTCGAAAATTCTTATATCAACTTGATATTAAATAATAAAACTCAAAATCCAAAAATCGGAGGCAGGACCCGAAAATCACCCCTATGCCTTCGCATTGTGCAATGCAACGCCCGTTCGGGCAGCATGCCTTCGCGCCTGCAAAAGTTTTGATCAAACCGGCTTCGACGTCTTCAGCCATTTGCCGAAGCGGTCCATGGCTTCGCCGAGCTTCGCCGGATTGCGCAGGAAACACATGCGCAGAAAGCCTTCGCCGCCCGGGCCGAATGTGCCGCCGGGGGCGAGCCCGATGCCGGCCTCGTCGATGATGCGATAGGTGGTGGCAAGCGAGTCGGTCATGCCGTCGAGCGCGAAGAACATGTAAAAGGCGCCGCGGGGCAGTTCAAAACGGATCTGCGGGTGCGCGCGCAAGGCGGCGGCGACGAGATCGCGGTTGGCGCGCGCCTTGGCGACCTGCGCGGCGATGAAATCCTCGCCCTCATCGAGGGCCACGGCGCAGCCCTGCTGCAGGAAGGCGGCGGTGCCCGACGTGTTGTACTGGATGATGCGCTCGATGGCGGGACCCACAGCCTTGGGCGCCTGCAGCCAGCCGACCCGCCAGCCGGTCATCGCCCAATTCTTGGAGAAGGTGTTGGCGAGGAGGAGCCGTTCCTCGGTGTCGCAGATATCGAGAAAGGACGGCGCCCGGGGCTCGCCTTTGTCGCCATAGTAGAAGCGCAAATAGACCTCGTCGCCGACGATCCACAGGCCACGCTTGCGGCATTCGTCGCGCACCGCTTTCAGATCATCGAGGCTCGCCGTCCAGCCCACCGGATTGGAGGGCGAGTTGAGCACGATCGCCTTGCTCTTGGGCGTGATCGCCGCGAAGAGCTTGTCGAGATCGAGATGCCAGCGGCCATTGGCGAAATCGAGCGCCACCTCGACAGGCTTGGCGCCCATGAGCCGCATGGGCCCGGCATAATTGGGCCAGGCCGGCGTCGGCAGGACGATCTCGTCGCCCTCGCCGGCGATCATCTGCAGGATGGTCTGGATCGCCTGCATGCCGCCGCCGGTGACGAAGAAACTCTCCGCCTCGAAAGCACGGCCAAAATGGCGGCTGTGATAACGGGCCAGCGCCTCGCGCAAGGGCGGAATGCCGCGCTGCCACGTATAAAACGTCTCGCCCTTGAGCAGGCTCTCGATCGCCGGGCGGCAAAAGGCTTCCGGCGTCGGCAGATTGCCCTCGCCCGACCACAGCGGGATGATGTCGGGCCTCCCGATGCCGTGATTGACCGCCGCCATGATGCCTGAATCGGGCTCGTCGCGGCTGGCCTTGGTGATGCTGTCGAGAAGGGCTGAGGCGGAAAGAGAGGTCATCGGAAGGTCCCGGCCAAAAAGAACCCGGGTGGCAAGCACCCGGGTCCGGTGGATTGCATATCGGGAAGCCTACTTCTTGACCAGCGCGTCGCGGATCTCGCCCAGAAGCTTCTCACTGGGCGTCGGCGCCGGAGGCGGTGACGGCGGTTCGGCCTTGCGCATGCGATTGGAGACCTTCACCAGCTGGAACAGGATGAAGGCCACGATCAGGAAGTTGACCAGAGCGGTGATGAAGCTGCCATAAGCGAGGACCGGCCCCTGATCCCTGGCGGCGGCCAGGGTGGTCGCGTTCACGGCCGAGGACAGGCCGAAGAAATAGTTGTTGAAATCCAGGCTGCCGAAGGACCCTATGATCGGCATGATCAGGTCGTCGACGATGGATTGGACGATCTTGCCGAACGCCGCGCCGATGATCACGCCCACCGCGAGATCGAAGGCATTGCCCTTGAAAGCGAAACTCTTGAATTCTTGCCACATGCTCATCTTGTTTGCCTTTCAGATGCGCGCCGGTTGGCCCGGCCCCCAAACCAGGAATTTGTACCTCAGTCACGCTCCGGTTGAAAGCCATGGCTGCAAATAGCTAAAGTGCCAGAAACCTGTCCCTGAGGTCCGATGTTCCATAGCTGGACCGTATTATTCGCCGGCCTCGCCTATGTCGGCCTGCTGTTCGCGGTGGCGAGCTTCGGCGACCGCCAGGCGCGTGGGCGCGCGCCCGGAACGCCCCGGCCCTTCATCTATGCCCTGTCGCTTGGAGTATACTGCACTTCCTGGACCTATTTCGGCAGCGTCGGCGTCGCCTCGCGCTCGGGGCTCGATTTCCTGCCCATCTATATCGGCCCGATACTGGTCTTCGTGGTCGGCTGGAAGCTGTTGCAGACCATTGTCGACATCTCCAAGCGCCAGAACATCACCTCGATCGCCGATTTCATCTCCGCGCGCTACGGCAAGAACGAGATGCTGGGGGCGATCGTCGCCCTCATCGCCGCGGTCGGCATCATTCCTTACATCTCGATCCAGCTCAAAGCGGTGTCCTTCGCGCTCGAGACCATGATGGCGGCGCCCGGCTGGTCGACGGCTGGCGCCGTTCCCTTGCCGGTCACCGAGGACATCGCCTTTTTCGTCACCGCCGCCATGGCCGCCTTCGCCATGCTGTTCGGCACCCGCCATATCGACACGACCGAGCACCAGGACGGGCTGATCATGGCGATCGCGGTCGAATCGGTGGTCAAGCTCTTCGCCTTCATCGCGGCGGGTCTCTTCATCACCTTCGCGATGATGGGCGGTCCCTCCGCCCTCATCGAGCATGTCCGGCAGACGGCCGATATCTCCGCTCTGTTCAGCAAAGGTTTCGCCGGCGGCTCGTGGCTCACCCAGACGCTGCTTGCCATGATCGCCATCATGCTGCTGCCGCGCCAGTTCCATGTGACCGTGGTGGAGAATGCGAGTTCGCGCGACATCAAGCGCGCCGCCTGGCTGTTCCCGCTCTATCTCGTCGCCATCAATATCTTCGTGGTGCCGATCGCCATTGCCGGGCTTGCGCATTTCCAGCCTGGTGTCACCGATGGCGATACTTTCGTGCTCGCTCTGCCGGTTCTTGCCGGCAGCCCGACCTTCGCGCTCATCGCCTTTCTGGGCGGATTGTCGGCGGCGACCGCGATGGTCATCGTCGAGGCGGTGGCGCTGTCGATCATGGTCTGCAACAATCTGGTGATGCCGATCATGCTGCGCCGGCGCATGGAGCGGGCGCAGATCCATCACGACATGGGCTGGGTGCTGATCGCCATAAGGCGCATCGCCATCGCCGTCATCCTGCTCCTCGCTTACAGCTATTACCGCATGATCGGCTCGACCGCGGCGCTCGCCCAGATCGGCCTCATCTCTTTCGCCGCGGTGGCGCAGTTCGCGCCCGCCTTCTTCGGCGGCCTCGTATGGAAGCGCGGCACGGCGCGGGGCGCCATGGCCGGCGTCACCGCCGGCTTCGCCCTGTGGGCCTATACGCTGTTCCTGCCCTCCTTCGCCGATGCCGGCTGGATCGACCGGAGCCTCATCACCGATGGGCCCTTCGGCATCGGCCTGTTCCGCCCGCGCATGCTGTTCAACCTCGCCTTCGATCCCTTGACCCATGGCGTGATCTGGAGCCTCCTCGTCAACAGCGCCGTCTATGTCGCGGTGTCGCTGCTCAGGGCGCCGTCGCCGATCGAGCGCATGCAGGCAGCGGTCTTCCTCACCCGCGACATGCCGCTCAGCGTCGCTCCCGGCTTCCGGCTATGGCGCACGGCGGTGACGGTCGGCGAGGTCGAGGCGACGGTGGCGCGGTATCTGGGGGTCGAACGTACATCCCGTGCGTTCGCTGAAGCCGCGGCGGCGCGCGAGATAGCGCATGACCGCAAATCGGAAGCCGATATCCGCATGCTGCGCTTCGCCGAGCACCTGCTGGCGAGCGCGGTCGGCACCGCATCGTCGCGGCTGGTGATGGCGCTGCTGCTCGAGCGCCATTCCAAGAACCCGCGCGGCGCCATGAAGCTCCTCGACGACGCCTCGGCCGCCATCCAATATAACCGCGACCTGCTGCAATCGGCGATCGACAATGTCGGCCAGGGGATCGCGGTGTTCGACAGCGAAGGCAGGCTCGTCTGCTGGAACGAGCGCTTCTGCACCTTGCTCGCTCTGCCCGCCGATATGAGCCGCATCGGCACGCCGCTCGAGGAAGTGATCGATGTGATGCTGCGCGCCCAGGCGATCGATCCGGCGCGCCTGCCGCAGATGCGCCTCGACCGCTTGAACCGGATCACCGCGACACGCGGTCCGCTCGTCGAGCATCTCGACCGGCGCGGCATGGTGCTCGATCTCCATGCCAGCAAGATGCCGGAAGATGGCGGCTATGTGGTGACCTTCACCGACATCACCCAGTCGGTGCAGGCGGCCGAAGCCTTGAAACGCGCCAATGAAACGCTGGAGCGGCGGGTCGAGGAACGCACGGCGGAGCTGACCCGGCTCAACAGCGAGCTGGCGCATGCCAAGTCGGAAGCGGAAGCCGCGAATCTCGGCAAGACCAGATTCATCGCGGCGGCGAGCCACGACATATTGCAGCCGCTCAATGCAGCGCGGCTCTTCACCGCGAGTCTCGTCGAGCGCAAGGTCAGGGGCGAAAGCGGTGAACTGGTGCGCAATGTCGATGCCTCGCTCGGCGCCGTCGAAGACATTCTCTCAGCCCTCCTGGACATATCGCGCCTCGATGCGGGCGCGCTCAAGCCCGAGCCCTCGGTGTTCCTGATCGACGACCTGCTCAAGGCGCTCAAGCTCGAATTCGCCCCGGCGGCGCTCGAGCGCGGCCTTACGCTGACCGTCATCCCCTGCTCGCTGGTGGTGCATACTGACCGCCGGATGCTGCGCCGCGTCCTGCAGAATCTCGTTTCCAATGCGATCAAATATACACGCAGCGGCCGAGTGCTGATGGGCTGCCGCCGCAAGGGCGATGCTTTACGCATCGAGGTGCATGATTCAGGCCCCGGCATCGCCGAGCACAGTCAAGCGGTGATCTTTCAGGAATTCGAGCGCCTGGGTCAGGACAAGGGCGTCGAGCCGGGCCTGGGCCTCGGCCTTTCGATTGTCGAGCGCATCGCCAGGATGCTCGGTCATCCGCTCCGCCTCGTCTCGCGGCCCGGTCATGGCTCCTGCTTCGCCATCACCGTGCCGCGCGCGGCGCGCACCGAGCTGGTGGAGACCAGCCCGCGCGCCGTGTCCCGGCTCAGCAACCGCATCGGCGGGCTCACCATTTTTGTCGTCGACAACGAGCCGCAGATCCTCGAGGCCATGCAGGCGCTGCTCGGCGGCTGGGACGCGCGCGTGATCACCGCGCGCAGTGCCGCCGAGGCGCTCGACCGCTTCGCGGCGGAAGCCGACAGGGTCGACGTGATCCTCGCCGATTATCATCTCCACAGCGACGACGGGCTCAAGCTGATCGAACACCTGCGCGCCAAGGCGGGACGGCAGGTGCCGGCGATCCTCATCACCGCCGACCGCTCGCGCCTGGTTCAGGAGAACGCCGCCGAACAAGGCGTCCAGTATCTGCGCAAGCCGGTGAAGCCCGCGGCGCTGCGTGCCGCGCTGGCGCAATTCGCGGCGCAGGCGCAGGCGGCGGAGTAGGAGCCGGATGCGAGTTACGATCAGCCCCCTCGAAGCCGGTTCCGAAGAGCTGCGGATAACCGCCCTATGGCGATATGAAGCATTCTTGAAGGACGATGGGTTTTCTATCGCGGACAGCGAAGCGCAGCTTGGCCAGCTCGCAACAGCGCCCGAGGGATGCGAGACCGCCCTCATCGCCCGCGCCGACGGTCAGGTTGCCGGAATCTGCCTGCTGGTTCTCCACGAGCTCGAACCTCTGCATAACGTCTCGCCGTGGCTCGCCAGCCTTTATGTCACTCCTGAATTCCGCGGACTGGGCTTGGCACGCGATCTGATCCGAACCATCGAAGAGCATGCGCGTCGCAATGGCATGCGCAAGCTGCATTTATATACGGTCGATGCGGAAGACCTCTATCTGAAGTGCGGATGGCGTGTTGCCGAGCGCTTCGTGTCTCATGGCGTCGCGCAGGCCCTCATGATTCGCGACCTGTAAGCTATGTCATCGTCACGTGATTTTCGCCGTCGATGCGGCCGGCGGCAATGACTGCCTGGGTGCGGCTGCCGACATCGAGCTTCTGCAATATGGCGGAGACATGCGCCTTGACGGTCGCTTCCGAAACACCGAGCTGGAAGGCGATCTGCTTGTTGAGCAATCCCTCCTTCAGCATCATGAGGACGCGCATCTGCTGCGGCGTCAGGCTGGCGACGCGCTGGGCTAGTGCATCGCCTTCGCGGTCGGCAGGGCTCGCGGCGTCGACACCTTCCGGGGCCCAGACGCCGCCTTCGAGAATGGCGGCAACCGCCCGGCGCATCTCCTCGACGGCGAGCGATTTCGGGATGAAGCCCGAAGCGCCGAGATCGAGGGCGCGGCGGATAATATGGGGCTCGTCGCTCGCCGAGACGATGGCAATCGGAACGGCCGGATATTGGGCGCGCAGAAACATGAGGCCGGAAAGGCCCTGGACACCCGGCATCTTGAGGTCGAGCAGAACCAGATCGACATCGCTGTCACGGTCGAGGCGCGCCGTCACGGCGTCGAGGGTTCCCGCCTCGTCGAGCTCGATGCCCTTGAAGGCGCCGCTCAGGGCCTGTTTCAAGGCGGCGCGAAACAATGGATGATCATCGACGATGATGACCCTATAAATTGGCATTGCGCCTATTCCTCCCATCACCGGCCAATCCGGCAGGCATTTTCTGTTTTTCCGCAATCTATCGCTTCACTTCCGAAAGGCCAAGGCTCGCCCGCATGAACGCCCACAGACTGCTCTATCCCGAAATCGAGCCCTATCGTACCGGCAGGCTCAAGGTCTCGGACCTGCATGAAATCTATTATGAAGAATGCGGCAATCCCACCGGAAAGCCGGTGGTCGTGCTGCATGGCGGGCCGGGCGGCGGCATCGTGCCCTTCCTGCGCCGATTCCACAATCCGCGGGCCTATCGCATCATCCTGTTCGATCAGCGCGGCTGCGGGAAATCGACGCCGTTCGGCGAGCTCGCCGAAAACACGACGTGGGATCTCGTCGCCGACATGGAGGCGCTGCGCAAGCTGCTCGGTATCGAGCGCTGGCAAGTGCTGGGCGGCTCCTGGGGATCGACGCTGGGCCTCGTTTATGCCGAAACCTATCCGGAGCGGGTGAGCGAGCTCATCCTGCGCAGCGTCTTCCTGTTGCGCGATGCGGAGCTGCGCTGGTTCTATCAGGACGGCGCCGGCTGGCTATTCCCCGATGCTTTCGAGGCCTATCAGGCGCCCATCCCCGAGGCCGAGCGGCATGACATGATCGCCGCCTATCACAAGCGCCTCACCGGCAAGGATGAAGCCGTCCTGCTGGCCTGCGCGCGCGCCTGGAGCGTGTGGGAGAGCACCTGTCTTTCGCTGCTGCCGAACAAAGAACGCATCGCCCAGGCCGCCGATGACCGGTTCGCCTATGCCTTCGCCCGCATCGAATGCCATTATTTCGTCAATCGCGGCTTCTTCCGCGAAGATGGGCAGCTGCTGAAGGATGTTTGGCGCGTGAAGGACATTCCGGGCGCCATCATCCAGGGCCGTTATGACGTGGTAACCCCCATGGCGAGCGCCTGGGCGCTGCACAAAGCCTGGCCGACAGCGCGTTTCGAGCTCGTCACCGAAGCCGGACATACGGGCACCGAACCGGGTCTAGCCTCTGTGCTTATTAACGTTACGGATGCTTTTAGTTGAATATTCAACCAAATGTCCTTGGTGCTGACGCGAATATGCCCGATGTTTGCCACAGTCTCACCCCGAAGTGACCACGAACGGAGATCAACCTGCCTCTCGATCCAGCGGGGGATCATCAGGGACTTGATGTGCCGGGGAAGCAAAAGCTTCCTATAGTGATCCTTCGTATGAACCAGTTGGCGCGCGCGGCTCCTGTCGCCGTCCCGAGCTTGCGTGTGCCAAGGACCCGTCCGTCCCGTGAGGATGGACGGGTCTCACTTTTTCTGGACCACCGTCCAGTTTCAAGTCACAAACAGGTGAAGAGCCTGACAAATTTGTGATTTTAATCATACAATAGCGCTGAAGAAAACACGTCGGGACCTTTGCGCCAGCCACCTATTTCTTTGTTTATACGTCGTGATTTACTGAAAACCGCCGCGCGCTTTTGGGTCCGATGCTCTATATTGTCCCGATGATTGGGTTTGCAGGCTGAAGGACATTATGCAGGACAACGCGGCTTCACTCGGCCTCACGGTGCGCCTCTATGACGAACTCACCCGGGCTATTCTCGCCGGTGAGATCCAGCCTGGCGAAAAACTGAGCGAGCCCGCTATCGCAGCGCAGCATGGGGCGAGTCGCGCACCCGTGCGCGAGGCCATCCGCCGGCTCCAGGAGCGCGGGCTCGTGACCTATGTCGCCAATCAAGGGGTGCGGGTCTCGCAGCCGACGGGCGCTGAGTTCCTCGCCCTTCTCGATGTGCGCGAGGCGCTCGAAGGCATGGCCGCAAGGCTTGCCGCCAGCAATATGGCCGAAGACGACGTCGCGGCGCTCGAGCAGCTGGTCGCCGGCCATCGCGGCGAGATCGAGCGCAATCCGCTCGGCGCCTATCTGCAGGAAGAGCCCGATACGGATTTCCACATCCGCATCGCCAGGGGCAGCGGCAATCTCATCCTGTCGAAGCTGCTGTGCGACGACTTTTATCCGCGCCTGAGACTATGCCGGCGCCTGCACCGCACCGTGCCGGGGCGCGGTCGCGAGGCCTGGAAGGAACATCTGCGCATCACCGATGCCATCGTCCAGCGCGACGGCGAGCTCGCCGAGATCCTCATGCGCCGCCACATCCGGTCCGCCAAGGTGGCGCTGCAGACGGCGCTCGCGGCAGCAGCTGAGAGCCAGCGTCCGTCACGGCGGATCCGCTCGGCTCAATTGGCCAAGGCTGTCGAATAAAAAGCCAAGACGTGACAGCCAGATGCTGTCACGCCTTGGACTCATGCATTGCCCCACGGAATTTCGCGACGAAGAACGGCAGGAAAATCACCAAAGCCGCGATCGCCAGCAATGTAGCCGCGATCGGCGTGCCGACCAGCACGCTCCAGTCGCCCTGGCTCACCGCCAAAGCGCGGCGCAGTTGAATCTCGGCCTGCGGTCCCAGAATGAGACCGATCAGCGCCGGCGCTATGGGAAAATCATAAACGCGCGCCACATAGCCGATGAGACCGATGCCGCACATCAATAAGAGGTCCATCCAGGACGTCGACAGGCCCCACACCCCGACCAGCGCGAAGATGACGATGCCGCCATAGATGTAAGGCCGCGGGATCAGCAGCAGGCGCACCCACATGCCGACCAATGGCAGATTGAGGATGAGCAGGATGACATTGCCGACGAACAGCGAGGCGATCAGGCCCCAGAGCAGGCCGGGATTGGTGGCGAAGAGCAGCGGCCCCGGCTGCAGGCCGTAATTCTGGAAGGCGGCGAGCAGCACCGCCGCCGTCGCGGTCGAAGGCAGACCGAGGGTCAGAAGCGGCACCAATATGCCGGCCGCCGCGGCGTTGTTGGCGGCCTCGGGCCCGGCCACGCCTTCGATGGCGCCATTGCCGAATTCCTCGGGCTTCTCGCTGAGGCGGCGCTCCACCGTATAAGAGAGGAAGGTCGGAATTTCCGTGCCGCCCGCCGGCAGCGAGCCGATCGGGAAGCCGATGAGGGCGCCGCGCAGCCACGGCTTCCACGAGCGTTTCCAGTCCTCGCGCGTCATCCAGGCGCCGCCCTTGAGCGGATAGACGACGCCGGCGGTGCGCGCCTGGCGGCTCGCCACGTAAAGCGTCTCGCCAACGGCGAAGAGCGAGACCAGCACGACGGTGAAGGAAATGCCGTCGAGCAGCTCGAGTGTGCCGAAGGTCATGCGCGACTGGCCAGTCTGCGTGTCGATGCCGATGGTGCCGAGGGCCAGGCCGAAGAAAAGTGCCGTGAAGCCCCTGACCCTCGATGTTCCCATCACCACCGCGACCGAGGTGAAGGACAGGATCATCAGGGCGAAATAATCCTCAGGCCCGAAGATGAAAGCGAGCTCGGCGATGGTGGGCGCCAGGAAGGTCAAAGCCAGCGTGCCGAGGGTCCCGGCCACGAAGGAGCCGATCGCCGATGTCGCCAAGGCCGCGGCGCCGCGGCCATTGCGCGCCATGCGATTGCCTTCGATGGCGGTCATCACCGAGCCGCTCTCGCCCGGCATGTTGAGGAGGATCGAGGTGGTCGAGCCGCCATAGAGCGCGCCATAGAGAATGCCGGCGAACATGATGAAGGCGGATTCGGGCGCCACCTGCGCCGTCACCGGCAGGAGCAGCGCGATGGTCAGCGCCGGGCCGATACCCGGCAGCACGCCTATCGCGGTGCCGAGCAGGCAGCCGACCAGCGCCCAGAACAGATTGATCGGCTGAAGGGCGATGGCAAAGCCGGCAAGGAGCTGCTGCAGAATGTCCATCATCTCACCGGAGCAGAGGAATGAAGGGCCCGAGCTCGATGCCGAGCAGCTCGAAACCATACCAGGAGAGCGTCCCGATCAGCGCACCGATGGCGAGATCGAGAAGTGTGCGGCGCGAGCCGAAGGCATGCGTCACCAAGGTGAAGGCGAGCATCGCCGTGATCGGGAAGCCCAGCATCTTCATGGTCAGCAAAGGCATCGCCACGCCGGCGAGCGCCAGCAGAAAGGCCGGGCGCGAAGGTGGCGCTGCGGCATCGGCACCCTCTTCGTCCTGGGCTGCGAAAGTCTCGCCGCGCAGAGCCTGGATGACCAGGAGGATGCCGAGGATCGCCAAGCCGCCGCCCGCGACCTGAACCATCGCCGCCGGCCCGAGGCCGATATAATTGGTCGTCGAGGCGATGCCTGCCGCGCCATAAAGCCAGAGCGCGCCCATCGCGAAGATAGCGACACCCAGCCACCACGGACGCGCGGCCTTGCGCTGATCAAGAGAAGACATGACGACTCCTGTCGTTCCACCTGAAGGGTGATGCCCCGCCGGCGTAATGCTGGCGGGGCATCAAGATCACTTCAAGATACCGACATCCTTGAGCGCCGCCGTCCAGTTCGATTCTTCCGCCTTGATGAAGGCCTTGAACTCGTCACCGGCGAGGTAAGCGTCTTCCCAGCCATGCGCCTTGAGCGTTTCCTTCCAGGCATCGCTCGCATGCAGCTTCTCGAAACGATCGAGCCAGGTCTTGCGGCCGGCCTCGCTCATGCCGGGCGCGCCGACGAAGCCACGCCAGTTGCCGATCTCGATCGGGATGCCTGTTTCCTTGAGGGTCGGCACGTCGAGGCCCTCGACACGGTTCGGGCCGGTGACGGCGATGATGCGGATACGGCCCGATTTGGCAAAGTCGCGGAATTCGGAGGCGCCTGAGATCGCAGCCTTGATCTTGCCGCCGCCCAGGGACGCCAGGATCTCGCCGCCGGAGAAGGAGACGAAATTGATCTTGTCGACCGGCGCCCCCGCCTGCTTGGCGAGAAGTGCCAGCAGCACGTGATCGACGCCGCCGGCGGAGCCGCCGCCGACCGACAACGCGCCCGGATCTGCCTTGAGCGCCGCCAGGAAATCCTGCGGCGTCTTGATCGCCGAGTCGGCCGGAACGGCGATCGCGTTATATTCGTTGGTCATGCGCGCCAGAGGCGTGGTGTTGTCGAGCGAGACCGGCGTCTTGTTGCTGATCGCGCCGCCCACCATGATGACGCCCGTCACCAGGAGTGCATTGTCGTCGCCCTCGGCGGTGCGGACGAACTCGGCGAGTCCGATGGTGCCGGCGGCACCACCCTTGTTGGTAAAGGACACACCGTCGGTGAACACGCCGGATTTGTTGAAGGCCGCCATGGTCTCACGGCCGGCGCCATCCCAGCCGCCGCCCGGATTGGCCGGGATCAGGACTTTCGCCGGTTCGGCCGCGGCCAACCCTGCGCTGAAGGCCAGCGCGATAACGCCGGTCAGAAATGATCTTTTGAGCATCGTCTCCTCATCTTTTGTTTTCATGCCGCCTTTGGACTGTCCTAGGCTGGTCATCTTGTTGCCGCGCCAGGCGCGGAGGCCGTTATGGTTGCAATCACTTGCCGCGTGAGCGCTGCGGCATGCTTTCGGGCGTGATGGTCGCGACGATCGAGGCATCGAGCGCTTCATAGTCATTGAGGCCGATGGCCTCGTAGAGCTCGGCGCGCGTCTGCATCTCATCGATCATGGCATGCGTGCCGCCGTCCTTTGCGAGCGCCGCATAAAGCTTCTCCTGCGCCCTGTTGGCGACGCGCAACGAGGAGACCGGCCAGATCACCATCCGGTAACCCATCTCCTCGAATTCGGACGCCGTGAAGAAGGGCGTGCGGCCGAACTCGGTCATATTGGCGAGCAGCTTCACACCCGGCATGCGCCGGGCAAATTCACGGAACATCTCGGCCGAGGTCAGCGCCTCGGGGAAGATCGCGTCGGCGCCGGCCTCGAGATATAGCCTGGCGCGCGCCACGGCGCCGTCGATGCCTTCGCTCGCCGCCGCGTCGGTGCGTGCGATGATATAGAGATGGCGGCGGGCGCGCCTGGCGGCGGCAACCTTGGCCGCCATATCATTGGCCTCGGCGAGCTTCTTGTCGTTGAGATGGCCGCATTTCTTCGGCAGGAGCTGGTCCTCGATCTGTACAGCACCGGCACCGGCCTCTTCGAAGGCGCGCACCATGTGCATGACATTGAGAGCTTCGCCATAGCCGGTGTCGCCATCGACCAATACCGGCAGGCCCGATGCCCGCACGATCTGGCGGATGAAGAAGACGACTTCGTCGACGGTGATGATGCCGAGGTCGGGCAAGCCCATCGAGGCGGTCATCGCTGCCCCCGACAGATAAAGCGCTTTGAAGCCGGCGGCCTTCGCCTGAAGTGCCGCCATGCCATTGTGAGCGCCGGGCATCCGGACGATGCCGCCCGCCGCGACGAGCGCGCGGAAACGCTCGCCCGCGGGTTGATCCGGAATATCGGTTCCGAGAAGATACGGCATGAGGCTTTCTCAGCTCACATAAAGATCGACATAGTCGTTGACGGTCATGCTCTCGAGCCGCTTCTGGTCGAGCGAGACATCGAGAATCTGGCGCTGGCGCTTCTCGACGAAGCGGCGTGCGAGATTGGTGCGGAACTTCGCCTCGAGCAGCGGAATGCCGTCGGTGCGGCGGCGCTTATGGCCAATCGGATATTCGACCATGATCTCGGGCAGCACGGTGCCGTCATTGAGCGTCAGCGTCATGGCATTCGAGATCGAGCGTTTGTCGGGATCGTGATAGTCGCGGGTGAAGGCCTCGTCCTCGACGCATTCCATCCTGGCGCGCAACGTATCGACGCGCGGATCGGCGGCGATGCCATCCTCATAATCGGCGGCGGTCAGCCGCCCGAAGAGCAGCGGGATAGCGACCATATATTGCATCGTGTGATCGCGATCGGCGGGATTATGCAGCGGCCCGCGCTTGTCGATGATGCGGATCGCCGCTTCATGGGTGCGGATGCGGATCTTGGCGATGTCGTCGCTGCTGCGGCCCATCCGCTTCAGTTGCGCATGGAAGGACATCGCCGCCTCGACCGCAGTCTGGGCATGGAATTCGGCCGGGTAGGAAATCTTGAACAGCACGTTCTCCATGACATAGGAGCCATAGGGGCGCTGGAAGCGGAAGCGCTGGCCGCGGAAGGAGACGTCATAGAAGCCCCAGGTCTTGGCGGTGAGCGCCGAGGGGTAGCCCATCTCGCCGGTCTTTGCGGTGAGCGCCAGACGCACGGCGCGGCTCGTCGCATCACCAGCCGCCCAGCTCTTGCGCGAGCCGGCATTGGGCGCATGGCGATAGGTGCGCAGCGCCTGGCCATCGACGAAGACGAGCGACAGGGCGTTGATGATCTCGTTGCGGGTGAGGCCGAGCAGACCAGAGACGACGGCGGTCGAGGCGAGCTTGACCAGGATCACATGGTCGATGCCGACCTTGTTGAACGAGTTCTCAAGCGCGAAGCAGCCCTGGATCTCATGCGCCTTGATCATCGCAGTGAGGACGTCGCGCATCGTCAGAGGCGGTCGCCCGGCGGCGACAGCGGTGCGCGACAGCCAGTCGGCGACGGCGAGGATGCCGCCGAGATTGTCGGAAGGATGCCCCCATTCCGCCGCGAGCCAGCAATCGTTGAAGTCGAGCCAGCGGATCATGGTGCCGATATTGAGGGCGGCCTGGATGGGATCGAGCTGATAAGGCGTGCCCGGCACGCGCGCGCCATGGGGAACGATGGTGCCCGGAACGACCGGACCCAAGAGCTTGGTGCAGGCTGGATAATCGAGCGCCTCGAGACCGCAGCCCAGCGTGTCGATCAGGCAGTTGCGCGCCGTCTCATAGGCCAGGGCGCTGTCGACGCGATAGTTCAAGACATAGTCGGCAATGTCGACAAGCACGCCATCCGGCGCCGGACGCTCATTATTGATCGAAACAGACACGAAGCCGCCCCTCCCTGCAGTTGATTATGTCGACACAATATGGATTTATTTACACCTAATCTAACGAATACTCGCCTTTATCGCAATATATGTCGACACTTTTACTAAGCCCTTCATTCCACAAGCAGATTCATAACTGGGCCGGGAGCGCCGACCGCAGCCTGCCATTCCGATCTGTTGTGAAAGCGGGATTAGAGCTGGGTGCCGCTCTTGTCCTTGCCGTCCATTTCGCGGGCGAAATCGAGGAAGCGGTCGAACATCTTGCCGAAGATGTCCATCATGCGATCGACTTCCTGATCGCTCGGCAGCTTGGTCGTGGCGCCCCCCTTTTCGAGCTCGGCCAGGCGCTTCTTCAGGCTCTCATTTTCATCTCGCAACCGACCCAATTCCTTAGTCCCATCAAGGCCTTCGTCCTTGACGGCGGTGCATTCCCACACGCCTGAGGAGACCGCGCAGAGCGACATCACGCCGGTCTCGGAATCGAGCCGCAGAAAGCCCTGCTCGACCTTTTCCAGCACGTAGCGGCCGGTGATCTCCGCTGCCCCGGCGGTGGAAGCCGTGAGCGCGATCATCAGAGACAGAAACAAGGGGCGCAGCATGGCGGATCTCCTTCTGCCCTCATGTTATCCCGAATCCTGCCAGCTTTGTGACATTACGAAGGATATAGTCGTTCATGTTTTGTATTTAACCGCCCGAATCGCGTAGGATGAGCCATGACCCTCGACCAGACCGTTCTCCAGATCGGCGGCCAGGCCTTCAGCCTGGGCCAGATCCTGCTCGCCGGCGCCGCCTTGGCCCTCCTTCTCCTCATCGTCACCGCGGTGATGGCGTGGCGTGGCCAGAAGCAGCGTCGCGAGGAAGGTCTCGAGACCATGCGCCGGGCGTCCGAGCTTGAATTCCGCCTCGCCGAGATGGCGGGCCAGCTCAGGAGTTTCACCGACCAGGCGGCGAGCGGCCAGCAGCATCTGGCGCGCACCCTCGATGAGCGCCTCGACCAGGTGAGCCACCGGGTCGGCCGCGGCCTCAACGAGCAGGCCGAGCGCACCCACCAGTCGCTGAAGCATCTCTATGAGAGGCTGGCGGTCATCGACACGGCGCAAGCCAATCTCACCCAGCTCTCCTCCGAGATGGTCTCGCTCAAGGACATCCTGTCCAACAAGCAGGCGCGTGGAGCGTATGGACAAGGCCGCATGGAGGCGATCATCCGCGACGGGCTGCATGCCAAGGCCTATGAGTTCCAGGCGACCTTGTCGAACGGCTCGCGTCCCGACTGCGTGATCAAGCTGCCCGAATCCGAATTGCGCCTGGTGCTCGACGCGAAATTCCCGCTCGAGGCCTTCAACGCACTGAAGGCCGCGACCGGCGAGGCCGAAATCCGCGCCGCCGAGACGCGGCTGCGGCGCGACGTCACCCTGCATGTGAAGGACATCGCCGGCAAATATCTCATCGCCGGCGAAACGCATGAGACGGCGATCATGTTCGTGCCGTCGGAATCGATCTATGCCGATCTCCATGAGCGTTTCGAGGATGTGCTGCAGAAAGCGCATCGCGAGCGCGTCATCATCGCCTCGCCCAATATATTGATGCTGCTGATCCAGACCATGCAGGCGATCTTCAAGGACGCGCGCATGCGCGAGCAGGCGGGCGTTATCAAGATCGAGGTTGTGCGGCTGCTCGAGGATGTCGGCCGGCTCAAGGACCGGGTGCTCGACCTGCAGCGCCATTTCGGCCAGGCGAACAGCGATCTCGAAAAACTCGGCCTGTCGGCCGACAAGATCACCAAACGCGGCCTGCGCATCGAGCAGCTCGATGTCGAGGAGCCGGCGAAAATCGCCAGCGACGAAGCCCAGTTGCGGCTCGTGCAGGGACGCTGAATCTTCTCAGAGCTTTGCCGGTGAGGAGAAACGCGCCCGGTAATCATGCGGAGCGATCGCCATCTGGCGGAAGAAGCTGCGCCGCATGGTCTCTTCCGATCCGAAGCCGCAGCGCCGGGCGATGCGCTTCACAGGATCGCGCGTCGTGGCGAGAAGCTGACAAGCCGCCTCGACCCGCATCTTCTCGACGGCACGTGCCGGCGTGACGCCCAGATGGGTCCGATAATGCCGCAACAGGCTACGCTCGCTCATGCCGGCGCGCTTGGCCAGCGTCGGCACGGAGAGATCCTGGGCGAGATTGCCCGCTATCCAACCATGCAGCGCGTCGAATGTGTCATCGCGCTCCTGATAGGTCAGCACGGTCGAGAATTGCGCCTGACCGCCCGGACGCTTGAGAAACACCACGAGCTCGCGCGCGACCGCGGCGGCGGCAGCATGACCTAGATCCTCTTCGACCAGCGCCAGCGACATATCGATGCCGGTCGTGACGCCGGCCGAGGTCCATAAAGCCCCGTCGCGCACGAAGATGGCGTTCATGTCGACGCGTGCCGTCGGGAAATTCCTGGCAAGCCGTTCGCAATCGGACCAGTGGGTCACGGCGCGCCGGCCATCGAGCAGACCCGCCGCGCCCAGAAGGAATGCACCGGTGCAGACCGAGGCGACGCGTCGCGCCTTGCTCGCACGTACGGTGAGCCAACGGATCAGAGGCTTGTCCAGGCAGGCGTCATGAACGCTGGATCCGCCGGCAATGATCAAGGTGTCTACCGGTTTGCCCGGCGGCGGAATACGCGCGGCCACCAGCGGAAGACCGGCGGAGGTATTCACGGGCGATGTGCGCGCCACGACCTTGATGTCGTAAGGCAGCGGGCGTCCGGCCTGACGTTCGAAATCATTGGCCGAGGCGAAGACCTGCAAGGGGCCGGCGACATCGAGCAATTGAAGATCCGGAAAAGCGACGATCTCGACCAACCGAGGCTTTGGCGGAATTCGAGGGTTCTTTGGCATTCACGCCAGATCATAGAGGGATAACCTGCGCCTGTCACGAATGAGGATCATCCTGATGGCCCTGGAATTGCGCCCGAACTGCGAATATTGCGACAAGGACCTGCCGCCCGCCTCGACGCTGGCGCGGATCTGCACCTATGAATGCACCTTCTGCGCCGATTGCGCCGAGAAGGTGCTCGCCAATGTCTGCCCGAATTGCGGCGGTGGCTTCGCGCCGCGGCCGATCCGGCCCAAGACCGAATGGCGGCCCGGCCTCTCGCTCGCCAAGCGCCCCGCCTCGCAGAAGCGCATGTCGCTGTCCTACAGTCCCGCGGACATCGAAGCCCATAGCCGCCGGATCAGGGACATTCCGCCCGAGCAGCGATGATGCCGGTTTCCGACGCCTTGCAGTGGTGGGCGATATCATGAGAGTTGGAGAATTTCAGAATGGAAAGATGCGTCCGGGCCGTTGTCTGGGTGCGACGCAAAATTCCCTGAATTTTATTTTTCTGAAATTTCCCTGAAAATCCCTGTAATCCCCTGTATTCCGCCCTCGATTTTCCCTGCTTCCCGCCGTCAATCCGCCGCGACCGCCGGAGCGCCACCGCCGCCCCGCTTGGACGGCTTCGACAGCAGGAAAGCCAAGGGCAGCGTGGCGAGCGCTACATACATCATCAGCAGATAGTCATTGGCATAAGCGACGACGGCCGATTGCTTGGTCACCTCGGCATTGAGGGCCGCTTTGCCGGACAGCGTCGTCATGTCCCAGATATGGGTCAGCCCCGGCATATGGAGGCCGAGATTGAACGGCGTCACCTGGGCGGCGAGATCGGCATGCACGATCACGGTGTTGCGGGTCAGCATGAAGATGACGATCGAAATGCCGATGCTCGAGCCGATATTGCGCATCAGGCTGAACAATGACGTCGCCTGGGTACGATAGCGCGGATCGAGGGTGGCGAAGGTGATGGTCGACAGCGGCACGAAGACGAAGCCTAAGCCCGCGCCCTGGATGATGCCGGTGCGGATGATCGTCGCCTGCGACACGTCGGTCGTATAATACATCATCTCCCACAAAGTGAAGGCGATCAGCACGAGACCGAAGGCGAAGAGGAAGCGCGGGTCGATGCGCGTGATCACCCGGCCGACGATCATCATGGCAACCATGGTGCCGATGCCGCGCGGTGCCATCACGAGACCGGCGGTCAGCACCGGATAACCCATGATCTGCTGCAAGAACGGGGTGAGCAGCGCCATGGTGGCGAGCAATATGATGCCGACAATGAAGATGGCGATGAGGCCGATGGAGAAATTGCGGTCGGCGAAGATCTTCGGGTCAATGAACGGATTGTCCGCCGTCATCATGTGGACGATGAACATATAGAAGGCGGTGATGGCGATGCCGGCCTCGATCATGATTTCGACGGAGGAGAACCAGTCGAGATTCTCGCCGCGGTCGAGCATCATCTGCAGACCGCCGATCGAGAAGGCCAGCAGCAGGAAGCCGGTCCAGTCGAAACTCGCTTTGGTGCGGGGCGAGTCGGTGAGATAGGTCATGAGGCCGGCAATGGTCAGAATGCCGACCGGCACGTTGATGAAGAACACCCAGCGCCAGTTGTAGTATTCGGTGAGCCAGCCGCCCAGAGTGGGACCCAGGATCGGACCGACCATGACGCCGACGCCCCAGATGGCCATGGCCGAGCCATGCCTCTCGCGCGGATAGGAGTCGAGCAGCACCGACTGTGACAGCGGCACCAGCGGCGCGCCGAAGACGCCCTGCAGCAGGCGATAGAGCACCATCTGCTCGAGCGAGGCGGCGAGACCGCACAGGACGGAGGCGACGGTGAAGCCCAAGACGGCGATCACGAAAACCGGCTTGCGGCCGAAACGCGTCACCAGGAAGCCGGTCACCGGGATCATGATGGCGGCGGCGACGATATAGGAGGTGAGAACCCAGTTGATCTGGTCGAGCGTGGCCGACAGCGAGCCCATCATGTAAGGCAGCGCGACATTGGCGATGGTCGTGTCGAGCGCCTGCATGATGGTGGCGAGCATCACGCAAACGGTGATGATGCCTCGATGTGGGACGGCCTCGTTCATCTTGAGGTCCCTGGATTACTCCGCTGCCTTGGCCGGCGAGCCGAAGAGCGACCACAGGCTGCGGCTATGGCCGGTGTCGATCGACACATCGACGCTCATGCCGGAGGTGAGGCGCGGCGCGTCCGCTTCATTCTCGATGACAAGCTTCACCGGCACGCGCTGGACGACCTTCACCCAGTTGCCGGTGGCGTTCTGCGGCGGCAGCACGGAGAATTCGGACCCGGTCGCGGGGCTGAGGCTGGTGACCTTCGCCTTCCACGTCTTGCCCGGATAGGCATCGACGCTGACTTCGGCATCGTCGCCCACTTTGAGATAGGTGAGGTCGGTTTCCTTCGGATTGGCCTCGACCCAGAGATCGTTGCTGGCGACGAGGCTCAGCGCCGGCTGGCCGACCGTGACATAGGAGCCGACGCGCAGATTCTCAACATTGGCGACGGTGCCGGACCAGGGCGCCAGGATAGTGGAGCGGGTCAGATCGCGCTGCGCCTTGTCGATCGCCGACTTGGCCTCGAGCATGCGCGGATGATTGTCGACCGGGCCATCGGCATTGCCACCCAGTTGCGAGAGCGTGGCATCGGCGGCACGCTGGGCGCCGCGCAGCTGTTCCCTGGCAGTATCGAGATCGCGGCGCGCCTGATCGAGCGAGGCCTGGGCGGCGACGCCGCGCTGCTGCAGGTTGAGCTGGCGGTCATAGGTCGTCTGGGCATAATCGAGCGACGACTTCGCTTGATCGATTGCCGAGAGATTTTGCCGATAGGTGGCCTGCAGCGCAGTCAGATCGTTGCGCACCATGGCGATCTGCGCTTCGGCGCCGGCGAGAGTAATGCGGAAGGGCTCGTCGTCGAGCTTGAACAGAAGCGCGCCCTTCTCGACAACTTCATTTTCATGCACGGCGACCGCGGCGACTGTGCCCGGCACGTCGGTCGCGACATTCATGATCGCCGCCTGGATATAGGCATTGTCGGTTTCGACATAACGACCGCCCGCCAGATACATCTCGCCGGCGACGGCCAAGGCCACGAGCGGACCCAAAGTGAGGAGGCTGATGCGCAACAGCTTGCGCTTGTTGCGCCGCTTCGGCGCGACCGGCAGGTCTACGACCTTGGCGGGTTCACGCGCTTCGAGGGTCTCACGCTTTTCTGTCTTTGCTTCAACGGCGGCCATTTCCAACTCTCCTCTCGTCGCCCGCATCACTCATGATGGCGATGAGATTGTCTTTCATCTTGGCGAAGAGGCGCATCGCCTCGTCGATTTCCGTGTCGCTCATACCCTGGAGGAGCTCGGCGCGGGTCTCGCCGGCAATGTGCTTGAGGGTCTCCAGAAGCGGATGCGCGGCCGGCAGTAAATAAAGTGACCAGGCGCGGCGGTCGGTCGGGTGCGGGCGGCGCTCGATGAGGCCGGCCTGCTCCAACCGGTCGACCAGGCGGCCGACGGTGATCGGCTCGACCTCGAGAAGCTCGGCCAGGGCGCCCTGGTTGAGGCCTTCCTTGAGATAGATCTCTCTGAGGAGCTGCCACTGCGCGCGGGTCAGACCGGTGCCGCGGACATTCTGCTCGAACCGCTTGCGTAAGAGGCGGCCGGTATCGATCAGCAGAAGGCCAATGGATGCATGTTCGGGTTTCATAGCGACGGACATCTAAGGTTCCGGCATATAATAAGCAAGCTTATATTATCTATAGCTAATGTAAGCTCAGCTATGTTTCCGGCGCATGACGCTTGGCATGGGCGGCGCTTCGTCCCGCCTTGGCCATTTTCCCTTCCCCCCGCCGGCCAGTCGTCTATAAAGCGGGCCCTGCTCATTTAAGTCTGCCGAAGAGGAGAGAGAGACATGGCTGTACGCGTCGCGATCAACGGATTTGGCCGAATTGGCCGCAATATCGTGCGGGCCATCTTCGAATCGGGACGCAAGGACATCGATGTCGTGGCCGTCAACGATCTCGGCCCGGTCGAGACCAATGCCCATCTCTTACGTTACGATAGTGTGCATGGCCGCTTCCCGCATGACGTGACGGTTTCCGGCGACACGATCTCGATCGGCAAGGAAAAGTTCAAGGTCACCGCCATCAAGGACCCGGCACAGCTGCCCTGGAAGGAGCTCGGCGTCGACATCGCGCTCGAATGCACCGGCATCTTCACTTCCAAGGAGAAGGCCTCGGCCCATCTCACCGCCGGCGCCAAGCGCGTGATCGTCTCGGCCCCCGCCGACAATGCCGACCTCACCGTCGTCTATGGCGTCAATCACGACAAGCTCACCAAGGACCATGTCGTCATCTCGAACGCGTCCTGCACGACGAACTGCCTGGCGCCCGTCGCCAAGGTGCTGAATGACGCGATCGGCATCGACAAGGGCTTCATGACGACGATCCATGCCTATACCGGCGACCAGCCGACGCTCGACACGATGCACAAGGATCTCTATCGCGCCCGCGCCGCGGCGCTGTCGATGATCCCGACCTCGACCGGTGCGGCCAAGGCCGTGGGCCTGGTGCTGCCCGAGCTCAAAGGCCGTCTCGACGGCGTCTCGATCCGCGTGCCGACCCCCAACGTGTCGGTGGTCGACTTCAAATTCGTCGCCAAGCGCGCCACCAGCGTCGAGGAAGTCAACGGCGCCATCCAGCGCGCCGCCGATCAGCAGCTCAAGGGCATCCTCGGCTATACCAACGAGCCCAATGTCTCGATCGACTTCAATCACAACCCGAATTCGTCGACCTTCCATATGGACCAGACAAAGGTCATGGACGGCACGCTGGTGCGCGTGCTCGCCTGGTACGACAATGAATGGGGCTTCTCCAACCGCATGGCCGACACCGCCGTCGCCGTGAGCAAGCTTATCTGATCAGGCAAGCTCGACCATGGCCCGTCCGCTTCATATCGCGCCGTCCATCCTCTCCGCCGATTTCGCCAGGCTCGGCGAGGAGGTGCGCACGATCGATAAAGCGGGCGCCGACTGGATCCATATCGACGTGATGGACGGGCATTTCGTGCCCAACATCACTTTCGGTCCGCCGGTGATGGCGGCGATCCGGCCGGTGACCAGGAAAATCTTCGACGTGCATCTGATGATCGCGCCGGTCGATCTCTATCTCGAGGCCTTCGCCAAGGCCGGCGCCGATATCATCACCGTGCATGCCGAAGCGGGGCCGCATCTCGACCGCTCCTTGCAGACGATCAAGGCGCTCGGCAAAAAAGCCGGCGTGGCGCTCAACCCGTCGACGCCGGTCGCCCATATCAAACATGTGCTCGACCGTCTCGACCTCATCCTGGTGATGACGGTCAATCCGGGCTTCGGCGGCCAGAGCTTCATCCCTGCGATGATCGAGAAGATCCGCGAGACGCGCGATCTCGTGCAGGGCCGCGATATCGACATCGAGGTTGATGGCGGCATCACCGCCGAAACGGCGCCGCTCGTCGTCAAAGCCGGTGCCAATGCGCTGGTCGCCGGCTCCGCCGTGTTCAAGGGCGACGCCAAGGCCTATAGCCGCAACATCTCGTCGATCCGGACCAGCGCCACCAGCATCGCCGCGTGATCCAGTCCGCACCTTTACTCTAAGCCGAGCGCTCATCTCATTACTCCCCCTTCTCCCGCTTGCGGGAGAAGGTGCCCGACAGGGCGGATGAGGATGTTGGCTCAGCTTGCGACAGTGCTTCAGGCTAACAAGGGAGCAAGACTCCAACACTTTCCTATGCTTTCAGCCGTGTAGACGCGGAGAGAACACCCTCATCCGGCCTTCGGCCACCTTCTCCCGCAAGCGGGAGAAGGGGAATCTAAGTAAGGCCTTGTGTGCTTCAATCTTCCAGCCCGGCCGTCCTCAGCCAGTCAACGAAAGCCTCCGCCGCTGCATTGGCGTTGCGGATCACCGCATAGTAACCGCCCAAAACAGCGCCCTTGGCGCCGCACGGCATCGCGAGGTCGTCGCGGGCCAGGATCGGTGAGATGAATGCCATATTCGCCTGAGCAATGCCGAGACCGGCCAAGCAGGCATCGATCGAGGCCTCGTCGGTGTCGAAGATCAGCACATTCTTCTGCGGCTGATAGGCGACGCCCTGCTGCCGACACCATTGATGCCACGACCAGCCGTCGGGTGTGTCCTGCAGGATCGGATAGGACATCAGCTGCTCCGGCGCGAGCGGCACATCCTTCGCCGTGATCAGATCGGCGCGGCAGATCGGCACCGTCCGGTCGAGCAGGAACAAGGCGCCGAATTCGCCATCCAAGCGCGGCTCACCCCGCAGATAGACGATCTCGATATCGGTCTGGTCGCCGGCCGGCGGCGGCATGGTGCGCAATCTCAGATCGGTGGCCGGGTGCGTCTTGCGGAACTCGCCGAGCCGCGGAATGAGCCAGCGCTGCATCAGCGTCAGCGGCACCTTGACGGTCAGGCGCGTCGCCAGCCCATAGACTTCCTGCACACCGGTGCGCACCGCGGCGAGCGCGACATTAACCTTGGCCAGGAACACCCTGCCTGCCTCGGTCAGCTCGATCGAATTATGCCCGCGCTGAAAGAGGACGGCACGGATCGATTCCTCCAGATGCTTGATCTGACGGCTGACGGCGCCCGGCGTCAGCGACAACTCGTCGGCCGCCTGCTTGACGCTGCCATGGCGCGCCGTCGCCTCGAAGGCGACCAGCGTGTGCAGCCAGGCCATCATCGGGACGTCAGAGTGCAAATTTCTCATTCAGAGCTTCCATCTTTTCGTTTGCTTGACCAGCCGCTCCGGTGATGACTTGGCGAGAATGCTGAGGGAGATCCGGTGAGGATAGTACTATGAACGCTCATTTTCAGAAAACCGAAGGAATGCCGCTGCAGAACAAGGTCGACCGCATCGACCTCAAAATCCTGGTCGAGTTGCAGAAGAACGGCCGGATCACCAACCAGGACCTCTCCACTTTGGTCGGCATCTCGCCCAGCCCCTGCCACAAGCGGGTGCGCCGGCTCGAGAGGCTGGGCCTCGTCAAAGGCTACCGCGCCCAGATCTATTGGACGAAGCTTTATTCCAATGTGACCATCCTGGCGGCGGTGTCGCTGAAAAATCACGGCACGCACGACTTCCAGACTTTCGAGCGCATCGTGCGCCGGATCACCGAGATCACCAGCTGCTTCGGCCTCGCCGGCCCCTATGACTATATGCTGCGCTTCGATTGCACTGATCTCGCCGCTTACGAGGAATTGTCACGCGAGATGCTCGCCGGCGAAGTGCAGTTCTTGCGGTATGACAGCTTCGTCGTGCTGCGCGAGATCAAGAACGAGCCGGTGCTGCCGGCCCCCGTGCAGGACCCGACCCGGATCGAGCTCAAGCGCGTCGCCTGAGCTCATGATGTCTTGAAGCGGCGCGGGCTGAAGCCCGATATGTCGGTCGCCGTCTTTCCTTTCAGGATCAGATCGGTAACGACCGCGCCGGTCGCCGGCCCGAGCTGGAAGCCATGGCCGGAAAAGCCGAAAGCATGGATGAGGCCATCACGCACCGGGCTCGGCCCCAATATGGGGAGCGAGTCCGGCGTCTTGCCTTCGACGCCCGCCCAGCTGCGCAGGAAGGTGCGGCCCTTCAGCATGGGGAGGATATCGATCGCGATGCGCGAGGCGTCGAAGACATTCTGCGGCACATAAGAGGCGCGCGACGTATCGAGATCGGCACGGCCCGGCCCCCGCCCGAACAGCAGATTGCCGCGGCTGATCTGGCGGACATAGAAGAAGCGGCCATTGACCGGATAGTCGACGGTCGCCGTCACCTGGCGCGCGAAGGGCTCGCTCACCACCATTTGCGGCGCCATCACGTCGAGCGGATAGTCCTCGCCGAAGTGCTGCGCGATACGCTTGCCCCAGGCGCCCGCGGCATTGACGAGAATGGGGCTGCGGATGACCGCGCCCTTGCCGGTCGTGATCTCGAAGCGGCCATTGTGATAACCGACCGAGGTCACCGGCTCCTGCTCGCGGATCGTCACGCCGAGCTTGCGCACCGCGCGGGCGAAGACGGGCGTCACGAGGCGCGGATTGGCGGCGCCGTCGGTGGCGACGTAAATGCCGCCCAGCATGCGCCGGCCGATCCAGGGAAAGCGTCTGGCGACAGCGGCGCCCGACAGCATTTCGGCGCCGACCCCAAACGCATTCGCCTCGGGCGCCCATTTCTCCACCGCCGCCAGATGATCCTCGCGGTCGCAGATCTCGACATGGCCGGTGAATTCGGTCTCGCAGTCATGACCGATCAGATCTTTGAGTTTCCGCCAGATCTCGCGCGCCCTGAGACTCAAAGAGAGCTCGGCCATGGCGCGGCCATTGGTGCGCAGGCCGCCGAAATTGACGCCGCTCGCCTGCGCGCCGACCGCACCCTTTTCGAGCACGGTCACACGCTTGCCGGCGAGCGCCAGATGATAGGCGGAGGCCACGCCGGCAATGCCGCCGCCGATGATCGCGATATCGGTTTCGTTCGCCTCAGCCATTTTCCAGAACCTTGTCGGCCTGCTCCAGCCACTGCTGAATGCCGGCTTCCGCCATGCCGGCGGCTGCTTTGTAGTGAAGCGGCTTCACCGGCGCCTGGCCGCGCAGCCGCCCGACTTCTTCGAGCGGCCGGCCGGTCTCAGCGGCGAGCAGCTCAGCCAGGACATGGCCGCAGACACGCCCCTGGCAGCGGCCCATGCCCGGCCGCGCAAAGGCCTTGAGCCGGTTGACGTCATTTGGCTCGAGCTCGGTGATGGCGGCGCGCACTTCGCCGAAGGTCACATTCTCGCAGCGGCACAGGATGGTTTCATCCGGCGTATCGACCAGCCATTCGGCCGGCAGCGGGAAGCTCTGCTCGATGCCTTGCCGGAAGATCGCCTGGCGCTTGAGCGCGCGGCGAATGACACTTTGGCGTTCCGCAGAGACCGGCAGGCCCAGATCGGCAAGGACCGCCCAGGCGGCGCGCTCGCCGGTGAGCTCGGCGACATCGGCACCACCGATCGCATGACCGTCGCCCGCGACATAGACATCCTCGGCCACCCGGCCCTCGCCGTCATGGGCCAGAACCCATTGCCGGAAGGTGCGATCGAAACGTGTGCGGCCGCCGGCAAGTTCGGCGATCTGCATCTCGGGATTGAGACCGAAGCCTAGGCCTACCGCATCGCAAGCGAGACGTTGCGTGACGCCGCTCTTGGTGAAGTTGATGGCCGTCACAGACCGGTCGCCGTCGATGCGGGTGAGGCGGACGCCTTCATGAAGGGCGACACCCTTGGCCTTGAGGTCGCGGCGGAATTTGAGGCCCCTGAACATGAGGCGCGGCAGCGCGAGCAGCTTGAGGCTTGCCGCCATCTTGTTGGCAAAAGCGGACGTGTCGAGCACCGCCACGACATGGGCGCCGGCTTTCATATATTGCCAGGCGACGAGATAAAGCAGCGGGCCGGCGCCGGCGAAAACGACTTGGCGTCCGATGGCGCAGGCTTGATGCTTCAAGGCGATCTGGGCGCCACCCAGCGTGAACACACCGGGAAAAGTCCAGCCCGGCACCGGCAGGATGCGATCCATGGCGCCAGTGGTGAGCACCAGTCGATCGAAGGGAATTTCCTCGACGCCATCCGGACCGTTGGTGAAGACCTTGCGGTCGAAGATGTTCCAGACCAGCGTATTGGGACGATAGTCGACGCTGCCGGCGAGCGCGTCGAAGCTCCGATGCAGCGCCGTCGCTTTCTCCGCCTCGCTGCCATAGATCTCGTCGGCCTGGCGCCCGAATCCCTGAGGCTGACGCCGGTAGATCTGGCCGCCGCTCGCCGGCGCCTCGCTGATGACGGTGATGTTCCGGCATCCCTGGCGGAGTAAAGTCTCGGCCGCGCGCGTGCCGGCCGGGCCACTGCCGATGATGACGATCTTCTCAAGCGACATGATGCTGCGGGTCGGCCGTGTAGACGTCCATTCCCCCCTCGACATAGGTCGTGCAGGCGCGGATGCGCTCGCCATCGGCGCGATATATCCAGCAATCCTGGCAGGCCCCCATATTGCAGAAACCGGCACGCGTACCGTCACCGAATTCCGACTGGCGCAGATGCCGCCCGGCGAGCAGCACCGCGGTGAGCACCGTGTCGCCGGCAAGGCAGGCAAACCGCTTGCCATCGATCTTGATCTCGAGGGCAGGCCGCGCGAGCTCGCCGAGCCGCACGAACTGGCTGCTTCCAACTTGTTCTTTCATGCGCTCATCTAAGCGTCTGCCGCGCGCCGCTTTGTGTCGAAGAGAGCCTGAAACGCGGCAAATTCTTCCAAAAGCGCTTCAGGATTCCTCAGCTTTTCATGAGGGCGCAAATCTGCGATTCGAGACGCTGCCGCGCCGCCGTAACGGCAGACAAACGTGCACGCAGCTCATCGGCGTCGCGATCGATTTCCTCCTCGAGGGTGGCGCAGAGCTTGCGGGTCTCGGCGGGCGAGGCCGAGCCAGCCGACTGGCGCCGGCGCACCGCCTTGGCCGGATCGAGGACGCCGAGCAGATCGGCAGCGGCGACCGGCAAGGGCCGGCCCATCACGCGCTCGAAGGCCTGGCACAGATCGCTTTCACGCATATCCATCGCGCCGAGATCCCGCGCCATCGCGTCACGGACGAGATCGGCGACGACATGATGCGCCTGGCGGAAGGACAGGCCGCATTGGCGAACCAGTTCATCGGCAAGATCGGTCGCGGTCGAAAAGCCTTCCGCCGCGCGTTTGGCCATGATGGCGGGCCTGGGCTCGATGCGGTCGGCCACCAGCGCGGCGATCTTCACCGCATTCAGGCTCAAGCGCAGCGCCGGCCAGAGCGGCGCCAGAGCGCCACGGCTGGTGTCGCCGGCATGGCTGAAATGACCACCTTTGAAAATGGTGAAAGTCGCAGTGAGGCCGCCCAGCACTTCGCCCGAGGCGCTTTTCAGGAACTCGACGGCGATCGGGTTCTTCTTCTGCGGCATGATACTGGAAATGCCGGCAATGCTGTCCGGGAAGGAGACCAGTCCAAATTCCGGCGTCGCCCAGACATAGAGATCCTGAGCGAAACGGCCCCAGGTCGAAGCGAGACTCAGCATGGCGAGCGCCGCGTCCCAGGCATAATCGCGCGACGCGACGGCGTCCTGCGTATGGAGGCGCACATTGTCGAAGCCGAGCAGGTCGGCGACCAGATCGCGGTCGATCGCGAAGGACGTGCCGGCCAGCGCGCAGGCGCCCAGGGGGCAGCTGTTCGCCGCTTCATAGGCGCGGAACAGGCGCTCCGTGTCACGTGTCAACGCCGTCGCGATGCCGGCGAGATAGAAGCCGAAGGTGATGGGCTGCGCCAGCTGCAGATGCGTATAGCCCGGCATCACCATGTCGGCGAAAGACAGGGCACGCTCGGTTAGGACCCGCCGCCAGTCGATCACGGCGGCGATCATCTCCGCCAGCAAAGAGCGCATGGCGAGCCGGTCGAGCGTGGCGTTGATGTCGTTGCGGCTGCGGGCGATATGAAGCCTGCCGCCCGCTTCCGCGCCGGCCCGCGCCATCAGCGCCGCCTCGAAATTGAAATAGCCGTCCTCGCGGGAGGGATCACGCGGAAGGGCGGAGAGTCCCTCGCCACGGATGGCGGTCAGCGCCTCGGCGAGCTTCAGCGCGTCGCGTGCCGATACCAGCCCCATGCGTTCCAGCATGATCAGATGCGCCTCGTTGACGGCGCAGAGATCGTCGATCCCGCCGCCGAGCTCGCGCTCGATACGCGGCCGGAAAACCAGATCGAGGATTTCCGGCGCCAGCGGCTCCGACAGGCGGGGCGAGATCTGCTGGGTCACGGGATCAATAAGGTGTGCCGTCCTTGCGGACGAAGCGGCGGCCGCGGCCGTCCGGAATCTGCAGGAGATCGTGGTCGGGATAGGTCGAGGTATTCTGCTCATCGAAACTCGCCACCTCGACGAAGGCGGCCGGCCGGCCGCTGCGATTGACGATCTGATGGCCGTTGGAGGCCCCAGCCGGGAATCCCGCAATATGGCCGGCGCGCATGATCTCCTCGCCGTCATCAGTGACGAGCGTCAATTCGCCCTCGGTGACGATGATGAGCTCATCCTCATGGCTATGCCAGACGCGCAGTGACGAGGCGCAGCCGGGCGGCAGTTCGACATGGACGGCGGAAAGATGTTTCAACTGGGCGAGCGGCCCGATGCGACGCTTGCGGCGTCCGGTCACCGGCTGCTTGAAGGCTTCGGGATAAGTCGACTTGGTATCCGCCTCGAGGCTCGACGGGTCGATCGGGCTGATCTTCTTGCGCATCACGCAACTCCTTGAATTTGTCGCGCCCAGACTAAGCAGGGCGTCGGAAAGAACTTGCCGTTTTCAGGCCCAGGCGGGAATGAAACAGGCAGAGCCAACGCCTCAGTCGGCGATATAAACGGTCTTCGTCTCTGTGAAGAATTCGACAGCGCCGAGCCCCATCTCCTTCGGCCCATAGGCCGAGGCGCCACGGCCTCCGAAGGGGACATGATAGTCGGAGCCCACCGTCGGGAGGTTCACCATCACCATACCCGCGGTGCTCGCCCGCATGAAGGCGCGCGCTTTGGCATGCGATGCGGTGAAGATGCCGGCGCTCAAGCCATATTCGGTGGCATTGGCGATCCTCACCGCGGCATCGAAGTCTTCCGCCTTGAAGATCGAAATGACCGGACCGAAGACTTCCTCGCGATTGATGATCTGGTGCATGTCGCCGCGCGTGAAGATCGCCGGGGAAAGGAAATAGCCCTCCGTCTCGCGTTCAAGACGATCTCCGCCGTAACGGCGTTCGGCACCGTCCTGCTCGGCCTGCGCTATGAAACCCGATACACGCTGTAGCTGCGGCGCGCTGGCGAGCGGACCTATATCGCTGTTGGGATTGAGCGCATGACCGATGCGCAGCGCGCGCGCCCGCGCCAGGAGTTCCTCGACAAAACGGTCATGACTGGCGGCGTCGACGATGATGCGGCTTGACGCGGTGCAGCGCTGCCCGGTCGAATAGAAACCGCCCTTGATCGCGGCATCGACGGCTTTCGCCATATCGGCGTCGCCTGCGACATAAAGCGGGTTCTTGCCGCCGAGCTCGAGCTGGAGGCGGACACCACGCCCGACGACATCCTTGGCGATACGCCGGCCAACGACGCCGGAGCCGGTAAAGCTCACCCCGTCGATACCCTGGTCGGACACCAGCGCGGCACCTGTCTCAGGCCCACCCATCACCAGCTGGAAGACGCCCGGCGGCACACCCGCCTCATGCAGGATCTTCGCCAGCTCCCAGGCGATGGCGTTGGTGAGATCGGCGGGTTTCAGGATGGCGCAATTGCCATAGGCCAGCGCCGGCGCCGATTTCCAGACCGGAATGGAGAACGGAAAGTTCCACGGCGTGATCAGCGCCATGACACCGACCGGCTCGCGGCGCATGTCGATATCGACGCCCGCACGCACCGAGCGCAGGCTGGCACCCGCCATGCGCACCGCTTCACCGGCGAAATACCGGAAGGTCTCGCCGGCTTTCGTCACCTCAGCCTTCGCTTCCACCAAGGTCTTGCCTTCCTCGCGCGACAGAAGGACGGCGAGTTCATCCTTGCGGCGGATGACGATATCCGCCGCCTTGTTCAAAATATCCTGGCGCTTCTGCGGGGTTTCGGCGCTCCAGCCCGGCAGCGCCTGATGCGCGGCGGTCACCGCATCGGCGACGTCCGCGGGGCTCGCGATGGCGAAACGTCCGATGCTCTCCGAGAGATCGGACGGATTGCGGCGCTCGCTATAGGTTTCCGCGGGGCGCCACTCGCCATTGATGTAATTCGGCCTGATCCCGGTTGTGCTGCTGTCCATGCCCGCTCTCGATTGCAAGAAGATTTTCGGCTCCCGTGATACGCGCCGCGCCCGGCATGCAATTTTGTTTTGCTTCGCGGCTTCGGCAGAATGTTTCCGGCCCCTCCCGAGATTCGAGAGAAATCTTTCGTGCCCCTCGCTACCTCTCTCCATCATCCCCGCTTCATTCCAAGGTGACCTATGCGCATTGACCTGTTCGAGCTCGAAAGAAACCAGTCGATCTGGGAGAACACGGTCAAATACAATCTTACCGAAAGCGGGCTGCATCCCTTCACGCTGCGTGAAATTCTCTCGGGCGACGAGATCGAGGCGCTGCTCGATTTGCCACTCGGTTATGGCCATACCGAAGGCGAGCCGGCTCTGCGCGCGGCCATCGCTTCTCTGCATCCGGGAGCGACGGCGGAGAATGTCCTCGTCACCACCGGCAGCAGTGAGGCAAATATGCTGACGGTGATGAGCACGCTGGACTCCGATGATGAAGCCATCATCATCACGCCGACCTTCATGCAGGCGCCCGGCCTCGCCAAAGCCTTGGGTGCGACGGTGCATCTCTGCCCGCTGCGGCTCGACCGCGACCGGTGGACCCTCGATTTCGATGAATTGGGCCGGAAACTCAGCAGCAAGACGCGCCTGATCAGCCTGTGCAATCCCAACAACCCGACCGGTTCGATCCTGGGCATTGACGAACGCGCCGCCCTGATTGCTCTCTGCGCCGAGCGCGATGTCCATCTCCATTCGGACGAGATCTATCGCGGTACCGAGCTTGCGGGTGACGAGATATTAACGCTCCATGGCGCGGCGCCCAAGACGATCGTCACCGGCGGTACCGCCAAGGGCATGGCACTGGCGGGTTTGCGGATCGGCTGGATGGTGGCGCCCGAGCCCGTCATCGAGAAGGCCATGCGGCATCAGGACTATACGACGATCGGCAGCAATATTCCGGGCCAGCGCGTGGCGCTCCATGCTTTGCAGCCGGAAAAACGCGCCAGGATCCTGGCGCGCAATCGCGACGTGCTCGCCGGCAATCTGGACCAGATGCGGCAGTGGATCGAAGGCCGGCCGGAGCTGTTCAGCTGGGTGCCGCCCCAGGCCGGCGCCATGGCCTTCCTGCGCTACACGCTGCCCGACACGTCGGAGAATCTCTGCCGCAAGCTCAGGGAAAAGAAGAGCGTCTTCGTGGTGGCAGGCAGCTGGTTCGGCATGGAGAACCATTTGCGCTTCGGTATCGGCGGCGAAGCCGAGGCGCTGGGTGAAGCACTCACGCTGATCGATGACTTCCTTGCCGAGGAATACGGCGTATCTTCTAAGCGAGCGCCGGCCTGAAGCGGCTCACCGCGCATATTCCGATGACGATGAAGGCGATGAGCGCAATGACCTGCGCCACGGCGAAAGGTGCCTCGGCTCCGGTCGGCGCCAGAGCGCGCAGGAACGGAATCTTCTGGAAAGCCTGGGCGATCGTGACGAAGATCAGCAAGTAAAGGCTCGCCACGATGCCGACGGCATAGATCCATCGCCAGGGGCCGACGCGGCCTTGCCGATGCGCAATGAGCCAGGCGATGAGGATCACCGTCGACACGAGACCGGTTGCGAAGGCCGGCGTGATGCCGGTGAAGGGAAAGATGAAGCCGGTCAAGGTGACGGCGACGGCCGTAAAAAAGAACCACCTTGTCCAGACGGTTGAATGGTGTCCGCCGAACAGCCCTGAGGTTGCGCCGATGCCGAAGCCGATGGCGATGAAGCTCAGAAGCGTATGCACGACCGTGAGAATCCAAACATAGCTGGACATGATCGACCCCTTCCCGGCCGGCCAACGCTAGCCGAGTCGGAAAAGCCGCGCCAGCGTCACGTCGCGAGATGAGCGCGCGCTTCGGCAACCGCCGGTAGCGTCGCCCCCTTGGGCACGAATTCCAGGCCCGCCGCGCCGGCATAACCCTGACCTTCGATCCAGGCGAGCGCCTCGGCCAAAGCGAGCCCGCCGGTGCCCGGCTGATGCCGGCCCGGATGATCGGCGACATGCAGATGCGCGATGCGGTCGATCCGGCCCGCCAGCACACGAGATGGCTCTTCGCCCATCACCATCGAATGATAGATGTCGTAGAGCAGCTTGATCTCCGGGCGGCCGACGGCGTCGATGATATCGAGCCCCTCCTCGGTCGAGGAGAGATAATAACCCGGATGATCGATGCGTGTGTTCAAAGGCTCGAGCGCCAGGACCACACCAGTACCGGCAAGAAGGTCGGCGGCGCGGCCGAGCGCGACGATGATCGCCTGATGCTGTTCGGCGCGGGGCCTTCCCGGCAGCTCATTACCGGCCTGCGCGATCAGCATCGGTGCCGCGAGACGCCCCGCCACGGCGATGCTCTGCTCGAGACCGGCGAGAAAATCATCATGGCAAGCGGTATCGGTCAGATCGGCCACCGGCTCGGCCAGCAGACCGGCGATCGCGAGTCCGTGCTCGCGGCGCGCTTTGTCGATGGCCTCAATGTCCTTGTTGCGCCAGTGCCAGAACTCGACCCTGTCGAATCCCGCCTCGGCGGCAAGCCGCATGCGCTGGACGAAGTCAGGCGTTTCCTGAACGAACAGCATCTCGATACAGGCGGAAAGGCGCATCAGTCCCTCAGATCGTTGCGGCCAGCGCGGATGAAATCGGCGGCGCGCTCGCCGACCATGATCGCGGGCGCGTTGGTGTTGCCGGACGGCACATAGGGCATGATCGAGGCATCGGCGATACGCAGGCCCGACAGCCCGTGCACCCTCAACTTGTTGTCAACCACCGCCATCGGGTCGGTGCCGATCCTGCAGGTGCCGGTCGGATGCAGAGCACCCTGCGCCTGGTCCTTCACATATTGGCGGTAGTCTTCCGCTGTCTCCAGCGGATGTTCGGGCAGAATCTCGCGCCTCATGTAAGGCTTGAGCACCGGCTGGCTCATGATCTCGCGGCCGAGCTTCACCGCACGCGCCATGGCCTCGAGATCATAAGGATCGGAAAGATAATTGGGCACGATGCGCGGCGGTGCAAATGGATCGGGCGAGCGCAATTCGACGAAACCACGCGAGCGCGGTCGGATCTGGCAGGCATTGAGCGTGCAGCCGCTGGCGCCCTTCACGGGCCTGACACCTTCTTCGACGCCCGAGCCTGCGAGAAAGGCATATTGCACATCGGCGTGAGGATCATCCGGATTCACGCGCCAGAAGGCACCGCCTTCGATGATATTGGAGCAGACCGGCCCCTGGCGGAACAGCGCATATTGCAGGCCCGCCCAGGCCTTCCAATGGAGCTTCTTGTATTTGTCGTAGCCGTGGTCGCCGGAAAGCTCATAGACGAGATAGACGTCCATATGGTCCTGCAGATTGCGTCCCACGCCCGGCAAATCATGGACGACCGGAATACCGATCTCGCTCAGATGTTTTCCGGGACCGATGCCCGACACCATCAGCAGGCGCGGAGAGTTGATGGCGCCCGCCGCCACGATCACCTCGCGCTCCGCTCTGGCGATCATACGCTCACCGCCTTTCATATATTCGACGCCGGTGACTCGTCTGTTCTCGACGATGAGCCGCACAGCGCGGCTGTTGGTCGAGACCGTGAGATTGGGCCGTTTGCGTGCTGGCTTCAGATAGCAGACCGCGGCGCTGGCGCGGCGGCCATTGCGCAAGGTGAGCTGGTAGAGACCCGAGCCCGCCTGGTTGCCACTGTTGAAGTCAGGCACCGGCGGAATGCCGCGCTCCTGGCAGGCTTTCAGCCAGACGCGCGTCAGCGGACTCACATATTCGGGATTCGATACTTTGAGCGGGCCGCCGGTCGCATGCGCGGGTCCGCTCAAGGAGTCATTGTCCTCGGCGCGTTTGAAGAAGGGCAGGACATCTTCATAGGCCCAGCCTTCGGCGCCCTCTTCCGCCCAGCGATCATAGTCGGACGGGATGCCACGCACATAAAGCATCGCATTGACCGAGCTGCCGCCGCCCAGAACCCGCGCCTGCACCATGGTCGGTGGCTTCGCTTTGGGGTTCTCCGCCGTCGGCTCCTGCTCAAGGCGCTGCAGCAGGTTGCCGGTGGCGGTCTTATAGACCATCACCGGCAGATGAATGGTGATGCTGCGGTCTTCGGGACCTTCTTCGAGCAGCAGCACCGAACTCGTCGCATCTTCGGAAAGACGGGAGGCGACCACGCATCCTGCGGAGCCGCCGCCCACGACGATGTAGTCGGGCATGGAACGAGCGATCAGCCGGCCTTGAACTCGTTCCAGGCCGCGACCCAGTCGGCATAAGTGGCATGCTCCGTCGACTCGAGCGGCGGAATGCCGAGCAGCGGCGAGGACTTGAAGATGCCGTCGACATCGGAATAGTCGAACAACGCCTTGGTCTCGGGCGGCAGCAGCTCGACCGCCTTGGACGATACGACACCGGCGGCATTGCGGGTGGCGATCTTGGCCTGCACCTCGGGCGAGATCGCCAGATTGCAGAATTCATAGGCCGTTTCTTCATTGTCGACCGAAGGCGGCATGAACCAGGCATCGCACCAGGTCGCGGCACCCTCTTTGGGAATCGTGTATTCGGTCTTGACGCCCTGCTTGGCGGTTTCGGTGGGAATGCCGGTCCAGCCGGCGAAGCAGGCGAGGACCTCGCCCGACACCATCAGCGAGACGACGTCGCCGTAAGTGAGGCTGATCAGGCGGGCCTGGGCGCGATATTGCTTCAGATGCTCGAAGGTCTGCGCCATTTCCTCCTTGGTCAGGTTCGGGAACTTGGCGCCGAGGCCCGCCAAGGTCGCCGCCACCGGCCAGGTGACGAGCGTATCGTCGACCAGCACGATCTTGCCCTTGAGCTCGGGCTTGAGGAGATCCTGATAGGAGGTCGGCTTCTCCATCAGCGCCGGGTTATAGACGATGGTGTTGAGGCCCCAGGCATAGGGCACGCCATGCAGCTTGCCGTCACGATACCAGGTCGGCTTGTCATAGAAGACGTCGAAGAGATTGTCGGCGCTGTAATTCGGCAGCTTGCTCTTGTCCAAGGGCTTGGTGATCTTGATCACGTCAATATAGAGATCGGAATAACCCTGATTGTATTCGGCGGCATCGAAAGCCGGCGGATTGGGCATGTTGAACTTGTTGGTCACATCGTCCTGATTGCCCATGGCGCTCACTTCGATGGAGACATTGTTCTTCTCACGCCACTCTTTCAGTTCATCGACCAGCTCCCAGCCTTCCCAGGCCATGATCTGGATATCGCCCGAGGCGGCCGCCTGCGCGGCATTGGGAAGGAAGGGGCCGGCGACGAGGCCGCCGGTTACCGCGGCGGCGCCGCCCAGGAACGACCGGCGGCTCATCGCGGCGGCCTGCATGATTTGTTCGGGTGACCAGATGGTCTTCATTTCAACTCCCCATTGATTATTGGTTGACGTTCAGTAGGCGGATTATGTGGCGGTGACCCGGACCCGGCAATTTCGCAAAGGCCAGATAGTCGGCGCTCGCTTGTGCGTTTTGTGCTTCAGAGTGCGACAGGCTCAGGCCTGCGGCAGCATCACGACATTGTCGGCGTCCCAATAGATGGTCGCGCGGCTGCCGGGCTCCGGCGGCTTCACCCGACCATTGCGCTGCACCTGGATACGTATCTTGGCCTGATCATCGAGACGGACCGTGTAGAAGGAACGGCTGCCGATGAAGACGACATCCTCGACCTGGCCTTGCGTCTTCTGCGACGAGCCTTCGTCATTATTGGCGAAGCTGAAGGATTCCGGGCGGATCGACACGACGACCTTATCGCCGGCCTTGTGTCCCGCCCCATTACGGCTGAGGAAACCGATGCCGGACGCGGTCTTCGCCACTGTGCCCTGGGCGCCGCTATCGGCGACCGCCGTCTCGAAGAGATTGGTTTCGCCCAAGAATTTCGCGGCGAACAGGCTCTTGGGACGCGCATACATGTCTTCCGGCCGGTCGATCTGGACGATGCGTCCCTTCTCCATCAGCACCACGCGGTCGGAGAGGATCATCGCCTCGTCCTGGTCATGAGTGACATAGATGAAGGTGGCGCCAGTCTCGGCGTGGATGCGCTTCATCTCGGCCAGCATATGCTGACGGATCTTGAGATCGAGGGCCGCCAGCGGCTCATCGAGCAGCAGGACCTTGGGCTCGTTGACCAGCGCCCGGGCGAGCGCCACGCGCTGGCATTGGCCACCGCTCAATTCGTCGATATACCGGTTGGCCAGGCTCTCGAGCTGCACGATATGCAGCATGCGTTTCACCCGCTCGGTGATTTCCGATTTGGCGAGACCCTTCACCTTGAGCCCAAAGGCGACATTCTCGAAAACATCGAGATGCGGGAACAGCGCATAACGCTGGAACACCATGTTCACCGGGCGGCGCTCCGGCGGCACGGCGGCGACATCCTCACCACTGACGCGCAAGGTGCCGGAGGTGAGGCCCTCGAAGCCGGCGATCAGGCGCATCAGGGTAGTCTTGCCGCAACCCGACGGCCCGAGCAGCGTCAGGATCTCACCCTCATGGATGGTGAGATTGATATTCTCCAGCGCCACGAAGGAGCCGAAGCTCTTCTTGCCGTCGCGGATCTCGATGATGGGAGTGGGAGCTTTCATGTCTGCTTCCTTCAGGGTTCGGCGCGGGCGGAAATGGCGGACTGGCGGCGCAAGCGGCCGATGAGCCAGGCGCCCAGCAGGATGGCGACAGAGAAGAGGAGAACGAGCGTCGAGATGGCGTTGACCATCGGCGTGACGGTGCGCCGCATCATCGACCAGATATACATGGGCAAGGTCGTCTCCGTGCCGGCGACGAAAGAGGTCACCACGAACTCATCGAAGGAGACGGCGAAAGCGAGGATCGCCGAGGAAATGAGCGTCGGCGCGATGAGCGGCAAGGTCACCCGCGCGAAGGTCTGGCGCTGGCTGGCGCCCAGATCGCGCGCCGCCTCTTCGAGAGAAGGATCGAATAGAGCGAGCCTCGCCTTCATGGCCACGATAAGGATCGGAAGGGCGATGACGACATGCGAGATCACGATGGTGAGAGTCGACAGCCGGATGCCGGCCTGGGCGAAAAGCACCAGCAGCGAAACGCCCACGAACAGGCCCGGCAGGGCGATCGGCGTGACCGACATGGCCTCGATGACGGCGCGGCCGATGCGGTCGAGGCGGAGCCAGCCGAGCGAAGCCGAGGCGCCAAGAACCAGCGTGATCAACGCGGTGAAGAAAGCGATGATCAGACTCTTCGTCACCGCGCCGGCGAGTTGTGTATTGCCGAAGATCTCCTGATACCAGCGCAGGCTGAAGCCGGTGAAGGGGAAGGAAAGCGAGGCCGAGGCGTGGAAGCTGAACAGCACGATAATGATCAGCGGTGCCACAAGGAAAGCGAGGATGGTCCAGACGACGAGACGGAGCAGCATTCACGCCTCCTTCTTCTTGCGCGGGCGATGAACGACGAGGCCGGACATGCGGCCCGCCGTGAGGAGCGCGAAGTAAATGGCGAGCGACACCAGGAACATGAGGAAAGCCTGCGCCGCGCCGAGCGGCCAGTTGCCGGTCTTGCGGAACTGATCGGCGATCAGAAGGCCAGTGGTCTGGCCTGAGGAACCACCCAGCATCTGTGGCGTCACATAGTCGCCCGCCACCAGAATGAAGGTCAGCATGAAGGCGCCGATGAGGCCATTGGCGGCATTTGGCGCGATCACCTTGCAGAAGGCGCCGATCGACGAGGTGCCGAGATCACGCGCCGCATCGATCAGGTCGCGCTTGATCTCGCTCAGCGAAGCGACGACCAGCAGGATGCAGAAGGGCAGATAGATATGGACGAGCGTGATGGTGACGGCGAAGGAGCTGAACAGGAAGGCGCCGACCGGATGATCGATGATGCCGAGCTGCAGGAGCACCGTATTGAGAACGCCATTGGTGCCGAGCAGCGTGCGCCAGGCATAGATGCGCACCAGATAGCTCGAGAACCAGGTCAGCAGGATGAGATAAAGAATAGTCTGCGAGCGCGCGACATAAACGAGGTAATAAGCGACCGGGATCGCCAGAATGAGTGTGATCGTCGCGGTCCAGAGGCCGATGGAGATGGCGTTGAAGGTCACCTTCCAGAACAGCGGCGAAGTCAGCGAGCCCAGATAATTCTTGAGCACGAAATCCGGCACGACCTGATAGGACGCCGCCGACCAGAAGCTGTAGGCGAAGAGGATGAGGCTGGGGACGATGAAGAACACCGCCATGTAAAGGACGGTGGGCGCGGAGAGCAGGGAACCCGTCACTGACTTGGACAGGCTCATGCCGGTAGTCCGTCGTAGTCGACCGTCATCCTTCGCCACTCCCTAATGTCGGCAGGGGCTCCGGCCCTGCTCATTGGCAGGAATAGTCACGCGGAACGGCACGTCTCACAATTTCGCAAAACGGTGATTCCTGACGCGGTATGACGCGATGACTGCGCAGGCCTGCTCACATCAGGCGGCGACACAGGCGGTGCGAAGTACGCGAGCGACAGAGTCCGCCGATTTGCGCGCGACCTCTTCGACGCTCATTTTCGCCAGCATCGGCGAAAAGACCTCCGGTCCCACACCATTGAGCCCGCCAGTGTCGGCGAGGATGCGGACGAGCTCGACATTGGGAAATTCGCCGTCACCCGGGAAGAAACGGTTGTAGCAATCATCCTTGATCGACACACCTTCGGGCAAAACGAGCGGGCCGTCATTGAGCTGGACGCAGTGGATTAGATGGCCGGGAATCTCGTGCAACAGATCGGCTTTCGAGCCGCCGCGCACAAAGTGCCAGACATCAAAGACGAGACCGCCATTGGGCGCAGCGGCGCCCTTCACGATCTCCCAGGCGAGATCGAGCGTCGGCACGCCCCAGAGCGGGATGAATTCGAGGTCACAGACAAGCCCGTGCTCGCGCGCCCTTTTGCAGATATTGGCGTAATGCTCGGTGATCTCGGCCACCGGCATTGCATTGCGCGGGAAAGTCGCATTGAGGCTCATCTGGGTAATGCCGAGCCCATCCGCGAGCCTGAAGAAAGCGTCGGGCGTCGTGTCGACGGTGCGAATATAGGCCTCGTCCATATTATCGGGCCGCCAGAGGCGCGGCCAGGTGTTGAGCGGATCGAGCCTCGTAATGCGCACGCCGTGATCGGCGGCCTTGGCCTTCATGTCGGTGAAGGAGAGCCCACCTGCCAGAATGCGCTCCACCTCGATCGGCATCAGCGACAATTCGGCGAAGCCCGCCAATCGCGTCGCCTTCAATTTATCGTCGAAAGCGAGATGCGCTACATTCGAAAAAGGCATCATGGTGCTGATGGTCATCAGGATTTCTCACTCTTCCTCTGCTCGACCATAGGTCGGGCGCGTGACCAATGCCATTGCGCGACCGCTGCTTTATTGGCGTGACTCAACGCGGAATTTGCGTCGCAGTGCGTCAGATTCACCCCAGATGAATCATCTCGGACGCATCGCCCAAAAACTGCATCGCCTCGCGCGGGATGGACGGGTCGCCGCGGTCGAGCACGGTCAGCTTGTCGAGATGCTCGCGGGTGATGAGGCCGGGGCCGCGATAATGCAGCGCCACCTTAGTCGAATAAGGCTGGCGGAACATGGTGGCGGCGATGCCGCTGCCGATGCCGAACATGAAATTGTTGGAGCTGCGCTTGACCGGCGCGAAGACCCCGAAGGTCATCTCGTTGTTCTGGATGCCTTCGAAATCGACAGTGAACAGGCGGCCGGCGACCGGGAAAACGAAACCATAATATTTGAACACATATTCGGTCTTGGTCGGATCGTCGTGGCTCGGGAAACGCTCGATGTAATAATGCTGCAGGAATTCGCGGTTCTTGTAGATGCACAGCGCCGAACGCAGCACGAAACCCTTATAGATCGAGGAGTATTGATAGCGGTCATAGACGCCCAATATATCCTTATGATCGGCGCTCGCCTCGACGATCATGCTCTCGATGAAGCGGTTGAGCTCGGGCGAAGAACGCACCGTCTCCATCGCGTGGAAAAAATTACCCTCGACGAGCGTGCGGAATTCGGCATGATCGGTGAACAGGATCGGCACGCTCAGCCCGAAGAAATTCGCGATCTGGCGCAAATTCTGTGACGAGGGCATATGCAGCCCGGACAGATATTTGTTGAATTGCTGCCGGTTCAGATTGATCTTGCGGCAGACCGCCGAGATCGAGCCCTGGCGCTCGCAGAGAAGGCGCAGATTCGCGGCAAAATTGACGATCTGATCCGAAGGCTGTTCCATAAAAAGCGGCAATCCTGACGCGAGGTGGCGCACAACATGCGCTAAGCCGCTTCAGTAATCAAGTGCGTGCGAAATTGTCATGCGCACGGCTTTTCCGGAAACTTGATGTTGAAGCGGGCACAGGCTTAAGCCCCAGCAAGACAGGAGAGGTTAAATCCCATGAAGCTCACCGGCGGACAGATCGTAGCGCGCGCGCTTAAGGAATATGGCGTCGACTATGTGGCGGGCGTGCCTGGACACGGCATCTGGTCGCTGTTTGACGCCTTCCTCGAAAAGGGCTCCGAGATCCCCTTCATCCAGGTGATGCATGAGCAGAGTGCGGTGCATATGGCAGACGGCTATTTCCGCGCCAGCGGGCGGCCCATGGCCTGCTCGACCTCGATCGGACCGGGCGCCACCAACACCATCATCGGCCTCGCCACCTGCTACACCGACTCGATCCCGGCCTTCTATGTCTCGGGCGGCCCCGCCACCCATATGAAAGGTCATGGCGTGATGCAGGAGCTCGAGCGCCAGCAGGAAAACGCCTTTCCCCGCATCACCGAGCAGGTGACCAAACGCGCCTACAAGGCCGGCCGCGTCGACGAGTTGCCCTTCATCATGCATCGCGCCTTCAACACCATGCTGTCGGGCCGTCCGGGTCCCGTCCATGTCGAAGTGCCGATGGACATCCAGACCGAAGCGGCCGATGTCGAGATCCATCCCCTCGCCCATCGCATGGCGGTCGGCGTCGCCTATCCCGATCCGGTCGCGGTCGAGAAAGCGGCCGCCCTCCTCCTTTCGGCCGAACGCCCGGTGATCGTCGCCGGCGGCGGCGCCATCAGCGCCAATGCCTCGGCGGCTCTCACCGTGCTCGCCGAGAAGGTCGGCGCCGCCGTCTCCTCCACCTGGAACGGCAAAGGCGCGATTTCCGAGGATCATCCGCTGGCGATCGGCGCCGTCGGCCAGACCGGCACGTCCTGCGGCAACCAGATCACCGCCAGCGCCGATGTCGTGATGTCGGTCGGCTGCCGCTTCACCGACTGGTCGGCGTCGAGCTATCGGAAAGGCACGAGCTTCTCGATCCCGCCCGGCAAGCTCATCCATATCGATCTCGATCATCACGAGATTGGCAAGAACTATCCGACCGAGGTCGGCATCGTCGCCGATGCGCGCGCCACGCTGGAAGCGCTCATCGCCGCGATCTCCGACCAGCAATCGGCCCGCGCTTTGGCGCGCCGCGAGAAATTCCTCGCCGATATCCGTACCGCCAAGGCCCTATGGGAAGCAATGCTGGCGCCCCGGCGCGACTCGCATGAGGCGCCCTTCACTTCGCAGCGTCCTTTGGGCGCGCTGCGCAAGGTGATGGATCGCAGCGGCATCATCCTCGCCGGCTCCGGCAACACACAGGGCGCGGTCAAGCAGACTTTCCCGGTCTATGAGCCGCGCACGCACATCACTTCGGGCTCCTTCTCACCGATGGGCTGGGCGGTGCCGGCCGCGCTCGGCGCCAAGCTGGCGCAGCCCGACCGCCAGATCGTGGCGGTGGTGGGCGATGGCGACTTCATGATGTCGCTGCCCGAAATGGGCACCGCGGTGATGAACGGCATTCCCGCCGTGTTCCTGGTCCAGAATAATCGCGGCTATATGTCGATCCGCGGCGGCCAGCGCAAATTCATGGGCCGCCATATCGCCAGCGAGTTCAACCGTCACAAGGGCAATGGCGAGCCCTACTCCGCCAATATCACGGAAGTGGCGAAGAACTTCGGCATGGAAGCCTGGAAGGTCGAGGAGTCCGATCAGCTCGAGAAGACGCTGAAAAAGGCGCTCGATTGCGGCGGCCCGGCCTTGGTCGAAGTCACGACGTCGCGCGATGCTGCGGGCCCCTTCGTCACCGGCTGGTGGGATTTCCCCTCGCCCGCTTATTACAGCAAGGAACAGGCCGAATATTCGGCCGGCCGCGCCCTCGAGCAGCATATGTAAACTCGCTGCCGCCGCGGCACGCCTAACCCTTAGTCTTTTGCAGGTTTACCGATGATCAGACGTGTCAAAGCGGCAAAGCCGGTGGCGGCGATCTCCAAGGATCGCCGCCTCACCGAAACCGTCGAGGTGCTGCTCGCCGATGTCGAGACACGCGGCGATGCGGCGGTACGCGAGCTTGCGATCAAGTTCGATGGGCTCGACCGCAAGTCCTATCTTCTCAGCAAGGCTGAGATTCAGGCCTGCCTCGACCGCATGACGGTGCGCGAGCGCGACGACATGGAATTCGCGCAAACGCAGGTGCGCAATTTCGCCATCGCCCAGAAGAACGCGCTCACCGACATCGAAGTCGAGACGCTGCCCGGCGTCATCCTCGGCCATCGCAATATCCCGATCAGCAATGTCGGCTGCTATGTGCCGGGCGGGCAATATCCCCTCCTCGCTTCCGCCCATATGTCGGTCCTGACCGCCAAGGTCGCCGGCTGTGACCGCGTCATCACTGCCGCGCCGCCTTTCAAAGGTGAGCCGGCGCCTTTGATCGTCGCCGCCCAGCATCTTGCCGGCGCCGATGAGATCTATTGCCTGGGTGGCGTGCAAGCGATCGCCGCCATGGCCTATGGCACCGAGAGCATCCAGCCGGTCGACATGATCGCCGGCCCCGGCAATGCCTATGTCGCCGAAGCCAAGCGCCTGCTCTTCGGCCAGGTCGGCATAGATCTCTTCGCCGGCCCGACCGAGACACTGATCATCGCGGATGAGACGAGCGATGCCGAGCTCTGCGCCACTGACCTTCTCGGCCAGGCCGAGCATGGCGTGAACTCGCCGGCCGTGCTCATCACCAACTCCGAGAAGCTGGCGCGTGAAACTCTCGCCGAGATCGACCGGCTGCTCGCCATCCTTCCGACCGCGAAGATCGCCGGCAAGGCCTGGGAAGATTGCGGTGAGATCATCCTGTGCGACACGCTGGACGAGATGCTGGCCGAAGCCAATCTCATCGCCTCCGAGCATGTGCAGGTGATGACCGCCGATCCCGATTATTTCCTGGAGAATCTCGTCAATTACGGTGCCCTGTTCTTAGGCGCCCGCACCACCGTCGCCTATGGCGACAAGGTGATCGGCACCAACCACACGCTGCCGACCAAGCGGGCGGCGCGCTACACCGGCGGCCTGTGGGTCGGCAAGTTCCTAAAAACCTGCACCTATCAGAAGATCCTGACCGATGCGGCCTCGGCGTCGATCGGCGAATATTGCTCCAGGCTCTGCATGATGGAAGGCTTCTCCGGCCATGCCGAACAGGCCAATGTGCGGGTCCGGCGCTATGGCCAGCGCAATGTCGGTTATGCCCAGGCGGTCGAAGCGGTGTGATGGAGAATATTACCGCCGATATCGTGATCATCGGCTCCGGCATCGGCGGCGCCACGGCGGCTTTCATGCTGGCGCCGACGGGCGCCAAGATCCTCATCCTCGAGCGCGGCAAGCGGATCACGGATAGCCCAGAGACACGCGACGACCGCGCCATCTTCCAGAAGGGCTTCTTCCGTCCCAAGGAGCAATGGCTCGACGCCAAGGGCGAGGCCTTCAGCCCCAATAACTATTACAATGTCGGTGGCAACTCGAAATATTACGGTGCCATCCTCTATCGCTTTCGCTCGCAAGATTTTGGCGTGATGGAACATATGGAAGGCGCGACACCGGGCTGGCCCTTCTCCTATGACGAGATCGAGCCCTGGTATGGCAAGGCCGAACAGCTCTATCAGGTACGCGGCGCCATCGGCGATGATCCGACCGAGCCGCGCCATTCGTCGCCCTATCCCTATCCGGCGATCGCCGATGAGCCGTCGCTCGCCGTGGTGCGCGACAGGCTCAAGCGGCAGGGCATCAATGCCAGCTCGCTGCCGATCGCCATCGACATCGAGGCATGGCTCGCCCGGGCGCAGACGCCGTGGGACGCCTTCCCCGATACGTTCACCGGCAAGATCGACGCGGAGACCGGACCGCTGCATAAAGCGCTGACGCATGAGAACGTAAGGCTTCTCACCGGCGCGCAGGTCTTGCGGTTCGAGGCGACGCCCGACGGCAAGTCTATCGACGCCGCCAGTGTCCGGCTGGGCGATCGCGTGACGAAGGTCAAAGCGAAACACTTCATCCTGGCGGCGGGCGCGGTAAACTCGACCGCCTTGCTTCTGCGTTCGAAGGGCCTCGCCAATAACTCCGACCAGCTCGGCCGCAATTTCATGAACCACAATTGCACGGCGATGATTACCCTCGATCCGCGCCTGCGCAACCGTTCGGTCCATCAGAAGACCTTCGGCTTCAACGACTTCTATCTGAAGGACCCGAAGACCGGCTTTCCGCTCGGCAATGTCCAGGCGCTCGGCAAGATCACCGGCCCGATCTTCAAGGCCAATCTGCCGTCGGTGCCGGAATTCGCGACCCGTCTTCTCGCCAGCTACAGTTTCGACTGGTATGTGATGAGCGAGGATCTGCCGAACCCGGAGAGCCGCGTGATGCTGAAGGACGACCGGATCGTCCTCGACTGGCAGCGCTCCAATATGAAGGGCCATGCCGCGCTGGTCGAGCGCAGCCGCGAGGTGTTCCGCGCCGCGGGTTTCCCGATCGTGCTCGCCCGCGCCTTCGACCGGCGCACGCCGTCGCATCAATGCGGCACCGCCCGCATGGGGACGAACCCGGCGACCTCGGTGGTCAACCCCTGGTGCCGGGCTCATGACGTCGAGAATCTCCACATCATGGATGCGAGCGTGCTGCCGACCTCGGCGGCGGTCAATCCGGCGCTCACCATCGCGGCCGTCACCATGCGCGCCGCCGACCATCTTCGCAGTGAGATCGACCGCGCCAGCGGCAGCAGGAGCACGACATGAAAAAGACGAGAGTGGCGGTATTGGGCGCCTGCGGCTGGATGGGCAAGGTCCATAGCATGGCCTATCAGAATATCCCGTTTCTCTTCGGTTCCGACAAGGGCACCGCCGAGATCGCCTGGCTGGTCGATGGCGACCCCATGGGCCTCGCCAAGGCGGCCGCGATCATTCCCGGCGCCAGAAGCTCGACCGACTGGCGCGATGCGGTCGCAGATCCCTCCGTCGATCTCGTCGATATCTGCCTGCCCGACCAGCTTCATTATGAAGCGGCGAAGGCGGCACTTTTGGCCGGCAAACATGTCTATTGCGAAAAACCGCTGACCAACACGGCGCCGGAGGCGCGCGAGCTCGCCGACCTCGCCAAGGCCCGGGGCCGCATTACCCGGGTCGGCCACGCTTTTCCGCGCAATCCCATTCACGACGTTGCCAAGAGCATCATCGATGGGGGCGAGATCGGTGACATCAAGATGTTCAAGGCATCGCAGCATGTCGACGTGCTGGGCGATCCGAACGCGCCCTTCATGTGGCGGGCCGACGGCAAGCTGGCGCCCACCGGCATTGTCGGCGATACCGGCTCGCATGTCTTCAGCTTCATGGAGCGTCTCATCGGCCGCGTCTCCGAGCTCATCGCCGATTGCAGGGTGGTGACGGCGAAGCGCCCGGTGGTCAGCGGCTTCAACTACGGCAAAGGCGCCGAGCTCACCGGCAACGAGCCGATGGCGGAAGTGACCAATCCCGATGCCGCCAATCTCATCTGTCATTTCGAGAACGGTGCCATGGGCCTCATCGATTTCAGCCGTGTGGCGACGGGGCGCAAGTTCCTGCAGACCTATGAGATCTATGGCACCAAGGGCAGCCTGGTTTACAATTACGACGAGGTGAATCGGCTGCGCTTCTATTCGAGCACCGACAGGCTCGGCCGCCAGGGCTACCGGGAGATCGATGTGGGACCGGAGAACGCCAATTACGCCGCTTTCCTGCCGATCCCGAATTTCGCTCTCGGCTATAACGAGTCGAAGATGATCGAGGTCGCCGAAGTGGTGCGCTCGATCGCGACCGGCGAAGCGATGTGGCCGACTTTCGAAAGCGGCCATCACATTGCGCAGATCGTCGATGCCTGCCTCGAATCCTCGAAACTCCGGCAATGGGTGCAGATCCGGTGAAACGCGATCTTTCGGAAGACGTGACGGACAGCGTGACGACGAAGGACGCCGCCCCGATCGGCTGGGGCGTGATCGGCGCCAGCACGATCGCGCGCGAATATATGGTGGACGCCATCCGGCGCACCGGCGGCGAGCCGCTCTGGCTGATGAGCCGCGACGATACACATCGGGCAGGCTTCGCGCATGAGCTCGGCATTCCGCAGCACAGCGCCGAGCTCGCCGGCATGCTGGCGGATGAGCGGGTGAAAGCCGTCTATGTCAGCTCGATCAATTCGCTGCACCGGCCGCAAGTGATCAAGGCGGCACAGGCCGGCAAGCATATTCTCTGCGACAAGCCGCTCGCCACGCGTGCCGCCGATGCGCTCAAGATGGTCAAGGCCTGCGACAAGGCCGGCGTCGTGCTGGCGGTCAATCATCATTTCCGCTCGTCACCGGTGCATCAGACGATGCGGCGGATGATTGCCGCCGGCGATATTGGCGAGGTGCGTTCCCTCATCATCATTCATGCCGGGCTGCTGCGGCCGGTGCTGCAGACCTGGCGCATCAAAGATCCGGATGAAGGCGCCATCTATCTCGATCTCAGCGTCCATGACATCGACCTCGCGAGCTTCCTGCTGCAGCAGCAGCCCCTGACCGCAATCGGCATCGGCGACGCGCTGGCGCTCGGCGACGCCTCAGCGCATGACCACACGATGTATGCGCTGCGCATGAGCGGCGGCGCCTTCGTGCAGGTGAATGAAAGCTTCGTGACGCCGGATGTCGAAAGCCAGGTCATGGCCTATGGCTCGGAAGGCATCCTCATCGCAACCGGCACGCTGGCGCAGAGATCGACCGGCACGCTCGTCCGGCGCCTGCGCGGCCGCAATGAGGCGATTCCGTTGCGCGCCAATGACATTTATGCGGATACGGTGGAGCAGTTCCTGGCGGCGATCGAAGGCCGCGGCGAACCGCGCGCGACAGGCCGCGACGGGCTCGCGTCTCTCGCTGGTGCCGAGGCCGTGGCGCGCGCGGTGAAGACGCGCAAGAGCGTCGAGATCAAGGTACCGGAGTAGGCTAGGCCCAACTGCTCCCTCCCCGCGCTTCGCGCGGCGGAGGGAGATCTCAGAGCGCTCGTCACCCAACCGGATGCAGCTCGATGGCGAGCCAAACCGAATCCGTGTCGGCGTAATAGCGGTGCCAGGGATACTCCCACTGATTCTTGCCGATGACGCGGCAGAACGGATCATGCGTGTAGCCGACCGGCATCAGCACGTCTTCGTAGATCGTCTCCTCGCGCCGTTCGTGGAATTTCTGCATGCGGCCGAGACCATGGATCTGCGTATGCACTTCGAGGAAGGGGTGCTCATTGTGGATGAAGCAGTCGGTCGTGCCGGGTGACCACCACAGATTAAGCTTCAAGGTGAAGCGCTGGGCCGCGATTCCGGTCGGCTTCTCATTGGTGAAAGCCAGTGGATCGGTCGTCACCTCACCCACGGTGTCCTGCGCCGAGATGTAGAGCGGCGTGTCGCGCGGAAAGCTCTTGATGCGGTTGCCGAGCCAGTCCCAGCCGCGGAAGGGCACACCGCCCAGATTGGTCACCTTGCGCATCTTAAGGATCGCGGCGCGCTCGGCCTCGACGATCGTCGCACCGCGCAGGATGGTCGATTTCCAGGCCGGCACGATCGCCGGCACCTTGCCGCCTGAGGTGATCATCGGCTTCGCTGAAAGATTGACGACGATGCCGTCCTCGACCTTGTAATCGCGCGGGGTGTCGACCAGCACCGCATGGATGAAGTCATCGGCGAAGGCCAGGTCCCTGGTCTTGTTATGAGAGGCGGACATCATGTCTCCGTAAGTTGCGGTATCGGCGGCATTGAAGCATCGCGGCATCGGCCGTTCAATTTCGCGGGCTTCAGAAACCTGACGCAGATTTACGCAAGCAGGACGAATTGCTGCGTCAGATCGGCCAAACTGAACCCTCCATGAAGGCCTGCTTCAGCCCGCCGACATGCCGGGAGATTTAACCTAGCGTCATTCACGGTCGAATGCCGTGCAACCCGAGAGAGGGGGCACTCTCATCTCTGGAGCACCATCCATGTCCATCACCCATCGGACTCTTGCCTGCGCCGCCACTCTTTTTGCCCTCGTCGCGATGACGGGCGGCGCGCAAGCCTATCAATGCAAGACCACCTATGTGCAAGCCGAAGCCCTCGGCAATCTCAAATTCCAGGCGGCGAAATCGGCGAAGGCCTTCTGGTCGCAGGCGGCCAAGAACAAATACGACCTCTCCTGGTCGGTCTGGAATATCGCCGCGTCGAAATCGCAGAACTGTAATTGGACCGGCACGAAGTTCTACTGCATCGTGAAGGCGAAGCCCTGCCTCTATGTGGTGCAGTAGGATCGGCGCTCCCCTCTCTCGCCATGAGAGAGGGGAAGCCATGGATCAGCCCTTGGCCACCCATTCCTGGAAGGCGGCGAGCCAGGTCTTGATCACCTTCTTCGTCTCCTCGTCGGTGAGCTTGCCGCCGGAAAACTTCGTTTCGGCATTGCCGACGAAGATTTCGGGCTTCGGCATGCTGATCGCCTCGAGGCCGACGAGATTCTGGCGCAGATGATATTGGGCGCGTGCCGTGCCGACCGGGCCGCCCGAGGCGCCCATCACGCCCACCCGCTTCCATTTGAACGGATTGCCTGAACGCGACAGCCAGTCGAGGCCGTTCTTCAGTACTCCGGCGATCGAGAAATTGTATTCGGGCGTCGAGATGATGATGCCGTCGGCGTCGCGCACGCGGGCCTGGAGCGCTTTCACGCTCTCAGGCACGCCATGCTTGTCTTCCTCATCGCCATCATAGAGCGGGATGCCGTGCAAGGTGACGATCTCGATCTCCATGCCTTTGGGCGCCAGCTCGCGCACCGCGCGGAGAAGCTGCGTGTTGGTGCTGTCCTTGCGGAGTGCGCCGCTGATGGCGAGGATCTTCATACCGTGGTCTCCTATTGCAGATCGAAAAGCAGGATCTCGGACCGGGAGGTGGCCCTGAGGGTGAGGCTCGCTTCTTCTACGATGGCGAGCCCGTCTCCTTCCAGGACAGTCTTGCCATTCACGTCAAGGCTGCCTTTGGCGACCTGGAGCCAGTACCGCCGCCCTTCCGCCAGGGGATGGGTCAGATCGGTCCCAGCGTCGAGCACCGCGGTATGGATCGAGGCGTCCTGCCGGATCGTGAGCGAACCGTCGCGGCCATCGGGCGATGCGATCATGCGCAATTGGCCCAGGCGCTCCGCTTCCGGGAAATGCTTCTCGGCATAGGATGGCTTCAGCCCCTGTTTCTCCGGGATGATCCAGATCTGGAGGAAATGGACGGGATCGGTCTTCGACGCGTTGAACTCCGAATGACGGATGCCGGTCCCGGCCGACATGACCTGCACATCACCCGGACGGATCACCGAGCCGCTGCCGAGGGAATCCCGGTGCGCCAGGGCGCCATCGAGCACATAAGACACGATCTCCATATCCTTATGGCCATGGGTGTCGAAGCCGCCGCCTGCGGCGACCCGGTCGTCATTGATGACGCGCAGCGCCCCGAAACCCATATGCTCGGGGTCGTAATACTGGCCGAAGGAGAAGCTGTGATGGCTGTCGAGCCAGCCGAAATCGGCATGGCCCCGTTCATTGGCTTTGCGGTGAATGATCATGGTGGGTCTCCTTGAGGTGATGCCTATCAAGATATTCACGGCGCCTGACAGAACAATCTATTCTCTTTGGAACTTATTGTTGCTACAAACGCAACAATATGGACAGGCTGGCGGCAATCAGGGTTTTCGTCTCGGTGGCGGAGGAAGGTGGCTTCTCCGCAGCGGCACAGGAGCTCGGCCTGTCGAAATCGGCCGCCAGCCGGCAGATATCCGCCCTGGAAGAAGCACTCGGCGCCCAGCTCCTCAAGCGCTCGACCCGCAGCGTGAAGCTCACCGACTCGGGCTATGCCTATCTTGAGCGCTGCCGGGCGCTCCTCGCCGATCTCGATGAGGCGGACCGGGCGGTGGCGGCGCTGCACAACGAGCCCAGGGGCCTGCTCAAGATCAATGCGCCGATGTCCTTCGGCGTCAGCCATGCCGCCCCGGCGGTGGCCGATTTCATGACCCGCTATCCCGATCTCCAGGTGGCGCTCATCCTCAATGACCGTTTCGTCGACCCTTATGAGGAAGGATTCGACGTCACCTTGCGTATCGGCGAATTGGAGGATTCAAGCCTCGCCGCCCGCAAGCTGGCGCTGGTCGAAATGGGCCTCTATGCGGCGCCCTCTTACATCGAGAAACACGGCCGGCCACGCGAGCCCAGGGACCTCAAATCGCACTGGGCGCTGCATTACGGCCGCCCGGCCGCCAATCCCGAATGGACCCTGCGCGGCGCCTCCGAGCCGTCGGTCGCGATCCGCTATCGCCTCTGTTCCAACAATGGCGACGCGCTGCGCGTAGCCGCGGTCGCGGGACTCGGCATCGCCATGATCCCGGCCTTCCTGGTGCGCGATGAGGTCCAGAAAGGATCTCTGGTGACGCTGCTCGACGGATTCGAGCCGAAACCGATCACGCTTTATGCCATCTATCCGCCGACCCGCTTCCTCGCCGCCAAGGTCCGGGTCTTCATCGATTTCCTGGCCGAGCGCTTCCAGAAGCTGCGGCCGTAATCTCGTCGCGCAATTGCTGCGGCCTGACGCCGAAACGGGCCTTGAACATGCGGCTGAAATTCGACGGGTCGAGGAAGCCGCAAAGCTCGGCGATCCGGGTGACCGTCTCGGGCGCGGGCGCGGCGTGAACCAGCATCTCGCGGGCTCGCACGAGGCGTGTCTCGCGGATGAGACCGGCAATCGAGACCGCCTCGTCGGCAAAGGCGCGATAGAGCTGCGCGCGCGAGCAGCCGAGCGTTGCCGCGATCTGACCTGGAGAAAGCCCGGGATCGGCATAACGGCGCTGAATGACGAGACGCACCGCGGCCTTGGGCCCTTCGGGCGTGACTTCCGCCTCAATGCCTGACCGCAAAGCCGAACAGGTCATGGCGACCGCCGTCGCGAGGGCCACATTGCGCTCCTGAGCCGTCAGCGTCGGAAGTCCCAGCGCTAGAAGCCGCAGGTGCGAGGCAAGCAATTCCGTCATGCCCTGGCGCGGCAGCACAAGGCCGGCGAGGCCGTCGAGCGGCCCACCGAGGCATGCCGCCACCTGCTTGCGCTTGAGCACGATCGCGACCTCGCGATGCCGCGCCCAATGCGCCCGGACCGGCCGGCTCATATCGACGACATAAAGACGCCCCGGACCGAGCCGCTGATCACGGCCGGCCTGGCTGACATCGGAATGCCCATCGAGCAGCATGCCGACATAAATCTCGTCACCGCCATCGCGGCGGCAGCGCGCGCCATCGCGCATGACCGGCAGCTCGTCCGAGAAATGGTCCCAGAATTCACCTTCAGATCCCCGCAAGCGGCGCAGCCGCGCGGCAAAACTCTGATCGCGCACGGATCTGGCGATCGTCATGCGCTGGAGAACCTGGCGGCCCCAATAGTCGCCGCGCTCGCACGCCGGCACGTCATCAGTGGTGAATTCAGCAAAAAAAGCGGACATGAATTTACGCCGAGCGAGATCCCTTGAGACGTCTTGACCACGCTTTGAGACGCCATGCCATGGCGCTTTCCGCAGCGAAGCTGTTGATTCATAACATCTTTCAAGCTGGGGGTCGATATGGCGGCGGGAATTTCCAGCGCGGCGTGCAAGCGTCGCGGTTCAAAAACAGGTGATCGGGCAATATGGCCCCGGTTCGCCTCGACTGCCGTGGCGACGCTTCTGCTCCTTACGCCCAGCGCCAAGGCGCAAACCTTCACCGGCAGCCAGGAGACTTCCGGCCCCTTCGCCAGCGGCAGCCAGAACTTCTGGGACAGCAGCAAGTTCAACGCGGATACGGCCAATGCCGCGAGCGGCGGACAGCAGAATCTCAATGATAGCAGTGTGCTCAACGCCTCTGTCGCCGGCGCGCTCAGCGGCGGACGGCAGATATTCAACGATGACGCCACCCTCAATGTAACCGCCTCCAACGCGATCAGCGGGGGAATTCAGCAATTCCACGACAACAGCATCTTCAACGCTCTCGCGGCGGATGCTCTGACGGCCGCCAATTCTCCGGACTTCTTCGACGACAGCATCCTCAAGGCATCCGTCGGCAACGCCATCACCGGCGGCAGCCAATACTTCTATGACAGCAGCTCGCTCGAAGCGTCTGCCGCCAATGCCCTCAATGGCGGCGAGCAATATTTCAACGACAGCAGCAAGCTCGATGCCTCGGCCGCCAACGCGGTCAGCGGCGGCATGCAGTTCTTCAATGACGACAGCACACTCGATGCGAGAGCCGCGAATGCGGTGAGCGGCGGTGTGCAGATCTTCAGTGGCTACAGCACGCTCAATGCATCTGTCGCCAATGCCGTGAGTGGCGGCATACAGGCCTTCCAGGGCACCAGCACGCTCAATGCCACGGCGACCGGCACGCTCGGCGACATCGTCGTGATGCTGTCGGGCAGCGCTGATGTGCAGATCGGCACCACCAATGCCCTCACCAATGAGACCGAGATCCAGTTCGGCTCGGCCGGCAGCGCCCTCGTGCTCAACGGCCACAGCACCGAAGTCGGCAAGCTCTCCAACATGTTCTCGGGCACGGGCACGATCAGAAACGGCGGCGAGGATGATGCCACGCTCACCGTCGATACGTCCGAGCTGGGAGATTCGCTGTTCAAAGGTGTGATCGAAGATGGCGGTGACGGTGCTCTCGCCTTGACCAAAGACGGCACCGGAAAGCTCACCCTCACCGGCACCAGCACCTATACCGGCGCCACAAGCGTGGCCGAAGGCATTCTCGTCGTCGACGGATCGATCGCTGCTTCGACCGTCACCGTCGAAGATGGCGCGACCCTGATGGGCAAAGGCACGGTCGGCGCCACCACGCTCAATTCCGGCGCGGCGATCCGGGCCGGCGGTCCCGCCACCACGCTCACCGTCAGCGGCGACCTCACTTTCAACAGTGGTTCCCGTTACGACGTCGAGGTCGATCCTGCCCCGACCGACAGCAGCCTCCTCCATGTCACCGGCACGGCGACGCTTTCCGGCGGCTCCGTCGTTCATATCGGCGCCAATGGCTCGTACAAGCCCTTCTCCACCTATACGATCCTCACCGCCGATGGCGGGCTCGACGGCATATTCGGGGGTGTGACCTCTGATTTCGCCTTTCTGACGCCCGATCTCCTTTATGTCGGCAATGACGTGCGGCTGACGCTCCTGCGCAATGACATCGACTTCGCCGACAAGGCGTCGACGCGCAATCAGATCGCCACGGCCAATGGCGCCGAAAGCCTTGGCTTCGGCCATGAGCTTTATGACGCCATTCTGCTGCTCGCCGATGCGGATGTCGCGGACGCCTTCGACCAGCTGTCGGGCGAAATCCATGCCTCGGCCCGGACCATGCTCAGCGAGGACAGCCGCTTTCTGCGCCAGGCCGTTTCGGGACGCCTGCGGTCGCTCAAAAGCGATTCGACAACCGACGCCGCCGCCATGACGGCCGGCGGCAGGATCGAGCCTGTGGCCGATCTCAGCGTGGCTCGGCCCTCTTCCGGCTTCTGGATGTCGGGCTACGGCGCGTGGGGAAATTGGGATGGCGACAGCAATGCGGCGTCCTTCGAGCGCTCTGCCGGGGGAGGTTTCATCGGCGCCGATACGGAACTGGGCAGCTGGCGGCTGGGTCTCATGGGCGGTTACAGCCATACGAGCTTCGATGTCGATGCGCGCAACTCCACCGGCAGCGCCGAGGGTTATCATATCGGGCTGTATGGCGGCACCGATTGGCAAGGCTTCGTGTTCCAGGCGGGCGCCGCCTATAGCTGGAACGATATCGAGACCCGGCGCCGCATCACAAATCCGGTCGATCAGGAGCTCGATGCCGATTATGGCGCCGGCACCGCGCAGCTCTTCGGCGAGATCGCCTATGACGCCGAGCTCGGCGGGCTGACACTGACGCCCTTCCTCCAGGCCGCTTATGTCAATCTCCATATCGACAGCTTCGCGGAGACGGGCGGCAGTGCCGCGCTCGCCTCCGGATCAGACAGCACCGACAATCTTTCGACGACACTGGGGCTGAGGCCCGAAGCACGTTTCGCGCTTGGCGATATGGCGATGCGCGTCAGAGGCCTCATCGGCTGGCAACATGCCTTCGGCGATATCGCGTCCGAAAGCCGCCTTACCTTTGCCGGCGGGGACGATTTCACCATTCGCGGCGTGTCGATGGCACGCGACAGCGCGCTTCTCGAGGCGGGCCTCGATCTGGCGCTGACCGATACCGTGAATTTTGGCGGCGCCTATCAAGGTCGTTTCGGCGACGGCGTTGCCGACAATGGATTCACGGCGCGGCTCGGCGTGGCTTTCTAGTTCTGGATTATTTTCGTTCGAACACGCCACCTTCGCCGACATGCATGTTGGTGAGCAGCCGCTCCTGGTTGACGAGCCGCCATGACAGGAGCTTCTGCGCATAGCGGAGTTCGGTGCCCAGATGCTCGGGCCGCCCGGCCAGATTGGTGAATTCATGCGGATCATTCACGACGTCGAAGAAGAGCGGCGGCAGGGCGGCGAAATGCACATATTTGTAATTGCTGTCGCGGACCACGGCGTAGGAACATTCATCCGACGGGATGTCCAAAGCCTGCTCCACCCTTTGGCTGCGCACATTGCGGAAGTCATGCTCGAAGAACACCGCGTCGCGCCAGCGATCCGGTGTCCGGCCTTCGAGGAACGGCAGCAGCGAGCGCCCGTCGCAGCTCCGCGGAATGTCAGCGCCCAGCCAGTCGAGGATGGTCGGCATGATGTCGATGGCTTCAGTGAAGGCTTCGACCGTGCTGCCCCGGCTCGCTTTCGCTCCGGGGCGTGGATCGCGGATCACCAGCGGCAGATGGAAGGAGCCGTCGAAATAGATTTCCTTGCCCCACACATAGTGATCGCCCAGCATTTCGGCATGATCGCTCGTCACGATGATGAGCGTGCGGTCATATTGCCCGCTTTCCTTCAGTTGCGCGATGACGCGGCCGAGATGATGGTCGGTCTCCTCGATCAGGCCGTAATAGGTCGCTCGCATCTGGCGGATCTCGAGATCGTCGGCGCGCACGAGATCGAGCGGATTGTGCTCGTCATAGGCGTCGGGCCGCGCCACATTCGAGATCTCATGCGCCAGCAGCGGATGCTGCCGGCCTTCCGCCTCCGGGCTTGCCGCGCGATGCGGGAAGTCGACATCCCTCGGATGCACATTGCCATTATAGGGCTCGGGCGCGATGATCGGCGGATGCGGCCGGAAGAACACCAGATGCGCGAACCACGGCCGCGTGCGCCTGATCGACAGCCATTTGATGAACTCGTCGGTGAGAAAGGCGGTCTCGCTGTGCTCGGCCTTGTGCTGGGTCGGGATGAAGCGGAAGCCGCGATCCGGCGGCTTGACGAAGCCCCGGCGCGGCCGGAAGGCATCGGCGCGGCCGTTGGGCAGGTCATAACCCAGCGCGATCAGTTCCGAGATCCAGCGCCCCATGTCTTCCGGCAGATGCAAGGGCGTGATGAAGCCCGGCAGCACGCCTTCATCATAGGCGGTGAGCGCCGGGTCGTTCGGATGGTGCCGGCGCGGATCGGGCGACGTGTCGGTATAACCGAACAGCGCCGGCTCGTAACCGAGCTTGCGCGCCTCGAGCGCCAGATTCGTGTGCCGTCCGTCGAGCGGCGTCCCGTTGCGCCCCGAGCGGTGGTTCATCAGATAGAGGCCGGTCAGGAGGCTGGTGCGCGAGGGGCCGCAGGGCGTGCACTGGCCGAAATGGTTGCGGAAGGTCACCGCCTCCTTCATCAGCGCATCGAGATGCGGGGTACGCACATTCGGGTGTCCGAGCGCCGAAATGCAATCGCTCCGCCACTGGTCGGCACAGATCAGAAGGACGTTGGGCTTGAAAGTCGCAGTGGTCATTCGTTCATCTCGGCTATGGCGTTTTTGGCGATGGATATGCGGGCCTTCTCGCCGATCTGGAACAGGCGCTGGTCCGGCTTGTTCAGGAGATCGACCTTGATCGTGACGTCCTGCGCCCTGGTATAGTGCCGCACCATGGCGCCCAGTATCTGCACCGCCGTCACCGTGACCTCCGTCTCGACCGCCGTGCCGTTGATCACCGGCTTGCGATCCGCCGGCGCGATGTCGATCGCTTCGGGCCGCACCGCCCAGGAGGTTTCAGTGACGGCAGCGAACAGGCGCTTCACCGTCCCAGGATCGAAGATATTGAAGTCACCGACGAAGTTGGCGACCGCCAGATTGGCCGGGCGGTTGTAGATCTCGGCCGGCGCGCCGATCTGCACGAAGCGCCCCGCCTGCATGATCGCCACCTGATCGCCCAGCATCAGCGCCTCTTCCTGGTCGTGGGTCACGAAGATCGCCGTGAAGCCCACATCATGCTGCAGCCGTTTCAATTCGTCACGCAAGCGCTTGCGGATCTGCGCATCGAGCGCCGAGAGTGGCTCGTCCAGAAGGAGCAGCTTGGGCTCGAGCACCAAGGCGCGGGCCAGCGCCACGCGCTGCTTCTGCCCGCCGGACAGCGCCGCGGGTCTCGCCTTGGCGCGCGGACCGAGCCCCATCAGCTCGATAACGCCGTCGACCTTCTTTCGGATTTCCGGCCTGGGCAGCTTCTTCTGCTCGAGACCGAAAGCGAGATTCTGCTCCACCGTCATGTTGGGGAAGAGCGCATAATGCTGGAACACCATGCCGACGCCGCGGTTCTTGGCTTCGACTTTCGTCACGTCGCGCTGGTCGAGCCTGATCATTCCGCTGTCGGGCTGGGTGAGGCCGGCCACGGCGCGCAGCAACGTGGTCTTGCCGCAGCCCGAGGGGCCGACCAGCACGCAGATCTTGCCTTCATCGACGTCGAGATTGATGTTCTCGAACACGGTGGTCGTATCGAATCGCTTAGTGAGCTCCCGGATCTCGACATAACTCATGCTTCGCTTCTCCGCGATGTCACCCACACGACGATGGCCGTCGCCACGAAGATGACGACGAAATAGGTGGTGATGAGCACGCTCAATTTGCGGCCGCTGCCGCCGGTGAGCACGCCCATGAAGATCTGCAGGGTCGGGAAATGGCCCCCGACCAGCAGATTGGCATAGACGAAATCGCTGATCGCCAGCGTGAAGTTCATCACCAGCCCGATGATGAGCCCCTGCTTCACGCAGGGCAGGACGACCCGCCACAGGATCAGGGCATCGGATGCGCCGAGGAGCCGCCCCGCCTCGAAGAGCTCGGTCACCCGCAAGGCACGCAGGTTGTTCTTGATCGGCACGTAATAGAGCGGCGCGGCGAGCGGCATGTAGCCAAAGATCAGGATCCAGGGCGAACCGTTGAGCACAATGCCGTAATTGCCGGAATAGATGCGCAGGAGGCCGAGCGCCAGCACGATGCCCGGCACCGCATAGGGCAGGATCACCAGCCCCGCCAGATACTTGTCCAGCGTCGGGAAGTAGCAATGCGCCACCAGGATCGCCGGCACCACGATGAACGGTGTCACCAGGAGCGAGCCGAAGCCGACGATGAGCGAGTTCTGGATCGACAGCAGGAAGCGCGGGTCCTTGAGGATGTTCTGGACATGGGCCAGCGTGTAGCCGTCGGGCAGGATCGTGCCGGCCCAGTCGACGGCGACGGAGTTGAGGAAGACGGCGACGATGGGAAGAAGCTGGAGGCAGCCGAGCAGCCCCACCCAGATCCAGTCCCTTGTGCTGCGCTCATGCATGCGGCGTCACCGATCCCTGTCTTTGGTTTTCGCCAGCATCTGCTCGACGACGATCGGCAGGATGAGGCTCACCACCAGCAGCATCGCCAGCGCGTCGGCGAGATAGGGATCGGAGAACACATCGCCCGCAGTAAGCTCGCCGATGCGGATGGTGACGACATTGGCGCTGCCGCCGACCAGCGCCCAGGCGGTGGCATATGTGCCCATGGCATTGGCGAAGAGAAGGAGGAAGGTCCCGAGGAGGCTCGGTGCCAGAATGGGGAGCCCGATGCGCCGCCAGAAGGCGAAGCGGCTGGCGCCCACCAGATGCGCCGCCTCCTCGATCTCGGCGGTGATGGCGGCGAGGCTCGGCAGCACCAGGAGGATCGCGAACAGGATCTGGAAGTAGGAATAGGCGATGACGAGGCCTGAGGTCGAATAGATGTTGAAGTTCTCGAGGAGACCGAACCGCTGCAGCAGCAGCGTGAAGGAGCCGCTCACCCCCAGCATGATGACGAAGGAAAAAGCGAGCGGGAATCCGGTGAAATTGGCCCCGATATTGGAGCAGATGACGACGAATTGCTGCACCCGTCCCGGCATGCGCTTGAGGAGTACCGCGGCGGGGAGGCCGACGCCGAGGCCGATCAGCGCGGTGGCGATCGAAATGAGAAAGCTCACCTTGAAGGAACCGAGATAAAACCTGCTGGTAAGGATCTCGCCATAGTTGGAGAGCGAGAAATTCGTTTCGGTCTGGATGCTGTTGGCGGCGACCGCCAGCAGGGGCGCGATCTCGAACATGAGGACGACGACGAGGAAAGGCATGGCCGCGAGCCATGCCAGGATCCGCGTCCGTGCCGATATGTCGATCATGCCCGCGCCTCACCCGCGGGAGAGGCGGAGTCTGACAAGTGAGGGTGAGGTGGCCGGACGACCAAAAATCGTTCCATCCCCTCACCCACTCCGTGCCGAACTACCAGACTCATCGCGGCGCTGAGCGCTACATCTTCGACAGCACCTGGTCCTGCCAGGCACGTCCGAGCTGCTTGGCCGCGTCCATCCACAGCGCGGAATTGACCGGCCGCGCCTTGGCATATTGCTCCTTAGGCAGAACATTTTCCGCCGCATCGGGCGGCAGCGTGATGTGATCGAGGAGGATCGGCCGCGCGAAGCCGCGGGCGAAATTGATCTGTCCCTCTTCCGAGAAGATGAACTCGCGCGTCATCTTGGCGATGTTCGGCCGCTTGCTGTAGGCGTTGATCGTCGTCGTGTAACCACTGATCACCGAACCTTCCGAGGGGATCCACACGTCGAATTTGTCCTTGCCGACAAGATTGCGGTAGTTGAGCGCGTTGAAATCCCACACGATGCCGACCTCGATCTCACCCTTCTCCATATTGCCGGGATTGGCGCCTATGGTGAGGAGGCGCTTCTGCTCGGCAAGCTTGGCGAAGAGGTCGAGGGCCGGCTGCAGGTTCTCCTCGCCGCCGCCGAGGGCGATCGCCGCCGCCAGCACCAGCGCGTTGGATTGTGCCGCCTTGCCGACGTCGCCCACCGCCACCTTGTAATCGCCCGAGGCGAGATCGCTCCAGGTCTTGGGCGGCTTGGCGACCTTCTTGGAGACGATGAAGGAGATCGTGCCGGTATAACCCAGCATCCAGTGACCTTCCTCATCCTTGGCCCAGGCCGGGATCTTCTCCCAGTTGGTCGGCTTATAAGGCTGGCTGATGCCCTTCTTCGCTGCGATCGGTCCGAATTCAATGCCGATCTCGCCGAAGTCGGCCGAGGCATTGGCCTTCTCGGCTTCGAATTTCTGCAACTCCTCGGCGCTGCTCATATCGGTGTCGGTGTGCTTGACACCGTATTTGGCCATGATGCCCTTCCATTGGGCGCCCCAATTGGCCCAATCGTCGGGACAGCCGAGACTGACGATTTCACCTTCCTTGCGCGCCGCCTCTTCCAGTTCGGCGAGTGTCTGGGCACCGGCCGGCGTGGGAAGGAAAGCGAGGCTGGTCGTCGAGAGAAGTCCGAGAAGTGTGGTCCTGCGTGTGATCAGCATCTTGAGTGACTCCGGTTGACGGTACGGCGAACCCTATTTGCGACCCGCATGTCAGTTGCATGTGGGTTTGGTGACGGCGGACCTTGCGGGCCGCAAAATGGCAGGAGTCGAGCGTTCGCCAATCACCTGCCGAGCCAGGGAGGGCGTTGAACAAAGCCCGGCAGGCAATTGGGATCAATCTCCGGCAAGTGGGCAGCCGGAGAAAAAGTCACGAACGCTTAAATCCACCCGCGCGCAAAGTTTAAGGCTTCCCCTTGAGCTGGCGACGAATTGGCCACCGCATGCAGCGCGCCCTGCACACACCGATAAAATGCCCAAACGGGCAATCTGTCAATTCAAAATGACTATTCAGTCATGAATATTTGACGACAATGGCTGTTCGGACATTATTCCTTGGTCAGGACTGCGCATTTCCTTGGATGGGGAGGAACTAAGCCTCTTCGTCCGCCACGATGATCTCGACGCCGGCAAGCTTGAGGACGCTTGCGAGCGCCGCCTCGACGGGCTTGTCGGTCACGAGGCGGTCGATCCGCTCCGGTCCGCAGATCTGGAGGAGCGCATTGCGGTTGAGCTTGCTCGAGTCCGCCAGGACCGTGATGCTTCTGGCGCTCTCCGTCATGGCGCGTGCCACATGGGCCTCGTCCACGCTATAATCCATGATCTTGCCGGTCGAGCTGATACTGCCCACCGCCAGCACCGCATGGTCGGCATGGACCTTCTGGATCTGCTCCACCACTTGCGCGCCCAGCGTCTCGAAGGCATCGCCGAAATAGCTGCCGCCCATCAGATAGACGGGGCCGCGCTGCGGCGCCTTCCACATCTCGGCCGCCACCGGCGTCGCATTGGTGATGACGGTGAACGGTCCGTGCTGCGCCAGCTGCTCGGCGAAGAAGATGGTCGTCGTCCCGCAATTGACGAGAAGGCTGTCGCCCGGCTGGAACAACTTCGCCGCGCGCTTTCCGATGCGGATCTTCTCCAGCCTTGCGGTGGCGCGGCGCTCGTCGAGCGGGCTCTCATTCGCCGACTGGGTGGCGGGCGCCGTCGTCGCCCCGCCGTGGAATTTACGCAAGAGTCCCTGCTCGGAGAGCAGAACCAGATCGCGCCGCACCGTCTCGCGTGAGATGTCGAGACCTTCCGCCAGCTCGTCCACCGTCACGCGGGCGGATTGCTGAACGAGCTCGAGAATCTTGCTGCGGCGGTCTGCAGGTCGCATCTGGAAAGTCTCCTATTCGGCGCAGCCGACAGTTTTCACCGCTCTTCGCAAAACGGTCAACAGAGGGGACATAGATGGCGGCTACACGCCGCGATAGCCGAATTTGACGATACCGGTGCGCATCAGGACATACATCAGCGCGAAGACGGCGAAGACCAGGCCGTTGGTGAGAGCGGCGAGCGCAAACAGCTCGGGGCCGAGACCAAAGCGCAGCGAGCCCCAGGCGACCGACGGCAAGGTCGGGATGGCGCCCAGATTGTAGAAGGAAATCTCGAGATTGTTGAAGGCGAGGATGAAACTGATGAGGAAAGCTCCGAAGAGACTTGGCCAGATGGCTGGCAACGTCACTTCCCAGAAGCAGCGCAAGGGACTCGCGCCGAACACCATGGCGGCATCATCCATCTGCCAGTCATAACGCACCAACTGGGCGAGCACGATGAGAAAGGCGAAGGCGGTGCCCTCCACCGCATTGGCGGCAATGGCCGAAAAGAGATTGCCTGGAAGCCCAAGCAGGCGGGCATTGAAGGCGAGCGAGGAAATGCCGATCAGGAGCTCCGCCACGAAAAGCGGCGCCAGAAAGGCGATCAGGATCAGCGCGCGGCGGCGCGAGGGAAAACGCAGGACACCGATGACCCCGGCGGTGGCGAAGAGAGTCGAAAGAATGCCGCTGCCCAGGCCGATGATGAGGCTGTTCTTGAGCGCATCGGAATAAAGCGAATTATCGAAGAGCTCGGCATAGGCGTCGGTGGTGAAGGACGGCGGGAACGGCCAGACGATGTCCTCGGAGAAAGAGGCATAGATGACGAACAAGATTGGCGCATAGAGGAACACATAGAGGAGGCCGAGCAGGACGCTCATCGCGAGCCGCCGCCAGCCCTCCGCCCGATCGCCGACCGAGGTCATCTGGCCCCCATGCCGGTGAAGCCGCTGCGCTTGAGATTGACGGTGAAGCCCATCACCGCGAGCACCAGAAGCGAGAAGGCGAAGAGGACGACGCCCATGGCCGAGCCCAGCGCCCAGGTGCCGGTCTCGCCGAATTGCTGGCCGAGGCTCATGCCGAAGGAGGTGGCGCTGGGGCCGCCGAGGAAACGCGGCGTCACCGCCGAAGCGAGACAGGGAATGAAGACCAGCGCCAGGCCGATGGCGGTACCGATCCAGTTGAGCGGCCAGGTCACCTCGATGAAAGCGCGCCACGGGCCGGCGCCGTTGATCTTCGCCGTCTCGAGCAGGTCGAAGTTGAAATTGACCAGCGACAGATAGATCGCCGTCACCATGAAGGGAACGAAGAGATAGACATGGCCGATGGTGGCGGCGAGCGGCGTGTACATCAAAGCGGCGATGGGCGGCAGGCCGAATATGCCGAGCGCCATGTTGATGAGGCCGCCCGGACCGAAGATGCCCTGGAGCGCGGCGATGCGCAGGATGACGCCGGTGAAGAAAGGGGCCGCCAGCAGCAGCACCAGCAGCAAGCGGTAACGTCCGCCATGGCGGGCGATGAAATAGGCGACCGGCCAGGCATAGAGAAGACAGAGCAGCGACGTCACCAGGGCGCCGATGAGCGACCGCAGCAGGAAGGTGCGATAGGCCGCTTCAGTAAACAGCACGCGATAATTGTCGAGATTCCAGTCGGGATAGAGCTCGTAACTCTCGGTGCGCCAGAAGCTGAACATGAAGATCGCCAGAAGCGGCAGCAGCAAGGTCACCAGGATGAAAAGCACGCCCGGCCCGGCGAGCAGCAGCAATGGCGGAATGCGCGTCATGTCTTGAAGCACATGCCGGCGCTCGCCGGCCAGGTGACCGACACGGCCTCGCCGATCGTCACCTTCTGGTCGCGCGAGGAAGCGCTGGCGATGATCTCGCTGCCATCGGCGAGGCTGACAATGTAATTGGCGGTCTGGCCCTTGAAGATGATGTCGCGCAGGTGGCCGCCGACGTGATTGCCAGGCGCGGTGCGCTCAGGCGTCACTTCGATATCCTCATATTTGATGAAGAAGCGGACATCATCGCCCGCCTTGATGCCGCCCGGATGCGGCAAATGCAGCCGATGTCCACGCCAAGTCAGCGTCAGACTGTCCGGACCGACCATCTCGGCGCGCGCCGTCAATTGGTTCGACTGGCCGACAAAGGCGGCGACGAAAGCCGTGGCGGGCTTCCGGTAGACGTCGTTGCGCGGACCGATCTGCTCGAAGACGCCATTGCGCATGACCGCGATGCGATCGCTCATGGTCAAGGCTTCTTCCTGATTGTGCGTCACATAGACGAAGGGAATGTTGAGCTCTTTCTGATAGCGGCGGATCTCGACCTCCATCTCGGCGCGCAATTCGCGATCGAGATTGGCGAGCGGCTCGTCGAGGAGAAGAAGCGCCGGCCGGGAGATCAGGCCGCGCGCCAGAGACACGCGCTGCTGCTGGCCACCCGAAAGCTCGTTGGGATAACGCTCGGCGAGGCCGTCGAGCCGTAGGAGCTTCATGGCCCAGAGCAGCCGCTCGTCGCGCTCGGCACGCGCCACATTCTGCATGCGCAAGGGAAAGACGATGTTCTCGGCGACCGTCTTGTGCGGGAAGAGCAGGAAATTCTGGAACACCATGCCGATGCGCCGTCTATAGGGCGGCATGGTGGTGACGTCCTGGCCGCGCACCAGGACGCGGCCCGTGGTCGGGCGCTCGAGGCCGGCGATGATGCGCAGCATCGTCGTCTTGCCGGAGCCCGACGGCCCCAGAAGCGAGAAGAACTCGTCCTGACCGATCGCGAGATCGATCCCGTCGACCGCCCTGACGGGACCGAAGTGCTTCGAGACGGATTGAAGCGACAGCGATGCCGGCCGGTCGTCTGCCCTCGTCATCGCTTCTCCCGTTGCCTGCAGTGGATCGATCTTAAGAGGCTTCAACATCCGACCAGATGCGCTCCCATTTCTCCGGCGACGACGGCTGGTCGAACATATGGAGCTGGCTCGCTTCGGCGCTGCGGTTCTGGAAATAGAGAGCGATCTCGTCTTCCGTCATCAAAGAGCGCACATCGACCACACCGCCATAGCCGGTCGAGCGCACGACGCGAACATAGTTCTCCTTTTCGAGGAAGAGATTGATCCAGGCATGGGCGAGCTCAGTGCGCTCGCTGTCGGCATCGGCGCTCACCATCCAGGTATCGACCCAGCCCAGCCCGCCTTCCTTGGGTTTCAGCACGTGCTCGACATCGAAATCGATCTTGCCGTCCTTGCGCAGCACCGTGAGCTTGCGATAGCTCTCGGCGAATTCGGGCGCCGCCCAGACCGACTTGGCGCGCATCAGGCGATCGAGCGCGTCATAATCCTGATAGCGGGTGAGCAGCAGCTTCTTCTGCTCGATGAGCAGGCGTTTGGTTTCGGCGAGCTCATCGTCGGTGAGCTGATAGGGATTGAACGGCTTGCCATCGGGTCGCGGGCCGTCTTTGGTGCCGAGCTTCGTCGCGGCGAGGATGCCCATCAGAGCGATATTCTCCTCGAAGCGCGAATTGGTGGAGAAATGCCCGGTATATTTGCTGTTCAGCAGGAGATCGATCGAGCCGACATCCTCCTTGGCGATCATCGAGCTGTTGATGGTGATGCCATAGCCGCCCCAGCAATTAGGCGCCGCGACATTGTTCTTGCCCTCCTCGTCGGCGAGCAGGACGAATTTGTCGGGATGGAAGTCGGCAAACACCCCGCTCATATTGGGGATCTTGCCGTAATCGAGCCCCTTGGTGAGGCCCTGGCGGAAATACAGGCGGGGCCAGAAGCCGTCGGCCATCACCATGTCGAAATCCCTGGTGCCGCCGACCTTAAGCTTGTTGAAGGCTTCGGAATTGCCGTCGAAGAACGTCGGCGCGAATTTCGCTTTGAACTTGTCCTCGAAGGCGGCGATCGTCTCCTTGATCGCATAAGGCTGCCACATCAGGAGCCGCAGGGTCGGCGTCGCGGCTTGCGCATCTGCGATGTATGGCCCGGGGCGGCCCAGAATGAGAGCGCCCAATGCCGCCGTGGCGGCGCCCCTCTTCAGCACGGCACGGCGCGATAACGTTCCTTCCTTCACGGTCGGCATGTTCCTTCCCTCCTTGTGCTGTTTATTTTTTCCACAAACTACAACATTATTGCTACATAATGCAAGGAAATGCTATAAATCACACAATAAGTCACAACACTGCAATTTTACCCAATCTTTTCAAATGACTAGGAGACAGCCGTGCTTGCAGAGGAGCGTCAGAACCACATTCTTTCCCTGGTGAAGGCCCATCGGTCGATCTCGATCACCGAAATCCAGCGCCGGCTGAATGTCTCGCGCGAGACGATAAGGCGCGATCTGGTGGTGCTCGCCGAGCAGCGCAAATTGCGCAAGACTCATGGCGGGGCGATCTCGCTCGAAACGCACGAGCCGGATATGGCGGTCCGCCAGACCACCAACGTCGCCGGCAAGCAGGCGATCGGCCGCCTCGCCGCCAGCATGATCCCCGACGGCGCCTCGATCATCCTGGCCGGCGGCACGACGGTGCAGAGCGCCTCGGATCATCTGGTGACGCGCCAGAATCTCACCGTCTTCACCAATTGCCTGGCGAGCGCCATGAAGCTTTCGGGCCGCAACGGCAATCGCGTGCATCTCATCGGCGGCGAGATCCAGGCGCAGAACCAGGCGTGCCTCGGCCGCGACGCCACGCAGATGCTCGCCAACTACTTTGCCGACTTCGCCATCATCGGCGCTGGCGCTATCTCGCCGCGTGGCACGCTCATGGATTTCAGCCGCGAGGAAGCGGAGTTGCACAATCTCATGCTGCAGTCGGCGCAGACGGTGATCGTCGTCGCCGACCAGCAGAAATTCGGCCGCTACGCGCCGGTGCAGGTGCAGAGCCTCGAGCGCACGCATTATCTCGTCACCGACCGCGAGCCCGACGCCGATATGGCGGAAGCGCTGTCGCCGCTCAGCATCGAGGTTCTGGTGGCCCAAGACTAACCAAACAGTCAAGAGACGAATGGGAGAGACCGATGAAAGACGAAAAGCTGCGCCGCGAGATGATCGCCACCTGCATCTTCATGAATGAGCGCGGCATCAATCAAGGCACGTCCGGCAATATCAGCGTGCGCGTCGAGGGCGGGTTCCTGATCACGCCCTCGGGTGTGCCCTATGCCGACATGCAGCCGGAAGACATCGTCCATATGAAGCTCGACGCCTCGCATACGGGACCGCGCAAACCCTCGACCGAATGGCGTTTCCACCGCGACATTATGAAGAAGAAAAAAGAGGTCGGCGCCGTCATCCATCTGCATTCGATGTTCTGCACCGCGCTGTCCATGCTCAGGCGCGAGATCCCCGCGGTCCACTACATGATCGCGGCAGCGGGCGGGTCTAACGTCCCGTGCGTGCCCTATGTCACCTGGGGCACCCAGGAACTGGCAGATTACATTCTGGCGGCGCTCGCGACCCGACATGCCTGTCTTCTCGCCAATCACGGCATGGTCTGCGTCGGTCCCAATCTCAAGAAAGCTGCCTGGCTCGCGGTCGAGATCGAGACGCTCGCGGCGCAATATTGGCGGGCGCTGCAGGTCGGCGTGCCGCATATCCTGCCCGATGACGAGATCCAACGCGTCATGGAAAAATTCAAGAGCTACGGCCAGGGCAAAGAAAAACGCGTCCCCACCTGTTGCTGATCATGCTGGTCGGCGTCGATATCGGCACGCAGAGCCTGAAGGTCGCGGTGGCGGATGCGACGCTCGCCTTGAAAGGCGACGCGCAGCGCTTCTATCGCGCCCATTTCGCGGCAGCGGGCCATGCCGAGCAGGATCCGCGCCTGTGGGAGGAAGCACTCGGGCCGGCCATCGCCGAGGCGCTCGCCATCGCCGGTGTGTCGACAGCAGAGGTGACGGCGCTTGCCGTCTGTGGCCAGCTCGACGGCTGCATTCCAGTCTCAGACCGAGGCGAGGCGCTGGGACATTGCCTCACCTGGATGGACCGCCGCGCTTGCGCAGAGATTGTCGGTCTCGATCATGATCGCCTGCACCGCCTGACGGGTGTCGTTCCCGATGCGAGCCATCAAGGCGCCAAGATCCGCTGGCTCAAACGACACCGCGAGTACAAGGCGGCGCGTTATCACCAGCCGGTCTCGTATCTGGTCGAAAGGCTGACCGGTGAGGCCGTCATCGATCACGCCCAGGCCTCGACCAGCATGCTCTACGGCCTCGCGTCACGGGCCTATGACCCGGCGCTGCTGTCGGCCTTCGGCGTAACGGTGGGTGAATTGCCTGCCATCGCGCGCGCCGATGAAATTGCCGGCGGCCTGACGAGCGAGGGCGCCTCGCTCACCGGTCTTGCCCCCGGCATAGCGGTCGCGGTCGGCACCGGTGATGATTTTTCCGCGGCGCTCGGGGCGGGCGTCATCGAGCCGGGCCAGGTTTCGGTCGCGGTCGGCACGGGCGAAGTCGTCGGCGCAGTGTTCGCCGAGCCCGTCATCGATCCGGAGCGTCTGGTCGAAACCCACGCCTATCCGGCCGGCGGCTATTTCGTGGAGAATCCCGGCTGGCTGTCGGGCGGCGCCGTCGCCTGGCTGAAAGACCTTCTGCGCCTGCCCGACTTCACGGCCTTCGACACGGAAGCGGCCAAGGCGCCGCCCGGGTCGGATGATCTCCTCTTTCTTCCGGCGCTCACCGGCGCGATGGCGCCCGAATGGAACGCCGGGGCACGCGGCTGCTTCTATGGCATGACGCCCGCTCATGGCGCGCCGCATCTGGCGCGCGCCACTCTCGAAGGCTGTGGCTTCGCGATGCGCGACGTGCTCGACCGCCTTACCGCTCTCGGCGCGGCGCCGAGGCAATTGACGATGCTCGCCGGCGGCAGCCAGAGCCGGATATGGGCTCAGATTCGCGCCGATACCGCGCGACTTCCTGTGGCGATCTCGCCGTCGCGGCATGGCTCGGTTATGGGCGCCCTGATGCTGGCGGGCGTTGCCACAGGCCGTTTCAGCGATCTCAAGCAAGCGGCCAAGTTTATCGCGCGGCCCTCCGACAGAGTGATGCCCGACGCAAATACGGCGGCGCGGCTCGATCACGCCTATCGGCGCTACAGGCAGCTCTTCACCGCGCTCAAAGACCTGTTTCCCCACCCCAGCGAGTCCACCTGATGTCCGCGCCAGACAAGATCACCCAGCTTCTCGACGGCACCTATGAGGATCCGGACGGCCTCGGCAAGCAGCGCGTCGATACGCAGTCCCTCGTCATCGCACCCAAGCTCGATGGCATGGAGCGCGACCTCGTCAAGACGCTCGATCTCGGCCGCCATGTCGCGGTGGTGAGTGATCAGACCACCCATGCCATATTGGGGCGGAGAGTGGAGCGGGGGCTCGCCGGCCTGTGCATGGTGCAGAGCCTCATCCTTCCCGAGGCGCCACATCCCGACGACGACACGGTAGCCACGATCCGCAAGGCGACGACGAGCGCCGATGCGCTCATCGCCATCGGGTCGGGCACCATCAACGATCTGTGCAAATATGCGAGCGCCGAAGACAAGAAGCCCTATGCCGTCTTCGCCACGGCACCGTCGATGAACGGCTACACCTCGGTCAATGCCGCCATCACCGTGCATGGCCACAAGAAGTCGTTGCCGGCGCAAGCCCCGCGCGGCGCCTTCTTCGACCTGGCGGTCCTTGCCGCCGCACCCAAGCGCCTCATCCGCTCCGGCCTCGGCGACAGCCTGTGCCGGGCAACCTCACAGGCCGACTGGCTGCTCGCCCATCTCCTCCTCGACCAGCCTTACCGGCGGCTGCCTTATGCTCTCCTCAAGGACGACGAAGCGCCGCTCTTCGCGCAGTCGGCGGCGCTGATGGCGGGTGATCTCGCCGCCATGGAGCGGCTGGTGCGCACGCTGGTGCTGTCGGGTTTCGGCACCGCCATCCATGGCAACAGCCAGCCGGCGAGCCAGGGCGAGCATCTCATCAGCCATTATATCGACATGCTGGGCGATCCGGCGCGCCCGCTCGTCTATCATGGCGAGCAGATCGGCGTGACGACCCTGTCGATGGCGCGGCTGCAGCAGGAGATGCTCGAGCGCCCTCCCCGCCTCGGCCCCGACAGCGAAACCGCGGCGAGCTTCACCGCCCGTTATGGCGAGACGCTCGGGTCGTCCTGCTGGGCGGATTTCGCCTATAAGCGCCTGAGCGCCGAAAGCGCCGAAGCGCTCAATGACCGCATCGCCCGGTCATGGCAGGACATCGCCGACAAGATCGCCGCCATATCGCTTACGCCCGATCACCTCGAAAAGGTGCTGAAGGCGGCCGGCGCAGAGGTGACGCCGAAGGCGATCCACCTGCCGCGCGTCTTCTATGATCAGGCGCTGCTGCGCTGCCGGGAGATCCGCAACCGCTACACCTTCCTCGATCTCGCCGCGAATGCCGGCAGGCTCGCGCCGATGCTGGCAAGGCTCTAGCTCAGACTTTTCAACGCCAGCAATGCGCGCTCACGCGCCGCCGCGTGATCGACGATGCGCGCCGGATAGGCTTTGACACCCGTCTCATGCTCCCACGGCCGATGGATGACGGCCTTGGGCAGATCTCGCAGCTCAGGGCACCATTTGCGCACATAGTCGCCGTCGGGATCGAATTTCTCGCCCTGCAGCACCGGGTTGAAGATGCGGAAATAAGGCGCCGCATCGGCACCCGATCCCGCGACCCATTGCCAGCTCGCGGCATTGTTGGCGATGTCGGCATCGACGAGCGTGTCCCAGAACCATGTCTCGCCCTGGCGCCAGTCGATCAGCAGATCCTTGATCAGGAATGAGGCCGCGATCATGCGCACCCGGTTGTGCATGTAGCCCGTGGCCCACAACTCGCGCAGACCCGCATCGACGATCGGGTAACCGGTCTCGCCCCGCTGCCAGGCGCGCAAGGCCTTTGGGTCATGGCGCCAGGGAAAAGCCTCGAACCTCTCCTGAAACGCCGTGCCGGGCAGATCCGGCCAATGATGCAGAAGATGATAGGAGAATTCACGCCACAGGAGCTCGCTCAGGAATTTCTCACCCTGACGGTCGAGCCGGCCATGGGCGGCGGCCATGGCGCTGCGGATCGCGGTCCAGCACTGGACCGGGCTGATCTCGCCCCAATGCAGATGCGGCGACAGGCGGGAGGTGCGCTCGCGATCCGGCCGGTCGCGGCCTTCCGCATAGTCCGACAGGGCATCGGCGATGAAGGTTTCGAGCCGCTGCCGGGCGCCCAGCTCGCCCGGCGTCCAGATGGCGAAACCCGTCGCCCAGTCGGGACGGCGCGGCAGAAGCTGCCAGTCCTCCAGCCTGTCGCTTTTGATCTTGCCGTCCCAGGATTCGAGACTTTTGGGCGCCGGGCGCGGCGGCCGCGGGTCACCCAAAGTGAAACAGGCGCGCGAGAACGGCGTGAATACTTTATAGGGCGCACCCTGTCCGGTGCGGATCGCCTCGGGCTCATGCAGCAGGAAGCCGCCATAACGGTGGCAGTCGGCGCCCGCATCCGTGGCGATGGATTTTATCCGCTGCTCGAGAGCTCCCGACCAGGGCGCATAATCGCGGGTGAAATGGAGCGAGGCGGCACCGGTCTCGCGCAATATGTCGGCCATCACCCTATCCGCCGGCCCGCGCCGCAGAACGAGCGGCACATCGAAACGCGCCAGCCCCTTCGCCAGACGCGTCAGGGTCTTATGCAGCCACCAGCGCGAAGCTGCCCCCCAGCTCCAGTCGCCGGCCGTAGCGTCATCGAGCACATAGACACAGATCAACGGCCCGGCTTCAGCCGCAGCCCGTAGCGCCGCATTATCGGCAAGGCGCAGATCCTGGCGAAACCACATCACGGCCGGCGTCGGCATAGGCCTGCTCACTCTCTCATTTCCGCTCACAACAGCGTGAAGCCGGAGGTTGGTCAGGATTTTAAGCCGAAGGGAAGCGTAAAACACCTGTCCACATCACTACGGAGGTAACCGACATGCCGATGCAACTCGACCGCCGCACTTTGCTCGCCGGCAGCGCCGCTCTTGGCCTTTCGCCTCTCGCCATGGCACGCCCCTCACTGGCCGCCGCGCCCCTGACCAACAGCGTCGGTGCGCCCTATACGCGCTACAAGGTCGGCGAGTTCGAGATCACCGCCTTCAATGACGGTACCCGTGTCGGCCAGAACCCGGAGAAAATCTTCGGCGTCAACCAGAAGCCGGAAGATGTGGCGGCCGCGGCGGAAGCGAATTTCCTGCCCGGCGACAAGCTGCTCAACAGCTTCACCCCGGTGCTCGTCAATACCGGCAAGGAGCTCGTTCTGTTCGACAGCGGCAATGGCGCCAATGGCCGTCCCGCCACCGGCCATCTCGCCAGCCAGATCGCGGCCGCCGGCTTCACGCCCGACCAGATCGATGTCGTCGTCATCACCCATTGCCATCCCGACCATATCGGCGGTCTGATGGAGAACGGGGCCGCCCTCGCCCCCAAGGCGCGTTATGTCATCGGCGAAGCTGAATATGCCTTCTGGTCGTCGCCCGACCGCGCCAACGGCCCGACCGCCAATGCCGCCAAAATCGTCCAGGCCAATGTCGTGCCGCTCAAGGACAAGATGACCTTCGTCAAGAAGGACGGCGAGGCGGTGGCCGGCATCCGCGCGGTGGAGGCTTTCGGCCATACGCCCGGCCAAATGGCCTGGCATGTCGAAAGCGGCGGGAAACGCCTGCTCATCGGCGCCGATTTCTGCAACCACTATGTGCTGTCGCTGCGTTATCCGAAGTGGCATGTGAGCTTCGATGCCGACAAGGACAAGGCGGTCGAAACGCGTCTCCGGCTGCTCGACATGCTGAGCGCCGACCGCATTCCCTTCACCAGCTATCATATGCCGTTCCCGGCCGTGGGCTTCGTCGAGAAGAGCGCGGACGGCGGGTATCGCTTCGTGCCAGCGAGTTATCAGCTGATGTTGTAACTCAAGCTTTGACCTTGGCCTTGGCGGCGGCGCGCTTCTCGAGGAGGTGCGTCAGCCAGTCAGGGTCCATTTGCGGCACCGAGGAGAGCAGAAGCTCTGTATAGGCCGGATGCGGCGGCGACAGCACTTCCGTCTTGAGGCCCTGCTGCACCACGCGGCCCTGATACATCACCACGATCTCATCGGCGATGGCGCGCACCGTGGCGATGTCATGGGTGATGAAGAGATAGGAGACATTGGTCTCCTTCTGCAATTTCAGCAGCAGCTTGAGGATGCCTTCCTGGACGATCTGGTCGAGGGCCGAGGTCACCTCATCGCAAATGATGAGCTCCGGATCGGCGGCAAGGGCGCGCGCGATGCAGATGCGCTGCTTCTGGCCGCCCGACAATTCGCCCGGGAAGCGGTCGATCAGATCCTCGCTGAGCTCGATCTGCTCCAGGAGCTCGACCACCTTGCGGTCGCGTTCCTGGCCTTTGAGGCCGAGATAGAATTCGAGCGGCCGGCCGATCACATCGCGCACCCGCTGGCGCGGATTAAGCGCGGTGTCGGCCGACTGATAGATCATCTGGACGCGCCGCAACGTCTCCTTGTCGCGGTCCTTGAGGGCGCGCGGCAGCGGCTTGCCGTTGAAATAGACTTCGCCCTTCTTCGGCGGCAGGAGCCCGGTGATGACGCGCGCCAGGGTCGACTTGCCGGAACCCGATTCACCGACGACCGCCACGGTGCGCCCACGCGGCACCTGCACCGTCACATTCTCCAGAACCTTGATGACGCCGCCATAGGTCGCATCGACATCATGGATGCGCAGCACCACGTCCTTGGCGGTGCGCTCCGGCATGGCGAGGCTGCGCACCGCCCAGAGCGTCTTGGTATAGGCCTCTTTAGGCTGCGTCAGCATCTCGCGCGTCGGCGCTTCCTCGACCAGCTTGCCATGGCGCAGCACCATGATGCGGTGTGCCATCTGGGCGACGACGGCGAGATCATGGGTGATATAGATCGCCGCGGTGTTGAACTGCTCGACGATGTCGCGCATCGCCGCCAGCACATCCACCTGGGTGGTGACGTCGAGTGCGGTGGTCGGCTCGTCGAAGATGATGAGGTCGGGCCGGCAGGACATGGCCATGGCGGTCATGGCGCGCTGCAGCTGGCCGCCCGAGACCTGATGCGGATAACGATTGCCGATCGTGGCCGGATTGGGCAGCTTGAGCCTGGTATAGAGATCCTTGGCGTCGGCCTCCGCCTCATTGCGCGGGCGGACATCATGGCCGACCGCCGTCTCGACCGTCTGGTCGATGATGCGATGAGCCGGGTTGAAGGACGCCGCCGCGCTCTGCGCCACATAGGCGATGCGCGAGCCGCGTAAAGCGCGCCGCTCTTCCTCGCTCGCCTTGCGCAGATCCATGCCGTCGAACACGATGCTGCCACCGGTGATGCGGCAACCGGGCCGGGCAAAACCCATGGCGGCAAGGCCGATGGTCGACTTGCCGGCACCCGATTCACCGATGAGGCCCAGCACTTCGCCGCGGCGGAGCGTGAGGCCGACACCCTTGACGATCTCGTGCCAGACATCGTCGCTCTGGCCTTCGATCTTGAGGTCCCTGATCTCGAGCAGGACCTCGCCTTTGGTGCGCTCACTTTTCATCACGTAATCCGCTTGTCTTGTGCAGGAACCAGTCGACGACGAAATTGACCGCCACAGTGAGGAGCGCGATGGCGCCCGCCGGTATCAAAGGCGTTATATCGTTATAGGTGATGAGGGTGGCGTTCTCGCGCACCATGGAACCCCAGTCGGCGGTCGGCGGCTGGATGCCGAGACCCAAGAAGGACAACGCGCTGATGGTGAGGAAGACGAAGCAGAAGCGCAGGCCGAATTCGGCGATCATGGTCGGCATGATATTGGGGAGGACTTCCTTGAACAGGATCCAGCCCAATTTCTCACCGCGCAATTTGGCCGCCTCGACATAATCCATGACCACCACATTCATGGCGACCGAACGGGCCAGGCGGAAGACGCGGGTCGAATCGAGCACCGCGATGATGATGATCAGGTTCTGGACCGAGGAGCCGAAGATCGACAGCAGGATGAGCGCGAAAATGAGTTGCGGAATGGCCATCAGCGTGTCGACGGCGCGCGACAGGAGCTGGTCGATCCAGCCGCGGAAGATCGAGGCGATGATGCCGAGCCCGCCGCCGATGGCGAAAGCGAGCAGAGTGGTGGCGAGTGCGATGCCGAGCGTGTTGCGCGCGCCATAGAGCAGGCGGGTGAACATGTCGCGGCCGAGCTGGTCGGTACCGAGCCAATGCGTCCAGCTCCAGACATCGAAGGGCACCTGGCTCACGATCTCCGCCTCGCCATAGGGCGCGATCCAGGGCGCGAAGAGCGCCACGAAGATGTAAAGCGCAATGACGATCATGCCGAACCAGGCGCTATACGGCGCCTTCTTCAGCGTGCGCCATATATTCTGCGCCACGGTGCGCCGCGCCTTGACGACGCGCTGCGGGGCGGATGGAGCTGTCTGTTCCATGCTCATCTCGGATGCAGAAGCCTCGGATTGGTGGCGATGGATATGACATCGGCCAGGAGATTGAGCAGGATATAGGTGACGGCGAAGATCAGCGCGCAGGCCTGCACCACCGGAATGTCGCGCGAGCGCACCGCGTCGACCATAGCCTGGCCGATGCCCGGATAGACGAAGACGACCTCCACCACCACCGCGCCGACGACGAGATAGGCCAGGTTGAAGGCGATGACATTGGCAATCGGCGCCCAGGCATTGGGCAGCGCGTGGCGCAGGATGATCTGGCCGGGCGACACGCCCTTGAGCCTGGCCATCTCGATATAGGGACTGGCCAAAAGGCTGATGATGGCGGCGCGCGTCATACGCATCATATGAGCGACGATGACCAGCGTCAAAGTGAGGACAGGCAAGGCGGTGCGCTGCAGCTTCTCGAAGAACGGCATATCCGCCGACACGTTGGACAGCGAGTGGAAGATCGGGAATTTCACCGCCAGGAACAGCATCAGTATGTAGGCGACGAAGAACTCCGGAAAGGAGATGGTGGTGAGCGTCACCGCATTGACGGCCCGGTCGAAGATGCTGTTGCGGTAGAGTGCGGCGAGCAGACCCAGGCCCAAAGCCAGGGGAATGGCCACGAGCGCGGTGATGCCAGCGAGGAACAGCGTATTGAGGAGCCTGGGCGCGATGATCTCCATGACGGAGCGGCGGAAGCCGACGCGGGACGAGAAAGACGATCCAAAATCGCCCTGCAGCACGCCGCCGATCCAGTTGAGATAACGCTCATGCGGCGGCTTATCGAGGCCGATCTCCTTCTGGAACGCCTCGACCGTCTCGGGCGTCGCCGACTGGCCCAATATGGCTCTGGCGAAGTCGCCGGGCAGGAACTCGATCGCCGAGAAGATGATGAGAGACACGACAAAGAGCGTGATGAGGCCCAGACCCAGACGCTGCAATACCGTTCTCAGAAGTGGATGCATCGACACAATCCAAAAGGCCGGGCCGTCCTCAGGGGACGGCCCGGAACCGCCACTATTATGCGAGCCACCAACGCTCGGCGATCTTCAGGCCGTCATTCTCCCAGTTGGGAGCGACCTCGCCATGCGCCAGCTTCTTGGAATTCGCAGTCACGAAGTTGTTGAAGACGAGCAGGATGGTGCCGCCATCATCATGCACCAGCTGCTGCATCTCACCATACATCGAGCCGCGCTTTGCATCGTCGAGCTCGGCGCGGGCCTGGACCAGCAGTTCGTTGAAGCGCGGATTCTTCCAGAACGTCTCGTTCCATGCGGCGTCCTTCGCATAGGCGATGGAGAAGGCCCAGTCGCAGGTCGGACGGCCACTCCAATAGCCGGCGCACCACGCCTTCTTGAGCCAGACATTGTCCCAATAGGCGTCCTCGGCCTCGCGCACGACATTGATGTCGATGCCACATTTGGCCGCCGTCTCCTTGATGAGCACGCCGGCGTCAACCGCACCGGCGAAGGCCGCGTCGGCGACCGACAAATCGACTTTCAGCGTCTCGTAGCCCGCCTTCTTCAGATGGAACTTCGCCTTGTCCGGATCGTATTTGTATTTGGGCTCCGGATCGATCGCATATTTCACCGCCTTGGCGATCGGGTTGTCGTTGCCGACCGTCGCATGGTCGAGGAAGATCTTCTTCTGGATTTCCTCGCGATCGATCGCCCATTTCATGGCAAGGCGCACATCATTGTTGTCGAACGGCGCCATGGTCGTGTTCATCGGCAACACGTAATGGCCATAACCCGAGAGCTCAAGGATCTCGACATTGGGATTACGCTTCAGAAGCTCGAGTGTCTTCAGGTCGGCGCGGCCAATGAAGTCGACATCGCCGGTGGTCAACGCGTTAGTGCGCGCCGCGACATCGGTGATGGCGATGAACTCGACCTCGTCGAGATAGGGCTGGTTCGACTTGAAATAATTCGGATTGCGCTTGAACCTGGCCGACACGCCCGGCTCGAATTTCTCGAGCACGAAGGGGCCTGAGCGCACGCCCGACTGCCAGTCCGACTTGCCGTCCTTCACCGGCATGATCGGGATGTGATAGTCGCTCGCCAGATAGGGGAAGTCGGCGCTGCCGTCTTTCAACGTGAAGATGACCGTCTCCGGTCCGTCTGCCTTGATGTCGGCGATCGGGTCGAGCAGCGATTTCGCCGCCGATTTGGAATCAGGGCCCATATGATGGCGGAAGGAGGCGACGACATCGTCGGGGGTCACCGTCTTGCCATCATGGAACGTGGCGCCCTTGCGCAGCTTGAACGCCCATTTCTTGGCGCCGTCCGAGGGCTCATAGGATTCGGCGAGATCGGGCACCACATTGCCCTTGGCATCGACCTCGGTGAGGCTGTTCGACAGCGCGCCCCAGAAGGCGCATTGGGTGAAAGTGTCGGGGTAGCCGACCGGATCGAGCGTGTCGGTCGTGGCGCCGTGGGCCAGGCCGAAACGGGCGGAACCGCCTTTTTTCGGTTCGGCGCGGACGGCCTTGACGAACATCGCATTGCCGGCCGCGGCGGTGAAGCCCGCCAGCATGGCGAGCTGGATGAAGTCGCGACGGGAAACCTTGCCCTTGCCGGCAAGGCTGGTGGCCATTTTGAGTTTTTGTTCTAGTTCGCTCATTGCGAATGTCTCCTTCGATAGGTGCATTTCCAAATCGAGGAGCGGCCGCAGGTCATGCGCCTCACAACGGCTGCTGCGCTCACTGCCTAGCCGGCACGCAGTAACCGTCTCCTCCCCGATACCGTCCAGTAAGCCCTGTGTCGCTTTTTATTATTTTGGTTGATCAAAACTGTCATGATGGCAGCACCTCGTCAATGGTTCTGACGCTTTCAGGCGCTTGTCCTAAGACAAGTTTTGGGCCGGAGCCCAATTCCGACATGTTAATGCAAAAACCGTCTCAGGATGGGATGAGCGCCTGGACCGCCGCCAGGGTCTCGGCTTCCCGAGCCGGCTTGTCCCAGCGGATGCGATGCACGCGCGGGAAGCGCAAAGCGACGCCGGATTTGTGCCGCGTGGATGGCTGGACGGCGTCGAAAGCGATTTCCAGCACCAGGCCAGGTGCTACTTGGCGCACCGGGCCGAAGCGCTCCACCGTATTGGTCCTGATCCAGCGGTCGAGGCGCAACAGCTCCTCATCGGTGAAGCCCGAATAGGCCTTGCCGACCGGCACCAGCTCGTCGGGCGTCTTCCACACGCCGAAGGTGTAGTCGGAATAATACGAGGAGCGCTTGCCCGAGCCGCGCTGGGCATACATCAGCACGCAATCGAGGGTGAGCGCGGCGCGCTTCCATTTGTACCAATGGCCCTTGGGCCGGCCGGCCAGATAGGGGCTGTCCTTGCGCTTCAGCATCAGCCCCTCGATGCCGTTCTCGCGCGCCTGTCGCCATTTCTCCTCCAATTCGCTGAAGGCGGCAAAAGGCACCAGCGCGCTCACATCGGCGAGGCTCGGGAGAAAACGCTCATACCAGGCCTCGAGCCTGGCGCGGCGCTCGAGATAGCTCAATTCGCGCACATCCTCCTGGGCATCGAAGAGAATGTCATAGAGACGGATATGGGCGGGATAATCCTGCAGCATCTTGCCCGTGACACCCTTGCGGTTGAGGCGCTGCTGCAGGTCGTTGAAAGGCGCCACCGCACGATCGCGCAGCACCAGGAGCTCGCCGTCGAGCACGCCTTCCGTATGCGCGAAGGCCTGGACGATGTCGGGAAAGGCGCCCGATATGTCATCGCCGGCGCGCGAGAACAGCCTGACATCGCCTGGCCGCGCCGACAGCTGCACCCTTATGCCGTCCCATTTCCACTCGGCGGCGATGTCTTCGGGCGCGAGCCCCTGCCAGTCGCCCTCCTCGATCGGATGCGCCAGCATCACCGGCCGGAAAGTCGCTTTGCGGCCGGGATCGGGCCGCTCGCCCCTGCCCTCCAGCCAGGCGAACATGTCGCCGTAAGGCGGCGTCACCGCGTGCCAGACTTCCTCGATCTCCTCGACGGCGCGCCCAAAAGCCTGGGCGATGGCGGTCTTGGCGAGGCGTGCCGAAACGCCCACCCGCAAGGCACCCGAGAGCAGCTTCAGGAGGGCGAAGCGGCCCTTGACGTCGAGCCGGTCGAGCAGCCGTTCGAGCACGCGGGGAAATTCGCGCGAGGAAGCGGAACTGACTTCGGCGACGACGTCGCTGATCGAGGGCGGCGGCGCATTGGCGCGCGCATCGGGCCACAGCAGCGAGACGGTCTCGGCGGTGTCGCCGACATAATCGCGCGACAGGCGGTAGAGCAGCGGATCGACATGCGGCTCGAGTATGGTCGCAAGCGTCTTGCGGATGGACAGGCGCAAAGGCAGGCCGTCGGTCAACGCCGCGAGCGCCCAGCCGCGATCGGGATCAGGCACCTGCTTGAAGTAGTCCTCGAGCAGTTTCAGCTTGGCGTTACGCGCCGTCGTATAAACCAGCCGATCGAGAAGCTCGGCGAAAGCCTGCATTACTCATACTCGCATTCACAGGTATAAGAGTTGTCCCGGCTTTCGCCGGGATGACGGTGGGTGGCGCGGATGTCAGTCGCCTTCATCTTCGAATCCAACGAGCGCCAGCGCCCGGCCGCGCCGGCCCATGAGGCCGATCTGATGCACCAGCGCATCCTCACGGCCATGAGTGACCCAGATCTCGGCCGCCCCGGTCTCCTCGATCGTCGTGAGAAGCTCCGGCCAGTCGCAATGATCGGACACCACGAGCGGCAATTCAACGCCATGCTGGCGGGCGCGGCCCTTCACCCGCATCCAGCCCGAGGCATAGCAGGTCAAGGGATCGGCGAGGCGCCTCGACCAGCGGTCGCTCAAAGCAGAAGGCGGGCACAGGACCAGGGCGCCTTTGAGCTCGGCGGGCTCGCTGTCCATGACATTGCGCAAATCGCCCAGATCGACGCCGAGCCGGACATAAAGATCGCAGAGATTGCGCAGGCCGCCATGCAGATAGATCGGGCGGTCGTAGCCCGCCTCACGCGTCAGCGCGATCATGCGCTGGCATTTGCCGAGATTATAAGCGCCCAGAAGATGCGTGCGCTCGGGATTGGCCTCCAGCGAGGCCAGGAGGCGGCGGGCCTCTTTCTCCGCCGGCTCATGGCGGAAGACCGGCAGGCCGAAAGTCGCTTCAGTAATAAAGAGATCGCATGGCACCAGCTCGAAGGGGGCGCAGGTCGGGTCGGGCGAGCGCTTATAGTCGCCGGAGACGACGGCGCGGGAACCTTGCCAGTCGAGCACGATCTGGGCCGAGCCCAATATGTGCCCGGCCGGCACCAGCTTGACCGTGACGCCATTGATGCTCTGAGCGCCATTGGCGGCCTGGAACTCAGCCGCGCAATCTGCACCGTAGCGCACTTTCATGATCTCGATGGTTTCATGGGTGGCGAGCACCGCGCCGTGGCCTGAGCGGGCATGATCGCCATGGCCATGGGTGATGACCGCACGCTCCACCGGAAGGTGCGGATCGATATGGAACTGGCCCGGCGCGCAAAAAAGGCCGCGTTCGGTCGGATAGAGCCAGCTTTCCGGGCGGGGTGTCGGCATGGGAACCTCAATATAGGTTTTCACCTCTATTGAGACCATGCCGTGTCAGTATGCGTCAGGAGCGGCGGCGGGCCGGGTTCCACGCTTGCGCGAGCCAGGGAGGCTCAGCCCCGCCCGAAGCGCTCGTCGAAGGAATAGCCCATGCCGCGCACGGTGCGGATCGGGTCGATCTCGCGGCCGCGTTTCAGGCATTTGCGCAGGCGGCCGACATGGACGTCGACGGTGCGTTCATCGACATAGATGTCGCGGCCCCAGACGGCGTCGAGAAGCTGCGAGCGGCTATAGACCCGGCCGGGGCTCTGCATGAGATATTCGAGCAGGCGGAATTCGGTCGGCGACAGAGTGATGTCGCGGGTGGCGCGCGTCACCCGCCTGGTGCGGCGGTCGAGGGCGATGTCGCCAGCCTTGAGACGCTCGGCGATGGCGTCCGGATTGACGCGGCGCAGGATCGTCTTGATGCGGGCGAGCAGCTCCGGCACCGAGAACGGCTTGACGATATAGTCGTCGGCGCCGGTGGCGAGGCCGCGCACGCGCTCATTCTCCTCGCCGCGCGCGGTCAGCATGATGACCGGTATGTCGCGCGTCTCGGGGCGCGAGCGCAGCAGGCGGCAGACCTCGATGCCCGATATGCCCGGCAGCATCCAGTCGAGCAGGATGAGGTCGGGACGCTCTTCATTGACGAGATGGGCCGTGTCCTCGCCATTGGCGGTGGCGCGTACCCGGAACCCTTCGGCCTGCAGGTTGTAGGTCAGAAGGATCTGGATCGGTTCTTCGTCTTCGACGATGAGGATGGAAGCAGTCATCAGCGCTCATTCAGTGAATCAAAAGCCGTCGTGCTGGTGGTATCCTTCTTCGGGCGCTCCTCGCGCATCGGCCGGCCGGACACCAGATAGTGGATATTCTCCGCAATGTTGGTGGCATGATCGCCGATGCGCTCGAAATTCTTGGCGCCGAAGAGAAGATGGGTGCAAGGCCCGATCATGCGCGGGTCTTCCATCATGTAAGTGAGGAGCTCGCGGAAGATCGAATTGTAGAGGGCATCGAGCTCACCGTCATTGCGCCAGACTTCCAGCGCCTTGGCGTCGTCGGTCGTCGTATAGGCGTCGAGCACGTCTTTCAGCTGCTCGAGCGAGAGGCGTCCCATGCGGGTAAGCCCGGTGGCGAGCTTGCGCGGCAGCGCTTCCGAAATGGCGTGCGAGCGCTTGGCGATGTTCTTGGCGAGATCGCCGATACGCTCGAGGTCGGAAGCGATGCGGATGGCCACCATGATCTCGCGCAGATCGCGCGCCATGGGCTGGCGCTTGGCGATGGTGAGGATGGCGCGCTCCTCGAGCTGCAGCTCGAGCGCGTCGATCTTCTCGTCCTGCCCGATCACGTAATCGGCGAGCTTGGTATCGCGCTTGGCCAGCGCCTCGATGGCCTTGGCAAGGTGATCCTCGGCGAGGCCGCCCATCTGGGCGAGCATCGTCTTGAGATTGGCGAGGTCCTCGTCATAGGCTTTGACGATATGGTCAGACATAGTCCTCTACTCCGCGGTCAGCCGAAGCGGCCGGTGATGTAATCCTGGGTGCGCTTGTCCTTGGGCGCGGTGAAGATGTCGTCGGTGTCGCCGACCTCCACCAGATTGCCCAGATGGAAGAACGCGGTGAGTTGCGACACGCGCGCCGCCTGCTGCATCGAATGGGTGACGATGACGATGCAGAAATTCTGGCGCAGTTCGTCGATGAGCTCCTCGATGCGCGCGGTGGCGATCGGGTCGAGCGCCGAGCACGGCTCGTCCATCAGGATCACCTCCGGATTGACGGCGATGGCGCGCGCGATGCACAGGCGCTGCTGCTGGCCGCCCGACAGGCTGGTGCCCGAATGATCGAGCCGGTCCTTGACCTCTTCGAAAAGACCGGCCTTTTTCAGGCTCGTCACGACGATCTCCTCGAGATCGGTCTTGTTCTTGGCGAAGCCGTGGATGCGCGGGCCGTAAGCGACATTCTCGTAGATCGACTTGGGGAACGGATTGGGCTTTTGGAACACCATGCCGATGCGGGCGCGCAATTGCACCACATCGAGACCTCTGTCGTAGATGTCGCGGCCGTCGATCTCGATATTGCCGGTGACCCGGCAGGACGGGATCGTGTCGTTCATGCGGTTGATCGAGCGCAGGAAGGTCGACTTGCCGCAGCCCGAGGGACCGATGAAGGCCGAGACGGCGCTGTCGGGAATGTCGATGCTCAGATCATTGATGGCATGTTTCTCGCCATAATAGACGTCGACATTGCGCGCCTTGATCTTCAAGGGGCGCTCGCGCGCGATGCGCGGAGCGCTATCGGCGACCGGCGTCTTGATCATGGTATCCATGGAGGCTGACCCTTTCATAACTTACCAGCGGCGCTCGAAGCGCTTACGCAACAGGATTGCGGCGGCGTTCATGACGAACAGGAAAACGAGAAGAACGATGATGGCGCCTGCCGTCTTGGACTGGAAGGCGATTTCCGGCAGGTCCGACCAGAGATAGATCTGGATCGGCAGCGCGGTGGCGGCGTCGGTGAAGCCGCCCGGAACATCGACGATGAAGGCGACCATGCCGATCATCAGAAGTGGCGCCGTCTCACCCAGGGCATGCGCCATGCCGATGATGGTGCCGGTCATGATGCCGGGCATCGCCAAGGGCAGGACATGGTGGAAGATCGCCTGCTGATGCGAGGCGCCGACACCCAAGGCCGCTTCCTTGATCGAGGGTGGCACGGCGCGCAGTGCTGCGCGCGATGCGATGATGATGGTGGGCAGCACCAGGAGCGCCAGGACCAGGCCGCCGACCAGCGGGGCCGAGCGCGGCAGGCCGAAGAAGTTGAGGAACATGGCGAGGCCCAGAAGGCCGAAGACGATCGAAGGCACCGCCGCGAGATTGTTGATGTTCACCTCGATGAGCTGGGTCAGGCGGTTCTTGGGCGCGAATTCCTCGAGATAGATGGCCGCGGCGACGCCGATCGGCAGGCAGAGGAACAAGGTCACCAGAAGAGTAAGGATCGAGCCCGTCAGCGCACCCCTGATGCCGGCGAGCTCCGGCTCGCGCGAGTCACCCGAGGAGAAGAAGCGCCAGGCGACGCCATTCTCGGCGACGCCTTTCTCTTTCAGCTGCTCGAGCCACAGGGCTTCCTGGTCGTCGATGCGGCGATTGTGCTCCGTGACCGTGAAGCGGACGATGTCCCAGGCGCCGGCATTGGCCGGATCGAGCGACTTGGGCGCCAATACCTGCTCGGCGACATAGGCGCCATTGTCGGCCGAGACCACCCGGAAGGCGCCGCCATTCAGGCGGACGATATCGCCGGCGGTCAGGACCGGGGTCTTGTCCGTCATAAGCTTGAACTTCTCGCCATCGGCGCTGGCGGCGATCGTGCCCTGACCCTGAATCTTCTCGACGCCGGTCTGGCGCCCTTTCAGATACTGGTCGGCGTCGTCGGACAGCAGCACCGGTACCTTGGCATCCGTGCCGATGAGCGACGGGTTGTTCACCACCATGGCGCGGAAGTCATCGGCGGCGCCCGAGCTCAGGAGTCCCAAAAGTTTCTTGCGATCGCCGCGCGAGGTGACATCCGGGAACATGGCGCGGAAGGCTTCGCGGATCGGCCCGTCGAAGTCGCCGGTGCGGATGACCTTGGGGTCCTTCGAGTTCTGCGGATCGATCGCTTCCTGCGACACGCTGACCGGCAGCGTCATGCGATGCTCGAAGAAGGCCGGCAGGCCCTTCACCAGGATGTCGGCGAAGAGCAGCACGAGGAAGACCGCCGTCACCGCGATGGCGGCGATGCCGTAGAGTTTGAAGCGGCGCTCGGAGCGATAACGCTTGGCGACGAGGGCTGAGTTGTCGCTGGCGCGGCGGGGAGCGGCGGAGATCGCGGTATCAGTCATATTGTTCCCGGTATTTCTGCACGATCTTGAGCGCGATGTAGTTCAAAGCGAGGGTGAAGAAGAACAGCACCAGGCCGAGCGCGAAGGCGGAGAGCGTCTTGGCCGAGTCGAATTCCTGGTCGCCCACCAGCAGCGTCTTGATCTGCACCGTGACGGTGGTGACGGCGGCGAGCGGGTTGAAAGTGAGATTGGCGGCAAGGCCGGCGGCCATCACGACGATCATCGTCTCGCCGACGGCGCGCGAGATTGCCAGCATGAAGGCCGAGACGATGCCCGGGAGAGCAGCGGGCAGCACCACCTTCTTGATGGTCTCGGATTTGGTGGCGCCCATGGCGTATGAGCCGTCGCGCAGCGATTGCGGCACGGCGTTGATGACGTCGTCCGACAGCGAGGAGACGAAGGGAATGATCATCATGCCCATCACCAGACCGGCGGCCAGCGCCGATTCGGAGGCGACATCGAGGCCAAGCGACTGGCCCCAGCCGCGGATGAGCGGCGCCACCGTCAAGGCGGCGAAGAAACCAAGGACAACGGTCGGGATGCCGGCCAGGATCTCGAGGATCGGCTTGACCACGGAGCGGATCCTGGGCGTTGCATATTCGGCCATGTAGATCGCCGAGAACAATCCCAAGGGGCCGGCCACCAGCATGGCGATGACGGTGATGAGCAATGTGCCGGCGATCAGCGGCACGATGCCGAAGGCGCCGGAGGAGCCGACCTGGTCGGCGCGCATCGCCGTCTGCGGCGACCATTGCAGGCCGAAGAGGAAGTCGATCGGCGAAACCTTGCTGAAGAAGTGCATGGCCTCGAACACCACCGACAGCACGATGCCGATAGTGGTGAGGACGGCGACGCCCGAACAGGCGAGCAGCACATATTTGACGAAACGCTCGAACTGGTTGCGCGCGCGCAGCTCCGGGGTGATGCGGCCGAGCCCCCAGAAGATGACGGCGGCGCCGGCGAGCACGCCTAAAATGTTCAATCCCCAAAAAACGAGGCTCGAGGCCGAGCTGTAGGCGGCAGCGGCGGCCTTCAGCTTGTCGCTGGGCTCACCCTGATAGATGCCGGCGATGAGGTTCTGGATGTCACGCAACGCGGCGTCGCGGTGAAGCTGCTCGGCGACCTCTGAGGGATCGAAGGCACCGAGGCCCTGGCTCACGACATAATGCGAGGCCAAGGGAGCGCCGACGACAAAGATCGCCATCATGGCGGTCAGGACTGCGGCGGCTATATAAAGACCATGATAGGCCGGCAGGGAATGGAGCATGCCGGCCCGGTCGCCGCGCACGCCACGGGCGCGCTGGGCGCCCAGAATGAAGGCGGCCACAACCAGCACCGCCATTAATGCGAAATACGTCCCCGACATAACGCGCCCTGTTCTATTTCGCCTGTTGCCTTACGGTCTTCGTGGCGTTGGTCATAAAGAAGAGAGGTTGAGGCGGCCGGTACATCCGCGGACCGCCTCCCGCGAGTTCCCCGACGAAGTGACGACACCTCGCCAGGGTTAACACGCTAGCTCTTTATTGGCGCATCGGACTGTCCGAAAACCGTTTCACACTTTTCGGTCCGATGCGCTGGAGCGAATACTTGCTCCAGACGTCCAGCTTACATCAGCTGGTCGCCCTTGATCGTTTCCATCGCTTCCGCGGCGGCCTTGGTCTTCTTGAACTCGTCGCCCGGCAGCGGCACCAGGCCCTTATTGGCCAGATAACCGTCTTCGCCCAGCGCCTTGTCCGACACATATTCCTTCACGAATTCCACCATGCCGGGGATCGTGCCGACATGCTGCTTCTTCCCATAGACGAAGAGCGGACGGGAAACCTTGTACTCGCCGCTGGCGATCGTCTCGTAGGTCGGCGACTTGCCGTCGATGTTGGCGCCCTTGATCTTGCTCTGGTTCTCCTCGAGGAAGGAGTAGCCGAAGATGCCTACCGCTTGCGGGTTGGCCTCGAGCTTCTGGACGATCAGATTGTCGTTCTCGCCGGCGTCGATATAGGCGCCGTCCTCACGGATCGACTTCCACACCTTCTCGAAGGCCTTGGCGTCGGACTTCTTCAGGGCTTTCAGCGAGTCGATGCCTTCGGCGCCCTTATCCATGACGAGCTCGACGAACGAGTCGCGCGTGCCGGAGGTCGGCGGGGGGCCGAGCACTTCGATCTTCTCATCGGGAAGCGACGGATCGACGTCCTTCCAGGTCTTATAGGGATTGGCGATAAGCTTGCCGTCCTTGTCCGGCACTTCCTTGGCGAGGCCGAGGAACAGCTGGGTCTTGGTGAAGGCGAGGTCCGGCCCGGCCTTGGAATTGGCGACGGTCAGGCCGTCGAAGCCGACCTTGATCTCGACGATGTCGGTGACGCCGTTCTTGGCGCAATCCTCGAACTCGCTCTTCTTGATCTGGCGCGAGGCGTTGGTGAAATCAGGGTGATCGGCGCCGATGCCGGCGCAGAACAGCTTCATGCCGCCGCCGGTGCCAGTCGATTCGACCACCGGGGTCTTCATGCCGGAGGTCTTGCCGAACTGCTCGGCAACGGCCGTGGTGAAGGGGTAAACGGTGGACGAGCCGACGATGCGGATCTGGTCGCGGGCTTCGGCCATGCCGGCCGTCAGGGCCAGAAGGCTTGCGGCCAAAAGAAAGCGTTTCATTTGTGTCTCCTCTGTGTGACGCCTGGCTTCCATTAGGCATCGCGCATGAGTGTTATGTGACACATACGATACAGAAATATGACAACTCAACTATATGAAATATTTGAATTATTTCGAATTTTGCGAAGCTGCCGGAATCCTGATCGTAAAGCTCGAGCCGTCGCCGAGCTGCGACTGGATGCGCATCTTGCCGCGATGTCGGTTGAGGATGTGCTTGACGATGGCGAGGCCCAAGCCGGTGCCGCCGCGCGAGCGGCTTTCCTGCGCATTGGTGCGGTAGAAACGCTCGGTCAGGCGCGGCAGATGCTGCTCGGCGATGCCCGGCCCATGATCGCGCACCACCAATTCGCAATCCTCGCCCACCCGCATTCCGGTGACCTCGATCAGCTTGCCGCTGGCCGCATATTTGATGGCATTCTCGACCAGATTCTGGATGACCTGGACGAGCTCGTCCCAGTCGCCCTGCACCGGGAGCGGCCCCGGGCTCTCGATTCTGATCTCGACGTCGGCATCGCGGGCGAGTCCGGCCAGCGTGTCGCGCACATGGAGGGCGATCTGCGTCAGGTCGGCAGTGCCGGTCGGGCGCTGATGGGCGTTCATTTCGATGCGGCTCAGGGACAGCAGATCGTCGATCAGCCGCTTCATGCGCTGCGCCTGCGTCTGCATCAGCGCCAGGAAACGCTCACGCGAGACCTCGTCCTTCTTGGCAGCCCCCTGCAAGGTCTCGATGAAGCCCAGGAGCGAGGCCAAGGGCGTGCGCAATTCATGGCTCGCATGGGCGACGAAATCGGCGCGCATGCGTTCGGTCTGCTGCTCGCGCGTCAGATCCTTGAGGAGGACGAGCGCCGCCACTTCCGGGCCGATGATGCTCATGGCCGAGATGAAGGCCTCGAAATGGCGCGGCACCGGCACATGCAGCTCATAGTCGACGCGCATCGAGCCGCCATGCTCGAGGATGTTCTGCACCGCCTCCAGGATGGCCGGCGCGCGGATCGCCGAGGACAGATGCTGGCCGACCGGATCCATATTGAGCAGGTCCATGGCCCGCGTGTTGGCGGAATACACCAGACCATGATCATCGAGGAGCATTACGGGATCGGGCAGAGCGCCAATCAAGGCCGTCAAGGCATCCTGAGCGGAGTTCCGTTCACGTAGATCGGCTGCCACCGCGGTGGCGCCATTTGTCTTTTTCCAAGGCCAGATCATCATACTCGGCAAAGCGGATCAGTTGTCCGCACAGTCCGCTTTGCTTATGACAAATTCCTGACGATAGAGATAGAGCGACACAAAAGCGGGGCGGTCACCCCGCCCCGCGGCCTCGGAATTTCGGTCGAAATCAAACGACAGTCACCTTGGCGCCCATCTTCACATGCTGGAACAGCTCGCTGACATCGGCATTGAGCATGCGGATGCAACCGGACGATGCCGCCTTGCCGATCGAGCCCGGCTCGTTGGTGCCGTGGATGCGGTAGATCGTGCTGCCGAGATAGATGGCGCGGGCGCCGAGCGGGTTTTCCGGGCCACCGGCCATGAAGGCCGGCAGATCGGGACGGCGCTTGCGCATCTGCGTCGGCGGGCGCCAGTCGGGCCATTTCACCTTGGCCGAAACCGTATTGCTGCCCGCCCATTCGAAGCCGCGCTTGGCTGTGGCGACCTTGTATTTCACCGCCTTGCCGTCACCCAATATATAATAGAGAGCGCGGTCCTTGGTGACGATCACGATCGAGCCGGGCTGCTGCTTCGACGTGAAATTCACGATCTGGCCGCGCTTGAACTGGGGCGCGTCGGCCTTGGCGGCGGCGCCGGTGAAGAGTGCGGTCATCAGGACCGAAGCGACGATGAGGCTGCGGGAAAGAGTGGCGAAACGGGTGGTCACGGAAAATCTCCTCTCAAGTTGACGTGGAACATAGAGAGGGCGGACTGAACCCGTTCTGAAACCGGCATTCATCTGAGGTTTAGGAGTTTTTGACAGAGGCCGGCCGGGGCTTTATTCCCCTAAACCACGCCCGCCCAGAAGGATTTCCGTCCATGCAGACCGTCACCACCTTCCCGCGTCCGGTGAAGGAAATCGAAAATATCTGGATACCGCTCGCCGACGGCACGCGGCTGGCGGCCCGGCTGTGGCTGCCGGAAGACTCGGAAGCCAAACCCGTGCCGGCGATCCTCGAATATCTGCCCTACCGCAAGCGCGACGGCACGATCGTCCGCGACGCGCTGACCCATCCTTATTTCGCCGGCCATGGCTATGCGGCGATCCGCGTCGACATGCGCGGCAATGGCGATTCCGAAGGCCTGCTGTTCGACGAGTATACCAAGCAGGAGCAGGACGACGCCTTGGAAGTGATCGACTGGCTCACCAAGCAGAGCTGGTGCTCGGGGCAAGTCGGCATGATCGGCATCTCCTGGGGCGGTTTCAACGGCCTGCAGGTCGCGGCGCGCAAGCCCCCTGCCCTGAAAGCCATCGTGACCTTGTGCTCGACGGATGACCGCTATCAGGACGACATTCATTATAAGGGCGGCTGCGTCATCAATGAGCATATGGCCTGGGCCGCCACCATGTTCGCCTTTTCCTCCCGCCCGCCAGATCCGGCGATCGTCGGCGAGGCGTGGAAGAAAATGTGGATGGAGCGCCTCGAAAACCTGCCGATGCTGATCGTGCCGTGGCTTTCACATCCCCATCGCGACTCCTATTGGAAACATGCGAGCGTCTGTGAGGACTTTGGCGCCATCGAAGCCGCCTGCCTGGTGGTCGGTGGCTGGAACGATGCCTATTCTAACGCCATACCGCGGCTGATGACGGGCCTGCGCTCAAGCTGCAAGGCGATCATCGGTCCATGGATCCACAAATACCCGCATTTCTCGATGGTGGGCCCGCGCATCGGCTTCCTGCAGGAGGCGCTGCGCTGGTGGGATTTCTGGCTCAAGGGCGAGCCCACCGGCGTCATGCGCGATCCGGCGTTCCGCGTCTATGTAATGGAGTCGATAAAGCCTACCAAAGGACCCGATGAATGGCCGGGCCGCTGGATCAAGGATGATCTGTGGAATGCCGGCAATACCGAAATCAAGCAGTGGCACTTGAATGAAGACGGCATCGGCGGCCTGCCGCAAGCGGAAACGGCCCTCACCGTCTCGTCGCCCCAGGATATCGGCCTCGACAGCGGCGACTATTGCATCATGTTCAACGGCTCGGGCTTTCCGGGCGACCAGAGGCGCGACGATGCCGGATCGCTGACCTTCGATTCTCCCACCCTCGCCGGCGACATCGACATTGTCGGACGTCCTTCGGTCGAGCTCGATTTCTCGGTCGACAGGCCGGTCGCCTTCGTGGCGATCCGCCTCAACGATGTGTGGCCTACAGGCGAGGTCACGCGCATCACTTATCAGCTGCAGAATCTCTGCCAGCGGGTGAGCCGCGACTATCCTTCAGCGCTCGAGCCAGGCAAACGCTACAAGATGAAGATCGCGCTCGACGACATCGCCTGGCGCATCCCCAAGGGACATAAATTGCGGGTCTCCATCTCGACCACTTACTGGCCGCTGATGTGGCCGGCGCCGGAGCCGGTCCGGCTCACGGTCTATGCCGGCGCCTCACGTGTGTTCATGCCGATCAGGCGCGATATCCCCAATGAGATCGCGCCGACCTTCAAGCCGGCGGAAGCCGCCGAGCCCGCGAAGCTGAAGGAGCTCGCCAAGCCCAGCGCCAGCCGCACGGTGCGCATGGACGAGGCGTCGGGCGAGACGGTCATCGAGGAAAAGGACGACAATGGCCGCTTCGAGATCGCGCCGCATGGGCTCACGATCCGCTCGGCCACCGAGAAGACCTATCGCATCAAACAGGATGATCCCTTGTCGGCCCGCATGGAAACCCATTGGACCGAGGAAGTCGGGCGCGGTGACTGGCAGACGCGGGTCGAGACCCATACGCGCCATGAGGCGACCAAGACCCATTGGATCATCTGGGGCCGCATCGAGGCCTTCGAAGGCGAAACCCAGGTCTTCAGCCGCGAATGGAATGAAGAGGTCGAGCGCAAGCTCAACTGACGATGTCCCGCGAACTCGGCCTCATCACGCTGGTCGTGCGCGACTATGACGAAGCTATCGGCTTCTATGTCGATAAGCTCGATTTCGTGTTGCGCGAAGACCGGCGCATGGGTCCGACGAAGAGATGGGTGGTCGTGGCGCCGAAGCCGGAGGGAACCGGCCTCTTGCTGGCGCAGGCCTCCGATGAGCGGCAGGGCGGCGCCATCGGTGATCAGAGCGGCGGGCGTGTCTTCCTGTTCCTGGAAACCGACGACTTCGCGCGCGACCACGCGCTTTATACTGAACGAGGCGTGCGCTTCCTCGAGGCGCCACGACACGAGGCCTATGGCACGGTGGCCGTCTTCGAGGATCTTCATGGCAACCGCTGGGATTTGATCGAACGAAAATGAGCGACACCCCCATCCGCATCGCGGCCGCGATCATCTTCAATGAAGCTGGACATGTGCTCGTGGTGCGCAAGCGCGGTTCCTCCGTCTTCATGCAGCCCGGCGGCAAGATCGAAGCACATGAAGCACCCACCGAAGCGCTGGCGCGGGAGCTCAAGGAAGAGATCGCTCTGGCGGCCCCAACCGGCCAATTCCTCTATCTCGGAAAATTCCGCGCCGAGGCGGCGAATGAGCAAGGTCGCGAGGTCGAAGCCGATGTCTTCGAGGTAGCGCTCACCGGCGCCGTCGCCGCGAATGCGGAGATCGAGGAGATCCGCTGGATCGATCCTTTCGTACTCGACCTGCCGCTGGCGATCCTGAGCCGCGACCACATCATGCCGGTCGCCCGCGCCCGGTCGAAGAAGGAGAACATCCGATGAAGTCCATATTGATCACCGGCGGCAGCCGCGGCATCGGCCGGGAAGCGGCCATTCTGTGTGGTGAAAGAGGCTGGTCGGTCGGCATCAATTATGTCGGCAACCGCTCCGCCGCGGAGGAGACGGCCGAGCGCGTGCGCAAGGCCGGCGGCAAGGCCGTCCTCGCCCAAGGCGATGTCGCCTCGGAGAAGGATGTCATCGCCATGTTCGAGGTGACCGAACGCACTTTCGGCCGATTGTCCGGCGTCGTCATCAATGCCGGCATCGTGGCGCCGGCATCACCAGTCGCCGAGATGAGCCTCGAGCGGATGAAGCGCATCTTCGAGGTCAATGTGCTGGGCGCCTATCTCTGCGCCCGCGAATGCGCGAGGCGCCTGCCGAAAAACCGCGGCGGCGATGGCGGCTCTGTGGTGCTTCTCTCTTCCGCCGCCGCCCGGCTCGGCTCACCCTTCGAATATGTCGACTATGCCGGATCGAAAGGCGCCGTCGACACGCTGACCGTCGGCCTCGCCAAAGAGCTCGCGGCCGAAGGCGTGCGGGTCAACGCGATCCGGCCGGGCCTCATCGAGACGGATATCCATGCCAGCGGCGGCGAGCCCGGCCGGGCGCACCGGCTCGGCGCCACGACGCCGATGGGCCGGCCCGGCACCGCGCGCGAGGTCGCCGAGGCGGTCGTCTGGCTGCTCAGCGACGCCGCTTCCTATACGACGGGCGCCATTCTGGATGTCTCCGGCGGACGCTGAACTCTAAACAAAAAAGCCAGCCCAAACGGGCTGGCCTCTGTCCCCTCAGAGAGAAGAATGGATCAGCCGTTGACCACCTTGCGGTGACGGCGGTCCTGCAGCGGCTGGTAGGCCAGGCGCGCATGGTATTCGCAATAGGGTGAGCTATCGCGCGGCTTGTGCCCGCAGAAGCAGAAATCCTCGGCTCCCGGGTCGCCGATCGGCCATTTGCAGGTCTTGTCCGAGAGATGGAGGATGGTGACGCGGCCGTCTTTCGGCAGGTCGACCAGCCGCAAAGGCTGAGGTTCCGGCATCGGCAGGGCCCGCGGCTGCACTTCGTGGCGCAGAGTGGGCTTGAGCGCGGTGGCGCCGGTGGTCGGCAGATGGATGGAGGGTGTGACCCGGCCCGGCGGGCTCGGCTCGCGCGCCCGGCGCGGCCGCGGGACGGAACTGCGCGGCTGCGGCGCCCGGCCCGACAGGTTCAGCCGGTGCACCTTGCCGATGACGGCATTGCGCGTCACCCCATTGCCGAGGCGCCCCGCGATCTGGCTGGCGCTCAGCCCCTCGGTCCATAGCCGCTTCAAGAGATCCACCCGCTCATCCGTCCAGGACATCTTATCGCCTCCGTGGCTCGCCCCAATTTCGCTATTCACCGCTTTCGAATCCTTCACCTTTCGCTGGTCCCGCATGACCAGCGCGCTTTGCCCTGAACTGACAAGATTGACGCTACATGTCGTAGCTTGATGGCCTAACCATACTATATGCCGCGACTCGCCATCAAGAATCCGGCGCGGACTTTATGAGGTTTTCCCCAACTTCCGGAGGTCTCCCCCAAAGTGGCCACGGCGCCGTGTGGTTAAGGAAAGCCTAACAGGGGCAGGAATCTGGGGTCCATGCGGCGGTTTGACTCAGGCGGCCTGCGTCGGTTTGACTCAAGACCCCAAAAAGCGGGAGAGACCCGCGATTGACCCTCAGGGAGGGAACCCATATAAACAGAGACAGGGATTTGCTGCGCCGCCACAGAGCCTCGTGGCGGCATTTTCATTTGGGCCAACACGATGATCACGCCTGTCCTGCCGACCTATAAACGCGCCCCGCTCGCCTTCGATCGCGGCAAGGGCATGCGCGTCTATACCGAAGATGGGCGGGAATATCTCGATTTCGGCGCCGGCGTCGCGGTGACGAGCCTCGGCCACGCCCATCCGCGCCTCGTCGAGGCCCTGACCGAACAGGCCAACAAGCTCTGGCACGCGTCCAATCTCTATGTGATCCCGGGCCAGGAAAAACTCGCCAAAAGGCTGACCGCAGCCACGTTCGCCGACACCGTCTTCTTCACCAATTCGGGTGCGGAGGCGCTCGAATGCTCGATCAAGATGGCGCGCAAATATCACGCGGCCAAGGGGAACCCTGAACGCTTCCACATCATCACATTCGACGGCGCCTTCCATGGCCGCACCCTCGCCACCATCGCGGCGGGCGGCCAGGCCAAATATATCGAAGGCTTCGGCCCCAAGGTTGCCGGTTTCGACCAGGTTCCCTTCGGCGACGAGAAGGCGCTCCTCGCAGCGATCACGCCGGCGACCGCCGGCATCCTGATCGAACCGATCCAGGGCGAAGGCGGCCTGCGCCCGGTTCCGCCCAAGATGCTGAAAAGGCTGCGCGAAATCTGCGACGAGCACGGCATCCTGCTGCTCCTCGATGAAGTGCAATGCGGGGTCGGGCGCACCGGCAAGCTCTTCGCCCATGAATGGGCGGGCGTCACCCCAGATATCATGGCGATCGCCAAGGGCATCGGCGGCGGCTTCCCGGTCGGCGCCTGCCTCGCCACCGAAAATGCGGCGCAAGGCATGACGGCCGGCACCCATGGCTCGACCTTCGGCGGCAATCCGCTCGCCATGGCGGTCGCCAACGCCGTGCTCGATGTCGTGCTGGCCGATGGCTTCCTCAGCGATGTCCAGACGCGCGGCCTCAATTTCAAGCAGAAGCTCGCGGCGCTGAAAGACAGCCATCCCGACATCATCGAGGATATTCGTGGCGACGGGCTGATGATGGGCCTCAAGACCAAAGTGCCCAATACCGACCTGATCGCCGCGGCGATCGACCAGCAGCTCCTCACCATCGGCGCCGGCGACAATGTGGTGCGCCTGCTGCCGCCGCTCATCGTCACCGATGAGGATCTCTCGGAAGCGGTGGCGAAGCTCGATCGCGCCTGCCAGTCCCTCACCTCCAAGCGCGGTTGAGGCGATCTCCGATGGCTGGCGATATTCGTCATTTTCTCGATATTTCCGATTTTTCCTCAGGCGAGCTCAGGGCGATCCTCGAGCGCTCGCAGGCGATGAAAAGCGCCCGCAAGGGCTGGCCGAAGGGCGCCGTCGAGCAAGGCGCTCCGCTCAAGGGGCGCATGCTGGCGATGATCTTCCAGCAGCCTTCGACGCGCACCCGCGTCTCCTTCGAAGTGGCGATGCGGCAATTGGGCGGCGAGGTGCTCGTCATCTCCGCCAATGACATGCAGCTCGGCCGCGGCGAGACGATCGCCGATACGGCGCGCGTCCTGTCGCGTTACGTCGATGGCATCATGATCCGCGCCAAGCAGCATGATCATCTGATGGAGCTCGCCGAACATGCGAGCATTCCGGTCATCAACGGCCTCACCAACAAGTCGCATCCCTGCCAGGTGATGGCCGACATCATGACTTTCGAGGAGCATCGCGGTCCGATCGACCGGCATGCGGTCGCCTGGGTGGGTGACGGCAACAATGTCGCGACCTCGTGGATCCATGCGATGACCAAGCTCGGCGGCGACTTGCGGCTCGGCTGCCCGACGGAGCTCGCGCCCGACGCGCAAGCGGTCGCCTGGGCCAAGCGTGAGGGCGGCAAGGTCACGGTCACCACTTCGGCCGAGGAAGCGGTCAAGGATGTGTCCTGCGTCCTCGCCGATGTGTGGGTTTCCATGCACGACACCGACGCGGCGGCGCGCCACAATATGCTGAAGCCCTATCAGGTGAATGACGCCTTGATGCGGAAAGCGCGGCCCGATGCGCTGTTCATGCATTGCCTGCCCGCCCATCGCGGCGAGGAGGTCACCGCCCAAGTCATGGATGGTCCGCAATCGGTGGTATTTGACGAAGCCGAGAACCGTCTCCATATCCAGAAAAGCATTCTACTCCGGTGCCTCGGCGCGGAATGACGCCATAAATTTCAGTTAGTAGTCAGGGCGAGCGTCCTTGCCCTTGCGGAAACACGTGAACAGCATGACCGATATGCCCGACAACATCGTGATGCCTTTTGAAATCAAGCCCTTGGGCGTGCGTGGGCGCATCGTGCGTCTAGGCGCCGTGGTCGACGATATCCTGCATAAGCATGATTATCCGGCCCCGGTCTCCGCACTCCTCGCCGAAGCCGTGGCGCTCACCGCCATGCTCGGCGCGTCGCTCAAATTCGACGGCAAGTTCATCCTGCAGACCAACAGCGACGGCCCGGTCGACCTCCTGGTCGCCGACTTCTCCTCGCCCAGCGGCATCCGCGGCTATGCGCGCTTCGACGCCCAAATGGTGGCGGCGCTCAAGGAGCCGACGCCGCAGGCGCTGCTCGGCAAGGGCCATCTCGCCATGACCATCGACCAGGGCCAGGGCATGGAGCGCTATCAGGGCATCGTGGCCTTGGGCGGCGTGTCGCTGACCGAGGCGGCGCTCGGCTATTTCCAGCAATCCGAGCAGATCCCGACGCGGCTGCAGCTCGCGGCTGGAGCGCTCGCGCAACGCGGTCTCAGGCCTGAGGCGTGGCGGGCCGGCGCCATCATGGTGCAGCATCTGCCGCGCGACGGCGGCATCAGCCCGCAGCCCTTCGATTCCGGTGACGCGCCGGAGGGCTCGCAAGAAGAAGTGACCGAGGACGATCACTGGGTGAAAGCGCGCCTGCTCCTCGACACGGTCGAGGATCATGAGCTGCTCGACCCGATGTTGACGCCCGAGGAGCTGCTTTACCGGCTCTATCACGAGGATGGGGTGACGGTTTATCCGGCGGTGACGCTCGAGCGCCACTGCACCTGCTCGCGCGACAAGGTCGGCGACCTGCTCAAGAGCTTTTCAGACGACGACCGCGCCCATATGAACACCAATGGCGTGATCGACGTCACCTGCGAGTTCTGCTCTACACATTACCAGTTCGCGCCGGAGGAAGTTGAGCCGGCGCCCGAGGCCCGGGCGCAGGCCCAGTAGCACTGCCGCGGGCGCGGTCGATCGTGTCGTAATCGACCACCGTCTTGCCGACCGGCAGCAGCGAAGCGACCGCGAGCTTCAGATGCTGCAGGGCGAAAGGTATGCCGATGATGGTGATGCCGAGCGCCACGGCGGCGGTGATGTGCCACACCGCCAGCCACCAGCCGCACAACACGAACCAGATGATGTTGCCGACGAGGCCGAGCGTGCCGGTGCCGAGATCGTCCTGGCCGGTGAGTTCCTTGCGCGAGATCACGTCGCGCCCGAACGGCCAGAAGGAAAACATCGCCAAGTTGAAACAGGAGCGCACCCAGGGAATGCCCACGATGGTGATCGCCATCAGCACGGTGGCGAACAGCCAGCCGAGGCCGGAGAAAAATCCGCCCAGGACGAACCACAGGATGTTGAGCAGCAGGGTCATGCCGGCCTCACAAAAAACGTTGCCGCCAATATGGTGATGACTGACTTTCCGCGCAACTGCCGAAAAAACTGTGAAAATTGAGCGCGAGCGAATCAATTCACGCAGTGCTGGATGAGCTTCCGCATGAAGGTCTCGCATTTCTCCATCTCGGAGATGGCGATGAATTCGTCCGGCTTGTGCGCCTGCTCGATCGAGCCCGGGCCGCAGATGATGGCGGGGATGCCGATCTCCTGGAAGAGGCCCGCTTCGGTGCAATAGGAAACGGCTTCCGTGCCATTGGCCTCGGCCAGATGCAGCGCCAGATTTTCGGCGGGTGAATCGGGCTCGGGGCGCAGGCCTGGCACGACATTGGTGCGGTCGGTGCGCACGCCGGTCTCGGGCGACACCTCATGCATCGCGGGCTCGAGCGTCCTGGCGAAAGCGTTGAAGCGCGTCGGCACTTCGTCCGGATCGGAGCCCGGCAGAAGCCGGGTCTCCCATTTGAAGGCGCAGCGGCGCGGAATGATGTTCTTGGCGGTGCCGCCTTCGATGAGCCCGACATGCACGGTCGTATAGGGCGGATTGAAACGGCCCGATGGATCGCCGCGCTCGCGCATGTCCCTGGCGATACGGCCGATCTCGGAGAGGAGTTCGCCTGCCACCAGGATGGAATTGACGCCCAGATGCGTGCAGCTCGAATGCGCCTCGAGGCCGGTCACTTCAGTTGCGAAAGTATGGGCGCCCTTATGGGCGTTCACCACCTTCATCAGGGTCGGCTCGCCGACAATGACGGCTTTGGGCTTGGGCAGATGCTCCTTGATATAGGCGACGAGCGGGCGCACGCCGATGCAGCCGACTTCCTCGTCGCAGGATAGCGCCAAATGGATCGGTGTCTTGAGCTTCGCCGCCTTGAAGTCCGGCACCAGCGCCAGAGCGGTGGCGAGGAAACCCTTCATGTCGCAGGTGCCGCGGCCATAAAGGAGGCCATCCTTCTCGGTGAGCTCGAAGGGATTGGTGGTCCAGTTCTGGCCGTCGACCGGCACGACATCGGTATGGCCCGACAGCACGATGCCGCCCTGATCCTCAGGTCCGATCGTGGCATAGAGATTGGTTTTCTTGCCGGCCTCGAAATCGACGCGCAGGCTCTTGATGCCCCAGTCGGCGAGATAGGCCTCGACGAAATCTATCAGCGGCAGGTTGCCGTCACGGCTCGTGGTGTCGAAAGCGATGAGACGAGCCAGCATGTCGCGTGGCGTGAAACGGGTTCCAGTCATGAGAAATCAGTTGATCTGCCGGTGGGATTGCGGGGAATCGAGTGAAAAGGCGGGAATGTCGACATCGAAGAGCTCGCCGCCCGACGTCTCCATCTGGTAGGTCCCGAGCATGATGCCGGATGGCGTCGCGAGCGGGACGCCGGAGGTATATTCGAAGCTTTCGCCGGGCGCCAGGGTGGGCTGCTCGCCGACGACGCCCTCGCCCTTCACCTCCTCGCGCCGGCCGCGGTCGTCGGTGATCTGCCAATGGCGGCTGCGCAAGGTGACGATTTCCAGGCCCTGGTTCGCGATGGTGATCGTATAGGCCCAGACGAAATGATCATCATCCGGCCGCGACTGGCTCTGCAGGTACCGCGGCTGGACGACGACCCGTATATTACGTGTAATGCGTTCATACATGGCGCCACTTTAGACGAAGCGGCGGAGTTTTGCACTGCCGCAGCATTAACTCCTGACGGCCGATACCGCACCGTCGGCCAGGCAGATTTCGGATATCCGCAGATCCTCCCTGGAGATGCGGGAGGGGAAACGCTCGCCGAGGCGCGCCTCGTGGACGGGGATAATGCGCCGGGAATCGTGGCCCACGAGCTTCATCATCGCCGCCATGGCGATAATGATATTGGTATAGCTGCCGACGGTCTGCGCGCCAGGATTGTACATCGTCTCGACATCGATCAGGCTCCCGTCCCGTTCGATATTGTCGAACTGGACCACGAGATCGCCGGCGAGCACCCAGACATCCTGCGAAACCTGCGCTCCGTCATTACGCACCGAGACCCACATGGAGCCATAGGTGTGGCTGTCGCGGGCGAGATGCAGGTCGACCCCCGGAATCACATCCTCCCAGCCGCCATCGACCAGTCTCAGCCGGCCGGCCGCCGACAGCTCGGCGGCATGAAGGACACTCGCCGGGTCGAGGGAAGCCGTCATCCAGCGCATGCGGTCGGGAAGCGACAACACCCAGCTCCAGCGCTCGATCTCCTCGCGCTGGATATAAAAAGTGGCATTGGGGAAATCCTCGACATTGCCGAAATGATCGAAATGCGCATGGGTAATGAAGACCGTGTCGACGTCTTCGGGCGCAACACCGCATTCAGACAGCACGGTGCGCGGCGGGCGCCAGTTCTCGATGCCGTATTTTTCGGCAAGATGCCTGCCGTGATCCTTGTCCGAATAGCCGACATCGACGAGCGCCACATGCCCGCGCCCGCGCAGGAGGACATAGGAATAGGGCATCGTCACGCGCGCCTCCTCGAAAGCGCCATAGACAAGGGCGGCCTTCGGGTAATTGCGCGTGCGCGCATATTCGAGGACATAAATCGAATAATCGGCCATTGCGCCGGACTCCTATCCTACGCAGCTGCAACAGGCCTGTCTGAGATCGACGAGGGAGAGGCCGGCCTCGGCCCGCGCCGCCAATCGCAGCAGCTCGTGGGCGCTTCGCACCAATCGGATCAGGCGCGCGGACGCGGCAGCGTCCGTCCGGCCGCGCCGCAGCCGCTTCAGCACGTCGCTCAGACGAGCCATCGCCTGGCTGAGCATCCAATGATGACGGCCCGCCACGGCCGGCACCGGCAGCGCGGCGAGCGCCGCTTCGGTCTCCTTCGCCAGAGTCTGCGCCGCGGCCGTGCTGGCGTGGCCGAGCCGGCGATCGGCCGACAGCAGAAGCAGCAAGGATACCTGGCCCACCAGCCTGGTCAGCGCGCCATAGACCGGACCCGCCGCGGCGAGATAACGCGCGATGACGTCGTCCCGGTGCAGATCGAGGCGGGCGGCGCTCGCATCAGGCATGTCCCAGCTCCGGCAGCCGGATACATGGATGTTCCTCAATTGCGATAGTCTGGTTGGGTGCGCTCAAGCATGCGGATGAGGCCCGGCCATTCGGTCTCGCCATTGTAGTTGTAATCCGGCGAGGTCTTCATTTCGTCCTGGTAGCGGGCAACCCGCTGCGGGTCGATCATGTGGAGCTTGCGGCCCATCGACATCGTCTTGATCTGGGCGGAGCATGTCTGGCGCAGGAAATAGGCCCGGAAGAAAGCGGCGGCGGCCGTATCTCCCATGACGTAATAGCCGTGATTGCGGGTGATCAGGATCTGCCGGTCGGCGAGCTTCTGCACAAAATGCCGGGCATAGTCCTCATCCTCCTCGAAGGTGTATTCGATATAGTCGAGGATATTGCCCAGATAGATGGCGGGCTGATTGAGCGGCAGCAGCCCGTCTTCGATCGAGCCGACGGCCATGACTTCTTCATCGTGACCGTGAATGAAAAAATTGATGTCCGGGCGATGCCCGAAGATCCATTTGCACAGATTGACGGCGCCGTCATTCAGCCAGGGCGCGCTTGCATCGACGGGCTTGCCGTTCCTGTCGATCTTGACGAGATCGCTCGCCTTCATCTCCTCCCAGAACAGTCCATAAGGATGGGTGAGATAGTGGTCGGGCTCGCCCGTGACCCGGGCGCCGATCGCGCCATTGGCCAGATCGGTCATGCCGTATTTCGCGGTGATGCGGTAGAGCGCCGCCAGATGGACACGGGCTTCCCACTCCTCCTTGCTGCATGCGGTCGGGATCGCTTGTTCTCGAGTTGCCAACATGTCCGTCGCTCCTGTGATGCGGCCTGTCCTGCGGCGCATTATGCATTGACGAGTCATGCTTCGATGTGCCGAGATTATCGCGAACTGGCGCGATCTGATCACCAAACGAGGATTCCGGCTTGCCCATATCTGCCGTCACGGTTGCGATCGTCCTGGCCCAGCGCTTCCCGCTCCTGTCATTGGCCGCGTGTCTCGAGAGCCTGCGCGTCGCCGACCGTGAGCACGGCCAGGCCTGTTTCACCCGCAGGATATTGACCCCTGACGATGCTCCCGTCTCCTCCTCCAGCGGCGTGCCCATCACTCCCGACGTGGCGCTGGCGGACATGCCCTTCGCCCCGGTGATCATCGTTCTGTCGTCCTACAAGCCCGAAGAAGCGTGCAAGCCGGCGCTGCTCGCCTGGCTGCGCAAGCACTATCGCCAGGGCGCCGTCATCGGCTGTGTGGACACCGCTTCCTACATTCTGGCCAAGGCCAGGATCCTCGGCGCGCACAAGGTTTCGGTCCATCGCGAGAGCATCTCCGCCTATCGCGAGCTCCTGGCGGATTCGGTGCTGCTGGATCAGCTGTATTCGAGCGACGACAGGATCGTCTCCAGCGCCGGCGGCATCGCGACCATGGACATGATGCTGGGGCTGATCAAACGCTTCTACGGCAAGCCTCTGGCCGACCGCGTCGCCCATGTACTGAACTACCGGCCGCTCGCGGCGTACGCGAATTCCGCCGAGACGTCGCCCGAGGGCATGGTTGCCCGGGTCGAGCGGCGCCTGGCGCGTATGATCGAACTCATGCAGGCCCATCTCGAACAGCCAACCGATGTCGCCGCCCTGTGCGCCATGGCGGAGATACCGCCCGCCACCGCCAACCGCCTGTTCCAACGACACTTCCGGACGTCACCGAGTCGTTATTATACGAAACTTCGCCTGGAACGCGCGCACTGGCTCCTCGGCAACAGCCCGCTGCCGGTCAGCGAGATTGCCGCCAAGGTCGGTTTCGCCGGCGCCTCCGCCTTCACCCGGGCCTATCGCCGGCAGTTCGGCAAGACGCCGTCGAAGATCCGGCAAGCGGGATGACCCAGCGGAGGTTTTCCACTGGCGCCAGATTGCGCTTGCCTAACGCCCGATTAGCCTCTCAATAGCGCCATGCCGCAGCCCAACACCATGCTTTCCGCCCTCGAAATGCCGCGCGGGATACTCCCCGCGATGACGCTTGCCGATTTCTGTGAAAAAGGCTTCATCCGCACCGGCCGGCCGCTGGCCCAAGGACAGATCCAGCCGGCGAGCCTCGATCTGAGGCTCGGCGAATGGGCCTATCGGGTGCGCGCCTCCTTCCTGCCCGGTCCCGGCAAAAGGGTGGCCGAGCGCCTCGAAACCCTGCAGCTCCATAAATTCTCACTGGCGCAAGGGGCCGTCTTCGAGGCGGGTTGCGTCTATATCGTGCCGCTGCTCGAGACCCTGGCACTGCCGTCCCGTATCTCGGCGGCGGCGAACCCCAAGAGCTCGACCGGGCGGCTCGACATCTTCACCCGCGTCATCGCCGATGATGCGCGCGAATTCGACAAGATCCCGGAGGGCTATGAAGGCCCGCTCTATGCCGAGATCTCGCCCAGGAGCTTTTCCATCCTGGCGCGCACCGGCTCACGCCTGTCGCAGATCCGCTTCCGCTCCGGCCCGCCGCTCGCATCCGATGAGATCATCGCGCTCCTGCATGAGAGCGAGGCGCTGATCTCGTCCGCCGACGCCAATATCGACAACGGCCTGGCGCTGTCGGTCGACCTGTCGCCGCAGCCCCCCGGCCACCCGGTGGGCTTCCGTGCCAAGCGCCATTCCGGGCTCATCGACGTCGACAAGGTGGGCGTCCTCGAGGTGCTCGATTACTGGGAGCCGATCTGGCAGAAGGGCTCGCTCATTCTCGATCCCGACCAGTTCTACATTCTCGCCTCGAAGGAAGCGGTGCGCGTGCCGCCGACCCATGCCGCCGAGATGGTGCCGTTCAATCCGCTGGTCGGCGAGTTCCGCGTCCATTATGCCGGCTTCTTCGATCCGGGCTTCGGCCATCAGTCGGGCGGCGGCGAAGGCTCGCGCGCCGTGCTCGAAGTGCGCTCGCATGAAGTGCCCTTCATCCTCGAGGATGGCCAGATCATCGGCCGGCTCATCTACGAGCCCCTGACCCAGATACCGAACCAGGTCTATGGCCAGGGCATCGGCTCGAACTACCAGCGCCAGGGCCTCAAGCTGTCGAAGCACTTCAAGCCGTTTATGCCGTAAGCCCGCCTATTGCAGAAGGGCCGTGCAGGCTTCCTGCGCGGCGGCATAACGAACCCCATATGGCTCGCTCAAATGCGCCGCCGCTGATCCCTCCTGGGGTGCTGGCGACAAGAAGAAATCGCCGCGAATTACGGCCGGGCTCACAGAGGGCAGCTGCCCTAATGCGCAAGCCAGCAAAGTCGACAGGTTCTCCCGTGGCATGACATTGACTTCGACGACTCCGTCCGCCCGCAGTGAAGCCAGACGCTGGCCTGTCGAATCCCACGCCATCTTCGGCTTTCGGTCCATATAACGGGACACCTCCTTGCCGCTCGCGGCATCCCAGACCCGCACGGTCGAGTCATCGGATGCCGTTGCAATCCATCGGCCATTGCTGCTCCACGCGATGTCCAGAACGTCACTGTCGGGCACTCTCAGTGCAGCTTCCGTGCGCGTTTCCATATCCCATACCCGCCCCAACCCATCATCAGAAACGGTCGCCACACGTTTCCCATCCGGACTCCATGATGTTCGAGAAACCGATCGAATCGTCAGAAATTTGTCCTCGTCGTTCCAGTCGGATTCTGGCCAGCCCCCTTTAGAGGTGACCAGCCGCGATCCATCCGGGCTCCAGGAAACCGCCTGCACTCCACCCGTGAGAATCAGTTGGCTTTCCGGCTGCGTCGCCTTGGGCGTCCATATAAAGAGTCCATCCTCCGCGACCAGCGCAATGCGCCGCCCGTCCGGGCTCCAATGGGCTTCTTGAATTTTACGACTGAACTTCAGCTCCCGCATGAGTTTGGACGTGGCATCCCAGAGCTTGGCCGTCAAATCATTGGAAACCGTGACCAGCCGAAGGCCGTCGGGACTCCAGGCGGCGGCATTCACCGTGTCCGTGTGTCCTTCGAGACGCATCAGCAGCTTGCCACTCCCGGCGTCCCATATGCCAGGTGTGCGGTCGTCCAGGGCAGCCACAATTCGCGACCCGGCCGGATCCCATTCGGCATAACCAGCGGGCTCCGCGTCCATCACTGCGATCGTCGCACCGGTGGACGCCTCCCATATGGCGACAGAACCAGTTGTCAAAGCCAGTATCCGCCCGCCAGTCCGTGCCCAGGCAAGCCGATGCACATCATCGGCGTTGTCGCTGAGTTTCCTCCGCATGCCTTTGCTTCCGTTTCCCAAATTCCATATTCGCGCCATGCCGTCCACGGAAGCTGTTGCAAGCAAACTACTGTCGCCCTTCCATGCCAGTCCGGAAATTGCCTCCTGGTGCCCGATCAGCAGGAAGCGCTCATTGCGCTCCACATCCCAGAACGCGCCCACCGGACCCAGCGCTATTGCGATCTGCTTGCTGTCCGGGCTCCATTTCATTTCCGGCGTGGCCGGTATATCTGAACGCGTAGGCCGCAACACCGTTCTGAACGCAACCTTTTCCGGAGCTGCCAGCGGAGGGCCAATTTTCGCGCCATTCGCCGGATCCCACAGCCACGCGGCCCCATAGAATCGTGTCGCCAGTTTCGTGCCGTCGGGACTCCAGGCAATCATCTCGACCGGAACGGGTTCGGCCAGATCAGTGACCTTACCTGTGTCAGCCTGCCAAATGCTGCCTCCGGGACCGATCGTGCCTATCGCCAGTCGCGACCCGTCCTGATTCCAGGAAATGGCGGTTGCCTTGCCCGCAAGCGGCAATGATGCCGCAAGCTCCCCCTTGTCGGTGTTCCAGATTCGGATCATGCGCCCGGATGCCGTTGCCAGCATTCCATTCGGTCCCCAGGCTATTTTGGACACCACATCTTCGTGACGCAGGACGACTTGCGACCGATCTCCATTGGCATCCCAGATCCAGACTTCACCGGCAATCGCTAGCGCAAAGCTCCCGCCATCCACGCTCCAGGCAACTTCCTTGATCGCAACCCTCGGGATTTCAACACGAGCCTTCAGCTTTCCCGTTGTCGCATCCCACAGCTTCGCCTCTCCCCTCAATGTGATCATCACAACCGATGTAGCGTCGGGGCTCCAGGCAATACGTATGTAATCGGCCTCCCCCTCCGGCATCATGGAAACGTGTTCGCCCGACGCCATATCCCACATATGGATGCCTCTGTTCATCCCCTCGGAGGAAGCGAACAGGCGGTCTCCTCCCAGGGTCCACTGCAATTTCGGGCGGAACCCTTTCTTCACCTCCAGCGATTTCTCCACCATGCCCGTCGCGGTGTTCCAAATGCGCACGGTGCCGTCCGTGGATCCCGTCGCAATCCTTGCGCCATCCGGACTCCACACGACGTCATAAATCGGCTCCTGATGTCCGATCAGCCACGGTTCATTCAGAGGCCGGGCGATGAGCGCATCCATGAGCGTCGCCTCAACCATCTTCGAGACCGGCGGCGGCCGGTTTGCGAAGACATGGCGAAGCCAGCCCAGCGACAGGGAATTCTCCTCGCTCTCGGCGCGCGTGCTCGGCAGCGCCTCCAGCGCAAGCTCGATGGCGCCACGGATATTGCCCTTCGCCAGCTCGGCCCGGCTCAGCGCCGCAAGCCGCGTCGCCTCGCTGGAGAAGGCGCGATCGCGTTCATTCAAGGCGGCGCCTTGCCGGTCCGAAGCGACGAGGAACAGAGCCGTCGCGATCACACCGACCAGCGCCACGGCGACGCTGGCCGCCTGGCCCAACCTTTTCCAGAAATGGCGCCGTCCTTCCTGGAATTCCGCCAGCTTCATGCTGCTCGTCACGAAATCGCTGAGCGGACTGTCGCTCTGGATCAGGCCGCTCGTCAGCAAACGCTTCGCCTGCTCGAGCTGATGGCCCTCCGGGATCAGATCCGCCTGGTCCGTTCTCTCGGCATATATGCGCTTGACGAGCCGCAGATCGGCGAGCGCCCCGCCGATCTGCTTGCGCCATTCGGCCAACCGCTCCCAACGCCGGAACAGCGCGTCATGCGCAACCTCGACCTTCTCCTGATCGGCCGACATGAGGCGCGCATCGCGGAAGGCTTCGACGATGTCCTTCAGCCCCACCGGTATGTCCGCCCAGGCGACGGGCGAGCGGATCAATCGCCCGTCATCGGTGATGCCGGCGAAATGGGTGAGCATCAGACGGCGGAACTGCTCGTTCTGCGCCTCGATCTCAGCGGCGGAGGTACCCGTCGAGACGAGCTTGTCCATCCAGTTGCGGTATTCCGCCTCGGCGCGGTCCCCCACCGATTTCTCGATACCGCCGAACAAATCATATTCGTCCTTCGAGATGCGCAGATCCGCCTTGCCATAACGATCCCATAATTCGCGCAGCGCGAAGGCGAGGAGCGGCAAGGCATCGTCGGTGGCCGTCTCATCGACGATGCGCCCGACGAGACCGTCGTCGAAACGCAGGCCTGCCAGATCCGCCGGTCCCTGGATGATCGCGAAGAAGCTCGCTTTCGGAAGCGCGTCGAGCTGACAGGCCTGGACGCGAATGACGTCGCCCTGCGAGGACCGTTCGCGCATGGCGCGATGACGCTGGAAATCTCCGATCGTGTCCGCCCGCAAGGTCGAGATCACCAGGAGCCGGTGATCGCTTCGCACCAGAGCCTCTCGCAGCGCGATGAGGAACAAGGTGGCGCGATCGGGACCATCCTCATCGCGCAAAGCGCCGGCGCGTCTCGGGTTGACCGCCTCCTCGAGCTGATCGACGGAAAGAAGCACGGTCGCTTCGGGGCGTTGCGCTCCGTTTCGAATCATCGCCGTCGCATCGATGATCCATTGCGCCCAGGCGGCCACGACCGCGGCTTCCGTGCCGTCGGGCGCCGGCAGTGGCGCCGCCAAAACCTGAGAGAGCTCGCGCAGCGGATCGGCCAGCGGCCGGAAGGGCGGCACGATGATCCAATGATCCTTGTCGCGCTCGAGCCGGGGAAGGAGTCCGGCGCGCAGAAGCGAGGATTTTCCGGATCCCGAGGCGCCCTGGATCTGAATCCAGCGCGGACGATTGGCGGCGCGGCAGGAATTCAGGAGCGACAGGAGATCGGTGATCTCCTGATCGCGCCCGAAGAAGACGGGGGCATCATCCTTCTCGAAAGGCGGGAGTCCCGGATAGGGTGGGCGGCTTCCCTTGAAGCTGAAAACATTCGCCGCATCGAGGCCGAGGCTGGACAGCGCCTGCTTGAGGCGTGTCTTGGTGTCCTCCAGCGCCACCGTCGTCAGGCTCTGGACTCGCGCGAAGACTGGCGGCGCGTTGGCGGTGAGCAGCTTGGCGAAAGGCTCGCTGGTCTTGCGGTCCTCGAGATAGATCGGGATCACCGGCTTGCGCAGCGCCTGGGCGTGGTTGGCCTCGGCGATGCACCATTTCGAGCCGAGCCAGGCCGAATCGACGAGGGCGATCAGAGCGCGGCAGCGGCGCAGCTCCGTATAGAGCCTTTCCTCCCAAGGTTCGCCGCCGACCAGCCCCTCGGCCACGTCATGATCGACGAAGACGGCGTCATAGCCCCATTCCCTGAGCCATGCCAGGATCGTGCTCGCCCCAGAATCCGACTTGCTCGCATGACTCACGAACAGCACGCTCATGCGATGCCTCGCTTTTGGCGCCGGCTTCAGTGAGCATCGGACGGCGTTCAGGTCAATGGCGTTTGAGCCAGCTCAGCCGCCATTCGCCGCGGTCGCGGCGGCCTCGGCCTGCTGTTTCAGGCGCAACCGATGCGCCGCCGCGGCTTTGGGATCGTCATCGCCGGAGACCTGCACGGTCGGCACCGCGATCTTGATGCCGTTCTCGTCGAAAGCCTGCTTGATCAGCATGAGGGCGCGGCGCTTGATGCCGAACTGCTCGCCAGGTCGGGTCTTGAGCTTCATCTTCATCAGCATGCCGGTGTCGCCGAACTGATCGACGCCCTGCATCTTCAGGGGCTCGATGATGCTGTGGGCGAATTCCGGATCCTGCGCCAGTTCGAGGCCGATCTTCTTGACGATCTTGCGCGCCTTGTCGATGTCGGAATCGTAGGTCAAGGTGAGGGTGATCTTCTCGATGACCCAGTCGCGGCTCATATTCTGCACCGCCCCCAGATCGCTGAAGGGCACGGTGTAGATATAGCCGCGATGATGCCTGAGCTTCACCGACCTCAGGCTGAAGGATTCGACGGTGCCCTTGTAGGAGCCGCTCTGAATATACTCGCCGACCCGGAAGGCATCGTCGAGCAGATAGAAGACGCCGCTGATGACGTCCTTGACCACCGTCTGCGCGCCGAAGCCGATCGCCACGCCGACGATGCCGGCGCCCGCGATCAGAGGGGCGATCTGCACGCCGAGCGAGGATAAGGCCATCAGCAGCGCCACGATCGCCACGACGATCATCAGCACATTGCGCGTGATCGGCAGCAAAGTCCGGATGCGCGAATTGCGCCGCGCCAGTTCCGTGCCCGGCTCGCCCGGCACGCCGGCGGCGGCGATGCGCTTGTCGATGAGCGTCTTGGCCACATGCCAGGTGAAATCCGCCACCAGAAGGATGACGATGGCGCTCAACGCCCCGCGCATCACGCGGATGAGGAACGTGTCCTGCGCCGTCATGGCGGTGAAATCGAGCCCCAGCCGGCCGGCGAGGAAGAGAACGGCAGCAATGACGAGAGCCGCCCGCACCCCGCGTTCGACGATCGCGGCCAGGACGCTCGGGACTTCCGTGCCGCCCTGCGCCGTTCCGGGCGGCCGGAAGACGTTGTTCACGGCCCTTTGCGCCATGACCACCGCAGCCGGCAGCGCCACGATCACGGCCAGGAACCAGAAGGCCTTCATGGCGCCGGCGACCCAGAGCACAAACAGAAGGACGAAATAGGCCGACAGCAGCCAGTTGCGGGCGCGGTCGCCGATCCTGGCGCGCGTCGCGTCCTGCGCCGGCATCTGCACGGGCCTGTGCCAGACGGCTTCGATACCCATGATCAGAAGGACCAGCCCGAGCGCATAGGCCATCAGTTGGCGGGACGGCATGGCAAAGCCCAGCATCGACAGGAGCATGACGGTGACCCAGCCGAAGGCGAACCAGCCCACCGCATAAGACAGCCGCCTCACCCAGAAGGAGGCACTCGCGTCGGAGACCGGCAGCACGCGAAAGCGCGCCGCCTCGCCGAAGCCTGTGAGTTCGGGCGGCGAGAAGAGGAATTCGAGCACCACACGGGCCAGCCGGAAGGCCAGCACGGCCAGAAGATAGCCAAAGAGGATCGGGCGCAGCAGCGGCGGCCAGCTGAAGACCAGGAAGGCGCCGATGCTGCCCAGCGCGAACATCGCGACCGATCCCGCGCCATAGACGAGCCGCGCCGCCATGGCGGTCAGCCGGTCGCGCACCGTTTCGAGCTGGGAGGCCGCGATCCAGGCGCGCAAGCTCGCGGTCCAGCGCCAGTAAAGCCATTGCGCCGCGAAACCGGCGGCGACGAAAATCGCGAAGATCAGCGCAAAGCCCAGGAAGCCATAACCTGCCAGCGCGGCGCTGATGGCGGCGCCGGCCGTGGCGAATTCGCCAGGCAGCCGCGGGATCGCGGCGGCGAGGTCGGTAAAATGCTGATGTATCCGCGCCAAAGCCGTGGCGAAGAGCATGCCGTCATCCGTCGCGCCGGCAGCGCCCGATGACGGCTGAGGCTGGACCGCCTTTTGGGCATCGACCCATTTCTGCACCTCCGGGTCGCCCATCAGCTTGAGCAGATCCTGGACCTTCTGCGGCGGCGCTGCGGCTTCCGTCTGCGCCAGCGTTTGCGGTGCAAGCAGGCCTAAGGCCATCACGGCGGCGGCGATCAGCATGCCGCTTCGCAGACAGGCGATGATCGCCCCAGCCCAATGCGGTCTCATTGTCGCCTCCCCAGAACTCGGCCCTCGGCCGTCTTCTACAGGCGCCCCTGACGACATGATACCCCGAATTTGGGCGCTCTTGGTACTTTCGCGCAAGGCTTCCCCGCCAGCCCTAGAAACCGGAACAGGCCCGCCCGATCAATGCCGCCAATGCTTGGGAGGTGACCTGCCGCACCGCATGTTTCGCCTATAGAACTCTCCGGACATAGTTGGACCAAGGTCTATCGCGGCCCGCCGTCGTGCACATCCTCACGCGGTCTTCGCCGCCGGAAATGTTGCTTCGAGCGTGAAACTGCCGATGCCGACAGGCGCCCGGCCATCCACCACATCGATGACGGCGGCGGCGCCTTTGCTGGTGAAGCCGCCATAGAGCTCGATCAGGTCGACGCCTTCGGCGACGAGCGCGCGCGCGACGGCGACCGCCGCCGTCTCGTCCGGCACGGGCACGAAAGTCGTGCGTTGGGGCGGGAAGTCTCTGTCGAAACGGTCACGCTCAGGATCCGCTCCCGCCTCGATGAAGATGAAAGCGGCGCGTAGCGACTTGCCATCCAGATAGGCCTGGTTGTAGCGGAACGCGGGCACCAGCGATTCGATGCCAAAGGTCACCGAGCTCACCCGGACTTCGGGGCCGACGGCGGCGCTGACCAGCGGGCGCCAGCGCGGCGATACCCCGCCGCACAGCTCGATCAGCCGGGCCCCTTCGCGCGCCAGCCCGGCCGCGACTTCGGGCAGCAGGTCGGCATGATCGACGACGACGATGGTCAGGTCCTTGCGCTCGAAGCGGTCGCGCACCGGATCCGCACCGCCCGCCTCGAAGATGATCGCTTTGTTCATGGCATTCTCCTGGATTGTCTTCCGGAGATTTGGGGCTTGATGTCGATCCGTGTAATTGCTCAAATCATGATCGAATTGATCAGGAAAATCGATCATGCTGGATGCCCTCACCCTCGATCAGCTGCGCGTCTTCGTCTCGGTGGCCGACAAGGGCTCGTTCCGGGCGGCGGCCAAATCGCTGGGACGGGCGCAATCGGGCCTGAGCAGCGCCATCGCCAATCTCGAGGCGGAGCTCGGACTTCCGCTCTTCGACCGCTCGCAGCACCGCCCGCTTCTCACCGAGGCCGGCACGACGCTCCTGGCGGAAGCCCGCAGCTTGCTGATCAAGGCGGATGCCTTTCGCGCCCGCGCCGTGAGCTTCGGTGAGGGCGTCGAAGCGGGGCTCAGCGTGGCGCTGGACCCGTTGTTGCCGCTGCCGCTCGTCGCCGTTGTCATTGCCCGCTTCCAAGCGAAATTTCCGAGCGTGCGGCTGGAGCTGAAGACGGCGCCGCTGACCTCGGCGCTGGCCATGGTCTTGGACGGTGCCTGCGATATCGGCCTCACCACTGCCGACGAGCCGGACGCCCATGTCGTCTCGGAAGCGATCGGCGACATCGCCGGGATGATCCCCGTCTGCCGTGCCGATCATGCGCTGGCGCAGCCGCGCCCGAAGGCGCGGTGGACGACGGTCGATCTCTCGGACCATGTACAGATTGTTGTCGCCGATCCGTCGGAGCGTTCGCAGGGCCGCAATTTCGGTGTGCTGTCGCAACAGACCTGTAGCGTCGGCGACCTCGCCACCAAGCACGCTCTCATCCTGGCCGGCGCCGGCTGGGGAAACCTGCCGCTCTGGATGGTCGAGGCCGATCTCGCTGCGGGGCGGCTCGCCCGCATGGCGCTGTCGGTACGCCGCTCATCTGCGCCGGATCGGATGCCCCTCTATATCATCCGCCGCGTCGACCGGCCCTTCGGCCCGGCGGCCTCCGGCCTCTGCCACATGATGACGGATGACTTCCGGGCAGTTGCACAGGCCGGAGAATGAGATTGCTGAAGCCGCAATCGAGGCGTTGAAGATTGCCGGCGCCTGCTCTAATGTCGCGCCGGCTGAGCGGGCGTAGTTCAGTGGTAGAACGACAGCTTCCCAAGCTGTATGTCGAGGGTTCGATTCCCTTCGCCCGCTCCATTTCTAGCCAAAAAAACAGCGTATCGCGCCGGCACTAGGCAGCAGTCGAGGGTGACCGAACGCTCATCTTGAGCGCGGGATGATGAACCTATCACTTCCACTGTGACAAACCTTGAAGTGAAAGACCTCGACCCTGACATCACCGGCTTATCCTCTTTGCTGCGATCGCGAAAATATAACCCTCGTTCCGCACCGTCCTGATGATCCGGGGAGACTGGGGATTTGCCTCGATTTTTTGCCGCAACCGGCTGACTTGAGCATCGACACTGCGATCGAACTGCGACGAAACCCTTCCATGCAATAAGTCCAGCACCTGGGCGCGTGACAGGACAGCTTGCGGGCGCTGGACGAATATGGCGAGGAGGTCGAATTCGTGCGATGTGAGCTCAATCCAACTGCCGATCGGGTCGGACAAGGTCCGGCGCCCCAAATCCATGGTCCATCCATCGAAGCTGAAACATGACGCGTGAGGGATGGGGTCGACCGTCAAAGCCGTGCGCCGCAGGATCGCCCGAATCCTCGCCAGAACCTCTCTCGGATTGATCGGCTTGGCCAGATAGTCATCAGCACCGACTTCGAGTCCGACAATACAATCGGCTTCTTCACGTGTCGCCGACAGCAGGATTATCGGAATTGTGGAAACTGCCCTGACTTTGCGGCACAGGCTAATTCCACCTTCTCCTGAAAGCATGATGTCGAGAAGGACAAGATCGTAACGGTCGCGCTCAAGGCTACGCAGAAGCTCGTCCCCGCCTCCCGTTTGACCGGCGGATACGCCATGTTCGGACAGAAACCGTGCAAGCACTTCGCGAGTCCGGTGATCGTTGTCGGCGATCAGAACCCTGATTCGGCTCTTTGGGCGCGCCAACATCCTCATATGTCCAGTGGAGACGACTGTTTCCCGCCACATATCGTCATGTCTCCAAGTGGCATTGATTGCCTAGTCCGAGATGAATGACGACATTGTCAGGGTGGCGCCGCAAATACGCGCCACCCGCATCTCGGACATATTTTGAAAGATCGCGGCAAACTCCCGTAATCATGGGCCGGATAAAGGCCGGTAAGCTCCTCGTACATACGCGACTGAGGAGCCTCCATGACATGCATGGGTTCAACAAGGCGGCGCGCCTACTTGTCCTGGTGCTGGGATTCTTGGCGGTGCTGTCTGTCCTCAGTCTCGTGGCCGCCAGCTCAGATAAAGAGCACCACGCCGCATCGGGTAGAATTACCGCGCTTGACGGTCGGGTCACGCGCGTTCTCGAGCGTTTCGAAGAATGGATCGTGCTGTGCAAATTTGTCGGCCTGAGAAAAAGTTGTGAAGTCCATAGGCACATCCGGAACAGGAAGACGGGTGCCCTGATCGTGACGGTACATTTCCGTGAGGAGACAGCGGGCCGAGGCCAGGCAATGGTCGCTTTGCCGCTACATTCGAAACCTGACATTTCCGTGCGACTTTCCTCCGACGGCCGCGCCATCTCCAACCCGGATTGGGCGTTGCACAAAGTCCGCCTGTTACGCCCAGTTCGACCTGAGCGCGGGTGATCTCGCCTATCTGAAATCAACACACACGCTTGCGATTCGGATATCGGATGACCGCCGCAGCACGGCCATATCGGTATCCATTGTGTCACTTGGCGGAGTTCTGGCCAGAGCCATGACACTGCTCAACGAACCCCCATCAAGATTGTGGTGCTTCCTGTCCACTACGGTCCCACGATTGTGCTCCGCTTTCGCTCTCGCGGCCCGCACTCTTCCAGACGCACATTGCGCCAACATGGCGTCCAGGACCGATATCGCCACCAATCTATGCAATGTTCCCGCAATGTCTGATCCGAACAAGTCGGCTCAGACATCTCCACTCAACGAAGCACTGTTGCGGCAGTTCTCTCGACAGCTCACGTGCAAGGAATAGTTCTGCAATGCCGTCAATGTTCTCCAAAGCCATGTCTGTCCTTACGATCAGTATCTCGCTCTGCCTGCCCTATTCTCACGGTAATGCTGAGGAACCCTCCCAGCGGCTGCTGGATTTTCAAGCGGATGACCCGCTCGTCACCTTTTCCCGGCGCTGGGACGTCAATGGGGATCGCGTCTACACCTGCGATGAATGGCGCTTGTTCGCGTCGACATTGTTTCAGACAGCTGATGCCAACCGAAACAAACTTCTTGAAAAGACCGAGATACCTTTGCTCGTCTCCGTTGACAGGATCTTTTCCGGAATATCATTCACTTATTTTGATGAAAACGGCGACGGCGTGATTGATCGCGCCGAGTTCATCAACGCACCAAATCCGTTCTTCGTCATCTACGACGCCGACAGGGATTGCCGCGTTACGGCTGCCGAGCAAGCGAACGGCAGACGGTGACTGCTAGAGCCCTTCTCGTTTTGATCGAAACGGGAAAAGGGGCTCGTAAACATATAATCTGGAGCGCTTCCTTATCACCAAAGTCGAGCAACTTTGGCGGGAAGCGCTCTAGGCCGCGTCCTTCGATACCGGCCCTCTGTCGGCGCGGTCGACGACACCTGCCGGCCTCGTCGTCCTGTCAGTTTCCGCCGCCGATGCCGGCCGGTGTGATCCAAAGACCGCCTTCGCACGCTCTTTGAAGGAGCTCACCCAGCTGAAGGCGACCGGTACGATAAGCAAGCTCAAGGCTGTCGAGGTAAGCAAGCCGCCGATGACCGCCAGCGCCATTGACTGTCGAAACGACGCGTCGGCCCCGAACCCCGCGGCGATGGGCGCCATCCCGGCGACCATTGCAACTGTCGTCATTATGATCGGGCGGACTCGCTTATGACAGGCGTCGATCAGGGCGTCGCGAACGGAAAGGTTGCCGTCCCGTATCCCGACAATGGCATATTCTACCAGCAGGATGGAGTTCTTGGTCACCACACCGATCAGCATAATCATACCAATCAGGGACGGAACGTCCAATTGACTGCCCGATACCAGCAAGAGCCCAAGTGCGCCCCCCAAGGCTAACGGAATCGGTGAAAGAATGGTGATCGGCTGGAAGAAGTCCTTGAAAAGGACGACCAGCACGCCGTAGACCAGGAGTATTCCGGCGGCCATCGCAGCGATAAATCCCGATTGAAGATCGCCGGCAATCTCGGTAGCACCCGCCTCGATGGACGATACGCTGGTCGGCAGCGACTTGACGGCGGGCAACGACATGACTTGCGCCATGATCGTGCCAAACGACGCGTTGCCAAAATCGGCGCTGATCGACACGTATCTCTGCCGATCATATCTATCGATTTGCGTCGGGCCGCCCTCGATGGAAATCTGGGCGATGCTGGATAACGGCACCAATCCCTTGCGCCCCGGGACGCGCATATTGGCGAAAGCCTGATCGTCTGACCTGGTGGCTTGACCGAAACGCACCCTCAGAAAGACTTGCCGGCTATCGAAGCTCATCCTGCCGACCTGATTGTCGAAGTCGCCAGCGGTCGCCACGCGCACTGAATCACCAATCGCCTCGGTCGCAACCCCACGTTCCGCAGCCTTGACAGTGTCCGGCCGTATGACGATTTCGCCGCGCTCAAGGCTGGCGCTGGATCTGATATTCGACAGGTCGGCGAGGCTCCGCATTTCCCGCTCGATGGCGCGCACGGAATTGCGCAGCGCGTCGGCATCGTCGCTTGCCAACAGCAGCTCAACCCCCTGCCCCAGGCCGCCTGATCCGACCGAAAATCTCACGCCGGGCACGTCGGTCAAGGCGGCCCGTATGAAATCTTCGACGACCGCCTGTCGGGGACGGGCATCTTCGGCGACGAGGGTCACGAGCAACTCAGCCTTGTTGCCGCCGCCGACTTCCTCGCTGCCGCCGCTCCCGACAACAGCAAAAACATGCTCGATCTCTTTTACCGATGCCAGCGCCCCGCGTATCTCTTCCACTTTTGCCTTTGTGGTCCCCAGTGCGGCTCCGGGCGACAACTCGACATTGATCGTCGTGTATCCAAGATCATCCGCGGGCACCAGACCGGAAGGCAGCAAAGGCACGAGGAGAATGGAAGCCGCAAAGAACACACCGGCCATGACGGTTGTCGCAATGCGGTGGACCAGACACCAATCCACCGTGATCAGGTAAAGCCGCATCAAGCGACCATCGCTCTGCTCAGCTTCCGCGCCAGGCCGCAGCAGCCGAGCTGCCATCATTGGTGCGAGGGTTCTGGCCACAAGCAGAGAGAATAGAACCGCAATGATCGCGGTCCACCCGAATTGCTTGAACATCAACCCAGGCACCCCGGGCATGAGGGTGGTCGGAAGAAAGGCGCAGACGAGGCAAAGCGTGGTCGCCACCACGACGAGAGCAATCTCGACAACGGCGTCCGCGGCGGCTCGTATCATAGGCTTGCCGCCGATCGCATGCCTTTTTATATTTTCTATCTCGACGATAACGTCATCGACGAGGACTCCGATCGTCACCGCAAGAGCCAGAAGCGTCAGTATGTTGAGCGAATAGCCCAGCATGTCCATGGCGATGAACGTCGGAAGGATCGAAAGCGCCAGGGAGGTCGCGGCGATGGCGGTTGCCCGCAGATCCCTGAGGAACAGCCACACGACCATCATCGCGAGTATGCCGCCCTCATACAGCATGCTCATCGAGCCTTCATATTGTTTTTGTGCTTGATGGACTGAATTCGAAATGATCTTCGCCTGGAGTCCCCGACTGGCCGCAACCAGCGCCTTTATTTCGCCTTCGACGCTCAGCGCCACCTTCGTCACGTCCGCACCTTTGGCCGGAAAGACTTTGAAGCCAATGGCCGGCTGCCCATTCAAGATGGCGATTTCAGAACGTTCCCGGATGCTGTCCCGTACCGTCGCCAGCTCGCGAAGCTTCACATAACCGCCGCTAGGAAGGGATATCGCGGTGCTTTCGAGCGATTTGGCATCGGGCACGAGCGCCGAGACCCTGATCGATTGATCTCCTTCCCCCAGCTCGCCACGACCGCCCGACAGCTGCTTCTGCATGGCCCCCAAAGCTCGCGAGACAATCATCGGCGTAACGCCGATCGCGGCCGCGGTATCGGGATCGATCTCGACGGTAATCTCTCTGTCAACTCCTCCGACCCTGAGGAAACGCCCGACACCAGATACTTTGGAGACCTTTCTCGCCACGACATTGTCGAGGAACCACGATAGGGCTTCCTCGCCCATTTCCGACGATTTCACGGCATAGACCAGGATAGGATCGCCGCCGATCTTGACCGCGCTGACCGAAGGTTCCTCGAGATCCTTGGGCAGCGTCGATCGGATCCCATCCACCGCTTCCTTGACCTCCGACAAGGCTTCGGCGAGCGGCTTGCCCAAATCGAAGAAGACCTGAATGGACACCAGGCCTTCGGTGATCGACGTCGTCATATGTGCCAAGCGATCAAGCGAAGCGATCGCGTTCTCAACCGGACGGGCCACTTCCGTTTCGAGCTGAGAAGCCGTGACGGCCGGTTGCGACAGCTCGAGCTTGACAGTCGGGTAGTCGAGGTCGGGGAAGTCTTGAATTGGCAGTCGCCCGAAGCTCCAGAGTCCGGCCATCGCCAGAAGTGCGAAGAGGACGATGACCGGAATCGGGTTGCGAATGGACCAGGTCGCGAAATTCACTGAAAATACTCACTCGCGCGAGATGGATCGCACCACACGCACGCGATCGCCATCGTCCAGCAGCCCGGCACCTTCGCCGATAATCGTGTCTTCCGGCGACAAGCCATTCGTTATTTCTGTCTTGTCGCCCGAATATCGGCCAATCGCCACCGGAACCAACGATACACTCGTCCCATTCTCGGGCCCCAATACCTTGGCGACATAGTGCCTTCCGTCTCTGACCAGGAGGCTCGCGGCTGGAACGACGAGGGCTCGGCGCTTACCAAGGAGGATGCGTCCACCGTTGTACATTCCAGCACGAGCGACGCTATCGCCTGTGAGGTCGGCGTAGACTAGGCCGCGACGTGTCGTGTCGTCCAAGGTCGGCGATATCATCCGAACGATACCGACGGCGACGCCACCGTCAGGGAAATCAACTTCCACTTTTTGTCCAGCCGCTACCTTGCTGAAGTCCGATGCCGCAATCTCGGCACGCCACTCGAGACGGCTTTGACGGATGATACGGAACAGCTCCGTACCGAGCTGGCCGACCTGCCCCAGCATGGCCGAGCGCGAAACAATGACGCCGGCATCCGGCGCCGTGACGGTCGCGTATTTGATTTCCAGCAGCTTCTGTTCGAGCAGCGCCTTGGCAATTTTCTCCTCCGTCTGAACTTGAAGGAGATCCTTCTCGCTGATATTCCCCTTAGTGCTCAAGGTCGCTGCACGCCTCAGGTCGGCGGTTGCCCTGTTCCACTTTGCCTGGAGCTCATCGCGCTGCACCTCGAGGAATTCCTGATTGAGGATCGCGAGCACCTGTCCCTTCTGGACCACATCACCGACATCGGCGCGTATTTCAACAACCTGGTAACCCCCGATCTGTGCATTGATAACGGCCTCCTGCCAGGGCGCGATGACGCCTGAGGTTTCGATGGCATCCTGCCATTCCGCAAAGGTGGCCCGCTCGGTAACGACCGCCATGGCGCCGTGCTCTGGCGCAATAGTTTCGGTCGCCGGCTCCATGCTGTTCGCGGACGTTCTCTGAATTGCAAAGACGGTGATGCCACCGAGAAGGATAAGCGGAAGCAAGCCCACAATGATCGGGGCTGGCCGGATGCTGATCATCAGCCCGCCTCGCCGGTCATAACCGACGCCGGCGACGGCCCAACTCTCCCGACGACCAGCGTCAAAACTTGTACCCCAGGATGAACATCGAATATGGCTGAAGATTCTCTTGCGAGACCGGGCTATCGGCCGCGTCGCCGACGAGGTATCCGACGCCGACCTCGCCCCGAAGCGCCCAATGCTCGTTGATGAAGTAGAGACCCGATATTTCAAGGTCGACCCGCTTGAACCCCGCTTCCGCCTCGAACTCGCGCAAGCCCGATCTGATCGACTGCTTCTCCGTCACACCGAAATAGGACTCCATGTAGTTGCCGTCAGCCCAAGTGACGGAGGGGCCGATCGAGAACATGAAGGGATCCATCGGCACCATCAGCGCGGTCCCGAACTTGGCGGAGAAGCCATCGCTGCCGCCCAGGTTCTGGTCGAGGGAAAGCTTGAACTCGAACGGCATCAGTTCATAGGAGAGATCGACACCCAGCACGGCGCTGGCGCCGATGTCACCCAGCCCGTCGAGATGCTTGTCGTCGTCGGAATCCCGTCCGAAGTCGTAACCGAGGCGGCCCTTTACGCTCAGGCCATCATATTGCCACGCATTGATGGTGAGACCGGAAGGATCGACACTGACATACTGCCCGAACTCCGCTGAGATCATCGGAAGCGGTATGATCGTGAAGTCCTTGGCGCCCTCGAACTTGGGTTCGGCTCGCACCCCGGCGCCAAGCATCACGTTCCATTCGGCCGCTTGCCGGCCGGCTTTCTCCAGCCAGGAACCGCCATTCGGCGCGTCTTCGGATGCGTCACCGGCATGCGTCGGATTCGACGATGCCACCATGACCAGAAGGGCGGAAGTAACGGTCGACCAGGTCTTTTGACGGTGTGGATTGGGCATTCTTCAATTCCGCTCGGGTTCATTTCGATGATTTGACTGCCGTCTCGGCATCGGTTTTCGCGTCGCCAGGTTGCCTCAACATTGCCAGCCGCCATGAAGTCCAAGAATATTTACGCAATGTTTCCGCAATGTCGGGTTCGCGTGAGCCGTTGTTGACGGACAACCGAAGTGTTCGCTTAGAGCCCTTCCCGTTTTGATCGAATCGTTCCGATTCGATCAAAACGGGAAAAAGGGCTTTGGTGGGAAGCGCTCTAGCTATTGAAGGCTCGGTGCCGCCGGAGCTCCAAGAACAGGCCCTCTCAAGGGTGGCTGCGGGCGCGTGGATATCAAACCGATCGATTGACCAGGCGGATCGGACCGGTAGGCATTCTCGTCATGCATCAGCGCGCCGGACGGCAAAGCGTCCCATAGTGGCCCGAGACCCTGCTGTACGCGTTCGACATAGAACTGAGGCAAAACCCGGCTCTCGCCGGCGAAGAACCGGCGGACGCTGGCATCCGTCCTCAGCAGGTGATGAACTTGCCCCTGGAATCTCGCACGCTTCGAAGACGTGGCGCGCACCAAATTCAGCAGTTTCGTCACGACATCGCCGTTGGTGGCAAACCGGTTAAGCAACCGCCGGCCGCTCATCGCGTAGCGCGTCGCGTCGACAACCAATTCGTAGAACTCGGCCCATTGATAATTGAGCGGGCGCACGTTCATGGCATGGTTGCCGTCAAGGAAGTAAAATGGAAATGGCAACACGCGCCCTGCCTTTTGCAGGTCGAGGTTCAAGGGGGCGGCGCGACCATAGGCCGTGAGCAGCGAGAATGCGGGATAGGCACCAGGTGTCATGTCGAAAAACCGCTTCGTCAGCTCAAACGGCTCGCGCCCTTCGTCGCTATCGAGACCAAATACAAAATTCGTCTGGACGAATGGAATGTACCGCAGGATCATATTGACGTGCTCGGACACCTGGCGGACTTTCTCCATCCCGACAAGCCGGCCGGTCTTGGATTTATTGCCGAGTTCGAACCACGACTCGATGCCCGGCAGGATCCCGACAAAGCCATTGGCCTTCAGTCGCCGGAGATGCGGTTCTGACAAGAGTGACAAGCTGCTTTCGGCGATGAACCGCATACGACCGGGCGGTACGACATCCTCGATGGCCGACATGTAGTCGTCAAAGCGGACACCAAAATTCGGGTCATGCCAGGCGACGACAGGGCGCCGCAGCTTGCCAAGCACGAAGCGCAGATCGTCGCGTATCTGGTCAAAGGCCAGGGGCTGGTAGTCGACGACGGAATCGATGCAAAAGCTGCAGGTATAAGGGCACCCCATGCTGCCGATCATGGGAATGAACTTGAGAAAGGGCGCTTTGGCGATCGTCTGCTCGATGAACTTCCAGCGTGACGCGACGCTAGGGAGGGCTGTCGGCTGCCGCGCCGCACTCAAGCAACGCCCCATCGGGCGTTGCGGCGCCCGATCACGCAGGACATCGTCAATGGTGGTTTTATCCGAAAATCCCAGAACATAATCGAAGTAGCGCGCGGCATCGTCGGGATAGCAGCGGGCATGTGGCCCTCCGATCACAGTAACCGCCCCTCTTCGCCGATAGAGATTACTGATGGCATAGGCTGTTTGCGCCGAACGGCTGAAGGCGCCGACGAACACGACATCGGCCTGGTCGACAAGTTCGCCGTGGAGATCCTCAAAGCCCGTGTAACACACATAACGGACATCGTGACCGAGCTCCTCGCACCAGACGGCGACGACCTGGGGCATTATGCTGGCGAGATTGGCGTTCATCAGGCGCGCAAAGAGGCTTTTCGCCGGGCCTTTGTTGACGAGATCGATGACTGTGACTTGCAGCCGTTTCCGGGGGAATCCGACGCCCTGAGATGGGGGACGTCGATCGAATGTCGGAATGTGGTGCATCCAAGGCATCGCGTGTTTTCGGGAATAATTCCTATCTCTCATCACCACCACTGCGTTTGGAGACCGAGCACGAGGACTGGGATAAAGCCGTCAAATCGTGCTGAGGTCCGGGAGATTTCCAGGAAGCGACCGATTTCGCTTCGACGGACAATCTTCCAGGTGGACATTGCGCCCACATGGCGCTCTGGCCGGCTATTTGCGCAATGTTACCGCAATCTTTATGCCGAATAGGCTTGAGCAGGAACGAACAGGTGCTTCATGCGAATCCTTCTGGTCGAGGACGAACTGGACATGGCCAGCGCGCTCAACGACGCCTTGTCCAAGCATAATATCGTCATCGATCACGTGGCATCGATCGCGGATGCACGCGAGGCCGTTCAGGGGCGGTCCTATGACGCAATCCTCCTGGATCGGCAGTTGACGGATGGCGAAGGCCTGCGCCTCATTCCCGAGCTCCGGGCCGACAACATCGATTCCCCAATCATCGTACTGACGGCTCACAACGACCATGAGGGCCGCATCCGCGGCCTCGATCTCGGCGCCGACGATTACATGGGAAAACCGTTCGTCGTCGAAGAGCTGATAGCGCGGCTCCGGGCGGTCCTCCGTCGGCCGACACTCCTGTCTCCAGACATCATCCGGGTCGGACGCCTCGCCTTCGATGTGGCTCATATGGAGCCATCGTTCGACGGCAAGCAATTGCTGCTGCCACGCCGTGAACTCCTGGTTCTCGCGGCCCTGATGAAGCGCAGCGGCCGGACCGTTACCCGTGAAGCCCTTGTCAACGCCGTCTATAGTTTCGACGTCGAGATACAATCAAACTCCTTGGATGCCCATGTCTCGCGTCTCAGAAAGAAGCTGACGTGCCTGAATGCCGGGGTCGCAATTCACACGATCAGGGGCATTGGCTATCTTTTGAAGGCCTCCGAATGACGACTCACAGCCTCCGCTGGAGAATCGTTTGGCCGCTGATCTTCGTCCTCACCTTGGTCACGATCATCGTCGCCGTGGGGTTATATTTTTATTTGATGACCGTGATGACCAGCAGCCGATCCGTCGATGAAACGGTGCTGCCGCACATTGCCAGCTCGATATACCAGGACGGCGCAGGTCGGCTCCTGCTGTTGCCCACGCCGGAGCTCGCCAAGCTCCAGGAGAAAAGCCCCGATCTTTGGTTCATCGCCCGCGCCGAAGGCAATCGCAAAGTTCAATACGGACAAGTTCCGCCTGGACTGGAGACAATCGCGGCACAACTCGGCAACATTCTTGACGGAGACATACGCGCTGAAGGGGCCTCGGCACTGACTTCCCAAATCGCGCGACTGCCCTCGCCTGCCGGCGAATTGCGCATCATGTTCGGAGGCCGGCTCCAGGCCGATTCTTTTGCTGTCGAACTTCTCAGCAGAATGAAAATCATCTATCTGCCTTTCCTCGCTTTCACATTGATCGCCGCATTCCTGTCGGTGCCCATCCTGGTCAAGCGGGCGCTGGCGGGTCTAAGCCGCACGACGGAAATCGCCACCAGCATAGACATCGACCGGCGCGGCCAACGGCTTCCTCTCGATGACGTGCCGGAGGAGATGCTGCCGCTCGTGACGGCGATCAACGCAGCGCTCGAGCGATTGGACCATGGCTATACCCAGCAGAAGCGCTTCCTGGCCGACGCCGCACATGAATTGCGAACGCCTATCGCCATCCTTCATACAAATCTCGAAGCCATGCCGGACAGCCGGCAACAGCGCAAACTCCTGAACGATGTCGGACGCCTTGCAAACACCGCTGAGCAGCTCCTCGATCTGCACCGGATGGACAACAACATGCAAAGCATGGAGGAACTCGATCTGGTAGAGCTCTGCAAGTCTGTCGCCGGAGACCTGGCGCCCAACGCCATCGCTGCGGGATATGAGCTGTCTTTCTCGACCAATCGCGATCGTATCCCCGTGTCAGGCGATGCCGGTGCGCTTGAGCGGGCGATTTCCAACCTGGTCAGGAACGCGATCGAACACGGTGGCGGAAAAGGCCTCATCCAGGTCGTAGCCGCTTTTCCGAACATCATCGAGGTCACCGATGAGGGACCGGGAATACCTGCCAATCAACGGGAAGATGTGTTCGAGCCGTTCTATCGGACGGCGCCAAAGCGCAGCGGCGCCGGCTTGGGATTGAATCTGGTGAAACAGATCGTTCAACGTCACGGTGGCGAGGTGGGGATAGTGGCCAGCGATCACGGCGCCCGCTTTCGCATCAGCCTTTGAATGGTGGCTCAGGGCGAATGCGAAGCAACATCGGCGAGGATGCCCGCAGCTCTAGAAGCGCCAGTTGACCCCGCCGCGAACGACGACGACATCCTTCAGCTCCACGAAATCGTCCTCGTCGGCATCATCCGTGGCGCCGTCAATGTCTTCCTCATGGCCGAAGCCATAATAGAGGCCCTCGACCCGGAAGCTCCAGGTCTCGTTCGCCGCCCATTCCAGGCCGCCACCGACGACATAGCCGAACTCGTCGATGTCAAACGAGGCTCTTTGAACCTCTTCATCGGCATCGGTAACCTTGAACTCTCCGTCCGCATAGGCAAGGCCGCCGGTCGCATAAATCAGGAGCGTATCCATCGCGAAGCCGAGCCGGGCACGCAGCGAGGCAAGAAAATCGACATCGGCCTCGACCACGTCGAAGCCATCTTCATCTTCCGCGTCACCGGAAAAATCGGTGAAACTGATGTCGGCTTCGATACCGAGGACGATATTGTCCATCTGGACGTTGTAGCCGGCCTGAAGACCGCCAAGAATTCCGTCCGCGTTGATGTCGTCGACATAGGTGGCGTCTTCCGGATCATCGGGAAGTTCGCCGGAATCATAGATTCCATCGAAGGACGGATCGCCATAGCCCAGATGCACGCCGACATAGGGACCGGTCCAGTCGAAAGCAACCGGCTCCTCGATATCAGCGGCTTGCGCGGTAGAAACAGCCAAGATCGAGACCGCGCCCGCAACAATAATCCGCTTGAACATGTTGCTTCCCTCCATCGCTGTCCACGAAGATAGATTCGACATTACCGCCGGTCAATTGCGGGAAAGGTTCAGATTCCGAAATTCCGCGAGACTGTGGCCTTTCGATCACAGTTCCGGCTCGTCCGTATAGGGAATATTTTCCCGCACGACGGCGCCTAAACGCGACTGGAGGTCTTTCGGATGGTTCACCTGTCATCGCGCCACCGCCTTGAGACCACGCAAAGCTTCCTGAATATCGGCACGATCTTCCGACGATTCCGGATAGACGGCATAGGCCGGATAGGTGAATTCCGGCGCGCCCTCGACAAGCGCGAGCTCTCCCGTCTGCAGATAAGGCGTCACCGCGCCTTTGCGGAAATAGCCCATGCCGCCGGTGCGCAGGATGTAAGCGAGGCCAAGTGGTCCATAGCCGACGAGAAGGTCGGGCTCTCCCGAGTCGGCGCGGCCGAGGCCACCTTGCCCCCAGTCGACATGAACATAATCGCGCGCCTCGTCATCACCCTTAGTGCTTCTCACCAGCACCAGCCGCTCTTCCTCGATAAGCTCCACCGTGAATCCGGGCAGGATCATCGGCGCGTAAAGGACCGCGACATCGAGCACGCCGGTGCGCAGCTGCTCCAGCAGCTGATCCGGCATGCCGATCTGGGCGCGGATGGCGATCTTCGGCTGTTGCCGCTTCATCCAGACGAGCCAGTCGACCAGCAGCGGGCTCCACAGGCTGAGCTCGCCGCCCAGAGCGACAGCGCCGGCGCGGCCCGGCGGCAGCCGCAGCTGCTGGCGCGCGCGCTCCCAGATCTGCACGAATGACTGGGCGAAACGCTCGAATTCGCGCCCCGCCGCGGTGAGGACGGCGCCGTTGCGGTTGCGGGTAAAGAGCTGGCGGCCCAATTCCTCCTCGAGGGTGCGGATGCGGGCGCTCACCGTCGTCTGGGTGACATGCAGACGTTCCGCCGCCTTCAGGAAGCTGCCGGTATGGACGATCTCCAGAAAGGTCCGGGCGCGGTCGATGTCCATTGGAATCCCTTTAGTGCAATAATTTTGTACTTATAATGCATTTAAATCCGTTTGCCTTATGGTTTATGAGAGCGCAGCTTGATGCTGCAACTTATGCCGGACGTTTGATCGTGCAGGACGAGACGCAAACCAACCCCGTTGAAAAAGCGTCCACTCCGCACGTCCTGCACGATCAGGCCCCGGCGCTCAGCGCCACCCCGCCCCGGCCGGACGACTGGAGCGACATCTCAAGATGGAGAAAGGCGGAGCGCCGGCGCCTCATCGATGAGCGCCTCGCCCTCAACCCTGAATATCGCGAGGCCGGCGCCGAACGGATCGCGAATTTGCTCGATCAGAGACTAGGCAAGCCGGGCGGCCGCATCGTCGGCACCTACTGGCCGTTCCGCGGCGAGCCCGATCTGCGCAACTGGGGCCTCCGCTTCATCGCGCGAGGCGGCCATATCGCTTTGCCGGTCGTCATCGCCAAGGGACAACCGCTCGACTATCGCGTCTGGCGGCCGGGCGATCCCCTGGAGCGTGGCGTCTGGAACATCCTGGTTCCGGTCTTCGGCCCGGCGGTCGAGCCCGACATCGTAATCGCGCCGGTGGTCGGCTTCGATGCCCTGCACTACCGGCTAGGTTATGGTGGCGGATTCTTCGATCGCACCCTTGCCGCCATGAAACGCAAGCCGCTCGCCATCGGCGTCGGCTTCGCGCAGAGCCGGCTTGCCACCATCCATCCGCAGCCGCATGACGTCGCCATGGACCTGATCATCACCGATTGACGGACCGCCTTCCGCCTGCGATCACAGCCTCACCATGCAATTTCCTGGCGAGGCCGGCCGATGCAGCGCGTAACCGTCACCCTGGACGACGATCTCATGAGCGAGCTCGATCGCGTCATCGAGATGAAAGGCTATCAAAACCGCTCCGAGGCCATCCGCGACCTGGCGCGCGCCGGCATCCGCGAGGCGACCGTCAGCGTGCCGGAGACCGGCAACTGCGTCGGCGCGCTGATCTATGTCTATGATCACTCGGCCCGCGAGCTGTCGAAGCGCCTGGTGCAGACCTTCCATGACCATCATCATCTGTCGGTATCGACGCTGCATATCCATCTCGATCACGACAATTGCATGGAGATCAATGTGCTGAAGGGGCCGACGGAGGAAATCCGCCACAGCGCCGAGCATGTCATTGCCGAACGCGGCGTGCGCCATGGTCAGCTGGTGCTGATCCCGGTCGAGATGGAAGCGCACAGCCACGGCCATGGCGAGAGCTCGCCGCACCGCCATATGCATATCAAGGTGAAATAGGAAGCGCCGGTAAGACTGCGGCGCTGAGCGCCCGCGATGCGGGATGATGAAGGCTCGAGACCGTCTTCGCCGCATCGACGATACGGCCCTCTTCCATCACCAGCACCCGATCGCACAGGCGCCGGGCGAGGCGCAGATCATGGGTGATGAACAGGAAGGCGGTGCCCAGTTGCCGGCGCAAGCCTGCCAGCAGATCGAGAATCTGCAATTGCAGGACAAGATCGAGATTGGAAACCGCCTCGTCGAGGACGATCAGTTCCGGCTTCGGCGCCAAGGCGCGGGCGATGCAGACGCGCTGGAGCTGGCCGCCGCTCATCTGCCCCGGCAGCTTCTCTCCGTCGCGGCGGTCGAGCCCCACCAGCGCCAGCAATTCCGCGACGCGCGCGCTTCGGGCATCGTGGTCGAGATCGGTCAGATGCCGCAGCGGCTCGCCGACCGTCCGCTCGATCGTATGGCGCGGATCGACGGCGCCGATCGAATCCTGAAAGACGAGCTGGACGGCGCGGCGGAAATCGCGCCGCTCCGCACCGCCAATGCCGGCAATGTCACGCCCGCGAAAAGTGATCCGCCCGGTATCGGGCGTTTCGAGGCCGAGCAGCAGCCGCGCCAAGGTGCTCTTGCCGCAGCCGCTACGGCCGAGCAGCCCGACACATTCGCCGGGCGCGATGGCGAGGTCGACATCCCGCAGAACCGTCTTGGGCTCAGGCGCCGCGAGCCAGGCGCCGGAGCGATAGGATTTGCCGACCGCTTCGGCCGCGATCAGGCTCATGCCACCTGCTCCTCGGGATAGAGCGCCAGATGTGCCGCGACGAGGGCCTTGGTCGCCGCGTGCCGGGGCGTTGAAAAAATGTCGCGCACATCACCACGTTCGACGATCTGACCCGCCTCCATCACGGCGACGGTGCGGGCGGTGCGCGCCACCACACCCATGTCATGGGTGATGAGCAGCACGCCGAGAACCCGCGTCGCCACCAGCCGCTCGATCAGATCGAGCACATGCGCCTGCAGCACGAGATCGAGATCGGTGGTCGGCTCATCGGCGATGAGGAACGACGCTTCCGACAACAGCGCCAGCGCGATCATCACCCGCTGCAGCATGCCGCCGCTCATCTGGAACGGATAGAGTTCCAGGACCCGCGCCGGTTCATCAAGGCCGACCTCCGCGAAGGCGGCGAGGATGCGCTTGTCGCTGTCCGGGCCCTGGCGGCCCGTGGCCTTCAGCGTCTCCAGCGCATGCGCCCGCATGGACAGCACCGGATTGAAGGCGCTGCGCGGGTTCTGCAAAATGGTCGCCACCAGCCGGCCGCGCAGCTCGAGACCCGATTTCACCTGCCCGTCGACCGCCACGCGGCCAGCAATGCGCGTCACGCCGGGCGGCAGGCAGTCCTGGATGCCGAGGCAGGTCAGCGATTTGCCGCAGCCGCTGGCGCCGACCAAAGCGGTCACCTGACCGGCGGGAACGCTGAGATCGAGGCCGCGCACCAGCTCGATCGGCGCGCCATGGCGCCGCGTCGCCAGCCTGAGGCCTTCGATGGTCAGCATCCCTCCCATCAGCAGTGCTCGATTCTGAAGGCGGGGTCGAGCCGGTCACGCAGCGCGTCGCCGAGCCGGTTGAAGGCCATCACGCTGATCAGGATCATCATGCCAGGCCAAAGCACTAGGAGCGGCTGCGTCCACACGAACTGGCGCGCATCATTGATCATCACACCCCATTCGGGTGTCGGCGCCGCGACGCCCAGCCCCAGGAAGGAGAGGCCTGCGACATGCATCATCATATGGCCGATATCGAGCGTCGCCAGCACGACGAGCTGCGCCAGCACGCCCGGCATGATGTGCTCGATGAAGATCCGCATGCGCCCGGCGCCGGCGATCTCGGCCGCGGCGATGTAATCACGCTCGCGCATCGACAGGACCAGGCCACGCACGATGCGCGCATACCAGGCCCAGTGCGACAGCACCACCGCCACGATCACATTGGCCATGCCGATGCCGAGCACGCCGATCATGAACATCGCCAGCACGAAAGTCGGGAAGGTCAGGAAGACGTCGCAGAAGCGCATCACGATCCGGTCGAACCGGCCGCCGATGAAGCCGGAGGCGCCGCCGACAATGATCCCCAGCGCCAGGACCAGCAGCAGGATGATGGCGACGGAGCCGAGCGAGATCCGCGTGGCATAGATCAGCCGCGCGAGCATGTCGCGGCCGAGATGATCGGTGCCGAGCCAATGCGCGGCGCTGGGCCCCTGCAGCTTGGCGGCCAGGTCCACGAGGTCCGGGTCATGCGGCGCGATGAGCGGAGCGGCGACAATGAACAAAGCGAGCAGCGCTACGATCGCCGCAGCGAGGCGAACCTGCCAGACGCCGCGGCGGCGTGGTGCGGCCAGGACCGGCGCCGGCAAGGCATTCTCCATGCTCATCGCTGTCCCTCCGCGAACATACGGATCCGGGGATCGAGCCAGGCATAGAGGATGTCGATGATGAGATTGCACAGAACGAAAATCAGCGTCATCAACAGGACGAAGCACTGCAACACGGGAAAGTCGCGATTATAGATGGCCGATACCGCATAGCGGCCGAGCCCCGGCCAGCCGAAGATGTTCTCCACCACCAGCGTGCCGCCGATCAATTCGCCGATATGCATGCCGGTGGCGGTGACGATGGGCAGAAGCGCATTGCGCAGGATGTGATGGCGCGTGACGTTTCTGTCGGAGAGCCCACGCAGCCGCGCATAGAGCACATGCCGTTGGCCGCCAGCCTCGAGCATGCTGGTGCGCAGCATACGCGCATTGATCGACAGCGACATCAGCGACACCGCCAGGACCGGCATGAGCATATGCTCGATGCCGCCCTTGCCGAGCGGCGGCAACAGGCCCAGCCACACCGAAAAGACCATCACCAGCAGGAATCCCAGCCAGAAATTCGGCATCGAGACGCCGATGAAGGCGATGCCGCGCACGATCTGATCGGGCGGCTTGTCCGGATGGCGCGCCGCCCAGATGCCGAGCGGCACGCTCACCGCGAGCGTCACCAGCAGAGCGACGGCGGCGAGCTGCAGCGTGGCGGGCAGGTAGTAGAGGAATTCGTCGAGCACCGGCCGCCGCGTCGCATAGGACACGCCGAAATCGAGACGCACCGCATCCCACAGCCAGCTCAGATATTGCTCGACCAGCGGGCGGTCGAGGCCCAGAAGCGCGCGCGCCTTGGCGATCGCCGCATCGGTCGGCGGGATCTGTGAGAGCCTGAGATAATCGAGCGCCGGATCGCCGCGGCCAAGGCGCAGCATGGCGAAGACGACGCCTGAGACGCCCAGCAGCATCAAGGGGATCAGCGCGAGCCTGCCGGCGATGAAACGCAGCATCAGTTCGCCGGAGGATAGGTCTCGAACGGGATCTCGGAAACCGACGGGCCGAAGCCGACAGCACCGAGCTTCGGTCCCGCCACCAGCGGCGCCGTGCTGTAGGTCAGCGGCAGATAAACCGCCTCTTCGTGGAGTGCGGTAAGGATGTCGCGGTAGAGCCGCCGGCGCTTGGTCTCATCGACGGTGACGAGCACCTCGCCGATCTTGGCGTCGAGCTCGCCCTTCAGCGGCAGGCCGAGCTGCGCCTGATAATCGGCATGCGACGGCACCCGCATCGAGCTGATGAAGGAATGCGGATCATAGGGAGCGCCCCAGGTCTCGCCGAAGATCATGCCGAACTCGCCCTCGCGCTGGCGCGTCTCGAAGGCATTGGATTCCTCGCCCACCAGCATGACATCGATGCCGATCTTGCGCAGATTGGCCTGGATGACCTCGGCGATGGCCTTCTGCTGCGCATTGTTGCCGACATAACAAAGCTCGATGCGGAGCTTCACGCCCTCCTTGGCGCGGATCGCCTCGCCGTCGATGCGGCGCCAGCCGGCTTCATCGAGAAGCGCTTCCGCCTTGGCCGGATCATAGATGTAGGGATGGAGCCCCACATCAGCATAAGGAAAATTGGGGGCGAACAAAGCAGCGGCTCGTTTCTGCGTGCCATAGAGGACGCTGTCGACGATCCCGTCCTTGTCCACCGCGTGGTTGATCGCCTTGCGGACGAACAGATCATTCGTCGGCGCGCGATTGGTGTTGAGCGCCACCATTTCGGTCGTCAAAGGCTGGGACACCGCCGTTTTGTTCGGATACATGGCCTGGAAGCGCGCAAAGACATCGGGCGATATCTGCCCCGCCCCATAGATCAGATCGATGTCGCCGGTCTCGAAGGCGACGGCGCGGCTGTTGGGATCGGGAATGACCTTGACCAGGATCTGGTCGAAGACCGGCTTCGGTCCCCAGTAGGTCTCATTGCGGACGAAGAGGTCATATTCGCCGAGCCGCGTCTCGGCGAGCTTCCACGGCCCGGTGCCGATCGGCGCGATGATCTTGTCGGCGGTGCCTTCGGCGGGAATGGCGGGCGGCGAAATGAACCGGAACGGCCGGATCAGCGCCAGTTCCCGCAGGACCGGGTAATAGGCCTCCTTCAAGGTGAGGCGGAAGGTCGAGGCGTCGAGAGCTTCCGTCCGCCGGATCTGGTTGGCGAGCTCGAGCCAGTTGTGGCGTTCGCGGCTCGCCAGGACCGTGTCGAAATTGGCCTTGACCGCGGCGGCGTCGAACACCGTGCCGTCGGAGAATTTCACGTCCCTGCGCAAGGTGAAGGTATAGACATGGCCGTCGCCGGAGACGGTCCAGCCGGTGGCGAGCCAGGGCGCCACCGTGCCATCGGCGTGGTACTTGACCAGCGGCTCATAGACCATGGCCTGTCCGAACATCTCATTCGGCGCATAGGCATGCGGGTTGAGCGGCCCGACATTGGCGGTCCAGGAATAGGTCAGCGTCGTCTCGGCGCGCGCCGGCCCGGAGACGAGCAGCGCCAGAATGGCCAGACCAGCCAAGATCCTCGCTATTCGCATCGCCCGCTCCCGCTTCGTTTGTTTACGCCGAGCGGAAACCTATACAGGCCAAAGTATGATGTCTATCAAAATTCATCATACTAACAGAGTGACTCAATCAGCGCCGTGTTCCTTCAGGATGCCGGCCATCCAGTCGGCAAAGAAATCGGCGCGCGTGATCTCGCCGAAGTCATCACACTGCGCTTTCGCTTCCCCGATGGCGCTCGCTACTCCCAACAGCAAGGGTGGTTCGTCCAGGCCGACGACACCGCCGGGCGCCAGGAACACGCCGCCACCCGAGTCGCCATGACAGAACTCCGGTGATCTCAAAAAGACCTTCACGGATTGGCCGAGAAAGGAGTCGGGCTGCGGCACCATCAGGCTCACTCTTGCCCGGCTCTTCAGAAGCCGCGCATCCTTCCGGTCACGGTTCCCATAGCCATAAAGTGCGGCGTCGACGAACAGGAGATCCATCATATCCGTGGTCAGAAACGCCTCGCGTCCGGTCAGGAGTCTTGGCGGCGCCAAGGTCGACCCATCGTCGTCGAGGAGAAGCAGGGCTATGTCGCTGCTCCCGACATCCGTGGCCGTCAGGGCGCGATAGTCGGGGTGAATGACGATGCGCGCAGCCTTGCGGGAGAGCTTCTTGTCATTCTGGTAAAGTGCGACCTGACGAGGCTTCACATTCACTTTACCCTTCGCATCGTCGAAGCAGTGCGCCGCTGTCAGAACCGCCCTGCCGCTCACCAGAACACCTGAGCATCTCGCCCCGTTGATGTCGAGCCTGACCGTGCGCGTAGCGATCACCGGCTCGATATCGCGCGAAGCTTCCGGTGCGGTCGGGAAATGAGGGTTGTCCGATTTCGCCTCGGGCGACACGTCGAAACCGAAAGTGGCCTTGGCGGCCGCCTTGATCTTGCCGCTCCGCTCCATCTCGCCGATGGTCTTGTCGACCAGTTCCTTGAGCGCCTTGTCGGATTTTCTGACCAGGACTCTATCGTTGGGAGTGATCGAGGCGACGTCATTGAGGACTTCGACAACCTTGCAGCAGGACTCGCCGGACGCCGCGTCGATTTCGTAAACCGCCAGATCAAGCCGCGCGACCGCCAGATCGGCGTCGCCGCTGGCAAGAGCCGTGAGAAAATCCCCGCGCGGGCTCAGTACAGACCTGGACAGCCTGGTGGTGACGAAACCCTTGCCCACCATGTCGCCGACAGCGATCTTCTTTCCCGCGAGTGCCGCCGGGCTGATCTCGCTCACTCCGGCGTCCTTGCGCACGACAAAAGCAAGCGGCATGCGAGCATAGTCGCGTGTTCCCGCAATCCTGTCGTCCCGGGTGATGCTGTCAAAATAGGAAACCAGCACATCCACCCGCCCCTCGAGCAGATCTTTCCCGGCGGGCATCGTCTTGATCTCGACTGTCCGGCAGGGCTTGCCGATGGATTGGCACAGTTCCCGCGCGATCGCCGCATCGAAACGTTCCCGGCGCTGCCCGGTCTCGCTGTAGACTTCCATGAAGCCGACGCGGATTTCGTCGGCCGCTTGTGCGGGCAGAGCCATCATGCCCGCCTGCAGAACCGCGATGACAGGAAGCGCCCGCAAGATCATCATCACTTGCATGTCACCTTGCTCGCCTCGATCGCATCCATGTCACCGAGCTCCTTCATGCAATCACCGAGAAAGTCACAGGCATAGAAGGTGCCGGTCACCGTGAGCGTCCTGCCGAGCTTGCAGGCGCCTTTGCCGTTGCTGTTCGCGTGGACGAGAATCCCGCACTCTTCGAGTCCGAAGAGAAATTTGCCGCTCTGACGGTCGGCATAGGCGATCTTGCCGGTGACCGTCACCCGCTTGCCGTCGTCGGAGTCGCCCGGGCATTTCGCCTGGGACGTGCTCGCAGCAGTGCAGAACAAGAGAACGAGGAGAAGCTTCTTCATGTCGTTCCGTCCGCTAGCGGCATTTGACGCTGTCGGCACCCGGCAACACCACTGGCGTGAAGGTGATGACGAAGGTCTTGCCCTTGGCTGTCGCGGTCTTGCCCTTGGCGCAGGCGTGAGCCTTGCGGGTCTGCACATAAGCGATGCAGCCGCGATTCCTATCCTGAATGGCGACCACCTTGCGATACCCCATCTCGACGACGAGATCATTGGCGGCGCCGACATTGAGCACGGCGCCTTCGACCGAAAACCCCTTGCCGGGATCGGTGAACTCGCAATCGGCGGCGGCAAATGCCGGACTGGCCAGCATGATGGTACAAAGGACAGCCCACGGTACTCTGTGAATGATTTGCGGCATCGGTATCCTTCCTGAACGATGCCAGCTTCTAGGGGCCGGGACGGCTTGGGCCACTCCCAAATGGGAGTGGGCAGCAAAAGGCTCAGCCGAGTCGCGACAAAAGCAGCATGAGCTGGCCCTGCCGCGTGGTGCCGGTCTTGTGAAGAATGGCCTTGAGCCGGGTTCGGGCGGTGCCTTCAGTGAGGCTGAGCCGTTCGGCGGCCTCAGCCACCGATTCCCCAAGAAGCAGCCGCCGGCAGAACGCAATCTCCGCGGGCGTCAGCGCGAAGAGACTTGCAAGGACGGTAAGATCACCGGTTCCCATGGTCTGCGGCCTGAGATCGGTGACCAGCACCAGGACCATCGGGCGCGGCGGCAGCAAAGATGCGACCGCGCCGGATTCGGTGGGAACCGGAATGGCGGCGAGCGAAACCTGCCAGGCGCCGGCGGTGGTGCGGAAGGCGATGCGGGAAACACCTGTCGGGATTCCCGCGATGAGCTTTTCCAGCGCGGCGCCGAAACGAGCATCCGCTTCCTTGTCCACGAGGTGACAGCGGCCATGGCGGACCGCCACCCCATCTGCGGCCGACAGCAGCCGCTCGGCCTCGGCATTCGCATCGCGCAGCCGCCGGTCGCCTTCGACGATGAAGGCCGCCGACCGACTGCGCTCGATGAGCGCCGTGTCGGCAAGCGCCGCCTCGACATCCACACGCAGATGGCGCGCCAGATTGACCGATCGCTCCAGATTTCCGCGCACCCGGTTGAGGATCTCGACGCCCGCTTTGTCATAGAGGCCGGACTTGGCGAGCGGGAAATGCAGAAGGAGATAGACCGCCTCGTCGCGCTCGCCGACGATCTTCATGCCGGCGGCGGCTTCCGCCTTGTTCTGCGGCAGGAGCCAGTCATTGTAGAACTCCGATCGGGCGAAGCTGCGCGCCGGAAACACATCCTCCGAGGCGGCGACGACCGACCGCCTGATGGCGCTCCAATAGCCGGCCCAGGGATTGATATAGGCGAAATGCGCGCCATAGGAGTCGACGAAGGCCGGGTCGGTATTCTGGATCGACAGGAAGTTCAGCCGCTTTTCCGGGAAGTTCATGTTGTACAGAAGGCCGAAGGAGCCGGGAAAAGCGCGGCTCAGCGCCAGCGGCACCTCGTCCCAGGACCCGGCACCGAAGGTCGCGGCATCGATCGCCGCGGCGACATCCCGGCTGATCGCCGCGACGCGGTTTTCGTCGAAATCGTCAATTCCCTGTCGCATCCCGGCCCACCATTCCTCAAAGGAGATGCCTAGTCCAGAGGCTCACGCGACCTGTCTCACAAAGGTCGTCTTGGCGCCCGCGACCGCCTTGGCGATGAAGCCATAGACTTCCGACACGCGGCGCATGTGATGGGTGTCGGGATGCGACATCAGCCAGTAGGTGCGGGTGAAGCGGATATCCGGCAGCAGCCGCTGCAATTCGGGGAACTGGCTCGCCGCGTAATCATGCAGGATGCCGATGCCGTGGCCGGCGCGCACCGCCTCCATCTGGGCGACCACGCTGCCGCATTCATAATGCCGATGCATCAGACGCCCGAGCTCGGCGGCATAATCTAGCGCCCGGCTATAGACGAAGTCCTCGACATGGGTGACGAAGAGATGCCCCGCCAGATCATCGCGCGACGCGATCGGCCCGGAGCGCGCCAGGTAATCCCGCGCGGCATAGACGCTCAGCGTGTAGTCGGTGAGCTTCTTGACCATGAGCCGGCCCTGCTTCGGGCGGTCGAGGGTGACGGCGATATCGGCCTCGCGGCGCGGCAGCGAGAAGGTGCGCGGCAGCGGCACCAGCTGGATCGTCAGCCCCGGATGCTCCATCGCCAGCACGCCCAGCTCGCGCGACAGGAAGTAATTGCCGAGGCCGTCCGGCGCGCCGACCCTGACCGTGCCGGTCAGGCCTTCGCCCGCCCCTGATATCTGCGTACCCGCCTGGAGGATTTCGGATTCGACCCGCTCCGCGGCGCGCAGCAGGACCTCGCCCGCCGGCGTGATCACGCAGCCATTGGTGCGCCGTTCGAGCAGCCTGGTCTTGAGGCTCGCTTCGAGCGCACTGAGCTGGCGCCCCACGGTGGTGTGGTTCACCTTGAGCTGGCGGGCCGCCTCCAGGATCTGCCCGGAACGCGCCACCGCCAGAAACACCCTTATATGGTCCCAGTCCATGACCGATAACTAATTTTGCACAACGATACTGCAGTTTCATTCATTGTTGTGCACCAGCCTAAAGCCGATAAGCGCTCCTGACAACCCTCGGGAGAGAACAGCAATGGCAAAGAACATTCCTCATTATATTGGCGGCCGCGAAGTCGCAGGGCGCTCCGGACGCCAGTCCCCGGTCTTCAATCCGGCGACCGGCGAAGAGACCGGCACCGTGGCGCTGGCCTCGACGGCCGAAGTGAACGAAGCCGTCGCCACCGCCCGCAAGGTCTTCCCGGAATGGGCCGCGACCACCCCGCTGCGGCGCGCCCGTATCCTCAACAAGTTCCTGCGCCTCCTCGAGGAGCGCACCAACGAGCTCGCCGCCGTCATCACCCACGAGCACGGCAAAGTCCTTTCCGACGCCGTGGGCGAAATCCAGCGCGGCATGGAAGTCGTCGAATTCGCCACCGCGGCGCCGACCCTGCTCAAGGGCGAGATCACCGAAAATGTCGGTACCCGCGTCGACAGCCATTCGCTGCGCCAGCCGCTCGGCGTCGTTGCCGGCATCACGCCGTTCAACTTCCCGGCCATGGTGCCGATGTGGATGTTCCCCGTGGCGCTCGCCGCCGGCAACTGCTTCATCCTGAAGCCGTCGGAGCGCGACCCGTCCGCCGCCCTCCTCCTCGCCAAGTGGCTCGAGGAAGCGGGCCTCCCCGCCGGCGTCTTCAATGTCGTCCATGGCGACAAGGAAGCCGTCGACGCGCTGCTCCACAATCCCGATATCAGCGCCGTCAGCTTCGTCGGCTCGACGCCGATCGCGCGCTACATCTATGAGACGGCGGCGAAGACCGGCAAGCGTTGCCAGGCTTTGGGCGGCGCCAAGAACCACATGATCATCATGCCCGACGCCGATATGGACCAGGCGGTCGACGCACTCATGGGCGCGGCCTATGGCGCGGCCGGCGAGCGCTGCATGGCGATCTCGGTCGCCGTGCCGATCGGCGCCCAGACGGCGGATGCTCTCATGGCCAAGCTCGAGCCGCGCGTGCGCGGCCTCAAGATCGGCCCCGGCACCGACCGCGAAGCGGAAATGGGCCCGCTGGTCACGAAGCTGCATCGCGACAAGGTGAAGGGCTATATCGATGCCGGCGTCGCCGAAGGCGCCAAGCTGGTGGTCGACGGTCGTTCCTTCAAGATGCAGGGTTATGAGGATGGCTATTTCCTCGGCGGCTCGCTCTTCGACCATGTCACGCCGCAGATGAAGATCTACAAGGAAGAGATCTTCGGTCCCGTATTGTCGGTCGCCCGCGCCGACACCTTCGACACCGCCGCCCGCATGATCAACGAGCATGAATTCGGCAATGGCACCGCCATCTTCACCCGCGACGGCGATGCGGCGCGCGAATTCGCGCACCAGATCCAGGTCGGCATGGTCGGCATCAACGTGCCGATCCCCGTGCCGATGGCCTTCCATTCCTTCGGCGGCTGGAAGTCGTCACTGTTCGGTGATCACCACATGCACGGGCCGGAAGGCATCCGCTTCTACACCAAACTCAAGACGATCACGACGCGCTGGCCGACCGGCATCCGCGCCGGGTCGGAATTCGTCATGCCGACGATGCGGTAAAGCGCGAGAGAAACTAACCCTAGGGCTCCGGTTTTCTCAAGCCCGGCATTCTCTCGGCGTGATAGAAATCACGTGACAGCCGTCGTGGCTGTTTCCTCCCTAGACTTGCGCTCGGCCTTTTGGTCGAGCGCCTTTTCTTTCCAGCCGCAGAAAAACTAAATCCGGGAAGAACTTAATCTCGACTGACGGCCGCCCGCTTTGCCCATATGCCTCATCCGTGCAGGGCGATGAGGGATGACCGCAATGGCGCAGGCTTTGACAGCGACGGAGACCCCGACCGATGAATGGGATCTGACGGGGATCGTCGAGGAATTGCGGCAGTCGCGCGAGATCGCCAACAATATCCGTCATCGGGGCGTCGTCCGCGAGCTCCCGTCGCGCGATGTGATGGCGCGGTTTCTCGAAGACATCACCGCGGTGCTGTTCCCCACTCATTTCGGACGGACCACGCTCAGCGACGACAGCATCGACTATTTCGTCGGCAACAGCCTGGCGCGCGCTCTGACGCATCTGCAGGACCAGCTGCGCCGGGGCTTGCAATTCGCGCCCGAAGCGCATGAGCCGGCCGCCGATCCCAAGGGAAAAGCCCGCGAGATCACCCGGGCCTTCGCCCGGGAGCTGCCGGCGGTACGGGCGCTTTTGGTGAGCGATCTCAAGGCGGCGCTGAGCGGCGATCCGGCGGCGACCAGCATCGCCGAGATCCTGTTGTGCTATCGCGGCATCACCGCAATCATCCATCATCGCCTGGCGCATGCGCTGCACCGGCTGGGCGCCAGCCTGATCGCGCGGCTCATCGCCGATATCGCCCATGCCGGAACCGGCATCGACATCCATCCCGGCGCCGAAATCGGCGAGAGCTTCTTCATCGATCACGGCACTGGCGTGGTGATCGGCGAAACCGCGATCATCGGCAAGCGGGTGCGCATCTATCAGGCGGTCACGCTCGGCGCCAAACGATTTCCAACCAGCGCCGACGGCACGCTGGTCAAAGGCGTGCCGCGCCATCCCATCATCGAGGACAATGTCGTGATCTATGCCGGCGCCACGATCCTGGGCCGCGTCACGGTGGGACGGGATTCGATCATCGGCGGCAATGTTTGGCTGACCGACAGCGTGCCGGCGGGCAGCCTCATCACCCAGGCGCAAGCCCAGAACAGCTGAGCGACCGCGGGAATCTTTCTTGCGGCGACGCCAGGGCGAAAATGGCCCTTCGCATGTCGAAATCCTGAACGGCCGGACCCCGGCCCGCTCCTATTCTCGCCTCAACTTCCCGGGGCCTCTGCCCCGTCACGGTATTGAGGCATGCAATCTTCCAGCACCCGCCTTCGCGTCGCCCATATCTGGCGAGAGGCGGAGGACATCACCGGTCTCGATCTCGAAGTCTATTGCTGCGGCGGTAGCGCCTAGGGCTTCGGCTGGGGGGCGGGGAACTCCCAGCTGCCGTCAAGGATCGGGGCCTGCGGCCGATACAGGCGTACGGTGTAATTCCAGCCCGTCATGATCGGCAGGCAATTGGGAATCTTGCCGTCACAGCCACCGAACTGGATCGCGACCGAGCCATCGTCATTGCGTTTCGCCGTCACACTGTTGACGGAATAGGCGTTGTAATCGTTCTTCTGATAATAGCCCTCGGCATTATAGAGGCTGACCGACCAGAAACCGTCGACCGGCACGTCCTTCACGGCGAGCGTATAGACGGTCTTGCCGTCATTGCCGGCCGGCGTGATGTTGAGATAGGTAGCGTCCTTGTCGGGATTGCCGCCCCAGCCCATCGCGGTGCCGAGGAGATGGCGGATGGGATCGACCTCCGCCTTGGTGCCGAAGGCCTTCCTGAAATCGAGCATGGTCGAGCCCAGCGCCAGCAGCGCGTCGCGCACTTTCTTTTGGCTCGCCTCGTCCCAAGTCGGAATCTCGAAATTGCCGGTGCCTGCCTGCTCGACCTTGATGGCATCCTGCAGCGCATGGACCTTCTTCACGTCGTCCGGATTCGCCGGATCGACCAGCGTCCTGATGCCGATCAATACATAACGCGTGCCGACCTTGTCCTTGTCGATCTTGTAGGTGCCGGCGCCGTAGATGACCTCCGGCACATAGTGATCCTCGTTGACCACTTGCATGGACATGAAGCGCTTGCCCGCGTCAGGCAGTGTGATCGAGACCGGCCCAGCATCGAGATCGAAGACGGCAGAAGAATAAAGCGTGTCGCGGTTGAGGCGGATGACGGATTGATTGTCGATCGAGGCCGGCTCACGCCGATGAGTCAGTTTGCCGAGGCCGCCATCCTTGATGAGATTGCCGAAATAGAGATCGGATTCGGCGCGGATGAAATTGTCGACCGTCACCGGCACGGCATCGGCCAAGGCTTTGGCGACGAAGCCGCAGGAAGCGACGAGACCCGCAGCGAGGACGCATATTTTCAGATGAGATTTCACAGCTTACTCCTCCCATGCGCAGTGCTCTCTCTTAGATCAGCCGAGAGCGAGGGACTATTGGCCCATGGACCTACATCGCGAAGCGACCATCAGCTTGATCCAGATCAATGCCGCGACCGCCGGTGCCTGTTAGTTGAAGGCAAAGGAGATCGACCCATGTTCAGTGAAGGATTTTATCTGGCTCTGGTGATTGCCGCGTTCCTGGCTTTCGGCGTGACGTTGTTCGTCACCAGCCGGACGAGCCGGCGCTGACCTGATCGGCGGCGACAGGCGCCGTGCCAGACCTGGAGCGCGCCAGCCCCCCTTGGATGCGCTTCAGGTCACGCCCGCCCGAGCTTGCGGGCGATCAGGAAGACGATCACCCCCGCCACCGCGAGCAGCAGGCCCCAATAGATCCAGGGCGTCTGATTGATCATGAAGCTTGCGGCCGGATAGGGGAAATAGCCGCTGCCCTGCCCGATCCATACGATGCCGAGCAGAACCATAAGGACACCGATGACGGAGAGGACAGGGCGGATGATTTTCATGGGCGGACCTCGTCTGTGAGCGGTTGATCGCGCCGGTCAGTCTAGCACAGCCCTATTTGGCGGGATTCAATTTCGCCTCGGGCAGCGCCACCGGCGCAGCTGATGGCTTCGGCGCCGGCGCCGGCGCCGGCTTCGCTTCGGGCACCGCCGTTGATGCCGTCATTTGCGGCTTGATGCGGCTCACGCCATGCGCGGTCTTGGTCCAGCGCCGCTTCCTGGCGAAGAATTGCACCACCGCGATCCAGGTGGCGAGGGAGATCATCAGCCAATAGGCCGGCAGTGTTATAAGTGCTACTACCCAGGAGAAGCCGCGCCCCAGGAAGAGTGACGCGCGGATCGACGAGGCGAGGGCCGCGAGGCCGGCGAAGATCGCGACGAGGCCGTAAAGGGCCAGCAGGAACAGCCAGAGCCGTTCGGCCATCGGCCGGCCGACCGCCTCGAGCGTGAAGGCGATGGCGATCCAGACGAGGAAGAAGGGCTGCAGCAAAGCGTTGATGATGGCGCCGCCGGTCAGCGCCTGGGTGATGAGGAAATTGCGCGAGCCCAGATCACGCCACATCCTAAGCGGGGTGCGCGTATTGACGAGCGCCGTCTGCAGCGTCCCCTTTATATTGCGCACCCGTTGCGCCAGCCAATCGCTCAGACGGCAGGGCGCCTCGCCGCGCGTCAGCGTGGGAACGAGCGCGGTGCGGAAGCCGAAGCGCGCGAAGCGCATCGACAGCCCTGAATCGGGTGCCAGATTATGGGCATCGAAGCCGCCGACCTGGCGCAGAGCCTGAACGCGGTAATGGCTCGCCGCCCCGGCGAAGAGCAAAGGCGCGCCGAAGCGGGCGAGGCGCGGAAACAGAAGGCCGAAGCGGAAGGCCTGCTCGATCGCGACCTGGCGCGTCAGCCAGTTTTCAGCCCGGTTGTAGTAGCCGAGTTTCGCCTGCAGGCAGGCCACCGTCTTGGGCGCCAGCGCGAAAGCGCCGGCGATGCGGCGCAACTGGTCGGCGGGCGGCATGTCGTCGGCGTGATAGACGGCGAGGAGATCGCCACGCGCAAAGGACAAAGCGTAGTTCAACGCTTTGTGGCGCGTCTCCGGCGCCCGTTTCGGCACAACGATCACTTCGAAATGAAACGGCAGGCGCATCTCCTCGAAGACTTTGACCGTGGCGCGGTCGCTCTCTTCGAGCACCAGCTTGATGTCGAGCTTGGCCTTGGGATAATCGAGCGCGCTCAAGACCTGCACGATCCGGTCGGCGAGCTTCGTCTCGCGCGCGAGCGGCACCAGCACCGTATAGACGGGCAGCGCATCGTCGGGCACCGCATTGGCGGGCGGCGCCTGCGGCAGCTTCGCCGGCAGCAGGCACCAGATGTTGAGCGCCCCCATCAGCGCGAAGAGCGCCAGCACGGCCGCCAAAGCGGCGACCTCGCCGGTCGGGCGGTCCCACATCGCGGCGAAGGCGATGACGCCGAGGCCGAAAACCAGCCAGAGCGCCTGGTCGGCGGTGAAGCCCTGCGCCGCCGAATGCTGCGGAAAGCGGTCTTTCAAGCCCGAGGTGGCATGATGGAGGAGTTCGCTCTCGCGGCCGCGCTGCAACTCGCGCAGCAAGGTGCGCTCATTGGTCACCGCCGAGACGGTGAGCCCCTGCGCCGTGGCATAGGCCTTGGCGCGCTCGCCCGACGCCACATAGCGGGTAGCTCCCGGCTCCCAGGCGATCGGCAGCACGCGGTGGCGACAGGCCTGCTGCGCCTCGGCCGGCGTCAGGCGCTGGATGGCTTCCTGCAGCTGCGCGGTGGTGGGGATGGTGGGCAGCACATAACGCGGCGCGGACTTCTTGTCCCCGCTCTCGCCTCGCGCCGTCTCTTTCGGCCCCGTCGCCACTTTTGCCGTCCCGTGATCTAACCGCAAAGCTTGGAGCAATTGGCGGCAATTGCAACAGAATTTACCCGGCTTTGGAGGGGCAGCCTCCTTCCGACCTTATTTTGTTGTATAGGAAGAATAAGAAGGAGAAAGGCATGAGCGACCGGAAGTCCGTTAACCCTATCTCGCGGCGCCAGCTCATCAAGCTCGCCGCACTTGCTGCCCTGGCGCCGGCTTCACCGGCCTTCGCCGCGACGCGGCGGCTCACCGGCAGCGTCTCCTATCGCGAGCGTATCGCTTTGCCGCCCCATGCGGTACTGGAAGTACGTCTCCTCGACGTCTCGCTCGCCGATGCCCCGGCGAAGACCCTCGCCGTCACCCGCGTCAAAACGCGCCATCGCATGCCCATCCCCTACCGGCTGCGCTATGACGACAGCCGCATCCGCCGCAACCACACTTATGCGCTACAGGCGCAGATCACGGTCGACGGCAAATTGTGGTTCGTCACGACGACCCGCCACTCGGTGTTCACCGGCGGCCGGGACCAGACGGACATCAAGGTCGAGCGCGTATCCGGCAGCGGTGGCGACGAGACGGGCGATCCGCGCGGCAAATGGCTGGCGGAATCGATCCGCCGGCGCGGCGTGATCGACAATCTGCAGACGGTGCTCGAAATCGGCCGCGACGGGCGGGTGTCGGGCAGCGGCGGCTGCAACCGGATCAGCGGCAAGGCCGAGATCTCCGGCAGCCGCATCAGCTTCGGACCGATGGCCTCGACCAGGATGGCCTGCGTGCCCGCCGCCATGGACCAGGAAGCCAAGTTCCTCGCAGCACTCGGCGATGCACGGAAATGGCGGATCGACGACCGGCGCGGCAAGCTCTATCTTCTTGACGCGCAGGGCGGCGAAGTACTGCTCCTCGCCCGAATGTGACGCAACCCGACGGCGGCCGTCGTGAAGAAATTCGTCACCCTCATATCGATCCTCGCCGCGCTATTCCTCGTCTATATCGTCGGCAGCGGCTGGATCATCGCGCATAATGCCCGCGATCTGCTCACGGTGGCGAAGACGGAGCGGCCCAAGCACCCGGTGCTCAACCCCTTCGCCATCGGCTTCCGCGGCGATCCGCAGATGGCCTTCGGCTATCCCTTCGAGGAAGTGAAGATCGCGACCGAGCTCGGCCTGGCGCCCGCCTGGCTGGTGCCGGCCGAGGGACCCGGCAATATCGCGGCCATCTATGTCCATGGCATAGCGGGCCTGCGCGAGAATGGCTATCGCCACCTCTCGGTGCTGCATAAAGCGAGCATTCCGGTCCTGCTCGTCACTTACCGGAACGATGCCGATGCGCCCGTGTCCCTCGAGCGGCAATATGCGTTCGGACTGACCGAATGGAAGGACCTCGATGCCGCCGTGAGCTTCCTGCGCCAGCGCGGCGTCACGCGGATCATCCTGGTGGGCGAATCGATGGGTGGCGCCATCGTCGGGCAGTTCCTCATGCATTCCGAGCAGGCCAAGAGCGTCGCGGCGCTGATCCTCGATTCACCCGCCCTCGACAGCCGGGCCATCATCCGCAACCTGATCAGCCAGTTCGGCTTCCCGCTGCCGGCGGCCATCGAGCCGGTGGTCCACAGTTTCCTGGCACTGCAGCTCACCGTACCGCTGACCAACGCCAACAGCATCGCGGCCGTCGCGGCCTTTCCAGGCCCCTTATTCATCGCCCATGGCACCGGCGACCGGCTGGTGCCGATGAGCATCAGCGATGCCGTTTTCGCGGCACGGCAAGGCCCCACCACCTTCATCAGGAGCGAAGCGGGCCATCTGCAGTCCTGGCACGACGATGCCGGCCGCTACCGCCGCGCCCTCAGCGGGTTCATCGAACAGCTGCTCACCATTTGAGCCGGCTTTTTTTTGCCGCAGGGAGGTTGTAGGTCTGGCGACGATGTTCCGGGATTCGCTTGCGGTCAAATCCGCCTTTCTCGCTTTCCTCCTCGCCGCAACCCCGGCGGGGCTGGCGCCCCTATGGGCGCAGGACCAGGCCGCCATCACGGCGAGCACGACGGAGGAAACGCCACCCTTGCCGCGCTTCCGGCATATCGATCTCGCCGGCAAGCCCGCCTCCTTCACGCGCGAATCGGTGATCGTCCTGGTCGATGACGATTTCGCGCCATTCAGCTATGCGGGAGCGGCAGGCGAAGCCAAGGGCATCGCGGTCGAGACGGCGGAGGCGGTCTGCGCCGAACTGCGCACCAAATGCAATGTCGTGCTGATGCCCTGGGAGAAGCTCACGAGCGGCGCCTCCAACAGCGGCGGAGTGGTGGCGGGCCTGCGCCTCGACGACAAGGTCCTCAGCCAGTTCCAGCCGACGCGGCCCATCTATCGCGCCATCGGCCGTTTCGTCGCGCGCAAGGACAATGAGCTCACGACGATCACGCCCGACGAGCTCGATGGCAAACGTATCGCCGTCGTCGGCGGCAGCGGTTACGAGACCTGGCTCACACGCAATTTCGCCGATGCGGAAATCGTGCCCTTCCCGACGCTCGGCGAGGCCGAGGACGCGCTACGCAGCGCCGAGGTCGACCTCCTGTTCGGCGACGGGCTGCAGCTCGTCTATTGGATGCGCGGCGAAGCCTCGCAGAATTGCTGCAAATATATCGAAGGCGCCTATTACGACAACGCGCTGTTCAGCCGGCCCTATGTCTTCCTGGTGCGGCGCGGCGACGACGAATTGCGCCAGGCCTTCGACTATGCGCTCGACCAGTTGCAGGAATCGGGCAGCTATGCCCGCATCTTCGGGCGCTATATTCCCGGCCGCTTCTGGTAGGCGCGGGCGGAGCACCCCACCGCCTCACCGATGTTCGTGAAACCCGAAGCCCGGCTTTTCGCGGTGAGCCCGTCGACGATCCGGGCGATGAGCGCAGGTCCTTCGAAGACGAGCGCCGAATAGACTTGCAGAAGATGTGCCCCGGCCGCGATCTTGGCAAAGGCGGCTTCCGCACTGTCGATGCCGCCGACGCCGATGAGCGGAATGCGGCCCTCGAGCCTCAGATAAAGCTGCGCCAGCATATAGGTAGCGAGGTCGAAGAGCGGCCGGCCCGACAATCCGCCGGTCTCGCCCGCATGGCCCGAGTGCAAAGGCGGCCGGGTGATCGTCGTGTTGGAAACGATGACGCCGTCCACCTTTTCCGTCAGGAAGACTTGCGCGATATCGTCGAGATCCGCTTCGGCGAGGTCGGGCGCGATCTTGACGAGGAGTGGCGGCGCAGCCTTGCGCGCCCGCGCTTCGTTCAATCTCCCAAGCAGCGTTTCGAGCTCGGCCTTGGACTGAAGATTGCGCAGGCCCGGCGTGTTGGGCGAGGAGATGTTCACCGTCAGGTAGCTGGCGAGATCGCGGAAGGCTTCGAGGCCTTTCACATAGTCACCGATGCGGTCGGCGGCGTCCTTGTTGGCGCCGATATTGACGCCGACGATGCCACCCTTGGCACGACGTGCCTCGAGGCGCCGGCGCAGCGCGTCATGGCCTTCATTGTTGAAGCCCATGCGGTTGATGACCGCCTGATCCTCGCTGAGCCGGAAGAGACGCGGACGCGGATTGCCCTGTTGCGGCAAAGGCGTCACCGTGCCCACTTCGACGAAGCTCAAGCCTTCCGCCAGCATGGCATCGGGCACTTCGCCGTTCTTGTCGAAGCCGGCGGCGAGCCCCAAGGGATGGGCGAAGGAGAGACCGAAAAGCCTCGTCGCGAGCTCGGGCGCGAAGGCCCGGGCCTGAGCCGCGGGCGCCAGCTTCAGCACGGTGATGGTGAGGCGATGCGCCGTCTCGGCATCGAATGCATGCAGCAGCGGGCGGATAAGCGGGAAGCTCAGGCGGGCGAGGCTCATGCGGGAATGTCCGCCGGAAAATTGTGTTCGCCACCCTGCCACGGCAAGCGAGCGGCATGGCGGATGCGGGCGACGGCAAGCGGCGCATAAAGATGCGGGAAGAGATCGCCGCCGCGCGAGGCTTCCCATTTGAGCTCGGGACCGAGCGTCTCCGCGTCGACCGCGGCCAGGATGAGATCGGACCGCCCAGCGAAATGCCGGCGCACCGTCTCGCGCAGCTGATGGGCGGCCGAGAAATGGATGAAGCCGTCCTGCCGGTCGACCGCCGAGCCTTCGAAAACGCCTTGCGCCAGCGCCTTTTCCCATTCGTCGCGGCCCAGAATCTTGTAGATCGTCGCCATAAATTCTCCTCGATACGGCCGAGCCATAAACTATAAAAAGCACACCCGGAACGGGGACTTTGGCGAGACTCGACAAAGCTCTTTACTTAAGGTATTATTCCTATAGTTGCGAAAACACAGAACCACACCGGACGCCCTAGGTATTGTCGAGGAGCGCGGCATGTTCACGCATAAGCAAGTCTGGACCGCTATCGATGTCATCGCCGAGCGCTATGGATTCTCGGCCTCGGGCCTTGCCAAGAAGGCTGGCCTCGACCCGACTTCGTTCAATCCCTCGAAACGGCATGGGCCGGACGGGCGGCCGCGCTGGCCGACGACCGAAAGCATCGCGCGCGTGCTCGAGGCCTCTGGCGCCTCGATCGAGGAATTCAGCGATCTCCTGAGCGGCCGCAAGGGCCAGCCGCCAAAACGGCGGCAGATTCCGCTCATCGCCTATTCGCAAGCGGGCAAGCCCGGCTTCTTCGACGATTCAGGCTTTCCGACCGGCACGTCCTGGGACGAGATCGAAGCGCCAGGCGTCATCGATCAGAATGCCTATGCGGTCGAAATCCAGGGCGAAAGCATGCTGCCCGTCTATCGCGAGGGCGACATCGTCATCGTCTCGCCCTCGACCTCGATCCGCAAGGGCGACCGGGTGATCGTCAGGATGACGAATGGCGAGGTGATGGCGCGCATCCTGCACCGCCAGTCGGCCAAGACGGTCGAACTCTCGTCCTTCAATCCGGCCGAAGATGTCCGCAGCATCGAGATGAAGGACATCGACTGGATCGCCCGCATCATCTGGGCCAGCCAATAAGGACGAAGGTCCTGCCACGCGAGTCGCTCGGGCAGTCCCGTGTTCGCAATTTGACAATCTGCTATAGTTAACCTAAGGTTAAAAATCCGAGGGCACGGGCGGAAAGCCCAGATCGGAGCGGTGTCATGCGTAACTGGCGCCTTTTTTTAACCGCGCTGTCCTGCGCGGCCCTTTCGGCCATCGGCCCGGCAATCGCGGCAAGTCCTATCGGCAATACCGTGCAGGCCTCGACGACGGTCAGCGCCAGCGGACGCGTCCTCGAGAAATCCTCGCCCGTCTTCTTCAACGACGTCTTGCGCTCCAACGCCACCGGCATCGGCCAGTTCATCTTCAATGATGGCGGTCGGCTGGCCATCGGCCCCTCCGCCACGGTGACCATCGACAAGTCGATCTACAAAGGCGGCAAGTCGGTCCAACAGGCGAGCATCCAGGCGTCGAAGGGCGCTTTCCGCTTCATCAGCGGCGCTTTCTCGGTGAAAAAGATCGACACGCCCTATGGCACCATCGGCATCCGTGGCACCGCCTTCGATTTCACCATTCGGAACGGCCGCGTCTACATCCTCCTGTTCCGTGGTGCTGTCAGCTTCTGCAGAGGCGGCAACTGCAAGACGCTGCGCAGCAGCTGCGACTATCTCGTCGCGAGCGGCGGCAAGATCAGCGACCCGCAAGCGCTGAGCGCCGGCATAGATCAAGGCCTCAATATCGGCGAGGCCTTCCCACTCGCGGTCAATCAGAGCCGGCTCAATTCGAAATTCCGGCAAGGCACGCGCAACTGTTTCAGCCGCGCGGTGCAACGCACGCCCACGATCAAATCGGTCTCGCCCAGTGTCAAAGCTGCGGCCGCTGCCGCGGCGCAGCCACCCGGAGCGCCCGGTCCGGAAGGACCTCCCGGCGTGTCGGGCAAGTCCAACAAAGGCTTTGGCAATGGCGGCGAGGCCGACGACGGCGGGCCTAGTGAATCGCAGAATCCCGGCAAGGGCAAGGGTGGGCCGCACAGCGATGGCGGCAAGAGCAAAGGCAAGGACAAATAAATCTCGCCGGCGCACTTTCAAAGGCTGAACGCTTACCGCATATTTCCCCTGGACGAGGAAATGGCACGGCGATCAGGGTGACCAGGATGGGTGTCGGAATCCTTGCATCAATCCGGCGAGTACTCACTGGCGAAGTGATCCAGAAAACCGATGTTGCAATCTCCAATGGCGCTATGACTGTATCGCTGCGACTCAAGAAAAGCAGCGGTGGAGACCGGGGCTGCGATTCGACAGATTCGAAATACCAGCTAAATCCGCCGCCAAGTCTCGCCGACTTGACGGGCGCAATCCGGGCATCGAGCTTGCGAGTTACGCGCCGCCGAAGCCTATCGCCGCGGCGGCGGCAGATTGTTCTTCAGCACATTCACGGCATTGGCGGAGACCACGAAGTCCTCGAGCTGCTGGACTCTCAGGGCCAAGGCGTCGAGCGCCTTGGCCTGATCGTCCAGTTTCTTCTGCAACTCTTCAACCGTGGGCATCGGACTTCTCCTGTGCCGAAGTTCAGCCAAGCTCGCCTTTCAGCGCCTTGCCGATCAGCGCGCGGGTGTTGTCGAGACCATACAAGGCCGCGAAGGACCCGAAGCGCGGGCCTTTCTCTTCGCCGAGCAGCACCTGATAGAGGGTGTTGAACCAGGCGAGCGACACGCCGGTCGAGCCGTCCTTCTGCACCGTCTTATAGGGATCGCGGCGGCCGATATCATAGACGGCCTGCTGGATCTCTTCCGGCGTCGCCTCTTTCGGCAGGCGCTCGAGCGCGGCTGACAGATCCTCCAGCGCCTGGCGCTCGTCGGCGGTGGCCTGGCGATACTTCTTCTGCGGCTTCACGAAATCCTGGAAGTAGCGGATCGCATAACCGACCAGCGCATCGAGACGCGGATGCGTTTCGGGCGACACCGAGGGCGCATAACGCTTGAGGAAGGCCCACAGCACATCCTTGCTCTCGGCATTGGCGACCGCCACGAGATTGAGGAGGAGCGCGAAGGAGACCGCCTGGGTGCGCCCGCCAGCTTCAGAAACCAGCACCTCCGGCGCGGGCGGTGAGCCCGTGTGGATATGCCACACCGGGTTGGTGAGCTTCTGCGCCAGATCCTGGCGGCCATAGGCGTCGAGAAACGCCTGATAGTCGTCGACGGCGCGCGGAATCACGTCGAAATAGAGCTTCTTCGCCTCGCGCGGCTTCGAATACATGAAGAGCTGCAGGCTCTGCGGGTCGGCATAGGTCAGCCATTCGTCGATGGTGAGACCATTGCCTTTCGACTTCGAGATCTTCTGGCCCTTCTCGTCGAGAAAGAGCTCGTAATTGAAGCCGTCGGGTGGCGGCGCGCCCAGAACCTTGCAGATGCGGCTCGCAAGCTTGACGGAATCGATCAGGTCCTTGCCCGACATTTCATAATCGACATCGAGCGCATACCAGCGCATCGCCCAATCAGGCTTCCATTGCAATTTGCAATGACCGCCGGTGACCGGCGTCTCATAGGCCTTGCCGGACGCCGGATCACGCCAGACGATGGTGCCCGCCTTCACGTCGCGGCTTTCGATCGGCACCTGCATGACGACGCCCGATTCCGGATGGACGGGGAGGAAGGGCGAATAGGTCTGCGAACGCTCCTCGCGCAGCGACGGCAGCATGATCGCCATGATCTCGTCGTAACATTCGAGCGCCCGCAGCAACGCCTTATCGAAGCGGCCCGAGGTATAATAATCGGTGGCGCTGGCGAACTCGTATTGGAAGCCATAGGCGTCGAGGAAGCGGCGCAGCATGGCGTTGTTGTGATGGCCGAAGCTCTCATACTTGCCGAACGGATCGGGAATGGTGGTGAGCTTGCGGCCCAGATGCTGAGCGATCAACTCCTTGTTCGGAATATTGTCCGGCACCTTGCGCAGGCCGTCCATGTCGTCGGAGAAGCACAGGAGCCGTGTCGGAATATCCGACATGGTCTCGAAGGCATGACGCACCATCGAGGTGCGCGCCACCTCGCCGAAGGTGCCGATATGCGGGAGCCCCGAGGGCCCGTAGCCCGTCTCGAACAGGACTTCCCTGACCGGTTGTTTTTTGCCCTTCACGCGCTCCAAAAGCTTGCGGGCCTCTTCAAAAGGCCACGCCTTGCTGTCGAGAGCGGCGGCGCGAAGGAGCTGGTCGGTCATTGTCCTGTCTTTTTGGATAAGGTTAAAAAGCCCGGCAAATCCATATTTGCCGGGCCCTTGCTGTATAAGCCGTATCAGGCTGCGTCAACCTCGGTCGACCGGGAACGGGTTGCGCTCGACGAATTCGAGCTGATGCCAATAAGGATATGGCGGCTTGGTGAGGCTGGCGGCATCGAGCTTCGCCACTTGCTCCTTGGTCAGATTCCAGCCGACGGCGCCCAGATTCTGGCGCAGCTGCTCCTCATTGCGGGCGCCGATGATCACGGTCGATACGCTGGGGCGCTGCAAAAGCCAGTTGATGGCGATCTGCGGGATGGTCTTGCGGGTCTCCTTGGCGATCTCGTCCAGCGCATCGACCACCTTGTAGAGATATTCGTCCGTTACTTGCGGGCCGTTGTCGGCAGTCTTGTGCAGGCGGCTCTGCTTCGGCAGGCCGGCGCCGCGGCGCAATTTGCCGGTGAGGCGGCCCCAGCCAAGCGGGCTCCACACCACGCAGCCGACTTTCTGGTCGACCGCCAGCGGCATCAGCTCCAATTCGTAATCGCGCCCGATCAGCGAGTAATAGGCCTGATGGGCGACATAACGCGAATAGCCAAAGCGGTCCTGGTGCCCCAGCGACTTCATCAGATGCCAGCCGGAGAAATTGGAGCAGCCGAGATAACGGATCTTGCCGGCGCGCACGAGATCGTCGAGCGTCGATGTCACTTCCTCGATCGGCGTCATGGCGTCGAAACCATGCAGCTGGAAGAGATCGATGTAGTCGGTGCCGAGACGCTTCAGGCTGCCGTCGACCTGCTTGATGAGATGCTGGCGCGACGAGCCGACATCATTCGGTTCGTCGGAAAAACGGAAGGTCGCCTTGGTCGAGATGAGGACCTTGTCGCGGCGGCCCTTGATCGCCTTGCCGAGGATCTCTTCCGCCAGTCCCTTGGAATAGACGTCGGCGCTGTCGAACATGTTGACGCCGGCCTCGAGGCAGATGCTGACGAGCTTCGTCGCCTCCTTCACACCGCTCGTGCCCCAAGCTTTGAAGAATTCGGTGCCGCCGCCGAATGTGCCCGTGCCGAGGCTGAGCACCGGGACTTTCAATCCCGAGCCGCCAAGCTGCCTGAATTCCATCGTCGCTCTCCTGTCGAACCAATTGGGAGGCGTCATGATGCAGGCGCTTCCGCTCGAGGCAAGAGCGAAATGCGGAAGGGAGCCATCCGTATTTATAAGGGCATCAGATCATCCGAAAACCGCTTCGCACTTTTCGGTCTGATGCTGCGCTGCCTGATTTTCAGGCAACGGCAAGATTCTTACGGAGGAATTCGACGGTGCGGCTCCAGGCCAGCTCGGCGGCATCCTTGTTGTAGCGCGCTTCATTGGTGTCGTTGTTGAAGGCGTGATTGGCGCCGTCATAGATGAAGAGCTCATAGAACTTGCCATTGTCCTTGAGCGCCTTCTCGAAGGCCGGGATGCCGGCATTGATGCGCTCGTCGAGCCCGGCGTAATTGAGCAAAAGCGGTGCCTTGATATTGGCGACCTGGTCGGCCTTGGGCTGCGATCCGTAATAAACGACACCCGCCGCCAGCGACGGCTCCGCCACGGCGAGCTCGCCCACCTTGCCGCCGCCCCAGCAGAAGCCGACCGCCGCGACCTTGCCGGTGCAATCGGCACGCGCCGCCAGAGCCGCGAGGCTGGCGCGGGAAATGGCCACCGTCTCGTCGGGGGTGAGCGTGCCGATCATGTCGCGCGCTTTGTCGGCATCTTCCGGCGTGCCACCCTTGATGCTCAGATAATCCGGCGCCAGCGCCAGGAAACCTTCAGTGGCGAGGCGGCGCGCCACGTCCTTGATATGCGGATTGAGGCCGCGATTTTCGGAGATGACGATGACGCCGCCAGCCTTGGGAAACTGCTTCTGCTTGACGAGATAGCCCGACACCTTGCCGGCGGTCGATTCATAGCTGATCGTCTCGGGCAGGATGCGGGTGTCGTTCTCGGCGATCATCTCGGCCCTGGCATAATTGTTCTCGAGCACCGGCAACAGGGCCACGGCCGCTGCGGTACTTCCCGCCAGCGCCGCCAGCCTTTCGAGGAAATCACGGCGCTTGATCTGGCCATGTGTATAGCGGTCGAAAAGATCGATATATTTCTGGTCCATGGGGTTTCCTCCTGCTGAAGAGGGAACAATGCCGGGCGCTCACGTCATGTTCCAGCACGGGCGGATCACATTCTCCTGAGCGGAACACAAGACTTTGCTGTACCCATCGATTTGATCACTGTATGTTCACGCGCAATGTCTTTGTCCTCCTCCCTGCTCTTTCCCCAGAACGAAACGGCCCCCGTCGCCGTGCTCGACGGCATTGCGCTCAAGCTCGGTCCCAATAAGCGGGTCGAGGCGGCGGAAGCGCTCACCCATCTCATCCGTGAGCCGCATCTCCTCTGCCATTCCGCCTTCGTCATCGAGAGGCTGGGTTTCGCCGCCGAGGCGCCGCGCGCGGTGATCCGCCAGGCGCGCGAGCAGAAACATGTCGACGTCGCCGAGCTGTTCGCCTTCGTCTGCCCGGCGCGTTTCGCCACCCCGACCCCCAAAGGCGTCGCCCGTGCTCTGGGCCTCGATGTCGAGATGGAGGAGACCGAGCTTCTCCGCGCCATTGCCGACGACCTGATCGGCCGGCTCGCCAGCCCCAATTATCCGCTGCTGCGCGAGACGGCCGAAAACGCCACCTTCCTCGCCCGCGCCAACTGGCCCTGGGCGCGCGCCGTGATGGCGGCGCTGCTGAAGGCCAATCCGCGCCTCGATGTCGGAACCTTCGTCACCGGCCTCAATGTGTGGGACCGGATCGATGAATGGGAAGATGACGGCGGCAGGCCGCCCGGCTCGCATCTTGGCGTCAGCCCCGACGAGGCGAAGGACTTCCTTGCCAAGGTGCTGGGCGCGGACGCCGAGGCGCGGGTCGAGCAGAAGGACTATGCCGCGACCACGACCCATGCCTTCCAGCCGCGCGACGAGGAGACCTCCAACCACATCCTCCTCGCCGAAGCCGGCACCGGCCTCGGCAAGACGCTCGGCTATCTCTCGCCCTCCTGGCTGTGGGCGCGCAAGAACAACGCGCCGGTCTGGGTGTCGACCTACACCAAGAACCTGCAGCGCCAAATCGACCAGGAGACGCAGCGCATCGTCGCAGACCCGGCCGAGCGGCGCGACCGCATCGTCATCCGCAAGGGCCGCGAAAATTATGTCTGCCTGCTCAATCTGCAGGAAGCCTTCGCCAAGATGAGCTCGGCCAATCCGCGCTCGGCGCTGCTCGCCGCGCTCGTGGCGCGCTGGGTCAGGGCGAGCCGCGACGGCGACATGGTGGGCGGCGACTTTCCGTCCTGGCTCCTGCCGCTCTTCAACGACGTGGCGCTTGATGGCGAGAACCGGGCGCTGTCACCCGCCGCACTCGGCCTCACCGACCGGCGCGGCGAATGCATCTATGCCGCCTGCCCGCATTACCGCAAATGCTTCATCGAACGCGCCATGATCCAGGGCCGCAAGGCCGATCTCGTGATCGCCAATCACGCGCTGGTCTTACGCAAGGCGGCGGTGGACCAGGCCATCGGTTACACGCAGACCAAGGAAGAATCCTCAGCGCCGCAGGATCTGCGCCGGCTCGTCTTCGATGAAGGCCATCATCTCTTCGATGCCTCGGACTCGGCTTTTTCCGGCCATCTGACCGCGCTCGAGACAGCGGAGCTCAGGCGCTGGCTCAGGGGACCGGAAGCCGCCGGCCGGCGCGGCCGCGGCTTGAAAGAGCGTGTCGGCGATCTCGTCAGCGACGACGAGACGGCGGAGAAACATCTCAATGCCGTGCTCAGCGCCGCTTACGCGCTGCCCGGTCCCGGCTGGACGCGGCGCATCCAGGCCGGCACGCCGGAAGGGGCGGCCGAAAGCTTCCTCACCCTGGTGCGCCAGCAGGTGCTGGCCCGCGCCGAGCAGAATTCCGGCCAGACGCTCGAGACCGATTGCATGCCGCTGGTCGACGGGCTCTCCACAGCGGCCGGCGAGCTCGCCGCCGCGCTCATCGATCTCAAGCGCCCCATGGCGTCGCTCGCCAATACACTCGCCAAGAAGCTCGACGATGAAGCCGCCGAGCTGTCGACCTATGATCGCGGCCGCATCGAGGCGGTGGCACGCTCACTCCGGCGGCGCGGCGAGCTGATGGTCGGCAGCTGGATCGACATGATCGAAAGGCTGCTCGACAAGCCCAATCCGCTTTTCGTCGAATGGTTCTCGGTCGACCAGATGTTCGGGCGCGAGGCCGATGTCGGCCTCCACAGCCACTGGATCGACCCAACCGAACCTCTGGCGCTCGTCGTGCTCAAACCGGCCGATGGCGTCGTCATCACGTCGGCGACACTCAAGGACCGTCCGCCCGAGGCGCCGGAAGACTGGACCAATGCCGAGATGCGCACCGGCGCCGTGCACCTGCCATATCCGGTCCGGCGGGTGAGCTATGACTCGCCCTTCGACTACAAGAATTCGAGCCGCATCATCGTGGTGAACGACGTCAATCGCGAGGACATGGACCAGCTGGCCGCCGCCTATCGCGAATTGTTCCTGGGCGCGCGCGGCGGCAGTCTGGGGCTGTTCACCGCGATTTCGCGCCTGCGCGCCGTCTACAAGCGGCTGGTCAGGCCTCTGGCGCAGAAGGGCCTGCCGCTCTACGCCCAGCATGTCGATCCGATCGACACCGGCACGCTGGTCGACATGTTCCGCGCCGAGCGGGACGCCTGCCTCCTCGGCACCGATGCGGTGCGGGACGGCGTCGACGTGCCGGGAGACTCCTTGCGGCTCATCGTGCTCGACCGGGTGCCCTGGGGCACGCCCACCATTCTCGAACGCGCCAGGAAGCAGGCCTTCGGTGGCCAGGCCTATACCGACATGACAGTGCGCCTGCGCCTGCGCCAGGCTTTCGGCCGCCTCATCCGGCGCGAAGGGGACCGCGGCGCCTTCGTGGTGCTCGATCCCCGCCTCGCCTCGCGTTTCTGCACCGCCTTCCCGCCCGGCATGCGCATCGAACGCGTCGGTCTTGTCGATGCGATCGACATGGTCCGCGATTTTATCCAGAGCCCTCCATGAGCCAGCCTGTCTTCTACACGGTCTTCGACACCGCCATCGGCCGCTGCGGCATTGCCTGGGGTCCCGCCGGCATCATTGGCGCCAGCCTGCCGGAAGACAGCGCCAACGACCTCACAGCACGGTTCGCGGCGCGCCATCCGGAGGCACAGGAAGGCACGCCACCGCCCGACATCGCGGACGCGATCCGGCGTATCCAGGCATTGCTCCAGGGTGCCGCCGACGATCTCGCCGACATACCGCTCGATGAGACCGGCCTCTCGGAATTCAGCCGGCGGGTCTATGAGATCGCGAGGCGCATCCCGCCCGGCGCCACCCGCACCTATGGCGACATCGCCAAGGAAATGGGCGGGCTCCATCTCGCCCGCGAGGTTGGCCAGGCCTTGGGGCGCAATCCCTATCCGATCATCGTGCCCTGCCACCGCATCCTGGCGGCCGGCGGCAAGACCGGCGGGTTTTCTGCACCGGGTGGGATCCAAACCAAATTCCGCATGCTTGCCATCGAGCGCGCAAAGACCGACACTGCGCCTTCCCTTTTCGACGAGCTCCCGCTCGCCGCCCCGCCCAAAAGAACCCACTAAAGCAAAGCGCGAAGACTATGGCTCACGACCTCATCCTCACCGGCGGGCGCGTCATCGACCCGTCGCAGGCCCTCGATGCCGTCACCGAAGTGGGCTTCGCCCAAGGCAAGGTGTCGGGCATCGGCCCCGGCCTCAAGCGCGACGCCCGGACGACGGTCAAGGATGTCAGCGGCTTCATTGTGACGCCGGGCCTCATCGATCTCCATACCCATGTCTATTGGGGCGGTACCTCGCTCGGTGTCGATCCCGATCTCTATGCGCTCAAAAGCGGCGTCACCACCTCGATCGACACGGGCTCGGCCGGTCCCGGCAATTTCGCCGGCTTCGCCAAACATGTGATCGCGCGAGCGCGCTCGCGCATCTATGCCTATCTGCATGTCTCGCATGCCGGCATCTACGGCTTCTCGACGCTCGTGCATGTGGGCGAGAGCGAGGACATGCGGCTCATGGATCCGCGTGGCGCCGTAGAGGTCGCGGCGAAATATCCGGACGAGATCATCGGCATCAAGGTCAGGGTCGGGCGGCATGCGTCGGGCGACCAGGGTGTGGCGCCGCTCGACGTGGCGCTCGATGCCGCCAATGAATCAGGCCTGCCGCTGATGGCGCATATCGACGAACCGCCGCCGACCTATGAAGACGTGCTGGCGAGGCTCCGCCCCGGCGATGTGCTGACCCATGCCTTCCGTCCCTTCCCTAATGCGCCGGTGACGGTGCAGGGCACGATCAAACCCGCTGTGCTCGCCGCCCGCAAGCGCGGTGTATTGTTCGACATCGGCCACGGCATGGGCTCCTTCGCCTTCAAGACGGCGCGCGCGATGCTGGCCAACGGTTTCCTGCCCGACACGATCTCCTCCGACGTGCATGCTCTGTGCATCGACGGGCCGGCGCATGATCTCGTCACCACTATGTCGAAATTCCTCTGCCTCGGCATGGGGCTCAACGACATCATCCGCTCGGCCACCGAAACGCCGGCGCGCGCCATCAAGCGGCACGACCTCGGTACGCTGAGGCCAGGCGCGCTGGGCGACGCCAGCCTCATCAGGATCGATGACGGCCAGTTCGACTATGTCGACGTCACCGGTGAGCACCTTACCGGCACCAAACGCATCTCGGCCCATGGCGTCGTCATGCGGGGCGAATGGTGGGCCAGTTAAGGCAAACTGGACAAAGCGCCCTTCTCCCGCTAGCCAGTCGGCGGAACAGTGGAGTTTCCGGTGAGCAAAACCATCAGCACCCATCACGCCTTGATTTACGTCATGGTCACGATCGCCGCCGTCGAGGGCCATCTCGGCGACCGCGAGCTCAAGGCGATCGGCCGCATCGTCAAGCAATTGCCTATTTTCCGCGCCTTCGACGCCGACAAGCTCACCCATGTGGCGCAGGAATGCGGCGAGATCCTGCAGGACAAGGAAGGGCTCGAGGCGGTCTTCGGCCTCGCCGCCGAGGCGCTGGCGCCGAAATTGCGCGAGACCGCCTATGCGCTGGCGGTCGAAGTGGCGGCTTCCGACCTCGCGGTCGGCAAGGAGGAACTGCGTTTCCTCGCCATGCTGCGCGACCATCTCGGCCTCGACAAGCTCGTCACCGCGGCGCTCGAGCGCGGCGCCATCGCGAGATACCAGACCGAGTAACTCAGTCGAGCTTCATAGGCGTATTCTCCCTCCGCCGCGCGAAGCGCGGGGAGGGTGTCCGCCCTTAGCGCGTGATCAGGAAAAGTGGATGCCGGTTTTCCGTCCGATCACGCGCCAAACTAAGAGTCCGATCACGTTTATCAATTCAGGCCGAACCGACCTGAATTGATCGTGATCTAGGGGCGGACGGGTGGGGTCTCTCCACCGACAGGTATCCATCAAATTCTTGCGTGAGAGATCTCTCTAGCGGAGAAACCCCACCCGTCGCGCGTTCCGCGCGCCACCCTCCCCGCCTTCGGCGGTGGAGGGAGAGTTATCCAAACGCAGTTCTTCTCAACGCCGGCATGCGCATTGCGAACAATATGCCGCGCGATACGAAGAAGACCATCATCGCCGCCCACAGGCCGTGATTACCGTAATATCGCTCGAGCGGCCACCAGGCGATGAGGGTGATGACCATCGACAGCAGCATCATGTTGCGCATGTCGGCGGTCTGGGTGGCGCCGGTGAAGATGCCGTCATACTGGAAGCAGGCGATGCCGGCCAATGGCGTCAGGGCCACCCAGAAAAGATACATCCGCGCGGTGGCGCGCACATCTTCATTCGCCGCCATCAGATCGATGAAATACGGCCCGCCGAACCAGATGAGCGCCGCGGCGGCGACGCCGGTGAGCGTCAGCCACAGCCAGGTGAGCTGGATGGCAGTGTTGAAACGCTGCCGGTCGCGGGCGCCGACCGCCTGACCGACCAATGTCTCGGTGGCGAGCGCGAAGCCGTCGATCAGGAAGGCGGCGAAATCGAAGAAATGCATGAGGACGGCATTGGCCGAGACAATGACGTCGCCGGCCTGGGCGCCCCTGGCGGTGAACCAGGAGAAGACCAGGACCAGGCAGACGGTCCTTATCATGATGTCGCGGTTGATGACGAAAGTGCGGATGAGCTTGGCGCGGTCGAAGACGCGCGCCCGCTCGAAACGGGCTCCCATTTCCTTGAGGCGCCTGTAAGCGATGCCGAGCCCGAGCAAGGCGGCGGTGACCTCGGCGATGAGGACGGCGAGCGCCACGCCGTCGGAGGTCATGCCTAGCCCCAGGACGAAGAGCAGGCTCAAGGCGCCATTGGTGAGATTGAGATAAATCTGAAGGAGAAAAGCGACGCGGGCACGCCCCTGGCCGACGAACCAGCCGATGAGACAAAAGTCCATCAGTGCGAAGGGAGCGGAGAAGACGCGGATATAAAAGTATTGCGCAGCGTGGCTTTCGACTTCCTCGGAGCCGTTGATGAGGCTGAAGGTGAGCTTGCCGATCAGGGGCGACAGCAGGATAATCGCCACCCCGGCGATCACGGCGATGATGAGGGCACGGATCAGCACCGCCACGAGTTCTTGGGCGTCGCCGCGTCCGGTCGCCTGGGCGGTGAGCCCGCCGGTGCCGAGCCTCAGAAAACCAAAGCCCCAATAGATGAAATTGAAGATCAGGGCGCCGACAGTAATCGCGCCGATATAATAGGCCCCCGGCAATTGTCCGATCACCGCCGCATTGACGATGCCGATGATCGGCTGCGTCACATTGGACAGCATGATCGGCACGGCGATGGCGAGTACGCCTCTATGCGTAACCGGTGTCGATTGCGGGGAGTGCATGGGCCGTTACTATTAGAACGATTCCGGGCTCCGCACAGTCGGGAACTTGCCCGCTGCTGACAAAATCTGGCACCAGCCCAACGGCAAATCCGGCTATGCTTGCGGCATGGACAACCGACCGACCAGGCTGCCCCAGGTCTTCACCGACTGGTTCCGGACGCGCGGCTGGAGCCCGCGCCCGCACCAGCTGGAGGTGCTGGAAAAGGCGCAAGCCGGCTTCGATGTCCTGCTGATCTCGCCCACCGGCGGCGGCAAGACGCTGGCGGGATTCCTGCCGAGCCTGGTGGAACTGACCCGGGAACCCCAACGCAACGGCATCCACACGCTTTATGTGTCGCCGCTCAAGGCGCTTGCCGTCGACATTGCGCGCAATCTCGAAACACCGGTCAGCGAGATGCAGCTGCCGGTCCGTGTCGAGACGCGCACCGGCGACACGCCGCATTCGCGCCGCAAGCGCCAGCGCGAGAAACCGCCCGACATATTGATCACCACGCCCGAGCAGGTCTCGCTCCTCGTCGCCGATCCAGGTGCCGCGCATATGCTGAAGGATCTGCGCGCCATCGTGCTGGATGAACTGCATTCGATCGTCACCTCGAAGCGCGGCGTGCTCCTGTCCTTGGCGCTCTCGCGGGTCAGAAGCCTCGCGCCTCAGATACGCCGTATCGGCCTTTCCGCCACCGTCGCCGATCCCGATGCGCTGCGCGCCTGGCTCACCCCGCAGACAAGCGAACGCCAGCTCGCCGAGCTGGTGATGGGCAATGCGGGTGCGGCGCCGCAGATCAGCATTCTCAAATCGGCCGAGCGCGTGCCGTGGTCCGGCCATATGACACGCTACGCCATCCCCGAGATCTACGAAGCGATCAAACAGGCGCGCATGACACTCGTCTTCGTCAATACACGCGCCCAGGCCGAGATGACCTTCCAGTCCTTATGGACGGCCAATGAGGACCATCTGCCGATCGCGCTGCATCACGGCTCGCTCGATGTCGGGCAAAGGCGCAAGGTGGAAGCGGCGATGGCGGCCGGCAAATTACGCGCCGTGGTCTGCACCTCGACGCTCGATCTCGGCATCGACTGGGGCGATGTCGATCTCGTCATCCATGTCGGCGCGCCCAAGGGATCGAGCCGGCTCCTGCAGCGCATCGGCCGCTCCAATCACCGACTCGACGAGCCCTCGCAGGCCATGCTGGTGCCCTCGAACCGCTTCGAAGTGCTCGAATGCGAGGCGGCGCGCCAGGCCGCCGCCGAAGGCGCCCAGGACACCGAATATCCTTCCGTGCTCAAGCTCGACGTGCTGGCCCAGCATATCACGTGCCGCGCCTGCGCCAGCCCCTTCCATCCCGATCAGCTCTATGGCGAGGTCAAGACCGCCTGGACCTATCGCAACCTTACGCGTGAGGATTTCGACCGCGCGGTCGAGTTCGTCACCAATGGCGGCTACGCGCTCAAGGCCTATGAACGTTATGCCAAGCTGAAACCATGGGGCGACGGCGAGTTGCGCCTCACCCATCCGCGGCTCGCTCAGCAATATCGGCTCAATATGGGCACCATCGTCGAAGAGGAGATGCTCAAAGTGCGCCTCGCCAGCATCAAGAAGCGGCTCGGACGGCGCGTCGTCACCGGCGGGCGGGTGCTGGGCGAGATGGAGGAATGGTTCCTGAGCCAGCTCTCAGGCGGCGACACGTTCCTGTTCGGCGGCGAGGTCCTGCGCTTCGAAGGGCTCGACGAGTTCGGCGCGCTCGCGTCGCGCACGCAAGCGAGCGATCCCGCCATTCCCTCTTATGCCGGCGGCAAGTTCCCGCTCTCCACCTATCTCGCCGAGCGGGTGCGCAAGATGCTGGCCGATCCCAAGGCCTGGCCGGCGCTGCCGGCGCAAGTGCGCGACTGGCTCTCGGTGCAGCGCTGGAAGTCGATCATCCCGTCGCCGCGCCAGATGCTGATCGAGACCTTTCCCCGGGCGCAGCGCCATTACATGGTGTGCTACCCTTTCGAGGGCCGGCTGGCGCACCAGACGCTCGGCATGCTGCTGACGCGCCGCCTCGAGCGCATGGGCGCGCAGCCCATGGGTTTCGTCGCGTCGGAATATGCGCTCGTCGTCTGGTGCCTGCGCGACCTGTCCTTGCTGATCTCGACCGGCCGGCTCGATCTCGGCCATCTGTTCGGCGAGGACATGCTGGGCGATGACCTCGATGCCTGGCTCGCCGAATCCAATCTGATGAAGCGCACCTTCCGCAACGCCGCGATCATCGCCGGGCTGATCGAAAGGCGCTGGCCCGGCAAGGAGAAGACGGCGCGGCAGATGACGGTGAATTCCGACCTCATCTATGACGTGCTCCTGCGTCATGAGCCGCAGCATCTCCTGCTGCGTGCCGCCTGGGATGACGCCGCGGACGGGCTCATCGACGTGCATCGCCTGGGCGCGCTGCTGAAGCGGATCAGAGGCCAGATCGTGCATCGCGCCCTCGACACGGTGTCGCCGCTTGCCGTGCCGGTCATGCTTGAGATCGGGAAAGAATCCGTTTACGGCGAGGCCGATGACGCTCTTCTCGCCGAAGCCGAAGATGAACTCATCGATGAGGCCATGCGCCTTGTCTAGAGCGGCCCGCATAGAGCTTGGCGGGCTCGAGCTCCTTCCGGATCTCGCCGGCGCCCTCTATGTCCCGGATTTCGAGGCGCTGCTCGTCGCCGATCTCCATCTCGAAAAGGCCTCCTCGCTGGCGCGGCGCGGCGTGCATCTGCCGCCTTACGACACGCGCGCCACACTCGAGCATCTTTCCTTCTCGCTCGCGGCGGCCAGGCCCAAGCGGCTCATCCTGCTCGGCGACTCCTTCCATGACGACGAGGCGCATCTGCGCATCGATGCGAGCGACATCGCGGAGCTCGCCCGCCTCACCCGCGGCATCGACGTCATCTGGCTCGCCGGCAATCACGATCCCTCGCCGCCCCAGGCGCTGGGTGGCCATTTCGCCGAGGAGATCGCGCTCGGCCCCATCACGCTCCGGCATATTCCCGCGGCGCTGGCCGAAGAAGAATTCGAGATCGCGGGCCACCTGCATCCCGCCGCCTCGCTCGCCCAGCGCGGCCGGGCGCTTCGGCGTAAATGTTTCATCGGCCATGAGCGGCGGATCGTCATGCCGGCCTATGGCAGCTTTACCGGGGGCTTGAGCGTTTCGGCGGAGCCCTTCCAGGCGATCTTTCCCGACGGGCGCTTCGATGTCTGGATGATCGGCGGCAAGGCGATCCACTGCTTCCCGGCCGGCCGGATCAGATGAGCACGGGAAACAGCCCCAGGACGCAGGTCGCTGCGGCACCCGCCGCGATATAAGCACGCCAGCGCGTGAACCAGCCCGGCCGCTCGGAGGCCTCCTCGGCGAGCGCATCGCGCAGGATCAGGACGAAAAAAGCGGCGATCAGGATCAGGAAACCGAGATAGGCCGGTGCAATGAGCGCCAGCCAGGCGACTGCCAGGACGGCCAGGCCAGAGAGCCCTTCGGCGGCGATCCGCGCCCGGCCATAGGGCCCCGTCGCCACCAGCCAATGAGCGCCGCCGAGCATGGCGGCGATGAGGGCGGCATAGGACAGGAGAGCCGGCGCCAGTCCCCCCGGCGACATCCAGGCCAGGACCAGGAGCGCTGGAAACGGCAACAGGGCGAGGACGGCGATGGCGCGCATCGGCCCCGGTATGGGAGGACCCACCGGCATAGGGTTATTCTAGCGCGGGATGCGGCGGAAACCGGGCATGAAGGCCCAGTATGGTCGTCACCCGAGCTTGGCTCTGAGCTTCGCCAGGAGATCCGGCGTCACTTCACCGCTGAGCCGCATGCCCAACTGCAATTCGAACAGGCGGATCGAGTTCTTGGTGCGGGTGCTCATGGCGCCGTTCTCATCGCCCGCATCGAAGCCGAGACGATTGAGAAGCTGCTGCGCCTCGAGAATCTGGTTGTCCGCGCTCGTCTCGGCGGCGACCGCCGCGCCCACCATCGGCAGGTCGTATTTTGCCGGCGCCGCGACCGGGCGGTCCTGCCAATCAGGATTGGATACCGCCACGACATTGGCCGCGGCGATATCCCGCTTCGGCACGAAGGCGGCGAGACGCGCCTTGACTTGGTGGGTCACCTGCTTCGGCAAGGTGTTCTCGAGCGTCTTGGCCTTGGCGGCGGCATCGGCATCATCCTGGCGGGCCGCCAGCGTGTACCAGAACAAGGCTTCGCCCAGATCCTGACCGACGCCGAGGCCGCGCTCATAGAGGAGCGCGATATTGAACTGGCTGTCCTTCAGATTGTGGCTGGCGGCTTCGGCGAACCAGCGGGCCGCCTTCTCATAGCTGTCCTTGGGGCTGCGCACATTGGCGAGGAGCACGGCGGTATTATGCATGGCGCGGACATTGCCGGCGGCGGCCGCGCGCTCATACCACTGGCGGGCCTTCTCGATGTCGATCGGAACACCGGTGCCACGTTCGAGAATGGCGCCCATGCGATATTGCGCCGGGGCGAGGCCCTTGGCCGCGGCGACGGCGAACCAGCGCGCCGCGGCGGCACGGTCCTGCGGCACATTCTTGCCATCGCCGAAACGGGTGGCGACGATGAAAGCGGCGCGCGCATCGCCGTCGAGCGCGGCCTGGCGCAGCGCCTCGGTGCCGATGCCGGCCGGCAAGGCATCGGCGTCGGTGATGGCGATCTCAGCGGCCGCCGTCTTCACGGTTCCCGGCAACGAGCTCGCGAAAATGCCGGTGCCGAACATGGCGTCGGACTTGGCGAGCGTCTTGTTCAGATGCTCGAAGCTGTTCGAGCCGGTCTTCGGCTGCTCCACGGCGGGCGGCGTGGTGGGCGCTTCGAGCTTCGGCTTGACCAGCGTGTTGTAAGCGAACACTGAGGCGGCGGCGAGAAGCACGATCCCGATGAGGATCAGGCGGCGGCGCTTGCCGGCATCAGCAGGCTTGGCGCTGGTCGTCGCTTCGGGCTTGGCGGTCATCGCCGCGGCGGGCATGGCGGCCTTCGGCTGGGCTGGATTTTCCTTCCGGCGGAAGAGCGAGAAGCGCGAGGATTTCTTCGCGGCGGGAGCCTCGACCGCTCTCTTGCGGCCGAGGAAGCCCCCGGCCGAGAGATCCGGCGTCTGCTGCGACGAGGCAGCCTGCGCGGCGCGGCGCGCGGCGGCGATCATGTCGGCCTGGATGGAGGCTTGTGTGGGTTCTGCCTGGCCGGTAGCCGGCGGCAGGTCGAGCGGCCGATAGGCTTCGGGCGTCGCTTCGATCTTGATCTCGGGCCAGGCCTGCGATGGCGCGGGCTCGTCGGGAATTTCGGGTTCGGGCGCCACGAAAGCCGCAACCTGCTCCGCCGCGACCGGGGCAGGCTCGACACGCAGATCCTCAAGCTCGGTCAGCTTGTTGACGATCTGCTCGAGCGTCTCATGCAAGGCGCCGAGCGTCTCCTGGTTGCGCTGATCGGCGGTTTCGTAATTGTTCCTGACCGTGACCAGGGCAGTTTCGAGCGCCTGCAATTCGGGCGACGGCTCCGTCGCTGCGGCGCGGGCCGGCCATTCCTGCATGAGGCGGCTCGCCATGCGGTTGGCGGCGTCCTCGGCCATGTCGCGGGCCCAGCCCTGATTCTGCTCCATGCTCTGATAGAGCTGATTGATCGACTGCTCGAGCGTCTGGATATGCTGGAGCTGCTGCTCGGTATGGGCGAGGCGGTCGGAGACGCCGGCAAATTCACGCTCGACGCTGGCCCAGGCCTGCGCCGACTGATCCTGCTGCATCGCCTGGGCGATGCGGTTGTCGAGATCGAAGACACGCTGCTCGAGATCGGCGATCTGATTGCCGACCTGGTCGCCGCGGCCCTGCTCCAGCCATTTGGAGATCTCAGTGAGGCGCCGGTCGAGGTCGGCGAGCGGCCGCAGATCCGGCCCCTGCGCGACCCTGGCCGAAAGCTGCTCGATCACCACGCGCAAGGAGCGCAGGTCATGCTCCGAGGCGGCTTCCGCCTTGAGATCGTCGACGCGCTGGCCAAGGCTTTCCATCTCGGCGCGCAGCCGGCTCATGTCGTCGCCATCCTGGCGCTGATTTTCCGCCTGCTGCTGCTTCAGGAAGTCGAGCATGCGCTCTTCGAAATCGCGCTGGTCCTTCACGGCCTGGCCCTGGGCCCGCTGGGCGGCCGCCTCGGAAGCCTGCTTCACGGAATCGAGACGCTGAGTGAGCTTGCCGAATTCGCCCTGGACCAGCTTGCGGAGATCCTCTTCCACCACCTCCTGGTGGCCGGTGACCCGGCTCGTCAGATCGGCGAGGCGGCTTTCGAGCCTGGTGATCACCGGGGCATCGGCCAGGAGACGGTCGCTGTCGATGGGCGCGGTCGCGGCATAGGCGACCTCGTGCAGGCGTTCCTGCACCGCCTTCAGCGTCTCGCGCGTCTTGCGCTCGCTGACCTCGATATGATCGACGATATTGCGCACCGCCGTCTCGAGCGAGCGGTAGCCCGGCACGTCCTCGGGATTCTGCGGGAAACGTCCGACATCCTTGGTGAGCTTGTCGCCCAGCGTTTCGAGGCGTTCGCCGACTTCAGCGAAACTCTCGGCCGTCTGGCGCTCGCTCGCCTCGACGCGCGCCAATATGTCGGCGAGTGAATTGTCCTGAACCGGGCGGGCACGCTCATAATAGCGCCCGGCGGTGGTGTCCTGCTCGCGGTGCACCATACGGGTCAGCTGGTCGGACAGATGGTCGAGCTTGTCCTGGATGTCCTGCATCGCATTGCGCGAGCGGGGCTGGCGCTGCTGCGGTGGGGGTTGCGGCTGAGGCTGCGGCTCGTTGTCGTCGGCCTGCTCGCGAATGACGGTGTTCAGCCATTCACCCAAAGTCATGCCGGAGCGACGCGCGGCATGCTTGGCCGCCTCGCGCGCCTCGCTGTCGATGCCCTTCACGCTCCACGGAATACCCGGCTTCATGCCCGTTTTTACCTTATTGGTCCGCGTCTCGACCCCCATGGCGGATTGCGTCCCCTAACTCCTCCTAAAAGTTAATGTTTTAGGTAAAATTTCCGTTAAGCTCGCTGCCACGCCCTCGCCTTTTTTCAACTCTACCCAGAGGACAACCCATGGTTAGCCATGCGGTTCCCCTATGGCAGCCTTGTCCTGTCTATCCATAATTTAAGGCGGTGGGGGTTATGAATCGTGTCGCGCTGCCTATATACTCAGACGCGACGGCAATCGCCCCTTAGGGCACTAAAAACGAACGGAGAGCAAAAATGGCTCAGTCGACGGTTGCTGACCGGTCGAATCGGGATCGAACCTATTCCATTACGGAACTCTGCAGAGAGTTCGACGTAACCCCTCGCACATTGCGCTTTTACGAGCAAAAAGGCCTCCTGCACCCCGACCGGCGCGGTTGGACCCGGCTGTTCAGCTATCGTGACCGTGCCCGTCTGCAGCTTATCCTGCGCGGCAAGAAGGTTGGCTTTTCGCTGGAAGAGATCAAGGAAATGCTCGATCTCTACAATCTGCGCGACGGCCAGCTGACCCAGCTGCGCGTATCCTCGACCAAGTTCCGCGAACGGCTCGAAGCGCTCCGCAAGCAGCGCCTCGAACTCGAAGATGCCATCAGCGACCTCGAAAAGACCATCACGGTGGTCGACGGGATGCTGAAGGAGCGTGAAGCCGCCGAGACGACCGCCCCGCGGCGCGCCGCCAATGGCGAATGATACGGGGGCGCCTACCGGCTCCCGTTCTCTAGGATTCTGCGGCGGCTCGTTAGACCGAGCCGCCGTTTTTCGTGGCGAACCGGACTGGGTCGCCAAGAAGCGCGCCGAGCCGACGGCCAGGCTCATCCGCCTCAATGGCGACAAGGTGCGCATCGAAGCGGGGGGCCTTCACTACGAGACGGCGATCGACGGGGACGCCATCTTCCTCGGCATAGATTCCCATGGCCATGCTGTCTTCGCCGGCGAAGCGGTCGAGCCGCTCGACAATGCGCAGGATCTGAGAAGCCTCGCCATCGAGGCGAAGCTTCCGGCCAGCGATCTGGCGATGCTGGCCCAGGCGCGCTCGCTGCTGCATTGGCATCAGCGCCGCCACTACTGCTCCAATTGCGGGCACGAACTCGAAATCAAGGACGGCGGCTATCGCCGCCATTGTTCCCATTGCACCAGCGACCATTTTCCGCGCACCGATCCGGTGGTGATCATCATCGTGCGCTCGGGCGACGATGTCCTGCTCGGCCGGCAAAGCTCATGGCCTGAGGGGCGCTTCTCGGCGCTCGCCGGCTTCATGGAGCCCGGCGAGACGATCGAGGAAGCGGCACGCCGCGAAGTGTTCGAAGAAACCGGCATCCGTGTCGGCGCCATCCGCTATGTGGCGAGCCAGCCCTGGCCCTATCCGTCGAGCCTGATGATCGGGCTCATCGGCGAAGCGCTCAACCGCGACATCGTGATCGACGAGAAAGAGATCGAGCAGGCGCGCTGGTTCTCACGCGCGGAAGCACAAGCGATGCTCGATGACCGCCACGCCGATGCCTTGAGCGTGCCGCCGCCCATGGCGATCGCGCACAAGATTCTCATCGACGCGCTGAAGTAGCCTCTATTTTTTCGCATCGGCTTACCCGAAAATCGCTGCGCACTTTTCGGGCCGATGCTACTTCCCGAAATTCGCCATACGGCGCGCGATCTCGGCGCGATAGGGGCTCGCTTTGTAGACGCCCAGCACGCGCAGATGCGAGGTGAAGAATTCGAGCTCCTCGAGCGCCAGCCTGACATTGCGCTCGGACGGATGGCCCTCGACATCGGCATAGAACTGCGTCGCCGAGAACTGGCCTTCGAGCTGGTAGGATTCGAGCTTCGTCATGTTGACGCCATTGGTGGCGAAGCCGCCCATCGCCTTATAGAGTGCGGCGGGAACGTTGCGCACACGAAACACAAAACTCGTGACCACCGGCGCGTCTTCCGGCTCGGCATCATGCGGGGTGGCGGAGAGCACGATGAAACGCGTTGTGTTGTGCTCCTCGTCCTCGACATTCTCTTTCAGGATTTCAAGGCCGTAGATCTCGGCGGCGAGCTTGGTGGCAATGGCGGCGCGGCTCTTGTCCTTGGCCTCGGCGAGCTCACGCGCCGCACCCGCGGTATCGGCGGCGACCACCGGCTTGAGCTTCATCGCGCGGATCACCTTGCGGCATTGGCCCAACGCATGAACATGGCTGTGAACCGATTTGAGGCCCGAGGGATCGGCGCCCGGCACCAGGAGAAGCTGGTGATGGACGCGCAGGAAGTGCTCGCCGACGATATAAAGATTGGAGGCGGGGAGAAGATGATGGATGTCGGCGACGCGGCCCGCCACCGAATTGTCGATCGGGATCATCGCGAGATCGACCTCGCCCTCCTTCACCGCGGCGAAGGCGTCCTCGAAAGTGCCGCAGGCCACCGGCTCGTGGTCGGGATAGGCTTCACGGCAGGCAATATGAGAATTGGCGCCGGGCTCGCCCTGATAGGCGATCTTGGATGTCATCTTGGTTCAGTCCCTAAAATTCAAAAACGGCCCGCCTTCAGCATCTGGCGCGCCGCCTCGAGATCGGCCGGCGTATCGACACCGAGCGGTACCGAGTCCACGCGCACCACCGCGATGCTCATGCCGTTGTCGAGGGCGCGCATCTGCTCGAGGCGACGTTCGATCTCGCGCTCGCTCTGCGGCAGCTTGACGAAACGCTCGAGCGATTCGCGGCGATAGGCATAGATGCCGATGTGATGCCAGTAACGGGGCCCGAGCTCAGGGCCCGGCAGGCGCTGGAAGTCGCGCGCGAAGGCGACCTCGCGCTCGTCGCTCAACGGCGCGATCGCCTTGACGATGTTCGGATTGGCGACATCGGCTTCCTCGGTGATGGGGGCGGCGATGGTCGAGATATCGATCGTCTCGTTGACGAGGCCGCCGAGGCAGCGCTGCACATCGAGGGGCGTCACGGTGGGCAGATCACCCTGCAGATTGACGATGAAGCGGTAACGGCGCTCGGGGTCGCGCAGGGCGAGCGCGGCCAATATGCGGTCCGAGCCCGAAGCGAGGCTCGGTTCGGTCACGATCGCATCGCCGCCATGCGCCTTGATGGCGCGGGCGATCTCCATCTCGGCGCAGGCCACCAGGACCTGGCCGACATTGGCCTCGATGGCGCGTTTCCACACATGGACGATCATGGGGACGCCATGGATATCGGCCAAAGGTTTGCCGGGCAGCCTGGTCGAGGCCATCCGGGCGGGGATAATGACTATAGTATTCTGGTGTTCGATCATGGGCTTAAGGCGGGGCGCGGCAAATTGGTCAGGCGAGCTTTAACGTATTGCGAGCCATTCGAGAACCAATTAGTTTCCGCGGCGAATAGCGAAATAGAGGGAACCGGGGAGCCGGCCTACCAATATGAACAGTTTTGAATTCAATAAGATTGCCGGCGCGGTTCTCGCCACGGCGCTCGTGGTGTTCGGCCTCGGCCAGGCCAAGAGCATGATCTATCACGCGGAAAAGCCGGAAAAGCAGGGCTATGCCATCGAGGTCGCCGAGTCCGGCGGCGGGACCGGCGGCGGTGAAACCACGCCCACCGAATCGCTGGGCACCCTCCTCGCCAAGGCCGATCCCGTGAAGGGCCAGGCGCAGGCCAAAGCCTGCCTCGCCTGCCATGTCTTCGAAAAGGGCGGCGCGAACAAGACTGGTCCGGATCTCTGGGACCTGGTCGACCGCCCGATCGCCGCGCATGAGGGCTTCGCCTATTCCGATTCCCTGAAGGAGCACGCCGCCGACAAGTGGAGCTTCGAAAACCTCAACAAGTTCATCACCAACCCGAAGGGCTTTGCGCCGAAGACCAAGATGACTTTCGGCGGCATCAAGCGCGATCAGGCGCGCGCCGACCTGCTCGCTTATCTGCGCACGCTCTCGGACGCCCCGAAGCCGTTCCCGGCGCCGTAAACGGCTGAATTCATTGACCTTATTATTCGAGAGGCCGGCGGAAACGCCGGCCTCTTCGTTTTGCCCCGGAAATAACGCAAATCTCACAAAGATTTAACCGCCTTTGCGCCGCTGCGAGGTTTTGCTTTCCGGCCAGGAATGCGTATCTTCGGGGAAACCAAATCAGCGGAGTGCCGTCAGCAATGATCCTAACCCGGCGTGGCCTTATTAAAACGGCGTCCCTCTTGGGATTGGGGTCTGTCTCCGGATTGAAGATACTCTCGGTCGAGCCGGCAAGGGCTCAGGAGCGGGTATTCAGCCATGGCAACAACATCTATGGCGAGCTCAAATATCCGGCCGGCTTCAAGCACTTCGACTATGTGAACCCCAATGCGCCGAAAGGCGGCAGGCTCAGGCTCGGCACCACGGGCTCCTTCGATAATTTCAACGTCTTCATCATCAAGGGCGATCCCGCCGCCTATGCCGGCACCGTCTTCGAAACGCTCACCTCGGCCGCTCTCGATGAAGTGACCTCGGCCTATGGCCTCATCGCCGAAAGCATGTACCAGCCCGAGGATCATTCCTATGTTGTCTTCCGGCTGCGTCCCGAGGCGCGCTGGCAGGACGGCCAACCCGTGACCGTTGCCGACGTCATCTTCGCCTTCGACTTCCTCAAAAGCGCTCATCCCTTCTATCAGGCCTACTACAAGAATGTTCAGAAGGCCGAGCAGACCGGGCCCAACGAAGTCACCTTCGCCTTCGACAGCAAGGGCAATCGCGAGCTGCCCGGCATCATGGGCCAGACCTTTGTCCTGCCGAAGCACTATTGGGAAGGCAAGGACGCGTCCGGCAAGCAGCGCGACATCAACAACACGACGCTCGAGCCGCCGCTCGGCTCCGGCCCCTATCGCGTCAAGAGCTTCAAGGCCGGGCAATCCATTCTGTTCGAGCGGGTGAAGGACTATTGGGGCGTCAATCTGCCGGTCAATGTCGGCCAGGACAATTTCGACGAGATCGAGCTCATCTATTTCCGCGACCGCGGCATCATTTTCGAGGCCTTCAAGGGCGACCAGCTAGATGTCAGGACCGGCGCCGGCACCAAGGAATGGGAAACCCAGTATGATTTCCCTGCCTTCAAGAAGGGCAATGTGATCAAGAAGGCGTTCTTCACCAAGGACGCCCAGCAGATGCAGGGCTTCGTCTTCAATACCAGGCGGGCCAAATTCGCCGATCCCAAGGTGCGCCAGGCCTTCAATCTCGCCTATGATTTCGAAGGCCGCATGCGGGTGCTGTCCTTCGGCGACTACAACAAGCGCACCCAGAGCTATTTCCAGAATTCCGAGCTCGCCGCCACCGGCCTGCCGCAAGGCCGCGAGCTGGAGATTCTCACTCAGTTCAAGGGCCAGATTCCGGAAGAAGTCTTTACGACGGAGTACAAGAATCCCGTCAACGGCACGCCGCAGAATATCCGCGACAACCTGCGCAAGGCGGTGCAGTTGCTGAAAGAGGCGGGCTGGTCGATCAAGGGTAACGCGCTCACCAATGACAAAACCGGCGAGCGGATGACGATGGAGTTCCTGCTCGACGATCCGTCCTTCGAGGATATGAACCTCGCTTACAAGCCGAGCCTCGAACGGCTCGGCATCCAGGTCACGATCCGCACCATCGATTCGGCGCAGTATCAGAACCGGATCCGCGATTTCGATTTCGACGTGATCACCTCGGTCTTCGCCGAGTCACTTTCGCCCGGAAACGAGCAACGGGATTTTTGGGGAACGGCGGCCGCCGACCAGAAGGGCAGCCGCAATGTGATCGGCATCAAGAATCCGGTGATCGACAAGATCATCGATCTCATCATCTTCGCCAACAGCCGCGCCGAGCTCATCGCCGCGACCAAGGCGCTCGATCGTGTGCTGTTGTGGAACTATTACATGGTGCCGGACTTCTATCGGGCGGAACAGTTCCTGCCCTATTGGAACCGCTTCGGTTATCCGGAACCCACCCCTCCCTACAGCGTAGGTTTCCCATCCTTGTGGTGGTGGGATGAAGAGAAAGCCAAGCAGACGGCGGCCAATAAATGAGAACCGCGCTCACCGCCGTCCTGGCGCTCGGCCTTCTCACCGTCACTGCGCAGGCCGAGCCCCGGCACGGGCTTTCGGCCTTCGGCGACCTCAAATACCCGCCTGATTTCAAGCATTTCGACTATGTGAACCCGGACGCGCCGAAAGGCGGCAGGCTGGCCAGCCGGGGTATCCTGGCGCGCGACACGTTCGATTCGTTCAACGGCTTCATCCTCAAGGGCACCTGGCCCGAGAATATCGGGCTCCTGTTCGACACGCTGATGGCACGCGCCACCGACGAGCCCGATGCCATGTATGGCCTCGTCGCCAAGACAGCCGATCTCGCCCCTGATAAGAAGAGCGTCACCTTCCAGTTGCGCGAGGAAGCCCGTTTCGCCGACGGCTCGAAGCTCACCGGCGATGATGTGTGCGACAGCTTCCGGCTGATCAAGGACTATGGCGACGAACGCATCCGCATCGCCATTCGCGACATCGAGAAATGCGAGATGCTGGCGCCCTATGAGGTCCGCTATTCGTTCAAGGGCGACAATACGCGCGATCTGCCGCTCAGCGTCGCGGCCTTGCCGATCCTCTCCAAGGCCTATTATGCGACACATGACTTCACCAAGACGTCGCTCGATCCGCCGCTGGGCTCCGGGCCCTACAAGATCGGCAGCTTCAAGGCCGGGCAGTATGTCTCCTATGCGCGGCGTCCGGACTATTGGGGTGCCGATCTGCCGGTCAATAAGGGCCGCTTCAATTTCGACGAAGTGCGCACCGAATATTTCAAGGACCGCACGGCCGTCGTCGAGGCCCTGAAGGCCGGCGTCCTCGACCTCCACGAGGAATTCACCTCGCGCGACTGGGCCACCGCCTACAACACGAAATCGGTAGAGGAAGGCCGCCTCATCAAGGAGGTCCTGCCCGACAACACGCCGTCCGGCGCGCAGGGACTCTATTTCAACATGCGGCGCGAGAAATTCCAGGATGTGCGCGTGCGCAAGGCCTTCGATCTCGCCTTCGACTTCGAATGGATGAACACCAATCTCTTCTACGGCTCCTATAAGCGCACCACGAGCTTCTTCGAGAACTCCGCCCTGATGGCCACGGGCAAACCTTCGCCGGAAGAACTCCAGATCCTGGAGCCGTTCCGTAAGGAGCTTCGGCCGGAGGTCTTCGAGGACGCCTATCTCCCACCCGTTTCGGACGGCTCGGGACAGGATCGCAAGCTCCTCAGGCAGGCCTCACAGCTCCTCGCCGAAGCGGGCTGGAAGCGCGAAGGCACTTTACTCGTCAATGCCAAGGGCGAGAAGTTCACCGTCGAATTCCTCATCGATGGTCCGACCAGCGAGCGGATCCTTGCGCCTTATGCCAAGAACCTGCGGCTGCTCGGCATCGATACGACGCTGCGCGGCATCGATCCCGCCCAGCAGGAACAGCGGATGAAGGATTTCGACTTCGATGTCGACATCGTGCGCCTGGTGGGCGGCCAGACGCCCGGCGACGAGCTCAAGGCGCAGTTCAGCTCGGACGCCGCCAAGACCATCGGCAGCTACAATCTTTCCGGCATTGCTCTCCCCGCCGTCGACAGGCTCATCGACAAGATGGTCGCCGCGAAATCGCGCGAGGAGCTGATGTATGCCGGGCGCGCCCTCGACCGGGTGCTCAGGGCCGAGCATATCTGGGTGCCCAACTGGGGCAAGGCCAGTCACTGGATCGTGCACTGGGATATCTTCGAAAAGCCCCAAATCAAGCCCGATTATGACAGAGGGATCACCGATACTTGGTGGGTCGATGCCGAGAAGGCGAAGACATTGAGGCGTGGTAACTAGTTTCATGCATCGGAACTCCGCAACGCCGCGCGCGGCTTTCGGGCCGATGCCGTAGGACGGCAGGAATGGGCGCTTATATCATCAAACGCTTGCTTCTCATGATCCCGACCTTGCTCGGCATCATGGTGATGACCTTCGCCATCGTGCAGTTCGTGCCGGGCGGGCCGATCGAGCGCATCATCGCGCAGATCCAGGGCACCGCCGTCGATGCCACGGCGCGGTTCGGCGGCGGCCAGGGCGGCGACAGCGGGGTCCGCAGCGCCGAGCCCGGCTCCTTCGGCGATGCCGGGATGGCCGTCAAATATCGCGGCGCCCAGGGCCTCGATCCCGAATTCATCAAGAAGCTCGAAGTCCAGTTCGGCTTCGACAAGCCGCCGGTCGAGCGCTTCGTCCTGATGATGAAGAACTACCTCACCTTCAATTTCGGTGACAGCTACTTCCGCGACAGGCCGGTGGTCGATCTCATGCTCGAGAAGATGCCGGTGTCGATCTCGCTCGGCATCTGGCTGCTCCTCATCACCAATTTCGTCTCGATCCCCCTGGGCATCCGCAAGGCGGTGAAGGACGGCACTCATTTCGACATCTGGACGTCGGCGGTGATCATCGTCGGCTATGCCATTCCGGGATTCATCCTCGCCATCTTCCTGATCGTCGTCTTCGCCGGCGGCAGCTATTTCTCCTGGTTTCCCTTGCGCGGCCTGACCTCGGACAATTTCTCCGATCTCTCCCTCTTCGGGAAGATCACCGACTATGCCTGGCATCTGGTGCTGCCGCTCATCGCCATGGGGATCGGCGGCTTCGCCACCACGACGCTCCTCACCAAGAACTCGTTCCTCGACGAGATCCGCAAGCAGTATGTCGTCACCGCCAAGGCCAAGGGGCTCACCGAGCGCCGCGTGCTCTATGGCCATGTCTTCCGCAATGCCATGCTGCTGGTCATCGCCGGCTTTCCCGGCGCCTTCCTCGGCGCCTTCTTCACCGGCTCGCTCCTTATCGAGCAGATTTTCTCGCTCGACGGGATCGGCCTTTTGACCTACACGGCCGCCCTCAACCGCGACTATCCGGTGTTCTTCGCCAATGTCTATATCGTGGCGGTGATCGGTCTTATCATAGCGCTCATCAGCGATCTCACCTACACCTTCGTCGACCCCCGAATCGATTTCGAATCCCGAAACCTTTAATCGATGCCCCTGATCAAGCTCTCCGGACTGAACGAGCGACGCCTGCACCTGTTTCAGGTGAACAAGCGCGGCTACTGGTCGTTCTGGATCTTCCTCGTCCTGTTCCTGATCAGCATCTTCGCACCCCTCCTCACCAATGACCGCCCGGTCCTCGCCTCCTACAAGGGCGAGATCCTGTTCCCGACCTTCACCGAATATCCGGAAGAGAAATTCGGCGGCTTCCTGGCGCGCACCGACTTTCGCGACCCGTTCATCCAGGACGAGGTCAAGGCCAATGGCTGGATGATCTGGCCGCCGCTGCGCTACTCCTATGACTCGGTCAATAACGAGCTGCCGACGCCCGCCCCGTCGAAACCCGCCTTCCGGATGAGCCGTGAGGAGGCCTGCGCCAAATATCCGCTCGGGGCCCAGGATCCCAATTGCATCGCCGGTAATCTCAACTGGCTCGGCACCGACGATCAGGGGCGCGACGTCATCGCCCGCCTCGTCTACGGCTTCCGCATATCAGTGTTCTTCGGCCTCATCCTGGCCCTCTTCTCCTCGATCATCGGCATCGCCGCGGGCGCCGTGCAGGGCTATTTCGGCGGCTGGACGGACCTCCTGTTCCAGCGCTTCATCGACATCTGGACGGCGATCCCCAGTCTCTATCTGCTCATCATCCTCTCCGCCTTCATCGCCCCGACCTTCTGGATCCTGCTGTTCATCATGGTGCTGTTCTCGTGGACGGCGCTGGTCGGGCTCGTCAGGGCCGAGTTCCTGAGAGGGCGCAATCTCGAATATGTCAGGGCCGCCCGGGCGCTCGGCCTGTCGAACACCAAGATCATGTTCAAGCATCTTCTGCCCAATGCGCTCGTCTCGACCGTGACCTTCATGCCGTTCATCGTCGCCGCCTCGGTGACGACATTGACGGCGCTCGACTATCTGGGCTTCGGACTGCCACCCGGCTCACCGTCGCTGGGCGAGCTGCTCAACCAGGGCAAGCAGAATCTGCAGGCGCCGTGGCTCGGCATCACCGGCTTCCTGGTGCTCGCCATCATGCTGTCGCTTCTCGTCTTCATCGGCGAGGCGGTGCGCGACGCGCTCGATCCCAGAAAGACCTTCCAATGAGCGCGCCCCTTCTCGAGGTCAAAGATCTCTCGGTCGCCTTCACCCAGGGCGGCAGGACGACCCTCGCGGTCGATCAGGTTTCCTTCTCCATCGACAAGGGCGAGACGCTGGCGCTGGTCGGTGAATCGGGATCGGGGAAGTCGGTCTCCGCTCTCTCGGTGACCAAGCTCCTTCCCTATCCGCCGGCGTCGCATCCCTCGGGTGAGATCCGCTTCAGAGGGCAGGAACTGCTTCATGCCGACGAGAATGCCTTGCGCAAGGTGCGGGGCAACGACATCTCGATGATCTTCCAGGAGCCGATGACGTCGCTCAACCCGCTCCACTCGGTCGAGCGCCAGATCGGTGAAATATTGGAAGTGCACCAGAATCTCGGCGGCGCGGCGCGGCGCAACCGGATCATCGACCTGCTCACCAAGGTCGGCATCCGCGATCCCGAGACGCGGCTCCAGGATTTCCCGCATCAACTTTCCGGCGGCCAGCGCCAGCGCGTGATGATCGCCATGGCGCTCGCCAACAATCCCGACCTCCTCATCGCCGACGAGCCGACCACAGCGCTCGACGTCACGGTGCAGGCGCAAATCCTGAAGCTCCTGAAAGAGCTCCAGGCCGAAACCCAGATGGCGCTTCTCCTCATCACCCATGATCTCGGCATCGTCCGGCACATGGCGAACAAGGTCTGTGTGATGCAGCACGGCAAGATCGTCGAAGCGGGCGAGACGGAGAAGGTCTTCACCCATCCGCAGCATGCCTATACCAAGATGCTGCTCGCCGCCGAGCCCAAGGGCAAGCCGCCCACGACCGACACGACGGCCCCGGTCGTCGTGTCCGCCGACAAGGTCAAGATCTGGTTCCCGATCAAACGCGGTTTCTTCCGCAAGGTGGTCGGCCATATCAAGGCGGTCGACGGCGTCGACGTGACGGTAAGAGCCGGCCAGACGCTTGGCGTCGTCGGCGAATCTGGCTCCGGCAAAACCACGCTCGGCCTGGCGATCCTGCGCCTCATCGCCTCGGAAGGGCCGATCACCTATGCCGGGCAGCGCATCGACGGCTTCAATGCGCGCAGCATGCGACCGCTGCGCAAGGAGATGCAGGTCGTGTTCCAGGACCCATACGGGTCTCTGTCACCCAGGCTCTCGATCCGTCAGATCGTCGAAGAGGGACTGATCGTCCAGGGCAAGGAATTCAGCGCCGACGAAAGGCGCGACCGCGTCGCCCAGGCGCTCAGCGAAGTCGGTCTCGATCCTTCCACGATGGAACGCTATCCGCATGAATTTTCGGGCGGCCAGCGCCAGCGCGTCGCCATTGCGCGGGCCTTGGCGCTGCAGCCCAAATTCGTCGTCCTCGACGAGCCGACCAGCGCTCTCGACATGTCGGTACAGGCGCAGATCGTCGACCTCCTGCGCCAGATCCAGGAGACGCATAATCTCGCTTACCTGTTCATCAGCCACGACCTCAAAGTGGTGCGCGCGCTCGCCAATGAAGTGATCGTGATGCGCAATGGGCTGGCCGTCGAGCATGGGCCGACGGCGCAGATTTTCGATCAACCGCAGACCGACTATACCAAGGCCCTCATCGCCGCGGCGCTGCATCTGCGCACGGCTCCCTCAGGGACCGTCAAGCAATAATCATGGCTCTCATCTATCTCATCAATTCCTGGCCGGTCGAGGAATGGACGACCGCGATGCGCCGGCAGGCGCCCGATCTCGACATCAGGACATGGCCGGAGGCCGGGAGGCTTGAGGACATCACCTATGCGATGGCCTGGCTGCCGCCCGCCAATGTCCTGAAGAGCCTGCCCAACCTCAAGCTGATCTTCTCGCTGGGCGCCGGGGTCGATGCCATATTGAAGGATCCGACGCTGCCGCAGGATGTGCCGCTGGCGCGCATCGCCGAGCCCGACCTCACCATGCGGATGAGCGAATATGTCGTGCTGCAGGTGCTGCTGCATCACCGCCAGCAGCGCCGGCATGACGAGAACCAGCGCCACAGGCGCTGGGAGCCATTCGCGGAACGGGCCGCCTCGGCGGTGTCGGTGGGCGTGATGGGGCTCGGCGTGCTGGGCACCGATGCGGCACAAAAGCTCAGGCTTCTCGGTTTCAAGGTGGCCGGCTGGAGCCGCTCACGCAAATCCATTCCGGGCATCGAGTGTTTCGCCGGCCCGCAAGAATTCGATTCGTTCCTGGAACGAACCGATATTCTCGTGTGCCTTCTGCCGCATACGCCGGAAACGACGGGGATCATCAACCGCGACCTCATCGCCAAGCTGTCGCGCAAAGGTCCGCTCGGCGCGCCCGTCATCATCAATGCCGGGCGCGGCAAGCAGCAGGTCGAAGGCGATATCCTGGCGGCGCTCGATTCGGGCGCGCTCCATGCCGCCTCGCTCGACGTCTTCGCCACCGAGCCTCTGCCCGAAGAGAGCCCCTTCTGGCTCCATCCCAAGGTGACGGTGACGCCGCATGCGGCGGCCGATTCAGATCCGGAGATGGTCACCGCCTATGTGCTGCGCCAGATCCGCCGGCATCAGCAGGGCCTGCCGGTCGAAAACATCGTCGATCGTGCCCGCGGTTATTGAAGCCGTTTGATCGCGGTGATCTTGCCATAACGCTGCGCGATGCGCTCGACCGCATCGGCCAGAGGCTCGAGCGTCACTTGCATGAAATGGCCGTTGGCATGCAGCAGCTGGCGCCGATCGGCCATGATGCCGACATGGCCGTCCCAGAAGATGAGATCGCCACGGCGCAGGCCGTCGAAATCGTCGATCGGCAAGGCCTGACCGAGCCCGTTTTCCTGCATGTCGGAATCGCGCGGAGAGATCCGGCCCGCCGCCTGGAGCGAGAGCTGGACGAGGCCTGAGCAATCGAGGCCCAGCACCGACTTGCCGCCCCACAGATAGGGCACATGGCGAAAGGCCTCCGCCACCGCGACGAAATCCGCCTCATGATCGCCGAGCGGCTTCAGATGGCGGGCGATGATGAAGCGGCCGTTGGCCAGATGGGCGAAGCGCTCATCCTCGCGCAGCACCGCGACTTCGGCATTCATCGTCACCGTCACCACCGGCTGCGCCTTGATGTCGGGAGCGGAAAACATGAAGGTCGACGGCACGGCGACACGATGGGTCAAGGGGCCTGAGGGCGCCGCCAGATCGTCCAGCGCCGCATAACCGACATAACCATCCTTCTCGAGCTGCAGCCACGCCCAGCCTTCCCGCGTCTCGAAGACGCGCACCTGCTCGCCGAGCAAGGCCTGGGTGTCGATGCGCGCGTCGAAGCGCGGCTCGCGGTGCAGCGACAGAACCGGTGCCGCCACTATGCGCGCTTCGCCGGCGATGAGGCGCGCTGTGCCCGCGGCGGCGCCCAGGCGGGCATCGGCGAGATCGGCACGGATGGCGTTCAGACGCGGATCGAGCTTGTTCATAAAAAGACGATCTAGACCTGCTTGGCGAGCTTGCCAACCGTTTCGGCCAGGCGCTCGAGATAGAGCACACCTTTCACGGTCCGCTGCACGAGGACATTACGGCGGTCGGCCTCGTCGCGCCGGCGCTGCAGGAGCTCGAGCTTGCCCAGCGAATCGAGCGCACGGGTGATCACCGGCTTGGAGACGCCGAGCTTCTTCGCCAGGTCGCGCACCGTGTGCGGCGGCGCTTCCAGATAAACGGTGAGCAGCAAGGTGATCTGCCGCATGGAAAGATCCGGCCCGTCGTCGCGAACCAGATGCAGATGCACATCATGCCAGAGCTGCAGAGCCTGCGCCGCCGATAGAGTGACGCTCATGAAACCGACCTACCGCTCCGCACGAGGATCGTTACGGAGCCGTTTCATTCTGCCTCACCGCGGCACAGGCCGCAAGCTCCTGTTTGGCGCCGCCTATTTCCCGTAACGCTCGGCAATCGCCCCAAAGAGCGCGTGGATCGCCTGGGCCTCGCCGCCCTTGGGCTTGCCGGGCTTGGCAGCCGGCGTCCAGGCGAAGATGTCGAAATGGACGTAAGACCGCGCCCGCTCGACAAAACGCTTGAGGAAAAGAGCGGCGGTCACCGATCCGGCGAAGCCCGATTCCCCGGCATTGTTGAGCTCGGCGATGTTCGATTCGATCAGCGCGTAATAAGGCGCCCAGAACGGCATGCGCCAGATGGGATCGTTCACGGCGAGAGCGTGGCGAGAGAGATCGGCGGCCAGCGCCTCGTCGTCGGTGTAGAAAGGCGGCAGATCGGGTCCAAGTGCCACGCGGGCGGCGCCGGTCAAGGTCGCCATGTCGATCAGGAGATCTGGGCTTTCCTCATCGGCGAGCGCCAGCGCATCGCCCAGGACGAGGCGGCCCTCGGCATCGGTATTGCCGATCTCGACCCTGATGCCTTTGCGGCTCGTCAGCACGTCGCCGGGCCGGAAGGCATTGCCCGCGATCGAATTCTCGACCGCCGGAATGAGCACGCGCAAGCGCAGCTTCAACCGCGCCACCATGATCATCTGGGCGAGGCCCAGGACATTCGCGGCGCCCCCCATGTCCTTCTTCATCGTCAGCATGCCGGAGGCGGGCTTGATGTCGAGGCCGCCGGTGTCGAAGCAGACACCCTTGCCGACCAGCGTGACCTTCGGCGCACGCGCCGGGCCCCAGGTGAAATCGATGAGCCGCGGCCGGCGTGGGCTCGCCTGGCCAACCGTGTGCACCATCGGGAAGCCGCGGCGCAGCTTCTCACCCGCGATGACGCGGAGCTTGGCGCGGTGGCGCGACGCCACTTGGCGCGCCGCCTTCTCCAGCTCGTCGGGGCCCATATCTGCGGATGGCGTGTTGACGAGATCGCGCACCATGAAATGCGCTTCCGCGGCAGCAAGCAACGCGGCGCGCTCGAGCTCAACCGGGCAGACCAGACGCGGCGCCGGTGCTGAGGGTTTGCGGTAGCGCTCGAAACGATAGGTCTCGAGAAGCCAGCCCATGACGGCGCCGCGCAGATCGGGCAGCGCACCGTCGATGCGGTAGGCCGCATCCGGCAGGACGCGCACCAGCCGCGCGAAGTCGAAAGCCTCACCGGCCTTCACCGTCTCGGCGATACCGTAGAAGACCTGATGGATATTGCCGACCTTGTCCGGCACCAACGCATGCCGGCCCGGCTGGCCGAAGAATCCCGAGGCCTTGAGCCATGTCCGCGCGGTCTTATCGAGCGAGCGCTCGACGCCGGGCCAGGATTTGAGCGTCACCGGAATGATGGGGATGGCGCCCTGGGCACGATTGACGGGCAGAAGCGGCAGCGAAGTCTCTGGCATGGAATGTCCTTGGCGAACTTGTGTGGCACGTTCTTCTAAAGCAAAGCCCACTTATGGTTAATGGTTTATTGATGTCTGTTTCCGACAATGCGCGTGTAAGCGCGGATACCGGAGCTTCCCGATCGCCGCAGTGTAATATCGGAGTATGGCGAATGCCGGGTCCCTCACGATCCTCTCACATGCGGCGCATCAGTCTTGCCGCCCTCCTCGTCAGCTCCGCTTTGGCGCTTGGCGCCTGCCAGAATAAGGACGGGCTCGATGGTGTCGATCCCTTGACCACGGGCAGCACATCGCCAGCCTCTCTCAAGGAGACCGCCAAGCTCGGCGAACGCTGGCAATCCGACCCCAAGAATCTGCAGCTTGGTCTTGCCTATGCCGATCAGTTGAAGAAGCTCGGCCAGAATGACCAGCAATTGCAGGTGTTGGGGACACTTGCGCAATATCATCCCAATGATCAGAAACTGCTTACCGTCTATGGCCGCGAGCTCGTCCAGGCCGGGCGAGCGGACCAGGCGCAAACGGTCCTCAGCAAAGCGATCGAGGCCGGCAGCACCGACTGGAAGGCCTATTCGGCCATGGGGTCGACGCTCGACCAGCAAGGCAAATATGCGCCAGCGCGCGATTATTATCAGCGCGCTCTCAAGCTTTCGCCCGGCAATGCGGTGGTGCTCAACAATCTCGGAATGTCCTACGCTGTCGAAGGCAATCTCAAACAGGCCGAAACGGTCCTGAAGGACGCATCAGCCTCGCCGGCGGGCCAGAAGGAACCACGTCTCAGGCAAAATCTGGCGCTCGTCGTCGGACTTCAGGGACGCTTCGACGAAGCACGCCAGATCGCCAGCGCCGATCTCCCGGCCGATCAGGTCGAGGAGAACATGGCCTATCTGCAGAAGATGCTGGCGCAGCCCAATACATGGCAGCAGCTCACCGACAAGCCGGCAGGCTGATCAGCCAGCCCTTGGCCGAATAATCTGTCCTATTGATTGGCCGCGAGCACCAGGATCATCGACGGCCCAAGGATCACCACAAAGATCACCGGCAGGAAGAACAGGATCATCGGCACGGTGAGCTTCGGCGGCAGGCCAGCGGCTTTCTTCTCTGCCTCTGCCATGCGCATGTCGCGGTTCTCCTGGGCGAGAACGCGCAGGGCCTGGCCCAACGGCGTGCCATAGCGCTCCGACTGGATGAGACTGGTCACGACCGATTTGACGATCGGCAACCCGGTGCGTTTGCCCAGGTTTTCGAAGGCCTTGCGGCGGTCGGGCAAATAGGAGAGCTCGGCACAGGTCAAGGTCAGCTCTTCGGCCAGCGGCACCGACTGGCTGCCGATCTCGCGCGACACACGCTGCAGGGCCGCCTCGATGGACATGCCCGATTCGACGCAGATCAGCAGCAGATCGAGCGCATCCGACCAGGCGCGCTTGATCGACAGCTGACGCCGGCCGATCTTGTTCCTGATATAGAGGCTCGGCAGATAAAAACCGGCGACCAGGCCGATGGCCATCGCGGCGAAACGCATATTCGAAGGAATGCTGTCGCCGAAGACCTGCACCGAATAGACGAAGAAGATCGTCGCCAGAGCGATCGGCATGATGGCCCGGGCGGCGAGGAAATAGACCAGATGATTGTCGCTGCGGTAGCCGGCCTGGCGCAGGGTATCGCGCGATGTCTCGGCCTCGAACACCTTCCTCAGATTGAGACCTTCGACGAGTTGCGTAATCAGGCCTGGCTTGGCCCGGTCCCGCAGACGCCCGGTATCGGCAAGCGAGGCGCGATGCGCGGCGCGCAAGCGCTCGCGCTCCGTGGCAATGCCCTTCATACGCGCCTTCATCTGGTCGCCCTGAAGCAGAGGCGCGGCGATGGTCAAAATCGTCGCGAAGGCGGAGAGGCCGACGAGAAGGGTGATCAGACCCTCGGGCTTCATGAAATATTCCAGGTCCATGACAGCAGCCCTTCGTCAGAAATCGAAATTGATCATCTTGCGCATGATCAGCACGCCCATCAGCATCCAGAATCCGGAGCCGATGACCAGGATATTGCCAATGGTCGTTTCCCAGAGCGGGTTCAGATAGGCCGGGTTGAGCACCGTCAGCGCGCCCATGATGAAGAACGGAAGGGAGCCGATGATCGCCGCTGAGGCCTTGGCCTCCTGGCTCATCGCCTTGATCTTACCCTTCATCTTCTTACGGTCGCGCAGGACCTTCGACAGGTTGTTCAAGGCTTCGGCGAGGTTGCCGCCGGTCTTCGATTGGATGTTCATGACGATGCCGAGGAAATTCACTTCCGCCAGCGGCATGCGTTCATACATGCGCTCGATGCCCTGATCGATGGCAATGCCGACCCGCTGGCCCTCGACGATCTCGAGGAATTCGGGGCCGACCGGCGGTGCCGTTTCGCCGGCGATGACTTTCATGGCATCGTTGATCGGCAGGCCGGATTTGAGGCCGCGCACCATGATATCGATGGCGTCGGCGAAATCATTGAGAAAGATCTGCTGGCGGCGCTTGACCAGGAACTTCAGCACCCAGCGCGGAAGCCCGAGTGCGCCGGCGATGCCGGCGACGAGCGCCACATACCACGGCACACCGGCGACGAGCGTGCCGAAGCCGACGAGTACGCCAACGATCAGAGAAAGCACGTAGAAGACACGGGGCGAGCTCTCTATTCCCGCCTGCGAGAGCATGACGCGCAAGTTCCGCTTCTGACGGCGCTGGCGTTCACGCATCTCGAGCTGTTGCAGGGATTCCTGAAGCTGCTTGCGGCGGGTATCCTTCGGATCCTCCGTCATCAAACGGGCACGCAGGCCCTGCCGCGCCGGGGCCTTGGCATCGGTGGTAATCGACTTGACGCGCTTTTCGGTCTGCTTGGCGCCGGAGAAATATGGAAACAGGACAGCCAGCAGAAGACCGCCGACGGCAAGCGCCACCAGAGCGAGGAAGCCCATTTGCTGCAGACCGTCAGGCAACTCCATCAACGCACTCCCTAATACCGGTCCCCGGACTAGACCTGACCATCATTGCGCGACTCGGCGCGCTCAAGCGCGTCAGCCAGGCGCTTTTCTTCATTGTAGTAGCGGGCGCGATCCCAGAAATGCGGCCGGGCTATGCCGGTCGAGCGATGCCGGCCCATGATGCGCCCATTCGCATCTTCACCGATGATCTCATAGACAAAGAGATCCTGAGTGATGATCACCTCACCCTCCATGCCGATAACCTCGGTGATGTGGGTGATGCGGCGCGAGCCGTCGCGCAGGCGTGAGGCCTGGATGATGACGTCGATCGAACCGACGATCATCTCCTTGATCGTCTTGGACGGCAAAGCGTAGCCGCCCATGGTGATCATCGATTCGAGACGCGAAATGGCCTCGCGCGGGCTGTTGGAGTGCAACGTTCCCATCGAGCCGTCATGGCCGGTGTTCATGGCCTGCAGAAGATCGAAGGCCTCGGGTCCGCGGACCTCGCCGACGATGATCCGCTCGGGCCGCATACGCAGGCAGTTCTTGACGAGATCGCGCATCGTCACCTCGCCTTCGCCTTCGAGATTGGGCGGACGGGTTTCGAGGCGGACGACATGCGGCTGCTGGAGCTGGAGCTCGGCGGCGTCTTCGCAGGTGATGACGCGCTCATCCAGGTCGATATAGCCGGTGAGGCAGTTGAGCAGCGTGGTCTTGCCGGAGCCGGTGCCACCGGAGATCAGGATATTACAGCGCACCCGGCCGATGATCTCAAGGATCGTCGCACCTTCCGGTGTGATGGTGCCGAATTTCACCAGGTCGGGAAGCTTGAGCCGGTCCTTCTTGAACTTGCGGATGGTGAGGGTCGGACCATCGATGGCGAGAGGCGGCACGATCACATTGACGCGCGAACCGTCGGCCAGGCGCGCGTCGCAGATCGGCGAGGCTTCGTCGACACGGCGGCCGACCTGGCTCACGATGCGCTGGCAGATATTGAGGAGCTGGGCGTTGTCGCGGAAGCGGACGCCGGTCTTCTCCATCTTGCCGCCGACTTCGATGAAGCAGGTATTGGCGCCGTTGACCATGACGTCGGCGATGTCGTCACGCGCCAGGAGAGGCTCCAGGGGGCCGTAACCCAGCACGTCGTTACAGATGTCCTCGAGCAGGTCCTCCTGCTCGGCGATCGACATCGCCACGTCCTTGAGCGTGATGATCTCGTTGACGATGTCGCGGATCTCGTCACGCGCCCCCTCGCGATCGAGCTGGCTGAGCTGGGTCAGATCGATGGCGTCGATGAGTGCGTTGAAGATCGTCGACTTGATGTCGTAATAGTTGTCCGAGCGGCGCGGCGGAGCGCCGGCAAGCGGCTTCGGCGTCGCCGGCGCGATGGTCTGCGGCAGGCCGGCGCGCGGCGCCTGGGGCGGCAGTGGCGCGGCGCGCGGCGCCTGCGGCACGGCGCCGGGCTGGACTTTCAGGTCCGGCATGGTCGGATAGGATGCGCCTGCTTGGGTGAACTGCCCGTTCGCCGTATGAGGCGGCCGCATTCCGCCTTGCGGGACTTGGGGTTGATCGCCGCGTTTCCCGAACATTACTTCTTCCTCGACAGCATGCCGGCAAAGGGCAACGAGAACTTCGTTGACTTAATCGGCTTCTCCTGGCCGACGAGTGTCTGCGCCAGGCTCGCGATCGCATCGGAAACCTTGGCCTTGGCCGACACTTCGGCCAGCATCTGGCCGTTGCTGGCCGCGGTGCCGAAGGTCTGTGCGTCGTAGGCTATGGTCAAGGACGGCTCCAGGCCGATCGCCTTGGCAAAGTCGGCGACGGGTATCTCCGGCCGCTTGGGAATCCCGATCTGGTTCATCACCAAGCGCGGCGGGCGGTCGTTCGGACGCGCCTGCTTGAGCAGGTCGACCATGTTCTTGGTGTTGCGCAAGCTGGCCAGTTCCGGCGTCGCAGTGATGACCACTTCGTCGGCCGCCAGCAGCGTGTATTTGATCCACGGCGCCCACATATTCGGCACATCGACAATGACGCAGGGCACGCTGTGGCGGACCGTATTGAGAATAACCTCGACGGAAGAGGCGTCGATGTGAACGTCGCGATCGATAGCTCCGGGCGAGGCGAGCAGGCTCAGCTTGTCGCCGCATTTGGTCAGAAGTCGGTCAAGCAGTGTCTGGTCGACGCGATCCGGCTGGCCAAGCGCGTCGGCGATGCCCTGTGAGGTTTCCTGATTGAAATTGAGCCCGGCGGTGCCGAAGGCCAGATCGAAATCGGTAATGACCGTGTCAGTATCGAGATGGCGCGACAGATACCAGCCGACATTGTGCGCGAGCGTGCTCGATCCCACGCCCCCTTTCGAGCCGACGAAGGCGAAAATGCGGCCGAGCGGCTTCGCATGGGGGTCGTGGAACAATGCGGCGATCGTTTCGATCAATTGAAGCTGATGAACCGGCGCGACCATATATTCGCTCACCCCCTGGCGCATCAGCTCACGGTAGAGCAGCACGTCGTTCAAGTGGCCGATGACGACGACCTTAGTTTCCGGCCCACAGACCTGCGCCAGGTGCCCCAGTTCGGCCAGGACCGTGTCGCGGTTGCCGGCGGTCTCGACGATCAGGACATTCGGGGTCAGCTCGCTCTGGAAAGTCTGAACGGCAGCACCGACACCGCCCATATGCATCTGGACATGGGCGCGCGCCATGCGCCGATCGGCGGCGGCAGCCTGGACGGCTTGGATCGTTCGCTGGTCCTCGCAGAAGGCACGGATATTGATATGAGGCACCATTGCCACGACCGGCGAGGCGAGATGAGGGTCATACTCGGTATTCAATACAGCCTGGTTCATGTCGTAAGCATCCTTGCCCGTCACTGGGCGACGTCGGAGATCTTGGATTTCTGCTGCTGCTCTTCGGTCGCCGCGGACGTGGCTTCTCCGGTCCGGTAGTTGTCGATGACTTTCGAACGACGCATCGGATCCGACGGCGTCTGCACCCGCGGCCTGATCAGATCTTGCGGATTGGCGACCATTGCGGCGATGTTGTTCTGCTGCGCGCAACCGAAGTTCTGATATTCATTGTTTTGCGCATTTCGGGTCAGATCCTTCGGCCAGTCACCACATTCCCTGGCATGAGCACCCGACTTTGTCACGACGATCGGGTGGCGCTGGTAATACGCCTCCTGCGGCGCGTAGAGATCATCGAGGGTCGGGCCGTCCTTCTTGCATCCGACGGCAAGCAACGCCACGCCGGAGAGCACCAGCATCTTCACAAATCCATCAACCGAGATCAGCATGTTCATGGTCATCGTTCTTTCTATCCTGCGTCACTCGACGATGTAGCCGACATTGCCGTGATAGACGCCGTCGGGCTTTTTGCCCGCCGCGCCATAGACCCGGTTGAGGCGGCCGAAGAATATGCCTTGCGTGTCGGTGGCGTTGGCCAGATTGTCGGTCGGCATCGCGAGCTGCTGCTCGTTCACCGGATTGACGATGTAAGGCGTCACGATGACGACGAGCTCGGTCTGATTCTGCTGGAAGTCACGGCTGCGGAACAGGACGCCCAGAATGGGAAGATCCTTGAGACCCGGCGTGCCGGTGATATCGGCACGCGCGCTATCCTTGATCAGGCCGGCCATCGCGACCGACCCGCCGCTCGGCAGCTCGACGGTCGTCTCGGCGCGCCGGACGCTCAAACCCGGAATTGTGATGTTTTGCAAGGTAATCGAAACATCCTTTGAGATCTCGCTGACCTCGGTGCTGATCTTGAGCGAGATCCGACCTTCCGACATGACGAGCGGCGTGAAGCCCAGACCGACACCAAATTTCTTGAACTCAATCGTGATCTTGTTGTCGTCTTGAGCAACGGGAATGGGGAATTCACCGCCAGCGAGAAAGTTCGCCGCCTCGCCCGAGACCGCTGTCAATGTGGGCTCCGCCAGGGTGCGCAGCAGGCCGTCGCGCTCCATGGCCCGAACGAAGGCATCAACCGAGTCGCCGCCACTCGAGAACCCGCCCTGATAGACGCCAAGAGGGCTGATAGGTAGGGTCGGGAACGGATTGACATTGGCGAGATTGAAGGCAAATTTGCCGATCGAGAACACCGCCGTCGTATTGATCCCGAACTGCTTCAGCACATTACGCTGAACTTCGGCGACGCGCACCTTCAGCATGACCTGCTCGCTGCCGCGCACGTTGATGCTGGAGATCACCTTCTTTTCGTCGCCGGTGAACTTCACCGCCAGATCGAGAGCGAGCTTGGCTTCCGCCGGGTTCTTCGCCGCGCCGCTCAAGACGACGTTTTCGCCGATCGTGTCGACCACGATGCGCGAGCCCGGGATGGTGCGGCGCACCAGCTTCTGCAGCGCCGTCATGTCCTGCGCGACTTCGAGATCAAGCGCCAGGATCTGCTGACCACTGGCGTCGAAGAAGAAGATGTTGGTCTGGCCGACGGCGCGGGCAAAGAGATAGGCGGTATTCTTCGTGCGCACCACCGCATCGACGATGTCGGGATTGCCGACCAGCACATCGCGGGCCTGGCCCGGCAGCTTGATGACGATGGATTTGTTGAGTCCGATGCGCACCAGGCGCCCGCCGTCGCCACCGGCGGACGATGCGCCATAATCGCCGGCGCGAGCCGGCGTGACGGTCGCCAAAGACGGTGCGAGCAAGAGAACCGCCGCCAGGACAAGACCGCCGAACAGTCTCCGTGCGAGCATGGCTGCCCCGGGCCGGCCCGTAACCAATAGATTCTTCGTCATCCCTGCCATGTCCCAACCATTCAATTCAGTGTCACGCGCCGCGGAATGCCATATCTGATGATGGTCATCTCGTTGCTTTCCGTTCCGTTCGCGTATTTGTCGCTGAGCTTGGGAACGATATCGGCGAGCGGAACGCCGTCATTCTCCCGGATCGAGCGAAGGGTCAGAGAAAGCTGGCCGACATCCTGCGCCATCGAGATCACTTCGGTCTGCCGCGGATCGAGCTCGAGTGTCGCCGTCTTGTCGGCAACGACAAATTCCTTGTCGTCGTCGCCCTTCGGCCGGAAAGTCTGGTCGATCGCCAGGACGCGCACATTGGTGAGCACGGTTTCGCTGATCGCGGATTTCTGGTTCGAGCCGTCGTCGATCTTGCGGGTCACCAGCACATCGACGCGATCATTGGGGAGAATGAAGCCGCCGGCGCCGGTTTCGGCGGAGACCGGGACCGAAATCGCCCGCATGCCCTTGGGCAGGATGGCCGACATGAAGCCGTTTTCAGTCGGCATCACGAGCTTCTTGTCGTTGATCGGTTCGCCCTCATAGATCGCGGCGCGGGCGCGTGCCGTCTCGTATTTGCTCTGCGCGTCGGGCTGCGCCTCGTTGGTGATCATGGTCGCCGCGACACTCGACTTGGGCCAGGACTGCCAGCCGATCGAGCCGGCGACCAGCTTCTCACCCATTTGCACATTCTTGGTGGCGACCAGGACGTCGACGGTTTCGACCTTGTTGACTTCGACGGTCTGGACTTCCGTCTTCGTTCCGACGAGGCCTTTCGCCATATAGATGGCCAGACCGGCGGAACCGAATGCCACGGCCAAGACCAGAAGACGCGTCCTGTTCATTATACACCTCACTCACCCGCTCATCGATCACGATGGCGCGCCTTATCCCTGACAATCACCGTGAATGGTCAAATTACCGTTAAGCTTTTGCTGTCTTTTGAAACTTATGACGCCAGCGGCATCCACCAGGTGCCGGGAAAGGCGAGGATGGTTCCCGCCGCAATGGCGATGCCATAGGGGAGGTCGATCTTGCGGCCAAACAGGCGCTTGGCCCAGCCGATCTCGTGTACTTCACCTTCGACCCGGAACAGGTGCCAGCTTTGCACAATGACGGCCAGGACGCCGCCGGCGATCGCCGTGTAAATGAGAAACTGTGGAATTTGCGCCCAGCCGATCCAAAGCGCCGCCGCAGCCAACAGCTTGGCGTCGCCGCCGCCGATGAAACCAGCCGAGAAGAGGCCGAAGCCGACAACCAAAACGGCAACCGCCGTAAGGCAGTGCCATAACAGTGTGTCCATCGGCATACCGGTCGCCAGCGCCAGGGGGAAGAAGGCCAACGCGATCAGGATATTCAACCAGTTGGGGATGCGCATCGTCAGGAGATCGCTGACGCCTGCGGCCACGACCAGGAAAGGAAGAAGTATCTGGCCCAGAAAACTCATCATGCTACATGTCCTTTCGTCCTCGTCCCCGTATCGTGTTGAGAGGGTCACCAAGGATTCGAGCGGCTCACAGTTTCACGGCCGCGTAAAAACCGCGTTACCGCGAAGGCTGCCGCACAAGAGAAAAGCCGCCAGCTTGCGCTGGCGGCTTTCGAGCCTCCCTGTTAAAGCGGCTCTGCTTAATTGGCGCCACGAGGCCGGTTACGGCTGGACGGTGCCAACACCCGTCGTGACGGCGACATACACGTCGTTGAGGGCGATGCGCAGGTTCGGCAGCACCGCAACGAGCATTAAGCCGATGGCCGCGGCAATGAGGCCATATTCGATGGCGGTTGCACCGGATTCATCTTTCAAAAAGCGCGCGAATTTATTCACCTGATTCTCCATTTGACCTAGGTGCTCCATTCATCTGGCTCACTCTTGTCTGCGCTCTCCGCAGTATCTCCGTGAGCATCAGAGGCCATTGGACAATGCCAATGGCCCTTTATCGCAAAATTTCCGCTGGCAGGCCCAGCGAAGTCGATTACGGCTGGACGGTACCAACGCCAGTGGTGATGGCGACATAGACGTTGTTGAGGGCAATACGCAGGTTCGGCAGCACGGCGACAAGCATGAGGCCGATGGCGGCAGCGATCAGGCCATATTCGATGGCGGTCGCGCCGGATTCGTCTTTCACAAAACGCATAAGAGTGGTCATCTGATTCTCCAGTTTGCTTCTCTGTAAACAGCACCGGCTCACGTCAGGATGCGTTTTGCACGGCTGTTTTCGTGAACCGAGGACAACCCTAGGCTCCACCCTTTAACGGGTAGTAAATCGGGCGACTTTGCGGCCTTCCAAGTGCAGGTTCTAAGATAAATGGTTAGCCTCTGGTTTCTAAGATATCTAAAATTTGAATAATTTACTTAATACACCATTCATTTATGTGAATATCTATTTCAGCTGTCTAATTTATTCTAGTATTTACTTGGTAAATATTTCGTTCTCTCTCAATTCCTTGAATATATACTTCAGTTATTCCAATATTCGCCGAAATGAAGCTCATGGCTGGGAAGATCAATCACCAGTCGATCCGGGTGAAGAAGATTGTTGTCGCGACGCAAAGTTCTCAGATAGTCCGCGCAATTCTTTGCTGGATATTGCGGCCCGGGCTCACGGACCAAATAAAACCGCCGCAGACCTGGTTCAGGATGGGATCGCCGGCGCGCGACCCGCAACAGACGCTTGAACCGTGGCGCGCTCTGGCTATAGTGCGCCCCGAATTCGGGCGGCAAGCCCGTCCGGCGGGAAAGAATATGACCCGCCGCTTGCGGAAGGGTGGCCGAGTGGCTTAAGGCGCACGCCTGGAAAGTGTGTATACGTGAAAGCGTATCGAGGGTTCGAATCCCTCCTCTTCCGCCAAAATTCAATCCGATCAGATACATAGATGTCCGATAGCGTGCGGAAGATCTGATGTTATCAGTGCTTTCCTATCCGAACGCGTCCAATCGCGTTCGCTTCTGTTCACGTACAACCAGCTTCGTGGTAGGGATAGGTGTTGGGATAAATCTGCATCTGGAAAACCATCCTATGCGCAGCCATCAATAGGCTGAACGTCAAGCAGATAGACGCAATTAAGGGGCCCATGGCGAAAGAACACCGAGTTCCCCGCGCGCGGTTGGGCTCGAGAATTGCGGCTCATCCCCATTTATCCGATCACGAGGCCCTGTCTAGCGCTTCGCGGGCCGGCTTGGCGCGGTTAGGACGACCAGGCCTTTCTGAGGCATCTTCGAAGGGCGGCGGCCCGTTATACAACCTGTCGCCGTCTCGTTGTTTTGGCGGGCCGCACTTCCTCGCCCTGTCCCGCAGAGAGAATGAGAGACCGGGCAATGCTCTATTGAGGCAGAACGCCCCGCTTCGGTAGAACGAGGGCACGTGTTTCCTGAAGCAATCGACCGTGGGCGCCTTGAGTAAGACTGTCCAGCATTAAAATCAGTCGCACGGTCCTCACGTTCGGTGGGGAGATTTCAGAAGCTCAATCCATTCCCGTATCTCAGAGAGAGTACGGCAGCATGAGCCGCGTCCTCTGAGGCGGCCACAGGCGGGCGTTTTTCCGACCTAGCCGGCTGAATGCCTGCGTTCCTTGGGCTCTGATCCATGACGCCCAATACCATTCAAAAGGGGGACGAAAATGAGACCAATTTCCAAACAAGTTACCTACAAATTCATCGCAATCAGGGGGCCGCACGTTACGTTGCAGGCAATATTGGCGGTAACGGTGCTACGCTGTATTCCCCTTCGCAGCTTGGACAACGATAAAGGTCGGGGCGGCGAGACTCGACGACCGGAGAGTGCTCCCCTTTGTCGATCCAGCAGTAGGAGCAGGTCGGGTCTTTGTCTGGCCGGTAGGTGCTCAATCGGCTGAACGCTTGGCGGCAGTTCTCGGCTTCCGCCTCCATGGCAGCGATTTCCTGGGCGACCTGATCAGTAATTGGATAGGCTTGGCGGCGGCCAATTTCGGCATAGAGCTCGACGCGACGAACGGTCTGGCTGCTCGCGCGGGCGGTGGCATTCTGCCACAATACGCTGTGCAATTTCATCTTAGGTGAGTTCTTCTGTGGACTGAAAAGCCTGCCGCCACACGCACACCGCGGCAGGCTCGCCGTGATCCGCTCAGGGGCAATTGAGCGGAGCCCGATACTTAATCAGGTGAGCAGATCGCTATGCCTGACCCAACGCTTATATGCTGGCGTTCGCGCGAGACCCTGCCGAGCTTGCTCGTCCAGCTCTTTCAACGCGTCCATGATTTCATCGAAAGTCACGGTCCCACCCGCTGGCGCCCTCCGAAGCCCGGGGACGGATTCTACAGCGCAGGCGTCAGACGCCCAGGAGGCGAGGATTGCCCGCTTCTGATCGACAGGTCCGGGTCGCACGCGACCTCGTTCGGGTGCGTGAAGGCGTCAGCAGGCCGCAAGACGCCATCAAGGTTGAGCTCGCAAGGGATGTGCCTTGCCATCTTCATTCCTCGCATGGCGCCACCTCACGACAGGCGTTTGTGCGCGCCGCCTCCATTGATGGAGATTTTGCGCGCCTTAGCGGTTTCGGGAAGCTCGCTGTGAAGGGCAATCTCTAGGATGCCCTTATCATAGCCGGCGTTCGTCACCTCCACGTGGTCGGCCAAGCTGAACTGACGCTCGAACTCCGTGTCAGTGATGCCCTCGTGCAGGTACTGCTTGCCAGCCTCAGAAGGCTTGCGGCCGGCGACCTTCAGAAGATTTTGCTGAGCCGTAATGGTGATGTCATCGGGCGAAAAGCCCGCGACGGCGAGGCGAATGCAATAGTTCGCGTCATCCTTCTTGATGATGTCGCAGGGCGGGAAATTGCCCTCGCTCTCAAGGCGGCGACTGGCGCCGTTCAGAATGCTGAAGAATGGCTCAAAGCCGACGCTTGAACGCGAGAAGTTGGTCAGATCATAGTTGCGCATAGCCATATCCTCCATTGAGCAACATGGGTACGAGCAGTGCGCCGGACTTCCGCCAGCGCCCGCACCGGATCTGGACCCCAAGTGATCCGGCGAGATTTGATCTAGTCAGCGTCCTTGGGCCTTCAAGACCCGTCCACAAATTTTTTCCTCCGTCCCGCGTGCTCGCTTCTTGCCCCTCTGGGTCCTCATCACCCAGCCGTTTCACCGCATACGCCTTGCAACCGGGCCGCGCTTGCGACTGCCCAAAATCCTATCCTATTTATCGCGCGGGCTGGCGGGCACTCCCCGGTAGGACGCCCGCGACCGTGGAAAGCCCTGGGCGCCAGCTCGGGGCTTTCTGCGCGCGATGTAAGAAAAGCTCGCTTGTGCCCAGGGAAAAAGCGATTGAAAAATGGTTCCCAGGACGGCGCAATATCTGGAAGGGCGGGAATATGCCAAAGGCATACTTCGAACCACAGATGGTGGCGGTCCTGGGCGACGTTCTTAACGAAGCCAAGGCTGTCCTGGAGTGCCGGGGCGAGGTCAACCCCACAAATCTCGATTGGATCGCGAGGCGCATTCTTGAGCTTGCCTCACAAGGCTTGTCGCCGTGGCTTGTCCTGGCCCAGCTCAGAGGCGCATCCTCGCGGGTCTGAACGCTCAGGGCCTCATGACATGCCGCAAGGGCCTTGCGTTTCAGCGCCGGATCATCCTTCCGGTCCCCCAAGTTGCTGAGAGTGACGCCCATATTGTTTTGGATCACCGCCAATTCTGTGGCGCCCGCTCGCCCGTGTATTCCGCCAAGCGCGGCCTGGTAGGCGCGCACGGCCTCGTCAAGCATTTTGGGGTCGTTGTTGGGGTATCCGGCCAGATCGATTAAAGCATTGCCGAGCGTTTCTTGCAGCGCCGCCCAGCCAAACGGATCGCTCTCACGCAGGAATTGATTGAGCACCGTCCGCGTGATTTGCACGGCGCGCCGAAGGTGCGGCTCGCTGCCCCATAAGCGCGCGGGCCTCGCCCAGCCGATAATCGACAGTCCGTTTCAGGTTGTGGCCTTCGACCAGCCTGTAGGCTTTGGCATATTGTTCGACCGCCGTTTCATAGTCGAAGGCAAGAACCGCGGTTCCGGCATATTCGGCATAGGTCGCCGCGAGCTCGAGCCTGTCCGCATTCAACTCCGCATCTCTATGATAGAGCGTCGACTTGAGGCTTTTCGGCGCGCTTTGCCGCCCTGGCGCGATACTGCTTTGCCAAGCCGATGCTCCCTTCGCCCTGCGCCTTATCAGCAAGACCCGCCAAACGGGAAAGCTCCGGATCATGGCGCGACGGAGAGACTTTCTCCGCCAGAATCACCTTCAGATTCTCAGCACCTGCCTGGATCTGCCGAGCGAGATTCGTGGGCCGGCATTTTTGTCGACCTTGAGTTCCCACAGCATGCCATAGAGCGGATCGAGCGGTAGCGCCTGGTCCTTGGCTACGGTTTCGATCAAGCTTCTGGTTGTTTCCGGGGTCGCTGCGATGGAAAGCAGGAGCCTGCGTCTCTCGCTCGCGATAATGACCTCATCGGAGGAGGTTTCCTCCGCCAAAATTCAATTCGATCAGATACATGGCGGTCCGGCGGTATCTGGAATCGCGTTTCTGGGCCCGCTCGCGACCGGCAGCTGCAGCCGGTTTCCGGAACACTGGCGGCGCGCTTTCGTTATCTTCCCATGACAAGACGAACCGATATTCTCGTCACCGTGAACAAGATCAAGCTGACCAGGAAGCTCGAGGCCAATCTGACGGATTTCGTGCGCGTCGCCCGGGCGATCGGGTATCAGCCGAAACACGCGGAAACGACACTGCAGCGCTTTCGTGACCAGCTGGCGTCCTATCGCGAAGATCTTAAGCGGTTGACCCAGGAGCAGCCCCGCCCGAATTGACCGGCGTCTGCTGATGGAACGACAATCTCCATTTGCCGCCGGCTTGGAGGTAACCGCTCGACACCAGCGCCGAGTAGGGCCGGTTACCCCGCCCGACCGCGCTCGCGGCATAGGTGAGCAAGACGAATTCGGGGCGTAGCCGCAGAAACGCCTTCACCTCCATATCTACATTACGCCAGCGCGGACCGCCCTTGACAGTCCGCGCGATCTCCTCGCTTGAGAACAGACCGGCCATGCCTTCGAAGACCATGAGACAGGTCGCGCTCAAATTCTCGCGATAATATTGTGGGCCGTTGGACCAGAAGCCCGTTTCGAGAGCCACAAGCTCGCCTCGCAGCGCCTCATCTGGGTCACGGGAAGGCGGTGATGGCGTCTGACTCATGACTGTTCTCACGACATGCCGTTGCTCCCGTGTGAACGGCCTGAATGTCGATTCGGTTCCCTTGACGAAAGATCAGGATGAGGGGAAATGGGAGTCGCCTCGGCATAATCACCACTATCCCAGGCATAATCGTCCCTTCAGCAGCTAAACACTCTCCAACGCGTCACTCCGATTTTTTCGGTGCCGTATCATTTTCGCAACACGAGGCAGCTGCGGGGCAACGACAGCATCGTTGCGTCTCGAAGCTCATCTCGAGATATTCCGCCAGGCCGACCCGCAGGAGAGAACCTTTAGGCAACATCGGCCGCGCGTGTCCCCGCCCCGGTTCCTGACAGTTTCTGGCAAGGCTACGCTTTATGGAACGGCATGCGAAACTCAGCATGCGGATCATGGATCGAATCGTAAGGGACCTGCATCTCGGAAAGAGGTCCGCCGTCGCCATCGCCTATGCGGGCCTGCGCAAGCGGGGTTATATCGTGCTCGGCGATGCGACCAGCGCCACGCTCTATTGGGTGAATGGCAACCGGCTCACCACCTTTCAGCTGATGGCACTGGCGATCAGGCGCGGCGTGCGGCTCACACGACGATAGACGGCACAGGAAGGAGATCTACGCTCGCGTGGCGTCTTCATTCCGTCCCGAATGAGAAGATTATTTTCGCGGGGACCGCCAGCAATGCGATTGAGGCAAATGGAATTCATCGCTAGGATAAAGCGCATGAGCACATGCAAGATCATCCGCCGCAATCGCAGCGAAGGCTTCCACGGCAAGCAGGGTCTCGATTATTTCTCCGGAGTCTCGGCCGAGACGGCCGGCGCCAAAGCCATCTGCCTGCATCTTCTCGCCATGCCGCCGGGTGCACAAGCCAAGCCGCATTACCATGAGTCGCACGAGACGGCGATCTACATGCTGGAAGGCGCGGCTGAATTCCGCCACGGGCAACAGCTCGAGTTTGTCGACCGCGTCGAAGCCGGCGACTTCATCTATATTCCGGCCGGGGTGCCGCATCAGCCCTATAACCCGACCCAGCAGGTCGCGCGCGCGCTCATCGCGCGCACCGACCCCAATGAACAGGAAAGCGTCGTATTGTTGCAGGCCTGATGAGCTTCAGCTCTTGAGCGGCGGCGGCACGTCGGGAATATGCAGGGCCTTCTGCATCGCCTTGACCGCCTCGAGGAAATCCTGAAACTCGTCCGGGCTCAATTCGGCGTGCTTGTAGTTGGTGGCGGCGACGAGCCCCAGCACCACATATCTTTCATGCGTGATCCTGTCGCGCTTGAGGCGCATCGTCAGCCGGACATTGCCGTGATCGATCGGTACTGCCGTTTTCTGCAGAAGCTCGCCCAGAATGGCCCGCTTGAGAGACCTGATGATGCCCGCCATGTGATCCTCGGATCGCGCCAGCCCCCGCATATACGCTCAAGGCCACCGCGCATTCCGCCTGTTCCATGATCGAGTATATTTTTCTTCCGCCGGCTGATCTTTTGCACATGACGAAATTTTCATGTGCGGGCGGCGAAACGGCGCGCCAAGCAAGCCCTGGAAATTGAATAGAAATCGTCACAAATACCGCGTCTGGGCGTCCACAATTCCGCCAAGGTGTTAGCGGCTTTTCAACCCCGGCCGGGAACCGGCGGGCCGCCAGACCGTTCTGGTAAATGGAATAACTCTAAATAAGGGACTACCTCATGAAAAAATGGATGATTTCCGCGGGCGCCGCCGCCGTGGCCATGGCGCTCCTCGCCGCGAGCCCCGCTTCGGCGAAGAGCGGCGTCAAGATCGGCTCGCTGAACTGCACCGTTTCGGGCGGCGTCGGCCTCATCCTGGGCTCGTCCAAGTCGATGAAATGCAAGTTCGTCTCGGTGACCGGTCGCAAAGTCGAACGTTATACCGGCAGGATCACCAAGGTCGGCATCGATATCGGCTTCACCAAGAAGAGCTATATCACCTGGGCGGTCTTTGCCGGCGGCAAAACCCAGCGCGGCGCGCTGGCGGGCTCCTATGGCGGCGCCTCCGCCGAAGCGACCATCGGCGTCGGTCTCGGCGCCAATGTGCTCATTGGCGGCTTCAAGAAGACCATCGCGCTGCAGCCGGTCAGCGTCCAGGGCCAGAAGGGGCTCAATGTGGCGGCGGGCATTGCCGGCCTTAATCTGAAATATACCGGCCGCTAGCGCGCGGCCGCCTAACCCGTAGCTACTGAAACGCATGGAGCTTTGCCGGCTCCATGCGTATAATCATGTCTTGAGGTCATGATCGCTTGAGGTCGATTCGGCCTGGAGCATATTGGTGCGGAGGATCGGGTGTTGCGTGGATATCTCAGCAGGACGGGATTGTCGCTTCTGTTCCTCGGCCTCTTCATTCAGGCAGCCGACGCCGGCTGCAAGGAAGGGCCAGCGCCGGCGGTCGACTGGTCCAATTGCAACAAGCAGCTTTTGCAGCTCGACGGCAGCGATCTGACCGGCGCCAATCTCGAAGGCGCCTTCCTGTCGGGTACCGGCCTCGCTTCGACGCGCCTCGCCAAGGCCAATATGCAGCGCAGCGAACTGGTCCGCACGTCGCTGAAGCAAGCTGATCTGACCGGCGCCAATCTCGAAAAGAGCCTGTCGAGCCGCGCCGACTTCCAACGCGCCACTCTCAAGGGGGCGCGCCTGGTGAAGGCCGAATTCCTGCGGGTGAGTTTCGACGGCGCAGATCTCACCGGCGCCGATCTGTCCGACGGCGAATTCTCGCGCAACAGTTTCGTCAAGGCCAATCTCTCCGGAGCCAATCTCTCCGGCGCCATGCTGCAGCGGGGCAATTTCAAGGACGCCACGCTCGCCGGCGCCTCCTTCAAGCGCACCTATCTCTATTGGACACGTTTCGAAGGGGTCGATCTCAGCCAGGCCGTCGACCTGACTCAGATCCAGCTCAACATGTCTTGTGGCGATGCGCAGACGAAATTGCCGGCCGGGCTCACGATGCCGACCACCTGGCCCTGCGCCGCCGATTAGAGCGCCGAGCGTTCTCATGAAGCGCTCCGGCGCTCTATCTCATTTTTGTGCGCATCGGATTATCCGAAAACCGCTTCGCACTTTTCGGTCCGATGCTCTAAACCCTACAAGAGACCATTCGCCTTGGCATGCGCGTCGAGCGCGATCTCCGGGCGGGCCCCCACATGCGAGATCACTTCGGCCGCCGCCAGCGCACCGAGCCTCGCGCATTGGACCAAAGGCAGGTCACGGGTGAAGCCATATAGGAAGCCCGAGGCGAAGAGATCGCCGGCACCCGTCGCATCGACGACCTTCTCGACCGGATGCGCTTCGACGACATGGACCTCATCGCCCTTGACGATGACGCAGCCGGCTTCCGAACGCGTCAAAGCGGCGATGGCGCAATCCTTGCGCACGCGCTGCAACGCCTCGTCGAAATGCTCGACCTGATAGAGCGAGGTGATTTCCTTCTCATTGGCGAAGACGATGTCGATGTCGTTGCGGATCAGCTCGAGGAAGCTGTCACGATGACGGTCGACGCAGAAGGAATCGGAGAGCGTGATGGAGACGAGGCGCCCCGCCGCGCGGGCGATCTGCGCCGCCTTCTTGAAGGCCTGCTTGGCGAGCGGCGGGTCCCACAGATAGCCTTCGAGATAGGTGACCTTGGCGGCGGCCACGACGGCCTCGTCGATGTCGCCGGGCGACAGATGCACGCAGGCACCGAGGAAGGTGTTCATGGTGCGCTCGCCATCGGGCGTGATGAGGATGAGCGAGCTCGCGGTCCCAGGACCTGCGGTGGCATGCACGGTATCGAAATGGACGCCTGCCGAGCGGGTGTCATGGGTGAAGACCCGGCCCAGTTCGTCGGCCTTGACCTTGCCGATGAAGGCCACCGAGCCTCCGAAAGCGGCGACGCCGACCGCCGTATTGGCGCCCGAGCCGCCGGAGATCCGGGTCGAGGGACCCATGTCGTCGAAAAGCTCGGAGGATTCCTTCTCGGTGACGAGCCGCATCATGCCCTTGGTGACATTGTGACGGGTGAGGAAATTCTCCTCCACACGCGAGAAGACATCGACAATGGCGTTGCCAATGGTCAGGACATCGAAGGTCGGCTTGGTCATGATTTCCTATGGAAAAATGGGCGGGAAACCGAGCCCCTACAGGATCGGCCCGGCCGCCGCAAGACGGCCGTTCCTGGCGTCACGCCTCAGGTTTGGGGGCGGGCGGAGCCTCCTCCGCGGTGGGTGCCACCGGGGTTTTGGCCCCGCGCCCGACGAGGCGATGGGTGAATTCGCGCCCGCTCTGGGCGAGGACATAAAGCCCCGGAATGACGAAGATGCCGAGCAGGCTCGCGGCCAGCATGCCGCCAAAGACGGCGGTGCCGACAGCGCGCTGGGTCGCCGCACCCGCGCCGGAGGCGATCACCAGCGGCACCAACCCCAGGATGAAGGCGAAGGACGTCATCATCACGGCGCGGAAGCGCAAGTTTGCGCCTTCGATCGCGGCGTCGGCGATGCCGACGCCCTTGCGGCGCTGCTCCATGGCGAATTCGACGATCAGAATCGCATTCTTGGCGGCGAGCGCGATCAGCACGACGATGCCGATCTGGGCATAGACATTGTTGTCGAGGCCGGCGAACTTCAGCGCCAGCATGGCGCCGAGGAGGCCCGCCGCCACCGAGACGATCACCGCCAGCGGGACGGTCCAGCTTTCATAAAGCGCCACGAGGAAGAGATAGGCGAAGAGCACGGCGAGCATCAGAATGCCGGCCGTCTTGCCGCCGGCTTCTTTCTCCTGAAGCGCGGTGCCCGTCCATTCATAACCATAACCGACCGGCAGTGTCGCCTTGGCCACCGCCTCCATGGCGGCGATGGCCTCGCCCGAGGAGCGGCCGGGCGACGGCGCGCCATTGATGGTGACGGAGCGCAGATTGTTGTAGCGGGTCATGCCGGCGGGCGCGAAGGAGAGCTCGACATCGGCGAGCGCCCGCAGCGACACGAGCTCGCCCGAGGAGCTGCGCACCCGCACCAGATAAATATCGTCGGGCGTCATGCGGCTTGCCGCATCGGCCTGCACCTTGACCTGCCAGGTGCGCCCGAACAGGTTGAAGTCGTTCACATAGGTGCCGCCGAGGGCAACCTGCAGCGCGTTGTAGATGTCGACGACGGCGACGCCCAGCGTCTGGGCGCGCTCGCGATCGACCTTGACGGTCAGTTGCGGCGTCGCGGCGCTGAAAGTGGTGAAGACGCCGGCGAGGCGCGGATCCTGATTGGCGGCGATGCTCAAACCGCGCGCCACGGCGGCGATGTCGGCGGGTGGCGCGCCGGCATTGCTCTGCAGCTGGAACTCGAAGCCGGAGCCGGTGCCGAGGCCCTGGATCGGCGGCGGGTTGAAGGGGAAGATGCTGGCGGCGGCGATCGATTGCAGGTCGCGGCGCAATTCCGCGATGGCCGCGAAAGCCGACATGTCGGGCGCCTTGCGCTCCTCGAAGGGCTTCAGCAGCACGACGAAGAAAGCCTTGTTAGGGAGCGCCAGGCCGTCGAGGATGCTGTAGCCCGACACGGTGAAATAAGCTTCCGCCCAGGGCTTCTTGGCGATCAGTTCCTCGACGCGCTTGACGACGGCGGCGGTGCGCTCGGTCGAGGCCGAATCCGGCAGCTGGATCTCGCCCATGAAGGCGCCCTGGTCCTCATCAGGCAGGAAGCCGGTCGGGATCGTCTTGGCGAGCCAGCCGGCGCCGCCGGCGAAGAGGCCGACCAGCAGGAGCGCCAGGAGGGCGCGGCGCGCCAAGGGCCTGACCAGTGCCACATAGCCGCCCTTGGCGCCTTCGACGCCGCGGTTGAAGAACTTGAAGATGCCGCGCGGCGGACCTCTATGCTTGAGCAGCAGCGAGCACAGAGCCGGCGAGAGGGTCAGCGCGTTGATGGCTGAGATCACCATCGACACCGAAACGGCGACGGCGAATTGCATATAAAGCTGGCCGGTGATGCCCGGAATGAAGGCCGTCGGCACGAAGACCGACAGCAGCACCAAGGTGATGGCGATGATCGGCCCGGTGATCTGGCCCATCGCTTTCTCGGTCGCTTCGGCAGGGGTGAATTCGGGATGCTCCTGCAGCACATGCTCGACATTCTCGACGACGACGATCGCGTCGTCGACGACGATGCCGATGGCCAGCACGAGAGCCAGAAGCGAGATGGTGTTGAGCGAGAAGCCCATGGCCAGGAGCACCGCCATGGTGCCGATGAGGGCGACCGGCACGGCGATGATCGGAATGAGCGTGGCGCGGAAATTGCCGAGGAACACAAGCACCACGAGCGCCACCAGCACGAAGGCCTCGCCCAGCGTGTGCATGACGCTTTCCATCATCTTCTCGACGAAGACGGTGGAATCGTAGGCGACCGCGTATTCGACGTCGTCGGGGAAGCTCGCCTTCAGCTCCTCGAGCGTCTTCTGGACATTCTCGGCGGTCGCCAGGGCATTGGCGCCCGGCGCCTGATAGATGGCGATGCCGGCGGTCGGGCCGCCATTGAAGCGCGCATCGGAATCGAGCGTCTTGGCGCCGAGCTCGACGCGGGCGACGTCCTTGACGCGCACCAGGCCACCGCTCTCGGTGGCGCGGATGACGATGTTCTCGAATTCGGCCGGGTCGCTGAGCCGGCCCTTGGCGTTGAGATTGATCTGCAGCGCCGTGTCCTTGACCAGGGGAGCGGCGCCGATGCGACCGACGGCGGCCTGGACATTCTGCTGCTGGATCGCCGTGACGACCTCGGCCGAGGTGAGCCCCAGGCTCGCCAGACGGTCCAGGTCGAGCCAGATGCGCATCGAATAGTCCTGAGCGCCGAAGAGCGAGACCTCGCCGACGCCCGGCACGCGAGCCAGGCGGTCGAGGATATTGATGGTCACATAGTTCGACAGGAACAGGCCGTCGCGCGAGCCTTTGGGCGAATAGAAGCTCATCACCTGCAGCATCGCGGAAGACTTCTTCTTCACTACGATGCCGTTGCGCTGCACCTCCGCCGGCAGTTGCGAGAGGACCTGGTTGACCCGGTTCGATACGTTGACGGCGTTGAGATCGGGATCGGAGCCGACCGAGAAGCTGACGCTCAGACCATAGGTGCCGTCGGCGCCCGAGGTCGACTTCATGTAGATCATCTTGTCGACGCCATTGACGGCGGGCTCGATGATCTGGGCGACGGAAGCCTCGACGGCGGCGGCATCGGCGCCCGGATAGACGCCGGAAACCTGCACCTGCGGCGGCACGATGTCGGGGAACTGAGCGACCGGCAGCGCGTAATAGGCGATGAAGCCGGCGATCGTGATGACGATCGAAATGACGAAGGCCAGGCGTGGCCTGTGGATGAAGACGGAGGAGATCATCGTCCGCTCCTAGTTAGAGGCTTCGGCACGCTGCGGCGCGACGACCATGCCCGCCCGCACGCGCTGCAGGCCCTCGACGATGACGAGTTCGCCGTCCTTCAATCCTTCGGTGACGGCGATCCGGCCGTCGCGCTGCTGGCCGGTCTTGACCCGGCGCTGCTCGACCTTGTTGGCGGAATCGACGACGAAGACATAGGAGCCCGCCTGGTCGGCGGCCAGCGCCGCCTGCGGCACGGTGACCGACGGCGCCTCCTGGGCGCGCTCGAGGACGACGCGGATCGTCTGCCCATCGGTGAGGATGCGGTCGGGATTGGGAAACACGGCGCGGATCAGCTGGCTGTCGGTCTTCTGGTCGACCACCACGTCGATGAAATCGAGCTTGCCCGGCTTGTCGTAGAAGCTGCCGTCGGCGAGCCGCAATTTGACGATCACCTCGCCGCCGCCGCTCTTGCGGTATTCGAGGATCTCGCGCTGGGTGACGTTGAAGAGCGCCCGCACCTCATCGTCGCGCACGATCGTCGCCAGGACGCCCGAGGACGGATCGACGAGATTGCCTTCGGTGAAGGTCGTCCTGCCGATGCGGCCGGGGATCGGCGCCTTGATCGTCGTATAGGAGAGCTGGATCTCGGCCTCGCGCAGGGCCGCCTGCATCTGCAGGACTGCGGCGCGGGCTTTGTCGGCATCGGCCTGGCGCTGGTCGACCTGGGCCTTGGCGAGCGCGTTGGTCTTCACGAGATCGAGGCCGCGCTGGAGATTGAGATTGGCATTCTGGGCATCCGCCTCAGCGGAAGCGAGTTGGGCCTGACTCTGGTCGATCGTCGCCTGGAACGAATCGGGCTCGATCTCGAACAGCGTCTGACCTTCCTTGACGTCGTCACCGTCCTTGAAATCGACCTTCTTGATGAAACCCGTCACGCGGGCGCGCAATTCGACCTTCTCGATTGCCTCGATGCGGCCGACGAAATCCACCCGCTGGGCGATGACCTCCATCCGCGCCGGCTCGACGACCACGGCCGGCGGTGGCGCTGCCTGCTGCTGGGCATAGGAAGGACCAATCGAAAGTGCCACCGCGAAGAGCAGACCGCTTGCCAGTTTTCTCAATTCCGCCTCACTTCCGCACCGCGCCACATTTATGGCCTTGAAGCTAAGCGATAAGGCCTTTTCGTGCAACTTAAGGCTTTTCGACATGCTTACTGGCCCTTCAAACCGGGGCGCCGGTCCATTATCTATGCCGCCATGATCAAAGCCGCCTTCACCGCCCTTGGCGATGTCCTCTCCCCCGATTTCCGCAGCGTCCTCATCAAGGCGATCGGGCTGGCCATCGTGCTGCTCATCGCCGTCATCGCCGGAACGGTGTTCCTGCTCGACATGCTGAAGCTCGCCCCCTGGGGCTGGGGCAATAATATCATCGAAGTGGTGGGCGGCCTCGGCATGGCGGTGCTCGCCTTCTTCATGATCCCGCCGGTCACCGCCCTCTTCGCCGGCCTCTATCTGGATCACATCGCCGGTCTCGTCGAACGCAAGCACTATCCTGGCGACACGCCAGGTCGCGAATTGCCGACCACCAAAGCGATCTTGCTCGGTGTGCAATTCGGCCTCCTGGTACTTGTCGTCAACCTGGCGGTGCTGCCGATGCTGCTTTTCGGCATCGGCGCGATCGTGCTGCTCGTCGTCAATGCCTATCTGCTGAGCCGCGAATATTTCGAGATGGCGGCGATGCGCCATATGCCGGTGGACGAGGCCAGGGAGCTGCGTCGAACCAATTCACCGCATATCTTCGTCGCCGGCTTCATCCCCGCGGCTCTGGCTCTCGTGCCCTTCGTCAATCTTACCGTGCCGCTGTTCTCGACGAGCTACTTCGTGCACATCTTCAAGGGACTGAAACGGTCTTCTCCTTGAACAGGCAGAGATCGTTGATCAGGCAGCGCGGGCATTCGGGCTTGCGCGCCTTGCACACATAACGGCCGTGCAGAATGAGCCAGTGATGGGCGTGGCGCTTATATTCGGGCGGCACGACCTTTTCGAGTTTGAGCTCGACCTCGAGCGGCGTCTTGCCGGGCGCGAGCCCGGTACGGTTGCCGAGGCGGAAGAGATGCGTGTCGACGGCGATGGTCGGCTCGCCGAAAGCGATATTGAGCACGACATTCGCCGTCTTGCGACCGACCCCCGGCAGTTCCTCGAGCGCGGCACGGTCGCGCGGCACTTCGCTGCCATATCGGTCGATAAGGATTTGCGACAGCGCGATCACGTTCTTGGCCTTCATCCGATAAAGGCCGATGGTGCGGATATAGGAGATGAGCTCCGCCTCGCCGAGCTCGACCATCTTTTCCGGCGTGTCGACGAATTTGAACAGAGGGCCGGTGGCGCGGTTGACGCCGACATCGGTCGCTTGCGCCGAAAGCACCACGGCGACGAGGAGCGTGTAAGGATTGACGTAATCGAGCTCGCCCTCGGGTACGGGATCCGCTGCTTGGAAACGACGGAACATCTCCGTGATCTGATCCGGTTTGAGCCTGCGCGGCGCCATGATTCCCCCTTCTGTTCACGTGACCTGAGCCCAGTTGGAGCCTAAGATCAAGCCATGCAGCAGACCTTCCGCGCCACGCTCAAGCCCTATCGCTCGCTGAGCCAGAGAGGCTTTCTGATTTTGATGAGCGTATTGATCGGCCTCAATTTCGCGGCCGGCACCGCCTTCTATCTGCTCGGCGCCTGGCCGGTGGCGCCGTTTCTAGGTCTCGATGTCGCGCTCGTCTGGTGGGCCTTCCGCAAGAATTACGCCGATGCGCTGAAGGAAGAGCGGATCGAGGTGACGGATCATGAGCTGATCCTCAAGCGCTTCGACCATGACCGGCAGCGCGAGGAGCTGCATTTCACCCGTGGCTGGGTCAAGGTCGAGCTGGAAGAGGATCATGACCGCGAATTGATCGGCAGCCTGTATTTGCGCTTCAAAGGCCGGCGCACCGAGATCGGCCAGTTCCTCGCCGCCCATGACCGCAAGGCCTTCGCCGATACGCTGCGCGGCGCACTCGCCCGGCCTCGTATTTGAAAATACCGTGATTACAATGGGTTAGCCTGCGCAAGAATCGGGTGGTTTCGGCGCCCTGAGCTTCCTAGATTCCGACCATGACAACCGAGATCGAAACCCTGTCCACCCCCGCCCGCGACTATGAGATCGTGAAGAAGACGCTCGCCTTCATCCACGAGACCTGGCGCGAGCAGCCCTCGCTCGAAGAGATCGCCGAGCAGGCGCAATTGAGTCCGACCCATCTGCAGCGGCTGTTCACCCGCTGGGCCGGCCTCTCGCCCAAGGCATTCCTGCAGGCGGTGACGCTCGACCATGCGCGCGGTCTCCTGCGCGAATCCGCCTCGATCCTCGACACGGCCTATGAGGTGGGCCTGTCGGGGCCGGGCCGGCTGCACGACCTCTTCGTCACCCATGAAGGCATGACGCCCGGCTTCTACAAGGCGGGCGGCAAGGGCCTGACCTTGCGCTTCGGCTTCCATGACTGTCCCTTCGGGCGTGCGCTGGTGATGATCACCGACCAGGGCCTCGCCGGCCTCGCTTTCGCCGATGACGGGGTGGAGAAGGACGCGCTCATAGATATGCAGTCACGCTGGCCGGGCGCTGCCTATATCGAGGACTGGCTCGCCACCAAGCCTTATGCCGACCGCATCTTCAAGCCGGAGAACTGGCGGCGCGACGAGCCTTTGCGCGTCGTCTTCATCGGCAGCGATTTCGAGATCCGCGTCTGGGAGACGCTGTTGCGCATCCCGCTCGGCAAGCGTTCGACCTATTCCGACGTCGCCGCTCATATCGGCAAGCCCAAGGCGGCGCGCGCAGTCGGCGCCGCGGTCGGCCGCAATCCGGTCTCCTTCGTGGTGCCCTGCCACCGGGTGCTCAGCAAATCCGGCAGCCTGTGCGGCTATCACTGGGGCCTCACCCGCAAACGCGCCATTCTCGGCTGGGAGGCCGGGATCACCGCGAAAGCAGCGTGATCACCACCCCCCTAAAAAGTGGCGGCGGAGGGGAACGATGACGCCGCCCGGCCGTTCAAGAGAGACAGCGATTGTTCATCGGTTGATGGACCGCTTTTCCATTGGTCGAAGGAAATCGACGATGACCACTCTTGAAACTCTGGCACCGGCCGCCGAGCTCGCCCGCAAGGGAAGCAAGCCATTTCCGAATGAAAGTCCCGAATACCGTAAGGCGCGGACCAAGCTGCTCGCCGAGGAGATCGAGCTTCGCCGCCAGATACAGCGGGTCGCCGCTCTGCGCCGATCGCTGCCGCCGGGTGGGGAGGCAAAGGACTATCGGTTCCGCGACGCGAGCGGAAAGGAGCTCGGACTCGCCGACCTGTTCGGCCGGCACGACACGCTCTTTACCTATTTCTGGATGTACGGCCCCGAGCGCGAGCGGCCCTGCCCGATGTGTACGTCGTTTGTCGGCTCGCTGGATATACCTGCGGTCGACATCGAGCAGCGCGTGGCGATGGCGGTAGTTGGCCGCTCACCCGTGGCGCGACAGCTCGATTTCGCGCGCGAGCGCGGCTGGCGAAATCTCAAATTCTACCAATGCATCGGGGACGAGTTTCCGACCGATTACCGCGCCCTCAAGGACGGCGATGAAGGAGCTGCGGTGCTGATCTGGAAGCGCGCAGGCGACAAGATCCGGCTCTTCTGGGCTGCCGAGGGCGGTCCGGAGACCGCCGATCCGGGTTTCGATCCGCATCTCGCGCCCGATCCGACACCGCTGTGGAATGTGCTGGACTGGACGCCGGGCGGGCGTGGAACGAACTGGTATCCCAAGTTGGACTATGGGGCGGAAACCAGATAATTCCCGCCCGATTTAGCGGCCTGTATCCTACGATAGGATCTCGACCTTCTCGGGCCGTGAATCGGCCTTGAGGCGATAGAAGACGGGCACGCCGGTCTCGAGCTCGCGCTTCAGGATTTCCGCGGGCGTCAGGCCTTCGATGGCCATGATCAAAGCGCGCAGCGAATTGCCATGCGCCGCCACCAGAACGCTTTTGCCCGACAGCACATCGGGTTGGATGTGTTTCATGTAATAAGGCAGTGCGCGCGCCAGCGTGTCCTTGAGGCTCTCGCCGCCGGGCGGCGGCACGTCATAAGAGCGGCGCCAGACCAGCACCTGCTCCTCGCCCCATTTCTTGCGCGCATCGTCCTTGTTGAGACCGGTCAAGTCGCCATAGTCGCGCTCGTTCAGGGCCTGGTCCTTGACGGTCTTCAAACCCGTCTGGCCGAGCTCGGCCAGCATCAAATCGAGCGTGTGCTGGGCGCGCGTCAGCACGCTCGTATAGGCGATATCGAATTTGAGGCCTTTGCGCTTCAAACGCTCGCCCGCCGCCTTGGCTTCGGCGATGCCCTTCTCGGTCAGGCCCGGGTCTTTCCAGCCGGTGAACAGATTCTTCAGATTCCACTCGCTCTGCCCGTGGCGGACAAGCACCAATATGCGATCCATCGATTACTCCAGTCCCAATACGTCGGCCATCGAATAGAGACCGGGTTTCTTGTCCTGCGCCCAAAGGGCGGCACGCACCGCGCCGCGCGCAAAGAGGTCGCGGCTCGCCGCCTTGTGGGTGAGCTCGATGCGCTCATCGGGCCCCGCGAACATCACCGTGTGCTCGCCGACGACGCTGCCGCCGCGCAAGGTGGCGAAGCCGATATGGCCAACAGGGCGGGCGCCGGTGTGACCGTCGCGCGCGCGCACCGAGGATTTCGCGAGATCGAGCTTGCGGCCTTCCGCCGCCGCCTGGCCCAGCAGCAAAGCGGTGCCCGAGGGCGCGTCGATCTTGTGCTTGTGATGCATTTCGAGGACCTCGATGTCGAAATCGGGGCCCAAGGTCGCCGCCACCTTGCGCACCAGGGCAGCGAGCAGATTGACGCCGAGACTCATATTGCCCGACTTTACGATGCGGGCATGGCGGGCCGCTGCCTTGATCTTCTCGTCGCCTTCCTTGTCGATGCCGGTGGTGCCGATGACATGGACGATGCGCGCTTGCGCCGAGAACTCGGCCAGCGCCAACGTTGCCTTAGGGACGGTGAAGTCGATCAGGCCTTCGATCCTGGTGAACAGCGCCAAGGGTTCATCGGTGATCTTGATGCCGAGCGGTCCGACGCCGGCGAGCTCGCCCATATCGGCGCCGACAGCGCTCGAGCCTTTCGGCTCGATGCCGCCCGCGACTTCGAGACCTTCCGTCTCCTGCACGATGCGGGTGAGAACGCGGCCCATGCGGCCGGCCGCCCCGGCGATGGCGATCTTCATGACACTCCCTCGACAATGACGACGTCGCTCTCGGCGCAGGTCTCGAAGATCTTCAGCGCCGCCTGATATTCGGGCGAACGGAAGCACGCCTTGGCGGCATCGAGCGACGGAAATTCGATGATCACATGGCGCTCGCGCGAGGTGCCCTTGACCACTTCATGGGCGCCGCCGCGCACCAGGAATTTGGCGCCATAGGTCTCGAGCGGCATCTTGTTGGCGGCGACATAGTCCTTGTAGCGCTCGGGATCCTTCACCGTGACGCGCACCATCCAGTAGCCCTTAGTGGCGCCGGCCATCACACGCCCTCGACGATGACGATATTGGCCGACCCGGCGCCCTGGCGCTTGGCCTTGGCGGATTGATATTCGGGGGAATTGTAGCAGGCGACCGCGTCCTCATAGGAGGGGAATTCGATCACCACATTGCGCGGACGCCCCTCGCCTTCCATCTGACTGGAGCGGCCGCCACGCGCCAGGATATTGGCGCCGTATTTCTTGAACGCCACGGGTGCGCTTTCGGCGTAAATCTTATACTGGTCGGGATTGGACACGACGACTTGCGCAATCCAATAGGCCTTGGGCATGCTGCCTCTCCCCTTCAAGTTCGGGGACAGGCTCTAAGTGAAAGGGGCGGAGCGGTCAATGGCGCTGAAAAACTTCGTTCGGGAACTCTATGAAGGGGCATCGAGCCGGGCGCATCGCTTCCGCTACGGCCTGATCAGCTTCGACGTCGCGACCATCGTCTTTCTCGTGGTGTCGTCCTTCCTGCCACGTACACCCCTGATCGGCGTGATCGACGTCATTATCGGCATCATCATCCTCGCCGACTTCCTGGCGCGCTTCTGGATCAGCCGCGACCGTCTCGGCGATCTCATGCATCCCGGCAATCTCGCCGACATCGTGGTCATCGTCTCGCTCCTGGCGCCGGTCGCCGGCGAAGGCCTCGCCTTCCTGCGCGTGGTGCGGGTGCTGCGCATCATGCGCTCGCCCCTCGTCCTCATGCGCATGCGCCGCGACTCGCGGCTCTTCCGCGAGAACGAGCAGTCGGTGATGGCCGCGCTCAATCTCGGGCTCTTCATCTTCGTCACCACGGGGATCGTCTATGAAAGCCAGCGCGGCATCAACGAACACATCACCAACTATGCCGATGCGCTCTATTTCACCGTCTCGACGCTGACCACCACGGGCTTCGGCGACATCACGCTGCAAGGCCATTGGGGCCGCATGCTGTCGGTGCTGATCATGATCTTCGGCGTGTCCTTATTCCTGCGCCTGATCCAGATCCTGATCCGGCCGCATAAGGTCGAGCACAAATGCCCGGATTGCGGCCTCAAACGCCATGACGCCGATGCCGTCCATTGCAAACATTGCGGCCGGGTTCTGCATATCGAGGACGAAGGCGCTGTGTGAGCGGGACGAGACCCCGCGGACGCTCGACTACGAGCCAAAACCTTCCCAGAAGGCGCGGGCCTTGGCGAAGAAGCCTTCCGATTCGGGCGAGTTGTTGCGGGATTCCTTCTCGAAATCCTTGAGCAGGTCGCGCTGCTTGCGCGACAGGTTGACCGGCGTCTCGACCGTCACCTGGATATACATGTCGCCCATCTGGTTCGAGCGCAGCACCGGCATGCCCTTGTTCTTGAGGCGGAACTGCTTGCCGGTCTGAGCGCCTTCGGGGATCGACACACGCGCCTTCTTGCCGTCGATGGTCGGCACCTCGATGTCGCCGCCGAGCGAGGCGACGATCATCGAGACCGGCACCTTGCAGAACAGATCGGCGCCGTCGCGCTGGAAGAACTCATGCGGGCGCACCGACAGGAAGATATAGAGATCGCCGGCCGAACCGCCGCGCAGGCCCGCCTCGCCTTCGCCGGCGAGCCTGATGCGGGTGCCGTCCTCGACGCCCGCCGGAATGTTGACCGACAGCGTGCGCTCGCGGGTGAGCCGGCCCTGGCCGGCGCAATTGCTGCACGGATCGGAAATGACCTGGCCGCTGCCATGGCAGGTGGGACAGGTGCGCTCGACGGTGAAGAAGCCCTGCGCCGCCCGGACCGCGCCCTGGCCACCGCAGGTGCCGCAGGTCTTAGGGCTGGAGCCCGGCTTGGCGCCCGAACCTTTGCAGACATCGCAAGCGGTGGCGGTCGGCACCCGGATCTGCGCCGTCTTGCCGGAATAAGCCTCGGTGAGGCTGATTTCCATGTTGTAGCGGAGGTCCGAACCGCGCGCCGCCGATGTCCGGCCGCCGCCCCGGCCGCGGCCACGGCCGCCGCCCATGAACTCGCCGAACAGATCCTCGAAGATATCAGACATCGAGGAGGTGAATTCGGGGCCGAAGCCCGGACCGCCGGGACGCCCGCCCATGCCGCCTTCGAACGCCGCATGGCCGAAGCGGTCATAGGCCGCCTTCTTCTGCGGGTCCTTCAGGACCTCATAGGCCTCGGTGATTTCCTTGAATTTGTGCTCGGCCGTCTTGTCGCCCGGATTGGCGTCGGGATGCAGTTGCTTGGCGAGCTTACGATAGGCGCCTTTCAGCTCCTTCTCGTCGGCGCTCTTCTGCACTCCCAGAACTTCATAATAATCGCGCTTGGCCATTCTGACCCGTCCGCCCAGCTCTTCTTAACCTGTTTCCGCGCGCCCGAAAAAGATGCTTCTCCCCGCGGGTCGCGCGGGGAGAAGATTTTCGGGCTGGAAGCAGGACACGTTTCTTAGGCCGACTTCTTGTTGTCGTCGTCCTTGACCTCGGTGAAGTCGGCATCGACGACGTCGTCGGCACCGCCTTGACCACCCTGGCCGCCGGCATCGGGGCCGGCATCCGCACCAGGCTGGCTCTGCGCCTTGTAGAGCGCCTCGCCGAGCTTCATGGCGGACTGCGCCAGAGCGTTGGTCTTCTCCTTGATGTCCTCGACATCGGTGCCTTCCATCGCCGTCTTGAGATCGGCAATGGCGGCCTCGACCGTCGACTTGTCGGCTTCGGAGACCTTGTCGCCGAGCTCGGTCATCGACTTCTGGGTCGAATGGATCAGGCTCTCGCCGTGATTCTTGGCTTCGACCAGGTCCTTGCGCTTCTTGTCCTCGGCGGCATTGGCCTCGGCGTCCTTGACCATCTTCTCGACTTCCGAGTCGGAAAGACCGCCGGAGGCCTGGATGCGGATCTGCTGCTCCTTGTTCGTCGCCTTGTCCTTGGCCGACACATTGACGATGCCGTTGGCGTCGATGTCGAAGGTGACCTCGATCTGCGGCATGCCGCGCGGCGCCGGCGGCAGACCCATGAGATCGAACTGGCCGAGCATCTTGTTGTCGGCCGCCATCTCACGCTCGCCCTGGAAGACGCGGATCGTCACGGCGGTCTGATTGTCGTCAGCCGTCGAGAAGACCTGGCTCTTCTTGGTCGGGATCGTGGTGTTGCGCTCGATGAGGCGGGTGAACACGCCGCCCAAGGTCTCGATGCCGAGCGACAGCGGGGTCACGTCGAGCAGCAGAACGTCCTTCACTTCGCCCTTGAGGACGCCGGCCTGGATCGCGGCACCCATGGCCACGACTTCGTCCGGATTGACGCCCTTATGCGGCTCCTTGCCGAAGAACTGCTTCACCACTTCGATGACCTTCGGCATGCGGGTCATGCCACCGACGAGGACGACCTCGTCGATCTGGCCCGCAGTGACGCCGGCATCCTTCAAGGCCTGGCGGCAGGGCTCGACCGTCTTCTGGATGAGATCATCCACGAGGGCTTCGAGCTTGGCGCGCGTCAGCTTGAGGGTGAGATGCTTCGGACCGGTCTGGTCGGCGGTGATGAAGGGCAGGTTGATTTCCGTCTGGGTCGAAGACGAAAGCTCGATCTTGGCCTTCTCGGCGGCTTCCTTCAGGCGCTGCAGGGCCAGCTTGTCCTTGCGCAGGTCGATGCCCTGCTCCTTCTTGAACTCGTCCGCGAGATAATCGACGATACGCATGTCGAAGTCTTCGCCGCCGAGGAAGGTGTCGCCATTGGTCGACTTCACCTCGAAGACGCCGTCGCCGATCTCCAGAATGGAGATGTCGAACGTGCCGCCGCCCAGGTCATAGACCGCGATGGTGCCGGCTTCCTTCTTGTCGAGGCCGTAGGCGAGTGCCGCCGCGGTCGGCTCGTTGATGATGCGCAGCACTTCGAGGCCGGCGATCTTGCCGGCATCCTTGGTCGCCTGACGCTGGCTGTCATTGAAATAAGCAGGAACGGTGATGACCGCCTGGGTGACGCTTTCACCCAGATAACGCTCCGCCGTCTCCTTCATCTTCTGAAGGATATAGGCCGAGATCTGCGAGGGAGCATAGTTCTGGCCGCGGGCCTCGACCCACGCATCGCCATTGTCCGCCTTCACGATGTGATAGGGGACGAGCTTCTTGTCCTTCTCGACCATCGGGTCGTTCCAGCGCCGGCCGATCAGGCGCTTGATGGCGAAGAAGGTGTTCTCCGGATTGGTGACCGCCTGGCGCTTGGCCGGCTGACCGACGAGCTGTTCACCGTCGGCGTTAAAGGCGACGATCGACGGGGTGGTGCGCGCCCCTTCCGCATTTTCGATGACCTTGGGCAGCTTGCCTTCGATCACGGAAACGCAGGAATTGGTGGTACCGAGGTCGATCCCTATGACTTTTCCCATTTACAAAACCTCCTAGCGGCAGACCCTGGTGGAAGCCCTATCCGGCACTTCCGCCCCGGACTCGAAAGTGGGGTGCGGGTCCCCTATTACGTTGAACCGGACCTCCCCCTTGGGTTTGAGGTAAATCCGGCGTTCGGGGGCTATATAAGGTTGGAAGCCGGCCCTATCAAGTTTTGGTGAGAGCTGAAGCCCAAGTTCCGAAAGGTTTCCGGGTGGCCGGAAAGGCGCTGGCGCGCCAGATTGCCGTCCCGGTCCCAGCATGGGAAAGAATAGGGCTACAGGAGCAAACCCATGGCGTCCCCTTACCTGCCGGATCCCGAGGATGTCGAGGATCTTCTCATGACACTCGAAAAGGCCTTCGAGGTCCGCTTCGTCCAGAGCGATGCCGACAAGCTCCGGACCGTGGGAGACCTATTTGAGCTTCTCCAGGCCAAGATGGGAACCACCTCGCAACCCCGCCAGCGCTGCCTCAGTGCCGTCAGCTTCTACCGGCTCAAGCAAGCGGTCGCCGACGCTACCGGCATCGAGGTGGGGCCGCAGACAGCGATTTCGGATGTCTTTCCCGCCAAGTCACTGGCGTCCCGGATAAAGGCGCTTGGCGATCGAACCGGCCTCAGGCTGCCTCCCGTCCCCTATGCTTCAGATCAGAGCTTTCTGTTCCTGGCCGGGATCGCATCCTGTCTCACCGCCTTCTATCTCGGCGTGACGGCCACAGCCGGGCTGGTCGCCCTTCTCCTCGGCCTTGGCGCCTTCGGCGTCCTGCGGCTTGCCGAATTCCCACGCTCCATGAATCAGCATGATTTCGGCGAGCTCGCCCGCGAAACCGCCTTCCTCAATTATGGCCGCCTTGCCCGCGAGACCGGGACGCTGAGCAATGTCGACCTGTGGAATGCTCTGGAATTCATGATCCGCAAAGACGGCCTTTTCGACGGTACATTCGACAGAGAGACGCGCCTCGCATGAGCACCGGCCTCAAATATCTGCCGTCCTATTTCGACCGGACGGCACAGGAGGCCCTCCTCGCCGCAATCGAGGAAGCTGTCGCCCAAGCTCACTTCTACACGCCGGTGATGCCGCGGAGCGGCCGGCCTTTCACCGTCCGGATGAGCAATCTGGGTCAGCTCGGCTGGGTGTCGGACCGGGACGGCTACCGCTATCAGGCCCAGCATCCGGAAACCGGACAGCCCTGGCCTGCGATACCGGACAAGGTTCTGGAACTCTGGCGCAAGGTGGCGGACTATCCGCATGATCCGGAAGCCTGCCTGGTGAACCACTATCGCGAAGGCGCCAAATTGGGCCTCCATCGCGATGAGGACGAGAAGGATTTCTCAGCCCCGGTCGTCTCGATCTCGCTCGGCGACACCGCCATCTTCCGCATCGGCGGAACCGAACGGAGCGGCAAGACGGAGACCCTGAAGCTTTCCTCCGGCGATGTGCTGGTCATGGGCGGTGCGTCGCGGCTGCGCTACCACGGCATCGACCGGGTGCTCAGCGGGACCTCGACGCTTCTCAAGGAGGGCGGGCGCCTCAATCTCACTTTGCGGCGGGTGACCAAGCCATGAGCACGGAAGGCTATTCGGGAACGCCTCTGTGGAAGAAGCTCGGCTTCAAGCCCGGGATGAAAATCGCCCTGATCCATGCCCCCGCTCATTATGCGAGCCTGATGACGGATGCACCCGAGGGCTTGAGCTTCAGCAAGACGGCGAAAGCGAGTGACGCCATCCATCTTTTCATCAGCGACGCCAAAGGCCTTGCCCTGATCACAAAGCTGGCCGAGCACCTGCCGCCGGCCAGCATGCTTTGGGTGTCGTGGCCGAAACTGTCCTCACGCCTCTCCACCGGCCTCAGCGAGAACGATATCCGCAAGGTCGCACTGGCCGCGGGCCTCGTCGATATCAAGGTCTGCGCGCTCGATCAGGACTGGTCCGGCCTCAAGCTCACCCGGCGCAAGAAATAGGGCGGAGCCCTCAGGCCCCGCCCTTTATCAGCGCATCCGCTGATCCGAAAAGTCTGCAACTTTTCGGGCCGATGCTTTAGCCCTTCCAGCCATTCAGGCCGGCATTGTGCTCGCAGTTCTTCTTCGACGAAAAAGCCTCACTCGCCTTGCCGACCTGCTTGCCGTTGGAGGCGGTGCAGCGCCAGCGATGGCCACCGGCGTCATCCTGGTAGAATTCCCACTTGTCCTTGGACGTGTCGCGCGTCGCATTGGCCTCGCAGTCGGCCTTGGACTTGTAGCCTTCCGATGACGCGCCGATGATCTCGCCATTGCCCGCCTTGCGGCGCCAGCGCCATTCGCCGGCCTTGTCCTCGTAATATTCGAGCTTACTCTCAGCCACCTGTTGCCTCCGTTGATCAAGCCGGGGACGACTCATTTCCCGCTTGTGCAGTTTCGATACAGTCGGCGGCTGTTGTCCAGAGTTTTCAGTCGTCGCCTTCCTCGAAGGCGCGTTTCAGATCCTCGGGGCGCGGCGTCGAGATGATGTTGTAGCCCGAATCCACATAATGGATTTCGCCGGTGACGCCGCCCGAGAGCGGCGACAGCAGGTACAGCGCAGCACCGCCGACTTCGTCGAGCGTCACGGTGCGGCGCAGCGGCGAATGGCGCTTCTGGAAATTGAACATGGCGCGCGCATCGCCGATGCCGGCACCGGCCAGCGTGCGCATCGGCCCGGCCGAGATGGCGTTCACACGCACCCCTTGCGGGCCGTAATCGGCGGCGAGATAACGCACCGAGGATTCGAGCGCCGCCTTGGCCACGCCCATCACATTGTAGTTCGGCATCACCCTGACCGAGCCGCCATAGGTGAGCGTCACCAGCGAGCCGCCATTGGGCATCAGCGCCGCCGCTTTGCGGGCGATCTCGGTGAAGGAGAAGCACGAAATGATCATCGTGCGGACGAAATTGTCGCGGCTCGTATCGGCGTATTTACCCTTGAGCTCGGCCTTGTCGGAGAAGGCGATGGCATGGACGACGAAATCGATCGCGCCCCATTCCTTGGCGATGGCGGCGAAGGTCTCATCGACAGTCGCGACATTCTCGACGTCGCAGGGCAGCACCAGCTTCGAGCCGACGGTCTCGGCGAGCGGCTTCACGCGGCGCCCGAACGCCTCGCCCTGATAGGTGAAGGCGAGCTCGGCACCCTGATCATGCAGGGACTTGGCGATGCCCCAGGCAATCGAATGATCGTTCGCCACCCCCATGACGAGGCCGCGCCGGCCCTTCATCAACCCGTTCGTCATCACTCCCCTACACTTTCCGATCGCTCCAGGCCGAAACCGCCCGGTGCGCTGAAATCACATTCAAAGAATTGCCGCCTGCTCCCACGCGCTATCCGTTGTAGCGCTGCAGGGCCAAAGTAGCGTTGGTGCCGCCGAAACCGAAGCTGTTCGAGATCGCCACATTCACATCCACATTGTCACGGCGCTGGCGGACGATGGGGATGTCGGCGAATTCGGGATCGAGCTCCTCGATATTGGCGCTCTCGCAAATGAAGCCGTTCTTCATCATCAGGAGGCAGTAGATCGCCTCCTGCACGCCGGTCGCGCCAAGCGAATGGCCGGTCAGCGACTTGGTGCCGGAAATCGGCGGAATGTTTTTGCCGAAGACTTCGCGAATGGCCTCGATCTCTTTCTTGTCGCCGATCGGGGTCGAGGTCGCATGCGGATTGATGTAGTCGACCTTCTCCTTCACGGTGGCGAGCGCCTGGCGCATGCAGCGCGCCGCACCTTCGCCGGAAGGCTGGACCATGTCATAGCCGTCCGAGGTGGCGCCATAACCGACGATCTCTCCATAGATCTTGGCGCCTCTCGCCTTGGCATGCTCGAGTTCTTCGAGCACCACCGTGCCGGCGCCGCCGGCGATGACGAAGCCGTCGCGATTCTTGTCATAGGCGCGAGACGCCGTGCCCGGCGTCGCATTGAACTTGGTCGACATGGCGCCCATGGCGTCGAAGAGGACCGACAAGGTCCAATCGAGCTCTTCGCCGCCGCCGGCGAACATCACATCCTGCTTGCCCCATTGGATGAGCTCGGCGGCATTGCCGATGCAATGGGCCGAGGTGGCGCAGGCCGACGAGATCGAATAATTCACACCCTTGATGCCGAAGGGGGTCGCCAGCGTCGCCGAATTGGTGCTCGACATGGAAGCCGGCACCGCGAAGGGGCCGACGCGCTTGGGGCCTTTCTCGCGCGCCGTGTCGGCGGCGGCGACGATGGTGCGGGTGGAAGGGCCGCCCGAACCCATGATGATGCCGGTGCGCTCGTTCTTGACGTCGCTTTCCTCGAGACCGGAATCGCCGATCGCCTGACGCATCGCCACCCAATTCCAGGCAGCGCCATCACCCATGAAGCGGCGGACCCGGCGGTCGACCGCGCTGTCGAGATCAAGAGTGGGGGCGCCATGGACCTGGCAGCGGAAACCGAGCCTGGCGTAATCCTCGGCCTTTACCACACCGGATTTGGCCTCCCGCAACGATGCCAGGACTTCCTGGGCATTGTTGCCAATGCTCGAAACAATACCAAGACCGGTAACGACGACACGGCGCATGACGGTTTTAGCCTCCCTCAGGCCTTTGCGGGCAAGAACAAGCCGACGCGAAGATCAGCCGCTGTATAGATAGTCTCCCCATCAGCCTTGAGAAGACCATCGGCGATGCCGAGATTGAGCTTGCGCAGAATGACGCGCTTGAGGTTCACGACATATTCGACCTTCTTGACCGTAGGTACGACCATGCCGGTGAATTTCACTTCGCCGACGCCCAGCGCGCGGCCCTTGCCGGGGGCGCCCAGCCAGCCCAGGAAGAAGCCCAGCATCTGCCAGAGGGCATCGAGGCCGAGGCAGCCCGGCATGACCGGATCGCCCGGAAAATGCGGCGGGAAGAACCAGAGATCGGGTTTTACGTCCAGCTCTGCGACAATCTGGCCTTTTCCGAATTCACCGCCGTCTTCGGAAATATGGGTGATGCGGTCGAACATCAGCATCGGCGGCAGCGGCAATTGGGCATTGCCCGGCCCGAACAGGTCTCCCCGGGCACAGGCGATCAACTCATCATAAAGAAAACGCGATTTCCGTTCGGCCATCTGTTCCGCTATTCCGCTCCCCGCTCTCAGTCCAACACCGCGAACAGCTTCCTAACATACCGATCCCCGGCATGAAAGGCGAACGGTTCGGTCACCAAAATACCCCTTTTCGGCACCATTGCAGGCACAGGGTGATATTCGCTATACTTATTACGCTGGATTAAAAGGGTATTTGATGAATTCCGAGACTGTTGCGACGAGATTGCGCGGGGCGGGGCTTCGCCCAACGCGTCAGCGTCTGGCGCTGGCCGAGATCCTGTTCGGATCAGGCGATCGCCATATCACGGCCGAGCAGCTGCATGCCGAGGCGGTCGCCGCCGCGGTTCCGGTATCGCTCGCCACCGTCTACAACACGCTCAACCAGTTCACCGGCGCCGGTCTCCTGCGCGAAGTCGCCATCGAAGGCGACCGCACTTATTTCGATACCAATACGTCCAATCATTATCACTATTATGTCGAGCGCGAGGGCCGGCTGTTCGACATCGCCTCCGACAATCTGACCATCAAGGGCCTGCCCGAGCCGCCGCCCGGCATGGAAGTCGGCCGGATCGACATCATCGTACGGCTCAAGACCCGCCAGAACTAGAAGCTGCGGGGTACGATCCGCGCTCTCTGGCGTTCCCGATTGTCCAGATAGGATCGGGCTACTCTCGCTAATAATGTCGCTGGGATACGCCCGTAAGACGGCGAGGACGGTTTACGACCAGGCACCGGCCGAATATCCGGCCCTGGCCAGATGAATGAGTTCGCCTCGGTCGTGACAATCCACGAGGGCACATCGTCCAGCCCGAGTGCGAGCTTCGTTGCGGAAGGGAGCTCCACCGCTGCTGACACCAAACGTGGCTTCACATGGGTGATCGCCAGAACAAGCACGCGCAATTGCGCGTCGTCGGCAACGACTGCCAGTGCAAGCACCAATGCCACGGTCGTTGATGCCTTCCTCGCGCCCGCTCGTCGGCCCAAAGATATGAATAGCGAATGACACTCCCGCGCTCGGGGCGGGAAAGTCCCATCGCTATTTGCCCTTGGTCGCCGTGGCTTCGATATCGGCGAGAAACGCTTCCGGCGTGTCGGCAGCCAGAAAGCTCTCCTGATCCCGCCGTTTCAGTCGCTCATATTCCTCGATCGAGATCAGTACATTGCGGGCGCGACCATTCTTGGTCACGACGACGGGCTGCGCCAATGCGATATCGCTGAAATGAGAGAACTGCCGGGCGAGTTCCCCTGCCGTTGCTGTAACTCGCTTTGGCGTCATGTACGGATCCCCTGGGAACAAGAGATTTGCATTATACGTAAAATATGTATTCTACGCAATATACGCAAGTATCCGACCGACAGGCGTCGGGCGTCAGTCCAATCGCAGCTAGACGCTTATTTCTCGATCTGCTCGCCCGGATAGGCGCCCCAGAGCATGGCCTGGGAGATCCAGCCCTGATAGCCGGAGGCACTGAGGCTGCACCAGTCGCCGGTGCAATCCTCGATCGTCGCCACCACGCCGGCCTTGACCATGGCAACCAGTCCGGCGGCATTGGTCGGGCTCGCATACATCGGTACGGCTTCCTGCTTGCGCCAGGGCGCCACCAGCGCCATGCGCTTGCCGGACAGCATGCTCTGATAGACCCAGCCCTCATCGCCGTCGCTGTCGCGGATGCGCCGCCAGTTCTCGAACTCGGCGGTGATTTCGACCGGCAGGCCCTTGCGCTGATAGACCCAGGCGACCTGGTGCTCGCTCGAGGGTCCGCGCCGGACATTGATCTTGTCAGCCTTCAGGGAAACGAATCGGGGCAGCGGCAGGCCCGAGGGACCCTTGGCCTTGTCGATCGGCGTCGTTGATCCGGTGATGTCGGCAGCCGCCTTGGCCGAGCCCGGCCCGTCAGGCTGACCGGCCGCCAGCGACCACGCCGTTGCAGCGGCGATAGCAATACATGCTATCCCCAGAATCGCAGGTCCGATTCTGCGCCGCGGCGCGGCAGTCTTGACCATATGCATTCCCCTCGGTCGATGCACGGCCGTTTCCGGCTCCGGGCTTGTCTTTGCCATGCCCTCTGCTAGACAGCAAATGTCGTCTACACGAGCCGGATAACGGTACTATAAACCTTCCGCCTAGCCTTGGCTATGCAAGGTTAAGATTATCTCAATGGCCGGCCTCGCGGAGTTACATTTTATGTCCAAGCGCAAACCCCTGGTCATCGTCACCCGCAAACTGCCCGATGTGGTGGAGACCCGGATGATGGAGCTGTTCAACGCCAAGCTCAACTCCGACGACCATCCGTTCAGCCGCAACGAGCTGATCGAAGCGGTCAAGCAGGCCGAAGTGCTGGTGCCGACCGTCACCGACCGAATCGACAAGGCGGTGATCGGCCAGGCCGGCGACCAGTTGAAGCTCATCGCCAATTTCGGCACCGGGGTCGACAATATCGATGTCGAGACCGCGGTCGCGCGCGGCATCACCGTCACCAACACGCCGGGCGTCCTCACCGAAGACACCGCCGACATGACCATGGCGCTCATCATGGCGGTGGCCCGGCGCATCACCGAAGGGGCTGCCGTCATCGGGCCCGACAACAGCTGGCAGGGCTGGTCACCGACCTGGATGCTCGGTCATCGCATCTGGGGCAAGCGGCTCGGCATCATCGGCATGGGGCGCATCGGCCAGGCGGTCGCCCGGCGCGCCAAGGCCTTCGGCCTCCAGATTCACTATCACAACCGCAAGCCGGTCCATCCCAAGATCGCCGAGGAGCTCGACGCGACCTACTGGGAAAGCCTCGACCAGATGCTGGCGCGCATGGACATCGTGTCGGTCAATTGCCCGCACACGCCCGCCACCTATCACCTGCTCTCGGCGCGCCGCCTCAAGCTCTTGCGCAAGGACGCGATCATCGTGAACACGGCGCGCGGCGAGGTGATCGACGAAAACGCTCTGGCCCGCATGCTGGAAGCCGAGGAACTGGGCGGCGCCGGCCTCGACGTGTTCGAACACGAGCCGGCGGTCAATCCGCGCCTGCTCCGGGCCAAACGCGCCGTGCTCCTGCCGCATATGGGCTCGGCGACGATCGAGGGCCGTGTCGACATGGGCGAGAAGGTCATCATCAACATCAAGACCTGGGTCGACGGACACAAGCCGCCTGATCGCGTTCTTCCTTCCATGCTGTAATGTGAGCCCCGGACTCGAAAGCCTTCTACCATTCGCCGCCTTCTGGCTGGTGGCGGTGCTGACGCCCGGCCCCAATATGCTGCTCTTCACCTGGCTCGCGGTGAGCGCGCCACGCAAGGTGGCGGTGGCGGCCGTCGCCGGCATCCAGAGCGCCATGCTGATCTGGGCCTTTGCCGGGCTGTTCGGCCTCGCCTGGTTCATCGAGCGGTTTCCCGGCGCCTTCCGCGCCGTCCAGGTGGTGGGCGGGCTCTATCTCATCTGGCGCGGTTTGGCACTCGTGCGCTCAGCCTGGACTGGCGGGCCCGGGGCGCTCAGAACCTTGCGCCCGGCCCAGGACTTCACGCCGCAAAGCGCCTATCGCGCCGGCTTCCTCACCAACATGTCGAACCCCAAGACGCTGGCTTTCGTGGCGAGCCTGTTCGCCACCACCTCGGTCATCCACGGGCCGCTGTGGCTGGGACTCATCAGCGTCGCGCTCATGATCGCCATGTCGCTCAGCTACTATCTCGCCTGCCTGTGGCTCTTCACGAGGCCCGGTGCGCTCGCCGCCTATGCGCGCTCGGAACGCGCCATCACCGGCGGCGCCGGCGCGATCTTCGCCTTCTTCGGCCTGCAGCTACTGGCGAGCGGACTGCGGATCTGGCTCTGACGGCTATCCCGTCGTGTCCTTCTCTGTCGGGACCGGCTCCACGGCCGCCTGCGGCTCGGGCTCCGGCCGCGCGGGACGGATCTTCACCCGCTTGACGCGACGCGGATCGGCGTCGAGGACTTCGAATTCGACACCGCTGTTGTGACGCAGCAACTCGCCGCGCACCGGCACGCGGCCGAACATCGAGAAGATGAGGCCGCCCAGCGTGTCGGTCTCCTCGTCGCGCTCCTCGGGGAGGAAGTCGACGCCTAAAAGCTGCTCGAGTTCCTGGAGATCGGCGCGGGCGCTGGCGGTGAAGGTGCCGTCGCCATTGCTGACGACCAGTTCCTCATCCGAATCATGTTCGTCGGAGATATCGCCGACGATCTCTTCGACCAGGTCCTCGATCGAGACCAGCCCGTCGGTGCCGCCATATTCATCGACCACGATGGCGATATGGATATGCGTCGACTGCATCTTGATGAGAAGATCGGCGGTCGGCATCGAGGGCGGCACGAACAACACCTCGCGCACGATGCCGATTGCGTTCACCTCGATGGCGAGATCGGTCGCCGACAGCGACAGGCCGGCGAGCACCGTGTCCTTGCCGTCCTTGGCGCCCTTGCGGCGGCGCGTCTTGGCGCCCTTCTGGGCCAGCCAGCGCACCAGATCCTTGATGTGGATCATGCCGGAAAGATCGTCGAGCGTTTCGCGATAGACCGGCATGCGCGAATGATTGGCGTCGATGAAACGCTCGAGCAGGTCCTTGATGGTGGCGCTGCTCTCTATCGCCACGATGTCGGCGCGCGGCACCATCACGTCATCGACGCGCAGATCGGCGAATTTGATGAGGTTGAGCATCATCGACTTCGCCTCGGCGCGCATCATGTCAGCCGGATTCTGCGCGTCGTGGCTGGCGATGACGCCTTCGAGGCTCTGCCTCAGCGTGGCGTCGCGGTCGGGCGAGAAGAGGCCCTTCAGCCTGGAAAACAGGCTGTCGGGCTTGGGAGAGGGGCCTATGTCGCTCATGAGTTGTACGGGTCCGGCACGCCGAGACCTTTCAGGATGGCGATCTCCGTCGCCTCCATGCGGCTGGCGTCCTGATCCTCAATATGGTCGAACCCCAGGAGATGCAGGGTTCCGTGGACGATGAGATGGGTTAAATGTGACGTCAATGTCTTTCCTTGTTCTTCCGCTTCGCGGGCCACGGTTCCGGCGGCCAAGATCAGATCGCCGAGCGGCCTCGCCTCTCCCTCAGGGAGATCATGCACGGCCGGCGCGGGAAATGACAGGATATTGGGCGCATAGCCCTTCCCGCGCCATTGTGCGTTCATTGTAGCCGCCTCTGCGTCGCCCGCAAAGAGCACGCTTATTTCGACATTTTTGTCCGTGCCGATATGGGCCAGAGTGGCCTGGATGGCGCGTTCGGTGAGGGATCCAAGATCCGCGACACGCGCCCACGCGTCGTCGGCAATATCGATGGCGGCGATCATTTTGTGCCGCGGGAGCCCTGCGCCTTCTGGCCGTGCTTGTCATAGGCGGTGACGATGCGGCCGACCAGCGCGTGGCGCACGATATCAGCGGCGGTGAAGGCGACATGCGAAATGCCTTCCACCGATTGGAGAATGGCGAGCGCGTCGTCGAGACCGGAATGGACACCGGACGGCAGGTCGATCTGCGAGGGATCGCCCGTCACCACCATGCGGCTGCCCTCGCCAAGCCGGGTGAGGAACATCTTCATCTGCTGCGGCGTGGTGTTCTGCGCCTCGTCGAGAATGATGAAGGCGGAAGCGAGCGTGCGGCCGCGCATGAAAGCGAGCGGCGCGATCTCGATCAAATTCTCGGCAAGGCCCTTCTGCACCAGCGGCGCCGGCATCACATCATAAAGCGCGTCATAGAGCGGGCGCAGATAGGGATCGACCTTCTCCTTCATGTCGCCGGGCAGGAAGCCCAGACGCTCACCCGCTTCGACCGCGGGGCGCGACAGCACGATGCGGTCCACTTCACCGTTCATCAGGGCCGCGGCGGCGCAGGCCACCGCCAGATAGGTCTTGCCGGTGCCGGCGGGGCCGGTGCCGAAGACGAGCTCATGGGCGCGGATGGCCGTGACATAGGCCTTCTGCATCGGCGTCCTGGGCGTCACCAGCTTGCGCTTGGTCCGCACCGCCGATTCGTCAGCCGCCACATCGCCGTTGGTCGTGAGATTCATCCGGATGGCACCTTCGACATCGCCGCGCGCGACCTCGAGCCCACGCCGCACCCGCTCATAAAGCGAGGTCAGGACCATCTGGGCATTGTCGCGGGCATTTTGCGGTCCCTTCACCGAGATGCGGTTGCCGCGCGGCGTGATGTCGACGCCCAGGCGGTGCTCGATGAGGGCCAGATGCTGGTCATGCTCGCCGAAAAGGGGCGCCAACAGGCGATTGTCGTCGAAAACCAGCGTGGTGATGTCACGATCTTCTGTCATGGGGCCGGGTTTCTGGCCGGCCGCGTCACGGGCATTGGCGCGCGCACTCAATGAGAAGCTGCTCCTTCGGCTGGGGTTCTGGACTGGAGAATCACTGACATTCAGGGATGAATATGGGCCGAAAGGGCGTTCGATCCAACTGCGTCGATGGTCACGTTCACCATGTCCCCAATAGCATGTCCCTTAGCGTCAAGATAGACGCCCTGCAGATAGGGTGAACGACCGATCAGCTGGCCCGGATGACGGCCCGGCTTTTCCAGGAGAACCGGCATCTGGCGGCCGAGACAGGCCTGGTTGAAGTCCTTCTGCTGGGTTCCGAGCAGCGCCTGGAGCCTGGCCAGGCGATCGGACTTGACCTCCTCAGGAACCTGATCGGCTCGGTCGGCGGCCGGTGTCCCTGGCCGCGGCGAATATTTGAAGGAGAAGGCACCGGCGTAACGGACCTCCCGGGTAACCGCCAGGGTTGCCTCGAAATCGGCCTCGGTCTCGCCCGGGAAGCCGACGATGAAGTCGCCCGACACGGCGATATCGGGCCTGGCTTTGCGGATGCGGGCGATGAGCTTCAGATACTCCTCGGCGCGATGGCCCCTGTTCATCTCCTTCAGCACCCGGTCGCTGCCGGCCTGGATGGGCAGATGCAGATAAGGCATGAGCTTGGGATTCTCGGCATGGGCCTCGATGAGATCGTCCGACATGTCACGCGGATGCGAAGTAGTGAAACGCAAACGTTCAATGCCATCGATGCGTGACAGATGTGTGATGAGCCGGGCAAGCGTCGCGATCTCGCCATCCGGACCGGCGCCATGATAGGCATTCACATTCTGGCCGAGCAACGTGATCTCGCGCACACCCGCGTCGACAAGGGCGCGCGCCTCGGCCTCGATCTGCGCCATGGGCCGCGAGAATTCGCTGCCACGCGTATAAGGCACCACGCAGAAGCTGCAGAACTTGTCGCAGCCCTCCTGCACGGTGAGGAAGGCGGTGACGCCGCGTCTGGGCAGCGTCCGCGCCAGATGCTCGAACTTGTCCTCGGGGGGAAACTCGGTCTCGACGACGGCTCTGCCCGTCGCCACACGTGCCTTCAGGAGATCGGGCAGACGATGATAGGTCTGCGGGCCGAAAACCAGATCGACCGCCTTTTCGCGGCGCACGATCTCCTCACCCTCGGCCTGGGCGACGCAGCCCGCCACCGCGATGACCGTTTCGCCGCCCTGCTTCGCCCGTTCCTGCTTGAGCAGGCGCAATTTGCCGAGTTCCGAATAGACCTTGTCGGCCGCTTTTTCGCGGATATGGCAGGTGTTGAGGATGATCAAATCGGCTTCTTCCGGCCCCGCCACGGCTTCGTAACCGAGCGGACCCAGGAGATCGCCCATGCGCTGGCTGTCATAGACATTCATCTGACAGCCATAGGATTTGATGTGGACCTTCTTCACGCGCCTCTTTTCCATCTCCGGAAGCCGCGCGTGATCTAGACCATTTCCCCCCGTCTGTGAACCGGCCCGGCCGGATCAGGCCGGTGACAGCGGACGCAGGGGCAGGCCCGGGCGCTGGCGGCTCTGCCAGCCCTCCGCCAACCCGACCGGCGCATTGGAGGCCGGCAGCAGCGGGCGGCCGCGCAGGAGATCGGCGGCGCGCTCGGCCAGCATGATGGTCGGCGCGTTCAGATTGGCATTGGGCTCGCTTGGGAAAACCGAGGAGTCGATGACCCGGAGACCGGAAAGCCCACGCACCCTGAGCTCGCTGTCGACCACCGCCATTCCGTCTTCGCCCATGCGGCAGCTGCCACAAGGATGATAGGTGGTCTCCATCGTCCGGCGCACGAAGTCATCGATCTCATCATCGCTCTGGACATCGGGACCGGGCGCCACCTCGTCACCCCGATAGGGATCGAAAGCGGGCTGCGCGATGATCTCGCGGGTGAGCCGCACACAACGCCGGAAGCCCTCGCGGTCCTCCTCGCGATCGAGATAATTGAAGAGAATGGCCGGGTGCTCATTCGGATCGGCCGAGCGCACCCGCACATGGCCGCGGCTCTTCGGCTTATTGGGGCCGGTCAGCACCATGAAGCCATGGCCGTCGAGCGGCTGCTTGCCGTCATAGCGCATGGCGGCGGGCAGGAAGTGATACTGGATGTCGGGCCAGGCGACGGACACGTCCGAGCGGATGAAGCCACCCGCCTCGAAATGATTGGTGACGCCGAGGCCGCGCTTGAACAACAGCCATTCGAGCCCGATGCGCAACCGGCCCAAGGGCCCCATATGGCCGTTGAGCGTGATCGGCTGCTTGCAGGCATATTGGATGTAGATCTCGGAATGATCCTGCAGATTCTCGCCGACGCCCGGCAGTTTGTGCACGGCCTCGATGCCGGCGGCATTGAGCACCTGGGCCGGGCCGATGCCCGAGCGCTGCAGGAGATGCGGCGAGCCGATCGCTCCCGCCGCCACGATGACCTCGCGCCGGCAGCGGGCCTGGCGAAGTGATCCGTTGACGGAGTATTTGACACCCTCGGCACGGCCCTCGCCGATGATCACTCTGTGCGTCAAAGCATGGGTGACGACACGCAGATTTGGCCGCGCCATCGCGGGACGCAAATAGGCATTGGCCGTCGACCAGCGCACGCCGTTCTTGACCGTCATATGCATCGGGCCGAAGCCCTCCTGCATATAACCGTTCGGATCGGTGGTCATCGAATAGCCGGCCTCCTGCCCCGCCGCCACGAAGGCCTTGCAGAGCGGGTTGGCCATGTCGTTGCCGCTGTTGACATGGAGCGGCCCGTCTTGACCGCGATAATCGTCACCGCCGCCGGCGAAGGTCTCGGCCTTGCGGAAATAAGGCAGGCAGTTTCTATAACCCCAGTTGCGGGCGCCGAGCTTCTCCCATTCGTCATAGTCGTGAGCATGCCCGCGCATATAAACGAGGCCGTTGATCGACGACGAGCCGCCCAGCACCTTGCCGCGCGGACAATGGATGCGCCGCCCGTTAAGGCCGGGCTCGGGCTCGGTGTAATAACGCCAGTTGTATTTGCTGCCATTCATCGGGATCGAAAAGGCGCTCGGCATCTGGATGAAGATGCTGCGGTCATTGCCGCCGAATTCGAGCACCAGCACGCTCGTCGCCGCGTCTTCGGTCAGCCGGTTGGCGAGGACGCAGCCCGCCGAACCGGCGCCGATGATGATGTAATCATAGATGTCGGACATGGCCTCGCTTCACTTTCTATGATTGCGGATAGTCGCCCCAGCCGCGCCGGCGCACCCAGGCCCAGGTCAGGAGCACATGCACGAGGCCCGCCGCCACGCAGGACGGGATCGAGGCGGTGAGATAGACGAAGACCGGCGCATGGCTCAGCGTCTGCGGGTTGAACACCCAGACATAAACGATGAAGCCGACAGCGAGTGCAATCAGCCCGGCCGGATTGAAGCCCTGCCAGAAGCGATAGGCCGGATCATGCGGGCTGGCGAAGAGCGCTCTCAGATTGAGCCTCTGCTTGCGCAGGAGGAAGAAGTCGGCAATGCCGATGCCGGTCAAAGCGCTGTTCAAGGCCGATGTCCAGACCAGGAACTTGAAGAAGCCGTCATAGATTCCGGGCATGAACAGGACGAGGAACAGCGGCACCAGGCAGAAGAGCAGCGCCAGCACTTCCCAGCGCATGGCGCGGAAAGACCCAGTGCCGACCTGACGCAGGCCGATGACCGATGTGTAGAGGATGTTGGTCATGCTGGTGATGTTGGCGAAGGCGACGAAGGCCAGCGCGATGATGCCGATGGTGATGCCGCCGATCTGCGCCATCCAGATGGTGGGATCACTGTTGCCGAGCGCCACCGCGGCGAGAAGGCCGACGGTCTCGCCCAAGGCGGCGGCGCCGAAGATGCCGATGAGATTGGGCCACATCGCGGTGCGCTCGGTCTTGGTGAGACGCGCGAGATTGCCGACATAAGGCCACCAGGACATGCCGGCGGCGATATTGACCTCGATCGCGATGATGAAGTTGACCGTGTTGTCCTCGAAAGGCGGATCAAGCGCCTTCATCGCCATCAGATCGGCGAAGGAATGCTTCGACAGGATCAGCACCATCATCACGACCATCAGCGCGAGCAGCGCCGGCGCCACGACCATGTTGAAGAACTTGATCGAGGTCGGTCCCTTGGCGACGATGAACCAGGTGAGCAGGATGGCGCCGACCGCGGCGATGAGCACCGAAAGGCCTGAGCCGCTTTGCGGCGCCGCCGCGGCGCCGGCCGCCAGCCCTTCGAGGCCCTCGATCGAGCGGCCGAACATAAGTCCCAGCACCGCGAGCCAGCCCATGGTGAGGAAGACCACGGCGAGGAAATAGACGATGCGGCTGCCATTGGCGCCGAACATGCTGCGCAGGAAGACGAACTGCTCGATGCCGTAGCGCCCGGTCGCCACACAGGTGGCAAGCGCGGTCAGGACGACGCCGATGATGTTGCCGATCACGATGGCGGCGATGCCCTCTTTCGGGCCGACAAACAGCCCGACGGCGCCACCGATCAGAAAGGCCCAGGTGGCGATCGCCAGGGCCGAATTCGCATAGGTGAACTCCCAGAAGCCCCAGAGTCTTTCAGAGGGCAGCAAGGGTGCATCGCCGCGCTCGGCGGCCAGCTGGAACTCGTCCGTCTCGACGCTCGCCATGTCAGCGCCCCCAGAGCCAGAAGCCGGCGACCAGAGCGACGCTCAGGAGAGTCATCGCCCAATAATCCAGGGCAGTCAGACGGCCGGGGAGCTTTCCCGCGGCTTCCAGGTCTTCGTAAAGGGCGATACGGCGGTCGAGCTCGTGCGACCAGGCACTGGTGGGGTCCAGCATTTGAATTTCCTTCCCTGATTGAGGCTTAAGCCCTGTTTTTTGGGTCGGAGCAGGACAGCAAAGGTCGTTGCGTTGAAAAAGATATATCTTTCTACGTTTACATATCGGATTGTCTATGAATGTCCGCCACCCTGCCCAGAAGCCGCCGCACCCTCAGCGACACGGATCTCCGGCTGCTGCGGGTCTTTGCCGAGATTGTGCGCCATAATGGCTTCTCGGCCGCCCAGGACAGCCTCGGCATGACCCAGGCGACGATCTCGCTCCATATGCGAAATCTCGAGGAGCGGCTGGGACTGAGATTGTGCGAGCGCGGCCGCAGCGGCTTCTTCCTCACCGCCGAGGGGAAGCAATTGCATGAGGCGGTGCGCGATCTTTTCGGCTCGATCGAACATTTCCTCACCGCCGTCAGCGACATCCAGGGCGAGCTTGTCGGTCGGCTGGCTTTCGGCACGGTCGATGCGATGGAGAGCAATCGGACGCTCGGCCTCGATCAGGCGATCGGTGATTTCGCCAAAGCGGCGCCCAAGGTGCTGCTCGATATCGACATCGCCACGCCCCAGGCCTTGATGCAGGGCCTGCTCAGCGGCCGCTATCAGATCGTGCTGGTGCCGGCGCAGCCGCGCGCCCAGACCATGCAGGCGATCGACGTCTTCGCCGAGCGGCAGAATCTTTATTGCGGACGCGGCAATTCACTCTTTTCCGTCGCCGACGCGGAGCTGACGCCCGAATTGCTCGCCGGCCAGCCTTTTGCCGGGCGTTCCTATATGCAGGAGGCGCCGATCTGCGGCGTCGACTTCCACTGGCATGCCGTCACCGCCCATATGGAGGGAACGCTGCTGATGCTTCTGTCGGGCGCCTATATCGGCTTCCTGCCGGGCCACTATGCCGAGGCTTCGGTCCGTGCCGGTGCGTTGCGCGCGCTGGCGCCCGACCGGATGACCTATGACGACACATTCCAGATCGTGTTCAGCCGCGAGCGCGCCAATCGCGCCGCGCGGCTTCTGGCGGAAGCCATTCTGCGCCATTGCAAAGGAGCCGCGTAACGATCAGGCGCGGACGCCCGACAAGGACTCGATGAGGCCCTTGCGCACCATATCCTCCGCCTGCTTCGCCAGAAGCTTGCGGTTGCCGGCCTCGGCGATGGTGAGAGGCTTGTGGCAGATGACGTCGACCTCGATGGGGCCGAGCGCCAGCGCCTGCCAGAGATGCGAGCCCATCTCCATGTCGCCATACCAGGCGAAATAGGGCCGACGACGGCGCAGCATGGGCGCGCCCCAATGGCCGCGATAAGCGAGCGTCACCGGCTGCACCACCACATCGGGCCGTTCGGCGGCGGCGAAGTAAGCGCTCTTGAACGGCAGCACGCGATAGCCGTCGCTCGATGTGCCTTCGGCGAAGAGAACGAGAGTCTCCTTGGCGGCGAGCCTTTCCTGCATCTCGTCGCGCGATGCGCCGGTCGTGTGACGGCGGTCGCGATCGATGAAGACGGTGCGCTGCAGGCGCGCCAGTGTGCCGAAGCCCGGCCAGTTATTGACCTCTTTCTTGGCGATGAAAGAGAGCGGCGTCAACGCGCTCAAGACCGTGATGTCGATCCAGGAGACGTGATTGGCGGCGATGAGGCAGGCCTTGTCGCGCACCGGTTCGCCGATGACGTTGACCTTGACACCGAGCCAGCGGGTGACGGCACGATGATAGACATGCGGGAAGTGCCGGGCTCCCCGCGCCGACAGTGCGATCAGCGCGCGCTGCACCGGCAAGCCCGGAAGCGTCATGGCGACGAAGCCCGCAAGCTTCACCGCGGCGCGTAAGGTCGTCATGCGTCGAGCGCCTTCATCATCACGATCGCATCCTCGCGCTTGCCACCGGGCTTCTCATAATAGGCCTTGCGCCGTCCCGTCACAGCGAATTTCTGCTCGGCGTAAAGAGCGCGCGCCGCGTCATTGCCTGCCGCCACTTCGATGAAGAGCTGCGCCAGACCCGCCTGGCGTAACTCAGCGGCGAGATGAGACATGAGTTTTTTGGCGATCCCGCGACGACGGGCGAATGGTCTGGTGCCGATCGACAGGATCTCGGCCTCACCGGCCGCCTGGCGCGCCAGAAGAAAGGCTACGGGCTCGGCGTCGTCGACGGCGAGAAAGCTGAGCGCGCCCGGCATCGCCATCAGCTTGGCGAATTCGGTGGCGCTCCAGGCATTGTCGAAACATTCGGCATGCATCGCCGCGAGGACCGGCGCTTCGCTGACCGATGCGGGACGCAAGGTCACGGCAGCCGTGTCGGCGGCCACCTGATGTTGCGGCTTGGCGTCGGGCGGGCGCAGATAAAGCGGCTCGGGGGCAAGCTCGGACAGAGGGCGTGTTGCACAGAGCCTCGCGAAATTCTTCGCATCCGGCATCTCGCCTTGGCTCAGCCGGATCAGCCGTCCTTCCGGCGCTGCCGCGATCAACGCCCCGGCGCCGGTGCCGAGCACGAAGCTCTGGCCCTCCGGCAGCCGGCGTGCTGCTTCGGCAACCGGCAGCACCATCGGGGCCTCGCCGGTTGCGCCCAGAAAATAGATCTCGTCGCGGCGTGCATCGGCGGCGATCACCAACGGCGCCTTGTCGGGGGCCGCATTGGCGGCGATGGCGGTAAGCGTGTCGAGGCTCGCGATCTTCACATCGAGCGCCAGAGCGAGGCCGCGCGCCATGGCGATGCCGGTGCGCACGCCGGTGAAGGTGCCGGGCCCAAGCGTCACCCCGATGCGGGTGAGATCGCGGAAGGCGATCCCCGCCTCGTCCATGACTTGCTTGATCATCGGCGCCAAGGCATCGGCATGGCCGCGCTCCATCATCACGAAGCGCGACGCCAGCACACGGCCCGCGGCCATGTCATAGGCCGCGGCTGAGCAGGCGGCCATGGAGGTGTCGAAAACCAACAGCATGCGGGCGACTTATCGCATGATCCGCAACAGAAGAAAGCGGGTTTCGCGAAACGCCCGTGCGCCGGATCAGACCGGGCGGACCTCGGTCACTTCCGGAATGAAGTGGCGCAGCAGGTTTTCGATGCCGTGCTTCAATGTGGCGGTCGAGCTCGGGCAGCCCGAGCAGGAGCCCTTCATATTCAGGAACACGACGCCGTCATGATAGCCCTGGAAGGTGATGTCGCCGCCATCCTGGGCCACCGCCGGACGCACACGCGTGTCGAGCAGTTCCTTGATGGTGGTGACGATCTCCTTGTCGGCCTCGTCGAAATCCTCGTCCGACGGCAGGTCGCCGGCGGCCGGCTTGGCCAGCATCGGCGCATCGGCCAGGTAGTGCTCCATGATGAGGCCGAGGATGGCCGGCTTCAGATGCTGCCACTCGCCGTCCTTCTTGGTGACGGTGACGAAATCCTGGCCGAGGAATACGCCGGACACGCCCTGGACCGAAAACAGGCGTTCGGCCAAAGGCGATTCCACTGCTTCGCCGGCCGAGCGGTAATCCCGCGTGCCGCCCGGAAGCACAGGCTTGCCGGGAATGAATTTCAGGGTGGCCGGATTGGGGGTGGCTTCGGTCTGGATGAACATGGGCAAATCCTTTCGAGGGCTTGAAAGCCGCTCACCGGGCTAATTTAGAATGATTTTAAGCTGTGTCAAACCCCTTGGGACAAATCCCCTCAGGCCGACACGAAGCCGACAATCTCCTTCACCTGCCGAAAGATCGGGGACGCGATCGCCCGCGCCCGCGCCGCGCCATCGGCCAGGACCCCATCAATATAGGTGGGATCTTCCTCGAGCCTACGTTTTTCGGCGGCGATCGGGCTCAATTTCGCGACCGCCAGGTCGATCAGTGCCGGTTTGAAGGCCGAGAATTGCGACCCGCCGAATTCCTTCAGCACGTCGGCCGCCGTCTTGCCGGCCAGCGCGGCATAGATGCCGACCAGATTGTCGGCCTCGGGCCGGCCCTTCAGTCCCTCGACTTCGCTCGGCAAGGCGTCAGGATCGGTCTTGGCCTTCCGGAACTTCTTGGCGATGGTGTCGGCATCGTCGATGAGATTGATGCGGGCCAGATCGGAAGGATCCGACTTCGACATCTTCTTGGTGCCGTCGCGCAGGCTCATCACCCGGGTCGCAGGGCCGGTGATGAAAGGCTCGGGCAGCGGGAAGAAGCCGTCCTTGTAGCCGGCCGCTTCGATCTCGCCGGCGTAATCGACATTGAATTTCTGCGCGATATCGCGGGCGAGCTCGAGATGCTGCTTCTGGTCGTCGCCCACCGGCACATGGGTGGCGCGATAGAGCAGGATGTCGGCGGCCATCAGCACCGGATAGTCATAGAGGCCGATCGAGGCGGCCTCCTTATCCTTGCCGGCCTTTTCCTTGAACTGAGTCATGCGGTTCAGCCAGCCCAGGCGGGCCACACAATTCAACACCCAGGCGAGTTCGGCATGATGGGCGACCTGGCTCTGGTTGAAAATGATCGAACGCTTGGGATCGAGGCCGCAAGCGAGATAGGACGCGGTCACGTCGCGAATATGCCGGCGCAGATCCTTGGGCTCCTGCCACAAAGTGATGGCATGCAGGTCGACCACGCAATAGATGCATTCATGCGTGTCCTGCATCTTGATCCAGTTGACCATGGCGCCAAGATAATTGCCGAGATGCAGATTATGCGTCGGCTGCATGCCGGAAAAGACGCGAAGTGTCGGAGCGGTCATTCGTGGATTCCCTTGAAAGCGGGGCTGCTTATGCCCGCAAAATCCGGTCAAGTGAAGGGCCGTCGAGCGAGCTCCCCGACAGGCCTTCCAGCGCGGCAATGACCGCCTTGAGCGCCCGGTCCGGCACCTTGTCGCGGCGCAGGACCAGCCCGAGGCGGCGTTCGAGCCGGGGAACGAGGCTTCTGACCACCAGCCCGTCACTGTCTTCAGCCACCGCCATAGCGGGAACGATGCTGGGGCCGAGCCCTGCCCCCACCATTTTCTTGATCGCCTCGATATTGCCGAGCTCCATGCCGGGTTTCGCCAATTCACCGCCTTGACGGAACCATTGGTCGATGAGCGCCCGCGAATTGCCGGCTGTCTCGTAGAGCAGGAGCGCCTTCCGGCCGGCGAAGAATTGCGGCGTTACGTTTTCTGATGGCGCCCCGGCAGCCGCGAAGATCGCCACCATCTCATCGGTGACAAGCGGCGTCACGGCGAAGCTGCGGCCCGGCGCCGGCAAGGTGACGACGGCGGCATCGAGCATATTGTCGCTGAGCGCCGCCAGGATCTCGGCCGAATTGCCCGTGCGGACCATGATCTCGATCTCAGGATAACGCTCCTTCAGGCGGCGCAGGACCGGTGGCAGCAGGTGGATGCAGGCGGTGGCGCCGGTACCGAGACGCACCTGGCCGGACACACTGCCGGCCTGGTGCGCCAGCGCGCGCAACGCCTCATCGAGGGTCGCGTCTATCTCGCGCACGAAACCCAGAAGCGTCGTCCCCGCCGTGGTGAGCGTGGCTTTCTTACCGACCCGCTCGATGAGTCTCAGGCCGACCGTCTGCTCGAGCTCGCGGATGCGCAGGCTGACCGCCGGCTGGGTGAGGCCGAGCTTGCTGGCGGCGGCAAGGAAGCTCCCCGATCCAGCCACTTCGGCCAGAGTCTGCAGTTGGCTGAGGCTCGGCCTCTGCATTCATATATTTCCTTATGATTCACATAAATACTATAAATTTTACTTTCTATGAAAGCGAGCGCAATCGTCCGGCCCATGGACGTCGCGCGGGAGATCAGGGAATTTCGTGCCGAAGCCTGGCGCTATCTCACGGGCTCGGCCCGCTCGCGCTGGCGGCAAAGGGCCCTGCTCCGCGAGATCGAGCCTCATCATCTGATCGATATCGGTATAGACCCTTTCACCATGAAGCCTCTCACCTCTCCGCCCGCCTTGCGCCCCGCGACTGAAGCCGATCTGGCGTCCATCCAGCGCATCTATGGCGATCATGTCGCCCATGGCCTCGCCTCCTTCGAGGAGACGCCGCCCGGCATCGAGGAGATGCGCGGGCGATTCCACATGCTCACGAACCAGTCCTTCCCCTATATCGTCGCCGAAAGAGAGGGCCGGGTCCTGGGCTACAGCTATGCCGGGCCGTATCGCACCCGTTCGGCCTATCGCTTCACGATCGAGAACTCGGTCTATGTCGACCGCGGCTGCGCCGGCCAGGGCATCGGCCGCGCCCTCCTGACGGAGCTCATCGTCCAATGCGAGAAAGGACCGTGGCGGCAGATGATCGCCATCATCGGCAATAGCGGCAACAATGCCTCGATCGCGCTGCATGAAAGCCTCGGCTTCCGCCTCGTCGGCGTCCTGCGCGAGGTCGGCTTCAAACACGACCAGTGGGTCGACACGGTGCTGATGCAGCGGGCGCTGGGGCTTAACCGTTAGAATTGGGCGCCGGACCGCGGCGTGTCATCTTACGGAGCTCGTCGAATTTCATCGCGCCAAAGACATGGGCGCAGATGAAATAAGCGACAACGCCGAGACCGACGAGGCCCATCAGCACGAAAGCCCGCAGCCAGAGCGGATGGCCATCGGTGAAGATGGGGGCGGTGTAATAGAACGCGCCCAGAAGGACGGCGCCCATGGCGAGGCTCGCGGCGATGATGCGCGGCAGGCGGCGGCGCAGGCGCTCGTCGGCGGTGAAATGGCCATGGCGCGCCAGCGTGACACCGAGCAAGGTCGCATTGACCCAGGCGGCGAGCGCCGTCGACACGGCGATGCCGACATGGCCGATGTAACGGGACAGGACGAAGCTCGACACCACATTGATCACCACCGAGGTGATGGCGAACATCATCGGCCGCTTGGTGTCTTCCCGCGCGAAGAAGCCCGGCGAGAAGACCTTGTTGATGACGAAGGCCGGCAACCCCGTAGCGAAGGCGGCGAGTGCGTAAGCCGTGGCGACCGAATCGCTCCTGGTGAACACACCGTGCTCGAAGCAGACATTGACGATGGCGAAGGGAATGGCGATCAGCGCGATGGTCGCCGGCAGCGTCAGGAACAATGCAAATTCGAGCGAGCGGTTCTGGCTCAGAACGGCGCCGGCCTCGTCGCCGGCGCGCAATTTGCGCGACATTTCCGGCAAGAGCACCACGCCGATGGCGACACCGACGACGCCCAGCGGCAATTGATAGACGCGGTCGGCGTAATAGAGATACGTGACGGCGCGGTCGATCGTCGTCGCGATCATCGTGGCGATCAGGATGTTCACTTGCGTGATGCCGCCGGCGATGACGCCCGGTATGCCGAGCCGGATCAGCCGTTTCGCATCGGGCGTGAGCTTCGGCCATCTGAGGCGCATGCGCATATTGGCGCGACTACAGGCGACATAGAGCAGGATGAACTGCGCGACGCCCGCGGCGCATACGCCCCAGACCAACGCATAGCCGGTCATGGCGCTGTCTCCCCAGCCCATGAAGTGCACGAACAGCAAGGTCGCGATCATCACCAGGTTGAGCAGGATCGGCGCGCAGGCCGCCGCCACAAAACGGCGCAAGCTGTTGAGCACGCCCGATTGCAGAGCGGTCAGCGACATGAAGAGAAGATAGGGAAAGGCGATGCGGGTGAGATCCACCGACAGGTCGAACTTGTCCTTATCGCCGGCGAAGCCGGGAGCGATCACATACATCAGCAGCGGCATGGCGATCTGGGCCACCGCCGTGAAGAACAGGAGCCAGACGAACATCACCGCGAAGATGTCTTCGGCGAAGCCGCGCGCCTCGGCCTCACCGCCCCCTTCGAGCTTCTTGGCGAACATCGGCACGAAAGCCGAATTGAAGGCGCCCTCGGCAAACAGCGAGCGGAACAGATTGGGGAAGCGGAAGGCGACGACGAAAGCCTGCGCCACTGGCCCGGTGCCGAGCACCGAGGCGGTCAGCATGTCGCGGATGAAGCCCGCCGCGCGACTCACCAGAGTGAGCCCGCCTACGGTCGCTGCCGATTTGAAGAGGGACATAGAGAGGTTCTATTTGCCTACAGGGATTCCCACAAGACACTTAGCTAGCGCATGATCGGACGGAAAACCGGCATCCACTTTTCCTGATCATGCGCTGACCTTCTGGTCGGCAAGTACGGCCAAAAGCTGGCGTTCGATCTGGGCATGGCGGGTGGCGCTCACGATCTTGGCGCCGGTGAGATCGGTCACATAGAAGACGTCGATGACGCGCTCGCCATAGGTGGTGATATGGGCCGAGCCGATATTGAGATTGAGGCGGTAGAGCGCTTCCGTCAGGTCGTAGAGGAAACCGACGCGGTCGAGGCCGTTGACCTCGATGACGGTGAAGCGGTTCGACGAGTCGTTGTCGATGATGACTCTGGGCGCCACCTTGAAGGCCTGTAGACGCGTTTCCGGATGCTGGACCTTGGCGATGAGGTCCTTGATCCGGACCTCGCCTTTCAGGACCTGCCGCACCAGAGTGGCGACGCGCTCGGCGCGCCGTCCCTCATCCTCGCTATTGGCGAATTGCCGCTGGATCAGGATCGTGTCGAGCGCCAGGCTGTCGGCGGTGGTGAAGATCTGGGCGCCGGCGATATTGGCATTGGCGGCGGCGCAGGCGCCGGTGATCAGCGCCAGGAAACGCGGATGATCGGGCGCATGGATGGTGAGCTCGGTGATGGCGGTGAATTCATCGGTCCTCACCTCGGTCGCGACCGGCTCGCCCTCGATCTTGGCGCGCGCCATCAGTCGCTCATGCGCCACCTGCTTGTCGGTGTCGACATTGAGCCAGTAATTGTCGTAGTGGCGCGCCGCATAGGCCGCCTTCTGCTCAGGGGTCCAGTCCGGATAGTGGGCGAAGAACTTCGCCTGCGCCTCGGCAACGCGCTCTTTCCGCGAGATGCTGGTATGGCCGCCGGACAGGACCGGCTCGGTCTCGAAATAAAGCGTGCGCAGAAGCTGGCCTTTCCAGCCGTTCCAGGCCGAAGGCCCGACGGCGCGGATATCGGCGACGGTGAGGATGAGCAGGAGCTTCAGGCGCTCCGGCGACTGCACCACATTGGCGAAATCGAGGATGGTCTTGAAGTCGTTGAGATCGCGCATCTGCGCCGTCTCGCTCATCAGCAGGTGATAGCGGATGAGCCAGGCGACAGTCTCGGTCTCGGGCGCCGTCAGACCCAGGCGCGGGCATAAGGTCTTGGCCACGCGTTCGCCGGCGATCGAATGGCTTTCCTTACGGCCCTTGGCGATGTCATGCAGGAACACCGCGACATAAAGCACCCGCCTACTCGACACGGTGGGGAATATCTCGGTCGACAGCGGATGATCGTTGGAGAAGCGGCCGCGCTCGATCGCCGCCAGGATGCCGACCGAGCGGATCAGATGCTCGTCGACCGTATAGTGATGATACATGTTGAACTGCATCATCGCGACGATTTTGCCGAATTCCGGGATGAAGCGGCCGAGCACGCCCGCCTCGTTCATGCGCCGCAATGCCGTCTCGGGATCGCGCGATTCGGTCAGGAGCTTGAGAAACAGCGCATTGGCTTCCGCGTCGGCGCAGACCTCCTTGTTGATGCGCGCCAGATTGCGCCTGACCGCCTTCAAGGCGTCGGGATGAATCTCGAGATCCTTCTCGGCGGCGAGCGCGAAGAGCCGGATCATATTGACCGGTGCCGAGATCAACACCTCTTCGTCGACGACGGTCAGGCGGTTGGCCTCGATGCGGAAATCAGGCGCCCCGGCAATGGCGCCCGAGCGCCTGGCGCTGAAGCGGCCAAGCACGCGGCCGAAGACCGGTGTCGCCTTCATCTGGCGCGCCTCGAGCGAGGCCGAGAAGATGCGGGTCAGGTCACCGACATCCTTGGCGACGAGAAAATAGTGCTTCATGAAGCGTTCGACATGCTTCAGCCCGCCATGCGCCTTGTAGCCCAGCCGCTCGGCGAGATCGGGCTGGCGGTCGAAGCTCAGACGGTCCTCGGCGCGCTTGGCCACGAAATGCAGGTGACAGCGCACCGCCCAGAGAAAGTCCTCGCTCTTCTCGAACAGCGCCAGCTCCTCGCGGGTGAAGACACCCTTCTCGGCGAGCTCCTTGGTCGAATTGGCACCCGACAGGAATTTGGCGATCCAGAACAGAGTATGGAGATCGCGCAGGCCGCCTTTGCCGTTCTTCACATCGGGCTCGACAAGATAGCGGCTCTCGCCCGCCTTGAAATGACGCTCGTCGCGCTCGGTGAGCTTGCTGGCGACGAAGGCCTTGGCGCCTTTGGCGGCGATCTCCTTGCGGAAGCGCTGGTTCAGCGTGTCGAACAGCGACTCCTCGCCACAAATGTAGCGTGCCTCGAGAATGGAGGTGAGGATGGTCGAATCCGATTGCGCCAGCCTGATGCAATCATCGACGCTGCGGGTGGCGTGGCCGACCTTGAGGCGTGTATCCCACAACGCATAAAGAATGAATTCGATGACGCTCTCGCTCCAGCCGGTCTGCTTGTAGGGAAGCAGAAAGAGCAGATCGATGTCGGAGCCGGGCGCCAGCGTGCCGCGGCCATAACCGCCGACCGCGACGATAGCGAGCTTCTCCGCCCCCGACGGAGTCGAAGCACGATAGAGCTTGCGCACCGCAAAATCATGAAGCGCGTGGATGATCTCGTCCTGCGCTTGGGCGAGATGCATGGCGCAGCGCGTTCCGCGGCCGTCTTCCATCAGCTGGTGCTCGGCCTCGGCGCGCGCTGCGGCCAATGTCTCCTTCAGGATGGCGACGATACGCGGCCTGAGATCCTTGCCGGGCTGAAGCTCCGCGAGCCGGGCCCGCAAAACCGTGCCATCGATGAGAGGGACTGACTTTTTGATTGAGGTCATGGCCCCGGCCGTTTGGCCGCGAGCAGAGCGCGCAGCTCATAAAGCAGATCGAGCGCCTGGCGCGGCGCCAGCTCGTCGGGCGAGATGTCGGCAAGCCGCTTCTCGACATCGCTCGGCCCGGCGGGCGCCGCCGCCGTTCCCTTAGGGCGCGCGGCGGAAAAGAGCGGCAGGTCGGCGAAGAGCGAGTCGGCATGGGCGCCGGGCTCGTCCTTCTTCTCGAGAAGGGTGAGCACTTCCGACGCGCGCGCGATGACCGCCGGCGGAAGCCCGGCGAGCTTCGCCACCTGAATGCCATAGGAACGGTCGGCGACGCCGGGCGTCACCTCATGCAGGAAGACGACATCGCCCTGCCATTCGCGCACCTTGACGGTGGCATTGGCGACACCGCCGAGCCGGCCCGCCAATGCTGTCAGCTCGTGATAATGTGTCGCGAACAAAGCGCGCGCCCGGTTGATCTCATGCAGATGCTCGACAGCTGCCCAGGCGATGGAGAGGCCGTCGAAGGTCGCGGTGCCGCGCCCGATCTCGTCCAGGATGACGAAGGAGCGTTCGGTCGCCTGGTTGAGGATCGCCGCCGTTTCGACCATCTCGACCATGAAGGTCGAACGCCCGCGCGCCAGATCGTCCGCCGCGCCAACACGGCTGAACAGACGGTCGACGATGCCGAGATGCGCCGCCTTGGCGGGCACGAAGGAGCCCATCTGCGCCATGATCACGATCAGCGCATTCTGGCGCAGGAAGGTCGATTTACCGGCCATGTTCGGACCGGTGAGCAGCCAGATGCGCTTGTCATCGCCGGCGAGGCGGCAATCATTGGCGACAAATGCTGCGGCGTCCTTCTGGGCCAGCATCGCCTCGACCACCGGATGACGGCCCTGCTCGATCTCGACGCGCAAGGAACGGTCGACGACAGGGCGCACATAATTTCGCCTGGCGCTCAATTCGGCGAGACCCGCCGCTACATCAACGAGCGCTACGGCCTCGGCAATGGCGGCAAGCCGGCGCGCCTCATCCTTGGTCGCCTCGTTGAGCCGCTCGAAGATCTCGAGCTCCAGCGCCAGCGCGCGATTGGCGGCAGACGCGATCCGCTCCTCGAGCGAGGACAATTCCTGGGTGACGAAGCGTACGGCGCTGGCGATCGTCTGGCGGTGGAAGAACTTTGCGTTGTGAGGTGCGGCCTGCAGCTGCGGCGCATTCTGCGCGGTGACCTCGATGAAATAACCCAGCACATTGTTATGGCGGATCTTCAGCGACTTGACGCCAGTCTCCGCGGCATAGTCAGCCTGCAATTGCGCGATGACCTTCTTGGTGTCGTCGCGCAGCTGGCGGTGATCGTCGAGCTCCTTGGAGAAGCCCTGGCGCACGAAGCCGCCGTCACGCGCATAAAGCGGCAGCTCATCGCCCAGCACGGCGGCGAGATCGGCAAGGAGTGACGCCGGCGGATCGGCGAGGACGGCTTGCGCCTGGGCGAGCTCGGCCGCGAGCGAGGCGAATCCCTGCGGGCGGCCCAATCCCTCGTTCAGTTCCGTGCCAGCCTGGAGCCCGTCGCGGATCGCCGCCAGATCGCGCGGCCCGCCGCGGCCGAGGAAGAGACGCGACAAGGAGCGTTCGATATCGGGAAACTGGCGCAAGCTCTTGCGCAATTGCTCGCGCAGGTCGCGCGCCTCGACGAAATAACCGACCGAATCGAGCCGCCGCGCGATCACGTCGGGATCGGTCAAAGGCGATGCCAGCCGGCGCGCCAGAAGCCGCGCCCCCGCCGCGGTGACGGTGCGGTCCAATATCGCCAGCAGGCTCGTGCCCGTCTCGCCGCTCTGGCTCTTCGTCAGCTCCAGATTGCTGCGGGTGGCTTGATCAATGATCATCTGGCCCGCGGGCTCCTCGCGCCGGGGCGGACGCAGAGCCGGCGCGCGGCCGACCTGGGTGAGGAGCACATAATCGAGAAGCGTGCCGAGGGCCGAGACTTCCGCGCGCGTAAAGGCGCCGAAGCCGTCCAAGGCCGAAACGCCGAAATGCGTCTTGAGGCGCCGCTCGGCTTCGGTGCTGTCGAAACGGCTGGCCGGCAGCGGGGTGAGGGCTGAGCCCGTCGCCTCGAGCTGGGCGTCGAGCCCGGCTTCGCCCATGGTATCGGGGTGAATGATCTCGCCCGGCTCGAGACCGGCGAGATCGGCGGCGAGGCGGTCGGCCGAGACCGGCAAAACGACGAATTCGCCCGATGAAATATCGGCATAAGCGAGCGCCAGGCTCTCATCGGCCTTGATGCGGGAAAGCGCGGCGATGAAGTTGTTCTTGGCGCTTTTGAGGAGCGAATCCTCGGTCAAGGTGCCAGGGGTGATCAGACGGATGACGTCGCGGCGGACGACCGATTTCGAACCGCGCTTCTTGGCCTCGGCCGGATCTTCCATCTGTTCGCAGATGGCAACGCGGTGGCCGGCGCGGATCAGGCGCTCCAGATACTGGTCGGCCGAATGCACCGGCACGCCGCACATCGGGATTTCCTCGCCCTGATGGCGGCCGCGCTTGGTCAGCGCAATGCCTAAGGTCTGCGAAGCGGCTTCCGCGTCGGTAAAGAACAATTCATAGAAATCACCCATGCGATAAAAGAGCAGGCTGCCGGGATTGGCGGCCTTGATCTCGAGATACTGGGCCATCATCGGGGTGGCGGCGACAGCATCCCTGGGCGCGTTCATGTCGTTCATCGCGCCTTGATACGACAGATCGCGGCGGAATCAATGACCTTGAGATCGGGCAAAGCTGCCTTTACTGTCTGCCCGGATGCTGGGGAGACGCTTTCCGGCACCGGTGCGTGATCAGGAAAAGTGGATACCGGTTTTCCGTCCGATCACGCGCTGAAGATTAAGAACAGTCTAGCTGAGCCTTTGATCCCCGGGGTTATTCCGACCGCTATGGGTAGGGCTCCATGGGGAAATTATGAGTACTGATAAACGGGCGGCCCGGCCGAGCTTTACCGAACAGGAGGCGCTGCTCTTCCACCAGCGCGGCAAACCGGGAAAACTGGAAATCAATCCGACCAAGCCGATGGCGACGCAGCGTGATCTGTCGCTGGCCTACAGCCCCGGCGTCGCCGTACCCGTCCGTAAGATCGCCGAAGACCCCGACACCGCCTATGACTATACGGCGAAAGGCAATTTCGTCGCCGTCATCACCAACGGCACCGCTATTCTGGGCCTGGGTGACCTGGGCGCCTTGGCCGCGAAGCCGGTCATGGAAGGCAAGGCGGTGCTGTTCAAGCGCTTCGCCGACGTCGATTCGATCGATCTCGAGGTCGACACCAAGGATGTCGATGAATTCATCGGCGCGGTGCGTTATCTCGGCCCCACCTTCGGCGGCATCAATCTCGAGGACATCAAGGCGCCCGAGTGCTTCATCATCGAGCAGCGGCTGCGCGAACTCATGGACATCCCGGTATTCCATGACGACCAGCATGGCACGGCCATCATCTCGGCCGCGGCCCTCATCAATGCGCTCGCCATCACCAAGCGCGACATCAAGAAATTCAAGCTCGTCTGCAATGGCGCCGGCGCCGCCGCCATCGCCTGCATCGAGCTCATCAAATCCATGGGCGTGCCGCCGCAGAATGTCATTCTCGCGGACTCCAAGGGCGTGGTCTACAAGGGCCGCACCGAAGGTATGAACCAGTGGAAATCGGCGCATGCGATCGAGACCAAGGCGCGCACGCTCGCCGAGGCGATGGAAGGAGCCGATGTGTTCTTCGGCCTCTCCGCCGCCGGCGCGCTGACGCCCGCCATGGTCAAGAGCATGGCGAAGAACCCGATCATCTTCGCCATGGCCAATCCCGATCCCGAAATCACCCCGGAAGAAGTTTCCAAGGTGAGGGATGACGCCATCATGGCGACGGGGCGTTCCGATTATCCCAACCAGGTCAACAATGTCTTAGGATTCCCCTATATCTTCCGCGGCGCCCTCGATGTGCGCGCCCGCACCATCAACGATCAGATGAAGATCGCCGCCGCCGAGGCGCTGGCGGCCCTGGCGCGTGAAGAAGTGCCGGACGAAGTCGCCGCCGCCTATCACGGGTCGCGGATGCAGTTCGGCCCCGGCTATCTCATCCCGGTGCCTTTCGATCCGCGTCTCATCTCGCGCATTCCGGTGGCCGTTGCCCGCGCCGCGATGGAATCCGGCGTGGCCCGCAAAGCCATCGCCGATCTCGATGCCTATGCGGGTGAGCTCTCCGCCCGCCTCAACCCGATCGCCGGCACGCTGCAGAACATCTTCGAAAGCGTGCGCTCCAACCCGAAGCGCGTCGTCTTCGCCGAAGGCGAGGAAGACCGGATGATCCGCGCCGCCAACAGCTTCGCCAATAACGGCCTCGGCAAGGCGATCCTGGTCGGACGCGAGGCGCAGATCGAGGAGGCGTTGAAGATCAGCGCCGTCGAGCTGGCCGACAATGTCGAGATCACCAATGCCAAGCTCTCGGCGCGCAATGTCGATTATGCCAACTACCTCTATGAAAGGCTGCAGCGCAACGGCTTCCTGTTCCGCGACTGCCAGCGCCTCGTCAACAACGACCGCAATGTCTTCGCCGCCTGCATGCTGGCGCTCAACGACGCCGACGCGGTGGTGACCGGCCTCACGCGCAACTTCTCGGTCGCCCTCGACAATGTGAGGCGTGCCATCGACAACCGGCCGGGCCATCAGCCGATCGGCGTCTCCATGGCGCTGGTGCGCGGGCGCACCGTGTTCATCGCCGACACCTCGATCCACGAGCTGCCGTCGGCCGAAGAGCTCGCCGATATCGCGCAGGAGGCGGCGGGCGTGGCGCGCCGCTTCGGCTACGAGCCCAAGGTGGCGTTCCTGTCCTATTCGACCTTCGGCTATCCGAAGGGCGAACGCTCCGAATATGTGCGCAAGGCGGTGACCATCCTCGACAAGCGCAATGTCGATTTCGAATATGACGGCGAGATGGGCGCCGATGTCGCGCTGTCACGCGAGGCGATGGCGCTCTATCCGTTCTGCCGCCTCACCGGACCCGCCAATGTGCTCGTCATGCCGGCGGCGCATTCGGCCTCGATCTCGACCAAGATGCTGCAACAGCTGGGCGGCGTCACGGTGGTGGGACCGCTTCTCACCGGTCTCGACAAGCCGGTGCAGATTGCGTCCATGTCGGCGACGGCGACCGAAATCGTCAATCTGGCGGCGATCGCGGCTTACGACATCAATCGTTGAGCCTTCCATCAGTTTTCCTTCTCCCGTGTACAGCGCGGGAGAAGGTGCCTGACAGGTCACAGACTTTCACGATTGCGTGAGGGGATTCTCGCCGGGTTGTCCGAAATAGGAGAAGTAGCGCGGATTGATCGCCGAGATCGGCAGGATGATCAGCACGTCGATCGTATTGAACTGGTGATCGACCACCGCGCCGTCGCCGATATAGCAGCCGAGCCGCAGATAGCCCTTGATGAGCGGCGGCAATATGCGCAAGGCGCGCTTGGCGTCGACCTTGGCGGGCGGCAGGACATTCATCTCCACCTTGCGCGCGGGCAGCGCGCTCACTTGCCATTCGGGCGGGGCTGCGCTGTTCTGCGCCATGAAGCTCAGCGCCATCGCGTGATGAGCGGGATCGGTGCCTTCGAGGCTGGCGCAGCCCAGCATCACGTCGAGATCGTAGAGGCGGACATAATTCCAGATGCCTTGCCAGAGCAGCTCGACCACCGGCTTGGTGCGATAGGGCTTCAGCACGCAGGACCGGCCGAGCTCGAGGAATTTGAGTCCGCTATGGCGCTTGATCAGCGGCGCGATATCGAATTCGTCCTGGGTATAGAAGCCGCCCGAATGCTCGGCGACCGACTGGCGCAGGAGCCGGTACGTGCCGACGAGCTCGCCATCCTCGACCCTGATCTCATCGGGTCCCACCGCCGCGCCCTTGCGCACGACGAGCAGATGATCGCAGATCGCATCGTAACGATCGGCGTCGCGGCGTGTCGCTTTAGCCATCTCGTCCGGCTTGGCATCGAGCTCTTCGTAGAAAACGCGGTAGCGCAGATGCTGAGCGGCATCGATGTCGGCCGCGCCGTCGGCCAGCCTGACGGTGAGGTCAGCCTTGGTGCCGAGCACGAAGCCCGGATCAATCCCATCGCGCCCGGGCGCCCCGCCGCGGGGGCGTGGTGCTAGAGAATGTACGGCCATCAAGCCCTGCCTCCGCAAACCGGCCTGCTGCCGGCCGCCGCACAGTGCCACAGACCGAAGAACAAGGAAAGTTCACAGACCGGTGACGGCGCTCTACCTTCCCATTCGTCAAGCGGCGGGACGCCGGGCGGTCAGCGCGGTGATCGCCTCGTCGAGATCCTGGCGATCGAAGGGCTTCGCCATATGACCGTTCATGCCGGCCGCCAGGCAGGCCGCCTGATCGGCGGAGCTGGCATTGGCGGTCAAAGCGAGAATGGGAACATCCGGCATGAACTGGCCGGCCCTCAGCCGGCGCGCGGTTTCGAGACCGTCGAGCTCCGGCATCTGAACATCCATGATGATGAGATCGGGGCGGCCGCCCTTCTCCATATAATCGAGCACCGCCTTGCCGTTGGTCACGTGATGGACGGCGTGATCGGATTTCTCCAGCAAGGTGCGGGTCAGGAGCGCATTGACCGGATTGTCCTCGGCGAGCAGCACATTGAGATGCGCCACCTTCTTCTTGACCGACGCCACGCGGCGCAGATCGCTGACCGCGCTGGCGATGGTGTGATCGTCGCTCTGCAACAGCTGACGCAGCAAGGTGGTGCGCCGCAAGGGCTTCAGCAGATAGCCGGCGAAGGGACTGCCGAGAAAATCGCGCAGCGCCCGGCGCTCCTCGGCCTGGAGCAGCGTGAAGATGGGCTTGCCGGGCGGGCGCTTGCCGTCATGTGCGGCGCGCCAGACCGCGAGCGTGGCGGCGAAACTCGAATCGCAAATGAGGCCATTGGCGGAATGTGGATTACGCAAGGCTTGGCGCAACGCCGCATCGCCGGCAACGGCGCGCGTCTCGGCGCCGAGCCCTTTGAGCGTCGCCTCGAGGCTTGCCAAGGTCGGTCCCGCCGGCACGGCGAGCTCATAGATACGGCCCTTCAAAGGCTCGTTGGGCTTCTCGTTGCGCACGCTGACGCAAGGCAGGCTGACGCGGAAGCGCGATCCCTTGCCGCGCTCGCTTTCCACCGTGACGCCGCCGCCCATGCTCTGGGCGAGATTGCGCGAGATCGAAAGACCGAGGCCGGTGCCGCCATAACGGCGCTGCGTATCCTCGCCCGCTTGCGCGAACTCCTCGAAGATGCGCGCCTGCTCCTCGGCCGTCATGCCAATGCCGGTATCGGCGATCTCGGCGATGAAGGTGATCTTCTCGGGATCGCTGTCACAGGACGTCGATGAGAGCGTGATCGCCACGCCGCCATGATCGGTGAATTTGATCGCATTGCCGGCGAGATTGAGGAAAATCTGGCGCAGGCGCAATTCGTCGACGAGAATGCGCGGCGGCAGTGACACGGCGCCTGAGCAGGTGATCTCGATGCCCTTGGCATGTGCGCGGGGCGCCAGAAGTTCGGTGACGCTTTCGGCCAGGATCAACGGATCGATCCAATCGGGGGCGAGTGCGACGCGGCCCGATTCGATCTTCGAGATGTCGAGGATCTCGTCGATGATCGAGAGCAGCGAGCGCGCCGAGGCATCGACCGCGCCGGCATAATTGCGCTGCTCAAGATTGAGTTCGGTGTCGAGCAGCAGTCCGTTCATGCCGATGATGCCGTTCATCGGGGTGCGGATCTCATGGCTGGTCGCGGCGAGGAACCGGCTCTTGGCCTGGCTCGCGGCCTCGGCCTCCTCGCGCGCCTGCTGCAAGGTGGTGAGCACCGTCTCGATGCTTTCGCGGCGCATGTCGGAAGCGCGCCGGCCGAAATAGACGGCGAGCGCCACCACGCAGGTGAGGAAGACGCCGATCGGCGCCCAGGCCCGGTTCAGACCGTCGCCGCCGAAGATGAAATGCACGCACAGAGCAAGGCCCGCCGCGAGCAGCAGCGTGCCGCCCGCGAATTGCAGCGGGCTGAAGCGAATACCGGGTCTGGCCAACACACCGAGCGCTTGGGTGAGCGCTGCGGTGCGGTCGGCCAGACCATCCTGTTTGCGGGAAGACTCCATAAGGGCCTGCCACTTCTTTTTTTGACGCCTGTTGTCCGGCAAACTCGCACAGCCGGATTAGCAAAAGCCTACCGCGTAAGATGAGCGTCAATAAAGAGTAAACTCAGCCCAGTCTCGGCGTCCGTCGCCGCACCGGCGAGGACTGGATGATCGAGGTGTTGGTCTGCGCATAGGGCAGCAGCCGGTCGATGACACGCTCGAGATCCTCGATGCGGGCGACAAAGACCTTGGCGATGAAACAATCATCCCCGGTGACGCGGTCGCATTCGACGATTTCGGGAATGTCGGCGAGAAGGGCCGCGACCCGCGGCAATTCCCCCATCGCCGGGCGCACCCTTATATAGGCGCCGAGGGAGAGGCCCAGCGCCACATGATCGAGCTTCACCGTGTAGCCCGAAATGACGCCCAGATCCTCGAGGCGACGGGCCCGGTCGGCCGCACTTTGCGCCGACATGCCGATGAGGCGGCCGAGATCGGCCATGGAGATGCGGGCATTGCCGCTCAGGGCGGTCAAAATCTGATGGTCGGCGACATCGAGGGCGACACCTGAGATTCTACGATTATTCTTCACTTTAACCTCCGAATATCCGGATATTCGGCATTGATACTACCATCTACAAGTCGCTTTGAGCGAAATATCCTTCATTCTGAAGGCATGAATGGGTTAGCAGAGCGGTTGCCGCCACATGTCTATTTCCTGATCAGCGCGGTCTTCCATTATCTGGGGCCGTCCTTCGCCGTGCTGCTGTTCGCCCAGCTGTCGCCTCAGGGCGTCGCCTGGCTCCGCATCGCCTCCGCCGCCGCCTTGTTCGCCCTCTGGCGCAGCCCGCTGCGGACACTCGGCGAAGCGACGCCCCGATCCCGCCGCCTCATCCTGCTGCTCGGCCTCATTCTGGCCGCCATGAATATCTGCTTCTATCTGGCGATCGCCCGTTTGCCGCTCGCCACGGTCGCCGGGATCGAATTCGCCGCCACCATCGCGGTGGCGCTTTTCGGGCTGCGCAGCTTGCGCAACCTGACCGCCCTTGCTTTGGCGGTCGCCGGTGTCTTCCTGCTCATCGGTTTCACCGCCGCGGGCGATCCCCTGGGCCTCGTCTTCGCCTTCGCCAATGCGATTCTCTTCGCCCTCTACATCATTGTCGGCCATGCGCTCGCCGAGGAAGGCGGCGCCTCCGGCGTGATGCGGCTCGCCGCCGCCATGACGGTCGCTTTCATCCTGGCGTCACCCTTCGGCATCGGCGATGTCGCCACCGTGCTGGCGCATCCGCTTCTGATCCTGGCCGGCATCGGCGTCGGCCTCTCTTCCTCCGTCATTCCCTATATCTGCGACCAGCTGGCGATGGCGCGGCTGCCGCGGGCGAGCTTCGCGCTCATTCTGAGCCTGCTCCCCGCCATCGCCGCGGTGACCGGCGCAGTTGTGCTCAGACAGATCCCCGGACCAGCCGATCTCCTGGGCATTTTCCTGGTGGTCGTGGGGGTCGGCCTGCATCAGCCGGCTGAACGCTTGCCCCAATAGTCGAAAGCGAGCTTCTGTCGGCGCCGCACGAAAGTCTGCGCCTCCTTGCCGGTCCAGGGCCCTTCGTATCCCAGGCGATGGAGCTTATCGACCCACCAGCCCTGGCCGGGCAGCCGATCCGACTCGCGCACCACCAGGGCCGCGAGCTCCGGTTCGCGGGCGGTGTGGCCCGCCTCGTCGATCGCGGTGAGCGTTCGGCACAACGCGCGCATCTTGGGCCGCGTGAAGCGATGACCGAGCTCCATCAGCAATTCCGCATAGCTCACGTCGCGCCGCTCCCGCGCCGCCTTGATCAGCAAAACCTTCACCGCCACGACATCGTTGATTGGCGTGCCGGGAAGCTCGTCGAATGAATCGTGGCTGTCGCGCATCCTGCTCATGGGGCGAGATTAGCATTGCCGGACGAGACTTGCATGCGCCCGCTCGGATCGCTAACTCGCTTCGCGCAGCCGGATCTCGCCATCATGCAGGAAGCAGGTCTTGTCGAAGAGCTTCAGATCCAACGGATTGGGCAATCGCACATCGTCGAGATCGGGAAGCGGCTTCTTCGCGGGATCAAACGAGCGATCGATCTGCGAGAGGAAGGCGATGATCAGACCGCGCGCTTGCGCGAAGGACCTGAGCGCCTGGACCTGGACCATCAGCGCCGGCTTCTCACGCTGCTGGTCGAGAAGCTGGAGATAATCCACGACGACGAAGGTGCCGCGTTGCGCCGATGCCAGTTTCGACAGGATGTGGTCGGCGCTGATGGCATCGGAACTGTCGAAATCGAAGAGCGGATGGAAATCCGCCCAGTCGACCCCGATGGCCCGGAAGCTCTTCTCGATATCCCCTTGCGTGGCTTCCAGGCTGAAGAAGACGCCCCGCCCACCGGCTTTCATGGCTTCGGCGGTCAGCTCGAGAGAGAGCAAGGTCTTGCCGTGACCTGGACGCGCGCCGATCAGCACCAGATCGCCGGGCTTCAGCCGGGCGAAGAGATCGCGCGGCGACAGGGTCGCGGTGCTTTTCGCGGCGAGCAGGCTCCAGCGGGCGAAGCCTTCGCCGGCGGCGATGTGGTCGAGCGCATCGTGAAGGGGAATGCCCTTCTCGCGCGACAGACGCTTGGCGCTGCGTTTCAAATGATAGACGGGAGCGGACAGTTTCATCTCAAACCTCCTGGTGCGAGCCTCGATCGCAATCCCTCCGCATGCTGGGTGCCCGAACAGTCGGTCCGAAAACAAAATAGCCCCGCATGAAATGTGCTTTCCCGTTGGAGGGGGGAGGCATGGGCCGTGCCAGAATTGGATGATAGCGGGTTTTCCGTCGCTAGAGAATTGCCCTGTTCCCGACGCCCGGCGAGCAATTCACGCCGCGTGACAGGCGGGAAGCTCCACCTACACGGAGAAGACAGAGAATATTCGGTAAGGGCCTGGTTCGCAGTTCTTGAAGGCTCCCTTTTTCAGATGAGCAATCGCCTCATCCAGCGATGGGAGGAGGCAATGTTGATTGACGCCAAGCTCCAGGGCCAGGCTGTTGCACGAAAGGGGAGAGCATTCCGGCCCCGCGCCGGCATAGAAGGTGACGACGTCAAATCCCCGGAGTGTCTTCATTTTCGGAATCGCGACATTGGTCGCGAAGGCGTGATCAGGCGCCTGCAACGCCCCTTCACGGCCTTCATCATCGAATTGCCGCTCATAGATCTCGAAATAGAAGAAGTGTGCATCCTCGAGGTCGACCGATCTCTTTGACGCAATCTCCCGAATGAGGTCGATGGAATCGAAGAACCAGAACCCGTTGTGTCTCCACTCGGTGTGACAGTCGTCGGCAAAGTAGCTCGATACGCAGGCGCTGACGGAATAGATGTCTTTCACGCCAACAGCGCCAAGCCAATCGGGGCGATCGGCCACGAACTTTGCCATATAGCCGGCGGGGATCATGATGCACACCTGTTCTAGCGAATCACGCCGCCTGGCGGAAAGCGGCGAGCTTCTGGCGGTAGCTCAGGGCCTCGACGATGTGGATGCGGCCGACGCGGTCCTGGCCGTCGAGATCGGCGAGCGTACGGGCGACACGCAGCACGCGGTGATAACCGCGCGCCGACAGCATCATCTGGTCGGAAGCCTCCTGCAGGATGCGCAGGCCCGGATCGTCCGGCGTGGCGATCGCATCGAGAACCTGGCCGTCCGCCTGGGCATTGGTCGTCAGATGGCGTAGGCCCAGCCGCGCGAAGCGGGCACGCTGACGGTCGCGCGCTTGCGCCACCCGCGCCGCCACCTCGGCGCTGCCTTCCGCGGGCGAGGGCCGCGCCAGATCGGCGGCGCGCACCGCGCCCAGCTCGATCTGGATATCGAGGCGGTCGATCAGCGGGCCCGACAGGCGGGCCTGATAGTCGCCAGCACAGCGCTGGCCCTTGGCGCAGACATGGCCGGGCTCACCCGCCATGCCGCATTTGCACGGATTCATCGCGGCGACGAGCTGGAAACGCGCCGGATAGGTGACATGATAATTCGCCCGCGCCACTTGCGTTTCGCCCGTCTCCAGCGGCTGGCGCAGGGCTTCGAGCACACGCGGCTGGAATTCCGGCAATTCGTCGAGGAACAGCACGCCGTGATGGCTCAAGGAAATCTCGCCCGGCTTGGCGCGCATGCCACCGCCGACCAGCGCCGGCATGCTGGCCGAATGATGCGGCGACCGGAAGGGCCGCTTGCGCGTCACCTTGCCCTCCGCCAATTCACCGGCGAGGGAAGCGATCATGCTCGCTTCCAGCATCTCGCGCGCATCCATCGGCGGCAGGATGGAGGGCAGGCGCTGCGCTAGCATGGATTTGCCGGCGCCCGGCGGCCCGACCATCAGCAAATGGTGGGATCCAGCCGCCGCCACTTCAAGCGCGCGTTTGCCGGCCTCCTGACCCTTGATGTCTTTGAGATCGGGCAAGCGGCCATGATCCTCGGCGATACCGGGGGTGGGCCTGGAGAGAACCTGCGTGCCCTTCACATGATTGAGGATCTGGATGATCGTCTGTGGACTGATGATATCGACCTCATCGCCGGCCCAGGCGGCTTCCGGTCCGCAGGCTCTCGGGCAGATGAGGCCGAGGCCCCGGGCATTGGCGGCGATCGCGGCGGGTAGCGCACCGGTGACGGCGCCCAAGGCCCCGTCTAGGCCCATCTCGCCGATCACCACATAGCGGTTGAGGAAATCCTGCGGCAGCACACCCAAAGCGGAGAGCACCGCCAAAGCGATGGGCAGGTCATAGTGGCTGCCCTCCTTGGGGAGATCGGCGGGCGAGAGATTGACCGCCAGTCGCTTGCCCGGCAACGCCAGGCCGACAGCGAACAGTGCCGCCCGCACCCTTTCACGGCTCTCCACCACCGCCTTGTCAGCCAGGCCCACAATGTTGAACTGCACCTGACCCGACAGAAATTGGGCCTGGACATCGACCGGCACCGCCTCGATGCCCTGAAAGGCGACCGTTGTTGCATGCGCCGTCATGAAGGCCCCTCTATTGCACTTTCACAACGTAAACCGGCCTGCTACAAAGTTCAAGAACATTAAGAGAACGTACCTATGGCCTCGAATGGATTTGCATTCTTTCCGTATAAGGTATACCGTAAAAGGTACTAAAGATGAGCCGGCCCACGAAGATTCTGCAGGCGGCCTTTTATGCTTCAAGCACCGGAAAGCGGCCGGTGCGCGAATGGCTCATGGAGCTGGCGCCCGAGGACCGGAAGAGCATTGGTGAGGACATAGCGACGCTGGAGTTTTGTTGGCCGGTCGGGATGCCCAAATGCTCCCCGATAAAGAATGTGAAAGGTCTCTATGAAATTCGATCCAGCATCTCGTCAGGACGGATCGCCCGCATATTCTTCGTCTTGGCCGACAATCAAATGGTGCTTCTGCATGGCTTCGTGAAGAAGACACAGAAGATGCCGGACAAAGAACTCAAACTGGCATCGGCTCGCCTGAAGGAGGTGCAGCGCTATGAAAAAGACTAGGAACCCGCATATCGGCGAAAGCTTCGAGAGTTTTCTGCAGGATGAAGGCATCTACGAAGAGGTCACCGCGACCGCCATCAAACGGACCATTGCGCTCCAGATCGCTCATGAAATGACCGTGCAGAAGATATCCAAATCCGAAATGGCGCGGCGCATGAAAACGAGCGCCACTCAGCTTGGGAGGCTGCTCGATCCCGACAATGACCGCGTGCAGTTGGACACTCTGGTCAAGGCCGCGACAGCGGTCGGGAAAAGTCTGTCGGTGAAGTTGGCTTAGTGTCATCCCCTGCTTATATTTGGAAATGAGATGTCTATAGTGCGCGCATGCCCGCATCGCACATCTTCATCCCCTCGCCCGAACCGAACGTAAGACTGAAACTCATGGTGGCGCGCCCGCCAACCAATGATCCCGTCCCCACCATCATCTTCAATCACGGCTCGACCGGACGCGGAATCAACAAGGCCGTGTATTCGCGGCGATGGTGCCCGCCACACATGCAGGATTATTTCACACAGCGCGGCTGGATGGTCATTTTTCCGCAGCGTCGCGGCCGCGGCGGGTCAGAGGGCACCTATGGCGAAGGCCTCGCCGCCGATGGCAGCGGCTATTCCTGCCAGCCCGACATCACGATCGCGGGCTTCGAGAGAGCCGTCGCCGACATCGATGCCGTCATGGCCCATCTCAAGACCCGCAACGATGTCGATTTACGGCGCATCGCCATCGGCGGCGCTTCGCGCGGCGGCATCTTGTCGATCGCCTATGCGGGCATGCGCCCGGGAAGTTTTACCGGCGCCGTCAATTTCAATGGCGGTTGGCTCGGAAAAGCCTGCCCCTCGCATGAGACCGTCAATCCGCTGCTCTTCAAACGAGGCGCCGCCACCAAAGCGCCGACACTCTGGCTGCATGGCAGCTACGATCAGTATTACCGCATCGCCCACTGCCGCCGGAATTTCGATGGCTATATGGCGGCGGGTGGAAGCGGCACCTTCATCGCGGCGCCGATGGGTCACGGCCTTCTCTTCAAGCCACTCCTGTGGCGCAAGCATCTCGACGCCTTCATGCAGCGTCTGGAGGCATGACTTTCATTCTGATCCGCCGCGCCATGACGTCCGGGCTGTCGATATCCGTGATAACCAGGTCGCTGAAGTCGCGGCCGGCATAACCTTCCTCATACATCTCGCGGATGCGGGAGCGCTCCTCGTCGTCCAGCTTGCGGGTGCCGCGATCCTTGAGAACCAGCTCCATCGGCGGCGCCAGCGTCACGACGATAAGCCGGGCGCCGCGTTTCGCGCATGCCTCCCGCAGGAGGATGAAATCCTCGGGCCGCAGCGGATAAGCGATGACGAGGAAGGAGCGCTGCGTCTCGCCGATGCGCCCGGCCAGCCACGCCGTCGCCCGCTCAATCATCTCTTGGAAGGGCACGCCCTCCGGAATGCCGTGATCGTCGCCTTCGATGAATTCGGCATCGGGCAGCATGCCGGCCAGAACGCGGCCGATCGTGCTCTTGCCCGCATTGATCGGGCCATTGAGGCAGATGACGATCATTGTCCCGATCGGGTTCAGGGCTTCCGCTTGCGCTCGATCGCATCCCAGATCAGCGCGGCGATATCGGCGCCGCCGAAACGCTTCACTTCGCGGATGCCGGTCGGCGAGGTGACGTTGATCTCGGTCAGCCAGTCGCCGATCACGTCGATGCCGACGAAGATGAGGCCCTTGGCCTTCAGATCCGGTCCCAGCCTTTCGCAGATCTCGCGCTCGCGCCTGGTCAGCTCGGTCGGCTCGGGGCGCCCACCCACATGCATGTTGGAGCGGTTTTCGTTCGCCGCCGGCACGCGGTTGATGGCGCCGGCGAATTCGCCGTCGACGAGGATGATGCGCTTGTCGCCTTTGCGCACCTCGGGCAGATAACGCTGGGCGATGAAGGGCTCGCGGAAGCTCTGGGTGAAGAGCTCGACCAGCGCGCCGAAATTCTGATCCTCGCCGCCGAGGCGGAAAATGCCGGCGCCGCCATTGCCGTAGAGCGGCTTCAGGATGATCTCGCCATGCTCGACGCGGAAGGCCTGCAGCTCCTTCGGATCGCGGGTGATGAGGGTCGGCGGCATCAGGTCGCCATACTGCATCACATAAAGCTTCTCCGGCGCGTTACGCACTTCGCGTGGGTCGTTCACCACCAGGGTCCTGGGATGGATCTGCTCCAGCATATGGGTGATGGTGATGTAGTTCATGTCGAAGGGCGGATCCTGGCGCATATGCACCACGTCGAAGCGGCCCAGATCGACGCGCTCCTCCTTGCCCAGCGTGAAATGATTGCCCTTCTCGTCGCGCACCGTGACCGGATGGGCGGTGGCGAAGAGCGTGTTGCCCTTCAGCGCCAGGCCCTTGGGTTGGTAATAGAAAAGATCGTGGCCGCGTGATTGCGCCTCGAGCATGATGGCGAAGGTCGAGTCGCCCGTTATGTTGATGCTCTCGATCGGATCCATCTGCACGGCAACACGAAGCTTCATTTCAGTCTTCCACGATGAACGCATTGGGGATGTGTCGCGGCCACTGGTAGGGGGAGACCGCGACGATGTCAAAGCGGCAGATTCCAAGCGCCGCCTTGGGGTCACGCGCCATCCAGATGCGCGAAGCGGCGGCGATACGGCGCGATTGATAATTGGTCACCGCCTCGACGGCGCGGTCGGCATCGGCCCTGATCTTCACCTCGATGAAGGCGGTCACCTCGCCTTTGCGCATGATGAGATCGACCTCGCCCGGTCCCGCCTTGAAACGGCGCGCCAGGAGCCGATAGCCCTTGAGACGCAGGCTCGCTTCGGCGACCGCCTCGGCCCAGCGGCCGCGGCGCTCATTGCGCCGTCGGGTCTTTGAGGGCGAGGAGGCGGGCATAGAGCTCCTTCTTGGGCAGGCCGAAACGATGCGCGACCTCGGCAGCGGCCTTGCTGGCGGGCATCGAGCGGGTGGCCTCGCGCAAGGCCTCATCGATCTCGTCCTGCGCCGGCGGCGCCTCGTCGCCCGGCGGCGACACCACGAGCGTGATCTCGCCCTTGATCGTCTCCCGCCCGGCAAGCTCGGCCTGGACCACCGCGGCGTCGCCCCGGATCGCTTCCTCGAAAAGCTTGGTGAGCTCGCGGGTCACCGCCACGTCACGCGGGCCCAGGACCTCGGCGATATCGGCCAGAGAAGCGGTGATGCGGCGCGCGCTTTCGAAGAAGATGAGGGTGGCCGGCACTTTCTTGAGGCTGTCCAGCACACGCCGGCGCTCGCCCTGCTTCTCGGGGAGGAAACCGCAGAACATGAAGCGGTCGGACGGGAGTCCCGACAGAGTGAGGGCCGCCAGAGGCGCCGAAGCCCCCGGAATGACATGCAGCGGCAGCCCCGCCTCGATGACCGCGCGGCCGAGCTTGTAGCCCGGATCCGACACCAGGGGGGTCCCCGCATCGCTCACCAGAACCAGGCTTTTCCCCGCCTGCAGATCGCTTAGAATGCGGGGCCGCAGTTTCGCCGCATTGTGATCATGATAGGGAAGCAGCTTGGCATTAATACCGTAGCGATGGAGCAACTTTCCGGTGACCCGCGTGTCCTCGCATAGAATCTCGTCGGCCGCCGCCAGGGCGTTAACCGCCCTTAACGATATATCGGCAAGATGACCTATCGGCGTGGCGGTGACGTAAAGGCCGGGCGCCAGGCTTTCCGCCTCGAAAACGACCCCCTTTATGGTATAGCGACGGCCGGACGGGGATTTCGTGGGAACAGGTGGAGTTGGGGACATTGAACGGACTGAGTGGATCTATGGTGGCAGCGACAATAGCGCCTCGCGCAACTCTTTGGCAGTGGCGCATTTTTCTTATTGGCCTCGTTGCCCTGGTCCTCTCCGCCTGCACCTCCTCTAAAATGGGCGATATGTTCAGTGACGCGGGCGTCAAAGGCCAGCAGCTGACCAAACAGGCCGCCAGTGGGCGCAAAGTGGCGCTGCTTCTGCCGCTGTCGGGCCCCGGCGAGACCAAACGCATCGCCCAGGCCATGAAGCAGGCGGCCGAGCTCGCTTTGACCGATACCGGCGGCTCGGGCATCACCCTCATCACCAAGGATTCGGGCGGCAATGCCGGCACGGCCAAGGCCGCCGCCCAGGCTGCCCTCAATGAAGGCGCCGAGCTCATTCTGGGGCCCCTTCTCGCGCCCGAAGTGCAGGCGGTGAAGACCGTCGCGCAAGGCCGCGCCAATGTCATCGCCTTCTCCTCGCAAAGCAACGTCGCCGGCCAAGGCACCTATCTCATGAGCTTCCTCCCCGAGGAGGAAGTGGCGAATGTGGTGCGCTACGCGGCGTCCCAGGGCAAACGCAATCTGGCGCTGCTTTATCCGCAGACCCAATATGGCAGCAACGTCCAGGCCGCCCTCAACCGGTCGGCGGGACCGAGCGGCGTCAAGATCGCCGCGTCGCAGCCCTTCGCGCGCGGCCAGTCGAGCGCGGCGGCGGCGCAGCGCATTGCCCAGGACCTCAATGATCCGAGCCGCGGCATCGATTCGATCCTCATTCCGGAAGGCGGCGAGGCGCTGCGCTCCCTGAGCGCCGCCCTCGAGCAGAACGGCATCACGCCGGAAAAAGTGAAGATCCTCGGCACCGGCCTGTGGGACGACACGGTCACGCGCTCGACGCCGATCGCGCAAGGCGGCTGGTATGCCGGCGTGTCGCCCGACATGGTGCAGCGTTTCGACAGCAAATATTCGAGCGTCTATGGCGGAAACCCGCCGCGCATCGCGAGCCTCGCTTATGACGCGGTGAGCCTCGCCGCGGGGCTTGCCCGCAAGGGCGACTTCTCCTCAGGCGCCATCACCGATGCGGGCGGCTATCAGGGCCAGAACGGCCTGTTCCGCTTCCGCTCCAACGGCCTCATCGAACGCGGCCTGTCGATCCTCGAAATGACGCCGTCCGGCCCGCAAGTGGTGGCGCAGGCGCCGAGCCGCTTCGGTGCGGGATTCTAGTTAGATGCGCATCGGCTTTTCCGAAAAGTCTGCAACTTTTCGGGCCGATGCGGCTTAGACCGCCAGCTGCGAGATCACCGCATTGAGCACGCGGCGGCCGGCCTGGGTCGCGACGAGGCGGTCGCCATGGCGGCTGACCAAGCCCATTTCGGCAAGCTCCGGCACATGTGACGGCTCGCGCCCGCTCAAGGCGCGGTAGCGGGCAATGTCGATACCGTCGGCGATACGCAGGCCCATCAAGAGATACTCGGCCGCCTGATCAGGTGTCGCGACCACCGTCTCCTCGATCACGCCATTTTCCTTCGCCTGGACGAGGCCACGCCAGGTCTCGGGATGACGCTCGGTCGCCAGCGCCAGGCGTTTGCCCGCTTCGGTGATGCGGCTATGAGCGCCCGGCCCCGCGCCGGCATAATCGCCATAACGCCAGTAGATGAGGTTGTGCCGTGATTCATGCCCGGGCCGCGCATGGTTCGAGACCTCATAGGCGTTGAGGCCGGCTTTGGCGGTAAGCTCCTGCGTCAGATCATAGAGATCGGCGGCGAGATCCTCATCCGGCACGATCAATTTGCCGGCCCGATGGAGATCGGCATAACGCGTGCCTTCCTCGATGGTGAGCTGATAGAGCGACATATGGCCCTGCTGCTCGGAAAGCGCGCGGGTGAGCTCGTCGCGCCAGGCGGCAAGCGTCTGGCCCGGCCTGGCATAAATGAGATCGAAGGAAACGCGCGGAAAAACCTTCGCGGCGAGGCGGAAGGCGGCAAGCGCCTCCTCCACCGAATGCTGGCGGCCCAAGGCTTTGAGATGCGTCTCATCGAGCGCCTGCACGCCGACCGAGACGCGATTGACGCCCGCGGCGCGATAGCCGACGAAATTCTCCGCCTCCACGCTGGTCGGATTGGCTTCGAGCGTGATCTCGGCGTCGGATGAAACCGGCCACAGACGGGCGATCGCATCGAGCACATGGCCCACGGCCTGAGGCGGCATCAGCGACGGCGTGCCGCCGCCGAAGAAGATGCTTTCGACTTCGCGTCGTCCCGTGCGGGCGGCGAACCAGGCAAGCTCGCGCGCCAGAGCGTCGGCGAAAGAGAGCGTGTCGACCGGCTCATGGCGCACATGCGAATTGAAATCGCAATAAGGGCATTTGGCCTTGCAGAAGGGCCAATGCACGTAAATGCCGAAGCCTGGTTCAGAAGAGCGCATCGACCAACTTCCGGAAAGCCACGGCGCGATGCGAGATCTCGTGCTTGGCGTCGGGATCCATTTCACCAAAGGTTTCGCTGCGGCCATCGGGCAGGAACATCGGGTCATAACCGAAACCGCGTTTGCCGCGCGGCGGCCAGACCAGCGTGCCATGGACACGGCCCTCGAAATTCTCGACATGGCCGTCGGGCCAGGCGACCGACAGCACACTCACGAAATAAGCGCGCCGCATTTCGGGCGTGGTGGCGCCGAGCGCCTGCAATTTCTCTTCGACATTACGCATGGCAAGCGCAAAGTCTTTGGAAGGACCGGCCCAGCGCGCCGAATAGATGCCGGGATCGCCGTCGAGCGCCTCGACACAAAGGCCCGAATCATCGGCGAGCGCGATCAGCGCCGCCCCTTGCGCGGCGGCTTCCGATTTGAGCAGTGCATTCGCTTCGAAGGTCGTGCCCGTCTCCTCCGGTTCGGGCAGCCCTAAGCTACCGGCGGAGATCGCCTCGACGCCATAGGGCCCGAGAAGCTCATTGATCTCCTTGATCTTGCCCGGATTATGCGAGGCGACGACGAGCTTCTGATTGCGCAGCGATCGTCTCGGCAGGCCCCAGATACGCGGCTCGGCGAATTCGACTGAATTGCCGGCGGGATCACGGCAATAGATCGAATGGCCGCCGCCCGGCCATTCGAAATCGGCTTCGAGCGCGACGCCATGTTTGCTCAGATGCCTGCGCCAGCCGTCGAGCTCTTCCGCCGTGGCGGAGAAGCAGACATGGCCTGCGCCCGTGGCGCCATGCGGCGGTGCGGAGGTGAAGGATTTGGGCTTCACCGCCGACGTCACCGGATTGAAGATCAGCAGCATGCTTTCGCCGCAGTGGAAGAAGACGAACTGGTCCCCGAGCTCACGGCGCACCCCGAGCCCGATCACATCTTCATAGAAGCGGCGCATCGCGGCGATGTCCTCGCCATAAAGAATGGTCTCGAGGATCGCCTTGGCTCTCATGCGATGGCCTTCTTCTGCAGCTCCACCAATTCGCCGATGCTTTTTTGCGCGAGGCTCAGCAATTCGAGGAAACGCTCCTGCGAGAAGGGCTCACCTTCCGCCGTGCCCTGGATCTCGACGATGCCGCCTTTGCCGGTCATGACGAAATTCGCATCCGTCTCGGCGCTCGAATCCTCGTCGTAATCGAGATCGGCCACGACCTCGCCATTGTGGATGCCACAGGAAATGGCGGCGACATGATCGCGCAAGGGATTCCTGGCGAACATCTCACGGGCTTCCATCCATTTGAGCGCATCATGGAGCGCGATCCAGCTGCCGGTGATGGCGGCGGTGCGGGTGCCGCCATCGGCCTGGATGACATCGCAATCGAGCGTGATCTGCTTTTCGCCGAGGCCCACGAGATCGACCACGGCCCGGAGCGAGCGCCCGATCAGGCGCTGGATCTCCTGGGTGCGGCCCGACTGCTTGCCCTGCGCCGCCTCGCGCCGCATGCGATCGCCAGTGGCACGCGGCAGCATGCCATACTCGGCCGTAACCCAGCCTTTGCCGGCGCCTTTCAGCCATGGCGGAACTTTTTCCTCGACGGTGGCGAGGCACATCACATGGGTGTCGCCGAAGCGGACGAGGCAGGAGCCTTCCGCATGTTTGGAAAAGCCACGCTCGAAACTCACCTTGCGCAATTCATGGGGCTTTCGCCCGGACGGCCGCATAGAAACCTCACTCGATTGAATGGGGGGTATCTAGCGGCTCCGCTGCCCGATGAACAGAGATGGATTCAGGCCATTTCGCGGCGCCATTCCGGGAAGGGATCAGCAAGCTTGCGGTAATCGTCAGCTTCGAAAAGCGAGGGCTGCTCGGGTCCGACCAGGCAGTCATCGAGCGCCTCCCGCATCGCCTTTTCGTCGAGACCGGCGCCGATGAAGACCAGCTCCTGGCGGCGATCGCCCCAGCCCGCCACCCATTTCGCACCCAATTCACGTTGCCAGCCGGGGTGATCGGGCCAGCGCTCCGCCGGCACAGCCGCCCACCAAAGGCCCAAGCCTTCGGTGCGGCAGATCGCGCCGGCAAGGCTCATATCGCCGACCCAATCGGGCCGTGTCGCCAGCCAGAAGAAACCCTTGGCGCGGATCAGCCCCTGCCATGTCCGTTCGAGAAACGCATTGAAATGCCCCGGATGAAAGGGCCGTCTTGCCCGATAAACGAAGCTCGAGATCCCGTATTCCTCGGTCTCGGGCTTGTGGCTCGCGAAGCCATTCAGCTCCTTGAACCATAAAGGATGCTCCTCGGCCTTGGCATGATCGAAACGTCCGGTGGCGAGAATTTCGGCCGGCGCGACGCGTCCATGGCTGGTCTCGATCACGCTCGCATCGCCATTGAGCGCACGCACGATCTTGCGCACGCGTTCGCGGTCTTCGGGCGAGACATCGGCAATCTTGTTGATCACCACGACATCGGCGAATTCGATCTGGTCGACGATGAGATCGACCAGCAGGCGCCCGTCGCCTTCGCCCGCCGTTTCGCCGCGCGCCGCGAGCCGATCGGGACTGCCATAGTCGCTGAGCAAGTTCACCGCATCGACGACGGTCACCATCGTGTCGAGGCGCGCGACATCCGACAGCGAAATGCCATTCTCGTCGCGGAAGGCGAACGTGGTGGCGACCGGCAGCGGCTCGGCGATGCCGGTGCCTTCGATCAGCAGGTAATCGAACTGCCCATGCGCGGCGAGACGGCGCACTTCCTTCAGAAGATCGTCACGCAAGGTGCAGCAGATGCAGCCATTGGTCATCTCGACCAATGTTTCCTCGGTGCGCGCCAGGCTGTTGCCGGCGCGCACCAGCTCGGCGTCGATATTCACTTCGCTCATATCGTTCACGATCACCGCCACTTTGAGGCCCTGGCGGTTGTTGAGAATGTGATTGAGCAATGTCGTCTTGCCGGCACCCAAAAAGCCCGACAGAACGGTGACTGGAATACGATTGTCCTGCATGCCGCGCCTCAATGGATCTCGCCCGAACCGCCGAGCGCCACCAGCCCATAGGGCATGCCGTCGATATCGATGCTGCGGCTCTCGGCCAGGGTTTCGGAATTCACGACGCGCAGAATACCGGCCAAGGGATCGCTCACCACGATCTCTTCGCCCGCCACCGCGAGGCGCGGACGCGGATCGCGCCAATGGCCATCCATGCTGTAGGCTTGCGTGAGCCTGGCGCTTTTGACGATCTCGCCTTTGATCGCGTCGATGCGATGCAAAGAGCCGTCTTCGGTGAAGATATAGATGCGGTCGGAATGTTCGGGATCGATGGTGAAGTCGACGCGGCGCGCCGGCAACTTCACCAGCCGGAACGGCTCTTGCGCCGAGAGGTCGACAAGCACAATCGCCTCCGGCCCGTAATTGCCGATGAAATAGCGCAGCGACTTGGCGCCTCTCAACGTCGTCGCTTTGCCCTCGGGAAGTGACGACGAATAGGGAAGGAAAGTGATGCGCGGCTCCGCCTTCTGCGAATCGACGACAAGCAGGCCGGTGGCGCAGGCGATCGCCAGCAGCGGCCCTGAGGACGCCTCGCCATGTAGATCGGGGCAGGCATAATCGGCGACCGCCTTGCCTTGCTCATCGATGAGCCGCATGCCGATGGGCAATTCGTCCGCGTCCTTGGGATTGGGGATGGAGACAAGCGCCTTGTCGCCAAGCGGCACCGCCACACCGTGATGCGGCGCCGCCGTCTCCAGCCGTTGCGGCGCGAGCTTGCCCTTGGCGAATTGCGCTTCGGCGAGGATGGCGACGCTGCCATCACCGTCATGGAAGATCGCGATCTTGCCGTCATGCTCGACGAGATGGACCGGCTTGGCGCCCTTCGACACGGCATTGAGCAGATAAGGTGTCGTCAGCTTGAGATCACCGTGATCGCCATGATCGTCGAGCGCCACGCCGCTGGCGATCGCCGAGACGCGGTCGGCATCGGACTGCACGGCGAAGACAATGCGGCCGCTTTTGCTCGCCTCAAGGGCGGCCGGCGCCTGGACGCCAATGGTCGCCAGCACTGCCCCGCTCTTGACGTCAACGGCATGCAGCGTCGGGGCGCTGTGATCGGCGACGAAAACCCGCCAATGCTCCTGTTCGGCCGCCGAAGCGAGCCCGGCGGCGAAGATAGCAAGGCCGGCACCGGCCAACAGCAAGAGACGCAAGGATTTCATGTTCATTCCCCTCATTTCAATATTGTTATGTTATAACATAACAATATTGAAATGAGGGCGCAAGCCCTTTGCTTTCATTGACCCAGGGGGGTCTCGTTTTTACATTCGTCCCATGAGCATCCATCCGCAGAAACCTCTGGTCGATGAACGCCTGCAGGGCCTGGCCCAGCTCGACCAGCGCTCGCGCGACATTTTCCGGCGCCTGGTCGAGACCTATCTCGACACCGGGGAGCCCGTCGGCTCGCGCACCATCTCACGCATCCTGCCGTCGAGCCTGTCGCCGGCATCGGTGCGCAATGTGATGATGGATCTCGAGGAGACCGGCCTCATATATTCGCCCCATACCAGCGCCGGGCGCATGCCGACCAATGCGGGCCTGCGCTTCTTCGTCGATGCGCTGCTCGAAGTGGGCTCGATCTCGCCCGAGGAGCGCGCCCGCATCGACGCGCAGATGACCGGCGCCAACCGCTCGCGCCGCATCGAGGAAGTGCTGGGCGAGGCGACGACGCTCCTCTCCGGCCTGTCGCATTGCGCCGGCCTGGTGATGGCGCCGAAGCTCAATGCCCGGCTCAAGCATATCGAATTCGTCAGCCTGTCGCCCGGCCGCGGCCTCGTGATCCTGGTCGCCGAGGACGGTACGGTGGAGAACCGCGCCATCGACCTGCCGCCCGGCCTGCCGCCCTCCTCGCTCATCAAGGCGTCGAATTATCTCTCGGCGCGCATGCAGGGCAAGACGATCGGCGAATTGCAGCGCCACATGCATGACGAGATCGCGACGCTCAAGACCGAGCTCGATGAGCTCACCGCGAAGGTCGTCGCCGACGGCGTCGCCACCTGGTCGGGCAATGCCGAGGAAGACGACCGCACGCTGATCGTCAAAGGCCAGGGAAATCTCATCGAGAATCTCACGGCCTTCGACGATCTCGAGCGCATCCGCCGCCTGTTCGACGATCTCGAGAACAAGAAGGGACTGATCCAGCTTCTGGGCTCGGCCGAGATCGGCGAAGGGGTGCGCATCTTCATCGGCGCCGAGAACAAGCTCTTCTCCATGTCGGGCTCCTCCCTCATCGTCGCGCCCTATCGCAATAGCGAGGAGAAGATCGTCGGTGCGCTCGGCATCATCGGCCCAACGCGGATGAACTATGCCCGCATCATCCCGATGGTCGATTACACCGCGCGTATCATCGGGCGCCTGATCACGTGACGATGGAGCGCGAGGCCTCCTGCGCCTGCGGGAAGTTGCGCATCGCCTGCCGCGGCGAGCCCATCCGCATCTCGATCTGCCATTGCCTCGCGTGCCAGAAGCGCACCGGCAGCGTCTTCGGCATGCAGGCACGTTTTCTGAAAGGAAATGTGCGGCACATCGCCGGCGACAGCACGCGTTTCACCCGCAAGGGCGACAGCGACGGCACGGTGAGTTTCCATTTCTGTCCGCATTGCGGCTCGACCGTCTATTGGGAATTGAGCGGTGTGCCGGAGGCCTATGCGGTCGCGGTCGGCGCCTTCGCCGATCCCAGCTTCCCGGCGCCGCGTGTCTCGGTCTACGAGTCCCGCCGGCATGACTGGGTCGATCTCACAGGCCTCCCCGATATCGAGCGCCTGGGTTAGGCCACCAGTTCTTTCATGAAGTCCGGCAGCGGCCGGCCCTGGCTCAAAAGGAACCTCGCCATGGCGCCGGCGACCTGGCGTATCGCCGGGCGCCGCGACATGCGCGCACGCCAGGCGATGAGCTTCGGCGTCGCCTCCGTCATCGGCGCGCTCATCCGGGCGGCGAAAAGCTGCGCCATATAGAAGGCGATATCGGCATAGGAAAAGGCCCCGGCCAGGAACTCGCTTTCGCCCAATTGCCGTTCCATCTCCTTATAATACCGCGCCGATGCTCCTTGCGCCGCCACCGCCGCCGGATCATCCAGCCGGTCCTGCAGCCCCATCAGCCGGACGATCGGCGGAAAGAAGACTTCGTCCGATCTGAGCTCGAGCAGCCGGGCTTTCGCGCGGGAACCGGGCGCTTTTGGCCACAAAGCGGGCTCCGGCTTCAGATCCTCGAAATACTCAAAAATCTGGGTCGAATCGAAGATTTCCACGTCACCCTGGATGAGCACCGGAACCTGGGCCTTGGGATTGATGCGGAGAACCTCGGGATGTTTCGGCTCATAGAGCTTCGCCATGTCGAAAGGCACCATCACCAGATCGACGGCGAGGCCCTTCTCCAAGGCGGCGATCTCTGTCTTGGCGCCGAACATGCTCAAAGGGCCGGAATAGAGGCGGATAGGCTCTGACATAGGTATTTCCCCAAACTGGACATTTGCCCCACCATAGAGCGGCTTAAGGTCGGCTTGTGTCAGTTGACCCGAAAGACTTGATTTTTCCGGCCCGAACCCTGATATCCGAGCCCGAAACCCAATCCATCGATCGATAATCCAGGATCGTTATGACTGCTAAAACGAGCAAAGACACCATGGCTGAAGAGATCCCGGCAACCGACATTCCGGAAGCCGAGCCCGTGACCCTCGATATGGAGGCCGATCCGCGCGAGGCCGAAATCACCGGCCTCAAGGAAGAAGCCGGCAAGCTCAAGGACCAGCTGCTGCGCACCTTCGCCGAGATGGACAATCTGCGCAAACGCATGGAGCGCGAAAAGGCGGAAGCCACGCTTTATGCGGCCAGCAATTTCGCCCGCGACATTTTGAGCGTCAGCGACAATATGGACCGGGCACTCGCCACCGCCGAAGCCGATCATCTGAAGGAGGCGACCGAGCCGGTCAAGAATCTCGTCGCCGGTGTCGAGATGACCAATCGCGAGCTGCTCAAGGTGTTCGAGCGCCACGGCATCACCCGCGTCTTTCCGATGGGCGAGAAATTCGATCCGCATTATCACCAGGCGGTGTTCGAAGTGCCGACCAATGACGCCGCCCCCGGCACCGTCGTGCAAGTGATGCAAGCGGGCTTCAAGATCGGCGACCGCGTGCTGCGCCCCGCGATGGTCGGCGTCGCCAGAGCGGCGTAACCTACCCCAGTCGTCATCCCGGCGAAAGCCGGGACCCACTAGATTCTTTCCACGCGGTCAGCGCTTACTGAATAGGCCCCGGCTTTCGCCGCGGTGACGTGTCAGCCGTACGACGACGGATCCGTGATCGTTGCGTCGCGGCAACCGACCTAATCCAAGATATCGAATTCTTATCGGCGCCGAGCGCTTCCGCGTCATCACACCAGTCGGCATCCAACACGCAGTCTCCCGTGCGCGGCACTTGCGTGGAGTCGATGAGCGCCTTCATGGCCTCATTCACCGTCTCGACTGAACCTGTCTTAACGGACAGCCGAACCAGGTTTCCCGCCGCGTTATTCACCCCCTCTCGAATCTGCACCGCCAATTCGAGGGCTTCCTTGGCGCGTAGAATTCCCGCCTCCAGTTCATTGTTCTCAACCAACGCTCTGGATAAGATCATCAACGATGTGTCATCGGGGAATTCCTCATGCTGCGCCCGGGCCAACTTGACGGCAGCTGCTGTCTTGTTGGCCAATCCGCATTCAGAGATAGCGCACATATAGAGTTCAGCGCGCGCAAAAGAATCGGTCTGAGTTGCGAGAACGGACATCAGCATGGCGGCGCTCTTCGGCATAGCTACGCCATCGATCTCCACCACCTCATTTCTATGAGGCTCTACTTGTTTTAGCAGACTGATGAGATCGATTTTCTTCACTGGCTCCTTCTTCTTCCATCTCTTATGCGGCTTGGGGAAGCTTACGCCATCCTCATCGGGATCGCTCCAGGATGCCAACACGGCGGGAGCATTCATTGAATGCTCTCGGATCGCATTTGTAGTGATTGTAACACTGATTTCGGTTACGTTCAAATTTGAAAACGCGTCAGGGGCTCGGCTCTCGACCGGACGTGATGACGGTCAGGCGTGCGACGACAGATCCCTGATCGTCGCATTTCGCCCATTGAGAGGATTGTCGGGATTCCAAGGCAGCGTCGTCACATAAGCGCGCACCGACAAAGCGTCATACATGAAGAGCCGGCCCGCCAGGCTTTCGCCCATCCCAACAATCTCCTTCATCACTTCCATCGCCTGGATCGAGCCGATGATGCCGGTGAGCGCGCCGACAATGCCGGCCTCCTCACAAGCGGGCACCAGGCCCGGCGGCGGCGCTTCCGGATGCAGGCAGCGATAGGTCGGATAGGGCACGCCCTGGGCGTCGTTCAGATGCGGCTTGAAGGTCGAGAGCTGGCCATCGAACTGGCCGACCGCGGCGGCGACCAGCGTTTTCTTCGCCAGATAACAGGCATCGCTCACCAGGAAACGGGTCGGGAAATTGTCGGACCCGTCGGCGACGATGTCATATCGCCCGATGATGTCGAGCGCGTTGGCGGCGTTAAGACGGGTCTTGTGGCCGATCACATTCACATGCGGATTGAGATCATTGAGCGTCTGCGCGGCGCTGTCGGTCTTGGGTCTTCCGATGCGCGACGACGCATGGATGATCTGGCGCTGCAGATTGGAGAGCGACACGTCATCGTCATCGACGACACCTAGCGTGCCGATGCCGGCGGCGGCGAGATACAGCAGCACCGGGGCACCAAGGCCACCCGCGCCGACGACAAGCACCTTGGCGCTTTTCAGTTTTGCCTGGCCAGGTCCGCCCACTTCCTGCAGCACGATGTGCCGGGCATAACGTTCGAGCTCCTCAACCGAGAGCTTCATCAGCCGCGTCCCGTCGACCCAAAACCACCGGCGCCACGCGCCGTGTCCGAAAGGCTCGCCGCCTCGGCGAGCGTCACCCGGGTGACCGGCGCCACGATCATCTGGGCGATGCGGTCACCGCGTTTGATGGCGAAGGCGTCGGCGCCATGATTGATCAGGATGACTTTCACTTCGCCCCGATAATCGGCATCGATGGTGCCCGGTGTATTGAGCACGGTGACGCCATGTTTGGCGGCGAGGCCCGAACGTGGCCGGACTTGCGCCTCGAACCCATGCGGCAACGCGATGGCGAATCCGGTCGCCACCAAAGCGCGCCCGGCCGGCGGCAGAATCGCATCCTCGGCGGCGCGCAGGTCCATGCCGGCGGCATGCTCGCTCTCATAAGCGGGCAAGGGCAGGCCTTCGCCATTCGGGAGTCTCAGGATTTTCACGTCGGTCATGTCAAAGCTCCGATACGGCGGGCGAAATCTTCCATCAGGCGGCGGGCCACCTCGCTCTTGTCGAGCTCGGGCCAGCTTTCGACGCCAGCGGCCGAGACGAGATGCACCCTGTTGCGGTTGCCGCCCATGACGCCGCTGTCGGCGCTCACATCATTGGCGACGATCAGATCGCAGCCCTTCTTGGCGAGCTTGGCCTTGGCATTCTCGATGACATTCTGCGTCTCGGCGGCGAAGCCAACCACCAGCTTCGGCCGCTTCGATCTGGCGGTCGCCACCGTTTTCAGGATATCGGGATTTTCCGCGAGCTTGAGCTCGGGCAGGCCGGTGGCACCCTTCTTGATCTTCTGATCGGCCGCCGTGGCGACGCGCCAGTCGGCGACGGCGGCGGCGAAGATCGCGATATCGACGGGCAGTTCCGCCTCGACGAGTTTGAGCATCTCGGCCGCCGTCTCGATCGGCATCATCTGGGCGCCGGGGGGGATGGGCAGATTCACCGGGCCGGAAACGAGGATCGTCTCGGCGCCGAGCGCCACAGCGGCTTGCGCCAGCGCATAGCCCTGCTTGCCGGAAGAACGGTTGGCGATATAGCGCACCGGATCGATCGGCTCATGGGTGGGGCCGGCGGTGATCAGCACCTTGCGGCCCGTCAAAGGGCGGTTCGAGGCGCCGCTCGCCAGCGGCAGCACGCCGCCGGCGAAATGCCCCTGGATGGCGGCCAGAATCTCGACCGGCTCTGCCATGCGGCCAGGCCCATATTCGCCGCAGGCCATCTCGCCGTCATTGGGACCGACGACGCGCACGTCATCGGCCTTCAACGTGGCCAGATTGCGCGCCGTCGCCGGATGCTGCCACATGCGCACATTCATCGCCGGCGCGATGAGGATCTTCTTGTCGGTGGCGAGCAGCGTCGTCGAGGCGAGATCATTGGCGAGGCCTTGCGCCATCTTGGCCATGAGATCGGCGCTCGCCGGCGCCACCACCAGAAGATCGGCCGAGCGCGACAATTCGATATGCCCCATCTCGACCTCATCGGTGAGGCTGAAGAGATCGGTATAGACTTTTTCGCCGGTGAGGCTCGCCACCGAAAGCTGGGTGACGAACTGCTCCGCCGCCTTGGTCATGATCGCCGTGACCTTGGCCTGGCGCTGCTTCAGGAGCCTGATGAGCTCGAGGCTCTTATAGGCGGCGATGCCACCGCCGATGATGAGGAGAACGCTTCTGCCGGAGAGATTGGTCATCATGTGATCATGCCATTATCTAAGAGGCCGGAGGTGCAGTTCAAAAGATCAGGTTCAAAGCGATGGCGATCAAGGCTGCCGCCCCTGCGACGAGCGCATAGCGGCCCGCGCGCGAATGACGGGCCTGGGCGGCGGCGAGTGCCTCGGTCGTCGCCTTGTCGAGTTTGATGCCGCCGGCATTCGCCATGTCGGCCAGCATCGTGGTGGCGGCCTGGGCCTGGCCCAGCATTTCGGGCAAGGTGGTGAAGAGGCGCCCGAGCGAGGCGGCACCTTCCGCCGCCCCTTCGATCTGGCCCAAGGGTCCGAGCTTCTTCTCGATCCATTCGCGCACCACCGGTTCCGCCGCGACCCACATGTTGAAATGGGGGTTGAGCATACGCGCAACGCCCTCGACCACAACCATGGTTTTCTGCAGCAGCAGCAATTGAGGCTGCGTCGCCATGTCGAACTGGCCGGTCACCTCGAAGAGCTGGGTCAGCAACCGCGCCATCGAGATCTCATGCGCCGGGCGGTCCATGATCGGCTCGCCGATGGCGCGCAAGGCCTGCGCGAAGACCGCCGGGTCCTGATGCGGCGGCACATAACCCGCATCGAAATGCACTTGCGCCACGCGCGCATAATCGCGGCGGATGAAGCCATAGAGAATCTCGGCGAGGAACAAGCGTTCCTTCGGCGTGAGTCTGCCCATGATGCCGAAATCGACGGCGATCAGATTGCCGCTTGGATCGGTGAAGAGATTGCCCTGATGCATGTCGGCATGGAAAAAGCCGTCACGAATGGCATGGCGGAGAAAACTCTGGATCACCGTGTCGGCGAGGCGGTCGAGATCGAGGCCCGTGGCTTTCAGCGCCGCGAGATCCGACAGCGGCGTGCCGTCGATCCAGTCGGTGGTCAGCACCTGCCTGGCGGTGAAGGCCCATTCGACCTGCGGCACGCGGAAGCCCGGATCATCGGCGACATTGCCGGCCATTTCCTTCATGGCCGCGGCTTCCATGCGCAGATCCATTTCGAGCTTGACCGATTGCGCCAGCGTCTCCGTCGCATCGACCGGGCGCAGGCGGCGCGCCACGGCGCTCATCCGCTCGATCATCCGCGCGGCGAAGAAGAAGTCGGAGAGATCGCGGGCGAAACGCTGCTCGATGCCAGGCCTCAAAATCTTCACCGCCACGTCGCGGCCTTCGCGCGTTCTGGCGCGATGCACCTGCGCGATCGAGGCGGCGGCAACGGCCGGGCCGAATTCAGCGAAGAGTTCGTCGGTATCACGGCCGAGATTGGTTTTGATCACCTGACGTGCCGTCGCCATATCGAAGGGCGGCAGGCGATCCTGCAAGCTGCGCAACTCGGCGGCGCGCGCCGGTCCCACCATATCGGGCCGCGTCGCCAGGAACTGGCCGAGCTTCACATAGCTCGGTCCCAATTCGGCAAGCGCCGCGCTCAATTTGCCATTGCCATGCGATTTGACCGCAACGAGCTTGGCGAGGCGCAAGCCGATACGCGCCGGCAATGGCAGTGCCGCCGCATCCTCGGGCGGTGGAAACGCGTCATGGCGGGCAAGCACCCAGCCGGCGCGGGCGAGACGGAAGACGTGGCCGAAAAATGCCATCAGATGCGCCAACCCCAGTGGATGGCGACGATGCCGCCCGACAGCGAGCGATGGCCGGCGCGGCTGAAACCGGCCTCGCGGATCATCGTCTCGAATTTCTCCTGGTCGGGGAAGGTGCGGATGCTTTCGACGAGATACCGATAGGGCTGGCCGTCACCCGTCACCACCTTGCCGATGGCCGGAATGGCGGTGAAGGAATAGGCGTCATAGACCGAAGCGAGCCCCGGCACGTCGACATGCGAGAATTCCAGGCACTGGAACTTGCCGCCGGGCTTCAGCACCCGATAGGCCTCCTTCAGCGCGCGGTCGATATGGGTGACATTGCGGATGCCGAAAGCGATCGTATAGGCATCGAAGCTCTTGTCGGGAAAGGCCAGCGCCTCGGCATTGCCGACGCTGAAGCGGCACTGGCCCTGGAGCCCTTCCGCCTCGGCGCGTTTCGCCCCTTCCGCCACCATTTCGGGGGAGATGTCGGCGATGGTGATGCGCGTGCCGGCGCCGCCGGCGCGGGCGATCCGGAAGGCGATGTCGCCGGTGCCGCCCGCCACATCGATCACCTCGAAGCTCTGGCCGCTTCTGGGCGGCGACAGCAGCGTCACGAAATCGTCCTTCCACAGGCGATGGAAGCCCGCCGACATCAGGTCGTTCATCTGGTCGTAACGGAAGGCGACCTTCGAGAAGACCTCGTTCACGAGGCCCTGTTTTTCGCCTTCCGCGACCTCGCGAAAGCCGAAAGGAGCGGTTTCTTTCTGGGGCTCTGTCATGGCGGCGGACCATAGAACAGGCCGGCCTCAAATGCCATGGCGGGCGACAATTTCGCTTACCGCGCCATGGCTTGAGCCGGGCTTTCGATTTCGGCCAGAAGCCAGTGGCGGAAGGCCGACATGGCGGCCGTTTCGGCCCTGGTCTTGAGCCTGGTCAGCCAGTAGCCGCCCGTCGCGATCGTGATCGGGAAAGGCTGGACGATCCGCCCCGCTTCGATCTCCTGGCCGAACATGACGACGGGCACCAGCGCCACGCCCACACCGCGCGCCGCCGCCTCGACCAGGGTCAGGGACGAATCGAACATCCAGCCACGCAGATTGGGAGCGGTGACACCCGCCGCCTTGAACCACATCGGCCATTCATCGATGCGATAGGAGCGCAGCAGCTCGACCCCGGCCAGATCCGCTGGCCGGCGCAGCCTTTCCCGCAGCTCCGGAGCGCAGACCGGCGACAAGGGCGCGTCCATCAGATGGATGGCCTCCGTCCCGTGCCAGGCGCCGTCGCCGAAACGGATGAAATAATCGAGACCGTCGATGAGGATGTCGGAGCGGTTGTTGTTGGTCTTGAGGCGCAGATCGACATGGGGATGCGCGTCCTTGAACGAGGCGAGGCGCGGCAGGAGCCAGCCGATGGCGAAAGTGCCGACCATGCCGACGGTGAGGATTTCATGGAAATTGCCCTCCTCGAACTGGCTCAGCGTGGCGCTCATGCGCTGGAAGGCGTCGGTCAGAACCGGCAGCAGCGCATGGCCCTCATCGGTGAGGGTCAGCCCGCGCGGCAGGCGCTTGAACAGAGTTACGTTAAGGACATCCTCCAGCGCCTTGACCTGATGGCTGATCGCCGTCTGGGTGACGCGCAGCTCGAGGCCGGCGCGGGTGAAGCTCGTATGGCGCGCCGAGGCCTCGAAGGCGCGCAGCGCATTGAGCGGCAGTTGCGAGATATCCATGTTGTTTTTGAGCCCATATTTTTCTCATGTCTGAGCCCAGAATTGATCATTTGTCTAGGGCAAATGGCCTCGTCATAGTCCCGCCCGAAGCCCGCATGATCCTGCGGCGGCAGGCGGCGCTTCCCTTAAGCCTCAACCGACATGGAAGACAGAATGACGATGTATTTGTCACGCCGGCAGGCGCTTGCCGGATTGCTTGCCATCCCGACTCTTGCCGCCTTTGCGCGGCCAGGCCATGCCGTCCAAAGGAGCGGCGATCTCGAGCGCATCGTCGCCCAGGCGATCCGGCCGGTCATGAAGAAATACGATGTGCCGGGTATGGCGGTGGGACTCACGCTCAAGGGCGCGCGTCACTTCTTCAATTTCGGCATCGCCTCGAAAGAGAGCGGTGCGAAAGTCTCCGAGGACACGCTCTTCGAGATCGGCTCGATCAGCAAGACCTTCACCGCAACACTTGGCGGTTACGCGCTCGCCAAGGGCACCTTCGCGCTCACGGACCCCGCGAGCAAATATTTCCCAGCCCTTTCCGGCTCGAGCTTCGAGCGCATCCGCGTACTCGATCTCGGCACCTACACGGCGGGCGGCCTGCCTTTGCAGTTTCCCGCCGAGGTCACCGATCAGGACAAAATGATCGCCTATTTCAAGAACTGGCAGCCGGCTTTTCCCGCCGGCGCCTATCGGCGTTACTCCAATCCGAGCATCGGTCTCTTCGGCTATCTCGCCGCCCGGAGCCTGAATGAGCCCTTCGATCAGGTGATGGAAGGCAAGATCTTTCCGACGCTCGGCCTGAAGCGCAGCTATATTCGCGTACCCAAAGATCAGATGGGCCGTTACGCCTATGGCACTTCGAAAAGCGGCAAGCCGGTCAGGGTGACGCCGGGCGTCTTCGATTCTGAGGCCTATGGCGTCAAGACGACAGCCACCGACATGCTCGCCTTTCTCGAAGCCAATATCGACAGTGCCGGGCTCGATGAAACCTTCCGGCGCGCCGTCGCCGCGACACATAAGGGCTACTACCAGGTCGGCCCGATGACGCAGGGCTTGGGCTGGGAAAGCTATCCCTGGCCGATCAGCCGCGCGCGTCTCGTCGACGGCAATTCCCCCGACATGGCCTTCAAGGCCAATCCGGCGGAAAAGCTCGACCCGCCTTTGGCGCCTGCCTCCGACCGGCTCTTCAACAAGACAGGCTCGACCAATGGTTTCGGCGCCTATGCCGTCTTCATTCCCGCCAAAGCCACAGGCCTCGTAATGCTGGCAAACCGGGGCTATCCCAATCCCGTGCGCGTCGAAGCTGCGCATCGGATCCTGACGGCCCTGACCTGATCCCCTACTGACACTCACCGTCACGAGCGGCTATTAGGAAAGGATCGTTTTCGTTCGAACGGATCTGACCCCGCCATGCCGGAACTTCCAGAAGTCGAAACCGTGATGCGCGGCCTCGAAACGGTGCTGACCGGGCAGCGCATCACACAGGTGACGCTCGCCCGCAGCAATCTGCGTTTCCCCTTCCCGCCCGGTTTCGCCAAACGCATCGAGGGGCGGCTGGTGCTGCGCCTGCAGCGGCGGGCGAAATACATCCTCGCTTTTCTCGACGGCGGCGACGTGCTGATCCTGCATCTCGGCATGTCGGGCCGCTTCACCATCATCGACGTCCGCGGCCGCATGACGGGGCTCGGCGAGTTCTATGACGAGGCGGCGACGCCCGACAGCGGCAAGGGTCCGCATGATCATGTCGTCTTCACCCGCGCCGACGGCCTGCGCATCGTCTATACCGATCCGCGTCGTTTCGGCCTCATGGATCTCGTCGCCGAGGAAGGTCTCGGCACCCATAAGCTGCTCGCCCAGATCGGCATCGAGCCGCTCGGCAATGAATTCGGCGCCGCTACTCTGGCGGAAGGATTCCGCGGCAAGAAAGCGCCGCTCAAGGCGGCGCTGCTCGATCAGACGCTCATCGCCGGCCTCGGCAATATCTATGTCTGCGAGGCGCTGCACCGCGCCGGCCTGTCACCCAAGCGCAAGGCCGGAAGCCTGGTCAAGAAGAGTGGTCATGATCCCCGCCTCGAGGAACTCGCGCGCCATATCCGCGCCGTGCTGACCGAGGCGATCGCCGCCGGCGGCTCCACCTTGCGCGATTTCGTCCATCCGCAAGGCGACAAGGGCTCGTTCCAGCAGGTCTTCGCCGTCTATGACCGTGAAGGCGAGAAATGCCGCAAACGCGGCTGCGGCGGCACCGTCAAACGGATCGTACAATCGGGCCGTTCCACCTTCTATTGTCCCAAGTGCCAGAAATAGCCTATCTCTCCCCACCGAATTCCGATCCCGTTGCGAGAGAGCTGCCATGACCTATGAAACCATCCTTGTCGAAACCCATGACGCCGTAGGCCTCATCCGGCTCAACCGGCCGCAGGCGCTCAACGCGCTGAATGCGACGCTCGTCGCCGAACTCGGTCAGGCGCTCGCGCAATTCGACAGGGATGAGAAGATCGGCGCCATCGTCATCACCGGCAGCGAGAAGGCCTTCGCCGCCGGCGCCGACATCAAGGAGATGGCGTCCAAATCCTATATGGAAGCCTATCTGGGTGACTTCCTCTCCGCCTGGGACAAAGTGGCGGACCAGCGCAAGCCGGTGATCGCCGCGGTGGCGGGCTTCGCGCTCGGCGGCGGTTGCGAACTCGCTTTGATGTGCGACTTCATCATCGCCGCCGACACGGCGAAATTCGGCCAGCCGGAAATCCAGCTGGGCGTCATGCCGGGCGCCGGCGGCACCCAGCGCCTCACCCGCTATATCGGCAAGTCGAAGGCGATGGACATGGTGCTGACCGCGCGCATGATGGACGCCGCGGAAGCGGAACGGTGCGGCCTCGTCTCGCGCGTGGTGCCGGCCGACAGACTGGTCGAGGAAGCCCTCGCCGCGGCGATGAAGATCGCCTCCTTCTCGCAACCCATCGCCATGATGGCCAAGGAATCGGTCAACCGCGCTTTCGAGACCACGCTCGCCGAGGGCATCCGCTTCGAACGCCGCCTGTTCCACGCGATGTTCGCCAGCGAGGATCAGAAGGAAGGCATGACCGCCTTCGTCGAGAAGCGCAAGCCGGCCTTCAAGAACCGCTAAAGCCCTGCACGATCAGAATAGCGCCGCCGATAATCACCACGGCGTCGAGGATCGCGGTATGCGCCTTGAGCGATAGCCGATGCGCCAGGCGTTTGGCGATGAAGGCGCCGGGCAGCGCTGCAACGCCAATCACCGCGGCCATGATCCAGGAGGACAGCGGCAGCATGCCGGTCGACTGGAAGACCAGTGTCTTGACGGCGCCGATGACGATCGAGATGCCGGCATCGGTGGCGATCACCGCCGGGCCCTGGAGGCCCGCCGCCAGCAGGATCGACAGCAGCACGACGCCCGAGCCGGTGGTGCCGCCGACGAGGAGCCCATAGGCCGCTCCCGCCACGGCGACACCCTTATTCGGCAGATGGCCGCGCAAGCGGGTGAGGATGCGGCGCACCGGCACCAGAAGGATGAGCACAATGCCGATCAGCATTGCGACATGGCCACCCGACAGAAGCGTATAGAGATAGGCGCCGATGAAGCAGAAGGGTACGGCGCAGAGCGTGATGAGAAGTGCCCGCGGCGCATCGAAAAAGGTGCGGAAGGCGAGCAGCCGGCTCGAATTGGTCATCAGGGCAGCGACGGCGATCACCGGCACCACCGCTTGCGGCCCGATGATCGGCACCAGCACTGGCGGCAGCAACAAGCCGGTGCCGTAGCCCGTCACCCCGCCAATGATGGCGGCGATGAAAGCGGCCAGCGCCACCAGGGCGTAGTGCAGCAGGCTCACATCGCCGTCGAGCATAACTCCCTTTCCAGACTAATTGCGCATCGCCCAATCCTCGGGCCGCTCGGCGCGCCCGATCAGCGCCAGGCCATAGGCAATAGACTCGAATTGATCGCCGGTCATCAGCCGGTCTTCGCCGAAACGTTCACCGAATACCTTCCAGATCGCCGGAATGAAGGACGAGCCGCCGGTCAAGAAGACCTTGTCGATCTCATGCGCGCCGAGCCCGGCCTTGGCCAAGGCCTCATCCACCGTCTCAGCGATGCGCGCGACGTCATCGGCGATCCAGTCCTCGAAATCGGCCCGCGCGATCGTCTCTTCGATGTCGATCCCATCCTGCCGGAAGCGAAAATCCGCCTGGTCGGCCGATGACAGCGCCACCTTGGCGGCGGAGACCGAACGATAAAGCGCAAAGCCCAGATCGTTCTCCACGATGTCGATGAGCTTCTGGAGCGCTGCCGGGTCGACGGCGGAGCGCTCGAGCTCGATGAGCTCCTTCAGATCGCCATTCGACTTCATCATCGCCAGCTGGTTCCAGCGGGCGAAATTGGCGTAGTAGCCATTGGGGATGGCGAGCCGTTTGCCGAAAGAGACATAGTCCGTGCCCTTGCCGAGGCGGGGCGAGACGACGCGATCGATGATGCGGTAATCGAAAGCATCGCCAGCGATGCCGATGCCGCTATGGCCGAGCGGCGTCGCCTGGACGCGGCCATCACGACGCTCGAAGCGCATCACCGAGAAGTCGCTGGTGCCGCCGCCGAAATCGGCGACCAGGATGGTCGCATCCTCCTTGATCTGGCGGGCATAGAAGAAGGCCGCCCCCACCGGCTCATAGACATAATGACCGTGCTCGACACCCAGCCGGCCGAAGGAGGTGCGGTAGCGCTTCATCGCCAGGGCCTCGTCGGGGCTGGCGCCGGCGAAGCGCACCGGCCGGCCGATGACGATCTTGCCGGCATCGAGCGCCAGCGGACGGTCGGCATGGCGCAAGAGGCTGCGCAGAAAAGCACTGAGCAGATCCTCGAAGCGGAAATTCTGCCGGAAGATGCGGGTCTGCGCGAAAGAGGGGCTCGCCGCGAAGGTCTTGAAGGACTGGATGAAGCGATGCGCCGCCGACCCGACGAGGAACTGCTCGACCGCCCAGGGCCCGCCTTCCATGCGCAATTGCGTGCCGGCGCCCTGATGGTCCTCCCAGAAGCACAAAGCCGAATTATAGGTGCGATGGACGACGCCATTCTGGGTGAAGTGCAAGGCTTCGGCGGCACCTTCGGGTCCCGCAAGAGCGATTACCGTATTGGTCGTGCCGAAATCGATGCCGATCGATATGTCGTCGGGGGCGCTGGTCATGAATGTCTCTGGAGATTGGGGGCGGCTTCCATAGCTATGACAATCGGCGAGTGCAACGCTTTAGATGCAGGCGCGGCGAAAATGCGCTAAGTTACGCAGGAGCAGAGGTTAAGAGATGCTTCGCTTTCGCGCCTGGAGCGTTGCCGCCATGCTGGCCTGCACCGGCCTCGCCGCTCCCGCTGTCGCCAATACGCAAATGCTTCCCGTCGAGGGTCCATGGGCGCCGAGCGATTATGTCGAGGCAATTTTCGCCGTCCAGAACGGCAGGATCACCTTGCCGCGGCGCGGCAATCCGAAGACGGAAGCCTTCTTCGACCGCCTCATCGACCGCGGCAATATCGACCAGCTGATGGCGGGAGCGGAAAGCGCCTCCCTGAAGCGCCAGCAGATTCTGCTGATCATGTCGGCGACCGGTGAATTCCGCAGCCGCTATGGCTATGCGGTGGCGCTCGGCGACGACGTCCAGAACGAGCTCGTCGACATCCAGATCTTCCGGCTTGCCTTGATCGACCGGCTGGCGCTCATCGACCAGGCGCAAGCCTGCTGCGGCAGCGCCATCGCCACGACCCTCCACGGCACGCTCGATACGCTGGCCGAAGCCCATACTTTCCCTAGTGATAAGCTCATAATGCTGGCACAGGCGCTGGCGGTCTCCTATCCGGTGATCCGGCCCAGGCTGGCGCAGCCGGACCAGGACGCCCTTATCGCCCGTCTCGAGGGCCTGATGGCCCGGGAAGCCGATCCCGGCCTCCATTCCGCCCTGGCGGCGGTCCTAAAAGCCGCAAGACACGGCAATTGACGGGCTGACCCCGGGCGATTATAAGCCCCCCCATCCGATAAGGGGATAGGCAGCCGCGCGCGCTTCCGGCGCAGCGGCATTATTGCATTGAACCGATATCGACCGGTTTCAACTTCAGGAAGTCAATTCATGGCGAACACAAGTTCGGCGAAAAAGGCGACACGCGTTTCGGCTCGCCGTGCCGTCATCAACAAGAACCGCACCAGCCGCGTGCGCACCTCGGTACGTAAAGTCGAAGAGGCGATCGCGTCCGGCAACAAGTCCGTCGCGGAAGCCGCCCTCAAGGCGGCCGAGCCGGAACTGATGCGCGGCGCCCAGAAGGGCGTGCTGCATAAGAACGCCGCGTCCCGCAAGGTGTCCCGCCTCGCCAAGCGCGTGAAGGCGATCAAGTAACAGACTGATATTTGGCCGATTTTCCGGCCATCCACAGACGGCGCGACGGAAAACCCCGGACGCGCCGTTTTTCTTGTTCAGGCTACTGACGGTTTGGCGCAAAAATTGGCATTACTTTTCAATTACTTAGAAGAGTGAAGCGAAAGAGTTGGACGAAGGCCGATGAATCCATGGGCCGCCGAATATGGGAATCCAATTTTTGTGGCGGTAGTGATTTTTCTGCACCTGTACCGCGCGGTCGATTGATTCAGGCATGCGAGTCAACGACTTGTCGATCAGGCCCATGACGTGAAGGGCAGATCGGGCACCGTCCAAAGAAAATTCCGTACACGGAGAAGCGTCCAAGTTCTGTTGTCACGGCGGAGGGCTTGTGAGTATGGTCATTGGGCGCTGCCTGAGGGGTTGCGGCACGAAGTGATGGGTAAGTCAGTGAAGGTCACCATAGGGGCACTTAGTGACCAAGTTTTCTAAATCAGGGTCGCCTTAGGTTCTTTATCGAACCGGAAAGGAGTTTGGCTTGCGGATCAGTCGATCCGCAAGAGGGTAGTTGCGTGCCGAAAGCGCGGCCAATCGCTGTGAGTACAAGAAAATAGGGGTTTAGGTGTGATGACAGATGCGGCGGTGATCGAACTCAAGCAGAGCTGGGGCAGGATAGCCCAAAGACTCAAGGCGGAATTGGGTGACGATCTTTACACAAGCTGGTTTGCGCGGATGGAGCCGGAGGAATGCGTCGATGGGCGCCTTGCGGTTTCAGTCCCCACCCGTTTCCTCAGAAACTGGATCGAGACGCATTACGCTCAGAAACTTTTGAAAGCGAGCGAGGCCGAGCTCGGCCATCTCGATAACGTTCATGTGAAAGTGCGCACGCGCGGCGTGCCGCAGCGCCCGCAGGATGTCGCCGAAAGGCGCATCATTCGCGATGAGATGCAGCCGGAGGCGCAAACACGCATGGCGCAGCAGCAACCGGCGCAAGCCTTGCTGCACCAGCCGACGGGCGAGCGCGGCTCGCCGCTCGATCCCCATCAGACCTTTCACAGCTTCATCACCGGCGGCTCCAACCGGCTCGCCCATGCGGCGGCGCAACGCATCTCGGAATCGCAACCGGGCCTGCCGGTCAGCTTCAATCCGCTGTTCATCCATTCGGCGGCGGGGCTCGGCAAGACACATCTGCTCAATGCGATCGCCTGGCGGGTGCGCGAGCGGCATCCTGAGCGCAAGGTGCTGTTCATCACCGCCGAACGCTTCATGTATCATTTCATCGGCGCGCTCAGGTCGCGCGACACGATCGGCTTCAAGGACTTCTTCCAGTCGATCGACGTCTTGCTCATCGACGACTTCCAGTTCCTGCAGGGCAAGTCGATGACGCAGGAATTCTACCACACCTTCAATTCGCTGGTGGACGCCAAGCGCCAGATCGTCATCGCCGCCGACGCGCCGCCGGCCCAGCTCGACGCCATCGACCAGCGCATGCGCTCGCGCCTGATGGGCGGGCTCGTCGTCGACATTGAGCTGCCCGAGCTCGACCTCAGGCGTGAGATCCTGGCGCGCCGCCTCGCCGAAGTGGCGAAGCGCGACCCGCAGATCCGGGTCGATCCCGATGTCGTCGAATTCATCGCCAACAAGGTGCAGGGCGGCGGCCGTGAGCTCGAAGGAGCGCTCAACCGCGTCATCGCGCATCAGCAATTCTCGCATGCGCCGCTCTCGGTCGACCTCGCCGCCATGGTCTTGCGCGACATGTCGGCCAATCCCGACCAGTGCCGGGTGCGCATCGACGACATCCTCAAAGTGATCGGGCGCCATTACAATGTGGCGCGTGCCGACCTTCTGTCGCCGCGCCGGGCCCGCTCCGTGGTGGTGCCGCGCCAGATCGGCATGTATCTGGCCAAGAAGCTCACGCCGCGCTCGCTGCCCGAAATCGGCCGGCGCTTCGGGGGGAGGGACCATAGTACAGTCCTGCACGCCGTGCGTAAGATCGAGGAGCTGATGAAGAGCGATGACCGGCTCGCCCGCGAAGTCGCTTTGCTCGTCCGCCTCATCGAGCAGCAATAGCGTAGACAAGTCAAGCCGGCCGGGCTTAATGTCTTCGGCCCAAGCTAGACAGGACAAGACCATTATGCGGGTGACTATCGAAAGATCGGCCTTTCTCAAGGCCCTCAACCATGTGCAGAGTGTGGTGGAGCGGCGCAATACCATACCGATCCTGTCCAATGTGCTTGTCCAGGCCAAGGGCGAGGCGGTGAAGCTCACCGCCACCGACCTCGATATCGAGATTATCGAGACGGTGGCGGCCGAAGTCGCCCAGGACGGCGCCGTCACGGTCGCCGCCCATATGCTCTACGACATCGTGCGCAAGCTCCCCGACGGGGCCCAGCTCGAGCTCGACCAGGGGCCCGATACCGGCCGCGTCGCCATCAAAGCGGGGCGCTCGCGCTTCGCCCTTCAGGCGCTGCCGCCCGAGGATTTCCCGGATCTCAATGCGGGTGAGCTCGCCAACCGCTTCACCCTGAAGGCTTCCGAGCTCAAAGGCCTCGTCGAGAAGACCCGCTTCGCCATCTCGACCGAAGAGACCCGCTATTATCTGAACGGCATCTATCTGCACGAGGTCGCGGCCAACCAGACGCTGCGCGCCGTCGCCACCGACGGCCACCGCCTCGCCCGGGCCCAGGTGCCCCTGCCCGACGGCGCCAAGGGCATGCCCGGCATCATCGTGCCGAGGAAAACGGTGCTCGAGCTCGTCAAGCTGATCGAAGGCGATGACGGCGAAGTCGAGGTGGCGCTTTCCACCTCCAAGATCCGCTTCTCCTGCAACGGCCTGACGCTGACCTCGAAGCTCATCGACGGCACCTTCCCCGATTACGAGCGGGTGATCCCGCGCAACAACGACAAGACGCTCGATGTCGACACCAAGCTGTTCTCGAGCGCCGTCGACCGGGTCTCGACCATCTCCTTCGAGAAGGGCCGCGCGGTGAAGCTCAATGTCGGCGACGGCCGCGTGGTGCTCACCGTCAACAATCCGGATTCAGGCTCGGCGGAAGAAGAGATAGCCGCGACCTATGATGCGGAACCCATCGATATCGGCTTCAATTCGCGCTACCTCCTCGACATCGCCTCGCAGATCAAGAGCGATACCGCCAGGTTCCAGCTGGCCGATGCGGGCTCGCCCACCATCGTGCTCGATCCCTCCGACGATCAGGCGCTCTACGTCCTGATGCCGATGCGGGTGTGAGCTCCCTATTGCTGACACATGGCGGCTTTTCAAACAGGGCCGGCAGAGCCATAAAGCAGGGATGCTAGGAATCGCTCGCTGTGGCCTCCGATGACAGAGGCTCTGAAGCTCAAGACCCACCCTCACCCGGCCTTCGGCCACCCTCTTCCGCCAGCGGGAGAGGGGGAAAAACAGGCCGCGTGAATGGCGTTGTCTTCCTACACCGTCACCCGCCTCACCCTGACCGACTTCCGCAATTACGAGACATTGCGGCTCGATCCGGGAGCGGGGCTCGTGGCGCTCACCGGTCCCAATGGCGCCGGCAAGACCAATCTCATCGAGGCGGTGTCGCTGCTCTCGACCGGGCGTGGCCTGCGCGGCGCCCTGTTCGAGGATCTTGCCCGCCAGGGCGCGCCGCGCGGCTGGGCCGTCGCCGCCCATGTCGCCTCGGCCCAAGGCGAGGTCAGGCTCGGCACACAATGGATGCCGGAAGGCGATACAGCGAGCCAGACGCGGCAAGTGGTGCTCGACGGCGTGCCGCAGAAGAGTCCCGGCATCCTCGCCCATCATATGCGGGTGATCTGGCTCACCCCCGCGATGGACCGGCTTTTTGCCGGCCCCGCTTCCGACCGGCGCCGCTTCCTCGACCGGCTGGTCACCGCCAATGATCCCGAACATGCCTCGCGTGTCCTCGTCTTCGAGAAGCTGATGCGCGAGCGCAATCTGCTGCTCGAGGAACCGCGGCCCGATCCTCTATGGCTTTCAGGCCTCGAAGCGCAGATGGCGGAGGCTGCCGCGGCCATTGCCGCGGCCCGTCTCCATGCCATCGCGGCCTTGCAAAATCACATAAAATTCCTACTTAAGGGGAGTGCTTTCCCCGCCAGCATCCTAGGTCTCCAGGGCGAACTCGAAGATCGCCTCGCCACCATGCCGGCCGTGCAGGCGGAAGACGAATATCGTAGACTCCTTTTCGAATCGCGGGGGCTGGACAGAGCGGCGGGACGCACGCTCAACGGCCCGCATAGGAGTGATTTCTTGGTAACGCACGAGCCCAAGGCGATGGCCGCGGCTCTGTGCTCGACGGGTGAGCAGAAAGCGCTGCTCATCGGACTGATCCTGGCGCAGGCCTCGTCGGTGAAGGAGGAAAGCGGGGCCGCTCCCGTCCTTCTTCTTGACGAAGTCGCGGCGCATCTGGATGGGGTCAGACGCGCCGGCCTGTTCGAGACGCTTCGTCAACTTGGGGCCCAGAGCCTCATGACGGGGACTGATCGGGCGCTGTTCGACGGGCTTGGCAAGACAGGTGAATTCCTCCATGTGGAGGGTGGAAAAGTAACGAGGCAATAATGGCTGATCCGATCAAGAAACAGGCCGAGGAATACGGCGCCGACGCGATCAAGGTCCTGAAGGGCCTCGATGCGGTGCGCAAGCGCCCGGGCATGTATATCGGCGACACCGACGACGGATCGGGCCTCCATCACATGATCTATGAGGTGGTCGACAACGCCGTCGATGAATCGCTCGCCGGCTATTGCGACCGCGCTATCGTCACGCTCAATGCCGATGGCTCCTGCACCGTTTTCGACAATGGCCGCGGCATTCCCACCGACATCCATCCATCCGAAGGCGTATCGGCGGCCGAGGTCATCATGACCCAGCTCCATGCCGGCGGCAAATTCGACCAGAATTCCTACAAGGTGTCGGGCGGTCTGCATGGCGTCGGCGTGTCGGTCGTCAATGCGCTGTCGATCTGGCTCAAATTGCGTGTTTGGCGTGGCGGCAAAGAGCATGCGATGAGCTTCACCAATGGCGAGGCCGATGCGCCGCTCGCGGTGGTGCGCGACAGCCACGACAAGCGCGGCACGGAAGTGACCTTCCTGCCGTCACCTGAAATCTTCACCAAGACCGATTTCGATTATTCCACGATCGAGCATCGCCTGCGCGAGCTGGCTTTCCTCAATTCCGGCGTGCGCATCCTGCTCGCCGACAAGCGCGGCGTCGAGCCCAAGGAAGTCGAGCTCTATTACGAGGGCGGCATCCAGGCCTTCGTGCGTTATCTCGACCGCACCAAGCAGGCGCTCGTCACCGAGCCCATCATGGTGAAGGGTGAGAAAGACGGCATCACCGTCGAATGCGCTTTGTGGTGGAACGACAGCTACCACGAGAACGTGCTGTGCTTCACCAACAACATCCCGCAGCGCGACGGCGGCACGCATCTGGCCGGCTTCCGGGGCGCCCTCACCCGCGTCATCAACGGCTATGCGACTTCGAGCGGCATCGCCAAGAAGGAGAAGGTGGCACTCACCGGCGATGATGCGCGCGAAGGCCTCACCTGCGTGCTCTCGGTCAAGGTGCCCGATCCCAAATTCTCGTCCCAGACGAAGGACAAGCTCGTCTCCTCGGAAGTGCGCCCGGTCGTCGAAAGCCTGATCGGCGAAGAGCTCGCCGCCTGGTTCGAGGAGCATCCGCAGGACGCCAAGCAGATCGTCGGCAAGGTGGTGGAAGCGGCCGCGGCGCGTGAAGCGGCGCGCAAGGCGCGCGAGCTGACACGGCGCAAAGGCGCCCTCGACATCTCGTCCCTGCCCGGCAAGCTCGCCGACTGCCAGGAACGCGATCCGGCAAAATCCGAACTGTTCATCGTCGAGGGCGACTCGGCCGGCGGCTCCGCCAAGCAGGCGCGCAACCGCGAGAACCAGGCCGTGCTGCCGTTGCGCGGCAAGATCCTCAATGTCGAGCGGGTGCGCTTCGAGAAGATGTTGTCCTCGGCCGAGATCGGCACGCTCATCACGGCGCTGGGCACCGGCATCGGGCGCGAGGAATTCAACCCCGACAAGCTGCGCTATCACAAGATCATCATCATGACGGACGCCGATGTCGACGGCGCCCATATCCGCACGCTGCTGCTCACCTTCTTCTACCGGCAGATGCAGGAGATCATCGAGCGCGGCCATCTCTATATCGCCCAGCCGCCGCTTTATAAGGTGAAGCGCGGCTCGTCCGAGCAATATCTGAAGGACGGCAAGGCGCTCGAGAACTATCTGATCGAGACCGGTCTCGAAGGTTCGAGCCTGGCATTGGCCTCGGGCGCCGAACGCGCGGGCGCCGATTTGCGCCAGATCGTCGATGAGGCGCTCTCGGTCAGGGCCGCCCTCGACGGCCTCCATTCGCGCTATTCGCGCACCGTCATCGAGCAGGCGGCGATCGCCGGCGTGCTCAATCCGGAAGTGCTCTCCAACAACGAGAACGCGCTGGCCGCGGCGAGCTATATCGGCAAAAGGCTCGATGCGATCGCCGAAGAGACCGAGCGCGGCTGGACCGGCGTTCATGCCGCAGACGGCAGCCTCGTCTTCGCCCGCGAGGTCAGGGGCGTCAAGGAAAGCTGGAGTATCGATGCCAAGCTCATCGGCTCGGCCGATGCCATCCGGCTCGACAAGAAGGCGGCGCATCTCCAGGAGATCTATGCCAAGCCCGCCAAGCTCCGGCGCAAGGACTCCGACAAGGTCATCCATGGCCCCATCGACCTGCTCGAAGCGGTGTTCGCCGCCGGACGCAAGGGCATCACCATGCAGCGCTACAAAGGCCTGGGCGAGATGAATCCCGAGCAGCTCTGGGAAACCACGCTCGATTCCAATGTCCGCTCGCTCTTGCGCGTCAAAGTCAGCGAGCTCGACGAGGCGGATGACCTCTTCACCAAGCTGATGGGCGATGTGGTCGAGCCGCGGCGCGACTTCATCCGCGAAAACGCGCTGTCGGTGGCCAATCTGGACGTGTGACAACCTTACGTCATCCCGGCAAAGGCCGGGACCCACTAAATTCTACCCAGGGGATCCCGGCTTGCGCCGGGATGACGATAAAATCAGGGCCGATGGGTTCCACTTAAGCCCCAAGAAAGCTTGCCCCGGGGCCCTGCTTTCGCTATATGACCCCCCGTTCCAGGCCGCCCTTTTCAGGGCGCGCTCACGGGGCGTTATGGTTACGCCAAGCGCCCTCAACTGTTTCCGGACCATACTCGCGCCCAAAGCCTGGTTGGCCCTGTGTGCCGGAAATGACGTGGTTTGCCCGCCTGGCACCTATTTTGGTGACGGCGCCTAGCGGGAGGTCCTGCGGATATAGCCGTGGGCCAGCCTCGATTACTCAGGAAACCGAAACACATGGCAAAATCTGCCGAAAGCCTCAATCCGACCCGTGACGACTTCGAAGCCCTGCTCGCCGAAAGCTTCGGCACCGGCGCATCCGCCGAAGGCTCGGTCGTCAAGGGCCACGTCGTCGCCGTCGAAAACGACTTCGCGATCATCGATGTGGGTCTCAAGACCGAAGGCCGCATCGCTCTCAAGGAATTCTCGCAGCCCGGCAAGGACGTCGTCATCAAGGTCGGCGACGAAGTGGAAGTCTATCTCGAGCGCATCGAAAACGCGCTGGGCGAAGCCGTCCTGTCGCGCGACAAGGCGCGGCGCGAAGAAGCCTGGACCCGCCTCGAGCAGTCCTCCGCCAACAATGAACGCGTCGATGGCGTGATCTTCGGCCGCGTCAAGGGTGGCTTCACCGTCGATCTCGGCGGCGCCGTGGCGTTCCTGCCCGGCAGCCAGGTCGACATCCGTCCGATCCGCGATGTCGGCGCGCTGATGAATGTCACGCAGCCCTTCCAGATCCTCAAGATGGACCGCCGCCGCGGCAATATCGTCGTGTCGCGCCGCGCCATCATGGAAGAGACCCGCGCCGAGCAGCGCTCCGAGCTCGTCCAGAACCTCACCGAAGGCCAGGTGGTCGACGGCGTGGTCAAGAACATCACCGATTACGGCGCGTTCGTCGATCTGGGCGGCATCGACGGCCTGCTCCACGTCACCGACATCGCCTGGAAGCGCGTCAATCATCCGTCCGACGTGCTGTCGGTCGGCCAGACGGTCAAGGTGCAGATCATCCGCATCAATCCCGAGACGCAGCGCATCTCGCTCGGCATGAAGCAGCTCGACAAGGATCCGTGGGATGGCGTCGCCGCCAAGTACCCGATCGGCGCCAAGGTCAAGGGCCGCGTCACCAACATCACCGATTACGGTGCGTTCGTTGAACTGGAAGACGGCATCGAAGGCCTCGTCCATGTCTCCGAGATGAGCTGGACGAAGAAGAACGTGCATCCGGGCAAGATCCTCTCCACCTCGGAAGAGATCCAGGTGCAGGTGCTCGAAGTCGATCCGGCCAAGCGGCGTATTTCGCTCGGCCTCAAGCAGGTCCAGCAGAATCCGTGGGACAGCTTCTCCGAGAAGCATCCGACCGGCTCGACCGTCGAAGGCGAGATCAAGAACATCACCGAATTCGGCCTCTTCGTCGGTCTCGACGGCGATGTCGACGGCATGGTCCATCTCTCCGACCTCGACTGGAAGCGTTCCGGCGAAGAGGCGATCAAGGACTACAAGAAGGGCGATCACGTGCGTGCCCAGGTTCTCGATGTCGACATCGAGAAGGAGCGCATCTCGCTCGGCATCAAGCAGGTTTCGGGCGATCCGCTCGAAACGCTGGGCGGCGTCAAGAAGGGCGACACGGTCACCTGTGAAGTCACCGCCGTCGAGGAGATGGGCCTCCATGTGAAGGTCACCGGCTCCGAGATGACCGCCTACATCAAGCGCGCCGATCTCGCCCGCGACCGTTCCGAGCAGCGCCCCGAGCGCTTCGCGGTCGGCGAGAAGGTCGACGCCAAGGTCACCTTGATCGACACCAAGAACCGCCGCATCAACGTCTCCATCAAGGCGCTTGAAATCGCCGACGAGAAGGCGGCGGTGGCGCAGTATGGCTCCTCCGACTCGGGCGCTTCGCTCGGCGACATTCTCGGCGCCGCGCTCAACAAGGCCAAGAAGGACGCCGAGACCAAGGACTGACGATATAATGGCCGGGCGGCAACGCCCGGCCTTTTTTAGTTTGCGGCATCGGCCTCCCATTCGACGGACCGATGCCTTAATTTTCTCATCGGGCCTGTCCTAGAATCGGATTATCCCGATGCTCACAAGGACTTCACCTCATGGCCAGCGAAGCTGAACTCATCATCGACCGGCGGCGGTTGAAGCGCCGTCTCACCTTCTGGCGCGTGGCGTCCGTCCTCCTCTTCATCGGCGCCGTCCTGGCGCTCGCCGCCGCCTCGGGCGGCTTCAATCTCGAAAAGCGCAGCGATCATATTGCGCGCGTCTGGGTCACCGGCCTCATCACCGGCGACCAGCCGACCCTCGATCTCCTCGAGGACATCGCCAAAGCCGACAATGTGAAGGGGCTGATCATCCGCATCGACAGTCCCGGCGGCACGACGGCGGGCTCGGAAGCGATCTATGAGGCGATCCGCAAGATCGCCAAGGACAAGCCGGTCGCCGCCGTCATGGACACGGTCGCGGCCTCGGGCGGCTATATCACCGCCATCGCCGCCGACCACATCGTCGCCCGCGGCAACACCATCACCGGCTCGATCGGCGTGATCTTCCAATGGGCCGAGTTCTCGAAGCTCCTCGAGACGGTCGGCGTCCAGATGCAGGAAATCAAGTCCGGCGACCTCAAGGCCGAGCCCTCGCCCTTCAAGCCGCTCTCCGAAAAGGCCCGCGAGGTCTCGACCCTCATGGTGCAGGACAGCTTCGCCTGGTTCACCGGCCTCGTCGCCGAGCGCCGCAAGCTGCCGCTCGACAAGGTCAAGATCCTGTCCGACGGGCGCGTCTATACCGGGCGCCAGGCGGTGGCCGAAAAACTCATCGACGAGTTGGGCGGCGAGGAGAAGGCGGTCGCCTGGATAAAGAAGGAAAAGAAGCTTTCCGACGGCATCGAGGTCAAGGATTGGGCCCTTCCTTCCGAAGAAAAGGGCCTGTTCGGCCTGGGCCTCAGGATCACCTCCGGGGCGCTCAAGGCGATGGGCCTGCCGGACCTCGCGAAACAGGCGCAATTACAGAAACTTGACGGTCTCGTTTCCGTTTGGCACCCTTCGTTCCAGTAATAAGAGGGAGCGGGGACCACAATGATCAAATCGGAACTGATCCAGAAGATCGCTGAGAAGAACCCACATCTCTATCACCGGGATGTGGAACGCATCATCAATACGATTTTCGACCAGATCATCAACGCCATGAAAAGCGGTGATCGCGTCGAATTGCGCGGTTTTGGCGCCTTTTCGGTCAAATCGCGGCAAGGCCGGCAAGGCCGCAATCCGCGCACCGGCGACCCGGTGACGGTCGAGCCCAAGCACGTGCCCTTCTTCAAGACCGGCAAGGAACTGCGCGAGCAGCTCAACCGAACCGAAACGTGACCGCGCGCCGGATCATCAATTGGGCGATCGGCCTGCCGATCGTCGTGATCGTCATCGCCTTCTGCGTGGCCAACCGGCAATGGATCGAGGTCTCCTTCGATCCGTTCTCGAAGGCCGCGCCCTTCGCCACCATGTTCATCCCGCTCTGGGCGCTGTTCTTCGCCGGCATCTTCTTCGGCCTCATCGCCGGTTGGATCGCCTGCTGGTTCGCGCAAGGCAAATGGCGGCGCGCCGTCCGCCAGGCCCGCGCCGACCTGCAAAGCGCCCAGGACGAAGCCCAGCGCTTCAAACGCGAACACCAGGACCTGCTTAACGCTCCGCCTCCCCCATCATGAAAATCATATCCGCCGACCAGCTGGCCGAAGCCGCCCCCTATCGCGACGTCGTCGAAGCCCTGCGCCAGGGTTTTCGCGAGGACATCGCCACCCCACCCCGCCATCATCACGATACGTCGCCGGTGGCGACGCTCCTTCTGATGCCGGCCTGGTCGAAGGCCTTCACCGGCCTCAAATCGGTGGTCATCAAGACCGACAACCCGTCTCTGGGGCTGCCCACCGTCATCGGCAGCTATCTGCTCATCGACAACCGCACCGGCGCGCCCGTCGCCATGATGGACGGCACCGAGCTGACGCGGCGGCGCACCGCAGCGGCAGGCGCACTCGCCGCCGATTATCTCGCCCGCCAGGATGCGGAGACGCTCCTGATGGTGGGCACCGGGGCGCTGGCGCCGCATTTCATCCGCGCCCATGCTTCCGTGCGCCCGATCAAGACGGTGCTGCTCTATAACCGCAATCCCGCCAAGGCTGAGCCCCTCGCCCGCGAGCTCGCCGGCGATGGCTTCAAGATCGAGATCGCGTCCGACCTCGAATCAGCCATGGGCAAGGCCGACATCATCTCCTGCGCCACCACATCGACCCAGCCCATCCTGCGCGGTCACTGGCTCAAGCCCGGCACCCATATCGACCTCGCCGGCGCCTTCAAGCCGACCATGCGCGAGACGGATGGCGAGACGGTCGCCCGCGCCCGCGTCTATGTCGACACCCGCGAGGGTGCCGAGACCGAAGCCGGCGACCTCCTGCAGGCCGAGGCCGAAGGCAAATTCCGGATGGAAAATGTCCAGGGCGATCTCTTCGGCCTGTGCCGGGGTGAGACCGCCGGCCGGCGCAACCGCGAGGAGATCACGCTCTTCAAATCCTGCGGCACCGCGCTCGAAGATCTCGCCGCCGCGGTGCTGATTTATTCGAGGAGCTGAGTTCACACATCCCTCTCCTTCCCTGCGCCTTGCGCGGGGAAGGAGGACATAGTCTGCGAAACGAGGAGAGGGCAAGTTTGCACCCCTCGCCATTTCGGAGTAAGGGGCCTTCCGCCATGATCAAGAACCCCATTTGCGTCGCCTTCGACACGCCGGATGTGGCGCGCGCCCAGGAGCTCGCCCGTCTCGTCAAGCCTTATGCCGGCTATGCCAAGCTCGGCATGGAGTTCTTCTATGCCGCGGGCCCAAGAGGCTATGAAACGGTCGCCAAGGAAGGCCTGCCGATCTTCCTCGACCTCAAGCTGCACGACATTCCCAATACGGTCGCGTTCGGCCTGCGCTCGCTGATGCGGCTCGATCCGGCGCCTTCGATCATCAATATCCATACGACGGGCGGCGCCGACATGATGCGCGCCGCTGCCGAAGCGGTCGATGGCCGCGCCATACTGATCGGCGTCACCATCCTGACCAGCCTCGCCGATGCCGATATCCATGAAGCAGGCTTCGCCAGGGAACTCTCGGGGCGCGATCATGCCGCGGCGCTGGCGCGCCTCGCGCGCCAATGCGGCCTCGACGGTGTCGTCTGCTCGGCCCCCGATGTGCGCGCCGTCAAGCAGGCGACGGCCCGCGACTTCGTCACCGTGGTGCCGGGCATCCGCCCGGCGGACGCCGCGGTGCAGGACCAGAAGCGTATCGCCACACCGCGCTCGGCCCTCGATGAAGGCGCCGACATATTGGTAATCGGCCGCCCGATCACCGGCGCCGCTGATCCCGCTGCGGCGGCCCGTGACATCGCCCGCTCGATCGAAGCGAGCCATGCCCACTGACGTCAAGATCTGCGGCCTCTCAACGCCAGAGACCGTGACGGCGGCGCTCGATGCGGGCGCCGACCTCATCGGATTCAACTTCTATCCCAAGAGCCCGCGCTACCTGTCGCCGCCCAAGGCCGGTGAGCTGGCCAGGCTCGCCCGCGGGCGCGCTTACATCGTGGCGCTCGTCGTCGATGGCGAGGACAGCCTGATCGATGAAATCACGCGCATGGTCGATCCCGATTTTTTCCAGGTGCAAGGGAGCGAAACGCCCGAACGCGTCGCCGAGATCGGTAAGCGGAGCGGCAAGCCGGTGATCAAGGTGATCAAGGTCAGGACCGCGGATGATGTGGCCCAGACGCGCGCGTATGACGGGATTGCCGCCCGCATCCTCTATGACGCCAAGGCGCCGGATACGCTGAAAGGGGCGCTTCCCGGCGGCAACGGTGTCGCCTTCGACTGGACCCTTCTGACCCAGGGCAATGCCGCCCCGGGCTTCCTCCTGGCCGGCGGCCTCAACCCCGGCAATGTCGCCGAGGCGATCAGGCTGACCGGCGCGCCCGTTGTGGACGTCTCATCTGGCGTTGAAAAATCCCCTGGAATCAAAGACATAACCTTGATCAGGGAATTCATTGCGGCGGCCAAGGGGGCTCGCTAGAAAACACCCATGAACCAGATCGCGCCCAATTCCTATCGCACCGGTCCCGATGAAAAAGGACTGTTCGGCATCTATGGCGGCCGCTTCGTCGCCGAGACCCTCATGCCGCTCATCCTGGATCTCCAGAAAGCCTATGACGAGGCCAAGGCCGATCCCACCTTCCAGGCCGAGCTCGATGGCTTTCTCGAGCATTATGTCGGCCGGCCGAGCCCGCTCTATTTCGCCGAAAGACTGACCGAGCATCTGGGCGGCGCCAAGATCTATTTCAAGCGCGAGGATCTCAACCACACCGGCGCGCACAAGATCAACAATGTGATGGGCCAGATCCTGCTGGCGCGGCGCATGGGCAAGACGCGCATCATCGCCGAGACCGGCGCCGGCCAGCATGGTGTCGCCACCGCGACCGCCTGCGCCCGCTTCGGCCTCAAATGCATCGTCTATATGGGCGAGGTCGATATCGAGCGGCAGAAGCCCAATGTGTTCCGCATGAAGCTCCTGGGCGCCGAAGTGGTACCGGCTTTGTCGGGCTCGCGCACGCTGAAGGACGCGCTCAACGAGGCGCTGCGCGACTGGGTCGCCAATGTCGAGGACACCTTCTACTGCATCGGCACGGTGGCGGGGCCGCATCCCTATCCGGAAATGGTGCGCGACTTCCAATGCATCATCGGCAACGAGACGAAGAAGCAGATGCACCGGCATGAAGGCCGGCTGCCGGATTCACTCATCGCAGCGATCGGCGGCGGCTCCAATGCCATGGGCCTTTTCCATCCCTTCCTCGACGACCCGAGCGTCGAGATCTATGGCGTCGAAGCGGCCGGCAGCGGCGTCGACACCGGCAAACACGCGGCCTCGATCACCGGCGGCAGACCGGGCGTGCTGCATGGCAACCGCACCTATATTCTCATGGATGATGACGGGCAGATCACCGAGGCGCATTCGATCTCGGCCGGCCTCGATTATCCGGGCATCGGGCCTGAGCATGCCTGGCTCAACGACACCAAGCGCGTTTCCTATGTGTCGGCGACCGATAAGGAGGCGCTGGAAGCCTTTCAGCTCTGCTGCCAGCTCGAAGGCATCATTCCGGCGCTCGAGCCCTCGCATGCGCTCGCCCATGCGATGAAGCTTGCACCGACGAAGCCGAAGGACCATCTGATGGTGATCTGCATGTCGGGGCGCGGCGACAAGGACATCTTCACCGTCGCCGACCATCTCGGGGTGAAATTGTGACGACACGAATCGATCAACGTTTCGCCGACCTCAAGAAGGAAGGCCGCGCCGCCCTTGTCACTTTCGTGACGGCGGGCGATCCCGATTACGCCACTTCGCTCGAGATCATCAAAGGCCTGCCCATGGCCGGCGCCGACATCATCGAATTCGGCATGCCCTTCACCGATCCGATGGCCGACGGGCCGGCCATCCAGGAGGCGGGCCTGCGCGCCCTCCATGCCGGCCAGACATTGATCAAGACGCTCGATCTGGTGCGCGACTTCCGCAAGAGCGATGACCGGACGCCGGTCGTGCTCATGGGCTATTACAATCCGATCTATATCCACGGCGTCGAGCGCTTCCTGAAAGACGCGAAAGCGGCGGGCGTCGACGGCCTCATCATCGTCGATCTGCCGCCCGAGGAAGACGAGGAACTGTGCCTGCCGGCGATCAAGGCCGGCCTCAATTTCATCCGCCTCGCCACCCCCACCACCGACGACAAGCGGGCGCCGACGGTGCTCAGGAACACCTCGGGCTTCGTCTACTATGTCTCGGTGCTCGGCATCACCGGCACCAAGGCGCCCGATCTGAAGAGCGTCGAGCAGAATGTGACCCGGCTCAAGGGCCACACCAAATTGCCGATCGCCGTCGGCTTCGGCGTCAAGACGGCCGAGCAGGCACGCAGCATCGCCAAAAGCGCCGACGGCGTGGTGGTGGGCTCGGCGCTCGTCAACGCCGTCAAGACCAGCCTCAAGGCCGGCAAGGCCACCCCCGAAACGGCCAAGGCCGTGCACCGGCTGGTCAGCGAGATCGCCCAAGGCGTGCGGAGCTAGCCCCCATGAACTGGATCAAGAACTTCGTCCGCCCGAAAATCCGAGGGCTTCTCGGCGCCAAGCGCGAGACGCCGGAAAATATGTGGGTCAAATGCCCGGAGACCGGGCAGATGGTGTTCTACCGCGACTTGGAGAACAACCAGTTCGTCATTCCGAGCTCTGGCTACCATATGCGCATGGCGCCCGATGTGCGCCTGAAAGCGATGTTCGACGATGGCGCCTATGAGACGATCGCGCTACCGCAAGCGGCCGTCGATCCCCTCAAATTCCGCGACGAGCGGCGTTACACCGACCGCCTGAAGGAAGCCAAGCAGAAGACTGGCGCCGAGGATGCGATCCTCGCCGGCGTCGGCACGCTGGACGGGCTTTCCCTCGTCATCACCGTACAGGACTTCTCCTTCATGGGCGGCTCGCTCGGCATGACCGCCGGCGAAGGCCTCATCACCTCGATGCGCGCCGCGGTCGACCGCAAGGTGCCCTATGTGCTGTTCGCCTCCTCGGGCGGTGCGCGTATGCAGGAAGGCATCCTCTCGCTCATGCAATTGCCGCGCACGACGATCGCGGTGCGTGAGCTGCGCGAATCGAAGCTGCCCTATGTTGTGGTGCTGACCAATCCGACCACCGGCGGCGTCACCGCCTCCTATGCGATGCTGGGCGATGTGCATATCGCCGAGCCCGGCGCGCTTATCGGCTTCGCCGGTCCGCGTGTCATCGAGCAGACGATCCGTGAGAAGCTCCCCGAGGGCTTCCAGCGCGCCGAATATCTGCAGGAACATGGCATGGTGGACATGGTGGTGCATCGCCACCAGTTGCGCGAGACGGTAAGCCGCGTGGTGCGCCTCCTCGCCAAGGCGCCGCCCATTCTCAGGAACAGCAGCAGCGAAACGGCGCTGGTGCCAGCCGAAAATTGATCCCATGGCCGTCAGCGATGCCATCCTGACGCGACTTCTGTCGCTGCATCCGAAGATCATCGATCTGAGCCTCGAGCGCATGTGGCGGATCCTCGCGCGGCTCGGCAATCCGGAACGGAAGCTGCCGCCGGTGCTGCATGTCGCCGGCACCAATGGCAAAGGCTCGACCGTCACCTATCTGCGCGGGGCGATGGAAGCGGCGGGGCTCGCCGTCCACTGCTATACCTCGCCGCATCTGGTCAAATTCCACGAGCGCATCAGGCTTGGTCATCCGGGCGGCGGCGCCCTCATCACCGAAGAGGAACTCAACCGTCTGCTCGAGGAATGTGAGCGGGTCAATGGCAGCGAGCCGATCACCTTCTTCGAAATCACCACCGCGGCGGCGTTCCTCGCCTTCACGCGTCATCCGGCCGACTATCTCGTGCTGGAAGTGGGCCTGGGCGGTCGGCTCGACGCCACCAATGTGATCGCCAAGCCGGCTTTGAGCATCATCACCCCGGTCGACTACGATCACCAGCAATATCTCGGCACCACACTGACCGAAATCGCGCGCGAGAAGGCCGGCATCTTGAAGCACGACGTGGCGGCGGTGATCGCCCCTCAGCCCGATGAGGCGCGCGCCGAGATCGAGCGCTGCGCGCAAGCCGTGGGCGCCCCTCTCCTCATCGCCAATCAGGACTGGCAGGCTTACGAGCAGCATGGAAGACTCGTCTATCAGGACGAAAGCGGGCTGCTCGATTTGCCTCTGCCGCAATTGCCGGGCCGCCATCAGATCGACAATGCCGGCACGGCCATCGCCGCGCTGCGCAGCCTCGATGACAGGCGCGTCGGCGAGAGCCACATCGCGCAGGGCCTGAAGACGGCCACCTGGCCGGCGCGCATGCAGCGGCTCGGGCCCGGCGCTTTGTGGTCCTTCATCCCGAAGGAGGCGGAGCTCTGGCTCGATGGCGGGCATAATCCATCCGCCGGCCGCGCACTTGCCCGCGCCTTCAGCGAGCTCAATGAGCGTGTGTCACGGCCGCTCGTCCTCATCTGGGGCATGCTCAACACCAAAGCAGCCGATGAATTCATCACACCCTTCGCGGACATCGCCCATCTCGTCGTGACGCTCACCATCCCGGATGAGGAGAATGCGATTGCCGCGCGCGATCTCGCCGAGACGGCGCGCCTCCAGGGCCTCAATGCCGAGACCGCCGACAATCTGGAGGACGCCTTGCAGCAGGCGGCCCAGATCACGCCGGCGCCGCGCATCCTGATCGTCGGTTCGCTCTATCTCGCCGGCCGCGTGCTCGCCACCCATTCCGGCGAGGCCATGTCGCAAGTGACGGGCGCCGGAAGGCGCTGATGCCCATCAGCTGTGGTAGGCCGGTCTGGCCGATCTACTTATTTTCTAATTCATTGATTATATTCAGTAACTCTTAGAAAAATGCCACATGTGGCCGACGCCTGGCCGATCGCGTCGGATCGGAACAGCCCATTGAACTTTTCATCCTGCTCACGTACATATTCCGTACGTACAGACAAGGATAAAACCGATGCCGCGAACCGTGATCGACAATGAGCGTATGAATTTGCGGGTCCGCCCTGACGCAAAAGCGCGGCTGCTGCGGGCGGCCGCGTTGCGCCATATGGATCTGACCAACTTCGTCATGCAGTCGGCCTTGCGCGAGGCCGATGCAGTGATTGCCGACGCTGAAAAACTGGTCGTTTCGGAGCGTGAGTTCCACCGCATTCTGGAACTTCTGGACAATCCGCCATCGCCGAATGCCAAGCTGCTGGCCGCCGCCGCCGCGCTGCCTAAATCGGAATGAGCCTTCCCGATTGGCGCGAGGAGCCGATCGCCAAGCAGCACGATCGCAAGCGGTTCGACTGTGGCGATAGCGCCCTTAACGATTTCCTGAGCCGCTATGCGCGGCAAAGCCACGAACAGGGCAGCGCCAAGACCTTTGTCGCGGTCGATGTTGCCAATGGCACAAGAATCCTCGGCTTCTATTCTATTGCGCCGTCTGCGATTACCCATGATGTCGTTCCGGCTGTGATGACCAAGGGTTTGGCGCGGCACGAAGTGCCGGCCTTCAAGCTGGCGCGGCTTGCCGTCGATGTGTCGATCGCGGGACAGGGATTGGGTGGCCAATTGCTGCTGGCGGCGGCGCGGCGTTGCCTGCGCGTGGCGAATGAAGGCGGCGGTGTGTTGATGCTGATCGACGCCAAGAGCGAGCGGGCGGCGGCTTGGTACGCGCGCTTTGGCGCCGAACCGGTTGCCGGCCGACCGCTGACTTTAGTAGCGCCACTCGCCACCTTCGCGGCCGCATTGAAGGCACACGGGCATTTTTGAGGGCCTTGGCCACCCTAAAATGATCAAGCTCTAAGCCGCGACCAGTCCCGCCGCAGCCTCACCGGCCGCTTCCACATAGGCCGGATCGCGGTGGATGAGCATAACCGCCGCGGCACCATCCAGCAGGATCATGATCGCGCGGGCAATGCGCTCAGCGTCGCCCACTCCCTCACCCGTGAGCGCGCCGGCGAGCCAGGATTCGAAGCGCTTCTTGTGGAGGGCGCCGACCTTGATCGCCGGGTGACCCGGCGTGCTGGCGAGCTCGGCCGTGGTGCGCAGGAAGCCGCAGCCTTTCCAGCGCGGCGTGTCGACGGCTCGCGCGAACTGGGTGAACAGCCCCCGCACCTTGTCGCGCGCCGTTCCTTCGGTTCCCTCGAACCAGCTCCGGTAGAGATCCAAGGTCGGCTGATCGCGCGCCGCGAGATAGGCGGCGATCAATTCGTCCTTGCTCGCGAAGTGGTAATAAAGCGTCTTCTTGGTGATGCCGGCCTTCTCGGCCACGGCATCGACGCTCACCGCGCGGATGCCCTCGGCATAGAACAGCCGGGCCGCCGCGGCGACGATCCGGTCACGTGTCTCGCTTCCATTGGGCGGCATGCCTCTTTGTATACTGCCTAGTGAGTATACACAAGGATCGGCGGCCGCTAGCTTTCCGGCAGCTAAAACAAACCAGGCAAGGTGAGCCGATGTCCGAACTCGTCCTCCGGGAAACCCAAGGCGCCGTCGCGGTGTTGACCCTCAACCGTCCCGACAAGCTGAATGCGCTGAGCTACGCCCTCATCGACAGCCTGGTGGCGCATCTCGACAGCATCGAAGACGACGAGAGCGTCGGCGCGGTCATCTTGACGGGGGCTGGTCCGCGCGCGTTCTCGGCCGGCGCCGACATCACCGAATTCTCCGAGAGCATAAAACAAGGGCCACAAGCCGCGGTGAAGGCCTTTGTCCGCCGCGGCCAGGCGATGACGGCGCGGCTCGAGGCCTTCCGCAAGCCGGTGATCGCCGCGGTCAACGGCATCGCCTATGGCGGCGGCTGCGAAATCACCGAGGCGGTGCATCTCGCCGTGGCGAGTGAAAAGGCGGTCTTCGCCAAGCCCGAGATCACTATCGGCATCCCGCCGACTTTCGGCGGGACGCAGCGCCTGCCGCGGCTCGCCGGCCGCAAGCGCGGCTTGGAGCTTCTGCTGACCGGTGATCCCTTCTCGGCAGAGCGCGCCTATGAGATCGGCCTCGTCAACAAGGTCGTGCCGCATGACGAGCTCCTGCCGGCGGCCTTCGCTCTCGCGCAGCGCATCCTACGCCATTCGCCGCTGGCGGCGGCACGGATCATCACCGCGGTGACGCGCGGCCTCGATGTCTCCATCGCCGAAGGACTGGCCATCGAAAGCGAGCAGTTCGCCCGCATGGTGCCGAGCCACGATACGCGCGAGGCGCTCGACGCCTGGCTGGCGAGCCGCCCGGCGATTTACGTCGGGCGCTGACTTCGGGGCGCGGGACGCGGCAGATACGCAATGTCGACCGGAAGGCGGCGGCCGGAAAGGGCGACCGCCCTCTCGGTAACCCAGCCACCCTGTCCACCGGCATTTCCTGTCTGGGTGAGAAGGTCCCACGAGACCACGAGTGTCGCGTCGCGTTCCTTTGTCAGGGCCTCGAGGCGCTGCGCCACATTTACGGCGTCGCCAATGACCGTAAACTCGTCATGATAGCCGCTCTCCAGCACCCCGCCGATGACCGTGCCATAGTGCAACCCGATCCCGGCTTCAAAAACAGGAGCGCCCTCGCCGAGCGGCGGCGACCAGGCGCGCAGCTGCTCGGTAAGGGAGATTGCGCAGGAAAGCGCCCGGTGTGCATCATCTGCCGCCGGCACGGGATGCCCGAAGACAGCCATGATGCCGTCCCCGATAAACTTGTCGATGGTTCCACCATGAGCGAACACCGTACCGGCCACGAGATGCCGGTAGGTGGCAAGGACGCCGGCCAGCTCGGCCGCGGGCGCCGATTCGGCATAAGCGGTAAAATCCCGCAGGTCGACGAACATGATGGCGGCCGAGCGCCGGCGCAGGTTCAGCGCGTGCCCCGCCTCCTGCAGGTCGGCGACCATATGCGGCGAGAAAAACCGCGCTAGGTTGTTGCGCCAGCGATCGATCTTCTGCACCTGCCGGCGCGCGCGCTTATGGTCGAGGGCGAGAAGCCCGGTCGAGAACGCGGCAAAGCCAAAACCGAGCGCCAATCCCAGATCGAGACTGAAGAAAGCCCTCAAACTGAGCTCGTGGCGCAGCGCCACGAGAACGAGCATGGTCAGCCAGGCCACCAGCACCGTCACCGCGAAGGCGAAGACCAGGCGGCCGTCGAGGTTCATCGCCACATGGCTCAGGACAATGAAGGGCACGACGAGGCCGACTGTCGTGAGGCTGTGATCATCGGTGACGGGCGCGCCGAGAAGGTCCCGGTAGAGGACGCAGGCCACGAGAACCGCGTCCATCACGACAAACCCCGCCACCAGCCGCTCGGACGATTGACGGCGCATGAGGACGGTGAGGACCAGCACGGCCGCAAGATAGGCCGCGGCCACGGCGATGTAGAAGGCGACGCCGTGCTTGCTATCGCCGACAAAGAGAATGCCGAGGGCTCCCGTGACGGCGACGACACGCAAAGTGATGGCCCGGAATTCGGGCCGCGATGGGAGTTGCAGAAGACTGCTCCGGCCGAGCAGCAACAGGCTGTTGAGCATGAAAAACCGCGAACTGTGAATTGGGGAGTCGTCATCCGCCGAAGATTTTCTCGGCGATGACTCGATCTGCACAACTCAGATCCGAGGTGGCCTCATCAGGTCGAACACGTCGTGTCCGTTTATATCATCCAGCCCGACGGCAAGGTAACGCTGTCCGTCGGCGGATGCGATTTCGGTCACGGTGGCGACGATGGCCGCAAAGGCGACGCAGCTCAGTGCATTGCACAGGCCATTCTGAGAGTCCCGCGCCTCATTCTCTGCGCCGACATCACCCAGTTGACTGCCGCCATGATGATCATACAGGCCGATCATGTCCTCAGCCTGCATGTTCGCATGCGAAGGATCGAAAATCGCGAGTGAGCGCGCGACCACATATTGCTGCGCTGACGATATCAGGAGGAGCGTGCAGGCGATCAGCAACAGATCACTTTTCGCCATGTGGCGCGCAGCCGGTATTCGTACATCGGATGCAAATAGTCCTGCCGCAAACAGAGTGTCAAGCGCACATAACTTTTCCGGCAGCTACACTTTCGCCGCCATCTCATTGCGCTCGCATCAAAGGTGGGCCGCTATCGCGGCCTCACCCTAGAGCGCTTCCCGCCAAAGTTGCTCGACTTTGGCGATAAGGAAGCGCTCCAGATTATATGTTTTCGAGCCCTTTTTCCCGTTTTGATCGAATCGGAACGATTCGATCAAAACGGGAAGGGCTCTAATGCGAAGCTCTCACTGGAACATGCCTTTCGGCGTCTCGCCTTTCAGGAAAGGCTCGATGAGCCCGAAAAGCAGATCGGTCTGGCCGATGACAGCGGTGTGCGATGTCGCCGGCAGGATGGCGAGGCGCGAGGCCGGCAAGGGTTTGCCCATGTCGCCCATGCCGCCGCCGCCCAGGAGACGGAACATCGCGACCGCATGTTCGAGCGTCGCCACATCGGCATCGCCGGCGATGATCAGCACCGGAGTCTTCAGTGCCTTGACCTCATTGCCCCAGGCCATCGGCTCATGTTCGAGGGCGATCAGCTTCTTGACCAGCGCCGGAAAGCCGTCGGGATTGGCGGCGAGCTTCTTGTAGTCTTGCGCGAAGGGCATGTTGACGAACATCTCGACCGTCATCTGCGGGATGAAGGCGGTGAATTCCGGCTGCCAGCCCTGGGCGTCGTAAGCGGCGGAAGCGGCGACGAGCTTGTTCACCTTGTCGGGATGGCGGATGGCGAGCTGCAGGCCGGCGGCGGCGCCCATCGAATAGCCGAACACATCGGCTTTCTTGAGCCCGACCTTGTCCATGAAGACAGCCACGTCATCGGCGAGATTGGGATAGGTGATCGGCCGGTCGATATCGGTGGTGCGGCCATGGCCCTGGAATTCGAGCGCATAGACCTTGTGCGTCAGGGCGAGCTTGGAGACGATCTTGCCCATGCTCGGGATATTCATATAGGCGCCGTGCAGCACGACCAGCGGCTCGCCCGCGCCCGACACCTCATAGTACATCTGCATGCCATTGACCTCGACCCGGTCGCCCTTGGCGTCCGTCTGGGCCAGGACCGGGCCTGCCAGCAACAGCAGGGCCCAGGCGATCAACGCAGTTCGCAACATTATTTCTCTCCTTGGTTTGGCGCGGCTAGCGCGCATCCCGCGAAGTGGAATCACTTCGCCGAAGAGGATTCGCGCCAAATCAATACCTGCAGCAAATCCTTATCGCCAAAGTCTTCAACTTTGGCGGGATTTGCTGTAGCCCGCTTCACCATCCCGACGAATGATGATTCCGTATTTCGACAAAGAGGTGAAAAGTTTTTTGGCTTGCAATCGTGGGCGGGCTGACGCGATGGAAATTGTCAGGCTGGCCGATCTGGAAATCCCTGTTGTTTGGGCTTTCGGGAAATTCCCTGTAGTTCCCTGCAGATCCGCTGTTAATCCGCTGCAAATTCCCCTGCAGTTTACAGCGGACTTCCGCTGCAAAAAAACACGGCCCGGAAAACCGGGCCGTGCTGGAAATTCTCGAACTGTCCGTGCGGATCAGGCGATCGACTGCTCGATCCAGGACTGGAGCTGGCCCTTGGGCGCCGCACCGACCTTGGTCGAGGCGACCTTGCCGCCCTTGAAGAGCATGAGGGTCGGGATGCCGCGCACGCCATACTGCGACGGGACCTTGGGGTTCTCGTCGATATTGATTTTCACGACCTTGACCTTGGGCCCGAGCTCCTTGGCGATCTCCTCGAGCGCCGGAGCGATCATCTTGCACGGCCCGCACCATTCGGCCCAGAAATCGACAACCACCGGACCATCCGCTTTGAGGACATCGGCGTCGAAGGAAGAGTCGGAGACCTTGTGGGTAGACATGGGGACCTCATGGGGGAAATAGGAATCGGTTACAGGAAAGGTAGGGACCGGGGACCTTAGGGTCAAGGCCGGGTGACGTCGGTTACATGGCTGGCATGACCCGGTCGAGCAGCTCCGGCGGAATGGTCATCAGCCGTGGGGTCTCGGTCCACAGGAGCGCCGCCGTCAAGGCGCGCCCCGGGAACATGCGGGTCAGGGCCGCCCGATAGGCCGCCAGCTGGGCGATATAGGCCTCGGGAACCCCTTCGGGGTCGTCGGGGGGCGAGCGGTCACTCTTGTAATCCAGGATCAGGACCTCGTCTTCCCTTACGATAAGCCGGTCGACCTGGCCGGCCAGCAGCCCTTGCCCCCCGAGTTCGGCCATCAGGGGGATTTCGGCCAGGCCCTTTCCGTCGAACCAGGCGGCAAAGGCCGGGTCCTCGATGATGGCGACCACCTTCTCGGCGAGGCTCCTGGCGGCCTCGCCGGTGATGCCGCGGCGCTCCAGAAGCTCGGCTGCGGCCACCGGGCGGCGTTCGGGGCCAAGGTCGGGAAGGAGCTGGAACAGGCGGTGCAGGGCCCGCCCCTGCTCCATGGCGGCGCTCGCCACCACCGGCCCCTTGCGGACCAGGCGGGAGGGGTTGATCCAGTCGTTTCCGGCGAGCTCGCGCGGCGGCTTCTGCCTGAGCCAGGAAGGGTTCCCGGTCGCGGCTGGCGGGGCGGGTTCCGCCCGGGTCGCGGGGATGAGCTCCGCCGTCTGGGCGCCCTCGATGCGCAGGATGCCCTCGCTGGTGCGCAGGCCTTCGAGGCTCGCTTCGATCAGCGCATACCAGCTGCCGGACTTGGGCACATCGTCACTCGTATAACCGCATACATAAAGCTCATCGCGCGCCCGCGTCAGGCCCACATAAAGCTGGCGGCGATATTCATCCATGCGCTGGTCGCGCAGGAGATCGCGCTTGCGCGACACTTCCGGCGCCTCGACGCCGCCGCTGAAGCGCCAGAACGGAATGAGCCTGCCCTCGGGCGCCGGCAGCAGCAGCGGCTGCACCTCGTTCCGGTCATCGGGCGGTGTGCAGGTGTCGGGCAGGAAGACGATCGGCGCCTCGAGACCCTTGGCGCCATGCACCGTCATGATGCGCACCACATCGCCGCTCTGATCCATGTCGCGGCGGATTTCGGTATCGGCGGAGGTGAACCAGTGCAGGAAGCCCTGCAGGCTCGGCGTCTCGCGCTGCTCATAATCGAGCGCCAGATTGAGGAAGGCGTCGATGAGGTCGATCGCCTCGGGTCCGAGCCGCGACAGGATGTTCTGGCGCACGCTCGGCATGTCCTCGCCGAGGACGCGGGCATAGAAGCCGAAAGGCGTCTCCTTGGCGCCCCAGTCGATCCAGCGCCGTAGCCGATCGGCAATAAGTGAAAGAGCTTTGTTTTCCTCCAGGCGGCGCCACAGGCTCTTGCGGCCGCGGCCATGCGCCAGAGCGAAGAGATCATCGTCAGTGAAGGCGCGGCCCGAGGGGTGCGAGATCAGCGGGCTCTTGAGCAGGCAGGCCAGCGCGTGATCGTCCTCCGGCAGCACGATGAATTGGCCGAGCACCAGAAGGTCCTGGACGGCGATATGATCATTGAGCGTCACGCGATCGGCGCCCGCCACCGGCACGCGGCAGCGATTGAGCTCGCGCAGCATGCTGGAGAAGAAATCGTTGCGGCTCCGCACCAGGATGAGAATGTCGCCCGGCGTAACCGGCCGGCCCAGCGCCGCGATCAAACGTTTCTCGCGCAGCCATTGCGCGATGGTCTCGGCGATGCGCTGCGCCAGCTTGCGGGCGGGATGGTTGCGGTCGATGCGGTCGACCGGCACCAGCCAGGGATCATAGTCCGGCTTCTCATCCTTGAGCGTGACCGGCCACAATTCGATGAGACCGGCATGACCTTTGCGCACCGCCTCATGCAGGATGTCGCCGTCGCTGTCGGTGATGAGGCCGCGGCGCGCCACATCGCCCGAGAAAACCGCATCGACGGCGTCCAGCACCGTCTCGGTCGAACGGTAGGAAATGCTGAGCGACACGGTGTCGAGGCCGTCGGCTTCGCTGAGCCGCGCTTCGAAATAAGTGCGCGTCTCCTCGAAGGCGGCCGGGTCGGCGCCCTGAAAGCTGAAGATCGACTGCTTGCGATCACCGACGACGAAGAGCGTGCGGACCATGTCGATGCGGGCGCCGGCGCCGGCGAAGAACTCACCCGCCAGTGCCTTGACGATCTGCCACTGCGCCGGGCTCGTATCCTGCGCCTCATCGACCAGTATGTGGTCGATGCCGCCATCGAGCTTGAACAGCACCCAGGCGGCGGAGACCTGCTCGACCAGCAGCCGCTTGGTGCGCAGGATGAGATCCTCGAAATCATAGCGGCCATAAAGCCGCTTCAGCCGCTCATAGTCATTGATGATGCGGGCGGCGAGCCCCACCAGCGCTTCCGTGGCGAGCATCATCTCGAGCGTCGCCGATTTGCCGAGCAGCTTGACGACGCGATCCATCTCGCGCTCGATCGCCTCGGCGAGCCAGGGCGCGGCGGCCTGCGGCTTCTTGCTCGCGATCGAGGACAGCGCCTTGGGCTTGAGGTCCTTCTTGAGGAACAGATCCTTGAAGACGTCGCGCTCACCCGATTTGATGCGGCCGAGCATCACCGCCGACTTCTGGTCGGTGGCGCCTGCCGATTGCGCCAGCGCGGCGATCATCTGATCGTAAAGCGGCACGTCGAAATCCATCAGCCGCTGATCGAGGCTTTCCGCCGTATCCTCTGGCCGCAGACCCAATTCCTGGCGCAGATAATCGAGGTCGAGCGAAAGATCGGAGCGCTTCAGGAGGATGGTGCGCAGCAAATCCTCGAAGGCTTCCGCCTGGGCGCGCGCCACGACACGCTTGAGCGCCGGATCGTCCGCCATCTCGGCCTCGGCGATGATGCGCCGGCGCGCCTGGTCGAGAAGCTCGGCGGCGCTCCTCTCATCCATCACCTCGAAGCCCGGCACGACGCCCGCCTCGACGGGGAAGAGCTGCAGCAATCTTTCGCAGAAAGCGTGAATGGTCTGGATCTTGAGGCCACCCGGCGTTTCGAGCGCCAAGGTGAAAAGCTCGCGGGCCCGCTGCAAGGTCTCGGCCGTCACATCGTGATGGCCCATGGCGCGGATATGGGCGACGAGGTCGTCATCCTCGAGCACGACCCATTTGCTCAAGCGGCCATGGAGACGGCTCGCCATTTCTGCCGCCGCCGCCTTGGTGAAGGTGATGCACAGGATCTTGTCGGGCGGCGTGCCCGACAGCATGAGCCGGATGACACGGTCGACGAGGACATGCGTCTTGCCGGAGCCGGCATTGGCCGCCACCCAGACGGAGCGTTTGGGATCGGAGGCGCGGCGCTGATCGTAGCTCGCTTGCGGCAGCTTCATGAGGCGTCCTCGGCGATCGACCATTCGCGCCAGCGCGACAGATGGTCGAAGGGCGATGTGTCCTGCTCCTTCTCCATCGCGGCGCGCGGCAGATAGCCATGGGTGACATCGTCATAGGCACGCATCAGCGACTTGAATTTCTCGAGATGCTCTTCCGCCTTCTCCATCACCTCGAGATCATTGATCGGCACCAGGAGCCCCGGCGGCGCCCCGCCCGAGAGCTTGATATAGAGAAGCGCATCGGTCTCGACCGGCTCGACGCCCCGGAAGGCGCCATGGGCGACGAGCGCGGCTTCGAGCGTCAATTGCGGCGCCAGGCCCGCCTTGACCTGGGCCCCGGTCGGGATGCGGCCCGTCTTGTAGTCGATGAGCCGGGCCTTGCCGGAGGCCAATATGTCGATGCGGTCGGCGCGGCCGGTGAGCGTGAAGCCGTCGAACTGATGCGCCGCCCCCACCTCGGCATGGATGCGTTCGAGGCCCTGGCGCAGCTGACGCTCCTCGGCGATGAACCACGGCACGATGCGCAGGAAACGTGGCCACCAGAAGCCCGCAACATCGGCATCCGCCATATGCGGCGCGAAGACTGCTGCGCCGATCTGGATGAGCTCATCCTCGGCCAGAAGCGGCAGGATGGTCGGATAGGCGACCGAGAAGCGGTTGAGCGTCTCATGAATGAGATTGCCCCTGAGGCCCAGATCGGCGGCAGCGCCGATCGGCGGCAGTGGCTGCAGGCCCAAGATCTTCTCGGCATAGATGCGATAGGGATCGCGCATCAGCTTCTCGACCTGGGTGATGCTCAGATTGCGCGGCCGCGCATCGACCGGTGGCTTCGGCCGCGGCATGACGACCCGGCGGTCGCCCTCGGCCGTGTCGAAGCTTCGCGCCCACCGGCGCCAGTGGGCGCCGTCATCAAAGGCGGTCGCCGTCGCCTCGAGGATCATCTTCAGGCGCAGGATCCAGCGCGAGGCGACGGCCGGCTGGTCCTTGACGCGCTTCGACCAGGTGAGCACGACCTGCGGCGCGCCGAAGCCTTGCGCGAAATCATGCGCGGTGAGGCCGATGCTGCGCTCGGGCGGCGTCAGCCCCAAGCTTTCGCGCATCGGCCGGTTGATCCAGGGGCCGGGATCGGGCTGCGCCGGCCAGCTCGCCTCGGTGAGGCCGCCCATGACGACGACATCGGGATCGATGAGGCGTGCTTCGAGCAGACCCAATATGGCAAGGCGCGGATGATGCAGCGGCAAACGCACCGGCAGGCGGCGCAGCCAGCCAGCCAGGAACAAGGCGGCGCGTTCCATGCCGCACGCAGGCAGGAAACGCTCCGCCGCCGTGAAGGACTGCACGATGAGATCGATCGCATCGGCCGCCGGCGCGTCGGCTTCCTTGTCGGCCACGCGTTCGAGAGCGGCGATGAAACGGCCGGCATGCCCGGCGAGCGTCGCCTCTTCGTTTTCTGCCAGGACCGCCAGCGCGGCGCTCACCGCCAAAGCATGGTCACGCGCCAGCGCCCAGTCCGCTTCGCCGAGGCGCTTCAGCGCCATCAAAGCGTGGGAGTCCTTCTCGGCCTCGCGCCGCGCCTTGACCAGGGCCTCGACCATCGTCTCGGGCGGAAGCTGGTCGCGGCCCGAGCGCATCAGCGCCAGGTCGATGATGCCGGCAGCCTTGCGCGCCAGCTCCGGCGCCTGCCCGAACGTGGCGAGCGGATGATGCAGGAGCTTGGCGAATTCGTGGATGGCGAAACCCGAGAGCCGGTAGTCGATGAGCGCCGAGAGCAGCGAGCCCAGAGGCCGTCTGATGAGGGCGACGCCCGCCGAATCGTCGATCTCGACGCCCCAGCGCTTCAGCGCGCTGACGACACGGCGCGCCAGATCGCGATCGGGCGTCACAAGCGCGGCGGTCCTGCCCGGCGTCTCCAGCACCTCGCGCAGGATAATGGCGATGGCCTGGGCTTCCTGATGATGATCGGCGAGCTCGACCAGGCTGACGCCGTCCATGCCGCGGGTGATCTCGGCGCGTCCGGCGAACAGCGCCTCACGCCAGCCGCCGGCCGCCGCCGTGGGGCGCATGATCTCGGAGGCGAGCCAGGGGCGCGACGGATTGCGGCGCGCCGTTTCGATGCCCGGCAGAGGCAGCACGTCCGCCCGCGTCTGCTGCCAGGACTCGAGGAGGCGCTTCAGGCCGAATTGCGGATGCTGCGGTCCGACATGCTGCCAGGACTCCTCGCTCATCGTCTGGTCGAGACCGGGCAGGACAACCGCGCCATTGGGGAGCCCTGCAATGACCTTCAGAAGCTCGGCCGCCGCCGGAATGGAACCGGTCGAGCCGGCCGCGATGATCGGGCTTTCGGGCTGCAAGTCGGCGAGACGTTTCGCTTCGAGCCGCAGGAGATGGCTGCGCCGTTCCATCGGCCCCAGGAGACGCAAGCGGGTCAGCTCCTCGGGCAGCCGCTCGCGGATGATGGCGAGGAAACCCAGGATAGCGGTGCGGTGCTCGGCGAGATCGGCGGCGAAGAGATCGGAGAGTTTTTGGAGATCAGCCTCTTCCGTCTCGAATGTGTCGACGAGTTCACTTAGGCTTTCGGCGAGCGCGATGGCTTGCGAGGGCGATCCCGCGATCTCACGCGACAGCCGCTCATCGGGATAGACCTCGACCCATTCGTCGATGAGGCGGATGAGGAGTGCTTCGCGCTCCAGCGCGGTGATGGCGGGGGCGAGAAGATCATCGTCGGACGCGGCATCGCCCGGGGCGAGGAGATCCTCCTCGACATCGCCGATCGGGCGGATGCGCGGCAGGAGCATCGCATCGCGCCCCGCCACGGCGAGGAAGCTCTGTTGCAAGCTCCTGACGGCGCGCCGTGTCGGCAGGAGGATGGTCCAGCGTGGCAAGTCATCGAGCGCCGGCGGCGGCAGGTCGGCGGGAAAGTTCCCGGCGAGGATGGCGCGCGTCAAAGCGGGCAGAAACGCAACGTCAGGCGGTATATTGAAGAGACGGAGAGTCACGCCGGCACCGGCGCTTCGGACTTAGGCGCCGAGAGCCCGTTCGGCCAAGGGAATGGCGTCAGGCGTGCCGACATGCAGCCACTGGCCGTGATGCTCGATCCCAAAAAGGCGTCCTTGCGCAATAGCCTTGTCCCACAGAAGATTCATGGAGAATTTGGAGACACCTATATTGGCGAAGAGACGCGGATGCACAAGATAGGCGCCGATATAAGCGAGCCCCTTCTCGCCCTTGGCCGCCCTGCCGGTGATCCGGCCCTCTGCATCCAGGCGAAAATCGCCATGGCCATCATAACCGACCGTACGCTCGGGCGGGCACAAAAGGAGCAGGCAATCCATGGCCTTTTCATCCCAGCCCGCCTGCAGGCGTTGCAGCGCCGGCGTATTCCGGTCGATCCAGATCGAATCGCTGTTCACCACGAAGAAGGGATCGGCGCCCAATTGCGGCAGCGCCTTGACGATGCCGCCGCCGGTGTCGAGCAACTCGCCGCGTTCATCGGAAATGACGATGTGCGGCGATGTTTTGCTCCTGGCCCAGGCCTCGATCTGGTCGGGCAGATAATGGACATTGACGACGGCGAGATCGCAGCCGGCCTCGCGCAGGCGGTCCAGGCCGTAATCGATGAGCGGTGTGCCTGCCACCTCCACCAGCGGCTTCGGTTTGCCGTTGGTCAAGGGCCGCATGCGCTGGCCGAAACCCGCCGCCATGATCATCGCGCGTTTTCCGAGGGCGGTCATTGCGGCAGCGATTCCCGCAAGGACTGCGGCAGATGGCGATCATACCAGTCGCGCAAACGCGCCAGGCGTGGATGATTGAGATTGCGCTCGAGATAGCGCGATACGCGCGGAATATGGCGCAGATAGCCGCGCTTGCCGTCGCGCTTGGCGAGGCGGGCGAAGATGCCGAGGATCTTCGAGGAACGCTGCGCGCCGAAAAACGCATAGGCCGAGCGGAAGGCCGCCTCGTCGAAACCCGGATCGTCCTGGCGCAAGGTGCAATAGCGGTCGAGCAATTCGTCGGCGATGGCGAAATCGATATCGACGCGGGCATCCTGAAGCAGCGAGGCGAGATCGAAAGCGGGATGGCCCATCACGCAATCCTGCGTGTCGATCAGGCCGACGCGCTTTATCCCCGCCCGTTCCGGCAGCCACATCAGATTGGGCGAATGATAGTCGCGCATGATCCAGACCGGCCGCGCCGTGTCGCTGAGCGGGAACAGCTCGTTCCAGATGTCGAGGAACTCGCGGCGGTCCTTGTCGGAAGGAGTCGAGGCCTTGGCGAAGGGCCAGAACCAGTCGACCACCAGCTCGACCTCGATGGTCATCGCTTCGCGATCATAATCCGAGACGTGGTGCCAGCCATTGTCGGGGATCGGCGCCTTGGCCGGCCATTCCTGGCGGGCCATGTCGACCAGGAGGCGCATCGCCTCATCGAGCGGCGCCGTCATATCCTCGCCGCGCAGCATCATGCGGCCATAGACGTCGGAGCCCATGTCCTCGATGACGGCGAGGCCTTCCTTGGCGCGCGCCGCCAGGATGCGCGGCGCGCTGTAGCCGCGCTCGGTGAGGCAATTGTTCACCGCCAGCACCGCATTGATGTTCTCGGCCAGATGCGCAATGGCGCTATAGGGCTTGCCGTGCTTGACGATCGGACCGTCGGGCCGCTCCGCCATGTCCATGAGCACAGCCGTCTCGTCGCCCCTCACCAGGCGCTCATAACGCCGGAACGAGGCGTCGCCCTCGAGGAACAGGCGTGTCGCCTTGGCCCAGTCGGTGTCTTTGAGGAAATCGGCAATGGCGGCGAGGCGCTTCAACGCCAGCGCCCAGGCGCCATGGCCTTCGAGCACCGCTTCGCGCCCCTTACCCTTGGAGATAAGGCGGATATCGAGCCGGTCGGCCGGCAGGCGGCCGGCGAGGCGCTCCGGCCATTCGACGATGAGCTGGTGGGTGGTGAGCAATTCATCGAGGCCGAGCTCGTCCAATTCGCCCGCAGACGACAGGCGGTAGAGATCGACATGGGCGACCGGGATGCGGGTCGCGTCATAGGTCTGGACCAGCGTGAAAGTCGGCGAGGGAACTTCGATTTCTTCGCCCGCCAGAGCCTGGATGAAGCTCCGGGCGAGCGTCGTCTTGCCGGCGCCCAGGTCGCCATAGAGGCAGATGACGCTGCCGGCCCTGGCCATCAGTGCCAGCTCGGTGCCTAAGGCTTGGGTCGCTTCGGTGTCTATCAGGGGTCTCTGGAAGGAAATCATGCTGTCCGAACAATAGGATATCTAGGCGGCGACGGAGCCACGCCGGTGCTCCTGGAGAGAACCGCGGTCCTGGGCGTGCGGGCCACGCAACGGGAAGCGGCAGATGACCGTCGTGCCTTTATTGACCTGCGAACGCAAGGAGACTCTTCCGCCATGCAGTTCGACGAAACTCTTGACGATGGCAAGGCCGAGGCCGGGGCCGCGGTGGCCCCCCGGCATGGGTTTCGACTGGAAGCGGTCGAAGACGCGCTTCTGGAATTCGGGATCGATGCCGCGGCCGGTATCGGCGACCCAGAGCAGGATGTCTTCGCCGTCATGGGCAGCTCCCATGCGGATGGTGCCGCGCTCCGCTGAGAAGCCGATGGCATTGGCGAGGAGATTGTGCAGGATCTGCGCCACGCGTTTGGGATCGCCGGTGAAATGCTGGGCATCGTCGGCGACCTCGATATTCAAGGTCAGATCGCGCTTGGTCATCCAGGGCCCAAGCCCCTCGCCCGATTCCTGCATGATGGCGATCACATCGATGTCGGCGAGCTTCAGCTCCATGGCGCCGGCATCGATGGTGGTCAGGTCGAGAATGGCGTCGATGATGACGAGCAGGTCTTGCGAGGAATCCTGGATGTCACGCAGATATTCCTGCTGCTTGGGCTTGAGCTCGCCGGCGATGCCGAGCGACAGGCTTTCGGCGAAGCCCAGAATATTGGTGAGCGGCGTGCGCAGCTCATAGGAGACATTCGACATGAAGCCGGTCTTCAACCGGTCGGCGGCTTCGAGCGCCTCGGCGCGCTCGCGCAAGGCGTTTTCGATGCGCGATGAATCCGTCACGTCGACATAAGTGAGCAGCGTATTGCCGTCGGGCAAGGGCACGAAGGCATATTCGAGCGCTAGTCCGTCGGGCCGGTTGAGCCTGCCCTTCTGCGGCTTGCGGCCGGTATCGAGGCTGGTCATGCTGTATTTGAGCTCGTCCCAGACGGCGTCGTTGGTGAGGAGCTTGCGGCACTCATCGATGACCGGATCGATATGCGGCTGGCGGTCGAGGAAGGCCGGGTCGAGCGACCAGAAGCGGGCGAAGGCCGGATTGTGCAGCTTGAGGCGGCCGTCGGTGCCAAAAAGCGCTACGCCCTCATGCAGATTGTCGAGCGTCTCGCGCTGCACGCCGATCAGCTCGTTGTAACGGCTCTCGAGCTGGATCTCCTTGGTGACATTCTCATAGAGATAGGTGGTGCCGCCGAAAGGATGCTGCTCGCAGATGACGCGCAGCGAGCGGCCATCCGGGAGATACCACCAGTTCTCGCGCGTCTCGAGCGTAGTGTAGGCCTGCAGCTGCTTGGCCTTCCAATCGCGGTAATTGGCCTGCTCGGGCAGGCGGCGCAATTCACGCAGGCGATCGAGGATCTCGCCGTCGGTGGGTCCGAGCGCCAGCCAGTCGGAATCGAGCGACCACAATTCGGCATAGGCCGAGTTGTGGAAGCGCAGCCGCTGATCGGGGCCGAATATGGCGATGGCGGTATCGAGCTTGTCGAGCGTATTGGCGTGGCCCTGGATATGGCGCTTCAGCTCCTTGCGCGCCAATTCGATGGCGGTGACATCGATGGCGAAGCGGGCGGACCCGTCGGCAAGCTGGATCTCATGCACGTCGAGCGCGCATTTGGTGCCGCCGATCACCGCATGGGTGCGGCCCTTGAGGCTCGCCGGACGCTGGCCTTCGGCGGGCGCCTCGATCTTCGCGTCATCGACGATGCCGATGCGATTGGCGATGACGGCATCGACGTCGGGCGCCTCCACCGCCTTGATGTAGGATTCGTTCACCCAGATCGTCTCGCCGGCCGGGTCTTTCAGCCAGATCGGAAAGGGTGCCGCATCGAGCACGGCACTCAGGCGCTCCACCTGTTTGCCGAGACGGCGCGCATCATAGGCATATTCGGTGACCTGCAGGCGCTCGCCGGCGAGCGGGCGCAGGCGCAAGGTGGTGGAGCCGCCGGCGGTGCGGCCGTCAGCTTCGAGGAGCTCGCCTGCAGCCGAGCGGATGCCGATATTGAAGGGCACGCCCTGGTCACGCATGAGCGCGATGGCGTCGAGGAGTGCCGCGGCCGATTCCGGATCAAGCCAGGAGCGAAAATCGAGGAGCGCCGACTTGTCGGCAGGAAGCTTGACCACGCCTTTCATATCGCCGGTGATCTTGTCGGGGGCGCCGTCGCGGCCATGCCAGATGATGAGGATGGTCGGCTCGGCGGTCAGGATCGCCTCGCTCTCATTGAGCGCGCTTTCGAGCTCGCGGGCGCGCCGCTCGGCGGCCTGCTCCTCGCGGGTCAGCTTGCGGATGACGAAAAACGCCCAGAAGAACACCGCCACGGCGGCGAACAGAGCGGTGAAGATCAACGGGTCATCGGCAAAATTGGTGAGAATCGCGCCCGCCGAAAAACCTTCGGCGCGCGCTGGTGCTGCGAAAAGCGCGGTCACCACAAACCCCGTCGCCCCTTTATGGGCAAGCCTGGATGTGGAGGCAGCATCTATCCGCATCACGTTTTCCGAATTTCCCCTGAATAAGGCTGGGCCCGTCCGCCAACCCCAGCCCGCGACGCATGCCTCACCAACACTTCAGCGGGCCGGCCGAATCACCGGCCGCCCGCTGAGAGGCAGATATACAAGCAAAATTCCGGCGCCGGAATCCCGGCGCCGTATTGAGCGCTTTTTAGTAGCGGTAATAGTCGGGCTTGTAGGGACCCTGCTTGGTGACTCCGATATAGGCGGCCTGCTCGTCCTTGAGCTCGGTCAGCTTGACGCCGAGCTTGGCGAGATGGAGACGGGCGACCTTCTCGTCGAGCGCCTTGGGCAGCACATAGACCTCGTTCTTGTATTTGCCATTGCCGGCATTGGCGAAAAGCTCGACCTGCGCCAGCGTCTGGTTGGTGAACGAAGCCGACATCACGAAGCTCGGATGGCCGGTGGCGTTGCCGAGATTGACCAGGCGGCCCTGCGACAGAAGGATGATCCGGTTCCCCTTCGGGAAGTGGACCATGTCGACCTGCGGCTTGATGTTCGTCCACTGGTAGTTCTTGAGATCGGAAACCTGAATCTCATTGTCGAAATGGCCGATATTGCAGACGATCGCCATGTCCTTCATTTCGCGCATGTGATCGACGGTGATGACGTCCTTGTTGCCGGTCGCGGTGACGAAGATGTCGGCGGTCGGCAGCGCGTCCTCGATGGTCTGAACGGCGAAGCCGTCCATCGCGGCCTGCAGCGCGCAGATCGGATCGACCTCGGTGACGACGACGCGGGCGCCCGAGCCCTTCAGCGACAGGGCCGAGCCCTTGCCGACATCGCCATAACCGCAGACGACGGCGACCTTGCCGGCCATCATCACGTCGGTGCCGCGGCGGATGGCGTCGACGAGCGATTCGCGGCAGCCATATTTGTTGTCGAATTTCGACTTGGTGACGCTGTCATTGACATTGATCGCCGGGAAGGGAAGCTCGCCCTTCTTCTGCAGCTCATAGAGACGATGCACGCCGGTGGTGGTCTCTTCTGAAACGCCCTTGATCGAGGCCCTGATCTTGGAGAACCAGCCCGGGCTCGAAGCCAGGCGCTTCTTGATCTCGGCGAAGAGGCACTCTTCCTCCTCGTTCTTCGGATTGGCGATGAGGGAGGGATCCTTCTCCGCCTTCGAGCCGAGGAGGATGAACAGGGTGGCGTCGCCGCCATCGTCGAGGATCATGTTGGCGGGCTCGCCCGGCCAGTCGAAGATGCGGCCGGTATATTCCCAGTATTCCTTGAGGCTTTCACCCTTGAAGGCGAAGACCGGAATGCCCTTGGCGGCGATGGCGGCGGCGGCGTGGTCCTGGGTCGAGTAGATGTTGCAGGAAGCCCAGCGCACTTCGGCGCCCAGCGCCACCAGCGTCTCGATGAGGACGGCGGTCTGAATGGTCATATGGAGCGAGCCCGAAATGCGGGCGCCCTTCAGCGGCTGCTTAGGCCCCAGCTCCTCGCGGGTCGCCATGAGGCCCGGCATCTCGACCTCGGCCATCTCGATCTCTTTGCGGCCCCAGTCGGCCAGGCCGATATCGGCAACGTGAAAATCCTTGGAGCTCGCCATGTTCAATCCCTGCATCGTTAATGGAATGGCGCCCCTATAGCAGGGGTCCCGGGGACTGTCCACAAGGATATAAAGAAATCTTTATATCATTCCTCGCCGAATTTCTCGGCGATCAGGGTGCCCAGCGCCTCCAGGGCGGCAATGGCCTGGGGGCCGGCGGCGGTGACCTGGATGGAGGAACCGGGGGTCGCGGCCAGCATCATCAGCCCCATGATGGAGGTGCCGGGTACCGTCTGGCTGTCGCGGCTGACCTGGATATCGGCGTCGAACTGCTCGGCGCATTTCACGAATTTGGCCGAAGCCCGGGCGTGGAGCCCGCGGCTGTTGATGATCATGAAATGACGGGTATGAGGTTCGGCCATCTATCCGCTCAAGATCTGACTCGCGATATTTATGTACTTGCGTCCGGCCTCCTGGGCCTTGACGACAGCGGTTTCGAGGCTCGAATCGCCGCGAATGCGGGCGAGCTTGACCAGCATCGGCAAATTGACGCCGGCCAGCACCTCGACGCGCCCGTTCTCGAGCAGCGAGATGGCGAGATTGCACGGCGTGCCGCCGAACATGTCGGTGAGGACGATGACGCCCTGGCCGGCATCGGCCGACTGGATGGCGGCCATGATGTCGGCGCGCCGTTTCTCCAGCTCGTCATCGGGGCCGATCGAGACCGTGGCCAGATGGTCCTGGGGACCGACCACATGCTCCAACGCAGACCGGAATTCCTCCGCCAGCCGCCCATGGGTGACCAGAACAAGTCCGATCATGAATTCAAATGCTCCACCGGAACATACCTACCTTACTACAGGGGCCGCGAATGTGCCGGGAAGTGCCGCCATATGCAACATCGAGGGTTATCTTGCTGAATTTGCCGCAGTTCATGCGTGAGACACCGCGGTCAAAGCAGCGCGGATACGTGCCGGGGCCGAGGCCTGGCCCGGATCGATGCTGATCTGGCGCAGCGCAATGCCGGCAAGTTGCCGGAAAACCTCTTCCGGCATCCGCTCGATGTCAGCCGCGTTCGCGACCTTCACCGCGAGAACGAGCTTCACTTCCGGCAGATGATCCACTTTCACGACGCCCTGCCCTCTGATCTCGAACAGGCCGGCGATCGGTTTCGGAGATGAAGCAATGAGCGCGTCGCCACGCCGTTCGATGACGGTCTGGTCGTCGCTAACGAGCTTGCCGCGCAAAGCGAGATTGCCGACGCCATAGCCCGGCTCGTCGATGAGCCGAAGCACCAGATCCGACTTGCCGGATCCCGGTGATCCCTCGATCAATATTCCGGCATCGCCCAACGCCACGCAGCTCGCATGGAGAGTGACGGCCTCAGGCATCGTTCGCGACCCAGTCCTGCGGAATGGCCGGAATGCGCACGATGAAACGGGCGCCGAGGATCGGACGCTCGCCGCCCGAAGGCGCCTTGCCATAGCGGTTCTCCGCCCAGATGCGGCCCTTATGCGCTTCGACGATCTGGCGCGAGATCGAAAGCCCGAGGCCCGAATTCTTGCCGAAGGAGCCTTCCGGGCGATCGGTATAGAAGCGCTCGAAGATGCGCTCGAGATTTTCAGGGGGAATGCCCGGGCCTTCGTCTTCGACGCGGAACTCGATGTAATATTGCAGGCGCCTGACGCGCACCCGGATGGTCGAGGTCTCCGGCGCGAAGGAGCGCGCATTGTCGATGAGATTGCGCACCACCTGGCCCAGCCGCGTATCGTGGCCCAAGATGACGAAGGCCCGCTCGCGCGCAATGGCGGCGGGCGCCGGCTGCACTTCGAGCGCGATCGCCGCCTGATTGTCCTTGCGCGTTTCATTGGCGAAGGACACCAGCGTATCGAGCACTTCGGCAACATTGATCGGCTGGACTTCCGAGCGCGCCAGTTCGGCATCCAGCCGCGACGCGCCGGCGATATCGGTGATGAGACGGTCGAGCCGGCGCACATCGTCCTTCACCACCTCGACCAGGCGGTTGCGCTGATCCTCGGTCTTGGCGAAAGGCAGCGTTTCGACGGCGCTGCGCAGCGAGGTCAATGGATTCTTCAGCTCATGCGAGACGTCGGCGGCGAAAGCCTCGATCGCCTCGATACGGTTGTAGAGCGCGGTCGTCATGTCGCGCAGCGCGCCCGACAAATGACCGATCTCGTCGCGCCGTTGGGTGAAGTCGGGGATCTCGACGCGCTTGTTGACGCCGCGCCGCACCCGCTCGGCCGCCGCCGCCAGACGGCGGATCGGTTCGGCAATGGTGCCGGCGAGAAACACCGACAGAAGAATGGTGACCAGCGCCACGAATCCGAAGGTGAACAGCACGATCTTGCGCTCGGCCAGGAGCACATTGTCGATCTCGCCGCCCGACGTCGAGAGCACGAGCGCGCCCAGAACACCGCGGTAGCGCTGGATGGGCACCGCGACCGACACGATGATTTCGTTCTGATCGTTGACGCGCACGATCGACACCGAAGCGCCGTTCAAGGCGGCGAGGATCTCCGGGAACTCCTTGCCGTTGTCGACGCCATAATCCTTCTGATGCGGATAGTCGTTGGTGAACAGCCAATCATTGAGGCGCTTCCACCAGCGCATCCAGATCGAGTCGGGCTTGGCGTCGAAGGGCGGCAATTCGCGCTGGGTGATCTCACCGCGTCCATAGAGATAGCGGCTGTCGACCACCAGATTGCCGTCGGGATCGATGATGCGGGCGCGGATCGAAGTGGAGGCGAGAAGCCGGCGCAGGATCGGCCCGGCATTTTCGGGATTGATCGGGAAATCGAGATCGCGCAGCTGCTCGGCATCGGCGGCGCTGTCGTCGCCCGAATCCATCAGCGCGTCGGGATCGATGACAATCGAGCCCGTATCGACGGTCGCCGAGCCCGCGACTGCGGCGGCGATGATGTTCGCCTGCGGCATCAGGCTCTGCACGCGGGCATCGATCAGGCCCTGGCGGAACTGATTGAAATAGAGGATGCCGAGAACGAGGACGATCAGGCCGGCGATATTGAGAAGGACGATGCGGCTGGTCAGGCTCGCCGGCGCCAGGCGGTGAATCCACCAGGCCAAGCCCCGATCACGCTCGACGACCGTCTCAGTAGCGGTAGTGTCCTCGACCTCGATCCGGTCGGGTGTTTCGACGCCCGTCACCATGCCGTGCCCAGCCTATCGGTCACGCCTCCTTGAAACGATAGCCGACGCCATACAGCGTCTCGATGCCATCGAAATCGTCGTCGACGAGTTTGAACTTCTTGCGCAGGCGCTTGATGTGGCTGTCGATGGTGCGGTCATCGACATAGACCTGGTCGTCATAGGCCGCGTCCATCAGCGCATCGCGGCTCTTGACGATGCCGGGGCGCTGGGCGAGCGACTGCAGGATGAGGAATTCAGTCACCGTCAAGGTCACCGGCTTCGCATCCCAGGTGCAGGAGTGACGGTCCGGATCCATCGAGAGCTTGCCGCGATCGATCGTCTTGGCGGCTTCCTGCGGCGTCACCGTGCCGTCGCGCGGCGTCGCGCGGCGGAGCACCGCTTTGACGCGCTCGACCAGAAGGCGCTGCGAGAACGGCTTCTTGATGAAGTCATCGGCGCCCATCTTGAGACCGAAGAGCTCGTCGATCTCATCGTCCTTCGAGGTGAGGAAGATGATCGGCAGATCGGATTTCTGACGGATGCGGCGCAAGAGCTCCATGCCGTCCATGCGCGGCATCTTGATGTCGAAGATGGCCATGTCGGGCGGCGTGTCCTGGAGACCCTGCAAAGCAGCGGCGCCGTCCGAATATTTCTGGACCTGGTAACCCTCAGCCTCCAGAGTGATCCCGACGGAGGTCAGAATGTTGCGGTCGTCATCGACAAGAGCGATCGTCGGCATATGGCCCTATTCGTCTGAAGTTAACAATACAGCGGCTCTAGCCACGGAACTGGCGTAAAATATGGCGCACCGTTCCCAGCCCCTAGCCCTCTCTCTTAGGGAAATCATCTCTTAATGACAACTCCTGCACGGCGGAGCTTCACTGGAACCGAGGCCCGCCAGCTTTTGCGGCGCGGCCGGACCGGCGCCCTGGGCACCAGCAATTTCGACCCTACGGGACCTTATATTTCGCTGGCCAATATCGCGACGGACGCGGTGGGCCGTCCCATCATCTTCATCTCGAAACTGGCCTGGCACACCCGAAATATCCTGGCCAACCCGTCTGGCAGCCTCATGGTGAGTGAGATTCCGGCCGAGGGCGACGCCCTGACCGGCCCCAGGGTCACCGTCATGGGCGAGTTCCAGCCGGTTCCCGCCGCCGAGATCGCCGAACGTTATGCCCAGCACCATCCGGCGGCCCGATTCTACCTGGAATTCCCGGATTTCTCCTTCTGGCGACTTTTCCCGCAGAAAATCCATGCCGTGGCGGGTTTCGGGCGGATCGAGACGATGGAGCCCGATGAGGTATTCCTGCCAGAAAGCGCAGCGGCGGCAGTCATGGCGGGGGCGCCTTCGGCCATCGCCCATATGAATGAGGATCATGCCGATGCAGTCGAGCTCTACGCCACCCGGCTCCTCGCCGCGGCCCCTGGAAACTGGCGAATCACCGCGATCGACCCCGACGGCGCCCATCTCGGCCTCGGCGACAAGGCCCTGAGACTGGCCTTCGACGAGCCCGTGTCAGGCCCGGACGGCCTGCGCCAGGCCTTTGTCACCCTGGCGCGCAGGGCCAGAGAATCTGATGTGAAACCATCAGATATTTGAGGTTCGATACCGCAAAAGCAGTGATTTAATACCATCTTTCTGGCTTGTTTCTTGCTATCCTTCCCCCTACTTTCGCCGTTCCGGCAAAAATCTGTGGGAGGATTGCGTGCATTATACGGGCCGTTTCAACGCGAATATCGCTCTGGTCGTGAAGGAGCCGCGCTCCGCCGCTTTCAATCTGGGCGCGGCCCAGCTTTATGAAGAGGCGCTGCGCCGGGGCGAAGGACGTGTTGCCGAGGGCGGCCCGCTTGTCGTTTCGACCGGCGCCCATACCGGCCGTTCGCCCAATGACAAATTCGTCGTGCGCGACAAGACCACCGAAAAGACGGTCTGGTGGGACAACAACAAGGCCATCTCGCCCGAGCAATTCGCGCTCCTCAAGCAGGATTTCCTGGCGCATGCGCAGGACAAGCACCTCTATGTGCAGGATCTCTATGGCGGCGCCGATCCGGCGCACCGGATCTCGGTGCGCGTGGTGTGCGAATATGCCTGGCACGCTTTGTTCATCCGCAATCTCTTGATCCGCCCCGAGGCGAAAGATCTCGCCGGCTTCGTCCCGCAATTGACGATCATCGACCTGCCGAGCTTCAAGGCCGACCCGAAACGTTATGGCGTGCGCAGCGAGACGGTCATCGCCTGCGACCTGACACAAGGCCTCGTTCTCATCGGTGGCACCGAATATGCCGGCGAGATGAAGAAGTCGGTCTTCACCGCGCTCAATTATCTCCTGCCCGACAAGGGCGTGATGCCGATGCACTGCTCGGCCAATGTCGATGCGAAAGACCGCAGCGCCGTGTTCTTCGGCCTGTCCGGCACCGGCAAGACGACGCTGTCGGCCGATCCCGCCCGCACGCTCGTCGGCGATGACGAACATGGCTGGTCGAATGACGGCATCTTCAATTTCGAAGGCGGCTGCTACGCCAAGGTGATCCGCCTGTCTGAGAAGGCCGAGCCCGATATCTATGCCACGACACGGCGCTGGGGCACGGTGCTCGAAAATGTCGTGATGGACGATCAGACGCGCAAGCTCGATCTCGACGACGGTTCGCTCACCGAAAATACCCGCTCGGCCTATCCGCTCGATTACATTCCCAATGCCAGCGCCAGCGGACAGGCGCCCATTCCGCAGACGATCGTGATGCTCACCGCCGATGCGTTCGGCGTCATGCCGCCGATCGCCAAGCTCACGCCGTCGCAGGCGATGTATCATTTCCTTTCGGGCTACACCGCGAAGGTCGCCGGCACCGAACGCGGCGTCGTCGAGCCGCAGGCGACCTTCTCGGCCTGCTTCGGCGCCCCCTTCCTGCCGCGCCATCCGAGCGTCTATGGCGCGCTGCTGCGTGATCTCATCGCGCGCCATCAAGTGCAATGCTGGCTGGTCAATACCGGCTGGACCGGCGGGCCTTACGGCCAGGGCCGGCGCATGCCGATCGCCGATACGCGCGCGCTCCTCGATGCGGCGCTGTCGGGCGCGCTCGATAAGCAACCGATGCGCAAGGACCCGCATTTCGGCTTCGAGGTACCGCTCGCCGTCACCGGCGTCGATGCCAAGCTGCTCAATCCGCGCGACACCTGGGCCGACAAGGCCGCCTATGACGCGCAGGCGCACAAGCTCGTGCAGATGTTCATCAAGAACTTCGCCAGGTTCGAGGAATATGTCGGCGACGATGTGCGCGCCTGCGCGCCGGCCGCGTTGAGCGCCTAAATTCTAGGTTCGTGAGCGATGCAGATCTGCGCCGTTTCGGCGGCGCTGATCGGCAGATCATAAAGCATGCACAGATGCGGGCCGGCGGCGTCATCGCCGCGGCCCCCTTCGCGCCAGAAGCGGCAGGACCGGCACACACCGAAAGACGGCGCCTCCCGACGCGTGATTTCGCCCGCCAGCAGATCGCCAAGGCCCTTGTCCATACGGCGGCGCGTCTTGCCGCCGAGCTCGTCGCACGCCGCGGCGAGCGCGCGCCATGGATCCTTCGCCATCATCGCCTTACCGGCTTCGGTGAGTTCCAGGACGATCGAGCGCTTCTCGCCGGGGCGTTCGGCCTTGGCGATGAGCTGCTTGCGCTCGAGCGCCTTCACGGTCTGCGAAATCGTACCCTTGGTGGCGCCGAGGTACCGCGTCAGCGCGCCGGGTGAATTGGAGAAGCGATTGGCGCGCGCCAGAAAGCGCAGGGCCTCCCACTGGGCCGGGTTCAAGCCATCGGCGAACTCGCCCGCCCGCATGAGCCGTGACAAGCGCTCGAGCGAATAGACGATCTCATGACCTTCCGCCTCGATCTTTACCATAAGTCGGCCTCTGTTCCGTCCATCGTAACTTTGACATGCGCGGGCAAACCCCGCAACGACGCGCTGAATCTCAGCAAAATCAGGCCATCATGACGACATGATTAAACGTCATTCGTAAACAGGCGCGGCATTTAGACGGGCTTAAGCCGGCTCGGCGATGCTGCCGGCTCTGATTTTTTAGGGCACCGATCGGCGATGGGTTTAAACGGCAGGGGTGGGAATAAGCGCGGCCAACGGCAGGAGCGCCGGGAACCTTCGCTTTTCAGCGGCCGTTCAAGCGGCGGCGGGAGCCGGCAGGTTCCGCAGGGCCGCGTGCCCAAGCGTCGGCGCCGTTCCGGATTCCGTATCTTCAGCCTTTTCCTCACCCTCGTCTTCTGGGGCATTTTCGCCGGCGCCGCCGGCTTCGGCTATCTGTGGCTGACCCTCGACCAGAAAGGCCTGTTCCAGATCCCGGCGCGCGAGCCCGGCATCATGGTGCTGGCGGCCGACGGCACGGTGCTCGCCGAGCGCGGCGCCTTCTTCGGCGACGATGTGCGCATCGCCGACCTGCCGGCCTATGTGCCGCAAGCGATCATCGCCATCGAGGACCGCCGCTTCCGCTCGCATTTCGGCGTCGATCCGCTCGGCCTCATCCGCGCCATGGTGGAAAACCTGCGCGCCGGACGCGTCGTGCAGGGTGGCTCGACGCTCACCCAGCAGCTCGCCAAGAATCTGTTTCTCAAGCCCGACAGGACCATGGGCCGCAAGGCGCAGGAAGCGGTGCTCGCCCTCTGGCTCGAGACGCAGTTCACCAAGGACGAGATCCTGCAGCTTTATATGAACCGCGTCTATTTCGGCGCCGGCGCCACCGGCATCGAAAAAGCGGCGCAGAAATATTTCGGCAAATCGGCGCGCGACGTGACGCTGGCCGAGGCCGCCATTCTCGCCGCCGTGCTGAAGGCGCCCTCCAACTACAATCCCATCAGCAATCCCGAGGCCGCCACCAAACGCGCCCATGAAGTGCTGAACGACATGGTCGATTCAGGCTTCATCGAACCGGGCGATGCGCAAGTGGCGCTGACCGCGCCGGCGACCGTGAAGGCCTCCGATTACGTGCCCGCGACGCAATATATCGTCGATTATGTCGGCGAGATCCTGCCGCAGCTGGTGCGCAACTATGACCAGTCGATCGTGGTCGAGACGACGATCAACCCCGAGATCCAGACACTCGCCGAGCGTTCGTTGCGCAAGCGGCTCAATCAGGACGGGCCGAAATTCAACGTCTCACAGGCCTCCTTCGTGATGCTCGACCCGACCGGCGCCATCATCTCGATGGTCGGCGGCAAGTCCTATGTCAAAAGCCAGTTCAACCGGGTGACCAAGGCGAAGCGCCAGCCGGGCTCGGCCTTCAAGCCCTTCGTCTATCTGGCGGCGGTCGAGCAGGGTTACGGCCCGGATTCGGTCGAGGTCGACGAGCCGGTGCGCATCGGCGACTGGGAGCCGGAGAACTACAAGCGCGAATATATGGGACCGGTCACCTTGACCCGGGCGCTGGCGCTGTCGCTCAACACCATCGCGGCCAAGCTCGCCTTCAACGTGTCGCCGACCGCCGTCATCGCCACCGCGCATCGTCTCGGCATCACCTCCGATCTCGCCAATAACGCCTCGATCGCGCTCGGCACCTCGGAAGTGACGCTGCTCGAAATGGTCGCCGCCTTCACGCCCTTCGCCAATGGCGGCGCGCCGGTGCAGCCCTATATCGTCTCGCGCATCATGACGCGCGACGGCACGGTCCTCTATCAGCGCTCGGGCGACGGCCTCGGCCAGGTCGTCTCCAATTACGATCTCGGCGCCATGAACCGCATGATGCGCGCCGTGGTGACCGATGGCACCGGACGCAGCGCCCAGTTCGGCGACTATGAGATCGCCGGCAAGACCGGCACCAGCCAGGATTATCGCGACGCGTGGTTCATCGGCTACAGTGCGCACTACATCGCCGGCGTGTGGGCAGGCAATGACGACAACTCGCCGACCAAGAAGATGACCGGCGGATCGATCCCGGCCGCGATCTGGAAGGACGTGATGGCCGAGGCCCATAACGGCCTTTCCAATCTGCCGCTGCCTGGCGACGACAATCCCTATAATGACGGGACCGGTGGCGCGGTGGCCTCATACTCCGAGAATTACGACGCCGGCGCCGATGAGGAATACCTGCCGCGCAAGCGCGAAAGACGGCGCGGCTTCTTCGAAAGCCTGTTCGGCAGCTCCGACGACGAGGGCGACGAAGAATATGTGCCGCGGCAGCGCCAGCGCGACAACGGCAATTCGGCGGAACGGCTCAGAGAGCGCGGCAACAGCAAGTAAACGAGCTGGGCGCGCCTCACATCCGGAGCAGTCTCAGGACCGTGACGCCATGCGCATCCACCAGAATGAGCCTGTCGCGTTGCTCATCGATGCGCCACAGGCGCGCATCGCCAAGCGCCGACAGGAAGTCACTTTCCTGATTCATGATCGCCGGCGCGCAGGCCATCTTGGTCGAGATCATGGGGCCGAAACTGATGCGGGCCTCGTTGATCGTCATGCCGCCCCTGATCCGGTTGCAGCCGCCGCTGCCGGTTACCTTTCCATCGGCGGCGATATCGATCACCGTCTGAATATTCGGCATCACGCCGCGGCGGCGGATCGACTCCGCATGCCAGCGGCCGATGAGTGCTTTGGGAAAGGCGCCGGCGAGCGACATGTCGGGCAAGGCCAGCGCCGCCACGGCGAGGCCCATGAACCTCCGCCGTGCGAGTTTCACGTTGTTTCTCCTCATGTCCCGGCAGAACACTACCTCATCGCCGGGTGAGGAACGCAAGCAATTTATTACGCCGCCTCCGCCTGAGAACCGACACAGGCCATGCCGGCGAGCCGCTTGGTCGCCGCGACCGTCTCCTGCGCCGCATACCAGTAACGCGGCTTGAGCTCGATATTGAACAGAACATCGGCCGGGAAAGCGCATTCCGCCATCAGCATCTCCCAGGGGATGTCGCCCCATCCGACCGGCAGATGCAGATCGCCATGGCCATAGGCGACGCGCTCGCCTTCGGTGAACATCCAGATGTCGTCCTGGCGGCCGAAGCTGTCATGCACATGGAGGTGCCTGGCAAAGGGCGCAAGCGCGGCGACCTCGTCGATGAACGCCTCGCGACGGCCAAGGAAATCCAGATTGAGATAGGCATGGCTGAAGTCGAGCGTGGCCATGACATTCGGATGGCCGATCATCGCCAGCTCGGCAGCGAGACGTGACGGCGTGGACGCCAGTTCCTTGCCTTCATAACCGCCGAACAACGTCTCGACGCACAGGGTCAAGCCCAGATCGCGGGCGAGATCGCCACCTTTGGCGAGCCAGTCGCGCTGGCGCTCATAACCCGCCGTGACACCTTCTGCCTGCTGCTGCGGCATCAGGCCCGCATGGATCACATAGTTCTCGGCGCCGACTTCCGCCGATATTTCGAGCGAAGCCTTCAGCACCTCGAAATGGCGCGGCAGCCGCCAGGCTTCGTCCATGAAATTGATGGCGAGCGGCCCGTGCACCGAATAATCGACACCCCGGCCGGCGCAGGCGGTCTTCAGCATCGCGAGCTGCACCTGACGGATATTGCCGCCGACGACGATGTCCATATCATAGATCGGCAGCTCGATCGTATCGACGCCCAGTTTCTCGATCATGTCGAGCTCGGCGCCGAAATCCGAAAGATCGTCCAGGCGCTTATGGGCGGATATGCCGGTGCGGGGCTGCATTCTCGATGACTCCTCAATGCGGAAGGAATGGATGCCGCGAATGTCGTCGCGGTGCGTGACAGCGATTTGATCTTCCCTTGACGGTTGCACGACGCCGGCTCTCGACATTTTCACGCGAATGCCATTGAATCTTAGCGTGGTTGTCACAAAAGGATGATTCGCGTGCTCGTTAAGCTTGGCGCCGCCGCCTTCCTGATCGTCGCAACGCTGGGAACCGCCGGCGCCGGCGACCTGACAGGCCGTGAGATCGAAGCCGAGCTCGTCGGGCGGCAGATCCTGTGGTGGCAGGCGGATGGCTGGCAGAACGGCACTCTGACGCTCGGCTCCGGCGGTGTGGCCGACATAACGATCGCCGGCCCCGGCACCAGGAGTCACGACGAAGGCACGTGGGAGCTTCGCGACGGCACCTTGTGCACCAAGTGGCGGATGCTGCGCGCGCAAGAAAAGTGCTATCGGCTGACGCGCGACGACAGCGGTCGCTTCCTCACCAGCGGCGGTAATATCTTCGAGATTCAAGAAGCCGGCGTCTGAACCGCAATAGGCTGTGCATCGTCATTCGACTGTCACGGCCAAACGACGAAACTGTCATCTCATCGACCTAGGCAGGTCCGGCGGACCATGGAGTCCGCACGATCAGAGCGCTTCCCGCCAAAGTTGCTCGACTTTGGCGACAAGGAAGCGCTCCAGATTAGGTGTTTTTCGAGCCCTTTTACCCACTTTGATCGAAACTTTTCGTTTCGATCAAAGTGGGCAGGGCTCTATGGGGAGATGACGATGAAACGATCGATACTTGTCGCCGCCATGACCATGACGACGCTCGCCGGCGCGGCCGCGCAGGAGCGCACCAAATTCGAGTTCTGGTATGGATTGACCGGCGACCTCGGCGAGGTGGTGGCCAACCATTGCAAGCTCTTCAACGAATCGCAGGCCAAATACGAGGCCGTGTGCACCGGCCAGGGCGGTTACGACAAGGCCGAGCAGAACACCATCGCCGCCTATCGCGCCAAGCAGCAGCCGACCATCGTCCAGATCTATGATGCCGGCACGCTCAATTTCATGCTTTCGGGCGCCATCTACAAGGCCAACCAGTTCGACAAGGACTACGGCCTGAATGTCGACTGGAAGAGCTACTTCCCCGGCATCGCCAATTATTATGCGACGACCGGCGGCGAAATGTGGTCCTTCCCCTATAACTCCTCGACCGCGGTCTTCTACTGGAACAAGGATGCCTGGGCGAAGATCGGCAAGAGCGAGGCGCCGAAGACCTGGGCCGAATTCGCCGACGATCTCAAGGCGCTGAAAGCAGCGGGCGTCGCCTGCGGTTTCGCGCTCGACGGCGACACCTGGATGAATCTCGAGCAGTTCTCCGCCACCAACAACATCCCCATCGCCACGCAGGACAATGGCTATGGCGGCCTCAGTGCCGAGCTCGTCTTCAACAAGACGCCCTATGTCGACCATATGAAGAACTACAAGGCCTGGCTCGACCAAGGCTATGCCCGCATCCAGACGACGCAGGTCGGCAAGAACCTCGTGCAGGCCTTCGCCGATGGCAGCTGCGCCTCGACCATCACCTCGATCGCCAATCATGGCACGGTGAAGAACACGCAAGTTCCCGACCTGAAGTGGGACGTCGCGATGATCCCGGTGCTCGACGCCTCCAAGCGCACCAACTCGCTGGTCGGCGGCGCCTCGCTCTGGGTCATGCAGGGCAAGTCGAAGGAAGAGTACGAAGCGGCGGCAGCGTTCCTCAAATATGTCACCTCGCCCGAGACCGGCGAGAAATACATCGTGAAGAACACCGGCTATATTCCGGTGACGGTCAAGGGCTTCGAGCTCCTGAAGTCGGAAGGCTTCTATCAGGATCCGAAAATGGCCGGCCGCGAGGTCGCCATCGCCTCGCTGACCGCCTCGGCCGTCGGCCCGAATTCGCGCGGCATCCGGCTCGGCAACTTCACGTCCATCCGCTCCGAGCTGCGCTCCGAACTCGAGGCCGTGTTCACCGGCCAGAAGGACGTGCAGGCCGGGCTCGATGCCGCCGTCGAACGCGGCGACCAGATCCTGCGCCGCTACGAACAGACTTATAAGGGCGCCGCGTTGCCCTGATCGACATGATCGTCGGGCCGGCCGGATGACATCACCGACCGGCCTCGACAGTCCAGATCCCCATGGAAAAGCGCGCGACATTCTCCAATCTCTGGCTCGCCGCGGCCTTCATCGCGCCGCAGATGCTGCTGGTCTTCGTGTTCTTCTACTGGCCGACCGGCGAAGCCCTCTACTGGGCCGTGACGCTCGAGCCGCCCTTTGGCGGGTCGAATGAATGGGTCGGCTGGCTCAATTTCGAGACCGTCTTCAGCGATCCCAAATACTGGAACTCGGTACGTATCTCGATCGCCTTCGCGAGCCTCGCCACGATGCTCTCGCTCGTCATCGCCGCGATGCTGGCCTTGTTCGTCGACCGGCGCCTGCCGGGGCACCAGCTCTACAAATTCACCTTCTTCCTGCCCTATGCCCTCGCCGCACCCAGCGTCGGGCTCGCCTTCCGTTTCATCTTTTCACCCGATGCCGGTTTCGTTTCCGCCATCAACCGCGTCTGGCCGAATTTGTGGAATCCGGCGCTCGACGGCTGGGACGCTTTCCTGCTGATCATCTTCGCACAGAGCTGGAAGATGGTCGGCTATAATTTCATTTTCTTCCTCGCCGCTTTGCAGTCGATCCCGCGCAGCGTCACCGAAGCGGGCGCCATGGATGGCGCCTCGGTGCTCCGGCGCATGTGGGACATCCAGCTGCCGCTGATCGCGCCCACCCTGTTCTTCCTGATCGTCATCAACATCACCGACAGCTTCGTCGACAGTTTCGGCATCGTCGATGTGACGACCTCCGGCGGGCCGGCGCGGGCCACCGACCTGATGGTCTACAAGATCTATTTCGACGGTTTCGAAGGCAAGGACTACTCGCTCGCCGCAGCGCAGTCGATCGTGCTCATGCTGCTCATCATCGCTTTGACCTTCATCCAGTTCCGCTTCATCGAGCGGCGCATTCATTACTCATGAGGGCCGGTCCGTGATCGAACGCTCGCCCCTTCTCGATCTCTTCACCCATCTGCTCCTGCTCGCCTCCTTCGTCGCGTTGCTGATCCCGTTTTGGATCGTCTTCGTCGCGGCAAGCCATGATTTCCACACCGTCAATCAGGTGCCGATGCCGCTGTGGCCGGGCAGCAGCTTCTTCGAGAACATGGCGGTCGCCTGGGAGCGCGGCAATTTCGGCCGCGTGATGCTGAACTCATTCATCGTGGCGGGCGGCGTCACGCTCGGCAAGATCGTCATCGCCGCGCTCTCGGCCTTCTCGATCGTCTATTTCAAGTACCGCCTGCGCATGGTGTTGTTCTGGCTGATCTTCATCACACTCATGCTGCCGCTCGAAGTACGTATCGTGCCGACCTATGCGGTCGCCGCCGACGCCTTGCGGCCCTTCCAGTCGATGATCGACCTGTTCGGCATCGGCATAAACCTGCCCGAATGGAATCTCCTCAACTCCTATTCCGGCCTGATCCTGCCGCTTGTCGCCACCGCCACGGGCACCTTTCTCTACCGGCAATTCTTCCTCACCGTGCCGGACGAGCTCGCCGAGGCGGCCAAGATGGACGGCGCCGGGGCGATCAGGTTCTTTCTGGAAATCTTGCTGCCGTTGTCACGGACCAATATGGCGGCGCTGGCGACGATCATGTTCGTGTGGTCGTGGAACCAGTATCTGTGGCCTCTGCTCGTCGTCACCGACCAGCAGAATTTCGCGACCGCGACCATGCAGCTCCAGAAGCTCATACCAGGTCCCCTGTTCGGCGAGCCGCCGGTGTGGAACATCGCCATGGCCGCCAATCTGATCGTTCTCGCACCGCCGGTGCTGGTGACAATCGTTCTGCAGCGCTGGTTCGTGCGCGGCTTGATGGTCACGGAAAAATAGGAGGCGCCCATGCCCAAGGTCACGCTCACCAAGCTACGCAAGAGCTACGGCCGCAATGAGGTCGTCCATGGCGTCTCGCTCACCATCGAGCATGGCGAGTTCATCGTACTTCTCGGCCCCTCCGGCTGCGGAAAATCGACGCTGCTGCGCATGGTGGCGGGGCTCGAAGGCATCACCGAAGGCGAGATCGCGATCGGCCCGACGGTCGTCAACAAGCTCGAGCCGCGCGAGCGTGGCTGCGCCATGGTGTTCCAGAACTATGCGCTCTATCCGCATATGACGGTGAGGCAGAATATCGGTTATTCGCTGAAGGTCGCCGGCATGTCGCGGTCGGAGCGCACTGCAAAGGTGGACGAAGTCGCGGGCACGCTCGGCCTTTCGGAATTCCTCGACCGCAAGCCGAGCCAGCTCTCGGGTGGCCAACGGCAGCGTGTCGCCATGGGCCGCGCCATGATCCGCGAGCCCAAGATCTTTCTCTATGACGAGCCGCTCTCCAATCTCGATGCGCAATTGCGCGTCGCCATGCGGGTCGAGATCCGCAAGCTGCATCAGCGGCTCGGCACCACCACCCTGTTCGTCACCCATGACCAGGTCGAGGCGATGACGCTCGCCGACCGCATCGTCATCATGAACAAGGGCAATATCGAGCAAGTGGGCACGCCGGCCGAGGTCTATCACCGGCCCGCCACCACCTATGTCGCGCGCTTCATCGGCAATCCCGGCATGAATCTCCTGCCGGCGGTGGTCGATCCGGGCACGGGGATCGTGCGGATGGCGGATGGACAGGTGCTGGCCTATGACAAGAGCCGATGGCGCACGATCGAGCCGGGTGAGATCACGGTCGGCTTTCGCGCCGAAACGGCGCGGCTGGCGCCCGGCGGATTTTCCGCCCGCTTCGATTTCGCGGAAGAGCTGGGGTCGGCGCAGCTGCTGCATGGCACCGTCGCAGGAAAGTCCGTGACGGTGCAATCGACCGGAAACATCGGCTTGAAGCCCGGCGATCCCTTGCCTTTCGCCATCGCCCCCCACGAGCTGCATTTGTTTGCAGCAAACGGCCAGCGCTTCGCCGAGCAGAGCCGAGTCGAGATACCGGCGAGGCCCTTCACCCCCGCGCCGGCTCCGACCTACTTGCCCGTCGCATAGGAATGCAGCTCGGCGCCGTGCTGCTTGAGCCAGGTCTTGGCGCGCGCCGCATTGGGGCAATGAGTGAGCACCAGCCGCCAGAATTGCCGTCCATGATTCATGTGCCTGAGATGCGCCACTTCATGCGCCGCCACATAATCGAGCACGAAAGGCGGCGCCAGCACGAGGCGCCAGGAATAGGACAGCGTGCCGTCGGAGGAGCAGGAGCCCCAGCGGCTCTTCTGATCGCGCACCACAATCCGGTGGAATTTGGCACCCATGGCCGTTGCGTAGACTTCGCTCGCTTTGACGAGATCGCGGCGCGCCTCCACCTTCAGCCAATCGACGAGGCGGCGCTCGATATGCGCCGCATCACCGGATATCTGGATCGTGTCGCTCTGCATCGTCACCGCGCCGCGCCGGCTTCCTGTCGCTACGATACGGAAAGGTTCGCCGCGCAAAAGGATGGTGGCGCCCGCCTCGACCGGCCGTTTGGCGGGCTCCGCGGTGAGGCGTTCGGCGATCCATTGCGATGAACGCTTGGCGAAATCGAGCCCTTCCTTGCGTCCGACACGCGGCGGCAAGGTAACGATGACGCCGGAACGGTCGCGCGACAGGCGCAGAACCAGCCGGCGCGCCTTGGCATGGCGTCTGAACGTGACGGAGATGGATTTGTCTTCGATGGCGAGTTGCGCCGGCTCGATCGTCTTCGGTCGCTTGACCAATCCTAATACTTCGAGGAACCGGCTCACGCCTGCTTGCGCATGAAGTCGACGATACGCGGCACGGCATCGGCGCGGAAGCGCGATCCGTTGAACACCCCGTAATGGCCGACGCCCTTCTGCAGGAGATGCAGCTTCTTTTCAGCCGGCAGCGACGCGCAGAGATCATGCGCCGCTTCGGTCTGGCCGACGCCCGATATGTCGTCGCGCTCGCCCTCGATGGTCATCAGCGCGGTCTTGGTGATCAAGCCCGGCTCGATCAACTCGCCGCGATGGCGGAAGATGCCGCGCGGCAGCTCGTGATTGACGAAGACCTTCTCGACCGTCTGCAGATAGAATTCGGCGGTGAGATCCATCACCGAGAGATATTCGTCGTAGAAATCGGTGTGCTTCTCGGCCGCGTCGCCATCGCCCTCGATCAGATGCCAGAACAATTCACGATGGGCGCTCATATGGCGGTCGAGATTCATGGTCATGAATCCGGTGAGCTGCAGGAAGCCCGGATAGACATCGCGCATGGCGCCCGGATGCGGGAACGGCACCTTCACCACGGCGTTCTTGCGGAACCACTCGACGCCGCGCGCCACCGCCAGGCGGTTGACGACGGTCGGATTGCGCCGCGTATCGATCGGCCCGCCCATCAGGATCATGGATTTCGGCTGGTTGGGATCCTTGCGCTTCGCCATCGACGCAATTGCCGCGAGCACCGGCACGGAAGGCTGGCACACCGCCATGACATGCGTGTCGGGGCCGAGGAAAGTGAGCATCTCGACGACATAATCGATGTAGTCATCGAGATCGAAATCGCCGCTCGCCAGCGGCACCTGGCGGGCGTCGACCCAGTCGGTGATGTAGACATCGGCATGCGGCAGCATCGCCTCGACCGTGCCGCGCAGCAGCGTCGCATAGTGGCCCGACATGGGCGCCACGATGAGGAGCTTCGGCTGCTTGACCTTGGATTTTTCGTCGGCCCAGGCTTTGGAGAAATGCAGGAGCGAGCAGAAGGTCCTGTCGAAGACACGCTCCTCGACGATGGGAACCTCGTCGCCGGCAACGACCGTGTAGTCCAGACCGAAGCCCGGCTTGCCGTAACGCCGCGTGACCCGCTCGAAGAGCTCGAGCGAGGCCGACATGGAGCGGGCCATATAGGTCTGGGCGAAAGGATTGACGGGGTTCTTCCAGAAGAAGTTCGCCGCATCCGCCGCTGCCCGCCAGGGGGCAATGGCGGCGTGATTCATCTCATAGAGATAATAGAGCAATTCCCAACTTCCTTGTGGGTAAGGGTGCGGCGCAACATGCTAGCGCGTGATCAGGAAAAGTGGACACCGGTTTTCCGTCCGATCACGCGCTAAATATAAGATTCCGATCACGTTTATCACTTCAGACCGAACCGGTCTGAAGTGATCGTGATCTACACGTTAACAAGCCCCACTGCGCCGGGCAACCCGACCAACATCCTAGAGCTATGCAAAAAACAGGTAGCCGACCGAGGGGCAAATTTCAGCATAACAGGCTGATATTAATGAAATTTTCCCAGTATGCCCCATTATTGGACGACGGCGCGTAAGCCGTCGGCCAGCGTTTTCACATCGGTCCCATAGGTGAAATGCTTCACGAACTTCCCGTCCGGCCCCATCAGATAGAGGATGGTCGAATGGTCCATCAGGTAGTCACCCGGGGCGGCGCCCTCGGCCTGCTTGGCCTTGGCGTAATAGACCCGGTAGGCCTTGGCGACCTTCGCGATGTCTTCGGCGGAGCCGGTCAGGCCCACCATGCGGGGGTGGAAATTCGAGATATAGACCTTCATCGCCTCGGGCGTATCGCGCTCGGGGTCGATGGTGATGAAGACCGGCTGAATCTTGTCGCCCTGGGACCCCAGCTGGTCGAGGGCCGCCGACATCACCTGCAGCTCGCTCGGACAGACATCCGGGCAGAAGGTGAAGCCGTAGAAGATCAGCATGTATTTGCCGCGAAAATCCTGATCGGTGACCCGCTTGCCATCCTGGTTGGTCAGAGTGAAGGGCCCGCCGACCAGGGCTTCGCCCGAGCCGATGGGACCGCCCGAACGGGTGAGCCACAAGGCGCCCGCCCCGGTCACCAAAGCGATGAACAGGACGACGACTGCGAATATGAGTTTCTGGCGTGAGGGCATGGCGATCAGTTAGGAGGACTCACGGCATTCTGCCAGAGGAAACCACGCCCTTCACAGGAACGTAATGTCACGCGGCTTCGGGTGGGATGACGCCCTTCTTGAAGGCGAAGCAGCCATAAAAGCGGCGTTCGCCGGTGACGATGACACAATAGGCCTTGCGGGCGAGGTCATAGAAGGCGAAGCGCTCGATCGAGCCCATCGGCCAGGACCGGCCTTCGGCCCTGTCGACCTCGGCCTGAACCTCGGCCTGGACAGGTGGGACCTCATTCGGCTTGCCGACGATCTCCATGCGCAAGGCCGGATGTTCGACGAAGCTGTCGAGCGGCATGACCGAGAGGACCGCGCGAGTGGCGCGCGCCGCCGTCGCATTGTCGATGCGGAGCAGCTTGCCGAGCACGGTCTGGCGCGCCACCGAGTCGGCCGGGAAATTCGTGTCGCAGATGATGACGTCATCGCCATGGCCCATGGCGCGCAGCGCATACAGCACATCGGCATTGAGGGCCGGATCGATCGCTTTCAACATAAGATTTGTTATTCCCCGTAAGGTATCCAGACATTCTTCACTTGCGTCGCGTGGCGGAGGAAAACCGGTCCTTCCGCTTGCGCGGGATCGAACCAGTCGGTCGCCAGGCCATGATCGACCAAAGTGCGTTTCAGATTGGATGACGACAGACGTTCAGCTTCGGCCGAGGCCTCGTCGGAGCCGAACACCCACAGCGCATCGACATCATCATGTTCGGCCAAGGTCTTGGTGAGGCTCAGGCGGTCGCCGGTGACGATGTTGACGACACCCGCCGGCACGTCCGAGGTTTCGAGCACCGTGTAGAAATCGGTGGCGGCGAGCGGATGACGCTCGCTCGGCACCGCGACGACACGATTGCCCATGGCGATGAGCGGCGCCACCAGGCTGATGAAACCCAGAAGCGGCGCCTCGTCTGGACAAATGACGCCGGCGACACCGATCGGCTCCTTCAGCGCCAGAGCGAGACCGCGCAAGGGCGGCGTGTGAATATCGCCCTCGAATTTGTCGGCCCAGGCGCCATAGGTGAAGAGCCGCCTGATGGCGGCATCGACCTCGGCCTCCGCCGCAGCCATGCGCGCGCCGGTCATCGCCGCGATACGGCTGGCGAATTCAGCGCGCCGACCACTCAGATTTTCGGCGATGTAATAGAGGATCTGCGCGCGGTTATGCGCAGTGGCTTTGGACCAGGCCTCCGCGCCCCTCGCGGCCGCCACCGCATTGCGGATGTCCTTGCGGTTGCCCTCGCCGACCTCGCCCAGGATATCGCCTTTGGGCGAGAGCACGGGGCGCGAATAGTTGCCATCGGGGCGTGCTTGCTTGCCAGCGACGAAGAGTTTCGCGGTGCGGTCGATCATCGGCAGGCCGGCATCGGCTTTCGCCTTCGCCGCCGGCAGAGGCTTCGCGGCTGGGCGGGCTTTTCGCTTCGCCCAGGCCCTGAGTTTCAGATATTCATGAGTGCCTTCGCGCCCGCCCTCGCGGCCGAAACCCGATTCACGATAACCGCCGAAGCCGGCGCTGGCGTCGAAGAGATTGGTGGAATTCACCCATACGACCCCGGCCTGCAATTTGGGCGCGATGTCGAGAGCGAGACCGATGGTTTCGCTCCACACACTCGCCGCAAGGCCATAACGCGTATTGTTGGCGAGCATCACCGCCTCGTCCGGCGTGCGGAAGGTCATCGTCACCAGGACCGGTCCGAAAATCTCCTCGCGCGCGACGGTCGAGGCCGGGTGGACATTGGTCAATAAGGTCGGCGGGTAGAAGAAGCCCTTGTCGGTGCTGGCACCCGGCGACTGGTAGCATTGGGCGCCTTCGGCAATGCCCTGCTTCACCAAAGCGCCGATGCGCTCGAGCTGCACCTTGTCGACAATGGCGCCCATATCCACGGCCTTGTCGAGCGGAGAGCCGACGCGCAGCTTGGCCATGCGTGCCTTGAGGCGGGCGATGAAGTCTTCCGCTATGCCTTCCTGCACCAGCAGACGCGAGCCGGCGCAGCAGACCTGGCCTTGATTGAACCAGATGGCGTCGACCAGACCTTCGATGGCGCCGTCGATATCGGCATCGTCGAAGACGATGTAAGGCGACTTGCCGCCCAGCTCCAATGTGAGCGACTTGCCCGTACCGGCGGTCTCCTTGCGGATGAGGCGACCGACCTCGGTCGAGCCGGTGAAGGCGATCTTGTCGACATCCTTGTGCTTGACGAGCGCCGCGCCTGTGTCGCCGTCACCTGTCACGATGTTGAGCACGCCCGGCGGCAGGCCCGCCTGCTCGGCGAGCTCGGCAAAGAGAAGTGCGGACAGCGAGGTGAATTCGGCGGGCTTCAGCACCACCGTATTGCCGAGCGCCAAAGCCGGCGCCACTTTCCAGGCAAGCATCAGGAAGGGGAAGTTCCAGGGAATGACCTGGCCCACGACACCCACCGGCTGATAGTCGGCGAATTCGCTCTCCTGCAGCTGCGCCCAGCCGGCATGATAATAGAAATGGCGCGCCGCCAAAGGCACGTCGAGATCGCGCGTCTCGCGGATGGTCTTGCCGTTGTCGAGGCTTTCGATGACGGCGAAGAGACGGGCATGGCGCTGGATGAGCCGCGCCAGCGCATAGAGATACCGCGCACGGCCATGGCCGCCGAGCTTGGCCCAGCTGCTTTGAGCCTTGCGCGCCGCCTTCACCGCGGCATCGATATCGCTGTTCGATCCTTGCGACAGTTTCGCCAGCACCTTGGCCGTAGCTGGCTCCAGCGTGTCGAAATGGCTTTTGCCATTGACCCATTGCCCGCCGATGAAATGGCGGAAGCCCTTGTCATGTTTGGCGAGCCAGGCGCGCGCTTCCGCATCGCTCTCCGGCGCCGGGCCGTAATCCATCGTCTCGAAATAATGTGCGACGCTCATTTCCTACCCGACCGGATGGCGGTTGAAGGCCGAATAGCGGCCAGTGACGTGATGCTCGAGCTGGCGCTCGATATCGGCGAGCAGCGAAGACGCGCCGATGCGGAAGAGATCGGGCTCGAGCCATTCGCGGCCGAGTTCTTCCTTCATGAGGACCTGATAATTGAGGATGTCCTTGGCGGCGGAGATGCCGCCCGCCGGCTTGAAGCCGACCTTGAAACCGGTAAGCGACTGATAGGCGCGGATCATGCGCAGCATCGCCAGCGTGACGAGCAAGGTCGCGTTTGTCGTTTCCTTGCCGGTCGAGGTCTTAATGAAATCGGCGCCCGCCATCATGCAGACCATCGCCGCCTTGGCGACATTGCGCAATGTCTTGAGATCGCCGGTCGCCAGGATCGCCTTGACATGGGCATCACCGCAAGCGGCGCGGAAATCGCGCATCTCGTCATAAAGCGCCTGCCAGTTCTGGGTCAGCGCATATTCGCGCGTGATCACGATGTCGATCTCACGCGCACCATCGGCGACCGAGGCCTCGATCTCGCGCAGCTTCACATCATGCGGCACGAGGCCGGCCGGAAAGCCGGTCGAGACCGCGGCGACGGGAATGTCGGTTCCCTGCAAGGCCTCGACCGCGGTGGCGACGAAGCGGTGATAGACGCAGATCGCACCGGTAGTGATCCGGCGGTCGGCCATGCCCAGAGCTTCGAGGAGATCGGCGCGCACCGGGTTCTTCGCCTTGGCGCACAGCCTCTCGACCCGCGCCGCCGTGTCGTCACCCGACAGAGTGGTGAGGTCGATGCAGGTGATCGCCTTGAGCAGCCAGGCGGCCTGGGCGTCCTTCTTCACCGAGCGACGGCCCGGCAGAGCCGCGATGCGCCTTTCGGCGGCCGGAAAATTCAGCCTTATATCGTCGATCACATCGAGCGCGAGCTTCATGCCCTCATTGCGGGGCCATTCATTATGGCCGGATTTCGCCAATGGCAGGACCGTTACAGACATAATCACTCCCTAGCGCGCATCCCGGCGAAGTGGAACCACTTCGCCGAACAGGATTCGCGCCAAATCAATAGCTTGGAGCAAGTCCTGATCGCCAAAGTCTTCAACTTTGGCGGGACATGCTCGAGCGAAAGGCGATGGTAGTTTGCCCCGCCGGGAGGTGCAACTAGGCTTTCAGCCCGGCGGCCGCCGCCGAAAGTTTCGTTATAGCAGCCCAATCCTTGGCCACCAGCAGGGCCTTGGGGGCCATCCAGGAGCCGCCCACCGTGATGACATTGGCGAGCTTCAGATAGGATGGCGCGATATCGGCGGTGATGCCGCCGGTCGGGCAGAAGCGCACCTGCGGCAAAGGCGAGGCCAGAGCGCCCAGATAGGCGGCGCCACCCGACTGCTCGGCGGGGAAGAACTTCTGTAAGGCATAGCCCTTTTCCAGCAGAAACATCGTCTCGCTGGGCGAACGCGAAGCCGGCAGCAAAGGCGTCTTGCTCCCCTTGGCGGCGTCGAGCAGAGCCGGCGTGGCACCGGGCGATACGGCGAAGGCGCAGCCCAAATCCTCGCTGAGCTTGAGGCCTTGCGCATCGAGCACGGTGCCCGAGCCGACAATGGCGTTCTTCACTTCCGCCCGGATGGCGCGGATGCAGTCGGGCGCCGCCTTGGTGCGCAAGGTGATCTCGAGCACCGGCAGGCCGCCCTCGACCAGAGCTTTGGCGAGCGGCACAGCCAACGCCACATCATCGATCACCAGCACCGGCACGACCGGCGCCTGCTTCAGTATTGCTTCGAGACCCGCCTGGCGTTCGCTCATCAATGCACTCTGAAAATGGTGGCGCCTTCATCGGCGCGGTTGACCTGGGCCCGGAAGGGCAAAAACAGCTCGCGGCCGACACCGAAATCATTGCCGGAGAGATCGGCCGTGGCGTTGCTGCGCGCCGCCCATTCGGCCGCATCGACCAGCACTTCGAGACGGCCCTCGACCGCATCGAGACGGATCATGTCGCCGTTGCAGATCTTGGCGATGGCGCCGCCATCGGCGGCTTCGGGCGTCACATGGATGGCGGCCGGCACCTTGCCGGAAGCGCCCGACATGCGCCCGTCGGTCACCAGCGCGACCCGGAAGCCGCGATCCTGCAGGACGCCGAGCGGCGGCATCAGCTTGTGCAATTCCGGCATGCCATTAGCCTTGGGGCCCTGGAAGCGGATCACCGCCACGAGATCACCATTGAGCTCACCCGCCTTGAAGGCCTTCTGCAGCTCTTCCTGCGAATGGAAAACCCGCGCCGGTGCTTCGATGACATGGCGGTCCTTCGGCACGGCCGAGCTCTTGATGACGGCGCGGCCGATATCGCCATCGAGCAAGGTGATGCCGCCGGTCCGGTCGAAAGGCTCGTCACAGCCGCGCAGGATCGCCCGGTCACCACTTTCGGCAACCGCGTCGGTCCAGGTAAGGCCGCTTTCGGCGAGGCGCGGCTCGACCAGATAGCCGTCGAGCCCCGAGCCCCAAACCGTCTTCACATCCTGATGCAGCAGGCCGGCACTCAGCAATTCGCGGATGAGAAGGCCCATACCGCCCGCGGCATGGAAGTGATTCACATCCGCCTTGCCATTGGGGTAGATGCGGGTCAGCAGCGGCACAGCGGCCGAGAGTTCCGCCATGTCGTCCCAGGTGAGATGAATGCCGGCAGCCGCAGCCATGGCGATCAGATGGATCGTGTGATTGGTCGAGCCGCCGGTGGCGAGAAGCCCCACGACGCCATTGACCACGGTGCGCTCATCGACGATACGGCCGATCGGCGTGTAGTCGTTGCCGCAGGCCGTGATGGCGAGCGCCCGTTTCGTCGCCGCGCGGGTGATCTCGTCGCGCAGGGATGTGTTGGGATTGACGAAGGTCGTGCCTGGCAGATGCAGGCCCATGATCTCCATGAGCATCTGGTTGGAATTGGCGGTGCCGTAGAAAGTGCAGGTGCCGGGACCATGATAGGACTGGCATTCCGCTTCGAGGAGCGCATCGCGGCCGACCTTGCCTTCGGCATGGAGCTGGCGGATGCGCGATTTCTCGTCATTGGGAAGGCCCGACGTCATCGGCCCCGCCGGAATGAAGATCGACGGCAGATGGCCGAAGCTCAAGGCGCCGATGATGAGACCCGGCACGATCTTGTCGCACACGCCCAGATAGACGGCGGCATCGAACATCTGATGTGACAGGGCCACCGAGGTCGACAACGCAATGACATCGCGCGAGAACATGGACAACTCCATGCCGGCCTCGCCCTGGGTGACGCCGTCGCACATGGCCGGCACGCCGCCCGCGACCTGCGCGGTGGCGCCTGCGTCGCGCGCCGCTTCACGGATGATCTCAGGGTAGCGCTCGAAAGGCTGATGCGCCGAGAGCATGTCGTTATAGGCGGTGACGATCGCCAGATGGGCGCAAGCTCCCTCGCGCAGCAGCGCCTTGTCGGTAGGGCCGCAGGCAGCAAAGCCATGGGCGACATTGGCGCAGCCGAGCTTGGCGCGGCGCGGCGTATTGCTCGCCGCCTTCTCGATGCGGTCGAGGTAACGCCGGCGCGAGGCTTCGCTGCGCTCGATGATCTTCTCGGTGACGGCGGAGATTCGTTCGGTGACGGACATCATTGCCTCCTCAGAGCCATTCCCATTCGAATATCAATTCGAATGGGAATTGGATCTGAATTTTAGTTTGGCGCGTGATCTTACGGAAAACCGGCATCCACTTTTCCTAATCACGCGCTAGGGGCACCAATAAAGCACGACGGGCTCGCGGGCCCTGAGTACGGCGCGGATCGGCATGTCCTTGACGGGACCCGGTCCTTCCGCGGTGGCGAGCGTCTTCTGCTTCTCGGCGCCTTCGATATGGAGTGCCAGGAAGCCGCTGTCGAGCAGCACCGGCAAGGTGAAAGTCAGGCGCTTTTCCGGCACGCCCGGCGCCGACATGGTCAAAATGCGCTTGCTGCCTTCGAGTTCCAAGGCTTCGGCCAGATGGTCGCCGCCCGGGAAGAAGGATGCGGTATGGCCGTCATTGCCCATGCCGAGGATCACCACATCGAAGGGTCCGAGCCTGTCGGCATTACCCTTGCCGAAAAGCGGCACGAATTTCGCCGCCGCCGCATTGGCCTCGAGCAGGTTCTCGCGCACCAGCTTCGCATTGGAGCGCTCGTCGGTCTCCGGCACGCAGCGCTCATCCACCAGAGTGACGGTGACGCGTCCCCAGTCGATCTTGGCGCGCGCCAGGAAATTGAAGAACAAGGTCGGCGTGGTGCCGCCCGAAACGGCGAGCAGCGCCTTGCCGCGATCGGTTATGGCATTCGAGAGATACGCCGCCACATCCGCGGCGAGGCCCATGGCCAGTTTCTTCTTCGTTTCGAAAAGCTTCCGCTCAGCTATCAACTCGTTCCATCCTCATGCCAGGTCCGGCCGTCGCGCTCGATCAGCGCCACTGCCGCCGCAGGCCCCCAGGTTCCAGCTGTATAGGCCTTAGGCAAATCGGACGATTCCGCCCAGGCGTCAAGAATGGGGTCGATCCAGCTCCACGCCGTTTCCACTTCGTCGCGGCGCATGAACAGGGTCTGATTGCCGCGCACGACATCGAGGATGAGGCGCTCATAAGCGTCCGGATTGCGCACGCTGAAGGCTTCGGCGAAGCTCATATCGAGCGGCACATGCTGCAATCGCATGCCGCCGGGGCCCGGATCCTTGATCATCAGCCACAGTTTCACGCCTTCATCGGGCTGCAGGCGGATGACCAGGCGATTGGCCTCGATGGGCCCCGCTGAATCATCGAACACCGAATAAGGAATGGGCCGGAAGGTGACGACGATCTCCGACACCCGCTCGGGCAGACGCTTGCCGGTGCGCAGATAGAAGGGCACGCCATTCCAGCGCCAATTGCCGATCTCGGCCTTGAGCGCCACGAAGGTTTCAGTCTTGCTCGCCGGCGAGCCGAGCTCGTCGAGATAGCCCGGCACGGCGCCGCCGGCAGAAGCACCGGCGCGATACTGGCCGCGTACCGTGTTGTTGGCGCCATTATGCGCCACCACCGGCTTCAGCGATTTCAGGACTTTCAGCTTCTCGTCGCGCAGAGCATCGGCGGCGATCGAGGTCGGCGGCTCGATGGCGACGAGACAGAGCAGCTGCAGCATATGGTTCTGCACCATGTCGCGTAAAGCACCGGCGGTATCGTAATAACCGGCGCGGCCCTCGACGCCCAGCGTCTCGGCGACGGTGATTTGCACATGATCGACATGGGCGCTGTTCCAGATCGGCTCGAACAGGGCATTGGCGAAGCGCAGCGCGAGAAGATTCTGGACCGTCTCTTTGCCGAGATAGTGGTCGATGCGGTAGACGCTGCTCTCGGGGAACACCTTGCCGATGGCATCATTGACGGCGCGCGCCGATTCGAGATCCTTGCCGAGCGGCTTTTCGATCACCACGCGGCTCTTCGGCGTGACCAGCTTGTTCTTGCCGAGCCTTTCACAGATCGGCCCGAAGAGATCCGGCGAGGTGGCGAGATAGAAGACGCGGATGCGGTCCTCGCCCGGCTTCAAGGTCTTGGCGAGCGCGTCCCAGCCCTGGTCCTGGGTGGCGTCGAGCGTCACATAAGAGAGGCGCTTGAGGAAAGCTTCGACCTCCCCGCCCTTGCGCTCCTCGGCCGGGATATGCGCATCGAGCGCCGCCTTGGCGAAAGCGACGAATTCGGCATCGGTCATGGCGCGGCGCGACACGCCGATGATGCGGGCGCCGGGCGGAATCTGGCCCGCCAGGTCGCGATGATAAAGGGCCGGGAGAAGCTTGCGTTGGGCGAGATCGCCGGTGGCGCCGAAGACCGCGAGATCAAAAATTTCGACGGGAATGATGCGTGTGGTCATTTTTTGTGCAGTGCAAAAAATAGAGGGCCGTTTGTATTAGTCTCTGCAAGCCCTTGAGACAACTGGAAAGGCGGGCTTGACGGCGCGAGGTTAAGCCTGTTTGACCGCATGTCATGAGCGACCTGCCGATCACCGCAATTTTGCCGAGCCTCGCCAAGGCATTGGCCGGTCACGCCAATGTCATCCTGGCGGCCGAGCCCGGGGCCGGCAAAACGACGCGTGTTCCGCTTGCCCTCATGGCAGAGCCGTGGCTCCAGGGCCGCAAGATCGTCATGCTGGAGCCACGCCGGCTGGCGGCGCGCGCCGCCGCCGCCCGCATGGCGCAAGGCCTCAATGAGCCTGTCGGCGCGACCGTCGGCTATGCGGTCCGCCTCGACCGCAAAGTGTCGGCTCAGACCCGCATCGAGGTGGTAACCGAAGGGATACTGACCCGGCGGCTGCAGACCGATCCGGCGCTCTCGGATGTCGGCCTCCTGATCTTCGACGAGTTCCATGAGCGCAGCCTCGATGGCGATCTGGGCCTTGCTTTGGCGCTCGATGCGCAAGCCGCCTTGCGCGAGGATCTCAAGATCCTGGTGATGTCGGCGACGCTCGACGAGGTGCGGCTCTCGAAACATCTGGGCGACGCGCCCGTCATCTCCGCTCCCGGCCGCACTTTTCCGGTCGAGACCCGCTATGGCGACCGGCCCGAGCGCGCCTCCCTTACCCGCGATATGGCGCGCGCCATCCGCAGCCACCTCGGCGAAGCCAAAGGCGGCATATTGGCCTTCCTGCCCGGCGAAGCGGAAATCCGGCGCACCGAGGATGCGTTGAAGGAAGCACCGCTTCCCGCCAATGCCAAGGTCATGCCGCTTTATGGCGCGATGGCGCTCACCGATCAGGACCAGGTGCTCAAACCCGCAACCGACGGCACCCGGAAGATCGTGCTCGCCACCACTATCGCCGAAACGAGCCTCACCATCGACGGCATCGACATGGTGATCGATTCGGGCCTCAAGCGGGCGCCACGTTTCGATCCCGCCACCGGCATGACGTCACTCGAAACAATTCGCGTCTCGCAGGCATCCGCCGATCAACGGCGCGGCCGCGCCGGCCGGCAAGGCCCAGGCCTGTGCATCCGCCTGTGGCCCGAGCAGGAAATGCGCGCCCTCAAGGCGCATGACGAGCCTGAGATTCTCATCGCCGATCTGGCGCCTCTGGCGCTCGAGCTCGCCAATTGGGGTGTGAAGGACGCGGGCTCTTTGCGTTTCCTCGATCCACCGCCCGCCGCCGCATTCGCGCAAGCACGTGATCTCCTCGGCGAACTCGATGCGCTCGACAATTCTGGCGCCGTCACGGCGATGGGCAAGATGATGGCGCGGCTGCCGCTCCATCCGCGTCTCGCCCATATGATCGCGCGCGCCCGCGAGCTCAAAGCCGGCGCGATGGCGGCCGATCTCGCCGCTCTGCTCTCCGAGCGCGATCTCCTGGGCCGCGAGGCCGGCGCCGATCTCAGCGAAAGGCTGGCGGCTCTGCGACGCGGCAATGCCAGCAAAGCCTTGCGCGAGCGCATCAAATCGGCGGCGCGGCAGATCCGCGGCATCGCCGATATTCGCGATGAGGAAGGCGATGTCGCACCTGGCGTGCTCGTGGCGCTCGCCTGGCCCGACCGCATCGCGCAGGCGCGTGGCGCCCGCGGCCGCTTCCGTCTGTCGGGCGGCGGCGGCGCTATCCTGCCCGAGCATGACCCGCTGGCGCGTGAGCCCTTTCTCGCGGTGGCGACGACCGATGGCACGAGCGGCGACCAGAAAATCTACCTTGCCGCGGCGCTGGCGCGCGAGGATCTCGAAACCACTTTCGCGTCCCATATCGAACAAGTCGACATCGTGCGCTGGGACAGCCGCGCCCAGATCGTCGTCGCCAACCGGCAGCGCAAATTGGGCGCTCTCATTCTCGACGACAAGCCGCTGGCGACACCCGATCCGGAGCAGATCTCCGAGGCGATGACCAGGGGCATCGCCGAAATGGGGCTCAGCTCCCTGCCCTGGAGCGATGCGACCCACAGCCTGCGGAACCGCTTGCGTTTCCTCAGCCGCGCGATGCCCGAAGAGGGCTGGCCCGATCTCTCGGATGAAACGCTGCGTGCGAATCTGAGCGACTGGCTCACCCCTTATCTCGCCGGCATGACACGGCGTTCGCATCTCGACCGGCTCGACATGTTCGCCATCATTTCAGGTCTCATCCCGCATGAGCTGAAACGGCGGCTCGACAAACTGGCACCCCGCCATGTCGCCATTCCGTCCGGCGCCGAGATCACCATCGATTATGACGGCGACGGAGATCCGGTGCTCCGGGCGAGGCTCCAGGAAATGTTCGGCCTCGCCGACACGCCGCGCATCGCCGACGGCCGGGCGCTGTTGCGCATCGAGCTTCTGTCGCCGGCGCGACGGCCGCTGGCGGTGACGCAGGATCTCAAGAGCTTCTGGGCCAATGCCTATCCGCAGGTCCGTTCCGAGATGCGAGGGCGTTACCCTAAGCATCCCTGGCCGGAAGACCCGATGAACACGCCGGCGGTGAAGCCTAATCGCATCAGGTAACTAAGGAACCTCGCCGGGTGAAAGGAACATTCGCCAAACGGCGCCGAACCATATAAAAGGGCCCGGCATTTCCAGGGCACCGACATATCCGATTTCCAGCCATGACCGCGATCGTCTCCATTTCCGACGTCTCGAAGACCTATGCCTCAGGCTTCACGGCGCTGAAGAACATCTCGCTCGACATCCATAAGGGCGAGATTTTCGCGTTGCTCGGGCCCAATGGCGCCGGCAAGACCACCCTCATCAACATCATCTGCGGCATCGTGCGCGCCTCGACCGGCCATATCTCGGCCGACGGACACGACATCGTGGATGATTACCGCAAGGCGCGCTTCAAGATCGGCCTGGTGCCGCAGGAGCTGACGACGGACGCCTTCGAGACGGTGTGGGCGACGGTCACCTTGAGCCGCGGCCTGTTCGGGCATGGGCAAAATCCGGCCCATATCGAGAAGATCCTGAAGGACCTGTCGCTGTGGGAGAAGAAAGACAGCAAGATCATGACGCTGTCGGGCGGCATGAAGCGCCGCGTGATGATCGCCAAGGCGCTGAGCCATGAGCCGTCGATCCTGTTCCTCGACGAACCCTCGGCCGGCGTCGATGTCGAGCTCCGCCGTGACATGTGGGAGATGGTGCGATCCTTGCGCGCCAATGGCGTCACCATCATCCTTACCACCCATTATATCGAAGAGGCCGAGGAGATGGCCGACCGGGTCGGCGTCATCAACAAGGGCGAGATCATCCTGGTCGAGGAAAAGCAGGCGCTGATGCGCAAGCTCGGCAAGAAGGAGATCACGCTCGAACTCGCTCAGCCGATCAACGCCATTCCCGACAGCCTCGCCCATCACAAGCTCGAGCTCTCCGGCAACGGCCATGAGCTGACCTACAGTTACGACACGCAAGGCGAGCGCACCGGCATCACCAGCCTTCTGCAGGACCTGGCGCAGACCGGCATCCGGTTCAGGGATCTCAACACCAAGCAAAGCTCACTCGAGGACATCTTCGTCGATCTGGTGAGGGAGCGGTCATGAATATTCACGCGATCCGCGCCATCTACAAATTCGAGATGGCCCGCACCTTCCGCACGATCCTGCAGAGCGTCGTGTCGCCGGTCGTATCGACGTCGCTCTATTTCGTCGTGTTCGGCGGCGCCATCGGCTCGCGCATTGCCGAGATCGACGGCGTCACCTATGGCGCCTATATCGTGCCGGGCCTCATCATGCTGTCGCTCCTGACGCAGAGCATCATGAATGCTTCCTTCGGCATCTATTTCCCGAAGTTCATCGGCACGATCTACGAGATCCTGTCGGCGCCGATCTCGTCGCTCGAGATCGTCATCGGCTATGTCGGTGCTGCGGCGACCAAATCGATCATGCTGGGCCTCATCACGCTCGGCACCGCGGCCTTGTTCGTGCCGCTCCATATCGAACATCCAGTATGGATGCTGGGTTTCCTGGCCCTCACCGCCGTCACCTTCAGCCTGTTCGGCTTCATCATCGGCATCTGGGCCAAAAGCTTCGAGCAGCTGCAGGTCATCCCGATGCTCATCGTGACGCCGCTCGCCTTTCTGGGCGGCAGCTTCTATTCGATCGACATGCTGCCGCCTTTGTGGCGGACGATCTCGCTCGCCAATCCGGTGGTCTATCTGGTCAGCGGCTTCCGCTGGAGCTTCTTCGGCAAGTCCGATGTCGCGATCGAGATCAGCCTCGCTATCACCCTCCTGTTCCTCGTCGCCTGCCTCGGCATCGTCGCCTGGATCTTCAAGACCGGCTACCGGCTGAAGAACTAGGCCATGCCGGCATTGACGCTCTTTAAAATCGCGCCGTAACGGTTGCAGACTGCCGGGTCCTCAAAGTAGCCGACTTCATTATCCGCGATCTCGTCGATGCTCAGTTCAGACCAGATCTCCTTGAGCTTTGCCAGGGTGTCCTGCGCCTGTTTGATTTCGCCCAATTCGAAATGGCAGATGGTGAGATAAGCGAGCGACCACGATGTCATCGTTTCCATTTTCGCATAGCAGGCCGTTGCCTCGCGATATCGCCCGGCCGTCGCCAATATGAGGCCGCGAAAGTCCTCGTACCAGCCCAAGGCGAACGGATCACGGCGCTGGGCTTCGTGTATTTCACGAAGCCCCTCTTCCGGCCGGCTCGTGTAATTGAGCAGGAGCGCGCGGATGCTGAGAATGAACGGGTCGTTCGGGTTCAGGGCAACCGCGCGGTCCAGACTGATTTCCGCCTGCTTGAATCGATGCAAGTACAAGAGGGCAAAGCCGGCGGCCAGATGCCCATAGGCTTCGTCGGGGTCAAGCTGCAACGCGGTCTTTGCCATCTCCAATCCGGCATGCAGATAATCATGATCGGAGTTGGTCCAGTAGAACTTGATGGACTCGACAAAGCCTAGCATGGCGTGGGCGGCCGCAAACCGCGGATCGAGCTTCACCGCCTGACGCAGAAAGGGCTCCGCTTTGCGCACCGTGTCATAGGTGGCCGCCAGTTGCAGCGCCCGCAAGTAAAAGTCATAGGCCGACATGTTGTCGGTCGGCCGGGCCCTGGCGTAGGACGCAATCGCAGTTCTGGCCTGGCGGGCCAAACGGGCGGCGATCATCTGGGTGATTTCGTCCTGGATGGCGAAAATATCGGTGAGCTCGCGATCATAGTGCTCGCCCCAGACATGCGCCGTTGAGGCGGCGTCGATCAGCTGCACGGTGACCCGGACCCGGTTGCCGATCTTGCGCACGCTGCCTTCGACGACATATTGAACGCCAAGCTTCTTCGCCACCTCGGCCACATCATTCGCCTTGCCGCGGAATCGGAAGGACGAGTTCCGCGCAATGACCAGAAATTCCTTGAACCTGCCGAGCTCGGCGATGATGTCTTCGGTGATCCCGTCGCTGAAGTAATCCTGCTCTGGGTCGCCGCTCATATTGTCGAAGGGCAGGACAGCTATGGATGGTTTGTGCGATTTCTCAGCTGCCGTCTGGCTCGCCGGTTCGCCCGCGCCATTTGATGCCTGCGCCAAGGCTGGCCTCGGGCCGGCATATTTGTAGCCGCGGCCATGCACCGTCATGATCATGCCGGGGTCAAGCGTCTTACGCAGCGCCGATATATGCACCTGCAGCGTGTTCTCCTCCACCACCACGCCAGGCCAGACCGCATCGAAGAGCTCGGTTTTGCCGATCACCTCGTCCGGCCGCCCCAGCAATATGGCGAGGATATCGAAGGATCGCGCCGAAAGCTCCACCGGCCCCTCGGGCCCCAGCAGCAGCCGTTCGGCGCGCTTCAGGCGATAGCTCCCAAACTGCAAGTCCATTTGCTGAAAACCCGTTCCTTGCGGAGAGGATAACCCAAGTCTGTCCGCAAGGCGAACTTCAGGGCCTTTCAGGACTTTTCAGGTTCACGCCAAGGACCTGAGTGGGAAGCGGCGTCATTCTTCTGGCTACAAGAGGACGCCATGACCGACATCATTCCCACTGCCCCCATCTCCATCCGCCGCTCCAGCCTGCCACGCTTAAGCTTACCGAAGATCGATATAGGAGCATCGCTTTACGCAATCGCCAGGCTTTGGAGTTACGCCCTCGATCTGGCTTATGTGGCCCCCTATAGCCGCCGCCGGCCGTCGGTCATTCCAGACAATGATATCGAAGGTCGCGATCCAAGTTGGTAAACGGCGCTCTTCAAATCCACGACTTGCCGGCGCCCAACGCGGCAATGCCGAGATGGGTGGCGATCGTCTGGCCGATATCGGCAAAACCGTCGCGGCGGCCGAAGCTCGCGGGCGCGGCGCCAGGCGAGAAGGTCAGGATGGGCACACATTCGCGGGTGTGATCGCTGCCGCGCCAGGTCGGGTCGCAGCCGTGATCGGCGGTGATGACCAGGAGATCGCCCGGCTGCAGAAGAGCGAGGGCCTCAGGCAACAACGCGTCGAAGGCTTCCAGCGCCGCGGCATAACCCCTGGGGTCACGGCGATGGCCGTAGAGCATATCGAAGTCGACGAAATTGGTGATGAGCAGGCCGCCATCGGCCAAGCCCGGCATGGCGGCGAGCGAGGCCTCGAACAGCGCCTCATTGCCGACCGCCTTGATCTCGCGCCCTGTTCCGGAATGGGCGTAGATGTCACCGATCTTGCCGATCGAGACCACTTCGCGGCCGGCCTCGGTCAGATGGTCGAGCAGAGTCGGCGCCGGCGGTGAAATCGAATAATCCTTGCGGTTGCCAGTGCGGGTGAAGTCGCGCGCATCGGCGCCGACAAAAGGTCTGGCGATGACACGGCCGACATTGAGATCGTAAGACAGCTCGCGCGCCACCTGGCAAACCTCATAAAGACGGTCGAGGCCGAAGGTCTCCTCATGCGCGGCGATCTGGATCACCGAATCGGCCGAGGTGTAGATGATCGGCCGCGAGCTCTCCATGTGGTCTTCGCCGAATTCGGCGATGATGTCGGTGCCGGAAGCGTGCTTGTTGCCAAGGAGCCCCGGCAACTCTGCGCGGGCGATGAGCGCATCGGTGAAGCTTTTGGGGAAACAGGGAACGGTCTTCGGGAAATAGCCCCAATCGAAAGTGACCGGAACGCCGGCGATTTCCCAATGGCCGGAGGGCGTGTCCTTGCCGTTCGATTTCTCGACGCCGAAGCCCCATTGACCCTTGAGCGCCGTTTCGGCGGCGAAACCCTTCAGCAGATGGCCGCTCGCCGCCAAAGCGGCATGGCCGAGCCCCAAGGATGCGAGATGCGGCAAGGCGAGCGGCACATGCGCCGCGATATGACCCAGCGTGTTGGCGCCGCGATCGCCGAACCGGTCGGCATCGGGGGCGCCGCCAATGCCGACGGAATCGAGGATGAAAAGGTAGGCGCGGCCCATGAGATCTCAAGCTCCGATACGCGTGAGCACCGGCGATGATACAGGAGGTGCCTCGCCTAAGCGATAGGAACCCCGCACCGTCTCTGCGGCGCGGGCAAAGGACGCCTCGTCGCGCGCATGGATCAGCGCCAGCGGACGATCGCGGCCGACGGAAACGCCCCGCCCCGCAAGCTCCGTCAAACCGACGGCATGATCGATCCTGTCGCTGGCGACGCGGCGGCCGCCCCCCAGTTCGATCACCGCGAGGCCCAGCGAACGGGTATCGATATGGGCAACGGCGCCCTCTTCCGCCGGCGAAACCGGGCGGATGATCGGCGCCTTCGGCAGCTGCGTGCGGTAATTTTCGATGAAATCCTTAGGCCCACCCAAACCGGCCGCCATGATCTGGAAATGCTCGGCCGCCTTGCCCGATGAAAGGGTTCCTTCCAGCATAGCCCTGCCCTCACCGTCACTACGCGCCAGGCCGGCGAGATGCAGCAGCTCGGCGCCCAGCGCGACGGTGACCTCATGCAGGCGCGGATCGCGGCGGACGCCGGTCAGATAATCGAGCGCATTGGCGATCTCGACGGCATTGCCGGCGGCACTCGCTAAGGGCTCATTCATGTCAGTGATGAGGGCCGAGGTCTTGAGGCCGGCGCCATTGGCGACGGAGACGAGACTTTCGGTGAGCTCGCGCGCTTCCTCCGGCGTCGCCATGAAGGCGCCGGTGCCGGTCTTCACATCGAGCACCAGTTGCTCCAAGCCGGCGGCGAGCTTCTTCGACAGGATGGAGGCGGTGATGAGCGGCACCGATTCGACCGTGCCCGTCACATCGCGAATGGCGTAAAGGCGCTTGTCGGCCGGCGCCAGATCGGCGGTTTGGCCGATGACGGCGCAACCCGCCTCGCGCACCACCTTGCGGAAGAGATCGATATCGGGCTGCGAGACATAACCCGGTATGGCGTCGAGCTTGTCGAGCGTACCGCCGGTATGGCCGAGGCCACGGCCGGAAATCATCGGCACGGCACAGCCCAGCGCTGCGAGCATCGGCGCCAGCATAAGCGAGACATTGTCGCCGACGCCGCCGGTCGAATGTTTGTCGACGACCGGCCGGCAGAGATCCCGCCAGTCGAGCACGGTCCCTGAATCGCGCATCGCCTCGGTGAGCGCCACCGCCTCAGCCCGCGACATGCCGCGCAGGAAAACCGCCATGGCGAAAGCGGCAGCCTGGCCTTCCGACACGCTGCCCGAGGTCAGCCCCGCGATGAAGTCGGCGATGTCGGCCGGCGCCAGCTCCTTGCCGTCGCGCTTGCGGCGAATGAACTCCTGGGCGAGCATCAGCGGCTCATGACCGATTGGAGGGCCGCGAAACGCGATAGCAGCCGCGTCATGTCGCCGACCGCCTTGACGCCCTCACTCTTCGTCTCCTCATGGCTGGGGCTCGCGCCCTCGATGCCGGCGCCGAGATTGGTGATGACCGATATGCCCGCCACGCGCAGGCCGAAGCGGCGCGCCAGGATGGTCTCGGGCACCGTCGACATGCCGACCGCCTGGGCGCCCCAGCTCTGCGCCATGCGGATCTCGGCCGGCGTCTCGAAACTGGGGCCTGAGAACCAGACATAGACGCCTTCATGCAGCGCGATCTGCTCGGCCTCGGCGGCGCGGCGCATCGTGGCGGCAAGCTCCGCGTCATAAGCGGCGGTCATCGGCACGAAGCCCTTGTCGCCTTCCTCGCCGACCAGCGGGTTCATGCCGGAGAAATTGATGTGATCGGTGATCAGCATGAGACTGCCCGGCCGCATCTGAGGATTCAGCGAACCCGCCGCATTGGTGAGGATGAGCGTCGTGACGCCCAGGACCTGCAGCGCCTCGATGACGGGGCGCATGATCGCGGCGTCGCCGCGCTCATAAGGATGGCCGCGCCCACGCAGGACGAGGATCTGCCGCCCGCTCAGATGACCGGCAAACACCTCGCCGGTATGGCCGGAGATGCTCGGCACTGGAAAGCCCGGCAGATCGCGATAGGGAATGCGTATGGGCGAAGTGACCGCTTCGGCGACCGGCCCCAGGCTCGAGCCCAAGATGATGGCGGTGTCGGGACGCAATGTGCCGAGCCGCTGGCGCAGAATATCGACGGACCTGATCATGAGGACAGGTTCTCCGGACCGAAGGAGGCGGGCAACAGCTCGCCGAGCGTGAAGCTCCGCTTGATGCGGCCGGTCTCGTCGCAGACATGAATGGCGAGATCTTGCGAGCCGAACTCACGCAGCTTCTGGCGGCAGCCGCCACAGGGCGTCACCAGCCCGTCACCGCCGCCGACGACAACGGCTTCGACGATCTTGCGGCCGCCCGCCAGCACCATGGCGGCGATGGCGCCGGCCTCGGCGCAGGTGCCTTGCGGATAGGCGGCGTTCTCGACATTGCAGCCCGGATGGACGGCGCCGGTCTCGTCCTTCACCGCGGCGCCGACCAGGAAACGCGAATAGGGCGCATAGGCTTTGGCCCGCGCCGCGACCGCCGCGGCGATGAGCGCTGCATCGGGCATCTTATTTTTCCTTCACATAGGGCACGCCACCGGCCTTGGGCGCCACCGCGTGACCGATGAAACCCGCCAGCAGGAAGACGGTCAGAATATAGGGCACGGCCTGCATCAGCTGCACCGGAACTTCGCCGATGCCGGTGATCGGCACGCCTTGCAGGCGGTTGGCGACCGCTTCGAGCACGCCGAACAGGAGGCAGGCCCACATGGCCGGAATCGGGCGCCATTTGGCGAAGATCAGCGCCGCCAGGGCGATGAAGCCTTTGCCCGCCGTCATGTTTTCGATGAAGCTGGCGCCTTGGGCGATGGCGAGATAGGCCCCGGCGAAGCCGCACAGAACCCCGCAGCAGGTCACCGCCGCATACCGCATGGCCGGCACGGAAATGCCGGCCGTGTCGACGGCAGCCGGATTCTCGCCCACCGCGCGCAGCCGCAAGCCGAAGCGGGTGCGGTAGAGCAGCCACCAGGTGAGCGGCACGGCGAGGAAGGCCATGTAGACGAGGATGTTCTGGCCGGAGAGGATTTGCGAATAGACCTGTCCGATGACCGGCACATTGCGCAGCTCGGCGGCGAAAGGCCACGGAGCGCCCATGAAGCGCGCCTCGTTGGGGAGCTGCGGCGTCTGGCCGCCGATATCGAACCAGGTCTCGCCCAATTGCGCGGTCAGGCCGGCGGCGATGAAATTGATCGCCACGCCGGAGACGATCTGATTGCCGCGATGGGTGATCGAGGCGAAACCGTGAATGAGCGCGAAGAAGACGGAGGCCAGGATGGCGGCGATCAGCCCGGCCCAGGCCGAGCCGGTGAGGGCCGCGACGGTGCCGGCGGCGAAGGCGCCGACCAGCATCTTGCCTTCGAGACCAATGTCGAAGACGCCGGCGCGCTCGGAATAAAGCCCGGCGAGACAGGCGAAGAGCAACGGCACCGAGACGCGGATCGCGGAACCGGCAATCTGGGCGAAGAGATCAAGCCATTCCATGGCGCCAGTATCCTGAAATGCTTCGCTTCCTCCCACCCTTTTCCGTCATCCCGGCGAAAGCCGGGATCCATTGAATAGACGCGAGGCGGGCAGCGCTCATTGTTCTGAGGCATTTTAGGGGATCCCGGCTTTCGCCGGGATGACGAATGAAGGACATTGCGCGCATCATGCCTCCTTCGCCTTGAACCACGAGCTGGAAAAGAACCGCGCGATCTGCGGACGGAACATGTGCTCGAGCGCGCCGGCGAACAGGATGATGAGGCCCTGGACGACCACGATCATGTCGCGCGTGATGGTCGGCTTCTCGAAGGAGAGATCGGCACCGCCCTGATAGAGCGCGCCGAAGAGAAGCGCCGACAGCACGATGCCGAAAGGATGCGAGCGCCCCATCAGCGCGACCGCGATGCCGACGAAACCATAACCGGCGGTGAACTGGAGCAGCAGCCGGTTGGAGGCGCCCATGATTTCGTTGAGCGCCAGGAAGCCGGCAAGGCCGCCCGAGATCATCATGGCGATGACGATGAGGCGCTGAGGTTTCATGCCGGCATAGGCGGCGGCGGCCGGATTGGCGCCGAGCACGCGCAGCTGATAGCCGAGCGTCGTGTGCCAGAGCAGCAGCCACACGGCGACGGCGCAGACGAGCGCCCAGATGAAAGACAGATTGAGCGGCGAGCGGGCGGCCGCGATGCCCAGCCCGGCCAGGACGTCATGGATGAGCGGCAGATGCGCATTGGGATCGAAGGTGCGCGTCTCGGGATTCATCGAGCCTTTGGGCGACAGCACGCTGACGAGCAGATAGATCATCAGCGCCGAGGCGATGAAATTGAACATGATGGTGGTGATCACCACATGGCTGCCGCGCCTGGCCTGGAGAAAGGCCGGGATGAACGCCCAGGCGGCGCCGAAAAGCGCCGCGGCGATGATGGCGAGCGGGATGATGATCACCATGGGCAGGAAGCCGAGCGACAGGCAGACGAGCGCCACGCCCAGGCCGCCCAGATAGGCCTGGCCCTCGGCGCCGATATTGAACAGGCCGGCATGGAAGGCGACCGCGAAGGCAAGGCCGGTGAAGATGAAATTCGTCGTGTAGAACAGCGTATAGCCGAGGCCGGTGCCATAGCCGAAGGCGCCGTTCAGCATGATGATGACGCTGTCGACCGGCGATTCGCCGATGGCCAGAAAGACCAGGCCGGTGACGAGGAAAGCGGCGCTGAGATTGACGAGCGGAATGAGGCCGATATCGACCCAGCGCGGCAATTCGCGTGACGGCCCGCTCACGCCGCCGCTCCCGCCATCATCAGGCCGATCTGCTTCTCCGAGGTCTCGGGCGCGCATTCACCGGTAATATTGCCGCCGCACATGACCAGCACCCGGTCGGCAAGGCCGCGGATCTCGTCGAGCTCGACGGAAACGAGCAGCACCGCCTTGCCGCGGTCGCGCATGGCGATGAGCCGCCGGTGGATGAATTCGATGGCGCCGACATCGACGCCGCGCGTCGGCTGGCCGACGATGAGGAGATCGGGGTCCTGCTCGATCTCGCGCGCCAGCACGATCTTCTGCTGGTTGCCGCCGGAGAACAGGCCGAGACGCAGATGCGGGTCCTGCGGACGCACGTCGAAATCCTGCATCTTCTTCTCGGTGTCGGCGACGATGGCGCGGCGGTCCTGGAAGATGCCATTCTGATAGATCTCGTCGCCATGATAGCCGAGAATGACATTCTCGCAGGCATCGAAGGACATGACGATGCCGAGGCGATGGCGGTCCTCCGGCACATGGGCGAGCTTCCGCGCCCGCGCCTGCGCCGCATCGCAGGGCAGTGGCTTGCCGTTGAGCAGGATCTCGCCGGAAAAAGGCGGCCTGATGCCGGTGATCGCCTCGAGAAGCTCGCTCTGCCCGTTGCCGGCGACGCCGGCAATGCCGACGATCTCGCCGGCGCGCACCGCGAAGGAGACGCCATTGACCTTGACCGTGCCGGCGGTGTCCTTGACCACGAGGTTTTTCACCTCGAGCACGACGCGCTCAGGCTGACGCTCGGCCTTGACGACACGCAGCAGCACCCGACGTCCAACCATGAGTTCGGCGAGTTGCTCGGGCGATGTCTCGCGCGTCGGCAGCGTCGCCACCATCTCGCCGCGGCGCATGACCGACACCCGGTCGGTGATCGCCATGATCTCCTTGAGCTTATGGGTGATGAGGACGATCGTCTTGCCCTGATCCTTCAGCTGCCTGAGGATGCGGAAGAGATGCTCGGCCTCGCTCGGCGTCAGCACGCCGGTCGGCTCGTCGAGAATAAGCACCTCGGCGCCGCGATAGAGCGCTTTCAATATCTCGACGCGCTGCTGCAGGCCGACGGCCAAATCGTCGATGAGCGCATCGGGATCGACGGTCAGGCCATAGTCCTTCTCGAGCCGCTCCAGTTCGCGGCGGACCTTGGCGCGGCCGCTGTTGAGCAGGAAACCGCCTTCGGCGCCCAACATGATATTCTCGAGCACGGTGAATTTGCCGACCAGCATGAAATGCTGATGCACCATGCCGATGCCGGCCCTGATCGCGTCGGTGGGGCTGGCAATGCGCGTCGGCTTGCCGTCGACCTGGATGTCACCCGAATCGGCCTGATAGAAGCCGAACAGGATCGACATCAAGGTGGATTTGCCGGCACCGTTCTCGCCGACAATGCCATGGATGGTGCCCTTCTCGACTTCGAGCGAGATGTCCTTGTTGGCGTGGACCGGCCCAAAACGTTTGTCGATATGGGCAAGCGCGATGGCGGGGTGAGCCGCCATCGCCTTGTCGGATGTCATGAGCGGTGCCTGATCAATAGGGGCAGGCGGAGTCCGACATATAGTCGTGGACCTTGACGGCGCCGGATTTGATATCGGCTTCCGCCTTGTCGACGGCCGTCTTCATCTCCGGCGTGATCAAAGCCTTGTTGTTGTCGTCGAGCGCCCAGCCGACACCGGCTTCGGCGAGGCCCAGCACCGTGACGCCCGGTTTAAAGGCGCCGTCCTGGCCGGCTTTGAAGACATTGTAGGTCGCGACGTCGACGCGCTTCAGCATCGAGGTCAAAACCTTGCCCGGATGCAGCCCGTTCTGATTCGAATCGACACCGATGCCGAGCTTGCCGGCATCCGCCGCCGCCTGCAGCACGCCGATGCCGGTGCCGCCGGCGGCGTGATAGACGACATCGGCGCCGCGATCGAACTGTGACTTGGCGAGTTCACCGCCCTTGGCGGGATCCGACCAGGCCTCGCCGGTGGTGCCGGTCATGTTCTGGAAGACTTCCGCACCGCTCTTGGTGGCCTTGACGCCGCCGACATAGCCGCAGGCGAAACGCCGGATCAGCGGAATGTCCATGCCGCCCACGAAGCCCACCTTGTCGGTCTTGGAGGCAAGTGCTGCCAGCACGCCGACGAGATAGCTGCCTTCCTGTTCCTTGAAGACGATGGAGGCGACATTCGGCGCCTCGACCACCATGTCGATGATGGCGAAATGCGTGTTGGGAAACTCGGCGGCCACTTTCTTCAGGGCCTGCTCATAGCTGTAGCCGACGGCCACGATCGGAGAGAATCCAGCTTCGGCGAATTTGCGCAAAGCCTGCTCACGCTGACCGTCATTCTGGATCTCGAAATCCTTGAAGGCGATGCCAGTGTCGGCCTTGAATTTCTCGGCGCCCATGAAGGCGCCTTCATTGAAGGACTTGTCGTTGCGTCCGCCGAGGTCATAAGCAACCGCCGGCTTGTCATCGGCAGCCCAGCTTGCGCCCGTCATCAATGCCGTCATGGCAACGGCCGCAAACAGCTTCCTGATCATGAAAACCTCCCTGTTGATCTTTATCGTTGCGGTAAGCCTAGCGCGGAACCGGGAAAAGCGGAACTTAGTCCCCCGACGCCGTTTTAGACCTACGTCCCGGGTCACCCGACCCCGGAAAGGCCAGTTGACGCCAGCCGCGTGTCATTTGCAAGCTGGCCTTTGTGCGGAGCCCACAGGCTTGAAACCGGGGGGTTCCGGCAACATATTGGGGTCAACCATCCGGTGCCTATCGAGGGCCGGATAAGTGAGCTGCTTTCCGAAGGGCCCGTCATGACTCGCCTATCGCTGTTCTCCAGCCCCTATCTCCTTGGCTTCGACGATTTCGAACGTGTCGTCGACCGGGCGGCGAAATCCGCCAATGACGGCTATCCGCCCTACAATATCGAACGCGTGGCGCGCGGCGAAAACGCGCCGGAAAAATTCCGCATTACGCTGGCGGTCGCCGGATTCTCGCGCGACGAGCTTGAAATCACCGTCGAGGAAAACCAACTCATTATCAGGGGCCGTCAAATAGACGATGGTTCCAGGGCCTATCTCCACCGCGGCATTGCCGCCCGCCAGTTCCAGCGTGCTTTCGTCCTGGCGGACGGTGTCGAGGTAAAGGGGGCTCAATTGGAGAATGGCCTGCTCGCCATCGATCTCGAGCGGCCTGAGCCTCAAAAGATCGTGCGTAAGATCGACATCAAAGGAGTCTGAGCCATGACCGGACCCGAAACCGAAAAGAAACTCGAAATCGCCACGGAAGAGCTGGCGGTACTGGGCAATGGCGCGCTTGGCTATATTCGCGAAATCGAGCCTGACCACGCCGCCAAGCTTCTGGGGCCGAAGAAGATCAACGTGCCGGGCGATATCAGGCTGTACTGTCTCTATGGCGCCGACGGCACGCCCATGTCGATCTCGGACAGCGTCGAAGCGGCCTTCGCCGCCGCGGCCGAGCATGAGCTGACGCCAGTCACCGTGCACTGACGAGTTTTACGGACTAACGTCCAAACGCCCTTTCGAGAGATCGGAAGGGCGTTTCGCATTTTTGGAGTGCGCTACACACACTCCCCTTCTCCCGCCTGCGGGAGAAGGTGCCCGATAGGGCGGATGAGGGTGTTGGTTCAGCTCGCGACAGCTATTCAAGAGTACAAGAAAAACGAAGCTTCGACACTTCCCACACTTGCGATTCTACGAAAGCTGAGAGGACACCCTCATCCGGCCTTCGGCCACCTTCTCCCGCAAGCGGGAGAAGGGGAATCCGGGTAAGCTCGAGGAATGCTTATCTCAAGCCGCGTGCGGGGTCGCGGCGGGTTCGGTGAGGATGGCGTAGAGGCCTTCGGCGGTGTCGGTGCCGCGCAGTTTTGCCACGATGTCATGATCGCGCAGAAGCCTGGAGATGCGCGCCAGCGCCTTCAGATGATCGGCGCCGGCATGCTCGGGCGCCAATAGCAGGAAAACGAGATCGACCGGCTCATTGTCGACGGCGTCGAATTCGACGGGCGCCGCGAGACGCGCGAACAGGCCATAGACGCGGGTCAGCGTCGGGATCTTGCCATGCGGAATGGCGATACCGTGACCGAGGCCCGTGGAGCCGAGCTTCTCGCGCTGCAGAAGCGTCTCGAAGATGACGCGATGATCGATGGCGGTGAGCTTGCCCGCCGCGTGCGCGACCTCCTGCAGAAGCTGTTTCTTGTTCTGCGCCCGGAGACTCGGCAGGACCGAATGCGAATCGATGATCTCGGCTAAGTTCATGTCTTGGTATTCCTTGTTGCGCTCGTGGCGAGGCGACTGGCTTCAGGAAGCCGCGCCGAGATGGGGATCGATCCAGCCGATATTACCATCGGGACGACGATAGACGACGTTGAGACCGCCATCGCGCGCATTGCGGAACAACAGGAACTGGCCAGTGGAGATGTCGAGCTGCATCACGGCCTCGCCCACCGAAAGTTCCGGCACATCGGCGGAGCTTTCCGCAATGATGACAGGGTTGAGGTCTTTCGGTTCCTCGACATCGTGTTCCCCCGCGCTCGCTATGATGTAGTCCGCGGCAGCGCGCCGGCGCACCGGCTCGGCGCGGCTGTCATTGTGATCCTTGAGCCGGCGCTTATAGCGCCTGAGCTGCTTTTCGAGATGGCCCGCCGCCTTGTCATAGGATTGCATGGCCTCGGCGCCCTGGCCATGAGCCTGAAGCACGAGACCCGTCGCCAGATGCAACGTGCAGTCGGCGGTGAACTGCGAGCGCTGCTTCTCGAGCGTGACATGGGCGGAGACGGTTCCGTTGAAGAACTTCTCGGCGATATCGAAAATCCGATTCTCGATATGCGCCCGCAATGCTGCGCCGATGTCCAGATTTTTGCCAGTGATCTTGACCTGCATTTTACCTGACAGTGTTTATCGACTTGGCCCATCCAATGTGGGCGGTGCGGCGTCCGACGTCAACTGCCGAAAGTTACCAATTCCGGCCTTCGGCTTCCGCTATGTCACAAGAGAGGACCAGCCCCCTCTAAAACGGCGCGGAAACTAGTCGCGGGCAGAGGTTAAGTCAACCTTAATCCGAGCCCGCTCGCGGCCCTCACGAGCCGAAGGCGTTCTTCTCCCGCCGGCGTTGTACGGAAGAAGGAATTCCAAGTGATTCCCGATATTTAGCGACCGTGCGGCGAGCGATGTCAATACCCTCCGCCTTGAGCATGTCGACGAGCGTGTCGTCGGACAGGATGTTAGCTGAGGTTTCGCGCTCGATCATCTCGCGCAGGCGGTGGCGGACGGATTCGGCCGAATGCGCCTCGCCGCCCTCGGCCGAATTGATCGCCGTGGTGAAAAAGTACTTCAGCTCGAAGATGCCGCGCGGAGTGACGACATATTTGTTCGAGGTCACCCGGCTTACCGTCGATTCGTGCATCTCGATCGCTTCCGCCACCGTCTTGAGATTGAGCGGACGCAGATGCTGGACGCCATAAGCTAGGAACGCATCCTGCTGGCGCACGATCTCGCGCGCCACCTTGAGGATGGTCTTGGCGCGCTGGTCGAGGCTCCTGACCAGCCAGGTGGCGTTGGCGTGGCATTCGGAGAGATAGGTCTTGTCCTCCGCCCGGATGGGCCCGCGCGAGACCTGAGCCATGTAGCGGTTGTTGACCAGCACGCGCGGCAGCGTATCGCTGTTGAGTTCGACCAGCCAGCTGCCGTCGGGCGCCGGCCGCACCGACACATCCGGCACCACCGGCTGCACCGGCTCGGCGCCGAAGATATGGCCGGGCTTCGGATTGAGGCGGCGCAATTCAGCGATCATGTCGCGGATGTCGTCGGCATCGAGCCTGCAGAGTGACTTCAGCGCGGCGAAGTCGCGCTTGGCGACGAGATCGAGATGGTCGACGAGAACCATCATCGCCGGATCGAGCCGGTCCAGTTCCTTAAGCTGCAGCTTGAGGCATTCCTTGAGATCGCGGGCGAAGACGCCGGCGGGATCGAAGCCCTGCAGCACGCCGAGCACGCGCTCGACATGGGCGACATCGGTGCCGAGCATCTCGGCCACCTGGGCGGTATCGGCGGTGAGATAGCCTGCCTCGTTCACCATGCCGATGAGATTCTGGCCGATGAGCCGGTCGGCCGGACCGGCGATGGCCAGCATCATCTGCTCGGTCAGATGCTCGGCGAGCGTCGTCTCGCGCGTCAGCGTCGCGCCGAAGTCGAGATCGTCCTGATCGAGCGACACGGCGCGTGACGATTTGAGCGAGGCCCAGCCCGAATCGCCTTGCGCCATCGCGCTGCGGTTCTCCGCATCGGCGCGGCTTTCGCCCTGATAGACATTGTCGAGATCGGTACCGAGGGTGGCGAGCTTTTCGCTGGTGCTCGCCCCGTCCTTGAGGGCGCTCGCGACGTCGCGCTCTTCCGCCGCTTCGGGCGCCTCGGCGGCGGCCGGCGCTTCGCGCTTCTCGTCGCGCTCCAGCAACGGATTCTTCTCGAGCTCGCTTTCGACATAGGTCTGGAGCTCAAGGTTGGACATCTGCAGAAGCTTGATCGCCTGCTGCAGCTGGGGCGTCATGACCAGGGACTGGCCCTGCCTGAGTTCCAACCTTGGAGTCAGCGCCATCCAGCGCTCCCTTCCTGCCTAATCGCGATCCGGCGATACCGGAAACGCCCGCAACTAGGCCCAGCGCGTAGCATAGCCGGTTTTAAAATGCACTAAAGCCCGCGATCACGGATTGGTGCGAGGAAATAGGCTCGAATTACAGGCTGAAGCCTTCGCCGAGATAGAAGCGCCGCACGTCAGGATTGTGGACGATCTCCTGCGGGGTGCCCTCGGTCAGGACCTCGCCCTCATGGATGATGAGCGCGCGGTCGATGAGTTCGAGGGTTTCACGGACGTTGTGATCCGTAATAAGCACCCCGATTCCCCGAGCGGTAAGCTGTCGCACCAGCTGGCGTATATCACCGATCGCAATCGGATCAATTCCGGCGAAGGGCTCGTCGAGGAGCATGAATTGCGGGTGCGTGGCGAGGGCGCGGGCGATTTCCACCCGGCGACGCTCGCCGCCAGATAGCGCCACAGCTGGCGAATGTCGTAAATGGGAGACGGAAAACTCATCGAGCAACTCACGCAACTCACTTTCGCGCCGCTGGCGGTCGGGCTCGGCGAGCTCCAGCACGGCACGAATGTTGTCCTCAACCGTGAGACCGCGAAAGATCGAACTTTCCTGGGGCAGATATCCGATACCGAGCCTCGCCCGCTGATACATGGGCAAAGTGGTGATATCCGTCCCGTCGAGGCTGATCGTTCCCTGGTCCGACGCGATGAGACCGGTGATCATGTAGAACACCGTCGTCTTGCCGGCGCCATTGGGTCCAAGCAGCCCCACGGCCTCGCCACGCTTCACGGAGAGGTTGACCCCTCTGACCACCGGCCGCTGTCCGAAGCTCTTGCGGAGCCCCACGGCGACCAGGCCGTCATCGGTGTGCGAATCATCGGCACGGGGCCTTGGCGCCCGTTCCGTTGTCCGCTGGCCCTGCCCCATCACCTTCTCCGGCTTGCGGGGCCGTGCGGCCGTCATTGCCTCACCCTTCTGCGTCACCTGATTACCGCCCATTTAGATTAATATTGGGTGAAATTGTCACTGGCCCGGAACGAAGCTGCCTTTGACGCGCCCGCCGGTCATCTCGCTCTTGTTGGTCTTGAGGTCGACGAACAGCTGTTCGCCATTCATCACCGTCTTGCCCTGCACCACCTTGGCGCCGCCCTTCACCCAGAGCTTGTTGGCCTTCACGTCCATATGGGCGGTCTTGCCGGTGACCGTCTGCTTCGCGGTGACGATCACCACGCTGCCCTCGGCATCGAGAAGCGTGACCTCGGTCTTCTTCTCGTCCTTGTTCTTGGGGTCGGGCTGCTCCTCATAGGTCACGGTCAGAAGATCGGCATTGAGGGTGACATCGCCGCGCTTGGCTTTCACATTGCCCTTGAAGACCGCCTTCTTCTGCTCGTCGAGGATCTCCATCGTGTCGGCTTCGATATCGACGGCGCGCGGCGTCTTCGCTTCCGTGGCGGCGGTGGAGGTGTCGACCGTCTGGGCCGAACCCGGGAGCCCACCCAAAGCGAGCCCGGCAAGCACGGCAATGGCGGCAAGGCTGGCGCGGCAGATCATGGGGTGCTGTCTCCTTGAGATTTCGAGCTTCCGAAATGGGCCTTCACCCCATTCAAGAACAGAATATTGTTGCCGTCATTGGTTATTTGCACGCCATTGGCGTTGATCGTGCCGTCCGACAGCTGGACCTGGACCGGCACGTCGCTGGTCAGGCGCTTCTCGCCCACCACAACATGGGCCTTGTCCATGCGGGCGGTGAAGCGGCCGTCGGACTGAATGACCACCTCGGTGTCGAGATCGAGCGTCTTGACGTCCGAATTATAGAGGCCCTTCTGGGACTGGAAGGTGATGGCCTCGCCGTTCTTGCGGTTGGTGGCGCCCGAGACGTCGTTAAGCTTGATGAGCTTCGGCTGGTCCTTGTCCTGGATCGCGGTCTTGGCCGAGATCGAATAGGGGCGCTGCTGGCTGTCGAGGCCGGTGATGGTCGAGGTCGAAACGGTCACATGGTCGGCCGGAACGACCGCTTCCTCGACGGGCTTGGGCTTGGTCGTGAAGGCGCCGGTCTGATAGAGAAAGGCGAGCAGGACTCCGACCGCGACGAGACCGAAGGCACCCGAGACATAAGGCGCCAGCCGGGCGCGGCGCGCGGCGCGCACCGGGCGGCGTCGGCGCGATCCTTGCGGAATGGCGTCAATGCGCGAAGACATCGTCTTCGGTCCAGCCGAGCAGATCGAGGTCGGCCCTCACCGGCACGAAATCGAAGCAGGCGCGCGCCAGGCCCTTGCGGCCCTCGCGCTCCAGCATCTGGTCGAGCCTGGATTTCAGCTCATGCAGATAGAGGACGTCCTGGGCGGCATATTGCTTCTGCGAATCACTCAGCACATGGGCGCCCCAGTCGGAGCTCTGCTGCTGCTTGTTGAGCTCGATGCCGAGCAACTCCTTGACGAGGTCCTTGAGGCCGTGCCGGTCGGTATAGGTGCGCGACAGCTTGGAGCCGATCTTGGTGCAGTAGACGGGTCCGGTGACCACGCCCAGATGATGCTTGAGTGTCGCGACATCGAAACGCGCGAAATGGAAGATCTTGAGCACGCCGCGATTTTCGAGCAACGCCTTGAGGCGCGGCGCGTCATAGGTCGTGCGGTCGAGCTGGACGAGATGGGCATTGCCGTCGCCGGACGACAATTGCACCACGCACAGCTTGTCGCGCAGCGGGTTGAGGCCCAGCGTCTCGGTATCGATGGCGACTTCCGAGCCGAGATCGAGCCCCGCCGGTAGATCGCCTTTGTAGATTTTTATCGCCATCCGTCAGTCGATCGCCACACTCCGCGCCGGGAGTGCAGCTGCCCAATTTTCATGAAACTACGGTCAGATCGAGGACTCGCCGGGCCGAAGCTCGGGGAGTGCAAATTGGTGCCCAGAAGAGGACTCGAACCTCCACGCCTCTCAGCGCTAGTACCTGAAACTAGTGCGTCTACCAATTCCGCCATCTGGGCATTGCGGCGCTTCATAAATACCGATTGCATCAGTGTCAACTGACTGCCTTGTGCCGGGCGATTTGGGCTTTGCAAAGGCGGCGCCCGGCCGGTAAAAGGCCCAAATCCTGTCAACATGATGGATTTGACGGCGTGACGCTTGCTCCTTCCGAAACACTGATCACCCTTATCGGCGGCTCCGGCTTCCTTGGCCGGCATGTCGTCCGGGCCCTTGCCAAACGTGGTTACCGCATCCGGGTCGCCTGCCGCAGGCCCGACCTCGCGGGCCATGTCCAGCCTTTGGGCGTGCCGGGCCAGATCATGCCGGTGCAGGCCAATGTGCGTTATCCGGACTCGCTGGCGGCGGTGTGCGAAGGCGCCCAGGCGGTCGTCAACCTGACCGGCGTGCTCTACAGTGCCGGAGCGCAAAGCTTTGATGCCATTCATGTTTTTGGTGCCGAAGCGTCCGCCAGAGCGGCCAAGGCGGCGAAGGCGAAAACCTTTATCCAGATCTCGGCGATCGGCGCCGATGCCAATTCGGCGAGCGGCTACGCCAAGTCCAAGGCGGAGGGTGAAGCCCGCGCCCGCGCCAATTTCCCGGGCGCCATCGTGCTCCGGCCGTCGATCGTCTTCGGCCCGGAGGACCAGTTCTTCAACCGATTCGCCGCCATGGCCCGGTTCTCGCCGGCTTTGCCGCTGATTGGCGGCGGCACCACGAAATTCCAGCCGGTCTTCGTCGGCGACATCGCCACGGCGGTCGCCCACCTCATCGACGCCAATATCGCTTCGGGAAAAACCTACGAATTCGGCGGTCCCGAGGTCGAAACCTTCCGCGAGCTCCTGGACTTCACCCTCAAGACCATCGGCCGCAAGCGGCTGCTTTTGCCGGTGCCGTGGCCGGTGGCGCGTATCCAGGGCATGATCATGGGCCTGCTGCCCAAGCCGCTCCTCACCAGCGACCAGGTCGAGCTGCTCAAGCACGACAATGTGGTGAGCGCGGACGCCATTCGCGACGGCCGGACCTTGCAGGGCCTCGGCATCACGCCGCGCGGCATCGAGGCCATCGTGCCGAGCTATCTCTACCGCTACCGCAAAGCGGGCGAATTCTCAGGCACCGGCGAGAAGCCGAAAGAGATCGTCGATCTGAGCTGATCGCGCCTTGCCTCAAAATATTATGGCCGCCTTAGATCACGATCACTTCAGGTCGCTTCGACCTGAAGTGATAAACGTGATCGGAATCTTTAAATTTAGCGCGTGATCGGACGGAAAACCGGCGTCCACTTTTCCTGATCACGCGCTAGCGGGCGGCCATTGTTTTTTGCGGACGACCTTTGAGTCAGGCGTCAGCTGGCGACCGCGCTGAGCGGGACGCCCATATAGATCAGCACCAGCAGGATCACGCCAAGCGCGATGCGGTAGATCACGAAAGGCAGGAAGCTCATCTTGCGCAACAGCTTCATCAGGAAAGCGATGGTGGCGAGCGCCACGACGAAAGTGAGCGCCCCGCAGATGATGGCGTCCCAGGTGATGGCGACGCCGCTTTCGAGCGCATCGCCGATGATGAGAAGGCCGGCCGCCGCAGTCGCCGGGATGGAGAGAAGGAAAGAAAAGCGCGCCGCTTCGGAGCGCTCGAAGCCCAGGCCACGCGCCGCCGTCATGGTGATGCCCGAGCGGCTGGTGCCGGGATTGAGGGCCAGCGACTGGGCGATGCCGATGATGAGCGCGGGCTTCCAGGTCATGTCCGATACCGTGCGGCGCATCAATCCATAGGCGTCGGTGATATACATGAAGATGCCGAAGACGATGGCGTTGACCGCCACCAGCTCGACGCTGCGCAGCTTGTCGCTGAGGCCGGTGAATTTGAGGAGAGCGCCGACGAGGATGATCGGAATCGTGCCGAGAACCACATAGAAGGCGAGACGGCCATTGGGCGTGATGCGTCCCCGCAAGGCGTCGAGCGTGCCCTGGATCATCGCCGCCACATCGCGCCAGAAATAGACGAGCACGGCAAGCAGCGAGCCCATATGGGTCATGATGTCGGTGAGCACGCCCTGATCGGCCCAATGGAACAAGGCCGGCGCCAGGATGAGATGCCCCGACGAGGAAATGGGCAGAAACTCGGTGATGCCCTGGATCAGAGCAAGAATCAGGATTTGTTCAATGGGCATAGTGAGACCGGTCCTTGGGGGAATCGCTTGCCGCCCGCCCCCCGGGGTTCTATATGCGACATGACGGCCCGGCAATGGCGGCGCGGTATTTCGCCGCTGCATGACGACGATTTAAGATGGAATTCCGCCAGGATCACAAGCTGATCTATCCCTTTGTTCTGCACATCGGATTATCCGAAAACCGCTTCGCACTTTTCGGTCCGATGCCCTGGCGCGAGTTTCGTAAGTTACAAGGACGCTGATGCCCCGTCTCTATCATTTCACGCTCGATCCCTATTCCCGCCGCATGCGGCTCGCCCTCAACGAATATGCCAGTCCCGCCGAAGTGGTCGACGAGCAGCCCTGGGCGCCGTCGCAGGATTTGTTCCGGTTCAACCCGGCGGGCGCCTTGCCGGTGCTGGTGGAAGATGACGGCTCGGCGGTGAGCGGCGTCGAGGCCTTGGGCGAATATCTCGAGGAGACCCGCAACGGCGCCAATTCTCTCATTCCCGGCAATGCCAGAGCGCGCGCCGAAGTGCGCCGCCTGGTCGGCTGGTTCGACACCAAATTCTATGCCGAGGTCGCCGAACCGGTCCTGACTGAAAAAGTCGTGCGCCGCTTCATGCCGCGCGAGCAGGGCGGCGGCTCGCCTGAGATGACGCGGGTGCGCAAGGGGCTCGATCTCCTGAAGGCGCATCTCGATTATATCGGCAAGCTCGCCGACGGCCGCAACTGGCTGGCGGGCGACCATCTCTCGCTCGCCGATCTCGCCGGTGCCGCACATCTCTCGGCGATCGACTATATCGGTGATGTTCCGTGGGCTGATTTTCCATCCACCAAGGCCTGGTTCCAGCGCCTCAAATCGCGCCCCTCCTACCGCCCGCTGCTCACCGACAGCGTGCGCGGCATGCCGGCGTCGAAGTCCTATACGGATCTCGATTTCTGATTCTTGCCCCGAAGTGATGTAGATTGGGCGGCATGACACCGCTCGAGGACAGATTGCGCCGGAAGGCCCGCGAGGAAGGCTTCGCGGACTTGCGCATCGCCGATCCCGGCGCTGCGGCCCAAGCGGGCGGCAGGCTGCAGGAATTCCTGTCCTTCGGCCGCGAAGGCGACATGGCGTGGCTCAAGGAAACGGCGGCGCGGCGCGCCGATCCCCGCGTTCTGTGGCCAGGCGCCCGCTCGGCCATCCTCCTCGCCATGAGCTACGCGCCGGAGATCGATGCGCTCGAAAGGCTCGCTCACAAGGACACCGGCGTCATCTCGGTCTATGCGCTGGGGCGCGACTATCACGACGTCATCAAGGGCAAGCTCAAGCAGCTGGCACAATGGCTGGCGCGCGAGACGGAAGAAGAGGTGAAGGTCTTCGTCGACACCGCACCGCTCATGGAGAAGCCGCTGGCGGAAGCGGCGGGCCTCGGCTGGCAGGGCAAACACACCAATCTCGTGTCGCGGAGTCTCGGCTCGTGGTTCTTTCTCGGCGCCATCCTGAGCGCCGCCGAACTCGTCCGCGATGATCGTGAGAGCGACCATTGCGGCACGTGCCGCGCCTGTCTCGACATCTGCCCGACCAAGGCCTTTCCGGCGCCCTATCAGCTCGATGCGCGCCGCTGCATTTCCTATCTCACCATCGAATATAAGGGCCATATCGCGGACGAGTTCCGGGAAGCGATCGGCAACCGCATCTATGGCTGCGACGACTGCCTGGCGGCCTGCCCGTGGAACAAATTCGCCAACACCGCCCATGAAGCGAAGCTGAAAGCGCGGGACGATCTCATTGCCCCCAAGCTCGCCGATCTCGCCCGCCTCGACGACCAGGCCTTCCGCCAGCTGTTCACCGCCTCGCCCGTCAAGCGCAGCGGCCGCGACCGCTTCATCCGCAATGTGCTGATCGCCATCGGCAATTCGGGCGATACGGGGCTGGCGCCCGAAGCCGAGAGACTGCTCGGCGATGGATCCGCCCTGGTGCGCGCCATGGCGGTGTGGGCTTTGTCACGACTCCTCGACGCGGAGGACTTCGCCAGCTTGCGTGACAAACACGCGCAGCAGGAAACGGATGACGCGGTCGCGGCCGAATGGCAGAAGGCCTGACATGTCCCATCTCTTCTGCTTCGGTTTAGGATTCACCGGCCAGGCCCTGGCGCGCCGTCTCAGCGCACAAGGCTGGACGGTCACCGGCACCAGCCGCGCCGGCGGCGACGGCACGCTCGCTTTCGACGGCAGCGCACCGCTTCCGATGAGCGCATTGGACGGCGTCACCCATCTCCTGATCTCGGCACCGCCCGGCGCCCATGGCGATCCGGTGCTGAACCGCCATGCCGAAGATCTCAAGGAACGGGCGGCGCAGTTCCAATGGGCCGGCTATCTCTCGACCACCGGCGTCTATGGCGACCGCCATGGCGACTGGGTCGATGAGGCATCGCCGCTTCAGCCCACCACCGAACGTGGCCATCGCCGGCTCGCCGCCGAGACACATTGGCAGAGTCTCGGCCTGCCGCTCCATATCTTCCGTCTCGCCGGCATCTATGGGCCGGGCCGCAACCAGCTGGTGTCGATCCTCGACGGCACCGCGAAACGAATCGTGAAAGAAGGCCAGATCTTCAGCCGCATCCATGTCGAGGATATTGCCGGCGGGCTCGCGGCTTCGATCGCAAGGCCACATCCGGGACGCGCTTACAATGTCTGCGACGACGAGCCCTGCCCGCCGCAGGACGTCGTCGCCTATGCCGCGGCACTTCTGAAACGTGAAGCGCCGCCCGAGATCGCCTTCGCGGACGCCGATCTGTCGCCGATGGCGAAGAGCTTCTATGCCGAATCGAAACGCGTCTCCAACCAACGCATGAAAGAGGAACTCGGCTACAAGCTCCTCTATCCGAGCTACCGCGAGGGATTGACGGCGCTGCTTTCGACTTTGCCCTCATAAAGGAGCGCGAGTTCCTCCGCCGCGCGGTGAATGGCGATGATGTCCTGATCGCGCGACAGGCGATGATCGCCGCCCTTGATCAAGGTGAAATGCGTATCGGCCGCGCGGATCGCCTGGAAGGTCTTGAGGCCATGCTGCCAGGGCACATCGGGATCATGATCGCCATGCAGAATGCGTAACGGACAGGCGAGATCGAGGCCCTCCGCCAGGAGGCGGTGATTGCGGCCATCCTCGAGCAGATTGCGGGTGATCGGATAGGGATCGCCATAGCGGCTGGGCCTGAGCCAGACACCGTCACGCGCCAGCGCTTGTTGCGCGTCGGAATGTTTGGCGATCTCGGCCTCCATATTGAGGGTCATGTCGGCGGCGGGCGCCACCAGGACGAGTCCGGCGATGGTGCCCGAACCCTCGCGGGCAAGGAGCAGCGCCAGGAAGCCGCCCATGCTGGAGCCGATCAGGATCATCGGCCGGCGCTGAGCGAGGCGCAGGACCTGCCGGGCCTCGGCAAGCCAGAGGGACAAGGTGCCGTCCTCGAAGCGGCCCTCGGAGGCGCCGTGGCCCGAATAGTCGAAACGGATGAACAGCCGGCCGTCACGCCCCGAAAGTTCCCGGAGCCGTTCGGCCTTGCTGCCCGTCATGTCGGACTTGAACCCGCCAAGCCACAGGAATCCCGGCCTTTTTTCATCCGACGTCGACGCCTCCCGCAGGTCGAAGGCGATACGAAGCCCCGGACGGACTTCCATCATTTCGAATTGCGGCATCAGGCTTCTCTCCTTGACTTGCGACCCATCTTCACGGTCTATACAGGCTTCGCAACGCGCCTCGGGGTCTTAGCCATATCCCAGCGCCATTCAGGAGACGACGACCACTTGAGCATACCACCCCGCAGGCCAGTCAACAGCCGCTCGGCGCAGCCCCAGCCGAACAAAGAAGAGGGCCACAAGATCAACAACCGTATCGATGCGCGTGAAGTCCGCCTGATCGACGCCCAGGGCGAGAATCACGGCGTCGTTCCGACCCGCCAGGCGATGATGATGGCCGAAGAGGCCGGTCTCGACCTGGTCGAGGTGTCGCCCGATGCGAAGCCGCCGGTCGCCAAGATCCTCGATTACGGCAAGTTCAAATATCAGGAACAGAAAAAGGCCAACGAGGCCCGCAAGAAGCAGAAGGTCATCGAGATCAAGGAGATCAAGATGCGCCCGATGATCGACGACCACGACTACGACGTGAAGATGAAAGCGGTGAAACGCTTCTTCGAGGAAGGCGACAAGGTCAAGGTCACGCTGCGCTTCCGCGGCCGCGAGATGGCGCATCAGGAGCTCGGCCGGCAATTGCTCGACCGGGTGAAGGGCGACACCGTCGAGATCGCCAAGGTCGAATCGGAACCCCGCTTCGAAGGCCGCCAGATCGTCATGGTGCTGGCGCCGAAATAGGCGCTCTGCTATTTAGGGATGACATGGACCGCTCCATCGTCGCGATGGGGCGGTCTTTCTTTTGGAGCGCCTTTCCCGCATGACCGACGACAAGGAAGCCCGCCGCCGCCAGCTCACGGGCGTCGCCTTCATGTGCGCCGGGGTGCTCGCCTTCACCTTCCAGGATCTCATCATCAAGGGCATATCGGGAACCTATCCCGCCCATGAGATCGTCTTCGTCCGCACCTTGCTGGCGCTGCCCATCGCCCTCCTCATCGTCATGCTGGAAGGCGGGTTCAAGCGGTTGAAGACAAACCGGCTCGGCGCCCACAGTGTTCGGGGCGTCATGCTGTTCCTCGCCTACACCACCTATTACCTGGGCATCGCGGCGCTGCCGCTCGCCATGGCGGTGGCGATCTCCTTCGCCGCCCCGCTTTTCATCACCGCATTCGCCGGACCGCTGCTGGGCGAGAAAGTCGGCAAGATCCGCTGGCTCGCGGTGCTGCTCGGCTTTCTCGGCGTCGTCATCGTCATGAAGGACGGGCTCGGCCAGCTCGAATGGGCGGTGCTGCTGCCGGTGCTCTCGGCCCTCTTCTACGCGCTGGCGCAAATACACGGCCGGCATATCGGCGCCACCGAATCGGGGGCGACCATGTCCTTCTATGTGAATGTCGCCTTCCTTATGCTGTCGGGCCTCGCCGGCCTCATTCTCGGCAATGGCGCCTTTGCCGAATGGAGCCATCCGAGCCTCGCTTTCCTGCTGCGCGCCTGGACGTGGCCGACACCGCATGATCTCCTGCTGATGCTCGGCTGCGGGGTCGCGGCGACGGTCGGCATCTATTGCCTGGGCCAGGGCTACCGGATGGCGGAAGCCAATCTCGCCGCCATCTTCGAGTATACCGCACTGCCCTGGGCGATCCTGTGGGGCTATCTGTTCTTCGCCCAGCTGCCCGGCTATTCGACATTGGCCGGCGTCGGCCTCGTGGTCGTCGCCGGCGTCATCATCGCCTTCCGCGAAAGGCCGAGACGCGCGCCCTTGCGCAGCAACGAAACGTGACGCTCACAGATTGAAACCGCGCCACAAAGTGAAAAGCGCGGCGGCGATCAGAAGCAGCCCGGCAATGCGGCCCGACCAGATGGTGAATGCCGGGCTGCCGGCCATCGCATTGCGCCCGGCGGCCGCCATGAGGCCCAGGCCGCCATAGACGGCGAACTGCACCGCCGCCACCATGATGCCGATCACCAGCGCCTGCGACCACAGCGGGCCGAAGGCCGGCCTGATGAATTGCGGATAGACGGCGAGCACGAACAGCCAGGCCTTGGGATTGAGGATGCAGGTGACGACGGCCTGGGCGAAGATGGGCAGCAGCGAGCGCGCGCTGCTGCCGTCGACCTTCCCCATCACGATGCTGCTGCGGGCCAGGGTCACGCCGATCCAGATCATATAAAGCGCGCCGGCGATCAGCATCGGGGCATAGATCTGCGGCACCAGCTGGCTCATGCCGACGACCGCGAAAACGCCGAAAGCGGTGTGGAAGGCGCCGCCGGCCATGATGCCGAAGGTGGCGGTGAGGCCGGCCTTGCGGCCGCCGGTCAATGCATTGGCCATCACATAGATCATGTCCATGCCCGGCACGATGATGATGCCGGCGAGCAGGATGAAGAAGATCCACAGGGCTTCGGGATAGGTCATGGGAGTCCACCGTTTCTCATCGGGTTGACGACGCGCTATAAGACCGGCCAATGGCCAGGGCTGTGTCAGTTGTGATGAAGGACCATGCGGAAGGCATCGAGGCTCTTTGAGATCATCCAGATCCTCCGGGTGGCGAAACGGCCGGTGACGGCGGCGGTGATCGCCGAGCGGCTCGAGGTCACGGTGCGCTCGATCTATCGCGACATTGCAGCACTCCAGGCGATGCGGGTGCCGATCGATGGCGAGCGCGGCATCGGCTACATCATCCGCCCGGGCTTCGACCTGCCGCCCTTGATGTTCACCATCGAGGAGACCGAGGCGGTGGTGCTGGGACTGGCGCTCATCGAGCGCACCGGCGACAAGGAGCTAACGGCGGCGGCGAAGAAGGTGAAGCAGAAGATCGCCGCGGCGGTGCCTGCTCCCTTGCGCCAGCTGGTGTCGGCGGGCGCGCTGCATGCATGGGGGCCGATCGCACCCCAGCCCGCCAATGTCGATTTCACGCTGCTGCGGCGGGCGATCCGCGAGGAGGAGAAACTCGAGCTCGCCTATCGCGACGAGCAGGGCAAACTCACGAGGCGCGTCATCCGGCCTTTGGCGCTCATCTATTATCTCGATGCGGCGATGATCGTCGCCTGGTGCGAATTGCGCAAAGCGATCCGCAATTTTCGCCTCGACCGTACGCAAGGCTGCACGGCGACGGGCGAGCACTTCCGCAATGAGGGCGACAGGCTGCGCGACTTGTGGATGTCGGGGTGGAAGACCAAACCGGCGGAGTGACTTAAAACTTCTCCACCCACGGACGGACCTCGAGTTCCCAGCTCCAGGCGCTTCTGGGCTGCATCAGGATGTCGAGATAGGAGCGCGCGATGGCGTCGGGATCGAGCATGCTGTCGGGCTTGTCGGCGGGCTCGCTGCGGCCGGGATTGCGGATGGCGCCGTCGATGACGAAATGGGCGACATGGATGCCCTGCGGTCCCAGTTCCCGCGCCATGCTTTGGGCGAGGCCGCGAAGGGCGAATTTACCCATCGCGAAGGGGGCGGAGAGCGGATAGCCCTTGATGCTGGCGGTGGCTCCGGTGAACAGGATGGCGCCGGAGCCCTGCTTCACCATGCGCCGGGCCGCCTGCTGGCCGACCAGGAAACCACCATAGGCGGTGACGGCGATGGCTTCGGCCACGTCCTCGGGATCGAGATCGACCAGGGGGCCGCGCAGCCGGCCGGAAGCGTTGTAGATGACCACATCCGGGGGGCCCAGGGCCTTGTCGACATCGGCGAACAGGGCTTCGACCTGGGCCGGATCGGCGGCGTCGCAGGCGAAAGTTTTCGCCCGGGTCTGGGCGGCAAGGCTCGCCAGCTTCTGGGGATTGCGGGCGGCGAGACCCACTTTCAGCCCCTGCTCGGCCAGGAGCCGGGCCAGGGATGCGCTCAGACCCGCGCCTGAGCCGATGATGAGGGCGGTGGTGAAGCGGAGCTTGGACATGGGGCCTCCCTTGCCTATGATGGTTCCCGAATGTGGGGCCGGCGGGCTCACTACGGCAAGCCATGCCGTTAGGTCATATCAGCAGTCCGCTTGCATTTTCCTTGGGCTTCCGCCATAACCCGGCCCGTTCAAACCGCCTGGCCTGTAAAGGGCATGCCAGGGCGGTCTTTTATTGTGCACCGAAAGGATAGCGAAATGCCCAAAATGAAGACGAAGTCGTCGGCCAAGAAGCGATTCAAGGTCACGGCGAACGGCCGCATCAAAGCCGGCCAGGCCGGCAAGCGCCACGGCATGATCAAGCGCAGCAACAAGCAGATCCGTAACCAGCGGGGCTCCATGATTCTGGCCGAGGGCGATGAGCGCTTGGTCAAGATTCATATGCCTTATGCCCGCTAAGCTGCTGCAAGGAGTTAAGACATGTCCCGCGTCAAGCGTGGTGTAACGGCCAGAGCCGCCCACAAGAAAGTCATCAAGAGCGCCGCCGGCTATTTCAGCCGCCGCAAGAACATCTTCCGCGTCGCCGTGCAGGCGGTGGAGAAGGCGCAACAGTATCAATATCGCGACCGGCGCACCAAGAAGCGCAATTTCCGCGCTCTGTGGATCCAGCGCATCAATGCGGCGAGCCGCGAACTCGGCCTCACCTACGGCCGATTTATCAACGGGCTCGGCAAGGCCGGTATCGAGATCGACCGCAAGGTTCTGGCTGATCTCGCCGTGCACGAGCCTCAGGCTTTCGCTGCTCTCGTCGACAAGGCGAAAGCGGCTCTCTGAGCCTCGTCAGCATCCATCGGTTCGGGCCGGGCTTTCGCTGGCGCTTCACGAAGCGTCATCGGCCCGGCCTTTTTCGTTGAAAGACCCAAAAGATGAGTCTGCAAAACCTCGAACAAACGCTGATCGACGGCATCACCAGCGCCGCGGACGAAACCGAGCTCGAATCCTTGCGCGTTTCGGCGCTGGGCAAGAAGGGCGCCATTTCCGAGCGCATGAAGACGCTGGGCGGCATGGCGCCGGAAGAGCGTAAAGCAGCGGGCGCCGAACTCAACGCGCTCAAGGACAAGATCACCGAGGCGCTCTCGGCGCGCAAGTCAGCGCTCCAGGCCAAGACGCTGGAAGCCCGGCTCGTCACCGAAAAGGTCGACGTCACGCTGCCGGCGCGTCCCGAGGCGCAGGGCTCGATCCATCCGGTGAGCCAGGTGTGGGAAGAAGTAGTGCAGATCTGGGGCGATCTCGGCTTCTCCGTCGCCGAAGGCCCCCATATCGAGAATGATTTCTACAATTTCACCGCGCTCAACATTCCGCCCGAGCATCCGGCGCGCCAGGAGCACGACACCTTCTATCTGCAGCCCAAGGCCGACGGGTCGCGCATGTTGCTGCGCACCCACACTTCGCCGGTGCAGATCCGCTCGATGCTGGAAAGCAAGCCGCCGATCCGCATCATTGCGCCGGGGCGCACCTTCCGCTCGGATTCGGACCAGACGCATACGCCGATGTTCCACCAGATCGAGGGCCTCGTCATCGACGAGGAGACGCATCTCGGTCACCTCAAATGGGCGCTGGCCGAATTCTGCAAGGCGTTCTTCGAGATCGACGACGTCAAGATGCGCTTCCGCGCCTCGCATTTCCCGTTCACCGAGCCGTCGATGGAAATCGACATCAACTGCTCGTGGGAAGGCGGCCAGGTGAAGATCGGCGAAGGCTCGTCCTGGCTTGAGATCCTCGGCAGCGGCATGGTGCATCCGAGCGTCATCAAGGCCGGCGGCCTCGACCCAGAGCGTTATCAGGGCTGGGCCTTCGGCATGGGCCTCGATCGCATCGCCATGCTCAAATATGGCATCCCCGATCTGCGCGCCTTCTTCGAGGCCGATCTGCGCTGGCTGCGCCATTACGGCTTCCGCTCGCTCCAAGTTCCCACTCTCGCCGGAGGGCTCTCCTGATGAAATTCACCCTCTCCTGGCTCAAGGATCATCTCGACACCGAGGCCACGCTCGACCAGATCGTCGAAGGCCTGATCGGCGTCGGCCTCGAAGTCGAAGCGGTCGAGGACAAGTCGAAGGGGCTCGCCCCCTTCACCGTCGCTTATGTGAAAGAAGCCCGCCCGCATCCCAATGCCGACCGCCTGCGCGTCTGCGATGTCCTGACCCGTTCCGGCATGGTCCAGGTCGTGTGCGGCGCGCCCAATGCCAAGACCGGCATGAAGGCGATCTTCGCGCCGCCCGGCGCCTATATCCCAGGCACCAAGATCACGCTCGAAAAGGGCGTCATCCGCGGCGTCGAATCGAACGGCATGCTGGTCTCCGAGCGCGAGCTCGAACTTTCGGATGAACATGACGGCATCATCGAGCTCGACAAGACGGCGCCGATCGGTTCATCGGCGGCGGAAGCCTTGGGCCTCGCCGATCCGATGATCTATATCAAGGTCACGCCGAACCGCCCGGATGCGCTCGGCATCCACGGCATCGCGCGCGATCTCGCCGCCAAGGGCCTCGGCACGCTGAAGCCGATCAAAATTCCCTCCATCGCCGGCAAGTTCAAGTCGCCGATCGGCGTGTCTTTGATCTTCGACGGCGGCGATGTCAGCCCCTGCCCGCTTTTCGTCGGGCGCTATATCAAGGACGTCAAGAACGGCCCGTCGCCCAAATGGCTGCAGAACCGGCTGAGGGCGATCGGTCTCCGGCCGATCTCGGCCCTGGTCGACATCACCAACTACATCACCTTCGCCTATGGCCGGCCGCTGCATGTGTTCGATGCCGACAAGATCAAAGGCTCTTTGCATGCCAGGCTCGCCAAGCGTGGCGAGTATCTGAGGGCGCTCGACGGCAAGACCTATTGGCTCGACGCCAATATGACGGTCATCGCCGATGAGCGCCGCCCCGAGGCGTTGGGCGGCATCATGGGCGGCGAGGAATCGGGCGTGTCGGAGAAGACCGTCAATGTCTTCCTGGAGGCCGCCTATTTCGATCCGCTGCGCACCGCGGCGACCGGGCGCAAGCTCGGCCTGCTTTCCGATGCGCGCTATCGTTTCGAGCGGGGCGTCGATGCCGCCTTCACCCAGACGGGCGCCGAGCTCGGCACCGAGATGATCCTCCAGCTGTGCGGCGGTGAACCCTCCGAGCTCGTCGTCGCCGGCCATGTGCCCGACACCCAGCGCAGCTATCTCTTGCGGCGCCGGCGCGTCGCCAATCTCGGCGGCGTCGAGGTTTCGGAAGCGCAGCAGAAGGAGATACTGACCGCGCTCGGCTTCGAAGTGACGGAAAAGCCGGACGGGCTTTCCTGCGCCGTGCCGTCCTGGCGGCCCGATGTCCATGGCGAGGCCGACCTCGTCGAGGAAGTCTGCCGCATCTATGGGCTCGACAATGTGCCCTTCGCCGCGATGCCCAGGCTCTCGCCGATCGCCAAGCCGGTGCTGAGCCCGCTGCAGCGGCGCATGATCGCTGCAAGGCGCACGCTCGCCACCCGCGGCCTCAACGAGGCCGTCACCTGGTCGTTCCTGCCCGAGGCGCATGCGCGTCTCTTCAACAACGGTCAGCGCAACCGCGACCTGGTGCTCGCCAATCCGATCTCGTCGGAGCTTTCCGACATGCGGCCGTCGCTGCTCGCCAATCTCATCGCCGCGACGGGTCGCAACATGGCGCGCGGCTTCCAGGACGTGGCGCTGTTCGAAGTGGGCCAGGCCTATGCCGGCGACAAGCCCGAGGACGAAACGCTGCGCGCTGCCGGCACGCGGCGCGGCGATGCCGTGCCGCGCAACTGGCAAGGCGGCCAGCGCGCCGTCGATGTGTTCACCGCCAAGGCCGATGCGCTGGCGGTGCTCGAGGCGGCAGGTGCGCAGGTTGCGACCATGCAGGTCGTGGCGGAAGCGCCCTCCTGGTATCATCCCGGCCGTTCCGGCACGATCCAGATGGGCCCGCAGAACAAGCTCGCGACTTTTGGCGAGATTCATCCGCGCATCCTGGCGGAAATGGACGTGAAAGGTCCGCTCGTCGCCTTCGAGGTCAATCTCAGCGCCATACCGGGCACCAAGACGCGCAGCAGCACCCGCGCCGCGCTGAAAGCTTCCGATCTCATGGCGCTCAAGCGCGATTTCGCCTTCGTCGTCGATGAAGCGATCGAGGCCGACAAGATCGTCAAGGCGGCCAAGGGCGCCGACAAGCAGCTCGTCTCCGATGTCGTGGTGTTCGACCGCTTCGCCGGCGGCACTCTCGAAGCCGGCAAGGCGTCGCTCGCCATCGAGGTGACGATCCAGCCGCGCGAGAAGACGCTCACCGAGGAAGAGATCGAGGCCCTGTCGCAGAAGATCGTGGCGCAGGTCCACAAGGCGACCGGCGGCGTGCTCAGGAGCTGAGCGCGTCAGCCTGCCCATTATCGTCATCCCGGCGAAAGCCGGGATCCATTCAATAGGTTGAGCCGCGAGGCTTCGCCAGCCTAGTGGACCCCGGCCTTCGCCGGGGTGACGGAATATGGGAGCGAGCATTCACGGCAGATAGCGCGACACCTTCGTCTCGAGCAGGCGGACGAGGATCGGGTCCATGAACTCGTACTCGTCCGGAATATCGAGGCAGATGACACGCGCCTTCTTCAGCGACGCGCGGAAGCGCTGCTGCAGCTTGTTGCGGTGCGTCTTCTCCATCACGAAGATGATATCGGCCCATTCGACAAGTTCCGCGGTGAGCGGATTGTCGGCATCGTGATTGGTGCCGGCCGAGGCGACCTCGATGTCGGGGCGCCGCGAGAAGACCTGCTCGGCGGTCGGGCTGCGCAAACGATTCTGGCTGCAGACGAAGAGAACGTTCTTCATCGCGACGGCCATTTCCACGGCGGCGCGGTGCGGTCCATGACGATCGTCTCGCCGAGCTGCTTCTCGAGCTGAACGAGCCAGCCTTCCGGATGCCGGTCGAGCGCGGCCACGAGCTGCGGCGAATGCGAGACGAGAATGATCTGACAGCGCTCGGCCGCCTTGGTCACCAGACGCGCCAGCGGCTCGATGAGATCGGGATGCAGGCTCGCTTCCGGCTCGTTGAGGATCATCAGCTCGGGCGGGCGCGGTGACAGAAGTGCTGCGATCAGCAGGATATATCTGAGCGTGCCCTCGGAGAGCTCGGCGACGTTCAGCGGGCGCAGGAGCCCGTGCTGGCTCATCTCCACCTCGAAACGATCATTCACATCGAGGCTGGCGCCGTCGAAGGCGTCGGCGACGGCATCCTTGAGCGCATCCCGGTCGCCGATCTCGACGATCGTCTGCAATGCCGCGCCGATGTCACTGCCGTCTCCGGCGAGGATGGGCGTCAAGGTGCCGACCTGCGGCCGGCGTGCCGGCGCCTCGCGGTCGGTGCGCAGATTGTCGTAGAAGCGCCACTGCCGCATGCGCTCGCGCAGCAGAAGCAGCTCCCAGCCATCGAGAGGATCGGCGCGATGGGTCATCACACTATCGAAATGCGACAGATGCTCGGCGCAATCGCGCCACGCGCCGGACTTGCTCTCACGCAAGCGGGAATGCGCGCCATGGCGCTCGGCGATCACATTGGCGCGGCCGAGCAGCTCGCCGGTCCATACCGCCTCGACCTTGATGACCGGATCGAGCGCGAAACGCGATTGCGTCGGCGGCGGCAGGCCGAGATCAATGGCGTAGCCGTAATCCTCCGACGAGAAGCCGAGCTTGAGGCTGATCGGACCCCCGCGGCGCGTGCCCTGGACCGGATGCCGGCCGGTCTTCATCTCACGGCTGAATTTTTCCGGTCCCGCCCAAAGCGTCGATGAGAGGCCCCCCTCGGCGGCGAGCGAGGCGATCACGCGGCCTTGCGCGACATCCGACAACAACCGCAAGGCGCGATAGAGGCTCGATTTGCCGCTGCCATTCGCACCGGTGACGATGTTCAGCCGGCCGAGCACCAGCGTGACGTCACGCAGCGAGCGGTATCCGGATATGGCAAGCCGCGTGATCATGCTCGTGGCAGATTATAAACAGATGCCGGCGCCCTGCCAACTCACGAGCTGCCGATGAAGATGCCGGTGAGGAAGACCAGCGCACCGCCGACCGCCACCTGGAAGGCGGCGCGCAGGAACGGCGTGTCCATGTATTTCCAGCGGATCCAGGAAATCGCCCACAGCTCGAAGAACACCACGATCATGGCGACCACGGTGGCGGTCCAGAAATCCGGGATGAGATAGGGCAAGGCGTGGCCGAGGCCGCCGATCGTGGTCATGAGGCCTGATGCCAGGCCGCGGATCAAAGGCCGGCCGCGGCCGGTGAGCTTGCCATCGTCCGACAAGGCCTCGGCAAGACCCATGGAAATACCGGCGCCCAGTGACGCCGCGAGGCCGACCAGGAAGGTCTGCCAGGTATCATGGGTGGCGAAGGCGGCGGCGAAAAGCGGCGCCAGCGTCGACACCGAGCCGTCCATGAGGCCGACCAGGCCCGGCTGGATGACCTGCAGGAGGAACAGCTTCTGCTTCGCATCGGCCTCTTCGACCTTGGCGTCGGGGGTCAGGTGCTTGAGGCCGAGCCGGTCGGCGAGCGAGGTATGCTCTTTCTCGGCCAGAGCGAGCTCGTTCAGGAGTTTCTGGATGGCCGGGTCCTGCGCCTGTTCCGCCGCCTTGGTGTAGAAGCGCATATTTTCGAGCTCGAGCAGCTCGGCGCGCTGGCGCATGGTTTCGAGCGTCATCTGCTTCGACAGCCACACCGGGGGATGGCGCACGAAGCCACGAATGTCGCCGCGCCGGATCAGCGGGATGAATTCGCCGAACTTCTTCAGATAGGCGTCGGTCAGGCTGGCCTTATGGGCCTGCTCCTCCTCGGCCATTTCGACGAAAACCTTGGCCGAAGCGGGGAATTTCTCCATCAGCGCGTGGGCGAAGGCCAGATAGGTGCGGGAATCGTCCTCTTCGCTCGAAATGGCGAGCGCCAGGATCTCTTGTTCGGTGAGGTCGGCAAAGGCTTTCATGATTCTTGTTTAGAATAATTCTAATCTATATTCCAGGGGGAAAGCGCAACAGCCCCGGCAGGCCCCGCCCGTCACGCTTTATCTTTTTGTTTGCGCATGATCTTTTCGGAATGCCGGCCGCCGCCTGCTCGCGCCGTGCGCGGCGCTTGACGGGGCGGGGTGCGCCTGCCATCAAGCCCTCCAAATGACCGATCTCAGCCATATTCGCAATTTCTCCATCATCGCCCATATCGACCACGGCAAGTCCACCCTCGCCGACCGGTTGATCCAGCTGTGCGGCGCCGTCTCCGACCGCGAAATGGTCGATCAGATCCTCGATTCGATGGATCTCGAGCGGGAGCGCGGCATCACCATCAAGGCCAATACGGTGCGCCTCGATTACACGGCGAAATCGGGCGAAAAATATGTGCTGAACCTGATCGACACGCCCGGCCATGTCGACTTCGCCTATGAGGTGTCGCGTTCGCTGGCCGCCTGCGAAGGCTCGCTCCTCGTCGTCGATGCGAGCCAGGGCGTGGAAGCCCAGACGCTGGCCAATGTCTATCAGGCGATCAACAACAATCACGAGATCATCCCCGTCCTCAACAAGGTCGACCTGCCCGCCGCCGAGCCGGCGCGCATCCGCCAGCAGATCGAGGATGTGATCGGCATCGACGCCTCGGACGCGGTCGAGATCTCGGCCAAGACCGGGGTCGGCGTGCCGGATGTGCTGGAAGCCATCGTCAGCCGGCTGCCGGCGCCCAAGGGCGACCGCGATGCACCGTTGAAGGCGCTGCTCATCGACAGCTGGTACGACCCCTATCTGGGCGTCGTCGTGCTGCTGCGCGTGATCGATGGCGAGATTCGCAAAGGTCAGAAGATCAAGATGATGGCGACCGGCGGCGCCTATCAGGTCGAGCGTGTCGGCATCTCCAGGCCCAAGCGCGAAATGATCGACAAGCTCGGTCCCGGCGAGATCGGTTTCTTCACCGCCGCCATCAAGGAAGTGGCCGATACGCGCGTCGGCGACACGGTGACGGACGAGAAGAATCCGGCGGCCGCCGCCTTGCCGGGCTTCAAGCCGGCGCAGCCCGTCGTCTTCGCCGGCTTCTTCCCGGTCGATGCGGCGAAGTTCGAGGATCTGCGCGAGGCAATGGGCCGGCTTCGCCTCAATGATGCGAGCTTCTCCTATGATATGGAGACCTCGGCGGCGCTCGGCTTCGGATTCCGCTGCGGCTTCTTAGGATTGCTGCATCTCGAGATCATCCGCGAGCGCATCGAGCGCGAATTCAATGTCGATGTGATCACCACGGCGCCGTCGGTCATCTACAAGGTCAATCTCAATAACGGCAACCAGATCGAACTGCACAATCCGGTCGACCTGCCGGAGGCCAATTACATCACCTCGATCGAAGAGCCGTGGATCGAAGCGACCATCCTGGTGCCGGACGAATATCTGGGCTCGATCCTGAAGCTCTGCGAGGATCGGCGCGGCCGGCAGAAGCAGCTGACCTATGCCGGCACGCGCGCCATGCTAGTCTATGACCTGCCGCTCAACGAGGTGGTGTTCGATTTCTACGACCGGCTGAAGTCGGTGAGCCGCGGCTATGCCAGCTTCGACTACAAGATGGTCGGCTATGAAGAGGGCGACCTCGTCCGCATGGGCATCCTGGTCAATGCCGAGCCGGTCGATGCGCTCGCCATGATCGTGCATAGGGGCCGCGCCGAGCAGCGCGGGCGTGTGATGTGCGAGAAGCTGAAAGAGCTCATTCCGCGCCACATGTTCCAGATTCCGATCCAGGCGGCGATCGGCGGCAAGATCGTCGCGCGTGAAACGCTTTCCGCCTTGCGCAAGGACGTGACCGCCAAATGTTACGGCGGCGACATCTCGCGCAAGCGCAAGCTTCTCGACAAGCAGAAGGAAGGCAAAAAGAAGATGCGCCAGTTCGGCAAGGTCGAGATCCCGCAGGAGGCCTTCATTGCGGCGCTCAAGATGGACGAGAATTGATCCTTGGCCTTCGGGACTTATGCAACTTATTGAATAATATTCACAATTTGGCGTGATTGAAATCTCCCAACCAATGGTATATATCATTGGTACATGACAAATGGGAAAAGCATCATGGAGACGGCCAAGATTTTCTGGTCGGGCCGGTCGCAAGCGGTCCGCTTACCCAAAGAATACCGGTTCGAGGCGGGTGAAGTCCGCATTCGCCGCCAGGGCAATGCGGTCATTCTCGAACCTATCGCCCAGGACTGGCAATGGCTCGACAACGTCACAGGCCCCGTGGACGAAGATTTCGCGCTTGCCGCGACCGAGCAGCCTGAAGAGCAGAAGCGCCCGGAACTGGACTACTTCAAGTGAAATTCCTGCTGGACGCCAACGCCGTCATAGCTCTCTTGAAAAGTCACGACGTCTTCCTGTCTCGTCTGCGTCGACACAAACCCGCGGATTTCGGCATTCCCTCGATCGTGGCGCATGAGCTCTTCTACGGTGCGTTCAGAAGCCAGAGGGTCGATGCCAACTTGTCACGTCTCGATCTGCTGCCGTTCGATATCCTCGAATTCAGCCGAGAGGACGCCCGCAGCGCCGGCGAGATCCGCGCCAAGCTGGCGGCGGTGGGAACTCCGATAGGTCCCTATGATGTGCTGATTGCGGGGCAAACTCTCGCACGCAACCTTATCCTTGTTAGCCGCAACAAGAAGGAGTTTGAAAGAATCCCTGAGCTGCGCGTCGAGGATTGGGAGGAAGCTATCTAGATGAAGCGGCACGAACAAACGCGCCTCACCGATATCCAAAGGGTGACGTTCCTGCAACGCGAACTGCTTCGCACCCTAGGAAACCTCGCCAGCCCCGCCCAGGGGAAGATCGGATATCTGCAAGATATCTTTCAGTTCATGAAAATGAAACAGGAGGACGACTGGATCTGCGCGGACGAGCTCGCTCTGGAATATTACGAAGCGTATACCGGCAGTTGCGGAGAACCTGAGAAAGGATATCCGGGATGGCGGTGTGAGCTAGGTCTGACGCAGGTCCAGATCGACGCTCCGGGCGCCATCGATGCCAAGCTCGGCCTGATGAGCGGCAAAGCCAATGCCGAACTGTGGCAAGGACTGGCCCTCAAACAGTCCCCTCATTGGCAGGAGGTCCGCATGCTCGCCGTCACATGCCTGAATCTGTTCGAAGGACATCAATGGCCCTTAGACCCGGCCCCAAATTCGAACCATTCGGATGCGACGAAGCAAACGAGACGGTAGGCAATGGCGCGCGCAATCCTCGCAATCATGTCCGGCTTGGTTTTCCTCGTGAACGCGGGGATGGCTTCGGCTCGGCCACCGCTTGAGGAGATGTCGAGTGGCAAGGCGCTCTATCAGCGCATCGGCAAGGCAGAAGCGCAGCGCAACCAGATCCCCTTCGCGATCGTCGATGCGGTGATGCGGGTCGAAAGCGCCTACAACCCGGGGGCGCGTGGCGATGTCGGCGAAGTGGGCCTGATGCAGATATTGCCCGCCACTGCCGACATGCTGGGCTTCAAGGGCACGCGCGAGGCGCTGGCCAAGCCTGAAACCAATATCGCCTATGGCACGCAATATCTGGCGGAAGCCTGGCGGCTGTCCGACAAGGACATCTGCACCACGGTGATGAAATACCGTGCCGGCCATGGCGAGACGCGTTTTTCGGTCAAGTCGGTCGACTATTGCAAAAGAGTGCGCAAGCACCTGACGGCGATCGGCTATCCGGTGACCGGCGATGTGCCCAAGGCGACGTTCGGCTTCAATCAAGGTGGATCGGCGCGGATCAAAGGCCGCGTCCGGGTCAGGTTTGGCGGCAGCAGCGGCTGCTTTACCCGCGTGGTCCAACCCGGACGCAATTTCGGAAAGTGCATCTCGCGGGCCGCGCTCAAGGGCCTGCTGAGATAAATCAAGCGTGTTCGAACTGCAGCAGACTGGTTTCGATCCCTGTTTCAAGATAGGATCGATATCCATGGGCGCCAAGACACTCTTCAAGATTCCACTATACAGGCTGGGCAGCGATGGCCAGCCGTTCGAGGCGGTCGGCAGCATGCCCGATTTACGCGCTGCCCAGCCGGCGGCGGTTTTCACCTGCGGCTCGTATCTTCTCCTGCTGCTCAAGGACCCGCCGACCGTGGTGCAGTCGAGGACCGGCCGGCCCGGCATGATCAGCTATCCCTTCTCGCTCGCCGTGCTCGACACCGAAAAGCAGCGGATGGTGAGGTTCATCGGCCTGGAAGAGAGCCTCACTGGCAGCCGCATGCTGGGTATTTTTGACTGTGCCGGCTCACGTTCGAATCTGGGGAATGCAGACCTGATGACGCAGGACGAGTTTCTCGACCTCGCCACTAGGCTGTTTCGCGAGGAGACGGACTGCTCCGCCCCGCTGCTGCGTGTCGGAGAATATCTTTCCTGATGCCGTGCGCTACACCTCGATACGCATGCCGAATTCCTTCAGCCGCGCGATGAGATGCTCAGGCGCGATCAGCTGGTCCGGAAAATAGAGACCCGGCGCCGGCGGATCCTTGCCGTCAAGCCCGGCGAGACGTTCGAGCGCCACCGCGATACCCGCTGCGGTTACCGGCGCCTGGCCTTGCGGATGCGACAGAACATGACGGGCCTTATGCGGCTTGCCATTCTTCTCACCGTCGATCTCGATGATGATTTCGGCGACGACATCGGGCAATGACTCATCCGGCTGGCCAACCGCCAAGTCGAAGCGCAGGTTCTTCGCCGTGGTCGACGCCGACAGGCTCAGAAGATCGAAAGGCGTATAGGGTGTGGCCGGCAGTTCGACGCCGTCGCTCATGCGTACCACGCGTTTCTTGTCATCCGCCGTGGTCCAGGTCCATTTGCCGTCCTCGAGATAGGTGCTTTGTGGTGCCGCCATCAGCAAGCGGGCGAAATCGGCGGATGCGGCAGGCCCGCCCATGTCGCGCGGATCGAGCACGGCAGAGATCGTGACGCCGTCGATCCGGTCGAAATCCTTGGCGAAATGGAGCGCCGGCAACAGGGCCGCACCGGCGAGCCAGGTGCTGTTCATGAGGATCACCGAAGCATCCGGGCGATGCGCATAGAGCGCCGTTTCCGGCCCCATCTCATAGGCGCCGGTCGAGACGCCGACATAAGCGGCACCGGTATCTTGCGCATAACGCATCGAGTTGAGCGTGTGATCCTTGACGAACATGGCAATGGCCGAGAAGCGGCGCCCGGGATCGAGACCCAGATCGCGCCGATCGAGATCGATGGCCACGGCATCGGCATTCCCGAGCTTCGCGGCGACGGCCTCGGCCTTCTTCAGATCGCGGCCGCCGATGGTGATCGGCGCATTCGGATAGAGCTTGCGCAAGGTTTGCGCGGTCTGGGCACCGACGAAGCCCGAGCCGCCGATGATGAGTACGGAACCGGTTGAGTTTTTCATGTGTGTTGCTCCTTAGATTCAAGCGAGCTTGACCAGCATCTTGCCGGCATTGGCGCCGGCGAAGATGTCGAGGAAAGCCTTGGGGGAATTTTCGAGACCTTCGACGACCGTCTCTTTCCATTTGATCCGGCCTCGCGCGATCCATTGCTTCATGTCGCGCTGGAAGTCGGGCCAGAGATCGAGATGGTTGGAGGCGATGAAACCCTGGAGCTTCAGACTCTTTTCGATGACGGCATAGATGTTGCGGGGGCCCACCGGCTCGCCATTGTACTGGGCGATCATGCCGCACAGGGCAAAGCGCGCGAAGTCATTGGCGTTGGCGATCGCCGCTTCGAGATGATCGCCGCCGACATTGTCGAAATAGATGTCGATGCCGTTTGGAGCGGCATTGGCCAGAGCGGCGGTGATGTCCTTCTCCGTCTTGTAGTTGATCACCGCATCGACGCCCGCTTCCTTGAGCAGCCAGTCGATCTTGTCAGGCGAACCGGCAGAGGCGATCACGCGATTGCCCTTGATCCTGGCGATCTGGGCGACAAGCGAGCCGACCGCACCCGCTGCGGCCGACACGAAGACGGTCTCGCCGGGCTTCGGCTCGCCCAAGCGCAGGAAGCCGGCATAGGCGGCAAGACCGGGAAAGCCGAGCGGGCCCAGATAGGCCTGCAAGGGGAAGGCCGGGTCGACCACAGCGGCGCCTGCTGCATCGATCAACGCCAGATCGCGCCAGCCGGCGAAGTGGCTGACCGTGTCGCCCGGCATGAAGGCCGGATCACGGCTTTCCTCGACGATACCGACCGCGGCCCCTTCCATCACCTCATTCAGCGCGAAGGGCGGGATGAAGCTTTTCTTTTCGGTCATGCGGCCACGCATATAGGGATCGACCGAGATCCATTGATTGCGGACCAGGAGCTGGCCGGGCGCCAATTCGGCAAGCCGGCGCTCGGCCAGTTGGAAGCTGTCCGGCCCCGGCAGGCCGGTGGGACGTTTCACCAGATGAATTTCACGGGCAATTTTGGGCATAAGAGTCCTCCTGCCCGGAAACCTCTGTTTTCCAGGTTGATTTTCATGTTACAGATAGTAAGTTACTAGTTGTAATATGTGAGGGCAGGCTGGCCTGTCAAGGAGGGCAGAGAGCTTGGTGCAAAAATTATCGAATGCCGACCGGCGGGCGCAGCTGCTCGGGACCGCGCATGCGATCGTGCGCGAGCAGGGCACCGATGCCTTGACACTGGGCGCGCTTGCGGAGCGCGCCGGGGTGAGCAAGCCCATCGCCTATCGCCATTTCGAAACGCGCTCGGGCCTCATGACGGCGCTCTACAAGGAGATCAATGAACGCCAGAGCATCGCCCTCGACGAGGCACTGCAACACACGCCGAAACGGCTCGCCGATGTCGCGCAGGTGGTCGCCACCGCCTATATGGACTGCGTAATCGCGGTCGGCCCGGAATTCCACGCCATCGCCGCGGCCCAGAAGGGTGATGCGCAAATGGGCGCCTATCAGCGCGAGCTCATCGAGCACTATGCCGAGTCCTATTGCGCGGTGATGACGCCGCTGACGTCTCTGCCTCAGGACACGGTGCGGCGGCGCGCTTTCGGCATATTGGGTGCGGCCGATGCTCTGTCGGTCGAGATGGTGCGTGGTGCCATCAGCAAGGATCAGGCCGCCAGCGATCTGGCGACGCTCATCATCAGCTGGCTTTCACCTGAGAGAAAGCCAGACTGAACACGGCGAGCAGCACGGCGCCGATGCCGATGAGCTGATGTAGACCTACCGTTTCACCGAGTACGACATAAGCCAGCACAACCGCCGCCACCGGCGCCATGGCAGTGAACAGAGCCGCCTCGCTACCGGCGACGCGCGCCAGGCCCGCATACCAGAGCAAATAGCCGCCGACCGTCGGCACGATGGCGTAATAGACAATCGCCCAGAGCGACGGAGCGGTCATGGGTGCCGTCCAAGGCGTTTCAAGGAGAGCCGGGACCAGCGCCACCATGAGGCCGATACCGGTCATCAGCGTCGATTGCGCCAAGGGTTCGATCGGCACGCGCAGCCTTTTGTTCAGAAGGATGAACAGGCCTTCGCAGAGAATGGCGGCGAAGATCAGCGCATTGCCAAGGAGCGAGGAGGTTCCGGCCGCTCCCGGCTGAAAAGCGATGACGAAGACGCCGCCTGCCGCGAGCGCAATGGCGCAGAGCACTGCAGGGCGCGGCCGTTCACCCAATATGAAGATGGCGATCGCCGCCGAGACGACCGGCAAGGTGCCGATGATCACACCGGCATTGGCGGCGGAAGTGTAATTGAGGCCGAGGATCAGCAGGGACGTATAAAGCACGCTGCCCGCCGTCGCCTGCAGAAGCAGCAGAACGCGATCACGGCGGTCCGGCCGCGGCCAGTGGCTGGCCGTCAGGCGCATGAGAACGAGAAAGAAGGGAAGCGCCAGCGCCAGGCGCAAGGCGGTGGCGGTGAAAGGCGGCAGGCCACTGCCTGCGATCTTGCTGGCGATTACGGTGCTGCCGACCGTCGCCATGGCGGCGGTGAGAAGGATATAACCTTGAGGCTTCTGAGACATGGCCGCAAAAAGCCCGATCCGGCCTTCGCGGTCTTGAACGAAATTGCAGATGCGATTTTACCCTCGCCGCAACTCCCTCCCCGCGCTTCGCGCGGCGGAGGGAGAATTTTCACGCCGCCGCGCCGGCATAGAGACCCGGCGACACGCCGTAGGTCCTGACGAAGAGGCGCGTCATGTGACTCTGATCGGCGAAGCCCGCAGCCACCGCCGCCTCGGCGAGCGGCAAACGCCCGGTGATCAGCCGGCGCGCCAGAGCGACACGGCGCTGCATCAGGAAAGCGTGCGGCGTAAGGCCGGTCGCCCTGCAGAAGCCACGCAGCAATTGGAATTTGCCGAGGCCGCATTCACGGGCGAGCTCGTCCAGCGTGACGGGACGGGCCGGGTCGGCCTCGATCATCTCACGCGCCTTTGCAATCGCGTCGGGAATGGCCTCACCGGCGGCGCGCGGCCGCAAAGCGGCAAGCAGAATGAAGATCATCTCCTCGCGCTGAAATAGTCCCGCCTCGCCATCCGTCATGGCGGCATAAAGGGCACGGAAACGATCGACGATGCGCGCGTCCCGGATCACCGGATCATGGAATTCGAAGACCTTCGTTCCGCCTTCGCTCATATCGCTGACCGCCTCGGCGATCACCTCCGGATCGAAGTAAAGCATGCGCCAGGAACGGCCGAGATCGCCGATCGGAATACCGTCATGGACCTCGCCCGGATTGACGGTGATGGCATCGCCCGGCCCCGCCTCTACCGGCCCGCGGCCGCTCGCCGATTTCTGGGCGCCCTGATGGATGACGCCGATACCGAACTGGTCATGGGTGTGACGCGGGAAGACATGGCGCGTCGTCGCCTCGACGGCGTCGACGCCCTCAAGGCCCGATGGGCGCATGCGGAAGTCGCGGCGCGCCATCAGTCCGGCTGGCGGCGGAGCACCGCCTGCAGCACGTCGCGCACGCCGATGGCGCCGACGAAACGCTCGGTCTCGTCGAACAGCGCGACGGGCGCCGTCTCGGCGCGGTGCATGGCGAGCATCACGGTGCGCAAAGGCGTGCCGGGTGTGGCCCAGAAGACCGGGCGCACCGACGGATCGACCGGCTTTTCAGCATGTGAGCAGGCGACCCAGGTGGCGGCCTGCTTGTCTCGTTCGGCCGCCACGACCTTGCGGTCGGCGCCGATCTTGAAGCGGGTGGTGCGGCGGCGGTCGAGCCAGATCCAGCCCTCACCCGCCTCCTCGAGATCGCGCGCGTCGCGCATCACATTGTAAGCGGTGAGCACGCTCAGCGGATTCACATTGGCGATGAATTCGCGGACATAGTCATTGGCGGGCCGGAGCACGATGTCCTCGGGCCGGCCCGTCTGCACGATGCGGCCGCCTTCGAGGATGGAAATGCGGTTGCCGAGCTTCAGCGCCTCTTCGAGATCGTGGCTGACGAAGATGATGGTCTTCTTGAGCGTCTTCTGCAGTGACAGAAGCTCGTCCTGCAATTTGGTGCGGATCAGGGGATCGAGCGCCGAGAAGGGCTCGTCCATCAGCAGGATTGGCGCCTCGGTGGCGAAAGCGCGCGCCAGGCCGACGCGTTGCTGCATGCCGCCCGACAATTCATGGCCGTATTTCTTCGACCATTGATCGAGACCGACGAGCTTCAGCTGCTTGTCGACGCGCTGGGCGCGCTCGCCGTCCGCCATGCCGGCGAGCTCGAGGCCGAAGCCGACATTCTCGGCGACGGTGCGCCAAGGCAGAAGACCGAATTGCTGGAACACCATGGCGACGCGATGCTGGCGCAGCCGCCGCAAAGTCTCAGGGGAACAGGTGACAACGTCGACGGGCTTGCCGTCGTCATTCACGACGACCTCGCCGCGCGACACCTTGTTGAGCCCGTTGACGGCGCGCAGCAAGGTGGATTTGCCCGAGCCCGACAGGCCCATGAGCACGCTGATCTCGCCTTCCTTCACGCTAAGATTGGCGCCGGCACAACCCAGCACGGCGCCGGTCTTTTCGAGGATCTCCGAGCGCGAAGCACCCTGGTCGAGAAGCTTCAGCCCTTCCGCCTCGCGTTCGCCGAAGACGATATCGACATTCTTGAATTCGACGGCGGTGGTCATGCGGCTTTTTTCCTTTCGCCGACGCGGCAGACGCGGTCGAGAATGATGGCGAGCACCACGATGGCGATACCGGCTTCGAGACCGAGCGGGATATTGACCGAGTTCAGAGCGCGCACCACCGGCTTGCCGAGACCATTGGCGCCGACGAGAGCGGCGATCACCACCATGGAGAGCGACAGCATGATGCATTGGGTGAGGCCGGCCATGATGGTCGGCAACGCCGCCGGCAGTTCCACCTTCCACAAGAGCTGCCGCTTGGTGGCGCCGAAGGCTTCACCCGCCTCGATGAGCTGCTTCGGCACCGAGGTGATGCCGAGATGGGTGAGGCGCACGGGCGCCGGAATGGCGAAGATCACGGTGGCGATGAGGCCGGGCGCCAGGCCCAGACCGAACAGCACCAGCACCGGGATCAGATAGACGAAGGTCGGCATGGTCTGCATGAGGTCGAGAACCGGCCGCAAGACCCGGAACAGCCACGGCCTGTGGGCGGTGGCGATGCCGAGCGGCACGCCGATCGCCATCGACACGCCGGCGGCGGCGATGACCAGCGCCAGGGTTTCGATGGTTTCCTTCCAGAAGCCGAGATTGATGATGAGCAGCAGGCCGATCACCACGGCAATCGCAAGCTTGACCGAGCGCTGCAGATACCAGGCGAGAAGGGCGATGAGGAGAACGACGACAATCGGCGGCAGCATCAGGACGAGGCCGATCAGGCCTTCGAGCACCACGGTGAAGCCGCGGGCGATGCCGTCGAAGAACCATTCGAAATTGGTCGTGAGGAAGCCAAAAAACGCCTTGCCCCAGGCGCCGATCGGAATCTTCCAGGCGGTGATGAATTGCGTGACCGGATCCACCTCAGCCCTCCCCTAAAGTTCGTTTTTCTTTGACCCTAACAAAAAGGCGACCCGCCGTCACGGGTCGCCTTGATTTTGCCTATGGTCCAGCCTCAGCCGCCGAGCTTGGCCTTGACCGCGGCGGCGGCGTCGCCGCCATCGAAGGTCGTGACGCCCTGGAGCCACGGCGTCACCGCGTCGGGATTGGCCTTGAGCCACTCGGTCGCGGCGGCCTTGGCTTCCTTGCCGTCATTGAGGATGCCGCCCATGATCTCATTTTCCATCTTGAGCGTGAATTTGAGATTGGCGATGAATTTGCCGACATTCGGACACTCTGCGACATAACCTTTGCGCACATTGGTCGCGACCGTGGCGCCGCCGAAATTCGGACCGAAGACGTCATCGCCGCCCGCCAGATAGGCCATCTCGAAATTGGCGTTCATCGGATGCGGCTCCCAGCCGAGGAAGACCATATCGGTTTTCTTCGGCGCCGATTTAGCGACCTGTGACAGCATACCCTGCTCCGAGCTTTCGACGAGCTCGAAGCCTTTGAGCCCGAACTTGTCGCCGGAAATCATGTCGAGGATCAGCCGGTTGCCGTCATTGCCGGGTTCGATGCCGTAGATCTTGTTGTCGAGCTTGTCCTTGAACTTGGCGATGTCGGCGAAATCCTTGAGGCCGGCGTCATAAGTATATTTGGGAACGGCCAGCGTATATTTGGCGCCTTCGAGATTGACGCCCAGCGTTTCGACCGAACCATCCTCGCGATAAGGCTTGATGTCGTTTTCCATAGTCGGCATCCAGTTGCCGAGGAAGACATCGATGTCCTTGCTCTTGAGCGAGCTGTAGGTGACGGGCACCGACAGGAGCTGCACTTCGGGCTCATAACCCAGCGCCTCGAGGAGGACATTCGCGGTCGCGGTGGTGGCGGTGATATCGGTCCAGCCGACATCCGAGAAACGCACCTTCTTGCAGGCTTCGGCATCACCCGCCGCGGCCGCTTCGGCCATCAGGCCCAAGCTGGCGCTCAACGCCAATACGCCCAGCAAAGCCCGTAACTTCGTGGTCATCTTATCCTCCCTATGGCTATCTTTGCCGGAAAGACTACTCTCATTTGCGGGGGGATCGTCAAGCTTTTTATTGGACGAGCGTCCAAGGAAAACGATAGGCTAGGCGGGCGGCCCAGGCAATAAGCCCAGGCATAAAGAGGCACCAATGCCCAAGAGGGGAATGAAACCGATCCGGCGCCAGCAGCTGATCGATGCGGCGATCTCGTCGATCCATGAGCATGGATTCGCCAGCGCAACCGTGGCGCGCATCGCCCGCAAGGCCGGCGTCTCGACCGGCATCGTGCATCACTATTTCGCCGACAAGACCGACCTGCTCGCCGCCACCATGCGGGCGATGCTCGATGTGCTCAGGCGCGAGGCGGTGGAACGCATGCGCAATGCCCACACGCCGCGCGAGCGCATCCATGCGATCATCCATGCTTCCTATGGCGATGCGCAATTCGCCGAGGAAGTGTTCAGCGCCTGGCTGGCGCTTTATGGCAATGCGCGCGAGTCGGAAAAGCTGCAGCGCATCCTGCGCATCTATCACCGGCGGCTGCACAGCAATCTCGTCTATAATCTCGTGCCGCTGATCGGACGGCCGCGCGCCGAAGACGTGGCGCTCGGCATCGGCGCCCTCATCGACGGGCTGTGGCTGCGTTATGCGCTCACCGGGCGGCCGGACGATGCCGAAGTGCCGCGCGCCATGACACGCGCCTATGCCGACGCTATGATCGCAGCCTAAAAGTCTCTTAGACTCCTTGTTTTGCGCATCGGTTTATCCGAAAACCGCTTCGCACTTTTCGGACCGATGCTTAGAAAGGAACGCGGATATGAAACCAGTCAAGTGGGGCATCATCTCGACGGCCAATATCGGGGTCAAGAAAGTCATCCCCGGCATGCTGAAGAGCAAGGAGATCGTGATCACGGCGATCTCGTCGCGCGACAAGAAGACGGCGCAGAAATGGGCGAAGGAGCTCGGCATCGCCAAGGCCTATGGGTCCTATGAGGAGATGCTCGCCGATCCCGAGATCGAGGCAGTCTATAATCCGCTGCCCAATCACCTGCATGTGCCCTTGACGCTCGCCGCCGCCAAGGCCGGCAAGCATGTGCTGTGCGAGAAGCCGATCGCCATCACCGCCAAGGAAGCCGAAAAGCTCAAGAAGACGCCGAAAGGCATCTATGTCGCCGAAGCCTTCATGGTGCGCCATGCCGCGCAATGGCTGGAGGTGCGCAAGCGCATCGCCAAGGGCGAGATCGGCGAGCCGCGCCTCATCCAGGTGCTGTTCTCCTATTTTCTCGACGACCCGAAGAATGTCCGCAACGACGCCAAGATCGGCGGCGGCGGGCTGCTCGACATCGGCTGCTATCCGATCACCGTGGCACGTTTCATTTTCGATGCCGAGCCCAAGCGCGTGACCGGCGTCTTCGACCGCGACCCCAAATTCAAGATCGACCGCATCATGAGCGGGCTTGCCGATTTCGGCAAAGGCCGGCAGCTCTCCTTCGCCATCGCGACGCAGACGGCGCCGTTCCAGCGCGTGCAGATCCTCGGCACCAAGGGCCGCATCGAGATCGAAATCCCCTTCAACGCGCCGCCCGACAAGCCGAACCGCTTTTTCGTGCAAGGCATGGAAATGAATGAAGGCAAGACACACGAATTGCCGGTGAGCGATCAGTATCAATTGCAGGGCGAGGCCTTCAACCGCGTCATCCGCAAGAAGGAAAAGGCCGATTACGGCGTCAAGGACGCGATCCAGAGCATGAAGATCATCGATGCGTTCTTCCGTTCGGAAAAGAGCCGGAAATGGGAGAAGGTGTGAAGACCAGATCGGATGAATGAGAGTTTACGTGCCTGGAAGATTGTGCAAAGCTTTGCGCAATGACGCGGGGTAGGCTTCCTTTCGACGTTTGTCGGCAGGAATGTTGACAGGGAGGTCAGAGCATGTCCGACAAGAAGCCGGAAGTGGACGTCACCAAAGCCTGGCAGGCGACACAGGATCAGAAGGGCGGCGCCACGCGGCTCCGGATCTTCGCCCTGCTTTCGTGGGCTGTCGCCATCGGCGGTGAGATCGCCGGCATTGTTTTGCTCAGACAGCACAAGTTTGACCAAGGCAATCTCGGGCTGCTGATCGGCATTCTGGTCGGGATCGCAATCTTCGCAATTGCCGGCAGCTTGCTGTGGAAGGCTGCCAACAGGAAAAATCCGGCCAGCAAGGCCGACACTTTCCGGTTCTTTGTCCAGAACCAGCTCGGGGCGATCATCACGCTGATCGCCTTCCTGCCGCTGGTGATCCTGATCTTCATGGACAAGGACATGGATCCCCAGAACAAGAAGATCGCGGGCGGCGTCGGCGCCGTCCTCGCCGTGGTCGCCGCGCTCATCGGGGTGAATTTCCAGCCGCCGTCGGTCGAGCAGTACACCGAAGACATGAATGAGTGCGCGACCCAGATCAGGGCCGGTCAGCCGACCACGGCCTGCTCACCGGAAGTCGCGGCGCAGGCACAGGACATCGCCCGGGATTCGCAGGCCGTGACCGACGCCACGAAAACCACCCAGAACCCGAATGGTCAGGATGTCGTGTATTGGATCGCGCCTGAAGCCGGGGCCAAGAAGTCTTCAACCCCGCATGTCTTCCACCTCTGCGAAGCCGTGAGTCCGCTCCGCGGCAAGACCGTAAATCACGGCTCGGTGACGCAAGCCTATTCGGAGAATGCCATCCGCATTACCGAGCAGATTGCCATGGAGCAGAAACAATGCGGGTTCACCACCTCGAATTGATCCGGCCCAGCTTCCACTCTCCGGCAAATGCGCATGGCCGTCCGGGGAAACTTGATCGAACAGTATAAGTCTCTGCCTGAATTCCCCTTCTCCCGCTTGCGGGAGAAGGGGAATGCGGGTGAGGCTTGCGTGGTTCGACGAATTTCCCCGGACAGCACTGCGCAAGCGGGAGAAGGGGGAACGAGGGTAAATCCTGAGTCTCGCTATTCGGAACGCTCCGCCTGGCTCCTTCAGATCATCCGTCCTTCAATTCCATGAAGCGGATGCGGTTGCCGAACGGGTCGATGACCTCGACCTCGAGCCTTCCGTCCTGATCCTCGAGGCCGGGCCTCATATAGCGGGAGTCTTTTCCGATGAGCTCGCGCTGGAAGGCGCGGATGCCTTTCATGTAGACGCACATATTGCCGCCAGGCGTCGCGTCGCCCGCATGTTCGGAGAGATGCAGCCTCAGCCCTGAACGCGAGATCTGCGTATAAAGCGGGGAGTTGTCGCCGTAACGATGCTCCCAGTCGACGGCAAAACCCAAGAAGCCAAGATAGAATTCATACGCCTTGGGCACGTCGAAGATGCGCACGATCGGCACCGCCGCTTCGAAGACGATCGGCTCGTCGTCGCGACGATCACCCATGATATTGCTCGTCGCTGACCTTCTCCAGCCAGTCGACGGTCTTGCCGTCCTGCGCTTCCTGGATGGCGATATGGGTCATGAAGGTGTTGGGCGAGGCGCCATGCCAATGGCGTTCGCCGGGTGGGAACCACACAATATCGCCCGGGCGGATCTCCTCGATGGGGCCGCCCTCGCGCTGAGCGCGGCCAAGTCCCGCCGTGACGATCAGGGTCTGGCCGAGCGGATGTGTGTGCCAGTTGGTGCGCGCCCCCGGCTCGAAGGTGACGCTGGCGCCGGCAACGCGGGCGGGTGCCGCCGCCTGAAAGAGCGGATCGATACGGACGGTACCGGTGAACCAGTCGGCGGGTCCCTTGCCAGAGGCCTGCGTGCCGATGCGCTTGATGTCCATGCTCACGATCCTTCCGACGTTTTCGCGCCTTGCTTACCACAGCCGCGCGGCACCGCGCACACCGCTTTTTTCGCCATGCCGGGCGCGCGCCACCTTGACGCTGGCGGCGCCGGAGAATGCGTAACGGCCGGCACGCGGCCCCAGTTCCTCGACGAGCTCCGGCAGGCCCGACAGGCCACCGCCGATGACGAAGATGTCGGGATCGATCACATTGACGATCGCCGCGGTGAGGCGCGCCAGCCGGTCAGCGAGCCGGTCGATCGCGGCCTTCGCCATGTCATCACCGGCGCGCGCTTTGGCGACGAGGTCGGGCCCCTTCAGCGCCACGCCGGTTGCTTTGGCATAGTCGCGCGTAAGACCGGTGCCCGACACATATTGCTCGACGCAGCCCGCCTTGCCGCAGAAGCAGGGAATAAGCGGCCATTCGCTGTCATTGGGCCAGGGCATCGGCGTGTGACCGAATTCGGCCGCTTCATTGTTCGGCCCGTGGCGCACCTGGCCGTCGATGACGAGGCCGCCGCCCAGCGCCGTGCCGATGGTGAAGCAGGCGACGACGCCATGGCCCGCCCCTGCCCCGTCATGGGCCTCCGACAGAGCGAAGCAATTGGCGTCGTTCTCGAGCCTGACCGGCCGGCCCAGCAGCCGCTCGATATCGGCCGGCATCGGCTTGCCGTTGCAGTCGAGGATATTGGCGTTGCGCCACAGACCGGTCTTGGGCGCGACCGAGCCCGGCGCGCCGATGCCGATGGTGACGCCAGCGCCCGCATGCGCTTCCGCCTCGCGCACCAGCCCGGCGATCGCCGCGAGGATCGCGTCATAGGTCTTGGGCGTCGACACACGTTTCTCGAACCGGACGCGGCCATCGTCTGCAAGAACGATCGCGTCGATCTTGGTGCCGCCGAGATCGATGCCGATGCGGTCAGGCGCGGTTGTAGATGTCGTCATAACGCACGATGTCGTCTTCGCCGAGATAATCGCCGAACTGCACCTCGATGACCTCGACCAGCCCGTCATGAAGGTTTTCGAGACGGTGCTTGGCGCCCTGGGGGATATCGATCGACTGCGCACGGGTGAGCGCCACGACCTTGTCGTCGACGGTGACGGTGGCGGTGCCGGAAACGACGGTCCAATGTTCGCCGCGATGTTTGTGGCTCTGCAAGGAGAGCCGGCCGCCCGGTGTGACGACGATGCGCTTCACCTTGAAGCCTTTACCTTCATCGAGCACGTGGAACGAACCCCAGGGACGGGTTTCACTATACATCCTACTAACCTCTCTCATTTAGTGGCGTGATCTTGACGGAAAACCGGCGTCCACTTTTCCTGATCACGCGCTGAACCTATGCAATGCGCAGCTGGGTGCCCGGATCGAAGAACACCGCCTTATCGAGATTGAAGGCGAGCTTCATGCGGCTGCCGGCGGCCACACGGGCATCCGCCCTGAGCCGCGCCACCACCTGCTTGCCGCCCAAATGAGTGACGGCGAAGGTATCGGAGCCGGCGGGCTCGACCACCTCGATCTGGCATTCCGACAGAACGACACCGGCCGAGCCGCGATCCGCCCCGTCGGGATCGGTCAACGCTTCCGGCCTGATGCCGAAAATGACATTGCCGCCAGCATGGCCGGCGATCTTGCCGGCGCTGTCGGGCAGCGCCAGGGTCAAGGGATCGCCCGAGCGCTGCGGCATCGAGAGTCGCACCGATTGGCCACTCCTCTCGACGCTGACGGGAATGAGATTCATCGCCGGTGAGCCCATGAAATCGGCGACGAACATGTTGGCGGGATGGTTGTAGATCTCGGCCGGGGTGCCGAATTGCTGCAGGATGCCGTCCTTCAGCACCGCGATGCGCGAGGCGAGCGTCATGGCCTCGATCTGGTCATGCGTCACATAGACGATGGTGGTCTTCATCGACTGGTGCAGGCGCTTGATCTCGGTGCGCATGTCGACGCGCAATTTGGCGTCGAGATTGGACAGCGGCTCGTCGAAGAGAAAGACCAGCGGCCGGCGTACCAGAGCGCGGCCCATGGCGACGCGCTGGCGCTGGCCGCCCGACAGCTGGCTCGGCTTGCGGTCGAGCAGATGCTTGATCTGCAAGGTCTCGGAGACGTCGTTCACCGCCTTGTCGCGCTCGGGCTTCGGCACGCCCTTGATCTCCATGCCGAAGGCGATGTTCTGCGCCACCGTCATGTTGGGGTAGAGCGCATAAGACTGGAACACCATGGCGATGTCGCGCTCGGACGGGTGCAGGTCGTTCACCTTGCGGCCATTGATGTGAATCTCGCCCTTGGTGATCGTCTCGAGGCCGGCGATGGTATTGAGAAGGGTCGACTTACCGCAGCCCGAAGGTCCGACCAGCACCAGGAACCCGCCTTCCTCGATGGCGAGATCTATGCCTTTCAGCACATCGACATTGCCGAATTTCTTTTCGAGATTCCTGATTTCAAGAAACGGCATATTTCACCCCTTGACCGCGCCGGCCATCAATCCACGCACGAAATACCGACCCGATACGACATAGACGATCAAGGTCGGCAGAGCGGCGAGAATGGCGCCGGCGAAATGCACATTGTACTCTTTGACCCCCGTCGACGAGCTCACCAGATTGTTGAGCGCGACCGTCATGGGCAGCGAATTGACATCGGCGAAGGAGACGCCGAACAGGAAGTCGTTCCAGATATTGGTGAACTGCCAGATGACGGTGACGACGATGATTGGCCCCGAGCTCGGCAGCAATATGCGGCGGAAGATCTGGAAGAAGCTGGCGCCATCGATCATCGCGGCGCGCACCAGCTCGGTCGGGAAGGCTTCATAATAATTGCGGAAAAACAACGTGGTGAAGCCGATGCCATATACCGCATGCACGAGAGCGAGGCCCCAGGTGGTGCCGGCGAGATTCAGCAAACCCAGAACCTTGGCCATCGGAATGAGCACGATCTGGAAGGGAATGAAGCACGACAGCAGCATCAGCGTAAAAACCAGATTGTCGCCGGGAAATCGCCATTTGGTCAGCACATAGCCGTTGAGCGCGCCGAGCAGCGTCGATGCGGCGACCGCCGGCACGACCATCAGGATCGAGTTGAGGAAATAGGGTTTCAACCCGGTCGGCTGGACACCGATCTGCGCCGTGGACCAGGCGCTGAACCACGGGTCGAGCGTGAATTGCTGCGGCAAGGACAGCATGTCGCCCTGGCGGATCTCGTCCAGAGGCTTCAGCGAATTGACCAGCATCACATAAAGCGGCAGCAGGTAATAGACGGCGAAGACAATCAGGGCGGCATAGATCAGGATGCGCGTCAGCGACCTGGTCTTGACGGCGATTTCGGGGGACGGCGCGCTCATGACCGGCGCCCCGTGCGCAGCTCAGAATAAAGATAAGGCACGATGATCGAGGCGATCATGATGAGCATGATGGTGGCGGAGGCAGCACCGATGCCCATGGAATTGCGGGTGAAGGTGTAGGAATACATGAAGGTGGCGGGCAGCTCGGTCGCCTGGCCGGGGCCGCCGCCGGTGAGCGCGATCACCAGGTCGTAAGCCTTGATGGCGAGATGCGCCAGCACCACGAAAGCCGACAGGAAGACCGGGCGCATCATCGGAATGATGATGCGGCGATAGATGGTGATGTTGGAGGCGCCATCCATCTGCGCCGCCTTGATGATCTCATTGTCGACGCCGCGCAGTCCGGCCAGGAACATCGCCATGACGAAACCCGAGGACTGCCAGACCGCGGCGATCACCACCGTGTAGATCGCGAAGTTACGGTCCTTGATCCAGGTGAAGGAGAAACTTTCCCAGCCCCATTGATGCATCGTGTGTTCGAGGCCGATGCCAGGGTCGAGAAACCATTTCCACGCGGTGCCGGTAACGATGAAGGACAGCGCCATCGGATAGAGATAGATCGGGCGCAGAACGCCCTCGGCGCGGATCTTCTGGTCGAGCAGGATAGCCAGGCCGAGACCCAGCACCGAGCAGATGACGATGTAAAGCGAGCCGAAAATGCCGAGATTGCCCAGCGCCCGCCACCAATGCGGCAGCGCCCAGAGCTTGGAATAATTTTCGAGGCCGACCCAGCCGAAGGACGGCAGCATCTTCGAGTCGGTGAAGGAGAGATAGCCGGTGAACAGGATGAAGCCGTAAACGAAGATGATGACCGCAGCGAAGCTCGGCGCCAGCACGAGGCGCGGCAAGAGCTCCTGCAGGTAATTCCTCGTTGATGGCGCCGTAGCGGCCTGGGCCATGGCTTCACCCCCTACCCTTGAGATGACGATGGAAAGTCTGCCCGCTTTTCGGGCCTGGTACCAGAGAGAAAGCAAAGGCCCCGGTGTGTAGCCCGGGGCCTCGCTATTCTCTGTATCGATTACTTCGCCGCGGCGACGGCGGCGACGAGCTCCTTCACGGCGGCATCGGAATCGAGCTCGCCATTGAAGTGCCGGGTCACGACGTCATAGACGGCGTTCTTGACCGCGGCGGGCGCGCCATAGCCATGCGCCATCGAGCCCATCAGCGTGCCGGCGCCGGCCGCTTCGGCGAGATCCTTCATGCCCTTCTTGCCGCAATCGTCGAAAGCGGTGTCGGGCACGTCGGTGCGGGCCGGAACCGAACCCTTGACCACGTTGAAGGACGACTGGAAGGTCGGATTCTCGATGGCCGAAGCCATCTCGAGCTGGGCCTTCTGCTTGTCCTCGCCGACCTTGAACATCATGAACATGTCGGAGTTGAAGGTCACCGAGCCTTGCGTGCCGGGGAAGCGGATGCAGACGAAATCCGCACCCGGCTTCTGGCCGGCCTTGAGGAACTCGCCCTTGGCCCAGTCGCCCATGAATTGCAGGCCGGCCTTGCCTTCGATGACCATGGCGGAAGCGAGATTCCAGTCGCGGCCGGAGAAATTGGCATCGACATAGGAGCGCAGTTTCGCCATGCGGTCGAAGGCTTCCTTCATCTTCGCCGAGCCCAGAGTCTCGGGATCGAGATCGATAAAGGCTTTCTTGTAGAAGTCGTTGCCGAGCGAGAGCACGACGCCGTCGAAGATCGTCGCATCCTGCCAGGGCTGGCCGCCATGGGCGACCGGCGTGATGCCGGCGGCCTTGAACTTGTCGAGCAAAGCGACGAGCTCGTCCCAGCTCTCCGGCGCCTTGCCGCCCGCGGCATCGAGCGCCTTCTTGTTGATCCACACCCAGTTGGTGGAGTGCACGTTCACCGGGGCAGCGATCCACTTGCCGTCGTATTTGGCGAAGCCCTGCAGCGCCGCCGGGATGACCTTGTCCCAGCCTTCCTTGTCGGCCACGGCGCCGAGATCACCGACAACGCCCTGCTTGGCCCAGTCGGTGATGTCAAAGCCGAGCGCCTGCACGGCGGTGGGCGGGTTGCCTGCGGTGACGCGGGCGCGCAGAGCGGTCATCGCCTGCTCGCCACCGCCACCGGCGACCGGCATGTCCTGCCAGGTGACGCCCTTGGATTCGAGATCCTTCTTCAAAACGTCGAGGGCCGCGGCCTCGCCGCCCGAGGTCCACCAGTGGAGAACTTCCACCTGGTCGGCCGCCTGGGCGGTCAAAGCGAGCCCAGAGGCAAATACGCTGGTCAGCAGCAATCTACGCAACATGAATTCCTCCCTGAGTTGCGATACGCATTCCGGCGCCCGCACAGGCACCGGTCAATTACCGTCAAAGCTAGAAGCCCGGGCTCTGCGGCGCCGTCACCGGAAGTCTTCGAAGCTGGAAGCTTCGCGCGCCGCGGCAGCCCTGGCAAATGAAATGAATAGTCTCCTCCCTCGGCCTAGGTTGTTCTTGTTGATCCCGGAACCGTGCCGAGACCTGTAACGTTACAGATTTTCCTTGTCAACAGGGCCGGAAGCCTGTTGATGAATACTGCCTTTAATTGTTGGATGATTGACATGGGAGTCAGAAGAATCAATATGATCGCGCCCATTTTCTGAAACGTTACAAGCCCATGGACCGCTCCCGCAGCAAGCCGCCGCACCGCCCTTCGCAAGGGCCGCCGACGCTGCGCACGATCGCCGGATTGACCGGCCTCGGCGTCACCACGGTATCGCGGGCGCTGAAGGACGGGCCGGAACTCTCGCACGAGACCAAGGCCCGGGTACGCGCGGTGGCGGACCAGATCGGCTACCGCCCGCATCGCGCCGGCGTGCGCCTCAAGACCGGGCGCACTTTCGTCATCTCCTTCGTGCTCAACCAGGCCGACGATATGAGCGACTATGCCCGGCGCCTGATCATGGGCATCAGCGATGCCTTGCGCGGCACGCAATATCACCTGCAGGTCCTGCCGCAGAATATCGACCAGGACCCGATCGATCCGGTGCGCTACATCGTCGACACGGCGGCGGCGGACGGCCTTATCCTCACTCATTCCGAGCCGCAGGATCTGCGCGTGAAGATGCTGCTCGAGCGCGATTTCCCGTTCATCACCTTCGGGCGCACCGAACTGGCGACGCCGCATCCCTATATCGACACCGACAATTTCGACTTCGCCTATCGCGCCGCGCAGGCGCTGATCGCGCGCGGGCGCAAGCGCATCGTCATCGTGCTGCCGCCCAAGCAATTCACCTATAGCGGCCATCAGCAGGCCGGCTATCGCCGCGCCGTGTTCGAGGCCGGGCTCGAGCCGCGCATGGCCGAGGGCGTCGATCTTTACTCACCGGCTTTCACCTTGCGCGCCTATGCCAACCGGCTGGCGCGCGAGGCCGGAGCGCCCGACGGCATCATCTGCGGCTCGGAGATGCAGGCGCTCGGCATGATGCTGGGCTTCCAGGATGCGGGCTTCGTCATCGGGCGCGATGTCGACATCGCCAACAAGAAGACGTCCAACATCCTCGACCTGGTGCAGATGCCGACATTGCAGTTCTTCGAGGACCTGATCCGCGCCGGGCATGACTGCGCCGAATTCCTGCTCAAGCGCATTGAAGGCCGCGAGCCGGTCGGCACCTTGCAGCGCCTCGATCTGACGAGCTTCAGCGAAGGCAGCGCGCAATCCTGACTGACCGGACAGTGCTAACCGGACGCGCGTCCGTCACAATCGTTAACTGCGCATCACCCTTAAGCATCCCCGCAGATTGCCTCTTGCGGTTGCCCCGACCCGGGTGGAGGATCGAGTGGGATGAAGAGGGATGCCGTGCAGAGGCCGGGACGGCTCAAAGTACCGATTCTTCCGGGCGATGTGACGTCGTTGCGCCGGATCATAGACCATGCTGCGATCGGCATGGCCCTGCTTGGCAAGGATGGTCGTCTCCTTTACGCGAACCGGTCCTTCCAGACACAGACCGGCTATACGGCAAGGCAATCCGCCGGACTCAAGCTCACCGATATCACGCATCCGCAAGAGCAGCGGAAGCTCCGGCCCACCGCGCGCGGCAAGGATGGCATCGAGCTCTGCTATGTGCGCCGGGACGGCTCACTCTTTCATGCGCTGACCAGCCTTTCAAAACTGGGCAAAGGCCACGGAAAATACGACGCACTTCTGCAACTGACATCCATCGAAGCGCGCAAGGAGCGCGACCAGGCGCTGGCCGAGAGCGAATGGCGCTGGAACCAGGCGCTGCGCAGCGCCGAGCAAGGCGTCTGGGACATCGACATTGCGAACAACCGGATCTGGATCTCGCCCTATTGGGAAGGCGTGCTCGGCTTCGGATCGGACAAGGCCGACGTCTTCAGGAAGAAATGGCTGGCCCGTCTGCATCCCGACGATCGCGCGCATATGCAACGCGCGATCGATGGCCTGAGAGGCGGCAGTCTCTCCGAAACCCATGAAACCTACCGGCTGCAGCGCGCCGACGGCGTCTGGATCTGGATCCTGTCACGCGGCAAGGTCACTCATCGCGCGCCGGACGGTTCAGCGCTGCGCATCATCGGCACCACTGCGGATATCACGCGGCAGAAAGAGACCGAGGCGCTGCTCGCCGCCACGACCGATCGGCTCGACATCGCCCTCGCTGCCGGCGGCGTCGGCATCTATGACGTAGATGTCCGCACCGGCCTGCGCAATTTCGATGACCGGACGCTGGCGCTTCATGGGCTCAAGCGCGCGACATTCGACGGCACGCAGAAAGCCTGGGAACACGCCGTCCACCCTGACGACCTCGCCCGGGTCCTGCAGCAGATCGTCACCACCCGCGCGTCGCAGCTGAACACGACACAATATGACTATCGCGTCATTCATCCCTCGGGAGCGATCCGTCACATCCATGCCGTCGCCCGATTGATCCGGGCGCCCGACGGCGCGGCGCGGCGCGTCATCGGCGTGTGCCGGGACGTCACCGAGGAGGCCCGGCGGACCAAACGGCTCGAGGAGACGCTGACGCAGCTCGCCGCCACCACCGAGCGGCTGGAGCTCGCTCTCGAAGCCGGCGGGATCGGCATTTTCGACGTCGACATCGCCGCCGACAAGCGCCGGTTCGACGACCGGATACTGGCGCTCCACGGTCTGAGCCGCGAGGACTATGACGGCTCGCGCGAGGCCTGGGCGCAGACCATCCACCCTGACGACCGGGCGCGGCTCATCGAGCAGATCACCGCCGACCGGGCCTCGGGCGAGGCCTCGCAGCACTATGATTTCCGTGTCGTGCATCCGCGCTCGGGCGTCGTCCGCCATATCCGCTCCATAACCCGGCAGATCCACGCGGCCGACGGCGCCGCACAGCGTGTTGTCGGCGTCAGCTGGGATGTCACAGCTGAGGTCGAGCAGACAATACGACTGCGAGAGACGGCGGCCCGGCTCGCCACCACGACCGACCGACTGAATCTCGCCCTCGAGGCGGGCGATATCGGCACGTTCGACACCGATGTCGTCGCCGGCCGGCACATGCTCGACGCCCGGACACTCACCCTCCTCGGCAGAGAGCCCGGGGAGGCCGGTCACACGGTGGAGACCTGGATGGGCGCCCTCCACCCGGAGGATCGCCCGCGGATCGAGGAGGAATTCGCGGCCAACCTTGCGTCGAAGGTCACGTCCGCCCAGTATGATTTTCGCGTGGTGCACAAGCGCACCGGCGCCCTCCGGCATATCCGCTCCCTGACCCGGCTGATCCGCGACGAAAAGGGCAAGGCGCTGCGCGCCACGGGCGCCTGCTGGGACATCACCGATCACGTCGAGCGCGCCAGGCAATTGCGCGAGGCTTTGTCCTTGCTCGACGCGATCATGAACGCCACGCCCGATCTGGTCTTCGCTAAGGACCTCGCCGGCCGCTATCTCATCACCAACAAGGCTGCCGAAAAGGTCACGGGACATGCGGTCGCCGACATCGTCGGCAAGGTCGACACCGAGATATACCCGGCCGAGACCGCCGCGATCTATATCGCCAATGATCGCCACGCGCTGGCCACCGGTGAGCCGCACACGGTCGAGGAGACCAGCGTCACCGACGGCGTGCCGCGTATATGGCTGACCAACAAGGCGCCGCTGCGCGATGCCCATGGCCATGTCATCGGTCTCGTCGGCGTCGCGCGTGACATCACCGAGATCAAGAAGGCCGAGACGGCGCTGCGCGAGACGCTCGAGCTGCTCGATGCGGTGATGCGCGGCACGCCGGACCTCATCTTCGTCAAGGATCGCGACAGCCGCTACCTCGTCGCCAATGAGGCGCTCGGGCGGGTGCTTGGCCGCAAGACCGAGGACATGCTGGGCTTGCGGCCGGCCGATGTTCATCCGCCGCATGTCGCCGAAAAGCTGATGGCGCATGACCGCCGGATCATGACGAGCGGCGCCGCCCAGACGATCGAGGAAACCATCCTCGTCGACGATGTCTCCCGTATCTTCCTGTCGACCAAGGCGCCACGCCGCGACGAGCACGGCAATGTCATCGGCATCATCGGCATCGCCCGCGACATCACCGACATGAAGACGGCCGAGGCCGCGGTCATGGCGCTGAACCAGCGGCTGCAGATCGCCATCGAGGCCTCGGGCGGCGGCGTCTTCGACGCCGACATGACAAAGCCGGAATTCCGCTGGGGCTCGCGCATGTACGAGCTCTACGACCTTCCCCACGACGCTTATGACGGCACGCTCGAGCAATGGCTGAGCTTCATTCATGCCGACGACGTGCCCAAGGTGCTCAAGGCCTATGAGGCCGCGCTCAACGAGACCTTCGTCTTCAGCATGGATTTCCGCATCCGCCGGCAGCGCTCAGGCGAATTGCGGCATATACGCTCCTTCGCCCGGGTGATCCGCGACGAAGCCGGCGTCGCGGTGCGCGCCGTGGGCATGAATTTCGACATCACCGACCACAAGGAGCTGGCGGAGGCGCTGTTCGAGGAGAAGGAGCGCCTGCGCATCACGCTGCATTCGATCGGCGACTCGGTGATCACCACTGATGCCGAGGCGCGTATCACCTTCATGAATCCGATCGCCGAGGAGATGACCGGCTGGCCGGCGGCCGAAGCGGCGGGCCGGCCGCTCAGCGAGGTCTTCTGGATCGTCGACGAGATCACCGGCGCGCCGTTCACCGATCCGGTCGCCGCATGCCTCGCGCAGTTGCGCCCCTATCACCTCGATGACGGCGCTGTGCTCATCGCGCGCGACGGCGAACGACGCAATGTCCGCGATTCGGCCGCACCGGTGCGCGCCACATCAGGCGACATCATCGGCGCCGTCCTGGTGTTCCAGGACGTGACCAAGGCGCGCAGCCTGCAGCAGGCGCTCGAACATTCCGCCACCCATGACGGGCTGACCGGACTGCCCAACCGCACCGCCTTCGAACGCGACCTTCAGGTGGCGCGCGAGGCCACATCGAGGAAACGCGAGCACGTCCTGTGCTTCATCGATCTCGACCGCTTCAAGATCGTCAATGACGACGCCGGCCATGCGGCGGGCGACGCCCTGTTGCGCGACGTCGCCAATCTGCTGCGCCGGGCCTGCCGCGCCGATGATGTCGCGGCGCGACTGGGCGGCGACGAATTCGCGCTTCTCCTGCACGATTGCGGCGTCGGCGACGGCGAGCGGCTGGCCCAGCGCTTCCTGAAGAACCTCGCCGATCTGCGCTTCACCTGGAACGATCGCGCCTATCAGATCGGCGCCAGCATAGGCCTGACACTCATCGCGACGGACGCTCCGCCGACGGACGAATTGATGAGCCAGGCCGATATCGCCTGCTACACCGCGAAATTCGCGGGGCGCAACCAGATCGCCGTCTATGGCGGCGCCGGCAGCCCGGCGCAACGGCACCATCGCGAGGTGCAGGTCGCGGCCGGCATCCGCAATGCCATCGAGAATGACCGCTTCCGCCTCTTCGCGCAGGAGGTCATCGACCTGAAGCCGGCGAGCGGCACAAGACGGCATTTCGAGATCCTGCTCAGGATGCTGGACGAGCGGGGCGCCGTCATGGAGCCGGCGAGCTTCATCCCGGCATCGGAGCGCTACGACCTGATGGGCAGCATCGACCGCTGGGTCATCCGCACCACCTTTCGCAGCTATGGCGCGCGCCTGCGTCAGACGCCGGATATGACGATCGCTCTCAATCTTTCAGCCAATTCGCTCAACGATCCGTTCCTGTGGCCGTTCCTGCAGGAGGAGCTCGAGGCTTCGGGACTGCCGGCGGGGCGGATCAATTTCGAAATTACCGAGACCGCCGTGATCAACAATCTGGCGGTCGCCAAGCAATTCCTGTCGCGCGCGCGCGCCGCCGGCTGCGGTGTCCTCCTCGACGATTTCGGCACCGGCCTGAGCTCGTTCATCTATCTGAGGCAATTCCCGGTCGACGGCGTCAAGATCGACGGCAGCTTCATCCGCCAGATGACGGAGAATCCGATCGACCGCACCATCGTTGAATCGATCAATGCCGTCGGCCACCGCCTCGGCGCCCTCACCGTCGCCGAGCAGGTCGAGGACGCCGCCACGCTCGAGCTGGTGCGCGCCATGGGCGTCGACCGGGCCCAGGGTTACGCGATCTCACGGCCGGAGCCGTTCGACAATCTGTTTTGAAACTCCCTCCGCACGTCATGGCCGGGCTTCGACCCGGCCATCCAGTCTCGACGTCTCACAGCTATTGCTTGGAAGGGCTGGATGGCCGCCTCAACGGCGGCCATGACGAGTGGGACAAAGTGATCAGCTATCCCACTTCGGCGCCCAGCCCAAAGGTGACACGAGCCGGCGGTTCTGCCGCGAGGCCTCCGAAAGTCTGGCCATGTCGGCGGGCGACAATTCGAAGTCGAGGACCCTGAGGTTGCTCTTCGCATTGTCGCGCTTGGTCGTCATCGGCACTGCCACCACGCCCTGCTGGATGATCCAGCGCAGCGCGATCTCGGAGGGCGGACGCTTCAGGCGCGTCGCCACTTCGACGACCACCGGATCCTTGAGCACCGCGCCGCGGCCGAGCGGACTATAGGCCGACAGCACCATGCCGAGCTTCTCGGCTTCGGCCCTGACCTGCGACTGGTCGAGCAAAGGATGGAATTCGACCTGGTTGTTGATGAGCTTCTGGCCGGCCCGCTTGGCCGCCCGCCGCATGAGGGCGATGGTGAAGTTGCTGACCCCGATGCCGCGCGCCAGCCCCGAGGCCTGGGCGGCGCAGAGGGAGTCGAGCGCCTGGTCGAAATCCGCCTCGGATGGCGGCCAGTGGATGAGCAGGAGGTCGACTTGCTCGACGCCGAGCTTGTCGAGGCTTTCCTCGACCGAATGCATGAAATGGCGGCGGCCGAGATTATCGCGGGCCACCTTGGTGACGAGGAAGATCTCGGTGCGGTTTATGCCGGATCTGGCGATGGCCTGGCCGACGTCCTTCTCGTTGTCATAGAGCTGAGCGGTGTCGATATGGCGGATGCCGAGATCGAGCGCCATGGCGACGCCGTCGCGGCACTCCACCCCGGTTAGGGGGTAGGTGCCATATCCCAGGACAGGGATGCCATTGGCCGTCTTCATGGCGCATCTCCCGAAACTACATTCTCCTGTCGTCACCTTAGTCAACCGCTCCAGGACGGGCTAGAGGCGAATCGTCTCCTGGTGAAGATGTGCTATGAGGCCTCGTCATGATTCTCTGCTGTGGCGAAGCCCTCATCGATTTCGTCCCCCGCCTGACCAGTGCAGGGGCGCCGGCCGTCGAGCCCCTGACCGGCGGTTCGGTATTCAACACCGCGGTCGCACTCGGCCGGCTCGGGGCGCCTTCGGGCTTCCTCGGCGGCCTGTCCAGCGACTTCTTCGGCGACGAACTGCGCAAAGATCTCGCCGCCGCCCATGTCGATTTCTCGCTCTCGCCGGTCAGCGAGCGCCATACGATCCCGGCCTTCGTCAAGCTCGAAGGGGGCCAGGCGCGCTATTCCTTCATCGACGAGGGCTCGGCCTGCCGGATGCTGGCGCCGGAAGACCTGCCCGTCCTGCCCGATCACGTGCGGGCGCTGCATCTCGGCTCCTTCCCGCTCGCCATCGAGCCCTGCGGTACTGCTTTCGAGACCCTGTGCCGGCGCGAGCATGACCGGCGCGTCATTCATTTCGATCCCAATATTCGCGCCAATCTGATCAAGGACCGCGCCGCCCACCGCGCCCGCGTCGAGCGCATCGTGGCGATGGCGGATGTCATCAAGATGAGCGATGAGGATCTCGCCTGGCTGGCGCCCGGCGCCTCGGTGGAAGCTTTCGCGCGGGATTGGCTCCAGCGCGGCGCCAAGCTCGTCGTCGTCACCCGCGGCAAGGACGGCGCCCTCGCCTTCACGGCAAAATTCAAATGCGAAATTCCCGGTGTCCAGGTGAAGGTCGCCGATACGATCGGCGCCGGCGATACCTTCACGGCCGGACTTCTCGCTTCACTCCATGTCGAAAACCGCCTCAGCAAGCCTGCCATAGCGGCACTTGACCAGGAGAGCGTGGTCGCGGCATTGAAGTTCGCAGTAAAGGCCGCCGCGGTGACCGTATCGCGGCCCGGCGCCGACCCGCCCTGGGCCCACGAACTCGAAGGATAAAGCATGACCGTCTCAAAACGCGCTCTCGATGCCCTGACGCAGCATCGCGCGAAGAAGCCGTTGCGCGACATGCGCCAGGTGTTCAACGACGATCCTTTGCGCTTCAAGCATTTCTCCCTCGGCTTGAACGACCTGCTGCTCGACTGGTCGAAATGCGCGGTGACCAACGAGACGATGAAGCTCCTGCGCGAGCTCGCGGTCGCGAGCGACGTGACGGGCAAACGCGACCAGATGTTCGCGGGCGAGCTCATCAACACCAGCGAGCAGCGCGCCGTGCTGCATATCGCGCTGCGCAACCGCTCGAACCGGCCGATCCGCGTCGACGGCCGGGACGTCATGCCGGAGGTGAACCACGTCCTCACTCAGATGCGCGATTTCACCACCGGGGTGCGTTCCGGCGCCATTGCCACGGCGAGCGGCAAGCGCATCACCGATGTCGTCAATATCGGCATCGGCGGCTCCGATCTCGGCCCCGCCATGACGGTGCTGGCACTGGCGCCCTATCATGACGGGCCACGGCTGCATTTCGTCTCCAATGTCGACGGCGCGCATTTGGCCGATACGCTGAAGACTCTCGACCCGGCGCGCACCTTGTTCCTCATCGCCTCCAAGACCTTCACCACCATCGAGACGATGACCAACGCGCATTCGGCGCGCGACTGGATCGTCAAGCATCTGGGCGAGATGGCGGTCTCCAAACATTTCGCCGCGATCTCGACGGCGCTCGACAAGGTCAAGGCCTTCGGCATCGGTGAAGAGCGCACTTTCGGCTTCTGGGACTGGGTGGGCGGGCGTTATTCGGTGTGGTCGGCCATCGGCCTGCCCTTGATGATCGCCATCGGGCCCGAGAACTTCGCCCATTTCCTCGCGGGCGCGCATGAGATGGACGAACATTTCCGCATCACGCCCATCGAGCAGAACCTGCCCATCACGCTCGGTCTCATCGGCGTATGGCACCGCAATATCTGCGCCTATACGACGCGCGCCGTGATCCCTTACGACCAGCGCCTCGCCCGTCTTCCGGCCTATCTGCAGCAGCTCGACATGGAATCGAACGGCAAGGGCGTCGAGCGCGACGGCACGCCGGTCGAGACCCAGACTGGCCCGGTGGTGTGGGGTGAACCCGGCACCAATGGCCAGCATGCCTTCTTCCAGCTCATCCATCAGGGCACCAGCGTGATCCCGGTCGAATTCCTGATCGGCGCGCAGTCGCATGAGCCGGGCCTGCCGGTGCATCACGATCTTTTGATGGCGAACTGCCTGGCGCAGTCGGAAGCGCTGATGCGCGGGCGCACGCTCGCCGAAGCCAAGTCGCAAGTGCTGGCGCAAGGCAAGAGCGACGCGGAAGCGACAAGGCTGGCGCCGCATCGCGTCTTCACCGGCGACCGGCCATCGCTCACCATCGCCTACCGGAAGCTCGATCCGCAGACGCTCGGCCGGCTCGTCGCGCTTTACGAGCACCGCGTCTTCACCGAAGCGGCGATCTGGAACATCAATGCCTTCGATCAATGGGGCGTCGAGCTCGGCAAGGAGCTGGCGACCGGACTCCTGCCGATCGTCGAAGGCAAGGAAGACGCCTCGGCGCGCGACGCGTCGACCCAGGGACTGGTGGCGCATCTGCGGGGCTTAAGGTAGGTCGAGACAAGAGCTGCTCCACACTCTCTCAGATTTTCCCCTTCTCCCGCCCGCGGGAGAAGGTGCCCGACAGGGCGGATGAGGGTGTTGGTTCAACTGACGACGGCCTAAGAAAGTGAAGCTTCAGCCCTTTCCCATGCTTGCAGTTATGTAGCAGCTGAGAGAACACCCTCATCCGGCCTTCGGCCACTTTCTCCCGCAGGCGGGAGAAGGGGTAAGCTGGGAGGCATCTTAACTCCTATTGACACTTCTTGGCCCTTCAGCCTCACTCAGGCGGCATGTCCTCCTTCTGGAAGAGATTCAGCAAAGACCGGGTCGCGTTGTTCGGGCTCGTGGTCATCACCATCGTCGTACTGGCGGCACTCCTCGCCCCGGTGGTGGCGCCCTATGATCCGGCCGAGCAGTTCTTCGACGGGCTCACCCTCGAAGGCTCGCCCCTGCCGCCCAATGAGCGTTTCTGGTTCGGCACCGACACCAATGGCCGCGACCAGTTCTCACGCCTTCTCTATGGCGCGCGCACCTCGCTGCTGATCGGCCTCGTCGCCAATGGCATCGCCGTGCTCATCGGCACGCTGCTCGGCGTCATCGCCGGTTATGCCAAGGGTTTTATCGGCGCCGCCATCATGCGCTTCACCGACCTAATGATGGCGTTTCCGCCACTGCTGCTCGCCATCGCGCTCGCTGCGATCCTGAAGCCGGGCCTCTCCATCGTCATCGTCGTCATCGCGCTCGTCAACTGGGTGCAGATCGCCCGCGTCATCTATACCGAAACGACATCGCTCGCCGAACGCGAATATATCGAGGCGGCGCGGGCACTCGGCGCCTCCGGCCCACGCATCCTGTTCCACCATCTCATTCCGCATCTGGTGCCGACCATTATCGTCTATGCCACGCTCGGCATCGCCACCACGGTGCTGCTCGAAGCGATGCTCTCCTTTCTCGGCCGCGGCGTGCAGCCGCCGACGCCGGCCTGGGGCATGATGATCTTCGAAAGCCAGTCCTATTTCCTCAATGCGCCGTGGCTCGTCTTCATTCCGGGTGCCGCCATCCTGATCGTGGCGCTCGCCTTCAATCTCGCCGGCGACGGCTTGCGCGACGCGCTCGATCCGACGCAGCGGGGACGGCGCTGATGCTGCTCTACTTCGCCAAGCGGCTCTCGGCCTCGGCCCTTATCCTGGTGGGGGTGACAATCGTCACCTTCTGTCTCACTTTTCTCATCCCGGCCGATCCGGTGGCGATGATCGCCGGGCGCAATTCGACACCTGAAATGCGCGAGCAGATCCGTATCCAGCTCGGGCTCGACAAGCCCCTCATCCAGCAATATGCCGCCTATGCCCAGCGGCTGGCGCAAGGCGATTTCGGCATTTCCTATGCGCGGAAAAGCGAAGTCGGCCCGTTGATCGCGTCGCGGCTTCCGGCCACCTTGCTGCTCATGCTGGGGGCAATCATAGCCGAGCTTCTGATCGGCATTCCGGCCGGGCTCTATGCCGCGGCCAGGCGCGGCCGGACCGGCGACAAGGTGGCGATGACACTCTCCTTCCTCACCGTGTCGACGCCGCAATTCGTGCTGGGTCTCAGCCTGCTCTATTTCTTCTCCTATCTGCTCGGCTGGTTCCCGTTGAGCGGCTATGGCTCGCTCAGCCATCTGATCCTGCCCGCCGTCACGCTGGGGCTTGCCGGCGGCGGCTGGTATTCGCGCATGATGCGCTCCTCGATGATCGAGATCCTGCGCCAGGATTACATCCGCACCGCCCGCGCCAAGGGCATGAGCGAGAGGCGGGTGATGCTCGTCCATGGCCTGCGCAACGCCATATTGCCCATCATCGCCATGATCGGCCTCGATGTCGGGATCTTCATGTCGGGCGTCGTGGTGGTGGAGAATGTCTTCGGCTGGCCGGGCATCGGGCAATTGATGTGGCAGGCCATCCAGTCCCTGGACATCCCCATCATCATGGGAATAACGACCGTCGCCGCCTTGTTCATCGTGGCCGGCAATCTTCTGGCTGACCTCGTCGCCCCCCTCATTGACCCGCGCATCCGCTTGCGCTGATATGCAGCCTATTAGTTCATATATAAAATAACCGGGAGATACAGACATGCGAGCCTTGCTGATTTCGACCGCCGCCGCCTTCGCCCTTCTCGCCGCCGCTCCGGCGGCCCTGGCGCAAAGTCCCAAACAGGGGGGCGCCGCCGTGGTGACCTTCAACAACGACCTGACCACCCTCGACCCGCAGGTCGGCTATGACTGGCAGAACTGGTCGGTCATCAAGTCGATCTTCGACGGGCTGATGGACTACAAGCCTGGCACCACCGAGCTCGAGCCCGATCTCGCCGAAAGCTACACCGTCTCCGATGACGGCCTGACCTATACGTTCAAACTGCGCGACGGCGTCAAATTCCACAATGGCCGGGCCATGACGCCGGCGGACGTGAAATATTCGCTCGAGCGCGCCGTGAACCCCGCGACGCAGAGCCCGGGTGGCGGCTATTTCAGCGCCATCGATGGGTATGACGCGCTGGCGGGCGGCAAGGCTACCGAGCTCGCCGGCATCCGCATCGTCGACGACAAGACGATCTCCTTCACCCTGACCCGGCCCGACGCCACGTTCCTGCATCTGATGGCAATCAACTTCGCCTATATCGTGCCCAAGGAAGAGGTGGAAAAAGCGGGCGCCGACTGGGGCAAGAAGCCGGTCGGCACCGGCGCCTTCAAGTTCAGCGAATGGGTGCCGGGCCAGCGCATCGTGCTCGAGCGCAACAAGGACTATTTCCGCCAAAGCGTTCCCTATCTCGACAAGCTCACCTTCGAATTCGGCCAGGATCCGACGGTCGCCATCCTCAGGCTCAAGAACGGCGAGGTCGACATTGTCGGCGACGGCATCCCACCGGCCCAGTTTACCGAGATCATGGCCGACCCCGCCAATAAGGAGTTGATCGCGGTCGGCGACCAGTTGCAGACCGGTTATGTGACCATGAATGTCACCCAGCCGCCCTTCGACAATCTCAAGATCCGCCAGGCGGTCAATATGGCCATCAACAAGGACCGCATCACGCGCCTCATCAATAACCGCGCTGTGCCGGCAAACCAGGCGCTGCCGCCGGCGATGCCCGGCTACAATACGCAGAACAAAGGCTACGCCTACGATCCCGAAGGTGCCAAGAAGCTGCTTGCGGAGGCGGGCCAGCCGGAAGGCTTCACCACCGAGCTCTATGCGATGAATGTCGATCCCAATCCGCGCATCGCGCAAGCCATTCAGCAGGATCTCGCGGCCATCGGCATCAAGGCCGAGATCCGCTCGCTGGCGCAGGCCGAAGTCATCGCCGCCGGCGGCACCGGCAAGGCGCCGATGATCTGGTCGGGCGGCATGGCGTGGATCGCCGACTTCCCGGATCCGGCCAATTTCTATTACGGAATCCTCGGCTGCGCCGGCGCCGTCGAAGGCGGCTGGAACTGGTCGAAATACTGCAACAAGGAGCTCGACGGGCGCGCCGAGAATGCCGATGCGATGGTGAAGGCCGACCAGGCCGAAACCCGCATCAGTGAATGGAAGAGCGTATTCGACGACGTGCTCAAGGATGCGCCCTGGGCGCCGGTCTTCAACGAGAAGCGCTTCACCTATCATTCGGCCAGGCTTGGCGGCGATCCTTCGCTCTTCACCGACCCGATCCATATCCCGGTCAATTACGATTACATCTTCGCGAAAGACGCCCAGTGAGCCACCAGCACAACCACACCATCCATCAGTGCCATTTCGGCTGGTCCAATGCCAACCAGCCGGTGGTCAAGATCGCGCCCGGGGAATCGATCGAATTCGATCCGCTCGACAGCTCCGGCGGCCAGATCACACCGCAATCGACGCTGGCCAATCTGAGCCAGCTCGATTTCGGCAAGGTCAATCCGGTGGCGGGCCCCGTCTATATCGACGGGGCCGAGCCCGGCGACGCGATCAAGGTGACGCTGCTCTCCTTCACGCCGTCCGGCTGGGGCTGGACTGCGAATATTCCGGGCTTCGGGCTCCTCGCCGACCAGTTCAAGGACCCGGCGCTGCATATCTGGAAATATGATCCATCGACGCTCGCGCCGGCGATGTATGGCCCGGGCGGGCGGGTGCCGTTGAAGCCTTTCTGCGGCACGATCGGCCTCGCGCCGGCCGAGCCCGGCACGCATTCGATCGTGCCGCCCCGGCGCATGGGCGGCAATATGGACATCCGCGACCTCTCGGCCGGCACCGAGCTTTATCTGCCGGTCGAAGTGAAGGGCGGATTGTTCAGCGTCGGCGACACCCATGCGACGCAAGGCGATGGTGAGGTCTGCGGCACGGCGATCGAAAGCCCGTGCAAGGTCGCCGCGAAATTCGAGCTGATCAAAGGCGCCAATCTCGCCTTCCCGCGTTTCACGACACCGGGCCCGGTGTCGCGTCATCTCGACAGCAAAGGCTATGAGGTGACGACCGGCATCGCTCCCGATCTATTCGAAGGCGCCAGGCAGGCCGTGATGGGCATGGTCGATCTTCTCACCAAACGCCACAAGATGAGCGCCGTCGAGGCTTACATGCTGTGCTCGGTCTGCGCCGATCTCAGGATCAGCGAGATCGTCGACATGCCGAACTGGGTCGTCTCGCTCTATTTCCCGCGCGTCGTGTTTGAATGATGGATACGAAGCCGGCACTTCTCTCCGTCCGGGGCCTCTCGATCGGCTTCGCGACGGAAGAGGGGCCGATCCGGGTGGTCGAGGATGTCTCCTTCGCGGTCGCCGCCGGCGAGACCATGGGCCTTGTCGGTGAATCGGGCTGCGGCAAGAGCGTCACGGCGCAGACCATCATGCGGTTGTTGCCATCGCCGCCGTCGCGCATCGAGGCGGGCAGCATCACTTTCGACGGCCAGGACCTGGCGCAGGCCGACGAGCCGGCGATGCGCAAGATCAGGGGCGATAAGATCGCCATGATCTTCCAGGAGCCGATGACGAGCCTCAACCCGACCATGACGATCGGCGAGCAGATCGGCGAGGCGCTCCTTCTGCATCGTGGCCTCAAAGCGCGTGATGCGAAACCCAAGGTGCTCGACATGCTGATACAGGTCGGTATCGGGCGGCCGGAGAAACGTTACGCCCAATATCCGCATGAATTGTCGGGCGGCTTGCGCCAGCGGGTGATGATCGCCATGGCGCTGATCTGCGGGCCGAAGCTTCTCATCGCCGATGAGCCGACCACGGCGCTCGACGTCACGATCCAGGCGCAAATCCTCGAATTGATGAAAGCGCTGCAGCGCGAGAGCCAGATCGCGACCCTGCTCATCACCCATGATCTGGGCGTCGTCGAGGAGATGTGCGACCATGTCGTCGTGATGTATGCCGGGCGCATCGCCGAAAAGGCGGCGGCGAAAGAGCTGTTCGCCCATGCGCGCCATCCTTATACCGCGGGCCTCCTTGCCGCCGCGCCCCGCAATGCCAAGCGTGGCCAGACGCTCGTCACCATTCCGGGCACGGTGCCGCCGCCCGGCAAACGCGGCCAAGGCTGCAGCTTCGCCGAGCGTTGCGTCCGGGCCCTGCCACGCTGCCGGCAGGATGTGCCGCCGCTCACCGGCGACAGCCACCTCGCCGCCTGCTGGAATCCGGTGCCATGACCGGCCGTCCGCTCCTCGCCGCCGAGAACCTGGTCAAGCATTACAAGGCGCGCGATGGCGGCGGGCTCGCGCGCGCCGTCGACGGCGTCAGCCTGACGCTCAGAAAGGGCGAGACGCTCGGCATTGTCGGGGAATCGGGTTGCGGCAAGTCGACCCTGGCGCGCCTCGTGCTGCGCCTGATCGAGCCAACCTCAGGTCGCGTGCTGCTCGATGGCGAGGATATTCGGGCGCTCAAGCCGGGCGTCTTGCGCAAAAGACGGCGCGACATGCAGATCGTGTTCCAGGATCCCTTCGCCTCGCTCGATCCGCGCATGTCGGTGGCCCGGATCATCGCCGAGCCGCTCGATATTCACGGCGTCGGCTCGCCTCAGGAGCGCCAGCGCAAGGTCGAGGACCTGCTTCTCATGGTCGGCCTCGACCGCTCGGCGCTCGGCCGCTATCCGCATGAATTCTCCGGCGGCCAGCGCCAGCGCATCGGCATCGCCAGGGCCATCGCGCTCGAGCCCAAGCTCCTCGTCCTCGACGAGCCGGTCTCGGCGCTCGACGTCTCGATCCAGTCGCAGATCCTCAATCTGCTGATCGATCTCAAATCGCGCCTCGATCTTTCCTATATCTTCATCTCGCATGATCTCTCGGTCGTCGAGCATGTGAGCGACCGGGTGCTGGTGATGTATCTCGGCCGCATCGTCGAGGAAGGGACGGCGACGCAGGTGCTGCGCCAACCCCGGCATCCCTATACCGAGGCGCTGGTTTCGGCGGTGCCAGGCGCCAAAAAAGGTCCGCGCATCGTGCTCAAGGGCGATCCGCCATCACCCGAGGCGGTGCCGGCGGGCTGCCGCTTCCATCCGCGCTGCCCGAAGGTCATGGAGATCTGCCGGCATACGTCGCCACTGTCCGTCGCCGTCGGCGGCAGCGCCCGCGTCGAATGCCATCTATACGGCCCTGAGGCGCAAGTCGGCTGAACGTTTACTTACGAGGAAAATGCTTTAGGTATTTGTCATGATCTCACGCCAAGCCAAATATGCGCTGCGCGCCCTTATTGCGCTGTCACGCATCACGCCAGGAAGTGCGGCCCAGACCTCCGATATCGCCTCGGCCGAGAAGATTCCGAAGAAGTTCCTCGAGCAGATCCTGCTGCGCCTCAAAAACCAAGGCATGGTGCAGAGCCGGCGCGGCAATCGTGGCGGCTATGCGCTGCTCAAGCCCGCCTCCGAAATCACCTTCGCGCAAGTGCTGCGCACCATCGACGGCCCGATCGCGCCGCTGCCCTGCCTCAGCATCATCGCCTATGCGCGCTGCGAGGACTGCAAGGACGAATATACGTGCGAGATTCGCAAGGTCTTCGCCCGGGTCATCGAGCCGACCCGCCAGGTGCTGGAGCGCACCACGATCGCCGATGCCGCCGCCGGACGCGCCATCGACCTGGAATCCCTGCCGCAAATGGCGTGATTTTTTCAGCTTCACGATCTTTTTAAAGAACGCTTGTCCGGTTTTTAGTACACAACTTGCTGATTTCGTTGAGAAAAATTTGTTACTGATGTATTGCTTGACTAATTCTATAAAGCCAGTAGAGATTATCGTGTTCACCGCTGAGGAGAAATCCGATGGCCTCTATCAAATCTTTTCTGCCATTCTGGCGGCATAAGGCCTCCGCTCCCGAAAGCGAGGCCATCATGGCCCCGCCCGACGACTTCGGCACGGCTTGCGGCTTCGAGCTCCAGTTCGACCGCTTGATGGACGATCCGACCGCTCCGCGCGACACATTGTTCCCCATCCGCAGCTGTCGGGCCTGATTTTAGACTTCCCCGGGAACTGCCCCGGAACCTCCAAATCCTCTGAACGTTGCCGCTTAGGGCGCAATTCCATGCGCCTTGGATCGGCGAAGCTTTGACTAACTCAATCAAGGAGTAAGCTCATGTTTCGACGTACATTCCTCGCTTTTGCCGCTGTGTCGGCACTGTTTTCGACCGCAGCGCTCGCCGACAGCGAGCTCCTCAATGTCTCCTATGACCCGACCCGTGAGCTCTATCAGGAGCTGAACACGGCCTTCGCCAAGGACTGGCAGGCCAAGACGGGCGAAGCGATCACCATCCAGCAGTCGCATGGCGGCTCGGGCAAGCAGGCGCGCGCCGTCATCGACGGTCTCGAGGCCGATGTGGTGACGCTGGCGCTCGCCTATGACATCGACGCCATCGCCAAGAAGGGCCTGATCGCGGCCGACTGGCAGAAGCGGCTCGCCGACAACAGTTCGCCCTATACGTCGACCATCGTCTTCCTGGTGCGCAAGGGCAATCCCAAGGGCATCAAGGACTGGTCCAATCTGACGAAGCAAGGCGTGCAAGTGATCACGCCCAACCCGAAGACCTCCGGCGGCGCCCGCTGGAACTATCTCGCCGCCTGGGCCTATGCGCTGCACAAGAACAACAAGGATGAGACGGCGGCGCGCAGCTTCGTCGGCGATCTCTTCCGCAACGTGCCGGTGCTCGATACGGGTGCCCGCGGCTCGACCGTCACTTTCGTCGAGCGCGGCATCGGCGATGTACTGCTCGCCTGGGAGAACGAAGCCTTCCTGGCGCTGAAGGAATTCGGCAATGACAAGTTCGAGATCGTCGTGCCGAGCGAAAGCATCCTGGCCGAGCCGCCGGTGACCGTCGTCGACAAGGTCGTCGACGCGAAGGGCACCCGCAAGCAGGCCGAAGCCTATCTGAACTTCCTCTATACGCCGGAAGCCCAGGAGATCGTGGCGAAGAACTTCTATCGCCCGCGCGACGCCGCGGTCGCCGCGAAGTATAAGGACGCGTTTCCGAAAATCTCCCTCTTCACCATCGACGATGAGTTCGGCGGCTGGAAGAAGGCGCAGGAAACCCACTTCGCCGATGGCGGCATCTTCGACCAGATCTACAAGCCGAGCAATTGAGGCCCGGCATGGGAAGCGGCGGCAATCCGTCCAGTTCTCCCCCTCTTCCATGCGCCAGCATGGGAGAGGGTGGTCGAAAGCCGGGTGAGGGCTCTTTCTCAAAGCTCTTCATCTGGACGAAAGAGCCCTCATCGGTGCAACTCGAATCTCCTCCCCTCTTCTCTTTGGGCTTGATCCCGCAGTGACAACTCTCTCCAGTCGATGGCGAAAGCCGAGCGTGATCCCGGGCTTCGGACTCACGCTCGGTCTCACTTTGATGTGGCTCAGCCTGATCGTGCTGATCCCGCTGTCGGGCCTCGTGCTGAAAGCGGCGACGCTCGGCTTTTCGGGCTTCTTCGACACGATCCTCACCGCCCGCGTGCTCGCCTCGCTCAAGCTCAGCTTCGGCCTGTCGCTCATCGCGGCGGCGATCAATCTGGTGCTCGGCCTTCTCATCGCCTGGGTGCTGGTGCGCTATGAATTCCCGCTGCGCCGTATTTTGGGCGCCATGGTCGACATTCCTTTCGCGCTGCCGACCGCCGTCGCCGGCATCGCGCTCACCAGCCTCTATGCGCCCAATGGGCCGCTGGGCTGGCTGTTCGGCCTCATCGGCCTCAAGATCGCCTTCACACCGCTCGGCATTCTCGTCGCACTCATCTTCATCGGGCTGCCCTTCGTGGTGCGCACCGTCGAGCCGGTGCTCGCCGATATCGACCAGGCGACGGAGGAAGCCGCCGCCTGCCTCGGCGCCACCCGTTTCGCCACGTTCCGGCGCATCATTCTGCCGGCGATATTGCCGGCACTCCTCACCGGCTTCGCGCTCGCCTTCGCCCGCGCGGTCGGCGAATATGGCTCGGTGATCTTCATCGCCGGCAATCTGCCGATGGTGTCGGAGATCGCGCCGCTGCTCATCGTCATCAAGCTCGAGGAATTCGAATATGAGCAGGCGACCGCCATCGCGGTGGCGATGCTCCTCGCCTCGCTCGTTTTGCTCTTCCTCATCAATGTGCTGCAGGCCTGGGGCCGCAAACGCCAGGGAACCGCCTAAGATCCATGAACCGCGACCCGCTGCCCATCCGCATCCTGCTCATCGCGCTCGCCTTCCTGGTGATGGCGCTCTTGATCGGGCTGCCGCTCGTTACCGTCTTCGCCCAGGCGCTGTCGAAAGGCTGGGGCGAATATGTCCTGGCGCTGCTCGACAAGACGACGCTGTCGGCCATCCGTCTCACGCTGATCACCGCACTCATCTCGGTCGCGGTCAATCTCGTCTTCGGCGTGATGGCCGCTTGGGCGATCGCCAAATACGAGTTCAAGGGCAAGAGCTTCCTGCTGACGCTGATCGACCTGCCGTTCTCGGTCTCGCCCGTCATCGCAGGCCTCGTCTTCGTCCTGATGTTCGGGCTGCAAGGCTGGTTCGGCCCGGCACTGCAAGGCACCGGAATCAAGATCATCTTCGCGCTGCCCGGCATCGTGCTCGCCACCATGTTCGTGACCTTCCCATTCGTCGCGCGCGAGCTCATTCCGCTCATGCAGGAGCAAGGTACCGAAGACGAAGAGGCAGCCGTGTCGCTCGGCGCATCGGGCTTCCAGACTTTCTTCCGGGTGACCTTGCCCAATATCAAATGGGGTCTCGTCTACGGCGTCCTGCTCTGCAATGCGCGCGCCATGGGTGAGTTCGGCGCCGTGTCGGTCGTCTCCGGCCATATCCGCGGCAAGACCAACACCATGCCGCTGCATGTCGAGATCCTCTACAACGAGTATAATTTCACCGCCGCCTTTGCCGTCGCCTCCCTCCTGGCGCTTCTCGCCTTCGTGACGCTTGCCGCGCAGAGTCTGCTCGAATGGAAAAAGGGACACGCATGAGCATCGACGCCATCGACATCACCAAGGACTTCGACGGCTTCGTCGCCTTGAAGAGCGTCAGCCTGTCGGTCAATCGCGGCGAGCTCCTGGCGCTGCTCGGGCCCTCGGGCTCGGGCAAGACGACGCTCCTCCGCATCATCGCCGGGCTCGAATGGCCGGATGCCGGCGATGTCCGCATCGAAGGCAAGAGCGTGCTGCGCGTCAATGCGCGCGAGCGCGGCGTCGGCTTCGTCTTCCAGCATTATGCGCTGTTCCGCCATATGACGGTGTTCGACAATGTCGCCTTCGGATTGACGGTGCGAACGCGGCATCTGCGCCCCTCCAAGGCCGATATCGCCAAACGCGTGCATGAATTGCTCGAGCTCGTGCAGATCGAACGGCTTGTCAAACGCTACCCTTCAGAGCTGTCAGGCGGCCAGCGGCAGCGCGTGGCGCTGGCGCGGGCGCTCGCCATCGAGCCGATCGTGCTCCTGCTCGACGAGCCATTCGGCGCGCTCGACGCCAAGGTGCGCAAGGAGTTGCGGCGCTGGCTCCGGCGCCTCAATGAAGAGACCGGCATGACCTCGATCTTCGTCACCCATGACCAGGAAGAGGCGATGGAGATCGCCGACCGGGTGGTGGTGATGAGCCAGGGCCGCATCGAGCAGATCGGCAAGCCGGCCGAGATCTACGAGAACCCGGCCAATCCTTTCGTCTGCGAATTCCTCGGCAGCGCCAATCGCATTCCGCTCACCTGGGCGGACGGCAAGATGGCGCATCCGGCCATCGATCTCGATGCCATCACGGTGCGCCCCGCCTTGGTCGGGGCCGAGAATGTCTATGTGCGCCCGCATGACATCGACATGGTCAAGGATGCCTCGGGCGTCGGCACGGTGCGCTTCCTCTCCGTGGTGGGTCCGGTGGCGCGTGTCGATGTCGAAGTCGCCGGGCTCGAGAAGCCGGTGGAAGTCGATATGCCGGCGCATCGGCTGATCCGCGCCGGTATCGAGGTCGGAGCACCCGTGCGGCTGTCGGCGGTGAAGGGGCATGTGTATTGAGGAGTTCACCTTCATTCCCCCTTCTCCCGCTTGCGGGAGAAGGTGCCCGATAGGGCGGATGAGGGTGCTGGTTCAGCTCACGACTGCTTTTCAAGAGAACAAAAATGACGAAGCTTCAACACTTC
>SCPD01000029.1 GCA_005502925.1 Rhizobiales bacterium Y(2018) | reverse complement strand
GGGCGGGGGTGGGGGTCGGGTGGTGTTGCAGAACCTGCTTCTTTCTCTTCTCGTTTCTCTTGCCAAACCACCCGACCCCCATCCGGCTTCCCGGCTTAACGCCGGGACGCCACCTTCCCCGCAAGGGGGAAGGATGAAGTTGTGTGCAAACGATACCATCCTTCGGACGGGAGAGGGGGAAAGTCGGAGAGGCCGCGCATTCGATAGCGTCTCGTCATGACTGGAGACATCCGGCCCTTCACGGTCACCCATCGCACCGTCCTGAGCATCTCGATCCCGATGATGCTGGCCTACCTGTCGACGCCGCTTGTCGGCATCATCAATACCGGTGTCGTCGGGCAATTGGGCAGCGCCGCGCTCATCGGCGGCGTGGCGGTCGCCAGCGTCATCTTCGAGATCGTTCTGTCGAGCTTCAATTTTCTGCGAGCGGGAACGACGGGCCTTACCGCGCAAGCAATCGGGGCAGGGGACGCGCTCGAGGAACTGGCCGTATTGGCCCGCGCCTGCGTGGTGGCGCTGATCCTCGGCCTCCTGGTCGTGCTGCTGCAATATCCGATCGGGCAGCTGGGTTATGCCGTGTTCGGCGTCACCGGCGAGGTCGCTACCGCCGCCGCTGATTATTTCGACGTCCGTGTGTGGTCGGCACCGGTGCTGCTGTTCAACTATGCCATTCTCGGCTGGATGCTGGGGCGCGGCGATGCGGTGGCGAGCATGATGCTGCAGACGCTGCTCAACGGCATCAATGCCGGGCTCGCCATCTGGTTTGTGCTCGGCCTCGACTGGGGTGTCGCGGGGGCCGCCTGGGCGGCGCTCATCGCCGAGACTGTCACCTTGCTGGCGGGGCTCGCTTTCGTCGCCAGGAGGCTCAAGCCGCGCAAGCGTCCCGACCGGGCGCAGATATTCGACATGCGGCAGTTCCGGCGCGCCATGAGCATGAATGTCGACATGCTGGCGCGCTCGCTGGCGCTCCTCATCGGCATCTCCTTCTTCACCCATCAAAGTGCTGCGCTCGGCACTGACATGCTGGCCGCCAATACGATCCTGCTGCGCATCTACATGTTCACCACGGCCTGGCTCGATGGCATCGCGACGGCGGCGGAGCAACTCGCCGGGCGGGCGACGGGGGCGAGGTTCCGCCCGGCTTTCGACCGCACCGTCACGCTCACCACCAAATGGGGCCTCGGCACCGCGGTCTGCCTTGCCGCCTTTCTCTATCTGGCGGGGCCCGCCCTCATCGGGGCGATGACGACGGTGGAGGAAGTCAGGACGCTGGCCAACACCTATCTCGTCTGGGCGGCGGTCTTGCCGCTCGCCGGCGTCATCGCCTTCCAGATGGACGGCATCTTCATCGGGGCGACCTGGTCGCGCGATATGCGCAATATGATGGTGCTGTCGCTCGTCGTCTATGTCGTCGCCTGGGCGCTACTCATGCCGCGCTTCGGCAATCACGGGCTGTGGGCGGCCTTCCTGATATTCCACGGCGCCCGCAGTATCGTCTTCAGCTACCGGCTGAAGGGCCTGGCGCGCGCGACGTTCCCGTAAAATCATAGCCAATCGGAAACGACTTATTCCCAATCGTAATTAGGCCCGCCGGCGCGGAACATGTCATCTTTCCTGGCGTGGAAAGAGCAATCACGCCACCACCGGCACGTTCAGGGAAACGCGAAATGACCAGGAAATTCATGAGACAGCTGGCGCTGGCGACGGCGCTGGTGACGAGCCCGCTTGTGATGACGGCGGCGACCGCCAAGGAAACCGTCAGCTTCTTCGTCATCGCCTATAACGAGCCGGGCCTCGGCCAATGGTGGCAGAAGCTGGTCAAGATCTATCAGGACAAGACCGGCAATGAGATCTCGATCCGCAACACCACCGGCTCGGACTATTACACTCAGCTCATCACCGAAGTGGCGAGCGGCTCGGCCGCCGACATCCTCACCGTCAACCAGAACAATGTGCGCGAGCTCGTCGCCGGCGGCCAGCTCAGGCCGCTCAACGACTTCGTCGACAAGCCGGGCATCCGCGAACTCCTCGCCGACGGCGCCTGGGACACGCTCACCGTCGACGGCAAGATCTATGGCCTGCCGATCACCGGGCGGACCCTCGAGCTGCTCTACAATTCCTGCCATCTGAAGGAGTCCGGTTTCGACAAGCCGCCGGCCAATCTCACCGAATTCATCGACATGGCGCGCAAGCTCACCAAGCGCGACGGCTCGGGCACCATCACGCGCTATGGGGCCAATATGGTGAACGCTAATGAGGACCCGACCTATGAAATGCTGCTCATGCTCACTCTGGCGCATGGCGGCTCGCTCACCGACAAGGACGGCAATTTCACGCTGACCTCAGAGCCGGTCGTCAAGGCGCTGACTGTCATGAAGACGCTTTATGACGAAGGCGTCGTGCCGCGCGGCCTGATGGAGACCGACCAGCGCTCTCTCTTCGCCACCGGCAGCACCGCCATGACCATCGACGGGCAATGGCAGTTCCCCTTCATCAAGGAGAACAACGCCGCCAATTTCGACTGCTATAAATCAGCCAAACATCCCTGGGATGGGCCCGCAACCGGGGGCGTCAATCAGGGCCTCGCCATCAATGCCAAGGCGGCCAATCCGGAAGCGGCCTGGGCTCTGCTCGAGATCGCGGCATCGGGCGAGATGCAGTCCGTCTTCAGCGACCACTCACCTTATATCCCCTATGGCCGGAACGCGCTGACGCAAGCACAGCTCGACGCCAGGCCCTATCTCAAGCCCTGGGCCGAAAGCATCACGACCGCGCATCCGATCGTGCCGCGCCATCATGAGGATCAGTTCAACACGATCTGGCCGATCGTCGCCGAGGCGGTGGTGTCGACGCTGCAGAATGGCGTGGCGCCGGCCGACGCGCTCGCCAAGGCGCAAGCGGCGCTCGAGGAATGCTGCAAGAAGTGACGGGTGACCAGCGTCCCACCACCCGGCTGGGGCGCTGGCGCGACGCCCTGACCGATGGGCCTGCCTTTCCGCTTCTGATGATCGTGCCGCCGCTTCTGGTGCTGGGGCTCGTCATCGGCGTGCCCTTGTTCAAGGCCGTGCTCCTGAGCTTCGACCGCGTGATCCTCACGCGGCCGCAGCTCGCCGGGCAATTCACCTTCTATAACTACGCCAAACTCCTGAGCGATCCATCGGTGTGGGCGGCGGTGTGGCGCACCGGGCTCTATATGCTGGGCACGGTCGTCGGCTCGATCGCGCTGGGATTGTCGGCAGCGCTGCTCACAAGGCGCATCGTGCGCTGGCGCGGCCTTGCGCGCACCATCTTCATTCTGCCCTGGAGCATGCCGGCGCTCGTCGCGGCCCTCGTCTGGGGAGTGATGTATGACGCCAATTTCGGCGTGCTCAACCGTATCCTGGCGCTTCTGCCCTTCGAGATCGGGCGGGTCGAGTGGCTGCTCAATCCCAATACCGTGCTGCCGGCGCTCATCGTGGCGCAGGTGTGGAACGAGTTTCCCGTCGCTTATATCTTTTTCCTCGCCGGCCTCCAGGCAATCCCGGAAGAGCTCTATGAAGCGGCGCGTGTCGACGGCGCCAATGGCTATCAGCAGTTCTGGCACATCACCTTGCCGCAGATCCGTTATGTGATGGCGGTCATCGTGGTGCTGCTGGCGATATTCGGCTTGCGCGCTTTTCCGATCATCCATCTCCTCACCCAGGGGCGCACCGAGACGCTCACCGTCAAGACTTTCAACGCCGCCTTCCGGCAGTTCGACTTCAGCTATGCGTCGAGCATCGGCATATTGGCGGTGGCGGTGTCGCTCGTCCTGGTGCTCATCTATCTGCGCCTCACTCTGCGCCAGGACGGGAGTGCCATCTGATGACGCTCGGCGCCGGCATATTGGCGATGCTGCGGGGCGCCGCGCTCGTGGTTCTCGTCGTCATCACCTTGTTTCCGATCTATTGGATGCTGGTCAGCGCCTTCACGCCGACCGGCTTCAGCCGGCAGATCACCGGTTTCCTGCCGCCCGAGATCACGCTGCGCAACTTCACGCTGCTGATCACCGAGCGGCCGATGCTGCGCTGGCTGTGGAACAGCGTGCTGGTGGCGAGCCTCGCGTCCTTCCTGTCGATGATGGTCGGGATGTTCTGCGGCTATGCGCTGAGCCGGCTCAAATTCCGTGGCTCCTATCTGATCCTGGTGATCGTGCTCGCCTCGCAGATGATCCCCTCGACCAGCATATTGGTGCCGATGTATGCATTGTTCCGCGATCTGGGCCTCCTCGACACCATCCAGGGCGTCGTGCTCGGCCATATCTCGCTGGTGCTGCCGCTCGCCATCTGGATGAGCAAGGGTTTCTTCGACAGCATCCCGCCCGATCTCGAAGGCGCGGCGCGTATCGACGGCTGCAGTCGCTTGAGCGCGCTCTGGCATGTCGCCATACCGCTCGCCGCCCCCGGCATGGTCGCCATCTTCGTCTATGGCTTCGTCACCAGCTGGCATGATTATGTGTTCCCGAAGCATTTCGTCACCACCCAGGATCTGTGGACGGCAGCGGCGGGCATCACCTCGTTTCGCGGCGAATATTTCACCTTGTTCGAGCCGCAGCTCGCGGCGGCGCTGATCTTCGCGTTGCCGGTGGTCATTCTCTTCTTCGTGCTGCAGCGGCGGATCGTGTCGGGAAGCCTGGCCGGCGGCGTGAAATAGCCTCTAGCCGCCATGCCAGTCGCGCTTGGCATCCGGCTGATGATAGGCATCGACATAGGCCTGGAAGGTGGCGATTTCCGTCTTCTGCCGCTGTTCATCCCAGCCGAGCGGGCCTGCGACAGCCTTCGCAGCAGCCTCCACCGCTTCCGCCGGAATGCTGCCGGTCCAGCCGAGCTTGGTACGGCGATAGAGAAGATCGACAAGTCCCGCGGGATGTTCCTGTTCAGCCGACTGGCGGAGATCGGCGAGCTTCACCTCCGGATTGTGCAGCACGACCGGTGGCGAGTTCTGGTTCTCGGGAAAATGCCGTGCGGCATAAGACGGCGCCTGCTCAGGACCTGGTGGTTTGAGGCGCGACCGAACCGAAGCCACGACCTCGCGCGCGGCCGAGCGATGGAACATGATCGCGGCCCAGGTCACGGTGAGGATATTCGGAAGTCCGTCGGAACCTAGATCTTGGAAGACCGAGAACGGCATGCGCCGGCCCTTAGGCAAAGCCGCGTCATAGGAGATCGGCCTTATGCCGGCCCAGGATTGCAGCACATCCTTTCGTTTGAGCGCAATGCCCGGCATCAAGTGATTGATCTCGTCGATGAGGAAGGCGATGTCCTCCTCGAGCGGGCGGACATCGTCGAGATCGCCGTCATAGACCGTCTCGGTCGGGCCGACATAATGCAGATCGCCCCAGGGCATGCAGGTGATCGCTTCTTTGTGCCGGTTGGTGCCCATGATGCCATGGCCCCGGCATTCTTTCGGCAGCTTCACCAGGACATGGACACCCTTGATGGCGACGACCTTGCGGGCCGTCTCCCGCTTGCCGTGCACCATGCCATTGAGCTTGTCGATCCACGGTCCCGCCATATTGAGAATCACCGGCGCCGAGACGCTGGCAATCTGCTCGGGCGCCAGCATGTCCTGAAGATCGACTTGCCAGCCGCCATCCGCTTGCCGTTCGAGGCCTGTCGCCTTGGTGTAATTGCGGATGGCGCCGCCGAGGCGCTCGCAGTCAAGCGCCGCATCGAGGCAGATGCGTTCCGGCCAATAGAACTGATGATCGCGGAAGGTGACGACGCTGGTGATGCGGTCTTTTCCCGACAGCCATTTGACGAAGGGGAGCTGCGCCTCGGCGTCGGCCGCTGTATAGGTCCGGCAATCGAGCTTCTGGCGACCGAGACAGAGAGCTTCGAGCAGCCTGGCGCCGAGCCTTACATGCCACCCCTTATAGGGCATGTCCTTGGTAATGGCGAAGATGAGCCGCATCTCGCGGGCATGTTCCGGCGTGGTGGCGAGGAATTCGGCGCTGGAGCGGATCGAGCGGCGGGCGGCGCCAAAGGCGGTGGCGAACTGCTTCGGATTCTTGATGAAGTCGAGCAGGGAATAAGTTGGTGCCAGATATCGCAGGCCGCAATGGAGCAGGCGGCCTGAGCGGCTGGTCGCGGCGGAAGCGAAATCATCCTTGTCGATGAGCAGCACGCGGTAGCCCGCCGCCGCCAGATGCTGGGCCGAGCTCGCACCACTGATGCCGCCGCCGATGGCGATGACGTCATACTGCTCACCATCGAAGTCCCGCAGCGGTTTGCGCATTCACTCTCTCCCTGTGCCCCGGCCTGGCGCCAGTGTGGCAAATCGGGAGAGCGGCGGAATTGACGATTGGTGGCCGATTTATACCGATAAGTAATAACAGCGAGGATCAGCGCGACAGGACGATCGCCGCGCGGTAGCGCGGCTCGCCATACCAGGCCATGCGGTCGAAGACGGGGAGCTTCACCGGCAGGTCATAAGCATCGGCTTCGGTCTCGAAGGAATCGCGGTCGATCCATGGGTCGTTGATGAGGAAAACATCGTTCTTGACCGAATGGGCGACGACCCAATGCGGCGCTTTGTGGCCGTGCGTCGCCATCTGGTCGACGAGGACGATGGCGATGGCGCCCAAGGAGACGGCATCGTGGATCTCGGCGATGTCGAATTCGCGCTTTTCGATGATGATGGGTGAGGCCAGCGCCTTGGCTTTGAAATCGGCCTGGACGAAACGCATGAGATCGCGTTTGGCCTCGGTATTGCCGCGGTCGAGCAGGACCGGCTCTTCGGTGCTCATGAAAAGCCGCGTGCGATAGCCGCGCCGCTGGGCGGCGAGCCCCATGGCATAGGGATCGCAGCCGCCGGGGCCGGTGAGGCCGATGACCGTCGTCGCCTCGCGCCACAAAGCGATCTCGATATGCCGGTCGGGAATCTGCGCCGGATCGAAACTGCCAAAGCTCATGGCGAGCGAGCAGGGGCCGCAGGTGAATTCGGTCGACTGCGCATAATAGGGCACCTGGCGGATGGCGCGCATATCGTGATTGGCGAGCCAGCGCTCGGCGAATCCCCGCTTGTCGGCCCGGTGCGGCAGTCCGAGCAGCAGGCGCATGTCATCGCCGACCTCGGCCCCCGATGTCCCGGCATCGATGCGCCAGGAGAGGATGCCCGCCTCGGCCGAGGCTTCCGCGAGCGTCACGACCAGCGCCTGGCCCGCCTCGCGCCGGCCGGCCCATAGCCAGACGATACGGAGCATCGCGGCGGTCGGCCGCTGCAACGCCACCAGAAGGCCGGTGATGGCGCCCGATTGGCGCGCGACCAGAATTCTTCGGCCAGGGACCGGCAGATAGGACATGAGGCGGCCCGCGATATCTTCCGGCAGTCCTGAGGGCAAGCTCGCATCGGCATCAAGAGACGTCACGTCGATGAGGTCGGTCATGTCAGGTTCCTGCTGATCGGGCCTCTTGAGATAGACGAAGGCGCGTCTAGCCGCCACGATTCTCGTCAGCGGGGACAACCTTCAGCTGTTGCTTGAGTTTCATGATCGCATCAGGCGTCCAGGGGCCGGCGCCGGTCACCTCGAGCCAGGCGTCGACATAATGCTCGGGCGCATAGACATGGCCGTGGCCCATGGGCGTCGCGGTGGCGACCGCCATGTCGAGTGCCAATTGCAGCATGGTGACGATCGGATACCAGGTGAGCTCCGGCGAAACATCGGGGCCGCGCGGCTCGGCCATCCAGGCGGGAGCACGATAGAGATCGCGATAGTCGAAGAAGGTGACGGGATCGCTGGCATATTGCAGATAGACGACGCGCATCGGTCCCCAGGGTGCCGGCGCCGATGCGCCGAGTCCGTTCTGGTTCATGAAGCGCACGAAGGACCCGTCGCGGAATTGCGGCAGCCAGGCGGGGGATCCTTCATTGCGCCCGTCGGTGATGCGGCGCCAGTCGCGGCTCGCGAAAGGCGGGCCGCTCCACAAGGCGCCGGCGATGGGATCACCCAGCATCTCGAAGAGCTGCGCCGATTTCTCGGAATTCATCGCGCCGAGGCTGAGCCCATGCAGATAGAGGAGCGGCCGCCGGTCCTTGGGCAATGTCGTCCAATAGGCATAGACCACACGGAACAAAACGCGCGCGGCCTCTTCGCCATATTCGGGCTCGGCGATGAGCGAAAGCGGGCTCGAGAGATAGGAATATTGCTGGGCGACGCTCGCGACGTCGCCGTCTTGCAGATATTCGAGGCTGTCGATGGCCGCGGGATCGATCCAGCCGGTGCCTGTCGGCGTGATCACGACGAGAAGCCTGCGCTCGAAGGCGCCGACCCGTTTCATCTCGTCGAGCGCCAGCCGGGCACGCTCATCGGCCGTCCCGGCGGCATTGAGCCCGACATAAACGCGGATCGGCTCCTTGGCCGGGCGTTGCGTGAAAGCGCCGATCGCCTCGACAGTCGGACCGGTGGTGACGAATTCACGCCCGGCGCGACCGAGATCATCCCAGGCGATCAGAGAGGCGGAGCTGCCGGTCTTCGAGGCCGATGTCGGCTGCGGGCGCTCCGGCTCGATCAGCGCATCATATTCGCGATAGCTCGAATCCGCCGCTTCGAGCGCCAGGCGAAAAACCATGTCATTGGCGAGCAGCCAGAACAGCAGGATAGCGAGCGCGGCGCCGATGACATTGGCGACGCGGCGCGGCACGAAGCGGCGGATGCGAGCCGTGACGAAGTAAGCCACCTCGCGGAAGAAGCGCGCCAGCGCCAGCAGAGCCACGAAAGTCACCAGCGCGATAAAAGTGAGCTTGACCGGATGCGCGCTGGTCACCGGCTCCATCTGCATCAGCTGGCGGATGGAATTCTGCCAGGCGGCCGTGTTCCAGAGGAAATAGAGCGCGACGGCGGCGCAGAGGACCGCAATGACGGTGTTGGCATGGAAACGTAGCTTCTCGCCGGGCTCGGGCAATTCCAGATAGGCCCACAGCCAGCGCCAGAAGACACCGATGCCGTAACCCAGCGCGAAACAGGCGCCGGCCAGCACGCCTTGGGTGAGGTAGGTGCGCGGCACCAATGTCGGCGTCAGGGAAGCGGCGAAGAAAAGCGTGCCGAGCACGAGTCCGATGCCGGAAAGGGAATGCCAGAAAGTGAGCCAGCTTCGTCCCATGCTTTTGTCCTGCGGAGAGATAGACGTCCTGGGAAGCATAGAGCCTTCCATCACGCGGAAACACCCCACCCGGCTCGCTGCGCTCGCCACCCTCCCCACGCTGCGCGCGGAGGAGGGAGGATTGCTTCTCCCTCCCTGCTTCTTGGCGGGAGGGTGGCGCGAAGCGCCGGGTGGGGTGTGGACAGCAGAAACAAAAAGGGCGCCTTCCGGCGCCCTTCCTTCAGCTTGCGATCGCGTCGATCCATTTGTTGAGCGCGTCGTCATAGTGATCGGCATACCAGGTCTCGTCGCGGATGATCTGCTTGGCGAGATTGGCCGGGAAGCCGGGGTCGATGCGTTGCTGTTCGGCGTTGAGGAGCGCCGAGGCCGCCGGGTTGGACGGCGAGTTGCCGAGCTTGTCGAGCAGCACGATCTGACGCTCAGGCTTGAGCGTCGAGGCGATGAACTGCTGCACCTTGGCGCCGGCCGGATTGCCCTTCGGCACCACCCAGGCGCCGGGGCAATAATTGGCGCCGTCCCAGATCCAACTGACCCGCTTCTTGGTGTCGCGCTCGAGCACGCTGGCGCGCGTCGAATAGATGCAGCCCATGACGATCTCGCCGTCGAGGAACATCTGCTGCGACTCGGCGCCTGAATCCCAGAACAGCAGGTAATCCTTGATCGACTTCATCTTGGCGATGGCGCGGTCCATGTCGAGCGGATAGAGCTTGTCGGGCGCCACACCATCGGCGAGGAGGGCGCCTTCGGCTGCCCCCATCATGTATTTCCACATGGCGCGTTTGCCGGGATATTTCTCGACATCGAAGAAATCGGTCCAGCCGGTCGGCGCCTTGCCGCCCATCTTCTCGCTGTCATAGGCGATGACGAAGCTGAAGCCGTAATTGGCGATGCCGTGCTCCCAGGCCCAGCCGTCGCGGATCATCTTCTTGTCGACCACCGAATAGTCGATGGGCTCGAGATAACCCTTGCGGCCGAGATCGATGGCGATGAAGCCGTCGGCGTCGCAGACATCCCAGATGACGTTCTTCTCGTCGACCTGGGCGCGGATCTTGCCCGGCAGCGGGCCGCCGCCGATCACGCTCACCTTGGTGCCGGTGTCGGCGGTGAAGGGCGCGCCCCAGGCTTCCGCCATGAAAGTCGCGGCGTCACCGCCGAAATTGGAGACGACGATCTCGTTGACTTCGGCGAGCGCCTCGCCCGAGCCGAGGCTCAATTGGCTGAGCGGGGCGGCGAAGCCGAGGGCGCCCAGGAGCTTCACGAAATCGCGGCGATCGATGCGGCCGGCCTTGAGATCATCGACGCCGATCTTGAGGCGGTCGAGCTTGAATGCGGTGCGGGACATGGATTTCCTTCCTTTTGTTATTGTTAGCGGTGGTCTTTCGAATCTCCACGCGTCACATGCGGCGTAATGCGGATGGCGCCCGCTGCGTCGCGGGTGAAGCCGCGCACGCCGGCGAAGGAGATGGTGTGACGGTCGAGCAGGGCGACGGCCTTGTCCTCGAGGCCCGCCGGCACATAGAGGAAGAAATGGCGGTTGCCGGTCTCGGTCAGATTGTCGGCAGCGGCCGAACAGGTTTTCCAGATCGGCGCCTTGGCTTCGTCGAGTGTTTCCTCGACCTCGCCGATCTCGCGGATCTCGCCCTTGGTGTTGACGATGACGATATCGGGGAAATGCTCCTGGCCTTGATGAGGGATCGAGCGGGTCGGGCGCGCGACATTGGTGAGCGTCACATAGTCGGCCGGCCAATCCTTCTGGTCGTGGAAGGGAAAGCGCGTTTTGGCGATATGCGTGACGACGGCGTCGTGTTGTTCACGGGTCATGTTCGTTCTTTCGATTTATTGATGGTCGTAGCGGTCGCCGCGGGTGAGATAGGGCGTCACCTTTACTTCATCGCCGGCGATCTCATATTCGCGAAGCCCCGCGAAGGAGATCGCATGCTGGTCGAGCGCCGCCAGCGCTTCCGTGGCAAGTCCTTTGCGCACATAGACGAAGAGGTTTTTCACGCCCGTCTCGTTCATCGTGTCGGCGACGCCGGCGCAGAGCTTCCAGCGGGCGATGGCCGCATCATCGATCTTGTCCTCGACTTCACCCAGACGACACGGCTCGCCCTTCTCATTGAGGATGACGATGTCGGGCCAGTGCGGGCCATCCGGTCCTTGAACCGGATGGCTGCGCTCTGCGCCGTTGGTGAGCGTCTGATAGCCTTCCGGCCAGTCGGTCTGGCCGGGGAAGGGGAAGCGATTCGCCGCGATGAAACGGATGACGCGATCCTGATCGGTGTTCTGCATGAGGCGCCTCAGACCGCGTCGCGGATCAAGGGTGACGTCGAGCAGTGCGGGCCGCCGCCGCCCGAGCAGACGAGATCATAAGGAATGGTGAGGACCTCGACGTCTTTGGCGCTCAAACGATCGAGCGTGTAGTTGGAGGCGCCCTCGGTCATGATCACACGGCGGGGTGCCACGGCGAGGCCGTTGATGATCCACGGATTGTCCTCGTGATGCACTTCCACCGTCTCGATGCCGAGCTGTTTCAGCTTCTGCAGGAAGGGGAAGGGGAGCTGCGCCGGATTCACCAGAGCGAGATCGGGGGCGATCATGAGGAACAGGCCGTCGATATGGAGACGGTAGCCGGTGAGATCGATCTGGACGAGCTCGACACCTTGCGAGCGCAGAACTTCTTCGATCTGGCGGCCGCCTTCCTCATTGCCGCGCGATGAGCGCGAGAAGACGGCGGTCTTGTCATTGAGCCAGGCGAAGCTGCCGCCTTCGGCGATGGCAGTTCCGGAAAGCGTACGCAGGATCGGACAGCCGAGACGGGCGAGGGTGCGCGTCGCCTGCACTTCCTCACCACGGCGGATGCGCGGGCCCATGCGGGTGACGATGGCGCCGCCGCCGACGCCGATGACGACGTCGCGCGTGTAGCAGGATTTCATGCGGCCGGGGCCGGCCTGGTCGAGAAAGACGATCTCGACGCCTTCGTCCTTGAGGATCTTCACATAGGCATCGTGCTGGCGCTGCATGCCGGCGAGATCGGGACCCTGATTGCCGCGCCAGTACCAGCCTTGCTGGATGTCGCCGAAGGCGCCCATTTCGAGGCGCTTCGAGGTGTCGACGACATTCACTTCAGGGCCGGGGCGATGCATCAGGACAACGCGCAGGCGGCCGACGTCATTGGTGCAGCCCCAGGAGCGGCCCCACCAACGCTTCAGGAGATCGGCATCCTCGAAAGCGGGCTCCGCCTCCGACGGGAAGATCTTGATCAGCTGATTGTAGCGCCACTCATTTTCAGTCATCACGCTCATGGTGATTTTTCCTCTTCTTGGTTGTTGTGATCAGATTCCGACGATCGGGTCGCCACCATTGGGGCAGAGGAGCTGGCCGGTCATGAAGCCGCCCTTCGGTCCCACGACGAAAGCGATCCAGTCGGCGATTTCTTGCGGCTCGGCCCAGCGCTTGACGAGATTGAGGGCCGCCTCTTCGTCGAGCGCGTCCTGGCCGTAGCGCAAGGTCATGCCGGTGCGCACGACGCCCGGCGCCAGCGCGTTGACGAGAATCCCATAGGGCGCGAATTCGCGGGCCCAGGCCTTGGCGAAACCTATGACCGCCGCCTTGGCGGCGGCATAGTGGCTCGAGCGCTCGAAACCTACCTGGGCGCGGTTGGACGAGATGTTGAGAATGCGGCCGTAACGTTTGGCCTTCATCTCGGGCAGCACCGCGCGGGTGGCGGCGAGCGTGCCCCAGACATGGATCTCGAACAGGCGCTCATAGGCAGCCTTGTCGATATCCTCGATGACGGCATTGAAGCCCGGCACGCCGGCATTGTTGACGAGAATGCTGACGCCGCCCGCTTCGAGCGCGCTGCGCCTGAGTGCTGCTTCATCGGCGACGCTGTAGACCGCGGGTAACGCCTCGCCCTTCGCTTTGCGGATGGCGTCGACGACCTCGGTGACACGTCCCTCATCGACATCCTGCACGATGACGCGCGCACCTGACGCGCCGAGCTTCTCGGCGGTGGCGCGACCGATGCCGGAGCCGGCTCCCGTCACCAAAGCGGTCTGGCCGACGAAATCATTCATGCTGTTGCTGCCTTCTTTTTCTTGAGAGTTTTGGCGATGACGCCGGTGAAGATGAGACCTAGATGCTGCTCGACCGCGTCCTGCAGCTCGTCCAGCGTCATCGTGTCGGAGGAGACGAGGCGGCCGAATTGATAGGTGCCGACCGCGGTGATGAGATCGGCGAGCAGGCCGATATCGACATCCTTCCTGACGCTGCCGCGCTTCTGGAAATGGCCGAGCAGCCGGATGTAATGGCGCTTGATGATGCCTTGGAAGCGGCGCGACAAATGATGCTGCGGGCCATCGGGCTCGCGATAGGGGGCGGAGAAGATGACCCGCCAGCATTCGCGGTTGAGTGTGCGCAAGGCCTGCGCGGTCAGCAGCTTCTCGAAGGCGTAGATCGCCTCGATCGGATCGTCGGGCGGGTCGCGTACCAGATCGCGCCGCGCCGGATAGGCGGCGCGGACATGGCGCACCGCCAGCGCCATCAGGATATTCGGCTTGCTGGTGAAATAATTATAGACCGTGCCCGGCGCCACCTGGGCGCTCTCGGCGATATCCTCGATGCGCGTCGCCTCATAACCTTGCGAGGCGAACAGCTCGGCGGCGACGTTCAGCATCTGATTGAAGCGTGTTTGCCTGTGCAGCGCGCGCAGCCCGGCCATAGGGAGCCCTCCCGGAGAGAACGACAGGCCAGAATGATAGTCACATCAATTTTGAAGTCGACTCCTTTTTTTTACTTGACTTAAATGTTTACCCGGCGAACCATTGGGATGCCTCGGCGGCTTCCGGGCCGGCCGATGCGAAGCGTTGCGACCAGGTGGCGGCAAAGAGGCGCAAGCCCTTGCTGTCGCTTAAACATGATGAGAGAAGCACGCCGCAGTTGAAGGCGGCCGTTACCGCAAGGAGAGGACGAAAACATGAGAAAACACAGTTTCCAGGCTGATCTCGCTGAGATCGCCGCGCAGGAAGTCAAAGCCGGCAGGCTCGACCGCCGCGATTTCCTGAAAATCCTGGCCGCGGCCGGCGTCGCCCCGGCGCTGGGCGCCGTCCTCGGCTCCGATCCCGCTTCCGCGCAGGCCAATGAGATCGTGCTCGCCAATTTCGGCGGCGACGCTATCAACGGCATGAGCGAAGCTTGGGGCAAGCCCTTCACCGCCGATAGCGGCATTCCGGTGCGCGTCGACGGCGGCAGCCCGCTCGCCGGCAAGATCAAGGCGATGGTCGAATCGAAATCGGTGATCTGGGACGTCTGCGACGGCGACGGCTTCCTGTGCAACCAGCTCGGCAATCAGGGCCTGCTAGATGAGGTCGATTATTCGATCGTCGACAAGTCGAAGATCCGCGAAGGCTGGGCGTGGAAGCACGGCATCGCCAACTACACCTACAGCTTCGTGCTCGCCTATAAGAAGGAGCTGTTCCCGGACAAGCCGCCGACCTATGCCGATTTCTTCGACACCAAGAAATATCCGGGCAAGCGTTCCCTGTGGAAGTACCAGATGGGCGCCATGGAGGCGTGTCTCCTGGGCGACGGCGTCGCGCGCGACCAGCTCTATCCGGCCGATCTCGACCGCGCCATCGCCAAGGCGAAGTCGCTCGGCGACGACGTGATCTATTGGGAATCGGGTGCGGAATCGCAGCAGATGTTCCTCGATGGCGAAGTCGTCATGGGCAATATCTGGAACACCCGCGCCAGCATTCTCGAGCGCGACACGCAAGGCAAGGTGACCTGGACCTGGAATGACGGCCTCTATTGCCCGTCGTCCTTCGTGATGCCGAAGGGCCATCCGGCGTCGAACGAGGCGCTGCAGAAGTTCCTCGCCTCGATCCTCGAACCCGATCGGCAGATCAAGCTGCTGTCGATCCTCGGCAACGGTCCGACCAACCCGGCCGCGTCCGCGTCGCTGCCGCCGGAGCTGCAGCGCCTCGACCCGGGCTATGGCGACAACGCCAAGGTCCAGGCCATCCGCAGCGAGGACTGGTACGAGAAGAACTACGATGCCGCTGTGGAAAAGTGGATCGACGGCATAGCCGGCTGATCATGACGGCGGGCATAGGATATTCCTTATGAGACAACCTTATATCGGGTTCCTGCTGCCCGCCGCCTTTCTCGTCTGCGGCCTGTTCCTCGTCCCCATCGGCCAGCTGATCATCCTGTCCTTCGACGGCTTCACCGAGCCGTCCCTGCGCTGGTATGCGCAGATCCTCGAGACCGGCAGCATCCAGCGTATCCTGTGGACGACATTCCGCATCGTGACGATCACCACGCTGATCGCCGTGCTGCTGGGCTACGCGGTGGCCTTCGCCATGGCCCATATGGGCCCCCGGCAGCGGCTTCTGCTGCTGCTCTGCGTGCTGGTGCCGTTCTGGCTGTCGGTGCTGGTCAGGGCGCTCGCCTGGCTCATCCTCCTGCGCAATAACGGCATCGTCAACGAGACGCTGCTCGCCACCGGCCTCATCGGCGCGCCCTTGCCTCTGGTGCGCAACGAATTCGGCGTGATCATCGGTATGGTGCATTATCTCGTGCCCTATGCGGTGTTTCCAATCTTCGCCACCATGCAGAATATGGACGGCCGCCTGATGATGGCGGCGCGCAGCGTCGGCGCCTCGCCCTTGCGCACCTTCATCGATGTCTATCTGCCCGTCACTCTGCCCGCGGTCTTCGGCGCCGGGCTCCTGGTCTTCGTCTTTGGCCTCGGCTTCTTCGTGACGCCCGCCATCCTGGGCGGCGGCCGCGTCGTCATGCTCAGCGAATATGTCTCGATCTCGGTGCTGCAGACCTTGCGCTGGGGCCTCGCCGCATCGCTCTCGGTCGTCCTGCTCGTCGCCACGCTCGCTCTGCTGTGGATCGTCAGCAAGGTCGTCGGCGTGCGCCGTCTCCTGGGGAATGCCTGATGGAACTCAAAGGCTGGCCGCGTTACGCCATTTTCACCCTCGCCTGGACGGTGGCGCTGTTCCTGCTTTTGCCGGGGCTCGTCGCCATTCCGGTCGCCTTCAATGACAGCCGCTTCATCGCGCTGCCGAGCAACGGCCTGTCGCTCAGGCATTTCGAGACCTTGTTCACCTCGGGCGGCTGGCTCGCCAGCATCGGCGACAGCGTCGGCGTGGCCCTCGCTTCGACGGCGATCGCGGTCTCTTTCGGCACGCTCTGCGCGGTCGGCCTGTGGCGCGTCACGCCGTGGCTCGCTGGCGTCGTCGCGGCTTTGCTGCTGGCGCCGATGATCTTTCCGCCGATCGTCAGCGCGCTGGCACTCTACCGCGCCTGGGTGGCGATCGGCATCTATGACACCTGGATCGGCGTTGTCCTCGCCCATGCGATCCTGGCCATTCCCTATGTCATCATCACGGTGACGACGTCACTCAGCCTGCTCGATGGCAGGCTGGAGCAGGCAGCGCGCAGCCTCGGTGCATCACCCTTGCGCACGCTGGTCGACATCATCATTCCCAATATCCGCACCGGCATCGCCACCGCCGCGGTCTTCGCCTTCATCGTCTCGTGGGACGAGATCGTGGTGACCATGTTCGTCTCGAGCCGCGCCGTCTACACGCTGCCGCGGCGCATGTGGGATGGCATCCGCGAGAATGTCGACCCCACCGTCGCGGCGGTCGCCGCCGTGCTCATCGCGATCACCGCCATCGGCGTGCTGATCGCAGTGGCAAGTTCCTGGCGCCGCGGCGGCGCCAAGGCGTAATGAATATCATAACAAGAAGAGTGAAAGACCAGATGCTGCCTTTGATCAAAAACCCGCCCCCCTGGCCGAATGGCGCCCGCGTCGCGGTGTGCTTCTCCTTCGACATGGATGTCGAGAGCCTGCTGCATCTCTATCAGAAAGAGGCCGCGCCCTCGCGCCTTGCGACATCTTCGGCGCTGCGCTACGGGCCTTTCGTCTCGATCCCGCGTCTCATCGACATCTTCAAGCATTTCGGCATGAAGCAGACCTTCTTCGTGCCGGGCTGGTGCATCGAGACCTATCCGCAAGCCATCGAGGCGCTGCTCAAGGAAGGTCACGAGATCGGCCATCACGGCTGGCTGCATGAGAAGCCCAATACGCTGTCGGCGGGAGACGAGGAACGCGTGCTCGATCGTGCGCTCCAGGCCTTCGACAAGGTCGTCGGCGCGCGCCCGCAAGGTTATCGCGCACCCGCTTATGCGCTCTCCGAGCACACGCCCAATTTCCTGGTCGAGCGCGGCTTTACCTATGACGCCTCGCTGGTCGGCGACGACATTCCCTATATGCTCAGGGCGGAGAAGGGCTCGCTCGTCGAACTGCCGTCCGATTTCGCGCTCGACGACTGGGTGCAATATGTGAACATGAAGGAATTCGGCTTCATGATGCCGATCCAGGCGCCGGAGCGGGCGATGGAAGTGTTTCGCGCCGAGTTCGACGCCGCGTGGAATCACGGGGGCCTGTGGATCTCGGTCTGGCATCCGTTCGTGTCGGGACGCCTGGCGCGCGCCGAAGCGATCGTGCGCCTCATCGAGCATATGAACGCCAAGGGCGACGTGTGGTTCGCGCCGATGAGCGAGATCGCCGCCCATGTAAATTCGCTGATCAAGACGGGCGCCTGGACGCCGCGCGCCGATGAGGTGCCCTATTGGACCAGTCCCGTCGAACATCTCGTGACCGCAAGCCGAGGATGACATGAACAAAGCTCAGGAAAAACCGATCGCGCTGTCGATCCGCAACCTCGTCAAGACCTATGGCAAGGTGGCGGCCATCGACAATGTATCGCTCGACATCGCGTCCGGCGAATTCCTGAGCCTGCTCGGGCCCTCGGGCTCGGGCAAGTCGACCATCCTGATGGCGATCGCCGGCTTCGTGACGCCCGATTCGGGCGAGATCCTGCTCAACGGCCAGAAGATCGACGCGCTGTCGCCGGAAAAGCGCCAGTTCGGCGTGGTGTTCCAGGGCTATGCGCTGTTCCCGCATATGTCGGTCCGCGGCAACATCGCTTATCCGCTCAAATTGCGCGGCATCAAGGGCGCCGAGCTCGACGCCCAGGTCGAGCGCACCATCGATCTCGTGCATCTCTCGGCTCTGGCCGACCGCATGCCCAGGCAGCTGTCGGGCGGCCAGCAGCAGCGCGTGGCGCTGGCGCGCGCCCTCGTCTTCGATCCGTCCGTCGTGCTGCTCGACGAGCCGCTCTCGGCGCTCGACAAGAAGCTCCGGGCCGAATTGCAGTTCGAATTGCGCAGCCTGCATCAGCGTCTCGGCACCACTTTCGTCAATGTGACGCATGACCAGGAAGAGGCGATGACCATGTCGGACCGCATCGTCATCCTGCGTGACGGCGCGGTGCAGCAGATCGGTGCGCCCGACAGCCTCTATAATCGTCCCTCGACCCGTTTCGTCGCCGACTTCCTCGGCCGCGCCAATTTCCTCGAGGGCGCGGTGTCCTCGGTCAACGGCACCGAGCTCAAGATCGACGTCAAAGGCATCGCAGTCCGCCACGCCAAGGGCAAGGACGCGGCGGCGCAGGGCGAAAAGACGCTGCTGGCGCTGCGCCCTGAGCGCATCGCCGTGGTGTCGCCCGATCAGGCCAAGACGAGCCTCAACCGCATCGACGGCAGCGTGCAGACCTCGGCTTTCGTCGGCAGCCAGTATGTCTATGTGATCGACACACCGCTCGGCACGATCGAAAGCCAGATGCCGGCCTTCGAGGCTGGTCCCTTGCGCCAGCCCGGCGCTCAGGTCGCGGTGACCTGGTCGCCGGAAGCAGGTGTGCTGGTGAAGGATAAGTAAGACGGCGTCAGCCGCGTCGCGCCTTTTCTATCGCGGCGACGTCGATCTTCTGCATGGTCATCATGGCGTCGAAGGCGCGTTTTGCTTCGGCGCCACCGGCGGTGAACGCTTCCATGAGGACGCGCGGCGTAATCTGCCAGGAGACGCCCCATTTGTCCTTGCACCAGCCACAGTCGCTTTCCTTCCCGCCATTGCCGACGATGGCGTTCCAATAGCGGTCGGTCTCCTCTTGAGTCTCGGTCGAGATCTGGAAGGAAAAGGCTTCATTGTGCTTGAACATCGGACCGCCATTGAGGCCGACGCAGGGGATGCCGCAGACGGTGAACTCCACCACCAGCGCCTCGCCCTTCTTGCCGCTGGGATAGTCGCCGGGCGCGTAATGAGTGGCGCCGACCTTGCTGTCAGGAAAAACCTTCGCATAGAAGCGCGCCGCGTCCTCGGCATCCTTGTCGAACCAGAGGCAGATCGTGTTCTTGTTCATCGTATTTCCTTCCCTTCATCGATATCGAAATCATAAGATGCACCGGGAGCGGTGAAACGTCCAATATGTGAAGAAAGTTCCGCAATTTCGGTCACAGTTCCTTCTCCGCAAGCTCACGGAATTCATCGGGGACGGAGTGCCGCGGACCGAGCGCGACGGAGGCATAACCGACAGCTTCCCAGCCAAAACGCTGGCGCACCTTGTCGATGGAGCGATCAACGAGAAAGCGCGCCATGCCCGGTTTGGCGCCAGGGCGGCGCTTTTCGTCGGCAAGACCCAAGGGCAGTTCGAGCTGCAGCCACGAGCTGTCGTCGAGATGCGACACCGAGATCGCCAGCAACGAGATGAACATTTCCCGTGGATGATCGGCCAGCACGCCGCGCACCAGATCTTCGGCGATCTCGGCCAGGATCGTCGTCGCCGAAATTGGTGCGTCGAGAGTCACGGAGCGGGTGACCGCGCGTAGGTCGGCGAAGCGGACGCGGACCGTGACCGTTCTGCCGGGCCGCGCTTTGGCGCGCAATCGCGTGGCGACCCGGTCGGCCAGGTGGCGCAAAGCAGGGCGGATGACACTCTCCGTCGCGGGCTTCCGGCCAAGCGCCGATTGGGCGCCGGCCGAGTGGGCGCGCTGATGCGTCCTGATCTCGCGCGGATCGCGGTTCCAGGCGAGGGCGGTGAGTTTCTCGCCGGCGGCGGGTCCGAGCAGCCGCCGCACCGCGCCCTTATGCGTGTTGGCGAGCTGGCCGATCGTCGTGATGCCAATTGCGGCGAGCCGGGCCTGCGTCGCCGGCCCCACGCCCCACATCAGCTCGACCGGCAGATCATGCAGGAAGGCGAGTTCGGCCGTGGGGTCGACGGTGACGAGCCCGTCGGGCTTCGCCACTTGCGAGGCGATCTTGGCCAGATGTTTGGTGCGCGCAACGCCGACCGAGATGGGTAGGCCAAGCTCGAGGCGCACCCGCTTGCGGATCGCCTGCGCGATCTCGGCCGGAGACCCGAAGAGATGCGTGCAGCCTTTGACATCGGCGAAGGCTTCATCGATCGAGATGCGCTCGACCAGCGGTGTGTAATCCCCGATCACGCGGATCGCCGCGTCGCCCAACCGTTGATAGTCCTTGAAATGGCCGCCAGTGAAAATGAGACCGGGACAAAGCTCGCGCGCTTTGCGTCCCGGCATGCCGCCGTGCACGCCGAAGGCCTTCGCTTCATAAGACGCCGCCAGCACCACGCCGCCCCCCACCGCGACCGGCTTGCCGCGCAGCGACGGGTCGAGCAACTGCTCCACCGAGGCGTAGAAGGCGTCGAGATCGGCATGGAGGATCGTGGCGGGACATTCCATTTCGTGGCCTTTGAAAACATCCTGGAATAGAACATAATATGAACATCAAAGACGCTCAATTCGGAAAATCGGGTACAATTTGGGTATTATCGGGTATAATCGGGTAATGCATTGATGGGTAATCACCGGGATGAAGGAGCCGAAACTTCTACTTGGCCAAGACCTCGTCAAGCTCATCGCCGAGATCGATGAGTTCAAGGGCAGGTGGGAGGCCCTCAAGACCGTTGCGCCGGATCGCCTGAGCGCCTTGCGCAAGGTGGCGACCATCGAGAGCATCGCATCATCAACGCGCATCGAAGGCGCCAAGCTGACCGATATCCAAGTCGAGAGTCTGCTGTCCGAGCTGACTGTCCGCCCCTTCAAGACCCGTGACGAGCAGGAAGTGGCGGGCTACGCCGAAGCGATGGACCTGATCTTTCAGGCTCATATGGATATGCGACTCACCGAAAACCACATTCGTCAGCTTCACCAAACGCTGCTTCGTCATAGCCCGAAGGATGAACGTCATCGCGGCGCCTACAAGACCTTGCCAAGCGATGTCGTCGCCTTCGACGCGGCAGGCCGCGAGCTCGGCGTCGTCTTTTCCACCGCGACGCCCTTCGACACGCCACGCGAAATGGAGGAACTGGTCGGCTGGACCCGTAAGGCGATCGATGAGGAAACGCTCCACCCGCTTCTGATCATCGCCATATTCATCGTGGTATTTCTCGCCATTCATCCTTTTCAGGACGGCAATGGGCGGTTGTCGCGCGTGCTGACGACGCTTCTCCTTCTACGTGCCGGCTACGCTTATGTTCCCTATGCTTCGCTGGAACGCGTTGTCGAGGAAAACAAGGATTCCTACTATCAGGCCTTGCGCCGGACCCAGGTGACTCTCAAGACCGACAATGTCGATTGGGAGCCGTGGATCGGCTTTTTCCTCCGCTGCCTCAAGCGTCAGAAGGACAATCTTCTCGCTCGTTTGGACGGCGAACATGCAGAGCCTGCACGGGACCTCGGCTTGCCTCACTTGTCGCATCAGGTGCTGACGGCACTGAGCCAGCATGAGCGCTTGACGATTACCGAACTCGCCGCGATCACCGGCGGCAATCGCAATACGCTCAAAGTGAGGCTTCGCGAGCTGACCGAAAGCGGACTGATCCGCCAATATGGCAAAGCCCGGGCGACGCGATATTCGCTGCAGCGTTCAGGAACAGGCGGGCTCAACTAGCGCGTGATCAGGAAAAGTGGATGCCGGTTTTCCGTCCGATCACGCGCTAAACTTAAATTCCGATCACGTTTATCACTTTAGGTCGACCCGACCTAAGTAATCGTGATCTAGGGATGTTGTCTTTGGGTTGCCGACACAGGCGTATGCGGCGCGGAGCGATTTCTCAGAAGCCGCGACAATCGGCACAATGCAGCGCAGTGACATATGGTTCCCTGAGCCTGTCTTTGAAATGTGTCTACGCTCCGATCGCTGTGATCAGGAGATCACACTATTGCAGTTTGATAGCCAGGGACCGCATGATCAGACAGAAGAAGAAATGTCGGATGATGTAGGCGGGATACGAACTCATGAAGCATAAACTAAACAGTCTTACTTCAATTTCCCGATCAGCGACATCGCCGCCGCCGGCGCCTTGGGCTTGAAGCCGTTGATCATGAAGACGAAGACGTCGCGCGATTTGGGCGACTTGGCTTCCGGCTTGGTGACGGTTTCGAGATCATTCGGTGCCCCGCCTTCGGCCCAGGCCTTGGCGCGCTTCGCCCAGTCGTCCAGCGCCTTGGGCGCATAACCGGTCTCGATCTTCTCCGACATGCGCTGCAGGCGTGCATAGACGAAGGGTGCCGTCACATCGGCGATTTCGGGAAAGCTTTCCTTGTCGGTATAGACCGTCGCCACCTTGTATTTGCGCAACAGCTCGATGAAGTCCGGCGCCCGGAAGCTCGGATGGCGCACTTCGACAACATGGCGCAGCGCCAGGCCGTCCTGCTCGTCAGGGAGGAGCTTGAGGAAGGCCTCGAAGTCGCCGGGATCGAATTGTTTGGTCGGCAGGAACTGCCAGTTGATGGGACCGAGCTTCTCTTTCAGTTGCGTGACGCCGCTCTTGATGAAACGCTCGACCGACTGGCCGGCCTCCGCCAGCACGCGGCGATTGGTGCTGAAGCGCGTGCCCTTCACCGAGAAGACGAAACCTTCCGGCGTCTCGTCGCGCCAGCGGGCGAAGCTTTCCGGCTTCTGGCTGCCATAATAGGTGCCGTTGATCTCGATCGCGGTGAGATGCTGGCTCGCATATTCGAGCTCGCGCTTCTGCGCCAGGCCCTTGGGATAAAAGGTGCCGCGCCAGTCCTCGAAGGTCCAGCCGCCGATGCCGACGCGGATCTTTCCGGTGGAAGTTTTGGCCATGCGATGATCTCCGGGAGGGATTAGGCGGGTAAGATTACAGCAGGGTTCTAATACTGTCTGCTGTCAGTGTTTGGCAGCAGTCTTGCCATAGGCCTTGAGGAAGGTCCTGACCGCGGCAACCGCTGCGGCGCGCACTTGCGCGTCGGTCGGCTTGTCGCCGAGCAGTGAGCCGACAAAGAGATCGGCATTGACGAGGGCCTGGAACTGGCGCGCGGCAATATCGGGATCGTCGATGTCGAGATACCCCAGATGATGCAATTTGGCGAAACGCGCGCCGATCGCTGCCCAGGCGCGCTCCGGCCCGAGCGCCCGCCAGGGCGCGAAGAGCTCCGGATAACGCTCGCCTTCCGCCTGGATCAATTTACGCAGCGCGATGCAGTCGCGGTTGCACAGGCAGTTGGTGGCGAGCCTTGTCGCGAAATCGACAAGTTCGGCTGCGAGATCAGCGGGGCGTTCGGGGAAGCCCGCAAGGGTGGCGAAGAGGCCGGCATTGGCGCGCTCGGTCATGTCCTTCACCACGGCGGTGAACAGCTTCTCCTTGTCGCTGTAGTGATTGTAGATGGTCTGGCGCGAGACACCCGCTTCGGCGGCGATCGTCTCGATGCTGGCGCTGGCGAAACCGTCCCGGCAGAAGATCATGGTCGCTGCGTCGAGAATGGAGAGCCGCTTGGCGGCGTGACTCCGGGGGACCACGATGGTGCTGACCATATCTGTCATGTCGGCCGGATAATAAGAGGGCTTGACTGTTTTGACAACTATGTCCAATAATTTGGGCTAGCTTGTCCAGCGAGGGCGTGCCGAGTTGCCCCCGTTATCTCGCTGGGCCCGATTTCTGAGGGAATTCAACTGTTTCGAGGCTGCGGCGGACCGCCGGCGCAGCTCACGATGAGGGATCTTTACACCATGCAGGCGCGATTTATCCGCAATGCCGTGATTCTGGGGCTGCTGTCGGCCATCGGGCCCTTCGCCATCGACATGTATCTGCCGGCGCTGCCGACCATCGGCCAGAGCCTCAATGCCGATATCAAAGCAGTGCAGCTCAGCCTGATGCTGTTCTTCGTCTCCTTCGGCGGTTTCCAGCTCGTCTTCGGCCCGCTGTCGGACATGTATGGCCGCAAGCTGCCGCTTTATATCGGCCTTGTGCTGTTCGCTATCGGCGGCGTCGGCTGTGCGCTGGCGCCGGACATCACCACGCTCAACATTTTCCGCTTCATCCAGGGCATCGGCGCCTGCGCCGGCATGGTCATCTCGCGCGCGGTGGTGCGTGACCTGCATACCGGCATCGATGCGGCGCGCATGATGTCGCTGCTCATGCTGGTGTTCAGCATCTCGCCGATCCTGGCGCCGCTCACCGGCTCGATCGTCATCGAGCTCGCCGACTGGCGCGCGGTGTTCTGGGTGGTCACGGTGGCGGCGCTCGCTGGCATCGTCATGATCGCAACCATGCTGCCCGAAACGCGGCCCAAGGTGCTGCGCGTCGAAAGCGGAGTCGGCAGCGCGCTGTCGGCCTATCGGCTGCTGTTTTCCGATGCCAACTTCCTGGCGCTCACCTTCATCGGCGGCTTCGGCATTGCCAGCTTCTTCGTCTATCTCGCCAACTCGCCCTTCGTGCTGATCGGCCATTACGGCCTGACGCCGACGCTCTACAGCGTCTTCTTCTCGATCAATGCCGTGTCGTTCTTCGCGGTGTCGCAATTCACCGGCAAGCTCGCCGACCGCTTCGGCCTGACGCGCGTGGTGCGCATCGCGGTCGTCGGCTATTTCGCGGCAATCACGGCGCTCTTCGTGCTCTTCGCCCTGGGCGTGGACCGTCTCGATGTGCTGGCGGTGCTGATGTTCATCGGCTGCGGCTTCCTGGGGCTGGTCATTCCGACCACCGCGGTACTGGCGCTCGAAGAGCATGGCGAGATCGCCGGCACGGCCTCGGCGCTCATGGGCACCTTGCATTTCGCGGCGGGTGCTGCCGCGATGGCGGTGGTCGGGCTGTTCGTTGATGGTACGGCATTCCCGATGGTTGCAGGGATCTCGGCTTGCGCGCTCATCACGTTCCTGCTGGCGCAAATCGTCCTGCGCCAGCGCCGCCCGGCCGAAATTCCGGCAGAATAAATTTCGACCTGCATAGGGAACCAACCGCGCGTGTGGGCGTTTTCCAGAGAGTCGCGGCAGCAGGAGCCGTCCCGTAGCTGAAGGGTCGCTCCAGGGATTCACAAGATCCCTGAAGCGGCCCTTTGTCTTTAAATCGCGGAGCTTTGACAAATCCCTGGAATTTGAGAAGGTTAGCCCGGAATCACATCGGGAACCCTCATGCGCGCGAAATCCAAAGCCATCATTACCTGTGCCATCACCGGCTCCATCCATACGCCGTCGATGTCGCCGCATCTGCCGGTGACGCCCTCCGATATCGCCAGCCAGGCGATCGAGGCCGGTGAGGCCGGCGCCGCCATCCTGCATCTCCATGCACGCGATCCTCAGGACGGCCGGCCGTCACCGTCATCCGATCTGTTCATGGAGTTCCTGCCGCGCATCAAGCAAGGCACCGGCGCCATCGTGAACATCACGACGGGCGGCGGGCAGGGCATGTCGCTCGACGAACGGCTGGCCGCCGCCGAGTGCGCCTCGCCTGAAATGACCTCGCTCAATATGGGCACGATGAATTTCGGCCTCTTCCCCATGCTCGGCCGCTACAAGGAGTTCGAGCATGAGTGGGAGCGCCAGCATCTCGACCGCTCGCGCGACTTCATCTTCCGCAACACCTTCGGTGATATCGAGCAGGTGCTGAAGCGCCTGGGTGAGGGCCATGGCGTCAAATTCGAGTTCGAATGCTACGATGTCGGCCATCTCTATACGCTCGCCCATTTCCTCGACCGCAAGCTCGTCAAGCCGCCGCTCTTCGTGCAGACGATTTTCGGCATCCTGGGCGGCATCGGCCCCGATCCGCAGAACGTCCTCATCATGCGCGATACGGCGGAGCGCCTGTTCGGTGATCAATATCACTGGTCGGTGCTGGCGGCGGGGCGCTTCCAGCTGCCTTTCTGCACCATGGCGGCGACGATGGGCGCCAATGTGCGCGTCGGTCTCGAGGACAATCTCTATATCGCCAAAGGCAAGCTCGCCAAATCCAATGCCGAGCTCGTCGCCAAGATGCGGCACATCCTGGAAGAGCTGTCGATCGATGTCGCGACGCCCGACGAGGCGCGGCAGATGCTCGATCTCAAAGGGGTGGCGAATGTCAAATTTTAGCGGTCGCCGCTGATCCCGTAGCAGATTTTCGAAGCGCCAGGCATGTGGGGCCTTGGTCCAATAGCAGCCTGCCGGCGGTGAGCCTAGAACGTGTCGGGAATCTGGCTTTGGCGCGTAATGACAAGAAATGTGCTGGTCATGCGCTAGAGTTCTCGCGGGGGATATCCATTCGTCCGAAATATACTGAGAGAAGGCAACTGATGCGGTTATTGCGCAATGCCCGGCACGCGGTGCTCGGGATTATCGCCCTGATCTGTGCATGCGGCACGGCGAGTGCCCAGGAAGGTCTCGGCGCTTTCATGCCACATGAGGGCGGCTCGATCACCACCGCCTGGGCCAATGCCTATGGGCCCGACGCGGAATCCTGGATCCGCTTCGCCAATGTCCGGCCCGATTCCTTCGACATCAATTATTCGAGCTCGCGCGGCACCGTCGCGGTGCGCCGGATCTCAGTCGCCGACCGGATGAATGCGCGGACCCTGGTGCTCGGCTACAGCGCCAAGATGCCGCTCGTCATTCCGGGCACCACGACGCTCGGCACCTCGGCCGCCGTGCTCGAAGAGCTGCGCTCGACCGGGCAGGCCGCCTCCAACCTCGTCTACAATGAAGCCATGGCGACGATGACCGGCGGCTTCACGCTGGTCGAGAAGGCCCAGATGTCGGTCAATCTCGACGGCAATCCGGTGAATGTCCCGGTGATCCACGCCAAGGGGAGCTTCAAGGACGGCCGGCAGAGCGCCGTCGGGGATTTCTATTTCCTCGACAACAAAAACGATCCGATGCTGCTGCTCTACAGCGTCCAGTTCCGCGGCGAGAAGACGCCGCGCAGCGAGCGTTATGTCCAGGTCACGCCGTCGGCGGATGAGCGCGCCAGGATGGAGCAGGCTCTCGCGGCGCGCAAAGCCTATACGACATACGGCATTCACTTCGACTTCGACAAGGCGACCGTCCGCAACAGCTCGGCTCCGCTGCTCAAGCAGATCGCCACGGCGCTGCGCAACAATCCGCTCTGGACCCTGTCGATCACCGGGCATACGGATTCGATTGGCGACAAGTCCTACAATTTGAAGCTCTCGAAGGCCCGGGCCGAATCCGTGAAGGCGCGGCTAGTCAAGCTCGGCGTCGATCCGAGCCGCCTCAGCACGGCGGGCGCGGGTGCCGGCGAACCCATCGCCACCAACAAGACCTTGCAGGGACGCGCTCTCAACCGCCGCGTCGTCCTCGCCCGTACCGACCGATAGGCTTGAGGCCAATGAGGAGTTCATCGAACATGATTCTGGCGAAACGTCTTCTTCTGGGCGGGCTCGCTCTGTGGGCAATCGCGACGACCGCGTCGGCCGCCGACAAGATCGGCAATTGCGAGTTCACCGGCGCCAAGGGCTCGGTCCCCATCGTCGCTCCGGCTGTTCCCGGCCAGTTGACCGTGGCGGTCTCGCTGCCGGCGCCGGTCTGGTGGAACGGCGATAAGCCGGACGCCATCAAGGACGGCATGGAATATTGCCTCGCCGCCGAAATCGCCTGGCGCGCCGGTTATGACAAGCTCAAGGTGGTGGCGGTGGAGTTCGTGCCGCTGGTCAGCGGCGAGGTCAAGGATTACGACCTGGCGCTCTCCGAGGTTTCGATCACCAAGGAACGCAAGAAGGTGGTCGACTTCTCCGTGCCCTATTTCAATTCGGATATCGGCGTGCTGACGCTGGCCGAAAGCCCGGTCACCCAGAAGACGGTCAAGAAGGTGACGGTCGGCATCCAGCAAGGCACGACCGGTGCCGCCTTCGCGCTCGATGTCCTGAAGGTGAAGGACTACAATGTCTATGCCGAGCGCGGCGATCTTCTGAAGGCGTTGAGCGATGAGGAAATAGTGGCGGTCCTGACCGACACCTCGATCACGCTTTCGGCCGAGACGGCCTCGGCGGGCAAGATCAAGGTCGTCGGACAATACAAAACCGGCGAGATCTATGGCGCTGTCTATCCCAAGGGCAATGCGAATAATCCGACGCTGGACAAGATCATGAAGGCCATCATCGATGACGGCACGATGAAGAAGCTCGCCGCCAAGTATCTGGCGGCGGCCTGGGGCAAGGATCCGGCCAGCATCCCTTACTTCAAGCCCTAGAGCCCTACCCGGTTTGATCGAATCGTTCCGTTTCGATCAAAACGGGTAAAAGGGCTCGAAAACATATAATCTGGAGCGCTTCCTTATCGCCAAAGTCGAGCAACTTTGGCGGGAAGCGCTCCAGGCTGCGTACTCATAAAGGGTAGGCAAATCGGGAGAAAGATGATTCAAGCTCGATAGAGGAGCTTGCAATGGCCCGATATGACCTGAGTGAGTTTGAGTGGCGTACGCTTCA
>SCPD01000028.1 GCA_005502925.1 Rhizobiales bacterium Y(2018) | reverse complement strand
CCCTTCGGGCGTACCCTCCCCGCAAGGGGGAGGGAGAAGGTCACGCATCCAGGCGTTGCTTGGCCCTGGCCTCGTCACGGTACTCTTTGGGCGACATGCCGAAATGAGCCTTGAATGTCCGCGAGAACTGAGCCTGGTCGCCGAAGCCCCAGTGATAGGCGATCTCGCCGACGCTTTGCGTGACATTGCGGTCGCAGAGCGCCATGCGGCAGGCATCGAGCCGCTGGTCGCGGATCCAGGCGCTGAGCGTCTGGTTGGTGTCGCGGAAGAGCTCGTGCAGATAACGGAGCGAAATGCCGCAATGGCGCGCGATCATTTCGGGATCCAGCGCCGGGTTGCGCAGGTTCTTGCGCACGAAGCTCTCGATGCGCATCAGATGCGCCGCCCGCATGGTCGAACCACCGGAAGTGAGGGTGCGCTCATCCGCCTTGAGCGCCAGGACGAGAAGATCGATGAGCTGCTGGCCGACCGTGGCGCGCGTCTCGTCATTCATCTCATCGAAGCGGTCCGGGATCAGATGCAGCATGTCGGCGAAGAAGCCGCCGGCGCCATTGGCGGCGTCGAACTGCAGCGAACAGAAACGGTCGGGCCCGCGCAAACGCCCGGCGAGCGCCTTGGCCTCGACCTTCATGACCCAGAGATCGGACGCCTCGCTGTGGCTGAATTCGTAAGGCTCGTGACTGCGCTCGAGGATGAAGGAGCCGGGCGCGCAATAGACGTCCTTGCCGCATTGCGAGAAGAACACCTCGCTCAGCGCCGGCACCGTGATCAGGAAATGCTCGTCGCGCTCGGCGCGGAAATGATGCGGCAGGCGGCGGTAGCACAGGCTTTCGGACGTGAGCCTGGACAGCGACAGGCCGCCCAGATGCCAGTCGGTGATCTCGCCCGAGAAATGCGCCGGGTCGCGGAAACTGAGGTCGAGCGGGAAATAGGCGCTGGCGATCGTTTCATGCCAATGCCGGCTGCGCTCGTGGAGCGCCACGCTGCTGGTCGAGATACGTCTCTTCATAGCGCACTCCGCATACGGAAAATGTTACGGCCTTGGGCGCGCGGACGCAATGGAAACCGGGTCGACTGCACGGGAAATCAAAAGCCAGTTCACCTGCAGCAAAGACTCCTGTCCTCATCGCGACCTAGGCTCCCGCTCCGCAATGGTGCGATAGACGCCATGCCGAGGGTGAGGAAACAGGCGCCGGCCTCAGGCACGGCCATTTCGGCTTTCGGCGTGGTTCAGCGATCCGCGAGGACCCGATGAAGCCGAACCGCAAATCCAAAGTCGACCCGATCACCCTTTCCGTCGTCAGGGGCGTGCTGGAGACGACCCAGCGTGAGATGACACTGACGCTTGAAAAGACCGCCCGTTCCTCGGTGTTCAATCTGGCGCATGACTATTCGACCGCTCTGTTCAACGCCAAGCCGGAGATGATCCTGCAGGGCCAGGACATCCCGATCCATCTGGGCTCGCTCATCCCGGCGATGAAGGCAGTGGCCAGATATTTCGGTGACGACATCCATGACGGCGACCTCATCCTTCACAATGATCCGGCCTTCGGCGGCAGCCATGCCATCGACACCTGCATGTACAAGCCGGTCTTCTACAAAGGGAAGCTCGCTTACTGGACCGTGTGCAAGGGCCATCTGACCGATATCGGCGGCCCGGTGCCGGCCGGCTACAATCCCAATGCCAAGGAAATCTATGCCGAATGCCTGCGCATCCCGCCGGTGAAGATCTGGGACAAGGGCAAGCCGCGCAACGATGTCCTCAACATGATCTTCACCAATATGCGGGCCAGGCGCGATCAGGAAGGCGACTTCAACGCGCTGATCGGCGCCTGCCAGGTGGGCGAGCGCAATCTCCTCGCCATGGTCGACAAATATGGCGCCGCCACCGTCGATACCTGCATCGATGAGCTGTTGAATATGGCCGACCGCCATATGCGCTCGCTCATCAAGTCGGTGCCGGACGGCACCTATAGCGGCACCGCGATCCTCGAGGATGCCGGCCACGGGCTCGGCGACTTCGAGATCACCGCAACGGTGAAGATCAAGGGTGACGCCTGCCACATCGCCATCAAGAGCCCGCCGCAAGTGCCCTATTTCATCAATTCCTATGAGGGGAACTCGCATTCGGGCGTCTATCTGGGGCTCATGATGTTCGCGGCCCTGCCGCCGCCTTACAATGAAGGCCTCTATCGCTGCGTGTCGATCGACTTCGGGCCCAAGGGCACGTTGTGTAATGCCGCGGAGCCCGCGCCGCATATGAACTGCACCACGACACCGATGGAGACGCTGACCGATGCGGTGCGCCTCGCTTTCGAAAAGGCGATGCCCTCCAAGGTCGCCGCCTCCTGGGGCCATGCCAATGGCCTCAATATCGCCGGGCGCGATGAAAGAAGCGGCGAGGAATTCGTCACCATGGTGCTCGCCACCATCATTTCGGGCGGTGGCGCCACGCCGCAGCAGGATGGCTGGCATGCCGTCGGCCCCGAATGCTGCTTCGGCGCGCTGACTTCCGGCGATGTCGAGCTTCTCGAATATTCCTATCCGATCATCATCCACCGTTATTCGCTGATGACGGATTCGGGAGGTGCGGGCAAATACCGCGGCGGCTCCGGCACCGCCTGGGAAGTCGAGCCGCTCTACAAGGACATGTTGTGCATCGGCTTCGGCGAAGGCCGCCGCATCCCGGCCATGGGGGCGGCCGGCGCCAAGTCAAAACTCATCGACACCAAGGTCGGCCGGGTCGAGCTCAAGCGCAAGGGCAAGACCGATGTCGAGCGCAAGAACATCCTGCAGACCATCCAGCCCGGCGAAACCATCACCAACATGAATCCGGGCGGCGGCGGTTACGGCAATCCACATGAACGACCGGTCGACAAGGTCGTCTGGGACGTGAAGAACGGCCTCGTCTCGATCAAGGGGGCCCGCGAGGATTATGGCGTCGTGATCAAGGACGCCAAGAGCCTCAGTGTCGATCAGGACGCCACCAACACCCTGCGTGGAGGTGCCCAATGACCGCGCAATATCGTCTCGGCATCGACGCCGGCGGCACCTTCACCGATTTCGTCATCGCCGATCGCAAAGCGGGCTCGATCAAGCTCTTCAAGGCGCTCTCGACGCCCTCCAACCCGACCAAGGCCATCGAAAACGGGCTCGCTCTGATCGCCGAGCATCTCGGCCGCCCGGCCGAAGAGATCGTCGCCAATTGCGATCTCTGCATCAACGGCACGACGGTCGGCCTCAACGCCCTCATCACCCATCGGGGCGGCAAGACCGGCCTCATCTGCACCGCGGGGCACGAGGATTCGCTCGAGATCCGCAACGGCCACAAGGAAGACGGCTACCGCTACGATCCCGAATATCCGGCCGCCACCATGCTGGTGCCGCGTTATCTGCGCAAAGGCGTGCGCGAGCGCGTGCTGGCCGATGGCTCGATCCGCACCGCGATGAATGATGACGATGTGCGCGATGCGTGCCGGCTGTTCCTGAAAGAAGGTGTCGAGACCGTCGCCATCTCCTTCGTCTGGTCGGTGCTCAACACCAAACATGAGAAACGCGCCGCCGAGATCGTGCGCGAGATGATGCCGGACGCCATCCTGACCGTCGGCTCCGAGCTCTATCCGCAGATCCGCGAATATACGCGCAGCTCCACCGCGGTGGCCAACGCCTATCTGGCCCCGGTGATGCGCAAATATGTCGGCGCCGTGGACCAGTATTTCCAGAAATTGGGCGCCAGGCAGCCGGTGCGCTATTTCCAGTCGAATGGCGGCCTTGCCATCGGCCAGGTGATGACCGACCGCTCCGTCTATGCGATCAATTCGGGTCCGGCCTCGGCGCCGCAAGCGGGGCTTTATGTCTGCGCGCCCTTCAAGAAGAAGAACGTCATCACCGTCGATATGGGCGGCACGTCCTTCGACATCACGCTGACCAAGGACGGCCAGACCAATCTCAACAAGAATATCGACTTCCTGCGCTACCGCATCGGCGTGCCGATGATCCAGGTCGAGACCTTGGGCGCCGGCGGCGGCTCGATCGGCTGGATCGACTCGCTGGGCCTCCTGCAGGTCGGCCCGCAATCGGCGGGCGCCGATCCGGGTCCCGCCTGCTACGGCCAGGGCGGCGTCGAGCCGACGACGTCGGACGCCAATCTGGTGCTGGGTTATCTCAATCCGGAAGGCCTCCTCGGCGGCAAGCTGCCGCTCAGCCTGGAGAAGGCGAAGGCGGCGTTGAAGCGCATCGCCGATCCGCTCGGCATCTCGGCCGAACAGGCGGCCTATGGCATGTTCACCATCGTGAACAACAACATGGTGAACGGCATCCGCCGCGTCTCGGTCGAACGCGGTTATGATCCGCGCGACTTTGTCCTTGTCGGCGCCGGCGGCGCCACCGCGGCCCATATCACCGCGCTGGCGCGCGAGATGGGCATCGACACGATCGTGCTGCCGAAGCTCGCCTCGGGTCTCTGCGCTTTCGGCCAGACCATCTCCGACGTCAAATACAACTATATGGCGACGGCGCCGGTGCGCCTCGACAACGACCCCGCCTATAAGCGCATCGACACCCTGTTCAAGGAGGTCGAGCGCAAGGGCATCCAGCATCTGGAGAAGGACGGCTTCACCAAGAAGACCATCGGCGTGAAGCGCAGCCTCGATATGCGTTATGTCGGCCAGGTGCATGAATGCACCGTCGATATCGGCACCTTCGACATCAATGCGAAAAGCATCGCGAAGGTAAAGGAGGCGTTCCACAAGCGCCATGAGGAGCTCTACACCTATTCGGAACGCCATAATGCAGTGGAGGTCGTCAATATCGAGTCGACTCTCTACGGCTATATCGACAAGCCGCGTCTGCCGAAGCTGGCCAAGGGCGCCAGCATCGCCAAAGCGTTGAAGGGCCACCGCAAGGCGATCTTCGATGCCAAGGGCAAAGGCGCCAGGACACCCGTCTATGACGGCGGAAGCCTCGGCGCCGGCGCCACCATCAAAGGCCCCGCCATCATCGAGGAAGTGACGACCACCATCGTCATCGAGCCGGGCTGGACGGCCAGGCTCGATGCGTCCGGCTCCTATGTCATCACGAACAAGCGAAAGACGGGAGGCAGATGACCAGCACCGCCCTCAGCGCCCGGAATGTCTCGGTCTCCTTTGACGGGCTGAAAGCGCTCGCGAATGTCGTGCTCGACATTCCGCCCCAGCGCGTCACCGGGCTGATCGGCCCGAATGGCGCGGGGAAAACGACGCTCGTCAATGTGCTGACCGGATTCCAGGCGCCCGATGAGGGCAGTGTGACGATCGACGGCAGGGACATGGCCGGCATCACCAGCTTCGGCATCCGGCGGCTCGGCATCGCCCGCACCTTCCAGTCGGGCCGCCTGTTCAGTGAGCTGTCGGTGCTCGACAATCTCGAGGTTACGGGCGTCGGTCTGGGCCTGTCGCGCCGCGAATCTCAAGCCAAGGCGGAAGCGATGCTCGACTGGATCGGCATTTCATCGCTCGCCGAACGGATCGCCGGCGGATTGCCTTACACCGATGAGCGCCGCGTCGCCATCGGCCGCGCTTTGATGATGGAGCCGAAATATCTGCTCCTCGACGAGCCGGCCGCCGGCATGTCGGCGGAGGAAGCCGACGACCTCATCGCGCTCATCCGCCGGATCGTCGCCGAGATGAAATGCGGCGTCCTGCTGATCGAGCACAATATCGGCCTCGTCCTAAATATCTGCGACCACATCCATGTGCTGGATTCGGGCGAGATCATCGAGGACGGCGCGCCGGCCCAGATCAAGGCCAGCGAAAAAGTGCGCCACGCTTACATGGGCACGCAGGCTGAAGCCGGAGGGGTGGTGCTGTGACCTTGCTCAGCGTCGACAACATCACCGTCCGGTATGGTCGCCTCACCGCATTGCGCGGCGTGTCGCTCAAGATCGAGGACGGCGAGACGATCTTCGTCACCGGGCCCAATGGCGCCGGCAAGTCGACCTTGCTCAAGGCGATCGCCGGCGTGGTGCCGGCGGCGGAAGGCGCCATCATGCTGCGCGGCCAGGTGATCACCGGCGCCACGCCCGAAAGCACCGCACGGCTCGGCTTCTCCATGGTGCCGGAAGGCCGCCATGTCTTCGGCGCGCTCACCATCGAGGAGAATCTCATGCTGGGGGCGGGCATGCGCAAGGACCGCGCCCGTGTCGGCGACGATCTCAGCCAAGTATATGACGTGTTTCCGATGCTGAAGGAGCGCAAGGACAAGCCGGCAGGTGTGCTGTCGGGCGGCCAGCAGCAGATGCTGGTGATCGGCCGCGCTTTGATGACGGCGCCGCGCCTCATCGCCATCGACGAACCGTCGCTGGGGCTCGCCCCCAAGGTGATTGACCAGGTCTATGAGACGCTGCTCAAACTGCGCGACAGCCGGGGGCTCACATTGCTCATCGTCGAGCAGAGCTCGACCCGCGCCATGATGACCGGCGGCCGCATGATCCTGTTGCGCTCGGGCCAGGTGGTGCTCGAGGGCGATGCGCGGACACTCGCCCGCGGTGACACGCTGAAGAAGGCCTATTTTGGGTATGGGGAACATTGAGAGATGACTTGGAGAATCCCACCAAATCCTCCCTCCGCCGCCGAAGGCGGGGAGGGTGGCGCGCGGAACGCGCGACGGATGGGGTGCTTCCACGAGGACGGTGTCCCCATTCATTCAAGACTTCCCGGCGGCGACGCCCCACCCGTCCGCCCTTTGGGCGTCCACCCTCCCCGCGCTTCGCGCGGTGGAGGGAGTAGCGGGGTACTCGCATGACCGCCCTCCTCCAGATCCTCTTCGACGCCTTGAGCCTCGGCAGCCTCTATGCTTTGGGCGCGCTCGGCATCGCTCTCATTTTCGGCGTCATGCGGCTCGTCAATTTCGCCCATGGCGACTACATCGCCTTCTGCGTCTTCGCGCTGCTGTGGCCCTCGATCGACGCGGCGGCGATCGTCTTCGCCGGCAATCTACCGACCATCATCCTGATCCCGCTCATCCTCGCCATCGGTGCCGGCCTGTCGGTCCTCTCCGAGATCCTCGTCTTCCGCCGCTTCCGCAATGCCAATCCGGCGACGATGATGATCGCCTCCTTCGCGCTCGGCTATGTGCTCAAGAACTTCCTGCTGATGCTGTTTTCGAGCCGGCCGAAATCGATCGACCTCTGGTCGAATCTGAGCCAGCAGGTCGAGATCGCCGGCGCCCGCATCCCGTTGCTGCAGGTCATCACCATCACGATCACCATCGTCATCCTCATCGCCCTCACCGCTTTCCTGAAGCGCACCCGCTTCGGCCTCGAAATGCGGGCGGCGGCCGAGAATTTCACCATGGCGCGTATGCTGGGCGTCAAGGCCAACCGCGTCATCATGCTGGCCTTCGCCATATCGGGCATGCTCGCCGCGGCGATCGGCCTGATCCTCGCGACGCAAACGGGCACCGTCGACATCCAGATGGGCATGTCGGTGATGCTGGTGGCCTTCATCGCCACCGTCATCGGCGGGCTCGGCAGCCTGCCGGGCGCGGTCATCGCCGGCTTCCTCATCGGCGGCGCCAGCGTCTTGATGCAGGTCATCCTGCCGCTCGAGGCCAGGCCCTTCCGTGACGCCTTCGTTTATGGCGCGGTCATCGCCTGCCTGATCTGGCGGCCGCAGGGCCTGTTCGCGCCCAAATCGGCGAAGCAGAGAGTGTGACGATGGCCCAGCGCAGCTCTCTCCTCGCCCGCACGATCTCGACCCTGATCATATTGATCCTCATTCTCGTTGCCATTGCCGTCGTGACGAAACTCGCAGGATCGCGCCCGTTCGAACGCACCGTCGTCGAGATGTTCATCCGCGTGATGCTGGTGGTGGGCATCTATATCTTCGTCGGCAATTCCGGCGTCATCAGCTTCGGCCATATGGGTTTCATGTGCATCGGCGCCTATGCCGCCGCCTGGTTCACCATCCCGGCCGTCATGAAGCAGGTCTCGCTGCCGGGCCTGCCCAATTTTCTCATCAACACGCAGCTGCCGATCTTCCTCTCCGCCTTCCTCGCCGGCCTCCTTGCCGCACTCTTCGCTTTGATCGTCGGGCGTATCCTGATGCGACTGTCCGGCATCGCCGCCTCGATCGCCACCTTCGCCATGCTGGCGGTGATCAATGTCGTTTATTCCAACTGGGATTCGGTCACCGGCGGCACCGGCTCGATCGTCGGCATCCCTTTCTATACCGGCATCTGGACCGCGCTCGGCGGCGCCATCCTGGTCGTGATCATCGCCTATCTCTATCAGATCTCGCGCTCGGGCCTGGCATTGCGCGCGGGCCGCGACGAAGCCACGGCGGCAGCCGCGTCCGGCGTCAATATCGTGCGCGAGCGCCTCATCGCCTTCGTCATCTCGGCCTTCGTGATCGGCGTGGCGGGCGCGCTTTATGGACATTTCCTCGGGGTCGTCAATCCCGATGCCTTCTATCTGAGCGTCACCTTCATCACATTGTCGATGCTGGTGGTGGGCGGCATGAACAGCCTGTCGGGCGCGGTGATGGGCGTCATCGTGATTTCAGCCATCATCCAATTGCTGCGCTGGCTGGAGAAGGGCGTCGATCTCGGCGGCACCACGCTCGCCATCCCCAACGGCCTGCAGGAGATCACCATCGGCCTGGTGATGATTATCATCCTGATGTTCCGGCCGTCGGGCCTCACCCGCAACCGCGAAATCACCTGGCGCCTCAAGGGCGCCGGCAAACCTTCGGAATAGACGTGCGTTCATAATGACAAGGAGGAGACCATGAGTAGATTGAAAGCATTGGGATTGGCGACCGTTTTCGGCGCGCTGATCTCCGGACCTGCCTTAGCGGATGATATCGTCGTCGGTTTCGCCACGGCGGAATCGGGCTTCATGCAGGCTTACGACAAGCCGGCGCAGGATGCCGCTCTGATCCGCATCGATGAGATCAACAAGGCCGGCGGCTTGCTCGGCAGACAGATCAAGGTCGTCACCGCCGACACCAAGACCGACCGCGCCGAAGGCGCCAAGGCCGGCCTCGAAGTGCTCGACAAGGGCGCCGAGCTGGTGATCGTGTCCTGCGACTATGACTTCGGTGCCCCGGCGGCGCTCGCCGCCGAAGCCGCCGGCAAGGTATCGTTCTTCCTGTGCGCGGAATCGATCAAGGCCGGCATACCGGGCGTGGGTCCGCATTCCTTCTCGAGCTCGGTGCTCGCGGCGGTTCAGGGCGCCACCATGGCGCAGTGGGCCTACACCAAGAAGAATGCCCGCAAATTCTATCGCCTGCTCGACACCTGGACGGTCTACAACAAGGGCATCTGCGACGGCTTCGACTGGCAGTTGCCGAAGCTCGAAGGCGCCGAGCTCGTCGGCAGCGATACCTTCAAGAACGAGGACGCCTCGATCGCCTCGCAGATCAGCCGCATCAAGGCGCTGCCGCAGGAGCCCGATGCGATCATGCTGTGCACGATGATGCCGGGCGCCGTCTCGGCCATCAAGCAGATCCGCGCCGCCGGCATCAAGGCGCCGATCCTCAACGGCTCGGGTGTCGACGGCAGCTACTGGCTGTCGGCGGTGCCCGATCTCTCCAACTTCTTCGTGCCGGCGCAAGGGTCGATCTATGGCGATGATCCGAACCCGAAGGTCAACGAGTTCAACAAGAAGTACAAGGAAGTGACCGGCGGCGATCCGTCGAGCCAGTATGTCTATCCGGGCTATGTGCTGATCGATGTGTGGTCGAAGGCGGTGGAGCGGGCGAAGTCGCTCGATGCCGATGCCGTGGTGGCCGAGCTCGAGAAGATGAAGGACGAGCCGACCCTCTTCGGTCCGCGTACCTTCACCAGCGAGATCCATCACCAGAACAAGGGCCGCTATCTCATCATCGAAACGACCAACGGCAAGCCGGCGGTCGTCGATGAATGGACGATCAGCGAAGCCATTCCGGTGGCCGATCTGCTGAAGCAGTAACGATACGACGCGATCGACGAGGGCCGGGGCCGAAAGGTCCCGGCCCTTTTCTTATTTTCCCGATCGCGTGCTAGAGCCCGTCCCGTTTGATCGAATCATTCTGATCCAGAGCTTTCTCCGCCAGGTCCGCGAGGGCGAGCACCCGGCCGATGAGCCGATGGTGCAGGTCGAAAAGCCGGTTCGCATGGGCGGTGCCGCTTTCAAGGGAGCCTTGCCAGTCATGCGCCGCCGATTGTGCGGTGCCCAGATAGTCCGCGATCGTGAGCTGACCTCGTGGGTCGGCGAAGGGATAGGTGAAGCTCCCCAGGCGTTTTCTGAGTCCCATAATGCCGTCCCGCACGTCGGATGCGAGCTTGCGGGCCTCATCATCCACGTCTGCCGGGTCTGTATGATTGCTTCGGTTCTGTGCGAGGGCCGCGAGGGCCCTCAGCCTGGCCTCCATGGCAAGCGCCTCTTTCATTTCGGCCCCGACCGCCGCAAGCAACGGCATGACGACGGCAGCTTCCGGCGCTGCCGCCGGTGCGATTGCGCCGCTCCCGGTGTGAAGGGCGAGCGCCAGCCCGATACGCTTGCGCAGGGCCGCGAAAAAGGGCTCCAGCCGGGCCAGCTGTTCGTCGATGGCCGGCGCGACATCCGGCAAGGCGACCTCGGCGGCAGTTCTCAGCTCGCTTGGGGTCGTCGCATAATCAGGCAAGCCGAACTCCTCTGGCGCGAACGCGAATTTCGCCGCAGCAAGATGGTACGCCGTCACTAGATTCGAGCGTCGCTGCAGCCGCTCGACGCAGGCCGCGGAAGCCTCTTGCGCCTCCTCGCGCCGGGCTTCGACCTCGCCGCAGGCGACCCGCCACTCGGCAAGCACCGCAACCGGCTCGGCGGGCACGCGCGATTGCCCGTCGATGAGGAGCGGAAGCAGAACGATATTTACGTCGCCATAATAGCGGCTCACCAGGGCCTCGGCCTCCACCATCGCGGCGCGCTCAGTTTGCAGCTCGTCTGCCGACATGAGGTCCTGATCCGCAAAGGCCAGCTTGAAGTGCTTCTCATACTGGTGACGGGTGATGGTCTTGCTCAAGGCGGAGAAATCCGAGAACAGCCGGGCAGCGGGCTCGGTCGCGTGGAAGATGCCTCTCTCGTTCAACCGGCGCACGGCGTGAAGCCGATCAGCATCACTTGGATGAGTATCGAACCAGCCGGTCTTTTCTTCCGGATCGGCGGTGGTCACTTTCTGGTGAACTTCGCCGCGCAACGAGGCGGATTCACGTTCGATCAGCAGCACGAGATTTTCCGGCAAGCGCCGGCTCGCCCAGGATTGCTGGACGTGCCCGTAGGCGAATTGGGTGGCCACGTTGAGGACACGAAGCCGGATGGCGGTGGCTTCGAATGCGTCGCCGCCCACCAGCTTGGCACTGTAACTGTCCGCGTCATACTCCATCTGGCGCAGCATGAAACAGCTTATGGCGTGGCCCGCATGCATGAGCGCCCAGAGAATGCGGCGCGTCGCCCACACGCAAGCCCGCGCCCCGTGAAGCACAATGCCGATCTGCCATGGCAGGCCACTGGCGGACTGTTCGAGCCGGACATCCCACGCGTCCCGCTCAAAGACCACCCGCGCAAACCAGGCGTTGACGCGGCGGACAACATAGGTGAGCCGCATCCCCGCTCCCTGGGCGAAGTGCCCGAACTCGTGCGCCAGCACGCCGGCGAACTGGCGCATGTCCAGTCCGGCGGCCAGCGGCAGCCCGATCGTCAGCACCAGATCGCGGCTCCACATGCCGCGCCGCAGGCTGGCCGAGGCATTGACCTCACAATCGACATCCACCCGGCTCGGCATCGGAGCGCCGACGAGGTCGCAGATTTTCTGCACGAACGCGAACAGGAGCGCTTCTTTCTCCGGATCGAGAGCGACCGACTCGGGCGCGCTTTCCCGGGCCGCGAAGAAGGGCTTGATCATGAAAAAGACGAGGATGAAGCCGACGATGGCAGGCGTCGCATAGGCGATCGTCCGGAACAGCGAGCCATTCGACAGCATCCAGGTGTTGTGCGTCAGATGATAGCAGGCGCCCCATGCAGTGAGGCCGATCAGAGCCACATAGATGATGGGCAAAAGCACCATGGCAAAGGTAACCAGGGTGAGTCCCGCTCGATAGAGGACTCCGGTCCGGTTCGGAACAATGGCGCCGTCGAATGCCGCGAGCGGTGATTCTGCGGCCGGTGGGGGAGAGACATGATCTGGCATTTTCGTTGCCTGAAAAGATGCCCCAGGACGGTCAGAACCGCAACTGGGACGCGGGCGGATGGGCCGGGCGGTCAGATGGCGCGGCCAGGGGCCGCCCGCTCTGCTTCATGCCCGATATCGGCTGGCTGGAGCTTGATGAGCTTGCGCATGCGGCTGACTGGCCCAGATTCCTGACTGGAGCGCCGGGAACCTTTTCGCCTCCGCCGCGTTCACCCACGGGACGTGCCGCCTCGACAGCGGAGCGAAGACGCCATGTTTAGAAGCCTTGGCCTGATCGCGGTGACCGCCGCGCTCCTTTCAGCAAGCGCCACCCCCACCCAGTCGCAAGTCACCGTCTCGATCTCCTGCAGCTCGCTCGGCATCGAGCTGGAGCTGTGCCAGGAAGGGGCCGATGCCTGGGGGAAACAGACCGGCAACAAGGTCAAGCTCGTGGCGACGCCGCCTGACGCCAATGAACGCCTGGCCCTTTACCAGCAACTCCTCGCCGCCGGCTCCGCCGATATCGACGTATTCCAGATCGACGTCATCTGGCCGGGCACTCTGGCGAACCACTTCGTCGATCTCAAATCGTTGATACCGGCGGAAGACCTGAAGGATCATTTCGAGACCCTGACGACGAACGATACGGTCGCGGGCAAGCTCCTCGCCGTGCCGTTCTTCGTCGACGCTGGTCTGCTCTATTACCGCCAGGACCTTCTCGACAAATACGGCAAGAAGCCACCCAAGGACTGGGCCGAGCTCACCGATACGGCGAAGGCCATTCTCGCCGGCGAGCGCGCCGGCAATGCGCAATTGCAAGGCTTCGTCTGGCAGGGCCGCGCCTATGAAGGGCTCACTTGCAACAGCATTGAATGGGTGGCGAGCTTCGGCGGCGGCACCATCATCGAAACCGACGGCAAGATCTCCATCAATAACGCGCAAGCGGCGGCGGCCCTCACCCTCGCCAAGAGCTGGATCGGCACCATCTCGCCCGAAGGTGTGCTGAACTATGCCGAGGAGGACTCACGCGGCGTCTTCCAGTCGGGCAACGCCGTCTTCATGCGCAACTGGCCCTATGCCTGGTCGCTCGCCAATGCGCCCGACAGCCCGGTGAAAGGCAAGGTCGGCATCGCCCTTCTGCCGCAGGGGACGGGACAAGGCGCTCGCCACGCGTCAGCGCTTGGCGGCCAGCATCTTGCCGTCTCCAAATATTCCGCGCATCCGAAGGAAGCGGCCGATCTCGTGCGTTATCTGACCAGCGCCGAGGAACAGAAGCGCCGCGCCATCAAGGGTTCCTTCAACCCGACCCGAAAGAGCCTCTATGGCAACGCGGAGCTGCTCGGGGCGCTGCCCTTCCTCAAGGACTTCGAAGCGGTGCTTGAGAATTCGGTGGCGCGGCCATCGACCGTGACCGGCGCCAAATACAGCCGCGCGGCCAGCGACTATATTCGCGCCGTGCACAATACGCTTTCCGGCAAAGGCACCGCGGAAGAAAATCTCGCCGCGCTCGAAAAGCAGCTCGACCGGCTGAGCCGCGGCGGGAAATGGTAGGATGGATTATCGCAACCCGGTTTCCCCTTCTCCCGCCTGCGGGAGAAGGTGGCCGAAGGCCGGATGAGGGTGTTCTCTCAACTTCTTCAGAGCTGCAAGCGTGGGAAGTATTGAAGCTTCTTTATCTGATTCTTCTGAAGAGCTGTCGTGAACTGAACCAACACCCTCATCCGCCCTATCGGGCACCTTCTCCCGCAAGCGGGAGAAGGGGAAATGGTGGGGACGACCTTGCGATGGCAGGTCACCAATGACGGCGCGCACGCGGCTCGCTTGGGCTTATCTCAGCCCCCTGCTCATCACCCTGGCCCTTGTCGCCGCCTGGCCGTTGCTGCGCACCATCGCCTTCAGCCTGACCGACGCCAATTTGAGCGATCTCAGTCAATGGCAATTTGTCGGCCTCGCCAACTATGTCTACCTGCTCAGCGATCCGCAGTGGTGGCGCGCCGTCGGCAACACACTGCTCTTCACCGTCCTGTCGGTCGGGCTCGAAACCATTCTCGGTCTCGTGATCGCGCTCACCATCAATGCCCATATGCCGGGACGCGGCCTGGTACGCGCCGCCATCCTCATTCCCTGGGCGATCCCGACCGTCGTCTCGGCCAAGATGTGGGCCTGGATGCTGCATGATCTTTATGGCGTGGTGAATGTCCTCCTCATGACTCTCGGCCTGATCGACCGCCCCTGGGCCTGGCTCGCCGACCCGACGCTTTCGATGGCCGCCGTCGTCCTGGTCGACGTGTGGAAGGCGACACCCTTCATGGCGCTGCTCACCCTCGCGGCCCTCCAGGTCCTGCCGCAGGACATTTATGAAGCAGCGAGCGTCGATGGCGTCGGCCCGGTCAAAGCCTTCTTCCACATCACTCTGCCCCTGATCCGCCCGGCGCTGCTGATCGCTATCATCTTCCGCGGCCTCGACGCGCTGCGCGTCTTCGATGTCATCTATGTGCTGACCGGCAACAATGAAAACACCGCGACCATGTCGGTCTATGCCCGCCAGCAGCTCGTCGATTTCCAGGATGTCGGCTTCGGCTCGACGGCGGCGACCTGCCTGTTCGTCATCGTGGCGCTCATCACGACGGCGGTCATCACCCTCGGCCGTGTCCATGTCAGCGCCAGCGGGAATGACCGATGACTCCGCTCGTCCTTCTGCGCCGCATCCTTTTCTACGCGCTCGTCGCCGCGATCCTGTTCTACACGGTGTTTCCGTTCTATTGGGCGATCGTCTCCTCGCTGAAAAGCGGCAGCGCCATCTTCCGCGTCGAATTCCTGCCCGCGGCGCCGACCTTGGAGAACTACCGCGCCCTCTTCGCCGAGCAGTCCTTCGCCCGCAATATCGTCAATTCGCTCATCGTCGCCTCCGTCGCCACGGCGATCTCGCTCGCTCTCGCGGTGACGGCTGCCTATGCGCTCGGCCGCATCAAGTTCCGCGGCCGCGCCGCCATCCTCTTCGCGGTGCTGAGCATATCGATGTTCCCGCAGATCGCCGTCCTGTCCGGCCTGTTCGAGCTCATCCGCGCCGCCGGCCTCTACAACACGCTGACCGGCCTCATCTTCTCCAATCTCATCCTCACTCTGCCCTTCACCACCTGGGTCCTGACGGCGTTCCTGCGCGAGCTGCCGCGCGAGCTCGAGGATTCGGCCGTCATGGACGGCGCCTCCTCCTTCCGCATCATGACCGAGATTTTCCTGCCGCTGATGGCGCCGGCGCTGGCCGCGACCGGGCTCCTCGCTTTCATCCTGGCCTGGAACGAGTTTCTGTTCGCTCTGACCTTCACGCTCTCCAACGAAAAGCGCACCGTGCCGGTCGCCATCGCCCTCATCACCGGGGCCAGCGCCTATGAGTTGCCCTGGGGCCGCGTGATGGCCGCTTCGGTGATCGTGACCGTCCCGCTGATCGCGCTCGTCCTCCTTTTGCAGCGCCATATCGTGTCGGGCTTGATGGCGGGCGCCGTGAAAGGGTGATTACACGGAAGCGCCTTGCCGCTTCTCCTCAATGGCGGCACTCCATTCATAGACATGAAGCACGAAGACCATCAGCACCATCGAGATGCACACGCTCATCAAATTGGACACGAAGAGGCCAACCCAGTGCGTCAGCACGATGTCTTTCGGCGCGAAGGGGACTATGATCATGATCACCATCACGGTCAGAAGAAACATCTTGGCCAGTATCACTCGTATGGGGCTCTTGGCCCTTATCTTCCGGTCTTTGAAAACACCATGCTGGCGAACATAGAGGATGTAAGCCAGAACCGTGATGGGGATCGCCCATATGCCGATGACGATGTTGAAGAACAGAATCTCCCGGCCCAGCTCGACATCAATCGGCGCGCCGGTCTCGGCAAATTTGGCCCTGACGGAGGCGACGATCGGCAGCTGGTCGCCGAAGCGGTTCGTATAGCCGCAGATGAAGTCGCATGCGGCTTGGATATCGTTCCGCGCCGCCCGCCAGAAGCCAAACGCCAGATAGACCACCGCAAGCGGCAGGTTGTGCAGGAGAATGATGATTATGTTGCGAGAGCCATCACGTTTCTCCGCAGCCGTCGGAGGGCCTGTCTCAGTCGTGGCTGTCGAGTTCATGATCTGACGTGAACGCCTCGGAGTCTATTCGGTCAATCGCCGGAATATACTTTTGGAGCACCGCTCCAGCAACCATCCGTGGCGCCGGCACCATCGCGACGGCGGCCCCATGGGAGGGGTGACGCCTTTGTCTGTGGCCTACGCTGCCATAGCCTGACCCAGGAGGAGACTCTCCCGCCGCCGCGCAAAGCGCGGGGAAGGAGTCGACCTCAAGCACTTCCCCTTCTCCCGCTTGCGGGAGAAGGTGCCCGACAGGGCGGATGAGGGTGTTGGTTCAGTTGATGACGGTCATTCAAGTGAACAAGAATCACAAGCTTCAACACTTTCCACACCTGCGATTCTGCATAAGCTGAGAGAACACCCTCATCCGGCCTTCGGCCACCTTCTCCCGCAAGCGGGAGAAGGGGGAAGACCGCGTAAAGCCTTGCGCCTGTCGGCATCAGTCGTAGAACTCCGGCGCGAGTTTGAGCTTCTGTACCCGGACGGGGTCATGCAGAAGAATGAGCTCGCCCGAGCGCTCCTGGGCGATCGCCTTGAGCTTGCGGATCGAGGCAAGTGCCGCGACATCGTCACAGCTTTCGCCCGGCAGCACTTCCTCTTCGAAATTCTCCCACAGATCGCCTGCATCGGCGGTCAGCACCTTGACGCCGCTCTTCGGCAGCGTGACCACCAGCGACTGATGACCGGGCATGTGGCCGCGCGTGAAAATACCTTCGATGCCGGACATCAGCTCGAAGTCGCCGTCGACGATCCGCCATTTCATATCGGGGAAATCAAAATCGTCGTTGAACACCGCGAGATTGCCGTGATCCGAGAAGGCATAGTCATGCTCGATGCGCTGGATCCAGATATTGGCGTGGCGCAGATGCTTGAGATGGCCGGTGTGATCGCAATGGACATGGCTCAGCACCACATCCTTGATGTCGCCGGGCGCGACGCCGACCGCCTTGAGCTGGGGCAGAAAGTCATGCTCGGGCAGCACGATCGGCGGGGCAAGCCAGCCGCGGCTCATAAAATACTCCTCACGGCGGACCGGATCGCGGATATTGTCGGCATTGACGCCGGTGTCGAACAGGACATGGCCCTTGGCCGTCTCGATCAGATAGGCGCAGATCGGCTCCGCCATCACGAAGCGACCGCCGCGGTCGCGGGTCGAGACGGTCTTGGGGATGATCTCGTAGCCCAGAAGCAAGATGGTCAGTTTTCTGGCGAGCGTCACTTTATATAAGCCTCCCTGTTCTCATTCGTCCCAGCATAGTCCGGCGTGCTTTGCGGATTTTTTGTGATGACCCGCAATCGATGCCGTTTTTTTGCACGAAAGCGCGAGTTTCGCGAAATTCCGCCGCGAGGCCCCTCTTAGACTTTGCCTCAAGAAGAACGAACAGCGCGGCACCCTGCCGCGATACCGGGAGAGGAAGAGATGCACAAGACTCGGCGCGACGTCCTGAAGATCGCCGCCTTCGGCACAGTGGCGGCAGCGATCCCCTTTGGCGCGGCCAGAGCCGCTTCGGTCCGCATCCGCGGTATCTTCGAGACGCCGATGGAGGAGCCTTTCGTGACCCAGCTCCATCTCGCCATGACCCGCCTCGCCAAAGAAGCGGAGCTCGACTACAAATATTCGGAATCGGTGAAGGCCGCCGATTTCTCGCGCGTGCTCAGGCAATGGTGCGAGGAAGGCGTCGAGCTCATTGTCGGCGATGCCTATGGCACCGAGCAGATCTGCCGGCGCGTCGCCCGCAACTATGGCAAGACCGCCTTCACCATGGGTTCCGCCATGGGTCCGACCGAGCCCAATTTCGCGACCTTCTACGGCCAGAATTACGAGGCAGCCTATCTGGGCGGCATGCTCGCCGCCGGCCTTTCCAAATCCGGCAAGATCGGCGTCGTGGCGGGCATCGCGGTGCCGACGACCTATGGACTCCTCAACGCCTATCGCGCCGGCGCCAAGGAAATGAAAGCGGATATCCAGTTGAAGGCCGCCTATATCGGCTCCATGTTCGATCCGCCCAAGGCCAAGGAAGCGACCATCGCCATGGCCGACCAGGGTGTCGATGTCGTCTTCGCCGAGCGCATCGGCGTGATCGAGGCGGCCGCCGAGCGCCAGATGCTGGCCATCGGCAATATGACCGATCAGTCGGCGATCAATCCGAAGGTTGTGATCTCAAGCGTGATCTGGGATCCCTATCCGGTGCTGAAGGAAGCGGTCGACGCGGTGAAGAGCGGCAAGTTCGCCGCCAAGGATTACAGCACGCTCGAAAACATCGCCCATCGCGTCAATTATCTCGCCGACTACGCGGCACTTGCCGACAAGGTGCCGGCCGAGGTGAAGGCGGCGGTCGAGGCCAAGTCGAACGATATCGCCGCCGGCAAATTTGCCGTGACCTATGAAGAGAGCGAGACGAAGACCGATTGATCGGCAGTCGCCGAAAAGTGCCGATGGCTGACGACACACCGCTCCTCGCCCTCACCGGCATCACCAAACGTTTCGGCGAGGTGGTGGCGAACCGCGACGTCGACTTCACGTTGCGGCCAGGCGAGGTCGTCGGGCTTCTCGGTGAAAACGGCGCCGGCAAAACCACTTTGATGAACATCGCTTTCGGTCTTTACCGGCCCGATGCCGGCACGATCGCGGTTGCCGGAAAGGCCGCAAGCATCGGCTCGACAGCGGATGCCATCGCGCTCGGCATCGGTATGGTGCATCAGCACACCCATGTGGTGGCGCGCCACAGCGTGCTCGAAAATCTGATGGCGGGACTTGCCGGCCGCCACGGCCTTATCGACCGCGCGGCAGCGCTCGCCCGCCTCGCCGAAATCGCCGCAGCCTATGGGCTCGGGCTCGATCCCGACCAGCTCGTCGGCGATCTTGCTGTCGGTGAAAAGCAGCGTCTCGACATCATCCGCGCTTTGTTCCGTAAAGCCCGTATCCTCATTCTCGACGAGCCGACCTCGGTCCTCACCCCGCAGGAGACCGAAGGCCTGTTCAGCGCCATCAGGGCGCTCAAGGCCGATGGCGTCGGCGTCGTCTATATCAGTCATAAGCTCAACGAGGTGCGCGCCATCACCGACCGGGTCGTGGTCATGCGGCGCGGCGCCGTGGTGGCGGATGCGGTCAATGACGGCACGCTGACCAATGCCGGCCTCGCGGTGCTGATGTGCGGTCATGAGCCCGAGCGCATCACCCGCACGCCGCATCAGACGGGCGCCGCGCGCCTCGAGCTGGCGGGTTTGCGGCTCGGCAAGGCGACGCAGCCCATCGATCTCAAGGTTCATGGTGGCGAGATCGTCGGCATTGCCGGCGTCTCCGGCAATGGACAGGTGCGTTTCGCCGAAACCATTGCCGGCGTCCAGATGGCCGCCGACGGCACGATCCTGATCGACGGCAAGCCAACATCAGCAGGTTCGCCGCGCCGGATGCAGCAAGCCGGTCTCGCTTATATTCCCGAAGACCGTCTCGGCGCCGGGCTCGTCGGCGCCCTGCCGGTCAGCGACAATATGGTTCTGTCGCGTTTCGGCGCCTCGCCCTTCGCCCATTTCGGCTGGCTCGACCGCAAGGCCATGGCGGCTTTCGCCGAGCGGCAGATCGCCAGTTACGACATCAGGCCGCCCGATGCGAAGCTGCCCATCGGGCTCCTCTCCGGCGGCAATCAGCAGAAGGCGATCGTCGCGCGCGAGCTCGCTTTGAAGCCCAAGGTCCTGATCATCGCGCAGCCGACGCGCGGCCTCGATGTGACGGCGATCGCCTTCGTCCATCGCGAGCTCATGCGGCTGCGCGCCGAAGGCTGCGCCATCCTTTTGATCTCGGATGATCTCGACGAGATCTTCCAGCTCTCCGACCGCATCGCGGTGATGTATGAAAGCGCCATCGTCTGCGCCATGCAAGTCGAGCAGGCGACCGTCGCCGGCATAGGCCTCGCCATGAATGGCGGCGCAATCGAGGTGCCGGCATGAGGATCGCGCTCGAGCCCCGCCCGCCATCGCGCTGGCGCGAGGTGCTGATGCCTTTCGCCGCCATTGCCGCGAGCCTCGTTTTGTGCGGCCTGCTCATCATCATTGCCGGCGCCAATCCGTTTCAGGCCTTCGCCATCATGGGCGAGGCGGCCTTCGCCGGCAAATTCGCCATCACCGAAACCGTCGCACGCGCCGCCCCGCTCGTCCTCACCGGCCTTGCCGCTCTGGTGGCTTTGCGCACCCGTTTCTGGAATATCGGCGGCGAAGGCCAGCTCCTCGTCGGCGCCATGGCCGCCGCCTGGCTCGGCGCCCGCGGCGACATTCCGGTGCCGCTGCTGGTGCCGGCGATGATCGTCGGCGCCGCACTGGCCGGCGCAGCGCTTGCCGCCATTCCGGGCCTCCTCAAGACGCGGCTCAAGGTCGATGAGGTGGTGAGCACGCTGATGCTCAATTTCATCGTCATGTATCTGATGATGGCGCTGCTGTCGGGACCGTGGAAAGACCCGGTCACCGGCTGGACCGACAGTCCCGACATTCTGATGGATGCCGAATTTCCGGTCTTCTGGGCCGGCACAAGGCTGCATCTCGGCGTCCTCGTCGCGGTGATCGCCGTGATCGTCATCGGCATCGTGCTGAAGCGCACTTCTTTCGGCCTCGCCATGAAAGTGGTCGGCGAGAATCCGAAGGCCGCTCATCATGCCGGCCTCGATGTCGGGCGCATCACGTTCTTCGCCGTGCTGCTGTCGGGCGCGCTCGCCGGCCTTGCCGGCGCCGGCGAAGTCGGCGGTACCCAGTTCCAGGTCATCGCTTCGATCTCGCCGGGCTTCGGTTATGCCGGCCTCGTTGTGGCGATGCTGGCGCGGCTCTCGGCCGTAGGCGTCATTCCCGCCGCTGTCTTCCTCGCCGCCATCACCACCGGCGCCGATGAGATGTCGCGCCAGACCGGCGTGCCCTTCTTCATCGCCGACGCGGTGCAGGGCCTGTCCTTGATCGCCGTGCTGGTGGCGATGACGCTGGCGCGCTACCGCATCAGATGGCGCCCGTCGCCCAAGCGCGAGGCCGCCTCATGAGCATGCTCGACATCATTCTGGACATCGGCTTCTTCGCCGCGGCGATCCGGCTCGCCGTGCCCTTGCTGCTCGGCACGTTGAGCGAGCTCGTCGCCGAACGTTCCGGCGTCCTCAATCTCGGCATCGAAGGCATGATGCTGGCGGGCGCGCTTGCAGGCTTCGCCACCGCGCATGTGACCGGCTCCTTGTGGCTCGGCGTCCTCGCCGCCTTGCTGCTGGGCGCGTTGATCGGCCTCTTGATGGCGCTGCTCGTCGTCATCTTGCGGCTCGACCAGACGGTGACGGGCCTCGGCGTCACCATGGCCGCGACCGGCCTCGTCTTCTTCAGCTACCGGCTCGGCTTCGGCGAAAGTGCGGTGCCGCCCGCCATCACGCCTTTCTCCACCATTCCGCTGCCGCTCCTGTCCGACATCCCTTTCGTCGGGCCGGTTCTCTTCAACCAATATGCCTTGACCTATATCGTCTATCTGCTGGTGCCGGCGCTGGCCTTCTTCCTGTTCCGCACGCCGGCGGGGCTTGCGCTGCGTACCGTGGGTGAGAATCCCAAGGCCGCGGCGGGCGTCGGCATCGATCCGATCAAGATGCGTATCCTGGCGCTGATGGCGGCAGGCGCGCTTGCCGGGCTTGCCGGCGCCTATCTCAATCTCGCCGCCTTCGGCTCCTTCACCTTCGGCATTATTTCAGGGCGCGGCTGGATCTGCCTGGCACTGGTCGTGCTCGGCCGCTGGAAGCCCTTCGCCTGCGCCGGCGCGGCACTTCTCTTCGGCGCGGTCGATGCCTTCCAGCTCCGCCTCCAGACCAGCGGCTCAGTCGACCTGCCCTATCAGCTCTTCCTCGCTCTGCCCTATGTGGCGACATTGATCGTCGTGATCGTCAATACCCGCTTCGCGGCGGCGCCGGCGGCGCTGATGGAGCCTTACGACCCCGAAAAGCGCTGACCAAACCTCCCAAACGGGGGGCGTCAATCGCCATTTGGCACTGTATTCCTGCTCAGATTTACTTTAGGATAAGTTCGTATCCTGTGAGCAGTGCAACCAAGGGTGCCAGACGACGGAGCGGCTGGATGAAATTCAAGCCCATTATCCTTTTCCTGATGCTGCCTTTGGTGGCGGCGGCGTTCCTGATCCAGCCCGGCCGCATGGCGGAGGCTGCAGTCTGCGGCGGTATCAACAAATTCGGCCAATGGCAATGCAATCGCTCCGCCACATGCGGAGCGGGCTGGCGGAGCAGCGGCCAGATGTTCCCCGACCGGGCCTCCTGCCTGCGCAGGTCAACAGGGCCGGTGAAGTCGGCCAAGGCCGAACCGGCACCAGCTAAAAGGCAGGCCGAAGCGCCCGCGAAGAAGCCGGCCAAGCAGGTGCAGAAGGTCGCCGCGGCGAAGCCCAAGTCCAAGGAACCAACCACCCTCAAGAAAAGCGACGCCCGGCTGCCCTCCGATGAGGAGCAGACCACGCTCGTGCTGCAATCGGAGACCCCCGCCACGAAGCTCGACCGCAATCTCGAGCCAGCCGCGCCGCAGCCCGTCGTCACCGCGAAGCTGGCCCTTCCCCCGCTTGAGCCGGTGGCGCCCGCCGACAAGCAGACACTGGGACGCCGCATCGCCTTGATCATCGGCAACTCGACCTATGCGGGCGTTCCCGCGCTCAAGAATCCGGCGACGGATGCGCGCGCCATTGCCGACACCTTGACGGGTCTCGGCTTTGAAAAGGTGACGCTCAAGCTCGATATGGATCGTCAGGCGACCTGGGCGGCGCTCGCCGAATTCGCCGACGACGCCGCGCGCGCCGACTGGGCGGTCGTCTATTATGCCGGTCATGGCATCGAGCTCGATGGCCAGAACTATCTCATCCCGGTCGACGCCAAGCTCGATTCGGATCGCCGCGTCCTGTTCGAGACGGTGCCGCTCGACCATGTCGTCGAGGCGACGGCTGGGGCTCGCAAATTCCGGCTGGTGATTCTCGATGCCTGCCGCAACAATCCGTTCCTGCAGACGATGACCCGCGTCGCGTCCACCCGCTCGATCGGGCGGGGCCTGAGCCGCGTCGAGCCGCAGGGCGGCGTGCTCGTCGCTTATGCGGCGAAGGCCGGCGAGGTCGCACTCGATGGCGACACGGGCAACAGCCCCTTCGTCGTGGCGTTGATCGAGCAGCTGCAGCAGCCGGGCGTCGAAGTCGGTTTCCTCTTCCGCAAAGTCCGGGACAGCGTCCTGGATCTGACCAATGGCACGCAAGAGCCTTACACTTACGGCTCGCTGCCCGGGCGCGAGGAGCTCTATTTCAATCCTCCGTCGAAATAATCCCCCAATGTCACGTCTCTCCTTCGCCTCCTTCTTCGCGTGCCTGACGCTCGCCATGGGCTTCTCTCCGCAAGTGCAAGCGGGCGAGCCCGTCGCCATCGTCGAAGAGGCGCCGGAGCGCACCGGCGTCTTCCTCATGGATTATCTGGAGGCCGGCACCGCCTTCGACCTCGCGCCCGACGAGAAGCTCATCGTCAGCTATCTCAAATCGTGCCAGCGCGAGACCATCACCGGCGGCCACGTCATCGTCGGTTTCGAGAAGAGCACGGTCAAAGGCGGCGCCCTCCAGCGCGAGGAAATCGATTGCTCGGGCCGCGGCATGAAACTGTCGTCCGGCCAGGCCCAGGAGAGTGGAGTCACCGCTTATCGGGAAACGGACAGATTCGCCGCCTTCGCCGCGAGCTACGGAACGCAGCCGCTTTTCGCGCCGATCGCAAACGGACCGGCGATCATCCAGCGGGTCGACAGCTTCGAGCCACCCAAGGATGTCGAAGCATCGGGCGCCCGCCTCGATCTGCAGGCGCTCGGCATTTCCCTGACGCCCGGCGCCATCTACCGGCTGCGTGGGCCCAAGGTCGACTTTCTCTTCGCCATCGCGCCCACCGCCAAAGCGGGCCCCGTTCCCTTGATCGCGCGCCTGATCCGCCCCTGACGCATGAAACCGCGTGACTGGGCTGCCTTGGTCATCGTCTCCGTCCTAGTGGCGTGGCTGTTCTCGCTGCCGGTGTTCGATCGGCTCACTAATCTCGGCATCGATTCGCTGTTCTGGCTGCGCGAGCAGATCTCGGCACCACCGGCGCCCGCCACCTCGCCGACCGTCGTGATCGCGGTCGATGAGGAGACCTATCGCCAGCCGCCCTTCAAGGACACGCCCTATGCCTTGTGGACGCCGCTGATGGCGGAGGTCGTCGACGGCCTCGTCGCGGCGGACGCCTCGGTGATCGGCCTCGACATCATCTTTCCGACCTCGGTGCAGCCGGTGCTGCCGGGTTATGACCGCAGCTTTCTCGTCGCCCTCAAGAAGGCATCGCAGCAAGGCAAGATCGTGCTCACCAAATTTCAGAGTACGACGAAGGCCGTCGCGCCCTATCCGGGCTACGAGCTCGCCGTCGGCGGCACTAATATTCGCGCCGCCAACCTATTGACCGATCGCGACGACGCCATCCGCCGCTTTCCCTTGTTCCTCATCGGCCTCGATGGCGGCCGCGACTATCATGAGGCGGGCTTCGCCCTCGAACTGGCGATGCGTCTGACGGGCAAGGAGGCAACGGCCGGCAAAGGCGACGTCCGGTTCGGCGATCGCCGCATTCCGGCCGACGCGCTGTTCGGCGCTCATGTCAATTTCCGCGGCGGCGATCCCATTCCGACCTATTCGCTCGCCGACATTCATGCCTGCATCAAGGCCGGCCGGGCCGATTTCATCGCCGAGCAGTTTCGCGGCAAGGCCGTGCTCATCGGCGCGGTGCTCGATGTCGAGGACCGCAAGCTGACCTCGCGCCGCTACATCACCGGGCCGGAGGGTCCTTACGCCACACCACGCTGCGTTTTGCCTGTGCCGGATGGCCTCTATGATGCAACGCTGTACCGGCGCAACACGCCGGGTGTCTATATCCATGCCCAGGCGGTGAACGACCTGTTGCGTGGCGACACGCCGACCGTTATGAGCCGGTTCGGCCGGAGCGCGATCATCGCCACCGCCTGCCTCTTGACCGGCGCTCTCGCTCTTTCGCTGCAGCCCTATTTCGCAGCACTCCTCATCGGCGTGCTGGCCCTCGCCTGGATCGTCATCGCAACCATCGCCTTTCGTTTCGGGACGATCGTGCCGCTCTTCGACCCGCCGCTCGGTGGCGCCGTCGCCCATGCGATACTCATGGCCTACCGCTTCAAGCTGGTCGATCAGAACCAGCGGCGGTTGCGGCGCGCCTTCAGCTATTATCTGCCGGCGAGCCTGCTCGAGAAGATGGTCGCTTCGGAAACGCCACCCGCTCTGGGCGGCGAAGAACGCCAGATCACCGTCTGGTTCTCCGATCTCGCCAATTTCACCAGTTCGTCGGAAGGCCGCCCGGCACAGGTGATCGTCCAGCACCTCAACCGCTATTTCGATGCGGTCGTCGCCATCATCGAAAAACACGGCGGCTATATCGACAAATTCGTCGGTGACGGCATTGTCGCCTTCTTCGGCGCCCCGCTGACGCTCGACAATCCGGCGGCATCCGCGCTGCAGGCCGCGCGGGAAGTGGCTGAGGACCTGGGCCGTCTCGCCCCGGACGGCAGCCTCACCACCCGGATCGGCATCCATACCGGCAAGGCCGTCATCGGAAATATCGGTTCGTCGCGGCGCTTCAACTACACGGCCATCGGCGATTCGGTGAATGTCGCCGCCCGCCTGGAAAGCGCCAACAAGGCGCTCGGCACGACCATCCTGCTGAGCGAGAGCACGAAGGTGGCGGCCGGAGACAAAACCGACGTCATCGCCCTCGGACAGGTCCGTGTCATGGGCCGGTTCGAGCCGCTGATGCTCTACACGCTTCCGCTTGCCGGGCGAAAGCCGCCATCTGCCTGGGATGGCGTTATCGAGCTGACGAGCAAATAGCTCACGTCAGGAAGTCGAGCACCGTCCACAACATGCGCAAAGCGGTGACGAACAGGAATGCCGCAAAAGCGAGCTTGAGGCCACGCACCGGCAGCGCATGCGCCGCCCAGGCGCCGACCGGCGCCATGAGGATGGAAGTGGGCGTGATGAGTGCGAGGCCGAGAAGACTCACATAGCCGAAAGAGAAAGGCGGTAATTCGCTGTCGCCCATTCCGCTCAGCACGAAGCCGATCGTGCCCGGCACGCCGATGATGAAGCCGATTGCCGCCGCCGTGCCGACCGCCTTGTGGATCGGATAGCCGAAGAGCGACAAAGTCGGCACCGACAGCGTACCGCCGCCGATCCCCATCATGGCGGAGACGCCGCCGATGCTGGTCGCCATCGCTTGCTCGGTTATGCCGCCAGGCAGCTTGTCGGCGATGCGCCAGGAAGGCTTCGAAAAGGCCATGTGAAACGAGACGATGAGCGCCACGACGCCGAACACCGCCATCAGCACCGGGCCTTTGACATGTGTCGCGAGCAAGGTGCCCGCCACCACGCCGAGAAAGATGCCGATGCCCCAGCGCTTGAGCAGATCCATGTCGACGGCGCCGCGCCGCCAATGCGCGCGCACCGACATCGCCGAGGTGAGGATGATGGTGGAGAGCGAGGTGCCGACCGCCAGGTGCATCTTCACGTCGTCGTCGATGTCGAGCAGCGTGAAGATATGGAACAGCACCGGCACGATGACGATGCCGCCGCCGACGCCCAGAAGCCCCGCGACAAAACCGCCTAATGCGCCAGTGAAAAGAAGAGCCGCGGCATAGGCCAGCATATGGGCGAGATCGAGCGAGGCGAGCATGGAGGGTCCTTGAACAAACTTGTCATCCCGGCGAAAGCCGGGACCCACTAAATTCTCTCGGCTTCCGCAGCAATAGCCGCATGGCCTCTAATGGATTCCGGCTTTCGCCGGGATGACGGATAAGGGGGAGGTCACACGATCCCGGCCCAGGTGTTACGTCGCCAGTCGCCGCAGGCGATGGGGGCGCCGTCGATCGAGCCGGCGGCGGTGACCGCGCCGGCTTTCATATGGCCGTCGGGCATCGGCATCACCTTGTGGCCGAGCCCGGCCAGAAGCGCGCGGCGCGGATGGCTTTCCTCGATCAGCAGCTGACCGTTCTCGCTGCGCCAGCGCGGCCGACCGATCGCCTGGGCGAGGTCGATACCCTCTATCATCAGTCCGGATAGGACCTGCAGCAAGGTCTGCACTTGCCCGTCGGCGCCGGGTGTCGACAGCGCGATCGGTCCGCGTGCCGTCTCGAGCAGGACCGGCGCCAGCGTATGGACAGGCCGCTTGCCGGGCGCCGCTTCATTGGGCGCCTTGGTGAAGCCGCCGGCGCGGTTGTTGAGGACGAAGCCGCATTCCGGCACCAGCACGGCGGAACCGAAATCGTCGAACACGCTGACGAGCGAAGAGACGACGCAGCCCTGGCGGTCGGCGACGGCAATGCCCGCAGTGTGGAGATAAGCGCGGGGCCCTCCGCGCTGGCCCGACTTATCGAGATCGAGCGTGAGCTTCTTCTTGAGCAGCTTGTCGCCCTCGGCGACATGATCGCGCCAGGCGAAACTCGCTTCCGTCAGTTCGATCGCCGCGTGATCGAGGCGATCCTCCGGCACATCGCCCAGTGCCGACAAAGCCTTGGCGGCCATGGCGAGAAGAACGCCTTGCGAAATCGGCGGCTGCACCAGGAGCCGGGCGCCGCGGAAAGCGACGGCGATCGGCTCGGCGAGCACGGTCTGATGCTCCGCCAGATCGGCAGTCGAAAGTGCGCCGCCTTGCGCCTTGACGGCGGCGGCGATGGCTTCGGCACAATCACCGCGATAGAAGGCGCCCGCGCCCTCCTTGCCGATACGGTCGAGCGTCATCGCGAGCTCGTTCTGGATGACGAGATCGCCGGGCGCGGCATTGAGCAGGCCCCATTGTCCGGCGCCGTAACGCTCGAGCCGCGGGCGGTGGATTTCCGCCGCGCGCGCCAGCGCCGCCGGGATGCGCAGGCCGAGACGGGCGATGCGGATCGCCGGCTCCAGCACACGGTTGAAGGAGAGCCGGCCATGACGCTCGAGCGCCACGGCCCACGCATCGACCATGCCGGGCACGGTGATGCTGGCGCCGCCATCGGTAGTGACGCGGCCGAGCTTTTTCGGCGCCGCCCCAGTGCCGTTCACGGCGAGCACCTTGCCGCCGGGCTCACGGATGAGGCAGAGCATGTCACCGCCGAGACCACAGGCATCGGGAGCGACCACGGCCAGCACCGCTTGCGCCGCGACCATCGCATCGACGGCGCTGCCGCCCAGCGTGAGAATCTCCTGGGCCGCGGCGGCGGCGAAGGGGTCGGCGGCGGCGACAGCGCCGGTCCGCCCTGTGAGCACCGGCCTTTCGCGCGAAGCGAAGGCATCGCCGATCAAAGTGCTGCCGGAATTTGGCGATTTAGCGTTCACGATCGGGACTCCGTCAGAAGCGAAAGCGCCGCGGCCATATAGATGGCGAGACAATCGACCACATCCTGCTCGAAGACATAGTCGTCGATGCCGGAAGCGAGCTCGGCTTGCGGCCCGAAGCAGATCGCCGGCACGCCTCGCGCGCGCCAGCGCATGGCGTCGCTCGCCGGCAATCGCACGACGGATGCAGCGGCCTTGCCGCGCAACGCAGTGCTCGCGGCCAGCATCGCTTGCGGCAGAGCATGCTCGATCGGCGTCCAGTTTGGATTCCAGCCTTTGATGCGCGTGACGGTGATGCCGCCGATTGTCTCGGCCAGATCGCGCACGCGTTTTTCGATCGTCTCGATGGTGAGGCCGGGTGGCACGCGGAAATCGACCTCAGCCGTGGCCTTCACCGCCACCTGGCTGACGAAATCGCCACCTTGAATTTCGCCGGCATTGACCGAGAGCCGCAGGCCATGTTCGCCGGCAAAATCGGCGAGCGCCGCCATGCCGTCGGGCGGTGTTACGGTTTCATCATTCCAGCCATCGATCTCGGCAAGAAGCCGGGCGAGCCGCGCAATGGCCGACGAGCCGGTACGCGTCAGCATGCCCTGTCCCGGCGCCGCGGTCGCTTCGATGCTGAGCCACAGAAGGCCCTTTTCGGCGACCGCGAGATTCATCGCTCCCGGTCCTTCGGCATTGATCAGGAAATCACCGGTGAGCGTGTCGTCATGATCGAGAAGAAAGGCCGAGCCCGCCGGGCCGAACACGACCTCGTCGGAAACGAGTGTCAAAGTCACACGGCCGGCAATCTCAGCGCGGCGCGCATGGAGGCCGATGAAGGCCTTGGTCAGCGCGGCACTTCCGGCTTTCATATTGCCGATGCCGAGCCCGCTCATCAGGCCATTGCGGCGCGACAGAGCATAGACCGGCACCGACCAGGATTTTTCATCGCCCGGATTGAGCGTGTCGACATGGCCGTTGAGCACCAGATGTGGTCCGGGCCCGGCGCCTTCGAAGCTGCAGACGATATTGGGCTTGCGCGGATCGCATTGGCGGATCTCAGGCGCGAGGCCGGCATCGCGCAGAACTCTCGTGAGAACCCCGACAGGCTCCGTCGTGTCGCCGACCGGCTGCGGGCTCGGCGCCGCGACGAGCTGGGCGCAGAGATCCAGCAGGGCCGCGCGCTCGGCTTCCGCATAGACCTTGATCGCGGCAATATCGCTCATCCGACCTGCCATCCGCCATCAATGACCAGCGACTGGCCGACGACATAACGCGCGAGATCGGAGGCGAGATAGACATAGGCGCCGGCGAGATCGTCGAGCTTGCCGAGCTCACCCAGTGGGATCTTCGCCTTGAAGGCGGCTTTGAGCTCATCGGCCGGCTTGCCTTGCAGCACGGCGCGCATGTCGAACAATTTATGGAGCATCGCCGTGTCCATCTGGCCGGGACACACGCAATTGACCAGGATGCCGTCGGCGGCGAGCTCGGCGGCGAGGCATTGCATCAGTCCGATCATGCCGAATTTCGATGCCGAATAGGCGGCGTTTTCGACACCGCCGCGCAGTCCGAACAGCGATGAGGTGAGGATGATGCGCCCGCCCCGGCCCTGCGGCACCATCCGCCTGGCGAAGGACGTGGCGGTGACGAAAGCGCCGGTGAGGTTGATGTCGAGGACGCGCCGCCAGGTCGGCAGATCAAAATCGACGGCACGCTTGAGGACGAGAATGCCGGCATTGGGGACGACGATATCGACGCCGCCATCCTTGAACAGCCGGTCGGCCAGCGCTTCGGTCGCGTCTTCACTGGTGACGTCGAGCTCGACCACGCGGGCACGGTCGCCGGCGAGCGACGCGAGCCGGCTTTGCGCGTCGGCCACGGCGCGTTTGTCGATATCGGCGGCGATGACCTTTGCGCCATGTTTCAGATAGGCCTCGGCGACGGCAAGCCCGATTCCCTGGGCACCACCGGTGATGAAAGCCGTCTTTCCCTCAAGCAACCCGCTCATCTACACCTCCCCTTCAGGCTGCGACCGCATCCGACGTCCGGCCGACGATCCGCAGATAGGCATCCTCATCCGTCGCTCCTTCGCTCCCGATCACCAGCACCCGCGACTTCGCGTCGAGACCAAGCGCCGCCTTGAGCTTCGGATCGAGCGCCGCGGCAATCAAGCCCGCCGTGGCGGCACAGCCCGATTCACCGGCGACGATGGCGGGATCGCCATCGATGCCCGTGGCCAGGATACGCATCGCGTCGGGTGCGGCATCCTCTGGCAGCGCCAGGACGTCATCGACCGCATGCTGCATCACCACCCAGGCAGGGGCCGAGACCTGGCCTGCGGCGAGGCAGGCCATGACGGTATTGGTATCGCCCGGCACCATGGTCGGCTTGCCGGCGGCGATGCTGCGGAAGACGCAGTCGGCCTGGATCGGCTCGACGACGATGAGGCGCGGCCGGTCCGCGCCGAACAGATCCCAGTAATGCGCGCCGAAAGCAGCGGCGAGACCGCCGACGCCGGCCTGGACGAAAACATGGGTCGGCCGTCCGGTCGTTTCCGTCTGCTTCAGCACCTCATCGGCGATCAGCGAATAACCCTGCATGATGAGCGAGGGCACACGCGCTTTCGGATCGGACGAAGTGTCGGCGACCAGCACCCAACCATTCTTGGCGGCATCGACGGCGCAGTCACGAACCGAGTCGTCATAATGGCCTTTGACGCGCACGATCCTGGCGCCGAAACGGGCGATCTCGCGCTCGCGCGTCGGGCTGACATGGCTGTGCAGATAGATCACGCAATTGGCGCCGAACAGCTGGGCACCCCAGGCGACCGAACGCCCGTGATTGCCGTCGGTGGCGGCGGCGACAGTGACATCGGCGACCTGGTCGCGGTATTTGCCGGCCACCAGATCGGCGACCGCCGCGTCCTTGATTCCATGTTTGTCGGCGAGATGATCCTTCAGCACGGTCAGCACCGCATAGGCGCCGCCGATGGCCTTGAAGCTCTTGAGGCCGAGCCGCTGGCCTTCATCTTTATAGAGCACTGCGCCGACACCGAGCCTTCCGGCGAGACCGGCGAGCGTGATGAGCGGCGTCGGCCTGTAGCCGGGCCAGGCGCTGATTTCGGCCTTCGCTATGCGGAAGCCGTCCTGGCTCAGCACGTGGCGTTCCGTGTCACTGTAAGGACGCGCCCGGTTACCATGAGCATTATGGACCGCCAGCGCGGAGTACCGCTGAAGTTGCATCTTATATTCCCATTTTTTAGTCGGCACCGGGCGTCCTTGTTGGAAGACGCCCGGCAGTTTGAGCGTTATTGGCGCTTGGCCAGCGCGTCGAACCACTTGTCGCGCAGCTTCACATTCTCGCCGTTGCGCACGACATCGCGCAGGAACGTATTCAGGAAGTTGAGGAAATGCGGCTCGCCGGCACGGATCGCGTAGGCAAGACCGACCGGCTTGAGGAGCGCATCCTCACCATTGAGAACGCGCAGGCGCTGTTCGAAGGCCGGATTCTTGGCCTTGAGCAGGCGATAGGTGCCGGGATCGAGGAAGGCGGCATCGGCCTGGCCGGAGGCGACTTCGCTGATCCAGGCGGCGACGTCATTAGTGAGCACGCCGCGCACCTTGGCTTTAGGGAACATCTCTTTCGGATAGCTCTCCTCGACCGTGCCGCTCTGCCCGACAAAGGTGACATCCGGCGAGTCGAGATCGGCGAGCGACTGGATCTTCGAATTGGCGGTGACGACGACATGAAAGCCGAAAGTGAAATAAGGCTCGGTGAAGTCGACGACCAAAGCGCGCTCAGGCGTGGCGAAGAGATTGGCGAAGACCGCATCGAACTGATTGGCTTCGAGGCCGGGCACGAGTGTCGCCCAGGTGGCCGGCACGATCTCGAGCTTGACGCCCATGATCTTGGCGGCGCGCTCGGCGAGCTCGACATTGATGCCTTCGTAAGTGCCGGTCTCAGGGTTAGGCGCCTGCCAGGGCTGGGTTTCCGCCATGCCGACGCGGAAGACGCCACGATCGCGGATCTCCTTCAGGAGATCGGCCGAGGCGGGTGCCACGGCGAAAGTGACCAGTGTCGCGACGAGCGCCGCGCATTGGCTCCATTTTTTCAGCAAGGCTTTCATGTCAGTTTCCTCCGTCTGTTTGTTGTCAGGGATTGGCCAGGCGTGATGCGGATCTCTGTGAGCGTGGCAGCTTCGCCAGATAAGTGCCGAAGGTGCGCTCGCGTTTGCCCGGCCGGCCGAGCCGGTTTTCGAGCCGGCGCGCGAACAGGATGACCGGGAAGATCATGAAGAAATAGACGACGGCGATGGCCGACAGGAATTCGATATAGCGATAGGTCTGGCCGCCGAGCAGATAGGCCTGGAGTGACAGGTCGGCGACGCCGATCGCCGACAGGAGCGTCGTGTTCTTGAGGAACTCGGAGAAGTAATTGACCAGCGGCGCGATCGACAGGCGCAGGGCCTGCGGCAGGATGACGAACCCCCATTTGGGCAAGGCCGGCAGCCCCAGCGCATGCGCCGCCTCGACTTGGCCGCGCGGCACGGATTCGATGCCGGCGCGGTAGATTTCGGCGAGGAAGGCCGCGCCGATGAGGCCAAGCACCACCGATCCCGCCCAGAAGCCCGAGACCTTGGTGGCGAAGATCAAGGGCACGCAATAATAGGCCCAGAAGATCAAAACGACTTCCGGCGTGACGCGGAAGAACAGGATATAGCCGCGGGCGATGCTTCTGAGGACGGCGCTCTTGGAGATGCGGGCGGCGCAGATGAGAGCGCCGCCGAAAACCGCGACGAGCGCGCCGACCAGCGCGATGGCGAGTGTGACCAGGGCGCCGTCGAGAAGCGTGCCGCCATTGCGCAGGACGAGGGCGAGATCGAAGCTCATGCCATCCCCCGCTTCAGTCTCTTTTCGGCGGCGTAGCCCGCAAAGGTGATGGCGGCGCCGACGATGAAAGCGAGCACCGCCGCGGTCGTATAGATCTCGACCGGCTGGAAGGTGCTGGAGGAAAGCCGGCTCGCGGTGCGCATCAGATCATCGATGGCGAGCACCGAGAGGATGGTCGTCGCCTTGAAGATGCTGATCGTGGTGCCGACGAGCGGCGGCAGCATGAGTTTTATCGCTTGCGGCAGGATGACGAGCCGCCAGGTCGGATAGAAACGCAGACCCAGCGACTTCGCCGCCTCGAACTGGCCTTTGCCGATGGCGCCGATGCCGCCGCGGATGATTTCGCTGCAATAAGCGGCGACGTTGAAGATGAGCGCGATCGAACCGCTCTGGAACGGCGTCATCGAGATGCCGGTGATGCCGGGGACGGCAAAATGCACCCAGATGGCCTGCACCAGAAGCGGCGTCGAGCGCCAGAATTCGACGAAGATCCAGGCCGGCCAGCTGATGAAACGATTTGGCGAGAGATTGGCGAGCGCCAGCAGCGTGCCGACCACGACGCCGCCGCAGATGAAGCCGATCGCCGTCAGGAGGATATTCGTGCCCAAGCCGTCGATGAGCACCGGCAGGTATTTCCACACGATCGAGAAATCGAGCGAGCGCAGGAAATCATAGTCGATCATGGCCGGCGCTCCGCCATGGTGGTAGCGCCTTGTATCCGCATTCCCCTTCTCCCGCTTGCGGGAGAAGGTGCCCGACAGGGCGGATGAGGGTGTTGGTTCAGCTCACGACAGCTCTTCAGGAGAACAGAAGCTGAGAGAACACCCTCATCCGGCCTTCGGCCACCTTCTCCCGCAAGCGGGAGAAGGGGAAAACCGGAGAGAGCTCGAGCTTCCACGAAGATCATCGCGCTAACCCTGCGGCTTGCCCGGATGCCAGAGCCGCCGCGCCGGCGAGCCTTCCGGGCCCTTGCCTTGCGGGTAGCTCACAAGCTCCATCTGCAGTCCCCAGGGGCTGCGGAAATAGATCCACAGCGATCCCGCTGCCGGTCCCTCCTCGATTTTCTGGATGTCGCCCTGGACGGTGACGCCATGGGCTTTCAGATGCGCGACGGCGGCTTCGATGTCGTCGACGTAGAAAGCGAGATGATGACCGCCGATGTCGCTGTTGAGCGGCGGCACCACGGCCTGACGGGGAGCCGAATATTCGAAGATCTCGAAATTGGGGCCGTTGCCGCAGCGCACGAAGCCCCAGCGGAAGCGCGCTTTGCGGTCGACGCCGATCTGCCGCTCCATGAAATCGGGATCGGCATAGATACCGCCATCGAGGATGAAGTCGCAGCCGATGATGCGCACGAAGAAATCGACCGCCGCGTCGAAATCGGGAACGGTGAGACCGATATGCTCGGTGCCGCGCAGTCCCGGCAGGCCTTGCGGCGGTCTGACGCTCATGGGCTCAGCCCTCCGCCTTGCCGAGATGGGCGGTGACGAGACGGTTCACCTGCGCCGCCTCTTCCATCATCGGCATATGGCCGGCGCCGGCCAGCCGCGCCACGTCGATGCCTGCCGGCAGGCCGTCGCTCTGGTTCGCCGGAATGATCTGGTCGGCCTCGCCCCAGATGACAAGCGCCGGGATCTTGCCGTCGAGGACCGCACGCAGGTCGATGACCTGCTTGCCGTCGGCCATGAGATGGCTGACGATGGCGGCGAGCGCCTCGGGCACGCCATCGAGACGTTTGAAACGCAGCACATTCTCGACCATCTCGGCATTCATGCCTTGCGGATCGGCGAAGAGCAGCGACAGCACTTCCTTCATCGGCTTGCGCCGTTCGGCGGCGAGGAAGCCGTCGATATAAAGGGCGGAGATTTCCGAACCGATGCCCGCCGGTGCGATGAGGCTCAGCGATTGGACGCGCTGCGGCGAGGCTTGCGCGATGGCGAGCGCCACGGCGCCGCCCAGCGAATGGCCGATGAGATGGGCCTTCTCGATATCGAGTGCGGCGAAGAGCTCGAGCACGGCTCCGGCGATATCAGCGACCTTGCCGCTCGGCACCGTCGGTTCCGAATCGCCATGCGCCGGCAGGTCGATGACATGCACAAGACGGTTCTGCGCCAGCGTATCCTGGTTGAAGAGCCAGGTGCCGCCATCGCCGCCGAAGCCATGGATCAGCACGGCGGGAACGCCGCCCGAGCCGAGGCTCAGCACCTTGAAGCGATGGGCGCCGGCCTGGACGATACGCGCTTTCGGCGCATCGTCGGCGTCGGCCGCTGCACTTCCGGCGCGATCGGCATAGCTTGCGATAAAAGCTTCGACATCGCTGTCGGAGACATCCTCGGCGGCGAGCACGGCGAGGAGTGCACCGACCGGGGCGGTGGCGCCTTCGCTCACCACGATTTTGCGCAGGCGGCCCGGCGCTTGAGACTCGACCACATTGGTGATCTTCTCGGTCTCGACCTCCATGATCTCCTGGCCGGCCGCGATATCGGCGCCTTCGCCGGCGAGCCAGCCCGCGAGCTTGCCTTCCGTCATGGTCATGCCCCATTTGGGCATGGTGATCGCCTGGATGCGGTCGCTCATCGTCATGACCTCTTGAAGGCGACCGCCTTGCGCACCGCGTCGGCGATGCGTTTGGCGTCGGGAATATAGGCGGCTTCGAGATTGGGCGCGTAAGGTACGGGTGTATGCGGCGCCGTCACTTTCATGATCGGCGCCTTGAGCGCGCCGAACGCCTTCTCGGCGATGATCGAAGAAATGTCGGCGGCCATGCCGCAGCGCGGATTGGCTTCATCGACGATCACCACGCGGCCGGTTTCCTCCGCCATCTCGAGGAGCGTGTCCTCATCGAGGGGCGATGTGGTGCGCGGATCCAGCACCGTGCAGTCGATGCCCTCGGCAGCGAGTATTTCGGCCGCCTCGCGGGCGAAATGCACCATGCGGCCAAGCGCCACGATGGTGGCGTCACCGCCTTCGCGCACGATATGTGCCTCGCCGAAGGGCACCGTATAGGCGCCGTCCGGCACCTCGCCCACCGTGTCATAGAGAACCTTGTTCTCAAGGAAGATCACCGGATCATTGTCGCGGATCGCCTGGATGAGCAGGCCCTTCGCGTCATAAGGCGATGACGGGATCACCACCTTGAGGCCCGGCACATGGGTGAAGATCGGATAGAGCGCCTGGCTGTGCTGGCTCGCCGAGCGCGTGCCGGCGCCGTAGGTGGCGCGGATCACCAGCGGCGTCACCGCCTTGCCGCCGAACATGTAGCGGAATTTCGCCGCCTGATTGAAGATCTGGTCGAAGCAGACGCCCAGAAAATCGACGAACATGATCTCGGCGACGGGACGCAGGCCGGTCATCGCCGCACCCGCGGCGGCGCCGACAAAGGCGCTTTCGGTGATCGGCGTGTCGCGTACACGCGCCGGGCCGAAGGCGCCGAGAAGACCCTTGGTGACGCCGAAGGCGCCGCCCCAGGCGTCCTTCTGACCGGAGGCGCCCGAGCCGCCGGCGACATCCTCGCCGAGCACGATCACATTCGGATCGCGGCGCATTTCGTGATGGAGAGCCTCGTTCAAGGCCTGACGGAAGGATTTCTGTGCCATGAATGCTGCTCAGTAACGGACATAGACATCGGTGGTGAGGGAGGAGAGCGCCGGCTGGGGTGCCGAGCGCGCCGCGCTGACGGCTTGGTCGATCGCCGCCTGGACTTCGGCATCGATCTTGTCGAGCTCGTCAAGTCCGAGAAGCTTCGCCTCATCGACGCGGCGGCGGAAGCGCGGGAGGCAGTCGCGGTCGCGCCGCATCGCCGCCTTTTCTTCCGCCGTGCGGTAATTGTCGGGATCGCCGCTGAAATGGCCGTAATAACGCGGCGTCTCGATATGGAGGAGCGTCGGGCCCTCGCCGCGCCGTGCCCGTTCCACCGCCTCGCCTGCCGCTTCATGCACGGCGAAGAAATCGACGCCGTCGACCTTGGCGAAGGCCATGCCGAGCGCCTCGGCGCGTTTGGTGATCTCGCCCGCGACGACGAAGGAGCTCGCCGTCGCCTCGCCGAAGCCATTGTCCTCGACGGCGAAGATCACCGGCAGCTTCCATACCTGTGCGAGATTCATGCTCTCCGCCGTGGTGCCCTGGTTGATGCCGCCGTCGCCGGTGAACGCCACCGACACGTCGTTGCGGCCGAGGATCTGCGACGTGAGCGCCGCGCCACAGGCGATCGGCGGCGCGCCGCCGACAATGCCATTGGCGCCGAGCATGCCCTTGGAGAGATCGGCGATATGCATCGAGCCGCCCTTGCCGCGGCAGATGCCGGTGTCCTTGCCGAAGATCTCAGCCATCATGCCGTCGACGTCGCAGCCCTTGGCGATGCAATGGCCATGGCCGCGATGGGTGGAGGCGATGCGGTCGCTTTCGCTCAGATGCAGGCAGATGCCGACGGCGGAAGCTTCCTGGCCGGCATAGAGATGAGTGTTTCCCGGTATGTCGCCGCTCGCCATCTCGGCGCTGACGCGATCCTCGAAGACGCGTATCATGCGCATCAGGCGATAGGCCTTGAGCAATTCCTCGCGCGAAAGCTGCAATCCTGTCATTCCGTTCTCCCAAAGCGCCCTGCCGTAGCGCCAGGGCGACCCAACTCTTCTTGGCAGTGAGGATAGATCGGCGCTCCGCCCGATTTTTGCGAATTAAGTTCAATCCCGCAAAATTTACGCGTAAAGCAGCGCAACGTGAAAAATTCAGGCGGCACTTTGTCATGCTCGATGCCTTCGATATCCGTCTCCTCAAGCTGGTGCAGGCCAATTCGAGGCGCACCGCGCAGGAACTGGCCGAGGAAGTCGGGCTTTCGCCGTCGGCGTGCCTGCGCCGTCTCAACCGGATGCGCGAAGCAGGCGTGATCGAATCCGAGATCGCCGTCGTCTCGCCGGCGGCGGTCGGCCATCCCCTGATGATGGTGGTGGAAGTGTCGCTCGAGCGCGAACGCCCCGACATCATGAGCGACTTCAAGAAGGCGATGCGCGCCACGCCGGAAGTGATGCAGTGTTATTATGTGACGGGCGAGGTCGACTTCATCCTCATCGTCGCGGTGAAGAGCATGATCGACTATGAGCGCTTCACCACCGACTTCCTGTTCAACAACAAGAATATCCGCCGCTTCAACACACTCGTGGTGATGGACCGGGTGAAGGTCGGCCTGACCATCCCGATCGAGTGAGTCTTACTCGGCGACCTTGGTCAGGACTTCGGCGAGGAAGGCGCGGAAGAATTCGCGCTCGCTCGTCACATCGAGCTTACCATAGACATGGGAGCGGTGATTGCGCACCGAGCCGGGGGTCAGTTCGAGCTTCCGGGCGATCTGCTCATTGGGAAGCCCGAGCAACGCGAGGCGCGCGACATCGGTCTCGCGTGGGGTGAGCCCATGCCGGCGCACGAAGCGCGCAAAGGCGGCGTCATAACCTTCATCCGCCTGGGCGGGCTCGATCCGTTGCGCCATCACCAGCGAGCCCTTGGGCGCCAGCGGGAAATCCGGCGCCAGCGCATTCCAGCCGAGCCGCCAGTCACGGTCGAGGGCACGCTCGCCCGACGGGATCGCCGCCATGTCGGCGATGAAGGTGTCGGAGAGCAGCCGGCTCAGGCCTTCCGCCGTCCAGCGTTCATTGGCATGGACGATACGTCCGGTCCGGTCGATCACCGCGAGCGGCAGGCGATAATCGCCGAAAATCGAAGGCGCCGCACCGGCGCCACTCGCCAGCATGCAGAATTCGATATGGAGGCGCACGATCTCGGTGACGACCGGCAGCAGCGTTTCGGCGACGGCGAGATCGGCCTTCGTGTATTCCTGGTTGCGCCGCTCGAGGCAGAAAGCGACGCAGACCGGCGCCGGGGCGGGTGCAAGCAACGCCAACTCGTCGCGGATGATGGCGCGCCGGAAGATCGCCTCGAGATAATGTTCGACCGTCTCGGGGTCGCCTGACAATTCATTGACGATGGCGCAGACGGGGGCCTGGCGCTGGCGCCACAGCCGGAGCAGCGGATCGAAGCGATAGCCGCCGCCGAGATAAAGCTCGAGCACGTCCTTGGGCAGCACGTCGTTGACGATCATTTCCGGCGCGCCGTGGAACGCGTAGCGCACCACGATGAACTGGCTGCTTTTGATCTCCGCCGACAGCCACTGCCCCACCGCCTCATAAAGATGAGGCTTTCCGATGGCGGCGATGGCCCGGGCGAGGAGGGATTGAGGTGAACTCATGAGATGATGCTTTCCGTCCCGCATCCCTTTTCCTTCCCCCTTGTGGGGAAGGTGGCTTCCCCGGCGTTGAGCCGGGGAAGACGGATGGGGGTCGGGTGCTCGTGCACGCATGATTTGCGAGACCACCCGACCCCCACC
>SCPD01000027.1 GCA_005502925.1 Rhizobiales bacterium Y(2018) | reverse complement strand
CATTGCTACGCAATGGGCCCCTCCCTCTCCCCCGCTGGGGCGAGGGTAACGAGAGCTGAGGGATGCTAGACCTTTGATGACCGCCATCACCGCAGATAATCTGGCTCTCCAACGCCAGGCCGACCGGCGCCGCTTTCTCGAGCCGTGGCTTTATTTGAGCCCGGCGCTGGTGATCATCGTCACCGTCCTGGTCGCGCCCCTGATCATCGGCATCAGCTATTCCTTCCGCAAATTCTCGGCCTTCCGTTCCGAATATGTCGGCCTCGGCCAATATCGCGCGATGATCGTCGATCCCGTCCTGCATGACGCCCTCATCAACACGCTGTGGTGGACGGTGGCGAGCCTCGCGCTGCAGTTCTTCTTAGGGCTCGGCCTGGCGCTGCTTCTCAACCAGCCCTTCCATGGCCGCCGGCTGGTGCAAGGCCTGGTCTTCCTGCCCTGGGCGGTGCCGATCTTCCTTACCGGCCTCACCTGGGCGTGGCTGTTCAATCCGCTCATCGGCCCTTTGCCGCATGTCTTCCATGCCATCGGGCTGCAATCGGAACCGGTCACCATCCTCGCCGATCCCTCGACCGCCATGTGGGGGCCGATCATCGCCAATGTCTGGTTCGGCATACCCTTCTTCGCCATCACGCTGCTGGCGGCGCGGAAATCGATCCCCTCCGAGCTCTATGAGGCGGCGTCCATCGACGGCGCCACCGCCTGGCAGCAATTCACCAAGGTCACGCTGCCCTTCCTCGCCCCTACCATCGCCATCACGGTCATGCTGCGCACCGTGTGGATCGCCACTTTCGCCGATCTCATCTATGTCATGACGGCGGGCGGGCCGGCCGGCTCCACCAACACCATCGCCACCTATATCTATGTCTCGGCTTTCAAGTCGCTCGACAAGGGTTATGCCTCGGCGATCGCGGTGCTGCTCCTCGTCCTTCTCATCGCTTATGCGCTGATCGTCATCCAGATGCGGCGCGCGCTTCTGAGGGATGTCTGACATGCCCGGCCAGTCCCTCCTCCAGCGCATACTCGGCCAGACCGGTCTCTATGCCGCCATCGCCTGCTATGTCATCTTCGCGCTCCTGCCGATCTACTGGACGATCAAGATCTCGGTGACGCCGCAGGACCTGCTCTACAGCGAAGGCATCAAGTTGTGGCCCAGCCGCATGACGCTCGCCAACTATACGAGCGTGCTCAAAGCCACCGACTTCCCGCGTTATTTCCTCAACAGCATCCTGGTGTCGGTGACGACGGCGGTCATCGTCACCGTGGTCGCGTCCTTCGCGGGCTATGCGCTGTCGCGTTTCCGTTTCCGCGGCAAGGCGGTGGTGAGCCTGGTGCTGCTTCTCACTCAGACCTTCCCGCTGGTGATGGTCATCCCGCCGATCTACCGCATCATGGGCCAGCTCGGCCTCACCGATAACCTCTATGGGCTGATCATCATCTACACCGCCTTCAACATCGCTTTTGCCACATTCCTGATGCAGTCCTTCCTCGATGGGGTGCCGAAAGATCTCGAAGAGGCGGCAATGATCGACGGCTGCACCCGCTTCGAGGCGCTGCGCCGGGTGATCATGCCGTTGACGCTGCCCGGCATGGGCGCCACCGTCGCTTTCGTCTTCACCGCGGCCTGGAGCGAGCTGCTCTTCGCCCTCATGCTGATCAACAGCGAAAGCCAGAAGACCTTCTCGGTCGGGCTTCTCACCTTTGTCGGCAAATTCGCCGTCGACTGGGGGCAGATGATGGCCGCCTCGGTAATGGCCCTCATACCGGTCTGCCTCTTCTTCATGTTCCTGCAACGTTATCTGGTCACCGGCCTCACCGCCGGCGCCGTCAAGGGATAGATCATGGCCTCGGTCTCATTGCGCAATGTCCATAAGAAATTCGGGCCGATCACGGTGCTGGAAAGCATCGATCTCGACATCGCCGACGGCGAGTTCGTGGTGCTGGTCGGTCCCTCGGGCTGCGGCAAGTCCACGCTGCTCCGCAGCATCGCCGGGCTCGAGGCCATCAATGGCGGCGAGATCCAGATCGGCGACCGGCCAGTGACCCATATGGCGCCCAAGGACCGCGACATCGCCATGGTGTTCCAGTCCTATGCGCTTTATCCGCATATGGATGTCCGGCGCAACATGGCCTTCAGCCTCAATTTGCGTAAAAGCCCGGCGGCGCTGATCGGCGAGCGCGTGGCGCAAGCCTCGGCCAAGCTGGGCCTCAATGCCCTGCTCGACCGTTTGCCCAAGCAGCTCTCCGGCGGCCAGCGCCAGCGCGTCGCCATGGGCCGCGCCATCGTGCGCAATCCCAAAGTGTTTCTCTTCGACGAGCCGCTCTCCAATCTCGACGCCAAACTCCGCTCGACCATGCGCACCGAGATCAAGGCGCTGCATCAGTCGCTGAAGACGACGGCGATCTATGTCACCCATGACCAGGTCGAGGCGATGACCATGGCCAACCGCATCGTGGTGATGAGCGACGGCGTCATCCAGCAGGTGGGACCGCCGCTCGAGCTCTATGACCGTCCCGCCAATATGTTCGTCGCCGGCTTCATCGGTTCGCCGACGATGAACTTCTTCGACGCGGTCATTGTGAAGGGCGCGGCGCGCCTCGTCGATGGATCGCTCCTGCCGCTCGCCCCAGCCGCCTGGAAGGAAGGGCGCGAGGTCGTCATCGGCATCCGTCCGGAGCATCTGCATTTCGCCGATCAGGGGCTTCCCGCCACGGTGACCGTGGTCGAACCGCTCGGCATGAGCACACAGGTGACACTTGATGCCGCCGATGAACGTGTCACGTTGCTGGCGCTCGAACGTCCGCAGTTGAGCCCTGGCGACCGCAAATATCTCACGGCCAAGGCCGCGGATATCCATGTCTTCGATCGCGTAAGCGGTCTCAGGCTGAACTAGCTCCTCCTTCCGTCATCCCGGTGAAAGCCGGGATCCACAAAAGCCTTTCCACGCGAGCAGCATTGCCCGTGTTGCGCGAGCTCAATGGATCCCGGCTTTCGCCGGGATGACGGGTTGAGAGAGGGTTTCCATTCTCCCGGCAATATGCAAATGCTGAACCGGACAGGAGTGCAGATTGGCGCGCAAACCGGATTCAGAGGCGGACAGGCTCGACGACGCGGCCCGGGCGGGCTGGCTCTATTACATCGCCGGCAACACCCAGGACGAGATCGCCCGCAAGCTCGGCGTGTCGCGCCAGACGGCGCAGCGGCTGGTTTCGCTCGCCGTCAGCGAGAAGCTGATCAAGGTCCGGCTCGATCATCCGATCGGTCATTGCCTGGAATTGTCGGAACGGCTCAAAGAAGCCTATGCGATCGATTTCTGCGAGGTGGTGCCGAGCGATCCGGAATCGACCTCGACGACACTCGGCGTGGCGGAAGCGGCGGCGGCCGAGCTCGAGCGTTACCTCGTCTCGCAGCATCCGGTGATCGTCGCCATGGGCACCGGGCGCATGCTGCGCGCCATGGTCGAGCAGCTCACCCCCATGGACTGCCCGCAACATAAGGTCGTGTCGCTTGTCGGCAATATCGCGCCCGACGGCTCCGCCACTCTGTTCGACGTGGTCAGTCGCATCGGCGACCGGGTCAAGGCGCCGCATTATCCGATGCCGTTGCCGGTGATCGCCACCACCGTGCATGAGAAATCCCTGCTGCTGGCGCAGAAGCCGTTCCGGAATGTGGCCGAGCTCGCCCGCCAGGCCGATGTGACCTTTGTCGGTATCGGCACGGTCGACGACGATGCGGCGCTTTTGCGCGACGGCTTCGTCAAGGCCGACGAGCTCAGGGCGATGGTGCGGGCGGGTGCCGTCGGCGAGATCATCGGCTGGGCCTTCGACGCCCAGGGCAAGCTTGTCGACGGCCTCACCAATGACCGCGTGCTGAGCGTGCCGCTGGAGCAGCCGGCGACCCGCCGCTTGATCGGCGTCGGCATGGCCATCCCCAGACTAAGGGCGATCAAAGGCGCTCTGCGCGGGAAATTGATCAACGGCCTCATCACCAATGAGAAAATGGCTGAGCTTTTGCTTGAATAAATAGCAAACGCTCAAATTTTATTTTCCCGCGAATCCAATATCTTGGTGTCGATATTGCTCTGCCTTTGTGCATCGCAACAGGAATTCGGCTTGACTTCACCTCCCTTTCATTCTGAGATTATGCCCAATTCAGAAGCAAATGCTCAATTCATATCCTTTGGGAGGACATCAATGAAAGCCATCCTGACTGGCGTTCTCGGCACCTTCGCACTTGCCGCGCTTTCGACCACAGCCCTTGCTGAAACGAAGCTCACCATCGCCACCGTCAATAATGGCGACATGGTCCGCATGCAGACGCTGACCGAGGACTTCACCAAAGCCAATCCGGACATCTCGCTCGAATGGGTAACGCTCGAGGAGAATGTGCTGCGCCAGAAAGTGACGACGGACATCGCCACCAAAGGCGGTCAGTTCGACGTTCTCACCATCGGCACCTATGAAGTGCCGATCTGGGCCAAGAAAGGCTGGCTCGTTTCCCTCGATGGCCTCGGCGCCGATTACGATGTCGATGATCTCCTGCCGGCGATCCGCAGCGGTCTGACACTCGACGGCAAGCTCTATGCAGCGCCCTTCTATGGCGAAAGCTCCATGGTCATGTACCGCACCGACCTCATGGAGAAGGCCGGGCTCAAGATGCCAGATGCGCCGACCTGGGAATTCGTGGCCGACGCAGCACGCAAGATGACCGACAAGGCCGGTGAAATCTATGGTGTGTGCCTGCGCGGCAAGGCCGGCTGGGGTGAGAACATGGCCTTCCTGACCGCCACGGCAAACTCCTTCGGCGCGCGCTGGTTCGACGAGAGCTGGAAACCGCAATTCGACCAGCCGGAATGGAAGAACACCCTCACCTTCTATCTCGATCTGATGAAGGATGCCGGTCCTCCGGGCGCTTCCTCCAACGGCTTCAACGAGAATCTGGCGCTGTTCAATTCCGGTAAATGCGGCATGTGGATCGACGCGACGGTGGCCGCCTCCTTCGTCACCAATCCGAAGGATTCGAAAGTCGCCGATAAGGTCGGCTTCGCTCTCGCCCCCGATAACGGCCTCGGCAAGCGCGGCAACTGGCTGTGGGCATGGTCGCTCGCGGTTCCCGCCGGCTCGCAGAAAGCCGAAGCGGCGCAGAAATTCGTCTCCTGGGCCACGAGCAAGCACTATCTCGACCTCGTCGCGTCGAAAGAAGGCTGGGCCAATGTGCCCCCCGGCACGCGTACCTCGCTCTACAAGAACCCGGAATATCTGAAGGCGGCGCCTTTCGCGCAGATGACGCTCGACTCGATCAACTCGGCCGATCCGACCAAGCCGACGGTGAAGCCCGTGCCTTATGTCGGCGTGCAGTTCGTCGCCATCCCTGAATTCCAGGGCATCGGCACGACGGTGGGGCAGATCTTCTCGGCCGCACTCGCTGGCGAAAAGAGCGCCGATGACGCGCTCGCCGAAGCACAGGCCGCGACCACCCGCGAAATGACCAAGGCCGGCTATATCAAATAGAGGGGCGGCTCCTCCCGAACTCGGCTGCTCGGCACCGACGAGCCGGGCAGCCATTTTTCTCTCCTATTGCAAGCATGTCGCTCAGTGCCAAGTCGTCATCCTCTCAGAGTTTCCCCCTCTCCCGCCCTGCGGGAGAGGGTGGCCAAAGGCCGGGTGAGGGTGTGGCTCCGAACCTGACGAATGAGCTTGCGAGATAAAGACGAAGGCCCAGAAAACAGTCAGACTGTGGTGCAGCGGCACCAACACCCTCATCCGCCCTTCGGGCACCTTCTCCCGCAAGCGGGAGATGGGGAGTAGAGACAGAGAGCCCAGGAGCTAGCTCATGGCGACACAGCAAACCAGACTGCTCGGGAAACTGGCCGTGGCGCCTTCCGTCATCGTGCTGTTCCTGTGGATGATCGTGCCGCTCGCGCTCACCATCTGGTTCTCGCTCTTACGCTACAACCTGCTCGATCCCGGCAATGAGAGCTTCGTCTGGTTTCTCAACTACGAGTACTTCCTCACCGACCCCGCCTTCTTCGCGGCGCTCGGCAATTCGCTGAAGCTTGTCTTCGCGGTGCTGGCGATCAGCATCATCGGCGGCACGCTGCTCGCGCTCCTCCTCGACCAGGCGATCGTCGGACGCAACATCGTGCGCCTCATGGTGATCGCGCCTTTCTTCGTCATGCCGACGGTGAGCGCGCTCGTCTGGAAGAACATGTTCATGCATCCGGTGTCGGGGCTCTTCGCCTGGCTGATGAAATCGGTCGGGCTCGAGCCGGTCGACTGGTTCGCGCAATATCCGCTCACCGCCGTCATCATCATGGTGGCCTGGCAGTGGCTGCCCTTCGCGACGCTCATCCTGCTCACCGCGATCCAGTCGCTGGATGAGGAACAGAAGGAAGCGGCCGAAATGGACGGCACGCCGCCGCTTTCCTACTTCTACTATATCGTGCTGCCGCATCTGGCGCGGCCGATCACCGTCGTCATCCTGATCGAAACCATCTTCCTCCTCAATGTCTTCGCCGAGATCTATGTCACTGGAACCGGCGGGCCGGCGGGCAACCTGCCCTATCTCGTCTATTTCCAGGGCCTGCTCAATTTCGATGTCGGCGGCGCTTCGGCGGGCGGCATAGTGGCGGTCGTGCTTGCCAATATCGTGGCCTTCTTCCTGATCAGGATGATCGGCCGGAATCTGGAGGGTTAGAAGATGGCTCGCGCCGTATCCTTGCGCAGACGCACCATCGCCACGGCAGCCGCCTGGCTGATTGGCTTCCTGATCTTCTTCCCGATCCTGTGGACCATCATCACCAGCTTCAAGACCGAGCTGGAAGCCTTCTCGACGCCGCCCAAATTCCTGTTCTTTGAATGGACGACCGAGAATTACGGCATCGTGCAGGAACGCTCGAACTATCTGCGCTTCGTCAGCAATTCGCTGATCCTGTCGATCGGCTCGACCCTGGTGGCGCTGCTGTTTGCCATCCCCGCCGCCTGGGCCATGGCCTTCGCGCCCGGCAAGCGCACCAAGGACCTCTTGATGTGGATGCTCTCCACCAAGATGATGCCGCCGGTCGGCGCTCTCATCCCGGTCTATCTGATCTTCCGCGACATGGGGCTGCTCGATTCGCGCGGCGGCCTGATCGCGGTGCTGTTCCTGCTCAACCTGCCGATCATCGTGTGGATGCTCTACACCTATTTCAAGGAGATCCCGCCTGAGATCCTCGAAGCGGCACGCATGGACGGCGCCTCCTTGTGGAAGGAACTCGTCTATGTCCTGGCCCCCATGGCGGTACCGGGCATCGCCTCGACGCTGTTGCTCAACATCATCCTCGCCTGGAACGAGGCCTTCTGGACCCTCAATCTCACCACCTCGGCGGCGGCCCCGCTCACCGCCTTCATCGCCTCCTATTCCAGTCCCGAGGGCCTGTTCTGGGCCAAGCTCTCCGCCGCCTCGACCATGGCGATCGCTCCCATTCTCGTCCTGGGCTGGTTCGCCCAGAAGCAACTTGTCCGCGGCCTTACCTTCGGAGCTGTCAAATAATGGGCACCATCGTTCTGAAAGACGTGCAGAAGCGCTTTGGCGACGTCACCATCATCCCCAATGCCAATCTGGCGATCAAGAATGGCGAGTTCGTCGTCTTTGTCGGCCCGTCGGGCTGCGGCAAGTCGACCTTGCTCAGGCTCATTGCCGGCCTCGAAGACGTCTCGGGCGGCGAAATCATCATCGACGGCAGCGATGCCGCGCAACTGCCTCCGGCCAAGCGCGGCCTCTCGATGGTGTTCCAGTCCTATGCGCTCTATCCGCATATGAGTGTCCGCAACAACATCGCCTTCGGTCTCAAGATGGCCGGCATGCCGAAACCTGAAATCGAGGCCAAGGTCGCCAAGGCGGCACAGACCCTCAATCTCACCGACTATCTCGACCGCAAGCCACGCCAGCTCTCGGGCGGCCAACGCCAGCGCGTCGCCATCGGCCGTGCCATCGTGCGCCAGCCCAAGGCATTTCTGTTCGATGAACCCTTGTCCAATCTCGATGCCGCCTTGCGCGTGCAGATGCGCCTCGAGATCATGCAGCTCCACCAGACGCTCGGCGCTACCATGATCTATGTCACGCATGACCAGGTCGAAGCCATGACCATGGCGGATCGCATCGTGGTGCTCAACAAGGGCAATGTCGAACAGGTCGGCTCACCCCTCGAGCTCTACAACAACCCGGATTCGCTGTTCGTCGCGGGCTTCATCGGAAGCCCCAAGATGAATTTCGTCTCCGGGGAAGTCGCCGGCCAGTACCAGGCGCAGACGATCGGCGTGCGCCCCGAGCATATCGCGCTCTCCAGCCAGTCCGGCGCCTGGGAAGGCACGATCGCGCTCGCCGAGCATCTGGGCGCGGACACGTTTCTTCATATCGACACGAAAGTCGGCGGCCGCCTCACAGTGCGTGCCGCCGGTGAGTACGACCAAGGTCCTGGTGCCAAGATCTGGCTCACACCGGAAAAGAACCGTATCCATCGTTTCGACCAGAACGGGAGAGCGATCAAGAATGCGGCTTGAGCACAAAACGGCGATCGTCACCGGAGGGGCGCGCGGCATCGGACGCGCCATCGCCGAGGGTTTCGCACGTGAGGGCGCCCGTGTCTGTATCGCCGACATCGATGAGGATGTGGCGCGCGCCACGGCCCGCGAGACCGGCGGCGGCGCCTTTGCCGCGCATCTCGACGTCACGCGGATGGACTCGATCAACCGGATGATCGAGGAGGTCGAAGCGCAGGCCGGCGGCGTCGACATCCTGGTCAACAATGCCGCGATCTTCGACATGGCGCCGATCGAGGAGATCACCGAGAAGAGCTATGACCGCATCTTCACCGTCAATGTGAAAGGCCTGCTGTTCACCTTGCAAGCAGCGGCAAAAGCCATGATCAAACGCGGCAAGGGCGGCAAGATCATCAATATGGCGTCGCAAGCCGGCCGGCGCGGCGAAGCGCTGGTCGCCGTCTATTGCGCTTCGAAGGCTGCCGTCATCAGCCTCACCCAATCGGCGGGGCTCGGGCTCATCAAGCACCGGATCAATGTCAACGGCATCGCCCCCGGCGTGGTCGACACGCCGATGTGGGACGAAGTCGACGCCCTCTTCGCCAAATATGAGGGCCGGCCGCCCGGCGAGAAGAAACGGCTCGTCGGTGAAGGCGTGCCTTTCGGGCGCATGGGCAAGCCCGAGGATCATGTCGGCTGCGCAATCTTCCTCGCTTCGGCCGAGAGCGACTATGTCGTGGCGCAGACCTTCAATGTGGATGGCGGTCAATGGATGAGTTGAAAGGATCAGGAACGTGTATCTCGAAAAACTGAAGCTCGACGGGAAAGTGGCGGTGGTGACGGGCGCCGGTCAAGGCATAGGCGCCGCCTGCGCCAGGTCGCTCGGCGAGGCGGGAGCGACCGTGATCGTCGCCGACATGATGGCCGACCGCGTCGAGGCGAGCGTGGCTGAGCTCAAGAAGCTCGGTATCAAGGCGCATGGCGCCACACTCGACGTCACCAGGTCGAAGGACGTCGACCGCGTCGCCGCCGATGTCATCAAGCAGCATGGCCGGGTCGATATCCTCGTCAACAATGCCGGCGTCGCCAAGAGTAACGTCAAGGCCGAGGATACGAGTGACGAGCACTGGCGCTTCCACATGGATGTCAATCTCGACGGCCTGTTCTGGTGCTGCCGCGCCTTCGGCCGCCAGATGCTGAAGCAGAAGGCGGGCGCGATCGTCAATATCGGCTCGATGTCGGGCTTCATCGTGAACAAGCCGCAGCCGCAAGCCTTCTACAATGCGTCGAAAGCGGCGGTGCATCACCTGACCCGCTCGCTCGCCGCCGAATGGGCGAAAGGTGGCGTGCGCGTCAATGCGGTGGCGCCCACCTATATCGAGACGCCGCTCACGTCTTTCGGCATCAAAGAGGATCCGGAGATGTACGAAACCTGGCTCGAAATGACGCCGATGGGGCGCGTCGGCCAGCCCGACGAGATCGCGTCCGTCGTGCATTTCCTCGCCTCCGACGCCGCGAGCCTGATGACCGGCTCGATCGTGCTCGCCGATGGTGGTTACTGCTGCTGGTAGCGCCTATTTGCGATCCAGCTCGATCGGGACGGTGATTGTCGCGCGGCCAGTAGGCGGTGGCGGAAAGTCGATGGACGCAACGATGGCCCGGACTGCGGAGTCGAGTGCGGCGTCGCCGGAGGACTCACTGACCGAAGACGACAACACCGAGCCGCTCGCACCGATCAGGAAGCGGATTCGCACCACACGGCGGCCGTCCTGGCGGATTTTCGCCATCATGGCGGGACGCCGGGCGATGATACGTCCCCGGACAACCGACCGATAAGCGGCGCTCGCTTGCGCGCCGCTGGAGCGATCCGCCTGCGAGGCGCCCTTGCGGGTGGCCTCCTTGGTCACGACCGAGCCGGCGATCGCCGCGCGGCGCTGCTGTACCTTGGCCTTCTTCCGCTTCGCCGCCGGCGCCGGTTTCGGCTTCTTGACGAGAGCAGGCGCTTCCGGCGTCTCGACGACAGGCGTTTCGAGCTCAACCGGTGTATCGACCGCCGTCACCTCGGTCGGCTCAACCGCCGCCATGGTCACCGGTTCCTCGGTCGGCTTGACCTCAGGCGTGTCCTGCGCCTCGGGCACGTTTTCCGTCTTCTCGACCTCTTTCACCGGGTCGGGCGTGACTTCTGTCTCTTCGGTATTGAGCGGCGCCAGGCTGTCCACCTGTTGGCCCATCACCGACTGCGCATCGCCGGGCTGGGCTTCCGTCGCGGCTTCCGCCAGCACCGACTGGGCGGCGACCGCGGCTTCGGCCTCGGCGGCCTCCTCGCTGGTGATCTCGGCCAGCATCTCGATCTCGACGCCTTCGGAAGATTCGGGCGGCTCGGCAGGTGGCACCAGCATGAAGGCGGCCGCCGCAGCGGCATGAACGACGAGCGCCAAGGTAATGCAGATGAACCGCGCGCTCTGAGTGAGGCCTGCTCCCTTCATGGTGTCGTTCCTTCCGGGGCTGGTGCCGGTGCCGGACTCACGATCTGCGGCGCGGCCTTGTCCTTATTGGCGATGAGCGAGAGCTTGGTGATGCCGTTGAGTGCCAAATCATCCAGCACCGCGACGATGTCGCCATAAGATGCGGTGCGGTCGCCGCGCACATGCACGACACGGCTCTCGGTCCCCATCATCGCCTTGATGCGCGAGACGAGCTCGGGCCGCGCAATTTCGTCGGGTCCGAGCGTCACCTTCTTGTCGGCGCCAATGGTCAGCACGATGGGATTTTGCGGGTCGCTCGGCTGGGCCGATTTCGCCTGCGGCAGCTCCACCTTCATGCCGGAGCTCAACATCGGTGCCGCCACCATGAAGATGATGAGCAGCACCAGCATGACGTCGACCATCGGTGTGACATTGATCTCGGCCATCGGGGCCAGATCGTCGCTGTCATGATCGGCGGAAAGGTTGAAGCTCATGCGATCTTCTTCCTCATCGGGGCGACGGCGGTGTTCTCGCGGGCGAGCCTGGTGCCGTAATCCTCGATCAGCCGGTTGAGCGAGCGCGCGGTGATGCCGAAGGCGGCGGCCAGGCGGTTATAGGCGAAAGCAGCCGGAATGGCGGCGGCAAGGCCGATGGCGGTCGCCGCCAGCGCTTCGGCGATGCCGGGGGCTACGACCGCGAGGCTCGTATCCTTGGCGGCGGCGATGCCGGCGAAACTCGTCATGATGCCCCAGACCGTGCCGAAGAGGCCGACGAATGGCGCCACCGACGCGATGACCGCCAGATTGGGCAGGCCGCGCTGGCTGGATTCGATCAGTTCCTGGGCGCGCCGTTTCATTGCCGCGGTGATGGCGGTGCGGCGGTCGGATTCGGCGGGCGAGGCTTGCGCCTCGAAAGCCTCCTCGCGGCCGGTGGCGAAGATCCGGCCGATCACCTGGCCCATGCGGCCTTTGGCGGCGCCTTCGCTCTTGATGGCGCGGCGCAGGCGCATCAGCGTCCACAAGGCCTCGAAGATGATGATCCAGCACCACAGCGACGACAGGATCAGCATGACGATCACCGCTTTGACGACGGGACCCGCCTGCAGAAAGAGTTCGACCGGAGATATTTCTCCACCTTGCATTTCAAGCACTCACTTATAGAAACGGATATCGAGGCGCGACGAGAGGGCGAGCCGATCGAGGCAAGCCTCGGGTGTAGCGTCCGGCGCACAGCTCGACACGTCGTTCAGCAGCACGCCGGCAACGTCCGGACAGGCGACATCGATGGCGAAGATCTTCACGCTGGTCTTGTTGGAGCGCACCGGCCCCATCTCGGCGATGAGCCGCTTGGCGATGCCGCCATCCTTGCCGAAAATGATGAGATCGACTTTCAGCGACTGGAGCGGCTTGCCGGCCTTCTCGGCGATGAGGAAATAGGCTTGGCACTGGGCGCCCGCCGGCTCGAGCTTGTTGAGCTCGAGACTGAGATCATCTTTGGCGAAGGCCTGAGTCGGCAGGGCCACCGCGGCGGCGGTCAGCAAGAGGCTCGAACACAGGGTGCGGATGCGCGCTAAATACATATAGGCCCTTAGGAAATTGGGTTTTTTCGCGCGCTGGGTTTGGGCCTGGCTGGGCCGGATAGTAAATATCCGACTTGCGGAGTCAAGTTTTCTGTCCGACCTGGATCTTTCGACTTTAAGTAGTTGATTTTTCTACTTTTGCGGGAATCTCAGAAGATAGGTGTCCATGATCCAGCCATGCCTCTCACGCGCCTCGGCGCGGGTCGCCGCGATCGTCTCGGCCACGTCGGCGACTTTGCCCGCGATCAGGATCTCGTCCGGCGTGCCGATATAGGCGCCCCAATAGATCTCGGCCGCGGGATCGACGCCCCGATAGGCATTCTGGCTGTCGAGCATGACCACGACATTGGCGATGCCCGGCGGCAGGCCTTCCGCCAGCTTGCGTCCGGTCGTGACATGGATCGATTCCCCGACACGGTTGATCGGCAAGCGGTGCTTGGCGACGAGCGCCTGGACGCTGCTGATCCCCGGTATGACCTCATAGTCGAAGGCGACGTTTCCCCGCGCCTTGATCCGCTCGACGATGCGGATCGTGCTGTCGTAAAGGGTCGGATCGCCCCAGACGAGAAAGCCGCCGCAGCCCTCTTCACCGAGCTCCTCGGTGATCATGCGCTCGAAGATCAAAGCGCGTTTATCATACCAGTCCTCGACCGCCGACGTATAGGCCGCAGCGGTGCGGTCACGTTCGGGATCGCGCGCCTCGACGATCCGATAGGTCGGTTTCTGGATATGGCGGCGGCATATTTCCTTGCGCAGCGCCACGAGGTCGTCCTTTTCCTCGCCCTTGTCGATGACGAAGAACACATCGACCGCGTTCAGCGCCTTAACGGCCTGGACGGTGATGTAATCGGGATCACCGGCGCCGACACCGATGATGAAGAGCTTGCGCATCTGAAAAGGCCTTCCGCGATCAGAAGAAACCTCTTTGCCGGGTCGTCCCGCCCCTCGTCAACCCGATCACGCCGGCGCCGGCAGTCTCGCCGCCTTGAGCCCTTCGCCCGGCACCTGGGAAGACGCCTCGCGGAAATAGGCCGAATAGCGCGGGTCGCCATAGGTCGCGCCCTCGCTGCCATAGAGCTTCATCTTGTCGAGATCGACCTTGTTCAACATGATGCCAAGGCACTTCTTGGCGAGCGGCGGGTCGACCTCGAGCTTCGCCTGCACCACGGCGCGGGGCGTCTTGCCCCATTCGACCACGCAGGCGAAGCCGTCGACATGTGGCGTGATCGCGCGCACATCGACCACCGGGGCGAGCGGCGGCAGATCGAGGATGATATAATCGAAAGCTCCCCTCGCCTCTTCGAGCAGGCCCACCATCTCACGTGACGCCAGAAGTTCCGAGGTCAGAGGCACGTCGCGCCGCAGCACCGCCGGCAGCATGGCGAGCCGGGTGCGCTCTTCGAACAGCAGCAGATCCTGGAGCGGCACCTTGTCGATGACGAATTCGGCGAGGCCGGCCTTGGCGTGGGACGCCACCATGCGCGTCAGCGACGGGTTGCGCAGATCGGCGTCGATGAGCAAGGTGCGGGCCTTCTGGCTGGCGAGGAGGCGGGCGAAATTGATCGCCACCGTCGACTTGCCCTCGCCCGGCAGGACCGAGATGATGCCGAGGACTTTCGGCTTCTCGCGCCCGAGCGACAGATCGGCCGAAATCTTGGCGCTGCGCAACGTCTCGGCGAACAGCGACAAAGGATGATCGACGGCATAGGACGTGACCGACCTGCCGTCCTCGATCAACGGCACCATGCCCAGGAACGGAAGGTCCGTTTCTTCCGCTATCTGCTCGCCGGTGCGGAAGAAGCGGTCACGATATTCCTGCAGCGCGCCGAGGCCGGTACCGAAAGCGAGGCCCAGCATTGCGCACAGAGCAAGCACCAGGGACTTCTTCGGCCCGCTCGTTTCCTGCGGCACCGCCGCCTCGGAAATGATACGCGCCTCGGTGACCGGGAAGCTCTCCTGCTGCAGCGACTCCTGATAGCGCTGCAGGAATTTCTGATAGAGATCCTTATAGGACTCGGACTCGCGCTCGAGCTCGCGCAATTGAACCAGAGTCTCATTCGCATCGGCGCTGATACCGGTGGCGTCCGTCACGATGTTGCGCAAAGCGTCCTCGCGCGACTTCGCCACCTGATATTCACTGCTGTAGCTCTTGGCGATACGGCCGAGCTCGTCGAAGATCAGCTTCCGGTATTCTTCCATCGAATTACGCAGGCGCTTGACCTGGACATGGTCGGGGCCCGTCTTCTCGGCGATTTCCGCCGCCAGGCGCGAGGCCTCGAGATATTTCGAGCGCAGGTCGTTGACGATGGCGCTGTCCAGCGTGCCGGCGACGATGGCGTCCGGCTGGCCGCCGTCGATGACCGACTGCAACCGCTGATATTTGGCTTGCGCCGCCGCCGTCTCGGTGCGCGCCACGATGAGCTGACTGTTCAGCTCCGACAATTGCTGCTCGCTGACGAGCTTGCCGCTGGCCGCGATCAGGCCGTTCTCGGCGCGGAATTTCTGCACCGCGAGATCGGATTTGAGCGCCTCCTGCTGCAAGTCCTTCATGCGCTGCTGGGCCCAGCCGCCGGCGAGCCGGGTCGCTTCATATTTGGCGTTCAACTGATCGGCCAGATAGGCTTCGGCGACACCCTTGGCGACCCGTGCCGCCAATACCGGATCCGACCAGGTGAAGCGGATATTCAGCACATAGCTGCGGTTGAGCCGCTCGACGATCAGGTTGCGCTGGATATTCTGCAAAGCGGCACGGCGGCGCAGCTCCTCTTCCGACGCGGTGTCGGACGGTGAGGATGAAAACAGCGACGTCACGCCCCGGATCACGGAGCGCACCATCTGCAAAGGCCCCGCCGGCGCGCTCATGAAATTCGGATCCTGGTCGAGCTTGAGCTTGTCGACGACGGCCAGACCGACCTTGTCGGATGTCAAAACCTCGACCTGGCTCAATATGCGCGCCTCGTCCTCGACGGTGCGCTCGAGCGCCGAGCCCTGATAGAGGATACGGCTATTGTCCTGGTCGATCAGGATGTCGGTGGATGCCGAATATTTCGGCGCGGCGAGAAGCAGATAGACGACGCCGAGCAGCAGGAATACGGCGACGCTCAGTGCCGCGATGCGCCATTGCCGGCGCACGATGGCGACGAGCTTGTAAAGATCGATCGGCGGCGCCGGCGACGCTCCGCGATGCGGCAAGGGAGCCGGGGTGGGGAAGGTTTCGCGCATCATGACTTCCTCCTATCGCGTCGGTGCCCGGGCGAACGCGTCGGCCAAGGCGAACCAGAAAGCCTTGCGTTCGAATTTGTCGTCATAGGGCAGGCAGCGGTTCATCGTGCCGTCGGTGCGGCTTTGAAAGGTGCTCGAATTGAGCCAGGAATAGCGGTCCGACAGGCCCCAGGTGAGAACGCCCTCGACGGCGCGCTCACTCAAGGCGACAGTCAGGAATTGCGTCGCCATCTCGGCCACGAGACGGTCACGCTCGCTGACCGTCTGGGTGAGCCGGCGATCGTCGATATCGAGCTCGGTGATCAGGATCTTGTAGCCGAGCCCTGCGACCTGGCGCAGGAAAGTGGCGAAAGTCCCGGGATCGAAAGGCCGGCCGACCGTCAGATGGCCCTGAATGCCGAGGCCATGAACCGGCGCGCCCTGGCGCTTGAGCTTCTCCAGCAGAGTGAGAACGGCCGAGCGGCGCGCCGCATCGGGCGCATCATTATGATAGAGCCCATATTCATTGTAATAGGCCTGAATGCCGGGATCGGCTTCGGCGGCGATGGTGAAGGCGCGCGCGATATAGTCCGGCCCCAGATGTTTCAGGAACACCGAGTTGCGCAAGGAGTCCGGCTGCCCGTCCTTCGGCTCGATCGCCTCGTTGACGATGTCCCAGCTGACGATCTTGCCTTTGTAATGGGCCATCAGATCGCGGATATGATCGATGATGATCTTCTCGCCTTCCGCCTTGAGCGCCGCCTCGACCCAACGCGGCAGATTGCGGTGCCAGATGGCGGCATGGCCTCTGGTCTTCAGACTGAAGGACGAGGCGAAGGAGACCACGCGATCGGCGCCGGTATAGTTGCGCTGGCCGCGCGTGCCTTCGATGGCGCCCCATTTCATCTCCCATTCCGGCACGACGGCGGCGCATTGGCGCGAAAAGGTCCGGCGCAGCGTCGCATCCCGGTCGGTCTGCCAGGTCGCGACGGCAGCGCCATAAACAAGCCCCTTGGCGGAAGCGAGGCCCTTCAAGCTGCGCTCGACCGTCTGGGCCTCGGCGTGCAAGGGTGAGGTGGTCATGGCGGCGCCCGACAGGGCGGCCAGGAGATGGCGTCGGTTCATCGGCTTGCATCCAGGAGTGAGAGAACCAGATCGCGATCATGGTCCCAGTCGAATTTGCGGGCGAAATACTGTCCCGAAGCGGCGATACGCGGCAGGTCCTCGCGCGACAGCAGCTTGGGATGGCTGCCGCCCTTCTCCCAATCGACATAGGTGAGAGAGTCCCTCACCCGGCCGGCAAAAGGCGAGAGCGACACCAGAGTCTGGAAATAAGATTCATCCGGCGTCTCGCTGTAGCGGAAACGGCGGTCAAAACGCGGATTCCTCCGACGGAAGCGCATGGCCCAGTCGAGACACGGCCGCGACAGGCACCACCACATCGACCCGAAATGCGGGGCTCCGAATTCCGCCGAAAAATCGGGCCGCGTCCACAAGTGCCGCGACAGGCGGTTGACGGCGCCCAGACAGGAGCGCGGCAAGGTCTTGCTGTAGAAGCGGTAATGCGCGAGCCGCGCCTCACGCCTATGGGCGAAGGCCTGTTCGTCCGGCATCATGTCGATATATTCGCCGCCCTCCTGTGCCAGTCTCTCGGCAAGCTCGGCGAGATCGCCGACAGGTAGACAGGCGCCGCTCACCAGCATCAGATAATCGGCGTTGCTTTTGGCCAGCGCCGTCTCGATCAGCTCGAGCGTCGCCTCGACAACCGAAAATCCGCCCCAGCTCACCGAATGACGCCGCGCCGGCAAGGTCGCATACTGCGCGAGCTGGTCCCAGTGACCTTCGAAGCCTTTCGCGTCACGGTCGATATGAAGATAGGTCTCGCCGTGAGATTTGAGCTTGGCCAGGAGCGCCAGCAGGTCGCTGGGCGCGCGATGAGCGAGGACGAGATAGGCGACGCGCATGATCAGGACTCCTCGCTCACGGTGACGGGACGGCGGTTCACGATGTCGGCAAAAGCCTGACGCAGAAGCGCCGGCTTCAGCGGCATGACGAAGAGATGCGCCATCACGGCATAGAAGATGAGACCGCCCAGCGTAAGGATCGCGCCCAGGATCAGCCAGTCGATCAGCGGAATGGCGGGCAAGGCCAGGCTGGTCGCCAGAGCGATGCCGATCGCCGCCATGGGACCCAGAAGCGCCATGGTCACCTGCCCCGCCGAATAATTGAGCGTCCTCACCGAGATCATGCCGATGCGTAGCACCGCCAGCACCTCGGCCACCGTGAGCGCCAGGACGAAGACCTCGATCGACGGCTTGACCAGCGTCGCCGCGGCGCCGACACCCAATGCGAGGATCGAGAAGACGGTGCAGGTGAGCATCAGCTTGCTGCGTCCCTGGGCCAGGGCCACCGGGCTCGGCAGCTGGTAGAGGAATTTGACGAAGAGATTGAGCCCGATCAGCGACATCAGATAGGGCGAGGCGGCATAGGCCTTGCCGAACAGCAAGGGTAGCAAAGGCGTGCCTGCAAATATGAACCCCATGGCGTAGAAGAAGGCGACGGCCGACAGAACGAGAGTCCAGCGGGCGCAGTTCTTCTTCACCGAAGGATGATCTTCCGGCCGGTTGACGAAAGCCGGCACGAAGAGATTGGTGAGAAAACGCAGGATGGCGCCGCGCGGCAAGGTGGCCGTGCCGAAGATCACGCTGTAGAAGGCGAGCGCCTGGGTGCCGAGCGCCCAGCCGATGAAGACCCGGTCGCCGAGCGTCATGCCGGCGGTGACGATACCGGTCGGCACCAGCGGCTTGCCGAAGGTGGTCGCTTCATCGGCAATCGTCTTGTCCCAGCCGAGCCGCCAGGGATAGCGCGACAAAAGATGCGAGGTGATGCCTGAGGCGATGACGCTCGCGGCAAGGCCCCAGGCCATCACGGTGTAATCGGGCGAGATCAGCGCGGCTGCGATGACGGCCACCGTCCAGGCGAGCTGCGTCATGATGATGGTGACGGCGTTGCGCCAATATTGATAGTCACGCATCGCCTGCTTGACGCCGAGATTGCCGAAACCGCGGATGATGGCGCAAGCTCCCACCGCAACATAAGCATAGGTCGCTTCGGGCGACGAGAAGATGACGGCGAGAAGCGGCGCCATGGCCATGATCAGCGCGCCGACCAAAGCGGCGCGCGACAGCTGCAGCGTGTGCAGCGTCGCCAGAGCGCGTTTGGGATCATCGGTCGTGGTGTAACGCACCGCCGAGACCGGCACGCCGAAATCGAAGCCGATCTCGACCAGCGCGCTGATCATGGCGAGCGAGATCGCCACGCCGAATTCATGCGGCGCCAGCAGCCGCGCCAGCACGATATTGCGAATGAACGGGAACATCATTTCGGCAAGATTGGCGATCGCCAGGGTCGAGCCGGATTTGAGCGAGAGCCTCATGGCAAGGCCTCCGCCGGATGAGTGAAGCGGGCGGCCTGCCGGAAGTGAGTGGGCGCGAACTGGGCGGCCACGACCGCCAGCGCCAAGATCGCGATCATGTTGTCGGCATATTGAAAGAAGCCGGCGGATTCGGTCATCGAGAAGGCAAGATAACAAGCGAGCAAGGCGGCGATGCGCGGGTCGCGTGCGGCAAGCGCGCAGCGCCCGATCGAGGCGATCAGCAGGATGAAGAGTGCCAACGCGATCACCCCGCCATAGAGCAGAAGCTGCAGCACCAGATTATGCGAATGCGGAAAGATGTAGATGCCGACATCGCCCGCCAGCAGATAGGCCTCCGCCATGAAGATGCTGTAGGTCGAATTGAAGCCGTAGCCGAAGATCGGCTGGCGCTGGATGAGGCCCCAGGACAACTCCCAGATGAAGCTGCGGCCCGTTCCGGTGAGCAGCTCATCGGCATCGCCGGAGCGGGCGAACATCGCGAGGATCTGACTGTCGAGGCTGATGACGATGGCCGCGGCGGCCCCCAGGCACAGAAGAATGGGGATGAGCACCGCATTCCAGCGGTTCTTGAGCAGGAAGAACGTGGCGCAGCCGAAGGCAGCGGCGATCAAGGAGGTGCGGCTCTGGGTCAGGACCAGGGCAACGAGCGCTACCCCGATGGCGAGAGCCTTGAACAGGCGCGAAAGACTGCCACTGTCGCAGCGAGCATAGATCGCAACGAGAATGAAGCTCGCCAGCACGCCGGTCTGGTTGGGATGGCCGCCGAGGCCGGTCATGCGGCTGCCGACCGAGCCGTCCCAGGCCAGCATGCGCGACACGGAAGGAACCGCGAAGAACAGCAGGATAGACAGTGCGAGAAACACCGTCTGGATCTGGATCAGCCGGTCGAATAGAACCGGCAGCCCGCGCGCCTCGGCGAAAGCGAGGAAGACGAAGAAGACCGACAGGAGGCTCGCCGCCATGACCAGCGATTTGAAGGGCTCCGGCGAATAAAGCGCAGTGACGAATATCCAGGCGAAGAAGATCAGCACGTAGCGCATCGGCGCCTGCAGCAGCCAGCCGGAATGCCGGCGCAGCAGCCAGGCGGCGAACAGCAGACCGAAGACCCACAAGGCGATCTTGGTGATGTTCGACAGATCGAGCTTGGCCGGATCGGTGGCGAGCTTCTCGCTGCCGGTCAGGCGGCGGATGCTGAGCTGGGTCAGGAAGACATAGGCGATCAGCAGCAGGTCGAGCATGCCGAAATTGGACCACCATGTCTGGGCAACCGGTCTTCTCACAAGCGCGCCCCATGCACGGTCATCAGACCCATGAGATGAACGGAGCGCCGCAGGACTTCGCCCGAGGGTGATTGCAGCAAAGCCGATTTGATGAAGCGCAGCGCCTTCATCACCTCGCCGGTCACCCTGATATGGAGCTCGGCGCGCTTGAGGTCATGCAGAGCCGACAGGCGGCCCGAGCCGCATTCGGCCGCGATGCGGGCGAAGACCAGCTCATGCCCGCGCAGCAGCTTGGTCACGTCGCGCGACAATTTGTTGGTCGCCTCGAAGGAATACTCGACGAGCGGCGCCTGGACGACGGGCAAGGGCCCAAGCTTGGCGAGCTTCAGCCACAGATCCCAGTCCTCGCAATTGGGCAGCGCCGCATCGAAGCCCAGAACCTCTTCGAACCGGTCCTTGCGCACGAAGGCCGCCGAGGTCGAGGCCAGCACATTGGAGACCGTGAGATCGGCATGGAAGATGACCGGCTTCGGGATGCCGATCCGCGCCTTGCGCGTCGCATAGGCGTAACGAATGCCGCAGAAGATCGCCGGCGCATCCGGGAACTGGCGCGCCAGAGCGAGCTGGCTTTCGAGCTTGTCTTCATGCCAGCGGTCGTCGGAATCGAGAAAGGCGAGCCACCTGCCCTCAGCCTGCGCGGCGCCGAGATTGCGGGCCAAGGCGGCGCCGCCGCTCTTCTCGCGGCGGATGAGCTTGATCCGGCTCTCCTTCGCCGCGAGATCCTTCACGATATCGGGCGTCGCATCATCCGACCCGTCATCGACGATGATGATCTCGTCCGGCGCCTGGCTTTGCGCAAGGCAGCTGCCGATCGCCTGGACGATCAGGGAAGGACGATTCTTCACGGGAATGACGGCCGAGATGCTCATCAAAAATTCACTCCGTTCTGGCGGCCTGGCAATCGGCGCCGGCGAGGGCCTTCATCAGCCCCGGCAGCATCACGCGGCCGGCGGTATCGGGATCGGGATGGGTGCCGTCGGCGATCGCAGTGGCGACCTCATCGGCGGAAAGCCTGGCCCAGGCCGGCCGGTGATCGATGAAACCAACCCCCAGCCGCTGCGCGATCTCGGCATGCAGATCCTCATATTGAGCGAGATAGGGACGGATCAGTCCGCGCAGGCCCGAAACCGGCGACATCGCCATGACATAGATAGCGGGCTTGCTGTCGCCCGCTTTCAGGCGCGTGACGATCTTCTCGATATTGGCGCCGCTCGAGGCGAGCGAGAGGAAGCGGTCGAGTGCCGAGTCATTAACGGCGAATTCGATGAGAACGACACCGGGCTTCTCGGCCAGCACCTTGTCGGTCTGGGTCACGCCCCAGTCGGACGCCATGCCGCTCTTCGCCAGATTGACGATCGTTACCTCGGCGCCGCGGCAAGCACTCAGAGCGCGGCGGAACGGCTCCTGCCAGCCGCCTCGTGCCGTGAGGCTGGTGCCGAAGGTCACGATCTTCAGGGCTTCGCCCTGTTGCGCCGCGGCCGGCGCAATCATCAGAACCATCAGCAGCAGAGCCGCGGCAAATTTCATGACAGGCCCTCCGCCCCGCGCGCCGCGAGATCCAACTCTCTTTCGGGCGTGACGAACTGTTCCGGCGGCCGGTCGGCGCTGCGCAAGCGGCCGAACCGGCCGGTTTCGATGCCCTGGCGGATGATACGCGCCGGATTGCCGGCAACGATCGTGGCCGGTGGCACGTCGCGGGTGACGACGCTGCCGGAGCCGACGATCGAGCCGTCGCCAATACGTATGCCGGGCAGGATGATGCTGCGCGCGCCGATGAAGCAGCGTGCGCCGATATAGGTGTCGAGATAGAGGCCGCGCGACATGTCATGCGCCAGCACCGCGACGTCGAAAGCGAGATAGCTGTCGGGGCCGATATGCACGCCTTTCGGATAGGTCTTGTCGAGCCGGACGCTCAGTGACATGACCGTGCTCGGATCGATGTCCATGCCCCAGAATTTGGTGAAATAGGCCCATCTGAGCTTCACCAAGGCGCGCTGCAGCCAGAGCAGCTGATTGAGGCTGCGCATCAGGCGGCCTCCCCTTTCGAGCGGCGCCAGCCGGTCTTGGCCGAGAAGGCGACCTTGAGCGCGCTCACGAAATCCTGCGACGACATCCGCCTGGTGGCGACCAGCGCGCCGCCGACCAGGAGCTTGCGCGCCAGAAGCGGCACACGCGCCGGACGCTCGGCGGCATGGCGGGCGATGGCAATGAGGCTGCCGCGGAAATAATGCGACCGGAGTGTCGGATCGTGGTCGCGATGGCCGATCAACGGCTGATCGACGAAGCGGCATTTGCGCGCCGACAGGAAGGCTCTCAGCGCATAATCGGTATCCTCGCCGCCACTATTGCGGGTGCCGACCCCCAGCTCCTCGTCGAAGCCGCCAATGGTCTCGGCGATGCGGCTTCTCAAGAAGATGGTGTTGGAGGACGCCTTGGCGGCGACCATGAAAGCGGAAGGCGGCTTCATGTCCATCGACAAAGCGCGGCGCGGCGAGGCGGGTGCGGAGGCATAGGTGCAGAACCAGAAGTCCAGCGCCTGGTCGATGCGGAAGAGATTGAGGATGCGGCCGAGCGATCCATCCGGATACCAGCAATCATCATCGGGAAAGGCGATGAGCGGCACGCGGGCGAGAAGCCCCTGCTCGCGCGCCTTGCGCAGCATGAGATTGCGCGCATGCGACAGCGACACGCGATTGGGCATGGTCTCGACCTGAACATTCTCCGGCAGGTCCACCGGCAGGTCCACCGGCAGATCGGCGCCCGCCGCCGAACGCTGGATCAGCAACAGCATGCGCCAGTCGCGCCCGGCCATCGCCTTGGTGATGGATGTCAACAGACGGTCGAGATCGGCGGTCCGGCCGCCGGCGGCGTCCGTCGTCGTGATGAACAGGATTTCAGACCCCATATTCCCTCAAAGCTCCTGTGTTCTCGGCGCGAGGGTTTTCTCTCGCGCCCGCTGATGCCGGCGACCTCGATACGGACGGTGCCGGTGGCGTCCTACGCTGCACACGATGCTCGATGCGGTCGGAAGCGGCGAACCACTCCGTGTAATAGCGGCCGACCTTGCCGTAGCTGTTGTCCTCGCTGATGACGGGCATATCGAGGAGAGCGCCCAGGATCATGCCATGCAGCCGGTCGGTGACGAGCTTGCCATATTGACCGACGCGGTCGACCGAACGGCCGAGCAGACGGTCGCGAAAGCCGTCCCACAGCACATGGTTCGGCACCACATAGCGGGTCGGCAGATCGAGCGACTGCATCTTGCGCAACAGCCGGATGGTGAAGCGATCGGCGGCCGAGGTGACGTCGTCCCAATCGAAGGTCGCCGCCGGTTCGTCCGGGCTGAGTTTCGCCTCTTTGTCGCGGCGGCGGAAATTCAGCGTGGCTGTCTTGCTGCCGTCGTTACGCGGCAAGCTGCCCCACAACGCATGCGCCATGTCGGGCATGAGGGAAGCCGGGTTGCCGCATTCCTCGCGCAGGAAGCTCAACGATTCACGATCGCGCGCGAAGACATAAAGCTGGCGATGGCCGCCGAACACCTTGGCCGTCGCCTGGCGGCTCTCCGGCGCCTGAAAATGGATGGACTGCGGCAGGATGACGATCGGCGTCTCGGGATAACGCTCGATCACCAGCTCGCGGAACATCTGATGGTCGCGATAGAGATCGCCCAGATTGCCGCCACCCTGGAAAACGATGGTGACACCCCGCTTCACCAGGGCGTCGAGGCGACTGACCGACGGCTTGAAATAGGCAATCGGCCGATCCGGGCGATGGGTGAGACAGAATTCGTGGATGCTGAAGCGCCCGATCACCTCATAGCCATTGGCCGCGAAGAACCGGTCGGTGCCGGCATGGATCAGGAGATCCCCGACATTGCCATGCATCGGATAATCAAGAAAGACGACCGGCCGGCTCAGCGGAACGACGTCACGGACGAGATCGAGCTTCTGCTTGAGCTCGTCCATCACCACCGCATGCGGCACTTTTGAACGGGTTTCGGTCAATGATCACTCCACCAGATGAACGATCTTGGCGTTGCGCGATTTGAGCTCGTCGATCACCATGGGCACGAGCGGCACGGTGTTGGTCTGGATGTCATGCATCACAATGACGCCGCGGTCATTGGCATTGAGCCGCTGCCGCAGGCGCCTCAGCGTTTCGGCGGGCGGATGATTGCGCCAATCTTCGGGACTGATGTCATAGCTCGCCACGATCAGATCGAGGCGCGCCGCCACTTCAAGGAGATCGGGCGTTCCGGCATTTTCAGGAAAGCGGAAGAGCGGCACGGATGTCATGCGGTTGCCGTACACTGCCCATTGGACGGCCTTGACGCCCCTTTTGATTTCCTCCGTCGCCTGTCCGAGCGGCAGATCCTTCAGCTTGATATGCGAATAAGTGTGCGTGCCGATCGAATGCCCCATCGCCTTGACCAGGCGCGCAATGAGCGGCTGCTGCAATGCCTGCTTGCCGACCATGAAAAATGTCGCATGCACACAGGCGCCATGGAGCTCGCTGAGGATTTTCGGCGTGGTCTTGAAGCTCGGGCCGTCGTCGAAGGTCAGCACATATTCGCCGGCCTCGAGCGGCAAGGCCGGCAGCTTCTGCAAGGTACCGAACTGCGTGATCTTCGCTTCCGACAGAGACAAGGTGCGCTCGGGCAATGCGCCGACGCATCTGTCTTCCGTGGCTTGCGCCGCCACGGCGCATACACTCAGGAAAATCGCGGGCAGTGCGGCAAGCCGCCTAAATCGCTTCATGCATAGGCCCTCTGCTTCACGAGGTCGGCATAGGCAGCGACATATTTTTCGGCTTCGCTCGACCAGTTGAATTTCTCTTCCGCAAGCTTGCCGGCCCGAGCTCCCATGGCACGGCGATGCGTCTCGTCATCGATCAGCGGCAAGGCGGCCAGGCTGAGGCCCCGCGGCGTCGCGTCCGCGGCATAACTTCCCGCATCGCCCAGAAGCCGGCGCGTCTCGCTCAGATCATAGGAAACGGAGGGAACGCCAAGGGCCGAATATTCGAACACCTTGTTCATGCTGATCTTGTCATTGTACTCGTTCACCGGGTCGGGAATGATGCCGATATCGAAGCTGCTCAGCGCGGCGAGCAGCTTCTCGCCCCGCAAATAGCCGGTGAAGACCACATGCTCCGCCACGCCGAGGGTGCTTGCCAGCGCCTGCACCGACGCGAGCGCCGGCCCGTCGCCGACGACCACGGCGCGAACGCCCTGCCTTCCCTCCTCATGCACGATGTGATGCATCATGCGGACCAGATGATCGACGCCATCCTGGTCGGCGATGATGCCGACATAACCGAGCACCACCTTGGCGTCCGCCTTGAGCGCCGCATCGGGCGCGACACGGCGCAATTTCTGGCGGTCGGGCACGCTATAGACGGTCGTGACATCGCCGGGATTCTTGCCGCCGCGCGAAATCGCGATGTCGCGATAGGTGTCGTTGGCCGAGATCACCTTGTCGGCAGACCGGAACGTGCATTTTTCGGCGAGCAGCAGCAGACGGTGAAAGAAACCATGCCGCTCATATTTCGCGGCATAAAGCTCGGGGCACAGATCGTGATGGTCGAAGACATATTTCTTGCCGAAGAGCTTGTAGGGCGCCGCGACCAGGAAGATGAGGTCGGGCGGATTGCAGCCCTGCACCACATCGAAGCCGCGGGTCAGAGCGATCTTGGCCAGAAGCCGCGTTTCGTGGAACAGCGCACAGGCATATTCGAAAATGAAACCGAGCTTGCCGCGCGCCTCGAGTGGCAGAGCATGGCGATGGATCGCGATGCCGTTGATCTCCTCATAGCTCAGCGGGTGCTGCTCGTTCTTCGGGCAGATGACGGAGACGTCCCATCCCGCCTCCTTCAGCGCATTGGCCTCCTGCCATACCCGGCGGTCGAAGGGCACCGGCAGATTTTCGACGATGATCACGCAATGCGGCGGTCTGTCCTTGCGGGCCGGCAGCGGAAGTGAAAGCGACATGTCGGTCCCCTCTCTCAGGTCTTATTCCGCGGCTTCGACGAAGCTGAGCGGGATGTCGTGATCGGGCCGGCCGATGCTGAAATAACGGAAGCCGTGGCGCGCCAGATCCTCGCGGCGATAGACATTGCGCAGATCGACCAGGCAGGGAGATTTCATGACCTGCTTGAGTGTCTTGAAGTCGAGGGCGCGAAACTCTTCCCATTCGGTAACGATCACCAGGGCATCCGCCCCATCGGCGATCTCATAAGGACTGGCGCCGAAGGCGACGCCGCTGAGCTGCGCGCGCGCCGCGTCCATGCCGGCCGGGTCATAAAGCCGGATCTGGGCACCCGCATCCTGCAGCGCCTGGATGATCGCCAGCGCCGGGGCCTCGCGGATGTCGTCGGTATTGGGCTTGAAGGTGACGCCGAGCAGCGCCACGGTCCGGTCGCGCAGATCGCCGCCGACCGCCGCGGCGATCTTGCGGCCCATGGCGCGCCGCCTGGTTTCATTGACCGCCACCGTCGCCTCGATCAGGCGCATGGGCGATTCGAAATCCTGGGCGATGCGGATGAGCGCCGTTGTATCCTTGGGGAAGCACGAGCCGCCATAACCCGGTCCCGCATGCAGGAACTTGGCGCCGATGCGGTTGTCGAGGCCGATGCCGCGCGCCACGTCCTGGACGTCGGCGCCGGCCTTCTCGCACAGATCGGCGATCTCGTTGATGAAGGTGACTTTCATGGCGAGAAAGGCGTTGGCCGCATATTTGGTGAGCTCGGCAGTGCGGCGCGAGGTGAACAGCAAAGGCGAGCGGTTGAGATAGAGCGGCCGGTAGACTTCGCTCAGCGCCGCGCGCCCGCGCTCGTCATTGACGCCGACGATGATGCGGTCGGGACGCTTGAAATCGGCGATGGCCGAGCCCTCGCGCAGGAATTCCGGATTGGAGGCGACCGACACATCGAGCGTCGGATTGTGCGTGCGCAGGATGTGCTCGACCTTGTCGGACGTGCCGACCGGCACCGTCGATTTGATGACGATGACCGTCTCGGGCCTCACCACTTCGCCAAGCTCGCGCGCCGCCGCTTCGACGAAGCTCATATCGGCATGGCCGTCGCCGCGCCTGGATGGCGTGCCGACGGCGACGAAGATGACATCCGCCTGGGCGACACCTTCCTTGAGGTCGCCGGTGAAGGAGAGGCGGCCTGCTTTGACATTGTCGGCAACGACCTGATCGAGACCCGGCTCATAGATCGGAATGCGGCCCTGGCGCAGCGCCTCGATCTTCGCCTGGTCCTTATCGACGCAGACGACCCGGTGGCCGAAATCGGCAAGGCAGGCACCGGACACGAGTCCCACATAGCTCGATCCGATCATGGCGATATTCATCCGATATCCTTTCGTGTCGGGTCGACCGCGGTCGACAGATCAGTTTCGTTTTCCGAGTTGTCCGCGTGTCGCCGCGGAAGGTGTTCGCCTAGACGGCGTTGGGTCCGGTCAATGCAAAGACGGTGCGGACCATGATTTGCATGTCGAGAAGCACCGACCATTTGCTGATATAGAGACGGTCGTGCTGCACCCTGTACTCGATCTGCTCCAGGGCTTCGGTGGGGCCACGATAGCCGGAGACCTGGGCAAGGCCCGTCAGTCCCGGACGCACCAGATGGCGGTCGCCGAAATTGCTGATGACCTCAGCGAACGCATCATCCATCGCAATCGCATGCGGCCTCGGTCCCACCAGGGACATCTCGCCACGCAGGACATTATAGAGCTGCGGCAGCTCATCGAGACTGGTGCGGCGCAGGAAGCGGCCGATCCGGGTGACTCTTACGTCATTCCGGCTCGCCTGCGTGAAATCTCCCTTCGACTCCGTCACCGTCATGCTGCGGAACTTGCAGATATAGAAGGATGAGCGGTTGCGCCCGTAGCGCAACTGCCGGAACAACACCGGCCCTGGCGATTCGATCTTGATCGCGAGCGCGATCAGGAGTCCGACCGGTGCCAGAACAAGGATTGCAAGCGAGGCGATCAACACATCGATCCATCGTTTCACGACGGATCGATTGATCACCATCGACTTGCGCAGCAGTGAAGTGTCGAAGCCTGCGAACGCAGACGCCGTCTCGGCGTGTGCAAACAATTCGCCGCGAGCGGCTGAATTTGGCCTCACACGAAAGTCCATGGAGTCCTCCATTCGCTTTCATTTGGGTTGCCGCCCACGAGGATTAAGGCCGAGCTTGACTGATTTTGCAAGCGCGAAGACGCATGTGCAGCAAGAAAAATCCCGCGCTGCACAACGATTGCTCTTTTTGCCCAAGAAGGTGGCAACAATTAGCTCGCAGTAAGAAATAATTGGCGTAAAATGTTGACCAAGTGTTAGTCCGAACACGGAACAATTATTAAGCCTTTGAATAGACGCGGGATCAGGTCCATCTTAACGGCAACGACGACATCACATGCAACAAGACACAGAACAAAAAGGCGATGCGAATAGACGCGCATCATCCTCTTATGACAAGTCGATGACCGACAGACAAAAAAATGCGCGACAAAAAGCGGAAGAACTGATCGCTGAAGAGAAAGAGCGTGGCAAGCCAGGCTCGATGCTAAGTGCTTATCTCATCGCCCTGATCATCGGTCTGATGATCTGGGCGGCGGTCTATTATCTGTGGGCCGCGATGTGACGAGACGCAAAAGCAAAAATGCGATTCAAATTTGGACGGGTCGCTTGAGGGCGTATGTTGTCTCAGGGTCAAACAGTTGAAGCTGCGACACATCATAATGGAAGATCACGATTTCGCCTGGTTTCGCCCGGAAGTCGCGCGGACAACGGATATGAATCTCCGCCCCTTGCTCACCGCTGACTGTCGCGACGAGAATCACTTCAGGTCCTAACACTTCGGTCGTTACGGCATGGACCTTGACTGGGGCGGTCGATGCCGCTGCGTCCGCCTTCAGATGGAAATCTTCCGGCCGCATGCCGGCGATGACCTCGCGTTCCGCGTGAGCGGCGAAAGCCTGACCCAGCGCCGGCGGCAAAGCGAGGACGGTGTCGCCAAGCGACAGGCTTTGCGCCGACAGCCGGCTGCGCAGAAGATTCATCGGCGGGCTGGCCAGGAATCCGGCGACGAAGGTGTTGACCGGATTGCGATAGACCTCCATCGGCGCGCCCACCTGAACGATGACGCCATCCTTCATGATGCAGATGCGCTCACCCATGGTCATGGCCTCGACCTGATCATGCGTCACATGGACGATGGTGGTGCCGAGCGTGCGGTGCAGCTTGATGAGCTCGGTGCGCATGGCGCTGCGCAATTTGGCGTCGAGATTGGAGAGCGGTTCATCGAGCAGGAAGGCCTTGGGCTCGCGTACCAGAGCCCGCCCCAGCGCCACGCGCTGGCGCTGGCCGCCCGACAATTGCGCCGGCTTGCGTGACAGGAGTTCGCCGATACCCAGCATGTCGGCGATATTGGCGACACGCTGGTCGATGACGGCGCGCCCGACGCCGCGCAGACGCAGGCCGAAGGACAGATTGTCGATCACCGTCATATGCGGATAAAGCGCGTAGTTCTGGAAGACGATGGCGACATCGCGATCGGCCGGATCGATGTCGTTCATGCGGGCGCCGCCGATATGGAGATCGCCTTTTGAAATGGTCTCGAGGCCGGCGATCATGCGCAAAGTCGTCGACTTGCCGCAGCCCGAAGGCCCGAGCAGAATCATGAACTCGCCATCCTTGATGTCGAGCGAGACATCGCGGACCGCGGCATAGCCGTTGGGATAGAATTTATGGACGTTGCTGAGCGAGATCGATGCCATTGATCCAAATCTTCAGGTGAGCGAGCGCATATAGCGGTGAAGCCAGACTGTGAGCCCCATGATGACGGCGAGCAGGATCGCCGACATGGCCGAGGCCTCGCCGATATTGAGGCCGACAAAGGCCGTCCGGTAGATGAAGTAGCTGACGAGATCGGTTGCGACGCCGGGCCCGCCGCGCGTCATGATGTAGACGAGGTCGTAGGTCTTGACCGCGAAGATGAGCCGGATCAGCAAGGTGACGGCGATGACCGGCAGCATCAGCGGCACCGTGATATGCCAGAAAGAGCGCAAGGCCGAGGCGCCGTCGACGCGCGCCGCTTCATAAGGCTCGCGCGGCAGGGCGGAGAGACCGGCGAGCAGCAGTACGATCATGAAGGAGACCTGGTGCCAGATGTCGACCATGACGATCGTCCAGAGCGCGACCTTGGTGCTGCCGAGCCAGTTCACCGGATCGATGCCGACGAGGCTCAGAAGATAATTCACGATGCCGAGCGAGGGATGCAGGAACATACGCCAGATGAGGCCGACGATGACCGGGTTCATCAGCAACGGGCAGAGCAGAATGGCGTAATAGATGGCCTTGAAGCGCTCGACGCTGTTGAGCATCAAGGCGACGAGGAAGCCCAGGGCGAATTCGAGCAGCACGACGGCGGCGACGAAAAAGGCGGTCAGCCACAGCGTATGGCGGAATTCCGGATCGCCGAGCGCCTTGGTGTAGTTGTCGATGCCGTTGAAGGTGTCGAAATTGGGCGCGATCAGCGTGTAGTCATGGACGCTGGTGTAAAGCGCCCAGAAGACCGGGAAGAGAATGACCAGGAACAGCAGCCCCAGGCTCGGCGAAGCGATCAGCCAGCCGAACATGCGGTCGCGCCGTTCTACCGCCGTCTGCTCAGCCCGCGGTAAGTCATTCAGTCGTCTGTCGTCCGCGGCTAAGGTCATGGAAGTCGGCTGATCCAGGATAAAACTTCAGGAAGGCTCCCCCTCCGCCGCGCGGGAGGCGCGACAGAGGGGGAAGTCAACAAGGTCTCCGTTTCTTCTTATTATTTGAGTTTGCCATCCTTCTTGGCGAGCTCGGTCATTTCGGTCTCGATCGCCGCCAGCGCTTCGGCCGGCTTCTTCTCACCCGCCACCGCGAGGCTGAGCTCGCGGCCCAGCACCTCGACGAGTTGCGGCGTGTAGGTGAAGACCGGGAAATTGTGGCTGGTCAGCAGCATTTCCTTCAGCGCCTTGGCATAGGGATATTTGGCGTTGACCTCGGCATCGTCGAAGACGTCGGTGCGGGTCGGCGAGCCGCCCTGCAGCGCGCGCTTCTTGGCGATAGCCGGGCTTTCGACCCATTTCAGGAACTTCCAGGCCGCGTCGGCATTGGGGCTCGATTTCGGAATGGCCCAGCCCCAGGCGCCGTTCAGGCTGCCGCCCTTGCCGGCTTCCGTTCCCGGCACCGGCATGATCTCGACCTTGCCGACGACGGCGGATTTCGAGGCATCGTCAATGCCGGCGCGGAAGAAGTTGTAGGTGATGTAGCTATAGGCCTTGCCCTGCGCCATGACGTTGAAAGCTTCGTCGAAGGAGAAGCTCGCCGAGCCGATCGGGCCGTATTTGTTGACATTGGTTGCATATTGCTCGACCGCCTTGACGCCCGCTTCGGTGTTCAGCGTCGCCTTCCAATTGGCGTCGTGATATTCGCCGCCATTGGCGAAGAGATAGTTCGACCATTCCATGGCGATCGGATCGGGGCGCAGGCCCTGATTGACCACGCCATTGATGCCGTCCTTGGTGAAGAACTCGACTTGCTTCAGATATTCGTCCCAGGTCTTCGGCACATCGAGATCGAAGCCATATTTGGCCTTGAAGTCGGTCTTGTTCTTCTCGTCCGCGAGGAGGTCCTTGCGGTAGAGAAGGCCCATCGCATAATTGTAGAAGGGCAGCATGTAGGTGGTGCCGTCTACTCGGCCGACCAGATCCATCAGCTTCGGCACATAGACGGAGGTGTCGAAATTGTCGGCCTTGATGCGCTCGTCGAGCGGCTGCAGCCAGCCGGCCTTGGTGAATTCGCCGACCCAGTAGAAATCGACGACGATGGCGGAATAGCTGCCTTTGGGGGCGACGAGCTGCGGCACCAGCTTGGTATGCATCTCGGCGTAATTGACGACTTCGAGATTGACCTCGATGCCGGTCTCCTTGGTGAATTCAGGCAGCAGCGTCTTCACATATTCGGTGTCGGGGACGCCTTCCATCAGGATGTTCACGGTTTCGGCAAAAGCGGGGCCCGACAATCCCGTCGCCAATGCCGCGGCAAGAAGCCATTTCTTCAACATGTTGCAACCTCCCTGGTCAGCCCATTGTGATGCGTCAGTTTCACTTGAGGGCTCCAAGTGAAAGACCTTTGATGAGATGCTTGCGTAAGAAAGGCAGGAGCGCGAAGACCGGCACCAGGGAAACGACGGTGGCGGCCGCGAGCGGCGCGATTTCGACGCCGGCATGGGTCTCGAGCGCGGCAAGTCCGACGGGTAGCGTCTGGCTGCTGGGGCCCGAAAGCACCAGCGCGAAGAGAAACTCGTTCCAGCTCAGGATGAAGCCCAGAAGTCCCGCCGCCAATATCCCGGGCGCCGCGACCGGTACGGCGATGTACCGGAAGGCCTGCCAGCGTGTGGCGCCATCGACGCGCGCCGCTTCCTCGAGCCGCGCCACGTCCCCCTCGAAGAAGGACACCAGCATCCAGGAAAGGAAAGGCAACGAGATGGTGAGATGGGCGATGATGAGGCCGACATGGCTCTGCATCAGGCCGGCGAACAGGAACATGCCGAAGAGCGGCAAGACCAGGATGATCGGCGGCAGCATCTGGCTGGCGAGAACGCCCAGGCGCAGAAAGGTGCCGCCGGTGTTGAAACGGGCAAAGGCATAGGCCAGCGCGGTGGCGAGCGGCAGCGCGATGGCGGTGGCGCCGAGCGCGATGATCAGGCTGTTGAGAAACCAGCCGGTGAAGGGATAACGCGCGAAGATCTCGACATAGTTCATGAGACCGACGGTGCCGATCTCGGGCGGGATCTTGTAGGCGGTGAGCCGGTCGGTGAAGCTGACGCGCAGGATCCAGAGCAGCGGCATGAGGATCAAGAGGGAGAAGGCACATAGAATAATGTGCGGCAGAACCCTCGCTGCGATCCTCTTCATCCCGTACGCCCACTCCCTGCACTTCTTTGATCGTTTTCGATCATTATACTGGCGCGGCGCCCAGAAACAAGACAATATGCTAAGAATTGAAAGCGCTTTTTATGAGCGTATTTGAACGGTTTCGATCATCCCCCACCATCCTTGAACGATCATGACCTCTCGCGATCCGATTGCCCGGCAAACTCTCCTCATCGAAAGCCTATCCCGGCGCGGCTTCATGAGCGTTTCCGATATCGCGGAGGAAACCGGCGTCTCGGAAATCACCATCCGGCGCGATCTGACCGAGCTCGAGCGCTGCGGCACGGTCAGGCGCACCCATGGCGGCGCGCTCATCGCGCGGAGCGGCGCGCCCAATATCTATGACATAAGGGAGCCCACTTTCGAGGCGCGGCGGCGGCGCAACAGCGACGCCAAGATCCGCATCGCGCGGGCGGCGGCGCAATTCGCCAAGCCCGGCCATACGATCGCGCTCGATACCGGCTCGACCACGCTCGAGATCACCCGCTTCCTCGCCGAGATCGCGGATTTGCGCGTCATCACCAACAATACCCGCGCCGCGAGCCTCCTCGCCGAAACGCCACATCCGGTCTATCTGCCGGGCGGACGGGTGCGCGGGCGCGAATTGTCGATCTATGGATCGAGTGCCGCGAGCTTCGTCGCCTCCTATCACTATGACATCCTGTTTCTCGGCCTGTCCGGCGTCTCGGAGGCCGGGCTTTTCGACTATTCGCCGGAAGATTCCGAAATCAAACGCGCCTTCATCCAGAGATCCGATCTCGTGGTGGCGCTGTGCGATGCGAGCAAATTCAACCGCCAGGCCATGGTGCGCATCGCCGCGCTGAACGAGATCCATGTCCTCGTCGTCGACACCGCGCCGCCCGCCAATCTGCAAGCCGAGATCGAAGGCGCCGGCGTGAAGGTGGTCGTGGCGCCGGGCGTGGCGGAGTGATCCCGCCTCACTCAGGCAGTGCCGCGACAATCCTTTTCATCAACTCGATGACGGCGGAGGTACGAACGCCCTTGGGATTGGCTTGCAAGTCGACGGTCTGCACGAGAACCAGTTTTTTCGCCGGCAGGAACGCGATGATCTGGCCGCCGAAACCCGCCGCATAAGCCCCGCCCCTGCCCCAGGGTTCGGCCGAAAGCTCCCACCACATATAGCCATAGCCGCGATTGCCCCGGTTGGTGTGCGCATGGGCGCGTGTCGATTCAGCGACCCAATCCGCCGGGACGACCTGCTTGCCGTTCCAGCGTCCGCCATTCGCAAAGAGGAGTCCGAAGCGCGCCGCATCGTGCGCCGTCAGCATGAACGGATAGGCCGGATGGTCCGACTCGGGCGCGAGAACATATCGGCCATCGCGCTTCGAAAAGTCCTCCATGCCGATCGGACGAGCGATACGCCGCTCGAAGCTCGCAAAAATGTCTTCTCCGATCACCTTCCGGTAGATCGTGCCGAGCACGTTGAAGTCCCAATTGTTGTAGAACCAATAGGTGCCGGGCGCGTGACTGCCGCGCGCCGGCCGCTTCTTCTTGATCTCGCGGGTCTCGTAGGCGGCAGCATGATAGATGCCCGAGCGCGCCGTGAGAAGATCACCCACAGTCGCCAGTTTCTCCGCAGCGGTCAATGACGGCTTCTTGTCGTCGATACCCATTTCGGCGAGCGAGCGCGTGAGGCTGATGCGCTGCTCGGCGACTGCAATACCATACAGCGCGCTCAGCAAGCTCTTGCGGACCGAGGCCATGTTGACCTTGCGACCGAGATCTCCCCAGCTCGCGACGATCGCGTCACCTTGCACGACCAATATGGCCGTCGGCTTCTCACTGACAGCGTGATCCTTGACCAAACGGGATATGGTTCGCGTCACGGCCGTTTCGCCGGCCTTCGCCCAATGTGCAGAGGGCTCGGCACGCGATGGCATGGCCGCCACGAAACTTAACAGCAAACCAAGAATCAGACGCATGGTTCCCCCTCTTTCGTTCATTTCTTGCGTCCGCATCATGCCGAAAATAGGTCCAAGCTCGTGATTGGGTCCGTCACAAAGCTGCTCTAGACTGCTCCTCCGGCACACCGCCCATAGAGGACCATCATGACCGCTCCCAGGCCATACAAGACCCATATCGGCAATCATCGCCTGCATCCCGAAACCTTGATGTTGAGCTACGGTTTCGATCCGCAGCTTTCGGAGGGAGCCGTCAAGCCGCCGGTCTTCCTCACCTCCACCTTCGTCTTCAAGACCGCCGAGGAAGGCCGCGACTTCTTCGATTTCGTGTCCGGCCGGAAGGAGCCGCCCAAGGGCACCGGCGCCGGCCTCGTCTATTCGCGCTTCAACCATCCGAACAGCGAGATCGTCGAGGATCGCCTCGCCGTCTTCGAAGGGGCGGAAGCCTGCACCCTGTTCTCCTCCGGCATGTCGGCCATCGCCACGACGCTTCTCGCCTTCACGCGCCCCGGTGATACGATCCTGCATTCGCAGCCGCTTTATGGCGGCACCGAAACGCTGCTCGCCCGCACCTTCCAGACTCTCGGCATTGCATCCGTCGGCTTCTCCGATGGGGTGAACGAGGCGGCGGTGCGCAAGGCGGCCGAAGCGGCGCTCGCCAAGGGCCGCGTCTCGGTCATCCTCATCGAGACGCCGTCCAATCCGCTCAACACGATGGTCGATATCGCGCTGATGCGGACCATCGCCGATGAGATCGGCAAGACACAGGACCTCAAGCCGGTCATCGTCTGCGACAACACACTGCTCGGCCCCGTCTTCCAGCACCCGCTGGAGCACGGCGCCGACATCTCGCTTTATTCCCTCACCAAATATGTCGGCGGACATTCCGATCTCATCGCCGGCGCAGCCTTGGGCTCGCGCGCGACCATCAAGCCGGTCAAGGCGCTGCGCGGTGCCATTGGCACGCAGCTCGACCCGCATTCCTGCTGGATGCTCGGCCGCTCGCTCGAGACGCTGGCGCTGCGCATGGAAAGGGCCGACGACAATGCGCGGGCCGTGGCGCAGTTCCTGCAGGAGCACCCGAAGGTCGGAAAGCTGCATTATCTGCCTTTCCTCGACGCGGCGGACCCGGCTGCACATCTCTACAAGCAGCAATGCACCGGCGCCGGCTCGACCTTCTCCTTCGACATCAAAGGCGGCCAAGCCGCGGCTTTCGCCTTTCTCAACAACCTGCAGATCTTCAAGCTGGCGGTGAGCCTCGGCGGCACCGAGTCGCTCGCCAGCCATCCCGCCGCCATGACCCATTCCGGTGTGCCGAAGGAGGTGCGCGACCGCATCGGTATTCTCGATTCCACCATCCGTCTGTCGATCGGCGTCGAGCATCCCGACGATCTCATCGCCGATATCGCCCAGGCACTGGCCGTCGCATGACGGGATCGAGCCGGACGTCGCGCTTCATCAAAGCGAGCCCCGACAAGGTCTATGCGGCCTTCATGAATCCCGCCGCCCTTCTCGCCTGGATGCCGCCCGGCGAGATGACCGGCCGGATCCATGATTTCGACGGCCGTGAGGGCGGCGGCTATCGGATGTCGCTGTTCTATCCGGCGCGCGAGCAAACGATGCGCGGCAAGACGACGGAAAACGAAGACATGGTCAATGTGCGCTTCGTCGAGCTGCACCCGTCGCGGCGGATTGTCGAGGCTGTCACCTTCCAAAGTCCCGATCCCGCCTTTGCCGGCGAGATGCGGATCGAGATCCGCTTTGATGCCGTCCGCGACGGAACCGAAGTGACTTTCATCTGCACGGATATTCCGTCCGGCATCCGGCCGGAAGACAATGATACGGGCACACAGGAGTCGCTGGCGCAGCTCTCCCGCTATCTCGAAGGATCCTGACCGCCAGTCTTCGCAGGACTGTCCGGGGAACTCTGCTCGGTATCGGGGAACGTCATGTGAAGAACAGGATCGGAGAGGTTTCCTCTGTGAGGAGATACAGAACTCTCCCACATTCCCCCTTCTCCCGCTTGCGGGAGAAGGTGCCCGACAGGGCGGATGAGGGTGTTGGTTAGTCCGGCGGCAGCTTATCCGCGAGCGCCAGGAGGATCATGTCCATCACGTCGTTGAAGCGATGAAATACATCGTCATTGACGATGCGAAGAACTCGGTATCCCTGTGATCCCAGATAGGCCGTGCGGCGCGCATCGTACTCTATCTCGCGATCTTCCGCGTGAGTTGCGCCGTCAACCTCGATGACGAGGGTTGCTTCGCGGCAAAGGAAGTCGACCGTGAAAGGACCAATGGAATGCTGGCGAACAAACTTATGTCCTTGCAGCCTCCGGCCGCGCAGGTTCTGCCACAACCTCTCCTCCGCCGGCGTCTGGCTTCGGCGCAGACGGCGGGCCTGATCTAGACGCCTGGGCTCTATTTGGCGCGTTGTCACAACGGCACCATACACCCTCATCCGCCCTTCGGGCACCTTCTCCCGCAAGCGGGAGAAGGGGGAAATCTTGGGAGACCGTACCTCTTCATTTTCCCCGGACAGTCCTGCCAGTCTTCGGCAAGGGCTCGGTCAGGTAACGCTGGATGGTGGCGCCGATCACCTTGATGATCGTCTCATGCGGCATCGCCACCAGCGGCGGCAGCTTGAGCACATAGCGCGTATAAGCGAGACCGACCGTCTGCGTCGCGATCAGCGAAGCGACTTCGCGCGCATCCGTTTCACTTCCCCGCAAACGCCCGACCAGGGTGACGATCTGGTCGCGGAAGACGCCGCGCAGTCGCTCGGCCGCCTCCTCATTGCTCGCCGATGAGCGCAGCAGGAGCTGAAGAGAATCGGCATCGGGCTCCTCCCAGCGCTTGAGGAAATGCGTGATGATCGCCTCGCCGAGCTTGTCGCGCGGATGGCGGCTCAGATCGGGAATGCGCAATTCCACCGTCATCGCCGCAGCGAACAGGCCGCGCTTGCTTTCGAAATAACGCATCACCATCGAGGGATCGATGCCGGCATCGGCCGCCACCTTGCGGATCGTGGTGCGCTCGAAACCCTCCTTGCGAAAGCGCTCGCGGGCCGCCTCGACGATGCGCGCGCGCGTCGCGTCGGATTTGCGAAGCTTCGACGTTTCCTTCTTTTCTTCTGATAATTCAGCCATTTACGTTAATTTCATGAAGCATGGCGCGGTGCTGAGGAGAGAGGCTCATGTTGACAAGAGAACCCCAATGGAGATATGCCAACAATTGTTGGCTTTTTTCCAAATGTCAAGACTGACGCCGAAGCCGAAAAAGCGATGAAAAGACTGGCAATCATAGTGGCCGTGCTCCTTCTCGGCGGCCTCTTCGCCTGGTGGTTCGATCTTCCGGCCCGCCTCGGCTTCGGTGCGCCTGCTAACGGTCCGATTACGCTTTACGGCAATGTCGACATCCGCCAGGTCGAACTCGGCTTCCGCGTCAGCGGGCGGATCAGCGCCATGGAATTCGATGAAGGCGACAGCATCAAGCCGGGCAACGCACTCGCCCGCCTCGATGCCAAGCCTTATGAAGACGCGCTCGCCGCCAGCCAGGCGCAGGCCGCGTCGCTCAAGGCACAGCTCGACAAGCTGGTGGCGGGGCCTCGTATCGCCGAGATCAGCCAAGCGCGCGCCCAGCTCGACGAGCAGACCGCCAATTACGAAAACGCCAAGCTCGCTTATGAGCGTGCCGCGCAACTGCGCCCCGGCGGGGCCATCGCGCAATCGACTCTCGACAGCGCCAAGGCGGGACGCGATGCGGCGCTCGCCCGCGTCGTCTCGGCTCAGCAGGCGCTCGATCTCCTGCTCGAAGGCACGCGCAGCGAAGATATCGCCGCCGCCCGCGCCAATCTCCAGCAGGCCGAAGCCAATGTCGCCGCGGCGCAGACCTCGCTCGCCGACACGGAGCTCAAGGCGCCCGCTTCCGGCACCATCCTGTCGCGCCTGCGTGAGCCCGGCGCCATCATCGCGCCCAGCGACATCGTCTATGTGCTCTCTCTCGACCGGCCGGTCTGGGTGCGTGCCTATGTGCCCGAGCCCGTGCTCGGCAAGATCCATCCGGGTCTGGAGGTGACGGTCACCACCGATTCCGCGCCGGACCGCCCCTATCGCGGCAAGATCGGCTTCATTTCGCCGGTCGCCGAATTCACACCCAAATCGGTAGAGACGCCGGAACTGCGCACCGACCTCGTCTATCGCCTCAGGGTCGTTATCGATGAACCCGATCAGGGCCTGCGCCAAGGCATGCCGGTCACCGTGCATATCCCCGAGCCAGGCGGGCCATGAATTGTCATGAGCGAGGACTTCGTCCGGATCGAAGGAGTCAGCAAGGCATTCGGCTCGGGTGCTCCCGCCCTCGATCAGATATCGGCCGCGATCAAGGGCGGTGAGATCACCGGCCTCGTCGGGCCCGATGGCGCCGGCAAGACGACACTGATCCGGTTGATGACCGGGCTGCTGCTGCCCGATTCCGGCACGCTCACCGTGCTCGGCTTCGATACGCGGCGCGAAGCGGCGCGCATCCAGGCGGCGATCGGCTACATGCCGCAGCGCTTCGGCCTCTATGAGGATCTGAGCGTCCAGGAAAATCTCGATCTCTATGCCGATCTGCGCGGTCTTCCCCAGGCCGAGCGTGCCGCCGTTTTCGACGAACTCCTGAGCTTCACCGATCTCAAACGCTTCACCCAGAGGCTCGCCGGCAAATTGTCGGGCGGCATGAAACAGAAGCTCGGCCTCGCCTGCGCGCTCCTCAAGAAGCCGCGGCTCCTGCTTCTCGATGAGCCGGGCGTCGGCGTCGACCCGATCTCGCGGCGCGAATTGTGGAAGATGGTGAAGGACCTCACCAGCGAAGGCATCGGCGTCGTCTGGTCGACGGCCTATCTCGATGAGGCGGAAGCCTGCACAAGTGTGCTGCTGCTCAATCAGGGCAAGCTCCTCTTCACCGGTCCGCCGGCCGAGCTCACCCAACGCGTCGACGGCCGCGTTTTCAAGGTGACCGGCATCGAAGGCCGCCGGCGCCCGTTGCTCGCCAGCCTGCTCGACCGGCCGGGCGTGCTCGACGGCGTCATTCAAGGCGAGGCCATCCGCATCGTCACCGATGCCGGCGCCAGCCAGGATGTCTTGCGAGAAGGCGAAGGGACTAAGGTCATCCCGGCGCCGCCCCGTTTCGAGGACGCCTTTGTCGACCTGCTCGGCGGCGGGCCCGGCGGCCGGTCGAAGCTGGCGGAAGCGACGCAAACGCAGACCGATGCCGACACACATGTGATCGAGGCGCGCGGCCTCACCAAACGTTTCGGCGACTTCACCGCGGCCCAGGACATCACCTTCGACATCAAGCGCGGTGAGATCTTCGGCCTGCTCGGGCCCAATGGCGCCGGCAAGTCGACGACCTTCAAGATGCTGTGCGGACTCCTCAAGCCGACCGCCGGCGAAGGCCGTGTCGCCGGCTTCGATCTCCGGCGCGACACCGCTGAGGCGCGCAACCGCCTGGGCTACATGGCGCAGAAATTCTCGCTCTATGGCGATCTGAGCGTCGCGCAGAATCTCGACTTCTTCGCCGGCGTCTATGGCCTCAAAGGCCAGCACAAGCGGGACAAGATCAAGCTCGTCACCGACATCTTCGACTTCGCCCGTTATGCCAATCAATCGGCCAAGGACCTGCCACTCGGCCACAAGCAGCGCCTGGCGCTCGCCTGCGCCGTCATGCATGAGCCGGAGGCGCTGTTTCTCGATGAGCCGACCTCCGGCGTCGATCCGATCACACGGCGGGAATTCTGGACGCATATCAACGGCCTCGTCGAAAAAGGCGTCACCATCCTCGTCACCACCCATTTCATGGACGAGGCCGAATATTGCGACCGCATCTCGCTCATCTTCCGCGGCAAATCGATCGCGCTCGGCTCCCCCGACGAACTTAAAGGCCGCGTCGCCTCCCCCACCAATCCCGACCCCACGATGGAAGACGCCTTCATCGCGCTGGTCGAAGGGTCGGAGAAGGAGGCGGCATGAAAAGTGACGGCTCTCACAGAATTTTCCCCTTCTCCCGCCTGCGGGAGAAGGTGGCCGAAGGCCGGATGAGGGTGTTCTCTCCGCGTCTACAAGGCCGAAAGCACGGAAGAGTGTTGAAGCTTCCTCATCTTCTTCTGACGAGCTGTCGTGAGCTGAACCAACACCCTCATCCGCCCTATCGGGCACCTTCTCCCGCAAGCGGGAGAAGGGGAAATGCAAGAAGAAGATCGCGAGTGGAGGCGGCATGAGCGGCTCCCTCCGCCGCCTCACGGCCCTCGTGCGCAAGGAGACCTATCAGATCCTGCGCGATCCGAGCAGCATTCTCATCGCCTTCGTGCTGCCGCTGATCCTGCTGTTTCTCTTCGGTTATGGCGTATCGCTCGACGCCACCCGCACGCGGCTCGGCGTCGCCGTCGAGGAGATGACACCCCTCACCCAGGACCTCGCGGCGAGTTTCCAGGCGTCACGCTATTTCGAGGTGAAGTTGGGCCGCGACCGGCGTGACTTCGAAGGAGCGCTCGTGGTCGGCGAGGTGCGCGGCATCGTCGTCATCCCGCAGACCTTCGCCAGCGACTTCACCGCCCATACCCACCCGCAGATCCAGGTCATCGTCGACGGCACCGATCCCAATACCGCGAGCTTCGTGCAGAACTATGTGCAAGGAGTTGTCGCCACCTGGATGAAACAACGCGCCAGCGAAACCCAGGCCGAGCCCCCGGGCATCAATGTCGAGCAACGCTTCTGGTTCAACCCCGAGCTCACCAGCCGCAATTTCCTGGTGCCGGGCTCGATCGCCATCGTGATGACGCTGATCGGCACGCTCCTCACCGCACTCGTCGTCGCGCGTGAATGGGAGCGCGGCACGATGGAGGCGATGATGGCCACGCCGGTCACCGCCGCCGAGCTCCTCGCCGGCAAGATCCTGCCCTACTTCATTCTGGCCATGACCTCGATGACACTCTGCGTGCTGGTCGCCGTCTTCCTGTTCGGCGTACCGTTCCGCGGCTCGCTGCTCGCCCTTTATGCCATCTCGGCCGCCTTCCTCCTGCCGGCGCTCGGCCAAGGCCTCCTCATCTCGGCGGCGACGCGCAACCAGTTCCTCGCCTCGCAACTCGCTCTGCTCTCGGCTTTCCTGCCGGCCTTCCTGCTGTCGGGCTTCCTGTTCGAGATCGGCTCGATGCCGACGATCATCCAGTGGATCAGCGCCATCGTGCCGGCCCGTTACCTGATCCCCAGTCTGCAGACCGTGTTCCTCGCCGGCGATATCTGGCCGCTCCTGCTGCGCAACATCGCTATCATGCTGCTGGCCGGCGTCGTGTTCCTCGGCCTCGCCGGCCGCAGCACGCGCAAGAGGCTCGCCTGACATGTGGGGCCGCATCAATGCTCTGATCATCAAGGAGCTGCTGGCGATCCTGCGCGATCCGCGCGGCCGCATGGTCATCATCGTGCCGCCGATCCTGCAGCTCTTCGTTTTCTCCTATGCGGCGACGCTCGAAGTGACGAATGTCGATATCGCCGTCCTCAACCGCGACAGCGGCAAATGGGGCCAGGAGCTCATCCAGCGCATCGAAGGCGCCCCGAGCTTCCGCCGGATCCAGCGCACCGATGATCAAAACAAGATCCACGAGCTCATCGACCACCAGGAGGTGATCGCGGCCGTCCAGATCGGACCCGATTTCTCCCGCGCCCTCGAAGCCGGGCGGGCCGGCGACGTGCAGGTCATCCTCGACGGCCGCCGTTCCAATGCCTCGCAGATCGTCGCCGGCTATCTGAACCAGATCATCGCGAGGCTCGCCGCCGATCTCGCAACACCCCGCCAGCTTTCGGCCGCCGTCACCATCGTGCCGCGCAACTGGTTCAATCCCAATCTCACTTATATCTGGTTCACCGTGCCGAGCCTCGTCGCCATCATCGCGCTCCTGATCGGGCTCATCGTAACGGCGCTGTCGGTGGCGCGCGAGCGTGAGCTCGGCACCTTCGACCAGCTCATGGTCTCACCCCTTCGGACGCATGAAATCCTCATCGGCAAGCTCACACCGCCGATGCTGATCGGTCTGTTCCACATCACCATCTATGTGCTGACCGCCGTGTTCTTCTTCGAGATCCCGTTGCGCGGCTCGCTGCTACTGCTCTATGGCAGTGCCCTCTTCTACCTGGCCTCGGTGGTCGGCATCGGCCTTTTCATCTCGTCGCTGTCGATGACCCAGCAGCAGGCGATCCTCGGCGCCTTCGTCTTCATGGTGCCGGCGGTGCTGCTCTCAGGCTTCGCCACCCCGATCGAAAACATGCCGGCGTGGCTGCAGCCCATCACCTATGTCAATCCGCTGCGTTATTTTCTGGTCGTGGTGAAAGGCGTGTTTCTGAAAGACATCCCGCTGAGCGAGGTTCTCCACAACACCCTTCCGCTGGCGCTCATCGCCCTCTTCACACTGAGCGCGGCGGCGTGGCTGTTCCGGAGCAGGCTGGAGTGATGACCTATCCCCTCTCCCCCTGCGGGGGAGAGGGCTAGGGTGAGGGGGAAGCGGCGGAGCCACATCTCCAAATTCGCAATTTCATATC
>SCPD01000026.1 GCA_005502925.1 Rhizobiales bacterium Y(2018) | reverse complement strand
CCGTCGTATAGGGCCCATAGCGTTCAGGCAGATCGGCCCAGGGCGAGCCGGATCGTAGAATGTAGAAAATCCCGTTCAGGACTCTTCGGTCATCGACGCGAGGCACGCCTCTCGGCTTGTTCGGCAGAAGCGGCTGAAGCGTACGCCACTCAAACTCACTCAGGTCATATCGGGCCATTGCAAGCTCCTCTATCGAGCTTGAATCATCTTTCTCCCGATTTGCCTACCCTTTATGAGTACGCAGCCTAGTCCTCGTGAATATCGGAGAGTCGATACATTTCCGGCATTCGCCGACAAACCAATCGCGAAACGCCAGGACGATTGCCCGCCGGGCGCTCCTCTGCGGCACGGTCAGGCAATAGGGCTGGGCGAGTGTCAAAGCATGCGCAAGAGGCCTGACGAGCCGGCCCTCTTCCAAGGGCCGCGCGGCGAACAGCCCCTGGCACAAAGCGACGCCCTGCCCGTGAAGCGCCAGATCGAGGGCCGCGGCCGATGAATTGACGGACAGCCCGCGCTGGATCTCGCGACCGGGCGTGACCGTGGCGGATTCGAACCACTGGCGCCAGGACGGGAAAGCCGCCGCGACCGGTCCCCAATCGGTGTGGATCAAGGGCACGCGCGCAAGTGACTCCGCAGCCTTGATCGGCCCATGCCGCGCCAGGAATTGCGGCGTGCAGACCGGATGCACTGCATCGACGGCAATGGGTTCAGCCGCGTGATCGCGATCGTGAAAGCGGCCATAAGAGAGGCGCAGATCGATGAGGTCGCGTTCGAAGGCAATCGGCTCCTCCTCGCCGCGCAGCGATATGTCGGCCTCGCCATGGATCGCGATGAATGCCGGGAGCCGCGCGGTGAGCCAGCCCATGGCGACAGACGGCGGCACGGAGACGACCAGACGCGCGCGACGGCCGCTGCCGGCAAGCTCGCGGGTGACGCCCTGCAACTCCTCGAAAGCAAGCGTCAGGCGAGGCAGTACCTCGCGGCCAGCCTCGGTCAGGACGGCGCGGCGATTGATGCGGTGGAAAAGCTTGCGGCCGACATGATCCTCTAGCGTGGCAATGAGCTGGCTCACCGCCGCGGGCGAGATCGCCAGTTCCTCGGCAGCCGACGCAAAGCTGCCGCTCCGGGCGGCGGCCTCGAAGGCTTGTAGGGAGCGGAGGGATGGGAGTGCGCTCATCGACCTATAGATAAGTTGAACTTATCATTTTGCTAGAAAAACTCGGTTTTGAAAAGTCGCTATGCAAAGTACGATTTCGGCCATGGATCATCGCCAAATCGTCACCAGCCTCAGCCAGGAACAGCGTGACCGTCTGACGGAGCGCTCCGATATTCCGGGCCTGCCCCTGCTCATCCTGCATTGGGGCGCCATCATCGCGCTGGGGACTCTCATCGTGCTCAAGGTGCCCTATTGGCCGCTGCTGATGCTTCCACAGGGCATCCTCATCGTGTTCCTGTTCACCCTGCTGCATGAGACGATTCATCAGACCGCCTTCCGCTCACCATGGCTGAACGAGTCCGTCGCGCGCGCCGCGAGCTTCATGCTGGCACTGCCAGCGGACTGGTTCCGTTATTTCCATTTCGCCCATCACCGCTTCACCCAGGATCCCGAAAACGATCCGGAGCTCGCTTTCGCCAAGCCCGAGACACGCTGGCAATATGTGAAGCATGTATCGGGCCTGCCGGTCTGGCGGGGCCATCTCACCACGCTCTTCACCAACGCATCAGGGTGTTGCCGCGATCGCTACGTGCCGCCCAAGGGTGCGACCAAGGTGAGGAACGAGGCACGTATTATGATCGCCCTCTATGCCGTCATCATCGCATTCTCGTTATATTTTGTGACGCCGGTGCTGCTCTTCGTCTGGATATTACCCGCGATCATCGGGCAGCCCTTCCTGCGCCTCTATCTGCTGGCCGAGCATGGCCGCTGTCCGCTCGTCGCCAATATGCTGGAGAATACCCGGACCACGATCTCCAATGTTCTGGTCCGCAAGCTGGCGTGGAACATGCCTTACCACACCGAGCATCACGCCTATCCGGGCGTGCCGTTCCATCGCCTGCCGGAATTCCACGTGCTGATCGAGCGCCACCTGAAGGAGGTCGAACGCGGATATATCCACTTCAACGCGAAATATATCGGTGCGATGAAGGAGTGACGCGTTCTCGTGCGACAGGCATAGTGCGGGTGAAATGCGAGGAGACTCCATGCAACTCGGTCTGTTGACGGCGCCCTTTCCGGACACACCACTTAGTGAGGTCGCCCAGTGGGCAGCAGCGTCGGGATTCACGGCGCTCGAAATCGCCTGCTGGCCTAAGACGACGGGCGCCACACGCCGTTATGCCGGTACCAGCCATATCGATGTCGCCAATGTCTCTCCCTCCGAAGCCAAGGAGATCGCGGCCCAGCTCACCGAAGCAGGCCTCACGATTTCAGCACTCGGCTATTACCCGAATCCGCTGCACCCCGACCCGGCACATCGCGCGGCGGTCATCGATCATCTGAAGAAAGTGATCACCATGGCTGGCCGGATGGGCGTGCCGCTGGTCAACACTTTCTGCGGTGGCGACGCGGCGAAACATGTCGATGACAACTGGACGGAGGCGACCAAGGTCTGGCCGGCGATCATCGCTTTCGCGCGCGACAATGGCGTCAGGCTCGCTTTCGAGAACTGCCCGATGATCTTCAGCTATGACGAGTGGCCAAGCGGGCACAATATCGCCTATTCGCCCCGCATCTGGCGGCGCATTCTCGAAAGCTGGGATGGGGCGATCGGCATGAATTTCGATCCCTCGCATCTCATCCTGCAGATGATCGACCAGGCGCGCTTCATCCGCGAATTCGGCCCGCATATGTTTCATGTCCATGCCAAGGACCTGATGATCGACCGCGACGGTCTCTATGAACGCGGCATTCTCTCGGCCGGCATGGGCTGGCAGATCCCGCGCATGCCGGGTCTCGGCGAAGTCGATTGGCCGGGCTTCTTCTCGGGGCTCTACCGCGCCGGCTATGACGGGCCGGTCATCATCGAGCATGAGGACCGTGGCTTCGAAGGCAGCGACGAACTCATCAAGCGCGGCTTCCTTTTGGCGCGCGATGTGCTCAGTCCCTTCGTCAAATAGCTTCAGACTTTCAGACGGTCCATGATCTGCGCCTGCACATTGGCGAGATGGCGGCGCATTTCGCGCTCGGCGGTCTCGGGATCACGCGCCGCGATGGCGCTGGCGATGGCGCGGTGCTCGGCGTCACGCTCGGCACGCCGCTTCGGGCATACGCTCGCCGGCAGGCCCATCCGGATGCGCGAATCGGTGCCGACCGCGCGCAGCAGCCGATAGAATTCACCGGCGAGCCCGTTGCGGGCGCCGTCGGCGACCGCCTTGTGGAACAGGAGATCGGCGTCGCCATATTCGCTGTCATCGGCATTCTCGACCGCCTTGACGATTCGTTCGACCTCAAGCGGCGAAGCGCGCAAGGCGGCGAGGCGGGCCAGCGCCGGCTCGAAAATCGAGCGCAGCTCGATGACCTCGACCGGATTGGTGGCATGGGCCAGCTCGTGCCAGGGCGCCGCTTCGATCCAGCTTCCCGTCTTGGGCTCGATTTCGCCCGTCTCGCGCAGCACTTTCAGCGCCTTGCGCAACTGGTGACGCTTGACGCCGAGTTCGGCGGCGAGATCACGCTCGGGCGGCACCGAGCCGGCGCCGCGGATGGCGCCGCGCACCGCCTCGACAAGGGCACTGAGCTGAGCCGTCGTCTTGTGCGGCAGGCGTGGGGCTGCGGCAGATTGGATGTCCGTCATGCGTGCCATCTAGCAGAAGACTCAACCAAACTCAACCGAGTCCTGCGTCGTGTTTTGTACAATCCCTGGCTTGACGGGCTGGTTGACTGATGGTTGACTTCCCGGAATCATGGCCGAATTCGACTATATCATCATCGGCGCGGGCTCCGCAGGCTGCGTGCTCGCCAACCGCCTTTCCGCCGACCCCACCGTTTCGGTTCTCCTCATCGAGGCCGGCGGCTGGGACCGCGACCCGTGGATCCACATTCCGCTCGGCTGGGGCCGCATCCTGCAGCACCGCCTGCATGACTGGATGTATTTCTGCGAGCCGGAAGCCAATGTGAATCACCGCAAGGTCGAATGCGCGCGCGGCAAGGTGATCGGCGGCTCCTCCTCGACCAATGCCATGGCATATGTGCGCGGCAACCGTGCCGATTACGACGCCTGGGCCGAGACAAGCGGGCTCTCCGGCTGGTCCTTCGAGGAGCTCCTGCCCTATTTCAAGCGCCAGGAGCAATGGGAAGGCGGCGAGGACGCCTATCGCGGCGGACAAGGCCCGGTCAGCACGCAATTCTGCAAGTTCGCCGATCCCCTGGTCGACGCTTTCGGCGCGGCCGGCCAGAGCGCCGGCTTCGGCTGGACGGATGACTACAACGGGGCGAAGCAGGAAGGCTTCGGCCGGCTGCAGATGACGATCGGCAGGGGCCGGCGCTCCTCCTCGGCCACCGCCTATCTGCGCCCGATCCTCGCGCGGCCCAATCTCACCGTGATGACCGAGACGCTGGTCACGCGCCTCCTCATCGACAAGGAGCGCGCCACCGGTGTCGAGATCGAAGACAGGAATGGCCGACGTGAAATCAAGGCGCGGCGCGAGACTCTGCTGGCGGGCGGCGTGATCAATTCGCCGCAGCTTCTGATGCTGTCGGGCATCGGCGATCCAGATGAGCTCGGCAAGCATGGAATCCGCACGCAAGTGGCGCTTCCCGCGGTCGGCCGCAATATGCAGGATCATGCCTCGGTGATCCTGCTCTATCGGCGCAAAGTGCCGGGCCCGTTCCACCGCATGATGCGTTATGACCGGATCGGCCTCGCTTTGGCGCAGGCGCATCTCTTCGGCACCGGCTTCGCCGCCGATGTGCCGGGCGGCGTCACCGCCTTTCTCCACAGCGGGCGCACCAAGGTGCCCGACGTGCAGCTGTTGTTCACCGCCGCGACCTTGGGCGCGTGGCCCTATTTCGAGCCGTTCAAGAAGGCTTTCCCGGACGGTTTCGCGACGCGCATCGTGCTGGTGCAGCCGGAAAGCCGCGGGCGGATCAGCCTCGCCTCCGGCGATGCCAAGGCGGCGCCGCGCATCCATCAGAACTTCCTGGCCACCGACAGCGACTGGAAGGGGCTGAAAGCGGGCGTCGAGATGGCGCGGCAAGTGGCGGCCGAGCCACAGATGCAGGCCTTCATCGCGGCCGAGCTCACCAAGAGCGATATCGAAGAGCATATTCGCGCCACCGCCATCACCGTCCACCACCCGATGGGCACCTGCGCGATGGGCGCCGTGGTCGATGGCGAACTGCGCGTGAAAGGCGTCGAGGGATTGCGCGTCATCGATGCCAGCGTGTTTCCGGGTGCGGTCTCCGGCAATATCAACGCCGCCGTGCTGGCGGTCGCCGAACGCGGCGCGGATCTCGTGCGTGGTCTCAACCAACAAGCTTGACGGTCCAACCTGGTTGGAATACGGTTCAACCAGGCCAGACCCAAAAACAATAATTTTGAACGCATGGAGGATTTAATGTCAGGCGCCAAAACAGCGGCCCTCCCCAACCGAGATGCAGCCTTGCGCGGCCTCTACGACGATGTCGCCCGCAACAACATGTTTCCGTTCTGGGCGACATCGAGCGATGTCGACAATGACGAGATCAAGCAGCTCATGGGCACCAAGAAGGCGGTGCCGCATATGTGGGACTACGGCCGGGACATCGAGCCGCTTCTCAACCGCGCCGCCGAACTCATCAAGATGGACGATTCGGAGCGCCGCTCACTGATCCTCATCAATCCGGGCCTGGCACCGCGGCGCGCCACCGTGTCGACCATGTACACGGCCTATCGCCTCAACGATCCCGACGAAATCATGCCGCCGCACAAGCATTCGCCGAGCGCCATCCGCTTCGGCCTCACCGGCAAGGGCAATTTCACCGGCGTCGAGGGCGAGAACATCGTCTTCGGCCCCGGCGACATGGTGCTCACCCCCAACGACACCTGGCATAATCACGGCACGGTCGGCGGCGAGCCGGCGGTCAATCTCTCGGTGCTCGATCTGCCGCTCGTCGAGACCCTCAGCGCCATCCATTTCGACCACAATTATGCCGAGCTCGAAGACGGCAAGATGGTCAAGAAGAAGGAACAGTCGTCGCGTTATCCGTCCGACTATTCACAGCGCGTCTATGGCGAAGGCGGCATGCTGCCGCGTTTCGTCGATCACAAGCGCGGCTCGGGTCTCTCGTCACCCATGTATGTCTATCGCTGGGAGCGCATGGAAGAGCTGCTCGACCGGCACAAGGATTGGGACGGCGATCCCTATGAATCCCTGATGATCGAATATGTCGACCCGACGACGGGCCAGCCGGTCTTCAAGACGATCACCTTCTTTGCCCAGATGCTGCGGCCCGGCGAAAAAACCCTGCCGCTGCGCCAGACGGCGAGCCTCCTCGTCGCCCCTTTCCGCGGCAAAGGCTATTCGATCGTCGATGGCCAGCGCTTCGACTGGAAGGAATTCGACACACTCGCGGTCCCCGGCGGCGCCTGGTGCGAGCATGTGAACGGCTCCGACAAGGACCCGGTCTTCTTCTTCGTCGCCAGCGACGAACCGACGCTCAAGGCCCTCGCCCTCTACAAGAAGTGGGGACGCGACAAGGCCGGTGACATGGTTCGCCTCGTCTGAACGCGGCCGGGGGCGGTCAGCGTGAGGCGGAAGGGTGGCGGCAAACGCGCCCCATCCGCCTCACCGCCCGGCCTTTCTTTCAAAACCTCCAGCGAGCGGATTCCCCGTGCAGAGTTCACACAAGACCACGCAGATCGCACATATCGATTGTCCGGGCGGCGGCCAGGTCTGGGTCGACGGCACGACGCTTTATATCGGCCATATGCGCGCGCCCAGCGGCACGACCATCGTCGATATCGCCGATCCGCGCAAACCCAAGGTTCTGGCGGTCGTCGATGTGCCGAAAGGCTGGCATTCGCACAAGGTGCGGGCGCAGAATGGCATCATGATCGTCAACCACGAGAAGCTCGGGCAGGACGGTGCCTGGGAATTCGGCGGCGGGCTCGGCATCTATGATGTGTCGAAGCCGGCCAATCCGAAGCAGATCGGCAAATGGGTCACGGGCGGGCGCGGCGTGCACCGCTATGATTTCGACGGCCGCTACGCTTACATCTCGCCGACCGTCGAGGGCTATGTCGGCAATATCGTGATGATCCTCGACCTCATCGATCCGACCAAGCCGGTCGAAGTCGGGCGTTGGTGGATTCCCGGTCAATGGCAGGCCGGCGGCGAGGAATATCCCTGGGCCAACTGGACTCAGCCGCGCTGCCATCATCCGCTGCGCATGGGTGATCGGCTTTATGTCAGCTACTGGCATCACGGGCTCTTCATTCTCGACATCGCCGATCTGTCGAGACCCGTCGCGATCGCGCATGTGAATACGAGTCCCGCCTTCCCGCACCCCACCCATACCTGCCTGCCGATGCCGACCCCGCTCAAGGGCCGCAACATCATGGTCGTGGCGGATGAGGATGTCGCCAAATTGCGTCCTGCGGCGCCGGCCTTCACCTGGATCTATGATATTACCGAGGAAACCTGCCCGGTGCCGATCTCGACCTTCCAGGTGCCGGGTCTCGACAAGGATGGCTCGCCGCAGCCACCGATGACCGGCTGCCATCAGCCCTCGGAGCGCTTCAAAGGTACGGTCATTCCCTTCGCCTGGTTCGCGCAAGGTCTGCGACTCGTTGACATAGCCGACCCTTTCCAACCGAAGGAAGTGGGGCATTATATGCCGGACATACCGGAAGGCGCCGATATGGCCTCATCCAACGACGTCACCATCGACGAGCGCGGCATCATCTATCTGATCGACCGCATCCGCGGCGTCGATATCATCGAAACCAGCGTCATGTGACGGAGAGACGATGACCAAAGCCAAGCGTTACCCGATCGGCGCCAAGAACCCCAATTTGCCCTTCCATCCGGGGGTCAGGGTCGGCGATCTCATTTTCGTGTCCGGGCAAGTCGCCAAGGATGCCGATGGCAATATGATCCACGGGACCATCGAAGATGAAACCCGCGCGACTATCCTCGCCATCGAGCGTGTGCTCAAGGCCGACGGCGCCAGCCTCGACGATGTGGTGCGCGTCTGTACCTATCTCGAGGACACGCGCGACTTCGGGCGCTACAACAAGATATTCGGCGAATATTTCAAGAATCCGGCCGGCCTTGCCCGCACCACGGTCGAGGCGCGCGCCGTCATCAGCACCAAGATCGAGATGGACGCCATCGCCTATTGTCCCAAGGACGACAAATAGCATGGCCAGCGCCCGCCCCGTCCTCAGACCCGCTCCGGCTCCGGCGCAACAGCCGGCGCCGGTACATCTGAGCGCCGAAGGCGTGGCGGTCGATTTCGATCTGGGCGGACATACCCAGCGGGTGCTCAATGATATCCATCTCAAGGTCGGCAAGGGCCAGCTCGTCGCCCTGGTCGGGCCTTCGGGCTGCGGCAAGAGCACCCTGCTCCGCCTCTTCGCCGGACTGATGAAGCCGAGCCTCGGCAAAATGGAAGTCGCCGGCCTAGCGCCCGCCGAAGCGGCACGCCGCAAGCTCATCGGCGTCGCCTTCCAGGACGCGACGCTGCTGCCATGGAAGACGGCGCTCGACAATGCCGCCTTCCTGCTCGAGACGGCCGATCCGTCGCTCGCGCGCGCCGAGGTGCGCCAGCGCGCGCTGCACAATCTTCATCTCGTCGGCCTCGCCGGCTCGGAAGGCAAACGGCCGTCGCAGCTGTCGGGCGGCATGCGCCAGCGCGTCGCCATCGCCCGCGCTCTGACGCTCGATCCCGAGGTGCTGCTGCTCGATGAGCCTTTCGGTGCTCTCGACGCCATCACCCGAGAGGAGATGGGCGCTCTGCTTCTCGACATCTGGCAGCGCACCCAGAAGACCGTGCTGCTCGTCACCCACGCATTCGACGAAGCGGTGTTCCTGGCGAGCGAAATTCATGTGATGGGCACCGGTCCCGCCCGCATCATCGAGACGATCGCCAGCGACCTTCCTTATCCACGCGATGCCCAGACCTATCGCGACCCACGCTTCGCCGCCCTGGAAGCCCGCCTGCGCGAGCTTCTGGTGAAGAGCCATAAGGGGGCCACATGATCACCCAAGCTCTCCCTACCCCACGCATCTCACGCGCGCTCATCGACATCACGCCGGCGATCCTGCTCGGACTGGTCTGTCTCGTTCTGTGGGAAGCCGCCATCTGGCTGTTCAAGGTCGAGCCTTATGTGCTGCCGGCCCCGTCGGCCATCGCGCTGGTAATGATCGAGCAGTTTCCGGTGCTCGCCGTCGCGGCGCTCGTTACGGCCGAGGAAATCCTCATCGGCTTTATTCTCTCGGCCGTCACCGGCATCGCCGTCGCCATCATCATCGCCCGCTTCGAGACCTTCGGCCGCGCGCTTTATCCGCTGATCGTGCTTTTTCAGAATGTGCCCAAGGTGGCGCTGGCCCCGATCTTCATTCTGTGGTTCGGCTATGACCTGGCGCCCAAGGTGCTGCTCATCGTGGTGATCGCCTTCTTCCCGGTGGCGATCGGCATGCTGTCAGGCCTGCAATCGGTCGATCCGTCGCTCGTTTCGCTGATGCGCTCGGTCGGCGCCGGTCCCGGCACCATCCTCAAGCGCGTCCGGCTGCCGCATGCCTTGCCGCAGCTCATGGCCGGCCTCAAAGTGGCGGTGACGCTTTCCGTCATCGGCGCCATTGTCGGTGAGTTCGCCGGTGCCTCGGCCGGGCTCGGCTATCTCATTCAATTCGCCTCGACCCAGCTCGAGACGGCGCTCGTCTTCGCGGCGATCCTCTTCGTCTCGGTTCTCGGGCTCGTCTTCTATTACGTGGTCGAGATGGCGGAACAATATCTCATCCCGTGGGCGCCGAAATTCGCCGACGCGAACAACAGATAGATCGGGGGATCGAAATGCGAATGAAACTGAAACTGGCCGCCGCGACATTCATGCTCCTGGCCGCGACGGCGGCGGCGAAGGCCGCCGACCAAGTGAGCGTGCAGCTCGACTGGGTGGTGCGTGGCAATCACGCGATGTTCTTCGTCGCCCGCGACAAGGGCTACTTCAAGGACAATGGCATCGAGGTGACGGCGATCCGCAAGGGCACCGGCTCGGTCGATGCACTGCGTCTCGTCGGCGCCGGCAATGCCGAATTCGGCTTCGGCGACCTGCCGACACTGGCGATCGCCCGCTCGCAGGCGGTACCGGTGGTGGCGCTCGCGGCGGTCAATCAGCGCAGCCCCATGGGCATGATCGCGCTCGCCAAGACCAAGACCTTGTCAAAGCCCGAGGATCTCAAAGGCCTCGATGTCGGCGTCCATACGGCCGGCTCGACCTATGTGTTCCTGCGCGCCTTCCTCGCCGCCAATGGCATGAGCGAGACCGACATCAAGAAGAATACCGTCTCGCCGCCTTATGAGAACTACCTGCTCCTTGGCCGCGTCACAGCGGTGCCCGGCTATATCGACGCCGAAGTGCCGGAGCTCGAGGCCAAGGCCGGCGGGCCGGGCTCACTGTCGATCATCATGGGTGCCGACTGGGGCTACAATGTCTATGGCTCCGGCCTCTTCACCTCAGAAGCACTGATCAAGGAAAAACCGGAGCTGGTGGAGCGCTTCACCGCCGCCTATCTCAAAGCCTTCGCCGATGTCATCGCCAATCCGGGCGAAGCCGCCGACATCATCATCAAGGCCAATCCCGAATATGCCAAGAAGCGCGACATCCTGGTCAAGCAGCTCGAGGCCGATATCAAATCGACCTTCTTCAGCGCCGAGACGGCCAAGGATGGGATCGGCGCGATGACGCTCGAAACCTGGACGGCCACCGCCAAGACGCTGCGCGACCAAGGCGTCATGAAAAAAGACATCGATCTCGAAGCCGCCTTCTCCAACCGCTTCATCCTCGCCGCCAAACCCTTGAAGAAATAACGCAACCAACGAATGAGACACCCCATGATCAAGCTTCTCGGCCGCCAGACTTCGGGCAACGTACAGAAAGTCATCTTCATGCTCGAAGAGGCCGGCAAGGCCTATGACCGCGAGGATTTCGGAAGGCAGTTCAACAATACCCAGACGCCCGAATACAAGGCGCTCAATCCGAACAGCAAGGTGCCGACGCTCGTCGACGGCAAGACGGTGATCTGGGAATCGAACACCATCCTGCGCTACCTGGCCGCCTCCTACGCCCCGGCGCTGACCGGCGCCACGCCGGCCGAACGCACCGACGTCGAACGCTGGATGGACTGGCTCCTCGCCGCCGTCAATCCGGGCTACCTCACCGCCTTCAAGGATTCGAAGAAGCCCGCCAATGAGCGGGCACCCGATTACGATGCGCAGATCAAGGAACTTGTCGCCCAGATGGCCATCCTCGACGCCCATCTCAAAGGCAAGTCCTTCGCGGCTCTGGAGAAGCTCACCATCGCCGATATCGCGCTGGCGCCGGTCCTGAAACGCTGCCTCGACTTCCCGCTCGAGCGCCCGGCCTTCGCCGAGCTCGACCGCTGGATCAAGGCCATCGGCGAGCGCGCCGCCTTCCAGGTCGCAATCGGCGCCAAAGAGAAGAAGGCCGCCTGATGAAGCGCATCGCCGTCATCGGATTGGGAACCATGGGTCCAGGGATGGCCCAGCGCCTCGCGCAAGGCGGGCTCTTGGTCACCGCCTTCGACACGGATGGCGCCCAGATCGAGAAGGCGAAGGCGATGCTGCCGTTGATCACCGGCGTGCTCGACCGGCTCGGCATCGCACCCAAGCCCGGCGGCAAGCTGCATTTCACCGCCTCCCTTGCCGAAGCCGTCAAGGACGCCGATCTCGTCATCGAGAATGTGCCGGAGAAGATCGGGATCAAGGCCGACGTATATCGCGCCCTGGAAACGCTCATCGACTCTAAGACCCTGGTCGTGTCCGACACATCCGGCATCCCGATCAGCAAGCTGCAGGAGCATCTCTCACATCCAGAGCGCTTCTGCGGCATGCACTGGTCGAACCCGCCTCATATCATTCCGATGATCGAGGTCATATCGGGGGCGAAGACCGCGCCCGAAACGGCAAATGCCATCGTGGCGTTGATCAAGGAACTGGGGCTGCTGCCCGTGGTCGTAAACAAGGATGTCCCCGGCTTCGTCGAGAACCGCATCCTCTACGCCCTGCTGCGCGAGGCGGTCGACCTGATCGAGGAAGGCGTCATTTCGCCGGAAGCGCTCGACACCTGCGTCTCCTGGGGCATCGGCTACAAGCTCAGCGTCATCGGCCCGATGGCGCTCCTCGATGTGGCGGGGCTCGACATCTATCATTCCGTGGCGGGCTTCCTCAATCAGGAGCTGTCGACCCGCGGCGATATTGCGCCCTTCGTGACGAAGCGCGTGGCGGAGAAGCGTCTCGGCCTGAAGACCGGCGGCGGCGTCTATGCCTATACGCCGGAACGCATCAAGGAGCTCGGCGCCGAGCGGGCCCGCAAGCTCGTCGCGGTGCGACGCGCACTGGAGGAGAAGGATCTGGCATGACGCTTCAGCGGCAGACGAGCCGGTCCGTGTCGTTCACGCAAGTGAGATCGGCCGGCTTGCCTTGCGCGAGCGTCACCACGTTGCGGCTTTCCCAGCTCGCCCCGGCGAAACCGCACCAAGCCATTTGCACGGCCATGCGGTCCCCTACCTCGTTGAGGAGATACAATGTGCCATCCGCCGGATCGCGCCAGAAACTCACGGCGATCCGGGCTCCAGGCAATGCCCGACCGAGTTCCGCCGAATACCAGTGGGCGAGCGACACAGAACAACTGATCTCGCGCGCGGCACTGTTGCGCGCGACGAACGGGACCTCTGTGAGGCCTGTCGAGCCGCGCTCGACGGCACCGGCAACAGGTGCTGCGAGAGTGGAAACGAAGATGAGAGCGAGGAGACGATTTGTTTTTGCAGACATGACGGACTTCGCAAGGAATGCGATAGTCTAACATGGTTGCCGCCTGAAAGTGAATGGAAAGACAAGTATAAAACCAGATGGAGGAAACCTTATGCGTGCATATTGGAAGAAGTCCTTAGGTGCCTTGACGATGCTGGCTCTGATGAGCACAGCAAGCCTCGCCGCCGAGGTGAAGACGATTGCCATTCTCGCGCCTGAGCAAGGCAATGACTATGGCTGGAACCAGCAAGGCATCGATGCCGCCAAGGCCGCCGGCGAGAAAGCCGGCGTCAAGGTGCTGGTCGCCGAAGGTCTGGGTTACGGCGACGTGCGCCCGACATTGCGCGAGCTCGCCGGTGAAGGCGCCAATCTGCTGATCGCCCATGCGAGCGGCTATAATACCGCAGCGCCCGAGATCGGTGCCGAGCTCAATGTGCCGGTGGCAATCGTCGACATGCCCAATGCGATAAAGGCCGGCAAGGTTGCCGACTATACGCTGAGCGGCCATGAAGGCGCTTATCTCGCCGGGCGGCTCGCGGCCAAGATGAGCCGCAGCGGCTCGGTCGGCATCGTCGTCTCGGGCGAGCCCCCGTCATGGAATTCACAGTCGGCCGCCTTCGCGCAAGGCGCCAAGGCCGAGAAGGACGGCATCAAGATCCTCTATGCGGTAATCGGACCGGCGGCCTATGCCGATGCAGCGGGCGGCAAGCGGGTGACCGAGGCGGTGATCGCCGCCGGCGCCGACATCATCTTCGGACAAGGCAACGGCTCGAGCTTCGGCATGCTGCAGGCGGTGGAGACCACCAAGGCAGGTGATGGCGGCAAGGTCTATTTCATCGACGTGATCGGCGACAAGAGCCCTATCAACAAGGGCTTCCTCCTGTCCTCGGTGCTGTGGAACCTGGTGCCCGTCTATGACGCGATGATCGCCGATCTCAAGGCCGACAAGTTCGGCACCAAGAACTACACGATAGGGCTTGCCGACGACTCGGTGAAGCTGCTCAAGACAGCCGAGATTCCCGACGGCGTCTGGGGCGAGATCGAGGCGGTGCGCGCCGATGTCGTCTCCGGCAAGATCAAGGTCGAGCCGGTCTGGGATGCGGCGAAGCTCCATGAGCTCGTGACCGCGCTTAAGTAGAACGCATACGCGCCGGCAGGTCGCTCAAGGCTTGCCGGCGCCCTTTCATTATCGTGACGGTTCGAACCATAGCCATGTCTGCAAACGGCAACTCGGCGTCGGGCAATCCCGCCGTCGAGCTCGTCAATATTTCCAAGCGCTTTCCGGGCGTCGTGGCCAACGACAATGTGAGCCTCGCTCTGTGGCCCGGTGAAGTGCATGTGCTCCTGGGCGAAAACGGCGCCGGGAAGTCGACGCTCATCGCCCTGTTGTCGGGGCTGCAGCAGCCCGATGAGGGCCATATCGAGATCGCCGGCGAGAGGCGCCAGATCACCTCCCCCAGCGCCGCTCTAGCGCTCGGCATCGGCACCGTGTTCCAGCATAATATGCTGGTGCCGAGCCTGACCGTCGCCGAAAATCTGCTGCTCGGCGCTCCCTGGTGGCAAAGGCCCGGCCGTGCCGGGCTCGCGCGTGCGCTGGCCGCGATCGGCAAGGATTTCGGGCTCGACGTGCCGCTCGACGCCAAAGCCGGCGAGATCTCGCTCGGCGAGCAGCAGCAGGTCGAAATCGTCCGCGCTCTCCTCCATAAGAGCCGCGTTCTCATTCTCGACGAGGCTACCTCGATGATGACGCCGAAGGGCATCGACGTGCTGGGCCAGCTCATGCGCAAGCTCGCGGCGTCAGGCCTCGCCATCGTCTTCATCACCCACAAGCTCGACGAAGCGTTGAATTTCGGCGACCGGATTTCGATCCTGCGGCGTGGCCGCAAGATCGCCCATCTGGCGCCTGAACGTCTCAAAGCCTTGGACAAGGCACAGGCCCGCAGCGAGATCATCAAGGCTATGTTCGCCCGTCAGGACGAGCAAAGCGATGCGGCCGCTCCAGTCCCGCGCCCGCAGCTCGCCGCCAAAGCCGATCTCGACATCAGCGCGCTCTCCATCGCGCCCGAGCCCGGTTTGCCGGGTCTCTCCGATATTTCCCTTACCGTCCGCTCGGGCGAGATCGTCGGGATCGCCGGCATCGATGGCAACGGGCAGAAGCAGCTGGCCGAAGCGCTGGCCGGCCAACGGGCGCTTGCCTCAGGAACCATTCGTCTCGGCGGCGCCCCGGTCGAGCATCTCACCGCCGGCGCCCGCCACAAGCTCGGCCTGCGCTATCTGACCGACGACCGGCTCGCGGAAGCGACCGTCGCCACATTCCCCTTGAACCTCAATCTGCTGCTCAAGACCATCGGCGAGGAGCCGTTCTGGCGCCGTGGCATCGAGCAGACGCGGGAAATCGATACCTATGCCGAACAGCAAGTGAAGCGCTACGACATCAGGACCCCTGGCATTCACACGCCGATCGGCAAGCTGTCGGGCGGCAATATCCAGAAGGCGCTGCTGGCGCGCGAGCTCGCCGGCGACGCCAAGGCGATGATCTTCAACAAGCCCACCTATGGCCTCGATTACCAGAATATCGCCTTATCGCGGGCGCGCATCCGCGAAAGTGCCGAACGCGGCCTCGCCGTGCTCCTCATCTCGACTGATCTCGATGAGCTGCTCGAATTGTCCGATCGCATCGCGGTGATGTCGCAAGGCCGTATCGCCGGCATCGTCGAGAACGGGTCCGAGGCGCGCTGGGCCGTCGGCAATCTCATGGTCGGCGAGGCGGCATGATGGACGAAGCACAAGCCATCCATCCGCTGCACGACAAGGCAAGCTCCCGCCCCACGCTCGAGGCGTGGCGCAGCCTCGCGCTGGTGACGGTGGGACCAATCCTCCTCGCTTTCCTGCTCTGCGCCTTGGCCCTGCTGATCGCCGGGCATGATCCCATCGCCTATTATCTCTATGTCGTCGAGCGCGGCGTGTTTTCGGGGCAAGGCCTGCAGCAGACACTGACCCGCATGGCGCCGCTTCTGCTCCATGCCGCGAGCCTCATCATCGCGTTTCGCGCCGGCATCTGGAATCTGGGCGGCGACGGACAATTTCTCCTCGGCGCGGTGATGGCCGCGGCCCTCGGTCCCGTCCTCGTCACCGTGGCGCCCGACTGGATCACGCTCATCGCCTGCATGCTGCTCGCGATGCTCGTCGGTGCGTTGTGGTCGCTCGTTCCGGCGCTGCTCCGGGCCTATCAGGGCGTCAATGAGATCATCACCACCTTGATGATGACCTTCCTCGGCACCTCCTTCGCCAATGTGCTGGTGAAGCTCATTTTCCTCGACCCCGCGACGACCGTGCCGCAGACCCGCACTTTGCCGGTCGAGGATCGTCTGGCCTGGCTTCCGGGGACGACGATCTCGAGTGGACTCTTCATCGGCCTCGCCGCGGTGATCATCGTCCATCTGGTGATGACACGCACCGCCTTCGGCCTGAGGCTGCGTATCGTCGGCGCCAACCCCAAGGCGGCGCTGCATGCCGGCCTTTCGGTCTCGGCGCTGACGGTCATCGTCTTCGCTTTGTCGGGCGGGCTCGCGGGCCTCGCCGGCGCGGTCGACATCGTCGGGGTGTTCGGCAATGTGCGCGCCGACTGGAATCCGGCCTATGCACTGGCCGTCGTGCCGCTCGTCTTCCTCGCGCGTTTCAATGGCTGGGCCACCATCGCTTTCGTCTTCTTCTATGCGGTGCTCGATATCGGCGGTGAAAGTGCGGCGCGGCGCATCGGTGTGCCGCAATATTTCACTCTGGTCCTCGTCGCCACCATGTTCATCCTGCTGGCGCTGGCCGAATGGCTCGACCAGCAGCGCCGTGCCCGGCAAAGGAGCTGACGGCCATGGAAGCGCTCCTCACCACCGCCTTCCTCACCGCCCTCGTCACCGGCGCCGTCACCGCCGGCATCCCGCTGTTGTTGGCCGGACTCGGTGAGCAGATGTCGGAGAAGGCCGGTGTCCTCAATGTCGGGATCGAAGGCATGATGCTGGCCGGTGCCTTTGCCGGCTTCTTCGCCGCCTATATGAGCGAGTCCATCGCCCTCGGCTTCCTCGCCGGGGCACTCGGCGGCTTCGGCGTGGCCCTGCTGATGGCACTGCTCTGCGTGCGCCTCGGCCTCAACCAGATCGTCATCGGCATCGGCCTGACGCTCGGCTTCGAAGGCATCACTGCCCTTCTTCACTATAATCTCTTCGGTCGCTCCTATCCGCGCCTGCCGGCGGTCGAGACCTTGCGCATTCCAGGCCTTGCCGACATTCCGGTGCTGGGGCCGGCCTTCTTCGACCGGCCGCTCATTGTCTATGTCGCGGTGCTCCTGGTCTTCGTCGTAAGCTTCGTCTACCGGCGCACGAATCTTGGCCTCTATCTGCAGGCGGCGGGTGACAAGCCGGCCGCTCTCGATGTCACCGGCATCGATGTCGTACGCATCCGCACCTTCGCTGTGCTGACCGCCGGAACGCTCGCCGGCCTCGGCGGCGCGTTTCTCTCCGAAGTCGGCGCCGGCTTGTTTGTACCCTTCATGACCAACGGCGCCGGCTTCATCGGCATCGTGCTCGCCATGCTGGCGCGCGGGCGCCCCTTCTGGGTGCTCGCCGGTGCTGCCATCTTCGGCGCCTGCCTGTCGCTCACCACCGCGCTGCAGGTGGCCGGCGTCAATGTGCCGACCGATGTCATCCAGATGATCCCCTTCGCGGCGGTGATGGCGGTGCTCATCATCTTCGGCCGCAATGCCCATCTACCCGCAGCGCTTGGCATTCCCTATGTGCGGGGCGCGCGTTGAAGCATCGGACCGAAAAGTGCGAAGCGGTTTTCGGACAATCCGATGCGCAGAAACATGGAGGGCCGGCAAAGCCGCCGGCCCTCTACAACAAAGACAAAGTGGAGGAACCCCAATGACCGACACCAAAGTATATCTGCTCGACGGCGGCTCACTCGTCCTCGACGGCTTTCATGTCTATTGGAACAAGGGGCCGGGTGGCGAAGTGCGCTTCCCTGTCTATTCCATTCTGGTCGAGCACAAGGATGGACGCTTCCTCATCGACACGGGCTACGACTATGACCATGTGCAGAAAGTCCTGCCCTTCGAGAAGCCCATCCAGTCCGAGGACCAGACGATCCCCGGCGCCTTGAAGCTGCTCGGCCTCGAGCCCAAGGATATCGGTGTCGTGGTCAATTCGCATTTCCACTTCGACCATGTCGGCGGCAATAAATATTTCCCGCATGCCAAGAAGATCTGCCACAAGGCCGAGATCCAGCAGGCGATGACGCCCGAACCCTTCGAAGTGCTGGGCTATTCTGATTTGAGCTTCTCGGCCGCCGCCGCCGAAGCGCGCAAGGCCTCGGCGCAGCTCCTCGCCGGCACGACCGTCGCCAATTCGACCTTTGAAGGTATCGAAGGTGATGTCGAGCTCGCCAAGGGCGTCAAGCTCATCTTCACGCCTGGCCATGCGATCGGCCATTACAGCCTGCTAGTCGAATTCGGCAGCCGCAAGCCGATCCTGTTCACTATCGATGCGTCCTACACGAAGAAGAGCCTCGAGATCCTGTGCCAGGCGTCCTTCCACATCGATCCCAGAGCCGGCGTCGCCTCGATGCGCCGGCTCAAGCAACTCGCCGCCGATCACGAAGCTGAACTCATGTATTCGCACGACATGGTCGAGTATCAGACCTACCAGACCGGCACGAAGTTCTACGGCTAGGAGACGATCATGACAGATAAACTGAACTGGCCGGTTTTCACCCTGACCTCAGGCCCGGTCGACGCTTACCCTGCGGTGCTGCGCGGCCTCGGCCGCACCGTCTCCTATGATTTCGATCCGGCCTTCCAGCTCTTCTATGAAAACGTGACGAAGAAGGCGAAGAAGGCGATGGGGCTCAAGAATGCGCCGGTCATCCTGCATGGCGAGCCGGTGCTGGGCCTCGAAGCGGCCGCCGCCTCACTCATCGCCGAGGATGATGTGGTGCTCAATCTCGCTTCCGGCGTCTATGGCAAGGGCTTCGGCTATTGGGCCAAACGTTATTGCGCCGACCTCCACGAGGTGGAGGTCCCTTACAACCAAGCGATCGATCCCGCCGATGTCGCCAAGGCGCTCAAGAAGCGCCCCGAGACGCGTATCGTCAGCCTCTGTCATCATGACACGCCTTCCGGCACTATCAATCCGGCGGAAGAGATCGGCGCCATCGTCGCCAAACATGGCGCCTATCTCATCACCGATGCGGTGTCATCTTTCGGTGGGATGAAGATCGATGCCCTCTCGTCCCATTCCGATATCTTCGTCACCGGTCCCAACAAATGCCTCGGCGGCGTGCCGGGCCTTACATTATTGGGCGTGAGCGAGCGCGCCTGGAAGAAAATGAAGAAGAACCCGAAAGCTCCCCGCGCGTCGATGCTGTCGATCCTCGACTGGCAGGACGCGCATCGCCACGACCGGCCCTTCCCCTTCACGCCGTCGGTCTCCGAGATCAACGGGCTCGATGCGGCGCTCGATGTCTATCTGGAGGAAGGGCCCGAGGCCGTATGGAAGAGGCATGCGCTCACCGCAAAGGCCTGCCGCGCCGGCGTCAAGGCCATGGGCCTCGAGCTCTGGGCGGCGCGCGAAGAGATCGCCTCGCCCACGACGACGGCGGTGAAGACGCCTAATGGCGTCGACGAGGCAAAATTGCGCGCCGCCGCGAGAAGCCTTTATGGCGTCACCTTCTCATCGGGGCGCGGTGGGACCTTGGGCAAGCTCACCCGCATCGGCCATATGGGCCCGACGGCGCATCCGATCTATTCGACGATCGCCATCTCGGCGTTGGGCGGCGCCCTCAATGCGCTCGGCCGTAAGACCAATACCGGCGCCGGCGTCGAAGCAGTGCTCGCCACCATCGGCAAGAAAATCTAGGGAGAGATATATGAGCAAGAAACATTCGGGCAAAACCGCCATCGTCACCGGCGCCGCCCAGGGTATCGGCGAGGCGATTGCGCGGCGTCTCGCCGATGATGGCGCCCGTGTCGTGGTGAGCGACATCAACGGAAACGGGGCGGAAAAGGTCGCCAAGTCCCTACCAAACGACGCCTTCGCCGTCACCTGCGATGTCTCGAATCCCGACCAGGTTGCCGCATTGCATGCCGAGGTCGAGAAAAAGGCCAAGGGCGTCGATATCCTGGTCAACAATGCCGCGATCGTGCCCTTCATCGCCTGGGACGATGTCGACCTCGCCCATTGGCGCAAGCTCATCGACGTCAATCTGACCGGCGTCTTCCTGATGTGCCGGGCGGCGTCCGACCAGATGCGCAAGCATGGCCGCCAGGGCCGGATCATCAATATCGCCTCCAACACCTTCTTCGCCGGCACGCCCAATATGGCGGCCTATGTGGCGGCGAAAGGCGGCGTCATCGGCTTCACCCGCGCGCTCGCCACCGAGCTCGGCAAACATGGCATCAATGTCAACGCCATCTCGCCGGGCCTCATGGAATCGGACGGCGTGAAAGCGAGCCCGCACAACAACGCCTTCGACTTCGTGGGCATGCTGCAGGCGCTGCCGGGCAAGGGCCAGCCGGTCGAGATCGCCGGTGTCGCCTCCTTCCTCGCTTCCGAGGACGCCAGGTGGATTACCGGCCAGACCATCAATGTCGATGCCGGCATGGTGAGGTGGTAATCTAAGCCCGAGTCTTCATCTCGTCGGCCAGTTCGCCGTAACCGACGAAGCGATACTCGTAATCGAGGCCGAGACGCTTGGCCGCCGCCATGGCGCGGCGCGCCAGGTCCTCGTCGCGCGTCTGGGCGATGTATACGATCTTCTTGTAGTTGCCGAAATACATCGGCAGCAATTCGGGATGACGGTCGAGGCCCATGCCGCTCCAGATCAGCTTGTCGAAATGGCGCGCCAGATAGTCGGTGAGGAAGAAGGAGGTGATGTCATCGTCCTCCTTCGCCTTGAAGGCGTCGTTACCAGAGAAGAAGGCATAACAATGCGGACCCGGAATGCGCTCGACGCCCTCCTCTTCGAGCAGCTTGTCGAGCAGGCCGCCAGTGCCGCAATCGCCGTAAAGCACGAAGATCGACTTGTAGCGCCCCTTATTGGCACGGATCTTTTCGCGGATGCCGGGCACGATATATTGCGGCGTGTTGTGCCATTTGGCCGGCAGGCAGGCGACATCGAAGGCCTTCCAGCGATTGACCTCGATGAGGTCGACGATCTCGCGCGCCAACGCCCCGCAGGCAATCAGGAGCACATGCCCCTGGCCGTTCAGGAACTCGAATTCGTCGGAAGGTTTGACATTGACGAGCGTCATGGACCGATCCTTGCCCCGGCGCGCCCCGGGGCAAGCGCGGGATGCGAAAAAGTGGGCACCGGTTTTTCGCAAGAATCCCGCGCCAACTATTGAGCCGATCACGTTCATGAGTTTGGATTGCTTCAATCCAAACTCATCGTGATCTAGGGATCACGCCGATGCGGCCATCTGATTGTGCTTGCGCTTCATGAAGTCCTTCGCCGTCTCGACCGCCACAGCGGCGTCACGGCAATAGGCGTCGGCGCCGACGGCCTTGGCGAATTCCTCGTTCAAAGGCGCGCCGCCGACCAGCACTATATAGTCATCGCGCATGCCTTTTTCCTTCAGCGTGTCGATGACCACCTTCATATAGGGCATGGTGGTGGTGAGCAGCGCCGACATGCCGAGAATGTCCGGCTGGTGCTCGGCGATCGCCTCAAGATATTTCTCGACCGGGTTGTTGATGCCGATATTGATGACCTCGAAACCGGCACCTTCCATCATCATGGCGACGAGGTTCTTGCCGATGTCGTGAATGTCGCCCTTGACGGTGCCTATCACCATCTTGCCCAGACGCGGCGCGCCGGTCTCGGCGAGCAGCGGGCGCAGGATGAACATGCCGGCCTTCATCGAATTGGCGGCGAGCAGCACTTCTGGCACGAACAGAATGCCGTCACGGAAGTCGATGCCGACGATGCGCATGCCCTCGACGAGCGCCTCGGTCAGGACCTTATAAGGGGTCCAGCCGCGCTCGAGCAGGATATGGACAGCCTCTTCGACCTCTTCCTTGAGGCCGTCATAGAGGTCGTCATGAATCTGCTGGGTCAGCTCCTCGTCATTCAAGGATCTGAGGTCAAGTTCGCCTTCATCGCTCATGGGCTCAATCTCCCGGCAAGGACTTAACGGAAGCGCTTCCTTTTGCCAAAGTCGAGCAACTCTGGCGGGAAGCGCTCTAAGCCGCTCTTCTGACGTCTAAATTAGCTCAAGGCAAGGGTTATTCCCCATCACCTGCGACGGGGGGAGGACGGAAACCGACAGTCTGGAAGTGAAGCCCGGGCGGTGCTATCCGGAAGGCCCCTTCCTGCCAGAGTCCTTTCCATGGCCACAGCCGCCTTTTCCCTCGACAGTCTTCGTGCGCAATTCCCGTCCATGTCCCTCAAGGATGGCGACAAACCGCGGGTCTATTTCGACAATCCCGCCGGCACGCAAGTGCCGCAAAGGGTGATCGACCGCACGATCGAGGCCCTGGTGAACAAGAATGCCAATCTCGGCGGTTATTTCACCACCACGGTCGCGGCCGAGACACTGGTGAACGAGGCTCATCAGGCGATGGCCGATTTTTACCATGCCGGTTCGGCGCGGGAGATCGTCTTCGGCCAGAATATGACGACGCTGACGATGCACATGTCGCGCTGCCTGGGAAAACGCTTCAGCCCTGGCGATGAGATCGTGCTGTCGCGCATGGACCATGACGCCAATGTGTCGCCCTGGCTGCTCCTGGCCGAGGATCGCGGCCTCACCGTGCGCTGGATGGAGTTCGATCCCGAGACCTATGAATTTCCCGAGGATGCTCTCGCCAGGGTGCTGAGCCCGAAGACCAAGCTCGTCGCCATGGGCTTCGCGTCCAACTGCACCGGTACGATCAACGATGTGAAACACTTCGCCAAGCAGGCGCATGAGGCGGGCGCCCTCTTTTATGTCGATGCGGTGCAGCTCGCGCCGCATGTCGGCATCGATGTTCGCGATCTCGGCTGCGATTTCCTGGTGTCTTCGGCTTACAAATTCTTCGGCCCGCATCAGGGCATATTGTGGGGCCGTGAGGCACTGCTCGAAGAGACCTTCAGCTACAAGGTGCGCCCGGCCGGCAACGACCTGCCGCATAAATTCGAGACCGGCACGCTCAGCCATGAAGGCATGGCCGGCACGCTCGGGGCTGTCGAATATCTGGCGAGCTTCGGCGGCAAGCCGGGCGCCTCGGGCAAGAGCTATGCCCATATGTCGGAGCGTGGGGCCGCCATTCATCGCGCCTTCGATGTCTTCACCGACTGGGAGCACCATATCTGCAATCGGCTGATTGCCGGCCTGCAGGGCGTCAAGGGCCTCAAGATTCGTGGCATCACTTCTCCCAATGCGGTGCATCGCCGGGTACCGACCGTCTCCTTCACGCTCGAGGGCCACACACCGCAGGCGCTCGCCAAAGCCTTCGCCGAGCGCAATATGTTCGTCTGGTCGGGCCACAATTATGCAATCGAACCGGTGACGGTGATGGGATTGATGGACAAAGGCGGCGTGCTGCGCGTCGGCCTCGCCCATTACAACACGGAAGCGGAAGTCGACGGTTTCCTCGCGGCGCTCGACCAGATTAAGGGTTAAACGGGCACGTGAACGCACCTCATTTCCCCTTCTCCCGCTTGCGGGAGAAGGTGCCCGATAGGGCGGATGAGGGTGTTGGTTCAACTCACGACAGCTCTTCAGGAGAAAAAGGTGATGAAGCTTCAGCACCTCCAGTGCCTGCGGTTCTATAGAAGCTGAGAGAACACCCTCATCCGGCCTTCGGCCACTTTCTCCCGCAAGCGGGAGAAGGGAAATTTTCAGAGACCGACATCCCCTGGCGCGGAATTAAGTCTCGTCCTGGCGCGTTTAAAGGCGTACCCTTTCAACGCCTGTGATCAGCTGGGAACCGTCACATGAGCGAGACTGCGCTTAATTCGCCTTTGTCGCCCTGGGTGAGAGTGTTCACCGGAGCGGCGCTGATCGTCCTCATCGCGGGGCCGCTGCTCCTCTTCGCACCACAAGTGATCGTGCCGCATTGGCCCTGGGCCATCGCCCCCTTTAATGCACGCTTTCTGGGTGCGGTGTACTGCGCCGAACTCTGCGCACTGGCGGTGCTGTTCCTCGACAATCGCTGGTCGCCCGGGCGCGCCAGCCTGGTGGTGGCTCTCGTCTTCACTTTCGTCGTCACCATCGCATCGCTCGTTCATTTCGCGGCCTTCGTCGGCACGCGCCGCGTCGCCCTGTGGTTCATTCTCTATGTCGGCTATGCCACGCTCAGCGTCGGGGCACTGCTGCTCTATCGCCGATTGCCCAAGGTCCCCGCTCTGGCGGTGAGCCACCGTTTTAGGATGATATTGCAGGCGGCCGGCGCGGTGATGACGCTCTATGGCGTGGCCTTGTTCGTCGCGCCCGGCATCGCGGCAGGCTTCTGGCCCTGGGCCATCGATGCGATGCACGGCCAGATCTACAGCGCCGTCTTCCTGGCGCCGGGGATCGGCACTTTGCTCCTCGGGAGGTCAGCGGCGCGCGAAGAGTGCCTGGTCGGCGGCGTCTTCAATGCCGGGCTCGGCCTCTTTGCTCTGGTCGGGTTTGCGCTCGCGCAGGCACAAACCGGCCGCGCCAATCTCGCAAGCCCCGCCACCTGGGCGTGGCTCTCGATCTTCGTCGCGCTACTGACGATCGGTATCACGATGATCAGGGCGTCGCGGGCGAAATCCTGATGATCTGACCGTCACTCGCATCGGTCACGACATACAATGCCCCGTCAGGGCCCTGCGCCACATCGCGGATGCGCATGCCCATTTCCTCCAGCAGGCGCTCTTCGTGCATGACTTTGGCGCCATCGAGCTCGAGCCTCACCAGCGCCCCGGCGCGCAAGCCGCCGACGAAGAGATTTCCCTTCCATTGGGCGAGGCTGTCGCCGGTATAGAACGCCATGCCTGAGGGCGCGATGACCGGCGTCCATTGATAGATGGGGTTCTCCATGCCGGGCGCTTCACTTTTTCCGGTGCCGACCGGCGTACCATCATAATTCACACCATAGGAGACGAGCGGCCAGCCATAATTCTTGCCGGGCTCCGGCAGATTGATCTCATCGCCCCCCATCGGTCCGTGCTCGATCTCCCAGAGCGCCCCGGTCGCGGGATTGATGGCGGCAGCTTGCGGGTTACGGTGACCATAGGACCAGATCTCCGGTAGCGCCCTCGCCTTGCCGACGAAAGGATTGTCCTTCGGCACCGAGCCGTCCTCCATCAGGCGCACGACCTTGCCCAGATGCGAGTTCAACTCCTGCGACTGACCACGGAATTTCGCGGCCGAGCGCTCGCCCAAGGTCACGAAGAGATGACCCTTGCCATCGAAAACGAGGCGGCTGCCGAAATGCATGTTGCTGCGCAGTTTCGGCTTCTGCGAGAAGATCACCTTGACGTCTTCGAGCGCTTTACCGTCGGCACTTAGTTTGCCGCGCGCCACGGCGGTCGAATTACCGCCTTTGCCGGCTTCCGAAAAGCTCCAATAGATGAGTCGATTCTGTGCGAAATCAGGATGGACGGCGACATCGAGGAGACCGCCCTGCCCGCCGACATCGACACCGGGCACGCCCTTGATCGCCGCACTCTTCTTGCCGTCCGGCGAGACGATCCGCATCCGGCCGCCGCGCTCGGTCACGATCATGCGCTTGTCGGGCAGGAAATCGATGGCCCAGGGCCGCGCCAGGCCATCGGCGACGATATCGACGGAGATGTCGCCCTTCTCGGTCTTGAAGGTGGCGGCCTCGACAGTGGACGCCAAGCTCAAGACACCCAATACTAACGTAACGACAAACCGCATCCCTATCTCTCCTGAGAATTCCGCTTCAGGAAAGATAGGAGATGCGGCTTTGGTTCCCAAGTCACCGAACTGTGAGCCGGCTTTCGAGCACCTTCAGGCTCGTTTCGCAGCGCTCGGCGATCTGATCGATATCCTTCTCGGTGACGATCAGCGGCGGCGAGAAGCCCAGCGTGTCGCCCATGCAGCGGCCGATCAAGCCATTCTCATAGGCGATCTGGTCGAAGGTGAGCCCGACCTGCAAAGCGGGATCGAAGGGCGTGCGGGTGGCGCGGTCGGCGACCAGCTCGATGCCGAGCATGAGGCCGGCGCCGCGAACATCGCCGATCATCGGGTAGCGCTGCGCCATCGAATCAAAGTGCCATTTTAGCCGCGCGCCCATCTTGCGGACATGCTCGACGACATTCATCTCGTTATAGATCTTGATCGCCTCGAGCGCCACCGCGACGCCGACCGGATGGCCGGAATTGGTGAAGCCATGGCCGAACGAGCCGCCCTGCTTGTTGAACGCGTTGACCGCGTCATAGATTTCGGGCGCCAGCACGACGGCCGAGATCGGGAAGTAAGACGAGGACAGGCCCTTGGCGAGCGCCATCATATGGGGCTTCATGCCGACCGTGTCCTTGCCGAACCAGTTGCCGGTGCGGCCGAAGCCGCAGACGATCTCATCGCCAAGGCAAAGGACGTCATATTTGTCGAGCACCGCCTGGATCTTGGCGAAGTAGGATTTGGGCGGCACGATGATGCCGCCGCCGGCATTGATCGGCTCCGCGATGAAGGCCGCGATCGTGTCCGGGCCTTCGCGCAGGATCAGTTTCTCGAGCTCGAGCGCCAGGCGGTCGGCAAACTCGTCCTCGCTTTCACCGTCCAGCATGCCGCGATAGGGATCGGGACACAGCGTGTGCAGGAAGCCCGGTATGGGCAGGCCGAATTCGCGATGCATGAAAGTAAGGCCGCACATCGAGGCCGCCGCGATGGTCGAGCCGTGGAAGGCGCGGTCGCGGGCGATCACCTTGCGCTTGGTCGGCTTGCCGCGCACCGTGTGATAGACCCAGGCCAGCTTCACCATCGTTTCGTTCGCTTCCGAACCGGAGGTCGCGAAATAAGCCTTGCCGCCCTTCATGCCGGTCAGATCGACTAGCGTTTCGGCGAGATTGGTTGCCGGCTCGTGGGTACGGTTGAAGAAGGTGTGATAGAAGCCGAGCTCCGAATATTGCCGGTTGGCCGCCGCCGCGAGCCGCTCATTGTTGAAGCCGAGCGAGGCGCACCACAGGCCCGCCATGGCATCGATGTAAGACTTGCCGGCATCGTCGAAGACATGGATGCCTTGCCCTCTGGTGACGACCACGGGCCCTTTCTCCTCGAAACGCTTGGGATTGGTCTGCGAATGGAGATGGCTGGCAACATCGCGTCCGGCGACGGAATTGGGCTTGAAATGCTGGTTCATGGCTGTGGCCTTTCCTTGGCAAACTAATGTGAGAGACGTTCGCCGCTCTGGCGATCGAAAATGAGAAGATGGCGGCTGTCGATCGCCGCCTTGACCGGCATGCCGGAATTGAGCCGCACGAAGCCGGGAAGGTTCGCCAGCAGCATGCCGCCTTCCCAGTCGAGGGTCACATGAGTGGTGGGACCGACCGGCTGCACCAGGCGCACCGTGGCCGGGATGCCGCTGTCGCCGAGCGTCACATATTCGGGCCTGATCCCGAATTCGATCGGACGGCCTGGTGCCAGCCCTGCTCCCGCCACGAGCGGAATGGTGGCGGCGCCGGCTCGGATCGAACCATCCGCGCCGATCTCGCCCGCCGCCAGCTCGATGCGCGGGCTGCCGATGAAAGTCGCCACGTAGCGCGTGGCCGGCCGCGCATAAATCTCCTCCGGCGTGCCGAGCTGCTCGATGCGCCCGCCATTCATCACCGCGATACGATCCGAGATCGACATCGCCTCTTCCTGGTCATGGGTGACGAAGATCGACGTGACACCGAGACGCTGGTGCAGCTCCTTCACCTCGGCCCGCATCTTGAGGCGCAGATTGGCGTCGAGATTGGAGAAGGGCTCGTCGAACAGGAAATATCTGGGCTCGCGCACGAGCGCGCGGCCGATGGCGACACGCTGCTGCTGACCGCCCGACAATTGCGCCGGCAGACGGTCGAGCATGGTGGCAAGCTCGAGCGCGGCGGCGACCTTCTCGACGCGTTCCTTGATCTCGGATGGGGAAACCCCGCGCATCTTCAACGTGAAGCCGATATTACGGGCGACCGTCATATGCGGATAAAGCGCATAGTTCTGGAACACCATGGCGACGTCGCGCTCGACGGGCGAAAGCTCATTGACACGCCGGCCGCCCATCAAGATGTCGCCCGAGCTCGCATCCTCGAGCCCCGCCACCATGTTGAGCGTCGTGGTCTTGCCGCAGCCCGATGCGCCAAGCAGCGTCACGAACTCGCCTTCGGCGATGGCGAGATTGACATCCCGGCAGGCGGTGTAGTTGCCGAAGATCTTGGAGACATTGCGGATTTCAATGGCGGTCATTCGGGCCTCACCCCTTCATCATGCCGTCCGCGAAACCGCGGATGATCTGGTTGCGGAACAGGACGGCAAGCAGGATGACCGGCGCCACGCTGATGACGGCGGCGGCCATCATCTGCCCGAACACGGTCTGATATTGTCCGGCGAATTGCGCGATCACCAAAGGCACGGTCTGCGCCTGCTGGCGCGTCAGGATCAGCGCGAAGAAGAACTCGTTCCACGCCTCGACAAAGGCGAAGACGGCGGCAGCGCTCAAAGGCGGCAGTGAAATCGGCAACACGATATACCAGAAGGTGGCGAAAATGCCGGCGCCGTCGACCGCCGCCGCCTTCTCGATGCCGGAAGGAATGCCGAGGAAGAAACCCCTCAGGATCCAGATGACGATAGGCAGGTTGAAGGAGAGATAGACGATCCCTAAGGACAGAACATTGTCGATGAGGCCGAGCTTGCTGATCACGATGAAGAGTGGGATGGCGATGGCGATGCCGGGCAACATCTGGGTGGCGAGGATGAGGAAGGCGATCGAATTGGCGCGCGGCACCGGCAGACGTGCGAGCGCATAGGCGGCCGGCGCCCCAAGCACCAGCGCCAGCGCGGTCGAGAACAGCGACACGATCAGCGAATTGGCGATGCCGCGGCCCAGTGCAGCCGCGGCGGCGAGAACGGTCGAAAAATTCTCCAAGGTGAAGTTCTGCGGCGAAAGATCAGGCGGCTGCGCGATCAACGCCTTCTGCTCGAGCAGGCTCGAAATGATGAGCCAGAGGATCGGCGCCGCCGACCAGAAGGTGAATAGCGCGAGCCCGGCCAGGATCACGGTCTTGCGCAGCGGTCCACCTTCCCGAAGCCTTGCAAAGCTCATCGGGCACCTTTGGGTTCGCGCGGCCATAAAAGCCAGACATAGGCGGCGGCGAGGAGGAAGGTGAGCGCGAAGATGATATTGGCGATGGCCGCGCCATAACCCAGGTCGAGGAAGTTGAAGGTGACGCGGTAAGCGAGGAAGTTGAGCAGCACCGTCGCATCCGCCGGTCCGCCGCGGGTCAGAACGAAGACTAGATCGAAAACGCGCAGCGACCAGATGGTCTGCAGCACGATGGCGATGGCGATGACGCCGCGCATGGTCGGCAAGGTTACATGCAGGAAGCTGCGCCACGGGCCGGCACCGTCCATATAGGCGGCGCGATAGAGTGATTGTGGCACGCGCTGGAGCCCCGCCAGCATGAGGAGCGCCACGAAAGGCACCGACTTCCACACATCGACGATGAGCAGGAAATTCAAGGCCGAGAACGGCGTGCCGAGCCAGACCTGATTGTTTTCGATGACGCCCAGCGATTTCAGCATTCCGTTGAGGACGCCGTAATTGGCGTTGAGGATCCATTTCCACAGGACCGCATTGGCGACGGGCGCCAGGGCCCAGGGCACGATCAGGAGGATGCGGAAGAAGCCCGAGCGGCCGAAGGAATGGTTGAGCAGCAGCGCAACGCCGAGGCTCAGAAACGTCACCAGCACGACTTCCATCACCGAGAAATACGCCGTGTTGCGCGCCGCCTTCCAGAACACCGCGTCGGCGAACAGACGCTCGAAATTGCCGAAGCCCGTCCATTGCTGCGTGACGGCGCCGCCGGCAAGCTGCACCCGCTGCAACGCCAGCAGGATCGAATCGACGATCGGATAGAAAAGGATCGCGGCGAGCACGATCAGGGCCGGGGCGACGAAGAACAAGCCTGTTCTTCGCCGCCGCTGCTCGAATGTGCTGATCATCGACGCCCCCGCCGCGTTCAGTTACCGTGATCCCTCAACCCCGCCGCTTGACGATGGCCGTCACCGCCTCATGGGCGTCGGCGATCGCCTGGGCGGCGGTCTTCGAGCCCTGGAGCGCCTGCTGCACCTCGGTGCCGATCGCGACCGTCACTTGGTTGTAATCGGCGGTGACGAAGCTGTCATAGGGGTGCTTCGCCTGCTCGAGGACGACGGCGGCATTGGGCGCCTTGGCCTGCACTTCCGGATCGCCGAGCACCGACAGGCGGATCGGCAGCCAGCCGGTGTCGAGTACCTGGCGCTTCTGCACCTCGGCATCGAGATAGAATTCGATGAGCTTCTGCGCCTTGTCCTGGTTCTTGCTCGATTTGACGATGGTCCAGGCATCGGTGCCGTCGATCGAGGCACTGCCCTTAGGCCCGGCGGGCAGAATGGCGCTCGTCATCTTGCCGACGATCTGCGACTGCTTGGGATCATTGGCGGCATTCCACATGAAGGGCCAGTTCATCATCATGCCGGCGCGGCCGGCGAGGAGAACATTTGTCGCGTCATTGATGCCGGCATAAGAAATCGAGCCCGGATCGGTCGACGGCATGAGATCGACGATCATCTGCAAGGCGGCGACACCTTCATCGCTTTTGAAGGACGGCAGGCCGTCCTCGCCATAGAGCTTGCCGCCGGCCTGCTGCAGGAACACCATCCAGTAGCTGGCGGTGCCGCCGATGCCGGCGGGATCGCCATAATTCAGCACGAAGCCGAAGCGGCCGTCACGGGTCATCTCCTTGGCGCAGGCCTTCATCTCGTCCCAGGTCTTGGGCGCTTCCTTGAAGCCCGCCTGCTCCAGGAGCTCCTTGTTGTAGAAAAGGGTCAGGAGCGACAGCGTGAAGACCGTGCCGTAGCGCTTGCCGCCGACGGTCGTGGTGGCGAAGCTCGAGGCCGGCAAGTCGTCAACCAGCGCCTTGGGCAGCGTGTCGGCATAGGGCGAAAGGAAGGATTCGAATTCCGGTACCCAGCCGCAATTATAGGTGATGTCCCAGGGGGCGGCGCCGGAGGCGAAAGCGGTCGCCATGCGGTCGTGGAGCTGCGGCCAGGCGAGCGTCTCATAAGCGACGGTGGCGCCATTGTCGGCCTGCCATTTGGCGAAGGCCTCCTCGGAGAACTTCGCGGCCCCGGGCGGAGCCGGGTCGGGCGGCAGCGGCGAAAAGACATTGAGGCCTGCGGCTTGCGCCTGGGCGGTACGCCCCAGGAAATCCGGCAGGGCCATGGTGGCGCCGGCGGCGGCGCCTGCTTTCAACAATGTGCGGCGGTTAAAGCTGTGGATCATCGTTCACTCCTCCCTCTTCTTTTTTTGCTCTTCTGAGCATGGCGGCAGAGATTGACGCCAGTTAGAATGGCTGTCAATAATTATTCAGTCATTCTGACTTATTAATTCTAAGCCACTGTTTAGGAATGGTTTTATGCTGCTGAGCGCCACCAATGCCGTAAAGGCCAAGCTGATCAATCTGTGGGTCGTGTTCGATACGATCCGGATAAATGGCGGCATTTCGCGCTCCGGCATCGCGGACGAGACGGGGCTCTCCAAGCAGGCGAGCTCGGACCTGGTGGACGAACTGATCGCCATGCGGTTTCTCCAGGAGACGAAGCCGTCGGGCCGGCGCGTCGGCAAACCACCTGTCCCGTTGAGCCTCAATCCCGACGGCGCCTTCTCCCTCGGCTTCCATGTCGATGTCGGTCAGATGTCGGCCATCGCCGTCAATCTGGCGGGCGATGTGCTCCATCGCGAAGATCACGCGCTCAACGATCTCGAGCCCCAGCATGCGGTGGTGCAGCTCGAGCTTGCGGCGAAAAGGCTGCTCGCTTCGGCGAGAATCCCGGACGACCGCTTCCTCGGCATCGGGCTTGCCACGCCCGGCCCTTTCGCCGTCAAAGGCCTGAGCCCGCCGCGCCTGCCCGGCTGGGACGGCCTCGCTCTGCGTGATCTGTTGCGCAAGGCCACCGGCTATAATGTGTCGCTCGCCAATGACGGCCAATGCGCCATCATCGCCGAATGGCGCTTCGGCGAGGCGGCACGCCGCCTCACCAATTTCGTCTATCTTTATTTCGGCATCGGCGTCGGCAGCGGCGTGATGGTGCACAGCGCTGCCTTCGGCGGCGCCAGCGGCAATGCCGGCGAAGTGGGGCACGTCACCGTCGTACCCGGCGGGCATGAGTGCATCTGCGGCAAACGCGGCTGTCTCGAAACCTACGTGTCGGTCGACAGCGCCATGCGGCATCTCACGGCCGCGGGCATAGAGGTCGAGACCATGGCGGAGTTCGCCCGGCGCTTCGGCCCCGATCATGCCGAAGTCGCGGCCTGGATCGCGCAGGGCGTCGAGCCGTTGCGCAATGGCCTCAACGCGGTCGAAAATCTCTTCGATCCGCAATCGATCATGATTGGCGGCAACGCACCCAACTGGCTGATCGACACCTTCATGGCAAAGGCCGAGCCCCTGCTGCCCTCCGTCGGGCGTATCGAGCGCACCGTGCCGCGCATCATGAAAAGCGAGCTCGGCGCCGATGCGGTGGCGCGCGGCGCCGCCGTGCTGCCGCTCCTGGCGACGCTCAACCCGCTCTATCGTGAGCTCAATCCCTATGTATAAGGATTAGATCATATCGGCGATCTTGGCCCGGAAGCGGTCCCAGACCGTGCCGTCCGCGATCTCCGCCGTCGCCCATTGCGAATGCGCCAGGCGGTCGAGCCATGGCCTTCGGTCGAACAAGGTGGGCTGCTCGATCTTGCCCAGCTCATGATCGCTGACCGACCAGGCCATGCTCGCCGGGCACATGGAAAGCGCCGGCACACCCATCAGAAGTGAATCGATGGCCGCCCCCGACGAATAGGTGATCGTCGCCCAGGCATTGCGCAGCGCGTCGCTCAAGCCGCCGCCGGACCTGATCTCCCAATTGGTCATGCCGCGGGAACGCAGATTGCGCGCCAGGTTGCTCAAGGCGGCGTGACCGGAGAGCGGATGCGGCCGAATGACGATCCGGCGATCCGACCATGCCGACAGATCGATCACCGTGCTTTCCAGCCATTTGACGACATCAAGCCCGCGTAGCGAAGCATCACCAGGCACCTGCCCGACCAGCAGGATATGGTCGCCCTCCTTGCGATAGTCCCGGCATTCGAGCCCCAGCTCATGGCGCAGCCTGTCCCAGCGCCGGGCATCGGTCGGCTCGTTGCAGAAGATGCCATTGTCCCAGAAGCAGCCATTCAGTGCGACACGAAAACGATCGAAGGTTTCGCTGGAGCCCGCACGCAGGAAGGGCAGACGCCGGCGCTTGATCAGCGGCACCTTGCGGCCGAAGAGCGGTGTTTCGACGATCAGAAGCGGGCCCCGATGACGCGAAATGATCGCCTGCCTCGCCGCGCGCCGCTTGCCGACGCCGACCCCAGGAGAGCCATAGATGATGGCGAGATCGCATCCCCGGTAACCTGGCTCATCGACCCAGGTCACCTTGTGCTCGATCCGCCGCAAGGCGACCGTGAAAGCCTGCAGCGCGTCGATACGCGCCGTTTTCGCCGTCAGCGGAAATATGCCGATATCGATGGCGCGCATCGCTCATCCCCGAATCCCAACCTCGTCGAAACAAGCAGCAAATGATGGATGCCGGTTAGTGAGTTTTTCTGTGACCGGATGACAAAAATCCTGCCGGCGGCTCACTTCCCTACGAATTGCGGCGACGAGCTTACAAACTTGTATATCCGGCGCCGCGGTGGCCCCGCATGCTTGGCTCCCATCATCCAAGGGAGCCAGACGTGGCCGGATCACTGTCTTTGTATCAGCCGCGGCATTCGAAATACGGCGCCTATCTGAGCCAGCTGGAAGTACAAGCCCTGACCGCGCTGCATGCCTTTCCGCTTCTCCATTGCCCAAACTCCCCGGTCGCCGCCGGCACGCCCTCCGCCCTCCTCCACGATATCTGTCGCGAGGAGATCATGGCGCGGCTCGCCGCGATGCCTTTCCTCAAACGCAAGCTCGTCATCGTCGCCTGGCCGCCCGCCATGGTGCTGTGGGGATTGGGCCTGACGCTCGCCAATGGCGCCTATGTCGCGCGCCGCTACGGGCGCGGCATGATCGGGCAATTCGTCGACCAGATGCTTCTCGCCTTCACGCAAGGCATCCCGGTGAACTTCTTCTACACTTACGAGCTGCATGAGCGGCGCAACTGGCCGAAAGCCCGGGACTATGTCTTGCGCGGCTATATCAAGGGCGGCTGCCAGCTCTACAAAGTCCTCTATCGCAACGACCCGGCGCGCCGGGCCAGCGCCAGGCTCTTGAATGACAAACTTGCCTTCCATCAATTCTGCTATGGTCGCGACCTGCCCACCGCGCATCTCTTCGCCGTCGTCTCGAAAGGCACTTTCGGCTGGACCGATCCGTCACTAGTAACACTGCCGCCCGTCGATCTGTTTCTCAAGCCGCGCAAGGAGAATGGCGGCAGCGGCGCTGAAAGATGGGCCTATGGCGAGGGACGCTATCATCGGCACGGTCACAGCGCCTCACTCGACGCGAAAGGGCTGACGGAGCGCCTCGTCGGGCTGTCCCGGAACCAGGCCTATCTCGTCTATGAGTGCCTCGCCAATCATCCCGATACCGGCGACCTCTCGGCCGGCGCCTTGTGCACCCTGCGGCTGCATACGATGCTGAACGAACACGGCGAGCCGGAGCACCTGTTCACGATGTTCCGCATGTCGCAATTCCGCGAGTGCATCGTCGATACACAAGACGGCATTGCCGCGGCAGTCGATCCAAAAACCGCCATTCTGGGGCCGGCATCGAACTCATCTGCGGTTGCGCGCTGGATGGATCATCATCCCGTCACCGGCGTCCGGATCACTGGCCGCGTCGTTCCCTTCTGGCGCGAGGCTTTAGACCTGGCACTCGCCACGCATACCGAGCTGAACGCGCTTTATCTGATCGGCTGGGACATTGCCATCACCGCACGCGGCCCGGTCATTCTCGAAGCCAACAAAGCTCCCGATCTTGAGATCGAGCAGCGGCTCGATGGACCATGGGGCAATGGCCGCTTCGGTGAGTTGATCGTCCATCACCTGACACGCCGCGTCAGGGACGCCAGCCATCCGCAAAATTCTGCGTCCGCAGAAAGCCGAGCAACCGCTCTCTGAATGCCTGATTGACTGATGCCTGATGATCGGCCGGCCGGATATCGGGAAAATCCGGCCAGGGCGATGCCGCGAACCATTCCTTGAAGGCGCCGGCGAAACGGGGATTTCCAATCCAGCCGGCCTGCCAGGGCTTCGGCCGGTTGACGAAATGATAGACATTGGGCCGGACTTCACCTTCGAGGTCGAGAAGCAGGAAGTCGCCCATGAAATTGAAACGCGGCGACAACCGGGCGACATCGCCCTTGAGCAGCGCATTGAGCGCGCTCTGCTCGAAGCGCAGGCAAAGCGAAGGGTTATCCGAAATGAAGCGCAAGGTTCGCTCGCCGAGATCGGCGCGGGTCCAGGCGGCGCGGTCGATGACGGTGAGGCCGTTGTTGAAATAGAGCGTATCCGGCGCCATGCCGAGCGTCCGACGATAGGCCTTGAACTCCTCGGCCAGATGGCCGCCCCAATCCATATAGGAGATCATGTCGGTTGCCGCCGCCATGACCTTGCCGCCGAGTTCGAGGGTGACGAGCGGCGCCAGCCCCTCATGGACGATCATCATGTCGGAATCGACCGGGATGATGCGGTCATAATGGGCCGGCAAGACGCGATCGAGGAACAGCCGCCGCGTGATCGCATGCTCGCCATTGGCATTGGTCGGCAGGTCGCGCGTCACCTCGTGGAAGGACGTCACCAGGAGCCGCAGCTGGCTCTTCAACGGCTCATCCAGCAGGTCGTAGCGCGGCCAGACATCGCCCTCCTCGCAAATGAGGAAGATGTCGGTCTCGGGCGGCAGGCCACAGGCGAGAATCTGCGAAGCGACGCACAGCGCCGGCCCGAAGAAGCGTCGGTCAGGCGTGAGGCAGATCGCGGTCGGCACGGGCTGTTTCAGCCAATGCGCTAGTCGCGGGCGCGGCGGCGCTCACGGCGCGCCGCACCGGCCGCGGCGAGGTCGAAGCCCTTGGCGAGCTCGGACACGGCGCCCAGGCGCTCCTCCACCGTCTCGATCGAGGGACGCGCGCCTTTGCTATAGCTTTCGAGCGACGTGCGCATCGCGGCGAGATGATCGGGGCTCGTGCCGCAGCAGCCGCCGATGATGCGGGCGCCGGCGTCGAGCGCGATGCGGGCATAGTCCGCCATCAGCTCGGGCGTGCCAGTGTAATGGATATGGCCGTCGACATATTGCGGGATGCCGCAATTGCCCTTGGCGACGACATGGGCGTCGGGCCTGGCGGCGGTGATGCCGAGGACGGTCGCCACCAGCTCGGACGCGCCGACGCCGCAATTGGCGCCGATCGCCACGGGCTGGGTAGCGAGGCTCGACGCGAGCGCGCCGAAGGCCTGCGGCGTGATGCCCATCATGGTGCGGCCATTGGTGTCGAAGCTCATGGTGGTGACGATCGGAAGTCCCGCCTGAGCGGCGCCTTCGACGGCGGCGCGCAGTTCCTCCTCCGACGACATGGTCTCGATCCACAGAACGTCGACGCCGCCTTCCTGCAAGGCCTTGGCCTGCTCGGCGAAAGCCGCGACGCCTTCGGCATGCGACATCGATCCGATCGGCTCGAAGATCTCGCCGGTCGGGCCGATCGAACCCGCGACATAGACCGGGCGGTTGACCGCATCGGCCTCGGCGCGCGCATTCTTGGCGGCGGCGATATTGACCTCGCGCACCTGGTCTTGCGCATTGTGGAGCTTCAGGCGATGGCGGTTGCCGCCGAAGGTGTTGGTGAGAATGATGTCGGCGCCCGCTTCGATGAAGCGGCGATGGAGCGAGCGGACACGCTCGGGAAACTCGAAATTCCAGATTTCCGGCGCGTCGCCCGAGACCAGGCCCATCTGGAAATAATTGGTGCCGGTGGCGCCGTCGGCCAGCAGCCAGGGTCTCGTATTCAAAGCTTCAACGAAAGTCGGACGCGTCATCGAATGGGTTCCCAAAGAAAATACATGATCATATAAACATATCTTTATATGATTTACAACAGCCCGTGCGGTCAGCGCCAGATACCATAGGATTCGGGGCCTGCCAGCAGGGCGATACGGTCATTAAGCCGATAGTGGTCGGGATTCTGGCTCACGGGCGGCATTTTCCCGTCGCGAATGGCGTTGAGCCCTGCAATCAGGTCCCCGAGGTCAGGGCGCCCGAGCCGCGGCGCGATATGGGTGCCGTCCGGCAACGGCTTGCCATGGGCACCCAGAATCAGAACGTCGTCGCCAAGCTCAGGCGCGAGCGCTTTGGCGGCAGTCAGATAATCCGGCAGAGAAGCGCCGGGGATCTGGCCATAGAGATTGCCAAGATAGAGGAAATCGGCGGCGAACAAGATCAAACGCTTGCGGTCGAGGAGCGAGATCGATTCCGGCGAATGGCCCGGCGTCGCCAGAATCTCGAGCACGGCGCCGCCCAGATCGATGCAATGGCCGATCGGCCACCACTGGCGAATAGGCATCGGCGTCCAAGTCAAACCGTCCACCGAGCCAAGGAACATCTCGTCGGGCGCATGAAACAGTCCGTCCCACTCGCAGGCGCGCAACACCGGCAGATCGGCAAGCGCCGTGTCGGCAAAGCGATGGAAATTGCCGGTATGGTCGAAATGGAGATGCGACAGAAGCGCCGTCACCGGCTTGTCGGTGAGGCTTTGGACGACCGGCGTGATGTCACGCACACCCGGTCCGGTATCGAAGAGCAGTGCCCGTTCCTCACCGACGACGAGGTAATTCCAGTTGACCTGGTAGTACTTGGGCTCGCCGAGCCCGTAGATGCCGGGCAATATTTTTTCGATCAAATACCAGTCGCCAAACCAGCCAGTAGTCGGTTCAGTCATTGCTTCTCTCTTCAAACCAGGAGCTTTGATTGCGCGGCAACAATCCTTCCGGATCAATCGCCTTAAGTGAAGGTGCGTCAGGCTCATTCCATCGCCAAAGCACCACGCAGCCTCCACCCTGAGACATTACAGAGGGATAGATAACACCATCAAAGCCTTGCGCAAGAAGCTGGGCGCGCAAATCATATGTCCGAGGGACGCGGCCCGCCTCAAGCTCCGCACGCCACGGACATTTGTGAATTTCCGACGTCACGCCCAAGTCCTGTAGCGTCGACGCAACGGTAAGATCGACCAGAGACGCTCCGGAAAGCTCGATCTGTAGAATCAACGCCGGGTGCTGCGCAAAGCCCTGATTGTATTCGGCCCAAGCCGTGGAGAGCTCGCGGGCGGCATAGATGGCCGGCGCTCCAAGGGGGTTCCACCGCCCGCCAAACCGCCTGGCACCCTCACCCGACAGAGGCGCAAATGCCCAGCGTGGCACATAGGCTCGCCAAAGATGATATAGGGAGCCGGCGTCGACCTCACGCATAGACGCCGGAGCGGACCGCCTCCAGATAGCCGAGAACCTTGTCGGCCTTGCCTTCGCCAACGAGATCATAGGCAGTCTTGCCCGCCCAGCCTGGTATGGGCTGGTGCTTAAACCAGATCACCGCACGGCTCTCATCACCGGTCATCTCGATGGCCATGGCAAGAATCCGAACGATCGGGCTCAGAGCTTGATCGACCTTGCGCGCGCTCGTCTTGGCGGTCAGCGTGTTTCTGGCTATTCCGGCCAGTTTTGCCAACTCGGACTGATTAATCCCCAGCACCTCCGAGACCCGCAGAGCAGACAAATAGGGTGACTGCTCCTCACTGAAATGACCGGCGGCGAATTCCAGACCAGTGGTCTTCATAGCCATCCTCATCACAACTTGACATAGCAGCGCTTAAAATAAGACCAATCTACGCTAATATCAAGTCCAATGGACGCCCAAGTCAGGCCCGTTCGGCGCCATAAAAGAGCGAGACGACATGCTGCGCTTCGGCGAAGAACAGCCAGCGCTCAGCGGCGGCGGCAGCAGTGGCGAACAGAAAGGCAATGATCGATAGCGGAATGGCGAGGCCCGGCATCGGCATGGTCAGCACCGTCACCAGGATCGTGAGCAGCAGCAGGATCATGACCAATCGGCGCAGCTTCACGGCATGTTTGCGGGCAACCGCATAACCCATCTCGTTCATGATGAAATTCTTCGCCGTGTGCGGTACTTCCCATTGCCGCACTTTCTCCCCTGCCCGCGCCAGTCCGGTTGCCGCCTCGATGGTGCGGGTGCGCGGCTCGGCGTCGATCTGGCGCCAATAGAGATATTTGAGCACCAGGGTCAGGATCAGTGCGACGACGGCGAGGCCGGCCTGGAAGATCTGATAGAGACCGAAGACCGAGGCGATCGCCATCAATAGGACGGCGCCGGTCGCGAGCGCGAAAGCGAGATAGACCGGCACGGTCAGCTTGTGATGCCATTGCCGGATGGTGGTGAGCGTCGAATAGATCTTGGCGGTGCAGAAAACGGTGACCGCGCACATCCCCGCCGTCACCAATCCTGCAAGACCGATCCATTGCGGCTTGGCGATGAAACCCAGCCACAGCGCGCCGAAGAGCAGCGCGGGGACGAAAGTGATCACCGAAGCGATGCCCTCGCGCGATAGCCACGACGAGCGCCATTGCGAGAAGGCCCGCCAGGCGCGTTCCGGGCGCCCGAGATGGAAGGTCGAGGAGAGCAGCCCGAGCGTGATGAGACCGAGAGCGATGACGATTGCGACGGCGCCGAACCACAGGCTCGAGGCGGGCCCGTGATTGAAGCCAACGAGGCCTAGCAGCGCCAGCAAGCCATAACCCGCGCCGGAAGCCGTGGTGAAGAGAATGACGGAATAAGCAGGATGCATCGTCTAACGGCTCAGCAAACGATCGGCCCAGCGGAAGAAATCTTCAACGCGTGATTTGCCGTCGCTCTTAATTTCGGATTCGGCGGAAGCGGCTTTCAGCTTTTCATTGCTGCGCTTGCGCGGCGGCAGATATTTGTTGACCGGCTTGTAGCCCATCTCAGGCAGCAGATCGTAGCCTTGGCGCTCGGCGACCAGGCGCGAGACCTTGCTCTCTGCGTCGCCCAGATCGCCGAAATGACGGGCACCTGTCGGGCAGGCCTTCACGCAAGCCGGAATGCGGTCCTCTTCGGCAAAATTCTTGTTGTAGATGCGGTCGACGCAGAGCGTGCATTTCTTCATGACGCCATCGTCGTAGTCATATTCCCGCGCGCCATAGGGACAGGCCCAGGAGCAGAGCTTGCAGCCGATGCAGGTCTCGGGGTTAACCAGCACGATGCCGTCCTCGGCACGTTTGTAGGAAGCGCCGGTCGGGCACACGGTCACGCAGGCCGGCTCCTCGCAGTGGAGGCACGAACGCGGGAAATGCACGATGCGTGACTGCTCGTCCTCTGCTGCCTTCACCTCATAACCATGGATGCGGTTGAGCCAGGTGCCCTCTGGTGAAGCACCATAGGCATTGCGGTCATTGAGCGGCGCCGAATAGCCCTGCGTGTTCCATTCCTTGCAGGAGGTGGCGCAGGCCTGGCAGCCAACGCAGGTGTCGAGATCGATGACGAGGCCGAGCTTCTTCTGGCCGGGTACTTGCGCCGGAAGCGAGGTCATACGCGCCTCCTGCGTCCGGCGACGCCCTTGAAACCAGTCAGCACGGGGAATTGCGGCGCGCTCATTTGGGGTTCGTCCTCAGCCTTCTCGATGCGTACGCGCAGATCATACCAGGCCGCCTGGCCGGTGACCGGGTCGGAATTGGAATAACGATAGCCGCCATCGCGCTCCGGCAGCAATTCGGCGATGAGGTGATTGAGCAGGAAGCCCTTCTTCGCTTCCGGCGCATCGGGCGTCAGCGCCCAGGCGCCGGAGCGTTTGCCGATGGCGTTCCAGGTCCACACAGTGTGCGGATTGACGCCGTCCATCAGCTTCACCTGCACCTTGATGCGGCTCGTCGCGGAGGTGACATGCACCCAGTCGCCATCCTGGAGGCCCATCGCCTCGCCGCGCGAGCGGGCCAGATACAGCCAGTTGCGCCCCAGGATCTGGCGCAGCCAGGCATTCTGCGAGCCCCAGGAATGATACATCGCCATCGGCCGCTGGGTGATGGCATGGAGGGGATATTCCGTCTTGTCGCGCAGGCTTTCCTCGATCGGCTCATACCAGCCGGGCAAAGGATCGAAATAGGTGAGGATACGTTCGCGATGCACCGGCGGCGGCACGATGGCGCCATGACCAAGCGCTGCGAGGCGGAATTTCTGCAACGGCTCGAGATAAAGCTGGAAGACGATCGGCTCCGGCTTGCCGATGAAGCCGAAGGATGTCGCCCATTCGAGATAATCGCGATTGGCGTGGCGGTAGTACTTCACATGGTCCGGCAATTCGTAGAACCAGTGGCAGCCATTCTCGATATAGCGCTCGAGCTGTTTCGGATTGGGTTCACCGCGGCCGTGGAAGACGCCTTCCTTGCCCCGCCAGCCGGCGAGCGGACCGACGCCGGGACTGCGCTCGTGATTGACGATATAATCTTCATAGCCGCCGGGATAACGGGGCGTCCCGTCTTCATTGGTCATGCCGGTAAGCCCCAGACGGGCGCCTAGATCGAGCAGCACCGTCTGGAACGGCCTGACATCGCGATCCGGCTCGGTGACCGGCTGGCGGATGGCATCCGCCGGACCGTCGGCCTCCGAAATCGGCCGGTCGAGCAGCGAGATGCAGTCCCAGCGCTCGAGGTAGGTCGTGTCGGGCAGGATCAGATCGGCGTAATGCACCATCTCGGACGCATAGGCGTCGGAATAGATGATATGCGGGATGACATAGTCGCCGGTCTTCTCATCCTTGGCCGTCAGATGTCCTGTCGTCTCGGTGACATTCATCGCCGAGTTCCAGCTCATATTCGCCATATAGAGGAACAGCACATCGATGCCGTAGGGATCGCGCTTGGCCGCGTTGGCGATCACCGTATGCATCATGCCATGGGCGGCCAAGGGCGCTTCCCAGGAATAGGCCTTGTCGATGCGCTGCGGCGTGCCCTCCGCATCGATCAGCAGATCCTCGGGTGCTGCGACGAAGCCGAGCGGCGGGCCGGGCAGAGCAGTATTGGGCTTGACCTGCCCCGGCTTGCCGGCGGGCTTGATGCCGGGCGGCGCCGGCTTTGGAAATGGCGGGCGATAGCGGAAGCCTCCCGGCACGTCGATGGTGCCAAGGATGATCTGCAGGAGGTGCAGTGTGCGGCAGGTCTGGAAGCCGTTCGAATGCGCCGAGATCCCGCGCATTGCATACATCGACACCGGCCGGCCGATCATCTTGTCATGGATGCGCCCGGCCCAATCGCGCCAGCCGATATTGAGGCAGAGCTCCTCCTCGAAAGCGGTCCGCGCGAGCTCGGTGGCGATGCGGCGGATCGTGTCGGCCGGGATGCCGCAGGCTTCGGCGACCTTGGCCGGCGAATAATCATCCGCGAGGAAACGTTCGGCCACCAGCATGAAGGACGGGACGGCGCGCCGGCCGTCAACCAGTATGACCTCGCCGACCAACTTGGGCGAGGTGTCGGCGCGGTGAGCCGACAGCGGCCGACCGATCACCGCGTCATAGATCAGAGGTTCGCCATTGGCATTGCGCGCGAAAGTGCCGTCATCGGCGCCACCCGGATTGCGGATGACCAGCCAGGCAGCATTGGTGTAGCGCGCCAGATAATCGAGATCGATCTTCTGATTACGCAGCAACTCGTGAATGAGGGCGCCGGCGAACAAACCATCCGTACCCGGACGAATACCGATCCATTCATCCGCGATGGCCGAATAGCCGGTACGCACCGGATTGATCGAGACGATCTTGACGCCGCGTTCTTTGAGCTTGCCGAGGCCGATCTTGATCGGATTGGAGGCATGGTCCTCGGCGACGCCGAAGAGCAGGAAATATTTGGTGTGCTTCCAGTCGGGCTCGCCGAATTCCCAGAAGGAACCGCCGAAAGTGTAGAGGCCGGCCGCCGCCATGTTGACCGAGCAGAAGCCGCCATGGGCGGCGTAATTGGGCGTTCCGAACTGCGTTGCCCACCACCCCGTGAGGCCTTGCGACTGGTCGCGCCCGGTGAAGAACGCCAAACGTTTGGGATCTTCGGCGCGCACTTTCTTCAGCCACGTGGTGGCCAGCGTGAGCGCCTCCTCCCATTCGATCTCGCGGAATTCGCCCGCCCCCCGTTCGCCGACCCGGAGCATCGGCTTCGAGAGCCTGGCCGGCGAATAATGCTGCATGATGCCGGAGGCGCCCTTGCCGCAGATCACCCCCTTGTTCACCGGGTGGTCGCGGTTGCCCTCGATATATTTGACCGTGCCGTCCTTCAGGTAGACCTTGATGCCGCAGCGGCAGGCACACATGTAGCACGTGGTCGTCTTGATCTCGTCCCAGGTCTTGAGCGAGGTATCGATCTTCGGTTGGGTCATTCGAGGCATGGCACCACTTTCCACCAACCTACATGACAGGAACTGGCTGGACCATAGGGACAGACACCTGTGACAATTGGAGCCAGCCGGCCTTTACCGCCATATATCATTGATATTGTTGTTGGGATTTTTGGCTCTATGATTGGTCCAGAGGTGCCCTTTGCGCGACTGGCTTGTCCATATACGCCGCCACAACCATTCGAGCCTGCAGACGCAGATTCGCGAGGCGCTGGTCGCCGCGATCCTCGACGGTCAGATCGCCCGCGAGGAGCCCATCCCCTCAACCCGCAAAATGGCCAAGAGCCTCGGCGTGTCGCGCAACACCGTCGTGCTGGCCTATCAGGGGCTGCTCGATGACGGCTATCTGGTCGCCCGTGAAAGGTCGGGCTATTTCGTCGCCGACAAGGCGATCGAAACCGCCATCCGGCCCACGGCCAAGGCGCAACCGGGACCGGCCGCCGAAGCCGGCACCGACCCGCAATGGAAAGCCCGCCTTCTCAAGCATCCGGCCGCGCAGGCCAATATCTTCAAGCCGCTCGACTGGCAGAGCTACGCCTATCCCTTCATTTACGGGCAAGTGGACCATAATCTCTTCCCGCTTGCCGAGTGGCGCGACTGCGCGCGCCAGGCGCTCGGCAAGAAATGGCTCGGCACCTGGACCAACGATACCTGGGCCTTCGATGATCCCCTCCTCGTCGAGCAGATCCGGCGCCGCATCCTGCCGCGCCGCGGCATCATGGCGAGCGACGACGAGATCCTGATCACGCTCGGCGCCCAGAACGCGCTTTATCTCATTGTGAGCCTGCTCATCGACGAGAAGAGCCGCGTCGCCATGGAAGAGCCGGGCTTCCCCGACATGCGCAACATCTTCCGGCTCAAGACCGGCAATTTGGCGCTGGTGCCGGTCGACGAAGCGGGCCTCGTGCTCAACGAGGATGTGGCGAGTTCCGACCTCGTCTTCGTGACGCCCAGCCATCAGTTCCCGACCACCGCGACCATGCCGCTGACGCGCCGGCTCGATCTCCTGAAGCTCGCCTCCAAGCATAATTTTGTGATCATCGAGGACGACTACGAGTTCGAGACGAATTACGTGAACGAGCCCTGCCCGGCGCTCAAATCGCTCGATGACGAGGGCCGGGTGATCTATGTCGGCTCGCTGTCAAAAACTCTGTTTCCCGGCCTGCGCTTAGGCTTCCTCGTCGGCCCCAAAGCGTTTGTCGAGGAAGCCCGTGCGCTCCGCCGGCTGATGGTGCGCCACGCGCCCAACAACAACCAGCGCACCGCCGCCCTCTTCCTGTCGCTCGGCCATCACGACACGCTGATCCGCCGCCTGCACAAGGCCTATCGCTCGCGCTGGGAGATCATGGGGGCTGCCCTTCAGGCGCATCTGCCCGACTCGGCGCGCATCCCCTCTTTCGGTGGCACCAGCTTCTGGGTCGCCGGCCCGCGCGGCACTGACAGCGAGCTCCTTTCCAAGCAGGCGGCGACGCGCGGCATCGTCATCGAGCCGGGCCGCATTCATTTCGGCGCCGAAAACGCGCCCGACAATTTCTTCCGCCTGGCCTTCTCCTCGATCGAGGAGAAAAAGATCGAACCCGGCATCAAGCTTCTCGCCGAGACCATCGCCGACGCCGTCCGCCTGGCGGCTGAGTGATCACAGGACCAGCAAAATCACTCCGGTGACGAGAAGCGCTGCGATCCACAGCGCGTCGATATTGAACCACGCCTGACGCAGGATGCCGAGGCCAAGCCAGGCATAAACGAGCGTCGCCATCAGACCGGTCACGGTCAGCATTGCCAGCGTATGCACCGAGACGCCGGCCAGGGCGGCCATGAATGGTCGAAGCGAGATGTCGCCGACACCACCTTCCGGAAAACACAGCGGACCCAGCGCCGGCCACAACATGAGGCCGGCGCCATGCGCGCTCGCCATCAGGAACGACCACAAAGCGAGACCGGCAAAACCTGCCTGCATGCCGACGCGCACGCGGTGGCGGTGACCGTAGCGCCAATGGTAGAGCGCCCAGCCGATGAGCAGCGCACCGCAGACGATGCGCACCAGCCGGGGATCGATCAGCGTGCCGGCGCCCGCCATCAGGAATGCCACGAGCGCGATGGCCAGCGCGTGACCGACGGCGATCGGAATGAGCGAGAGCAGCACGATGGCAAAGCTCTTGCGGTGCAGTCCCAGCGCCACCGCGAACAGCCATCCCATGGCCGGATTCAATCCATGAAACGCACCGAGACCGGTCAGAGTCAGCCACGGCCACGCTTCAGCCATGCGCCTTTACCGAGATACCTGAGCGTGCCCAGTTCTCCCTCCCCGCGCTTCGCGCGGCGGAGGGAGGTGACGCACAGCGTAATGCATCCAGCATCACGGATAGCAATAGGAATCCGACGAGCAGTCGCCGCCCTCGAGCCTCACCTGATGCGGCCGGTGGGGCGCCGGCCATTTGACGAAGAACTTCGGATCGAAGGCGATGCCGCCTTCCGGCCTGGCGTCGAGCTTCACCATCCAGCCTTCGATGCCGTCCGGATAGAATTGCGGATCGATGGCGCCATAGAGCGAATTGGTGAAATAGATGCGCTTGCCGTCGCGGCTGATCTCGACCATCTGCGGACCGCCGCTCAACGGCCCCTTATGCGCCGGGTGTCCGGCTTGCGCGACGATGCCGCCAATACGGACCTTGCCGGTGAGCTTCGGGTTGAAGGGATCGGAGACATCGTACTGATGCAGATCGCCCGTTCCCCAGCAGGCGACATAAAGGAAGCGGTCATCCATCGACAGATCGATATCAGTGACGAGCGGCGGCACCGCACCGAACCCCTTGAGGACCGGCGGCAGTTTCTCGGCATCGGCCGGTTCGGCCGGAATGTCGATCACCTTGGTGACGGCCCATTTATTGCCGTCGCGATGCCAGACCCAGATGGACGACGAGAGATCCTTGAGTGAGACGACGCAATTCACGAAGCCATAGGCCTTGGTCGGATCATGCGCCGGGCGCAGCTCGAAGACGAGCTGATATTCCTCACCGAAATCGATGGTCTGCAGATGCTTGCGCTTGTGCAGGTCCCAGAAATGCAGGCGCCGGCCATATTTGGCGCCGAGCAGGATTTCAGGCACCAGCCCGTTCTCGAACATGTCGGGCGTGCCCCATTCGCTGGTGACCAGCGTGTCGTAGCCCAAATGCCACCACGCATCATATGCAAGTTGCTGCGGGCCGCGCTCCACTTCCCATTGGCCGCGGATATCGAAGGTCTGATGATCCATGAGGAAGATGCCACCCGGCGCCTTGCCCTCGGCATTGCCCAGTGCGGCGACATAGATGCCTTCCGGGCCGCAATGAACCGTGTGCGGCCTGGTATAGCCGGCCCGTTCGGCGACCTCCTCGGCCTCGATCACCTTAACGATTTTCGGCTTCTTGGCATTGGGCTTGGTGTCGAGAATATGGATGCGCGAAGAGCGCAGGCCCGGCACCACCAGATAGCGCCGCTCGCTATGCGGATGCGGCGCATTGGGGCAAAGACAGGACGAGCAGGCATTCCAGCCGAAATGATGCAGCTCGTCGCCGGCATTCGGCATCGAAACCGTGTTGACGATCTTCGAATAGGTCTTCGATTTGGGGTCGACATCGACCACCGCGATGGCGTCCGGTACCTTGCGGCCGGGATCGAACGCGGCGACATAAGCAAGTGTCTCGGGCGCGGCCTTCATCGCCATGCGCGGCGAAGGATAGAAACTCGGATCCGGCTTCATCAGGCTGGCCATGGGCGTCTCCTTCCGTGAAGGTTGAGCAGTCCCCTCGATGATTCCTACGCATGAAGCGAAGAGGTCATCCGCAGCGCCGTCCGCAAAAGCTACCCGAAATTGCCGGCCGCTTCAATCAGAGCGATCAAATGCCGCTCGGTCCAAGATTCATTTCGCCGGGCGCATGATGAGTTCAGACCGCACCATCACCCTCATTCGCAGATCCGGTAGTTGCCCGACTTGCCATGCATGCCGAGATCGAAGTGATAGTGCTCGGCATGCGCCTCGTTCGAGCCCGGTCCCAGGACCGTGGTGAAATAGCCACAGGCGGAGATGCGCAAGGCCATCAGCCAGCGGCTCTCGGCATTCCGGCTCTTCGCCACATTCGAAACGGGCAGATTCTTCTTGCCCGGCAAGTTGAAGGACGCGATGTCGACAGCATTGCCGAACGCATGCTCGCTGATCTTCGTCGTCGTGTCGCCATTGCGGTTGCGGCATTCATAGCCGGGACCAGTCGAGATCGCCGCCAGCCCCTCGCCCGTATGCGCCTTGACGACGGGGGCCGCGATGTCGGCGACCCATGAGGTGAATTGCTTGGCGAAGACACAGTTCAAGGTTGGCTCACCGGGAAAATCGACGGTTCCCGCCGGTGTCGCGATGGCGTTGATCTGCACCGGATTGACGACCTTGCACTGGCCCTCGGCAGCCGGCATTTCGGGGATCGTGAATTTGGCGCCGAGCGCCGCGAGTTCCTCACGACAAGCGGCCATCTCCTCGCCGGGCTCGGGCTTCGCCTCTTCCTCAGGTTTGGTTTCTTCCCGGGGCTTCGCTTCTTCCTTCGGCTTTGCGACCTCCGCAGGTTGCGCCCCGGTCTGAGGCACGAAGGGATTCTCTGAGGCGGATGGCTGTTCCCGAGACGGCTTTTCGCGCGGGACCGGAACTTTCTTGTTTCCGGCTGATCCCGAAGTGGGCTGCTCCACTTCGGGCGGTTCTGGTTCGGCAGGTTGTGCCGGCGGTGAAATCGTTTCACCGGACACGGGCTTCGGCTTGGGCAGCGGCGGTTTCAACTTCCCGGCGGCCTGCGCCTCGATCAGCATGAGTGGAACGATCAGGCCAAGAAGTGCTATGCGTCTCACGCCGTACCTCCCCCACAGTCACCCGAGTTCCCTTGCATCGCGAACTGGGATATGGGCAGGAGCATGACCTCCCCGATGTCGGCTGACAACAAGCTTCTTGCGGTACTCTATGCCTGCGCCGCCGTCGGTATCTCGTCGGCGGGCGACTCGGTGGTGAAATGGCTGAGCGGCAACTACCCGGTGCATCAGATCCTGGTGGTGCGCTGCCTGATCGGCATACCGATCCTTGCCTTCATCGTGCACAAGCAGGCCTCGCTCGCAAGCCTCACCGCCCCCGGCATGGGACTGAGCCTGCTGCGCGGCCTGATCATGAGCTCGGCCTATCTCGCTTTCATCCTCTCCATCGCGGCGATGCCGCTCGCCGACTCGGTCGCCATCTATTTCGCCATGCCGCTGATCGTCGCCGTCATCGCCGGGCCGCTGCTCGGCGAACATGTGGCGCTGCATCGCTGGATTGCCATCATCGCCGGCCTCGTCGGCGTCATCGTCATGATCAATCCGGGCAGCGGCGTGTTCGAGCCGGCCGCCCTTCTCTCACTCTATTCGGCTTTCGGCTATGCGGTGAGCCAGACATTGGCGCGCCTCGTGGTACGGCGGGTGCCGCCGGCGGCCATGGCGTTCCACACCAACGCCGTCTATCTGTCGCTCGCGATCGTCCTCGCCATCATCTTCACCCAGCTCGATCTCAGCGCCGTTCAACATAAGAGCGTCGCCTTCCTGGCGCGGCCCTGGCACTGGCCGACACCGATCGACTTCGGCGCCATGCTGCTGCTCGGCTCGACGGTCGCCTTCGCCATGGTGCTGTTCGCCATGGCCTATAAGAGTGCCGAGTCGAGCTTCGTGGCGCCGTTCGAATATTCGGCAATGTTCTGGGCCGCCGCTCTCGGCTTCTTTGTGTTCGGCGATGTGCCCGGCATGCGCACTCTCTGGGGCGGCGCCATCGTGCTCTTGGCTGGCCTCTTCATGCTGTGGGCGGACCGGCGTAAGGACCGATTGCTCACGGCCGCACAACCGCAGCGCCAGAACGCGTAAAATCTGCGTAAATGCTGGGTTTTACGCAGGAAATCGGCTTGAATCTCAGATACGTGGGGGTTGTCGGCGCATCTTGTCCGGGAGTATAAGCAGCCGCGCATACAGGCCAGCAAAGAACTGGCCCGAAGCAGCCAGGTGAACTGGTTCTACGGGGGCAACTGGCGATAGCATAATTCCGACAACCATCAATCCGGATCGCGGTAACAAGGCCCGCGTCCCTTGGGAGTTCTTCCATCATGCTGATTGGCGTTCCGAAAGAGATCAAGAATCACGAATACCGGGTGGGCATGACGCCGCTCTCGGTTCGTGAGGCCGTTCGCCACGGTCACAAGCTCTGGGTCCAGACCGGTGCGGGACTCGGCATCGGAGCGTCGGACGAAGACTACAAGAATGCCGGCGCGCAGATCATCCCGGCGGCGGAAGAGATCTTCGCCAAGGCGGATATGATCGTGAAGGTGAAGGAGCCGCAGGCGGTCGAACGCAAGATGCTGCGCGAGGGCCAGATTCTCTACACCTATCTGCATCTGGCTCCGGATCCGGAGCAGACCAAGGACCTCGTCGCATCGGGCGCGGTGTGCATCGCCTATGAGACGGTGACCAATTCGCGCGGCGGCCTGCCGCTGCTCGCGCCGATGTCGCAAGTCGCCGGACGCATGTCGATCCAGTCGGGCGCCCATTGCCTCGAAAAGGCGCAAGGCGGCTCGGGCATTCTGCTCGGCGGCGTGCCGGGCGTGGCGCCAGCCAAGGTCGTGATCCTCGGCGGCGGCGTCGTCGGCACCAACGCTGCGGCGATGGCGCTCGGCCTCGGCGCCGATGTCACGGTGCTCGAGAAGAGCACCGACCGCATGGAAGAGCTGGTGGCGCGCTTCGGTACGCAGCTCAAGACGCTCTATTCGACACAAGGCGCGGTCGAGGATGAATGCGCGACTGCCGATCTCGTCGTCGGCGGCGTGCTGATCCCGGGCGCAGCCGCGCCCAAGCTCGTCACCCGCAAGATGCTGAAGGACTGGAAGAACGGCTCGGTCCTCGTCGATGTCGCCATCGATCAGGGCGGCTGTGCCGAAACCTCGAAGGCGACGACGCATGCCGACCCGACCTATGTGGTCGACGGCGTCATCCACTATTGCGTCGCCAACATGCCGGGCGGCGTTGCGCGCACCTCGACCTATGCGCTCAACAACGTCACCCTGCCCTTCGGCCTCGCCATCGCCAACAAGGGCTACAAGCAGGCGCTGCTCGAAGATCATCACCTGCGCGCCGGTCTCAATGTCTGCAAGGGCAAGGTGACCTACAAGGCGGTGGCCGACGACCTCGGCTACGAATATGTGCCGGCCGAAAAGGCGCTCGCGGCCTAACCGCGAAGAGATTTGACAGTTCCGTCACGGCGTAGTTCCGTTGGAGACCAGCTTCCAACGGAGGTGCGCCGTGACGAAAATCAAAGTCCGCAAAGGCATGCCGAGCGTCGCCTTGAGCAAGGCGGAGTTCACCGAGCGCTTCAAGGCCCGCTTCTTCGATCCCGTCTATGCCGATAAGGCCCGGAATATCGAAGCCCTGATCGAGCCGGCCTGGCGCTCCTATCACGACTATCACAAGAGCCCCGTCACGCGGAAAGCCGGCAAGGAGTTTGCCGATCCGTCCTATGAGCTTTCGGTCGACTGGCTCCAGGCCCGCGATAGCATCAAGACGGCGGAGCGCGAGCAGCGCGATCCCGCAAGTCCATCACGCATCCTCATCATCAACGGCTCGATGCGCAGCGACCAGAGCTGTCCCGGTGAAATGTCGAAGAGCTGGCGGCTCGTCTCCCTCGCGCGCAAGATCATCGAGGCCAAACGTGGCTTTGCCGTCGATGTCCTCGATCTGAGCCTGCTCGCGTCCGAATATGGCCGCGTCATCTATCCCTGCAAGGCCTGCGTCTCGACCGCCATGCCGCTCTGCCATTGGCCATGCTCCTGCTATCCCAACCACGCTATCGGCCAGATGAATGACTGGATGAACGAGATCTATCCGATGTGGGTCCGGGCGCATGGCATCATGATCGTGACACCGGTGAACTGGTATCAGGCGCCGGCCGGCCTCAAGGCGATGATCGACCGGCTCGTCTGCGCCGATGGTGGCAATCCCGATCCAACTTCGACGCATGGCAAGGATCCGCGCGCCGCCAAGCTGCTCGAGCGCAAGGGCTGGCCCTATCCCCGTCATCTCGCCGGCCGGCTGTTCTCGGTCATCGTGCATGGCGATGCCTCCGGCACGGAAAATCTGCGCCGCATCCTGACCGACTGGCTCACCGATATGGGGCTGATGCCAGCGGCGCCGAAAGCGCTGCTCGACCGCTATATCGGCTATTACAAGGACTACGCGACGAGCCATGACGATCTCGATGCGGATCGCGACTTCCAGGAGGAAGTACGCAACGCGGCGCGCGCCCTCATCGCCGCCGTCATGCTTCAGCGCAAGGGCGCGCTCAAGCGCGCCGATGCCGGCATTACGGATCCGCGGCCCAAATAGTCCCGAAAAGCGCTTCACAGTTTTCGGTCCGGTGCTGTAGCTTGCGCCCATGATCGAGGCCTTCGCTCTACTTCTTCTCTGCCAGCTCGCCGGTGAGATCCTCTCGCATGGCTTCAGCCTGCCGATGCCCGGTCCGGTAGTCGGCCTGCTCCTGCTTTTCGCGGGCCTCTTCGTCGCGCAGAGATTCAGCACGCTCAGCCCGCAAACGATCAACGACACCGCACTCGGCCGCACGACCGGCGGTCTTCTGCAGCATCTCTCCTTGCTGTTCGTACCGGCGGGTGTCGGCGTGATCGATCATCTGGGCCTGATCAATTCCTACGGCCCCGTCCTCTTCCTGGCGCTTCTCGTCTCGACCGCTCTGTCACTCGCGATCACCGCGCTCGTCTTCACCTGGGTGAAGAACCGGCAAACCGGCCGCGCGGCATCATGACACCGGCTTTCGATCTCTGGGTCTATCTCTCCTCGACGCCGCTTCTGTGGCTCACGGTGACCTTGCTCGTCTGGATCGCCGCCGACCGCATCGCGCTTGCCTCGGGCCGGAATCCGGCGGTCAACCCTGTGCTCATCTCGATCATTGGGCTTGGCGCCATCCTGCTTCTCACCGGCACGTCCTTCGCCACTTATTTTCAGGGTGCGCAATTCGTGCATTTCCTGCTCGGCCCCGCCATCGTCGCCATCGCCGTGCCGCTCTATCGCAATCTCGATAAGGTGAAAGCCAACATCCTGCCGATGGCGGCGGCGCTTGTCGCCGGCTCAGTGACGGCTGCGGTTTCAGCACTCGCGGTCGCTGCGCTCTTCGGTGTGCCCGACGACGTACTGGCCTCACTCGCGCCGAAATCCGTCACGGCGGGCGTCGCCATGGGCATCGCCGAGCAGTTCGGCGGTCAGCCGGCGCTCACCGCGGTGCTCGTCATCACCACCGGCCTCATCGGCGCCATCATCGTGACGCCGCTCATGAATGCGCTGGGCCTCAAGGATTACGCGGCGCGCGGCTTTGCCGCCGGCCTCTCCGCCCATGGCATCGGCACGGCACGCGCTTTCGTCGTCGATGAAGTGGCCGGTACTTTCGCCGGCATCGCCATGGCGCTCAATGCCGTCATGACCGCGCTCATCCTGCCTCTCATCCTCTACTGGTTCTTGAAATAGAAAAGGAGACTTCCATGTCCGGCACCGCCAAAGCGATCAAGCACATCGAGAACGACAAGGTGATCGTCACTGAATACCGTTTCGCCCCGGGCGCCAATACCGGCTGGCACCGCCACGGCCATGACTATGTCGTGGTGCCCTTGATGGACGGCAAAGTGAAGCTCCTCACCAAGGATGGCGAGAGCTTCGCCGACATGAAGAAGGCGGTGCCGTATTTCCGCAGCGAAGGTGTCGAGCACGATGTGATCAATGCCAATGACACCGAATATGCATTCATAGAAATCGAGCTCAAATGACGTTCAACGCCTATATCATCTGCGGCACGCCGCGAACTGGCAGCACGCTTTTGTGTGATCTCCTCGTCTCGACCAAACGGGCCGGCAATCCTGATTCCTTCTACGGGCGCAAGTTTCTCGCCTGGTGGGCCGGGCAATGGAATCTGCCGAGCCCGGAAACGATGAGCGAGCGCGACTACACTATCGAATATCTGAACACGGCGATCAAAGTCGGCAAAGGCGGCACGAATATCTTCGGCCTTCGCCTGATGCGGGAGAATCTGGGCGAGCTTTCCGACATCCTGGATCAGATCTATCCTGGCCTGCACTCGGACCGCGCGCGCCTCGAAAGGGCCTTCGGCAGAATCCTCTATCTGCATCTTTCGCGCGAGGACAAGCTCGCCCAGGCCGTCTCATTGATCAAGGCGGAGCAGACTGGCCTCTGGCATGTCGCACCCGATGGGACAGAGATCGAGAGGCTGGCGCCGCCGAAGGACCCCGAATATGACTTCGAGCGGATCAGGCGGGAGCTTGCCGAGCTCGAAAGCTACGACACGGCCTGGAACTCATGGTTCGCGGAACAGCAGATAACGCCGCTGCGCATCGGCTATGAGACACTGTCGGCCGATCCCGCCGCGACATTGACACGCATCTGCGCGGCGCTCGGCATTCCGGCGCCTAAGCCTGCGGAGGTGAAGCCCGGCGTGGCGAAGCTTTCCGATGCGATCAGCCTCGATTGGATGCGACGTTACAAGTCGGATATCGGGCGCAACGTCGCTTCGTGAGGCTCACTGTCTCTAAGTTTTCCCCTCTCCCGTCCGCAGGATGCTGTCGTATTCACACATCCTGCTCCTTCCCTGCGCGAAGCGCGGGGAAGGTGGCGCGAAAGCGCCGGATGGGGTGTCGTGCAACCGACGGAATTGCTGGAAAGCTGCACGAGAATGTCTGGGCATAGAGACTAACGGATGTGGAGGCTCACCGCCCACGCGGAACCACCCCCATCCGGCGCTACGCGCCACCTTCCCCCGCTTCGCGTGGGAAGGAGGAGATGTGTGAATTTGATAGCGTCCGCAGGATGGGAGAGGGGGGCCGGAGGCCGGGTGAGGGCTCTTTGCTTGAGACTCCTAGTTGTTTCAGAAGAGCCCTCATCCGCCCTGTCGGGCACCTTCTCCCATTGCTGCGCAACGGAAGAAGGGAAATTGCGGGCGGCGCCGCCGTCATAAAATTGTTAAGTCGAGCGCTAGAGTGCGGGTCACAAATGGATCCGCATTTCGCATTCGATTCGCCCTTGCCCTCCTTCGCGGAGCGTCTGGCGATGATGAACAACATCCTGCCGTTGGATGATTTCGCGCGCCTCGTCGGCGAGGTCGAGGATCTGGTCGAGACCGAGCGCAGCTACCTGCCTGCGCATAAGAAGGGTGGCACTGTCGCCTATCAGACGCTGGAGCGTCAGGCGCCGAGACTCGTCGAGCTCTACCGCTCGTCCGAGCTGTGTTCGCTCGTCTCCGAAGTCGTTCGCCTCAAGGTCGAGCCCACCCCGCTCCACGACCAGAGCTCCTGCTCGGTGCTCTTCTATGAGAAGCCCGGCGACCATATCGGCTGGCACTATGATCACAATTTCTACCGAGGCCGGCACTTCACCGTACTGGTGCCGATGGTCAATCGCGGACGCGAGCCGAACGGCCTGTCACAGGCTTGCCTCATGGCGCGCCAGAACGGCCGTGACCAGATCATCCCCACGCCCCCCAATTCCATGATCGTCTTCGAGGGCGCGCGGGTGCGCCACAAGGTGACGCCGATCGGCGAAGGCGAGCGCCGCGTCATCTGGAGCATGACTTTCTGCGCCGACCCCCGCAATTCCGCGTTGCAAGGCATGGCCCGCCGGGTCAAGGACACCGCCTTTTTTGGGTTTCGGGCGCTCTGGACCTGAGCGCTCCCCGGAACTGGCGCTTTCATGGGTCCAGATGCCAGAATAGGGAAGGACACGATCTTTCCCTGCCCAGGAGCCTCGCATGCCCAAAATGTCAGCGTCGGAAGCCTTCGTCGAAACCCTCATCGCCTATGGCGTCAAGGACGTGTTCGGGATCGTCGGCTCCGCCTATATGGACGCCCTCGATCTCTTCCCGACCGCCGGCATCCGCTTCATCCCGACCGCGCATGAGCAAGGCGCCGGTCATATGGCCGACGGCTATTCGCGCGTTTCCGGGCGCCATGGCGTATGCATCGCGCAGAACGGCCCCGGCATCACCAATTTCGTGACCTCGACGGCGGCCGCCTACTGGGCCCATTCGCCGGTCGTGGTGATCACGCCCGAGACCGGCTCCGGCACCATGGGCCTCGGCGGCTTCCAGGAGACCGAGCAGCTGCCGATCTTCTCCAAGATCACCAAATACCAGGCGCATGTGTCGAAACATCCGCGCATGGCGGAGCTCACCGCGCGCTGCTTCGACATGGCGATGTCGGAACGCGGCCCCACCCAGCTCAATATTCCGCGTGACAATTTCTACGGCGAGGCGGATTACGAAATCGCCAAGCCGCGCAAGATCGCCCGCGGTCCCGGCGCCGATGCCGATCTCGACGAGGCAGCCGACCTCCTTGCCAAAGCGAAGTTCCCGGTCATCGTCTCGGGCGGCGGCGTGATCTTCTCGGACGGCGTCGCGGAATGCGTGGCGCTCGCCGAGCAGCTCACGGCACCCGTCGTCAACTCCTATCTCCACAACGACTCGTTCCCGGCCAAGCACCCGCTGTGGTGCGGCCCGCTCGGCTATCAGGGCTCGAAGGCCGCCATGAAGCTCATCGCCGAGGCCGATGTGGTCCTGGCGCTCGGCACCCGCCTCGGCCCCTTCGGCACGCTGCCGCAGCACGGCCTCGACTACTGGCCGAAGAACGCCAAGATCATCCAGGTCGACAGCGACCATCGCATGCTGGGCCTCGTGAAGCAGATCTCGGTCGGCATTGTCGGCGACGCCAAGGAAGCGGCGAAAGCCCTCGCCTATCGGCTCGCCAACCGCAAGCTCGCCGCTGCCGCCAATGCGGATGAGCGCAAGAAGAAGATCAAGGCCGAGAAGGATGCCTGGGAGAAGGAACTCGACAGCTGGACGCATGAGAAGGACGGCTGGTCGCTCGATATCGCCAAGGGCTCGCCCTATATGCATCCGCGCCAGATGCTGCGCGAGCTCGAAAAGGCCTTGCCGGCGAACGCCATGGTGTCGACCGACATCGGCAATATCTGCTCGGTCTCCAACTCATATCTGCGCTTCAACCAGCCCAATTCGATGTTCGCGGCGATGAGCTTCGGCAATTGCGGCTATGCGCTGCCTGCCGTCATCGGCGCCAAGGTCGCCGCGCCTGACCGGCCGGCGGTCGCCTATGTCGGTGACGGCGCCTGGGGCATGAGCTTCGCCGAGATACTCACCTGCGTGCGCGAGGACATTCCGGTTACCGCGGTCGTCTTCCACAACAAGCAGTGGGGAGCCGAGAAGAAGAACCAGGTCGACTTCTACGACACCCGCTTCCTCGGCGTTAATCTCAAGAACCCGAGCTGGGCCGAAGTCGCCCGTTCGCTCGGCGCCGAAGGTGTCACCATCGACCAGCTCGGCGATGTCGGCGAAGCCCTGGAGAAGGCCTGCGACGCCCAGAAGAAGGGCAAGACCACCGTCATCGAAGTGATGGTGACGCAGGAGCTGGGCGACCCCTTCCGTCGCGACGCCCTCAAATATCCGAGCCGCCTGCTCGAAAAATACAAGCACACGGACGTCAAGGCTCCTGCCTGATATGCGCCAACGGCTGATGCGCCAGATGTGAGGTTCCTGCTATTCAGGCGGCTTCACATTTGGTGCCAGTCAGCAAGAATGCCTCCCTCAGAGAAAACCAGCGTTGTCCTCACGCATCCGGAAGTGCGCTCGATCATCATCGGCGTGATGCTGGCGATGTTCCTGGCGGCGCTCGACCAGACCATCGTCGCGACCGCCTTGCCCACGATCGGACGGCTGCTCGGCGATTTCGAGAACCTGCCCTGGATCGTCACTACCTATCTCCTCGCCGCGACGGCCGCCACGCCGCTCTATGGCAAGATCTCGGACATCGTCGGCCGGCGGGTGACGTTGATGGCGGCACTGGGCATTTTTATCGTCGGCTCGGTCCTATGTGCGCTGGCGCCCACCATGCTCACCCTGATCCTGGCGCGGGCGCTTCAGGGCCTCGGTGGCGGCGGACTGATCTCGCTGGCGCAGACCATCATCGCCGATATCGTGTCGCCCAAGGAGCGCCCGCGCTATCAGGGTTACATTGCCGGCGTCTTCGCGGCATCGAGCTTCGCGGGTCCGGCCCTCGGCGGCTTCATGGCCGAAAAGCTTCACTGGTCGGCGATCTTCTGGATCAACTTGCCGCTCGGCCTCCTCGCTCTGTGGATGACGAACTCGCTGCTCAAGAAGCTGCCGCGCCATGAGAAACCGCATCGGCTCGATTTCCCGGGCGCCGGGCTCATGATCGTCGCGACCACCGCCCTCCTCCTGGCCTTGAGCCTCGCCGGTCCGCACTATGCCTGGACGTCGATGCCCATCCTTGCGCTGATCGGCTGCTCGCTCCTGTTCTGGGTTCTTTTCGTCGTCCGCCTCAACACAGCACCTGAGCCGCTAATCGCGCTTGAAATTCTTGTGCATCCCGTGGTCGCGATGGCGATCATCGCCGCCTGCGCCTCGATGGGCGTGTTCATCGGCCTCACCATCTACATCCCGATTTTCCTCGAAGGCATGTATGGGCTGACCGCCAGCCAGTCTGGCTTCACCCTTATTCCGCTGACGGTCGGCACCGTCATCGGTGCCGCCTCGACGGCCCGCATCATGGCGCGCGTCACACATTACAAACGACCGGCGCTTGCGGGCCTACTCATTGCCGCCATCGGCATCGCTGCGCTTGCGATCGATCCGAAAGGCCTGCCGCTCTGGGCCCTGGTCATCATCCTGACAGTGGCATCGATCGGTCTCGGCACGATTTTCCCACTCACCTTGATCTCGATCCAGAATGCCATGCCGCCGCATCAGATGGGCACCGCGACGGGAGCCTTGAACTTCTTCCGCTCGCTGGGCGGCGCCCTTGTCGTCGCCGCCTTCGGGGCGATCGTAATCGGCAGCCTGCCGGCCAACATGGCGGCGCATGTGACCATCGAGAATCTCGCCAGCACGTTCACCGCCGCCGGCCTCGATATCGGCTCGGTGTTCCGCTGGGTCTTCATCGCCGCGATGGCCGGCATCCTCGTTTCGGTCATCTCGCTGTCGGTGATGGAGGAGAGACCGTTACGCGGTAGTGTCCGGCCGGAAGCAGGAGCTGCCGAGTGAGGGAGCGGATATGACCATTCTCGTTCTCAATGCCGGGTCCTCGACCCTCAAATTCGCAGCTTTCGAGCAGAATGACGGGCTCGCCTTGCGCTTCAAGGACCAGGTCCAGGGGGCGGGCGCGCAAGCCCTGGAGGCGCTTTTCGCCCGCCTTGCCCTTGAAGGCATCGAGGCGCGGGACCTTGCCGGCGTCGGTCATCGCATCGTCCATGGCGGTACTGAATTTTCCCGGCCGGTCGTGGTCGATGATGCGATCGAGGCGAAGCTCAATGCGCTGCGTCCCTTAGCGCCGCTTCATCAGCCTTACGGTCTCAATGCACTGCGCGCCATGCGCGAACATGCTCCCCTTGTGCCGCAGATCGCCTGTTTTGATACCGCGTTCCATGCGACCCAGCCCGACATCGCCGCCCGCTTTCCCCTGCCCCGCTCCTATTTCGACCGCGGCTATCGGCGCTACGGGTTCCACGGGCTCAATTACGAGCATGTGGTCCAGGCGCTGCCGGTCCAGACGGGCGAGCCGCTGCCGCGGCGCCTTCTCATCGCCCATCTCGGCAATGGCGCCAGCCTGTGCGCCGTCAAGGACGGCAAAAGCGTCGCCACCACGATGGGATATTCGACCCTCGACGGGCTCGTCATGGGAACCCGGCCCGGCGCCATCGATCCCGGCCTGATCCTGGCAATCATGAAGGACGATGGCTTAAGCCCGGAGCAGATGGAGCAGGTTCTCTATAAGGAAAGCGGTCTTCTGGCCCTAAGTGGCGTCAGTAGCGACATGAAGACCCTGCTCGACAGTCCGGCGCCTGGGGCCAAAGCGGCCGTCGAGGCCTATGGCTATTGGGCGGCGCGGCAGGCCGCCTCGCTCATCGCCGCCATGGGCGGGATCGACGCTTTGGTTTTTACCGGGGGCATTGGCGAGAACGCCAAGCCGGTCCGCGACCTCGTCGTAAACCATCTTTCATGGATAAATGCCTTTGCCATGCATATTGTGCTAGCCAACGAGGAGCTAGTGATAGCTAGGCATACGTCAATATTACTTACCTAAACAAAAAGTTAAATAAGTCTTAGGAATGCCGGACCTGTGCCACAATCTGGGTCTTGAGTAATATTACGGACAGAAGCGGGGAACCCGCGCTGTCCGACTATGGGACGGCATACAGACGGGGAGACAAGGCATGAGTACAGCCTTGAAGGTGGCATGCGTATTCGCCGCAACTCTTGTCATGGGCGCTGGTGCGCTCAAGGCCGAAGACACTAAAGACGTCGCTCGCATGAATGCGGGCGCGATCACCCTCATTACCGACGGCGCCAACAGCCCTTCGTCGCACTATGCTGCCGACCTCGCAGTGCTGATGGAAGGCGAGCGCGATCTGCGTATCCTGCCGGTCATGGGCCATGGCCCGGTCGAAGCGGTGCGCGATCTCCTGTTCCTGCGTGGCATCGACGCCAGCATCATTCCTGCCGACACGGTGGCTTACATGCGCAAGCAGGAGCTCATCGAGGATGTCGACAAGAAGGTGACCTATGTGGCGCGCCTCGGCTCGGCGCAGGTTCATGTCATCGCGCGCAAGGACATCGCGACGCTCGCCGATCTCGCCGGCAAGAACGTCAATGTCGGTGGCGCCAGCGAGCCGCGCTTCGTGACCGCGAGCCTGATTTTCGACTCGCTCGGCATCACCTTCAATCCGGTCGCCGGCTCTGAATCCGATGCGGCCAACCTGCTCAAGAGCGGCAAGGCCGATGCGATCGTCATAGTCGCGCCGCAGCCTTCCACCATCGCCGAGGAGCTCGCGCGCAGCGGCAATTATCGCCTCCTCAATGTCACGGGCAATGACGAGCTCAACGGAATTTACGCACCGGCGATGCTCAACGCCAAGACCTATGACGGTCTCACGCAGGATGGCGGCATGACCGAGACGCTGAGCGTCAGCTATGCGGTCGCGGTGTTCAACTGGAAGAAGGGCACCGACCGTTATTACAAGCTGCGCAAATTCGCCGACGTTCTCTATTCCGGGATCGGCGATCTGCAGACCGGAAAGTGGCATGCGGCGTGGAATGATGTTAATCTTTCCGCCGATCTTCCCGGGTGGACGCGCTACGTCACCGCCGACGAGTGGCTGGCCGAGCACAAGCGCAACCAGGCCGATGCGACCAGCAAGGAAGAGGCGGCGCTGAAGGCCGAATTCCAGTCCTATCTGGAGCGAACGAAACTCGGCGGCAATATCACGCCCGCCGGCGCGGCGAGACTGAGAGCGAGTGCCCTTGAATGAGCGCGCTGGATGTAAGGAGTGAGGCGATGAAGACCAATCAGCAGCGCAAGACCAGCGTGGCCGAAAAAGAAGAAGCTGCTCGCGAGGTCGAACGGCCGGTCTGGTTCCTGGGCAAGGAGCTGAAGGTCGCGCTTGCCAAGGAAGAGCCGGCGAAGAACGAAGCAACGACCGACGAGGCCGACGCCAAGAAAGCCAAGAAGGTCGCCAAAAAGCCAGACAAGGCGGAAAAGGCCGATAAGCCCGCGCAGCCCGAGGAAGCATCGGGCGAGCGCCGGCCGAGCCAGCTCGAGGCCTATATGCGCTACGCCAAGATGCGCGGGCCCTCGTCCGAGGAAGACGAGGAATCGCTGGCGCCGGTGCGCGCCCGCAAATTTCCCGTGGCCCGTCATACGGCCGGCAATGAGAACGACATGGATTGGGCCGGCGAAGCGCCGCGCCCGCGCCGGCCGCGACGCGAGGCCTCTTATGGGTTCCGGATGCGTGATGCGGTGCTCGCCGGCGTCACGTCCATCGCCATCGGCGCGCTGGCCGGCGCCGTCGTCTATGACCGCGCCAATGACGGCGAGCTGAGCACCGCCGTGTTCGACACCGTCGGCGGCTTCATGACCGGCTTCGACAGCCGCGACGAGGCGATCGCCGATGCCGGCAAGGCCGGCGTCAGCGTGGCGGAAGACCAGAATGCCGCCGCGGCGTTCAAGAAGCCGGTGACCACCGCCAGGCTCGATGTCTCCGACGCCAAGGGCGATGTGAATACGCCCATACCCTTGAGCATCAGCGCCGAGCCGGCGATCCCCAACCAGGACATCGCCTTCCGCCTCAGCGGCATTCCGGCGGATGCCTATCTCAGCGCCGGCACCAAGCTCGCCAACAATGACTGGATGCTGAAACCGGGCGAAGAGCTCGGCGTGAAACTCATGGTGCCGAGCGTTCCCGCTTCGCCGCTCCTGATCGCCGTCGAGGCGATCGAGCCGCGCACCGGCGATCTCGCGGCCCCGTCAGAGGAAATGAAGGTGGCTCTGGCGACACCCGCCCCTGCCCCAGCGGCGACGCAGCCGCCGGCGCCCGATGTGGTGCCCGCTTCGGCGCCGCCGACCGATGTGAAACGGAATTTCAATCTGCCGCCGGCCAAGCAGCAGGAAAGTGTCGCGGCGCAGCCCATTCCGGCACCACTTGAGAAGAACGGCCAGGGCGTCGGCGTCAGTGCCGACAGCGACTCGCTGATGCGCAATGGCGACAAGCTCCTGGGCCTCGGCGACTTCACCGCGGCGCGCGCTTTCTTCAGCAAGGCGCGCGAGCTCGGCAATCACGAGGCATCATTGCGGCTTGGCCAGACCTATGATCCCGTCGTGTTCCGCGACCGAAACGTCCAAGGGCTCAAGGCAGATCCCGCGATGGCGCTCAGATATTATCTCGAAGCGCGCACCGCCGGCATCCCCGATGCCGAAACCGCCATTGCCGGTCTCGAGACCTGGATGAAGCAGTAAGCCGCCTACATCTCCACCGAATTCACGCGCGGGCATCACTCGGGTTGCCCGCGCTTTCATTTTAAATTAGTCCAGTCCCATGCCTCAAGCTGCGCTCTCTCCCCTCATCGATACTTGGTATGTCGATCCGAAGGCCGAAGACGCGATGTCTGACGGTCACGCGCCGATCTGGCGCCATCTCATCGGGCTCGTGTCCGAGATCGATCTGAGCGCGCTGTCGGTGCTCGATTTCGGCTGCAATCAGGGCGGCTTCCTGCGCATGCTGCATACGATGCGTCCCTTCCGCCGGGCGCTCGGCATCGATATCGCACGCAAGTCGATCGAGCGCGCCAAGGCGCTCAAGGCCGATATGCCGATCCAATATCAGGTGGGCGACAATGTCGCCGGCCTCGAGCAGGAATTCGACCTCGCTTTCAGCCATGAGGTCATCTATCTCGTGCCGGACATCGACAGGCATGCGAGCGAGCTCTGGCGTGCCCTCAAGCCCGGTGGCGTGTATTACGCGGTCACCGGCTGTCACAGCGACAATCCGCTGTGGCCGCAATGGCGCGGCCTCGTCGCCGAAAAGACCAATACCGTGGTGCAGGACCGTTCGGTCGCCGACTATGCCAGGAGCTTCAGCAAAGCCGGCTTCGACGTTTCGGCCCGCAAGCTCGGCTTCACCGGCTTCGTTCCCTTCTCCGAGGACGGCTGGATGCCGAATTTCATCGATGCCCTGAATTACTATGCTGAGACGAAAATCCTGTTCCGGCTGGTGAAGCCCCGCTGAAGAAACAGTCCATTATTACCTAGAGCGCTTCCCGCCAAAATTGCTCGACTTTGGCGATAAGGAAGCGCTCCAGATTATATGTTTTCGAGCCCTTTTTACCCGTTTTGATCGAATCGGAACGATTCGATCAAAACGGGAAGGGCTCTAAGACGAAAAATTTGACGTAACGTTGCAATCGCCTCAATAATACGCTTTCATTGATTTGAGGGCTCGCCGGGGCGGCCGGATTGAATATCTGGTGGACGCGCAAGGTTAGTTTCGCGCCAAGCGCGAGCACGTATTCCCGCCAGCATTGTTAGCTTCGCCGACACTATCGTTGAACTCGACACCGAATGTCGATCGACCTGCCATCTTCTGAAAGAGGGATAGGAGATAGTTATGAAGTTCAGCCTCGCTCTGCTGGCCGGTGTTCTGGCGCTTTCAGTTTCCACATTTCCAGCCCTTTCCCAAGACGGCGCATCGAATGTGATGTTCATCTTCGATTCTTCGGGCTCCATGAAAAAGCCGATTGAAGGCGGAAAGAGCCGCTCGGAGGTAGCAAAGGAGGCTCTCGTCACAGCGTTGGGCAAAATGCCCGCTGATGCCAAGCTTGGGCTCTTCATGTATGGCCACCGCCGAGCCAAGGATTGCAGCGATATCGAGATGATTTCGCCCCCTGGCTCCAGTGACAGCAAGGCTATTGCCCAGAAGATCCTCAAGAGCCAGCCCAAGGGCGAGACACCCATCGCCGCGACGCTGGAGGCGGTGGCGTCCTATTTCGCTCCCTTGAAAGGCCAATCCAACAGCGTGGTGCTGGTCACCGACGGCATCGAAGAATGTGGCGGTGATCCCTGTGCCGCCGCGCGCGCGATCCGCGACGCGGGGATGGACCTCAAGGTGCATGTCGTTGGATTCACACTGGACGAGAAGCAACGTCAGACCCTGCAATGCGTCGCTGACGAAACCGGCGGAAAATATCTCGATGCCCAGGGCGCTGAAGGCCTGTCCGATGCGCTGGCGGAAGTGCAGAAAGCCGTGGTCGAAACACCACCGGCGCCCGCTGAGCCGGTGCGCGAGCGGGTGTTTTTCGATGATTTCGATGGCACCGATCTTTCGGAAAAGTGGGTCGTCAACAATCCCAATCCCGACGGCTACATCGTCGAGAAGGGCAACCTGCTGATGGTGACCGGCGAGGTCGGCGGATTCAACTCGGCCAACGGCGCCAACATCATCCAGCTCGAGCAGGACCTGCCGGATGAGGATTGGGATATTCACATAACCTATACGGGCAAGTTCAAGACGCTGCGGGACATCATCCAGGTTGGTTTGCGCACCGACGACAAGAATTATCTGGCGGCGGCCGTCTACAGCAAGTCATACAACACCGGATCGTCCGCCAGCGACAACCGGGGGACAATCATCATGTCCCTGCAGAAGGTCAGCAATGGAACTGAAACCATCGCCGAGACACGTATCTTTGGCGAGAATGCCAGCAAGGAGGCAACCTCCGCCTATGATCGCAAAGCAAGGCTTACACTGAGCAAGCGCGGCCGATCCTACCTGGCTTCCTATCAGGCCGAGGGGGAAGTCGATGCTGACGGCAATCAGATCACCTATCAGACGGATCCCCTGACGTCGCTACGCTCTCCTGGCAAGCCCATGCTGACCGCCAGCAAATGGGGGAAAGCAACTGGCGAGTTTCTGGTCAACATCGAGTCGGTCGAGATCGAGACGGTCAAGGCGGCACCCTAGGTGCCTGTACAAGGCAAAAGCTGGCCGGCGGTGACAGGAACGCTGCGGCGTGTATTTTTCTCCGTTATCTGTGCGATGGCGCTTGGCAGCGGCATCGTTTCAGCCGCCGATGTGCCTCCGCATCTGGTTGGCATGGCGCGCTCCCTCATATCGCAAATTGACGAGGCTGACTTCGCGGCTTCCGGCGATCCGGCGCTGGCCCAGCGCACCGCCGACATCGTCCGGCTCACGCGGTTGCGCAGCTGGGCGGGATCGCCGCCGAAGATCAACGCCGATCCCGCGAAGCTGGCAGCCCCCTTAGGTCTTGATTATTCCCAGGACGGACACCGCGCGGCCCTGGAAAAGCTGCTCGCGGCACGCGATCCGGCGGCACAAAGCGACGCCCTCGGCGCAGTCCTCAAGCTGACGGGACAGCGCCAGACGCTGGATGATCTCGGCAAGATATTCCACGACACGCTCGCCGATCAGCTGGCCCCTTTGCAGAAACGGGCCAAGCTGGAAGGCGACTCCGGTCAGAGTATCGAGATCGAATGGGATCCGGATACCGCTTCGTTACTGGCCCGGGTCAAGCTCGGCGAGGGCCAGGACGAGGTGGTGCTGCATGGCAGTGCCGCCGGGAGATTTGTGGACAGCAGCCTCGCCTACGACGTCCAAGCCGATCCGGCGCCCGTCACCCGCATCACGCCCTCCATGCAGGCCCGGATCAATGCCAATGTATTCGGTGTCTGGCGTGGCAGCGATGGCGCCCAATGGATGATCCGCGGTGGCCAGGAGATCGAAACCGCGGCACGCGCCAAAACCGATCCCGCCACTTTGGCGCTGGAGCAAATCGACCGTGACAGGCAGCAAGTCGCGGCACTCGAAAAGGACAAAGCCTATATCTGGGTCGATCCGCAGGGCGGTGAGGTGATCCAGAAGAAGTTCAAGCGGCTCAGCCCACCGTTTCGCTATGATCGCGCCCGCTCCGAAAATATGCACAAGGCCGAGATCTCCGCGCTGAAGGAGCGTATCTCCGCAGCCGAAAAGACCCTGCAGCTTCCTCCCGTCAAGCAGCATGATCCCCTGAAACTCAAGAACAGCCCAGCGGATAGGCGTCGTGCCATCGAGATCGAAGTCTGGGAGAGCAGCGGACGGCGCTATCTCTATGATGAGGCCGCATTCGACGGAACGCGCCTGACGGCAAGCCGGACCTTGCGCGATGTGGCCGACATCACCGATTTGCCGAAGTGGGTCATAGACGGCCTGATCGCCTCCTGGTCGCCGCCCGAATGGATCGACCTCGAGGCGAAACTCAATCCGCGCGACAAGTCCGTCCGGCTCGAAGGACTGTGGTGGAGGCTCAACGTCACCTATGATCCGGCATACCAGAACATCAATGGCATCCATACGCCCTATGACAAGCCGCTCATATTGCAGCGCGAGCATGATGAAATCATGCTGCGGATCGTCGACCTCGACGGACAGGTCAAGGACATCATTCGTCATGACGAGCCTTTCCGCCTGCAGGCCTTGTTCAGCAAGGCACCTGAAGGCGAACAACGGGCATTGATCAAACGCGAAGGTGGCAACCTGGACATCGCACTGGCAGTGGCCGGTGACGCTACAAATCCCCGGCTTTTTGAAAGCGATATTCTCTATGGCCGCTCGGTCCAGTTCGCGAAGCGCAAGGATATTGTCGGGCTGTCGATCAAGGAGCGCTTTGTCGCCGAAGACCAATTCGAGGCCGAGTCAGCCGAATGGCGCAAACTTACCGACGCATCGCAGCGGATCGCCGCGGATCTGTTCGAAGGAAACTGGCAAGTCACGCACAGTCATGAGGACGGTTCCGATGGCATGAACGGCGTAGCGCAGGTCAATAGGGCCGGAACATCCGCCAGACTGGTTCTCGGAAATCGCGAAAGCACAAGGCTCTATCAGTCCATCGATATGAGCGCTCTGCGCGGCACCGATCCCGACCCGCATTTCCTCGAGATCATGTTCGAGCGGGTCAAGTCCTTCGGCGAAGAACCAACATCTGCATCGCCGGCTCCGTTGCGCAAGGGCGAGATCATCTATTTTCCGACACTGACACGGAGCTTCGACACCGAGCTCGATGGCGCGCGCGCCTCCGCCGGCCTCGATCTGATACCGGCGCCGGAGGAAATCATCCATGTCCTGCTCAAGAGCCGGGGCAAAGCTCATCTCGCCGGTGGCTGGAACACTATTCTGGATACTGGCGATATCGGATCCGGCGGCCAGCAGACCTGGCTTCGCGACATCGAGATTGCCGGCGTGGTGGTCACGGAAGACCAATATAAACGCGACAGTCCAACCACCGCCTACTATCCTTGGGGGCCTCGAGCGTCCGCCGGCTCATCTTCGGAGCGCACCCTGTTCATATTCGGCCAGCATCTCCCCACCTCGCGTGGCGATGCCGTGGTCTTCAAAAGCCTGACGGAGGGCGTCAGCTATCACACATACGAATTTCCGGGTGAAAAGCCGGCAAAGTTGGTGGAAGACGCATGGCGCAAAGCCGCCGCCGTGCCGCGGCGGCCACGAATAATCGAAGGCGCGCCACAAGAGGCGATCGACCCGAAGCCCTTAGAGAAGTTTGCCCGCCAGGCCGACGATGTGGGTATTTTCGTCACCACACGCTTCGCGAAAGGGACAGAGCCGGGCGTGAAGGCATTCACTCTCAATTCTGTGCCGGACATCTGGCTGCTCGACTTCGCCGACGCCCGTGGGCGCGCTTATTTTGTCGACACGCCGCCACTCGATGGAGCGCCCACCGATATCTTCAAATCGAGTGATGCAGGCTTTCTCGAACTCGAGATCGAAGCGCCAATTCCCTATAAGGCGCCGTTGGTTTTCAGTATGAGCAAGGACGGAAAGGCCGCTGGGGAAATCCCACTTGCGCTTCTGACCGGAGAAGGCAGCGATGGCCGGGAGGGTCGTGTCTATCGGTCGCCGCCCCTGCATTTCTTCCGCTCCGACCTGGAGAACTGGGCGCCGCCCGACGAGGCGGGTGCGATAAAATTCGATGTTGCTCCGCTACCGGACGTCCCTGACCCCAAGAAGGACAACCATTTCACGGCCACATGGACCGAGCCTCTACGCCTGTCCGTTCCAAAGACGGCCGAGATGCGGATCATCGATGAAGATGACGACTCGATGAGCGAGCTCTGGCGCAAGGCTTTGGAACGGGCGGCGGCATGTTATGGCGGCAAAGTCAAAGTCGATCCGCGCGCCACGTCGCAGGAAAACTCAAATTTTATCCTGACCGAGCTGTGGTCTTTCCGGGGACCGTTCAAGAAAGCCAACATCACCATCGGCGACCACGCGGCGGGCATCCTGATTCGCGACGAGTTCGTTCAGTTCAGTCGTGCCCTCGCGCAAAGCTATACCGAAACCTCCGGCTATGACTCGGATCTCGACGAGTTCATCGAGAACGGCGTGGCTTCGGCTGGCCGCAGTGACCCCCTGTGGAAGGTCATGACCAACAAGGTCGGTGCCGAGGAATATACCGCCGAGCAAATGCTCGACATCGACAGACTGGCCAGCTTCCGCAAGACGTCGCGTGAGGACGCCATCGGCTTCCGGCGCGAGCAGATCAGGACGATGCTCCGCAGCTATGTGAGCTCGGTCCATGCCGCAGTCCGGCGCGCCGATGATGCCAGGGACTGCAAGGTCGATGAGTTGCTGGTGATCGCCGGTCAGCCAGCCCCCATGATCGTCGCCCGCATCCTGCCGCGCCTGGTTTCCCGCAAGGAGGAAGGCGGGCGCACATTTTGGGAGCCTGACATGGTTGCCCGTGCCTATGTCAGAACGCTGTATATCAAGGGAGCGGAACTGCGGGCACTGTCGGAATATGCCGCGATCGATGACACTTATAAGGCACTGGCCCTGGCTGCGGTTGGTGGTGGTGTCGCCGCCCTGGCCTCACGATTGGGTTATCTCGGCGTCGCCGCCTATGCCACCGTAACCGCCGATGCGATCGATGTGGCTTATTTTGGCGCCAAAGGAGTCCTGGACTATCAGAAGGCCGAAGAATTCTACGACTATGCCAAGGGCGCATCGGCTGCCTTCGGCGCCGACTTCTACGAGGAAGCTGCGGCCCAGCGCCATAGTGCATTAGGGGCCGCCGCGGGTGTTCTGCTGCCCGGCTTGGGTGTCGCCGCCGGAACGCTGGGAGATCTCAGGCACCTGGCGCGCGCCGAGCGTGGCGCCGAGATCGCCAGGCGCTTCGGCACGGTCGATGCGGCGGGCCTTGCAAAATTGTCGGACGCCGAACGCCTCGACCTCCTGGCTTATGTGGCCGAGATCAAGGAGGCGGCACGCGTCGCCCAGCTTCCCGAGGCTCTGAAGAACGCTGCCGGGCTCGAAAAGGCCAGGCGCACATGGGATCTGGTCAAAGGTGCCGCGACATCTACCGGTCGCCGTTTGGACGATGCCGACGAGAGTTTTCTGAAAGCTTTCGATACACATGCGTCGAATGTGCAGGCGCAGATCGAACGGGGCCGTGATATTGCCGCCAGGCTTGATGATTTTGATGGGCCGGCCCTCAATCGGTTGACCCCGGCCGAACGCGCTGACCTTGCCGAATATGTGAAGAATGTTCGGTTCCGCGAGAGCGCCCTGAAGAGTGGTGATTTCGGCACAAGCCTCGCCGTTCCGTCGGCGCGCGAGGCCGACCTGGCCCGCAATTTTGATGACATGACGAAAGCGGCAGATGAGGCCGCCGCGGCG
>SCPD01000025.1 GCA_005502925.1 Rhizobiales bacterium Y(2018) | reverse complement strand
TCGTTCGCGTCGCCCTCGCTCACAAACTTCTCGTTCGCCTCAACGCAAAAGCACGCGAAGCGCGAGCTCAACTCGCAAATACAACTTGACTGCCCAGATAGTCGCTCCCCGCGGCATGCGGCCCTGCCGCCGCTGCACGTCAGGCGAGACGTGCGCGGTAAAGTGTGGCCCTCTCCTCGTCGAAGCAGCAGAAGATCACAAGTTGTGGCAGGGGCGCCAGATGCGCCTTGACGGTGGTGACGGCGACCTCAGCGGCCTCAGGCTTGGGGTAGCCATAGATGCCGGTGGAGATCGCCGGAAAGGCGACCGAATTGAGCTCATGGCGCACCGCCAGAGCCAGGGCCCCGCGGTAGCAGGACGCGAGCAATTCCGCTTCGCCCGTGCCGCCACCCTGCCAGACGGGGCCCACCGCATGGAGGATGAAACGCGCCGGCAGGCGGTATCCCCTAGATCACGATCAGTTCAGGTCGGTTCCGACCTGAACTGATATACGTGATCGGAATCTTAAGTTTAGCGCGTGATCGGACGGAAAACCGGTATCCACTTTTCCTGATCACGCGCGGGTCATCTTGACCTCGCCGGTCTTGGCGCCGCCCAGCAGCCGGCATTCATGGACGAGGTCGGGTCCGGCTTTGCGGTGAATGGCGCCATCGACCCCGCCGCCGCCCAGCAGCGACGAATTGGCGGCGTTCACGATCGCATCGACGGCAAGACCGGTAATGTCTCCCCGGATCACCTCGATTGACGCCATGTCGTTCTATCGCCTCCTCATCTATCTGGGCTAGGGTGGCGCCATCATAACAAGGAGCCATGATGCCGGCGAACGACAATCTCACCTTCAACCAGCCGGTTTCCGGCTTCGTCTCGCCGCGTTTCGGTGGCATCGCCACCTTCATGCGCCTGCCGCATGTGCCGCTCGATGAGGCGCAAGACATCGATATCGGCCTCGTCGGCGTTCCGTGGGACGGCGGCACCACCAACCGGCCCGGCCCCCGCCATGCGCCACGCCAGGTGCGCGACAATTCGGCGATGATCCGCCGTGTCCATCCGGTCTCGCATGTGGTGCCCTATGAACTCGCCAATTGCGCCGATCTCGGCGATTGCCCGGTCAATCCGGCCGATGTGCAGGATGCGCTGAAACGGGTCGAGACATGGTTCAAGACGATGGTCGGACAAGGCATCCGTCCGCTGGCGGCCGGGGGTGATCATCTCTGCTCGCTGCCCATATTGCGCGCCGTCGCCGAGAAGCGCCCCGTCGGCATGATCCATTTCGACGCCCATACCGATCTCTATGACGAATATTTCGGCGGCTTCCGCTACACCCATGGCACACCCTTCCGGCGCGCCATCGAGGAAGGCCTGCTCGACCCCAAGCGCGTCGTGCAGATCGGCATTCGCGGTTCGATGTACGACTTCGAGGATGTGAACTATGCCGAGAAGGTCGGCGTGCGCATCATCCGCATCGAGGAGGCGATGGAGAAGGGCCCCAAGGCGGTTATGGCGGAGGCGCGCCGCATCGTCGGCGACGGGCCCATCTATGTGAGCTTCGACATCGACATGCTCGACCCCGTCTATGCGCCGGGCACCGGCACGCCGGAGATCGGCGGCTTCACCACCTTCCAGGCCCAGCAGATGCTGCGCGAATTGCGCGGGCTCAACATCGTCGGCGCCGACATGGTGGAAGTGTCGCCGCCTTTCGACCCGTCCGGCCTCACCGCCTATGCGGGTGCGGCGATGATGTTCGAGATCCTCTGCTCGATGGCCGAGGATGTCGCGCGGAGCAGACGATGAGATGACCGCCTCTTGGCAGTTCTGGGCGTTCCTCTCGGCGATCTTCGCGGCGCTCACCGCGCTGTTCGCCAAGGTCGGCATCGAGAATGTCAATCCCGATCTCGCCACATTCATCCGTACACTGATCATCGCGGCGGTGCTGGCGGGCATCCTCGCCGCCACCGGGCAGTTCCAGTCGCCTTCGAGCATATCGGGGCGCAGCTATCTGTTCCTGCTGCTGTCGGGCCTCGCCACCGGTGCCTCGTGGCTGTGCTATTTCCGCGCCCTCAAGATCGGCGATGCGGCGCGCGTCGCACCAGTCGACAAATTGAGCGTCGTGATCGTGGCGGTGTTCGGTGTGCTGTTCCTGGGCGAGAAGCTCTCGGCGGTGAACTGGCTGGGGGTGGTGCTGTGCACCGTGGGGATTATTCTGGTGGCGGTGAGATAGTTCTGTCATCCCGGCCCTCCTCATTTCCCCTTCTCCCGCAAGCGGGAGAAGGGGAAACCAGGAAAGATAGGGTCAATCCGCCAAAGGCAGCGTGAACAATTTCCCCCATTGCGGCAAAGCCTCGTCGTAATTGGCGAGGCGCAGCGCATGCCAGGCCATGGCGTGGTTCGACGAGGTGACGGGAAGGCCGATCTCTTTCTCGATTTCGGCGGCGGCTTCGGCAAGGCGGATCGAAGTGCAGGAGACGAAGACGGCGTCGATCTCGGCGCGCTTCCGGATGGCGAGGATGGCCGACTTGATCGATTTCGGCGCGATGCGCGCCACGAGATTGTCATTCTCCTCGTTAAACGAACCGAAGACCGGTACGGTGAAGCCACGCGCCTTGATATAGTCGGCGACGATACGGTTCACATCAGCGCGATAAGGGGTCAGCACGCCGATGCGCCGCGCGCCCAAGGCGCGGAAAGCGGCGAAGGCGGCGGTGATCGGCGTCGTGCATTCGACATTGGGCCTTGCCTCGCGAATGCGCTGGAACACTTTTTCCTCGCCGATCGCCATCGAGGCCGAGGTGCAGCCATAGGCGATCACGTCGAAATCGGCGCCGGGCAATATGACCTCGGTCGAGGCGGCGATGCGCGGCTCCATGGCGCGCAAGGTCTCGGGTGTGATCTGGGCGTCGTTGAGGATGCGGCTCTGATAGAGGGCCACACCGGTGAGGTCGGTCATGATCCGGCGCCATTCATGCTCGATCGTATAGTCGGTGGCGAGCACGATAAGGCCGATGCGGGCCTTGGACGCGATGCCGCGATCGGTCTCGAAAGGCAGGCCTTCGATCAGCTGCATGCCCGGGTCAACCTTGCGATCCATTTCCATGCCTCCTTTGGCCGCATGATGGCACTGTATCAGGCGCTGAGGCGCGCACCTATAGTGCGCCGATCATGATACGTTTCGAGGCAATCGCCGGGACATTGGCGGGGCTCGGCGGCTGGCGTAGAGCAGGGCTCCTGCTTCTCGCCGGCGCGCTTGCGGGGCTCGCGATGCCGCCCTTCTATTACTGGCCGCTGCTCTTCATCGCCTTCCCGGTCTTCATCTGGACGCTGGGTGACGTGTCGTTGCGGCGGGCCTTCTTCACAGGCTGGCTGTTCGGCCTCGGCTATTTCAGCGCCTGCTTCTACTGGATCGGCATCGCCTTCCTGGTCGATGCCGCCACCTATCTGTGGATGATGCCCTTCATGGTGGGGGCGCTCGCCGGCGGCATGGCGATCTATTGGGGCCTCGCCGCGCTCGCCACCGTCGCGCTGCGCCAGAACGGACTTGCCCGCCTCATCGCCTTCGCGATCTTCCTCAGCATCGCCGAATGGCTGCGCGGGCATCTCCTCACCGGCTTCCCATGGACGGCGCCCGGTCTCGCGGTGACCGGCATGGGCGGGCTCGCCCAAGCGGGCGCACTTCTCGGCATGCCGGCATTGACGCTGCTCATCGCTCTGTGGGCAAGTCTTCCCGCCCTGGTCGGCTTGCGGCCGCGCCGCGGCGAGATCGTCGTGGGCGCGTTGCTACTGGCGCTGCTGCCGGGTCTGTGGCTGTGGGGCGTCTATCGGCTTTCGCAAGCTGAGACGGCGTCATCGCAACCGGTGAGCGTGCGCATCGTGCAGCCCAATATCGGGCAGAATGATAAATGGCGTGGCGACAATGCGCGGCCGATCTTCGACAAGATGAAATCCATGTCGCAGCAAGGGACGGCGGCGCGGCCCGGGGGCATCAACGGCATCGGGGTGGTGATCTGGCCCGAAAGCGCGCTGTCCTTCTTCATCGACGAAAGCGATCAGGGACTTGCCGAGCTCGCCGCCCTGCTGCCCGAGGGCACGTCACTGGTGCTGGGCGCGCTCCGGCGCGACGCGCAGGCGACGGGTCCCGAACGGCGCGTCTATAACAGCGTGCTCGGCCTCGACAGCGAAGCCAATGTGGTGGCGCGCTACGACAAATGGCGCCTGGTGCCGGGCGGCGAGTTCCTGCCGTTCGAATCGATTCTCGAGCCCTTGGGCTTCCGCAAGGTGGTCACCGTGCCGGGCAGCTTCGCGGCAGGGCCGGGCCCACGCAATATCACCTTGCCGGGGCTGCCCCCCGCCGCGGTGCTGATCTGCTACGAGGCGATCTTTCCGCATGAGCTCGTCGATCCCGCCGAACGCCCGGCCTGGATCATCAATGTGACCAATGACGGCTGGTTCGGCAAATCGAGCGGACCTTATCAGCATCTCGCGCAAGCGCGGTTGCGCGCCATCGAGCAGGGCCTGCCGCTGTTGCGTGCCGCCAATACCGGCATCTCGGCGATCATCGATGCGAAGGGACGGATGGTGGCCGAGCTCGACCTCGGCCAGGAAGGCGTGATCGATGGAATAGTACCGCAGCCCTTGCCGCCGACGCTTTATGCGCGCGCCGGCGATTGGATGCTCGCGGGCCTGCTTCTGCTCCTGGCTGTCATCGGAATTGTCGTACGACAATTTCGGCCGGCTTCGGCCTGATCGATCTCGCGTAAAAGTGAGACATGCCGGCTCACTTCTTGTTGAACCTAAGTATAAATCCATTTGTAAAAATCGATCGGGTGTACTAAGCATTACGCCGCCGAAATGACAGGGTGTAAGCTCTTCATTTGGCAGAGAACATTTCGTCAGACCGGGGGAAATTGTGGTCGGACAAAAGTACTTTAATGACAAAAAGAGACCCGAACTTCGTAGACCGTCATGTGGGCAATCGGGTACGCATGCGGCGACTGCTCGTCGGTATGAGCCAAGAGAAACTTGGTGAACTACTAGGGATCACCTTCCAGCAGGTACAGAAATACGAGAAAGGCTCGAATAGGGTAAGCGCCAGTCGCTTGTACCAGATTTCGCGCGTTCTGGGCGTCAACGTCCAGTATTTCTACGACGAGCTGAAAAACGACGATGACGATACGGCGGGCTTCGCCGAATCGGAAGGTGCTGATGCCATAGCCGGGGCGCTGCAATCGCCCGATGGCGTCCAGATCGCGCGTATCATCAGCGAGACCACCGATCCGGATAAGCGCAAGCTGATCCTCAACGCGGTGAAATTACTGGCGGATTATAAGGGGCCGTAGAGCACGGTCCCGGCGATCCCGATGACGTTGATCACTTCAGGCCGGAGTGGCCTGAAGTGACGTATCGGCGGCCTTTTAAGCCCGGAACCAGCCCGCTTGACCTCTCCAGGCAAGCCTGCCAGAAGACGCCCGGCGTTCCGCGGCACGCGCGGGGGATATCAATGTGGGATGACAATGGCGCGGAAGAACTATCTTTTCACCAGTGAATCGGTCTCCGAGGGACATCCAGACAAGGTCTGCGACCGAATCTCCGACGAAGTGGTCGACCTGTTCTATCGGGAAGCCCTCGCCCAAGGCATGAACCCGGCGCATGTCAGGGTTGCCTGCGAGACCATGTGCACCACCAACCGCGCCATCATCGCCGGTGAATATCGCGGCCCCGTCAGCGTGACGCGCAAGAAGATCGAAGCCGCGGCGCGCGCCGCCATCAAGGATATCGGCTACGAGCAGGACGGCTTCCACTGGGAGAAGGCGAAGGTCGAGATCCTGCTGCACAGCCAGTCGGCCGACATCGCCCAGGGCGTCGATGCCGCCGAGAAGAAGGACGAAGGTGCGGGCGACCAGGGCATAATGTTCGGTTACGCCTGCGACGAGACGCCGGAGCTCATGCCGGCCCCCATTTATTACGCGCACCGCATCCTGCAGGAGCTTTCGGACGCCCGCCGCTCCGGCAAGGAGAAGGCGCTCGGTCCCGATGCCAAGAGCCAGGTCACCGTCCAGTACAAGAACGGCAAGCCGGTCGGCGTCACCCAGATCGTCGTGTCGCAGCAGCATCTCGATGAGAAGCTCACCTCCAAGGACATGCGCAAGCTGATCGAGCCCTATGTGAAGAAGGCTCTGCCCAAGGGCTGGATCAACAAGGACACGGTCTGGCACATCAACCCGACCGGCAAATTCTTCATCGGCGGTCCGGACGGCGATTGCGGTCTCACCGGCCGCAAGATCATCGTCGACACCTATGGCGGCGCGGCCCCCCATGGCGGTGGCGCCTTCTCCGGCAAGGACCCGACCAAGGTCGACCGTTCGGCCGCTTACGCCGCGCGTTATCTTGCCAAGAACGTCGTGGCCTCAGGCCTCGCCAAGCGCTGCTCGATCCAGCTGTCCTACGCCATCGGCGTGGCGCAGCCTCTGTCGATCTATGTCGACACGCATGGCACCAGCAAGATCGACGAGAAGAAGCTCGAAAAGGCGCTGGCCAAGGTCATGGACCTGACGCCGCGCGGCATCCGCAATCATCTCGGCCTCAACAAGCCGATCTATGCGCGCACCTCCTCCTATGGCCATTTCGGCCGCAAGGCGGAGAAGGACGGCGGCTTCTCCTGGGAGAAGACCGACCTCATCAAGGCGCTCAAAGCCGCGGTGAAGTGAGCGACACCGAAAGGCGGTTTCAGTATTATGGGCGGCGCAAGGGAAAAGCCTTGCGCCCTCATCACGCGAGACTGATCGCCGAGCTTCTGCCCCAGCTTCAGTTCGATCCGGCCAAGTTCGTTTCTCCGTCGCAACCCGTCCGGCTCGAGATCGGTTTCGGCGGCGGCGAGCATCTGGCGCATCAGGCGCAGCTCCATCCCGATACGCAGTTCATCGGCGCCGAGCCCTTCGTCAACGGCGTGGCCAAGTTGCTGGCGCTCATCGAGGCGAAGAAGATCGGCAACGTCACGGTGCATGCGGGCGATGTGCGCGAGGTCTTCGAGCTGCTGCCCGACGGCGTGCTCGACTGCATCTATGTGCTTTATCCCGATCCATGGCCGAAAGCGCGCCATCTGCGCCGGCGCATGATCTCCCAGGACAATCTGCGCCAGTTCCATCGCCTGCTGAAGCCCGGCGGGCTGTTTCTGTTCGCCAGCGACATCGAGCATTATGTGCAGTGGACCTTGTTCGAAACGCGCAAAGCGGGCGGCTTCACCTGGACTGCTGAATGCCCCGCCGACTGGCGCACGCCATTCCCCGACTGGATCGTGACGCGCTACGAAGCCAAGGCGAAACGCGAGGGCCGCGTGTCGAGTTATCTGACGTTCAGGCGGGACGCTTAACGTTTCGGCTTGCAAACTGCCCTAGGCATCCCTCACCCTGAGGTGCCCGCCGAAGCGCAACTGGAACCTGACCCGCTTCAATGTACGTGGTGCCGCCAAGGTCAAAGCCGTCATGCTGTGGTTCGCCCTCGCCAACAACATCCTGCAAGCCAGGCAACTGGCCCGATGACCACTTCCCTAAACCAGCGGGATTGCTCACCATGCCCCGCATCGCTCGCAATATGCCGCCATCTATACAATCACTCGCCGAGCTCATTCCTTCACAAGCTCTCAGCGTGAGGTTTGTCGACAGAAGCTGAGCAAGGTCAGCGCGTCAGCTTCTCGTTCGCGAGCTTCTCGAGATAGGCCGGCCAGCGGGTTTTCTCATCGCGACCCAGCTCGCGCAGATAGCCCCAGGTATAGAGCCCGGTATCGTGGCGGTCGTCGAAAACGATGCGCAAGGCGTAGTGGCCGACCGGGGCCAGCCGCAAGATACGCACATTTTTCTTGCCGGGGACGGTGACTTCCTGGCCGGGGCCGTGGCCCTTCACCTCGGCGCTCGGGCTTTCGACGCGCAGATATTCGGCCGACAGCGTGTAGATTTCGCCAGGTCCATATTCGAGCTCGAGGATGCGGCCGTGATCCTTGAGGCGGATCTCTTCCGGCGGCTCGCTACTCATTTTCGCCGAGCTCGCGCGCCTCGTCCGCCAGCATGATCGGGATACCGTCACGGATCGGATAGGCGACGCGGGCGGCGCGCGAAATCAGCTCCTGCTTCTCGCGGTCATATTCGAGCCGGGTCTTGGTCAGCGGGCAGACCAGGATTTCGAGGAGCTTGGGATCGGTTTGCCGGCTCATGGTCTCGCTCACTGAAGGCCGGAGCTGGTGCCCGAGCCCTGGCGCGCCAGCGCCATCTCGGTCAGCGCGATCAGCACATCGGCGCGGGATTTGAGATCCTTGGCCTCGAGCAGAGCCTGCTTGTCGCGCGGCGCGTAAGGCGCCAGCACGGCGAGTGTATTGACCAGTGCCTCGGTGGAGGCGGAGCGCACCTGGTCCCAGTCGGCGCTCATGTCATTGGCCTGGAGATAGTCGCGGAACACCTTGAGGAGGGAGGCGCGATCGACATCGTCCTCATCCTCGGGCGCGGCCAGATCTTCGGCGAAGCTCGAGAAATCCGCCTCGACCTGGCGATAGGGCTTGTCGCCGGCGACTTCCTTGGCGATGGCGAAGCGGCAGACGCCCGAGAGCGTGATGAGGAGCCGCCCGTCGAGCGTCTCGGCGAAGGAGGTGATGCGGCCGGCGCAGCCAACCTGCTTCAGCGCCGGGCTGCCGGTCAGATCGGCCTCGTCGTCATCGGGCTGGATCATGCCGATGAGACGGTCGCCGGCGAGCGCATCCGATATCATCGCGAGATAACGCGGCTCGAAGATGTTGAGCGGCAATTCGGCATGCGGCAGCAAAAGCGCGCCCGGCAGCGGGAACACTTTCAGGACGCGCGGCAGGTCGTCAGGCGAATGATACTGGTCGAGAAAACCCATGGCCCATCAAGAGAACAGAATAGAGGACAATTTGCGGCGGCCCAGCAGCGTGAACTCGTCCTTGGGGCCCCAGGCCTCGAAGAACTTGACGAGCTGCTTGCGCGCCGCCTCTTCGTTCCAGTCGCGTTTGCGCCGCACGATATGGAGCAGGTGGTCGAGCGCTTCCTGCTTCTTGCCGGCGGCGTTGAGAGCCACCGCGAGGTCGAGGCGCGACTGGTGATCGTCGGCATCGGCTTCGATGGCGCGGGTGAGATTGGCGATCTCGCTGTGATCGACGGGGGTGGCGGCGAGCTCGAGCGCCGCCTTGGCGCTGATCACTTCGGCATCGTTCGCCTTGGCCGGCGGCACGAGCGCCAGCGTGGCCTTGGCCTGCTCGAGATCGCCCGAGGCGATCTGGCACTTGGCGAGGCCGGCAATGGCGCCGGCATGCTCGCGGTCGACGCCCAGGATCTGGGCGAAGATCTGCGCCGCCTCGGCGAGATTGTTCTGGGCCAAAGCCTCGCGGCCGGCCGTCACCGCGGCTTCGATCTCCTCGGCCATGCCGCCCTGGCTGCCGAGCCGGTCGATGAACTGCTTGATCTGGCTTTCGGGCAGCGCGCCCATGAAGCCGTCGACCGGCTGGCCGTCGACGAAGGCGAAGACGGCGGGGATCGACTGCACCCGCATCTGGGCAGCGAGCTGCTGGTTCTCGTCGACATTGACCTTGACCATGCGGACCTTGCCATTGGCCTGCTTCACCAGCTTCTCGAGCATGGGGCCGAGCTGCTTGCAGGGGCCGCACCAGGGGGCCCAGAAATCGACGATCACCGGCACCTTGCGCGAGGTTTCGACCACGTCCGCCATGAAGGTGCGGGTATCGGAATCCTTGATCAGCGCACCCGGGGGCGGGGCGCCGGCGCCATTGCTCGTGCCGGGAGCGGTCGGGGAGATTTCCATGAAAACGGCCTTTCGGTGCGGGATTTCTGCCCCTTAGATGGCGGATCAGCCGGGTGATTGCAACCCGGCCGGCCTCTCATGCCTTACGGGGCTGCCAGGGCCACGATGCGGGGCTCATGCCCGCAGGAGCGGATGAAGGCCAGGAAGTCTTCTACCTTGATCGTGGTCGTCGCGTCATTGCTGAGCGGGTGATAATTGAGCAGGTTTTCCCGCATCATACGCTCCTCGAGGATGACGGTGATGCGGTTTGCCGTGTCGTTGATGAGGCCGAAGGGGGTGACCGAGCCCGGCTCGACGCCCAGAAGCTCCATCAAAAGCTCGGGCTTGCCGAAGGTCAGCCGTTTCGAGCCGATCTTGGCCGGGGCGGCCTTGAGGTCGATGCGGGCGTCCTCCAGGCAGACGATCAGCCAGACGGCGCCCTTTTCGTCCTTCAGGAACAAATTCTTGCAGTGGCCCCCGGGAATCACCCCGCGCAGGTTGCGGGCCTCGTCGACGGTGAAGGCGGGCGCGTGTTCGCGGGTCTCAGTCTGGATGCCCAGCGACGAGAATCGGGCCATCAGATCGGCGCGGCTGGCAGGCATTTTCACCTTCTTTGTGAAGCTTTTACGATGGTTGCGAGGTTCCTATTGCATTTGCGCGAGTCATAGGCAATAAGACGCCCGCGCCGGGAACAAACCCTGGCGCCTTACCTAATGCGGGCGTAGCTCAGGGGTAGAGCACAACCTTGCCAAGGTTGGGGTCGAGGGTTCGAATCCCTTCGCCCGCTCCAAATTCTCCATATAAATCAAGGTGTTAGTAGTTAACCCCCGTGAGGGGCTGAATCCTAATATTAGGCCTCATGATGGGACCGATATATCCACCCGCGAGAGACGACTTCGTTACGGCTCTGCTCTCGGCCGAAATGATCGGCGTGCTTGATCGCCATATCTGTGAGAAAGCCCCCGGCACGACCCGTCCGACGCCCTCCGAACGGCTGCAAGGAGTGGTGCGTCGACCGGAGTTATTTAGAACCACAGGCCAGCGCCGAGGTCGGCAATTACGACGTGAACCGGACCAAAATCCGCGGACAGCGTAATAGACATTCCACCAGCCGCCGCGCGATCCAGCTGTCACCTTCTCCGAAACAGCCCTCACTGGAATCTGATTCCCAAGCCACCGCGAAACGTTCATTGATAATGCGAAGGGCTTGCAGATTTCATTCACAAAACTACATGAATCCAGCCAGCCAGGTGCCGGCGCTCAACAGCACATTGGAGGTAGGAGATGCAAAAGCAACTTGCCGTCAATGATACTGGGGCAAGCCTGAGGTTCAGCGAGTGCTGGGACGTGGACGATCTTTCCAATCGGTATGGTCTGTCCCGCTCCACTGCTCGCAACAGCGTTTGGCAAAATCCGAAAGGCTGCATTAAACCGTGGCCGACGGTAGGTGGGAAGTCGCGGGCGATTTAGCCGACTCAGGGGGGTATCCGAAAGTTTGATCAAAATCGAGCTTGCCCTCGATGCTGAGACCACTGCTACCGCCCAGGCCCTTATCCAGCGATCAATTGACGACAAGCAGAATCAAAAGGCCCAGCTGCGCGATGAAGTCGAAAAGCAAAAGCCTTGGCGGGCCTTCTTCCTGACCGTCAGCAGGCATATCCAAGCCGAACAGTCCAAGGCTGTCGAAAACTTTGCCAACCAGTACGGACCGCGCACTTCAACCATTCAGCGACGGCTCAGACCAGTTTATGGTTTTGACGACATTGAGATAAGGAATGATCGCGACTCGATTTTGGTAAGCGTGAACCGCGCCGGCGAGGCTCTGAGCCCAGTTGATTACTTCAGTCAATCACAACAACAGACTTTGTTGCTCGGGCTTTTCTTGACGGCCTGCAGCTCGCAGAACTGGTCGGCCTTTTCTCCAGTCTTTTTGGATGACCCCTTTGCTCATTTTGATGACTTGAACATGTATGCTTTGCTTGATTTGATAGCCGGCCTCTTTCAAACCGAGGCCGGAAACAAGCAGTTCATTATCTCTACCTGTGACGAGAAACTTTTCAAACTGGCGCTTCAGAAATTCAGGCGGCTTGGCGACGGCGCTAAGTATTATCGGTTCGAGGCCATCGGAGGCGACGGGCCCAGGGTTTCGCCCGTAAATGCAATGGCGAGCTAATTCAGCGGCTTTATTGATCAGCGATTTGGACGAATGGGTTGACATGCAGCTGCAGAGCAAATCCTGGGAGCGAGTGGGAGTGTTGCCCAAAATACACATGACTACATTTTTTTGCTGCTACCTAGCTGCTACCTAGGAGCGACGCTGCAAACCCGCGCCAAGATTAGGGGCGTCTAATCACTTGAATTAATGGATGAAAATGGTGCCCAGGGGCGGAATTGAACAACCGACACGCGGATTTTCAGTACTCGAGGGGACCTCGAAGCCACCGCCATGAGTGCTGACCGCAGGCGAGGAGGTTGGATAGGGGCGGCGCCTCAAAAATCGCAGGCTGGGGGCGCAAGTCATCCGACAAGTCCGTGAGCTTCACGGCGTGAATTTCCCGCCGATCGGCTTGCCCTCATCCGGCCCGTCCGACACGACGCCTTTTCCCGCGAGGAAGTCGATGTCGCAACTGCCCATGATCGTCTCGACACTCCCGTCCACGAGATGGCTGTTCCAGTCCCAGTCCCTGGCATAGCCGGCGACCAGGAATTCGCCGCGACGATAGACTATCGTCAGGGTCTGGTCCCATGATTTATTGGCGCCGCAGCCGTAGCAAGACACCACACCCAGCGATCCGCCGTCCTTGCTTTCAAGCGGCTGGACCCAGGGGGGCTCTTCCGGGTCGACGATTTTTTGGGACTGCGCTCGTACCGGCGTGATGATGCAGCCCATGGAAAAGCAAGTCCGGTCTCCGTCGCCAATGCCGATGAGGCCTTGCGACAGCTTTTTGCACCTGTGGCAGTGGGCAGAAGCAAACGGGAGGGTGTTGACTACGTAGTCGGCGACTTGATCCAACACTAAGCGCGCCTCACGATTTGCAATTTGAAGCTAAAAGCGTTGGGCCTCTTAAGCCCTGGTGCGCCAATATTCATTCGGCTGCAGGCTACTGCTTCGTAAACATAAGACGTGGCTGCCCAATAGCGTGGGGCTGATTCGTTGAATAGTCATTTCCATTCGCTTCGAAACAGCTCGACGTTGTTACTAAGTAACCGCAAGCAGAATTCGTTTTCGGTTATTCGTCGTCCGACAGCACTGGGTCGGATTTTTCCGATAGGATACGTTTCGTTTAGGGAGAGCCAACGCTGCTCATGGCTTGATACGTCGGTCCGCATTCCCGATTGAGTAGACAACGATCGGCTGGAATGCTTCAAGAGAAGCGAGCCGTGCGATCTTCGATGCCTTTCCGCTCCTTAAGCAAACCGGAGACGTATTGATCGCAGCAGAGGAGCCCGATCCGCAGCATGGCGAAACGCGCGGGGATACGCAAAATGCATTGATCGGGGCCTTTGTGTGGGACCTATGCGAGCTTGGAAGAGTGCATAGTTCGAATCAAATCCGGAAGCGAGGTCCGCAATCTTGGAGAGCCTCGGGCGCAGCTCAGGGGCTTTCTTTGCTTCTCGAAGGCCTTCTGCGCTTAATCCGGTCGAGTATCACACCTGGGTCGTAGGCTTTCCTAGAAGAGGACGATCCTCACGGAGGTCGGCCGCCGCGTCGCCGCTGGTCTCGAAAGTCCTGGATCAAATCAGTACTCGAAGAGCGTTCAGGATAACCAGAATGTCGATAGCTTCCTGGACTATTGCGCCATTCACGGGAGAGAGATAGCCGAAGGCGGCGGCGACCATGCCACCTCCGGATAGCGTCAACCCGACTGCAATGCTCTGAAGCGCAATTCTGCGGCTACGCCGCGCAATTAAGAGCGCCGGTACGATGGCGTCGAGACTGTCTCTGAGGATGATGACGTCCGCGGTTTCAGAAGAGGCTGCAGCGCCCTTTGCTCCCATGGCAACGCCCACATTCGCCGCTGCCAAAGCCGGGGCGTCATTTATGCCATCTCCCACCATCATCACAGCACCTTGCTTTGCTTCTGCCTGGACGATGGCCACTTTAGCGTCAGGATCGAGATCGCCCATGATCACGTCAATCGCCAGATCCCGGGCTATTGCGTCCGCCACAGCCTGGCGGTCGCCGCTGGCTAGAATGATGCGCTCGATACCTATCCGGCGGAGCGAGTCGAGCAGCGATGAAAGGCCGTCTCGCGGCATGTCAGCGAGGCCGAAGACGGCAACCGCCTCTCCGTTGACAGCCAGGGCGGAGAGCACCATCTCGGCTCCGGTCGACGTCATCGGCGTATCGCTGCGAGCGTGCTTCCTGATATAGCCGAGTCCGCCCACAGCTACCGTTCGGCCTTCGACTCTACCCGTAATGCCCTCGCCAGGCGTTTCAATGACATCGTTGGGAGGGGTGAGGGCCAATTGTCGGGATTTTGCCTCAGCCACCAGCGCCTTTGCGATAGGATGGGTTGAGTCTTGATCGAGTGATGCCGCCAGTCGCAGAGCTTCATCCTCCGAAAGTGAGCCTGTTACCTTGGCGACGACAAGCCTGGGCGTACCGCCGGTCAGCGTCCCGGTCTTGTCAAATACAATAGTACGAATGCCCGCCATCAGTTCCAGAATTGCTCCGCCTTTTACCAGCACGCCAACTCTTGCGGCTCGCGAGAGGCCCGCGACAATCGCGACGGGAACGGCGAGGATCAACGGGCAAGGTGTGGCGACGACGAGGACACTCAAGCCGCGAACCGGATCATTGGTCAAAGCCCAGGAAGCGCCAGCCAAGGCGACTGTACCGATTAGAAAGGCCAGAGCATAGCGATCGGACATACGGGTAATCGGAGCCTTCGAGAGTTTGGCTCGCTCGACAAGACGTACGACGCCGGCATAAGTACTTTCCTGGGCCGTGTGTGACGCGATCATCGTAAAGGGCCGACCGACATTGCCGGCGCCGCTCAGTACCTGCATGCCATTGTGAGCTTTCACCGGCAAGGCCTCGCCGGTAAGACTCGCATAATCCAACAAAGCATCGCTCTGAAGAGTGCCGTCGACAGGCACGACTTCGCCACTGCGCACCACGATTCGATCGCCCGGTACGAGTGTTTCGACACCGACTTCCTCGAGACCCTGGCTTGAAAGGCGCATTGTGTTGTGCGGCACGCGTTCGAGTAGCGCGGACATTTCACGTCCAGCACGTCGATCGGCGAAACTCTCGAGAAATTGGCCGCCGGCATACATGATCGCGACCACATTCGCCGCGAGACTCTCGCCAAGCAATAGTGCTGCAGACATCGATAAAGCGGCGGTGATGTCAAGGCCGACATCGCCCCGTCTAAGGCTGTGGACAATCTGGATGGACAACGTGAGGAGTACGGGAAGAGTGCCAATGGTCCAAACGAGACCGGATGCCGGGATATCGCCAGTACCAGGGAGCCAAAGGCCAGCACCAAGACAAACCAGGGAGATCAGCAGAATAGCCGTGGTAAGTTCATGAGGGCGATTGGTGTTCGTACTGACTGTCCTGTGGGAGATGCCGGCTTCCAGTGTTGTCATATTCGAATTCACCATTGACACTTGTACCGTCATTCAATCGCGGACCTTAGCGCGATCGCGCTGAGGAGTCCTCGCAGCCTTCCGCGCCAGATGTCTGGCTGACTGCCAATGTGGCGAAGCCGTATTACAGCACAATATTGGCGTTCGAGCGGATTTGTTCGCATTGATGCTGGTCAAATCGGATCGAAGTGGAGGAAATCGCAGCATTTTCCGAGCGACGGTGGCTTTGCTGGCGATCAGATGACCAATCAAAATTGGCCCGGAAGCCTGATCATCTATTGACCTAAATCAAAGTCCTGATCGATTCAGCAGATAGGATTCATCGTTATCCCGAGGAGGAGATAATCATGGACAAGCGGATACTGGTGGCCACTGACGGCGCCGAACATTCCAGGATAGCGGTATCTTACGCGACCGATCTGGCAAAGCGCGCCGGAGCCGAATTGATTGTCGCTCTCGTGAACGTCGCACTTGGCGGCATTCGCGGGCCACTCCTTTATTCTCATGAAGATGCGGAAGCCCAGAGCATCGTACATTTGGGGGCTGAAGAGGCTCGCCGTGCCGGCGTCGCCGTCGTCAAGGAGGTTGTCATCGCCAGCCGCGAGGCGGATTCAGGTATTGTTCAATACGCAGACGAGAAAAAGGTCGACCATATCGTCGTCGGTACCGGCGACAAGGGCGGGGTATCGCGCCTCATGCTCGGATCGGTGGCTGCCGACATTGCACGGCGCGCGGATTGCACCGTGACGATAGCGCGCTGAGCCACACGGTGAGCTGTTCCATATCCCGTTCGATCTTGAGGCTGACGGTTTTGCTGACGCCGCTGGCTGTGTCTTTGGCGGGGGCGGTATCGGCCGGAGAAACCGAGGAGCGCGGCCGTGTCATAGCCCAGGCCAATTGTGCGAGATGCCACAATATCGCCGCTGCCGGTGACAGTCCATTTCCGCCGGCGCCACCCTTCCGCGTCATTGCCCGCATGTATAGAGCCTCCGATCTTGAGGAAGCGTTCGTGGAGGGGATCGTCGTCGGCCATCCGGCGATGCCGGAATTCACGATGACAGCCACCCAGGCGGCCGCGCTGTCGACCTTCATCGATAGTCTCGACCGGTAAGCAGCCTGCCGCGCAACCAATCCTCAGTGCGAGAAGATGACCGGGCATTTCATGCCGGCCAGCACAGACCTCGTGGCGCCGCCGAGAATGAGTTCGCTCAGGCGCGAATGCCCGTAGGCTCCCATCACCAGCAAGCCTGCGTGGCTATCCGTGACCATCTTCAGCAGAATACTCCCGGCTTCTTCGCCCCCAGAGACGATGGGCTCGAACGTGGTATTGATCCCATGACGCGACAATCCGGTGGCAAGCTCGCTCTCCGGCGCGCCTCGGACATAAGGATGTGTCTTGTCCGGATCGATCGATACGATCCGTACGCTCCTGGCCTTCTTCAGGATCGGTACGCTGTCGAATGCCGCGCGTGCAGCCTCGCGCGTTCCGCTCCAGCCGACAATGGCCAGATCCGGAACCAGCTTTGTGTCACCAGTTCTCGGCACGACAATCGTCGGTCGGCCAGCGGACAAGATCACCCGTTCGGCAAAGCTGCGGTCGACGGCGAACAGGTCGTGATTGTCGGTGGGTTGGTTGATGACGGCGATGTCGCAGCGGCGAACGCGATCTATGACATGCGCGCAAATATCGGGACTTGCCGACTCGACGGCTTCGAAATCACCGCGAATGCCGAAGTTCTCCAGCGTGGATTCGAAGCTCTTGCGAAGGCTCCATTCGGCCTTCCGGAATGCATTGTGCCGGTCTTCGAAGACGACAGGCTCAAAACCGACGCCAGCATAGATTTCGATGGCTGGAACGACATAGAGGCCCTGGAGATGGGCGCCATGATCGCGCGCCAATCCGGCCGCGCTTTCCAGGAGGGCGGCATTGCGGTCGAGGTCGTTGAGGCTGACCAGAATGGTTCTGTAGGACATTCATCACTCCGTCGAGAATTCGAGGTGCCAGGTTATGCAGTAAGCCTGGGAAGTCTTTGACCGAGGTCAAAGGCGGCCTAGCCGCTCTGCTTGCAGGCAATTGTTGGCTTGACGTCGATCAAGGCGATTTCGCGTCGACGGGATAACCTGGAAAAATGGGCAGATTTCTTGAGGCGCATGATTGGGCAAGGATAGCCGCGGGACTGGTTTGCGTCCTGGGCTTGGCAGGGCCGCTCGAGGCGCAAGCTGGCGATGGTGACGGAGCTCTGTTGGCGATCTTCGTCCAGCGAGGGCAACTTGCCGCCGGCATGATGTGCTATTCGACGGAGAGCGAAGCCGATCCGCGCGATTTGCCGCAATGCCGGACAACTGAGGTTCTGCGCGGCGATATTTGCCGGCTCGCCAATTCAGACCTCATCAACCGTGACATTATCGCTTTTGACGTCACCGCGTGGCCGCGGCAGGCCATAGCCGCCCTTGCAACCAAGGTTCGGCTGATGGGGGACCCTTTGAACTACGATTTCGCCAAGGCAAAAGTCATCGGTCGTCCTCTGCGCAGGGTCGAGGAGAACGCCGAAGACGAGTTGCTTCGGGAGTCCGACTTCGAACTTGGCGCCGGCTGCTATCTGCTGATGAAAATTACTCCGCCAGCCATACATTCTGGATGCTGATCAGTCGACTCTTCGATGACTATGGTTGGCCTCGTTAGTCTTCGATCTGCAGGGATTCAATATATCTGACAATGCCCATCACCTGATGCTCAACTTGTTTCTCGGCGGCTTTTGCTTCAGCGAGAGAAGTGCCTCCATCCATTGCTTCATCCATCAGCCAGTCGCCCCAGACCGGCATTTCCCGCGTTCCGTGCGATTGCGTCATTTTGAGGCCGAGGATCCAATCATACACGGCCTTCCTGTCGAACGTCCCGTGAGCTCTCTGCTTGATGCGCGTGAGGTCGGGCGGAACCTTCGTGAGATTCGCCGCGAGCGGTCCGTTTCCCTTTGCATCGGCATTATGACATTCCGCGCACAGGGTGCGGAAGTCATCGCGAGCTGTCGTCGAATCGGCATGAGCGAATGCGCCTGAGCAGGCGAGCACGGTGGCGGCAACAACGGTGACCGTCATCGATCTGTGTGCTTTCAATGCTGCCTCCTGCCGTGTTCCAGTCGATTGGAATGATTATCCGGCGGCGGGCCTCTCGCGCCTTGATCCCGATCAATCCAGCGCGGCCCGATTCGGCGTCATCCGCGTGGGAGCGCGGGATTGATTCAGGTCAAGACCGCTTGTGCCGGAATGGTCTAGCCACATTGCAGAACAATGTTTTTATGGAGATTGAACCCGTGGCCTGTCGCAGCAACTTGGTCGACAACCGAGGATATCCGTGGGGTCGCCGCCAGATTCGCGCGGGTGCGATGAAATGATCAGTCGACGCCACTGGCTCGCTGCCGTCCTGCTTATCGCCCTGGCCGGGGCGGGCTATCTCTATTGGCAGCATCTGGTCGGCAATGAGCTGCCGGCGGGCATAGCCAGCGGTAACGGCCGTATCGAAGCGGTGGAGATCGACATCTCGACCAAGTCTCCAGGTCGCATCAAGCAGATATTCGTCGCCGAAGGAGATTTCGTCCAGGCAGGCCAGGTTCTCGCGCTCATGGACACAGAGCAGCTCGAGGCTCAGCGGCGGCAAGCGCTGGCGCAGTGGCGGCGTACGATCATTGGGGTGGACACGGCCCGGAGTGTGATCGTCCAGCGGCAGGCGGAAAAGGCAGCTTCGGAAGCCGTGGTCGCGCAGCGGCAGGCCCAGCTCGATGTCGCCGCTAGGAAACTGGCCCGTTCCCAGCAGCTCATCAGGACCAACACCGTGTCGCAGCAGGTCCTCGACGATGATCGCGCGAGTGCGGAAGGCACCCGCTCCGCAGTCGCGGCAGCGCGGGCGCAGCTTGCCGCCGCCGATGCCGCGATCGGCGCCGCCAAGGCACAACTGGTGGATGCCGAGGCGGCCGTCGAAGCGGCCCATGCCGCAATTCAGAGCATTACCGCGGATATCAATGACAGCACGCTCAAGTCGCCCCGTGACGGAAGAATTCAGTATCGTGTCGCCCAGCCCGGGGAGGTGCTTTCCGCCGGAGGCCGCGTGCTCAATCTCGTCGATCTGGGCGACGTCTATATGACGTTCTTCCTGCCGACCGCTCAGGCGGGCCGCATCGCGATCGGTGCCGATGTCCGCCTGGTGCTCGATGCTGCGCCCCAATATGTGATCCCTGCCGAGGTGACCTTCGTGGCGGATGTGGCTCAGTTCACGCCCAAGACGGTCGAAACCGAAGAGGAACGGCAGAAGCTGATGTTCCGCGTGAAGGCGGGAATTCCACAAACTCTCCTGCGGAAATACATCAAGCAGGTGAAGACGGGCCTGCCTGGAATGGCCTATGTGCGCCTCGATTCACAGGTCGAATGGCCGGCGAAGCTGAGAGAAAATCTTCTGCAATGAGCGGGATGAACAACCCTGTCGTCTCGTCCTGGCCTGCCACAAGTGTTGCGCGGCTGGCGGGGGTAGGGCTCTCCTACGGAAAGACACGGGCTCTCGCGGACATCGATTTGGAGCTGCCTGCCGGTCGGTTGGTCGGGCTGATCGGCCCGGATGGCGTCGGCAAGTCCAGTCTTCTTTCGATGATCGCCGGTGCGCGCGCCGTGCAGGAGGGGTACATCGATGTTCTCGGCGGAAATATCGCCGATGTTCGTCATCGCAGGTCAATCTGCCCGCGCATCGCCTTCATGCCGCAGGGGCTGGGAAAAAATCTTTATCCGACCCTCTCGGTCGTCGAGAACATAGATTTCTTCGGCCGCCTTTTCGGCCATGCACAGGGTGAGCGCCACAGGCGCATAGCGAGCCTGCTGGAGCGTACCGGCATGAGCGCCTTCGCAAATCGTCCCGTCGGCAAGCTTTCCGGCGGCATGAAACAGAAAACCGGGCTCTGCTGCGCCCTTATCCATGATCCGGATCTCCTGATCCTGGACGAGCCGACGACAGGCGTGGATCCTTTGTCCCGACGGCAATTCTGGCACTTGATTGAAGACATACGGCGCGACCGTCCAGATCTGAGTATCATCGTCTCGACGGCCTACATGGCGGAAGCGGAGCATTTCGATCTGATTGTCGCCCTTGATGCCGGTCGCATCCTCACCGTGGGCACGCCGGAGGCCCTGAAGAAGCGCGTAGGCGCCCGGGGGCTCGATGAGGCTTTCATCGCTCTGCTTCCGGAGGAAAAACGGCGAGGGCACCGGAACGTGGTCATTCCGCCACGGGTACAAGAGGGCGAGATTGCCATCGAGGCCAAGAATCTGACCATGCGCTTTGGAGAATTCACCGCCGTCGACAATGTCAGTTTTCGCATCCGCAGTGGTGAGATTTTCGGCTTTCTTGGATCGAACGGCTGCGGCAAGACGACGACGATGAAGATGCTGACCGGCCTTCTGCCGGCAAGCACAGGCAAGGCGGAGCTTTTCGGGCGGCCCGTCGATCCCCGGGATATCGAGCTGCGGCGCCGGGTCGGTTATATGTCACAGGCTTTCTCGCTCTACACTGAACTGACGGTACGCCAGAATCTCGAGCTGCATGCGCGCCTTTATGCCCTGCCGTCTGACGTCATCCCTCGCCGGATCACGGATATGGCCAGACGCTTCGGATTGGAAGGCGTAATGGACGCTCTGCCCGAGGTCCTGCCACTTGGCGTTCGTCAGCGTCTTTCGCTCGCCGTCGCGATGATCCATGCGCCCGAAATCCTGATCCTCGACGAGCCGACCTCCGGGGTTGATCCCGTTGCGCGCGATGCGTTCTGGGAGATCCTGTCCGACCTCTCGCGAAAGGATGGCGTGACGATATTCGTCTCGACACATTTCATGTCCGAGGCGGAGCTTTGCGACCGCGTGTCTCTGATGCATGCCGGGAGAGTGCTGGTCAGCGATTCGCCCGCGGCCATCATCGCGGCGCGCTCCGCCGGCACGCTGGAGGAAGCCTTTATCAGCTATCTTGAAGAGGCGATTGGAGAGGTGGAACCGGATGCGGCGCCGCCGGATCGGGCGCCCGCCGTCCAAGCTGCGCCGCCGGCGGGCCGCGCCTCGCGGGAAGGGGACAGACCGCCGTTCGATTTCTCCCGTATGTTCGCCTATTCGCGGCGCGAGGCGCTCGAACTCCGTCGCGACCCCATCCGGGCTACGCTCGCGATCCTTGGAAGCGTCATCCTGATGTTCGTGATCGGCTATGGCATCAACATGGATGTGGAGAATTTGTCCTTCGCGGTGCTCGATCACGATGACACAACGATCAGCCGTGACTATCGGCTGCAGATTGCCGGTTCGCGTTACTTCACGGAGAAGGCGCCACTCATCGACTATATCGATCTGGACCGGCGGATGCGCCGGGGGGAAATCAGCCTTGCCCTCGAAATTCCACCGGGTTTTGGGCGGGACGTGGCGCGCGGCCGGCAGGTGGAGCTCGGCGGGTGGATCGACGGTGCCATGCCGATGCGGGCCGAGAGGGTTCTTGGCTATGTGCGAGGGATGCATGAAGGTTGGCTCAGGCAGAAGGCGCGCGAGCTTCGCGGCGACACCGCGGCGGCCGACGCCTTCCAGGTGGAACTGCGCTATCGGTACAATCCTGACATAAAGAGCCTCGTGGCCATTGTGCCGGCCGTCATCCCACTCCTTCTGCTGATGATCCCGGCCATGCTTGCGGCGCTCAGCGTGGTGCGGGAGAAGGAGCTCGGATCGATCATAAATTTCTATGTGACGCCGGTTACCCGTCTCGAATTCCTGATCGGAAAACAACTGCCTTATATTGGCCTGGCGCTGATGAACTTCGTCACCCTTGCGGCCTTTGCAATCTTCTTCTTCCGCGTGCCACTGACTGGCAGCTTTCCTATGCTCAGCGTCGCAGCACTCCTCTATGTCATTGTGGCGACAGGCTTGGGCCTTCTCATATCGAGCTTCATGAGGAGTCAGATCGCTGCCATTTTCGCCACCGTTCTCATCACCCTGATACCGGCCGTGCAATATTCGGGAATGATCGATCCGGTCTCATCACTGCAAGGAGCGGGAGCGATCATCGGACGCCTCTATCCGACCACCTATTTCATGACTATATCGCGTGGTGCTTTTTCCAAGGCCCTCGATTTCACCGACTTGGCCGGGGCGTTCATGCCTCTCCTGATCGCCATTCCAATTTTGCTCGGCCTGAGTGCGGCGCTACTCAAGAAGCAGGCTGGCTAGACATGGCGATCGGCAGGAACATCCTTCACCTGGGAGTCAAAGAGCTGCGTGGCCTGGCTCGGGACCCGATACTCGTTGTTCTCATTGTCTATGCTTTCACGCTCTCGATCTATACCGCTTCGCGTGCCATGCCGGAAACGCTCAATCGCGCGGCGATCGCCATTGTCGACGAGGATCAGTCGCCGCTGTCTTCCCGGATCATTCTGGCCTTCTATCCGCCATACTTCGCGACGCCGAAGCTCATTTCCCAGCGTGACATGGATGTGAGAATGGATGCCGGCCTCGACACTTTTGCCCTGGATATCCCGCCGAATTTCCAGCGCGATCTTCTGGCCGGGCGCTCCCCGACCCTCCAGCTCAATATCGATGCCACCCGCATGACCCAGGCCTTCACCGGCGGCGGCTATGTCCGCAGCATTGTAGGGAGCGAGGTCGGCGAGTTTCTGAGCCGCTATCGGGGAAGTGCCCCTCTCCCGGTCGACCTCGTCCTGCGAACAAGATTCAACCAGGAGCTCAACAGAGGCTGGTTCGGCAGCATTACGGAGATTATCACCTCCATCACCATGCTGGCGCTCGTCCTCACCGGAGCAGCCCTCATCCGCGAGCGCGAGCATGGTACGACCGAGCATCTTCTCGTCATGCCTGTCACGCCGGCCCAGATCATGATCAGCAAGATCTGGTCGATGGGCCTTGTCGTTCTTGTTGCTTCGAGCATTTCTCTGGTGTTCATCGTGAAGGGCGTGCTGGCTGTTCCGATTCAAGGCTCTTTGGCGCTTTTCATGCTCGGTGCCACGCTCCACATCTTTGCCACGACTTGCTTAGGCTTGGTCCTTGCGACGATTGCCGGATCGATGCCCCAGTTCGGGCTGCTGTTGATGCTGGTTTTGCTTCCGCTGCAGCTCCTGTCGGGAGCGGTCACGCCTCGCGAAAGCATGCCGGAGATCGTGCAGGACATTATGTTGGTCGCGCCCAATACGCATTTCGTGGCTCTGGCGCAGTCGATCCTGTTCCGCGGTGCTGGTCTCGATGTCGTATGGCCACAATTCCTTGCTCTATTAGCGATCGGTGCTGCGTTCTTCTCCATCTCCCTGTGGCGCTTCCGGCGGTTCTTGAAGTAATTCCTGCAGGGAGAGAGATAGTCGAACGGCAGCCCGCATGGCCGGCCGACGAGGATTGTTCCTTTTGTCAATATTTGAAGGCCGACATTCCGTTGGTTGATCGAAGTCAAGGCAAGGCGGCGCAAGCGTCGAATAAGATGGACATTAATGCGTGAGGAGACCCTCACGGCTGCTCTCAGAGTGGAAAATGGCAACCGGTCATAAGGTCGTCTGCGGCCATTGCAATCAGGTAAATCGCATGCGGAAGGATCGGCCCGGCGAGCGAGGTCCGACGACTGCGGGCGGCCGCTCTTTTCGGGACAGGCCGTCGGCGAGGCTGGGCATCCGCTCGATACCGACCTTGCTCCTCATTCGGAAGGGGAAGGTTGTGGCGCGCAATTCCGGAGTGATGGACACGCGGCTGATCGTTGAATGGACGCGTGCTCATCTTGCAAGTCGGCAGGCCATCTGATGGCAATGGACGAAGTTGTACCGGCAACGACAAATGGCTCGGTCCGCCGGATGAGCGGTCTTAGAGCGCTTCCTACCAAAGTTGCTCGACTTTGGCGATAAGGAAGCGCTCCAGATCATATGTATTCGAACCCTTTTCCCGTTTTGATCGAAGCGATTCGATCAAAACGGGAAGGCTCTAGATGAAAGGTCTTGGATAAATGGAAACAGCGATCTCGACGTCGCAGGACTACTTGCCCGAAGATGAGGCGCGCGCCATCGACGCATACTGGCGCGCCGCCAATTATCTCACGGTAGGTCAGATCTATCTGCTCGACAATCCGCTGCTGCGCGAGCCGCTCGGCCTCGAGCATATCAAACCGAGGCTGCTGGGACACTGGGGCACCTCTCCCGGCCTCAATTTCATCTATGCGCATCTCAATCGGATCATCCGGCACAGGGACGTCGATATGATCTATGTGTGCGGACCTGGGCATGGCGGCCCGGCCATGGTCGCCAATAGTTATCTCGAAGGAACTTACAGCGAACTCAATCTCGAAGTCCCGCGTGACGAGAAGGGAATGCGACGGCTATTCCGCCAGTTCTCCTTTCCCGGTGGCATACCGAGCCATGCGGCGCCTGACGTTCCAGGCTCGATTCACGAAGGCGGCGAACTCGGCTACGCACTATCGCATGCGTTCGGTGCCGCTTTCGATAATCCCGAGCTTGTTGTCGCATGTGTCATTGGCGACGGTGAAGCGGAAACAGGCCCTCTGGCGGCAGCATGGCATTCCAACAAATTCCTGAACCCAAAGCGGGATGGAGCGGTGCTGCCCATTCTTCATCTCAACGGCTACAAGATCGCCAATCCGACCATACTCGCGCGCATTCCGCCTGACGAGCTGCATTCGCTCCTTTCAGGCTATGGCTACGAGCCGTTGTTTGTCGAAGGCAGAGATCCGCACCTGATGCACAGGCGGATGGCATTTGTTCTCGATCAGGCATTTGATCGCATCCGGACTATACAGGTGCGGGCCCGCCAGCCAGAAAGCGAATTCCGGTCGCGTCCGAAATGGCCGATGATAGTTCTGAGAAGTCCGAAGGGCTGGACTGGCCCCAAGCAAGTGGACGGGCTCGTGACCGAGGGCTTCTGGCGCTCGCATCAGGTGCCATTGTCGGGCCTGGCGGAGAATCCCGAGCATGTGCGGCAGCTCGAAGCATGGCTGCAAAGTTACCGGCCGGAGGAGCTCTTCGACGCGAGAGGTGCGCCTTTGGAGGCGGTTACCGCCGCAGCCCCGCGCGGCCGCCGGCGTATGAGCGCCAACCCGCATGCCAATGGCGGACTCCGCAAGCCGCTGATCCTCCCCGCTCTTCGTGATCATGCCGTGATGACCGGGCGGCCCGGCTCGGTAAAGGCTGAATCGACACGAGTGATGGGCCGTTTCCTGCGCGACGTGCTGGAAGCAAACTCGGCCGAGAAGAATTTTCGTATCGTTGGGCCTGACGAGACAGCGTCGAACCGACTTCAAGACGTCTTCGAGGTAACCGACCGCGCCTGGATGGAGCGGATTCTCCCTGAGGATGTAAGCCTCGGGCATGAGGGCAGGGTCCTCGAAATTCTCTCTGAACACACCTGCCAGGGGTGGCTCGAAGGCTACATACTGACTGGACGCCATGGCCTGTTTTCGTGCTACGAGGCCTTCATTCACATCGTCGACTCGATGTTCAACCAGCACGCAAAATGGCTTGATGCCTGCCGTTCGATCGGCTGGCGGCAGCCGATCGCATCGCTTAACTATTTGCTGTCGAGTCATGTCTGGCACCAGGAGCATAACGGCTTCAGCCACCAGGATCCCGGGTTCATCGACGTCGCCTTGAACAAGAAGCCGGATATCGTCCGTGTCTATCTGCCGCCGGATGCCAATACGTTACTTTGCGTCACGGAACATGTCCTGCACACATGGAACAGGATCAACATCATCGTGGCGGGCAAGCCTCCCGCGTGGCAATGGCTGTCGATCGACGAGGCGATAGCCCATTTTCGCGCCGGTATAGGCGTATGGGACTGGGCGTCGAGCGACCATGGCGATGAGCCCGACGTGGTGATGGCCTGCGCGGGTGACGCTCCCACACTCGAAACGCTCGCCGCCGTCCAGATACTTCGCGAATTTGCCCCGGACTTGCGGGTGCGCATCGTCAATGTCATCGATCTGATGACCTTGCTGCCGAAGGACGTCCATCCGCATGGATTGTCCGACGAACAGTTCGACATCATCTTCACCACCGGCAAGCCCGTCGTATTCGCCTATCACGGCTATCCGACGACAATCCACAGATTGACCTATCGGCGCCGCAATCACTCCAATATCCATGTAAGAGGCTACAATGAGCAAGGGACGACCACGACACCCTTTGACATGACCGTACTCAACGGACTGGATCGGTTTCATCTCGTCCTGAGTGTCTTGCGGTGGATTCCAGGTGCCGATAGCGGCCTAGCGGCGTTGGCGCAGCTGATGACCGCAAAGCTCAAGGAGCATCACGACTATATCCGCAGATATGGGCAGGACATGCCGGAGATTCGCGATTGGCGCTGGAACACGTAGTAACCTTTAGGCGACAATTCCGCATACCATAGACGTGATGGAGTTTAGAATGCCGATTTGTATTCATAGGAAGGGCGCTGCACTTTTGTCGCTGTTGCTTGCGTCCCACACCTTCGGGGCCGCTCCCGCCGGTGGCACGGAGCCGTCGGCGGAAGCCGATTTCCGTTTCTCCTGCTCCTCCTGTCACGGCGAGGATGGGCGGGGGGCGGGGGCCAAGACTTTCGGCCTTAGCGTCGCACCACCGGACCTGACCATGTTAAGTGCACGTAACAACAACGGCAGGTTTCCGAGGGAAAAGTTGCGGCGTGTTATCGATGGCCGGGAGGATATCCGAAATCATGTCGATCGCGAAATGCCTGTATGGGGACAAATATTCCAGATGGATGCCGACGAAGGATTTGGCGGTGCCGACGCTGTTAGCTCAACCGTCCGGCAACGGATAGAACGTCTGATCGATTTCATCGAGACGCTCCAGAGATAGGCCATCGCGCGGCGTCCGGACCCGTTTACCGAGGTGGTTATCGCCGTGGCACGAGAATGCGTCGCAATGTTCCGTCTTTGAGCCAGAACTGGTGATAGAGCGCGGCGACCGCATGCAATGAAATCAGCACGATGAGAGCCGGCTTACCCAGTTCATGAGCCTCGCCAAAGAGCCCACCTAGATAGAAGGCCAAAAGTCCACTTACCGGCATCAGGATCAGCACAATATAGAATGTCGCATGGCTGACTTTGCCAGCAAGTCCAACCCAGCCTCCTTGCGCCACAGGCGGAGCGCCCCGGGATGCCCGAAGCCATAAACGCAACGCCATGAGTGCCAGGAGTGCAATTCCTACCCAATAATGGAGATCGGCAAGAAAGCGGTCGGCAGAAGTGGGCATAGTATCTCTTTCGCCCGCGTCCACGACTTTACCGATCGTCTCGACAAAGACAAGCTGCAGGATGACGAAAGCGGCGATCAGCCAATGCAGAATGAGCTGAAGCGCTGTATAACCGGTAACGTTCTTCTTCCCCATGATGGTCTCTCTGAGCACATGGCCTGGGGCGCAAGATGCGGCTCGCGTCCCAGGGGCTGCTTATGTTCCTGCCGCGCCTTCAGGCAGCCTTTATCTCAATCTTCTTGGCGGGCTTCACCGCTTCCGCTGTTTTGGGCAGGACGACGGTCAGCACGCCATCTTTCAGAGCCGCCTCGATCTTTCCAGAGTCTACTCCGTCGGGAACACGAAAATTCCGTTCAAACGCCCCATAATAGCGCTCCGACAGATGACTGCCGCCCTCTGTCTCCTCGCGGCTCTCCTTCTTCTCACCCTTGATCACCAAGTGATTGTCGACCAGCTTGACCTCGAGATTCTCGGCTGCCATGCCGGGCACCTCGGCCGTTACTTCGTACGAAGTGTGTTTATCGACGATATCGACGGCGGGTGATGACCATGAGGCTTCCATTCTAGCCACCGGATTCCAATCGATGGAGCGCTGGACGAACGGTCGCCAATTGCGGTCAACCTGATCGAAGATCTGGTTGATCTCACGCTGAAGGCCGAGCAATGGCCGCCAAGGCGCCGGCGCGGGAGAAGTCTTTTCCTTTTTGGTGATGGGCAGTCTGGTAACGGACTGTGTCATGCTATCCTCCTGTCAGTAGGGACCGACATTATGCCTATTCGATCTGTCCGGGGTCCTTGATCTCGGTCAAGCTTGAGCGACCCGGGGAGACAAATTTCGAATCTCGTATGGCATTTCGTCGATACGCGCGACGGCGATACGCCGATACAGCTGGCGTCTGCGGACCAGAGGCCACCAATCATAGAGGAATATGTCGAGCGGACGCCAGTTGGCGACCCAGCCGAGGATCAGGAAGCTCTCCTCGATCAGCTTCCTGAAAGGCACCTCCTGCAAGAGCTCCGCCGCCAGCTGCGCCAGGAACAGGCATGTAATCAGGGTAGCCACTCCGATGAGGAGCGATAGTCGTCCGATGCGAAAAAGCTCGTTGAGCTCGCGCTGGGTGGCGAGTGAGCGTGCGTCGAAATAACCTGCTATGGCTTTGCGGAGTGCGGAAAAGGCAATTCGTTGCTGCGCCGTGTCGGGATAGTGAACGATGATACGGAGAGGTTGCTTCGGCGACAGCTCACCCGCCCAACCGACGATATATTCCTCGGCATCCCGGTTGAGGTCCCGCTCGGGAAAAGGGTAGGGGTCAAGGGTGTCGAATAATTGAGCAATATCGTCGACCCTCAGCTCGATTGCATTCTCTGCAGATACAGCCATGGCTTCTTCCTGATCGGGGCAGAATAGGCACGTTGCCCGGAGCGCGGTTGATCCTGGTCAAATCTCGCTGCGTGCGACACCGTTATTCTCGCGCGATCCTGCTGAGGAGGACGTCCAATGTCCGTAAGCGATACCGCATTCCCCGCGCCGGCGGCAAAAAAATCCGCGAAAAAGGTGCGCCTGGGCGCCCTGACGGCGCTGGTCATTGGATCCATGGTGGGGTCCGGTGTATTCAGCCTGCCACAGAACATGGCGGCCGGTGCCGGGCCCTTGGCCATCATCATCGGCTGGGCGATAACGGCGGTAGGGATGCTGGCCCTGGTATTCGTCTACCAGTCGCTGGCGACGCGCAAGCCCGAGCTCGAGGCCGGACCTTACGCCTATGCCAAGGCGGGATTCGGCTCGTTCATCGGTTTCAACAGCGCCTGGGGATATTGGCTCAGCGCCTGGCTTGGGAATGTCTCCTATGCCGTCGTGGTGTTCAGCGCCCTCTCCTATTTCTTTCCTTCTTTTGGAGAGGGAAATACGTGGCAGGCCGTCGTGGCGGCATCGATACTGCTCTGGATCGTGCATTTCATCATTCTGACGGGAATCCGTGAAGCCACGATCGTCAATTTGATCGTTACCATCGCCAAGATCGCGCCGATCGTGTTGTTCATCGGCGTCGTGGCGGTTGCCTTCAAGGTTGATGTCTTCTCCATGGACTTTACTGGCTTGGGCAATGCCAGTTTCGGCTCCATCACCGCCCAGGTGAAGAGCACCATGCTGGTGACTCTCTGGGTATTCATCGGAATAGAAGGGGCCAGCGTCTTTTCCGCCCGGGCGGAACGACGCCGTGACATCGCGATTGCGACTGTCGCTGGCTTCTTCACCTGTCTCGCCCTCTACGCTCTGGTCTCGCTGCTGTCGCTTGGTGTCCTCTCGCAGCCCGAGCTTGCGGCACTCAAGAATCCCTCCATGGCCGGCGTGCTGGAGAAAGTTGTGGGACCCTGGGGGGCCGTCATGATCAATATCGCTCTGGTCGTATCCGTCGCGGGCGCCTTCCTGAGCTGGACTCTCTTGGCAGCGGAAATCCCATTTGCCGCGGCCAAGGACGGCACGATGCCGAAACTCTTCGCCGAGCACAACGACGCGGGCGTGCCGTCGCTTTCGCTTCTCATCACCAATCTGCTTGTCCAGCTGTTTCTCATCATCACATTGTTTGCGCAGAGCACCTACCAGGCATTGTTCTTCATCGCTTCGACCGCAATCCTGGTGCCTTACGTGTTTTCGGGCGCTTATGCCGCGAAACTGGCAGTCACTGGTGAGGCATACCGGCCGGAAGAGTCGCGCTGGCTTCCTCTGCTCACCGGCTTGCTCGCCACCGCTTATGGCCTCTGGCTGGTCTATGCCGCGGGGCCGACATATCTCTTCATGTGCGCCGCGCTCTATGCGCCTGGGATCCTCATTTATGTCTGGGCGCGACGCGAGGCCGGTGGCCGTGTCTTCTCGGCGGCTGAGGCGTGTCTCGCTGTCGCTTTGGTGCTCGCCGCCTTGCTCGCGGCCTATGAAATGTGGGCCGGCGTCATCAGCCCGCTCTGAAAGAGGCGACAATGCATAAGCTCGGTGTACATTCTGAAGTCGGACAGCTTCGCGAAGTGATCGTTCACAGGCCGGACCTTGGGTTGCGCCGCCTCACCCCGGAGAATTGCCGATCCCTGCTTTTCGACGATGTGCTCTGGGTCAAACGGGCCCGCCAGGAGCATGACATGTTCGTCGATGCACTGCGCGAGCGCGGAGTCAAGGTGCATGATCTGGGAGAGCTTCTCGCCGAAACGTTGCTCGACCCGCAGGCGCGTCACTGGCTGCTCGACCGCCGGCTGGTATCAGGCACCGTCGGTTGCGACATCATGGACGAGCTCAGGGCTTGGCTCAAGGAGATGGCTGCGGACGAGCTCGCGGTGCGTCTCGTCGGCGGTGTAACGCGCGCGGAGCTTCCCTTTCATCCGCGGGGATTGGTCGGCGTCACCCTGGCGCCGGACGACTTTGTGCTGCCGCCTTTGCCGAACCAGCTTTTCACCCGCGACACGTCGTGCTGGATCTATGACCGACTGGCGCTCGGGGCGATGTACTGGCCGGCGCGCCGCCCCGAGGCGGCGAATGTCGAAGCGATCTATCGCTATCATCCGCGGTTCAGTACCGACAGGGCGTCATTTCTTTCGGCGATGGGTGCGCCGGCGAGTCTCGAGGGCGGCGACGTCATGCCGGTTGGCGGCAAGGCGGTGCTTATCGGTATGGGAGAGCGCACGACGCCCGGCGCGGTGAGTGCTCTCGCCAGGGAACTCTTCGCGACAGGCTCTGCCGAACACGTGATCGCGGCTCTGATGCCGCGCGACCGGTCCTACATGCATCTCGATACGATCTTTACCTTCTGCGATCGCGACCTAGTCACCATGTATCCACCCGTGGTCGGGCGCCTGCGCAGCTTTTCGCTTCGGCCGGGGCATGCCGGAAATATCAAGGTGACCGAGGAGGACAAACCCTTCGTTGATGTGGTTGCCGCGGCCTTGGGATTGAAATCTCTTCGTGTCGTCGCCACGGGAGGTGACAGGTATGAGGCGGAACGCGAGCAATGGGACGATGGCAACAATGTAGTCGCCATCGAGCCTGGTGTCGTCATAGGCTACGATCGCAATGTCTACACGAACACATTGTTGCGCCGGGCTGGCGTCGAGGTCATCACCATAGAAGGCGCGGAGCTGAGCCGTGGCCGCGGCGGCGGGCATTGCATGACATGCCCGCTGATCCGCGACCCGGCATGAATATCTGACTCAGAGGCAACTCGGACGACAAGGCCGGGTTTGGTTGGCGCTTCAGTGCGAGAACAGCACCGGGCAATTCATGCCGTTGAGGACAGATCGGGTTGCTCCGCCGAGAATGAGCTCGCTGAGGCGCGAATGTCCGTAGGCGCCCATCACCAGGAGGCCTGCTCCGCTATCCGAGATTTTGGTCAGCAGAGCTTCGCCGGCCTCTCTCCCGCCGGTGGAAAGAGGTTCGATCGACACCTTGATGCCGTGCCGTGACAAGGTCGTGGCCAAGTCGGCGCCGGGCAGGCTGCCCGGGTTGGAGCGTTCCTTCTCGGGATCGACCCAGACCACCCTGACCTCATCCGCGCAAGTCAGCAGCGGGATGCTGTCGAAGGCCGCCCGCGCCGATTCTCGCCGCCCGCTCCATCCGATGATCACGAGATCGGTGGCGAAGTCCGTTCGGGTTTTTCTGGGCAGAACGAGGGTTGGCCTTCCGGTTGCCAGCAGCGTACGCTCGACAAAACCGCGGTCGGTGACGGACAATCCATCTTTATCCGAGGCCTGGTTTATGATGGTTATGTCGGAGCGGCGGGCGTAATCGACGACATGGTCCGTTATGCTGGGACTGCTCGAGTCGACCACAACGAAGTCGCTTCGGATGCCGGCTACCTGCACGATCGAATCGAACAGGTCCAGCACGGACTTCTGGGCCTTCTGATAGGTCTCTCGATTGCCTTCGAAGACAACCGGCATTCCGAAATCCGCTGCCGGGTAGACTTCAACCGCGGGGATGACATAGAGGCCGCGGAGATGGGAGTCGAATTTGCGCGCGAGCTCGGCCGCGCTTGTGAGAAGATCTTCATTGCGCTCGAGATCGTTGAGGCTCACCAGGATTGTCTTGTATGTCATGATATTTTCCTCGCGTCGGATGTTCGGTGTGCGAGGATAGTCGCGGACTCCACAGGGGCATTGACCGAAGTCAAGGATCACGCAACGAGATGATTGACGCCGCAGTCATGCAATCCAAGATAACTCATGGCCGCGCGGTGCATCTCGCCGGCAGGCCTGGATGCGTCTATGCAAAACCACGCCGCGGGCGCCTGAGTGGAGGGGGGCTGCGCGCGGAGTACTTCAGGAGTGGCGTCCGATGCGTCGCCGGTCCGGAGTGCTAGGCGGCGCATCAGGAGTCCCGTCGGCGCGTCGAGCCAGATACCCCGGAAGTCGGCATTGGCGCACTTGGCCACTTTGACGATCGAGTTCGCCTCGAAGCCAGCGAGGAAAGTTGCATCCACGATGACGCTATGGCCTGAGCGCAGGGCGACGGCAGCCTGCTTCTCGAGGGTTTCATAGACACCTGCGGTGACTTCCGCGCTATAGGCCGCGCGTGGCAGCCGCGTCGTCTCGGCCGTATTGAATTGCCGTTTCCGTTCAATATCGCTTCGCAAATGAATGGCGCCCGGGGGCCGGCCGATAAAGGGGGCGAGATTTGCGGCGAGTGTGCTCTTGCCGGTGCCCGACCGACCGCCGATGGCGACCAGCAATGGCCGGCGAGGTTTCAGGAAATCACGGGCGGTCTCGAAATACTGCCGCGCAGCGGTGATCCGTTGACCTGTCCTGGAAGAGGCGTCGAGCGCCTCGATCTTGGCCCTTATGGCGGCTCTGAGGCTCAGGAATAAGGGCAGCGCGGCCATGCCGCAAAGCGCGTCTGTCATATCCTCGGATCGCCAAAGATAGCGGTTCAGGAGCAAATTCGCTTCGACTTTAAGGCCTTTCTCCCACAGATCCATGAGGAGGAAGGCAAGGTCATAAAAGATGTCGGTTGTCGCTATGGCTTCATCGAATTCGATCGCGTCGAATAGAGAGACCTTGCCATCGAACTTGACGATATTGCGCAAATGCAGATCGCCGTGGCAACGGCGCACATGGCCGGTCGCTTCGCGGATCATGAGAAGTCCACGAGATTCGCGGAATGACGCGCGCATGCCGTGGCTGAACTCGGTCACTCTGGCCGGAGAGAAGATGTGGGGAGCGTGAGCGAGCTCGTTGAGTGTTTCCTCTAGAACGTCGTTCAGCGCTTCAGTGGCATGTCCGTTTCTCACGGTTTTCGCTTCGGAATGCGTTCTTGAAACGACGGCGGCTAGGTCTCGAATGATCTCCGGAGCAAGCTTTCCGGCCTGGGCCAGCTTGTCCAAAGTCGCATTCTCATCAAAACGCCGCAGATGCACCGCCCACTCGGCGGCTTCGCCGGGGCCGCCGATTGAAAGGCCGTGGCCAGAGCGAGTTATCGCGACAACACCTTTATAGAGATCGGGCGCAAGCCGTCGGTTGATCGCATATTCAAGCTGACAGAAATGTTTACGCTTCTCGATGCTCGAATAATCGAGGAAAGGAAACTTGACCGCCTTCTTGACCTTGTAGACATTCGCGCCGGCCAGAAAGACCACCGAACAATGCGTGTCGATCCTGCGCGGTGTCTCTGACATGCCATGGGCCACAGCGCTGCCCAGATACTTCAGCACTTCCTCCTGCGGGCGATCTTCAACGATAGGTTCCATGACGGATATCCGGCAATTGTCTCTTCGGATAAATCCTTATAACGAGGCCAGTTCCCTGCCATGATCCAGATCAATCCCGGCATCACAGATCAAGCCCGGCACGGGCTTTCACCGTCCGTATAAAATGCCTTCATGGAGCGTTGAAATGCGGGTGCCGGCCTCTCCGGAAAGAATTCTGTCCAGATCAGTCAGGGCGCCGATCGCCGCGAATCCCCCGGTCGCGGTCGCGAAGGCTATCCCGGCCTTGACTTTCGGCCCCATCGACCCGGCATCGAAGGACAGGGATGAGAGGGCGGCCGGGTGAGCGCTCCGGATATTGCGTGCATGGGGCGTGCCGTAGTCACTCTTGACCGCATCGACATCGGTCAGCATGATCAGACCGTCCGCCCGCATGAGCTTCGCGATGAGTTCGGACGCCCAATCCTTGTCGATGACGGCTTCGACCCCGGCAAACGTTCCGTTCGGCTCCCGTGCCACGGGGATTCCGCCGCCGCCGGCGCAGATCAGCGTCACCCCCGTCTGGACGAGCACTTCGACGGCCTTGCGCTCCATCAAGGCGACAGGCGCCGGAGAAGGCACGACCCGACGCAGCTTCGCCCCGTCCTGAACCATCTGCCATCCGAGCCGGTCCTTGATCGCCTCGGCCTCGTCCGCTGTATAGACCGGACCGATCGGCTTGGTCGGATGAAGAAATGCCGGATCTCGCGGGTCGACTTCCATCTGCGTCAGCAAAGTCGCAAGCGGAACGGAAGGACCTAGCAGATTGGAAAGTTCCTGTTCGAGCAGATAGCCGATCATGCCTTCGCTCTCGGCGCCCAGGACGTCGAGAGGGTAGCTCGGAACCGAAGTGAACGCGGCGGCTTGCAGCGCGAGCAATCCCACCTGGGGCCCGTTGCCATGGGTCACGATGACGCTGTGAGCCCTGATCACCGGTGCAAGGGCAACAGAGGCGGCGCGGATGTTCCGGCGTTGCACCTCCACGGACATCGGTTCCCCGCGTTTCAGCAAAGCGTTCCCGCCAAGTGCAATGACAAGGCGCATGGCCGTCAGCCGTCGATCGTCGCGACGAGCAGCGCCTTTATGGTATGCATCCGGTTCTCCGCCTGGTCAAAAACAATAGATGCCTTGGATTCGAAAACAGCATCGCTCACCTCCATCTCCCCGATACCGAATTCGGAGGCGATCTCCGCGCCGACTGCCGTTTCGGTGTCATGGAGGGCCGGCAGGCAATGCATGAACTTCGTATGCGGCTTGCCGCTTTCGAACATGACCTGTGGTGTGACGCGATATGGCGACAGCTCCTCGATCCGCTCCTTCCAGAGCGCCTTCGGTTCGCCCATCGAGAGCCAGACATCCGTGTAAATGAAGTCGCTGCCGCGTACGCCTTCGGAAACGTCCGCAGTAATGGTCAGCCTGCCGCCGGTCTCGCAGCTGATTTCGCCAAGATGTGCGATGAAGGCTGTGTCCGGGCGCAGAGCATCGGGGCCGCAAAGCCGCATGTCGATGCCCATCTTCACCGCACCCAGAGCGAGGGCCCGCGCGACATTGTTCCGAATGTCGCCCATGAATGTGACCGCCAGATCGGAGAGGTGAAGATGCGTGAATTCGCGCATGGTGAGGAAGTCGGCGAGGATCTGGGTCGGGTGGTCTTCACTGGTCAGGCCGTTATAGACCGGTACGCCGGCATGGCGGGCAAGCTCCACCGCCTTCTCAGCCTTGTCGCCACGGTATTCGATGCCGTCATAGAGGCGACCCAGAACCCGCGCCGTATCCTTCATGCTCTCCTTGTGTCCGATCTGACTTCCAGTTGGTCCGATGTAAGTAACATTGGCGCCCTGGTCATAGGCGGCGACTTCGAATCCGGTCCTCGTCCTGGTCGAATCCTTCTCGAAGATCAGCGCGATATTGCGGCGCAGGAGCCGCTGGCGTTCGGTCCCGGCCAGCTTGGCCGATTTGAGCTCGGCGGCGAGGCGCAGAAGAAGTCTGATCTCATCCGGGCTGAAGCCGTCGAGGCTGAGTACGTTTCGTCCCTTCAGATTGACAGGCATGGATTTGGCTCCGCATGGCTTTTCAGGAGGATCAACAATGGCCTCCGCGAGGCCATGACCGCTTTGATTCATGTCAAGGGAGGACGTCGGGCGCGCCGTTCGAGAGAGCCAAATGATCGATGACCGACTTGACGCCCGGTATGGACCCGGCCGCGGCCATCAATCCCTGCCTCTGCGCATCGCTGGAGACACTGCCGACAAGCTCGACGGTGCCGTTCCGTACTCGAATGTCGATGCTGGCCAGTGGTGCCCAGGATTCGCGCGTATAGACCGCAAAGAGTCTTCTCCTGATCTCATCGTCGTCGCAGACCTCTTGAGTGAACTGTCGGGCGGTCGTGGCGAAGGCGCGCAGAATGTCCGTACGGCTCACCAGCCCGACCAGTCTCCCTTGCCGGATCACAGGCACCCGCTTCACATCATGTCGATCCATCATGTCGACGATTTCCGTTATGGATGCATCCGTGCCGACCGTGTGCAACGCCGTTGTCATGACGTGGCCAACTTGTTTGCCGTGAGCCTGCGCATAATCGGCCGCGACGCGCTCGTGGCCGGCCTGGAATTCGGCAAATCCGCCGCGATGCGCCTCCGTTCCGATTTCTGTCCGGCGCAAGAGATCGCCGGACGTTATCATGCCGACGAGAGTGCCCGAAGCGTCCACCACGGGAAGTCCGCTCACCCGGTGTTGGAGCATGAGCTCCGCCGCTTCGACGACCGAGGCGTCGGGCGAAACGGTTACGAGTTCAGCGGTCATAAGATTTTCTGCGCGCATGCGGGTAATTCCTTGTTGTCGTCTCCTGCGTCCAGATCGTGTACTTCGACAGACCCCCGGCAACTGCGCAGCAAGGTACGCGTGACAACGCGTTCTTCCTCCATGCTCGCCAGTTCCACCAGAAGAAGAAGCTCGCCGGCGGCGACCGCCTGGGCCAGGCGCCGAGCATGTGCGGGAATCAGCCAGCGGGCCAGCAGGCCTTCGAATGCCTCGATATTGTGTGATATGGCTTTCGGAAAATCGGATCCATAGGCAAGCGTCATAATTGCGTTCGAGCCGGATTGAATTTTGAAAGACTGCTGCTTGTCGGGTTCATCGGATATGTCCCGGTCGCGGTCGAAACGCTTCTCTTCCCCGATGATAGAAATCAGCCGAGGGGGGATGTCGTTGCGCCTTAATTGCCGTATGGCATGCAGGGCGTCGTCGAGACCGCCGACAACCGCGACCGCAAACCGCTTGTGTGTCGTAGACCCCATGGACTTCCTACCATTCCCCGCCATCGCCCGCCGCCAGCGTTTCCAGTCGGTCTATATCGAGAATGACGAGCTCGTGAATCTCCGGGAGCTGGATAATCCGCTTGACCTTCAGCTTGGTGAGATTGCGGCTTACGGTCTCGATCGTGAGGCCAAGGAAGTCGGCAATATCGGACCTGCTGAGGTCAAGGCGAATTGTGTCGGTTTCGTTTTGGCGGCGGTGAAGCTCAAGAATGAAAGCCGATAGCTTTTCGATCGCCGATCGACGATTGAGGACGGCGATCTGGCTTCTGGCATTCTCGATCTCGCGCGACAGAAGGCTGACGAACTGCGGCGCCATGGCCGGCTCGTCGCGCAATCTCCGATAGGCGCAGCTCTGATCCAGAGACCGGAATTTCACATGAGTGATCGCTTCAGCACTGCAATGCCTCTCCGAAGCGCTTTCAAGTCCCAAGATGTCACCGGCAAAACGTAAGGAAATGATCTGGCGGCGGCCATCACTCAGGATGCGGTAGAGTTTCACGAGGCCGAATTCGATCTTATAGATCTTATTGTCGTCGTCTCCTTGATGAAACAGATGTTGATGTGGATCGAGTTTGCGCAGCATCTCGCATGATAGGATTTCGTCGAATGTTCTCAGATGCCTGGAAGACTCCCGCAGACCCATGACGGGCCGCAGTGAGATGGGTTTGTGTTCCGGACGTGCGGCCAGTGCAAGCATATTACCCTCCTGAACAAATGACTTTTCGAGGGGGGATTAAGCACGCGTCCCGTCGCAGGTCTTTGCCGCGATTGTGCCGGTTTGTGGCAATTCGTGCCGGTCGGCTTTCTGGCAGAAGGCTTTACACTTGACGCGGATCAATCCGCGGAGCGGCGAATTGCCTATCGTACGGAGGGATCCAACCCGGCCCCGTGCGGCGCCGAAGAGGAAGAGAGAGCAAGAGCCATGAAGTCGATTTGGCGCAGTCGCCTTGTCAGGGATACACTTTGGATGATTCTCTTCGGGATTGCTGTTCTTTATGCCCATTTCTTCTGGAGCAGCCAGCGCTGGAGCGGTTTCGATGCCGATTATCCGGACAACTTGGTGGCTACAACGGCTACTTCTGCCGCTGCCGGCGCACCAACGAACGGATCAGGTAGTGTTCCACCGAAGGCTTGTCGGCGCTCCGCCATTGTCGATGTGACGGCCGAACTTGTCGATTTCAACGTCAATCAGAACGATTGGGTGTCATCGATGCTTCTCTACAAGCTCGGCTTGTTCGGTATCGAGTGGGAGTCGACCCCTTTCTTCGACAACAAGGCGGCTTTTCAGAGAGGGGTGAATCAGGCGGTGCGCCGCGTGACCATAGAGCTTGTCGACACGCTGGGACGCGTGCGCGGCACCTCGCAGATGGACCAGCAGCTGCAGGACGCTAGAGGAAATCTGCAGTTTGACGAGTATACTTGGTTCTTCGGAATCCATCCCTTCGGGCCAAAGACCCCGACACCCAGCTTCTACCGGTCATCGATCAAGGATTTGCGCGCTTTCAACGATCGGCTCGAAAAATGCCAAGCGGTGTTTGACCCGCGGGCCGACAATCTCCTTCAATTCATCGACCGCATTGCAAACGATATCGGCGCGACGTCGGCTGTCTTGCGCGATCGCGCGGAGCGGCACAATAACGGCTGGTTCGACACCCGTGCTGATGACAATTTCTGGTTCGCCTACGGTCAGCTCTATGCCTACTACGGCATACTGGCGGCGGCTCATGTCGACTTCCAGGAAGTCATCGCCCAGCGGGATTTGACGCAGCTCTGGCAGACCGCCGAGCAGCAGATGCGGGCTAGCCTGGATATCCAGCCCTTCATCGTTTCCAATGGCTCGGAATCCGGCTGGCTGATGCCGTCCCACCTGACCACGCTAGGCTTCTACGTTCTACGCTCGCGCTCCAACCTGGTGGAGATCAGGCTGGTACTGGCTCAGTGATCCGGAGGGCCGAAAATGCCATATGCCGGAAGCACTGATTTGCCCGATGCGGTCAGGAACCATCTCCCGGAGCATGCCCAGGACATCTTTCGGGAAGCCTTCAATCATGCCTTCGCTGCCCATGCTGACGACCCTCGGCGGGAAGCGGCCGCTTATCGTATTGCCTGGGCAGCGGTCAGGCGTTCCTATGTCAAGGCAGCTACCGGATGGATGCGGAGACCGGCACTGGCCGGCTGATGATCCGCGCGCATTTGCATCAATTTCGCCTCTATGATACCACCGGCCATCGAACGTTGCGCGTGTGCCCTTGACTCAGGCTCCCATTCATATTGCCGTTGTTGACGACGAGCCGCCCATCCGGACTCTCTTGCGGAATTGCTTCGAAGCGGAGGGCTACAGGGTCAGCGAGGCGGCATCCGGCGATGATCTGTTCACGCTCGTTCAGAGCACCCATATCGACCTCATAACGCTCGATCTGACCCTCGGAATGGAAAGCGGCCTGGAGATCGCCCGGAAGTTGCGGGCGGAGTTGGAAATCCCGATCATCATGGTGACCGGCAAGGGCGACCTGATCGACCGGGTTGTCGGTCTCGAGCTCGGCGCTGACGACTACATCGCCAAGCCGTTTCATCTGCGCGAGATGCTCGCTCGGGTGCGAACCGTCTTGCGCCGAACCCAGGGAGCCAGGCGGGCATCGGTCACGCCTCTTTCCGAAAGCGAGGCAAGATTTCGATTTGACGAATGGGAACTCAATCTGACAAAACGCGATCTGCGAGCTCCGGATGGAACGCCTTGTCACCTGACGACCGCCGAGTTCGACCTCCTGGCCGTGTTCATCAAGCGACCCGGACATGTCCTTTCACGCGAGGCGATCATGGATCAGCTCAAGGGGCATGACTGGGCCGCCAATGACCGGGCCATAGACAGCCAGATATCGCGGCTGCGCAAGCGGCTCGGCGGGGACGCTGAAAGCCTCATCAAGACGATAAGGGGAGTGGGCTACAGCTTTTCTGTCAAAGTCAGCAAGATTTCCACCTGATGCGCGCGTGACCCTGAAATGAGGACACCAGCTGGTCAATGGATAACGTCTTCAGTGGAGCAGGAGTACCGGCCGCACGTTGTCATCGAGTACGGACTGGGTGCATCCCCCAAAAATGAACTCCTTGATGCGTGAACGGCTGAATCCTCCCATAACGACAAGATCCGCGCCTTCGATTAGAGTTGATGTCCATAGCCGCCGGATTGTTGATCTGTGGTCACGTTCATGAACTTGCGTGACCGTTTCGATACCATTCCAAGCGAGCTGCTCTTTCAGATCATCGAGTGAACTTGCGGCTGAATCGGTGCTTTCGGCGACGCTTAGAACGACAACGCGTTCGGCGGCCTTGAGCAGCGGCAAGGCTGCGGTCAGCGCCCGCGCCGCTGCCGCATGATCCTTCCACCAAACGGCAACCGTATCGAACGTCATCTCCCGGCAGCCCGGGGGTACAATCAGAATGGGCCGCCCAGTTTGCGTCGCCAATGCCTCAAGAAGGTTTTGTGACCAGCTGCGACCGGTGGCGGAGCGGCCGACGATGGTGAGGTCATGAGTCCGGGCAGCTTTGATCAATCCGTCGACGCTCATCGTTACCGGGTCAGTGCTCCAGCTGGCGGTCACCCGGTCTTTGGCTGCTGGAAGGGAGACAATCGCTATTTCTTTCTTTTTGCAATAGCGGGTGACATGCGCGTGAGCGCGTGTAACCGCATCCTCCGCGTTGGCAAGCTCTTCACGGAGCGCGAAATCCACGGCGCTGCCTCGGGCAAAATCGATATGAGGATTATAGTCCGCCGGATCCACCTTATCGATCGGGATATGAAAAAAATGAAGATGGGCATTCAGCGGCCTCGCCACGGCGTAGGCGGCCTCGAGCACCGCGTCATCGGCCTTTGTCCCGCTGAGAGCGACCAGAATGGATTTCATCGTCGGCACCTTCCCAAATCTAGTGCCAGACTAGTTGAATGCTGTCAGAGGTGTTTGATCTGAATCAACTCGCATTACGGCGGATCGTTGAACACGGCGTCCAACGCACTTTTCAGATCGGCCAGCCGATAGGGCTTGCGAAGCAATTTGATGCTGCCGAGATTTTCCGTCCGCAACAGATCCTCGGCATAGCCCGATGTTAGCAAAACCCGAATACTGGTATTGATCTCCTTGGCCTTTCGGGCGACGTCGTATCCCGTGAGCCCACCGGGCATCGCCAGGTCGCTGAACAGCAAATCCACCTTGAGGCCGCTTTCAAGTAATCTGACTGCGCTTGCTCCATCCGAAGATTCATAGATCTTGAAGCCGAGCGTTGCCAGGCGCGTAATCGTAAGATTTCGGACGCTGTCGTCGTCCTCGACGACGAGGATGGTCTCGTTGCGCTGCTCGGCCGCCGATTGATAACCAGGGGCGGCTTCGGCCGTGCCGTCGGCCCGTGGCAAGTAGATGTTGATCGTGGTTCCATGACCAAGTTCACTGGAGATCGTTACATGCCCTCCGGACTGTTTGGCAAAACCGTAAACCATGCTGAGGCCAAGACCGGTCCCGTGCCCGCGCGTCTTGGTTGTGAAGAACGGCTCGAAAGCCCGATCCTTGACTTCCGCCGGCATGCCGGCGCCGGTATCGGAAACGGATATCTGAACATAGTCGCCATGCGGCAGTTCAGTCGTGTCGCCGCTCCTGAGCTCATCCAGACGGGTATTTCGTGTCTCGAAAACAAGCTTCCCCCCGTGGGGCATGGCGTCTCGCGCATTGATGGCGAGATTGACGAGTGAGCTTTCGGCCTGGGTGGGATCGACCTTCACCTGCCAGAGATGCGGCGCAAGAACGGTGGACAGGGAAATATGCTCGCCAAGAGTGCGGCGAAGCATGCTGGTTACATTCACCACCAGCTCATTCGCCTCGAGATTCTCGGGTTCGAGATGACTTCGCCTGGCGAATGCGAGCAGGCGAGCTGTCAGCTTGGCGGCGAGGTCAGCCGCGTCCTGGGCATCTCTCAGCATCTCCTGCAGCCGTCCATCCTGCAAGCGCATCTCGATGAATTCTAAATTTCCCGTGATCACGGTAAGAAGATTGTTGAAATCATGAGCAATTCCACCTGTCAGCTGACCGATCGCTTCCAGTCTTTGCGCCTGAGCCAGCTTGCGTTCGCTTTCCAGCAACGCCTCTTCAAATCGCTTGCGGTCGCTGAGATTGGTGATGATGCCGGCAAAATAGCGTTTGCCGCCCGCTACGAACTCGCTCACCGACAGATCGAGGGGGAAGGCCGTTCCATCCTTCCGCTTGCCCATCACCTCCCGGCCAATGCCGATGATCTTCCGCCGTCCGGTGGCAAGGTAATTCGAAATATAGCCATCATGTTCGCCATGGAAGGGTTCGGGCATCAACATGCGGACATTCTGACCGATCAATTCGCTCGCCTTATAGCCGAATATGCGTTCGGTCGCCGGATTTACCGAATCGATCAAGCCTCGATTATCTATGGTGATTATTGCCGCCACGGCGGAGTTGAGAATGGCCTCGAGTTTCGAGACCTCCGCACCGTTGCTCGCCGATTGCTGCTGCATTTTCCAAGCCGGACCTGATGCCCGGGTGGTAGTCTAGCACTGGAACCTGTCAGCGGAACAGAGGCTCAATTGATGTCAATGGGATAGGAACAACGGCACGTTGCAGCTTTTCAGCATTGCCTGGGTCATGCCGCCGAGAATGAGCTGCCTGATCCGTGAATGGGCGAAGCCTCCCATGACAATCATATCCACATTCGACTGCTCGGCATATTGCCTGAGTGTCCGGGCCACATCGCCATCATCCGCCAGGATATTCTTAGCGGTGATCTTGACCCCGTGAGAAAGCAGATGGGACACCAGCATCGAACCGGGGAGAGCTCCGGAAAGATCCTTTTCACCCTCGACTTGGATCACTTCGACTGTCTCAGCAGCCCGCAGGATCGGAAGCGCGTCGAACAGGGCGCGCGCCGCCTTGCTGCTGCCGTCCCAGGCGACCACGACATGGCGCGCGCGGAATGAAGGAAAGCCGGGGGGCACGATAATGACCGGGCGCCCGCTGTCCAACAGGGCGGCCTCGATCAGGTCTCGATCGATATCCATCGTGTCGGATTCACTATCGAGCACGCATAGATCGTGCAAGCGCGTCTCCTTGGCAAAACCCTCCACCAGCTTCAAGCGCCTGAGCTGAGGCGAGCTGATTGACGCGGAAACACCCGCGGCCCGGGCCTGTTCGCCGATTCGGTCGATCACCGTCCGCGCCAGCTCCTTGAGGTGGCGGTTTTCTTCGGCCACGATGCCCGACACGACGCCGCTGATATATGAATGAGGCAAGGCGAGCTTCACCGAGGGAGCATAGATTGTAACTTGCGCTCCGGCCTCTTTCGCGAGAGTGAGCCCGTAGCTTATGGCAGCGGTGGGCTCGTATTTGCTCTCCACCGACAAGCCAATGAGAATATTCTCAATATGTCGAAGTTTATGCATGAAGCGGTTCCTTCCTTTTGCAATCTGTGGCCCAGTCAGGACTCGCGGGCTTTGATTCAGCTCAAAAGAGGTGCCAGGACCCACAATGGAGCGGCCTATCGGTCTCCGCTTGCGGCTTGGCTTTGCATGATTTCGATCTGGAGTTCCTGAATCTCCGATAAGCGCTGCCATTGATTGTAGAGGAGATGATCGATCTTCTCGTGCAGATGGCGAATCTCGAGCTCCGCCTTCAGATTGACCCGATAATCATTGAGCGACCTCATCCGATCCTTAGCCTCTTGTCGACGTTGGCTCATCATGATGATGGGAGCCTGAACTGCGGCAATGCACGACAGGACAAGGTTGAGCAGGATGAACGGGTAAGGGTCGAAACTTCTGTTGCCTAGAACATTGACCAGAATCCAAATACCCAGGCTGAACATGAAGAAGATCAGGAAACGCCAGCTGCCGCCGAAATTGGCCAGATTATCCGATGCGCGTTCCGCCAGCATGCGGCGAATACTGAAGCCGGTCTCGATATCTTTCGTGATCAGGTCGCCCTCGGCCAGGCTACGGGCAACCTGCTTCTCCAACGTCGAGAGCTCGCCACGCTCGGCCCTTAAAAGGTCCTCGACATAGGCGCTACGGTAGCGATTGACCTCTTGACGGCTGATTACCGCATCGGCGGCGAGTCCAGGATGATCCTTTTTGATTCTCTCGGAGATTGTATGCCTGAGCAATTCCAGCGGAATCAACTCCGAGGGATCATGTGCGATGCCGGTGATCGCGCATTTTTGCTGGATAGCCTGACTTCGTTTGCCCATTTGGGTCAGCTCACATAGTCAATACCGCCGCTCCGACAATCCGTCCCGAGCGCAGATCTGCCAGGGCCTGGTTTGCCTCGGTCAACGGGTAAGTGGAAATCTGCGTTTCTATCCCGATCTGTGGCAGTATCCGGAAGAAGCTATCGCCATCTGCCCTTGTCAGATTGGCGACCGAGACAACTTGGCGCTCCTCCCACAGCAGTTTGTAGGGAAAGCTTGGGATGTCGCTCATGTGGATGCCCGCGCATACCACCCGGCCACCTTTACGGACCACTTTGAGCGCTTGTGGCACAAGAGCGCCGACGGGGGCAAAAATGATGGCGGCATCGAGTGGCTCCGGTGGCGCCTCATCGGATGAGCCCGCCCATTCTGCTCCAAGCCGGAGGGCGAATGACTGGCTTTCTCCATCGCCGGTACGAGTGAAGGCGAAAACGCGCCTATGCTCCCATAGCGCAACCTGCGTTACGATGTGGGCAGCGGCGCCGAAGCCGAAAAGCCCGAGGCGCTTCGCATCTTGTGCCATCCGCAGGGAGCGCCATCCGATCAAGCCGGCGCAGAGCAGGGGCGCCAGAGCGGCGTCGGCCTTTGCTTCCGGCAATGTAAAGACATAATGCGCGTCAGCGACGACATGCGTGGCATAGCCGCCGTCTCGCGTGTAACCGGTGAACAAGGGATGGTCACAGAGGTTTTCGAGGCCAGACCCACAATAGGCGCATTTTCCGCACGTGTATCCCAGCCAGGGCACGCCGACCCGCTGTCCCAATGAGAAGTCATTGACGTCAGGCCCCAACGCGTCAACATAACCCACAATCTCATGTCCAGGAATGAGGGGAAGCGGCGCTTTGGTCAACTCGCCATCGACCACGTGAAGATCGGTCCGGCAAACGCCGCAGGCACTTACACGGAGACGAATTTCGCCATGCTGCGGCACCGGTATCGTGCGATTACGTACCACCAGCGGGCGGCCATACTCGGTCAGCATCATGGCGCGAGAAGGTGTCATAGCGCCTCGACGGTGATCACACGGTAGGTATGTGACGCACCGTCTTCGATAACCGAAACATATTCACCGACGACAAAGCGCTCGTGAGTGAAGTTATGACCCTCCGCATCGGCGTCGTCGCCCCTTATGTCGAAGTGAAATACCCACTGGCCGCCGGGACGGCGGATCATGTGACCAACGTCATGTTCTTCATTGGACCGGTAGTGGACGACGCGACAGAGTTCGCGATGCGCCTTCCACAGACTACTGTCGATCCGGCCGTCCGTGCTGAGCGGAACCACAAGATCATAGCCGTATTCCTGGCTTCCTTGTGGATGCTCATGCTCGCGCGCAAGACGGAGCCTCACTTTGGCGAAGCCCATCGGGAAACCCTGTGTGACGGGAATATCTGATCTTGTCATAGGCTGAAAACCTTGGATGTTTGCGAGGTATCAACTGTCAGTTGGTGGAGCGTGCGACGAGAAGCTCCGGCAGATGCCGTCCCAGATCCGCGTCGGAGACTTTGGTCAGATCCTTGTCGATGCTTTTGATCAGCTTGGCGGCGAGCGCCGGAGACAGTGAAGTGGAGATAACCTTCTGCAATCTCGCCGGAGCGACGATGACCAGATTGTCGTAACGGTCGAGAGCGTTTTTCTTGTGCAGATCGTCGGCGATCGATTGAACAAATGCACTTTCAACTTTGTCTCGCGGATCCTGTTTCTCCGCTATCGTATGTCTGGCACTCGTGGCACTCTCATGAACACGAGCCGGCTTGCGCCGGGTGAGCGCCGACGATTTGTCGTGAATGTGCGCTGAGATGAAACTCTGCAATGTCGTGAAATGCCCGGGGGCAGTGCGCTCAATGTAGCGGGCACGCCCACCGTCTGCGATGATATAAAGCGTTTTTGGTACGTGCATGACAGTATCTCCTTCATGTTCATATCTAGCGACCCCGAGGCGGAGAGCTTTGATTTGCGTCAACTGATGGGAGTATGCGAACCCTGGTCGTACCGGTTCAGCGGGCTTGACCTGGATCAAACCTCGTCCGGCCGGGCACGGTAAGTTCTCCCGGAATCTCACCGCGCCGGCGTAGCAAGAGCATGAACAGGAAGTCGCAGGAAATGGACCATCTCCACCGTTGTCAGCTCTGCGCGGTGCGAAAGCTGGCCGTTTGTGGGGCCATGAGCGATGAGCAGCTCAATCGCCTCAATGAGATAGCTCATTATAAGAAATATGCGGCGGGCCAGACGATCATATCCAGCGACCAGCCTGTCACTCTCTTTGCAAATATAGTTTCCGGAACCATAAAGCTGACCAAGGTCACGGTTGACGGGCGTGAGCAGATCGTTGGGCTTTTGTTTGCATCGGATTTTCTCGGCCGTACCTTTGGCCGGACCAATCGCTATTTCGCCATGGCCGCGACCGACGTCGAGCTCTGTATCTTTCCCAGTGACGCCTTCGAACGGTTGATCGCCACGTTTCCCGATCTCAAGCAATGTCTGTTCGAGCGTACCCTCGATGATCTTGATGCTGCGCGGGATTGGATGCTGCTGCTCGGGCGCAAGAGCGCGGCTGAAAGGGTAGCAAGCTTCCTCCTCCTTCTTGCGTGCAGATTCGCCAGATCACCGCAGCAGGCTGGTGCCCAGTTCGACATGCCATTGAAGCGGGCGGACATGGCTGACTATCTGGGGCTCACGGTCGAAACGGTGAGCCGGCAGATGACTAGGCTGAAAGCCACGGGCATAATCGAGATAAAGGGCACGCGAGGCATCAAGCTGTTCTCTATGGCGCGCTTGGCCGATGCCGCCGGACAATCGCCAGGTGACTGACGCCACAAAAGCGCCGCGGCGTACGGCACGTGTGACAATCGGGGTTTGGAGTGAGCCATGTCTTATCGGACTATCCTGGTAAATCTCAATGAAACCGCCAATATTGAAGCGATTCTGGCATCCGCAGCCGGGCTTGCTACCGAATTCGAGGCACAGCTGACGGGTCTTTATGTGATACCCGCGGTTCGAATCTATCCATCGGCCGTCTATGAGCCCATTCCGGACATGTTCGAGGCACACAGGGAATATTTCGATCGTCGTGAGGCGAAGATCAGGGCGGCATTTTCCAAGGCTCTTTCTGCCGCCGGAACTGGTAATGATCTCCGAATTGAGCGTTCCGCCAGTCCGCTCATCTGCGACGCCGTTATAGATCGGGGGCGGGCGTGCGATCTTGTCATGGTGAGCCAGACAGAAAGCATGTCCAAGGCCGGCGTGGAGTTGGACTTCGTGCCCCGTGTTCTGGTGGCAGCCGGCCGGCCGGTCATTGTTGTTCCATTCGACCTGCCGATGCAGCCCGCCCCCGCCACAGTGGTCATTGGCTGGAATGGCTCGCGCGAAGCCGCGCGGGCCGCGTTTGACAGCCTCCCGATCCTCAGGCGAGCGAGAGAAGTCTACATAATCCGCGTTGATCCTCCCAGCGATCCCGGCTCGGATTCTTCGTTGGCGGGCGAGGATATCGCGGCGTCCCTGCGTCGCCACGGAGTAAATGCGCTGCTCAATCCCCTCATCACCCGGGGCGAGGATGCCGGCGAGGCGCTGCTGGACAAGGCGAAGGAACTTGGCGCGGGGCTGTTGGTGATCGGGGCCTATGGGCATTCCCGGCTGCATGAGCTCGTCCTTGGAGGTGTCACCCGAACGGTGCTGCGTAAGATGACTTGCCCGGTGCTTTTGTCGCACTGACGCATATCTGTTTTTCTTCTCGGTGACACGAGATTACTTCGTCAAAGTGGGTTCGTGCCGACCCTAACGGCGATGGCGAGCCATGGCCTTGCCGAGCTCTATGAGGTCAGATGCCGTGAGGCGCTCCCGCGCCAGCGGAATAACGATCGTGTTTTCCCACGCAATATGCCGCCGATAGCTCTCGAAGAAGCTCCGCAGCATATACCCGACCATCTCGGGGTTGTTCAGTCTTCTTCCTGCGCTCAGATGCTCGAGGCTCTCGAGCAGTTCGGATGCAAAGCTCTCATCGGTTGCGTGTTCGAGAGCCAGTCGTGCCAGAATGTCGTGGATATTATCGGCTGGCAAGGCGCGCTTCTCAATCAATGGAAACAGGCCAAGTTCTTCGTCGCGATGGTGAAGAGGCATTTCATGCTGCAGCGACCTGACAGTTGATCGGCATAAGGCCTGATCGACATTGTCGGGCAATCCATCAGCGATGAGTTCCAACGAGTCGCAAAGTCGCGCCTGGAGGTGATGGGCGCTCTCGACTAAATCAAGCGGGCTTTGCTGCCCACCTGTATGGCGCGAATGACCGGTCGACATGAATACCAAATGCCGTCTGGCCAAAATCTTCGCATTGATTCAGATCAAGATTGGCTCAGGGAAGAATGCCCCATGATGGCTGGTGCTTGACGCAAGTCAATGGCCTCGTAAGTCGTTCGTGATTGACTGGCAGCATCTCAGAAAGGAGATGAATAGATGTCTTACAAGACCATTCTCGCCAGCCTGAATGAAATTTCGCAGCTTGACTGCATCTTGCGAGCTGCCACGTCTATCGCAAAGAAGGAAGGAGCCCATATTGTCGGATTGTACGTAATTCCCGGGATCGAGCTCAAATTAGCCTCCGAAATCGAGACGCTTCCGATCGAAGACGACACGCTTCAGAAACACTATACTCAGCAGGAAAAAAGCGTGAGATCCACTTTCGAGGAAGCGGTAAAGGAAGCCGGTGTCCAGGGGGAGTTTCAGGTCTTGGTTGCGCCATGGCCGCATATTTCGAGGACAGTCGTCGAAGAGGCGCGTCAAGCGGATTTAGTGATCGTCGGTTACTCGTCGTCCGAGAGCAATCGCGCGCTGGGAGCAGATTTTTCCGAGGAGGTTCTTTCCGGGTCAGGCCGACCAACGCTGGTCATGCCTCCGACAGGCCACTCCGGATTCCCGATTGATCGGATAATGATCGGCTGGAACGGCTCAAGAGAAGCCACCCGCGCTATCTTCGATGCCATTCCGCTCCTCAAACAAGCCGACGATGTTCTGATCGCAGCGGAGGAATCCGACACGGCGCTTGGCGAAACGCGCATGGATGCGCGTAAGAATGCGTTGATCAGGGCTCTTATTCGGCAAGGGATCAAGGCACGCATAATTGGTCTCGATGGCTCTCATGATGTGGGCGAAGCTCTTTTGACAAGGGCGGAAAGCCGCCGCGCCGATCTACTGGTCATGGGCGCCTATGGTCACGCTCGCCTAAGGGAGTTTCTACTCGGCGGTGCGACCCGTTCGGTACTCAAGGGAATGAAGTGCGGCGTCTTGTTCTCTCATTGAAGGGGCCATCATGCAGTGAACGGCCGAGGCGCGACGCCGATGGGAAGTGAGAGGGAATGTCGACCCCGCTGATGTCGCTAGCAGCCAGTATATGATCGCCACCGTGTTGTCGGGTGGTTTCCCTTGAAATGCAAAGCCCCGGACCAGAGCCGGTCGCCAATGAATTCGAGAGAATCTTCAAGTTTCGCTGACCCTTGCTGCGGGTGAGTATGCAAGAGGTCCTTTCTCCGCAATTAGTCGTGGAGACAAAGTTGGTGAAACAGTACCGATCGCAACAAACGGCTATGAAAGGGCGCTTGCCGCTCAGGGCCCGCAGTTAGTGGCGCGCTGGTGTGCGTAAACTCGCCGTGAATCCCACGCTACGTTACAGTGTCTATTCGCTCCTTTGCCAGAGCGCGCATGGTGGCGGCCGCTTCAGCGGCGGGCGAACCGGCGATGAAGCGCGGCAGGGTGAGCGTGTCAAGGGACGCTGCAAGCGCTGAAGCGACACTGTCTATAACCTGATCGGCGTCCGACGCCTTGATGCCCGCTGTAGCCGCGAGCGCTTTGAAGTCGGCGCGACGTAGGCGGTCGTCCTTGCCGTTCAGCTTCAGCGCCATACGATCGCGCGCAAGATGTGGGAAGGAGCGCGTGGTCACAGCGTCGTAAAGTGGTGCCATACGCACGCTACCGAAACTATCATTCCCCGGCTCAGCGATCTTGAGCAGGGCGAGGTTCTTCAGGTGCATGTCACCGTCCGCAATAAGCCAGGCGAATACGGCGCGCTTAAGGACGATGAGCAGATCCTCGTCCAGCCTCGTAGAGAGCGGACGCAAGGCACGCGCGACACGTTCCATCGTGCCATCGTATTTGGCCTCAGTAGGCAGGCCGAGAACGGAGCAGAAATCCTCGAGCGCCAGAAGACGCGTGTCGTCGCCTCCGCGCCGGATATCGAAGCGTTCGACAAGCAGGGCGGGCGGCATGCCGTCCGGCATTGGGACGAGCGCCATGGCGGGCACTTCGAATCCGACCGCCGCGCCGAGAACAAGCGCCTGCCATTCGATGATCGGGAGAGTCTCGAAGCCACTCGTCCCGGCCGGTTTGAGGATGTGCGTGAAAGGCCGTCCTACGCTGGCTGAGAGCGTGCCGTCCTCGGCAAGAAACATCGGGGCCTTGATCTGAATGCCTGACAGGCGCGGCGTGTCTCTGCGCTCGAATATGGCCGCAAGATTGCGCTCGAAGTTATCCTCGATCTCGCCACGGCCGGGACCGTCGTAGCGTCCAGTAAATTCTCCCTCGTTGGTGAAGCGAGCGAGCGGCGTGGTCAGAACATCGGCCGGCAGTTCAGCCAGTTCGCTAGGTCGTTCGACAATTGTGATGTTCGACATGTAGCGTGCACCTGATTTCAGAACGGCACGCTCGTCCCGAACGCGCAGGACCGATTCCAACCATCCTTCTGGCAACAGGGAGACGATAAAAGGTGGCAGCTTGCCTGGCGTCGTCTGCCGGATCAGTGGTGGTCCGTCCCAATTCTTATCCCGCCAGCGCCACTCGAAGCCATCATGAGTCAAATGGCCGACCGGCGCGCCGTGCCAGGCCACGGTTAGGTCGAGTGCGGCTTCGTTCCGTACGGGAGCGGTCGCGGGGCGGCGTAACAGGAAGCGCTCGGACTGCTCGCCCTCGCGGTACCATTTGTTTTCGCGGGCGAGGGTCCAGACCGCGTCAGCGGCGCCTTGTGGCGAGCCGAACTCCTCGACAAGTCGCTGAGCGATCTGTTCGCGCATCCCCTCATCAAGTGAGGCCGCATGCTCGCTCCTTATCCGAAACGCCTCGAGGAAGCGTTGGCGCATCGTGGAGACTTCGACTCGGAACTCGCCCATGCCGTCGTCGATGATGGCGGGAGCAACAGAGGGATGATCAGGCGCAATATTCTGGATGATCTCTAGCATGCGCAGGCGGGTGCGCTGGACGCGGCGGCTGCTCAGGAAAAGACGCCCGTTGCGGGTTGGGCCGAGCAGGACAGCGCTCGCCGCCGAGAGATACGCACGAGGATAGAGATAATGGGCGATCCGGACGGCGTGACGGAGCACTGTCGAGTCGATATCATCACTGGCATCGACATAGATACCTCGCATCAGCTGCATCAAGCGGCCATTTTCGGCCAGATAATGGCTGCGGGTTTTGTCGATCGTCTCACCGACCAGATGCAGGGGCATGAACATAACTTTCGCGTATGTTAAATACGGATAAGTTAGCCCATTGAGAGGTTAAGCGCAAAGAAAATCTAACTATTATGCAATTCATATACGCGAAAGTTAGGAAATACGCATCCTATCGTACGGAGTGCACTCTGCACTTAGTCGGGAAATAGTGCATCAAAAGGAGGTGAGTAATGGTAGCAGCTGCTGTTTCCGCCGAAGTACCTACCCCTAATGCTTTCATGGCGGCGGCATTTGCTGCGGTGAGAGGAGAAGAGCCGTAGATGCCATTGTCAAATACCTTGACAGGTGGCCTACTTGCCTCTGCAAACGGGAGTGTGGCTTGGATATTGGAATCAAATCCTCCACCAAGTGCATCCTTTTGGTCATGGTGCTTTTACGTCAGTCAATTCGACGAGGAAGAATTTCGCTAATGCTCACTTAATGCAATGCACCACTTGACGCGACATTGAGTTTCGCCCGATCAGAAAAAACGCCGATATCATATTCTAGGAACATTGCCGCAGTACTTTGCTATCTAGATTGACCACGATCAAGGAAAGCGCCCGGCGGTTAGGCTCTAAATGCTCGAGGCCCAAAGTAGTGTACGCATCGTGGCTCATCGCCGAGATGTCTCCCCTCGGAAGCTCAGAGACAGAAGATAGCAATCAACATCGCAGCGGTAATCTGCGTGCTATGCGCAGTCGGCAATTGTTGATGCCAAGGAGAATATATGAATGACAAATTTATCTGACACTTTAGGACAATTCGGCTTTCGGTTGAGAATGGCAGTTGTCCCTGCCATCTGGCTCGTATTTGGGGCAGGGTCTGTTCAGGCCGACACTGGAAGCGTGTCGCCAACAGTCCAGCAGGATTTCCAGTTTCACTGTGCGGCGTGCCATGGCGCTAATGGAAAGGGCGATGGACCTGTCGCGCGCGTCTTGAAGATAACGCCGCCTGATCTGACGCGGATCACCGAGCGGAATGGTGGAGCTTTTCCGCAAGCCGCAGTCTTTGAGACGATCATAGGGCGTGATATGCCGATCTCTCACGGCACACGAGAAATGCCGGTTTGGGGCGATCTGTTCCTTGGCGAAGTTCTGAATGAATCAGTAACAGTCGAAGAGGCCCAGGAAGCCACCGCTGAAGTAACCGAGCGGATCGGGCGATTGGTCAAGTATCTTGAGACCATCCAGACTATGAAATGAGTACAGAGATACTATTTTCGGGGATCACTTGCTTGAACAGTGCCGCTTCTGGCATATCAAATGGGGAACTATACCGAGGAAGCGATCGGTTTCTGAATCGCGTAACCTTGCGCAATCTTTAGTGTGGGTGCTCAAGTTCGTAGCGCCTACTCCTACTCATTAATGACGAGATCGGTGCCGGTGATCAGCTCGCACCGCTGGACATGACGAACAGCGCAGTCTTTGAAAACCATATGCCATTCGCTACAACGGCGTGCGGCGTAACGAACCGCTGCGCGCCAGCCTGCGGCTGATGCTCAATTTCTGATGTATCGAAACTCGCGATAATGGCAGGGCCTGCGACGATATTCCCTTCCCGCGGTATGATTTCAATAACACGGCCGGGAAGCTTCGTAGCTCGTCCAACCCGCAAGGCCCTCGATCCGACCGGTTTGGTCACAATACCATCAGAACTCCCGCTTGGGTGGGAGCGTTTAGATAGTTCATTTTATTGCCAGCCGTGCTTGACTGCCGCTGGCCCGTTTGCAGTGCATTCCCATCGCCGACCTTGCCGATTTTCAACTCTTGGTCACGGGATGCCACTACCGGGGCGCCGAAACTAGGCCGGACGCCGACGTCGGCATCACCCTTGAGTATTACTGAGATGGCGCACGCCATTCATTTTCGCCGGCCAGGGGGCTTTCGAGCCTGAGATTGAAGCTCCCATAATGGCATCGTTCGCCCCTTGATGTTATATTAGAAGTAGCTACATAAGTAACAGCTAATTTAGAAGGGCAAGTAGGTGGCGAAGCAAGCGTTCGATACGAAATCCTTCGAGGTGAAAGCAACCAAAGTGGCGGACATTCTGCGGACGCTCGCCAACGAGCGACGGCTCATGATCCTGTGCAAGCTGGTAGAGTGGGGTGAGGCCAACGTTAATTCGCTTGCTGAGGCGGTCGGTCTGTCCCAGTCCGCGCTCTCGCAGCATCTCGCCAAGATGCGTGATGAAGGCCTCGTTACGTACCGACGCGAAAGCCAAACGCTGTGGTACCGGATCTCCGATCCGCGCATCGAGCAGCTCTTCGCCACTCTGCACAACCTCTTCTGCCGTTCCGGCTGATCGTCGAATCTGGAATGAATTGGAGACAACGATGTCGCCTCGTATTATCACACCTGAGCATGCCAAGCGCCTACTCGACAACGGCGCCGTCCTCGTCGATATCCGCGCGGCAGACGAACACGCACGTGAGTGGATTCCGGGTGCGCACCACCTTCCTCTGTCGGAGTTTAACCGCAATGATATCTCCTTGGACGCCGGCAGACCGGTGATCTTTTACTGCCGCAGCGGCGCCCGCACGACGAATAGCGCGCCACTGCTCGCTAGCAAGGTATCGGGAACCTGTGAGGCTTTTATCATCGAGGGCGGGCTCGATGCCTGGAAGAAGGCAGGCCTGCCGGTCTCCAAGGATCCCAAACAACCGCTGGAACTGCAACGTCAGGTGCAGATCGGCGCCGGCAGCATGGTGTTCCTCGGCACTCTCCTTGGAATTCTTATCTCTCCCTGGCTCCTCGCCATCCCTGCATTTGTAGGGGCGGGGTTGATCGTGGCCGGTATCACAGGCTTCTGCGGCATGGCACGTCTGCTGATCTGGGCACCATGGAATCGAGGCGTCTATGGCAAGCAGGTTTCGAAAGGTGTGACAGCCGAATCTCACGATGGAGAATCGCTTCTTCGATGAGTTCATATGAAGCCAATCACACTGAGCCCGCCATCCTCAATGCATCCTGGCAGCGGTCCTGAATTGAATCTTGAACCTTGTGCCTCTCCAAATTCGACAGAGCGCGCGAAAAGGAGTCCTGGTTATGCCAAATTCCGAGGTGATGAGATTTCTTCTGACACGGAAGAACCACATGGTCCAGAGTGCCTTGGCGCGTCAACGAGGCTATAGAGCAGAATATCGAGCGCCGTGGCAATTCGAAGCCACCGTGGCGAAGTCACTGTCTGGATTGAGGAGCAAGTGAAGGATTTCCTGCCCACATAGCCCGCCGCCGGCGCTTTGTGTAACTCTCGATAGTAAACCAATGGAACTCACTCTAGCCGGGGCTAAATCCTCGGGAGCTTGATCCAAATCAATCACCTCTCGCAGACACGGCCTATACTCTCGAACTTGGCTGAACTATCGATGTTTCATCATAGGCGCTTCATTGATGTCTCCTGTCTCGCGCGGCAAACCGAGTATCCTCGAGACCGAGCTGAAATTTGCGGTAGAATCCCACGATATAAGCCGACTGGTGTCTCATCGATCGCTTGTTTCCATTCGCCCGACCATAAAGGCACTTGTATCGGTCTATTTCGATACCCCTGACCACGTGCTTCACGAAGCCGGCATGTCGCTGCGCTTGCGCACGTCCAATGATCGGACGATCCAAACCTTGAAGCTACAAGCTGCCCGATCAAATGGATTGTTCATTCGCGAGGAATATGAAACCGAACTCATCGGCGATAAGCCGGATATCGATGCGATCCGCAAGCACTTCCCGTCCGCAATATACAAGAAATTGCGTCAATCATTGCGGCCCGTTTTTCGTATCGATGTCCAGCGCACGGAATGGCTTCTTCAGCGGAAGAACAACAATATTAGTGTAACCTTGGACGAAGGCATGGTTCGGATCGAATCCGGAAGCGAACCCATCTGTGAACTTGAAGTCGAACTCCGTAGAGGCAAGGTTAAGGCCGTATTCGAGCTCGCTCGGGAAGTCGTCCAGACTATACCATTGCGCCTCGAAATGGCGAGTAAGGCTGATCGAGGGTATCTGCTATTAGGGGGAGAAGCCGGGCATGCCGTGAAGGCCAGCCCTGTTCAACTCGCCGAGAACATGACGGCGGCAGCGGCGTTTCATGTAATTGCCTCTGCGTGTATTCGCCAATTCGCGGTCAATGCCACTTTGCTGCTAAATAGCCCTGAACCGGAACCACTGCATCAAATGAGAGTCGCGATCCGGCGGTTTCGCTCACTTCTCTCTTTTCATGGGGCGCTCCTTCCGAAGCGGAAGCTATCGGTGCTCCGCCTAGAAACCAGACGGGTCTTTAGGACACTCGGCAAGATACGGGACCTCGACATCCTGATCGCGAGCCTGGAGCATGCCGGCAATTCTTTGCCCAGCACGGTTACCTTGCTTGCGCTTCGCGAAAAGCGCGAGGCAGCCTATGCGAAAGTGGTCGCGATGTTGCGTTCGACACGTTTCTGTCGGCGTCTGATCGATCTTGTCGCCTTTATCGAGTGCGGCCCATTGACTAGGCCCAAGAATTGCGAGCGAAGCACACTTGGCGCAGAAAAGGTCAAAGATGGCGCGATCCGGATACTAGAGCGGCGATGGCGAAAGCTGCGCAAGTTTGACAAAATTTCACGTCTTGAACCTGATCAACGCCATCGCTTCCGTATCCAGAGTAAAAAATTCCGGTATGCCTGCGAATTCTTCGGCAGCCTCTTCGTCAAACAAAGGGACCGCTACAACGGCTGCCTACAGGCAGCCGAAAGCTTGCAAGATACACTCGGGGAGCTGACGGATATTGCGTCTATGAAAAGGCTGCTGGGGCGTCAGCATGACAAGATAAATAGACACGCGGCCTCAGCGCCGAGAAACAGGGAAATCGAACAAGCCCTGCTGGTTGAAGCCGAGAGCCAGCGAACCCAGCTCCGCAAACAGAAGCCGTTCTGGATAGAATGCTAGCCCCGTTGTGGCCGCATTGTCTTAAGTCTCTTCCTCGTCCCACCAGGCAGTAGTGCCCTAAATAATGTTGAGATATTTTACTTGCAACGGACAATGCTCACTTCGTGATTCGGGTGACTAATCGACCGGATCGATTGAATAGGGTCAATCTAAGCTAGGGACTGCCAGAGCTTCGTATCAGCCAGCTCATCCTCGGCAGCAACGAACTTTTCCTCTTCATTGCCTTCCATGTGAAGCATCCAACGCATCGGCGATTCAATCTCTCCATATGGAGCGCTAACGATATAAGTATGCCCTGCGTGCATTCCCGAGAGTTTTTTGTAGCGGCTATTGATCATTTTGGGCTCTCCCATTTTCGTTGATGCCGATTGCATCTGAGCAGGTTACTATGAACTTCAGGGTGGCGGCAATTTACTCCGGCCTGGACAATCATCTTTTATGGCCAAGGTGCTGCCCAAGCGAACCTCAGCCTTGCTTCTGATTGGCCGCGAGCGGAGACCCAGGATGGGGTACGCAGATTTCCGCCTCGAACCCTGCGGCGGTGTTGCGGATTTCGAAGCGCCCATCCCAGGCTTCTGCAATATCGCCGACAATCGAGAGACCGAGCCCGGCGCCGCTTCCGGACCGATCGAGACGGCCGCCGCGCGAAAGGGCTTCCTCGAGCTGTTCCGGCGGGATGCCCTCGCCATCGTCGGCAATAGTCAGGACGATAAAACCGCCTTCGCGGCGCGTATGTATCGAAACCTCAGTCTGTGCGTGGCGCGCGGCATTCTCGGCAAGATTTCCGACCACTTCCGCCAGATCGTCCGGGTCAATCCGGGCAATTGTGCCGGGTGGAATGTCGATGGACCAATTGAGGCCGGCGCCGGCGGGCGTCCTGACCATAACCGCGACGACCCTTTCGACCACCTCGGCAAGAGCGGCACAGGCGTCTTGCCCACCACCCGCACCAATGCGGGCCCGAGCAAGCTCACGATCGACGTGCCGTTGCATGGCGGTGGCAACTTGTTCTATCTCGGCGGCGATCTCAATTTCTCCTTTTATCCGCAGACGCTCCACATCGCCCGAAAGCACCTGCAATGGCGTCTTCAAACCGTGCGCCAGATCGCCGGCTCGTGCGCGTGCTTTCCCGATCTGCCTTTCCCGCGCCTCGAGCAGTGCGTCGACCTCTTCCGCTAAGGGCACGATCTCGTCCGGAAAACCCTGTCCGAGCCGGCGCGTCTTGTGCTCCCTGATCGCCGAAAGGCGTTTGCGTACGGCGGTGAGCGGCTGCAACCCGATCGCGATCTGCGCATAGCCCGCCGCGATCAGCAAGGCGGCGATCAGAAAAAGGTAGGGCAGGAGATCGACCGCAAAGGCGCGCGTTGCCGCTGTAACATCAGCCGCGTCAAGTGCCGCGGCCGCGCGCATTGTGCCGCCGCCCAGGCGTTCTGGCAACGTAACGCTGCGCTCGACGGCGATGAGCTGAGCGCCATTCGATCCCGCAATATGATGCCGGTGAACTGCACCGTCGGCAAGCTCGTCCAGTGGCAACGTAAGCCGGCTGTCCCACAGAGAGCGCGACCGCAGCGTGGTTTTGCTGAGCTGAACCTGCCAGTAGAGCCCGGAGAGCGGCTCCATGAACCGCGGATCGACGGGCGATCTGGACATTACCGGCGCACCACTCACCCCGCGATCGAGTCCGGCTACGATCTGATCGAGATAGACGGCAAGCTCGGCCTCGACGCGGCGCTCGACATGTCGCTTGAAGAGGACAGTGAGCCCTACTGCCGATAGCGTCAGGGCAACGAGGATCGAGATCGCTCCTGCCAGCAAAAGGCGCAGGCGCAGGGACCCGCGTCTCATGCAACTGATCCTGGCATCGAGTAGCCGAAGCCACGCCGTGTTTCGATCGTCTTGGCTCCGAGCTTTCTCCGCAAACGCCCCACCACCGCTTCGAGGGCATTGACTTCGTGGTTGTCGCCGGCACCATAAAGATGCTCGAGCAATTCCGAACCGGGGACGACGCGGCCTTTGTGGTGCATGAGATAGGACAGCAGTCGATATTCGAGCGGCGAAAGAGCCATGGGCATGCCATTGAGCGTTACGCGCATTGCGCGCGTGTCAAGACTTATTGGACCGGACTCAATTACGGATGTGCCTAAGCCCGCGGAGCGCCGGATAAGGGCGCGGATGCGGGCGAGCATTTCCTCCATCTGAAACGGCTTGGGCAGGTAATCATCGGCCCCCGCATTGATACCCTCCACACGCTCAGGCCACGTTCCACGAGCGGTGAGGACCAGGACCGGCAGCGAGTGGCCCGCCGCCCGCCAGCGCTTGAGAATGGCGAGGCCATCCATCTTAGGCAGGCCGAGATCAAGGACGATCAGGTCATAGTCTTCCGTCTCGCCGCGGAACCAGGCCGCTTCACCGTCGCCCACGGTTTCGACCATGTAACCGGCGGCTTGCAGGGTGGCAGCGATCTCACGCGCAATCCGCACATCGTCCTCGACGAGGAGTATGCGCATTATTCCTCCTCGCTCGTCAGCATCTCACCCGTCGTCGCATCCACATATATCTCTCGAAGCTTGCCGCCCGCTGTCACGACCTTGAGCTCATAGATATAGCGCTCATGCTCGCGCTCGAGCTCGACGCCGATCACTTTCCCGCCGAGGCGAGGTTGGATTCGACTGAGGATTTCCGCAAGCGGACGCGCACGGCCCTGCTCCACGGCGCGGCGGGCCTCGTTGTGATCGTCATCAATATCGTCTTCGGCACTCGCGAGTGCTGCGCCTGACAACAGGGCAGCAGATGCGAGAAGGAGTGCTCTACGGGTCATCATCATAATTTTCCGTCGCGTTCGATATCGCATCGAATCTGACAGGTCCCTGACATGGATCAAAGGGAAGCTGTCAGGCCGCCTCGGGCATTATCCGCCGGCATCGGATTGCAGAAGGCGCTCCGGTCATATCGACATGGAGAAGAGAAATGAAGAAATTCCTGATTCCCGCGATTCTTGTGGCTGGCTTGTTCGGAGGCGCAGGATTGGCCATCGCTTCCGAAGATGAAGCGCAGCTTAATGTTCCTCCCGACAAATGGCTGACGGTCACGCAGATCACGGAAAAATTCACGGCCCAGGGCTACGACGTTCGCCAGGTCAGGGTCGAGAAGGGGGCCTACGAGGTCTATGCCGTCGCCAAGGATGGCAAGCGTGTCGAGGTTCTGGTCCATCCCGCCACGGGTGAAATCCTCGGTGACGAGGCGGAGGAGGATTGATGACGACCTTCGACAGCAATGGCGAGGCCGGCGGCGGTGAGCCGCCGGCGATCGGCGCCGGCGGAGAGGGCAGATTGATGATCAAGGTCTGGGATCTGATGGTGCGCCTGTTCCACTGGTCGCTGGTCATCGCATTCACGGTCGCATGGTTGACGGGTGATGAGCTGAAACGTGTTCACGAGTGGGCGGGCTACGCGATCGTCGGGCTGCTCATGGTCCGCGTCATCTGGGGCTTTGTCGGCACATCATATGCTCGTTTTCGCAACTTCGTCTGTCGCCCGTCGACGATTTTGAGCTTTCTTCTCGACACGGCGAGGTTTCGCGCCAAGCGCTATCTCGGCCATAATCCGGCCGGCGGCGCGATGGTTATCGCTCTCCTGCTCGTTCTGACGGCTACGACAGCAACAGGCATCATGATGACGAGTGATGCCTATTGGGGAGTGGAATGGGTGGAGGACGTTCACGAGATTGCCGCCAATCTGGCGATTGTGCTCGTCGGTCTCCATCTTGTCGGTGTCCTTGTCGCCAGCGTGGAGCATCGCGAGAACCTTGTCGGGGCGATGATCACAGGGCGAAAGCGGCGCCCGTGAAAGATATTGGGGACATGGCCAGGCAGAACATCCAGCCCCGTCTGCCCGGATTGACACAGGTCAATGAGCCAATGCCTCAATATCGACAATGAGATAGTCAATGAGCAGGCTTTCCCATTCCGAAGTCCACATGGCCCATCGTATCGGATGGCTGCGCGCCGCTGTCCTCGGCGCGAATGACGGGATCGTCTCGACTGCGAGTCTGGTCGTTGGCATCGCCGCTGCGGGGTCGGCGCGCAGCGCGGTTCTGGTGGCCGGACTCGCAGGGCTGGTCGCCGGGGCGATGTCGATGGCGGCCGGAGAGTATGTCTCTGTAAGCTCTCAGGCAGATGCCGAGAAGGCCGACATCGCCCGCGAAACCCGCGAGCTTCGCGAGGCGCCCGATGCGGAACTTGATGAACTCACCCGCATCTACATGGAGCGCGGCCTCGATAGCGAGCTTGCCCGTCAGGTCGCCACGCAACTTATGGCGCAGGACGCGCTGGGTGCTCATGCGCGTGACGAGTTGGGCATCTCGGAGACGGTAACGACCAATCCATTGCAAGCCGCGCTGGTTTCCGCTTTGACTTTCGCCGCCGGCGCCGTCCTTCCTCTTATTGTGACATTGCTGGTGCCGGAGTCCCAGATCATGTCTGGCGTCGCGGTGACGACACTGGGTGCCTTGGCGGCTCTTGGAGCGCTTGGGGCATCAGCAGGCGGTGCAGGCTTGCTCAAAGGCGCCGCCCGGGTCACATTTTGGGGTGCTCTCGCGATGATCGCAACTGCAGTGATCGGAAGGATCTTCGGCGTGACTGTGTAGCTGATTGCCGGTCGGCCAGCATCGCCTCATTGAACTGACGAGACTGAAGGTGCTCCACGTTCACTTCTCGGAGGAGGATCCCAGGAACGATAGTCGGATAGCCGGCTTTGCATCTGTCGACGATGTCCGCTTCGCCTGCGTAAAAGATCGAGATCAGATCGTAGTGCGGTGCGAGAACGTCTCGTTATAAAGGTGCCCGACTTCGTCAAAAGGGCATTACACCTGTAGCTTCTGCGTTATGGCAATCGGCGCAAAGGTCCTTGAATTCCTGCCTAGCGTTTCAGATTCCCGCTCGACAGCGCGCGCAAGGCATGTCGACGGTTATACCGAAATAATACGCCATGACCGGCGAGAGCCTACATGCCGCCGCAGCCCACACCGATCAATTCGTCGGCGACCTTCTTCTGTTCGGGCGTGAGAGCGTCATAGAGCATTACAGTCGCGGGTTTGAGTGCGCTTATCGCCTCGACCATCCCCTGCATACCCTTGATGCGCGCATCCATGCGCTCGATCGCAGTGCCTTTCTCAACGGCACCCATCATGCCGGCGTGCATCTCCTGCATGGTAGCTGCCCCGGCCTTCACTGCCTTGGCATATCCGTTCCAGGCCTCGGTCTGCTTGTCGGTGATTGCGAGCTCGCTCTTGAGAAAAGCGAGGCGGCCTTCGGCGATGGCTCCCATATGGGCCTGCCGGTCGCCCATCATGCCCCGATCCATCATCCCGCCACCCATCATCTCCATCATCGGGCATCCACCGCCCATCATACCCGCGCCGTGGCTATGTATCTGGGCATACGACGGCACCGAGAATGCAAGTCCGAAAAGAAGCATTGCAACAGGCGTCAGTAGAATTTTCTTCATGTTTGTTCTCCTTCCGCACGCACATGGCGGACAGCAAAACCTGTGAACATATTTGGGCCGCGGGCCTTGATCCTGATCAAATCATGGCCGGCGCACCGATCACGACTCAGTGAAAAGGAAGCTGCCCCACGGGTTGCGTTGGCGGCAAAAGAGCCGGGCACTACCGCGTCCCGTACTGGACTGACAGCATTGGATCGAAAGTGCGTAGCGGTGTTCGGATAATCCGATGCGCTGCCATAAAGTGAGATCGCCGCTCCGATTCTCTGAACGTCTCCGGCCCTGTGGACGCATAGTATCGAACGACGAAAACGCACCAACGTGAGAGCAAAAAAGAGCGCGCCAATCGAAGAGAACAAGGAGCTCTGCGGATAGCCGGCTAGCAAAGCTTCGCCAATCGACGATTGAGATTGCGGCTGCAAGACAGTCGCGCGCAGGACAGTGGGAGTCCCAATTGGGAATTGCCTTGAGGCAGCAGGATGCTGACTAATTACCGCATCACTGAGGAGCCACCAGTTGAGATTCATCTGGTGTGAAGTGGTGCCCAGGGGCGGAATTGAACCACCGACACGCGGATTTTCAGTCTTGGCATTTTGGTTCTGGCGGTTTCACTAGACTCCCTTTTAGAGCACGAGGCGACCCCTAAGGCGCGGCAGCGTGAAATCGAGGAACGCCCGCAATTTGGCCGGCAGGTAGCGGTTGGGCGAATAGACGAAGCTCACCGGAAAAGATGGCGGCTGGAATTCCTGCAGCAGCGGCGTGAGTTCGCCCGATCTGATCGATGAGGCGACGAGATAGAGGAAGGCCTCGGTGATGCCGATACCGGCACGCGCCGCATCGCAGGCCGATTCGAGATTGCTCACGATGAGCCGCGACCGCACCGGCACCGAATAATGCGTCTCGCCTTGCTTGAAGCGCCACAGGCTCGGCGACTGCAGCGGCGGATAGCTGATCATGTCATGGCTTGCGAGATCATCGGGCGTGGCGGGCGTCCCGCGTGATCGCAGATAGTCAGGTCTGGCGCAGATCACACGCGATGTCTCGCCGATCCGCACCGCGATCAGGCCGCTATCGGCAAGCGTGCCCAGTCTCAGTGCGACATCGACATGCTCTTCCACCAGATTGACCGCGCGATCCACCAGGCTCAGATGAATGTCGACTTCGGGATAGGCCGCCAGGAACTCCGTCACGACCGGCTGCAGATAGAAGCGCCCCAGCGCCACGGGTGCCGAGATGATCAGGTCGCCGCGCGGCGTCGCATATTCGCCCGCGGCGGCCCGCTCGGTTTCCTCGATATCGGCGAGGATGCGCTTAGCCGCGGCGATATAAGCGCGTCCCGCATCGGTCGGCACCAGCGCCCGGGTCGAGCGATGGAACAGCTTGGTCTCGAGATGCGCCTCGAGGTCCGACACTTTTCGGCTCACTGTCGCCAAGGGCGTCTTCTGCCGGCGCGCCGCCGCCGAAAGACTGCCCGCCTCGGCCACTGCCAGCACGATCGACATCGCCTCGAACCGATCCATAATCTTTCCATTTTTTGGAAGGATAACTACCAATATTACCAGATACTCAATAATTTCGGAAGGGATTAGTCAAGTCTCCAGCAACGCAGGAGACCGACATGACCAGCATCCAGGCCCAGGGCACCGTTCTCATCACCGGCGCGTCCCCCGGCATCGGCGCCATCCCCGCCGGCCGCTTCGTCGACCAATCCTACCTCATGGGCGTCGCGGCGGCTCTCTTCGGCGCGCTCGCCTGGTCGCTCAACTTCGTCGTCCCCTTTGTCATCGGTGATTACTCGATCTTCGACTTCGCCTTGTTCCGCTTCGTCATCCCGGCGGCGCTCGGCATGCTGTTTCTCTTGTACAAGAGGGATGCCATACGCGCTCTGACCAGGACCGATTGGCTGACGACGTTCTTTCTCGGCTTCATCGGCTATCTCGCTTATTTCCTCACCGTCGCTGGCGCTGCGATTTTTGCAGGCCCGGTGATCGCGCCGGCCTTTCTCGGCCTGGTTCCGGTCGTCCTGGCGATCGCCGGCAATCTCACCCGGAAAGTCGTTTCGTGGCGGGCCCTGTCACTGTCGGTCTTGCTGACGATGGTCGGTCTCGCTTTCGTCAATGCCAGCATTCTCGATGCGACGAGCATGGCGAGCGCCGGCTCACCCGCCATCGGCATACTGCTGGCGATGGCCGCTGTCGGTCTGTGGACATGGTTCGGCCTCGCCAATCAGAAGGCCCTCGCCGCGCGGCCCAATTTCGATGCGCATATCTGGACCGCTTTGATACTGGCCGGCGGCGGATTGGAAATGCTGGCCTTCGGTCCCATCGGTCTTGCGCTGGGTGTCTTCAATATTCCGCTGCTGGGGCTCGGCTGGGAGAATGCGGCGCCTATCTATATCTGGGGCACGGCGCTGGCGGTCTTCGCATCGATTGGCGGCGCGCTCGCCTGGACATTCGCTTCGCAGAGACTCCCCGTCGCTCTGTCCGCCCAGCTGCTCGTGTCCGAAACCATCTTCGGCACGATATTCGGCCTCGCCGTGCATGGCCGCTTGCCGACTCTCATTGAAGCCGGAGGCCTCGCCGTTCTGACGGCGGGTGTCCTCGTCACGATCCGCGTCTTCCACGGCACGGCGAAGCCATCTCACGCCTGAAGCAACCTCTCGACCCAAACCCCGACCACAGGAGACCGACATGACCAACACCGAGTCCAAAGGCACCGTCCTCATCACCGGCGCATCGACCGGCATCGGCGCCCTCTATGCCGACCGTTTCGCCAAACGCGGCCATGATCTCATTCTCATCGCCCGCAACGAAGAACGGCTCAGCGCCGTGGCGCGCCGCATCACGACCGCCACAGGTCGCAAGGTCGAGACCGTCGCCGCCGATCTCACCGTTCCTGTGGATCTCCGGCGCATCGAGGATATTTTGCGCAGCAATGACTCCATTTCCATTCTGGTGAACAATGCCGGCATCGGCGCCGCCGCTCCGCTGGTCGCCTCGGATGTCGACAGGATGGAAGACATGATCCGCCTGAATGTCACCGCTCTGACTCGTTTGACTTATGCCGCGGTGCCGGCCTTCATCGCCCGCAGGCATGGCACGATCATCAATATCGCTTCCGCCGTCGCCATCGCGCCTGAGCTTCTGAACGGCGTCTATGGCGCCACCAAAGCCTTCGTGCTGGCGCTGACGCAATCGCTTCTGCACGAGATCGCCGACAAGGGCATCCGCGTCCAGGCGGTCCTGCCGGGCGCCACCGCCACCGAATTCTGGGACGTCGCCGGCATGCCGGTTCACCAGCTTCCGGGCGAGATCGTGATGTCGGCGGACGAACTGGTCGATGCCGCGCTCGCCGGCCTCGATCAGGGCGAAACCATCACCATCCCTTCGCTGCCGAACCAGGGTGAATGGGATCGCTACGAGGCCCAGCGCCGCGCCATGACGCCCAAACTGTCGAGCGCCATCACCGCTCCGCGCTACAATCTGCATCATCGCTGACAAACGGAAACCAGGGAGAGTGTCATGAACAGCCAGATCATCAATCCTGATCGCCGCCGGTTCCTCGGCATCGCCGCTGCCGGTCTTGCCGCGGGTGCCGCACAGCTTCTGCTATCGCGATTGGCAGCAGCATCCGCAAGCGAAGCCATTCGCCCGTTCCGCATCGATATTCCGCAAGGCGCGCTCGACGATCTGCGCCGCCGCATCGCCGAAACACGCTGGCCGGATAAGGAAACCGTCGCCGATGGCTCGCAGGGCAACCAGCTCGCGACGCTGCAGAAAATCGTCCGCCATTGGGGTACGGACTATGACTGGCGCAAAATCGAGGCGCGCCTCAACGCGCTCCCCATGTTCATGACCGAGATCGACGGGTTGGACATTCATTTCATCCATGTCCGTTCGCGGCATGAGAATGCCCTGCCGCTCATCGTGACGCATGGCTGGCCGGGCTCGATCATCGAGCAGCTCAAGATCATCGATCCTCTCACCAACCCGACGGCGCATGGCGCCGACGCATCGGACGCTTTCCATCTGGTGATCCCCTCGCTGCCGGGCTTCGGTTTCTCCGGCAAGCCCAAGGAGAAGGGCTGGAACCCCGACCGCATCGCGCGGGCCTGGGCCGAATTGATGCGCCGTCTCGGCTACACCCATTATGTCGCCCAGGGCGGCGACTGGGGCTCGCCCGTGTCGAGCGCCATGGCGCGTCAGGGCGCGGCCGGCTTGCGCGGCATCCACATCAACCTGCCGGCGACGGTGCCGACTGAGATTGCCGCCGTGCTCGCCAGCGGCAAGCCGGCACCGGCAGACCTTTCCGACAAGGAGCGCGCGGCTTTCAATGCGCTCGATCTGTTCTACAAGAAATATCGGGCCTATGGCGCCATCATGGGTACAAGGCCGCAGGCGATCGGCTATGGCCTCACCGATTCACCGGTGGGTCTCGCCGCCTGGATTTTCGACTACAATAATGGCGAGCTCGAACGCCGGCTCGACCGGGACGACGTGCTCGACAACATCACGCTCTACTGGCTGACCAACAGCGCGACCTCGGCCGCCCGCATCTATTGGGAGACCGCCGGCCAGAGCATCGTCCTCGCCGCCGCGCAGAAGACATCCGAGATTTCTCTCCCCGTAGCGGTCTCTGTCTTTCCACATGAGGTCTATCGGGCACCCGAGAGCTGGGCCAGGAAGGCCTATCGCAACCTTGCCTATTTCAACGAAATCGAGAAGGGCGGCCACTTCGCCGCCTGGGAACAGCCGGCACTCCTCAGCTCCGAGCTGCGCGCCGCCTTCCGCCCGCTTCGTCCGGTACAGTGAACACCAATCAAGGAGAGACTCTTATGAAAACACATCGCATCCTCGCCGCCGCGGCCATCATCGCCAGCATCGCTCTGGCGCCGCTCGCGGCGCACTCAGAGGAAATATCGCTGGGCGATATCAAGCGCACGCCCCTGATGAAGGAAGATCTCAGCATCCCCGGCCGCGAGGTCGTCCAGGTGCGCGTCGATTTTCCCGAAGGCGTGTTCGCCGTCCGTCACAGCCATCCGGGCGAAGAGCTCGTCTATGTCATCGAAGGCGTTCTCGAATATCAGCTCGACGACAGGCCGCCGCTGACGGTGAAGGCGGGCGAAGTGCTGCTCATTCCCTATGGCACGCCGCATGCGGTAAAGAATGTCGGCAAAGGCAACGCTGCGGAGCTCGCCACCTATATCGTCGAAAAAGGCAAGCCGCTTTTGATACCGGGCAAGTAAGAGGAGATGACCATGAAAACCGAAATCCGCAATCTGGCTGCCGCCGTCGCGATGCTCTCGTCTTCCCTGACGCCGGTCCACGCAAGCGATCTCGACATGGGTTTCGTCGAGATCGACAAGGACATCACTTTGAGACGAATGATCCTGCGCAATGACAAGCCGAAAGGCACGGTTCTCTTTCTGCATGGCTTTCCGGAGACGCATTACGCGTGGAAGGATGTGGCGCTGGCGCTTGGCGATGACTATGAAGTCCATGCTTTCGATTGGCCGGGCTATGGCCTGTCGTCCAGACCCGAGGCTGACAGCTTCTCCTATGCGCCCAAGGACTATGCGCGGGTTCTTGGCGACTATATTGCGAAGGCGGGCATCGACACGTCCAAGCTCGCGATCTACGCCACCGATATCGGCGCCTTGCCGGCGCTTCTACTCGCGCTGGAAAAGCCGGACGTGGCACGGACAATCATTGTCGGCGATTTCGCGCCCTTCGACAGGCCCCAATATATGAATGAGAATCTGCAGGCCCTGAAAGCGGGGCCGTCGATGGAAGCGGCCCGCGCCGAGTTCAACAAGAGGCGCGATGATATCCTCGCTAATGCTTTTACCAGGGGCCTGCCGGCGGAAGTCCATTTCCAAATCTCGCCTGAGCTCAAGGACGACATGGCGCGTGGCTGGGACCAGGGCGCTATGACGACGGCGGACGCCTTCGCCCGCTACTACGCAAATTTCACCCGCGACCAGAATCAATTCGAAAAGCAGCTGGCGAAGCTCGCCACGCCGGTGAAAGTGGTGTGGGGCGAGCAGGATATCTACATCAAGAAGGAAATGGGGGTCGAGTTCGCTGACCGGATTGGCGCCGAGCTCAGCGTTCTTCCCGGCATCGGCCATTACCCTCACCTGCAGAATCCGCAGCGGACAATCGATGAGGTTCGCGCCTCATTCCGCTGAATGCGCAGACACCCAGTATGCACAGGAGACCACCCCATGAACGCCTCATCCATTCTGACCACCGCCGTCGCCACCTTCGTTCTGGCAAGTGCAGCACCCGCTTTCGCTCATAATACGGGCGACAAGGTCACGCCAGTTTTCGAGCAGGCAATCCCCAATATTCCGGGCAAGACACTAACCTCGCTCATCGTCGATTATCAGCCGGGCCAGGCTTCGGTCCCGCATATCCATACGAAGACGGGCTTCGTCTTTGCGTATGTCATCTCGGGCGAGATCGAGTCCAAGGTGAATGACGAGCCAGCTCGCATCTACAAAGCGGGCGAGAGCTGGTCGGAGCCCCCCGGCGCCACCCATTCCATCAGCCGCAATGCGAGCAAGACGAAGCCCGCCAGGCTGCTCGCCGTTTTCATCGCCGATACCGGCGACAAAGAGCTGACCCGGTATCTAAAATAACTCGAAGATCCAGGAGAACACCCATGACCAGGCGTCTCGACTACAACCAGATCGCGCCCAGCGGCATCAAAGCTCTGGGCACCGTCTATGGCTACATCCTGCAGAGCGGACTTCCGGCCGAACTGGTGGACCTCGTCTATTTGCGCATCTCGCAGATCAACAACTGCGCCTATTGCCTCGACATGCACACCCGCGACCTCATCAAGAAAGGCGTCAAGGTCGAGAAGCTGGCTTTGCTCCAGGCCTGGGCGGAAGCAAGCGACCTGTTCAGCGAGCGGGAGCGTGCGGCCCTTGCCTGGGCCGAGACAGTGACCCGCGTGGCCGACACCCACGTGTCGGATGAAGCCTTTGAGGCGGCCCGTGCCGTCTTCGCGGAAAAGGAACTGGTCGATCTCACCATCGCGATCGGCTTGATGAACGCCTATAACCGTATGGCCATAAGTTTCCGCAACACACCGCAGGCTGCAATGCAAAAGTGATGGCCGTCGTCATAATTTGTTGCGGGATCCCCGGCTCCGTGCTCGCTGCTCGTGCGCATTTGGAATACTGGGCTGTCAGCTGACGGACCCGACGCGTCAGCGTTTGCCCGAGTCTGATGACAAAAGTTTCTCTGGATTAAGATAGCGTCTAGGGCGACACGCGAATCCTCATTTCCTGCTTGCTTTAAAATAGCGACCTAGCAGGAACATCGTGAACGACTACTTTCATAGTCGTGCCGAAGCCCGCGACTGAGATTTCTCGAATTCTTTTTAATTTGCCAACGGCTTCATCTTCATCGGCCTCCAGATTGCCTCGGCTATGTGCGAAAACGCGGTTGTTCTTGCCTTTGCCGACGTAGAAGGTTTCTCCACTGCGCGGATCCACGAGTCTATATACATAGTAGCGAACAACTGATCTACAGACGTTTCAATTATCAGCTCGCAAGAACAGAGTAGATGCTTACATCCACCACCCGCGAGCATAGCATCTCAACCCACCCTCACCACC
>SCPD01000024.1 GCA_005502925.1 Rhizobiales bacterium Y(2018) | reverse complement strand
GAGACCCAAGCTTCTCCACGGGCTCAAACACCCTCAGGGGAGTCGGTCTTCCGTCCGCCACCGCGATCATCACCTTAGCACACGCGGGCATCGGCAAGTTACAAGGGGAAACCAGGTAAGTCCTCGCGATTTTTTGAAGAGGAGAGTTGTTACTCCACCATGAATCTCGAACTGAAAGGCAAGCCCGCCGCCCCGACGGCCTTGGGGGACGGCGAGAGTTTTCCGGCAATGACCGTGACGCCCGGCAGTGCCCTGCCGAGTTTCACGCATAAGGCCTGGCAGATATCTTCGGGAATATAGGACGAGAGGATCACCGTTTTCACCTCGACGAACTGAGCGAGCGCCGCGATGGAGTTGCGCATCGAGGCGATGAGATCGTCCTCCCAAGTGAGCAGAAGATCGGCCCGACCCCAGAGCGGTTCCGTCTGGAGCCCTTTGCCGCGCGCCAGGCGCTCGAGCGCGCCGATGCCGATATCGAAGCTCAAGGGCGAGTTGCTGTTATAGATCTGGTGATTGAGCACGAGCCGGCTGTGCAATTCATGGCCCAGATAGAAATAGAGATAATCGGCATGGGGCTTGGCCGAACCGAACATGCTCTCGCCGGCCGTGGCGGCGGTGATGTCGTTCTGCACGAACACCGCCTGGCCGATCTCCTTCTCGATTTCCTCCTGAAGCGCCGCATAGCGGTGCTTCGGATCGCTTTTGCCGGCCGTGAGCCCTGAGCGCGATTCGGGCAGAGCAAGGCCGATGCCCGCGAGCCGATCCTGGGTGCCCGGCGGCAGGACTTCGAGGGCGCGCTGGATCGTCTCGAGGAATTCCGGATGATTGCTTTTGCTGTTGGGCTCAGGGTTGGGCAGCGTCGCATGGAAGCGGACAGCGCCGACGAAATCGATGAGCACGATATGGGCGCGTTTGCTGCCGATACTGATGCCGACCGAATAGGCGCCTTCCGGGTTGAGCGCCACCGGCGTGGTCGGCGGTCCGACCCGGCCTTTCTGCACCTTGCCCTTCATGACAAGGCCTTCCTGCTCGAGCGAGCGCACCAGCACCGACACGGTCTGGGCCGAAAGCCCGGTGCTTTCGCCGATCTCCAGCCGGGTTATGCCGTCATTCTGCAGAAGCAGCGACAGGAGGAGCCGCTCATTGTAGCTGCGCACGCTGGTGGCATTGAGCCCCGCGGCGCGATCGGCGATGCGCAGCGGATTGGGCGGTGCGAAGCGCATGTCAGGCATGATCGCTCCATCCGATCGTCACGACCTCGCTCGCCAGCGCGACGCCGAGCGCCGCATGGGCTTCGGCATTGATGTGGAATCCGTCGAGCGGATCACACTGGATCACCGAGCCGGCGTCGAAAAAATGCACTTCGAGCGAGTCCGCCAGGATCTCGAATTCCAGCGCAAGGCGGTGCGACTTCTGCTGTGCGCCCGAGAAGATCGATTCCCATTCCTTGATGTCGTCGCGCATCGGCGGAGGTGCAACGATCATGATCTCAGGCACGTGCCCGCCGGGACCTGGCGCCAGCTCCTTTATATCATAGACGAGGCAGCCGATGCCCATCGCCACTTCCGACGGCGGCTGCTGGAAGCGCGCCTTGAGATCGTTGGTGCCGAGCATGATGATGATGAGATCGAGCGGCGCGTGGCTCTGCAGGCAGGGCCGCAGATAACGCCGGCCGTTTTTGTGGACGCCTTCGATCGGATCGTCGCGCACCGTGGTGCGGCCGCTCAGGCCTTCCTCGAGGACGTGCCATTTGGGACCGAGCTCGCGGGCGAGCACGCCCGGCCAGCGTTGCGTCCAGGCATAGCGGTCGAGAGGCGTGCCGCCCGGAACTTGTCCATGCGTGTTCGAATCGCCGAAGCAGAGCACCGTGCGCACCGCCGATCTCCCCGAATTGTCAGCAAAATCAAAGCTTAGGGGGCGCTCCGGGATATCCTCGGCGCCACCTGGACGATGCCATTCAGGAGGATGGGTGACAAGTCGCGAGTTATTCATTCAACATGAATAACTATTGACAAGCCCAAAAACAATGTGTTTTCTGACCCTCGAAGTCATTCCGAAAGAACTCCCGCTGCCGCGCCGGCGCATCGCTTGTGATGTCCGGTGAAGGGGGAACTGCATTCAAAATTGGCGCCCGGAAATGACCGCGACCGACATGAGCCCAATGGGAGGACTCTCAATGAGACATCTGGTGAAATCACTCGTCGCCGGCGCCTTGCTTGCCGCGACCATCCTCACGCCGTCGGCCATGGCCGACGAGGTCAATCTGCTGGATGGCGTCACCGCACGCGCCGAAGGCAACTCGACCGTCGAGGCCGGCAAGTTCAAGAAGGACCCACCCTGGGTCATCGGCATGAGCCATTTCGGCGTCAACGCCAATACCTGGACGGTCCAGGTCGCGCATGAATCCAAGGCCGCCGCCGCGAAGGACAAGCGCATCAGCAAATTCATCCTGCTCGATGCCGGCTTCGATCAGAAGAAGCAGGTCGCCGACATCGAGGACCTCATCGCGCAGAAGGTCGACGCCATCATCGTGCAGCCCGTCACCTCGACCTCGGCCGATGCCAGCATAGCGAAAGCGGTCGCCGCCGGCATTCCGGTCATCGTCCATACCGGCCGCATCGAGACCGATGCCTTCACCACCGAGATTCAGGGCGGGGCCGAACATTTCGGCAAGGTCATGGGCGACTTCCTGGTGAAGGAGCTCGGCGGCAAGGGCAATATCTGGGTGCTGCGCGGCCTCGCCGGCCACCCCGAAGACACCAACCGCCATAACGGCCTGCTGCAGTCGCTGAAAGGCACCGACATCAAGATCATCGTCGAGGAGCATGGCGACTGGCAATATGACAAGACCAAGAAAGTCTGCGAGACGTTGTATCTGAACAACCCGCAAGTCGACGGCATCTGGTCATCGGGCGCCGACATGACGCGCGCCTGCGTCGACGTCTTCAAGCAGTTCGGCACACCCATCCCGCCGATCAGCGGCGAAGGCAATAACGGCTTCTTCGGCCAGTGGATCAAGGACGGCTTCAAGTCGATCTCGGCCGAATACAGCCCATCCCAGGGGGCGGCCGGCATCCGCGCCGCCGTGGCGCTGCTCGAAGGCAAGGCGCTCATGAAGCACTATGACTACAACCCGCCGGGCTGGGATCTCGAGAAGGTCAAGAAATACTATCGCGAAGATCTCTCCGCCAATGTGTGGTGGCCCTCCGAGCTCACCGAGGAGCAGCTCAAGGAACTCTATGGCGTGAAGTGACGGCCTGGAGAAATATCTCCATGACCACACTCCGAACGCACCTCCACTCTCCCTTCTCCCGCTTGCGGGAGAAGGGGAAAATGAATGAGTAGTCCCATGGCCAGCCTCGTCGAGATGTCGAATATCGCGAAAGCCTTCGGCGGCAGCATCGCGCTCAAGAGCGTGTCGCTCGCGCTGACGCCGGGAAGCGTTCACGCGCTGATGGGCGAGAACGGCGCCGGCAAATCGACCTTGATGAAGATCCTCGCCGGCGTGCACCAGCCCGACGCCGGTGAAATCCGCATCAAGGGCGAACGCGTGACCTTCGCCCGTCCGAAGGACGCCATCGCCGCCGGCATTTCGACCGTGTTCCAGGAGCTTTCGCTCCTGCCCAATCTCACCATCGCCGAGAACATGTTTTTGGGCCGCGAGCCGACAGGCTGGCTCGGCACCGTCGACTATCCGACGATGAACCAGCTGGCCGAGCGGGCCCTGAGCGAGCTTGGCCTCAGTCTCGATCCCCGCACCCTTGTTGCCGATCTCACCATCGCCGAGCGGCAATTCGTCGAGATCGCCCATGGCATCAAGGCCGACGCCAATGTCTTCATTCTCGACGAGCCGACCGCGGCGCTCAATGCCGCCGATGTCGAGAAGCTGAACCGCCAGATCCGTCGCCTGCGCGATGCCGGCAAGGCCATCGTCTACATTTCCCATCGCATGGACGAGATCTTCTCGATCTGCGACACGGTCACCGTCCTGAAGGACGGCGAGCTCGTCGGCACCAAGCCTCTCGCCCAGATGACACCCGACCGGCTCATCGCCATGATGGTCGGCCGCGAGCTGAAAGACCTGTTTCCACCACGCGCCGCCGAACTCGGTGACACCGTCCTCGACATAAGGGACTTCCGCATCGATGCCGACGCCAAGCCCTTTTCGCTGTCGTTGCGCAAAGGCGAAATCATCGCTCTGGCGGGACTGGAGGGCCAGGGCCAGCAGAAATTGCTGCGCGCTTTGATCGGCCTGTTCCAGCCGGCCGCCGGAACGGTAAGCAAAGGAGGGACGGCGCTGCCTTTGCCGGCCTCGGCAGCTTCCGGCATCCGCCGGCTGCAGGCGGCGCGCATCGGCTTCATCCCCGAAGACCGCAAGGATGAAGGCCTGTTCCTCGGCCTGCCGGTCAGCCACAACATCACCATGGCGCTGCATGCCGGGCGCCCATCGCTGGCGCTGGCCAAGCCCTATCAGCGCGAAATCGCCGAGACCCTCGCGAGCCTGCAGGTGAAGTCGGCCGGCAGCGAGGCGCCCGTCGCCTCGCTCTCGGGCGGCAACCAGCAGAAAGTGCTGCTCGGCCGCTATCTCGCCGCCGACATGGACGTGCTGCTCATCGAAGAGCCGACACGTGGCGTCGATATCGGCGCCAAATCCGAGATCTACAAATTGCTGCGGCGTTTCACCGCCAAGGGTGGCGCTGCGATCGTGCTGTCGCGCGAGACGATCGAGCTGATCGGGCTCTGCGACCGCATCTATGTCATGCATGCCAATACGCTGGTGGGCGAGATGCCGGCCAGGGAGGCCACGGAGCACAGGATTCTCGATGCCGCCCTCGTCGCCTGATCATCCAGCGCACTCAGCGAAGCCCAATTATCTGAAATGGCTGCTGGGCCAAAGCTCGCGCCAGGGCCTGTGGAGCCTGCCCCTCATCATTGCGCTCGCCATCGCTCTGGGCTTGAGCGTCACGACACAACAATTCACCAGCACCGGCAATCTTTTCAACCTGATCACCCAGGCGATGCCGCTGATCATCACCGCGATCGGGCAGATGTTCGTCATCGTGATCGGCGGCCTCGATCTGTCGGTCGGCTCGGTGATCAGCCTGTCGACCGCGATACTGGCGCTGGGCGGCCCCGCTTATATCCTGATCCCCGCGGTATTCCTGCTGGCCGCTTTGATCGGCGCCGTCAACGGCATCGTCGTGACCAGGCTCAATGTTCATCCGATCATCGCAACGCTGTCGATGCAATATATCGTGCTCGGCGTCACGCGCATCCTGCGCCCCGTATCGGGCGGAACGGTGCCGGATATCGTGATCACTTCGGTGTCGGGCACGTTGCTCGGCATTCCACTTCCCGTCTTCTGGGGTATCGCGGTGCTGCTCCTCTCCTGGAAGCTTCTGCATGGTGCGCGTTTCGGGCTGCATCTTTTCGCCATTGGCGGCGGCATCGCTTCCGGCATGGAGAAGGTCGCGCATAATTTCGGCGTCGCCGAGCGGCGCAATATCCTTCTTGCCTATGTCACCTGCTCCTGCTTCGCCGCCCTTGCCGGCGTCTTTCTCGCCGGGCGCATCGTGTCGGGCGATCCCAATGTCGGCCTCCTGTTCGAGCTCGACGCCATCACCGCGGTGGCGATCGGCGGCACGCAATTGTCGGGCGGCGTCGGCAGTCTCCACGGCACCGTGATCGGTGCGCTGGTCATGGCGCTTCTCGCCAACGGCATGAACCTCACCAACATGTCGCCCTTCATCCAGACGACCATCAAGGGCGCGATCCTGCTGCTCGTCGTCGGCTTGCAGTCGCGCAAGAAGATGGGGCTGTGAGATGGCGATGATCCTGGCCGACAGAACCTGGCAGCGGCTGCGCCGCATCCCTCCCTCCTATCTCGTCTTCGCGGCGCTGCTGCTCACTTTGTGGGTGCTGCGCCCGCATATGATGAACCCGAATATCCTGGGCATCTTCATCCGCCAGATCGTGCCGCTCGGCATTCTCGTGCTCGGCCAGCTCCTGGTCATGCGCGTGCGCAGCATCGACCTGTCGGGCGGCGGCGTGATCCTGCTGATCAACTATTATATTTCCTCAGGGCTCTTCCCCGGCGCCTCGATGATGACCTTCATCGCCATGGCGATCGCCACCGGCCTCATCATCGGCACCTTCAACGGCATCATGATCGCCAAACGGCGCGTCTCGGCGGTGATTGTCACGCTGGCGGTGAGCATCGTGCTGGTCGGCTTCGTGCAATATCTCTCGAGCGGCAAGCCGCCGGGCGACGTGCCGGCGATGTTCGCCGCCCTCTACAACACCAAACTTCTGGGCGTACCGACGCCGGTGCTGCTGTGGATCGCGCTCACTCTCCTGATGTCGCTCTTTCTGGCGCGCACCGTCTTCGGGCGCGCAGTCGCCTCGGTCGGCGAGAATCTCACCGCCGCGCATTTCTCCGGCGTCGCGGTGGAACGCACGGTGATCGTCGCCCATATCCTTGCTGGACTGATGGCGGCGCTCGCCGCTTTGGTCCAGACCGCCTCCATCGCGGTCGGCAGCGTGCGTGTCGGCCTCGACCTGCCGATCCTGGCGGTCGCGGCGACGATCCTCGGCGGCGTCGTTTTCGGGCGTGGCGAAGGTGGCGTATGGGGGCCGTTCTTCGGCGTCCTGTCCTTCGCTTTGCTCTTCATTCTCATGACGACTTTGGGCGTCGATGAGCCGGGCAAGCTGATCATCCAGGGCTTCATCATCCTTCTGGCGGCGATCTTCTACGGGGTGCGCAGCGCCAAGCCCTGATCCTGAAAACCCATCACGAGCAGTCGAGGAGAATATTATGGAGCAGAAATCCATTCTTTGTTTTGGGGATTCCCTGACCTGGGGCTGGATCCCCGTTGCCGAGGGCTCGCCGACATTGCGTTATGCCTATGCCGAGCGCTGGACCGGCGCCATGGCGGCGGAGCTCGGCGACGGCTATCGCATCATCGAAGAGGGCTTGAGCGCCCGCACCACCAGCCTCGATGATCCCAATGACCCGCGCCTCAATGGCAGCGCCTATTTGCCTTCGGCCATAGCCAGCCATCTGCCGCTCGATCTCGTCATCGTTCTCCTCGGGACCAATGACACGAAATCCTATTTCCGCCGCACGCCCTATGAGATCGCCATGGGCATGTCGAAGCTGGTCGGCCAGATCCTGACCGGCGGCGGCGGCATCGGGACGCCTTATCCCGCCCCCAAGGCGCTGGTCGTGGCGCCGCCGCCTTTGACCGAGATGCCGCATCCTTATTTCCAGGGCATGTTCGAAGGCGGCACCGCCAAGTCGCGTGAGCTGGCGCGGCAATATCGCGACATGGCCGACTTCATGAAAGTGGACTTCCTCAATGCCGGAGACTTCGTCTCGACCGATGGCTGTGACGGCATCCACTTCACCGCTGAGAACAACAAGGATCTCGGCAAGGCGATCGCCGGCAAGGTGAAGGAGATCTTCGCCCGCGATCCGGCCAGGAACGCGGCGTAACGCGATCTAGCTCCGGCTGCGCAGGGACTGGGGATCGTAAGGCGAATCGTCGATCACCCGCGCCTTGCGCATCTCGCCCAATATCGGCACGTCGAGCGCCGTCCCGGTAACGCCAAGTCCAAGAGGCAGGAGCGCCAAAGCGATATCGTGTCCAAGCGTTTGGGCAAAGCCGCCCGAGGTGATGCGCCCCACCAGCCTGCCGCCTTGATAGACGCCTTCATGCGCCAATGAGCTGGCCCCCTGGGTTTCGATCGCAAGCGTCACCAGCCGCCGCGCGACGCCCATATCCTTCTGCCGGACGAGGGCCGCGCGACCGACGAAGTCGCCTTTGTCGAGGGCGACGAAGCGATCGATGCCGCTCTCCCAGGCCGAGAGCTCCGGATTGATGTCGCGGAACATCGCCCGGAACGACTTCTCCAGCCTGAGCGATTCAAGCGCGTAGAGCCCGACGGGCCGCAGACCATGCGCCTGCCCCGCCTGCAGCAGCAGGTCGAGCAGATGTCGCTGATAGGCCAAAGGATGATAGAGCTCCCAGCCGAGCTCGCCTTCATAATTGACCCTGAGCAGGCGCACATCGCTGGCGAGCCCCACCGTGCCTGAGCGAACGGTGAACCAGGGAAAGGCCTCGTTGGACAGATCGATCTCGGTCAGGGGCTGAAGGAGTTGCCGCGCGTTCGGCCCGACGATGGTGAAGCAGCCGCGATCATTGGTGACATTGCTTAAGCGGACGCTGCCGTCCCCGGGCAGGAGCCGCGACAGCTCATCGAAATTCCAGCGCTCGGCGCGCGGCGTCGATATGAGATAGAACAGACCGGCGGCGAGCTGCGCCACGATATACTCGGCCTGCACGCCGCCATTCTTCGTGAGGTGATGGCTGAGATTGACCCGGCCGGGCTTCGGCAGGCGATTGGCGAGAATGCCGTCCAGCCATTTTTCGGCGCCGGGACCGCTGATCTCGAACTTCGTCATCGGCGTCATTTCGACGAGGCCGACGGCAGTGCGCACCGCGCGGACCTCTTCGCCGATGTACTTGTCGTAGCCGGTCCACCGCCAGCTATAGGCGCCGTCGGTTTCGACCCCTTTCGGGCGATACCAGTTCGGAAACTCCCAGCCATTGAGCACGCCCCATTGGGCGCCGAGCTCGCTCAGGCGATCATAGGAAGGAGCGGTCTTCTGCGGGCGTGCCGCCGGCAGGCTTTCGCCGGGATAATGCTGAATGGCATGCGTGCCCCAGGCCTCGCGCACCTTTTCCCGTGTCCAGTTCTTGTTGGCATAGTCGCCGAAGCGGCGTGGATCGAGATCGGAGGTATCGAGGCTGTTGCCGCCTTCCACGATGCGCTCGGATAGATAATAGCCGATGGCGCCGCCCCAGAGAATTCCGCCCGGCACGCCTTCGGCGAGCCAGACATTCCTCAGGCCCCAGGCCGGCCCCATCAAGGGCAGCTCATCGGCGGTCATCTGGAAGGGCCCGCGGACATTCGCCTTGATGCCCGCGCGTCCGAGCGCCGGCAGCAGCTCGATGGCGCGCTCCCAATTCACCTCGACGGCATCGAAGTCCTCTTCCAGGAGATCGGCGCCGAACCATTCGGGCACGCCGTTCTCGGCGAAGAGCTTGAGCTTCTCGGTGCGCTCATACGGGCCGAACATCAGCCCGTCGCCCTCTTGCCTGATATAGCCTTCGACATCCTCATCGCGCAGGATCGGCATTTCGGGCAGGCCTTGCTGCTTGCGCTCGACCAGCTCCGGCACGGCTTCGGTGATCCAGTATTGATGGATGATCGGGATCGCCGGGATATCGAGCCCCAGCAAAGCGCCGGTCTGGCGCGCATAATTTCCGGTCGCACAGACGACATGCTCGCAGGTGATCTCACCCTTGTTGGTCACTATCCGCCATTCGCCACTCGGCAGTCTCGTAAAACTACGGACTTCGGTCTCCAGATAAACCTTTGCGCCGCGGTCGCGCGCACCCTTCGCCATCGCCTGCGTCACATCCGCCGGCGCGATATGGCCATCGTCGGGATTATAGAGGGCGGCCAGCATGTCCTTATGGCCGAGAAGCGGCCAGAGCTTGCGCGCTTCCGCCGGCGTCAGCAGCTCGGCCCGCGTGCCCTGCGCGTCGGCGACGCTCATATAGCTCTTGAACTCATCGAGCCGATCGCGGCTGGTCGCCAGGCGCAGCTGGCCGCATTTATGCCAGCCGACGCTTTGGCCGGTATCGGCTTCAAGCCCTTCATAGATCTCGATCGTCCTGGCGATCATGCGGCCGATATTGAAGTTTCTCGTATAGGACGGAACCAGGCCGGCCGCATGCCAGGTGGAGCCGGCGGTCAGCTGGGTGCGCTCGAGCAGCGCAATATCCGACCAGCCCCGTCGCGCCAGGCCATAGAGGATCCCGGCACCGACGCAACCACCACCGACCACCACCACCCGCGCATGTGTCTGCATGAGACCGCTCCCTCTCATTCCACCCGGAAATTACCGATCCTGGACATATATGTCTACTCGTATTGCCCTGCGATCAGCGTAATGCGGATGTCCCAAAATACCTATAGCTTGTGCTTCTGTCGCAGCCGCGTGAGCCGTCGGCACATCGTTCTTGCACCGATCCGCAACCTTCTGTACACATGTGTTCAGAGCACCGGAGGTCGTCATGGACACAGGCGTGCAGGATCACAGGCGCAGACGGAAACCGCGGCCGGGCAGTTCAGGCCGGGTGACCGACTACACAAGGCTGGTAAATCCATTTGAGCCGATCCGTGTCTTCACGGATGATCAGGTCGAAGCGATCCATCAGAACGCCTTGCGCATCCTCCAGGAAATTGGCATGCGCGTGCTTCACCCGGGCGGCCGGGCAAGGCTCAAGGCCGCCGGCGCCAGTGTCGATGAAGACTCGCAGATCGTGCGCTTTGACCGGGGCCTTGTCGAACAGGCTTTAGCGACGGCGCCCCGCACGATTGAGCTCATAGGTGGATCGGCCGCCAGAAATGTTCCCCTGGGCGGGCGCAATGTCGCTTTCCTTTCGGTCGCCGGCGCCCCGCATGCCACTGATATCGACCGTGGCAAGCGGCCGGGAACGCTCGCCGATCTCGAAGACTTCATAAGGCTGACGCAAAGCTTCGACATCCTGCATATGCTGGCCGCCGTCATGGAGCCGCAGGACGTGCCCGTTCATCTCCGCCACTATGCGACGATGCGGGCCGCGCTGACCTTGAGCGACAAGGTGCCCTGGGTGTTCTGCCGCGGCGCGGGACAGGTGCAGGACAGTTTCGCGATGGTCCGCATCGCCCGCGGGCTGTCGGAAGACGACTTCATCCGGGCGCCGTACTGCTACACGGTCATCAACACGAATTCGCCGCTTCAGCTGGACGTCCCCATGACGCAGGGGATCATCGATTTCGCCGAAGCAGGCCAGATGCTCATCGCGACGCCCTTCTGCCTGGCCGGCGCCATGGCGCCGATCACCATTGCGGGAGCCTTGTCCTTGCAGCATGCCGAAGCGCTCGCCGCCATCACCCTGTACCAGGTGGTGCGCCCGGGCGCGCCGGTCATGTATGGGAGCTTCGCCTCCAATGTCGATATGCGATCGGGCTCGCCGACATTCGGAACACCCGAACATGTGAAAACGTCATTCGGGGCGGGCCAGCTGGCGCGGCGACTGGGAATCCCTTGGCGCTCATCGGCCGGAACGGCGTCCAATATGCCTGATGTGCAAGCCGACTACGAAACACAGATGAGCGCCTGGGGCGCCGTGATGAGCGGCTGCAACATCCTGCTGCACGGCGCCGGCTGGCTGGAAGGCGGCCTGACGGCGTCCTTCGAAAAGCTGATCACCGATCTCGAGCTTCTCCAGTCATTTGCCGAGATGTTCAGGCGGGTCCCTTGCGACGAGCAGGATCTGGCTTTTGAGGCCATTCGCGATGTTGGCCCGGGTGGACACTTCTTTGCAACGCAGCACACAATGGAGCGCTACCAGACCGCCTTCTACGAGCCGCTGGTGTCCGACTGGTCGAATTTCGGCCGCTGGACTGAGACCGGCGCGAAGAGCGCAACCGAGCGCGCCAACCGGATCTGGAAACAGAAGCTGGGCGACTTCGAAGCCCCTGCGCTCGACATCGCCTTGTGTGATCAGCTTGATGACTTCATCGCGAGGCGCAGCCGCGAAGGTGGCGCGCCTATCGACGCGTAATGCTCTAAACTTGTTTCCACCCATGCCTGCTCTGAGAGGATTGGGCTACCAAGCGGCAGCTGTTTGGATATTTCCACGCACCAAATAGCTGTGTCGTTGGCCGCCATATTGTGCAATAATCGTCCATCGTCAGACCACTTCCTCGCCAAGGCATTCCGACGACTGAGAGCGGACGCGCTCCCGCCATCCGAAGGAGCGGAGAGTATGGTCAGCCGCACGACCCGAGAATTCAAGGCGCAATCGACTCATGTTACGGCCATGAAAATCATCGAGGCCGAGCAGAAGCAACGCCAGCTGAAAACCGATCGGCTGCGCAAGTTGCGCCTGGCAAGCCAGGTCAAGGTCGAGGAAGACCATGTCTCCCAGAAGGCGGAGTGACGCCTCGATCAGGGAGATGACGTCGTGGCGGTAAAGACTGATCTCAATATGGACAGTATCCAAGAGGTGCTTCGCAAGCGCGCCGGCGAACTGGAGAAGGAATTTCTGTCGCGGCTCCAGCAATATCGCATCGACCTTGTGAAAGCGCGCGAGCAGATCATGTTCCTGGAAAAGGGCTGCGATGCCGCTCAATCCGCGATGGAAAGGGCAAGAAGCTACGTGCCGGTCATCGCAAGGGAATATGAGTGCCCAAATTGCTTCGTCCGCATGGGCTTTTCCGGCAAGCTGTTCGAAAGCTCAGAGGGACCCTCGGCGAATGCCATGACCTGCCGCAAATGCGGCGCTCGCTTTCACGTGGAGACAGACCGGTAACAGTGAATCCAAGCTCGCAAACCCGCTCGATTCTTATGGATTAGTGCGGGATTCCAGGGCAAAATTGGCACCCGTCTGCCCGCATCCTTCGCTAGCGGCTGATTATGGCTTGCAAAATCGATGAATTACGCCCATATACGGCACTTCGAGTTTCGGCCGCATTGATTATCGGTCTCGCGCGGGGCAAGCCCAGCGCCAACTGACGACCTCTCTCCTGAACATCGATCGTTTGAGCGGGCGCGATGATGCGCTTCCGTGGCGCCTGGCTTGTGAAAGGTTATAATCATGCCGGTAGGAACAGTTAAATTCTTCAACACCCAAAAGGGCTTCGGCTTCATTCAGCCGGACGACGGCAGCAAGGACGTTTTCGTCCATATCAGCGCCGTCGAGCGCGCCAATCTCGGCACGCTCCGCGAAGGCCAGAAGGTCCAGTTTGAGGCGGCTACCGATCGCCGCACAGGTAAGGTCTCGGCCGACAATCTGGAAAACGCGTAACCTTCGACGCCGGCAGAACAGACCGCGGATGTACCGGCTGTTCTGCTAGAGCATAATGCGCCAAGACGGAATCGTCTTGGCGATAACATTATGCTCCAGGTTAAAGCCGACGATCACGTTTATGACTTTTGACGGGTTCCGTCAAAAGTCATCGTGATCTAGGCATTGGATTTCAATTGGTTTTGAGCGTGAGGTGTCATGCAGGTATTTGTTCGCGACAACAATGTCGACCAGGCGCTCAGAATCCTGAAGAAGAAGATGCAGCGCGAAGGCGTCTTCCGGGAAATCAAGCGGCGCTCGGCCTATGAAAAGCCTTCCGAACGGAAGGCCCGCGAAAAGGCCGAGGCGATCCGTCGGATGAGAAAGCTCGCCCGCAAGAAGGCCCAGCGTGAGGGACTGCTTCCTCCGCCCAAGCCCAAGGAGCGTCCGGTCAAGCCGCGCGACCTCTTCCGCTCGCCACAACCGGCCGGCGCCGCGCCGGCTGCCGAAAAGACACCGGGCTCAACGACTTAGCGCGCCTCCCGTCAGCGCATACACGGATCAACGAAAGTGAGATTGGCTGATGGGTAAAAAGAAGGCACGCGCACCTGAAAGTTTTGTCCTGTACGATATCGTCTATCAGGACGGTATGAAATCCTCGCGTCGCCGCATCCCGGCCGAACTTGTCGGAGAGCTGGACGGCGACAAGGCCGTCGCCGCCTTGATCGAGGAACAGGACCGCAAGATCGCCGAAAAATCCGGCATGCCGCGCGCTCCCGTCAAATCCTTCACCCGTTCATCGGGGCAATAGCTGCTTGGAGCAAATCCCGCCAAAGTCGAAGACTTCGGCGACGAGGATTCGCTCCAGGATATTGATTTTGCGCGAGCCCTTTTCGGCGAAGTGATGCCACTTCGTCGCGATGCGCGCTTGCTTTCCCCGGAAAGGGACACGCTATGTATGATGTGTATCGCCATGTCGAGCGCAAGACGCTTCTGCTGACGGTGCCGCAAGGCGCAGGACTGCCCGAGAAGGCATCGGCGGCGCGGTGGCGGCTGTTCGCAAAACGCAAGGCGGTTCCGAAAATCGTCTCGGCTGAAGTCGATCGCGCCGGTTACTGCGTCACCCGCCCAAAGATCCAGATCCCCCTCTAGATTCCATCTGAACCTCTACGGAATTACCGCCGTTGCCTCGATCTCGACCAGCGCCTTGGGCTCGACGAGACGCGTGACCTGGACCGTCGCCATGGCGGGAAAATTCTTGCCGATGATTTCGCGATAGGCCCCGCCCAGTCCTTTGGGATCGGCGAGATAATCTTCGATCGAGATGACATACCAGGTCAGGCGCACGAGATGCTCCGGGCCCGCACCTGCCTCCTTCAGCACCGCCACGATATTGTGCAGCGTCTGGCGGACTTGCGGCACGAAACCATCCGGAAAGACGCCCTCTTCGTTCCAGCCGACGAGCCCGCCGGTGAAGACGAGCCGGCCTTGCGCCAATATTCCATTGGCGTAGCCCTTGGGCCGCGGCCATCCCTCAGGCTGCAGGATACGATGCAAAGGTTCCCGTTTTACGTCGCTCATGTCACGCGCCCTCCTCTTTCACTGCGTGACGTTTCGGCCGCGCTTTGATCTGCAATTCCATCTGCTTCTGCCTGAGCCGCTCCATCTCACGGAAAGCCTGGTTGCGTCCGGGCAGATATTGTTTCGGCCAGTTCTGATCCCTTGCCCCGTACCAGGCCTGCGCCTGATGGGCGAAATAGGGATTCCACAGATGCGGCCGCGCCAGCGCCACGAGATCGGCGCGCCGCGTATGCAGGATGGTGTTCACCTGCGCCGCTTCGGTGATGGCGCCCACCGCCATGGTCGCCATTTTCGGCACATTGCGGATCGCTTCGGCGAAGGGCACTTGATACATGCGGCCATAGACGGGCTTCTGATCGGGCACCGTCTGGCCGGAGGAGACATCGATCAGGTCGCAGCCCGCATCGCGGAACCTCTCGGCGATGACGAAGAGATCAGCCTCGCTGATACCGCCGTCTTTCCAGTCCGAGGCCGAGATGCGCACCGACATCGGCCGGTCCTCCGGCCACGCTGCGCGCATCGCCGCAAAGACTTCGAGCGGATAACGCAACCGGTTTTCGATGCCGCCGCCGTAATCGTCATCGCGCTCATTGGTGAGCGGCGAGATGAAGGAGGCAAAGAGATAGCCATGGGCGCAATGGAGCTCCAGCATGTCGAAGCCGGCCCGCGCCGCGCGTTTCGTCGCTGATACGAACTCAGCCTTGATGCGATCCATGCCGGTACGGTCGAGCTCGGCCGGAAGGGCGCTGATCCCGTCGAAATAGGGAATGGCCGAAGCCGACACCAGCGGCCAGTTGTCGTCCGCCTCCTTGATGGGATGATCGGCCGCCTCCCAGCCGAGCTGCGTCGACCCCTTGCGGCCGGAATGGCCGAGCTGCATGCAGATCTTCGCATCCGACGACGCATGGACAAAATCGACGATACGCTTCCATTGCGCTTCCTGCGCGTCGCTCCACAGGCCGGGACAGCCGAGCGAGATCCGCGCCTCCGGCGAGGGGCAGCTCATCTCGGCGAAGATCAGCCCCATGCCGCCCAGCGCGTGCGAGCAATAATGCACGAAATGCCAGTCGGTGAGATTGCCTTCTGCGTCGGCGGAATATTGCGCCATCGGCGACATCACCACGCGGTTCGCCACCTCCATGCCGCGCAGGCGGAATTTGGTGAACATCGGCGTCGGCCGTGAGCTGCGATAGTCGTAGCCCGTCTCGCGATGATAGCGCTCATACCATTCGCTGTCGGCCTTGGCGACGAAGCCCGGATCGCGGACCAGCAGATTGTCATAAGTGATGGTCTTGGCGCGGCACATGACCACCATGGCGAACTGCATCGGCTCCATATCGAAGGAGCGTTTCATATGCTCGAACCAGGCGAGCGACACATCGGCATTGTGCTGGACGACCTGGCAGGGCACGCGCCGCGCGGCGTCATAGGCGGCAAAGGCCGCCTTCACATCGCTCGCCGCATGCTGCACCACCGCATTCGACAGGCCGATCGCGCATTCCATCGCGAGCTTGGTGCCGGAGCCGATGGAGAAATGCGCCGAGGCCTTGGCGTCGCCCAGAAGAACGATGTTCTTGTGGCTCCAGTTTTCGCAGAAGATGCGCGGGAAGCGCCGCCAGAACGAGCGGTTGAGCAGGAGACGATGGCCCTCGAGCTCATCTTTGTAGATCGCCTCGAGCTTCGCCCTCGAATCTTCTTCGTCCGTCTCCGTGAAGCCATGGCCTTGCCAGCAGGCCTCGTCCATTTCGAAGACCCAGGTCGATTTGCCCTTTTCATATTGATAGGTGTGGGCGCAGATGACCCCATGCGGCGTCTGCTTGAAGAAATAATTGAACTCGCCCATCGGCCGGGTCGAGCCCATCCAGCAGAAGCGGTTGGCCTTGACTGAAACGGCCGGCTTGAAATGCTCTTTGTAATGGTCGCGGATGAGCGAATTGATGCCGTCGGCCGCCACCACGATATCGGCCGAGGAGCAAAGCTGCTCGATCTCTTCCGGGTCGATGCGCCGGCTGAAGGTCAGTCCCACGCCTTCCTCGCGGCAGCGCGCATGCAGCAGCTGCAGCAAGGTCATGCGCGACAGGCCGCAGAAGCCATTGCCGCCGCAGCGGACTTCGTTGCCCTTGTAGTGGATGGCGACATCGTCCCAATAGGCGAATTTATCGCGGATGCGCTCATAGGACGGCGGATCATGCGAGAGGAACTCATCGAGCGTATCGTCGGAGAAGACGACACCGAAGCCGAAAGTGTCGTCGTCCCTGTTCTGCTCGATGACCTCGATGTCCCAGTTGGGCTTCGCCTTCTTGGTGAGAAGGGCAAAATAGAGGCCGCCGGGGCCGCCGCCGATCACCTTGATCCGCATCATTCGTTCTCGCTATTTCGCCGGATCCTTGGGCGACCATAACACAGTGCCGCCGTCCTTTTCATAGGCCATCCCCTTGGGATAGCTGATGAGCTCGAATTGCAGCCCCCAGGGCGCCATGAAATAGAGGATCGACTGGCCGGCCGCCGGCCCCTGATCGACCGGCAACGGCCCCATCATGGTGCGCACATTGTTGGCCTTGAGATAATCGGCCGCCGCCTTGATGTCATCGACATAGAAAGCGATGTGATAGCCGCCGATATCGCTGTTCTTTGGCTTCGCATCCTTCTGGTCGGGCGAAGAATATTGGAAGAGCTCGATATTCGAGCCATAGCCGCAGCGCACCAGCGAGATCTGCTCGATCTTGGCGCGTGGATTTACATCGAGCAGGTCCTGCATGAAGGTGCCCTTGTCGTCGGAAAAGGGCCCGAAGGTCATCGCATGCTGGCAGCCCAGCACATTGGTGAAGAACTCCAGCGCCTGCTTGATATCAGGAACCGTGACGCCGGTATGATCATGGCCGCGCATCCCCGGCAGCGATCCGGCGAGCGCAGGTGTGGCGAGGCAAAGGCTGAGCGACAACGACGCGACAAATTTCTTCAGCATGTTGCGTTCCTCCGGGACGGGCCGGTGCCTTGCCAGGTCCGGTGTCTTTCGAGCGGCACCTGGAATTACTATAGAACTAAACTATTTTCCGGACAATGCTATAGATATGAAGTAATATGAGCATCGGGCCGAAAAGTGAGAAGCGGTTTTCGGACAACCCGATGCCGAAACAGTATTCAGATCGAATAGGTCCCGTAGCTGATATTGCCGAGCCACACCCACAAGGCGAGCAGCGGAGAAGCGCCGGTGCGCATAGCGTGTTTTTGCCAGGGCTGGTGATGTACCAGACCGGGACTGGGTGGCGTGAAGGACCTGCTGTCGTCGAGCTGCCATTCGGCAGAGCCGCTGAGAAGCAAATAGAACTCTTCCGCGGCATGCGAATGCGGCGGATAAAAACAATCCGGCGCCTGCAAATAGAAGCCGAAGCGGCATTTGGCGCTCAGAAACGGCCCTTCCGGCCCGATCAGCTCGGCATAGGCATTGTGCCTCCGGATCGGGTCCGGCAGGGAGAAGCCGCCATCGGTCCAGGGAAGATTTGCCAGCTCATGCTGCATCGCGATGGACGGCAAATGGCTGAGGACCGGCAACACCTGCGGCGGATCTGCTGGTCTCTCGGGCACCGCCGCGCGCATCAGCTTCGCCGCCTCGGCCGCGCGGGCATTGCCAGTGGCGAGATAGAGTTCGGCGGCCGAGTCGATCAGATCCCGCAGATTTACTGGAACCACCACCGCTCCGCGAATTTCAGGCCGTCGAGATCCCATTCGGCGGAGATTTCGGGTGCATGCGCGACCTTGTCGGACATCGCAAAGACGAAATTCGCGAACATCGGGATGACGGCGCCGCCATCGTCACGCACCAGCCGCTGCATCTCGCCATACATGGCCCGCCGCTTGGCATCGTCGAGCTCGATCCGCGCCTGCTGCAGGAGCGTGTTGAACCGTTCATTGGTCCAATGCGTGTCGTTCCACGGCACACCGGCGGCATAGGCGGTCGAGAACATCCAGTCCTCGGTCGGCCGGCCGCCCCAATAGACCGCGGCAAAGGACTTCTTGAGCCAGACATTGGTCCAGTAGCCGTCATCGGGCTCGCGCACGATATCGAGCGTGATCCCGGCCTTGGCCGCCTTGTCGGCGAACAGCGTCCCGGCATCGACGGCGCCGGCGAAAGCGGCATCGGCGACACTCAGCGAGACTTTCAGATTTTCGTGCCCCGCTTTCTTCAGCAGTGAACGGGCCTGATCGGGATCATAGAGCCGCTGCTCGAGATCGCTGGCGAAATAGCGGTTGAATTTGCCGATCGGATGGTCGTTGCCGAGATAGCCGTAGCCCATGAGGATCTTGTCGACCAGCTCCTGGCGGTCGATCGCGAGCTTGAGCGCCAGGCGCACGTCGCGATTGTCGAATGGCGCCACGTCCGTCTGCATGGCGAAGGTATAATGCTGCGTGCCGGACGCTTGCTCGATGCGGATCGCGGGATTGCGCTTGAGGAGCCCAACCGTCTTGAGGTCGCAGCGGTCCATCACATCGATATCGCCGGCGACGAGCGCGTTGGTGCGGGCATTCACATCGACGATCGACAGCAGCTCGACTTCATCGAAATGGCCGCGGCCTTCTTTCCAGTAATTGGCGTTGCGTTTGAGGACCGCTCGCTGGCCCGGCTCGAAACGCGCGATCGTGTAGGCGCCGGTACCCACGCCCGACGCCCAGTCCATCTTGCCTTCGGCCGTCGCCGGACAGATACCGAGATGGAAATCCGAGAGGATGAAAGGAAAATCGGCGTTACCGCCCTTGAGCGTGAAGGTGACGGCGTTCGGGCCGTCTGCCGTGAGCTCGGCGATCTCGCCGACGATACCCTTGGCGCCCGAGGTGCTGCCTTCGCCACGATGATGGTTGATCGAGGCGACGACGTCGTCGCTGGAGAAGCTCTTGCCATTGTGGAATTGGACCCCTGAGCGCAATTTGAAGCGCCATGTCTTGGCGTCGGCGCTCGGCTCCCAGGATTCGGCGAGCTCGCCCACAAGGTCACCCTTGGGGCCAACCTCGGTGAGCCGGTTATAGGCGCTGTTGCCGACGGTCTGGGTAAAGCCGTTTTCATAGGTCGCCGGATCGAGAATATCGGTTGTCGAGCCATGGGCGAGACCCGCGCGCAAACGGCCACCTTTCTTAGGCTCGGCCTTGGCGCGGCGCGACCAGAGAAGCTGCGCCGCAGCGAGGCTCATGCCGGCGCCCAGGGCGACTTTCATGAAATCCCGCCGTCCGAGCCCCTTCAAGGCCGCTTCCCTTGGCTTGTTCGACATGATGCGATCCTCACCCTTGTTGCGGGTTCCAGGCTGACGGAATCCGCGGCCGGGTCAAACGATGGTATTTCACATCGACATGAGTTAAACTCATGCTCCCGCTACATGAATGAACCCCATGCCCGAGCGACACGCCATCCCTTCCCTCATCGGCCTGCGGACTTTCGAGGCCGTCGCGCGGCATGGCAGCTTTCGCCGGGCCGCGGGCGAACTGAACGTCACCGAATCGGCGGTCAGCCATCAGATCGCGGCGCTCGAAGCCTCACTCGACACAAAGCTTTTCGTCCGCCAGCCCGGAGGCGTAAAGCTCAGTCCTTCAGGCGAGATCCTGATCCCTTTCATGCGCGAGGCGTTCGACCAGATCGAGAACGGCACCGCGCTTTTACGGCGCGACCAGAGCGAAGGCGGCCTGACGCTGCAGATCTATGTTACACTGGCGGTGCGCTGGCTCATTCCGCGGCTGCATCGTTTCCGCCACGCCCATCCCGATATCCGCCTCGCCATCGATTCGAGCCTCATGGACTGGGACTTTGTGCCCAAGGCGGCAGATATGGCGATCGTCTATGCCCAGGCGCCGAAGCGGACGGGCATCGATTATGTGCATCTGTTCGATACATCTCTCGTTCTCGTCGCAAACCCCAAGCTCGCCCGCCGGATCGCCAAGGCCAGGGATCTCGCAAATCTCACGGCGCTCGAAGTGTCGAGCGCACCCGATGATCTCGAAACTTGGTTTTCGAGTGACCGCCGCGCAAGACCGGAAACAGTCGAGAAGTTCGATTCCTATCTGCTTGCCATCGAAGCCGCCATCGACGGCCTGGGTTTCATGGTCGCGCCCGAGCTATTGGTGCGGAGCGACATTCTCGCCGGCAAGCTTGCCGAACCGATGAAGATGAAGGTCGCCCAGTCCGGTGGTTGGTACCTCGCTTATCAGAGCCGCAAGCGCACCGACCGTCGCATTCAGGCCTTCCGCAAATGGATCCAGGACGAGATCCGCGTGTAGCCCCCTTGCAATTGCGCATTATGGCGTGGAATTGGGAAATTTCATCCTGGCGTAACGACGGGAAACTATCGGCAGAGTGTCCTGGCGACCTTCCCTGCATGATCAATCACCGGCCTCCCAAGCCTTTGAAATCGTTAGAGGCGGCACTTTTCTCCGAAAAATTCCCTGTAATTCCCTGAAAATCCCTGTATCGGGCCTGTATCAGAGGCTCGCCACCGTCTTCAGCGCCCCGTCGAGCGCCGTGCCATTCTCGTCTTTGAGCGCCGCCTCGCGCAAGCGGCGCAGCCATTGCGCGCCGTCTTCGCGCCCTTCGAGCAGCGGCAGCGCGGAGAGAACCTTGTCATAACGCGACAGCCCCCGCGCATGCGTGTCGCTATAACCCTTGATGAGGCGGCGGCAGCGCAGCACTTCGACCCCGAGCCCGTAATTCCTCCGGGCGACCCGCTCGGCCTCACCGAGCCATCTCGCGAGATGCATCTGCTCCACTTCATGGCGCAGCAGGCGGCGGCGGAAGCGCCGCAAGCCTGAGAGCGCATAAAGCACCGTGTACCAGAAGATGCCATCGGTGCGCACATGCCGGCCACGATTGACCATCCGGTCGAGCGCCTTGAACAGGCCTGGGCGGCTTTCGATATAGCGGCCGAGCCGCGTCGGCAGCATGCCGCAGACCTCTTCCATGCGCGGATGCATGAATTCGGTGAGCTTCAAGATCTGCTCGTCGCGGACATGGACCTCATCGCGCACCCGTTCGAAGCGCTGCCTCTCGGTCTTGATCCGCGCCACCCGGATGACGTCGTCATAGGCCATGGCATTGGCCAGGTATTTCGCAGCTTCGCGCGTCAGCGCGCGGCCTTTGCCGTCACCGCCCAGATCATGGTCGAGAGCGGCGATCTTCACCAGCCGGCCGAGATATTCCTCGCCATAGGCCATGTCCTGGAACTCGACGACTTTGGCGAGACCGCGTTTCGCCATGTCGCGGCTGTCGGCCGGCATTTCGTCGTCGATGCGGGCCTCAAGTGTCTGATAGCGCCCAAGTAAGGCCGGCGGTCCCTTGATCTCGACAGACGCGCGCTCGGGCGGCGCCGCGGCGGCGACCGGCGCCGACGCGGCATCGAAGGCGTCATGGAAAGCCCGGAGACTGGCCTTGATGCCTTTGCCGCCGCTTTGGATCGTCGCCTCGAAGCTCGCGCGCGGAAAGGGCAGGACGGAGGCCGCCGCGAGCGCGCCGAACAGGCTCGCCGAGATGACGCTGCCATTGCGCTGGGCGATCGCCTCGAGATCGGCGGCGACGAAGCGACGCGCCGTCTTGCGTGCCGTCTCGATGACGGCCGCGCCATCGGCGATGCCATTGCCCGGCACCATTTTCTCCGACACGGCGAAAGCACGGTGCGAGGAGGCGATGAGGGTGGTGCGTTCCGGCGTCACCAGGCCACGCATCATCGCGCGCCCGGCTTCCATCAGCTCGGCGGCGATGACGATGTCGACATCGCCGGGCGACGGCATCAAGGCCAGGATCGGCGTCCTGCCGCGATCGGGCACCATTTCGATATAATAGATCGTGGCGCCGGTGCGCTGGGCCACGCCCGGCACCGAGGTCGCCTGCGCATACCAGCCATTTTCCTCGGCGAGATGCACGATCCAGTCCGACACCACGCCGCCGCCCTGCCCGCCCACCGCCAATATCGCGAGCTTGATGATCTGGTTCTGACGGGCCGGCTGCATGTTCATTACGCGGTGCCCGCCTTGATGAAGCGCAGGGACTTCACGTCACGCCGCTTCTGCAGGAAGCCGATCACCTTCTGCCGCAGCTTCGCCAGGAAACGGTCGAGGCGGTTCGGATTGTTGATCACATCGGCGCGGTAGAAGGAGGGGCACAACACCGCGGCATCCGCCACTTCGCCGCAATTGCCGCAGCCGACGCAGGACTGGTCGATGGATGCCACCGGATCGTCGCGCAAGGGATCGTCCAGCTGCTTCACACTGAGCGACGGGCAGCCCGACAGGCGGATGCAGGCATGATCGCCGGTGCAGACATCCTCATCGACGCCGAAGCGCGGCTTCACCACGCGTTTGCCGTCATGAATGGCCTTGGCGGTCAACGGCTTCTCGCGCCGCTGCTTGTTGAGCATGCATTCCGACGAGGCGACGATGACTTTGGGTCCCTTCTCGTCCGTCGTCAGCGCTTCCCTGAGCGTGTCGCGCATCTTCTGCACGTCATAGGTGCGGTCGATATGGCGCACCCAGTTGACGCCGACACCTTTCACCGCATCGGTGATCGGATGTTTGGTCGAACGCGTGCGATTATTGGCGCGTGAGGAGAGAATGTCCTGCCCGCCGGTCGCCGCTGAATAATAATTGTCGACCACCAGGATGACGCCGTCATTCTTGTTGAAGACGGCATTGCCGATGCCGGAAGCGAGGCCGTTATGCCAGAAGCCGCCATCGCCCATGATGGCGATCGAGCGTTTCTTCGCCGGCATGTTGAAGGCCGAGGCCGAAGCGGGTCCGAGCCCGTAACCCATGGTGGTCGCCCCGATATTGAAGGGCGGCATGATCGAAAAGAGATGGCAGCCTATGTCGGCGGCGACATGATGTACCCCAAGCTCCTGCTCGACCAGTTTCATCGCCGAGAAGATCGGCCGCTCCGGACAGCCGGTGCAGAAGCCGGGCGGCCGCATCGGCACCACTTGCGCCAGATGCGACACATCGGGCGGCGCCACCGGTGCGTTGGGCAGGCGGATCTTGGCGGAGAGCAAAGCCGGCGCATGATCGCGCAGGAATCCCGACAGGCCGTCGAGCATCACCTGGCCGGAATATTCGCCGGCCATCGGCAGATAGCCCTTGCCATGCAGCCGCGTCGACGCTCCCGCCTTATGCAGCATGTGGCCGAAGGCTTGTTCGAGATGATCGGGCTGGCCTTCCTCGACCACCAGCACCGCATCCTTGTCCTCGCAGAATTCCAGGAATTCGTCATCGACCAGCGGATAGGTGACGTTGAGGATATAAAGCGGCACCATCGAAGTGCCATAGAGATCGGCGAGGCCCAGCCGCTGCAAAGCGCGGATGACGCCATTATACATGCCGCCCTGCAGCACGATGCCGACCTTGCCGCGCTTCGGCCCGACCATTTCGTTGAGCTTGTGCGTCTTGATGAAGTCGATCGCCGCCGGCCAGCGCTTCTTGATCTTCTCCTGCTCATGCAGGAAGGAGGCGGGCGGCAGCACGATCCGCTGCGTGTCGCGGCGCGGTGATTCCAAGGCGTCGGCCACCGACATCGGCGGGCGCTGATTGTCCTTGGCGATGAAGCGGCCATGCACATGGCAGGAGCGGATGCGCACCTCCAGCATCACCGGCGTGTTGGTCGCCTCCGAAAGCGCGAAGCCGTCCTCGACCGCCTTGACGATCGCTTCGAGATTGGGTTTGGGATCGAGCAGCCAGATCTGCGACTTCATCGCGAAGGAATGGCTGCGCTCCTGCATGATCGAGGAGCCTTCGCCGTAATCCTCGCCGACGATGATGAGGGCGCCGCCGGTGACGCCGCCCGACGAGAGATTGGCGAGCGCGTCGGAGGCGACATTGGTGCCGACCGTCGATTTCCAGGTCGCCGCCCCGCGGATCGGATAATGCACCGAGGCCGCAAGCGCCGCGGCGGCAGCCGCCTCGCTGGCGCTCGCTTCGAAGTGAACACCGAGATCGCCCAATATGTCCTGCGCATCGGCGAGCACATCCATGAGATGCGAGATGGGCGCGCCCTGATAGCCGACGACATAACCGACGCCGCATTGAAGGAGCGCCTTGGTGATGGCGAGAATGCCTTCACCGCGGAACTCCTCGCCGGCGCCGATCTTCAGCTGCTGGACTTCTTTCGCGAAGGAACGTTCGGCCATGGCGCCTTCCTCAGTCCTGGTTCACATTCTGCAGCATCTTATGCAGGACCGATATGAAAGCCTCATATTCGGCCTCGCTGACACCGCTGAAGACTTCCGAATAAAGTCTATACATCAAAGGCCAGAATTCAGCGAAGAGCTGGCGGCCCTTGTCGGTCAGATAGACCTCGCGAACTCTCAGATCACCCTTGCGCGGCCGGCTCTTGATCAGCCCCTGCTCCTCCATCGCATCGAGCGTGCGGCTCATGGTCGACTGCTCGGTGATGGTGTGGAGCGCCAGGTCGTTCGCCGTCATGCCAGGCGTGATCGACAGCACCGCGAGGGTGCGCATCTTGGCGGTGGTGAGGTCGAAAGGCTTCAGCGCCTCCTGCATGTCGGCGTTCCAGCGCGCCGAGATGCGGTTGATCAGATAGGGCGCGAAGTGATTGAGCCCGATCTCGCCGATCGACGGGATCGCGTCATCGACCGAATTCGAGGGTTTGAGGAGAGTGGTTCCGAAGCGTCCGACCATCTGATCACCTCAAGGCTTGTGCCAGCATGAAGCCCGACCCGCCGCCGAGTCCGGCTCCCGGATGGGTCGAAGCGCCGATATGATAGACATTGCGGATGAAGGTGCGGTGATTGACCGAGGATTTGAACGGCCGCCATAGGAAGGACTGATCGAGCCCGCAAAAGCCGCCATAGGGGTCGCCGCCGACCAGATTCACATTCATGGCTTGGAGATCGGCGGGCGAATAGGCCCGCCGCGCCAGCTTGATCGACGCGAAGTCGGTGATGTGATGCGCCAGGATCGCTTCGATGCGGTCGGCATAGGCTTCGCGCACCGCCTCGCTCCAGGCGCCATCCGCCGGCACCACGATCTTGCCCGCCGCGTCGCCTTTGATATGGCGCGGCGCTTCCGGCAGTTGCAGCCACAGGACCGCAGCGCCTTCCGGGCAGCGGCTCGGATCGAGCGCGTGCGGTTGGCCCACGCAAATGGTCGGCACTTCCGGCAGCATGCCACGTTCGGCTTCGTTCGCCGCCTTCGAAACACCATCGAGTCCCGAGGTGAGATGGAGCAGCGCGACCTTGTCGAGACCGGGCGAGAGCCAGCGCGGTTTCGCCTTCAGCGCATAATGGAGCTGGAAATTGCCTTTGCCATAACGATAGTTGCGGACCTCGTCCGCAAGGCCTTGCGGTTTGTCGAAGCTCTGGAGCAGGCGCTCATAGAGCTGGGTCGGCGTGACCGAGCAGATGACGCCTGATTTCGCGATGATCTCTGAACCGTCGGCAAGTTGCACCCCGCGTGCCACACCGCCGCTGCCGGCAAGCACCGAGACGACATCGGCGCCGGTACGGATCTCGCCGCCCGTCTCCGCGATCAAGGCCGCGAAGGCATCGAGCAGTTTCTGGCCGCCACCTTTGACGATCGGCGCGCCCGCCGCTTCGAGCGCGAAAGCGATGACCTTGGCCATTTGCGCCGAATAGGCGCTTTCCGGCCCGAGGCCGGTATGCAGCACCCAGGGCGCCCAGAGTGCACGGCTGACATCGGATTGATAATTCGCCTCGAGCCAGGCGCGCGCCGGGGTGAGCGCCTCGCCGAAGAAGCGCGCCAGCTGGCGCGGACCGCGCCGCCACGCTTCCTGGGCGAGGAGCTTCGCCGTCGGCCAGTTCCACAGCTGGCCGCCGAGCAGTGCGAAAAGCAAAGGCGCGTTGCGCTCGACACCACCGACATCGGCAAGATGCTGGGCCCCGTCGCCGGAGGCAAGCTGGTCGAGCGCCGCGCCATTGGCAACACGTTTCATGCTGACGACGGCGGAACGCCCATCCGGCAGCAGCACGCCTGAGGGGTGGTCCGTGTGGCAGAATTCAAGCCCATGCCGGCCGAGATCGGCGGCGAGCGCGGCATAAGCGGGCGAGGTGATGAAGAGGACGAAAGTCGTCGCCATCAGGTCATGGACATATCCCGGCGCGGTGATCTCTTCGGTGCGGATGCAGCCGCCGATCCGGTCATTGCGCTCGACGAGCAGCACGCGTTTGCCCTGGCGGCCCAGCAAAGCCGCGCAGACCAGGGCATTGATGCCACTGCCGACGATCACATAGTCAGGATCGGCCATGTACCAAGTCTCTCCATTTTCTCCCCTTCTCCCGCCTGCGGGAGAAGGTGGCCGAAGGCCGGATGAGGGTGTTCTCTCAGCCTTCATAGAGCCGCAAGCATTGGGGGTGTTGAAGCTTCGTCAACTTGATAAGCCGTCGCAAGCTGAACCAACACCCTCATCCGCCCTATCGGGCACCTTCTCCCGCAAGCGGGAGAAGGGGGAAAGCTCTCAAGTCTCAGCGCGCGACCAGCGCCAGAACACGCAAGGGACTGCCGGTGCCATTGACGATCTTCAACGGCGCCGCGATCAGGATGGCGCCCTTGGCCGGCAGCTTGTCGAGATTGCACAGGCTGGCGAGACCGTAGCGGTTCGCCTTGTGCATCAGATTATGTGCCGGGAAAGGCGGCGTCATGCCGCCGGCGGCGCCGGCATCGGTGCCGACCGTCTCGCTGCCCCAGCCGATGGCGCCCTTGGACAGGATATATTCGATGCAGTCCACCGTCGGCCCCGGCGAATGCGGTCCCGTCTCATTCGCATTGAGGAATTCCTTCTCGCTGCCATTGCGCTTGTACCAGTCGGTGCGCATCAGCACCCAGGTGCCTTTGGCGATGTCGCCATGGGTCTTTTCCCAGGCGCGCACGCCGTCGGCGGTGAGCAGGAAGTCCGGATTCTTCTTCACCTCGGCGCTGCAGTCGATGACATTGACGGGCGCCACGAAATTCTTCGGCGCGATCCGGTCGGTGGTGCCGTCGGCATAGTCCTTGCCGGTGATCCAATGCACCGGCGCGTCGAAATGCGTGCCGGAATGCTCGCCGAGCTTGAGCCAGTTCCACGACCAGAAGGGACCGTTCTGATCGTAATTGGAGATATTGTGCACTTCCACCGTCGGCGTGTTCTTGCCGATCTCGGGCGGCAGCTTGATCAGCGGCGTCTCGGGCCCGAGCGGCGCCGAAAGATCGATGACGTCGACGGCTCCCGACAGAAGGGCTTCCGCCAATGAAGTGAGATCGGCTTTCTGCGCCATAGGCATTCCTCCGCTGCGTGTTGTTGTTCTGGTCCAGCATCCTATGCCCAAAGCATGCAAATGCAAGTAACAAATCTGGACTTTATCAAGCACCACGGAATCTCATGGACAGATTATATGCATATGCCAGTATGTCCGCCGGAGGGGATGGCCATGAATTATGACGCGATCATCGTCGGCAGCGGCCATAACGGGCTTGCCGCGGCCGTGCATCTGGCCAGGCAAGGCTGGAAGGTCGGCGTCTTCGAGCGCAACAAAGTGGCAGGCGGCGCGGTGCAGACCCGCGAGGTGACTCTTCCCGGCTTCCGCCATGATCTCTTCGCCATGAATCTCGGCCTCTTCGCCGGCTCGCCCTTTATGCGCGCCCATGGCGAAGCACTGACCAGGCACGGCCTGGCTTTCGCCGGCGCGGGCGACTGCTTCGCCACGCCCTTTGCCGATGGCAGCTGGTTCGGCGTCTCGATGGACAAGGAGAAGAACATCGCCCGGGCGCAGAGCCTGTCGGCCAAGGACGCCGAGGCCTGGAAGAGCTTGAGCGATCGCTTCGGCCGCGACGCGCCGCATATTTTCGCCCTGCTCGGCAGCCCGATGCCATCCCGCGATCTTCTGCCCTTGGGCTGGAAGGCGTGGCGGGCGCAGGGCCTGCCCTGGATCATCGACACGCTGAAGCTCCTCGTCTCCTCGCCCCGCGCTTTTCTCGACGCGACCTTCGAATCCGAGAAGATCAAGGCGACGCTTGCCGCCTGGGGCCTGCATCTCGATTTCGCGCCCGATATCGCAGGCGGCGCGCTGTTTCCTTATCTCGAGGCCATGGCCGACCAGAGTTATGGCATGGCGCTCGGCAAAGGCGGCGCCGATGTGATGATCAAGGCGCTCACCGGCTACCTCAAGGAGCTCGGCGGCGAAGTCCATCTCGACGCCGAGGTCCAGCGCATCGACAGGAGCGCCGGCCGGGCCACCGGCGTCACGCTCAAAGACGGGCGGCAGTTCCAGGCGAGCCGCGCGGTGATCGCCAATGCCTTGCCGCAGGCCGTTTTCGGCCGGCTGCTCGACGGCGGCAGCGGCGATGCCGAAACCGACCGCCGCATGAAGGCGTTCCGGTCCGGCCCCGGCACGATGATGATCCATGTCGCCTGTGACGGCCTCCCCGACTGGACCGCCGGCGAGGAGCTCAAGCGCTTCGCCTATCTCCATCTCGCCCCTTCGCTCGACATGATGAGCCGCGTCTATCACGAGGCGCTGGCGGGACTCCTGCCGGCGGAGCCGGTTGTTGTCGTCGGCCAGCCGACCGCCATCGACCCCAGCCGCGCCCCCGACGGCAAGCATATTCTCTGGCTGCAGGTGCGTGTCCTGCCGGCCGAGATCCGGGGCGACGGCAAAGGCGAGATCGCCGGCACCGACTGGGACCAGATCAAGGAGGCCTATGCCGAGCGCGTGTTCGCCATCCTCGAGACCTACGCGCCGGGCTTCGGCGCCAAGATCCTCGGCCGCGCCGTCTTCTCGCCGATCGACCTCGAGCGTGAAAATCCCAATCTGGTGGGCGGCGACAATCTCGGCGGCAGCCATCATCTGAGCCAGAACTTTCTCTTTCGCCCGGCGCCCGGATGGTCGCGCTATAAAACGCCGGTCCCGGGACTTTATCTCGTCGGCGCCTCCACTTGGCCGGGTGCCGGCGTCGGCGCCGGGTCGGGTTTCATGCTGGCCAAGATGCTCAGCAAGTGAGCTTGCGGGGGATTTAGTTTAGACCTAAAGTATCTATCAATGGCCCGCACAATAAGGGGCGACAGGGAGAGAAACATGACGACATCCAGGCGTGATCTGTTGAAAATCGGTGCCCTTGGCGGCGCCGCTCTGATAGCCGGATTTCCGGGCGCGGAAGTCTCCGCCCAGGGCTCCGAGCTCACCATTGCCTATAATGTGAATTTGCCCTCCTGGGACCCGACGGTCGGTCCCTCGGCGGTGAACCCGACCATCCAGGCGATCTATCAGTCGGTCTTCGACATGTATATCGCGCAGAACCCCGATCTCTCCTTCGCGCCCGGCCTCCTCACCAAATGGGGCTGGAACGACGACAAGACGAAAGTCGAGATGGAAGTACGCGACGGCGTCACCTGGCATGACGGCTCGCCTTTCACCGCAGAAGACGTCGCCTGGTCGCTCGAGCGTGCCGGCAAGCCAGAGACCGGCAATCCGATCCAGTTCGTGTGGAGCAAGATCGGCAACTTCAAGGTCGACGGCAACAAGATCACCGCCGATGTGAAGGAATTCGAGCCGGTCCTGTTCAAATGGATGTCCTTCCTCACCGGCTATGTGCTGCCCAAGGCCTATTACGAGAAGGTCGGCGCCGAAGGCTTCGAGAAGGCGCCGATCGGTACCGGCCCCTATATGATGGAGAAGTTCGAGCGCAACGCTTTCGTGCGTCTCAAGGCCAATCCGAACTACTGGGGCGGCAAGCCTGCTTTCGAAACCGTCATCATCAAATTCGTGCCCGATTCGACGAGCCGCGTCGCCGAGGTCGAATCCGGTTCCTCGCAGGTGACGCTCGAAATTCCCTATGACGAGTTCGACCGCTTGAAGGCCAAGGACGGGCTTGCCGGCATCACCACGCCGATCTCCGATATCGGCATGATCTTCCTGAACGACATCGATGTGATGCTCGACAAGAATGTCCGCCTCGCCGCCCATCACGCCATCGACAAGCAGCTCATCATCGACCGCCTGCTCAACGGCTATGGCATTCCGATCGACACGCTCGAGACGCCGCAATATGCGGCCTATGACGCCTCGATCAAGGTCGGCTACGATCCGGAGAAGGCCAAAACACTGCTGGCCGCCTCCGGCTTCGGGCCCGACAAGCCGGTGAAGTTCAAGATCCAGACCACCAAGGGTTTCAAGCCCAAGGATTACGAGATGATCCAGGCCATTGTCGGCATGTGGCGCAAGGTCGGCATCGAGGCGGAGATCGAGATCTACGAGATCGCCAAGCATTACGAATTGCGCGCTGCCGACACGCTGGCGCCGGCCGCTTTCTATAACTGGGGCAACGCGATCGGTGACCCGACCACCTCGACCGGCTTCGCCATGTTCGGCCCGAGCCCGCATTCGGTGTGGGATTCGAAGGACCTCATCGACATGATCATCCCGCTCTGGGGTGAGAAGGACGAAACCAAGCGTATCGCGGGCTGGAAGGCGGTCAGCAAGTACATCGCCGAGCAGGGTTATGTCATTCCGCTGCTGCAATATGTGCAGCCGATCATCCATGCCAAGTCGGTCAAGGTCACGCCGCATGTCTCGGGCGCCCTCTTGCCCGCGCTGATGTCGCCGGCCTAACGTCAAGCGGGAGGAGCGCCCCGGCGCCCCTCCCGCGCCGCTTTGCAAGGTTTCACAAAAGTATGAGCCGAAATCTGCTGATCCGCCTCGGCTCAACGATGGTCACGCTGTTCGGTGTGGCGCTCATCGTCTTCATCCTGGTGCGGGTCGTCCCCGGCAATCCCATCGCCATGATGCTGCCGCCCGGCGCATCCGATGCCGATATCGCTTTGCTGACCGCCCATTACGGCCTCGACAAGCCGATTATGACCCAGTTCTGGATCTGGCTCGGCCGCGCGCTGCAGGGTGACTTCGGCACCTCGATTTCGCTCCGCCAGGACGTGATGAGCCTGATCTTCGGCCGTCTGCCGGCAACTCTCGAGCTCGCCACTTTGGCGCTTCTCATCGCCATGGCGCTCGGCGGCGCCCTTGCCATCACCGCCGCGCGTTTCCGCGGCACCGCGGTCGAGACCGGCATCGATCTCGCCAATGGCGCCAGCCTCGCAATGCCCGACTTCCTTTGGGGCCTGACCTTCATTCTGCTTTTCGGCGTCCTCATCCCGGTCTTCGCCATATCGGGCCGCGTCTCGCCGACTCTCGATCTGCCCTTCGTCACCGGCTTCTATCTGATCGAAAGCATCCTGCGCCTGCGCGTCGACATCTTCCTCGACCTCATGCGCCATATGCTGATGCCGGCTTTGGCCCTGGCACTACCGCTCGCCGCCGTCATCGCCCAGTTGCTCAAGACGTCGCTGAAAGAGGCGATGCAGCAGGATTATGTCATGCTCGCCCGTACCAAGGGTTTTTCCGAAACCCGCGTGCTGATCTCCGAAGCCTTGCGCAATGCGGTGATCCCCACGCTTACGCTGGCCGGCGTGCAGTTCACCTTCCTGATCGGCGGCACGGTGATCGTCGAGCGGCTTTTCTCCTATGAGGGTCTCGGCAACATGGCGATCGACGCCGTCATCAACCGCGACCTGCCGCTGATCCAGGGCATCGTCCTCGTCTTCGCGCTGATCTTCGTCATCATCAATCTCATCGTCGATCTGAGCTATGCACTGCTCAATCCGAGGCTCCGTCATGGCTGAGGCGCGCGTCATCCGGGTGAAAGCCGGCCCGCGTTTGTGGCTGTCGGGCCTCTGGCTGACATTCTTTGCGCTCGCCGCCATTTTTGCGCCCCTCATCGTACCGCATGATCCCCTCGCTCAGGATCTCATGCTCGGCAAATTGCCGCCGGCATGGGTCACCGGCCATGAGCCCGGTTATCTGCTCGGCACCGACAGTCTCGGCCGCGATGTGCTGTCGCGCTTGATCTCGGCGGCACGCCCGGCGCTGTTCGTCGCCATCGGCGCCGGCCTTGCCGCCTGTCTACTCGGTTCGGTGCTGGGATTGCTCGCTGGCTTCTTCGGCGGCTGGACCGACCGCATCATCTCGCGCATCGTCGACATCTGGATGGCCTTCCCGCCGGTGCTCCTCTCCATCCTGCTGGTCGCCTTCCTCAATCCGAGCCTTCAGTCGGTCATCATCGCCATCGCCATCATCGACTGGACCCGCTTCTGCCGTGTGGTGCGCGCCGAGACGATGCAGCAACGCCGCATGGACTATGTCGAAAGCGCCCGCGCCATGGGCCTGACCTCGATCGCCACCCTGGCGCGCGAAGTGCTGCCCAACGTGCTCCCCGCTATCATCGTGCTGCTGTCGCTCGAAATGGGCATCGCGGTGATCGTCGAAGCCATTCTGTCCTATGTCAATCTCTCGGTATCGACCGATCAGGCAACCTGGGGCAGCATGATCGCCGAAGGCCGCGGCATCATCTATCAGGCTTGGTGGGTGCTGGTCTTCCCGATGATCGCTCTGTTCCTGACCGTGCTGGCCTTCAGCCAGTTCGGTGAGGGACTGAAAGAACGCTTCGATCCGGTGCTCCGATGACCGAGGCCTATCTCGATATAAGCGATCTGAGCGTCGCTCTCCAGCATAGCGGCGATCGCCTGCTGCGCGGGGTGTCGCTCGCCGTGAAGCCGGGCGAGGTCCACGCTCTAGTGGGCGAGTCGGGCGCCGGCAAAAGCATGATCGCCCGCGCCGTCTTCGGCATCCTGCCGAAAGCGGTGACGATCCTCGAAGGCCAGGTGACCATCGAAGGCGCGGATCTCAATGGCATGTCGCAGGCCGCGCGCCGTCTGTTCATCGGCAAGCGCGCCGCCTTCATCCCGCAGGATCCGCTGACCGCGCTCAACCCGTCGAAAAGGATCGCCGATCAGATCTCTGACCGGCTGATCCACATACTGGGCATGCCCAAGGCCAAAGCCCATGCACGCGCCGCCACTCTTCTCGAAGAGGTCAAGATCGCCGATCCCGAGCGGGTGATGCGCCTCTATCCGCATGAATTGTCGGGCGGCATGCGCCAGCGTGTGCTCATCGCAGCCGCTTTTGCCGGCGAGCCCCGGCTCATCGTCGCCGACGAGCCGACGACGGCGCTCGACGTCACGGTGCAGAGGCAGATATTGGCGCTCATCGCCGGCATGCAGGCGCGCCACGGCACCGCCCTTCTTTTCATCACTCATAATCTCGGCGTAGTGGCGAAGCTGTGCCAGACGGCATCGGTCCTTTATGCCGGCAAGGTCGTCGAGCAGACGGGCGTGCGCCAGCTCTTCGCCGATCCTCAACATGCCTACACGCGCGCTTTGATGGCGGCGACGCCACGCTACGACCGCCCCGAAGAATCTCTCAAGCCCGCCTCGCCCGAGCTCATGGGTGAGCTCGCCCGCGAGGTGGCCGAGACTGACACCCTTTGGGCGAAGGAGCGTGCCCATGGCTGACGCTCTGTTCAAGATCGAGGACCTGCATCTCTCGCTTCCCGATCTGGCGCGCAAGCCGCTCTTCGGCGCGACGCCGCGCATCACGATCCTCAAAGGCCTGAGCTTCACCGTGCCGGAAGGCGCCATCACCGGCATTGTTGGTGAATCGGGCTCAGGGAAAACCTCGCTTGGCCGCACTTTGATCCGCCTTCTTAACCCCGATGCAGGCAGGATCGACTTTGCCGGACGTGATATTGCCGGTCTCGATGAAGAGGCGCTGAGGCCGTTGCGGCGCGACTTGCAGATCATCTTTCAGGATCCCTTCTCGTCCCTCAATCCGCGCAAGACCGTCGGCGCCATCATCGGCGCACCGCTTCTCCTGCACAAAGTCGCGGCAAGCAGCGGCGAGGCCCGCGATCTCGCTCTGGACGCGCTGACCCACGTGGGCCTGCCGGCCTCCTTTGCCGCGCGTTATCCGCATGAATTGTCGGGTGGACAGCGCCAGCGCGTCGGCATCGCCCGCGCCGTGGCGCTCAAGCCGCGTTTCATCCTGGCGGACGAGATCGTGTCGGGTCTCGACGTATCGAGCCAGGCGCAGATCCTGACCCTGCTGATGGAGCTGCGTGCCCGGATGAATTTCACCATGGCCTTCATCAGCCATGACCTGTCGGTGGTGCGCCGTTTGTGTGACCGGGTGATCGTGATGCGCAAGGGCGAGATCGTCGAGGACGCCGACACCGCCACGCTCTTCGAGAAGCCGCAGCATGCCTATACGCGGTTGCTGCGCGATTCCATTCCCTTGCCGGAAGTGAGCGACGGCTGGCTCGCGGAAGCTTGACCAGTAGGATTAGACCACGATCGGCCCGCTCTTCAGCTTCGTCAGGACTTCAGGTCCGGTCTCGGTCAAGAGCACGGTGTTCGACAGGAAATCGTCGCCCTGACCACTGCCCATCAGCCAGGACAAGATGTGAAAGCTCATGCCGGTCCTGATCTCGAGATCGGAATCATGTCGAAGCCCCGTCACGCTATTGCCGCCTGTCCAGGAAGGCGGCTGGCCGATACCGACGCAATAGCCACAATGATGGCGCCGGTAATGCGCGAGCCCGGCCGCATCGACGACCGCTTGCCAGGCGGCATAGACATCGCGCGCTCTGGTGCCCGGCCGGATCGCCGCGACGACCGCGTCGAAAGCCTGTCGGACGATGCCTGCGATCCGCGCATCCCCGTCACGGATCAGGCCGATATGAACGAGACGACCCAAGGGTGCGTGATACCGCGAGACGCAGCCCGACAATTCGAGAAAGACCGGCTCGCCCCTTTTATATGTGCCGTTTCCCCAGGTCGCATGCTCCTCGCCAAGCCGGCTGCCCGGCCGGATGAAAGGACCGAAGCCCGGCGGATGGCCGCCGGCGCGGATCATCGCCGCCAGACATTCCGCCGCCACATCAATTTCGCGCGCGCCATCGGTGATGGCGGCGATTGCCGCCTCCCCCGCCGCATCGCTGACCCGTGCCGCACGACGCATCAGGGCTTGCTCCTCGGCGCTCTTCACCAAGCGCAATGTGTCGACCAGTCCACTCACATCCGACCATCGCGCCGTGACCTGCTTTGTGAGCGAGATCGCGAGGCCATGGCTCAACCCTGAGGTCCAATATTCGAGGCCGACCGCCTTGTCCGCGAGCTTCAGCTCATGCAGCACACGCGCCATCATGTCAGCCGCTGTCTCGCTGTCTGGATGACCGCAAAAGCGCGCCGATTTCACTTGCTTCTCGACGGAGACCTGTTCCATCGCGCGCGTCACCAGCACCGGCTCGCCTTCGAGCGGCACCAGGAGCAAATGCGGCGCGAAGTAACCCCAATGATCGAGGCCGGTCAGATAAAACACATTCTCGGGACTGGCGATGATCGCCGCCTCGAGGCCCTGGAGCTCGAGCCCGGCGCGCACACGGCGCAGACGCCGCGCGATCTCCGCGCTACTGAAGGGATTGTCGAACATGTTAATCTATGACGATCAATTCGCGCGCGACGTCGCACAGCCGCTCGCCACCTTTATCGGTGACGACGAAGGACTCCGAGATCGCGACGCCGAAATCCTTGAGCCATACACCCGATTGAATATGGAAGCACATGCCGGCCTGGAGCACGGTCTCATCGCCGGGCCTCAAGCTCACCGTGCGCTCGCCCCAATCCGGCGGATAAGCGAGCCCGATCGAATAGCCGACGCGGCTTTCCTTCTTGAGGCCATGCTTGCGCAGCACCGCCTGCCAGGCGGCTTCCACTTCCGCCGCGGTGCTGCCGCTTTTCGCCTTGGCGAGACCGGCATCGACGCCTTCGACTACCGCCTTGGCGACGTCCTTGATCACCTCGGGCGGCTTGCCCAGATGGATGGTGCGGGTGAGCGGCGCGTGGTAGCGCCGCCGGGCTCCGGCGATCTCCAGCATGGCGAGGCCTGATGTCGGCAAGGGCGCATCGCTCCAGGTGAGATGCGGCGTGCTCGTTCCCTCGCCCACCGGCATCAGCGGGCAGATGGCTGCATAGTCACCGCCGGCGCCCGGCACACCCATGGTCTGCGCGTGATAGATCTCGGCGATCACTTGATATTGCGACACGCCCGGTCGCATCGTTTCGATGGCGCGATTCATCGCGTGACTGCAGATTTGTCCCGCCTCACGCATGAACGTAAGCTCGGCTTCGGACTTCACCAGCCGCGCCCAATTGACGAGATCGCCATTGTTGCTGAAGGCCGCTTCCGGCAACCCCTTGGTCAGGTGAGCATGGCAGCGCGCCGTATAATAATGCGCATCCATCTCGACACCGATGCGGGCTTTGCTCCAACCGCGCGCCCGGACGAGCGCGGCGAGCTCGTCATAGGGATGGCCGACCGGATGCTGAATCAGATGCTCCGAGAAAGGCACGATATTCTGCGCCGGCAGATAGGTGGTGAGATGCGCGCTCTTCGCGTCCTGCGCACGGCCGAACCAGATCGGCGTTTCTTCGTCCTGATGCACCAGCACACATTGCGGCACATAGAAGGACCAGCCATCGAAGCCGGTGAGCCAGCCCATATTGGCCGGATCCTGGCAGATGATGAGATCGAAGCCGGCTTTCGCCATGCGGCTTTTGACCTGGGCAAGCCTTTCGGCATATTCGGCACGTGTGAAGGGAATGCTGCTCATTCTGTCTCTCAAGCTGTGATCCTGGTGCCGATGCCGAGCCGCTGCGCGGCGGCAAAGGCGTAGGAAGCGATGGCGGTATCCTGCGCGCCGGTGCCGGTGAGGTCGCAAAGGGTGATGGCGGCCTCGGACGGGCGCCCCGGATGGGTCCCGGCCACGATGGCGCCGAGCTCGGACGGTGTCTCGCCATTCATCAGGCCGGCGGCGCGCGCCGCGCGTAGCTCTCCGAGAGCGGCCGCTTGGCTGACGCGGTCGCAGACATAGAGGTCGGCCAGCGCCACGGCGCGCGGGTCGATCTCGTTCTTGCCGGCCTGGTCGGCGCCCATGGCGGTGATATGCAATCCCTTATGCAGCCATTCGGCGCGCAGGATGGCTTTTCGCGCCGAGGTCGTCGTCACCACCAATTGCGCCTCGGCCACGGCGGCGGCGGCATCCTTCACCACGTCCGCCTTGATCTTGAGCGCCCTCGCGATGTCCTCGGCGCATGCTTGGGCACGCGCCGCATCACGTCCCCAGACCATCACTTTCTTGAAGGGTCGCACCTGATGCGCGGCAATGATCTGCAGGCGTGCCTGGGCGCCTGTGCCGAGCACGGCGGCGGTTTCGACCTGTTTCGGCGCCAGATATTTGGCGGCGATGGCCCCGGCCGCGGCGGTGCGGATATCGGTCAGATAGCCATTGTCGAGCAGTAGCGCGGCGACGAGCCCGGTCTTCGCCGAGAACAGGATCATCAGCCCGTTGAGGCTCGGCAGGCCAAGCTTCGGATTGTCGAAGAAACCCGGACTGACCTTGATGGCGAAATGCTCGAAGCCCGGCAGATAGGCGGTCTTCACATCGACCTCGCCATGGGCTTCGGCGATTTCCATCGAGAGGATCGGCGGCATGATGACCTTGCCCGAGGCGAGGAGCCGGAAGGCCTCCTCGACCGCGTTGAGCACCGGCGCGCCGAGCGTGACCGCGCGGCGCAGATCGGTTTCGGTGAGAATCGCGATGTCGCCCATGTCTATCCTTTCACTATGCGGTCGCCCACGCGCACCGTTTCGCCGCGCGCCACCGCGATGATCTGGTCGAGATCGGCATTCTGCCCGGAGATAATCATGGCCGTCGGTCCGTCGAGCTTGAGCTTGCCGGCGAGGAGTGCTGCGATACCAACGGCGCCACCGCCTTCGGCGATGAGACGTTCACGCCGGAACAGCGCCTGCATGCCGCGATAGATCTCCGTTTCGCTCACCAGAAAAGTCTCATCGGCGAAATCGCGGCACAGCTTGAAGGTCCATTGATTGGTGAGATTGATGCCGCCGCCCAGTGTGTCGGCGAGCGAAGGAACTTCGGTGACGAGGATCGGACGGCCGGCCTTGAGGCTCTCATGCATGGCGGCGCCCTCTGCCATGCTGACGCCGATCACGCGGATCGACGGCTTGATCTGCTTGGCGGCAAAGGCAATGCCTCCGAGCAGCCCGCCGCCCGACAACGGCACGACAATCTGGGTGAGATCGGGACATTCGGTGAGTAGCTCTAGCGCGACCGTCGCCTGGCCGAGGATTACGTCGCGATGATCGAAAGGCGAGATGTCGGTATAGCCCTTCTCGCGCACCAGCCGGTCGGCTTCCTTTTGCGCATCGTCCTGGCTCGTCCCGCAGCACCGGATCGTGGCGCCGAGCGCCGCGATGCCCTGGACCTTCGCCTCGGGCACGAGAGTGGAGAGGCAGATGGTTGCTTTGATGCCGAGATGGCGTGCCGCATAGGCGACAGCCTTGCCGTGGTTGCCGGTCGAGCAGCAGACGACACCACGCCGGCGCGCCTCTTCATCGAGACGCAGCAGCGCATGCGCGGCCCCTCTGATCTTGAAGGCGCCGATCGGCTGCAGGGTTTCGAGCTTGAGCAGGATGGGCTGGCCCGCCTGGTCCGAGAAGCTTAACGCTTCGACCAGCGGCGTCGTGCGCGCAAGGCCTTGAATGAGCCTGTGCGCCTCCCGGACGGCTTCAAGGGAAAACCCCATAGAACTCCCTAAATGTGCACAACGGTGCGCTCCCGGCGTGCCCTTTCGTATTATTTCGGCCAAATTACATCTTCGCTTGCGGTATGTCTAGATAAGATGTATACAACAGTGACACCCGGCGATGAGACCGGGCAGGAAACGCGATAATTCCGGGAGATATGCATGTCCAAGATGATCACGCGCCGCCGCCTGCTCACGGGTACGGCCGGCCTCACTTTCGCCGCCACGACTTTCACATCGATCGCTCATGCCGAGACGACACTGGAGCGCGCCAAGGCTCAAGGGTACATCCGCATCGGCTTCGCCAATGAAGCGCCCTTCGGTTATGCAACGCCGGACGGCAAGCTCACCGGCGAAGCGCCGGAGGTTGCCAAGGCGGTGCTCGCCAAGATGGGCGTCGCCCAGGTCGATGGCGTGCTCACCGAATTCGGCTCGCTCATTCCCGGCCTCAAGGCCGGCCGCTTCGACGTCATTGCCGCCGGCATGTTCATCAACCCGAAGCGTTGCGCCGAGATCGCCTTCTCGGAACCCTCTTACGGCATCGGCCAGGCCATGCTGGTGAAGAAGGGCAATCCCAAGGCCATCAAGGACTATACGAGCTTCAAGGACAATTCCGCCCTCAAGCTCGCGGTGATGGCGGGCGCCGTCGAAGCCGGCTACGCCAAGGAGGCCGGCGTGCCGCAAGAACAGCTCGTCATCCTTCCCGATCAATCGAGCCTCGTCGCCGCCGTGCAGTCCGACCGCGCCGATGGCGCTGCCCTGACCGCGCTTTCTATCGCCGACATGGCGAAGAAGGGTGAAGGCGTGGAATCGACGACACCTTTCGGCGAGGTCGCCGGCAAGTCGGTGAAAGGCCATGGCGCCTTTGGCTTCCGCAAGGACGACACCGATCTCATCGAAGCCTTCAACACCCAGCTGAAGGCCTTTCTCGGCACGCCGGAGCATATCGCGCTGGTGACGCCCTTCGGCTTCGGCAAGGACTACCTGCCGAACAAGACGATGGAACAGCTCTGCAAGGGTGAATAGTCTTTCCTGCTGCAGGGCGCTCGTCGAGCGCTCTTTGACCGGAACTCATCGGGGAGAGGCAAACGCATGGGCATTCGCACGCTCATCGTCATGCTGGTGGCGTCTATCCTGCTGATCGCCTATCTGGCGACGCGCGACACGTACAGCCTGTTTCTCCCCGGCCTCCTCCAGGGCGCGGTGCTGACCGCAGAGATCACCGTGCTCGGCTGCCTTCTCGCGGTCGCCATGGCGGTCCTCTCGGCGCTCGGCAAGCTCTACGGCCCGGCACCACTGCGCTGGCTCGCCAATCTCTATATCGAGATCTTCCGCGGCACCTCGGCATTGGTCCAGCTCTTCTGGCTGTTTTTCGTCCTGCCGCAATTCGGCGTGAGTCTCGAGCCCTTCGCCGTCGCGGTGCTGGGCCTCGGCCTCAATATCGGGGCCTATGGCGCCGAATGCGTGCGGGGCGCCATCCAGTCGGTGGCGCGCGGCCAGTGGGAAGCGGCGACCGCCCTCAACATGACGCGCCTTCAGATGCTGCGCCGGATCATCCTGCCGCAGGCCTTCGTCGCGATGATCCCGCCCTGGGGCAATCTCTTCATCGAGCTGTTGAAATCGACAGCCCTCGTCTCGCTCATCACTCTGTCCGACCTCGCCTTCAAGGCGCAGCAGATGAACCAGACGACGATGAAGACCATCCCGATCTTCACCCTCGTTCTTCTGATCTATCTCGTCCTCTCGCTTCTCATCACCATCGGCATGCGTCTGCTCGAGCAGCGGGCCGCAAAGGGCCTCGCCCGCGGGAGGACCGCCTGATGTGGGACTGGGCCTTCACCTTCGAGATCCTGCCCACCCTCGCCAAGGCGGCGGTGATTTCGATCGAGGCGACGCTCCTGGGCTTCGTGCTGGCCGCAACGCTCGGCCTCGTCCTCGCGCTGACGCGCATCGCCGTCCCGTGGACGGCCTGGCCGATCTCGGTACTCGTCGAGCTCATCCGCTCGACGCCGCTCCTCATCCAGATCTTCTTTCTCTATTTCGTCTTCCCGTCCTTCGGCGTGACCCTCGATGCCTTCACCGCCGGCGTCCTGGCGCTCGGCATCCACTATGCCGCCTATTGCTCCGAGGTCTACCGCGCCGGCTTCGACAATATCCCCCGCGGCCAGTGGGAAGCCTCCATCGCCCTCAATCTGAGCCCCTGGACGACCTTCCGCGACATCATCATTCCGCAGGCCATTCCACCCATCGTGCCGGCGCTCGGTAATTATCTGGTGGCGCTTTTCAAGGAGACGCCGCTGCTCTCGGCCATCGCCGTCCTCGAATTGATGCAGACCGCCAAGATCATCGGCTCGGAGACCTTCCGCTATACCGAGCCCATTACTATGGTCGGCCTGTTCTTCCTGGCGATGAGCCTCGTCTCCGCCGCCTTCATCCGCGCCGCCGAACGCCTGCTCAACCGGAGACCTGCCCGATGACAGACCGACCGATGGTTCGTTTCGAAAAAGTCTCGAAGCGCTACGGCCCGCTGACCGTGCTCGATTCGCTCGAGCTCGACATCGCCCGCAATGAGAAGGTCGCCATCATCGGCCCGTCGGGCTCGGGCAAGACCACGGTGCTGCGCATGCTGATGACGCTCGAGGCGATCGATGACGGCGTGATCTGGGTCGAGGGCGAACCGCTCACTCATATGGAGCGCAATGGCAAGCTGATCCCGGCCGATCGCGCCCATATCCGCAAGATCCGCGCCAAGATCGGCATGGTGTTCCAGTCCTTCAATCTCTTCCCGCATATGACGGCGATGGCCAACTGCATCGAGGCGCCGATCACGGTGCTCGGCATGAGCCGCAAAGAAGCGGAGGAGCGTGCCGCGGGCCTGCTCGAGATGGTGGGGCTCAGCCAGAAGAAGGAGCATTATCCCGCCCAGCTCTCGGGCGGCCAGCAACAGCGCGTCGCCATCGCCCGGGCTCTTGCCATGCGCCCGAAAATCATGCTGTTTGACGAGGTGACCTCCGCCTTGGACCCGGAGCTCGTCGGAGAGGTGCTTCAGGTGATCCGCAGATTGGGCAGCGAACATGATCTGACCATGCTGATGGTGACCCATCAGATGGGCTTCGCCAAGGAATTCGCCGACCGCGTCTGCTTCTTCTCTCAAGGCAAGATCTGCGAGCAGGGTCCGCCCAAGGCTTTCTTCGGCAACCCACAGAATGAGCGCACCAAGCAGTTCCTGCATGCCGTCCTGGAGGCCGGATGAGCGTTTCCGCCGACAATGACGACAAGCCGCTGACCTTGGCGCGCGAGCGTTTCGAGCGCATCTACAATACGATCCGCGACCGCATCTGCCTGATCGAATATGAGCCGGGGGCGCGCCTTGCCGAAGAGGAGCTGGCGCGCGAATTCGGCGTCTCGCGCACGCCCTTGCGCCGCGTGCTGAGCCGTCTCGAGGGCGAAGGCCTGCTCGAAAGCCGGCATGGCGTCGGCACCTTCGTCATCAATGTCGATCTTGACGCCCTGTTGCCCGTCTACCGTTTGCGCATGGAGCTCGCAGCCCTGATGGGCAAGCTCGACCCAATCCCGCGAACGCCAGAGGATCTCGCCCGTGTGCGCGCTTTACTCGGCCGCTGCGACGAGCTGATCCAGGCCCCGGACCCTAAGGCCTATGCCCGGCTCAATATGGATTTCTTCCATGAGCTCGCGGCGATGATCGGCAACGGGCCGCTGCGCGAGATCTCCGAGCGCCTCTATTTCCTGACCAACCGCGTCTGGCTCAGGTCAGCACCGTTGCTCGATCTGAAAGACGAGGTGGCGGTCTTCCGCCGCGAGGTGGCTGACATCCTCGCCGCCATGGAGCTCGGCGACTGGGAAAGTGTCGGTTATATCCGGCGCAGCCACATTGCCATGTGGGTCCGGCGCATGCAGCAGCATCAGGAAAGAGGGAGATGACATCCGGCCTTGCGCAGGCCCGCCAGATATTCATCGATCAACTGCCGGTAGCGTACGGGCCCGAAGCTCGGGAAGTGGCCGCCATGCACGATGCTCACCGGCAGCGCACGAATGCGCTCGAAGGTTGTTTGATAGTCATGGCGGTCGGAGTGATAGGCATCATCGATGAGCGGCCCGTCATAGACGACATCGCCCGATAGGAAGATGCCGGTCTTGCGCTCGAAGAGCCCGATTCCACCCGGTGAATGGCCGGGTGTATGGATGACCTCAAAGGCACGGTCGCCCAGATCGACGATATCGCCGGCCTCGAGAACACGTCCCGCCGGTGCCGGCTTGATACGATAGGCTTCCGTCTTCCAGCCTTCAGGCGTCCGGTCGAACATCTCTTCCGTCGCATAGTTGTCGGCACAGGTCAGCTCGTTGCGCGGGTCGGCGAGAATGGCGGCCTCCGCTTCATGCACCGCCCGGTCGGGAAATTCGTGATGGCAGCCGATATGATCGAAATGCGTATGGCTCGCGACGCACAGCAAGGGCCGCTCGCGCACCAGCGCCACATGCCGGTGCAGGCTGAAATGACCGAGCCCTGTATCGAACAGCAGGTCGCGATCGCGCCCCCTCACATGCCACATATTGCAGCGATAGAAAGGTTTGATCCACGGCTCATGGATGAGTGTCACATCATCCGCGAGGCGGATCGTCTCATACCAGTCGGCGGCAGATACAATCATCGCGTCAGCACCAGCACATGTTTCGGATCACAGGCGAAATGAACCATATCACCTGCCTGCACTGCCGCATCGGCCGGAAGGCGCGCCAGCAGCGTCAGGCTCTCGTCCTTGGCGAGGCTTGCGGTGACACGTTTGAAGCTGCCTTGAAAGACGACATCGCTGACGCGCGCCTCGCCGAGCGGCAGGAGCTGCTTCTGGTCGATGACGACATGTTCGGGCCGGAGCGCTAGGACGATCTCGCTGCCGGGTTTGGCGTCGCTGGCGAGTTGCCAGCGGCCGAAGACGGTCTCGATCTCGCCTGAGCCTATGACACGGCCGGGGAAGATCGTGCTTTCGCCCATGAAGGTGGCGCTGAAGCGGCTCGCCGGTTTCGAATAGACGCGCTCGGCCGGGCCTTCATCCTCGATGCGGCCATTGCTCATCACCACACAGTGGTCGGCGAGCGCCATCGCCTCCTCCTGGTCATGCGTCACATGGACGAAGGCGGTGCCGACCCGCTTCTGGATAGCTTTCAGCTCCTCCTGCATCTGGCGCCGGAGCTTGAGATCGAGCGCGCCCAAGGGCTCGTCGAGAAGCAGAACCGATGGCTCGACCACCAGCGCACGGGCGAGCGCCACACGCTGGCGCTGGCCACCCGACAGTTGATGCGGCTTCTTGCCGAAGGCTTCCGGCAGGCCGACGAGCTTCAGCACCTCTTGCGCCCGCTTGTCGCGTTCCGCCGCGGCGACGCCGCGCATGCGCAGGCCGAAGCCGACATTGGCCCCGACCGTCATATGCGGGAACAACGCATAATCCTGGAACACGGTCGTGGTCGGCCGTTTGGCGGGCGGCATGCCGGTGCAATCGTGGCCTTCGATCAGCACTTGGCCCGACGTCGGCACCAGGAAGCCGCCGAGGATCGACAGTAAGGTCGTCTTGCCCGAGCCCGAGGGGCCGAGCAGCACCGTGTAGCTTCTGGGCGCTATATCGAGCGAAACATCATCGAGAGCGCACATGGTACCGAATTTCTGCGAGACGGATTTGACCTGGACCAGTGGTGTCATGATCTGGATTTCCGGAAAAAGACGAGTTCGAACAGGAGCACGAAGGCGATCGACACCAGGAAAACGAGCGAGCCCACGGCATTGGTCTTAGGGTTCAGGCCGGAGCGCAGCAGGTTCCAGATCTCGACGGGAAGCGTCGTTTCGAAACGGGTGAGGAGGAACGAGATGACGAATTCATCCCAGGAAAAGGTCATCGACAGGAAGAAGCTCGCGAACAAGGCCGGCCACAGCATCGGCGCGGTGACTAGCGTCAGCACCTGCCATTCCTTGGCCCCCAGATCGCGCGCGGCACGTTCGATATTCGCCTGATGCTCGCCCATCTGGCTATAGAGGATGGCGAAGCACAGCGGCAGGTTGATCACCACATGGCCGATGCCGGCGGCGCTGAGCGATTTGGGAAAGCCTATGCTGTTGAAGAGGACGAGGAGCCCCATGCCGATGATGAGATAGCTCACCGTCAGCGGCAGAGTGATGAGGCCGCGCATGAGAGCGGAGGCCGGCAGCCGGAAACGCGCGAAGCCCCAGGCGGCGAGGAAGCCCAAGAGCGTCGCCACCGCCGAGGAGATCACCGCGACGAGCAGTGAATTGAGAAGCGCCGAAGTGAGGCGCGTGTCGCCGAGCACCGCCTGATACCAGCGCAAGGACGGGCCGCTGAAGGGCGGGATCGGAAAGGACGTGGCCTGGAAAGAGAACAGGACGAGCGTCACCACCGGCAGGAAGATGAAGCCATAGATGAGAACGGCGTAGATGACGGTGGCGAGGCGGATCGCGCTGCGCATGTCAGGCCCGTTCGATCTTGAGCCAGCGGGCGCAGGCGAGATAGGCGACCGTGACCACCAGCATGAGCAGGATCGACAAGGCGGAGGCGAGTGGAAAGTCGCCGCGTCGGCCGATCTGCAGCATGATGAGCTGCGGCATCAACAGCTCGTTGTTGCCTCCGAGAATTTGCGGCGTGATGTAGTCCCCGGTCGCGAGCACGAAAGTAAGAAAGGCGCCGACCATGATGCCAGGCAGGGTCAGTGGCAGAATGATATGCAGGAAGGTCCTGACCGGCCCTGCGCCCAGATCGGCGGCGGCCTTGCGGTAGCTCGGGCTCAGCTGCTTGAGATTGGCGAAGATCGTCAGCGTCAGCAGCATCACGAAGAAATGCACGAAGCCGGTGACGGTGGCGAAGCGAGTATTGGCGAGCTGGATCGGTTCGCTGATGAGGCCCAGCTGCACCAGCGTGTTGTTGACCACGCCTTTCTCGGCGAGCACCAGGAGCCAGCTATAGGAGCGCACCACATAGGAGGTCCAGAAGGGCAGGATCGCCAGGATGAGCGCCAGCCTTTGCCAGCGCTCAGGGATTTGTTCGGCGAGAATCCAGGCGAATGGGTAGGCCAGCAGGATCGAGATCACCGTCACGAGCGCCGTGACTTCGAGCGAGTTGAACAGCGCCCGATAGTAGCTCGGATCGGTGAAGAACTGCTGATAATTGGCGAGTGAGAAGCCGCCGCCCTTCACCGTGACGCTGACCAGCGCCATGGCGATGAAGGGCGCCGCGAAGAAGGCCAGCGTCCACAGGAGCGCCGGCCCCACCGCCACCCAGGGCACGGCGCCGCCACTTGCATTCGCGCTTTGCGTCATCAGACAGTCCGCCTGAGGTCAGACCTTCAGACTACTGCGCCTGCAGCATCTGGGTCCACACATCCTGCATCTGCTTGTCGAGCTTCTCGTCGGGCGCGGGATAGAGCTGGGCGCGGGCGAGGAAACCCGGCTGCTCGTCGAAGCGTAGCACCTTCTTCTGCTCATCGGTGAGCGCCGCTTTCTGGTTCGACGGCATGCCCCAGTAGCAGGGCGAGGTGGCGAGCCGCGCCTGGCCTTCCGAGCTCAGCACATATTGGATGAATTTGAGCGCCGCATCCTTCTTCTGGCTCGCCGCCAGCATCGCGAGCGACTGCGACCACAGGATGCCGCCTTCTTTCGGGATGGAGAAGTCGAGCGCCGGATTCTCCTTGGCGAGGCCGGCCGTGACCCACTCGCCGCCGCCGACCAGGATGTCGACCTCGCCAGTGGCGAGCGCCGTCTGGCTTGCGGTCACCTCGCCGACGAGCTTGGCATTGGCCTTCATCTTGAGGAGCACGTCCTTGATGGCGGGCAGATCGGCCTCGGTGAGGTCGGCGGTCTTCTTGCCGGCGGCCAGCGCCGCCATGCCCATCACCGGGAGATAATAGTCATAGATGGCGATACGGCCCTTGTATTTGTCGCTCACCAGCGACTGCAGGGTCTGCATGTCGTTGCCATCGACCTTGTCCTTGTTGAAGCCGATGGTGTTGTAGCCGAATTTCTCGGTGATGCCGTAGCGCTTGCCGTCGAGCTTGGTGAAGGCATCGAGGACCACTTGCGGATAGAGATCGCCTAAGGGCAGCTTGTCCTCGGGCAAGGGCTCGAACAGCCCCTTCTCGACACCGCGGCGCACATCGATGGAATCGATCACCATCACGTCCCAGTCGCCGGGTTGCGACTGATCGAGCAGCGCCAGGCCGGCGCCGGTGCCTTCGAACTCCTTCACATTCACCTTGATGCCGCTCGCATCCTCGAAAGGCTTGAGGAATTCAGGCGACGAGTGATCGCACCAGACCAGCGCGTTGATCTCCTCCGCGAGCGCCGGCGAAAGGCCGAGCGCCACGAGAGCGGTGGCGGAGAGCGCCAATTTGCGAAAAGCGTTCTTGAAACGCGACAGAGTTTTCATGTCTGCTCCTCCCAGAATTTATGTTATGAAATAAAAAATGAACCATTTCTAAAATTGAGTCAATTCCAAAAATATGCCAGAGTGAGTCCATGACAGGACTGCGCGCACGCCAGAAGGCCGATCGGCATCAGCGGATTCTACAGGCCGCATCAGAGCTATTTCGCAGCTCCGGCTACGAAGGCGCCAAGATCGAGGCTATCGCCTCTCTGGCCGAGGTTTCAATCGGCACGATCTATAATTACTACCAGAACAAAGGCGACCTGCTCGTCGCCATCGTCGCCATGGAGGTCAACGAGGTCCTCAATGCCGGACACCAGGTGATCGAGAACCCGCCCGCCCATGTCGCCAAGGCGGTCGACAAGCTCGTCATCGGCTATATCGAACATTCCCTCGTCTATCTGAGCAAGGAGATGTGGCGCCAGGCGATGGCGATCTCGACGCAGCAGCCGGAAAGCCCCTTCGGCAAGACCTATGGCGATCTCGACCGGGCGCTGACCGACCAGACCTGCGCGCTCATCAAGCGCCTGCAGGAGTTGAAGCTGGTTCGCCGCGACATCGATGCGCGGAGCGTCGGCGAGATGATCTTCAACAACACCAATATGATGTTCACTGTCTTCGTGAAGACCGAAGCCATGACCATCGCCGAACTGCGCGCCGCCATCCGGCGGCAGAACAAGCTGCTGCTCGACGCCGCCGCGACGGAAAAAGATTAAATCCACTTTCTTTTTGCACTGCAACAAAGACCGATTGCGCGGTCGCACCTACTCTTCCCGTCATGGACATCTTTGATGGAGGAGAATGTCGATGCTGACACGCCGCGAAGCTCTGTGGGCAGGCGCCATGGGAGCGGCCGCTGCCGCCTCCCTGCCCCTCGCCCCGACACCGGTTCAGGCCGCCGAGATCGCCGGCCTGCCACGTGAGAAGATCACCTTGGTGGCCCCACCTCTGGTGCATGACCACAAGCAGGTCGCGACCGACGGACCGAAGGTTGTCGAATTCACCTTGACCATCGAGGAGAAGCCTTTCGTCGTCGATCCCGATGGCACCAGGATCTGGGCCATGACTTATAATGGCAGCATGCCCGGCCCGATGATGGTCGTTCACCAGGGTGACTATGTCGAGCTCACCTTGATCAATCCGGCAAGCAACGAGCTGCCGCATAATATCGACTTCCATGCCGCTACCGGCGCCCTGGGCGGCGGCGCGCTGACCGAGATCAATCCCGGCGAACAGGCGGTCCTGCGTTTCAAGGCGACCCGCCCCGGCACCTTTGTCTATCACTGCGCGCCGCCCGGCATGATTCCCTGGCATGTCGTTTCAGGCATGAGCGGCGTGCTGATGGTGCTGCCGCGCGACGGCCTGAAGGACGGAGACGGCAATCCGCTCAAATATGACCGTATCTTTTATGTCAGCGAGCACGACCTCTATGTCCCACGCGACGGCGACGGCAAATACAAGGCCTATGACTCGATCGGCGAGAGCTACGAGGACACGTTGAAGGTGATGCGCGGCCTGATCCCGACCCATGTCGTGTTCAACGGCGCCGTCGCTTCGCTCACCGGCGAGAAAGCGCTCAAGGCCAAGGTCGGCGAGACCGTGCTGATGGTGCACGCCCAGGCCAATCGTGACACCCGTCCGCATCTGATCGGCGGCCATGGTGATTTCGTCTGGGAGATGGGCAAGTTCAACAACCCGCCGGCGCGCGATCTCGAGACCTGGTTCATCCGCGGTGGATCGGCGGGCGCGGCCCTCTACACGTTCCTGCAGCCCGGCCTCTATGCCTATGTGAACCACAATCTGATCGAAGCGGCCGAACTCGGCGCGACCGCACATGTAATGGTGGATGGCGAATGGAACGACGACTTGATGACCCAGGTCGTGGCCCCGGGGCCGATCCCGGCCTGAATATCAGGCGGGCGCGGCGAGAGGCTGCGCCCGCTTTCTGGGCTTGAGCAGCGCAGGTCCGAAGAAGACGGCGAATCCCAGAAAAGCCGCGGCCCAGGCCATGCCTGAGAACGGCATCAGCCCGGCGAGGGAAGGATGACAGGCAGCGGCAAGCCGCAGCAACGCGGCGGTGATGACCGCCAGAAAGACCAGACATGTGCCTGGTCCGGCTTTGAGCGCGTGCCCCGTATGGCCGAGCGTGGCGCGGGTCATCACCGCGAGCGTCATCGCGCCGATAGCGCCAGAACCGAAGGCATGAATGCCGGCCGCCGCCGGCACGAGATCGGGTACCAGGGCCGCAAGGCCGCTGAGCAGTAAGCCTAAGGGCACGAAGGCGTAAGCGATGTGCAGAATGAGCACCAGCGGATCGCGCCAGGCGCGATAACCGGCCCAGCGCAGAAGGCGCACGGCATTGAGGCCGGCGGCGAGGATCAGCAGCACGCCGGTCTCGGCACGTTCGGGCACGAAGACCCAGGCTGCCAACGCCGCCGCCGAGAGCAGGATCACTCCCGCATCGAAACGATTGAACGATATCGGAAGGTGTCCAGGATTCTCGCGCGTGAGCCAGTTATGGGTGAAGCTCGGAATGATGCGCCCGCCAATGACCATGATGAGCACGATGACCGCACCGAGGCCGAGCCTGCGGCTGAAGTCGGTGATGCCATAGTGGCTGGCCTCCCAATGGAACAGGAGATTCGCCGCGAAGAGCACGGTGACCGGCGCCAGCACTTTGAGATTGCGCCAGTTCTTGCCGGTGATGATCTCGCGCGCCGCCACCATGACCACGGCGAGGAGGAAGGCGCCGTCGATCGCGGCCGCGATCATCCAGCCGGTCTCCTCCGAGCAGAACACCACGACCCGTCCGGCGAGCCAGAGCAGCACGAGGCCGAGCAGCGGCAGGCCCTGGACAGGCAGACGCCCGGTCCAGTTGGGAATGGCGGTCAGCAGGAAGCCGGTCATGACCGCGGGCAGATAGCCGAACAGCATCTCATGCACATGCCAGTCGACCGGCGCGAACAGACTCCTTGTGGCGAGCTCGCCGGTGAAGAGCGGCAGCCAGAAGACGATCGCGAGCCCCGCCTGGAGTGCCCCCAGCAGGAAGAATGGCCGGAAGCCGTAAGAGAGGACTGCCGGATAATTGCCAGGTCTGACGCGTGCGATCGCCATGTGTTTAACGTCCTCAGTTGTTCGGCGGCATCTCCGCGAAAATCGCCTCGAACCGTTTTTTGGCGAAGCCCGGATGCTTCACCGCCTTCGCCGTATCGAGATTGACCGGCTTGCCGGCCACCGCCAGGAACACCATGCCCATGCCGTAATGGGGCGTGCATTTGATGCCATAGACGCCCTCCTGACCGAGAGTGACCTTGAACGTCTCGTTCACCGCGCTTTTGAAGCTCTGAGCCCCTTCCGGCAACATGCCCTTGATCGCTTCGGCATTGTGCGACTTGTCGGTGGGGATGAAAGTAATCGTGTCGCCGGGCGCCGCCGCGACGAAATCCGGTTCGAACACCATGGTGCCCTTGGCGCCCTTGTTGAGCATGTGGACCTGATGATCCGCTGCGAGCGCATCGCCCGCGCCGAGCACCAGGAGGACGGCCAGCGGCAGGGCCAGAATTCTCATGACACAGTCTCCATTCGCTTCGTTACGGCCAACTATTGACTTGTCCCGCCCTCTCTGACTTTGCTGCACCGCAAATAACCAGCATGTAGGACTGCGACCTTCCGTCCCGTCCGCAGCTGGCAGGAGCGCCTTTCGCGTGTACACGCTTGACCGATCACTGATTGCCGGCCTGCCGCCCTTTTCAGGGTTGAGCCGCCCCGACCTCGACGTGATCCTGGAGAAGGCGCGGCCGCTCCGCGTCGCCGCCGGGCAAGCGGTCTTCGAGCAGGACACCGAGGCGCCTTCCTTCTTCCTGCTGCTCGATGGCCATGTCCGCGTCGTCAAGACCACCGCCGATGGCCAGCAGGTCATCATGCGTTACATCAGCGCCGGCCAGCTCATCGGCATCGCCACGGCGCTTGGGCGCACCACCTATCCGGCGACGGCGATCGCCGCCGTCGATTCGCTGGCCCTCGCCTGGCCGAACGAGGCCTGGCATGAGCTCGCCACGCTCTACCCGGCCTTCGCCGCCAATACCTTCAAGACGGTGAGCGCCCGGATGGAGGAAGCGCATGAGCGCGTCGTCGAGCTCGCCACCGCCCTCGTCGACCGCCGCGTCGCCCATGCGCTGCTGCGCCTCATCGAGCAGACCGGACGGCGGACCGAATATGGCATCGAGATCGGCTTTCCGATTTCCCGCCAGGACATCGCCGACATGACCGGCACGACCTTGCACACGGTGAGCCGGCTGCTCACCGCCTGGGAGCATCAGGGTTTTGTCCGCAGCACCCGCAAGCGCGTCACCGTCGTCGATGGCGCGCGCCTGCTCGATCATGTCGGGCGCGTGTAATGGGCTCACCCTAGGGCACTTGTCTCGGGGATACTCAGCACTCCGGTCCTATGATAGGCTTTTCACGGACGGTGTGAGGAGGCGTTGGCGATGAAGCAGAGCAAACTCGTTTGGGCCGAAGACGACAGCAAAGCTACCGCGCATTTCAGCATTGATTTCGTTGGAGATCTGACGATCCAGGTGCAGTCCGACCTGCCCGGAACCAATTTCGGACAGTCGCCGGATGACAAGCACGCTTTGGCGATACGGCACGCCAAACTGCTTATCCGCAACCTGGCATCCGAACTCGACCGTCTGGGAGCCTAACGCTCCATCTCATCATCGAGCAGGATGCGCTGGGCGGCGCCGTCGAGATCCTCATACTGGCCGCTTTTGAACGACCACAGGAACGCCCATAGCGCCGCTCCGCCGAGGAGCAATGCGAGAGGGACGAGATAGACGAGGCTGCTCATGTGGCCCTCCCGCGCAATCGGAGCGCATTGGCGACGACGACGATCGATGATGCCGACATCGCAAGCGCCGCAAGCAGCGGCGTGACATAGCCGGCCATGGCGAAAGGCAGCGCCAGCACATTGTAGAGAATGGCGAGCGCGAAATTCTGTCCCACCAGCTTCTTTGCCTCCCGCGCTATGCGCATGGCGAAGGGCACGGCGGTGAGCGATCCGTGCAGGAAGACGAAATCGGCGGCATTGCGCCCGATATCGGCAGCACTTGCGGGCGCCATCGAGGCATGAGCGCGCGCCAGCGCCGGAGCGTCATTGAGACCGTCGCCCACCATCAGCGCCTTGCCGAGGCCAGCGACATAGTCCGTCTTCTCCTTGGGGAGCATGGCGCCCATCGCCTCTGCGATGCCGAGACCCTCGGCGAGACGGCGCACGATGGGCCGTGCATCGCCCGAGAGAATGCGAGGTGTCGCTCCCAAGGCTCGAACTTCCATCACCGCTTCTTCCGCGCCCGGCCGCAGATTGTCCTCGAAGATGAAACTGGCGATCGGCTTGCCGTCTTCACACAACACGGTTGCGTCCGCCTCGCCACCGCCGGCCCACGCGGAACGCCCGAGCCGATAGAAATGCCCGTCGATCCTCGCTTCGATGCCGGATCCTGGAACCTCGGTGAAATCCGTCGTCACATGAGTTCGGCCATCGCCATGAAGTGACAGCGCCCGGCAGAGCGGGTGGTTCGATTGCTGCGCCAAGGCAGCGGCAATTCCGAGCGCCCGCTTGTCGATCACCGCCTCATTGACGAGGCGCGGGCGGCCCAGAGTGAGCGTGCCGGTCTTGTCGAAGGCGACCTGGTCGATCTCCGCCAGGCGCTCGAGCGCGGCGCCATCCTTGACCATGATACCGCTTTCGAACAATCGCCGCGCTGCCACTGCCTGCACGATCGGCACGGCAAGCCCCAGCGCGCAGGGACAGGTGATAATGAGGACGGCGATGGCGATGCTGATTGAGCGGTACCAGTCGCCAGTGGCGATGAGCCAGCCGATGAGAGTGAGCAGCGCCAGGCTGTGCACCACTGGCGCGTAATAGCTGGCGGCCCGGTCGGCGACACGGCGATAATGGCCGCGGCTGCTTTCGGCCGCCTCCATCAATTGCGTCATCTCGGCGAGGAAGGAATTGGCGACGTTCGACTGCGCCCGCAAGGTGAGGGCGCCGGTGAGATTGAGCATGCCGGAGCGGAGCTTATCGCCGGCCGCCACTTTTTGCGGCTGCGTCTCGCCGGTGGCGAGCGAGCAGTCGATGTCGGACTGGCCGCTCTCGACCACGCCATCGACCAATATGCGCTCGCCCGGCGTCACCTGCAGCAGCATGCCGGGCTCGATGGCCTGGGCGGGCAGATAGTCTCTGGCGCCATCGGCATGGATGACGGTGGCGCCGCGGGGCGTGAGCCGCACGAGCCCCTGGACCGCCGAACGCGCCTTCTCACGCATCAGATGATCGAGCACGCGCCCGATCAGCAGGAAGAAGATGAGCGAGACGGCGGCGTCGAAATAGGCATGCGCGCCGCCGATGATCGTATCATAGAGGCTCAAACCGAAAGCGAGCAGCACGCCGATCGAGATCGGCACGTCCATGTTGGTGCGCCCGCGCTTCAGCGCCGACCAGGCGGAGAGAAAGAAGATGCGCCCCGAATAAACGAGTGCCGGCAGAGCGAGGCCGGCCGATATCCAGTGAAACGCCTGGCGCGTGCCGGGCTCGGCGCCCGACCACACCGACACCGACAGCAGCATGATGTTCATCGAGCAGAAGCCGGCCACCGCCATGGCGCGGATGAGACGGGCGAGTTCGGGATCGCTGCGCTCCTCCGGCGTGAAGAGATGCGCGTCATAGCCCAGATCGCGCAGGGTCTCGATGATCGGCGGCGCCGTGTCGCCCCGCCATTTCACCGCGACCCGTTTGCTCGACAGATTCACCCGCGCCGCTTCGACGCCGGCGATATGTCTGAAGGCGCTTTCGATGGCGCCGATGCAATGTGCGCAATGAATGCCGGGAACCGAAAGGTCACTCTGGCGCAGGCCGTCGCCGAGGTCGCGGCTGGCGAGAACGACCTCGTCGGCCGACGGTGGCCCGAGCAACTGGGCGCCGGCCGTCGCCACTTGGCCACAGCAGCTCATCTCATGGCCTTATAGGCATGCCAGGTGGCATGGCCGAGCAGCGGGAAGACGATGATGAGCCCGATAAGGGCTGTCGCCACGCTCACCAGAAACAGCGCCAGCACGATGATGCCCCAGGCGATCATCACCGGCAGATTGTTCCACACCAGCGAGATGCTGGTGCCCATGGCGGTGAAGGCGTCGACATCCTCGTTGAGCAGCATCGGGATTGAGAAAGTGCTGATGGCGAAGGAGAAGGCGGCGAAGAGTCCACCGACCGCCGTGCCGACCAGCAGCATGGCCCAGCCGGTCCAAGTGGTGAACAGCATCTGGGCGATGTGGTCGAGGCCCGGAAACGGCGTCAGCCCGAAGAACAAGGCATAGATCAGCACGGCGGCGCGCATCCACAGAAGCATCAAGCCGCACAGGATGGCGCCAGTGAACCAGATCTGGCCGCCCGAGCGGGGCCTGACAAAGATCATCCGTCCGAGCGAGACCGGCTCCTTATTGGCGATGGCGCGGCTCTTCTCATAGAGGCCGACGGCGAGGAGCGGTCCGACTACCATGAAGCCGGCAAGGGCCGGGAAGAGGATGTAGTCATAGCCAAGCCGGTAGAGGCCCCAGACGATGGCGAGCGACACAGCGAAAACGGCGAGGCCATAGATAAGACTCGGTCCCGGCTGGGTAACTAAATCGCGCCATCCGGCCTTGAGCCAGACGAAAGCGGCGCCGGCCGCCAGATTGCGGCGGTTGCGCTCGATATAGGGCCGATCGCCGGTCTCATTCGTAGTGCTCGAGGCAGTCATCCCGGATCTCCCTTTCAACAGGCTGACTTCGCGGCCTGATAGGCGCCGCCTTCGCCCTTTTGATGCGGCACGCAATCGGGCTGTGATGTCACCGCGACATAAATGAGATGCGCATTGGCGGCGACGAAGATAACGAGGCACAGCGCCGCCACGGCATAGGCGAAGAGCCGCCACGACCACCGCCCTCTGGCCAACGTCGTCATTGTTGCGGCCTCAGTGCTTCGACATAAAGCGCCAGGATCTTGATATCGACATCCGAGAGCCTCGTGCCCCAATGCGGCATGTGACCTTGCCGACCGGAATAGACGCTGGTGAAGACGGTATCGAGACTGCCGCCATAGATCCAGTATTTGTCGGTGAGGTCCGGCGCGCCCATATCCTGCTTGCCCTTGGCGTCCTCGCCATGGCAGCTCACGCAATTGGCGGCAAAGACTTCCTTGCCCGCGGCGATGGCCGGCGCCTCGGCCGGATCGTCACTTCCAGGACCGGAGAGCGCGCGCACATAGGCGACGACATTGCTGATCTGCGTCGCATCGAGCACGCCGTCGCGGCCGAAGGCCGTCATCTGTGAGATGCGCGTATCTTCATTGGTCGAATTGATGCCGATGCGGATCGTCTCGGCGATCTTGTCAGGCGTACCACCCCACAGCCAGGACTTGGCGCTCAGATTGGGGAAGCCCGGACCGCCCGAGGCCTTCACACCATGGCAGGCGGCGCAATTGTCTTCGAACAGCGTACGACCGGCAAGCTGGACCCGGCCCATGAGATCGGGATCGGCCTGAATGGCGGCGAAATCCATCGAAGCGATCTTGTCCACCCAGGGCGCCCGCTCCTGGCGGGCCTCCGCCACTTGCCTGGCGACGATCTCGCGCTGGTCGACGCCCAATATGCCCTTGGTATAGGTCGACCACAAAGGCCAGGCCGGCATGGCGATCCAGTAGCCGATGGCGAACAGTGTCGTGACGGTGAGGAAGAACAGCACGACGCGCGGCACCGGCGTGTCGAGCTCCTCGATGCCGTTCCATTCATGACCGGTCGTCACCCGGCCGGTGATGGGATCACGCTTGCCTAGCTCCACGGTCTGTCATCCTTGTCGAGAATGCTGTTCTTGGCGCGGGTGAATCTGGCGCGGTTGGCCGGCCAATAGGCATAGATCACCACGCCCACCGCCAGCGCGACGAGATAGAAGAGGCCCCAGCTCTTGGAGAAGGCGACGACCATATCATGCATGATCATTCTCCGATCTTGGTCTGTTCGGTCTTCTGGGCGGCGTCGGTGAGTTTGCCCATGATCTGCAGATAAGCGACGAGCGCATCCATCTCGGTGAGCCGTCCGGCATTGCCGTCAAAGGCGCGCATATGCGTCGCCGCGCCATAGCGCTCGGTGACGCCCACCGCCGCGTCGCTTTCGGGAGCGGCTTGGCCGAAGGCATCCTTCGCCGCATTCTCGATCATCGCATCCGTATAGGGCACGCCGACATCGCGCATGGCTCGCAGATGGCCGGGAAGGTCATCGATCCGGAGCTCGTTGCGCAAGAGCCAGCGATAGGCCGGCATGACCGATTCCGGCACCACGTCGCGTGGATTGTAGAGATGCGCGACATGCCAGGCGTCGGAATATTTCTCACCGACGCGGGCAATATCGGGCCCGGTGCGCTTCGAGCCCCACAGCATCGGATGGTCATATTGCGACTCGACCGCCAGCGAATAAGGCCCATAGCGCTCGACCTCGTCGCGCAAGGTGCGGATCATCTGCGAATGGCAGGCATAACAGCCTTCCCGCATATAGATGCTGCGTCCGGCAAGTTCGAGCGGCGTATAGACCCTCATATTGGGCGCGGCCTCGACCGTGCTCTTGATGGTGAAGAGCGGTGCGATCTCGACGATGCCGCCGATCGAGGCGACGACGATGATGGCGAGCACGAAGCGCATCGTATTGCGCTCGATCTTGCGGTGGAATTCGGACATGTCCGTCACTCCCCCGCCTGCAGGACCGGATCGCGGCCGTAGCTCGGCACATCCGTCCCACCACCGCTTTGCGCCCGCTCCCGCTTGGCGACGCGGATCGTCATCAGCACATTATAGGTGCCGACGATCGCGCCCAGGAGGAACAGCAGCCCGCCAAAGGCGCGCGCGATATAATAAGGATGCATCGCGACGAGCGAGTCGATGAAAGAATAGGCCAATGTCCCGCTGTCGGTGTAGGTCCGCCACATCAGCCCCTGGATGATGCCGGAATTCCACATCGCGAAGACGTAGACGACGGTCCCGGCAAGAGCGAGCCAGAAATGCACCTCGATGAGGCGCGCCGAATACATCGTCTCGCGCTTCCACATCCACGGCACCAGCGCGTAGATCGAGCCGAAAGTGATCATCGCCACCCAGCCAAGCGCCCCCGCATGCACATGGCCGACGGTCCAGTCGGTGTAATGCGACAGTGAATTGACGGCGCGGATCGCCATGAAGGAGCCTTCGAAGGTCGAGATGCCGTAGAAGACGGCGGCAACCATCATGAAGCGCAAGGTGGCGTCGTCGCGCACCTTGTGCCAGGCGCCGTTGAGAGTGGCGAGCGCGTTGCCCGCCGATGCCCAGGACGGCACCAGGAGCACGATCGAGAAAGTCATGCCGAGGGTCTGCACCCATTGCGGCAGCGCCGTGTAATGCAGATGGTGCGAGCCCGCCCACATATACATGAAGGTGATGCCCCAGAAGCTGATGATCGACAGCCGGTAGGAGAAGATCGGTCGGCCGGCACGCTTCGGCAGATAGTAATAGAGCATGCCGAGGAAACCGGCGGTCAGGAAGAAGGCCACCGCATTATGGCCGTACCACCATTGCGTCATCGCATCCTGGACGCCCGAGAAAGCCGAGTAGCTCTTGAAGTCGCCAAACGACACCGGCACCGCCAGGTTGTTGACGATATGGAGGATCGCCACGACCAGGATGAAGGCCATGTAGTACCAGTTGGCCACATAGATATGCGGCTCCTTGCGGCGCGCCAGGGTGCGGATATAGATCAGGAAATAGACGACCCAGACGATGACCAGCCAGATATCGGCATACCATTCGGGCTCGGCATATTCCTTCGACTGGGTGACGCCCATCATATAGCCGGTGGCGGCGACGACGCAGAACAGATTGTAGCCGAGGAGCACGAACCACGGGCTCAGCTGGTCCGGAAGGCGGGCCCGCGAGGTGCGCTGCAGCACATGGAAGGAAGTGGCGATCAGCGCATTGCCGCCGAAGCCGAAGATGACGCCGCTGGTATGGATGGGACGGAGGCGGCCGAAGCTCGCCCAGGCGGCATCGATGGTGAGGTCTGGCCAGGCGAGCAGCGCCGCGACCCAGACCCCCACGAACATGCCGGCGATCGCCCACAGCATCGCGAGCACGATGCCGACCTTGGTCGGATCGTCGTAATACTGTTCAAATTGCGCGGGATCCGGCTCCGGTGCGTAAAATTTACGCAAGAGCGGGAGGCCGACGCCGATCGAGGCCGCAATGACCAGGAAGCCATGCAGGCCGAAAGGCGTGCCGCGTCCAGCCGCCGCCATAGCGAGGCCCAGAAACGACATCACAATGAGAATGAGTAAAGCCGATTGCCGTTCGGCGACCGTCAACCGTGCAATCATGATGTTGCTGCCACTATAGCCAAGATGATCATCGCGTGACCCCCCTTGCACTATCTCTAGACGAGCACTTCCCGGCCCGTCTTTGATCTGGCGCAAATTCCGCCGCCAGCTCGACCAGACAGCCCCTAGCGCGGGATGCGAAAAAGTGGATACCGGTTTTTCGCGAGAATCCCGCGCTAAAATATTGAAATCGATCACGTTCACGAGTTTGGATCGTAACGATCCAAACTCATCGTGATCTAGGTCAAGCTCCATTCAAGCATGAGTCTGCTTTTCTGTCACAGAACTTTTACAATGGGCTGATTGATAGCCCGCCATGGCCCTCGATTCCCCGCAATCCAAAAAAGAAACAACGGCACGCCAGAAATGGATGTCGCTGCTCGCCGGCGCCAGAAAAGAGCGGCTCGACACGCTTTTTCCACGCGATCGCCTCCCCTCATTCACCTATTTGCGCAAGCCCGAGACCGGTCTCGTGATGCTGCGCGGCCGCCAGGGCGGCACCGGCAGCCCGTTCAATATCGGCGAAACCACGCTGACGCGCTGCAGCATCCGCCTCACCAATGGCACGATCGGCCACGCTTTCGTGATGGGCCGCTCGCATGAGCATGCGGTGAGCGCCGCGGTCTGCGACGCTCTGCTCCAGGGCCCCGAAAACGCGCAGTTGACGGAAGCGGTGATCACACCGCTGGCCCGCGAGCGCGCCGAGCGCGAACGCCAGATGGCACTCAAGAACGCCGCGACGAAGGTGGACTTCTTTACGATGGTGAGGGGCGATGTCGACTGAACTCTTGAGCGGTTTCACCGACCATGCGCGCAGCAGCGCCGAAGCCTTCCGGGTGATGCTCGATGCCATGGCGCAGCCGGGCCGCATCCTGCCTCTGACGCCCGATTTCGCGGCGCCGGCGCCGCTTTTCGCCTCCACCGCGGCGATCTGCCTGACCCTGTGCGACTATGACACGCCGCTCTGGCTCGACGACAGCCTACGAGAGACGGCCGTCATCGATTATCTGCGCTTCCACACCGGCGCCCGCATCGAGAATGACAGGCCGCAGGCGAGCTTCCTTCTCTGCACGCCGGCAACCGCCGCCGAAGCGCTGGCCCAGGCCAGTATCGGCAATGCCGAATATCCCGATGCCTCGGCGACCCTCATCATCCAGGTCCCCGATTTCTCAGGTGACAGGCTGACGCTGAAAGGCCCCGGTATCAAGGACGAACGCGTTTTCACCACAGCCGGCCTCGGCGCCCGTTTCTGGGCGCTGATGGATGAAAATCACCAGCTCTTCCCATTGGGACGCGACGTCTATTTCGCCGCACCAAAGGAAATCGCGGCCTTGCCGCGCTCGACACAAATCAAGAGAGAAGGTCAGGCCTGATGTATGTCGCGGTCAAAGGCGGAGAAAAGGCGATCGATGCGGCGCATCGCCTCCTTGGCGAGGAACGCCGGGGCAATCCCGAGATTCCCGAAATCACCACCACGCAGATCGGCGAGCAGCTCACTCTGGCCGTCGACCGGGTGATGACCGAAGGCTCGCTGTACGACCGCGAACTCGCGGCCGTGGCGATCAAGCAGGCGCGCGGCGACCTCATCGAGGCGATCTTCCTCATCCGCGCCTCGCGCACCACCTTGCCACGCTATGGCTATTCGACGCCGATCGAGACCTCGGACATGCTGATCCGCCGCCGCATCTCGGCCGCCTTCAAGGACATGCCGGGCGGCCAGATCTTAGGCCCCACTTTCGATTACACCCATCGCCTCCTCGAATTCGAGGCGAGCGAAACGCCCGCGGCCCCCGTCGAAACCGGCCCGGCCGATCTCGACCGCACCATGCCGCGCGTTCTCGACCTGATCGGCGCCGAAGGCCTGATCGAGGCCGCTTCCTCGACCTCGGGCGAGCCGGGCGACCTCACCCGCGAGCCGCTCGCTTTCCCGGCCGACCGCGACCTGCGCCTGCAGAGCCTGGTGCGCGGCGACGAAGGTTTCCTGTTGGCGCTCGGCTATTCGACCCAGCGCGGTTATGGCCGCTCGCATCCTTTCGCCGGCGAGATTCGTTATGGCGAGGTATCGGTGAGCTTCACGCCGGAAGAGCTCGGTTTCGAGATCGAGATCGGCGCCATCGACATCACCGAATGCGAGATGATCAACCAGTTCAAAGGTTCGGCCGGCGTGCCGCCGCAATTCACCCGCGGCTACGGCCTGAGCTTCGGCCAGTGCGAGCGCAAGGCCATGTCGATGGCGCTCGTCGATCGCGCTCTGCGGGTGCGCGAGCTCGACGAGGAGCAGACGGCGCCGGCCCAGGACGAGGAATTCGTGCTCTCGCATGCCGACAATGTGCAGGCGACGGGTTTCGTCGAGCATCTGAAGCTGCCGCATTATGTGGATTTCCAGGCCGAGCTCGAATTGCTGAGGCGCCTGCGCCGCGAAGTGCAAGGCCTCGATCAGGAGGCGGCGGAATGACCACCGGCTACAACTTCGCTTATCTCAACGAACAGACCAAACGCATGATCCGGCGGGCGCTTCTGAAGGCGGTCGCCATTCCGGGCTACCAAGTGCCCTTCGCCAGCCGCGAAATGCCGATGCCCTATGGCTGGGGCACCGGCGGCGTCCAGGTGACGGCTTCGATCCTAACCCCTCAGGACACGCTCAAGGTCATCGACCAGGGTGCCGACGACACGACCAATGCGGTGAGCATCCGCAAGTTCTTCGTCCGCACCGCGGGCGTGGCGACGACCGAGGAGACCGAAAAGGCGTCGATCATCCAGACCCGGCATCGCGTGCCGGAAGCGGCGCTGCGCGAAGACCAGATCCTCGTCTATCAGGTGCCGATCCCGGAGCCTTTGCGTTTTCTCGAGCCGCGCGAGACCGAGACCCGCAAGATGCATGCGCTCGAGGAATATGGCATCATGCATGTGAAGCTTTATGAGGACATTGCGCGTCACGGCCATATCGCCACAGCTTACGCCTATCCGGCCAAGGTGAACGGGCGTTATGTCTTCGATCCCTCGCCGATCCCCAAATTCGACAATCCCAAGCTCGACGACTGCGCCGCCTTGCAGCTTTTCGGCGCCGGCCGCGAGAAGCGCATCTATGCCGTGCCGCCTTATACGAAGGTGAGGAGCCTCGATTTCGAGGATCATCCTTTCAGCGTGCAGAAATGGGAAGAGCCTTGCGCACTCTGCGGCTCGACCACCACCTATCTCGACGAGATCATTCTCGACGACAAGGGCAAGCGCATGTTCGTCTGCTCCGACACCGACCATTGCCGCAAGTCGCAGGAGAAAGCGGCATGACCAAGCCTCTGCTCATTGCCGAGAATATCAGCAAATACTATGACGGCCGCGTCGCCTGCGAGAAGGTGAATTTCGAGTTGTGGCCAGGCGAAGTCCTGGCGATCGTCGGGGAATCGGGCTCGGGCAAGACCACCTTGCTCAAATGCCTGTCGATGCAGATCGCCCCCAATGCGGGGCGCGCTCTCTATTCCCTGCGCGACGGACGCACCGAATCGCTTTCCGATCTGAGCGAGGCCGAGCGCCGCTTCCTGATGCGCACCGACTGGGGTTTCGTGCATCAGGATCCGCGCGAAGGCCTGCGCATGGGCGTATCGGCCGGCGCCAATGTCGGTGAACGCCTGATGGCGGTGGGCGAGCGCCACTACGGCCGTATCCGGTCGACCGCGCTCGACTGGCTCAACCGCGTCGAGATCGCCGGCGACCGCATCGATGAAAGCCCGCGCAATTATTCGGGCGGCATGCGCCAGCGCCTCCAGATCGCCCGCAACCTCGTTACCGCACCCCGCCTGGTTTTCATGGACGAGCCGACCGGCGGCCTTGACGTCTCGGTCCAGGCCCGACTGCTCGATCTCCTGCGCGGTCTCGTGCGCACTTTGGGCCTGTCGGTCGTCATCGTGACGCATGACCTCGCGGTGGCGCGCCTTCTCTCCACCCGCATCCTGGTCATGCAGCAGGGCAAGGTCATCGAGACCGGCCTCACCGATCAGGTGCTCGAGGACCCGCAGGCGCCTTATACCCAGCTTCTCGTCTCCTCCGTCCTGCAAGTGTGATTCAATGCGCACCATTCTCAAGATCCGCAACCTCGCCAAGCAGTTCCGCCTGCATCTCCAGGGCGGCGTGCGCATTCCGGTCTTCGACGATCTCCATCTCGAGCTCGCCGAAGGTGAGGCGCTGGCCGTCACCGGCCCGTCCGGCAAGGGCAAGAGCTCGCTGCTCAAGATCATCTACGGCACCTACAAAGCGGGTCAGGGCGAGATCCTGGTGCGCCATGACGACAGCTGGGTCGATCTCGCGCGGGCCGAACCGCGCCAGGTGCTGGAAGCACGCCGCCGCACTATTGGTTATGTCACTCAGTTCCTGCGCGTCATTCCGCGCGTGCCGACTCTCGATATCGTCTCCGAGCCCTTGCTCGAACGCGGTATTGCTCCGGAGCTGGCGCGCGAGCGTGCCGCCTTGCTGCTTGAAAGGCTGAACATCCCCGAGCGCCTGTGGTCGCTGTCACCCATGACCTTCTCTGGCGGCGAGCAGCAGCGCGTGAACATCGCCCGTGGTTTCGCCGCGCATTATCCGATCCTGCTTCTCGATGAGCCGACCGCCTCGCTCGATCAGGAGAACAAGGCGCGCGTCCTCAAGATGATCGACGAAGCGCGCGACCAGGGCTCCGCCATCATCGGCATCTTCCACGACGCATCCGACCGCAGGGCCGTGTGCACGCGTGAATTCGACTTGAGCCGAGCGGCTTAAGTCACCGAATAGCGATCGATCACCCACAGCCACGTGCCGTCCGGCTGCCGGCGGGCGACCTCGGCGGTGATGCTGCCGTCGGGCAGATGCGTCGAGGTCAGCGCCAGGTTGCCATTGATCACGGCCGGGCTCTGCTTGCCCTTGGCGAATTTCCGGCCATCGGCGGCAAAACCGTCAAACAGCACCCGGATGGCCTCATGGCCGCGGATCAACGCCCCCTCGCCCGTGTCGATGACGGCATCGGGCGCGAACAGGGCCACCATGCCGTCGATATCGCCCACCCACTGCCGCTCGATCAGGAACCGCTCGAGATCCTGAGGGTCGCGCGCCTTTTCCGTCGTCATCACAAATCCTCCCGCAATCGTGAAATGGAAATTTAAGCGGAAAGGCCGCGTTTTTCCACAGGCAGTGGAACACCACGTCTCTTAGTCCGACTGACACAAAGCCTTCAGACGATTGTCACACAACGCCGCTACGCGTCTGGAAACCATAAAGGGGATGACGTTGGACGCTATCCGTATCGAACGATTGAGCAAGACGTTCAGCAGCGGCAAACGAGGATTGGACGATATTTCACTGACCATCGGCCAGGGCGAGATGGTCGCGCTGATCGGCGCTTCCGGTTCAGGCAAGTCCACCCTCATCCGTCACATCGCCGGCCTCGTCACCGCCGACAAGGCGCAAGGCTGCGCCATTTCCGTCCATGACCAAGCGGTACAGGCTCAGGGCCGCATCGCCCCCAATGTACGCGACATCCGCCGTGAGATCGGCGTCATCTTCCAGCAGTTCAATCTCGTCGGCCGCATGTCGGTGCTCACCAATGTGCTGACCGGCGTGCTCGGCAGGATCCCGGCCTGGCGCGGCAGCATCGGCGCCTTCCCGCTCGCCGAGCAGCGGGCCGCCATGGTGGCCCTGACGCGCGTCGGCATCGCCGAGACGGCACGCCAGCGTGCCTCCACGCTTTCCGGCGGCCAGCAGCAGCGCGCCGCCATCGCCCGCGCCCTCGTTCAAGGCGCCCGCATCCTCCTCGCCGATGAGCCGATCGCCTCGCTCGATCCCGCTTCGGCCCGCCGCGTGATGGAAACTCTCGAGAACATCAACCGCCAGGACGGCATCACCGTCGTCGTGGCGCTGCACCAGGTCGAATATGCCCGCCGCTTCTGCACGCGCACCATCGCCATGCAGGCAGGCAAGGTCGTCTTCGACGGCCCGAGCACTCTGCTCTCGAATGAGCGTCTTCGCCAGATTTACGGATCGGCCAGTGAAGAGCTGATCCTGCCAGATGCGGGCGAAGTCCGCCGGCCCTCCTCTCTCGTTGAAGGGCTCGCGGCGGCCGCCGCATAGTCGAGTCTATAAAAGAACTACATATCAGGAGAAGTCAGATGAATTGGATCGCAAGACCGCTTGCCACCATGGCAGCGGCCGCCTTCATGGCCACGGCCGCCTATGCCGAGACCAAGGAAATCAATTTCGGCATCATATCGACCGAGTCGACGCAGAATCTGAAGCAGTATTGGACGCCGTTCCTCTCCGACCTGGAAAAGGAAACCGGCATCAAGATCAATCCGTTCTTCGCCTCCGACTACGCCGGCATTATCGAGGGCATGCGCTTCGGCAAGGTGCAGATGGCCTGGTACGGCAATAAATCCGCGATGGAAGCGGTCGACCGCGCCGACGGCGAAGTCTTCGCCCAGTCCGTCGATGTCGAAGGCAATCCCGGCTACTGGTCGCTGCTGGTCACCAATGTCGACAACAACAGCATCAACACGGTCGACGACGTCCTCAAATGCGACAAGACGCTGAGCTTCGGCAATGGCGACCCGAATTCGACCTCGGGCTTCCTGGTTCCGTCGGTCTTCGTCTTCGGCGCCCATAATGTCGATCCCAAGGCTTGCTACAAGACCGTCACCAACGCCAATCATGAGACCAACCTCATGGCGGTGGTGAACAAGCAGGTCGACTTCGCCACCAACAACACCGAGAATATGCGCAACTTCGCCAAGTCGCATCCGGAAGAGCTGAAGAAGATCAAGGAAGTCTGGCGCTCGCCGCTCATTCCGGCCGACCCGATCGTCTGGCGCAAGGATCTCGACCAGCCGACCAAGGACAAGCTGCTCTCCTTCTTCATGACCTATGGCCGCCAGGGCTCGGTCGATGAAGTGAAGACGGCGCGCGAGAACCTCAAGAAGCTGAACTGGGCCCCCTTCAAGCCCTCCTCCGATGCGCAGCTCTATCCGATCCGCATCCTGGAAATCTCCAAGGCCATGAACAAGATCAAGGCCGACGAGCAACTGGCCCAGGCCGACAAGGACGCCAAGCTCAAGGAACTCGAGGCCAAGAAGGCCGAGTTCGAGAAGCTGATGGCCGAAGTACCCCAGACCTGATCCCAAGACAGGCGGGAGGGCGAGCCCCTCCCGCCGCTTATCTCAAGAAACCACCGATGCACACTGCACTTTCCAGACTGAGGCATCGTCCTCATTCATTTTCCCCTTCTCCCGCTTGCGGGAGAAGGTGGCCGACAGGCCGGATGAGGGTGTTGGGCAGTCGAACATGCATGCTGACCGGCGGGATTGATATTTCTCCAGCTGAATATTCCGAAACACCGCGGATGTCACAAAGACACCCTCATCCGCCCTTCGGGCACCTTCTCCCGCAAGCGGGAGAAGGGGGATTTGAAAGTTTGATGCGACGATGACCACCACCGCGATCCACATTCCACCCGTGCCGGCGGCCCAGCGTTATGGCCGTCTGGCCTTCTGGTCGATCCTCGCTGTGCTTCTGGCCTGGAGCTTCTACCCGGCCGAGATCTACCGCGCCCCCCTCCTCGTCACCGATGCCGGCAATATGGCGCGTTATGCGTCGGGCTTCCTGGCGCCCAATTTCGCCGACTGGAAGCTTTATGTCAGCGAGATGCTGATCACCGTGCATATCGCCATCTGGGGCACGTTCCTGGCGGTGCTGTTCGGCATCCCCCTCTCCCTTCTCGCCTCCAACAACGTGGCGCCGGTCTGGGTCGTCCAGCCGGTGCGCCGCCTGATGGATGCCTGCCGTGCCATCAACGAACTCGTCTTCGCGGTATTGTTCGTCGTCGCCGTGGGCTTGGGCCCCTTTGCCGGCGTGATGGCCGTCTTCGTGCATAATCTCGGCATCGTCTCGAAGCTTTTCTCGGAAGCCGTCGAAGCCGCCGACCCACGTCCGGTCGAGGGCATCCGCGCCACCGGCGCCACCAAGCTGCAGGAAGTGATTTACGGCATCGTCCCGCAAGTGATGCCGCTGTGGCTGAGCTATGGCCTCTACCGTTTTGAATCCAATGTACGCGGCGCCACCGTGCTGGGCATCGTCGGCGCCGGCGGCATCGGCCAATTGCTCTTCGAGAATATCCGCGGCTTCTATTATGGCGAGACCGCCGCGATCATGATCGTCGTCGTGATCACCGTCGCCATCATCGACATCATCTCGCAGCGCCTACGCAAGGTGCTGGTATGAGCGCCCGCTACGCTCTCTATTACGCGCCGGCTCCCGACACGTTGTTTCACGCGCTGGGCGCCAGTTGGCTCGGCCGCGACGCCTGGTCGGGCGCGGCGACGGGCCAGCCGGCCGTAGAGAACATTACCGGTCTCACCACCGAACCGCGCCGCTATGGCTTCCACGCGACACTGAAGGCGCCCTTCGAGCTCACACCTTGCAAGGGCCGGGCGGACCTTTCCTCTTTCGCCGAAGAATTTTCTCGCCGCCAGGCGCCGGTGATGCTGCCGAAACTGCGGCTCGCGGCGCTCGACGGCTTCCTCGCTCTGGTGCCCGACAACGAGACCGATCACCTGCATGAGCTCGCCGCCTGCTGCGTCATGGATTTCGATGCCTTCCGCGGGCCCTTACTGCCCGATGAGATCGCACGTCGCCATCGCTCGGGCCTCAGCCATCGCCAGGGCCGGCTCCTGCTCAATTGGGGTTATCCCCATGTGCTCGACCAGTTCCGCTTTCACATGACGCTCAGCAACAAGCTGGGCGCCGCCGACATGGCCAGGCTCCGCGCCGAGGCCGAGCGGCATTTCGCACCCGTGATCGGCGTACCGGTCCGGCTCGATGCGATCACCATCTTTTGCGAGGCCGAAAAAGGAACGGCTTTCCGGGCCGAGGAGCGTTTCGCCCTCACCGGCAAATCCGACACGATCTGGCCGGAAATCTGGAAATTGGGTGTAAGATGACGAAGGAAAAGATCTTCAACAACGCGAAGATCGTGACGGCGGATGAGATCATCGACGGCGCGGTCCTCGTCCGCGACGGTGTGATCGCGGATATCAGCACGAGCGCGGTCGCCAAGTCCGATGTCGATCTCGACGGCGCCTATCTGCTGCCGGGCCTGGTCGAGCTCCACACCGATCACCTCGAAAGCCACTACCGCCCGCGTCCGGGCGTGAGCTGGCCCGCCATCGGGGCACTGCTCGCCCATGATGCACAGATCGCCGCGGCCGGCATCACCACCGTCTTCGACGCCTTGCGCGCCGGCACGTTCGATTCGGAAACGGGCGGCCTGCGCCGCGCCAATGATCAGCTCTCGGGTGCCATCAGCGAAGCGCGCAAGGCCAATATGCTGCGTGCCGATCATCGCGTGCATCTGCGTTGCGAACTGCCCTGCGCCGACACCTTCGACACGGTCGAGGAGCTGGTGGAGCAGGGCCAGGTCGAGCTGCTCTCGGTCATGGATCATACGCCGGGCGAGCGGCAGTTCGTCAGCATCGACAAGTTCCGCGAATATTATCTCGGCAAGGGCATCATGAGCCCGGAACGGCTGGAAGTCTTCATCGTGGAGCGCCGCGAGCTGAACCAGCTCCATTCCGAGCGCAACCGCCGCGCCGTCGTAAATCTCGCCCTCTCCAAGGGGCTGAAGATTGCGAGCCATGACGATGCGACCGAGGCGCATGTCGCCGAGGCGATCGCCGACGGTGTCGTGATCGCCGAATTCCCGACCACTGAAGCCGCGGCACGTATCGCCCATGACAGCGGCCTCGCGGTGCTGATGGGCGCGCCTAATCTGGTGCGCGGCGGCTCGCATTCGGGCAACATCCCGACCGCCGACGTCGCCAAGGCCGGCTGTCTCGACGTGATGTCGTCGGATTATGTGCCGGCGAGCCTCCTGCACGCGGCCTTCGCGCTGCCGGATAATGCTCCGGGCATCACCCTGCCGCAAGCTGTCAAGGTAGTTTCGCGTAACCCGGCCCGGGTGATGGGCCTCGATGATCGGGGCGAGATCGCCCTTGGTAAACGCGCCGATGTCATCGAGGTGCGGCTCGTCGACAAACATCCGGTGGTGCGCTCGGTCTGGCGCGCCGGCGAGCGCGTTCTCTGATCGCCATGCCCCGCGCCGGAAGATTGGTTCTCGTCGTCGGCCCGAGCGGCGCCGGCAAGGACAGCCTGTTGCGCGAAGCGGCGCAGACGCTCGCAGCCGACCGCCACATCATCTTTCCACGCCGCGTCATCACGAGACTCAGTCATGACGCGGCGGAGGCGCATGACAGCCTCACCGTCGAAGAATTCATCGAAGCGCAAAGACAAGGTCGCTTCGCGCTGTCCTGGCAGGCGCATGGGCTGCATTACGGCATCCCGGCCTCTCTCCTCGACGAGCTGAAAGCGGGCCGCACCGCCGCCGTCAATGTCTCTCGCGCCATCGTCACAGAAGCCGCGACGCGTTTTCCGAGTGTCGCCGTCCTCAATGTGACGGCGCCGGCCGAGATCATCGCGCAGCGTCTGGCCCAGCGCGGCCGCGAGGCGCCGGCCGACATCGCCCAGCGCATCGCCCGCGAGGTGCCGCGTTACTATGCACGCATCGAGACCCTCACCATCGTGAACGACACCACGCTCGACGCGGCGGCGCGCGCTTTCACCGCCGCCCTCCTGCAGTTCTCCAAGGAGTCCTATGCCGCAGCTGTCTGAGAAGCCTTATCTGCATGAGGGCGCCACCGTCACCGGCTCGACCTTGGGCCGCTATGTGGAAATCGGCGCCGGCGCCCGCATCGTCGAGAGCACCTTCGGCGATTACAGCTACACCGACCGTTATGCCGATATCGCCTATTCGACGCTCGGCAAATTCGCCAATATCGCGGCCTTCGTGCGCCTCAATCCGAGCGAGCATCCCTATCAGCGCGCCTCCTTGCATCACTTCATGTACCGCTCGGAATATTACTGGCCCGAAGAGAAAAGTGAGAAGGCGCTTTTCGACTGGCGCCGCTCGAGGCCCGTGACGCTCGGCCATGATACCTGGATCGGCCATGGCTCGGTGATCATGAAAGGCGTCACCATCGGTGACGGCGCCATCGTCGGCTCGCTGTCGGTCGTCACCAGGGACGTGCCGCCCTATGCCATCGTCGCGGGTAAGCCGGCGCAGTTCCTCAAATGGCGCCACCCGCAGGATATCGCTGAGCGTTTGCAGGCGCTCGCCTGGTGGGACTGGGATCACGAGACCTTGCGCCAAGCGCTGCCGGACTTCCGGGCGCTGTCGGCGGAAGCCTTCCTCGAGAGATACGAGACCTCTGAAGCCGTGGAGCGCCGCGCGGCGGGCTGAGCCAGATCCGCTGTTCTTTTTCAGGAGCAGCGGAATTCTGCAGCGGATTAACAGCGGATCTGCAGGGATCTACAGGGAATTTCGCCGATTCCCTTTTAACAGCGGATAGCGAAGCTTGAGGCCGGGCACCGCCACCGGCGAAATATTTACCGTCCAACCGCACAAATTGGCAATGACCGGCATCCGCCCGCCCTGCAGCAGGAGATTGCGCCACGTCGGACCTTCGGAGACCGGGGAAGCACATGGTTACGGCGCGCCGAGTCTGTCGAGGCGACGGCTGGAATTCTGATGATGTCCGGGGGCCCATCAAAAGCGAAATCAGGACTTGGCACGCGACACGCCCCACGTTGAAGATCAGAAACTTCGGATATCCCCCTCGATGCGCCCGGCAGATCTCCGCTCGGACATGCATGGAATGTGGATCAACCGCCTCTCAAGCAATGCGATACTTATTTTAACGGCGCCAGGGCGATCCCAGCCTCTTTCAGCGTATCCCACACCAGGAAATGGACATCAGAGCCATAACCGTTGGTCCCGGCGACCCAATAAGTCAGGCCGAACTGGATGCCTTTGTCGCCGAATAGCTTGATCTCGCAAGCCGGGCCCGAGGGCCTCGCCAGGATTTGGGGGTGGTTGGCGGCGGCGATCTGGATGAGGTCGGGAATCCGATGGATATCGGCGTCATAAGGCACCGAGAAAGCCACTTCGAAGCGCTGCAGCGGATCGGATTTGGTCCAGTTGACGAAGGCGGAGGTGATGAACTTCTCGTTCGGCACCGTGATCTCCTTGCCATCGCCGGTATGGAGCGTCGAGGAGCGCATATTGATCTCGCGCAGCGTGCCGGCCATGCCGCCGCCCACCTCGACATAGTCGCCCACCTTCATCGAGCGCTCGAACAGGAGAATCATGCCGGAGATGAAGTTGGAGGCGATCTGCTGCAGGCCGAAACCGAGGCCGACACCCAAGGCGCCGCCGAAGACGGTGAGCGCCGTCAGATCGAGGCCGAGCACCTGCAGCAGCAGGATGAACAGCAGCACGAACAGGCCGGTTTGGAATATCTTGGCCAGCAATTCGCGCGTCGGGATATCCAGCGCTTCCTGCTTGCGGATGGCCTTCTGGCCGGCGTCGTTGGAGAGCCGGCCGAGCCAGAACAGGACGCCGCCGAACACCGCGGCCTTGACCAGCGTATAAAGCGAGAGCCTGATGTTGCCGGCCTCGAGCGATACCGAATCGAGATAGAGCGAGACGTTGTCGAGGACGCCGAACACCTGCAGCGTCGCGATCGGAATGCCGATCCAGCGCGCCGCGGCATTGATCAGCGGGTGGCGGACGAAACGCTTGATCGCTGCATAAAGCACAGCGATCACCGCGATGCTCTGGGCGAAACGGACGAGCCAGGACGAGCCCACCGAACCTTCCGCCACCTGGACGGCGATGGCGAGCATCAGGACGCACAGGATCGGAAACAGAAGGTCACGGCAGCTATAGAGCCAGCGCCGCGCCTTGAGCAGCGACTCCTGCTCCGGCGGGCTCCTGAAATAGGGGGTCTTCGCCTTGATCTGGCGATTGGCGAAATGGGCGATCGCCAAGGCAACGATGACGGCGCCGATCTGGGCATAGAATTGCGGGCTGACCAGCCAGCCCAGCAGAATATCCAATAACTTCGTCGCTTCGATTTCGGCCTGGTCGATCGTCATTATTTCCCCGCCATGTGCTTCGCGAGCTCAACGATTCCGGCCGAAACAGCGAGTACGCCTAACAGGTGCGACATGGCGCGCCCCTCCCTGGAAAAGGGCGCGCCTCCTGTCGCCATCTTCGAAGCAGAACTTGTAGTTCAACGGTACGGAACCGCATCTTTGCACTCAGGGAATCGATACCGCCCCTTTCTCCAAGGTAGGTACTCTGAATATTCTTCACAATCGCAGCAGCTGTCACTTCCTGACACCTCCGAACACTCAGGGATGACGGAATCTACGGCACCACGATCGGGGTGAAATGAACGCGCGAAGGGATCGACGGACCGCACTGCACCGCGGGATCATGCGCGCCGACACCTTGCGGCGTGAGGCTTTGGCAGGGCTCGACATCGACATGGCCCTGAGAGCTGGGCGGGGAATAAGATGGGCGGGGCCGGCCGGGCGCCGCCCCTTGACGCTCAGTCGGCCCGGATTATAGTGGTGTCCGATATCTCAGATTGAAGTCCACCATTACGGAAAGCGCCATGGGCTTGCTCGCCGACAAGACTTGCATCGTCAGCGGCGCGGGCCAGGGGCTCGGTCGCGCCATCGCCTGTGAGATGGCCAAGGAAGGCGCCGTCGCCATCCTGCTCGAGCGCAATCCCGACACGGCCGCCGCCGTCGCGAAAGAGATCACGCAAGCGGGTGGCCGGGCCGAAGCCCATGCGCTCGATGTCACCGACTATGACCGTTACGGCGAGATCGTCGCCGACGTCGCCGCCCGCCATGGCCGCATCGACGTGCTGGTCAACAATGCGGCGATCAACCCGCCGACCCGCACCATCCTCAACGACACGCTGGAGGAGTGGCGGCGCACCATCACCATCAATCTCGAAGCCGTCTATATGGGCAGCAAGCTGGTGGCGCCGCATATGGTGAAGCAGCAGGACGGCCGCATCATCCATATCGCCTCGATCCAGGGCTTCGCCTCGAGCGGCGATTGCGGCCCCTATAACGCGGCCAAGGGCGGCATCATCGCTTATACGCAATCCATGGCGGTCGAGCTCGGCCGCTACAACATCCTCGTGAATTCGGTGGCGCCGGGTTTCATGGTGACGCCGATGTCGGTGGTCAATGGCGTCGATGAGACGACGACGCCGGACTACATCGAATGGTACATCACCCGCCGCAAGATCCCCCTGGCCCGCAGCGGTCAACCGGAGGATGTCGCGGGGACGGTAGTGTTCCTCGCCTCCGACTATTGCCGTTACATGACCGGCCAGCTTCTGGTGGTCGATGGCGGCCTGATGAGCACGTTCTGATTAGATGCAGTCATAAGTGGAAACAGGGAAGGGCAAACAATGGACAGTAGAAGATACCTCTCGCGCCGCGATCTCCTGAAGACTTCGGCCATGCTGGGCGCGGGCTCGGCGCTTTCGGGCCTTCTCCCCTCCTTCGCCGCACAGGCGCAGGACAAGACGCTCGATATGTGGTGGTGGGGCGAGCAGGAATTGCCCGGCCTGCAGAAATTCGTCGACAGCTCGATCGCCGGCTACAAGGAAGCAACCGTCAAGCCGATGCTGCAGGACACCGCCGTGGTGATCTCGCAGTTCCAGACGGCCGCCGCCGCCGGCAAGGCGCCTGATATCCAGTATCTCTGGAACGGCGTCTATCACATGGAAAGCGTGTGGCTCGGTTATCTGAAGGGCCTCAAGGGCCTGGTGAGCGACGACGTGCTCACCGCCTCCAACCCGACCGCCCTCAGCCGCTTCGGCGGCGATATCTACCGCGTCGGCTGGTATCCGCTGCCGATGTTCTGGTGCTACAACAAGACGCTCTTCGAAAAGGCAGGCCTCGATCCGGAAGCCCCGCCCGCCACTTGGGATGCGCTGCTCGCCGCCTGCGAAAAGCTTAAGACCGCCGGCATCGAGCCTCTCGGCGGCGGCATTCAGGACGGTTACTGGAGCGAGTGGTACATCACCCATTCGCTGCCACAGAATCTCGACACGCTCGGCGAAGCGGTCGAGCTCTTCATCGGCGAGAAGGATTTCCGCGATCCCAAGTATCATGAGCATTGGACGAAGCTGGCGGAGCTGAAGACCCGCGGCTATCTCAACAAGGACATGTCCTCGCTCGAGCTCTATCCGGGCATCGACCTCGTCGCCGCCGGCAAGCTCGCCATCGGCCAGTCGATCGGCACCAGGCTTCCGGCCGACAGCAAGGCGACCGGCGGCAAGATCGGCTACATGACCATGCCGGTCTTCGGCAAGGGCAAGCTCGCCGGCATGCCGGTGGTCGACGTGCAGGGCCTCGGCATCTCGACCAATGCCGAAGATCCGAAGGCGGCCGCCGCTTTCCTCGAATATCTCCATTCGCCGGAGCGGCTGAAGGCCTTCTGGGACGCGACCGGTTGGATCCCGTCCAACAAGAACTTCGACACCAGCGTCATCACCGATGCCTCGGTGCGCGGCCTGTGGGAGAATTGGGGCTTGAAGCCCAATATCTCCAACGTGACCAACCTCGTGCCCGGCCAGTTCTATGAGCGCGCCGCCATCCCGACCGGACAGCAGATCGTCCAGGGCTCGATGACCGGCGAGCAGGCGGGCGAGCTCGCCTCCAACACCGCCAAGGAATGGCGCGAATTCAACCCCGACATGGTCGAGAACTACCGCAAATGGGCGCTCGATCTGTCGGCGCCGCTGTAACGAAAAGAGTCCCCACCCGGCTCGCTGCGCTCGCCACCCTCCCCGTTCTGGGGAGGGAGGACTGTGACTCCTCCCTCCTCGCATCTTGCGGGGAGGGTGGCGCGAAGCGCCGGGTGGGGCCTTCATCCATCCTTCGGACAACGATTTTCAATGACCGTATTACAAAGCCAGAAGCTCAAGCCCTATCTCTATGTGCTGCCGCTGATCCTGCTGCTGGCTTTCGTCTTCGGCTATCCCTTGCTGCGCATCTTCGAATTCAGCTTCAAGCTGGTGCGCGGCGTCGACGGGCCCTGGATCGGCTTGCGCAATTACGAATTGATCCTCGGCCAGTCGCTGTTCTGGGAATCGGTGCTGCATAATATCCAGCTCCTGCTGGCGATCCCGGCCATGGTGGTGATCTCGCTCCTCATCTCCATCCTGCTGTATGAGCGCATCGCCGGCTGGAAGCTCTACCGCATCATCGTCTTCGTGCCCTTCGTGCTCGCCATTCCGATCATCGCGGTGGTGATGAAGCGCATGTTCCAGTTTTCCGGCCCGGTGAATGAAGTGCTGCGCTGGCTGAGCCTCGATTTCCTGGCGCTCGACTGGATCGGCTCCTCCGATGTGGCCCTGTGGACGGTGATGATCCTGATCGTCTGGCGTGAATCGGCGCTCGGCATCATCCTGTTCCTCGCCCGGCTTCTGAGCCTCGATGAATCGATGCTCGAAGCGGCACGCCTCGAAGGCGCCAATTGGTGGCAGCGCGTCTGGAACATCATCCTGCCGCAGATGCGCGGCGTCATCGAATTTTATGTCGTGGTCTCGGTCATCACCATTCTCGCCGCCGTGTTCTCTTATGTCTATGTGGTGGGCGGCGGCCGCGGCGGGCCCGGCACCGCCACCATGGTCATCGAATTCTACATCTTCAACGCCTTGATCCGCACCAGCCTGCCCGGCATCGCGGCGGCCGCCTCTGTACTGCTGTTCCTGGTCTCGGTGCTGCTCATTTTCCCGATGTTCCGCGCCCGCCGCCGGGTCCGGGAAGAGGAGGCATGACCATGGCCGAGACCGCCACTCAGGGCAGAAGACGCCGCGCCCGCACGCAGACCGCGCTCGGCGATGCGCTCAAGCAGGGTGTCCTCCTCATCGCCTCCTTCGTCGCTCTGGTGCCGACCTTCTACATGATCATGACGGCGCTCAAGAGCGAGGAGGAATATGCGATCGACAAGCTCGGCCTGCCCGATGCGCCGATCCTCGATAATTTCCGCGCCGTGCTCGTCGACAGCCCGTTCCTCGCCTGGATGGTCAACAGCTTCATTCTGGTGGTGGGGTCGGTCGCGCTCAGTATCGTGGTCTCATGCCTCGCCGCCTACGCGATTGCGCGGATGGAGTTCAAGGGCCGCGACACGCTGCTGGCGCTCAGCACCTCGCTGATGGCGGTGCCGCCGGTGGTGATGATCGTGCCGCTCTTCGTGCTCTATACCCAGCTCGATCTGATCAGCACCTATCAGGGCGCCATCATCATCTATGCCGGCCTGATCACGCCCTTTTCGGTCTATCTGCTCACCACCTTCTTCCGTACCGTGCCGAAGGAATTGTTCGAATCGGCGAAGCTCGACGGCGCCGGCGATCTCTTGATCCTGTGGAAGATCGTGCTGCCGCTGTCGCTGCCGGCATTGATGACGCTGGTGGTGGTGAACTCGCTTTATGTCTGGAACGACCTCTTGATCGCCATCATCTTTCTGCAGGAAGATGCCAAGCGGACGCTGATGGCCGGCATCAGCGTCTTCCAGGGCCGCTACAACAACCAGGTGCCCTTGACCATGGCCGGCATGGTGATCGCCAGCGCCCCGATGTTCATTCTCTATATTGCCTTCCAGAAGCATTTCATCCGCGGCCTCATGGCCGGAGCCATCAAATGATCAACCTCGAAAGCGCCGATCTCCAGGTCGCGGTCAGCTGCCAAGTCGGCGGCAGCATCACGCGTATCACCGTCAAGGCAAGCGGCCTCGATGTGCTGGGCGAAGTCCCCTGGCCGGTGACCGATGAACCGATCGCCAGTGGCGCGGCGCGTGACGAGCCCGAATTCCTGACGCGTTTTACCGGCGGCTGGCCCCTGCTCTTTCCCAATGCCGGCGATGCCTGCGACTTCGACGGGGCGTTCCACGGCTTTCATGGCGAAGGCGCGATTACGCCCTGGGATGTGGTGGCGAGCGCCGTCGACCGCATCGTCCTCTCGCGGCGTTTCGACATCGTGCCCGTGACCATGCGGCGCGAAATACGCCTCGAAGGCGATCTCCTGATTTTGACCGAGCATCTCAGCATGACCGGGTCACGCCCGATCGAGGTGATGTGGGGCCATCACCCGACCTTGGGGACAGATCTCCTCGCCGCCCCGATCGAGATCACCTCGGGCGCCCGCAAAGCGCGGGTCTGCACCAGCCATGATCTGGCCAGCAATCCCTTGGCGCTCGGCGCCGAAGGCCGATGGCCGATCGTCGCCGGCAAGACCGGCGCCTTCGATCTGAGCCAGCCGCAGGAGCCGATGGCAAGTCTGGCCTATCTCACCGATTTCGATGACGACGCCTGGATCGCGGTGCGCCGCCTCGACAACAAGGTGGCCGTCGCTTTGTCCTGGGACGAGAAACGCTTTCCCTGCGCCTGGCTCTGGTATGAGCTCGCCGGCAATCCGGATGCGCCCTGGTTCAACCGCACCCGCCTCATCGGCATCGAGCCCAACACGACCTGGCCGGCCTGGGGCCTCGCCAAGGCGAAACAGGCGGGCGGCGCGCTGCTCACGCTCAAACCGGGCGACGAACTCGCCACGACGCTGCGCTTCCAGGCTTTTACGCCGACGGGTCCCATCACTGCTCTCGACGGCGAAGGCCGCGCGTTGCCGGTGCGCATTGCAAGATGAGCGTGGCGCCCGCCTTTGTCTTTCTATCTCGGACGAGGCAGGGCCTTGCAATCACGCAACTGCTCGCAGTCCCGGTGCCTCCGTCGAAACCTCATGGATATCACCCGCAGCCGGCTTGATCCGGAACCAGGCGGCATAGAGCGCAGGAAGGAAAAGCAGAATCAGCACCGTACCGACGGCAGTACCACCGATCAGCGTATAGGCCATCGATCCCCAGAAGACGGAGTGTGTGAGAGGGATGAAGGCCAGCACGGCGGCAAGTGCCGTCAGGACCACAGGCCGCGTGCGTTGCACAGTGGCCTCGACCACGGCGTGATAGGCGTCGAGGCCGGCCGCGCGGTTCTCCTTGATCTGTTCGGTCAGGATCAGCGTATTGCGCATGAGGATGCCGGCCAATCCTGTCAGGCCCAGGATGGCATTGAATCCGAAGGGTTGGTTGAAGATGAGGAGCGCAGGTACGACGCCAACAAGGCCGAGCGGCGCCGTCAGCAGCACCATGGCCATCGTCGAGAAGGATCGCACCTGCAGCATGATGATGATCAGCGTGGCCGCTATCATGGCCGGGAAGATCTTGCCCAACGCGTCGTTTGCCTTAGTGGCCTCCTCAATCGATCCGCCCATTTCGATGCGGTAGCCGGCCGGAAGAGATGCAATGAGCGGCTGCAGCGCCGTCATAACCTGCTTGGAGACCTCCGGAGGCTGCGTGGCCTCATTGATATCGGAGCGGACCGTGATCACGGCTGTGCGATCGCGACGCTTCAGGATCGGCTCTTCCAGGCGGATTTCGGAGTGTCCGATCTGATCGAGCGGAACCTGCCGGCCGTCCCGGCTCATCAGCGAAAAATCCGCCAGCCGCGCCGGATCCAACCGCTCAGCCCCGGCGCTGCGCGCCACGACGGGCACATTGCGGATGTCCTCGCGAACCTGCGTGACGGGAACGCCGGTGAGCAGGAACTGGAGCTGCTGGCCGACCTCCGCTGGCGAGAGGCCGATGAGGTTCAGCCGATCCTGATCGGGCACGAAGCGCAGCACGGGCGTACGGTTGCCCCAGTCGCGGTTGGCCTCCCGCACGTCGGGGACGCTCCGCATGATGTCGAGCGCCTTTTCGGAAATGGCGTAGAGTTGCGCGGGATCGGGCCCCATGATCCGGAACTCGACCGGGAAGACGGATGGGGGACCGAAGACGAACTGTGTGACGCGCACATAAGCCTCGGGCGTGAGCCCCTGGGCCACCGCCTCACGGAGCCGGTGCTTCAGAGCTTCACGCGCCTCCGCGTCCGTTGTCAGCACGACGATCTTGGCGAAGGCAGGATCAGGCAGCTCCGGCGACAGCGCCAGGAAGAACCGCGGCGCGCCCTGGCCGACATAGCTCGTGACGATCTTGGCCTCGGGCTGCTTGTCGAGCCAGTGCTCGAGCTTTTCGACCGCAGCCGTCGTCGTCTCGATGCTGGTTCCTTCCGGCAGGCGAACCTCCACCAGCACTTCGGGACGATCGGATGTCGGGAAGAATTGCTGCTTGACGCCACTCATGCCGATGACGGACAGCGCAAAGGCGATACCGACGATGCCGCAGGTCACGAACTTATGGCGGACAGCAAAGGTGATGAGTTGCCGCAGACGCCGATAATTCGGCGTGCCGTAGATCGCATGGTGACCGCCTTCGATCGGTTTGATCGCGGGCAGCATCTTCACGCCGAGATAGGGCGTGAAGGCCACCGCGACGATCCAGGAAACCATGAGCGCGAACCCCACGACCCAGAAGATGTTGCCGGCGTATTCGCCGGCCGTCGAGGGCGCGAAGCCGACTGGCAGGAAGCCGGCGACCGTCACAAGGGTTCCGGACAGCATCGGCGCCGCGGTGTGGCTCCACGCATAGGCCGCGGCCTTGATGCGGTCCATGCCCTCTTCCATCTTCACCACCATCACCTCGATGGCGATGATGGCGTCGTCGACGAGAAGGCCGAGCGCCAGGATGAGGGCACCGAGCGTGATGCGGTCGAAGAACCGGCCGGTTTCCAGCATGATGAGGAACACGACGGCAAGCGTCAGGGGGACGGCAGCTGCCACGACGATGCCGACGCGCCATCCGAGGCTGAGGAGGCTCACCAGCAGCACCACGCCCAGCGCCATCGCGAACTTCACCATGAATTCGTCGACCGCCGAGGCGATGTTGACAGCCTGGTCGGTCACCTTGTCGAGTGTCATCCCGAGCGGCAGCGTCTGTGCGATGGCCGCCGTCCTGTCCTCGAGCGCCTTGCCGAGCGCCAGACCATCCCAGCCCTCCTGCATCACCGCCGCGAGCATGATGATGGGCTCGCTCCGGTGCCGGATGAGGTAGGTGGGAGGGTCTTCATAGCCGCGGCGGACCTCCGCGATGTCGGAGAGCTTCAGCGTTCGACCCGCCGCGACAATCGGCGTGTCGGCGATCGCCTGAACGCTGTCATAAGCGCCGTCGATCCGAATGAAGACCTGCGGCCCCTTTGTGTCGATCGAGCCCGCCGGGGTGACGGTGTTCTGCCGCTGCAAGGCGGCGACGATGTCCTGCGCCGACACACCGAGGGTTGCCAGCCTGGCATAGGAGAACTCGACGAATATCTGTTCGGGACGTTCACCCAGGATGTTGATCTTCTTGACGCCGGGCACGTGCAGGAGGTCCTGGCGGATCACCTCGGCCTGCCGGGCCAGCTCACGCATCGGCATGCCCGGCGCTTTCAGGGCATAAAGGGCGAAGCTCACATCCGAATATTCGTCGTTGACGAAGGGCCCATAGACGCCGGACGGCAGGTTGCGGGCTTCGTCCCCGAGCTTCTTGCGGGCCTGGTAGAACTCCTCCTGCACGGCGGATGGCGGTGTGCTGTCTTTCAGCGTAAGCGTCATATACGCATAACCCGGCCGCGTGGTCGTCTCCACCCGGTCGTACCATGTCAGCTCCTGAAGCCGCTTCTCCAGCGGTTCGGCGACGAGGTCCTGCATCTCGCGCGCCGTGGCACCCGGCCATGCCGTCGTGACCGTCAGGGTCTTGATGGTGAAGTTGGGGTCCTCCGCCCGCCCGAGCATGACGAAAGCGTAGGCACCGGCGGCCACCAGCAGGAGGATAAAGAAGAGGGTGACGGCGCGTTCGCGAACGGCGATCGCGGAAAGATTGAGGTTCATCGTCAGCCCCCGCTTACGGATGCAGTCCTGACACGAGCGCCCTCCCGCAGGAGATGAGCGCCGAGCGATACAATCCGATCGCTGGAGTTCAGTCCGGAGATCACGGCGGCTTCGCCGGTCACTCGAATGAGTTTGACGGGCAGAAAGCGTACGGTCGAGTTGGCGCTATCCAAGACCCAGACGCCGGTCCTCTCGCCGTCATCGAGCAGGGCTCCGAGCGGCACCTGGACTTCCGGCTGGCGTGCCTGGCTTGCTAGCCGAATGGTTACCGTTGCGCCAAGCGGCGCTGCCGCGGCACCGTCGAGCACATAACGGGCCTCATAGGTACGCGTCTTGGCATCGGCGGAGTTCGATAATTGCCGGAGATGTGCCGTATAGCGGCGTCCATCGCCGCCATACAGGCTGGCCTCGGCCGCCGACCCGATCGCCGGCCGGATTGTTTCGGGAAGCGCCACCACCGCTTCGCGCGGGCCGGCCTGGGCAACCCGGACCACTGTCTGACCGGAGGCGACGACCTGACCAGGCTCGCCCAACGTTTCAACCACCGTTCCATCCGCGTCCGCCAACAGCACCGCATAGGCTGCTTCGTTCTCGGCGACCCTTGCCTCGGCATCGGCGGCAGCAAGCTGTGCCTCGGCCGTATCCAACGCAGCCCGCGCCTGCTCGTGGCGCTGCCGTGGAACCCACCCACCGGCGAGCAGTTTGGCGTATCGCCGTTCATCCGGTTCCGCCTGAACAACGAGTGCGCGCGCTGCGGCAACTGCATTGCGCTTCGCCGCGAGCGCGAAGCGCAGGTCGGTATCGTCTATCCGCATCAACGGCTGACCGGATTTGACTTCCTGGCCGACGTCCACGAGCCGTTCCACAATCTTGCCCGGTACGCGAAAGCCGAGATCGCTCTCAACCCTCGCCCCGATGGTGCCGGTGAAACCGCGCTCGGATCCGGTCACCGGCTCGGCCGTCACCAAACTGACGATCGGCGGCTCCTGCCTAGGGTCGCCCACTGCAGAGGCTTCCTTCGTGGGAATGGCAAATGTGGCGAATGCCGCCCCCCCTGTCATCGCGATCAAGACGCCCCCCAGCACAATAACGGTCCTCTTTTTCATGCGCGTGACCTCATCAAAAAATAGATTGCGTTTGACCTCTATATCGTATATAGATTACGAACACAATCTAAAAAGGAAACCAGCGATGCGGGTAAGTCGCATTCAGGCCGCGGAGAACCGCGAAACCGTGATCAATGTGGCAAGCCGCCTTTTTCGGAAGCACGGCTTTGATGGCATCGGGCTGAAGGACCTGATGGAGAGTGCGGGGCTGACCCAGGGCGCCTTCTACAAGCAGTTCACATCCAAGGACGACCTGGCGGCGCAGGCATCCAGGCGGGCGATGGAGAGCGCCTTCCGCCGGTGGTCAATCGCAGCCGAAGCCAATCCAAAAGATCCGCTTGGCGCGGTGATCGCGTTCTATCTCAGCATGGAGCATCGCGCAGAAAGGTCGGACGGCTGCCCGGTCGTTGCGCTCGGCTCGGATGCTGCGAGGCAGGGCGCCGACGTGAGAGCGTCCTTCGAAGCCGGGATCAGGGAATATAGCGAGATGCTCGGCAGCTGGATTGGCGAGGCCGACGGCGAGGAGCCCGGCGGCAAGACCATGGCCATTCTCTCGACAATGGTCGGTGCGGTGCTCCTCTCGCGGGCCGTCAATGACGAGCAGCTTTCGAAGCGGTTCCTGCAAGCGGCCGCCGAAAGCGTGCTGGCGGTGTCATCTGCGGGCGATGCCCAGAAAGGACCGCACCAGTGAGCATAAGACGGGTTCAACGTAATGCCATGTGTCCCGGAAGACGAAAGCGACATGCGCGCGTATCATACAGGACTGGGCCACGGCTGGGCATCGCTGCCTCCCTATCCAGATCGATAGGACGATAGATGAGACGGATTGTTGTAACAGGCATGGGTGCGGTCACGCCCCTCGCCGCCGATGTCGAAACGTCTTGGTCGCGTCTCCTGGCCGGTTGTTCGGGCATCCGAAAGCTTCCGGACGACGTGGTGGGAGATCTGCCGGCTAAGATCGGCGGGGTCGTACCCTCCCTCGAAGAAGACGATGCTGGCTTCGATCCAATGACCGTCTTTGCGCAGAAGGATCAACGCAAGGTAGACCGGTTCATCCTCTTCGGCCTCGCCGCCGCACGAGAGGCACTCGCTCAGGCGAAGTGGAACCCTGTTTCGGAAGCGGACAGCTTACGCACTGCAACGGTCGTCGCTTCGGGCATTGGCGGTTTTCCCGCCATCACCGAGGCGGTGCGCACGGTCGACCGGCGCGGCGTCCGGCGCCTGTCGCCGTTTACGATACCGTCCTTCTTGGTGAATCTCGCGGCGGGTCATATCTCGATCCGACATAGATTCAAAGGCCCACTCGGCGCGCCGGTGACGGCGTGCGCGGCCGGCATCCAAGCGATCGGCGATGCGGCTCGCCTTATCCGCGCAAACGAAGCAGATATCGCCGTGTGCGGTGGGACAGAAGCATGCATGAACACAGTCAGTCTCGGTGGCTTTGCTGCCGCACGCTCTCTTTCCGTCGGCTTCAATGACGCACCGGCTCGAGCATCACGGCCTTTCGATGTCTCACGGGACGGTTTCGTCATGGGTGAAGGAGCCGGTATCCTGGTTATCGAGGAATTGAGCCACGCGCTCACGCGCGGTGCGAAACCGGTCGCCGAGCTTGTAGGCTACGGCACGACCGCGGATGCTCACCATGTCACGTCCGGTCCCGAGGACGGCGATGGCGCGCGCCGGGCCATGCAGATCGCGGTTATCCAAGCGGGGATTTCGCCGCGCGAGGTTCGTCACCTCAACGCGCATGCGACCTCTACGCTGGTAGGCGATCTGGGAGAGATCGAAGCGATTAAGAGCGTGTTCGGTCGCGAATTCGCGATAGCTGTCAGCGCGACGAAATCGGCGACAGGACATCTGCTCGGCGCCGCCGGCGGGCTTGGTGCCATCTTTGCGATCCTGGCGCTTAGGGACCAAGTGGCACCGCCGACACTCAATCTGAGCGCGCCCGATCCGGCCGGCGATGGGATTGACTTCGTCGCAAGCCACGCCCGGCCGATGGCGATGGACTACGCAATTTCCAATGGCTTCGGCTTCGGAGGAGTCAACGCCAGCGCGTTGTTCCGACGCTGGGCGGACGAACCGATCGGCTCATGATTGCCCGCCACGACGCTGCGCCTCCAGGCCCTTACGCCAGGGGGACCAGTTACGGGCCTCGATGACGAAAGCCGTGCGTTGCCGGTGCGAAACCCTAGCTAGTTTCCTGCCACATATCCGCCTTGCCCCGACCATAGAGCATCCGGCCCATCCCTCGTCCTGATCCGGAGACGCCGTGCCGAAATCCCGTGCCCTGATTTTCGCGAACCGGCGGGCGCGCCGCGGCGGTCAGTCCTTGCGGGCCGCGATCGAGCGCCTCAACGACGCCGGCATCGAGACGATCGAGCGCGATGTCAGCCGCTCGCTGAGCGATGACATCCGCGCCGAGGCGAAGCATGTCGACATGGTGATCCTGGGCGGCGGCGACGGCACGCTCAACGGCGCCGCGGCCGCCCTTCAGGAAACGCAATTGCCCTTCGGCGTGCTGCCGCTCGGCACCGCCAATGATTTCGCCCGCACCATCGGCGTGCCGCGCGACCTGGCGCGCGCCGCGCAGATCATCATCGACGGCCATCGCCGTCCCGTCGATCTGGGCGAAGTGAACGGCCATTTCTTCTTCAATGTGGCGAGCATCGGCTTTTCCGCCGCCTTGGCGCGCCAGCTGACCGCGGAAGCAAAACGGCGCTGGGGCACGCTCGGTTATGCGCTCGCCGCCTTCAATCTCCTGCGCCAGAGCCGGCCCTTCACCGTCGAGATCGACCATGACGGGACGATCGAACGGGTGAAGACGGTGCAGATCAGCGTCGGCAATGGCCGCTTCTATGGCGGCGGCATGACGGTCGAGAAGGACGCGGCGCCCGATGACGGCCGTCTCGATGTCTACAGCCTTGAGATCGACCATTGGTGGGAATTACTGGCTTTGGCGCCGTCGCTGCGCCGGGGCACGCATGGAAATTGGCGAAAGGTGAGGGCTTTTTCGGCGACCGATCTCGTGATCCGGACCAAAAGGCCGCATGACATTAATGCCGATGGCGAGATCGTCAGCGAGACGCCGGCCACCTTCCGCATAAGGGCCAAGGCGGTGACGGTCTTCGCCCCGCCCAAGACGTAAAGGGCAATTTCTAAGCCCGATCATCAGCTTAAGGGACATCCGGCTGACAAGATCGTGATCCGCAAATCGTCTCGATTGGTATCCTTATTTTAATCATATTCGCCGTTAATGGAGTGAGAATGGCGAAGAGGAACTGGCCTAGATTCAGGTCGTGGAAGACCGGCGCGCTGTGTGTGGCGACGGTGCTGACTCTCGCCTCCAGTATCACTTTATATATGTATGGCCCCGGCAATATTGGCCGGTTCGTCGCCTCACTGTGGACCAGCTCCTATAAGAGCGTTCTCGATCTGGCGCGCAGCCAGCCGGAAGTCCTGTCCAGCGTCGAGGATTACATCAAGCTCCGGGTCTCGGCGCGGCGCATCGCGACCGGCCAGGAAAAGGCGGCCGAGTGGAAGGACACGATCGCCACCATCGAGAAGAAATACGGCATTCCCGCCGAAACGCTGGTCTCGATCTGGGGCATCGAATCCAACTTCGGCAAGAACATGGGCGACCATAGCGTGCTGGGCTCGCTCGCCGCCCTCGCTGATGGCGGCCATCGCTCCGATTATTTCCGCGCCGAATTGTCTGCCGCGGAAGAAATGATCCGCGACGGCCATGCCAAGAAATCGCAAATGACCGGATCCTGGGCCGGCGCCATAGGCCAGACCCAGTTCATGCCGTCCAACTATCTGACCTATGCGGTCGACCAGGATGGCGACGGGCGCAAGGACCTGTGGAATTCCGTGCCGGATTCGCTCGCCTCCACCGCCAACTTCCTGAAGGAGAAGGGGTGGCGGCGCGGCGGCGACTGGGGTTATGAGGTGAAGCTTCCAACCGGTTTCGATTTCGGCAAGGTGTGGAAGAAGAATGCCAGCATGACCTTGCGCGACTGGTCGAAGCTCGGCATCGTCCGGATCACCGGCAAGCCCTTGCCGCAGACGAGCGAGGGCGCGCGTTTCTATCAGCCGGCCGGCGGCAATGGTCCGGTCTTCCTGGTGCTCAAGAATTTCGAGGTCATCAAGCGCTACAATAACGCCGACTCCTACGCGCTCGCCGTGGCGCATCTGGCCGACCGCATCGAGGGTGGCGCCGAGTTCGTGCAGGCCTGGCCCGCCGACATGATGCCCTTGACGCGTGAGGAGCGCCGCGAGCTCGAGGATCTGATGGCGGACAAGGGTTATGACGCGAGCAAGTCCGATGGCATACTGAGCCCCACAGGGCGTCTCGCCATCATCAAATTCCAGAAGCGCGAAGGCCTGCTCGCCGACGGCCATCCCTCGCGCGCGCTGCTGCAGCGCCTGCGCAGTTCCAGCCAGGTCTCGTCGAGCAAGACGAGCAAGGCCGGGTCGTAGAAGCCCCTCTCTCAACTCAGTAAACTGTCGGCTTCATTTCCCCTTCTCCCGCTTGCGGGAGAAGGTGGCCGAAGGCCGGATGAGGGTGTTCTCTCAGCTTCTGTAGTGCCGCAAGCACGGGAAGTGTTGAAGCTTCGTCATTTTTGTTCTCTTGAAAAGCAGTCGTGAGCTGAACCAGCACCCTCATCCGCCCTATCGGGCACCTTCTCCCGCAAGCGGGAGAAGGGGGAATGCCCTGGTTCCGAAAAACTGTGGGCAATAGTGACGGCAGTAATGCTTGGCAGGCTGCGCCTGAGCGGTAAGCTCCTCCGACAAGAAACGAAGAAACGGGAGGCCTCACATCATGCAAAAGCGTGCGCTTATTTGCGGAGCGGGCATCAGCGGCCTGTCGGCCGGCATCTGCCTCAAGCGATTGGGCTGGCATGTTACGGTCTTCGAGAAGGACAGCGAGCTGCGCACCGCCGGCGCCGGCCTCAATCTCTGGCCGAACGGCGTCCGTGTCCTGAAGTCGTTGGGGCTCGGAGCGCCTTATGCCGAGATCTCCTGCAGCCTGGAGCGCTATCGCACTTATTCGTCGACAGGCGAGGTCGTCGCCATCGAGGATCTGCGCGACTGGCCGGAACGCTACGGTGCTTATCTGTCCGGCGTCTACCGGCGCGACCTGAGCCGAATGCTCCTCGATGCCCTGGGATCCGAGCGTATCCGCTTCGGGCACCAGCTCTCTGAGGTCGAGCAGGACGATCAGGTCGTCTGCCGCTTTACCAATGGCCAGGTCGCGGAAGGCGATCTCCTGGTGGGCGCCGATGGCATCGGTTCGATTGTGCGTAGCGCCGTCTTCGGCCAGCAGTCCTTCACTGCGGCGGGATTGGTGCGCTGGCGCGGCCTTTTCGACCTCTGCGATGTCGATGTCGACCCGCTCTCGGAAGCCGAGGTTTGGGGCGAGGACGGCCATTTCGGCTATTTGCCCATAGGCCACGGCAAGGCCTATTGGTTCGCCGCTGCCGACGGCATAACCCATGATCCCAAAGCGGTGGTCGCCCATTTCGCCGCCTGGAAAGGCAGCCCGGTGCCGGGGCTCGTCGCGGCGACCGACGAAGCGACGATCATCCGCAGCGATCTCCATGATTTCGTCGAGCCTCTGTCCCATTGGTCGAAAGGGCGCGTGACGATCGCCGGCGATGCCGCCCATCCGATGCTGCCCGGCATGGCGCAGGGCGCCAATCAGGCGCTCGAGGATATCGCCGCGCTGGGCACGGCGCTCGCCGCGCATGACGATGTCGAGCAGGCCCTTCGGACTTACGAACAGACGCGCATGCCGCAAGTGGCGCCGGTCGTGCGTTATTCACGCTCCTTGTTCGACTTCGACGACAATCACGAACTGACGAAGTCCGACCGCAACCCGCTCTTCGATCGTTACGACCGCATCGTCGAGCGCCGCGGCGTGCCGAACCAATGACGGCAGTCATGGTTGCCCGAACGGTACCGCGCCCATAGCATTCCCCACGAGGAAACGACAATCGACCCGAACGGGCCCAGTAAAGGCGGCATCTCCGGTGCTCAACGCGACGCCAAATAATCTCGCATCCCGTCTCGACGCACGGAAGCGTTGCTGAGGACGGCATGGCGTTCACTTGGCAAGTGCTTGCATTTCAAATCGTCAACGGTGTCGTCTGGGCCATGTTCCTGGGGCTGATCGCGCTCGGCCTCAATGCGATCTTCGGATTGCTGGGACTGCTCAACATGGCCCATGGCGCCGTCTATGCGATCGGCGCCGTGATCGCCTGGTATATGGTGCATCAATTGGGAAGCTTCTGGATGGCGGCGATCGTAGCACCCGCCATCGCGGCGGCGGTCAGCATCCCCATCTACAAGCTCGTCCTGCGCCCGACCATCGGCAAGGACATGATGATCGGCCTCGTCGCCACATCCGGGCTCCTCTTCATCATCAATGACACGCTGCTGGCGCTCTATGGCGGATCTCCGGGCCTGGTGCAGCCGCCGATCGCCGGCGGCGTGCGCTTTCTGGGCATCATCTATCCCACCTACCGCCTGGTCGCGGCAGCGCTTGCCGCTGCCATATTGATCGCTTTCTGGCTCTTCCTCAAATCCACCGCGATGGGCCTCTGGATCCGCTGCGTGGCGCAATCGCCGACGCTGGCCATGGCGTCGGGCGTCCCGGTCGAGCGTGTCTATCTGATCATCGTGGTCCTGAGCGCGGCGCTCGCCGCTCTGGCGGGTGTCCTGGTCGCGCCGATGACGACCGTCAGCCATCAGATGGGCCTGTCCATTCTGGGGCCGGCCTTCATAGTCGTCGTCGTCGGTGGATTGGGCAGTCTCGGCGGTGCCGTGGCCGCGGCGATCCTCATGGGCATCGCCCGCGGCGTCCTGTCGATCTATTTGCCGCCGACCTATGCCGAAGTCGGCGCCATCGCGCTTTTCCTGCCACTGCTTCTCCTGCGTCCGAACGGCATCTTCGGGGCCCGCTCATGAGGGATACCGTCGGTCTGATCGTATCCCTTTCCATCCTCCTGGCGACCTGCCTCCTGGCGACACTGATCGGCGAGTTCTGGACCGGCGTGCTGGCGCGTTGCGTCACCTGGATGTTCCTCGCGATCAGTTTCACGCTGGCCTATTCCTACGCCAACATTCCGAGCGTGGCGCAGGCGACGGTGTTCGGCGCCGGCGCCTATGCGGTGATCTGGGCGGCACCGGCGATCGCCGGCAATATCGCTCTGATGCTGCTCGCCAGCATGATCGCCGGCGGCGCCGTGGCGCTGGTCTTCGGGCTTCTCGTTCTGCGCATGTCGCATTCGGGCGCCGCGATCGGCACGATCATCCTGGCGGTCGCCTTCTCGATGCTGGGCAATGCGGCGATCGGCCTGACCGGCGGCACCGACGGTCTGCCTCTCGCCAGTGAGGCGTTCCATCTCTTCGGCATTCCGATCACGGCCGGCCCCAATATCGGCATGCTGCTGCTAGGCGCTGTCCTGCTCGCCATTTTGCTCGCCGGCTTCTGGTACATCTCGGGCAGGCGCATCTGGCGCATCGTGCGCGCCGTTCAGCAGAACGCATTGCGGGCGCAGGTGCTGGGCTACAATGCCGTCGCCTATCGCATCGCGATATATGTGATCAGCGGTTGCATCGCCGGTCTTGGCGGCGGCCTCTATGCGCTGGTCTCGCGCCATGTGGCGATCGAAACCATCGGCCTGTCGATGTCGCTCAAATCGATTCTGTGGGCGGCCGTCGGCGGCATCTCCTCGATCTATGGCGGACCGATCGGCGTGCTGGCCATCCAGCTCGCCTCCGAAGTGCTGCTGCGCTGGACCGTGCGCGTCGATCTGATCATCGGCCTCATGCTGGTGGCCGTGGCGCTCTGGCTGCCGCAGGGCGTGATGGGATTGCGCACCCGCAATGCCAATTGGATATCAACGATCAAGCAATGGAGACGGACATGAGTTTTTCCAGGCGTGCCTTCCTTCAATCCGGAACGGCGGCGGCTGCCATGCTGTCCCTCCCGGCGGTCAAGGTTCTCGCGGCCGGCACATCCGGTGATCCGATCGTCATCGGTCATCAATGCGAGCTTACAGGATGGGATTCGGCCACCGGCTTCTGGCGCAACATGGCGGCGACCGGCATGTGCGACTGGCTCAATCAGAATGGCGGCATCGCCGGACGCCCGATCAAGCTCGTCACCGTCGACACCAAGTCGGACGTCGATACCGGCGTCAATCAGCTCCGCAAGCTGATCCTCGAGGAGAAGGTCGACTTCGTGATCGGCTCCGAAATCTCCTCCATCGCTTTGGCGAGCAGCAAGGTCGCCAATGAGCACAAGACGCTCTACATGACGATGAGCACGTCGGAGGCGACCACCGCCAAGGCCAATGCGGTGCCCTACCAGTTCCGCATGAACACGAATTCGGCGGCGACCGCCGCCGGCGCGGCGCGCAAATATGTCGATCTGGTCGGCAAGCGCTGGACCACCTTGTTCGCCGATATCAAATGGGGCCAGTCGGAGCGCGACTGGTGGCAGAAGGGCGTCGCCGCCGCCGGTGGCGAGGCGGCGACCGCCGTGGCGCTTCCCGTCGATGCGCCGGACCTGCTGCCCTTCGTCGCCCAGCTCGACAGCTCCGCCGACGGGATCTACATCCCCGTCCTCAATGCCCTGCAGGCGATCCAGCTGCTGCGCAGCTCCGGCTACGCGCAGAAGATCGTGCTTGCCGGCCTGAGCTTCTCGCTCTTCGACTACCGCGAGCTGGGTGAGATGGGCGAAGGGACCTTCGGCATCGAGACCGCGCCTTTGCTGCTGAAGGACATGGCGTCGCCCGATATGGAAAACATCTACAAGGCCCTCGGCATCGGCGCCGATGGCATCTGGGCCGAGAACGGCAAAGTTGTCGGCGGCTCGATGCTGCTCGGCATCGTCCAGTCGCTCGGCTTCCTGAAAGCGAATGTCGAGCAGAGCGGCTGGAAGACGAAGGACGACACCGCCGCCTTGATCAAACATGCGGAGACGATAGCGACCTATGCCAAGGGGCCGCTGTTCCCGCTCGGCGACGTGACGATGCGAGCCCAGGACCATCAGGCCTTCATGGACATCTACCTGCTGCAGATCCAGGGCGGAGTGGTCGCGAAATATGCGGTCGCGCCCAAGGACAGCACGATCTATCCCGCCGATGTCGATCTGACGAAGGGCTAGGACTTGTCCGGGACTTCACATCCTGTCTTCAGCGTGGAAGGCGTCAGCAAGAGCTTTGGCGTCTTCAACGCGTTGACGGATGTATCCTTGAGCGTCCGCCACGACGAGATCCGCGCGATCATCGGACCGAACGGCGCCGGCAAGACGACCTTCGTCAATATCGTCAGCGGCGTCTATCGGCCGAGCAAGGGACGGGTCATTCTCGACGGCGCCGACATCACGGGCTTGCCGCCGCAGAAGCGGGCGAGACTCGGCCTGGCGCGCACCTTCCAGATCGCCAGCCTGTTTCGCGGCATGACGATTGCTGAGCATATGGAGCTGGCGGTGCGCGGCAGGGACACGGACCGACATGAACGGACCGAGCTGCTCGACCGCATGGGGCTCTCTGCCTTCGCCGACCGCGACGTGCAGACGCTTTCGCATGGCGACCAGCGCATTCTCGAAATGGCGATGGCGATGGTGCTGAAGCCCAAATTCCTGCTGCTCGACGAGCCCACCGCCGGCATGAGCGTCGCCGAAACCGACCGGATGATCCGCCTCATCGGTGACCGGCTGCGCGGCAAGGTCGGCGTCATCATCGTCGAGCACGACATGAGCGTGGTCACCCAGACCAGCGATCAGGTCACCGTTCTCGCCGCCGGCGCGGTCGCCACATCCGGAACGCCGGACATCGTCCTGCGCGATCCCCTGGTCAAGGAGCTCTATCTTGGAAGCGCTGCAGGTCACTGATCTACGCGCCTATTACGGCAAAGCCCAGGTGCTGCACGGCATCAACCTCGCCGCGCGGCTTGGCACCGTGACGGCGATCCTCGGCCGCAACGGCGCCGGCAAGACGACGCTGCTTCAATCGCTCATGGGGCTGGGGCCGCGCGTCGAGGGCGACATCTCCGTCCTCGGCAAGCCGATCGCCGGCCTGGCGCCGGATGCGATCGCACGGCTCGGCGTCGCCTACGTGCCGCAGGATGTGCGCGTCTTTCCACGCCTGTCGGTGCGCGAGAATATCGAGGTCGCGGCGAGCACAGTCGCCACGCCTCGGCCTTTACGCGAAATTCTCGATGTTCTGCCGGAGATCGAGCCGAAGCTCGACGCCTTGGCCGGTACATTGAGCGGCGGCCAGCAGCAACTGGTCAGCATGGCGAGGAGTCTCTCCATGCGCTGCCAGCTGCTGCTGATGGACGAGCCGACGGAAGGCTTGATGCCGCGGCTGGTCAATCAGGTCGGCGTCGTGCTGCGCCGCCTCGCGGCCGAGGGGGTCGCGGTGGTGATCGTCGAGCAGAATGTCGGGCTCGTCCAGGAGATCGGCGACCTCATCCATATCGTCGAGAAGGGCCAGGTCAAATGGCATGGCTCGCCCGCTGAATTGGTTTCGGCCCGGGTGATCGATCGTTATCTAGGCGTCAACGTTCTTGAAGACCTCGAACCAAAAGGTGAATGATGAAAGTAGCGTTCCTCGGAGCCGGCCTGATGGGCGAACCGATGGCGGGCCATCTGCTGCGCGCCGGCCATCAGGTTTTTGTCACGGCGCATCGCAATCGTGGTCCCGTGGAAAGACTGGTGGCGGCGGGCGCGATCGAAGTCGCTTCCCCTGCCGCCGCAGCGGCGGCGAGCGACGTCGCCTTGATGATCCTGCCGACCTCGCGGGAGGTCGAGGCCGTGTTGTTCGGCGATAAGGGCCTCGCAGCCGGCATGCGTCCGGGCTACCTCACCGTCGATATGGGGACCTGCTACCCCGCCGACACCAAGAAGCTCGCCGAACGTTTCGCTGCGGCGGGCGGAAGACTGATCGATGCGCCGGTCACCGGCGGCACCGAAGGTGCGCGCAACGGCACGCTGGCGATCATGGGCGGCGGCGACGTGACGGCATTCGAGGAAGTGACGCCCCTGCTCAAGGCTTTCTCGGCGCATCTCTATCATTTCGGCGCGCTCGGCTCCGGCCATGCCGCCAAGCTGGTCCAGAACATGATCGGCTTCGTCGAGGTCGCCGCCGTGGCCGAAGGCCTCGCTCTGTCGAAGGCGCTCGGGCTCGATTCGAAGATGTTCTTCGACATGCTGACCAACTCGCATTCGAACAGCCCGATCATCCAATGGATGGTGCCCAAGATTTTTGCCGGCGCCTTCGAGGCGGAGGCCCGACTCGATATCGCCTACAAGGATATGAGCCAGGCCGTGAAGATGGGCCGCGAGATGACCAATCTGCCGCTCGGCATCGCCAATGCCGCGACCGAGGTCTTTCAGCTTGGCCGGGCGCTCGGCTTCGGCGACGAGGACAGCACCGCTGTCGTGCGCGGACTGGAGAAGATATTGGGCGAAGAGATCAGGGCTGATCTGGGAAGCGAAAAGGGCACGGGCAGCCTCGGCTAGAAGTGAGGACTAGGGCGCTCGCACGCTCTGGATCGCAAACGCGCATGGAACAAACCTCCCTCCGCCGCGCGAAGCGCGGGGAGGGTGTCCGCCCAAAGGGCGGACGGGTGGGGTCTCTCCGGCGAGAAGTATTCATCAATTGGTGTGATAGATCTCCCTTACGGAGACACCCCACCCGTCGCGCGTTCCGCGCGCCACCCTTGTATCTGTAGTTTGATGTCGACTCCTGTTGCAGGATCGACGTAGCGAGGGATCTGGCGGCCGCCAGATCCCTCGCTTGG
>SCPD01000023.1 GCA_005502925.1 Rhizobiales bacterium Y(2018) | reverse complement strand
CCCCAGGGGCCCAAGCCAATCTGCCCGATTCACTGCCTAAGACAGAGGCCTTTCCTCCGCCCAAGGAACTCGATCCGGCGAACCCAGCCCAGGCTCCGCCACCGGCCCCCCGCACGCGAGTTCCCTTCGATCCGGATAATCTCAGCACGAAACTTGACTTGGCTCCGGACTATAAATTCGCCAAGCCCGCTCCAAGCGTCAAAGACTTACCGGACGAGGATGTATTTTTTGCCGGCGATGCGATCCAGTTCACGACCGGTGTGGACGCCAAGGGCGCTCCCGTCATTCGTCGTATTCCCGGCAACAGCCTTGTTGCAGATGATGGCAGCACATTCGAGCTGGGCAAACTCGTTGGAAAAGGTTCCGGTGCCTCGGTGTTCGCCAATGCGGCTGATCCCACCCAGGTCATCCGCATTTCGGAGATCAGTGCGGATCCGACTGCGGCAAAGTTTGTTCATTACGACATGATAGGCCGGTATGTTGGCGAGGCCGTGCAGCGCCCCGACGGCAATGGGTTCTTTCGGCTGACGCGTACCCACAAGCAGTTCATCGCCAAGGACCTCAGCGCGAAAACCAAATATCTCGTGACCATTGAAGAAAACATTGCCCATACGGGCGGTGGTGTCACCAATGCTCTGGACCGCTTCCGCGTGACGCCACCCAATGCGGCGCAGGAAGTGACCAAGGCCCTGGCAATTCGCGAGATGAATCGACGTGGTGTCGTATGGACAGACCACAAGCTGGCGAACTTCGATATCATCGAGAATCCGGCGTCACCGACCGGCTATCAGATGCTGATTTTCGACACGGGCGGCATTCGCCCGGTCACGGGACGGTTCGTGCACGAACGTGCCGCCACGGCCGAGGCGGTTCAACGGCTCATCGATCAAAGCCCGGATAGATATCCCAGGGGGCCATTTTTCGAATTCGCCACACAATTGGATACCGCCGGCAATTATTTCGACAACCGCGTTTTTGGTGCACTGCCTACCGGGGAGACGAGCTGGTCGCCGATCGTCACGTTGAATCAGCTGAACCGGCCCGACGGTTACCATGATTTCCTGAAATTGCGCGCCGATGATCTCGAAGACCGTGCCTCTGAGCAGTTCGGCAAGGACATCCGCCTGCCAGGCCTTCGTTAAAGCATGATCCGGAAAAGTGCGAAGCGGTTTTCCGGAAAGATCATGCGCAAACAAGAAGATAAAGCGTGACCGCGACTCTTCCTAAAGCCATCACGCTTTAATGGCGCGCCAGCTCGACGTCGAAATGCGGCGCGCGTGTATCGGCGATACTGACGAAACGGCCGCGGACATTGAAGATGCGCTCGATCAGCCCGCTCGCCGCGAGATCCGCCGGCACGCCGTCGAAAACCCGCTCCCCTTTGTCGAGCAGCGAAATCCGGTCGCACACCGACATCGCCTGATTGAGATCGTGGATGGCCATGACGATGGTCACGCCGCGCTCGCGGCTCAAGCGGCAGACGAGATCGAGCACTTCAACCTGATGGCCGATATCGAGGAAGGAGGTCGGCTCGTCGAGCAGCAGGATTTCCGCCTCTTGCGCCAGCGCAGCCGATATCCAGGCGCGCTGCCGTTCGCCACCCGACAGCTCGCGCAGATTGCGCTCGGCAAGTCCGGTGAGGCCGGTGCTGTCGAGCGCCCAGCGCACGGCCTCGACATCCCGTGCGCTATAGCTGCGGAACAGGCCGACATGCGCGAAACGGCCCTGCCGCACGAGCTGCTCGACGGTCATCTCGTCGGGCGCGGCCGGCTGCTGCGGCAGGAAGGAGAGGCGCTTGGCGAGATCGCGCCGGCTGAAGGACGCCACGGCCCTGCCGCCGACGCTCACCTCACCGCCGCTCGGCGTGATGAGGCCGGCCAAAGCATGAAGCGCCGTGCTCTTGCCCGAGCCATTGGGGCCGATCAGGACGCGGATCTCGCCCTTGCCGAGTGTGAGATCGAATGCGCTCAAGGCGAGACGGGGACCATAAGCGATAGAAAGCCCAGAGCAGCTGATCGGCATGACAGGCCTCATCGAATGCGGCGCAACAGCGCCAGGAGAATGGGGGCGCCGCCAATGGCGCTGACGACCCCGATCGGAATCTCTTCAGCACCGCCGGCCAGGCGGCCGATGAGATCGCCCGCCGTGACGATGACGGCGCCGAGCAGCAAAGTGAGCGGCAGCACCAGATTGAAGCGCGAGCCGGCGATGAAGCGGGCCAGATGCGGCACGATCAGACCGATGAAGATGATCGGACCGGTGACACCAACGGCGCTCGCCGCCAGGCCGCAAGCGATCATCAGGACGAGGGTGAACTGCGCGCGGTAAGGAAAGCCGAAAGACAGCGCCACCGGCGCCTCGAAGCGGAGAAGGTCGATCGAGCGGCGCAGGAAAGGCAGAACGAGAAGTCCGGCAATGGTGAAGGGCAGCAGGAACAGCACATGTTCCCAGCTGCGCGCATAAAGACTGCCCGACAGCCATTGCAGCACGATCTCGATGCGGGCCGAGCCCCAGCCGGCGATGAGCCCCATGGCGAGCGCATGCAGCACCGCGCCCACCGCGATGCCGCAAAGCGTGATCCGCAACGGTCCGAGGTCGCGGCGCCAGGCAAGAAGAAAGATGACGCCACCAGCCGCGAGGCCGCCGAACAATCCCACCGTCGGCAACCAGGCCACCGGCAGCTGATAGACCTTGTGTGGATCGGAATCGAACCAATAGACAGCGAAGAACAGGAAGATGGTGACGGCGAGCGTCGCGCCTTGCGATATCCCCATGATCGAGGGGTCGGCGAGCGGGTTGCGGGTGATCGTCTGCAGCAACAGGCCGGCGACGGCGAAGTGGATGCCCGCCAAGATGCCGGTGGCAATGCGCGGAATGCGGATATCGGTGATGATCAGGCGAGCATTTTCCGAGCCATGACCGGTCAGCACGTCGAGCACCATCGCGGGCGACAGATCGGCGACGCCGAGAAAGACCGCGAGCACGATCAGGATCAACGCCAAAGGCAAGATGATCCAGATCGGCCGGTCGAGCGGCCGGCGCGCGGCTACGGTCAAGCCCGTCATGCGCGCGCTCCGAGCATGAAGTTACGGCGCTGCACGAGGTGAATGAAGAACGGCCCGCCGATCAGCGCCATGACCATACTCACCGGCAACTCGCGCGGGGCGGCGATGCTGCGGGCAATGACATCGGCGGCGACAAGAACTAAGCCGCCGATCGCGACATTGAGGAGAATGGCCCAGGCGGCGCCTTGCGGCTTCAGCAGGCGCACGATATGCGGCACGGCCAGGCCGACAAAAGCGATCGGGCCGGCAACCGGGGTGACGCCGGCGACCGGGCACACCGCGAGAACAAGAAACAACGGCTTCCAGATGCTGAGCTTGAGGCCCATGGCTTGCGCCGCATCATCGCCGAGCGACAGGAGCTCCAAAGCGCGGCGGCAGAACAGTGCGCCCAGAATACCGACCATCACCCACGGGACGATAAAGGCGAGCGCGTTCCAGGAGCGTCCCTGCAGCCCGCCCGACAGCCAGAACAGGACGGCGGGCGATTGCGGACCGCCGAGCAGCAGGATGTAGGTGGTGATGGCGCCGAGAAAGAGCGAGATGGTGATGCCCCCCAGCCCCAGATGCAGCGGCGATGCCTGGCCGCCGCGCGAGACCCAGAAGGTCACGGCGGCGGCGGCAAGGCCACCGGCAAGTCCGATGAAGGGATAGAAGACCGATGACAGCGCCGGCAGGAAAACGAAGCAGAAGACGATCACCGCCACAGCACCAGCGGTGACGCCGGTGAGGTCGGGTGCGGCGAGCGGGTTGCGGGTGATCGATTGCAGCAGGTAACCCGAGACGGCGAGACCGGCGCCGCCCGCGAAAGCTGCGATGCTGCGCGGCAATCGCAGCGCCCAGACGATGACGCTGTCGATGCCCTCCCCCGGCCAGAAAAGCGCCGTCAGCGCCTGATCGATGTGCATCGATTTGGCGCCGAAAAGGAGACCGGCAAAGCCGATCAGGAGTGCCGCGGCGAGCGCCGCGATGGTGATGCTGGCGGAACGGCTGGCATTCATCGGTGGAGCAAGGCGACTAGTGTCCCGAATCCGAAGTTCGCCACTGCCAGCGGCACCTTCCGAGCGAACTTCGGATTCGGAAGGACACTAGAAAACTTAATAATTCTAGTGTGCTTTTGAACGCGAAGTTCCTGTCGGTGCAAGCCGCCTGGTATCAGGAACTTCGCGTTCAGCACACTAGCCTCACTTGAGATCGGCGGGGATGAATTTCGCCGCCTCGGCGGCAATGTCGGGCTTGGGGAACGTATCCGGATAAAGATAATGCGCGGCTTCGCGCAGCACCATCTCGCGGGCGATGGGGCCGTGGGCCTCGACCCAGTGATCGCCGACATAATAGACGCGCTTGTTCTTCACCGCCGACAACATCTGCCAGATCGGGTTGTTCTCATGTGGCCGGTCCGGGCCGTAGTCATAGACGAAGATGACCTCCGGATCCTTCTCCAGCATCGTCTCGAGGCTCATCTCGAGGCCGAAATTATCCGGGACATGCGGCGTCGGATTATGGCCGGCGATGTTGTCGCCACCGAGGGCGGTGAGGATCGCGGCGGTCATGTTCTCGGAATAGAAGGTCCAAGGCGCATCACCCGCCCACATGACCTGGAAACGCGGATGTACGCCCTTCGGCGCCTTGGCAGCGAAGTCGGCGATGTCTTTCTTGAACTGCGCGTTGAGCTCTTGCGCGCGCTCAGGCTTGCCGAGGATCGTGCCGAGCTGCGTGATCGTGCGGTCGCTGTCGCTGTAGAGCTCCAGATTATAAGCGAGATAGGGCGCGATCTTCTGATACTGGGCGGCGTTGCCCTCGGTGTAGCGGCGGATCGCGATCGTCACATCGGGCTTGGCTTCGGCCAGGAGTTCGAGATTGGGCTGGGCGCGCTGGCCGATCTGCTTCATGTCCTTGCTGTGGCCGGTGAGGAAATCGGGCTCGCGGCCCTGGACCATGTAGGTGGTCGCCACCGGTTTCACCCCCAGCGCCAAAGCGGCATCGGTGGCGAAATAGGACACCGAGGCGATCCGTTGCGGATTGGCCGGTACCTCGACCGCCACACCGCGGTCATCGACGACGCCCAGCTTCTTCGCCTCTTGCGCCAGTGCGGAACCGGCAAGGGCCAAGCCCATGATTGCCGCTACGCCATAAATCCCCAAAGATTTCAGCATGATCGAGCCCCCTCTTCGACACCCCACGGTCGGACGGCTCAGACCTACAAAACCCGAGTAATTTAATCAAGTATTACGCTGGGAGAAAACGCGGAAGATTCTGCTCAATCAGCCCCATCTTTGGACAGGATCTGCGCCTCACGAGGTCGGACGGCCGAACAGCGCATTATAGAGCTTGCGATCGCGGCCATAGACATCGGGGCGGAACTCGATCATGCCGGCATCACCCTTGAAGGCGGTGCCATAGATCAGGTGCACCGGAATATGGTCGACGATCGTGGCCCGTGTGGTCTTGCCGCCGGCCCAGGTCGCGTTCATCCGTTCCTTCGACCAGTCCTTGAGATCGGGCACCAGCGCATAAGCGAGATCGACGGGCCGCGACAGGCGGATGCAGCCATGGCTGAAGGCCCGCGCCGTCTGCAGGAACTTGTCCTTCGACGGCGTGTCATGAAGATAGATATTGTGCTTGTTGGGCATCATGAACTTCACCTTGCCCAAGGCATTCTTCGGTCCGGGCTTCTGGCGGAAGGTGAAGGGGAAGTTGCCCGGCCCATAGGAATACCAGTCGATGCTGCCCCAGGAGGCGAGCTTGCCGCCGATGAAGACCTCGAAATCACCCGCATAGGCATAAGGATTGGCGCGCAAGCGCGGCAGCATTTCCTTGGTGGCGATGCTGTAGGGCACCGTCCAGGTCGGGTTGAACTCTATGTATTCGAGCTCGTCGGAGAATTCCGGCGTCTGCGTCGCAGGCGCGCCCACCACCGTGTTCATGCGGTCGATGATGGTGTTGGACTTGATGCGCTGCAATTCGAAGGACGCGATATTGACGAGGAAATGATATTCGCCCAGTTCCTCCGGCATCCAGCGCCAGCGCTCCATATTGAGCATGATCTGGCGCACCCGTTCCTCGACCGGCACATTCATGGCGATGATGGTCTGTTTGCCGATGAGGCCCTTGGCCTCCAGACCGTGGCGCGACTGGAAACGCTTCACCGCGATGGCGAGCTGCTCGTCATAGAGATCGGGCTCGCCCGATGCCTGCCACTCATAGTCCCCGGTGGCGGCGAGCAGCTTGCGTACCGAGTCGACGCGTGCATCGCGCATGCCGGGCTTCAGGCTGACGCCCGGATCGACCGTGCCCCAACCACCTTGCGCCACACGCTCGCGATACTGCACCAGCAGCTTCTTGAGCGCCTGATATTGCGGGTTCTTCGGCTCGAAGACATCAAGATAGCGGGTCGGCTCGCGATTCTTGCTCATGTCGGTCAGGATGCGCAGCACATCGACCGTCTTGCGGTTTCGGAACAATCGCGGATCGACCTTTTGCGGAATGACACGACCGGTCTTGAGATCCGCCGCATAGGCGACGAAAAAGGCCGAGAAATAAAGCTCGGCCCTGGCCGCGCTCATCGGATCATTGGCATCGATCCCATCACGCAGATCTATCAGCGTGTCGATCGGATAGTCGTCCGGATTGAGGCCGTCGTCTTCCGCATCGACAAGCCGCTGGATGAAGGGCGTCATGCGGCCGCTGCCGACCCAATAGATGGTGCCGCCATTGTCGACATAATGCGCCTTGAGCGCCGGCCGGATGCGCTCGAGCGGCAGCTCGAGACGGCCGGGACTGTCGAGAAACAGCGCGATCGAGGACGTCATGTCATCGAAGGACGGTCCGGACGCGCGGTCCCCTTTGCCGGCAAAAGCTGGAGCCGAACCGACCAGCAGCAAAAGCACGGCCAGAAAGCCGAGATGGCGATGCAAAAAGATCATAGGCGAGCCTCCGAACCTCATCCGCATCGCTATCTTCGGCAATCCGACTGATTCAAGCAATCACACATTCAACAGCAGGTATTCCCGCTCCCATGAGCTGATGACGCGGCGATAATGCTGCATCTCCTCATGTTTCACGTCCTGGAACGCCTCGACGAACTTGTCGCCCAGCACCTGCTTGAACGACTTGGTGTAGTTCAGCTTATCGAGTGCCTCATCGAGGCTGATCGGCAGCGTATGCGCATAGCGATAGGCCGAGCCTTCGACCGGATCGGTGGGCTTCAGACGCTCGATCATGCCCAGATAGCCGCAAGCGAGCGAGGCCGCGAAAGCGAGATAGGGATTGGCGTCCGCCCCCGGCACGCGGTTCTCGACCCGGAGATTTGCCGGATCGGAGGACGGCACGCGCAACGAGACGGTTCGGTTGTCGATGGCCCAGTGGACATTGGTCGGCGCATCCGATTCAGGCACCAGCCGCCGGTAGGAGTTGACATTGGGGGCGGCGAGCGGAAGGGCGGCTGCGAGATAACGCTGCAGACCGGCGATGTGGCTGAGAAACAGCTTCGACGGCTTGCCGTCCCTGCCGGCAAAGACATTCTTGCCGGTCTTCACATCCAACACCGATTGATGAATATGCATCGACGAGCCCGGCTCATTCTCATGCGGCTTCGCCATGAAGGTCGCATACATGTCGTGCTTGAGGGCCGCCTGGCGCACCGTGCGCTTGAACAGGAACACCTGGTCGGCGAGCTCGAGCGGATCGCCATGGTTGAAGTTGATCTCGAGCTGGGCCGGGCCGCTTTCGTGGCTCAGCGTGTCGACATCGAGCTCCTGCGCCTCGCAGAAATCATAGATGTCCTCGACGATCGGATCGAAGTCGTTGGCGGCGTCGATGCCATAGGCCTGGCCACCAGCTTCCTTGCGGCCCGAGCGGCCAACCGCCGCCTCGAGCGGATAATCGGGATCGATATTGCGTTTGACCAGATAGAATTCGAGCTCCGGCGCAATGATCGGCCGCCAGCCCTTCTCCTTATAGAGGGCCAGCACGCGTTTCAGCACATGGCGCGGTGAGATATCGACCGGATCGTCATTGAGATGGAAGGCGTCGCAGATGACCTGAGCGGTCGGCTCGTTGTACCAGGGCACCAGTCGAATGGTGTTGAAGTCCGGCTGCAGATAGATGTCGATCGCGGCATCGCTGACCGCAGAGGTTTCCCAGACATAGCGGCCATTGATGGTGAGGGTGAAAACTTCCTCCGGTATGCGGAGGCCACGCGATTTGTTGCCCTTCAAAAATTTCGAGGGAGGCAGGATCTTCCCCCGGGCCGTTCCGGACATATCGGCCACCAAACATTCAACTTCACTGATCCGGCGTTCGGTAATCCATTCCTCAAATTTCGCTTGCGACATGATACCCTGTGAAAACGTTACGACTGCCTACCTTACCCGGGCTTCTTGACGGAGGAAACAGGGCTTGGCATTGGTCATGGATCATGCCGGCTTCCATCGACGCGCAATCTTATTACCAGGCTTCCGCCCACCCCTTCCCCCCACAATCCCCGCTGAACGGTGACGTTACGGCCGATATCTGCGTGGTCGGGGCCGGATTTACTGGCCTTTCCGCCGCTTTGGAGCTGGCCCAGGCCGGTTTCAAGGTCGTGGTCCTGGAGGCCCGGCAGGTGGGTTATGGGGCGTCAGGGCGCAATGGCGGACAGATCTGCACCGGCTTCTCCCCCGGCCAGCAGCGTATCGAGGCGCAACTCGGCAAGGATGATGCCCGCAAATGCTTCGATATTGCCGAGGAAGCCAAACGGCTGATTGTCGATCGCATCGCCAAATACGATATCGATTGCGACCTCAAATGGGGCTATCTGCACGCCATTCCGAAGCCCACGCAATTCGACTCCCTGAAAGAGTGGAAAGAGGAATGGGACGCGCTCGGCTATACCGACACGAAAGTCCTGAGCAAGGCCGAGCTCGAGGACCGGCTAGGTACGCGGATCTATCATGGCGCCCTGCGTGAAGGCGGCGCCGGCCATTTCCATCCGCTCAATTATTGCTTAGGCCTCGCCAAGGCGGCAATCGCCGCAGGCGCGCAGATCTTCGAGAACTCGGCAGTCGTCAATGTCGAGCCGGGCGCCACCGCGACAGTGCGCACGGCGCAAGGCAGCGTGCGCGCCAAATTCGTGATCCTCGGCTGCAACGCCTATATCGGCCGCATGATGCCTGAGCTCTACGGCCGCATCATGCCGGTGACGAGCTACATCATCGCCACCGAGCCTTTGGGCGAGAACCGCGCCCGTTCGCTCATCCGCGACAATGACGCGGTGGCCAACACCAATTTCATCGTCGACTATTTCCGTCTCACGAAAGACACACGTCTCCTCTTCGGCGGCCGCGCCAGCTACTCGACCTTGGAGCCCCCCAATCTCGGCGCCTATATGCGCCCGCGCATGCTGTCGGTCTTTCCCGAGCTCAAGGACGTGAAGGTCGATCATGCCTGGGGCGGCTATATCGCCATCACCTCCAACCGCATTCCCGATTGCGGGCGCCTCGGCTCGAACATCTACTATGCGCATGGCTATTCGGGACAGGGCGTGGCGCTCGCGGGCATGTATGGCAAGCTGATGGCGGAAGCGATCCAGGGTCAGGCCTCGCGCTTCGACCTCCTGGGGCGCATCAAGCACCTGCCCTTCCCCGGTGGGCCGATCCGCACGCCGCTCCTCGTCGCGGCGATGCTGTTCTACCGGATCCGCGACGCCTTGAGCTGAGGTCCCTCCGGCGCGTAATCGGCGGTAAGTCCGCGATAGACCTTGGGGAGCGGAAAAGCGAGATCGCCGCGCTTGCTCGTCTTCAGCCCCAGGCCCACCAGCGCCTCGGCGAATTTCACCGCCGCGGCGACACCGTCGATGACCGGAATCTGCAGGCGATCCTGGATATATCTGGTGAGATCGGCCATGCCGGCGCAACCCAGCACGATCGCGCCCGAACTGTCTTCGGCAATGGCCGCTTCGCATTCGGCGAGGATGCGGGCGCGTGCCATCGAGGATGCGTCCTCAAGGGCAAGGACCGGGATATCGACTGCGCGCACGCGGCGGCAATGCTGCGTCATGCCGTAGTTGCGCACCAGGTGCTCGGCGATGATGCGGGTGCGCTCGAGCGTGGTGACGACCGAAAATCCGGTGGCGACGAAACTCGCCGCATGCATGGCGGCCTCGGCGATACCGAGCACGGGCGCTGCGGTGAATTCACGCGCCGCAAGCAGTCCCGGATCGCCGAAACAGGCGATCACATAGGCATCGGCGTCGGGGTCGTCCTTGATCGCTTCGATCAGGCCGATGATGCTCATCGCCTCGTCATAGTGACCTTCGATCGACGCGGCACCCGATTTCGAGGTCGAGGCTTCGATGCGGGTCGTCGGCGCCGCGACGAGGCGCGCCGCGTCGGCGATCGTCTCGGTCATGGTCTCGGTCGTATTCGGGTTGATCAGGCGGATGCGCATTTGTGAGGCTGTTCTTGTGAAGTCAGGAAAGGCGGGCTTCGGCGGCGCGATGGCAACGGATGGTCGTGGCGCCGAGATATGAGGAGTCCGGCGCCGTCATCTTGCACAAATCGGATGCCAGCGGACAACGCGGATTGTAGGTGCAGCCGGGCGGCGGGTTGATCGGGCTCGGCAGATCGACCGCGACGGGAACACGATCGCGATCGGGATGCAGGAGATTGGGCACCGAGCTCAAGAGGAATTTCGTATAGGGATGCCGCGGATGATCGAAGATCTCCTCGACCGGCGCCTCCTCGACGATGCGGCCCAGATACATCACCGCTACCCGGTCGGACACATGGCGCACCGCCGACAGATTGTGGCTGATGAACAGATAAGTGAGGCCGAGATCACTCTGCAGATCGGCGAGCAGGTTGAGGATCTGCGCCTGCACCGACACGTCGAGTGCCGAGGTCGGTTCATCACAAACGAGGAATTCGGGCTCGGCCGCCAAGGCGCGCGCAATCGATATGCGCTGGCGCTGGCCGCCCGAGAATTCATGCGGATAACGTCCGGCATCGCGGCTGCCGAGCCCGACCGTGTCGAGCAGACCATGCATGCGGCGCTCGGTTTCCTTGGCGCCGTCGCAAAGGCCCAGCTCACGAATGGGCTCGGCGATGATGTCGCCGACCCGCCAGCGCGGATTGAGACTGGCAAAGGGATCCTGGAAGATCATCTGCGTGCGCAGGCGGCCCTTGCGGCCGCGTCCGGCTGCGAAATCGAAGGTGCCGCGCGTCGGGGCCTGGAGGCCGACTACCATGCGCGCGACCGTCGATTTACCGCAGCCGGACTCGCCGACGATGGAGAAGGTCGTGCCGCGCGGAATCTGGAAGGAAATCCCGTCGACCGCCTTGACCATGCGCGACGGCTTGCCGAGCACTGTCCGGTCGAGCCAGGATTGCGGCAGATGAAACCAGCAGGAGATGTCGGAAGCGGTGAGGGCCGGCTGTTCCTTAAGCGACATGGCTCACCTCCTCCCGGTCGAGATGCCAGCAGGCGGCTTCGCTGGTGCCGGCCGGCAGCAAAGGCGGCCGATCATTGCGGCATTGCTCGTTTGCGTAGCGGCAGCGTGGATGAAAGGCGCAGCCCGATGGCATGGCGTTGAGGCGCGGCATGGCGCCGTCGATCTGCACCAGCCGCTCGCGGCGGTCGGTGAGGCTCGGGATCGAGCCGATGAGGCCTTTGGTATAAGGATGGCGCGGCGCGCGGATGATCGAAGCGACCGGTCCGATTTCGACGATGCGCCCGGCATACATCACGGCGACACGGTCGGCGGTCTCGGCGATGACGCCCATATCATGGGTGATCAGCATCATCGCGGTACCGCGGTCGCGGCAGACGCGCTTCAGAAGTGCGGTGATCTGCGCCTGGATCGAGACGTCGAGCGCGGTCGTCGGTTCATCGGCGATGACCAGCTCCGGCTCGGCGCACAATGCCAGAGCGATGACGACGCGCTGGCGCATGCCGCCCGAGAATTGATGCGGATATTGGGTGATGCGCAGTTCCGGCGAGGGGATGCCGACTTCCTGCAGCAGTTTGATGGCACGGTCAGCGGCTTGGGCGCGCGACAGCGGCAGATGCACCCGCATGGTCTCGGTAAGCTGGTCGCCGACCGTCAGCAGCGGATTGAGCGAGGTCAGCGGATCCTGGAAGATCGCGCCGATGGTGCGGCCGCGTAATTTCTGCATCTCGCGCCGAGGCAGATTGTCGATGCGCCGGCCGCAGACATGAATCTCGCCCTCGGCGACCCGGCCTGAAGATTCGAGGAGACCGATGACCGCCGTCCCAGTAAGCGATTTGCCGGCGCCCGATTCACCGACGACGCCCAGTATCTCGCCACGGCCGATGGTCAGATCGATGCCGCGGATTGCGGTCAGGATACCGCGCCGCGTCGGGAACTCGACGACGAGCTTACGGATGTCGAGAACCGCACCGGCGGAATGGGCCGGCGCATGCGGTGAGATATGGACGGGGGCTATGGTCACGTCAGGCGACTTCGAAGGGAGCGGCGCCGTCGCGGGAGACGACGCGGCCACGTTTCATCACCAGACGGCGCGGTCGGCAGGAAGCGACCGCCTCGGCCAGCGCCTCGCCATCGACGAGCATGAGATCGGCGATGTTGCCGGGCTTGAGACCATAATCCTTGATGTCCATCACCTTGGCGCCGAGGGTCGTGACGACGTCGAAGATGCGCCGGATATCGCGGTCTCGGCTCAGATAATTGCGCTCGCCCAGATACATCACGCGCTCCAGCATGTCGCCGGTGCCCCAGGGATGCCAGCAGTCGCGGATGCCGTCCGAGCCCGAGCAGACAGTGATCCCGGCATCGAGGGTGCGGATCAGAGGCGGGCATGGCCAGCCCGACGGCCCCGTCGTCATCACGGCGATATCGTTCCTGGCGAGATCCTCCAGCATGCGGCCGACCACCAGATAGTCATTATGGCCGAGGCAGAAAGCATGGCTGATCGTGACCTTGCCGGTAAGGCCGTGCGCCTTGGTGCGCTCGACGATCATGCCCATGGTGAAGATACCGAGCTCGCCCGGCTCATGCAGATGGATGTCGAGCGGCTTGCCATGCTTGACGGCGAGCGCGAAGATCGCATCGAGCTGTCCCTTGGGGTCTTTATCCATCGAGGACGGATCGAGGCCGCCCACCACTTCGGCACCCATCGACAGCGCCTCGTCCATCAGCTCTGCCGTGCCCGGCCGGATCATCATGCCGGATTGCGGGAATGCGACGATCTCGATGTCGATGAAGTCCTTATATTTCTCGCGCGTCGCCATGACGCCTTCGACGCCTTTGAGGCCATGGACTGTATCGATATCGACATGGCTGCGGATATGCGTGGTGCCACGGGCGACCGAGATCGCCACCTGACGGGCCGACTGGCGCGCCGGATCGAGGCCGAGCTTTGTCTTCATCTCACGCTCGTTGGTGATCTTGTCGATGAGCGTGTAGCCGACGTCATTGACGTTCCACTTCATGCCGAAGAGCGTCTTGTCGAGATGGGTGTGGGCTTCGATGAGGCCCGGCAGCAGGATGGCGCCGGCGCCGTCGATCACTTCCGCCCCTGCGCCACCGGCCGCCGGACCGATCGCCGAGATGCGGTCGCCGCTGACGGTGATGTCGGTCTGGGCTTCGGCCCAGGGACGGACATTCTTGATGATGGTGGTCTTGGTCACGGAAGCACCTTTCGCGAGATCATTGAAGCTTGGGATTGAGAGCGTCGCGCAGCCAGTCGCCGAGAAGATTGACCGCGAGGATGATGAGACCGAGCTGGAAGGCCGGGAACAACACGACCCACCAGCTGCCGGAGAAGAAATACTGATTGCCGATGCGGATCAGCGTGCCGAGCGAGGGCTGGGTCACCGGCATGCCGACGCCCAGGAAGGACAAGGTCGCTTCGGACAGGATGGCGAGACCGAGACTGAGCGTCGCCGTCACCAGGACCGGCGTCATCACATTGGGCAATATATGGGTGAGAAGGATACGCGTGGTGCGCACCTCCAGGATCTTGGCGGCCAGCACATATTCCTTGCGCGCCTCGACCATGGCCGACGCCCTGACGATACGCGCATATTGCACCCAGGAGGTGATGGCGATCGAGGCCATCAGGATCAGCGGCGCGAAGCTGTCGCGTAAGTTCACCGGCAGCAGCTCGCGGAACAACGCACTGACCAGGATCGCCACCAGCAAGGTGGGGATCGACAGCACGAAATCGCCGACCCGCATCAGGATATTGTCGACATAACCGCCGGCAAAGCCGCAAATGAGGCCGACGCTGATGCCGATGGCCATCGAGGCCATGACACTGGCAAAGCCGATCAGTAGCGAGATGCGCGAGCCATAGAGGATCGCCGAGAGAACGTCCCTGCCCTGCACGTCGGTGCCGAGCAGATAGGGCACCTCGCCGCCTTCCACCCAGATCGGCGGCAATTCCGCCTTGTCGAGAAAAAGCTGGGTCAGGTCATAGGGATTCTGCACCGCGATCACCGGCGCCAGAATGGCGGTCAGCGCGACGATGAGGAGGATCAAAGCGGATATCATCGCCATCGGCGAGCCGCGGAAACTATAAGCGAGATCGCTGTCCCAGGCCTCGTTCAGGCGCTGGCGCCACTGTGTCATCCGGCCCGCTGGGGCGGCTTCATCAATGTGCATGATACCCTCGCGCCACGCCGGCCTGCCGCAATCTCGGATCGACCCACAGATAGATCAGGTCGACGATGGTGTTGATGGTTACGAAGATCGCCGACACGATCATCAGATAGGCGGCCATCACCGGCATATCGATGAACATCACCGCTTGAACGAAGAGCTGGCCCATGCCCGGCCACTGGAACACCGTCTCGGTGACGAGCGCGAAGGCGATGAGGTCGCCGATCATCATGCCGGTCATGGTGACGACCGGCATCAGGCAGTTCCGCAGCGCATGGCGGAAATGGACGAGCCGATTGGGCAGGCCGCGGGCGCGCGCGAATTTGATGTAGTCGGCGCGGAGCACCTCGAGCATCTCGGCCGTCACCAGGCGCATGATGAAGGAGATCTGGAACAGGGCCAGCGACATCGCCGGCATGATGAGCGCCTGGCGGCCGGATGGCGTCAAGAGCCCGGTCGTCCAGCTGCCGAAATGCACGATCTCGCCACGTCCGAAGGCCGGCAGCCAGTTGAGCTGGACGGCGAAGACCAGGATGAGAAGGATGCCGATGACGAAGGACGGGATGGATACGCCGATCATCGAAAAAATGGTGAGAAGGCGCGCCACCGGGCTGCCCTTGCGGATCGCCGCATAGACGCCGAGCGGGATGCCGATGCTCAAGGCGATGATGGTGGAGACGAGGACCAGTTCGAGCGTGGCGGGGAAGCGCTCGGCGATCAACGACATCACCTCCTGCTGATTGCGATAGGAGATGCCGAAGTCGCCCTGTACCACGCGCGTGATGAAGGTCACGAACTGCATGACGAAGTTCTGGTCGAGTCCAAGACGGATGCGGAGCGCGTCACGCTCGGCCTGGCTCGCCTGCTCGTTGAGCATCAGCTGGACGGGGTCGCCCAGGAACTGGAAGATCATGAAGGCGACGAAGGCCACGGCGATCATCACCGCCACCGCATTGCCGACACGCTTGAGCACCATCGAGATCATGGTCGTGATCCTCTAGAGCCCTTCCCGTTTTGATCGCATCGATCAAAACGGGTAAAAGGGCTCGATAACCCATAATCTGGAGCGCTTCCTTCTCGCCAAAGTCGAGCAACTTTGGCGGGAAGCGCTCTAGGAGCGCCGGGAACCGCTGGTGGCGATTCCCGGCGAGCTGACATCACTTGTTGAGGACGGTCAGCCAGTGGCGCGATTTGTTGTCGGAGAGCTGCACGACGTTCTTCACCTTGGGGCCCAGGGCCCAGGCCATGGGCTGCTGGTGAAGCGGCAGGAAATCGACATTCTGCTTGAGCTTCAGGAGCGCCTTGGATTGCAGCCCCAGACGCTTCTCGCGGTCGAGCTCCTTGCCGGCGGCGTCGATCAGCGCATCGACTTCGGCGTCCTTCCAGCCGCCCCAGTTGAACACACCCGAAGTGCCGGTCTTGGAATGAGCGACCTGGACCAGGATCGAATAGCTGTCGATCATCGGTTCATTGGCCCAGCCGAGAATGCCGACATCGAACTTGCCGCTCTCGAACTTGACCGTCTGGATGCTGGTCGGCGCCGTGTCGAGATTGGGTTTGAGCCCGATGCGCGACCACATGGCGGACACCGCCTGGCAGATCTCCTCCTCGTTCACATAGACATTGTTGTCGCAAACGAAGGTGAAGCTGAAGCCGTCCTTGTAGCCGGCCTCGGCGAGCAACGCCTTGGCCTTTTCAGGATCGTAGCTCTGGCGCTCATCGAGCTCGGGCACGTAGCCCGGGATCGCCGGGGCGACCATCGAGCCCGTGTTGCGCGACAGGCCGCGCATGACCTTCTTCTGCAGCACGTCGATGTCGATGGCCCGGTATAGGGCTTCGCGCACCTTGGCGTCGTTGAAGGGGTTCTTGTCGCCCGTATCCGACGCCATCAGCTTGCCGGCGCGGTTGAACAGGAAGAACACGGTGCGCAATTCATTGCCGGCCAGCACCTGGATGCCGGGCGACTGCTTCAAGCGCGGAATATCCTGCAGCGGCGCCCTTTCCATATAGTCGATCTGGCCTGACAGGAGCGCCGCGACTGCGGTCGCCGGTGAGGAGATCGGCGTGAAGACGATGCGGTCGATATTGTGACGCGGCTTGTCCCACCAGTCCTTGTTGACATCAAACACCGTCTCGGCGTCGGGCTTGCGGGAGACGACTTTGAACGGGCCGGTGCCATTGGCGTGGGTGGTGGCATAACCCTCGATGCCGGCGCCGACATCGGTCGGGGCCGTGGCATTGTTGGCGACCAGCCATTCCTTGTCGAAGATCAGGATATTGGTGAGGTCATTGAGGATCAGCGGGTAGTTCTCGGTGACCTTGATGTCGACGGTGTAGTCGTCGATCTTCTCGGCCCCTTGATAGGCCGGCAGGTTGCCGCGCAGCGGTGATTTCGGATCGCTGACGCGGGTGAGCGAGGCCAGGACGTCATCGGCGTTGAAGGCCGAGCCGTCATGGAACTTCACACCCTGGCGCAAATGGAAGCGGCGCACCGTCGGGGAGATGTCCTCCCAGGACGTGGCGAGCGCTGGCTCGATCTTGAGCTGGTCGTCATAACGCACCAGCCCCTCATAGACATGGTTCAGCGTCGAGATGGTGAAGGTGCTGCCATAGGAATAGGGGTCGAGCGAGTCGATATCGCGCGACGCGCCCCAGCGCAGCTCCGCCGCCGTCGCCGCGGCCGCCAAGGGCAGCATCAGCGCCGCCGCGAGGCCAAGGCCAGGCAAAGACAGCTTATTGAGTGATTTCATTGAGCTCCTCCTCTTCGGGTCGTTTCCATCCGGCAGCGGCCCGTGACTGGCCGACATCAGCGGCCATGCCTGCCCTGCCCGTCGCGGCGTTCTGTGCGCCGCTTTGATCCGCCTCCTCAGGAGGTCGGAGGAATTGGCATACACTATCTAATCAAAACTGTATACATTAATTTTGAGATAGTGTAGACAATAGCTATCGACAGGGTGAGGCAGTATCGTGATTGGCAGACATGATTCGCCGAAAGACAGATCACACCGACATTGCCGAGGGACCGGGGCCGAAGAGGAAACGGGCCAGCCGCGCGGGCAATCTCGCCGAGCATGTCTACACATCGCTCAGACGCGCGATCATCGAGCAGGCGCTGGCGCCCGGCACCAAGTTGCCGGAGGATTCGGTGGGAACGAGCTTCGGCGTCAGCCGAACGGTGGTGCGCAGCGCCATCGTCCGGCTCGTGGCCGAGGGCCTGGTGGTCCAGCAGCCGAATATGCGCGCCACCGTGGCCTCGCCCAGCCTCGAGGAGGCGCGGGCCATCTTCCGGGTCAGGCGCGGTCTCGAGCGCATGGTGCTGGAAGAGCTCATGTCCAGGCTCGAGCCTTCGCATTTCGCCAAATTGCGCGCCCATGTGACGAGCGAGGAGAAAGCCAAACGGCATGCCGAGCCCGAATCGATCCGGCTGTCGGGCGAATTCCATCTGCTGCTGGCGCAGTTCACCGGCAACGAATTGCTGATCCGCTTCGTCAGCGAAGTGGTCTCGCGCGGCTCGCTGATCCTCGCCCTTTATGGCCGGCCGCATTCGTCGGAATGCGCGGTGAACGAGCATCTGGCGCTGATCGAGGCGCTCGAGCGCGGCGATCTTACGGAAGCCGCACGCCTGATGGACGAGCATCTGGTCGCGGTCGCGACGCGCGGCCTGCTCGATACCGACATCAAGCGCGAACGCAGCCTGCAGGACATTCTTTCCGCTTATCGTCCGGCTGGCGAAGCTTAGAGCGCTTTCCTCTCCCTCATTTCCCCTTCTCCCGCTTGCGGGAGAAGGTGCCCGATAGGGCGGATGAGGGTGTTGGTTCAGCGCATCACAGCTCTCCAATAGAACAAGAAGGAAAGGCCTCGCTCGCGGCATTGCGGAGGCTGAGAGAACACCCTCATCCGGCCTTCGGCCACCTTCTCCCGCAAGCGGGAGAAGGGAAAACTATCATCAGATCTGGGATGCATCAGCCATGAGCGGTAATACCAGCTTCGATTTCGGCACTTTGTCGGAACGGGAGAAATACAAGCTGCTGATCGGCGCCGTGGTGCCGCGCCCGATCGCGCTGGTGACGACGGTGGACACGCAAGGACGGGCCAATGCCGCGCCTTTCAGCTTCTTCAACTGCCTCTCCGCCGAGCCCGCAATTCTGGCGCTCGGCGTCGAGAACCGGCACCAGGACCTCGCCTTCAAGGACACGTCGCGCAATATCCGCACCACCGGCGTGTTCACCGTCAACATCGTCTCCGACAGCATTCTTGAAGCAATGAATGTCTGCGCCGTGCCCTTCGAGCCTGGCATCGATGAATTGCGCGAAGCCGGCCTCACCGCGGTCGCCGGCGACAAGGTCGCGAGCCCGCGCATCGCCGAATCGCCCGTCGCCTTCGAATGCCGGCAGCATGTGACGCTCGAAATCGGCGCCTCGCGCCAGATCGTGCTCGGCGAGGTGCTGGCGGCCCATATTCATTCGCCCCTCGTCAATGACCGCCTCCATATCGACCCTTACGGTCTCGATGCGATCGGGCGCATGGGCGGACATGGCTATGCGCGCACCCGCGACTATTTCGACCTTCCGACCATGACCGTCTCCGAATGGGAAGATGTCAAACGCGCCGCCTCGGGTGGTTTGCGCAAAGCCTCATCGAACTGAACAAGCCTGGGAATAATACTATGCGCAATCACGGAAGAACCCTTTTGACCGCCGATTGGGTCGTCGGACATGTCGACGGCCATCACGTGCTTTATCGCAAGGGCGAAGTGGTCTTCGAGAACGGCGCGATCGTCTTCGTGGGCCATGGCTTTTCCGGCGAGGTCGCCCAGAGGCGTGACTATGGCCGCGCTTTGCTCGCCCCAGGCTTCATCGATCTCGACGCGCTCTCCGATCTCGACACGACCATTCTCGCTTTCGACAATCACCCGTCCTGGCGCAAGGGTCGGACCTGGCCCAAGACCTATATGGATGCCGGCCCGTATGAAATGTATTCGCCGGAGGAGCTCGTCTTCCAGAAGCGCCACGCCTTCGCCCGCCTCATCCGCAATGGCATCACCACCGCGTTGCCGATCGCATCGCTTTATTATCGCGAATGGGGCGAGACCACGCATGAATTTGCCGGCGCCGCCCAGGCGGCGGAGGAATTGGGCCTCAGAGTCTATCTCGGTCCGGCCTATCGGACCGGCAATCCCTATGTCGTGGCGCCGGAGCATTTCGAGCTCCATTTCGATGAGGAGCGCGGGCTCAAGGGCCTCGAGGACGCGATCCAGTTCTGCAAGACCTTCGAGGGCAAGGCTGAGGGCCTTGTCCGCACCATGCTGGCGCCCGACCGGATCGAAACCTGTACGGCGCGCCTGCTCGAGCGCACCGCCGCCGCGGGCAACGATCTCGACGTGCCGGTCCGGCTTCATTGCGCGCAAGGTGAGTTCGAGCGCGACACCGTGCGCCGCCTCCATGACAAGACTTCAATCGAATGGCTGGCGAGCCTCGGCTTCATGTCGGAGCGCACTTTGCTGCCGCACGGTATCTTCGTCAGCCCGTCGCGCCATATTCCGGGCCCCGGCCGCGACCTCGATCTGGTGCGCGAGGCGGGCGCCGCCCTCGTCCATTGTCCGCTCGTGTCGGCGCGCTTCGGCGACGGGCTCGAAAGCTTCACCCGTTATCGCGCTCTGGGCCTGCGCATGGGACTCGGCACCGACACGTCACCACCCGACATGCTGCTCAATCTGCAGGTCGGCCTGCTCGTCTCAAGGCTCATGGATCGGAGCGTCACGTCCTGCCGGGCCGAGCATTATTTCGACGCCGCGACGCTCGGCGGCGCCGAGGCGCTGGGGCGCCCCGATATCGGGCGGCTGGCGCCTGGATGTCGCGCCGACATCGTCGTCTGGGATCTGGCGAGCCCCGATATCGGCCAGGTGATCGACCCGATCCAAACGCTCCTGATCAGCGCCACCGGCCGCGATGTACGCAGCGTCATCATCGACGGCCGCTTCGTCATGGAAGATCGCGAAATCCCAGGCATGGATTTCGCCGCCGACGCGGAGCGCGCGCAGAAGCAGTTCGAAGGCCTGATCGGGCGTTATCCCGAGCGCACCTACGGCCATCCGCCGGTGTCGGAAATCTTTTCAAGCGCCTATCCTGTCATCTCAGGTGCAGCTTCATAGAAGGATACTATCCATGCTGACCAGACCGATACTTGCTTTCGCGCTGTTCACTTTCATGCCGCTCAAGATAGGGGCTGCAGAACTGCCGACGGCTCCTTATCTTCCGCTCGACATGGCGCTGAAAGCGGCCACGGCCGCGCTCGAAAAATGCCAGGCCGATGGCCAGAAAGTGAGCGTCGCGATCGTCGAACGCAGCGGCGCCACCAAGATCCTGCTCAAGGCTGACGGTTCCGGCCCCCACACCGTCGCCAGCGCAACCGGAAAAGCGTTCACCTCCGCCAGCATGGGACGTGACACGACCGGCCTCGCCGACTTCATCAAGGCGAATGGTGACGTTGAGGGCCTGCGCGACATGGATTCCCGCATGGTGATCCTCGCCGGCGGACTGCCGATCCGCATCGGTGATGCGCTGGTGGGCGGCATTGGCGTCGGCGGCGCGCCTTCGGGAAAAATCGACGAAGTCTGTGCCAAGGCAGGCGTCGAAGCTATCGGCGGCGTGCTGAAATAACCTCGCCAGCCTGCTTACGAGTGCTTGTGCTCGGGCAGGCCTTTACGCTTCGTTTCGGCGAATTCCTCGAGTTGCGTCTCGCTCATCGAGTCATACATCTCGCGGGACGCACCTTTGAGCTCGCTTTTGGCAACCTCGCCACGCTTGGCGGCGAGCGCCGCGCCGGCGGCCTTCTGCTGAGCTTTCGATTTGGCAGGCATGATCGTTCCTCACAGAATTACAGTCTGTGAGGAAACGATCGGAAACGCCGTGGGTTCCTTACTCCGGCAGCGGCTCGCCGCGGGCGCCCTTCTGCCAGGCCCTGAGGCAGAGATAATCGAGCACGATCGTGGCGCCGGCGAGCGCGGTAATCTCGGCGTGGTCATAAGGCGGCGATACCTCGACCAGATCCATGCCGACGAAATTCACATCCTTGAGCTTACGGATGATCGACAGCGCCTGATGCGAGGAAAGCCCGCCCGGAACCGGCGTGCCGGTTCCCGGCGCAAAGGCCGGGTCGAGACAGTCGATATCGAAAGTGAGATAGGCCTTCTGCTTGCCGGCCGTCCTGGCGACTTCGGCCGCAACCTCGGCCGCGCTCATCTCATGCACCTGGTCGGAATAGAGGATCTTGAAGCCGAAGGTCTGCTCGCCATGGAAGGTGGTGCGGATGCCGATCTGGATCGACTTCTTCGGATCGATGATGCCTTCCCGGACCGCGTAGTTGAACATCGTGCCATGATCGATGCGGTCGCCGTCATCGGGCTCGACATCGCGATGGGCGTCGAAATGGACGAGCGCCAGGGGCCCGTGCACCTTGGCATGGGCTTTAAGCAGCGGATAGGTGACGAAGTGATCGCCACCGAGGGACACGAGCTCGGTCCCCTGCTCGATCACCGACAGCGCATGCTGCATGATCGCGTCCGGCGCCAAGTCCTTGCGGCCCCAGTCGTAGAAGCAGTCGCCATAATCGACCACCGCCAGCGTGTCGAAAGGATCGAACATCCACGGCCAGTACGGCCCCCAGGCATGTTCGACGGACGCCTTGCGGATCGCCTCGGGCCCGAAGCGCGTGCCCGGGCGATTGCTCACCGCCTGGTCGAAGGGGATGCCGGTGACGGCGATGTCGACCCCTTTGAGGTCACGCGAATATTTGCGCCGCATGTAAGAAAGCGCGCCGGCATAGGTCGCCTCGAGCTCGGTGCCTTTGAGGTTCTTACGGCGAAAAGCGCTGTCCCCCGGGATCGAGGTCAGCTTCGAGATTTCCAGCGTCAAAATCCTACTCCGTCAAAACGAGGGTGTCTTCGGGCGCCCAATGGATCCAGACCTGCTGGCCGCGCTCGACGCCGGCGCCGCCGGCGCGTTTGTCGTTCTGCACATTGACGGCGAGCTCGAGGTCGTCCTTGCAGCGCACAACTACATGGCTGGTATCGCCGAAATATGCAACATCGCGCACCTTCCCCTCGGTCGCGATGGCCGATGCTCCCTTCGGCTGGGCCTCGGAGATCTTCAGCTTCTCGGGGCGCACCGCGATGGCGATATCGCCCTGGGCCGGGCCTTCATGCGGCAGCTCGATCCGACCCAGTCCCTTGGCGTCGCACACGACCTTGCTGGCAGAGGATGACACGACCCTGGCATTGATCAGATTTACCTTGCCGATGAAGTCGGCGATGAAGCGGCTGGTCGGCTGCTCATAAAGCTCGGACGGCGTGGCGATCTGCTGCACCGCGCCCTTGTCCATCACCGCGATGCGGCTCGCCATCGAGAGCGCCTCGTCCTGGTCATGCGTCACAATGATGAAGGTGATGCCGACATTCTCCTGGAGCCGGGTCAGCTCGAGGCGCATCTCGTCGCGCAGTTTGGCGTCGAGCGCCGAGAGCGGCTCGTCGAGGAGGAGCACCTTCGGCCGCTTCACCAGAGCGCGGGCGAGTGCCACGCGCTGGCGCTGGCCGCCCGACATCTGGTCGGGCTTGCGCTGCGCCAGATGGGTGAGCTTCACCATTTCCAGCGCCTCGGCTACGCGCCGCTTCGTCTCGTCCGCCGGAACGCCGGTCACCTTCAGGCCATAGGCGACATTGTCGGCCACCGTCATATGCGGAAAGACGGCATAGGACTGGAACACCATATTGGTCGGGCGTTTGTTGGGCGGCGTCAACGCCATGTCCTCGCCGCCGATGATGATCTGGCCCGAGGTCGGCGTCTCGAGACCGGAGATCATGCGCAGCAGCGTGGTCTTGCCGCAGCCCGAAGGGCCGAGCAGCGCAAAGAACTCGTTCTGAGCGATGTCGAAGGAGACATTGTCGACGGCCTTGACGCCGCCGGGAAACGTCTTGGTCACATTGCGAAGCGATACGATTGCGTCTGCCATGGTCCTAACCCTTGCCCGATTTGTCGGGCGCTTGCAGCTTCATTGCGAGAACGGTGGCGACGACCGTGATAACGATGAGCGCGGTCGAAGCGGCGTTGATTTCCGGCGATACGCCGCGGCGTACCAGCGAATAGACCTTGACCGGGAATGTCACGGTCTCGGGACCTGAGGTGAAATAGGTGATGACGAAGTCGTCGAGCGACAGCGTGAAGGCGAGCAGCGCACCGGCGATGAGGCCCGGCATCATGAACGGCACGATCACGTTCCAGAAGGTCTGCCATTCGCTGGCGCCCAGATCCTTGGAGGCCTCCTCGAGCTGGCGGTTGAAGCCCACAAGGCGTGAGCGCACCACGATCGCCACGAAGGGGAAGCAGAAGGCGACATGGGCGATGATGATATTGATCAGGTTGAACGGCCACACGAAACTCACCGACCAGGCCATCATGCCGGCATTGGTGAAGAAGAGCAGCAGCGACACGCCCATGCAGATCTCGGGGATCACGATCGGGAGCGACATCACCCCTTCATAACCGGCCTTGAAGGGAAAGCGGAAGCGCCACAGCACCAGCGCCACCATGGAACCGAGAATGGTCGCGATGATGGTCGAGATGAAGGCGATGGTGAGGGAATTGAGCATCGCCTCCTGGAGATCGGCGTTGTTCCAGGCCTTGACGTAATTGTCGAACGTGAAGCCGCGCCAGACGACGCCGCGCTTGTCGGTGTTGAAGGAGAAGGCGATGAGCGTGAAGATCGGCGCGTAGAGGGCGAAGAAGATCGCCGCGAACAGGATCTTCAGCCACGTCCGGTTGCCGTAATCGAGAGGGCCCGAGCCCGGTTTGAGCGTTTGCGCCATCAGACGTCGACCCCCTTGCTGCGCGACGCCAGGAAGGCACGCAGAGCCAGCGCGCCGAAGGTCACATACATCAGGAGGAAGGACAAAGCCGAGCCGAAGGGCCAGTCATTGGCGGCCTTGAACTGGTCCTCGATGACATTGCCGATCATGATGGCATTGGCGCCGCCGAGCATTGCGGGGGTCAGGAACGAGCCGAGGCAGGGGATGAAGACCAGGATGATGCCGGTGACGATGCCGGGCATGGTCAAGGGCAAGGTCACCTTGAAGAAGGTCTGGACCTGCGAGCCGCCGAGATCGAGGCTCGCCTCGAGGAAGGAGCGGTCAAGCCGCTCGATCGTGGCATAGAGCGGCAGCACCATGAAGGGCATGTACACATAGACGAGGCCGACGATGACGGCCCCGTCATTGTAGAGCATTTCATAGGGCCCGAGCCCGACCCAGCCGAGCACCAGATTGAGATAGCCCTGGGTGCGGAAGACGGCGATCAGCGCATAGGTGCGGATCAGGAGGTTGATCCAGAAGGGCAGGATCACCAGAAGCAGCAGCAGGGGCTTCCATTTGGCGGGCGCGAAACAGATACCGAAGGCGATCGGATAGGCGGTCAGGAGGCAGAGCGCGGTGGCCACCGCGCTGATCCACACCGACTTCCAGATGATGGTCAGATAGACCGCGTCGAAGGCGCGGATATAGTTGGCGAGCGTGCCCGTAAATTGGGTCTCGGTGATCGAAATCTTGTCGCTGAAGGAATCGTGGAACAGCCAGCCGAGCGGGATCAGGAAGAAGAGCACGAGCCAGAAGGTGCCGGGTGTGAAGAGAGTCCAGAAAACCCGCGGGTTGACCTTCCAACTGTCCACGATGTAGCGCCTCCCGCCCCTGGTCCGCTGATGCTAGATCAAAACGACCGGAGACGGCAACATGCCATCTCCGGTCCACCCTATTTAACCACAGCCGGTCAGGCCGCCTGGACGCGGGTCCAGATTTCGCTACGCAGCTTGGTCGCGTCCTCGCCCAGATAGAGGGCGGGTTCGCATTTGGCGATGACCTCGGGCGGCGGGAAGATCGCCGGATTCTCGGTATATTCCTTGCTCATCAGCTTCTTGGCCGCGGCATTGGGCGTGCCATACTGGACGAAGTCGGCGATCGCCGCCTCGACCTGGGGGTCCATGATATAGTTGATGAAGGCATGGGCGTTTTCCGGCCGCGGCGCTCCGGTCGGAATGGCGAGGCAGTCCTGCCACATCTCACCGCCCTGGGTCGGCACCGCGTAGGAAATGTCGTCGTCTTCCTTCATCACCTGCAGGATGTCACCATTATATTCCATGGTGAGATCGACATCGCCCGAGGCGAGCAGGTCCTGGCCGTTGTCGTCGGCATAGACCTTGACGTTCTTCTTGCCGGCGATGAGCAGGTCTTCCACCTGCTTCAGAATGGCCGGATCGGTCGTGTTGAGCGAATGGCCGAGATATTTGAGCGCCGAGCCGATCACCAGCTTGGCGTCGCCCAGAAGAGCGATGCGGCCGGCATATTTCGGCTCCTCGAACAGCACCTTCCAGCTGTCGACCGTGCCCTCGACCTTGCTCTTGCGATAGCCGACGCCGACCGTGCCCCATAGATAGGCGATCGAATATTTGCGGCCGGGATCGAACGCCGCGTCCTGGAAGACCGGGTCCATGTTGGAGAAGCTCGGCAGCTTCGCATGATCGAGCGGCACGACCATATTGGCCTTGATCATGCGCTCGAGATTGTCGTTGGTCGGACAGATCACGTCATAGCCGGGATTGCCGGCCTTGAGCTTGGCAAACAGCTCGTCATTGTCGGCGAAGAGATCCATCTTCACCTCGATGCCGCTCGCCTTCTCGAAATCGGCGAGCGTCGTCTCGCCGATATAGGTATCCCAGTTGTAGAAATTCAGCTTCTTCTCTTCCGCCGACAGCGAATTGCGCGGCAGGAAGGTGAGGCCGAGACCGAGCGCGCCCAGCCCTTTGAGGACCGAGCGGCGCTTGGCGGAAAAGCGCGGTCTGTGAGTGGTCATGAGTACTCCCTTGCGGTTATGGCAACCAGCCTCTCCACGGTGCCGGTTTGCTAATCTGGTCTGTCCCGAGCCTATGCCCGGGACAGGCCCCATTCAATATTAATTCGCATCAAGACTTCAGGCCATTTCGGCCCTTACGTCCTGGTAGGTCTTGTCGAGGGCGATACGCGCCAGGCGCACCATCTCATCGATCTCCTTCTTGCTGATGACGAAGGGCGGCGCCAGCACCATCGTGTCCCAGCAGGCCCGCATGATGAGCCCATTATTGAAGCAGTGGTCGCGGCAAAGCGTGCCGACCCGTCCAGGCTTGTCGAAACGGGCGCGTGTCTTCTTGTCCTTGGCAATCTCGATGGCGCCGATCAGGCCGACGGACCGGGTCTCGCCCACGATCGGGTGGTCGTTGAGCGATCTGAGGCCCTCGGCGAAATAGCTGCCATATTCCTTGACTCGCTCGACCAGCTTCTCCTCCTCGATGATTTCGAGGTTCTTCAGCGCAACGGCGGCGGCCACCGGATGACCGGCATAGGTCATGCCGTGATAGAACTCCTCGCCCTTGTCGAAGAAGTCCTTGATGAGCCGGTCGGAAAAGGCGACGGCGCCGATCGGCTGATAACCGGAGGACAGGCCCTTGGCCATGGCGACGATATCCGGCTCGAAGCCCAGGGTCTCGAAACCCCACCAGTTGCCGGTTCGGCCGAAGCCGCAAATGACCTCGTCGGCGATGAGGAGAACGCCGTACTTGCGGCAGATCTTCTGCACTTCCGGCCAATAGGTCTTGGGCGGGATGAGGACCCCCGCCGCCCCCTGGATCGGCTCGCCGATGAAGGCCGCGACATTCTCAGGTCCCAGCTCGAGGATCTTCTTCTCGAGATCGGCGGCGGCTTCGAGGCCGAATTGATCCGGCGTCAGGTCGCGGCCGAAATCATACCAGTAAGGCTGCTGGACATGGTGGAAGCCGGGAAGCGGCAGGCCGCCCTGCCCGTGCATGCCCTCCATGCCGCCCATGCTGGCGGCGATCATAGTCGAGCCGTGATAGCCGCGGCGGCGGCCGATGATCTGGGAGCGATAGGGCTTGCCCATCAGCTTCCAGTAATGGCGCACGAAGCGCACGATCGTGTCATTGGCTTCCGAGCCCGAATTCACGAAGAAGATGTGCTTGAAGCGCTCCGGCATATTGGCCGAGATCTTGGCGGCGAGCTCGGTGGTCGGCACCGTCGTCGTCTTGAAGAACGTGTTGTAATAGGGAAGATCGAGCATCTGCCGGTAGGCGACCTCGGCCAGCTCCTTGCGGCCATAGCCGACATTCACGCACCACAGGCCGGCCATGCCGTCGAGCAGCTTGTTGCCCTTGGCGTCCCAGATCCAAACGCCATCGGCCTGGGTAATGACCCGGGCGCCGCCTTCGGCATGGAAGGCGTTATGGTCGGTAAAGGGATGAAAGTGATGCGCGGTGTCGCGCGCGACGAGTTCGGCGATATTCAGGTTCTTGGCAAGAACGGTCATAAGTCATCTCCAGAATAGCTTCGGGGCGGCGCTAGGCCGTTGGCAGCGGTGGGAAATGACGTTTGCTTACGGCTTATAACCGATGCGGGCACAGTGCAGCAGCATCTCCTCCTTCAGGGTGCGCGACCCTGCTGGAAGACACTCGCCAGTGGCTGTGATGCGAAAACACATGGCCTGACTATGCCACAAAGCCTGAGGAATAAGCAAACCTGTCATGAAACAGTTGCATGACGCCGAATTTCATCCCACTATTGCAGTGCAGCATCCAGAGCAAATCCCGCCAAAGTTGAAGACTGGCGATAAGGATTTGCTCCGGCATATTGATTTGGCGCGAATCCTTTTCGGCGAAGTGATTCCACTTCGCCGGGTTGCGCGCCAGAGCCGCCGCTCTGAGGAGGTCGATGGGGAGTATCTTCAACGAAATGTTGAATCCGGACGGTTCCGTCCGTGGCCCCTATGCGCAGATCCACGACTGGGTCGGCTCACTTGGAACGGCGCATGTCGAGCGCGCCCTCAAGGAAGCCGAAGGCATCTTCCGCCGTCTCGGCATCACCTTCGCCGTCTATGGCGCCGAAGAGGCCTCGGAACGCCTCATCCCCTTCGACATCATTCCACGCGTCTTCTCCGCCATGGAATGGCGCCGGCTCACCATCGGCATCGAGCAGCGCGTCAGGGCGCTCAACGCGTTTCTACATGATCTCTATCATCGCCAGGAGATCCTGCGCGCCGGGCGCATCCCGCAAGACATCATCCTGCAGAATTCCGCCTTCGTCCCGCAAATGGTGGGCCTGACGCCGCCGCGCGGAGTCTATGCCCATATCATCGGCGTCGATATCGTCAGGGTGAGCGAAACCGAATTCTACGTGCTCGAGGACAATTGCCGCACACCCTCCGGCGTTTCCTACATGCTGGAAGACCGGGAAGCGATGATGTTCCTGTTTCCCGACCTGTTCAAACGCCACCGCGTGGCGCCGGTCGAAAACTACCCCGCGATGTTGCGCAGCACGCTCGAGAGCGTGGCGCCATCCGGCTGCAAGGGCGAGCCGACCGTCGTCCTGCTGACGCCCGGTATCCACAACTCGGCCTTCTTCGAACATGCGTTTCTCGCCGACGAGATGGGGGTCGAGCTCTGCGAAGGGTCCGATCTCTTCGTCGAAGGCAGTCATCTCTATATGCGCACCACCCAGGAGCCGAAACGCGTCGATGTCGTCTACCGCCGGATCGACGATGCCTTCATCGATCCCCTCACCTTCCGTCCCGATTCCGCGCTTGGCGTGCCGGGCCTGTTCGATCTCTATCGCGCCGGCCGTGTCACCCTCGTCAATGCACCGGGCACCGGCATCGCCGACGACAAGTCGATCTATACCTATATTCCCGATGTCATCGAGTTCTATACCGGCGAGAAGCCGCTCCTGAAGAACGTACCGACCTGGCGCTGCGGCGAGCCGCAAGCCCTCAAATATGTGCTCGATCACCTGGCCGAGCTGGTGGTCAAGGAAGTGCATGGCTCGGGCGGCTACGGCATGCTGGTCGGGCCGACGTCTTCTTCGCGTGAGATCGAGGAATTCCGCGCCCGGTTGAAGGCCAATCCTAAAAACTACATTGCCCAGCCGACGCTGGCGCTGTCCGCCTCGCCGACTTTCACAGGCTCCGGCGTGGCGTCGCGCCATATCGATCTGCGCCCCTTCGTGCTCACCGGCGATCGCATCCGCATCACGCCCGGCGGGCTCACGCGCGTAGCCCTGAAAGACGGCTCGCTCGTCGTCAATTCGAGCCAGGGCGGGGGCACGAAAGACACCTGGGTGTTGGAGGACTGATGCTCGGCCGCACCGCCGCCTCACTGTTCTGGCTGTCACGCTATGTCGAGCGGGCCGAGAACATGGCGCGCCTTCTCGAAGTGGGCTACCGCATCTCTTTGATGCCGCGCGCCATCGAGGGCCATCGCGACGAATGGCTCTCGACGCTCACCAGCGCCGCCTGCGAGGCGAGCTATTTCGCCAAGCACAAGGACATCACCACGCCCGAGATCATCCACCATCTGCTGTTCGACGACGACAATCCCTCGAGCGTACGCACCTGCCTGAGGACGGCGCGCAACAATGGCCGCGCCGTGCGCACCGCACTCACCCGCGATGTGTGGGAAAGTCTCAACGGCACGTGGAATGAATATTCACAGATAACCCCGGGTTCGATCGGCCCCGACCGGCTGCCCGGCTTTCTCGACTGGATCAAGCAGCGCGCCATGGTGTTCCGCGGCGCACTGCTCGGCACCATGCTCCGGCACGACACCTATTACTTCAGCCAGCTCGGCACCTTCGTCGAACGCGCCGACAACACCGCGCGCATCCTCGACGTCAAATATTACATCCTGCTGCCGAAACCCAGTGATGTCGGCTCCGATGTCGACATCCAGCAATGGTCGACGGTGCTGCGCTCGGTCTCGGCGCATCGCGCCTATCGCTGGTTCTATCGCGACAGCACCTACAGGCCATGGCTGGTGGCGGAGTTCCTGATCCTTCGCGAAGAAATGCCGCGCTCGCTCATCTTCTGCTATCAATGGCTCACCCGCTCGCTCAACGGCCTGGGTGAAGTGTATGGGCAGCGTTATGAGTGCCAGAACGAGGCGGCGGAACTCTATGCCCGCCTGAAGGCCGGCAATATGGACGACATCTTCCAGAGCGGGCTGCACGAATTCCTGCAGGACTTCGTCAACGCCAACAACCGGATCGCCGCTCAGATCGCGCAGACCTATAATTTCCCATGAAGCTTCATATCCGCCACGAGACGAAATATGATTATGAGACGAATGTCCGCTCGTCGATCCAGCGGCTGCATCTGACGCCCGCCAGTTTCGCGACCCAGAAAGTGCAAGCGTGGAAGATCGAAGCGCCCGGCATCGACAACGCCCTCACCTATCGCGACGGCTTCGGCAACCAGGTGCATGTCGTCACTTCGCAAGGCGCCCATGATCATGTGACGGTGGTCGCCGAGGGCGTCGTCGAGGTCGAGGATGCGGCGGGCGTGGTGCGCGGGCTTATCTGTCCGTCACCCGACAATGTCTTTCTGCGCCAGACCGACGCCACGGAGCCCAGCCCGGAACTCGCCGACATCGCGCAAGCCGCACAGGCCCGGCAGTTCAAGCCGCTCGATCTTATCCATGCGATCATGGGCGAGGTCCATGCCCGCATCGCCTATGAAATCGGCGCGACGCATTACCATACGACAGCCGCCCAGGCTTTGGCCGACGGCAAGGGCGTCTGCCAGGATCATGCCCATGCGATGCTTTCGATTCTGAGGCTCATCGGTATTCCCGGGCGCTATGTCACCGGCTATCTCGTCACCGACGGCGCCCTTCCCGCAACGGCAAGCCATGCCTGGGCCGAGGCACTCGTCCCGCAGCTCGGCTGGGTGGGGTTCGATGCGGCGAACTGCAAATGCCCGACCGCCGATTATGTGCGCGTGGCGACAGGTCTTGACGCGCAAGGTGTAGTGCCTGTACGCGGCAGCCGGCGTGGCGGTGAGACCGAAAATATGACGGTCTCGGTTCTGGTCCAGCCCGCCGAGCAGTGAGAATATCCAGGAGTGCCCAATGACCTATTGCGTGGGATTGCTGATGAAGGACGGTTTCGTCCTGGCAGCCGATACGCGCACCAATGCGGGTCTCGACAATATCGCGACCTTCAGGAAGCTGCATAACTGGTCGCAGCCGGGCAAGCGGGCCTTTGCGCTCGCCACCTCCGGCAATCTCGCCACCACCCAGGCCGTCGTCAGCCTTCTCACCGAAGGAACGCTGTCCCTGCGCAAGCGCGGCGCCGTCGACAACCTGTTCAGTGCCAAGACGATGTTCCAGGCCGCCCAGATCGTCGGCCGCGCGGTGCGCGACGTGCAGAAGAGCGATGACGGCCAGCTGTTCCAGTCGGAAGACACATTCTCGGCGAGCTTCCTGTTCGCCGGTCAGATCGGCGCCGAACCGCCCCGGATGTTCCAGATCTATTCGGCCGGCAATTTCATCGAGGCCACCGCCGACACGCCGTTCCTGCAGATCGGTGAGCACAAATACGGCAAGCCCATTCTCGACCGGGTGAGCGACCGGAATATGCGGCTCGGCGAAGCGGCGAAGCTCGTGCTGCTGTCCTTCGATTCCACCATCCGGTCCAACTTGAGCGTCGGCATGCCGATTGACCTCCTCGTCTATGAGAAGGACATGCTCAAGCTTGAACGCATAAGACGCATCGAGCGCGACGATCCCTATTTCCACAAGCTGTCGACAGATTGGGGCAAGGCCCTGCGCCAGGCCTTCAGCGCCATCGACGAATTCGATATCTGATCATTACGGTTTCCTAATTTGCGGCACGGCGTCAGATCGCTATGTCTAGCTCGCCAAAACGACAAGAGGGATATCCTTCAGTCATGATGAATCGTCGTGACTTCCTGGCGGCAGGCGCGACCGCGGTCGCCTTCGGCTTTCCGGTCAACGCCCATGCTGCGAATGGCCTGAAATTCGGCGCCGAAAGCAGCTTCTCCTTCGCCACGCTCATCGACGAGGCAAGGCGTCTGGCCGGCACGCCCTATGTCGCGCCCCCCGCGCCGCCGCGCGACATTCTCAACCGCATCGACTATCAGGCGCATGGCCAGATCAGGTTCGATACGGGCCGCGCTTTGTTCGCCGACGGGCCGGGCACCTTCCCCGTCACCTTCTTCCATCTCGGCAAATATTTTCAGGTGCCGGCGCGCATGCATGTCGTTACGGCCACGAGCGCGCGTGAGATCATCTACGATCCCGCTTATTTCGAGATGCCGATCGACAGTCCGGCACGCGCGCTGCCGAAGGATAGCGGTTTTGCCGGTTTCCGCTTCCAGGAAAGCCGGCGCGGCGATCAGGCCAAGCTCGACTGGCGCAGGAACGACTGGGTCGCCTTTCTCGGCGCGTCCTATTTCCGCGCCATCGGCGAGCTCTATCAATATGGTCTTTCCGCCCGCGGCATCGCCGTCAATATCGCGCTCCCCGACCGCATCGAGGAATTTCCCTGCTTCACGCATTTCTATTTCGAGACGCCCGCAGGCGATGACGGCACGGTCGTTGTTTATGCATTGCTCGACGGGCCCAGCCTCGCCGGCGCCTATCGCTTCGCCATGACGCGCGACAAGGGTGTCGTCATGGAAGTCGAGAAGGCGCTCTTTCTCAGGGCCGATATCGCCCGCCTCGGCATCGCGCCGATGACCTCGATGTATTGGTTCTCCGAGACGCGCAAGCCGGAGCTGGTCGACTGGCGGCCGGAAGTGCATGATTCAGACGGCCTCGCGCTGTGGAGCGGAAAAGGCGAGCGCATCTGGCGGCCGCTCAACAATCCGCCGCGCATCATTGACTCGTCCTTCGAGGATATGAATCCGCGCGGCTTCGGCCTTTCGCAACGCGACCGCAATTTCGACCACTATCAGGACGGCGTCAGGTATGACCGCCGGCCGAGCCTGTGGGTGGAGCCGCTCGATGAGTGGGGCCAGGGCGCGGTGCAGCTGTTCGAGTTGCCGACCGACGATGAGATCCATGACAATATCGTCGCCGCCTGGGTGCCGGCAGAGCCTGCCAAGGCCGGAGCGAGCTATCGCTTCCGCTATCGCCTGCACTGGCGCGCCGATGAGCCCTATCCGACCAGCATGGCGCGCTGCGTCGCCACCCGCCTCGGCAATGGCGGCCAGCCGGGCCAGCCACGGCCCAGAGGCGTGCGCAAATTCATGGTCGAGTTTCTGGGCGGGCCCTTGGTGAACATCCCCTTCGGCGTCAAGCCAGAAGTGGTTCTATGGGCCTCGCGCGGCTCTTTCTCCTATGTCTTCAGCGAAGCCGTGCCGAATGGCGTGCCCGGACACTGGCGCGCCCAGTTCGACCTCGCCGTCACCGGCACGACGCCGGTCGAGCTCAGGCTTTTCCTGAAGGTTGGCGGCCAGGGCCTGACCGAGACCTGGATCTACCAGTATCATCCGACGCCCGACGAGCAGAGCTGAATACACATCCTCAAGTCTCACTGAGATAGTCACAGGCCGCGAGAGCGTGCACCTTGAGGATATTGAGATACTCGCTGATTTTCACCGCCTCGTCGGGAGCCCCCATGGTGTCGGGCGAGGGACCGTAGGAGTATCCCGGAATGCCGATCTGCCGCCAGAACCGGGCATCGGAAGCACCAAGCGACAGGACCGGAACGACATCGCGGTTGCTGAAGCGCTCCGCATTGCGCGACAGATGCCCAACCATGGGATGACGAGAGTCGGACCAGCTCGGCTCCATGAGGTTGATCACCTCCATCGACGCGCCTTCATATTTGGCCAGCACGTCCTTCACTGACGCAAGGATCGTCGCGCCGGTCATTCCGGCCGGCATGCGGATATCGACTTCGAGCACGCAATCGGGCGCCAGCACATTGGCGCTGCTGCCGCCTTTGATCGCGCCGTAGTTCACGGTGACGACATCTATGATGTCACCGCCGCCCTTGCCCACCAGCCGGTCGATGACGGCACGACACTCCGTGATGACGGGAGCGAGATCGGCAGGAGTCTCATAACGTTTGCCATGCAGCCGGTTGAGATCATGCTGGAGCTCTCCCATGAGACGGATCGCATTGGGGCTTTGATGTGTATAAGCACCATGGCCGCCGGCAGTGCGCATGCCGATGCGCAGATGGACAGCACCCTTCTCACCCACTTCGATCGCGTCCACGGAACTCGGCTCGGCATTCACATAGCAATCGCCAAGCACCAGCTCGGAATGTTCCTTGAGCAAAAACTCGGCGCCATAACGCCCGCCGGTCTCCTCATCGGAGACCAGCGCCAGAGTGAGGCGGCCGCCGAGGCTGTCGCGATGCCCATGCAAATAGGCGAAGGCCAGGACGAGCGCGGCCGTGCCGGCCTTCATGTCCACGGCGCCCCGGCCATGCACATAGCCGTCCTGCACCAGGCCGCTCCAGGGCGAGCGCGACCAGCCCGCCTCATCGCCGGCCGGGAATACATCGACATGCCCGTTGAGGACGAGATGCGGCCCGGAACGCGCTCCCCTGAAGTCGGCCACCAGATTCGGCATTTCATCCTTTGCGAACAAAAGCCGGCTGGGAATGCCGAAGCGGCGAAGCTCCGCGTCGATGACACTCATCGCCTGACGCGTGTCGCCGGGCGGATTGGGACTTGGAGCGCGCACGAGACGCGCCAGGAAGTCGATGATGCGGTCCTCATCGCGCGCGATGGCGGAGAGTATCAGCTCCTTCGGGCTCATCCTTCATCCTCTCAGGGCTTAGGCGTCTTGATGGCGCCTTTGAGCTCGGGATGATTGGCAGTGATCCGATCCAGCTCGCCGGACCTGGCCAGCGCCATGATCGCCGCGTCGAGCTTGGCCTTGAGGGCCGTGTCGCCTTTGCGTATGCCGGCGCCCATGCCTTCTCCGAGTATCTTCGGATCCTCGACATCCGCTTTGTGCTCGCAGCAGGCGCTGCCTTCCGCCGACGTGAGAAGCCTCTGCATGGCCGCGGCGCCCCCGACCGTGTAGTCGATGCGGCCGGAAACCATATCTCCGTTCGTCTCGTCCTGGGTCGGATAGGCTTTGATCTGGGCACCGGCAGGCGCGTAGACGACGGTTGCGTATTTTTCCTCAGGCCCGCCGCCTGGAACGCCGATGACCTTGTCCGCAAGATGCTCAGGCGTGACGTCGAGATCGCCGTTCTTCGGACCGACCATGAACATCACGCTGCTGTAATAGGGAACGGAAAAATCGATGACCTCACGGCGATCGTCGGTGATCGACAGAGAGCTCCAGATGACGTCGATCGTCCGCGACTGAAGGCTGGGAATGAGGCCGTCCCAGGCTATTTCGACATAGTCGCACTTCTCGTTCATGGCCTTGCAGGCGGCCTCGAGAACGTCGATCTCCCAGCCGACCCATTTGCCCGACGCGTCCTTCGAGGTGAAGGGCGGATAAGGCTCCGCCACCAAGCCGATCTTAATGTCGGCATGGACAATTCCGGCCTGCAGCACCACAAGGCCGGCCGCGAAAGCGAGCTTCTGAAACACTCTTCGCACTACTTCCTCCCATAAATATCTGTTCGTCTGCTGGTCATTCGGGCGACAGAGCCCTGTCGCCTCCACCCGTTGACTCCTTATTGTCCATATGACCAATAAGGAGTCAACGGGTATTGCTACAATCAAGATGGATTCGTGCGCGGCTCGGCCGCATCGCAACAGGCAAGGACGATGGTCAGGCGCAGAAAGAACCCCGAGGAACGCCGCCGCGAAATCGTGGCGGCAGCGGCCCGGCTGGCCGGCAAGACGGGGTTGGGCAGCATCAGCCTGCGCAGTGTCGCCCAGGAAGCCGGTGTCGCGCCCGGCCTGGTCAATCATTATTTTCCGGCTGTCGAACAACTCGTTGCCGAAGCCTTCGCACAGCTCGGCGGGGATGATTTAAGAGATCATTTTGCAACCATCCGCAAAGAGAGCGCTCCAGTTCAGCAGATGCGCATCTACTTGAGGTCGGCTCTTGCAGAGCAGCCAGACTCCATGCGGCTTTTGGCAGTCGAAGCCTATTATCTCGCACGCTACCATCCCCTGCTCAGCGATGCGCTCACCGTGCTTGTCGATGCCTGGGATAGCGAGATGGCGCACTTGATCGATGAGGGAACGCGAAACGGCGCTTTCCGGTCGGACGATCCAATGAAGTCGGCCATCCATATCTTCGCCCTGATCGATGCTTTCGCGCTGCAGGCCGTGGCATTGTCACATGCGCGGCTCGGCATCGTCAGGGAAATGACCATACAGGCGACGGAACGGGAATTGGGGCTCGCCAAAGGCTCACTGCAGCTCGATGTTGCGTGACAATGGCCGCAGGCGGTTTGGAGTTCTTTACGCGCCCGCGACCGCATGATCGGCGAAAGCCGCCGCCATCAGCCGCTTGGTGTATTCCTCATGCGGATGATCGAATATCTCCTCAGGCGAGCCCTGCTCCACCATGCGGCCGTCCTTCATCACCATGATGTGGTCGGCCATGGCGCGCACCACTGCGAGATCGTGGCTGATGAACAGATAGGACAGGTTGTGCGCCTGCTGCAGGTCGCGCAGCAGGTCGACGATCTGTTTCTGCACCTGGCGGTCGAGCGCCGAGGTCGGCTCGTCCAGCACCACCACTTTGGGCTTCAGGATAATGGCGCGGGCGATGGCGATGCGCTGGCGCTGGCCGCCTGAGAATTCGTGCGGATAGCGGTTGCGGTTGGCAGGATCGAGCCCCACTTCCACGAAAGCCTGCGCGGCGCGCCGGTCGCGCTCCTTCGAGGTGATCGAAGGCTCATGCACCAGGAGGCCTTCGGTGACGATCTGGCCGGATGTCAGACGCGGGCTCAGCGAGCCGAAGGGATCCTGAAACACGATCTGCAGCTGCTTGCGCAAGGGACGCATCTGCTGGGTGTCGAATTTCTCGATATTGCGGCCGTCGAAATGAATGGCCCCCTCACTCGGCACCATCCGCAGCAATGCGCGCGCCAGCGTCGACTTGCCGGATCCCGATTCACCGACGATGCCGATGGTCTGGCCGCGCCTCAGCTTCACCGAAACGCGATCGACCGCTTTCAGATAAATCGGATCGCCGGCCAGGAAGCCGCCACCGATCTTGAAGGTGACGCGCATATCGGTGCCGTCGAGCATGGTCGGAGCCGTTTTGGGCACCGGCTCCTTGTGGCCGGTCGGCTCGGCGGCGAGCAACGCCTTGGTATAGGGATGCTTGGGGTTGGCAAAGATGGCGCGCGTTTCGCCCTCTTCCACAACCTCGCCCAGTTTCATCACATAGACCCGGTCGGCGATGCGCCGCACGATATTGAGATCATGGGTGATGAAGATCATGCTCATGCCGAGGCGCTTGCGCAGGTCGGCCATGAGATTGAGGATCTCCGCCTGGATCGTCACATCGAGCGCGGTGGTCGGCTCATCGGCGATCAGGAGATCGGGATCGTTGGCAATCGCCATGGCGATCATCACACGCTGGCGCTGGCCGCCCGACATCTCATAGGGGTACGACTTCATCCGCCGCTCAGGCTCGGGGATGCGTACCAGCTTCAGCACCTTCACCGCTTCCTTGCGCGCCTCCTCGGCCCCCACCTTGCGGTGCCGCATGATCGGCTCCATCAGCTGATTGCCGATGGTGTAGAGCGGATCGAGCGAGGTCATCGGCTCCTGGAAGATCATGGTGATCTTGCGGCCGCGCACCTCGTTGAGCTCGGACTTGGTCAGGGTCAGCAGATTGGCGCCGCGATAAGCGATGGTGCCGGTGGCCTCGCCGTTGGAGGCGAGAAGCCGCATCGCCGCCATCATGGTCTGGCTCTTGCCGGAACCCGATTCACCCACCACGGCGACCGTCTCGCCGGGCTTGACATACATGTTGATGCCCTTGACCGCCTCGACCACGCCGTCAAGGGTGTGGAAGCGTACTTTCAGATTCTCGACCGAAAGAATGTTTTCGTTGCCGGCCATGGCGTCACCGATCCTTCGGGTCGAGCGCATCGCGCAGACCATCGCCAATGAAATTGAGGGCGAAGAGCGTCGAGACCAGGAAGAAGGCCGGGTACAGCAAGAGCCAGTTGGCCGAGCCGATATTCTTCGCTCCCTGCGAGATGAGAACACCCCAGCTGGTCATCGGCTCCTGCACGCCCAACCCCAGGAAGGACAGGAAGCTCTCGAGGATGATGACCTGCGGCACCAGCAAGGTCATGTAGATGACCACTGGCCCCAGGAGATTGGGCACGATATGGCGCAGCAATATGCCGCCGCTGCTCACGCCCAAGGCTTCGGCAGCCTGGACATATTCCTGCCGCCTGATCGATAGGGCCTGGCCACGCACGATACGCGCCATGTCGAGCCATAGAACGGCGCCGACGGCCAGGAACATCAGCACGAAATTGCGGCCGAAGAACACCACCAGCATGATCACGAAAAAGATGAAGGGCAGCGAATAGAGAATGTCGACGATACGCATCATGATCTCGTCGGTCTTGCCGCCCATGAAGCCGGCGGTCGCGCCATAGAGGACGCCGATGCAGACAGCGACGCAACCGGCGAGCAGACCGATGGCGAGCGAAATGCGCCCGCCCATCAGCACCCGGGAGAGCAGGTCGCGGCCGGTATTGTCGGTACCGAAGTAGAAATGCTCCTTCGCGACGGTGGCGCTCATGGTGAGCTTGAGGCCGTCCGCTGATTTGCTCTCGATGCGGGTATTGTCGAAAGTGTCAGAGCGGTCGAGATAACGGGTGACGCGCTCATCGATCTGCTTGGGCGAGGAGATCGTCACGAAGATACGCTCGTCCTGCTCATGCCATTCCTCGAGATCGACCCGCATGCGGCGCACCGCATCCTTGAGCGCCGTGTCGATCATCTCGGCCTGCGGATAGGCCGAAAGGCTCGGCGGCGTGCGGACATAATCGGGGTAGATCGTCGTATAGGGATGCGACACGAAATAAGGGCCGAAGACGCAGGCGATGGCCATCAGCGCCAGATAGATCAGGCTGAACATCGCCGCCTTGTTGGCTTTGAGCCTAGCCAGCGCATCCGCCCACAGTGAGCGCCCGACGAAGGGAGTTTGCGTTGTGGTGATGTCAGTCATAACGCACCCTCGGATCGACTGCGGCATAGAGGATGTCGACGATGAGATTGAACAGGATGGTGAAGAGCGCGATGACCACCACCGTGCCCATCACCAGCGTGTAATCGCGGTTGAGCGCCGCCTCGACGAAGTAGCGTCCGACCCCCGGAATCTGGAAGATCGTCTCGACGATGATCGAGCCGGTAAGCAAAGCCGCCGCCGCCGGACCCGAATAGGAGACGATCGGCAGCAACGCCCCACGCAAGGCGTGCTTGACGATGATGCTCCAGTCGGAAAGTCCGAGCGCCCTCGCGGTGCGGATATGATGCGAGCGTAACGCCTCGATCATCGAGCCGCGCATCAGGCGCGCCACGATGGCGATCTGCGGCAGGGCCAACGTGACGATCGGACCGATCTTGTTGACCAGCGCCCCGCCGCCCCAGGTCGCGACCGGCACCAGCGCCAAGGTCGTGGCGAAGATGAGCTGGTAGATGGGCGCGATCACGAAGGTCGGAACCGTGCTGCCCGCCGTCGCGGTGGCGATGACGGCGTAATCCGCTCCCTTGTTCTGCCTGAGCGCGGCGATAACGCCGAGGATGGTGCCGATGATCAGCGCCAGGATGAGCGCCGAAGCGCCGACCTGGATCGAGACCGGCAGGCCAACCTTGAACAATTCGGCGACGGTGAAGTCCGGCAGGTTGTAGCTCGGGCCGAAATTGCCGTGCAGCAGATTGTTGAGGTAATGCAGATACTGCATCCACAAAGGCTGATCGAGACCGAACTGGCGCTCGAGATTGGCCTTGATCACGGGATTGAGCCCGCGTTCCTGGTTGAACGGGCCGCCCGGCGCGACACGGATCAGGAAAAACGAAATCGTGACGATCACGAAGAGCGTCGGAATGGCAGTCAATAACCGCCGGAAGACATAGCGCAGCATGGCGCGCCCCCCTATCTTGGCAAGGCGCAGCCGCCGTTTCCCATTGGAAACGACGGCTGCTTCACCCCAGTTATTCCTTGCTGATAAAGCGCGTCGGATGCACGTCCATGACGTTGTCCTCGAAGCCCTTCAGCTTCGGCGACACGAGATTGTGGTAGCTGTAATAGAGCAACGGGATGTTGCCGAGATCATCGACCAGCACCTTTTCGGCTTCGGAGAGCAGCTTCGAACGCTCGGCGGGATTGCCGCCGGCGGCCGCCGCCTTGTCCATCAGCTCTTCATATTTCGGGCTGTTGTAGTTCGAGTAGTTGTTGCCACTCGCCTTGCGGGTGATGCCGAGGAAGGTCTCGGGATCCTTGTAGTCGGCGATCCAGGCGGCACGGGCAACGTCATAGTCGCCCTTCTGCTCGAGGAAGCCATAATGGGTCTTGGTGTCGGTGTTGACCATCGTCACCTCGACGCCGAGCGGCTTGAGCTGCTCCTGGATGGCGACCGCGGTGTTCTTGTGGTTTTCCGACGTATTGTAGCGGATCTCCATCTTCAGCGGCTTGTCGGGGCCGTAACCGAGCTCGGCGAGGATCTTCTTGGCTTCGTCCTCACGGTCGATCTGCGATTTCTCGGCATAGTCGGCGATGGCCGGCTCATAACCCGCAATGCCCGGAGGCACCATGGAATAGCCGGGGATCATGCTGTTGCCCCAGACCTTCTCGGCAATGAAGTCGCGGTCGATCGCCATCGAGATGGCGCGGCGCAGCTTCGGGTTGGACCATGGCTCCTTGTCGGTCTTCACGGCATAATAATAGGTGCCGAGATACGGGCCGATGTGAACCTGGTCACCAAACTTTGTCTTGAGATCGGCAAGCTGCTCGAGCGGCATGTCGTCGTTCGAATCGAGTTCACCCGCCTCGAAGCGCTTGATGGCGGTCGAACGGTCCTCGGTCGGGAAATAATTGACCGTGTCGACCTTGACCTGATCGGCTTCGTAGAACTTCGGATTCTTGACCAGCTTGATGTGGTCGTTCGGCACGAATTCGGCGAGCGTGTAAGCGCCGTTGGAGACGAGATTGCCGGGCTTGATCCATTCGGCGCCGAGCTTCTCGAGCGAGGCCTTGTGCACCGGGTAGTTTGCCTGGTGCGTAAGCATCTCGAGGAAGTAAGGTGTCGGCGACTTGAGCGTGACTTCGAATGTATTGGCGTCGACCGCCTTCACAGCCAGCTCTTCCGGCTTCATCTTGCCTTCGTTCACTTCCTGGCCGTTTTTGATGACATACATCATCGAGGCATATTCGGCGGCGGTCGCCGGGTCCTCGAGGCGGCGGAAGGAGTAGACGAAATCATCGGCGGTGACGGGGTCGCCGTTCGACCAGGTCGCGCCCTTGCGCAGATTGAACGTGTAGACGGTGCCGTCATCGGAAATCTTCCAGCTTTCGGCGGCGCCCGGAATGACGTCGGCCTTGGCGTCCTGCATGACGAGGCCGGAGAACAGATCGCGCAGGATATGCGCTTCGTAGACAGTCGAGGTCTTATGCGGATCGAGGGTTTCGGGGTCGGCCGAATTGCCTCTGTTGTAGATCATTTCGGCGAAAGCCGCCGAATAGCTTATCGATACGAGTGCCGTCGCCAGAAGCAGCGATCGCAGGCTTTTTTTCATCTAGTTCCTCCCATGTTGACGGCTCCGTTAAGGGCAGAATTGCCAAAAGCCGTCGGTCCAGACGGGGCGCACTATAGCATCGCCCACGGCTTTGTCCCATGTCCTGTAATAGTGGTCGAAAGTTCAATATCCAGGCGTCAAACAATTTGAATTGCGTGGCCGGCACCCCCCGATTATGAAGTCGGCAAATGACCAAAAACGATCATACCCCCCTGCTCGACAGCGTTAACGATCCGGCGGCGCTGCGCAGGCTGAACCCTCAGCAACTGCGCCAGGTCGCCGAGGAACTCCGGGCCGAAACGATCGCCGCTGCTGCCAAGACGGGCGGCCATTTCGGCGCCGGGCTCGGCGTCATCGAGCTCACCGTGGCGTTGCACTATGTGTTCAATACGCCCAAGGACCGGCTGATCTGGGACGTCAGCCACCAGACCTATCCGCACAAGATCCTCACCGGCCGGCGCGACCGCATCCGCCAGATCCGCCAGCGCGACGGTCTCTATGGCTTCACCAAGCGCAGCGAAAGCGAATATGACCCCTTCGGCGCCGCCCACAGCTCGACCTCGATCTCGGCCGGCCTCGGCATGGCCGTGGCGCGCGACATGAAGCAGGAGGACAACCACGTCGTCTGCGTCATCGGCGACGGCGCCATGAGCGCCGGCATGGCCTATGAGGCGATGAACAATGCGGGCGCCCTCGACACCCGCCTCATTGTCGTCCTCAACGACAATGGCATGTCGATCGCCCCCGCCGTCGGGGCGCTGACCAACTATCTCTCCTGGCTCGTCTCGTCGCGGCCCTTCCTGTCGCTGCGCGATATCGCCAAGCAGCTCGCCATGAAGTTCCCGCGCACCTTGCGCACCGCCGCTCAGCGGGCGGATGAATATGCGCGCGGCATGCTGACCGGGGGCACCTTGTTCGAGGAGCTCGGCTTCTATTATGTCGGGCCCATCGACGGGCACAATATCGATACGCTGGTGCCCATCCTGCAGAATGTGCGCGACGCCGAGCAGCTTGGCCCGGTGCTCGTCCATGTGGTGACGGAAAAGGGCAAGGGGCATCCCTTCGCCAAGCCGGACCGGGAAAAATACCACGCCGTCTCGAAATTCGATCCCGCCACCCGCGAAATGGCGAAAAGCGTCTCCAACGCGCCCACTTATACCTCGGTCTTCGCCAAGGCGCTGATCGCCCATGGCGAGAAGGACGACAAGATCGTCGGCATCACCGCCGCCATGCCGTCCGGCACCGGCCTCGACAAATTCGCCGAGCGCTTCCCAACCCGCATGTTCGATGTCGGCATCGCCGAGCAGCATGCCGTCACCTTCGCCGCCGGGCTCGCGGTCGAGGGCTTCAAGCCCTTCTGCGCCATCTATTCCACCTTCCTGCAGCGCGCCTACGATCAGGTCGTGCATGACGTGGCGCTGCAACGGCTGCCGGTGCGCTTCGCCATCGACCGCGCCGGGCTCGTCGGCCAGGATGGCGCGACGCATGCCGGCAGCTTCGACATCGGCTATCTCTCCTGCCTGCCCGATTTCGTCGTCATGGCGGCGGCGGACGAGGCCGAGCTCGTCCATATGGTGGCGACCGCCGTCGCGATCGACGACCGGCCTTCGGCCTTCCGCTATCCGCGCGGCGAAGGCGTCGGTGTCGACATGCCCGAAGAAGGCGTGCCGCTCGAAATCGGCCGCGGCCGGATCCTGCGCGAAGGCAGCAAGATCGCGCTGCTTTCCTTCGGCGCGCGGCTGCAGGAATGTCTCAAGGCGGCCGACCAGCTGCAGAGCTTAGGCTTGCCGGCGACGGTCGCCGATGCGCGCTTCGCCAAACCTCTCGATGAGGATCTGGTCCGCCGGCTGGTGCATGGCCATGAGGTGCTGGTGACGGTCGAGGAAGGCGCCATTGGCGGCTTCGGGACGCAGGTGCTGCATTATCTGGCGCGCGCCAATCTGTTCAACAGCGACTGCCATGTCCGCACCATCTATCTGCCCGACCGCTTCGTCTCGCATGCGACGCCCAAGGAGCAGTATGAGGATGCCGGCCTGACCGAGAAGTCGATCGTCGCCGAAGTTCTGGCGGCGCTGGGCGAGCCCACCCGCGGCCTGGATTTCAAGACCTTGGCCTGATCGCGAATACAAATAATCTTGAGCGCTTCTTTATCGCCAAGTCGAGCAACTTTGGCGGGAAGCGCGCTAAAACGGCGACTGCGTCATGACCGCAATCGCCGCAGAATCGCGGTGAAAGAGCTCGTTACTTGCCGGCCAGAAGCGCGTCCAGAGCGGCTTTCGTCTCCGCGCTGACAGGTGTCTTATTTGCCGCGGCATTGAGTGCATCCATCTCGGCCTTCGCGGCCGCCTGGGCCGCCGCCAGCGCTTCCTGTGCAGCCGGATCGGCGGCTACCGCGTCGGCCTTCGCCTGGTCCTCAGCTTTCTGGGCCTCGGCGGCGGCCGTCGCCGCATCCTCCGCGGACTGCTTCGCGGCAGCAATCGCTTCCGGCGTCGCGTCTGGATCTTTCTGCAGGTCGGCGAGCGCCTGATTGGCTGTCTCGAGTTCGGCATCGGCTTGATCCGATGTAGTGATAGCCGCCTGGGCCGCCGGGCTTGCCGCAATCGCTGCATCGATCGCCGCGGAGGCGTCTTCACCAGCCGCGACCGCGGCTTCCGACGCCGCTTGGTAAGCGGCTATCTTGCCGACGCGCGAATTGGGCGCCGCCTTCGCCAGAGCTTTCGGTGAGGCATGGGCCGCGTTCAACGCGCCGAGCTGGCTCGATACGCTGCCTTTCCCCGCATTGGCGGACTTGCCCTGACCTCGATTATCGCCGCCGGCGGCACCTTTGCCGGCGTTCCCACCGCCATTCGCACTGCCGCCGCCATTGCCATTTCCGCCACCGCCATTCCCGCCGCCGTTTCCATTACCGCCCTTGTCGGCATAGGCCTGGTCATAAGACACCAGTTTACCGCTCTTCAAAAGCGATGGCGCCGCCACCAGCAACGCTGCAAGCGGAAGAACGACGAAGGTGAAACGGGGAAGCTGCTTCATTATGGCCCTCTCAAAAAGATTCTCGCGGCGACGCTATATCGACCACCTAAGATTGACCAGCGCAAATTCGAGTATCCTAGAGCGCTTCCCGCCAAAGTTGCTCGACTTTGGCGATAAGGAAGCGCTCCAGATCATATGGATTCGAGCCCTTTTTCCCGTTTTGATCGAAACGAAACGATTCGATCAAAACGGGAAGGGCTCTAGGGAGAGTCATTTCGTTTCTCAGACCAAAACCCAGGCTTTCATGCACAGCCCATCATCCAATAGATCATTGCATTTAAATTTACCTAGAGTAGTTCTTTGATGCCCGGGGATTGACCACATGCCCCCGGTAAGATCCCTGGCGCCTCGAGGGCCCTTGCCTGATCGCCGTCCTGCGAGGGCCCTCTTGCATCACGACTTTCATCCCTCCTCACGACGCCTGCCCAAAGGGAGGAGGTTTGACTTTATGACGGATATAAGATAACCCCCTACCCTATATTTTAGACGGAGGACTCATGCATACCGTCAAGGACAAGACGCGGCTGATGGCGCGGGTGCGCCGCATCAAGGGCCAGGCGGAAGCGCTGGAGCGGGCGCTCGAGGCCGAGCTCGGCTGCACCGACGTGCTCATGCTCGCCGCCTCGATGCGCGGCGCCGTCAACGGGCTCACCGCCGAAATCCTCGAAGACCATATCCGCAACCACATCATCGACCCTGATAAGCAGCCGCAGTCCGAATATGCCAAAGGCGCCGCCGAGCTCATCGAGGTCGTCCGGACCTATCTCAAATGACGATCGCCTCCGAACCCGGCCACACCCATGTTTTTCTAGGCCACGGTCATGCCCGCAACGAGAAGCGCACCTGGCTGGTGATTGCGCTCACCGCGACGATGATGGTGGTGGAGATCACCGCCGGCACGATCTTCGGCTCGATGGCGCTGGTCGCCGATGGCTGGCACATGGCCACCCATGCGGCCGCGATGCTGATCACGGCGCTCGCTTATTACTACGCCCGCAAGAATGCCCTGAACCGCCGCTTCACCTTCGGCACCGGCAAGCTCGGCGAGCTCGCCGGCTTCGCCAGCGCCGTCGTCCTGGCGCTCATCGCGCTGATGATCGGCTGGGAAAGTGTCCTGCGCCTCACAGCACCCGTGCCGATCGACTTCAACCAGGCGATCGTCGTCGCGGTGGTCGGCCTCATCGTCAATCTCGCCAGCGCCTGGCTGCTCAGCGGCGATCATCGTCACCACCACCATCATGATCACGGCCACGATCACCACGACCATCATGGCGGCGACAACAATCTGCGCGCCGCTTACATGCATGTGCTGGCCGACGGGCTGACATCGGTGCTCGCCATCGTCGCCCTCCTCACCGGCAGCCTCTATGGCTGCCTGTGGCTCGATCCGGCCATGGGAATCGTCGGCGCCCTGGTGATCGCGCGCTGGTCCTGGGGCCTCATCCGCGATTCAGGCGGCTGCTCGTCGATTATCTGCCGGTCGGCGAGGACCTGCCCGACGAGATCCGCGGCACCATCGAGAACGAGCGGGAAAAGATCACCGACCTGCATGTCTGGCGGCTCGGCCCCGGCCATCATGGCGCCATCGTCGCGATCCTCTCGGCGGAGCCCAAGCCGCCAGCGTTCTATCGCGACAAGCTCGCCCATATCCATGATCTGTCGCATGTGACGATCGAGGTGGAGACACGGGCGGCCTGACATTTCCAATCCCGATCGACGGAATCAGTACTCTTCTTCCTCTTCGTCCTCGTCACGGCGGCGCCGCGGCGCCGTCCACACCCGCAATTGCGGCAGGAGCACGAAGAGCGCGACGAGACTCAGCCCCATCGCGATGAGCAGCAGGACGCCGAATTGCTGCACCGCCGGCAAGGGTGAGAGCACCAGGGGCGCAAAGGCGGCGAGCACCAGGAAGGCCGCGAGCAAAAGAGCACGCGGGCGCGACGACGCCTGCGGCCATTGGCCATTGGGCTGGGCATTGTACCAGGCCTCGGCGAGAATCGCGGCGCCGAGCGTGAAGCACAGCAGCAGCACGAAGACGGCGATACTCTCGGGGTAGAGATGCGATCCCATCATCGCGGTGACGCCGAGCGCCAGGAGCGTCGCGGTGACGACCGGCAGCAGGATGCGCATCGCCTTGCGCAGGCTAAGGAAAAGAAGCGGCGGCAGGAGGACGATGAGCAGCGTCCACGCCCCGACATAGGACGGGATGGCGGCACGCATGACGGCGAGCCGGTCGGCCTGGACGAGAGCGGCGCCGGCGGCGGCGGGCGTCACGCTGCGCAGGGCGGCGGCGAAGGATTCGATATCGTCGGGCCGGCGCGGCTGCACCTCGATGCGCCACAGGCCGGTGCGCGAGACATATTGGCGGTGGATCGCCGGATCGAGCCGGTCGACGGTGAGCGGATCGAGATGCGTCAGACGGTCGATGCGGTCGAGCAGCACCTGCAGGCGGACGAAGAAGGTGCGCTCGAGCTGGCGCAGCGCCTGCGGATCGGCGATGCCATTGCCGTCGAGCAGCAGCAGGCTGCGGCGCAGCTCATTGGCGGCCTGCGCCAGTTCCGGCGTCGCCTTGGGTTCGGCGGCGATGCGCTGCAGGCCGTCCTGAAGCTTCACGAATTCAGCGCGCAGCAGATCGTCTGGGATGTCGGAAACGGCGGTGGTGCTGCGTGGAAAAGCGCCCTGGAGCCGCGCCAGTATGGCGCGTTTTTCGGCCTCGGCCGGCGGCAGGAAGGTTTCGACCCAGCGTATGCTTTCGACCTGCGGCAAGGTCGAGAGCCGGCGCACCAGGATACGCGCCGGATCGCCAGCCTCCGCCAGGATCTGGGCGGAGGCGAGGAGCGAAGGCTCCTGCGCCGACAAATCGCGGAACAGGCGTTCGGCGGCGCTCGTGCCGCCGCGTGTGACCTCCGTCGGGCTCTCGAAATGCAAGGCCGGCGCCAGCGAGGCGCAGAGCACGGCGACCGCGATCAGTGTCGCTGCGAGGCCGCGGCGCAACGACCACCAGCCATAAGAGGGTGGCTTCGCCATCACATTGTCGAGCCAGTGAACCCGCTCGTCCTCCTCCGTCTCGTCATGGAAGCGCGGCTTGAGCAGCGACAGGAAGGCCGGCAACAAGGTCATCGCCGCGACGAAAATGACGGCGCTCATGATGGCGAGGATGATGGCGAGCTTCTGCAACGCCACGAAGGGGCTGCCATAGAGAGCAAGGCCGGTGGCGGAAATTCCGGCGAGCCAGGCGAGCATCGGCAGACCCATGGCCTGCGCCGCGAGCATCGCCGCGGCCAGCCTTCCACTGCCGCACTGCTCCGCCTCCTCGGCGCGCAGGATCAGGCAGATCGTGGTGATGCTGATCACGCCTGAGAACAGCACCGGATAGGTCAGGCTGACCCTGTCAAAGGCGCCCAGCACGGCGAGCGCCAATGCGGTGGTGATGACAAAGGTGATCGCCGCCATCATCAGCACGGTCATCACCGCACCGAAGCGCGACAGGCCGAAACCCAGAATCACCAGGAGCACGATGCCCGAGAGCAGTGACGGCAGAAGCAGAACACGGATGTCGAGCGGCGGCGCCATGGCGCGCAGCACCGGCCTGCCGGTGAGCTGCACCGAGATGCGGCCGCCGAATTCGGTTTGGGTGAGATCGGCGAGGCGGCGCGCCTCTTCGACCGCGTGGCGCGCCGGATCGGCATCGCCATTGGCCATCGGATAGGACAGCACATACCAGCGCGGACTCTCGATGGTGACGCCGTGCTCGATCAGCGACGGCCAGTCGAGATCGCGGCGCTGGCCGGCGACCTGTGCCTGGACCGTCTTGGCGGCGTCATTGAAGAGAGCGGCAACCACTTCGGGTGAACGGCCTTCCGCGGCGACCCGGGCGACCTGGTCGGCGAGCACCGCGAGGCCGGTGAGATTGGGCGATATCGAGAGCGCCTGGAACAGCGGCGCCGAGCGCGCGATACGCGCCGCCATGGCGCTCACCCCCTCCTCGTTCAGATAGAGCACGCCGGTGTCGTCGAAGAAGCGGCCGGTGCCGGGCGCGAAGACATTGCGGAATACATTGGTCTGCTCGGCCATGCGGGCCGCCATGCGCTCGGCGCCGCTGCGCGCCAGTTTCGGGTCTTTGCTGTCGATGACGGCGACGATGCTTTCGCTGGGCTCGGGGAACTCGGCGGCGAGCCGGCTCTGCTCCTCGCCGACCGCCGAGTTGTCGGTGACCAGAACCTGATCCTGGATCTGGATCTGCATCGCCGTCACGGCAAAGACGAGGGCCGGGATGGCGAGCGCCATCCAGGCGGCGATGATGATCAGCCCGTGGCGGAAGCAGAAGCGCGCCATCCGCGCAAAGACATTCGGCCTGAGACGCGGCTTAGGTTTCTCAGCCGGCTCAGGTTGACGGTCCTGCCAGGACATGGAACGTGGCGCCTTTCCGGGCACGATTGGCCGATCCCCATAAACGAGTCGCATTCCCCCACCGGGTCCTGTTACAGCTTGTACATAGTGAGGGCAATTCCATGGACAGAATTACCAACCGGCAAAAGGGGATAAGGACCACCGCCATCCATGCGGGCGAAGCCGTTGATCCGGTGAGCCGGGCATCCTCGCCCAATCTCGTGATGTCGTCGACTTTCGCGCCGACCGAGGTTGCAGGCTTCTCGGCCCGCAACCGCGACAGCTATGAGGGCTTCGTCTATGCGCGCGTCTCCAATCCGACCGTCAAGCAGCTCGAAGACAAGCTTTCCGCCCTCGAAGGCGCCGAAGCCTGCCAATGTTACGCTTCCGGCATGGCGGCTTCGAGCGCACTGCTCCTCGGGCGGCTTAGCCAGGGTGACCATCTCGTCATTTCCGACACCAATTATGTCGGCACCGCGGAACTCGTGCGCGACAGCCTGCCCCGCTTCGGCATCGAGGTGACACCGGTCGACATGTCGGATCTCGACATGGTGGAGCGTTCCATCCGGCCCAACACACGCATGATGTGGATCGAGACGCCGGCCAATCCGATCATGCGGCTCGCCGATATCGCCGCCCTCGCCCGTCTGGCGCGCGCCAAAGGGGTGCGCGACGTCGCCGTCGATTCGACCTTCGCGTCACCCATAGGCACGCGGCCGCTTGAGCTCGGCGCTGATTTCGTGGTGCATTCGCTGACCAAATATATCGGCGGCCATGGCGATGCGATGGGCGGCTGCGTGCTCGGCCGCAAGGCCGATCTCGAGGCGCTCAATCTCGAAGCCACCGTGCATTATGGCGGCGTGCTGTCACCTTTCAATGCCTGGCTCATCCTGCGCGGTGCCGCGACCCTGCCGATCCGCATGCGCGCCCATGAGGAGACCGCACTCGCCGTCGCCAGGTTCCTCGAAGGACACAAAAAAGTGACGCGGGTCTTCTATCCGGGCCTCGCCTCGCATCCCCAGCATGAGCTGGCGCGCCGCCAGATGAAGAACTTCTCCGGCATGATGACCTTCCGGGTCGCCGACGGCGCGGCGCTCGCCAAACGCATGGTCGAGAAGCTCGAGGTCATCCACTATGCCGTGTCGCTCGGCCATCACCGCAGCCTCGTCTATTGGATCCCGACCGACGCCCTGATGCGCTCGACCTTCCGCCACGAGGGTGAGCTCCTCAAGCGCTATCGCGATTTTGCCGGCGACGGCGTCTTCCGCTTCTCGATCGGGCTCGAGGACGCCGAAGATCTGTGCGCCGATCTCGACGAAGTGCTGTAGCGGGTTATTTCCCGTAGACGTCGAAGGGGAAATACTTGTCGTTGATCATCTTGTATTCGCCATCGGCGCGGATCTCGCGGATGCCTTCGTTGATGACGTCACGCACCCCGGTCTCGCCCTGGCGGATCGCCATGCCCACGCCGACGCCGAAATAGGCTGGGTCGTCGAAGTCAGGCCCCTTATGCTCATAGCCCTTGCCGTCCGGTGAGTTCAGGAAATTAAGCTCGGCGATGGCGGCGGCGAAGACGAGATCGATGCGTCCCGCGGCAAGATCGAGATAGGCCTGCTCCAGGGTCTGGTATCCCTTGAGTTCGGACTGGGTGAATTTGTCCTTGGCGTAGGTCTCCTGATACGCACCACTCTGAAAGCCGATGACCGCGCCCTTGAGGCCCTCGGCCGTATAATCCCAGTTCTTGTCGGCGCGGCCGACGAAGCGGCTGGCCGTCGCCCAGTATTTGTCGGTGAAATCGACTTTCTTCTTGCGCTCTTCGGTGATGCCGATGCCGATGATGACATCATATTTACCGACCAGGAGACCCGGAATGATGCCGTCCCAGTCCTGCAGCACGAATGTGCAATTGAGCTTCTTGCGGGCGCAGATGGCATTCATGACATCGACATCGAAGCCGATGACATTGCCGGCGGCGTCACGATAGTTGAACGGCGGATATGCACCCTCGATGCCGATGCGCACCTGTTCCGGAACTTTGGCCGTATCGGCCAGCGCCATCGGCGAAGACACGGTCATCGCCGTGGCTGCCAGCATCATCCATGTTGCGAAGCGATTTATCATGCTTGGTTCCTCCCTGCCCGGAGACATAGCAAGCATTTCGCCGCGACTAAGGCGCTTCTTCATATCGATTTATTACATCGGACAATAAATGCGCGGGCCAGTGTCCCGAACGCTAGCGCGCCGGCAGTGTCATCCGGCGCTCGGCCAATGCCACCAGCATGGTGGCGGCAAGATTGAGCAGCAGATAGATGGCGCCGGCGAGAATGAAGATCTCGAAGACGGCATAGCTGCGCGAGATGATCTGCTTGGCGATGCCGGTCACTTCGAGCAAAGTGACCGTGCTTGCAAGCGATGTCGCCTTCACCATCAGGATGAGCTCGTTGCCATAGGCCGGGATGGCCTGGCGCGCCGCGATCGGCATGGTCACCGTCCACAGGACCTTCAGACGGCTCAGGCCGAGCGCCTTCGCCGCCTCGATGGCACCCGGTGGCACCGCCAGGAGGCCGCCGCGCATGATCTCGCTCGCATAAGCCGCGGTATTGAGAGCGAGCGCCAGCGTCGAGCACCAGAACGGATCGCGCAGGAGAGGCCATAATATGCTGGCGCGCACATCGTCGAATTGCGACAGTCCGTAATAGATGAAGAAGATCTGGACCAGAAGCGGCGTGCCGCGGAAGACGAACACATAGGCTTTGGCAAGCGCGGCGAGCCAAGCGAAGCGCGACAATCTGGCGGCGAGAATGAACAGCGCCAGCACGAAGCCGAGCGCGACGCTCAGCAGCGCGAGCTGAAGCGTCAAGGGCACACCACCGAGAAGCGCCGGCACGCTTTCCCACATGAGCTCGAAATTCATTTCGCCCTCGCCGCGAAGCCGCGATTGGCCACAGTCTCAGCCTTGCCGAAGAATCGCGACGATCCCCAGGTGAGAAGCAGATAGAGCAAGGCCGCCGCGGCATAGAACAGGAACGGCTCACGCGTGGCGCCCGCCGCCACGAAAGCCGTGCGCATGATCTCGGCGAGCCCGGTCACCGAAATCAGCGCCGTGTCCTTGAGGGTCAGTTGCCACACATTGGCGAGACCCGGCAGCGCATAACGCATCGCCTGGGGAAGCAGGATGCGCAGCCAGATCATCCAGCGCCGCAAACCGAGCGCGGCAGCCGCTTCCATCTGGCCCTTCGACACGCTGGCGATGCCGCCACGGATGACTTCGGTGGAATAGGCGCCCGAGATGAGGCCCAGAGCCAGGACTGCGACGGCGAAGGCGTCGACCTCGATATATCCGGCATAACCGAAAACAGCCTTCACGATCGCCATGATGAGCGAGCTCGTGCCGAAGAAGAAGAGATAGATCACCAGCAATTCGGGGATGCCGCGGACGACGGTCGTGTAGGTGATGCCGACGCCGCGCAGAAATCGGTGGCGCGACAGCTTGGCGAGCGCCGCCGCCGTACCGAGCACGATGCCGAGCAGGAAGGCGCTGACGGACACCGCCAAGGTCATGACGGCGCCGGTGAGCAGCACACCGCCCCATCCCTCCGGTCCGAAAGAAAGCAGGCTCAGATTCAATCCGTTTTCTCCGATCAGCCTCGGCGCTTCTCGCAATTCCACATCTAGACTGTCAAGACTAAATTGGACTTGACAGTCTAATTTGTAAACGGCAACAAGCGGGAACGGTCTGGCAAGGAGGAACGGGCGATGGAACATGATGTGCTGGAACAAGCGGCTGGCGCGGTCAGAGCGCGGCGACGCATTCGTGATTTCATCTATGAGACGCCTCTCCTGCCGTCACGCGCCATCGGGCCCACGGCCGGCTCCTCACTCCTTTTCAAGGCCGAGAACTTCCAGCATACCGGCTCCTTCAAGTTTCGCGGCGCCGCCAGCAAGATGACGGCCATTGCGAAGGGCCAGGGCCTGATCACCGCGTCTTCCGGCAATCACGGCATCGCCAGCGCCAAGGCGGCGGCGATGACCGGCAACAGGCTGGCAGTGGTGCTTCCAAAGACGGTCACGCCGGCGAAGCTCGCCCGCATCGAGGCCTTCGGCGTCGAAATCAAGCTCTATGGCGATGAATCGGGCCAGTCGGAAGAACACGCACAGGATACCGCCCGCGCCCGCGATCTCGTTTATGTCTCGCCCTATAACGATCCCGAGATCATCGCCGGCCAGGGCACGATCGCGCTCGAGCTTCTCGAGCAGCACCCGCGCATCGACAATATCTTCGTCGCCATGGGCGGCGGCGGGCTCATTTCCGGCATCGCCTCCGTGTTCAAGAGCTTCAGCCCGCAGACGCGCGTCTTCGGCGTCTCCGCCGAAAATTCGGCGGCACTCGCGGCTTCCATGAAGGCCGGTCGCATCGTCGACGTCGAGCATCGCCCGACCCTCGCCGATGGCGTTGCCGGTGGCGTCGACCCCGGCAGCATGACGCTCCCGCTTGCCTTGGCGACGATCGATGAAGTGATCCACTGCAGCGAGACCGAGATCACCGCGGCGCTCAAGGAGCTGCTGCTCAGTGAAAACATGATCGTCGAAGGCGCCGCGGGACTTGCTCTCGCCGGCTTCCAGAAAGTGGCGGCGCGCTGCAAGGATACCGTCAATGTCGTCGTCCTGTGTGGTGGAAATGTGGATCCGCGCAAGATCTGCGCCCTGGCCGGGAACTAGATGAAGAAGCGCAAGCACAGCCGCAGCCGCGGCGTCGCCCCGGCCCTCGGCCCCTTCGTTCCCGTGTGCGATGCCGTGGCGGCCCTGTTCCAACCCTATGTCGAGGTCGTCCTACATGACCTAGCGACAGAGACGGTCGCGCATATCGCCAATAATTTCTCCAACCGGGAGATCGGCGAGCCGTCCTTGATGCATGAGATCAATTTCGAGCCGACCGATCATGTCATCGGACCTTATGAGAAGATCAATTGGGACGACCGGCGGATCAAGTCGATCAGCGTGGTTCTGCGCGCCTCGGGCGCGCCGGTCGGCGTCATGTGCATCAACACCGATGTCTCGCATGTCCACGCTGCGATCCAGTTTCTAGGCGCGCTCGTTGCCCTGCCCGAGACCCTGGACAGGTCGACGGCGCTCTTCAAGGAAGACTGGCATGAGCGCATCAACGAATATATCAGCCGCTGGATGAGGGAGCGTGGCACCACCGTCACTGCCATCGACAAGAGTCAGAAACGCGACCTCATCGTCGATCTGGCGCGCGACGGCGCGCTCGGCGGACGCAATGCCGCGGGCTATATCGCGCGCGTACTGGGACTGAGCCGCGCCACCGTCTACAATTATCTGCGCGAGACGAAATGACGACCGCGACCGTGCCGGCACCTGGCGATCCCTCCTGGTGGCTCACCGAGGCGCTCGCGGCTGAAGGGCCCGCTCCTGCACGACCGCTCTCCGGCCGGGTCACGGTCGACACCGTCATTGTCGGTGGCGGCTATACCGGCCTGTGGACCGCGCTGGCGCTCAGGCGCCAGGCGCCGCAGATGAGCGTGGCGCTCATCGATGCGGCATTGTGTGGTGCCGGCGCCAGCGGCAAGAATGGCGGCAAGGTCTCGGGCTACTGGTCATCGCTCGCCGGCATGGTGAAAACCATCGGCCCCGATGGCGCGCTGGCCGTGGCCCGCGCCGGCGCCAAGGCGCAAGATGCCCTGCGTGCTTTCGCGATGGCGCAGGGCCGCGATGTCTGGTGGCGCGAAGGCGGCAGTGTCAGCATTTCGGCATCACCGGCCCAGGATGCCGACCTCGCCGGTCCCGTCGAAATAGCCCGTGAGCTCGGCGTTGCCGATACGGTCGAGGCGTTGACGCCCGAGGCGGTGGCGCAAATCTGCAAATCTCCGGTCTTCCGCGGCGGCCTCTTCTTTCCCGAGGGCGCCACGATCCAACCGGCCCGCCTCGCCCGCGTGTTGCGCCTGGCGGCGATCGAGGCCGGCGTGGCGGTGTATGAGCAAACGCCGATGATCGGGCTCGACAAGACGAGCCCCAATCGCGTGCGGACGCCTGGAGGCGAGATCATCGCGCGCGACGTGGTGCTCGCGACCAATGCCGCTTTGGCGCGCGATCCGGCGGCAGCGCCTCACGTGAGCGTCTTCTCGAGCTACGCACTGATGACGGAACCTGCCCCGGACAGGCTGGAGGATCATGGCTGGCGCCAGGACGTGGGTGCCACGGACGGCCGCATGTTCATCCATTATTTCCGCAAGACGCCCGATGGGCGGGTACTCATGGGAACGGGATCCGGCCCGATCAGCTTCAATGGCGATCCCGGGGCGCCGCAATTGCGTAGAGATGTGGCCAGCGCCGAGCGCGCCGCGCGCGGCCTTCGCCGCCTGCTGCCGGCCTTCGCCGGCGTTCCCATCGCCAAGAGCTGGGGCGGCCCGATCGAAGTCTCCGCCGACCGCCTGCCCTTCTTCCGCACCATGCCCGGGGCGCGCGTGCACTATGCTTGCGGCTATTCCGGCCATGGCGTGAACCCGTCCTATATCGGCGGCCAATGCCTCGCTTCACTCGTGCTCGACCGCACGGACGAATGGACGACGCTGCCCTTGTGCACCCGTGAGCTGCCCCGCCTGCCACCGGAGCCCTTCCGCTATTATGGCGGGCGCGCGGTGCGCTGGGGTATACTCAGCTGTGAAGAGGCCCAGGACAAAGGCCGGGCGGCGCCCCTGGTGGCGCGGGCCATTGCCACCTTGCCCCGCCTCTTCGGGCTCAAGATAGGAACACGCTGACCGGCATGGCGCTGAATATCGGGTTCAAACACGTTTCGGCCTTCGTCGCGGTAGCACGCAGCGAGAGCTTCTCGCGTGCTGCCGAGACCTTGAACCTGTCGCAACCCACGCTGACGACGACGATCCAGCATCTGGAAGCCTCGCTCGGACTACTCCTTTTCGATCGCACCACGCGGCGCGTCGCGTTGACGGTCGAAGGCGAGCGGTTTCTCCCCATCGCGGAAAAACTGATCGGGGATTTCGAAATCGCGGTCGTCGACCTGCGCGAGACTGCCAAAGGTAAGCGTGGCCGTGTGCGTATCGCAGCACTTCCCGGCTTCGCGGCACGGGTCATGCCCACCGTCGTCAAGGATTTCAGCGCGCGCCATCCGAACGTCGCCGTCCAATTGCGCGACGGGAACGATCTCAGCATTATCCGGCACGTCAAGAGTGGCGATGTCGATTTCGGCATCGGCAGCACCTTGTTCGAGGACGGCGAACTCTCCTGTCAGGAGCTGACGCGCGATCCCCTGGGGCTGGTCTGCCGCGCCGGTGACAGCCTCGGCCGCTCCTACAAACCCATCAAGTGGCAGGACATCGCCGATCAGCCTTTCATCGGCTTCAGTGCCGATACCGGCATCCGAAAGGCGATAGACACACTCGAAAATCTGCCTGCCAATGTCGTCTCGCCCCTTTATGAGGCCTCGAGCACCATCACCATGGAAGCGCTTCTCGAGGCTGGCCTTGGCGTCACCGCCATGTTCCGCCTCGGCGCGCCGCGCGGACGCAGCCGCAAACTGACCTTCCGTCCGCTCATCGAGCCCGCAAGCGAGCGCAGCATCGCCACGATCCGTCTCGCCGAGCGCTCGCTCTCGCCGGTCGCGGCGGCGATGCATGACTGCCTCATCGAACATCTGGCGAAGCGGACCGATGGCTTCCATCTCGATCGCGGCGACATCACCAGCTGAGCGGCAGATCCTCCAGCAATCCCCGCTTGTACATGTCGAGCGCGTTGCGGTTGCTGCGCAGCGTACCGACGATGAGCGGATGTGGCGCGGCCAGGTTGTCGCGGTAATCCACCTCTCCAGGCTCCGGCGCCAGCGGGAATGCCAGGCAATCATGCCCAGGCGAGAACGGCACCTTGACGCCCTCGCGATTGCCGCGCGCATCAACCCTCTGCCATTTCCCCGTCTCGCTCAGGAACACCGTATTCATGGCGTGGATGCAATAGTCGGTCTCCGGCATCTCGAAGGGCAAGCGGCGCAATTTCTGATAGGCGAAGCCGGCCGGAACACCACCGCCGCGCAGCAGTGCCGCGAGTAGATGCGACTTCGCGTAGCAAATACCCGTTCGTTGCTTCAGCACGTCGGACGCGTTGCAGGTCACACTCGGCTCCTGCGCATCCCAGGAATGCGGCACGCTATCGCGCACAAACTCAAAGGCACGCCGCACAAAGTCGGTTTCGCCGGCCGAGGCGACGCGCAGGTCGCCCACCAGCCTGGCAATTGCGGCATTGCTGTAGTCGATGACCTCGTCGGCCCTGAGGTAAGCCTCTTCCGGCGCCTCAGTGAGAAGCGGCAACCTTTCGCGGAGATGAAACTGCGGTGTCGTCATTTGGGAATTGGACCTTTGTTCGCCCCCGACAATACGCACAGGATTCGTCCTGACAAATTAGAATACCAAATAAGCGGATAGATTGATTCCAGGACTCGGCGATGCCAAGGCTGGCGAAGCGGAGACATATCCATGAACGAGCGGATGAACGTCCTGCCGAGATTATCGGCGGAAATGCGCATGGCCATCAAAGACAGCCGGAGGGCCATGGCGCGGATGACTCGCGATCCGGCCTTGTCGCCGCTCGCCGCTGATCGAGCCGCCTATGATTTCGAACGCGCTTATTGGAACACACCGCTCGTGCCGATGGCCCGTATCGTGGATGAGATTTTGGCCGTGTCCCCGCTGCCGATCGCTACACGCCGCTACTACCCCGCCGCCGCTCACGACAAGCTTCCCACCATCGTCTTCATCCATGGCGGCGCCTTCATTCTCGGCAGTCTCGACACGCATGACCGCGTCATGCGGCTCCTGGCGCAGAAGACCGGCGCCGTCGTTATCGGCCTCGACTACGCCTTGGCGCCCGAACACAAGTTCCCCGTGGCCCACGATCAGATCGTCGCCGCGATCCGCCATTTCACGAAGAAGCCGCCGAACGGTGTCGACATGTCCCGCCTGGCCATCGCCGGCGACTCGGCCGGCGCGACGCTCGGCCTTGCCGCCGCCTTGGACGTCAACCGGATACTGTCCGGACGCCTCAAGGCGCTGGCCTTCTACTATGGCGCCTTCGGTCTCACCGATTCAGTTTCGCGACGTCTCTACGGCAATGAGATCGACGGCATGACGCGTGAAAATATGGAATCCTGGACCCGCGCCTACCTCAATACGCCCGCGGAAAGGCAGGACCCCCGTTTCGACACACTCGCCGCCGATCTAGGCGGCCTGCCGCCGGTCTTCCTTGGTTATGCCGAGATGGATCCCGTGGCCGATGACAGCGTCGCCCTCGCCGCCAAGCTGCGGCTGGCCGGCGGGACATGCGAGTTGCGCTCCTATCCGGGCGTGCTGCACGGCTTCATTCATATGAGCCGCATGGTACCGACCGCCATGAAGGCGCTCGATCACGGGGCCATGCTCCTGCGCCGCGCGCTTGCACCCACGAATCCATAGACGACCATATTCCCCCTCCAGCTGGAGCCTTACTTATGCCCAAGAAAGTCATCAAGATCACCAGTGCGCCGCCCGCCAACGCGTCCTATTCCCTGGCGCTACAGGCCGGTGATTTCATCTATGTGGCGAGCCGGACGCCGCGCGACGCGCAAGGCCGGATCGTCGGCACCGATGTCGCGGTCCAGACCTGTCATGTGCTTGGCCAGATCGAGCAGATTCTCGCTGACGCCGGCGCCACGCTCGAAGACCTGGTCAAGACCAACGTGCATCTATCCGACATGAAACATTTCGAGGCGTATGACGCGGCCTATGCCGAGATCGTACCCAGCCCGCGACCGGTCCGCACGACCGCCGCCTGTCTTCTCGATGAGGGCGTTCATGTCGAGATCGACGCCGTCGCCTATGTCGGCAAGTGACCGACGGAGGCTCTCGCCAGACGGCTACTAATCTGCCAGAAAACGCGTCATGACCAAGCTCGACATGACGAATCTCGACCGCACGATCGCCGGCCTCGCCACCCAATTCAAAGGGCCGGGCGGCGCCGTCGCCGTTCTCAAGGACGGCGCGGTGATCGCGCGGCACGCCTGGGGCTTCGCCGATCTCGAGCAACGCCTGCCCTTCGCGCCCGAGACGCTATTTCCGGTCTGCTCGATCACCAAGCAGTTCACCTGCGCGCTCCTGCTCGACCGCTCCATCGATACGAGCCTTCTCGATGCGGCGCTCAAGGCCCGCTTGTCCAAGCTTCAGGACACGCCGCCGCGTGTCGTCGATCTCTGCCACAACCAGTCGGGTTTGCGCGACTATTGGGCGCTCACCGTGCTGTGCGGCGCCAGACCCGAAGGCCAGTTTCGCCCTGCCGACGCCGCTGAGCTGATCGGCCTGACACGGTCGCTGCATTTCCCAGCCGGCACGCAATACTCCTATTGCAACAACAATTTCCGCCTGCTCTCCGACCTGATCGAGAATGAGCTGAAGCAGGAATTCGGCAAGCTGCTGCAGGACAGGATCCTGACACCCGCCGGCATGGCGACGGCGCGCCTCAATTCCGAGACCGGCCGGCTGCCTGACGGCATAATCGGCTATGAAGGCAACGAGGCCTTCGGTTTCATTCCGGCGGTGAACAACATCCACTGGACCGGCGATGCCGGCATGGTCGCCTCGCTCGACGACATGATCGCCTGGGAAATGTTCATCGATCATACCCGCGACGACGCCACGGGCCTCTATCGGCGCCTGTCGGTACGGCCGAACTTCGCCGATGGCCGGAAGGCGAGCTACGGCTTCGGCCTCGCCCATATGGAGAGCAACGGCGTGGCGCTCACCGGCCATGGCGGCGCGTTACGCGGCTTCCGCAGCCAGCGGCTCCATGCGGCGTCCGAGCGCCTCTCCGTCGTCGTGCTCTTCAATCACCAGGCGAGCGCCCGCGAGGCCGCTTTCCGCGTGCTGCGCGCGGCACTTGGACAGCCGGAGCCGGTGGTCAAGGACGTCGCCTATGATCCGCAATGGACCGGCGCCCATTTCGATCCCGAAACCGGCCTTCTGCTCGACATCAACAAGGCGGCCAAAGACGGCCAGTTGTCCGCGCGCTTCACCACCGACGCCGAAATGCTCGATCTCACCGGCACCAGTAAGGCTGCCTCGCCTGGGATGACGCTCGAGCGCGACGGTGATGTGCTGCACATGACGCGCCCCATCGATAATCTGCGTGGCGTGCTGCGCCGTGTCACCGGTGAGGCCAAAACGGATATTGCAGGCCGCTACGGCAGCTCCGAGCTCGATGCCGTTTTCGAGATCACCCGGACGGGCAGCGCCTTTTACGGCGCCTTTGAAGGCTTCCTCGGCAAGGGTGCGATGCAGCCTCTCTATCCTGTAGGCCGCGACATCTGGCGCCTGCCCTGCCAGCGCTCCATGGATGCGCCGGCACCCGGTGACTGGACGCTCGCTTTCGAGCGCGATGGCGGCGGCCGGATTACCGCGGTCACGGTCGGCTGCTGGCTGGCGCGCAAAGTGCGGTTCGAGAGGCGGGAATAACCCCTCTCGCAGTGCCCTCACTTGGCCGCAATTTGCAAATGGCCAGAGCTACCTCGAACGACCTTTCAAATGCGGCGATGGGCAGGAATTCAAAGCGCGAATGAAAATTGTGCGCGCCGGTGAAGAAGTTCGGCGTCGGCAGACCACGCGCGGACAATGCCGCTCCGTCGGTGCCACCGCGCATGGGTATAAGCTTCGGCGTGATCCCGAGCTCCTTTAGCGCCACCAGCAGCAGTTCGATCGACCGCCTGTCGCTGCCGAGCCTGTCGCTGATATTGCTGTAGGTATCCGAAATCTCGAATTCGACCTGCCCGCGCGGATATCGTTGCCTGATAAGCTCCGCCGCCTCACCAATTCGGCGCTTTCGATGCTCGAACTCACCCCTGTCAAAGTCCCGGATCATGACGGTGAGACGGGCATTGCCGTCATCCGCCGCCAGTTCGCTGAACCAGAAATAGCCCTCTCTCCCCTCCGTGCATTCCGGCGTTTCGCTGCGATCGAACTGCGCGACAAAATCGAGCGCCATCAGCAGCGGGTTGACCATGACGCCCTTGGCGGACATCGGATGCGCGCTCACCCCGGTAAAGGTGATTTCCGCCAATGCCGCGTTGAAGTTCTCGATAACCACCTCGCCCAACTCGCAACAGTCGATCGTATAGGCGAAATCACATGGAAATCGCGACAGATCCAAAGCCTTGGCGCCCCTCAGACCGATCTCTTCGTCAGGCACGAAGGCCACGCAGATATCGCTGTGAGCATCGCACGTGCGGAGATGCGAAAGCAGCGTCATGATGACGGCGATCGCGGCCTTGTTGTCGGCCCCGAGCACGCTGGTGCCGTCGCTGAAAATGATATCCTGACCACGCCAGGCCATCGCCTCCGGATGGTCGGCAGCGCGAAACCAGATGTCCTTTTCCCGATTGAGGCAGAGGTCTTCACCCGCAAAGCGCAAGACTTGCGGGCTTATGGACGGGGAAAGGCCGACATCGGCCGTATCCAGATGCGCGATGAATCCGATCTTTGGAGATGAGGGGCGGTTGCCTCTCTTTACGGCGGTCACAATGGCATTCTCATCCACCACGACATTATCCATTCCCAATTCACGCATTTCGGCGGCCAGAAGGGCCGCCAATGCGTGCTGGCCGGCGGTGGACGGCAAGGTCAGCGCCCGCCCATCGCTCTGGCTTTCGATTGCGACGTATCGGAAGAATCTGGTCAGCAGCTCAGGACGCATATTCATGCCAGACGAAAAACTCCAACATCGTCGACAAGCTCGATAAGGGTGCCAAATCTCTTTGAATGATCAGAGAGCCGCCGCAGAATTCTCTGCGCGGTGGCGCCGGTCGCCAGATGAGGCACAAGCCGGCGCTCAATTCGATCGTCCTTGAGCCCCTCCTCACCGCCGATGAGCACGGGATAGAACTTCAGGCCGGTCAGCTGGTTGTCGTCGTCGAACGAGCATATGCCGACCACACTTTCCCAGACTTCCGGGCGCAACCAAAGTGGCGAGTCGGCCACGGAATGAAAGATGAAGTTTCCAAGGCTGTAGAAGATGGGACGCCCTTTGTAGATCTGGACCGGCTGAAGCACCGGCGCGCCGTGACTCACAAAGGCGGCAGCGCCCGCGTCGATGCATTTCCTCGCGATATTGCCGATCCAGTCCGGCGGCTGCAGCCAGTCGCTCGCCCAATGATGGTGATGAAGATAGGCGATGACCAGGCTGCCGGTATGCGCAGCCGCCGCGATCGACTGGAGATTCCTTTCCAGGTCAGTCGCGTTGACTTTCACACCCCGTCCGCATTTTTGCGACTTGCTGTAGACAGCCCTCCCCAATGCCAATTCGCCCTCATCGATCGCAGGTTTGTCGTCCGGCTGGCAATCGATGACCATATCGACCGCGGAATATCCGATCTTGTCCCGGATGACGCGAAGCTGTTCGAAGGTCTCCGCATCCACCTCGAGTATCCGGGACAGGCGGAGAGGGTTTACCCCTGGCCTTTCAGGCCTCTCGTCCCCACCATCCTCGGCATACATGAAATCAGGCCCCGGCCCCCCGTCCATCGCAATGAGGGAGACGGAGCGGGACTTGAACGATCCGGTCAATGGTGTGGATGCCTCACGCATGTTGCGGCCGATGCCACCGTGAAGGAAACTCCGCTTCTCGACTTCCTCCAAAGTCGAGAGCACGCCCGACGGCCCAAGGTCGAAGGAGTGGTTATTGGAAAGAGAGAGTGCCTGAAACCCGATTCCCTGGAGAGCGTCGAGGACGTAGGGTGGGCTGCTGCCGAAAGCGGACCCTTTCAGCGGCCACCCCCCATGGCTGCCGGCAATCGTCCCCTCGAAATTCGTAAAAGCGAGATCGGCTTCCTGAAGCAGGATGTTCACCTTGCGAAACTCGGGACTGCTGTCCGACCTCACATCGTGATGAATGAGGGACTGTCCCGTAACAGCCAATGTGAAGTTCTCAGGCATAGATTCTCCTTCTCGGATGCCGCTTGGCTGTCCGTTCGCCAGTGATGATGGGATGTGCCCGACCGGCCTATCGACCGCGGCGATGCGAGGGTGGCGCTATTGTATGAATCTTCGCGGCCGCGCCTCGATCAGGCTGTGTGTGTATGGATTGTCCGATTGCGCGAATATGGACCGGGAAGGTCCACTATCCTCAACTCGGCCGTCCTTCATTATGTAGACGAAGTCGCATATGTCCTGCACCACGGCCAGGTCGTGGGATATGAACAACATCGATAAATTCTGCTCCATCACGCATTCCCTCAGAAGGGCGATGATTTCCGACTGCACGGAGACGTCCAGCGCGGAGGTCGGCTCGTCCGCGATCACAATTCCGGGGCCGGCCAGGAGAGCCCTTGCTATGCAAACACGTTGCTTCTGCCCTCCGGACAGTTGATGCGGATAGCGATTGAGAAGATTTTTGGAAAGGCCGATCCGGTCCATCATCGCTTCGACACCCGGGACCTTGTTCTCCGACCGGGCCTTCAACCCGAACCGGACGCTCTCAACGAGGGCCTCCGAGATCGTCATCCGTGGATTCAATGAGCTGGCCGGGTCCTGGAAAATCATCTGAACCCGCCCAAGCAGACCGTTCTTGCTGCCGCGAAGAGAGACGTCATACTTGGCGCGATCGAGCACGATGCTCCCGGCATTCGCCGTTTCCAGCCCGGCCACAATGCGCCCGATCGTCGTTTTCCCGCTTCCGCTCTCACCGACGATCCCCGCCACCGCGCCGCGCGCCAAGCGGAGGCTGACATTCTGCAACGCAAATTTTTCCGATCGCCTTCCGAGGAAACGCATCCCCGAGGTCGAGAACGCCTTTGATACTCCCTCGACAAGCAGGATCGGCGCGCGCTCATGCTCTTCGTGATGCTTTGCTTGCCGGGCGTCAGATATCCTGAGTCTGGGTACAGCCGCCAGCAAACTGCGCGTGTAGCTGTTCTTCGGCGTCTCGAGCACCGACGACGTCGTATCTTCCTCGACCACCTGGCCGTCCTTCATCACCAGGACCCGATCGGCAATTTCGGAAATGACACCCATGTCGTGAGTGACGAGGACAATGGAAACCATCTCCTCATCGACCAGCCGGCGGAGCAGCCTCAGGATCTGCATCTGGATCGTCGTGTCGAGGGCCGAGGTCGGCTCATCGGCCACGATGATTTCGGGTGAACCGGCCAGCGCCATGGCAATCACAACCCGTTGTCTTTGCCCGCCGGAGAGCTGGTGAGGATAGCTGATAAAGCGGCGCTCCGGATCTTGTATCCCCACGCGTCCCATCAACTCGATCGCAAGGGCCTGCGCCTGCTTGCGCGAGGCCTTACGGCCGGTTGCAAGAATGGTCTCCGCCAGTTGCGACCCGACCGTCATCAAGGGATCAAGTGAAGCTGTATGATCCTGAAAGACACTGGCGATCTTTCGCCCGCGCAAAGCTTCGCGCTCCCGCCCGTTCACGACGGCCTTGCCATTGAGCCGGATCTCACCTTCCGGTGGCTCGAAATTGGGATCGAGCAGGCCGATGATGGCATTGCCCAATGTGGACTTTCCAGCACCCGACTCCCCGATAATCCCGAGAATCTCGCCGCGGCGAAGATCGAAGCTTACGTCCCGGACAATCGTCATCGGTCCGCCCTTGGCGAGATACCGTACCGAGAGATTCCGCACTTCGAGCAAGGGCGGCCTGTCAGCCTCGAGTTTCATAGCGAACTCCCCCTCGGGTCTAAGCGGCGTCGAACGTCCTCGCCGACAAAGTTGATGCAGGCGATTAGGCCGAACAAGGCCAGGCCGGGGAAAAAACTGATCCAGTACTGACCAGTCAAGAGATACTGGAAGCCGCTCGCCACCATCGAACCGAGGGATGGCTTGTCGATGGGCACGCCCAGCCCCAGAAAGGACAAGGTCGCCTCCAAGGCGATGGCATGACCGATCTCGACCGGCATCAGCGTAATCGCCGGAGCGATGCTGTTGGGGAGAAGGTGGCGGAAGATGACCCGGTAGGAAGGCAGCCTCAGCAGGCTGGCCGCATCCATGTAAGATTTTCCGGCTTCGCTGAGAGCGACGCCACGCGCAATCCGTGCGAAGACAGCCCATTGAACGATGATGAGTGCGAGAATAATCCGGTCAATTCCCGGCCCCAATGTAACGATCGCAATGAGGGCGACGAGCATGGTCGGCAGGCTCAGCTGAAGGTCAACCAGCCGCATGATGATGATGTCGACCCATTTGCCGAAATAAGCGGCGGCAACTCCGGCAGAAAGGCCGATCACTGCCGCAATGATGGTGCCGCTGAGGGAAACGACGAGGCTGATTCGCAGTCCGTAAAGGATACCACTTGCGATATCGCGACCGAGGCCGTCGGTTCCGAGCAGATAGCGATATCCGCCGCTTCCCATCGAACCGGGCGGGGATGACGCTTCCCAGCCAAAGATCTGGAGCGGATCGTAGGGATTCTGAGGCGCCAGGAGTGGCGCTGCGACAGCTGCGAGGACGTAGCATGCCAATATGATCCCTGAAACGGACAGGGCCGGACGAGGTATCGCACTCTTGATTTTCATTCCGATCATCGTGGCGACCTCACACAGACACACGGACACGTGGGTCAAGGATGGAGTAAGTGATATCGACCAGGGCATTGAGAAGAACGAACACCGCCGAAACGAAGGTCAGCGTCGCCATCACCACCGGCCGATCGAGGAGCTGAATGGAATCGATGAGAAGCTTTCCGATGCCCGGCCACGCGAAGATGCTTTCGACCACCACCGCAAAGGCGAGCATGCCACCGAATTGGAGGCCGACGATCGTGACGATCGGAATGCTGATATTCGGAAGCGTATGTCTGAACAGGATGCGGCTTGGAGAAAGCCCTTTCGCTCTGCAGAACCGCGTGAAGTCGAGCCGCTCGACTTCCACGGTCCCCGACCTTGCCAACCGCGCGATCAGGGCGATGTTCGGTATGGCGAGCGCGAGAACGGGAAGAGCAAGATGCCTAAGCCCATCGAGCGTCAGAAAACTCCAGTTCTGCCCCAGAAAGCTCAATGTTTCTCCACGCCCTCCAGAGGGAAACCACCCCGTGAAGATGGCCCCGAGGAGAATGAGCATCATGCTCAACCAGAAGGAAGGAATGCTCAGGGCAAACACGCTCGAGCGCAGGATCAGACCATCAAGAATGGAACCGGGATGACGACCTGCCAACAAGCCCAAACCCGTTCCGATGGGCGCCGCCGGTAACATCGCCAGAAAGGCAAGTTCGAACGTGGCGGGCAGCTTGCTGAGAAGCAATCCGAACGCGGGCAAGTGGTAGATGTAAGATGTTCCAAAGTTTCCGGTTCCCACATTTTCGAGGAAACGGACATACTGAACCCAGAGAGGCTGATCGAGCCCGAGCGCGATCGTCGCCTCCCTGATATCCTCGGCGGATGCGGTTTCAACATTGACGATGTTGTAGACCGGGTTGCCGGCACTGTGGATGCCGATGAAGCCGATCAGCGACATCACCAGAAGCAGAAGGAACGCCTGCAGAAACCTTCCCAGAATGACATTTGTCATAACCGACGCACTCACTTGTCCGAAGGAACGGCCTGCATGGCGGTCGTCCATCCGCGCGGATGCATCGTATAGGACGCGACCTTTCCGCCGTAAGCCGAGATATGGTGAAAGTGATAGAGCGAGATGACGGGCTGGTCAGCCATCACGAGTTCGGCCGCCTGCGCGATTGCCGCATTCCGTTCGGGACCAACCTCGATGGTCCGCGCTTTGGCGAGCACATCGTCGAAGGCCTGGTTGCGATAATTGCCGTAATTCAATGCACCGGTACCGCGCGCTTTGTCGGGCGACGCGACCACCGCATTGAGGCAGATATCGACCGCTTCGCCGGAGCAGCCCGCATACCAGACGGCATATTTGCCCCCTGCCCGGTTCGTTTCGAATACCGAGAACGGCACCGCGACCGGCTTGACGCCGACACCCGCCCGCGCCCAGTTCTGCGCGATCGCCTGCAAGGTTTCGCCGTCGCCGGGATAGCGACCCGACGAACCGGCCAGGCTAAGATTGAACCCATTCGGGAAACCGGCCTCCGCCAGAAGCGCCTTCGCCTTCTCGTAGTCTGGCGGCTCCGGAACCAGTTTCGGTGAAGTGCCTGGGAGTCCGTTGGGAAAGAACTGCGCCGCTGCGGTCCCATAGCCCAGCAGGATCTTGTCTGCCAGGAACTGGCGGTCGGTCGCCATGGCCAAAGCGCGCCGCACACGGACATCACGGAACGGATTCGGAATAGGGTTGCCATCCTTGTCGGTCACCTCGGGCAGCTCTTCACGACCCAGATCGAACTGCAGGAAGTTCGAGCGGGCGGCACTGACGCTTTCGACCTTCAGCCCCCGCTTCTTTACACCTTCGACATCACGCGCCGGGATGAAATCCGCAAGATCCACGTCCTGGGCCACAAGGGCTGCCACCCGCGCCGCAGGGCTTTCGATGATGCGGAACGTCACTTCGGACCAGGAAGGCTTCCCACCCCAATAGTCCTCGTTTCGCGTGAGCTTGAGCGTTTCGCCGGACTGCCAGCTGTCGAATTTGTAGGGACCCGTCCCGTTTGCCAAAGCACCAGAGTTGAGATCCTCGGTCGTTCTGAAGCCGGCCGCCTCGTGATGCATGATGAAAATGTTCGACAACTGGAGCGGCAGGGTCGGCACGCTGCCCTCTGTCTCAATCACGACCGTCAAAGAACCGGAAACCGCCACCGACTTGATCGACTTCACATAGGCCTGAAAGCCGCCGCTCGGCGGCTTCAGAAAGCCCTGGATTCGCCTGATCGTGTAGACCACGTCCTCGGCGCTAAAAGCCGAGCCATCCTGGAAGCGGACGTTCTCGCGGAGCTTGAACTCCCATTGTGTCTCGGACAGTCGCTTCCACGACGTCGCCAGACCCGGCTTGAGATCGAGAGCTTCGTCCTGATAGAGGAGACGTTCATACATATGCGACAGCAGCGCGATATTCTCGTTCAGGACCGCATAATGAGGGTCGAGCGTGAGCAACTTATAGGACGTCGCGACACGCAATTCCTGAGCCGTGGAAGGTAGGACGCTCGCCACATGCAAGCCGAGCGCCGCCGCGGCCGCAAACATCCCCATCCTGAGTTTCTTACCCATTTTTCCTCTGGCTCCCTTTATATCGAAGTGATCATCATTTCTTGTACGCCGACGATGCGAGGAGCCGCGAAAACCGTCAATTTATTAAGTTCTTATGACACCTGATTAGTTTTACTAATATAGGTGATCGAGAGGGATGAAATGACAGAAATTTCGGACGGAAGCAGCAAAGCCGGAATAAGGTCGGCGGAGATTTTCCGGGAGATCATCAGAACAGGATCGACCAGACGGGCCGCCAGAGAGCTTGGCATCACCCAGTCGGCCGTCAGCCAGCACTTGAAGCAGTTCGAAGAAGCCGTCGGCGAGAAGCTATTCGAAAGGGATCGCCGCGGCCTCATCCCGACCACGCGCGCGATCGACATCTACAACCGTCTGGACAGGTACTTTGAGACGCTCGGGCGTATCGAGAATGAGATCACCGACGCTTTCCGCATCAAACGCAACAGCCTGACGATTGCCGCGCCGGACATCCTCACCTTGACGCTCGTCCCGAAGATCATTCTGGCCCTCGACGGTCTCGATCCGTCTCTCGAATTTCATGTGAAGGCACAGCGATATGATCAGATAACCCAGAGCATTCTGACCGGAGAAGCCGATATCGGAATTTCCCGGCTGCCGTTGGACGAGCGCTTCTTCGAATGGCAGATCATCGCCGAAAGCAAAAGCGTCTGCCTCTTGCCGCACGACCATCGGCTGGCGTCCAAGGACGTCATCACCGTGGATGACATCACCGAGGAGCGCCTTATCGTGTTGGAGAGAGAATACGCCTCCAACAAGCTCGGCTTCCTGACATTCGGCCGCGCCAATTTCTCCCTGTCGCCGAAGGTCTACACCGATACGATCGGTCTTTCAGCTGTTTACGTCACGCATGGCATCGGGATTTCTCTCGATAACAGCTTCATGGCGCAGCAATACAAGATGTTCGACGTGAAGATCGTCCCGTTCAAGCCGGCGACCACCTATGAGTATGTGGTGTGCTGGCATCGTGGCAACGACAAGTTCTCACAGAACCCGGCGATCGTGGAGACCTTCATGGCGGTGGCGGAACGTGAAAGAACGAGCTCTTCACTATCCGCCTGACCTACATCGCTTCCGCTTTCCTCTGCTTATACTCCGCCTTGTGGCGGCAATAGGAGCGCATGCCGAAGGGCAATAGCGTGATATAAAGCAGCGACATGGCGGTCAGCATCTCCAGGGGGAAGGTGATTATGCTGACGACGGCGGGAAGAGGCAATCCGTCATTAAGAGCATCGGATGCGGCGGCTCTCTGCGGCGGATGCGCTCTAACCGACGCCCGAATCACTCAGGCTGCATTCCCGCTCATGTCCGCGAGGATGGTGAATATCTCGTCATGGGCCTTGACGATATCGTGCGCGAGCGCGGCAGCGGCCGCGGCGCCATTGCCTTTGCCGATCTGAGCGAGGATTTCGGCATGGTCGTCGTGCGCCGGCAGCATGATGTCGCCTGATCGCCTCAAGCTGAGAACCGGCCCGGCCTGGAGCCAGAGAATTTCGATCGTATTCATCAGCGTCTTGTTCTGGCAGAGACCGTAAACGGAAAAATGGAACGACTGGTTGAGCTTCAGATACTTCCTGATATCCGCCTTTTTGCTCAAATCGAGCTGGTCGAGCTTGCTGTTGATTTCCCCGATGGACTTCAGATCCTGATGGGCGCCTCGCTCGGCGGCCCACATGACCGCCTGCTTTTCATTCAAGAGGCGGACTTCGAGAAGGTTGCGCAGACGGTCGACAGTGATGACGGGTACCCGCGTCGTCTTGCGCGGCTCGCTTTCCAGAACCCCGGCGGCACTGAGCCGGTTCAGCGCTTCCCGCACCGGCATGTGGCTGGTGCCGAAGGCTACGGCCAGCTCCTCGAGCGGCAAGGGTTGGCCGGGAGCGAATTCCCCCGCCATCAGGGCACTCTTCAGCTCGGAATAAACATGGTCGATTGTCGAGACCGGCGTTGACTTGAGCTGTGGCATCGCAAATCTGGAAGTGTCTTTGGGCATACGCGCTTTTTTCTCCTGATGCGCTCCACGATGTCCGGCCATGACGCGCCGATTCGGGCATCCCCCGAGATTCCGCACGCTTCACGATACCTACATGTCTCGCTCGCAACCGATCAAGAATCTTTCGCCGAGCCTTGACAATCGTTGATCGTTGATCAAAGAATAGTTACTCAAGTTACTGATCATTGATCAACGATTTTAAGCCCAAATGAATCCTCGTCAAGCCCGACAGGGCCTCGTTCTTCAAGGGAGAAATGTCATGAAGCGTCGCGATTTCCTCGCCCGACAAGGGCAGTTCCTGACCGCGCTACTGGTGGCCGGCGCCCTGCCACCTGCAATCGGCAGCCGGCCTGCCGGGGCTCAGACCGCCAATGTGACGCTCAAATTCCTGGGCTGGCAGGGCTATGACGACCCCAAGGCCATGGCGCCGCTTGGCGACAGGGGCATCACCCTCGATACGCAGTTCATCACCGGCAATGCCGAGATCGTCACGAAGCTGCGCAGCGGCGGCCTGGGTGCCATCGACGTCGTGACGCCCGGCATCAGCGCAGTGCGCCCGCTGATCACCGCCGACCTGATCCAAGCCATCGATTTCACGAAAATGCCGAGCGCCGCGACATTCTTCCCGCAATTCAGGGGGCTCGACTGGCAGAAAGCGGATGGCAAGGACTTCGCCGCACCGGTCATGTGGAGCGACTACCCGATCAGCTATCGCGCCGATCTGTTCACCGATCTGCCCAACAAGTGGGCCGATCTCGGCGACGAGAAATATCGCGGCCGCCTCATCACCCTCGACGATCCCGCCAATCTCTGGGTCTTTGCCAAGACTCTGTTCAACACGTCGGACTTCGCCTCGCTGACCAAAGCCCAGCTCGAGAAGACCGTCGAGGCCTATATGCCCATCAAGAAGAACCTCGTCGCGGTTTCGCCGAGCTTCGGCGACATCGTCGATGTCCTGGCCCGTGGCGACGCGCATGCGAGCGTGCTTGGCTGGCGCTTCATCGAGGTCCAGCTGAAGAAGAAAGGCATGGCGGGCGCATCCTATGTGCCGACGGACGGGACCTTCCTCTGGTGCGACTCCTATTGCATCGCCAACCAGGCGCCGCATCTTGATGAGACCTATGCCTTCATCAACCAGATGCTGTCGCCGGAAGCCAATGCGATCATTGCCGCCGGCACCGGCTCGGGCGTGATCAACTCCGAGGCGGTCAAATTCCTGCCCGAGGATCAGCGCAAGCTCTATCCATACGACCAGCTTGGTGACTTCCTGGCGAAGAACCCTTTCTACATTTCACCACGGCTCGAAGCCGAGGGTGACATAGCCAGTTTGCGCGACTGGACCGCCGCCTGGGACCAGGTCAAGCTGTCGTGACCACGACGTCTTCGTCCGGACCGGCCGTCGCGGTCGAGAGCATATCCAAGCGGTTTGGGGCGGTGCAGGCGCTGTCCGGCGTATCGCTCGCGGTGGCGCCAGGCCGGTTCGTATCGCTTCTCGGCCCCTCGGGCTGCGGCAAGACCACGCTCATGCGCATCATCGCCGGCCTGGACCGCCAGTCGGAAGGGCGCGTGCTCATCGATAGTAGGGATATGTCCCGGACGGCGCCGCATCGTCGTCCGGTCGGCCTCGTATTCCAGCGCTATGCGCTCTTTCCGCATATGACGGTCGCGGAAAATGTTGGCTTCGCGTTACGTCTGCGCGGCGCCGATCGCAGCGCAACACAAGCTCGCGTCCAGGAACTGCTCGACCTGTTTCAACTCGGCCAGTTCGGCGGCCGCTCGATCGATCAGCTATCGGGCGGACAAGCCCAGCGCGTCGCCCTGGCGCGCGCCCTGGCTGACAGTCCACCGGTCCTGCTGCTCGACGAGCCCATGTCCGCGCTCGATCTCAAATTGCGCCAGGCCATGCAGCTCGAGTTGCGCCGCCTGCAGAAGCAGATCGGCGCGACCTTCCTCTTCGTGACGCATGATCAGGACGAAGCCATGGTCATGAGCGACGAGATCGTGCTCATGAACAATGGCGAGATCGTGCAACAAGGGACGCCGGAAGAGGTCTATGGCAGGCCGCGCAGCCTTTTCAGCGCCCGGTTTCTCGGGGAAGCCAATCTATTCTCTGGACCACTACGACGGGAAGCGGGAGCAACACTGCTCGATGCGGGAAGTCTCCTGCTGAAGTCACACGCCGCAGCAGGCTTCGCGGCAACGAGGGGCTGGGCCTGCATCCGGCCTGAGGCCATAAGGATCGAAGCGAGGTCCGACAATAAAACGGAGCGGCGGCCCAATGCAGCCGCGGGTCGCGTCCGGGAAGCGATTTTTCAAGGCGCCTATCGCCGATATGTCGTGGAACTCGACGGTCACAGCGTTCTGGTCCAGCAGCCGGCCGGATCGGATGCGGCGCCGACCTTCGGTGAAGGCGATCGGGTCGACGTCTCCTGGTCCGAGAGTGGGATCACTTACATAGAAGATGCCGACAATGCTTAGGCAGCTTGGCCTCATGGTTGCGCCGGCCGGCCTATTCATGGCGATCTTCTTCATCGTGCCGCTTGGCGTGCTTTTCGCCTATTCATTCGGCGCCACCAACGGCATCGACGTGTCCTTCGGCTTGTCGCTCGACAACTATGCCAAAGTCGTCACCTCCCCCCTCTTCCGCGATCTCATCTGGCGGTCGCTGTGGGTCGGCAGCTGCGTCGGCATATTCTCCATCGTGCTTGCCTTTCCCCTCGCTTACGCCATCACGCTCGGTCCGCTGCAACGCGCCGGCACCTTCGTCTTGTTGATGGTGATCGTATCGCTTTTCACCGCCTATATCGTCCGGATCTATGCCTGGCGGACCTTGCTCGGAAAGCAGGGCGCGATCGGTCAATTGCTGGCCGCCGCGGGCGTCCCCGGCTCCCCGCTCGAAGCGCTGAGCTACAGCAAGGCCGCGGTCATCATCACGCTGGTCAGCATATTGGTGCCGGTGGCTGTTCTCCCCCTGACGTCGGCTTTGTCCGGCATTCCGCCCTCCTGCATCGCCGCCGCCCGCAGCCTCGGCGCCACCGCCTTCGGTGCCTTCGCCCGTATAACCGTTCCGTTGGCGAGTCGCGGTATCATCTCGGCCTTCGCCCTCACCTTCGTCATCGCCGCCGGCGACTTCATTACGCCGCAGCTCCTCGGCGGTCCGCAGGCGCAGCTTGCCGGCAACGCCGTGGTGAGCCGCTTCGGACTCTCATTCGACTGGCCGCTGGGTTCGGCCATCGCCTTCACCCTGATCTTCCTAATGGGCGCATTGCTCTGGACAATGGCCCTGGTCCTCCGTCGCCTCGGCATCAAGGATCGGCCATGACCTACGGACGCGCCTCGATCATCGCCTTCACGACCTATACATGCGTGCTTCTCGCCTTCCTGTTCGCGCCCATTGCGGTCGTCATCCTGTTCTCCTTCGACTCCAAAGGCATCGCTGCCTTTCCCTTTCAGGGACCAACTCTGTCCTGGTATCAGGCGGTCATCGCCGATCCCATCATCAGGAAGGCCGCTCTGAACAGCGTCATCGTGGCTGTCGGCACGACACTCGCCTGCATCCTGATCGGTACGTCGGCCGCCTTTGTCATCGCGCGAACGCGATCTCCATCCACCACCGCCTTCGCTGGGCTGATGGCGCTGCCCTTGCTGTTGCCACATCTCCTGCTCGGAATAGCGCTCCTGTCTTTCTTCAACAGCATCGGCATCGGACTCAGCCTGTGGACGGCCATCATCGGGCATGTTCTGATCACGCTGCCATTTCTCGTATTCACCCTGAGCGCCCGGATTGCCGGTATCGACCCGCAGCTTTCGGAAGCCGCCGCCACGCTCGGCGCCAGCCCGGCGAAAGCCTTCGCCACCGTCACCTTGCCGCTGATCCGCAGCGCGATGATCGGCGCGGCCCTGCTTGTCGTCGCCTGGTCCCTGGACGAGTTCAGCGTGTCGTTTCTGACGATCGGATCGTCCAACACACTGCCGATCATCATCTGGGGACAAATGCGCGCCGGCGTAAGCCCGACCGTCAATGCCATATCGGCCCTCATGGTGCTGGCGACGATTCTCCTGGTTTGCATCGTCCATCGGCTGGCCGATCTCAAATTCCGCTGACAAAAGTTCTGCGACTATGACTTCCAACAAATGTGGTGACGAATGACCAAGATCGATCTTTCCGGCAAGCGCGCTCTGATCACGGCAGGGGCCAGCGGCATCGGCTATGCCATCGCCAAGGCCATGGTGGCCGCAGGCGCGCGCGTGCATGTCTGCGATGTCAATCCGGAGCTTCTGGAACGACTGGCGCAGACAGATCCGGCCATGGGCTCGTCGCGGACCGATGTGGCCGATGAGGCTTCGGTCGACCGCCTGTTCGAGGAAGTCCTGGCGAGGCTTGGCGGGCTCGATATCATGGTCAACAATGCCGGCATTGCCGGGCCGACCAAGCTCATCGAGGACATCGAAGATGCGGAATGGCGCGCGACGGTGGACGTCAATCTCACCGGTCAGTTCTACTGCACCCGCCGCGCGGTGCCGCTGCTGAAGCAGGCGGGCGGCGGATCGATCGTCAATCTCTCCTCGGCGGCGGGGCTACTCGGTCTTCCCATGCGGGCGCCCTATGTGGCGGCGAAATGGGCGGTCGTGGGATTGACCAAGACGCTCGCCATGGAGCTCGGCGCCCACAATATCAGGGTGAACGCCCTATGTCCGGGCTCCGTCGAGGGCGATCGCATGGTGCGCGTCCTGGCGGCGGAGTCGCAGGCGCTCGGGGTCGATACGCAGACGCTACGCCACAACTATGTGAAGCACACCTCGTTGCGCAGCTTCGTCTCGGCGGATGACATCGCCAATATGGTTATTTTCGTCTGCTCCGATCTGGGCGCCCGCATTTCGGGCCAGGCGCTGTCCGTCGACGGTCATACGGAAACGCTGGTCGCCCGCGACTGAGCGCGACCTTCACCATCAGTTCAAATCCGACAATAACGGAGTTCTCGCATGAGAAACGAAGTCATCATCACTTGCGCCGTCACCGGAGACGATTCGAAAGTCACGAAAAGCCCTTACTGCGCGGTGACCCCTGCGGAGATCGCGCAATCGGCGATCGAGGCCGCGAAGGCCGGCGCAGCCATCGTCCATATCCATGTCCGCGATCCCGAGACCCGCGCCTACAGCATGGAGACCAAATATTACCGCGAGGTCGTCAAGGCGATACGTGAAAGCGGCGTCGACGTGATCGTCAATCTGACGGCGGGCGTGGGCGGCTATGTCTATGTCTCCAATGACGGCGAGCTTCTCGGTCCCGAGCATGGCACCGATTTCGTGAGCCAGGAGACACGCATGCGTCATGTCATCGAGCTGGTCAATGAAGGCCGCTATGCGCCGGAAATCTGCACCGTCGATTGCGGCCCCTACAATGTCGGCGATGGCAACCGCACCTATCTGTCGACCCCCGACTATGTCCGGCAAGGTACCCGCCTCTGCCGCGAGCTTGGGGTGAAGCCGGAATTCGAGGTGTTCGATACCGGCCATCTCTGGCTCTGCCAGAAGATGATCGCCGAAGGGCTGGTCGAGGATCCGATGATGGTGCAGCTATGCGCCTCCATCCCTTATGCGATGCCGGCCAATGTCGGGCTGCTCGCCAGCCTGGTCTCGACGCTTCCGGCATCGGCGCAATTTGCTTCCTTCGGCATCGGCCGTCTGCAAATGCCGATGGTGGCGCAATCGGTCATGCTGGGCGGCCATGTGCGCGTCGGCCTCGAAGACAATCTCTATCTTTCCAAGGGAGTCTACGGATCGAATGCCCAGCTCGTCAGCAAGGCGCGCACCATCATCGAGGCAATGGGCGCCACGATCGCATCGCCAGAGCGCGCGCGCGATCTCCTGAAGATCAAGCGGCGCTAACGGCGATGCTGCATGCGCCAGTCGAAACCTTTCGCGGGGTCGTCTATCCGTGGCAATGCGACGGCATGGGCCACATGAACACCCAGTTCTATTCGGCCCTCTATGACGGGGCGACCCTGCATTTCCTGGCTCGCCTCTGTCCGACGGCGGAGTTGAAAAAGCTGAACTTCGGGTGGGCAGACGTGCAGCAGTCCATCCGATACGAAAGCGAGCTGATTGCCGGCGCCTTACCGGTAGTCCGCACAGGCCTGGTTCGCATAGGCAACAAATCGATCGAGTATCGGCATCACCTGTGCGACGCCGAATCACTGAGGGTGCATTCGACGAGCGATCAGGTGACCGTGCTCTTCGACCTCGAACGCCGGAAATCAGCCTCCCTCAGCGACGCTATCCGTGATAGCGCCCGCCGTCTGGCGGCCGAGCACCCGGTGAATGGATCGCCGTGACCGACCTCAGGCTCACCTCCGAGGATCGGGCGATGCTCGATGGCGAAAAAGGAGCCGCCGCCGGTATGGCCATGGCGATGCTCGTCCGCTTCTGCGCGGCGCTCGGCGCCGAGAAACTCCTCGATATCACGCGGGCGCATATTGATGGATGTCTCTATCACGGCCAGGCGGGCCTCGATTTTGTCGACAGGCTCGTCGCCTTGGGCGGCAAGGTGCACGTGCCGACGACCCTCAATGTCGGCTCGATCGACCTGATCCATCCCGAGCTGATGCGCGTCAAGCGCGAAGACGAAGACCCCATGCGCCGGCTCATGAGCGCTCACCTTGCTTTAGGCTGTGCCCCAACCTTCACCTGTGCGCCCTACCAGACGCGCTTTCGTCCGCGCTTCGGCGAACAGATCGCCTGGGGAGAATCCAATGCGATCGTCTTCGCCAATTCGGTGATCGGCGCGCGCACCAACCGCTATGGCGACTTCATCGACCTATGCTGCGCGCTGACCGGACGTGCCCCGGCCTGGGGCCTGCATCTCGAGGCGAACCGGCGCGGCCAGATACTGTATGAGTTCGTCGGACTTTCCGCTTCTCGGGCGGCGAGTGACAGCCTCTATGTGGCGGTCGGATTGCTCATCGGAGAGAAGAGCGGCGACCATGTACCCGTCATCAAAGGCCTGCCGCCGCCTCGGGACGAGGATCAGTTGAAGGCGCTCGGGGCCGCCGCCGCGTCCGCCGGCTCGGTCGCGATGTTTCATGCCGTCGGCATTACGCCCGAGGCCGCGACTGTTGGCGAGGCTTTCGGCGGCAGAAAGCCCGATCAGACGATCACGATCAGCGAAGCCGACCTGGCCCAGGCCCTTGCGCGACTGTCCAAAGTCCCGGACGGTTCTCCTATATCGGCCGTGTCGCTGGGCACACCGCATTTCTCCCTGGACGAGTGGCGGCGGCTGATACCGCTGCTGCGCCGGCTCCGGCCGCAGAGAGACATCCCGATCTATGTCAATACTGGCCGCGACACGCTGAGCGAGCTCGACCGTAGCGGCGAGCTGGCGGAGTCGCGCGGCTTCGGCGTCCGGCCCGTCGCCGACACCTGTACCTATGTGACCGCCATACTGAAAGAGATCGAGGGCGTCGTCATGACCAATTCAGGGAAATGGGCGCATTATGCGCCGGGAAATATCGGCGTGACGGTCGCCTTCGGCGAACTTGAGGATTGTGTTCGCTCCGCCGCGATCGGGCGCGTGACGCGAGGCGCATGATGGAACGCGAGGCTGTTGCCGTCATTGCCGGAAATGCCGAGGGACTGGCTCTGGTTCTCTCCCAGTCCTTGAGCTTCTGGGGCGGGATAGACGTCGCGACCGGCCGGATCATCGACGCCAACCACCCCGATCGGGGCGAGACGGTCACCGGACGCATCCTCGTCATGCCAAGCGGGCGCGGTTCGTCCTCGTCATCCTCCGTTCTCGCCGAGGCCATCAGGCGAAAGACGGCACCGGCTGGCATCATCCTAGCCCGCACCGATGCCATTCTGGCAGTGGGCGCGATCGTCGCCGATATGCTCTATGCCGTGAGAATGCCGCTCGTGGTCGGCGACACTGAGGGCCTCGTGTCTGATCTTCCTACAGAGATCCGAGATGTTGGCGCGTCATGCTGCGTGATCCGGCAGGACGCGAGAACCGGCGGCGATCGCTAAGCCGCCGGCGTCTCCGCTTTCCTCTGCTCATACTCCGCCTTATGGCGGCGGTAGGAGCGCATACCGAAGGGTAATAGCGCGATGTAAAGCAGCGACATCGCGGTCAGCATCTCCCACGGGAAAGTGATCAGGCTGACGACGACGAGGGCCGCCACGCCGAGCAGCGGCAGGACCAGGTCGCGGCTGATGCGCGAGCCCAAGGTCTTGCCGGAAAAGGTCGGAACCCGGCTCACCATCAGAAGCGCCACGGCGGCGGTATAAGGCAGGACGGCCCAGGCGACCGCATGGCCGTCGGGGATGATGCCGAGAAAACCCAGATACATCGGCGCCATGGCGAGGCCGGCGCCCGCCGGCGCCGGGGCACCCGTAAAGAAGTTCATCATCCAGGCGGGCTTATCGGGATCATCGATCGCGACGTTGAAACGCGCCAACCGCAGCGCGCAGCAGATCGCCAGGCACAAAGCAACGAGCCAGCCGAGGCTCTTCAAAGTGTTGAGCGACCAAAGATAGATGAGGATGGCCGGCGCCACGCCGAAATTGACGAAGTCGGCGAGCGAGTCGAGCTCGGCGCCGAAACGCGACGTGCCTTTCAGGAAGCGCGCCAGGCGGCCGTCGACCGCATCGAGCACGATGGCGAGGATGACGGCGCCGACAGCGAGCTCATAACGGCCCTCCATGCCGAGGCGGATGGCGGTGACGCCGCTGCACAAAGCCAGAAGCGTGATGAGATTGGGCACCAGGATGCGGATCGGCACCTGCTTGAAGCGGCGCAGGCGCTGCTCGCGATGGCTCGTCTCGATCGTCTCGTCTTCCGGATTGGGGATGTCCGCCATGGGTTGCTCCTCAATTCCGCCGGCCAGCGCGCTCGGACTCGTCCGAAGCAAAGTCGGCAAGCACCGTCTCGCCGGCGATCGCCCGTTGTCCGACGACCGCGAAAACGCTGACGCCTTTCGGCAAATAGACATCGACCCGGCTGCCGAAGCGGATGAGGCCGAAACGCTCGCCCGCTTTCAGCATGTCGCCGTCATCGACGAACTTCACGATGCGCCGCGCCACCAGGCCGGCGATCTGCACCACGCCGATCTTGCGCCCGTCCTCGAGCTCGAGCGTCATCGCCTGGCGCTCATTGTCCTCGCTCGCCTTGTCGAGCTCGGCATTGAGGAACTTGCCCGGCACATAGGCGATATGGGCGATACGTGCATCGACCGGCGCGCGGTTGATATGCACGTCGAACACATTCATGAACACCGAGATGCGGGTGAAGGTCTCGCGCGGCAGGTCGAGCTCGGGCGGCGGCACCACGCTTTCGATGGCGCTGACGCGTCCGTCGGCCGGCGAGATGACGAGCCCCTGACGCAATGGCGTCACCCGCTCGGGATCGCGGAAGAAATAGGCGCACCACAAAGTGAGCACCAGCGCCAGAAGCGCCAGCAAATCGAGGTCGAACCAATAGAGGACCAGGGTGACAGCCGCGGCAATGGCGACGAACTTCCAGCCCTCCCGGTGGACGGGGACGAAAGTCGAGGTGATGGTGTTGACAAGTGACATGACGGCTGCGGAACCTAGCTGAAAATAATGACAAAAGACAGAAAATGTCAGGTGGCGGAGTTAACCGCGACGATGCTCGGCCCGGGGGTGCCGTCGTCGCCGGCCCCTTCCTCTTCCTCATGTTCGATATCGGCGAGCTTGCGGCGCGCCTCGTCGGCCTCGCGCTGCCGGTTCCACATCGCAGCGTAAAGGCCGCGCTGCTTCAGAAGCTCGCCATGGGTACCGCGCTCGGCGATGCCGCCATGCTCCAGTACGATGATCTCGTCGGCCTCGACCACTGTGGTCAGGCGATGGGCGATGACCAGCGTGGTGCGGTTGCGCGACACCTGGCCTAGGGCCGTCTGGATCTCACGCTCGGTCATCGAATCGAGCGCCGAGGTCGCCTCGTCGAGAATGAGGATCGGCGGCGATTTGAGGATGGTGCGGGCGATCGACACACGCTGTTTCTCGCCGCCCGACAATTTGAGGCCGCGCTCGCCGACCAGCGCCTCATACCCCTTGGGCAAGGTCATCACGAAGGAATGGACCTGGGCCAGGCGTGCCGCGTCCTCGACCTCCTCGTCACTCGCCTCGGGGCGGCCATAGCGTATATTGTAGCGCACCGTGTCGTTGAACAGCACTGTGTCCTGGGGGACCATGCCGATGGCGGCGCGCAAGGTCTTCTGGGTCACGCCGGCGATATCCTGCCCGTCGACCATAATGCGGCCGGCGCTTACATCATAGAAGCGGAACAGGAGCCGCGAGATGGTCGACTTGCCGGCGCCCGAGGGACCGACGATCGCCACCGTCTTGCCGCTCGGCACCCGGAAAGAGAGATCGCGCAGGATCGGTCTTTCCTTGTCATAGGCGAAATCGACATGCTCGAAGACGATCTCGCCCTTGGCGGTGCGCAGCGGCACCGCGCCCGGACGGTCCTTGATATCCGCCTCGACCTCGAGCAGCGAGAACATCTCCTCGACATCGATGAGCCCCTGCTTGATGTCGCGATAGACCGAGCCGATGAAATTGAGCGGCATATAGAGCTGGATCATCAACGCGTTGATCATGACGAAATCGCCGAGCGTCATGGTGCCCTTCTGCACCGCATAGCCGCTCATCAGCATGGCGATGGTGAGGCCGATGGCGAAGATCAACGCCTGGCCGGCATTGAGAATGGCGAGCGAGATCCAGGTCTTGATCGAGGCTTTCTCGTAGCGCGCCATCGCCACGTCGTAGCGGCGCGCCTCGTGCTCCTCATTGCCGAAATATTTCACCGTCTCGAAATTGAGCAGGCTGTCGATGGCCTTGGTCGAGGCGTCGGTGTCGGCATCATTGGCGGCGCGGCGGATATTGATGCGCCATTCGGTGGCGATATAGGTGAAGATGACATAGGCCAGCACGGTCCCCGCCACCACCAGCGCATAGAGCCAGCCATAGGAATGGGCGAGGATGCCGCAGATGAAGAAGAGCTCGAGCGCCGTCGGAAACGTGTTGAACAGCGAATAACGCAGGATGGTGTCGATGCCGTTGGTGCCGCGTGAGATGATGCGCGACAGGCCGCCGGTGCGCCGCTCGAGATGGAATTTCAGCGACAGCGCATGGAGATGCCGGAAAGTGCGCATCGCCAGCTCGCGCACCGCGCGCTGGCCGACCTTGGCGAAGATCGCATCGCGCAACTGCGCGAAGGCCACCATCATCACCCGGCCCGCGCCATAGGCGAGGATCATGAAGGCCGGCACGACGACGAGTGCCGGCAGGCCGTCTTTCGCGGTCAGCGCATCGACCGCGTATTTATAGGCGAAAGGCGTGAGGACGGTGATGACCTTGGCGAGGATCAGCGCCACCACGGCCAGAACGACGCGGACTTTCAGGTCCATGCGCCCTTCCGGCCACAGAAGCGGCATGATGTCCTTGAGCGTCCCCCAGTGGCTCCCGTCACCCCGCCTGAGCGCCGCCTGATGCGACGTCGGGCGCGTCATTGCTGGGTGCCGCCCTCGGCGCTGGTCAGGGGATCACGGCGCTTGGGGTCGATCGATTCAGGTGGGTTGGCATTGGGGATGGCGAAGATCTGCCCCGGATAGATCAGGTCGGGGTCGCGGATCTGTTCCTTGTTGGCGTCATAGATCACGGTGAAGTTGATGCCGCGGCCATAGATCACGCGCGACAGCTTCCACAGATTGTTGCCCGGCTGGATGACCACTTTGCCGGAGCGCGGCTTGTCGGGCTCGGGCTGCTTGGTCTCAGGCTCGGGAGTCGTCGGAGCCGCGGCGGCCTGCTCGGTCGCCTCGGGCTGAGGCTCAGGCGTCGCCGGCGGCTCGGCCGAAGCGGCGGGCGCGGACGGCGCGGGCGTTGTCGTCTCGGGCTCGGCCTTGGCGACTTCGGTCGTCTGCGGCGCGGGCTGAGCTTCCGGCTGGGCCGGCTCCGACGGCTGCGGCACGGGCTGCGCTTGCGTGGTTTCGGACTGAGCCGGCGGCGGGATTTCGGTCGACTTCGCCGGCGGCGCTGGCTCGGGCTCAGCCGGCGCGTTGAGCGCGGCGACGGCCGCCGCATCCTCGCGCTGGAAGGGCAGCTCGATGCGCGCCATCACCTTGCCGGAACTGTCGATCTGGTCGGCCCGCAAAGAATGAGTGCCGGGCGCGATGATGTCGCTGCCGGCAAAGGTCCAGTTGCCCTCAGAGTCGACGATGGCGTCGCCGACGCTGCCATTATCGACATAGAGGCGCACCGCGGTGCCGGGCCTGGCGCGGCCGGAAAAGATGATGTCGCCCTTGTCGTTGTAATCGACGGCGTCGAGGCGGAGCGGAACATCGGCGGTCTTGGCCGGTGTCTCGGTCGCCTTGGGGGCGGCGGATTCAGCCGGCTTCTCGGCCTGGGTTTCCTCGGCGGCCTTGGGCGCGACAGCCGCCATTTCCTGGGTCTGCGGCTGGCTTTCCTCAGGCTTCTGAGGGGTTTCGGGGGTGGCCGGCGCCTCGGCCGTCTTCTGCACCGTTTCACCGCTCGCCGGGGGTTCGGCGGTCTTTTGGACCGTCTCACCCGCAGCAGGCTGCTCTGTCCCGGCGGCCGGCGCAGAAGCTGCTGGCGCCTGTTCCGCCGGCGGAGCGGGCTCAGCGGCAGCGGTCTTCTGTTCCGGCTCGGCCGGCTTTTCGGCCTGGGCTGGCGGCTCGGTGGCGCCGCCCGCCTGGAGAACCTTGGTGGCGGAACCGGGTTCCGTCAGGGCCACCATGGCCTGCTGGCCAGGCAGCTCGGGAACCGCGACGGCGATGGATTTCTCCGATGTGGTGGTGGCGCCGTCGGCGGCCTTCTGTTCGACGGTGATCTCATGGGCGCCCTTGGGCAGCGGGTTTTCGGGCGCGACGACCCAGGCGCCGTCCGAATTGGCGACGCCTTTGCCCAGCACCTCATTGCCGAGCTTGAGCGAGACTTCCGCTCCCGGCTGGGCGCGGCCCGCCACGACGGCCTGACCGTCGGCCTCGACACGCACCGTGTCGAGTTCCGGCTTGGCAGGCGCGGCAGCGGCTTCCGGCGCCGGGGTTTCGGTCTTTGGTGTTTCGGCCTGGGGCGCCTCGCCCTGGGGCTGTTCGGTCGGCTGGACAGCGGCCATTTCCGCCGGCTTTTCGGCTGGTTTCTCCGCTTCGGCGGTCTTCGGCGCCTCGCTCTGGGTCTGCGCCGCGTTGGACGCAGGCGGGGCATCGGACGGCCAGTCGGTCATCTTGAGACCGGCCAAGGCGGCCAAAGTCGCGAGGGCAGCCCCAGTAAACACTACAAGCGGATTTTTCATTGTCGCGGTTCCATGTTTCCGCCTGTAAATAGGGAATAACTGGCGAATCTGCAAAGTTTAAGCGGCAGTCGGGTCAACTTTACGGCCGCCCTCTCGCGACAAAAAGGAATATAGGAGAATCATGCGGCATCTTTGTGTTTATTGCGGATCGGGTCCGGGACGGAATCCCGCCTATATGGCGGCGGCGCGCGCGCTCGGCACGGCCATGGCCAATCGCGGCATCGGTCTCGTCTATGGCGGCGGCAGCCTCGGCCTGATGGGCGAAGTCGCCCGGTCGGTGCTCGATAGCGGCGGCCATGTGGTCGGCATCATCCCGGAATTCCTGGTCAACAAAGAACGTATGCTGACGAATGTGAACGAGCTCATCGTCACCGCCAGCATGCATGAGCGCAAAATGACCATGTTCGAGCGTTCGGATGGCTTCGTGGCACTTCCGGGCGGTCTCGGCACGCTCGAGGAACTGGTCGAGATCTCGACCTGGGCGCAGCTCGACCGGCATGCCAAGCCGATCATCATCTGCGATGTCGACGACTACTGGGCGCCCCTCCTCACCCTCATCACCCACATGCGGCAGGAGAAATTCATCCGCGAGGGCATCGACCTCAAGCTCGAAGTGGTGAAAAAGCCCGAAGACGTCGTGTCGGTCTTCGAGGAGAGGCTCAGCCAGTCGACCGCCAATGTCCCGGCCGACCCGATCCGCAAGACCTTGTAGGCAAGACTTTGTAGGAATGTGCGCCGAGAACGAGCGCACATCCCCTGTTGCTAAAGTCAGGCCGCGAGACAGACATCCGAGATCGCCGACAGATGACGATGATCGGTGCCGCAGCATCCGCCCAGGACCTGCAGATTGCGCAATTTGCTGCGCAATGCGCCATAACGGGCACCGAGATTTAGCGGATCGCCGATATCGATCTCCGTCGCCGTATCGAGCTCGGCATGGCTCTTGGTCGATGAATTGGCTCTGATGCCACGGATGCGGCCGAGCCAAGCGCCGTCTTCGAGCACATTGTCGAAGTGCTCCGGATGCGCGCAGTTGATCATGAAGTAGAGTGGATAGCCACCGGTCACCCGATCGACGGTCTCGATCGCAGTTCGCAGGCTCTCGCCGGAAGGCAGCTTGCCATCGGTCTCGACCGTGAAGGAGATGACTACCGGCATCGTGCAATCCTGCGCGGCCTGCACGATGCCCACCGCCTCATCGACATAGTTGAGCGTGAAAGCGGTCACCATGTCGGCTTCCGACTTGGCGAACTCCGCCATCTGCTGCGCATGATAGCGGCGCGCTCCGGCAGCCGTCATCCGGTCGTCGACCCGGTAGCCGTCGCCTCTGGGGCCGATGGCGCCATTGATGACGATCGGCTCGATCTTGCCGGCATAGGCGTCCCGCAAATCCACGAGGAATTCAACCGAGAGCTGGTTGGCGGCGGCGAGCCCATCGCGTGAGAAGCCGAGCTTCTCGCCCCAATCGGAACTGGCGCGCCAGGTCGGCGTGTCGAGGATGAAGCCGACGCCCTTGCGTCGGGCCAGTTCCAGATACGGCATGAAATAGCTCTTCAGCTTCTCGCGCCCGGCCTCGGTGGTAACGAGCGGGAAGGACGCGAAGCACGGCAACTCCATGCCCTCATGGAAAACCAAAGTGGTCTCGAGGCCACCATCGGTCAGGAAAACGCCGCCCTTCAGTTGCGGCAGCGCTTTGCGATATTTCGACATGACAGATCTCCAGCTTGGGTTGGACCGGCGGAGGCCGGCGAGACGCGTCGACCTAGCGTAATCTCCGCTCTGGCATTAAGGGTGTTCCGGCAAGGAAACGGTCATTTCGGCCATGCCACAGAATACCCGCCCTCTAAATGTCGCCCTTCTGGCTGTGCCCGAGGTTACCGGCTCGACCCTCTACGGCATGTTCGACCTCTTCGCATCTGCTGGAAGAGATTGGACTTTTTTGACCACCGGACGGGTTGGCACGAGTGCCGTCAGGCCTTGCATCGTAGCGCGCGACAAGGCCCCGGTGGCGGCCTTCAACGGCGTCACCATCATGCCCCATCACGCACTCCCCGATGCCCCGCCCCCCGACATTCTCTGCATCTCGGATTTCTTCATCGCGCCCGGGGAAAGCTGCGCGGGACTCTTCGAGCCGGAGATCGCCTGGATCCGCAAACATTACGAAGCCGGTGCGGTGATCGCGGCGGCCTGTTCGGGCGCCCTCATCCTGGCTGAGTCCGGTATCCTTGATGGCCATGATGCCACCACACATTGGGGCTTCTGCAAGGCGATGGCAGAGACCTACCCCAAAGTGCGCGTGCATTGCAGCCGCACCCTCGTCGTCAGCGGCGAGGGGCAGCGCATCATCATGGGGGGTGGTGGCACCAGCTGGCAGGATCTCGCCCTGTTCCTGGTCGCGCGTTATGTCGGCATCGAGCAGGCGATCGAGCTCGCCAAGGTCTACCTGCTCGACTGGCATCATGCGGGCGCCTTGCCCTATGCTTCATTAGTCACCGCGAAACAGGGAAACGACGCGCAGATCGCCACGTGCCAGGAATGGCTTGCCGACAATTACAAGCAGGCCTCGCCGGTCGCGGCGATGGCCGAAATGAGCGGCATGCCCGAGCGCTCCTTCAACCGGCGTTTCTTCCACGCCACCGGTCTGTCACCGCTCGACTATGTGCAGTCGCTGCGCCTCGAGGAGGCCAAGCAGATGCTGGAAACGACGACCCTTGCCGTCGAAGCGATCGCTCAGGAGGCCGGCTATGGCGATGCAAGCTTTTTCGGCCGGCTATTCAAGCGCAAGATCGGCGTCACTCCGGCACAATACCGCAAGCGCTTCTCGGCCTTGCGCCGGGTGTTGAGCGCGTGACCGCTCAGGCCTGCGCCGGCTCCAAGGCTTCCTGCAAGCGGCGGCCTTCCTTGAGGGCGGCGTAGGTGTAGATGCCGAGCGCCACCCAAAGCAGCGCGAAGGAAAGCCAGCGCCAGAAATCCATCGGCTCGCCGAAGATGAAGACGGCAGTGAGGAAGACCAGTGAGGGCGAGATATACTGCATGAGACCGGCGGTCGAATAGCGGATGCGCCTGACCGCGAGGGAGAAGAACAGAAGCGCCGCCGCGGTGAGCGCGCCGCAACCCATCAGCATCAGCGTATAGAAAGGCGTCGTCAGGAACAGCGCTTGCCCCGTCTCGCCCATCCACACCGCGATGGCCACGGCGGGAATGAAGATGAGCAGCACTTCGACGAAGAAGCCCTGTGTGGCACCGACATCGACGGTCTTGCGGATCAGGCCATAGATGCAAAAGGTCGAGCCCAGCATCAGGCCGAGCCAGGGCACGACGCCCAGAGCAACGGTCTGGACCAGCACCGCGATCACGGCAATCGCAATGGCGATGAGCTGCAGGCGGGTGAAACGTTCGCCGAGGAAGATGGCGCCGGCCACGACATTGAGCAGCGGGTTGATGTAATAGCCGAGGCTCGCCTCGATGGTGCGACCGTTCTGGATCGACCAGATATAAAAGCCCCAGTTGAAGACGATGAGCAAGCTGGTGAACAGCAGGGTGAGGACGATGCGCGGGCTCGCCAGCGCCCTCCTCACGTCGTCATATTGGCCGAGCGCCCAGATGACGATGGCGGCTATGACGAGCGACCAGAGGCCGCGATGCACCGCGATCTCGACCGGCGAGGCGGCCTCGATGAGCTTGAAATAATAGGCCATCACGCCCCAGACGAGATGGGCCGCGATGCCGAAGGCCACGCCCTTCTTGGCTTCGGACAAATGGGCTTGGGAAACCGGGGTATCGATGGCAGCCATCGGCGATGGTTTAGCGGGCCGGCCTCGTTTCAGCCAGCCCGCTTGCAAGCATGGGTCGCATGCCGGAAGCGCACGCATGACAGGTTTTACACCCCCAACTCTCCCTCCGCCGCCGAAGGCGGGTAGGGTGGCGCGCGGAACGCGCGACGGGTGGGGTCTCTCCGCAAGCGAGATCTCTCACGCATCTGAACACTGCCCGGTGGGAAGCCCCCACCCGTCCGCCCTGCGGGCGTCCACCCTCCCCGCGCTTCGCGCGGTGGGGGGTTTCCAGATGGCTACGCCACCTCTTCGCGCAGCAGTTTGAAGACGATCGAGTCCGACAGGGCCTGGAAGGAGGCATCGACGATATTGGGCGACACGCCGACGGTGAACCAGCGATTGCCCTCGCCATCACGGCTTTCGACCAGAACGCGGGTAGTGGCTCCCGTTCCGCCATTGAGGATACGAACCTTGTAGTCGGCAAGCTCGAGATCGTCGATGAAGCGCTGGTACTTGCCGAGATCCTTGCGCAGCGCGACGTCGAGCGCGTTGACCGGGCCGTTGCCCTCGCCGGCATTGATGAAGATTTCCTCGTCGACCTTCACCTTGACCACGGCTTCCGACATGGTGACGAGCTCGCCCAACGCATTGTGGCGCTGTTCGACGATCACCCGGAAGGACTGGACGTCGAAATAATGCGGCACGGTGCCGAGCATGCGGCGCGCCAGAAGCTCGAAGGAGGCATCCGCCCCGTCATAGGCATAGCCCTGCGCTTCCCGCTCCTTCACCTCGCGCAGCAGCGCATCGAGACGGCTGTCGCTCTTGTCGACGGCAAGCCCGATGCGGGCGAGCTCGGCCAAGAGATTGGATTTGCCGGCCTGGTCGGAGACCAGCATGCGGCGGCGGTTGCCGACGCTGTCGGGCGGTACATGCTCGTAGGTCTCGGGCTCCTTGACGATCGCCGAGGCATGGATGCCGGCCTTGGTGGCGAAGGCGCTCCTTCCCACATAGGGCGCCTGCGCATTGGGGCTGCGGTTCAGCAGCTCGTCGAAGGCGCGGGACACATGCGTCAGCGTCGCCAGCTTTTCTTCCGTCACCCCGGTCTCGAAGCGCTCGGCGAATTCCTTCTTGAGCACCAAGGTCGGGATGATCGACACGAGATTGGCGTTGCCGCAGCGCTCACCGATGCCGTTGAGCGTGCCCTGGATCTGGCGGACGCCCGCCAGCACCGCGGCCAGCGAATTGGCGACCGCCTGCTCGGTGTCGTTATGGGCGTGGATGCCGAGATGGGTGCCCGGCACCGTCTTCGTCACTTCACGGACGATCTCCGAAACTTCCGGCGGCAAAGTCCCGCCATTGGTGTCGCACAGCACGACCCAGCGCGCACCCGCCTCATAGGCCGTCTTCGCGACTTCGAGCGCATAGGCCGGATTGGCCTTGAAGCCGTCGAAGAAATGCTCGCAATCGAGCAGCACCTCGCGCCCGAGCGCCTTGGCGTTTTCGACGGACTCACGGATCGTGAGCAGATTCTCTTCATTCGTCGTCTGAAGGGCGACGCGGACATGGTAGTCCCAGGATTTGGCGACGAAGCAGATCGCCTTCACCTTGGCGCGCAGGATGTCCTGCAGGCCCGGATCGTTGGAAGCTGAGCGGCCGGCGCGCTTCACCATGCCAAAGGCGGTGAAGGTGGCCTTGGTCGGACGCGCCTCGGCAAACAGTGCCGTGTCGGTCGGATTGGCGCCCGGATAGCCGCCCTCGATGTAATCGAGGCCGAGCTGATCGAGCATCTCCATGACCACCAGCTTGTCGTCGAGCGAGAAGTCGACGCCCGGCGTCTGCTGCCCATCGCGCAAGGTGGTGTCGAAGAGATAGAGGCGCTCGCGCGTCACGATTTCACCTCCCAGCTCGTCGTGCCGTCCTTGTTGTCCATGACGACGACACCCAGCGCGTCGATCGCGGCGCGCAGGCGGTCGCTCTCGGCCCAGTTCTTGGCGGCACGCGCGGCGATCCGCGCGGCGATCAGCTCATTGACCTTGTGCTCGTCGACCTTGGCCGCCTTCTCCTCGACATGCTTGCCGGTGAAGCCCAGCGCATTGAGGGTGGCGCCGAGCTCCATCTGGAAATTCGGCCGGTCGAGCGCATGCAATTCGGCAATGGCGCGCGGCGTGTTGAGGTCGTCGCACAGGGCTTCGAGCACCGGCGCTGCAATGCGCACGTCCTCGGTGAGGCGGGAGGCGGCAGTGTTATAGAAACCGTCGAGGATGCGGGTGCTCTCCTCGAGTCCCTTCACCGTCCAGTCGATCGGCTGGCGGTAATGGGTGCGCAGCATGTTGAAGCGCACGACCTCGCCCGGCCAATCATTCAGCACCTCGTTGATGGTGAAGAAGTTGCCGAGGCTCTTCGACATCTTCTGGCCGTCGATCTGCAGGAAGCCATTATGCATCCAGATATTGGCCATCACCTTGAGGCCGAAGGCGCACCGCGACTGCGCCACTTCGTTCTCGTGATGCGGGAAGATGAGGTCAATGCCGCCGCCATGGATGTCGAAGGTCTCGCCCAGATGCTTCCACGACATGGCCGAGCATTCGATATGCCAGCCAGGCCGACCCCTGCCCCACGGGCTGTCCCAGCCCGGCAGATCCGGGGTCGACGGCTTCCACAGGACGAAATCCATCTCGCCCCTCTTATAGGGGGCGACGTCGATACGGGCGCCGGCGATCATGTCGTCGAGCGGCCGGCGCGACAGCTTGCCGTAATCCTTCATCGAGGGCACGTCGAAGAGCACATGGCCCTCGGCCTCATAGGCATGGCCCTTGGCGACCAGCATCCCGATGAGTGCCACGATCTCCGGGATGGTGCCGGTGGCGCGCGGCTCATGCGTCGGCTCGAGCACATTGAGCGCCGCGATGTCCTGATGGAACTGGCGGGTCGTGCGGCTGGTCAGGTCGCCGATCGGCACGCCCTCTTCCTTGGCCCGCGCATTGATCTTGTCGTCGATGTCGGTGATGTTGCGCACATAGGTGACGTGATCGGCGCCATAGAGATGGCGCAGCAGCCGGAACAGCACGTCGAAGACGATGATCGGCCGCGCATTGCCGATATGGGCATAGTCATAGACCGTCGGGCCGCAGACATACATGCGGACCGCCTTGGGATCGATCGGCGTGAAGACGTCCTTGGCTCGGGTCAGGGTATTGTAAAGTCGTAACGTCATGTGACTCTCGGGGCTTGCCGGCCCGGGGATCGCTTCGACTTGAATTTAGGTAAAGCGGCCGCCTGCCAGCGTTTTTGCGCTAGATGCAGATAATAATCATGCCGCACATCGGGACGGCATAGTGGGGGGCGGTCGTCATGGGCCGGCAAAATGACGGAACTGCCCCCTCCCGTCAAGCCCGGTGTCTATCTTCGCCCTTCCCCCTTGCGGGACGGGTGGCTCCCGGCGTCGAGCCGTGGCGGCCGGATGGGGGTCGGGCAGTCCAGCAAAATGGCCGCGCCAGCGAGCTGGCTTTTCACCAATCAGGAATCCGCTTGCCATAGGCGCCGGGTGAGGCGGGGCTTGCTTTGGGTTTTGAGTATACTAAGGTCGTAGACTCCGCGGCGCGCGACGTTCTTTGAGCAAGATGGCGTTCGATGCCTCAGCAGATATTCCTTAGCTATAGTCACAAAGATACAGAGAGCGGACAAGGCCAGCCCCCTCGCGATTGGCCGACAATTTTCAAGAAGCTGTTGAGTGGCTTTTTTAACACGCAGCTGAGCGTATGGTCTGACCGGGATATTGTTGCCTCAACCAATTGGCAAGAAAGCATCAACCGCGCCATTTCCGAGTCACGTATCGCCCTTCTTCTCGTAGGAAGGAACTTCTTGACGTCGGATTTCATCGCGAGGGAAGAGTTTCCTGCAATCGTGCGACAGTACGAAGCCGGAGGCCTCAGCATCGTGTGGGTACCAATTGACGATATCACCGCCGACGAGCGCAGGCGGATTCCTACTCTCAATACCCTCCAGGCTGCAGGAGGCCAAAGCAGACCGCTGAGGCAGCTGGGTGACCAAGAACTCGACGAAGCGTTGGGACGCATTCGAGAGACTTTGTCCAGGATCATCGACCTGCAAAAGGATACGTCCGACAATTTTCGGGTTGCTCTCAAATCAAGAGTCGTTGCATCGGTCGGGCGTCTCGGCATCCGGGTTGGACCCGATTTTGCTGCAGGCGACTACTCGATTTTTTACAAGGCCGAACAGAACGACAGGATCCTCGCCGTAAAGGCCCTGGTTCCCGCACCGGGGAGGGAATCGATTGCCAAGGATTTTGTGAAGAGGGCACGGGTCGTCCAAATGATCAATGATCCATCGGCGATCTCGATCCGGAATATCGTTCCTGAAAGCGATCCTGTTGTGTCATGGGTCGTCATGGACTTCATCGAGGACAAGACTCTCGCTGAACTCATGAAATCCGGTCAGAGGCTGCCAGCGAAATCGGTGGCCACGGTCATTGCGCAACTCGCGCATGTCGCAGTGGAGCTGCATGATGGCAGCCAGCATATTCTCGGGCCTGTGCAACCGAACCATGTCCATTTTGACGGAGACAGGGCCCGCGTTTCGTTGCTTCCGATTGCGAACGAAACGCTTGAATCCTGTCGAATCTCTCCGACCAAGCTGCTTAATGCGACCGAATTGCCGTATTTGAGCCCTGAGCGCTACTATGGCGAGCCGATCGATAAACGAACCGACCAATACCATCTGGGCATACTGGCATTGGAATTGTTGACCGGCACGCATCCGATCTCGATCAAGGCGTTCAGCGATCTCAAAAGCAGCGCGGCCTTCTTCGAATCGCCGAGAGCCAGTTTTCCGGAAGGGCTCCGTCACGGGCAGCCTGCGCTTTCCTTCATTGTTGCCAGGATGCTGGCCCGCGATCCGACGAGACGATGGGCTTCATTCCCTCACTTGATCAAGGCTCTGACTCAGGTTGCGGAAGAGAACGTGCCGGACGTCATCAAAGATTATGTCAGAGACCGATATCGGGAGAAGCTTCGGGCAGACGAGGCATTCTTCAGATCCTTCTATCACACTCTGTTCAAGCGAGCCGATATCAAGAAGTTGTTTGAAGATCGTGGAGTGAACGAGGAGAGCCAGGCGCGGAACCTTCGCCAGACCATCGCCAGTATTCTTCATCCCGCCTACAGCACCAGTTTCGAGGAACTGACCCGGAAGCACAGTGAGTTCGTGATCGAGGATGAATATTACGGCCTATTCCGCGACGCATTCCTTGCGGCGCTCCGGGACGCGGACAAAGACCTGGACGAGGAGGCTCGGGAAGAGTCGCAGGACGCGTGGCGAGCGGTTCTCGACCCGGCACTGGCCTATATGAGGCAGCAGATTTCGATCATGCGCAGCGCAGCTCCTTCGCCCATCGCATTGACTTGAGGAAAAGATGAACAAGCCTTACCGGTCGCTGCGCCGGTAGAGCCAGAGCGTCACCGGAGCCAGCAGCACGGTGAGCGCCGCAGGCGCCGCCAGCGCCAGGAGTACCTCGGTCAGGCTCGCATTGCCCGCCATCAGCCCGCGAATGGCGCTGGTCATCAAAGACACCGGATTCACTTCGACGAAGGCCCTGAGCCAGCCCGGCATCGTGGCCGGTTGGACCATGATGTTGGAGGCGAACACCAGAGGAAAGAGGAAAGTGAAACCGGCGGTCATGACTGTCGTCGGCGTGCGGACCAGGAGGCCCAGCACGATGAATATCCAGCCCATGCCGAAGCCGATAGCAACGAGCAGTGCGAAAGCGGCAATGACGCCCGGAATCCCACCTTCGGCGCGGTAGCCCAGGATGAGGCCGATGATCAGGATCAGTCCACCGGCGATCAGGTGGCGCAGAATGTCACCGACCATCAGCCCGGCAAAGGGCGCCAGAGACCAGATGGGCAGCGAGCGGAAACGGTCGAACAGGCCCTTGCTGAGGTCGGTCGAGAGGCCCATGCCGGAATAGACCGCGTTGAACACGATGGTCTGAACAAGGATTCCGGGCAGGAAGAATTGCAGATAGGCGCCGGTCGATCCGGCCAACGCCCCGCCGAAGACAAAGGTGAAAAGCAGCGTGAACATGATCGGCGTCATCACCAGATCGAAGAGCTGCTCCGGCACATGCTTGAATTTGAGGATGGCCCGCCAGCCGAAGACGAGCGCATTGGAGAAGGCGGATGGCGGCCTGGGCGGCGCCCGGTCGAGCCTGAGTTCCAAAGGGGTCGAGCTCACGTCGGTCATCGGTCGTCCCCTTCCGGTTTTGCGAGCCTGCCGCCGCCGCCCGTCAGCGCGAAGAACACTTCCTCGAGGCTGGGCGAGCCCATGGAAAAATCGGCAAGCTCAATCTTGTCGGCGATGAGCGCCGCGATCGCCTGGCTGGCGGCCTCGGGCGTTCCCGCCATGACCGAAAGCTGGACACCTTCCGCACTATGCTGCACCTTGCCGCCGAGATGCGCCTCGAGCAGCCGCCTCGCGTCATCGACACGCGGCGGATCGGCCAGCGCCACATGGAGAAATCCCGAACCGGTGGCGGCCTTGAGCTCACGGCTCGTGCCTTCGGCGATCTTCTTGCCCTTGTCGATGACGGCGATACGCGCCGCCAGCTGATCCGCCTCGTCGAGATATTGAGTGGTGAGAAGGATGGTGACGCCCGAGCCCGCCAGCGCCCGGATCATCCGCCACACGCTCTGGCGCGCATTGGGATCGAGGCCAGTGGTCGGCTCGTCGAGGAAGAGGACGCCCGGCGTCACGATAAGCGAAGCAGCGATGTCGAGCCTTCTGCGCATGCCCCCCGAATAGGCTTTGACCTGCTTGCTGGCCGCGTCGGCCAGATCGAAGGCGGCGAGCAGTTCATCGGCGCGTTCCTTGGCGCCGCGGCCGCGATACCCCCACAGCCTGGCGAGCATCAGCAGATTCTCGCGGCCCGTCAGATCCTCGTCGAGCGAAGCGAACTGGCCGGTCATGGCGATGCTGGCGCGCACCTTCTGCGGCGCGCTTGCAAGGTCATGTCCCATGATGCTGGCCGAGCCTGCGTCGGGTGCGGCGAGCGTCGCCAGCATCCGCATCAGCGTGGTCTTGCCGGCGCCGTTGGGCCCCAGAATGGCGAAGATCATGCCGCGCGGCACATCGAGATCGATGCCGTCGACGGCTCGCACCGCGCCGAAATGCTTGACGATCCCGCGCACCGAAATGGCTGGCGCTGCCTGTCCTGCGACGGACGACGAATTGTTCATACGCATGGCATCGTTCATGACGCGTCCGTGAAACCTGAAAAACCTGGGCAGCGCGCTGCCGGCATCGCGCGAATTCAGAGGCTCTACGCCCCTCTCTGGTGGTCGCGCCGGGGAAACCTCGCATGGCTGGCCGGCGCTTGTCCAGATCACCTGGAATAGCGGCTTGCGACGACAAGAGCTGTCAGCAGCGCGCGCTTCTCTCAGCCCGGTTCCCGTCGCAGGGTTGATATGAGCTTTACGCCCTAGCAGGTCCCCACAGAGCCCCTTATGGTTGTCGCCGTCAGGGGAGAAAATCGCGCTTGCCGCAACAATCGACGACACAGGCGGCCATCTGGATGGCGGGATGGCTTCTGTGCACCCTTGCCCTCACCGTCGCCGGGCGCGAGCTTGGCCAAGACGTGCCGGTCTTCGTGATCATGATCCTGCGCAGCCTGATCGCCATGGCGGTGCTCGGCCCCCTCGTCCTCTATGAAGGCAATCTCCGCGCCCGCCTCACCCAGCTGCCGCTCCATATCGTGCGCAATATCGCCCATTACGCCGCCCAATATTCCTGGTTCACCGCGCTCCTCCTCATTCCCCTCGCCCAGGTCGTCTCGATCGAGTTCACCATGCCGATCTGGGGCGCCCTCATCGCCGTCGCCTTTCTCGGCGAGACGCTGACCCGCTACAGGATCGCCGCCATCGGGCTCGGCTTTCTCGGCATCCTGCTGATCGTGAAGCCGGGCACGGCGACGGTCGATGCAGGCCATCTGGTGGCGCTTGTCGCGGCACTCGGTTTCGCCGTTTCGGTCGCGCTCACCAAAGTCCTGACGCGCAAGGATTCGGCGCTCACCGTCATCTTCCTGATGTTCGCCATCCAGACGGTGATCGGCGCGGTGCCGGCCTGGCTCACCTGGAAATGGCCCGCGCCTGAGAACTGGATCTGGGTCGCGGTGGTGGGCTTCACCGGCACCTTCTCGCATTACTGCCTGTCCAAGGCGATCTCGCTCGCCGACGTGACGATCGTGACGCCGATGGACTTCCTGCGCGTGCCCCTGACCGTGCTCGCCGGCTACTGGCTCTACAGCGAGGGCTTCGATCTCATCTCGATCATCGGCGCGGCTCTGATCCTCGGCGCCAATATGCTCAATCTCCTGAAAGCCAAGCAGACATCATGAACGCGGAACACGCGGCACAGCATCGTCTCGGCCTCCTCCTGGTGGCGACGGCGGCACTGTTCTGGTCGACCTCCGGCATCTTCGTCAGGCTCATCAGCGCCGACTTGATGACGATGCTGTTCTGGCGCGGCGTGTTCTCCGGCTCAGGCGTGATGCTGGTCTATCTGCTGATGGAGGGAAAGTCCGGTCTCGCCAGGCTTTGGCCCCTGCCGCTGCCGGTCTTCGCGGTGGCCGCGTGTTCGGCCATGGGCATGATCACTGGCATCGGCTCGATGCGCTACACGACGGTGGCCGAGGCGCTCATCATCTATGCGACGGTGCCTTTCGTCACCGCCGCTTTCGCCTGGCTTTTCATCGGCGAGAAGCCGAGCGTCCGCACCATCGTCGCGAGCCTCGTGGCGCTTGCCGGCGTGGCGCTCATGATGAAGGACGCCTCCTTCGACGGCAGCCTCTTTGGCAAGGGCCTTGCCGTCCTCATGACATTCAGCATGGCCGGTATGACGACCATTATGCGCGGGCACCAGAAGGTGCCGATGCTGCCCGCCATGGCGATCTCGGCCTGGCTCTGCTCCTTCGTGACCTTCTGGTTCGCCGCTCCTCTGGCGGTGAGCACCCAGGACTTCCTGCTCATCGCCCTGTTCGGCGTCGTGCAGAACGCTTCCGGCCTCATCCTTTACGCGATCTGGTCGCGCAAGATCCCGGCCGCCGAGGCGACGCTCATTGCCGCCCTCGAAGTGCCCTTCACGCCGCTCTGGGTCTGGCTGTTTCTCGGCGAGACACCGGCGGGCGCCGTGCTCCTCGGCGGCGGCGTGGTCATGCTGGCGCTGTTCGGCCATATCCTGACCGAGATCAGGCCAAGGCGGGCTTTACCGCCGCCGGTGTAGCGCAGGGCTGACCGGGAAAGTTGCAAAACTCAGAGAAAATTCACCTTCTCCCGCTTGCGGGAGAAGGTGCCCGACAGGGCGGATGAGGGTGTTGGTTCAATTTTGCGACAATACGTCCGCAAAAGCGGACCGGTAAAGCTCCAGCACCTCCCGATGCTTGTGACAGTATTAAAGCTGAGAGAACACCCTCATCCGGCCTTCGGCCACCTTGCATGGAAGTTTTGTGCGATATTGGTTCCGTTCCTCTGGAACGGGACCGGCCCCGCGGTCTGCCCCGCGGAGCCGG
>SCPD01000022.1 GCA_005502925.1 Rhizobiales bacterium Y(2018) | reverse complement strand
CCAGCAGCCAGCCTATCAGCGCCAGGTTCACCAGGTTCCACAGCAGGCCGTGCAGGAAGGCGAGGCGGTAGGACTGTGTGGCGTCGTAGATGAAGCCTGCCGCCAGCCCGCCCGCGGCCATGCCGAGCACTGTCGCGGTGAGGACCAGGCTGATGCGCGCGCCGGCTTCTCTTGGTGGCAGGAATTGGCGGATGATCACCGCATACATCGGCACGATGCCGCCCTGGAACAGGCCGAACAGGCCGGCGATCACCCAGAGCGAGGACTGGCTGTCGAAGAACAGAAACAGCAGCAGCGCTACCGCCTGCATCGCCGAGCCGATCAGCAGCATCGGCCCGGCGCCGATGCGGTCGGCGATCACGCCGGAGCCCACGCGGCTGACCACGCCGAGGCCGAGCATGAGTGCTACGATCTGCGCGCCCACCGCCACGCCGTAGCCGAGGTCGCCGCAATAGGCGACGAGATGGACCTGCGGCATCGACATCGCCATGCAGCAGGCGAAGCCGGCCACGACGAGCAGGCCCTGCAGCTGGCGCGGCGAAAGACCGAGCTCTTCGCGGGCCGCCTCCGTGGCGGCCTCGGCTGCGGCATAGCTCGTCTGGGCGGGCTTGCGGCTGAGCGCCAGGCCGAGCGGCACCATCGCGAAGGGCACGAATATGCCGATGCCGACATGGACGGCGCGCCAGCCATAGGCGAACTGGAAATGATCGATCACCAGCGGCCATACCGCGCCGGCGAGATAGCTGCCGGAAGCCGCGAAAGACACCGCGACCGCCCGGTGTTTTCTGAACCAGTGCGACAGGTCGGAGATCAGCGGCGCGAAGCCCGCCGCCGAACCAAAGCCGATCACGGCCGAGAACAGGGCGAACTGCCAGATGCTGGTGGTGAGCGCCGCCAGGATGTAGCCGACGCAGAGCAGGGCGGCGCCGATCAGCACGGGCACGACGATGCCGAGCCGATCGACCAGGCGTCCCATCAGGATGCCGCCGGCGGCGAAACCGAGCATCGCCAGGGTATAGGGCATGGAGGCGCCGCCGCGCAGTGTCCCGAACTCCATCTGCAGGGTTGGCAAAACGACGATGACCGACCAGGTGCCGACACAGGCCACGGTGCCCAGAGCCAAAGTGATGACGAGGCGCAGCCAGGCATAGGGCGAATCGACGTCGCCAGGCATGGCGGCCTCACGGGGCATTCGGGTCACGGTGTTTCCTCACTTCGGCAAAGCGCTTGAAGGCTCGTGCGCCGGACGCTCTCACATAGCCGCTTCAGCGCTCTATCGCATTGCTTTTGCGCATCGGATTATCCGAAAACCGCTTCGCACTTTTCGGTCCGATGCTCTACTCCATGCTCCAGCTGACGGACAGTGCCATTGCCGCATAGCTCCATACGAACCGCTTGCGGAACATCTGGATCAGATATTTCAGCGGATGCAGTCGCGCCAGACCTTGCCTGACGTCGCGCAACGCGGTCCAGCCCTTCGCCAGGAGATCCAGGCGGAAATCATCGGGGCCGATGATCACTGAGGCCATGGGCTTGTCGCTGTCCCAGAACTCCTGAATGATATGGCCGTCCATGGTCGTCGACGCGTCCATCTCGGTGAATGCGCCGCTCTTGAAGAATTCTTCGACCACCAGATATTCCAGCACCAGGCCGGGACTGAATTTCCGGTAATTCTCGTCATAGGCGCATTTGAGGGTGAAGAGCGTCGCGCCGTTGGACATGTTGATGCTCATGGCGATCGGCGTGCCGTCCAGAAGCAGGCTGTCCACGACCGTCGGCCCGTTGCCGCCAAAGGCCATCCGGGCAAATTCCGTATCGCGATCCTTCGACAGAAACGCCGTGCCGCTCTGACCTTTCCAGCCCGACTGCTCGAGGGCAAGGAATTGCTCGATGCGTTGCTTCACCTGCTCCGGCTCATAGGCGCGCTCGAAATCGACCGTACCCGTCTCGCGCAGCCGCCGCAGATTGCGCTCGATGTCCTTCACGCGGCTTTTCTTGATGATCTGGGCGCTGTGCGCTGTGGAGCTTCCGGCCTTGCCGGTGAGAGTTGGCCGCCGATAGGGCGTAACGACACGCAGACCCAAGCCCCGCGCGGCCACCTGCGCCTGGACACTTTGGAGGAAGCCGCTGCCGAGGTCGATATTCGAGAGCGCCCAGAACCGGCTTGGCGCGCCGGCCGCGAGCCCGTCGAGCCAGGCGCCGACGACTGAATCGGCGCACCTGCCGGAGGCCAGCGGCGCGCCGGCAAATTGATAGATGTTCTGCGCGCCGACGGCCACCGGCCACGGAAAAGGCGGCAGGAACCGGCGGCGAAACGGGAAAAGGCCGACGAGCCGTTCGTTGTCGTCGCTGACGGCGACGGCGCGCACATTGGCGCCGGCGTCGATCGTCTCCAGGCCCGCGAGAACATATTGCCGCGAATAAGCAGGATTCTCCGTCACGGTTTCGCGCGCAAGGACGTCCCAATCCTGCGCCGGCAGGGCCTTGATCGCGTCTGCGTCGAGCAACTGATGTGAAAGCTTATGGTGAGGTTGAACGATCTGATCCATGGGGCCTGCTCACGTACCCGCCAGCCGGCTGGCGCCTAAAGGGAGATAGAGATTGAGAGTGCGCTTGGCGAAGCCGGCGGCGAGCAGCCCCCGTGTGGCGAGCGCAACAGCGGACGCCCACGCCGCCCCCACCGGTCCTATGCTTGGCACCAGGAGGAGATTGAGCGCGAGATTGACGGCGAGCGCAGCCGCAATGCAGGTCAGCCCCGCCCTTTCCTGACCGAGCATGTTGAGCGTATCTTCTCCTGGCCCGAGCAGGCACGCAAAAGCAATGCCGCCGGCGAGAATGGCCACCCATGGCGCGGCTTCCGCGTAATCGCTGCCGAACAGCGCCAGTAGATAGGGGGCCAGCACGGTCATGCCGAGTGCCGCCAATACAGCGAGCCCTCCGGATACGAGCGTCGTATGGTTGATCAGCGCCTGCAACCGCCCGCGCTCGTGGCTTTCGGCAAGGGCCGCCATGCGCTGCGCCATCACCGCGCTCATGCCGTAAGGTATATAGGTCAGCACCTGCGCCAGACGCGTCGCCGCGAAATAATAAGCGACGAGTTCCGGTTCCACGAACATGCCGAGGATCAGTATGTCCGCGTTCATGAAAAGCACTTCCGCGGCCTCGCTGAGCGCCATTGGAAGCGCGGTGCGAACCCATTCCCGCAACCGATAGACCGGCGCCGAGCCGCGCAGCAGCACGCCAATATGACGGTGCAGCAGAACGAACTGTATCGCGATGCTGATGACGAGGCCGATGATCGTCATGCTCATCACCGTCACCGCGCCGGCCTGATAGCCGAGCAGGACGGCAGAAGACACGCCGAAAATTATCGCGAGATGCCGGACCAGATAGGCTGGCACAATGCCCAGTGCCGGGCGGTCGATGCCGCGGGCGATCGATTCCAGAAAATCCTGCAGGACGAGGAGCGGAACGGCGCTGAGCGCCAGCGTGGCCAGCAGAATCATCTCAGGACCCACGGCAATTGTGCCCGTGTGGATCAGGAGAATGGCGCTCGCGCCGAGCACTATGCCAGCTACCAGCACGAGGGAGAGCGCCCAGCGCAGCAAACCGGCGATGACGGGAATGTCGCCGGACTTTATATATTGCGCGACGTAGCGGCAAAGCAGCGGGTTGGTTCCCACTGTCGCGCCGTGCCCCAGCAAGAGCAACCACACCAGCATCAGGCTGTAACGCCCGAACTCCTCCGCGCCGATGATCCGTGAGGCGATGACCTGGGCAAGCAGCGCCAGCCCGGCGCCGGTAATCCGGACCAGGATAATGGACATGCTGCTTCTGATTGCAGGCGCGCTGGACATCTCGGATTCAGCTGATAACAGAGGAATTCGCCGAGGCGAAGTGCAAATTTCATGCCGACCAGGGCTGGCTTCGGTCGCTATTCTGCAACCGCCGTCATTTGCGTTCTGCCACCAGAACGCCCGGAACCTCCTCCGACCCTGTCCCCCGCCGCTCCGCCAGCCTCCGTACCACGACATAAAACACCGGCGTCAGCACCAGGCCGAACAGCGTCACGCCCAGCATGCCGGTGAATACGGCGATGCCCATGGCCTGGCGCATCTCGGCGCCGGCGCCCGTCGCCATGGCGAGCGGCACGACGCCGGCGATGAAGGCGAAGGACGTCATCAGGATCGGCCGCAGACGCAGGCGCGCCGCTTCGAGGACGGCGCTCAAGGGATCGAGGCCTTCGTCCTCCTTGGCGCGCGCGAATTCCACGATCAGGATCGAGTTCTTGGCGGCGAGGCCGACCAGCACGACGAGCCCGATCTGGGTGAAGATATTGTTGTCGCCACCCCAGAGCCATACGCCGGCAATCGCCGACAGCAGCGCCATCGGCGCGATCAGCAGCACCGCGAAGGGCAGCGACCAGCTGTTATATTGCGCGGCCAGGATGAGGAAGGCGACCAGCACCGACAGGGGAAACACGAATAATGCCGTGTTGCCTGCGAGCTTCTCCTGCAAGGTGAGCTCGGTCCATTCGAACTGCATGCCGGCCGGCAGCGTCTCGCGGGCGATCTTCTCAATGGCGGCGGTCGCCTCACCGGAGGAGAAACCCGGCGCCGGGCTGCCGGTGATGTCGGCCGAGGGATAGCCATTGTAGTGCATGACGCGATCGGGGCCCGCACTCTGCGAGATCGTGACGAAAGCGGCGAGCGGAATCATCTCGCCCGCGGCATTGCGCAGCTTCAGGCGGCCAATGTCCTCGGCCTGCATGCGGAAGGGCGAATCGGCCTGGACCATCACGCGATAGGTGCGGCCGAAACGGTTGAAGTCATTGGCATAGAGCGAGCCCAGATTGACCTGCAGCGTCTCGAAGATCTGGGTCAGCGGCACACCTTGCGCCTTGGCCTTGACGCGATTGACATCGACCTCGATCTGCGGCGCGTTCACCTGGAAGCTCGCCAGCATGCCGGAGAGCTCCGGCGCTTGCGCCGCCTTCGCCATGATCTCGGCCTGCGCCTTGGCCAAAGCCTCGAATCCCAGCCCGGCGCGGTCCTCGATCTGCAGCTTGAACCCGCCAATGGTGCCGAGCCCCGGCACCGCCGGTGGCGGAAAAATGCCCAAGAAACCGTCCGGGATCTGGCTGAATTTGCCCATCAGCCGGCCGGCAATGGCGTTGGCCGCCAGGGACGGATCCCGGCGCTTCTCGAACGGGTCGAGCATCGCGAATATCACGGCGGCGTTCGGAATGTTGACGAAGCCATTGACCGACAGGCCCGGGAAAGCCACCACGCTCTCCACCCCAGGCTCAGCCAACGCGATCTTCGACATTTCCTTGACCACCGCCTCGGTGCGGTCGAGCGAGGCGCCCGACGGCAATTGGGCGATGCCGACCAGATAATATTTGTCCTGCGCCGGCACGAAGCCTGTGGGCACGCTCTGAAAGCTCAACCATGTAAGGCCGAGGAGGCCGGCGAAAAGAACGAGAGTCAGGCCGCTCATCCGCACGGCGCGGCGCACCGACCCGACATAGGCGTTGGAGGCGCTGTCGAAGAAGCGGTTGAACAGCCGGAAGAACCCGCCAAGCAGCCGGTCGATGAGACGCGTGAGCCGGTCCTTCGGCGCCCCCTCATGATGCGGCTTGAGGAGAACGCCCGCCAGCGCCGGCGACAAAGTCAGCGAATTGATCGCCGAGAGAATGGTCGAAATGGCGATGGTGAGCGCGAACTGCCGGTAGAATTCGCCCTGAAGGCCGGAAAGGAAGGCGGACGGAATGAACACCGCCGCCAGGACCGAAGTGATGGCGACGATCGGCCCGGTGACCTCGCCCATGGCGCGGCGCGCCGCTTCCTTAGGGGCTTCGCCGAGGCCGATATGGCGCTCGACATTCTCCACGACGACGATCGCGTCGTCGACGACGATGCCGATCGACAGCACCAGGCCGAACAGCGAAAGCGTGTTGAGCGAGAAGCCGAGGAGGTGCATCACCGCGAATGTGCCGATGAGTGAGATCGGCACCGCGACGAGCGGGATGATCGAGGCCCGCCAGGTCTGCAGGAACAGCACGACCACGAGCACGACCAGCAGGACCGCCTCGAGCAGCGTGACCGCGACCGCTTCCAGAGAGGCGCGGACGAACACGGTCGGGTCATAGGCGATGCGATAATCGAGGCCTTCGGGAAAGTCGCGCTTGAGCTCTTCCATGGCGCCGCGCACCGCGTTCGAGACGTCGAGCGCATTGGCTCGCGGACTCTGGGCGATCTGCAGGGCCACCGCGGGTTCGCCATCGAGGAGGCTGCGCAATGCATAGGCATCGGCGCCGAGCTCGATGCGGGCGATGTCGCGCAAGCTGGTGATCTGGCCATCGGCGCCGGTCTTGACGACGATGTCACCGAACTGCTCTTCGCTCGCCAGCCGCCCCAGCGTATTGACGGTGACCTGGAACTCGGCTGAGGCCTGCGGCTGCTGGCCGACGGAGCCCGCGGCGACCTGCATGTTCTGCTCGCGGATCGCCGCAACCACATCGCTCGCGGTGAGGCCACGGGCGGCGGCCTTGCCGGGGTCGATCCAGATGCGCATGGCATATTCGCCGGCACCCCAGACGGCCACGTCACCGACGCCGGAGAGCCGCGCCAGCACATCGCGCACCTGAAGGATGGCATAGTTCGAGACATAAAGCGGATCATACCGTTTGTCGGGCGAGAGGAGATGCACGACCATCAGCACGTCGGGGGATATCTTCTGGGTGACGACACCGATGCGCTGCACTTCTTCCGGCAGGCGCGGCAGCGCGCGCGAGACGCGGTTCTGCACCTGGATCTGGGCGATGTCGGGATCGACGCCCTGCGCAAAGGTGACGGTGAGCGTCATGCGCCCGTCGGTCGCCGCCTGCGCGCTCATATAAAGCATGCCTTCGACGCCGTTGATCGCCTGCTCGAGCGGCGAGGCGACCGTCTCGGCGATCACTTGCGGATTGGCGCCCGGATAACTCGCGGTCACCTGGACGGTCGGCGGGGTGACGGCGGGATATTCGCTCAACGGCAATTTGACGAAGGCGACCGCGCCGACAATCAGCATCAGCACTGAGATTACGACCGCGAAGATCGGACGGTCGACGAAGAAGCGTGGCAGGTTCATTGCGCGGCCGCCTTTGCTGCAAGGTCGGTTTTGCCGTTGGCGGCGACCGCCATCGAAACGAGCTGTGGCGATACTTCCATGCCGGGACGGACCAGCCCTTTCATGATGATGGTCTCGCCGGAGGTGAGACCACGGGCGACGACCCGCAGGCCGTCGATCATCGGCCCGAGCTCCACCGGGCGGTATTCCGCCTTGTTCCCCGCGTCGAGCACCAGCACATAGCGGCGGCCCTGGTCGGTGCCGACCGCCAGGTCATTGATGAGGACCGTCTGCCGCGGCATGTCGGTGGCAAGCCTCACCCGTGCGAAAAGACCTGGGGCGAAGCGTCCATCGCGATTGGGGATGACGGCGCGCGCCCGCACAGTGCCGGTGCCGCGATCGATGCCGTTGCCGATGAAATCGAGAACGCCCTCATGCGGGAAACCACTCTCCGTCACCAGCGCGATCCGCACCGGAAGCCTCGCCGCGGCGCGTCCGCTCCCGTCGGGCCGCGCCCGGGTGATGAGATCGAGATAAGCGGGCTCGTCGATATCGAAATAGACATGCACCGGATCGATCGAGACGATCGTGGTGAGGAGCGTCGCGGCCCCGGCATTGCCGCCCGCGACCAGATTGCCCTTCGTCACCAGCGCGCGATCGACCCGTCCGGTAATGGGCGCGGTGACCTGCGCATAGGAGAGATCGAGCCGCGCGGCCGCGACCGCGGCTGCGGCCGCTTCCACTTGTGCCTGCCGCTCGCGCCGTTTCGCCGAGGCATCGTCATGGGACTTGCGCGAGATCGTGCCGTTGGGCACGAGCTTGTCGGCGCGTTGAAAATCCGTTTCCGCTTGCGCGCGCAACGCTTCGGCCTGCCGCAGTTGTGCTTGCGCGGTCTCGACAGCCACTTCGAAGGGACGCGGATCGATCTGGAACAGAAGCTGGCCTTCGGCGACGATCTCGCCCTCGGGAACGCTCACATGCTCTATGGCGCCGCCGACGCGCGGCCGGAGCTCGACGCTGCCGACGGCTGCGACAAAACCGGTGAATTCCGACCATGGCGCCACTTCGCGCGTGACCACTTCCGCCACCGGCACCTGAGGCGGTGGCGCGGGCGCGGGCGGTACAGCGCCAATCGCCTCGCGCGGCGACATCGGTACGAGGATGCTTCCGACATAGGGCGCCAATGCGTCGCGATACGTAAAGGCGACGCCGCCGGTGACAAGGGCGGTCGCGAGCAGAAGGACTGTGGCTTTGCGTGCCATGAGACATACACTTTCGATGGGCCGAACCGCCTGTTCCGGCGCGCGGCAATGAAACGATTGGAGTTGAAGATGGGGGTTCCAATCATGGGAAGGTCAAGGGCTGGACGCAGAATTGGGCAGCGGTGCCCCGGGACGGATAGGCTTCCCTTGGGAATTGCATTATGGAGGGAAGCCCGTCTATCTCAGGGCCGGCCCGGAACCTCCCGTGCTTCAGGTTCTGGCACCTCGTGCATGTGCTTTGGTTTGGTGAAGGTCCTGGTCGATGCTCAAACATTCTCGTCCTGAAACCGCGAAATTCGGCGAGGCGCTGCGCAAGTCGCTATCCCTGGCAGCCGGCGGCCAAGTCGACGCCGCGGTGGACGCCGCGAAGTCGGAGGGTCTGCTGTCGCCCGCAGCCGCACAGTGGCTCAAGGGCGAAAGCCTGGCGCCGCGCGAGCAAGCTTTGTGGCGTGGCTTGGCCAGCCTGTCGGGCCTTGCCGCCAACGACCCGCGCCAGCCCATTATGCGGGCGGAGATCGAGCATGTCTGTGGCCGCCAGGCCAATGCCATGGCGCTCTGCCAGAAGGCTTTCGCCAATCCCGCCATAGCGGGCGAGGCGCATGCGCTGATGGGCCACTGCCTGGTCGCGCTCGGCGACAGGCGCCAGGCCATCGAGGCCTTCACCCAGGCGGTGCAGGCCTTGCCGCAGCGCGGCGATCTTCATGCGGTGCTGGGCAGCCTGTTCCTCGGACTCGGCGAACCTCGCCTCGCCAGCCAATCGTTCAACCGCGCCATCGCCCTCGATGGCAAGGACTGGAACGCCTGGTTCGAGCTCGGCAATGCACATAAGGCACTGGGCGACAAGAAAGCCGCGATCGCTGCCTTCTCGACGTCGATCGAGATCAATCCGCGCTATGCGGACGGCTTCAACAACCGCGGCGCCACGCTGCAGGTCATGGGGGCGGATCAGCAGGCGATCGCCGATTTCGATAACGCCATCCGGCTCAACGGCGCGCATCTCTTCGCCTGGCTCAACAAGGGCGTCTCGCTCAATAAGCTCAACCGGCAGGAAGAGAGCGTGAAGGCCTTCGAGACGGCGCTCGCCATCAATCCCGCCATGGGCGAGGCCTATCATAATCTCGGCCTCGCGCTGCTGAAGCTCGAACGCAGTACCGAAGCGCTGCGCAACATCGAGGCTGCCCTTCTGGTCGAGCCGGAAAAGACCGACTGGCTGCTTTCGAAGGGCAATGCGCTGGGAGCGCTGTTCAGATACGAGGAGGCGGTCGCCGCCTACCGCGACTGCATCGACAGGAATCCGGACAAGGACGACGCCCGCATCAACATGGCGGGTGCGCTGCAGGAGCTGGCTCAACACGACAAAGCCATTGCCATCCTCGATGATGCCCTGGCGCGGCGCCCCGGCTATCCCGAGGCGCAATGGAACCGCGCCAACTCGCTGCTCGCCTTCGGCCCATCGCGCGAGGCCTGGGAAGCCTATGAGCAACGGCTGCATCTGTCGGTGTACGAGAAGCTGCCGGAATACGGACTGCCGCTGCTGGGCACGGACGACATCAAGGGGCGCAAGCTCCTGGTGCAGTGGGAACAGCGTTTCGGCGACGTCCTGCAGATGCTGCGCTACATTCCCGACGTGTCGAAACAATGCGAGGCGCACTGGCAGGTGGCCCCGCCGCTCCTCGATCTCGTCAAAGCGAGCTTTCCGGATATCGCGATCTGCGGGCGCGAGGAGTGTCCGCCGGGGCTCGACACGCGGATTCCCTATACGAGCCTGCCGCTCGCCATGAAATCCTTCACCCCGGCGGATATTCCCGGCACGACTCCCTATCTCAGGGCCTCCGAGGCGGCGCGAAAGAAGTGGGCGGGGGCACGTGAAGCGGGACGGCCGAATGTCGGCATCGCCTGGCGCGGCAACCGCCAGCCGCCTGGACGCTCCATCCCCATCGAGCAGGTCTCTACACTCTTCGATAGTTCGAACCTGCGCTTCGTCTCCCTGCAGATCGACACGACGCCTGAGGAGGAGGTCGTGCTGAAACGCCACGGCGTCGCGGATCTCGGCCGCGACATCAAGACTTTCGACGACAGCGCCGCCTTGCTGGGGCAACTCGATCTCGTCATCACCATCGACACCGCCATCGCCCATCTCGCCGGCGCCTTGGGCTGCATGACCTTCGTGCTGCTGAAATATGGTGCGGACTGGCGCTGGCTCCTGGAGCGCAGCGACAGCCCCTGGTATCCGACCGCGACACTCTTCCGCCAGTCCGCGCTCGGCAATTGGAAGGATGTGGTGTCGGCCGTGAAGGATCGTCTCGCGGAACTTCGGCCTAGCGCGTGATCAGGAAAAGTGGGCATCGGTTTTCCGTCCGATCACGCGCTAAATTTAAGATTCCGATCACGTTATCACTTTAGGTCGATCCGACCTAAAGTGATCGTGATCTAGGGCGTAGTGCATCCGACGAATTGAGAGCAGTTCATAGAGGTGAACGAACAGTGGATACGTTCATAAAGGAATGCCGATGGGGGCGTTTCATATTAATTCGCGGCGACATGATCAGCATATTTTTCGATATGTATGGAGAGTGGTCCGAAACTGAAGTGGAGCTTTTCAGGTTTCTGCTTCCGCCGAACGGTGTTTGCATAGAAGTCGGATCGAATATTGGAGGTCACGCAGTACCACTCGCCAAGATCTGCAAGGAAGGAAGAGTTTACTGCTTCGAGCCGCAACGCCCCATATTTCATGTTCTGTGCGGAAATCTCGCGATCAACAACTGCCTCAATGTGACCGCCAGGCATCAAGGGGTCGGTTCCACGACAGGCACAGCCCAAATCGAAGTTTGCGATTACAGCACTACTTGGAACTACGGATCGTTCTCACTTTCGAAGGGCTTCAGTAGTGAAGAAAAATTCAAAGGTTCTGTTTGGCGAGAAGCCGTGGAGGTGATTTCGCTCGACAATGATCCGGAAATATCGTCCCTCTCGAACATCGACTTTATCAAAGTGGATGCAGAGGGTTTTGAAACTGAAGTACTGAAGGGATCCAAACAGATAATATCAAAGCATAAGCCTGATCTGTTTATCGAGGCAAATGACGCCGTAAGCGTCGACACGATCATCGGCACTTTGAGCCAGATTGGCTATATTGGTCAGTGGTTCATATCGCATCGATTTAGACACGACAACTTCAACAGAACACGCATAAAAGTCGATGGTTTCGACCGAAATATATTATTTCGGCATCAGAGCAGGAGCAAACAGCTGCTTCCCTTGCCTCAGGCTAAAGGATCTTCTGACGTCAATGGCGGATTGCCAATACTGAGCGCATTTCGGGCCAAATAAAAACTGTTCTGTTCAGACAAGCCGAGCCGGCTCTCTTCCCTTCGGCAGGGCGGCCGCAAGGAAAGCGCGGTTGCCCGGCGAAAGCTGCGCGAGCTTTCCGGACAGTTCGGCATCATGCTCGGCCGGCGGCAGCAACGGCCGGTGTGACGTGGTGCTGATCAAGGCGGCCGCGCGGGCGAGCGCCGCCTCGATGGCCCTGCGCAGGTCCGGTCGGTCCGTCGCCGCCGGCGGCCGGCAGTCGTCGAGATCATGCGGAAGGCCGGCCTGCCGCAGGTCCTCTGCCGTGGCGGCGCGTAATGCCGGGTCCGCTCCCAGCCGGTCGATGTCCAGGATGATGGTGCTCGCCGCCAGCGACTGCAGCGCGGAGGCGATCCACAGCACACAGAATATTTCCAGGCAATCCTGGTCGCGATACTGGATTGACTGTCCCGTCTGCCAGGCGCGGTAGAGATCCTGGAATCCGTTCAAGGACTCAAGGCATCCCGGATATCGCCGGTTCAGCAGGAAGCCGGTGAGCAGGGTGCGCTGCTTGAAATAGTCATGCCGGCCGAACGACAGCCATTGGTCCATGGGTCCCCTGATCTGGCAGAGATGCGTGCCGCCGAAGCGGCGCTCCATCCACAGCGCGCGCATCTGGCTGCGGCAAAAGCAGAGCGCGGGCCGCAAGCCGTTCTCCTGCGCCGAGGAGATGAGGTTCGCGAGATAGCGTTCGAGTGCCGGATCTGCTTCGTCGGGTGCGAGGAAGTATCTTTCATAGGACAGCGATGGTTCGAAGAGCAGCCGGCGCTGCTCGATGAGCTCGAGATACTCGTAAAAGTAATGTCTATCGAGCGGCGGGTGATTGTCGCCCTCGAAGGCCTTGGTCGGCCCCCGGCGGATGGCCTCGGGCGTCCATACCGCGAGTTCCTCGTTCAGGGGCTCGTAATAGGCGCGGATACCGCTGTCCTGGCGCAGCTTCGTCCAGAACCAGGTGCTGCCTGACCTGAACCATGCGTGGATGAATACGGGCGCGTTCAAAGGTCAAGCCACCCGGCCGGATCGGTCACTTCGTGGCGACCGCATCCCAAGCCGCCGCAAAACCTTCGAGGTTGAAGCGGAGGATCTGTTTTTTGCCTTCCGCGTCACGCCACCCGATATTGAGGAATTTGCCGGAACGGAGATCCTGTGTCAGGGCGGCGGTCAGCGGAACCTCGGCGCGGCAGCCCTGACGGATGCAGATGTCGAATTGCGCCAGAAACTCCTTCTTGTCATCCACCTTGAAGGCGAGACCGGCCTTGAGCCGCGTGCTGAGCGGCACAGTGATGACGGCGACGGGTTCGGTCTCCGACTTGTAGCCGAAGGAGCCCACCATCACGACGCGGCCATTGGCAGCCACCTGCTGCTCGATGAAGCACTGGTCCTTGTTGGGGCCGGTGCACTGCTTGCGCCAGAAGCGCGTGCCCTGCTTGGCGGCGTTGTTCCCGCTGGCGCCCTGCTGGGTTTCCTGCGCGACGGATGGTTCTCCCGCGGCCTGGCCCAGCAGCAGCGCGGCAGAGAGCGCCAGCGGCGCCATATATAGAGAGAAGATGCGGCGGAGGGGCGAAGTCATATTCACTCCTTTCGAGCGGTCCGACGATGTCGTCGCGGGCGGTTCATAACTTGAAAATCGCGCGAGCACAATTCCGCCGTCCCGCCGCAAGCGAAGTGACCATTGATTTCAGCTTCCCTCCGTGTGTGATTACTGGCTTGTCGCGCGCCGGTGCATCCGCCAATACTCTGCCAGCCGTTCTCGATATGGAAGGAGCTGTAAGCACAACATGAAACAGGCTCATGCCGCGCTCGTCGCGGCCCATCTCGAACGCCACCAGGCGGCATTTTCCGACATGGCCCGCCACCTGCCGCTCATCGCCGAGATGGCCCGGCTCATCTGCGATCGCCTCGCTGCCGGCGGCAAGGTGCTGGTCTGCGGCAATGGCGGCAGCGCCGCCGATTCGCAGCACTTCGCCGCCGAGCTGGTCGGCCGCTTTGCCACCGAGCGCCGGGCGCTCGCGGCGATCGCCCTTTCCACCGATACGTCGGCGCTGACATCTATCGGCAACGACTATGGCTTCGAGCACGTTTTTGCGCGGCAAATAGAGGCGCTCGGCCAGGCGGGCGACGTGCTGGTCGCGATCTCGACATCCGGCAATTCGCCCAATGTCGCCGCTGCCGCCAGGGCCGCCCGTGCCCGGAGCATGGCGGTGATCGGCCTCACCGGGGCGAAGGACAACCTGCTTCGGCAAATTTCCGACCTGTGCTTCCAGGCGCCGGCGGCAGAAACCGCGCGCATCCAGGAGGCGCATATCTTCGCCATCCATTGCATCTGCGCCATCGTCGACCAGAGTTTTGCCGCGGATGCGGGAGGAGGGGCATGAGCGCCCCAGGCCCGTCCCTCAGCATCATCACCACCTGCAAGGGCCGCCTCGCGCATCTGAAGGAAAGCCTGCCCACACTGGCGGCTCAGCCCGACGCGGAAGTGGTCGTCGTCGATTACGACTGTCCGGAAGGAACCGCAGCCTATGTGCGGGAGCATTTTCCGGCGGTGAAAGTGGTCAAGGTCGAAGGCCGGCCCCATTTCAACAATTGGGAGGCGCGCAATATCGGCGCCACGCATGCAACGGCACCGCTCCTCGTCTTCGTCGACGCCGACACCATGCTCGCCGGCGATTTCGCGTCGTGGCTCACCGGTGCCATCACGCCCGGCACCTATGGCAAGATGCCGAACGCGCTCGAGCTCGCCGTTCACAAAGACGACGTGCTGCGCGGCGGCGCCAACCGCCTCGAAGGCCTGCTCACCATGCCGGCCGCCACCTTCCGCGATCTCGAAGGTTATGACGACCTGCTGCAGGGCTGGGGTGCGGGCGGCGACACCGACCTCGTCGACCGGCTGGACTTCCACCAGCACAGGAAAATTGTCTTGCCTGAGGCGCTGGTGACGCGCGCCATCGCCCATTCGGACGCCGAGCGGGTCCGCTTCCACAAGCTCAGCATTTCCGAGAGTCACCTGATCGGGCTGCTCTACCGCACGTCGAAACTCGGCATGATGAAGCTGTTCGCCCGCGAGCTCGCCCGCGAGGACCGGGCGCGGCTTCACGCTTTGGCGGTCGAGGCGGTAAGGCGCCGGTCGGCCAGCTCGGCGGGCCTCGATCTCACGGTTCTGTCGAATGCGGTGCAGGGCAGCAATTATACGATAGAGCAGAGGCTTACGACCCGGGTGATCTGGAAGATCTGACCGGTGATTCTTGTTCCGCGTGCGCCATCGTCATCCGGCGCGGCTTAGCGCCTGATCAGGAAAAGTGGCTACCGGTTTTCCGTCCGATCACGCGCTAAATATAAGATTTCGTTCACGTTTATCACTGTAGGGCGACTCGGCCTGAAGTGATCGTGATCTGGAGCACGATCCGGATACGTGCGCAGCGGCTTTCCGGAAAGATCATGCGCAAACAACAGGATAAAGCGTGATGGCGACCCTTTCTTAAGCCCCCCGCGCTTTTGCGCTACGTCGCCGAAGGGCTAAGTCGCCCAAGAGCCAAGTCGCCCAAGAGCCAAGTCGCCCAAAGACTAAGTCGCCCAAGGGCGAGGTAGCGATTCTCGCCGTCCGTTCTTCCAGCCTGTGGCGGGCGTTCCCCCTAATGCAATTTTTGCAACCAAAGATGGCGGAATCGACGTGATCCAAAAATGCGACTGTGGCTTTGAAGCCACATCCGGCGCTTTTCTACAGACGAGATACGCTAGGTAATAAAAATGCCTGGACCGGAATTCGCGTTTAGGCGAAAACAAGGCGGAATTACTGCGGGTAAGTCCGTAGGGTCATAATTTTAATCGCGGGGACCGCGTTCGGGCGCGGCCTTTTGAAGGGGAAGCAAGATGAAGCTGACATCTGCCGTCTATCGGAGTGTTTCTCTGTTCGCTCTGGCGCTGGCGGTCTCACAAGGGGCCCAGGCAGCCGGCACCACGATCATCGCGGACGATCTCAACGGCGTCAGCACTGGTGACACGGATTTCTTCGATAATTCAGGTGGTTTCACCATCAATAACCCGGCGGGTCACGCCGTCGAGACAGGCGATATCGGCGGGTTCTTCACCAATGCGGGCAACATGTCCGCCACCGGATACGGCATCTTCCTCAACGGCAATCTCACCGGCAACTTCGACAATTCCGGCGGCATCAACGCTACCGGCGTTTACGGCATCATCGTCTTCGGCAACCTGGCCGGCAACTTCACCAACAGCGGCAATGTGGTCGGTGGGGAATATGGCATTTACTTCGCCGACAATATGTCCGGGAACTTCCTGAACAGCGGCAACGTCCAGGGCGGCCAGTATGGCGTCGACTTCGATACCAACCTGGTCGGCAACTTCACCAATACCGGCAACATCACCGGCAGCCAGTATTATGGCGTGAACTTCCAATCCAATCTGAACGGAAACTTCAATAACAGCGGCAATATCACCGGCGGCTACTACGGCGTCAATGTCGGCTCGAATCTGAACGGCAATTTCACCAATTCCGGCAACATCACCGGCAACAAGTTTTACGGCGTAAATATCAACTCTAGCCTGAACGGTAATTTCAATAACAGCGGCAACATCACGGGCGGCTACTACGGCGTGATGATCGGCTCCGACCTGAACGGCAACTTCAATAACTCCGGCAACATTTCGGGCGGTCTCTACGGCATCTTCATCGATTCGGCCATGACCGGCAATTTCTCCAACTCAGGCACGATCGCCGGCCAGAAGTACTATGGCGTCTACGTCGACAGCGACCTGAACGGCAACTTCTTCAACTCCGGCTCCGGCAACATTTCCGGCGGCTACTACGGCGTCTTTATCGGGTCCGAGTTGAATGGCAACTTCACGAACGACGGGGTCATCGAAGGTGGCCTCTACGGCGTCCTCGTCGGCAGCACCATGACGGGTGACTTCGTCAACTCCGGCACCATCGACGGGTCGAAGTACTACGGCGTACTCCTCGATTCCAACCTGAACGGGAATTTCACCAACAGCGGCAACATCACGGGCGGCTACTACGGCGTCTTTGTCGGCAGCGACATGGGCGGAGATTTCACCAACTCGGGCAACATCGCCGGGAATGAGTTCTACGGTGTCTATATCGGCTCCGAGCTGAACGGCAACTTCACCAACTCCGGCAACATCACGGCCGGCTATTACGGCGTCTATGTCGGCTCCGAGCTGAAGGGCAACTTCAATAACTCCGGCAACATCTCAGGCGGCCTCTACGGCGTCTTCATCGCTTCGGCCATGACCGGCAATTTCTCCAATTCGGGGAACATAAACGGCGACAAGTACTATGGCGTCTACGTCGGCAGCGACCTGAACGGCGACTTCCTCAACTCCGGCTCCGGCAACATTTCCGGCGGGTACTACGGCGTCTATATCGGGTCCGAGCTGAACGGCAACTTCACGAATAACGGGATCATCGAAGGCGGCCTCTACGGTGTCCAGATCGGCAGCACCATGACGGGTGACTTCGTCAACTCCGGCACCATCGACGGGACGAAGTACTACGGTGTAACCATCCTTTCTAACCTGAACGGGAATTTCACCAACAGCGGCAACATCACGGCCGGCTATTACGGCGTCCACGTCGGCTCCGTGATGAGCGGCAATTTCAACAACTCCGGCAACATCTCCGGCGACAAGTACTACGGTGTATGGATCAATAGCGGCCTGGAAGGCAACTTCGCCAACTCGGGCAACATCTCCGGTGGTTACTACGGCGTTTTTGTCAACTCGAATCTGAACGGCAATTTCACCAACTCCGGCAATATCTCCGGGGCGGATAGCGCCGGCATCTATCTCTATTATAATCTGAGTGGGGACTTCGCGAACACCGGCAACATCTCCGGCGGGCGCTACGGCCTCTTCATCGATGAAAACCTGTCAGGCGATTTCACAAACTCCGGCAACATCTCCGGTACGAAATACTATGGTGTCTACGTCGGCAGCAACCTGAACGGCAATTTCACCAACAGCAGCAACATCACCGGCGGCTACTACGGCGTCCTCGTCGGCAGTGTCATGGCAGGCGAATTCGCCAACTCCGGCAACATCTCCGGCAACAAGTTCTACGGCGTCGCGCTCCAGTCCGGGCTGAACGGCAACTTCGCCAACTCGGGCAACATCTCCGGTGGTTACTACGGCGTCTATGTCGGGTCCGACCTGGACGGCAACTTTACGAATTCGGGCAAAATCGAAGGCCAGCTCGAAGAGTACGGGGTCTTTATCGACAGCAATCTCACCGGCGACTTCATCAATACCGGCGATATCAGTTCGGCCGCGGTCGATGGCCAGAACGTCTTCATCGGCGGCGATTTCGCCGGCAACCTGACCCACACGGCGGGCCAGGGCGTGGTGGTCGATGGCGATGCCAACATCTCCGGCAAGGCAGTGACCTCCGTCGTGCGCGGCTTCATTGCCGACGGCTCGACCTGGACGGCGCTGCACTCGAACGGGACACTCACTTCGGACGGCAACCCCGGTCAGCTCATCCTAGATACCTCGGCTCTGGTCGACGTCTCGATCGATACGCTCGACGGTACCGACCTGATCCTCACGAGCACAACACGTGACATCAACTCGATCGGTCCGGACGGCCTCGGCCTCACGGGTCTCGCCGGCTCGCTGATCGAGGATCTCGAAAACAGCAACAGCATCTCGCCGGAGGCCAAGGCCTTCATCGACCTGCTCTACCAGCAGGGCAGCGATGGCGCGATCCAGGATGTGATCGCCGACCACAGCCCGTCGGGCGCGCGTGGTTCGGTATTCGCCTCCATGGCCGTGACGCAGCTGTGGTTCGATACGCTGAACGGCATCATGAACGGCTCGACGAACGGCCAGGTGCAGACGGCCGGCCTCCAGGCCGCCAATCTGGGCAATGGCAGCAACGCCGTGCCGGCGGCCGACATCGTGCCCGCGCCGGAATCCGGAGTGTTCCTCTGGTTCGCCGGCCTCGCGGGTGCGGCCTCGCTTGCCGATGACGGCGCGATCGACGGCTACGACACCGGTACGGCGGGCTTCGCCGTCGGCGTCCAGGCCGAGGGCGACGGCATCACCATCGGCGGCGGTATCGGCTACGCCTATACCGACGTGAGCGGCGACGACACGGATCTGGATGTGCAGAGCATCCTCCCGGCCGTCTACGGCAAGTTCCAGAGCGACTCCGCCTGGTACATCTCGGCCATCGTGGCCGGCGCCTACAACTTCGACATCGACCAGACCCGCCACAACCACACGGCTGGCGAGGACCTCGATGCCGACTATGATGGCGGCCAGGCGGCCGGCCGGCTCGAACTCGGCATGGATTTCGGGACGGACTTTGCCACCTTCACGCCATTCGTCGCCGGTGCCTTGGGTTATCTGTGGACCGACGGTTATGAGGAAAGCGGCGGCGCCACGGCCCTGACGGTGGACAAGCTGGACGATACCTACGCGTATATCGAAGCGGGTGCCCGTGCGAAGATCGATGCCGGTCCGGCAGCGGTAAGCGTCATGGCCGGCTGGAGGGAATATGTCGATGACGCCGAGGCTGATGTCGATGCCAGCTTCGCCGGCCTGGACGCCTTCGGCTCCACCTATGATGTGGGCCTCAGCGGCCTGATCGCCGGGGTGAATGTCGATGTCAACACCACCGACGCGCTCTCGATCGGCGCCGGTGTGAACGGCACCTTCGGCGAGGACTACACGGATGTGTCCGGCAACCTGAACTTCAAGTACCGGTTCTGATCACGCAGAACGCAAAAAGCCCCGACGCAAGTCGGGGCTTTTTCTTTGCCCGTAGTGCGCAAAGTGGTTTTCATGTAATGCATCATCATGGCGAGTGCTGAGAGCAACCTGCTGGCGGATCTCGAGCGGAAGGTCGCGAGCGCGCCGCCGGCTGCCGCCATCGGGAGCCTGATCAAGCTTCTGCGCTGGTTCTCCGGTTCCGCCGGGCGGCTGCCGCCGGGGGTCGAGAAAGAGCTGCAGCCCGTATTCGACGGCTGCCGCGACCAGGAGGCGGCAACCCGCATGGCCGCCGCCATATCGGAGCTCTTCTGCCGCACCGACTTTGCATTCGACCAGCGCCAGTTCGGGGAACTGATCGCGCTGCAGCGCTGGATCGCCATGTGCTTCGCCGCGAGCTCCTTCGGCAATTCCGATCATCTGCTGGCGCGGCTCGGACTCGTTCCCAGCCCTGAGTGGCTCGCCACCGCCCCGCTCTCGGATATCGCCAGGATGGTGCTGCTTTACGGGCCGGAGTCGCGGCTGCCACTAGACTTTTCCCGATTGTTCCTGCGGGCGCCGGGCCTTGCCTGCTCGCTTGCAGTGGCGCTCCTCTCCGGGCGGCTCCTGGCCACCCCCACCGCCCACCACAAGCGGGAAGTGCTGCTGAAATGGCTGCCGGAGGGGCTCAGCCGCCTCGGCAGCGTCGCCATGCTGCCGCAGGCGATCCTCGTCGATCTGTGGATGCATTCGAGCTACGGCCTCGAGCGCGGCAAGCACGACGTGAAGAAACCGCTCAATGCCCTGGTCCGGCGGCAGATCGAAGCGGCCAATATCCGTGACGTCGCCGCGCGCCCGGCCATTGCGACGCGGCCCACGGTCTTCGTCATGCTCGAATGGTTCCACAAGAGCCACTCGATCATGCGCACCCATTCGATCTCCATGAAGACGCTCCGCGATCACTATCGTCTCGTCGGCTTCGGCCCGAAAGGCATGGTCGACGAGGTAGGCCAGAGCGCCTTCGACGAGTTTCATTATTTCGACGATGTCTCGTCCGACCTCGGATTTCTCAAGAAGGTTGTCGAAGCCGCGGAACGGCAGCAGCCGGTTGCGACATACTATCCCTCGGTCGGAATGGGGCTGCACAGCCTCTATCTCGTGAATGTCAGGCTGGCGCCGACCCAGGTGATCGCCCTCGGCCACCCGGCGACGACGCATTCGGACAAGATCGATTATGTCGTCGTCGAGGAAGACTATGTGGGGGACGCGACGCTGTTCAGCGAGACGGTGATCACCGTTCCCAAGAGCGCGCTGCCTTATTTCGAGCCGGTGATCAAGCTCAGTCCGCGCTTGCGCAAGCTCAGAAGCCCGGTGCGTATCGCCGTCCCCGCGGCGGCGATGAAGCTCAACCCGGTGTTTCTTGCGGCCTGCCGGAAGATCGTGGAGACGGCGCGGACGGAGGTCGAGTTCCACTTCCTGCTGGGCGGCTGTCCGGATCTGATGCATGCCTGGGCCGAGAAGATCATCGCCGCCCAGGTGCCGGATTGCGTCGTGCACAAAACCGCGCCGGTGCCGGACTATCTCGCCAATGTCGCTGAGTGTGACCTGTTCGCCAATCCATTTCCCTTCGGCAACACCAATGGCATCGTCGACACGGTCTATTGCGGCCTGCCGGGTGTCTGCCTGAGCGGCGATGAAGTCCACGCCCATATCGACGAGGGTATGTTCCGCCGGATGAACTTCCCGGACTGGACCATCGCTCGCACGATCGAGGATTATGTCGCGGCGGTGGTGCGGCTCGTCGATGACGAGGCGCTGCGCAACGAGCTCAGCAGCCGCATCCGCGCCGAGCGCTGGGACAAGGTGCTCTATCAGGGCAAGCCCGAAGCTTTCTCCGAGATATTCCGCGGTCTCGTCGGAAGGCGGCGTGGCGCTATGCCGTCACAGACGGTCGCGTGACGGGGGGAACCATGCAGGCTGGCCAACGCTCTTCCGGACGCGAAGTCGGCTCCGTCGTCACCCATGTCGCGGCCGCGATCAGCCACAGGCGGCCGCGTGTGGCGGTGCTGGGCGACGTCATGCTGGACGAATATCTTTCGGGCTCGGTCGATCGTATCTCGCCCGAAGCGCCGATCCCCGTCGTCGCCTGCACGTCCCGCAAAACGAGTCCGGGTGGTGCCGCCAATGTCGCGGCCAATCTGGCAAGGCTCGGCGCTGCGGCTTCCATCATCGCCATCACGGGCGAGGACGAGGCGGCGGCGCAGCTGCGCGGTGCGCTGGCGGATATGGGCGTCGATGCCGCTCATCTGCTCGCCATCCCGGGCCGCCCGACGACCCGCAAGCTCAGGGTGGTATCGGCGGGCCAGCAGATCGTCCGGGTGGACTTCGAGGAGACGGGGGCGCTTGCCGCCACCGACATCGCCCGCATCGGGTGCGCGGTCGATGCGGCTCTTTCGGCCTGTGATGTGCTGGTTGTCTCCGATTACAACAAAGGTGCCTGTCACGCGGAAGTACTGCGCCATGCAATCGCCGCGGCGCGCAAACGCGGCATTGCGGTCCTGTGCGATCCCAAGGGGCGCGACTATGCCAAATATGCGGGCGCCAGCATCATCACCCCTAACCGCCGTGAAGCCGGCGAGGCGACCGGGCAGGAGCTGGCGAGCTATGAGGCCGTCGAGGCCGCCGCCTATGCGTTGCGCGACAAGCTCGGTCTCGAAGCCTGCCTCGTCACCCTCGGTCCGGATGGAATGCTGCTTGCCGAGGAGGAGGGGCCCCGCAAGGCGGAGGCCTTCACCCAGGCGGTCGCCGACGTCACGGGTGCGGGCGACAGCATGATCGCGGCGCTCGCATTGGCCAGGGCCTGCGGCCGCTCTTACTGGGAAGCGGCGCTGTTCGCCAATGCCGTGGCCGCCGTCGCCGTCAGCCGGCATGGCAGCGTCGCGGTCGAGCTCGATGAAGTGGTCTCGCGTTATGGCGCCGCGGCGGACATTCCGTCCTCCGGCAAGATCATGACGCGCGCGCAAGCGGCGGCACGGGCGGCGGAACTCCGTCGCGAGGGCCGCCGCATCACCTTCACCAATGGCTGCTTCGACGTGCTGCATGCCGGCCATGTCGACAATCTCGAGGCCTGTGCGGGCTTCGGCTCGTTCCTGGTGGTGGGGCTCAATGACGACGACTCGGTGCGCCGCCTCAAAGGCCCGGGCCGCCCCGTCAACAGCGTGGACGCACGGGCGCGCGTGCTCGCGGCGATGAGCGCCGTCGATTGCGTCGTGGTCTTTGCGGAGGATACGCCTGAGCAGCTTATCCGCGACATCCGCCCGGACGTGCTGGCGAAGGGCGCCGATTACCAGTCCAAACTCGTGGTCGGCCGGGACATCGTCGAAAGTTATGGCGGCCGGGTCGAGCTTGTCGGCCTCGCACCCGGCTATTCCTCAACGGACCTCATCAACAAGCTCAAGCGCAGCACCTCATGATCATCGTCACCGGCGGGGCCGGCTTCATCGGCAGCAATCTGGTCCATGCGCTGAATGATGCGGGCCACGACGATATCCTGATCGTCGATGATCTCACCGACGCCCGCAAGCACTTGAATCTGATCGGCGCGCGCTTCACCGACTATATGGATAGAGACGAGCTTCCGTCCCGTTTCGCGTCCCTCGGCAAGATAGATGCGGTCTTCCACCAGGGCGCCTGCGCCGTCACCACCGAGCAGGATGGCCGGTATATGATGCGGGTGAACTATACTTATTCGCGCGACCTGCTGCATCAATGCCTCAGCCACAAGGTTCCCTTCATCTATGCTTCTTCCGCGGCGGTCTATGGCCATGGCAGCACGCCCTTCACGGAATCCGAGGCGCATGAGAAGCCCCTCAATGTCTACGGTTTCTCCAAGCTCGCCTTCGACCAGCATGTCCGCGCACTGCTCGCCAAGGCGGAAAGCCCGGTCACCGGGCTTCGCTATTTCAATGTGTATGGCCCGCGCGAGGACCATAAGGGCGATATGGCCTCGGTGATTTTCAAGATGGTGGGCGCGCATGCCGGCGGCAAGCCGCTGAAGCTGTTCTCCGGCAGTGAACGCTTCCGGCGCGATTTCATCCATGTCGACGACATCATCGCCGTCAATCTGCATTTCCTGCGTCGGCCGCAATCGGGCATCTACAATTGCGGAACGGGCGTCGCGCGCTCCTTCCGCGATCTCGGCGAAGTGGTGCTGAGCCAGCTTCCCGGTGCCACGATCGAGGAGATCGAGATGCCGCCATCGCTCGAGCGGCAGTACCAGAAATTCACCTGCTCCGACAATTCGCGGCTGCTCGCCACCGGCTACAATGCGCAGTTCCTGTCCCTCGAAGCGGGCGTGGAAAAATATGTCGCGAAGCTGATGCACGCTGCGAAACCCAATTGAGGAAGGCGTCGAAGATGGCACAGAACCTCACTGCCGCGCTCAGCCATGAACAACTCCTGTCGAGCGCCGAGGACGCCTTGCGGAATGGCCTCTTCGCAGCCGCCGAAAGCGTCTGCGCCGACATTCTCGCCAAACATCCCGACCATGCGCGCGCTCTGTATATCCGCGGCGCCTGCCTCGTCAGGCAGGCCAAGCGGCGCACCGGGCTGCGCGATCTCGAGAAGGCCGCGAAGCTAGCACCGCGCGATCCGGCGATCCTGCTTGAGCTCTGCCGCGGCCTTATGGCCGATGATGCTCCAGCCATGGCGGAGAAGCGGCTGCGTGAAGCCGTGGGCCAGGTCGACCGCACCCCTGAGGTGCTGCGCGATTTTGCCGAGCTCTTCATGCGGCTCGGTCATCATGGCGAGGCTATTCCCATGCTCGACAAGGCGCTCATCGCCAACCCGATCGATGCGCCTGCCTTCAACATGCGGGGTTACGCCCTTCAGCAGCTGGGCGACCATCAGCGTGCCATCGGCAATTTCACAAGGGCGCTGGTGTTGCAGCCCGGATTCCATCACGCCGCGAACAACCGCGGCAATTCCCTGCAGGCGCAAGGTCGGCTCGCGGAAGCGCTGAAGGACTACGACTTCACCCTCGCCATCGATCCCGCTTACGTCCATGCCTGGAACAACCGCGCCAAGGTCCTGCAGCAGATGGGGCGCGCGGAGGAGGCGCGTATGTCCAGTGCTAAAGCCGCGGCGCTCGCTTCGCGCTCCGGCGCCGCAAACGGAGTATAGGTTTGTCCGGTACCGAGAAAGACGAGCTGCGGCCGACGCCGCCCCGTGCCGCGGACACCCGGCATGCCGCCCTCACGATGCTCGCCGACAACTATGAGCGGATGGGCAATATTCCGGCCTACCGCCGGGCGTTGCACGAGCTGACGGAGCTCGAGCCGGCGAACCACGCAACGTGGTTCCGTCTCGGCAACGTGCTCGCCGGCCTTGGCCAGCATGAGCAGGCGGTGGCCGCCTATGCCCGCGTGCTGGCGTTGCGGTCCGCGCCTGAGCCCCATTTCAACAGCGCGAATTCGCTGGCGGCGCTCGGCCGCCTCGCCGATGCGGTGAAGGCCTTCGAAGCCGCGCTCCTGATGCGGCCCGGTTGGGGCGAATGCCTGACCAACATGGCGAATGCGCAACTCGAACTCGGCCAGCACCAGGCGGCGCGCGACAGTCTCGAGAAAGCACTCGGCATCCAGGGCGACAGCGCGCAGATCCGCCGCAATCTCGCAAATCTCTCGCTCTTCGAAGGCCTCTCGGAACGGGCGCTGACGCTCTATGAGAGCCGACTCGATGTCGAACCCTTTACAAACATGCCGACTTACGGGCTCGTCCCTTTGGGGCGCCAGAGCCCGGACGGAAAACGCATCCTCGTGCAGTGGGAGCAGGCCTTTGGTGACGTCATCCAGATGCTGCGCTTCGTGCCCCGGCTCGAAGCGCGCGCAAGCGGCTGCGTGTGGCAGCTCCTGAAACCTCTGCATGAGCTCGCCCGTCGTGCCTTTCCGGGCATCACGCTGGTCGAACCCGGGCAACTGCCGGACATGGCCTTCGATGCACGACTTCCCTATACGAGCCTGCCGCTGGCGCTTGGCCAGTTCGAGGACGCTATGGTGCCGTCGGCGCCCTATCTCCGTCCCGATCCGGCAAAGGTGAAGGTCTGGAAAGACAGGACTGCGGGCGCGACGCCGCTCATCGGCTTGGCCTGGCGCGGGCGCGAGAACCCGCGCTTCCGGTCGGTACCCTTGCCCCAGCTCGTTCCACTGCTCAGGACCGGCGCCCCTTTCCTTGCATTGCAGAAGGACATCACGCAGGAGGAGAGGCGTTTCCTGTCACTCTTCCCGAATGTGATCGACGCTTCGGAAGGCCTCTTCGATTTCGACGACACGGCCGCCGCCATCGCCAGCACGATGCTCGTCATCTCGATCGATACCGCGGTCGCCCATCTCGCCGGCGCGCTCGGCCGACCCTGCTGGGTGATGGTGAAAAAAGCGTCCGACTGGCGGTGGAAGGCATCAGGCCCCAAATGCGTCTGGTACCCGTCACTGCATCTGTTCCGCCAGCAGCGTTTCCTCGACTGGTCGGACGTGATCGAAAAACTGCGCCTCGCGCTGCTGTCGCAGCCGGGTTCATCCCGGCAATCTCCGGCTGGGCAGAAGCCTTGATCTCAGTGTTGGTCCAGGCTAACGAGCGGAACTGATCCAATTCATCATGATGCAACCGGCCAGGCCAAGATGCTGCGCTCAATTCTCTCTTCGCTGTGGGCATGGCTCGCAAGGCGGTTCGGCGATCCGCTCGAAATCCCGGCTTTCGTCCTGGCATTTGCCGCGAGCGGCAGCGTCACGTTCCTGCTTCTCTCGAATTGGGCCCTTCTGGGCCTGATCTTCGCGCTTGTCGCCGTTCCCGTCATCTTCGGCCTCATGAGCCTCGTGCCCCGGGTCGGCGGCGCGCTCAGCCTGGGCGGGAATGTCGGTGGGGCGGCTGTTCTCGCGGTGTTGTTCATGAGCTAAAGCATCGGCCCGAAAAGTGCGTGCGGTTTTCGGGTAAGCCGATGCGCAAAAACAAAGAGATAGAGCGCCGTGGAGATTCCAACGGAACGGCCGACGCTTTAAAGGTTATGTCGCGACATTGCGCGCAGCCGTCGGCGCCAGGCTCTCCAGGCCCGGGGCCGAGACGGGCGCGCCGTGCAAGGCCCAGTCCGCCGCGATCTGGCCGATGACCGGAGCGAGCTGAATGCCATAACCGCCGGCGCCGGCGGCCGTGATGATTGCAGCTTCGTCGGCATCGATCGGGCCGACAAAAGGCCGGTGGTCGGCCGTCACCGGATAAAGGCCGGCCCAGCCCCGTCCAAGTCTCGCGCCGGATAGACTCGGCAAGCGCTCCAGCAGCAGCTCGGCCAAGTGGATCTTCGAGGCTTCATCGCAGTGCTCGTTATAGGCATCGGGATCCTCGGAATGCGCCACGTCGCCTTTATGAATTTCAGCGATGAGCTCGCCCTGTTTCTCATGGCGGAAATTCAGTCCGGTGCCTTCGCCATTCACCAGGTCCATGACCATGGGCATCGTGTAGTCGAGCGGACGATCGAGCAGGACCAGCACCGCCTCATGCCGCTCGGCGCGCACATGCAGGCTCTGGCCCAATATCTGGGCGACATGTGGCGCCCAGGCGCCGGCCGCATTGACGATCATATCACCGTCGAAAGGGCCTTTCGGGGTCTCCAGCCGATAGCCGCCGTTCCGCCGGGCGACATCGGTGACCGCGCAATATTGATGCAGCTTGCCGCCCGCGGCTTTCAGCTTCTCGGCGAGAAACATGCAGAGCTCATGCGGATCGAGGAAGCCGTTATCAGGTCCGAAGATCCCGCCGGCCAACCCCGTCACATCCATATGTGGGACGAGCTCGCACAGGGTTTCGGGGCGATAGAGCCTGGCGCGGAATCCGGCTTCGGTCTGCATCCGCACCGATGTCTCGAACAGCGCCATCTGCGCCGCGGTGCGCGCCAGGCGCAGATAACCGATATGGTTGAAGCGTAATCCTGCCTCTTCCCACCGTGCGAAATGCGCCATGGCGTGGCGGCGCAGGAGGATCTCCTGCGGGTCGGTGAATTGCGTGCCGACGACGCCTACCGATCGGCCGGTGGAGCCTGACGCGATCGATTTCGCATCGAGGACCGTCACCTTGGCGCCGTGCCCGGCGAGGCTGAGCGCGGTGCACAGGCCGAGCGATCCGGCGCCGATGACGATGACGTGAGGAGATGTGGTCATGGGGCTCTTCGACTTCCCGGTTGCGCATGCTCATGACGGACTTCATCACGCGAACGCTGGTTTAATTCGCGAACGACTAATCTAACCCCGCATCTGCTTCGCGGCCGGATCGTAGGCCGGCTCCGCCAGCACCACGGCCTTGCGGCGCTCACCGAGAAGACCGATCTCCATCTCGAATCCGGCGGCCGCGTTTTCGGGCGGTACATAGACGAAGGCCAGGCTCTTGCGCGTATGGTGGCCATATCCGCCCGAGGTCGCGACGCCGACGCAGGCGCCATTGACGAAGACCGGCTCGCCGCCGACCACGTCATTGTCACTCGCATCGACCTCGACATAAGCCAGCTTGATGGCGATGCCCTGCTGCTTGCGATTGAGAGTCGCCATGCGGCCGGTGAAGTCGCCCTTGTCGGGCGCGAAGAAACGCTCCATGTCGGCCTCGATCAGCGTGATCTCGTTGGTGAGCTCGCTATGCAGGCCACGATAGGCCTTCTCCATGCGCAGGCTGTTGATCGCATAAGCGCCGAAATTGGCGATGCCATGCGCCTTTCCGGCCTGCCATACGGCGTCATAGACGGTTGCGAGCTGGCGCATCGGGATATGCAGCTCCCAGCCGAGCTCGCCGACATAGGAGACGCGCAGCGCCCGCACCGGAACCCCGGCGACAGGGATCTCGCGCCCGCTCATCCAGCGGAAATTGTCATTGTCGAGCGGCGCATCGGTGAGAGCGCCCAGTACATCGCGTGATCTGGGCCCCGCGAGCACCAGCATGCCGTAGTCTTCGGTGACGTTTTTGATGGTCGCGTTCTCCTGCGCCAGCTTGCCCTGGTTCAGCATATCCAGGTCCCGCTCCTCCGCACCGGCGCCCGACAGCACATAGAAATGCTGATCGCCAAGGCGGGTGATCGTCACCTCGCTTTGGATGCAGCCATTCTTGGTCAGCATATGGGTCAGCACGATGCCGCCCAGGCGCTTCGGCAGCTTGTTGGCGGTGAGGCGATTCAGCATCGCTTCGGCGTCAGGACCGGTGACGTCGAATTTGGAGAAGCTCGACAGGTCCATCACGCCGACGCGTTCGCGCACCGCGCGGCATTCCTCGGCCACCGCTTTGAACGCGTTGCCGCGGCGAAAACCCAGATCCTCGGGCGCGCCATCCAGTGAAAACCATTTCGGCCGTTCCCAGCCATGTGCTTCCGTATGCACCGCGCCCATATGCACGAGCTTGTCATAGAGCGGAGTGATGCGGTTCTTGCGTGCGACCTGACGCTCCTCGCCCGGCAGCTGCAAGGTGTACATGTGCTCGTAGGCTTCATGCGCCTTGGCGCGGCAATAGTCCCGATCGGCATAGGCGCCGAAGCGGCGGGGATCGAGCCCCGCCATGTTGATCTCCGACTCGCCATTGACGATCCACTGCGCCAGATATTTGCCGCAGCCGGCTCCTTGCGCGATGCCGATCGCCGAGCCGCAGCACAGCCAGTAATTCTTGAGGCCGTGGACCGGGCCGAGCAGCGGCCGGTCGTCCGGCGTATGCGGGATCGAGCCGTTGACCACCCGCTTCACGCCGAGATTGGCCCAGATCGGCATGGATTTCATCACGCCTTCGAGGAATGGCATGATCGGGTCGAATTCCTCCTCGAACAGCTCCTGGTCGGAATCCCAGCCCGGAATGCCGTTGGTCTCCGGCCAGGCGATGCGCGAACCCCGTGTCTCATAGGGACCGATCAGCGCCGATTTCTGCTCCTGCCGGTAATAGGCCGAATGGCGCGGGTCGCGGATGACCGGGATCTCTTCCTTCCGGGCGAGGAATTCGGGGACCGGATCGGTGATGATATATTGATGCTTCAGGTTGACGATCGGCAGCTGGAGGCCCGACCAGGCGGCAATGGCGGTCGCATGGTTGCCACCGGCATTGATGACATGCTCGCAGATATACGTGCCCTTCTCGGTCGTCACTTCCCATTCGCCGGTGGCGGTGGGCTTGATATTGGTGACCAGGCACTCGCGCATGATCTCGGCGCCGAGATTGCGGGCGGCGATCGCCATGGCGTTGCAGACGCCCGCCGGATCGACATGGCCGTCGCCCTTCGTCCAGGCGCCGCCCACCACGCCGTCGAGCTCGATCCAGGGCAGGATCTGCTTGATCTTGGCCGGGTCGATGATCTCGATCTCGGCGCCCGAATTGTCGGCGATGCCGGCCACGAGCTTGAAATAATCGAGCTCATGATCATTGGTGGCGAAGCGGATGCCGCCGCAGCCATGCCAGCTCACATATTGCCCGGTCATCGCTTCCAGCTTGGGATAGAGCGTGTTGCCGTAGTGATGGATCTTGGACATGTTGTAGTCGGCGATGAAGCTCGGGCAGAGGCCGGCGGCATGCCAGGTCGAGCCGGAGGTCAACTCGCCCTTTTCCAGCAACACGATGTCCTTCCAGCCTTCGAGCGCCAGATGATAGAGGAGGCCGACACCCATATTGCCGCCGCCGACGATTACAGCCCGTTTGTGGATGGTCATGCTGGAGCCTCGATTTCTGAAATTCGAATGCCGTGGATGCCGCTTGCATGTCATATAGAAAAACTGTCCACAAGCGCGAAAAGATGTGAGATTTTCTGCGGACTGGTGAAAAATAGCGACCTCTGAAGGGGATCGGAACGATGCGGATCGCGGCCTTGATCATTGGCGTATTGGATGCGGTCCTATGGGCCGTGATCGCCGTCAGCCTGTTCGTTTCACTGTCGGATCCGGCCACCAAGGGCCTCGATTCGCTGGCCGGATGGCTGGTCACCGCGCTGTTCCTCGTCACCGGCCTGCCGGCGCTGCTCCTGGCCTGGCGCAACACCAAGCCCGGTCTGGCCTTGGCGCTCGCCATCGCCTTTCCGGCGGTATTCGTGATCCTGTTCGCCGCGGTGGTGATCGCCTTCGCCGCCTAGCGCGCGATCAGTGCATCTCCTTCAGGATCTCCTTGACGACCGTCGCCGAATTCTTCGACGCCAGGCCCATGAAGGTCATCATCTCATTGGCGCCGCCATCGCCACCGGCGAGGTCGGAGAGACTGCGCACGGCGAGGAATGGGACGCCATTGGAATAGGCGACATGGGCGACGGCGGCACTTTCCATGTCGAGCACCTTCGCTTGAAAGGTCGCCGCCACATATTCGCGGAACTTGGCGTTGTCGACGAAGGCCTGGCCCGAGACGCCGGCGCCACCGACAACTACCCTTGGCTTGTTGCTGAGGCAGCTGTTCGCTTCAACGCAATGAGCGAGATCGACCTTGGCTGCGGCCCTGCGGGCCACCGCGAGCAAACCAGGATCGCTCGGAAACCAGAAGCGGGCTTCGGGCGCGGCGTCCTTGCGCGTCACCTCGACCGAGCGCGGCATCATCATGCCGTAGCCGGCAAAGTCGCCTTTCTCCATCCAGGGGGGAATGGCAAAACCTTGTACCGCCTCGCGCGCGAACACGGCCTCGAGATACTGCCCCCATTGGTCGGCTATGACGACGTCGCCGATATGCAGAGCGGGGTCGACGCCGCCGGCGATGCCTGAGAACAGAACCGCGCTGAGCGAGAAGCGGTCGATGGCCAGCTGGCTGTTCATCGCCGCATTGACCATGCTGATGCCGCTCAGAAACAACACGACATCCTTGCCCGCGAGCTTGCCGGTGATGAAGCTCCGGCCATTGATCTTATGCTCGACCGGATCGATGACCTCACTCTTGAGCAGCGTCCATTCCGGCTCGAAGGCCGACACGACGGCGATGCGCGGCGTGGCGTCGAGAAGGCCCGCAGCCGAGGCGCGCACGGACAGTGTGCCGGTCAGCAGGAGCACGGTCAGGAAAATGCGGCACAGAAGAAGGCAGGTCTTCATGGGTTGTTCCTTGGCGGCGACGGATTTGCGGCAGCTTCGCGCCGGCGGATTGATCTGTCAAAGGCGGTCCGACCGTCACCCATGGCCGGTGATGGCGACGATCCAGCCGATGACGGTTCCAACCGCGGACGAGAGCACTTGCGAGGCCGCGTCGAGATTGAGGCCGAGCTGCGGCCCGACCAGCGGCAGGACGATGAACAGGCCGATCAGGATGACGAAGCCGTAAGGCTCGAGCCGGGCGAGGGGGATGGCGAGCGTCGGGGGCAGCAGACCCACCAGGATGCGTCCGCCATCGAGCGGCGGGATCGGGAAGAGGTTGAAGACAGCCAGGACGACATTGATGATCAGGGCGTTCTTCAGATTGTCCGCCAACCACTGCGCGGGGAGCGCCGGGAGGTAATCGATGACATGGAAGGCCAAAGCGGCGACGGCCGCGATCACGATATTTATGGCGGGTCCCGCGGCCGCGACCAGGGCCATGTCGCGCCGGGGGTGCCTGAGTGCCCGGTAATTGACCGGCACGGGCTTGGCGTAGCCGAACAGGAACGGGGCCTGCGTCAGCAGCAGGAGGCCCGGGAGCAGCACCGTGCCGAAGGGATCGATATGTTTCAGGGGATTGAGGCTCACGCGCCCGAGCCGTGCGGCGGTGTCGTCGCCCAGGAGACGCGCGGCATAGGCATGCGCCGCCTCGTGAAAGGTGATCGCGATGATCACCGGGAGGGCCCAGATGGTCAGGAGATAGATGGTTTTTTCGATCACGAAGCAAGTTCCCGGCAGGTGAGTTTCACGGGAACATAGGCATGGAAGGGGCGGATTGCACGGCCGATCGAACAAATTGCAAATATGACGGTGCGATAAAGGGGCTTTTCCGACATAGTGCGCGCTTCAGTTCAGGCACTCGGGTGATTCCGCCATGACCAGCCAACCAGCGACGAGCACTCCCGGACGCTTGCCGGGATGGGCCCTTGCGATCGGGGTGCTGCTTCTCCTGGCCGGGCTGCCGCTCGCCGCCTGGCTCGACCTGCGCAATCTGGCGGAGGGCTCGCTCAGGTTGCAGGCCAGCGACCTCAATTCCGTCATCACCAGCGTGCGCAGCTATTATTCCAAGAATGTCGTCGGCCGCGTTCTGGCACATCCGGGCGACACCCAGGTCATCCACAATTATGCCGACGTGCCGGGCGCTATCCCGATCCCCGCGACACTCTCCCTCGAGCTTGGCAAGGTCATCGGCGAGCAGCAGGGCAACATCACCTATCGCTTCGTCTCCGACTATCCCTTCCAGGGGCGGGCGCCGCATGAGCTCGACAGCTTCGAGCAGGCGGCGCTGACGCAGCTGCGGGCGGATGCGAGCCAGATCATCAACCAGGTATCGTGGAGCAATCTCAATGGCCGGGTGCGGCTCGTGGCGCCTGTTCTCATGGCGGCGCCGTGCGTCAGCTGCCACAACAGCCGGCCCGACAGCCCCAAGCACGACTGGAAAGTCGGCGATGTGCGCGGCATCCAGGAGATCATCGTCGACCAGCCGATCGCCAAGAACCTGTTCTCGTTCAAATATCTGATGAGCTATTTCGGCATCATGGCGCTGTTCGGCTTCGGCGTGGTCGGCTGGCAGAACCGGCAATCCAAGGTGATCGCCGGCATGAACCGCGAGCTCGAGACCAACAATGCCTTCCTCGCCGCGATCTCGATGAAGATCTCGCGTTATCTCTCGCCGCAGCTCTATAAGAGCATCTTCGCCGGCGAGAAGGACGTCGCCATCCAGACCGAGCGCAAGAAGCTCACCATCTTCTTCTCCGATATCAAGGACTTCACGGCGACGACCGAGCAGCTGCAGCCAGAAGAGATCACCCATCTCCTCAATGAATATTTCACCGAGATGTCGGCGATCGCGGCCACGCATGGCGGTACCGTCGACAAGTTCATCGGCGATGCGATCCTGATCTTCTTCGGCGATCCCGAGACCAAAGGCGTCCCCGAGGACGCGCTCGCCTGTCTGCGCATGGCGCTCGAGATGCAGTCGCGCACGGCGGAACTCAATGCCAAGTGGCGCCAGGAAGGCATCGAACATCGCTTCCTGGTGCGCATGGGCATCAATACCGGTTTCTGCAATGTCGGCAATTTCGGCTCGAGCGACCGCATGGACTATACGATCATCGGCGCCGAAGCCAATCTGGCGGCCAGGCTGCAATCGATCGCCGAGCCGGGACAGATCGTGCTCTCATACGAAACCTATGCGCTGGTGAGCGGGGTCTTCGCCGGCCATTCGCTGCCGCCCATCCAGATGAAGGGCATCAGCCGGCCGGTGGTGCCCTATGTCATCGACGGCATGCGGGCGGGCGGCCAGGTGTCGAACCTGATCAGCGAGCACGCGCCGGGCCTCGATCTCTATCTCGACCCGTCGCTCATGGACGAGACGCAAGCGGCGCGCACCAAGGCATTGCTGGAAAGGGCGATCGCGACCCTCGAGGCGCGGCCTCGGCACAGCGATGTGACATGATCTAGGACGCTGTGCCGTTAGTGAACTGATAGGAGCGTGCGGAGAGCAGGGGGTTCTGCGCCGGATTTCTACTGGGTGGCAGGTCCGTCAGGATTCGCCAGTCGGAGGTCTGCCATTTCCTTGATCCAGGCGGCATTACGGGCATCACTGAGCCTCCAATTGCGGGTTGCTCGATAGAGATCTTCGAAGCTGATCACCTTCGCGAGAACGAGATCGTGAATAGCCTCGGGCGCCAACTCGTCGAAGAAAGCCTCGATATGCGGGCGAAAGCGCGCATCTGTCCTCGTGGTGATCAAGCAACGAACGAGAGTTTGCGCATCAATGGGATGAGGCCGAGGTGCGTTGATGGTTCCGAGCACGAGTTTCATCTGGCGATCGGCGGCGAGCGCATTCTTGACGGAAGCCTGAAGCTTGCTGCCCAGGTCCTTGATGTCCTGGGTCGCGTCTTCGGGAACCTGAACTTCCACACGCCTGATGCCGCGCTCCGCCGTCTGGCGGACGCGGTATTTTTGGACACGACGGGAGGCAGTGGGGTCTGTCATGGTGGGACAGAAAATAGCGTAACCGGATTACGAAAACAAGCGTAAGCCGGTTACGGGTTTGATTGATTCTTGCGAGATAAAATTACAATTAAATCAATTGATTAATGTCGTACTCCCCTTAACGCGCCACCGCTAGGCCGCCGCGGCGGTGCAGCGCCTTCTCCAGGCAATGCACGCCATAGGTCAGACTGCCGGTCAGCGCCAGATAGATGATGCCGGCGGCGATGAAGACCTGCACCGGGGCATAGGTCTCGGACGCGATGGCGCGCGCCGTGCCGGTCACTTCCATGATCGTGACGGTGCTGGCGATCGAGGTCGCCTTGATCATCAGCACCACTTCATTGCCGTAAGCCGGCAGCATCTGGCGCAGCGCCTGCGGGAAGACGATGCGGGTGAAACGCTGCACCGGCGACAGCGCGAAAGCGAGCGCCGCCTCGACTTGGCCCTTGGCGACGCCCTGGATACCGCCGCGGATGATCTCGCTGCCATAGGCCGAGGTGTTCAGGGACAGTGCCAGGAGGGCGCACCAATATTCATCGCGGAACAGCGGCCACAGCATGGAATGGCGGATGATGTCGAGCTGCGCCAGGCCGTAATAGATGAAGAACAGCTGCAGGAAAAGCGGCGTGCCGCGGATCACATAGACATAGGCATAGGCGGGCCAGCGCAGAAACGCCGAGCCCGACATGCGGGCGAGCGTGATGAAGATGGCGATGACAATGCCGATGACGACCGCAGTGGTGGCCAGCATCACGGTCAGCGGCACCGCCTTGATGAGCGAGGGGAAGGCCTCGATGAAGGGATCCCACCAGCTCATCCTTTGCCTCCCGCATGGCCATGGCAGCCGCAGAAATTCTCGGCGCGGCGGAACAGGAAGTCTGAAAGGGCGGTGAAACCGAGGAAGATCATGATCGAGATCGTGTAGAAGAAGAACTGTTTTTGCGTCGAGCCGGCGGCGATGTCGGTGGTGCGCATCAATTCGACGAGGCCGGTGACCGAGATGAGCGCCGTGTCCTTGAGGGTGAGCTGCCAGACATTGGCCATCGCGGGCAGGCCGTAGCGCAGCACTTGCGGAATGGCGATCAGGCGCAGCATCTGAAAGGGCCGCATGCCGAAAGCACGCGCCGCATCGAACATGCCGCGCGGCACGGCGCCGGCGGCACCCCGGAACACTTCGGCGCTATAGGCGCCCGAAACGACCGAGAGCGCCAGCACACCGGCGATGAACGCATCGGCGAAGCCATCGCCGCCTAAGAAGAAGATTTTGGCGATGAAGCGGAAGAACTCGCCGCCGCCGAAGAACAGGAGATAGATGATGAGAAGTTCCGGAACGCCGCGCACCACGGTCGTATAGGCAGCACCCAGCCATCGGACCGGAGCAGGGCCCAGGACGCGGGCGATCGCCACCACGGCGCCGATGATATTTCCACCTAAGAAACCCAGAGCGGCAACGAGGAGCGTCATCAACGCCCCTCGCAGCATCTCATCTCCCCATCCGCCGGGGCCGAAGGAGAGAATGTCGAACATGCTCATTCCGGCTTGGTCGCCTGATGCACCGCGCCGTCATACTCCATCCATTTGAGGCTGAGCTTCGAGATCGTGCCGTCTTCTGTCGCCTCATAGATCGCCTTATTGAAGGCCTTGCGCAGATCCTCGTTCTTGCCCTTGGCGAAGCCCATGGCCACACCGCGGCCAAGCGCTTCCGCCCAGAATTCCGGTCCGAAGGGCTGGAACTGGTCACCTGTACCGCCGGCTGCTTTCTGCCTCTGCAGGAAGGCGTGAACGGAGCTGTAGCCCTCGAAGGCGGCATCGATGCGGCCCGCCTGCAGGTCGAGATAGATCGCCTCGCTTTTGTCGTACTGGCGCACCGTCACATCCGGGAACCACTGCTTGAGGAAGTCGACATATTTCACACCACGCTCGACGCCGACGGTTTTGCCCTTGAGCGCCGCCTTGAGGCCGTCATAGGTGGCCTGGTTGTCGCCCTCGAGCTTCTCCATGCGCAGTTTCACGCCATTGTCCTTCGCCTGCGCCTTGGCGAAGTCGGCCTCGGTCGAAGCGACGAAGAGATGCGGGCCGGCATAATACTGGATCGAGAAGTCGATCGCTTTCTCGCGGCTCGCGGTGATGCCGAGCGATGCCATCAGCACATCGAAACGGTCTTCATTCAAAGCGGGGATCAGCCCGTCGAAGGCCTGGAAGGTCCATTCGCAGGTGACCTTGACACGCTGGCAGAGATCATTGGCGAGCTCGACTTCGTACCCCGTCTGCGCGCCGCCAGCATCCTTGTAGTTCCACGGCGGATAGACGCCGTCGGATCCGAGCCTGACTTTGCGCATCTCCTCAGCCGAAGCGCCCGACAAGCCCGCCACGAGCGTGCCCAGCATCAGGAGACCCATTCCGTAGTTTCGCAGTTTCATTGGACTACCCTCCGAATATTTTGTTCTTGTTGGCCATCGCGCGGCGATGGCTGACGGTGGCCATGATAGGGACCCGGTTTGCGGGGTTTCGGCTGCAATCAAGACCGCACGGGGTAGAATATTTCTCATCCGGAAGCGGAAAGGAAAGATTTTCCGCAACCCGCTCCATATAGCATCTGGGCCACGGTCAGAGGCCGCCATGTGGCAGGCCGAGACCCGCCTCGGAGGACAAAATCATGACCGATCCAGCGTCAGCGGCGGCAAATGTGCATCGGGTGGCCAGCATCCAGCCGGCGATCGAGACGCGTGACCTCCATAAGAGCTTCGGCGCCTTCAAGGTGCTGAAAGGGGTCTCCTTCAAGGCACATGAGCATCAGGTCGTCGCCATCATCGGGGCGAGCGGCTCGGGCAAGAGCACCTTTCTGCGCTGTCTCAATTTCCTCGAACAGCCGGACCAGGGCGAAATCCACTTCAAGGGGGAGGTCATACGCATCTCCGATCCGCGCCGCCCGCCGCGCCAGCAGATCGAGAGATTACGCCGGCGCACCGGCATGGTGTTCCAGCAGTTCAATCTGTGGTCCCATTGGACGGTGCTCGAAAATCTCACCAAGGTGCCGATCCAGGTGCATGGGGTTCCGCGCGCCGAAGCCATGGCGCGCGCCATGGAACTCCTCAACCGCGTCGGCATGGCCGAGAAGAAGGATGCTTATCCGGCGGCTCTTTCCGGCGGACAGCAGCAACGCGTCGCCATTGCGCGGGCGCTGGCGATCGAGCCGGAAGTGCTGTTCTTCGACGAGCCGACCTCGGCGCTCGACCCTGAGCTCGTCGGCGAGGTGCTCACCGTCATTCGCGGCCTTGCGAAGGAAGGCCGCACCATGATCGTGGTGACACATGAAATGAGCTTCGCGCGCGAAGTGTCGGACCGTGTCGTGTTCTTCCACGATGGCTGCATCGAGGAAGACGGCGTGCCGGCGGACGTCCTGAAGCAGCCGAAGAGCGCAAGATTGGGCAGCTTCCTGCGCTCGGTGCGCTAGAGTCATAAGAAAAGGGCACCCCGCTGGGATGCCCTCTTGCTTAAGATCGGATCGTCCACTCACCCGTTCACGGCCGATGGGTCCATCCACATGATCTCCCAGACATAACCATCGGGATCCTCGACGCTGCGCATGAACATGAAGCCATGATCCTGCGCTGGATTGGGATCGGCCTTGCCGCCGGCGGCTGTGGCGCGGTCGACCGTGTCGTTCACCGCATCGCGGCTGGTGACGCTGAGCGCCAGCAGCGTCTGGCTTTCACGCCGTGCATCGCCGATCGGGCGCTTGGTGAAGGTGCCATAGCGGTCATGGGTCATCAGCATCACACCGATCGCGTCCGACAGCATCACCGACTTCGACTGATCATCGGAAAACTGCGGATTGGGCTTGCCCTCCAGCGCGACATAGAAACCCAGCGACTTGGCCAGGTCGCGCACCGGCAGATTCACGAAAATCATTCTGCTCATAAAGCTCTCCTGTGACTTTAACGGACTTACAAGATGAGATATTGTCTCGGTGTTAAGCTAATACGTAATAAGTATCTTGATGTCAAGATACATTGTGTCGAGATAATAGGCCATGGACCGCGCCGATATCGCCATCGGGCAATGGGCCCGCGAACGCCCCGATCTTCCCGCTCTGCCGATGGCGGTGTTCGGCCGCCTGTCGGACGCCGTCGAGCTGGTGATGCGCGATCACATGAACCCGCTCTTCGCCGAAGCAGGCCTGCAGCCAGGCGAGTTCGACGTGCTGGCGACGCTCCGGCGCTCGGGCCAGCCCTATATGCTGTCGCCGACGAAACTCTACGAGGCGGCGATGATCTCCTCCGGCGGCATGACCAATCGCCTCGACCGTCTCGAGCGCGCCGGCTTCGTCGAGCGCCGCCCCGACCCGCATGACCGGCGCGGCAAGCTCATCGCGCTCACCGAAGCCGGCAAGCGGGTGATCGATGAGACCATCGGCCGTCATGTCGCCAATGAGGAACGCCTCCTCGCGGCGCTGAGTTCCAAGGAGCAGGAACAGCTCAACCAGCTGCTCAAGAAGTTGATCGCGGCGCTTTAGTCTAATGTTCCGCGGTGGAGGCTTGCGGGCTGACCTCGATCACGACCATCAGGCCGCCGCCGCCTTTCTCCTCGACATTGTTGTTGGTGGTGTGGTGACCGATATGGCAGTGGATGAGCCACTTGCCTGGTTGCTGTGCCTTCCAGATCACGTCATAGCGCTGGCCGGGGCCGACATTCACCGTATCTGCGAGAAAGCGGGCGGAAGGCTTGAGGGTCTCGCCATCGCGCGCCACTACCTCGAACGGCCCGCCGTGAATATGCATGGGATGAATGAAGCCGTTACTGGTACCGATGAAACGCAGCTTCAGCGTTTCGCCGACCTTCATCCTGATCGTGTCGGTTGCCGGATAGGCGCGGCCATTGATGGTGAAATAATTCGGCTGGCCGCCATCCATCGGCATGGCCGGATAGGTCAGGCCCTCGCGCATCAGCCATTCCTGCAGCTGGATGACATATTCGTGGTCGGTCTTGAGCTCGTCTGTCGGGTTAGCCGGGTCGATGATCAGCGCGCCATAGAGGCCGAGCGCCTGCTGGCGGTCGACATGGTCATGCGAGTGATAGAAGTAGGTCCCCGACTGCTCTGCGGTGAATTCGTAGGCGTAGCTCCCGCCCGGTTCGATCGGCTTCTGGGTGATCTCGGCCGGACCGTCCATCTCGTTGGGCAGGATCAGCCCGTGCCAATGGAAGGTGGTGCTTTCATGCAGGCGGTTGGTCACGTTGATGCGCACGCGGTCGCCCTGCTGAAAATGCAAGCGTGGACCGGGGACCTGGCCGTTGACCGCATAGGCATCGACGGTGACATTGGGCAATATCGACCAGCGGATGACCGAGGTTTCCAGGTCGTAGATCTTCACGCCATTCTCGATGCGGGGCTCCAGTACCTTGTCGCCGCGGCTGTCCAGCCCGTGGCTCGCCTCGATCAGGCCGGGATGGATCGCGGCCATGTCGCGCATCGCCTCGGCGGGCGTATCGCGGTCCATGAACATGCCGGGCGGCATGATCAAGCCACCGACATCACGCGCGCTCAGGCTCAGATTCACCCAGTTGGCCGGGGCTGCCATGCCGAGCGCCAGGAGGAGCAGCGACACACCACTCAGCGCAGCAAGCTGCGGCGTGGTCGCATCGGAGGCCATCGCGGTGTGCCCGCCATGCCGCTGGTGACCGTGCTTCTTCTTGTGCGGCTGGGCTTTCTTCTCCGGATGCTCGGTCATCAGCCCGTGTTTCAGGCCACGCGCCACCATCCATACATTCGCCGGATAGGCCGCGGCGAAGCCGACGATGACGCTGAGCGACATCACACCCCAGAACAGGAGTTGGGTCGGCTCGATGGCGCGCATGTCGCGTCCCATCATGAGGAAGCTCATCACCGGCGCCATGCCGGCCATCATGAAATTCATGCTGATGAATTCGGGCAGGAAGCTCCGGCGGACATTTTCCCAGTAGGTGCCGCCCAGCATCGACTTCATGAACAGCGCCTGGAAGATGAACAGGCCGAAGGCGAAGCCGGCGATATATTCGACGATCAGGTCGACCCACATGGGCAGGCCGAGAGCGGCGGTGACGGCCGCGGCCAGGATGATACCCGTCGCATCGCCCGCCACGCAGTGGATCGTCGAGCCGACGCCTTGTTTCCACAACGGCCGGGTGAACGCCTCATGCTCGCCGGGACGCGGCTCCTTGTCGGCAAGGACATAAAGCAGCAGGCCGATGGGGCCCATATAAAGCGTAACGAGGATGAAGCCCCACTTCATCACCCGCGGCTCGGGATTGTTACGGAACTGATCCCAGGCCACATAGGCGGTTGAGAGTGTGGCCAGGGTGAACCACACGACGAGGGCGTAGTCGACCGGCTGGATGATCATGGCTCATCTCACGACAGGCATGATGGGCGCACCCCCGACACCTGTCAACCGAGCGCATCTGGAATAGTTCCCAGGGGAGCAGTTTTGCCACAAGATGACTAACATTCTAGGCTGGGTCAGCGCTGCGCCGAGACGATCAGCAGCATCGGCCGGTCCATCTCGTCTGCGAGATCCGGGATCGCCGCGAGCTGCTCTGATGTCGGCGCCCATTCCTCGACATGGCGGATGGTGAAACCGGTCTCGATCAGCGTGTTGAGCGTCGTGCCCACGGTGCGGTGCTGTTTGACGACACCTTTGGCCAGCCAGTCGGTCACGCGCGGGCCTTCGACGGCGTAACGGTCGATGGGCCAGGTCCGGCGTCCCTCAGCGTCCATCACCCAGCCCGGATGCGTCGGCGCCATATAGATCGGATGCTCGATGGTGAAGATGAAAGACGCGCTGGCGACGAGCGCGCGATGCACGGTTTTCACCAGCCGGCCGAAGTCCTCGACATAGTGAAAGGCGAGCGAGCTATAGGCGAATTCGAAGGCTGACTCAGGGAGCGTGAACCGTTCCAGATCGGCAATGCGGTATTCGACGGCGTGATCCTTGGTGTCGGCCTTGGCGCGCGCGATCATCTTCTCGGAGATATCGAGGCCCAGCACGCTCCGGGCGCCCTGCTCGCGGGCGAAGCGGGCGAACCAGCCGAAGCCGCAGCCGAGATCGACGACGCGTTTATCGGCGAGATCAGGGAGGAGGGCTCTGACTGCCGGCCATTCGGCGGCGCCGGCAAGCCCATGCACCTGGCGGCCGAGCTGGCTGTAGCCGGTGAAAAAGTCGGATTGATCGTAGATATTCTGGGCCATTATTCACTCCATCGAAAGGGCGATGGACGGGGCATGATCGCTGGGTAAAAAGCCCCGTCCGGTTCCGGCGAGGGTGCGAGGATCGGCGATCGGCTGCGGTCAGCGCGCGCTGTCATCCTGCATCCCGCCTGTTGGGATGCCGGCCGGCCGGGCAACGATATGCGTGTCGAGCGCGTGCATGAGGGCCTGTGTGCCGCCGCTGATGGCGGCTGTCAACCCATCCGGAAGTGAGGTGAAAAAGAGGCCCCTGGCGGCCGGCGCGTTGGATGAGCGAACCGGATGCTATGCGACGTCCTCCTTGTTTCGGCAATGCGAAAAGAGGTCGTCCTCGGGGGCAATCGAAGGCGCAGGTCGTCCTGCACAAGAGGAACGTTAGTTTCCTGTCAGTGGAATTTCAAGGGCTTGTTGCGCTGAACCGGCCTTGTCTCAGCAGTGAACCCGCACAACCTCTGACTTCAGATCTTGAGGTGCTCCAGAATCTTCTGGCGCGCCTCTGGCGCGACATCGCCTTCGTCATCGATGCGGCCGAGCTTCAGCACCGCCCAGCGGTCGGCGATGCCGAGGGCGAAATCGAGATTCTGCTCGACCAGCAATATGGTCGTGTCGTTCCTCTGCCGCTCGTCCTTCAGCGCATTGGCGATGCGGGTGACGACCGATGGCTGCAGTCCTTCGGAGATCTCGTCGAGCAGCAGAAGCTTCGGCTTGAGCATGAGTGCGCGGACGAGGATCAGCATCTTCTGCTCACCGCCCGACAGCGTGCCGGCCTTCTGGGCGAGCCTCTCCTTCATGAAGGGGAAATGCCCGTAGACATGGTCGAGCCCTCGCTCGAGCTCGCGGTCGGAGCGCAAAGCGAGACGCAGATTGTCCTTGATGGAGAGATCCTGGAACAGCGCCTGCTCCTGTGGCCCATAAGCGATACCCGAAGCGATGAGCGAGGCCGGCGAGGCGCCGGCGATGGAGCGGCCGTCGACCGTGATCGCCCCGGCGCGCAAGCCTATGAGGCCGAGGATGGTCTTGAGCAGGGTCGTCTTGCCCATGCCGTTCTTGCCCATGAGGGCGAAGATCTCACCGGCTTTCACGGCGAGCGAGAGGTCGGTGATGATATTGATGGCGCCATAACCGCTGGCTACCCGTTCGAGCGACAGCTTGGCCGCGGCATCAGCCATGAGCGCCTCCCGAATAGATCGTCTTGACCAGCTCGGAATTGGCGACCACCTCGACGGTGCCATCGAGCACCAGGCGGCCCTGATGCAGCACGACGACCCGGCTCGATATGGTGCGGACGAAATCGAGATCATGCTCGACCACGATCGCGGCGATGCCGAGCTCACGCGTAAGCTTCTGCAGGATGCCGCCAATGGTGGTGCGCTCGGTCTTGGTGAGGCCGGCGGTCGGCTCGTCGAGCAGAATGAGGCGCGGCTCGAGCGCCACGACCATCGCCAGCTCCAGGCTCTGCTTGAGGCCGTGGGAGAGGTCGGCGACCGGGCGCTCGAGCATGCGGTCGATCCCGGTCAGCCGCAAGATGTCGAGGGCGGCCGCGGGCAGAGCGAGATCGCTCTCGCGCGTCACGAGGCTTGGCCGGTGGCGCGCCGCCAATGAAAGCCGCAGGCAGTCGGCGACGGTTAGGCTTTCGAAGACGCTCGCCACCTGGAATTTGCGCCCGACGCCCAAGGCGACGATCTCGTTCGGCGTTCGCCCGTTGATCTCCTGGCCCGAGATACGCACTGTGCCGCTCGAGATTTCGGTGCCATCGCTCAGGCAACGCATCAGGCTCGTCTTGCCGGCGCCATTGGGGCCGACGAGGCTGACGAGCTCGCCCGGTCGGATGTCGAAATCGAGACCCTCCAGCACCTTGAGGCTGCCATAGGTCTTGCCGAGATCCTTCACGGAAAGCAGCGCCTCTTCCTTCGGCGCCGTGAGTTGCGCGCCCGCCGCGGCGAGGTTGGTGAGCCGCATGGCGCCGGCGCCACCCTTGGCCGGCAAGAATTTCGCCACCAAAGCGGCGAGGCCGTTCGGCAGCAGGATGATCATGGCGACGAACAGGGTGCCGATCACCAGATTCCACAGGAAGGGCAGTTCGCCGGAGAGATTGGCGCTGAGATAGTCGATGCCGATCGTGCCCATCACGGGCCCGATGATGGTGCCGCGGCCGCCAAGCGCCGTCCAGATGACGAGCTCGGTGCCGAAGACGAAACCGGTGATCTCGGGCGCCACCACGCCGGAGGAATTGGCGAACAGGAAGCCGGCCAGGCCGGCGACGCCGGCGAGCACGGTGGTGAGCGCGATCTTGAGACGTTGCGGATTGAGGCCGAGATAGGCGCAGCGCGCCTCATTGTCGCGAATGGCGACGAGGAGTTTGCCGGCATCCGAGCGCACGAAGAACCAGGCGGCGACCGTCAGCACGAGGAGGCAGATGCCGGCGAGGCGGAAGAAGCCGACGAGACCGAACGGCAAGGTGCCATAACCGACGAGGCCGCTGCTCGATCCGGTCCATTGGCCGCCGGAGAAGACCACCTGAGTGGTGACGATCGGCAGGACGAGCGAGATGACCGTCGCATAAAGCGGCGTCGCCTTGTAGCTGAAGGAAAGCCAGCCGACGACGAGGCCGACCAGCATGGGCACGATGATGGCGAGCGCGAAAGCGAGTGCGATCAGCGCCGGTGAGGCGCCCATATGAGTCAGGATCATCGCCGCGGCATAGGCGCCGATGCCGAAGAAGGCGGCCTGGCCGAAGGTCAAGACGCCGGTGAAGCCCCAGAGCAGATCGACGGTGATCGCCAGCATGGCGTAGATCATCGAGCGGGTGAGGACGTTGAGCGTGAAGCGGTCGAGGAACATCGGCCCGAACAGGACCAGCAGCAGCGCCAGGACAGCGAGACCGGCCAGCAGCCAGGCGCGGATGTTGAAAGAAGAGCGCCGCTCAGCCACGCGAGAATCCCTTCGGGCTGACGCGCAAAACGAGCGCGCACAGGACCGCCACCGTGATGCCGCCGAGGATCGGGCTGACGAAAGTGCTGACCAGCACCTGGGCGCCGCCGAAGACGAGGCAGGCGAAAGCAAGCGCCGCAAAGGAGGAACCCGCGACCATCACCAGCATGAAGGCGCCGATGAGCCAGCCGACGCCCATATTCGGGTCGACACTGGTGAGGGGCGTGAGCAGGACACCGGCTAGTCCGGTCAGGCCGGTGCCGATCATGAAGGTGATGAGCCGGACCCGCGCCACATCGATCCCGAGCGCCCGGGCGAGCGTCTCGTTCATGATCACCGCGCGGGTCGACAGACCGAGGCGCGTGCCTTCGAGCAGGAAAGCGAAGGCGCAGCCGATGATCAGAGCGGCGGCGATGGTGAACAGGCGATAGATCGAATAGCTGGCGCCGAAGATATCGACAGTGCCGGAAAGGAGATTGGGCGTGAACTGCACGTCGCGGCCGAACCACAGCGTGATCAATTGACCGATGATGATGCCGAGGCCCCAGGTGGCGAGGATCGCATCGAGGGGGCGGCGATAGAGCGGGCGCACGATGACCATCTCGGTGATGGCGCCCAGCAGCGCGCCGGCGACGAAAGCCAGTGGCAGCGCTGTCCACGGATCGAGGCCCAGCGCCGTCGTCACCACCGCGCAGTAGCCGCCCAGCGTCAGCCAGGCGCCATGGGCGAAATTGATGATCTTGAGCACGCCGAAGATCGCCAGCAGGCCTGAGGCCACGACGAACAGAATGGCCGCGGTCGTCACAATATCGAGCAGAAGGATCATCGACTGTCCCGAAGGTTTTGACGCAAAGGGCGGCGGTTCATATCCGCCGCCCTCTGCTGTTCCCCTATATCAGAGACCAGGGCACTGCTCGCCCGGATCGACATTCTCGAAGGTGCCGGCAATCTTCACCGAACCATCCTCCTGCACCTGGCCCAGATACATGGTCAAGGGCGCGTGATGCTGCTTGTTCATCGTCACCGTGCCACGCGGACCCGTGTAGGAGACTTCGGCAAGGGCGGCGAGCACCGCTTTGGTGTCGGTGGAGCCGGCCTTCTCGACCGCCGCCTTGTAGAGATAGACGCCTTCATATTGCGGCACCGAGAGATCGTTCGGCGTCCGGAGCTCGCCGGCGAATTTCTTGCCCATCGCCGCCAGGAAGTCCTTGTTGGCCTGGCTGTCGATCGAGGTCACGTAAGAGGCCGAGATGAAGATGCCGGCCGCATCGGCGCCCATGCTCTTGGCCGTGCCTTCATCGACGGCGAGATTGCCATAGGGCAGGGTCACGCCGGCGCCGCGCAACTGCTTGGTGAGCGTGACATTGGGCGAGCCGCCGGCGGTCGAGGTGATGAGAGCCTCGGCGCCCGAGCTTTTCAGCTTGGAGATGATCGCCGTCCAGTCGGTGCCTTCCATCGGCAGATATTCTTCGCCGACGACTTCGCCGCCCGCCTTTTCGATATAAGCGCGGGAGAATTGCAGCATGCCGCGGCCGAAGGCGTAGTCGCTGCCGACCAGGAAGAACTTCTTGGCCTTCTCGGACTTCATGAAGTGATCGACGACCGGCGGCACCTGCTGCTCAGGTACCCAGGCATTGACGAAGAGATTGGGATTGCAGGAGCGGCCTTCATAGAAGGACGTGTAGATGTAAGGGATGTCGCCCTTGGAGATGATCGGCAGGCCGGCATTGCGGGCCGCACTCGTCTCCATGGTGATGATGGCGTTGACTTCTTTCTGGAAGACCAGCGCGTCGAAGGCCTTCTGTGCGCCGGCGGCGCCCGAGGCGTCATCGGCGATTTCGAGCTCGAGCTTGCGACCGAGCACGCCGCCCGCCGCATTGATTTCCTCCACCGCGAGCTCCGCCGATTGCACCACCGACGGCGCCACGACACTGTTGGCGCCCGACAGTCCGACCGGAATGCCGATCTTGATCGGGGCTTCGTCCGCCAAGGCGCCGGTCGCCAGAGCGGTGCTGAGGGTCAAGAGAATTAGCCTGCTTACCATGGTCGTCTCCCTAGGTTGTTGACAGCAGTTTCTTGGAGTGCGTCCGGCTTTCAGCCGTAGACGTCGGGTCGTCTGTCGCCGAGCACGTCGTTGCGCTCATTGAGCTTGCGGCTGTCGGCGACGGAATCGAGTGTGACTTCGGCGATCAGAATCTCTTCGCCGTCATAGCTGGCAGGCCCGGCGATCGGCCGGCCGGTCGGGCCGATGATCAGGCTCGAGCCGATGAAAGGCTGGCCGCGCTCGGTGCCGACGCGGTCTGCGCAGGCGATATAGAGGGCATTGGAATGCGCCGCCGCCTTGTGGAGGATGTTGGCCATCGGCTCCATATCGCGGGTCTGGCCCGGCATCGGCACCCAATTGGTCGGGATCAAGACGAGCTCGACGCCTTTGAGCGACATCTGCCGGAAGGTCTCGGGAAACCAGCCGTCATAGCAGATGGCGACGCCGAGCTTGCCGATGGCGGTGTCGAAGATGGGGAGGCCCAGATCGCCCGGCTCGAAATAGAGCTTCTCGCGATTCCACAAATGGATCTTGCGGTACTTGCCGATATAGCCGTCGGGGCCGCAGAGGATGGCGGAGTTGAAGAAGCTCTTGCCGTCACGCTCGGCGAGGCCGCTGGCGATGTAGACTTTGAGCTCCTCGGCCAGCGCGATGAGTCGCTTGGCGCTGCGGCCCGCAGGGATGGGCCCCGCATGGGCGCCGACCTCATCGACGTCGTGGAAGACATAGCCGGTATCGGCGAGCTCGGGCAGGATCATTACGCTCGCGCCTTGCGCCTGCGCTTTGCGGATGTGCTTCTCCATCATGCCGAGATTGGCATCGACATCGCCGAAGACCGGTTCGAACTGAATGCAAGCAACCTTTACTGCCGGTCGTGCTTTCGCCTGTGCCGTCAAGCTACCCTCCAAAACGCAAAAACCCCTGGCGCGGAAATCATCCGCGAACCAAGGGCTACCCAGCCAGATTTTGAGCGGCATTCCTGCCGCAAGAGCAAACCTGCTCGTTGGCCGATGAAGTTACATGGCTGCCATGCGCAGTCAAGCGGTATGTGAATCTCAGCTCTCGTCGGACTTCGTGATCTTGAGCCCGAAGGCGCGCATCGCTTCATTGGCGGCAATGATGCTTTCCGCCACCGACACGACCGCAACGCGCTTCGCCGTCGCCTGATCGCGGATCTGCTTATAGGCCGCTTCCTCTTCGAGACCGTTCATGGCGGTCAGGATCTTCACCGCTTTCTCGATGGTGCGGCGGCCCTTCATCGTCTCTTCGAGCTTCTTCACCTTGTTGGCGAGACGCGCCTCATAGCTGAAGCGGTAGCGGGCGAGCGCGAATTGCGTCAGCACGCCCAGCTGGCGCAGCGGCTTGGTCAGGACGCCATGGGCGTTGAGATCGATCACCGCCTTGAGCGAGGTCGGGCTTTCATAGGTCACGATGGCGATGACGGCGGTGTTCGCCGTTTCGAGCAGCGTGGCCAGGTCCTCGATGCTGGTTTCACCGACCTGCACGAAGACGGCATCGGTATCGGCGGGAATGGAAGCGGGCGCCGGCCATACGGCCTTCACGTCGCAGCCGAGCCGCTTCAGGTGGTCGACGAGGGCGGCGCCGTCGTCGTCGCGCGGATGGATGACCAGAATTTTCGCCTGGCGCAGATCGTCGAGGATGAGCTTCAGATTTGCCAAAGCGGCCTCAATTCTCGAGCCACGGTTCTTCGAAGCGGATGGAGGCGAGATAGGGATCGGGCCTGATCGGCACCTGCGACTGCCAGGCGATCTCGAACTGTCCGTCTTCCTGCGCGATGCCGATGCGCGGCGTCGACCAGACATGGCGGTTGTCGTCGAAAGCGAGGCGGCCTTCGGGCGAGAGATACTCGACGGCCAGTGCTGCCTGGCCGAGGCGGTGGGTGTCGAGCGATTCCGCCAGCTCCAAAGCGCGGGCAAAGAGATGGATCTGTGAATAGGCGGTCTGCGACCACATGGTGGCCATGGCGCCGGCGCCGAAACGCTGCTGCAGCGCGCGCACGAAACGCTGGTTTTCCTCGTTCTCGACGGCGGCAAGGTAAGGCGCGGAAAGGACATGGCCGGTGCAGCGCTCAGGCCCGATCACCTGGATCTCGCCTTCCGCCAGAGTGAGGCTGGCAATCGGTCTCTTGCTGCGGTCGATCTTGGCGTCGGCATACATGCCATAGAGCTGGCGCGCGCCGCGCCCGATGATGGTCGAGAAGACCGCATCGGCCTCGGCCTCGTCGATCTTGCGCATCAGCTGGCGCAAAGTCTTCTCGTCGGCTTTCAGCGGCACGTAATGCTCGCCGACGATCTGGCCGCCCTTGCATTCGAGCAGGTCGCGCATCACCCGGTTGGACTCGCGTGGATAGATATAGTCCGATCCCGCCATGAAGATGCGCTTGCCGTAACGCTGCAGGATGAAATCGGCGAGCGCGAAGGTGTTCTGGTTCAGCGTGGCGCCGGTATAGAGGACGTTCTCGGAGAATTCGAAGCCTTCATAGATCGAAGGATACCAGAGCAGACCGTTATGGCGCTCGACGATCGGCAGCACCGCCTTGCGGCTGCCCGACATGGAGCAGCCGAAAATGACATTGATCTCGTCCTCGACCAGAAGCTTGCGGGCGAAAGCGCGGTAGAGCTCGGGCTCACCGCCCGGATCATAAGCGACGGGCTCGATCAGGCGGCCGAGCACGCCGCCTTTGGCGTTGATCTCCTCGACGGCCAGCGTGGTGCCGAGGAAATGCTCGGTTCCGGTGACGGAAGCGACACCGTTGCGCGAAAACAGAACGCCAATGCGCCAGGTCGCGTTTCTTTCAGGCACGATCGATCTTCCTCATGAGGCCTCGGAACGCCCTTTGAAGCACAGAGCAGAGGTTCAGGGGAAGAGGTCCAGTTCTATGGCGATTTTCTGAAGACCGAAGCCAGTGTCGGCTCAAGCGCCCGAAAATGCTCTTTCGCGCTTTCGATAAAGGCCTTCGCCACCTTCGACGTCGGCCATCGCTTCGAGGTCATGACGACGACCTCGAGTTTGGTCAGCGGCTCGAACCTGACCGCCACGACGCCCGGATAGCGCAGGTCGTGAATGGTCAACAGGTCGATGATGCCGACGCCGAGACCACGCGCGGCGAGCTGAAAGCCGAGCACCGATTGAAAGACGTCGATCCGGCGCCGGAACTTGACCCGCGACGGCGTCATTACATGCTCGAGAAGCAGCGGGTAGCGTTCGAGATTCCGGATGAGGATGACATCCTCATCGGCAAGATCGTCGGCGGTGATGACGTCCCGGGACGCGAGACGGTGCCCCTCGGGCAGCACACAGGCAATGTGAAGATCGATCAACGGCTCAGCCTTGAGATCTTCGTGCTCACGGCCGGACACATCTATTGCAAAATCCGCATCGCCCAGGGCAACCGCGTGAAACAGCTGCGGCACATCGTGGGCGTGCAGCACCACATTGATCTCCGGATGGTGCTTCATGAACGCCGCGAGCAGGTCGGGGATGCGCCGGTTCATCATCAGCGGCATCGCGATCATCGACAGCCGGCCTTTGCGCGATTCACGCAGATCGTCGACGAAGCGGTTGATCTGCTTCAGCCCCACTTCCATCCGGTCGACATGGTCGAAGAGAAGCTTGGCTTCGGGCGTTGGGAGAAGCCGTCCGGCGGAGCGTTCGAAGAGCGTGAGCCGGACGGATTCTTCGATCTCCTTGAGGTGCTTGCTGACCGCCGGCTGGGAGATTCCGAGGCGTCGGGCCGCCACAATGGTGGAGCCCGCTGTCATGATGGCGCGAAAAACGTCGATTTGCCGCATATTCATTCCGGGCAGCCTATAACCATTTCGAATAGCTGGGCGACTAATAAATATTTGCGGTCACTCCGGCGACACCAATATCGTATGCACATCGCAGCGGGGGCGAATCTGGCCTGAAGACACTGCGTTGAAAAGACAGGGCTTTTCCGGTCAAAAAAATTGGGAGGATTACATGCGATTCCTGAAACACGGAACGGCGGGAGTCTGTTTCCTGCTGGGGGCATTGACGAGCGGCGCCGTGCCGGGCCTGGCGCTCACGTTGGACGAGGCGCGCCAGAACGGCGTCACCATCGCCATATTCCACGAGCCGCCGGTTTCGTCGCTCGACGATCAGGGGAAGCCGGCGGGCACCTACTGGGATCTCAACGCGGCGGTCCTCAAGGAGCTGGGCGTCACCAAGATCACACCGGTGATGACCGAATGGTCGTCACTCATTCCCAATCTGCTCGCCAAGCGGTCGGATCTGGTGCTCAACATGTATATCCTGCCGAAACGCTGCGAGCAGGTCGCTTTCTCGGAACCGGTCTGGAAGGGATCCGAAACCTTTGTCGTGCTGAAGGGCAATCCCAAAGGCCTGCACAGCTATGAGGATGCCGCCAGCAAGGGTGCTACGCTCGCTCTGCTGGCAGGGTCGGCCGAAGCGGACTTCGCCAAGCGCGCCGGCGTGCCCGATGAACGCCTTCTTCTGCTTCAGGATCCACCGGCGTTGCTGCAGGCGCTGGTCACCGGCCGGGCCGACGCTCTGGCTCTTCCTGTGAACTCCTCCATCGATCTGGCCGGCAAAAGCAATGGCGAGGCGGAGATCGTCAGCGACTTCACGATGAATCCGGAATGGCTGCCTTATTCGGCGACCGTATTCCGCAAGGATGACGCGGAACTCCGGCAAGCCTTCAATGAGAAGTTGAAATCGTTCATCGGCAGCACCGATTTCATGACGATAATGAAGCCTATGGGCTATGGCGAAGAGAACCTTCCCGGCGCGAAGACCGCCGCCGAAAAGTGCCAGCCCTGATCTGACCGAGCGAGATCGGAGGACATGCGCCGCCGATCTCGCCTCACGCCCTGGGTCCACGCCGATGTCCGGTTCCTACCTGTCGCAACTCCTGCACGGCCTTGCCGTGACCGCGGAGATAACGGCCTTCGCCGCGGTCCTGGCGACGCTGCTCGCCGTGATCGGCGGCGTGGGACTCGCCAGCCCCAATTTCCTTCTGCGCGGGGTGAGCCGGTTCTACGTGGAAATCTTCCGCGGCACGTCGCTTCTCGTCCAGCTGTTCTGGATCTATTATGTCCTGCCGAGTTTCGGCCTGTCGCTCGATCCCTTTGCCGCCGGTGTGGCGGCGATCGCACTCAACAGCGGCGCCTATGGCGCGGAGGCGGTCCGCGGCGCGATCAGCGCCCTGCCGCGCGGCCAATGGGAGGCGGCTAAGGCGCTGGGCTTGCCGCGCCGGGTGACACTGCACAAGGTGATCCTGCCCCAGGCTTGCATCTTCCTGCTGCCGCAATGGGGAAATTTCCTCATCGAAAGCATGAAGGCGACTGCCGTCGTCTCCTTCATCTCGATCATGGATCTGTCCTTTGTGGGCTATCAGATCAACGCACGCACCTTCGACACGATTACCGTCTATGGCCTGGTGCTGCTGATCTATTTCGCTTTCTCGCAGATCATCGTCGTCCCGGCGCGCGCGGCGGAGCGGCGCTACCGGCTGCGCGGCATCCAGACCGCGTCACGGGCGGAGCGCGCCGCATGATCTTCGATTTCGGCTTCGCCCTGTCGATCATGCCGCTGCTCGCCAAGGCGGCGTTGACGACGATCTTCGCAACGATATGCGGTTTCGCGCTTGCGATGATCGTGGGACTAGCGGCCGCCGTGGCCCGCCGTTATGGCGGCCGTGGGCTTGCGCTGGCGGTGCGCTTCACGGCGGAGTTCATCCGCAGCACGCCGCTGCTGGTGCAGATTTTCTTTCTCTTCTTTCTAGCGCCTAAGATCGGAATCACCCTGCCGCCGCTGGTCGCCGGCATCCTTGCGCTCGGCCTCCATTACGGCGCTTATCTGGCCGAGGTCTATCGTTCCGGATTCGAAGCGGTTCCCAAGGGACAATGGGAGGCGGCCAAGGCCCTCGGCCTCAACCGATGGCTTACACTCAGGCTGGTCGTGTTGCGTCAAGCCATTCAGCCCATCGTCCCGGCCATGGGGAACTACTTCATCGCGATGTTCAAGGAGACCCCACTCCTGTCGGCCATCGCCGTCATCGAATTAATGGCTTCGGCGAAACTGATTGCCGCCGAGACCTTCAGATATGTCGAACCGGTCACGCTCGTGGGAATCTTCTTTCTTCTCATGAGCGCGGCAGGAGCGCTTCTCACCCGCTACGCCGAGCAGCGCTTGCAGATACCCCGGTAGCCATCACGGCACCTCGCTTATCCAGCCGGACCTTCGGGTCCGAACGCCCCCGCTTTGTGTCATCGTCAATGGAGAGATCAATGTCCAACAAGCTGCCCTTCGCCCGTCATGAATTCATCGACCGCCTGACGCGAATGAAACACGAAATGACACGGCGCGGCTTCGATGTTGCCGTGCTCATGGATCCCTCCAATATCTACTATCTCACTGGCTATGCCGGTCTTTCCGCCTATGTGCCGCAGGGCCTTATCGTCGATGTCGAGCAGGAGGAGCCGATTTTCGTCACCCGCATGATGGACGTGAAATGCGCCTACCACACAGCGTTCATGAGACCTGAGAATGTCGTTGGCTATCCGGAGGACATGATCGCGAATGAGAAAGGGGACGGGACCGACTTCCTGCTCGACTTCATGCGCGGCCGTAGCCTGTTGCGCCGTCGCATCGCTCTAGAGAAAGGAGCCTACCAGCTCACGCTGTCGGCCTGGGATAAATTCTGCAATGCGGGAGCGGCCCATCCGATCGGCGATTGCACGCGGCTGGTGACCTGGCTGCGCCTGATCAAGTCGCCGGCCGAGATCGTCTATATGCGTCAGGCGGGCGAGATCGCCGACAGCGCCATCATGGCGGCGGTCGAGGCCATTCGCCCCGGCGTGCGGCAATGCGATGTCGGAGCGGCTATTCTCGCCGCCCAGGCGAGGGGCCTCCCCGGCTTTGGCGGCGATCATGCCATTCAACCCAATATCGGCATCGGGCCGAAGACGGACTCGCCGCATCTGACCTGGACCGACGAGCCGTATCAGCTTGGCCAGGCGACGACCCTGGAACTCGGCGGCAGCAGATTTCGCTATGTCAGCGGCGTGTCGCGCACGATCCAGCTGGGCAAGCCGCCGCGGGAACTGGTCGATCTTCACGAGGTCACGGTCGCCGGCATGCAGGCGGCGGTCGAAGCGGCGCGGCCCGGCCGGGTCTGCGGCGATGTCTGGGATGCCTTTGACGCCGTGATCAAGCCGAGCCGGTTCGAGAAGACGTCGCGGCTCGGCTACAGCATCGGTATCGATTGGCTCGAATGGACGGCCAGTCTGCAGTCGGGAAACCGAACGGAGCTGGTGCCCAACATGACATTCCACATGATCTGCGGAATGTGGGAGCAGGAAGGCTGGGGCTACGTGCTCAGCGAAACCTTCCTGGTCGGCGACAGCGGCGTGGAGTCGCTGTCACGGTCGCCGCGCCAGCTCTTCGTCATCGCCTGACCACGTCCGGAGACATCATGATCGATTCCGTTCTCGCTCATGCGGATGAGCGGCTCGCGGCGGCTTTCGACCGCTTGTCCGAACTGATCCGTATCCCATCGGTCTCGGCCGATGCCGCCTATGACGGGGCTTGTGCCAAAGCCGCTTCTTGGCTCGCGCAGACCCTGCGCGAGCTGAACTTCGAATGCTCCATCCATGAGACCGGTGGAAAGCCGATCGTCCTGTGCAGGAAGACAGCGCCCGGCAACAAGCGAAGCGTGCTGTTCTACGGGCATTATGATGTGCAGCCCGCCGAGCCGCTGGAGCACTGGAAGAGCGATCCCTTCGCGCTTGAATTCGGCGTGAATGCGCGCGGCGGCCGGACCATCGTCGGGCGCGGCAGTGCCGATGACAAGGGGCAATTGCTCACTTTCGTCGAAGCCTGTCGCGCCTGGCTGACCGTAACAGGAGCGCTGCCCGTCGATGTCACGATGATCTTCGAAGGGGCAGAAGAAACCGGCTCCGCTTTTCTTGCCGATTTCATTGCCGGGCATCGCTCGGAGCTCGGTGCCGATGTCGCCCTCATCTGCGACACCAATATGTGGGACCCGGCGACGCCGGCGATCGTCACGTCGCTGCGCGGATTAGTTCAGGCCGAGTTGACCGTGCGTGCCGCGGCGATGGACTTACATTCGGGCGTTTATGGCGGTGGCGCCGAGAACGCTATTCATGTTCTGACCCGCCTCCTGGCAGCGATGAAGGATGAGCGCAACCGCATCACGATCCCGCATTTCTATGACGGCGTGCCGGAAGTGGCGGCATCTGTCAGGGACCAGTGGTCGAAACTGGGATTTACCGCGAGGGATTTCCTGGGGCCGGTGGGACTCACACAGTCGGCGGGGGAGACCGGGCGGCACCTGATCGACCAGACGCAATTCCAGCCGACATTCGATGTGAACGGCATATATGGCGGCTATGCCGGGAAAGGCACGAAGACGATCATCCCGGCAGAGGCCACCGCCAAACTATCGTTCCGGCTGGTGGGAAAGCAGGATCCGACCGCGATCCTCGATCATCTCAAATCATTCATCGCAGAGCGCTTACCCTCCGATTGCAGCTTCCATCTGGAGCCGCAGGATCTCACGCCTGCGGCAACGGTGGATCCGAAATGTTCCGGCGTCGATGTGGCGAGACGCGTGCTTGTCGAGGAGTGGGGAGCGGAGCCGGTGATGGTCGGCAGCGGTGGTTCCATCCCGGTTGTCGCCATGTTCAAGGACCTGCTCGGGATCGAAACGGTCCTCATGGGTTTCGGACTTGATGACGATCGTATCCATTCGCCGAATGAAAAATATGATGTCGCGAGCTTCCACAAAGGGATTCGAAGCTGGGCCCGCTTTCTCGGCCATTTCGGGGAAGCGACGCAAAGCTGAGTCTCGTCTCAGACTCTTTGAGCTTCGTTCGCGGGGCCTGAGGTCGTTGCCGCCAGGATTGGCAGCGCCGAGGCGCCAAGCGCAGCGCTGCGCTCGCCGAGCGTCGAGAGGCGCAAGCGGTCGGCGCCGAAATCCTGGCGGACCGACGGTCTGAGGCTTCGCAAATTGGCGACAAGCCTTTCGAGCAGAGCGGGCGGGGCGGCGCCGCCGATGATGATCGTCTCGGGGTCGAAGAGATTTTCGACGGTGGTCAGTCCCAGAGAGAGGGCTTCGCCGGCGCGCGCGATCCAGGCCTCCAAAGCGGCGTCGGCGTTTTCGCCCCGCGCCTCTGCGTCAGCGAGGTCGCGCCGCATGGCGCTCAGGGAGAGATATTGGCCGAGGCAACCGCGATTGCCGCAATAACATTGAGGTCCGTGGGGATCGATGATGGCATGGCCGAATTCGCCGGCATTGCCGCGATTGCCGCGATAGGGCTCGGCCCTGATGACGATGCCGCCGCCGACGCCTTCACCGATGAAGACATAGAAAAAATCGTTGAGATTGCGTGCCTCGCCATAGAGCTTCTCGCCCAAAGCGGCGGCGGTCGCGTCATTCTCGAGCAGCACGTCGCTGCCGGTCTTCTCGGCGAGCTGCTCGGCGATGGCGCGGCTTTGCAAGGCAGAGACGGCGCCCGGTGTCGGCACGCCCGGCCAGGACGTGTCGAAGGGGCCGGGCGTTACCAGCCCCAGGCCCAGACAGCGCTCGGCGCCGAAACGCTGGGCGAAATCCGAATAGATGCGGCTCAGGAAATCGAGCCATTCGCCATCGGCCGGCGCGGAGCCTTCGCGGGTCTCGATGATGTCACCGGCGAGGTCGGCGGCGACGGCATGATAATGCGTCGTGTCGATGCGGATGCCGAGCGCATAGCCGCCATCCTTGGCGATCTCGATCTCGATCGGCGGCTGGCCGCGCTTGGCCTTGCGCCGTCCGGCCTCGCGCACCAGCCCGGCGCCGATCAGGTCCTCGACGATATTGGCGATGGCCTGCGGGGTCAGGCCCGTCGCCCGCGCCAGCTCGGCACGCGACAGGCTGCCCTGCAGGCGCAGCGCATGGAGCAGGACCCGCCGGTTGTGATGGCGGACCCGGCTGGCGGAATTGGCGGACAGGCCGGAACGGGGCGACGCATTTCCATCGAGCATGATCAAAAGCTTACCTTATTAAAGTAAAACAATGAAATTGATTTATTGACTCGCGTACAGGCTTTTCTTAGTCTCGGGGCCGGAAAGGGACATCATGACTGACGGCGCCTTGGTCGATCTTGTCGGCATCACGAAGCAATTCGGCGGCGTCCGCGCGCTGAAGGGCGTCGATCTTTCAGTCCGGCCCGGCGAGGTCGTGGCGCTGGTCGGCCATAATGGCGCCGGCAAGTCGGTGCTGGCGCAGATCCTCTCCGGCGTCTTCCCGCCGTCCTCGGGCGAAATCCGTGTCGGCGGCAAGCCGGTTGCTTTCACGTCGCCGTCCGATGCCCGCCTCTACGCCATCGAGACGATCTATCAGACGCTGGCGCTCGCCGATAATCTCGACGCGCCCGCCAACTTCTTCCTGGGCCGCGAGCTGCGCACCCGCTTCGGCTTCCTCGACAAGAAAAAGATGGCCGAGGAAGCGAAGAAGGCACTTGCCGACCTCAATCCCAATTTCACCGATATCGAGCGCCCGGTGCGCCAGATGTCGGGCGGCCAGCGCCAGGCGATCGCCATTGCGCGCGCCATTCATTTCCAGGTGCAGCTCCTGATCATGGATGAGCCGACTGCGGCGCTTGGACCGCATGAGACCGCGCAGGTCGGCGAGCTCATCAAACGGTTGCGTGCCCAAGGCATCGGCATCCTGCTGATCAGCCACGATGTGCGCGACGTGCTGCGCCTCGCCGACCGCATCGTCGTCCTCAAGAATGGCGAGCTCGTCGGCGCGCTCACCGCCAAGGACACGAATGAAGACGAGGTCGTGGACATGATCATCCGCGGCCGCAAGCTCGACGCCAACGGCGCCGTGAAATGACGGCCGCGTCCACCCCATGGCGCTTCGTCACACCGATCTGGCCGGTGCTGCTGGTTCTGGTAATCGGCGCGTCGCTGCTGTCGGGGCCGTTCCTGTCGCCGGCCAATATCGCCGCGGTGCTGCAGCAGGGCGTCATCACCGGCATCGTGGCGCTCGGCATGACCATCGTGCTCATCGGGGGGCAGTTCGATCTGTCGACCGGCGCCACGGTGATGATGGCCGCGGTCATGGCGCTGCTGCTCAATCCGGCCGATGGTACCAGCACGGCTCTCGCCATCCTGCTGCCGGTCGCCCTCGGCGGCATGATCGGCCTCGTCAACGGGCTCGCCGTCTATCGCGCCGGCGCCAATTCCATCGTCGCCACCATCGGCATGCAGTTCCTGGTCATCGGCGCGGTGCTGGCGCTCGTCTCGGGCCAGCATGTGCGCGCCGACAATATGAGCGAGATCTTCGTTTCGCTGTCGCGGGCGCGGCTCCTCGGCATTCCCTATTCGGTCTACATCTTCCTCGGTCTTGTCATTGCGCTCTCCGTCATGATGAGCAGCACCGTCTTCGGCCGCCATGTCTATGCACTGGGCGGCGACATCGAGGCGGCGCGGCGCGCCGGCGTCAAGGTGGTGCGCACCGGCATCGCCACCTATGTGATATCGGGCATGCTGGCGGCACTTGCCGGCGTCCTCATCGCCTCGCTCGTCGGCAATCTCGATCCGACCGCCATCCGCGGCTATGAATTCCCGGCGCTGACCGCCGCCGTACTCGGCGGCACCAGTCTCACCGGCGGCGTCGGCCGGCCCGCCGACACCGCCGCCGCCATCTGGGTCATCGCCGTCATCACCAATGTGATGACCATCCTCAACTACCAATATCCGGTGCAGCTCCTGGTCCAGGGCGTCGTGCTCACCGCCGCCGTCGCCTTCTATTCCTGGCAAAGGGCGCGGAGCTGATCATGCAGGTCACGCTCTCTCCGCTGACGCTCCGGCTGTTCGTCAAGCCGCCGCTCATTCCGCTTCTGCTGCTCGCCACGTTTGTCGACGGCTTCTGGTCGCTCGGCAATCTGCGCACGCTCGCCGAATCGATCTCGACAGACGGCCTCATCGTCGCCGGCATGACCATCGTGATGATCGCCGGTGGCTTCGATCTCTCGGTCGGTGCGGTGATGGCGATGGGCGGCGTCACCGCGGTGGTGCTGTTGCCTTTCGGTATCGTGCCGGCCGCATTGGGCGCTCTGATCGCGGGCGGCATCTCCGGCTTCTTGAGCGGCACGCTCGTCACCCGGCTCCGCATCAATCCCTTCATCGCCACGCTCGCCATGATGGTGATGGTGCGCGGCGCCACGCTCGCTTACACCGACACGCGCCCCGTCGTCGGCCTCGACGATACCTTCTTGGCGCTCGGCCAAGGCGATCCCTTGCCTTACGCCTTCCTCATCATGATCGTCGTCATGCTCGCCGCCCATGTGCTGCTCTATCACCGGCCCTGGGGCCGGCATGCTTATGCGGTGGGCGCCGATGAGCGCGCCGCGCAGATGACCGGGCTCAAGGTCAACCGTCTCAAGATCGAATGCTACATGCTAAGCGGCGCGCTCGCGGCCTTTGCCGGCCTGCTGCTCGCGGCTCGGCTCGGCACCGGATCGCCGATCGTCGGCGAGATGACCCCGCTCACCGCCGCGGCCGCCGCTCTCATCGGTGGCGCCTCGTTGCGCGGCGGCGAGGGCTCGATCATGGGCGCTTTGTGCGGCCTTCTCTTCGTCGGCTGTCTCATCAACGTCATGAACCTTCTTGGTGTGCCTTCCTACTACCAACGCATGACCATCGGCGGGCTGCTGTTCGCCCTGGTCGTGGTGGAAGGCCTGCTGCAGCGCGCGCGGCCGCGTTGAGAAAGAAAAGAAGCCGCCGCGGCCGGCGAACCGGCCAGTGTAAACTTGTTTGGAGAGGAAAGATTCATGTCAGTCAGTTTGAAAATCTCAAGACGGGTCGCGGTCGCGGCCTTCGCTTCCTTCATGGCCGCCACGTCCTATGCCGCCGCGGCGGAGAAGATCGTAATCGGCCATTCGCAGCCCAATCTCGGCTGGCCTTACATCGCCGCCGTGACCAATGCCCTCGAAGCCGCGGGCAAGGGCATGGAGGGCGTCGAAGTGGTGACGCTCAGCGCCGATGGCGACATCGCCAAGCAGAGCAGCGATATCGCGACGCTCGTCAACCGCAAAGTGAATGTGCTGCTCGTCACCTCGCTCGACGGCAATGCGGTGGTTCCGGCGCTGAAAAAAGCGGCCGATGCCGGCATCCCGATCCTTGCCGTGTCGAACGAGCCGTCGGAAGCAGGCCAGAAGCTGCTCGCCGGCTATTCGGGTCCCGATGATTATGTGCAAGGCGTGATCGCGGCGGAGCTTTTGAACGACGCGCTGAAAGGTGAAGGCGCCATCGCCATCATCGAAGGCTCGCCCGGCCAGAGCACCACGTTGTTGCGCACGCAAGGCCTGAAGGACGGTCTCGCCAAGCTCAATTCCAAGATCACCATCATCGGCTCGCAGACGGCCGACTGGAATCCGGTCAAGGCGAAGGACGTGGCGCAGGCCTTCCTCACCGCGCATGGCGACCAGCTCAAGGGCGTCTTCGCGCAGGACGACAATACGGGCGCGGCGGCGGCCGAGGTCTTCAAGGCGGCCGGCCGTGGCGACATCAAGGTCGTCGGCACCGGCGGCACGATCAACGGGCTGAAGGCGATCCGCGACGGGCTGATGTATGGCACGATGGACCAGTCGCCGACGACCGACGCCAAGCAGGCGCTCGATTTCGCGGTGAAGCTCGCCAAGGGCGAGAAGCTCGCCGAAAAGCGCAACATCATCCCGATGCCGAAAATCACTTCCGCCAATGTGAATGAGTTCAAGGGCGAGTGGTGAAATAACTCAAATAAGTCGCGCGACGCCTGGTGGAGAGTGGGGGTACATCTCCGCCGGGCCTCCCGCGCGACGGCCGGCCGGTTCATCCCGGCCGGCATATTTCCTCGTTTTCTGAAGGTCTCGAGTCCATGTTTGATCCGCGCGTCGGAATGAAGATCTATGACAATGTCTGGTATCTGCGCCATCGGCTCGAGCCGGAGCAAGCCGCCGACATCCTCAGCGCCATGGGCGTCACCTATGTCATGGCGCAGAGCAAGATCCTGCCGATGCAGGACACCGCGATCGAAAGCGAGGTGACGGCGGAAGAAAAAGCGCGTTTCGCGACGCTGAACGACCGCGCCTTCCGCGATGCGCTGAAAGCACGCGGCATTTCCTATTTCGCCAGCATCAATATCGGCTTCGACCCGAACTTCATCGCGGCCCACCAGGATCTCCTGCCGATCGACCAGTTCGGCAAACGCGAAGGCAAGACCGACTGGTATATCGGCCTGCCGCCCGACCGGAAGCCCAATATCGACCACAAGCTGGCGTTGCTCGAAAATGCGACACGGATTCTCGAGCCGGACGGCGTGCATCTGGGCTTTATCCGCTGGCCGGGTTTCTGGGAGATCTGGCTTCCCGATGTGAAGCGCGCCGAAATGCCGGATTATTGCTACGGCTCAGGCACGCTGGCGCGGTTCCGCGCGGGGACGGGCATCGATGTGCCGCTCAACGATCCGATCGCGGCGGCGGCGCTCATCGTCAAAGACCACAAGGCCGCGTGGCGCGACTGGAAATGCGGTGTCACGGTCGCGGCAGTCGGGCGCATCCGCGATGCACTCCGGACGATCAAGCCCGACGTCAAGATCGCCATCAACACGCTGCCCTTTTTCCTGTCCGATTTCAACAATGTGGTCGAAGAAGTCTTCGGCCAGAGCCCGGCGCGGCTGAAAGAGGTGGCCGATGTCTTCGAGGTCATGGCCTATCATCAGATCCTCAGGCGGCCGCCGACATGGCCGGCCGAGATCGCCAATGACGTCAAACGGCGCAGCGGATTGACCACGGTCTCGACCATCCAGGGCAGCGCGCTTTATCTGAACGGCATGCATGCGAACCGTGGCCGCGCCACGGACCTCTCCACCGACGAGTTCATTTCCATGGTCGACGGCCTCGAAAAAAGCGAGGCGGACGGGCTCTGCGTCTTCACCTTCACCGATTTTCTCGACATGCGCGAGACGGCTGAGGGGAAGCGGCGCATCGACCGGCTCAAGGCGTTCCGGCGGTAAAACAATTTGTCGTAACATCAATTTAAGATTGCAATTCCTATTGCAATGCCCGTTTTGGCAATTATGAATCGCTCGACTGGAAAGGGAGCGATTTCATGGAGCGTGTTGCATTTCTGGCACCTCAGGGCAGTTCAACCTTTGGTTTTGTCGAAAGAGATGGCGGCTATCGACCTCATGTCGACCTTGCCATACCTGCGGTCACCAGAACGATCAGGCATCAAGGGTGCTTGATCTTTGTTTGCCGTCCAGATCCGGCGGTTCATTTCTTTGAGCCCGAAAGCGGCAAGCACTGGTCGATTTCGTTGCCAGCCAAATCGCGTCCCTTTGATCTGGTTGTCTGGCGAAACTGGCTCTTTGTGGCGGCCGGCGGCAGGACGCTGCTCGCAACCGACACTTGGAACGCCGATGCATCTTGGGTGACCTTGCCCTGCGAGGATGCAGCTCCGCCGCGCGGAAATGCGGCCTGGCTTACCTTGCCTTGCGAAAAGGATATCGACGCACTTGCCATTCAAGAGGACAGACTGCTGGCCCTCGACAATATCGTGATGCCAAAATGGCTCCTGATCTTTGAGCTGACGGATGCGGGGGCGCAAGGCCCATCACGCATTAAACTGCCTAACCACGGTACCTACGAGACAATCGAAGCGGCAGCCTATTGGGATGGCCGATTTGCCGTCCTCTCGCGGACGGTCGGCATGATGGGTGTAAGCAAATGTGTGTGGGTGCTTGATGGTACTTCATATGGCGAAGTTGGACATGCCTACAGCTTCGAGGCAAGTTTCGATCCGCTTTATGACGAGGGTTTCCTGCCGCTGATCTGCGCCGAAGACATCGTGGTGTGTCGTGATATCCTGGTCCTGGCCGGCGGCCGATACGGACTCATTGCAACCATCCTCGCCATGGAGGCGCATGTCACCGACATAAACGCACATGGAAATTACCAAGGACTTCTGGCCAATGACTTTCGACAATTCTGGCCGGCCGCGGCCCGGCATCGCCCCATTGTCTGCGTGCGTACTTGCGACGACCCGGCTGGATTTATCGTGACCTCGATCGAAGGCCGACGGCTGCGGCGGGAGAGATCCTGGGAGGAAGCGCTCGTCAGGAAGCAGGTGCGGGTAGAGTCGTATTTCCTCTCTTATGACGAGATGAAGCAACATCTCGAGAGGATGCCGCCCGGTCGGGCGGAGGGCACCAAATGGCGGGACAAAACTCGCCGCGCTGAGCTGCGTCGGGATGCCGGCAGGGTAAGTGGCTGGATCGAGGCGCGGGCTCTGGACAGAAGCGCCACAGGCGAGAAGTGATGACATTACGGATCTGATGCAGCTTCCGCCGGTAGTGGCGGGAGCCACTACCGGCGCTGGTTCACTAGCCGATCTTCACGCTCATGCCGCCATCGGCCATGACGACCGCGCCGACCATGAAGCTCGCCCGGTCGGAGGCCAGGAAGGCCACGAGTTCGGCGATCTCCCGCGCTTCGGCGGCGCGCCCGATCGGCGCCTTGCGGCCGTGATCGGCAAGGAATTCCGGTCCATTCGCCAGCCTGCCGGCCCAGATATTGGTGACCACATCGCCTGAGCCGATGGCATTGACGCGAATGCCGTGGTCGATCGCCTCGAGTGCCAAGGTGCGGGTGAGCTGCACCAGCGCGCCCTTGGACGCCGTATAGGCCGATATTTCCGGGAAGGCGAAATAAGCGGCATAGGAGGCGATGTTGACGATCACACCTGACTTGTTCGGAATCATCGCCTTCATGGCCTCGCGTGAATGCAGGAATGCGCCGGTCACATTCACCGACATGATCGCCTCCCAATCGGCGCGGGTCATGTCGACCACGAGCTTGTTCATGATGCGCGCGGCATTGTTCACCAATATGTCGAGCTTGCCGAAGCTCTCCTGCGCCAGGGCCACGGCCCTGACCGCGCTGTCTTCGCGCGAAACATCGGCGACGAAGGGCACCATGCCGGGCTTCGCCAGCGCCTCGACTTCCGGATTGATGTCCTCGGCCACCACCTTGGCGCCGCGGGCATGGAGAAGTTCCGCGATGGCACGGCCGATGCCGCTGGCGGCGCCCGTCACGATGGCAACCTTGCCCTCCACTTCATTCACGCTATTGACGTTCGACATGTTCGTCTCCTTGGCTGTTGTTGCATTGGGTGCCGGCGGGCGCCCCTTGGACACGCCAAAGCTAAGGAGGTGAGCTCTGGATATTAATCCGCTATAAGCCGAATGGCTTGTTTAGGCTGAGAGACATAAAGGCATAGTCGGTCGGGTAAGATGAATGCGGGCCAATAGTAACAATGATCTTCGTGCGTTTGTCGCGGTCGCCGAGCAGGGCAGCTTCTCCAAGGCGGCCGAGCAGCTAGGCCTGTCGCCCTCATCGCTCAGCCAGATCATCCGCAGCTTCGAGGAGCGCCTCGGCGTGCGGCTGCTGCACCGCACGACACGCAGCGTGGCGCTCACCGAGGCCGGCGAGCGCTTGCTGCTGCGTATCAGGCCGGCTTTGGCGGAGCTCGATGCGGCGCTCGCCGATGTCGGGCATTTTCGTGAGAATCCAGCGGGCATCGTGCGGGTCCGTTGCCTCAGGCATGCTTTCAGGAGGCATGTGGCGCCGATATTGGCCGAATTCCACCGCGCCTATCCCGACATCAAGCTCGATATTCTCATCGACGACACGATCACCGATCTCGTCGCCGGGGGCTTCGATGTCGGCTTCACCCTGGGTGAGGTGATCGAGAAGGACATGGTCGGCGTCCGTCTGGGTGGCGACATGCGCCAGATCGCCGTCGCGTCCCCCGATTATGTCGCCCGCCATGGCCGCCCCGAGACGCCGAAGGATCTGCTCCAGCACAAGTGCCTGCGCTGGCGCTGGCCCGGCCGGGTGATGCCCTATAATTGGGAGTTCTTCACCGATGGCAGCTGGTTCGAGGTCGAGGTCGATGGCCCGCTGATCCTCAGCGAGCATATGATGGTCATCGATGCGGCGCTCGAGGGCATGGGCATCGGCTTCTGGGTCGAGCAGGAATTGCGGCCGCTGATCGATGCGGGACGATTAGTTCCCTTGCTGGAGGACTTTTCGGCGCCGTTCCCAGGCTTCTATATCTGTTATCCCCAGCAGCGTCAGATGGCGCCGGCCTTGCGCGCCTTCATCGATTTCGTCAAGGCGCATGCCGTGAAAGCCTGATCTCTCCGCCGCTGCGATTATGTGGCTGGACTGAAAAGCCCGTCCGGATTTCCGCCGATTATCATCGGCGCCATGCCTGCTTAATTTTCCCTTCGACAGGACGGAAGAAGTTTCCGTCGCAAGCGAAGGGACAATCCCATGGCTCAGAAAATCTGGCTCATCACGGGCATCTCGCGCGGCCTCGGCCACGCGCTCGCCCAGGCGGTGCTCGACCGGGGCGATCTGGTGATCGGCACCACGCGCAATGGTGAGCCGCCCGCCGGACTGGGATGCGAGAGCCTGACCGTCCTGCCGCTCGAAATGGCGGATGAGCGGCAGATTGCCAGGCAAGTCGAAGTAGCTTTCGGCCGCCATGGCCGGCTCGACGTCATCGTCAACAATGCCGGCTATGGATTGCTGGGTTCCGTCGAAAGCGCCAGCGAAGACGAGGTCAAGCAGGTCTTCGCCGTCAATTTCTTCGGTCCGCTCGCCCTCATCAAGGCGGCCTTGCCGTTTCTGCGTGCCCAGAACAGTGGGCATATCGTCAATATTTCATCGGTCCAGGCCATCGCCTCTACTCCCGGTGCCGGCCTCTATGCGGCGACCAAGGCGGCGCTCGATGCGATGTCGCACAGCCTGGCGCAGGAAGTCGCGCCCTTTGGCATCTGGGTCAGCCTGGTGCAACCCGGCGCCTTCCGCACCGCGTTCCTGTCGGCTCATTCGGCGCGCCGGACAGCGCACAGCATCGATGACTATGCCGCCACCAGCGGCCGGGCGGTCGATGGGCTTCTGACCCGCAGTGGCCGGCAGCTGGGCGATCCCCGCCGCGGCGCCACGGCGATCATTGAAGCTGTGGATGCCGACGAACCGCCGCTCAACCTCCTGCTCGGCAGTGATGCGTTGACGCGCACCAAGGCCCGCCTCGACCGCTTCGATGAAGATATCAGGCGGTGGGAAAGCCTCACACTCAGCACCGACTTCCCAGGATAACCAGGAGATACCCATGTCGAACGTGACCAATATCGCCTTCATTCGCGCCAAAGCGCGGCAATCGGAAGAGCTGGGCCGGCGGCTTCTCGCTCTCGTCGAGCCGTCGCGCCAGGAACCGGGTTGCATCAATTACGACCTGCACCGATCGGCTAACGATCCCGACAGCTGGTGCGTCTATGAAAACTGGCGCTCGGCCGGCGATCTCGCGGCGCATTTCGCCTTGCCGCATATGCAGGACTTCATCACGCGCGTCCCGGCCTGGTCGAGGGCGAGCTCGATCTCCGGCGCTTCGCCATGATCTCGACCCCGGCGCCTTGGCGCTTCTGATCTCATCCATGAACACGAAAAAGGAATTCATCATGTCCGGTATCAAAGACAAGGTCGTCGCCATCACCGGCGCTTCGAGCGGCATCGGCGAGGCAACCGCGCGGTTTCTCGCGGCAAAAGGGGCGCATGTCGTTCTCGGTGCAAGGCGCACCGACCGTCTCGAAGCCCTCGCCAAGGCCATTGCCGAAAAGGGCGGCTCGGTTCGTATCCGCGCGCTCGATGTCGTCAGCCTGGACGACATGAAAACCTTCATCGGATTCGCCAAGGCCGAATTCGGGCGCCTCGATGTTCTGGTGAACAATGCCGGCGTGATGCCGCTGTCGCCATTGGCCGCGCTCAAGGTCGATGAGTGGAACCGGATGATCGACGTCAATATCAAGGGCGTCCTGCACGGCATCGCCGTGGCGCTGCCGAGCATGGCGGCGCGAGGATCGGGCCAGATCATCAATCTCTCTTCGATCGGCGGCCATGCGGTGTCGCCGACGGCGGCGGTCTATTGCGCCACCAAATTCGCGGTCCGGGCGATCTCGGACGGACTCAGGCAGGAGACCGACAAGATCCGCGTCACCGTCGTGTCGCCGGGCGTCACCGAGTCCGAGCTTGCCGACAGCATTTCGGACGCGGCGGGCCGTGACGAAATGAAGGCCTTCCGCCGTATCGCCATCCCGGCCGATGCCATAGCCCGCGCCATCGGTTATGCCATCGAACAGCCGGACGAGGTCGATGTGAGCGAGATCATCGTCCGCCCCACCGCCAGCCCGTTCTGATCCGATGACACAGCACAAATTTCTCATGGCAGCGTGTCTGCTGACGGTGACGGCCTTGCTGATGCCGGCGCCTGCCAGCGCCGTTCAACTCATTGCCCAGAAAGAGGATATCATGACACAGCATCCCTATATCGGCATGTGGGTCACCGCCGACGGCCATATCCGCCAGGAGCTTCTGCCCAATGGCCGCTATGACGAGGCGCGCGGCAAGCGCAAGAGCGCCTATCAGGGCCGCTACGAAGTGCGCGGCAATCACATCGACTATTGGGACGATACCGGCTTCACCGCCGACGGCACCTTCGTCGAGAACGACGTTCTTCATCATGGCGGCATGATCTTCTATCGGGAGCGCTGACATGAGAACGCTCGACCGACGACGCACGATGCTGCTTGCCGCAGGTACGATCGCGGCAGGCTGCGAAGCTTCAGGGAATGAGATCATGACCGAGAATGAACGCTATACACGCGGGCTGGACGTCCTACGCAAGATCGGTGGTGCCGATTTCGATGGGCCGATCAATCGTCTTGCCCGGATATCTCCGGACATGGCGAGTTTCACCGTCACCTTTCCCTATGGCGACATTCTCTCGCGTCCCGGCCTCGATCTTCGGACGCGGCAGATCTGTACCGTGAGCGCGGTGATGGTGCTCGGATCGGCCCAGCCGCAACTGCGTTTCCATATGGATGGCCTGCTCAATGCCGGCGGAACGCCGGGCGACCTGGCGGAGCTCCTGATGCTCGCGACGGCGACACTGGGATTTCCGGTGGCGATCAACGCCATCGGTATCGTGCGGGAGATTTTTGCCGAGCGCGGTATCAAGATCGATGCAGCCGAGCCGGCCGGATCCGAGCCTGACCGCTTTGCCCGCGGAGTCCGTTTCATTCAAGCCGAGCTGGGGGGTGATGCCGTGCGGCATCTCAGCCACCTGCGGAGCATCTCACCGGAACTGGCGCGCTGGACGGTGGAGTTCTTTTATGGCGACGTGGCGTCGAGACGAGGCATGGACGCCGCAACCAAACACCTGGCCATCGCCAGCATGCTGGCCGTGGCCGGCAACCGGACCTATGCGCTTGCAAGGCATCTGCGCGCCGCGCTGGCGAATGGCGCGACGGCAACGCACGCCACCGAGGCGATGATGCAGCTTTGCGTCTATGCCGGATTCCCGACTGCCCTCAACGCCTTCGCCGCGCTCGGCGCCGCGCTCACTCCGGCGAGTGGAGAGTCATTCGAGGACAAGGAGCTGTCGCTCGACGGGCTTCACCCGGAGGCTGATACGTTGCGCCGGCGGCGCGGCCTGGAGGCCCTGGCAAAGACATCCGGCGCGGTTGGCGAGGCTGTCGTCAACAGCTTCGACGACATCGCCCCCGAGATCGGCGCGATGATCGTCGATCATTCATATGGCGACATTTTCCATCGCCCGGGCATCGACGCCAAGACACGCGAGCTCTCCGCCTGCGCCGCCCTGGCGGCGAAAGCGACCAAGAACGCCGAAACGCCCTTGCGAGTCCATATCAACGCGGCGCTGAATGTCGGCGCCAGCCGCGCGGAGATCATCGAGGTCTTGCTCAATCTGCTGCCTTATGTCGGCTATCCCGCGGTGCAGGATGCGATGGTCATCGCCGGCGAGGAATTCGCCAGGCGATGACAGCTTGCCGATCCTGTCGAACATTAGCTTCGATCAAATCAGGCTGGCGCGGATTTCTCGGAATGATAGTCACGTCACTTGAATGAGGACAGCCATGACAAGCAGCGCCGAGGCCAAAGCGATCGTCCGCCGCAATACCGAAGACGTGCAGGGCAAGGGCGATTTCGTCCTTTTTGATCAGCTCTTCGCCGATGATTTCGTCGATCACACCCCGCAGCCCAATATGGTGCCGGACAAGGAAGGCGTGCGCGGCCTCTATCGGGCCTTACGCGAAGCCTTCCCGGATTTTCATGCCGTCATCCATTGGCAGGCGGCGGAGGGCGATCTGGTCACGACCTTCAAGACCTATCACGGCACCCATACGGGAACGTTCCTCGGCATTGCCCCGACCGGCCGGAAGATCCAATTCGAAACCGTCGACGCCATGCGCGTCAGAAACGGCAAGATCAGCGAACACTGGGGTGTCGCCAATCTTTATTCGCTCCTGCAGCAGCTTGGCGCCTTGCCCCCGCGCTAGCCAGCCTTGATGAAGTTCTGCGCCACCAACGGCGCGCCGAACTGCTGGAGGCGTCCGCCCTCGGCGACCTTGCCGAGCAGGATCGGCGCGAATCCCAGTTTTTCGATCAGGCTCGCCACTTGCGCATTGGCCGCCGCATCGTCGCCGGAGACGAAGAGCACGCGCCGGCCTGGGCCTTCGGCAGGATCCTGCGCCAGAATGGCGGCGGGCAGCGTATTGAAGGCCTTCACCACGCGAGCGCCTTTCAAAGAAGCTGCAATGATATCGCTTGACGGCCGCCCGCCAAGATCGCGCGGCGTGAAAGCCGGATAGTCGATCGCGTTGGTTGCATCGATGATGATCCTCCCCTTCCAGTCTGTCACGCCCGCGGTGACTGTGCCGATTGCATCATAGGGAACAGCCAGGAAGACGATGTCGGCGGCAAGGACCTCGGCAAGCGGCGCCGGTTTTATATGAGGGCCGAGCTCACGCACGAGATCGGCGAGCGACTCGGCGCCGCGTTTGTTGGCGATGAGGATATCAAGGCCGGCGCGGGCAAATTGCCGGGCAACGGCCGCGCCGATGCGGCCCGAACCGATGATCGAATGGGTCATGTCGATGCTCCTGGATCAGAAAGTTGATGGTGACCCAATAGCTAGGCCGGGTGGACTAGGACGAAAAGCTGTATAAAGTGCAGCAAAACGTTCGAGGAAATAGATATGAGCTCCGATCCCGGCACGCCGACGCTCGACCAGCTGCGGGTCTTTCTCACCGTGGTCGACCTTGGAAGCTTTGCCGCCGCGTCGCGCAAGCTGGGCCGGGCGACGTCGGTGATCAGCTATTCCATCGCCAATCTCGAAGCGCAGCTCGGCGTGTCGCTGTTCGACCGTGAAACGACCCGCAAGCCGCAGCTGACGGAAGCCGGCCGCGCCGTATTGTCGGAGGCGCGCGGTGTGTGGAACGGCATCGACGGGCTACGCGCCAAGGTCAAAGGACTCTTGCACGGTCTCGAGGCGGAGATCCATCTGGCGCTCGATGTCATGCTGCCGGCGGCGCGCATCGTCGACGCCCTGAAGGCGTTTCGGGAGGAATTCCCGACGGTGGCGCTTTCCCTCCATATGGAAGCGCTCGGCGCCGTCAGCCAGTTGGTGCTCGACCGGGTGGCGGTGATCGGCGTCAGCGGGCCGCTGCCGGGCGATGCCGGCGTGGCGGGCGTCGAACGGATGGGCGTCGGATCGGTCACGCTCATTCCCGTCGCGGCGCCGGATCATCCACTCGCCAGGAGCGGGCCCATCGATCCCGGCGAGGCGCGCCAGCACACCCAACTCGTCCTCACCGACCGCTCGCCCTTGACCCAGGGGCTCAATTTCGCGGTGCTCAGCCCCAGGACCTGGAAGCTCGCCGACCTCGGCTCCAAGCACATGCTGCTCCGGGAAGGCATCGGCTGGGGAAACATGCCGCTCCCGATGATCGAGGAAGATCTCGCTTCCGGACGTCTCGTGCGCCTCGATCTGCCCGACATGACGGGCGGCGCCTACCGGTTCGATGCGATCTATCGCGCCGATACGCCGCCCGGACCCGCCGGGTCGTGGCTCATCGCGCGCTTTCGCCAACAGGTCGAAGCGATTTAGCGTCGTTTGGGTGCGTAGCCGTCGGCGACGAAAACACCACCCTGATATTTGACCGCCGGGTCGCTGAGATCACGTTTGTCGCCGTCGGGGATCAGCTTGGCGGCGAAAGTCTCGGCATTGTCCTGCGGGCGGTAGTCGACATGGGGGGCGAGCTCGTTGCTCCACCAGCGCCGGTCGTTGTTCGACACCCCATAAAGAATGGTGCAGCCGAGCTTCGGCGCTTCGAAGCAGGCTTCGATCATGCGCAGCAGATCTTCATAGCTCTGCCAGGTCGAGAGCTGGCGCACATCCGTGGGATCGGGCCTGGCCGTGCCGATGCGCAGGCAGGCGATGTCCATGCCGTATTTGTCAGCGAAGAAGCTCGCCAGGTCCTCGCCGAAGGCCTTGGAGACGCCATAGAGCGAGTCCGGGCGCTGCGGGACGCTAGCATCGAGCCGGTCGTCGCGGGTGTAGAAGCCGATGGCGTGGTTGGAGCTCGAATAGACGATGGGGCCGGCATCATGACGGCGCGCCGCCTCGAAGACATTATAGGTGCCGGCGATATTGGACTGGAGGATACGGTCGAACGTCGTCTCGTAAGAGATGCCGCCGAAATGGATGATCCGTCCGACGCCTGCCACCATGCTGTCCACCGCCGCCGCATCGGCGAGATCGGCGATGACGATCTCCTCGCCGGGCAGCGCCGGGCCGAATTCGACGACATCGGAGGAGCGTATGCGCCCATATTTCTCGACGAGCCGGGGCCTCAGCCAGCGGCCGAGAATCCCGGCGGCGCCGGTGAAGAGGGTCGGGCGGGTATCGGTCATGGTGGAAAGGTCCCGGTTTTTGTGATCTGTGCTTGGACAAACTTGTCAGGCGAGTTTATATGCTGGTCGCCATCCTTCAAGATGTGACAAATCGCATCGTCTCCCGAGGCACCATGATCGTCGATTCCCACCTGCATGTCTGGTCCAGCGATCCCATTGCCTATCCGTGGCAGCCGCTGCTCGCCCATGTGCCGCCGCCGACCTATGCCGCCCCGGTGGAGAGGCTGCTCGCCGACATGGCGCGCGCAGAGGTCGACAAGGCGATCCTGGTGCAGCCCAGCGTCTATGGCCGCGATCACAGCTATCTGATCGATAGCCTCAAGGCGGCGCCCGATCGCTTCATCGGCGTCGGCCTCGTCGATTTGCGCTCGACGACGCCGCGGGAGGATTTCCTCGATCTCATCGCCAAAGGGCTTGGCGGCGGCTTGCGCCTCAACACGATCCTGCGCGGCGATGTCACCAGGCTCGCCGGACCCGACTATCAAAGCCTTTTCGATACCGCTGAGGAAATGGGGGTTTCCGTCGCCTTTCAGATGGATATCGAGCAGGCGCCGGTGATCGCCCGGCTGGCGGTGCAGCATCGCTCCCTGCCTTTGATCGTCGATTATCTGGGACCGGACATTCATGCGCGGACCGATGCCGCGCCCTATCTCGATCTTCTGGCGGCGCATCCGAATATCTATTTCAAGCTGCTCTGCACGGCGGAAGATACGAAGACCGCCTATCCATTTCCCGATGTCGTCGCCTTCTATCGCTCTGTTCTGTCTCGTTTCGGGGCGGAGCGTCTCATGTATGGCTCGGACTATCCGGGGGCGGCGAACATATGCGCTTACGAAAAGCTCATTCAATGGGGCGCGGATTTCCCGGACCTCGGCGCGGCCGACAAGGAACTGGTCATGGGCGGGACGGCGGCGCGCCTGTTCGACATTTCCGTGCAAAAGACGTAAGACAAGTTTATGTCTTGGGTTGACTTGTGAGCGGCTGACGGGCTAGGACTGGCGTCGCTTCTTGCAACCATCATCTCTGCGACGAGGAAAAGCCTGTGCATAGTGATCCGGGAAAATCGGTCGTGGCGGTACCGCCGCTGGCCCGCAACGCCGACCTGACCCTCAACATCAAAGCCAATGCGGCGCTCATCCGCCATCTCGAAGCGGGCGGCGTCTCGACGCTGATGTATGGCGGCAACGCCAATTTCTATCACCTGGGCTTGAGCGACTATCCGCGCGTGCTCGACATGCTGCTCGAGCTCGCCCAGCCTTCGAGCTGGATCATTCCCTCGGCCGGTCCCGATTTCGGCAAGCTCATGGACCAGGCGCGGTATCTGCGTGAGAGGCCGTTCCCGACCGCGATGGTCCTGCCGGCCAGCGGGTTTTCGACCGACGCCGGCACCGCCGACGGCATCAGCCGTTTCGCCGATGCGTTGGGCAAGCCGGTCATCCTCTATTTGAAAGCGGAGAACTATCTCTCGGTGGCCTCGGTGGCGCGGCTCTGTGACAAGGGCCTGGTCAGCGCGATCAAATATGCGATCGTGCGCGATGATCCGGGCCGCGATCCCTATCTGAGCCAGCTCGTCACGGCGGTCGACCGGTCACGCATCATCAGCGGCATTGGCGAGCGGCCGGCGATCCAGCATTGGCGGCAATTCGGGCTTCGAGGCTTCACTTCGGGGTCGGTGGCGATCGCGCCCCGGCTGTCGAGCGCGCTGCTCGCGGCGCTGAAAGCGGAGGCCTATGACGAAGCGCAGCGCCTGCGCGAGATATTCCTGCCGTTCGAAAATGAGCGCGACGGGATCAATCCGACCCGCGTGCTGCATGACGGAGTGACGCTTGCCGGCATCGCCGATATGGGGCCGATCCTGCCGCTGCTGTCCAATCTCGATGATACCGAACGGGCGCGGGTCGCCCCGGTGGCGCGCCAGCTGCAGATGCATGACGCGGCGCTGGCCAAGGCTGCGTAGATCCTTACGGCTCGATACTGTCGCTGAGCACGCGCAGCCTGGCATTGTCGATATGGGTGCGCATGGCGTTGCGGGCTTCTTCCGGTTCCTCGGCGGCGATCGCGGCGAGGATGCGGCTGTGCTCCTGCTGGACGAGCTGCAGGCGCCGTGTGCTCTGGCGCAACGACAAGGTGCGGGCAAGCTCCATGCCGCGCAACGTATGCTCGGAGAGCACTTCCATCATCTGCACGAAGAGCTGGTTCTGGGCGGCGGCGCCGATCGCCACATGGAAGGCCTGATCGGCTTCGCTGCCGACCTCGCCCCGGGCAATGACTTTCTCAAGCTCGTCGAAGGCGCGCTTCATGCGGTCGAGATCGGCCTCGGTGCGCCTTGTGGCGGCGAGAAAGGCCGCTTCGCCCTCGAGCCCGATGCGGAATTCCATGCAGCGCATCAGTCCGGCAATGTCGTCGATCGGCGCCAGGAGCGAGAAGGCCTGGTTGGGGCGGCGCTGCACGAAGGTGCCGGAGCCATGGCGTGAAATCACGACGCGGTCGGCCTGCAGACGCGACAGGGCCTCGCGCACCACCGGCCGCGACACGCTGTAGAGCTCGCAGAGCTGGCTCTCCGACGGCAGCTTCTCGCCTTCGGGCAGCGCACCCGAGACGATGCGGTCGAGGATCTGGCCATAGAGCTGGTCGGCAAGGCGCGATGGCCGGCTCGGTGACTGCACCTGCCAGTCCGCTTTACTGCGCGGCTTTTCGCTGGATTTGCGAGCCAAATCCCTGTCTCCCGTCTTTCACGTTCTGTCGCGCGTTATTCGCGCCGGTTGCAACTCGTCCGTGTTTGCAGCATCGCCTGATCTTGTGCAAGTCCCCCAAAGGATGGCTTGCTCAAAGATGTCAGATAAGTTTACAATTACTGCGCCGTAACGCAAGATCGGGCCTCGCCCAGGGGGGCTGCCGACGAATCCTCTATCACCTGACAGGAACTCTATATTATGAGCGTGAATTTCAAGGACCGCCTCGCCGCCCTCGGTGCGGAGCTGCCGCCCGTCGCCAAGCCGGGTTCGGCCTTCTTTCTCCAGGCCGCCACGATGGGCAATCTCGTCTTCATGTCGGGACAGATCCCCCGGCGCGGCGATGAGATCATGTTCAAGGGCCGCCTCGGCGACACGCTCAGCAATGAAGACGGCTACAAGGCGGCGCGGCTGTGCGCGCTCAACCTCCTGGTCCAGCTCGAAGAGGCACTTGACGGCCGCATCGACCGGGTGAAGCGCTTCCTGAAGCTCACTGTCTTCGTCAATGCCGCGCCGTCCTTCATCGATGCCTCGAGCGTCGCCAATGGCGCCTCGGAGCTGCTGATGGAAGTCTTCGGCGAGGCCGGCCGGCATGCGCGCAGCGCCATCGGCGTCGCCACCCTGCCGCGCGGCGTCGGCGTCGAGGTCGAAGCCATCGTGGAAATCGCACCATGACCCAGGCACCGGCAGCCCACCCGACCGGCACGGCGCCGCGCCGGCGCGATCCGCGCTACGATCTGCTGTTCGAGCCGATCCGCATCGGTCCCAAGGTGATGAAGAACCGCTTCTATCAGGTTCCGCAATGCACCGGCGCCGGCCATCCGCGCCCCGGCTCGAATGCCGGCCATCGCGCCGTGAAGGCGGAAGGCGGCTGGGGCGGGTTGTCGACCGAATCCTGCTCGATCCATCCGGAGATCAACCAGTCCACCTCGACCAACACGACGATGTGGGACGAGGGCGACGTCATCAACCATCGCCACATGGTGGACGAGGTCCATAAATGGGGGGCGCTTGCCGGTGTCGAGCTCGGTGCCGGCGGGGTCAAGGACAATCTGTGGAGCCGCTATGTGGCGGCCGCCTTCGACCGCTTTCCATCCGGCGGCACGCCCAAGGTCTATACCTATGCGGCGACCGAGGAAGACATCGCCCGCATCATGCAGATGTATGAGGACGCGGCGCGGCGCGCCAAGGATGCCGGTTTCGACATCCTCTATATTCATGGCGCCGCCGGCGTCTTCCCGGTGCACGCGCTGTCGCGCCATTTCAACCGCCGTACCGACGGCTATGGTGGCTCGTTCGAGAATCGCGCCCGCTTCTGGGTCGAGGCGCTGGAACGGCTGAAGAAGGTCGCCGGAGATCACTGTGCGGTGGCGACGCGCATCTCGATCGACGACCTCGCCGGGCCCTGGGGGCTCGAGCTCCATGACGAAGGCCTGGCTTTCGTCGAGTACATCACCAAGCTCGGTCTCGTCGACATGTGGGACATCATCATCGGCGGCTCGGGCGAGGATATGTGGGGCGAGGATTCAGGTCCCTCGCGCTTCTACAAATCGAACCATCAGTCGCCGTGGAACACCGAAGTCAAACGCATCGCCAAGGTGCCGGTGGTGGGTGTCGGACGTTTCACCGAGCCCGATGAAATGGTGCGGGTGATCCGCTCCGGCCAGCTCGATATCATCGGCGCGGCGCGGCCTTCGATCGCCGATCCGTGGCTGCCGCGCAAGATCGACGAAGGCCGTGTCGAGGACATCTGCGAATGCATCGGCTGCAATGCCTGCGTATCGCGCTTCAATCTCAACAACATGATCATCTGTACGCAGAATCCGACGGCGCTCGAGGAATATCGCCGCGGCTGGCACCCGGAGCGCTTCGAGCCCACGCCCAATCCCGAAATGGTGCTGGTGGTGGGCGCGGGGCCGTCCGGTCTCGAATGTGCCCGCGTACTCGGCAAGCGCGGCTATGAGGTGCATCTCGTCGAGGCGAAGGAACAGCTCGGCGGCCATCTGCGTGACGTCGTGCGGCTGCCTGGCCTTGCCGAATGGGGCCGCGTCTATGATTATCGCGAAAGCCAGATCGCGCGCATGCCCAATGTGACGGTGATGCGCGGCACCGGCCTCGTCACGGCGGAAGACATCCTCGATTACGGCGCTCGGCGCGTCGTGCTGGCGACGGGCGCCCGCTGGGCCGGCAACGGGCTCGGCGCCAGCGGGCCCGACACAATTCCAGGCATCGATGCGACGCTCGATCACTTCGTCACGCCGGAGCAGTTCTTCGCTGGCAAGGTGATCGGCGATCGCGTCGTGGTGCTCGATTCGGACGGGTATTTCATGGGCATCAGCATCGCCGAGGTTCTCGCCGACCAGGGCAAGCAGGTAACTCTGGTGACGCATCTCGAAACCGTCGCGCCGATGACGGCGCTCACCCTTGAGGGCTACAATCTGCGCCGCATGCTGCGTGAGAAGGGTATCAAGGAACGAACCGGCCACTGGGTCGACAAAGTCGAGAAGGCGGGCAATGGCGTCGAGGTTGTGCTCTATGACCGCTATCGCGACGGGTCGCGGCGCACCACCACGCCGCAGACCGGCGTCTATCCGCGCCGGCTCGGCGATGCGGTCGAAATCCTCGACTGCGACAGCGTGATCCTGTGCACATCGCGTGAAGCGAAGACCGAGCTCTATGATGGCGTGATGGCGCTCAAGCCGCGCTGGCAGGAGGCCGGCCTCGAAACGGTAGTACGGTCAGGCGATTGCCTGGCGCCACGCTACCTGGCGGACGCGATCTTCGACGGCCACCGCATCGCGCGTGAATTCGAGAGCGTCAATCCGGAGCGGCCGAAGGCGATCATCCGCGAAAGACAGATCTGGGGCCACGAGACCTTCCCGAAGCTCGGCGATCACGTGGTGTGAGGCGGGGTTTCCTCTCTGGAGATTCTTCGAAGCACATAAGGCCTTCCTTGGTTTCCCTTCTCCCGCAAGCGGGAGAAGGGGAAATGAGGGAGGGGCTCGCGACGCGCCCCGGCCAGCTTTGCCTGCGGGAGCGAAGATGATCCTCAGCGCTGCTTCTTCCAGGCCTCGAAGGCCGCCAGCGTCTCGGCATTGGGCGGATAGAGACCGAAGGTCGACTGCCCGGCGAGAACACGTTCGGTGACGAAGTCCTCCATCAGCGTCTGTTCTTTGCCCTGTTTTGCCACCTCGTCGGCGAGATGGCGTGGAATGACCACCACGCCCTCGCGGTCGCCGACAATGATATCGCCCGGATAGACCGGCACATCGCCGCAGCCGATCGGCACATTGATGTCGACCGCATGATGACGCGTCAGATTGGTGGGGGCGGAGCGGCCGCCGCAATAGACCGGATAATCCAAGGCTTCGATGGTGGGCGAATCGCGCAAGCCGCCATCGGTGACGACGCCCGCGGCGCCCTTCATCATCGTGCGGGTGACGAGAATGCTTCCGGCGCCGGCGGCGCGGATATCCTGGCGGCAGTCGATGACCAGCACATGGCCCGAAGGGATGGTCTCGACCGCCTTGCGCTGCGGGTGGTTGCGGTCCTCGAAGACGGCCGACACGTCGATGTCCTCGCGCGCCGGTATATAGCGCAGCGTGAAGGCTTCACCGACCATGGACGGGCCGCCGGTGGTGAGACGGTGCACCTTCTGCATGAAAGTGTTGCGCAAGCCGCGCGCCATCAGCTGCGAGGTCAGCGTGGCGGTGCTGATCTCAGACAGCAGGCTGCGGGTTTCGGGGGAAAGGGGTTCGGGGCTCATCGTGAGGCTTCCTGGTTGCTGGGATCGGATCAGAAAAACGTGCGGATGGCCGAGACGACATTGTAGTCGTCGTCGACGACGCAAATGACCTGCCATTTGTCGAAGGTGGTGCAGGGATGCGAGATGCCGAAGGCCACCATGTCGCCGACGGCGAGCGGGCTCGTCTCCGGGATCTTGAGGTGGCAATGCTGGTCGTTGAGCCCGGTCACCACATGATCGGCCCCCATCGGACGCAGATCGGCGGCGGTGACGCCAGGTGCGGGGCGCAGCCATTTGAGCGGCGTCGGCATGGCGGAATCGAAGGAGATGTCGCGCCGTCCGACGGTGAGGAGCGCCTTGCCGGGCTCTGGGCGCGATTGCACATAGGCCCACACTTCGAGGGCTGCCTGGGGGCCCGGGCCCAGATCGTCGACCCAGCCATTGCGGGCGCGCAGCTGCTCGAAATGCGCCACGTAGCTCGCCGAATCATGGGTGATGTAGCAGCCGCAGCGCAGCACGACGCGGACAGGACGTGACATCTTCGCCGCGCCGAAATGCCGGGTCACCAGATCGTAGAAGACGGTGCCGCCGGCGGTCAGCAGGACTTCGCCGTCGCCGAACAGATCCTCACGGTCGCAGCCCAGAGCGATGTCGAGAAGGAAAGTGAGGAAGCCGTCGACCACCTTGGCCGATTCATCGGGAGAGGGCCGGCGCAGCAAGCCTTCATAGCCGCCGACGCCACGCAAGGAGAGATAAGGGGCGGCAGCCTTGACGGCGCGCGCCACCGCGAGCGCCTCTTCAAGCGTGCGGCAACCGGTGCGGCCGCCGGCAAAGCCGCCTTCGATAATCACCTGGATGGGGCGATCGAGCTTGCCGTCGCGCGCGACGGCGCTGAGCTGGCGGACGAGATCGACCGAATCGACGAAGCAATAGAAGTCGAATTGCTTGTCGCGCTTGAGCTCATCGACAATGTAGCGCTGCGACTTGGCGCCGACCGGCTGGTTGGCGAGGAGGAGGCGCTGGAAGCCGAATTGCCGCGCCACCTGCAGCTGCTCGACCGATCCGATGGTGATCGCCCAGGCGCCGTCCTTCACCTGGCGGGCGAAAAGTTGCGGGCTCATCGTCGTCTTGCCATGCGGCGCGATATCGGCGCCGGTGGCCTCGAGATAACGCCGCATCCAGGCGCTGTTATGGGCGATGGCGCTTTCGCGCATGACGGCGAGCGGCAGAGGCAGGTCCTCACGCAGCACGTTCCAGCCGTATTTGCCGATGTCCTTGAGGGCGGTGGGGGCCAGATCGCCCGGCATGCCTTTCACCGTGCGGTCGAGCGCGAAGGTCCCGATGGACGTCAAATCGATGGTGGTCATGGCTCCTGAACCGTCCCTGCCGTTGGTTTTCTCTAACTTGTCTTACATCTTTGTGCGATCAAGATTCAACGGTTTTTCAGCGCCTTGCTTCACAAAGTCACGAAAACCAGCAAAAACGCCCGGTTTTTAAGAGCGGATTGGCTTAGAGCCCGCTTCGCAAAAGATGACTGACAAGTTGATGATTTCTTGACAGTGGGCCGCCGACATGTAAGCGTATTCGCCGCACTGCCGAATTCCACAATAAATAACCAGGGAGGACTACCAGTGAGGAGTTCCGGGATAACCCGACCAAAAATAAGCGGCCTGCTTGCCGCCTTCGGCGCGCTCTGCCTCGGCACGACCGCGGCCTTGGCGGTCGAATACAAGCAGGCGCCGATGCTCGACGAGCTCGTCAAGGCCGGCACCTTGCCGCCGGTTGCCGAAAGACTGCCGAAAGATCCGCGCATCGTCACGCCGGTCGAGAAGGTCGGCAAATATGGCGGTACCTGGCGCTCCGGCATGGTCGGCGGCTCTGACCGCAACTGGCTCTTCCGCATGGCGGGCTACGAACCGCTGCTCGCCTGGGACCGCGAATGGAGCGGCAAGGTGATCCCCAATCTCGCGGCCGAAATCACCAACAGCGCCGACGCCAAGGAATATACGATCAAGCTGCGCGACGGCCTGAAATGGTCGGACGGCAAGCCTTTCACCAGCGACGATATCGGCTTCTTCATCAATGACATCGCCGGCAACAAGGAATTGCTGGCGAATGGCGTCGACTGGCTGATGAGCGGCGGCGAGGCGGGCAAGTTCGAGAAGATCGACGACAAGACCTTCAAGATCACGTTCAAAGAGCCCTATGGCGTGTTCCCGCAGAAGCTCGCCAGCGTCTATGGCGTGCAGATGACGATGATGGCGAAGCATTATTGCTCGCAGTTCCAGCCGACCTATAACAAGGACGGCCTGGACGCGCTGATCAAGGAAGCCGGGGTCGCCAACTGGACGGAACTGTTCATCAAGAAATGCGCCGTCGACACCGAAGCCAATGAACGCTGGCAGAATCCCGACCGGCCGACCATGGAGCCCTGGGTCATCAAGGACCCCTATATCGGCGGCGCCACGCTCGTGACGCTCAAGCGCAATCCCTATTATTTCAAGGTCGATCCGGAGGGCAACCAGCTTCCCTATATCGACGATCTGAGCGTTTCGGTGAATGCCGACAAGCAGACGCTGGTGCTCAAGGTGGTGAATGGCGAGATCGACTATCAGGATCGCCATGTGAACGCCAATGCCAACCGCGCGGTATTTGCCGATGCGGCGGAGAAGGCGCAGATCCATCTTTCCGATGGGCCCAATGCCGACATGAACACGACGATCATCTCCTTCAACCTGACCCATAAGGATCCGGTGAAGCATGAGATCTTCAACAACAAGGACTTCCGTATCGGCCTCAGCTACGCCATCGACCGGCAGGCAATCATCGATGCCGCCTTTGTCGGGCAGGGTGAACCGTGGCAGGCGGCGCCGCGCAAGGAGTCGCCCTATTACAATGAGCGGCTCGCCAAGCAATATACGGAATACGACGTCGCCAAGGCGAACGAGCATCTCGACAAGGCCTTCCCCAAGAAGGACAGCGAGGGCTTCCGTCTCGGACCGGACGGCAAGCGCATCACCTTCAACATCATGGTGATCCCGGCGCTCGGCGACTTCCTCGACTCGACCCAGCTCACGGCCCAATACTGGCAGGCGGTCGGCGTCGATGCGAAGGTGCAGACCGTCGACCGCACGCTGTTCTACGACCGCAAGGATGCCAATGAGCATGATGCGGCCGTGTTCCTCGGCAGCGGCGGCATGGGTGACGCGCTGTTCGAGCCGACCTTCTACTTCCCGTTCTGGAACGAAACCCTGTTCGCGGTGCCGTGGGGCAATTGGTACGCCTCGGGCGGCAAGGCGGGCGAGGAGCCCTCGGCTGCGGCCAAGAAGCAGATGGACCTCTATCGCGATATCCTGCGCTCGGCGGACGTGGCCAAGCAGAACGAACTGATGCAGCAGCTGCTCAACATCGCGGCGGACGAGTTCTATGCGATCGGCATCAATTCGCCGGGTCCGCTGTTCGCCGCGGTCAAGAACAACCTGCACAATGTCTATCCGCGGCCGTTCGCCTGGACCTATCCGAGCCCGGTGGCCAGCAATACGGAGCAATATTACTTCGACCCGCCGCGCTGATATCGGCATAGGATGGCACCGGCCGGTGCTTTGCATCGGCCGGTGCCCTCGTTTCAAGATTGTGTAGTCATGCTCGGTTTTATCCTCCGCCGCCTGCTCTGGATGTTTCCGTCGTTCTTCGCGGTGACCGTCGTCGCCTTCGTGATCATCCAATTGCCGCCGGGCGACTTCGTCACCAGCTATGCGGCGGATCTCGCGACTTCAGGATCGCCGGCGGACAGTGCCACGCTCGATGCGCTGCGCCTGCGCTACGGCCTCGACCAGCCGATGGTCGTCCAGTATTTCACCTGGGTCGGCAATGCGCTCAAGGGCGATCTCGGCATGAGCTTCGAATACCGCTCGCCCGTTTCCGACATCATCTGGGACCGGCTCGGCATGACGACGCTGGTTGCCTTCTGCACCCTCGCTTTCGTGTGGCTCGTCGCCTTCCCGGTCGGCATCTTCTCCGCCGTGCGACAATACAGCATCGGCGATTATGTCGTCACCTTCCTCAGTTTCCTCGGCATGGCGACGCCGAGCTTCCTGCTCGCCCTCGTCGTCATGTATCTCTCGGTCGAATTCCTCGGCTATTCGGTCGGCGGGCTGTTCTCGCCCGATTTCGTCAATGCGCCCTGGAGCTTTGCGAGAGTTATCGACCTCGTGCAGCATCTGTGGATCCCGGTAGTCGTGCTGGGGGTCGCGGGCATCGCCGCTTTGGTGCGCATCATGCGCGCCAATCTGCTCGACGAGCTCGGCAAGCCCTATGTCGAAACCGGCCGCGCCAAGGGCCTGCCGGAGACGACCCTCATCCTGCGCTATCCGACCCGCGTCGCGCTCAATCCTTTCATCTCGACGGTGGGATGGGTGCTGCCGGTGCTGGTTTCGGGCGATGTCATCGTGTCGAGCGTGCTGAGCCTGCCCACCTCGGGGCCGATCCTGATCCAGGCGCTCAAGACGCAGGACATGTATCTGGGCGGCGCGCTCATCATGTTCCAATGCGTCCTCGTCCTCATCGGCACGCTGTTGTCCGATATCCTCCTCGCTTTCGTCGATCCGCGTATCCGTTATGACAACTAGCCCCGCCACTTTGCCCGAAGCCGAGACGCCCGCCGCCGGCGCGGTGACGCCGCAACGCGATTCCGCCTCGCAATGGCGCCTCATGTGGTGGCAGTTCCGCCGGCACCGCCTCGCCATGGCAAGCACCTATGTGCTTCTGTTCATCGCCATCGTCGGCATTTTCTGCGAGTTTCTGGCGCCGTTCTCACCCAATGCCTTCACGCCGCGCTATACCTATGCGCCGCCGCAGCGGCTGCATTTCTTCGACAGCGACGAAGCGGGCAGCCTGGTGTTCCGCCCCTATGTGCATGGCTACAAGGTCACGATCGAGCAGACGGCGCTGCGCCGCGTCTTCACCATCGACGAAAATGTGAAATACCCGGTCGGACTCTTCGTCAAATCCGATCCCTATCCGATGTGGGGCGGGCTCTTCACGCTCGAGACCAAGCTCTTCGGGCCGGTCAAGAAGGGCGATCCGATGTTCCTGCTCGGCGCCGACCGGCTCGGCCGTGACATGCTGAGCCGCATCACCTATGGCACCCGCATCTCGATGTCGATCGGCCTGGTCGGCGTGGCGCTGAGCCTGGTCCTCGGCATCATCCTCGGCGGCATATCGGGCTACAAGGGTGGCATGATCGACAATGTCATCCAGCGCGTCATCGAATTCATCCTGTCCTTGCCGACGACGCCTTTGTGGCTCGGCCTCGCCGCCGCGATGCCGAACAACTGGCCGCCATTGCGGATCTATTTCGCCATCACGCTGATCCTGTCGCTCATCGGCTGGACCAACCTGGCGCGCGTCATCCGCGGCCGCTTCCTGTCGCTGCGCACGGAGGATTTCGTCACCGCGGCGCGCCTCGATGGGGCGAGCGAGCCGCGCATCATCTTCCGCCATATGGCGCCGTCCTTCGTCAGCCACATCATCGCCGAGGTCAGCCTTGCCATCCCGGCTATGATCCTGGCCGAGACCGCTTTGAGCTTTCTCGGTCTCGGTCTGCAGCCGCCGATCGTGAGCTGGGGTGTTCTGCTGCAAGAAGCCCAGAATATCCGTTCGATCGTCACCGCGCCCTGGCTCTTCGCGCCGGGCGTAGCGGTGGTGATCGCCGTGCTGGCCCTCAATTTCGTCGGCGACGGCTTGCGTGATGCCGCGGATCCCTACCGGCAATGACATCCGTTCCCCCGATGCCACCCCAAGAAAATGACATCGTCGTCGAAGTAAAGGACCTCTCGACCTGGTTCGATACCGGCAAGCAGGTGATCAAGGCGGTCGAAGATCTGAACCTGACGCTCAGGCGTGGCCGGACCCATTGCATCGTCGGTGAAAGCGGCAGCGGCAAGAGCATCACCGCGCGCTCGATCCTCAATATCGTTCCGAAGCCCGGGCGCATCATGAAGGGGCAGGTGCTGCTGCATGGCGCCGGCGCCGGCCGCGAGGTGATCGACCTTGCCGCGCTCGATCCCAAGGGACGACAGATCCGTTCGGTACGTGGGCGCGACATCAGCATGATCTTCCAGGAGCCGATGTCGAGCCTGAGCCCGGTGCATACGATCGGCCAGCAGATCATGGAGACCATCCAGCTGCACCGGCGGATCGGCAAAAAGGAAGCGCGCGAACGCGCCATCGAGGTTCTGGCGCAAGTGAAGATCCCGCGTCCGGAGCGCAGCATCGACGCCTATCCGTTCGAGTTCTCGGGCGGCATGCGCCAGCGCGCCATGACCGCGATGGCGCTGATCTGCGAGCCCAAGCTCGTCATCGCCGACGAGCCGACGACGGCGCTCGACGTCACCACCCAGGCCGAGATCCTCGATCTGATGAAAGGCCTGCAGCAGCGTCACGGCATGGCGCTGATGTTCATCACCCATGATATGGGCGTCGTCGCCGAGATCGCCGACGACGTGACCGTGATGTATATGGGCGAAGTGGTCGAGCACGGCCCGGTGAACGATATCTTCTTCGCGCCGAAACACCCTTATACACAAAGGCTTCTGGCCTCGGTCAGGGCGCTCGAACGGCGTTCGCACCGCGCCGGGCCGGCGCCGAAGCTCTCGAATGACGATGCCATATTGGAAGTCTCCAATGTTTCCATGAATTTCGAAGCGCGGCGGCGTTTCTTCAGCCGCGCGCCGAAGGAGCCGCCAGTCAAGGCGCTGGACGATGTGAGCTTTACGCTCAAGCGCGGTGAGGTCCTGGGCATCGTCGGCGAGAGCGGCTCGGGCAAGACCACGCTCGGGCGCTGCGTCCTGCGCGTCCTCGATCCGAGCTCGGGGCGCATTGTCTTCAAAGGGCGCGGCGCGGAGCCCGCCGATCTCGCGGCCCTGCCGAAGTCAGCGGTCAAGCCCTATTGGCGCAAGATGCGGATGATCTTCCAGGATCCGTTTTCCTCGCTCAACCCGCGCATGACCGTTTTCCAGGTGATCGCCGAGCCCTTGCTCAATCACGGGATGACCGACAGGCGTGCGCTCGAAGCTGAGGTGGCGGGACTTCTGGAGCGTGTCGGCCTGCCGCGCGAAGCCATGTGGCGGTATCCGCATGCCTTCAGCGGCGGCCAGCGCCAGCGCATCGGCATCGCCCGCACCATCGCGCTCAGGCCCGAGCTCATCGTCGCCGATGAGGCCACCTCGGCGCTTGACGTTTCGCTGCGCGCCCATATGCTCGATCTCCTGCTCGGCCTGTGCCGCGAGTTTGAAATGAGCTTCATCTTCATCGGCCATGACATCGGAGTGATCCGCTATATGTGCGACCGGGTGGCGGTCATGCATCGCGGCCGCATCGTCGAGATTGGCGACACCGACACGGTATGCGACCGGCCGAGCCACGCCTATACACGCTCGCTGATCTCGGCGATCCCGAAGCCCGACCCGCGCCTGCGCGGCAAGACCCAGCGCATCCGTTATACAAGCGAGGTCGAGGGCTGATGGCGGGCATGCGCAAGCCCGAGGTCGACTGCGTGCTCGACATCAGGGCCGAGCTCGGCGAATGCCCGGTCTGGTGCGGCGAGGAGAAAGCCCTCTACTGGATCGACATCTATACCGGACGACTCAACCGTTTCGAGCCCGAGACGGGCGTCAACCGGATCTGGGCCCTGTCCGAGCCGATCGGCTCCTTCGCGCTGACCGACGATGGCAGTGTGCTGGTGGCGCTCAAATCCGGCCTGGCGCGCTTCGATCTCCGGACCGGACAAACGACGCCGCTGGTCCAGCCGGAGCCGCATCTCCCGAATAACCGTCTGAATGACGGGCGCTGCGACCGGCAAGGCCGCTTCTGGGTCGGCAGCATGGAAGATCCGGTCGATCCGTCGGGACCGAAAGGCTCGCTCTATCGTTTCGACGGCGACCAGCGCTGCACGCGCATGACGGGCGGACTTTTCGTCGCCAACGGGCTCGCCTTCAGCCCCAACGGGCGCACGCTTTATCATTCCGACAGCTTCAAGGCGGTGCGCACCATCTGGGCCTGGGATCTCGACCCGGATGACGGCCAGATCCGCAACCGGCGCGTCTTCGTCGATACCAGGGACATGCCGGGACGCCCCGATGGTGGCGCTGTCGACGCCGATGGCTGCTACTGGATGGCCGGCAATGACGGCTGGGAGATCGTCCGCTTCACCCCGGACGGCATCGTCGACCGTCGCATCGCGCTGCCGGTCGCCAAGCCGAGCATGCTCGCTTTCGGCGGCGACAAGCTCGACATTATCTATGTGACCTCGATCCGCCCCAGTACCGGACTCGAGAGCCAGCCGCAGGCCGGCAGTCTGTTCGCCGTCCGGGCCGGGGTCACCGGCCTGCCGGAACCGCGCTTCAAGTGGCGGTAGAGGTTGTTCTATTTTTTAGAACATATTGATCGATATTATTCGGATTGTTAGATCGAACGCGCCGCGCCAGATACAGGCCAACGGCAGGCGCTTCATGGTGTTGCGCCGCCTCAAGTGTCTGAGGAAGTCATCATGTCTGTCGCCACCGCGCTCAATGGCAATTCGACCACGCTCACATCGGCCAATGTCGCCGCGGTCCTGGGCCGCGTCCTCATCAGCGCAATCTTCATCCTTTCCGGCCTGTCCAAGCTCACCGCCATGTCCGGCACGATCGGCTATATCGAGGCGGCCGGCCTGCCTTTGGCGCCCGTCGCCTTCGCCATCGCTGTTGCGGTCGAAGTCGTGGGCGGCATCGCGCTGATCGTTGGTTTCAAGACCCGCTGGGTCGCCGGCGCCCTGGCGCTGTTCAGTGTCGTCACCGCCTTCGCCTTCCATGGCAATCTCGGCGACCAGAACCAGTTCATCCACTTCTTCAAGAACATCGCCATGGCCGGCGGCCTCCTGCAGCTCGTCGCCTTTGGTGGCGGTGCACTCAGCCTCGACGCGCGCAAGGGATAACACTTCGAATGGAAGAGGCCGTTGAGGCCTCTTCCTTTATCTGTCTGCTTGCTCAGATCGAGCGCTCGCGCCAGGTATTCAAGAATTGCCTGAGTCGGTCGCTTTTTGGATCGGCAAAAGTGGCGCCGGGGTCGCCTCTTTCGACGATGCGGCCCTGATCCATGAAGACCACGGTGTCGGCGACATGGGCAGCGAAGCCCATTTCATGGGTCACGACCATCATGGTCATGCCTTCCTGCGCCAGCTGCTTCATCACGGCCAGCACTTCGCCGACGAGCTCGGGATCGAGCGCCGAGGTCGGCTCGTCGAACAGCATCACGCGCGGCTTCATGGCGAGCGCCCGGGCGATGGCGACGCGCTGCTTCTGACCGCCCGACAATTGCTCGGGATATTTCGCGGCATGGGCGGCAATGCCGACCTTGTCCAGCATTTCCCGGCCGATCTGCTCGGCCTCGGCGCGGCCGAGAGCTTTCACGACGCGCAAAGCCTCGGTCACGTTCTCCATCACCGACATATGCGGCCAGAGATGAAAATGCTGGAACACCATGCCGAAGCCCGAGCGGTCGGCATTGAGCTCGCGTTCGCCGGCGCGCCTGCGCCTGCCGTTCTCCTCGCGATAGCCGATGAGGCGGTCCTCGAAGGTGACGCTGCCCTCGTCATAGGCTTCGAGAAAAGCGATGCTGCGCAGGAGCGTGCTCTTGCCAGAACCCGACGGCCCAATGACGCAGAGAACCTCGCTGCGGTGGATGGCGAGATCGATGCCTTTCAGCACCTCGATCGTTCCGAAGCGCTTGCGCAGGTTGCGTATCTCGATCAGCGGCTTGTCGGTGGCTTCAGGCTTCATGTCTTCTTCCTTCAACCATGCTTCGCCTTGCGCTCCAGCCAATGGCCGGCCAAAGCGATGAGTTCGATCAGGAGCCAATAAAGCAGCGCAACCGCGAGATAGGGTTCGATGACGGCGAATGTCTCATTGGCGATCTGGGCACCGATCTTGGTGAGTTCCGCGACGGTGATGATCGAAAGCGCGGCGGATTCCTTGATGAGCACGATGATCTGATTGATGACCGGTGGCGTCACCAGGCGCAGCATCTGCGGCAGCTCGATGCGCAGGAGAATGCGCCAGCTCGGAATGCCCAGCATGCGCGCTGCCTCGCGCTGGCCCTGCGGTATCGATTGCAGGCCGGCGCGGAAGATTTCGGCGAAGTAGCCGGCGCCATAAAGACCGAGACCCAATATGCCCACCGGCTCCGCCTCGAGCACGAGGCCGATGCTCGGGCCGCCATAGTAGAGAAGAAAGAGCACGACGAGGATCGGCGTGCCGCGCATCACTTCGACATAGAGGCGGGCCAGGGCCGGCAGCGCGCGCCCAGGCCGGCGCAGCAGGAGAGTCACGCCGAGGCCCAGAGGAAGAGCGAGGAGCGTCGCCAGGAAGCAGATGCGTATTGTGGCCCATAGGCCGGATAGAAGAAGGGGCGTGTAGGTCTCGATGAAGCTCATGACGAGACACCTCCCCGGCGGCTTAAGAGCCGCTCGAAAACAAGGCCCAAGAGAGCGACCAGGAAGCAGATGATGAGATAGATGACGCCGGCCGCGACATAACTTTCGAGCGGTCGGAAAGAGTTGGACGCCATCTGCTGGCTGACGCGCGTCACCTCGGTGACGGCGATGACCGAGACGAGCGAGGAGTTCTTGATGATGATGACGATTTCGCTGACGAGCGCCGGCAGCACCAGGCGAATGGTCTGCGGCACCAGGATGCGCCGGCGGATCGCCGCGGTGCCGATGCCCAGCATGCGCGCCGCCTCGATCTGACCCGCCGGAATGGCATTGAGGCCGGCACGGTAGATTTCGGCCTGGAAGGCGGTGGTGTTGAGCGCGAGAGCGAGTATCGCGGCGAGCACCGGCGGCACATTGATGCCGATGAGCGGCAGGAGATAGAAGACAAGGAGCAACTGGACGAGAATGGGCGTGCCGCGCCAGAAGCTGCGATAGAGCGCGCAGAAAGCGCGCAAGGTCCGGTTCCTTGAGATGAGCCCGAAAGCGAGACCGAGCGCCGGAACGGCCCCCAGCAGGATGGCCGCGCCCGAGATGAAGACGGTCATCACGATGCCCTGGAACAGGGAGGGCGCATATTTGACGATGAGATCGATCATCGGGGGCTGAGTTCCCTCACTCCACGGGTGGAGTGCCGTGGGGCGAGGGGAGCACTCACTTTGCCGGTTCGGGCAGCTTGTCGGTCGGCAGCTCCATCGTCGCGCCGAACCATTTCTTCTGCAGCTCGGCGAGCTTGCCGCTTTCCCCCAGCTTGCGCAGCTCGGCGTCGATCAGCGTGTTGAGTGCGGCGCTGTCCTCATCCTTGCGGCCGGCCCAGGAGAAATAGGTCTTGGGACCGAAGGTCGGCAGCACCACTTCGAAGACATCGGGACGTTGGCGCGCCGCCTCGAGCAGGTTGGGCAGGCTGTTGACGACGGCGTCGAGACGCCCGGCGCCCAGATCGGCATAGGCCTCGCTGAAATCGACATAGGTCTTGGTGCCGGCGATGGGCGTGCCCTTGCCGTTCAGCTCGGCAGCAAAAGCCTCGAGCGCCTGAAGCTGAGCCGAGCCCGTCTGCGAGCCCACGGTCTTGCCGGCGATATCCTCGGGCTTGGTGATCGATGTATCGTCCTTGCGCTTCAGGATCGCCATAGTCGCATCGGCGACCGGCAGGCTCAGATGATAAGTGTCATAGCGCTCCTTGGTGACGGTGACCGAGGTCACGACATAGTCGAAGCGTTTGGCGGCGAGGCCGGGCAGCACGCCCTGCCAGGGCAGGTCGAGACGCTCGAGCTTGACATCTGGAAGCGCCTTCATCACCTCCGCCATCATATCGGCCGAATAGCCGACGATCTGGCCGTTCTCGACGAATTCGAAAGGCGGGAAACGCGCCTCGGTGGCGACGGTGAAGGTGCCCTTGGCCTTGATGCCGTCGAGGAGATCCTCGGCCGCGGCCGGAGCGATGCAGGAGGCGGCGAGACCGGCGGCGATGACGAAAGTGCGGGCAAAGGGCATGTGCAACGGATTAAGCATGTGGTTCCACCCTGATTTATGAATTGGCTTTGCGGCGGATCGCATCCAAGCAGAGGCGGTCATTGCAAAAAACACGAAGTTGCTGCGCCTCATATCGATTTCTTTGATATGAACATCAACTCTGCCAGAATGCCGGTGGCCGCTCTTTCAAGGATCCGATGCCCATGCGTTTTTCACCCAGCGATCTCCGTTCCCTGACCGTATTCCGGGCGCTGGCCGAGCATGGCAGCTTCCTCGGCACGCAGTTCGCCCTCGGCATGAGCCAGTCGACGGTGAGCTTCCACCTGCGGGCGCTCGAGGAACGGCTCGGCTTCGATCTATGCCGGCGCGGCCGCAAGGGTTTCGTCCTCACCGAGCGTGGACGTTCCGTCTATGAAGGGTCCAAGGCGCTCGTCGCCTCCATCTCGGCTTTCGAAGGCATTTTGGGCGAGCTGCATCACCGGCTCGTCGGCACGCTCCGGGTCGGCATGGTGGACAACACCATCACCGATCCGCGCTTTTCCTTCCCGACGGTGATCCGCCAGTGCGTGAAGGCCTCACCCGATGTCGAGATCAAGTTGACGGTGACGGCGCCCGACGTGCTGATGAGCCAGATCGCCACCGGTGGGCTCGACATGGCGGTGATCCCGCGTCTCGACATCCCGGACGGATTCGACCAGACCGTCTTCCACGAGGAGCTGCATTCGCTCTATTGCGGCCATCTCCATCCGCTGTTCGGCCGGGAGCCGGCGCGGGGCGAGATCGAGCAGAACGCCTTCGTCGTCAGGCCCTATGCCAACAACCGCGAACTGCACCATTTCAGGAAGGCGAAAGTGCGCGCCTATGCCAATAACATGGAGGCGCAGGCCGCCTTCATCCTGAGCGGTGAATTCATCGGCTATCTGCCCGAGCATTACGCCCATCACTGGGTGGCGCTCGATCAGATGCGGGCTTTGATGTCGCCCGCGACCCGCATCGTGCGGCCTTTCGTGATCGTGACCAAGAGCGACAGGTCGAACTCGCCTTTGCAGCGGCTGTTCATCCAGGAGCTCCTGGCGCAGGGCGTCCATGCGCAGGACGGCCGCCGGCCGGCCAAGGCGGGGGGCGCCGGGCGTCGTTAGATCGACAAAATCGATATGATCGTCACTAAATTCAGCTTTTTCATCGCAACGTTCCGTGGCGAAGTGGCCGGCAAAACAAAAGATGGGATCTGATCATGGCACATGGTTATGAAAGCGGCAGGCTCGACCTGCCATTTGTGGGGCACTGCACGTTCGGCAAAAGGCCGATCTGCACCGACTGGAATACGATCGACGCCGATGTGGCGGTGCTCGGCATTCCCTATGACATGGGCACGCAATACCGCTCCGGCGCCCGTTTCGGCCCCCGCGCCATCCGCGAGGCCTCGACCTTGTTCTCTTTCGGCCATGGCGGCGCCTATGACCATGAGGACGACGTCACCTATCTGCCGCTCGACAAGGTGCGTATCGTCGATGTCGGCGATGCCGACATGATCCATACCGACACGGCGCGCAGCCATGCCAATGCCGAGCTCGCGGTGCGCAAGATTCTCGAACGCGGCGCCATGCCTCTCGTGCTGGGCGGCGACCACGCCATCAACATTCCCTGCGTGCGCGCCTTCAGCGAAAATGGGCCCATCCATATCGTGCAGATCGACGCCCATCTCGATTTCGTCGATGTGCGCCATGGTGTGCGCGAAGGCCACGGCAATCCGATGCGCCGCGCCGCCGAGCAGTCGCATGTGACCGGTCTCACCCAGATCGGCATCCGCAATGTCTCTTCCACCGCCAAGGAGGGCTATGAGGATGCGCGCGCCCGGGGCTCGTCCATACTGTCGGTGCGCCAGGCGCGCCGTCTCGGCACGCAAGGCGTGCTCGACAAGATTCCTCAAGGGGCCCGCTATTATGTGACGATCGACATCGACGGCTTCGATCCCTCGATTGCGCCCGGCACCGGCACGCCCAGCCATGGCGGCTTCCTCTATTACGAAGTGATGGAAATTCTGCAGGGCCTGGTCAAACGTGGCAATGTCGTCGGCGTCGATCTCGTCGAGGTGGCGCCCGCCTATGATCCTTCCGGCATCACCGGCTTCCTCGCCGCGCAGGTGCTCCTGAATTTCATCGGCTACATCTTCGAGGAGCGGGGAAAGAAGAAATGACCGTCAGCGAGATCATGACTGTGCCGGCCCGCAAGGGCCGGGCCTGCCGGCTCAGCAAGGGTCAGGCCATCAAGATCATCAATACGCATGGCCATCAGGTGGTCGACACCTGGGCCTTCAATGCCGAGGATCTGCGCGAATTCATGTCGCATGAACATTCGCGCCCGCTCACCGGCTCGATCTTCCCGAAGAAAGGGGAGCATCTTCATACCAACCGGCGCCGCTCGATCCTCTTTTTCGAAGAGGACACCTCGCCCGGCGTTCATGACACGCTGATCGCGTCCTGCGACGACTATCGCTATGGGCTGCTCGGCTGCACCGAATATCACGACAATTGCACCGACAATCTCCATGCCGCGATGCGCCAGATCGGCCTGGTGCCGCCCGACGTACCGGCGCCGCTCAATCTGTGGATGAATATCCCGGTGGCATCGGACGGCAAGATCGTCTGGGGCGAGCCGGTCTCGAGCCCCGGCGATTATGTCGTGCTGCGCGCACAGATCGACTGCATCGTCGCCATGTCAGCCTGTCCGCAGGACATCCTGCCGGTGAACAGCGGCAAAACGGTCGAGGCGCATTACCAGATTTTGTCGTAGGAGTTCATTGTTTGCGCATCGGTCCGAAAACCGCTTCGCACTTTTCGGACCGATGCTCTATCCGGCGCTGTTGCCGCCATCGACTGCGAGCGCAGCACCGGTGATGAAAGAGGCTTCGTCGGAGCTCAGATAACAAACCGCATGGGCGACCTCTTCAGGCCGTCCGACCCGGCCGAGCGGAATGGCGGCGCCGAGCTCGGCAAGCTTTTGTTTGCGATCGGCGCCGTCAGTCGCGCTGTCGAGCATGCCGGTGTCGGTATCGCCCGGACAGACGGCGTTCACGCGGATGCCGTCACGGGCATGATCGAGCGCCATCGAGCGGGTGAGCTGCACCAAAGCGCCCTTGCTCACGCCATAGGCGACCGCGTTGCGGGCGCCGACGAGGCCCCAGTCGGATGCGATATTGACGATCACGCCGCTGCGGCGCGGTTTCATCACGGCGAGCGCCGCGCGCGACAGGCGAAAGGCCGCGGTCACATTGGTGGCGAGTGTGCGCTCCCATTCCTCATCGGTGCAGGCGAGCGCGTCGCCGCGGAACAGGATACCGGCATTGTTCACCAGAATGTCGAGCTTGCCGAAGCGCTCGATCGTTTCGGCGACGAGGCGGGCCGGCGTTTCAGGGGCCGTGATGTCGGCGGCGATGAAGACGGTGCGCCCGCTGCCGCTTGGCATCTCGGGCAGTTGGCGCCGTCCGGTCAAAACGAGATCGGCGCCGTGCGCGGCGAATGCCTTGGCGATGGACAAGCCTATGCCTGAGGTGGCGCCGGTGAGAAGAACGGTCTTGCCGGAGAAATCCATGACGGTCCTCAATAACGCCGGCGAAACAAGGAGCGGCGCTCATAAGCGGCGGCGGCTTCCTCGAGGAAGGTGGCGATGCGGTTCGCGCCATAGACGCTGCGCATATGCCGGGCGCGCTCCTTGAGCACATCGGCACTCGCGGCCCGGCCCGGCCGCAGCAGTTCGTAGATCTCGAAGATGGTCTCATTGGGCACGCCGACCAGTTCCGAAGCGCGTTCGAAATTCTCGGCGAGCGTCCGGCGCGAGGCGAGACGCGCCACTTCAGCCTGCAGCAGCAGCGCTTCCCGTGTGATCGAGAAGTCGGCGGCGGTGACGGTTCCGGCCAGCACATTCTCCAGCGTGAGATCGCTCAGCTTCTTGCCGGTCGCCGTGGTGAGCTTGTCGGCAGCGGAGTCCATTACCGGATAGGAGATGTCGCTCATGTGTGGCGCTCCAGGCGGAGTTCCTCAGGCAAGGCGGAAGGATCGGTGGCGCCGGTCTCGGCGGCGAAGAGCAGCGCCGTCTTGACGTGATGTTTGGCGAGCAGTGCCTCGCCATTATAGGCGACGAGCACGGGCTCAGGATTTTCACCGGCGGCGAAGCGTGCCGCATTGGCGCCGAGCCTGTGATAGTGATCGAGGCTGGTGATCGGGGCCATCGAGAACAATTCCACATTCATATGCGGGTAGCGGTCCTTCTGATGGATGACGGCGGTGCCCTTGGCCTGGATGCCGATGCCGTAGCCCGAGCCCGACAGTCGCGCCGCGGTGAGGCCAAGGAAGGACGTGTCGGCGGTATGGCGCACGCGCACCACCCGGTAGGTGCCGCCTGCGTTTTCGATGCCGCTGATGAGGGCGTCGAGCACATCGGAGAGCTTGTGCCCGGCGGTGGTCTCGTGAATGTCGATGCCCCAGGCGGGGCTGAGGCCGATGACGACTTCCTTTTCGTCGCGGCCGAGCGCGGCCGAGCCCGCCGGGATCAAGGCATAGGCGGAATTGCCATCATGCGGCCTGGCGCCGAGGCCGAAGACGTCGCTGCGGCCGATGCTGTCGCGCATCTGGGAGATCTCGCGCCAGCGCTCTTCCGAGATCCGGTAGCCGGTTCCGGGGCCAGCATAGTCATTGGGATCGTTGATCGCGCTCAGGATCCTGCCGTCGCGAATGATGGCGGCGGTCTGCAGATGGTCGCCGGCGACACGCAGGCGCAGCATTGACAGGAGATTGCGCGCCTCCTCGACGAAGCCACGCTTATGCAGTGCCTTGATCACATCGGTCGCGGTGATGCCGCTATCCTTGATCTTCCGGCTGATTGCCACGACTTCGCCGGCCGAGAAGGTGTCGGTCTCGAGCGAACCCGAGGCGAAGACGACGCTCGCTTTCTGATCATCGCGCGGTTGGGCGAGACCCAGCTCCTCCATCACGGCGGCGACCGCATCGACGGCACGGCGGCGCACATCGAGGGCGCGGTCCTCGGTCAAGGGCGTCAAGCCGCCCTCGACCACGAAATCGCGCTGCAGCGCCAGGAAGTCCTCGATCTCCTCGCCATTGAACAGCGAGGCGGCGAAGGAATTGTCGTAAGAGAGGATGGAGCCGAAGCCCGAGCAGATGAAGTCGGTGCCGGATACCAGCGCCGGCATGATCTTGGCGCCGACGCGGATCTCGGAGGAGGAAGCGCGCGTATCGTTGCCGCTGGCGCATTCGAGATCGAGAAGGGCGGCCATGACGTTTTCGGCGAAGATCTCGCGGCCGCCGCCCGGGACAGAATAGGTGAGCGGTGCGCCGTCGATGCCGCCATTCTGCGTGCCCTGCACGCCCATGCCGCGCTGCAGGCACAGGCAGCGGGCCTCGAGATAAAGGATCGAATGGGCGTCGTGATAACCCATCAGCAATTCCGAGCCGCCGCCCGAGGTGCAGCGCGCCTTGATGCCGCGCGCGGCATAGGCGGTGGTGAGAAACGCTTTCGACCAGGGCGTGTCGTCGCCGTCGATGAAGGAGCCCTCGGTGCCATAGACCGAGACCGTCTCGGCATAGGAGGTGAAGCCGGCCATGCCGATGGTGAGCTCTTCGGCCTCCTCGATCGAGCATTGAAAGAGCACGCCGCCGCGGCCGACCGCGGCGCCGACCACGCAACCCAGCGCATTGGCCCAGCCATTGCTCGCGACGCGCATGGTGGTTTCGATCTCGTCGAAGCCGAGCGCGACGGCGGTCGCCGAATCGGCGGCGAGCTGGAGCGGGTCGTCCTTGGCGTTGGTGACATGGGCCTGGTTGGCGGGTGTGCGGCGGGCGCGCAATTTCGTCTGCGCGAACATCAATTCGACGGTCGAGAGATGGCCCATCACCTCCGCCAGCTTGGCCGGCGTCATGCCCTTGGCCAAGCGGGTGAGCTCGCTCCTCGGTATGTTGATGTCGACGAGGCTGCGGGCGAAGTCGCGCGCGTCAAGCGCCATGGCCTCAGGCGCGACCGACAAGTCGATATGATGGCGGGCGATGAATTCGTCGATGAGGTCGAAATCCGCTTCGGCGACGCCGTCCAGCTGGACGACCTTTCCTTGAGATATCTTTAGGGAAGGCTTCGGATCCGCTGGGCTGTTGGTCGCGGCAAAGCCGTTCTTGGCGTCCTCGCGGGCAAATCGGTCCAGGCGCAAGGGACGCTTGTCCCATTGGTTGAAGCGCTGCCAGCGGTTGGGGAGGGGCGGTTTCGAGTTTTGATCTGACATAGCGGGTGTGCACCGGTTTTCGGACAATCCGATGCGCAAATCAATGAGATAGATATCACGTCTCGATCACCTTGAGGCCGATGATGCCGATCAGGATCAGGCCGAGCAGGCTCAATCTCAGCGGCGACGCGTTGTCGCCGAAAACGAAGATGCCGGCCAGAGCGACGCCGAGCGCGCCGATGCCCACCCAGATGGCATAGGCAGTGCCGACGGGGAGAGTCTTCAGCGCCAAAGTGAGCATGATGAAGCTCACCACCGCCGCGGTGATGCCGATGATACTCGGCCCGAGGCGCGTGAAGCCGCCAGTGTATTTGAGCGCGATCGCCCAGATGATCTCGAGCAGACCGGCGCCGATGAGAAGCAGCCATGCCATGGTGATCTCCCTCAGAGGAATTTGATGATGGCGACGCCGGCGAGGAGCAGGGCCACGCCAGCGAAACGCAAGGCGGAGATTTCCCGCTTCGGGAGGCGGAACCAGCCCTGGCGGTCGACGAAGAGCGAGGTCACCTGCTGGCCGGCGACGGTCAGGCCGACCGTGGTGGCGGCACCGATCACCGGGATCGCGGTGAACATGGTGGTGACATAGGTCGCGCCGCAGATGGCGCCGATCCAGCCCCACCAAGGCATGGCGGAGAGGCCGGAGAGCTGCGGCCTGGGCGTGCCGGCGAGCAGCGCCGTCGGCAGCACGATCAGCATCGACAGTGTCGCGATGGCGAAGCTGAAGGCGCCGACCGGGAACGGCGCGCCGAGATCAGCGCGCAGTAGGCCGTTGACGGCGCCCTGGATCGGCAGCACGGCGCCGGCGATCAGTGCCAGCAAAATCCAGCCGAGCTTGCCCAAAGACAGATCGCGCGCCGCGCCCTTCTGGCCGAAGACGATCGCCACTGCACCCAGCAGCACCGCGAGCGTGCCGAGGAGCGCGGCCGTTGTCATGAGTTTCGGCGCTATGCCGAGCAGGCCTAGCGTGTCGAGGCCAAGTGAAGCCACCATCTGGCCGGCGATGAAGAGGCCGACGCTCACCACGGCACCCAGGCGCGGAAACAGCAGGATGGTCGAGGCCACATAAAGCGCCGTCGCGATGCCGCCCACGAGATGCCACCACGGCGCCTCGGGCAATCGGCCGAATGCCGTCACGGTTCCGGTGAAGGCCGCGATGAGAAGCAGCAGAAGGCCAGCGATGAAGACCTGGATGGTCGTCGCGGCGAAGGGGCTCGCCACCGCTTTGGCGAGCTGGCCATTGGCGCCGGCCTGGACGGTAAGAAGGCCGCCGGCGATCAGCGCCAGGGGAATGAAGAGACTTTCCATGACTGGGATTCCGGTTGAGGAGATCAGGCGGCTTCGGCGTCGAGCTCAGGGATGGCGACACCGCGCTGAACCGCGGGGCGTTTGGCGATGAGGGCGTGCCAGCCTTCGAGGTAAGGCGTCGCCATGAGATTGCGGCCGAGGATCGGTAGCGCATTGATCCACGGCCAGGCCATGATGTCGGCAATGCCGTAGCGATCGCCGGCGAGAAAATCGCGCTTGGCCAATTCGCCGTCGAGGACCTGAAGAAGGCGTGTGGTCTCGCGTTCATAACGCTCGATCGCATAGGGAAGCTTTTGGTCGGCGAAGACCTTGAAATGCCAGAGCTGGCCGATCATCGGTCCCAGATGCGCGGCCTGGAACAGGCTCCATTGCAAAGTGAGGCTCGCCTCCTCGGGCGTCTCGGGCTGCAGCTTGCCGGCGCGCTCTGCCAGATAGAAGAGGATGGCGCCCGATTCGAAGACGGTGCGGCCACGATCGGGATCGACGATCACCGGAATCTTGCCATTGGGGCTGAGCGCCCGGAAGCTCTCGCGATGCTGATGGCCGGAATCGAGATCGACGACATGGACCCGGTAGGGCAGGCCCGTCTCCTCGAGCATGATCGAGGCCTTGTGGCCGTTCGGCGTCTGATAGGTATAGAGATCGATAGGCGTCATTGCGGTTCTCCGAAGAATGCGGCTGAACCGGAAATGGCCTGTGCTTGAGCGCAATTCTATCTGGGATTATGCCTGATCAGTCTGCGAAAATGCACAGGCTGCTAATGGGGCGCCTTGCCTTCGAGCAGAGCGCGGCGTTCCTTGAAAGCCTCGGCCGCGAAATCGGTGAAGGCGCGGATGCGCGCGACCGGCTTCAGATCCTCATGGGTCAATATCCATAGCGCCGTCTCCATGGCGGCAACCGGTTCCTCGACGCGGACAAGGTCGGACAGGGAGTCGCCCAGATAGCAGGGCAGCACCGCGAGGCCGATGCCGGCACGCGCCGCTTGCGCGGCGGCCAGGAAGGAATCGGTGCGCAACGCCACCTCGACCTCCGGCAGTTCGGCGGCGAGCCACTGCGCGGCGGCGGTGTTGGCGAGGCTGTCATCGGGCAGGATCCAGCGATGCGCCGGGAGGTCTTTCGCCTTGCGCCGGGCGAGGTAGCGGCGCCCACCATAGATCGCAAAGGCGACCTTGGCGACGCGCCGGCCGACCAGCGTCTCGGGCGGATTCTTGGCCGGCCTGATCGCCACATCGGCATCGCGCCTGGTCAGATTGAGGAAGGCGTTGGAGATGGCGATCTCGATCTCGATACCCGGATGCGCGTCGCGGAAATCTTTGAGGATCTCCGGCAGGATCGATCCCATCAGCGTGTCGGTGGTGGTGACGCGCACCGTGCCGGACAGCCGCAGATCCTGTCCGGCGAGCTTGCGTTCGAGATCGGTGACGGTGGCGTCGATGTTACGTGCGGTGGCGATCAGTTCCTCACCGCCGGCGGTGAGTTCATAACCCGATGGCAGGCGCTCGAAGAGACGCAAGCCGTGTGTCGTCTCGAAAGCGCCGATGCGGCGCAGCACCGTCGTGTGGTTGACACCGAGGCTGCGCGCGGCGCCCGCGAGCGATCCCGCCGCGGCGACGGCGAGTATGTATCGCAGATCGTCCCAGTCGAATCTGGCCATGTCCCGTTGTAATGCGACGCAGAGCACATTCATAGCGGGCAAAGATTTATGTAAGGCCGATTGATGCCGCCCGGGCATCTATATAAGCTCGCGGCCATGTCGATCGAAATCCGCCATTTGCGCGCCTTTGTCGCCGTCGCTGAGGATCTGAATTTCCGGCGCGCGGCGGAGCGGCTCAATGTGGCGCAGCCGGCCTTGAGCCGCACCATCCGCGACATGGAAAGCCTGATGGGAGTGACGCTGTTCGAGCGCTCGACCCGCAGCGTGAAGCTGACGCCGACCGGGAGCTCGTTCCTTGCCGAGGCGCGCGAGATGCTGGAGCATCTCACCGCCGCCATCCGCAATGCGCAGCGCTTCGAAAGCGGCGAGCTCGGCACGCTCAATGTCGGCTTCAACGATTTCGCCATCAATGACGCGCTGCCGCCGATCATCATGCGCTTCCGTTCGCGTTATCCCGATATCAGCGTCAATCTGCGCTCGATGTCGTCGCCGGAAATGGCGGACGCCATCCGCAAGCGCCGCCTCGATATCGGCTTCCTCACCGGGGCGCATCTGGTCGGCGGCCTGTCGCATCAGGTGCTGCGCAAGGAAAGGCTGGTCTGCCTCCTGCCCAAGGGCCACCACCTCGCCAACCAGAAGTCGATCGCCATAGCGAGCCTCGCCAATGAGCCCTTCGTCACCGGCGCATCGGCCGGCTGGCAGTCCTTCCTCGACGTGGTCAATGCCTATTGCATGGCGGCGGGGTTCCTGCCGCGTGTCGCGCAGGAGGCCTCGCACAGCGACAGCATCGTCAATCTCGTGGCCGCCGGCATGGGGGTCTCGATCTATATCGACGCCGCCTGGGTCAAGGAGCGCCGCGACGTGGTCATGCGGCCGCTGGCGGAGAAGCCGCCGATCGTCGTTTCGGTGGCCGCGTGGCACCCCGATCTCAAATCGCGGATCCTCGAAAATTTCGTGAAAGTGACCCGTGAAGTGGTGGCGAATCCATCGGAATATTGATGCCTAATGGGCCTCAATCCGACGCAAATAAGTATTAGAAATGAAATTAAGCCGTCCCTATGGTCGCCAAGCATCGGCCATCCACAAGGCCGGATCAACTGGGGAGAGAAAATGCTGAAATCACATGTCCTCAAGGCTTTCGCCGTTGCGGCGCTGTTCACCACCGCGCTGGCCGGCCCGGTAGACGCCGCCAGCGACAAGAGCGCCTTCCGCATGATCGTCGGTGAGCCGCGCTACATGGATCCCAATCTCGCCGCCGACTTCGCCATCTATGTCAATGCGCAGCTCTTCCAGCCCTTGGCGCGCACCGACAAGGACGGCAATCTCGTGCTGCTGCAGGCCAAGAGCATCGAGCTCGCCCCCGATGGCCGCACCTGGAAGATCGCGCTCAATCCCGATTACAAATGGTCGAACGGCCAGCCGGTCACCGCCGCCGACTGGGTCTATTCGTGGAAGCGCATCCTCGATCCCAAGACTGGCAGCGAGACCGCGAGCTTCCTGAGCGATGTTGAAAACGCCATGGACTACAATAAGGGCACGCTCACCGACGCCGAGAAGGTCGGCATCAAGGCGACCGGCGAGTATACGTTCGAGGTCGTGACGGCGCTGCCGGCGCCGCAATTCCGCGCCAAGCTGGCGCTGCCCTATCTGACGCCGGTGCCCAAGGCGGTGGTCGAGGAATTCGGCGAGAAATGGGTGGCGCCCGAGCACATGCTCTCCAACGGTCCCTATAAGCTCGTGAGCCGCGTCAACGATCAGTCGATCGTGATGGAGGCCAATCCGCATTATGGCGGCCAGAAACCCGCCATTCCGCGCATCGAGATGACGATCGCGTCGGGCGATCAATGCACCGCGCAATTACGCGCCTATGAGGCGGATGAGATCGACTTCACCACCTGCGTGCCCTCGCAGGACATCGCACGCATCCGCGGCGATGCCGATCTCGGCAAGCAACTCGATCCCTTCGCGCTCGCCGCCACCGAATGGGTGCAGTTCGACATGCGGCAGGCGCCGTGGAACGACAAACGCGTGCGCCATGCGCTGGCGCTCGTCATCGACCGGCAGGCCATCGTCACCGCGGTCAGCGACGGCACCAACCGCATCGCCACCACGATCGTCCCCGAATCGATCCCCGGCAGCAACACGGCCGATGCGCTCAAAGGCTCGATCGAGGACGCCAAGAAGCTTCTCGCCGATGCCGGCTTCCCGGATGGCAAAGGCTTGCCGCAATTCACCATCTCGACCACCTCGACGCGCGAGCGCCCGCTCATCGCACAGTTGCTGCAGCAGATGTGGGCCGACAATCTCGGCATCCAGGCCAATATCAATGTGTTGGAAGCCAATGCCTTCCGCGCCTGGGTGCAGACGCGCAAGACCGAGAAATACGACATCATGATCAATGGCTGGTGGTCGGACTATGCCGATCCCGCCAACTGGTTCGGCGATCTCGTCACCGCCGATCCGCGCCAGAACCACTTCACCAATGAAGCTTTCGCCGAGATCGTCAAGAAGGCGGATGCCGAGACCGATCCCGCCAAGCGCGCCGAGCTCTATCGCCAGGCCAACAAGATCCTTGAGGAGGAGCAGCCGATGACCGCGCTGCAGAATCCGACCGATCTGTGGATGGTGAAGCCCGATGTGCAGGGGCTCGCCCATGAGGGCGTGCTCAACATGTATCATATCGGCGAGGCTGCCTTTAAATAGGGGCGTGATCGGTTTGAATCGTCTCACTACCCTCACCCTGAGGTGCCCGCCGAAGGCGGGCCTCGAAGGGGCTGATGCAGCATCCTCGCATTATCCTGATGGATGCTTCGAGGCTCGCTTCGCTCGCACCTCAGCATGAGGGTGTTTCAAGAGATGGTTTATGCCAAGGTCGTCACGCTCTAAGGATTTGGCGGGCAGGGTGCGATTATGCTTTCCTTTCTGATCAAACGCATTCTGTCCGCGATCCCCACTTTGCTGATCGCCTATACGTTGGTGTTCTTCATCGCCCATGCGACGCCGGGATCGCCCTGGGATTCGGGCGGCAACCGGCCGATCGAGCCGTCGATCAAGGCGGTGCTCGATGCCAAATACAATCTCGATAAGCCGCTTTACGTGCAATATACGAGCTATCTGTGGAACGCACTGCGGGGTGACTTCGGTCCGTCCTATCGCGACCGCACCCAGTCGGTGAACGACATCGTCGCGCGTTTCCTGCCCGTCTCGCTCAAGCTCGGCGCCGCCGCGATGCTGCTCGCCGTCCTTCTCGGCCTGCCGCTCGGCGCCCTGGCGGCCTTGACCAGGCATCCGGCCGTCGACGGGCTCATCCGCATGATCAGCACGCTCGGCATCTCCATGCCGACCTATGTCGTGACCTCGATCCTGATCGTCTCTCTCGGCGTGGGCCTGGGCCTGGTGCCGACCTTCGGCTGGAAAGGTCTCTTCACCGCCTCGTCGCTGGTGCCGATCTTCTCGCTGGCGCTGGCGCCGCTCGCCGCCGTCATCCGCTGCTTCCGCACCAGCATGCTGGAAGTGATGAATCTCGATTTCGTGCGCACCGCACGCGCCAAAGGCATGAAGCCGCTGCCGATCATCATCCATCATATGGGCCGTAACGCCCTCATCCCCGCGATCACCGTCGCCGGCTCCTATGCCGCCTATGTGCTGGTCGGGTCCTTCTTCGTCGAATCGATCGCCGGCATACCGGGCTTCGGACGCTATTTCGTACTCGCCATCGCGGCGCGCGATTATCCCGTCATCATCGGCACCACGCTCATCTATGCGGTGATCGTGGTGGTGATCAATCTGCTGGTCGACCTGTCCTATTTCCTGCTCGACCCGCGCGCGCGCCTGGAGCAGGGCCGATGAGCGTCCTCGATCTCGCCCCGCCGCGCGATGCCGGGATGGTGACCCGGCTGTGGCGCTTCATCCGGCATAATCCGGCGCTGAGCCTCGCCCTTGCCTTCCTGCTGCTGGTGCTGGCGCTGGCGCTGTTCTCGTCCTTCCTGCCGCATGACGCCTATCGCCAGAATGTGCTGGTGCGCAATTCCGGGCCGTCGCTCAAATACTGGCTCGGCACCGATGCGCTCGGGCGCGATATGGTGGCGCGCCTCGCTGTCGGCGCCCGGGTATCGCTCACCGTCGCCGTCGCCTCGACCATCATCGCGGTGGCGATCGGTGTGCTGGTCGGCACGATCGCGGCCTATGCCGGCGGCTTCATCGACAATGCCATCATGCGTTTCGTCGACAGCATGTATGCCTTTCCCGACACGTTGTTCGCCATCTTGTTCGCGGCGCTGATCAAGGGTCAGCTCGGCGGCGATGCGAGCGGCTGGATGGCGCCGCTCGCGGAAGCCTATCGCCTCTCGGGCGGGCTTCTGGGCGTGCTGCTCACGCTGGGCCTCACCGGCTGGGTCACCACATCGCGCCTGGTGCGCGCCCAGGTGCTCTCGCTCAAACATGCCGAATATGTGCTGGCCTGCCGGCTCGCCGGCGCTTCCCATTGGTTCATCATCCGCAAGCATCTCCTGCCCAACACGCTGCCGGTCATCCTGATCGCCGTCACCTTCGTCGTGCCCAATGCGATCCTGCTCGAAGCGGGTCTGAGCTTCATCGGCGTCGGTATCGATCCGCCGACGCCGAGCTGGGGCACGATGATCGCCTCCGGGGCGCAATCGATCCAGTCCTATCCGCATCTCCTGGTCTTTCCGGCGCTCGCCATCGGCCTGACGCTGCTCGCCCTCAATGTGGTGGGCGATGCCCTGCGTGACCTGCTCGATCCGGCGGTCAGCGCGTCGCGGGGAGCCGCCACATGAGCGAGATCCTGCTCGAAGCCCGCGACATCGAAGTCCGCTTCAACGCGGTGCGTGCCGTCGACGGCGTGAGCCTCACCGTGGCGCCGGGCGAGACGCTGGCGATCGTCGGCGAATCGGGCTGCGGCAAGACCACGCTCGGACGCTCGCTGGCGCTCCTGCAACGGCCGACGAGCGGCAAGGTCACCTTCAACGGCGCCGAGCTTACGGCGCTGAGTGACCGGCAATTGCGCCAGGCGCGCCGGCAATTGCAGATGGTCTTCCAGGATCCTTATGCCAGCCTCGATCCGCGCCAGCGGGTGGGCGAGATCGTCGGCGAGCCTCTGCTTATCGCCGGCGTCGACCGGGCGACACGCCAGAAACGGGTCGCCGAGCTGCTCGACATGGTCGGGCTCGGCGCCGACATGGCGCAGCGTCTCCCGCGCGAATTCTCCGGCGGCCAGCGCCAGCGCATCGGCATCGCCCGGGCGCTTGCCTGCGAGCCGAAGCTTATCATCTGCGACGAGCCCTTGAGCGCGCTCGATGTCTCGATCCAGGCGCAGATCGTCAATCTGCTGATCGACCTGCAGCGCCGCCTGCGGCTGACTTATGTCTTCATTTCGCATGACCTCGCGGTGGTGCGGCAGATGGCGAGCCGCGTCGCCGTGATGTATCTCGGCCGCATCGTCGAGATCGCCGAGACCGAGCAGCTTTTCTCGGCACCACGCCATCCTTATACGGTCGCCTTGCTCTCCTCCGTTCCGACACTCGGCAGCGGACCGTCGCCGGTGGCCGAGGACTTCCTGCTCGCCGGCGATCCGCCGTCGCCGTCCCGCGTGCCGGGCGGCTGCCGCTTCCACACACGCTGCTGGCTCAGCGGCAAGCTCGGCCATCCGGAACGCTGCGCGACGCAGGCTCCGGTGTCCACGGGAGAAGGCGGGCATTTGGCCGCCTGTCATTTCTCCGACGAGATCGCGCCGCTGCTTTCCACGTCGCCCTTGCTGAAAGGAGCTGCCTGATGTCGGCGCCTTTGCTCCAGATCGACGATCTGCGCGTGCGCATCCCCAGCCGGCGCGGCGAGGTGAAGGCGGTGGACGGCCTTTCCTTCAGCGTAGCGCCAGGCGAAGTGGTCGGCATTGTCGGGGAATCGGGGTCCGGCAAATCCATGCTGGCACTGTCGATGCTGCAGCTCATCCCGAAACCCGGCCGCATCACCGGCGGCCGCATCGCCCTCAATGGTCGTAACCTGATCGGGCTTTCCGAAGCCGAGATGCGCGAGGTGCGCGGCAACGAGATCGGCATGATCTTCCAGGATCCCTCCGCCTCGCTCAATCCGGTGCTGCGCATCGGCCGTCAGGTCGCCGAGACGGTCGAGGCGCATCACCGGGTCACACCGGCGCAATCCTGGCGCCGTTCGGTCGAGATGCTGCAAGGCGTGCGTATTCCCGATCCGGAAGCACGGGCGCGGGATTACCCGCATCAATATTCGGGCGGCATGCGCCAGCGCGTGGTGATCGCTATCGGCATGGCCAATGCGCCGAAGCTCCTCATCGCGGACGAGCCGACCACGGCGCTCGACGTGACCGTGCAGGCCCAGATCATGGGACTGCTCGGCCGCATGAACAAGGAGACGGGCACCGCCATCCTCCTCATCTCGCATAATATCGCGCTCGTCTCGCGCTTCTGCACGCGGGTGCTCGTAATGTATGCCGGCCGCATCGTCGAAGCGGGGCCGACGGCGCAGGTCTTCGCTAACCCTGAGCATCCCTATACGCGGGCACTTCTCAATGCCGTGCCGCGCATCGATCGGCGCGTCGAGGAGGGGCTCCAGACCATTGCCGGGCGCCCGCCCGATCTCGCTTCCTTGCCGGCGGGCTGCGCCTTCGAGCCGCGCTGCCCGGCGCGCCTGCGTTCTTGCGCCGAAGAGCAGCCGCCCGCTTTCCCGGCGGGCGAGGGACGCTTCGCGCGCTGCTGGCTTGCCGAACATTCCAAGCATCAACAAGGAAACAGCCGATCATGAGAGCCGAAACCTCGCCCGAAAAGACGATCTATCTGGATGCGACGGCGCCGATGCTGCAGCCGCGCGAGCTCGGCAAAATTCTGCCGGGCATTGTGGCCGGTGGCATCGATGCGGTCTTCACCTCGGCCGGCGCCATCGAGGATTTCCGCACCACGATGGAGATCATCGCCAACTGGCTCGAGATCGAGCGGGCGCGCAAGCAGAAGATCAGGATTGCACGGTCGGTCGCCGATATCAGGGCGGCGAAAGCGGCGGGCGAGACGGCGATCGTGTTTCATTTCCAGGGCGCCGATCCGATCGAGGACGAGCTCGACTTCCTCAATGTGTTTCACGATGTGGGCCTGCGCGCCATGCAGCTCACCTATAATTCGCGCAACCGGCTGGGCGATGGCTGCTTCGAGCCGACCGATGCGGGCTTGAGCAAGTTCGGCCGCAAGGTGATCCGCCGCATGGAGGATCTCGCCCTGGCGGTCGATCTCTCGCATGCGGGAGCCCGCACCGCGCTCGAGGCGACGGAAGCGGCGACGCGCCCCGTCGTCGTCACCCATGCCAATGCGCGCGCCTTGCTCGACACGCCACGTAATGTGTCCGACGATCTCATCCGCGCAGTGGCGGCATCGGGCGGCGCCATTGGTGTCTGTGCGGCGCCGTTTTTCCTCACCCGTGACAAGCAGGCGACGCTCGACATGCTGATCGACCATGTCGCCTATATGGCCGATCTCGTCGGCATCGAGCATGTCGGCTTGGGTTTCGATTTCGCCGAAGAGGACGAGGACGACTATGTCTATTTCGGCTATGACGAACGTTATATTCCGATGCCGCCCTGGCAGTTTCCGGTCGGTATCGCGAGCCATGCCGAGGCCGGAAATGTCCGCGCCGCTCTCAAGTCGCGCGGCTTCTCGGACGATGAGGTGAGGGGCGTGCTCGGCGAGAACTTCCTCACCGTCTTCGAGCGCATCTGGGGTGCGTGAGATGGACAGATTCCGCGCCGCGCTCGCCGGCGAGATCACCACGCCGGCGCTTTTTCCGGTGGAGGCGATCCGCCAGGAAACCCAATTCGTCACCATGCGCGACGGGGTCAGGCTCGCGGCGCATCTGCATCTGCCGCCCAAGACACCCGCGCCGGTCATTGCGGTGCGCAGCCCCTATGGCAAAGCGCGCTATGCCGAGATCTCCCTGGCGCTGGCGCAGCGCGGTTATGTCGTGATCTGCCAGGATGTACGCGGCACCGGCGACAGTGAGCCGGACAGCTGGGACTTCTATGTCCATGAGGGCGAGGACAGCTACGACTTCGTCGACTGGGTGGCGGGGCAGCCCTGGTGCGACGGCTTCATCGGCGCGATGGGCGGCTCCTATGATGGCGGCACGCAATTCTGCATGGCGACCAACCCGAAGATGACCGCCACGATGCCGGAAGTCGCAGGCGTCGGCATCGCGCCCAGCCACGGCGTGCGCTTCCACATGTTCCTCAATGCCTATTCGCGCACCGTCGGCAAAGGCAAGGACAAGGTGAAGGTCGACCGCGCTCTGCTCGAAGCGCAGATGAGGGACGAGACCTGGGCGACCGGCTATTTCAATGATCCTTTGCATTCGCCCTTGCCCGACACCGTCAAGGCGCGTTTCCCGCAGCTCGAGATGCTCTCGGAGGCTGAGCGTTGGGACTGGCTGTGGAAGCACTATAACAGCCTCGATCCGGTCGGGCGGGTGCGCTTCCTGAAAGAGGCGCTCGGTGAGGACACCATCACCTTCGTCAGCACCACCAAGCTCAATCCGCTTTTCGGTCCGGTCGTCGACCCGGATGCGCTGATGCTGCCGCGTGCCGGCGTGGCTGAGCTTTGTGCCGCCATCCATGCGCCGGCCCTCATGGTGACGGGCTGGTACGACTGGTGCCTCGGCGACGCGCTCGAAAGTTTTACGCAACTGACGCGGAAAGGCACCCCGCAAGCGCGCGCGAGCCGGATTCTGATCACGCCAAGCGCCCATAATGTGCCGGGCTATCATGAGGGCGAGGCCGAGCATGCCGCCTTGCGGCGTACTTATCGCTCGGGTGAAAATCTCGAATTGCTGCTCCATTGGTATGGATCGATCAGGGAGGGCAAGACGCGGGAAATTCCGCCCGTCACCTATTATCTGATGGGCGCCAATGAATGGCGGACGGCCGAAGCCTGGCCGCCGCCGGAAGCGCAGGAGCGACGGCTCTATCTCGGGGCGGAGGGACGGCTCGTCGATGATCCGCCGGCTTCATCGGCCGCCGACACTTACACCTATGATCCCGACGATCCGACCCCGACGCTCGGCGGCAGCATCCTGTCGGCGGTCTATCGCGCCGGCAGCGTCGATGTCTCGGAGGTTCAGCAGCGTGGCGATGTCGTCACCTATACGAGCGACGTCTTGGCCCACGATCTCGATGTGGTGGGGCCGTTGCGGCTCATCCTTTATGCCAGCTCATCGGCGCCCGAGACGGATCTTTACGGACGGCTCAGCGATGTGTTTCCGGACGGTCGCGCCATCCAATTGCAGAATGGCGTGCTGCGCACCCGCTACCGGCCGCTTGCCAAGGACGAGACCGCGCTGCTTAAGCCGGGACAGGTCTATAGCTTCGAGATCGACATGTGGGCGACGGCCAACCGTTTCACCGCCGGCCATCGCCTCAGGCTCGACATCTCCTCGGCCGACTTCCCCAAATTCGAACGCAACCGCAATCGCGGCGGCAGTCCGGGACCGTCGGTCAAGGCGACACAGACGATCTTCCATGATGCCGAGCGTCCATCGCATCTGATTGTTCCGGTGATCGGCTAGTTATTCCTCCCTCCCCCTTGCGGGGAGCGACTATCTGGGCAGTCAAGTTGTATTTGCGAGTTGAGCTCGCGCTTCGCGTGCTTTTGCGTTGAGGCGAACGAGAAGTTTGTGAGCGAGGGC
>SCPD01000021.1 GCA_005502925.1 Rhizobiales bacterium Y(2018) | reverse complement strand
TTACAAACGTCACGAACACCCTCATCCGCCCTGTCGGGCACCTTCTCCCGCAAGCGGGAGAAGGGGGAAATCTTGGGAGACCGTACCTCTTCACTTTCCCCGGACAGCCCTGCCCGCTTGCGGGAGAAGGCGGCCGAAGGCCGGATGAGGGTGTTCTCTCAGCTATTGTAGATCTGCAATTACGGCAAGAATGGAAGCTCCGTATCTTTTGCTCTCTTGAGAAGGCGCTCCGAGCTGAACCAACACCCTCATCCGCCCTGTCGGGCACCTTCTCCCGCAAGCGAGAGAAGGGGGAATGTTGGAGATGTTCCCGTAGCGCGGCGAATATCACGCATGATGGCTGTCCGCTCATGGGCGCATCGGCAGGCGTAGCGCCACGCGTGTCCCTTCACCTGGCGCCGTGGTGACCCGCACATCGCCGCCATGCTCTTCCAGGATGCGCTTGACCAGCGGCATGCCGAGGCCGACGCCGAAGGCCTTGGTGCTGTAGAGCGGCTCGAAGATCTTGGCCGCCACGTCGGGTGTCATGCCGGGGCCGTTGTCGGCGATGGTGAGGGCGATGTGGTCGGCCTCGCGCGTGGTGGCGATGGCGATGCGGCGGTCCGGCTTCTGGGGCTCGCTTTCGAGCGCCTGGACGGCATTGTGCAGCACATTGTCGAAAGCCTGGCGGAGGCGCTGGCCGTCAGCGGGGAGGACGGCGCCGGTCTTGAGATCGAGATCGATCGTGATGTCCGGCCGTTGCGGCTGGTCGGCGACCTGCTGCTCGACCCAGCGGTCGATCATCACCGGCGCCAGCACCGGCTTCTTGCGGCGCGAATATTCGAGCAGATCCTCGATGATATGGACGCAGCGCCAGACATTGCGGCGGATGCGCTGCATTTCCTCCTGGACCGGCCCGCCTTGCGCCGGCAGCGCGCGGTTCAGGATATCGAGCGAGGTGACGAGGGTACCGAGCGGGTTGCGCAATTCATGGCTCACCGTCGCGGTGATCTGGCCGATTGCCGCGAGGCGCTCATTGCGCGCGAGCTCGGCCTGCGTCTCGCGCAGTCTTTCGAGCGAGGCGACCAGGTCGCGCTCAGCCAATTCGCGGCTTTCATGTGACAGCACGATCCACCAGGCGCCGATGCAGAGCAAAGGAAGCAGAGCCAGGAAGATGCGCAGCAGCAGCGTGTCGTTGTCGAGGCGCAGCATCTCGGCGCCGGGATCGACCAGCCGATAGGTGATGAGGAGCACGGCGCCGGTGACGACAGCGAGCGCCATCAGCACGCCGCCGACCTTCAACAGGCGTTGCGCCATACGGGGCGCGATCTTGGCGGTGAAGGAGCGGCCGAGATAACGCGAGCGCGAGGTCTCGAGCTCGGTGGTCGAGAATTTGCAGGCGTCGTGGCAATGGGCATCGAGGCTGCAGCAGAGCGAGCAGATCGGCCGCGCGTAGAAGGTGCAATAGGCCATGTCGGGCCGCTCGTAATCATGGTCGCAGATTTCGCAGCGGATGAGCGTGCCGGAAGTGGCGGAGGGCGCCACCGGCTCGCGGGCCAGGTAATAACGGCCCTTGGTGGCGATGCCGATCAGGACGGCGGCAGCGAGCGACAGGACGAAGGACAGAGGCGCGGCATAGGCCTGGGCCAGCGGGCCCAAGCCGCCGGTAAAACAGATCATGCCGGCGAGCGAGGCGAAGGCCATGGCGCCGCAGCCCACCGGATTGAAATCATGCAGATGGGCGCGTTTGAACTCGACGAAAGGCGGGCTGATGCCGAGGGGCTTGAGGATGACCAGATCGGCGAAGATGGCGCCGATCCAGGCGGTGGCGATGATCGAATAGACGGCCAGCACCAGATCGAGCGTCTCGAAGATGCCGAGCAGCATCAGGAGCAGCGAGATGAGAATATTGAAGACCAGCCAGACGACGCGACCCGGATGATAATGGGTGACGCGGGCGAAGAAGTTCGACCAGGCGAGGGAGCCCGCATAGGCATTGGTCACATTGATCTTGACCTGTGACACCACCACGAAGATGGCCGCCGCCGCGAGAACGAGGCGCGGATCGTCGATCATATAGCCATAGGCCTTGATATACATATGGATCGGCTCGAGCGCCGTTGTGTGCGAAAGGCCGGAAGACACCGCCAGCACGGCGAGCAGGCTGCCGCACAGGATCTTGAAGCCGCCGATGATGATCCAGCCGGGGCCGGCGGCGATGACAGCGCTCCACCAGGCGAAGCCGCTGACCTTGTCGCGGTCGGGCAGGAAGCGCAGATAGTCGACCTGTTCGCCGATCTGGATGGTGAGCGAGCAGAGAACGCCGATGGCGAGGCCGAAGGAGATCACGTCGAAGCCGCCGCCGCCGGGAGAGCTGCCGCGATAGGCGGTCCATTGCTGGAGGACTTCCGGCTGGGCGAAGGCGATCCACAAAAACGGCGCCAGCATCATGATGATCCAGATCGGCTGGGTGATCATCTGCAGCCGGCTGATCATGGTGATGCCCATGAAGGTGATGGGGATGATGACGAGGGAGGAGATGACATAACCGATGACGATCGGGATATCGGCATAGAGCTTCAGCGCCTGGGCCATGATGACCCCTTCGAGCGCGAAGAAGATGAAAGTGAAGGTGGCGTAGATCAGCGAGGTGATGGTCGAGCCGATATAACCGAAGCCGGCGCCCCGCGTGAGCAGGTCCATGTCGATATTGTAGCGGCTGGAATAATAGGCGACCGGCAGATTGGTCAGGAAGACGAACAGGCAGACGACCAGGATGGCCGGGAAGGCGTTGGCGAAGCCGTAATTGAGGGTAATGGCGCCGCCGATGGCTTCGAGCGCCAGGAAGGAGATGCCGCCAATGGCGGTGTTGGCGATGACGAAAGGCGTCCAGCGGCGAAAGGAACGCGCGGCGTAACGCAGCGAATAGTCTTCGAGCGTTTCATTGGCGATCCACGACTGGTAGGAGCGCAAAGCCGGAAGCTGCGGCGTGTCCATGTTTCTCCCCCGACGTCCCGTCTCTCGCGGACAGGTCGGGGGAAGTTTAGTTCATTGGAAGGTTAGGGGCCAGGAGCTTCCCTTCTCCCGCCTGCGGGAGAAGGTGCCCGAAGGGCGGATGAGGGTGTTGGTCGGTCTTGCGGCAGCTTATCCGGTTGGCCGAGACCAATTTGCAAGGGACCGTCGCTTCGACGAGCCACCCTCATCCGGCCTTCGGCCACCTTCTCCCGCGAGCGGGAGAAGGGGGAATTATCGCTGGCGTTACTGCCCGAGCAGCTTCAACGCGGCGTTGAGGTCGGCTTCGGAGGCCGCGTGGTCGCCCGCATCATGGGCGGCCTTGCCTTTGGTGTAGAGAGCCATGACCTCAGCCTTCTTGGTGTCGTCGAGCTGGGTGGTCTTCATGGCCTCGTCGATCTTGTTCATCAGGGTCGGGCACTGGCTGGCCAGGGCCGGCGTCGCCAGAACCAGGAAAGACGCGAAAATCAGGGCTTTTTTCATAGGATCCTCCTTGCCCGGCCAATCCGGGCCTGCTCTCGAAGTCTTATTTGGCGCGTGATCGGACGGAAAACCGGTATCCACTTTTCCTGATCACGCTTTAGCGTTACGCCGGGCGGCGGGAGGCTATTCCCAAATCCGGCCATGTAGGAGGTTGCGGATGGCTTGGCCTTGCGCTATCAACAGCCCCGACATGGCTTATGCATCGACCCAGACCCTTGCCCCGACCGGCTGCCTTTGCGCCGGATTGGCCGGTCTTGGCCTGCTTCTTAGATGCCCCTGAACATCGGCAGCCCTCTCACGGGCGGGTCTTCAGGGGATGTCAGCTTCCAAACCAGATCTTAAGACCGCAAGCCGGATATTATCCGGCGCCATGACAGGACAATACCGATGAGTTCCGACCAAGTCGTGATTTTCGACACCACCTTGCGCGACGGCGAGCAATCGCCTGGCGCCACCATGACCCATGACGAGAAGCTGGAGGTCGCCGAGCTCCTCGACGCGATGGGGGTGGATATCATCGAGGCAGGCTTCCCGATCGCCTCGGAAGGCGACTTCGAGGCGGTCACGGCCATCGCCAAGCGCACCCAGAATTCGGTGATCGCGGGTCTCGCGCGCGCCATCAACAAGGATATCGACCGCTGCGGCGAGGCGGTGAAACATGCGCGTCGCCCGCGCATCCATACTTTCGTGTCGACCTCGCCGATCCATCTGGCGCATCAGATGAAGAAGACGCAGGAAGAGGTGCTCGACATCATCTCGGCCACCGTCGCGCGCGCCCGCAATCTCGTCGACAATGTCGAATGGTCGGCGATGGACGCGACGCGCACGCCCATCGACTATCTCTGCCGCTGTGTCGAGACCGCCATCAAGGCCGGCGCCACCACGATCAACCTGCCGGACACGGTCGGCTATGCGACGCCGGACGAATATCAGAAGATGTTCGAGGACATCCGCGCGCGCGTGCCCAATGCCGGCAAGGCGGTGTTCTCGGTGCATTGCCACAATGATCTCGGCCTCGCGGTCGCCAATTCGCTGGCTGGTCTCCATGGCGGGGCGCGCCAGATCGAATGCACCATCAACGGCATCGGCGAACGCGCCGGCAATGCGGCGCTCGAAGAAGTGGTGATGGCGATCAAGACGCGGGGCGATGTATTGCCCTACCGCACCAATATCGAAAGCGCGATGCTCAACCGCGTGTCGAAGCTCGTCGCGGCGGTGACGTCCTTCCCGGTGCAGTACAACAAGGCGATCGTCGGACGGAATGCTTTCGCGCATGAATCGGGCATCCATCAGGACGGCATGCTCAAGAACACCCAGACCTATGAGATCATGACACCGGCATCGGTCGGGGTGACCAAGACCTCTTTGGTGATGGGCAAGCATTCCGGCCGCCATGCCTTCAAGGAGAAGCTCAAGGAGCTCGGCTACGAACTGGGCGAGAACCAGCTCGAGGACGCCTTTGCGCGCTTCAAGGCGCTGGCCGACCGCAAGAAGCATGTCTATGACGAGGATATCGAGGCGCTGGTCGATGACGAGATCGCGCAGCAGCATGAGCGCATCAAGGTTCTGTCGCTGACGGTGATCGCCGGCACGATGGGACCGCAGACGGCTACGTTGACCCTCGATATCGACGGGCATCACGTGACCAAGCAGGCGACCGGCAACGGCCCGGTCGATGCGATCTTCAACGCCATAAAGGCGCTGGTGCCGCATGAGGTGAAGCTCGCTCTCTATCAGGTGCATGCGGTGACCGAAGGCACCGACGCGCAGGCCGAGGTGTCGATCCGGCTCGAGGACGAGGCGACGGGCAAGCAGGTGACCGCCAAGGGTGCCGATCCCGACACGCTGGTCGCGTCGGCGAAGGCCTATGTGTCGGCGCTCAACAAGCTCAAGATCAAGCAGGCCAAGGGCCAGCTCGAAGGCGTCGACCTCCAGCGCGATGCGCGCCGGGGACCGTGAGCGCCAAGCAAAGCTCCGCGTCAGATAACAAAGCGGCCGCACCTTGAGGGTGCGGCCGCCTTCATTTCATAGCGAAGTTCGACAATCTCACATCGGCAGGTTCAGTTTGCCGAGGCCGATGAACCGCGTCTCGCCGGAATGGTCGTCGACGCCGTCATTGTCGGTGATGAAATAGGCGTCGCCCGCCGCATCGACGGCGAAGCTCTCCACCTTGTCGAGCACGTAGCCCTTGGGCGCCTCGAGATCGGGCAGGAGGTCGCGCAGGTCCTTCTTGGCGAGTACCGGCAGAGCGCCGCCCAGCGGGGCAGGGGTGACGCCGTCGAGCGATACGAAGGTGAGCTTCTTGATCTTGGCGTCTCGGCCGACCTGGTTGTCACGCTCGATGAGCACGAGGCCGCCCGGCACCGCGGTGATCTCGGAGAGACCGACCCAGCCCTTTTCCGCCTTGTCGAGCGGATAGTGGACGGCGCCCCAGCTTTTATCCGACGGCTTGTAGGCGAGGAGCTTGGTCAATCCCTTGGGATCGTCCTTCCATTCGCGCTGCACCGCGAGCCAGATGGTCTCGTCGGCGCCCGAGCCGGTGACGGCCACGCCCTCGAAGCCGAAGCGGCTGGCCTGTTGGGCGAGCGCCTCGGGGATGGCGATCTCTTCCAGGATGGCGCCCTTGGCGTCGGTTTTGACCAGCATCGACTGCGTCTTGTCCTTCTCGCGCTCCGGATTGCCTTCGGAAGCGAGCCAGAAGCCGCCATCGGACGACAGAGCGATGCCTTCGAGATCGAGCAGCTTGGCCGGCTCGCCGCCTTTGGTGACGGTGAGGGCGCCGGTGATCAGCGCCGGCTTCTGCGTCGCGTCGATGGTGAGGATGCGACCCTGCTTGAAGGCGCTGTCGGTGACGGCGTAAAGCTTGCCCGGCGCCTTGGCGTCGGCAATGGTGCCTGAGATCGCCGCCCAGGGCAGCGGCAGGCCATTGGCGTCATCGGCGGAGACGAGCGTCGGATAACTGGCTTCGCCTTCACTGCGCTCATAGATGGTCACGACAGAGCCGATCAGCCCGTCCTCGCGCAGGTCCGTTTCGGACGCGGTGACGAAAAGCTTGCGGTCGGGCACGGCGAGCAGGCCCTCGGGACCGATACCGCCCGGCATCGCCTGGAGGTAGGTCGGGGCCTTGCCGGCGCCTTCATCCTTGTAGACGCCGACGACGGAGCCACGCTCGGAGCCGACGAAGATCAGCCTGTCGGTGCCGAAGGTCGCGACCTCGGCGCCTTCGACCTCGATGCCCTTCTTGTTGCGCTTCTCAGGATAGTGGCCGAGGCGTACCAGCTGATGCTCGAAGGAAGCGCCGCTTTCGAAATCGACAGTCCCGTCCTTCTTGAAGATGGTGAAGCCGCGGCTGCCGCCGTCGAGATCGCCTTCATTGGCGGTGACGAAACGCTCATCGTCGATCCAATGTACCGCATCGGGCTCGCGCGGCACGGCGTCCTTCTTGCCGTCGAGCGAAATGATGCCGTCCTTCTCGGTGTCGATGTTCTTGAGATCGACGGTGCCGGCAGTGAAATTAGCCGTGACCTTGCCGGTGGCGAGATCGGCGATGACGAGGTGGTTGTTCTCCTGGAGGCTCAGCACCACTTCGTTCTTGCCGTTGATGTCGACGAATTCGGGCTCGGGATCATCGGCTGCGATCTTGGCGAGGCCCGACACGTCGATGACTTTCTTCGTCGCGCAGTCGACCGAGCCATCTTCCTTGACGGCGAAGCTCACGAGCGTGCCACCCGGAAGCTGCGGGATCTTGCCCTCATTCACTTCCTCGTCGCGCTCATTCTCGATGGCGATGGCGAGGAACTTGCCGTCGGCGCTCTTGGCGAGCGAGTCGGGCTGGCCGCCGACGTCGCAGGTCGCAGCGACTTCCTTCTTGGCGAGATCGACGATGGCGAGATGGCCCGAGGGTTCGGCCTTGGATTTCGAGGTGACGACGCCGACCAGCGCATAGTTGCCGAGGACGACATTGGAGGTCGGCTCGCCGCCGAGCGCGACTGTGCCGGCGGGCTTCGGCGCCTTGGGATCGGTGATGTCGATGAGGCCGATGCGCTCGCCGGGGCTGTCAGTATAGACGAGGGTCTTGCCGTCGGGCGTCGCGGTGATGATTTCGGCGACCGTCGACTTGGCCGGATCGGCGCCGGCCGGCAGGTTGTCGACGACGTGGAAGGTGGCGATGCGGTTGAAGACCTCGGCGGCATTGGCGGTGAGCGCCGTGCCGGTCAGCAAGGCCGCCGCCAGCGTGGTTTTGATGATCGGTCGAAGCATGGTGGTCCCCTCGCGTGATGTGCCGTTGGAATCGTTCGAGGGAAACTTAAAGGCGGCCTGAATGACGATCAGATGACGGTCGGGGACGGTTGTTAAGAGTTGCGTCTTGCTCCGATCCGGCTCCACAGGCGCCGGCCGGGCGATGACGGCCGGAACAGGACGGCGAGGCCGTTCATGACCAGCCCGCCGCTCGCGGCACGCCTATTACTTGGGATTAAAAGGGATGCCCCATAACTCTCTGATTTCCTTGGTGGGCGCAGTAGGACTCGAACCTACGACCCGCTGATTAAGAGTCAGCTGCTCTACCACCTGAGCTATGCGCCCGACCATCAAGGAAGTACCGGAGGGGCCAAAAGACCGTCTCGCGGGCTGCTGTCTAGCAAAGCGATTCCCGGGTGTCCAGCCAAATACTGGCCTAAGCTGTGGATGAGCTTAGGTTTTTAATCAGGGCTGGCCGGCATCTGCCTGGTCGATCATCGCCTCGATATTGTAACCGTCGGGATCGAGGACGAAGCAGGCGTAATAATCGGGGGTGTATTGGGGCCTGGGGCCAGGCGCGCCATTGTCCTGGGCGCCGGCGGCCAAGGCGGCTTCGTAGAATTCCCGGACCAGGGCCTTGCTCTTCACCCGGAAGGCGACATGGACGCGGGTCAGGGGGCCTTCGTTCTCCGCCTGCATGATCTCGAACAGCCCGTCGCCGATATCGAAGGCCCAGAAGCGGCCTTCGTCACCGAAGGCGATGTGGTAGCCCAAAGGCGCGAAGGCCTTCTCGTAGAAACTCTTGCTCTTTGTAATGTCGCTGACGGCGAAAGTCACATGATCGATCATGTCGCCGTCTTACAACAGATTCGCCGGCTTCCCCAGCTCCGTTTCATCGAGACCGGACCTCGCACGGGAGCGCGTGCCGGCCCATCTTCCGGCGACCCGCCAGCTTGCCGGCCACGTCATTCTGCTGAGAGGCCGGCCGGCAGATCCGCCTCGAGAAGCGACCGAGACGGCGACCCCTATTCAGATGAGACTTCCGTAATTCGACGCCACCCTGCGGGTCTGATAGTCTCGAATCGCAATGGCGCGCCTCTTCGTCGTTCTGGGTCTCATGGCTTTCGCCTTCCGGACCGAGACAGCAATGGACACCCTGCCGCCTTTCGCCTGGCCTCTCTCGGGAGAGGTCGTCGATGAGGATGACGGGCGGCCGAGCCCGGCCCGTTTCGTCGGGATCGACATATTGGCGCCAAAGGGAACCGAGGTGCGCGCCAGTCTGGCGGGCACGGTCATCTTTGCCGGCGCGTCGCTCAGAACCTATGGCAATCTCGTTCTCATCCGCCATGACGGGGGGTGGGTGACGGTCTACGGCCATAATGATGAGCTCTATGTCAATCGGGGCGATCCGGTGGGAACCGGCGATGTCATCGCGAGAAGCGGGAAGACTGGTTTCACCGCGCGGCCGCAACTCTATTTCGAGATCCGCAAAGGGGCCGAGCCGGTCAATCCGTTGCGCTATCTGGCGCGGCTCAAGCTGCAGGAACCGGAGGACCCGTGAAGATCAGCGCGCTCAATTTTGCCGATGACGGCGATATCCCGAACCATCCGCGGTGGCCGATGATCGTCTATCAAGGCGTGATCGGGGCCGATGTGGCGGATGCTGCCCGCGCCTTCGAGCTGTTGTTCGCGCGCCATGGCTGGGGCGACGGCTGGCGCAATGGCATCTATGCCTTTCCGCATTATCACTCGAACGCCCATGAGGTTCTGGGCATTGCGGCGGGCGCGGCGCTGGTGCGCTTCGGCGGCGCGTCAGGGCAGGAGGTCAAGGTCACGAGGGGCGATGCGGTGCTGCTGCCCGCGGGCACCGGACACCAGCGGCTTTCAGCGAGCGCCGATCTTCTGGTCATCGGCGCCTATCCGCCCGGTCCCGCATGCGATCTCAAGCGCGCCGGCGAGGCCGACAAGGCCCAGATCCGGGCGCGGATCGGCAAGGTGGCCAGGCCGGCCCAGGACCCGATTGCCGGGATCTCCGGGCCGGCCGTCACGATGTGGGAAGGCTGAAACCGCCATGAGGCCAGATACAACCTCCTCTTGAGGCCACGTCAAAATAGACAACCCGTGTTCGTACCCTGTTGTCGCAACTAACCGGTTCTGTTCGGCCGTCAGGGAACATCCGTTCCGGGTCTATTTCGCGTAAAGCTTGGCGATTTCGCGAGCGGCGACCTGCTCGATCTGGTGACGGTCGATGCCGACATCGCGCAACTGCTGGTCGCTGAGATTTTCCAGCTCGTTGACGGCGGTGAAGCGCAGGATCGACCGGCGGATACCGTTGTAAAGCGAGCCTAAGAGGGCGCCGGGGGAGACGCTGTGGTTCTGGTGTATCTGGTAAACCGGGCTCTTGGACATGGTCTTCATCCTTTGACAACAAGTCATTCTTGATGATCCAGAGATAGGCTGTTGTATTTACTTAAACAAACGAGTAGTTTTCATTCCATCTGATAATTTCATTTGAAGATAGACCATGGTGCGCCCCATTCCCGGGACCGGATCGCTGAGAGTCTTCGAGGCCGCCGGCCGGCATCTCAATTTCACGCGGGCGGCGGAGGAGCTGCATGTGACGCCCGCCGCCGTCAGCCATCAGATCAAGGAATTCGAGGACCAGCTCGATATCCGCCTGCTCGAGCGGACCAGCCGGTCCATGCGCCTGACATCGGCCGGTGAGACCCTCCATGCCGCCGTGACCGAGGCGCTGGCGGGGCTCACCCGCGCGGTGGGGCAGATGCAACGCCGGCGCGACAGCGCGGCCTTGCGGGTCACCGCCTCGACATCGGTCGCGGCGCGCTGGCTGGTGCCGCGGCTCGACGATTTCATGCAGTCGATGCCGGGCGTCGATGTCCGCCTCGACGTCTCGGACCGGGTGCGCGATTTCGGCCGCGACGAGATCGATGTCGCGATCCGCTTCGGCAACGGAAATTATCCCGGCCACCGCGCCGACCGGCTGTTCGACAACACGATCTTCCCGGTCTGCAGCCCGGCGCTGCTCAAGACCAAAAAGCCGCTGCTGCATCCGCGCGATCTGCTGCAGCACCGGCTCATCCATGTCGAATGGAGTGCGCCCGGGGTGATCTGGCCCAATTGGCGGATGTGGCTGCTGGCGGCGGGCGTCACCGATTACCAGGAGACCGCGGGCCTCAGGCTCGACAATTCCGGCCTCGCTTTGCAGGCGGCGATCGACGGGCAGGGTGTGGCCTTGGGCGACTCGTCGCTGGTTTCCGACGATCTGGCGGCGGGACGCCTGGTGCAGCCCTTCGCGGTGACCATCAAGGGGCCGCCGCAATTCGCCTACTACGTCATCTCGCCGGTCGAGACGCAGAACGATCCTCTGGTGCGCAGCTTCCGCGACTGGATCCTCGATGAAGCGGCGAAGACACCGTTGGTGAAATGATGAGCGAGCGCACGCTGATCATCATCTGCCGCAATGAGCATGACCTCGCCGATTTCAACGAGATCGCGCTCAAAGTCGCGGCCATGGCGCCCGATATCAGGCCGGTGGTGCTCAGAGCGCGCGGCGGGCAGCTGACGCCCGCCGGCCTGTGGTCGAAGCCCGCGCTCGTCGTCGCTCTATGCAACAGCTTCGATCTCGAACCGCAACGCGGTACCGTCCTGCGCCAGCAGCGCATCTACAAGACCGATCAGTATCAGCTGTTCCTGAAAGCGGGCCTTCCGACCCCCAAGACCGGCGTGTTCAAATTCGGCATGAAGCCCGATCCGGCAATGTTCGGCGACTATGTCATCCTCAAGCCGTTGCGCATCAACTCAAAGGGGCTCGGCATCCATCTGGTGCGCACCAAACGTGTCGCGGCGCTGAAGCCTGAGCTCTTCAATGCCAGCCATCCGATCCACAACGACGTCTATCTGATCCAGCAATTCATCGACACCGGCGACTACCCGACGCATTTCCGGGTCGAGACACTGCTCGGCGAGGCGCTGTGCTGCCGCACGATTTTCTCCTCGATCAAGCGGCCGTCGCTCCTGGCCAGCGACCGCACGCTGCTCGACGGCCAGGTGGCGAGCAATGCGGTCGTCAAAGGCTCCAATCACACAGCCGCGGCGCGTGACGAGGAGGTCATCGCCTTCGCCAAGCGGATCAGCGAGACACTGCCCGATGTGCCGTTGCAAGGCTGCGATGTGCTGCGTGAGGCGGGAACCGGCAAGCTCTATGCGCTCGAATGCAATCCGGGCGGCAACAGCTGGGCCTTCAGCGCGCCCGACGGTGAGAATGCGCGCGAGGCCTTTGGCGGCAAGCAGGGCATGATCGACCATCTGGGCGCCTGGGATGCGGCGGCCCGTGCGCTTGTCGCACGGACCCGCAAGGATGCGAGGTAGAGCCAATCCTCACCCTGAGAGCTTGTGAAGGAATGAGCTCGGCGAGTGATTGTATAGATGGCGGCATATTGCGAGCGATGCGGGGCATGGTGAGCAATCCCGCTGGTTTAGGGAAGTGGTCATCGGGCCAGTTGCCTGGCTTGCAGGATGTTGTTGGCGAGGGCGAACCACAGCATGACGGCTTTGACCTTGGCGGCACCACGTACATTGAAGCGGGTCAGGTTCCAGTTGCGCCATCGGGCATGGATGCATTCGCAGATCGATCGTTTGCGATAGATGGCGTGACCCTCAGGGCTCGCCATCCGACGACGCCAGGCCAGAACGCCTGGTCCGTCGTCCCGGCGCGGCAGATAGGGATCGGTGCCATGCTTGGATTGCGTCGCCGGACAATAGACCTCGATCTCCTCGCCATGCGCCCATTCGATGTCGTGAGCCGCGGTGAACCCGCCGTCAGCAAGATATCGGCGTGGCAACTGACCCAGACGTTTGCGCGCCGCCTCGATGGCTGGCCGCAGCAAGCCGCGATCGGAACCGGTAGCAAGGGGATCAACATCGAGGACAATCTGCCCACCGGCGGCACTGATCACTTGAACGTTCCAGGCTGGGCGGAAGCCGCCATCCGCCATCTTCATCACCCGCGCCTGCGGATCAGTGGTGGAGGCGCGTGGCTCCTTCTTCTTGTCCTTCTCAGCCGCCTTGCCGCGCGTCTTCTTGCGCGCTTCACGTTGCGCCCTTATCTCCAGCAAGGTGTTCAGCGCCGCTTTGACGCGTTCGCTGCGCTCACGCGCCGCTCGTTCCCTGGCAGCGCGCATGCGCCGGTTGCTGGCATCGCTGTTCTCGTCAACCTCACGTTTGAGCCGCTCCACCAAATCACCGGCCGCCGCAAGATGCTGCTCGAGCCGCTCGTCTCGGCGGAACGACGCCGCTGCGGCACTCGCCCGCACCCGGATCCCGTCCTGCACAAGCTCGCTCACATCGATCACCCCGTTCGCAGAAAGAACCGCGACATTCTCCCGCAGCAGCCGGTCCAACAGGTCGCCATGGCCGACCCGGAAGTCCGACAGAGTGTGGTAGTTCACCGATATCCCGCCGGCGAGCCACCGATACGCATCATGCTGCTCGATCAATCGCGACAGTGCCCGGGCGCTTCCCACACCATCGCTGGTCGCGTAAAGCCACAGCGCCAGCAGCAGGCGCGGCGCAATCGCAGGCTGCCCAGGCGTGCTGTCGCGCGCTTTAATCCTGTCTTCGAACCCGCCAAGATCGAGGCCCTCGATATAACCCCAAATCACCCGGGCCGGATGATCCGCGCCGATCAGACTGTCGATGTCTACTGCCCGAAGCTCAATCTGATCACGCACCGGCTCGCGCAGGCGAGGCCGGCCCTCCACCCCACCAGCCGAAGGCGCCTTCATCATCTCCGGCAAGTCCTCGAACAACCCCTTGCCAACCATAGTCGACCCCTTCGTGCACCGATGCAGCCAGAGAATCACCGAACGATCGACCTCGCAAATCAAATCAGCCTCACCAGTCGAGAAAAATTCACAGCCTCTGAGGTGCCCGCCGAAGGCGGGCCTCGAAGGGTCGCAAGCGGCGAGCCCTTTGTGTCTGGATCACGCTTCGAGGCTCGCTACGCTCGCACCTCAGCATGAGGGTGTGGAAGTGGATTACACCGCGTTGAACAATCCACCATCGACGAGAATGCTCTGGCCGGTGACGTAGCCGGCCTGCACCGAGCAGAGGAAGGCGCAGATCTCGCCGATCTCATTGGCCTCGCCGAAGCGTTTCGCCGGCACGGTCGCTTGGCGCTGCGCCGCCATCTCCGTGTCGCTCTTGCCCTGCATCTTCGCCATGCGGCCGGTCGAGTTGCGCAAGCGGTCGGTATCGAACATGCCGGGCAGCAGATGGTTGACGGTGATGTTATGCGCCGCGAGGTCGCGCGCCGGTCCCGCCATGAAGGCGGTGAGGCCGGCCCGGGCGCCGGAGGAGAGATCGAGGCCGAGGATCGGCATCTTCACCGAAACGGAGGTGATGTTGACGATGCGGCCGAACTTCTTGCGCGTCATGCCGGGCACGACCCGCTGGATGAGCTCGATCGGCGTCACCATGTTCTGGACGACGCCGGCCAAGAGCGCGTCGCGATCGAGCTCGCGGAAATCGCGCAGCGGCGGGCCGCCATTGTTGTTGATGAGAATGTCGGGCTCGGGGCAGGCGGCGAGCAGGGCGTCCTGTCCATCCTTCGTGCCGACATCGGCGATGATTGCGGTGACCTGGGCGCCGGTCGCCTTGACGATCTCGTCGCGGGTCGCGGCAAGGACTTTCTCGTCGCGGCCATTGATGATGACGGCGACGCCTTCACGCGCCAGCGACAAAGCGCAGGCCTTGCCGAGGCCGCGGCTCGAGGCGCAGACAATGGCCGTGCGGCCCTTCAATCCCAGATCCATTCCGTGCTCCCAATAAAAAACCCGGCTTGATGAAGCCGGGTTCTCGCATGGCGCTGTCTTCTGTTCAATCAGGATTGCGTCTTGCGCTCCGCCATGAAACGCTCGAACTCCTCACGGTCGCGCGCCTCGCGCAGGCGCTTGAGATGCTCGGCGAACTCGGCCTGCTCGGCTTCGAGGCGCTGCAGCGTCTCGGCCCGGTAGGCGTCGAAGGCGGCATTGCCGGAAGAACTTTTCTGGAAGCCGCGATAGAAACCGCTGCCGCCGCGCCGGCCGAAGGTCTCGCGCAGCTTCTGCGCGCCTTCATCGGCAAGGCGGTCGACGGGGCCCGCCCACAGCGTATAGGCCAGGGCAGCGAGGCCAAGCGGCCACCACACGATGAAACCGGCGACGACGGCCAGAATGCTCAAGGGTGTCCAGCGGCCGCAGCGCGATTGTGACGATGTCATTGGCTGATCCTCCTCCGATCAAATTGCATGGCAGATATGGGAAGGCTCAAGCCCGGTTCAAGGGACGGCGCGGTGGTGTGATGGCACGGAATGCGGTAAGTGGCTGAGGCATGAGACAAATCCCCACCATCGATGATGTCGTCGACGCCCGGGCCCGACTTGTGGGGCAGGCGGTCGTCACGCCGCTCCTTGAATCGCCCGCACTGAACGCGCGCGTCAAGGGCAGGGTGCTGATCAAGGCGGAGAACCTGCAGCGCACCGGCTCGTTCAAGTTCCGCGGCGCCTGGAACTGCATTTCGCGCCTGACCGCGGAGACGGTGAGAGGTGGTGTCGTCGCCTATTCCTCCGGCAATCATGCGCAAGGTGTTGCCGCGGCGGCGGCGCTGATGAAGCTGCCGGCGCTCATCGTGATGCCCGTCGACACGCCCGAGATCAAGAAAGCCAATACGCGCTCCTATGGCGCCGAGGTGGTGACCTATGACCGCGTCCGCGAGAACCGCGAGGAGATCGCCGCGCGGATCGCGACAGAGCGCGGCGCCGTCATCGTGCCGCCCTTCGAGCATCCGCAGATCATCGCCGGACAAGGCACGACGGGACTGGAGTTGGTGGAGCAGGCCGAGCAACGCGGCGCCCGGCTCGATGCGGTGCTCTCGCCGGTGAGCGGCGGCGGTCTCATCGCCGGGATCTCGCTCGCGGTGAAAGCGCGCTCGCCCGGAACGCAGATCCACAGCGTCGAGCCCGAGGGTTTCGACGATCATGCCCGCTCGCTCAAAAGCGGCAAGCGCGAGCGCAACGCCAAGGCGTCAGGCTCGATTTGCGACGCGCTGCTGTCGGCCGAGCCGGGCGAGCTCACTTTCGCTGTCAATCAAAGCCGGCTCGCGTCAGGCCTCGTCGTCAGCGAGGCGGAGGTGCGGCGGGCGATGGTTTTCGCCTTCCATCATCTGAAGCTGGTGATCGAGCCGGGTGGCGCAGTCGGCCTCGCCGCGGTGCTATCGGCCAAGATCGCCACCGAAGGCCGCACAATCGCGCTCATCGCGTCCGGCGGCAATGTCGATCCGGCTCTCTTCGCCGAAATCCTTACAGCTAAAGACTAGCCCGTCAGCGGGATATCGAGCGGCTCGTTCTTGCCGCGGCGGATGACGACGATGCGCGGCTTTTCCGCGGATGCGGCGGCCTGCGTCGCCTTATCCATTTCAGCGGCGAGGTCGAGCGGGGGAGGCTCGGACGGCGCTTCGGGCGGGACCGTGAACAGGTCCTCGTCGCGCGAGAAATAGGGCATCTGCCGCCCGGCCAGGGGAGCTTCTTCCGCCTCGGTCGAATAGCCGGTCAGCGTATTGTCGATCTCGCTTAAAAGTCCCATCGCCTTGGCGATACGCTCGCTCAGGACCTCCTGCGACCAGGACAGGTTTTCGAGAGAACGGGCATTGGCCTCGACCGCCTCGACATGCTCCTCGTCGGCCGTTGCCGCTTTCAAACCGCCGGCAATCACGCGCAGGCTCATGGACCGCTTGGTGATTTCGTGACCCACCGACCTGGCGTCGGCGGTGATGTGATCATAAAGCGCGCTGTCGGCCGGCAGATAGCCGCCATCGGGCAAAAGGTCATTGTGGGTCGAGGCGATCTCGGAGCGCGCCGCCTTGATGGTCGAGGCGAGCTGGCCGATATCGGGCAATGGCCGGTCGGGCTTGATCGGGTTCGTTGACGCAACGTTTTCGAGCTTCTTCAGGGCGTCGAGCAGCATCATCGTGTCGGCCGCCCGGTTGCGCTTCGCATATTCGGACAGAAACCAGCGCCCGCGCGCCGATTCCATGACGGCACTTTCGAGCGCCTCATACTGCCCAGGCGGAAAAACAACCGCGCCAGAACCCTGACCGGGCGAACTCATCCCTTACTCCCGCTACTCACACACACCGAGCTCGGCCTGATTATTCTGGAAACTGGTTAGCGTTTCGTTTAGAGCGTGAAGCCAGTCTCTCCCACGGCGCCGATGCAGCCCCAGGCCCTCAATTTCCGCCTCTGTTTCTTCATGTCCTTCCTGTTCTTAGGCTTGGGCGTGCAATTGCCGTTTTTGCCGCTGTGGCTGGCCGATCGCGGCCTCAGCACCGCGGAAATCGCCGCCGTCCTGTCGGGCCAGATCATCGTGCGCATGTTCGGGGCGCCGCTCGGCACCTTCCTCGCCGACCGCTATGGCCGGCCGATCATCCTGGTGCGGCTGGGGGCGCTCGCCTGCGCGGCGAGCTATCTGCTGTTGAGCTTCATGAGCGATTTCATCACCATCTTCCCGGTGGCGGTGCTGGCGTCCATCTTCCTGTCGCCAGTAGGTCCGATCGCTGAAAACTTCGCCATTGTCGAAAGCGCCAAGGCCGGCCTCGATTACGGGCGGCAGAGGCTGTGGGCGTCGGTGAGCTTCATCGTCGGCACGCTGGTCGCGGGCTTCGCGCTCGAGTGGATGGCGACGTCGCAGGCGGTGCTGCTGATCGCGGTCAGCTATCTGGCGCTGGCCGCCGCGAGCCTGGCTCTGCCGGACAAGCGGCCGCAGAAAGCCGATAGTGGTGGGGCACCCGCCATCCGGGTCAGGCCCGCCGACGTGCTGCAGCTCTTCCGCTCCAAGGTCTTCGTGATCTTCCTCGTGGCGGTGAGCATCGCGCAAGCGAGTCACGCGCTGCTCTACGGCTTCGGCTCGCTCCATTGGGAGCAGCTCGGCCATTCCAAGGCGATCATCGGCATTTTATGGGGCATCGGTGTCGCGGCCGAAGTGGTGTTCTTCTTCTTCTCGGGCCGGCTCGTGCCGCGCTACGCGCCGACCGTGCTGATCCTCATCGGCTGTCTTGCGGGTATCCTGCGCTGGACGGTGACCGCCTTCGACCCGGCGCTCTGGCTGCTGATGCCGCTGCAGGCGCTCCATGCCTTCACCTTCGCGCTCGCCCATTTCGGCACGATGCGCTTCCTGCTGCTCTACATGCCGGTGCATTTGCGCAATTCGGCGCAAGGGCTTTACGCCGCCTGTTCGGGCGGGCTGTTCATGATGCTGGCGACGGTGGCGGCGGGACCGCTGTTCGAAGCCTATGCCGGCCATGCCTATTGGGCGATGGCGGCGATGTCGCTTGCCGCTTCAGCGCTCGCTTTTGCGCTTCTGCGCCTTACCCCCACAGCGCCTTTGGCGGCGGGCTCATCAGGCTTCCGGCAAAATTGATGCCGGGCACGCGGTCGCTCTTCAGGAGCAGGGGCCCGTCGAGATCGACGAACTCGGCAAACTGAGCGAGCAGCATCGCCGGCGCCATGGCGAGCGAGGTCGCCAGCATGCAGCCGACCATGATCTTGATATTGTTGTCGCGGGCAGCGCGTGCGAGCTCCAACGCCCCGGTCAGGCCGCCGGTCTTGTCGAGCTTGATGTTGAGCGCGTCATATTTGCCGATCAGCTTCCTGATGCCCGCCGCGTCATGGGCGGATTCATCGGCGCAGATCACCACCTTGCGGTCGATATCGCGCAACGCGTCGTCGGCCGAGGCGGGCAGAGGCTGCTCGACCAGCTCGATTTGGGCCTTGGCGCAGGCCGCCAGCATGCGCGGCAGCACCGCTTCGCTCCAGCCTTCATTGGCATCGACGATCAGGCGCGCCTTGGGCGCCGCCTGGCGGATGGCATCGATACGCTCCTCATCGCCCTCGCGGCCAAGCTTGAGCTTGAGCAGCGGGCGGTCGGCGGCATTGGCCGCCGCCTTCGCCATGGCTTCCGGCGTGTCGAGGCTCAGCGTGTAGGCGGTGACGACCGGCGTCGGCTCGGCGATTCCGGCGAGTTGCCAGACCGGCTTGCCGGCGCGTTTCGCCTCGAGATCCCACAAAGCGCAGTCAAGCGCGTTGCGCGCCGCCTTGGGCGCGACATGGCGCGCGATAGCGGCGCGTTCGAGACCGTTCTCGATGGCGCCCCGCGCCGCTTCGAGGGCGGCGAGGACCTGCGGCACCGTCTCCTCATAACGCGGATAGGGCACGCATTCGCCGCGCCCGGTGACGCCGCCTTCGGTCAGAGTGACGACGACGACATCGGCGGCGGTCTTGGAGCCGCGCGAGATGGTGAAAGAGCCGGCGATCGGCCAGCTCTCATGAGCGATCTCAAGCAGCCGCGACATCAGGCGTGATAGCGCTTCTGCAGGAGGTCGACGATCGGACCGGTACCGGTGCGGATCGGGTCGACGCAGGGCAGGCCGTGCTCCTTGCCCGTGCGCTCGAGGAGAGCGAGCGCCTCCTTCTCGGCGAGATGCTCGGTATTGATGGCGATGCCGACGCAGGCGATCTTGGGATTGGTGAGGCGGCCCTCGACGATGGTGCGCTCGATCACATCGGCGATCGACGGCAAGGCGTGCTCGACGCCGCGCATCTTGGTGCGGGTCGGCTCATGGCAGACGACGAAGGCGTCGGGCTGGGCGCCATGGAGGAGGCCCAGCGTCACGCCGGCGAAGGAGGGGTGGAACAGCGAGCCCTGGCCCTCGACGACGTCCCAATGGTCCGCATCATTGGCGGGGCTCAGCCATTCGGCCGCCCCGGCGATGAAATCGGCGATGACGGCGTCGAGCGCGATGCCGCGGCCCGAGATCAGGACGCCGGTCTGGCCGGTGGCGCGGAAATCCGACTTCATGCCGCGGGCACGCATTTCCTTGTCGAGGGCCAGCGTCGTGTATTTCTTGCCGACCGAGCAATCGGTGCCGACCGCGAGAAGGCGCAGGCCCGGCCGCTTGGTGCCCTTGCCGGTGGCGAAGGTCATGTCGGTGTAACGGACGTCATGGAGCTTGCGGCCGTTGCGTTTGGCGGCCTCTGCAATCTCCGGTATGGTGCCTAAGCGCTTATGCAGGCCGGTCGCCACATCGAGGCCCTGGTCGAGCGCCTCGACGATGCGGGCCACCCAGTGATCGGGCAGGACGCCGCCGGCATTGGCAACGCCGACTACCATGGTCTTGGCGCCTTTGGCGGCGGCTTCCGCGATCGTCACGTCCTTCAGCCCGCAATCGGCCTTGCAGCCTTCGAGGCGCATCTGGCCGACGCACCAGTCCGGACGCCAGTCGACGACGCCTTGCGCGGTCTTGGCCGCAAGCTGGTCTTTCACATCTCCCAGGAAAAGGAGATAGGGCTTGGCAATATCCATCTGTCGCTACCTGTTATTGCGGGCTGATGCGCCCTGAGGCCTGTGCGAGCAGCAGGTAGAGCTTTCCCGATTCCGATGCAAGAGAGGCATCGACCAGATTGTCGCCCTGCGGGGTTTCCGCAAGGGCGTCGAGCAGGCGCTCGAACAGCCGCAGATAGGCGTCGACCCGGCCGCGCACCAGCCGCTCTTCCCGGTAGCGCCGCTCGATGAGCTTGGGCAGGCGCCGGCCGCGATCCTCGATGAGATTCTGGGTGTAGACGTCCTCGGCACCCGCCGAAAAACGCTTCTCCAGATCACGCGGCAGCTCGGTGTCGATCGCCTCGACGATGTCGCGGGCGGCGGCGTGGAGCTTGTGGACCAGCGTCTCGGCCTCGCGGCCCAGGGCGCGCGAGAGCTGCGGCGACTTGGCCTTGCGCTCGGTGCCATTGGCCGGCTTCGGTTCGTCCTCGACGCGGCCCCGCAATTGGGCCGGGGGCTCGTCTGTGCTCCGCGTAGTCTCTCTTTTCTGGGCGCCGGAGGTCCGCGGGGGAGCGTCAGACCCGGCGCCTGCTATTTTCCCACGCCGGACCCTCGTCCGGTCGGCATGTAAATGCCGGGGCCCGAGAGATCGAGGGCAGTCGACTGCTTCTTCACCACATCGGCGAGGGCGTTGAGCGCCGAGATCTGATCGGCCACCACGCGGCGCATGGCGTCGGCATTGGCGCGCGTCTCGTCGGGGAGGTCGAAGATGGCGCGCTTCAGCTCGTTGCGGGCATTTTCGATGTCCTTGACCACCTGCTGGGCGGTGACGCGCATCTCCTGCGCCGTCTGCTGGAAGCCCGTGGCGGTCTCGGCCATCATCTGGTTCATGGCGCCGACGGCACGCTCATGCTGCTCGCGCATGACGCGGGCGGCATTGGATATCTGCGTGTCGGAGGAGGATTCGAGCTTGCGGATCTCCTTCTCCAGGTTGGAGGCGACCTGGGTGGTGTTCTCGGAGATGAACTTGCCGACCTCGAGGGAACGCCGCTCGGCCGAACCCAGCGATTCCTCGATGTGGCCCAGAAAACCGCGCATCATCTGATCGACATCCTGGGCCCGTTTGCCCAGCGCGTCGACGAGGCCGCCCAAAGTATCCTCGCGGCTGGAGAGCATGCGCTCCATGTCGAGATTGAACTTGTCGAGCGACTTCTGCACCACGCCCGACACGTCTTCGAGACGCTCGGAGATGCGGCTGCCGGCGCCCTCGAGCTTGCCGGTGAGCTGCAGGCTGATGCCTTCCAGGCGCTCGTCGATGTTGGCCGCGGTCGTGGAGAGCTGGTTGGCAAGGAAGGAGTTGGCCGTCTCCAGATGCTTGGAGAACTTGCCGCCGGCTTCCTCGAGCTTCTTCGTCGAGCCTTGCGAGCTGCGCTCGAAGTCGCGGGCGGCCCGGTCGATGTGATCGGCGAGGAGGCCGGTCTGCTGCTCGAACTGGCCGGAGACCTGCAGCGTCGTCTGGCCGAGGCTTTCCGAGAAGGCGTCCGACGCCTTGCCCAGGTTGGTGATGATGTTGGTGCTGGCGCTGTCGAGCGTCTGGGCGAAGGAGAGGCTGGCGCCTTCCATGCGGCCCGAGACATCGGTGGTGATCTTGTCGAGAAGATCGGTGGCCACGTCGAAGCGTTCGCCCAGGTCGCGCACGGTGTGGTCGATGCGCGAGAACATCTTGTTGCCGGCGTTGTCGAGGCGCTCGGCGACGTCGGAGGCCGTTGATTCGAGGCGCTCGGTCATCGCGTTGCGGGTCGTGTCGAGCTGATCGAAGATGCGGGACGAGGTTTCCTCGAGCTGTTGCGTCATCTGGCCCGAGGTCAGGCTCAGCTGGCCGCCGATACGGCCGGAAGCCGTGTCGAGCTGCGAGAAGAGCTGCGCCGAGGTGCTCTCGAGCTGCGTCGTCAGGCGCTCGGAAGTCTCGGAAAGCTGCGATCCGAGATCGTCCGAGGTGCGGTTCAACTGCGAGAAGAGCTGCGCCGCGGTGCTTTCGAGCGTCGAGGTCAGGCGGCCCGAGGTCTCGTCGAGCTGCGAGGTGAGCAGCGTCGAGGTATCGCGCAGGTCCTTGGCGAGGTCGCCGGCGACGCGGCCGACGCTCGAGGTGACGAGGGTGGCGGTGCCGCTGATATGGTCGGTGATGCGGTTGGTCGTCTCCTCGAGCTGCGTGGTGAGCTGGCCCGAGGTGTTCTCGAGACGGCCGAACAGCTGCTGGGTGGTCTGCTCGAGCTGCGAGGTGAGGTCGCCCGAGGAGCGCTCCAGCCGGCCGAACAGCTGATGGGTGGTCTCTTCGAGCCTGCCGGTCATCTGCGAGGAGGCGTTTTCGAGCAGGTTGAAGACGTCGTCGCGGGCACGCGCCACGTTCTGGACGAAGTCGCCCGACACGCCGATGAGCTTTTCGGTGACGATGCCGCCGACGCCCTCGATGTTCTGCGACACGGCGATGCCGGAGTCCTGCATCTGCCGCGTGACGATGTCGGAGGTCTCGCGGATATGCGAGGTGATCGCCTGGCCGGTCGAGGCGACGAGGTCGGTGACCGCGGAGCCCGTCGACTGCAAATCGGTGGTGATGCCGGTGGCGGTGTCGCGCAAGCGCGCATAAACGCCGTTGGTCGTCTCGTCGATCTTGCCGGTGATCGCCGTCGCGGTGGCGCCCATATGGCCGAAGAGGCGTTCGGCCGCTTCCTCGATGCGGGTCTCCATCTGCTGCGAGCTGTCGCCGATGACGCTGGCGAGCCGGGTGGCGGATTCATCGAGCTTGGAGGTGACGAGGGAGGTCTGATCGCCCAGCACGTTGAAGAAGCGGGTGGTGGTGTCCTCCACCTTGCCGGTGATCTCGGTGCCCGCCACGTTGAGCTGGTTCAAGATGCTGGCGGCCGCCTGATCCATGCTGGAGACGAGCTGCGAGCTCGACACGTTGAGATGGCCGACGACGCGCCCCGAGGTCTCGTCGACCCGGTTGATGAGCTTGTCGCTCGCCGCGGCGATCGTCGAAGCGGCGAGATCGGTCGAGGCGTTGAGACGCTCGACCATCGCGTGGCTGTTCTCCTCGATGCCGACATGGATCGTCTGCGCGGTCTCGTCGAGCTTGGCGAAGAGGCGGCTGGTCGAGTCGTCGAGGCGACCGGCGAGATGCATGCCGGCATCGTCGACCAGGCTGGTGAGGCCGGTGCGGGTGCGCTCGACATGGTCGATGTAGCCCTTGAGAGAGTTTTCGAGGCTCTCGGTCATGCCGGAATGGGTGCGGTCGACATGATCGACGTAGTTCTTGAGCGACGTATCGATACCCTCGGTCAGGCCGAGGCGGGTGCGCTCGACGTGATCGACATACTCCCTGAGCGCCATGTCGAGGCCTTGCGCAAGGCCTGACCGGCTGGTGTCGATGGCGCCGAGGAGCTTGGCGCTCGACGTCGAAATCGTCGAGGCGGCGAGATCGGTGGATGCGGCGAGGCGCTCCACCATCGAGTTGCTGTTCTCCTCGATGCCGATATGGATGGAGCGCGCGGCGTCGTCGAGCTTCGAGAATAGGCGGGCGGTCGAGTCGTCCACCCGGTTGGCGATCTCGCTGCCGGCCTCGTCGACATAGGCGGTGAGGCCGGTGCGGGCGCGCTCGACCTGATCGACATAGCTCTTGATGATGCTTTCGAGTCCGTCGGTCATGCCGGCGCGGCTCGTCTCCACCAGCTTGATCAGCTGAGCGCTGGACAGGCCGATGGCCTCGGCGGCGGCGCTGGTCGAGGCATTGAGGCGCTCGACCATGACATTGCCGTTTTCCTCGATGCCGACATGGATGGCGCGCGAGGCCTCGTCGAGCTTGGCGAAGAGACGGCCGGTCTGGTCGTCGAGACGCGTGACGATCTCGCCGATGGCCTCGGTGGAGGCGCCGGCCGAAGCGGCCAGGCGCTCGACGAGGGCGTTGCCGTTTTCCTCGATGCCGACATGGATGGCGCGCGTGGCATCGTCGAGCTTGGAGAAGAGGCGGCCGGTCGAGTCGTCGACGCGGTTGGCGATCTCGCCGCCCGCCTCGTCGACATAGGCGGCGAGCCCGGTGCGGGCGCGCTCGACCTGATCGACATAGTTCTTGATGATGCTTTCGAGGCCGTCGGTCATGCCGGCGCGGCTGGTCTCGACCAGCTTGACCAGCTGGGCGCTGGACAGGCCGATGGCTTCGGCGGCAGCCGAGGTCGAGGTGTTGAGGCGCTCGACCATGACATTGCCATTCTCTTCGATGCCGACCTGAATGGCGCGCGCAGCGTCGTCGAGCTTGGTGAAGAGGCGGCCGGTCTGGTCGTCGAGACGGGTGATGATCTCGCCCATGGCTTCGGTGGTGGCGCCGCTCGACGCGGCAAGGCGCGCAACGAGAGCGTTGCCGTTGTCCTCGATGCCGACATTGATGGCGCGCGAGGCATCGTCGAGCTTGGTGAAGAGGCGGCCGGTCTGGTCGTCGAGACGGGAGACGATCTCAGCCACGGCCTCGGTGGTGGCGCCGCTCGACGCGGCAAGGCGCGCGACGAGGGCATTGCCGTTCTCCTCAAGGCCGACATTGATGGCGCGCGAGGCGTCGTCGAGCTTGGCGAAGAGGCGGCCGGTCTGATCGTCGAGACGGGTGACGATCTCGCCGATGGCTTCGGTCGAAGCGCCGTTCGAGGCGACGAGCCTCTCGAAGAGGGCGTTGCCATTTTCCTCGATGCCGACATGGATGACGCGCGCGGCGTCGTCGAGCTTGGCGAAGAGGCGGGTGGTCGAATCGTCGACGCGGTTGGCGATCTCGCCGCCCGCTTCGTCGACATAGGTGGCGAGGCCGGTACGGGCGCGCTCCACCTGGTCGATATAGTTCTTGATGATGCTTTCGAGGCCGTCGGTCATGCCGGCGCGGCTGGTTTCGACGAGGGCGACGAGCTTGGCGCTCGCCGCGCTGATGGCGGCGGCGGCGGCGCTGGTCGAGGTGTTGAGGCGCTCGACCATGACGTTGCTGTTGTCCTCGATGCCGACATGGATGGCACGCGAGGCGTCGTCGAGCTTGGTGAACAGGCGGCCGGTCGAATCGTCGACGCGGGCGGCGATCTCGCCGCCGGCCTGCTCGACATAGGCGGCAAGCCCGGTGCGGGCGTTCTCGACCTGGTCGATATAGTTCTTGATGATGCCTTCGAAGCCGTCGGTCATGCCGGCGCGGCTGGTTTCGACGAGGGCGACGAGCTTGGCGCTCGCCGCGCTGATGGCGGCGGCGGCGGCATTGGTCGAGCTGTTGAGGCGCTCGACCATGACGTTGCTGTTGTCCTCGATGCCGACATGGATGGCACGCGAGGCGTCGTCGAGCTTGGTGAAGAGACGGCCGGTCGAATCGTCGACGCGGGCGGCGATCTCGCCGCCGGCCTGCTCGACATAGGCGGCGAGGCTCGAGCGGGCATTCTCGACCTGCTCGACATAGTTCTTGATGATGCCTTCGAGGCCGTTGGTCATGCCGGCGCGGCTGGTCTCGACCAGATTGACGAGCTTGTTGCTCGACAGGGTGATGGCAGTGGAGGCGGCCTCGGTCGACTGCGTCAGGCGGCCGACAAGTGTGTTGCCGTTCTCCTCGATGCCGATATGGATGGAGCGCGACGCCTCATCGAGCTTGGCGAAGAGGCGGCTGGTCGAGTCCTCGACCCGGCCGGCGATCTGCTCGCTCGCCTGTTCGACGAAGGTGGTAAGGCCGGTGCGGGCCTGGTCGACCTGATCGACGTAATTCTTGACGACGCCCTCGAGGCCGTCGGTCATGCCGGCGCGGCTCGTTTCGATCTGCTGCGAGACGGAGAGGCCGGACTTCTCGATCTGCTCGGCGACTTCCTGCGAGGTGGCCTTGAGATGATATACGATATTGCCACTGGCCGACTGGAGAAGCTCGGTGAGCTGCGTGCCGGCGGTGCGGATCTGATCGCTCGACGAGGCGGTCGCCTGGTCGATCGTATGGGCGATCTGGCCGTTGATATTGGTGAGCTCGCCGATGCTGGAGCGCAGCAGATCGACGACATTCGACTCCATGCCCTGGATGCGCATGCCGAAATTGCTCGATTCCGCGTTGAGCGAGCCCGTCGCATTGGCGAGGATGCCGATCTGCTCGGTCAGATGCTCGGAGAATTTGCGCAGCTCGGTGACGAAGATCGAGGAGGAGCGCTCCATATTGGCGGCCTGGCCGGAGATCTCGGAGCCGGCGACGGAGGCGCGCGAGGCGACCTCGTCGATGGTGCGGGCAAGCTCGACCGTCGTCGACTTCAACCCATGCTCGAGATGGGAGAGGGTCGACTGGGCGTTGGAGATGATCGAATCGAGATTCTGGGTGTTGGTTTCGAGGCGCGCCAGGACCGGATTGGTCTCGGTGCCGATCACGACGCCGGCCTGCTGCAAGGCGGCGCGCTGGTTCTCGAGGCCGGCGACGAGGGTGCGGATACGCTCTTCATTGCCGCCGAAGGCGCGTTCGATCGCGGCGATTTCCTTGTGGACGATGCCTTCGAGCTCGGAGGCGCGGGTGACCGCGTGCTCGACGCCGCCGACCAGGATGTCGACTTCGGAGCGTACCGCCTGGGCGATGGAGGCCAGGCCGTCGGAGGCGATGTCCTGCGGCCGGACGAGGCGCATGGAGGTATGAACCAATACCTCAGAAACATGGCGCAAGTGCTGGGCCCGCCTGACGAACCAGGCGAGCGTCCAGACGATCGCCAGGGGCAGGCCCAGAATCGCCAGCGCGGTCATGGTCTGCGGCATGGCCTGCTGCGTGAAGGGGTTGGGCTTGTCGAGAATGGTCGGGCTGAAGCTCCAGAACCACAGGAAGACCCAGGCGAGCGACAGCACGAACGCCACATAGAAAGGCGCGAAAGAGGGCCTGCGGCGCAGGCTCGCGGTCATCGCCGCGGAAGCCGGCTCGTTTTCATTGGCGGGGCGGCTGCGCATTGGCGCCTCCCGGCTGGCACCCACATCGGCGTCACGCCGATTATTGTCGCCCGCACGGCCTTGCTGACGCCGCTGCGAACGGCGCGTATCACTCGGATTGTTTACCATACCTGTACCCGCACAACTTCCCTGTTATGTCGACGGAACTTACATTTCCGTCCGACCCCAGTCCCACCCGGTTGGCCGTCCCGACTGCGCGCCGAGTGCCCATCCGCGCGCAGGGGATTGCGGACCGTATCCGGGACTTGCCGGACGGCCCGCTTAGACTTCTTATATTACCTCATCGGGAGTCCCGCTTGAACTCATCTTAACCTTGTCAAAGCGGCTAAATAAAGTTTTGGTTAAAATTATGGTTCGCTTTGAATCAAAATGGAAAATTCAATCTTAGGCAGGCTTCTTTACGGAAGTGTGGCCTGAAGTAAGCTTGGTATCTCAAACGGCGAGGGTAAGAAAATGTTAACCAAAGGGGTCGCCCAGGCGAACCAGAAGAGCGACGCGAGGGCAGCGGATCCCGCCATTTTCGACCGTGAGCATCTGAGCCAATATACGGGGGGCGACGACGTCCTGGAACGCGAGCTGATCGGCCTGTTCCTGGCCCAGTTCGCCCCGGTCCGGGCGCAGCTCGACGAGGCCGCCTCGGCTGACGACTGGAAATTCGCCGCCCACAGCCTCAAAGGCTCGGCCCGTTCGATCGGCGCCCCCAGGATAGCGGCCCTTACGGAAGAGATCGAAGATATCGGCTGGACCGGGGAGGCGAAGCGCAAAAAGCGTGTTCTGGCCGAGCTCGACCGGGCCATGGCCGCCTTTGCGGCAGAGGCGGAAAAGCTCTTCATTTGATGCATGGGGCCATTTCTTGTGTTCGGCGTTCTGATCCCTTAAAGAGGCCGCGCACCGACACCCGCGTAAAGGCCTCGAATGGCGAAGATCACTTTCATCCAGCATAATGGTACCGAGCAGACCGTCGACGGACAGGCGGGCATGACCGTCATGGAAACGGCGGTCAAGAACATGGTGCCGGGGATCGATGCCGATTGCGGCGGTGCCTGCGCCTGCGCCACGTGCCATGTCTATGTCGAGCCGGGCTGGCTCGAAAAGACCGGCCCGCGCAATCCGATGGAAGAGGACATGCTCGATTTCGCCTTCGACGTGCGCGACGAGAGCCGGCTGTCCTGCCAGATCAAGGTTTCGGATGTGCTGGACGGGCTCAGGGTCCGGGTGCCGGAGAAACAATTCTAGATAATTTGGAGTTCGGTTATGAGCGAAGAGGTGATTTCCACCGATGCCGTGATCGTGGGGGCAGGCCCCTGCGGTCTGTTTGCGATCTTCGAGCTGGGACTCCTGGACATAAAATGTCACGTCGTCGACATTCTCGATCGGCCGGGCGGCCAATGCGCCGAGCTCTATCCGGAAAAGCCCATCTATGACATTCCGGCCCTGCCGATCGTCACCGGCTCAGAGCTGACGCACCGGCTTCTCGATCAGGCCAAGCCGTTCAAGCCGGAATATCATTTCAATCAGATGGTCACCGAGCTCAGGAAGCTCGATGACGGCAAATTCGAGCTCAAGACCGATGGCGGCATCGTGTTCCATGCCAAGGTGGTGGTGATCGCGGCGGGCGGCGGCTCGTTCCAGCCGAAGAAGCCGCCGATCCCCGGCATCGATGCCTATGAGGGCCAGTCGGTATTCTACTCGGTCAAGAAGATGGAAGCGTTGCGCGGCCGCGACATCCTGATCGTCGGCGGCGGCGACTCGGCGCTCGACTGGACGCTCAACCTGCAGCCCATCGCCAACAGCCTGACGCTGCTGCACCGTCGCGACGATTTCCGCGCCGCGCCCGACAGCGTGAAAAAGATGCGCGAGCTGGTCGCGGCCGGCAAGATGCAGCTCAAGCTCGGCCAGGTGACCGGCCTCACCGGCGACAACGGCGTCCTCGCCTCGGCGCAGGTGAAGAGCACCGACGGCAATTTCAACATCGCCGCCAATACGATGCTGCCCTTCTTCGGCCTCACCATGAAGCTCGGCCCGGTCGCCGAATGGGGCCTCAATCTCCATGAGAACCTGGTTCCCGTCGACACCGCGAAATTCGAGACCTCGACGCAAGGCATCTTCGCCATCGGCGACATCAACACCTATCCGGGCAAGCTCAAGCTGATCCTGTCGGGCTTCCACGAAGCGGCGCTGATGGCGCAGGAAGCGTTCCACCATATCCATCCGGGCGAACGGCTGCTGTTCCAGTATACGACCTCGAGCTCGAGCCTGCAGAAGAAGCTCGGCGTCGCTTAACACCCCTTCCGTCATCCCGGCGAAAGCCGGGATCCATTGAATGGGTGCAACGTGAGTGCCGGTATTCGTTTGGAGTGAATTTAGGGGATCCCGGCTTTCGCCGGGATGACGAGAGAGGGTTAAGTCTCCTCGCTCGCCCGGCTGATGCCGCGCGCTTTGCGCCGGCGCGCCAGCGCCAGCTCCTCTTTGCGGTTGGGTCGGCCCAGCATCTTGCGGAAGACGTCGCGCTGCTCGTGTACCGAGGCGATGGCGAGGCCCATCGCGAGACCGGCGCCGACCAGCACGGACTCGCCCAGCTGCAAGGACGCCTCGATGGTCTCGGGCACCGCTTCGGTCACGCCCAGGCCGTAGAGCTTGACGGCATGGCGGTCGTCGCGGGCGCGGGCAATGATCTTGATGTCGGCGCGCTCGGCGCGGGCCGCGACGGTGACGTCCTCCACCTTCTTCGGCTGATCCATGGTCACGGCGATGACCTGCATATTGGCGATATGGCAGCGCCTGAGGAATTCGGGACGCGCCGCATCGCCATAATAGATCGGCTTGCCGAGCTTGCGCTCGCTCGCCACCACCTGGGGATCGGTATCGATGGCAATATAGGGGATATTATGCTCCTCCAGCATCGTGCCGATGAGACGGCCGACGCGGCCGAAGCCGGCGATGATGACGCGCGCCTCGTTCGTTTCGGGTGGCGCCTCCATGGGCATTTCGGGCGCCGCCTTGAGGATCGTCCGGGAGAGCGGCCGGCTCAGATAGTCGAGCAGCGGGATCGAGGCCATGGACAGCGACACGATGATGAGCAGCGCGTCGCTGACGATCGAGGTGACGACGCCGGTCGCCACCGCCGCCGCCATGGCGACGAATGCGAATTCACCGCCAGGCCCCAGAAGCAAAGCGGTTTCGATACGGGCCTTGCGGTCGATCTTGAACAGGCCGGCGATGAGCCAGAACAGCAGCGCCTTCACCACGATGAGCGCCGCAGCAGAAAGGATGAAGACTGTCGGATAGGAAAAGACCTGGTTGAGGTCGATGTTCATGCCGACGAGCAGGAAGAAGGCGCCGAGCAGGAGGCCTTTGAACGGTTCGATGATGGCCTCGATCTCGCGGCGGAACTCGGTCTCGGCGAGGAGGAGGCCGGCGAGAAAGGCACCCAGCGCCATGGAGAGGCCGGCAAGGCTGGCGGCGTAGCCTGCTCCCACGGCGATCAGCAATGTTGTCGCCATGAAAAGGTCGCCGCTGCGGGTGGCGGCCACCAGCCGCAGAAGCGGACGCAGGAGAAAGCGCCCGACGATCACGATGACGGCAATGGCGATCAGCGCCTGGGCAATGGCGGTGAGGATGTCGGCGAAGGTGAATCCCTCCTCATTCGCGCCGAGGACGCTGATGAGCAGCAGGATCGGGATGACGGCGAGGTCCTGGAACAGGAGGACCGAGAAGCTGGCGCGCCCGGCCTGGGTGCCGAGCCGTTTTGCATCGGACAGGAGCTGCACGACGATGGCGGTCGAGGAGAGCGAAAGCACCGAGCCGATGATCAAGGCCTCTGCCGGATCGAGACCGAGCCACAGGCCGATGAGCATGAGGACCACGGTGGTCACCAGCATCTGCAGGCCGCCGAGGCCGAAGACCAGGCGGCGCAAGGTGAGGAGACGCTCGAAGGACAATTCGATGCCGATCAGGAACAGGAGGAAGACGACACCGAGCTCAGCCAGCTGGCTGAATTCCTCCGATTCGGTGAAGACGAAATTGGCGAGCCAGGGATAGGTCTGGGCGAGACCGCCCAACATATAGGGGCCGACCAGGGCGCCGACGATCAGGAAGCCCAGGATCGAGCTTATGCCGAGCTTGCGGAAGATCGGGATGACCACCCCGGCGGTGCCAAGGAAGATCAAGGCTTCCTTATAGGCTGAGGGATCGACAGGTGAAGTCATCAGGGTTCCGGGTCTTGCTCGTCAATGTCAGTCTGTGCGAAGCGTCTCGCCTTGCAAAGAAGAATCGAGGAGCCCGATGAATTCCCATCATGTCACCCCTGCCGGCAAGACACGCGGCCGCGGCCTCAAGCTCCCCTTTGCCGGTGAACCGGGCGCCAACAACGCCATCACCGATGTGGCAGGTGTGGAAGTCGGCGTGACCACGCTGATCTCAGGGCATGGCAAGCTCGTGGTCGGGCAGGGACCGGTGCGCACCGGCGTCACCGCCATCCTGCCCCGCGGGCGCGACAAGGTGCAGATTCCCTGCGCCGCCGGCACCTATTCGCTCAACGGCAATGGCGAGATGACCGGCACGATCTGGATCGAGGAAGCGGGCGAACTGCAAACGCCGATCACCATCACCAACACCAATTCCTGCGGCATCGCGCGCGACACGACCAGCAAGTGGCTGTTCGGCAAGGCCGGCAATGTGCAGGATTGGGGACTGCCCGTCGCGGCCGAGACCTTTGACGGCGATCTCAACGATATCAACGGCTTCCATGTGACAGCTGAGCATGTGATTCAAGCGCTGGACGGGGCGCGCGGCGGCGCCATCGAGCAAGGCAGCGTCGGCGGCGGCACCGGCATGATCTGCTATGACTTCAAGGGCGGCAACGGCACGGCGTCACGGGTGGTGAAGGTGGCGGGGCGCTCCTATACGGTCGGCGCCCTGGTGCAGTCGAATTTCGGGCAGCGTCCCGAATGCATGATCCTCGGCGTGCCGGTCGGGCCGCATCTGGCGGGCAACGAATTGCGCGGCAAGCCGGCGGGCTCGATCATCGTGATCATCGCCACCGATGCGCCGCTCGAGGCGCATCAGCTGAAGCGGCTGGCGCGCCGCGTGCCGATCGGCCTCGCCCGCACCGGTGGTCTCGGCCATAACAGCTCGGGCGACATCTTCCTCGCTTTTTCGACCGCCAATGAAGAGGCCTTCACCACGCCGTCGAATCAATTGCGCCGCCTGGAGGCTGTCGCCACCGGCGATATCGATCCGCTTTTCGAGGCGACGGTCGAGGCGACGGAAGAGGCCATCATCGACAGCATGATCGCCAATGAGACGTTGGTCGGGCGCGACGGCAATACATCGGTCGCGCTGCCGCATGACCGGCTCATCGATGTCATGAAGAAGTATGGAAGGATGTGAGAGGCTCACACTTCTCCTCCTTCCCCGCGCTTCGCGCAGGGAAGGAGCAGGATGTGAGATATTACTTCTTCTGCTCGACGTGACCGCCGAATTCGTAGCGCATGGCGGACAAGAGTTTCTCGGCGAAGGTGTGATCGCGGCGCGAGCGGAAACGCGTGTAGAGCGCGGTCGACAGCACGTCGGCGGGCACCGCCTCTTCGATGGCGGCCTCGACCGTCCAGCGCCCTTCGCCTGAATCGGAAACGGAGCCGGTGAAGCTCTTGAGGTCGGCGTCCTTGGCGAGCGCAATGGCGCTCAGATCGAGCAGCCAGGAGGAGATCACGCTGCCGCGCCGCCAGACCTCGGCGAGGTCGGCCAGATCGAGTGTGAAGCGCTCATCGGCGGGCAAGGCGTCGCTCGATTTGTTGCGCAGGATGTCGAAGCCCTCGGCATAGGCCTGCATCAGGCCATATTCGATGCCGTTATGGATCATCTTGGCGAAATGGCCGGAGCCGGCGGGGCCGCAATGGACATAGCCGTGCTCCGGACGGGGATCGCGGCGCTCGCGTCCCGGCGTGCGTTCGATCTTGCCGATGCCGGGAGCGAGGCAGGCGAAGATCGGATCGAGATGGGTGACGGCCTTCTCCTCGCCGCCGATCATCAGGCAGTAGCCGCGTTCGAGACCCCAGACACCGCCTGAGGTGCCGACATCGACATAGATGATGCCTTTGTCGCGCAAGGCCTTGGCGCGGCGGATATCGTCCTTGTAATAGCTGTTGCCGCCGTCGATGAGGATGTCGCCCGCCTGCATCAGGCCTGCGACCTCCGTCAGCACCTTCTCGGTGATCTCGCCCGCCGGCAGCATCAGCCACACGGCGCGCGGGCTCGAAAGCCTGGCCAGCATGCCGGCAGCATCCTTGGCGGGTGTGGCACCGTCCTTCTCGACGTCCTTCACCGCATCCGGGTTGCGGTCGAGCACCACGCATTTGTGCCCGCCCTCCATCAGGCGGCGGGCGATATTGCCGCCCATCCGACCGAGACCGATTATTCCGATATCCATTGCTGCTTCCTTGAAAGATTCATGAAGAAGAAATCACGCCACGGCATCCCAGGTGAGAATGGCGCGGGCATGGGCGTATTGATCCTCATTTATGATGTGATCGCTGCCGGGGTAAAGGCGTGCGGTCACTTGTGCGTCGAGCCCCTCCAGATGGCCGGCGGTCTCCAGAACGCGTCCGGCCGGGATGAAGGGATCCTTCTCGCTGCAGCCGAGGAAAATGCGCGTGCCTTCGAAAGAACCGCGGTCGTCCCTGACCATCGGGTCAGGGCCGATGAGGCCGCCACTGAAGCCCAATATGCCGGCATAGAAATGCGGATGGCGCGCGGCATATTCGAGGACGAGGCAGGACCCTTGCGAGAAACCGGCGAGCACGATCTGCTCGCGGCCGAAACCCAGCGTCTCGAGCGAGTGGTATATCGCGCCCACACGCTCGAGCGCATTGGTGAGATAAGGCTCGTTGGTGATGATGGGCGCCATGAAGGCGCCCGGATACCAGCTGCCGGTATCGGCATCGGGGGCGAGGAAGCAGACCCCGTCCATGGCCAGAGGTTCGGTGAGCGGCAGGATGGCCGTCCCGCTGGCATGACGGCCATGGATGAAAATGACGACCTTGCTGGCGCGGGCGAGGGACGTGCCCGCCACATGCAGATGATGCGCTCGGATGAGGCGGTCGGCATGCGAAGATTTGATCGTCATAGCAGCGGTTTCAATCCGGCCTCGATGGCGGTGCGGCGATTTTCGAGGAAGGGGGGCAGCGAGAGGCGCTCGCCCAGACTCTCCAGTGCCTCGTCGACCGCGAAGCCCGGACCGTCAGTGGCGATCTCGAAGAGGATGCCATTGGGCTCGCGGAAATAGAGCGAGCGGAAATAGTAACGCTCGACCTCGCCGCTGGACGGGATCTTGAAACTCGCCAGCCGTGCCGTCCATTGATGCAGCATCTCGACCGAGGGCGTGCGGAAGGCGACATGATGGACGCCGCCGGCGCCCTGGCCGGCGACGGGGAGGTGCGGCTCGACTGCGATATGAAGCTCGGCCGCGGGACCCCCCGGGCCCATGGCGAAGACATGGGTGGCGGTCTTGCCGTTGCCCAGGGGATGGGCGCGTACTTCCTTCATGTTCAGGACCTGGGTGAGGACCGTGGCGGTGGCTTTGAGATCCGGCACCGACAGTGTGATGGGGCCGAGGCCGCGGATCTGATGCTCCGTCGGGACAGGGCTGCCGCTCCAGGGATTGGCTTCACCTTCGCCCTTGTCGACGACCAGGCGCAGGCGCTGGCCTTCCGGATCCTCGAAGTCGAGCGCCGCGTGGCCGGCGGCCTCGGCGATCTCGCCGGTCGCGACACCGGCCGCGCGCAAATGCTTCAGCCACCAGTCGAGGCTGGCGTCGCTGGCGACGCGCAAGGCCGTGCGCGCGATACTGTGGGTTCCCCGCCTTTCGCGGCCGACCGGCCAATCGAAGAAGGTGACATCGCTGCCGGGACTGGCTTTGCCGTCGGCATAAAAGAGGTGATAGGCACTCGTATCGTCCTGGTTGACCGTCTTCTTGACGAGACGCAAGCCCAGGGTGGCGGTGTAAAAGCGGAGATTGCCGGGAGCATCGGCGGTGATGGCAGTCAGATGATGAATGCCACCCAGTTGATCGGCCATGCCGGTTTCCTCCTAACTAGATTCGATTGAGCGGTACTTTCAGATAGACATTGCCGTCCTGGTCGGGGGCGGGGAAGTGGCCGGCATTCATGTTCACCTGGATCGATGGGATGATGAGGCGGGGGGCGCCGAGCTTCTTGTCGCGGGCGGTGCGCATGGCGACGAAATCCTCCTCGCTGACACCTTCGCGGACATGGACATTGCCCTGGCGCTCGGCGGCGACAGTGGTTTCCCAGGCGAAGAAATCGCGGCCGGGCGCCTTGTAATCGTGACAGAGAAAGAGCCGCGTCTCGGCAGGTAGAGCGAGCACCTTCTGGATCGAGCGGTAGAGCTCGCGGGCGTCGCCGCCGGGGAAGTCGGCGCGCGCGGTGCCGAAATCGGGCATGAACAGCGTGTCGCCGATGAAGGCGGCATCGCCGATGACATAGGTCATGCAGGCCGGGGTGTGACCCGGCGTATGCATGGCATAGGCGTCCACATTGCCGATCTTGAAACGGTCGCCGTCATGGAAGAGATGATCGAACTGGCTGCCGTCGCGCTGGAAATCCGTGCCGGCATTGAAGATCTTGCCGAACGTGTCCTGGACCACGCGGATCTGCTCGCCGATGCCGAGGCGCCCGCCGAGCTTCTCCTGAACATAGGGGGCGGCGGAGAGATGATCGGCATGGACGTGGGTTTCGAGGATCCAGTCGAGGGTGAGGCCTTGGGCGCGCACGAAGTCGATGACCTTGTCGGCGGACTGGAACGACGTGCGGCCTGCCGCGAGATCGTAATCGAGAACCGAATCGACGATGGCGCATGTCTTCGTGGCGGGATCGCTCACCACATAGCTCACCGTATTGGTGGCCTCGTCGAAGAACGCTTGAACATCGGGATGGTTGGCCATGATCACCTCCTGTCCGCTCAGCAACGCCAAGAATGTGACGAAGCTGCGACCAGCTTTTCGCAAGGATGATAGACCGGTTCTTGCCTAGAGCAAATCCCGCCAAAGTTGACGACTTTGGCGACAAGGATTTGCTACGGCGCTCTATCTCATTGTTTTGCGCATCGGATTATCCGAAAACCGCTTCGCACTTTTCGGTCCGATGCTTTAGATGCGACGGGGTCTGAGAAGGCTGAGGATACGACCATCGATCAAGGCGAGGCCAAAGGCGATGGTGACCATGCCGATCACATGATGGAGATCGAGGCGTTCGCCGAGGAACATGATGCCGAGCAGGATGGCGCTGACCGGTACCAGAAAGGTTACCAGGACGATATTCGTGGCGCCGGCGCGTTTCAGGATGGTGAAGTAGAGTATGTAGGCCATCGATGTGCACAGGATCGCCAGGCCGGCAACCGCGAGCCAGGCCCGCAATGGCGGAAAGCTGAGCCGCCAGGGCGCGTCGACGAGCAGCATCACGGGCAGGAGGATCAGTGACGAGCTGGCGGTCTGGCCCGCCGCGGTGACGACCGGCGGCGTTCCGGCGAAGCGGCGTCCAAAGACGCTGGCGAAGCCGTAGGAGACCGCGGCGCCGATGATGGCGAGTTGCGAGACGAGGGAGCCTCCTTGCGCCTGCAGCAGGTCGGCCCCCATCATGGCGGCGACGCCGGACAGCCCGATAAAGGCGCCAAGCAGGCGATTCCAGGACAGTTTCTCATCGGCGGTCAGCCAGTTGGCGGTGAGGACGGTGAAGAAGGGCGTGGTGGCGTTCAGGATGGCGGCGAGGCCCGAGGCGACCTCCTTCTGGCCCCAGACGATGAGGCTGAAGGGAATGGCGTTGTTGATCAGCCCCATGATGAGGAAGTTGCGCCAGAGCACGGCGTCGCGGCGCAGCAGAAGCCCCATCGCCCAGGCGCAGAGCCACAATCCGAGGCTGCCGAGGCTCACGCGCAGGAAGACGATGGTGAAGACCGGCAGGTCGACGAGGGCGATGGCGTACAGAAAGAACGATCCGCCCCAGACGATGCTGAGGATGATGAGCATGGCCCATTCGGCGGGGCCCATGGTGCGGTTGATCATGGAAATGGCCTAACCGGAGCTACCCGGTCAGGCCACCCGATTCAAGACGCCAGTGTCCCGAATCCGAAGTTCGCCTCTGCCAGCGGCGCCTTCCGAGCGAACTTCGGATTCGGGAGGACACTAGAAAACTTAATGATTCTAGTGTGCTTTTGAACGCGAAGTTCCTGTCGTTGCAATCCGCCTGATATCAGGAACTTCGCGTTCAGCACACTAGCCGAACTGCCTATTTGGACAGGTACATATTGCGCGCCAAGCTGTCGCGGATGATGCCGAAGGCACTGGCCAGTTCTTCGTTGGTGTTGGCGTTGAAGTAGTATTTGGGGGTCGGTTCGCCGGCCGCGACCTTCTTCTCCAGGTTGTCCGAGGCGCAGGCCTTCAGGCGATTCTGGGTCTGCGCGTCGGGCAGATCGAAGGACACGGTGACGACACGGATGCCGGCCGCCTTCATCAGCCGGCATTGCTCCTCGAGATTGGTCTCGGCCTGGGCGACGGAAAGGATATTGTTCGGACCGTTGCCGGGGCTCGTCTGCTGGCCGTCCGTCAACAGCACGACGGCCTTCAGCGTCTCTTCTTCATTCTCGGTTGCGACATAGGGTGCGTTCGGCGTCAGCAAGTGCCAGGCGGTCTCCATACCGAGCGCGATATGGGTGTTCCCATAAGGGGTCATTGAATTGATCTGACTGACCGTGCCTGAGTGATTGAGCGACAGAGGACGCACATTCAGGCTCTTCGACGAGAAATAGCTGCAGCTGGTGGTGAAGAACTTGGAAGCATTGTTCGTCGTCGAGGTGACCGGTGTGCTCGCGCTCAGATTGTAGGGATAGTTGCGGTCGTCGATGCAGTAGGTCGACGAGCTCGTGCCGGTCTTTCCGTAGTAGAAATTGTTCGGCATGGTGACGCGGACGGCATGCGAGAAGGGGACGAGGCCGAATTCGACGTCCTGGTTGGTCTGGTTCTGTGACAGGTTGTTGACCAGCTTGGCCGCTTCGTCGCGCATGGTCGCGTATTTGCGCTTGCCGCCGATATACTCGTCCATGGAGCTCGAATAATCCATGACGAGGATGATCTGGCCCTTGTGATGATCGGAGAAGACGGGGAGCGAAACCGTGCTCGAGATCGTGCCTCCGCTACTGGTGCCGCCACCGGTCGCGGCTGCCCCGGCGCCGCCGCCACCGCCGCCGCCACCGCCCGCGGTATCGGATGCTGCCAGCGGCATCGCATCGTAGCCGCCGATGCGCGTCAGCGTCGTCGGAATCGCGCCGGTCGCGGTCATGGTGAGCGTATTGTTCGTCGTGTCCACCGACACGTTCGTCGCGATGTTGGCACTGGCGAGGTCGGGGAACTGCGAGACCGTCTTGGTGAAATAGGCGTTGGCGACGGCGGTGTAGTTCTCGCTGCCGACCCCATAAGCGGCGGCTGCGGCGAGTGCCGCGGCATCGGTCGCCGCCTGTACCTGAACCCTGGCCGTGGACTGCCTGCTGGTATCGATGGCGATGCCGGCGGCGAAAACGAGCGGGATAGCGCAGAGGGCGAAGATGGGCGTCGTGCTGCCTTCGTCGCGGGCGCCGAAGCGGCGCAGAACGGAGCCGGCTTTAAGCCATGTGCGGAGACTTGCCTTGGGCATGGTCGTGCGGTCCATCAGAGGGATTGGAGGATGGTGAGTGCCGTATCGCTGTAGGCGGCACAGAAGGCCGGCGTATCGCTGCCGATGTCCTGGGCGATCTCGTCGAAGATGTTGTTGATCGTGCCGGTGGACGTATCGGTGTCGGTGACGCGGTTCTCGATGATGTCCTGGAGGCGCGCCAGCTGGACTTCCTCAACGGCAAGCTCGCATTTGCGCACCGCGATCAGGACTTTGTAGTAAGTCGCGAGCGTTTCGGCGTGCGCCGGCGCGCTGACGCCGATGAAGGTGAATGCGGCCAAGGCCTGAATGGCAGTGACAATGCTGCCGAATATCCTGCGTGACATTTCCGCGCCGTCCTTGCGTAACAACCTAATATCGAGTGAACGGCAACCTAGGAGCGGCTTCTGATTCAGGACTTAAGAGAATAGCTCGAATTATTCCTATCCGGCCCTGCAACATGTCAGCATAGGTTTAACCTTAATCGTTCCTTCATCAACGCGACGACTTCGCGATGCGGGATTAGCGTTCGATTAATGATGCGTCCGCAAATCAGAGGACAACGCACAGACGCAGCGCGTCGTAGATTGCCGCGTGGATGTTGCGCGAGGCGACTGCGTCACCGATTCGGAAGAGCTGGAATTTGCCGGACGGATTGGTCCGCTTCGTCTGCGGGTGGCCGGCGACGAATGCTTCGTAGTCGACCTCGCCGCGATTGCTCGACTCTTCCTTCAGATCGAAATAGAGATCGGCCAGGGGCGCCGTGGCGTTCTCGACCACGACCTGGTCGACGAGGCGCGTGGCGCTGTCCGTCTCGCTATAGGGGCTCCACAGGACGGCCTGGATCTTGTTGCCCTGGCGTTTGAGCGCGCGCAGCCGGGTCATCGTGGTGATGCGGACCTGCCGCTCGGTGAAGGTCTTCATATAGGGAACGAGGTTGAGGCCGCCCATTTCGGGGGCGAAGAAACGCTCAGGACTCAGGATCTCGAGCGCCGCGCCGGCCTCGGCAATGAGCTCGGCTGCCGCCATGCCGGGATGGGCGCCGTTGTCGTCATAAAGCAGGACATCATCGGCCGGCTTGACGTCGCCCGACAATATGTCCCAGCTCGAGACCGCGAGATCGGCGCCTTCCTCGATCGTGACATTCTGCGGCAGGCCGCCGGTGGCGACGATCACGACTTCGGCGCCGAAATCGCGGATGTCGGAAGCCTCGACCAGCTGGTTGAATTTCATGGCGACGCCCAAACGTTCGCACTGCTCGGCCCGCCAGTCGGCGATGCCGATCAGCTCGCGCCGGCGCTTGGCCTGGGCGGCAAGCCTGATCTGGCCGCCGGGATTGCCGGAGGCCTCGAACAGAGTGACCTCATGGCCGCGGGCGGCCGAAACGCGGGCCGCTTCGAGACCGGCGGGACCGGCGCCGACAACCGCGATCCGGCGGCGCGGGCCTTCCGTTTTCGCGACGACATGCGGCATCTGGGCTTCCCGCCCGGTCGCCGGATTGTGGATGCACAGCGCCTCATGACCTTCATAGATGCGGTCGAGGCAATAAGTGGCGCCGACGCAGGGGCGGATGTCGGCCTCGCGCCCCTCGGCGATCTTCATGGCGATATGCGGATCGGCGATATGGGCGCGGGTCATGCCGACCATGTCGAGCTTGCCCTCGGCAATCGCATGGCGGGCCGTCGCCACATCGTTGATGCGGGCGGCGTGGAAGACCGGAAATTTGGTGGCGGCGCGCACTTCGCCGGCAAAGTCGAGATGCGGTGCCGCCTGCATGCCGGCGACCGGGATGACTTTGGCCAAGGGCGCGTCATGCTCGATATGGCCGCGGATGATGTTGAGAAAATCGACGAGGCCGGAGGCTTTCAGCCGGTGGCAGATATCGAGCCCCTCGGCCTTGGAGAGGCCCTTGTCCCAGTCCTCGTCGGCGACGAGCCGGCAACCGACCAGGAAGTCCGGGCCGACCGCTTGGCGGACCGCCTCGAGGACCCGCATGGTGAAGCGCAGGCGGTTGTCGATCGAGCCGTTATAGATGTCGTCGCGCTGATTGGTCGCCGGCGACCAGAAGGCGTCCATCAGATGACCGTAGCATTCGAATTCGAAGCCATCGAGACCGGCGGCCTTCATGCGCTCGGCGGCGGACGCATAGTCGGCGACGATGCGCTCGATATCCCAGTCCTCCATCTCCTTCGGGAAGGCACGGTGGGCGGGCTCGCGCACCGGCGAGGCGGAGAGCACCGGAAGCCAGTCGGCCTTGTTCCAGTTGGTCCGGCGTCCGAGATGGGTGAGCTGGATCATGACCGCCGCGCCATGCGCGTGGCATTCATCGGCGAGCCTGGCGAGCCAGGGCACGATCTCGTCCTTATAGGCAAGAAGGTTGCCGAAAGCGGGCGGTGAATCGCGCGAGACGACGGCCGAGCCCGCCGTCATGGTAAGGGCGATGCCGCCTTTCGCCTTCTCCACGTGATAGAGCCGGTAGCGGTCCTTGGGCATGCCGTCTTCGTGATAGTTCGGCTCATGCGCCGTCGACATGATCCGGTTGCGGAGCGTCAGGTGCTTGATCGTATAGGGCTGGAGGAGGGGATCGTTGGCGCGCAGAAGAGTGGCTGGCATAGTGCTGGGGCTCGGCTTCAGGAACGGTGAAGCCAAGTCTGTCACGGCCTGAGGCCTTGTGCCAGTCCGTTGAGGTCAGGCCGAGAATAAGTGGGTGAAGCGGGCGCGGATCGTAGCCGGCGCCTTGAAATAGAGGCGGCGGATGAGCGGCCTCAACAGCGATAGATAACCGTGACCATAGAGCCTGCCCGCCAGCGAAAGCGGCGCGTGGAAGTCATCGACCTCGGTGCGGCCGCTGCTCCAGGACTGCTTGTGCGGATCGCCGGGCACCATGAGATCGAAGACGCGCATGCCGTCGCGAATGGCCTGGCGCTGTGACAGGTCCATATGCAGGCGCGCCGGCGATGCGTCGGTGAGCGAGGTGTCATGCGCGGTGATGAAGCCGAAATGGGTCGTGCCGCAGCGCAGGCCGATCTCCCACGAAATCGGGCGGTTGCCGGCGGTGAGGCAGGACGTGACGAGCGATATGGTGCCGGTGGCGCTGCGCGAGAATTCGCGCAGGAAGGGTTCGAGCAAAGCACACATCAGAGGCTGGCTGTAGAGGCCACGCTCGGCCAGCCAGAGGCGCTTCTGCGCCACCGCCTGTTCCATGGCGCGGTCCATCAGGCTGCCCGCCGGCATGGTGGTGAATTCGACCGGACCCATCGCTTCCAGCGATTTCCTGATCTTTCCGCGCCGCTTGCGCTGCTCGCGGCTGTAGCGCTTGTCGTATTCGGCCTCGGTCGGATAGGCGGTGAGATCGAGAAACGGCGCTTCTTCGGTGTCGCCGGCGCGATGGAACTCCTCGCGCAGAAACGGCGCGATGGCGGCATCGGCGCGGACATGGCGCAGGCGCAGGCAGTCGATACCCTTGAGGCGGCGCAGGAGCTCCAGGGCGCCGCGGCACCAGGGCCTGGCGTCGACGCCCGGCGCCACAAGGGCGTCGCCATACTGGGCGAAGGGATCGGACAGCCAGCGCAGCAAGGTGAACGGCCCTTTGCGCACCTTCATGAGCGGCCACAGAAAGACCAGGCTGCCGTCCTGGTAGCCGGTGACGACACAGGGTTCGATGCCATGTTCGGGCTTGGCATAGTGGCGGGCCCAGGCCAGGCACCATTCGGCGCTCTGAAACACATTATGCGGATGGGCGGAACGGCCATGGAGGCCGTGCCAGTCATCGGCGAGCCGTTCGAGGGACGGCATGTCGGTCGCCAGCACAATATGGCCGTTGAGCGAGGGGGTCGTGGCCGCAGGAGCCGGGCAGTCGACTGCCGCAGCTTGAGCGAAGGCCGCAAGACCCATTTCCCTCTGTGGTTGCATGCTGATCCTGACCTGTTGTGCTGGAGGGGCACAGTTGCAGCGAATCACTGCAAGTTGGTTGCCAGGATGCCTTAAAAGATTAAATAAATTTTAGATAAGCGGCGTTTTCCACTGAAAGCCGCAAAGATGAGACGGCCCTGAGCTAATCCGGCCGTCTACACCAGGGATTACTTCTCCGGGCTATTATCCTTGTCGTCGTCGTCATGGTCCCGGTCGCGGCGCCAACGTTCCTGGCCGCCCCGGCGGTGGTCGTCCTTGCTGATCACGCCGTCGCCGTTACGGTCCCGATTTGCGACAAAACGGGACAGGGGCTCCTTGTATTCATCGATGGTTAGTGCGGCATCGCCATTGGGGTCCAGTTTCTGGAACTCGCGGACCATCTCCTTGCGATGAGCCTCGAGCCACAGCGCCTCGAACTCCTTGAGGTTCAAAGTGCCGTTCTTGTCGGCGTCGAACTTGCCGAACCATTCGGTCCGGTTGGCGTCGATCTCCTCCTGGCTCACCTTGCCGTCCTTGTTGGCGTCGTAGCGTTCCGTGAAGTTCCGCATCATACCGCCATGGCGGCCGCGCCATCCGCCGCCTTCATCGGCCGAGGCGACTTCGGCTATGGCGCCGACGCCGAGGGCGGTCACCGCGAGAGCGGCGAGTGCGAGCATCGCTTTATTACGCATTCCAATCGGTCTCCTGAGTTTGTGGATGAACTCAAGACGGACAGGAACCGTTCATTCCGTCGGATGCCGCAGCCTCAACTGATCGTGATCTCCAATGTTGACAAAGTTGCGTCAGCGTCAGCACTGTCTGACTTCTTCTCGAATGAACGATGGGGCGCGGACGACAGTGAGCATCTATGAGGAATTCGGCGTCGAGCCGATCATCAATGCCGTGGGATGGGCAACGAGACTGGGCGGCTATGTCATGGACGACCTCGTCGTTTCCGCCATGGCGCAAGCCGCCAGGCATTCGGTGGACATGACGGAGCTGCAAGCGGCGGCCAGCAAAGTCATCTCCGAAATCACCGGCGCCGAAGCGGGACTCGTCACATCGGGCGCCGCCGCGGGCCTTCTGCTCGCCACCGCGGCCTGCGTGACAGGCGCCGATCCAAGCAAGATGGCGCGCCTGCCCGAAACGGAAGGCATGCGCAACACCGTCATCGTGCCGCGCAGCCAGCGCAATCTTTACGATCATGCGGTGCGCACCGCCGGCGTCAGGCTGGTCGAAGTTGGTGTTCCGGACAGGTTCAGCGGCGCCGGCAGCCGCGATTGCGAGCCGTGGGAAATCGAAGCGGCGATCACCAAGGACACCGCCGCCATACTCTATGTCGCGACACCCTGGGCGCGGCCCAGCCTCGATCAGGTGGTCGAGGTCGGTCGCCGCCACGGCGTGCCGGTCATCATCGACGCGGCGGCGCAACTGCCGCCCGCCAGCAATCTCAAAGCTTTCATCGCGGCCGGCGCCGATCTCGTCGCCTACAGCGGCGGGAAGGCGATCGGCGGTCCGCAGAGCTCAGGCATATTGTGCGGGCGCCGCGACCTGATCGAGGCCGCCGCTCTGCAGATGCTCGATCTCGACGTCGTCGACGAACTCTGGCTGCCGCCCAAACAATATATCGATCGTTCCGGCATTCGCGGCGTGCCGCCGCATGGGATCGGCCGTCCGTGCAAAGTCGGGAAGGAAGAAATCGTCGGGCTGCTTGTGGCGCTGAGGCAATTCGTCAAAAGGGACGAAAAGGGCGCCGTGGAAGCGTGGAGCGGCCTCACCCGCGAGCTCCACGCGCAAGTCGAAGGGATCGCCGGATGCACGGTGCGGATCGCCACCAGCAAATGGGGTGCCGATGTCCTTGATCTGGCCTTCCCGGGAGACGATGCCGGCAAGCGGGCGGCCGCGGTGGCGCGCGAGCTTCAGACCGGGAAGCCGGCGATCGTCGCCGACCTGTCGAAACTCTATGAAGGAGTCATCCGGATCAATCCTTATTGCTTGCGGCCGGAGCAGGTGAGGATCATCGCCGGAAGGTTGCGCCAGATAACCAAGTAGGCCGGGGCGTTCAAATAGAGATCAGCGGGTCAGCTCGCGCATGGCCTTGTCGAGGCCTTCCAGCGTCAATGGATACATGCGGCCGGCGAAGAGGCGGCGGACGAGATCGGTCGAAGCCGAATAACCCCAGTGCCTTTCCGGCGACGGGTTGAGCCAGATCAGCTTGGGATAGATGTGGCTCACGCGCTCGAGCCACGTCATGCCCGTCTCCTCATTGTAGTGTTCGACGGAGCCGCCCGGATGGGTGAGCTCGTAAGGCGACATCGCGGCATCGCCGATGAAGATCACCTTGTAGTCGGACGGGTAGGTGTGGAGAACCTGCCAGGTATCCACCGGCTCGTCATGGCGGCGGCGGTTGCTGCGCCAGACGCGCTCATAGAGGCAATTGTGGAAGTAGAAATACTCCATGTGCTTGAATTCGGCGCGCGCCGCCGAAAACAATTCCTCGCACAGGCGGATGAACGGATCCATCGAGCCGCCGACATCGAAGAAGAGCAGCACCTTCACCGTGTTGCGCCGCTCCGGCACCAGCCGCAGATCGAGATAGCCCTTATTGGCGGTGGAGCGGATCGTGTCGTCGAGGTCGAGCTCCTCGGGCGCGCCCTCGCGGGCGAATTTGCGCAGGCGGCGCAGCGCCAACTTGATATTGCGGGTGCCGAGCTCGACCGTGTCGTCGAGATCCCTGTAGTCGCGGCGGTCCCACACTTTGACGGCGCGGTTGTTGCGGTTCCTGTCCTGGCCGATGCGCACGCCTTCGGGATTATAGCCATAGGCGCCGAAAGGCGAGGTGCCGGCTGTGCCGATCCATTTATTGCCGCCCTGATGGCGGCCCTTCTGCTCGGCGAGGCGCTTCTTCAACTCCTCCATGATCTTGTCCCAGCCGCCCAGCGCCTCGATGAGCTTCTTCTCTTCCTCGGTGAGGAATTTTTCGGTGAGCTTCTTCAGCCACTCCTCGGGGATCTCGGCGAGAAGCGCTTCGGCCGAGCCTTCGAGGCCCTTGAAGACATGGCCGAAGACACGGTCGAACTTGTCGAGATTGCGCTCGTCTTTCACCAGGGCGGTCCGCGCGAGATAATAGAAATCCTCTACCGAATAGCGCGCGAGGCCGGCATCCATCGCTTCCATGAGAGTGAGATATTCCTTGAGCGTGACGGGTACGCCCGATGTCTTCAGTTCATGGAAGAAAGTCAAAAACATGGTTGGCTAATGCAGAGCGTCCAAGTCGATAGGCTTGCCGCGAAGGCTCAGTGAAGGATTTCCTGGAGTCACAGTCTGGTCGAGGCCCACCGATTTCACCAGGCGCGTGAGGCCGGGATCGAATGGCAGCGATACGCCGTCCACGAAGAGGGGACCGTCCATCAACTCCGCCTTTTCCTGCACTTCGATCAAAGCCGGAAAGCCAGGTCTTGCGAGATAGGCGGTGCGGAAATCCTTCATGGTGTGCAGGCTGTTGAGATGCAGGAGCCAGCCCAATCCGGCGATCGAGCTCAGAAACCCATCGAGGTCCAAGACGTCGATGGCCAGATGGTGGATCCCCGGTCCGCGTTTTTCCAAGGCCTTGCGGTAGGAACCTGTATCTCTCGCCTCCATCAGCAGGAGCGCGTTTCGTTCACTGCCTTGCACATAGATTTCCCGGGTTTCCGGGAAGACGTCTTCCTCTCCGATCTCAAAATCAAAACGGCGACAATAATCGGTAGCCTTGCGAACCGAGGGAACGAGAATGGCGACGTGGCTGGGCGAGCAAATCATGGACAATACCCTTTGGCCTAATACCAGATCCCCATGCGACGCCAGTGGATGCGCGGATTGCGGATCGGCGGCACGAGTGATGGGCCCGGCACCGGACGTGCCGTCGTCAGCGTGATCTGCGCGTCGGGTTCGCCGGCGAGCGCCAGGAGCCGCCGCATCCGGTCCTCGGTCGCGGGATGGGTGCGCAGCAAGGACGGGCTCGGCACGCGGCCGGCCGGGAACAGGCCTTCCCAGACGCGGCCTTGCCGGCGCTCCAGTGTCTCGAGCGCCGACGCCAGGCCCGCCGGATCACCGGTCAAGGCGGCGCCGTCGAGATCGGCGTCATATTCGCGGGTGCGCGACAGGCCGAGCTGCAAAAGACCGCCCAAGGTCGGCGCGAAAATGAGGAGCAGGATGCCGAGCCATGGAATGGCGATGCCGGCGCCGAACAGTGCGGGAATGCCGATCAGGCCGAGGAAGGACATCGAGCTGGTGATGCGGGTCAGCACATCGGCGAGCGCCATGACTTTCAAGTCGCCCGATTTGATATGCGCCGTCTCATGGGCGAGGATGCCGGCCAACTGGCGCATCGTCATGGCGCGCACCAGGCCATCGGTGAGGGCGATCGCCGAATCCTGCGGCGTGCCGACGGCAAAGGCATTGAGGATCTTGCTCGGCACATAATAGAGCTGCGGCACGGATGGCAGATCGGCGCGCCGCGCCAGCTCGCGCACGACATGGTGGACGTCCGGCAATTCGTCCGGCGACAGTGCCCGCGCCTTATAGAGGCCGAGCACCATCTTGGGCGACACCCGACCCATCGTCCACAGGCCGAAAGCGCCGAGGATCGCGGCCCAGACGAGGCCGGTGAATCCCAGCACCGTCCAGGCGATGGCGGCGACGAGCACCGCCGATCCGCCGATCAGTATGGCGGTATGGAGCGCGTTACGCAGATCGTGGCTGCGCTGGAGCGCCAGATTAAGATGAGGGCGTGGCATTTTCTTTGTCTTTGCTCTCGCCGCCGAAATTCAACAATTCGCGCGTCAGGCTCGCCAGTGTCTCCTTGGCCTCGGCCTCCTGCGGAATGGGGCGGCAGACATCGCGGGCGGCCAGGCCGATGCGCGCGGTGAGGATACCATTGACGGCGCCTTCGCCAAACCTGGCCGAGAGCCGGCCGATCAAACCCTTGCCGACGACATGCTGGATGACGCTGTCGGAGAGTGCGAGGCCGCCGGTGACGGCGAGATGGCCGATCACCATGCGGGCGAGCCTGAAGGTCGACAAGGTCGAGGGCCGGCCGCCGTAAAGGGAGGCGATCTCGCGCAGCATGCGGAGATTCTGGGCGGCGACGAAAAGAATGTCGAAAACGGCCGCCGGGGTCACCGCAGTGAGCAAGGTCACGCGGCGGCTGCGGCGGGCAATGATGCGGTGCGTCTCGGCATCGAAGGCGCTCAGCAGATCGCGGTCGGCGAGCCGGATGCGATCCTTCGCGTCCATGACATCGCTCTCATGCTCGGCGAGCGTCTTCAGGCCCCAGGCCGCATCGGCGCGTCCGCCATAGACGGATTTGAGCGCCGCGATCACGCGCTTGGCGGCGGCATCGTCATCGTGATTGAGCGCGCGCGCCGCGTCGGCCTGGACATGCTCGATGCGGCGCAGGCGCATGAGGCCCCAGATTTCGCGAATGATGATGGCAAGCGCCGCAAGCCCGGCGAGGCCGGCGAGACCGGCGCCCAGCCAGCCCAGATACACCGAGCGCTGGAACAGTTGCTCGATAAGGCTCGAGGCGGAAAGACCGGCCCACATGACGAAGAGGCCGAACAGCGCCGAGATGAGGAGCGAACCCCATTTCAGGCTGCGCGAGGAGGGCAAGGGGGCTGGCGGCGTGACCACCAGCTCCTGGCCGTCGGGCTCCTCGTCGAATTTGATCTTGCCATGAATGGCGCGCGGCGGCCGCCGTACCTTTTCGGGGTGCGGGGCGGGATCGATGCGGAAGGCCTGCGGCCGGCGGTGATCGTCGTTCATTTAAAGCGATCTCCCAGCAGGAATTCGAGCGTGCGATCAAGGCGAATGTGGGGAAAGCTCCGGCCCGCCGTCAAAGGCGGGCGGAACTTCACGAAACGCAGCGCGCCTTCGAGGCCACCGCGCAAGGCTTCCTCCGGATTGGCGGGCAGGTCGCCGGGGAAGATGGCGGCTTCCGTCTCGCCATCGAAGGTCTCCGCGCCAATGGTCTCGCCCTTTTGCGGTATGCCGACGATGCAGGGAAGATCCTCGCCCTTCTGGCGCAACGTCGTCTCACGCGTGGCGCGAATGGCGGCAAGCGCGGCAATGTCGATCTCGGCGCCTGAATATTCGGCGCGCGCCGCGGCGTCCTTGACGATGAGGCCGAGGATCGCCTCGAGCCGGTCGTGGCTCGTATGGTGGATGAGATCGGCCTTGGCGGCGGCGAAGACGATGCGGTCGATGCGGCGCCCGACCAGCGCCGAGGCCCAGCTGTTGGCGCCCTGGCGGAAGGCTGAGAGCACATCGGCGAGCGCCTTCTGCAGGTCGCGCATGGCATCGGCGCCGGCATTGAGCGCGGTCAAGGCGTCGACCAGGATGATCTGGCGGTCGAGGCGGGCGAAATGGCCGAAGAAGAACGGCTTCACCACCTTCGCCACATAGGAGTCGTAACGCCGCGCCATCAACGCGCCGAGCGAGCCGCGCGGGAAGGAAGCGTCCGCGGTCACATCGAGCGGCGCGAAGGTGAGAAGCGGCGAGCCGGCGAGGTCGCCCGGCATCAGGAAACGGCCTGGCGGCAGCGCCGACAGGGAGACATCGGTGCCGCGGCCGCGGGCGAGAAAAGACGTGAAGAGCTCGGCCGCCTTCACCGCCTGCTGCTCGTCGGCGGGCTTCATCGGGTCGAGCGCCGCCAGGAGGCCGTGCCAGTCGCGCGCCAAAGCGAGGCGTGGCGACACGCGGCTCGACGCCACGGTCTCGGCCGACCATTCCTGATAGCTGAGGCCGAGGAGCGGCAGGTCGAGCAGCCATTCGCCCGGATAATCGACGATGTCGATATGGACGCGGTCGCGGCCGAAGTTGCGGGCGATGAAACCCTGCGGCGTGTAATCGAGCGTAAGGCGGAGCTGGCTGATGCGCCTGGTGCTTTCCGGCCAGCGGCGGTCTTCCGCCGTCAAGGCGGCGAGATGATCCTCATAGGCGAAACGCGGCAGGTCGTCGTCGGGCTGGGGCTCCAGATAGGCACGGCTGATGCGGCCCTGCGCCTGCGCGTCAAACAAGGGCAGGCGCGTCTGATTGAGGAGCGCGTGGACGAGGGCGGTGATGAAAACGGTCTTGCCGGCGCGCGCCAGGCCGGTGACGCCGAGTCGCAAGGTCGGCGTGGCGAGACCTGACGCAAAGTCCTTGAGGCCGCCCGCCGCGATGCGCGCGCTGTCGATGAGGGAGGTCCGTTTCAATGCGTCATGGGTCCGACAAACCACTGGGGCGATAAATCGCCCCAGTGGTCTATAAGTTCATTTTCGCATCGGATTGCCCGAAAACCGCTGCGCACTTTTCGGTCCGATGCTCCGCCCCATAGTTGGGGACATGGGCAGCCTGACGCAAGTGCTAAGTTGCTGTTTCCTTAGCGAGATCGCGCGGGCGGACAAAGGCCGCCAGCGTGCCCTTGCCGTCCTCGATGTCCTTCCAGTCCTTGGCGTCGAAGCTGATCACCGCGAGGGCGCCGGTCGGATATTTCTCGGCGACCCGCTTGCGCAGCTTGGCCTCGCCTTTGCCGATGAGGCGCTGGGCGAGACGCTCGATCGAGGGATTATGGCCGACGACGAGGATCGACTTGGCGGTATCGGCCTTGGCGCGCACCGTATCGAGAATGCGCCCGCCGTTGCCGAAATCGTAAAGCCCGTCCTCCATCAGGAGGCGCGGTGAGCTTCTGAGCTCGGTGGAAGCGAGCTTCCAGGTCTCGCGTGCGCGGCGCGCCGGCGAGCAGAGCACCAGATCGGGATTGAATTTGTGGTCGCGCATGAAGCGGCCGATCAGCGGCGCGGATTTCTGGCCGCGCGGATTGAGCGGGCGGTCGTGATCGTCGAGGCCGGGATCAGTCCAGCTCGATTTGGCGTGCCTGAGCAGAAGGAGGCGAAGCATGGCGGGACGAAGTATAGGCCCTTTGTGACAGGGGAGCGACAGCGATCAGGATAGGGCGCCCAGTACACGCAGGATCTCGTAGCAGGCGCCGAAGGAATGATAATCCGTCTTGCCGGCCGGGCTCTTGATATCGCTGAGCTTCCGGCCGTCTGCCGACAGGATGCGATACCAGCAACCATATTCGTGGTCGACGAAGTTGCGCCAGCTATAGGCCCACAGACGGTCATAGTCCTGCCAGTAGCGCTCCTTGCCGGTACGCGCGGCGAGCGCCGCCGCTGCGGCCAGGGTCTCGCACTGGACCCAGTGATATTTATCGAGATCATAGAGCCGGCCGTCGGGGCCGTAGCTGTAATGCAGGCCGCCATGAGCGATGTCGGTGCTCTTCGCCAATGCCGTTTCATAGAGGTGAGCGGCCGTCGGCAGCATCCAGTCCTTCGGGCGGTAGCGCTCCAGGACCATCAAGAGCTTCGTCCATTCGGTCATGTGGCCCGGCTGATAGCCATAGGGCCTGAAGAGATGGCGCGGATTGTCCTTGTTATATTCCCAGTCGACCGACCAGGTTTCGTCATAATGCTCCCACACGACGCCTTGCGCCTTTTTCGGGAGATCGACGCAGATGCGGCGCACCAGCGTCTCGGCGCGGTCGAGATATTTGCCGTCGCCCGTTGCTTCGAAAGCCGCGAGCATGGCTTCGGTCATGTGCATGTTGGCGTTCTGGCCGCGATAGGGAGAGACCGTTTTCCAGTCGCGGCTGATTTCATCCCGATAGAGCTGGTGCTCTTCCTCCCAGAAGCGCTCAGCGAGCAGGGCATAGGTCTCCTCGACCTTCTGGCGCATGCCGGCGATGCCGGCCTTGAGGCCCATCGCATAGGCCAGCAACACGAAGGCGTGACCGTAGCAATGTTTCGTCGCATCGCCCGGCGCGCGACGGTCGAGCGTCCAGAAGTAGCCGCCATAAGCGGGATCGTGATGCACTTCACTCAGATGGCGCAGGCCATGCTCGGCCGCCGCCTTGTAGTCTTCCCGGCCAAAGAGGTCGGCGGCGAGGACGAAGTTGAAAATGAAGCGGGTGGTGGAAACGATATGCTGGTTCACCCGGTCGGTGATGAAGCCGTCATCGCGATATTCGTTGTAGTAGCCGCCGTCCTCCTGGTTGAGGCAGATCGGATAATAGAAATCCATGATCTCGCGCATATGGGCGCGCAGGAAGTCGGGTGAGCGAAAATCAGGGAGGGGCTTCATCGCACGCTCTCCCCGATCGTCATTTCCCGATATCGGCGAGCGCGAAAGGCGTCGTCTGATAGACCTCGTTGATCCAATTGCCGAACAGCAGATGCGCGTGGCTGCGCCAGCGGTTCTCCGGCACGGCATGCGGATCATTGCCCGGATAATAGTTCTTCGGCATCTCGATCGGCTTGTTGGCCTTCACGTCGCGCCAATATTCCTCGCCGAGCGAGGCCGAGTCGTATTCGACATGGTTGAACATGTAGAGCGAGCGATAGGCCTTGTCCTCGATCATGCAGAGGCCAGCTTCATCCGACTCCATCAGGATTTCGAGGCCGCTATCCGCGGGGATGTCGGCGCGGCGATTCTCGGTCCAGCGCGAGACGGGAATGGAGAAATCGTCGGAGAAACCGCGCAAGTAGGGCGAAGCGGGTTTCAGGTTCTTGTGGCGGTAGACGCCGAAGCGCTTCTGCCCCAGCGCGTGCTTGGGCACGCCATGGAAGTGATAGAGGCCGGCCTGGGCGCCCCAACAGATGTGGAAGCTCGAATGGACGTTGGTCTGCGTCCAGTCGAACACATGCTTGAGCTCGTCCCAATAGGTGACGTCGGTGAATTCGAGCAGCTCGATGGGCGCGCCAGTGATGATGAAACCGTCGAACTTCTCGTCCTTCACATCCACCCAGTCGCGATAGAAGGCGAGGATATGGTCGTTGGGCGTGTTCTTCGGCACGTGATGCGTCATCTTGATGAGCGTCATCTCGACCTGCAGCGGCGTCGCGCCGACAAGGCGGGCGAATTGCGTCTCGGTCTTGATTTTGTTCGGCATCAGGTTGAGGAGGCCGATGCGCAAGGCGCGGATGTCCTGGCGGGCGGCGGTCTCCTCGCTCATCACCATGACACCCTCTTGCTCGAGCGTGGCGCGGGCCGGCAGGTCGTTCGGGATCTTGATGGGCATGGTCAGTTTTTGTCGATCGCGTGCGACACGAGATCGAGGAAATCCTCTTCTGTCTTCACGTTAGGCACGTCTTCCATCTTCACCGCATAGCCGAAGTTGCGGGCGATGGCCTGATAGAGCGGAATGCGGTGATGGAGCAGTTGCTCGAAGCCCCAGACGGCGAAGCCATCGGGGTCGACCTCGCAGTCCTCGGCGATGGAATTGATCTTTTTGTATTCGGCCCACTTCTCGTCGAGGAAACGTGGCTGGTAATACATGGGCTTCGGCGCCTTGCGGAAGCGCTCGACCAGCATACGCGCATGGACAGGGGTGCCCTCGATATAGAGGAGCAGCGAGTTGTCGGCGAGGCATTGCAGGACGGGGTCGCTGAAATCCTCAGGATCCACCACCTCGCACAGGCTGCCGCCCGAATCGCAGACGAAGTGGCTGTAGCCATAGATATCGCGCGAGCGCTCGATGAAGGCGGGCACGTCTTTCAGCGCGCTGATCTCGCCTTCGCGGTGCTGGGCCTGGCGCTTCTTGTATTCGGCGAAGTCGATGCCGCCTTTCTCGGGGTTGCCCGGCTTGCCGAGATAGGTCGAAAGCGGCTCCAGATTCCGGAAGGTGATGTTGGAGGAGATATAGATCGAATCCGAGCGCAACAGGTCGCGCAGGAAGGGGACCTTCATCGCCTCGCGCTTGAAGTTGTCGACGATATGCTCGCCCATGTACCGGGTGCCGATGCGGTAATCGACCGAATAGTGGAACCAGTCACGGTCCTGAAGGAGGTCGGCAAGCGTCGTCTTGCCGACGCCGGACATGCCGAAGACGGTCACGGCCTTGTTCGGCCAATCCCGGAACTCCCTGCTGGTCTTGAAGCGCATCGGTCAGCTACCCTTAAAGCGGAAGCGGTCTCAATAGCTTAAGGGAGGGGCCTGGAGCAACGGCTCTCGCAACAGGGCGGATTTGCGTAATATGGGGGCGAAGGCTTGAGATTCGGGAGTGCCATGACGCTCAAATCCGCCGAAACCTGGTACGAGGCGACCGCCCCGGCCCGTGATGCTGCGCCTCCGCCCAGGGGCGTCATTGCCGCGGATGTCTGCGTGATCGGTGGCGGGCTCGCCGGGCTCACCACCGCAATGGAAGTGCAAAGGCGCGGCCGCATCGCGGTGCTGCTCGAGGCGAAGGAAATCGCCTGGGGCGCTTCGGGCCGCAATGGCGGTTTCGTCGGCAATGGCTTCGCGCTGGGCGTCGAGGACATCATCGAGAAAGTGGGCCTCAAGAACGCCCAGGCGCTCTACCGGCTCTCCGCCCATGGCACCGAATATGTGAGGCGCGAGGTGACGCGCCTCGACCAGACGCTGCGGATGAGCGACGGGGTGATCGTGGCGCAGCGTGTCAACGATCCCTCAGGTGCTCGCCGCCATGTCGAGATGATGCTGCGCGACTTCAGCGAAGGGCTCGAGCTGCTCTCGACCGAGCAGACCCGCATGTTGCTCAGGACCGAGCGCTATTTCCAGGGCATCAAGAATCCACACAGCTTCCTCATCCATCCCTTGCGTTATGCCCACGCGCTCGCCGACGACGCGCGGCATCGCGGCGTGCTCATTCATGAGAACACGCCGGCGCTCGACGTGCGCAAGGAGAAGCGCAATTTCATCGTGCGCACGGCGCATGCCGAGGTCCATGCGCCGCACGTCGTCCATTGCGTCTCTTCGCTCGATAGGCGGATCAACCGGACCATTGGCCGCGCGACTCTGCCGATCGCCACCTATGTGGTGGTGACCGAACCCCTCGAACAGGATGCGATCCGCACACGTTGCGGCGTCGGCGACATGCGCCGCGCCGGCGACTATTACCGGCTCATCTCCGACAATCGCATCCTGTGGGGTGGGCGCATCACCACGCGGGTGAGCGAGCCGGCGCGCCTCGCCCAGATGCTGAAACGCGACATGCTGTCGGTCTATCCCCAACTCGGCGATCCGAAGATCGACTATGCCTGGTCCGGCCTTATGGGTTATGCGCTGCACAAAATGCCGCTCATCGGACGCGCCGCCGACGGGCAATGGTTCGCCACCGCCTTTGGCGGCCACGGGCTCAACACCACCGCGATGGCGGGCATCCTCATGGCGCGGGCGATCGCCGATGGCGACGACGAGTATCGTCGCTTCGCCGCCTTCGCGCCGAAATGGGTCGGCGGGCCTTTCGGGCGCATCGGAGTCCAGGCAAGCTATTGGCATATGCAATTGCGCGACGTGCTCGACGAGCGCGCCGACCGCAAGAAACGCGAATAAGGAGAACCGTCATGGCGGAACGCGACCAATGGATCGATCTCGGAGCGGCCGCCGAGCTCGCCGGCAAGACCCTCCAGCCGGTCGAGGCGGGCACGGTCAAGATCGCGCTCTCCTGCGTCAATGGCGCTTTCGGCGCGGTGCATAATGCCTGCAACCATGTCGGCGGACCCTTGGGCGAGGGGGCGCTCGATGGCGACTATATCGTCTGCCCCTGGCATCAATGGAAATTCCACCGGGTGAGCGGGCTGGGCGAGCCGGGTTTCGAGGAGGACCGCGTGCCGGCCTTTCCGGTCAAGGTTGAGAATGGCCGCGTGCTGCTGCAGTTCAATCCAACCAAACGGCAGAAGAAGCCGCATGAGCCGCATCCTTTGGCGCGGCCGGTCGAGCGCGCGCCGGGGCCCATCCGTGTCGCCGGCATTTCGACAACGGCAATGGACAAAGGGGCGCCGCGTTATTCCGGTTCCGATGATCTTCTCGCGAGCGCGCTCAAGGGGGCGGAGGCGCAGGGCTGCGAGACGCAGCTCATCAAGCTCAACGATCTCAAATTCCGCGCTTGCGAGGGCTATTATTCGAAAGCGGCGCATGCCTGCACCTGGCCATGCTCGATCACCCAGATGCGGCCCAAGGACGAGTTGACGCCGGTCTATGAGGCGCTGGTCCACTGGGCCGATGCGGTGATCATCGCCACGCCGATCCGCTGGGGGCAGGCGAGCTCGCTCTATTTCCGCATGGCGGAGCGGCTGAACTGCATCCAGAACCAGGTCACCACGCATAACCGCGTGCTGATCCGCAACAAGGTGGCGTCCTTCATCGTGGTCGGCGGCCAGGACAATGTGCAAGGCGTCGCCGGCCAGATGCTGGGTTTCTTCGCCGAGCTCGGCTTCCACTTTCCGCAATTTCCCTATATCGCGCATTCGCGCGGCTGGGCGGCCGAGGATATGGAGCGCAATGTCGCCGAGATCCGCACCTCCACCGAACTGCATCGAGGGGCGGCCGAGCTCGCGGGCCGTACCGTCGCTCTGGCGCAGCGGCTGCTCGACACTGAACCCGCCGGGCGGATCGCGCGGGGCGGGCGCAAAGCGCATGCCTTGGATTAGGCGAAGAGATTCCCGGACCGGATGATCCGGGAATCGAAGGCGTGGAAAAATCAGGCGACGAATTTCAGGCCGACGATGCCGGACACGATGACGGCGATGCAGGCGAGGCGCGCCGTGGTGGCGGGATCGCCGAACAGATAGATGCCCAGCAACGCGGTGCCGACGGCGCCGATACCGGTCCAGATCGCGTAGGCCGTGCCGACCGGCAAAGTCTTGAGCGCCATGCCCAGAAAGGCGAAGCTGACGATGATGCAGGCCAGCGTCAGCACCGACGGAACGAGCTTGGTGAAGCCTTCCGTATATTTGAGCCCGACTGCCCAGCCGATCTCGAGCACACCGGCGATGACGAGATATATCCAAGCCATGAGAAACCTCTGCTCTCTGCAGGGTCGTCCCATGCACGTTATTTGGAGAAAGCGAGGCCGTCCTCGCGCCGCCTACATAGGTAAGCAGTGTTGGCTTATCAAGAGCATCGGCTTGTCCGAAAAGTCGGGATGGCCGCCTCGTAGGGCGGCCATGGACTTGTCGGGCCGATGCATCAAGCCTGCCAGAAGGGCTTTTTGATCTCGTTCAGCGCCTCTTCCAAGGTGAGGCCGATATCATCGACGAGATGATTGCCGATCTCGATCTGCCGGCTGAGGTCGCGGCGGTAACGGCGGCGGGCGATCCATGCGCCGATGGTGTTGTGCATTTTGCCCTCCTATTTCCGTTCGGGGTTGTGAGCCTCTCAAATAGTTCCTCTTTATCTGGAACTCAAAGCAAGCTATCTGGGGGTAAGGCTCAGAAAAGCTAAGGCTTAAATCAGAATGCGGCTGCCATCGCTCAATGCCCTGCGCGCCTTCGAGGCAGCGGCCCGGCATCAAAGCTTCGCCCGTGCCGCGGCCGAGCTCCATGTCACCGAAGGCGCGGTCAGCCGGCATGTGAAGCTTCTGGAAGAGGAACTGGGCCTGCCGCTGTTCATCCGACGGCCGCGCCAGGTGGAGCTCACCGAACACGGACGGAAATTACTGCCAACGCTGACCCGCGCGTTCAAGACGATCGCCCAGGGCTGCGCCGATGTCGCGGCCGAGGCGCCGAAGCTCAAGCTGCTCAGCCAGCCGAGCTTCTCGATCCGCTGGCTGATCCCCAGGCTCGACCGGTTCCGCAACGAGCATCCCGGCATCGTGGTCAATGTCACGACCGGACTCTATGAGTGGCCGGAAGCGATCGGGGGCGGCTATGACCTCGTCTTCGGCTGCGGTCCCGCCTGTCCGGAAGGCTTTGCGGCGATGTTCGTGGTGCCGGCCACCATGACACCGGTCTGCTCGCCGCGCCTGCTCAAGAACCGCGCCATCGCGACGCCCGCCGATCTGGCGGGCTTCAATCTGCTGCACACCACGCCCGACCGCCGCGACTGGAGGATCTGGCTCGAGGAATTCCAGGTGAGCGATGTCGATCCGATGAATGGTGAGACCTTTCCGGTGCTCGATATGGCGATCCAGGCGGCGGTGCTGGGGCAGGGCGTCGCGATGGGAGAGCTCACGCTGCTCGATGACGAGATGGCCAATGGTGAGCTTGTCTGCCCGCTGCCCGACATGGTGTTGCGCCGTCCCTCCGAGGACTATTATGTTTACGGGCCCAAGGCGAGCTGGGACAAGCCGCGCGTCCTGGCGTTCCGGAAATGGCTCGAAGCCGCGGCGAAAGATTAGAGCGCTTCCCGCCAAAGTTGCTCGACTTTGGCGATAAGGAAGCGCTCCAGGTTATATGTTTTCGAGCCCTTTTTCCCGTTTTGATCGAATCGGGACGATTCGATCAAAACTGGAAGGGCTCTAATTCTTGCCGCCGGCGGCCTTCAGCAGGCTGGCGATCTCGCGATAACCCATCTTCTCGGCATGGGCGAGCGGTGTGACACCATCCTTGTCGGCGAGATTCACATCGGCGCCGGCCGCGATCAGGAGCTTGACGATCTCGACATGCGCCGGCCCGCCGTCGGACAGGATGATGGCTTCGAGCAGCGCCGTCCAGCCGAGGCGGTTGACGTGGTCGATGGCGACTCCAGCCTTGATCAACTCACGGATGACCTCGACATGGCCGCGCTCGGCGGCAGGGATGAGGCCGGTGCCGCCGAAACGGTTCACGCTCTTGAGATCGGCGCCGGCTTTCAGCGTCAACCGCAGGATCTCGATATGACCCGCCGCGGAGGCGTAGAGATAGGGTGAATCCTGGATGTTGTCCTTGGCGTTCACATCGGCGCCGGCGGCGATGAGCACACGCGCCGCCTCGATGGCATTGGCATGAGTGGCGGCGAGAAGGGCGGTGCGCTCAACCTGGTCGCGGGCATCGATGCGGGCCCCCGCTTTGAGCAGGGTCTCGATGCGTGCCGCGTCGTTCCCGGCGGCGGCCTGGTGGAGTTCGGGTTCGGATGCCATGGCGGTCACTGTTATTGTGGTTGCGAATATCAGCAGGATGAACGGGCGGGCGAGGTTGCGGAAAACTTGCATGTGGTCGGGCTCCTTCGCCGCGGCACTCTGGCGAGGATTGTGGCGACAAATGGCATAGATCCCCGCGTGGTCAAGTAATTGTGATCGCTACTCTCCGCCGCCACCACCACCCCCGTCGCCCCCGCCGCCATCACCATCGCCGCCAAAATCGGACGATCCGCTGCCAGTGCCTCCACCGCTATTGCGTCGTCGCTCGCGCTGAGTGGCGCGGTGAGCCCACCAGAGCAGGACGATCACCACAATCACGAAGAAAATGGTTTCGTCCTGGAGGAACATCGCTATCTGCCCTCGCGCCTCGCCATGAAGGCCAGCTTCTCGAACAGCGACACGTCCTGCTCGTTCTTCAGAAGTGCGCCGTGGAGCGGCGGGATCAGCTTGCGCGGATCGCGCTCGCGCAATGTTTCGGGAGACACGTCCTCATTGAGGAGAAGCTTGATCCAGTCGAGGAGCTCCGATGTCGACGGCTTCTTCTTGAGGCCCGGCACGTCGCGAATGTCGTAGAAGATGTTGAGCGCCTCATGGACGAGCTTGCCCTTGAGGCCCGGGAAATGGACATCGACGATGGCCTGCATCGTCTCGCGCTCGGGAAACTTGATGTAGTGGAAGAAGCAGCGGCGCAGGAAGGCGTCCGGCAATTCCTTCTCGTTGTTGGAAGTGATGATGACGATCGGGCGCTGTTCGGCCTGGATCGTCTCTCCCGTTTCGTAGACGAAGAACTCCATGCGATCGAGCTCCTGCAGGAGATCGTTGGGGAATTCGATGTCGGCCTTGTCGATCTCGTCGATAAGCAACACCGGGCGGGGCTTGTGGGTGAAGGCGTCCCATAATTTGCCGCGCTTGATGTAGTTGCGGATGTCATGGACGCGCTCATCGCCCAATTGCGAGTCGCGCAGGCGGCTCACCGCGTCATATTCGTAGAGACCCTGCTGCGCCTTGGTCGTCGATTTGATGTGCCATTCGATGATCGGCAGATCGAGCGCCTTGGCCACTTCGCGCGCCAGCACGGTCTTGCCGGTGCCGGGCTCGCCCTTGACGAGCAGTGGACGCTCCAGAACGATCGCCGCATTCACCGCCATGGTGAGATCGCCGGTGGCGACATAATCCTTGGTGCCCTCGAACCGCATGGAACTTTCTTCCTCCGTCGCGAGAGGTCTTAGCGGTTTGCCCCCGCAACTGCAAAGGCACGGTCTTTGCAAGAGTGTCACACAGTTCAGGCAAATGCCCTGAACTGAGAAAAGCCGTTCCGAATCATGAAGATGGGCGGAAGGGAAGTTAGCGGTGATGACCGTCTCTTTGGCTATTGTCGAAGCAGGCCCCAATCGCTATAAGCCCGCCGCACTGAGTTAACAGTCGTTCCGGTGAGGCCCGTATGGCGGTGGAAGTCGAAGAAGACTACAAACCAAGAGAAGACGAGCCGTTCATGAATGAACGGCAGCGTGAATACTTCAGGGTCAAGCTGCTCAATTGGAGAGACGACATCCTGAAGGAAAGCCGCGAGACGCTGGCGCATCTTCAGGACGACAACAACATCCTTCCCGACTTGGCCGACCGGGCTTCCACCGAGACCGACCGGTCGTTGGAACTTCGTACCCGCGACCGCCAGCGCAAGCTGATCTCCAAGATCGATGCGGCGCTCAAGCGAATCGAGGACGGCACCTACGGTTACTGCGAGGAGACCGGGGAACCGATCAGCCTGCGCCGGCTCGATGCCCGTCCGATCGCCACGCTTTCCATCGAGGCGCAGGAGCGCCATGAGCGGCGCGAGCGTGTCTATCGCGATGATTGATCAGCGGTCCGGTTGCGCGTAACTTACCCTTTATGCGCTGCAGGCAATTCGCCCGACACGGCTACCACCACGGGAACCTCAAAGAGGCGCTGATCGCGGCGGCGCGCCGTCTCATCGCCGAACATGGGCCGCAAGGCTTCACCCTCAATGAGGCATCGCGCACCGCCGGTGTCAGCCCGAGCGCGCCCTACCGCCATTTCCGCGACCGCAACGCCCTCATCGAGGCGACCGCCGAGGAGGGGTTCAACCTGTTCCGCGAGCGGCTGCTCGCCTCTGCCGAGGGAGCGGCCACGCCCTTCGACGCGCTCGAGCGCATGGGGGAGGCCTATTATACTTTCGCGCTGGAGGAGCCTGGATTCTACCAGGCGATGTTCTCCTCAGGCCTGCCTGCCGTAGGCGCCTCCGTGTCGGAGGCCGGCGACCGGGCCTTTGCCGTGCTCGAGGATGCGGTGCGCCGCTTGGGCGCCCAGCCGTATCAGGTGCGCGAGCTTGCGATCAAGATCTGGGCACTGACCCACGGCATGACGGGCCTCATCGCGTCCTCCGCCATTTCGGCCGAGGAGGCCGGCCAGCTCGCCTGCAGCGCGGTCGAGGCACTGCTCAAGGACTGCGGCATCGCGGTGCCACCCCGGACGCCGGCGGAGCCCTTGCGGGCGCTTGCCGAAAGCTCTCCCGTTTCGTGAGACGGCTGATCTAAGTAGTTGCAATCACTTATGGATTTAAGCGAAGCCAGGCGTCGCGGGTGATTTCGTATTCGACATCACCATGTTCGGCGCCCGGCTGTGGATCCGCATATTCCGGGTGGGTGGTCCGCATTTGGACCAGGCCGGCCCGCTCCATGACCCGCCGCGAGGCTAGGTTGACGGCCATCGTATCGGCGACGATGCGTGCGAGACCGAGCTTGGAGAAGCCGAAATCGACCACCCGCTTGGCGCCCTCGGTGGCGTAGCCTGAACCCCACATGATCCGGGCGAGCCGGTAGCCGAGGTCGCCGGTGCCGTCGCCACGGTCATAGAGGCCGAACCAGCCGACAAAGGCGTCGGAGGCCCTTTCGCGCGCCGTCCACACCCCGGGCTCACCGCCGCGTGGCTTCAGGAAATCACCGCTGAGGAAGCGCATCACCTCCGGATCCTGCTCGAGGGCAAAAAGATCATCACGGTCACGATGCGCCGCAGGCGTGAGCCTGAGGCGCGCCGTTTCCAGTGCCGGCGCATCCTTCACTTGGTGAGCTCGGTCCAGATCGCCGTATAGAGCTGCTGGATGTCGGGCGGACAGGTACGCATGAACGTGCCGCCGGCCGCGAATTTCTCCGGTATGTCGACTTCCGGCGCGCCCAACATGTCGGCCGGCATGTAGGCTTCCGAGCCCTTGATGCCGTTGCCATAGCGGGCAAAGGCCGAGATCATCGCGGCATTCTCGGGCGCCATGATGAAATTCTGGAACAGCTTGGCGTTTTCGGGATTCTTCGCGTCCTTGAGCACCGACACATTGTCCATCCAGATGGGATAACCTTCCATTGGATAGCCATAGACGAGCTTGTCGTTTTGCAGGCGGGCGCGGAAGGACCAGCCGTTCCAGTTGACGCCGGCCGCGATGTCCTCCTTGGCGTATTTCTCGGCATTGGCGTAATCCATGGAGATCCAATAGGGCTTGGCCGCGACGAGCTTGTCGCGCACCTTCCTGAGGATCTCCTTGTCGCCGGTGCAGGGTTCGCCGCCGACATAACGCACCGCCAGCTGCATGACATCCATCATCTCGGGCACGACATTGACCTTGCCCCTGAGCTCTTCGGGCGGGTCCATGAAGATCGCCGAGGTGTTCGGATCGCCTTTGTAATATTTGGTGTTCACGATGACGCCGGTCGTGCCCCATTGCCACGGCACGGTGTAATGGCGGCCGGGATCGAAATAGACATCGACCCAGCGCGGATCCAGGTGCTTGAAGTTATCCATCTGGTCGGGGCGGGTCTCGAGCAGCAGGCCTTCCTTGATCCAGATCGGAATGAACTGGGCTGACGGCACCACGATGTCGAAGCCATGCCCGCCGATGCGGACCTTGGCGAGCGCCGTATCGTTCGAGTCATAGTCGGTGACCGTGACCTTGACATCGTAGGTCGTCTCGAACTTCTTGATGAGCTCGGGATTGGTGTAGTCACCCCAATTGTAGATGTTGAGCTCGCCAGCGGCGAGAGTGGTGCTCCAGGAGGCCATCAGGCCCAGGCCGAAGGCGCAAGCGCGAGAAATCCACTGCATGACGTTCCCTCTGATTTTGTTGTTTTTGCTCAAGCGACATCGGCGCCGGGGCATTCACATTGCCTCGGCGCTCATCTCTGTGTGACGCATAGGGGGGCCCGAAAGCCTTAAGCTCAAACCCGGTCGTCGGGACCGTAATCGCGATCGGGATTGCGCAGTTGCGGCTCGCCGCGCTCGACGGTGCGCAGCACCGGGCGCTTCTCGCCGAAGACGGGCGGGCGCGGCGCGGCGCGCATCGGAGCCGGCTCGTCGGCCGGCACCCGCGGGGCCACCCGGCCGGTATCGGCGCGTAGCGGCGGACGGGCGAAGCCCTCGTCGTAATCGCGGTCGAAGCCTAAGGGAATGCCGGTCTCGATCACCACATCCTGGGCGCCGCCGATGAGAACGAGGTGCTCGACATCGTCACGACGGACCAGAACCAGGCGACGGTCCTTGTCGATCTCATGATATTCGCTGATGCCCAGCCTGGCGCCCTTGCCGCCGCGCACGCGTCCGCCCAGACTGCGGATGACGACGAACAGCAGTATAAGCACCGCGAGGATAATGAGGGCCCCCAGGATGTAGGTCCCATACCCCGATAAGAAGTCCATTTACGCCTCCTGCTAGAAACGCCGTGGCCCTATCCTATCATGAATGACGGGGGCGGGGGCCAGCGAATTATAGCCGCCATGAGGCGGCGGATTCCCGAATGAATCAAATCGCCTATACTGAGACGATTCGCAGGGCGGGGATGGGGAAGTTGCGGCCACGATGAGTGACGCCGGAAGCAAGCAATCGGATGTCAAGGCAGGGCCGCTCGGCGCCACCCGCAAGGGCTGGCCGCTACTGTCTTTATTCCTGGCGATCGTGCTGGCGGTCGCCTGCGCCGCCATCGCCTGGTATTTGCGCGGGGCGGTACCGGTCTGGCTCCTGGCGCTGGGCGCCGTGCTCGCCTTTCTGGGGCTCGTGGTGCTGTTCGGCATCCTCGCCGGCGTCGTCCATGTCGGACCCACCGACCGCAACCAGACCTTCTTCAACGGCCTGGTGGATGCGCTGGGCGATGCCTGCGTCGTCACCGACCAGCGCGGGCGCGCCGTCTATGGCAATGCCGCCTATCTGAAGCTCGTCTCGGCGGCGGGCCTCGGCCGTCTCGTCGGCATCGAAAATCTCTATGCCGGCTATCCGGAGCTCGCCCAGCATATCTACCGTCTGTCGCAGTCGGTGCGCGAGAAACGCGCCGCCAGCGAGGAGATCCGCCTTACTGCCGGATCCTCCGCCGCCGGCGCCAAGGCCGACAGGCCGGTCTGGATCAGGATCAGCGTGGCGCCGATCGAGGCGGAAGGCAGCTACGGCCATGCGCTGTGGCGCCACCAGGATATCAGCGCCGACCGGGCCAAGCAGGAAGCGGCCTTCTCGCATCTCCAATATATCATCAGCTATCTCGACCAGGCGCCGGCCGGCTTCTTCTCGGCCGATGCGGAAGGGCGCATCGCCTATATCAATGCGACGCTCGCCGAATGGCTGGGGCTCGATCTCGAGGCGACGACAGGCGGCGCGCTGACGCTCAAGGACGTGGTGTCGGAAACGGGCGAGAAGCTCCTTACCCGCATCGCGCCCGCCAGCGAGACGGCGCTGACCGAAAGCTTCGACATCGATCTCATCGCCCGCGACGGGCGCAGCATCCCGGTGCGCATCATCCACCGCGCCGGCTATGACGGGGAAGGACGACAGCAGCCGTCGCGCAGCCTGGTCCTGCCGCAGCAGCCCAGACTTTCAGAAGCGGGGGGCAGCCAGCTCTCCGACGCCAGGCTGTCGCGCTTCTTCACCACTGCGCCCATCGGCATCGCCGAGCTCGACGCCCAAGGCATCATCCGCAATGCCAATCTGAGCTTCCTGGCTTTGTCGCCGGAAGCCAAACGTGGTGCCGCACTCGAACAATTGGTGGCGCCGGCGCAGCGCACCCATGTGCGCGCGGCGCTTGCCGCCGCGAGCGGTGCAGGGGCGACGGCGGTGCCGGTCGACGTGACGGTGATCGGCGATCCGCCGCGCTCGGTGCAGTTCATGATCGCCGGCCATAGCGAGACGGATACGAGCTTCCTCGTCTGCGCCCTCGATACGACCGAGAACAAGTCACTGGAAGTGCAAGTGGCGCAAGGCCAGAAGATGCAGGCGATCGGCCAGCTCGCCGGCGGCGTCGCGCACGACTTCAACAATGTACTGACCGCCATCATCGGCTTCTCCGATCTCCTGCTCGCCAAGCACCGCCCGACAGATCCGGCCTTCGCCGACATCATGAACATCAAGCAGAATGCCAATCGGGCCGCCAATCTGGTGCGCCAGCTGCTGGCGTTCTCGCGTCGTCAGACGCTGAGACCTGAGATCCTGTCGCTCACCGACGTCATCTCCGATCTCGGCAATTTGCTGGGCCGGCTCTTGGGCGAGAAGGTCGAGCTCAAGGTGGTGCATGGCCGCGATCTCGGCATGGTCAAGGTCGACGTGAACCAGTTCGAGCAGGTCGTCATCAACCTCGCCGTCAATGCGCGCGATGCGATGCCCCATGGCGGCACGCTGACGGTCAGGACCTCCAATGCGACGGTGAGCCCGCAGCAGGCGGGTAGCCTCGCCCTGCCGGCCGGCGACTATGTGCTGTGCGAGGTGCAGGACACCGGCACCGGCATCGCCAAGGACATCGTCGACAAGATCTGGGAGCCGTTCTTCTCCACCAAGGATGTCGGCAAGGGCACTGGCCTCGGCCTCTCCACCGTCTATGGCATCATCAAGCAGACCGGCGGCTTCATCTTCTGCGACAGCGTGGTGGGCAAGGGCACCGTGTTCCGCATCTACCTGCCGCGCCACGCGCCGGTAGCCGTCCCCATCGAGGAAACGCGCGAGGAGCGGCCCGAGGCCAAGCGCGCCGACCACACCGGCAAGGGCACCGTGCTCCTGGTCGAGGACGAGGATGCGGTGCGCGCCTTCGCCTCGCGCGCACTCGCCTCGCGCGGCTATACGGTGTTCGAGGCGGCGTCGGGCGAAGAGGCGCTGGGCATCGTCGCCGAGAAGGCCAGTGAGATCAGCCTCGTCATCTCTGACGTGGTGATGCCGGAAATGGACGGGCCGACGCTGCTCAAGGAGCTGCGCAAGCGCGGCATCATGACCAAGATCATCTTCATCTCGGGCTATGCCGAGGATGCCTTCGAGAAGAACCTCGAGGGCGAGGAAGATTTCGCCTTCCTGCCCAAGCCGTTCTCGCTTAAGCAACTGGCCGAAGCGGTCAAGACGGTGATGGGGAGCTAGACAGAGACATGTTCAAGCCTTTGCGCGCGCTGGCGCGGGATCTCGATCAAGGTGCGGTGACGGCGCAGGCGCTGGTGGAAACGGCGCTGGCGCGCATCCAGGACCCCTCCGGTGAGGGGGCGCGCGCGTTCCTGACCGTCGACGGGGCGGCGGCCCTCGATCTCGCCCAGTTCTATGACCGGCAGCGCAAAGCGGGCCGGGCGGTGCCGCCCTTCGCCGGCATTCCGATGGGGGTCAAAGACCTGTTCGACCTCAAGGGGCAGGTGACGCGGGCGGGCTCCGCGGTGCTCAACAATGCGGCCCCCGCCACGGCCGATGCGCCGGCGATCGCGCGTCTCAAGGCGCAAGGCTTCATTGCCGTCGGGCGCAACAACATGACCGAATTCGCCTATTCGGGCGTCGGCCTCAACCCGCATTACGGCACGCCGCGCTCGCCCTATGACCGCAAGACCGGGCGCATTCCCGGCGGCTCGTCCTCAGGCGCGGGTGTCGCTGTCGCCGACGGCATGGTCCCGCTGGCCATCGGCTCCGATACCGGCGGCTCATGCCGGATCCCGGCCTCCTATAACGGCGTCGTCGGCTACAAGCCCTCGACCGGGCGTATCCCGACCACCGGCGCCTATCCCTTGTCGAAGACGCTCGACAGCATCGGGCCGCTGGCGCGCAGCGTCGATTGCTGCGCGCTCGCCGATGCGGTGCTCGCCGGCGACTGGGACGGCGAGATCGCTGAGGCCCGTCACGAATTGCGCTTCGCCGTGCCGCGGAGCTATTTCGCCGGAACGATCGACGAGACGGTCGCCGCCGATTTCACGCGCGCGGTGAGCGATCTGCGCAAGGCCGGCATCCAGATCGAGGAAGTGGTGCTCGACGAGCTCACGCAGCTGCCGGCGCTCAATGCCAAAGGCGGCATATCGGCGGTCGAGGCGATCCTGCATCATCGCGCCCAGATCGCCGAAGTGGGCGCGGGCTACGACCAGCGGGTGCGCCGGCGCATCGAATCGGGGGCGCAGATCTCGGCGCCCGACTATGTCGAGATCCTCACCATGCGCCAGAAGCTCATCGGCCAGTTCAACCGCGCGATGACCGGCTTCGACGCGCTGGTGATGCCGACCACCTGCAACGTGCCCCCGGCGATTTCCGCCTTCGAGCGCGACGACGAGTATCTCCGCCTCAACTTCCTCGCGCTGCGCAACACCTTCACCGGCAACTTCCTCGATTGCTGCGGCATCTCGCTGCCGATGCATGAAGAGGGTGAGGCGCCGACCGGCTTCATGCTGATGGCGCCGCACGGGCAGGACCAGCAGATCTTCGCCGCCGCGAAGGCGGTGGAGAAGGTCTTCGCCGCGCGGTAGCCGCTCCGGAACTCCGCTGTAAATGAGATTCACACATCTTTCTCCTTCCCCCACTTCGCATGGGAAGGAGGAGATGTGTGAATTTGATAGCCGCTACTCCCTTGGCCTCGGCAGCTCGACGCGTACGCGGAAGCCTTGCGCGTCGTGGATGAGCTTGATGTCGCCGCCATGGCCCAGGATCACGTCGCGGGCGATGGTGAGGCCGAGGCCGGTGCCGCCGGTCTCGCGATTGCGCGAGGCCTCGAGGCGCTGGAAGGGCGCGAAAGCGCGCTCGACCTGATCGGCGGGAATGCCCGGCCCCTTGTCGCGGAAGTCGATGGTGAGGCCGCTCGATGCGTCCAAAAGCGAGACTGAGACCTCGCCGCCATATTTGCAGCCATTGTCGATGAGGTTGGTGAAAGCGCGCCGGAGCGCCACCGGCCGGCAGGAGAGCTGCGCATGGTCGGGCCCGGTGTAGGTCACGTTACGGCCCTCATCGGCGAAATTGTCGGTGATGCTGATGATAAGGCTCGCGACATCGACGGCGTTATAGGGCTCGCGATGGATCTCGTCGCTCATGAAGGTGAGCGAGGTCGAAACCATCGTCTCCATGTCGGAGATGTCGGAAAGAATCTGGGCGCGCTGCTGCTCGTCTTTCACACATTCGGCATAGAGGCGCAGCCGGGTCAGCGGCGTGCGCAGATCATGTGAGATGGCGGCCAGCATCTGCATGCGCTCGTCGACGAACTTCTTGAGGCGCGTCTGCATCTCGTTGAAGGTGGTGGCGATGGCGGCATATTCGGGGAGCTTCATGCCGCTGATCGGCGTGGGCTCGCGCTCGCGGCCGAGCCGTTCCGCCGCGGTGGCGAGCTGGGTCAAGGGCTTGACGATGCTGCGCGCCATCCAGATCGAGAAGGCGGCGACGAAGAACAGCGCGCCGATCAGGTCAAGTATGTTGCGCAGATAATGCAATGATGAAACGCCGGTTTCGCTCGGGCCGATCAGGAGCCAGCTGTTGTCCTTGAGACGGAGCGCTATACGCAGGTCGGCGACGACGAGGCTGTCGCGCGAGACCAACGTATCGGTATCCATGGCGGTCGGGATTTCGGTGATCACCGCGACATTGGTCTTGACCGCATTTTCCTTGAAGTCCTCGGTCTTGACCATGACGTCCGGGGCGGCGAGGCCGAGTTTTCCCATAAGCGAGGCCTTCACCTCGCGTTCGAGCCTGGTCGGCCCATCTTCGCGCGAATAATCCGGCGCCTCCGGCGTCACGTCGAAAGTCAGCCACTTTGTGAGCCCCGAGCCGGTGAGGGCCGGCAACCGGTCGGCCGTCGGCACCGCTTCAGCGATGTTGCGTGCATTGCGGGCGGCGTCCGCGAGCCACGCCTGATCGACGATCAGATAACCGGGCGGCGGAAATATGTAGTAGAGCAGGGCCCCTTGACTCTGCACCGCGACCGTCGTCGCCACGATCAGAATGGCGAGACGGGGAGCCAGCCTGAGCCTGGACCAGATCGGAATCTTCATGGCAGGGCGACCTGGCCTGCCGAAATGACCAGGGCGGTGAAGAAATAGCCGCCATTGCGCACCGTCTTGATGAGCGCCGGCGCGTTGGGATCGGTCTCGATCTTGCGGCGCAGCCGGCTGACTTGGACGTCGATGCTGCGGTCGAAGGCGAGGCTCACCCGGCCGCGCGCCAGGTCGAGAAGCTGGTCGCGATTGAGGACGCGCTGCGGATGCTCGACGAAAGCGACCAGGAGGTCGAATTCGCCGGTGGTCAGATCGGTGAGCACGCCCTGCGGCGAGAGGAGCGAGCGGCGGCTGGTGTCGAGGGTCCAGCCGGCGAACTGATAGGTTGCGCTGGCGAGCCGCTGCACCGCCTGCGGCTGGGCGTTGGCCCGGCGCAGCAAAGCGCGGATACGGGCGAGAAGCTCGCGCGGGTTGAAGGGTTTTGTCACATAATCATCGGCGCCGAGCTCGAGGCCGACGATGCGGTCGGTCTCGCTGTTGCGCGCGGTGAGCAGGATGAGCGGGATGGCGCTCTCGGCGCGCAGCTTCCGGCAGAGCGTGAAGCCGTCCTCGCCCGGCATCATCACGTCGAGCACGATGACGTCGAAACGGCCGATTTCCATGACCTTGAACATGCTGATGCCGTCCGAGGCCTGGGTCACCCGCATGCCATGCTCGCCCAGAAAACGCGCCAGCATGGCGCGGATCTGCTGGTCGTCATCGACGATCAGCACGTGTGGCTTGGTCTGTTTTATCATTGCGCGCACGCCTCCTGGGAAGCGCGCCGCGACGCCCTTGTGGTAATAATCTGCAACATAACGAAACCCGCTCGAAACTCTCCTGCCAGGATTGCCGGCTAGACAGATGCTCCGTTGTACATAGGAGCGTCCATGCCTTCCCGCGTCGCCTGCAAGAAATCCCTGGCACCAGCTGTTACTTCAAATTGGCTCATAATCATGGCAAGCGCCGCCGGAATCGTCATGAATGTTGCGGGCGCCAACGCGGCTGATGATTCTGACACAACGTCAACTCAAAGCAAATGGAGCGTCGTGATCGGCGGCGGCGGCGCCTACGCACCCGATTATGAAGGCTCGGACGACTATGAATTCCAGCCTTTTCCGTTTGCTTCCATCGTTTATGATGACTTCATCTTCGTCGAAGGCATGTCGCTCGGCGCCAACCTTCTGAATTATGAAGGGCTGAAGGCCGGTCCCATCGCGCGCTACAGCGGCGGGCGTGACGAGGACGACAATGACGCGCTGGACGGGCTGGGCGATGTCGATGATTCGATCGAGCTCGGCGGCTTCCTGAAATACGAGCTCGGCATCTGGTCGGCGGCGATGACCGTCACCCAGGATGTCGGCGGCGGCCATGAAGGCATGCTGGCGGAGATGTCGACCGGTGTAGCGGTGCCGCTGTCCGACTCGGTGCGCTCGAGCATCGAGGCCTCGGCCAGCTGGGCGGACAGCAATTATATGGAGACGTTCTTCGGCGTCTCGGGTTCGCAGGCGCTGCGGAGCGGTTATGACCGCTATGAGGCCGATGCCGGCTTCAAGGATATCGGGATCACACTCGGGCTCGATTACATGGTCACCGAGGCGATCGGCGTCTCCGGCCGGCTTCAGTATAAGAGGCTGCTGGGCGACGCCGCCGACAGCCCGATCGTCAAGGACGAGGGGTCGGCCGATCAGTTCTTCACCGGCATGTTCCTCACCTATAAGTGGCGGTGAGGCGGGCCGACCATTTCCTGTCCAAACTTTAACTTGACCCTTGCGAATCAGTTTCATTTTGGGTCACTGTTGTAAATACCACATTGTGGTCCGGGGGCAACAATACGGCGGCGGAGGTTCAATGGCCTGCGCCGGGGAGCGGTGTTATGAGGGCGGCAGTCGCGAGATTGCCGCCTTTCGTGTTTGATGGGCCACTCCCGGATCGCGCCGGAGACAAGCTGGCCCGCAGCGAAATCGATCTCTGCCCATAGAGAAGCAAAGCCGGATTTACCTTGCGTCGTGAAAAAGCGCCGATAGAAGACCCGCTTCGCTCATCATGGAGGACGGGCATGTTCCTGCAGACCATCAGGGAAGAAGAGGCGACCGGCAAAGTCGCCGAGATCTACAGCAAGCTCAAGGCGCAGAACGGTTTCGTGATGGAAGCCTATGGATGCTTCACGGCGCGGCCGGATCTCTTGCCGATCTATGTCGATTTCATCGAGAAGGTACGCGGCGGCTTCTCGCTGGGCGCGCGGGAATGGCGGCTCATTACGCTGATCGCCGCCAAGGAAGTGCCGTCCACCTATTGCTCCTATGTCTATGGCAAGCAGCTGATCGACGATCTGGGCTCCAAGGAGAAGGTGCTGGCGGTGCAGCGCGATTTCCGTTCCGCCGGGCTTGCGCCCAAGGATGTCGAGATGCTGGCCTATGCCGAGAAGGTCGCCCGCAAGGCCTCCGAGGTCACCGAGGCCGATATCGACCGGCTGCGCCAGGCGGGCTTCAGCGACCAGCAGATCTGCGACATCGCGCTGTGCGCCGCCTTCCGTTGCTTCGTGGCGCGCTTCTTCGATGCGACGGGCGCCGGCCCTGAAGCCATGTTTTTCGACAGCGACGAGAACTTCCGTGCGGCAATGACGGTAGGCCGGCGCTATTGAATCTCCTAGCTCGTCATGGCCGGGCTTGAGGCGGCCATCCAGTCTCTCCGCCACATACCCGTTTGACGGATGGACTGGATGGCCGCCTCAAGGGCGGCCATGACGGGGGATGTGGCTGCGCAGAAACGGGATGGCCGCCTCGAGGGCGGTCATGACGGTCAGAGAAACGGCTATTTCCCGGCCTTCACCGCGTCGTCGCGGATCTGGCTCAGGGTGCGGGCGGGGGTGATCGCCTCGGGATCGACGATGCAGTGGATGATCGCAGGTTTGCCCGACTGGACGGCGCGCTCGAAAGCCGGCGCGAAGTCTTCCGTCGTTTCGACGCGCTCGCCATGGCCGCCGAAGGCCTTGGCATAGTCGGCGAAGTTGGGGTTCTTGAGCAAGGTGGCCGAGACGCGGCCCGGATATTCGCGTTCCTGATGCATGCGGATGGTGCCGTACATCGAGTTGTCGAGCACCACGACGATGAGCGGAATGCCATATTGGACGGCGGTGGCGAATTCCTGGCCGTTCATCATGAAGCAGCCGTCGCCGGCGAAGCAGACGACCGGGCTATCGGGGCGCTGGCGCTTGGCCATGACCGCGGCCGGGACGCCATACCCCATCGAGCCCGAGGTCGGCGCCAATTGCGTGCCGAATTGGCGGAAGCGGTAATAGCGGTGAATCCAGGTGGCGTAATTGCCGGCGCCGTTGGTGATGATCGCCTCGGGCGGAAGGCGCTCGCGCAGCCACTTCATGGCCTCGCCATATTGGAACTTGCCGGGCAGCTTCTGAGGTGCGTCGGTCCAATCGAGGAAGTCCTGGCGCGCCACGCGCGTCGCTTCCGTCCAGGGCCGATCATTGGGCTGCGCCAGATCGGCGAGGGCTGAACAGAAAGCATTGGGCGAGGCCTGGATGGCGAGCGCGGGCTGATAGACGCGGCCCAATTCCTCCGCGCCCGGATGAATATGGACGAGGGTCTGGCGCGGATTGGGAATGTCGATCAGCGAATAGGAAGAAGACGGCATTTCCGACATGCGGGCGCCGAGCAGCACCAGGAGATCGGCCTCCTTCACCCGGGCGGCGAGCTTCGGGTTGGGGCCGATGCCGACATCGCCGACATAATTGGGATGATCGGAGGGAAACAGATGGGCGCGGCGGAAGGAGGTGGTGATGCCGACGCCGAATTTCTCGGCGAAGCCGATGAGCGATTTCTGCGCCTCCGGGCTCCAGCGCGAGCCGCCGAGGATGAAGAGCGGCTTCTTCGCCTGGCGCAGGAGATCGGCGAAGCGGCTCATATCCTGCGGGGTGGGGGCGGATTCGGCCGGGACCACCTTGGGCGCGTCCGGGACATCGGCCATTTCGGTCAACACGTCTTCGGGGAGCGCGATGACGACGGGGCCGGGGCGGCCCTGGCAGGCGACGCGGAAGGCGCGCGCCAACAGCTCAGGCAGGCGGGCGGCGCTTTCGACCTCGACCACCCATTTCGCCATCGAGCCGAAGAAGGCCTTGTAATCGACTTCCTGGAAAGCCTCACGCTCGCGCATGGCGCGCTCGACCTGGCCGATGAAGAGGATCATCGGGGTCGAATCCTGGGCGGCGATATGGATGCCATGGCTGGCATTGGTGGCGCCGGGGCCACGGGTGACGAAGCAGATGCCGGGCCGGCCGGTGAGCTTGCCATAGGCTTCCGCCATCATCGCAGCACCACCTTCATTGCGGCAGACAAGGACGTCGATCTTGGCGTCATGCAGCGCGTCGAGCACGGCCAGATAGCTTTCGCCGGGCACACAAGCGAGCCGCTCCACGCCTTGCGCCAGCAACTGGTCGACCAGGATCTGGCCGCCGCTTCTCTCCGTCATGTCCGTCTCCCCGGCGTGTTGATTTGTTCGTTGTGAGTCCCGCCAAGCCCCGAAGGCCTGGCGGGATTGTTTCTGGTTCAGATGTCGAACTTCACGCCCTGCGCCAGAGGCAGCGCATGGCCGAAGTTGATGGCGCTGGTGACGCGCCGCATATAGGCCTTCCAGGCATCGGAGCCGGATTCGCGGCCGCCGCCGGTTTCCTTCTCACCACCGAAGGCGCCGCCGATCTCGGCGCCCGAGGAGCCCATATTCACGTTCGCCAGGCCGCAATCGGAGCCCGAGGCCGACAGGAAGCGCTCGGATTCGCGCAGGTCTGTGGTGAAGATCGCCGAGGACAGGCCCTGCGGCACGCCATTATGGAGCGCCAGCGCCTCGTCGAAATTCCCGTAGCGCAGCACATAGAGAATAGGCGCGAAGGTCTCGTTGAGGACGGGGCCGGTCTGGGCCGGCATTTCGACCAGCGCAGGCGAGACATAATATGCGTCATCGCCGCCGGGGCCTTTGACGCGTTTGCCGCCATGCACCTTGCCGCCGGCCTGGGCCGCGGCCTCGAGCGCCTTCTGCATCGCCTCGTAGCTGCGCTTGTCGATCAGCGGGCCGACCAGCGTCGCGCCGTCGATCGGATTGCCGATCGTCACCGTGTCGTAGACCTTCTTCAGGCGCGGCACGAAGCTGTCATAGACACTTCCATGCACGATGATGCGGCGCAGCGACGTGCAGCGCTGGCCGGCGGTGCCGATGGCGGAGAAAGCGGTGGCGCGCAAAGCGAGGTCGAGATCGGCCGAGGGGCAGAGAATGGCGGCGTTGTTGCCGCCAAGCTCGAGAATGGCGCGGCCGAAGCGGCGGGCGAGACGCTCGCCGACGATGCGGCCCATGCCGGTGGAGCCGGTGGCGGAGACGAGCGCCACGCGCGGATCATCGACGAGCACTTCGCCGACATCGCGCCCGCCGATGAGGAGGGTGACGAGGTCGGCCGGGATATTGTCGAGCCGCGCCGCGGCGCGGCGGAAGAGGGCGGTCGTCGCCATGGCGGTGAGCGGCGTCTTCTCCGACGGCTTCCAGATAACCGGATTGCCGCAGACGAGCGCCAAAGCCGCGTTCCACGACCAGACCGCGACGGGGAAATTGAAGGCGGTGATGACACCGGTGGGGCCGAGCGGATGCCACTGTTCCATCAGGCGATGGTCGGCGCGCTCGCTCACCATGGTGAGGCCGTAAAGCTGGCGCGACAGGCCGACGGCGAAATCGCAGATGTCGATCATCTCCTGCACTTCGCCCAGGCCCTCGGACAGGATCTTGCCGGTCTCGATGGTGACGAGGCGGCCCAGGCCTTCCTTGGCGGCGCGCAATTCGTTACCGAGCTGGCGGATCAGTTCGCCGCGCACCGGGGCAGGGACGACCCGCCATTGCCGGAAGGCCTCGGCCGAGCGGCCGATCGCCGCCTTGGCTTCCGCCGTATCGGCGAAGCGCACACGGGCGATGATCTCGCCATTGATCGGCGAACGGATTTCGGTGCTGCCTTGGGTGAGGCTTTCGGCGGGAAGTCCCAATTCGGCAAAGAAGGCCGCGACATCGCGGCTGAGGGCAGTCGGTGCTTCAGGCTTGTTCATCATGCGCTCCAAGTGAGGCGCATTCTTCTAGAGCATGTGCCGGGGAGCCGGAAGTACGCTGCGGCTTCAGGACACCTTTCATGAACAGAAGTCATAAAGCCGGGTGGACCCGGTCCCGGGGCCCCGGCAAATGCCGGGTACTGTGCGGATTTGGGACGGACCATGTATCCGCTATCCCAGCCAGGTCATGATGTTCGTTTTTGTCGATGGGTCGGCAAATATAATCGTCAATAAATCTGATAAATATCGGTTTTGTGGTTTTACTTCATTCCTTTAGATCGTGTGAGGTTTTGTTTGTGTGGCCTCTCGGGGATTTGGCTTTGATCTCCTGGTCAATTTATTCGGATTTCGAGCGTTGCCGTTCCAGCTATGTTTCTTTGGCTAGAGGAAAGGCGTCCAAGTGATTCTTGGTATGTTCTTGTACGACCGTCCAGTATAAAGAATGGGGCGGGCGTCCCGGGCGGATAGTGTTCGCTCGGGCGGGGAGCTGGCCTTAACCGCTTGTCGCCTTGCCGTTCAGCCGCGCCATCGCGGATTTCCGTTCGATTCCATATTCGTTCTCATCAAGTTCTGCCTTTCGTAAATAAGAACAATAAAAATCAAAGCTTTAAAGAAAGGCTTGCCATGAGAACAAAAAATGTACATATTGCGGACATCGCCGCTGTCCGAGACTCATTTGCACCGGCGTAACCCTTGTGAAATAAGGAGCGCGACGATGGGGCAAGCGAATCTTAAGGTAGTTGATACAGGCATGGATAAGGGCAAGGCTCTGGATGCGGCGTTGAGCCAGATCGAACGCGCTTTCGGCAAGGGTTCGATCATGAAGCTGGGCTCCAGCCAGGCGCTGGATATCTCGGCGATCTCGACCGGCTCGCTCGGCCTCGACATTGCACTCGGCATCGGCGGCCTGCCCAGGGGGCGCGTCATTGAAATCTACGGGCCTGAATCCTCAGGCAAGACGACGCTGGCGCTGCAGACGGTGGCCGAATGCCAGAAGATGGGCGGCATCTGCGCCTTTGTCGACGCCGAACATGCGCTCGATCCAGTCTATGCCCGCAAGCTCGGCGTCAATATTGACGACCTCCTGATCTCGCAGCCCGATACCGGCGAGCAGGCGCTCGAAATCGCCGATACGCTGGTGCGCTCCGGCGCCATTGAGGTGCTGGTGATCGATTCCGTCGCGGCGCTGACGCCGCGCGCCGAGCTCGAAGGTGAAATGGGGGATTCACTGCCGGGCCTCCAGGCCCGCCTGATGAGCCAGGCGCTGCGCAAGCTCACCGCCTCGATCTCCAAATCGAACTGCATGGTCGTCTTCATCAACCAGATCCGCATGAAGATCGGCGTCATGTTCGGTTCGCCGGAAACCACCACCGGCGGCAATGCGCTCAAATTCTACGCTTCCGTGCGCCTCGATATCCGCCGCATCGGCGCCATCAAGGAGCGTGAGGAAGTGGTCGGCAACCAGACCCGCGTCAAAGTGGTCAAGAACAAGGTGGCGCCGCCCTTCAAGCAGGTCGAATTCGACATCATGTATGGCGAGGGCATCTCCAAGGTTGGCGAGCTCGTCGATCTCGGCGTCACCGCCGGCATCGTCGAAAAATCGGGCTCCTGGTACTCCTATAATGGCGAGCGTATCGGGCAGGGGCGTGAGAACGCCAAGACATTCCTCAAGCAGAATCCCGACGTGGCCGCGGCCATCGAGGCTGCAATCCGAGCCAATGCCGGGCTGATCGCGGCCAAGATCACCAATGCCTCGGCCGAGGATGCCGACGACTGAGATCCGTTAACTTTGGCGCATGGTCTTTTCGGAAAACTGCAGCCCACTTTCCCGGATCATGCGCTGGACTTCCGGCCTCCCCCTCACATCCCCAGGCCGGTTACTGGTGTGAGCCTCACACCGATGGCGTCCTCCTTGCCCCGGGAGGGCGCCTTTTCGGCGTAATCATCCTTCAAAATCAGACCTAGATCACGATCAATTCAGGTCGGTTCGACCTGAATTGATAAACGTGATCGGAATCTTAAGTTTGGCGCGTGATCGGACGGAAAACCGGCATCCACTTCTCCCGATCACGCGCTAGGGCGATGTCTCGGTAGACAGGGCGGCGCGCAATCCTTAAAACAGCGCACCCCAATTCAACCTGGACCTATTCTCATGACCGGCCTTGCGCAGATCCGCTCCACCTTCCTCGATTTCTTCCGGAAGCAGGGGCATGAGGTCGTGGCCTCCTCGCCACTCGTGCCGCGCAATGACCCGACGCTGATGTTCGCCAATTCGGGCATGGTGCAGTTCAAGAATGTCTTCACCGGCGCCGAGAAGCGTCCCTATAGCCGCGCCACCACGGCGCAGAAATGCGTGCGCGCCGGTGGCAAGCACAACGACCTCGACAATGTCGGCTATACGGCGCGCCATCACACCTTCTTCGAGATGCTCGGCAACTTCTCCTTCGGCGATTATTTCAAGCCGGACGCGATCGAATGGGCCTGGACGCTGGTCACCAAGGATTACGGCCTCCTCAAGGACAGGCTGACCGTCACCGTCTATTCGGAGGACGACGAAGCCTTCGGTCTGTGGAAGAAGATCGCCGGCCTGCCCGAGAGCCGCATCATCCGCATCCCCACCTCGGACAATTTCTGGGCGATGGGCGATACCGGCCCCTGTGGCCCGTGCTCGGAGATCTTCTTCGATCATGGCGACAAGATCCCGGGCGGACCTCCGGGCTCGGCGGATGCCGATGGCGATCGCTTCATCGAGATCTGGAATCTCGTCTTCATGCAGTACGAGCAGGTGACGAAGGAGGAGCGCATCAATCTGCCGCGCCCTTCGATCGACACCGGCATGGGGCTCGAGCGCATCTCGGCGGTGCTGCAGGGCACGCACGACAATTACGAGACCGACCTGTTCCGCTCGCTGATCGCGGCGATCGTTGAGGAGACGAATGTGCCGGCGGACGGCAAATACAAGGCGTCGAACCGGGTGATCGCCGATCACCTGCGCGCGTCCTCCTTCCTCATCGCCGACGGTGTTCTGCCGTCCAATGAAGGCCGCGGCTATGTGCTCCGCCGTATCATGCGGCGCGCCATGCGCCATGCCGAATTGCTGGGCGTCAAGGAACCCTTGATGTGGAAACTGGTGCCGGCGCTGGTGCGCGAGATGGGCGGCGCTTACCCCGAGCTCGGCCGTGCCGAGGCGCTGATCGAAGAGACGCTCAAGCTCGAAGAGTCGCGTTTCCGCAAGACGCTGGAGCGGGGCTTGCGCATTCTCGATGAGGAATCGGCGGCACTCGACAAAGGTCATGTGTTTTCAGGCGATACCGCGTTCAAGCTCTATGACACTTATGGCTTCCCGCTCGACCTGACGCAGGATGCGCTCAAGCCGCGCGGCATCGCGGTCGACACGCAAGCCTTCGACAAGGCGATGGCGAAGCAGCGCGAGGATGCACGCCAGGCGTGGAAAGGCACGGGCGAGGCCAAGACCGACACGATCTGGTTCGACATCCGCGAGCGCGCCGGGGCGACGGAATTCCTCGGCTACGACACCGAGCAGGCGGAAGGCGTGATCAAGACGATCATTGCCGAGGGCAAGGAGATATCCGAGCTCAGGTCCGGGGCTAAGGGTGCGATCATCGTCAACCAGACGCCGTTCTATGGCGAATCGGGCGGCCAGACCGGCGATCATGGCGTGATCCGCACCGCGACCGGCGCGCTGTTCCGCGTCACCGACACGCAGAAGCGCGTCGGCGATCTCTTCATCCATCAGGGCGTGGTCGAGAAGGGCCAGTTCAAGGCCGGCGACGCGGTCGAACTCGATGTCGACCATGCGCGCCGTTCCGGCAACCGCCAGCATCATTCGGCGACGCATCTCCTGCATGAGGCGCTGCGCGAGACGCTGGGCTCGCATGTGGCGCAGAAGGGCTCGCTCGTCGAGCCGGATCGCCTGCGTTTCGACTACTCGCACAATAAGGCGATGACGGCGGAAGAGATCGCCCAGGTCGAGGCGATGGCGAATGCGATCGTGCTGCAGAACGATGCGGTGACGACGCGGCTGATGAGCGTCGACGAGGCGATCGCGGAAGGCGCCATGGCGCTGTTCGGCGAGAAATATGGCGATGAGGTTCGCGTCGTGTCGATGGGCATGCGGCCAGACGGCAATCGCCGCATCTATTCGCTCGAATTGTGCGGCGGCACCCATGCGGTGCGCACCGGCGATATCGGCCTGATCAAGGTCATCTCGGAAAGTGCTTCCGCGGCGGGCGTGCGCCGTATCGAGGCGCTCGCCGGCGAAGCGGCCAGGCGGTATCTCGACACCCAGGACAAGCGCATCCATGCGGCGGCCTCGGCGCTGCGGGTCACGCCGGCCGATGTGGTGCAGCGTATCGAAATACTCATGGACGAGCGCAAGAAGCTCGAGCGCGAGCTTGCCGAAGCCAAGAAGCAGCTGGCGCTCGGCGGCGGCGCGGCCAAGGGCGATGACGGCATCACCGAAGCCGGCGGCGTCAAGCTGATGGCGCGGGTGATCAAGGGCATCAATCCCAAGGACATGAAAGGCCTCGTCGATGACGGCAAGGCCAAGCTCGGCTCGGGCGTCGTGGCGCTGGTCGGCCTCAATGACGAGGGCAGGGCCGGACTCATCGTCGGGGTCACCGACGATCTGACCAAGCGTTTCAACGCCGTCGATCTGGTGCGCATCGGCTCGGAAGTCCTGGGCGGCAAAGGCGGTGGCGGACGTCCCGACATGGCGCAGGCCGGCGGCCCCGATGCGTCGAAGGCCGAGGCCGCGCTCGAGGCCATCCGGAACGCCGTCGCGGCCTGATCCTTTTCGATGTATGATCAATTCGGCCGAGATTTGAAGTCTCGGCCGAAAGGACACGACCATGGCCCCGGTCTCGGCCCGGCGCAGGGCGTATGAGATCATCGAGCCCGGCATCAAACGCGACGGGCCGGCGCTGTGGTTCGAACGCGCATCGATCCTGATCATTCTGGCCAGCGTGGCGGGCGCCGTCAGCTCGACGGTTCCTGGGCTCGATCCCGGCAGCTTGTGGGCGCTGCGCCTGGGAGAATTCGCCTGCGGCCTGTTCTTCCTCCTCGAATATGCGGCACGTCTGTGGACGGCGCCCGAGCATCCGGTCTTCGGCGGGGCGAAGGGGCGCGGCCTGATTGCTTACATGACGAGCCCGCTGATGCTGCTCGACGCGGCCGGACTCGTCCCGCTCTTCTTGCTGGCGCTGACGCCGCAGGCGTTCGGCGCCATGCTCATTTTCCAGGTTCTGCGCTTCTTCCGCCTGGCCCGCTATTCGCCGGCGCTCGCCACGGTCGGCAGGGTGCTCACCAATGAATGGCGCCCGCTGATGGCGGCGGGCCTCATCGGGCTGGGGCTGCTCCTGGTCGCGGCGACCGGCATGTATCTGATCGAGCGTGATGTGCAGCCGACCAAATTCGGCAGCATTCCCGCCGCCATGTATTGGGCGGTCGTCACCGTGGTGACCGTGGGTTATGGCGATGTGGTTCCGATCACGCCCTGGGGCAAATTATTCACCGGCTTCGTGATGCTGGGCGGGCTCATCTTCTTCGCTTTGCCGGTCGCCATCATCGCCACCGGCTTCCTGGCGGAAATCCGCCGGCGCGATTTCATCGTCAATTACGGCATGGTGGCACGGGTGCCGGCCTTCACCGGTCTCGACGGCGCCGCGCTGGCCGAGCTCGTCAGCCTGCTCAGGGCGCGCAAATTTCCGCCCAACACGATCGTCATCCGCAAGGGCGATGAAGGCGACAGCATGTATTTCATCGCGTCGGGCGAGGTGGAGGTGGTGCTGCCACGCCAGTCGGTCACGCTCCTGGAGGGCGACTTCTTCGGCGAGGTCGCGGTGCTGGGCCGGGTCAAGCGGACGGCGACGGTGATCGCGCGGCGTACGTCAGAGCTCCTCGTGCTCGACGCCGCCGATGTGGTCAAATTCATGGAGCAGAATCCGCGCGTCGAGGCGGTGCTGCGGGCGGCGATGACGGTCCGGCAGAAGATCCAGGAGGACGAACCCGCCTGATCGTTCACGCCGCGACCTACCAAATCGTCCAGCCACCATCGACGCGCAGCTCCTCGCCAGTGATGAAGGCAGCTTCATCGGAGGCAAGGAAGCGGACCGCATAAGCGATCTCCATCGGCTCGCCGAACCGGCCGAGCGGCGTCATCTCCGGCAATTTGCGTTTGACCTCGTCGGAGAGGAGTCCACGCGACTGGTCGGTGATGATCATGCCGGGGCTGACGGTATTGACGGTCACCTTCCATCTGGCGACGGCGATGGCGAGGTCGCGGGTCAGATTGAGCATGGCGCCTTTGGAGGTGTGATAAGCGGGCTGGCGCTTGGGCCCATATTGCGGGTCCTCGGTGAAGGTCTCGTAGAGGGCGGCGTTCAGCCCGAGCACGCCATAGACCGAGCCGATATTGACGATGCGGCCCCATTGGCGCTCGCGCATGGAAGGCAGCACGGCCTGCGCCATGAAAAAGGCGGCATCGACATTGGTCGCCATGACACGGCGCCATTCCGCTTCGGTCGCAGACAGCAGCGGCGCGATCGACGAGACCCCGGCATTGTTCACGAGGATATCGATGCGGCCGCATTGGCGGATCGTGTCGGCGGTGATGCGGGCGCGATCGGCCGCATCGGTGATGTCGCCGGCCATGGCGACGATCCGGCCGGGCTGTGGCGCACGGGCGACCGTGTCCTGCAAAGGTTCGGCGCGCCTGCCGGTGATGACGACGCGATGGCCTGTCTCGGCGAGTGCCAAAGCGATGGCCTGGCCGATGCCGGTGCCGGCACCGGTGACGATGGCGACGCGGTCCTGTTGAGCGGGCATGATGAAACTCACCTCGATGATGCGGCGCCGGCGGACGAGTGAACCCGCCGGCGTCTTTGTCACAGATTAATTCGAGCAAGCATCGACATAGAGGTTCTTCTTGACCTCCGGTGCGTCGATATTCTCGCGCGTGGCGACGACCATCGGCGGATGGGTGACATCTTCGAGCTTGGCCGGATCGATCTCACCGCGCAGGATCTTGGTCACCAGCGTGACGGAGTCGTAGCCCTCGAGATAAGGCGACTGGACGACGAGGGCGTCATAGACGCCGGCCTTGAGGTCTCGCACCTGACCGGGATCGGCATCATAGGCGATGATCTTCACCTTGCCTTGCTGGCCGGCGCCGATAACCGCAGATGATGTGCCGACGGCGGCATTGGAATGCGTGGTGTAGATGCCTTTCAGATCCGGATTGGCCTGCAGCGCGGCCGAGACGATCTCGGCGGCCTTGTTCTGGTCGGTGCCCGGATATTCGGTCGGCAGCACCTTGATGTCCGGATATTTCTCCTTGAGCACCTTGGTGAAGCCCGAAACACGCTCCTCATTGCCGGTGACGCCCGGGTCGAGGCCGACGACGAGGACGGTGCCGGCGCCGCCGATCGACTTCGCCATGGCTTCGGCGGCGAGACCGCCGGCGGCAATGTTGTCGGTACGGATATTCTGCAGGTCGACCGGCTTCGACAGGCTGCCGTCGACGGTCACCACCGGGATCTTCTTGTTGGTCACGAGATCCTCGACGATGCTGACGAGCGCATTGGGATCGGTGGGCGCGAGGATCAGACCGTTCGGCCCGCGCTCGATCGAGGCCTGCAGGATCGGCATCTGCAAAGCGAGGTCCCATTGCGGCGGGCCGGCCCAGTTCAGCTCGACGCCGAGCTCCTTGGCGGCATCGCGCGCGCCGCATTCCATCGATGTGTAGAACGGAATGCCGACGATGCCGGCGACGAATTCGATCTTCTCGCCCGCGGCGAAGGCCGATCCCGACGCCAGAGCTGTCGAGAGGCCAAAGGCAAGAGCAAGGCACTTCATCTTCATAGTCATCTGTCTAACCTCCCTGTTTCAACGCCTTTGCATCACGGGGACCGGCCGGGCGTCACGGCTTCCGGCTCCGCTAGTTCAGTTTGTCCCGCCGCTGCTGATCGATATAGACGGCGATAATCAGGATCACGCCGACGACGATGAGCTGGTAGAAGGACGGTACGCCGAGGATCACAAGGCCGGTGCCGAGCACCACCGGAATGAGCGAGGCGACCATGGAACCGGCGATGGTGGCGCGTCCGCCGAACAGGCTGGTGCCGCCGATGACGACGGCGGCGATGGCGGCGAGGGCGGTGGTCTGGTGGCCGCCGATATTGGTGGTGGCGAAACGCGCCAGATCGAGCGCGGCGGCCACGCCGGCAAGGGCGCCGACCAGGACGAACAGCTTGAAGATGTGACGGGCCGAGCGGATGCCTGCGCGCTCGGCCGCTTCGCGCGATGAGCCGATCGCCAGCGTATGCAGGCCGAAGCGGGTGACGCGGAGCACGTACCACAAAATGAAAGACAGAGTGAGGACGATGATCGTCGGATAGGGAACGACGCCAAACAGCTTCTGGATGCCGAATTCGGTCTGGATGACGCGCGGCACGAAGGGCACGTTGGTGCCGTTGGTGATCACGTAAGCGAGGCCCGTGCCGATGCCGAGCGTGCCCAGCGTCACGATGAAGGAATTGATGCGCAGGCGGGTGACGAGCAGGCCGTTCACCGCGCCGAAGGCGGCGCCCGTCGCGATGCCGGCGAGGATGGCGGCCACCAGCGCCGGCACGAGATGCGGATATTCGCCGATGCGCACCTCGTCATAGCTGCCGGACAAAGCGACGAGGGTCTTCGCCGCGACGACGGAAGAAAGCACGACATTGGCGCCGATCGACAGATCGAGCTCGCCGGCGGCGAGGATCATGGTGACGCCGACGGCCAGCAGCATCGTCACCGAGGCATTGAGAACGATGGTGGTGAGGTTGCTGACGCGGAAGAAGGCGCCATTGGGTGAGAGCACGCCGAAGATGATGATCAAGGCGATGACGATGAGCGCCATGCCGACGGGTGTCGAGCGCGAGGAGGTCAGGAAGCGCCGGACGGCGCCGGGCAGCGCCGGCGGAGGAGGGGAGTTCTGCGTCATCTCGCTCATGCCGCCTCCGTCGCCTTGCCGCCGAGCATGATGGTGACGACATCGGTGAGCGTCATCTGGCGGGCCTCGGTGTTCGATATGGTGCGGCCCTGGCGCATAATGGCGATCCGGTCGGCGAGGCTCAGCATCTTCGGAATGTCATGCGAGATCACGATGACGGCGAGGCCGCGCGTCGCGGCGGAGCGGATCGAGTCATAGACGATGCCGGTCTGCCTGGTGCCGAGGGCGGCGGTCGGCTCGTCCATGATGATCGCCGCCTTGGCCCACATCACGGCGCGCGCCACGGCGATCGCCTGGCGCTGGCCGCCGGAGAGATCGCGCACGGTGCGGTCGACGCTGGTGAGGGTGCTGATGCCGATGCCGCGCAGCGCTTCTTCCGCCTTGGCGCGCATGTGGCGGCGGTCGAGGCGCGCCGGATGGCCGCCGAACCAGCCGGGATTGATCGGCTCGCGGCCGAGAAACATGTTTTCGGCGACGGTCAGATCGGGCGCCAGCGCCAGATCCTGGTAGACCGTCTCGACGCCGAGCTCCTGGGCGTGGCGGATGGAGGTGACGGTGGTCGGCTCGCCCCAGAAAGCCAACGTGCCGGAATCGGGGACGACGGCGCCGCAGATGATCTTGGCGAGGGTGGACTTGCCGGCGCCATTGTCGCCGACCAAAGCCAGGACCTCACCCGGGCGGACCTGGAGGCTGGCACCGCCCAGAGCCTGCACATGGCCGTAGCGCTTGACGATATCCGTCGCCTCGATGACGAATTCGGACTTCCGCGGCGCCGCGTCTGGCTGTTCCACCCCCACCCCGTTTTTCCCTATCGATGGTTCACATGACGAAACATATATTTCATTAGCTCGCGATGACCGTCAAGTGAAATGCGGACCGATGAGCGCAGACTCATCTGCCAAAGAGCTAATGAAACGTGGAAAATGTTGTAATTCCGAAAGCGGTTCGCCCGGCGAAATACGCGGCGGATGAGCGATATGGTCATTCCTTGGTGAGAAACGTAGTTTTCTTGACATGAAATGATGAGGCATGTTGAATGTCGGCAGATTTCATGTGGGGATAGTATCGTGACTCTCAGCTTCCAGCATTCGCGCGACCGTATCCAGCTGGCCTCCCGGTACTTGCCCGGTGGCGTCAGCAGCAACTTCCGGCTCGGCATTTCACCGACGCCGCTCGTCTTCGATCATGCCGAGGGACCTTATCTCCATGATGCCGATGGCAACCGGCTGATCGACTATTATCTCGGCATGGGACCGATGATTCTCGGCCACAAGCCGCAAGCGGTGGTGGAGGCGGTACAGGCCCAGCTCGGCAAGGGCATCCTGTTCGGCGGTCAAAGCGAAGTGGAATTCGAGGCGGCGGAATTATTGTGCGGCATGCTGCCCTCGGCGGAGCGGGTGCGCTTCAGCTCGTCGGGCAGCGAGGCGGTGCAGGCGGCGTTGCGCCTGGCGCGCGCCGTTACCGGGCGTGGCGCGATCGTGAAATTCGAGGGCCATTATCATGGCTGGCTCGACAATGTTCTGTGGAGCGTGGCGCCGGCGCCCGATCGCATGGGCGGAGAGGCGGCCCCGGTGCCGCAGGCCGGCACGGAAGGGCAGGATGACCTCGCCGGCCAGCGCGTCGAAGTGCTGTCGTGGAACCGGCTCGATCTCGTCGAGGAACGCCTCGCCCGTGGCGACGTCGCCGCTCTCATCATGGAGCCGGCGATGTGCAATACCGGCGCCATCTTCCCGACAGCGGGATATCTCGAAGGCGTGCGCCAGGCCTGCAGCAAGGCGGGCACGGTGCTGATCTTCGATGAAGTCATCACCGGTTTCCGGGTGAGCGCCGGCGGCGTGCAGCAGCGCCTCGGTGTCACGCCCGATCTCACCATCTTCGGCAAGGCGGTGGCGAGCGGCTTCCCGGTGGCGGGGCTCGCCGGCAAGGCGGCGCTGATGGACGAGTTCGCCTCGGGCCGCAAGGTGATGCATGGCGGCACCTATAATTCGCAGTCGATCGCGATGGCGGCGACGGTGGCGACGCTGAAGGCGCTGAAGGCGCCCGGCACTTATGACAAGCTCGAACAGCGGGGCGCCCGCCTGATGGAAGGTGTCAGGTCGGCGCTGACGGCGGCCGGAGCACCTGCGACGGTCACCGGCTTTCCGCAGATTTTCCATGTCGGCTTCGGGCTCAAGGCGGCGCCGCGCAACTATCGCGACATCATCGCCACCGACCGCGCCGGCTATGTGCGCCTGACCACGGCGCTGCTCGAGCGTGGGGTGCGCGTGCTCGAACGCGGTGCCTGGTTCATCTCGACCGAGCATGATGATGCGGTGATCGACGAGACCGTCGCGGCCCTTAAAGGGGCGCTCGCCAGCCTCTAGGAGATCCGTCGACCATGCCGATCCGCATCGCCGTCGCGTCCCTCATGCAGGAGAGCAACAGCTTCTCACCCTTGCCGACGACGGTCGCGACCTTCGAAAGCTACTATCTGCTGCGCGGGGCTGAGATGCTCACCGGCTATGGCGCGGCGCGCACCGAAGTGCCTGGTTTTTTCGATGTCCTGAAAGAAGTCAAAGCGGAGCCGGTGCCGCTCCTTGCCGCTTATGCGGCCGCCAGCGGCACGGTGACGCGCGAGGCCTTCGACACGCTGGTCGGTGAGATGGAGAAACGCCTGCGCGCCGCGGGACCGGTCGACGGCGTGCTGCTGGCGCTGCATGGGGCGCTCGTCGTCGAAGATCAGCCGGATGGCGATGGCGAGATCATCCAGCGCCTGCGCCGGATCCTGCCCGGATCGGTGCCGATCGGCGTCAGCCTCGATCTCCATGGCCATATCACACCGTTGAAGCTGCAGCCCAACGTGTTCCATATCGGCTATCGCGAATATCCGCATATCGACATGTACGAGACCGGCCAGCGCACGGCGCGCATTCTGCTCGATGTCGTGGCGGGGCGGCGGCCGATGCCGGCCATGGCGCTCGCCAAGCGGCCGCTGCTGGTGAGCCCCGTATGCACGCGCACCACCGACGGGCCGTTGCTGCCGGTCGTCCAGGAGGCGCGGCGGATGGAGCGTGACGGTGAGGTGATCCATGCGGCGCTGTTTCCGGTGCAGCCCTGGATCGATGTGCCGGATCTGGGTTTCGCGGCGCTGGTCTGCGCCGAGGATAGGGAACGCGCCACGGCGGCGGCAGAGAAGCTGGCCGAGATGACGTGGCAGCGGCGGGCCGATTTCTTGCCCGAACTCGTGGCGTTGGAGGAGGCCATCCGCATTGGACTCTCATCGCAAGGCATGACGCTGGTGAGCGATGCGGGCGATGCGCCGACAGGGGGCTCGGCAGCGGACAGCGCGGAGGTGCTGAAGACGCTGCTCGCTTTGGGCGCGGACAGAGCGCCGGGGCTGTCCTATCTCACTATTTGCGATCCAGGCGCGGTTGCCACCGCGATCACGGCCGGCGCCGGGGCGGAGGTCGTAACTCCGGTCGGGCATTATTTCTCGAAGGCGGATGGCGCGTCGGTCACCCTTCGCGGTCGCGTGCTGTCGCTGTCGGACGGTACTTACAAGATGACCGATGGCGGGCCGAACGGCCTCGAATTGTCGATGGGGCCGACGGCGGTCATCGCGATCGGGTCGATCCGGCTTCTGGTCCGCAGCCAGCCGTCGATGGAATGGGACAAGGCGATGTATTTCTCACAAGGTCTGCCGCTCGATCGGGCGGCGCTGGTTTTCGTGAAGTCGCCAGCGCATTTCCGCCAGAGCTTCGGGCCTTTTGCGGCGCGCATCATCTCGGCCAATACGGCCGGGCCGACGGCGCCCGACATGCGCCGCATTCCCTTCACGCGGGTGACGCGGCCGCTTTATCCGATCGATCCTTTCTGAACCGAGGAGCCCCTATGAAGCTGTCCATGGTCGTGACACCGCCGAATGAAAGGCGCCTTCAGGCGCTGAGGCAGCTGGGCGGCGACTTTGCCGTGCATTACGACATGCAGGATCTGCCGGACGATCTCGCGGCGCTGAAAGAGATCCGCGCCATTTATGAACGCCATGACCTGCCGTGGAAAATTGCCGAGCAGGGACCGGCGATCGACCGCATCGTGATGGGTAAGGCGGGAGCGGATGAGCAGATCGAACGTTATAAGCGCATCATCGGCCATCTCGGGCGGCTCGGTGTCGAAGTGGTGGCCTACAACTTCATGCCGCAGGTGAGCGAAGACGCGATGGTGGTGCGCACCCGCTTCGATGCGACGACACGGGGCGGGGCCCGCACCAGCGGTTTCCGCCTGAGCGACGTGACGGCGAAGACGATGCCGCATGACGAGGCGGCGATCCCGCGCGAGCGCATGTGGGACAATCTCGAACGTTTCCTGAAAGCGGTGGTGCCGGCGGCGGAAGCGGCCGGTGTCAGGCTCGCCATGCATCCCGATGATCCGCCGCTCTCGCCGCTCTGCGGGCTGGAGCGGATCATGGACCGGCAGGAGAGCTTCGACCGGTTGCTGGCGATCTCGTCGAGCCCCGCCAATGCCATCACCTTCTGCATCGGCTGCTTCGCCGAGATGGGCGCCGACATCCTCGCCCTCATCGAGCGCTACCGGGACCGCATTCCCTATGTGCATGTGCGCGACATCTCCGGCACCGGCACCGACTTCATCGAGACCTTTCCCGATGACGGCCAGACCGATCTGATCGCTGTGTTCCGCAAGCTGCATGAGATCGGCTTCGACGGCTATCTGCGCAGCGATCACGCACCGTTGCTCGCCACCGATGACAGGGACGGTCCTGAAGGCTACGCCATCCAAGGGCATCTCTTCGCCATCGGCTATCTGCGCGGGTTGGAGCGGGCGACACAGTCCGCGGGAAGACGCTGATGGCGGCGGCCAAGACCTATGACTATATCGTCGTCGGCGGCGGCAGTGCCGGCTGCGTCGCCGCATCGCGGCTGGTCGCGGAATTCGGCGCGCGGGTGCTCCTTCTCGAAGCGGGGGGCGATTACAAGGACTGGATCCTGAAAGCGCCGGCGGGCTTCAGCCAGATCCTCGGCGGCACGAAATATTTCACCCAGCATTTTACCGTGCCGCAGGAACAGCTCGGCGGGCGGGTGCAGATGATCCCGCAAGGCAAGGTGCTGGGCGGTGGCAGCAGCATCAATGCGCAGGCCTACATGCGCGGGCGCGCCGCCGATTACGATATCTGGGGCGAGATGACCGGGAGCGATCTGTGGTCGTGGCGCAAGATCCTGCCGCATTTCATGCGCCTCGAGGGCAACCAGAAATTCAACAATGATTTCCATGGCGCGAGCGGGCCGCTCAGGGTCTCCGATCCCGGCTTCATCTGCGAGATGAGCCATAAGTATGTGCGCACGCTGCAGGGCATGGGCGTCGCCTATACGCCCGACTTCAATAATGGCGCGCCGGCCGGTGTCGGCTATCCGCAAGTGACCACGGGCGGCGGACGCCGGTGCAGCGCGGTCGATGCCTTCATCACGCCGATCCGCGGCAATCCCAATCTCGAGATCGTCACCGGCGCGCGGGTCGAACGCATCGCGATCGAGCGGGGACGCGCGGTCGGCGTCGACTATTCGATCGCCGGAAGCCGTCTCCAGGCGCGCGCCGATGGCGAGGTGATCCTGGCTGCAGGCGCGCTCGCTTCGCCGCAGCTCCTGATGCTGTCGGGCATCGGACCGGCGGATGAGCTCGGCAAGCTCGGGATCAAGGTCGAGGCCGATCTCGCCGGTGTCGGCAACAACCTGCAGGATCATTGCGGCGCGCCGATCGCGGCGGCCGCCCCCGGCAACTACGGTTATTTCCGCCAGGATCAGGGTTTCCGCAAGATCGCCAACGGCATCGAATATCTGCTGCTGGGGCGCGGGCGCATCACCACCACCGGCGTCGAGGCCTGCTCGTTCCATGTGCCCGAGGATGGCAGCGGCGATCCGGTCGTCCAGATCTGGTGCGTGCCGAAGACGAGTTACATCGATGAGGATGTCCGGGGCGTCCCCGATATCGACGGCGTCACCCTGCATGCGGTGCTGATGCGGCCGCGCGCCACGGGCTGGCTGCGCCTGCGCTCGGCCGATCCGCGCGAGCTGCCGCTGGTGAACCCGAATTATCTCGGCCATCCGGACGACATGCGCCATCTGCGCGACGGCATGCGGGTGGCGCGCGAAATCCTGGCGGCGGGGCCGCTCCGCGATGTGGTGACGAAAGAAATCTTGCCTGGCGCGGGGGCGGCGGATGACGCGGCGATCGATGAGCATATGCGCCGCACGGTGAAGACGGACTATCACCCCGTCGGCACCTGCCGGATGGGCCGCGAGGGGGATGACGATGCGGTGGTGACACCGGAGCTTCGCGTGCGCGGGATCGACGGGCTCCGGGTGGTCGATGCCTCGGTGATGCCGAAGATCGTGACCGCAAATACCAACGCGCCGACGATGGCGCTCGCTTCGCGTGCCATCTCGATTATGCGTGGCGTGGATTAGAGCGCCTCGGCAGAAAGACGATATTGCGTCCTGAAGGGCTCACGTGCGCGCAGTGTCAGCGTGGTGGCGATGCCGCGCTCCTTGATCGGGTTGTCGGCTTGCGCGACCGCGGTGCCGTGATCAAAGGCCGAGCAGACCGGCTCGACCCCGAGCATCGTGGTGCGTCCGTTCCAGGGCGGCATCGTCAAGGCGCGGTGGCTGATCCACAAAAGAAGGCTCGGAAAGTGAGCGTCGTTCCAGGTGAGGTCGAGACGGTAGCTCTCGCTCCTATTGACGAGACCGACGCGGCCTTTCGTTTCGAGAACCTGTAGCAGCTCCTCGGCAGGGATGTCAGGCGGAAAAAGACGGGCGTCGATGAATGCGCCGTTGGAGGCCGGGACGCTTGCGATAGGGGCAATGATTGAATCCGGGGTGGCCACAGATGTTTCGGGCGGCAGATCGATGAACCAGGGACCGGCGCCCAGGATAGGGTGAAGGCCGACGGGAAGCCGGCAGTCTTCCCGCGCGTCGATGATCAGCTTGAGGTCGATAGCGGGCCGGTCGGGCAGGGGACGAATCATGCGCTCGAGGCGCTTGATCGGATGACCGGCCGGATAGGTGATAGAGAGCCTGATGCAGCTGTCGGAAGCTTCCAGCACGTCCCACTCCTGCGACGCGCTATAACCATGACTGACGTCCTTGCCGAAGGGGACGCATGGCCATTCACCGCGCAGGCGGTGGAAAAGGGGTGTAAGCGAAAGGTCGACCTTCTCGCTGAACCACGGCGCCACCGCGAGCGGCGCTACTTGGCGGCCATCGGGGAGCACGAAAAGCACCGGCCCTACGCGACCGCCAAAGCGATCCACCGCAAGCAGGCCGTAGTCCCAGCCAATAGTGAGGGTCACCCCATGTACCAGCCGCCATTCACATGCAGCTCGTGGCCGGTGATGAAGCGGCTCCGGGGCGAAGCGAGGAACAGGACGGCTTCGGCGACATCGCGGGCGGAGCCGCGATATTTGAGCGACTGAAGTCCCAGCACCTGGGCGTCGATCTCGGCGAGACGGTCGGCCCAGACGCGGCGCTCGAGCTCGGTCGGTATGGCGCCGGGCGAAATCATGTTGACACGGATACCGGCGGGGCCGACTTCCCGCGCCAATGCGCGCGTCAGTCCGAGGAGGGATCCCTTGGCGAAGACATAAGGCACCATGTCGGTCACGGCGCCGGACAGCGTCAGGCTGCCGATATTGACGATCGAGCCTGAGCCCCTCTGTTTCATGCCCGGCACGACCGCCTGACAGAGCACGAAAGCGGCATGCGCATTGATCGCCTGCACGCGGGTGAAGTGCTCGAGCGAATAGGTCTCGATCGGATCGCGCGGATTGATCGCGGCGTTGTTGACCAGGATCTCGATCGGCCCTTCAGAGTCGAGCAGGGCTCCGACGGCGGCTTTCAGCCCTTCGAGATCGAACAGATCGCCCGTGACGGTCTCGACTTTGTGGGGGAAGCCTTGCGCGTTGATCCGGTCGCACACCGCCGCGGCGGGAGACTCCGGAAGGTCATGCAGGATGACGCGGGCACCGGCTTCGGCGAGACCGAAGCAAATCTCCTCGCCCAGTCCCCCGGCGCCGCCGGTCACCAGAGCAAGCTTGTCGATGAGGTCACGCATATGCGCCTGTTAAGGATGGGGCCGGAACTGGCGTTTGCCCTGGAGGGCAAGTCCTGACATTATGCAGACCATAGGCCTCAGTTCCGTGTCAAGAAAAGTTTGTTTTATGAAGAGAAACGCTGAAACGCCGCTCAACCCCCTGGAGGGCGAAGACCGCTATATCGTCCAGCCGGTGATCAAGGCGATGCAGGTGCTGCAGCTCGTCTGCGAGGCATCCCAGCCAATCAGCCTCAACGAGCTGGTCAAGCTGGCGGAGCTGCCGAAGACGACCGTCTTCCGCTATCTGCGCAGCCTCGCCACCAAACGCCTCATCGAGCATGACGCTGCGACAGATCACTACCGGCCCGGCATCGGCCTGTGGTGGCTCTCCCATTCGAGCAACCCTTACGAGATGCTGCGCCAGGTTTGCCGGCCCTATCTCCTCGATCTGCGCGACCGCTTCAATGAAACGGTGAATCTGGGCGTGATCGCGGCGTCGGAGATCCTCTATCTCGACATCATCGAAAGCCGCCGGTCGCTCAGGATGCAGGCGCAGATCGGATCGGGCGGGCATCTGCACAGCACGGCCCTGGGCAAGGTCATCCTGGCGTTCCAGCCACGCCCGCAGGCGGAAAAGCTGCTGCCCGGCCTGCTGTCGCCCGTAACACCCAGAACCACGATCGATCGGGAGCGGTTCTTCGCGCAACTCGATATCATCCGCGCCACCGGCTATGCGGTCGATGAGGGCGAGGACGAGGAGGGCTCGTGCTGCATCGCGGCGCCGATCTTCAACGACAAAGGCAATGCCATCGCGGCGATCAGCCTGTCGGCGCCAGAGAGCCGGATGGTGGGGGCGATAAGGCAGACGATCTGCGCGCAGCTGATCCCGACCTGCAAGTCTGTCGCCGATATTCTGCGCGGCACGGTGACCTGAGCTACTCTGCGAGCGGCAGCGCCGTCGTCTCCTTGATCTTCTCCATCACGAAACTCGCCGAGACGTCGGTGAGGGCGATGCGGGTGATGAGGCGCTTATAGAGCTGGTCATAACCGGCGATGTCGTTGACCACCGCCTGGAGCAGATAGTCGGTCTCGCCGGTGGTGCGGTAGACGCCGATGATCTCGGGAAAGTCACGCACCGCGCGGGAGAATTTCTCCAGCCACTTCTCCTCATGCTGGGCGGTACGGATGGCGATGAAAGCGGTGAGGCCGAGGCCGAGCTTTGCCGCATCGAGCAGCGCCACCCGGGCCTTGATGACGCCGGTCTCCTCCAGCTGCTTCACCCTTCGCCAGCAGGCATTGCGCGACAGATGAATGCGCTCGGCCAGGGCATCGATGGTGAGAGTGGCGTCGGCCTGCAATTCGGCCAGGATGGCGCGGTCGGTTTTGTCCAGCATTTTGGGATATTATCCCAATATTCAGATCATTAACAGTAATATTTGGGACGTCTTCCCGCGAATCTCGTGTGATTATGGGCGCATTCAATCACTTCGGCCTGAGGGTTTCCCCATGATCATCCAGCGCATCTTCCTGAATCACCCGGAGAAGGTCGGCGAGGGCTTCTTCGAGCATATGCTGTTCGCACTCACCTTCAGCGGCCGGCTGTTCAAGGCCTCGGCGGCGGCTTTCCTGCACGCTTTCGTGCCGTCGCTGTGCGAGACGACCGCCTCCAAGGCGATCATGGACATGCATGCCGAGATCGCGGCCCGGCGCGCCTTGATGGCCAAGAGCCAGGCGCCCGCGGTCAGCGAAACGGCCACGTCTCCGTATCAAAGTCAGGGTGCTGCAAGCTCCTGAGCTTCTGCATATCCTCAGGATTGCGATAATCCTCGGTCGCCTGGCGCGGCAGAGCGCCTAAGGATTTGAACCAAGATAGTTCCGCTTCGACGCCCGCCTGTTCGGAAGGCGGCGCCCGCTCAGGCTCATCGAGCGATCCGATGGCGATCTCGTAAACGGGGTCGCCATCTTCTTTCATATGGAGCGGCGTGCCGCAGTGGGCACAGAAGCCGCGCGCGACGATGGCCGAGGAGCGGAATTCGGACGGATGACCGCGAGTCCAGGTCAGTTGCTCCACCGGCACCGACACCAGAGCAGCACCCCAGCTGCCGAAGGCCTTCTGACACATGCGGCAATGGCAGATGCCGGCCCGGCCCAAGGGCCCTTCGATGCGATAGCGCACCGCGCCGCACTGACAGCCGCCGGTGAAAATCGGGTGAGCCATGGTCATCTCCTCTTTCGGAGCCGTCTTACACGAAAGCCTGCCGACTTTCGTCAGCAGGCTTTCGAAGCAGTCATAAATTTATCCGTCAATGGACCCCGACTTTCGTCGGGGTGACGGAGAGTGCGGGCTCAGGCCATCGCCTTCTGGAGGGACTTGTCGACGGCGTCGATGAAGCCTTCGGTCGAGAGCCAGGCCTGGTCGGGGCCGACCAGGACCGCGAGATCCTTGGTCATCTTGCCGTCCTCGATCGTCCCCACCGTCACCTTTTCCAAGGTGTCGGCGAATTTCTTGAGCGCCTCGTTGTTGTCGAGCTTGGCGCGGTGGGCGAGGCCACGGCTCCAGGCGAAGATCGAAGCGGTCGAGTTGGTCGAGGTCTGCTTGCCCTGCTGATGCAGGCGATAGTGGCGCGTGACCGTGCCATGGGCCGCTTCCGCCTCGACGGTCTTGCCGTCCGGCGTCATCAGCACCGAGGTCATGAGGCCGAGCGAGCCGAAGCCCTGGGCCACGGTGTCGGACTGCACGTCGCCGTCATAGTTCTTGCAGGCCCAGACATAACCGCCGGTCCATTTCAGCGCCGAGGCCACCATGTCGTCGATCAGGCGGTGCTCATAGGTGATCTTGCGCTTCTCGAATTCGGCCTTGAACTCGTTGTCGTAGATCTCCTGGAAGATGTCCTTGAAGCGGCCGTCATAGGCCTTGAGGATGGTGTTCTTGGTCGAGAGATAAACCGGATAATTGCGGTTGAGGCCGTAATTCAACGAGGCGCGGGCGAATTCCTTGATCGACTCGTCGAGATTGTACATCGCCATGGCGATGCCGGCGCCGGGCGACGAGAAGACCTCGTGCTCAATCACTTTACCGTCCTCGCCGACGAACTTGATCGACAGCTTGCCCTTGCCGGGGAATTTGAAATCGGTGGCGCGGTACTGGTCGCCGAAGGCATGACGGCCGACGATGATCGGCTGGGTCCAGCCCGGTACCAGACGCGGCACGTTGGAGCAGATGATCGGCTCGCGGAAGATGACGCCACCCAAGATGTTGCGGATCGTGCCGTTGGGCGACTTCCACATCTGCTGGAGGTTGAACTCCTTCACGCGGCCTTCGTCGGGGGTGATGGTTGCGCATTTGACGCCGACGCCGTGCTTCTTGATGGCATGGGCGGCGTCGATGGTGACCTGGTCCTTGGTCTTGTCGCGATTCTCGACCGAGAGATCGTAATATTCGAGCGGCACGTCGAGATAGGGGTGGATCAGCTTCGTCTTGATGAGATCCCAGATGATGCGCGTCATCTCATCGCCGTCCAGCTCAACCACCGGATTCGCGACTTTAATCTTTGCCATGGAGCCTGCCTCACACTGCGTTTGAAGAAAGCGTGCCTATAGCAAGCACATGACGGCTGAGCAAACCCCGTAGATCACACAAGAACAGGGGCGGCGGCACGGGTGAGCGCGGTGAGGAAGGCGGTCTCGCCCGGGCTCAGCTTGCGCCCCGCGGCATGGGTCAGGAAATGGCCGGCGGTCGAGGGCAACTCGAAGCTCGACAGCATCACCAGGCTCTTGCGGCGGAGCGCCCCGTCGATCAGCGGGCGGGAGCCGAGGAGGATGCCGGCGCCGGCCTCGGCGGCGCTCAAAGCGGCGATGAAGCTGTCGAAACGATAGCGCGCCACGCCGCGCGGCGGCTCGCCCGACAGCGCGAACCAGTCGGGCCACATTTCGCGCGCGCCATGCACGGCGAGGAGGGGCAGGCGCTCCCAGATGTCGGACGCCGGTTTCCGGCCGGCTTTTAGCGCGGCCGGAGCCGCGACCGGCGTCAGCCTTTCGGTGGTGAGGCGGTAGGCGGTGCGGCCCGGCCAGTCGCCGAGGCCGAAGCGGATGTCGAAGACCGCCGTGCTCGCCCCATAATGGTCGGGCGTGTGCATGGTGGTGATGTCGATGGCGAGGCCTTCCGTCTCGCGCTCCAGAGCGGTGAGCCGGGGCGCCAGCCACAAAGCGGCGAAGGAGATCGGCGACAGGATCGTCAGAGTCGGCCGGCTACGCCGCCCGAACAGTTCCTGGGTGCTGCGCGCCAGGCCGGCAAAGGCCTGCTGGATATGGGGCAGATAGGCCGAGCCTTCGGGGGTGAGGGCGACGCCGCGCTGCCGGCGGTGAAAGAGCTTGGTGCCGAGCCGGCCTTCGAGCGCCTTGATCTGCTGGCTGACCGCCGCCTGGGTGAGGCCCAACTCCGCGGCGGCCAGCGTGAAGCTCGCATGCCGGGCGGCGGCCTCGAAGGCTTTCAGCCAGATCAGCGGTGGGGAAAGCTCGCGGTCTGTCATAATCAGAATATGGCCAAAGGCTAAAATACCATTGTTTGAATTCTGGCAAGCCGTGACTGAAGATGCAAGCAGGCTCATCACCCACGGAAACCGACATGCACCTCAAGACCGCGACCCTGATCGATGATGGAAAAGCCGTAAAGCTCGGCTGGACCACCGGCGAAACCGCCCGCTTCCATGCGCTGTGGCTGCGCGACAATGCGCCGGACGGCGCCACACGCAGTGCCACCAACGGACAGCGCCTGATCACCTTGCTCGACATTCCGGCGGAGACAAAGCTCACTAAAGCCGAGATCTCGGCCGCGGGCGATCTCACGGCGACCTTCGCGCCCGAGGGCAAAAGCGTCAGCTATCCGGCGGCGTGGCTTGCCCGGCATGTCTATGACCAAACGCCGGCACGCCAGGCCGGCTGGCTGGCGCCCGAGATCGAGACCTGGGATGCGGGCCTTCAGGCGAAGACACCGGTCATCGGGCATGAGCGGGGCAAAATCGACCGCGCCGCTTTCGGCCAGTGGCTGGCAGCGATCCGCCGCTTCGGCTTCGGCGTGATGACCGGCGTGCCGCGGCAGAGCGGATCGCTCATCGATGTCGCTGAGATGTTCGGCTTCGTGCGCGAGACCAATTACGGCAAGTGGTTCGAGGTGCGCGCCGAGGTCAATCCGAACAATCTCGCTTATACAAACCTGGGTCTCCAGGCGCACACCGACAATCCCTATCGCGATCCGGTGCCGACGCTGCAATTGCTGGCCTGTCTCGAGAACACGGTCGATGGCGGCGACTCGGTGGTGGTCGACGGCTTTCGCGCGGCGGAGCGGCTGCGCGCGGAAGACCCACAAGGCTTCGCGCTGCTCAGCCGCCATTGCGCCCGTTTCGAATATGCGGGCGCGGCCGGGGTGCGGCTCCAGTCCAAGCGGCCGATGATCGAGCTCGGGCCCGATGGCGAGATGATCGCCATCCGCTTCAACAACCGCTCGGCGTCCGCCTTCACCGACATTCCCTATGACGACATGGCGGGCTTCTATGCCGCCTATCGCCGCTTCGCCGAGATCATCGAGGATCCGGCGATGGAGGTGACCTTCAAGCTCAAGCCGGGCGAGCTTTTCATCGTCGACAACACCCGCGTGCTGCATGCGCGCAAGTCCTTCTCGAGCTCCGGCACACGCTGGCTCCAGGGCTGCTACGCCGACAAGGACGGGCTGCTGTCGACACTCGCCGCGATCGAGCATGGCCAGAAGGAGGCGGCGTGATGAGCGAGCTCTCCCTCGACCGGTCCTCGATCGTCGCCTTCATCGCCGACATCTTCGAAAGACGCGGCGCCGAATCCTATCTGGGCGAGCCCGTGACCATGTCGCAGCATATGCTGCAGGGTGCGGTGCTGGCGGAGCGCGCAGGCGCCAGCGATGAGCTCGTCGCCGCGGCACTGCTGCACGATATCGGCCATTACACGAGCGAGTTCGGGCCTTATTCGCCGGACGATACCGAGGACAATCATCATGACGAGGCGGGCGCCAAGGTGCTCGAGCATTTCTTCCCGCCGGTGATCACCGAATGCGTGCGCCTTCATGTGGCGGCGAAACGCTATCTCTGCGCCACGGATGAGAGCTATTACGGCAAGCTCAGCGTCGCGTCGCGCCATACGCTCGAATTGCAGGGCGGGCCGATGAACGATGCCGAAGTGGCCGCGTTCCGGCGCAATCCGTTTTATGAGGAGGCCGTGCGGGTCAGGCTGTGGGACGAGGGCGGCAAGGACCCCGATATGGCGACCCCGCCTTTCCGGCATTATGTGCCGGTGCTGCAGCGGGTGGTGGACCGGTATGCGGAGTGCGACAAGGCCTAGGCTACTTTCCCCTTCTCCCGCTTGCGGGAGAAGGTGCCCGACAGGGCGGATGAGGGTGTCGGTTCAACTCGCGACAGTATCTCAAGAGAACAAAAAAGAAGCTTCGACACTTCTCGTATTTGCGACTTTAGGAAAGCTGATAGAACACCCTCATCCGGCCTTCGGCCACCTTCTCCCGCAGGCGGGAGAAGGGGAAGCTAGGAGAGGCCGTTACAGCCAGTTCCCCATCAGGATGAAGGCGGACCAGAAATAGGGGTGCTGGAAGCCGGGCTCTTCGGTCAAGGCGTTGACCGGAGTCTCGACCATCTCATTGGCGGAGCGTGAGGCGGTGAGGACGCCCTTGGGCTTGAGCTCGCCCTTCAGCATGGCGATCTGCGCCTTGCGCAAGGCGGTGGCCTTGTCCTCGCCGGCGGCGAGGAAGTGCTTGTAGAACTCCGCCATCAGAAGCGACGTCGAGCTGTCGGCGATCGGCCACAAGGTGGCGAGCACCGAGGAGGCGCCGCGCTTCTGCACCACCGAGGCGAAGCTTTCGATCTCGGCGCCGGTCTGGTCGACGCCGCCCGCCGTCTCGCATGCCGACAATGTGAGGAGGTCTAGATCGGTGAGGCGGAAACGCTCTTCCTTGCGGAACTCATCGAGCGAAAGCCGGCGTCCGTCGCCCAGAAGCAGCACCGAATTGCCGGCATCGCCCGGCACCAGGCGGAAATGGCTCGCGACGTGGAGATAAAGCGGCTTGGACTTCAGCGCCTCTCCCATCGACAGGCTGTTGAAACGCTCGTCCATCAACGGTTTGCCGGCCAGGAAGCCCTTGGTGTCGGCGCCGTCGAAGACTGCCTCGAGCTCATCGGCGACGCCCGGCAAAGCCGAGAAACCTTCATGCGGCTTGGTGACGCCGAAGCCCGCCGCCTTGCCACGCTCACGCGGCAACGCTTCGTAACGCGTATTGGCGGCGGTGGTCGACAGAGCGATGGCGTAATCCTGGATCAGATAATGATCGCCCGAATAAAGGGCCGCGAGCGGGGCGTAGCGCAGCACGCCGCCCAGGTTGAACATCAGGACCTCGGCTTTCGATGCCTTGAGCTCCGGCTCGATCGGCTTGATCAGAATGTCGTAGAGCCGCTTCAGATGCTCGCGCGCTTCGGGATCGCGATTGGCGGTAGAGCTCCAGGCGCGGAAGACGAGTTGCGCCACTTCCTTACGGCCGACCGGCACCTCCTTGTAGATGCCGGTGCGTTCAGTGGTGAGGAAGATGTGCAGCGCATCGTCGAGACTGGCGATCTGCAATTCGACGGCGCGACCCTTCAGGGCCTTGAGGCGCTCTTGCGTGGCGTCGACGAGATCCAGATCGAGCTTGTTGACCTCACGCTCGATCTCGCGATTGGAGTTCTCGACCTCGGCGAGGAGGGTGTCGATCGCGGTCTGCTGCTTACGGAACTGATCGGAAAGCGACTGCTCGAGCATCGCCACCAGCGCTTCCTCTTCCTTGGTCAAGCCTTTCTCGGCCTGTTTCTTCTTCAGCGCCTCGATCTCGCTCGCGGCACTGATGGGTTCCTCGACCAGCTCCATGATCTTGGCGGAGAGATCGGCCTCGGTGGGGGTGAGCGCGGCGCGGCCTTCGACCGCCTGGGCCTCGTTGGCGTCGCGGCGGACGAAATCGAACAGCTCCTGCTGCTTGATGAGGTCGAGCACCTGCTGGGCTTCCTGCAGGCGGCCGGCGCCGATCAGCATATTTGCGAGATATTCATAGAGCTCGCGATAACGCCCGGCGAGGGCGCGTGTCATTTCCGGCGGCAGGTTGCGGTTCTGCGAGCGGATCTCCTGATTGATGTTGACCGCCATCTTGGCGAAGGCGACGGCCGCGGTGAGATTGCCCTGCTGCTTGAGGACGATCGACAGCGACCAGTAGCTCTGGCGCAGATCCTCCGGATCGGCCTGCTTGTTGGCGGTCCTGATGCGCAATGCCCGGAAGCCATAGCGCAGTGCCTCGGAATTGAGCGCGATGCGGGCGCTTGAGCTGGCCAGATCGCTGTAGACATCGGCGATGCGCCGGTGATTGGGCCCGAAGATGCGCTCATAGATCGAGGCGGCCTTGAACAAAGGCGCGCGCGCCTCGGTGTGCTTGCCGTATTCGCGATAGAGGCCGCCGAGCCGATGATAGGCGGCGGCGACGCGATTGTGGTTCTCGCCGTAAAGCGCCGCATAATGGCCGATCGACAAGGTCTGGACCTCGAATGCGCGGTCGGGACAACCGGCACGCACCAGGGCGACGCTGACGTCGTCGAGGACTTCGGGAACGCGCTTTCGCGTGCGCGCCTCATTGCCGAGATAGACACGTATGGCGGCGCCGAGATCGGCGAGCGCATCCTCGCTGCGGCCCATGCTGCGATTGACGGTGCCGGTGAAATGCAACGCCAACGCCGTGGTGCGGTGCTCTGGCCCGAGCTTCTCCGTGGCGAGCGCCACCGCCTCCTTGGCGAAAGCGAGCCCGGTCTCGCGGTTGCCGATGCGGGCATGGATGCTGGCGGTGTCGATGAGGAGCTCGACCAGATGACTCGTTTCGGCCGGCAGATTGGCTTCATAGACGGCGCGTGCGGTGCGGAACGCCTCGAGCGCCGGCTGATATTGCGTCATGTTGAGATCGACCTTGCCGATATTGTGCAAGGCGAGGGCGACCTTCGGGTGGTTCGGGCCGACGGCGTCCTCGAAGGACTTGCGGGCCGCGCCATACATGGACAGCGCGCTCAAGCGGTCGCCCTTGTTGGTATAGGTCTGGGCAAGCTCCATCTGGATGTCGCCGAGCTCGGTGCCCTTCTTCTTCGGCAGCTTGCTGGTGATGCGCATCGCCGCTTCGAGCGACTTGACCGCGTCTTCATACTGAGCGGCGTCGCGATAGTCGCGGGCGAGCAGGCGATGGGCCTGCGCGGTGCGGGCGGATTTCTCGCCGGACTTCTTGATCATGTCGGCGAGGCGTTTCTGCGAGCCGGCGATCTTGTCTTCCTTGCGCTCAGCCGCCTGGGCCGGATCAGGCGTGCCGGTCACCGGTGTCTTCGGCGTGGCCGGCAGCGCCTTGTCGTCGCCGCCAGCGGCCTCGCTATAGATGCGGAAGGCGTCGGGGCAGGCGAGCTTCGCGGCATCGGCCTCCGGAACCGCAACGGGGGTGGATTCGGAGGCAGGGGCGGGCGTGGGCTCCGGGCCTTCGGGGGCCTGGGCGTGGACGGAAGGGCCGAAAAGCAGCGGAATAAGGGTGAAAACGGCCAGTACCGGAAGGCGCATAAAAAGGAACCTGCAGCTCAAAGTATTGCTTTCCAGAAGCCTATGGGAGCGAGGTATTTGACGCAAGGTCTAGGCAGGATTTTGACAGGCTTGTGAGCGAGGCGCATCGTTCGCCGCAATGACCGCCGCCGAATCTCCCGAACCGCAATCCCCGCACAGCCAAGCCTCCGTATTCCGCCATCGCGGATTCCGCAATTTTTGGCTGGCGCGCCTCCTGGTGAGCTTCGCCACCCAGATCATCTCGGTTTCGGTCGGCTGGCAGGTCTATGACCTCACGCGCAATCCGCTCGATCTCGGCTTTGTCGGCTTGGCGCAGTTCCTTCCCTCGCTGCTCCTCGTCCTCGTTACCGGCGCGGTGGCGGACCGCTATAACCGCCGCGCCATCACCGCGATCTGCTTAGGGCTGGAGGCCCTGGTCTGCGCCGGGCTCGTCGTTTTCACCTTGAGTGGTATGCGCGACGTCTGGCCGGTCTTCGCGCTCCTGGCGCTGTTCGGCGTGGCGCGCGCCTTCATGGGGCCGGCGGCGCAATCGCTGATGCCCAATCTGGTGCCGCAGGCGGAACTTTCGACGGCGATCGCCTGGAACTCGTCGTCCTGGCAGATCGCCACGATCACCGGGCCGGTCGCGGGTGGTCTTCTCTACGGGCTTCACGAATATGCGTCCTATGGCACGGCGCTGACACTCCTCGCCATCGCGGCGATCCTGGTCGGGCTGATCCCCAAGCCGCCGCAGCACCGATCGGGCGAGGCGAAGAGCCTCGCCACGCTGTTCGCCGGCTTCCGCTATGTGTGGTCGGAGAAGATCGTGTTGGGCGCCATCTCGCTCGATCTCTTCGCCGTGCTCCTGGGCGGCGCCATGGCGCTGTTGCCGGTCTATGCGCGCGACATCCTGCATGCCGGGCCGTGGGGGCTCGGGCTTTTGCGCGCGGCGCCCGGTGTCGGCGCGCTGATCGTCGCCGCCTGGCTGGCGCGCAACACCATCCGCAACCATGCCGGGCTGATCATGTTCATCTTCGTCGGCGGCTTCGGCTTCTTCACCACCTTGTTCGGCGCGTCCACGATGATCTGGCTGTCGGTGCTCGCTCTGGCGCTGGCGGGGGCTTGCGACATGATCAGCGTCTATGTGCGTGAGACGCTGATCCAGCTGTGGACGCCCGATGAGGTGCGCGGGCGCGTCAATGCGGTGAACATGGTGTTCATCGGCGCCTCGAACGAGCTCGGCGAATTCCGCGCCGGCGTTTCGGCGGCGCTGTTCGGCGCGGTCCCGGCGGTCGTCGCCGGCGGGCTCGGCACGATGGCGGTCGCCGTGCTCTGGGCCTTGTGGTTTCCGCAGCTGCGCCTGGTGCGTCGTCTCGACGGGAAAAGGTAACAGAAAGCCACAGTGACAAAGATACGCGCGACAGTTATGGTGTTGTAACGAAGCGGCGATTGCCTCAGCTTGTTCGGAATTAGAATTAATATCTGAAAGCTTGCGCAATGGATGGTTTCGATCCGGTCTTGCTGGCGCGCTGGCAGTTCGCCTTCACTGTCAGCTTCCACATTGTGTTTCCCGCCTTCTCGATCGGGCTCGCCAGCTATCTCGCGGTGCTCGAAGCTCTGTGGCTGGCGACCGGACGCGCCACCTATCTGACGCTCTTCAACTACTGGAAGAAGATCTTCGCCGTCACCTTCGCCATGGGCGTCGTGTCGGGCTTGGTGATGAGCTATCAGTTCGGCACCAATTGGAGCGTCTTCTCCGACAAGGCAGGTCCGATCATCGGGCCTTTGATGGGTTATGAGGTGCTCACCGCCTTCTTCCTCGAAGCGGGCTTCCTGGGCGTCATGCTGTTCGGCCTCAACAAGGTGGGGAAGGGGCTGCATTTCGTCGCCACGCTGATGGTAGCGATCGGCACGTTCATCTCGGCCTTCTGGATACTGTCGGCGAACAGCTGGATGCAGACGCCGACCGGCTACACGATCAATGCCGCCGGCCAGTTCGTGCCCGCCGACTGGTGGGCGATCATCTTCAATCCGTCCTTCCCCTATCGCCTCGTGCATATGGTGATCGCCGCCTATCTCACCACCGCGCTCGTCGTCGGCGCGGTCGGCGCCTGGCATTTGCTGCGCGACCGAACGAATGACGGGGTCAGGGTTATGTTCTCGATGGCGATGTGGATGCTCGCCGTCGTGGCGCCGGTCCAGATCCTCGCCGGCGACCTGCACGGCCTCAATACGCTCGAACATCAGCCGGCCAAGATCGCTGCGATGGAGGGTCATTTCGAGACGCAGGCCGGAGCGCCTTTGATCCTTTTCGGCTGGCCCGACATGGAGGCCGAGAAGACGCTTTACGAGATCGCCATACCCTCGCTCGGCAGCCTCATCCTCACTCATGAGTGGAACGGCGTGGTGCGAGGCCTGAAAGAGTGGCCCAAGGAAGACCGGCCCAATGCGCTCATCGTCTTCTGGTCGTTCCGTATCATGGTGGGCCTCGGCTTCCTGATGTTCGGCCTCGGTCTGTGGTCGCTGTGGGGTCGCTTGCGCAAGAGCCTCTATGACACGAAGGCGTTGCATGTCGCCGCTCTCGTGATGGGACCGACCGGCTTCGTCGCGGTGCTCGCCGGCTGGGTGACGACGGAAGCGGGACGCCAGCCCTATACGGTCTATGGCCTCTTACGTACCGCTGATTCCGCCGCGCCGATCGCGGCGCAAGCGGTGGCCGCCTCGCTCATCGCCTTCATCGTCGTCTATTTCTTCGTCTTTGGGGCAGGGGTGTTCTATCTGCTGCGCCTGATGAGCAAGCCGCCGCATGCGGGCGAGGCCGACAATCCGAGCGATGCGCATCTGCGCTCGGCCGGCATCGTGCCGGCACCGGCGCTCGAAACGGTGGGCGAGCTCGCAACCCATCCGGAGGGACGCCGATGATCTTCGATCTCGCTTTCATCTGGGCCGCCATCATCGCCTTCGCCGTCCTCGCTTATGTAATGATGGACGGCTTCGATCTCGGCATCGGCATCCTGTTTCCTTTCTACAAAGCGGAAGCCGACCGCGACCGCATGATGAATTCGGTGGCGCCGGTGTGGGACGGCAACGAGACCTGGCTGGTGCTGGGCGGTGGCGGTTTGTTCGCGGTGTTTCCGCTTGCTTACGCCACCATCATGCCGGCGCTGTACGCGCCGATCGTCATCATGCTGCTGGCGCTCGTTTTCCGCGGTGTCGCCTTCGAATTCCGCTGGCGCACGACACGCGGCAAGTTCCTGTGGGACTGGGCCTTCGCATCAGGTTCGATCGTCGCCACCTTCACACAAGGCATCGCGCTCGGCACCATCGTGCAGGGCATTCCGATCGCCGATCGCGCCTATGCCGGCGGCTGGTGGACCTGGCTCACGCCGTTCAGCCTGTTCACCGGCCTGGCTCTGGTTGTGGGCTATGCGTTGCTCGGCGCCACCTGGCTCATCCTCAAGACCGATGAGAAGCTGCAGGATCGGTCCTATCGTTTCGCGCTGGTCCTCGGGCCCGCGACGCTCATCCTCATCGGCCTCGTCAGCCTGTGGACCCCGTTCCTCGAGCCGCTCTATATGGAGCGCTGGTTCTCCTGGCCACGCATGCTCTACACCATTCCGGTGCCGCTGCTGGTGGCGCTCGCCGCCTATCTTCTGATCAAGGGGATCCTCAAGCGCGAGGAACTGACGCCGTTCCTCGCCTCGCTGGCGCTCTTCATCCTGTCCTTCGCCGGCATCGGGATCAGCTTCTATCCCTATATCGTGCCGCCGACGCTCACCATCTGGGACGCGGCGGCGCCGCAAGAGAGCTTGTCCTTCCTCCTGGTGGGGGCGGTGGTGCTGGTGCCGATCATCCTCGCCTATACCGCCTATGCCTATTGGGTGTTCCGCGGCAAGGTCGGCAGCGAGGGTTATCATTGAGAACGGAACAGCCCGGGCCTCACTGGCGACAGCGAATACTATGGTTCGTGGTGCTCTGGGTGGCCGGTATAGTAGCCGTTGGGGCAGCAGCCATGGTCATCCGGCTCTCCCTCGGACTATAGGGGCCTTTCTTGCCATCGGGCGCGGTTCCCGCCATAAGGGCGGCCGCATTATTTAATCCTCGATTGGGCATCATGGCGAATTCTCTGAAACTGGGTGTGGCAGGCCTCGGAACGGTCGGAACCGGCCTTCTGGACCTACTGGCGAAGCATGGGGCGCTCGTGGCGCGCCGGGCTGGACGCCCGGTCGAGATCACGGCCGTCTCGGCCCGCGACAAGGCCAAGAATCGCGGCCATGACCTGAGCAAGCTCGCCTGGTTCGACGATCCGGTGGCGCTCGCCAAATCGGACAAGATCGATGTCTTCGTCGAGCTTATGGGCGGCGACGGAGATCCGGCGAAGGGCGCCGTCACGGCGGCGCTCCAGGCCGGCAAGCCGGTCGTCACCGCCAATAAAGCGCTGCTCGCCCATCATGGCGCGGGTCTCGCCAAGCTCGCCGACGACAAGGGCATCGCCCTCAATTTTGAAGCCTCGGTCGCGGGCGGCATCCCGATCGTGAAAACGATGCGCGAGGCGCTGGCCGGCAACCAGACCGCCAAAGTGTTTGGCATTCTCAACGGCACCTGCAACTACATCCTGACCAAGATGGCGCAAGAGGGCAGGAGCTTCGCCGATGTGCTGAAGGAAGCGCAGGAGCTGGGCTATGCCGAGGCCGATCCGACCTTCGATATCGGCGGCTTCGACACGGCGCACAAGCTCGCCATCCTGACCTCGCTCGCTTTCGGCACGGAAGTGAATGTCGCGGCGATCGACATCGAAGGCATCGAGGCGGTGACGCTCGCCGACATCCGCAATGCCGGCGAGATGGGGTTCAAGATCAAGCTGCTGGGCGTCGCGGTCGCGAGCGGAGAAGGCATCGAGCAGCGCGTGCATCCGACATTGGTGCCCAAGGGATCGCCGGTCGCCGACACCGATGGCGTCTTCAACGCCGTCGTGGTGCATAACGACTTCGCCGGCGATCTCATGCTCGAAGGCCGTGGCGCTGGCTCGCATCCGACCGCGTCGGCCGTGCTCGGCGATATCGTCGACATCGCGCGCGGCAATTTGCGCCCTGCTTTCGGCTTGCCGGCCAAAGAGCTGCGCAAATACAAGGCAGCGCCGAAGCGCGCCCATGAGGGCGGCTATTACGTCGCGCTCGAGCTCTATGACAAGCCTGGTGCCGTCGCGGCGATCGCCAAGGTGCTGGCGGACGAAAAGATCTCGATCGAGAGCATCGTGCAGCGCGCGCCCGCCAAGGAAGGTGCCATTGCGTCATTCATGCTCGTCACACATAAGACACTCGATTCGTCCATGCGACAGGCCCTGAGCCGGATCGAAAGAGACGGCCATGTCGCCTCGAAACCCCGCACCATCCGTATCGAACGGCTCTGAACACCTGGAGGAAGACTGATGCTCAACCGCATGCTCACCATCGAGATCGCCCGCGTCACCGAAGCGGCGGCCATCGCCGCGGCGCATTGGCGGGGGAGGGGCGATGAGAAGCTGGCGGACCAGGCGGCGGTCGATGCGATGCGCCAGGCGCTGAACGCGATCGTCGAGATGGACGGCCTGGTGGTGATCGGCGAAGGCGAGCGCGACGAAGCGCCGATGCTTTACATCGGCGAGCATGTCGGCGGCGGCAAAAGCTGGCGCATCGACATCGCGCTCGATCCGCTCGAGGGCACGACGTTGTGCGCCAAGGCGATGCCGAATTCGATCGCCTGCGTCGCCATGGCGGAAGGCGGCAGCCTGCTGCATGCGCCCGATACCTACATGGACAAGATCGCTATCGGCGGCGGCTATCCGGAAGGCACGGTCGATCTCGATTACGCGCCGCAGGAGAATATCGCCCGCCTCGCCAAGGCGAAGGGTGTCCCCACGGCGCAGATCACCGCCTGCATCCTCGACCGGCCGCGCCATGAGAAGATCATCTCGGGCGTGCGCGAGACCGGCGCCTCGGTGCGTCTCATCTCGGACGGCGACGTGGCGGGCGTCATCCACACGGCCGATCCGGTGGAGACCGGCATCGATATCTATATGGGCATCGGCGGCGCGCCCGAAGGGGTGCTGGCGGCGGCAGCCTTGCGCTGCATCGGCGGCCAGATGCAGGGCCGGCTCGTGACCTCGAGCGCCGAGCAGAAAGAACGCGCCCGCAAGATGGGCATCAGCGACTTCAACAAGAAGTTCGCGCTCAACGAAATGGCCTCTGGCGATGTGATGTTCGCGGCGACCGGCGTCACCGACGGCTCGCTCCTGCGCGGTGTGCGCTTCGATCGCGAGCATGTGACGACCGAAACGGTGGTGATGCGCTCGGCGACCGGCACGGTGCGCTGGATCAAGAACCGCCGGCGCGCCGATGCGGGTGAATAAATAGCGCGCTCTCCAACTCGTCGTCCCGGCTTTCGCCGGGATGACGGAAATCAGACAGGCAGATCCAGCACCTCATTCGCGCTGAAGCCCATGGCGGCGTAGGCGGCGAGGCTTTCACTGCCGCGGCCTCGGGCAGAGGTGAGGAAGACGGTGCCGTGAGCGGCGCTGCCGTTCATTTCGGTGCCATCCATCTTGGCTGTGCGCAACAGGTCGCTGACGCGGCGCGCGATGGCGGGCGCCGGATCGATATAGGTCACGGGCCAGGGGGCCACGGCGCGCATCTCGTCGAGCAGCAGCGGATAATGGGTGCAGCCCAGCACCACGACATCGGTCTGCTTGTGATCGCGCTTCCTGAAGACCGGGGCGATCTCGTGTTTCAACTCCTCCGGATCGACTTTCTGGCCTTTCAGCTTGGCCTCGGCGATCTCGGCCAGGCGTTTGGCGCCGTGCAGGAACACCTTGCAGTGAAAGGCATAGGTATGGATCAGCGTCTTGGTATATTCGCGATTGACGGTGCCAGGTGTGGCGAGGACGCCGATGAGGCCCGATTTCGTCTGTTCCGCGGCGGGTTTGATGGCGGGTACCGTGCCGACGAAAGGCACCGTGTAGCGCTCGCGCAAGGCGGTGAGCGCCAGGGTGCTCGCGGTATTGCAGGCGATGACCACGAGGTCGGGACGCGTCTCGTCGATGAGCTTGCCGATGACCGCGACGATGCGCTTGACGAGCTGCGGCTCGTCCCAGGCGCCATAGGGAAAGGCGGCGTTGTCGGCGGCGTAGATGAGCGTCGCTCCTGGCTCGGCCTGGCGTACCGCCGAGGCGACAGTGAGGCCGCCCATGCCGCTGTCGAAGAGGAGGATGCGAGGCGCTGTCATTCTTCCGTCGTGCCTTTCCGTTTCAAATGCGCGCGGGTGAGCGACGCGACCATGCCCCTGAGCGAACGCACTTCCTGCTCGGTGAGCTCGGCGCGGGCGAAGAGGTTGCGCATGTTGCGGATCATTCCTGGCTTTTTCTCGGCGGTCTTGAAGAAGCCCGCTTGGTCCAATTCAGTCTCAATATGGTGAAAGAATCCATAAAGCTCGTCCTTGGTGGCGGGGCGGGTGTCGGGGGTGACGAGGCCGGGACCGTCGAGGGCAGGCAGCTCGGGCGTCGCCTGGCCGAGGGTGGTCGCCTCGTGCTTGTACCATTCGTAGCCGACGAGGAGGACCGCCTGGGCGATATTGAGGGAGGCGAAGGCCGGGTTTACGGGAGCGGTGATGATCATGTCGGCGAGCGAGACCTCGTCATTGTTGAGGCCCCAGCGCTCGCGCCCGAAAAGCAGCGCCAGCTTCTCGTTACGGCCGATCCTCTGGCGCATGTCGGTTCCCGCCTGTTCCGGCGTCATGACTTCCTTGATCATGCCGCGCGGCCTCGCCGTCGTGGCATAGACATAAGTCAGGTCCTTGAGCGCGTCTTCGAGCGTGGCATGGATGGTGGCCTTCTCGATGATCCAGTCGGCGCCCGAGGCGGTCTTGAGCGCCCGCTCATTGGGCCAGCCGTCGCGCGGGTCGACGATGCGCAGCTCATGCAGCCCGAAATTGGCCATGGCGCGGGCGGCGGTGCCTATATTTTCACCAAGCTGGGGATTGACCAGGATGACCGCCGGGGCTGCCCCCAGCGGAGAAATACGCGTCTTGTCGGTGCCTGCCATGGGCGTCGTCTTAACCTGTTCTGGCTATGAAAAGTCCAGGATTTTCCTGGTGCCGATCTGTGATTGCGTGATTTGGATTTTACGTCAATATTGGATTCCGAGTTCCCGAGGTGTGCATGAACGACGGTAAAACGACGCAGACCGATTTCCGCCTCGCCGATCCCGCGCAATTCGCGCGGAACATGGCGAAAGTCTTCGAGCAGGCGGCCCAGATCGCCCGCAATCTGGCGGAAACGCCGCCCAACCCGCAGGCCGCCTTCGAGTCCCAGGTGACGCCGGCCGAGCAGGTCATGAAGACGCTGGGCGCCGTCGCCCAGTCCTATGCCTCGGACCCGCAGAAGCTGATGGACGCCCAGATGAAGCTGTGGGCGAGCTATGGCGAGCTCTGGCAATCGGCCTGGCGCAAAGCTCTGGGCGAGGAGGTGGGTCCGATCGCGGCGCCGGAGCGCGGCGACAAACGTTTCACCGACAAGGACTGGCAGCAGAACACGGTCTTCGACTTCCTCAAGCAGTTCTATCTGCTCTCGGCGCGCTGGGCGGGAGATCTCGTCAAGGATGCCGATGGCATCGACGACCACACGCGACACAAAGCCCGCTTCTATGTCGACCAGATCACCAATGCGGTGTCGCCGTCCAATTTCGCGCTCACCAATCCGGAAGTGCTGCGCACGACGCTGGCGCGCAACGGCGCCAATCTGATCGAAGGCCTCAAGAATCTCGAAGCCGATCTCAAGGCCGGCCAGGGCCGATTGCGCATCAAGCAGACCGATCTGTCGGCTTTCGAGCTCGGCAAGAACGTGGCGACTACGCCGGGCAAGGTCGTCTTCCAGAACGACACCTTCCAGCTCATCCAATATTCACCGACGACCGAGCGCGTCTCCGAAATCCCGCTGCTCATCGTGCCGCCGTGGATCAACAAATATTACATCCTCGATCTCAACCCGAAGAAGTCCTTCGTGCGCTGGGCGACCGAGCAGGGGCTCACCGTGTTCGTTGTCTCGTGGGTCAATCCGGACGAGAAACACGGCCACAAGACCCTCGCCGACTATATGCGGGATGGCTTCCTCACCGCGCTCGACAAGACGCTCGAGGCGACGGCGGCGCCCAAGGCCAATGTCATCGGCTATTGCGTCGGCGGCTCGCTCGTCGCGGCATCGCTCGGCTATCTGGCGGCCAAGGGCGATGACCGGGTCAATTCGGTCACCTTCTTCACCACCCAGGTCGATTTCGAGAAGGCCGGCGACCTCAAGGTCTTCGTCGACACGGAACAGATCGAATGGGCCGAAGGGCGCATGAAGGACAAGGGCTATCTGGCCGGGCGCCATGTGGCGGATGCCTTCAACATGCTGCGCTCGAACGACCTGATCTGGTCCTATGTCGTCAACAACTACATGCTCGGCAAGGAGCCGATGCCGTTCGATCTCCTCTACTGGAACAGCGATTCGACCCGCATGCCGGCGGGCGTACACAGCCAGTATTTGCGCGAATGCTATCTCAACAACCGGCTGGCCCATGCGCAGATGACGCTCGACGGCGTGCGCATCGATCTCAAGAAGGTGAAGCTGCCGATCTACAATCTGGCGGCGCGCGAGGACCATATCGCGCCGCTCGCCTCGGTGTTCCGGCTGGCCGAGAATTTCGGCGGCGAGACGCGGATGGTGGTGTCGGGCTCGGGCCATATCGCCGGCGTCGTCAATCCGCCGGAAGCGCAGAAATACCAGTATTGGACCAATGAGAAGGGTGCCTCGACACTGGAAGACTGGCTGAAGGGGGCGACAGAGCATCCGGGCTCCTGGTGGCCCGACTGGCTCGCCTGGATCACCCCCCGGTCCGGCAAGAAAGTGAAGGCCCGGGTTCCAGGAAGTGGCAAATTGAAAGCCCTCGAGGACGCGCCCGGCAGCTATGTGCTTGTAAAAGCTGAGTAGTTTTCCCCAATTTGGTGATTTGACAACAAATAGTTGTTGGATTACATGCTGCCCCAGCACGGGGCCACATAAGGTCTCGTGTTTTTGCTTGCCTGCGGACCTGGTTTTCCTTGGCGAAACGAAGGTCCTGTCGGCCGGGTAACCGGCAGAGGAGGGCTCGCTTAATAACCCGGCGGCTTCCGGCCGCCACCTTATTATTTCGAGACTTTGGAGCTACCAAATGACGAAACGCGTGCAAGCCAAGCACAAACTCGACCGCCGTATGGGCCAGAATATCTGGGGCCGCCCCAAGAGCCCGATCAATAAGCGTGAATATGGCCCCGGCCAGCACGGCCAGCGCCGCAAGGGCAAGCTCTCCGACTTCGGCATGCAGCTGCGCGCCAAGCAGAAGCTGAAGGGTTACTACGCCAATATTTCCGAGCGCCAGTTCTTCGGCATCTATTCGGAAGCCGCTCGCATGACCGGCGACACCTCGCAGAATCTCATCGGTCTCCTCGAGCGCCGCCTCGACGCGATCGTCTATCGCGCCAAGTTCGTCTCCACCATGTTCGCCGCGCGCCAGTTCGTGAGCCACGGCCATGTGAAGGTGAATGGCCGCCGCGTCACCATCCCCAGCATGCGCATCAAGGCCGGCGACGTCATCGAAGTGCGCCAGAAGTCGAAGGAGCTGCCGGTTCTCATCGAAGCGACCCAGCTCGCCGAGCGCGACGTGCCGGATTATGTCGAGACCGATCACAAGGCCATGGTCGCCAAGCTGACGCGCGTTCCGGGCCTGTCGGATGTTCCGTATCCAGTGCAGATGGAACCGAACCTGGTCGTCGAATATTATTCGCGCTGATCGGTTCTGTTATCGAATTCAGAGCGGCGGGGTTTTCCCCGCCGTTTTTGTTTTGGGGGAGAAGCGATTCTCCCTCCGCCGCGCGTAGCGCGGGGAGCGACTATCTGGGCAGTCAAGTTGTATTTGCGAGTTGAGCTCGCGCTTCGCGTGCTTTTGCGTTGAGGCGAACGAGAAGTTTGTGAGCGAGGGCGACGCGAACGAC
>SCPD01000020.1 GCA_005502925.1 Rhizobiales bacterium Y(2018) | reverse complement strand
CCAAGCCGGCAAGCGCTGCTATTTGGCGGCGGTCGAGGCTGCCGAGCTCCGGCAGTTCGGCGATTAGCGTGCGAGCTACCGTCACGCCGACACCGGGCACCGAAGTCATCAGGCTCTCGCGCACCCGCCAAACAGGCGAGTTGCGGATATGATCATCAAGATCGGCCTCGAGGCTTTCCAGCTCACGGCGCAGCGCCGTAAGCAGCCGCTTGATACTCTTGCGGGCCGGCTTGGCCAGGGCCATCTGCGAGCGGTTCTCCTCGGCGGTGATCATCTGAACGATCTGCCGCCGACGTGTCACCAGAGCGCTCAATTCCTGCGTTTGTGCATCCGGCAAGGGCCGGATCTGCGGCTTTGTCGCCTGGACAAAAGCCGCGATCAGACTGGCGTCGATCGTGTCTGTCTTGGCCTTCCGTCCCAGGGCCTGGCCATAGGCCCGCACCTGCGCCGGATTGACGATGATCACCGCAAAGCCCGCCGCCGCCAGATCGGCGGCCGCAACAGTCTCAAAGCCTCCCGTCGCTTCCAGGGCAATCACATCGGGTCGAAGGCTCGCAAGCCGTTCCGCCAGTTCATCGATCCCAGCATGATCATTGCCGACTTGAAAGGCATCGCCCTGAGGAATGACCGCGACATCCAGGCGTTCCTTAGAAACGTCGATCCCCACGATAGTTTCCATCTTATCCCATCCTTGCCTAATCGGGCTTCGCTTGCGGCCCAGGCGACTGTTCGGGTTCGATGGAACAGCGGGCGGAGACCCAAGCTTCTCCACGGGCTCAAACACCCTCAGGGGAGTCGGTCTTCCGTCCGCCACCGCGATCATCACCTTAGCACACGCCGGCATCGGCAAGTTACAAGGGGAAAGTAATGGCAAGGCGGAATAGAGCGGTTCGTGGGCCGTATGTGTGCCCATGGATATCGCCAATATCGTTCTCGTGCTGTGGACCGCCCTCGTCCTCTATTGCTTCGGCCAGATCTGGTTCGTGCAGATCGTCATCTATCCGCTGTTCAAGATGGTGGGTGAGCGGGACTATGTGACCTATCACCATTTCTATGCGAGTCACATTCCACTGCCGGTGATCCTGCCGGGCTTCACCTGCTTCCTGTTTCCGCTGGCGTTGATCTTCTGGGGCCCCGGCTCCGTTCCGGCCTGGCTCTATTGGCTCAATGTCGCGGCGGGCCTTGTCGGTCTCGCCGTGACCTTGTTCCTCGAAATCCCGCGCCATGCGCTGCTCGAGAAACATGGCAAGGACTTCCAGGTGATCGGCGAGCTCATCCGTTATAACTGGCCACGCACCGCCTCGATCAGCCTGCAGGCCTTCCTCGCGGCGGTCATGCTGACCTATATCGTGACGCCCGTCAGTTAGTGTCGCGTAATATCAGGGCGGCGCCCTTCTCACCCACCATGATCGACGGCGCATTGGTGTTGCCCGACGTGATGGTCGGGAAGATCGCGGCGTCGATGACGCGAAGCCCGCTCACGCCATGGACACGCAATTGCGGGTCGACGACGCTGCTCCGCGGGTCAGGCCCCATGCGGCAGGTGCCGACGGGATGGAAGACGGAATAGGACCGGTTGCGAATGTCATCGGCGAAGGCTTCATCGCTTGCGACCTGAGGACCGGGCTTCAGCTCGGCATCGATCACCGCGGTCAAGCTCGGCGCCTCGCCGAGTCTGCGCAGGAAACGCGCCGCTTCCACCATCACCGCGAGATCCTCAGGCGCCGACAGATAAGTGGGATAGATCGCCGGCGCCTCGCGCGCATCGGGCGAGCGGATCTCGAGGTGGCCTGAGCTCTTCGGTTTGCAGGGCGAGATGCTGGTGTAGAAGCCCGGAAAGGGATCGGGATTCATCAAGGGCCTCGTCTTGGGCGGCGCCTTTTCATAAGTGAGCGGTGAGAAATAAAGCTGGATGTCGGGTGCGGCGAGGCCGGGCTTCGAGCAGTAATAGCCACCGGCCTGGTTGAGGCTCAGAGACAACGGGCCCTTGCGCGTCAGTATATATTGCAGGCCCACTCTGAGCTTGCCATGCCAGGGATAAAGCACCGTGTTGAGGCTCGGCGCTGACGTTCTGTAGGTAAAATCATAACAGAGATGGTCCTGCAGATTGCGCCCGACGGCCGCATTGTCGATGAGCACGTCGATGCCTTGCGCCTTCAGCACCGCAGCGGGACCGATGCCGGAGAGCTGGAGCAGCTGCGGCGAGCCGATCGAGCCGGAGCTCAGGATGATCTCCCTGGTGGCGCGGGCCTCACGCAACATGTCGCCCTGCCGATAGGTGACGCCGACCGCTTTTCTGCCCTCGAAGATAACTCGCGTCGCCTGCGCCCCGGTGACGATGTCGAGATTGGGACGCTTGCGCAGATAGGCGGAGGCGGAGGATTCGCGAAAACCCTTGCGGGTGGTGATCTGATAGAGGCCGGCGCCTTCGATGGTCGCACCATTGAGATCGGCACTGTAGGGAATGCCCACTTCCTCAGCCGCCTTGATGAAGATGCGGCTCAGCGGATGGGCCTCTCTGTCGATGGTCGTCACATGGAGCGGGCCGCCGGCGCCGTGATGAGGACCGGCGCCCAGATCATGGTCCTCGAGCTTGCGATAGGTCGCGAGCACATCCTTCCAGCCCCAGCCCTCATTGCCCATCGCCTCCCATTCGGCGAAGTCCGTTTCCTGTCCCCTGGAATAGACCATGGCGTTGATCGAGCTCGAACCACCCAGCACCTTGCCACGCGGCCAATAGCTGATGCGGTTGTTGAAGCCCGGCACCGGCTCCGTCTGGTACATCCAATTGACACGGCTGTCATAGAAGGTGCGGCCATAACCAATGGGCATCCTAATCCAGACATTGCGGTCGGACGGGCCCGCTTCGAGGAGGAGCACGCGATGGCGGCCGCTTTCGCTCAAGCGCCCCGCCACCGCCGAGCCGGCCGAGCCCGCGCCTATGATGATGTAGTCCCACATGATGCTGATGGATTTGAGTTTTAGATGACAGGAGCCTATGCCAAGATCGGGCCTCAGGGAAGTGCAACGGCATGATCATCAGAAAACTCGAGACATTCGCCAATGAGTTCGTCGGCTTCGCCCGCGTGACCGCCGATACCGGCGATCAGGGCTGGGGCCAGCTCTCGACCTATAATGCCGACATCACCGCCGAGATCTTCCACCGCCAGGTGGCGCGCCACGCGCTCGGCACCGACGCCATCGACTTCGGCCCGACGCTCGAGCGCATCAATGAAAAGGAGCATAAATTTCCAGGCTCCTATTTGCGGCGCGCCACGTCCGGACTCGACACGGCGCTGCTCGATTTGCGCGGCAAGCTCGAAGGCAAGCCGGTCGTGTCGCTCCTCGGCGGCAAGCCGAAAAAGATCCGGGCCTATGCCTCCTCGATGAAACGCGACATCACGCCGGAGGACGAGGCGCGGCGTTTCCTCAAACTGCGCGACGAAAAAGGCTTCACTGCCTTCAAATGGCGCGTGGGTGCGGAATGCGGACGCGATGTCGATGAATGGCCGGGCCGCACCGAGAAGATCGTGCCGCTCGTCTCACGCGCTTTGGGCGACGGCATCGACAAGCTGGTCGACGGCAATTCCGGCTATTCGCCGAAACGCGCCATCGAGGTCGGACGCCTTCTCGAAGATGAAGGCATCGGCCATTTCGAGGAGCCCTGCCCCTATTGGGAATTCGCCCAGACGAAAGAGGTGCGCGATGCGCTCAGCCTCGATGTCACCGGCGGTGAGCAGGATTGCGAGTTCACCGCCTGGGAACGGATGATCGAGATGGGTGCGGTCGACATCATCCAGCCCGATGTCATGTATCTGGGCGGCATGCTGCGCACGCTGCATGTCGCGCGGATGGGCTCACAAGCGGGACTGCCCTGCACGCCGCACAGCGCCAATCTCTCGCTCGTCACCTTGTGCACGATGCATCTCCTCGCCGCGATCGATATTCCCGGCAAATATCTCGAGCTGTCGATCGAAGGCCTCGATTATTACCCGTGGCAGGACGGGCTCTTCGTCGAGGACCCGTATGAGGTCGTCGACGGCCATGTCGAAATCTCCGACCGGCCCGGCTGGGGTGTCGAGGTCAATCCGCAATGGCTCGACCGCGCCCAGCACAAGGTCAGCGAACTCGGCTGATCCGCTGTTCTTCCCCTGTAAAAGAACAGCGGAATCTACAGGGGATTAGCAGCGGATCTGCAGGGATCTACAGGGATTTCGCGGAAGGCCGCGGAACAGCGGATTTCTCCGTGGCCGCAAGCTTCGCAATTTCCCGCAAGCTTCGCAATTTCCAATGTCTGTGCGCGGGGATGCAAGGGGGTAATCGTCATTCGTATTTTTCCCCTTCTCCCGTTGCGGAGCAATGGGAGAAGGTGCCCGACAGGGCGGATGAGGGCTCTTGGATAGTGACGCGCTCGTCGAACGAAGAGCCCTCACCCGGCCTTCGGCCACCCTCTCCCATCCTTCGGACGGGAGAGGGGGAAATCTCGGATAGCTACACCACCACCTCGATCAGCCGATCTCCCTGGCTTGTATCCGCGATGGTGATCTCGACGGGCAGGAACCGCTCGATGACCGACATGTTGCTGCGCGTATGCGGCGTTGGCCGCAAGGTCGTGAAGCGTCCGCCGCGGGTGAGCGCCAGGGGCATCAGCAGCTGGTCGGCGAGATGGGGGCCGACGGCCGCCTCGCTCGCCAGATATTTCTCGACCTGACGCGCCACCTTGACCGCGACCTCTTCCGACGTCACGCCGAAGGCGCCATGGGCGCTGAAGATATCGACGGCGCGCTCATGGCGGATCTCGATCCACAGGATGTTGCCGGGGCCTGAGGACTCGACCTCGCGGATCTTCACCTCGTCCTCGCTCAGCGCCAGAAGCCGCGTGAGCTTGACGGCCTCGCGGCGGGCAATGTCGACGGCGAGATTGGCGAAAACAGCCTCGCCCCGCCGCGATAGCAGGCCGCCGCGATCCTCCAGCGTGATCTTGGCGGCGGGACGCACCGGGCCGATCAGCGCTTCGAGCTTGCCGCCGCCCGCCGGATGGAAGCCATGCCGGCACAGAGTGAGGCGCGCTTCGAAACCCGTCGGCTGAACCGCCGGCAGAAAGACACGGTCGAGATATTCGAAGGACGGCGCCGAGATATTATGCGTGCCGCCTTCGATGACCACGCGCGACGGCGCCACCTGACGTGCCAGCGGCAGGAAGATGGTCTGGAAGACGAGGCAGGCGGCGCCGGCCGAGCCGATGGTGAAATGATAGTCGCCTGGCGTGATGGCGCCCGGCACGAAATCGAGCGCCGTCGCGCCGAGCTCGGCGCCTTTCACGTCACCGCCGCAGATCTGCGCGGCGGCGCGTACCGCCGCCAGATGCTGGCGCAGCAGACCGGGCTTCGAACGCCCGGCACGGATATTTTCAATGCGGAAGGGTTTTCCCGTCAGCATCGAAAGGGTGAGAGCGGAGCGGAGGATCTGTCCTCCGCCCTCGCCCTCAGCCCCGTCGATGGTCAGCATAGTCTTGTCCTTTAGTTCTGAGGGACGCTTCGAGGCCCGGCTGCGCCGGGCACCTCAGCGTGAGGTAAAGGCTACCCCTTAACGCAGACGACCTGGCGCAGCGTGTGGACGATGTCGACCAGATCGGCCTGCGCCGCCATCACGGCATCGATGTCCTTATAGGCCTTGGGCGTCTCGTCGATGACGTCCTCGTCCTTGCGGCATTCGACGCCGGCCGTGTCGGCCATGTGGTCGGCCACGGTGAAGCGGCGCTTGGCCTCGGCCCGCGACATCACGCGCCCTGCCCCATGCGAGCAGGAGCAGAAGCTTTCGAGATTGCCGCGGCCGCGCACGATGAAGGACTTGGCCCCCATCGAGCCCGGGATGATGCCCATCACGCCATCGCCCGCATGCACGGCGCCCTTGCGGGTGACGAGCACGTTCTTGCCGAAGTGATGCTCGCGCGCCACATAGTTGTGGTGGCAGTTCACTGCCTCGAGATGCGCCTCGAAAGGCTTCTCGATCACCCGGCGCGCGGCGTCGATGGCATGGCGCATCATCACCTGACGGTTGGTCATGGCGAAATGCTGCGCCCATTCCACCGCCTCGACATAATCGGCGAAGTTTTCGGTGCCCTCCGGGAAATAAGCGAGGTCGGTATCGGGCAGGTTGATGTACCAGCGCCGCATGTCCTCCTTGGCCTTCTCGATGAAGTAGGACCCGATCTGGTTGCCGACCCCACGCGAGCCCGAATGCAGCATGAACCACACGCGGTCCGCCTCATCGAGGCAGACCTCGAGGAAGTGGTTGCCGGTGCCGAGCGTGCCCAGATGCACCGCCGTGTTGGCCTTGGCGAGCTTCGGGTGCTTGGCGACGATCGCATCGAATCCCGAAGCGAGCCCGTCCCAGGCCTCCGACGTCGCTTCCGGCAGGTCATGCCAGGAACCCTTGTCGCGCGTGCCACGCGCAACCGTGCGGCCATGCGGCACGACCTGCTCGATCGCAGAGCGCAAAGGCAGAAGCGTGTCGGGCAGGTCACCCGCCATAAGCGTGGTGCGCACCGCCATCATGCCGCAGCCGATATCGACGCCGACGGCCGCCGGAATGATGGCGCCGATCGTCGGGATCACCGAGCCGATGGTCGAGCCCTTGCCGAAATGCACATCCGGCATCACCGCCAGCCACTTATAGATGAAGGGCATGCTGGCGGTGTTAGCGAGCTGCTTCTTGGACGCCTCGTCGACGGGAACGCCACGCGTCCACATCTTCACGGGCGCCCCATGCTCATGCGGCGCCGCGTCGGCCAGAAAATCGTAAGAGCGTTCCATCGTCGTCAGTCCTTCACAGTCAAATAATGCGGCGCCACGGCCTCGGTCAGCCAAACGCCATTGTCGGCTTGATAGAATGTCACGCCGTCTTCCCGCATGCACGCAGCGGCGACCACGAGGATGACCGGCTTGCCATGCCGCATGCCGACCTTGCGCGCCGTCTCCCGGTCGGCGGAGAGATGCACATGCCGGCGCGCCTGCGGCTTCAGACCCTCGGCCAGGATCTTGTCCAGCACCGCGGCCGCCGTGCCGTGATACAGCACGGCAGGCGGGGCTGCGGGCGCAAGCTCGAGATCGACCGCCACCGAATGACCTTGCGCCGCCCGGATCCGCATCCCGTCAGGAGATAGCGTGAAGCGCTTCTTGTCATTCGTCGCGACGATCTCGCGCAGGATATCCGGCGTCAGATCCTGGCCATGGGCGCGCGCTTTGGCGATGAGATCATCCGTCGCGACCCAGCCGCCCTCGCCCAGCACGAGGCCGATTTCCTCGGGCGCGTGGCGCAGGACATAGCTCAGGAATTTGCTGAGCCTCGTGATGTTCTTTTCCATGTTCTTTTTCTTCACTCAATCAGAGAAGGCCCTTACGACAAGGAGATGATGAAACAACCTGCTCTGTCCATCTGAGCTACAGGTCCATAGATGGTGGACCTGGCGGGACTCGAACCCGCGACCAGGAGATTAAAGATCTGTAGTTCCATCGGCATTCGTAAGGGTCTTTTCCTTTCAATCATATATTCATCATTGGTTTCCCCTTCTCCCGTCCGCAGGATGGGAGAAGGTGCCGGACAGGGCGGATGAGGGCTCTTCTGAACCACTGAGGCTCTTCAACCAAGAGCCCTCACCCGGCCTTCGGCCACCCTCTCCCATTGCTGCGCAACGGGAGAGGGGAAAAACTAGGGACCGGCAGGCGACGAAATTTGCGAGACGTTTCCTGAGCTACGACCGGCTTGCGCCGGCGGGAGGATTGCGCCTCCGACCTCCTGTCCATGACAGACAGGCGCTCTACTCTACCTGGTGCTGTAGTCCCGCAGGCATTCGCCCGCTGGCGGTGACAAGATCGGACAAGACGGCCTTCCGGCCAGTTGCAGATGCCACTGTAGTCCTGTCCGCATTCACCAATCCGGCGGACTCCGGGGCGACGCCCCGAAGTCCGTTATTGTTACAGCTTGATCTTCTCGATCTCGCCGATCCAATGATCCGCGCTCAAGCCGTTCTCGGCAAAAGCCTGGATCATCTCGAAGACCGCGTCGGAGAAACCTCCGACATTCAGAATATCCGCACGCTCCACGGCCTGCGTCGTCGTGTAGGGCTGGATGTCGACGCAGACGAGCTTCGCCCCAGGGTTCACCCGCTTGACCTTCGACCAGGCCCGCATCGTCGCCGTTCCCGCGTAACCACCCTTGGCGGCATCCACCCAGGATTCGTTATCGGAAACGAAGACGACGAGGTCGACCTTCGCCTTGCGGCGCGCCAACCGCTCGAGCGGCGCCGAGCAGTTGGTTCCGCCACCGCCGATGCTGGCCAGCTTCTGCGCATTGGTCAGCACCGTGTCGTGCGGGTTGAGGTCGATATCGACTACATCCTGCTCGAAGGGCAGCACCTCGACCTCGCGGTTGCGGCGCAGGAACGACGCGGCCACCAGGGCCGCGACATCGATGCAGCGCACCACGCTCGAAGCACCTTTGCGGTAACCCGTCACCGGCGATGCCATCGAGCCCGAAACGTCCGGGCACACGACGATACGCTGGTCGAGCTTCGGCACATTGCCGATGGCGATTTCCATCGCCTCCTGCAACGCGTTGCGCACGACCTTCGGCACTTCCCCGGCCGAGGCGGCATAGGCCGCCATCAGCTGGTAGGGGAAGACCTTGGCGCGGGCGATCGCGTAGGGATCGGCAAGCCGCTCGGCAACACGCTCCGACATGCCGGCAATACCAAACACGCCGTGGCGCGCAAAGGTATTGAGGCCCTGGCGCAAAGTCTGCCAGGAGGCCGTTTCGGCAATCGCCGCCCACTGCTTCTGCGTCAGCGCAAGTGCGGTCAGCAGCTGGAACGGCACGTCGGGCACCGGCAGCGTCGGATCGCGTTTGAAGGCTTCCAGGTCCTTCACGATCTGCGGCAATTGGGCGACGTCATAGGGACGACCGACCACATAACCATAGAGCGCTTCGCGTGTCTTCGACTGCGGCTTCGGATGCGCCATGCGGATGATATCGGCAAGCGAGGGATCGTTGCCGATGCTCGCCCGCAATATCTCTTCATCCGAGGCCTGAGCCAGCCAGGCGAGGATCAGCCGCTTGGGCCGCGAACCGAAGGACTTGCGGCCGACCGCGCCCGAGCGGATGACCTGCGCGAAGTTGCGCAGCATCCGACCGTTCACCACGACACGCGGAAACGCCTTGGCGAAATCCCCCGTATCGAGCGTGGCGAGGATGGCCAGCAGCACCGCCGGCATGTCCTTCATATGCCCCTTTTCGCGCGCATAGATCGCCGTCTTGGCGATGAAGGCGGCATCAACGAAACGGGCCAGCTTCACGATCTCGGCAAGCTGCTCCCGCGGCTCAGCGTAGAAGGTCCGATTGAAGGTCCCGGTGGCGGCCAGTTGCGCCAGCGCGGCGCGCGGCTCCAAGCCATAGGCCGGGGCTTTCTCACGGTTCCAGGCATTCGCACGCGGAAGCAGCTTTCCGATCGTCGATGCAAACACGGATTTGTTTGCCATTGGTCTTCGTCCTTCTGTTGACGAAGACCTCTATTGCAGCACGCGTGCCAACCGGTTCTGGCAGCACGATATTTTTAGTATCTTACTGATATAGCTGTTTATTTATTTTTCTGACTCCGAATTTGGATGAACGGCCTCTCTGAATTCCAATATTATTGGATAAGAATTTATCTTTTTGTATAAAGGCATATGGCCAAAAGGAATGTCGTCATCGGCTTCGTCGGCACCACGCTCGACACCGGCAAATGGGAGAGCCGGTGGGAGCGCTGGCGGCCGACCATCGCGGTGTGCCAGCAGGAGGACTTCATCGTCGACCGGCTGGAACTCATCCATGACCATCATGCGGCCGGCCTGACGGGAAGACTCACGCGTGATATCGCCCAGGTTTCGCCCGAGACCCAGGTCGCGCCGGTCATCATCAACCTGAAAGACCCGTGGGATTTCGAGGAGGTCTATGGCGCGCTGCATGATTTCGCCCGCGGCAAGAGCTTCGACACCGAGAATGAAGACTATTTCATCAACATCACCACCGGTACGCATGTGGCGCAGATCTGCTGGTTCCTGCTCGCCGAAACCCGCCATGTACCGGCGAAGCTCATGCAGCTCTCGCCGCCCCGCAAAGCGCGCGGCGATGTCACGAGCCCGATGCGCATCATCGATCTCGATCTGTCGCGGTATGATCGCATCGCGACCCGCTTCCGGGCCGAGCAGTGCGACGCCGCCTCCTTCCTCAAATCCGGCATCGCGACGCGCAACCCGGCCTTCAACAAGCTGATCGACCGCATCGAGCAGGTCGCCATCAATTCCAAGGCGCCGTTCCTGCTGATGGGACCGACGGGCGCCGGCAAATCACAGCTGGCGCGGCGCATCCATGAGCTGAAGAAGAGCCGCCATCAGATCGAAGGGCCGTTCGTCGATGTCAATTGCGCCACCTTGCGCGGCGACACCGCGATGTCCTCGCTCTTCGGTCATGTGAAGGGCGCCTTCACCGGCGCGCAATCGGCACGTCCCGGCCTCCTCAAATCGGCCGATGGTGGCTTGCTGTTTCTCGACGAGATCGGCGAGCTCGGCCTCGACGAGCAGGCGATGATCCTGCGCGCCATCGAGGAGAAGCGTTTCCTGCCCGTCGGTGCCGACAAGGAAACGGCGAGCGACTTCCAGCTCATTGCCGGCACCAATCGCGATCTCAATGAGGCGGTGCGCCAGGGGCGGTTCCGCGAGGATCTGCTGGCGCGCCTCAATCTGTGGACCTTCATGCTGCCGGCGCTGAAGGAGCGGACGGAGGATATCGAGCCCAATATCGATTTCGAGCTCGAGCGCCATGCGCGCGATGACGGGGCCAAGATCACCTTCAACAAGGAGGCTCGCGCCCGCTTCGTCGCTTTCGCCACCTCGCCCGCGGCGGAATGGAGCGCCAATTTCCGCGATCTCTCCGCCTCGATCACCCGCATGGTGACGCTGGCGCCCAAGGGCCGCATCGACGAAGCGACCGTCACGGAAGAGATCGGACGGCTGCAAGCCCTGTGGTCCGGCAACCGGCGCGGCCAGCTCAGCGACATATTGAACGAGATTTTCTCCGAAGAGCGTCTTGCCCGCATCGACCTCTTCGACCAGGCGCAGCTCGCGCAAGTGATCGCGGTCTGCAGGGACAGTGCGTCACTCAGCGCCGCGGGCCGCCGGCTCTTCGCCGCATCCCGCGCCACCAAGACCAGCGGCAACGATGCCGACCGCCTGCGCAAATATCTCGCCCGCTTCGATCTCGATTGGGTTACGGCGAGCGGGAGAGGGTGAAGATGTTTCCTCTACACAGCACGCTCGTGGAAGTGCAGCCGACGCGCGGTCATTTCACACGGTCGAATTCCCCGACAAAACCTTCGCCGCAATAGCCGCCGCCGGCAAACAAGCTCATCGCGGTTTCCAGATTTGGATCGAATCCCACCGTCTCCAGAAACCTCTCCGCATCGTCACTGGGACGAAAATCGATCTCGGCGGGGGGCGCATCCTTGACAACTGTCCTCGCATTCGCGGACACGCCATATACAGTCGCGAATGAGAAAGGCGCGGCATCGATGCAAGCCTTGAAGAGCTTCACGCAATCCTGTGGGCTGAGCCAGGTCGCCAGTTGACGCTGATCTTCCGGCTGCGGCTCGAACGAGGCGATGCGCAGGCAAGCGACCGAGAGACCGTATTTGTCGGCATAGAGGCTGGCCAAGGCCTCGCCAAATGCCTTCGTGACGCCGTAGAAGCCGCTCGGCCTTATCCGGCTGCTCTGGCTGACGCCGGTGGCCTGACGGTGAAAGCCCACCGCCTGTATCGAACTCGCATAAATGATCCGGCGCACACCCGCCCGCCGCGCCGCCTCGAAGAGCTGATATGTGCCCAGGATGTTCGGCTCCACCAGTTCTTCGAATGGCCATTCTTCGGGGATGGCCGCCAGATGTATGACACAGTCGATGTCCTGCAAGGCGATGACGAGCGCGTCAAAATCCATGAGATCGCCTATGACGACCTCGGTATCCGGATGCGACTTCTCCGCCGGTTTCAGATCGAACAGGCGCAGCGTCGCATAATTCCCCTCGAATGCTCTTGACAGGGTTTGCCCGATCCTGCCCGCGGCACCCGTAATCATCACTCTTCGTATTGCTTCGCCCATTTTTGTAACCTCTCTTTGTGATCGCTCGAGTTTATCATGGCCGACACCTTCAGCCATTCGCTTCAACCAACTCGATCGAGCGAGAATCGGCTTCGCCGCCTGCGTATCGGTGCGCTCCCGGCATGCCGACCTCGATCCTAAGCCAGCCCAGAGCGTCGATCTCGCCGACATCGCCTTGTTTGAGAATAATCGAGGTGGTTCGCGACCTGAGAAGGCATGGACCGGTCACGCGAGCTCCAGGAGACAGGGATTCGAAATCCACCACCGGCACATCTGTCCAGCCATCCAGATAAATCCGCCGGGTGTCCGCATCCCGCATCTCATGTGCCGTGGCGATGTCGATCCCCGGGCGAATGCCCGAAGGTGTCGTCACCGAAAGCCTGACATTTGCGACGACAATCCGTTGTGCCCGAGACGCATAACCGTAAAGCTCCGCGTGCCGGACATGGAATCTCTCAGCCAGGATCCGGGTCGCCTCAGGTGCCGTCAGTTCGTCATTTTCGATGCCGACATCGATCTCGAATATCTGCTCGCCATAGCGCATGTCGAGCGTGATCGATGCGGCAAGCTGTTCAGGCGCGAGGCCGCTCGCCAGAGCTTCCACGATACATTCCTGCCGCATCGCCGAGATGAGAGGCGGCAGGCTTTCGACCGTGCCTGGCGACAGATCTTCGGCGACAGTACGGATGCGCTCATATTTCAAATCCGTCGAAAGCATACCCCAGGCTGAAAAGACGGCGGCCGATCTCGGCACCAGCACCGTCCTGATCCGCAAGGAGCGTGCAATATCGGCAACATGCAATCCGGCTGCGCCTCCGAATGACAATAATGCGTGATTGCGCGGGTCCCTTCCGGCGCGGACAGCCACAATTCGGATCCCTTCGGCCATTTGCGTGTTGATCACGCGCACCACACCTTCGGCGGCGGCCTCGCGCGTACACTTCATTCTGCCGGCGATCTCAGCAATGGCCTTCTCGGCGGCAGCCCGGTCGAACGCCACCCGTCCGCCCATGAAGCTCGCCGCGTCGAAATACCCCAGCACGACATTCGCGTCGGTCGTCGTGGCGCGGTTCCCGCCGCGTCCATAACATGCCGGTCCGGGCTGGGCCCCGGCACTTTCGGGTCCAACGGATAGAATCCCACCGTCGTTCACCCGCGCGATCGATCCGCCGCCCGATCCGATCGTGTGAATATCGATCGTCGGCAATGCAATTTTGAGACCGGAAATGTCGCGATCATTGGATATCCTGGCTTTGCCGTCGACAATCAGCGCTATGTCCGAACTCGTTCCGCCCATATCGAAGGCTATCAAATCCGGAATGCCGGCGAGATGCGACGCCATGATACAGCCCGATACGCCGCCTGCCGGACCGGACAAGACGCATCCGGCGGCCAGACCTATCGAAGCCTCGATGGTGCCTAGACCGCCATGCGAATGCATGATGAGGATCTCCCCCTCATATCCAGCGGCCTGAACGCGCGATCGCAATCGGCCGAGATAGTTCGCGAGAACCGGGCCGACATAGGCATTGACCACCGTCGTCGAAAAGCGCTCATACTCCTTGATCATCGGCAGGACCCGCGAGGACAGCGAGACATAGGCCTCCGGCATCTGCTCGGCGAGCAATTCACTCACGCGCCGCTCATGAGCCGGATTGCGATAGGAGTGCAGCAAGCAGACGGCCACCGCGGAGCATCCGGCCCGTTTCAACTGCTCGATTGCCTGGAGGACCGAGTCTTCGTTCAACGGCTGTTCGATGGATCCGTCAAACCGCATCCGCTCGCGGACAGGAAGGCGAAGATGCCGCGGTACGAGGGCCGGCGGCGGGCGCAAACGCAGATTGTAGCGATCCGGCTTATAACCCTCGCGCTGCTCGATGACGTCGCGAAAGCCTTCGGTCGTCAACAAGCCGACTTTCGCCCCCTTGCCTTCGAGCAGCGCATTCGTCGCCGCCGTCGTGCCGTGGATGATGAGCCGCGTGTGCGCCAGAAGCTGATCAGGCGCGAGCCCCAGTTCCGCGGCGAGGGCGCCGAGCCCGTCCACCAGGCCAATAGACTGATCCTCGGGTGTCGAAGAGACCTTGGCTTTCGCGGTCCGCCCTCTTTGATCGACGGCGACCAGATCCGTGAATGTCCCACCGACGTCTATGCCGATCTTGTATGTATTGTGCGTGCTCATGGCGTCATCCCACCGCAAAACCTTCTTCCACGTCCTTGAGCCGATCGGCCTTGCCTCGCGCGGTCGGCGGGCCGTAGCCGCCGCCGCCCGAGGACACAATGTGCAGCCAGTCGCCTGGTGCGAATTTCAGCCGCGTCGCCTTGGTCGGCAACACGGTGGACATGCCATCCGCCGCCTTGACGTGATGGTATCGATGAGGCGTTCCGCTTCGGCCGCCGGCAATTCCATGCGGGGCATGCACGGCGCCGTCACCTGCCGTCACCCCGGATACCGGCGCGTCGGTTTCAAGCCGGATGCGCACAGAAGAACCAAAGCCGCCCCGGTGCTTCCCCGCGCCGGCGGTCCCGGGCGCAAACTCATGCTCCGCGAAGAACAAGGGAAACCGGGCCTCGGCCACTTCGATCGAGCTGAATTTCAGGCCGCCGCCGCTCGAAAGCTCACCAGCTCCGTGCCAGCCATCGGCGGTTGCCGACCCTCCTCCCCCCGGCCGTCCATGAAAGAGATGCCAGATGAAGTTGCGGCTGGTTCTCGGATCCTTCCCCTGAAGCGCAATGCGGAAGCGTCGCCCCCAACCGCCGACGACACGGTCGGGGCAGGAACCTTCCAGAGCCCGGAAAATCGCTTCGGCGATTTCCTGCGCCGGGTGATTGGTGGAGAGCGTCACCGGTGCGGGCGCGAAGGGATGGACCAGGGTTCCTTGCTTCGTCGTGACCTTGACCGGCCTGAAGGACCCTGAGTTCTTCGCGATGCCGCTTGGGGTGAGATAGGCAATGGCCATGTGCACGGCCGACATCGTGTTGGCGTATGAGGAATTCACGATCCCTGAGACCTGCGGGTCCGTACCGGAGAGGTCGACATGAATATCACTGCCGGAAACGGTCACCTGCGCCCTGATCGCAATATTCACCGCACCATGGCCATCGTCGTCGAGGAGACATTGGCCGGAATAGACACCGTCCTTCCATGTCGAAATATCGGCGCGCGTCTGGTGCTCGGACGCATCGAGAATGTGCTCGATGGCACCGCGCAATTCATCGGCGCCATATTCGTCGATGAGCTCCGCGAGACGTTTCGCGCCGACGTGGATCGATCCGATCATCGCGTTGAGATCTCCGATAAAGTCATCGAAGTGCCGGACGTTGGTTGCCAGCATGTGCAGTAGATCGTCGTCCCGGCAGCCGGCGCGATAAAGCTTCAGCGGCGTGATGCGGATGCCCTCCTGCCAGATTTCTGTCGCGTCGGGATTGTAGGAGCCGGCGGCCGATCCACCGATGTCGCTTGAATGCGACCGGTTGACGGCCCAGAAGATGGGCTCGGTCTCAAGGCCGGCGAAGATCGGCACGAAACAGGTGATATCCGGCAGATGGCTGCCGCCATAATAGGGATCATTCACCAGAAACACATCGCCCCGCTCGATACGCGCCGCGAATCTCCTTCTGACTTCAGCCATCGCGAAGGGCAGGCCGCCGACATGCACCGGCAAATTGTCGGCTTGCGAGATAAGGCGTCCCTCGCCATCGAAAATGCCGATCGAGAAGTCGCGGCTGGAGTTCAGAATCTGCGAGTAGGCCGTGCGCAGCATCGCCTCGCTCATCTCCGCATTCACGTAATAGAGCCGATGCTGGATGATCGATATCGTGATGGGATCAATCGGCATCGGCTGTTTCCTCCCGCGCCATGGGAAGCCGGGTCGATAAACGCCCGATACGGAGGGATATGTTGCGCTCACGGGCATGGATGCCCGCCGCGCCCCTGGCTGGCCTGGTCCTGGTGTCGTTGTCTAGGTCGATCATACCGTTCCGCTCGATCTTTTCACGAAAACAACAATAGCGGTTGCCATCGCTCCTTCTGATGAAATGATCGGCGAGATATGAAATATGCGAGGCTGCCTTGCCGCCGGGATGAAACTATATTTCAGTCGATCCGGAGCTCGTCCCAAGAGGCATCTTCAAACCCGATAAAAGGTTCGAATTTCAGGGTCCGATAGGCAATGGTCGTGTTGAGCTTGGCCACGACCTTGCATTCGGAAATCGTCTTGGCGATCACCTCTTCGAAATCCTCGAGGCGGCGAAGATAGGATATCAGGAGCATGTCCTCGCCGCCCGTGATCATGTAGCACTGCGTGATCTCGGGTATCGAGCGGATCAGCTTGAGCAGCTGATCCCGGGATTGCATATCATGCGAGGAGAGATTCAGGGTCGTGATGGCCACGACCCCACCGACCTTCTCCCGGTTGATGAGAGCGATATCCGCCGCGATGAGACCCAGCTGGCGCAGGCGCCTGACGCGGCGCAGGCAGGAGGGCGCCGACGTGCCGACGCGCTTGGCGAGGTCCTTGTTGGATTGTCCGCTGTCGCGCTGTAATGCGTTGAGAATCTTCCGGTCCAACCGGTCAAGAACAGGTCTATCGCTCATCTTTGCATGATCCGGTCCGACATATTGTTTTCAGCAATTTCCCATTTTGAGAGTAGAGGCGCAAGGAACCGCAACAAAAAAGGGGCGTTTCCGCCCCTTTTTCCTCGCTCGAGCCGCGGCGCCGCATCACCTATACGGAAGCGGATAAAGCAGACCCCCATTCGTCCACAATGCCGAGGCACCGCGCGGCATCTTGATCAGGCTGTCCTTGCCCAGATTGCGATCGAAGATCTCACCATAATTGCCGACCGCAGATATGACCTTTACCACCCAATCATTCGCGAGCCCCAGCTTGGCCCCCATCTCGCCGGACTTGCCGAGCAGGCGCTGCACTTCAGGATTGTTCGAAGTCTCCACCATCTGGATGACACTCTCCTTGTTCACGCCGAGTTCTTCGGCGGCGATCAACACGTTCAGGGTCCACCGGACAATATCGCTGAATTGCGGATCTTCCTGCCTGACGACTGGTCCGAGCGGCTCCTTCGAGATGACTTCCGGCAGAATGACCCAGTTGTCCGGCTTCGCCATGGTCGACTTGAGGCTCACCAGGGTGGAGAGGTCGTTGGTGTAGACGTCGCAGCGCCCGGCCTCCAGATTCGCGGCATTCTGCTCGATGCTGTCGCCGACGATCGGCACGAACTTCATCTCGTGCGACCGGAAATAGTCCGAAATGTTCAGCTCATTGGTCGAGCCCGAGGTCACGCACACTGTCGCGCCGTTCAGATCCAATGCGCTGTCGACACCTATGGCCTTCGACGCAATGAAAGCCTGGCCGTCATACAAATAGATGCCCGCCCAATCGAGGTTGAATTCGCTGTCGCGGGTAAATGTCCATGTTACCTGCCGGGCCGCGACGTCGATGGCGCCGGACTGGAGGGACGCAATGACCGATTTGAATTCGAGCGGCGCGAACTTCACCTTGCTCGCATCGCCCAGAAGGGCAACTGCGATCGCGCGGCAGAAATCGACCTCCATGCCGTTCCATACGCCTTTGTCGTCGAGCGTGCTGAACCCTGTTCCTTTCCCGGTGGTGACGCCGCATAGCAATTCGCCACGCGCCGAGATCGCCTTCACGGTGGAGCCCTGGTCCGCCAGCGCGATGCCCGGCGTGATCAGAAGCGCCCAGGCCAGCAAAGCAAGCCCCATTTTTTTGAACTCAGTCATCTTACTCCCTTTCTGCGATGTTGAATTTCCATGACGACAGCCCTGCGCATTTCCACTGAAATGCACACTTCTCTTGTTTTTACTCAGAGTTTTTCCGCGGCACTTCAGCCTGTGCGCAAGCTGCGCTCCAACGATTCGCCGCATCTCGACAGGCAGAAGCAGATGATCCAGAACACAAGCCCGACGAATACGTATCCCTCGAGCGTCGAGCCCAGCCAATTCGGGTCGGCAGTACCGGCGTTCACGATATTCAACAGATCAAAAAGACCGACCACCATGATCAAGGTCGTGTCCTTTATCAAACTGATGGAGTTGTTTATGATTGCGGGAACTGTGTTTCTCAGGACTTGAGGCAGTATCACCAGGTAATGCGTCTTCCAATATCCCAATCCGAGGGCTGTGCAAGCCTCGTATTGTCCTTTCCCTATCGCCTGAAGGCCGCCGCGAAACACTTCGGCAAAGAACGCGCTCTGGAACAGAGCCATGGCGAAGACCGTAAGAGCCAGCTTGTTCAGATCGAATCCCGAGGGAAAGAAGAACGGAAGCATCGTTATCGCCATGAACAAGACCATGACCAGAGGCAGTCCGCGGCAGAGCTCGATCGTCAGAGTGCTGAGTATCTTGAAGACCGGCATGCCGCAGCTCCGACCGAGCATCAATATCAGGCCGAGCACGAAAGAAAGCCCGAATACGGATGTCGCGACGGTCAGCGTCAGCATCAAACCGCCCCACTGCTCGGTGCCCACCGGCGCGAGCCCCAAAGCGCCTCCAGCAAGAAGAAAACAGGCAACCGCCGGAAGCACAAACAGTACAAAGGCGCCTATGGTGGGCTTGAACGGCAATCCCGGTATGGCGAGGGCGATGAGGCCGATGGCGAAAAGGCCGCCAGCAAGCTCCACCCGCCATTGCTGACCACTGGGATAGAAGCCGAATATGAACTGGCCGAAGCGATTTGTGATGAACGCCCAGCACGCGCCGTCCTGCTGACAATCAGCGCGGCCCGCACCGAACCACGTCGCGTTCAGGATCGCCCAGGGTATCACCAAGTACAGGAGGTAGAGTGCCAGGCCCACGACGAATAACGTCGTCATGCCATCACGGGCATTCCTGAAGTAATTCGCCTTCAGCCTGCGCCATGCACGGTCCGAAGCGGCCGGCCATGCCGGACTCTCGCTGATCGGCACGGCCGTCATCGCTCGACAATCCGGGTTGACGCGTTGACCCGGGCACCGATCGCGCTGATTACCATTCCAATGGCGAGGTATGTCGCCATCGTCAGCGACACGATTTCCAGCGCGCGGCCGGTCTGATTCAACGCGGTTCCGACGAACACGTTGACCAGGTCCGGATACCCGACGGCAATCGCCAAGGAGGAGGCCTTCAGCAGATTCAGGTGTTGATTGATCAACGGCGGAACGAGGATTCTGAGGCATTGCGGAAACACCACCAGCTTGAAGGCGAGCCGCCGGCTCAGGCCGAGCGCAAGGGCGGCCTCTTTCTGCCCTCTTCCGACAGCTTCGATCGCCCCGCGAACGAGCTCGGCGATGAACGCCCCGTTGTAGACCGACAGCGCCACCACCAGCGCCGCCAGCTCCGGTCTTACGACGAAGCCTTCCGAGAAATCGAAACCGTCGAGCCGCGGGATCGAAACGTCAATGGCCTCCGGGTGGATGGCGGCGAGCACAAAGCCCCCAATGACGATGGCCCCAAGTCCCGAGACCGTCGCCGCAAGTGCGCTTTTCGACGTGACATATCCGGTGATGGCTAAAAGGCAGGCGAGGAGGAGAATCGCCGCGATCCAGGGCGACCAGGAGAACACCGGATTGAACGAGAACCAGGGAAAATACAGGCCACGATTGCTCAGGAACAGGGCGTCCCAAAAGTCATAGGCCTGCCGCGGCGCCGGCAATGCGCGCAGCACGACATTGTACCAGAGCAGGATCTGCATCAGCAGAGGCAGATTTCTGAAGACTTCGACGTAGATCAGAGCCGCGTTCGACAAAGCGCGATTGGCCGATACTCTTGCCAAACCCACTGAGACACCCAAGATGGTGGCGGCGGCGACTCCAATCACCGTCACCAACAGGGTGTTCGCAAGCCCGATGACGAAGACATCCCAAAAAGTGCTCTTCGCGCTGAACGGAAGGATGCTGAAACCGATTTCGAATCCAGCCTGCTGATTGAGAAAATCGAAGCCGAGCTTCAAATTGCGGGTATCAAGATTTTGAACGAGATTGGAGATGGACAGTCCCACCAAGGCCGTCACCACCGCGAGCGTCGCGACCTGGGAACCCCACCAGGCAAATCGTCGACGCGGCGGTAGGACGCTTCTCATGCGAGCTGGCTCGCCTGCGCCGTCAGCTTCTCAATTGCCCGAAGGGTGGTCTCGATATTCGCCCGCGAAACGTCGAGATGCGTGAGTGCACGCATTGCACGCGGCGAGGCCGCACCGATGCGTATGCCGTGTTCAGACAAGAGCCGGGCAGAGAAGTCTGTCGTGGACAGGCCGGTTCCGGACACACCAAAAAAGACGATATTGGTTTCGACCGCCCGGGGATCTATCTCGATCCCTTTTATCTGCGCCAATCCCTCAGCGAGCAACTTCGCATTGTCATGGTCTTCGGCCAGCCGTTCGATATTGTGCCGCAGCGCATACACGCCAGCCGCCGCGATTATCCCGGCCTGCCGCATGGCGCCACCGAATTGATGCTTGAATCGCCACGCCTCGGCGATGAATTCCTTCGATCCCGCGAGCACGGCACCGACAGGGCAACCAAGTCCCTTTGACAGGTCGATCCACAAGGAGTCGACCAAGTTGCCATAGGCGCTGGCCGGCGTACCGGAAGCGACTACGGCATTCAACAGGCGCGCTCCGTCCATGTGGACGGCGAGGTTGTGAGCCCGTGCCGCGCCTGCGACTTCCGTGACCCGTTCGATGGGCCATACCGTACCGCCTCCGCCGCCGGCGGTGTTCTCTATCGATACCAGCGCGCTACGCGGCATGAGCTTGTTTTTCGGTCTGACAAACTCATGCACCTGTGCTGCGGTGAATACCCCGCGGATGCCCTCCACGGGACGGCACATCGCGCCCGAAAGCGCCGCGGGGCCGCCCGCCTCCCAGTGCAAGGGGTGGCTGGTCTTGTCGAGAATAATCTCATCGCCCTGGCGGCAATGCACCCTGAAGGCAATCTCGTTGCACATGGTGCCGGACGGCAGATATACGGCCGCTTCCTTTCCGGTGAGCTCCGCAACCATGTCGTTGAGCAGGTTGACCGTCGGATCCTCGAAGGCCTGTTCGTTTCCGACGTCGGCCTCCATCATTGCCTTACGCATCGCAATGGATGGTCGCGTAACCGTATCGCTATAGAGATCTATCTTGGGGGGTAAGGAAGTCACTTGGCCAGGCATCCAGATTTTGTTGCTGCTGTTAAGCGTTAGGGTACCGGCGTTTTCTGGTCTCTAGCGCAGCTGAATAGCCGGTTGTGTGAAATTTCCTTTCAATTCATGACATTATATGAAATTTAATTCACGGCCTGCTTCGCATTTTGGGAGCGCTCTCGGTCCTCACAAATAACTTTACAATGCAAAGTTATTTGCGCTACTCAAGCGCCATGCAGGACCTCGACCAGGCACTCGATGATATTGCGCGCCTGCGCGGGCAACTCGCGGCGAGCTCGCGTTTTCAAGGTTTTGCGCCGGGCATCGTGGCGTTGACCGGGCTTCTGGCGGTCGCTCTGGCGACCTGGCAAACGGTCGGGTGGGATACCGGCCTGTTCGTCTGGATTTTGCTGGCGGCGGTCTCGGCGCTGATGATCGGCACGGAAGCCATCGTGCGGGCGCGGCGGCTGCACCGCTCGATGGCGAGCCGACTGGTGAGCATCACGTTGGAACGTTTCCTGCCGACCGCGGCGGCCGGCGCCATTGCCGGCGTTGTCGTCCTTCTGCAGGTGCCGGAACATGCGCGGCTGCTGCCGGGCCTCTGGCAATTGCTGATGGGTGTCGGCCTCTATGCGGTGCTCGGCAATCTGCCCCGGCAGATGGTCTGGGCGGCGCTCTTCTATTATGCCACTGGTACGATTTCGCTGCTGCTCAGCACGAATGACGGTATCGCCACCGCTTGGCTGATGGGCCTGCCCTTCGGCGTCGGACAATTACTCGTCGCCAGCATCCTTCATTTCGCTTCCGCAGAGAGAACCCATGGCTGAGAAAAATGACTTCGCCTTCGACGGGCTTGACCGGGTGCTGCATGAAAAAGCGCGCCTCAGCATCCTGACATCGCTCGCCGATCATCCGACCGGATTGTGCTTCACCGAATTGCGCGAGCTCTGCCGCCTGACCGACGGCAATCTCAGCCGGCATGTGCAGATCCTCGAAGAGGCCGGCATGATCAGCGTCAGCAAAGGGTTCGAAGGCCGGCGGCCACTGACGACCTGCCAGCTGACCGATAGGGGACGGGCTCGCTTCTCAGATTATCTGGGCGTCCTCGAACAGGTGCTGCGCCGGGCGAAGCGGGTGGAGAAACACATCACCAAGCGCAAGCCGTCGGAGAAGTTCGCATGAAATCGTCACCGCATGCGGCCGCCCGCGCGGGCAAGTTCCCTTTTTTGCGCTTTTACTTTGCAATACAAAGTTATTTGCAAGAAGATTCCGTTACTCCCTTTCATGTGAAACGGCAGCGCTGTGTGCTCACCCTCTATGGCGGACTCGTGACCGCGCTCACCATTGCTTCCTATGCCGTGCCGTCCGCATTCGTGCCTGCGCTGCTCGGCACGATGTTTCCCGGCGCGGGCTTCCTGCACTGGGCGGCGGGAGATCAGTTCGCCATCGCCACTGTTTTGTTTCTGGCGGGACTAGGTCTCTTCATGATGGCCCTTGTCCTGTGGTTCGCGACCGGCAATCTCATCGCCCCCTTGCTCATCTGGACAATCTTGGCGGCGGTTTCCAGCGCTCCAAATCTCTTCAGTTTGAGCAGCACGCAAGCTGCTTCGGGATGGCCGTCCCTTCTCGCGCCTTTCGCCGTGATCGGGCTAGGCCTTGCCGTGTTGCACCCGATCAAGCCGCCACGCGCACAATCCGTCGTCGTTCTGCCTGAGCCGAAAAATTCCGACGCCGCCGAACTCTCGCTGGAAGAGCTGCAGCGTCTGCGTCTCCTGCTCGATCGCGCGCTCCAGCCGGTCGAACGTTTCGACGGCTTCGAATGGCGCGACCAGTTCCAAAGCGCCGCGGTGCGTTATCAGGTCAATTTCGTCGCTTATGCCCTGGCCCTCGCCCGGCATCGCACTGCGCCGGCCGCTGACGCCTACTATTACGAGGCGCAGCAAAGACTGCTGACCAAGATCGGCGACCGGCGGATGTGGTCCTATTGGCGTCTCGAAAATGCGTGGGGAAATTTTCGCCTGGACGCCGATCCCATCCCGCACCAGAACATCATGTATCCAGGTTTCACCGCGCTGCAGATGGCGATTGGCGGCACCGGGAACGATCTCATCCTCCACGATAAAGGGCGCGAGTGGCGCCGCTATGATCTGGCCGCGATCACGGGCCGCCTGGCGCAGCAATATGTAACCGCGCCTTACGGGCTGCTCGCCTGCGAGCCCAATTGGATATATCCGCTGTGCAATCTCATCACCATGACCGGCCTCAAGGCAGCCGATGCTCACACGGGCGCCGGCCACTGGCCGCGTCTTGCAGAGGTCTTCCTGCGCAGCCTGGATCGTGAAGGCACGAAAGCCGATGGCAGCTTCATCGCCTTCCGTTCGGCACTGACGGGGATTGCGCCGCCCACACCTGGCGGGATCGTCATGCAGAGCTTTCCGTGCCTGTTCCTCAACAGCCTCGCGCCGGATCTCGCTGAGGCGCATTGGCAGCGAATCCGCGCCAAGCTCGATAAGGAAAATTGGCCGCGTCTGTTCTGGCCTGCCGATATCGGCAATTACGGCGTGAGCCGCGCCACGAGCTACACCGCCACCGCAGCCGCGGCGGCGGAGATGGGTGATACAGAAATCGCCGATGAATGTCTGCGGCGGCTCGAGATGGAGTGCCCCTCGCATCTGGATCATGGCGTCATTCATCGTGAGCGAGCCTCGCTGTGGGCGCATGCCCTGGAGATCGCGGCGCGCTCTACGCGAAGGAACGGCTGGCGCGATCTCGTCGCGCATTCCCGTTCAGAGAGCGGTCCGCGTCTCGCGCAAGCTTCCTATCCCGAAGTGCTGATCGCACGGGCACAGGCGGAAGGAAACAAGCTGCATTTAGTGCTCTATCCGGGCCGCAGCGACGGCACACAGTCAATCGAGTTCAGCGGCCTCATGCCTGAACAGAGATATCGCACCGGTCAAGAAGGCGAGCCTGTCCTGACAGCCGACCGCGCCGGACATGCCACGCTGCGTGTCGTTCTTCATGGCCGCACCGCCCTTACCATCAAACCCTTGGCCTGAGAGATTCATGGTCTGCTGCACTGTGATCGCCGCTTTGCTCGCGCTGCTGACCCGCTTCGTGATGGCGGGGCGGCCCAATCCGCTCGCCTGGCGGCTCGCCGCAACGATCGTGAAGGAAGATATCGTCCCACGCTCCAATGGACGCCTGCGCAGCATTGCTCATGCCGTGGATGGCATCGGCCTTCTCGCGCGCCATGAGCCCAATATGCGCATTCACCTCGGCGCGGCAATCGCCGTGGCCGTTGCCGGCATCTGGTTCAGCTTGAGCGTGACGGAGTGGCCATGGATCATACTCGCCATCGCTCTTGTGCTCATGGCGGAAACCTTCAATACGGCCGTCGAACAGACATGCAATGCGATAAGCCGCGAACACCATCCGGCGATCAAAGCGGCGAAGGATGTTGCGGCGGGTGCTGTCCTGATTTCAGCCATCGCGGCCGTTCTGATTGGGGCCTTCACCCTTATGCCGCATGTCATGGGCAATGAGATCGATGCTTCCGCCTTGTATTGCAGCGGCAGCAAGTAGCCGCGGCGGGCGCGAAGACCGGCTCACAAGCCGGACTCGGTTCATGAAGTCCTTGAAACAACTCACATTTCCAAGGATCGGCGGCCTTGTTACCTAAAAGCCACAAGTCCCCGGAATCTGCCTGTCAGCTCCATATGTGGGTATCCGGCCAAAATTACCCTGTGTTATGAAATCTCAGGACACATATCCTGCACGGGGACAGTCAAAGTGAAAAAACCGCTTCTTGCCGCCGCCGCATTGCTGGCGACACTCTCCGCGGCGCAGGCCGCCGATATCATCGAGCCCGCCGCCTATGACTGGACCGGACCTTATGTTGGCCTGCAAGCCGGCTATGGCTGGGGCGAGAACGATGTCATTGTGGAGGGCGGAGCGGAGCCTACCATAACCATCCAAAGCGAAGGGGTAGCAGCCTTCAGCGACCCGGTGGAGTTCCACCCGCTGAAGGACGGCTCGATCGATATGGATGGCTTCGTGGGCGGTCTCCATGCCGGCTACAACTGGCAATCGGACAGCCTGGTTCTCGGTGTCGAAGGCGACATCGAATTTGCCGACATCGATGGCGATACCGATATCATCCATGTCGACAACGACAATGAGGATGAAGGCGATGCAAGCCAGGAGATCGACTGGCTGGGCTCCTTGCGGCTGCGCGCCGGCTTCGCCTTCGATCGCGCTCTTCTCTATGCGACGGGCGGCCTCGCGGTCGGCGGAGTCAAGGTCGAGGCATCGTTGGCGGAAGCTTCCGACGCATCGAACAAGGACACGGAATGGGGATGGACTGTCGGCGGCGGTCTCGAATATGCGCTCACCGACGATGTGAGCGCCCGCATCGAATATCGCTATACCGATCTCGGCGACACGGATCTCGATATGGACAATTTCGCCATCAGCCAGCTCGAATTCGAGAACACCTTCCACGCGGTGCGCGCGGGCGTGAGCTGGCACTTCTCTCCGTAAGAAGATCCCGCGACGGCGAACTGAAGGGCGCGTGAGCGCCCTTTTTATTTACTGAAGTCAGCGACCGCGCAGGCGCAAGATGTGTCCCGGGATCTCGCGCAGCAGCGTGTCGATATCGGCGGCGGCAATGAGGTCGCGCAGGCGGCGGTGATGCGGGCCCATGACCACCGCGTCCTTCTCGTCGCGGATCTCCTGGCCGAAGACGATCAGCACATGGCGGGCGAGCGATTCCCAGAGCGTGCGCACGATGGCGTTCTCGGACGCCTCGCAGATGGCGCGATGGAAGCTGAGATCGGCTTTGCTGACCCCCATCCAGTCGAGGCGGGAGGCCGCCTGCTCCATGGTGGCGATAATCTGATCGAGCTGTTTCACCAGAGCGGGGAGCGCCGCGCGGTTGGCGAGGGCGTCCCTGAGCGCGATCTTCTCGAGCGAAATGCGGACCTCACAGATCTGATCGATGCGCTTGTCGTCGAAAGCCGGAATGAAGGTGCCGCGATGCGGCGTGCTCGCCACGATGCCCTGCGCTTCGAGGATTTTCAGCGCCTCGCGCAAGGGCACGCGACTCATCTGCAAGGTGGCGGCGAGATTGGCTTCGACCAGTCTTTCCCCCGGCTTGAAGATGCCGGCGGCGATGCCGCCTACGATCGCCTCGGCCGCCTGGTCGGCAAGGCTCGGCGAGCGGGCAAAGGGCAGAATCGGGGCGTCAGCCATGGTCATTCCCTATCTTCTTCATGGTTTCAGCAACGATTCTCAATTCCCTATTGCGCATTCAAACTAATTGTATACAAATAGACCATCACGCGCAACCATCGGCGCGGGAGGAAGGCCGGGCCACCCGGCCACAAGGACGGCCGGCCCGGAAGCCGGCTCATTCAGGGAGTGAACGATGAAGCTGAACTTTCTCCGTCCGGCGGCGCTCGCCATGGCGCTGCTTGTGGGATTTTCGGGAAGCGCTTTTGCCGGCGCCGATGTGCCGGCGGCCGGCGCCAGCCCGAAGATCGATGCCATCAAAGCGCGCGGCACGCTCAAGGTCGCGGCGATCGGCGAATTCCCCTGGCTGCCCGAGAACACCTCGGGCTCGGGTCCGCAATTTTCCGGCCCTGCCTGGGTCCTCGCCGAGGAATATGCCAAGCGGCTCGGCGTGAAGCTCGAAGTGGTGCCGGTGAGCCATGAAACCAAGGTGCCGATCCTTGCCACCGGTGAGGCCGACATTTCCATTGCGCCGCTGGCGGTGACGCCGAAGCGCCAGGAAGTGGTGAACTTCGTCGTCTATTCGCGCTCGAGCCTGTGCATGTTCGGCCTTGCCGACAATCCGAAGCTCAAGGATGTGAAGACGGTCGACGATCTCAACCGCGATGGCCTCACCATGGTCTATTTCACCGGCACCCCGCCCGAGACCTGGGCGCCGACGCGTTTCCCGAAAGCGACACTCAAAGGTGTGGCGGGCTCCGGCGCCAATGCGCCGGTGGAAGAGATCCTCGCCAAGCGCGCCGATTTCGCCACCATCGACAATGTCGCCTGGCCGGCGCTCGAGCGCCAGGTCAAGGGGCTCGTCTCCTTCCCGTCGGGCGATGATTGTCTCAAGAGCACCGAGATGGCGACCGATGTCGGTCTCGCCGTCGACAAGAAGGACCCGGCTTTCCTCGCCTGGCTGCAGGCCGTCTATGACGAGATGAAGGACCAGGTGACGGCGGAAGAGATCAAGCTGTTGAAGGCGGGCGGGTAAGCGGGCCGATCCGTCCCGTCATCTTCCCCTTCTCCCGCTTGCGGGAGAAGGTGGCGCGAAGCGCCGGATGAGGGTGTCTCTCGACACCTACTTAGAACCTGACAAAGTACAACCGGTCGAACCAACACCCTCACCCGCCCTGTCGGGCACCCTCTCCCGCAAGCGGGAGAGGGGGAATCTTGGAGAGGCGCGGGGCGAGGATAAAATTTGGACATCAACCTCACACCGATCCTGACGAGCTGGCCGTTTCTGCTCAAAGCGCTCGGCATGACGATCTTCGTCAGCGTGATGTCGACGGCGCTCGGCTTCGTCATCGGCACGCTCGTCGGGGCGCTGCGCACCTATGGCGGGCGCATGACGAATGTCGTGCTCGGCTTCTATGTCGACAGCATGCGCGCTATCCCTCTCCTCGTCATCCTGGTATGGACCTTCTTCGCCTTTCCGCTGCTCATCGGCGCGTCGATCAATGCGGTGACCGCCGGCATTGCGGGGCTCGGACTGCATCTCGGCGCTTATGTGTCGGAAACGATCCGCGCCGGTCTCACTTCAGTCCGCCGCAACCAGATGCAGGCGGGGCTGGCGCTGGGCATGAGCCGGTTCCAGGCGATCAGAACCATCATCCTGCCGCAAGCGATCATCCGCATGCTGCCGGCGCTCGGTTCGCTGTTCGTCATCGCCATCAAGGACAGTGCCATCGCGTCCGTCATCGCGGTGCCGGAGCTTCTGCGCCAGACGCAGATCGTCGCCGGCAAGACCTTCCGGCCCTTCGAGCTCTATACCGCCGCCATGCTCGCTTATTTCATCCTCTGCTATCCGGTGGCGCGTGGCGTCGACCGGCTGTATCGGCGCCTTTCGCATCTGGGCTCGTCATGACTTTCGACTGGAACATCGTCTGGTCGAGCCTGCCGCGCCTTCTCGACGGCGCCTGGATGACCATCTGGCTCTCCGTCGTCACCATGCTGCTCGCCATTCCGGGCGGGCTGGCGCTGGCGCTCTTACGACTGTCCGGCATCAAGCCGCTTGCGATGGCGGCGACCGCCTTCGTCGAATTCTTCCGCGCCACGCCGCTGATCCTGCAGATCTACTGGGTCTATTATGTGCTGCCGGCCTATTTCGACATCCAGCTGTCGCAGATCGCCACCGCGATCGTCGGCCTCGCCTGCAATATCTCGGCCTTCAATTCGGAGACCTTCCGGTCCGGCATCGTCTCGATCAGGCAAGGCCAGTGGAATGCCGGCCTGGCGCTGGGCATGAGCCGCTTCAGCGTGTTCTGCCGTATCGTCGCGCCGCAAGCCCTCATGCGCGTGCTGCCGGCGCTCGCCTCGACCTGGGTGTCGCTGTTCAAGGACACCTCGCTCGTCTCGATCATCGCGGTGTCGGAGCTGTCCTATGTGGCGCTGCAGATCCGGGCCGAGACCTATCGCATTCTCGAAGTGCTGACCGCCATGGCGGCGCTCTACTGGCTGATGGGCTATCCGCAAGCGAAGCTCGTCGATTGGATCCACCATCGTTTCAAGGTCGCCGAATGACTGCCGCCCCGATCCTCGTCTTCGAGAACGTCGTCAAAAGGTATGGCGCGCTCACCGCGTTGGCTGGCGTCAGCCTGACGCTGCATCGCGGTGAGGTCGTCTGTCTCATCGGGCCATCGGGCTCCGGCAAATCGACGCTGCTGCGCTGCGCCAATGCGCTCGACCCGCTCGATCAGGGCCGCATCAGCTTCGACGGCCATGAGGTCAGGAGCAGCGAAACTTCGGTGCGGCTGGTGCGCCAGCGCATGGGCATGGTGTTCCAGAATTTCGAGCTGTTCCCGCATCTGACCGTGCTGCGCAACGTCACCATCGGGCCGACCACGGTGCTGAAGCTCGGCCAGGCCGAGGCCGATGCGCGGGCGCGCAAGCTTCTCGCCAAGGTCGGGCTCGCCGACAAGGAGACCTCCCACCCTTCCGCTTTGTCGGGCGGCCAGCAGCAGCGTGTCGCCATCGCCCGGGCACTTGCGATGGAGCCGGCGCTGATGCTGTTCGACGAGCCGACCTCGGCGCTCGACCCCGAAACGATCGGCGAGGTGCTGAGCGTCATGAAGACGCTCGCCGATGAAGGCATGACCATGCTGGTCGTCACGCATGAGATGGACTTCGCCCGCCGCGTCGCCAACCGTGTCGCCGTCTTCGACAAGGGACGGGTGATCGAGGAAGGCACGCCGCAAGAAATCTTCACGGCGCCCAAGGTGCCGCGCACCCGCGATTTCCTCAGCCATCTCGGCTGGCACGGCGAAAGCAAATAACGGAAACAGGAATCATGAACAAACACAGAATCGAAAGAGCGGAAGTCTTCGTCGTCGGCCCCGATGTCGAACGCTACACCTGGGCGGAAGGCATGACCGGACAGTTCATGTCCAACATCATCCTGAGGCTCACCGCGGCGAGCGGCCTGCAGGGCTTTGCCGGGGCGGCGATGATCACGCCGCATTGTTTCGACCGTGCTGTCGGCGAGACTCTGCGCCATGTGCTGCCCGATGTGCTGGGCCGGCATCCGGGCGAGCGCGAGACGGTGTGGAAGGACATGCGCAATCTCGGCACGCCGATGGTGCCGCAGGCGCATTCGCTCGTCGACATCGCGCTGTGGGACATGGCGGCGCGGCAAGCGCAAATGCCGCTCTATCAGTTTCTCGGCGGGGCGCGCGACAAGATCCTGTCCTATGCCTCGACACCGCTCCTCGCCGACAACCAGGCCTATATCGACTATGTCGGCGAGCGCCATGACGAGGGCTTCAAGGCGGTCAAATTCCACTGCTGGTGCGTGCCGGAGCGTGACCTGCCGATGTGCGCGGCGGTGAAGAAACATTTCCAAGGCAAGGACCTTGAGCTGATGCTCGATGTCGAGCAGCGTTATGATCTCCAGGGCGCGCTCAAGGCGGCGCGGCATTTGAGCGATCTCGACTTCCGCTGGCTCGAAGCGCCCCTCGTCGACAGCGATATCGAAGGCTATCGCGAGATCAGGCGGCAGAGCACGGTGCCCGTGATCGCCGCCGGCAACACCTGGACCGACCTGCAGATGCTGACTCAAGGTGCGAAGGCCGGCGCCTGGAGCGCGCTGCGTGTCGATGCCACGATCTGCGGCGGCATCACGCCTTTGCGCAAGATCATGGGGCTCGCCGAAGCGCTGGGCATGGATGTCGAGATCCAGTGCTGGGGTTATACGCTGACCCAGGCGGCCAATCTGCATGTGATGCTGGCCTATCGCAACTGCACCTATTTCGAGCAGCCGGTGCCCTATCCCGCTTTCGAATATGGCTCGTTCGACGTCATCCGCACCGACAAGCAAGGCTATGTGCATGCGCCGAAAGGGCATGGCCTCGGCATCGGCATCGACTGGAAAGCGGTCGAGAAGGCCTCTATCCTGCAGTTCGAGGTCCGCTGATCATGAGCCATCGTCTCGAAGGCAAAAGAGCGCTTATCTATGGCGGTGGCACCGGCATCGGCTTCGCCATAGCGCAGGCGCTGATACAGGAAGGTGCGGGCGTCTTTCTGTCCGGCCGCCGCAAGACCGTGCTCGACGAGGCGGTGGCGCAGCTCGCCAAACTCGGTAAAGCAGGAAGTGCGTCAGGCGATGCCAGCCTGAAGGACGATGTGCAGCGCGTCACTGCCTCAGCATATGATTTCCTCGGCGGGATAGACACACTGGTGATGAGCGCCGGCGCCGCCGGGCGCACCTCGATCTTCGATACGGAGCCGGAGGAATTCCAGCGCATCATGGATCACACGCTGATGCCGGCTTTCTTAAGCGTGCGTTATGCCGCGTCGCATCTCATCGCCGCAGGCAAGGGCTCGGTCATCATCATTTCCTCGACCTTCGGGCTGGTCGGTCGGGCCGAACGTGTCGCTTATTGCGGCGCCAAGGCCGGCGTGATCGGCATGGTGAAGTCCATGGCGCTCGACTTCGCGCCCCATAATGTGCGGGTGAATGCAATGTGTCCCGGTTATGTCGAGACGCCTTTGTCAATCGAGGTGGCGCAGGCCGAGCCTGATCCCGCGGCGGCGATCCAAGCCAAGCGCCTGATGCATCCCATCCCGCGCGCCGGCAGGCTTGACGAGATGGGCGAACTCGCGGTCTATCTTGCCTCCGATCCGTCCGCCTTCATGACCGGCCAGGCGATCGCGATCGATGGGGGTTACTCAAGCCGGTGAGGGAGATCGCTGATGAGCAACTGGCTTGAGACGAGCTACATGGCGCGCAAAGGCGTGGCGCGCGGCAAAGCGGGCAAGAGACACGAGCTCACCGTCGAGAAGCAGGGCAAATATCACTATGTCTATGGGCCCTATGCCGATCCGGTGCTGGCGATCGAGCCGGGCGACATCGTCATCGCCGAGACCCATGACGCCTTCGAAGGCGCGATCAAGACGGAACAGGACATGCCGTCGAAGACGCTGCATATGCCTTTCGTCAATCCGCAGAACGGGCCGATCGCGGTCAAGGGCGCGGAAAAGGGCGACGTGCTGTGCGTCCATATCCACAGCATCAAGCCGCGCGGAGCACAGCCGGTCGGTACCACGGCCCTGATCCCGGAATTCGGCGGCCTCGTCGCTACCGGCAACACCGCCCTCCTCAATCCGCCGCTGCCCGAGCGCGTGAAGAAAATGGAAGTCACCGAAGCGGGCATCAAGTTCAACAGCAAGATCACGCTGCCCTATGAACCCTTCATCGGCACGCTGGGGGTGAGCCCCGAGATCGAGGCAGTGTCTTCGCTGCAGCCCGATTATTGGGGCGGCAATATGGATCTGCCCGATGTGGCGCCGGGCGCCGTCGTTTATTTCCCGGTGCATCACAAGGACGCCTATCTCTATCTCGGCGACTGCCATGGCACGCAGGGCGACGGCGAACTGTGCGGCGTCGCGGTCGAGATCCCCTCGACCACGACGGTGCAGGTCGATCTCATCAAGAACTGGCAGATCGCCTGGCCCCGGCTCGAGACCGAGAAGTTCATCATGGCGATCGGCAGCACAAGGCCGATGGAGGATGCGGCGCGTATCGCCTATAAGGAGCTCATCCACTGGATGGTCGCCGATTACGGCTTCGACCAGTATGAGGCCTATTTCCTCCTGACCCAGGCGGGCAAGGTGCGCCTCGGCAACATGGTCGATCCGAAATACACGCTGGGGGCGTCGATCTTGAAGAGTTATCTGGGGTAGGTCGGGGACGAGGAGCGGCGGCCCTACCCCCGGCAAGGCACCGTGCTATTATGGCGCCATGACCAGCGGCATAAGAATTCTCGTCGTCGATGACGAACCCCAGATCCAGCGCTTCCTCAAGCTCGGCCTGACCGCCGGCGGCTTCGTGGTGTCGGCGGCCGCGACCGCCGCCGAGGCGATCCGGATGATCGCCACCACGGCGCCCGATGTCGTGCTGCTCGATCTGGGTCTGCCCGATCTCGACGGCAAGGACGTGATCCGCCAGGCGCGCGCCTTCTCACAGGTGCCGATCATCGTCGTCTCGGCGCGCGACCGCGAGTCCGAAAAGATCGAGGCGCTCGATCTCGGCGCCGACGACTATGTGAACAAGCCCTTTGGCATCGGCGAGCTGCTGGCGCGTATCCGCACGGCGCTGCGCCACCACAATCCGACGGCCAATGCGGCGCCGATGCTCAGCCATGGCGAGATCACGCTCGACGTGACCGATCACCGCGCCGCCAAGAACGGCACGCCGCTCAAGCTGACGCCCAAGGAATTCGATCTCCTGGCTTTGCTGCTGCGCAATGCCGGACGGGTCTTGACCCATCGCCAGATTCTCACCGCCATCTGGGGGCCCGCCCATACCGAGGACATGCAATATCTGCGCGTCTTGATCGGGCAACTGCGCGGCAAGCTCGAGGACGACCAGGCCAATCCGCGCTATATCCAGACCGAGCCCGGCGTCGGCTACCGTCTCGTCATGGATGATTATTCTTCGCCCAGATAAGCTTTGCGCACCCGCTCATCATGGGCGAGATCGGAACCCTTGCCGTCGAGCGCGATGGCGCCGGTGTCGAGCACATAGGCGTGGGTCGCCAGCTCGAGCGCGGCCCTGGCATTCTGCTCGACCAGCAGCAAGGTGGTGCCCGACGCGTTGATCTCGCGCGCGAGATCGAAAATCTTGTCCTGCATGATCGGCGACAGGCCCATGGACGGCTCATCCAGCATCAGAAGACGCGGCTTCGACATCAAAGCGCGGCCCATGGCGAGCATCTGCTGCTGTCCGCCCGACAGCGTGCCGGCCAATTGCTCCTCACGCTCCTTCAGCACCGGGAAAAGCTCATAGACCCAGCCGAGGTCACGCTCGACCGTCGCATCGCGATGGCGCGTGAAAGCGCCAAGATCGAGATTTTCGCGCACCGTCATGCGCGGGAAGATGCGGCGGCCCTCCGGCACATGGACGATGCCGAGCTTGACGATCGCTTCGGGCGCGAGCCCGTTGATATCCCGGCCATCGAGCGTGATACGCCCGCCGCTCAGAGGCAGAAGCCCCGATATGGCCTTGAGCGCCGTGGTCTTGCCGGCGCCGTTACTGCCGATGAGTCCGACGACCGACTTGTCCGCGACGGCGAAGGAGATGCCATGCAGCGCCTCGATCATGCCATAGGCGACCTTGATGTTCTCGACCTTCAGCGTCATGCTTACCCCCTCCGGCCCAGATAGGCGTCGATGACGGTGCGGTCGGCGCGCACCGCATCGGGCGATCCGTCGGCGATGATCTCGCCGTGATGCAGCACGATGACCCGCTTCGAGATGCCCATCACCGCCTTCATATCGTGCTCGATGAGGAGGATGGTCATGCCTGAGCGATTGAGCTCGACGATGAGTCGTGAGAGGTCGGCCTTTTCGGTCGGGTTCATGCCGGCCATCGGCTCGTCGAGCAGAAGCAGCTTGGGCTCGAGCGCAAGCGCGCGGGCGATTTCGAGACGGCGCTGATCGCCATAAGAGAGACTGCGGGCGGGCTGCGCCATCTTGTCGGCGAGGCCGACACGCGCCAGGACCTTGCGCGCCACTTCCTTCGAGAGATTCTCCTCGGCATGAGCCCTCTTCGTGCGGAAGATGAGACCGAAGAGCGAGGCGCGGAAGAAGCGATGGCGGCCGATCAGCACATTTTCCAGCACGCTCATCTCGTCGAACAGGCGAATGTTCTGGAAGGTGCGGGCGATGCCTTTGCTGGCGATACGGTCGGGCGAGAGGCCGGAAATCTGCTCACCATCGAGATGGATGCTGCCCGAGGATACCGGGATGGCGCCGGCGATGATGTTGAAGAAGGTCGTCTTGCCGGCGCCATTCGGGCCGATGAGGCCCAATGCTTCACCGGGCCTGATCGCCACGTCGAGATTGGCGAGCGCCACAAGGCCGCCGAAGCGGCGCCCGACGCCTTTGACGTCGAGCAGGACCTTGTCGTCGAGAGCGAGAACGGTGGCCTGATCCGGCATGATCGTCACTCTCCGGTTCATGACATCATCAGGGGCTGGCGCTTCTGGCCGAGGAGACCCTGCGGCCGGAAGATCATCAGCACGACGAGCAGGATGCCGAGCGCCATGAAGCGCAATTCGTGGTGCTGCTGAATGAAGGGCATGTCGCGCGCCACTTCGAGGAAGACGACCCAGATGGCGGCGCCGATGATCGGTCCGGCGAGCGTGCCCATGCCGCCCAGCACGATCAGCATGAGGATCAGGATATTCTCGAACAGAGTGAAGCTGAGCGGGCTGATATATTGCTGCGAATGGGCGAAGAACACACCGGTGACGCCGCCGAAGAAGCCGCCCGCCGAATAGGCGTAAAGCTTGTAGCGCGCGGTGTTGATGCCCATCGCCTCGGCCGCCGCCTCATCCTCGCGGATCGCCACCCAGGCGCGGCCGAGATAGGAGCGCACCATCAAGGCGATGAGGAAGACCGCGAGCGCCAGCAGCACGAGGCCTAAGAGATAAAGCTGCACCGGCGATCCGAGCTTGTAGCCGAAGAGGCTCGGCACCGGGATGCCGCGAATGCCCATCGGCCCGCGGGTGAGGTCGACCCAGTTGGTGGCGACGAGGCGGATGATCTCGCCGAAGCCCAGGGTCATGATGGCGAGATAGTCACCGCGCAGCCGCAAGGTGGGATAACCCAGCATCATACCGAAGAGTGCCGCGAGTCCACCGCCCAGCAACAGGTTCACGTAAAAGAGCCACCAGACCGAGCTCATATCGACGCCATAACCTTTGGCCAGCACCTCGACGAAGAGGATCGAGGTGAAGTAAGAGCCGACCGCCCAGAAGGCGACGAAGCCCAGATCGAGCAGGCCGGCAAAGCCGACGACGATATTGAGGCCGCTGGCGAGCAGCGCATAGATGAGCACGAAGACGAAGACGCGTGCCCAATAAGGCGACGGGAAGATGAAGAAGACCGAGACGGCGACGACCGCCAGCACACCCCAGCTGGCATACCGCACGAGATCGCGGCCGGCAAAGAAGGCGCTCAGACGCGCCAGCCCCGCATCGATGGCTGAGGCCGAGCCTTTGAAGGCCATGGCGCCGCGATCGGCAAGGCGGTTGGGCAAACGTGTGCCGAGCAGGCCTTGCGGGCGGAACAGCAGGAGCAGGATGAGGATGCCGAAAGCGATGGCGTCACGATAGGCGGAACCATTGGGCAGATAGGCGGCGCCGAAGGTTTCGGCGAAGCCCAGCACGATGCCGCCCAGCATGGCGCCGCGGATATTGCCGATGCCGCCCAGCACTGCCGCGACCATCGCCTTCAGGCCCGGCATGAAACCCATATGCGGATGGGCGAAGAGATAGACGGCGCCGTAGAAGATGCCGGCCAGAGCGGCGAGGCCCGAGCCGATGATGAAGGCCATCGCGATGACGCGGTTGACTGGAATGCCCATCAAGGCGGCAGCTTCGACATCCTGGGCGGCGGCGCGCATGGCGCGGCCCATGCGCGTCTTCTTCACATAGAAGTGGAGAGCGGTCATGACCACCGCGGCGGTGACGATCACCGCGATCTCGACCATCGAGATATAAGCGCCGCCGATCTGGATCGGCTTGGCCTCGAGGAGGAAGAAGGATGGATAAGACAGCTCCTGCGCGCCCCAGACACTCTGCGCCAGATTCTGCAAAGCGACCGAAACCGCGATGGCGGTGATCAAGGGGGCGAGACGCGGCGCGAAGCGCAAAGGCCGATAGGCGCAGCGCTCGATCAGATACCCCATCGCCGCCACGAAAAGGATGGCGAGCGGCGCGGCGAGAAGGAAAGGCAGGCCCGGCATGGGCACCATGACCCCGAACAGGCTCACTTGCGGCAGCATGAAGCTCACCACGAGGAACGCGCCGAACATGAACAGCTCGCCAAAGGCGAAGTTGATCATCTCCAGAATGCCATAGACCAGCGTATAGGCCACGGCGGCGAGGGCATAGATCGCCCCCAGCATCAAGGCGTTGATGAAGAACTGAAGCAGAATATCCATGAGCGCCCTCGCCTAGCGTGTCCGGATTTGCGCGCATCGGAGCGAAACACTCCGATGCGCCTTTATGACGGGGATCAGTTCAGCTGCTTGGGCGCGAGAATGAACTTGCCGTCCTTCACCTGGAGATAGACGACCGTGCCTTCGCGGTTGCCATTCTCCTGGAAGGTGGTCGGGCCGGTGACGCCAGGCACGGCCTTGATCTCGGCGAAAGCGGCGTTGAGGCCGGCGCGGTCGACCTTGCCGTTCTTGGCCGCGGCGAGCTTGGCCGCCTCGTTGAGCGTGTAGCCGGCATCATAAGCGAGGGCGGCCCAGGCATTGGGCTCCTCGCCATATTTATCCTTATAGGCCTTCACGAAAGCCTGGACTTCCGGCTTGGCGACGCTCGGGTCGAACATGCCGTAGAGAATCGTGCCGTCGATGCTGGCGCCGCCCAGCTCGATGAGCTTCGGGCTCAACAGGCCGTCGCTGCCGAGGATCTGCACATCGAGGCCGATCTGGCGCGCCTGCTGGGCGATCTTGGCCGCTTCGGTATAAAAGCCGCCGACCCACAGGAGATCGGGGGTCTGCGCCTTGATCGAAGTGAGCTGCGTCTTGAAGTCCTTGGTGCCGAGCACATAGGCCTCGCGGCTCAGGATTTCTGCACCCGCTGCCTTGGCGGCGGCGACGAAAGCGTCGGTGCCGCCGATGCCGTAATCATCCTGCTGGTTGAGCGCGGCGATACGCTTGGCGCCCAGCACTTTGGCGGCATAGGTGCCGGCGAGCTCGCCCTGCACCGCATCGGTCAAGACGTTGCGGCGGAAATATGGGCTGACGCCGGCGAGATCGGGGCTCGTCACCGCCGACGCAAGCACCGGCAGCTGACAGTCATTGATGATGGTCGCGGCGGCGAGCGCCACCGAGCTGAAGGAATAGCCCATGACGATATCGACCGTATCGTCGGAGCAGAAACGCTGGGCGATGAGCACGCCGTCGCTCGGCAGACCGCGGTCATCGGCGGTGGTGATAGCGAGCGTGACGCCGCCATTGTCGGTCTTGGCGTTGATTTCGCCGATCGCCAGCTCGAGACCGCGCTGCATGTTCTCGCCATAGGCGGCGAAGTCGCCGCTCAAAGCGGCGGTGAAACCGATCTTCACTTCTTCGGCAGCCTTCACCGGCAACGCCGCCAGGGCGGTCAAAGCGGCAGCCGCCGTCAGATACACAAAAGCCTTACGCATCGCACTACTCCCTAAGTTGATTATTCTTATGATTGTCGAGATGAGCGGGAGCGGCTCGCGCAGAGCCGCTCCCCGTCGAGCAGATCGTTACGAGCGGACCTCGAGGTCCATCCAGGTCTCGTAGCAATGGTTATTGGCAAGCGACATGACGCCAATGGTGGCGCGGCAGCCGATGCCCTTTTCGGGGCCGAAAACCTCGGCGAAAAGATCGGTCAGGCCGCTGGAAATGAGATTGGGATCGGTGAAGCCCGGCGCGCAGACGACGAAATTGAGCGTGCGCACGAGATTGGTGATCTTGTCGAGATCGCCGATCGCCTGCTTGATGCCGGCGAGGCAGTTGATGCCGGTCTGGCGCGCGGCCGCATAACCCTGCTCGACGGTGACTTCGGCGCCGACGCGGCCCGGATGCAGCACGGTACCATCGGGCAGATCAGGCACATGGCCCGACAGAATGAGCAGGCTGCCGGAACGATGGAACGGCTTCATCTTTCCATATTGCTGGCCGTAATATTTTTGCGCGGTGCCGATATTCGAATCCCAGACGCCGAGGTCGGGCAATTTGATGCCCAGGGATTCGATCTTCTTTTCTATTTGCATTCATTCCTCCAACTAAACCGGGACTTCGCGTCCCCACTTGCCTCAAGGTCGTTCCAGACGTCCCCTCGACTTCCCGTGCAGCAAGGATTGCGCCTGCACGACACGCATCAGGTCGTCGCGGGAGCGTTTGACATGGAGCTTGGTGGCGGTGACCGCCCGCTCCTTGTCGCGCGCAATGATCGCTTCGACGATTTCCTTATGTTCGGCGCGGGTCAGGTCCCATTTGTCGACCCACAAAACATCGACCCAGATCAACAGAGACAGGCGGCCATAGAGATGGCGCAAGGTCTCATAGAGAAAGCGATGGCCGGATTCGCGCGCCACGATCTCGTGGATCTGCATGCCGACGCGCACTTCCTCGGCGAGCTCCTCGATGGCGAGATCGGGCTTGGCGGCGAATTCGGCTAGGCGCTGCATGACGCCTTTCAGCTCTTCGAGGCCCTGCTCAGAGATCTTGTCGACGGCGAGCGCGATCGCATAGGCATCGAGCATCAGACGCAGGTCGAGCAGCTCCTCGGCGGTCTTGAGATCGAGAATGGGGACGAAATAGCCGCGATGCGGCTGGCTTTCGACCAGGCCCTCGCGCTCCAGCTGGTTCAGCGCCTCGCGCAAGGGCGTGCGGCTGACGCCCAGCTTCTCGCTCAGATCACGTTCCCGCAACTGCTCGCCGGGGCTCACCTCGCCGCTGAGGATCATGCCCCTGAGCGCGTCATAGACATTCTGCTTCAGCGTGCTGGTGGGCTTTTCAGCTTTGGTATGCAGGATCATATGCCAAATCTGACCCCAATTTTTAAAACTGTCAAGCAGATTGAACACAAAACATGCTTGTAAAAAATACTTTCTGGTATACCATTTTGCTCAGGAGACGTTTTCCAGGAGAAGAAAGTGACCATTCACGCGAATTCCACGCAGGCCCGCGATATCGCCCATGCCCTGCACCCCTATACGAATCTGAAAGTCCATGAGCGCATCGGGCCGACCGTCATTTCGAGCGGCCGGGGCATCTATGTCCGTGACGATGAGGGACGCGACTATATAGAAGCCGTCGCCGGCCTGTGGAGCGCCTCGCTCGGCTTCGGCGGCGAGGAGAGCATGGTCGAGGCGATCACCGCGCAGCTGCGCAAGCTGCCCTTCTACCATCTCTTCGCGCATAAGGCGCATGAGCCCGGAACCGATCTCGCCGAGAAGCTCATCAAGATGCTGCCGCTGCCCAATGGCCGCGTGTTCTTCAACAATTCCGGCTCGGAAGCCAACGACACGGCGATCAAGCTCGCCTGGTATTACAACAATGCGCTCGGCCGGCCGCGCAAGAAGAAGATCATCGCCCAGATGAAGGCCTATCACGGCGTGACCATCGCCGCGGCGAGCCTCACCGGCCTCACGCGCAACCATCTCGATTTCGACCTGCCGATGGCGAGCGTGCGCCATTGCGACTGCCCGCATCACTACCGCTTCGCCAAAGCGGGCGAGAGCGAGGAAGCCTTCGCCACACGCCTCGCCGAGCAGCTCGAAAACCTGATCCTGCGCGAAGGCGCCGACACGATCGCCGCCTTCATCGCCGAGCCGGTGCTGGGGGCGGGCGGCCTCATCGTTCCGCCCAAGACCTATTTCGACAAGATCCAGCCGATCCTGAAGCGCCACGATATTCTCTTCATCGCCGATGAGGTGATCTGCGGCTTCGGGCGCACCGGCAATATGTTCGGGTTCGAGACGTTCAACATCAAGCCGGACATGGTGACCATGGCCAAGGCGCTGTCGGCCTCCTATCTGCCGATCTCGGCCACCGCCATATCGGAACCGATCTATGAAGTCCTGCGAGACAACAGCGCCAAGATCGGCAGCTTTGCCCATGGCTATACCTATTCGGGCCATCCGGTCTGCGCCGCGGCGGCGCTCGAGGCGCTGCGCATCTATGAGACCCGCAATATCGTCGGCCATGTTCAGAAGGTCGCGAAACCGTTCCTCGACAAAGCCCGCGCCCTCCTCGATCTTCCTTATGTCGGCGAAGTGCGCGGCATCGGCCTCCTGGCCGGTGTCGAGCTGGTGCGCGACAAGAAGACCAAGGCGTCCTTCGAGCCGGCGCGTGGCGTCGGCATGATGTTCCAGACCGAGGCGCAGAAGCACGGGCTGATCGTCCGGGCGCTCGGCGATACGATCGCGCTGTCGCCGCCCTTGATCATCACGGGCGAAGAGATCGATGATATGTATCAGCGGCTGGGGCGTACTTTCGACGCCTTCATCCCGCAGCTCACCGCAACCCTCTGACCGGAGGAAGCCTCATGGATTGGACTTTCCCCTACGCCTCTTCGCGCATGCCAGTGCTGGCGCGTAATTGCGTGGCGACGACGCAGCCGCTCGCCGCGCAGGCCGGCCTCGCGATGCTGGCGCAAGGCGGCACGGCGGTCGATGCCGCACTCGCCACCGCGATCGCCCTCACCGTCGTCGAGCCGACGATGAACGGCATCGGCGGCGATGCCTTCGCCATCATCCATGACGGCAAGACGCTGCACGGCCTCAATGCCTCGGGGCGGGCGCCCAAAGACTGGCATCGCAGCCGTTTCGAGGGCCACGACAAGATGCCGGAAGTCGGCTGGGATTCCGTCACCGTGCCGGGCGGCGTCGCCGGATGGGTGGTGCTGCATGAACGTTTCGGCAAGCTCCCGTTCGAAAGCCTGTTCGAGCCGGCGATCCGCTATGCGACGGAAGGTTTTCTCGTCTCGCCGGTCATCGCGCAGATCTGGCAGAACCAGGTCGATCGCTTGCGCGACCAGCCGGGTTTCGCCGAAAGCTTTCTGCCGCATGGCCGCGCACCGCAAGCCGGTGAGCTCTTCCGTTGCCCCGGCCAGGCCGAGACGCTGCGGCTCATCGCCAGCAGCAGAGGCGAAGAATTCTATCGCGGCAGCCTCGCCCAGAAGATCGTGGCGGCAGCCAAGGCGCAAGGCGGCGCGCTCAACCTCTCCGATCTCGCCGATCACCGGCCCGACTGGGTCGATCCGATCAGCATCGGCTTTGCCGGCTATGACATCCATGAATTGCCGCCCAATGGCCAGGGCATCTCGGCCCTGATCGCGCTCGGCATTCTCGACCGACTCGATATCGGCGGCCTCACCGCCGACAGCGCGGAGTTCGTGCATCTGCAGATCGAGGCGACCAAGATCGGCATGGCGGAAGTGCGTGCCCATGTCGGCGATCCCGCGACCATGCGGCTCACCTCCGCCGAGCTACTCGATCCGGCGCGGCTCGACGATCACGCGGCGCAGATCACACGTGACCGCGTCAGCGCGCCCGAACCCGCCAGGCAGTCGACACATGGCACGGTCTATCTCGCCGCCGCCGATCAGAACGGCATGGCCGTCTCTTATATCCAGTCGAATTATCGCGGCTTCGGCTCGGGCGTCGTGATTTCCGGCACCGGCATCGCGCTGCATAATCGCGGCTGCTGCTTCGTGCTCGACAAGGACCATCCGAATATTGTCGGGCCCGGCAAGCGGCCGCTCAACACCATCATCCCGGGCTTCGCCACCCAGAACGGCAAGACCATCGCCGCTCTGGGTGTCATGGGCGGCTCGATGCAACCGCAAGGACATGTGCAGGTCGCCTGCCGCATGCTGGCCAAGAACCAGAATCCGCAAGCGGTGATCGACGCACCGCGCTGGCGGTTCGAGGACGGCAAGCTGTCGCTCGAAGCCGCCTGGCCCGAGGCCACCCGTACGGCACTCGCGGGCCTAGGACATGCGACGACCGGCGGCACCTATCTCGACTTTGGCGCCGCGCAAATCATCTATAGACTTGGCCCGGATGGCTGGGTGGCGGCGTCGGAAGGGCGCCGCGACGGTTGCGCTGTGGGGTTATAATATAATGACTGCTTCGACACTGACTGAACTTCTCAAAGCCGGCGCCGACAAGGATGTGGCGCTGGGCGCGCCGGGGCGGCCGGGCCTCACTTTCGCAGGGCTGCGCGACCTGACGCAACGGACGATCGATCGCCTGAATGCGCTGGGCATCGGGCGCAATGACCGTGTCGCCATCGTGCTGCCGAACGGCCCCGAAATGGCGAGCGCTTTCGTCGCCATCGGCGCCGGCGCCACTACGGCACCGCTCAACCCTGCCTATCGCGCCGAAGAATTCGAATTCTACCTGAACGATCTCAATGCCCGCGCTCTGCTCCTCGACGACGCAGGAAGTCCGGCGGCCGAGGCAGCCGCCGCCAAACTCAAGCTGCCGATCCTGCGCCTCAAAGTGGCGGAAGGTGCGGCGGCCGGCGATTTCAGCATCGACGGCCAAGCGATCGGCGAAGCGAAGCTCAAAGGTCCGGCGCAAGCGGATGATGTCGCGCTGGTGCTCCACACGTCAGGCACCACGTCACGTCCGAAGATCGTGCCGTTGAGCCAGCGGAACGTCACCGCCTCGGCCGGCAATATCGCGAGCACGTTGAGCCTCAGGTCCGAGGACAGCTGCCTCAATATCATGCCGCTGTTCCATATTCATGGGCTCATCGCGGCCGTGCTCTCCTCGCTATCGGCCGGTGCTTCAATCACCTGTACGCCAGGTTTCAACGCGCTCAAATTCTTCGCCTGGCTCGATGAGGCGAAGCCTTCCTGGTACACCGCGGTGCCGACCATGCATCAGGCGATCCTCGGCCGCGCCGCGCGCAATGAAGACAGCATCAAACGCGCCAAACTGCGCTTCATCCGTTCATCGTCCTCGTCGCTGCCGCCGCAAGTGATGGCCGAAGCCGAAGCGACCTTCGGCTGCCCGGTGATCGAAGCCTATGGCATGACCGAGGCGGCGCATCAGATGGCGTCGAACCCGCTGCCGCCCAAAGCACGCAAACCGGGGAGCGTCGGCATCGCCGCCGGCCCCGATGTCGCGATCATGAGCATCGACGGGGCTCTCCTCAAGGCGAACGAGACCGGCGAGATCGTCATCCGCGGCGCCAATGTCACGGCGGGTTATGAGAGCAATCCCAAAGCCAATGACGAGGCCTTCGCCCATGGCTGGTTCCATACCGGCGATCAGGGCACGATGGATGATGAAGGTTATGTGCGCATCACCGGCCGCCTGAAGGAGATCATCAATCGCGGCGGCGAGAAGATTTCGCCGCGCGAGGTCGATGAAGTGCTGATGGATCATCCGGCGGTGCAGCAGGTCGTCACCTTCGCCATGCCGCATGACAAGCTCGGCGAGGAAGTGGCAGCGGCGATCGTGCTGCGCGAAGGCCATCAGGCGAGCGAGCGCGAGATCCGCGATTTCGCTTCCGGCCGGCTCGCCGATTTCAAGGTGCCGCGCAAGCTCGTCTTCCTCGAGGAGATCCCGAAAGGCGCCACCGGCAAATTGCAGCGCATCGGCCTCGCCGCCAAACTGGGTCTCGGCGAATGAAGATCTGCATCTTCGGGGCGGGCGCCATCGGCGGACTCGTCGGCGCGAAACTCGCGCTCAAGGGCGAAACGGAGGTGAGCCTCATCGCGCGCGGGCCACATCTCGACGCGATGCGGCGCAACGGGCTCGTCCTGCGTGAAGGCGACAACGAGGCGGTGGTGAAAGTCACCGCCACCAGCGACGCCAAGGAACTCGGACCACAGGACTATATCTTCCTGGCGCTGAAGGCTCACTCCATTCCAGGCATTCTCGACAGCCTCAAGCCGCTGATCGGCGCCGACACCGCGGTGGTCACCGGACAGAATGGCGTGCCCTGGTGGTATTTCTACAAGCAGGCCGGCGCATACGAAGACCAACGCATCGAGGCGGTCGATCCGGGTGGGCGCATCTGGGACACGATCGGGCCTGAACGCGCCATCGGCTGCGTCGTGCATCCGGCCGCCGAGATCGAGGCGCCGGGCATCATCCGCCATGTCGAAGGTGACCGCCTGCCGCTCGGTGAGCCGTCGGGCGAAAAGACCGACCGTATCGCCAAGCTCGCCGAGGTCTTCGTCGCGGCGGGACTCAGGGCGCCGATCCGGCCGCAGATCCGCAGCGAGATCTGGGTGAAGTTGTGGGGCAATCTGTCCTTCAACCCGATCTCGGCGCTAACCGGCGCGACACTCGAGCAGATCTGCGGCGATGACGCGGTGCGCGGCGTGGCCCGTGCGATGATGGTCGAGGCGCAGGCCATCGGCGAAGCGCTCGGCATCAAATTCGCCATCGATGTCGACAAACGCATCGCCGGTGCGGCGGCCGTCGGCGCGCACAAGACATCGATGCTGCAGGATCTCGAACTCGGCCGGCCGCTCGAGATCGACGCGCTCGTCACCGCGGTGCAGGAGCTGGGCAAGCTCACCCAGAAACCGACGCCGACCATCGACACGGTTCTCGCATTGATCCGCCAGCGGGCGGCACTGGCTCAGCCGAGCCGGTAAACACGCATCGCCGTGCCGGCCAGGATCATCTCCTGGTCGGCCGGCGCATAACCCGCCAAAGCGGTGCGATACGCGGCGATCAGCTCATCATAACTCGCCCATAATTTCTCGATCGGGAAATTGGAGCCGAAGAGACAACGCTCCGGCCCGAAGAGCGTCACCGTCTCGCGAACGATGTCCGTTATGAGCTTGCCGTTGACCTGGTGGACGAAGGTGCCGAGGCCCGATAATTTCGAGACGATATTCGGCTGTTTCGCGAGCTTCGCCATGCCCTCGCGCCAGGCGGCCCAGCCTTGCGGCGACAGATCCTCCAGCATACCGGCATGCTGAAGAATGAAAGTGATGGTGGGAAATGAAGCGGCCAGCTCCGCCGCATCGGCCATCTGAGCGGTAAAAACCTGGAGATCGAAGCTCAGGCCGTAATCGGCCAGATGACCCATGTTGCGGCGGAAGACAGGCTCGCGCATCAGATCGGGCCGTGCGGCGAAACGGTATTGCGGATTGTCGTGCCAATGAAGCTGCATGCGGATGCCGCGCAGCAAAGGATAGGTTTTGAGACGGTCGAGCTGCGGTCGGACATCATCGACCATCAGGTCGGCATAACCGACAATGCCCTGCGGCCAGCCGCTTTCATCTGCCGTGCGCTGCACCCAGGCCACTTCCTTTTTGAAATCCGCCGTTGCCCAGTTGGCCTGGACATAGACCGAGCGGGTGACGCCGGCCTCGGCGATGTCGGCAAGATATTCGCTTATCGGATAATCGCGGCGGATGGGCTCATAGGGACCGAAAATGCGCGGCAGCATGGGACCTGAAAGCCAGGGCAGATCCTTTTGCCGCCAGATATGATGATGCGCATCGACGATGCCGGTCATGATCTGGATCCTATCTTCAAAGTATGATCGACGAGGCTCGCGATCGAGCCGCCATTACCGAGCCGGTCGAGGTAATCCAGGATGCCTTTGAGCGCCGCCGTCTCGGGGCGGAAACGCGGATCGGCGGCAAGCGGCGTCAGCCAGGCGAGGTGGAAAGCACGCCGCGAGATGCGCGCCACGGCTTCGCGCATCGGCGTTGGATCGCCGCGTTCGAGACCATCCGACAGCACCAGCACCACGGCGCCCCGCAGCAAGGCGGCGTAACGCGGATGGGAGAGGAAGGACTGGAGCGCCGGGCCGATCCTTGTGCCGCCATCCCAGTCGCCGACAAGCGCCGATGCCTGCGCCAGCGCGATCTCCCGGCGGCGCTGGCGCAGCGCGCCGGTGATGCGGGTGAGACGTGTGCCGAAGGTGAAGGTCTCGACCTTGCCGGCGAGCGTGGTGAGAGCATGCGCATACAGGAGATAGTCGGCGGTATGCGCCTTCATCGATCCCGATATATCGATGAGCAGCACGATCGGGCGAAGCGTGGTCTTGCGGCGGCTGCGCATCAAGGCGATGACATCACCATCGTGCTCGACGATGCGGCGCAACGACCGGCGCAGATCGAGCCCCTCACCGTCCTTGCTAGCGACTTTCCGGAAGCTGCGCCGGCGCGGCAGAGTGCGTGATGCCTCCTTGTTCAACCGCGTGATGGCCGCGTCTTCATCATGCGTCTCGAACTGGCGGAGATTCAGCATTTCCTTTGGCGTCGCCGCTTTGCCGGAGCGGCTTTCTTCACCCGCTTCGGGCGGCTCGTCCGGCTGCATGCCTTTATCCCTGACCGGTGCATCCTGCTCGGGCAGGCTTCTGGCCGCCACGACGGCATCGCCTTCCTCGAAAAAGAAAGCGCGGAACAACGCGTCGAATTTGGGCAACCGATCGATCGGCGGCGCCAGGGTCGCCAGCGCCGCCTGGCGGATGCTGTCGATGCTGCGGGGTCCCAGCAAACGGACGGCGCCCAGAAACATCACCACCTGCTCATGCGACAAGGAGAACTCATGCCGGCGCAGCACTTGGGTGAAATCGATGAGAAGAGCTGCGGCGCGCGGCAGCTTCATGAGGCGCAGGCCTTGGTGAGAAGCTCATCCAGCCCGTCGCGCGCCAGGGCCAGATCCTCTTCGTCTTTCAGTGCGACGCCGATGGCGCGGCGGAAGGCTTCCGGCCAGCGGCCAGTGCCGGCTTCGAGCATCTGCGCGGCTTTCGCCCAGTCGACGGCCTCGGAAATGCCGGGCGCCTTGGCGAGCGGCAGCCGGCGCAGATCGTTTACCGCGCTGACAACGGCGCGCGCGGTCGCCTCGGCAAGCTCCGGCGTGCGCAACATGATGATGCGCGCCTCGCGCTCGGGCTCAGGATGGGCAATCCAGCTATAGACACAGCGCCGCCGCAAGGCCTCATGCAATTCGCGGGTGCGGTTGGAAGTGAGGATCACCACCGGCGGCGAGGCCGCCTTCAAGGTGCCGCGTTCGGGAATGGAAATCTGGAAATCGGACAGGAATTCGAGCAGGAAGGCTTCGAATTCATGATCGGCCCGATCGATCTCGTCAATCAGCAGCAATGTCCGCTCCGGCGCCTTGAGGGCGCGCAGCAAAGGCCGCTCGATCAGGAATTCATCCGAATAGAGATCGGCGGCGGCATCACGGCGCAACGCCAGGAGCTGGCGCGCGTAATTCCATTCATAAAGCGCGTGGCCGGCATCGATGCCCTCGTAGCATTGCAAGCGGATCAGCTCGACGCCGAGAGCGGAGGCCAGGGCTTTGGCGGCCTCGGTCTTGCCGACGCCCGGCAGGCCTTCGAGCAGCAAAGGCTTGCCGAGCTTGAGCGCCAGGAAGGATGCGGTCGCCAGCTCCTCGCCGGCGAGATAGAGCTCGCGCGCGAGGCGCGCCGCGAGATCGTCAGGCGATGCGATGCCCGGCTCAGACAAAGACTTTCTCGTCGACGAGCAGATGGAAGCGGCTGGCGCAATGCGATGCCGCATCGCCGCCGGCCGCCTTGCCGGCATCGGTCGCCATGGCAGCGAGGCGCGCCTCGGCATTGTCGAACCACATTTCGCTCACCGCATCATAGGGATTGTCAGGGTTCTCCTCTTTGGGAACATTCATGCGGTAGCCGCGCAGGCCCGGGAGCTTCTGGGCAAGGATCGGATGATCCGCCTGCGCCCAGCGGCGGAAATCGGCGAAGCTCATATCGGCGCGGCGCTTCATCAGGGACATGACTTTCAGCATGGGACTTCCTCTCTGGCTTCAAGCGTTCAAGGCGCGGATACCGCGCAGGACTTTCTCAGGTGTGATGGGGAGCGAATCGACCCGCACGCCGACCGCATCGAAGATCGCATTGGCGATCGCCGGGATGGGCGAATTGGCGGTCATCTCGCCGACACCCTTGGCGCCGAAGGGACCGTCCGCCGCCGGGCGCTCGATGACGACATTGGCGAATTCCGGCAGATCACCCGGACCCGGCATCAGATATTGGTTGAAATCGACAGGCCCATGCGCGCGATCGGGATAATAGGGCTCGGTCGTTTCATAAAGCGCATGCGAGATGCCCATCCAGGCGCCGCCGATGATCTGCTGCTCGACCATGCGCGGATTGAGGGCGCGGCCGACTTCATAGGCACTTTTGAGCGACAGGACGGCGACCTCGCCGGTTTCGGTGTCGACCTCGACCTCCGCCACGGTGCAGGCATGGGCGTAACACGTGGCGGGCGTCATCTTGCCGGTCTCGGGCTCGGGGTAAGAACGCGGTTGCAGGAAGATGCCACGGCCGGAAATGGATTTGCCGTGCTTGAAATGCGCGGCGAGCGCCACGTTGAATATGGATATCGACTTTTGCGGACTGCCTTTCACATGAATGGCGCCGGCGCCGTCGGTGACTAGGTCGCCAGCATCGACCTCGAGCTCCTCGGCCGCCACTTCGAGCATGACGGCGCGCGCCTCCTTGGCGGCCATGATGATGGCATTGCCGATGCGATGGGTGCCGCGCGAGGCGAAAGTGCCCATGCAATGGGGACCGGTATCGGTGTCGGCGGTGTCGATGATGACATTGTCGGTCGGGACGCCCAATGTTTCGGCACAGATCTGCGCCATGACCGTCTTGAGGCCCTGCCCCAGATCGACACTGGACAAGGTGACGACGAAGCTGCCCGTCGTCGTCGCGTGGATGAGCGCCTGGGAGGGATCGCCGCCCAGATTCATGCCGGTCGGGTAATTGACCGCCGCCATGCCGCGGCCGCGTTTCCTGGTCATGTCATACCTCCCGCTTCAGGGATGATGCCGTTTTGGAGCGGTCGCAGAGCGGCCATCGGGCGAGATCGGCCGCCGCCTGGACGCATTCGACGAGGGCCGCGCCTTCCACCTGCTTCTGATGCGCTTTCATGTCGCCGTCGCGATAGGCATTGAGGATGCGGAACTCCATCGGGTCCATGCCGATCAGACGCGCGAGCTTGTCCATCTGCACTTCGAGGGCGAAGTCGCCGATGGTCACACCGAAGCCGCGCATGGCGCTCGACGGCGTGCGGTTGGTGTAGACGCAATGGCAGTCGACCCAGACATTGGGGATCGTATAGGGCCCCGGCATATGGGCGGCCGCCTTGGTGGTGCCATAGGGCGAATGGCGCGAATAAGCGCCGGCATCGACATAAAGCGTGACCTTGCGGGCGGTGATGCGACCGTCCTTCATCAGGCCGTCCTTGATATAGATGCGCTCGGCGGCGCGGGGCGAGGAGACCTGCATCTCCTCTTCGCGGCTATATTCATATTTGACCGGCCGCTTGGTCAGCATCGCGGCGAGGAAAGCAATCGGCTCGGTGATGACATCGACCTTGCCGCCGAAACCGCCGCCGACCGTGCCGCCGACGAGCCGCAATTTCTGGAAGGGCGAATTGAGGATCAGTGCCGTATTGTCGAGGGTGAAATAAAGCGCCTGGGTGTTGGAATAGCAGGTGTAGCGGTCATTCTGGTCGGGCACCACGATGCAGCCTGTGGTCTCGGTCGGCGCATGCTCGATGGGGGATGACTGATACATCTCCTCGACGACATGATCGGCTTTCGCGAAGGCGCGCTCGACATCGCCATATCGCACCCGGCGGCAATGATGGCCTTCATAGGTGAAGTAGTTGCGGCCGTGATATTCATTGACGAGCGGCGCACCCGGCTTCAGCGCCTCCTCGACATCGAAGACGGCCGGCAACACCTCATAGACGATCTTCACCTTGGCGGCGGCATCGCGCGCCGCGGCTTCGCTTTCGGCGAGCACGGCGACGATCTGCTCACCCTTGAAGCGCACCTTGTCGAAGGCGAGCACCGGCTCGTCATTGGGCTCGACCTGGATGAGGCAGAGAATGGTGTAAATATTCTGCGGTACGTCCTTGGCGGTAAGGATGCGCACGACGCCCGGCACTTTCAGCGCCTTCGCCACATCGATCGATTTGATGCGGGCGTGATGATGGGGACTGCGCACCATCTTGAGATGAAGCAGGCCGGCGAACTGGCGGTCAGCGTAATATTGCGTCTTGCCGGTGACATGGCCCAGCACGTCGGAGCGCTGGCGCGTGACGCCGACCTCGGTGAGGTCCTGGGTCTGCGTGCCGGTAAAGTAGTCCTTGCGATACTCCATGGCCGCCTCCCTCACGCGCGCTTTCTAGCTGGCTTACGCATGCCTTGGGCGGCCGTCAGGATGGCGGCGATGATCGGCTCATAACCGGTACAGCGGCAGATATTGCCGGAGATCGCATCGACGACCTCGTCGCGCGTCGGGTCGGGATTGCGGTCGAGCAGGCATTTGGCGGCGAGGATCATGCCCGGCGTGCAGAAGCCGCATTGGGCGGCGAAACCGTCCATGAAAGCCTGCTGCAGAGGGTGCAGCGCGCCGGCCGGCGCCAGGCCTTCGAGCGTGGTGACATCTTTTCCCTGGCAGCGCTCGGCGAGCGTGAGACAGGACAGATGCGGCTCGCCATCGATGATGACGGTACAGGCGCCGCAGGTGCCCTGATGACAGCCGGCCTTGGTGCCGTAGAGGCCGAGCCTGTCGCGCAAGGCCGACAGGAGCGTTGAGCCGGTTTCGACGAATTCATTCTGCTCCCGCGTGTTGAGCGTGAATTCCACGGGGACCTTGGTCATGCTTCTCTTCCCTTATGCGGCAAGGAGACGGACAAAATGCACAGGTGCGATCTCACGGCGATACCAGGCCGTGGCATAGGCGTCGTCGGCGGGCGACGCTTCCGCGGCGATGAGCTTCGCCGCGGTGGCGATGATGTCATTACCGAGCTTGCGGCCTTCGAGGGCGGCTTCAGCCTTGCGCGCGCGGATGGCGTTCGCCGCCATGGCGCCGAGCGCGATACGGGCGTCTTTTATCTTTCCCGCTTTCTGAGGAATGACCGCCGCGATAGTGACGACCGACGCACTCACCGGCTTGCGGCGCACTACCTTCACATAGTGAAATGTGCCTGCGCTCGGAGCAGCGAAGGAAATCGAGACGACGCAGTGCTTCTGGAGCTTGCGGCGCTGCGCGAGAAAGGTTTCGATCGGCAGTTTGCGCGTCGCCTTGCCGTCATGAAGCGTGATCTCTGCATCGAGCGTCAGCAAGGCAGCAGTCATGTCGCCATAAGGCGCCGGGGCGAAGAGATTGCCGCCGATCGTCGCCATCGCCCGCACGGCAGGGCCGCCAATTGAATTGGCGACGGGATGCAGGAATTTGAGCCGCCGGTCGCGGGCCACCGCCGCCATGGTGACCATGGCGCCGAGGGTCACCTTGCCGCCTTTCACGGCGATCTTATCGAAGCCCAGCCTGTCGAGGGTGATGAGGGCAACCGAATCCGCCCCGTAATTCAGATCGGCGACGATCAGTGTGCCGCCGGCGATGATGCGGCCACCCTTGGCCTGTACTGCTGGAACGAGGCGTGCCTGCTTGGCCGCCGAAAGCGTGACGGACATTCAAAACCTCCCATTTTTCGAGCCGGTTGGCGCTTTTCATCACGCGTCCAGCTTTTTTCGGTTGCGCATGATCTTTGCGGAAAACCGGATTCCACTTTTCCGGATCATGCGCTATTCTCCGTCAAGGCTAACTTAACGATTATCGATAATCAATCCCCAAATGAACGACACCTCCCAGAACAGCGCCCCATCCCTCGCCGACCGCATCCGCAAAACGCTCATCGAGCGCATCGCCACCGGCCATTACAAAAGCGGTGAAAGACTCATCGAAATGCGGCTCGCCGAGGAATTCGGCACCAGCCAGATGCCGATCCGCGAAGCGTTGCGTGATCTCGAAATGGCCGGGCTGGTGACGGCCAAACCCAGGCGCGGCTCCTTCGTGAAGCCTTTCGCCACCAGCGCGCAGCGCGAGATCTATCTGGTGCGCGGCGCCATCGAGGAAGCGGCGGCCCGGCTCGCCACAGTGAATCCGTTGCTCGATATCGCGGCCTTGCAAAGTGAGGTCGACCTCATGCGCGAGGCCGCCGCTACCCGGGACATCGAGAAGATGATCCGCCACAGCGTCGCCTTCCATCGCATGATCGTGGCGGCGGCCGGCAATGAGCTCTTGCTGAAATTATGGGATTCGCTGCATCTCGAGATCCACACGCGCGTCACGCTGTCGGAGCCCGGCATCGACTTCATGGCGGCTGCCTTGAGCCATCAGCCGATCGTCGATGCGATCAGAGTGAAGGATGTCGAGCTCGCCTGTCGCCTGTCGCGTGAGCATCAGGCCTATTTCGAGCATCGTCTTAACGTGTGAAGAGCACTATTTGTCGGAGGGAAAGAATTTCCCCAGCTCGTGCGCCCGATGCACCAGGTCGGCTGATGCCGCCGGATTTCGTGTAGATTCATAAAGAAGCTCCAGCCGGGAGTTCGCGATGCCGCAATAGGCCATCGTCCCGGTTTCGAGCTGAATACGCATGGCGTCGATATAACGCCGCTTGGCAAAACTCGCCTCGGTCGATGAGGCCACGCCGATCATCAGGCCGTGCCGATGCGGCAATGTCCTCGCCCCATAAGCCCAGTCGCGATTCCAGACGCGATCGATCCAGCCCTTGAGCATAGCCGGCACCGACCACCACCACACCGGAAACACCATGACGATTGCTTCATTGCGATCGACACGCGCCATTTCGGCCTGCACGGCATCCGAATACCGCTTGCCGATGACGGAACGGTCAGGCTCATCCGGCTCATGCAGCAGCGGATCGAAACCTTCGCGATAGAGATCCGCCCATTCGACCTCATGCCCCTGCGCGCGGGCGCTGGTGCAAAAGGCGTCGGCGACGGCATGCGTCAGCGAATCTTGCCGAGGATGACTAAGGACGAGCAGGATACGCAAACGGACAGCCCCCTTTTTGGTCAGGTCTTTCTATCACTGATCAGCTCGCCGCCAACCGCCCATTGATCCTTGCCGAATTCGGAGATCACGACCTGGACTGAAGCAGGCGTGCCACCGCAATGCGAGGTGAAGCACTCCGTCAGCCCCTTCACCAGCGCCCGCTTCTGGTCATTCGAGCGTCCGGCAAGCATTTCAACGTGGATCGTAGGCATGTCCTCACTCCTTGTCTGTGCGATTACGATATGCGCGCCACAGAGACGCCGGCGCACGCCTTGCCAGGCCAGCTTCAGGAACTGCAACTGCGCGTCGCCATCCGTGTCCGGCAGTAGCGGCATGACCGGCCTCCCCGATCAGGCCAGCCACCAGCGCTTGACGAAATGACCGCCATCCAGCTCCCAGCTCGAGCTGATCTGGTCACCGGTGGCGACCGCGGCGGCGACACCATGAACATTGTTGATGAAAGCGGGAATGATCGTCCCGGCATCGTCGCTGACGATGATCTGCATCTCGCGATACATCTCGGCCCGCTTTTCGTCATCGAGCTCCGAGCGCGCTTCATGCAGAAGCTTCTCGAAGCGCTCGTTCTTCCAATGGGTGTCGTTCCACGGCGCATCCGCCGCATAATTTACCGACAGCATCTGATCCTCGGTCGCGCGCTGCGACCACCAGGCATAACGGAACGAAGTCTTCGGCCAGATGTCCGAGAAATAACCGTCATTCGCCTCGCGCACGACATTGATTTCGATCCCCGCCTTGCGGGCGGATTCCTGAAACAGGATGGCCGCATCGACGGCGCCGGTGAAAGCACCATCCGACGTGTGGAGATCGACCTTCAGGCTGCCCATACCGGCCTTCTTGAGATGGAACATCGCCTTGTCGGGGTCATAGGCATGCTGCGGCACGTCATCGGCATGGAAGCGATAGGTCGAACCCGGCCCGATCGGCTGGTCATTGCCGATGCGGCCGAAGCCCATGAGGATCTTGGCGACATATTCCTCACGGTCGATGGCATATTTGAGCGCCAGCCGCACGTCCTTGTTATCGAACGGCGACTGGTCGACCATCATCGGGATGGTGTGGTGCGCCAGGCTCGGCACATCGAGAATGCGGACCGCACTGTTCGACTTGAGCCGGCCGGCCGTCTTCAGGTCGATCCGGTTCACCACCTGCAATTCGCCGCTGATCAGTCCCGCCTGGCGCGCCGCGACATCGTTGACATGCAGGAGCTCGGCCGATTCGAGGAAGCCGCTCGCCTGGTCCCAGCGATTGGGGTTGAGCTTGAGCCGGCTGCGCACACCAGGATTGAACTCCTCGAGCACATAGGCGCCGGTGCCGGCCTTCGCGGCCCAATCCGGCTTGCCGTCCTTCGACGGCAGGATGTTGAGATGGAAATCCGTCATGAGATATGGGAAATCGGCATTGCCGCTGGCAAGCTTGACGACGACGACGTCCTTGCCGTCGGCGGTGATCGTTTCGATGTCGGTGAGGTTGCCCTTCACGCCGGACTTCGAGTCCGGACGGCGATGCGAATTGATCGAATCGATGACGTCCTGGCTGTCCAGCGATTTGCCATGGCTGAACTCGACGCCTTTGCGCAGGCGGAATGTCCAGGTCCTGGCGTCCTTCGAGGGCTCCCAACTTTCGGCGAGCGCCGCGCGCAACGAACCATCGGCGGCGATCTCGGTGAGATTGTCGCGCGTCGATGAGCCGACGACCACCATGTAAGTGTCGTTGAAGGTCTCGGGGTCGAGCGTGTCGGTCGTCGAGCCGCCGGCGATACCGGCCACGAGGTGCCCGCCGCGCTTGGGTTCGGCGGCGCGGCTCTGGCCGCTCAAGCCAGGAAGAGCTGCGGCCATGCCGAGCGCGGCTGCACCTTGCAGCAGGCGACGGCGGGAAATCGAAGGCGTGAGGGCGTGGCTGTCCGGCACTATCCTGCGTGTCATCTCAAGAACCTCCGTGCTGAAATTGCAATGGCTCGATTTCTTCGCCCGCTTGGGCGGGAAGGCGGCGCTGGGCCCAGTCGCTCCATGAGCCGGCATAAAGCTCGACATCGCTGCGGCCGAGTTCGGCGCAGGCCAGCACGATGTTGCAGGCGACGATGCCGGAGCCGCAGTAGGCGATGATGCGGTCCGCCGAGGAGATCACACGCTGCAGGCGCGCATTTTCGAGAAGCGTACCGGTGACCGGGATGTTGATGGCCCCCGGAATATGTCCCTCAACCGGATCGAGCGGCGGCGCCTCGCCGCGAAAACGCGGCGCGCCCCTTGCATCGATGATCGCGATGAATGGTCCGGCCAGGATGTCGGATGCCCGAATGCGCGGCATGTGGGACGGACGGATGGGAAATGACCGAGGCGCGGGTCTTGCGGTATCACCGGTTTCGACCGCGCCGGTCCAGCTGGCGAAGCCGTCGCGCAGCACGAACACCTTGTCGTGGCCGAAGTGCCGGAACAGCCACCAGGCACGCGCCGCAATGCCGCCAAGCCCGTCATCATAACAGACGACGATATCGTCACCGCCTATGCCGGCTTCACTCGCGACGGCGGTGAACTCAGCTTCGCTCGGCAAGGGACTGCGGCCGTCTCCTTCTGTGCCGGTGAGATGCGGTTGGAGGCGGAAATGGATGGCGCCCGGAATATGCCCCGACCGAAAAGCGCGCTCGCCGTAGGACGGATCGTCGAAACGATGCCGGCAATCGATGAGGCGCAGGCCTGGCGTGGACAGATGCGCCGCGAGCCAGGAAGCGTTGACCAATGGACCTTCGGGCAACAGGGTCATATCGCACCTCGCCTATTGCACGATCGGCCAGCGCGACTGGCGGCTGAGGCCGAGCTTGGTCCACATACGATCGGTCGATTTGCGGGCAAGCTCATAGATCTGCGCCGCTTCGATGCGGCGGGGCCGGCCGGCCGACCAGACGGTCTCGCCATTGACCAGAACCGAGGCCACCGATTTCGAGCCGCAGCAATAGACCAGCGTCTGCAGCGGATCGACGCCCGGCTGCGCCTCGGGCAGGTCGGTCGATCGGATGACGATATCGGCACGCTTGCCGACTTCCAGCGAACCGATCTCATGCGCCATACCGAGCGCCCGTGCGCCATTGACCGTGGCGAGCTCCATGACATCCTCGGCCGAGAAGGAATCGCGCTTTTGCGTGCGCTCGCGTGAGGCGAGCAGCGCCAGCAGGCCCTGCAGCCCGATATCGTAACGGCACGCCGAATTGGCGCCGTCGGAAGCGAGCGCGGTGTTCACGCCGTCGCGGTGCATGTGGAGATGCGGCCCTTTGACGGTCGCCCCGGTGGCGAGCGTCATCGCCGTGCCGGGGCACCAGGCCACCGACATGCCGGCCTGGCGCACCATCGCCATTTCGTCGCCGGAGAGATCGTTCATATGGCTGAAGGTGCAATTATGCCCGAGCACATCGATATCGGCGAAGTGACAGAGCGCGCGCTTGCCCAGGCGCCTCTCGTCGGACGCGGCGTCGTTCGGCCCGAAGGACTGATGTTGCGAGAAGATCGCATTGTTTTCATCGGCGATACGCTTGGCGGTCCTCACCAGCTCATCCGAGGCGCTGCCGAGACCGAACAGGACCACGCAGCCGCGCACCAGGCCGTCGGGCTTGTTGTTGCGCTTCAATTGCGAGCCGAGAAGCGAGAGGCTGCGGTCGAGCGCCCGGGGCGCACGTGACATGACATGCACGCCTGGTGCGGCCGGCATGTCCCACAGGAACGGATCGCCGACGAAACCACGCATGCCGACACGTTCGGCCGCCTCGGCGGCGGCATGGGGATTGTGCACGGTTCCCGCCTCGAGAAAGCAGGTCGTGCCGTTCGACAGCATCTCGATGCAGTTCAAAAGCGATGAGGCATATTCATCCTCGTCATCGACGCCGTCCCACCACTGGCGATAGATGTTCATCGAGGTCGACAATTCCATCGTGTCGGGAAAGGCGCCGCGCGCCGCATTCATGAAATGCACATGCGTGTCGATGAAGCCCGGATGGACGATGCCGCCCTGCGCATCGATCTGATGGCGGGCGGAATGCGACCGCATCAGTTCATCGGTGGGACCAACCGCGACGATGCGGGTGCCGGTGACGGCGACGGCGCCGCGCTCGATCATCTCGCGGCGCGGATTCATCGTGATCACGAAGGCATTCTTGATGAGCGTATCGACGTCCTTGCGTGTCATGTCGCGCTCCCTTTTTTAACCGATGACCCTGCGATAGAAGTCCAGCCAGTTGCGCCCCATGAAGCGGGCGATATCGTCGTCCTTCCAGCCGCGACCGGAGAGCTCGTCGATGATGCGCGGGAAGTCCGCCGGCGTTTTCATCCAGTCCGGCCATTTCGGCGGCACGACCGGCGCCCAATCGAAAGTGCTGCGGCCGGTACGCACCTGCTTGATGTAGGACAGCGGCCGCTGCCAGACGAAATCGGTACCGAGGCCGACATGCTCGATGCCGACGATACCGACGAGATGCTCGACCATGTCGCAGAAACGTTGCAGCGTGCAGCGCATGCCGCCCGGCAGCATGGCCGGGAACAGTGCCATGCCGAACATGCCGCCGCGCTTGGCGAGGGCGCGCAATGTCTCGTCGTTCTTCAGCCGATGGGTGAGCTCGACGTCACTGGCGAAGCTCGCCGGGTTGGAATGCGTGACCGCGATCGGCGCCTCAGAGGTCTCGATCGCATCCATGGTCGTCTTCAGGCCGCAATGCGACGTGTCGACCAGCATGCGCAGCCGGTTCATCTCCTTCACCAGCCGCTTGCCATACAGCGACAGGCCGGTGTCGACGGTTTCCTGGCAGCCCGAGCCGATAAGAGTCTGGTGATTATAGGTGAGCTGGATCACGCGAATGCCGAGATCGTAAAAAATCTCGGCCAGCGCCAGATCGTCCTCCAGCGGCAAGGTATTCTGGAAGCCGAGCAGGACGGCGGTCTTGCCTTCGGCCTTAGCCGCGAGAATGTCGTCAGCGCAGCGGGCCGGGCGGATCAGGTCGGCATGATTGCGCAAGGCGCGGCGCCAACGCGACAAAGCGGACAGGGCAGCGCGCGTATTGTCGAAGGTATATTCCATGCAGGTCATGTGCACGCAGGTGACACCGCCCTTGCGCCATTCGGCGAAGACGCTCTCGTCGCATTCATCCGCCTGCAGCCCGTCGATGATGAGCATCTGTTGCGCGAGATTGGACATAAGCGGCCTCCTGAACGGCTTGGATGGCCTGTATCGTTATGAGCCGCCGGGAAAATCGTCCAATATCGGTTTTGGAAACTGTGATATTCATGGAATATCACTGGATTGAAAGGCAGTTCTCAAATATAATTCTTATAATTCAACAAGTTAAATTGACTATTTCGGACCTTCTTGAGAAAATCTAGCGTTCATAACAAGAAAAACTAAGCCATATGGAGCTTCGGCATATCAGGTATTTCGTGGCGGTGGCGGAGGAGCTGCATTTCCGCCGCGCCGCCGAGCGGCTCAATGTCTCGCAGCCGCCGCTGTCGCAGCAGATCCGCCAGCTCGAGGAAGAGCTGGGTGTCGCGCTGTTCGTCCGCAACCGACGCGGTGTCAGCCTGACGCCGGCCGGCCGGCGTTTTCTGCCGCGCGCGCGGCGCATCTTGAGCGATGTCGATATCGCGCTACTCCTGACCAAGCGAGATTCGGCGCAGACCTTCACCGTCGGCTTCGTGAGCTCGGCGACGTCGCTGATGGCGCCGATCCTGCGCAATTTTCGCGGCGCTCATCCCGAGATCGATCTGCGTCTCGTCGAAGGCTCGACCAGCCAGCAAGGCGACATGCTGCGCAGCGGCGAAATCAATGTCGGGTTCCTGCGCCCGCCGGTGCCCGGGCGCGGCATCAATATCGAGATCCTAGTGCAGGAGCGCCTGGCGCTCATTCTGGCGAACGACCATCCTTTGGCCGGGAGGCCGCAATTGAAGCTCGCCGATATGGCGCGCGAGAGATTCGTGCTGTTCCCCCGCCCCTTGGGGCCCGGCCTGTTCGATTCCATCATCGTCGCTTGCCGCAAAGCCGGCTTCTCGCCCGAGATCGATCAGATCGGCGACTCGATGCTCACCATTCTGGGGCTCGTCGCGGCGGGCCAAGGCGTATCGCTGGTACCCGCCTCGCTGAAGCGCGACGCATCGGGCGTCGTGTTTCACCAGCCGAATGATCTGGAAGAGACGACGGCGCTGGCGGCAGCCTATTCGGTCGAGCGCCTGGGCAGTCCCTTCATCCGGACATTCATCGACAGCGTGCGCGAGATGCAGACCTGGCGCGAGATCGCCTCATCGTCGTGATGAAGAAATCGCTCAACTCATCAGCTTGAGCTGACGGATCGGCCGGCCGGGCGACACGGCCTGGGCAGCGGCCACGATGCCATTCGCGTCGATGCCGTAATGCCGGTAGAGGTCGTCGATCGTGCCGGTCTGGCCGAAATGCTCGACGCCCAGCGAGCGGGTACGATGGCCATGGACGGCGCCGAGCCAGGCGAGCGTCGCCGGATGGCCGTCGATCACCGTCACCAGCGCGCAATGCGACGGCACCTCGGCAAGCAGGCGCTCGATGTGGCTCCTGGCATGAACGAGACCATGCTCGCGGGCGCGCTGCGCCGCAGTCCAGCCGGCATTGAGCCGGTCGGCCGAGGTGATGGCGAGCAAGCCGACATCGCGGCGGTCTTCCGCCATCAGCCCCACCGCCTCGATCGCCTCGGGCGCGAGGCAACCGGTATAAGCGACGACGACCTGTGCATTGGGGCCGGGCTTGCGCATCCAATAGCCGCCATTGACGATGCCGTCGGCGAGCTCGGGCGTCATCATCCGTGTCGGCTGGTCGATCGGCCGCGTCGAGAGGCGCAAGTAGATCGAGCCGCCGACCGCATCGCGCAGCCAGGTCGTCTCATCGACCTCGGCCTCGCCCGAGCGCTGTATGTAGTCGAAGGCGAAACGCAGGATGACGGCGAGCTCATCGACAAAGGCCGGCTCGAAACTGGCGAGACCATCCTGCGCCATGCCGATCAAAGGTGTCGCGATCGACTGATGGGCGCCACCTTCCGGCGCCAGCGTGACGCCCGACGGCGTGGCGGCGAGAATGAAACGCGCATCCTGGTAGCAGGCGTAATTCAGCGCATCGAGGCCGCGCTCGATGAAGGGATCATACAACGTGCCGATGGGAATGAGACGCTCGCCATTGATCGAATGCGAGAGCCCCAGCGCCGACAGCATGATGAAGAGATTCATCTCCGCGATGCCGAGCTCGAAATGCTGGCCCTCGGGCGAGAATTCCCAGGCGAAGGTCGAGGCGATGCGTTCCTTCTTGAAGGTGTCGGCCATCTCGGTGCGCGCGAACAGCCCGCGGCGATTGACCCAGGCGCCGAGATTGGTCGAGACCGTCACATCGGGCGAGGTGGTGACGATGCGGCGCGCCAGATCGCCGTCGCTCTTGCCGATCTCGTTCATGAGATTGCCGAAGCCGGCCTGCGTCGAGACCGTCGCCGGCTGTGCCGTGGTGATCTCGGCCGGCACCGCGATGCGCGGGCTCGCGAAGCGGCGGGCACCCTTTTGAATGAACGGCGCCTTCTTGAGAAAAGCAGCGAGCTCGGTCACCGGCGTGGCGAGACCTTCGAAAGGCTCCCATTCATGGCCGGGCCTGACCTTCAAGGTTTCGCGCAGAGCCTCCGTCTGCGTCGTCGTCATGAGGCCGGCGTGATTGTCCTTGTGGCCGGCGAGCGGCAGGCCGAAGCCCTTGATGGTGTAAGCGATGAAACAGACCGGGCGGTCATGCTTCTGCGCCGCCTCGAAGGCTTCCAGCAAGGACGGCAGATCATGGCCGCCGAGATTGCTCATCAGCCGCGCCAGCTCGTCGTCAGAACGGCGCTCGATCAATTGCGAGACCGGACCCTGGTCGCCGATATCGTCACGCAGGCGCTTGCGCCAGGCGGCACCGCCCTGGAAGGTCAGCGCCGAATAAAGCTGATTGGGACAGCTGTCGATCCAGTCACGCAGACGTTCGCCACCGGGCTCGGCGAAAGCTTCCTCGAGCAGCCTTCCATATTTGAGGATGACGACATCCCAGCCGAAATTGCGGAAGATCGATTCGAAACGCTGCCACAGGCCCTCGCGCACCACCGCATCGAGGCTCTGGCGGTTATAGTCGACGATCCACCAGGTGTTGCGCAGGCCATGCTTCCAGCCTTCGAGCAAAGCCTCGAAGATGTTGCCTTCATCCATCTCGGCGTCGCCGATGAGCGCCACCATGCGGCCTTCCGGACGCTCCGCCGCCCACCCCTTGGCGCGCACATAATCCTGCACGAGCGAGGAGAAGAGCGTTTGGGCGACGCCCAAGCCCACCGAGCCGGTCGAGAAGTCGACATCGTCGATATCCTTGGTGCGGGACGGATAGGACTGGGCGCCGTGATAAGCGCGGAAGGCTTCGAGCTTTTCGAGCGTCTGGTTGCCGAAGAGATATTGGATGGCGTGGAAGATCGGGCTCGCATGCGGCTTGACCGCGACGCGGTCCTCAGGCCTGAGCACGGCGAAATAAAGCGCCGTCATGATGGTGGCGAGCGAGGCGGAAGACGCCTGGTGGCCACCGACCTTCAACCCGTCGGTCTTGGGCCGGATGTTGTTGGCGTTGTGGATGGTCCAGGTGGCGAGCCACAGGACCTTGCGCTCGAGATCGGACAGAAGGGGTAGGCGGGGATCGGTCATCGTCAGCTCCGGAAGGGGCTTCAAGCTAACAAAACTGACGCAGGGGTTTTTACCAATTTCAGCTTGTCTGTTGGCTCATATTGGCGATATCCATCTATCAGAACGGAAATATTAGCAGAAATCACCAACAATGAAACTCGACGATATCGACCTGAGGATCGTGCGCTCCTTGCAGATGGACGGGCGCATGCCGGTGCAGGAGCTGGCCGATAAGGTGGGGCTTTCGGCCTCGCCGTGCGCCCGGCGGGTGCGCAATCTGGAGAAAGCCGGCATCATCAAGGGTTATGCGGCGGTGATCGACCCGGCCAAGGTCGGCCTGCCGATCAGCGTCTTCGCCTCCGTCAAGCTCGAGCGCCAGCGCGAGGAAGAGCTCGACCGTTTCGCCCAGGCGATCTCGCGCTGGCCGGAAGTGGTCGACTGCTTTCTGATGACCGGGCAGCGCGATTATCTGATGCGCATCGTGGTGAGCGATCTCGAAGCCTATGAGCGCTTTCTCAAGGAGAAGCTCACCAGGCTCGACGGTGTCGCCTCAATCGAATCGAGCTTCGCGCTCGGCGAGGTGAAACGCTCGCATGCGCTGCCGGTGAAGTGACGATGGCGAAACGACTGCCGCCGCTCAATCCGCTGCGCGCCTTCGAAGCCGCGGCCCGCCATCTTTCCATGTCGCGTGCCGCCGCCGAGCTCAACGTGACCCATGGCGCGGTGAGCCATCAGGTGCGGGCGCTCGAAAAGACCTTGAAGACCGCATTGTTCATCCGCGATGCCGGCGCGATCAGGCTTTCGCCGCAGGGCGCCGCCCTGCTGCCGCGCGTGACCCAGGCCTTCGCGTCGATCACCGACGCGGTGTCGCTCCTCACCCAGCCCAGCGCCGAAGGAGACCTCGCCATCAGCTGCCTGCCGTCGCTGATGACCTTCTGGCTCATTCCACGCCTCAGCCGTTTCTCGCAACGCCATCCGGGAGTCCGGCTGAAGTTGATCGCCTCTAACGACAAGAAGCGCGTCAATGCGCCGGATATCGACGTCTGGATCACCTATGGGATCGAGGCGTGGCCCAATCGCGACTGGAAGCTGTGGTTCGAGCCGTCGCTCTTTCCCGTCTGCAGCCCGGCGCTGATCAATACGCAGCCGATCCGCAGCATGGCCGATCTCAGCAAGCACACGCTTCTGCATGCCGATGACGGACGGGAGTGGAACACCTGGCTCGGCGCCGCGGGTCTGCCGGAACTGGCGACAGGGTCCCAACATGTGATGTCGGACGCGCATCTGGCGACGCTGGCGGCGATCCATGGCCACGGCATTTCCCTGTGCGACAGCCTCACCGGCGTCGATCTGCTCGCCGAAGGCCGCCTCGTCGTGCCGCTCGACCTGAACATCGTCGCTCCGGAAGCCTTCTATATCGTGTATCGGCGCGAGCTCAATCGCTCGCCCCTGGTGCGGACCTTCATCGACTGGCTATTCTCCGAAACACAGCTGCGCCGTCCACCCGCCGAACCGATCCTGCGAAATTCCGCCGCCGATGGAAAATCCCCGCGGAAGAAACGATCAAAGCGCCTGTGAATAAAGCTCACACCCCTGCCGCTCTTAATCTCGTTTGCCAAAGTCGCACGGTGAATCAACAAATCACCCGACGCGATAAAAAGGGAAACGGCGATGACGCAGAACAAGCGCGGAAACATACTAGGGCAGCAGGGCATCAACCGGCGCATGCTGCTGGGCGCCGGCATTGGCGGGCTTGGTCTCCTCGCGGGTGGACATTTCGCGAAGGCCAGCGAGCCGAAACGCGGCGGCACGCTCCGGCTCGGTCTCGGCGGCGCCAGCACGACCGACAGCATGGATCCCACGACCACGCAGAATTCCGTCGGCGCCAATCTGAACCAGCAGATCTATAGCTGCCTCGTCGATCTCGACGATGAGACTCAGCTCATTGCGGGCCTCGCCGAAAAATGGAGCAGCAATACTACGCTCGACAAATGGCGTTTCGAGCTGCGTCACGGGGTCGAATTCCACGACGGCAAGACGCTGACCGGCGAGGATGTCGTCTATTCCCTGACGCGGCATATCGCGGCGGATTCAAAATCCGGCGCCAAGGCGCTGCTGAGCGGCATCAAGCGCATCTCGAGTGACGGCAAGACGGCCGTCGAGATCGAGCTGGCCGGCGGTGATGCGGATTTCCCTTATGTCCTCGCCGACTATCATCTGGGCATCGTGCCCGACGGTTTCCGCGACTGGAGCAAGCCGGTCGGAACCGGCCCCTTCGCCATGAAAAGCTTCGATGCGGGCGTGCGTTCCTATGCGGAGCGCAACAAGAGCTATTTCCGTGGCGGCCACCCTTACGTCGATGCGGCCGAGGTGATCGCCATCAATGATTGGACGGCGCGGCTCAATGCGCTGCAGGCCGGCGAGGTGGACATCATCAACCGCGTCGACAGCCGCTCCGCCGCACGCCTCGCAAGCTCGGGCAAGGCCAAGGTCGTGTCGTCGCCCGGACGCACGCATTATTGCTTCGTCATGGATACACGTGTCGCGCCGTTCAATGACGTCAATGCGCGGCTCGCCCTCAAACATGCGATCGACCGCGACGCCATCCTCAGGCTGGCACTGGGCGGCTATGGCAGTATCGGCAATGATCAGTCGGTGCCCGCAAGCGATCCGCTCTTCGCTGCCTTGCCGCAGCATGCTTATGATCCCGACAAGGCCAGATATTATCTCGGCAAGGCCGGCCTCACCGGTCTCGCGATCAATCTCAGCGCGGCGGACGGCGCCTTCGCCGGCGCCGTCGACATGGCCTTGCTGTTCCAGCAATCGGCCAAGGCGGCGGGGATCGAGGTCAATGTCGTCAAAGAGGCGGATGACGGCTACTGGGACAATATCTGGATGAAGAAGCCGTTCTATATGAGCTGGTTTGGCGGACGTCCGACCGCCGACCTCATGCTGTCGCTCGCTTACAAGAGCGATTCGCCGTGGAACGACACATTCTGGAAGAACGAGGAATTCGACACCCTGCTGGTGAAAGCGCGCGCGACGGCCGATGTCCCGGCCCGCAAAGGCATGTATGCCCGCATGCAGAACCTCGTCTGGGAAAGCGGCGGCTATCTGATTCCGGTCTTCGCCGACAATATCGATGCCCATACCCCGCGCGTCGGCGGGTTCCGGCCCAACCCGAACAGCGACCAGATGGGCAGCCGCTGCGCCGAACAGGTCTGGCTCGACACCTGATCATGACTATCATCAAGACCCTGGATAATCCGTTCATCTGCGACATGACGCTGCCCTGGTTCACCGATCATATGGTGGACCAGGACGTCACCTTGCCCCGTTTCAAGAAAGCGGGTGTCGATTTCGTGTCGCTCACGGTCAGCGTGCCGGAGAATTCGCTGAATTCGACCATCCGGCATATTGCTCGCGTGAAAGCTCATATCGCCGCCCGGCCGGACACGTTGAGCTTCGCGACCACCGCCGATGAGATCATGGCGGCCAAGCAGAAGGGCCTTCTGGCGGTCGGCTTCCATTTTCAAGGTACCGAGCCTTTCGACGGTTCAGTCGAGCTCGTCGAGCTCTTTGCCGGCCTCGGTGTCCGCCATGTGCTCCTCGCCTATAATCAGAAGAATCTCGTCGGTGACGGCTGCGTCGAGCGGACCGATACCGGCCTCAGCCGCTACGGTATCCGTCTCATCGAGGCAATGAATCGCGCCGCCATGATCGTCGATGGCTCACATACGGGCTACCGCACGAGCATGGAGGCGATCGAGATCTGTGCGCGGCCGTTCATCTTCTCGCATTCCAACGCCCACGCGCTGGTCCCGCATTACCGCAATATCAAGGACGATCAGATCAAAGCCTGTGCTCGCACGGGCGGCATCATCGGCGTCAATGGCGTGAACGAGTTCCTCGGTGAAACAAAGGCGACGACGGAGGCGATGTTCCGCCATGTGGATTACATCGCCAATCTGGTGGGGCCCCAGCATGTCGGCATCGGCCTCGATTATGTGAAGGATTACGACGCCATCTGGGACTGGATGCAGGACAATCCCGATCTGTGGCCCGACAATGACGGCACGGCGCCCATCTATCCCGATCACGCCCAGCCGGAACAAATCCTCGAGCTGGCGGCGATGCTGCTCAAATCAGGCTATTCGCCGGCGCATGTGCGTGGCATTCTGGGTGAGAACTACCTAAGAGTCCTGCGCCAGCATCAGCGTCCCGCTTCCGCCTGAAAGACCTGTAGCGCCGCTTCGGGCAATCTCACCCGCACCGATTTCGCGCCGGGACGTGAGGCGGATTCCGCCCGCAGCAGATGCGGGCCGAGCTTGAAGGCGTGGACGAAACGCGCGCCCTGATAGCTCGAAGAGGCGATGTCGACATCGAACTCGTTCGGCCCGGCCGTGCCTTCCGCGGCGCAGAACTCGATACGCTCCGGCCTTATCGACAAGGTAATCGGACCCGGCGCCAGGCGCCTGGCTGCCCGGGCTGCGGTGATCGCCAGGCCGGCGCCGACGGAAATCCGCATGTCACTGGCGCCGATCGACGTCAGCTCCGCCGGCAGCAGATTGCTGGCGCCGACGAAATCGGCGACGAAAGGATTGACGGGACGGTCATAGACATCATCCGGCGTGCCGTCCTGGACGATGCGCCCTTTCTCCATAACGATGATGCGATCGCTGAGCGACAGGGCCTCGGTCTGGTCATGGGTGACATAGATCGTGGTGACGCCGGTGCGCTGCTGCAGATCGCGCAGCCATTCCCGCGCCTTGTCGCGCAATTTGGCGTCGAGATTGGACAGAGGCTCATCGAGGAGCAGCACGCGCGGTTGATAGACGAGCGTGCGGGCGAGCGCCACGCGCTGCTGCTGGCCGCCCGAGAGCTCACCCGGATAGCGGCCGGCATAGGTGTCCATGTCGACAAGCGCCAGGGTCTCGGCGATGCGCCGGCGCGCCTCCTCGCCGCGGATCTTGCGGATCTCCAGGGTGAAATCGAGATTCTGCGCCACCGTCATATGCGGCCACAGAGCATAAGACTGGAACATGAGGCCCAGATCGCGGAAGCGCGCATCGACGAAAATCTTCGCGGCTTCATCATAAAGCACACGTCCGCCCATGGTGATGCGGCCCGAGGTCGGCCGATCGAGGCCGGCCAGCGCGTTGAGCGTCGTCGACTTGCCGCAGCCGGAAGGCCCCAGAAGCGTGACGAACTCACCTTCGCCGACGCGGAAGGTGACGTCCTGCAGGATTTCAAGCGCGCCGATCCGGCGGCCCAAGGCTTCGACGACGACGTCAGCCATGAAGTTTCACTCCGAAGAGACGGGTAGCGATGAAGATCAGAAGCGCGGTGATGGCGATCTGGATGACCGAAAGCGAAGCGACGATGCCGGTATAACCCGGTACCCAGGCACTGAGCATGGCCATCGAGATGACCTCGTTGCCCGGCCGATAGAGGAAAATCGCCGCCGCATATTCCTTGAAAAACAAGATCACCAGCAAGGTGTAGCAGGAGAGGAATGCAGGTTTCAGGATGGGCGCCACGATGCGGCGCACCGTCTGTGACCAGGATGCGCCGACGATGCGGGCGGCGCGGTCGAAATCACGCGTCACCTGCAGCATGGCGGGCGCCACGATGCCGTAGCCCGCCGGCAGATGGCGGATGATGTAAGCCAGCGCCAGCACCCAGAGCGTTCCGGCGAGGAAACCGAAGCCCGGCACGAGGACGATGGCATAGAACACGCCGAGGCTGACGATGAGACCCGGCACGGCGCGTGGCAGTTGCGCCAGAAGATCGACCAGGCGGCGGAAACGGAATTCCGAGCGCTGGGCGACGAAGGCGAGCGCGCCGATGATGAGCGTGCCGAGAAAACCGCCGCCGACGGCGAGCAGGATCGTGTTGAGAATGGACCTCGCATAGGTCCCGTTCATGAAGGTCTCGCGGTAGTTCTCGAAGGTCAGCACCTCGAATGGCGAGATGAAGGGCGACAGCACGGTGACGAAGGAGCGCAGCAGAAGCCCGAAGCCGAGCGCGCCGATGGTGAGCCCGACATACAGCAGGACGACACCAAAGGCCGGCCAGCGCCAGCGGCCGAGATCGAGCGGCTCGAGGCGGCCGCCTTTCGGCCCGATGCTGATGAAACGGTGGGCGCGGGCGAGCAGTACATGCTGCAAGGCGACGAGCAGCGACACGAGGACGAGAAGGATGAGGGCGGCGGCCGAGACGAGGCCATAATCCGGCCGGCCCGCTTCGAAGCCTTTGTCATAGATGAAGGTGGTAATGAGCTGGATGCCGACCGGGCCGCCGAGCAGCAACGGAATGGCGAACATCTCCAGCGCCGCCACGACATTCATGACGAAGCCATAGACGATGGCCGGGCGCATCAGCGGTAATGTGATGCGGGTGACGATGCGCAGAGGTCCCGCACCGGCGATGCGCGCCGCCGCTTCGAGCCGCGGGTCCTGCTGCTGAGCGGAGGAGAGGCAATAGAGGATGGTCATCGGCACCATGGCGATGCCGGAAATCAGCGAGAGGCCGGTGACCGTATAGATGTTCCACGGCGCCTCACCGCCGAAGAGATTGACGAACAGCGCGCTCACATAGCCCGACGGCCCATAGGTGAGGATGGCGCCGAAGCCGATGATCAAGGGCGACACGAAGATCGGCCAGAGCAGGATATTGGCCAAGAAGCCGCGGGCGGGGAGATTGGTGCGCCCGACGAGCAGCGCCAGCACCGTGCCGAAGATGAGCGAGAAGCCGATGGAGATGAGGCAGAAGACCAGCGTGACGGTGGCGAGCCCCGGAATCTCCGGCAGGTTGAAGAGATTGCTGAAATTGGCGAACGTGAAGGAGCCGTCCCAGGCGTAGAGCGGCACGGCGCTGAAGGCCTGCAGGATCAACGGCACCAGCGGGATGGCGACGAGCGCGAGGCAGATGAGGCCGATGCCCGATTGCGCCGCCGTCTCGGCGAGGCTGTCGCCTTGCGATCTCGAGGTCCGGCGCGGCAGTGCAGCCGCCGCGCCGGACGAAACGTCGTCTTTCACCGTCATTGCGGCGTGAAGGCGGCCTTCCAGCGGGCCGTGAACGCGTCGCGATTGGTGACGAGATCACGGTCATAACCGACGATCAGGATGTTCTTCTCGCCGACCTGCTCGACAATGCTGCCATAGCTGAAGAAGGGCACATCCCCCTTCTTGATGTCGGGGCGATAGGGTGTCACGCCATTCTGCGCCAGCGCGATCTGGCCGTCGCGCGACAGAAGCGTGTCGAGCAGAAGCTTGGCCGAGTTCGGGCTCGACGCCGCCTTGGTCAGCGCCAGCCCGCGCAGCACGATCGGTGTGCCATCGGCGGGGAACGACCAGCCGACCAGCTTCTCGACATCCGGACGGCTGAGACGCGGAATATTGACGCCCGACAGGAACAGGCCGACGCCATATTCGCCGGAGAGGACCTTGTCGCGGATCGTGCCGGCGCTGCGCTCGGGCCGCGCCGATGGGCCGATCTTCTCCATCAGCGACCACAATTCGGAGCGGTCGCGGGCCCAGGTCCAGAACAGCGACAGGCCGAAAGGATTGGCGGCGGCGTCATAGGTCGAGATCTTGCCTTTGAGATCGGGCGCGAGTGCGGCGACATCGGCCACCGACTTCGGCGCCTTTTCGGCCGGCACCACGAATTTGTTGTAGGCGATGATGATCGGGTCGGTCGACGCGCTATAGAGCCCGGGGAAAGGCCGGCTCCATTCCGGCAGATCGGCGGTGTGCGGCGACACGTAAGGAACCGCTTCGCCCTTGTCGATGAATTCGAGCCAGCGATCGGCGCCACCGGTCAGAATGAGATCGGCGGTGCGCGTCTTGGTCGAGCTCTCGGCGTAATATTTCTCCCACAGGTCGCCTCCCATATTGGTGGCCTCGACCTTGATCCAGGGATATTTCTCGTTGAACAGCTTGAGCACCGGTTCCCAGAATTCCGGCTCGAGATTCGAATAGACGAGAACACCCGCTTCAGCCTTGCTCGCCTCGACGACCGCCGGATCGTCCTTCACTTGCGCCAGAGCCGGCATGGCCCCGCCGACAAAAATCGCCAGCGCCAATAAGGCGCCTTTCATGCCCTTCATGTCTTCCTCCTTGTTATTCGGATTTTTCTGCGCCGGCCGGAGCCGGGTTCTTATCCTGCTCGGCGATATGGCGTTCCAGGATGGTGCGCGAATGGTCGATATGGCGGCGCATCAACAGTGCCGCCAGCTCGCCGTCACGGTGCTTCAACGCCTCGAGAATGGCGACGTGCTCGAAATGCGCCGCGCGGCTGCGCTCCGACAAGGTCTTCCACGCGCTGTGATAATAGCTGCGGGCGTGACGCCAGAGATCGCGCGAGAGCAGGCGCAGCAATTCGTCATTGCCGGCGATCTCGGCGAGCCGCGTGTGGAAATCGCGAATGGGCGACAGACGGCGCTGGCGGTCGCGCTCTATGCCATCGATCTGCTCACCTTCGGCGGCGAGCATCGCTTCGAGAGCGGCAATGTCATCCGGCGTGATGCGTTGCGCGGCGCGCTGGCAGGCGATCGCCTCGAGCGCGGCACGGATCTCATAGAGGTCGGCGACCATCTTCAGCGTCAGCTGGATGACCCTCACCCCGCTATAGGGCAGGCGCTCGATGAGGCGGCGCTCCTCCAGCAGCCTGAGCGCCTCGCGCAGAGGCGCCCGGCTGACCCCGAACCGGCTGGCGAGCTCGGATTCGCGCAGCCGCGCGCCACCGGGGAGATCGCCCGAAATAATGGCGTCCGAGATGGCCCGGACGATCCGGTCGGACAAAGGTGCTTCACCGTCCTCGGAAACTTGATTGTCGACAATTTGCATGCAATCGACTATCAGATTTCACAAAACCGCTGTCAATAGTGAATTTTTAGAAATTCTGGTCGACAATCTGAACGAAACTTGCGAGAGATGGGCCGAACCCGTCCGCAACAGGAGCGATCTTGCCGGTAAAATTCCTCTGTTCGTCCGGGGCCGTCGGCTCCGGAATCGACTTGCCTTCCTTCCGCGAAGGCCTCGCCCTCGGGCCGGATTTCGTCGCCTCGGATGCCGGCACGATCGATGCCGGCCCCTATCACCTCGGCGCCGGCACCGGTGCCTATGCCTATGAAGCGATAAGGCACGATCTCGATATCCTGCTCGGCGAGGTGCCGCGCGGCACGCCGATCCTGATCGGCTCGGCCGACACGGCGGGCGGTGATCCGCATGTCGAGCGCACGCTCGATGTGGTGCGCGACGTGGTCTCGACGCGCAAGCTCGATCCGTTGCGTGTTGCCGTCATCCGTTCGGAGCAGAGCAAGGACTATCTCAAGAAAATGCTGCGCCAGGGGCGCATCCGGCCGCTCGAAAACGCGCCGCACTTCGATGAGGACACGATCGAGCGCAGCACGCGCATCGTCGGCATGATGGGGGCCGAGCCGCTGCAAGAGGCGCTCGGCCATAATGTCGACCTCGTGCTGGCAGGGCGCTGCAGCGATTCCGCGCTCTTCGCCGCGCTGCCGATCAAACGCGGCATTCCGGAAGGCCTTGCCTGGCATGCCGGCAAGGTGGTCGAATGCGGCACGCTCACCTGCGAGACCTATCGGCGCGGCACCATGTATGGCGAGTTGACCCAGGATCACGCGATCATCACGCCGCTCGGCCGCGACCTGCGCTGCACGCCGCAAAGCGTGGCGTCGCATAGCCTCTATGAAAATGGCGACCCCTATCTGCATCGCGAATGCTCAGGAACGCTCGATCTCACCCATGCGCGCTTCACCCAGCATGATCCGGTGAGCGTCAAGATCTCGGGCTCCGGCTATGTCCCGGCCGATCAATACAGCGTGAAGCTCGAAGGCGTCGAACTCGCGGGCTACCAGACGGTGATCGTCGGCGGCATTCGCGATCCCTTCATCATCCGGCAATTCGACCGCTGGATCGGCGAGGTGAAGGCGGAGATCACCGAGCGGGTCAGCAAGCTGCTGGGCCATCGCCTCAGCCCCTCCGACTGGCGCATCGATGTCCATGCCTATGGCCGCAATGCCGTGATGGGCAACCGCGAGCCGAAGCTCGAAGAGCTGCCGCATGAGATCGGCCTCGTCGTCTGCCTCAGCGCGCCGACACAGGAGCTCGCCACCAAGATCGCCGAGCTCAGCCGGCAGCCCCTGCTGCATCATCCGATCCCCGAATGGTCGGGCTCTATCACCGGTTTCGCCTGCCTGTTCAACCGCGCCTATATCGAGCGTGGGCCCTATTGGCGCTTCTGCGTCCATCATGTCGTGCTGCCGCATGATCCGATGGAGATGTTCCGACTGGACATCGTGACGCTCAGCGCCTGATTTCAAGGATGCCTATGAAACTCCATGAATTGACGAGCCTTATCCGCAGCAAGAATGCGGGTCCGTTCTCGCTCACCTTCGATATCATGTTCTCGGACGCCAGAGCGTACGAGCATGTGAAGGCGTCGGGCGTGCTCAATCCCGTAGCGCTCGCCAAGCTTCTGCATTGTTCGCCCAATCAGATTCAGTTCTTTGTCTGTGACAATGCGCTCGCCTTCAAGGCGACGATTCCCCGGGCGTTGCCCGCCGGCGACCCGGCCGATGGCGATCTTCATGGCGGCCAGCAATTCGCGCCGCTCATGGAGATCGAAATCCCCGACCTGCCGGTGAAATAGGCGCGACGGGCCCCTATCCGCCCGCCCCCGAGACGTGCGAAACTTATCGCACATCGGGGTGAGGGATCATGAACGCACGCAAAACACTCGCAGAGCTGCGCAGCCGGCGCTGGTTCAGCGTCGATGATCTGCGCGCCTTCGGTCATCGCTCGCGGGCGCGACAGATGGGTTATGACCAGGCCGACTGGGACCGGCCGATCATCGGCATCATCAATACCTGGTCCGATATCAATCCGTGCCACGCGCATTTCCCCGACCGGGCGCAATGGGTCAAACGCGGCATCCTGCAAGCGGGCGGCATGCCGATCGAGCTGCCGGCACTCAGCCTCAGCGAACCCTTCGTCAAGCCGACCACCATGCTCTATCGCAATCTCCTGGCGATGGAATGCGAAGAGCTGATCCGCAGTCATCCGATCGACGGCGTGGTGCTGATGGGCGGCTGCGACAAGACCACGCCCGCTCTGATCATGGGCGCCATCTCGGTCGGGCTGCCGGCCATCTTCGTGCCGGCGGGTCCGATGCTGCGCGGCCATTGGCACGGCAAAACCCTGGGCTCGGGTTCCGACAGCTGGAAATATTGGGACGAGCGGCGCGCCGGCACGATCACCGCGGAAGACTGGGCCGGCGTCGAAGGCGGCATCGCGCGCTCCTACGGCCATTGCATGACCATGGGCACCGCCAGCACCATGACCGCTTATGCCGAAGCGCTCGGCCTGACGCTGCCCGGCGCCAGCGCCATTCCGGCCGCCGATTCATCACATCAGCGCATGGCCGCCGCTTCGGGCCGGCGCGCCGTCGAGATGGTGTGGGAAGACCTGACGCCGGCCAAGATCCTGACGCGCGAAGCCTTCGACAATGCGACGATGGTGCAGATGGCGATCGGCGGATCGACCAACGCGATCATCCACGCGATCGCGATGGCCAAGCGCGCCGGCCTCTCTTATGGGCTCGACGAGTTCGACACGGTGTCGCGGCGCATCCCGGTCATCGCCAATATCAGGCCGTCGGGCTCGACCTATCTGATGGAGGATTTCTTCTATGCCGGGGGCTTGCGCGCCGTGCTGAAGCGGATCGCACCGCATCTGCATGGCAGCGCCATCACGGTCACCGGCCGGCCGCTTATCGAGGGCGTGCAAGATGCCGGCTTATATAATGACGACGTCATCCGCCCGCTCGACAGACCGATCTATGCCGAGGGCGCCACCGCGGTGCTGCGCGGCAATCTGGCGCCCCATGGCTGCGTGATGAAACCCGCGGCAGCTGAGCCGCGCTTCCTCAATCATCAGGGACCGGCGATCGTCTTCGAAAGCTATGCCGAGATGAAGGCGCAGATCGACCGCGACGATCTCGATGTGACGGCCGATCATGTCATGGTGCTGAAGAATGCCGGCCCGCTCGGCGGACCGGGCATGCCGGAATGGGGCATGCTGCCGATCCCCAAGAAGCTGATCAAAGTCGGCATTCGCGACATGCTGCGCATTTCGGACGCGCGCATGTCGGGCACCAGCTATGGCGCCTGCGTCCTGCATGTGTCGCCCGAGGCCTATATCGGCGGCACTTTGGCGCTGGTGCGCACTGGCGACATCATCTCGGTCGATGTGGCGCGCCGGTCGATCACGCTCGACGTGCCGGAGGAGACGTTGGCCAAGCGGCGATCGGAATGGCAGGCGCCGCCGCCCCGCTATGAGCGCGGCTTCGGCTGGCTCGCTGCCCGCCATATGACGCAGGCGCATCAGGGCTGTGATTTCGATTTCCTCGAGACCGGATTTGGCGCCGCCGTCGCGGAACCAGCGATCTACTGATCTATTTCACGGTCTTCGCGAGAGAAAAGAATTCGCGGATCACGCCGCGATCGCGATTCTTGGCCAGGGTCACCAGATATTCGCCGGCCGACAGGTCGACATCCTTGACGCGCAGGCCGCGCAGACGCGGATCATGGCCGATCTCGCGGTCGAGCACGATGCCAAGGCCGAGCCCCGCGCCGACTGCCTCCTTCACTGCCTCGCGGCTGCCGAGCAAAAGCCGCGTCGCGATCTCGATGTCGCGCTTCGCCAGTGCGCGCTCGAAGATCTGGCGCGTCATCGAACCCGCCTCGCGCAGGATGAAAGGCTCACCGCGCAATTGCGCCAAGGTGACGTGATCGCGCTTCCAGAACGGATGGTTCCGATGGACGAGGATCCGCACCTCCTGGTCGAACAGCTTCTCGCAGGCGAAACCGGCCTTGGGCTCGAGCAAGGTGACGACGGCGACATCGACGTCATATTGCGCCACGAGATCGAGGAGGTTGCTCGAATTGTCGAGCCGGACCGAGAAGGTGACACCCGGATAGGCACTCGCGAATTTCTCGAAGATCGGCATGGCGACATAGGGCGCGCACAAGCCCACCGACAGATGGCCACTGCGCAGATCGCGCGTCTTGCCCATCCTGGCATCGAGATCTTCCAGAGCGAGCACGATCTCGCGCACTCTCGGCAAGAGATCATAGGCGCTGGCGGTGAGCTCGACTCCGGCCGCGGTGCGCGTGAACAGATGCGTGCCGACACTTTCCTCAAGCGATTTGATGTTCTGGGTGATGGCCGACTGGGTGACGCCGAGGGCCTGTGCGGCGGTGGAGAAAGTGCGGTGCGTGGCGACGGCGTTGAAGGCCCGCAATTGCGCGAAATTCATGCGATTCCCGTTCTCTAGAGAATTAGTTCTACTTCATACGACCGTCACAGATTTAAGCAACACTAATATTACAGGCCTCATAATGGGAGAGAGTCACATGACGCTATCGAGATCGATCCGGCGCCTTGCCGCCGCCGCCTTCACCCTCGCTCTGGGCACGGGCACCACGCTCGCCGGCGAGATCGTCGTCTATAATGCCTCCGACAGCGTCAATACGGCGATCGTCGCCGCCTTCGAAAAGAAACATCCCGACATCAAGGTGAAATTCGTCTCGGGCTCGACCGGTCCGATCGCCGAGCGCGCCATCGCGGAGAAAACCAAGCCGCAGGCCGACATCGTCTATCTCGTCAACAATGTCGCGCTGGAGCAGCTCAAGCAGGCGGGCGTGTTCGAGCCCTATGAGCCGAAGGAGTCGAAGATCAATGCCGACTTCCGCGACCCCGACGGCTTCTACAACAAATATTTCGCCACCACGATGTGCATGGTGGTGAACAAGGACCGGCTCGCGCAGAAGAAACTGCCGATGCCGGCAACCTGGGAAGACCTGATCAAGCCGGTCTATGCCAAGGAGATCTCGCTGCCCTCGCCGCTCAAATCCGGCACCGGCGGCGCCATCCTCACCACTTTCGTCGACGCTTTCGGCTGGCCCTTCGTCGAAAACCTCAACGCGAATGTCTATCAATATTCGGATGGCGGCTCGGGCGGTGCGGCGCTGGCGGGCTCGGGCGAAGTGGCGATCGGCCTCACCTTCGACACGACCTGCTTCGAGACGAAGTCCTCCGGCAAGCCGGTCGAGATCGTCTATGGCCGCATCACGCCCAATGTCTCAGAAGGCGGCGGGCTCGTCGCCGGCGGACCCAATCCGGCCGAAGCCAAGATCTTCCTCGACTTCATGGCGAGCGATGACGCCGCCGCCGTGCTGGGCAAGGTGGTGGGCGCCACCGCCGTTCCCGGCCATGGCCTTGTCGATCTCAACACGATCACGCTGTGGAAGATGCGCCGGCCGGTCGACATCGCCGAATTCCGCAAGGAATTCGCCAGTCGCATTCTCAAGCAGTAGCAGGCCGATGCACGGCACATTACCCTCTCTCGACGCCCGCAGCGCACATCTAGCGATTGCGGGCGTCAGCAAGTCCTATAACGGACCGGCTGTCGTCACTGACGTCACGCTCGATCTCAAGCGTGGCGAGTTCGTGACGCTGCTCGGCGATTCGGGCTGCGGCAAGACCACTCTTCTGCGCATCGTCGCCGGTTTCGTCCATCCCGACAAAGGCCGCGTTCTGGTCGCCGGCCAGGATGTGACTCGGACGCCGCCGGCACAGCGCCAGATGGGTTTCGTCTTCCAGTCCTATGCGCTGTTCCCGACCAAGACGGCGCGTCAGAATATCGCCTTCGCGCTCAGCATTGCAGCCAAACCCAGGTCCGATATTGCGGTGCGGGTCACCGAGCTGGCGCGGCTCTTCGAGATCGAGGCGCTGCTCGAGCGTTATCCGCATGAGCTCTCGGGCGGCCAGCAGCAGCGCGTGGCGCTCGCACGTGCGCTCGCCGCCGATCCGCAGGTGCTGCTGCTCGACGAGCCGATGTCGGCGCTCGATGCCCGCATCCGTATCAAGCTCAGAAGCGAAATCCGGGCGCTGGTCGACCGGCTCGGCATCACCACGCTTTATGTGACGCATGATCAGGAGGAAGCCCTCGCTCTGTCCGATCGCGTCGCCATCATGCGCCAGGGCCGCATCGAGCAGATCGGCACGCCAGCCGAGATCTATCACCGCCCCGCGACCCGCTTCGTGGCGCAGTTCATCGGCTCGTCCAATCTGATCAAGGGGCGCGCTCTGTCCTATGGTCTCGAAACCACGGACGGCATCTGGCCGCTCGCCGACCGCATGAAGACCAGCGATGCGGGGCGGCCAATAACCGCGCTTTATCGTCCCGAACATATCGAAGTGCATCCGGGTGACACGAAAGGGATCACGGGGCGGATCGAGACGATGACTTTCCTCGGCGCCCATATCCGCCTCGGCGTCGCGCTCCCCTCAGGACAAAAGATCATCGCCGACCGGCCGTCGCTGGAATATCCGCAAGGATTCGCCATCGGCATGCCGGTCTCGATCAGGCCCGACGCCGGAACCGCGGTGATCGTGCGCGACGACATGCCGTAATGCCGGATCTCGTCAGGCATCTGCCCAATGTGATCGTCACCTGCATCGTGCTCGTGGCGCTTGGCCTCTTCATCGCCTATCCGATCGGCGCCATCCTGGTGGAGAGCTTCGTCGTCCGCGGCACGCTGCCGCCGGAGCGGCTCAAGATCGTGACCGAAGAGGCGCTGGCGGCGCTGGCGCAGGATGAAAGCGCTGAGCTCAAGCGGCGCTGGCTCGACAGCGCGAGCACGGCTGAAAAAGTCGACGCCACCGCCATGGCCTTCACGCTCACCGGCACGCCGATCGGCTGGGATCGCAAGGCCTCCTATACCGACCAGACGCAGGCCCTGGAGCATGTGCTCGCCACCTTGCCCACCGAGACGCGGCAGGCCGTCATCCAAGAAGTGCCGATCGCCCATGTGATGCTGCATAAGCGGATCGCACTCGCCTTCAAGGTGCGCGCCCAGATCGGCGAGGCGCGCTTCGATCAGCTGCGCAGCGGCGCCGACAACCGCACCGGGCTCGACAATTATCTGGCGCTCTTCCAGCAGAATTATCTTCTCACCGCCGCACTCAACAGCCTGACGCTCGCCGCCGCCACGACACTGTTCGGCGTGCCGCTGGCACTCCTGCTCGCTTATGCCATCAATCACGGCGGGGTGCGCCGGCCGGCTATCACACGGGCACTTCTCCTCACACCCCTGGTGACACCGCCGGTGCTGATCGCCACCGCGATCATCATGCTGTTCGGAAGGCGGGGTCTCGTCACCCACAGCCTGCTCGATCAGACATTCGGACTGATCGATGCCGACCAGACAAATGTCTATGGCTTCTTCGGCACGATGCTGGCGCAGGCTCTGTCCTATATGCCGGCGGCGATCATCATCTTCGACAACGGCTTACGCCGGCAGAGCGGGCGCGTCGACGAGGCAGCGGCGGGGCTCGGCGCCCGTCACGGCACGATCTTCGCCCAAGTTACCTTGCCGCTCGCCTGGCCAGCGCTCAAGCGGGCGATCGCGCTGGTCTTCATCCTGAGCCTCACCGATTTCGGCAATCCGGTGCTGCTGTGGCGCGACACGCCGGTTCTCGCCGGTGTCATCTATGACCAGATCACCGCCTATCAGAACATGCCGCTCGCTGCCGCTCTGTGCTGCTGGCTCATTCTGCCGCCACTCCTTCTTTATCTCGCGCTCGAGCGGATCGGCGCCCGCAAACGGTATTCGACGGGCGAGGCAGGCAGCATCAGCGAATTGCCCTTGCCCGCCTCCTGGCGCCGCATGCTCGGCACGCTCACCGGCCTCGTCTCTCTGCTGGTGCTCACCATCTATGCGACCATGGCACTGGGTGCGGTGACACGTATCTGGGGCGTCGACTGGAGCTTCACGCTCGGCTATTTCACTTCGCAAGGCGTCGATGTCGGCCTTGCCGGCTCCGGCTACGGCAGCTCCGAGCGCGGCCTCGATACGATCTGGAGCAGTCTATACATTGCCGGCATTGCGGCGCCGATCGGCGGATTGCTGGGTGTCGTCATCGCCTATGTCGTCGAGCGTGTGAAGCCACCCGGCGCCAATCTCATCGTGTTCCTGGCGCTGCTGCCCGCCATCCTGCCCGGCATCATCTTCGGCATCGGTTATATCGTCGCCTTCAACGCGCCCTTCGGGTTCACCCAGCTGTCGCTCACCGGCGGCGCCGCCATCCTGGTGCTCAATATCCTGTTCTCCAATCTCTTCGTCGGGGTACTGGCGGCACGCGCCGCTCTGCAGCGGCTCAATGTGACGGTGGACGAAGCGGCGGAAAGCCTGGGCGCCGGCCTCTTCACACGTTTCTTCCATGTCACGCTGCCGATGCTGCGGCCGGCGTTGCTGCTCGGCATGCTTTATGTCTTCATCGACGGGCTGACGACGCTTTCCTCGGTGATCTTCCTGGTTTCGGGCGATCACAAACTCGCTTCCGTCACCATCTTCAACCACGCCACGTCTGGCGATTTCGGCTATGCCGGCGCCAAAAGCGTGATCCTGCTGGCGCTCGCCCTCCTCGCCATGACGCTGGTGTGGCTCATCGACCAGCCGCCGGGCCAGAAGCGCTTCCGGCCCCTCCTCAAGATCGCGCGGTGGAAATCCAAAAACGAACAGGCCTTCTCATGACCCCTGATCTCATCGTCCGCGATGCCGCCGCGTTCTTCCATCAGGAGAGCTCATCGCCTTGCCTCTTCGCCCTCAAAAGCGCGCAAGGCGTGTGGCTCGAGGACATCGAAGGCCGGCGCTTCATCGATCTGCACGGCAATACGGCGCATCATCTGGGTTATGGCCATCCCCGCCTCATCGCCGCGCTCAAAGATCAGCTCGACACGCTGCCCTTCTCGCCGCGCCGCTTCACCAATGAGACGGCGGTCCTTTTTGCCGAGAAGCTGCTCGATCATTGGCCCGGCGCTCCTGCGAAAGTGCTGTTCGCCACCGGCGGATCGGATGCCATCGAGATCGCGCTCAAGCTCGCCCGCGTGGCGACCGGGCGGCACGAGACCCTATCCTTCGAAGGCTCCTATCACGGACATGGCTTCGGCGCCTTCGGCCTGTCGAGCGCCGAGCCCGATGCGCGGCTCGGCCCGTTCCTGCCTGGCCGCCATCATGTGCCGGGCTATTGGCAAAGCGAAGACGGCCCGATGCGGACGCTCACCGAGATGGCCAGGATTTTCGAAGAGAGCGGAGCCGGCATCGGCGCCGTCATCGCCGAACCGATCCGCTCCAACTGCCACCTGCCGCCGGAAGGCTTCTGGCCGGCGATCCGCCGCCTGTGCGATGTCCATGGCGCGAAGCTGATCTTCGATGAGATTCCCTCGGGCCTCGGCAAGACCGGACGCTTCTTCGCCTTCGAGCATGTGGGGGTGGTTCCCGACGCCGTCGTCCTCGGCAAGGCGCTGGGCGGCGGTGTCGCCCCGATCGCGGCGGTCATCGCCGATGCGCGCCTCGATGTCGCCGCCGATCTCGATCTCGGCCATTACACCCATGAGAAGAACCCGCTCACCACGCGGGCGGCGCTCACTACGATCGAGATCATCGAGGAAGACGGCCTGGCCGCCCGGGCGGCGCGGCTCGGTGACCATGTCATTGCCGAGATCGCGAAGCTCGCCGCAAAATATCCGGTCATCAAGGGCGCGCGCGGCAAGGGGCTGCTGCTCGCCATCGATTTCGCGCCCGAGGCCTGCGGCATGGAACCCGGCCCGCAGTTCACCGGCCGCCTGGTCGAGGCCTTCTGGCAGGAAGGGCTGTCGGCGACCGAAAAAGGCTCGACGGGCATGGGCTTTTCGCCGCCTTTGACAATCTCGGAAGCCGAAATCGTCGAGACCCTGGCGCGGATCGAGCGGGTTGCCGGGCGGCTCGTCTAGCTCCGGCCAATCAACCAGTCTTGGCAAGAGTTTACGTTCATGTAGACTGACGCTCGGGAGGGGGTCCAAACGGGGTATAATGGGCCATGTCTTTGACTCGCAGGGAACTGCTCACCGGCGCCGCCGCGGCGCTCGGCACTATCGGCTTGGCTGAAAACGCCGAGGCCTATTCCAAGACCTATAGCGCCTCGGCGCTCAAATATTTCAGCGGCTCCCAGGAGGATAACGGTCATACCTACCGGATGACCAACTGGAAGAAGATCAAGCCGAAATGGCGCCGTCAGCTCGTCAAATATGAAAGCATCGAGCCGCTCGGCAGCGTGGTGATCGATACGTCGAATCACTTTCTCTATGTCGTGTTCGAGAACCAGACGGCGCTACGCTATGGCGTCGGCGTCGGGCGCGACGGCTTCCGCTGGTATGGCCGCGCCCGCATCGACCGCAAGGCGCTGTGGCCACGCTGGGTGCCGCCGCCCGAAATGCGCAAGCGTCAGCCGGAGCTGCCCGAAGCCGTGGAAGGTGGTCCCGACAATCCGCTGGGGCCCCGGGCCCTGTATCTGTTCCGCAAGGGCGCCGATCTCGGCTATCGCCTGCATGGCACGCTCGAGCCCTGGTCGATCGGCACCAATGTATCCTCGGGCTGCGTCCGCATGTTCCCCGAGGATGTGATCGACCTCTATCAGCGCTGCCCGGTCGGCACGCGTGTCCTCGTCCTCAAACATCTGGGCGCCGCGATCATCGATGAAAGCGCGCCCGTCGACACCCAGCCGCCGGATTGATCCATGACAATCGCAACGAACCTGAAAGACATCGCCGCCCTCGCCTTGATGCTGGCGCTTCTGGGCTGCGCCAGCAGCGGCGGCACCAGCAACATGGCGTCACCGACCGAAGGCACCAATGCGCCGGTCGGCGGCGGCATCAATGTGGCCGCCGGCACGGAAGAAGATTTCATGGTCAATGTCGGCCGCCGAACCTTCTTCAAGCAGAGCTCGGCCGAGCTCGACGACACGGCGCGGGTGACGCTCGACAAGCAGGCGGAGTGGCTCAATCAACATCCGCAATGGAAGGTGAAGCTGCAAGGTTCGGCCGATGACCCGGGCTCGGTGGCGTCACAGAAGGCCTTGTCGCAGAAGCGCGCCGATGCGGTGCGCAATTATCTCTCCTCACGCGGCATCGCGCCCGAGCGCATGCTGGCCAAGGGCTACGGCCGCGACAAGATCGGCGAGGATTGCCCGGAGATCGAATGCAAGTCGCAGAACCGCCGCGTCGTGACCAATCTCCAGGAAAATCCCGAGTTCTGACGCTATTTGGCGAGGCGACTGCGATCATGTAGACTGGACCGGCTTGAGTGAGGGCTCGAGTTGAGGTGTCGGGCCATGCCCTTGACTAAACGTCAATTCCTGTCCGGTTTCGCGGCGGCCTGTACCGCCGGCGGCATAGTGCGGGCTGACGCCAGCGCGCGAGCCTACAGCCCCGCGGCGCTTGCTTATTTCGCCGGCGACCAGGAAGACTATGGGCATGCCTACCGCCTGACCAACTGGAAGAAGATCAAGCCACGCTGGCGGCGCCAGCTGGTGCAGTATTTCAGCACCGAACCGCCGGGTAGTGCCGTGATCGATACCGGCAACCACTTCCTCTATCTCGTCTTCGAGAACCGCACCGCCTTGCGGTATGGCGTGGGCGTCGGACAGGATGGCTATCGCTGGTATGGCCGCGCCCGCATCGACCACAAGGCACTCTGGCCGCGCTGGGATCCGCCGCCGGGTCTCAGGCAGCGCCATCCCGATCTGCCCGTGTCGATGGCGCCCGGGCCCGACAATCCTCTGGGTCCCCGAACACTGTATCTCTATCGTGACGGCGTCGATCTCGGCTACCGCCTGCATGGCACGCCCGAGCCCTGGACCATCGGCTCGAATGTTTCCTATGGCTGCATCCGCATGTTTCCCGAAGACATCATCGATCTCTATCTGCGTTGCCCGCTCGGCACGCGCGTGCTCGTCCTCAAGCATCTGGGGGCACCCGTGATCGATGAGGCCGCGACGGCCCATACCGAGCCGCCGGGCTGATGCCGGATAACGTGAGGAAATTGCCGAACGGTCTGTGGCTGCTGCTGGCACTGATCGCCCTGGTGACGGTCTATGTCATCGTGCAAAAAAACAATCTGCCCGGCGCATCCGAGAGCGAGACGCCCCCCCTCCAGGGCGGTATCAGTGTCGAGGCGGGCAGTGAAGAGGATTTCATGGTCAATGTCGGGCGGCGCATCTTCTTCGCCGAAGGCTCGGCGGCGCTCGACGAAACCGCGTTGATGACGCTCGACAAGCAGGTGGAGTGGCTCATCAAATATCCACAGTGGAAGGTGAAGCTGCAGGGCTCCGCGGATGATCCGGGCGATGCGCAAGCGCAGACGGCCTTGTCGCAGAAACGCGCCGACGCGGTGCGCGACTATCTTGCCTCGCAAGGCATCGCGCGCGAACGCCTGCTGGCCAAGGGCTATGGCCGCGACAAAATCGGCACCGACTGCCCCGAGATCGAATGCCAGTCGCAGAACCGGCGCGTGATTACCAATTTGCAGGAGACGCCGGAGTTTTGAATGAACGGCGGTCTACCCAACTCCCCCTTCTCCCGCTTGCGGGAGAAGGGAAGTGATAGGAAGGCGCGCGCCTACTCCAATCCAATCCGCCTCGCGCCCTGGCGGAATAGGCTTTCAACATCGGCGGGAAATTGGAAGGTCGTGCGAAAATCCTCGAAACCATAAGACGGCAGCGTGCGGCGGATCGCGGCGGCGAAGACGCGGCCCTCCTCGATGCGGCCGGCGAGCGCCAGACAATAAGCGGCGATCGCCTGGATGGTGGCATGGGCATTGGGCCGTCCCGCCGCCTTGAGCGCCCACTCCGCCGCTTCCTCGAAGTCGCCCAAGCGGACATGGGCGAGCGCCCGCGTTCCCAACATGCCGAAGAGCAAGGGATCGAAGGGGCTCAGACTGCGTGAATGATCGGATGAGCCGATCGCCTCGCGCGGATCGCCCGACTGGCAGCCGACGAAAGACAGCGCATAATGGCCGAGCGCGAAGCTCGGACTGAGCGCCACCGCCTGACGCAGCTCGACCATCGCGTCGTCGCGGCCGCCTTTGAGCCACAGCGCCCGGCCCATGGCCCAATGCGCCGCCGGATCATGCTCATCGGCGATGAGACCACGGCCCGCCGCCTTGTAAGCCAGCTCGCTTTCGCTTCTGCGGTCGGCCCAATGCTGGAAGGCGCTTTGCCAATGGGTGAAAGAGAGGCCGGCATAAGCGCGCGAATAAGCGGGATCGAGCGTCACCGCCATCTCGAAGAAGTGGCGCGCCTGGTCGTTCTCGTCCTTGGTGAAGCGATACATATGCCAGAGGCCGCGATGATACGCCTCCCAGGCATCGAGCGAGGCAGGCGGCTTCAGCACCGCGCGGCCGCGCTCGGCGGCCTCGATCTCGCCGGCGATCGCCGAAACGATCCGCGCGCCGATTTCCTCGAGGACGAGAAACGTGTCCTCGCGGGCTTCATCGAAGACCTCGGTCCACACGATCCTTGCATTGCGGGTTTCGGCGAGCTCGATCGTCACGACGAGACGACCGGAGCGCCGGCTGAGCGTGCCGCTCGCGACATAGTCGGCTTCGAGACGGCGTCCCGCCTCTACCGGCTCGACGCCGCGCTCGGCCAGGACCGCAACCGAACCCCGGGCAATGACGGCGAAACTGCGCAATTTGGCGAGCCTGGTGATGATGTCCTGGGTGAGACCATCACTCTTCGCTTCGCCGATGAAAGGCATGATCGCCAAAGCGCGGCGGCGTGGAGCATCCGGCTCGGGCGGCGGCGCGGCGTCCATCCGCACCGACGGCATGGTGCGCGTTCTGATGCGTCGCCATTCCTCGCGCAACGCATTGACATCCATGCCCTCGGCATCGAAGCGGCGCGCCGTCGCCGCCAGATGCTCATCAGCTTCCTGCAGACGACCGCGCGCGGCCAAGGCTGCGAGCAGGCCCAGATGGGCACGCCGGTCGAAGGGCGCGAGCGCGATCCATTTCTCGAGGCTGACGAAGATCCCGTCATCCGATCCGTCCGTACATGCCACGAGATGCTCGAGCACCGCCACATGCCAGGCGCGGAAACGCCGGCGCTGCGCCATCAGCCAGGCGGCAAAATCCGGACAGCGGTCGAGATCGAGCCCTTCGAGAAAATCACCGGTGAACAATGTTGATAGCTCGCCGAGCCGCGTGGCCCCGAGCTTCTCCAGTCCCGTCGCGATGGCAGCGGAGATCTCCACGACATCGACGGCGCACCCATTGAGATCGAGCGCGACTTTGTCGTCCGCCGTCACGATGCGCTCACGGCCCGTCTCGTCGAGCAGACCGCGCAGCTTGCTCAAGCACCAGCGCAACTCGCCGCGCGGATCGTTCGGCACATCCCAGAGCAGCTCGCAGAGAAAAGCGCGGCCGACGGGCTGCGGCGCCAGCGTCAGATAGGCCAGCAGCGCCCTGAGCTTGCGCGAGGCCGGCAAGGCACAAGGCAGGCTCCTGCGGCTGATGGCCAATGACCCCAGCAGCTTGAATCTCAGTTCCTCATCATAATTCGGCAGAGCGGATTCCATGAGCGTTTCCACGCTTCCTCCAACGCCTGCGCCCTCGTTTGCAGTCTAGCATCATCGTGACGAGGGTGCATCTTTCAGCAGGAGCAGACAATGGCAGGTTTCATCGCCCTTCTTTATGGCGCCATCGCCTACACGATTTTCCTCGGCACATTCCTCTATGCCATATGTTTCGTCGGCAACATCATCGTACCCAAGACGATCGACAGCGGCCTCGCGGCGCCCATGTCCGAGGCGCTCATCGTCAATGTGCTGCTGTTGGGCCTGTTCGCCGCACAGCACAGCATCATGGCGCGCCCGGCTTTCAAACGCGTCTGGACGAAACTGGTGCCTCACTCGGTCGAGCGCAGCACCTATGTGCTGTTCGCCAGCCTCGTCCTGGCGCTGCTCCTGTGGCAGTGGCGGCCGATGCCCGATATCGTGTGGCAGGTCGAAAATCCCGCAGGCATTGCGGCCTTCCACGGCATCTTCTGGCTCGGCTGGGGCATCCTGCTGCTCAGCACCTTCCTCATCAATCATTTCGACCTGTTCGGCCTCGCGCAAGTCTGGGCGCGGCTGCGCGGCAAGAAACTGCCGGCGACCGAATTCCGCACACCCCTGTTCTACAAATGGGTTCGTCATCCGCTTTATGTCGGCTTTCTGCTCGCCTTCTGGGCGGCGCCCACCATGACGGTCGGCCATCTCCTGTTCTCGCTGGCGACCACCGGCTACATCCTTCTCGGCATATTCCTCGAAGAACGCGATCTCATCGCTGTCTTCGGCGACAGATACCGCGCCTATCGCCGCGACGTAGGCATGCTCTTCCCGCGCCCGGCACTCAAGCAAAAACAGGCGCCGGAAAAGCAGCCCCGGTAAGTTTCAAAGAGCGCGTTGCGCGGAAGGAAAAGAAGATGAGACTCATGCGCAACGCGCCAGCGGCGGCGCGCCGAGAGGAGACGCTCGACCCTGAGGACTGGGCAACGCTCAAGGCGCTGTCGCACCGCATCGTCGATGATTCGGTCGCTTATCTGCGTGACATCCACGAGCGCCCCTCCTGGCGCCCGATGCCGGATGAGGTAAAGGCGTTCTTCACCGGCCCCATGCCGCGTAAACCCCAAGAGCTCGATCACATCTATCGCGATGTGACGGAGAAGCTGATGCCCTATCCGATGGGCAACAATCATCCGCGCTTCTGGTCCTGGTATATGGGCGCCGGCAATTACACCGGCGCGCTCGGTGATTTTCTGGCCGCGATCCAGGGTTCCAATCTGGGCGGCGGCAATCACGCCGCCGCCCTCCTCGACCAGCAAGTGGTGAACTGGTGCAAGGAGATCGTGGGGTTCCCGGTCTCGGCCAGCGGCACGCTGACGAACGGCGGTTCGGAGGCCAATCTCCTGGCGCTCACCGTGGCGCGCAATGTCAAAGCCGGCATCGATGTCCGCGAGCATGGCATCGCGGCTCTTGAAAAGCCGTTGCGCTTCTATGCGTCGGACCAGGTGCATAGCTGTCATCGCAAGGCGGTGGAAACTTTGGGCCTCGGCAACCGCGCTCTGCGCCGCATCAGCACGAACAAGGATTTTACCATCGATATCACGGCGCTGCGGCAAGCGATCGCCAAAGATCGCGCCAAGGGCTTCAAGCCCGCCTGCCTCATCGCCACCGCCGGTACCGTCAATACCGGCGCCATCGATGATCTCCATGCGCTCGCCGATCTCGCCCAGGCGGAAGATCTCTGGTTCCATGTCGATGGCTGCATCGGCGCCCTGATGGCGATCGCGCCTGAGAATGGCTTTCGCGTTTCAGGTCTCGAGCGCGCCCATTCCCTTGCCTTCGATCCGCATAAGGGCCTGCATGCGCCGTTCGAGGCGGGCTGCGTCTTGTTCAAGAACGCGGCGGCGCATCGCGCCACCTTCGCGGTCACGCCGGAATATCTCGAAACCATGCCGCGCGGCCTCGCCGCCGGCGCCTGGCTGCATGAATATGGCCTGCAGACCTCGCGCGGCTTCCGGGCGCTCAAGATCTGGCTGGCGCTCCGCGAGCATGGCGTCGAGAAATTCGGTCGCCTGATCGACCAGGCCATCGCGCAGGCACAATACTTAAGCCGCAGCATCGCCCAGGAGCCACGCCTCGAGCTGCTGTCGCCCGCCACGATCAACATCCTCTGCTTCCGCTACCGGCCGGCGCAGGCTAGACCTGCGGAAGCGCTCAAGGCACTCAATATCGAGATCATGCTGCGGCTGCAGGAACAGGGCATCGCCACATTGTCCGACACGACGATCAACGGCCAACATTGTCTCAGGGTGGCGATCAGCAATCATCGCACCCGCGCCAGCGATCTCGATCTCCTGCTCAGCGAGCTCCTGCGCGTCGGCGCCGAGCTCACCTCATGAGGCCATCAGGCGCTGCAAGGCCGGCACTCTCTCAGGGGTGCGCCGTGCGAACAGCCGGTCGAGCGCCACATAGACGACGGGTGTCGAGAACAGAGTGAGAAGCTGGCTGACCGCCAGACCACCGACCACCGCCACGCCCAGAGGCTGGCGCAATTCGGCGCCAGTGCCGAAGGCGAGCATCAGTGGAATGGCCGCCAGCATGGCCGCGATCGTCGTCATGATGATCGGGCGGAAGCGCGCCAGCGCCGCTTCATAGATCGCGGTCTCGGCGTCGAGGCCGCGCTCACGCCTGGCGGCGAGGGCGAAATCGACCATCAATATGCCGTTCTTCTTGACGATGCCGATCAAGAGGATGACGCCGATCAGCGCCATCACCGAGAAATCGAGCTGCCACAGCCAGAGCAGGAGAAGCGCGCCGAGACCCGCGGAAGGCAGCGTCGACAGGATGGTGAGCGGTGTCGAAAAGCTCTCATAGAGAATGCCGAGAATGATATAGACCGCGATCAGCGCCGCCAGCACCAGCCAGGGCTGGCTGGCGAGCGACTGCTCGAAGGCCTGCGCCGTGCCTTGGGCGCGGCCGGTGAGCGATGCCGGCATGCCGATCTCGACTTTCAGCCGGTCGATCGTGGTCAAGGCGTCGCCCAACGCGACATCGGCGGGAAGATTGAAGGAGATATTGGCCGCCGGCGACTGGGCGCTGCGGATGATGGTGAGCGGGCCGGCGCTTTGCGGCTCGAACTTGGCCAGCGCCGACAAGGGTACCATGCCACCGGTCTGGGGCGAGCGCAGGAAGATCGAATCCAGGCTCGACACCCGGGCGAAATAGGCCGGATCCACCTCGATCACGATATTATATTGGCTGACCTGGGTCTGATATTCGCCGATCTGGCGCTGGCCGAAAGCGTCATACAGCGCCTGGTCGACGGCATCGACGGTGAGTCCGAAACGCGCCGCGGCGGCGCGGTCGATGGTGATCGCCTGCATGCGGGCGCCAAGCTGCATATCATGGCGCACATCGCGGAAGCCGGGCGATTGCGCCATCGCCTGGGTCAGGCGCTCGGTCCACAGAGCCAGCTCGCTCTGATCATAGGAGCTCACGACATAATTATACTGCGCGGCGCCACCGCCGACGCCGACATTGATGTCCTGGGCCGAGCGGAACTGGACGGCGATACCGGTGATGGCGGCGAGCTTCGGGCGCAAGCGGGCGATGAAACCCTCGGCCGAGACATCGCGGTCGGAGCGGTCTTTCAGCACCACCCACAGACGGCCATTGGCGAGCGAGGCGCTGCCGCCGGTGCGGCCGATCGCCATGCTGAAATCCTGGACGGCCGGATCCGCTTTGACGATGTCGGCGATGGCGAGGTGCTTCTTGCGCATCTCGGTATAGGAGATGTCCTCAGGCGCGATCGTGGTGCCAAAAACGAAGGCCGTGTCCTGGAGCGGAAAGAAGCCTTTGGGAATCATGACGTAACCGGCACCCGTTACCGCCACCGTGGCGAAGAAGCCCGCCAGCATCAGGCCCTTATGGCGCAATGAGAAACGCAAGCCGCCGGCATAGACATCGACCAGGCGATCGGTGAGGGTGCGCCGCTTGTGGCCGGTGTCCACGTGCTTCGGGGTCCGCATGAATTTCGCGCACAACATCGGCGCCAGAGTGAGCGAGACCACCACTGAGATCAGCAGCGAGATGGTCACGGTGAGCGAAAATTCGCGGAACAGACGGCCGATGATGCCGCTCATGAACAACATCGGGATGAAGGCGGCGATGAGGGAGAAGGTAATGGATATGACCGTGAAGCCGATCTCGCGGACACCTTTCAGCGCCGCCGTCACGGCCGTCTCGCCCTTCTCCATATGGCGATGGATGTTCTCGACCACAACGATCGCGTCGTCGACGACGAATCCGATGGCGATGATGAGGGCGACGAGCGTCAGATTGTTGAGGCTGAAGCCCAGCACATACATGGCGGCGAAGCTCGCCACCACCGAGATGGTGAGGACCACGGCGACGATCGCCGTCGCCGCCACCTGGCGTAGGAAGAAGCCCATGACGGCGATGACGAGAAAGAAGGTGACGATCAGCGTCAGCTCCACCTCATGCAGCGACGAGCGGATGGTGCGGGTGCGGTCGTTGAGGACCTTCACTTCGATATCGGGCGGCAGATCGGCCGTGAGGCGCGGCAGAGCGGCCCCGATCGCATCGGCGATGGCGACGACATTGGCACCGGGCTGGCGCATGATGACGAGGCCTAAGCCCGGCTCGCCGCTCGGAAAGGCGGCGACATAGGCGTCTTCCGGTCCCGTTACCACCCGCGCCACATCGCCGACCTTGACCGGAGCGCCATTGCGCCAGGCGACAACGATCTCGCTGTAGGCCTCGGGCGTGAAGAGCTGGTCATTGGTGGCGAGCGTCGAAACCGTATCGCGCCCAAAGACGGCGCCCTTGGCCAGATTGACATTGGCGCCCTGGACGGCGATGCGCAGATCGGCCGTGGTGAGGCCATAGCCGGCCAGACGGTCGGGCTCGGCCTGGATGCGGATCGCCGGCTTCTGCTGGCCGGCAATGTTGACCTGCGCCACGCCGTCGATCAGGCTGATGCGGCGGGCGAGGCGTGTCTCGGCGATATCGCTGAGCTCGGTCAAAGGCAGGCTCGGCGATCTGACGCTCAGGATCAGGACCGGTGAATCGGTGGGGTTGATCTTGCGCCAGGTGGGCAGGTTCGGCATGTCGCCCGGCAGCCGTCCCGCCACGCTGTTGATCGCCGCCTGGACCTCCTGGGCCGCGACATCGATGTCACGCTCGAGGATGAACTGGATATTGATCGAGGTCGAGCCCAGCGCGCTGGTCGAGGTCATCTCGGTGATGCCGGCAATGCCGGTGAAGGCGGTCTCGAGCGGTGTCGCCACGGCTGCCGCCATCGTCTCCGGACTGGCGCCCGGCAAGGTGGCGCTGACCTGGAGGGTCGGAAAATCCACTTCCGGCAGCGGCGAAACGGCAAGATTGGGAAAAGCGGCGATGCCGAGCAGCAAGGTGGCGATGGCCATCAAGGCGGTGGCCACCGGACGCCGGATGAACCAGGCCGACAGGCCGCCTTGTGCTTCCTCACGATCACTCATCTGCATCACTGCCGCGAGATGACGGTTTGCTGTGCGGTGCGGGCGGGCTGATCGCGCCCTGGCGCCTCGGTCGCGGCGACCACGGCACCGGGTCGCAAGCGCGAATAGCCGTCGATCACGATCGCATCGCCCGACGCCACACCCGTCGCGATGACGGCCAGGTCGTCATTGCTGTAGCCCAGGGTGACGGAGACACGCTCGGCCTGGCCATTGGTCACCCGATAGACGAAATCGCCCTCGACACCGGGCCGCACCGAGAGCTTCGGCACTACCACGGCGCCCGCGCTGACGCCGGTCGCGATCCTGACCGACACGAAAGCGCCGGGGGTCAATTTCTCGGCGCCATTGGCGAAGACGGCGCGGACACGGGCGGTGCCGGTCGTCGTGTCGATCTGATTGTCGAAGGACGTGATCTCACCTTCGGCGAGCGTCGCGGCCGAAGCGCGGTCGACGATCTCCACCGCTTTGCCACCCGGCTCATCGGCGTGATCGCGCATGGCAGCGAAGACCTGCTGCGGCACGGCGAAAACGACCGACAAGGGATCGACCTGGGTGATCGACACGATGCCGCTGGCGTCCGCCTGGCGCACCAGATTGCCGGGATCGACCTGGCGCATGCCGATCCGCCCGTCGATCGGCGAGACGATCTCGGTATAGGAGACAGTGACCTCGGCCGCCTGAACATTGGCCTCGTCGAGCGCCACCGCCGCCTTGAGCTGATCGACCGCGGCGGTCTGCTGATCGACCACTTGCTGCGAGCCGGCATTCTTCTGCAGCAGCGTGCGGGCGCGGGTGAGATCGAGCTCGGCGGCGCGCAATTGCGCCTGATCGCGGGCGAGCTGCGCCCGCGCCCCGGCCAAAGCGGCACGCAAGGCGCGATCATCGATGCGGGCCAGGACCTGGCCGCGGCGGATGAAATCACCTTCCTTGAACAACACTTCCGTCAGAATGCCATCGACCTGGGCGCGCAAGATGACGGCCTGGAGTGGCTGCAAGGTGCCGACGACCTCGACGACATGCGGTACGTCCCGTGTCTCGGCGGGGCGCGTGACCACCGGCACCGGCGGCGGCGCAGTCCGGGGCGCCTGAGCCTGACCTTCCGCCTGGTAGACGGCACCCGCGGTACCGAGAAGCAGGAGCGCGGCAAAACTCACCGTGATCGTAATCACACGTGCCCGTGAGCGACGCGGCGCCGGGTGCGCTGCTGAACTGGACAAACCCATTTCTTCCTCACTCAAAAACGCGCGTTCCCGACAGGGTGAGCGCGTCTCCTATAGAACAGATCGCAGCCAAGAGAGTGAGCGGAAAAATGTATCAGCCTGTGGCAGAGCCACTCATCGCGACAGAGCGCGACAAAGATGACTCACGCAGCGTCGCGCAGATGGGTGCGCATGTCGATCAGCGGCAAAGTGACGATCGCGCGGAGACCACCCTCGTGATTGACGAGACGGATGTCGCCGCCGTGATTGCGCACAATGTTGCGCGCGATGGAAAGGCCCAGGCCCACGCCACCGGTCTCCTGGTTGCGCGAATCCTCGATACGAAAGAACGGCATGAAGACCTGCTCGGCCAGATTGGCGGGGATGCCCGGCCCGTCATCCTCGATGACGATGTCGATGCCGTCGCTGTGCGTCACCATGCTGGTGCGGGCCCTTTTGCCATAACGCGTGGCGTTCTCGACGAGATTACGCAAGGCGCGGCGCAGTGAATCGGGGCGGCAGCGATAGCTGATCTTCAGGCCATTATTGAAGGTGACGTCATGGCCCATGTCGGCGAGATCATCGGAGAGACTCTGGATCAGCGCGGTGAGATCGACGGACCGTGTCTCCTCGGCGGCCGAATCTTCCCGTGCGAAGGAAAGCGTAGCCTCCGTCATCTTCTGCATTTCGTCGATCGTGGCCAGCATCTTTTCGCGCATCTCGTCGTCATTGACAAATTCGGCGCGCAATCTGAGCGAGGTGATCGGCGTGCGCAGATCATGGCCGATGGCGGCGAGCAGACGAGTGCGATCGGCGATGAAGCGCTGCAGACGCTCCTGCATGCGGTTGAAGGCCTGGGCGGTATGACGGACGTCATAGGGACCGGTCTCGGGCAAGAGTGTCACCGTCTCGCCGCGGCCCAGTGCCTCGGCGGCGGCGGCCATGCGGCGCATCGGGCGGGTTATGCCGCGGGTCGCGATGAAGAGGAGGATGGCGAGAAGGATCGCGGTAACGGCGACGCTCCAGACATGGAATGTCCAGAACCGTTCCTTCCACGACTTGGCAAAGGCGATGTTGAGCCAGCGGCTGCCGCCATTGAGCCTGAGCGACATGCCGATGGCATTGGCCTTGTCGAGCTTGTCGGGGCTGGATCTATCGAGGCAGATGAACTTGGCGACGCGTGGATACTTCCACTCGTCCTTGTCAGGCGCAATCCATACGGAATTCGCCGGAGTAATCTTGGCGATGTCCTTGTGGAAGGCCTCCTCGAGGGCCTTTGCCACGGCCACCGCCGATTCGCTCGAAGAGAAAGGCTCGACGAGCCGGCTCCAGGCGTCGCGGCGCCAGGCGGCCGCATCGGTGGGTTCCGTATCCGACACCCAATAGCGCGAATTCAGCGTGTTGTTGGCATGGAGAATATCGCCGGCGAGCGACGGCGGGGTGATCTCGATCAGCCGGGCGACGGTCTCGGCCTGGCTCAACAGCTCCTCGCGATAGGCATCGCGGATCGCCTGGTCGCGCTCGTCACGGGAAAACAGGAGGCCGATCGCCTGCGAGAGAATGAGCGCGATGATCGCCAGGCAGATGAACTGCGTGGCGATACTCATATCCCAGAAACGCTTCATGCCGCCTCCACCACGGCGGAGAAGCAATAGCCGCCGCCCCAATGGGTCTTGATGAGCGTCGGCACCTTGGGATCGAGCTCGATCTTCTTGCGCAGGCGCGAGACCTGGTTGTCGATGCTGCGGTCGAACAGCTCTGCGGTGCGCCCGACTGTGAGGTCGAGCAGCTGATCGCGCGTCAGTACCATGCCGGCATGATCGAGAAAGGCGCAGAGGAGCCGATATTCGGCGGTCGACAGCGCCACCGCCACACCATCGGCGCCGATGAGCTCGCGGCGGGCGCCGTCGAGCCGCCATCGATCGAATTTCAGCTGCTGTGTCTTCACCCGGCCGCGTTGCGGCGGCAGGCTGTGGACGCGGCGCAGTACCGCCTTGATGCGGGCCAAAAGCTCGCGCGGATTGAAGGGCTTGCCGAGATAATCATCGGCGCCGAGCTCGAGGCCGATGATGCGGTCGGTCTCCTCGGTCATGGCGGTCAGGAGGATGACGGGAATCTCGGTCGTGTCGCGCAAGTGGCGGCAGAGCGACAGGCCGTCCTCGCCCGGCATCATGATGTCGAGCACGACGAGATCGAAGGCGCTGCGGTCGAGCAGCCGGCGCAAGGCCTGGGCGCTTTCGGCAATGGTGACGCGATAGCCCTGCCGGGTGAGATATTTTCCCACCAGGTCGCGTATGTCGCGGTGATCGTCGACGACCGCGATATGAGGCGTCGCGTTCATGGCTGGTGATCTACACTCCCCTCGGGTGAAGTAAAGCTCACACTCGCGTGAAAAGTGTATCAAACTATGGCGGATGCCGGGACTGTGACAGATGCAGGCAGATCAGGCCCTTTTGCGCCCAACTTCCGCGACGCGCCGGCTCCATATACCCACCCGACACAACAGATCGGGCCATCACCATGTATCAGCATTCCGCCGCCGAAACCGCCCAGGCAACCACCAATGGCCGCTTCGTGCCGGGCCTCAGGCTGCCGCGCGCCACTGCCGCGGTGGCGCTGTTCGCCGATGTCGTGGGTTACACCGAGCATTGCGAACGGCTCGATCCGGAAGAGGTTTTCCTGCTGCTCTGCGAGTTCTATCGCCATGCCGGGCGCGCCATCACCGCGGAGGGCGCAGACTTCGTCGATCATTTCGGCGATGAAGTGCTGGCGGTGTGGAAACACGAGGCGCCGCTCGGCATCCAGGCGCTCAAGGCGCTGCGCTGCGGCTTCGCGCTGCATGCCGAGATCGCGCAATGGAACGACTGGCGGCGGCGCAACGGTCTCGAGCCGGTCAAGGTCGGCATCGGCATTCATGCCGGGCCGGTCATGCTCGGCCGCCCGCTCGGCGGTTATGGCGGCGGCGCCAGCGTGTTCGGCGATACGGTGAATATCGCAAGCCGGCTGGAAAGACAGACGCGACTCATCGGCGCCGATATCGTCATCTCGGACCGGCTCTACCGGCTGATCCAGGCGATGAATCCGCGTGAGAGATTGCTCGAGCGCTTTGCCGCCACGCGCGAGGTCACGCTCAATGGCCGCGCCGAGCCTCTCGCGATCCGTCACGCGACGGCGAAAGCGGATCTAACCTGATACGTGCTTCGCGAGGAAGGCAGCAACCGGACCCGCGACGCGCTCCGGCGCCTCGAGCAGAATGGCGTGACGCAGGCCTTCGAGGATGACGAGCTCGGAATTGTCGAGCTCGCCGGCGATGAACTCATTGAGGCGCGGCGGGCAGCCGCCGTCAAACTCGCCGGTCAGCACCAGCGACGGGCTCTTCACTTCGTGAAGCCAGGGCGCCATCTCGGTCTCGGCATAGATATGGAAGACATTGAGAAAAACGCCGGCGTCGGTCTCGATCACCTGCTTGAGCCGATTGGCGATCACCTCCGGCCGCTTCTGTCCGAATTCCGGCGTGAACCAGCGGTCTTTCAGCGTTTCGAGAACCGGCGGAATGCCCTTCTCCTCCATCGCGGCGACGACGCCTTTGACCTTGGCGCTGTCATCCGCCGTGCGTCCCGCCGCGGTGCTGAGCAGCCCCAAGGAGATGACATGCTGCGGATAACGGCGCGCATAGGCCGGGCCGATCATGCCGCCCAGCGAATGACCGATAAAATGCGCCCGCTCGATGCCGAGCTCGGCGCGCAAGGTTTCGAGATCGTCGACCAGATCGTCGAGCCCGAACGGCACCGGCACCATCGGCGAGCGGCCATGGCCGCGCAGATCATAGGAGATGCAGCGGAAGCGGTCGCGCAGCAGCCTGACGAGGCCGTCCCAGGACTGGCGCGACGCGCCGATGCCATGGATCATGAACAAAGGCGGGCCTTCGCCCTCGACCGAAAATGCCGATCTGACCGGTTTCGCCATGATGCTCTCGCGCGCTATTTCTTGTCGGGATATTTGTCGGACATCAAGATGCCGGCGCCGCCCCAATCCTCCTTGGCGACATCGGCGATGACGATCTGCACGCTTTCGGGCGTGCCACCGCAGGTGCGAATGAACGCGTCGGTCAACTCCTTCACCAGCTGACGCTTCTGGTCGACGGTACGGCCTTTGAACATTTCAACACGGATGACGGGCATTTCAGGTCCTTAAGCTGCGCGATTTGCGGATGTTTTGGGGACATGCGGCATGACGAATTCGGCAAAGCGGTGCATGGCGTCCAGCGCCTCGCTCTGCGTATGGCCGATATTCACATTCATGATGAAATCGTCAATACCGAGCCCGGCATATTGGGCGACCCGGTCGACCATTTCGGATTTCGTGCAGATGATCAGGTTCTGCGCCAATTGCTCGATCGTCTGCTTCTGCGGCAGGGGCGCGATCTGGCCATGCTCGACGATGCCGGGGCCGGTGAAGACATTGTTGAAGCGGCTGTAATAGTCGTAAGCGAGCCTGGTCTTGTGCGCGGCATCGGCATCGTCCTTGGCGAGGACACAGACGCGCGACAGAGCGAGACGCAGATGCTCCCCCTCTTTGCCAAGCTCGGCCTTGCCGCGATGGAAGGCACCGACCTGCGTCTTCATCTTTTCGAAGGTGGCGTCGAGCGGCGTCGTCTGGATGTGAAAGCCGCGTTTGGTCGAGGCATAGATGCCTTCGGGCACCAAAGCCGCCACCATCAATTGCGGCCGCGTCTTCGATACCGGCCGCGGCATCACGGTGATCGGATCGAACTTGTAATATTTGCCGTCCCACGAAACTTCCTCGCGGGCGAACAGCGCTATCAGCAGATCGAGCGATTCATCGAATTTCTCGCGCGAGATCTCGATGGGCACGCCCATGCGCGCCATCTCATATGCGAAAGCGCCGCGACCGACGCCGAGGATGAGCCGGCCGTCACATAATATATCGGCCTGGATCGCCTGGCCGGCGAAGATGCGCATGTCGTGCAAAGGCAACACTGACACCGAGGTGACGACCTCGATATGTTTCGTCACCGCGGCGACCTTCACCGCCATCTGCAAAGGATCGGGCACCAACAGGATGTTGATCAGATGATGCTCGGGAATGGTGACACCGCGATAGCCCAGGCGCTCAGCGAGCTTCGCCTGCTCGATCATGTCGGCATAGAGACGGTCGCCGCCATAGGACTTGTCGGGATAATAGGCCGAAAGGAAGTGATTGAATTCCACGATGGATCCCGTTGCTTCAGGAGAGATGAGGCTGAGTTGCGGCGAGGCCGGTCCAGCGGCCGAAGACGCCGCTGCGATAGATCAGAGCGTCCTCGGCGACTTCGCCGGTGATGTGCATGATTTCGCCAATGACGATATTGTGGGTGCTCGCCGGATGCGCCGTGACCAGCGCGCATTCAAATGTCAGCACCGCGTCTTCCAGAATGGGCGCGCCGGTGACGCCTTCCCGCCACACACCCGCGGTAAATTTCTGATCGGCCGAGACTCCCCCTTCGAGACCGGCAAAGACGCGGGCGAGCGCCAGCTGGCTTGTGGCGAGGAGACTGATCGAGAAAAAGCGGGCGTCCTCCACCGCGCGGCAGGTGCTGCTCAGGCGATTGAGGCAGGCCAATACTTGCGGCGGATCGGCCGAGAGCGAGCAGATCGCCGTCGCCGTCATGCCGGCGCGATGCGGCGCCGAGCCCGCCGCGACGATCGCCACGCCGGACGGGAAGCGGCGCATGGCGGCACGAAAATCATCGGGGCTGCAGGTCATGGCGGCGGTCTCACCGGCGGTTCAGGTCACCGGCCCACTATCGGCGGGCGAGAATATCTTGTAAAACGAATTAACTTGGCCAGAAAGTTCGAGAAATACGAATTATGAACCTCACCCATGTTCAGACCTTCGTGGCCGCGGTCGAAACCGGCAATCTCAACCGGACCGCGGTCAAGCTCAATGTCACCCAGTCGACAGTGACGGCGCGCATCGATGCGCTGGAGAACCTGATCGGCCAGAAGCTCCTCCACCGCAACAAATCCGGGACCGAGCTGACGCCGGCGGGCGTCAAGTTCCTGCGCCATGCCGAAGTGCTGATGCAAGTGTGGCGACAGGCGCGCTACGAGACCTCGCTGCCGCGCGGCTTCGAGGATGTCCTGGCGCTCGCCTCAGACCCGCAATTGTGGACCGGCGTCGCCGAGCTCTGGGTCAGGGATCTGCGCCGGGCGCGCGGCACCATCGCCATCAGCGTCGAGGATCGGCCGGCACGCGCGATGGTCGACATCGTCTTCTCCTATACGCCACCCACCGGCGCCTTCTCGGTGGACGTCGTGGGCGAAGACATGTTTGTCGAAGTCGCCACGGTGAAACGCGGGCTGATGCGCTGGGACCCGCTTTATGTCTATGTCGATCTGGGCGAGGATTTCCGCCGCCAGCATGCGGAAGCGTTTCCGGTCGACGAGACGGCGATCGTCACTTTCTCGAGCAGCGCCCAGGCGCTCGATCACCTTCTGAGCTGCGGCGGTTCGGCCTACCTGCCCTATCGCGTGGCGCGCCCGCAGATCGAAGCCGGCAGGTTGTTCGAGGTCGAAGGCGCACCGCGCTTCGGCCGCACCATCTATCTCGGCCGCAACAGTGCGCGCACCGATGCGTGGCCGTGGTTCGGTGAGTTCATGGAGGGGTTCAAGCAGAAGCTGATCAATCACATCGTCATCCCGGCGAAAGCCGGGATCCATTGAATAAGCGCAAGCGGCCGGCGCGGCCCGCGTTTCACCAATTTATTGGAGCCCGGCTTTCGCCGGGATGACGAAACTGAAACAGCGTCGCTACAACACCACATAGGACGCGGCGGGGCGGCCGCGCAGCAGGCCGGCGAGGATGTCGAGGCCTTTCTGCAGTTCGGCGCGCGATGTGGTGGCGCCGCCAAGGCTGATGCGGATGGCGTGGCGCGAGGGGCCGTGGCCGACGACGAAAGCTTCCGCCGGCGTGACGGCGACGCCTTGCGTCCTGATCTGCGCGACAAAGCTTTCGGCGCGCCAGGTTTCGGGCAAATCGAGCCAGAGATGCAAACCCGACGGCAGCGAACGGAAGGACTGTCCGGCGAGCGATTGCGCCGCCAGCTGTTGGCGTTTGCGCAATTCGTCACGCTGCAGATGCGCCAGCTTTTCAGCGGTGCCGTCCTCGATCCAGTGATAAGCGATCTCGGCTGATAGGGATGAGGCCATCCAGGTGGTGGCGCCGAGGCCCGGAATCAGATCCTTGGCGCGGCCCGGCGGCGTCGCGATGTAACCGATGCGCAGGCCGGGACAGACGATCTTCGACAGGCTCGTCACATAATAACTCTGCTCGGGAGCGAAGCTCGCGATCGAGGGCAAAGCGTGCTCGAGGAAGCCGCCATAGACATCGTCCTCGATGACAAGCACGTCGTGGCGCACCGCGATCTCGGCGACGGCTTTGCGACGCTTGACCGGCATTACCGCCAAGGTCGGGCTTTGATGATTGGGACAGCAGATCAGAGCGCGCAACGGCCCGCTGCGGCAGGCGGCCTCGAAGGCTTCGGGAATGAGGCCTTCGGCATCGATGGGAAGCCCGCGCAGAGTGAGATGCCGGTTGGCGGCGAGAAACTTGATGCCGGGGTCGGTGAGTTCCTCGGCAGCGATCGTTTCACCGGGCTCGATCAAAGCGGAGAGGATGACCGACACGCCCTGCTGGCCGCCATTCACGATGACGACGTCATCGGCGAAAGTTGTGGTGCCGCGCGCGCTCAGCCAACGCGCGGCGGCCTCGCGATGCTCCGGCATGCCGACCCAGTCGCGATGATAGGGCAGAAGCAGCGGCAGACGCGGACCGTCGGCGATCGCCCGCAGCGCCGCCGCCATCGCCTGCTCCTGCGCCGGCAGCTGCACCGGGCAATTGAAGGTGAGATCGATGAGATTGCTCTGGGCGCGGTTGGGCTCGAGGCGGGAAATATCGGAGGCACGCGACGAGATGAAGGTGCCGCGCCCGACCTCGCCTTCGATCAGATGACGGCGCGCCGCCAGCGCATAGGCTTTGCTGACCGTCGAGACCGACAGCTGCAGGCGCCAGGCGAGCTCGCGATGGGTCGGCAGCCGGTCGCCCGGGCGCAATTTGCCTGTGGTGACGTCGTCCGCCATCGCATCGGCGATGGCGACATAGATACGTCCCGGCTTGGATTTGTAATCAGGAACCCACACAATAGGCGCCGCTGGAAGGTGGAAGGGTTCGCCAAGCTAGTCGCTGCGCCACACAATGTCCAGAACTCCAAGCAAATCAAGCCTCATATGTCGCAGTACAATATAGCAATTGACCTGCTTGTCCTGCTCTCTATTTTCCGATTGCACGTCTTGCCTATAGGATACGTCCCAAAAGGCATGGCGCAAAAATCCAAGAACCACGGAGGGAGTGGACCATGCCGACCAGCCTAACTCGTCATCGTGCCAGGAAAATCGGGCGCTTCGCGCTGCCCGTCGCGGTGAGCGCGCTTCTCGCCACCTCGGCGCTCGCCGCCGATCAGATCACCATCTCGTCCTGGGGCGGCAACTATCAGGAAGCCATCTCGAAAGCGATCTGGCAGCCGACCGCCAAGGAGCTCGGCATCACGATCCTGGAAGATTCGACCAACGGCCTCGCCGATGTGCGCGCCCAGGTGACCGCCAACAGCGTGTTGTGGGACATCACCGAGCTCACCATCGACGGCTGCGCGCAAGGCCAGACCGAAGGCCTGTTTGAAGCGATCGACTACAATGTGGTGAAGTCGGAAGGCTTCGATCCCGTAGTGGTGCAGCCGACTTACATAGCCTTCAACTACTATTCCAACGTCATCGGCTGGAGCACCGAGAAATTCGGCGATGCCGGTCCGCAGAGCTGGGCCGATTTCTGGAATGTCGAGAAATTCCCCGGCCGGCGCTCCTTGCGCAACGATCCGGCGGAAGTGCTGGAAGCGGCGCTGCTCGCCGACGGCGTCGATCCCGCCGAGCTTTATCCTCTCGATCTCGACCGCGCCTTCAAGAGCCTCGAGAAGATCAAGCCGAATATCTCGGTGTGGTGGTCGTCGGGCGCGCAAGCAGCACAGCTCGTCGCCGACGGCGAAGTCGACATGATCGGCGCCTGGAACGGGCGCATCAGTGCGGCGATCAAGGCGGGTGCAAAATACAAGTTCACCTTCAATCAGGGCCTGCTCATCGCCGACTGCCTGGCGATCCCCAAGGGCGTCAAGAACAAGGATTTAGCGATGAAGGCGCTCGCCAAAGCGGTGTCGCCCGAGATCCTCGCCAATATCCCGCAATATATCGATTACGGCCCGGCCAATTCAAAGTCCTACGACACCGGCAAGATTTCGCCGGAGCTCGCCAAGACACTGAACACAGCGCCCGAAAACGCCGCCAAGCAGGCGATCGTGCGTGGCGACTGGTGGGGCGAGCACGGCCAGGAAGCCCGCGACCGCTGGGCGAAGTTCATCAATCAGTAAACGCGAAACTCCCTCTCCCGCTTGTGCTCGCAAGCGGGAGAGGGAGAATTTCCGGTGAGACATGACCAGCGACAAGCAAACGGGCAAGGCCGGCGTTCCGATCACGATCAGGCAGCTGGTCAAAACCTATGGCAATTACCGGGCCCTCGATGCGCTCGATCTCGACATTGCCGGTGGCGAGTTCCTGACATTGCTCGGGCCGTCGGGCTCGGGCAAGTCGACGCTGCTGATGGCGATCGCCGGATTCATCCGGCCTGATTCCGGGCTTCTGCAGTTCGGCGCCACCGATGTCACCCGGCTCGAGCCGCATCGGCGCAATATCGGCGTCGTCTTTCAGAATTACGCGCTCTTTCCGCATATGACGGTGGCGCAGAATGTCGCCTATCCGCTGAAGCTGCGCAACGCCGACAAGTCCCGGATCGACGAGCGCGTCCAATGGGCGCTGGCGCTGGTCAAGCTCGAAGGTTTCGGTGACCGTTCCATCCATCAGCTGTCCGGCGGCCAGCGCCAGCGCGTGGCACTCGCCCGCGCCGTCGTCTTCGAGCCGAGCGTGCTGCTCATGGACGAACCGCTCTCAGCGCTCGACAAGAAATTGCGCGAGCATATGCAGATCGAGATCCGCCGGCTGCATGAGAAGCTCGGCGTCACCACCATCTATGTGACGCATGACCAGCGCGAGGCGCTGACCATGTCGGACCGCATCGCCGTCATCAATCACGGCCGCTTCGCCCAGATCGGCGCACCCAAGGCGCTTTATGAAAAGCCGGCGAGCCGCTTCGTCGCCGAATTCATCGGTGATGCCACACTGCTGCCGCTCGATGCCGGGCAGAAGCAGCCCACCTTCCGCGGCCGCGCGGTGAAAACCAAGGAGACGCCACAAGACAACGCCTCCTATATCGTGCTGCGGCCGGAAAAGATCCGCCTCGTCGGCAAAGAGGAGGATGCGGGCTGGAACTGCTTCGCCGGCACGCTCGACGACATCGTCTATCAGGGTGAAAGCGTGCTGCTGTCGGTCCGACTTGAGGGCGGTGAGACCTTGTTCCTGCGCCAGCCGACCGACCAGCAGAGCCTTGCAGCACTGCCGCAGCGCAACCAGCCGGTGGAAGTGGGCCTCCACGCGAATGACACGCTGATCGTGCCGGAAGAGGCTGCCTGATGGCGCCGCATGCGGCAGAGGCGATGGAAGGCGATGCAAGGCGCGAGCGGCTGCGGCTGCTCGCACTGTCGAGCCCGGCCTTCCTGCTTGTGCTTATCGTGCTCCTCATTCCGGTGGGCTGGCTGTTTTTCCTGTCCTTCGTCGACAAGGATGGCTTCACGCTCAGCCACTATGCCAGGCTCTGGCAGAACGACGCCTATTTCGAGATCTTCAGGGTCACCTTCCTGTCGAGCTTCCTGGTCACCGTGCTGACCGTGGTGCTGGGTTATCCGCTCGCTTATCTCCTGTCGCAACTGCCGCGCCGGGCGGCGATCATCGGCCTCACCGTCGTGCTGCTGCCCTTCTGGACCTCGCTCCTGGTGCGCACCTATGCCTGGCTGGTCCTGCTGCAGCGCAAAGGCCTCGTCAATTCGACACTGATGTCGCTCGGCATCATCGATGAGCCGCTGAATCTCGTCTACAACATGTCGGGCGTGGTGATCGGCATGGTGCATATCATGCTGCCCTTCATGGTGCTGCCGCTCTATGCCACCATGCGCTCGATCGATCCCGGGCTGATGCGCGCCGCGATCAGCCTCGGCGCCCCGCGCCACAAGGCCTTCTTCACCATCTTCGCACCCTTGTCGCTGCCCGGCGTCATCGCCGGCAGCCTGCTCGTTTTCATCTATTGCCTCGGCTTCTACATCACGCCGCAAGTGCTGGGCGGCGGACGCATCAATCTCGTCTCGATGAAGATCCTGGAGAACGCCACCATCTATTCCGACTGGGGCGCGGCCTCGGCTCTGGGCGTCGTGCTGCTCGTCGTGACGCTCCTCCTCTTCAAGGCGATCCAGATTATCGTGCCGGTCGACCGGCTGATGGGCAGGTCGTGATGATGGACATGGACTCTGATCCGACCGTCAGCCATCTGCGCCGCCTGTGGCTCTATCTCTATTGCCTGGCGGTGGCGATCTTCCTGCTGGCGCCGATCCTGGTCGTCATTCCGATGTCCTTCTCGCCGTCGGAATTCCTGGAATTCCCCCCGAGCTCCTTGTCGCTGCGCTGGTATCAGAGCCTCTTCAACAGCCCGGAGTGGACGGGGGCGGCGATCATCTCGCTCAAAGCGGCGGTGCTGACCGTGCTGGTCGCGACACCGCTCGGCATCGCAGCCGCCTACGGCCTGCAATATTCCGAGATGGGCATCGCCAAACTGGTGCGCTCAGCTCTTATCATCCCGCTCATCGTGCCGGTGATCATCGTCGCCATCGGCGTGTTCTATCTCTTCGCCAGGCTCAATCTCGTCAATACGTTGACCGGCCTGGTGCTGGCCCATAGCGTGCTGGCACTGCCCTTCGTCATCGTCGTGGTGAGCGCCGGGTTGCAGCGCTTCGATATCAATCAGGAGCTGGTGGCGCGCTCGCTCGGCGCGTCGCGGGTCAAGGCCTTCATGACGGTGACCTTGCCGCAGATCCGTCCCTCGGTGATGTCGGCAGCGCTCTTCGCCTTCATCACCTCCTTCGATGAAGTGGTGGTGGCGCTTTTCGTGTCGCGCGGCCCCTCATCGACGCTGACCCGCAAGATGTTTACGTCGCTGCGCGATCAGGTGAGCCCGGCGATCGCCGCCATTTCCACCATTCTCATCCTCACCACCTTCCTTCTCGCCCTTGCGGCGCTGGCTTCGGCGCGCGGCGACAAGCAGCAGAAATCCTGATTCTTCATCCATAGGGGCCCATGATGCACGCCAAATCCGCCGTCTTCTCCATCGACGAACACAAAGAGCGCTTCGCCCGGGCGCGGGCCGCGCTGAAGCGCGCCGAGCTCGATGCCTGCCTGATGGTGGCGCCGGAGAATGTCTATTATGTCGGCGGCTATGAGACCTGGGTCGGCGTCAACAGCCCGCAATTCCTGATCTTCACCGCCAAGGACGATGCCCCGACCCTGATCCTGCGCAATGTCGACTTGGCGCTGGCCCGCGAGACGACCTGGGTTGCGGATATCCGCACCTACCATCTCCACACCGACAGCGTGCCCGACCTCGTGACGAAAGTGCTGAAGGAGAAGGGCCTCTCGGGTGGCCGGCTCGGTATCGAATTCCAGTCCTATGCCCTGCCGCATGGCATGGCGCTCACGCTGAAAGAAGCGCTGCCCGGCTTCGAACTCGCCGATGCGACCGATCTCTTCGGTGATCTGCGCCTTGTCAAGTCACTAGCCGAGATCGACATGCTGCGCGCCGCCGGCAAATTCGCGCAGATCGGCCTCACCGCGGCGAAACGCACGCTCAAGGCCGGCATCAGCGAGATCGAGCTTGCCGCCGAGATCGAAGGCGCCATGCGCCGGGCGGGGAGCGATTATTGGGCGATCCCCACCGAGCTCGCCAGCGGCTGGCGCTCGGCCGGCGGCCATGCGGCACCGCGGCCCAAGGCGATCGAGCCGGGCGATCTCGTCCATGTCGAATTCGCCGGCGTCAGCAACCGCTATCACGCCACCGCTCTACAGACGCTGGGCGTCGGCACACCGTCGAAACGCGCGACAGACCTCTATGACGTGGCGCTTCTGTCGCTCAAGGCCGGCCTTGCCGCGACCAAGGTCGGGGCACGCGTCGATGCGATCGAGGAAGCGTCCCTCGAACCCTTGCGCAAGCACGGGCTCGAACACGCGGCGATGATGCGTTTCGGTTATGGGCTCGGCATCGCCTATCCGCCGATCTGGCTCGAGACCTTGCAGATCAGCCGCGGCTTCGACCGCGTGCTCGAGCCCGGCATGGTCTTCGTCCTGCATTCCTGCCTCGAGCTTCCCGATGAGGAGCTGGGCGTGGTGCAGGGCGGCACTTATCTCCTGAAGGAAGACGGGCTCGAAATGCTGGCAGGCGCCGGCGACATCGATCTCATCCGCGTCTGACCATGCCCGTCCTGCTCGATCCCGTCGCTTCCGACTCAGGCCTGCCGAAACGCACCGATGTGGCGATCATCGGCGGCGGCATCATCGGTGTCGCCACCGCTTATTTCCTCGCCGAAAAGGGCGTGTCGGTACTGCTCTGCGAAAAGGGCGAGATCGGCGGCGAGCAATCGAGCCGCAATTGGGGCTGGTGCCGCACCATGGGGCGGGATCTGCGCGAGATGCCGCTGGCCCAGGAGAGCTTGCGCCTGTGGCGCGGGCTGTCGGCGCGCATCGGGGCGGAGACCGGGTTCAAGCAGACCGGCACTCTCTATTTATGCCCCGACGCGAAGACGCTGGCGAAACGCGAGGCGTGGCTCGCTGAGGCGCAAGCTTACAATGTGTCGTCGCGCATTTTGCGTGGCGCGCAAGTGAACGAAACACTCGCGGGCGCCGCCGGGCAATGGGCGGGCGCCCTCTTCACCCCCGATGACGGCGTGGCCGAACCTCATATGGCGGCGCCGGCCTTGGCGCATGCAGCACGCCGGCGTGGCGCCTCGATCGTGACCAGCTGTGCGGTGCGCTCCATCGATGTGAGCGCCGGGCGTGTTTCCGGCATCGTCACCGAAAAGGGCCGCGTCGCCTGCGCGACCGTGGTGCTGGCGGGCGGTGTATGGTCGTCGCTCTTTTGCAAGAGCCTCAATCTGCGCCTGCCGCAGTTGAAGGTGCTGGCCTCGGTGCTGCGCACTGCCGCCACCGACAAGGGACCGGGGCCGGCCGCCTGGGGGCCGGGCCTGTCGCTGCGCAGAAGGCTCGATGGCGGCTATACGGTGTCGCATGGCAGCGTGATCGCCGATATCGTGCCTGACAGCTTCCGCTATTTCCGCGATTTCCTGCCGCTGCTCAAAATGGAATGGAGCGGTATCGAGCTGCGCGGGGGCAAGAGCTTCTTCGAAGAAGCCGGCTATGCGCGGTATTGGACGAAGGACGCGCCCTCGCCTTTCGAGCGCCATCGCATGCTCGATCCCGCGCCATCGGCGCATGATCTCATGCGGGCGCGGCAGAATCTCGAAGCCAATTTTCCGGCCTTCAAGACCGTGCCGACGCAAGCCTCATGGGGCGGCATGATCGATGCGACACCCGATATCCTGCCGGTGATCTCCGGCGTCACCGGCCTGCCGGGCTTCTATATTTCGACCGGCTATTCCGGCCATGGTTTCGGCATCGGTCCGGGTGCAGGGCTCCTCACCGCGCAGGTCGTGACGAATGAGAAGCCGGCGGTGGACCCCGAGCCCTTCCGCTTCTCGCGTTTCGGCGACGGCAGCGATGTGAGGCCGCGGGCGGGGCTGTGAGGGGCACGCCCCACCTTACAACACCCCGATCGTCACCGCTTCTTCCTTCGCGATGCTCAGCGGATTGCGCAGCGGCAGGCCGAAATCGGCGCAGTCGATCTCGAAGACATCGCCCGCTTCCGGCTTGATGCCGTCGGCGAAGGAAAGGGTCGCGGTGCCGAACATATGCACATGCACATCGCCCGGCTGGCGGAACAGGCCGTATTTGAAATGATGGTGCTCGAGATTGGCGAAGCTGTGCGACATGTTGGCTTCGCCGGAGAGGAACGGCTTCTCCCAGATCACCTTGCCCTCACGTCTGATACGCGACATGCCCCGGATATCGGCGGGCGGCGGCCCCAAACGGATCTCCGGACCGAAGCTCGCCGGGCGCAGCTTCGAATGGGCGAGAAACAGATAGTTGATGCGTTCGGTCACATGGTCGGAAAATTCATTGGATAGCGCGAAGCCGACACGGAAAGGCGCAGCCCTACTGGAGACGACATAGATGCCGGCGACTTCCGGCTCCTCGCCGCCATCGAGCGCGAAGCCCGGCGACACCAGCGGCTGGCCGGGACCGGCGGCGGTGGCGCCATTGCCCTTGTAGAACCATTCCGGCTGCACACCGATCTTACCCGGCGCCGGCTTGCCGCCCTCGAGGCCCATGCGGAACATCTTCATCGAGTCGGTGAGCGTCTCCTTGTCCTTCTCGGCGAGGGTCTTGTGCATGGCATCGCGTGTCGCCGCCGAGCCCAGATGGGTGAGGCCGGTGCCGGTCAGATGCAGATTGGCCGGGTGCGGGTGAATGATCGGCGCCAGAAGATCGCCCGCCTCGTAGACGCGGGCGAGATCGACGGTGTCGCCCAGACCGTGATCGGCGATCACATCGGCGAGCCGCCTGCCTTTGTCGGCCGCCTCCAGCGCCAACTCATAGACGCCGCCGGCATTCCTGACGATCCGCCCGGCCGCACCCGCCTCGCGGCAGACCACCGCGACCCCACCTTCATGCTTCATCTGTGACAGCAGCATTGCGCAGACCTCACTCTTTATTTTCCGGATTATTGTCATACAAATAGATAGATTGGCAAGCGGCCGGCGAGCTTCCGACCACCGCCTTTGCCTAAAATTTGACCATCTTCGCATCGCGTTACGGCATTAGTCTTTCGTCGAATGCGTCCGTCTTGGCTTGCACGGGCCCTGCCGCATTCGTATCGTCCATGTTTCGCACATAAAGCACAAAGCAAGATGCGAGGTGCGGGATGGGAGGATCACGGAAGGAATGGCCGAGGTCGAGATTCGTGATGCGCGCAAAGCCTATGGCACGGCGCAGATTCTCCACGGGGTGAGCGTCGATATCGCGGATGGCGAATTCGTCGTCCTTGTCGGCCCCTCGGGCTGCGGCAAGTCGACCTTGCTGCGCATGATCGCCGGCCTCGAAAGCATCACCGGCGGCGAGATCGCCATCGACAAGCGCGTCGTCAATGACGTGGCGCCCAAAGAGCGTGACATCGCGATGGTGTTCCAGAATTATGCGCTCTATCCGCATATGACGGTCGCCGAGAATATGGGCTTCTCGCTCAAGCTCAAGAATGCGCCCAAGGCCGAGATGGCGCAGAAGGTGCGCCAGGCAGCCGACATATTGGGGCTTGTTCCCTATCTCGAACGTTATCCGCGCCAGCTGTCGGGCGGCCAGCGCCAGCGCGTCGCCATGGGCCGCGCCATCGTGCGCAATCCCAAGGTCTTCCTGTTCGACGAGCCGCTCTCCAATCTCGACGCCAAATTGCGCGTCGCCATGCGGGCGGAAGTCAAGCAGCTGCATCAGCGCCTCAAGACGACGACGGTCTATGTCACCCATGACCAGATCGAGGCGATGACCATGGCCGACAAGATCGTCGTGATGAATGACGGGCGGATCGAGCAGATCGGGGCGCCGCTCGATCTCTACGATAGGCCGCAGAATCGCTTCGTCGCCGGCTTCATCGGCTCGCCGGCGATGAATTTCATTTCCGGCCGGTTCGCCGGCAGCGGCGCGTCTGCGGCCTTCGAAGCGGAAGGCGGCGTCAGGATCGCCATCACGGCGCCGGCCGGTCTTGCACCGGGCCATCCGCTGGTGCTCGGCGTCAGGCCCGAGCATCTCATGCTGGGACCACATGGCATCGCGGCCGAAGTCGTGGTGGTCGAGCCGACCGGTTCCGAAGTCCAGGTCAATGCCCGCGCCGCCAATGGCGAGGAGATCGTCGCGGTCTTCCGCGAAAGACACAGTTTCACGCCCGGCGACACGATCACGCTCACCCCGCAGCCCGGCACCATCCATCTCTTCGATGGGGAAAGCGGGCGGCGCGTTTCATAAGCAAAGCCAGTCCAACAGGAGGAGAAAATGGGTTTCACGCGACGCGACTTGCTCAAGACTACCGCCGGCGCTTCCGCCGGCCTCATGGCGCCTTCCCTGTTAACCCAGAGGGCCCGCGCCCAGGACCTCTCCTTCAAGCCCGAGGAGGGCGCCAGCCTCAGGCTTCTGCGCTGGTCGCCTTTCGTCAAGGGCGACGAAGAACAGTGGCTCGCCAATACCAAAAAATTCACCGAGGCGACGGGCGTCGAGGTGCGTGTCGACAAGGAGAGCTGGGAGGACATCAGACCGAAGGCGGCGGTCGCCGCCAATGTCGGGTCAGGCCCCGATCTGATGTTCGTATGGTTCGACGACCCGCATCAATATCCCGACAAGCTGCTCGATGTCAGCGATCTCGCCAATTATCTCGGCGGCAAATATGGCGGCTGGTATGACGGGCCAAAGAGCTATGCGACGCGCGACGGCCAGTTCGTCGGCCTGCCGCTCGCCACTATCGGCAATGCCATCGTCTATCGCGACAGCTGGGTGAAGGAAGCGGGCTTCAGCGAATTCCCCAAGACGACCGACAAATTCCTCGAACTGTGCCAGGCGCTGCAGAAATCCGGCCATCCGGTCGGCTTCACCCACGGCCATGGCGTCGGCGACGGCAACAACTACGCGCATTGGCTGTTATGGAGCCATGGCGGCAAGATGGTCGACGAGAAGGGCACTGTGACGATCAACAGCCCGGAGACGCAGAAGGCCATCGAATATGCGATGGAACTCTATAAGACCTTCATCCCCGGCACCGAAGGCTGGCTCGACGTCAACAACAACCGCGCGTTCCTCGCCGGTGAGCTGTCGGTCATCGCCAACGGCATCTCGGCCTATTATTCGGCCAAGAACGATCCGAAGCTCGCCGAGATCGCCAAGGACATCCGCACCACCAATCTTCCGGTGGGGCCGGTGGGCAAGCCGGTCGAGCTGTACCAGGTGACCAGCGCCGTCATCTTCAAATACACGAAATATCCGAATGCGGCAAAGGCCTATCTGCAATTCATGTTCGAGGAAGCGCAGATGAGCGAATGGATCACCAAATCGAGCGGCTATTGCTGCCAGACGCTGAAGGCCTTCGCCAGCAATCCGGTGTGGACGGCGGATCCCGCGAATGCGCCCTATGCCAAGGCGTCGGAAACACTCAGGCCCAATGGTTATGCCGGGCCACTCGGCTATGCCTCTGCAGCAGTGATGGCAGATTATGTGCTGGTCGACATGTTCGCCGAAGCCGTTACCGGCCAGCAGACGCCGCAAGCCGCGATGGAACGCGCCGAGAAACGCGCCAATCGGTATTACCGGGTGTGATCGAAGGGCCGGCGGCCAGCCGCCGACTCCGATCCCGGCTTTCGCCAGGATGAAGAAGAATTTGGAAATGCAATGGCCGGCACTGCAACCATAGGATCTACACGGCGCAGCGTGTCCCTGCTCGAGCGGCTGGAGAACAGCCGGCTCGGGCTCGGGCTGCTGTTCCTGCTGCCGGCGGCGGTGCTCCTCCTCGTCTTCCTCACCTATCCTCTGGGCCTTGGCGTCTGGCTCGGCTTCACCGACGAAAGGATCGGGCGGCCCGGCATCTATATCGGCCTCGAGAACTACGGGTTCCTCTGGCATGACAGCGTGTTCTGGCTGTCGGTCTTCAACACGGTGCTCTACACGACCGTCGCGTCGGTGCTGAAATTCGGGCTCGGCCTGTGGCTCGCTTTGCTCCTCAATGAGCGCCTGCCCTTCAAGGCCTTCTTCCGCGCCATCGTGCTGCTGCCCTGGGTGGTGCCGACTGTGTTGTCGGCGATCGCCTTCTGGTGGATCTATGATGCGCAATTCTCGATCCTCTCTTATGTGCTGCAAAAGATCGGCCTCATCACCGGACCCATCAATTTCCTCGGCGACCCGACCAATGCCCGCGCGTCGGTGATCGCCGCCAATGTCTGGCGCGGCATTCCCTTCGTCGCCATCACGCTCCTGGCCGGCCTGCAGACCATCTCGCCGTCGCTCTATGAAGCGGCGACGCTCGACGGCGCCACCTCCTGGCAGCGCTTCCGCTTTGTGACCTTTCCGCTGCTCACGCCCATCATCGCCATCGTGATGACCTTCTCGGTCCTGTTCACCTTCACCGACTTCCAGCTCATTTATGTGCTGACGCGCGGCGGCCCGGTGAATGCCACCCATCTGATGGCCACATTGAGCTTCCAACGCGGCATATCGGGCGGCAATCTCGGCGAGGGCGCGGCGATCGCCGTCGCCATGATCCCGTTCCTGCTCGCCGCAATATTGTTCAGCTATTTCGGACTGCAGCGGCGGCGCTGGCAGCAAGGCGGACGCGACTGATGGCGGACGTCACCACCACAACAGCCGCGCGCGCCGGCGATGAAGGCGGCATGAACTACCTGGAGCGCCTGCCGCGCCGCGTCGTCACCGTCTACCTGCCGCTGGCGATCTTCGTCTTCGTGCTGCTGTTCCCGTTCTATTGGATGGCGATCACCACCTTCAAGCCGAATGAGGAGCTGACCGATTACAAGAACTACAGCCCCTTCTGGGTGGTCAATCCGACGCTCGCCCATATCCGCTATCTGCTGTTCGAGACATCCTATCCGGGCTGGCTCCTCAACACCGTGATCATCTCGGTGGCGGCGACATTCCTGTCGCTGCTCGCTTCCGTCTTCGCGGCCTATGCGATCGAGCGCCTGCGCTTCAAAGGATCGCGCGGCGTCGGTCTCGCCATCTTCCTCGCTTATCTGGTGCCGCCGTCGATTCTGTTCATCCCGCTCGCGGTGATGGTGTTCAAGCTCGGCCTCTATGATACGCGCTTCGCCCTCATCCTCACCTATCCGACCTTCCTCATCCCCTTCTGTACCTGGCTGCTGATGGGCTATTTCCGCTCCATCCCCTATGAGCTCGAGGAGTGCGCGCTGATCGACGGCGCCACGCGCTGGCAGATCCTGACCCGCATCGTGCTGCCGCTCGCCGTGCCGGGGCTGATCTCTGCCGGCATCTTCGCCTTCACGCTATCGTGGAATGAATTCATCTATGCACTGACCTTCATCCAGTCGTCGGAGAACAAGACGGTGCCGGTCGGCGTGCTCACCGAGCTGGTGCGCAGCGACGTCTATGAATGGGGCGCGCTGATGGCCGGCGCGCTGCTCGGATCGCTGCCGGTCGTCATTTTGTATTCGTTCTTCGTCGAGCATTATGTCTCGTCGATGACTGGCGCGGTGAAGGAGTGAATGCAATCCTTCCTTCCCCCTTGCGGGGAAGGTGGCGAGCGCCAGCGAGCCGGATGGGGGTCGGGTGGACTGTCAGGTGATCGAAGCGAAATCCTGAAATACCGCCCGACCCCGCCCCCGCCCTTCGGGCGTACCCTCCCCGCAAGGGGGAGGGAGAAATCACTGCAGATCGCGCCACTTCGCCGGCGGTAATCCGAATTCGCGCTTGAAGGCGCGGTTGAAGGCCTCTTCCGCCTCGTAGCCGACGCTCGCCGCCACTTGCGCCACGCCCTGGCGGCCGTCGCGCAGCAATTGCTTGGCGAGCTGCAGGCGCGACTGGGTGAGATATTTCATCGGCGGCAGGCCGACGCAGTTGGAGAAACGCTCGACGAAAGCCGAGCGCGACAGGCCGGCAACGTCCGCCAGCGCCTCGACCGTCCAGTCCTCGGTGAGGCGGTCATGCAGAGCGGCGAGGGCGCGCCCGACATATTGATCATTGAGGCCCTTGAGCCAGCTGCGCTCCTCTTCCCGAAGGCCGTTCACATAGGCGCGCACGGCCTCGGCGAAGAGCAGCTCCGACAGACGGCCCATGATCGGCGATGATGCGACCTCACCCTTGCACATCGATTCCGCCGCGAAGCGGACGGAGGATTCGATCCAATCGCGCGACACGCCTTCCCTGATATTCACCTTGAGGATGCGCGGCAGGGCCGCGATCAGCGGATTGAAACGGTCTTCCGTGGCGAGGAAGCCACACACAATATGCGTGGGCTCGCCGTCACCACCATGGACGATACGCGCCAGGCCGCCGTCGGGCGACATCTCGATGAGGTGATGCGAATTGATCGGCTCGCCGTCGAGACCGCTCGACATGATGTGCTCGTCACTGCGCGGCAGGAGCACGAGCTCGCCTTCATTGATCTCCAAACGCTCGCCATCGCCGATACCGACATAAGTGCGCCCGGTAACGACATAATGCAGCGTCACGATATTTTTCGGCGAGGTGAGGAATGGACGAACGTCATCAGGCGTGACATGTGAAATCACGCACCAGGGCGCCGTGAAGCGGGCATCGAGGAAAATGCCGCCCGTCAGTCTAAGCGTGCGAAATATCTCGGAAAGCGTGTCCTTCACACCCGCGATACCTTTTCTGCCCCGGCTGATCAGTCAATTCTTCCGGCGTCGCGGTCATTCAAAAGCGACGCCCACTTCCCTAGAAACCACCCTGCGAGATGAGCCGCGTGGCAGCGGCGCAAAGGCGGGTTGTTCCCTGTCAGGGAAGAACGGCCTCATACACTACACTTTATGGAGATTGCAATGAGCAAAGCTTCCTTCGGAAGCGGTGCAGCCCATGCGTCCTGCGCAGCGGGCAAAGTGCGTTCCGGCTTCACGACCACGGTCTTCAGCGTACTGAGAGTTCGCCTGGGGCGTAATCACGGGACGCGCCAGGCCCACACGCTCAATGATTTCATGCTGAAGGATATCGGCGTCTCCCGCGCCGACATCATGGCGGCATCGCATGGCCGGGGTAAACGCCATGGCTAATGTTCTCACCAGAAGCCGCCGCGCGCCAGTCGTCTTCCTGCATGGCACGGCGGGTAGCCGCCGGCAGTGGCAGGACCTGATCGACCGGCTGCCGGGCGGCTTCGAGAGCCTGGCGCTCGACCTGCCGGGTTACACCGCCCATGAAGTGCCGCAGGCCGAACGCAGCCTCAGCGCCGAGGCCGACATGATCCTGCAGAAATTACGGGCACTTGGACGGCCGGTGCATCTTATCGGCCATTCCTATGGCGCGGCGCTGGCATTGCGCATCGCGGTCAAGTGGCCCGACATGGTGCAGAGCCTGACGCTGTTCGAGCCAGCAATCTTCCATCTCCTGCGCGACGGCCATCCGGTCGAGCGCCAGATGTTCGCCCATATCGCCGGTCTCGCCCAGGAGATCGGCATCGCGGCCGCCGCCGGCCGGCCCGACTGGGGCGCGGCCCGCTTCGTCGACTTCTGGAATGGGCCGGGCAGCTTCGCCCAATATGCACCGGAGACCCGCGAGCGGGTGACCGCGCGGATGCCGCTCATCCGCGCCAATTTCGCAGCCCTCCACCAGGAGACCTGGCCGCTCGCGGAGTGCGCCCGCGTGACCTGCCCGACGCTCGGCCTCTATGGCGAGAACTCACCATTGCTCAGCCAGCATCTGATCCGGCTCGTCGCCGGCCAGATGCCCCAAGCGAAGGTGCTGCCCATCGCCAACGCCAGCCACATGCTGCCCGTCACCCATGCGGCGACGGCGGCACGGCTCATCGGCACGCATCTCAATGCAGTCGAGGCGAGGATGCCCGACGCCACGCCGCGCGTCGCCTGACACTTCCACTATTTTTCATCCAACGGAGACCAACATGACTGCCAGCAGACATGCCGAAACCCTCGTGCTTCACGCCGGTCCCCGCGCCGAGCCGCAGACTGGCGCGGTGGCGGTGCCGATCTACCAGACGACATCCTTCCAGTTCCGCGACACGGCGCATGCGGCCGATCTCTTCGCGCTGAAAGAGATCGCCCATATCTATAGCCGCATCACCAACCCGACCAATGAGGCGCTCGAGCTCAAGCTCGCGGCGCTGGAAGGCGGCGTGGCGGCGATGACGATGAGCTCCGGCCAGGCGGCGTCGGCCATCGCGGTGCAGAATATCTGCCAGGCCGGCGACAATATCGTGAGCTCGACCGATCTGTATGGCGGGTCGTGGAATCTCTTCGCCCATACCTTCAAGACGATGGGCATCGAGGTGCGTTTCGTCGACCCCGCCGATCCGGAAGCCTTCCGCCGCGCGAGCGACGACCGCACACGCGCCTATTATGCCGAGACCTTGCCCAATCCGAAGCTCGCCGTCTTCCCGATCGCGGAAGTGGCGCGTATCGGCAGAAGTCTCGGCATTCCGCTGATCATGGACAACACGGCGGCGCCGGTCATCTGCCGGCCGATCGACCATGGCGCGGCGATCGTCGTGCATTCGACGACGAAATATATCGGCGGTCATGGCACATCGATCGGCGGCGCCATCATCGACAGTGGCACGTTCGACTGGGAAGCGAATGCCAAGCGTTTTCCGATGCTCAACCAGCCCGATCCCAGCTATCACGGCGCCATCTGGACGGAAGCGGTGAAGCCTCTGGGACCGATCGCTTATATCGTCAAGGCGCGCACGACCTTGCAGCGCGATCTCGGCGCCTGCATGAGCCCGTTCAATGCCTTCCAGTTCATCCAGGGCCTCGAGACGCTGCCGTTGCGCATGCGCGAGCATTGCCGCAATGCGCAAAGCGTGGCGGAACACTTAAGCCGGCATGATGCGGTGATACGCGTCATCTATCCGGGCATGCACAAGGCCAAGGAGACCGACCGGCGCGCCGGCGCCTATCTCAAAGGCGGCCGCGGCGGACTTGTCGGCTTCGAGCTGGCGGGCGGCATGGAAGCGGGCAAAGGTTTCATCGACGCGCTCAAGATGTTCTACCATGTCGCCAATATCGGCGATGCGCGCTCGCTCGCCATTCATCCGGCCTCGACGACGCATTCGCAACTGAGTGAGGAAGACCAGCGCGCCACCGGCGTGACGCCCGGCTATGTGCGGCTGTCGGTGGGCCTGGAGCATATCGACGACATCATCGCCGATCTCGACCAGGCGCTGGACCAGGCAAACGCGCGGAGAGACCGCGCGGCGTAGGCTCTCCTTCCCCCTTGCGGGGAAGGTGGCTCCCCGGCTGCAAGCCGGGGAGACGGATGGGGGTCGGATGCACCACCC
>SCPD01000001.1 GCA_005502925.1 Rhizobiales bacterium Y(2018) | reverse complement strand
AAGATACACGAGCAACCTAATCCTCAACGTATAGTGTCGTCGGCAGCGTCCGATGTGAATAAGCGACAGCTCGCCACCTTGCCCGCAAGGGGGAAGGAGACTAAGCGCGAAGAGGGGGCGGGAGGACACGTCCCATGATCACCACCTCCCGCCGCAGCCGCGTGACGGCGCATCTCCTCCTGATCCTCGGACTGATCGTCGTCGCCTTCCCGATCTACTATGTCTTCGTGGCCTCGACGCACACGCTGCAGACCATCCTGCGGCCGCCTTTGCCGCTTATTCCCGGCGATCAGTTGCTGACCAATTACGGCGAGGCGCTGTTCGGCGGCGTCGGCCGCATCGGCGGGGTCGGCGTCGGCACGCTGCTCCTCAATTCGACCGTCATGGCGCTCGGCATCGCCATCGGCAAGATCATCATCTCGCTGATGTCGGCTTACGCCATCGTCTTCTTTCGCTTTCCGCTGCGCATGTTCTTCTTCTGGATGATCTTCATCACCTTGATGCTCCCCGTCGAGGTGCGCATCCTGCCGACCTACAAGGTGATGATCGATCTCCATCTCATCGACACTTATGCCGGCCTCATCGTACCGCTGATCGCATCGGCCACTGCGACCTTGCTGTTCCGCCAGTTCTTCATGACCATCCCGAATGAGCTCCTCGAAGCCGCCCGTATCGACGGTGCCGGGCCCTGGCGCTTCTTCAAGGATATTCTGCTGCCGCTCTCGGCGACCAATATCGCGGCGCTGTTCGTCATTCTCTTCATCTATGGCTGGACCCAATATCTCTGGCCGCTGCTGGTCACCAATTCCAATTCGATGAATACGATCGTCATTGCGCTGCGCAAGATGATCTCCTTCGCCGATGCCGACACCGAGTGGCATCTGGTGATGGTCACCTGCATTCTGGCGATCGCGCCGCCGATCATCGTCGTCGTCCTTATGCAGCGCTGGTTCGTCAAAGGTCTGGTCGAAAGCGAAAAGTGAGCCATGGCAACGATCGCACTCAAAGACGTCAGGAAGAACTATGGCCGCAACAAGGTGATCCATGGCGTGTCGCTCGACGTCGCCGACGGCGAGTTCATCGTCATCGTCGGCCCTTCGGGCTGCGGCAAGTCCACGCTTCTGCGCATGGTGGCGGGGCTCGAGGAGATCACCTCAGGGCAGATCGAGATCGCCGGACGCGTCGTCAATACGCTCGAGCCGCGCGAGCGCGACATCGCCATGGTGTTCCAGAATTATGCGCTTTACCCGCATATGACGGTCTTCGCCAACATGGCCTATGGGCTCAAGATTGCCGGCAAGTCGAAAGCGGAGATCGCCGAGCGGGTTGCCAAGGCGGCGCGCATGCTGGAGCTCGAGCCTTATCTCGACAGGAAGCCCAGGGCGCTTTCGGGTGGCCAGCGCCAGCGTGTCGCCATGGGCCGGGCTCTGGTGCGTGATCCGGCGGCCTTCCTCTTCGATGAGCCTCTGTCCAATCTCGACGCCAAATTGCGTGTCCAGATGCGGCTCGAGATCAAGGCCTTGCAGCGTGCCGTCGGCACCACCTCGCTTTATGTCACCCATGACCAGGTGGAGGCGATGACGCTCGCTGACCGGCTGGTGGTCATGAATGCCGGCATCGCCGAGCACATCGACACGCCGATGAATGTCTATCAGCACCCGGCCAGCGTCTTCGTCGCGGGATTCATCGGTTCACCGGCAATGAACATCCTCGCGGCAAGGGTCGGCGCCGATGGAACGGGCATCGAAGCCGAGGGATTTCGTCTCGCCTTGCCAGGGCAGAAGCTGCCGCCGGCCGGCACGCCGCTATTGTTCGGCATCCGCCCCGAGCATGTTTCCGTCACCGAGGAAAGTTCCGCCGATGCGGCGCTGACCGTGCGGGCAGTCGAGACTCTCGGCGCCGACGCCTTGGCCCATGGACGTCTCACCGCCGACGGCAAAGGAAGTGATTTCGTGATCAGGCTGCCCGGCATGGCTTCGGTGCAGCCGGATGACAGGCTGCCCGTCGCCTTCGACCGCAAGGCGCTGCACTTCTTTGATGGCGAGACAAAAAAACGGTTTGCGGTATCTTAGCCCACCGGCTCGATGACGACCGCATCCTTGCGGCCGCGCAGGATCTCCGACACCACCACCGCGCCGATGACGAGGGCGCCGCCCAGGACGCGCGGCACGGTCAGGTCTTCACCGAGAAGCAGAGCGGCGAGGCCGATGACGAAGACCGGTTCGAGATTGAGCACCATCGCGGTCGCGGATCCGCCGGCGTAGGTGACCGCCCGGAACATCAGCACGAAGGCGACCGAGAAGAAAAAGCAGGTGACGAGAAGCGGCAGCCAGGGGCCGAGACCCGGCTCGGGCGTCACCACGAAGCTTCCCGTCGCCAGCACATAAAGCGCCACCGTGACGATGCCGGCGATCGCCATGTAGAAGCTCACCACCGTGCTGTCGGCCTCGCGCAGCCTGATGCTGTTCCAGAAGATCGAGACGGCGTAGCAGAGCGAGGCGAGGCCGGCGAGGAGGATGCCCTTGGGATCGAGCGCCACGTCATTGAGCCCGACCGAGATCCCGACACCGGCGAAAGCCACGACGAGGCACAGGATCTCGATGAGGCCGGGGAGGCGGCGCGCATGCAGGCATTCGAGCAAGGTGGTCAGCATCGGAAAGGTGTAGAGGATGACGACGCCGAGGCTCACCGGAATGAAGGCGAAGGAACCGAGCAGCCCCAATGTCGCCATCCCGGTCATGGCTCCCGAACCCAGCGCATGGCCGGTCCGGCCGTGCGGGAGAACCGGCTTGAGGCGCAGCAGCGCCATCAGGAGAAGGACAGTCAATATGAGAAAGCCGAAGCGCGCCAGCACGACGGTCGGCGGGCTGAAGCCCCGCTGATAGGAAAACGGCACCGACACATCATTGACCGCCAGCATCAGCCCGGCGGCTGCCGCAAGTATGATGCCGAGGCGCGCCCGCCGCGCCATCTGTCCGTCCGCCATGTGGTGGAGCCCCGTGATTGCGCGGAACCGCGCTCCGGCCATTCTATAGAAGCCGTGATCGGCCTGCCAGCACGAAACACAGATGGGTGATGAGCCGGCAGTGGCTATTGACGCCTTAACCACCGCGCCTACTCTTGAAGGCAGGACGGCGGAAAATGGAGGCCCTGATGGGCGGCTTGCTCTTGCGGCTTCTGATGGCGGCGTTGGCGCTGGCACTTCCTCTGCGTGCGGGCCTTGCCGCCGATACGCCGGTCGATCTTGAATTGGTGCTCGCGGTCGATGTCTCACGCTCGATGGATCTCGACGAGCAGGCCTTGCAGCGCAATGGTTATGTCGAGGCCTTCCGCCACAAGGAAGTGATCGAGGCCATAGCGTCTGGCCCGCAGGGCCGCATCGCGGTCAGTTATGTCGAATGGGCGGGGCCATCCTATCAGCAGGTCCTGGTGCCTTGGACGGTGATCGACGGCGAGGCCGCGGCCCGCGCCTTTGCCGACCGCCTGGCCCAGGCCCCGATCTCGCGCGAGCGCGGCACCTCGATCGCCAACAGCCTTCTCTTCGTCGGAGCGACCTTCACGGGCAATGGCCTTGCCGGCAGCCGCCGCGTCATCGATGTCTCGGGCGATGGGCCGAACAATATGGGTGTGCCGGTCGAGACCGCCCGCGATCCCCTGGTGGCCGAAGGCGTCACCATCAACGGCCTGCCGATCATGATCAAGCGGGCGGGCGGTTTTGCGTCCATCGAGAATCTGGATATCTATTACGAGGATTGTGTCATCGGCGGCCCCGGCGCCTTTCTGGTGACGGTGACCGATATCCGCAACCTCGCTTCGGCCATCCGCCGCAAGCTGGTGCTGGAGATCGCCAGCTGGCCGATGCTGCTGCAGAAGGCGGCCGAGACGAAGTCGGAGCCGCGCATCGACTGCATGATCGGCGAGAAGCTGCGCGAGCAGTGGATGCGGGAGTAAACAGCGTCAGGGTAGGGGGACGGGCTTGAATAATCTGCTGCGCATCCGAAAAGGTCACGAGCATGCCCGTGTCACCTTCGTTGAACTGTTCTTCGATCTCGTCTTCGTCTTTGCGGTAACCCAGCTCTCCCACACGCTGCTCGCCCATTATTCCGCGCTCGGCGCGATCGAGACCCTGCTTCTGCTGATGGCCGTCTGGTGGGTGTGGATCTACACCTCCTGGGTCACCAACTGGCTCGATCCCGAACGCATACCGGTGCGACTGATGCTCTTCGCCATCATGCTGGCGGGGCTGATCCTGTCTTCTTCGCTGCCCAAGGCCTTCGCCGAGTTGGGACTCGTCTTCGCGCTCGCGCATGTCACGATCCAGATCGGCCGCAGCTTGTTCACGATCTGGGCAGCCCGCGGCAACGAGTCCATCGTCCGCAACTTCCAGCGCATTCTCTTCTGGCTCTGCGGGTCCGGCATTCTATGGATTGCCGGCGGCTTCGCCGACGGCGAGATGCGGCTCATCCTCTGGATCGCGGCGCTCGCCATCGAATATGCCGGCCCCTCGCTCGGCTTCTGGACGCCCGGCATGGGCTGCTCAACCACTGCCGACTGGGATGTCGAGGGTGGTCATCTTTCCGAGCGCTGCGGTCTCTTCGTTATCATAGCGCTCGGCGAATCCATCCTGGTGACGGGGGCCACTTTCAGCAATCTCGCCTGGTCCTGGCCGGTCGTGCTGGGTTTCCTCTCGGCCTTCGCGGCGAGCCTTGCCATGTGGTGGATCTATTTCAACACCGGGGCGGAGCGCGGCACCGAAAGCATCACCACCTCCGGCGATCCCGGCCGCCTGGCGCGTCTCGGCTACACCTATATCCATCTCTTTATCGTCGCCGGCATCATCGTCACCGCGGTGGGCGATGAATTCACGCTTGTCCATCCCGACGGCCATGCCGATCTGAAGATGGCGTCGGCCATCGTCGGCGGCCCGCTGCTCTATCTCATCGGCACGCTTCTGTTCCGCCGGGTGATCACCGGGCAACTGCCGAAGATCCAGATCACCGCGCTGGCGGCACTGATTGCGGTCTTCTTCGCCGCGGGCTATCTCACGCCCGCGATGCTGAGTCTTGCCACCACGCTGGTTCTGGTCGTCGTAGCGCTTGCCGAGAAAGGCGCTGCCCGGGAAATGGGCGGCGAGATAGCCTGATGTCCCTGATTCACCCGATCACAGCTGACGAGCGCGCCAAGGTGCTGGCGCTCAACAATGCCCATGCGCTCGAGACCTCGTTTCTCGATGAGGCGAAGCTCACGCGCATGCTGGATGAGGCCTTTCTGGCGACGCGTATCGGCGAGGTCGATGCCTTTCTCATCGTCTTCGACGAGAAGGCCCAGTATGACAGTCCCAATTTCGAGTGGTTCCGGGACCGTTTTCCGACCTTTGTTTATGTCGACCGCATCGTTACCGGGCCTCAGGCCCGGGGCAAGGGGTATGCAAAGGCGCTCTACCGGGATCTCTTCGAAAAAGCCGCCGCCCGGGGCCATGAAAGGGTGGTCTGCGAGGTCAATTTCGCCCCCCCGAACCCGGTGTCCGACGCCTTCCATGCAGCCTTGGGTTTTGTTGACGTCGGCCGCCAGTTGTTGCAGGGCTCCGGCAAGACCGTCAGCTATCTGAGTAAGAATATTCCTAGCTGATTTCGCAACCGCTCCTTAGCCCGTCGTCGTAGTTGGATTTGCCAAGTCAAGCGGGTTTTTCGCACCGAAAACCGGGCGCATTTTCCTATTCAGAAACACGAAATTCGCAGGTTTTACAGCCTTTTTTGTCGCGTTTTTCAGGGCTGGTTTTGGCCGGCCCAGATGCTACCGTTTTACCGTTGGGTCTGTGTCTTTAGGTCAAGTGAGTGTGTCATGCCGGTGTTCGAGGAGTGGTTCGAATTCGACTATGAGGAAGTTCTTCTGGGTGCGGTGAAAGCCGAATCCAAACGTGGGCGACGGGAGCAAATGGCTCTGCGTGTGCGCCACAGGCGACCGAAATCCGGTCCGCAAAAATAGCGGTTTCGAAAACAAGCGTGTGATCAGGAAAAGTGGATACCGGTTTTCCGTCCGATCACACGCCAAGCTTAGAGTTTTCGCGGCATGGCGGGTGGAGTTCCACCCGCCATGTTCGCGTTTTGGGATGCTTTAATAGTCGCCCTTGCCCTTTGGTTTCACCAGCACCAGCGTCGCCACCACATAGACAACCGCGCCCACCACGAGTGTCGGCAGCGCCGCGGTGGTGAACTCATAAGGCGAACGGCTCACATAGGTGATCGGGTTGAGCAGATAGAGATAGGTGAGAACGCCTGCCGCCATGGCGATGATCGCCGCCGGATTGACGCCGCCCCAGAAGTGATAGGGGCTGCCTTCGCCGCCGATGAACAGCCCGCGCACATTGATGCGGCGCCGGCGCAGGAGATAGTAGTCGGCGATCTGGATGCCGCAGAGCGGCGCGAAGCCCAAGCCGATGAAAGCCAGGAACGTGCCGAAATTGGCGAAGAACAGTTCCGGGATGAGGAGGCCGACGACGCCGACCGGTGCGATCGAAATGAGCAGCAGCATCGGCCAGGAGAGTTTTGAGAAGGCCGGCACATGCCTGAGCCCGATCGAGGAGGCATAGACGCCGGCGACCGCGGTGCCGAGATTGGCGGCCGCCACGAAGAGAAGGGCGATGACGCCATAGACCGGCCCACCGACGGCGCGCATCCATTCCGCCGGGTCGGAGATCTGCAGCACCAATATGCCCGCGATGCCGATGGCCGAGAGCACCGGCACCGGCGCGCCCATGCCGACCATGATCGGCAGCGCTGCGGTGCGTCCGTTCGGCGCCATGCGGACCATCGCCCCGATATAGGGCCACCAGGAGAGCAGCGAGACGATGCCGATCTCGACGCCGGTGGTATAGTTCCATTGCGGGCTCGTCGAGGCATAGGCCGGCACGGCGGCGGCAAGATCGCCCCAACGCTGTGTCACCAGGATATAGAGCATCCACATGCCGACAAAGACATGGGCGACGAGGATCTTCGCCACCCGGTCGACGCCGGCCGAGCCCTTGAGCAGGAACAGGAACACCAGCACCGAGGCGAGGAGCACCGTCACCGGGATGAGCAGGCTGGTGGCGCCCTCGCTGGTGACGCCGAGCGCCAGGAGGAGTTGCGCCGTCGATTTGGCGAAGAAGATGAGGAGCAGCGAGTTCCAACCGACGATCGAGATGAACTGCATCGCTGCCGGGATGACCCAGCCGCGCGAGCCGAATTGCGGCTTGGCCGAGGCGATGGAATCGACGCCGAAACGGATCGCCACCGGCACCGCCGCCAAGGCCACGATCAGCATGCCGATCATGCTGCCGGCGAACAGCGCGAAGAAGCCCTCTCGGAAGTTCAAGTAATAGCCAACATATTCACCGATGATGTAGCACCAGGTCGCGGCCGCCGCGGTCGCCAGCGAAATGCCGAGCTTCCATTGTCCCCAGTTGCGTTCGCCAGGCAAAAGCGGCCAGGCGCTCTTGTCGGCCTCATGGAGTATCTGGCTGTTCTGCATCTCACATCCTCCCGATCAGAAGCGCGATCAGCGGCAGCGCGATGCCGAAGAGGATCAGGGCCGCCCAGGCGGCGCCGTCATAATCCTTGCCTTGGTTGTCCGGCTTTTCGAGCAGCGCCACGCGCCGCTCGAGTTCCGGTTCGAGTTGTCCGCTCGCCATGAATATTTCCTCCCTGATTTTGAGTTTTATTTCTTGTGCTGCGCGTAGCTTTCGGCATCCGCATAGGGGAACCACCAGAAATCCTGGTTCGATGCCTTGGGGTCTATCATCACGAATTTGGTGTTCTGGAATTGCGAAAGCCCTTCCGGGCCGAGCTGGCGCCCGGTGCCGGACATTTTGCGCCCGCCGAAGGGCAGCGCGTCATTGTCGAGGAGCGGCGCATTGATCCATAGAATGCCGGACTCAATCTCGTTCACCGACCGGAATATCTCGTCGGGATCGAGCGTGTAGATATTGCCGCCGAGGCCGAAGCGCGAGCGGTTGGCGAGGCTGATCGCCTCGTCGAAATCCTTCACCCGGCAGATTGGTGCGACAGGACCGAACGGCTCCTCGTTCAGGATCTCCATGTCGGGCGTCACCTCGGTGAGCACGGTCGGCTCGACGAACCAGCCCTGATTGAGATGGGCGGGGCGGCCGCCGCCGGCCTTGACCTTGGCGCCTTGCTGGCGGGCGCGCGCCATCATCGCCTCGAATCTCTCGCGCTGTTTGCGCGTCGCCATCGGCCCGATATCGACGGTGTCGAGGCCGTTGCCGACGCGGAGCTTCTTGGCTTCCGCCGCCAGCCGCTCGACGAATTCGTCATGAATGGCCTCATGCACATAAAAGCGCTCGGCCGAGGTGCAGACCTGTCCGCAATTGAGATAGGCCGCGAAGGCGGCACCACGCGCCGCGATGTCGAGCGGCGCCGAGGGCATCACGATGAAGGGATCGTTGCCCGAGGCCTCGATCAGGCAGGGCTTGAAGCTCTCCGCACAGGTGCGCGCCACCGCCTGACCGACGGCGACCGATCCCGTATAGGCGACGCCATGCGTCTTCTCCGAGGCGATGAGCCGCTGGCCGACACGCGCTCCGCCGGTCACTACCTGGATCAGGCCCTTGGGAAGGCCTGCGAAGACTTCCATGAATTTGAGTGTGGTGATGGATGTCTGCTCATGCGGTTTGACGATCACCGCATTGCCGGCCGCCAGCGCCGCCGAGGCCTCCCAGCACAGAAGCACCAGCGGATAGTTGAAGGGCAGCACGATCACGATGGTGCCGAGCGGCTCCTTCACCGCGAAATGAAACTGGCCGGGCACGGTGGTGCCGGCGAGCCGGCCGGCATCGTGCCGGGCGATCTCGGCATAGTAGTCGATGGCCGTGGCGCACCAGGAGATTTCGTCCACCGCTTCCTTGAACGGCTTGCCTTCCTCGCGGGTGAGATATTCGGCGAAGCGGCGCATGTCGCGGCGGATGCCGGCCGCGATGTCGTGCAGGATCACCGCCCGGCTGCGCGTATCGATGCGCGCCCACTTGCGCCGCGCCTGATCGGCGATGTCGATCGCCTGGTCGACTTCCTTGTCGGTCGCATCCGCGATGCGCCCGATCACCGCTTCCGTGGCGGGCTCCACGACCTCGAACTGCTCGGTGGCGCTGCTGGCGACATAGTCGCCGTCGATGAAGAGCCGCCCGGAAAGGCGTGAAAATTCGGCAAGCGCGGACACGATGTCGTTCCTCCTGGGGTGATTGACCGGGTGTTTATATTTTTAGTAGCGTTGCACAAAAATTTTGATCACGCAAGCGGCGCCCCGGATCGAATGGATTGCAATCTCGCGCGGGATTGCCGATATCGGATCATTGATCCTGCATGGAGGAAGAGACTCACTTGTCCCGCGACACGACCAAGTCCGAGCCCCGCAAGAGCAGCACCGCTGAGCGTCGCAAGGCCTCCGCCAAGCAGGCAAAGGCCGAGCAGGCGAGCGACCTGGCGGTCGGCGCGCGTCTCAAGGTGGTGCGCGAGAAGGCCGGGCTCACCCAGCGCGAGCTGGCCAAGCGCTCGGGCGTCGCCAATGCGACAATCTCGCTCATCGAGCAGGAAGCGCATGCGCCGTCGCTCGCGTCGCTCCATCGCATCCTGGGCGCGGTGCCGATCTCGATCGCCGATTTCTTCGCCATCCCGACCTCGCAGAAGAACGTGCTGTTCTACGACGCGGGCGATCTCGCCGTGGTGTCGCGCGGCGCGGCCGATCTCAGGGTGCTCGGCAGTGAGCGGCGGGACAAGAAGCTGCAGCTTTTCGTCGAGCATTATCAGCCGGGCGCCGGCACCGGGCGCGAGCCCTTGGTGCACGAGGGCGAAACCGCCGCGATCGTCATCGAAGGCACGATCGAGGTGACGGTTGGTGGTGAAAAACGCGTGCTCACCGCCGGGGGTGGCTACCAGGTTTTCGGCGGCCAGCCTTATCGGCTGCGTAATATCGGTAAGATTGTCGCCGTCGTCGCCTGCGCCTGCACCCCGCCGATGATCTGACGCCCGCATCTCCTTCTAAAGTCTAGCGCCCCGGCGCTTGACGCCCGGCGAAAAAGAAGGTCGACTTGGGCGGAGCGGTCTTGCTTGGACCGGGCCGTAAAATGGGAATTCGGCGGCGCCCAGAGAAGGTGCTTCGGATTCAGTCGGGCGGGTGAGCCCGATCAGACCGGGAGGGAAGGGTTTGTCTGAGCTTGATCAGACAATAACAGACACATTCCCCAAGCTCATTTTGTCCAACGCCAGGACGCGCGGCCGCCGTCCTGCCATGCGGCGCAAGGACTTCGGCATCTGGCAGTCGTGGAACTGGGTCGAAGCCTATGACTTCATGGTGGCACTTGCCGCAGGCCTCAGCCGTCTCGGCGCCGTCCGCAACGACAAGATCGCCATCATCGGCTCCAACCGGCCCTATCTCTACTGGAGCATCGCCGCCGCCCAATGCCTCGGTGCCGTGCCGGTGCCGATCTATGCCGATTCCGTCGCCGAAGAGATGGCCTTCGTGCTCGATCACGCCGAGATCCGCTTCGCCATCGTCGAGGACCAGGAGCAGGTCGACAAGATCCTGTCCGTTCGCGACCGCCTGCCGGCGCTCCAGGCCATTCTTTATGAGGAGAAGCGGGGGCTTCGCGACTACGATCACGCGGGGTTGGCGGCGCTCGCCGATGTTGTCGCGTCCGGCCGCACGATTCTGAAGGAGCCGGGTGGCGCCGAAATGCTGGAGCAGGCGATCGCCCAGGGCAAAGGCGCCGACACCGCCGTCATCCTCTACACCTCGGGCACAACCGGCCGGCCCAAGGGGGTGATGCTGACCCATGACAATCTGATCGCCAGCGCCCGGATCGGCATCGCCTTCGACGGCTTGAGCGAGGTGGACGAGATCATCGCCTATCTGCCGATGGCCTGGGTCGGCGATCACGTCTTCTCCTATGCCCAGGCGATCATCGCCGGCTATTGTGTGAGCTGCCCGGAAAATGCCGAGACGATCATCCAGGACCGCCGCGAGATCGGCCCGACCTATGTCTTCGCCCCGCCGCGTGTCTTCGAGAACCTGCTCACCCTCACCATGGTGCGCATGGAAGATGCGGGCCGCCTGAAGCGCTGGATGTTCGAGCATTTCCTGGGCGTGGCGCGCAAATGGGGCGAGAAGCTTCTGAGTGGCGACCAGGTCCCGCTCGCGGCGCGGTTGCATTATGCGCTGGGCGACGCGTTCGTTTACGCGCCCTTGCGCAACCGCTACGGCCTCACCAACATCAAGGTCGGCTATACCGCGGGCGAGGCGATCGGCGCCGAGATCTTCAGCTTCTACCGTTCGATCGGTGTCAATCTCAAGCAGCTCTACGGCCAGACCGAAGCCTCGGTCTATGTCACCATGCAGCCTGATGGCGAAATCAGACCCGACACGGTCGGCAGACCCGTTCCCTCCGTCGCCATCCGGCTTGCCGCCAATGGCGAGGTGGAATTCAACGGCCCCGGCGTCTTCCAGGGCTATTACAAGGATCCCGGCAAGACGGCGGAAGTGAAGACCGCCGACGGCTATGTGCGCACCGGTGATGTCGGTTTCTTCGACGCGGCCGGCCATCTCAAGATCATCGACCGCGCCAAGGATGTCGGCAAGCTCGACGCCGGCGGCCTGTTCCCGCCGAAATACATCGAGAACAAGCTCAAATTTTATCCCAACATCAAGGAAGCCGTCGCCTTTGGCGATAAGCGTGACCATGTCGCGTGTTTCATCAATATCGACCCGGTGTCGGTCGGCAACTGGGCCGAACGCAACAACATCGTGCATGCCTCCTATCAGGAGCTTGCCTCCGACCCGCGCGTCTATGAGCTGATCGCCGGCCATGTCGCGGAGGTCAACCGGGCGCTCGCCGCCGAGCCGCAAATGGCCGGCGCCCAGATCGCCCGATTCCTCATTCTGCCCAAGGAGCTCGACGCCGATGACGGCGAGCTCACCCGCACCCAGAAGGTCAGGCGCGGCTTCATCAGTGAGCGTTACGCCCCCTTGGTCGAGGCGCTTTATGACGGATCGCCGAGCACCTCCATCCGCACTGAGGTCACGTTCGAGGACGGCCGCAAGGGCCTGATCGAAGGCGAGGTGGTCATCCGCGATGTGGCGGTTGCGGCGCGATCCCCATTGGAGGCGGCGGCATGAGCGACGCCGGGGCGCGCGAGATCATGCTCGACATCGAGAATGTCTCGCTGAGCTTCGGCGGCGTGAAGGCGATCACCGACATTTCCTTCGATATCCGCAAAGGCGAGGTCCGTGCCATTATCGGCCCGAATGGCGCCGGCAAGACGTCGATGCTGAACGTCATCAACGGCGTCTACCGTCCCCAGAAAGGCACCATCACCTTCAAGGGCCGGATCCGCCGCAGCATCCAGCCCTATCAGGCGGCACAATCGGGCATCGCCCGTACCTTCCAGAATGTCGCTTTGTTCAAGGGCATGTCGACGCTCGACAACATCATGTCGGGCCGCTCGCTCCGCATGCACCGCAATTTCTTCTGGCAGCTGATCCATGTCGGGCCAGCACGCGATGAGGAGATCGCCCATCGCCGCAAGGTCGAGGAGATCATCGATTTCCTCGAGATCCAGCACATCCGCAAAGTACCGGTCGGCAAGCTGCCTTACGGCCTGCAGAAGCGGGTCGAGCTCGGCCGCGCGCTGGCGATGGAGCCCGAGCTTCTGCTCCTCGATGAGCCGATGGCCGGCATGAATCTCGAGGAGAAGGAGGATATGAGCCGCTTCATCCTTGACGTGAATCATGAATTCGGCACCACCATCGCTCTGATCGAGCACGATATGGGCGTGGTGATGGACCTGTCCGATCGCGTCGTCGTCCTCGATTACGGCCGCAAGATCGCCGACGGGACGCCTGACCAGGTGAAGTCCGACCGCGCCGTCATCGACGCCTATCTGGGCGTCGCGCGTCAGGAGGCCCGGTGATGGACCTCCTGAACGGCATCTTCGTGGCGCCTTTCGTCCAGATGGCGGACGCACCAGACTTTCTCGTTCAGGTTCTGTGGGAAGGCTTCGTCTCCGGCATTCTCTATGCCCTCATCGCGCTCGGCTTCGTGCTCATCTTCAAGGCGTCGGGTGTGTTCAACTTCGCGCAAGGCATCATGGTCGTGTTCGCCGCCCTCACGCTGGTCGGGCTCTACCAGAAAGGCGTGCCGGTGATCCTCGCCCTCATTCTGACGATGGCGGTCATGGGCATTCTCGCTCTCGCAGTCGAACGTTTCATCATGCGTCCGCTGGTCAACCAGCCGCATGTCATCCTGCTGATGGCGACGATCGGGCTCACTTATTTCCTGGTCGGTCTCGGCGAGTTCGTCTTCGGCGGCGAGCCCAAGCAGATGATCACCACCGAGCTCGGCCTGCCGACGGGTTCGACCGAGATTCCGTTCGGCGCGCAGGGCATGGTGATCCTGCAGCATATCGACATCGCTGCCGCGATCATCGCCATCGTCATGGTCACGGCGCTCGCGCTGTTCTTCAACCGCACCCGTATCGGGCGCGCCTTGCGGGCGGTCGCCGATGATCATCAGGCGGCTTTGTCGGTCGGCATCTCGCTGCACCAGATCTGGGCCATTGTCTGGTTCGCTTCAGGGCTCGTGGCCCTTGCCACCGGCGTCATGTGGGGTGCCCGCTCGGATGTCTCCTTCGCGCTCGAGATCATTGCGCTCCGTGCGCTGCCGGTGCTCATCCTGGGCGGCTTCACCTCGGTGCCGGGCGCCATCGTCGGCGGGCTCATTGTCGGCATCGGCGAGAAGATCGGCGAGATCTATTGGGGGCCGCTGCTCGGCGGCGGCATCGAATCCTGGCTCGCTTATATGATCGCGCTGGTCTTCCTGCTGTTCAGGCCGCAGGGCCTGTTCGGCGAACGTATCATCGAGCGGGTGTAGCATGTTCTATCGCGAAGCCGGCCAATTCAAATCGAGCTACGCCACGGACCAGGCCATCTTCCCGCTGCTCCAGGATCGCATCGGCTTTTTCACCATTCTGGCGATCGCCTTCATCGGAGTGCCATTGCTCGCCGATGACTTCATTCTCGATGCCATCGCCATCCCGTTCCTCATCCTCACCCTCGCCACGATCGGTCTCAATGTGTTGACCGGTTATGCCGGCCAGCTGTCGCTCGGCACCGGCGGCTTCATGGGGGTAGGGGCCTATGCTTGCTATAAGCTCACCACCGCCTTTCCGGAGGTGAACATCATCCTGCTCATTCTGCTCTCCGGTGTCTTCTCGGCGGGTGTCGGTCTCGTTTTCGGCCTGCCGTCCCTGCGCATCAAAGGGCTCTATCTCGTGGTGACGACGCTCGCCGCCCAGTTCTTCCTTGAATGGTGCTTCATCCGCATCGGCTGGCTCTACAACTACAATGTTTCGGGCGCCATCGATTCACCTGAGCGCAGCCTGGCCGGCGGCCTCGTCCTCACCGGCCCCAATGCCGACTCCGTCACGCGTTATCTGGTGGTGCTGGCGATCGTCGCGGTGATGACGCTGCTCGTCAAGAATCTCATCCGCGGCCGCATTGGCCGGTCCTGGATGATGATCCGCGACATGGACATTGCCGCCGAGCTCATGGGCGTGCGCCCGCTCGTCGCCAAGCTCTCGGCCTTTGCGGTGTCGTCCTATATCTGCGGCGTCGCCGGCGCCATGTTCGTGTTTTTCTATCTGGGTTCGGTCGAGCCGGCCGCCTTCTCGATCACTCTGTCCTTCCAGATCCTGTTCATGGTGATCATCGGCGGGCTCGGCAGTCTGATCGGCTGCTATTTCGGCGCCGCCTTCATCTGGATCCTGCCGATCTTCCTGCGCAATGTGCTTCCCGCCATCGGCATCGATATCGGCGCCGAGAACATCGTGCATCTGACCTCGATGATCGTGGGTGTGCTCATCATCCTGTTCCTGATCCTTGAACCGCATGGGCTGGCGCGGCTGTGGCAGCTCGGCAAGGAGAAGCTTCGTGTCTGGCCGTTTCCTTATGCGTGAGGGAGCGGAATTAATCGGCCGATCGGCCAATATGGGAGGTTGAAATGGAAGTTAAGACTTTGCTCCGCGGAACCCTCATGGGCGGCGTCCTCTTCGCCGCCATCCTGCCTGCCGCCGCTGAAGACAGCGTCTATGTGCAACTGCCGACCTATCGCACCGGTCCCTATGCCGGGTCAGGCATTCCGATCGCCAATGGCATGGCCGACTACATCACCATGCTCAATGAGCGCGACGGTGGCATCAACGGTGTCAAGATCGTCTTCGATGAATGCGAGACGGGCTATGATACGCAGAAGGGCGTCGAATGCTACGAACAGGCGAAGGCGAAGAAGTCGCTCGTTTTCAATCCGTGGTCGACCGGCATCACGCTTGCGGTAATTCCCAAGGCCTCTGTCGACAAGATGCCGATCCTCTCCATGGCCTACGGCCTCTCCGCCGCGGCGGACGGCAAGACGTTCCCCTGGGTTTTCAACCCGCCGATGACTTATTGGGACGGCGCCTCGGGCGTCGTCAAATATCTGGGCGATCAGGAGGGTGGCCTCGACAAGCTCAAGGGCAAGAAGATCGGCTATATCTATCTCGATGCCGGTTACGGCAAGGAGCCCATTCCGCTCCTGGAGCAGTTCGCCACCCAATATGGCTTCACGCTGCTCAAATATCCGGTGCCCGGCAAGGAGATGCAGAACCAGTCGTCGCAATGGCTGAATGTCCGCCGCGACAAGCCGGACTATATGGTGATCTGGGGCTGGGGCGCGATGAATCCGACCGCCGTCAAGGAGGCGACCAAGATCCGTTTTCCGATGGACAAGTTCATCGGCGTCTGGTGGTCGGGCGGCGAGGATGATGCACGCGGCGGCGGCCAGCAGGCCAAGGGTTATATGACGCTCAACTTCAATGCGGTGGGCACCGATTTCCCTGCCGTGCAGGACATCAAGAAATACGTCGTCGATGCCGGCAAGAGCAAGGTCGAGGCAGCCAAGTTCGGCGAGAACCTCTATAATCGCGGCGTTGTCAATTCGCTCTATATGGCGGAGGCGATCCGCATCGCCCAGGAGAAGTCCGGCAAGAAGGTCATCACCGCGGAGGACATGCGTGTCGGGCTCGAAAATCTGAGCATCGACGAGGCGCGTCTCGAGAAGATCGGTCTCAAGGGTTTCATCGCGCCGGTGAAAGTGACCTGCGACAACCATTCGGGCCACAACAAGATGTATGTGCAGCGCTGGACCGGCGACAAATGGGAGAAGGCTTCCGACTGGTTCGATCCGATGTCGGACGTCGTCAATCCCATGCTGATGGCCGCGGCGAAATCCTATGCCGAGACCAACAAGCCCTGGCCCGCCCGTAGCGAGCCCTGCGCGAATTGATGAGTTGGATGTCTTCTATGACCGGGCACAAAACTCACCCTCATTTCCCCTTCTCCCGCTTGCGGGAGAAGGGGAAGTGATAGAGAAGAATGGGAGCAGGCGAAATGACCGCACCCTCACCCCCCATCCTCGTCGTGAACAATATCGAGGTGATCTATGATCGCGTGATATTGGTGCTGAAGGGCGTCTCGCTCAGCATCGACAAAGGCGGCATCGTCGCTTTGCTCGGCGCCAATGGGGCCGGCAAGACGACGACGTTGAAGGCCATCTCCAATCTCCTGCATGCCGAACGGGGCGAGGTGACGAAGGGCAGCATCCTCTTCGAAGGCGCTGAAGTGCATGATCTCTCGCCCAACGACCTGGTGCGGCGTGGCTGCATCCAGGTGATGGAAGGCCGCCATTGCTTCGCCCATCTCACCGTCGAGGAGAATCTCCTGACCGGCGCCTTCACCCGCAAGGATGGCCCCGCCGCCATCCGCCGCGATCTCGATCTCGTTTATGGCTATTTCCCGCGTTTGAAGGTGAGACGTACCTCGCAGGCGGGCTACGTGTCGGGCGGTGAGCAGCAGATGACCGCGATCGGCCGCGCCCTCATGTCGAGGCCCAAGATGATCCTGCTCGACGAGCCGTCCATGGGCCTCGCCCCGCAGCTTGTCGAGGAGATCTTCGAGATCGTGCGCCGGCTCAACCGCGACGAAGACGTATCCTTCCTGCTCGCCGAGCAGAACACCAATATCGCTCTCAATTATGCGACCCATGGCTATATCCTCGAATCCGGCCGTATCGTCCTCGACGGCAAGGCTTCCGAGCTGAAGGCGAACGAGGATGTACGCGAATTCTATCTGGGTGTCGGCGGCGAGGGCCGGCGCTCCTTCCGCAGTGTGAAGAGTTATAAGAGGCGCAAAAGATGGCTGGCATGAGCGACCACTATGACGCCCACGAGACGCGAGACCCGGCGGAGCGCGAACGCAATCTGTTCCGGAGATTGCCCGCCGTGATCGCCGCCGCTCAAGCTGCGCCCGGCTGGCACGCGCATCTCGGGGCTGTCGATGCCCGGGCGATCACGTCACGCGCGGCGCTCGCCGCTTTGCCGGTCATGCGCAAATCGGCGCTGCCGCAAGTGCAGAGGGAGGCGCCGCCCTTCGGTGGCTTCTCGGCCGTCCCGCCGCATGAACTGGGCCGCCTTTTCGTCTCGCCAGGCCCCATCTATGAAGCCGAAACGGGAGCGGCCGATGAATGGCGCTATGCCCGCGTTCTTTTTGCCGCCGGCTTTCGGCCGGGCGACATCGTGCTCAATTGCTTCAGCTATCATCTGACGCCGGGGGGCTTCATCCTCGATGCCGGCGCACGCGCCTTGGGCTGCCCGGTCATTCCGGCCGGGCCCGGCAACAGCGAGCAGATCGTCGAGATCATCGCTCACTTCAAGCCCAAGGCCTATTGCGGGACGCCCGACTTCCTCAAGATCCTGCTCGACAAGGCCGCCGAGCTCGACCGCGACGTGTCTTCACTGAGCAAGGCATCCGTTTCGGGCGCCGCTTTTCCGCCCTCGCTCCAGGCCGAGATCAAGGTACGCGGTATCGATGCGTATCAGGCCTATGCGACCGCTGATCTGGGCGGCGTTGCTTATGAGACATCGGCCCGCGAGGGCCTCGTGCTCAATGAGGACATCATCCTCGAGATCCTGCGTCCGGGCACGGGTGATCCGGTTGCCGCAGGCGAGGTCGGCGAGATCGCCGTGACCTTGCTTGATCCGCGCCGGCCGCTGATCCGTTTCGCGCTTGGCGACATGACGGCGGTGCTGCCGGGTGCGAGTTCCTGCGGGCGCAGCAATACGCGTATCAAGGGCTGGATGGGCCGTGCCGACCAGACGGCGAAGATCCGCGGCATGTTCGTGCGGCCGGAGCAGATCGCCCAGATCGCCAGACGCCATCCCGAGGTCGCACGTTTGCGGCTGGTGGTCGGACGTGAGAATGAGCAGGACCAGGCCGTCCTCAAGGCCGAGACGGCGCATGTCTCGGAAACCTTGCGGCAGGCGCTGGCCGAAAGTGCCGCCGCGGCGCTGAATCTCAGATGCGAGATTGCGCTCTGCGCAATCGGCAGCCTGCCCAATGACGGCAAGGTCATCGCCGATGAACGCCATTGAGCTTAAGGGCGATTTTCAGTTAAGATTCATACAGATCATCAGAAACACATCAGGGAGCGAAATAATGAAAAAGATACTGGCCGCGGCGTTGTTCGGATGCGCCATGATGGCGGCGAACGCAGCTTTTGCCGATCCGGTCAAGATCGGCATGATTACCACTTTGTCCGGCGGCGGCGCGGGCCTCGGCGTCGATGTGCGCGACGGTTTCATGCTGGCCCTCAAGCAGTCGGGCAACAAGGACGTGACCGTCATCATCAAGGACGACGCGCAGAAGCCCGAGCTCGCGGTGCAGATCGCCGACGAGATGATCCAGAGCGACAAGGTGCAGATCCTGACCGGCATCATCTGGTCGAACCTTGCCATGGCGGTGGTGCCCAATGCCGTGGGCCAGGACATCTTCTATCTCTCGCCCAATGCCGGTCCGTCGGCGCTGGCCGGCGCCAAATGCAACAAGAACTATTTCAATGTCGCCTGGCAGAACGACAATCTGCATGAGGCGATGGGCAGCTACGCCAGTGAAGCGGGCTACAAGAAGACCTTCATCCTGGCGCCCAATTATCCAGCCGGCACCGACGCGCTCACCGGCTTCAAGCGCTTCTACAAGGGCGAGCTCGCGGGCGAGCTCTTCACCAAGATCGGCCAGACCGATTACGCCGCCGAGATCGCTCAGATCCGCGCTTCGGGGGCGGATTCGGTATTCTTCTTCCTGCCGGGCGGCATGGGCATCGCCTTCATGAAGCAATATGCCCAGTCGGGCATCAAGATCCCGGTGATGGGGCCGGGCTTCTCCTTCGACCAGGATGTGCTGGGCGCCATTGGCGATGCGGCGATCGGCGTCAAGAACTCCTCGCAATGGTCGAAGGATCTCGACAACGCGGCCAACAAGAAATTCGTCGAAAGCTTCCAGGCCGAATATGGCAGGCTGCCCTCGCTTTATGCGAGTCAGGGTTTTGACACCGCCAATCTGATCCTGTCGGCGCTCGCCAAGGCCAAGGTGACGGATGCCGACGCCTTCCGTGCCGCCCTCAAGGCCGCCGACTTCGCCACGGTGCGCGGCAAGTTCAAATTCGGCAACAACAACCACCCGATCCAGGACATCTATGTCCGCGAAGTGGTGAAGGATGCCGGCACGCTCACCAACAAGATCATCGGCGTCGCCTTCAAGGACCACCAGGACGCCTATGCGTCGCAGTGCAAGATGTGAGAAGGGGATGCACGTCGTTGATGTTCCTCACGCTGAGGTGCCCGGCGCAGCCGGGCCTCGAAGCGTCCATCAGGATAGAGCGAGGGTGAGGGATCAGACCTAAGTGACCTTCGCTCTCTTCGCCGAGCAGCTTCTGAACGGTCTGCAGTTCGGCGTGACGCTGTTCCTGATGGCGGCGGGCCTCACCCTCATCTTCGGCGTCATGGGCCTCATCAACCTGGCCCATGGCTCGCTGTACATGGTGGGGGCGTTTGCCTGCGCCGCCGTCGCGGCATGGACCGGTTCCTTCTGGCTGGGGCTCGTGGCGAGCCTCGCCGCAGCGGCGGGGGCAGGGGCGCTGGTCGAGCTTCTTGTCATCCGCAGGCTCTATGACCGCGATCATCTCGACCAGGTGCTCGCCACTTTCGCGCTGATCCTGATTTTCTCGGAGGCCATGCGCTGGCTGTTCGGCCCATTCCCGCTCTATCTCGACATGCCGGCGCTGCTTCAAGGTGCGATCATCTTGCCGGGCGGCATCGAATATCCGCTCTACCGGCTCGCCATTATCGTCATCGGCATTGCGGTGGCGATCGGTCTGCATCTCCTCATCGCGCGAACCCGCATCGGCATGCGCATCCGGGCCGGCTCGTCCGATCGCGAGATGATCGCCGCTCTGGGCGTCGATATCGGCAAGCTCTACACCATCGTCTTCGCGCTGGGCGCTGCGCTCGCCGGTTTCGCCGGCGCGCTGGTCGGCGTCAACCAGTCGGTGCAGGTCGGCATGGGCGAACCGGTGTTGATCCTCGCTTTCGTCGTCATCGTCATCGGCGGCATCGGCTCGTTGCGCGGCGCCTTGATCGGCGCGCTGCTGGTCGGTGTCATCGACACGATGGGCCGTTTTCTGCTGCCGCAAGCCTTCATGCTCGTCATGGAGCCGTCCGCCGCCGCGACCACCGGCGCCTCGCTCGCCTCGATGCTGATCTATGTCGTGATGGCGCTCATATTGGCGTTCAGGCCGCGCGGCCTGTTCGCTCCCGCCTGAGGCCGCACCCGATGACCCGCGAATTCTGGATCAATGGGGTTCTGGCGCTCTTGCTCCTCGCCGCCCCCTTCATCGCGCTGGCCTTCGGCGAAAGCTTCTATGTGACGCTCGCCACCCGCGTCGCCATCCTGGCGCTCGCGGCCGTCGGGCTCAATCTGGCGCTCGGCCTCGGCGGTCTCGTTTCCTTCGGCCATGCGGCCTTCTTCGGTATTGGCGGTTATGCCGCTGGCCTTCTCGCTGCCGAGGGGCTGGCCTCCATGCCGCTCATCTGGCTAGTCGGAGCCGTGGTAGCGGGCCTCGTGGCGCTGGCGACGGGCGCGGTCAGCCTCCGGACCTCGGGTGTCTATTTCATCATGATCACCTTGGCCTTTGCCCAGATGATCTATTATTTTGTCATTTCCTGGCCGACGCTTGGCGGCGAGGACGGACTGTCGCTCGCTTTGCGCAACGAATTTCCCTTCGTGAACACGCTGAAGCCTCTCAATTTCTTCCTCATCGCTTATGGGCTTCTGCTGCTGGCGCTGTTTGTCTTCGCGCGGTTGCGCGCTTCGCGCTTCGGCGCTGCGTTGGAAGGAGCGCGGCAGAATGAAACGCGCCTCGCGAGCCTCGGCATCGAAGTCTTTCCGGTGCGCCTCTGGGCTTTCGTTCTTTCCGCCATGATCACCAGCGTGGCGGGCGCGCTTTATGCCGATCTCAACCGCTTCGTCAGTCCCTCCATGCTGTCCTGGCACATGTCGGGTGAATTGATCGTCATCGTTCTTCTGGGCGGCGTCGGCCGGCTTTTCGGTCCCGTCGCAGGGGCGGCCGTCTTCGTGCTGCTCGAATTCGCGCTCGGCGGCCTGACCGAGCGCTGGCAACTCTTCTTAGGCCTCATTCTGCTCGGCACCGTGCTGTTCGCGAGGGGCGGACTTCTGGCTCTCTTCGCCGGAAAGGCGCGCCATGGCTGAGCCCGTTCTCGCCCTCTCTGATCTCGCCAAGTCCTTCGGCGCCTTGAAGGTCACCGACGACGTCTCGCTCGATCTGCGGCCCGGTGAGGTGCATGCTTTGATCGGTCCCAATGGCGCCGGCAAATCGACGCTCATCCATCAGATCGCCGGCAGCCTGCGCCCCGATGCCGGCGAGATCCGCTTTCTGGGCCACGATGTCGGCCAGCTCAGTGTCGCGAAACGCGCCCGCCTGGGCCTCGCCCGCAGCTTCCAGGTCTCCTCGCTGCTGCTCGATTTTTCGGCCTTGCGCAATGTGATGCTCGCCGTCCAGGCGCGCCAGGGGTCGAGCTTCAACTTCTGGCATCCGGTGATGACGGACCGTGAGCTGCGGGACCGCGCCATGGCGATGCTCGAGCGTGTCGGGCTTGCCGGGCGTGCTCAGGTCGCAGTGGGCGCGCTCTCGCATGGCGAAAGGCGCCGGCTCGAGATCGCCGTCGCTCTGGGGCTCGAGCCCAAAGCCTTCCTTCTCGACGAGCCGATGGCCGGCATGGGGCCGGAAGGCTCGAAGGAGCTCACCCGGTTTCTCGATGGTCTGCGCCAGGAGGCGCCGATACTCCTCATCGAGCATGACATGGACGCCGTCTTCGCGCTCGCCGATCGCATCTCGGTGCTGTTCTATGGCCGCATCATCGCCAGCGGCAGCCCGGCCGAGATCCGCGCCGACGCCGAAGTGCGCAAGGCCTATCTGGGAGAGCCGCAATGAGCCTGCTGTCGCTCTCCGGCGTCAAGGCCTTTTACGGGCCGTCACAGGTTCTGTTCGGCGTCGATCTCGATGCCGGCGAGGGCCAGGTGGTAGCGCTGCTCGGCCGCAACGGCATGGGCAAGACGACGACCATCCGCGCCATCTTAGGTCTCACCGGCAAGCGCGACGGCGAGATCAGCTTTGCCGGCTTGCCGCTCCGGAAGCTCAAATCCTATCAGATCGCACGTCTGGGGCTTGGCCTGGTGCCGGAAGGCCGGCGCTGCTTCGCCACGCTCACCGTCGCGGAAAATCTGACCGTCGCGGCGCGGCCCGGCGCCTGGACCTTGCCGCGTATCTATGAGCTTTTCCCACGGCTCGCCGAGCGCAAGACCCAACATGCCCGTACGCTTTCGGGCGGCGAGCAGCAGATGCTGGCGATTGGCCGGGCGCTCGCCACCAACCCAAAGCTTCTGATGCTGGACGAGGCGACTGAGGGCCTGGCGCCGGTGCTGCGCCAGGAAATCTGGGCGGTGATCGCCCGTCTCAAGCGCGAAGGCCAGTCGATCCTCATCGTCGACAAGATCCTGGCCGAGCTGCTTCCCGTCACCGACAGCTGTGTCATTCTGGAGCGGGGGCGTACCGTATGGGCAGGAGAAGCCGGCGCGCTCACGCCCGAACTGCAGGAAAGATATCTAGGCGTGTAGTCGGCAGCCGCTGCCGGGGCATTTTTGCAACCGGGGCTGGCATACTATTCGAGTGGAATTCGTCGTTCCGCATTTACCTTCTTGGAGTAGCGTCGCAATCGCCATTTTCTCGAATCGGCGCGAGTTGTAGAGTTTTGCCATCTGGGGCCTGATGCATTCCGTGAGCCTTATGTGATGAACAAGTGCCGGACAGGCGCTCTGGCGGCGTTGCTTTGGCTGGTCGCGACCGTGGCCGGCGCGCAAACGCCTGGCGTGACGGGCGAGCGCATCCTGTTCGGCCAGTCGGCGGCTTTGGGCGGGCCTACCGCCGATCTCGGCAACGAGATGCGCCGCGGCATCCTCGCCGCCTTCGAGGAAGTGAACCGGGCCGGGGGCGTCAAGGGCCGCCGCCTGGAATTGCGCTCCTATGACGACCGTTACGAGCCCGAGCTCGCCATCGCCAATACCCGCCGGCTCATCAAGGATGACGGTGTCTTCGCGCTGATCGGCGAGGTCGGCACCACGACATCGGCCGCCAGCGAGCCCATCGCGCGGGCCGCCGGCGTTCCCTTCATCGCGCCCTTCACCGGCGCCGAATTCCTGCGCGATTCCGCCCTCAGCCATGTCGTGAATGTCCGCGCCTCCTATTTCGAGGAGACCGAGGCGATGGTCGAACGCCTCACCACCGATCTCGCCATCACCCGCATCGGTGTCCTCTATCAGGACGATTCCTATGGCCGCAGCGGCCTGGCCGGCGTCCGCCGGGCGCTCGACCGTCGCGGCCTCGAGCTCGTCGGCACCGGCACCTATATGCGCAACACCACCGCGGTGAAGACCGCCGTCCTCGGCCTCAACCAGCGCAATCCCGACGCCATCATCGTCATCGGCGCCTATATGCCGAGCGCCGTCTTCACCCAGTGGGCGCGCAAGCTCGGCGTCAAAGCCCGCATCCTGAACATCTCCTTCGTCGGCAGCGATGCGCTCACTTCGGCGCTCGGGCAGGCTGGCGACGGTGTCTATATCACCCAGGTGGTGCCTTTTCCCGAGGGCGGGTCGCTGCCGCTCCTCAGCGAATATCGCAAGGCGCTGGTCGCCAATGACGCCTCCGCCAAGCCGTCCTTCGTCTCGCTCGAAGGCTACGTCGCCGGCCGGCTGACGGCCGAGGTTCTGGCCCGGGCGGGCGATCTGCCCAGCCGCGAGAGCTTCCTTTCGGCCCTCACCACGACGGGCAAATTCGACATCGGCGGCTTCATTCTGAATTACGGCCCGGGCGACAACCGCGGCTCCGAGCAGGTCTTCCTGACGGTGATCCAGAAGGGCGACATCTATTCCGCCACGCGGCTCGCGCCATGAGTACCACAGCCGCCGCGCCTGAGATCCGGCCCCGGCGGCGCTTTGGCCTCTCCGTCAAGCTCTATCTGGCGATCGCCGGCGCCGTGGCGCTGATCCTCGCGGCGAGCGTCGTCGCCTGGATCTCCTTCGTCGAGCTGGGCCAGCTGCAGCGTCGCATCACCCGCGAGCATATTCCCTCGATGACCGACTCGCTGCGGCTGGCGCAAAGGAGCGCGCTCATCGCCGCGACCGCGCCGGCACTCATCTCCGCCGCCAATGAGGCGGAGCGTGAACGTCTGATGACCGCCATGCGCGATCATCAGCAGATGATCGTGGCGCTCGTCGACGATCTCGAAAGGCAGAGCGCCCGTGCCACCGATCCCGGCAATCCCAAGGAGCTGATCACCGGCATCAGGCAGGCGACAAGTGAGCTCGCCACCGTCCTCGACCGGCTCGATGAATCGGTCGGCCGCCAGCTACTTTTGCGCAGCGAGCTCGCCGAGCGCCGCGACCGGGCGGTCGAATTGCATCGCCGCCTGATCGAGCGCCTGACGCCACTTCTCGACGATGCGACGCTTTATCTGGTCACCGGCTATCGCAGCATCGACGATGTGACGCCGGTCGCCGCGGACCGCCGTCTGTCGCCTGAGGCGCTGCTCGATTACACCGCCATCGCCCAGCTCGGCATCGAGGGCAATCTGATCGGTGGTTTCCTGGCCGAGGCCGCCAACACGCCCGATGCCAGCCTTCTGCCGCCCTTGCGCGAGCGCTTCGAGGCGGCGGCCGACCGCTTCCGCACTGCGCTCGCCACGGTCAGAGGGAACGACGCGGAGGTGCTGCGCGTCATCGCCGACGGGCTGATCAATCTGGGTGAGGGGGCGAGCGGCATCTTCACGCCGCGCCACGCGCTGCTCGTCGAGACCGACACCGCCAACGGGCTGGCCGGCGAAGCGCGCACGATCGCCTCGCGGCTCACCGGTGAGGTCGACCGGCTCGTCGCCAGCGTCCAGGCGCGCACCGACGAAGCGGTCGTCGCCTCCAACCGCGCCATCGATGTCGGCAGTAGCCTGCTTTTCGCGCTCAACGCCTTCAGCATCGGTGGCGCGCTGCTGATCGGCTGGTGGTATGTGGCGCGCCAGATCACCGAGCCCGTGGTGCGCATCACCGATGCCGCCGCCGCCTTCGAGGAACGGCGCTTCGACCCTGAAAGCCTCGTCCGGGTGCGCAAGCGCACCGACGAATTGGGCGATCTCGCCCGCACCTTCACCCGCATGGCGGGCGAGGTCCAGACCCGCACCGACACGCTCGACCGGCTGGTGTCTGAGCGCACCCGCGAACTGGAAAATGTCGCCAACCGCCTCGCCAAATATCTCTCGCCCCAGATCTACAATTCGATCTTCTCGGCCAAGGGTGAGGCGACCGGCAAGCTGGCGCGCAAGAACCTCACCATCTTCTTCTCCGACATTGCCGGCTTCACCGACATCAGCGACGGCATGGAGCCCGAACGGCTCGCCTTCTTCATCAACACCTATTTGAGCGAGATGTCGAAGATCGCCATCGAACATGGCGGCACCATCGACAAATTTGTCGGCGACGCGATCCTGGTGTTTTTCGGCGACCCCGAGACCGAGGGCGACCGCAATGATGCGCTGCGCTGCGCCCGCATGGCGCTCGCCATGCGCGACAGGGTGCTCCAGCTCGACAAGATCTGGCATGAGAACGGCATCTCGAAGTCCCTGCGCACCCGCATGGGCATCACCACCGGCTATTGCACGGTCGGCAATTTCGGCTCCGAGCACCGTCTCGATTACACGGTGCTCGGCGGCACGGTTAACCTCGCCGCGCGGCTCGAAACCACGGCGGAGCCCGGTACCATCCTGATGGCCGATTCCACCTGGCTTCTCATCCGCGACGTCGTCGATGCCACGCCGATGGGGGAAATCACGCCCAAGGGCTTCGCGCGCCCGGTCGGCTGCTATCGCTTGAACAGTCTGAGCGCGACAGTCGCCGCGGCGGGCGATGCGGTCACGCTGGCCGGCCGTCATGTGTCGGTGAATGTCGCGACGGGCGGCGAGATCAAGGATGCGATCGATGAGCTGCGCCGCATGCAGGATGATCTTGAACGGCGCCTGCCGGCCGAATCGTGATGGCAGTGTGATTCGGCATTTTTCCTGACCTTGGGGCACGATTCGAATTTGCCAAGGGAAGGCACGATAAAACGCGCGTTAATCTTCCATTAACTATAGCCCTACAGTTTCTGCAGGTTAATGAAGTTTTAAACGTGCAGGAACAGTGCCGACCATGCCGATCGCCAGCCAACGAACGATGCGCTTTCTTGGGCGATCATACATGGCCTTCGTCTTTACGCCGGAGGAGCCCATTATCGATTGGCTCGCGCAGCTGGACAGCTGGCTGGCGCGCTCGCCGGGCTTTTTCGGTGGCCGGCCGGTCGTGCTCGATCTGGTGAATGTGAAGCTGCACAAGCCGGGCATGGTCCATCTCGTCGCCTGCCTACTCGAGCGGGGCATTCGCGTCATCGGCCTCGAAGGCGCCGATCCCGCGCAGCTTGGACCCGATCTTCCGCCGCTGCTCTCCGGGCGTGCCGTGAACTCCAATGAACTCATTGCGCTGGCGCGTCCCGAACAGCCGGCGGCCGCGCCGCCGAAACAGCCTGCCTCGCTGCTGATCGATCGCCCGGTGCGCTCCGGCCAGTCGATCATCCATCCGGAAGGCGATGTGAGCGTGCTGGGCTCCGTCGGATCGGGCGCCGAGATCGTGGCAGGGGGCTCTATCCACATTTACGGGACACTGCGTGGCCGCGCCATGGCGGGTCATATGGGCAATTCGCGCGCGCGCATTTTTTGCCAGAAGATCGAAGCCGAGCTCCTGGCGATCAACGGCTATTACCGGACCGCCGAGGAAATCGACGCTTCGTATCGCGGCCGGCCGATGCAGGCGTGGCTGAACGACAATGTGATGATGATCACGGCACTGAATTGAATTGTGAAAGGAGGGTGTGAGAATGGGTAAAGTCCTGGTCGTGACATCTGGCAAGGGAGGCGTCGGCAAGACCACGACGACCGCTGCGCTTGGCGCAGCACTTGCACAGGCGGGCGAAACGGTTGTCGTTGTCGATTTCGACGTGGGGCTCCGCAACCTCGACTTGGTCATGGGCGCTGAACGGCGTGTCGTCTTCGACCTGATCAACGTGATCCAGGGCGTGGCGAAGCTCTCGCAGGCGCTTATTCGCGACAAGCGGCTCGAGACGCTCTGGCTGCTCCCCGCCTCGCAGACGCGCGACAAGGACGCGCTGACCGAGGAAGGGGTCCGGCAGGTCATTGCCGAGCTGCGCGAGAGATTCGATTGGGTGATCTGCGACAGCCCGGCCGGCATCGAGCGCGGCGCCATCCTGGCGATGCGCTATGCCGATGCGGCCATCATCGTCACCAACCCTGAAGTGTCGTCGGTTCGCGATTCCGACCGCATCATCGGCATGCTCGATTCGAAAACCGAGCGGGCGGAAAACGGCAGCCGTATCGACAAGCATCTGCTCATCACGCGTTATGACGCGGGACGCGCGCAGCGCGGCGAGATGCTCTCGATCGACGATGTGCTCGAGATTCTCTCGACGCCGCTCCTCGGCATCATCCCGGAGAGCCAGGATGTCCTGCGCGCCTCCAATGTAGGCGCGCCGGTCACGCTCGCCAACCAGCTGAGCGGCGCCGGCCGCGCCTATGCCGAGGCCGCCAGAAGGCTCCAGGGCGAAAGTGTCGCCATGACCGTTCCGAACCAGAAAAGGGGCCTGTTCGACAAACTCTTCGGACGGAGGGCTGCATGAACGTGTTCAAGTTCTTTCGCCGCGGGGGATCGGCGCCGGTGGCGCGCGAGCGCCTGCAGATCCTGCTCGCCCATGAGCGCAAGGCATCGGGCCAGCCCGATTTGCTGAACATCCTGCGCGAGGAAATCCTCGCCGTGGTCGCCAAGCACATATCGCTCGACCCGGACCGGGTGCGCATCAGCATGGACCGCGGCGATCCGGTTTCGGTCCTCGAGGTCGATATCGAGATCCCCAACAAATTCGACATGCCGAAAACCGGGGCGGCATAGACCATCGGTCCGAAAACTGCGCGGCGGTTTTCGGATAGCCGATGTACGAATAAGGACACGGAGCGCCGGAAGGTCTGGCGCTCCGATGTTGCAAGGGCAGGGCTGTTCGCCCTAAGCATTCCGGCCACTTTTATTTTGAAGGAGGCGCGGCATGGACCAATTCACGGGTGGTTGCCGGTGCGGGAATGTCCGGTTCGTGGCGTCGGGACGCCCATACCGGGTAGGCCTGTGTCACTGCCTCGACTGCCGCAAGCATCACGGCGCCCTTTTCCATGCCTCCGCCATTTTCCCTCAGGAAGCGGTGACGATCGAGGGCGATACAGGCGACTATGCCGGGCGTCACTTCTGTCCCCGCTGCGGCTCGCCCGTCTTCGCCCGCACAGCGGACGAAATCGAAGTGAACCTGGGATCCCTGGACGCCCCCGACCAGCTGATGCCAACCTATGAAAGCTGGATCATCCGCCGCGAGTCCTGGCTGCCGCTCTTTCCGCTCACAAGGCGATACGAACGCGATCGTGACCACTCGGGTCGCTTTGAAGAGTAGGGTGCGCGCTAAGCCGCCCGAGGGGTTATTCCGGCATATTCTTTTCCGTGATCCGCTGCCGAGACGCGCAGGTCATATTCGCTCTGGAGATTCACCCAGAACTGCGGCGTGGTGCCGAAATAGCGGCCAAGCCGGTGAGCCGTATCGGCGGTAATGGCGGTCTCTTCCCGCACGACCCTCTCGACACGAGTGCGGGGAACACCCAGGGCCCGAGCCAGCGCATAAGGCGTCAAGTTCAAAGGCTCGAGGAACTCCACGCGCAGGACTTCGCCGGGATGCATGGGCGGCAGTTTCTTTGTGGTCATCCGACCTCTCCGTTGATTCCTAGGCGATCAGGCCTAGTGGTAGTCCGTTATTTCTACATCTTCAGCGCCGGCGCCTGTCCACTTGAAGCAAACGCGGAACTGATCGTTGATTCTGATCGAGTGCTGTCCGGCGCGGTCGCCTCTGAGAAGCTCCAGTCGATTTGCTGGCGGAGCTCTTAGGTCCTCCAGCCTATTCGCAGCGTGAAGCATCATGAGCTTGCGCCGGGCGACCTTGACGAGATCAGCGGGAAAGCCCTTGCCAGGAAACTCCCCATTGAAGACTCGTTCTGTAATCGAATCCCTGAAGGTCTTGATCATGATGTGATACGTATCATTAAATGGTACGTTTTGTCATTACTTAAGTGTCATGACGTGATACGAACGAGCCGGTGCATTCCAGGACGGTCGTGAAAGCGGGAAGCCGGAGAAATGCAGGTCCTAATAGTGGCTGGGGAACTAGGATTCGAACCTAGACTGGCGGAGTCAGAGTCCGCTGTCCTACCGTTAGACGATTCCCCAAGCATGAACCGGAATTGTCCGCGCGCTTCATAGCCCCGACCTCAGGCCTGGTCAACACACAGCATGAAACTACCCGAAAACGGGCTCCGATGTAATTTTCGGTTGACTCCCGGCTCGATTACGACCGAATATTCCGGCATGTTGGAAATTTGGTTCGGTTTCCCGGAAATCGTGCTCTGACCTCTCGGTCGCTCCCGGCGCGCAAACCCCTGGTCCCCCGAAGAAGACTGACAGGCATCGCCGCATGTCGTGGCGATGCATGTGAAGAAGTAAAAAGAGAGAGAGGAAGCTCATGAAGGATTTCACCGCCAGCCGCCGCACCACGCTGAAACTGTTGGGAGGGGCCGCCGCCGGCGCCCTGGGTGTCCCCTACATCATCCGCCCCCGTCCGGCCTGGGCCCAGAGCAAGGTGCTCAACGTCACCACCTATGACAAGTTTCTCCCGGCCGATTTTGTTGAGAAATTCCAGAAGGATACCGGCATCCAGGTCAATATCCGGCTGACCGACGACCAGGGTAAGCAATACAATCTGCTCGCCGCCGAGGGCGCCAATCCCTCAACCGATATGGTCACCGTCGCCGGCCACCGTTACACCCAGTTCATCGCCTCGAACCTTCTGGCGCCGCTCGATACCGGCAAGATCCCCAACTGGAAGAATCTCAACCCGGCCTATCAGAACGCGCCCTGGACCAAGGTCAATGACAAGCTCTGGGGCCTGCCGATCCTCGCCGGTTATGAGGGCCTCGCGATCAACACCAACTATGTGAAGGACCCGCAGAGCTGGGATGTCATGTTCGACGAGCAATATAAGGGCATGACCTCTTATGTCGTCAGCGACTTCATGACCATCGTGATGAAATATCTGGGCTTCGACGGCGACTTCACCACCTATGTCGACAAGCCCGAGGAGGCCCAGAAGGCCACGAACGCGGCGCGCGACTTCCTCATCAAGCAGAAGGGCATGGTCCGCAAATATTACGATGCCGGCTCGGAAGTGCAGCAGATGTTCCTGAACGAGGACATCTACCTCGCTCAGTGCTGGTCGGGTCCGGCGGCGAAGCTCATCGCCGAAGGCCATCCGATCCGCCTGTCGGTGCCGAAGGAAGGCACGTTCGGCTTCTGCTATACGCTCAACATCGTCAACAACGCGGCCAATGCCGAGAACGCCTACAAGCTTCTCGACGCCATCCTGGCGGATCCCGCGGTCGGCGCCTCGATGACGCGCCAGTCGGGCTTCGCCTCGACCATCTCCGGCGTGCCGGAGCTCCTCAACGATCTCGAGCGGGCCGCCAATTCGCTGCCGCAGGAGCAGGTCGAGCGCATCGTGTTCTTCTCCTCGATCAACCGCGACATGAAGAACGAGATGATCGACAAGGCCACCGCCGAAGTGAAGGCGGCCTGATCCCCTCGGCACTTGAAAGGCGTTCCGGCGGGTGAGCCCCGCCGGAACGGCATCTCGCATGACGAATGTCACGACAGCACGATCGGAGCTGGCGCCAAGCGCGCCAAGGCCGCGTTATTCGACCGGCTACAGCCGGATCATGAATTCCGGCCTCTATCAGGCAACCCTGGGGGCTGCGGTCGCGAGCCAGGCAGGGCGGCTGGTCCTGCTCGCCGGCGTGCCGCTGCTCTGGCTGGTCTTCATGCATATCGGCCCCATCTATCAGATGGCGAAGATCAGCTTTCTCGTCCAATATCCGCTGCAGGCGGGGCAGGAGGCGAGCTACACGCTCGCCAACTATGCGATCTTCTTCTCGGAATCGATCTACTTCCTGCCGCTCATCCGGAGTTTCATCTTCTCCTTCGCGGCGACCGCGGTCACCCTCATCGTCGTATTCCCCGTCGCTTATTATGTGGCGAAGGTGGTGCGCCCCGACCGGCGCTCCAAGGCGTTGCTTCTGCTCCTCGTGCCCTTCTGGGCGGGCGAGCTCATCCGCACCTTCTCGGTCATCATGCTGCTCGCCAATCGCGGCGCCCTCAATGTGCTCCTGCGAGAGCTGGGCTTCATCGACCGGCCGATCCCCATGCTCTACACCTCCTTCTCGCTGGGTTTCGGCCTCGTCTATCTGATCTGCCTCTATATGCTGCTGCCACTTTATTCCTCGATCGAGAAGATCCCCAAGCATCTCCTCGATGCCGCGGCCGATCTGGGCGCCGGGCCCGTCACCCGTTTCCGCCGCATCGTGCTGCCGCTGTCGCGCGACGGCATCGTGTCGGGCTGCAGCCTCGTCTTCCTCACTTGCATCGGCGTTTTCGCGACACCCATGCTGCTCGGCGGTCCGACCACCGTGATGTTCCCCGAAACGATCAGCGGCTTCTTCCATGGCGCCAGCGATAAATGGCCGGTGGGTGCGTCCTTCGCGCTGATCATGCTCGTCTCGGCCTTGACCACGGCCGGCATCTTCATGCGCCTGGTCGGTGGCAAAGCCACGAAGTTGATGTGACGATGCGCGCTTATTTCAACGATATCCCGCGCACCTTGCTCACCATGGCCTATTGGGCCTTCGTGCTTTATCTCCTGGTGCCGCTCACGCTGATGATGGCGATGAGCTTCAAGGACGCCAATTTCGTCGCCTTCCCGATCGGCGACTGGACCTTGCGCTGGTACGCCCAGGTCATGCAGGACCGGCAGTTCCTCGAGGCTTGCCTTTATTCCATCGTCATCGCCGCCGCGGCCACCTTCTCGGCGACCGTCATCGGCGTGTGGATCGCCATGCTCATCACCAAGGCGTCCAGCCGCTGGAGCGGCGTCCTCTTCGCGCTCGCCTGCCTGCCGGCGGTGGTGCCGGGCATGATCTCGGCCATCTCGCTGCGCGTCTTCATCTCGACCATCGATCTGCCGACCGGCACCGCGGCCATCGTGCTCGGCCACACCGTGCATGCGGTGCCTTTCGTCGTCGTGATGGCTTTGACCCGCTTGCGCTCGATGCCGCCCAATCTCGTCGATGCGGCGCGTGATCTCGGCGCCGACAGCATCATCGCCTTCTTCCGCGTGACCTTGCCCTATCTAGGCCCCGCCATTGTCGGCGGCATGATCTTCTGCGTGCTGCTCAGCGTCGATGATTTCGTGCGCACCTTCTTCCTGGGCGGCTATCGCCCGACCTTGCCGATGCTGATCTTCGCCAAGGTGCAGGGCGGCATGTCGCCCGAGATCAACGCCATGGCGACGCTCGTTCTCATCGTCACCGCCGCTGTCGGCCTGTATGCCGAATATATGACCCGCCGTTCGAGGAGCCGCTGATGCAACCGGTCGTTCAATTCGAAAATGTCACCAAGGCCTATGGCCAGGCGGTCGCCGTCGACAATCTCAATCTCTCGATCGAGCCCGGCAAGTTCGTGACCTTGCTCGGACCCTCAGGCTGCGGCAAGTCGACATCCTTGCGCATGCTGGGCGGTTTCGAGACGCCCAATTTCGGGCGCATCCTGCTCGCCGGCAAGGACGTCACCAACCTGCCGCCCAACAAGCGCAATGTGAACATCGTATTCCAGGACTATGCGCTGTTTCCCCATATGGACGTCGCCCGCAACATCGCCTTCGGGCTCGAATTGCAGGGCAAATCCTCTGAAGCCATCCACCGCCGGGTGACGGAGCTTCTGGCGCTCGTCCGGCTCGAGGCTTTCGCCGGCCGCCTGCCATCTGAATTGTCGGGCGGCCAGCGCCAGCGTGTCGCGCTGATGCGGGCGCTGGCGCCCGATCCGCAGGTGCTGCTGCTCGACGAGCCGCTGTCGGCGCTCGATGCCAAATTGCGCCTGCAGATGCAGATCGAGCTCAAATCCATCCAGGAGACGACCGGCAAGACCTTCCTGTTCGTGACCCACGACCAGGAAGAGGCGCTCACCATGTCGGACGTCATCGTCGTCATGAACAATGGCAAGATCGAGCAGATGGGCGACCCGCACACGCTCTATTCGAAGCCTGAGAGCGTCTTCGTCGCCAATTTCATCGGCGAGGCCAATCTCCTCAAAGCCACCGTCATCGGCAAGGACGGCGACAAGACGGCCTTGCGCTGGAACGGCTTCGAGGTCCAGGCAACGGCGGCTGCCCATGCCGCCAAGGCCGGCGACACCGCCTGCATCGTGGTGCGGCCCGAGGCGATCCAGTTTTCGGCGAAGCCCGCCCAAGGCGTCAACGCCATGCCGGGCAAGATCCGCCATCGCGTCTTCAAGGGCAATCACACTTCGATGCTGGTCGAAGTCGCCGACGGCACCCGCCTCAATGCGCTCGTCCATCTGGGCGATGCCGAGGCGGTGAATGGCGAGGATGTATGGATCAGCTGGAAGCCGCAGAACGCGACGGTCATCCGTGACGAAGCGGTGCCGGCGTGACGGGCATTCCTCCAATCGGCGCCGCTATGGCGAAAACTCTGCCCGAGCTCGAGAGTCGCGTGCGGGACGATCTCGCCTGTCTCTGCGTGCCGCCCGCCAACTGGGTGATCCCGACCGAGGCGCCGGGTGGTGAGCCTGTCTACGATGTCGTTGTCATTGGCGGCGGCATGTGCGGCCTCGTGGCGAGCTTTGCGCTGCGCAGCGCCGGCATCCGCAATTTCCGCGTCCTCGACAAGGCGCCCAAAGGCCTCGAAGGCCCGTGGCTCACTTATGCGCGCATGGAGACCTTGCGCTCCCCCAAGCAATTGACCGGCCCGGCCTATGGCATGGCCTCGCTCACCTTTCGCGCCTGGTTCGTCGCGCAATTTGGCGATGCGGCCTGGGAGGCGCTCGACAAGATTCCGCGCCCGATGTGGGCCGATTATTTGCAGTGGTATCGTGAAGTCCTCGAACTCACCGTGGAGAACGAGGTCGAGGTGCTGCGCATCCGTCCGGAAGGCGATCTCTTGCGCCTCGATCTTTCAGGGCCGGGCCGGCGTGAGGACAAGCTGCTCGCCCGCCGCGTCATCATGGCAACCGGGCGCGACGGCACCGGCCGCGCCAATATCCCGTCCTTCGTCGACAGCCTGCCGAAGAGCCATTGGGCCCATTCCTCCGACCCGATCGATTTCACGGCGCTGAAGGGCAAACGCGTCGTCGTGGTCGGCGTCGGCGCCTCGGCGGTCGACAATGCGGCGGAGGCCCTCGAAGCGGGCGCCAAGGAAGTCCGCTTGCTGGCGCGGCGCAGATCCATGCCGACCATCAACAAGCTGATGGGCATCGGTTCTTTCGGCTTCACCGCAGCCTATTCGGATTTGAGCGATGCCTGGCGCTGGCGCATCATGCATTATTCCTTTCTCACCCAGACGCCGGCGCCGCGCGGTTCGACGTTGCGGGTGAGCCGGCATGAGAGTGCCTATTTCCATTTCGGCGCCGGCGTCGAGAAAGCCAGCCTCATTAAGAACGAGGTGGTGCTGGAATTGAGCGGGGGCAGGCGGCTCACCACCGATTTCCTGATCCTCGGCACCGGCTTCCTGATCGAGCCACAGGCGCGCACCGAGCTCGACGGTTATGCCGATAAGATCGCTCTGTGGCATGATCGCTACCAGCCGCCCGAGGGATTGGAGAACGATCAGATCGGCAATTTCCCTTATCTCGCCGACGATTTCAGTTTCCAGGAGCGCACGCCCGGCGAAGCGCCGTGGCTGTCGCGCATCCACTGCTTCAATTATGGCGCGAGCGTCAGTCTGGGCAAGACCAGCGGCGATATTCCGGGCATCAGCGAAGGAGCGGCCTGGCTCGCCCGCGCCATCGCCGCCAAATTCTATATCGAGAATATCGAGGAGCATTGGTGGCGGCTCCTTGCCTATGCGACGCCCGAGCTGAAAGGCGACGAGTGGCGCGAAAGTGCATTGCCGGACGAGGCGGCGGAAGAACCAGCCAAAAGAAGAGGACAAAGATGAAGGACATGATGCTGGAGCTGGCGGGGGGAACGCCCGGCAGCCCCTTGGCCGCGGTCGTTGAAAAACGTGCCGATATTTTCGCGCTGACCCGGAAGACCCATGACGCGGCATTGAAGCCCGCCGAGCCCGGTGGTCTCTCCCATGGCCTGCGCGCTGCGATCGCCTGCCGCATCGCGGCGCTCAATGGCGACGAGGCCTTCCTCAAGCATTTCCGGAAAGCTCTGCAGGAGGCGAAAGCGAGCGATGCCGAGAAACGTCTGGCGGAGCTCTCCTGCACCGGCGGCGATGCGCGTGAGACGGCTCTCATCCGTCACGCCGATCTCGTCGCCTGTGAGCCGAAGAGGGCGTCCGGCGCCGACATAGAGCTTCTGTCCAAGGCCGGTGTATCCGAGCCTGATATTGTCCGTCTCTCCGAGCTGGTCGCCTTTGTCAGCTACCAGATCCGGGTTGTCGCCGGATTGCGCCTGATGAGGGGAGCCCTATGAGCCAGATTGTCCAGGATTTCACCGTCACGGTTCCCGAATGGCGCCCGCATGTGACGCCGGTCGATCTCGACACGGCGACGCCTCAGCAGCTCGACGCACTCCAGGTGACGCCGTCCAACCGCAAGATCTCCGATTATGTGCTGGTGCTGGCGCATGACCCTGAGACGCTGAAGCACCGTTCACCACTCTTCAACGCCATCATGTATAATCGTGGCGGCCTATCGCGCGCCGAGCGCGAGATGGGCGCGGTCGCGGCCTCCGTCGTCAATCGCTGCATCTATTGCGCCGCCGTTCATGCCGAGCGCTACAATCAACTGGCCAAGGACGAGACGGCGATCACCAAGGTCTTCGCCGATAGTACGGCGGCCGATCTCGAGCCGCGCCTCAAGGCGATCCTCGATTTCGCGATGAAGCTCTCGCAATCCCCACCCGCCGCCACCGCCGCCGACATGGCGGATCTGAAGAAGGCGGGCCTCGATGAAGAGGAGATCCTCGATCTCATTCTGTCGAGCTCATTGTTCGGCTGGGCCAACCGCCTGATGCACACTTTGGGAGAGCCGGTCGCCCCATGACGCTCAGGGAGCCAGTAATCGGATTGAACGAGCCGCCGGCGATCGGGCCGAGGCTGCAGGCGGAGCGCAAGGCGCGCAACCTGACGCTCGCCGAGCTGGCGTTGGCCTCGGGCGTGTCGCGTTCGATGTTGTCCGAGATCGAGCGCGGCGACGCCAATCCGACCTATGGCACGCTCTGGCATCTGACCCGGGCGCTCGGCCTTGACATGTCGAGCCTCTTATCAGGCGCCAAGGAAGAGGCGCGCGCCATCGACCATCAGACCGAACATTCGATCCCGATGATCCGCAGCGCCGACGGCACCTGCACGCTGCATATCCTGTCACCGGCGTCGATGGTGTCGATCACCGAATGGTATCTGTTGAGCTTCGAGCCCGGCGGCCGGCTCATGAGCGAGCCGCATGCCCATGGCACGCTCGAGCATCTCCATTGCACCGAAGGCGAGATCCTGGTCCGTTGCGGCGGATCGGAAACCCGTCTGCGGGCCGGCGAGACGGCGCGTTACGCCGCTGATATCGAGCATGGCCTCGTCAGCATCGGGCCCTCGGGCGCCAAGGCCTTCCTGGTCGTCGCCTTCGATCCCGCCAAACGAACCAGATAGACCATTTTACGGAGAGACCAAGAAAATGCGCGTAGGAATAGTCGGAGCCGGATCGATCGCCTTTGGCACGGCCTGTCTTCTGGAGCAGATGGGCCATGAAGCCATGCTGTGGTCGCCTTCGGGTGAGCGCACCAAGGCGCTGGCGAAAGGCGAGGCCTTGACCGCCACGGGCGCCGTCGAAGGCACCTTCCATCCGAAAGTAGCGGCGAATGCTCAAGAGCTCGTCGCGGCAGCTGAAGTCGTCTTCATCGCGCTGCCCGGCTATGGTCACAAATTCGCATTCGATGCGATCTCGCCTTTCATTCGCGAAGGCCAGACCGTCGTCATCAGCTCGCATGCGTCTTTCGGCGCGCTGTATCTCGGCCGCGCTTTGGCCAAACGCGGCATCGTCGTGCCGATTGTGGCCTGGGGCACCACCGTCGTCACCGGAAGGCAGAAGGGCCAGGCCGAGGTCAATGTCAACACGGTGCGCAAGAAGGTCGATCTGTCGACCGTGCCGGCGTCCGCGAGCGCGCATGGATTGGACATCTGCCAGAAGCTCTTCGGCGACCGCTTCGTCGACCGCGGCAGCCTGATCGCGATCGCGCTCAGCAATCTCAACCCGCAGAACCATATGGGCATCGCGCTCTGCAATCTGACGCGTATGGAGCGCGGCGAGAGCTGGAGCCAGGGCCAGAACGTCACCCCGAAAGTGGGCGCATTGCTCGAGGCGCTGGATGAGGAGCGCCTCGCCATCGCCAAGGCGCTTGGCCTCGACGTGCGCACCATCTTCCAGCATTTCCATCTTTCCTTCCATGTGCCGGTGAGCTCGATCTCGCAGATGAACCAGGAGATGCATGCGGCCGGCAATGGCGGCTCGGGCCCGACCACCGCTGATAGCCGTTATGTGCTGGAGGATGTGCCCTTCGGTCTCGTCGCCACCGTGAAGCTCGGCCGCCTCGCCGGCAAGCCGGCGGAACTGCATGAATCGGGCATCCGGATTTTCTCTGCACTTTATGGCCGCGATTTCTTCGCCGAGAACGATCTGCTGGCCGCTCTCGATCTCGACAGCCTGTCGCTCGCCGACATCGTGGCGCTGTCGAAGGAAGGCTATCGCCCGGCGTGATACCATCGCCCCGCGAAGACTCAAAACTCGCCCATATTCCCCCTTCTCCCGCTTGCGGCAGGGCTGTCCGGGGAACTCTGCTCGGTATCGGGGAACGTCACGTGAAGAACAGGATCGGACAGGTTTCCTCTGTGAGGAGACACAGAACTTTCCCACATTCCCCCTTCTCCCGCTTGCGGGAGAAGGTGCCCGACAGGGCGGATGAGGGTGTTGGTTAGTCCGGCGGCAGCTTATCCGCGAGCGCCAGGAGGATCATGTCCATCACGTCGTTGAAGCGATGAAATACATCGTCATTGAGGATGCGAAGAACTCGGTATCCCTGTGATCCCAGATAGGCCGTGCGGCGCGCATCGTACTCTATCTCGCGCTCTTCCGCGTGAGTTGCGCCGTCAACCTCGATGACGAGGGTTGCTTCGCGGCAAAGGAAGTCGACCGTGAAAGGACCAATGGAATGCTGGCGAACAAACTTATGTCCTTGCAGCCTCCGGCCGCGCAGGTTCTGCCACAACCTCTCCTCCGCCGGCGTCTGGCTTCGGCGCAGACGGCGGGCCTGATCTAGACGCCTGGGCTCTATTTGGCGCGTTGTCACAACGGCACCATACACCCTCATCCGCCCTTCGGGCACCTTCTCCCGCAAGCGGGAGAAGGGGAAAGTTTTGAGACGCCTCTTCATTTTCCCCGGACAGTCCTGCCGCTTGCGGGAGAAGGGAAACCATGTAGCGGCCTCTGATCAACCTCTGATCTTCAGAAATTCCTGCCAGCGGCGCACCAGGTAATTGTGCTCGGGCATGATGGTGCTCCACACCGCGACGCGCGAGACACGTTCCGTGTAGCTGCCGCCCTCGCGCCGCTCGCCGGTTCGCACCGCCACGGGCGTCGCAAGTCCGGGGAGGTTCTCCGACGCCGGAAGCCCGCCATACCAATAGTCCCACTCGGCCGCCGACAGGCTCTTCTTCACGGGCTCCACGACGGAGATGTAATAACCCTGCCGCGCCATGATGGCGCCCGCCGCGCCCTCGAGCCACCAGTTAAGATAGGCATAGGCCATCTCCATCTTCTCAGGCGTCAGCGCCGCCGACAGGCCGAGCCCACTCTGCCAGCCGCGATAGCCCTCGCTTGGTGCGGCATAGGCCAGATTGTGACCCATGCCGCGCAGCGCATAAAAAGCAGGAGACCACAATGACCCGAGCACCGAGGTCGGTCCCGACATGAGGCGGATGGAGTCCTCCGAGGAACTCCAGAAGCGTGAGAAATGGCCGGTCCGCCGGCGCGCCATCAAGAGATCGAACAAGGCGTCGATCTCCTCGATCGACAGGTTGCAGGGGTCGGCTATGTCCACGAGACCGGCGGAGCGCGCCGCCAGCGCCAGCTCGACGGTGCTGGCCGCCGGATCCTTGCTCAAGGTACAGCGCCCATGCCAGCGCTCGTCGAGAAGCCATGCCCAGCTTTCAGGTGTGGCGAAACCGAGAGGGGCGGCGATGTCGGGGGCATAGGCGAAGGAATCGACATTGTAGGTGGTCGGCAGCATCGCGATCGTCGGCGTGGGGGTGGGGCCGAGCGTGTTGTCTTCCTGAACGAAGAGCAGATCGCTCGGACGCATGCCGCTGCCGCCTGTCGCGAGCGGCGTCGTGGCCGACGGGCGCGCGACCGGCCCGCTATGCAGGCTGACCTCGTTCCACCGTTTGATCCTTTTTGTCTCGATCGGCTGCACCGAGCCCGCCGTCCACAGGAGATCGATCGAATGGAACCACTGATCGTAGACATCGAAGCTCCCGGGTGACGTGATGCCGCGCTGCTGGCAGCTGATCCCGTCGAGAACGTCGAACTCTATCGGGTATGCCAGGTCCCGCAACGCCCGTCGGCGCAATTGCTCGGGCAGCGTGACCGACGTTCCGATGACCTTGAGGGGGCGCTTGCTCATCTCATTTGCTTCAATGGATCGCGATCAGATAGGGCGCGCTGCCGGGCGGCGGCAAGGCGGAAAGAACGCGAAGCCGGGCGAGCGTCAGGCGCTCCACGCGCGCCAGATGGTTCGCCAGCAGGACCTGCGCCACGCCCGCCGCGCCGCCGCGCAGATGATGCACGATCTGGGCATATTCCTGCAGGGCGGGAAGATCGTCACGGATGGTGAAGTGCTGGCGGAACAGCCGCGGCACGATCAGCGATATCTGGTTTCGGCGGATGGAGCTCAGCATGCGCGCGTTGCGCAAGCCCGCATACATGGTGCCGAACATGTCGGTTTCGATCTCGTCCAGCGAGGCGCCGCCGCCGGCCGGAAAGTCATCTATCGCTTTGTCGATCCGTGCGGTGAGGGTTGCAAGCCAGACACGGTCGAGCCCCGCGGCGACCTGGGCGAGGGCCCGGGGTTCCAGTACCTGCCGCATTTCCAGCGTCTCGCGGATATCGCGCGCCGTCATCTGTCCGATGATCCAGTGTGACTTGCGGTTCTTCTCGATCAGCCTGCGGTCCATCAATCGCCACAGAACCTCGCGCGCCACGGTGCGGCTGACGCGATGATGATTGCCGAGCTCTTCCTCCTGGATCCTGTAGGTGCCGAACGGCATCGCGGCCATGACGGTGGTGCTGACCTCGGCGAATATCCGCTCCCAGGTGGCGCTGCGGCCGATATCGTCCGATTGCGCGACGAGGATCTCCTGCAGGCGTCGTGATGACAGCGCCACCGGATGCGCCTCGCCCACCACATAGCCTTGCCCCTCGGCGGCGCGGATGAAGCCGTCCGCATGGAGCATCGCCAGCGCCCGGCGCACGGGCGCGCGGCTCACGCCGAGCTGGATGGCGATACTGGCTTCCTTGAGAACGGAACCGGACGGCAGTTCCTGCGTTTCGATCTTGCTCGCGAGCAAGTCCTTGACCGAGCTGTAGAGAAAGGACTGGGCCCCGCTCTGGGAGGAAAGGGAGGCCGCGGCCCCGCGCTGGTGGGGGCCCGTTCGGCTGCTTCTCGCACTATGTCGCGATCCCGTCATAAATCGCCCTTCGGATACAAAGTATACATGGCATAGACATTCTGACGCGAGATTAGCGCAGATAACGCATTTTCTCGACATCAAAATGTGTATTGCATTCGAAGAACATTTTCTATTAGGCTGACGGGGTAGGGCATTCCAGGGCTCGCGCATGAGCACGGACCTCGTGAATGCTTGTGCAACAAGAACAATTGGAGGAAGGCAGCCGTGAGCACGAAGGGCAGTAAGACATCGGGTGTCGGCAGGGCCGGCATCACGCGCCGCGACATTCTCAAAGGGAGTGCTGCGGCATTGGGCGCCGCCGCCGGTTCCGGGGTGATCGGCGCGCCGGTCATCTGGGCGCAGAACATCAAGGATGTCACGCTCAACCAGGTCGGCCCGTCCTATTCGGTCATTGCCGACATCGCCCAGAAGGCCAGCGCCGATCTCGGCTTCAAGATCGTCGCGCAGACGGCCGAGACCACCGCGCTGATGGCCAAGACCGTCAGCCAGCCGGAAACGATCGACATCGCCGATTACGAATTCTGGGGGCTGCAGAAAGCCTGGCGGTCCGGCAAGCTCCAGCCGATCGATGTCACGAAAGTCAAGGAGTGGTCGAAGATGACGCCCTTGATGCGCGACGGCAAGAGCTTCGACGGCAAGGATATGAGCCGCCAGGGCACGCTGCCCTTCAAGGTGCTCTATACCGAGAGCGCCGACTCCAAGGAGTTCGCCAAGGGGGCGACCAACTTCGCGACGGTAATGCCGACCATCTTCAATGCCGATACGCTGGGCCTGCGCGCCGATCTGATCAAGCGCCCGGTCGACAGCTGGGCCGAGCTCTTCAATCCCGAATTCAAGGGTAAGACCGCGCTGGTCAACATTCCCTCCATCGGCATCATGGACGCCGCCATGGCACTCGAGGCCCGCGGTGATCTGAAATATGCCGACAAGGGCAACATGACGCGCGAGGAGATCGACAAGACCATCGAGGCTTTGACGGCGCTCAAGAAGGCGGGACAGTTCCGGGCCTTCTGGTCGACTTTCGATGAGAGCGTCAACCTGATGGCCGCCGGCGAGGTGGTGATCCAGTCGATGTGGTCGCCGGCCGTCACCGCGGTCAAGTCGCGCGGCATCGACTGCGTGTATCAGGGCATGAAGCAGGGCTATCGCGGCTGGGGTCTCGGCATGGGGCTCATGCGCCATCTCGAGGGGCTCAAGCTCGAGGCCGCCTATGAGTATCTCAACTGGTATGTGTCCGGCTGGCAGGGCGCCTTCATCGCGCGCCAGGGCTATTACAGCTCCGTGCCCGAAACCGCCAAAGCCAATCTGACTCCCAACGAGGTCGGCTATTGGTATGACGGCAAGCCGGCGTCGGAAGAGATCAAGGATCCGTATGGGGCCGTCATGGACAAGGCCGGAAATAGCCGCGACGGCGGCTCCTTCGAGCAGCGCATGGGTAACATCGCCTGCTGGAACACGGTGATGGACGAGGACCGCTACATGATCCAGCGCTGGAACGACTTCGTCTCTTCCTGACGGTTGACCCGCCGCGGGCGCGGGGCTTCCGCCACGCGCCCGTTCACCAGCGCATGACCGCGAATTAGTTTGAAAGGGCTGCCGCATGTCGGGCAGATCGTCTGGATCATCGTCGCCGGTTGCGCCTTACCTGCAAGTGGCGCCGCTCGCCATCGTCATGATCGCGATGGTTGGCATTCCGTTGGCCACGGTGGTGCTCCTGAGCTTCTGGGAATCTGACGGAATTTCGATCTATCCGGCCTTCACCCTGGCGAACTACCGCGAGGTCCTGACATCTCCCGTCACGTTGAGTCTCTTCCTCAAGACACTGCAATATGCCGCGATCACTCTGGTCTGCACCGCGCTCATCGGCTTCACCTGTTCCTACTTCCTGGTGTTCCATGTGCGCGATCTGAAATGGCAGATCGGTCTCTTCCTTCTCTGCACGATCCCGTTCTGGACCTCGAATATCATCCGTATGGTGAGCTGGATTCCCTTTCTCGGACGTGAGGGCCTGTTCAACGGCTTCCTCGTCCAGATGGGCTTGACCAGCGCCCCCCTCGATGTCCTGCTCTATTCCGACTTCGCCGTCATCTTGACCTATGTGCATCTCTACACGCTGTTCATGATCGTGCCGGTCTTCAACAGCATGGCGAAGATCGATCCAAACCTCGTCGAGGCGGCCCGCGATGCCGGCGCCCGGCCCTGGCAGATCCTGTGTTATGTCATCATCCCGCTAACCAAGACCGGCCTGGCGCTCGGCACGATCTTCGTGGTCACTCTGGTGATGGGTGATTTCTTCGTCGTCCGCGTCATGAGCGGCGGCCAGAGCGCCTCCGTCGTGTCGGCCATGAAGAACGAGATCGACCAGCTCTATTATCCGCAGGCCTCCGCCATGGCGGTGCTCCTGATCATGGTCGTGCTCCTCATGGTCTCGGCGGTCCTGCGCATCGTCGACATCCGTTCGGAACTGGCGCGCTAGGAGAGAGCCATGGCCCATGCATCCACCCGCCGCGGCCCCGCCTTCTATTTCCTGGCGGCTTTCTTCGCGCTCTTCGTCGCCTTTCTCTACGGCCCCATGCTGATCATCTTCCTGCTCAGTTTCCAGGGCACTTCCGGCGGTCTGACCTTTCCCATGCGCGGGGTCTCGACGCATTGGTTCGTCGATCTGTGGAGCTCGAGCCGCTATGGCGATCTGGGCGGCGCCTTCTCGCGCTCGGTCATACTGGGCGTCCTGTCGATGCTGATCACCGCAGCCTGCTGTCTCTTCGCCGGTCTCGCCTTCCGGCGCAAATTCTGGGGCGCCGGGCCCTTGTTCTATCTCTCCATCGTCAGCCTCGTGGTGCCGGGTATTCTTCTGGGCCTCGGCATCAGCCAGTTCTTCCAGCTTCTCGGCTTCCAGCTGCACTGGTGGCTGTCGGCGCTCGGCGCCCATCTGAGCTGGACGCTGCCCTTCGGCCTCCTGATCATGTTTGCGGTGCTCAACCGCTTTGACTCCTCCTGGGAGGAAGCCGCGCGCGACGCAGGCGCCAGGCCCGCCCAGATCCTCGCTTACATCACCGTGCCGATCCTGTTTCCCGGATTGATCGCCGTGGCGCTCTTCGGCTTCACGCTGAGCTATGACGAATATCCGCGCTCGCTCCTGACGGTGGGTGGCCTGAACACGCTGCCGATCGAAATCTCCAACATGACGACCAATGTCACCACGCCGGCGCTCTATGCCATCGGCACCGTCACCTCGGCGATCAGCTTCCTGGTGATCGCCATTGCCTTCATCGCCATCGCCATCATCCAGAAGAATCGTGCCAGGGCACGCGGGGAAAAAGCCTGATGACCGACCAGAGCCGTATCGACATCCGCAAGGTCACCAAGCTCTATGGCGGCGTGCGCGCGGTGAACGAGGTCGATCTGACCATCGACGGCGGCGCCTATTGCTGCATGATCGGGCCCTCGGGCTGCGGCAAGACGACCTTGTTGCGGATGATCGCCGGCCACGAGATTCCCTCGAGCGGAGCCATTGCCATCGGCGGCGAGGATGTGACGGCGCTGCGCACCGGTGACCGCGGCACCGCCCTGATGTTCCAGAACTACGCGCTGTTCCCGCATCTGTCGCTGACCGACAATGTCGCCTTCAGCCTGAGGGTGCGAGGCCAGGGCGCCGACCAGCGCCGTGCCGCGGCGCGCGCGATGCTCGAGCGCGTGCAGCTTCGTCATCTTGCCGACCGCGTACCGTCCGAATTGTCGGGCGGCCAGCAGCAGCGCGTGGCGCTGGCGCGTGCGCTCATCACCAATCCCAAGGTGCTGCTCCTCGATGAGCCGCTGTCGGCGTTGGACGAATTCCTGCGCCTGCGCATGCGCGTCGAGCTGAAGCGGCTGCAGAGCGATCTCGGCATCACCTTCGTCCATGTTACCCATACACAGCCTGAAGCGATCGCGCTCGCCGATCAGGTCGTGGTCATGGATCACGGCCTCATCGAGCAGGCGGCCTCGCCGCGCCAGGTCTATGGCCGGCCGCACAGCCCCTATGTCGCCCGCTTCATGGGCGGCCAGAACGTGCTCGCCGGCAAGATCGAGAAGGTCACCGGCGCTGTCGCCGTGATCGCCGCGCCCGACGGCACGCGCTATGACCTGATCGACGCGAGCGGTCTTGTCGCCGGCGCACCGGTCAAATTCTCCGTCCGCCGCGATCGCATCGCGCTGTCCGATGCGGCGACGGCGGCGCGCAACGCCGCCCATGGCAAGATCGTCAATATCGAATATCAGGGCACTTTCGTGAAAGTGTCGCTCGATACCGGCCGGGGCGAGGAATTCATCGTCTACATGGATGACGACGAATATCTGGCCGCGCCGAAAGAGGTCGGCCAGGTCGTCTATGCCACCTGGAAGCCCGAGCTCAACCACTTCCTGCGCGGCACCAACGATTCGGCGGGCACGCCGCATGAATAGCACTCAGTGGAGGCAGATCCGATGACGACCGTAATCAAGAAGGGAACCCTGATCACCGCCGATCGCAGCTTCGAGGCCGATATCCTCATCGAGGGCGATCGCATCGCCGCCATCGGCCCCGATCTCAAGGGCGACAGCGTCGTCGATGCCGAGGGCGCCTATGTCATTCCGGGCGGCATCGATCCCCACACGCATCTGGAGATGCCGTTCATGGGAACGACGGCGGCCGAGACATTCGAGAGCGGCACAGCCGCGGCGGCCTCGGGCGGCACCACGATGATCGTCGATTTCGTCCTGCCCGGCGCCGACGGCTCGCTCGTCAATGCCGTCAAGGAATGGCACCGCAAGGCCGACGGCAACATCGCCATCGATGTCGGGTGGCATGTGGCCGTCACCGGCTGGAACGAGACGATCTGGCGCGAGATGGCCGAGGTGGTGAAGCTGGGCGTCAACAGCTTCAAGCACTTCATGGCCTATAAGGGCGCGCTGATGATCGAGGACGACGAGATGTACGCGTCCTTCCGCCGCTGCGCCGAGCTCGGTGCCCTGCCGCTCGTCCATGCCGAGAATGGCGACATCATCGCCGAGCTTCAGACGAAGTTCATGGAGGCCGGGCAAATCGGGCCGGAGGGCCATGCCTATTCGCGCCCACCCGAGGTCGAGGGCGAAGCGACCAACCGCGCCATCATGATCGCCGACGCGGCCGGCGTGCCGCTTTATGTCGTGCATGTGAGCTGCGAGGAGGCGCATGAGGCCATCCGCCGGGCGCGCCAGAAGGGCATGCGGGTCTATGGCGAGCCGCTCGTTCAGCATCTGACGCTCGACGAGAGCGAGTATTTCAACAAGAGCTGGGATCACGCCGCGCAGCGCGTGATGTCGCCGCCCTTCCGTGACAAGCGGCATCAGGACGGCCTCTGGGCCGGGCTGCAGGCTGGCAGCCTGCAGGTCGTCGCTACCGATCACTGCGCCTTCACCACAGCGCAGAAGCGCATGGGGCTGAAGGGCTTTCCAATGATCCCCAACGGCACCGGCGGCCTGGAAGACCGGCTTTCGGTGCTGTGGACCCGGGGCGTCGAGACGGGCCGGCTGACCAAGGAGGAGTTCGTCGCGGTGACCTCGACCAACATCGCGCGAATCCTGAACATCTATCCGCGCAAGGGCGCGCTGGTCGTCGGCGCCGATGCCGACATCACCGTGTGGGACCCGAAACTCGGCCGCACCATCCGCGCCGCCGACCAGAAGTCGGTCCTCGACTACAATGTCTTCGAGGGCTTCAAGGTGAGCGCCCAGGCGCGCTACACGCTCTCGCGCGGCAAGGTCGTGTGGTCCCACGGACAGAACGCGTCGCCGCGGCCGGGCCACGGCAAATATGTGCCGCGGCCCGCCTTCGGCGCCGTCAACCGCGCTCTCTCGACTTGGAAAGAACTGAACTCGCCGCGCTTCATCAAGCGCGATCCGACCAACATCCCGAGCGGTGTGTGATCCGATATCCCCCAACCACAGGAGCAAGACCATGAGCAAGAAGAAGATCTACTGCGCGTTTGGAACCGACATCGACTCGGTGGCGGGCTGGATCGGGTCCTATGGCGGCGGCGACAGCCCGTCGGACATCCAGCGCGGCATTTTCGCCACCGAGGTCGGCGTGCCGCGGCTTTTGCGCCTGTTCAAGAAATACGATCTGCGCACGTCCTTCTTCATTCCGGGGCACTCGATGGAGACCTTCCCGAAAGAGATGAAGATGATCGTGGATGCGGGCCACGAGATCGGCGCTCACGGCTATCTGCATGAGAATCCGGTGGCCATGACGCCGCAGCAGGAGGAGGACGTGCTGGTGAAGTCGGTCGAGCTCATCGACAAGCTGACCGGCAAGCCGCCGCGCGGCTATGTCGCTCCCTGGTGGGAGATGTCCGCCGCGACCGCGGCGCTGCTCAAGAAATACAATTTCAGCTATGATCACAGCCAGGGCTATCGCGACTTCCAGCCCTTTTATGCACGCGTCGGCGACGAGTGGAACGTGATCGACTACACCAAGAAGGCCAAGGACTGGATGCATCCCTTGAAGCACGGCAAGGAGATCGATCTCGTCGATATCGCCGCCAACTGGTATGTCGACGACTTGCCGCCGATGATGTTCATGAAGAAGGCCCCGAACAGCCACGGCTTCGTCAATCCGCGGCATATCGAGGAGATGTGGCGCGACCAGTTCGACTGGGTCTATCGCGAGATGGACTACGCTGTCTTCGCCTTCACCATCCACCCGGACGTCTCCGGCCGCCCGCAAGTGCTGCTGATGCTCGAGCGCCTGATCGAGCATATCAACGGGCATGACGGTGTCGAATGGGCGACCTTCGAGGAGATCGCCGATGATTTCCGCAAGCGTTATCCCTTTGCCGGCGGCAAGCGCCCCGAAGTGATCTGAATCATGTGCAGCGCATGCGGCTTTCCGGCGCTGCCGGGCCATTGGACCGATGCCGGGGCACAGCGCCCCGGCAGCCGGGTGCGGCTGCGCTTCATTCGCCTCGTCATCGTCAACCGGCTGCTGCTGCCTTATCGCTTGAGTGCCTATGACGATGGCGTAACGCCGGGACTTCAGCTCATGGCGCCCGATGGCGAGCGCGTTCTGGTCGCCGATCTCGATACCCTGTGGAAGGAGGCGGCGCGTCTCGCCGGTACGCCGATCGATCCGTTGTCGCCACGCGCGCTCCCCGATGCGTGACGCCCGCCGCGCCGACGGACGCCTGCCGCTGACGATCATCGGCGGGTTCCTGGGCGCCGGCAAGAGCACGTGGCTGCGCCATCAGTTGCATGAGAGGCATTTGGGCCCGGTGCATCTGATCGTCAACGAGGCGGCCGAGACGCCGGTCGACAACCTACTGCTCGGCAAGGCCGAGCGGGTCGAGGTGCTGGCGGGCGGCTGCGCCTGTTGCGCCGGCCGAGCCTCGCTGGTCGCGGCGCTGCGCCGCATCTGCGCCGAGCATGATGCTTCCGGCGCGTCGGAGACCGGTCGCATCGTGCTTGAAACCAGCGGGCTTGCCGACCCCGGCGCCATCGCCGCCGCCCTGGCGCAGGACCCGATTCTGGCACGCCGTCTGGTCGTCGCCGGTGTTATCGTCCTCGTCGATGCGCTGCATGGCGCGGCACAACTCGCTGAGGAGGAGCTCAGCCGGCGGCAGGTGGAGGCGGCTGAGCGCATCATCGTCACCAAGCCACGCGGCGTCCCTTCGGAGGCGCTTGCCAGGCTCACGCGCACCTTGCGCCGCCTCAATCCGGCTGCGGCTTTGGAGGCCGCCGAGCTCGGCGTGCCGGAGTGCCTGCCCGTCGACGACGAGGCCGAGCCTTATGATCTTCCCGAGACGGCGAGCATGTCTGCCGAACCGATCAGACCCCATCGCCTGCGCCTTGCCGGAGAAGCCGGCTGGGCGGGAGTCTCGGTGTGGCTTTCAGCACTCCTCGCCGCGCGCGGCGACGACATCGTGCGGGTGAAGGGCGTGGTGACGAGTCCCGACGGCCGTCTCTTGCTGCAATCGGTGCGCCGCATCGTCCAGGCGCCGGAAATCCTGCCCGCGCCGGAGAAGGACGCCGGTCCGGCGCCTGAGGATGATGTCATCGTCCTGATCGGACGCGGCATGGATGAGGAACGGCTTGCGCGTTCCTGGCGGACATTCGTCACGGGGTAGTTTCCGTGAGCAGGCACACGCATGTAGCTTGAAGGTTCTAGGCCCTGAACTGCTTGAGCAGGCTCGAAATGCTGGTCTGCTTGGCGCCGGCATCCGCCGGCTGTTGCGGCGGCGGCGCGGCGGGTGTTTCGCCCGGGGGCAAAGGCGGCAGCGTGCGGCGCAGCCGTGACTGGATGCCCTGCAGCTCGGTGGGTGTGATCGGCGGCGGGGTTGCGCCCGATGGCGCGAAGGCGGCCGCCGCCGGCTGGCGCAAAGGCGCTGAAGGCCGCTGCAGCGGATCGGGCATAACAGGAGCCGGTGCCGGCTCCGGCTCGAGGGCGTAGGTGCCGAAGGACTGCTGGCGCCAGCGCGACACGACATCCTGCAGGAAGGTCTCGCTCGGGGCTTCCCGCGCCCAGCCTTCGGTGAAGGAGGCGGTGTTGCTCCTGGGCCACGCATGGGCCGGCAGCATGTCGAATTTGACTCGGGTCGGCAACGCCACGCCTTCCCCGAATGTGATGGCATCGCCGGTGCCCATGGTCGACATGAATTCGAGCAGGCTGCGCGCCGCATCCGAAATGCCGGCCTTCAGGATCTCCTGGTCGCGCTCATTCGAGAGACGGAAGGAGAAGATCGTGCTGCACTGGGACAGGATGGTCGGGTCGAGCTCGGCCGGGCGCTGGGTGACGAGGCAAAGCGACACGCCATATTTGCGGCCTTCCTTGGCGATGCGCGAGATCGCCCTTTTGGTCGGCTCGAAGCCCAGGGTGCGGTCGATCGGCACATAGCGGTGCGCTTCCTCGCACACGAAGGTGATCGGGATCTGGCCACCGCTCCACAGGCCGAAATCGAAGGCGAGTCTGGCCAGCACCGAGACGACGACATTGATGATCTCGGAGGGCAGGCCGCCCAGCTCGAGGATCGAGATCGGCTTGCCGGCGACCGGTATGCGGAAGATGCGCGACAGGGTCTGCGCCATCGTGTCCTGGACGGTGAGGTTGCCGAACATGAAGGCATAACGCGGATCGCGCGAGATCGTCTCGACGCGGGATTTCAGCCGCTTATAGGGGGCGAGCTCGCCTCTCAGATCGAGCTTGCCGATCTGCTCGTCGAGCAGCGCCAGGAGGTCGGAGGCGCGATAAGGCACCGGTGTGTCGACGCCGACATTGGTGCCGTCGAGATCGCGCTGGCGCAGCACATTCGACTTGTCCTTGCGCTGATTGTGCATGTAACGCTGCTTGGCGATCGGAATCAGCTCGCGCAGGATCTCGACATCGGCCTCGCGATGCGCCTGGGTGCCGATCAGGATCTCGACGATCTCCTCGAAATTGAGCAGCCAGAAGGGCAGCGTCATGTTTTCGGGCGTGATGACTTCCGACCATTCGTTGAACGACTGCTCATATTCGCGATGCACGTCGAGCAGCACGATATGGGCTTGCGGATTCTTCTCGAGGATGCGCCGGAGGATCAGCGCCACCGAGCAGGACTTGCCGGTGCCGGTGGTGCCGAGCACGGCGAAATGCTTGCCCAGCAGCTCGTCGATCTTCACCATCGCCGGGATCGAGGCGTCCTGCTGGATATGGCCGATGCGGATGGCGGTATCGGTGTCGCAGGCATAGGCTTTGGAAAGTTCTTCCTTGCTCGCCCGGAACACGACATTGCCGAGCGAGGGATAGGTCGAGATACCGCGCCGGAACGCTTTCGGCCGGCCATGCTCGTCCTTCGGCAATTCGCCGATGAACTCGACCTCGATGATGCGCAGCTCCTGGTCGCTCTGGCCATGCGACGGCATCGGCGAACTCAAGGCCGAGACCAGCGCCAGCGTGACGGAGGTCGACGTATCCACCTTGAGAAGCGTGCCGATCTCCGGGCAGTGGCTGGAGGAATTCTGGTCCTGGCCGTCGGCGGTGTCGAGCAGGATGATGGCGTGGCCGCCGGTCACCGCGACGATGCGTCCGATGCGGTCGACGCTGTCGATGGCGGGCGCCTTCGTCCGTGTCATTGCCTGAGCCTGGGCCGCTTGCATGGTGTGTCTTTCAATAACGCCGCTTGGCGCTTGGGGGTGGGATCTGGGTCAGATCATGCACGGGCAGGAACACATGCACTCGCGTGCCCTTGCCCTTTTCCGAATCGATGGTGAGGCTGCCGCCATGGAGCTTGGCCAGCGCCGCCGAGATCGGCAGGCCGAGGCCGGTGCCCTCATGCCGCTTGTTGAACCCGGCATCCACTTGCCCGAAGGGGCGCATCGCGGTTTCGATGTCGGAGACCGACATGCCGCCGCCATTGTCGGTGATGGTGAGGCGCACGAAGCCGTTGCTGGCCGGGCTCGCATGGAAGGAGACGCGGCCTTTGTCGGGCGTGAACTTCACCGCATTGCCGAGAAGATTGATGAGGATCTGCTTGATCCGTAAGGGATCGGCGTAGAGCCGGGGCATCTCGGAGTCGATCTCGCTCGCCACCATGATGTCCTTTTCCTTGGCCTTGGCCTCGACGATGAGGAGGCAGGACTGGACGATGGGGGTGATATCCATGGGCTCGCGCTCGATCGTCATGGTGCCGGCCTGGATCTTGGTCACGTCCAGAATGCCGTTGATCAGCGCCAGAAGGTGGTCGGCCGCCTGCTTGATATAGCCCGAATACTGGTTGACCCGCTTCGGTTCCGAGATGTTGAGGGTGCCCAGCATGTCGGAAAAGCCGATGATGGCGTTGAGCGGGGTCCTGAGCTCATGGCTCATATTGGCGATGAATTCCGACTTGGCTTTGGAGGCGAGCTCGGCCTCGACCTTGGCGGCATTGAGGGCGAGCGTCTGCTTCTGGCGGGTCACCGCCTGGCCGAAATGATCGGAGTACTCCGCGATAAGGGAGTCGCTCCTGAACCATCTCGGGCCGAAAGTACGCATAACTGATTGCCTCTAAACGGCGGAAAATAGGGCGCAAACGGATAATTTGCCGTTAACAAACAGTTCCGCTTTGTCGCTTTGTGGGCCGAACTTTGACTAGGCTGCCCAAGCTGTTAATCTGAAGCCAACATAAGGATTGCCGGTAAGGGCGGATTTCGGCGGAATTGCCCGCCTGGAGAACCGCCCGGGACCGGCGAAAGGTTTTGACAGGTGGATGCCAGAAGCGGCGCGGGCGGGTCCCGGGCCCGGCGGCACGACAGCCCTCCCGGGAGCCATGGCTCCCCGAGGGGCGATCATCGTGGCTCGCCGAAACAGCGGCCGGAGCGGGGGGATGCTTTTTATGGCGCCCTCGATCTCGGCACGAATAACTGCCGGCTTTTGATCGCCGCGCCGAGCCCGCAAGGCTTCGGCGTGGTCGATGCGTTTTCGCGCATCGTCCGGCTGGGCGAGGGGCTGACCGCCTCCGGCGCCTTGAGCGAGGCGGCGATGAAGCGCACCGTCGAGGCGCTGCGCATCTGTGCCAACAAGCTGACCTGGCACCGGGTCGGACACCGTCGCCTGGTGGCGACGGAGGCCTGCCGCATGGCCGCCAATGGCGCGGAGTTCATCGCCAGGGTCAAGGACGAGGTCGGCCTCGAGCTCGAGATCATCGGCCGCGAGATGGAGGCGAAGCTCGCCGCCGTCGGCGCCGAGCCTTTGATGGAGGAGGGGGCAGCCGACGCCCTCGTCTTCGACATTGGCGGCGGCTCGACCGAATTGATGTGGCTCGACAACCGGAGCGGCAGGCCGGAAATCGCCGCCTGGGTGTCGCTGGCCGCCGGCGTGGTGACGGTGTCGGAACGCTTCGGCGGTGTCGAGGTCGACGCCGGGAACTACGCGGCGATGCGCGAATACCTGCGGCCGATGATCGGCGAATTCGCCGAGCGGGTGCGCCGGGGCATGGGCGGCGCGCTGCCGGCCCATCTTCTCGGCACCTCCGGCACGGTGACGACCATCGCCGGGGTGCAACTGGGGCTCAGGCGTTATGACCGCGCCCGCGTCGATGGCTGCTGGCTCGCCCGCGAGGAGATCGCCAGGGTTTGTCTCGAGCTTCAGGCGATGAGTTATGCCGAGCGCATGGACAATGCCTGTATCGGGCGTGATCGCGCCGATCTCGTGCTTGCCGGCTGCGCCATTCTGGAAGAAATCTGCCACGCCTTTCCGACGCCGCGCGTCCGCGTCGCCGACCGGGGCCTGCGCGAAGGGATATTGACGTTGATGATGAAGACCGACGGCACATATGGGACCGACCCGGGGAGCTTGAAATGACGCGTCCGGGCGGCACCACGATCAAGAATTCCAGGCGCCTGAAGGTCAGGGTGAAGACCGGCAAAGGCCGCACCGTCTCGCAGAAGACCTGGCTCGAGCGCCAGTTGAACGATCCCTATGTCGCCGAAGCGAGGAAGCTCGGCTATCGCTCCCGCGCCGCTTTCAAATTGAGCGAGATCGACGACAAGTTCCGCTTCTTGAAGCCGGGCGGACGGGTGGTCGATCTGGGCGCCGCACCCGGCGGCTGGTCGCAAGTGGCGGTCCAGCGGGTGAAGGCGACGGAAGGCAAGGGCAAGGTCATCGCCATCGACATGCATGGCATGGACCCCATTCCGGGTGTCGTCATCTTCCACAAGGATTTCTATGACGAGGACGCGCCGCAGCTCCTCATCGATGCGCTGGGCGGTGAGAAGGCCGATGTGGTGATGTCCGACATGGCGGCACATGCGACCGGCCATCGCCAGACCGATCACCTGAAAATCATGGCGCTCGCCGAGGCCGGCTTCACCTTCGCCACGGACGTGCTCAAGCCCGGCGGCACCTTCCTCGCCAAGGTCCTGCGCGGCGGCACCGAGGGCGAGATGCTGAAGATGATGAAGCGGCATTTCGAGACGGTCCGCCACGTGAAGCCCGACGCCAGCCGCAGCGACTCCGCCGAGCTCTTCGTGCTGGCCATGGGATTTAGGCCGGTGGAGGGGCAGGAGTGATCGGAATCCTCCTTCCCCCGCGAAGCGCGGGGAAGGTGGCTCCCCGGCGCTTAGCCGGGGGAGCCGGATGGGGGCACGGCGGCATGAACTGCATCGATGACTCCCGTCATATTTCCATCGACGTCATGATTCCAGAAACGCAGAACCCGAAATCCGGCGTCTGTAAAATGCTGGTCGCGAATACGATCGGCCGCTTCACCTTTTTCGTACCCGTGCTGGGAGCCGTCGACCTCGATGATCAGCCTGTGGCGAAACTCGGCAAAGTCGACGATATAGCCATCTATCGGAGCCTGACGTCTGAAGTGATGTCCGCGCCGATTGAGATGCTTCAGTTGAACCCAAAGCTTGATTTCTTGTGGGGTCATCGACTTGCGTAATTGTCTTGCAATCCGTCTCGACACGGCACGACCCCCATCCGTCTCGCTTCGCTCGCCACCTTCCCCGCGCTTCGCGGGAGAAGGAGAGTTGAAAGTGAAAGCGGGGCCATCACGGCCCCGCTTCCGTTAAAACCGCGACTTGAGATCAGTAGCGGTACGGGCTTCTGCACCGATGGCGGTAGCCATCGTAACCCATGAAGGTATTGCTGCGCGGGTCGTAGGAGCGGTAGCGGTTGAGGCACCAGCGCACATGCGCGCTGCCGACCGGCGCGTAGACGGGGCGATAGGGCCGGTAATAATAAGGGCCGCCGCCATAATAATAGGGGGCGAGACCGAAGCCGAGCCACAGGCCGGCACCTGGGCCCCAATAACGCCGGCCGCCGCGCCAATAGCGATTGCGATGGCCGCGCCAGTAGCGTTTGCGGTGTGAGGCCGGCTGGATATTCGACTCCTGCGCCTTCTGGATCGCCGGGAGCGGCGCGTTGCCGGTCGCCACATTGGCGGCCTTGGCGCCGCCGAGGCTCAAAAAGCCCGCGACCGTAACCGCCGCCATCAATGCAAGGGGTTTGGAAATCTTCATGGAAAGCACTCCTTCGCCGTCGTGGCGCGCTTTCTGGCACCAATGCCGCGCGCCCGAATTCGTTCCTTCACGATGGGATCACGGGATGGCCGGCCCATCGGTCCAGCACCGTTTTTGCCTCCGGTTGGTGGACATCAGCTAAGACGGATGGCGGCCGGCACTTCCGTCGCTGACCGGAAGCGGGACGGGAGGCCCCGCCTCCTGGTCGCGCGCATCAGTAATACGCCCGGTGGTGGAAGCGCCAGTGATCATGGCGATGATGAGCGAAGCGCCAATAGGCATAGGGCGCGTCATAGAGATCATCATGATAGCCATAATAATCGGGGCCGTAGAAACCATAGGACGGAGTGATGCCGAACCCGCCCCAGCCGTGATCATGCCAGTGATGGCCGCCCCAGCCGCCATGGTGGCCGGCGATGAAGAAGCCGCCACCGCCATGATCATGCGCTTCCGCTGTGCCCGCCGTGGCGAGGCCGAGTGATGCGGCAATCGCTGTCGCGAGGATTAAGGGCTTGTAATTCATGACAAAATCTCCATTTTTGACCGTGATCGGTCATGCGGGAGAAGCGCCGCTGAGGCCCTTGGTTCCCGTCCCAGCCGTGCATTGCAAGCAAGCCTCCAGCGCGATTTCTCCGCTTCCCGTTTCGCCGCTTGCTCCCAGGTGGAACTGGGTGTTATGAGCCCTCGCCAACCCAGAGTGAGTCTTACCGCACTTGCGAAGTGCTTTTACGGAGGTTGGCCAATGGCCAGGCGCCAGATCCCGGAATATTTGACCTTTGACGACGTGCTGATGAAGCCCGGCGCCTCTTCTGTTCTGCCGGCGGAAGTGCAGACCCGCACCCACATCACCCGCGACATCACGCTTTCCATCCCGATCATCTCGGCGGCGATGGACACGGTGACGGAAGCGCGCCTCGCCATCGCCATGGCGCAGTCCGGCGGCCTCGGTGTCATCCACAAGAATCTCGAGCCCGACCAGCAGGCCGAGCAGGTCCGCCAGGTGAAACGTTTCGAGAGCGGCATGGTGATCAACCCGATCACCATCGGCCCCGAAGCGACGCTCGCCGATTTGATGCGCCTCAAGGAACGCCATCACATCTCCGGCATTCCGGTCGTCGATGGCAAAGGCACGCTGGTCGGCATCGTCACCAACCGCGATGTGCGTTTCGCCACCGATGCGAAGATGAAAGTCGCCGAGCTGATGACCAAGGACAACCTGGTCACCGTGCGCGAAGGCGTCGACCGCGCCGAGGCGACGCGGCTTCTCAACAAATACAAGATCGAGAAGCTGATCGTCGTCGATGACAGCTACAAATGCGTCGGCCTCATCACCGTCACCGACATGGAGAAGGCGGCGCATCACCCGCATGCCGCCAAGGACGAGCAGGGCCGCCTGCGCGTCGCCGCCGCCACCGGCACCGGCGATAAGGGGTTTGCCCGCGCCGAGCTTCTCATCGATGCCGGCGTCGATCTCGTGGTGGTCGACACCGCTCATGGCCATTCGATCCATGTCATCGACCAGGTGAAGCGCATCAAGAAGCTCTCCAACAAGGTGCAGATCATCGCCGGCAATGTGGCGACGGCCGAAGCGACCGCAGCGCTCATCGATGCCGGCGCCGATGCGGTCAAGATCGGTATCGGCCCCGGCTCCATCTGCACCACCCGCGTGGTGGCGGGCGTCGGTGTGCCGCAGCTTTCGGCCATCATGGAATGCGCCGAGGCCGCCCAGAAAGCGGGCGTGCCGGTGATCGCCGATGGCGGCATCAAATATTCGGGCGACTTGGCCAAGGCGATTGCCGCCGGCGCCGGCGTCGCCATGATCGGCTCGCTCTTGGCCGGCACCGATGAAAGCCCGGGCGAGGTGTTCCTCTATCAGGGCCGCAGCTACAAGTCCTATCGTGGCATGGGCTCGGTGGGGGCGATGGCGCGCGGTTCCGCCGATCGCTACTTCCAGCAGGAAGTGAAGGACTCACTCAAGCTCGTGCCGGAAGGCATCGAAGGCCAGGTGCCGCATAAGGGCCCGGTTTCGGCCGTGCTGCACCAGCTCGTCGGCGGCTTGCGCGCCGCCATGGGTTATGTCGGCGCCGGCAGCATTCCCGATCTTCAGACGCGCGCCGAATTCATCCGCATCACCAATGCGGGCCTGCGCGAAAGCCACCCGCATGACGTGATGGTGACGCGCGAGGCGCCGAACTATCAGAGGCAGGGGTGATGAGCCTGCAGCAAGCCCTCTTGCTGCCGGTATTCCTGCATGTGCTGATGACCATCGGGCTGGGCGTCGCCTCGGCTCGGGCGCGCCGCAAGTCGCTTATCGCCGGGCGCGCACGGATGAAAGAGGTCGTTGTCGACTCCAGAGCTTTTCCGGACGATGTGCGCAAGCTCGGCAATAATTACGATAACCAGTTCCAGCTGCCGCTGTTCTGGTATGCCGGCATTGCCTTCACGCTGATCCTGAATGTAGGTGACGGCGTGCTGGTGGCGCTCTCCTGGGCCTTCCTTGCTCTGCGCGTCGGCCATAGTTTCGTTCATGTCGGACGCAATCAGCTGGTCCGGCGGTTTTATGTGTTCACCGCTGGCGCCGTCGTGTTGACGGCATATTGGCTGTGGCTTGCTTACAAGGTGTTTGTCTGATCATGCGTGAAGGTGGTCGAATATCGGCGGCGATCGAGGTTCTGGCTGAAATAGCGTCGCGCCATCGCCCGGCGGCGGAAGCGCTGAAAGATTGGGGCAAGGCGCACCGTTTCGCCGGCGCCGGCGACCGTCACGCCATCAGCACACTGGTCTATGACGTGCTGCGCCGGAAGAACTCGCTCGCCCGGCGGATGGGCAGCGATGAGCCCCGCGCGGTCGTGCTGGCCGCCTTGCACGACATCTGGAAGCGGTCGGCCGATGACATCGCGCGCGCTTCCGCGGAAGAGCATGGCCCGGGCCCGCTCACCGACGACGAGCGCGCGCTTCTTAAAGTAGCGCCGACGGAAGCGGGGCCGGCTCACATTGCCGGCGACTATCCCGAATGGCTGGACGCGTCCCTTATCCGCGTCTTCGGCGACCGCGCCGCGCAAGAAGGCCGGGCGCTGGCCGAGCGGGCACCGGTCGACCTGCGCGTCAACATCCTGAAGAGCGACCGCCCCAAGCTCCTCAAAGCGCTGGAGAAGTTCAACGCGGTATCGGGGCCTCTGTCGCCCTGGTGCGTGCGCATCGCTTCGACCGGTCCCGACAAGCGCAACCCGCATGTGGAGGCCGAGCCCGCGCATGGCAAGGGTTGGTTCGAGGTGCAGGACGCCGCTTCGCAAGTGGCGGCCCTGATGTCGGGCGCCAAGGCCGGCGAGCAGGTGGCCGATATCTGCGCCGGCGCCGGCGGCAAGACCCTGGCGCTGGCGGCGCTGATGGGCAACAAGGGCCAGATCCACGCCTATGACAGTGACAAGCACCGCCTGCGCCCGATCTTCGAGCGGCTGCAGCGGGCGGGTGCCCGCAATGTTCAGGTATTGGGTTCGGATGAGTCCGTAAGACTCGATAGCCTCACGGGAAAAGTCGATTGCGTCTTGGTCGATGCGCCGTGCTCCGGCTCCGGCGCCTGGCGGCGCAACCCGGATTCGAAATGGCGCCTCACCGAAAGGCAGCTCGATATCCGTCTCGGCGATCAGAAAGCGGTGCTCGAGCGTGGCGCCAAGCTGGTGAAAGCGGGCGGCCGGATGCTCTACATCACCTGCTCGGTGTTGCCTGAGGAGAATGACGACCAGGTGGCGGCCTTCCTCGACAGCCATCCCGATTTCACGCTTCAGCCCTATCGCGAGCATTGGCGTCAGGCGATCGGCACCGAACCCCCGGCCTCGGCCGGCGCGGCCAAGGACACGTTGTTGCTCACCCCCCACAGCCACGCCACCGACGGCTTCTTCATGGCGCTCCTGAAGAAGAAGGCATGAGCTTGACATCCCTTCTCCCGCTTGCGGGCAGGGCTGTCCGGGGAAAGTGAAGAGGTACGGTCTCCCAAGATTTCCCCCTTTTCCCGCTTGCGGGAGAAGGTGCCCGACAGGGCGGATGAGGGTGTTCGTGACGTTTGTAAGCTTATCAATTTCTGCGCTGAAACACCCGGAGCGGAGCCTTGAGGGCCGGAGTTCATGATCACCTGCCCGACACCCTCATCCGGCCTTCGGCCACCTTCTCCCGCAGGCGGGAGAAGGGGAGAGTTTTCGGTATTCTGGGTCTCGGATAGCGAGTGTGAAGCGTATTGTTGCATGGGTTGGCATTTCACGCGGTTCGAAGAATCTTTCCCGGACAGCCCTGCCGCCTGCGGGAGGGGAATTAACGCCAGCGGTCTTCAGTCCCCCGGTACCAGGAGGCTCACTGCGGCTCACCCACAAGCGAGCTTCTGCACATGCGCGCGAATATCTTCGGGCCACGACGCACTCTGTTCGCCGAAGCGCGCCGCGTCACCGGCGAAGAGGGCGCGCGACGCCTCCTCGAAACCTGAGAGGTTTCCTGCCATCGCCGACATGAAGCGATAGGCGGCATCGCGTCTTGCGCGGGCTTCGCTCGCGCCCTGATCGGCGCGCCGTGCATCATCGACGAGACGGCGCAGCGCATGTGAAGCGCCGCCGCGCTGGGTGCCGAGCCACTCCCAATGGCGCGGCAGCAGCGTGACCTCGCGTGCGATGACGCCGAGCTTCGGCCGGCCGGGGCCGCGTGGCGCTTCCGCCTCCGCCACCTCAGCGCTTTGCGGAAACCGCGCTTCCAGCCGGGCGGCGATCTCCTCACGACCACCCCGAAGATCGAGATCGACCACGGCACCGGTCGCATCGTCGAAAGTGAAGACGGGAGCTTCCGGATCCTCGGCGAGCGCCGCTTTGACCGCCAGCGCCACAGCGAGGATGGGGCCGCCGGCGAGGCGATGGGGACCGGTGAAAGCGGTGAATGAGGGGGCGGGCATGTGAGAACTCCGGAAATGAAACCGCGCCCGAATTACCCGGGTAAAATCAGCGCGTCAATATTGCCCGGGTAAAAATAAAAGTCAGTATATTTGACTTAGTCCATTGTTATGAATATAGCCTATGCTATATCTCGATCATGGATGACCAGTCAGCAAGCGCTATCGACCGATTGATGGGATGGAGCCGCGACCGCGGCGAGGCGTCCTTGAGCGATGTTCACCGCAGCATTCCCATTCGCGCCAACGCTTCGACATGGCGGCGCGCCATGGCCTTCGTCGGCCCCGGCTATCTCGTCTCGGTCGGTTATATGGATCCCGGCAACTGGGCCACCTCGATCGCCGGCGGCGCGCAATTCGGCTACACGCTGCTCGTCATCGCGCTGATGTCCAACATCATGGCGATCATCCTGCAGTCGCTCTGCGCCCGCCTCGCCATCGCCTCGGGCCGCGATCTGGCGCAAGCCTGCCGCGACGCCTTCCCGAAACCCGTCGCCTGGATTCTGTGGCTCTTCGCCGAGATCGCCATCATCGCCACCGACATCGCCGAGGTGGTGGGCACGGCAATCGGCCTCAATCTGCTGTTCGGCATTCCGCTTGAGATCGGTGTCGTCATCACCGCTCTCGATGTCTTCCTCATCCTCTATCTGCAGAAGCTCGGCTTCCGCTGGATCGAAGCTTTCATCATCGTGCTCCTCGGCGTGATCGCGGTGTGTTTCGCGGTGCAGATCGCCATGGCGGATCCAGAATGGGGTGCCGTCATCAAGGGCTTTGCGCCGACGACCGAGATCGTCACCAACCCGGCGATGCTTTATCTGGCGCTCGGCATTATCGGTGCCACCGTGATGCCGCATAATCTCTATCTCCACTCGGGCGTGGTGCAGACGCGGGCCTATGGCCGCTCCGACCCCGAGAAGCGCGAGGCGCTGAAATTCGCCACCATCGACTCGACCGTCGCCTTGATGTTCGCGTTGCTCGTCAATGCCTCGATCCTGATCCTCGCGGCCGCGACCTTCAACAAGACCGGCAATGCGCAAGTGGCCGAATTGGGCGACGCCCATTCGATGCTGGCGCCATTGCTCGGCTCCATGCTGGCGCCCAAGCTCTTCGCCATTGCACTCCTCTGCTGCGGCCTCAATTCGACGGTGACGGCCACGCTCGCCGGCCAGATCGTCATGGAGGGGTTCCTGCGCATCAAATTGCCGCCCTGGCTGCGCCGTCTCATCACCCGCATGTTCGCCATCATCCCGGCGGCAGCGGTGACGATCCTCTACGGCGAGAGCGGCACCGGCATGCTCCTGATCCTCAGCCAGGTGATCCTCGCCTTCCAGCTGCCTTTCGCCATCGTGCCTTTGGTGATGTTCACGAGAGACCGCGCCAAGATGGGAGCCCTTGTGGCGCCCGCATGGCTGACCGTCGTATCGGCCGTCATCGCCGCCATCATCATCGCGCTTAATATGAAGATGCTTTACGATATCGCGAGCGGTTGAGATTGATCCACCTCCAATCCTCACCCTGAGGTGGCCGCGAAGCGGCCCTCGAAGGGTGGCGAGCGGGAGGTCCTCTGTCCCTGGATCATGCTTCGAGACTCGCTTCGCTCGCACCTCAGCATGAGGGTGGGGTGTCGTCTATCGCTGCTTCAGCCCATCCGCGATCTTCTCCGCCATCATGATCGTCGGCAGATTGGTATTGGCGCAGGGGATCGTCGGCATGATCGAGGCGTCGCTGACATAGAGCCCGTCGAGCTTGCGCACCTTGCCGCGCGCATCGGTCACCGCCAGTCTGTCGCTCTCCGGTCCCATGCGGCAGGTGCAGGTCGGATGCCACACACCACCGACCGTCTCGGAAATATAGGCTTCGAGCTCGGCCCGGTTGCCGGCGAGCCGCCGCGGATCGTTGAAATTCGACAGCATATGTGGGAAGGCCTTGTCGCGATGTTTGCCCATCATGTCGAGGCCGAAGGCGCCGATCCCGGTGACCACGGCGCCGAGCCGCGACTGCTTCGAGAAGAGTTTGCCGAATTCCGACATGCCGCCGGCATAGAGGCCCGACACGGCAGATGACAGGCGCGGATCGGTGGCAAGGCTGACGGCGCGTTCGAAGGCATCCGCCAGCCGCACCAGATCGCGCCGGTCCGAGAGCAGGCGGAAATCGATGCGCGGCGGTCCGTTGGGTGCTGAGGGATCGAGCAGCAGCTGGCCCTTCGAATAGGATTTGTTGACCCAGAAGAACAGCGAGCCGAGCTGGCCGCCGATCGGATGCCAGGCGGCGCGGGTGACGAAATTCATATGCATGTCGCCCGGCGCACAGTTCTCGACGCCCGACGAGAAGCGGTAGCCGATCGGGATGTGATAATCGAGCGGCCCTTTCTGCCGCGCTGAAGTTTTCAGGAACATCACGAGCCCGGACGAGGGATGCTCCATCAGATTCTGACCGACCCCCGGCAGATCCTGCACCGTCTCGATGCCGCAATCGCCGAGATGCGGCGCCGGCCCGATACCGGAGCGCATCAGCATCGCCGGCGTCGCCAGCGCCCCGGCGCAGACGACGACGCGGTGCGCCTTGAGCTCTTCCTGCACATTGCCGCGGCGCGCGATCACGCCCTTGGCCCGACCCTCGGCGATGAGAATCCGCGCCACCGTCGTCTCGGTGCGGATTTCCAGATTGGGCCTCCGGCGCACTTCCGGCGTGAGATACGCCCAGGCGGTGCTGACGCGCCGTTTCTGCTCATCCATGTTGACGGCCATCTCGAAGATGCCGTCTTCCCATTTGCCATTCTGGTCGGGAAGGAAGGGAATGCCGCGCTCGGCGCAGAGGCCCAGCATCGCATGGGTGAACGGTGTCCAGATTTCCGCGCCCCGGCGCCTGATCGGGAAGGGGCCGGTCTTGCCGTGCAATTCGTTGTCGATATCGAGATCGCGTTCGAGCTTCTTGAAATAGGGCAGGCATTCCGCCCATGACCAGCCTTCGACGCCGAGCGCGCCCCATTCATCATAGTCGTGCGGCGAGCCGCGATTGGCGCCGATGCCGTTGATTGCCGATCCGCCGCCCAGTATGCGCGCCTGCTCGTAGCGCTTGGCGCGGGCCTCCGGCTGGTTCGAGCCCTGATAAGGCCCGGAAGCCTTGAGGTCCTTCCAGGTATAACGCGGATTGGAATAGGCGATGCCCGGATAGGAGCTGGCGAGATCCGGAAAATCCTCCGGCCGCGCCGCATCCAAACCCGCTTCCAGCAGGATGACTTTGACGGCTGGATTTTCGCTCAGCCGCGCCGCCACGATGCAGCCCGACGATCCGCCGCCCACGATAATGTAGTCGGCCATCACGCTTTCTTTCCGACGGCGAGAACCTGTTCGCTGGCGGGGTCGTAGAGACGCGCCGCGGCGCTGTCGAATGTGGCATCGAGACGGGCGCCCACGGGCGCGGTGAAGCCGGCGGGCGCCACGACGCGGATTTTCCCGCCATCAGGCCCGTCGCAGATCACGATGGCTTCATTGCCGAGCTGCTCGATGGCATAGACGGTCAAGGGCAGGGCCGAAGCGCCCGCCTCGGTCAGCCGCATCAGATGCGGCCTGATGCCGAGAATGACTTCCTTCTGCGGCGCGGCATTCGCGAATTCGCCTTTGATCTCCATCCTGAGCGACGGATTGATCAGCCACAGCCTGCCGTCGGCCTTTTCGAGCGTACCTTTGAGAAAATTCATCGGCGGAACCCCGACAAAGCCGGCGACGAACAAGGTGGCGGGCCGATTATAGATGTCGGTCGGCGTGCCGATCTGCTCCAGCCGGCCCTTGCGCATCACGCCGATACGGTCGCCCATCGTCATCGCCTCGACCTGGTCATGGGTGACGAAGATCATCGTGGTGCGAATGCGCTTCTGCAGATTGACGAGCTCGGCGCGCAGCGACAGACGCAACGAGGCATCGAGCGCCGACAGGGGCTCGTCCAAAAGAAAGCCCGCCGGCTCGCGCACGATCGCCTTGGCGGTGGCGACGCGCTGGCGCTCGCCGCCCGACAGCTGCGACGGCATCTTGTCGAGGAGGCGCGTCACGTCGACCGTCTGGGCGGCATGGGCGATGCGCGCTTCGATCTCCTGCTTCGATAACCCTGAGCGCTTCAGGCTCATATAGATATTGTCGTGCGCGGAGAGATGCGGATAGAGCAGCGACGACTGGAACACCATCGCGATATTGCGCTGATGCGGCGAGTGGCTGGTCACGTCGGCGCCGTCGAACAGGATTTGTCCCGATGTCGGCTCGGTCAGCCCGGCGATCATGTTCATCGTCGTCGATTTGCCGCAGCCGGACGGTCCGAGCAGCACCAGGAGCTCGCCATCCTCTATCGTCATGTCGAGATTCTCGACGGCGTGATGGCTGCCATAGGTCTTGACGATGTTGCGCAGGTCGATGCGGGCCATAGGCGGGAAGGCTCCTTGACGGTCTCAGGCGATATGCATTTCGGCGATGTGTTTTTGCAGGAAGAAGGCGATGCAGAAGGGCGGCAGCAGGCTGAGCAGCAGGCTCGCCGCGAGCTGCGCCGGCTCCGGCACCTGGAAGAGGAAGCCCGACATCGCCGCCGGCAGCGTCACCGCGTTCGATCCGGTCACCAGGATCTGCGCATAGACATATTCGTTCCATGAGAACAGGAAGGCGATGACGGCCGCCACCATGATGCCGCTGCGCGCCATCGGCACGATGATGCGGGTCAGGGTGTAGAGCCGGCTGAAGCCGTCGACGCGGGCGAGGAGCTCGACCGGCGGCAGGTTGCGGAAGAAGCCGATGAGCATCCAGGCGACGATCGGAATGGTGATGGTCAGCGTCACGACGATGAGGCCGAAGAGCGTGCCGGTGAGGCCCAGCTGCACATAGAGCGTATAGAACGGAATGAGCGTCGAGACCGGCGGCAGCGACACCGACAGCAGGATCGCCGCCAGGAGCTTCCCCTTGAACGGAAACTGCAGCCTGGCGAAGACATAGGAGAGCGGCACCACGACGAGAGTGGTGATGGCGGTCACGATAGCGGCGACGATGAGGCTGTTGCGGAGTCCTAAGATGATCTGCCGCGCTTGCCCCGAGGCCTTGAACACCGTGCCTTCCGCGGTGGTGTAATCAAAACCGAAGATGTTGAAAAACGAGGCGAGGATCGGCTCAGGCGGATAGAGCATCGGCGGGAAGCGGGCGATCTCGGTCTTGGTCATGAAGGCATATTTCACCACCCAATACATGGGCAGGAAGGTCCACAGGAGCGCCACCGCGACGGCGAGGACGAGCCAGAAGGTCTTGGTATTGCGCCCGGTCATTGGCGTTCCTCCTTGCGGCCCCAGAGGAGATAGAGGAGTCCCGTCGCCCCCAGGATCACGGCGAGCAGGAAGAACGACATCGCCGCGCCATAACCGAGGTCGAGATTGACGAAGCTGATCTTGTAGAGCGTGTAGGTGAGCACCGCCGAGGCGCCGCCGGGTCCGCCCTGCGTCGCCGTGAAGATATAGTCGAAGGTCTTCATCGCCAGCACCGTGGTGATGCAGCTGAAGACGAAGAGGGTGAAGCGCAACGGCGGCAGCGTCACATGCCAGAAGGTCTCGAGCCTCGACATCTGGTCGATCTTGGCGAGGTCATAGAGCCGCGCCGGCGTCGTCAGCATATTGGCGAGGAGGAAGAAGGCGACGAGCGGCGCCATGTTCCAGGCCGCGCCCACCGCCAGATATTCGATGACGAAGCGGGCCGAGATCAGGTTGAGCGTGTGGTCGGAGCCGAACCAGCCGGCGACCGCCGTGCCGATGCCGGTCTGGCCGCGCCCGAGATAGGTGAAGAAGATGCCGGCGCCATAGGGCGACACCGCCCAGGGCAGGATGATCAGCGCGCGCAGCCAGCGCCATTTGGCGGGCAGATGTTTGAGGATGAGAGCGAGGCCAAGGCCCACGGCCAGCGTCAGGACCACCGTCTCTGCTGTGAAGCGCAAGGTCCGCCCGAGCGAGCTCCAGAAGCTCTGATCGGAAAATACCTTGCTGTAATTGGCGAGCCCGTTCCAGGTCGCCGAATAGCCGCCGAAGAAGCGGATTTCATGGAAGCTCAGATAGAAGGCATAAGCGAGCGGATAGGCGACGACGACGAGAAGGAAGAGGAGAACCGGAACCGAGATGATGAGCGCGAAACTGAGATTGCTGATCTCAGCCGCGCGGGGAGGTGCCGGAGTGTCGGAACGGGTGGTGTCAGCCATGGGCGACAGTTTCCCTCTCTTCTCCCTCCCCCTTGCGGGGAGGGGTAGGGGTGGGGGTCGGGTGGTATCTCAGATAAGGCCTCTTGGCGCAGTTGGGAGACCGCCCGACCTCATGGCATCAGATCTTGTACCGCTCGTTGAGCTCGGTGATCTTCGCATTGGCCTCGTTGATCACCGCTTCCGCCTCGAGATCCTGCTGCAGGAAGGCGAACAGCTTTTCGCGGAGCCAGAAGTTGAATTCTTCCGACCACACGACGTTCCAGATGCCACTCGGATAGGGCGTCTTGGAATAGACCTCGAGCACCCGGTCGTAATCTTCCGGCCGCATCAGCGAGGTCGACACCGCGGTGCGTGCTTCCTCGCTTTCCATCACCGCCTTGTAGGCGGAGAACAGCATGTTCTCCTTCAGCCAGCGGCTGGCCACGGCGTATTTGCCGTTCTCGTCCTTGTAGCCATACCAGCTGACGAACTTCTTCACGTCGTCGGTCAGCGGATCGGAGCGGCCCTTGCGCGCCGTCATGACATAAAGGGCGGAGTCGATCAGGCCCCAGCTCTGCTCCTTGCCGGGCAATAGGCTCACATGGCCGGCGACATCGCCCGACTGCGCCTTGTCGTTGAAGGTCTTGAGATCATAGAGCTGTTGCGGCGAGAAGATGTAGCGTCCCGAGCGGAAGGCGTCGATGTAACCCGCTTCATTGTAGGAGAACACCTCTTCCGGAACGAGGCCGGACTTCCACAGCTTCTTCCACGCGGCGAGTGTCTTGCCGGCGGGGCCATCGAGGGTGAGCGCCGGCTTGTGGGTCGCCGGATCGGCGACCTGGCCGCCGCGATTCATCACCTCGAACACGAAGCCCCAGGAGATGCCGAAATATTCGCCGAACCAATGCGGCAGGAACGGCGTCGCCACACCTTTCTCCTTCAGCGCATAGACCGTGTCATAGAGCGCGTCCCAATTAGTCGGCAGCTGCTCCTCGGTGTAGCCGGCGGCGAGGAAGGGTTTGGTGAAGACATGCACCGCGCCGCGCGTCGTCACGAAATAGGAAAGGCCGAGCAACTTGCCGTCGACCGACCACGCCTCGCGGATATTGGGATACATGCCGTCGGCGATTTCCTTTCCGTCGGGCAGCTCCGAGGCCGGCAGCACCCAGCCGCCGCCATTATAGCGCACCGCGCTCGAGGGATTGGCATAGAGGACGTCGAGCTGCTCATTGGCGATGAGCGCCTTTTCCATGACCGCCGGATAGTCGCCGGTCACCGTGGCGTAGTCGACTTTGCCCTCGAAAGCCTTGTTGTAGGTGTCGACATTGTTCTGGACGACATCGGTGCGGAACTGCCAGCCGCGGAAATAGACCGTCTCGCCCGAGGCCGGCTTGAACTCCGTCGCCTGGGCGAAGGGGATGTGGATGAGACTCGAGCCGAGGGCCGTGGCCCCCAAAAGCGCTGTGCTGCGGAGAAAGGCACGCCTGTTCATCGTTGTAAAATCACTGCTCATGATTCACTCCCCGTGTTTTGAGTCTGACGTCTGCTGGCTTGGAATGCTCCCGGATCCCAGACATGATCTGGAATGTTCAAATTCTAGTGATTGTGTTCGAGTGTGTCAGAATGAGTGTTCGGGTCAAGCGGATTTTGTCACCTGTGCAAAGGAAAATCATAACTGTAACGTCAAATTCCTTTGTTCTGGCCTGTGTCAGGCGTCTGATGTGCGAGTTTGAGAGATTGTGTTGCACGAAAACCTCCCTCCGCCGCGCGAAGCGCGGGGAGGGTGGACGCCCGTTAGGGCGGACGGGTGGGGTGTCTCCGCCGCGAAGCGCGGCAAGTTCCGCATTGATCACGCCTCGCGACGGCACCCACCCGTCGCGCGTTCCGCGCGCCACCCTCCCCGCCTTCGGTGGCGGAGGGAGAATTGGCGCGCTTTTCCCTTGCCGGAGCAGCCGCTTGCCGACGGCCTTGCGGACTCGGGCGCTATCCCTTAAGCGCTCGCCATGACAGACCGTATTCTCATCATCGATTTCGGCTCGCAGGTCACCCAGCTCATCGCCAGGCGGGTGCGCGAGGCCGGTGTCTACTCGGAAATCGTTCCTTTCCAGTCGGCCGAAAAGGCCCTCGACTGGCCGGGCCTCAAGGGCATCATCCTTTCGGGCGGCCCCGCGAGCGTCACCGAGGGTGAAAGCCCCCGGGCGCCCGAACGCGTCTTCAAACTGGGCCTGCCGGTGCTCGGCATCTGCTATGGCGAGCAGGCCATGTGTGCGCAATTGGGCGGCAAGGTCGAAACCTCCGACCACCGCGAATTCGGCCGCGCTTTCCTGCAGGTGAAAAGCGACAACCCGTTGTTTGACGGCGTGTGGTCGGAAGGCGAGAGCCACCAGGTGTGGATGAGCCATGGCGACCGCGTCACTGCCATCCCGCCGGGCTTCCGCGTCGTCGGCACCTCGGAGGGCGCGCCCTATGCGGCGATCGCCGATGAGAAGCGGCAATTCTACGCGGTGCAGTTCCACCCCGAAGTGGTGCACACGCCGGACGGCGCCAGGCTCTATCGCAATTTCGTCATCGACATCTGCGGCTGCCGCGGCAACTGGACGATGGCGTCCTTCAAGGACGATGCGATCCAGCGCATCAAGAAGAAAGTCGGCTTCGACCGCGTCATCTGCGGCCTGTCGGGCGGCGTCGATTCGGCCGTCACCGCGGTCCTGATCCATGAGGCGATCGGCGAGCAGCTGACCTGCATCTTCGTCGATCACGGGCTGATGCGCGCCGGCGAGGCCGATGAGGTGGTCCGCCTGTTCCGCGAATCCTACAACATCCCGCTCGTCCATGTGGACGCGTCGAAAATGTTCCTGGGCGCGCTCGAGGGCGTGAGCGACCCGGAAGTGAAGCGCAAGACGATCGGCAAGCTGTTCATCGATGTGTTCGAGGCGGAAGCCAAGAAGATCGGCGGCGCCGCCTTCCTGGCGCAGGGCACGCTTTATCCCGACGTGATCGAAAGCGTCTCCTTCACCGGCGGCCCGTCGGTGACGATCAAGTCGCATCACAATGTCGGCGGCCTGCCCGAGCGCATGAACATGAAGCTCGTCGAGCCGCTGCGTGAATTGTTCAAGGACGAGGTCCGCGCCCTTGGCCGCGAGCTGGGCCTGCCGGCGCATTTCGTCGGCCGCCATCCGTTCCCGGGCCCGGGCCTCGCCATCCGCATTCCCGGCGCCATCTCGCGGGACAAGCTCGACATCCTGAGAAAGGCCGACGTCGTCTATCTCGACGAGATCCGCAAGGCCGGCCTCTATGACGCCATCTGGCAGGCTTTCGCGGTTCTGCTCCCCGTCCAGACCGTCGGCGTCATGGGCGACGGCCGCACCTATGACTTCGTCTGCGCGCTCCGCGCCGTCACCTCGACCGACGGCATGACCGCCGACTATTATCATTTCGACCACGACTTCCTCGCCCGCACCGCGACCCGCATCATCAACGAGGTCCGCGGCATCAACCGGGTGGTTTACGACATCACGTCGAAGCCGCCGGGCACGATCGAGTGGGAATGATTCAGACCCCTCCGAACGTCGCCGAATTTACGCTGAGGTACGATCTAACCAACTGAAAACAAAAATAAATTTCTTCTGTGCCTATCGACATCTATCGGTGGGCATAGATCGCATTCGGCGGCCCCGCTGACGGGCCTTGCCCCCATTGATCAACCGGAAAAACGAAAGTACCGTTAGGAGCAATGAGGCTCATGACGGTACTTTTTTTGATATAAGACGCTGAATTATAAGCGCTTTCTACGCCATAGGCCTCCAAAAACCGCGTGACGGTACTTTTCCGCAAGGAGGCCCGAAATGTTGACCGATGCAGCACTCAAGTGCTTGAAACCAAAAGCAAAAATGTACAAGGTATCTGATCGTGACGGCATGTATGTGCGCGTTGCACCGTCGGGCGCCATCTCGTTTAGGCTCGACTATCGGCTGAACGGCAGGCGGGAGACCGTCTATCTCGGTAGGTATGCCCGTGACGGGATATCGCTCGCCAGGGCTCGCGAGTTATGCATCGACGCGCGGCGCGCGATCGCCGAAGGGCGGTCCCCCGCCATCGAGAAGCAGCGGGAGAAGCGCCGGATCAAGGAAGCAAAGAGCTTCGGCCAGTTCGGCGAGAAATGGCTGACCAACGCGACCATGGCTGATAGCACCCGCGCGATGCGCCGCTCCATCTTTGAGCGCGAACTCATGCCCGTCTGGCGGAATCGTCTCCTGACAGAGATCACTCCCGATGATCTGCGCGCTCACTGCGGCAAGATCGTCGAACGGGGAGCGCCAGCGACCGCCATCCATGTGCGGGATATCCTGAAGCAGATCTACGGCTTCGCCATTCTGCACGGCGAGAAGGTCGCCAACCCGGCCGATGACGTCGGTCCGGCCTCGATCGCCACCTTCACGCCGAAGGACCGCGCACTTTCGCCCGCCGAGATTCGCATCATGTTCAAACAGCTCGAGCATGTCGCGACATTGCCGACGATCCGCCTCGGCATGAAACTTTTCCTCCTCACCATGGTCCGGAAGAGCGAGTTGCAGGATGCAGTGTGGGACGAGATCGATTTCGACAACGCCGTCTGGACCATCCCGAAGGAGCGCATGAAGCGGTCTAAGCCGCACAACGTCTACCTGTGCCGACAGACGTTGGATATCATGATCGCGCTCAAGACCTGCTCTGGGAACTCTCGATACCTGTTGCCGTCCCGGTACGACGCGGACGCGCCGATGTCGCGCGCGACCTTCAATCGGGTCACCTATGCCGTCGTCGAACAGGCCAAGAAGGAGGGGCTGCCGCTGGAGCCTTTCACGGTCCATGATCTGCGGCGGACGGGCTCGACGCTGCTAAATGAGCTGGGCTTTAACAGCGACTGGATCGAAAAGTGCCTGGCGCACGAGGACGGGCGCTCATCGCGCGGCGTTTACAACAAGGCCGAGTATGAGGTGCAGCGCCGGCATATGATGCAGCAGTGGGCGGATACCGTGGATGCCTGGATCGACGGTCGGAAGCACGCCCCAACGCTTCTGCCGACAGCTATGCCTGTGATGGAGCTTGATCCCGCCCTTTGATCGGGCGGGTCTTGCGCTTGGTGACGTCGGGGTGCTGTGCTCGACGGATCGGGGCAGTCCGCCGCGCCGTCAGCCAGGCCTCGACCTCGGCGAGGTCCCAAACAATACACCGTGGCGAGAGCGCGAACCGACGGGGAAATTCACCACGCTGCTCCATTTCATAAATAGTGCTGTCGGCCATCGGCACCATCTCCCGCAACTGTTGCCGCCGGATTGTTCTCCGAATTTGCGTAGTTTCGATCTTTGCCATTCTCAATCTCCTGCATTGCTCAGGCGATTGAGAATGATAGATGCTGATACTGGAAGCCCCTTCGAAACGCCGTGCGGTGTTTTCGGGCTATAGCGTACACATCGGCGGGTTCTCCCTGACTGCTAAGTGCAGCATAGGGGCGAACAGGCGCTGATGGACAAGCTCGAAACGTGTGGGCCCGCATTCAGTAAACGCGACTCCTTCAAAATCCGGTTCCGCAAGGAGTGTCGGTTCGATTCCAACCACCTGCACCATCCTTCAAAAATCCATCTAAACGCAGCGAGCTAGCGAAGCAGAGCGACTTTGGGATGTCGGTGCACGGTTAATGACAACACCAACTACTAGGCCGAGCGGCTGCACAGAGAACGAAGGCATTCGCTGTTGCACAATGTCATCGGCGACCAATATTCCGCGTTCGCGGTAGGCAAAGTGGACAATCTGCTGGGGTGTCGGTGCCTGCCTGGTCGCAACCGCTATTCGTCTTCGATGATCGGGACTGATGCCAACTGGCGGCCCACTGCGGCGGCGGAATCCTCTGGCTTCGTGTTGAAAGCGATGGCCGCCCCGGGCGCCGCCGCGTGCACCGTGTTGATGACCTTCTCGAAAAGGACCAGCCCCTTGGGCGGGATGCGCAAGCCGGCGCCGATAACGACACAGTCATAGGTTCTACTGCGCAACTGCCGGTCGATTTGGGAAATTCCCGCGTCATCGGGCGCGATCAGGCACAAATCCACTTGCCAGCCATGCTCTGTGACCGTCTGAACCGCAATGGCAATTCCTGCGTTGATTTTCGCTGCGTCAAGCCCGGGCGGCAGAGCTGGGTCGGAAAAATCGACCGTTTCGGGCTTCTGCCCGATGAAGAGAATGCGAGTCATGCAATCATCCTTTTGCGGGTCCGGTCAGTCTGAAACAGCCTCGTGCTTCTTTAGGGAGCCCAAAACGGCATATGTGCCTTGCCCTATGGCTGGTGTGGCTCGAACGCCAGCTTCAGCTCGGGATACCACCGGGTCGTGACGGTCGCGATGAAGCGACCCAGGTTCGGCAGCGTACGGACAAAGTCGGTGATCTCCGGGTGCATGTCGCGCACCTGGAAAAATGCTTGGGTGAAGCCGAAGACAACCGCATCGTGGGAAGTCGGGCGGTCATCCCCCAGCAGGAATCGCTTGTTGTCGATCAGGACATCGATCGCAGCCATGTCGCGCTTAGCCTTGTCGATGATCTCGGCCTCGGTGAAGCGGGCGATACCTTGATCGTAGCAGCGCTTGCGGAAATCCGCGCGGCGCAGGTCAAGCGCCTCCTGGATTTCCGCAGGCAGGTTGGTCGCACCGCCGACCATTACATTCGAGAGGAAGTCCCAACCGCTGTCCGAGAAGAACTCATAATAGAGGATGATCCAGTAGAGGTGATCCTCCAGCGCGCCCTGCACCATCCGACCGAGCGCCTTCTGCGCGGGCGTCAGATGGGCGTCGGGGTCGCCGAGGACGGTCTTCAGATGATCGATGATGAGCCCGCTGTCGGTGATCAGCGTGTTTCCAACGCTGATGAACGGAATCTTGTGCCGGGGACCGACGGCGTTCGTTTGCTCGCTGACACGTTCGTGGCGGATGCCAAACATGCGAAAATATGTCTGTAGCTTCACGGCAAAGGGAGAAAAACTGGTGACATAGGACGCCAGGTCGTTCTCCCCGGCCGTGAACATGTGCAGTCCGATGACAGTGTCGGCATCGACGCGGATGTCACCATAGGGATTTTCGTAGAGCGGATACTGAATCATTGTCATGCTTGGTTCCTTCAGACTTCCATCAGGGCATCGTTGCCAACTCCGCCACATGCCGAACTGGTAGCGGCTTGCTTAGGGAATGGTGACAACCAGCTTGCCGGCAACTCTTCCGCTGGCGCTGCGCCGCTGCGCATCCGCGACCTGATCGAGCGGAAAGACCTGCTCGATAGCGAGGTCGAACGCGCCCTTGGAATAGAGCTCCGCTACATGCCTGAGGGCAACTTCAGGATGGTCGTCTTGCGACGTCGTGACTTGCGCACCGTGCTTGGGTGCATCGATATCCGCGATCGACAGAACACGGGCAGGATCGCCCACGATCTCGATGAGATCGGGGATGACGCCCGCCCCGGCCAGGTCAAGTGCCGTATCGACCCCCTGCGGCGCAAGCTCGCGGACGCGGGCTGGCAGTCCGGGACCGTACGTCGTCGGAACGGCGCCGAGCTTGCGAAGATAGTCGTGCTTTGCTTCGCTTGCCGCGCCAATCACGTTGACGCCGCGCTGGCGCGCCACCTGGACGACCGCGCTGCCTACTCCGCCCGAGGCGCCGACCACCACCAACGTTTCTCCGGCCTTGCTATCGACCAGATCAAGGATGCGCGTCGCAGTCTCGCTGACGATCGCAAGGCCGCCTGCCACCTCGAACGACATGCCGTCCGGAATGTGTGCCCAACTGGTCAGCACCGCATGCTCGGCCATGGCGGTCCGGCGAACGGTGAGGCCGAATACGCGATCGCCGACCGCGACATTTGGCACGCCGTCGCCCACTTCGTCGACGATACCCGCCGCCTCGGCGCCGACGCCGCTGGGGAGATCTATCGGCATGAAATCACGGTAGATTCCCGACCGCAGCTTCCAGTCCAGAGGGTTGACCCCGGCAGCCCGGACCGCGATCCGGATCTGGCCGGCGCCGGCGTGCGGCGCATCGATGTCGACGATCTGCAGAACGTCGGGTTCGCCATAGCTTTCGTATTGAACGGCTCTCACGGATATTTCCTTTTCAATTGCAGCCAGGCGCATACCGGTTGAGGTCTCGCCGCCTGCGCTTCATCAGCGCGGCGCTGGGCAGCCGTCCGATCACCGGGCAGCCGCCCAGCACCGACGCGTCAACGCAAGCCGCCGCTGGCCAGAATGTTCTCGCCGGTCACGAAGCGCGCATCGTCGGATGCGAGGAACGCGACGACGCGGGCGATGTCGTCCGGCTCTCCAGCACGGCCGAGCGGCGTTTGCGAGACGATGCCGGCCTCCATCTCCGACCCGGCGATGCCGGCCGCCTTCGTTCCTTCTGTGGCGACGAAGCCGGGGCTGACGACGTTGACGCGGATCTTCCGAGGCGCCAGTTCCTTGACCAACACCTCCGAGATCGCGTTCACCGCTGCCTTGCTGGCGGTATAGAGCGATGTGCCCGGTGAGCGCAGCGTCGTGATCGACGACGAGATGTTGATGACGCTTCCGCCGTCCTGCAGGTGCTTGATCGCGGCCTGCGTTGTCAGCAGCACGCCGAGCACGTTGACATCGAACACATGGCGATACTGTTGCTCGGTAAACAGTTCGACCGGACCGGCCTCCCAAACGCCCGAATTGTTGACGAGCACATCGAGCCGACCGAACTGCGACACGGCCGTCTCGATCAGCGCCTGTGCTTCAGCGGCGACGGAGACGTCGCCCTGGACGGCAACTGCCTTGCCCCCGGAGGCCTTGATGGCGTCGACGACGGCGTCTGCACCTTCCCTGCTGGAAGCGTAGTTGACGACGACGGCCGCGCCGTCCTTTGCCAAAGCCTTGGCGATGCCCGCGCCGATGCCTTTCGACGCCCCGGTTACGACTGCGACCTTGCCTTCGAGCTTGCTCATATTCTCTACCTCGCTTGCGTTGCTAACGTCAGGCAGCACAGAGAGGGCTGCCGTTGTTCAATAGTTCGGAAACTATGAACTATTGAACAACGTGTCAAGCCGGTGTATGTGAAAGGGCATGAGACCGTTTTTTCATCCCTCCATCGACGACGTTCAGCCGGAAGCGATCCTTCACGCGCTCTCGGATCCCAATCGCGCAGCGATCTTTGTCAACATCATGCGAGCGGGGGGCATTCAGACGTGCTCGGCCGTCTCGGCCTTGGGTGATCGGGTCATTCCGAAATCGTCGCTGTCGAACCACTTCAAGGTGCTACGCGAAGCAGGATTGATCCGGAGCGAGCGTCACGGCGTGGAAATGCGAAATCATCCGCGCTTCGCCGACGTGGAGGCGCGCTTCCCGGGTCTGCTTCCGGCGATCATCACCGCCTACGCTTCGAATGTCGTCGAGGACTCGCGAGAGACTGCCGAGTAGGGCTCAAGGGGATGCGGCTAATGTTCGCCTGCTGCGGCCCCACACTGTGGCGGCTGACCGGCGAAACCCCGAGGCGAATTGAGTGCTGGTCGACCAACGGCCTGTTCGGCCGCGCAGGCGCGGTAAGATGGGGCTGCTCGGTTTAGACGGGTTGACGCCTAACGGGCACTCTCCGGGTGGCGTTGACGCTCTTCGCCTTCCGGCCGCGCGTTGCAGGCTTGGCTGGAAGGTCGGTCCCATATTCCTGCCACCAGGCAGCCAATGCCTCCATCGTCGGCTGGAGACCGCGTGCCTTGGCCGTCATCTCATAATCTACGCGCGGCGGAACCTCGGCAAATATCGTACGGGAGACCAGGCCGTCGGCTTCGAGCTCGCGAAGTTGCGCCGTCAGCATATGCTGCGTGATCCCGGGGATGGCCTTTCGCAATTCACCGAAGCGATAGACCCGCTGGTTGAGCAGCCACATGATCTCGAGCTTCCACTTCCCCGAGAGCAGCGCGAACGCCCGGCGCATTTGATCCTGCATCGTCGCGACAGAGTCGCCATTGGTCTGGTTTTCCATACTTACCACCAATAATTCATCCTACTTGCGCTTATCGCTCATAGGCTACATTTTCAATACACGCTCTGCCGCATCATGGAAATGCGCCAGTGCGCAAAGCAAAAATTTTATCGAGGAACTCACCGGGCCGCTGGTGGGCAGGAATATCTATGACCGAAGCCAATCTATATTGGATAGCGACCGCGCTGCTGTCGTTGCTCTATCTGTCGTCTGCTCTGCTTTATCTGACGAGGGGCGAGCAAGTCCGGCAGATCATCGTTAAGCTGGGCTATCCCGGCTACCTCGTACCGGTCCTGATCATCGTCAAGCTGCTCGCCGTGGCGGCGATCCTTTCGCGCATCAGCGTGGGGCTCAGCGATCTCGCCTATGCCGGGATGCTCTATCACCTGGGCTTCGCCGTTCTAGCCCATCTGGGCGCGCGCGATATCAGGGCCGCGCTGCCGGCGGCCGTCGGTCTTGTGCTGATCGCCGGATCATTTGTCACCCAGAACGCCGCAAGAGAAATGCCTTCGCCCTACGCCGCCTTCGGATTCGAAACGAAAGGGGATGCGCGATGAAGGTGCGGGTCCTTGGAGCCACCGGCTCAATTCACTGACCGGCGCTGGGTCCGCCACACGCCAGTCATCAGCAACGGCTGACACCGGATGGTGCAGCCAGGTTCCTCAAACTCAATACTGACAGGAGACAAACATGGGTCGACTTAACGGAAAGATCGCGATTATCACAGGCGCGGGTCGCGGCATCGGACGGGCCACCGCCAAGCTGTTCGCGGCCGAGGGCGCGAAGGTTGCGGTCCTCTCAGTCACACCCGCCAATGTGGAGGCCGTCGTCGCGGACATCGAGGCGGCCGGCGGGACAGCGCTCGGCGTGCCCTGCGACGTGAGCAACGCCGATCAGATCACGGCCGCTGTGGACAAGGTGGTCGCTGCCTATGGCGGGATCGATATTCTGGTGAACAACGCCTTCGATCCCTCGGCTGTCATGTCGTCGATCATGGAGCTGTCGGTCGAGCAGTTGCAGCGCAACTTCGATACGGGTCCGATCGCGACCCTGCGCACGATGCAAGCCTGCTATCCTCATCTCAAGGCGAGCGGGGAAGGCCGCGTCATCAACTTCGGTTCGCCGGCGGCTCTTCTCGGGATGCTGCCCTATGCACCCTACAACATGGCCAAGGAGGCGACCCGTGCTTTGACGCGAACCGCCGCGCGAGAGTGGGGGCCTGACAAGATCACCGTGAACAACATTCAGCCGGTCGCCGAGACCTGGGGAGATGTTGAGGTGCCGCCGGCAAACAACGCGCTGCAACGCTATGGATCACCGGAAAACGACATTGCGCCTGTCCTTTTGTTCCTGGCGAGCAAGGATGCGCAGTTCCTGACCGGCTACACCCTCTCGCCGGATGGCGGCATGGTCATCGACAGCGCGCGCTGACGCGCGTGCCGCGAGATCGCCGTGGAGGCGCAGCCCCCGCAGTGATCCGCCCGATATAGATGAGTTCACTATGATTTACCTTCCCATCACTTCGCTCTTTGCCGCGGCATTCGCCGTTGCCCTCGTCCTGCTCTCCGTTCCTGTCACCTTGCGGCGCATCAAGGTTGGCGATCTGGTCGGTGACAGTGGTGACGAGAAGCTTCACCGCCGCATCCGGGCACAGGGCAATTTCATCGAGTATGTGCCTTTGGGCGTTGTAACCCTCGGCCTGATCGAGGCGCATGGCGCGGCAGCTTGGCTGGTCCTTGCTATCGGTGGAGCCTTGGCACTTGGGCGGCTACTTCACGCGGTCGGCATGCTGCGCGCGAACGCACCGCTTCGCGGCTTCGGGATGATCTTCACTTATCTGGCTTTGGTTGGGGCTGCTGCTCGCCTCTTACGCGACGCCGGATATTGGTGAGGAAAGGCATTTGACGGAAATGCCTGATCTGGCTCTCGATCTGCGATACCTGAGCTATGCTATCCTTGTCGCTGAGCATGGAAGTTTTCGTGCGGCGGCCGAGAGCATAGACCTGGCGCAATCGACGGTGAGCCGGCGCGTGCAATTGCTGGAGCGCCGGCTCGGCGTCACTCTTTTTGAACGGGGACGAAACGGAACGCGGCTAACGCCGCTTGGCGAGCGCTTTGTTCGATCGGCGGCTCTCGGAGCTGAGCAGCTTAGACTGGCGATATCAGATGCCCGCAAAGTGCGCCGAGGCGAGACGGGAGAATTGCGTATTGGAACCGGGACGTCGCTCGCCAGTGGGTTCCTCGCCGAACTACTGGCGCGATATAGGGCGGTTTACCCGCTGATCGATCTGCGCCTCGAAGAGGTTTCAAATCACCAAGGCGAGGCACATCTCCTCCGTGGCAATCTCGACATTGCATTCCTCACGGTCGAACCTTGTTCGAAACGGTGCAAATCGGTGCCGCTTTGGCGAGAACGCATTATCATCGCAATGCCAGGCGATCATCCCTTCGCGCATGCCCAGGATATCGGATGGAGTGAACTCAGTCGGGACGTACTCATCCTATCCAAGAACGAGCAGGAATGTGACTTTGGGCGGCCTCTGCTCAAGAAGCTGGATGGCTGCTCAGCCCCGAACGTTGCTGTCTATGGGGTGGGGCGCGACAGCATTCTTGGTCTCGTCTCCGGTGGTTTCGGGATCTTTGCCACACTGGAATCGACCGCCACCGACGTCCAAAAAAACGTCGCATTCGTACCCCTCGCGGATGAGGCGGCGGTTCAACTGTATGCGGTCTGGGGCGCTAACGACCGCAATCCCGCCATCCAACCCTTCCTGGATTTCGCAGAAGCTCATTCGACCGACTGGAGCAAACGTCAAGCTTGATGAGAAGCAAACAGCGTACCGCCACCATCGCGGAGCGCTCAGGGCTTGGCCTGGCTCATGACTGCGGACAGTCGTTGCTGGCGCGCTTGCGCGAAACCTCTGTCCGTCGCCATGAAGCGCTGTAGCATTGGGACTATCAGGCGTGCCGGATTGGGTTTAGGTTGGCCGCTCTGATGCGCAAGGATCTCCGCATAATCAACGAGATCGCGGTGGACGTCGGCGGGGAACTCGATCGTTACCTTGATCGGTTTGTCGTCAACGATCGCGCCGAGCTTTAGCTTGGTCATCTCACTCTCCGTATGGTTCGAGTACGAGGTCGCGCGTCACGATCACGCGGACCGGAAATCCGGGCCGGATCGTCAGCGTCGGGGCAATATTGAGCTGGCGGCGGATGATCTGCTGGCCTGCGTCGTTGATCGTGTCCTGGCCGCCGTTTCGGATCGCCTGGATTAGCCGGTCGTCGTCGTTGGTGGCGAGTTCAGCGCCGACGCTCAGCAACGTCGAGAGGCCGGCCGCTTTGGCGAGATCCCACCAGTGATAGTCGACACCGTCCTGCAGGCCGGCATAGCCCTCGGCATCGGCGCCAGGCTGCCGCTCCAGCACGATGCTGTGGCCGTTCGGGAAGATCAGGCGGTTCCACACCAGCAGCACGCGGCTCTGCCCGAACTGGACGTTGTTGTCGTACTGGCCGATGACGCGCGTGCCCTGCGGGACTAGAAGGATGCGGCCGGTCGGGCTGTCATAGATGTTCTCGGTGACTTGTGCCGTGATCTGACCCGGAAGGTCCGAACGGATGCCGGTGATCAGCGCCGCCGAGATGACGGCGCCTGCCTGCAGGATGTTCGGCGATGCCGGCGCGGCGACGCGATCGGTCGCGACGGTGCGCCGGTCGACCGGAGCGTTGAGGAACGCCTGCCGCCGCTCCTGAGCCGTGGGCGTCGCCGCCGGCGGCCCGAGGCCAAGGCTCGTTAGATCAGGCTGCGCCAGGGTCTGCGTGCTGATCGTCGCTGGCGTCGCGGCGCGCGCCTCCGAGGCTGCAAACAGCCTGCTGGTCCGCGCCGTCTCGATTTCCTGAAGGCGGCGCTGCTCCTCCGGGCTGATGCCCGGCTGTGCAGGCGCGACGCCGGACGCCGGCACGGGCTGGCCGCGGTTCTGAGCGCTGACGATTGGCCGTCCGAGATCGCCGGGGAGCGGCGGCCCGAGCTGTGGCACGCCGGTATAGTCGCGCGGAAGGCCCTGAAGGCCGTCCGCCGTCGAGCGATTGTCCGTCGAATAGAGTTCCTCGGGCGCCCGTCCGCCGTTGCGGGTCTGGAGTGCGTAGACCAGCGCGCCGCCAAGGCCGAGGCTCGCCACCAAGCCGAGCCCGGCCAGAACCTTGCGCGATAGCCGCGTGACCCGCGGAGCCTCGGCGCGCAGCCGCATCGGTGCGGCCGCCTCCGGCGCCGATCCCGTCAGCGGCGCGCTGGCTTCCTCTTCCTCATTCCGGTCATCGCTCACGACGCGTGCCTCCCGTCGGTGCGGGTGATCCGGACGCGCTTCTGGGTGTCGCCGGAGCCGAAGCGGAGCTCCGCGGCCGCGAAGAGCCGGTCGACGATCATGTAGTTGTTGCGGACCCGGTAGTTGACGAGTTCGGAGGTGTTGCCTTCGGCGCCGATAACGAACAGCGGCGGCATTTCGCCCTGATCGATGCCTCTCGGGAATTCGATGAAGACCTGCCGGCCGTCGTCATAGGCGCGCAGCGGACGCCACGCAGCGCGGTCGCCCGTCACCTCGTAGCGGAAATTGATGCGCGAGAGATCGACGCCGGTCGCGACCGGCTGGGTCGCCTGCGCTTCGGCGTTCTGGCGACGCAGCGCGATGAGCTGGTCCTGCGGATATTGCCAGGAGACCGAGGCCATATAGGTACGCTCGGTCGAGCGCAGCTCCATGTGATAGGTGCGCAGATTGGTGTTGATGACGAGATTGGTCATCAGATCGGCGCGGGTGGGCTTCACCAGGATGTGGACCTGCAGAGTCGCTCCGGAGCCGCTTTGCGTGTCGCCGATGATCCAGCGGACCGTATCGCCGGCCGCCACCGGCCCGGAGCCGACGAGCTGCTCGCCCGGCTGGAGCGCGATGTCGGTTATCTGCCCGACGGCGGTGTAGACCTGATAGAGCGCCCCTTGGGTGAAGGGATAGACCTGCATGGAGTTGATGAAGCCGTCTCGCACCGGCTGGATGCGGGCGGCGGCATTGGCCTGGTTGACCCGCGCCGTCGGATCGGCGGGTTCGGGCGCTCGCCGCGATTCCTCGACCGGCTTCATCTGTCCGGGCAGCGGAAGCGGCCTTGGCAGTTCGACCACCCTGACCGGCGCCGGCGGATCGACCGTCTGCACGGCGGCAGGCGCGTCGTCGTAGCTGATCTCGGGCGGCCGCTGCGTCGTCACGCAGCCGGCCAGCGCCGTGGCAGAAAGCAGCAAAGCCGCCAATGTGTGAGTTCGGAAAGCCGGTTCTCCGGCTTTACGGAAAATCGGCATCGTCATTGCCCCAGCTCCCGTGACCATGAAATTGCGTTGACGTAGATCCCCAGCGGATTGGCGCGCAGCCGGTCGGCGTTGCGCGGAATTTGGACGACGATGGTGAGGATCGCCGTCCATCGGGTCGTGTCGGCGAGCTGGCCGTTCTCGTAGCGGCGCTCGGTCCATGCGACGCGGAAGCTGCCCGGCGACGCGCGGATCACGCTCGAGACGTCGACGGCGATCTGCTGGCGGCCGACCTTGGCGAAGGGATCGTTCGCGCGCGCGTAGTCGTTGAGGGCCGCTGCTCCCCGGTCTGTTGTGAAGTCGTAGGCGCGCAGCCAGTTTTGGCGGACGATGATGGCGTCCGCCGGGATCGAACGGACCTGCTCGATGAAGCGCGCGAGGTGGAACGCGATCTGGGGGTCGGTCGGTTGGTAGTCCGCCGTAGCCGGCGCGATCGCCTGGGCTTGGCCGAGCCGGTCGGTCTGAACCACCCAGGGAACGACAGTGCCGCGCGCCGACTGCCAGACCAGCGCCGCCCCGAACCCCGCCGACAGGAAGAGGGAGCCGAAGGCCATGTAGCGCCAGTTGCGCGCCTGGACGCGGGCCGAGCCGATGCGGTCATCCCAGACCTGCGCGGCGCGCTGATACGGCGTTTCGGGTTCGGGAGCTTTTCCATAGTGGGTCGAGGGTCTTCGAAACATCAGCGGTCACCTTCGGAGAGATTGATGGATGAGCCGCCGCCGTGGCTGTCGCCGCTGCGCACGGCATGGACGGTGGTCGAGACGGCGTGGCTCATCTGTTGGGAGCGCTTCATGCGCCGAGCCCAGGCCGGCGGCTGATCGCCGCCACTCGCGGCGGAGCTCGGCGCAGCGTCATTGGCTGCTTCGCCCACGGTGCCCATGGTCGAGGACCCGCCCGTCGTCTCGAAGGCGGCGCGGGCTCCGCTCGAGAAGTTGGAGCGCATGCTCGATGACGCACGTTCGGCGGCGCGCCGCAGCGGCGATGTGGCAGCCGAGCCAGCGGCGCGGGCGACCCCGCCCAAACCGCTGGCCACGCCCGAGGCGCCCGTCTGCCCTGCGGCGCCCAGGCTGTATGCAGTCGATGCGCCGCCTGCCAGCGCGGCGCCGCCGCGGGCCGCGGCGGCTGCACCGCCCGCGAGCGCCGCGCCGCCAGAGGCGACGGCACCGACCGTGGCGGCGCCCGCTGCTACCATGCCTCCGGCGGCAAGGCCGGTGCCGACAGCGGCGCCTGCGCCGAGCTGGGGGCCGCCGGATACCAAGCCGTTGGCGATGCCAGGACCAAATATGCCGAGGCCGAGCAGCGTCAGCGCCGCAAGCACGATCGCCATGGCCTCGTCGATCGTCGGCGTCCGGCCGCCAAAGCCGGCGGTGAACTCGGAGAAGAGGCTCGACCCGATACCGATGATGACGCCGAGAACCAGCACCTTGATGCCGGAGGAAATCACGTTGCCGAGCACGCGCTCGGCCATGAAGGCGCTCTTTCCGAAGAGGCCGAAGGGGATCAGCACGAAGCCGGCGAGCGTGGTCAGCTTGAATTCGATCAGCGTGACGAAGAGCTGGATCGCGAGGATAAAGAAGGCGAGCAGCACCAGCGCCCAAGCCAGCAGCATCACTGCGATCTGAATGAAGTTTTCGAAGAAACTCCAGTAACCCATTAGATCGGATATGGAATCGAGCAGCGGCCGGCCAGCATCGAGCCCCGTCTGCGCGACGCGGCCGGGACGCATCATGTCGGCGACAGTGAAGCCGGTGCCGGACGCCTTCAGCCCGAGCCCCGCGAAGCTCTCGAAGATGATCCGCGCCAGGTTGTTCCAGTTGTCGATCAGATAGGCGAAGACACCGACGTACAGGGTCTTCTTGACCAGGCGCGCCATGATGTCGTCGTCGGCGCCCCAGCTCCAGAATAGTGCGGCGAGCGTCACGTCGATCACGATCAGCGTGGTGGCGATGAAGGCTACTTCGCCGCTGAGCAGGCCAAACCCGCTATCGATGTAGCGGGTGAAGACCTCCAGGAAATGGTCGATGACGCCTGTGCCGCCCATGGTCTCAACGCGCCTCGTTCGTATGGGAGTCGATCGCTGGCGCGGTCTCGTTGACCGCGGGGTCGCGCGGGGCCAGAGGGTTCTGCGGCTGGCCCTGCGGACCTGGCGCTTGCGGTGCCGGCTGCGGCTGCAAGGCCTGCGAGGGTTTAAGGAAGCGGTCGCGGTTGTCTGCCCAGGCCTGAAGGCAGGCTGGATCACGGGTCCCGGCTTCCCCGAGCTGCTGGCAGCGCCGCAGCTCGGCTTTGAGCGGGTCGACGCCCGTCTCGGCCGCCGCGGCGACGCTGCGATACAGCGGCGGTTCGTCCTTGCGGGAGAGTTCGATGGCCGTCGCCGTGATCGCGAAGGTCACAAAACCGATGGCGCCGATACGCGCGAGCAACTTACCGTCCATCGCCGCGCCCTCAGTTGCTGCCGGGGAACATCTGCGCATTGCCGGGCTGGTAGCCGACGCCCGGGGTCAGGAAGCGGCGGCGCTGCTCGCGACCCTGTTCGGCGGCGGCCGACCGCTCGGCCTCGGCGAGCGCCTGGGCCCGGCCGTTGGCCGAGACGACGGCGGTGAGGTCGGCGAGCTGCTGGACCTGGAGCGCGAGGAGCTGGTTGCCGGCCTGCGTCGCCTGCAAGGCTCCGGTGGCGCCTTGGCTCTGTCCGACCAGCGCCGACATCTGCGTCCGGCTGGTATCGATGTTGCCGACGACGCCGGCCTGCACGCGCATCGCGTCCTGCAGGCTTGAAACGGTGTTGTTCCAGCGCTCTTTCGCCTGAGCGACGAGCTGCTGATCGGAGGCGCTCATCGACGCGCTGCCGGCGGCGTAATTTGTCTGGAACGCCCGGTCGATGTTCTGGACGTTGTACGCGATGCCCTGCGCTTGCTGAAGGAGCTGCTGGGTCCGCTGCACGGACTGCTGAAGCTGCTGAAGCGACGAAAATGGTAGGCTGGCGAGGTTTCGCGCCTGATTGATCAGGGATTGCGCCTCGTTCTGCAGAGAAGTGATTTGGTTGTTGATCTGCTGCAACGCGCGAGCCGCTTGCAGCACGTTTTGCGCATAGTTGGTTGGGTCGTAGACGATGATGGCTTGGGCAGGCGTCGCGAAAACTGGCGCGAGCGCGGCAGGAGCCGCGAGCAGTGCAGCAGCGAATCGCGCTGCGCGGTAACGGCGCAATTTCATGATGGTTTCTCCGGGTTGGTGAGGCTGGGAATGAGGTCGGCCGCCCAATCGACGCCGCGATGGCGCAGCCACGCCGCGAGGAAGCCCTCGCGTCCGTGCTCGGTGACGATCCGGTCGATAGCGGCCTGGTCGGTCTTGGAGGACGCCGCGCAAAGCGCGAGCGCGACGTCGGCGAGCCCGAGCTCGAACAGCCGGTTGCCGCGGCGGCTCTGGCAGTAATAGTCCCGCTTGGGCATCGCCCGGGCGAGGATCTCGATCTGCCGGTCGTTGAGGCCGAAGCGCCGGTAGATCGCTGTGATCTGGGGCTCGATCGCTCGTTCGTTCGGCAGCAGCAGCCGGGTCTGGCAGCTCTCGATGATGGCGGGCGCGATCGCCGAGCCGTCGATATCGGACAGCGACTGCGTAGCGAAGACGACACTGGCGTTCTTCTTGCGCAGCGTCTTCAGCCACTCGCGGAGCTGGCCGGCGAAGCCTTCGTCGTCGAGGGCAAGCCAGCCTTCGTCGACGATGATCAGCGTCGGCTCACCGTTCAGCCGGTCCTCGATGCGGTGGAACAGATAGGAGAGGACGGCCGGAGCCGCGGCCGTCCCGATCAAGCCTTCCGTCTCGAAGGCCTGGACGGTGGCGACACCGAGATGCTCGCTCTCTGCGTCGAGCAGACGACCATAGGGCCCACCGACGCAATAGGGACGCAGCGCCTGCTTCAGGTCGTTCGACTGCAGCAGTACCGACAAGCCGGTCATGGTCCGCTCGGTCGCGGGCGCGCTCGCCAGCGACGACAGCGCCGTCCAGATCAGTTCCTTGACGTCGGGTGTCACCTGGATGCTCTCGCGCATCAGGATCGCGACGATCCAGTCGGCGGCCCAGGCGCGTTCGGCTGCCTCGTCGATCCGGGAGAGCGGCTGAAGCGCGACACTGTCGGCCAAGCCCTCGGTCAGTCCACCGCCCAGATCATGCCAGTCGCCGCCCATGGCCATGGCGGCGGCCCGGATCGAGCCACCGAAGTCGAAGGCGAAGACCTGCGCACCGACGTAACGGCGAAACTGCAGCGCCATCAGCGCCAGCAGCACGGACTTGCCCGCGCCGGTCGGACCGACCACCAAGGTGTGACCGACGTCGCCGACGTGAATGGAGAACCGGAACGGGGTGGACCCTTCAGTCTTGCCGTACAGCAAGGGGGGCGCACTAAAGTGCTCATCCCGTTCCGGCCCCGCCCACACCGCGGACAGCGGGATCATGTGGGCGAGATTTAGCGTCGAGATCGGCGGCTGGCGGACATTGGCGTAGACGTGGCCCGGGAGTGAACCGAGCCAGGCATCGGCCGCGTTGATCGTCTCTGGCATCGCGGTGAAGTCGCGGCCCTGGATGACCTTTTCGACGAGACGGAGCTTCTCCGACGCAACGCGGGGATCGACGTCCCAGACGGCGATCGTGGCGGTGACGTAGGCCTGACCGGCATAGTCGGCGCCGAGTTCCTGCAGCGCCAGATCCGCATCGGCGGCCTTGTTGGCGGCGTCGGTGTCGACCAGCGCGCTCGCCTCGTTGGTCATCACCTCCTTGAGGATCGCGGCGATCGACTTGCGCTTGGCGAACCACTGTCGGCGGATCTTGGTCAGAAGCTTGGTGGCGTCGGTCTTGTCGAGCAGGATCGCCCGCGTCGACCAGCGATACGGAAAGGCTAGGCGGTTCAGATCGTCGAGGATGCCGGGCGTCGTCGCGGTCGGAAATCCGACTACGGTCAGGATGCGCAGATGCGCGTCGGCAAGGCGCGGCTCCAGCCCGCCGGTGAGCGGCTGATCGGCCACCAACGCGTCGAGATACATCGGCGTCTCGGGAACGCGCACGCGATAGCGCTTCGTCGAGACGGTCGAGTGCAGATAGGTGAGCGTCTCGACATCATCGAGCCACCCGCATTCCGGCATGAAGGCCTCGACGAGTTGCAGGATGCGGTCGGTGCGATCGACGAAGCCGCGCAACGCTTCCCAGGCGTCGACGCCACGCTCGGCCTTGCCCTCATAGAGCCAGCTCTCGGCGCGCGCGGCATCCTCGGCCGGCGGTAGAAAGGTGAAGGTCAGGAAATAGCTCGACTCGTAATGGACGGCGTCCTCTTCGAAGTCGGCCTTGCGCTCGGCATCGACCATCGCTGAGGCCGGATCGGGGAACCGGCTCGCCGGATAGGCGCCGACGGCGTGGCGTTGCGCCTCGACGAAGATCGCCCAGCCGCTGCCGAGCCGACGGAAGGCGCTGTTGAGGCGACCCGCGACGGCAACCAGCTCGGCCTGAACGGCGGAGTCTAGGTCGGGTCCGCGGAAGCGCGCGCTGCGCTGGAACGAGCCGTCCTTGTTCAGGACGACGCCGGGCGCGACCAGCGCCGCCCAGGGCAGGAAATCGGCGAGCCGGGTCGAGGTGCGGCGATATTCGGCGAGATTCATCATGGCGCGCCTCAGACGTTCAGGTGACCGGGAATGCGCAGGTGCCGGCGGCCGACGTCGACGAATTGCGGGTCGCGCTTGGCCGCCCAGACGGCGGCAAAATGTCCGATGGCCCAGAGACCGAGGCCGACCAGCCAGAGACGGAGACCGAGACCGAGAGCGGCGGCGAGCGTGCCGTTGAGGATGGCGATGGCGCGAGGAGCGCCGCCGAGCAGGATCTGTTCGGTCAAAGCCCGGTGGACCGGGACGGTGTAGCCCGGCACGTCACCGCCGCTCTCGATCAGGCCCGCCATCAGACGAGCGCTCCGCCGCCGAACGAGAAGAACGACAGGAAGAAGCTCGACGCAGCGAAGGCGATCGACAGGCCGAAGACGATCTGAATCAGGCGGCGAAATCCGCCCGACGTGTCACCGAAGGCGAGGGTCAGGCCGGTGACGATGATGATGATCACCGCGATGATCTTGGCGACCGGCCCCTCGATGGATTCGAGGATCGATTGCAACGGCGCTTCCCACGGCATCGAGGAGCCGGAGGCGTGGGCGGCCGGGGCCAGCAGGACACTGGCCAGAAGGACGGATGCGGCTGTCGCGACATGGCGACGAAAATGCAGGGCACGGCGGATCATGCGGGTTCTCCTTCGGGGGGCTGGGTTGCGGGGCGGACGCGGTAATCGCCGTCGGGCGTGAGCCCATCGACGCGACCGAGTTCGGCCAGGCGCCGGGTGGAGCCGCGGCCCGAGAGGACCGCGACGAGATCGATCGTCTCAGCGATCAGGGCGCGCGGAACGGTGACGACGGCTTCCTGGATGAGCTGATCGAGGCGGCGCAGCGCGCCGAGCGCGGTGCCGGCGTGGATTGTACCGATCCCGCCGGGGTGGCCGGTGCCCCAGGCCTTGAGCAGGTCGAGCGCCTCGGCGCCGCGCACCTCGCCGATCGGAATGCGGTCGGGCCGCAGGCGCAGCGAGGAGCGGACCAGATCGGAAAGCGTCGCGACGCCGTCCTTCGTGCGCATGGCGACCAGGTTCGGGGCCGAACATTGCAGCTCGCGGGTGTCTTCGATGAGCACCACGCGGTCGGAGGTTTTCGACACCTCGGCGAGCAGCGCGTTGGTCAGCGTCGTCTTGCCGGTGGAGGTGCCGCCGGCCACGAGGATGTTGCGGCGGTCGGCGACGGCCTGGCGCAGTATCTCGGCCTGCTCAGCCGTCATGGTGCCGGCGGCGACATAGTCCTCCAGCGTAAAGACGGCGACCGCCGGCTTGCGGATCGCGAAGGCCGGCGCCGCGACCACGGGCGGCAGCAGGCCCTCAAACCGCTCGCCTGTTTCCGGCAGTTCGGCGGAGACACGCGGATTGCCGGCATGGACCTCGGCGCCGGCATGGTGCGCGACCAGGCGCACGATGCGCTCGCCGTCGGCCGGCGAGAGCCGCTCGCCCGTGTCGGAGAGTCCCTCGGAAAGCCGGTCGATCCAGAGACGGCCGTCGGGGTTGAGCATCACCTCGACGACGCTGGCGTCTCCAAGAAACCCGGCAATCGCGGGACCGAGGGCGGTCCGCAGCATGCGGGCCCCGCGAAGTATCGCCTCAGGTTTCTCGGAAGAACTGGCCACGTTGTCCCCGTTCTTTGCGGGACCGCGTCAGGCCGTCCCTGGATCGGGGATGATTAAGAGAACCGGAAATCGCCCTGCGGCAACAGGTTGTTTTGCTTGTCGTACAGTGGCGTACAAAGACAGGCGTTCGGCGGAATTGCCGAATACTTGAGTTGCCGCAATCGCGGCTTATTGCGCGTCGCGCGCGGGATCGATGTCCTCGGAAATCTCCTGTCGCAGCTTCGGCCCCTTGGCGAGTCGGCGGCCGAGCGCTGCGACGAACGCGTCGTAGCGCTCGCCGGCCTGGGCGCGTGCAGCGGCCTGTGCGGGCTCCGGCAGCGGCGGATTGGTGGTCAGCCAAAACCGCACGAAGACGGCGAGCATCTCGATCGAGATGCCGACGTCGCGCTCCATGCGCGTCATGCGACGATCGAGCTGGTCGAGGCGTTTGGTCGTCGCCGCCTCCTGCCGTTCGGCGGCGTCCGGCGACAGGAAGGATGCGATCGCCGCCTCGGCGATCAGCGAGCGCGACTGATCGCGCCGGGCCGCATAGGCCGCAAGCGCCTTCATCACCTCGGGTTCGAGATAGACCGACAGGCGCTGCTTCTTCGATGGATTGGCCATGGGCGCCTCACAGCTCCATGCCGTCGTTCGGGTCGAGCGAGACCTGACGCGCCACGCCCTCCATGATCTGGTTGGCGCGGCTGATCCGGGCCGCGTCGTCATCGGCATCGTCGTCGAATCCGCCGTCGAACTCGTTCTCGATCGGCGCCTTCTTCTCAACCGGCGCGGCGCGTGCAAGCTCCGGCTGATGGCGACGTTCCGATTCGGTCGGATCTTCGTCACCGCCATCCTCGATGACAGCCGCGCCTGGTGACAACGCGCTCGCCGGCCGGGCTGGAAGTGGTAGACGGCTCCAATCGTCCATTCCCGGCTGCGTCGGCCTGGTGAGCGCCGGCGGCGCCATGATCCGATCCTTGAAGCGGCGATCCTCGTAGTAGCGCGCCTTCTTCGCGCGGATCGGCGGCGTGCCCGCGACCATGACGATCTCATCGGCGGGCGGGAGCTGCATGATCTCGCCGGGCGTGAGCAGCGGCCTCGCGGTTTCCGAGCGCGACACCATCAGGTGACCGAGCCACGGCGAGAGACGATGGCCGGCATAGTTGCGCATGGCGCGCATCTCGGTCGCGGTCCCGAGTGCGTCGGAGACGCGCTTGGCGGTCCGTTCGTCGTTGGTCGCGAAGCTGACGCGGACATGGCAGTTGTCGAGGATCGAGTTGTTCGGCCCGTAGGCCTTCTCGATCTGGTTCAGCGACTGCGCGATCAGGAACGCCTTCAACCCATAGCCCGCCATGAAGGCGAGCGCGGATTCGAAGAAGTCGAGCCGGCCCAGCGCCGGGAACTCGTCGAGCATCAGCAGCAACCGATGCCGGTTGCCCTTGGCCTTGAGATCCTCGGTCAGACGCCGGCCGATCTGGTTGAGGATAAGGCGAATGAGCGGCTTGGTCCGGGCAATGTCCGACGGCGGCACGACCAGGTAAAGGCTGGTCGGCTGCTTGGCGCCAACGATGTCGGCGATGCGCCAGTCGCAGCGGCGCGTCACCTCGGCGACGACGGGATCGCGATAGAGGCCGAGGAACGACATGGCGGTCGAGAGCACGCCGGAGCGTTCGTTGTCGGACTTGTTGAGCAGCTCGCGGGCGGCCGACGCGATTACCGGATGCGGTCCGCTCTCGCCGAGATGGGCGGTCTTCATCATCGCCGCCAACGTGGACTCGATCGGCCGCTTCGGATCGGAGAGGAAGGCGGCGACACCGGCGAGCGTCTTGTCCTCCTCCGCGTAGAGGACATGCAGGATCGCGCCGACCAGAAGCGCGTGGCTGGTCTTCTCCCAGTGGTTCCGCTTTTCGAGACTGCCCTCCGGATCGACCAGGATGTCGGCGATGTTCTGCACGTCGCGGACCTCCCATTCGCCGCGGCGTACCTCGAGCAGCGGATTGTAGGCGGCGGACTTCGCGTTGGTCGGGTCGAAGAGGAGCACGCGGCCATGTCGGGCACGGAAGCCGGCGGTCAGCGTCCAGTTCTCGCCCTTGATGTCATGGACGATCGCCGAGCCTGGCCAGGTGAGCAGCGACGGCACGACAAGGCCGACGCCCTTGCCGGAGCGGGTCGGTGCGAAGCACAGCACATGCTCGGGTCCATCGTGCCGAAGATAAGCGTGGTCGAACTTGCCGAGCACCACGCCGTCCTCGCCGAGCAGGCCGGCGCCGCGCACTTCGTCATGGCGGGCCCAGCGCGCCGAGCCGAAGGTCTCGGCGTTCTTCGCCTCGCGGGCTCGCCAGACCGACATGCCTATGGCGACGGCGATTGACACGAAGCCGCCGGACGCCGCGATGTAGGCGCCCTCGACGAAGATCGGCGGCGCATAGGCGTCGTAGAAGTACCACCAGGGAAAGAAGGACCACGGATAGTAGATCGGCCAATGACCGAGCATGAACCATGGCGGCCCGAGCTGGGGCTGGAAGCCGAGCCTGCAGGCCGCCCATTGCGTAGCGGCCCATGTCGTCAGCAGGACGATGGCGAAGACGGTTAGGATCTGGCCCCAGAGGATCTTGGTGGCGGACATGCCGGGGTCCTTTCGCTTGGGATGGTGGTCACAGGCCGAGCCCCCTCTGGCGGCCGAAGCTCCAGTCGACGCCGCCGTCGCTCCGGGCGACGCCGGAGACGTGACGGCCGAGCTGCTTCTCGATTGACGGCGTCCAGGGCACGAGGCTGAAGCCGAGCCCGTCGTCGATCATGGCGAAGCGGCCGCTCGCGAGGTTCAGCCGCCGCTGGTAGGTGCCGGTGACATATTCGCCGGACTCCGGTTTGACCTGCGGCCGTCCGGTCTCGGCGGCGATGCGTTGGGCAACCGCCTGCAGCTCGCGACGTCGGAGCGTATCAACCAGGCCGGGCTGAAAGCTGATGCCGCGCTTCTGGCGCTCCGCGAGGCCTTGGCCGACAAGGTGTTCCGCCCGCCGGTCCCTGGCCTCTCGCACCTCGGCACCGAAGCCGCCGCCGAGCGCGGCCGGCTCCCGGGCGATATTCTGACGGTCGAGCCAGGTTGCGCCGGTGGCGGTGACCTGCCGCTCGATATCGAGGTCGGAGCGCACGGCGATCGCGACGCGGCGCTGGCCGTGCGCGTCGTCGAATTTCCGAAGCTCGACAATAGAACCCGGCGCGCTGTCGCCGGCCGCGTCGAGGTCCGGCAGCTTGATGTGGTGGGTCCGGCCGTCAACGCCGTCTACGACAGCGAAGGCCGTGCCCTTCAGCTCGTCATCGAGGCCACGGGCGACCAGGCGCCCGATGACCGGATCGTTCAGGCTTTCGGACGCCAGCACGTAGCTCGCTGCGCCGCGCTCGATGCCGCGCTCGGTCAGGCCGTGGTGGATGCGCTTGATGATGTCGCCGCGCTCGCCGAGTTCGCGCAGGGTCGCCTCGGCCTTGTCCGAGATGGTCCATTGTCCCGGGCCGATCTCGTCGGCGAGCCCGAGACCTTCGAGCTTGCGCAGCCGCCCGACCTTCAGCGCATGGTATTCGTCGGGTTGCCGATCCGCGTTCGGCGCGAGATCGACGACGCCGGTCCGATAGGCGTCGCGGGCGAGCTGGCGGTCGAGGTTGGTCCAGCGGTCGGCATCAATCTGGCGCGCCAGCGTCTGCCGGATCTGCTGATCGGTGCGCGGCCCCAGCTCCTGTGTGATTAGATCGCGCGCCCGATCGCGCATGCCCTCCTTTATATAGTCGCGCGCGATGACCAGGTTTTCGCCGTCGTCGCGCATGCCGCGCACGATCAGATGGACATGCGGATGCTCGGTGTTCCAGTGATCGACTGCGACCCATTCGAGCCGCGTGCCGAGATCCTTCTCCATCTGGCCGACCAGCTCACGGGTGAAGCCCTTGAGGTCGGACATTTCCAGCGCGTCGTCCGGCGAGACGATGAAGCGGAAATGGTGGCGGTCGTCCTCGGACCGCTCCGCAAAGTTCTTGGCGTCGACGTCATCCCCGCCCGGACCGAACAGCCGGGCCTTCTCCCCGTCGCGGGTGACGCCGTCGCGGCGGAGATAATCGAGATGCGTCGAGAGCGGCGCGGACCGCGCGCCATGACGGACGACCCGCGCCTTGATGACCGCATCGCGCGAGCGCGCGGTGATGAGGCGGTTCGCCTGGATCGAGGCGCGCTGTCCGCGCCCGAACCGGGACCGCGCGCCGGACCCAATCGTTCCTTGTCGGGAGACGCTGCCCCCGGCGCGCTGGGCGGCCGCCAGCGCCTGGGCGATGAAGGGCCGCGCCCGCTGTGCGCTTGTTGAACGGATGCGGCCTGGCCGGATGCTGAAATCGTGCTCGTCGGTCATGCCAGACGCTCCGCACATCGCGTCAACGCGATGATTTTCCTTGGAATTGCGCCGATGTGCAGGCTGCGCCGATCAGGCGCACCTCGCGAAATCGCGGCATAACCCCTTGAAAAAGCACAACCGAACCGAAGCGCACATCGCGCCCCTTTATCCTGCCATCGTGCGGTTGTGGTGACTGCTGTTCCCACTTCTGCCGCCAAATCCACGCCAGAGCCCGATAATGCAGCAGGGAGTGCGAGGCCCATCATCGCGGCCCCGCACTGTAGGTTCGCGCCACGAAGAGACTATCCGATCGCGGTGCAGGCGGCGTTGGATCGCGCACGGACTCCGGCGCGGGTGGTGCAACTGGATCGCTGTCGGTCCGCTGCCGATCTGCACGCGGCCTTCTGTCGACCTGCACGATGAAGAGCGGCGCCCGAGTCCAGGCGAGCGGATCGGCGGTCGCTACCGTGACGGGGGCAGCGAGATCGCCGCCGCCGATGATCGGTGCGAGAGCGGCGACATAGGCGCGCGTTTCGGCCGGCAAAGGGCGACCGGTCGCGCGATATTCCTCGTAGCGCCCGGGACCGGCATTGTAGGCCGCCAGAAAGCCGGGCGAGCCGTAGCGATCGTGCATCTCGCGCAGATACGCAGCGCCCGCCATGATGTTGTCGCGTGGGTCGTAGGGATCGCCGCCGAGACCATGTCGAGCGCGCAAATCGCCCCACGTCGCTGGCATGATCTGCATCAGCCCCATCGCGCCCTTGGGTGAGATCGCGCGCACATCACCGCGACTTTCGACGCGCATGACGGCCCGAATCCACGCCTCCGGAATGCCGAACCGGTGCGCTGCGTTGGCGATATGACCGGCATAGGGATCGCTAGGTGATGTACGCTCCACCGGTGCCTCTTGTGCGGCGGCCGGGACGGTCGACGACAGGCCGGTAAACAGGCCGGAAAGGAGGAGGAAGGCTGTGTGCCGGACGGTGGGAAATCGTCCGACGACAGCGCGATGGCGTCGGGCCGGCATCGCTCAGTCCCGCTCGCCGCGTTTGGGCGGGCGGTTCCAGTGCAGGCCCCAGGCGGACTTGTCGTCGGCCGACTGGAACAGGTTGGCGCGGATCGGCTGCGGAAAGCATGGATCATCGAGCTGCAGCGCGACGTAATCTCCGGCCTTCTCGCCGGTGCGCTTCCAACCCGCGCCGAGCTCGGCTCGGGGTTCGTTGTTCATACTGTCGAAGACGTGCACGCGGAAATCCGGCGCATTCTCGGCATCGGACGGCTCGGCCGGAGTGATGATGATGTCCTGGTGCAGCAGGAGTGTCTCCAAGTGGCCGATGAAGCCACCATCGTCGCGGGTGAATTGACCGATCAGGGACATGATTTACTCCTTGAGATTGCGGTGAGGTTGGGCATGGGCTCGCCGTCACCGCGTCGGCGCGCGCCAGACGAAGCGGCCATCGCCGTCCTCGTCGGTGTAGACAGGGATGGCCCGGCCGATCACGGCGGAGGCAGGCAGCGGTCCGAAGTAGCGGCCGTCGAGGCTGTCGCGGACTTCCCAGTTCATCAGGAACAGCTCGCCCTCGGCGACGACGCGGCAGCCCTGCCAGACGGGCAGCGGATTGCCGCGACGATCCCGATCAAGCGCATCGCCCATCGGCACGGTGTCGACGGTGATCGTGAGGTCGGTCCTGCAAACCCGCTGCCCTGGAAGCGCTACGACACGTTTCACCAGCGGCACGCCGCGGGGCAGATAGCCGCCCTCGGCGAGGAAGCTCGCGAGCGGCTCGGGCGCATTCACGGCGACCAGATCGGTGACGTCCGGGGACTGGTCGGCTTCGATGGCGTAGAGCCCGATCGGCGTGCTGGCCGACGCGTTCCAGATCAGCTTCGGCGCGAAGGATACGAAGGACAGGATGCCGAGCAACGACACCGCGGCGGTGGTCGTGATGGCGTAGCCGAGCCGGGTCATGCGCCCATCCTCCGCGCCAGGAGGAAGGCGCGGTGGCGCTGCATCGTGTAGCCGCGCGGCGTCTCGCCGACGGCCAGGCGGTTGTGAACGTGTCGCCAGTAATGGGGCGAGACATCGACGGGATCGATGCCGATCGCCTCGATCGCGTCGATGAGCTGGAGCATGCGCTCCACTTGTCGCCAGCCATCGACGCGCAGCAGGACGTCGCCGCCAGGCTTCACGGTCGGGATCGTCTGGCAGGGTTCGTCGGCACCGACCGCGCGCAGAATGTCGAGGCGGGAGAGCACGGTGCCATGCTCGTTCGCGGCCCAGCGCACCAGCGCGAAGGTCGTGCCGGGAGGGAAGAAGAGGATGCGGCGGCGACGGTCGAGGACCTGTTCGCGCACCTCGCGGCCGAAGCGGATCCAGTGCTCGATCAACTTCTCGATCCAGACGAGTTCGACCTGGGTGAGATCTTCCGGCGGCGCGTGAAGAGCGCGGCCGGCGCGCGCGGATGCGGCGGCAAGGCCGGTCATCAGTCGTCTCCTTGGGATGGTGGGAATTCACGCTCGAACAGCGCGCGCAGCATGTCTGCGACCGTCTGACCGCGCTGGAAGGCCGCGATCTTGATCCGCCCGCGCATGTCGGCGGTCACGTCGATGGTCAGCCTGGCCGAGAAGTCGTCGGCGAGTTGCGGGCGCTGCGTCTGGCGATCGGTCGCTTTGATCCAGCTCTCCGGATCGCCAGGCCGGGATGCGAAGCCGCGCTTGGGGGATCGTTCGCTCATGCGCCGATCCTCGCGACTTCGGCCGCGAGCGCGGCGATCTCGCGCGCGCCCGGACAATCCTCGTCATGCTCGGCGGCGATCCGACCGGTCTGCACGACATCAGCAAAGACGATGCGCTGGCCGATTGTCGTCGCGAGTAATGGCGGATCATGATCCGCGAGTGTCTCTGCGGTTTCGCGCGCCAACACCGTGCGCGCCGCGCAGCGGTTCAGCACGAAGCGAGCGGCAAGCTGCGGGCGGTAGATGCGCGCTTCGCCGAGTAGCGCCAGCATCTCGGCCGAGGCCCAACCGTCGAGCGGCGACGGCTGCACCGGGATCAGCACGAGATCGGCGCCGAGCAGCGCCGAGCGCATGAGGCTGGCGACGCGTGGCGGCCCATCGATGACGACATGGTCGACGTCACGCGCCAGCTCCGGCGCTTCGCGATGCAGGGTGTCGCGCGCCAGGCCGACGACACCGAAGAGCCGCTGCAATCCCTCCCGGCTGCGTTGCTGCGACCAGTCCAGCGCCGAGCCCTGGGGATCAGCGTCGATCAACGTGACGCGCTGCCCATGCCGAGCCCATTCGCCAGCGAGATGTAGCGCCAGCGTCGTCTTGCCGACGCCGCCCTTCTGGTTGAGGAGCGCGACGATCATGACGGCCTCCCGGGAAAAGGGGACTCGTCCACACGGCGCGAAAAAGCGGGTTCCGTTAGAAAGATTCCGAAGGAATCTAGGTTAGATAAGTTACGGGGCTCGCAAGCTGCTGATTCAGCGCGATGAATCGGCGATTCCGGTCCCCGATAGCACGAGAGTCCGGTCCCCGATGGCACGACAGTGCCGGTCCCTGATAGCACGAGATGATTCACAGCTTATCCCCAGGGCGAGTTAACGAGCGGCGACGGCGGCGCGGGATGCCGAGCGCGTCAGGACCGGTTGGTACGAAGGAGAGGATTTCGGGGCCGCCGAGGCATTGCTCGATGGTGAGCCGGTAGCCGGGCAGCGGCTGGCGACGGACGATGTCGCGCAGGTCGTAGGCGAAGTGCTTGAGTGGAGAGAGACTGCCGGATTTCGCGTGGAGGTGCGGGAAGTCGAAGCTCCAGCCGAACTCCTGTTTGCCGCCGTGCTTGCGCACGAGGCGGTAAAGCCAGCGCTCCAGGCCACCAGTGAGATCGAAGTATTTGCGGTCGATCGTCAGCACGAGCGCATCGTCAAGCACCGCGCCATAGAACCAGTCGGGGAGGATCAGTTCGAGACCGAGCGGACGGCCGCGATGGTCGGCGCGTTCCTTCCATTCGTTGATCCAGGAGAAGCGGTGCATCCGCCGCTCGGTCGGCTGGCGGATCGAGGTCGCGACCGTGGTCGACTGCAATCGGTCGAGTGCCGCCTTGAGGCGGTCGTAGTCGCGCAGCGATACGCCGCGGCCGATGAAATTCAGGATTTCATAGGGGGTGGTCGCCATCAGGCGCGAGGGGCGCAGGCCGACATCGCGCGCCTCGACGATCTGCGAGGCCGCCCAGATCAGGACGTCCGCGTCCCAGATCGTCGCCATGCCATGTTCCGGCACCGCTTCGACACGGATCTTCACCGACCCGGCCTTGAAGTCTATCGGCGCCAGACGCTTCGACTTGGCGAGCGAAAAGAACGGGTAGGCCATGAGGTCCTGCGCATCGCGGGGTGCGAGATCGCCGGGCAGCGCCCGGAACAGATCGAGTTGGGCGCGCTCATCGTATTGGGTGTGGCGGGACGACATGGCCGGTCGCCTCAGCGCGGGAAGCGTCCGCCGGCGGCGGTCGAGGCTGTTTGACGCTTTGCCGGTAAAACAGTGCCGCCCCGCGGATCGGACGTGGAGGTGACGAGACCGCGATCCGCCCAGGCCTGAAGGTCGTCGACGGAATAGACCACGCGGCCGCCGAGCTTGCGGTAGATCGGACCGGTCCCGTAGGTCCGATGCTTCTCAAGGGTGCGTTCGGAAAGGCCGAGGAAGCGCGCCGCCTCCTGCGTTCTCAGGTAGCGTGGCGGTAAATTGGCGGCTCTTTCGGCCATGATCGCACCTCCGTGGTCTCGCGGGCGGCCGCTTCGAATAAGCGGCGGGTTGCGAGCACGGTGGCGCGAAGACGGCGCCCCGGACGATGTCGAAGTAAGATGCTAAAATCGACACACGAGTGGATATCAGCGATCCCGGCGTGGGCGGCGCAGCAGCGTCCGGTAGCCGCCGCGAACGAGCTTCATGCCGTCGCGGGCGAGACGGATGGTGATCTCCCGGATCGGGTCGCCGACCCACGATGCTGCGTCAATCTTGTGCTGGGGGAAGAGATGCTCGGCGACGGTGCGGTAGATGGCGCCGCTCGCGCGCGCGTCGATCGCGCGCAGCATCTGGCGGGCGCGCTGACGTCTTTGTGGCGTCAGGCGTGGATCGGGCGGCACGCGCTTGCCGAACATCGCGTGCCAGAGGCGTTCAACCGCGGTCAGTCGGTCGGGCGTCAGCTCATCGAATATGATGAACGCGCCAAGGGGGCGGGCATCATCGACGCCGATCAGGGCGACGTCGTGGGGTTCGCCGCGCAGTACGAGCCGGATCAGCCTAGGATCATGCTCGATGATGGCGTGGGCGTGCAGATCCTCAACGCGGAGGCGGAGATGTCCCGCCGGGTTCGGTCCGACGGTGAACGGCAGTGTCGCCGGATCGGTTTGCGGGATCCAGAAGATTGGCTGGATGAGCGCGGAGTTGCGAGGGTCGGCGACGAAATCGCAAGCCCCATTGCTCGGCGAACTCGCCCGCGACATCCTCGGTCAACCGCCCGACGGCTACCAGCTCCTGATAGGATTTTCTGTATTCAGGGTTGCGACGCAGGAACTCCCAGGCGAGATCGCCGGGGGTCAACTTGTCGATATAGTCATAGGCGGCTTCAGACCGCCAACTTTCATCCTCGGACATTCTCCACTGCCTCCGCGTAAGGTTGTGCAACGCGAGTTTTGCAGTGGATACGATTCCGGGTTGAACGGAGCGCGGGAAGAACGAAGTGGCCGCAACGTGATGCGGTTTACGCATCACCTCAGTGCAGGCGGCCCTGGAGCAACTCGCAAAAACCGCTCTTCGTCATCCATTTCGCGCGGTCGAGATGACTGGTGTAGATGCGCTGAGCGCGTTCCGGTTCGGCCTTGGCATCGAGGCCGAAGAGGACTTCGACGACTTCACGCCAGTCGGCTTTTTCAGCGTCGGCATCCAGCAGCCGGGCGTACAGCTTCAGATGCGCCTCGTCATAGGCGGTCAATGTCGCCCCCGACGGCGGCTGATCGAGAAAATCATCTTTGGTCACAACATCCCCCGATCGCGAGATGTATCCAAACTGGAGGATATTGTTAACCGTGATTTGATCGGAATGAGGACGCAAGGCCTTGACGCGGAAAGAGGGGGCAACGCCGCGACCTGTCGAACGTCAGGTTTCCTTCTTCGCATCAACGAGCAGCACTCCCTTGCCCTGATCGGAGTTCAGGAAGACGATGCCGGCGCGTTCGAAAGCCCGTCTCACCTCATCGCGCGTGCTCTCAAAAACCTCGAGGCCACTGGTGGATTCGAGGCGTTTGAGCGCGGTCAATGAGACCCGGGCCTTGTCAGCGAGCGTCTCCTGTGTCCAACCCAGCAACGCACGTGCGGCCCGAAACTGTCGGGCGGTGATCATGCATGATCACCTCCCACACGGACCTACGCGCACGCCAAAACTACGACTATAATAGTCGTTCTCTGCAGCGTATTCCAGTCGGAAGTGCTTATTTGCTCTCTGTCAGGCCGCCGAGATCGCAACTGATTCGGTCGCAGCAAAGCCGAGGCCCCGGCCTTCCGGTCGGGGCCTCGCGGGGGGCCTCAGTCGCCCCGGCGCCCGTTGGGACGGGACCAGATGAGCGAGAGGGTCTCGCCTTCCTCGTCGTCGAAGAGGTTAGCGTAGATCGGGGCGTTGAAGCTGGGATCGTCGAGCTTCAGGCCCAGATAGGCGCGCCCTTCGTTGGAGGTCTTGGACCAAGCGGCGCCGATCTCGGCGCGGCCCACGAAGACGCGGTGGCTGGGGGCGTTCTCACCCGTAGCGCGGGCCTCGGGGACGATGCGGACATTCTTGGTCTGGACGCTGAGGGTGACGATTTCGCCGGTGAACTCGTTGTTGCCGGTCTTCTTGAAGGTGCCGATGGTCGCCATGGTAGTTCTCCTTGAACTCTGTTCCGAGCCCGCACCATTGCGGCCTCGATGGCGATCGAGAGGTCGGAGGCGATTGACGGCGCACCCCGCAGGGGCCTGACAGCAAAGGAGGCGCTTTCTTGCCTCGCGAGGAATGGCGGCGCAGCCGGCAGGGGAAGAAAGTTTCGACGCCGCTGTTGCGGCATAGGCGATCGAGGCGCAGCCGACCTTCGGCCAGATCAGCCCATTGAAGAGGCCGTTTTGGAGCGGTCGACATGACAGAGACGCATCACAGGAGAACGTGGCGACCATACCGAACCGATGGACCGTAGCGACGCCTGACACCGCGGGTCAAACCAGCTCCACCAGACTCTACGTACCGCCGATTCCTGCCTGTCGCCCACGAGATCACCCCCGCCGGCCTTCGCACCGTCTGCGCGCTGTCACGGCATTGCCCCCGGCACCGTCACCGATGGCATGGCACGTCAGTTGGGTTAGCCGTCGATCCGGTCAGCGCGATTGCAACCGAGCCCGGCGACGTGGAAGGCGCGACCGCTAAGACATCAATTACCATCCCGCCGCCGCCTGCACCGATGTCAGGTTTGCACGATGGTCTGCCCGGTTGGCCCGGGCGCGCCCATCGCTGTCACGCGGATCAGCGCCGTGGCGCCAACGGCGATTGCCCCGATGACAGAGAAGATGAGCTGCCAGATGTCGGAGGGCATGGTGTGTTTCACGATGCCATGCGTCGCGTGGTAGCCGGCGAGCGCCGCGGGCGCGACGAAGGCGAGTGCGATCGTGAGCCGTATCCAGAGCGGACGGATGAAGGCGAGCAGGAACTGGCCGAGGCCGAGCGTCACTGCGCCAGCGACAAGGCCGACAAGGATCGCCCCGAGCCAACCGGAGCCGGTCTGAAAGGCCCAAGTCCCGGCGCTGACGCCCGCGAAGAACGGCAGCGCGAAGACAGCCAGCGTGAACAGCAACCAGCAGAGAACGCCAATCGCCGCGATGCTGGAGAGGATGCCGATGAAGATCATGGTGGTGTTCTCCGTGAGATAAAAGTCTGACGGTTGCGCCTCCACCACCACCACGGCGCGTTGATAGTATAGTCGAAGAGAAGGCAGGGCGGGAGCGGAAATCCCATGGGACTTCCGCTTGCGGCTCTGTCGCCTTGCCCGCGGTCAGCGGGCGAAGGGATCGATCTCGCGAACGATGGCGACGAGTTCGCCGTCATATTCGCCGGCGGGCATGACGCCCATGGTGCCGTCGCCGGCCTGGAAGATGACGATCGAGACCATGAGGGTGGAGGCGAGGCTGAAGGCGAAGGCGTGAGCTTGATTGAGGGACATCTGACCGGCTCCTGTCTTGGAGGCGGGAGACCATCTCCCGCGCGACAGGCGCCCGATGTGTCCGGCCGATGGCCGCAATCACCGCGCAGGCAAAGCTGGAGCGGCGGCACGCTTTGCGTAGTCCGACCCTTTACGGGTTGATGGCGTCAGGCCAGCGGCTGGACCAAGGATTAGCGCAATGGAAGCGGGGGATGGTTTCTCGCTTCGACCGAGTGCTAGGATAGCCCCACAGCAATTCACTGCGTTGCATCCGACCGTGTCCTGGTCGTCCGCGTCGAAAGGCAGGATGATGCGAGTAAACGATTGCAGTCGGTTTTCATATGCGAGGCGGGCAATGACGCGCTGCGGGATGATCTGCCGGCAGTGGTCGGGCTGATCGAGCGGAGTTTGACTGTACTTGGAGCATCTCTCATGCTGACGGTGATTAGACCCCTGGCGAACGCTGAAGCGGTGGCGGATTGGGCGCGTTCGGCTGGCTTCGACGACATCGTCCCCGCCAATTGGCATGTCACCATCGCGAAGACGCACGATACGGTCGACGTCGCCAACCTAACCCTGGACGCGTCGGTGCTTGTCGTTCCGGCGTCCCCCCGTCGGCTTGTCGCGCGCATGGGAGGGATCATCGCCTTGAGGTTCAGGTCCGTTCCAATAGCTACTCGCCACCGCGAGTTCAGGATCGCTGGTGCTGGCTGGGAACATCGGGATTTTCGCCCCCATGTCACCATCGCCGTTGACGACAGGCGAGAGCTCGATGGTGTGGTGCCATTCGCTGGCGACCTCGTCTTCAGTGGCGAGATATGGTCGCAATGATTGAAGACGGCGCTTATGCGCCGCCTCCCTTGGGGCGGAAATCGTACAGCGGGATGCCGAGCTTCTTCGCCTTGTCGGCAAGATTGTCCTGAATGCCTGTGCCGGGGAAGACGATGACGCCGATCGGCAGAACGTCGAGCATCTGATCGTTGCGCTTGAATGGTGCCGCCTTGGCGTGTTTCGTCCAGTCAGGGGCGAAACCGACCTGTGGCACCTTGCGGGTGTCGGCCCATTTGGCCGCGATCTTCTCGGCGCCCTTCGGCGACTTGCCGTGCAGCAGCACCATGTCGGGGTGCTTGGCGTGGACCTGATCGAGCTTGGCCCAGATCAGGCGGTGATCGTTGAAGTCGAGCCCGCCGGTGAAGGCGATCTTCGGACCGGCGGGGAGCAGCACCTCGTTGTCGGCGCGCTTCCTGGCGGCGAGGAAGTCCCGGCTGTCGATCATTGCAGAGGTCAGATTGCGATGGTTGACCATCGATCCGCTGCGGGGACGCCAGTTCGAACCGGTGTGGCGCTCATAATGTTCGGCGGCCTGGTCGCGCATCAACTCGAAGGCGTTGCGGCGTTCGATCAGGGTCTGGCCCTCGGCCGTAAGGCGCTCCAGCTCGACGGCCTTCACTTCGCTACCGTCCTGTTCGCGCTGGCCGCGGCGCTGCGCCTGCTCGTTATCGTCCAACTCGCGCTCGATCCGTTCGTTGGCCCGGTGGAAGACGTTGACGGTCGACCAGAGGAGATCGTCGAGGTCGGGCTCGAGGCGGGTGTCCTCCAGCGTGGCGATCAGGGCGTCGAAGATATCGGCGATGGCGCCGGCGACACGGTCGCCCTCCGGAAGCGGTCGGGGATCGGGTTCATCCGTGAAGGGACGGTAGCCGTAAAGCTGAAGTTCGCTGAGGATATGGGCGGTGGGTGAAGAGGCTTGGGTAGCGTTGTAGTCGTCGTGCTCGCTCATGGGATGCTCCGTCGGTTCGACCGCGACCCTCGCGGCCTTCATGGCGACGAAAGCCGGCGGGCGGGCCGGACCTGCACCCGCAGCGAAGCGGAGGGCCGGAGCGCAGCGGAGGAGGACGAAGGCGGGCTATTTTGCCTCGCGATGGAAAGCGGCCCTGGGCGCGCCGGAAAATAGTCCGCCGCAGATTTTGTAGGTCCGGGCCGTTTGCTGGCCGATCGCCCTCTCGAAGGCCGGGGCGCGGTTCTCTCCGACTTGGGGATCATCCGAGCGATGCCGACGACGCCGCTTCCGCCGCCTGCATTCTCCTGTCGGCCTATGCCACCAGTGCCATGAAGCGTGCGACGTCCTGCGGCGCGATCTGCACCCGGGTCGCTGCCCGGAGGCTATCCAGGCCTGCCAAGCGGAGATCCTCGTTGAAGTCGCCCAGTATTGGAGACACCACGACCGCCTCGATCCCGGCCGCGTTCGCCCGTTCGATCAGCGTCGCCATCGCACCGTCGCCGGCCGGATCATTGTCGCGGGCAATGTAGAGCCGGCGCAGCGTGTCGGGGAACAGGATGGCCGAGAGATGCGCCGCCGAAAGCGCCGCCGCCATCGGCATGTTGGGCAGCGCCATCCTGAGCGACAATATCGTCTCGATGCCTTCGCCCGCCGCCATTACGTCGCCAGCCACACCGAAGCGAACGGAATGTCCCAGAAGGTCGCCCATCGCCCGTCTCGGCGTGTCGATCGGAGCCTTGTCCGAGCCGTCTGCAGCGAGCCAGGTGCGATGCGCGCCGGTTTGACGCCCGGCGAGATCGGTGACCGATGCGATCATCGCTGGCCAGGTCTCGGTCGGGGAATGTTCGTCGGGCCGGTAGTAGCAGCGGGGATGGAAGCGCAGGCTGCCGGTTCCGTGCAAATCCGTAATGCCGCGTGTGCGGAGATATGTCTTTACGAGTGTGCCCGAAATCGGCTGCGCCATGGCGAACAGCCGCCGGGCCGCTTCCGGCGATCCGGTTGGCGCTGGTGACGTGCGCTCGCCACCATGTGGACGGTCCGGTTCGGGATGGGGCATCGACAGGAAGGTGCGCGCCTCATCGGCGACATCCTTGAATTCGACCAGGCCGCAGCTCTCGCGGATGACGTCCAGCAGATCTCCATGCTCGCCGGTGGCCGCGTCGGTCCATTTGCCGGCGGCGCCCTTGCCGGTTTCGCCGCCTTTCAGCCGCACGAACATCGAGCGGCCGGGCGTGTTGCGGACATCGCCGACCAGCCAGTAGCGCCCCTCGCGATGGCCGGAGGTGAGGTAGTGGCGGCACACCGCCTCGGCCTGTCGGCCGAGACGGATCGCCAGATCGGAGGCGTCATGCCGTGCCATCACGCCGCCTCCCGCTCACTGACGCGCTCGACGGGATAGCGCTCCAGCACCTTGGCAAGGATAGCGGCGCCGGTCGTATCGGTCGGCACGAACATCCGCAGCTTCCACGAGATGATCTCGTGGAAGAGGCCATAGGCCCGCAGGCGATCGCGCATGGCGTCGGGGAAGCCCGACAGCTCGATGCGGTTGGCGCCCATGACCCGGACGCGGCGAAGCTGAAGACCCTCGGTCAGATCGAGGATGGTCTTGCCGTCCATCAGCGCCATGAAGGCGTCGTCGGGCGTCAGGGTTGACGTGCCGGTCGCGAGCGCGCCAGCCACCCAAGCCGGGGAGACGCGGCGGCCGACGATGCGCTCGCCGTCATCGGTCTGAAGCCGATACACCCGCGTCGACTCGTTCGGCAGCCGCTTCCAGATCGGCAGCAAGAGCCCGCTGACGACATGGATGGTGCTATCGGCATATTCCGGCACCTCGGCGGCCTCGGCATCCCATGCCGCAATGAAGGCGATCCGCTCCGCCTGCACCCAATGGGTCTCATCCATGATCTTGATGGGGATGTTATGCGCTTCCATCGGCCGGATCAGCCGGATACGCCGTTCGATCTCGCCATCGTCGAGCATGATGCTGGTGGTCGGGACCTGTACGGCGGCGCGGCCCGAACGCTCGTTGACCAGCAGCTTCGCGCCCGGATCATCGAGATGGTCGAGCGCCTCGGCCAGCGTCACGGGACGGTTTCGCTGGCGCTGGGTGATGGTCAGCAGCCGAGCCTCGGCCCCGGTGCCAGGATGGACGTGGATGGTTCGGCGGTCGGTGACGATGAAGCTCTCGGCCTGCAGCGTCTCCAGCCCGACGTCGTAGCTGCCGGAAGCGATGGCGCCTTCGATCTTGGCGTTCAACAGCCGCTCGAACGCGGTGAACAGGACACCCTGAAGGTCGATGGTCAGTGCCAACAGCCTGTTCAGGAAGGTGGTGATCGGCGGCAGTTCGTCCTTGATGCCGGTGGAATCCATCAGCGAGAGGCCGGTGGCGTCCTCGAACATCTGGAGCGAGCAGCCGTCGACCTTGCCGCGCACCAGCAGCAGGTAGAGCTGCCGCAGGGCGTCGCGGGCGTAGTGGCTTTCCAGATTGTCCTCTGGCCGGAACATCCCCTGGCCGCCGGTCTGGCGCTGGCCGCGCGTAATCGCGCCCAGCGTGTCGAGGCGGCGGGCGATAGTCGACAGGAAGCGCTTTTCCGCCTTCACGTCGGTCGAGATCGGCCGGAACAGCGGTGGCTGCGCCTGGTTGGTCCGGTTGGTGCGGCCCAGGCCCTGAATGGCGGCGTCGGCCTTCCAGCCCGGCTCCAGCAGATAGTGGACGCGCAGGCGCTGGTTCCGCGCCGACAGATCGGCGTGGTAGCTGCGCCCGGTGCCGCCGGCGTCGGAGAAGATCAGAATGCGCTTCTGATCATCCATGAACGCCTGCGTCTCGGCCAGATTGGCCGACCCGGCGCGGTTCTCCACGGCGAGGCGGTCGATGCCGCCGGGGCTGGTCATAGAGTCGGCACCCGACTTGCGGACGATGCGGCGCGAACGTCCCGTCACCTCCGCCACGACGTCGGTGCCGAAGCGCTGGACGATCTGATCGAGCGCGCCGGGAACCGGGGGCAGCGAAGCGAGCCTCTCGATCAGGCGGTCACGACGGGCAACGGCGTCGCGGCTCTCGACCGGCTGGCCGTCGCGAAACACCGGCCGCGACGACAGGTTGCCCTCGCTGTCGGTGAATGGCTCATAAAGCTGCACCGGGAAGGAATGGGCGAGGTAATCCAGGACATACTCGCGCGGGGTGATGTCCACCCGGACGTCATTCCATTCTTCCGCCGGGATCTCCGCGAGACGGCGTTCCATCAACGCCTCGCCGGTCGTCACGATCTGGATCACGGCGGCATGGCCGTCGACCAGATCCTGCTCGATCGAGCGGATCAAGGTCGGCGTCTTCATAGAGGTCAACAGATGACCGAAAAACCGCTGCTTGGCGGATTCGAAGGCCGAGCGCGCGGCGGACTTGGCCTGCCGGTTCAGCGTGGCGGTCGCGTTGGTGATATTGGCGGCCTGCATCGCGGCGTCGAGATTGTTATGGATGACCGCGAAGGCCCCGGCATAGGCGTCGTAGATGCCGGTCTGCTCGGGGGTAAGCTGGTGTTCGACCAACTCGTATTCGACGCCGTCATAAGAGAGCGACCGGGCCGTGTAGAGGCCGAGCGAGCGCAGGTCGCGGGCCAGGACTTCCATCGCCGCGACACCGCCGTCCTCGATCGCTTCCACGAACTCCGCGCGGGTGGCGAACGGGAAGTCCTCGCCGCCCCATAGGCCAAGACGCTGCGCGTAGGCGAGATTGTGGACGGTGGTCGCGCCGGTTGCCGAGACATAGACGACGCGCGCATTCGGCAGGGCGTGCTGGAGCCGGAGGCCCGCACGGCCCTGCTGCGAGGCGGCGACATCGCCGCGTTCGCCCTTGCCGCCTGCGGCATTCTGCATGGCGTGGCTCTCGTCGAAAATGATCACTCCATCGAAGTCGGAGCCCAACCATTCGACGATCTGCTTGACGCGGGAAAGCTTCTCGCCGCGGTCGTCGGACCGTAGCGTGGCATAGGTGGTGAATAGGACGGCTTCCGAGAGCGTGATGTCCTTGCCCTGCGGGAAGCGCGACAGCGGTGTGACCAGCAGGCGCTCCATGCCGAGGGCCGACCAGTCGCGTTGCGCGTCCTCCAGCAGCTTGTCGGATTTCGAGATCCACACCGCCTTGCGGCGGCCCTGCATCCAGTTGTCGAGGATGATGCCGGCCGACTGACGACCCTTGCCCGCGCCGGTGCCGTCGCCAAGCATGAAGCCCCGGCGGAACCGCACGGCGTTCGGCGCTTCGTCGGGGGCGGCCGAGACGACGTCGAAGGTTTCATCGAGCGTCCACGACCCGGCAAGGAAGTCGGCATGCGCCTCGCCGGCGTAGATGACGGTTTCGAGCTGGGCGTCGGAGAGGAGGCCATCCGAGACGATGTTGGCGGGCAGTCGCGGCCGGTAGCTCGGCCTGGGCGGCGCGACCGAGGCCATCGCCACAGATTGGACCAGTTTGGTGGGATGGGCCAGCGCACCGGGAATACGGATCGCCTGCAATCCGTATTCTTCATAGATCGCGTCGGTGATCCGGCCGTCTTCGGCGGGCGTCCAGTCCAAGGTCTCATAGGCGAGTTCGACGCCTTCGGGCTCGATGGACGAAGGCGTCGCGCGACGTGCGGCGGTGGTGCGCGCGAGGTATCCGCGAACGGTGCGGGGCGTCGCGGTCGACGCCGAGGTTGCCACTGGCGGGAGGATAACAGTCGGACGCGGTGGAACCTGCGTCGTGATCCAGCCGAGCAGCGTGCCGGCGTCGGGCGCGGTGCCGGGAGACGGGGGAAACGCGGCGCGATTGTCGGCCGGGAGCTTGTCAATGACCGTCAACCGCGTGTCGATGGTCGTGCCGTGCTTGGCATAGACCGAGCCGTCGATCGCGGCAGTGAACACCACGCGGCCGTGTTCCTGAAGGCGGACGAAGGCGTCGCGCCATACTGGCAGGTCGGGGCCGAAGTTGGTGCCGGTGATCGCCACCAACCGCCCGCCGTTGGCGAGCCGGGCCAGTGCCGAAGCGACATGGCGATAGGCTGTATCGGCCACGCGGCCGGTGACGTTTGCCATGGCCGAGAACGGTGGGTTCATCAGCACGACGGAGGGTACGGCGCCCGGCGCGAGATGATCGTCGATCTGGGCGGCGTCGAAGCGGCTGACCGCAACGGTCGGAAACAGCGCGGCGAGCAGGTCGGCGCGAGTTTCGGCCAGTTCGTTGAGGAGGAGCGTTCCGCCGGATATCTCGGCCAGGATGGCGAGCAGGCCGGTGCCAGCCGACGGCTCCAGCACGATGTCGCCAGCAGCAATGGAGGCGGCCGCCACAGCGGCGAGGCCGAGCGGTGCCGGCGTCGAGAACTGCTGGAGCGCCTGCGATTCTTCCGAGCGCCGCGTATGCGTTGGTAGGAGTTCCGCGATCTTCGCGAGAGCGGAAAGGCGTGCAGCCGGAGATGCGGCCTTACGGAAAAGCGCCTTTCCGTATTTGCGCAGGAAAAGGACTGTCGCGACCTCGCAGGCCTCATAGGCCGCCTTCCAGTCCCAGGCGCCGCTGGTGTCAGATGCGCCAAAGGCTGCTTCCATCGCTGCACGGAGGATCGCGGCATCGATGCGCTGGCCGCGTTCGAGATGATCGAGAAGCTGTTGCGCCACGGCGAGGATCGGGGATGCACGGGTGACGGGCGCGGCCGGAAGGGCCGCGGGGGATAGAATGCTCATGGGAGGAACCTCGGGAGAGCGGAAGGGACAAGCCCGGCGGCGCTCTCTCTCGACCGCCCGGACTCGACCCGTCCCGGCCGTCCTCTCCCTCTCGTCCGCTGACATAAAAAAAGCGCCCGACCGTGAGGCCGGGCGCGCGCATGGTCGGGAATCATCGCACACCTCCCTCAGCTAGCCACCGGCCGGTGCTGATCCACTCGATCGTGCGGCCGGTGGAGAGATCGAGCAGATGGGCGCCGCCGGAGAAACCGTCGACGACAGGGTCCGACGCGATGCCGGCCCACTGAAACCCCCAGGTTCCGGTGAGCGCGAATGTCTCGGCGCAGCGCGTGACGAATGTGATCAGCAACTGCGGATCGGCGGTGCCGGGGTCGCGAAGCCAGAGGCGCGTCGCGCCAGGCTCGGGCGTCAGCGAGAGCATGAACGGCTCGGCAGGCGGTTCCTCGCGAGCGTTCTCGGCCATCAGCGCGGTGTAGATGTCGAAGGCCCGCGCGACATTGGCGACCGAGCCGACATCGAGCAGGCAGGAGAAGCGGGTGAGAAAATCGGTCATGTCGGGCTCCTGAAACGAAAAGAGCCCGGCGCTGGGCCGGGCTCTGAGTGGATGAGATTGAAAGGTGCGGAGCGGCCGAGCCGCCCCGCGAGCCGCTCATTCGGCGGCGACGAGGTGACGTTCGTCGTCCTCGCCATCGGCCGGTGTTTCCCGCTCGTCGTCGGCGCTGAGGAAGTCGGGCAGCTCGGCCCCCTCGGCTTCGCTGCCGCCGTCCGCGCCCGCTGCAGAATCGCCGTCGACGCCGGCAAGCCGAAGCGGCTCGGGCACCCAACCGCTATCGGCCAGGAGACGCTCGGCCTCCTTGGCCATGTCGCCCTTTTTCAGATGACCGATAAGCTCGGCCGCCCGGTCGCCGGCGCCTTCGCGGACGGCTTCGAGGATGCGCGGCTTGGTGACACGGTTGAGGTAGTTGCCGAAGGTCGGACGCCAGCCGGCTTCGACCAAGTCGAGCCCGGTCGCCCGCGTCAGGCGGTCGGCCTGCGCGAGCCTCATGTCGAGGGTGTGCTGGGACACGCCGCCCGCGCTGTGCGGGTTCGGCCGCTCATAGAGCGCGTTGACCCCATAGCTGACGCAGTGCGCCAGCAGCTTCATGCGGCTGGCATCGTCGAGACCAGCGAGCCAGTCCCAGAGGGCGTCGTCGTCCTTCGGGATGTCGGCGGCCCAGGCGTCGTGACGCTCCTGCACAGCCCGCGCGGAGGGGCTGTCCTTCAGCGTCTCGTCCTGAACCGGGAAGAAGATGTGTTTCACCCCCGCTTCCATGGCGCCCGTGTACATGCGGGTCATGAAGTTGTCCGAGACCAGCTTGTGGAGAAGCGCCGTCATGGCGATGTACGGGTTTTCCGCCACCGCGTTGCGCAACGCGAGGGTGCGGTAGGCGGTCAGCTCGATCACGAGGCGTTCGGGCAACGGCTTGATGCTGTCGTCCTCATCGTCCTCCGGTTCGACAGGCTGGCCGCCGATGGTGATGACGGCGCGCTGCACCGACGGGCTCGCGGTGCCATCGGATTCGATCTCCTTCTCCGATCCTTCCTCACCATCGGTCCGGACCTGAGGCACATCCTCGGGCCGAACGAAGCCGCGATCGATCGAAAGCGACCCGTTGGCGTCGATGCTGACGAACACGCCGGCGATGGCGATGTCGGCCGGGTCGAAGTGCTCCTGGCGATCGTCGAACGCGGCCAGAGCCGTCTCGATCTCGCCCATACGCTCGTCGATCTCATCGGGCAGTTCGTCGGCGTCCTGATATTCGGCTTCGAGCCTGACCTGCTCGGCGGTGAGCGCCTCGATGGTCGCCTGTTCCTCGGCCGACAGATCGACCGGCGTGCCGGAGACCTCGTGAAGACCACGCACGGCATCGTATGGGAAGCTGACCGCGACCTCGATCCACTTCCAGCCTTCAGTGGCGATCGCCTCGGCTTCGGCCTTCAGCTTGTCGGCGACGAGGCGGTCGAGAAGCCCGACGTCCTGCAGCCAACCGCCATCATCTGCCTGGAAGAGGTCGCGCATGACGACGCCGCCAGCCGCCTCGTAGGCTTCAATGCCCAGGAAGACGGCACGCTTGTCGGAGGCGCGCACCGTGGTCTCGGTCAGCATGCGCCGGATCTGATAGGGCTCCTTAGACCAGGCGTCCTTGATCGCGTCCCAGACATACACCTGGCGTTCGTGATCTTGTGAGACCGTGAACGCCATGAGCTGCTCCAGCGTCATGCCGTCGTCAGCATAGACCTCGTGCAGGACCGGTGAGACGGTCGCGAGGCGCAGCCGCTGCTTGACCACGTTGACGGGCACGAAGAACGCCGCGGCGATCTCCTCCTCGGTCATGCCCCTGGTTAGCATGTCGTGGAAGGCGCGAAACTGATCGAGCGGATGGAGCGCAGCACGCTCGATGTTCTCGGCGAGCGACACCTCTTCGGGGAGGATGGCGCCATCGCGATCGCGGACCACGCAGGGCACGGGTGCGACCTTGGCGAGGCGCTTCTGCTTCACCAGCAGTTCGAGCGCGCGGAAGCGGCGGCCGCCGGCGGGCACCTCGAACATGCCGGTCTCGTTGCCTTCGGCATCGACGACGGGAAAGACGCTGAGGCTCTGGATCAGGCCGCGACGAGCGATCGAGGCCGCGAGGTCCTCGATCGAAACGCCGGCCTTCACCCGCCGGACGTTGGACTGGCTGAGCACCAGCTTGTTGAAGGGGATGTCGCGCGAGGACGACAGGATGATCTTCTGAACTGCGGTAGCCATCGGGATTTACTCCGTGACGGGCGGCCGAGAGACTCTCTCTCAACCTCCAACCCGTCACGAAGCGAAGCGCCGCCCTCTTCCTCTAAAGGGGGCAGCGCCACGAACCGGCAAACCTGAAAGGCAGGGAAGCGCAAAGCCGGAGACGCGGAAAACCGCATCCCCGGCTTTGCGGAAATCAGGAAGCTCGATCGAGCAGCTTCTTGGCTTTGCCCTCCATGTCGAGGCGGGCGTCCTGGTGCGGCTTGTCCCGGGCGACGGCGGTGATGCCCTGCACGAAATCGAAGATGGACTCAGGCGGGCGGCATTCCTCGGCCAGCACCCTGTCGATGATCTTGCCGGTCTCGGCCTTGGAGAAGCCGCGACGACGCAGGAAGTCAGTGCGGTCTCCGTCCGTCCTGGCGACAATCCGCTCGCGGGCCATCTTGATGCCGTTGACGAAAGGCAGCGGAGAGGAATTGGCGAAGTTCAGCAGCGCCGGGGCTGCCTCGTGCGCGAAGCGATTGGCGGCATATTTGGAGTGGCGGATGGTGATTTCCTCGAAATCCTCCACGCCCCACAAATTGCGATTCTGGCAGACCGCGCGCAGATAGAAGCTCGCCATGCCGAGCGTCTTGGCGCCGACCTCGGAATTCCAGCAATAGAAGCCCCGGAAATAGAGATCCGGCGAGCCGTCGGGAAGGCGGCCGGCCTCAATCGGGTTCAGGTCGTCGACCAGGAACAGGAAGACATCGCGGTCCGAGGCGTAGAGCGTCGTGGTGTCCCTGGTGATGTCGACGCGCGGATTGTAGATGCCGGTCGACCAGTCGAGTACGCCCGGGACCTTCCAGCGGGTGTCGCCCGTGCCGTTGCCGGCAATGCGCTGCACCGCCTCGACCAGTTCGTGATCGTAGATGCGGCCATAATCCGGGCCTGTGACGGCGCGCAACTCGACGCGGCCGGTGTCGGTTTCGAGCGTCTTGACCTGCTCGGCCCGATTGGAGGTCAGGCCGTATTGCAGGTTGATGGCGGCAAGTGCGGCTGGGAGCTGCCGCAAATAGGCGGCGGGCGCTCCGACCATGCTGGCGAGTTGGCCGAAGGACCAGTGCGTCGGCGCGACTGGCGCATCCGTGCCCGGCAGGATCAGGGCCAGCCGCTCCGGGTCGTTGCGGTTCGCCTCGACGTGGATGAGCGCACTCTCCACCACCCGCGTCCGGCTGCGATCGGCGCGGTCGCGCACCGATCGCGCCAACTCGGACAGCGACAGGTAACGCTCGTCGGCCGGGCGCGAGAACCATTCGGACGAGACGCGGCCGACCCGCTCGCCCCGGCCGACATCGACCTTGTAACCGCCGCTGGTGTCACGGCGCGCATTGAGGACCTGCATATTCATGGGACAATCTCCACGACGGGCGTCAGAGACCTCTTCTCCGACCTTCAACCCGTCACGGGAAACAAGTCCGCTCTCTCACTCTCAGCGGGGCGTTGCGGGGCAGCCGCCCCGCAGAAGGGGTCCGTCGAGACCAAGGCTCGGACGCAGGGGAAGGCCTTCCCCTCCCGGTGTGGATGCAGAAGGCGATCCGAAGATCAATCGTCGCTGTTTGCTCAAGTCCGTTTGAGGCGAACGCGTTTCGTAAAACGGCAGCCTCTTACCTCGCACCTTTCTTCACCATGCGAAAATGATACAAATCCTCGGACAGTAAGTCCTATGTTCCGGGTTTCCGTATCGTGCCGTCATCCATGTCCCAACGCCAGATTGCTTATACCGTGCTGACCGCGCGCGGAATGTCGCGCCTGGCAGAGCTGCGCGAGGCGGGCGTAACAGCCGCCACCATGAGCCGCATGGAACGTGACGGCGAGGTGCTTCGACTCGCGCGCGGGCTCTATCAGCTTTCCGACGCGCCCCTCGACATCCACCACAGTCTTGCAGAGGTCGCCAAGCGGGCCCCCAAGGGCGTGGTTTGCCTCGTTTCGGCCCTGGCGTTCCACGGGCTGACCGATCAACTGCCGAGGCAGGTTTGGCTCGCCGTGGGGCAGAAGGACTGGACCCCGAGACTCGAAGGCACGCCCATTCGGCTGGTGCGTTTCACAGATCGTCTCCTGACGGAGGGGGTTGAGACCCACCCTGTCGAGAGGGTGCCCGTGAAGGTTTTCGGTGTCGCAAAGACGATTGCCGATTGCTTCCGATATCGGAACAAGATCGGCCTGTCCGTGGCGATCGAAGGCCTGCAGGAAGCGCTGCGTCAGCGCAAGACGACGCCAAGCGAGATTGCCAGCCAAGCTGAACGAGGAACGGTCGCCACGGTCATTCGGCCCTATCTCGAGGCGCTGACCGCCAATGGCTGAGGAGATCGAGAATATCGGCGCATCAGTTCGCGCCCGCCTGTCGTAGGTCGCCAAAACGAGGCGATGGTGTTCTTGGAGGCACCGACTGAAATTCTTGACCTTGGAACTAATTGGTCATATATGATCGGTTTATCAGCGTTTTCCATCATATATGGATGATTGAGATGGGTTCTCCTAAGGCGAAGCCAGCACTGGAACGGCTGGGCCAGGATATCCGCCACGCGCGGCTGCGGCGTGGTATTGCCGTGGCGGATCTCGCCGTGCGTGCGGGAACCTCGCCAAGTTCCATCGCCCGCCTTGAACGGGGTGATCCGGGCGTTGCCATCGGAACGCTTGCCGACGTTCTCGTTGTGCTGGGCCTTCTGGAGCGGCTCGCTGACCTGGTCGATATCCGCAAGGACGATCTCGGGCTGGCGCTGGCAGCGGAGCAAGGACCGCGCCGGGGCCGCTCCTTCGCGGCAAGGCTAAAAAAGCAGAAGGGTCAGACGGAGGAGACGCAGGATCGGCAGGACGTTGTGGACCCTGACGGGGCTTCCTTCTGATGGCCGATTTCGTTGCCCATGTCGCGCTTGGCGAAGGCCGAACATCGGTGGGCCAGTTGCGTTTCACCCATGCCGGGCCACGGCAATTCTCGACCTTCGCTTATAGTCCCGAATGGATCGAAAACCCGCGTGCCTTCGCCATACAGCCCGATTTCCCTCTTGAGGCCGGCCCATTTCACACCTCGGGACAGCCCGGCAACATGCGCGACGCTTTGGCGGGCGGTTTCGCCGATGCGGCTCCGGACAGTTGGGGGCGCAGGCTGCTTGAACGCGCCTATGGCAATGGTCTCAACGAATTCGAGTATCTGACGCTTTCCGACGATACCTGCCGCCAAGGCGCGCTGCGCTTTCTGGATGACAAGGGCGAGGTCATTCGCGGCAAGGCAGCGGACGCCGTTCCGCGTCTGGTCGATCTCGAAACTATTACGGCGATCGCGCGCGCCTATGAGCAGGGCAAGGAGATCTCGCCCGAGGAGATGCAGGCGCTCGCCGGCGCCGGTGGCTCCGGCGGCGCTCGTCCCAAAGCCAATGTCAGGGACGGCGACGCGCTGTGGCTGGCGAAGTTCACCTCGGTCCACGATCAACAGCCAATCGAGCGCGTCGAGATCGCGACGCTGCGTCTGGCCGCGGCCTGCGGTATCCGCACGCCCAAAACACGGTTGGAACTGGCGGACACGCCGTTCCCGGTTGCGCTGATCCAGCGGTTCGACCGGCGTGGGGCCGCACGGATTCCCTACATCTCCGCGCGCACTGCGCTCGGCAAGACAGGAGCGGAACTGGGGTCCTATACCGAGATCGTTGATTTCATGCGGGCTTACTCACCCGATCCCTCTGACGATTTCCGTGAACTTTACCGCCGTCTGATCTTCACGGTCCTCGTGTCCAACAAAGACGATCACCTGAAGAACCACGGCTTCCTCTATGTGGGGGCGGGTCAGTGGCGCTTGTCGCCGGTGTTCGACGTGAACCCGGCGCCGGACCGCATCCCGCATCTCGAAACTGCGATCCTTGAGGGCGGAGCCCATGATCGGTCGATCATCCTCGCACTGGAAGCCTGCGAATTTTTCGAGATTTCCGAGGCCGAGGCACGGGAGATCATCCGAACCATGGCGCAGCGCATTTCGGACGGATGGCGGGAAGCCTTCAGACAGGTTGGCGTGTCCGGCGCACTGGCGCGCGATTATGAAGCTGCATTCGTCGGCGCTGAGATGGAGATAGCGCGCGGTCTTAAAGTCATATATGATAAGTAAAGAGGCATTATTGGTCGAATATGACCTATTTTAAACGGATTAGCAGCCTTTCGAGCCAAGCAGCGCCGGTTCAAAAACATGGGTCGACCCCGAAAACCATGAGGCCGACCGCCATACTCACAACTGAAAATGCGTCCGTTGATATCTCCACGCTCCAATCGGACCCACGATGGTCGGCTTCTTCCGAACGATCAGCGAGGCAAAGATCGCCGAATTCGAGTGCTACCTCGCAGATATCCTCCGTCAGCTTCCAGCTTGCCGATTGTTGCCAATTCATGCCAATAGAGTGCAACCAAACCATCAACATGTTGGCCACCCTATGATCGAACAGTCCGATGAGATCCTCACAATTGAAGAGGTTGCGACCTACTTGAAGGCAGGACGACGCACGGTCTACCGCCTTGCGGCCAATGGGCAGATTCCGGCCTTCAAGCTGGGTGGCACGTGGCGCTTCCATCGCGCCGAATTGGATCGGTGGATCGCCGCTCGCATTGGCATGCAAGAGGGAAAACCAAAGCCATACGAGGGGAAGGCATGACCCATGAGTTCGCATTGCCCTCTGACGTCGCCAACCTCCCTGCGCTTGAACGGCTCATTGAAGAAATCAACGATCTCCAGAGCAAGCTGATCATGCTCGCCGGCAGCGGCAAAACGCGCCTTCTGCGCGCTTTGGCGCAACGGTTGAACGGCGAGGCTCTCAATGTCGGCGCGACGCTGGGACGCCGCTTGGCGGTCACGCCCGTCTCTGATCGCGGTTTCTCGACGAACGAACTGCTCCGCGAAATCACCGATGGCGTGGGCGATGACGCTCCGCTGCTGCTCGACAACCTCGAAGTGCTCTTTGAGCCTAGTCTGAAGGTCAATCCACTCAACGTCATCAAATTGCTGGCGCACTCACGTCGGGTCATAGCGGTTTGGCCAGGTGAAGTACGCAACGATCGGCTGACTTACGCCGGCATGGGACATCCGGAGCACCGCGACTACAGCCGCGACGGCGTCGTCGTCTTTGAAACGGCGCAACGCCAATAAGGGGACTGTAAGGTCAGGAATATGAAGTACAAAGATCTAATTCAGTTCGAGCAGATCGAGTCGGTTGTTCAACTGCTCGACGCAGACCGTCCCAACGAAGCCAAGAAGCTCGTTTCGACATTTGTCATCTCCGATGACATGGCCGAACGCATTGCCAAGCTCATGGTGCCGCAGCTCGGCTTCGACGAATCTGTCGATCATAAGGGCGTGCTCATCGTCGGCAACTACGGCACCGGTAAATCGCACCTGATGTCGGTGCTATCACTGGTGGCCGAAGACGCAGCCTACGCGTCGATGATCCGACACCCCAAAGTGATGGATGCGGTCGCGCCCATCGCGGGGCGCTTTAAGGTGCTGCGCATCGAAGTCGGTGGCCTTGAAATGCCGTTGCGCCAGATTATCACCCAGCAGATCGAACGCTTCCTCAAGAAGCTCGGCGTCGATTTCACCTTCCCGAGCGCCGATCAGGAGCTGAACAACAAGGACTCCTTCGAGGAGATGATGGCTGCGTTCGGCGAGAAGTTCCCGGAGCAGGGGCTTTTGCTCGTGGTGGACGAGTTCCTCGAATACCTGCAATCGCGTCGCGATCACGAACTGGTACTCGACCTGGCCATTCTGCGTCAGATCGGCGAAGTCGCCAAACATTTGAAATTCCGCTTCGTTGCGGGTGTGCAGGAAGCCATCTTCGATAGCGGACGGTTCCAGCACGTGGCCGACAGCATCCGCCGCGTCAATGAACGCTTCACGCAAATCCTGATCGACCGCCAGGACGTGAGCTTCGTCGTTTCCGCGCGTCTGCTCAAGAAGTCCGCCGACCAGCAGAATAAAATTCGCGAATACCTGAAGCCCTTCGCCAAGTTCTACGGATCGATGAACGAGCGGATGGACGAGTATGTCCGGCTATTCCCGGTTCACCCTGACTATCTTAAGACATTTGAGCAGATTAACTTCACCGAGAAGCGTGGCGCGCTTAAGACCATCGAAGCCGCAATGCAGGCCATTCTCGATCAGGACGTGCCAACTGATCGGCCGCAACTGATCGCCTATGAAAACTTCTGGAATACGGTCAAGAGCAACCAGGTGCTGCGCGCCGATCCCAACATCAGGGAGGTCTTGCGCGTTACTGAAGTACTGGAATCCCGGATTCAGCAGGCATTCACGCGGCCGGCCTACAAGCCGATGGCGCTGCGCGTCATCAACGGCCTGGCTGTGCATCGACTGACCACCGGCAGCGACATTTACGTCCCGATTGGTCCTACGGCCGCAGAGCTTCGCGATTCTTTGTGCCTGTTCCAGCCTGGCGTCGGGGATATGCCCGGCGAACCGGCCGAGAACCTGCTGTCGATGGTTCAAACCGTGATGCGCGAGGTGCTGAAGACCGTCAACGGCCAGTTCATCTCCAAGGCTGTCGACACGGAGCAGTATTACCTCGATCTCAAAAAGGACGTCGACTACGACGCCCAGATCGATAAGCGCGCCGAAGCATTGTCAGATGATGCTCTAGACCGCGCCTATTATAGCGCCGTCAAGGCGCTGATGGAGTGCAGCGACGATCTTCGCTACCCTGGCTTCCAGATATGGCAATACCAGATCGAATGGCAGGAACGCCGCGTCGAACGCCTCGGTTATCTGTTTTTCGGAGGACCAAACGACCGTCCCACCGCGCAGCCCGAGCGTGATTTCTACATCTACTTCATTCAGCCCTTCGACAAGGGGCAGCGCACCTACTCGCAACAGCCCGATGAAGTGTTCTTCCGCTTGAAAGCGCTGGACGAGGACTACAGGCGCTATCTGTCGCAATACGCTGCTTCGCTCGACCTGGGATCAACCGCCAGTGGCGGCGCGAAGGCCGTCTATCAGTCCAAGGCGCAGGATGCCCTGCGCGCCATGAGCAAGTGGCTGCAAGAAAAACAGCTGACCGCATTTGAAGTCACCTATCAGGGCAAGGCCAAGACGCTGCAAGACTGGGCCAAAGGCGTGTCGCTGCGCGACCGCGCACGCTTGGGGCCGGAGGAAAGGATCAACTTCCGCGACATTGTGAACATCGTCTCGGGCCTGATTTTGTCCCAGCATTTTGCCGATATCGCGCCCGAATATCCCAAGTTTCCGGTGCTCGTCACCGAGGCTAACCGCAAGTCCCTCATCGGCGCCACGCTGCGCGCACTGGCGGGCGGGACCCGCACGAAGGATGCCACCGCCGTGCTCGATGCGCTGGAAGTGCTCGATGGCGAACGCATCGACCCCGCCGGTTCTCGCTACGCCCAAGAGGTTTTGAATCGCCTCAAGGCCAAGGGCCATGGGCAGGTGCTCAACCGCAACGAACTTATCAGCGGCGCAACCGACGTGGAGTATTTCTCTCCGGCCAAACACCGGCTTGAGCCCGATCTGCTGGTCGTTGTGTTGGGCGTACTGGCCTATTCTGGCGACATCGTGCTCGCGATCACTGGCGACAAGATCGACTCCGGCAAGCTCTCTTTGCTGGTCGAACGCTCGCTCGATGACCTCAAGCAGTTCAAGCACATCGAGGCGCCCAAGGAAATCAACCTCGCGGTGCTGCGTGCGCTGTTCGAGTTACTCGACCTGCCATCCGGCCTGGCGCAGAAGGCCAGCCAAGGTGACGTCGAACCGGTCATCGCATTGCAAGAAAAGATCAGCGCCCTAGTGCCGCGTGTGCTGAGGGCGGGCTCCGACCTCCAGCAGGGCAAGCTCGCCTTCTGGAGCCAGAACCTGCTGCGCGAGGAAGAAGCCAAGGATTGGTATGCGCGGCTGGATGCGCTCAAGAAATTCACGGAATCCCTGTCGCCCTACAACACCGTCGGCAAGCTCAAAAACCTGCGCACCACCCAGGAAGAAATCGACATCCAGAAGAAAAACCTGGACGCGCTCGCCGGCGTCGAGCGCTTGTTGGAACTGATCTTAGAATTGGGAGGCGCCGCATCCTATCTGTCGCAGGCGGAGATGATCTTGCAGCCCGGCCACGACTGGGTGAAGCAGGCCCAAGCCGCGCGCAAAACCCTGTTCGATAAGCTGGCCGAGGACCGCACAGCGGAACGCGCCGCCGCCGTCCTTGGCGAAGGCCGTCAGACTCTCGCCACGCTCAAGAAGGATTACGTCACCGCCTATATCGCCAGCCACAGCAAAGCGCGGCTCGGCGTCGCCGAAGAGAAGACACGCAATGCGCTGCGCCGCGACGACCGCTTGTTGTCGTTGCGTGTGCTGGCAGGCGTCTCGCTGATGCCCACCAGTCAGCTCACCGGCTTCGAGGACGCGCTCAGCGGCCTGAAAAGCTGCTCCGCGCTGGACGAGCCGACTCTGCTCAGAACGCCGGTGTGCCCCCACTGCCAGTTCCGGCCGTCCGCCGAGCAACTGGAACTGCTGCCTGCCGCCAGCCGCCTGAACAAGCTGGATGACGATCTGGATCAGTTGCAGGCCAACTGGCAACAAGCATTGCTGGGAAATCTGGAAGACCCGTTCACGCAAGACAGCTTGGGCCTGCTGCCGCCAGCATCGAAGGCACTGATCGATGCCTTCCTCGCCGCGCGCGAGCTGCCGGAGCCTGTCACCACCGATTTCGCCAACGCCGTGCAGGAAGCGCTGTCCGGGCTGGAGAAGATCACGATCAAAGCCGACGAACTACGTCAGGCCCTGCTGCAAGGAGGCTCGCCCGCCAAGCCGGATGAACTGCGCAAGCGGTTCGACGCGCTCATCAGCGAGCGTGGCAAGGGAAAGGATGCCACCAAGCTGCGGTTCGTGATCGAATGAAGGAAAACGACGTGCTGCTCAAGTCTCTGAAACTGAATAATTTCCTGAGCTTCGGCGAGTCCGCGCCAGCGTTGGAGCTGCGCCCGCTCAATGTCGTGATCGGCCCAAATGGGTCGGGGAAATCCAACCTAATCGAAGCAATTGACCTTCTCCGTTCTACGCCAAGCACGGCAAAGGAAACTAACTTGCTTGCAACCATTCGCGACGGCGGTGGTGTACGTGATTGGTTGTGGAAAGGAGCCCCCAAGACGGCCCATGCAGAAATCAATGCAGTGCTAGACAACCCCAAGGGGCCGGTCGACCTTCGCTATGTTTTGAGCTTCTCCGAAGTGGGACAGCGGTTTGAGATATTGGATGAGCGGATCGAAAATTCGGAACCAGACAAAAATCACCCGCAGCCCTACTTCTACTATCGTTTTGAGAATGGTCATGGCGTCTTAAACATAAAGGGAAAAAAGCGCCGTTTGCAGCGCGAGGATGTCAACCCGACTGCATCCATCCTCTCCCAACGTAAAGATCCAGATCAGTACCCTGAACTGACCTATCTCGGGGACGCCTTCGACAAGATTCGCTTGTACCGCGAGTGGAGTTTCGGTCGCTACACCGCTCCGAGGTTGCCGCAGAAAGCAGACTTGCCGAATGACTTTCTGGAACCAGACGCCAGGAATCTTGGGTTGGTTCTCAACCGCCTACGTCGTGAGTCTGTCGTTAAGCAGAAACTGCTCGATTCGCTTCGTGCGCTGTACAGTGGCATTGACGACTTTGACGTTCAAATCGAAGGCGGCACCGTGCAGGTGTTCTTTCACGAAGGCCGATACACCGTTCCCGCCACGAGGCTGTCGGATGGAACGTTGCGTTACCTCTCCTTGTTGGCCATCCTGTGTCATCCTAATCCGCCGCCATTGGTGTGCATCGAAGAACCTGAGCTTGGTCTCCATCCTGATGTCCTTCCAACGTTAGCCAGCCTGCTCAAGGATGCGGCGGAACGAACTCAATTGATTGTCACGACACACTCCGATGTTCTGGTCGATTCCCTAACGGATCAACCGGAGGCTGTCGTAGTCGCTGAACGTGGCCCGGAGGGAACTGTGCTCACCCGTCTCAATGCCGTGAAGCTCAAGCCGTGGCTTGAGAAATACCGGCTCGGCCAGCTCTGGACGCGCGGCGAAATCGGGGGGACGAGATGGTGAAGCTGTACGTGGAGGGTGGTGGTGACACGGCAGCATTGAAATCAACCTGCCGTGAAGGATTCACGACCTTTATTACCAAGGCCGGCTTGAAGAACCGACCACGAATCGTGGCCTGCGGCAGTAGGCGCGATGCGTTTGAATCCTTCTGCACTGCGATTACCAACGGCGAAGATGCCATCCTTCTCGTGGATAGCGAAGATGACGTCAACGCTCAGCACCAACAAGGACAACCGGATACTTGGCAACCCTGGGCGCACCTTAAAACCAGAACGGGTGATGGCTGGGACAAGCCGAACAATGCTGCCGAAACCGACTGCCACCTGATGACGCAAATTATGGAAAGCTGGTTCCTCGCCGACCGAGATGCGCTCAAGGCATTTTTTGGCCAAGGCTTCAAGGAGAACGCCCTACCTGCAACGAACAATGCCATCGAGGGCATCACAAAGCAGCAGGTCTATGTCACCTTGGCGCAGGCGACCAATACCTGCAAGACCAAAACCGCCTATGGCAAGGGTGAGCACTCCTTCAAGCTGCTAGCGAAGATCGATCCAGCGAAAATCACCCAGGCATCGCCGTGGGCCAAGCGGTTCGTGGATGAGTTGCGCAAAGCGATGGATGCCTGAAGCCATGACCAGAGACGACCTGCTCGCAGCGCTCCAGTCTATCGAATGGAACGACATCGAATTTAAAGAAGCGACTTGGGCTGTGCCCAAGGACGCGCTTTCGACTGTTAGCGCCTTCGCCAACACGAATGGTGGGCATCTTGTGTTCGGCGTCAAGCAGACCAACGGCACATTTACCGTCACCGGCGTGACCGACGCCGATCAGGTGCAGAACACTTTCCTCGGCCAGGTGCGCGATACCAACAAGGTCAGCGTTCTTCTGCCTGTTGAGCCGAAAAAGCACGACCTGCCGGAGGGCATTGTGCTGGCGTTTTACATCCCCGAAGCCTCACGGCAGCACAAGCCTCTCTATATCGACGGGAATCCCAAAAAAGCCTACATCCGACGCGGCGGTCGTGATGATACCTGCACGGGCGACGAGCTGCTGCGCTACATCCGGGACGCATCGAACGTACGTTACGATGCCGAGACGCTGGATGTGGATATTAGCCGTTGTTTCGATGAAGCCTCTGTGCGTTGGTATCGAGCGCGTTTTGCCGCCAGCAACCCCGGCAAAGACACCGCTGCTGATGACACGACATTCCTGCGGAACTGGGGCTTTCTGGTCGAGCAAGGCGGTGTGCTACGTCCCACCCGCGCCGCCATTCTCGTGCTGGGCAGCGGTGAGTACGTTCGTCAGGTGCTGCCACGCATGGTCTCGGACGTACAGCTCTATCGCAATACCAGCACCGACTATGACTCCACCGTACGCTGGGCCGACCGCCTCTCCGTCGAAGACAATCTCATCAAGGCCTGGCAGGCCATCGTCGAGTTCTACTACCGTCACAGCGAGCGTCCCTTCGCGGTGGACGCGACCACCCTGCGGCGTGACGACGATCCGCCGGACTATATCTCTTTCCGCGAAGCTGCCATCAATCTGCTGATCCATCAGGACTTCGGCGACACCACTCGCGTTCCGGTGATCCGCTTTTTCCGTGACCAGACAGAGTTCTTCAATCCTGGAGATGCCTTTGCCTCGCGTGAGCAGCTTCTCGATCCGGGCGACAAGGAGGTTCGCAATCCTAGCATCGTCAACGCCTTCCGCCGCATCGGTCTGTCCGATCAGGGCGGCACCGGTGTGCGTGCCATTTTCGATAGCTGGCGCAAGCTGGGGTACTTGCCGCCGGAAATCGAGAACCACAGGGCCGAGAAGAGTTTCCGCTTGCGGCTACGCAAGGAAAAGCTCATCACCGAGGCGCAGATTCTGGCGCAGGCCAGCCTAGGCGCACATTTGTCCGAGCACGAGGCGGCGGTTTTTGCGTTCCTGTTGCGTGACGGTCAAGTCGATCTTGCTGACATCAAGGCGCTGACTGGGCTCACCGGTGCGCAGGCAATCGATCTGGCGCAACGCCTGACCGTGCAAGTGCTGACGGAACCGTTCGGCGATGCGACCCCTACATGGCGGTTGGTGCCCCATTTGCGAGCCCGCTTTGCTGCCGAGGCGACCAAGAAAACCGCTGAGAGTCAATCAGTTGGGGCAGGAGCGGCGGGGAGCGGCGGCACCGATCAAGTCACCGAACAAGTCGCACCAGATCAGGACGGACTTGATCGGTCACTTGATCGTTTGACGGAGGTGCAGTGGCGTATCGTCGGCTACGCCGATGTCCCGCGCTCGCTGGCCGAGCTGATGACCCATGCCGGCTACCGCCAGCGTCCGCACTTCGTGGCCGCGCATCTGGAGCCACTACTGACCGGCGGCGTACTGCGCCCGACCATCCCCGACAAGCCGCGCTCGTCGCAGCAACGCTATGTCCTCACCGAAACAGGCATCCAACTCAAGCTGCTGCACGAAAAGGCCGTGGTCAAGCCGGACGAAGAAAATGGATATTGAAACCTCCGGGGCGATCAGGCTGTTTTTCCCTAACCCGTCGTTGACCCTCGTCTATTTCGAAGCGCTGGCCAATGCGCTGGACGCGGGCGCGACCGACATGTCGATCGTTATCGACGTCCAAGCTTTCGACAAGCCAGACACGTTGACTATTACTGTTTCGGACAACGGCGATGGCTTCACAGACGAAAATTTTGATCGCTTCAAAACCCTGTTGAAGCCCAGGGACAAATTCCACAAGGGAATTGGTCGCTTGGTGTTTCTCAATTATTTTAATCTCGTTGAAGTTGTCAGCACATGGGATAGATGGCAGAGGACGTTTACCTTCAAAGAAGGCTTTGATGGTAACGCACCGCTCCAAAATATTGAACAAGCCCAAGCCGCCAAAACAGCGCTCACCTTTACTGGTTTTACCGGAGCGCGCGTCAAGTCCTATGACGATCTGAAACCGGATGCCATCAAGCCGCTCTTGATCGAACAGTTCCTACCGACTCTGGATGCGCGCAAACGCGATGGCAAAGCGTTCAAGATTTCGGTTGTCTTGAAAACCAATGAGAGCAACGCGCAGAAAGAGTTCTTTCCGAACGAAGTAACGATAACGGCCGATGATTTGCCGGCAATGACCAAGATCACCATCCGGGACGATACACTGGATGCCATCTCGACCGTTGATATGCACTATCACATTGCACCCGTATCGGGGAAAGGCAGTTCACTCGTCGCATTCAGCATCGACGGCCGAACGATACCGGCAAACCTGATCCCTCCTTCGTCGTTTCCGCCGGGCTATCTCTGCGTCTTTCTCTTCGAGTCCGAACTCTTTCACTCGAATGCGGACAGTTCCCGGCAAAGGCTTGTTCTGCCCGAAGGAACGCCCGAGGCTCATCTCTTTCGCGTTCTACGTCGTGAACTGGGCAGGGTTTTGGCGGAAAAGATCCCGCAGATCACCGAGCGGAATGAAAAAACCAAAGAAAAATTTGAAGAGCAATTCCCTCATTTGCTCGGATTTTTTGAGAGCGACACCGTTGGCCTGATCGACCGGGACGATGCGCTGTCGATAGCGCAACAGCGATTTTTCAAAGAGCAGAAGGCAATACTTCAGTCCGAAAAACTGACCGACGCGTCATATGAAAAATCCTTGGAGATGTCGTCCCGAACGCTGACAGAATATATCCTGTATAGGGATAAAATAATTAGGCGAATGAAGGAGATGACGGGCGGCAATGCGGAATCCGAAATACACAATCTGATCGTTCCGCGATTCAAGGAGTATTCGCAAAGCTCCATGCCATCCGAGATTTATCAGAACAATGCGTGGTTGCTCGATGACAAGTTCATGGTTTTCAGGACCATCCTAAGCGAAAAGAGCATGGATGCCGTCATCAATGCCATTCGCCTGGACGATGAAAGCGTGGGCGATACCGGCAGGCCTGATATTGCGATGATCTTTTCCGCAGATCCAAACGATACGACCCCAGTCGATGTCGTCGTGGTTGAGATCAAAAAGAAGTCGGATGACGAAAAAGACAACTCTTACGCAGTAAATCAACTTCTCGATCGAGCGGGAAAGCTCGTTGCGCATTGTCCAAATATCCAGCGTGTCTGGTATTATGCGATTATGAACGTCAACGACACAATGGCATTTCGATTGAGGCAACTTAAGTGGACACCCTTTTTCTCAAAGGGAAGGGTCTATTATCAAGAATTTGAGACGCCGCATCCTGACGGGCGCGTTGTCCCAACGCCGACCTTCGTGGTCTCGTTTGATGCAGTCGTAGCCGATGCCGAAGGCAGGAATCATACCTTCCTGGAAATCCTGCGGGAAGGCATGAAAAAATATGCGGATGAACACGACGGCAACAAATCGTCTGGCGCTGAATAAAGAAAAGATAGACTGATATGAACGATCTATTGGACAACCATCGCAGTGGGAAGAGCGGTCCCGTCGAATGCCTCGGCCAAACTTTTGCTAGTGATGACGCGCGGCGGGAGCATTTCCTAAAGCTGCTGGCAGAGAAGCTGGAAGATCCCGGGTTCCGCAAGCAGGATGGCTTTCCGAAAGGGTCGGACGCCGCGATTCTCGCCATGTCCGATCCGCCCTATTACACCGCCTGCCCGAACCCGTGGCTGGCGGAGTTCGTGGCTCATTACGGCAAACCCTACGACCCCGCGGTGAAATACAGCCGTGAGCCGCTGGCGATTGACGTGAGCGTGGGCAAGACCGACGCCATCTACAAGGCGCATGGCTACCACACCAAGGTACCGCACTTGGCCATCGTGCCATCGATCCTGCATTACACCCAGCCGGGCGAAGTGGTTCTGGACGGCTTTTCAGGCTCAGGCATGACTGGCGTGGCCGCGCAGTGGTGCGGCACGGCACCGTCCAGCTACCGGCACGAACTGGAGCTGGCGTGGAAGAAGGAAGGTCGCGCGGCGCCCAAATGGGGCGCCCGCCGCGCGGTGCTCAATGACCTATCGCCGGCCGCGACTTTCATCGGTGCGAACTACAATATCCCTTTCGATGTCGATGCCTTCTCCAAGGCGGGCAAGCAATTGCTCAAGGCGATGGAGCAGGACATCGGCTGGATGTACGAAACGCTGCACAGCGACGGCAAGACCAAGGGCCGCATCGAATACACGGTTTGGAGCGAGGTATTCAGTTGCCCGGAATGTGCAGGCACCGTGAACTTTATCGCCGAGGCATTGGAAGTCGAAAGCAAGCGGGTGCGCGACGTGTTCCCGTGCCCGCACTGCGGCGCGGAACTGAATAAGGACAGGCTGGAGCGTGTGCTGGAGGTGCGTGTCGATCCGGCGACCGGCCAGCCCTGGCAGCGGGTGAAATTCCAGCCGTCAATCATCGCCTATTCGATAGGCAAGACGCGCTACGAAAAGGAACCTGACGCGGCGGACCTAGCCACACTGGCGAAAATCGAAGCCTTACCGCTCCCCGCGTCCGTTCCGACGAGCCGCTTTCCGATCGAGGATATGTATCACGGCTCGCGAATTGCACCGAAGGGCTTCACCCACGTCCACCACTTTTTCATGTCGCGCGCTGCACAGGGAATGGGCTCGTTGTGGGCGAAGGCGCAAATGCATCCTGACCCGCGCATTCGCTCATTTCTGGTGTATTTTGTAGAGCAAGCGATCTGGGGGATGTCCGTTCTTGCCCGGTATGCCCCAACGCATTTTTCTCAGGTGAACCAGTACCTCAATGGCGTTTATTACGTCGGCTCTCAGCACGCCGAATGCAGCCCTTGGTATATACTCGACGGTAAGCTGAATCGTTTGGTGAAGACTTTCGGCACGTTCAATTCGGCCGCAAACGTGGCTGTTACGACCGGCACTGCTGCGAGATTGCCCCTTCCAAACGGCTCCATCGATTACATCTTCACCGATCCGCCTTTTGGCGAGAATATCTATTATGCCGACCTGAATTTCCTGGTGGAGGCGTGGCACGGCGTCACCACTGACGCCAAGCCGGAAGCCATCATCGACAAGTTCAAAAACAAGGCGTTGCCTGACTACCAGCATCTGATGCAGCGTTGCTTTGCCGAATACCACCGCGTGTTGAAGCCCGGACGGTGGATGACGGTGGTATTCTCCAACAGCAAGGCGGCGGTGTGGAACGCCATCCAAGTTGCGTTGCAACAGGCGGGCTTTGTGGTGGCCGAGGTCACGGCACTGGACAAGGTACAGGGGAGCTACCGGCAGGTGACATCCACCACCGCCGTGAAGCAGGATCTGGTTATCTCTGCATACAAGCCCAACGGCGGATTAGAAGACCGTTTCGAGAAGAGCGGTGCGACCGTCGAGTCTGCGTGGGACTTCGTACAAACCCACTTGCGCAATCTCTCTGTTACTAAGGTGAAGGACGCTGAGCTGGAGTTCATCGTCGAGCGTGACCCGCGCCGCATCTACGACCGGCTGGTCGCATGGTTCGTGCGCCATGATGCGCCCGTGCCGCTGTCCAGCGACGAGTTTCTTTCCGGCTTACGCAGCCGTTTCCCCGAACGCGACGGCATGGTCTTCTTGCCCGACCAAGTCACGGAATATGACAAGAAGCGCGCGCAGACTGCACAGGCGCCGCAGATGGAACTGTTCGTCTCCGACGAGCGCAGCGCCATCGATTGGGTGGCGGACTTCCTGCGGGCGCGGCCGTCTACCTATCAGGACATCCACCCGGAGTTCATTAGGCAATTGGGCGCGGGCTGGAAGAAGCACGAGACGCGACCGGAACTCGCGGCACTTCTGGAAGCCAACTTCCTACGCTTCGACGGCGCGGGTGAAGTGCCCAGCCAAATTCACCGCTATCTCTCGACCAACTATCACGACTTGCGCAGCCTGGAAAAAACCGATCCGCGCCTCAATGCCCGTGCGCAGGATCGCTGGTATGTGCCCGATCCGAACAAGGCACAGGACTTGGAGAAGAAACGCGAAAGGGCGCTGCTCAAGGAGTTCGAGACTTACAAAGCGTTCGCCGGCCGCAAGATCAAGGAATCGCGGCTGGAGGTCCTCCGCGCCGGCTTCAGCGCGGCGTGGGCCGCCAAGGATTACGCCACCATCCTCGGCATTGCACACAAGCTGCCGGAAGAAACCCTGCAAGAGGATGAGCGGCTGCTCACCCTCTACGACATGGCGCTGACGCGCACTGAAGACGGGGCGTAATCCGTGACGGGGGGCGGCTTCGACATCGGCGATTGGTGCTGGCACACGCGGCAGGCTACGCCCTGCCGCGTTATCGAGCGGCTGGCGCTGTGGGGTGAAGCGGCTTACCGCGTGTGGTTGCCGGCGAAGGACGCGGTGCTGCGCGCACGAACGGCAGACTTGACGGTCCTTTCCAGCGTGCGGCCCACGGTGGAGCAGATTCTCCACGCCACGGCGGCCGCCAAATTGCAGGACGCGCTCGAAGACAATCTGCTGCTCGCGCCGATCCAGTCGAGCGTCATCCCGCTGCCGCACCAGCTCTACGCTCTGAACCGCGCCGTCGGGCAGGACCGTATCCGTTATCTGCTCGCCGACGAGGTGGGGCTGGGCAAGACAATCGAGGCGGGCTTGGTCCTGCGCGAGCTGAAACTGCGCGGCCGCGCCAAGCGCATATTGGTGGTCGCGCCCAAAGGGCTGGTACGGCAATGGCAGGCGGAGATGCGCCAGCATTTCGGCGAGCCGCTCCACTTCGTAGATCCCTCATCGCTGGCGGCCCTGCGGCAATGGCGCGGGGACAGCGTCGAAGAAAATGCGTGGCGGATGCACGACCAGGTGATCTGCGCGCTGGATTCGGTGAAGCCGCTGGAATCGCGGCGCGGCTGGAGCCTGGATCAGATCCAGACCTACAACCGCGAACGCTTCGAGGATCTGGTGTCAGCGGCCTGGGATCTGGTCATCATCGACGAAGCACACCGCATGGGCGGAAGCACCGAACAGGTGGCGCGCTACAAGCTCGGCGCAGCGCTGGCGGAAGCCACACCTTATCTGCTGCTGCTGTCGGCCACGCCGCACCAGGGCAAGACCGACCAGTTCATGCGCCTGATGCAGTTGCTGGACCGGGACGCCTTCCCCGACGAAAGCAGCGTCCGCCGCGAGCGAGTACAGCCCTTCGTAATCCGCACCGAGAAGCGCGCTGCGATCAATGCAGAAGGCCAGCCGCTGTTCCGGCCCAGGCTCACGCGCTTGCACGCTGTCGCCTGGCAGGCTCGGCACGCGGCGCAGCAGCAGTTGTACGAAGCCGTCACCGACTATGTGCGCCATGGCTACAACCAGGCTCTGGCGGCCAAGCAGCGCCATGTCGGCTTTCTGATGATCTTGATGCAGCGACTGGTGACATCCAGCACCGCCGCGATCCGCGCCACGCTGGAAAAGCGCCAGGCGGTGCTGGACACGCCGCCGACCCAAGCGCGCCTGCTCGACACGCTCAGCCCGGACGAATGGGCCGATCTCGACGGTGAGGCGCAGGTAGACCTGGCGCTGCAAGCCAATGGTCTGGAGCTGGAGAAGTTGGAGGTCGAGACGCTACTGGCGCTGGCGCGCTCCACCGAAGCCGCCGGCACGGACGCCAAGGCCGAAAGCCTGCTGGAGCTGATCTACAAGCTGCAACAGGAAGAAGGCGACCCGGCGCTGAAGGTGCTGGTGTTCACCGAGTTTGTGCCCACGCAGGCGATGCTGGCAGATTATCTGGAAAGCCGGGGCTTCACGGTCGCCACGCTCAACGGCGGCATGGACATGGAAGCCCGCACCCGGACTTTGCAGACTTTCGCAGGGGACGCTCGCGTGCTGATTTCCACCGACGCGGGCGGCGAAGGTTTGAACCTTCAATTCTGCCACGTCATCGTCAATTTCGACATGCCGTGGAACCCGATGCGCATTGAGCAGCGCATCGGCCGCGTGGATCGTATCGGTCAGAAGCATGTCGTGCGGGCATTGAATTTCGTGCTGGAAGACACGGTGGAACACCGTGTCCAGCAGGTGCTGGAGGAGAAGCTCGCCGTCATCGCCGAGGAGTTCGGCGTGGACAAGGCCGCGGACGTCATGGACTCGGTGGAAGTGGAGCCGGTGTTCGACGAACTGTTCGTGCAGAGCCTCCAGCATCCCGAAGCCATCGAGCGCGAATGCGCCAGCGTGGTCTCACAGTTGCGGACCACGCTAGCGGAATCGAACCGGAACAGCGATCTGCTGGCCGTGCCGCACGATCTCGATGCGGACCAGGCGCGCAAGTGGCGTGACCACCCGGCTCAATTCTGGCTGGAACGCGCCGTCGTCAACGGGCTTGCAGTACGCGGCGGATCGGCGACCCAAGATGGCAACCTCTGGCACGTGCGCTGGGCTGATGGCGCCGAGACGCCACAGGCCTGCTTCGACGCTCGCGCAGCAGGCGAAAACCCGGCGGCGGAATGGCTGACGATGGAGGATCCGCGCGCGCGGGCGATCATCAGCGACGTGCCGCGCTTCGTTGCGGGCCAGCCTCTGCCGGTGATCCGGGTGACGGGCCTGCCGGACTCGGTCAACGGTATCTGGTCGCTGTGGGAGATCGGGCTGGCGGCGCCGGGTGCGAACCGCAAGCGCTTCTTGCCGGTCTTCATCAATGACGAAGGTCGCCCCTTCGTGCCCACCGCCAAGCGGGTTTGGGATTTGCTGTTGACCGAAACCGTATCCGTGCAGTCGGTGGCGGACGCGGAGGCTTCGGTGCGCTGGTTCGAGGCGTCGTTCGCGGTGGCCGGCGCGCAGGGTGAAACCCTGTTCGCGGCGCTGGCGGATGAACATAACGCCCGTATCAAGGAAGAGCGAGATCGCGCCACCTACGCCTTCGACGCTCGCAATCAGGCCATCGGACGCATCGGCCTGCCGACCGTGCGCCAGTTCCGCCGCCGCCGTCTGCAATCCGAGCACGAGGCACGCCTGGCCGCGCTGGACGACATGAAATCAAGCGTGCCGGAGCTGAATGCCGTGGCGATGGTGCGGATCGACGGCAACGCCGGGAAGACCAGCGAGCGTGCGTCATGAGCCAATGGCATCAGCGCATTCTTGGCTCTTTCACGGCTGATCTTTCCCGGTTGTGGGTGGCCTGCGATCCAGACGGTATGCTGCTGGACGAGAAGCTGCTGTCCGAACTGCGCGCCCGGGGCTTCGAGGTGATGGGATACGACGACCCATTCGGGTTCCGCGCCGAATATGAGGAGCGGTATCGCGCGGCATGGGATACCGACGAGCCGGCGCCATCACCGGCGCTGATCGTGCACCTGCGCCACGACAACGCAAACGAACTGCCTTGGGACATCGTGCATAATGCACGCCCTGCAGTGCGGCTGAATCTTGCCGAATTGTTCCCCAAACTGGCCTATGGCGCCGTGCGGCAGGTGGAGCCGGAACGGCTGGAAATCCTGTTCGACGCGCATCAGACCGAATTGCAGTCGGCGCGCGGTGAAAGCGAGTCGAAGGACTTCATTCTCGAACACGTCTATCAGTTGACGCCGCGATCCATCCGCGCGCCTGTGGACTTTTGGCGCGAAGTTCTGCGTCTGCACTTCGCAGGCCGTGCCTTGCCGGAGCCGTTCGCCGAGCATGTGGCGGCCATCCTGCGCGGCAGAGGCTTGCTCGTTGGCCATCCGGTTGCGGAGTGGCTGTCATCCAGGAGCGCTCTGCTGCGCGTGGTGCAGAACGCCTGGTATCTCTATCTGGAAAAGCTGAAGCTGGAAGGCAGGCGTATGTCCGAGCCCGATCTACCGCCCTTTGGCGCAGGCGAGATCGGCACGGTGATCGAGATTCCCTTCGATCACACCGACGTGCGCGTCATCATCGACTCGATGTTCCTCGACGGCAGCTTGCATCCGCTGGCGGTATCCGACGTTCCCACCGCCATGCCTGGCTGGATCAAAGCAGGCATCGTCGAGGATGTTTGGTCGCAATTCGCGCTGGTGGAAAAGGGCATCGAGGCGCTTGCCGCAGCGGTGCCGGAAGCGGACGCCCCGCACAAGCTCTGGGGCGACTTCGCCAAACGCTATGGCGAGATGCTTAGCCGGATTCATGAATTGCCGAGCAAGGATGCTGGCGAACGGATGGTTGCGATCCGGGAGCGCATCAAGGCGATTCAGGCGCTTACTGACGAACGGCTGCAGGCGTGGATTGCCGCCGGCCACTACGCCGACCTGATCCTGCAACCGGCGATCAAAGGCCCGGTGATGGTGCATCACGTTCCGCGCTTCCTGCGGCAGCGCCGTAGCGCGGGCGAAGCCAAGGTGGCACTGCTGGTGTTCGACGGGTTGGCCTTCGATCAGTGGGTGCGGATCAGGGAGCATCTGATCGCCACCCAGCAGCCTTTCGCGTTCGACGAGAACACCGCCTTTGCGTGGCTGCCCACCGTGACATCGGTGTCGCGCCAGGCGCTGTTCTCTGGTTTGAGACCGCGTGAGTTCGACGATTCGATAGACCACACTAACAAGGAAGAAACCTTGTGGAAGCTGTTCTGGCAAAACGAAGGTGGTACGGCGTCCGGCGAGGTGATGTATCGGCGCGCGCTGCATCAGGTCGAGCAACTGGATACCCTGGAAGCCGACATTGCGGACCGCAAGCCCAAGGTCTTAGGGCTGGTGATCGATGAGGTGGATGAACGGCTTCACAAAGAGCGGTCCAAGGAAGATGTAGCTTTGTGGATCGGGCGCTGGCTCGACTCCGGCTTTGTTGAGCGCCTATTTGCCTTCCTGCTAAGTGAGGGTTTCAGCATCTACGTCACAGCGGATCACGGCAATGTCGATGCTGTCGGCATAGGCAGGCCCAATCAGGGAGTGATCGCGGAAACACGTGGCGAGCGCGTGCGGGTTTATCGCAGCGACCCATTGCGCGCCGAGTCCGCGGTGGCCTATCCGGGCACAGCCGCTCTGGACATCGCCGGGTTGCCAGCGAACTTCAAACCTCTCTTCGCTGGCGGGCGCAGAGCCTTCGTTCCGAACGGTGATCAGGTGGTCGTCCACGGCGGCGTGTCGGTCGAGGAACTGCTCGTTCCCTTCGTGAGGGTCTCAGATGTGAATGGAGCTGGGTGAGTGTTGAATGATGACGTTGGCTCCACGAATAGGCTTTGATCGGTACATCGCTCTCGAATGGGCAACGATCGCGCTGAAAGTTCGCGCCGGTACAGCAAAGCTCGAAGATCTGGAGTCATTGCTGGATGCTGCCGGTTTGGGGGCCGCCGCGCGTACGAAGACACGCACGGTGTTGAAACGCCTATGGCTGGACCCGCGTGTTGAGTTGGTGGACTTCGCGGATCGTGGTGCGGCGATCTTCAAGGCGCACCCGGACGTGCCTGTGACAGCAATGCATTGGGGCATGGCAGTTGCGACCTATCCCTTTTTCGGCAAGGTTGCCGAACTGATCGGGCGCTTGTCCGGCCTTCAAGGCGATTGCGCGTCAGCCGAAATCCATCGGCGCATGAGCGAAACCTACGGTGAGCGTGAAGGCACCTACCGAATGACCAACATGGTCATCCAGAGTCAGGCCAGTTGGGGTGTCGTGGAGCGGGTTGAAAAGGGCAAACGTGTCCTCCGTCTGGCACCCGCCGTTGTCGAGAACGACGATCTTACGGTGTGGCTGATCGAAGCGGCCGTGCGCAACACGGGCAGGCCGTTGGCGATTCCAAGTCTGCAATCGCTGCCCGTGCTTTTTCCGTTCAACCTGACGCGACCATTAGCCTATCTTGTGTCGAGCAACGAACGCTTGGTTGTGAGAGCCGAAGGACCAGGCAATGAGTTTGTTGTTTTGCGCGGCGCAGTTTGATGCCGAATGGATGAATGTGGCTTCCCATGCCCTAATTCAGGGCATCGAACGTCCGGTATTTTAAGCGGATGCGGCTGAACCGGCAAAACTAACCCGTAGTCCCATCGACCTACGCTCGAAGTGGGTGTATGGATTTCGCCGGTTTTGACGGTACTTTATCGGAGGCAACAGATTCGAGGTTTGAGGCCTACGCCTCGCCGCGAGGTCGTCGATAGATGCCGATAGTTCACAAAATTTTTTCTGTGCCGAAGTTCCCCGAAAAACCAACAAAAACAAAAGGATAACTTTTTGACGGCCCGTGTCACGGCTCTGGTCGCCGCAATGAGATTTTTCTTCAGGGAAATCAATTGTTTAGGGTGGAAAAAATATTAGAGTGGGAGTGAGGGGAGCGTAGTTTTGGAGGCTGCCGGATACTGTGTCGTAGCATCGGCGGTTCCGACGTCTCGATAGATCCCGAATAACCTCCGCAGATGGTACATTTCCGCCATTGCCGCTAGCGGCGGTGAATGACCGCTGTTGCCAGGAGCGGTCATTCGCAAGGTCAGTCGGATGGCATCGGCGCTCGATAAACCAAAAGGAGCGGTCTTGAGCCCGGTGCCACTAGAGCCCGTACCGGCTACGTAGCATTTCGGCCGCCCGCTCACCGACGATGGCGCAGGGGGCTTGCGTGTTGCCTGTCGTCACCTTCGGCAAGATCGAGCCATCCGCGACGCGCAAGCCTTCCACACCGTGGACGGCAAGCGTGGCATCGACGACCGACATATCGTCTAGGCCCATCCTCGCTGTTCCGCATTGGTGCCAATATGTGACCGCAGCGTCTCGTATGAAGCTGTCATCAATCTCGCTTCCGACGCCGGGAATGGCCTCACGGCCGACATAAGGCGTGAACGCATCGCTGTTGCCAAGGTCGCGACAGAGCTTCACGCATGCGTGGGCGGCTTCCATGTCACGGGGATCCGACATCATGTTGGCGTCGACAATGGGCGATGCGGAAGGGTCCGTCGACCTCAGCCGAACCTGTCCGCGACTGTGCGGATGCGCAAGGCCGGCGAACATCGTCCAGCCATGAGCCGGGACGCCGCGCATAGCGGTGCGTTCGCTGGGGACCGGGAACTCGACCTGGCAGAATAACAGGTCCGGCGCTTCCAGATCGGGTCTGCTCTTCCAGTACAACGTGGCCTCGCTCCCGCTGTTGCGCGGCGCCATCGGCTCGCGATACTCCCAGGTACAGCCGAAAGAGACATGATCTTGCAGGTTGTGGCCGACACCGGGCAGATGCCGCACCAATGGGATGCCGTGCCTGGCAAGCTCATCGCGATCACCCAAACCAGAGAGCATAAGCAGCTTCGGCGTGTTGATCGCACCCATCGAGATAATGACCTCCGTGCTCGCTGCAATCGTCAGGATCGAGCTTGCGCGTTCGATCTCGACTCCGGTCGCCCGGCGCCCGTCGAACACTATCCGCCGAACAAGCGTGTCGGTCAGGATGGTCAGGTTCGGACGGTCGGCAAAAGGCCGGACATACGCCCTGTAGAGCGAGTGGCGTCGACCATCGCGCACGAGCATGTCGGTAAAGGCCGCGCCCCCAGTACCTTCCATCATTTGGCCGTTGGGATTGTCGAAGCGGGGAATGCCCAGTGCTTCGGCAGCATCCAGCAGAGCGCCGGCGAGTGGACTCGGGTCGCGAGGCGGCTCGATCCATACCAGGCCAGCGGTGCCTCGATACTGCGGGTCAGGCGTGCCCTGCCAGTTCTCGATCCGGCGATAGATGTCGAGCACCGCCTCGTGACCCCAACCGCGGTCGCCTGATTGCGCAGCGAAATGGTCCCAGTCGCTGCGATGTCCCCGTGCCCAGACCATGACGTTGACGCTGGACCCGCCGCCCAGGCCTTTGCCCATCGACATGGGAAGTGCGCGGCCGCCGAGATGCGGATTGGGTTCGGCCTGAAAACCCCAGTCGCGCTTGCTGCCGAGATTGGTGGGCCACAGGCCCGGATCGAGCACGGATTCGGCTTCGTCGCTGCCCCCCGCCTCGATCAGGAGCACATCGCAAGCGGGATTTTCTGCGAGGCGCCTTGCAATCACCGAGCCGGCCGCACCGGCGCCGCAGACGATGAAGTCATAGGCTGGCTTGAGGTTTGCTGAGCGCTGGGCCTGATTCTCGCGCACACGGCGATCCAGGTCCCCGGCGTCACCGAAGCGGAAATGGTCTGTCATTTTCTGAGTTCTTCCTTAGTCGGCTTATCGGCGTTCCGCCGGCCCGCTCGGAGCGGGCCGGGATATGGGTGTTGGATTATCGCGCGTTGGCGAGTGACTTTCTGGCGGCCTCGTCGATGACGTCGGCAACGGCTGTGGGCTGGGTCAGATAGAGTGCGTGACTGGCGGTCACATTGGTGACTTTGGCGCCGATCCGCTTGGCCATGCCTTGCAGCATCCGCTGGTCGAACGCCCGGTCCTGCGTCGCGATCACGGCCCAGCTCGGTTTGGTGCGCCAGGCGGCGTGCTGCAGCTTGGTGCCAAACACCGACATGTTGATCGGGACCTGCGACGCATTCAAGAAAGCGGCATCAGCTTCGGTCGCGTCGGCCGCGAAGCCAGCGGCGAACTTGTCGGATTTCACGACTCCGTAACCGTCCGCGCCGGTCTCGATGACGAACTCGGGCGGCGTCGTATAGCCTTCATATTGCTGGGCTGTGGTCTCACCAGCGTCCGGCGACAGGGCGGACACATAGACGAGGCCGCGCACCTGTGGGTGCACCCCCGCCTCGGTGATGACCGTGCCACCCCAACTGTGCCCAACCAGAATCGCAGGACCGTCCTGCCGATCCAGCACCCGCCGGGTCGCCGCGACGTCGTCTTCGAGCGAGGTCAGCGGGTTTTGAACGATGGTCACATGGTAGCCGCGCGCGGTAAGATTCTGATGGACGGCGCGCCATCCCGATCCATCGGCAAAGGCGCCATGGACGAGAACGATATTCTTCACTGTCGCAGCAGCGACCGTTTCGTTCGGGCTTTTGCTGGTCTGCGCGATGGCGGGAAGAGGGGCGCTAACTACGACAGCGGTGGCGAGAATGATATTTCTGATCGTTCTGAACATGCGGAAAGCCTTTCGCCATGAAGTGAGTTGAATGTTATTGCAATAATAGTTATTGCGATATCTATTTGGCACGCCAGATATCGCTTGTCCACTATAAAATTTATCGCACTATGTATTATTGCGATTGCGCCTCGTGAGGGCTGCGAAAGGATATCGAAATGCCGAAAGCCGCCACGCCCCCGGTGCCGCTGGACGACCAGCTTTGCTTTGCAATCTACTCCGCGGGGATCGCCATCCAGCGCGCCTACAAGCCGTTGCTCGATGCGCTCGGGTTGACCTACCCGCAATATCTCGTGCTCAACGTGCTGTGGCGTAACGACGCCCAGACTGTTGGAAGCGTCGCCAATCAACTCGCCCTCGAATCGAGCACGCTTACGCCGCTGCTCAAGCGACTTGAAACCGCCGGACTGGTCCGCCGGACTCGGAACCCGGCAAATGAGCGGCAGGTGGTGATCGCCCTCACGAAGGAGGGTGATGATCTTAGAGCCCGCGCGGGGTGTCTTGGTGAAACCCTGCTTGAGGCATCCGGGCAGACGCCAGCTGCGCTCGCCAAACTCAACGGGGAAATCAACCAGCTTCGCAATGCCGTATACAATCATATCGGCGGTTGGGCGGCGCCCGAGACGCCGACCGAAGCAGATTAGTTGTGGCGGAGGCATCGATCCGTCCCCCCCATCACTAACGATCGGTCGAGCGCCTCAAACTGTCGGCACGGTGCCGCCATCGATTACATATTCGGTCCCGGTGATACTATTCGCGAGGTCGGATGCCAGGAAGGCGATCAGGCTTGCCACCTCTTCAGACTTGGCAGGCCGACCGATCGGTATCCCGCCGAGCGATTCCATGATCATTTTCTTGCCTGTTTCGATGTCACCCCCGTGCTTGGACGCAAGCCGTGTGGCCAAATCGATGGAGGCCTCGGTTTCGATCCAACCGGGGGAGACCCGAAGGACGCGGACTCCTTGAGGCGACACCTGCTTGGAAAGGCTCTTGCTGTAGGTCGATAGGGCCGCCTTCGCCGCGGCATAGGCTGTCGTGGCCTCTGGCAGAGGCATTCGGCTCTGAATGGATGTGACATGGATCACGACGCCGCTGCCGCGCGATGCCATATCCGGAACGAGTTCGCGATCGAGGCGGACGGCCGGCATGAGGTTGAGATCGAGTTCTTTGCGCCAGATCTCGTCGCTCAAGGCCTCAAATCCTCCCGCTGGAGCAGACGAGCCGCCCAGCATATGGACGATGATATCCACGCCACCCATGCGCTCCCGCACGGCTCCCGCCAAGGCCGCGCAGCCACCGGCGCTCGTAAGGTCCGCGGCGACGAACAGCGATTCCGGGAAATCATCGGGCCGGGTCCGGGCAGTCGTCAGAACCTGTGCGTCGAGTTTTCGAAAAAGGCTGACGGTCGCGGCTCCGGCACCGCGCGTCCCGGACGTGATCAACGCCCGCTTTCCGCTCAAGTCCAGAAACGGGGCAAACGCCGTGCCATGGCTGGCACCCTGAGTGTCCGCGCTCACAGGGTGATCTCCAGTTCTGCGATCTTGTCGTCAGCAAGGACGAACAGGTACCGCAGGTCTACCGGACTTCCGGGGAAATCGCCGTCGAGATGGCTTGTGACGACCGTCCGCTCGCCTTCGGCAGATACCGAAAAGGGTTCTACCGTGTAGGTGTATTTCTGGGATGAATCCGCCTTCCATTGCCGGATCGCATCCCGTCCGCGGTAGATGTTTCCCTCATCTTTAACCAATGCGGTCTCTGTGAAGCACTGGGAAACAGTTTCAGCGTTTCGCCCTCTGTCGGCGGCGAAGTAGCTGGTGATTACGCCGGGTAGCTCGATAACCATCGTTCATCTCCTTCACGCGAGGGAGGCGCATCATTTTGTGCCTCCGTTCTCCATTGCGCCAAGATAAAGATGGACGTTCCCTTTGATAATCGGGATAAAGCGGGATATGGTGTTACGAAAAGCAGGACAATGTCCCGGGACCGCCTGATTGAGTTGGATTCGGTGCTCGCCATTGCCCGGCGGGGGTCATTCCGCGCGGCAGCGCTGGAGCTTGGACTATCGACGACGGCCCTGAGCAATGCCATCGGCAAGCTGGAACGCCACCTCGGCGTCCGCTTGTTCAATCGCACGACCCGCAGCGTCTCCCTCACAGACGCGGGACGGAATTTCGTCGAGCAGGTAGGCCCAGCACTCAAGGACATTCATGGTGCGATGGACGCCGCGCGATCGCAGCAGGAGACGCCATCGGGAACGCTGCGCATCAACGCCTTTGCGACGGCCGCGCGGGAGATTATCACACCACTCCTTCTGCAATTCCTTCGACGCTACCCCCAAGTGCATATCGATCTTGTCACCGAGGGCCGGCTTGTCGATATCGTTGCCGATGGCTTCGATATGGGTGTTCGGAATGCAGACCTCGTTCCCAGCGACATGATTGCAATCCCGGTCGGCCCTCCGCGCAGCTACGCCGTCGTCGCCTCACCGTCTTACTTTCAAATGCGCGGCAGGCCGCTTGTGCCGCCCGACCTGCTTGATCATTCGTGCCTCCGCATCCGCCTGCCGAACGGGGCACTTTATCGCTGGCAATTCGAAAAAGACGGACAACCCATTCAGATTGACGTTCAAGGTCCGATCACGCTCGATGAGGCCAGCCTCTCGCGGACAGCGGTCTTGAACGATGTCGGCATCGGCTACTTCATGGAGTCCGATGTTCGCGAAGACATCGCGGCAGGGCGTCTCGTTCGGGTGCTGGAAGACTGGACTCCCCCACTCACGCCTCTGTGCCTCTATTATCCGAGCCGCCGAAATCCCTCGGCGGCGTTTAGGGCATTGATCGGCCTCGCGCGCGAGTTGGCTGGTTGAGTGATATTCTCGATGGCAGTCAGCCTGGCGGAACGATGAGCCGGAGTTCATGCCGCCGGATCGTTCGTGGCAGACGGGAGCAGCACGGTGGCTGGACCGGAATATGCCACTGGGTCTCTATCGTCGTCATGTTGGTAAGGCATCATCAGGACGCATACGCGGCTTGGCTTCTTGTTCAGGTTATCCTCCGTAAGTGGAGGAGGTCTGATGAAGTTGGGATATTGCCTATTCGCGTAGATGTCCGATGTTGCAGGACCGACGCTGACGGTACTTTTGGCTGCGTTGGCAACGCGTATGCTCGACCTAGAATGGTGTGCTGAGAGCCGATAGTATCCGATAGATGGCTTGGGGAGTCCGTCGGAAATTCTTCAACGAAGTCAGGGGCGTAGTTTTCTGACGGGTTGCAGGCCGGAAGTATTTGAACGGAAGAATATTTTTATGAACGAATTCGATTGGTTGGCCCGTTCCCGAACAAACGAGTGGGAGTGAGGGGAAGTCGCCGCATGATCGCGAACGGCGCGGCCAGCGGCCGGTTCAATCTCGCGCGCCCGCCTTCGCAGGACGCTTCGCTGCTGTTCCGCGAGGGTCGTTGCGAGCGGCAGGAGCGGCCGCGCTCTTACGCAGCAAATCGCGGGTAGCTCGATCATATTCGGCAGTGTCGCCAAACGCATTGGCGAGGACAAGGGCGCCGGTGATGGTCGACAGCACTTCAGCCGCTTTGCCGGGCGAGAGCCCTTGCGCGACCAGCTTGTCCTGGCACATCCTGAAAAAGCCCTTCACTTCCTTGGCGACCGGGTCCGGAAGATCCTGCGCTGCGGCGCCCAGCACGGTACATGGGCACATGTGGGCGTCGGAGAAAGCGGTCCCCCGGAAGGTCTTTGCCCAGACACGAACGGGATCTCGATCCTTCTCCAGCTCCTTGTCGATCAGGTCGGAAGTGTATTCCGTCCAGCGCCGAATGACGGCCGCCGCCAAGTCCTCCTTCGTTGGGAAGTGATAGTGGACACTCGAGCTCTTGATGCCCACATCCGCGGCGATTTCCCGGAAGCTGAAGCCGCCAAATCCGCCCTGCTGCATGCGCCGTTCGGCAGCGTCCATGATCGCAGTTTTGGCGTCGCTCACGAAGTCCCTCCCTTGACTACCTGCCGATAGATAGCCCTTGCGCCTGGATAAAACAACGGCTACCTATCTATCAGTCGATAGAGACATGCTCGCATGGCAAGGCGGAGTGATGGTGATGTTCTCAGTGATCTTCGAAGTCCATCCCAAGCCGGAAAAGTTCGACCTCTACCTCGAACTTGCGAAGGGACTGAGACCGGTTCTTGAAGAGATGGACGGCTTCATCGACAATGAACGCTTCGAGAGCACACGCCGGCGGGGCTGGATCCTCTCGCACTCGACCTGGCGTGACGAGAAATCCGTGGTGAGGTGGCGCACGGTCGGCAAGCATCACGACACCCAGCAACGCGGCCGGGAGGAGGTATTTGAGGACTACCATCTGCGGGTGGGGGAGATCGTGGCGGACACGGCACCGCCCGCCGGCGCGGCAATCGTCGAACAGCGGCTCGACGAGACCGAGATCGGGCAGGCGAAATTCATGACGCTGACGGAAGTCCCGTCCGCATCGGGCGTAACGGCCGCAGTGCTGCCGGACCGGTTGGCGCTCGATCGTCATCGGGTGAACCTGATCGACGACGACGTTTTTGTCAGCATCTACAATGCGGGGAAGCTTGCGCTGCTGGCGTCCTGGCGTGACCGGCCTTCAGCGGAGAAATTCATCCCGCCTGCCATTGCCGGCCTCCGCCATCGGGTGGTGCGCGTCGTCCGCGATTACGGCATGTTCGATCGACGCGAAAGTCCGCAATACTATCCGGATATTCAGGCGACGACTGCAGCGCGCAGCAAGTCCTGATTGCTGGCCGTCATCAGCTGCGGAGGGACGCCCGCAATGCGCATTAGGCCTTCACCAGCGCCTCGAGGGAGAAGGCTTTGTTGAGGTCGCCGGGCATTTCCAAGAGGCGAAACGAGCGAGCCGCCGTCCCTGAGTTCGTCAACTGAGGAGGATTGCAGTGAACCAGATGGAAAAAGCCAGGCGCTTCGCCGAGCTGCATGTCAAAGGCAAGCCGCTGCTGCTCTACAATGCGTGGGATGCCGGCAGCGCGAAAGCGATCCTCGCTGCGGGCGCCGAGGCGGTTGCGACGAGCAGCTGGTCTGTCGCCGAGGCTCAGGGCTATCACGATGGCGAGGCCATCCCGATCGAGCTCGCCGAGCACATCGTCGGGCGTATCGCGGCTTCGGTCGACGTGCCGGTCAGTGTGGACTTCGAAGGCGGCTACAGTGAGGACGACGGCGAATTGGCCGGCAACATCGGGCACCTTCTCGACATGGGGGTGATTGGCATCAATTTCGAGGACCGGGTCGTCAAGGGCGCGGGTCTCTACGAAATCGAGCGGCAAGCGCGCCGGATCTCCGCTATCCGCAAAGCAGCCGAGCAGAAGGGAGTCGAGCTTTTCATCAACGCGCGGACCGACATCTTCTTCGAACATGGCGATGACGCGGCGCAGGCTGTCGACGAGGCGCTCGACAGGGGCAAAGCTTATGCGCTCGCGGGCGCCTCCGGCTACTTTGTTCCCGGCCTCGTGGACGACGCACTGATCGGACGCATCTGCGATGGCGTCTCCCTGCCTGTGAACGTCATGGTCATGGAGGGCGTGCCATCGAACGCCCGGCTCGCCGAACTCGGCGTCGCGCGCATCAGCTACGGCCCCATCCCGTATATCCGCGCGATGAAGACACTCGAGCAAGAGGCGAGAACGACGTTGAACGAAACCGCCGCGCACTCGAAGGGTTGAGTCAGGAGCAGCCAGCAAATCCCGGCTACGATCCACGCCGCCGATACACGCTCAGGTCGCATCAAAATCAGCGGTCGCGAGGTCGACCTGCTCACCGGTGGCTGGAAGAGGCGCGTCGCGCTCGCCCGCATCCGGTCTGCGCTCATCTGCAGGTTGATAAAGCAGGATCAAAGGTGGCATGAAAGCGCGCTGGTACTCTGAACGAATCGGATTCCATTAAGTCTGTTTGAGAACCGATACCGTTTCTCGCTTGTCAAAAAACGCAAATCGATATCATTTGTCGCTTCTGATGCGGCACATACGGGGGCATGGAATATGCGTACACGCTCGGGCGGGAGCGCTTCTGACAGAAAATCCAACACGAAAAGCGAACTTGCCGGGGGCGTCTGCATCGCCGCTTTGGTGCTGGGCTTCACGATCCCCTCGGCGCTGGCGGCGAATTTCGAAGCCTCCAATCAGACCGAGCTCTACCAGGCGATCGCCGATGCCCAGGCGAGCCCGGATGCGGCATCCACCATCACGCTGACCGGCAGCTTTCAAATCACCAGCTCGCTTCCGCCGATCGCCGGAAAAGCGATTACGATCGATACGGGCGTCCACACGCTGGCTTATAACGCGGCGGCGCCTTTTGATATCGCCGGCGATGCAAGCCTGACTCTGTCTGGCCAGATCCTGGGGACCGGCGGTCTGAATGCAGGCCAGCTGAGCAAGACTGGCGCGGGCCAGCTCATCATCGACGGCGCAAGCGGTTCCGGCATCACCAGAATCGGCCTTAACGCCGGTCACACCCTGATCACCGGCGGCAGCGAAGTCACATTCGGGACCTCTGCCGGCGGCTCACTGGCCCAATTGAGCATTGCGACGGCGGCCAATTCGCAGGCAAGCCTGACGATATCCGGCCAAGGCACAAGGCTGGTCGCCACGGGCACCGACCCGACCGACCTCAGCGCCGGCGGCGGAAGCCAGTCGACGCTCACCATCGAGAAGGGCGGCGTATACACGACATCGACCGCCATAAGAGTTCATACGCCGGGTTCACAAGGCATCGCCGATATCAACGTCCTGGGCGAGGGCTCCACGCTGGAGGCCGGCGGCTTTGTGTCGGCCAACGGCACCACCAACATCGCCGTGCGTGATGGCGGCGTGGTCGACATCACCGGCGCCACCTCGTTCGGCGGCGTCGGAAACGCCGCCTACGCCACGGCGCAGGTCACAGCCGTGGTCTCCGGCGAAGGGTCGCGATGGGACTCGAGCACGACCATGGCCATGTATCGAGGCTCGCTTTCAATCCTGGATGGCGGCGTGGTTTCGGCCGGAACGACGATGAACATCGCCACCGTTCCGGGCAACGTCGTCCCCAATTTCAGCGTCCTGGTTTCCGGCGTGGGGTCGGAGCTCAGCGCGACGACCATGAATCTCGGAACCACCGGGACCGGCATCCTGACCATCGCCGATCGTGCCCGCGTCGTGGTCAATGGCGGCAACTCGGCCCTCACCGTCGGCGGTGTCGATCCCGACAGCAATGCCGCGCTGAATATCGGCGGGCTTGCGGGTCAGGCCGCGGCGGCCGCCGGAACGCTCGCCGCATCGGCCGTCACGCTCGCCGCCGGCGCCGAGATCAATTTCAACCACACCGAAGCAGGTTATGTCTTCGACATTCCGATCAACGGCAGCGGCGCCATCAACCAGCTGGCCGGGCGCACCATCTTCAATGCCGACCAGACGGGGTTCACCGGCCTGACCAGCGTCTATGGCGGCATGCTCGAAGTCAACGGCGCGCTCGGCGGCACCATGGATGTGCGCGCAGGCACGCTCGCCGGCACCGGGTCGGTCGGCAACACCGCGAACTATGCCGGCGGCGCCATCGCGCCCGGCAGCAATGGCATCGGCACGCTTATCATCGACGGCAATTACACCGGCAATGGCGGCGCTCTCAGGATCGAGTCCGTGCTCGGCAACGACAGCTCGCCGGCCGACCTTCTGGTCGTCACCGGTGACTCCATCATCGGCAGCGGCGCGACGCAGGTCTTCGTCACCAATCTCGGCGGCGCCGGCGCCGCAACGACCGGCGACGGCATCAAGATCGTCGATGTGGCGGGCGCATCCGCTGCCGGAGCCTTCGTGCTGGGCGCCCCGGCGATCGGCGGCGCGCATCTCTACGGTCTCTTCCAGAACGGCATCGCCGGTCCGGCTGACGGCGACTGGTATCTGCGTTTGACCGATATCCTGGCCCCGACGGTGCCCACTTACGAAACCTATCCGGTCGTGCTGCTCCAGTTGACCGAGCTGCCGACCTTGCGCCAGCGCGTCGGTGATCGTTATCTCCCGGGCGCCGGCGAGGCCGATGACGGAAATTATGCCGGTCCCCGCAACTTCTGGACCCGCATCGAAGGCGCCTATGGCCATGTCGAGGGGGAATCGGACACCGGCACGTCCTATGACAGCCACCGTTATCTCGTGCAGGTCGGCATCGACGGCCGGCTCGTCGGCGACGCGTCGGGCATGCTGGTCGGCGGGATCAACGCGCAATATGGCAAGGTCGATGCCGACATCGAGTCGAGCCTCGGCGACGGCGACAATTCGACCGACAGCTATGGCCTCGGCGCCACGCTGACCTGGTATGGCGGCGAGGGCACCTATGTCGACGGACAGGCCTCGGTCGCCTGGCTGTCGAGCGATCTGTCCGCCGACGCGGTCGGCGATCTCGTCGACGGCAATGACGGCTTCGGTTATGCCTTCAGCCTCGAAGCCGGCCGTAAGCTGCCCGTCGGCGGCAGCTGGTCTCTCACCCCGCAGGCGCAGCTTGCTTATACCTCCGTCGATTTCGACGACTTCACCGATGGGTTCGGCGCCGATGTGACGCTGGAGAGCGGCGACAGCCTGAAAGGCCGCATCGGCCTGGCGCTCGATTATGACGGGGGAACCGGCGAAAGCCCGAGCCATGTCTACGGCATCGCCAATATCACTTACGAGTTCCTGGATGGAACCGCGGTTGACGTAGCGGGTACTGAAGTCGGGTTCGAGCCCGACTCCTTCGGCGCGGAACTCGGCATCGGCGGCGCCTATCGGTGGGGCGGCGGCCGGCACTCTTTATATGGCGAAGCGCTGGGCACCTCGAGCTTCGAGGGCAGCTACGGCATCAAGGGCACGGTTGGCTTGAGTACTGCGTTCTAGCGCTAAAAGCCTTCAACTTTGGCGGGATTTGTTCTAGAACCCGCCACAACAAACCCCGGCTCGCCGCTCATCGCGGCGGGCCTTTTCATTGTTCCAGCCGGCAAGACCCATGATTCGTCTCGACAATATCAGCAAGCAGCACGGCCACCAGATCCTGTTCATCGACGCCTCGATGGGCCTCCAGAAGGGCGAGAAGGTGGGGCTTGTCGGGCCCAACGGCGCCGGCAAGTCGACGCTTTTCCGCATGATCAAAGGCGAGGACAAGCCCGATGACGGGCTGGTAACGATCGATCCCGGCATGACCATCGGCTATTTCAGCCAGGATGTCGGCGAGATGTCGGGACAGAGCGCGGTCGCCGCGGTGATGGACGGCATCGGCCCGGTGAGCGCGCTCGTCGCCGAGATGGCGCAGCTCGAGGCCGCGATGGTCGACCCCGACCAGGCCGATGACATAGAAGCCCTCGTCGAGCGGTATGGCGAGGTGCAGCACCGTTTCGAGGAGCTCGACGGTTATGCGCTCGATGCGCGGGCGCGCGAGGTGCTGGGGGGCCTGAGCTTCAGCCAGGAGCGCATGGACGGCGATGTCGGACTTCTGTCCGGCGGCTGGAAGATGCGTGTGGCGCTCGCCCGCATCCTGCTGATGCGGCCCGACGGCATGCTGCTCGACGAGCCGAGCAACCATCTCGATCTCGAAAGCCTGATCTGGCTGGAGGCCTTCCTCAAGAACTATGAGGGCGCGCTGCTGATGACGTCGCATGACCGCGCCTTCATGAACCGCATCATCGGCAAGGTCGTCGAGATCGACGGCGGTTCGCTCACCACCTATTCGGGCGATCTCGATTTCTACGACCAGCAGCGCGCGCTCAGCGAAAAGCAGCGCCAGGCGCAGTTCGAGCGCCAGCAGGCAATGCTCGCCAAGGAGATCAAGTTCATCGAGCGTTTCAAGGCGCGCGCCTCGCACGCCGCGCAAGTTCAGAGCCGCGTGAAGAAGCTCGACAAGATCGAGCGCGTGGAGCCGCCGCGGCGCCGCCAGGCCGTCCAGTTCGAATTCCGCAGCCCGCCGCGCTCAGGCGACGACGTGGCGAGCTTCAAGAATGTTCATAAAGGCTATGGCAGCCAGCCCATCTATCAGGGTCTCGATTTCCAGGTGCGCCGCAAGGAGCGCTGGTGCGTGCTGGGCGCCAATGGCGCCGGCAAATCAACGCTGCTGAAGCTGGTGGCCGGCGCCACCGAGCCGGACACGGGCGCGGTGACGGTCGGCGCCAATGTCCGAATGGGTTATTTCGCCCAGCACTCCATGGACCTGCTCGACGGCGACGACACGGTCTTCGAGTCGCTCGACCAGTCCTTCCCGCATGCCGGGCAGGGCGCGCTGCGCACGCTGGCCGGCTGCTTCGGCTTCTCCGGCGATGATGTCGAAAAGCCCTGCCGCGTGCTCTCCGGCGGCGAGAAGGCGCGCCTCGTGATGGCCAAGATGCTGTTCGACCCGCCCAACTTCCTGGTCCTCGACGAGCCGACCAACCATCTTGACATGGCGACCAAGGAGATGCTGGTCGGGGCGCTGGCCGACTTCGAGGGCACCATGCTGTTCGTGTCGCATGACCGCCACTTCCTCGCCAAGCTCTCCAACCGCGTCCTGGAGCTGACGCCCGACGGCGTCCATCAATATGGCGGGGGGTACACGGAATATGTGGCCAGGACCGGCCAGGAGGCGCCGGGGCTGCATCCGGGCGGGTAGAGGGGTGAAGAAGGGCGACATCTTCCTGGCACAGGGGCACTCTGTCCCGAGCACCTGAACAGGAAGCTGGTCGAACCGCTGCAGGAGTTGTTAAAAGGCGGAGGCTGGGCACTCAGCCGCAAACAGCGCTTACCTCAACAATTCACCGGCCGCCATCTTTCTCGGGACGTGGTCTCTCTGTTCACGTGTCGGGCGCCATCGTGCGCGAAAATCTCAACACCAAGCCGATGTCGTCTATTTCGATGCGTTCCGCAGAGCCGGCATCTATAAAGCGATCTGGCAGGCATTCGCCATCTTCTTATCGGTACATCCACGTTATTGGTGAGAGGCGCGACTGTGATTATACCTTCGCACTGGGAGCCGTCTCCTCCGACCGACGGCATAACTGCCGATTGCTAGATGGGTGACTAGGTTACTGGCATGAATAACAAAATTGAGGAGGAATTAACTGCAATCCGAGCTCGAAGGAAAGTGCTCACATCAGCAATCGAAAGGAAACGGTCAACAATATGGCTGCTCCGACTTTGGAGTCGATTCATTCGGATACGAGATGCATTTCGCTGTTTGTGCTGTGAATCGAGTGAACGCATTCAAGCCCACCATATTATACGAAAGACACTTTACCCATTAGGCGCTTTCGACCTCGGCAATGGCATCACCCTGTGTTCCGAATGCCACGGAAGGGTGCACGCTATGTTCAATGGTCGGCCTGATTTGTCACTGCCTCTAGGCGCGGAGCAGGGGGATGATCAAGATGAGTGGGCCTTTCTCTTCGGACTTCTTGTCGATGATGCGATTCGACGCGATCTGCCACAGGACGAATTCTACTATATTGGGGATCACATATTAGAATTTTCTCATGCGTGCCAAGGATACGAGGAGTTACGTGAGACAGTTGTGCGAGGTGACATAAGTCGGATCCGCTTTGCGCATGAAATTTGGCGTACGATGCCGGAAGGGTTTTACAGCGGCTTTGTCTCCGAGCTGATTCGATTGAACTTTGATGATCTACTCGATTAGAGTTCTCGGAAGGAGCCATCGAGCACCGAATTACGCTGATGCCATCGCGGAGTGAAAGGGCATGTGTTAACACTGAGATTGTCGATCTTGATGTCTTCGTGCGGAGTGCACGGTCACCGAAATTAGGACCGTAGACAATGTGTGCAGCCACAAGAGTCCTATATTCTATGACATCAACTCAAAGCCGCCAGGGATGATTGAGTGGGAGTGAGGGCATAAACGGAGCATGAGCGATATCTATGACCCGAAGTTCGTGAAGGAGGTGTTTGATCGCTGCTCGGATCGATACATCACCTTCAGCTTGGTCTGCTCGTTCGGGTTCACCGAACGCTGGCGGAGGCAGTGCGTCGCGGCAATGCCGGTGCCTCCGAGCAGGGGAGCTCGCGGCTATGATCTGATGGCGGGTACCGGCGAGGCCTGGCCTCATCTGTTGAAGCGCTTCGAGGATATTGGGTCCATCACAGCCGTCGACATCTCCTCCGGCATGCATCGTCGCGCCATGGAGCGGCTTCACGCCCACCGTTCCCATCGTATCGTGTTTGTTGAAGACGACGTGCTGGCAAATGAGCTGCCGTCGGAGAGCGCCGATTTCGTCATCTCGACATTTGGATTGAAGACATTCAATCGCGACCAGCACGCCCGCCTGGCCGCCGTGGTTGCGCGCGTGCTGAAACCCGGCGGTGTCTTCTCCATGATTGAAGCTTCGGATCCGAAAGGGTGGTGGCTGCGGCCGCTGTATCTGTTTCATCTCAAGGTGGTTCTGCCGCTCATAGAACGCATCTTTCTTCGCGGAGCACAGGACTTTTCGATGATCGGCACGTACAGCACCAACTTCGGCGATGCTGCCCAGGTTGCGGCGATGTTGCGTGACCAGGGCCTGGAGGTGGAGTTCACAAAATATTTCTTTGGCTGCGCGACTGGCGTCGCGGGGCGCAAGAACAGGCCGGCCAGCCAGTAGAACGCATAGCTTCATCGCTAATCCATTGCTATCCAATCGCGCCGCCGCTGCTCTAGCTCGATGAGGGGGCGCGCGCTATAAAACTAGAATTCATAAGCGCGCGGGATCAGGGAGACTCCAATGCCTGGAAAATTCGTCATCGCCAAGGAGGTCGCGGCTCAGGTCGAGGAGTGGGGCACGCTCCGCTGGCTCAGCAATCCGCCCGGCACCGGCGCCCGCCAGCTCACCGTCATCGATGTCGGCCTCGCGCCCGGCAAGGGGCACAATTTCCACAAGCACCCTGACCAGGAGGAGGTCATCCTTGTCGTCGCCGGAACGGTCGAGCAGTGGGTCGATCGCGAAAAACGCATCCTCGGCCCCGGCGACTCCGCTTTCATTCCGGCCGACGTCGTGCATGCCTCGTTCAATGTCGGCCAGAATGATGCGAAGATCGTCGCCATCCTGGGGCCATGCGTCGGACCGGTCGGCTATGAGCTGGTCGATGTCGCCAGTGATCTGCCCTGGAGGACGTTGCGCGCATGACAGGAACCCGCAAGCGGGATTGCGCCGCATCAGGCCGGTAGACGCCCCTTGATGGCATTGGCGCGGGCTTCATAGGTGATGCGCCCGTCATTGTCTGTCGGCAGGCGCGCTTGCACGCCACGCTTGAGTGTCAGGGCGTCTGCGGAGGAGAGCGCGGAGATCGTGGGCCCGAGCGACGGCGACTTCATGCTCGTCCGCCACCAGTCGCCGAAATCGGCAAAAGTCCGCTGCACGGTGATCTCGCGCGTCTCGATGTCCGCCAATCCGGCACCTCGCCATAGATCGAGCATGGCGTCCCGGCGCGACGCCTCCCTCTGCGGCGGCCGCGGCGCGTTCAACTCCATGGCGCGCATCTGGATGAGGAGCGGCTCGAGGGGAAAGCCGCCGCCCGGCATATCCCACATATAGGCAGCGACGATGCCGCCCGGCCGCACCACGCGAACCATTTCCGCCACACCTTTGGCGGGCTCCGGGACGAAGACGAGGACGAGCGCCATGATGGCGGCGTCGAATCTGTCGGCCGGGAAGGGTAGCGCCATCGCATCGCCCAGGCGGAATTCCGCCCGGCGCGCGGCGGGCCGCGTGCGGGCGAAAGCGAGCTGCCCTTCGGAGGGATCGATGCCGTGAACCTCCGCCGGCGCGCAGCGCTCGACCAGGAGCTCGGTGAAGGCGCCATTGCCGCAGCCCACGTCGATCCAGCGCAAGGCCTCGGGCGGCGCCAGCCAGTCGAGGAAGATCGCGCCGGCGGACCGGCTCCAGACTCCCATCATCTGCTCATAAGCGGCGCCGTCATCGAAACGGATCGTTGGTTCGCTCATCGGTGGCGTCCTGCGATGGCCTGTCGGGTTCCTCACCGCACTGTAGGACAGCATAGGCATGCCGGGAAGCCGGAGAAATCCGGCGCTGCGGTGGCTGAGGGGATGGTCCGGGAACCAGCATAGTGGTTCCCGACGGATGTCAGCTATACCAGCCGCGCTCCGCGCTATAGAGATAGATCTGCTTTGCCTTGCCGTTGAGCGGGAACTTTATCCCCAGCTTGCGGTCTTTGAAGCAGGCGACACCGAATTCAAATCTCAGGAATTCTCCGGGCTTCGAGGGGTCGGCCCCCGCCTTGCGCATCTTCTCCCAGTCGGCCGCGGTCGGCTCCAGCGTGACCGCCATTTCGCGAGCCTTGGCTATGAACTTCTTCCAATCCGCCTCGGTGCATTTTTTCGTGTCCGTGACGTTCTTCATGACGGCCAAGGCGAGCTGGACATTCACCCCCCAGAGCTTCGTGTCGACGAAGCGCGATTGCGCCATTGCCGGCGCAGACGCCAGCACGAACAAGAGTGCCAATGCCAGTATTCTCATCAGTGCTGATCCTCCGGGCCGCGAATGGAAAGAGTTCATGCTGGCATCGTTGCGCTGGCATGTCGCCACCCGCATGGGAGGTGCAGGCGCGGTTTACTCACCGGCGGGCATAACGGGTGACGATCGAACAGAGGTGAGGGTACAGTTGTCGCCACGGCGCAGTCTTGCAGGAAGGGGCCCGGCAATATGAGCGAGCTGATCATCTGGACTTATGACTGGGTGCCCGAAGGCCCGCGTGGTTTTGTGCGCGATCTGCGGCTCAGATGGGCGTGCGAGGAAGCCGGGCTCGCCTATTCGGTGCGCACGGTTCCCTTCGATGGGCGGGCGACCAATCATCTGGAGCAACAGCCCTTCGGCCAGGTTCCCTTCCTGACCGATGGCGAGCTGGAGATCTTCGAGAGCGGGGCCGGGCTGCTGCATCTGGCCCGCAAGAGCGAAAGGCTGATGCCACGCGATCCGGCTGGAGAAGTCGAAACGGTCCAATGGCTGTTCGCCGCGCTCAACTCGATCGAGATCGTCACGCTTCCCTGGTGGTTCCTGAACATATCGGGCGTCGGGCAGAACGGCATGGCCGGCTGGATGACAAGCCGTCTCGACCAGCTCGAGAAGGTCTTGAGCGAGCGGGAATGGCTGGCGGCGCAACGTTTCACCTCCGCCGATCTGCTGATGGCGGATGTTCTCCGCATCCCGCGCGTGCGCTCTTCCGGCAACCGGCCCGCGAGCGAGGCCTATGTGACCCGCGTGACGGACCGGCCCGCCTTCAGGAAGGCCCGCGCCGACCAGCTTGCGCATTTCGCGGCAGCCGACAAGAAGAGACCGGCTGCCGGCTAGTCGGGGTCGGGTCACGATCTGTAACTCTTGTGCTGCTCATGCAGGGTTATGTCGCCCGCGTCCGACACCGCCTTGGCGCGGCCGGCTGGCCAAGACGCAGGCTTCGCGATAATGTCGCCGGGACAAGGGAGGGACGGCCATTCAATCTCTGCCCATCGCACATCCGGACGACACTACGCCCAAGGCGGAAACGGCGACACCGCTCGCTTATGCCATAGCGGTGTTCGGCTGGCTGCTGTCGGCCGGCGTCTATATCGCCGCGAAATGGGCTGGCCCTGAAATGCCGCCCTGGACGCTCTGCTTCGCGCGGCTGGCGCTCGCCTGCCTCATCCTTCTGCCGATCGTGCGCCCTCATCACGGCAGGATGGTCGCCTTGCTGCGCGCGCGGGCGGTCGAGGTGCTCATCATCGGCGCCATCGGCCTCGCCTTCTGCCAGGGCACGATCTATGTCGGCCTCAACTACACCGATGCCACGACCGCCGGCATCGTCATGGCGCTGTCGCCCGTCATGACGGTGGTGCTGGCCCATTTCGTGCTGGGCGAGCCGCTCGGGCTGTGGAAGACCCTGGGCGCCCTCATCGCCCTCGTCGGCATGCTGGTGATCGTGGCGCATGGCGACCTCGCCGCGCTGCTCGGCTTGCGGTTCAATATCGGTGAGTTGTGGATCGTCGGCGCCGCACTCTGCTGGGCCGTCTATACGGTGCTGCTGCGCCGGGCCAAATTCGGTCTCGAGCTCTTGCCGACGGTCGTCCTGCTGCTCGGGGCAGGGGCGCTGGGCGCCCTGCCTCTCGCTCTATGGGAGCTTGCTTCCGGCAATCATCTGGCCCTGGAGGCGACCGGACTCCTGGCGCTCGCTTATATGGCGGCACCCGGCGGCGCGCTCATGTATTACATCTACAACCGCAGCGTCGCGGCGTTGGGCGCCGGCCGCGCCGGCATGATGCTCTATCTGCAGACCGTGTTCGTGGCACTCCTCGCTTATCTGTTTCTCGGCGAGAGCCTGCATGGCTACGACCTCGCCGGCGCCGCCTTCATCGTCGCCGGCTTAGGCCTCGCCGCCATCAAGGTGAAGCCGCCACGTGCCGAGGCGGCCGCCGTCAAGTGATGCCGACGCCGCTCAACGACCTCTATTTCCTATGGTATGTCGCCGAGTGGCTGATCAGGTTCGCGGCACTCGCCGTCGTGCCCCTCAGGCGGTCACCCGCCGCGGCCGCCGGCTGGCTGCTCCTCATCTTCTTCATCCCGGGGCCTGGCCTGCTTCTCTATCTCCTGATTGGGCGGCCTCGCTTTCCCGCCGCGCGGCAACGCCGTAGCCACGAAGTGCGGCCTTTCATTGCCGATGTCGCCCAGCGATTGGAAGAGGGCGGGGCCGGCTGTGACGACGGCGAGGTCGCGAGATTCGCGCAAAGCCTGGGCCGCCTGCCGTGCACCGGTGGCAACCGCGTCGAGCTGATCGACGACTATGACGGTTTCGTCGATCGCCTGGCGGCGGACATCCGCCAGGCGACGCGGACGGTCGATATCCTGGTCTATATCTTTGCCGATGACGCGGTCGGGCAACGTCTCGCCCCCGAGCTGGCGCAAGCGGTTCGCCGCGGCGTGCGCTGCCGGGTGATGTTCGACGCGATAGGGTCGCATCGCTGGCGCCGCGGCACCTTGCGGCTGCTGCGCAGTGCCGGCGTCGAGGTTCGCGAGGCGCTGCCGGTCCGCTGGCTCCGGCGCCGCGACCGCGCCGATATGCGCAATCACCGCAAGCTGTTCGTCATCGACGGCGCGATCGGCTATGCGGGGTCGCAAAACCTCGTCGCCAAGGATTTCAGGCCAGGCGTCGTCAACCGTGAGCTGGTGGCGCGGGTTGGCGGCCCCGTGGTGGCCGCCATGGCAGCCGTTATTTCCGCCGACTGGTCGATGGAAGACAAGGGGCCGCCGCTTCCGTCACCGGTGGTCATTCCCGCCGCTGAGGGTGGAGCACCGTTGCAGCTCCTGCCCAGCGGGGCCGATTATCCCCTGGAGGGCTTTGAAACGCTGCTGGTCTGGCAGATCCACAGAGCGCGCCGACGGGTCGTGCTGGTGACGCCTTATTTCGTGCCCGATGAGGATGTCATCGGCGCCCTGCGCAGCGCCGCCACCCGTGGCGTGACCGTCGATCTCGTCGTATCGGCGGTGGTCGACCAGCAGATCGTTCATCTCGCGCAATGCTCCTATTTCGAGGAGCTGCTGGCGGCGGGCATTCGCATTCACCGCTATCGCGGCTTCCTGCTTCATGCCAAGAACGCCAGCTTCGATGGCGAGCTTGGCGTCGTCGGCTCCAGCAATGTCGACCTGCGCTCCTTCCAGCTCAACGAAGAGGCGAGCCTGCTTCTCTACGATGCCGACGCGATCAAGCGCCTGCAAGCTACTCAGGACGACTATATTGCGGCCAGCGATCCGTTGCAGCTCGCGGCCTGGCGCACCCGCCCGCGCCGGCAAAAGCTCCTGGAAAACATCGCCCGGATCATGAGTCCCTTGCTCTAGCTGGCGGGACCTCACAAGTCTTTCTCCCTCTCCCGCCCGCAGGATGGGCTGTCCGGGGAAATTCGTCGAACCCCGCAAACCTCACCTGCATTCCCCTTCTCCCGCCTGCGGGAGAAGGTGGCCGAAGGCCGGATGAGGGTGTTCTCTCAGCCTCTGTAGAACCGCAAATGTGGGCGGTGTTGAAGCTTCGTCTCGTTGTTATCTTGAAGAGATGTCATCAACTGAACCAGCACCCTCATCCGCCCTGTCGGGCATCTTCTCCCGCGGGCGGGAGAAGGGGGATATCGAGGGTGAATTCTGAGTCTCATTTTAGAAGACGCGTCTCCAATCCTGTTTTCCGTGTGATTTCTCAGACATCCCGCAACTTTCCCCGGACAGCCCTGCGTCCGCAAGATGGGAGGAAGCTCCCGGTTTTCTCACGGGAGGTTTCGCTCCGGCGCGCTGCGAGCGCGGCTGCGGGTCACGTCTTGTAGCTCTTGTGCTGCTCATGCATGGCGGCGTCGCCCGCATCCGACGCCGCGACCCATTCGGGATCGGGCGCGGCGTCCGGCAGGTAGCTGTCGTTCCAGTTCCACCACGTATAGGGACGGCCCTGCGGCCAGCCTTGGGGTGAATCCTCCCACGCTTCCTGGCGGCCGAGCGGTGTCATGTCGAGATAGCTCCAGACGGTGCCCATCATCTCATCGCCGCGGCCATTGATCAGATAGGTGCGGTAGACCTTCTCGCCATCGTGGATGAAGGCGTTGTGGCCATGCCACTCGCCGACCTCGAAATCGGCGTCGAAGCTGTCGGTGAGCGTGTACCAGGGAATGTGCTCCCACCCCATCTTCGCCTTGATCCGGGCTATGTCGGCTTGCGGTGCCCGCGAGACATAGACGAGGGTGGTGTCGCGGGCATTGATGTGGGCGAGGTTCGGGACCTGGTCGGCGACCATGGAGCAGCCGACGCAGGCATGATCGGGCCAGCCATGCACGCCAGGCTCGAAGAAGGCGCGATAGACGATCAGCTGCCGCCGCCCGGCGAAGAGGTCGTAGAGGCCGACACGCCCTTCCGGCCCGTCGAACTTGTAGGGCTTCGTGACCTCCATCCACGGCATGCGCCGGCGCTCGGCGACCAGCGCGTCGCGCGCCTTCATCTGCGCTTTCTCCTTGGCCAGCATCGCCTTCCAGGCGCGCTCCCATTCGGCTTGCGGCACAATCGGCGGCAGAGTCTTGGGCAACGCGCCGCTCTTGAAATGGCTGTCCGATTTCGATGGCATGATAGGGTCACCTCCGGCTTGATGAGATGAGAACAGTCTGTCTCGGTCTCCGGTTCCAGGCTCGATGTCTCGCGGGGCAAACCCGCATTGCATCTCGCTTCCGTCACCAATCTAGTCATGAAGGGGCGGGACCTGGGAGTAACAAGCCTGGCGGGAACTCCGCGTCCAACTAAAGCCTAATGGCAACGTCGACGCATCCGGGCGGATACTGCCGGGCGTCGTTGAAAGGGGCTCGCATGTCGCCGGATGTCGCTGCGTCATTCGCTTTGGTCATCCTGATGGCGCCGATGGCCTATTTCCTGCTGGCGTCGCCCAGCTTTCTGTTCGTGAAGCTCGATATCCCGCCGGTCGCCAAGCTGTTGCGCGGCATGTTCCATGGCTATTTCATCGCTCTGGCCATTGCCGGCGTGGTCGGCACGGTGGGCCTCGCAATGGCTGGACGGACGGCGTTTCTCATCGGCATCGGCGTCGTCGCCTTCGCGGTCCTGGCGCGCCGCTGGTTCCTGCGCCGGATCGATGCTGAGCTTGGTGCAGCGCCGCCCGGCGCCGGCGGCATGGCGCGCGGGCTGCGCCGGCTCCATGTGGCCGGCATGTTGTGCAACGCGCTGCAATTCGTCGCTGTCGTGGGATGTATCCCTTACATCATGGGTGCGCCGGCCTGATCTCTATTCGTTGAGGGATTTCGGACCGCTGACGAACGGACTGCCCTTCAGATAAAACCGTAAAGGCCGGTGCGCATCCTTTGAGATGCCGATCCGGGTGCTCTTCCCGATCTTGCCGGCTTCGGCCTCACCGTGCTCCAGCCACAACGGGCCTTTCCGGCACAGATCGATCCCATCGAGGCGAAGATCGATCTTGAGCGCGGTGGTGAGCTTCCCCGGTCCGCGCGCCAGCTCGCGCACGCGCTCGACACCGCGATTATGCTGCATGAGGGGGATGCCGGCCAGCGGCTCGAGCGCCCTGATCAGCACACCGGCGCCGATCCCGGCCGCCTCGCTCGCGACATTCAGCATGTACGAGACGCCATAGGCGACATAGACATAAGCATGCCCATGTTCGAGAAACAGCGACCGGTTGCGCCGTGTCATGCCGCGATAGGAATGCCCGGCGGCGTCGCCGACGATATAGGCCTCGGTCTCGACGATCCGCCCGCTGGCGATGCCATCGGGCAAAGCCCGCACCACCAGCTTGCCGATGAGAAAGCGGGCGAGGGCGACGGTGTCGGCCGGCAGGTCAGCGCGCGTGATCGGCAGAAGAGCCTCCTTGCGAAAATTGCCCGGGACTATACCTGCAAGCGGGGCCGTGGGATCATAGCCAATTCACGCGTCGCTTGCAGGGGAGAAGACAATGCTCGTACTGGTGACAGGAGCCGCCGGCAAGGTCGGCCAGGCGCTCATCGCGCGTATGACGCGCGCCGCCGCCAGCCGGCCTCTGAAGATCCGCGCGCTCTGTCATAACCGGGTGCTGCCCGAGACCGAAATCCTTTCGGTGATGAAGGGCTCCATCGCCGACCGCGAAGTCTGCCGCGCCGCCCTCGAAGGCGTCACCCATGTCGTCCACCTCGCCACCTGCAAGGAGATCCCTGAGGATGTGATGGACGTGACGGTGAAAGGTCTGTTCTGGCTGCTCGAGGAGTTCCGCGAGAGCCCGACGGCGCAGCGTTTCGTCCTGATCGGCGGCGATGCGGCGGTCGGCCATTTCGTCTACCGCCATGACGGTCCCGTCACCGAGGACACGCCCCATATGGCCTATCCCGGCTGCTACGCGCTGTCGAAGGTGCTGGAAGAGGTGATGGTCCAGCAATTTGGCATCCAGTACGGCATCGACTGGTGCTGCCTGCGGGCGCCGTGGATCATGGAGAAGGATGATTTCCGCCACACGCTGTCCTTCGGCGACGACGTCTTCGGTGGCCCCGACTGGAAAACGATGGTGACGCCGGAAGAGGCGGAAGCCTGCCGCGCCGCGGGCGCCGTGCCGCTGCTTCAGGACGCCGACGGCACGCCGGTCAAGCGCAACTTCGTCCATGTCGACGATCTGGTCGAGGCGATCGTGCTGGCGCTCACCGCCAAGGCGGCGCGCCAGCGTCTCTACAATATCTGCATGGACGAGCCGGTCGACTATCAGCTCGTCGCCGATCATCTGGCGCGCACGCGTGGCCTGCCGGCGAAGCCGATCCGCTCGCCCTTCTTCAGCACCTGGATGGACAACAGCCGCGCCAAGGCCGAGCTCGGCTGGCGACCCGCCTATGACACGCGCCGGCTCATCGACGCCGCCTTTGACTATCAGCGCGCAGCCGGCGACCCGCGCCGCGTGTGGTATCCCGGCTGACGCACGACTCTTGATCTGCCGGCCGGGCGACGTTAGGAATCGATGAGGCCACAGGGGAAATATCAATGGCGATCTCACGCCGCGCTTTCGTGACATCCGCGCTCGCTTCGGGGCTGCTTGCCGGCAGCCGGGAAGCGTCGGCGCTGGCGGGTGAGCCGTTCCCGGTCTTCGAATCCGACGCCAAGGAAATCCCTTACAAATTCCGCCGGCGCAGCGTGGATTATGCGACCAATGAACCGCCGGGGACGATCATCGTCGAGACGGGCCCGAAATTTCTCTATCACGTCGAAGGCAACGGCCAGGCGACGCGTTATGGCGTCGGTGTCGGCAAGGCCGGCCGGACCTGGCATGGCGAGGCGACGATCGGGCGCAAGGAGAAATGGCCGGTCTGGGTGCCGACACCGGAGCATCTCGCCGAATTTCCCGACATGGCCAAATACATCCATGGCATGCCGGGCGGCCGCGACAACCCGATGGGCGCCCGCGCGCTTTATCTCTATCAGGGCGACGTCGACACGGTGATCCGCATCCATGGCGCGGTCAAGCCGACGCTCATCGGCAAGAAGACCACCGCCGGCTGCATCAGCCTGATCAATATCGACATCATCCACCTCTATGAGCGCGTCGAGCTCGGCGCCAAGGTCGTGATCCTGGCGCCGGCCTGAACGGGCGCCGATCGGCGAGCTGTTTCACCATAACGACGACATGCGGCACGATTGCCAACCGAGCGCGCCACGGCTACTTATCGGACTGTCAGATTGTTCGCGCTGTCCGTGACCGGCGCGACGGTTGTTGAGGGGCAAGATGATACGGCGGCGGGAAATGTTGGCAGGGCTCTTGGCCGGATCGTTTGGCGCCGGGATGCCGGGAGGATCGAGGGCCATGACGGCAGAGGAGATGGCTGAGCGCATGCGTGACTACAAGCGGAAGGCTCTGGAGAAATTTCCACTGAAGCTGGTCGAGTCGACAGGCGACAAGGCTCTGGCCAAATGGCAGGAGCTGAAAGCGGCGGGTCAGGGCTCGCCCATCATTCTGGCGGGCGACAAGACGGATGCGCTCGGCAATCTGCTGAATCCCTTCGGCCCTGATGTGCCGGAAGAGCCGGCGCCCGTCGACGACATCCTCAGGCTGGCTGCCGGCATCGAGTTCCCGGCCGATCTCGTCAAGCAGCGGAAGGCCGAGTCGGAATTCTTCCTCCAGCAGTTCAAGAAGGACCTCGCCGCAAAGCCCGACATGTCGCTGCCGCGTATCACTCAGACGGACGGCGTTACGACGCGGACCCTCGCGCGGGAGGAAGTTCTCGCCGCGATGGAGATGGAGCCCGAAGAACCGCCGCTCGGCGAATGGCCGGCCAAGCCGGAGCCATCTGTGGGGCTTACGGTTGTCAGCGATATTCTGACGGGCAAGCCGCTGCCGAAGGCCTATGTCGGCATCGCGCCCACCGACGATTGGACGACCATTCCGGCCTATCTGCGCTGGGGCGGGTGGAACGAATGCCCGGCGGCCGAATACCATGTCGCCGCCATGCGAGGCTGGCGGGACCGTTACGGCGCCGAGCTCGTCGGCATGAGCGCCGACACGCTCAATCTGCGCATCGCGACAAGGCCCAAGACGCGCGAGGAGGCACTGGCGCTTGCCCGCGAGCACTACATCTACTGCGCCGACATCATCGACCAAGGCTTCCCGTCCTATAGCGCGCTCGCCGCCTATCTGATGGCGAATGACTGGTGGTATTTCTGGTGGGATTGAGGTTTTGTATCGCCGGCCGATCGTAGCCTGGCGGTCCCCTATTTAGATTCACAGTTCATCAAGCACGATCGGCGTCGCCCGCTCCGAATGGCCGCCCCGGTCGTGGTTTCGCGTGTCATTTTAAGGCAGTTTTAAACGGTCCGGCGCGACGGTCGCGCCGGGGCGTAAGAAACTGAGTGTATAGGGATGGTCACCGTAAATACGAGCGCATCCGCTGCGCTTGCGGTCCTGCAGATATTGACGCCCCGGACCGGGACGGATGCCGCGGCCAGGACGCCGGCTCAAGCCGCCGCGCCGGCCAGCGCCAGGCCGAGGCTTTCAGCCGGTTTCTTCGACGCATTGACCAAAATCTCCGAAACGGCGCGCGCCGCGGCGAAGCTGTCCGACCTGCCGCCCGAGCACGCCGACAAGCTCAAGAGCTTTGGCGCCGACACCGCTATCCGCGCCGCGAAACCGGTCATGAACGACGCGGAATTCCAGTCCACCGTCATGTCCCACATCAATGAGAGCTGGACCGGGCTCGAAGGCTTCGATGAAGCGATGGCCAACGGTACGGTGAAGATCGAGCGCGCTGCCGATGTGGCGGGGCTTGGCTACGAGACCATCCAGTATGACATGTTCAAGAACGGCAGCCAGATCGGCAGCGCCGGCTGGGACACGATCGACCGCAGCTTCTATGACGCCCAGACCGCGAATGGTGTCAGGCAGGGAATAGGCTCGATCAATGGCCAGGATTATTACGTCACTTGGTGATGAGAGGGCTGGGAGACGGCGGACCGACGCCGGCCACGATGCTCCGTCTGCTCATTTACGCGCGTCAGAAAATCCCGGGTGAGACGAACGACTTCATCGAGATTGGTCTCGAGCAGCCAATGCCCGCCATCGAGCAGATGTAGTTCGGCATTCGGCAGGTCGCGCAGATAAGCGCGCGCCGAGGCTTCCGGCATATAGCCGTCCTGCGGCCCCCAGACGATCAGAGTCGGTGGCTGATGCGCCCGCAGATAGGCCTGGTAATGCGGAAACCAGGCAAGATTCTCCTTGAGGCCGGCGATCACGTCGATGGCGATCTCGCGCCGCCGCGGCGTCGTCAGCGCCCAATGCAGCTTCCACAGATCGGGCGGTATACGTTTCGCCTGCTCCGGCCGCACATCGTTCAGGAATTCGTCTTTGTAGCCGTCCTCGCTCACCGATTCACCGAGCTTGTTGCGTCCCTCGGTCGTGGGATGGGCGAAGTACTCTTGCAAGGCTTCATATTTCGGGCCCAGCACATCTTCATAGATATCGCCATTCTGGATGATCAGCGCGGTGATGCGTTGGGGCTGGTCGATCGCTAGGCGCAAGCCGATCTGCGACCCGAAATCATGCAGATAGAGCGCGAAACGTTCAAGCCTCAGGCGATCGGCGAAGCGCCCCAGAAAAGTGGCATAGCCGTCGAAGTCATAGACAAAATTTTCGGGGGTGTCGCTGTAGCCACAGCCCGGAAAATCGGGCGCCACGAGTCGCCAGCGATCGGCGAGCAACGGCATGAAGTTGCGGAATTCGTAGGACGAGCAGGGATATCCATGCGGAAGCAGAAGAACCGGTGCGTCTCTGGGCCCGGCCTCGCGATAGAAGACGCCGACTCCGTCGAGATCGATATGCCGATGCGTCACGGGCGCTGAGGAAATCATGCTCTCTGCCTCGCTCCGGTGGGTTACACTTTACCAACGCCTCACCCGCGCCAGTGTTCCGTCGCGAACCCACCCTTAGCGCCGGCTCCGTCCGACCATTGCCAGGATCACTTCGTTCAGTTCATCCTGCGCCTGCCGCGCCGTGATCTCGCCATTCACCGCCGCCTGGGTCAGGGCGTCGCCGGCGCCGAGCATGGCCCAGAAGGCCGACGGCGCGATGCCCTTCGGGCCGGTGAAGGGCGCCAGCACCTTCCGGCATTTTTCGATGAAGACCAGCTGATAGTCGCGTTTCACGGTGGCGAGCTCGGGTGAGCCGGCAAGCGCCGCGACGACGCCGGGGATCTCGCGGCCCTGGGCCATCACGCAGTCCACATAGGAGGAGGCGATCACCTGCGCACTGCCCGCCAGCGTCGGCGCGCGCGCCGCCAGCGCCGCATCGATGATCGCCGTCTGGCGCGCATCGAAGTCGCGATAGAGCGCGATGAGAAGACCGTTGCGCGTGCCGAAATGATCATAGACCACCGGCTTGGTGACGGCCGCTTCCTCCGACAGGCGCGGCAGCGACAGGGCATCGGTACCTTCCGCGCGCACCAGCCGCCACGCCACGTCGAGAAGCTGGCGCAGGCGATCCTCGCGATTGAGGCGCAGGCGTTTCGGCGGGGCAGGGATTTTCCGAGAGCGGCTTGACATCTCTATATACCAAAAGTATGTTACCTTTAGTATATAGTAATCACCCATCACTTTCAACCACCCCGCCGGTTCATCGCCGCGGGCTCGAGCGGCGCGTTCCGGTGCGCCCGCCGGCAGAGGATTTGTGCCCGATGATCGATGCGTCCTATTCCCCGTCCGCCGACCGCAAATCCTGGGCCGGCCTCCTGGCCGTGCTGCCGCTGGTTCTCATCGTGGCGATGGACGGCTCCATCCTCTATCTCGCCATGCCGCGCGTGACCGCGGCGCTGCTGCCGACCGCCGACCAGGCGCTGTGGATTCTCGACATCTACGGCTTCGTCGTCGGCTCGCTGCTCATCACCTTCGGCAATATCGGTGACCGTTATGGCCGCCTCAGACTCATCATGACGGGGGCGGTGATCTTCGGCCTGGGCTCGCTCGCCGCCGCCTTCGCGTCCTCGCCTCTGGCCCTCATCATTGCGCGCGGCCTCATGGGCCTTGGCGGCGCCACCTTGCTGCCCTCCGGTCTCGCCATCGTCAGCGCGCTGTTCCCCGATCCGCGTTCGCGCGCCCGCGCCATCGGCATCTTCGCCGCCACTTTCGCGGCGGGCTTCGCCATCGGCCCCCTCATCGGCGGCATGCTGCTGCGCCGCTTCGACTGGGGCGCGGTGTTCCTCATCAACATTCCCGTCGTCATAGGGTTTCTCATCGCGGCGCCGGTCCTGCTGCGCGAGGTGCGCGCGACGACCTATGGCCGCATCGACGTCGCGAGTTTGATGCTGTCTTTCGCCGGCATTCTGCTCTTCACCTGGTCGCTCAAGACGGCCGCCGCTTACGGCTTCAGCGCGGTGCAATCCTTGAGCGGGCTTTTCGGCCTAGCCGCGCTCATGCTGTTCCTGCGCCGTCAGACCCGCATCCCCCATCCGCTGCTCGATCTCGGCCTGTTCCGTGACCCGATCTTCGCCATCGCCATTCTGACCGGGTTCCTGCCGCTCGTCGTGTGGTCGGCGCTCGGCTATCTCTCGGGCATCTATCTTCAGTCGGTGCTGGGCTTCGATGTCTTCCGCGCCGCTGTGCTCACCGCACCGGGCGCGCTCGTGCTGACGGCGGCCTGTGTCGGCACGGCGCGTATCGTCGAGCGCATCGGCCGCCGGAACGCGCTCATTGCCACCCATCTGCTCATCGGAACCGGTGTGTTCCTGCTGCTGTTCACCGGCAGCGACTCCGGTGTTGCCGTGTTCATCGCCTCGACGGTGATCGCCGGCCTGGGATACGGCCTGTCCTTCAGCCTCGTCGCCGAGATCGCCGTGTCGGCGGTGCCGGCCGAGCGGGCAGGGGCGGCGGGGTCGATCGCCGAGACCAGTAATGAGATCGGCAATGCGCTCGGCATCACCTTGCTCGGATCATTGGCGGCGCTGAGCTTCCGCCTGCTCGGGCCCGGTGTCGCCGGCACGCTCGACGAGACGCTGGGCCATTCGGACCTCGCGCCCGAGACGATCCTTCAGGCGAAGGAGGCATTCCTCACCGGCCTCCATGTCGCGGCCGGTGTGGGCGGTCTGCTGACGCTCGTGATGGGTATCGTCGCGTGGCTGTGGCTGCCGCGAAAGTTGCCCTAGAAACGGAAGGTCCAGAAGAGGCAGGCCAATGTCGCGCCCAGGAAAGCGGCGAAGCCGATGACGCGCAGAAGCGTGCTGCGTCCCAGCTCGTTCAGGAAGAAATGGCAGCCGGCCACGGCGAGCGGGAAGATGAAGCGCCAATCGGCGAGCGCCCACAGGACGGAAGTCTGGCCGAAGGCGGCCCGGGCGAGGAGCACGCCGACGATCGTCGCGAAGAGCGCGACGGTCGCCCAGAATACAGCCTCGGTCGCGTTGTAGAAGACGAATGCCGCCGCGCGCATAGGGAGAATCATGAGCAGCAGCGCCGAGAAAAAGTAGATCGCCGCCAGCGGAACGAAGGTCGCCGCCGTCGCAAGGTCATCGAGCCGGCGCAGGCCCATCGTCCCTTGCGGATAGCCCTGCCGGCTGGCGAACAGGCTCAGCGCGGCGAGAGCGGCGGTCAGGAGCGCGACAAGAAGGACGGTCTGAAGAGCTTTGGTCATGGTGATTCCCCCCACACCATCTGGTCGTAGCCGACGAGCGTAAACCGAAGGTAACGAGACTACTTCTCAACCCTTTTTCCCCCTTCTCCCGCTTGCGGGAGAAGGTGCCCGATAGGGCGGATGAGGGTGTTCGTTCAGCTCACGACAGCCCTTCATAGAGATTCGCGTCAGCCATAGGCGACTTCCTTCCACGCTGAGCGTGCCCCAACCCGGGTGGCCCTTTCCGGCGGGGGACGATATAGTCTTCCCGCTGGATTAAGTCCGGCTGACCGGGGAGCACCTATTCATGTCGCAGGGGGCAGTCGCCAGCCGGCTCGATCGGCCCGTCGATGGGAACCGCGATCATGTCCTGGGCGCGTCGCGCGCGCCGATCACGCTCGTCGAATATGGCAGCTATGCCTGTCCGCATTGCCGCGCCGCCAATGAGCGCGTCGCCGAAATCCGCGATCAGCTGGGCGAACGCGTGCGGTATGCCTTCCGCCATCGCCCGGTGACCGGCAGCGATCTCGCCCGGCGCGCCGCCGAGCTCGCTGAACGCGCGCCGAGCCCTGAAGCCTTCTGGGATGCGCATGTGAAGCTGATGACGCGCTCCGAGATCCTGACCGAGGAGGACCTCGCCGCGGTCGCCGCCGATTTCGGACTCATGGACTTGAGCGCCGAGCAGGAGAAAGCGGAAGCCGCCGGGGCCGCGTCCCGTGTCGATGCCGATATGGCGAGCGCACGCGCCAGCGGCGTCCTCTATACGCCGACCTTCTATATCAACAGCCGGCAATATGATGGCCCGTGGGACGAGAGCTCCTTCCTCGATGCGATGCTGGGCACGCTCGGCCATCGCGTCCGTGTCGCCGCGCTCGACTTCGCCAATTGGGGCCCGTCCGCCGGCATTCTGCTGCTCATCGCGACCGTGCTCGCCGTTCTCCTCACCAATACGGCGCTCGGTCCCGCCTTCGACGCCTTCTGGCATCAATATCTGGGTTTCACGCTGGGCGACAGCGCGTTCCGCATGTCGCTGCAGCATTGGGTCAATGACGGGCTGCTCACCATCTTCTTCCTGGTGGTGGGACTCGAGATCAAACGCGAATTCACCGTCGGCCATCTCGCCAGCCGGCGTTCGGCGGCGCTGCCCATTGCCGGCGCCATCGGCGGAATGGTGTTCCCAGCGCTTTTTTATCTGGCGGTCCTTCCCTCCGGTCCCTGGGCACATGGCTGGGGCGTGCCGATGGCGACCGACACCGCTTTCGCCATCGCCATCATCGTAATGATGGGCGCGCGTGTGCCGGTTGAGCTGCGCATCTTCCTTACCGCTGCCGCCATCGTCGATGATATCGGCGCCATCATCGTCGTCGCGCTCTTCTATTCGGGCGAGCTGAACTTTTACTATCTTGGTGCGGGCCTCATTCTGACCGCCGCGCTCGCCGCTCTCAACCGTGCCCATATCTATCGCGTCACGCCCTATGTGTTCTTAGGCGTGGCACTCTGGGCCTGCGTCTATGCCGGCGGACTTCATGCCACGCTGGCGGGTGTCGTCCTGGCGCTGTTCATCCCGACGCGCCAGCCCGCCAATCTGACCGCGCTCATGGTGCAGGCCAACACCATCATCACCGCCGAGGCCGCCCATAGCGGCGAAGTGCTGCGCCACGGCCCGTCACTGCCGGCCATGCGGGCGCTCGATGCGATCCATGACCGTCTCGAATCGCCGGCCGACCGCCTGCTGCGCCATGCCGGCGCGCGGTCGAGCTATCTGGTGCTGCCGCTGTTCGCGCTCGCCAATGCCGGCGTGGTGCTCAGCGCCGATGTCCTGAGCGGCCGCGAGATGCTGGTTGCCGCCATCATCGCAGGCCTCGTCGCCGGCAAACCTTTGGGCATGCTGGCCGCCACCGCGCTCGCGGTGCGACTCGGCATCGCGGTGAAGCCCGCCGAATATTCCTGGGTCCAGCTCCTGGGCGCCGGCTGCCTTGCCGGCATCGGCTTCACCATGTCGCTCTTCATCGCCGGCCAGGCCTTTCTCGATCCGGGTGACTTTGCCGCCGCCAAGATCGCCGTCTTCGCCGCCTCGATCATCTCGGCGGTGATCGGCGCGGTCATCTTGTGGTTTGCCAAAACCGGACGGAGTGAAAACGCATCTCCTGACGGGTGAGGACGAAGTGAGAGCGCTTATTCAGCTGCGCTGTTAGAGATCGTCATCTCTCATGGACCGCACGATATCAGCCGCTTCCTGTGTCTGGGGCGGCATGCATGCCGTCAGGGATTGGAGCAGGACAGCGTCGATCCGTTTGCGTGGCTCATTCGCGGCGGTGAGGCGTGCGACGACCTTTCCGCGCCGGGTGATATCGATTGAAGCGCCCGCTTCCACTCGATCAATAAGTTCGCTCAAATGTGCCTTGGCATCTGTAAGGTTGATCCGATCCATCCACGGCTCCTGCCTACGAGATGGTGATACAGGACCCCACGGCAATAAGTCCAGCCCTGTGAGAGCGGCAGCCGGCTCTTGACGTCAACCCCGCCTTGGTCTCCAGAATGCTGCCATCGGATATCCTGGTGGCCAGGAAATCCACGGTGAGGGTTGGGGACTTAGCGTGCGCGCGATATTCTGGATTTTATGGTCCGTAAACGCGGCGATCGCCGCCATTGTGCTTCTGTTCTTCTTCGCCGGTCTCGCGGACGGCTCGGTGTCATCCTTCAATATCGGCCTGTGGCTCGGTATACTCGCGGCGGGCTTTATCATCCTGGCCGGGAGCGTCTTTTTGCGCGGCAAGGGACATGCGGTCCTCGCTTTGCTGATGGTCATCCCGGCGGCCGCGGCGGGACTCCTCTATGCGCTGTTCATCATCCTCGTCATCGTTTCCGGTGAGCGCTGGAATTGAAGCCGCATCGAAGGCTCAGACGGGTTGCTGCTGCGTCGTGCAGTGAATGCCGCCACCGCCGGCGGCGATCCCGTCGATATCGAGCTGGATGATCTCGCGGTTCGGAAACAGGTCTTTCAAGATGTCCCGGCTGTTGCGGTCGGACTTGCGGTCGCCGAATTCCGGCGCGATGACGGCGCCGTTGCACACATAGAAATTGATATAGCCGGCGGCGAATTCCTTGTTCTCATAGGCGCCGCGGATCGTCGACGGTCCTTCCATCACCACGATCCGCAGTTTCTGCCCCTTGGCGTCGGTGGCTGTCTTCAGAATTTCGAGATGCCGCTTGGTGACGGCGTGATCATAGGAGTTGGGATCGGTATCCAATCCGGCAGCCACCACGCCGGGACTCGCGAAGCGGGCATAGAAATCGGTATGCCCGTCGGTGATGTCCTTGCCGGCGATGCCCGGTAGCCAGATGATCTTCTCAAGACCGAGCAGGCGATGCGGCTCCGCTTCGCATTGCGCTTTGCTGACACCCGGATTGCGGTTGGCATTGAGCACGCAGCTTTCGGTGATGATGGCGGTTCCTTCGCCATCCACTTCGATGCCGCCGCCTTCGAGCACCAGCTGCGTCGCAAGGGGAGGCGTTGCGGACGAAGACCGACCCCGTATCGCGCATCCACAGATCATCGGCCGGCTGCGTCACCAGGCTGGCGGTCGGGCCGCATAAGCGCGCCGCGATGTCATGATCCTTTTCTCGGACCAGCATCTTCACCGGCTCATGCGCTGCGATGGCCTTGGCGATGAGCGCCAGATTGTCCCGGACCGCCGGCAGCAGCTCCTTGCCCCAGATACCGGCGCTCGGACCGAAAGCCATCCAGGTGGCGGCATGGGGGCGCCTTCATCGGGCATGCGCCAGCCGGCGTCTTCAGCACTTGCCGTTCCACTTATGCCGCCCGACAGCATCGCAAGAGCGCCGCCGGGAGCCAGGACTTTACGCCGTGAAAAGCCGCGCCCCGTCATCAAGATCTCCTCTGGCGAACGCCTTGGGCATAGCGCCAACTTGAGATTGTGGAAATATAAGTCTCAGACCATGTCACAGCCCATAAGCCGATCTCGTCTTGTCTTCGAAATCCCTTCAGAACGGAGACGACAATGACATCGAACGGAAAAATCCTGGTCATCGGCAGCGGCTTTGCCGGCTTCTGGGCGGCGCTGGCGGCGAAGCGCTTCGCCGGCGACCGGGTGGACGTGACGCTGCTGTCGCCCGAGCCTGTCCTGCAGATCAGGCCGCGGCTTTATGAAGCCAGGCCGGAGACGCTCGGTGTCGACCTGCTGCCGCTGCTCGCCAAGGTCGCCGTCGATTTCGCGCGGGGCGAGGCAGCCGGCCTCGATCCGGAGGCGAAGACCGTCAGGCTCGCCCATGGCGCGCAGCTTTCCTATGACCGCCTGATCGTCGCGACCGGCAGCCGCATGCGTCGGCCCCCGGTGCCGGGCGCCGAGACGTCCTATTCGGTCGATACCCAGGCCGAGGCGATCGCCTTCGACACCCGCCTGGCCGAGATCGCGCTCAAGGGGACAGTGCCCACCATCGCCGTTGTCGGCGCGGGCTTCACCGGCATCGAGCTGGTGCTCGAATTGCGCGACCGGCTTCTCTTTCATGGCGGCACTGAAGCCGCCGAGCGGGCCCGCATCGTGCTCATCGACCGGGCCGATGTCGTGGGACCCGAGCTCGGCCCGGGCCCGCGCCCGGTGATCGAGGAGGCGCTCGGAGAGGCGCGTGTCGAATTGCGCCTGGGCGCTCAGATATCCGAGCTGTCCGCCAACCGTGTCTCCTTCGCCGACGGCAGCTCGCTCGCCGTCGACGCCGTGGCGCTGGCCACCGGCATGGCCGCCGCGCCCTTCGCGGCGCAGCTCCCCGGCGAGCGTGATCACCTCGGCCGCATCCTCGTCGCTGCGTCGCTGCGCGCCCCCGAAGCCCCGGAAATCTTCGTCGCGGGCGATGCGGCTGCGGCCGATACGGGCGACGGCCATCGCGCCCTACAGTCCTGCCAGCATGCCGGCCAGTTGGGCCGCGTCGCAGGTGAGAACGCGGCGCGCGATCTCCTCGGCGAGGCATGCCTGCCTTACAAGCAGCTGCGCTATCTCACCTGCCTCGATCTCGGCCGCTCTGGCGCGGTCGTGACCCAAGGCTGGGACCGCCGCATCGACAAGACCGGTGCTGAGGCCAAGGCGATGAAACGGTTCATCAATACGCAACTCATCTATCCCCCGATCGACGGTAGCGCCGAAACGCTCCTCGATGGATCAAGCACCGACACCATGGACAGGGCCGGTCGGTTGAAAGAGCAGGCTGCCTGAGCTGTTAACTGTGCGGCGCCGATCCGGTGCGGGGTCGGTGCCGTATTGCGTCGGACCTCCTCTCACGACCGTCATTGGACCTTGGGCCAACTGTCGGAAGTTGCATCTATGAGCCAGGATTTGGTGGGCTCATGCCCACGGGACCGCTTGATTGCGCCGCCCGTAACATAGGGAGCAACCAATGAGAGTCTGGCACCGGCTGCAAGTCATTGTCGCCGCCATTTCGTTCGCTTTCGCGCTGGCGACGATGGCATTCGCTGAAACGTCTTACACCAAGCCGAGTGCCGAGGAGGCGCAGGCGATTGCGGTCGACGCTTATGTCTATCTCTATCCTCTGGTGACGATGGACCTCACGCGCAAGCAGCTCATCAATACATCGCCCGGGGCCGGCATCGGCGGGCCGATGAACAGCTTCGTCAATGTTAAGAGTTTTCCGCCCGCCGACATGAAAGCGGTGGTGCGTCCCAATTTCGATACGCTCTATTCCAGCGCCTGGATCGACCTGACGAAGGAGCCCATGGTCATTTCGGCGCCGGACACCGGTGGGCGGTATTATCTTCTGCCGATGCTCGACATGTGGAGCGATGTGTTCGCGGCCCCGGGCTGGCGCACGACCGGAACGTTAGCCGGTAACTATCTGCTCGTTCCACCGGGCTGGAGTGGCGAGACGCCGGCGGACTTCACACGCATCGATGCCCCGACGCCCTATGTGTGGATCATCGGCCGCACCAAGACCGACGGACCGCCGGACTATGAGGCGGTCAACAAGATCCAGGCAGGTTACAAAGTCACGCCGCTCTCGGAGTGGGGCAAACCGGCAGGGCCGATCGAAGCCAAGATCGATCCGACTGTGGATGTGAAGACGCCGCCGAAGACCCAGGCCGACACCATGCCGGCGGACAGGTATTTCACCTATGCGGCCGAACTCCTCAAGCTGCATCCGCCGCACGCCACCGACCAGCCGATCCTCGCGCGTATGAAGCGGATCGGCTTCGAAGCCGGCAAGAGCTTCGATTTCTCGAAGCTCGATCCCGATATCGCCAAGGCCATCGAAGCGGCGCCCGCCGGGGCGCAGAAGCTGATGGCGTGGAAGGTGCCGACGCTGGCGCGCGTGGCGAACCACTGGTCGATGAATACCGATACGATGGGCGTCTACGGCAATTATTATCTCAAGCGCGCCATCGTGGCGCAGGTCGGATTGGGCGCAAACCTTCCGGAAGACGCGATCTACCCGCTCAGCCTCGGCGATGAGGCCGGCCATCCGCTCGATGGCGTCAACCGTTACACGATCACCTTCGAGAAGGGCGCGACGCCGCCGGCCCATGCTTTCTGGTCGATCACGCTCTATGATCTGGACGGATTCCAAGTGGCCAACGGGCTTGATCGCTTTGCCGTCAGCAGCTGGATGCCTTTCGTCTACGATGCCGACGGATCGCTCACGCTCTATTTCCAGGCCGAAAGTCCCGGTAAGGACAAGGAGGCCAACTGGCTTCCGGCGCCCGCAGGCCCCTTCAACCTGACCATGCGCCTCTACGCTCCGAAGAGCGAAGCGCTGACGGGGCGCTGGAATCCGCCGGCGGTAACGCGGACGCAGGCGCTCTCGCCGATCGCCGCGCAGTAGAAGCGCCGGATCAGCACACCGACCGGAAGCGCTCGATGCAGGTTTTCAGAACCTCCTGCGGCGGGCGCTTCCACCAATTCTGCGCCGAGAAGATTTCCACTTCGCACAGGCCGCTATAGCCGGCATCTTCGATCGCGTGGCGAATGGCTTTCAGATCGGCGACGCCGTCGCCCATCATGCCGCGGTCGAGCAGCACATCGCGCGTCTCCGCGAGCCAGTCGCAGAGATGATAGCCGAGAATGCGATTGCCCGCGCGCTTCAGCTCCGGCGCCAGGTTTCGATCCCACCAGACGTGATAGACATCGACGGCGATGCCGACGGCGGGGTGAGCGATCCGGTCGCACAGGTCATTGGCGTCTTTCAGCGTGACGAGGCAGGAGCGGTCGCCGCCATAGACCGGATGCAGAGGTTCGAGCGCCAGCTTGACCTTGCGCGCCTCAGCGAGGGGTGCCATCCGCGCGACGATCTCCGCCACGCGGTCGAGGCTGTGGCTGAGGCCCTTGGTGCCTGGCTCGACGCCGCCGACCACGATGGTCAGCACCTCGGCGCCCAATCCCGCCGCCATGTCGATCGAGGCTTCGAAATCATCGCGCAGCGCCTGCTGGGGCCTCGGCGCCATCGGGCCGGTGAGAAAAGGCGTTCGGCAGAGCCCGGCGATTTTCAGTCCGGTTTTCCGCGCGTGCTCGCCGATCGCGACCGCGCGTTTGCCGATCTCCCTCCGCCAGAATACGACGCCGCCAAGACCCAGCTCGGCGCAGGCATCGATGATCCGCTCCGGCGTCCAGCCGGCGCCATGCCCGTCGATATTGTGACCGAGCGTTGCCGTATTGAGCGCCAGTGCGGAAAAATCGTGGCTGAAATCGCGCATTCCTTTCTCCATCACCCAATCTCACAAAGACGTGTCTTCACCTCGCCCCTCGAAGAGGGGAGAGGGAGGGGCCCAACGCGTCAGCGTTGGGAGGGTGAGGGGCATCCCTGTTACCATTCTTTCTGACCAACGCAGCATTCCCAATAAGATCTATCCATCATTGTCGCGCCAAGAGACCGGGTGCCCCTCACCCTCCCATTGCTTCGCAATGGGCCCCTCCCTCTCCCCGCTCGCGCGGGGCGAGGTAAGTCCGTGACCTTTAGAGAGAAGGTCAGGCTCCATAAACCGCCAGCAGCGATTTCATCCGCCGCACCGCGAGTTCCGGATCGCGCAGCAGACCACATCCATCCGCCAGCCGGAACACTTCCGTGAAATAGGGTAGGGGCCGCATGGCCTGGGCGCCGCTCAGCATGATGAAATGATCCTGGAAGCCGTTGAGCCAGGCAAGGAAGACGACGCCTGTCTTGTAGTGCTGCGTCGGCGCCCGGAAGATCAGGCGCGCCAAGGGCACCGTCGGATCGAGCACCGCATGGAATCCCTTTCTGTCACCGGCGGCGAGCCTCGACATGGCGAAGGCGGCGGCGGGCGCCAAAGGATCGAAGATGCCGAGCAAAGCATGCGAGAAACCCTGCGCGTCGCCGGCGATCAGCTCCGGATAGTTGAAGTCATCGCCCGTATACATCTTGACGCCCTGCGGCAGGTGCCGGCGCATGACGATCTCCTTGTCCTTGTCGAGAAGCGAGATCTTGATGCCATCGACTTTCGACTTGCTCTCTTTGATGACGGCGAGACAGGTTTCGAGCGTCTTGTCGAAATCATCGCCGCCCCAATAGCCGGCAAGAGCGGGATCGAACATGTCGCCCAGCCAGTGCAGGATGACCGGCTGATCGCATCGTGCCAGCGCGTCGCGATAGATGCTGAGATAATCCTCTGGTGACCGTGCCACCTTGGCGAGCGCCCGCGACGCCATAAGGATGATGCGCCCGCCGGCCTTCTGGATGGCGTCGATCTGCTCGAAATAGGCGCGTCTTATGTCGTCGAGCGATCGCGCATCGCGTGGATCGAGATGGTCGGTGCCGGCGCCGTTGAACACCAGCGCATCCGGCACTTCCTTCTTGGTGCGGCGGATAAGCTCCAGCGCCCCTTGCCAGTCGAGCCCCATGCCGCGCTGCGCCGTGTCCATCGCTTCGGCGATGCCGAGGCCGAGCTCCGCCAGATGCCGGCGGAACGCCATCGTCTTGTCCCAGTCGATCATCGCGCGCCCCGTCGGATCGGACGCGGTGAAGGGATCGGCGACCACATGCGCCGCCGAGAAGACGACGCGGTTGAAGCTGCGGTCGAATTTTGCCGTCTCGACCGGCTTACCGATGAGTGAATAGGCGGAGAGTCTGCCTCTGTCGTCGGGGAGATCGATTTTCATGTCATGATCCCTGAATACCCTCACCCAATTTTCCCCCTCTCCCGCTTGCGGGAGAGGGTGCCCGACAGGGCGGGTGAGGGTGTTGGTTCAGTACATGCTGCACGAAGGACACCCTCATCCGGCCTTCGGCCCCCTTCTCCCGCAAGCGGGAGAAGGGGAGCTGTAGGGATGAGATTAATATTGTTCATTGCTCAAAACCTCTGCACCAGCATGCCGGCATCGGCCGAAATCACTTGCCCTGTCGTATAGGGCAGGTCGCCCTTCGCCAAGGTCGCGGCGATGCGGCCGACATCCTGCGGCACACCCATGCGCGGCAGAAGCGTCAGGCCTTCCGCCGCGATGCGGCGTTGATAGGTCTCCTTGGCGACACGCGTCATCGCCGTCTCGATGATGCCGGGCTGGATATCATAGACGGCGATGCCTTCATTCCCAAGCCGCACCGCGAAGACCTTGGAGATCATCGCCGCCGCCGCCTTGGACGCGCAATATTCGCCGCGCTGCACCGCCACCGCCACTGCGTTGGAGGACGACACATTGATCAGGCTGTAGAAGCGCCCGTCATTGCGGTCGCGTTTCACCAGCCGGCGCGCGAAGGCCTGGCTCAGGAAGAACATCGCCTTGGCATTGACCGCCATGCAGCGGTCATAACTCTCTTCGCTCACCTCGAGCAGGTCGCCGCGCGCCAGGACCGACACGCCGGCGTTGTTGACGAGGGTGGAAAGGGGGCCGATCGCCGCTTCCGCGTCGTCGAGCAACCGCTCATGACCGGTGATGTCGCCGATATCGGCGACGACTGTGACGACCTTGCCGCCATGCCGCGCCACACTTTCGCCCGCCGCCGTCAATTCCGCATCGGCGGCCGGTCCGTTGAGCGCGATGTCGAAACCCGCTTGCGCCAGTGCCTCGGCGATGGCGAGGCCGATGCCGCGGCTCGATCCGGTGATCAGCGCCGCCGGGCGCGCCGTGGTCATGCCGCCGCCCCGTTCTTCAGGAGCTCGCGCGCGATAATGGCGCGTTGGATCTGGTTGGTGCCTTCATAGATCTGGGTGATCTTTGCGTCGCGATAGAGCCGCTCCACCTCGAAGCCGCGGATGTAGCCGCTGCCGCCGAAGATCTGCACCGCATCGGCCGAACGCGCCACCGCCATGTCGGAAGCGAACCACTTGGCCATCGAGCAGTAGCGCGTCGCATCCTCGCCGGAGTCGATCTTGGCCGCGGCGCTGTGGACGAGAAGACGCGCCGCCTCGACGTCGCGGGCGATGTCGGCGAGCATCCATTGCACGCCCTGGAAATCGGCGATCGCCTTGCCGAACTGCTTGCGCTGCTTCGCGTAATCGAGCGCCGCCTCGAGTCCCGCCTGGCCGATGCCGACGGCGAGAGAAGCGATACCGACGCGGCCCTTGTCGAGCACGCTCATCATCATGTGGAAGCCTCGGCCTTCCTCGCCCAGTAGCGCATCCGCCGGCAGGCGCACGTCCTCGAAGGCGAGGGCGCCGACCTGGCTGGCGCGCTGGCCCATCTTGTGCTCCTTGGGCCCGCGCGTGACGCCTGGCGCCTGGAGATCGACGATGAAGATGCTCATGCCGCGATGGCCGGCATCCTTGTCGGTGCGCGCCAGCACAAAGCCGACATCGGCGACCGGCGCATTATGGATCCAGATCTTGCCGCCATTCAGCAGCCAGCCCGTGCCGTCACGTGTAGCGCTGGTGCGGATGCCCGAAACATCCGTGCCGGCTTCGGGCTCGGTGATGCAATAGGCGCCCTTGATGTCGGAGGAGAGGAGGCCCGCGAGCCAGCGCCCGCACTGGCCTTGCGTGCCGTGGCGTACAAGCAAGGTCGAGAGAAGCTCGACCAGGCCGCATTGGTCGGCGACGGAGGCATAGCCGCGTGACAATTCCTCCATCACCAGCGCATAGGTGAGGGTGTCGAAACCAGGCCCGCCCATTTCCTCCGGCACGCCGATGCCGAACAGCCCCAGTTCACCCATCTGCTTGTAGAGCTCGGCCGGAAACCGCTCCTCGCGGTCGAGCGCCTCGGCCATCGGGCGGATCACCTCATCGGCGAATTGCCGCGCCATGTCCCGGACCTGCATCTGGGTCTCGCTCAGCCGCATTGCCGTCCTCTCTTAATAACCATCTAGTTACTTAATAGAGCGGCGCTGGAGCCTTGTCAACGCGCCACGGTCAGGGTAATGAGTAACTATATGGTTACATAACGATGGGGAGGAAGAGGGTGAAGGTTTCCGACAAAAAGCGCTTCGGCCGCGCCGGTTTCGACGTCACGGCCTTCTCCTTCGGCACGGCACCGATCGGCAATCTCTTCCGCCCGATCGATGAGGCAACATCCAACGCGATGATCAATCAGTCCTGGGAGGCGGGGGTGCGTTATTTCGATACCGCGCCCTTTTACGGCCATGGGCTTGCCGAGCTCCGCCTCGGCCATTCGCTGCGCTGGAAGAACCGCGATGACTATATTCTCTCGACCAAGGTCGGCCGCGTGCTGAAGCCGGCGCGCCGCACGGACATCGATTTCACGCCCTGGACCGAAGGCGCCGCCAACCGGCTCGACTTCGATTATTCCTATGACGGCACGATGCGCGCTTTCGAGGACTCGCTGCAGCGTCTGGCGCTCGAGCATGTCGAAATCCTGTTCATCCACGACATCGACAAATTCACCCGCGGGCCCGAGCAGCCGGAAGTGTTCAGGCAAGCCATGGACGGCTGCTGGAAGGCGCTCGAAAGCTTGCGCCGCCAGGGCGCCGTCAAGGCGATCGGTGTCGGCGTCAATGAGTGGGAGGTCTGCCACGCCGCCTTGCAGCAGCATAATTTCGACTGCTTCCTGCTGGCCGGGCGCTACACGCTGTTAGAGCAGGAGGCGTTGAACGACTTCCTCCCGCTTTGCGAGAAGCGCGACGTCGCCGTGGTGGTGGGCGGCGGCTTCAATTCCGGCATCCTGGCGACCGGTGCCAGGCCCGGCGCAAAATACAATTATTCACCGGCGCCTGACTCGGTGATGAAACGTGTCGCCGCGATCGAGGGCGTCTGCAAAGAATTCGACGTGCCGCTGCCGGCGGCGGCGCTGCAATTCGTCGTCGCCCATCCGGCCGTCGCCTCCTTCTGCGCCGGCACGCGCACCAGCGACCAGCTCGCTCAGAACATCGCTTGGTTCGATGCATCCATTCCGGCCGACTTCTGGTCTACCTTGAAGAAGAAAGGTCTGTTGCGCGAGGACGCGCCGGTCCCGGCATGAGGGAACTATACTTCTTCGAGGATATCGGGATCGGTGATGTCATCGAAACCGCAGCGCTCGCCATCACGATCGACCACATCGACCGCTTCGCCGACCTGACTGGTGATCGGTTCGAGATCCATATGAGCGAAGAGGGCGCGGCGCGGCACGGCTTCCCTAAAAGGGTCGCCCACGGCCTGCTGATCTTGTCATTGGTCGACGGTCTCAAGAACCAGGCGCCAGCGCAATTCGCCGCGGTGGCGTCGCTAGGCTGGGAGTGGAAATTTGCGGCACCGGTGCTGCCGGGCGACGTCATCAAGGTCCGGATGACGGTGACCGGCAAGCGCGAGACCAAACGGCCCGACCGCGGCATCCTCACCATCCAGTTCGACGTCACGAACCAGGACGCGAAGACGGTCCAGTCCGGCATCAACACGCTGATGGTGCGGAGGAGGTAGCGGCGAGACTTCTCCAATTTTCCCCTTCTCCCGCTTGCGGGAGAAGGTGGCCGAAGGCCGGATGAGGGTGTCCTTGATGGAGAGGTTTACCTAAAACTCCGGCTTCTTCTTGTTCCGGAACGCCTCGAGTCCCTTCGCCAGATCGCGCGATCCCGCCGCCAATTGCCCGGCGATCGCATCGAGCACACGCTCGCGCTCTTCACCTTCCGCCGCGTTGATCAGCATCTTGGTCAGCTCGCTCGCCTGCGGGCTGCGGCTCAAAAGCTCGCTTGCCACAACACGCGCCGTCGCGATCCCTTCGCCCTTGTCGCACATTTGGTCCACCAGCCCGAGCCTCAGCGCCGCCTCCGCGTCGAACACCTCGCCGAACAGCGCCATGCGCCGGACGACTTGCGAGCCGAAGCGGCGTACCGCGCGCTGCGTGCCGGACCAGCCGGGAATGACGCCGAGCCCCGTTTCCGGCTGGCCGAAACGCGCATGGCGCTCGACGATGCGGTAGTCGGCGCAGGCGGCGAGCTCGAGCCCGCCGCCGAGACAATCGCCATTGAGGACCGCGATCAACGGTTGCCGCAACCGCGCCAAGGCGTCGAAGACCAGATGTCCCTCGCGCACCCAGAAGCGGCCGAACTCCTCCGGTGTGTCGGCCGACCAGGCGGCGATATCGCCGCCGGCCGAAAAGCTCTTATCGCCGGCGCCGGTGAGGATCGCGACCCGCGCCGCCGAATGCTCGACATCGCGGCAGGCCTTGGCGAGGCCCTCGACCATCGCGCGGTCGAGGGCATTGCGTTTTGCCGGCCGGTCGAGCGTGATGAGCGCGACGGCGCCTTCGAGTTCGACGCGCACGCCTTCCATCACGCGGCTTCCGCCAGAGTGAGGCCGAAGCGGTCTTCATGGAACAGCGAGGCAGCCATGAGCTTCATGTCCTTGGCGACGGCGAGGGGGATCTTCGCCTGCGCGAGGATATCACGGTCGAGATCGACGCCAGGGGCGATCTCGGTGATGAGGAGTCCATTGGGCGTGAGCTTCATCACGCAGCGCTCCGTCACATAGGTGATGTCCTGGCCTTGCGCGACGGCGCGGGGACCGGAGAAAGTCACCTGGTCGACCTTCTCGACAATCTTGGCGACCTTGCCTTCCTTCTCGATCACCAGCCGGCCATTCGCCACCGACAGCTTGGCACCGGCATTGAAATAACCCGAAAACACGATTTTCCGGGCGCGCGCCGTGATGTCGATGAAGCCGCCGACGCCCGCCGTCACATGCGGGCGCACCGCAAGCTTCGATACATTGACCGAGCCTTCGCGGTCGATCTGCAGGAAGGAGAGCAGCGAGGCGTCGAAACCCGCCGCCTGAAAGTAAGTGAACTGATGCGGCGAGGCGACGAAGGCCTCGGCATTGGACGAGCAGCCGAATTTGAAGTCGAGCAGCGGCACGCCGCCGACCGCGCCTTGCTCGATCACCCAGGTGACGTCGCCATGCCGGCCTTCCTCGATAAAGATGCGCGGCACATTGGCCGAGATGCCGAAGCCGATATTGACCGCCCAGCCGGATTGCAGCTCGGTCGCGACACGCCGGGCGATCACCTTGGCGATGTCGAACTGCCCGAGCCGGAAGGTCTCGATCGGCCGGAACAGCTGCCCCGATATGGCTGGATCATACTGCGTCGCCGTCGTCTGCAATTGCTCCGGCGCCTCGACGATATAATCGACCAGCATGCCGGGTACGCGCACATCATGCGGCTTGAGCGAGCCTGAGGCGGCGATGCGCTTCGCCTGCGCGATGACCTTGCCGCCGCAATTATGCGCCGCAAGCGCCAGCTCCATGGCGCCGAGATAAGCGCCTTCCTCCTCGAAAGTGAGATTGCCGCGCTCATCCGCCGTGGTGGCGCGGATGATGGCGACATCGGGCTTGATCGCGGGGAAATAGAGCCAGTCCTCGCCTTCGAACTCCATCCGCCGCACGATCGGCGTGGCGCGCGCCCGTTCATTCATGGCGCAGCCTTCGAGCGCCGGATCGACGAAGGTGTCGAGACCGACCTTGGTGAGGACGCCCGGCCTTTTGCCCGCCGCCTCGCGCAATATGTCGAACATGACTCCCGACGGCACATTGTACGCGGCGACCTCATTGGCGCCGATCAGGCCCCAGATGGCCGGCGGCTCGGCCGAGGAGGGGCCCGAGGGATAGGAGCCGCCGATGATCGTGTCGATCATGCCCTTGTGCTGCGCAAGATGATCGATGCCTTTGGTGCCGAACATGTCGCCGGCGGCGATCGGGTGGATCATACGGAGGCTGCGCGGATGGCTTTCGCGGCCGAAACGCTCGCCGAGCGCGGCCAGAACCGCGTCGGGGCAGCACAGGCCGCTCGAGGAATTGACCGCGATCGTGGCGCCGTCTTTGATGAAGGCGACCGCTTCGGCGGCAGTCCTGATCTTCGTCTTCCGTCCCATGCCCACGACACCCTTGCCAAAAAATAAGTAACCAGATAGTTATTTATAGAGACATTCGGCGCCGGGTTCAAGAGGCCCGGAATGGCTGGGAGGAACGACGATGAGCATCTATTTCCAGAACGGTTTCGAGCGGGTTTTCGGCACTTATCCGCTGAAAGGCGAAGAACTCAGCCAGGCCGTGGCGGCGGCGGTGGATGTCGGTTACCGCGCTTTCGACACGGCGCAGATGTATGGCAACGAGGCCGATCTCGGCACAGCGCTCGCCCGCCTGAAGCTGTCGCGTGAAGAGCTTTGCATCGCCACCAAGGTCCATCCCGACAATTTTCCGAAGGAGCGCTTCATCGCCAGCGTGCAGCAGAGTCTCAAGGACCTGCGGCTCGATTATGCCGATATATTGTTCCTGCACTGGCCGCCGGTCGGCGGCGACATCCGTTCCTCGCTCGAATTGCTGGAAGAGGCGCATCGCTTGGGCCTCGCCAAGAACATTGCCGTGTCGAACTACACCGTGGCGATGATGCGCGAGGCGAGGAAACTCGTTTCCGTGCCGATTGCCTCTAATCAGGTCGAGTTCCATCCGCTCCTCGACCAGTCGAAATTGCTGGCCGGCGCCGCCGAGACCGGCATTTCGCTCTCCGCTTATTGCTCGGTGGCGCGCGGCAAGGTCTTCGACTATCCGCTCTTCAAGGAACTCGGCGAAGCTTACGGCCGCTTGCCCGGCCAGATCGTCCTGCGCTGGATCCTGCAGATGGGCGTCGCGGTCAACACCATGTCGACCAAACCCGCCAATATCCGTACCAATTTCGAGGTGATGGATTTCACTTTGTCGAGCATCGACATGGCGCGCATCGGCGAATTGACGAAGACGAATTACCGGATCGTCACGCAGGATCTGGTGAAATGGGCGCCTGCGTGGGACTGAGCGTCCGTTTTCCCTCCCCCTTGCGGGGAGGGTACGCCCGAAGGGCGGGGGTGGGGGTCGGGTGGTGCTTCAGACCTTATCGATTCCCCCTGATCAGATCGGCCGCCTTCTCGCCGATCATGATGGTCGGCGCATTGGTGTTGGAACCGATGAGGCTCGGCATTACGGATGAGTCGCAGATGCGCAAACCCTCGACGCCACGCACCCGCAACTGCGGATCGACCACGGCCTCAGCATCCGAGCCCATGCGGCAGGTGCCGACCGGGTGATAGGAGGTGCGGCCATATTGGCGCGCATAGGCCTCGAAATCGGCCTGGCTTTTGACCTGCATTCCCGGGAAATGTTCGCGTTTCATATATTTCGCGAAAGCCGGCTGATGCATCACCTCGCGGCTCATCTTGACGCCTTCGACCGAAATCCTGAGATCATCCGGTTCGGCCAGGAAATTCGGATCGACCAGCGGCCGGTCGGTGTAGTTGCCTGAGCGCAAGCGCACGCTGCCGCGGCTCTTCGGCCGCAGATTGTAGCAATTGAGGGTGAGGCCTGAGCCCGATGGCACCGTCGGCACACCCGCCTCGACACCGGCGCCGCACAGGAAATGGAACTGCAGGTCGGGCCGCGAGAGATTCTTATCCGAATACCAGAAGGCGCCGCCTTCGACGACATTGGAGGCGACCGGCCCTGACTTGAAGAACAAATATTCGAGGCCGGCCCAGATCATCCAATGCGGCTTATTGTATTTGTCGAGGCTGTAGGGTCCGCTCAATTCATAGACGAGATCGATGCCGTAATGGTCGGTGAGATTGCGTCCGACATCCGGCGCATCCGCCACGACCTCGATGCCGAGCGATTTCAGATGATCGGCCGGCCCGACACCCGACAGCATCATCAGCTTCGGCGAGCCGATGGCGCCCGACGCCACCAGCACCTCGCGTTCGGCGGTGATCGCGGCTTCCGCGCCATTGCTCCAATAGCGCACGCCGGTGGCGCGCCCCTTTTCGATGGCGATGCGCGAGACCTGGCAGTCGGTGCGGATGGTGAGGTTCTTGCGATCCTTTATGGGCCTCAAATACGCGACCGCCGCCGAGCAGCGCCGCGCATTGCGGATCGTCGTCTGATAGATGCTGGCGCCTGCCTGCTCGGGGCCGTTGAAGTCGGGATTGTAGCTCATCCCATATTGCTGGCAGGCCTGGACGAAGACCTGGCTCATCTTCTGCGGTGCGGCGATATTGGAGACGCCGAGCGGGCCCTCGGTATTGTGCCATTCGCCGGCGAGCGTGTCGTTGCCTTCGGCGCGCAGGAAATAGGGCTGAACGTCCCTGAACGACCAGCCGGCAGCACCTTCCTCATCGGCCCAGCGGTCATAATCGCTGGCATGGCCGCGCGTGTAGATCTCGGCATTGATCGAGCTGCCGCCGCCGATGACGCGCCCCTGCGCATAGGCGATCTCGCGATTATGGGCGTGTTTCTGCGGCACCGTGACGAGGCCCCAGGTGAGCGGCCCGGTCGTCATCTTGGCGAAGCCGACAGGCATATGGATGTAAGGATTGCTGTCGCGCCCGCCGGCTTCGATCAGCAGCACCCGGCAATCGGGATCCTCCGACAGCCGGTTGGCCAGCACGCAGCCCGACGAGCCGCCACCGACGATGATATAGTCATACGCTTCCGCCATCTTCTCACTTCACCACGAGCAGCTTGCTGCGGTCCAGCGTGATCGCGACCGCCGCGACCAGGATGACGCCGAACACGATCTGCTGGGCGAAGACCGAAACGCCCATGAAGGTCATGCCGATGCGCACCACTTGCACGATGAGGGCGCCGACGAAGGTGCGCCATACCGAGCCGACGCCGCCGGTAATCGCCGTGCCGCCGACGATGATGGCGGCAATGGCGGGCAGCAGGAACTCGTTCGCCAGCGTCGGCGAGCCCGAGCCGAGCCTGGCGGCCATGACGACGCCGGCCAGCGCCGCCATCGTGCCTGAGAGCACATAGGCGGCGATCTTGATGCGGTCGACATTGATGCCCGACGCGATGACCGCCTGTTCCTGGGCGCCGATGCCGCGGATCAGCCGGCCGAACGGCGTGAGCTGCAGGAGGACGCTCAACACCACCATGGCCACGACGCCGACCCAGATCTCGTTCGGGATGCCGAGCGTGTCGCCGACCGCCCAGGACAGATAGCTGGCCGACAGATCGGGCGGGATATTGATCGAGCGCGTATCGGAGAACCAGTAGCCGGCCGACAGCACGACGCCGCTCACCGCCAGAGTGGCGATGAAGGAGGGGATGCGCAGCCGCGTCGAGACGAGGCTGCCGGCGAGGCCCGCCACGGCGCCGCCCAATACCGCGAGCGGAATGGTCCAGATGCCGAAGCGGCCGAGATAGGCGGCGAGGATGCAGCTCGCCATCGACGCCACCGCCTGGATCGACAGGTCGATGCCGCCGATCATGATCACCAGCGTGACGCCGGACGCCATCAGGAACAGGGTCATCGTGTCGGCGGTCACGGTCAGGAAATTGCCGACCGAGAAGAAGCTCGGATCATAGGCGCCGACGAGGAGCACCAGCACGATCAGGAAGATGATCGGCAGGTAAGTGTGGAGGCGTTCCTTCCATTCCTTGCTCATGACGTCACACCATATGCTGCACGAGATCGATCTGGGTGGGTTTGCCGCCGGGCGGCGCCTCGAAGCTGGCGGTGACCTCGCCGTCGCGCATCACCAGGATGCGGCTCGACAGGCCGATGACTTCCTCGAGCGTGTCGCCGAGCAGGATGACGGCGAGGCCTTCGCTCGTCATATCGCGCACCAGCTCATAGACGTCCTCCTTGGCGCCGACATCGATGCCGCGTGTCGGATGGTCGAGGATCAGCACCTTGACGCCGGCGATGCGCCATTTGGCGAGCACGACTTTCTGCTGGTTGCCGCCCGACAGCCCACCGGTCATCGCATGGGGCGACGGCGTCTTGATCTTGAGCCGGTCGATCCAGCTTTTCGCCTGCGCCGTCTCGGCGCCGAAATTGAGCAAACCCTTGGCGACGAATTTCGGCAATGCGGCGAGCGTCATGTTCTCGGCGACGCTGAACTGCGCGACGAGGCCTTCGACCTTGCGCTCTGCCGGTACGAGGCCAACGCCTTGCGCCGTCGCCTGCGGCACCGAGGCGAAGCGGGCGCGCTGGCCATTGACTTCGAGTGTGCCCGCATCGGCTTTGGTGTGCCCGGCAAGGCAGCGGGCAAGATCCTCGCGCCCTGAGCCGATGACGCCGGCAATGCCCAGCACCTCGCCGGCGCGCAAGGCGAAACTCACATTCCGGAATGCCCCGGCTTTGCTCAAGGCTCGGGCCTCGATCAGCACTTTTTCGGAGCATGCCGTCTGCCGCGCCTCGCGGTAATATTCGGTATGGAGCTGGCGACCGACCATATGCTGGTGCATGTCCTTTTCGGTGACATCTTTGCCGTCAAACTCCTTCACCACCTTGCCGTCGCGCATCACATAGACGCGGTCGGAGACGGCGAGCACCTCATCCAGCCGGTGCGAGATGAAGGCGATCGAAGCGCGTTTCTTGAGATCGTCGATGATGGCGAAGAGGAGCTCGACCTCCTTGCGCTCGAGCACCGAGGTCGGCTCGTCGAGCAGGATGGTGATATTGCCGGTGATGCGGCTGTCGAGCGACAGCGCCTTGGCGATCTCGACCATCTGCCGGTCGGCGAAGGAGAGTTTCGCGCAAGCGGTGCCCGGATGAATATCGAGATGGACCTTCTTCAGTTCGGCCGCCGCCGCCTCGTTCATGCGCGCCTTGGAGACGAGGCCGAAGCGCAGGAATTCCTCCTCGCGGCCGAGAAAGATGTTCTGCGCCACGGTGAGCGACGGCAGGATCGTCTGCTCCTGGAACACCATGGCGATGCCGGTGTCGAAAGCCTGGCGCGGCGAGGCGAGCGTGACCGGACGTCCGTCGACCAGCAGCTCGCCTTCATCCGGCTGATAGATGCCGTTCAGCACTTTGAGGAGCGAGGTCTTGCCGGCGCCGTTTTCGCCGATGAGGCCCACCACTTCATTGCGCTTGATGGTGAAGGAGACATTGTCGAGCGCCTTGACGCCCGGAAACGACTTCGAGACGCCGCGCACTTCAAGCGCCGGGATGGAGGAGGGGGCATTCATTTGACCACCGAAAGGCGCGAGCGGTCGAGCGCCAGCGCGACGGCCGCGATGATGAGCAGGCCCTGCACGCCCTGCTGCACATAGGGCTCGATGCCCATCAGCACCATGCCATTGGCGAGCACGACGACGATGAACACGCCGATGATCGAATTGACCACCGAGCCGACGCCGCCCGACAGCGCCGTGCCGCCGACCACGACGGCGGTGATGGTGGTGAAGAGCCGGCCCTGCGCGATGAGCGCATGGCCTTGCCCGAACTGCGCCGCCGCCAGCACGCCGCCCAAGCCATAGAACAGCCCGGCAAGGGCGAAGACGAGAATGCGCGTCTTTTCGACCGGAATGCCGGCGAAACGCGCCGTCACCTCATCGGTGCCGATGGCATAGATCCAGGCGCCGATGCGGGTGCGCTGTTGGATGGTGAGCGCCACCAGAAAGGCGGCGAGTGCGATCCACACCGCCATCGGGATACCGAGAATACGGCCCAGCGACAGATAGCGGAAGGTCGGATCGGCGATGCGCACCGTGAGCCCGCCCAGGATCGCGGTGGCGATGCCGAGCCCGGCGAAGCCGATGCCGAGCGTCGTCATGAAGGAGGGCGTCTTGAGCTTCACATGCACGACGCCATTGACCAGGCCCATGATGCCGCCGATCGCCATGGCGACCGGCACCGCGAAGAGGCCGAGCTTGTAAGTGGTGATGTCATTGGCGACGAGCAGGCTGACGATGACGGCGGTCAGCGCCACGATGCCCTCGACCGAGAGATCGATCGAGCCCATGAGGATGATGAAGGTGGCGCCCATGCACAACACGACCGGTATCGCCGCCGAATTGAGCAGGCGGATGAAGTTGCCGGTGCTGAGGAAGTTCGGATTGAACAGGCCGATGAGGATGCACAGTGCGATCAACACCGCCAGCGGCGCCCAGCGGCGCCACTGCTCGAGATAAGAGAACGATGTCGCCTTGCGCGTCTGCATGATGTCAGGCGTTCCCGTGTGGGCCAGCGCATCGGACCGAAAAGTGCGAAGCGGTTTTCGGAAAATCCGATGCGCAACAAATAACTCCAGCAAAGCCACGCAACATTACTCCCATATTTCTCCCTCCCCCTTGCGGGGAGGGTGGCTCTCCCGGCCTCGGGCCGGGAGAGACGGGTGGGGGTCGGGTGGTCGTGCCGGTCAGCTCCGATACTGCACTTGTCCCGTCGCCTTGCCCCACAGATCGTTGAAATCGGTCTTGGGCGGATTGGCCTTGTAGGCGGCGACTGTGTCTTTCGTCACGATCACGCCGGTGCCGTAGAATTCGCGATGCTCCTTCGGCTCCTTGGTGATGTCGATCTTGCCGGTCACATGCGCATAGGGGATGGCGAGACCCATGGCGCCGGTCCACATCGGGTCCCAGGCGACGGTGCCGGCAAACTCGCCCGCCTCGACCGCGGTGAGGGCGGCGTCAATGCCGTCGATACCGACCACCGGCACCGTGCCGGCGAGGCTGTTCTGGCGCAGCGCCTCGAGCGCGCCCATGCCCATGCCGTCATTGGCGGCGAACACACCTTTGATCTGGTCGCCGAAGCGGGTGATCCAGGCCTGCATGATGTCGAAGGCTTTCTGCTCGTTCCAGTCGGCCGGCTGGAAGTCGAGCAGCTTCACCTTGCCATTGGTCTTGGCGATGGCGTTGTCGAGGCCGAGTTTGCGTTCGATCGCCGGCACATTGGAGAGGATGCCGCCGAGCGCCACGATGCCACCTTCGCCGCCGAAGGCCCCGAACAGGGCATTGGCGATGGCTTCCGCATTGGGCACGCCGTCGAAGGACATATGCGCCACATAATTCGGGTCGAAGTCCCAGGGATGCAGGTCGTCCGGCTTGTTCCACTGGGTGACGACGAAGCCGCCGGCCTTTTTCACTTCCTCGACGATGACACGGGCATCGGGCGAGTCGTTCGGATCGACATTGACGATGAGCTTGCCGCCGGTGCGCTGGAGCAGCGCCTTGATGTCGGAGACGCCTTTCTCGGAATTGCCTTCGGTGACGAGCATCTCATATTTGGCGCCGATCGACTTGGCGAATTCCTCGCCGCCCTTGGCGAAGGTCGCGTGATAGGGATTGGCGAGCGAGCGCATCGAATTGGCAAGCGTCCAGGTGGTCTCCTGGGCGATGGCGGGCATGGGGAATGTGCCGCCGAGAAGGCCTGCGCCCGAAAGGCCCGCGAGACCCTTCAGCATGGAGCGGCGGTTGAGTTGCGTGTGCGTACGCGCGGCAGTCTTGCTCTGCATGGTTCCTCCCAATGAGTGAATGCGTTTGTTGTTTTATGCACTAACTGGTTACTTCGTTAGTGGATTTCCGCCGGCGTTTCAAGAGGGAGAATCTTTACGCATTCATCCAAAGCGTCGGCCGCAATCGTCTTGCTTCGGCTAAGAGATTGAAATATTTGCGAGATGGCGGCGCGACGGGGAATCGGGCGGCCCTGGACAAATGTCCGTTCCTATGTAACTATTTAGTTATTTAGCGGGAGACGGCGATGGCGAAATCTATGGCGGCTAAAGACGGAGAGGCGCCGCGCACCCGCGACGCCGAGGCGACCCAGAAGCGCATCCTCGCCGCGGCCAAGCGCGAATTCTCGCGGCTCGGCCTGGGCGGCGCCCGCGTCGACGACATCGCCGAGAAGGCCAATGCCAACAAACGCATGATCTATCATTATTTCGGCAGCAAGGAGGACCTGTTCAAGAAGGTTCTCGAGGATGCCTATCAGGACATCCGCGCCGCCGAATCGAAGCTCGATCTCAAAGGCCTGCCGGCCGAGGCGGCGCTTGAGAAGCTGGTGCGCTTCACCTGGAAATATTATCTCGACCATCCGGAGTTTCTCACCCTCGTCAACAGCGAGAACCTGCACAAGGCGCGGCATCTGAAGTCGTCGCAGAATATCGAGGCGATCAACCGGCCGCTTCATAATATGGTGCAGGACATATTGGACCGCGGCGTACGCGAGGGCGTGTTCCGCGCCGGGCTGGACGAGATGCAGCTCAATGTGACCATCGCCGCGGTGAGCTATTATTACTTCACCAACCGCTTCACCGGCGCCGTCGTCTACAAGCGCGACTTCATGACCGAAGAGGCGTTGCGGGCCCGCATCGATTTCAATGTCGATACGATATTGAGGCTGGTAAGAGTCTAACCCTCTCCCCGCTTCGCGGGGCGAGGGGAGCGCCCCATTTGTGTCGCAGTTTCGGGCGACTCTTGCCGCCGGAGGGAGTCGTCTGCGCGAGCAGGCGATATGCGACATGGGTGGAGGATCAACGCGCTGACCGTCAGCTTGACCGGCAGGCTGCGCCGTCTCCGTCTGGGGATCGGTGCTTTCATCATCGCTGCAGTCGCGGCGGGCTCGAATGCGCCCGCGGCCGATGCCGCGCCCTTCGCGGCCTGCGTCAAGGACTTGCGCGCCGCGGCCCTCAAGGCCGGCGTCAAGGCTGATGTCGTCGAGGCCGCCTTCCGCGACATGACTTTCGACGAGCGGGTCTTACGGTTCCAACGCAGCCAGCCCGAATACCGTCTGGCGATCTGGGACTACATGGCCTTCCTCGTCGATGAGGCGCGCATTGCCGACGGCAAGAAGATGTTTTCGGTCGAGGCGAAGTCGCTCGCCGCCATCGAGAAGGCCTATGGCGTCGACCGTTATATTCTGCTCGGCCTGTGGGGTGTCGAAAGTGATTACGGCCGGCTCGAAGGCGATTTCTTCCTGCCCCGCGCGCTGGCGAGCCTGGCTTGCGCCGGCAAACGCCCAGGACTGTTCCGGTCCGAGCTTTTCCACGCGCTGAAGATCGTCGCCGCCGACGATGTGAAGCTCAAGGATTTTACCGGCTCCTGGGCCGGCGCCTTCGGCCACACGCAGTTCATGCCCTCGACCTATCGCAGGCTCGCCGTCGACTTCGACCGCGATGGCCGCAAGGACACGATCAATTCCATTCCCGACGCGCTCGCTTCCGCCGCCAACTACCTCAAGCGCTCCGGCTGGCGGCCGGGCCAGCCCTGGGGCTTCGAGGTGAAGCTGCCCACTTCCTATAAGGGGCCGGTCGGGCGCAAGCAGAAGGCCGCCATTTCCGTCTGGACCAAACGCGGCCTCACCCGCGCCGATGGCTCGCCGCTTCCGAAGTCAGGCTCATACGGATTGCTCAAGCCGGCGGGCAAGAACGGGCCGGCCTTCCTGGTGACGCGCAATTTCGATGCGCTCTATTCCTACAACGCCGCCGAATCTTATGCGCTCGCCATCGCCCATCTTTCCGATCGCCTGCGGGGCAAAGGCAAGTTCGTGAAAGCCTGGCCCACCGATGATCCGGGCCTGTCGCGCGCCGAGCGCAAGCGCCTGCAGGAATTGCTGATCGCGCGCGGGCTTTATAAGGGCGATGCCGATGGAAAGATGGGCCCGCTCACCGCGGAAGCGATCCGCGAAGCCGAGAAGCAGGCGGGCCTCAAGCCGACGGGACGTCCGGGCGCGCGGATCCTGAAGGCGCTCAGCGACGGTTGAGAAGTACCCGGCTTGGCAACACCAAGCCGGGGAGTCTGCGTGTGTCGGTTACGCCACATGTGTTTCGACATCGATATTGCCATGCGTCGCCTTGGAATAGGGGCAGATGCTATGCGCCGCATCGGCGAGCTCACGCACGGTTTCCTTGTCGACGCCTTCGATGCTCACATCGAAGCGCGCTCTGAGGAAAAAGCCCTTAGGCCCATCATGGAAGAGCTTGATCTCGGCATCGACCTCGGGCGCAGTTGCGAGCTTGATCTTGCGCTGGCCGGCGGCGAGCTCGATGGCGCCCAGATAGCAGGCCGACCACGCGGCGGCGAAATGGTTCTCGGCCGCCGGATGCGGCTCGGGAAGCTGGATGTCGAGGCTGCCGTCGACGCTCTTCGAAGCACCATTGCGGCCGCCGATCGTGTGGGTCTTGCCAGCGAAATAAAGTTTCTCGGTCATGGACGTGTTCCTTTCGGGTTTTAATATCGAATCCGATTTAATCGGATGCGATCTAAATAGAGAAGGCCGAAATGAATGTCAAGCCCTTCCGATTTAATCGGATACGATTTATATAAGTGGGGACCTGTTCACCCCTGGAGACATCATGTCCACGCCTGCCAAATCCCCGAGCGACAGCCGTAAGCTCCCGAAATTTCTGTGTTTTGCGGTCTATTCGGCCAATCTGGCCTTCGGCCGGGTCTACAAGCCGGTCCTCGACCAGCTGGGCCTGACCTACACACAATACATAGCGCTGGTGGCCTTGGGCGATGAGGACGACCAGACGGTGGGCGTCCTGGGCGACAAGCTGTTCCTCGAATCCAATACCCTGACCCCCATCCTCAAGAAGCTGGAGGCCTCCGGCTATGTCGAGCGCCGCCGCGACCCCGCCGATGAGCGCCAGGTCCGTGTCAGCCTCACCCAAGCCGGCCGCCATCTGCTCGCCCGTTTCGACAAGGAGATCGGCCCGCTGCTGATCGAGGCCACCGGCCTCGGCGCCGACTTCCCGAAAGTGCAGGAGGAGGTGGTCGAGCTGAGAGACAATCTATTGAGATCGCTCGACACAGAGAAATGAACCGCCAGTACGTCTCTCAGTACCCCTCACGCTGAGGTGCCCGCCGAAGGCGGGCCTCGAAGCGTCGATCAGGATAGAGCAACCCTGCTGCACGAGGGCCTTCGAGGCTCGCTGCGCTCGCACCTCAGGGCGAGGGGCGTTCTCAGCCTCTCCCATCGCCCCTGATCACCTCCAGAAACGCTTCCCCATACCGCGCCAGCTTGACTGCGCCGGTGCCGGGCACGCTCGCCAGTTCCGTGAGTGAGCGCGGCTGGCGCGCCGCCATTTCGAGCAGCGTCTTGTCGTGGAAGATCACGTAAGGCGGCACATTCTGCGCCTTGGCGAGCTCGAGCCGCCTTTGCCGCAGCCGGTCGAACAGCGCCTGGTCATGCGCATCGAGAGCGGGGCCTGCGGCGCGCGCCGCCTTGCGCGCCGACTTCGCCTTCTTCGGCACGCGCAGCGCGAGCGCCGGCTTCTCGCGCAGGAACTGCCGGCCTTCGCTCGAGATGAAGAGGCCGCCATGACCCATCACATCGACGGTGACGAGCCCATGCGCCACCAGCTGGCGGATGATCGAGCGCCAGGCATTGCGATCATGTTCCTTGCCGACGCCGAACACCGTGAGCCGGTCATGGCCGAGATTGGTGATGCGTTCATCCGCCTCGCCGAGCAGCACCGAGATGACATGCAGCTGGCCGAACCGTTCGCCGGTGCGATAGATCGCCGATAAAAGTTTCTGTGCCGTGATCGCGCCGTCGAAAGTTTCCGGTGGGTCGAGGCAGACATCGCAATTGCCGCACGGTTTCGCCTCATCGCCGAAATAGCGCAACAGCACCTGCCGCCGGCACTGGCTCGATTCCGCGAAGCCCAGAAGCGCGTCGAGCTTGCGCCGCTCCATGCGCTTTCTTTCATCTGGCGCTTCCGACCCGTCGATGAAGCGGCGCCGGAGCGCGATATCCTCGGCGCCATAAAGCATCAGCGCTTCCGCCGGCAGGCCGTCGCGCCCGGCGCGACCGGTCTCCTGGTAATAGGCCTCGATGCTCGACGGCAAATCGCGATGCAGCACGAAACGCACGTCCGGCTTGTCGATGCCCATGCCGAAGGCGATGGTCGCCACCATGATGAGGCCTTGCTCGAGCTGGAAGCGGCGCTGGTTCTCCTGCCGGTCCCTCATCTCCATGCCGGCATGATAGGGAAGGGCGGTGAACCCGTGGTCGTTGAGGGCCGCCGCGACGTCCTCGGTCTTGCGCTTGGAGAGGCAATAGATGATGCCGCTTTCGCCCTTGCGGCTTTTCAGGAATTGCAGCATCTGCTGCGTCGAATTCGCCTTCTCGGCGACGGCGTAGCGGATATTGGGGCGGTCGAAGCCCGAGACGAAACTGTTCTCCGCGCCGATCGCCAGATGCTCGACGATCTCGGCGCGTGTCGGCTCGTCCGCCGTGGCGGTCAGCGCCAGGCGCGGCACATTGGGGAAGTGCTCGACGAGACAATCGAGGGCGCGGTATTCGGGCCGGAAGTCATGCCCCCATTGCGACAGGCAATGCGCCTCATCGACCGCGATGAGCGAGAGGCGCGTGTTCTTCAACCGCTCGATCGTTTCGGGGCGCAGCAGCGTTTCCGGCGCCATATAGAGAAGATCGATCTCACCTTGCTCGACGTCGCGCCAGAGCTGGTCCTTCTCCGCACCCCAGAGCTTGGAATTGAGCGCCGCCGCCTGGACCCCGGCCTGCCGCAGCGCCGCCACCTGGTCTTCCATCAGCGCGATGAGCGGCGAGATCACCAGGCCCAGCCCCGGCCGCACCAGCGCCGGGATCTGGTAGCACAAAGACTTGCCGCCGCCCGTCGGCATCAGCACGAAAGCGTGATGGCCGGCGATCACATGGTCGATGATGTCCTGTTGCTGGCCACGGAAGCTGTCATAGCCATAGACATCGTTGAGAATGGAAATCGGGTCGGCCGGCATGGAAGAATCAATCTCGGGGAAAGGGGACCTGTGAATAGCAGATATTCCGCCGCTCTCCCCATTTTCCATCATCGGGCTCACCCGTCGTCAGGTGAGGCGGGTCGTCTTGAGTTTCCCGAGGAAATCCCGCTTGCCGAGCGGCACGCCCTTATGCCGGAGGATCGCATAGGCCACCGTCACATGGAAATAGAAGTCGGGCATGATGATCCGGCTTGCATAGTCCTCAGTCGTGAGCCCCTGGCTCGCATCGAAGAAGATCGGCACGATCAGGCTCAGCTGCGCGTCCATGCGCTCGGGTGAGACGCCGCGCAGATAGTCCATTGCCAGTTTCATCCCGGCTCTGACATCGGCGAAACTGGCTTCCTCATAGCCGACTTTGGGCGGTTCCGCGTCGCTGAAATGGCGGGCGAAATCCACCGGAATGAACAGCGCATATTGCAGCTGCTGAATCAGGCTGAACATATCGGGATGGAGTCGGGCCTCGAGCAGGGGGATCGGATCGGTCTTCGCCGCCGTGGCATGCGCCTCGGCCTTGTCGAGAATGCCGCCGAGATTGTCGAGCGCCGCCATCATGGGGATGATGGTCAGCCGGTGGAAGGCGCCGTCGCGATGGGTCTGGGTCATGGTTTCCTCCCTGGCGCATTCTAGCGTAGGCCTGTTCAATGATCTATGATCCGCGATCATGACCTATGAACAGTACAACGCCTTCTGCGGCTCGCTTCCGGCGACGACCTATGTGATGCAATGGGGCGGCTCGCATGTGTGGAAGGTGGGCGGCAAGGTTTTCGCCGTCGGCGGCTGGGACGCGGGCGAGCACCCGCACATCACCTTCAAGGTCTCCGACCTCGCTTTCGAGGTGCTGAAGGACCAGCGGGGCTTGCGGCCCGCGCCCTATCTCGCCTCGCGCGGCCTCAAATGGATCCAGCATTACGCCAAGCCCGGGCTCAAGGATAAGGAGCTCAAGGCCTATCTCAAGACCGCGCATCAGATCGTCGCGCAGGGCCTGTCGAAGAAGCAGCAGAAAGCTCTGGGTCTCGTCTTCGACTGAGCCGCGACGTCGTCTCATCGCGCCGGATTGGTTTGCGATTGGTGCGTTTCAGCATTGCAATCCGCTTCAAGTCAGCCATGCGCTCCTGATCATGTGATCTTGCCAATCGTCGCAAGGATGATATGGAAGCGGCCGCATCGTCTGTCGAACTCCGCTGTCAGGCTCATCCCAAGGCACGTTACGCGCGCGGAGATTCACTCGGTAACAAATGCCGGGATGCGGACAAAAAAGAGGATGAGTTACATCAATGACCATGACCGCTCCGACGGCGCTCCGCCGTCCCAACCTTCCCGAATGGCAGCTCACCGTCGTCGAGGCTTTCGACGTCACCCCGCATATGCGGCGCGTCGTGTTGACGGCCGACAATCTTGATCAGTTCGAATATCAGCCGGGGCAGGCCCTGGTCCTGCAGGTGCCGCTCCCCGATGGCGAGACGGGCCGGCGGGACTATACGATCCGCACCATCGACAGGGCCCGGAAGACTCTGTCGATTGATTTCGTTCTCCATGGCGACACGCCGGCGCCGACATGGGCGCGGGGTGCGACGCCGGGCGCCGCGATCCTCGGCCGCGGTCCGCGCGGGCGGACGGTGTTCAATCCGCAGGCCGACTGGAATTTGTTCTGCGGCGATGAAACCTGCATCCCCGCCATCCTGCATATTCTTGAAACGCTCCCGGCCGGTGCCAAGGCGATTGCCTTGGTGGAGATCGGCGGCCCGGAGCACGAGCAGCCGGTGAAATCTGATGCCGATTTGTCGCTCGAATGGCTGCACCGGGGCTCAGTGCCGGCGGGCCCGGGCTCCTTCCTGCTCGACCGGCTCAAAACCCTCACGCTGCCAGCCGGAAACGGCCATGCCTATCTCATCGGCGAGACCAGCAATGTCAGGGCGCAGCGCCATCATCTGATCGGGCGCGGCTTCATCCGCGACCGGATTTCGTCGGAAGGTTATTGGCGTCCGGGCCGGATCGGCGGCCACGATCACGTCGAGGACTAGCGCATGACCGCCGACCGGAAGCTCGTCATCGGCCTGAGCCTGACCGCGACCTGGAGAAAGGGGACACGCCCGCCCGATGCGGCGGACAAGGACGCTTCACAGGGAAGCGCCGTCGACTTCAACATCCGGCTCGCGCGGATGGCGGAAAAGGCGAAGCTCGACTTCGTCTTCAAGCCGGACTTTTCGGGCGGCGGCGCGCCCAAGGGTGGTGCGGGATCAGGCGGTGCGAGCGCCGTCGGTCTCGATCCGATGCTCATGCTGACGGCCGTCGCGCGTGAGACCGCGCAGATCGGCGTGGTCACCACGGCGTCGACCACCTTCAATCCGCCCTATGCCGTTGCGCGCCAGCTTCAGTCGCTGAACTGGATCAGCAACGGCCGGGCCGGCTGGAACATCGTGACCTCGATCGAGGGCGCGGAGAATTTCAGTGACGAGCCGATGCCGACGCCGGATGTCCGCTATCGCCGGGCCGCCGAATTCACCGAGGTCGTGCGGCGTTTGTGGGACAGCCATCCCCCTGCGGCCCTGGCCGGCAAGGCGCAGCTTTCGCCGATCGACCACAAGGGTGAGTTCTTCGCGGTCAAGGGACCGCTCGGCATTGCCGGCCATCCCGCCGGACGTATACCGCTATTTCAGGCCGGAGCCTCCGATATCGGGCGCGATTTCGCGGCCGCCGTCGCCGATGCCATATTCGGCGCGATCCCCGATCTCGCCGCCGGCATCGAGCTGCGCGGCGACCTGCGCCGGCGGGCGCAAGCCAAAGGCCGCTCACCGGGCGACATCCGGGTCCTGCCGGGGCTCTATTTCTTCATCGCCGATACACGCGAGGAGGCCCGGGAGCTTCACCATCTGGGGCATGCCCATCTGGGACGCCAGCAGCGTCTGGACTCGGTCAGGTCCTTCCTCGGTCTCGATGTGAGCGGCCTCACCGAAGACAACCGGGTGACGCGCGACATGCTGCCCGATCCTGACAGGCCGGTGCGCAGCCGCACGCATGCGGATCTCCTGCGCCGCTACATTACCCTGAACGAGCCCACGGTCGCCGAGCTCCTGATGCGCCCCGAAGTGGTCGGCTCGGCGCATTGGGTTTCCGTCGGCACCGTCGACGACGTGATCCGGGACATCGTCGAGTGGCGGGAGGCGGGCGCCATTGACGGCTTCATCGCGCTTCCGGGCGGCTCCTGGCGGTCGATGCAACTCTTCTTCGACGAGCTCATGCCGCGCTTGAGTGAGATGGGCCTGTTCCGCAAGGAATATGAGGGCACCACGCTCGGCGAACATCTGAGAATTTCCTGAGGCGTCAGCCGCCGCCGCATTCGCGGGAGGCGGCCCGCGCCGCGGCGAACAGCTCCTTCCCGTGTTCCTGCGCATTGGCGGCATCGATGGCCGAAACCGTGGTCATGACGCAGGCGATTTCCTTCTGTGCATCGAAGACCGGCGCGGCCTTGCCGGTGAGCAGCGAGAACAGATGCTCCGACAGATCCGCGCCGCCGGCCTCGCGCACGGCGTCCAGCGTGGCGGTCGTCGGCATCGTGCCGCGGAAGCGCGCCGGCTGCAGCTTGCGTGCGGCCTTGATCCTCTCGGATGGAAGATAGGCTTGAAAGACGAATCCGCAGGCGGTTTTGTCGAGCGGCAATACATCGCCGAGCGCCACGGTGCTGATCACGAAATGGGCGCTCCTGTACCAGCGGATGATGGTCGGGCCGCGCTCGGTCCAGATCGCCACGCCGCAGCTCGCCGCAAGGCGCAGCGACAAGGCCTTCATGTGCCGTGCCGCCACTTCCACCGGCTCGATGCGCCGCAAGGCGCCGATGCCGATGCTCAGTGCCGCGGGACCCAGATCGTAATGGCCATTGGCGACATCCTGCGCCACGAAGCCCTCCTTCACGAGGGTCTGCATATAGCGATGCGCCGTCGATGTTCCGGTTTGCCCGCGCTTGGCGATCTCGCGCAGCGCCAGGGGGCCCTCGGCATTCGCCAATATGTCGAGAAAGCGCGCGGCGATCGACACCGACTGGATAGTGCTCGAACGCCTGCCTTTTTTCATGCCCGTCTTATCGGGTTGCCTGATCATCGATGGTCCATTCCTGGTGCGACATAATACACGACTGGATTTGTCAGGTATTATTGACATGCAGAATGCGTCATGCATAGTGGAATTCAGGTCGCGAGCCATGGACTGCCCCTAGCTAGCCAGCATTTTTCGACGGACGGGGAAGTCATGTCTCTCAATTCATCTACCGCTCTGCGCAGCGCGAGCGCGCTGGCCATTCTTTCCGTCATCGCTGTTCCGGCTCAGGCGCAGGATTCAGGCGATGAAACCATTCTCGACACGATTGTGGTGACCGGCGAACGCATTGCCCGCAGCATCTTTGAAACCGCTTCGTCGGTCAGCGTGATTTCGGGCAAGGAGATCGAGAAGAATCCGCAGGACCAGACCGCCAAGGAAGTGCTGAGCAACGTGCCCAATGTGTATGTGCCGAACAATATCGGCGCCGGCACCATTCGCGGCCAGGCGATCGAGGGGCCGAATACCGGGGTCACCGCGTTTTATGGCGGCACGGTGCCGCGCGCGACCATCAATGTCGACGGGCGGTATGTGAGCTACAACGAGCTCTATTTCGGTGATACGTCGGTCTGGGACATCGACTCGATGGAGGTGTTCCGCGGTCCCCAGACGACAGCGCAGGGCGCCAACAGCATCGCCGGCGCGTTCATCATCAAGACCAAGGACCCGACCTGGACGCCGGAAGCCTCGCTTCAGGGCGTCATCAGCAACCGGGACGGATATCGCGCCTCGTTTGCCGGCTCAACGCCCTTGATCAAGGACCAGCTCGCGGCGCGCGTGGCGCTCGACTTCTATGGCCGCGACAGCATCGTCAAATTCACCAATCCCGTCTTCGACCCGGGTGATGCGGATCCTGACATTTCTGTCGCCAATGGCCGCGCCAAGCTTCTGTGGGTGCCGGCGGCGATCCCGGGTTTCGAGGCCAAGCTCACCTACAACCACAGTGAATCGACCGGCCCCCAGGCGGAATCGGTGCCTTATCCCTTCAAGGGTTATGAGAGCGACGCCACGGCCGTGGTCAGCTGGGACAACCGGACCGATACCGGCATTCTCGATATGAGCTACGACACGGGCAGGGGCGTCAAGCTGTACAACCAGACGCAATATTCGGTCACCGACATCGAGCGGCTCTACAATCCCTCCAACAACGGATCGGCCGAGATCGATCAGGAAGACGTCTCCAACGAAGCGCGGGCGACTTTCGACGCTCTGGCCGGCCGCTTGACCGGCGTCGTCGGACTGTTCCTGCGCCGGACCGAGGCGGATGAGGCGCTGCATTTTCTCGGCGGCATCGAGTTCAAGGATGAGAAGGACAGCATGGGCCTCTATTCGGAGATGACCTACCGGCTGACCGACAGATGGTCGGTGACGGGCGGTCTGCGCTATCAGCACGATGCGATGGAGCGCAACGGCACCTATGTGACGAGCCCGGTGGAGTTCGACGAGACCTTCGATGCGCTGTTGCCGAAGATTTCCGTCGCCTATCAGCTGACGCCCGAGGTGACGGTCGGCGCCCTGGTGAACCGGGGCTACAATCCGGGCGGCGTATCGCTCGACACGACGCGGCGGATCTTCGTGCCCTTCAAGCAGGAGACCGTCTGGAACTATGAGCTCTTCGGCCGCGCCAGCCTGCTCGGCGACCGGCTCATCGTCACCGGCAACCTGTTCTACAGCGACTATTATGACGGCCAGCGCTACGCGCAGACCTACATTCCCGACATCGATCTCACCACCAGCCTCACGCTCAACGCCGACCGCTCGCATGCCTATGGCTTCGAGCTGGGGGCGACCTGGAGCGTGACCGACAAGTTCCGGCTGAACGGCCAGGCCGGGGTGTTGCGGACCGAGGTGACGAAATTCTCGGACTCTTCCGTCGATTTCGAAGGCAATGAGTTCGCCAAGTCGCCGGGCTATATGCTGGGCGCCGGCTTCGACTGGGATGTTTTCGAGCGCTTCAATGTCGGCGGCAATATCCGCCATGTCGATGGCTATTACTCCGATGACGCCAACACGCCGGCCTTCGCCGTCGATGCCTACACGGTGGCCAATGTCAACGCCGCCTTCCAGATCACCGACAAGATGAAGCTCTTCGGCTATGTGAAGAATGTCCTCGACGAGGAAGCGCCGACATCGATCGGCGGCCGGGGCAGCGTCATCAGCGCCACCATGCTCCAGCCGCGCGCCTATGGCGTCGGCCTGCGGCTCGACTTTTAGACACTGCGGCCGTGTCAGCGCTCACCTGTGATCGTCTCACTGTCGCCTATGCGCCGGGTGCGCGGCCGGTCGTGAACGACGTCTCGCTCGGCTTCGCCACCGGCCGCTTCACCGCGCTGGTCGGACCGAATGGCTGCGGAAAATCGACCCTGATCAAGGCGATCATGGGATTTCTGCCGCATGTCACGGGCGACATCGCGCTGGGCGGCGCCGCGCTGTCGGGCATCCCGCGGCGCGAGCTTGCCCGGCGCATCGCCTATCTCCCGCAGGAGAACCACTGCCCCGATTACATCAGCCTCGCCGAGCTGGTCGAGCTCGGCGGCTATGCGCGCTACTCTCTCTTCGGCGGCCCCGATGAGCGCGATCGTTCGCTTTTCGCCGACGCGCTGGCAACCGTCGCCCTCGAGGGATTGGCGGCGCGGCCCGTGAATGCCTTGTCCGGTGGCCAGCGCCAGCGCGCCTGGATCGCGATGATCCTGGCGCAGGACACCGACATCATCCTCCTGGATGAGCCGGTCAATCATCTCGATGTGCATTTCCAGTATTCGATCCTCGATCTTCTCCGCGCGCTCACCCGCCGCGGCAAGACGATCGTGGCCGTGCTGCACGACCTCAATCTGACGGCGGCCTTTGCCGACGATGTCGTCATGATGCGCGACGGGCGAATATTCGCGCAAGGGCCGACGGCCGACACGATAAGTGCGGAGAGCGTGCGCGACGTCTTCGATTTCGACGCCGATGTTTTCGCCAGGGGCGGGCGTCTCGTCTGCCTGCCCGCTCACGCGCCGCAAGCGCCGGCATGAACGGGCGGCGTTATCCCGCAATGGCGGGCATTCTCGCGATAGCGATCATCGCCTTCATCGCCAATCTGTCCTTCGGCGCATCCGCGATGAGTCCGAGAAGCGTGGTGACTGCGCTTTTCGCGTTCGATCCCGACAATTACGACCACTTCGTCGTCTTCTATCAGCGCCTGCCGCGGGCGCTCATCGCCGTCTTCCTGGGCGCGGTAATGGCCTGCGGGGGCGCGGTGCTCCAGGGGCTCACGCGAAACCCGCTGGCATCGCCCGGCATTCTCGGCGTTAGTTCCGGCGCCATGCTGTTCGTCGTCATCGCCGCCTTCCTGCTCGACGTGCCGTCGCAAGGGCAGGGCCTTGCCGCCATCCTCGGCGGTTTCTTCGGTTTTCTGAGCTGTCTGCTCGTCACCCGCCTGATCGTCTCGTCGAAGGAGCCGCACGGCCTCGCCTTCATTCTTTCCGGCGCCGTCCTGTCGATGCTGCATGGCGCCATCGCCAATACCATCATGCTGAGCAGCCCCTCGCGCCGCAGCGATTTTCTGAGCTGGGCCACCGGCAACATCAACCATGTCTATGTGGATCGTCTGCGCGACTTCTGGTGGCTGGGCGCGCTCGGCCTCGTGATGCTTTTGGCGATGGCGCGGCCGCTGACCCTCATTACGCTCGGGCGCGACAAGGCAGCGTCCGCCGGGGTCGACGTGACCCGCATCACCTGGCTTTCCATCGGCGCGGTCGTGGTGTCGGTGAGTGTCGCCGTCGCGATCTGCGGGCCGATCGGCTTTGTCGGCCTCGTCACGCCGCATATCGTGCGCCCGCTTGTCGGCGCGTCCTTCCGCCTGGCGCTGCCGGCCAATGCCGTGCTGGGCGCCGCGATCTGTCTGCTCGCCGATCTTGCGGCACGTTCGGCCTTCGCACCGCATGTCCTCAACACCGGCATCATGATGGACCTGCTCGGCGGCATCGTCTTCGCCCTCATCGTCAAGCGTTATTATCTGTCCGCGTCCGAACGTGGGGCCTGGCGATGACCGTGACCCGGGCCTTGGACGGCCGCCTTATTGTGCGTTTCGCCGGAGGCCTGACGATACGCCTGGCCGACGTCGTCGCGCTGTCCGGCCTGAGCCTCGCCATTCTCCTGGCCGCGGCCGCGTCGCTGACGGTCGGCTCCACGCCGGTCGGCATGGCGGATGCCATTGCCGTTCTATGGCACGGTCCCGATGCGAGCGATCTCTCCTTTGCCGTCTGGGACGTCCGGCTGCCGCGTATTCTCATGGGCATTCTGGTTGGCGCCTCGGTCGCGCTGACCGGCGCCATGCTGCAGTCGCTGGCCCAGAATCCGCTTGCCGATCCGGGACTCCTTGGCCTGAGCCAGGGATCGATGACGGCTCTTCTGGTCATCTTCGTCTTCCTGCCCGGCCTGCCGCAAGGCTGGCTGCCGCTGGCCGCCCTCGCCGGGGGCCTCGCGGTCGGCGTGCTTCTGGTGATCCTGGTCGGTCGTGCCAATGCCGGGGGCATGGCGATCCTCCTGATGGGCATCGCGGTCGAGACGTCTTTATCGTCGGTGACCTCGATCCTTTTGCTCTACACGCCGCCCGAGGTCTCTCTGGCGCTGGCGGACTGGATGGCGGGCTCGATGTTTCGGGCGTCATGGCAGAGCCTCGCCACCTTCACGCCGTGGTTCGCGCTCGGCGTGCCGGCGATCCTTTTTCTCGGGCGCGCGTTGCGCAGTTATGATCTCGGCGACCAGATGGCGATGTCGCTCGGCGAGAATCTCTCTTTCTCCAAACCGGTCATTCTCGTCACCGCCGTGCTTCTCACCTCGGCCGCCGTATCGGCGGTCGGGCCTCTCGCCTTTCTGGGAGTGATGGCGCCGCATCTGGCGAATTTCATCTCGCCCGCTTCCGGCCGGGCGCGCCTGCTGCTGTCCGCCGCCGTCGGCGCGCTGCTCGTCGTCTGCGCCGACATGTTGACCCGTGGTCTCGCCGGCGAGCTTCCGCTTCCCACCGGCCTCGCCATCGTGATGCTCGGCGTCCCCATGTTCATCACCACCTTGCGGCTGCGCAGCGCGCGCCGGATGCGCGGTCAATAAAGGAAAACGCATATGAAGAAGTTCATTCTGGTTCTCGTTGCCCTCCTTCTTGCCGGCCAGGCCTTCGCCGAGACGCGGCAGGTGGTGGACGATGCCGGCCGCACGGTGGAAATTCCGGCGAAGCCGCAACGGATCATCGCTTTGCATGAAGCGTTGCTGGCGCTGCCACTCATCGAGCTCGGTCTCGATGTCGTCGGCGTCTATGGGCGCGCCGATGACGGCGGCAGCCAGATCGATGTCGATTTCATCAAGAGCGTTTTCGGCGACGATCCGGCGCTCCGGATCGCCGGCATAGGACCAATCGGCAATATCGACCTCGAGAAGGTGCGCGCCCTGAAACCCGATCTGATTATCGGCATGGGCCAGCAGCAGGCCCAGGTCCAGGCGCTTTCGGCGATTGCGCCGGTCTATCTGCAGGCGACGATGGCGGGCGGCGAATCCGGCTTCTCGATCGAGAAGCGCCTCGCCGAGCTTTTGGGGCGCAAGGATGTCTTCGCGGCCAAGCAGGCCGGCTATCTCGCACGGGTGGCGGACGTGAAGGGCCGGCTGCCCGCCGAAACGCGCGGCAAGACCTATCTTGCCGTCATCGTCTTCGACCAGGTGAGCGCTGTACGTGACGTCTCGGGTGCGGTTCAGGCGATACGGGATCTGGGCTACACGCCCTATGACTGGTCGAGCCGCGTGACGAGCGAGGCGACGCCGGGCCGCGGTTTCGCGGTTCCCTTGAGCTCCGAGGAATTCGCCCGGCTCGATCCGGACGTGCTCGTTGTCATGAACAGCTATCTGAGCCCCGATCAAAGCCCGGAAAAAATCCGCGCCCGGCTCGATGCGATCGCGCCCGGCTGGAATCGTTTCGTGCGGGCGGCGCGCGAGGACCGCATCATTTTCCTCAACTCCGCCGAGGTCGCCACGCCCACCATCCAAAGCGCGCTGCACACATTGACGGCATTCGAAAGGTGGGCCGGCCAATAGCATGAGCTGATACCTCGCCCCGCGCGAGCGCGGAACTCACCCTCATCCCCCTTTTCCTGCTTACGAAGGGCTGTCCGGGGAAAGTGAGGAGGTACAGTGTATCAAGATTTCCCCCTTCTCCCGCTTGCGGGAGAAGGTGCCCGATAGGGCGGATGAGGGTGTTCGTGCCGTTTGCAGATTCAACAACTTCTTTGCTGAACACCCGAATCCAAGCCTCGAAGATCGGAGCTAATGATTAACTGCCCGACACCCTCATCCGGCCTTCGGCCACCTTCTCCCGCACGCGGGAGAAGGGGAATCCAGGTAGAGGCTTACGCGGTTCGATAAAGTGGTCTTTCCGCTTCCTCCCATTCCGTTTCCCGTCCAACACTTGCTTTGCGTCGCCTTTTATGCCAAGTGCACCCTCCGCGCATGACGCGCGAAATCTGGAGCAACGGCTATGTGTGAAGATCGCCATATGATGGGTGCTGATCTTCCGGGCGCTGACGGCACCCGGCCGCTGCTTATTGCGTCGGCCGGCTGAGCCCCAGCCGGATATCAACCTCTCACCCTTTGAATTTCTGAACCCGTGACGGCGTGACCGTGCGCGCTTTGGCGCGCCCGCGTCCGTCCTGTCGCGTCTCACCTTGCGGCCTTCCATGGCTTGCGGGGCGGGCGAGCTATTGGCTGATGACGATGATCGATCGTGATGTTTTGAATGGGAACGGAGCGGGCGCACTGTGCCGGTCGCGCCGTTTGCTGTTTCGCTATTACAAGGACCGTTATGCCGCGATGCTGCTGGAGGATCTGCTGCAGCCACGCCTGCCCATCCGCGTCTTGCGCGAAGGCCGCTTCGCCCGGCTGCTCGAGCGCCCGGCGATCAAAGCGCTTGTCGCCGCGAAGGGCGACGGCTGGCTGAGTGATCAGGATCTTCAGCTGTTATGGCCGCTGGCCGTCGAGACTTATGTCGTGACCTTCACCAGCTGGGGCTCGGAGACGAACGCCGACCGCTTGTGGAACCAGACCTCGCGGGCCCGGCGCCAGCTCGTCCTGCAGTTCAATTTCCCGCATGGGCATGATGAGCAGTACCGGCGACTGATCTTCAATGCGGCGGAAAATCCGTTCGTCCACTGGCATCATCCCGTCAACAAGGAAGGGCGCAACACGCTCGCCTGGGCGCGCATCGATATCGACCTCGCCTCGGGCGAGGCGCTGATTGAGGAGGTGCAGAATGACTGGATCAGGAAAGCCGAACGGGCGTTGGAGGTGGCTCAGAGGGGCTATGGCAAGTTCAAGACACCGCAGGCGCGCGAGAGTCTGAAGCTCTATACCGAAACGGTCCTGCCGCCCTATGCCGCCATTTGGAGCGAAGCCGTGCTGGCCGCCGCACTCCATGTGCTGGGTCACGTCTTCGGCATCCGGCGCGTCTGGTATCACCATTTCGAGACCGGCTGCGCGCTCAAGAACCTTCTGCGGAAGAAGTGGCGCAAGCCGCCGCGCTCCCTCTACACCGACCTGCCCAAACGCTTCTGCTTCGCGCTGACCGACGAGCCGCCGGCTTTCATCCTGCCGGCCCAGCCGCGCTGGCTGAGAAAGAAGCTCGAGCGGCGGGAAGGCAGATTCTGGCGAATGGACGCCCCTCACTCATTGACATTCATATAGGAGGTGAAGCGCCACGCGCTGTCGACCTCGCCGAAATAATAGAGATTGCCGTCGCAACCGATGACCCAGGGACTGCCCGGGAAATCCGGGTTCTCTTCTTGATAGTCGAGCGGGGTGGTGGCGAGGCAGGCCACGATCTGGTCGTCGCCTTGGAAGAACAGCCCGGAGAACAGGTCCGGGTCGGACAGGAAATCTGCTTCGGCAATTTGGTCAGGCATCTCATAGCCGCTGAAGGCCAGCGGAAACCGCGACAACGCCACGATGGCCTTGCGGTCCTGCGCCTTCACTGCCGCGGCGAGCGCCTTGCGCGCCGCCTCGAGTTCGGGCGGCGGGGTTGGCGTCGCTGCGAGTGCCAGCGACGCAGCACCCAGGAACGCCATCGCCAGAAGAATCCGTCGCATACCAGCCTCCACTCCATGACGTTCGCGGTCGCCGCCTCTTTCCCAAGCTCGGGTGATTGGGGGGCAATGTCAATATCGGGCGTCTCGAACCTCACGCTGAGGTGCCGGCCGCAGGCGGGCCTCGAACCGTCTCTACAAACTTGGCACACTTGCGCAACCGGGCATTTTGTGCGACTGACGCGGCCCGGCGCGATGGGCGCGCCTTCTGGAGCAGGGCCATGTTTGCGGATCGCCATATGATGAAGTCTGGTCTTCACGGCGTCTTCGCTGTCCGCCGCTTCCTGCTCGCGCCCGTCAGCTAGCCTCTCACCGTTCCGCATCCCGATCGGCTGTCCTTGAGGCTTCAGGCGCTCCGGCCCGATGCGGCATGCCACTTTTCACCTTCTGAAATTCTGAACCCGTGACGGCCCGGCCGCGCGCTTTTGCGCGCTGGCCCCGTCATGTCGCGCCCAACTCCGCGCCGTCCCAGGCCGCGGAGCAGGCGGGCTATTGGACAACGACAATGATCGGCCGTGATTTCATCATCCCGGAAGGTGTGCAGGCCATCCACCAGCCGCACCGTCTGCTGTTCCGTTATTACAAGGACCGTTATGCCGCGATGCTGCTGGAGGATATTCTGCAGCCGCGCCTTGCCATCCGGGATTTGCGGGCGAGCCGCTATGGCCGTCTCCTCGACCGTCCCCTGATCAAGGCGCTGGTCGCCGCCAAGGGCGACGGCTTCCTCCACCGCGATGATCTCGTCAATCTCTGGCCCTATGAGACCCAGACCTATGTCGTGACCTTCGCTCTCTGGGGATCCAGGGACCGGCGTGACCGGCGCTGGCACCAGATCTCGCGGCCGCGCCGCCAGCTCGTGCTGCAGCTCAATTTTCCGCATGCGCATAATGCCGAATATTACCGACTCATTCCCGATGCCAAGGAGATGCCTTTCGCCGCCGACTATCATCCGGTGAATATCGGTCCGCGCCTCACCATGGCCTGGTCCCGCATCGACATCGACTTCGCCTCCGGCGAAGCGCTGATCGAGGAGGTGCAGAGCGACTGGATCCGCAATGCCAGAGAGAGTTTAGGATACGCTCTCGCAGATCGGGCCGGCCGCTACTGGGAGCCGGCCTACCGGGACAGGCTCGAGACCTATGTCGAGACCGCGCTGGCACCCCACACCGCCATGTGGAGCGAGGCGGTCCTGGCCGCGACGCTGCATGTGCTGATCCATCTCTGCGGCATCACCCGCGTCTGGTATCACGACTATGAGACCGGCTGCGAGATCAAGCGGATGACCGGCTGGCGGCCGCCGCGGTCTCTCTACACGGACCTGCCCAAGCGATTTTGTTTCCAGATGACGGATGAGGTGCCGGGGTTCATTCTGCCGGCACAGCCGAGGTGGCTTCGGCGAAAGCTTGAGTGGGGGGAAGCGAGATTTTGGCTTACGTGTCAAACGACTGCGGAGTATGCGTTTGAACAAGATTGAGGAGTCTAATCGTCACTTGCTATGAACACTTTGAGCTTTGAAGTTGGGAAGCTAGATAGACTATCCTCGAAGAAGAGTTTATTCTCTTCGTCGTGACAAGCAATGAAAATTCCTTTCCCCATATTTAGGATTTTTCCGATTTCTTCAATTAGATCCAGGCGGCGAGACATCATAAATATATTGGTCACGTCAAAGTAGAGACTATCGCATTCCGTGCGATATGCGAGTCGATCGACGCCCCTGCCAGATGTTCGGATGGTTGCTGATATTATCTCTACCTGACAGTTCTCGCGTGCATAGCGCAGCTCTTTAGAAAGGTAGTTCAGTTCAAATCTGTAGGTGTTTCCCTCTTTGTTTGATCTATCCAATATCACGGCAATATCGCTACCCTGAAGAAATCTTTCGAAGCGGCGCCAAGCTCTATTTCCACCTCGGTCTCCAGCGAGTTTAGATATATCGAACGGTTGACCGTCATCACTAAACACCACCGACTTATCATTGAAACTAATTGAGATATGACTCGAGCCTCCATGCCGAATCGAATTCTGGGCAAGTTCCAGAAGAAAATCGGTGAATGGACGTGCTAGATTCATCTCGGGCATCCTATCCGCACTATAACGACTCAGGCGGCGACTAATTTGCGGCCCAAAATAATCATTGAGATGATCGTTGAGGCGTTGAGTCTGGTCATCTGGCTGAGTGATAAGAATACTTTGGCCAATGAGAGCGTCATTGAGATTTGCTGCCGATTCATCTTCCCGATGAGGAAGAATGTCACCGCGGGCGCTCAATTTGCTTAGGAGTTCCGCTGTGAGTGATGACGCTCGCTTTGCGGCGTATGGCTGAGATGATCTATTTGTAGTGTCTCCCGCATCATCGGAGATTCCTTTGATCACAAGCCAAGGAATTCCCTGAAGCTCAGGCACGAGGTCATAGGCCTCCATCTCTCCGCCCAACACAAAAGGGACCTGAGACAGCAATTCGTCACGTGCTCCCGCGGCGGCGTAGTACGTTTCCCCAGACGCTAGTGCCCCTGTAAGGATGTTTAGCTCTGAATTGTTGGATTCATTCGCCTTTGATTCAAGGAGAATTGCCAAGTCGTTGATTGGACTCTCCCAGACCTTGGTACGATACTCAATCTTGTTGCCTTGATAACGCGTGTGATTGACAGCACAAATCTTGTCTGCAACTACAATGTCGCCAGGCTGAACCTTATTCGGATTGCCCCAACCAAATCCGATTACCAAGACCAATACAGGTTTCGCAATGAGGGGGTCATTCAGCAAATTTCTCGTAATTCGCCCTATGGTGCGCTCCGACTGCGCGCCACTCGTGCCGCTCACGTGGAGGACGAACCGTTCCCCAATTCGACCCAGTTGGCAACCTGTGTGTGATGGAGGAATGATGGCCGGTGTGCTATCTTGTATTAGTTCAGCTATTGCCTGCTTTTCAACAGAGTTGGTGGTAAGTAATAAGACATAGTTATTTTCTAAGGCACGTTTAACACTGGCAATGCGAATTGCTTGGTGGGACACGGTATTTCTCCTTGTGCCAGTTCCCTTCAGTCTAGCCTCGTGCTCAAGATAGTCGCAAGTGTAATACCGCGATAATGGCCGACTGCCCCTTCGCAAGTCTGGTGTTGGATGATTATCTTAGTCGAGGGGCTCCGTCGCGTCGAGATCTGGCGGATATCTGGGGATGAGGCGCTGAGGAAGTCACTGTGTCCGTCAGGCAACAATTGGCTTTGACAAAAAAATAGTTTGGGTGGAAACAAATACTGCAGGTGACAATGATCATTGTATCGGCCTGACTTGGCATTGGAGCAATTCCTAGATAGTCACTCTGAACACCTCCAGCCGCCGCATCAGATATCCCGGTTCAATCAGTGTCTCGGGCAGGAAGAGCCCCGATCTGGGCGCTTGCCTCGTGCCAAGTCCCAACAGGCACTCAATCGCAACCGCCACCCCGCGTGCGCTCATCGCCGCATAACCCTCCGGATCGACCAGCTCATATCTGAACCGCCCGGTCTCCCCTGTCTTCTTCGTTCCGGTGATCTCGATGATGACCTCGACCGACGGCGATCCACCTCGTTTAGCGGCGGCGGTGAGGCCCCCGGCGAGGTCGATGCGGATACGCGCCGCCTGGGTCGCCGAGCCGAGGCTCAGGACGTCCTGCAGTCCCGCCGCATGCGCCTCATGCGACGTGCCGTCGATACTCGTAAAGGATCGCGTCGCGAGCGGCTGCTCCGCCCATTGCCATTGTCCGTCTTCCTTGACCAGCGGCCGGGGGCCGATGTGGTTGATGCGTTCGAGGTCCTTGGCGGAGGCGGCGCCGAAGGGATCGCCCGGATCGAACAGCAGGCCGAGCTCGATGGCCTCGACGGTCTCGAATTCGCTCGCGAAATGCAACGCCGCCAGCGTCGGCACGCCGCCATTGCTGTGGCCGAGCAGCAGGATGGGCGCCGCTTTGGCATTGTGGGCATGATGCGCGATGAGCGGGCCCAGCTCGAACACACCGTCGGAGAGCGCGACATAGGGAATGCCCTGGTCGCGCGCATAACGCACGCTGTTGAGGGAGAGATCGCGCAAGGCCGTCACCACGATGCTGTGCCGGGCGGCAGGATCGAGGCCCAGGCCGGGCGCGGTGATGTCCACCGGAGTGGTCGTCGCATGGCCGACGTCCCGCGCCAGTGCGTCCGCCTTTTCCATGTCGCGCGCGGCGAGAACGAGGGGCAGCTCGGGATGAAGCCGGCGCAGCATCCGCACGGTGCGCACGCCGAGACTGCCGGTGGCGCCGAGGATCAAAGCCGGGGGAAGGGAGGCGGCGTTGGTCATGTCAGTGCCCTCCCTCCGTCACGGCGCTGAACACCGTGCCGAACGCCTTCATCTGCGCGACATAATAATCGGGTTCGATCAGCGTTTCCGGCAGATAGAGTCCCGACGCCGGCGCCTCGCCGCGCAGGCCCAGAAGCGCCTCGATGCCGAGTGCGACGCCGAGCGCCGTCAGCGGCGCCTGGCCTTGCGGGTGCACGATCTCGAGATGCGACGTGCCGCTCGTTCCGTCCTTCTTAACACCGGCGATGTCGATGATGGTCTCGGTCGAGAAGGGCGCGCCGCGCCGCCGGCTGGCCGACTGGCCATAGACGAGATCGAAGCGGATCGCTTGTGCGCTTGTGGCGGCGTGCAGGCTCAGCACGTCGAAGGGCGAATAGGCCTGCGCGGCGACGAGGGCGCCGTCGACGCTTCTGACCGTGGCCTTGGCCTCCTCACCCGTCACATAATGCGTCTCGCCGCCTTGGATCGTCAGCACCGCCGGTGCGACCGAGGTCAGCCGTTCATAGTCGGCCGCCGCCGCGGGCCCACCCATATCCTCTTCATCGAGCACCACGCCGACGCGGATCGAGGCGATGCTGTCATAGGCCGCCGCCAGTTGCAGCGTGGGGAATACCGCCGCACCCGCCAGCCAGTGGCTCGCCATCAGGATCGGCGCCCGGTCGGGATGATGGATATAAAGCGCCGCTCCCGGGCCGATCTCGAAAGTGCCGCTGGAGAGATCGACATAAGGCACCTTGTGGTCGAGCGCGTAGCGCATGGAATTGAGCGTGTGGTCCTTGACGAAGAGGGCGATCGCGCCGAGCAGCGTCGCCTCCAGGCCAAGGTCACGGCGGGCAAGATCGACGACGACGGCCGATGCCTTGCCGAGCCCGTGGGCCGTCTTCTGCGCCCGCGCCAGGTCGCGCCCGCCGATGATGATCGGCAGATCGGGATGGAGCTTGCGGAGCGTGGCCGCGGCCTGTGCGCCGACGACGCCGGATCCGCCGATGATCAGAACCGGCAGCTGAGAACGTGACATGATGTGTCCCTCCAATGATACGCCTTGCCGGCGCGGCCTACGTCTGATAAGCTACAATTAGTAACTTACGAATAGTAGGTTATGGTGACGGCGATCAGCTTCGTCAAGGGGCTTTCGCGAATAGGTGACGAAAATGGCGGTGGCCGAAAAGAGCGAGACCAAGCGGCGTATGACCAAGGAGGCGCGGCGCGAGCAGTTGCTCGAGACCGCGCTCGCCATCGTGCGTGAAGAGGGGCCCGATGCGCTGACCCTCGGCTATCTCGCCGAGCGCGCCGGCGTCAGCAAGCCCATCACCTATGAGCATTTCGAGACGCGTTCGGGCCTCCTCGTGGCACTCTATCGCCAGATCGATGAGCAGCAGGTGCGCGCACTTCAGGAAAGCCTCGCGGTCAAGGGCCGCGCGCTGGACGAGGTCGCGCGCGTCATCGCCCGCGCTTACATGACCTGTCATTCCAATTGGGGGCCGGAAGGCCATGCCATCGCCGGCGCCTTGATGGGGGACGCGCAGATGGGCGCCGTCCAGCGCGACCTGCTCGACAATTGTGTCGGCATCTTCGCCGATGCGCTGGCGCCGTTTTCGAAACTCGCCCGCAAGGCGCTGCGCCAGCGCTGCGTCGGCATCGTTGGTGCCGCGGAAGCGCTGTCGCTCGACACGAACCGCGGCCGCATGCCCCAGGCCGCGGCGATCGAGAACCTGGCGGCGCTGCTGGTGAGCGGGATCGATCCGATTTGAACCCCTCACGCTGAGGTGCCCGCCGAAGGCGGGCCTCGAAGCGCCCATCAGGACTGCGTTTCGCCCACGCTCCAGCTTGACCATCCGTGACCTTGAGATCGACCCCCATCCCTGTATGATTCGACCACGGACGGTCCGGATCAGCAGGAGATGTGATGAAGCTCCTCATCATCGGCGGCGGCATTGGCGGCCTCGTCACCGCGCTCGCTTTGCACAAGGCCGGCATCGAGGTCGAGCTCTTCGAGCAAAGCCAGGAACTGCGCGAGCTCGGCGTCGGCATCAATCTCCTGCCGCATGCGGTGAAGGAGCTGGCCGCGCTCGGCCTGTTGCCGGCGCTCGATGAAGCCGGCATCCGCACCCGCGAGCTCATCTATCAGAACCGCCACGGCCAGGTGGTGTGGCGCGAATTGCGCGGTCTCGATGCGGGTTATGACGTGCCGCAGATCAGCATCCATCGCGGCAAGTTGCATGGCGTCCTGCTCAAGGCGGTGCTCGCGCGTCTCGGATCACGACGTCTCCACGCCGACCGGCGTTTTGTTGACCTCGCCGACGGGCGAGGCAAGGTGACCGCTGTCCTCGAAAACCGTGCCGGCGAACGTTTCGAGGCGACGGGCGACGGGATCATCGGCGCCGACGGCATTCATTCGTGCGTGCGGGCGCTCTTCTATCCGAATGAGGGGCCGCTTCTGTGGAGCGGCATCATGTTGTGGCGCGGCGCGACCGCCTGGCCCGTTCATGAGGACGGCCGCACCATGATCATCGCCGGCGGCAATGCCGCGAAATTCGTCTTCTACCCGATCCACCATGATCCGGCTGAACCGGCGCGGCGCCTCACCAACTGGGCGATCATGGCGCGCATCGCCGACGGCAGCGGGCCGCCGCCGCGCCGCGAGGACTGGAACGCGGTCGGGCGCATCGAGGAGGCCTGCGCCTTCGTCGAAGGCAGCTTCCGCTTAGGGTTCATCGAGCCCAAGAAGATCATCGAGGCCACCAGCACCTTTTATGAATATCCCAATTGCGACCGCGATCCGGTCGAGCGCTGGTCCTTCGGCCAGGTGACGCTCCTGGGCGATGCCGCCCATGCCATGTATCCGGTCGGCAGCAATGGCGCGAGCCAGGCCATTCTCGATGCCGCCGCGCTCGCCCGCCATCTGACCGCGACGCCCGATGTCGCGGCGGCCTTCACAGCCTACGACGCCGAGCGCCGGCCGCTCACCGCCGATATCGTCCGCGCCAACCGCCGCGGCGGTCCGGAAGGTGTGATCGACGTCGTCGAGGCGCGCGCCCCCGACGGCTTCGATGATATCGACAAGGTCGCGACCTATGCCGAGCGCGAGGCGATCGTGCGCGGTTATGCGTCCAAGGCAGGGTATGCCCGCGACCAGGTCAACCGCGCGGGCGCCAGCTAGGACCATTTCACATTTTCCCTCCCCCTTGCGGGGAGGGTCGGTCCGAAGGACCGGGGTGGGGGTCGGGTGGTCTTTCAGAATCCTCTGCCCCTACGCAAATCCTGCCACAGCACCCGACCCCCAACCGGTTCCCCGGCTCAAGGCCGGGGAACCACCTTCCCCGCAAGGGGGAAGGAGAGGGCGTGTAACGCGGGTGGAGTATCCTGCGTAGAGTGTACTTGCGGCTCCCCGTGCCAGGAAACCGGCAGGAGAGCCTGGAAATTTCACCGTCCCGACGCCATATTGGGGCGGCAAATCAAAAGAATGGAGTAAGAAGCCATGAGCTACCGTAAGACCGCGGAAGCCGTCGCAAAGCTCACGCCCATCCAATACAAGGTGACCCAGGAAAGCGCCACCGAGCGCCCCTTCACCGGCGAATACAATGACAACAAGGAGCCGGGCATCTATGTCGACATCGTTTCCGGCGAGCCGCTTTTCGCCTCCGCCGATAAGTTCGAGTCGGGCTGCGGCTGGCCGAGCTTTACCAAGCCGATCGTCGAGGCCAACGTCAACGAATTGCGCGATGTCACGCATGGCATGATCCGCACCGAGGTGCGCTCGGCCCATGGCGACAGCCATCTGGGCCATGTGTTCCCCGACGGCCCGCGCGACAAGGGCGGCCTGCGCTATTGCATCAATTCCGCGTCCTTGCGCTTCATCCCGCGCGACGAGATGGAGAGGGAAGGCTATGGCGCGTATCTGAACCAGGTGGAGGAAGTCTGATGACCGAGAAAGCTATTCTGGCCGGCGGCTGCTTCTGGGGCATGGAGGATCTGATCCGTAGGCAACCCGGCGTCGTCAAGACGCGCGTGGGCTATACCGGCGGCGACGTGAAGAACGCCACTTATCGCAATCACGGCACCCATGCCGAGGGCCTCGAGATCATCTTCGATCCGGATAAGATCAGCTATCGGCGCATCCTGGAATATTTCTTCCAGATCCACGACCCGACGACCAAGAACCGGCAGGGCAACGATGTCGGCATGGGCTACCGCTCGGCGATCTATTATCTGAGCGATGAGCAGAAGCGCGTCGCCCTGGACACCATCGCCGATGTCGAGGCCTCAGGCCTGTGGCCCGGCAAGGTCGTGACCGAAGTGGCTCCCGCCGGCGACTTCTGGGAGGCCGAGCCCGAGCATCAGGACTATCTGATCAAATATCCGCACGGCTATACCTGCCACTTCCCGCGGCCCAACTGGGTGCTGCCGCGCCGTGAGGCCGCGGAATAGGTTTGCAATCGCGGACACATCTGAACCATCAGAGACGGCGGAACGGGAAAATCCCTGTTCCGCCGATTTCGCGGAATTCCCTGTAGTTCCCTGCAGATCCGCTGCAAATCCCCTGCAGAATCCGCTGTTGATTTACAGGGGAAGAACAGCGGAACTCCTCACTTCGGTTTGCGTACCGCGCGCACCTTGCCGCTGTCGCCGCCTCCGCAATAGAAGCGGTCCTTGCCATCCGCCTCGAGGCCCGACACGCCGACGCCCGGCGGCATGTCGATCTGCTGCAGCACCTCGCCCGTCTTCGGATCGATGCGCCTTATGTCGCTCTCCTCGCCCTGCCAGGTGGCGTGCCACAGCTCGCCATCGACCCAGCTGACACCGGTGACGAAACGCTTCGACTCGATCGTGCGCAGGATCTGACCTGTCGCGGGATCGATCTGGTGGATCTTCTGATCGCGATACTGCCCGACCCACAAGGTGCCTTCGCCCCAGGCGAGACCTGAATCACCACCGCCACCCGGCGCCGGAATCGTCGCCAGCACGCGGCCCGTCTTGGGATCGACCTTCTGGATGCGCGCTTCCGCGATCTGCCACAGATGCTCGCCGTCGAAGGCGGTGCCGGCATGCGCCTGAATGTCGAAGGAGCGCACTGTCTCGCCGCTGTCGGTGTCGAGCGCGTTCAGCGTCTCGCCGGCGGCGAACCACACGTTTCTGCCGTCATAGGTGAGGCCATGCACCTCGTCGACGCCCGGGAAGGGGCCATATTCGCGGATGATTTCGGCTTGCGATCTTTTCATGATGTCTGTCCTCCTTCACGTCGGCTTGCGCACGGCGCGGACCTTGCCGCTTTTGCCGCCGCCGCAATAAAACCGGTCCTTGCCGTCCCATTCGAGCCCCGACACGCCGACGCCCGCCGGCATGTCGATCTGCTGCAGAACCTCGCCGGTTTGCGGATCGATGTGGCGGATGTCGCTCTGATCGTCCTGCCAGGTGGCGTGCCACAGCTCACCATCGACCCAGCTGACGCCGGTGACGAACCGCTTCGACTCGATGGTGCGCAGGATCTTGCCCGTCGCGGGGTCGATCTGATGAATCTTCTGGTCGCGATACTGTCCGACCCATAAGGTGCCTTCGCCCCAGGCGAGGCCTGAATCGCCGCCGCCTCCCGGTGCCGGAATCGTCGCCAGCACGCGTCCTGTTTTGGGATCGACCTTCTGGATGCGGGCATCGGCAATCTGCCACAGATGCTCGCCGTCGAAGGCCGTGCCGGCCTGGGCCGCCACATCGAGCGCGCGCACCGTCTCGCCGCTTTTTGTGTCGAGCGCCGCGAGGGTCGCGCCCGCCGCGAGCCACACATTCGTGCCGTCATAAGTGACGCCGCCCACCTGGTCGATGCCGGGGAAGGGGCCATATTCGCGGATGATCTCGGCTTGCGATCGTTTCATGATGTTATTCCTTTCGCTCTCGGGCGACATCTAATCGTTCGGCAGAGGCGCCGGGAGTAACAATGTCGTCGTGAAACCGGGCAGCGGCGGCGTCATCCAGCGCCGCGCCCGGCCATGGCCGTAGAATTGAATTTTCTTCGTACTGGCCAGTTCCTCGAGCGCCCGCTGCACGCTGCGCTGGCTCGAGCCGAGCGCCAGTGCCAGTGCCGAGCTCGACCAGGATTCACCATCGGCGAGGAAGGCCAGCACGGAGGCGTGTTTCTCCTCCACCGGCCGCGCCAGCACCACGACCTCCTGTCCCATCGCAGGCTCGAGGGCGAAGCCGCGTTCGGTGGCGCTGAGGCGCGCCAGCTTGCCGAGCTTCTGGCGCAGGCGCCCGATCTCGACGCGCAAGCGGGCGCGATGTGATTCATCGGCGTGCTTCGCCCCGAAGGCCCGCGCCAGCAGCACATCGCGCGCCACGTCTTTGGGCCACGCTTCGGCGAGCGCACGCGCCAGCGCGAAAAGAACCGGGCGCGTCGCCAGCGACACGATGGTCTTCCGGTCGCGCACCGCATGGCGGCAGGCATCGATGATGAGCGCTTTCGAGGCGAAGAGTCTTTCGACCTCATCGAGGAGGAGAGGGCGCTCCGTTCCTTGCGCGATGAGCCGCGCCACCGGCGCATCGAGAAGGCGGGCCGCGCTTTCTGCTTCGGCGATGAGGGCGGGAATGCGCGCTTGACCGGCCGCCTGTTGCGCGCGATTCAATGCGGCCCGTGCGGTCTTCGTGTCGATGCGGCGCATCGCGATGCCGGCCACCACCAGCTCATGCGCGGTGCGCAGCGCCGGCGGCAGAGGCGTGGGGTCGAGATGTCGGAGTTGCTTTTCGGCCTCATCGAGCCGGCCGATGAGCAGCAGCCGGCGCACCGTGAGATAATGCGCATGTGCCGCATTGGCGCGATCGCCATGGTCTTCGAGCACGGCCCGCGCCTGGTCGAGCAAATTGTCGGGCGTGCCCAGATCGCGCGCGGCGAGCGCCACTTCCGCTTCGGCGACGACGCAGCGCGCCCTGGCCACCGCTTCCTTGGGCCCGAAGGCGCGTGCCGCCCGACGCAGAAGACTCTTGGCGCGGTCGAGATCGCCGAGCTGCGCCATCGCGATGCCGCGCAGCGCCAATGCCGGCGGGTCCTCGCGCAGCGCCACCCGCTTCAAGGCGCCGAGCGGATCACCGCCCGCCAGAGCGCGCGCCGCGGCCGTGATCAGTGAGTCCATGGAAATCCCGCCACACTTGTCACTCCCACCCCATCGATAGCCGTCACTATCCTCACTGACAACCACCTCGGAAAAGGAGACCGGTTATGAACCATATCGCATTCGACTCCCATGGCGTGCTGACGGAGCCCGCAACCTTCACCGTCGAGCGCCTCTTGCCCGGCCCCGTCGAGCTCGTCTGGGCGGCGCTCACCGAGAGCAATCTGCGCAAGCATTGGCTGGCGGCGGGCGAGATGGTGCTGGAGCCCGGCGCTCCCTTCGAATTCGTCTGGCGCAATGATGAATTGAGCGACCCGCCGGGTCAGCGTCCGGAAGGTTTCGAGGAAGAATACCGGCTCCAGAGCCGCATCACCGAAATCGATGCGCCGTTTCGCCTGTCCATCACCTGGGACGAGACCGGCGATGTGACCTTCGAAATCGAGCCGCAGGGCAGGCGGGTGCTCTTACGCGTCATCCATCAGGGCCTGACCGACCGCGACACCTTACTCGCCATCGCCGCCGGCTGGCACATGCATCTCGACATCCTCGTCACCCGCGCCAAAGGCCGCGAGCCCGAGCCCTTCTGGGCCGGCTGGTTGCGCCTGCGTGAAGACTACGACCGCCGCTTCGCCAACTGAACACGACTGGAAACGCTCATGAAGATCATCACCGCACTCATCGCCGTCGTCTGCTTCGCAACGCCAGGCTTTGCCGCCGACACCACCCTCGACACCATGCCGCCGAAGCTCGAGATAGCGCTCGCTTTGAGCGCCGCACCGCCGCACTTGCGCGACAAGGCGACCGTTCATCTGCTCGACCCCAAGACCGGTTACAAGCTCGCGCAGGAAGGCACCAACGGCATCACCTGCATCGTCGAGCGCACCCAATGGGAGCTCGCGAATTTCCAGAACGATATCTATGTGCCGCTCTGCTACGACGCCGAAGGCACGAAGACCTATCTCAAATACATCATGGATACGGCGGCGATGCGGGCGGAAGGGCTAGGGCCGGCCGAGCTCAAGGCCGAGGTCGAGAAGCGTTTCCGCGACAAGACCTATCCGGTGCCCGCCAAGCCCGGCCTCTCTTACATGATCGCGCCGATCATGCGCACTTTGGGCCCGCCCGATTTCAAGGTGAGCACCATGGCGATGCCGCATCTGATGTTCTACGCGCCCTATCTCACCAATGCCGAGATCGGCGCCGCGCCCGACTTCACCAACTTCGACAGTCTGCTCTATCCCTTCGTCGACAAGCAGGGAAACCCCGAGCACAGCTACATGATCCAGATGATCGGCGCCGCCGAGAAAGCCAAGATCCTCGCCGAGCACAAGCAGCTCCTCGCCGATCTCTGCGCCTATCGCGACGTGCTGTGCCTCACCCACACGGAACACTGAAGCAACCACAAAGGAGAAATCCCATGCCTGCCCACAAAATCGCCTCCCGCAAGGAATGGCTCAGCCGCCGCGTCGCACTGCTCAAGGCCGAGAAGGAGCATACCCGCCGCGCCGACGAGCTGGCGCGCATGCGTCAGGACCTGCCCTGGGTCAAGCTCGACAAGGCCTATCGTTTCGAGACCGAGCAGGGCCACGCCACGCTCGCCGATCTCTTCCAGGGGCGCTCGCAGCTTATCGTCTATCACTTCATGTTCGGCCCCGACTACAAGGCCGGCTGCGTATCCTGCTCATCGATCGCCGATGGCTATAATGGCATCTTCAGCCATCTCGCCAATCATGACGTGATGTTGTGGACGGTATCGCGCGCACCGCTGGCGAAGCTTCTCGACTACAGGAAGCGCATGGGCTGGAGTTTCCCCTGGGCCTCCTCGCAGGACAGCGACTTCAATTTCGACTTCGACGTCGCCTACACCGAGGAGCAGCAGCGCCAGGGAAATATCGAATACAACTATGAGCGCAACAGCCATGCCATGGACAGCCTGGAGGAGCCGTCGCCGGTCGTCGCCTTCGCGTCGAGCTCCGGTGTCGATCCGGCCACCTATGGCCGCGACCGGCCGGGGCTCAGCACCTTCGTGCGCGAGGGCGGTGACATCTATCACACCTATTCCGCCTATGCGCGCGGGCTCGACGGCCTGTGGGGCATGTATCAGTGGCTCGACCGCGCACCCCTCGGCCGCAACGAGACGGGCCTGTGGTTCCGCCGCCGCGATGAATATGCGCCGCTGAAGAACGTCGCCTGAGGAGAGACGTGATGACGATCGCCACCGATGAAGCAATCCGTTATCTGAGTCTCGCCGCGGCACCTACCTTCGCGGTCATGGCGCTGGCGAGCGGGCTTCTCGGTGGCGATCCCGCGTCCATCATCTGCTCGACGGCCGGCATGTCGCCCGTGAGCGGCATGACCGTCATGTATGCGCTGATGGCCGTGTTCCACCTGCCGCCTTGGGCGCGGCTTCTGGGGCGATCCTGGTGAACTGCGTCATCGCGGCGAAGTCGTCCTCGAGACGGCCTGCCGCGACGGCGCGCTCGAAATGCGCCGCATAGGTTCGTGTCAGGCCGGGATCGAGATTGTGTATTCGGCTGATGTCGGCGAGATGCCGCAAGGCATGGGTGTGAACGCCGACGGTTGAAAGAGTCTCGGCATCGGCGGCGAAACGTTTGCCCGCCGTGCGTTTGATGAGGTCGGCGACCAGTCCTTCGATGACCGGCACGCCGTCCTTCCATTGCCGCTCGAGGGTAGCGGACGGAATGCCCTCGGCTTCAGCGATGGCGATGGCGTGCAGCGCGGCGAAGAGCCCGCCCCAGAGCTGGCTCAACCCCACGGCTTCCAGGGCCGCCGCGGTGCCCGGATCCGCACCGACATGACTGACGGCGCCAAGTGTCGCGAGCGCCTCCTGATGCGCGGTGTACGCGGCGAGAGGCCCCGACACGAGGATCATGGCCGCTGCGCTGCCGATGATATCGGGCGTCGCGAGGATGGCGCCGTCGAGATAGAGAGCGCCTTGCGTTTCCATCCAGCGCGCCGCCTCGCGCGCCTCCTGCGGCGTGCCGGAGCTCAGCTCGACGATGAGCTTGCCGCCTAGGGTTTCGGCCACCTTGGGATCACGCAGCAGCGCCTGTGACGCCGCATAGTCGGTCACGTTGACGATGACGATGTCGGACGCCGCAATCGCCTTGCGCACGCTGGCCGCGGCGGTGGCGCCCAGGGCAGCGAGAGGTTGCGCTTTGTCCGGGCTTCGGTTCCATACGGTGCTCGGATGTCCGGCCTTGATCAATGCCCGCGCCAGGGCCGCTCCCATCCGCCCCAGACCCAGAACGCTCACTCGTGTCTTCATGTCCGAACTCCTATATGATGTGACCGGTAGCTAGGCAGGCCGAAAGGCCCGGACAACACGCACCGCCGGGTTAGCACTAACCAGCGGGTAAGGAGACGAAGGATGACGGTCATTCCGAAGGACTGCGGTTTCTCGACGGCGCTCGGCGTCATTGGTGGCAAATGGAAGGTCGAGATCCTGTGCGAGCTTCAGAAGACGCCCCGCCGCTTCGGCCGCTTGCGCCAGCTGATCCCCGGCATCAGCGAGAAGATGCTGGCCCAGCAATTGCGCGAGATGGAGGCGGACGGGCTGGTGAGCCGCGAGGTTCATGACGCCTCGCCGCCCAAGGTCGTCTATTCACTGACCGATCATGGCCACACCCTCAATGACGGTGTCGCCAGCCTCTGCCAATGGGGCGAAGGCCATCTGCGCCGCACCTATCGTGCGCCGAGCGAGCCGGCACTGCACGTGGTTTGAGCGACGGCGAGCAGGCGGACTGATCCGGCGCTCTATTATTTTTGGGTGCATCTGGCTTGTCCTCTACCGACGCGGCGTAAGCGGCTGCTAGTGGTTGTGCCGTCAGCCTGTCGTTCGGGGATTCTCACATGCATTGGGATCGGCTCTTCTCACAACGTGCCGTGTCGTGCATCGGCTATCTGATATCCACTGGCCTTTTCTGCGCGACCGCCTTGTTCGGCACCGCCGCGGTGGCGGATGTTTCCTCATATCCACGTTCCGCAGAGGTCCAGGTCGCCCTCTTGTCGGTCGATGACCATCGGGCTGACATCAAGAGTGGCCGGAACGACGGCCGGCAGCGGATGGTGGAAGGCGAAGCTGGCGGGAACGGTGGCAACGGCGGGAACGGTGGCAACGGCGGGAATGGCGGCAACGGTGGGAATGGCGGCAACGGCGGCAACGGCGGGAATGGCGGCAACGGCGGGAATGGCGGCAACGGTGGCAACGGCGGCAACGGCGGGAACGGTGGCAACGGCGGGAACGGTGGCAATGGCGCTGGAAATGGTGCCGGCAACGGTGGCGGTCCCGGGGGCAATGGCGCGCATGGCGGCGTGTCGCACAGCCGGGGATCTGGTCCCGCAGCGACGTCCGGATCCGACCGCTATGACCCGGACTTCTGCGGACCGCAGACCGGCCAATCCTGCTGACGGACTTTACTTTTCGGTGCGATAGGCGAAGTCGTCGATGGCCGCCTGCCAATAATGCTCGGTCCTGATTTCGATCCGGGTGATGCGCCGATAGCCGGCGGCGAAGTAGACAGGTCCCAGTGCCGACAGCGTGACCTGGTCCTCATAGATGGCCTCTTCGCCACGCCAGGCCTTGATATGCAAAGTTTCACCTTCGGCGTCATCCCAGCCGGCGCCGAAATAAGCGCCGGTGAAATCGAAGGGCGTGCGGCTGGACACGGTCGCCGGGTGGCCCGAGCTGTTATAGGCGATGAAATCGCCCGACATGGCGGCGTTTATGTAACCGGAACCGCCGGTGAAGCGCTGATGCATGGCGACGAGATTGTACCAGTCGAGCCCGCCATAGCCTGACGGCACTTCGAACACCCCCGAGGTCGCGAGGTCGTCGAAGCCTGTCACACGGGAGACGGGAAGCGGCGCGGACTCACTCTTCGCCTTTTCTGAAAATGCGGCCAGAACGACCGGCGCCTGTGCGACGGTCACGCTCCGGCGCTCGGATGCCCATTCGATCTTCCACTCGCCCGGTGTCGCCGGAAGACGGAAGCGCCCATCCGCGTCCGCTTGCGTCACGCGGTGGCCGCCATCGGGACCTTTGGCCGTGACCTTGACGCCGGCGGGCGCCGTGCCGCTGATCGTCAGATCCGCCGTAAGGCCCACCGGATGTGTCGTCTTGCGCGCGATCATGTCGCCCGGGGCGCCGGGCGTCACCACATAATCGCTCTCCTGCATTTCATTGCCCGTCGTCACTGACCACCCCGGCGGCGGCTTGATCGCGAAAGTGTAGCGGCCGGGATCGGTGACTTCGCGATCACGCTTCACGACCGACATCCGGAAATTGGCGAAGCCGCTGACATTGGTCCGCTCCAGATGAGTGTCTCCGCTCGGCTTGCCGAGTTCGACCGCGACATTCGGCATCGGCTGGTCGCCCATGTCATAGACGCCGTTGCGGTTGATATCGCGGAAGACCAGGACGGAGGTGTTCATCTCGCCGCCGGAGAAGCCGCCCCAGACGCGTTTCGGATAAAGCGGATCCGACGCGCTGGCCGGACCAGCCAGGAGCGCTATGCCGAATGCCGTCGCCATGAGGTGCTTCACGATGCCGTCTCTTTTGTCGCTGTCTCGATCTCCAACCCTTGCACGCGCCGGATAACTTTGTCGACATCGTCGGCATCGAAATACGCCAGATAGAGCAGCATCATCGTGGCGCTGAACGTATAGACCGGCAAGGTGACATAGAGGATGGCGTGAAAGGCGAGGCCGACCCACACCAGATAGCGCCGGGTCGGGCGGAAGGGCAGCCCGAAGGCGAGCGCATATTCGATGAGCACGACGCTGATGGCGGCGAGCATGGCGAGTGTCGGCAGGCCCGGAAAATCCGGATAGTCTGAACCCGTATAGAACCACAGGAAGATGTGCTCGAGCCGCGCCCCGCTCAGGAAGGCGAAGCTCGTCTTGTCATAGGCCGAGAAGAAATAGAGCACCGAGAGCTGCAGCACAATGAGCCGCAAGCCCCAGAGATTGCCCCGTTCGGGCGGCGGGGGGTGTCCCCGGCGCTCGGCCCTCGCCATGGCCAGATAGCGGTCGAGCGAGAAGGAACGCTCGCAGGGCGTGAGTGTGAGGAGCAGGGCGGTGATGGCGAGCAGGTAGGTATGGTGATGCGTCCACGGCTCGCGACCGAGCGCATGGCCGAAGTAGAAATAGATCACCAGCCCGACCGCCCCGGTCCACAGCGCTGCCAGGCGGCTCTTGTAGCCGATGAACAGCAAGGTCGTCGCAATGAAGAAATTGAGCGACAGAACGAGGCCGATGACGGACTGGTTCATATAGAGCAGAAGTTCACCTGCCCAGCGCGACCAGAAGAGCAAAGCGATCCCGATGCGGATCAGAGCCGATGAGCGTGACGAGCCACAGGTGTCAACGGCCCATCCGGCGAAGCGGTCAGCCAGGGCAGGCATTCTGCTCCCCCGCATTGATGATCCGCCAACCGTCGCGCGCCGCCTGGCGAGCTTTGACGCGCAGATCGGCGCCGGAGCCCAGAGAGGCGCAGAGCCGCTCGATGATCGATGTAAGCTCTTCCGGGGTCTTGATGCGTCGCAGCTTGCCGTTGCGCCGTTCGCCGAGAACCGCAAAGCGGTCGATCGGCGCCGAGCCCCCGTCCGGCTGCCGGACGGAGAAGGAGGCATCGATCAGGCCGATCCCGATGCCGCTGAACATCGTCCAGGAGCGCCAGAACACCGTGCGCGTCCCGGCGAACTGCTCGATCACCGGTCCGGCGAGCATGAAGACTGCAATGGCGAAGAACGCCAAGAGCCGGATGCGCCGGGTCGGAATCGATCCGGCAGGCTCGGCTGGGATTCCGGTCGCAAGTGTATCAGTCACGTGATGAGCTCCCGGACGGACCTTAGAGCAGGTCTCACCCGGATTGGAAGGGCATCACGATAGAGACGTCGCCTTCCGCTGGCGCTGGATTGCCTGAAAAGCAATCACGATGGCGAGCATCAGCATCACGCCACCGGCAATCACATAGGCGGCGTATGTTATGCCTTCCGCCATGGCGCGGCGCAGAGCCTCATCGGCGAGCCCTGCCGTGCCCTGATTGGCAACCAGAACGAGGAAGGCGAGGCCGAGTGCGGCGCCCATTCCCGATGCGGTCGAGACGATGCCCGAAGCCACGCCTTGTTTTTCATCTGGCACTCCGGTCGCGGCCGCGATGAACATGGTGGTGAAGATGATGCTATCGCCGATACTGACGATGACCAGGCCCGGCACCAGCGCCATGAAGGGGACATCCGGCGACAAAGCGAGGCCGATGGCGAGCGCGCCGATGACTCCGGTTGCCAGCGCTGCGATCATTGTGGGCGCCAGGCCGAAGCGGGTCGCCGCGCGGCCGGCGAAGGTCGACGCCAATACGACGACGGCGGTCGGAATGAGGAAAGCGAGCCCGGTCGAGAGCGCGTCATAACGCAGTACATCCTGGAAGAAGATCGACAGGAAATAGAGGAGAGCCCCGAAGGTCGCCATGAACAGGAAAGCGATGGCGACCCCGAGCACCAGCCAGGGATTGCGCAGCATCGCGAAGGGAAGCAGCGGGTCGGTGCTGCGCCGTTCGATCAGGACGAAGAGCAGAGCGAGCACGAGGCCAAGGACCAGAATGCCGATGGTGAGGGGCGAGAGCCATCCGAAGACCGGGCCCTGCACCAAAGCCAGCACGATAAGGGTCACGGCGCCGGTGACCGTGATCGCGCCCGGAAGATCGAAAGCGCGTCTGCGATCCACGGGCGGATCGCGTCCGATAAGGGCCAAGGCTGCAATCATGGCGGCGCCGGCGAGCGGCACATTGACCAGAAATACCGCGCGCCAGCCGAAGGCGCTGGTGAGCGCGCCGCCGGCCAGCACGCCGATGACGAGACCGGCGGCGCCGGCGCCTGCCCAGACGCCGAGCGCGCGGTTGCGTTCCTCGCCCTCGCGAAAGAGGACGTTGATCAAAGCGAGAGTGCTCGGAAAGACGAGCGCGCCACCCAGCCCTTGCGCGGCGCGGGCGGCGAGCTGCATGAAGACGCCATTCGCCAGCCCCCCGGCGAGTGAGGCGGCGAGATAAAGGAAGAGGCCGACGAGCAGGACACGGCGGCGGCCCAGGAGATCGGAGGCGCGGCCGCCCAAAAGCAGAAAGCCGCTGGAGGCGATGACATAGGCGCTGACGACCGCCTGCAGGCTTTGTGGTGAGTAGCCGAGATCGCGGCCGATATCGGGCAAAGCGACGATGACGATATACTGATCGAGCGACACGATCAGCATCGCGCCGGAGAGCAAAGCGAGGATCGCGGCAAGGCGGGTCTTGGCGTGAAGCGAGGAATTGCTGATCACCGGCACGACTCCTTTCCGCCAGAATTGGCGAAGCCGCCGCAAAGGTGAAAGCCGGTACGAGCGTATGGCCGGTCTACACCTGCGTATGGCGGGTCAGGGAGCTGGGTTGAGCTCCGGCGCCATGAGCTTCAGCTCCTGCACCAGGAAGTCGATGACGCTGCGGATCCGCGGCGTATCGCGCAGATCGGCATGTACGCCGATCTTGACTGGCTGTGACGGCTCGGGGATCGGAGTTGCAAAGCGGACGAGGCCCGGCCTGCGATCGCCGATCACGCGGGGCAAGGCGGCCATCGCCTCACCGGCTTCGAGCGCCGCCACATGCGACTGCACGCCATTGGTTCTGAGCACGATGGCGGCGCGGGGCAGCATCGCCTTCAGCCATTCGATGGGCACCACCTTGATGGGTGATGGATTGAGCGACACGACATGCTGGTCGGCGCCCTTTCTGGCGAAGTCCGGTTGGCCGTGGCGCCCGACATAGGTTTCCGACGCATAGAGGCCGTAGGAAACGTCGGCGACCTTGCGTTCGACCAGATCGCCCTGGTCGAAATTGCCGACACGCACCGCGACATCGGCCTCGCGCCGCGAAAGATTGAAACGGCGCGGGTCGTTGATCAGGTCGATGATCACATCGGGGTGGCGGATGCAGAAGCGCGCCAGGAGGGGCGCCAGCACGTCGTCGCCGAACCAGGCGAGGCTGGTGAGCGTGATCGTGCCCTTGAGGCCGGTGTCGCGTGCCGCGATGCGCCGTTCCACGGCGCCGGCGAGCTCGTCCATCTCATCGAGGGGTTCGAGCAGCGTGGTGAGCAGGGAGCCGGGCGTCAGGCCGCCCGCCTCACGCTCGAACAGCTTCACGCCGAGCCGGCGCTCCAGCGCGTTGAGGCGGCGGCTGACGGTCGGCTGCGTCGAGCCCAGGGCCCGCGCGGCGGCGCTCAGCGAGCCATGACGGGCAACGGCATGCGCGATCTTGAGGTCGTCCCAATCCATGAAATCACCTCCGGTTTGACCCAAATCAAATCGCCGCGCCGCTACAGCGGTTAGAACGAAATGCCATGAGACAGGAAGCGCGGAACTGCCGCAAGCTGGAAGATTGCCCGCTCGGCGCCATATGTTGCGCCGGCGAGCATGTGCCCTGTATCGACATGAGGCGCCTGCATGCGGCGAAGCTCGATCTCTGCGCCGCGCTCGAGGCGATCGCCGATGATTTGCCGGCGCGCGTCGATCGTTTCCGCTGTCTCACCGTCGCCAGCAATCTGGTGCCGCTGCTGCGCGCCTGCCATCGCCTCGAGGAGGAAGCGGTCTTTCCCGCTTTCGCGGTCCGGCGTGATGAGGCGGCGGTCATCGCCCGGCTCAAGACCGAACATCTCGAGGATGAATGCGCTGCCGAGGATCTGACTGAAATGCTGCTCGCCGTCGGCCATGGCGAAGCGGTCGCCAATCCGGAGGCCTTCGGCTACATGCTGCGCGCTTTCTTCGAAGCGGCGCGCCGCCATATCGCTTTCGAGCGCGATCATATCCTGGCCGCCATCCGACCCGCTGAGTGACAGATCAGTCGCCGGCCTGCGCCCTGAGCCGGTCCAGATTATCGACGGTCACATGACGGGTACCTTCGATGCGGATCACACCTTCGGTCCTGAGCCGCGTCAGCTGGCGGCTGACGGTTTCGATGGTCAGACCGAGAAAATCGGCGATCTCGCTGCGCGACAGCGGCAGGTCGAAAGTGCTGCCGCCTTCTGACGGCTGCGCGGGATGGGCGTTGCGGGCGATCATGAGCAGGAAGCTCGCCACTTTTTCGGCTGCCGTCTTGCGGCCGAGCGTCACCATCCAGTCGCGCGCCTGGTCGAGCTCCTTGAGCGTCTGCTGGAGGAGGCGATGTTCGAAATCCGGCTGCTCCACCATCATGCGCTCGACCGCCTGGCGCGGGAAGGAGCACAGATCGACCTGGGTCGCGGCTTCCGCCGTGATGGCGCTTTCGGTGCGGAACGGGCGGCCGACGAAATCGGGCGCGAATTGCAGGCCGACGATCTGCTGGCGCCCGTCGGCCAATGTCTTGCTCAGCTTCACCACGCCCGACATCACGTTGGAATAGCGCTCGACATGCTCGGCATCGGCCACCAGCTCTTCACCCTGGGGCGCCTTGTGCTTCACCGATGATTTGGCGAGCGTCACGAGCTGCTCGGGTGTGAGCGCGCCACATACGCCGCGATGCCGCGCCTCGCAGGCGGCGCAGAGCACCGGAATGCCGGAATTATGGATGTCTTTCCGCAACGAAACCTCGAAGATTGGCGACGGTTTCGTCCTATCATCATGCTCGGCTGGCGACCACGTGACCTTTTGCGCCTCTGAATCTAGCTTTTTGCCACGGCGTCGAGACCGCTGCGCCAGCGCCGGCCGCCGGTGATCTGGCGGCCATCGGTGAGCGTCACGGTGAAGTCGCCACTGTCATTCGTCTCTGTTGCGGTGACGTGTTTGGCATTCACCAAACGAGAGCGGTGGATGCGCACGAAATTGCGGTCGGCCAGCTCGCTTTCGAGCGCCGTCAAGGTCTGCCGGCGCAACAGGCTGCGGTCGGCCAGATGCAACTCGACATAGTTGCCGGCGGCTTCCGCCCACAGAATGTCGTTCGTCGCGAGCCAGTAGCGTTTGGCGCCGTCACGGATCTCCAGGCGGGGCGGCGGCGCGGGGATCGGAAGCGATTTTTTGTCGAATACAGTTCTGAGGAGCCATGCACCCACGATCAGACCGATATAGGTGAGGCTGTCCTTGCGGCCTTCATACAAGAGACGTGTGAGGAACGGCTCGCCACCCAGGCGATAGGCGCCACCGAACAAGGGATAGAGTGCAAATCTTGCGAGCAGCATGCCGGCAATATGGAGGAGGCTGAAGGCGATCGCCCCGGCGGCATGGCCCAGGAAAACCAGCCCCCATCCGATGCGGCGCGGATCGAGCCTGAAGGCCCAGCTCAGAAGAAGCGGGGTGAGGGCGAAGACGGTTGCGACGCTGGTGACTTCGTCGATCGCCAAAGGCCAGAGCGGGGCGGCAGTGGCTTCGCGGCCCGCTTCCATCCAGAACGAGGTGGCGCCGACGCCAGCGATCGCCGCGAGCATGAGCGCATAACAAAGCCATAGCCATCGGGGGAACCGAAAGCCCGCTTCAGATGGCGGCTCTGGGGCCGGTTGCTCAGCGGTCTCTGCCGTCATGAGGCGCCGCCGCTCGCGGCGCAGGGCCCGCCATTCGTCCCTTCAGGCTTTCTGAAAGGTCCGCTCCGGCCCACAGGGACATCATCAATCACGCCACAGGAGAGTCTCATGGCCAGAACCTTGAACACCGTACCGCCTGCTGTGGCCCGCTGCTGTAGCACGGGAGCGGCGCCATGTCCTCTCGCGGTGAGGGGCTGATGAAACGGCGATTATTTCTCCGCGCGGCGCTGGCCGGCCTGTCTGTCGCGCTGCCGCGCTGGCCCGCTGCCGCGGAGCTTCCGCTCGTTCGCGTCCGTCCCAGTGATCTGGGCTGGCCGTCGCGGGCGGATTGGGAAGGCCTGCGAGCCTTGGTGAAGGACCGGCTGATCGCGGTTGCGTCTCCGATCCCGCCTTGCATCGGCTCGACGGATCGCCCCAGGTCGGCGGCCGTCTTCGCCCCGCTGGGCAATCCCTATTATCTCGGCGACGAAGCGGGTTTGACCCAGGCGCTGGGCTGGGTCGATGCCTGGACCTCGCGGCCAAGCGTCTATGCGGTGGCGGCCGAGACCACAGCCGATGTCGTGGCCGCAGTCAACTTCGCCCGTGCACACCGATTGCGGCTCGTCGTCAAAGGCGGTGGCCACAGCTATCACGGCGCATCGAGTGCCGCGGATTCGCTTCTGATCTGGACGCGCCGTTTGAACGCCATCACCGTCCACGACGCCTTTGTGGCGCAAGGCTGCTCCACCCCTCAGCCGGCGGTGTCGATCGGGGCGGGCGCCCTGTGGGGACAGGCCTATGACATGGTAGCGCGTGAGGCCGGGCGTTATGTGCAAGGCGGCGGCTGTCTCACAGTCGGCGTGGCAGGGCTCGTCCAGGGCGGCGGCTTCGGACCGTTCTCGAAAACCTATGGCCTGGCGGCGGCGAGCCTGATCGAAGCCGAGATCGTGACTGCCGACGGCGAGGTTCGGATCGTCAATGCCTGCACCAACCCCGACCTCTTCTGGGCCATCAAGGGCGGGGGCGGTGGAAGCTTCGGCGTGGTGACGCGGCTGACCTTGCGCACGCATGACTTTCCGGCCTTCTTCGGCGGCGTCTTCGCCACCATCAAGGCGTCATCGGCGGAGGCTTTCCGCCGCCTGATCGACAGGATCGTTTCCTTCTATGCCGAGGCGCTTTTCAATCCGCAGTGGGGTGAGCAGTTGAGCTTCCGCCCCGGTCATGAACTCGGCATCGCCATGGTGTTCCAGGGGCTGGAGCAGGCGCAGGCGGAGGCATTGTGGCGGCCTTTCTTCGACTGGGTAAAGGCTTCGCCGCAGGACTATGCCTTCGCGCAGCAGCCCGCCATTCTGGCCGCGCCGGCGCGTGAATTCTGGACGCCGGCTTTTCTCAAGAGCCTGCCCGGCCTCGTCATTGAAGACGACCGGCCGGGCGCGCCTGAAGGAAATCTGTTCTGGACCAGCAACAAAGAAGAGGCGGGACAGGTCTTTCATGGCTACCAGTCACGCTGGCTTGCCGCGTCACTCCTAGCCGGCGAGCGGCAGTCGTCTCTTGCCGAGGCCTTGTTCCGCGCATCGCGTCATTGGAACGTCTCGCTTCACTTCAACAAGGGATTGGCCGGCGCGCCGCCCGAGGCGATCGCCGCGGCGCGCGACACTGCGATGAATCCCCAAGTTCTCGACGCTTTCGCATTGGCCATCGCGGGGGCCTCGGGACCACCAGCCTATCCCGGTGTGCCAGGTTATGAGCCTGATGTCACAACGGCGCGCCGAGAAGCAGAAGCGGTGAAGAAGGCGATGCAGGTGCTGCGGGATCTGGCGCCCGAGGCCGGCTCCTATGTGTCGGAAAGCGACTTCTTCGAGGCGGATTGGCGGAAGGCCTTCTGGGGTGGAAATTATGAGAAACTGCTTCAAGTGAAGCGCCAATACGATCCCGATGGACTCTTCGTCGTCCATCATGGCGTCGGCAGCGAGGGGTGGAGCGCCGACGGCTTCACCCGATCGGAGTGATGCCGTATAGAGCGGCCCCTCATAGGGGCAGACCGTTTCATGACACTGCAAGCAATGCTGGCGCATGACGCATGGTGCGCGTGGCATCCGACCGAGCTTGGCCGCCGGCTGAGCGGCATCGCGCGGCCATGGTGTATAGCGGGCGGGTGGGCGCTCGACCTTTGGCATGGCCATCAGACCCGTGATCACGAGGATCTTGAATTCACGATCCTGCGCGAGGACGTGGCCGCCTTCCGCCAAGTCTTGACCGGCATGGATTTCTACACGGCCGGAGACGGTATCGTTGAGCCTCTGCCGGCCGGCGCGGAACCGCCAGCCGCCATTTGGCAGATCTGGTGCCAGGATTGCGCTGCGCGATGCTGGCGGGTCGACATGATGATGGAGCCGGGAACGCCGGATATGTGGAAGTACAAGAGAGATCCCGCCATTATGCGGCCGCGCGGTGAAATGGTCGGCATGACTGGGGACGGGCTGCCTTATCTGAAGCCGGCGGCGTTGCTCCTGTTCAAGGCGAAGCACAGGCGCGGCAAGGACGAAGCCGACTTCGCGAAGGCTTTGCCGAAGCTGGCCCTTGATGAACGGGATTGGCTGAAAACATGCTTGGCGGCCGCCCATCCGGGACATGAATGGCTGCAAATCCTTTGACCAAAGCGTGATGGCAAACCGATTCACATCGGCACGGCCAGCTGGTAGTCTGCGCCCTCATTTTCAGGATGGCGTCATGACTCGTTTTCTTCCCCGGTTGATCGGTACCTGCGCCATGGCACTTGCGACAGGCTTTCTGGTGAACCCCGCCTGGGCGTCGTTCGAAGGCTGTGTCAAAGGTGTGCGCGCCGAGGTGCTCAAAGCCGGCATCAAGCCCGAAATCGTCAATGCCGCCTTCAAAGGTATCGCTTTCGACGAGAAAGCGGTGCGCTTCTCCAGGACCCAGCCCGAATATCGTCTCGCCATCTGGGATTACATGGCCTTCCTGGTCGACGAGGCCCGGCTCGTCGACGGGGCCAAGATGATGCGCACCCATGACAAGACGTTGCTTGCGGTCGAGCGGGCCTATGGCGTCAACCGCTTCATTCTCGCGTCGCTATGGGGCATCGAGAGCAACTACGGCCGCGAGAAGGGCGATTTCTTCCTGCCGCATGCGCTGCCCAATGTCGCTTGTGGCGGCAAGAAGCCGGCTGTGTTCAAGGCCGAGCTCATCCAGGCCCTGCGTATCGTACAGGCCGGCGACATCAGGCTGGCCGACCTCACCGGCTCCTGGGCGGGCGCTTTCGGCCAGACGCAGTTCATGCCGTCGACCTATCGCCGCCTTGCCGTCGATTTCGACGGCGATGGCCGCCGCGACACCATCCGCTCGGTTCCCGATTCGCTCGCTTCCGCTGCCAATTTCCTCGATAAGGCCGGCTGGCAGTCGGGTCTCCCCTGGGGCTTCGAGGTGAAGGTGCCGGCCTCCTACAAGGGACCGGTCGGCCGCTCGCGCAAGGCGCCGGCCTCGGCCTGGGTCAAGCAGGGCATCACCCGCGCCGATGGCACGGCACTGCCGTCCGGCGGCTCCTATGGACTCATCCGGCCGGCGGGGCCGTCAGGCCCTTCCTTCCTCGTATCGCGCAACTTCGATGCGCTCTTCTCCTACAATGCGGCGGAGTCCTACGCACTGGCGATCGGCTACCTATCCGACCGCCTGGCCGGCAAGGCTGCGCTCAAGACGCCCTGGCCGACCGATGATCCGGGCCTGAGCCGGGCCGAGCGCAAGCGTCTGCAGGAATTGCTGATCCAGCGTGGTTATTATGAGGGCGAGGCGGACGGCCGCATCGGCCCGATCACCGTCGCGGCGATCAAGGAAGCGCAGAAGAAGGCCGGCATGAAACCCAATGGCCGGCCCAGCAAACGTATCCTGAAGGCGCTCGCCGGGAACTGATCACGCCTTTGGTGGCGCTGGCACCAGCCCGTGACGCAGCATGATCTCCTTGATGCGCTGCGGGTCGGGCGCGCCGGCGCTGAGAAGGGCGGCGATCTCGCGGAAATAGCCGGGACCGAGCACGCCAGGAGTGAGCACTGAAAGGCACGTGGCAGGTTCCTCGGTGACATTGTTGAAACCATGGACGACGCCGCGCTTGATGAAGAGCGTGTCGCCAAGCCCGACCGGGACAGTCTTGCCGTCGACGGTAAAATGCAAGGTGCCGGAGAGACCGTAGACCGCTTCGTCCCAGCTCTCGTGATAATGCGGCACCGGGACGCGGCCTCTGGGCTGGACCGTCATGCGGAACATGTCGAGGCTGCCGGCCGTCGTTTCCTTGGTGTGGAAGAATTCGAGATTGATGCTGCCGAAGTTAATGACTTCATTCATTTGCCTGTCTCCGGCCCCCGCTATCTTTTATATCTGGGACCGACGAGAATCGACAGGCCCTCTGCATCTGACCGTTCGGGGGAAAAGGACATGACCGCTAAACCGACACCGCTCACCAATCATCCGACCGGCGTGGCGCTGCTGCGCGATCCGGCGCTCAATCGCTCGACCGCCTTCACCGAGGCCGAGCGCGAGAAATTCGGGCTGGTCGGCCTGCTGCCGGACCGGGTGGAGGATGAGGAGGTAAGGCTGCAGCGGGTCCTGGTCCAACTCGACTACAAGCCGACCGATCTCGAGCGGTATATCTTTCTGTCCTCGCTGCGTGACAATGACGAGACGCTCTACTTCAAGGCGCTGATGTCCGACCCGGCGCGTTTCCTGCCGCTCGTCTACACGCCGACCGTCGGCGAGGCCTGCCAGAAATTCGACCAGATCCTGCGCCGCCCGGCCGGTGTCTATCTGTCGATCACCCGCAAGGGTCAGCTGCGCGATCTCCTGCGCAACTGGCCGCATAAGGATGTGCGTTTCATCGTCGTCACCGATGGCGAACGTATTCTGGGATTGGGCGATCTCGGCATCAACGGCATGGGCATCCCGATCGGCAAGCTGGCTCTTTATACGGCCTGCGCCGGCGTGCCGCCCAAGGTGACGCTGCCGATCACTGTCGATGTCGGCACCAACAATGAGGCGCTCATCAAGCATCCACTCTATCTCGGTTTGCGTCAGCCGCGGATCACTGGTGCTGAGTATGACGAATTCATCGACGAATTCATCATGGCGGTGCAGGACGTATTTCCACGTGCCTGCATCCAGTTCGAGGATTTCGCGCTGCCGCATGCGGCACCCATCTTGGCGCGCTATCGCGACAAGGTCTGTTGCTTCAACGACGACATACAGGGCACCGCCGCGGTGGCGCTCGCGGGCCTTATCGCCGCCTCGAAGATCGTCGATGGCGCGCTCAAGGATCAGCGCTTTCTGTTTCTGGGCGCCGGCACGGCGGCGACCGGCATTGCCGCACTCCTCGCCAAGGCGCTCGAGCAGGATGGGCTTTCGGCGGCCGAAGCAAAGCGGCGCTGCTGGCTCTTCGATATTGGCGGCCTCATTCAGTCGAAGCGCGAGGGCCTCACACCCTTCCAGCAACCCTTCGCCCATGAACATGCGCCGCTCGACAATTTCACCGCCGCGATCGAGGTGCTGAAGCCCACCGCCATCATCGGCGTGTCGGGTGTCGGCAAGGCTTTCGACCGTACCGTCATCGAAACGATGGCGAAGCTCAATGCGCGGCCGATCATCTTTCCCTATTCCAACCCGACCTCGCATTCGGAATGTACGGCGGAAGAGGCTTATCGTTGGACCGACGGCCGGGCCGTCTTTGCCAGCGGCAGCCCATTCCAGCCGGTCTATCTCGGCGACAAGACCTTCCTGCCGAGCCAGGGTAACAATGTTTATATCTTCCCGGCGGTCGGCATGGCGATCTATGCGACGGAGGCCGCGCGAGTCACCGACGAGATGTTCATTGTCGCGGCGCGCGCACTGGCCGAGCAGGTGACGCCGGCGCAGATCGCGACCGGTCTCATCTATCCGCCACAATCGATGATTCTCGATGTGTCGCTCAATGTCGCCCGTGCCGTGGCGCGTTACATCTTCGATCACGGGCTCGCAGGTGTGCCGGCGCCCGATGATCTCGCCGCTTATATGGCTGAAAAGGTGTACCGGCCGGCCTATCGGCCGCTGGCGTGAAGAAGGGCGACGCCAAACAGACTCTGGCGGTGGGCGAGGTGGCGCGACGCAGTGGCGTCGCGGTGTCCACCTTGCATTATTATGAGCGTAAGGGGTTGATCGTAGGCTGGCGCACCGCTGGCAATCAACGCCGTTATCACCGTGCCGTGCTGCGCCGCATCGCCATCATCCGCATCGCGCAGCGCGCCGGCATTTCGCTTGCCGTCATCCATGAGGCGTTGGCCGACCTGCCGCATGATCATGTGCCCACGGCGAGCGACTGGCGGCGCTTCACCAATACCTGGAAGGACATGCTGGAGGAGCGCATCGTCAGCCTGACGCAACTACGCGACCAGATCACCAGCTGCATCGGCTGCGGCTGCCTTTCCTTGGCGGAATGCCCGTTGCGAAATCCGGATGACGTGTTGGGCAAGCGTGGGCCAGGCCCGCGACGTTTGGTGCCACACAGACGCACGCGTGATGCTTGACCTCAACTTTGGTTGAGGTCCTATAGGGCGTGTCGGCTGCGACCTCGGTCGCGAATTGGAGTGCCGACATGACGAATGAATTGACCGATCCGGCGCCTGTCGGATGGAGTGATCTCCTCAGTGGAAGACATGGCATCTATGCTCTGGTTTTGGCCGGCGGCGTAACGCTGCATGCGGTGAATATGTATATCGCGACGACGGTGATGCCTTCAGTCATCGCCGATGTTGGCGGCCTCGAATTCTATGCCTGGGCCACGACATTGTTTGTCGTCGCTTCGATCCTCGGTGCGGCATTGGCGGCGAACCTTTTGAAGCGCGCCGGTCCGCGCAGCGCTTATGTCATCGCCGCCTTGCTCTTCGGCATGGGCACGCTCATCTGCTCGCTGGCCGTCAACATGCCGATCATGCTGGCGGGGCGCAGCATCCAGGGAGTGGGTGGCGGCTTCCTCTATGCGTTGGCCTATGGCCTGACGCGTCTCGTGCTGCCGGAAAGATTATGGGGCCGCGTCATCGCGCTCATCTCGGCGATGTTCGGCATCGCGGCGCTGGTCGGACCGGCGGTCGGTGGAGTCTTCGCCGAATATCATGCCTGGCGTGCCGCCTTCTGGTCGCTTCTGCCTTTCGTCGCTGCCTTCACGCTCATCGCCTTTTCGACGCTCCCCAGAAGCAGCTGGGACAGGAATGAGCGCGCTGCTCTCCCGCTGCCGCAGCTGGTGCTGTTGACTGGCGCGGTGCTCGCCGTCTCGGCCGGCAGCTTGGCCGAGGACATCGCCTGGAACGCCGCTGGTCTTGGCGCCGCGCTTGCAATGATCGCCCTGATCGCTCTGGTGGAGGGCAGGACTGAGGCGCGTCTCCTGCCGCGCAACTCCTTCAGCATCGCCACACCCTTGGGGGCGCTCTACTGCACCATCGCGCTTCTGATGCTGGGCATGCAGCCTGAAATCTTCGTGCCTTATCTGTTGCAGGTCCTGCATGGTCAGTCGCCGCTCTGGGCTGGCTATCTCGCGGCCTTGATGGCGATCGGCTGGACGATCGGCTCCATATTGAGCTCGCGCTGGCAGGAAAGTGCTGGAGCCCGTCTGATCTTGCTGGGACCCGTCCTGGTGCTCACGGGCCTGGTGCTTTTTGCGGCGTTCGTGCCGCTCCATGGCCAGGGAGACCTCGCCATTCTCGCGCCGATCTGTGCTGGTCTTCTTCTGGTCGGTTTCGGCATCGGCATAGCCTGGCCGGGGCTCGTCACCCGCATCTATCAGAGCGCACCCGCGACCGAGCAGGATCTTGCCGCTGGTGGCATGACGACCGTGCAGCTCTTCGCCATTGCTTTCGGCACCGCTCTCGCCGGCATGGTGGCGAATATCGCCGGCCTTGCCGAACCAGGCGGGCTTGTGGGTGCCTCGTCGGCAGCCTTGTGGCTGGCCGGTGTCTTCGCCGCCGCGCCTTTGCTCGCCATTGTGGTGGCGGTGCGCGTACTGCGCCCCACCAACGGCGGAAGGAGCTGAATCATGCCGAACCTCGGAATGGTCCTCGACTCGCGCGCCTTCGATGTCCTCGCGCGTCTTTTGCTCACCTTCGTCTTCTGGACCAGCGGCCTCGCCAAGGTGCTGGATTTCAGCGCCAATGCGGCGGTCATGGAGAGTTTCGGCCGCTATCCGGGCTGGGCCTTCAATCTGGCGACCCTGATCTTACAGCTTGGCGCCTCGGCGATGATTATCCTCGGCCGTGGCACCTGGCTTGCCGCGACGGCGCTCGCGGTCTTCACCATTCTCACCATCCCGATCGCGCATCCCTTCTGGGCGAAGGCGGGCGAGGCGGCGTTCCGTGACATGACGGTGGCGCTCGAGCATGTTTCCGTCATCGGCGGCCTTGCCGTTGCCTGCATCCTGTCGCGCAAACGCAATGAAAGCAGGACGCCAAGCTAGAAATGGCGAGTAATTCTAAAACACACTTGCGTATGTTCTTATTTTGTTCTATGACTGTGAAGGTCAGTCAGTTGCGTGAGGGTGGTTATGGCACAGGTTGCATTCGATCTTGGTACGGGTATCAGCACTCAGAAATGGCCGCCGCGTTCGGAACGGTTATTTATGGGCGTTCGCCTCGATGGCGATACGGCCCGTCGGGTGGAGCGGTTCCGGCGTGGCTTCTGCGCGGAGCATGATGTCCAGGGAAGCCTGCGCCCGAGAGAGCTCCTGCATATTTCCCTGCATTTTATTGGTGATTTTGCGCATCTGCCATCGGCTATCATCCATGGTGCCAGGCGGGCCGGCCAGACCGTCGCGTTACCGCCTTTCGATGTGACGCTCAATCATGTTCAGAGCTTCGAGGTAAAGTCCCCGAAGCATGGCAAGCCCGGCAGGCATGCTCTGGTTCTGCTCGGTGAAAGCGCGCCGTTGGTGGAATTGCACCGCTCACTGGGTTCGGCGCTGCGGGACTGGGGATTGAAAGCGGCCGATCACTTCACCCCGCATGTCACGCTGCTCTACGGTCCGAAGGTCGTGCTCAAGCGGACCATAGATCCGATCCGCTTTACCGTGGAGGACTTCTCGCTCATTCACAGCGAGAGAGGTCGCTCGCGTTATAACACGCTCGGCAACTGGTCGCTGCCGGAGCCGATAGCGTCATCCTGATCAGGACGCCGCCTTCTTGCGAAAGCGCAACAGCAGCAGAATGGCGCCTTCGACGGCGAGGAGGGCGATGGAGGCCCAGAAGCCGGTTTGGATGGGGTCGCGCCCGCCGCTCCGCAAGCTGTAGCCCAGATACACGAAGGGGGCGTTCCAGATCAGGCAGCCGAGTGTCGTCGCCGCCAGGAAGATGCGCGGATCGAGCCTCAGTACCCCGGCGGGCAGCGGAAGATAGAGCCTGGCCGCCGGGATGATCTGCCCTGAGAGCGTGACCCAGAAATGATGGCGGCGGTAGGCATCGGTCAGCCGGTCATAGAGCGGTATTCTCAGGAGTATGTACTTGCCATATTTGGCGACCACCGCGCGTGCCCGGTCGGGCCCGAGCGCCCATCCGATCACGAACCAGCCGAGCCCGCCGATGAGCGAACCGAATGTCGTTACGCCGATGGTCAGAGCGAGCGTCGTGCTGTCGGGCACCGCAAGGCCCAGGAACATCAGCAGGATATAGGAGGGAAGGAGAGGCGCAAATCTTTCCATCGCGGCGAGGCAGCCGGCGCCGGCCAATCCGAAGCTCAATAGATAGGCGACTGTGGCCGACACGGTCGAAGTAAGCTCAAGCGAGGACATGGGATCGGTCAATGTGGTGGATCGCGTTAGGCGGTTGAGTCACGCTTTGCCTTGCGACTCAATTGCCTCAGGACTGTGACTGGAACGGGGCGGCGCCTTGTCATGTCAGAGATGATGCCGAAGCATTACGGCGGTCTGTCATGGACGCGTTATGCGCTCACCTCAGGAGAGGTTTGCCGTTCTGGCGCCGGCTTTGAGGCCGTCCATCAGAAGTGTAATCAGACGGCGCGAGCGTTCACGCCAGTCCGGCGTCTGCGGGAGGCTGTAAATGCCCGAAAGCGCATGGAGGACGTCGGAGCTGTCGATGTCCGAACGGATGGCGCCTTGCGCGATGGCGGCATCGACGAGTTGCTGCAGGGCGGCCGGGATCTTGCCGGACGTCGCCGCGAAGAATTCCGAATTGCTGGCGATCAGCAGCTTGAGGCTGTTGGCCATGCCGCGCTTGGCCGCGATATAGTCGACAAAACGCTGCATCCAGGCGGCGAGCGCTTTGTCGGGCGGGTATTTGTGCGCCAGCTCCTCGGCCGCTCGGCACAGCGCTTCGACCTCGTGGCCATAAACGACCTCGACCAGATGCTCGCGCGTCGGAAAATGCCGGTAGAGAGTGCCGATGCCGACTTGGGCGCGCGCCGCGATCTCTTCCAGCGACGTCTCGATGCCATATTCGGCGAAGGCCTTGCCCGCCGCCTCGATGAGCTTCTCGCGATTGCGCAGGGCATCGGCGCGCATGGGCTTTTCCGCCAGGGCAGGGGCGGTCTTGCTGTTTTTTGCCGTCCGCTTCGCGTTCACTTCACATACCCAACACAATTGGGGGCTTGAATTCTCACCGGCGTGTTTCTAAGTATTATCCGGAGGCGCCTCCGATTATATCGCGACGCCTCTGATTTGTTACCCCATCCGGATCCGAAATGTCATGCCTATTACGGAAGACAGAGTGAGGCCGAATTCATGTCTAAATCCTTGACTCTCAAGCTTGCTGTCAACGGCGCGTCGCATGAACTGACCGTCGAGCCGCGCGTCACCTTGCTCGATGCCCTGCGCGAGCATCTGGGCTTCACCGGCTCGAAGAAGGGCTGCGATCAGGGTCAATGCGGCGCCTGCACCGTGCATGTCGATGGCGAGCGCGTGCTCGCCTGCCTCACGCTCGCCGCCCAGGTCGAGGGCAGGGCGGTCACCACCATCGAAGGGCTGACGCCGGAAGGCGCCGATCTGCATCCCGTGCAGGCCGCCTTCCTTGCCCAGGACGCTTTCCAATGCGGCTATTGCACGCCGGGCCAGATCATGTCGGCGGTCGCCTGCATCAAGGAGGGCCATGCCGGCTCCGATGCCGAGATCCGCGAATACATGTCCGGCAATCTATGCCGCTGCGGCGCCTATCCGCATATCGTCGCGGCGGTGCGCGAGGCGAAGGAGGTGATGTCATGAGGGATTTCGACTATGCCCGTCCCGCATCGCTGGCCGAAGCCCGCCGTTTCGCCGCCGAGCCCGGCGCCATGCTGCTCGCCGGCGGCACCACCTTGCTCGATCTCGCCAAATGCGGCGTGGCCGCGCCGGTGAAGGTGATCGATATCACGCATCTGGAAGGCCTCGATGCGATTACCTTTGGCGCGGCCGGCGTCCATATCGGCGCTCTCGCCAAGATGAGCCATGTCGCCGCGGACGCTGCGATCCGCGAAAATTTTCCGGCCGTCTCGGAAGCGCTCTGGCAGGCCGCCTCGGCGCAGTTACGCAATATGGCGACCATCGGCGGCAATCTCCTGCAGCGCACGCGCTGCGCCTATTTCCGCGATCCTTTGGCCTTTCCCGCCTGCAACAAACGCGATCCGGGCTCGGGCTGTGCCGCCTTGGGCGGCATCACCCGCAATCACGCGGTATTGGGCACGAGCAAGGTCTGCATCGCCACCAATCCGGGTGACCTTGCGGTAGTGCTTAGCGCCTTCGACGCGGTAGTACATCTGGGCGAACGCCGTATCGCCACGGACGACTTCTTCCTGCTGCCGGGCATGACGCCCGAGCGCGAGCATGCGTTGGAACCAGGCGAAGTGATTACCGCGGTGACCATACCGGCTTCCGCGGCGGCGCGGCGCTCGACCTATCTCAAGGTGCGCGACCGCCAGTCTTATGAATTTGCGGCCGCCAGCGCCGCGGTCGGAATGGAGCTCGAGCCCGACGGCAAGACCATTCGCGATCTGCGCGTGGCGCTGGGCGGTGTCGCCACTAAGCCCTGGCGCGCGCGCGACGTCGAGAAGGCGCTCATCGGCAAGCCGCTCGAGCCCGAGGCGGTGAGAGAGGCGAGCCTGCTCGCCATGACGGGTGCGGCGGCGCAAGGCGACAATCACTACAAGATCGACCTGGCGCCACGTGTCGTGACGCGCGCCATCATGAAAGTCGGAGGCTTGGCATGACGACGGACATTCTGCCTGCGAAAGTCAAACGCGGCGACGCGTCCGACGGCGGTGCCTCTCTCGGCAGTCGCCTGTCCCGCATAGACGGCCCGGCCAAGATCACCGGTGCGGCGCGTTATGCGCTCGAGCATCATCTTGAAGGTCTTTGTCATGCGGTGATCGTGCAGAGCACCATCGGTGCCGGCCGGATCGGCGTCATCGACACGACGGCGGCCGACGCCGCGCCCGGCGTCCTCATGGTGCTCACCCCTGACAGGATCATGCCGTTGAAATCAGCAACGACATGGCTTGATACGCCGGGACCTGAAGGGCCTTATCTGGCGCTCACCAATGTGATCAACTTCATGGGCCAGCATATCGCCGCCGTGGTGGCCGAGACCTTCGAGCAGGCGACCGCCGCCGCGGCACTCGTCAAGGTCTATTACGAGGAGACCGATGCGATCGCCACTTATGACGATCCGCGTTCGGGCGAAGGCATGGCGCTCGACCATCTGGCGGTTTCCTGGGGGGAGGCCGAAGCGGCCTTGGCCGAGGCGCCGGTGCGGATCGAAGCGACCTATCGCACGCCGCGCGAATATAACGTGCCGATCGAACCGCATGGGCTGGTGGCGCAATGGAGCGGCGACAAGCTCACCGTCTGGGAGCCGAGCCAGTGGATCAACGGTATGTCGCGCACCTATGCCGAATGGTTCGGCGTTCCATATGAAAATGTGCGATTGGTATCGCCTTTCATCGGCGGCGGCTTCGGCTCGAAGGCCTTCGCTCTGGCGCATGGCGCCATTGCCGCCTGCGCGGCGAAGATGCTCGATCGTCCGGTTAAGCTGGCATTGACCCGGCCGCAGACCTTCACCGCCTTTGGCGGCCGCCCCGCCACGCGCCAGACCTTGAAGCTCGGCGCGACGGAGGAGGGTAAGTTGCTGTCGATCGTCCAGACGGGCGCCAATGAAACGTCCGTCGATGGCGTGTGGGGCGAGCCATTGGCCTCGGTCACGGCGCTGATGTATGCGACGCCCCATCTCGCCGCCCGTCAGACGGTGGTGCCGGTGAACACGGTGTTGCCAAGCGCCTTGCGGGCCCCGGGCGAGAATCCGAGCGCCTTCGGCATCGAATGCGCCATCGATGAGCTCAGCTACGAGGTCGGTATCGACCCGGTGGCGATCAGGCTCCGCAATTATGCCGAGGAGGACCCGCATGCGAAAAAGCCCTGGTCGACGCGGCAATTGCGCGAGGCCTATGAAGCGGGCGCCAAGGCTTTCGGGTGGGAAAAGCGCAAACCGGAGCCCCGTTCGATGCGTGACGGCCATCATCTGATCGGCTGGGGCGTCGCGGCGGGCACCTATCCGGTCCGTCGCACCGCCGGCGAGGCGATGGTCGGGCTCTTCGCCGATGGCCGCGCCGAAGTGGCGAGCAGCGGCATCGATATGGGGCAGGGCACTTACACGATTCTGGCCCAGACGGCAGCCGACGCGATCGGCTTGCCGGTGGATCAGGTCGAGGTGAAGCTCGGTGACTCGGCTTTGCCCGGCGCGCCGGTGGCCGGCGGATCGCAGCTTGCCAATCTTATGACCGGGGCCGTCCACAAGGCGGCGCTGGCGGCGCGCGATGAGCTTATTGGTCTCGCCATCAGCGACCCCAACTCGCCCTTCCGCGCTCTCCAGGCGAACACGCTCAGTGTTGCGGACGGTGTCATTTCTTCGCCGCGCGGCGGCGAGGAGGTCACGATCGCCGAGCTGATGCGCCGTCTCGGCCGCGATAAGATCGAAGTGTTGCGCGATACGCTGCCGGAAACCAACAACAGCGCTGCCGAAAAGCACAAGACCTACACGACCATCACACGCATGCGCTCGCCGACCGAGGGCGACTATTCGCTTCACGCCTGGTGCGTCCATTTCATCGAGGTCCGGGTCGATGAGGATTTTGGAACGGTCAGGGTGTCGCGGGTCGTCTCGGCCCTCGATTCCGGGCGTCTCTACAACCCCAAGCTCGCTGAAAGCCAATGGAAAGGCGGCATCATCATGGGCATCGGCCAGGCGCTGCTCGAGGAAGGGCTCGTCGATCGGCGCAAAGGGCGAGTCATCAACAACAATCTCGGCGACTATCTCATCGCCACCAATGCCGACATACCTGACATCGAAGTCATCTCGGTCGGCGTGCCGGACTTCCACGCCTCGGTCTTGGGCGGCAAGGCGGTGGGTGAGCTCGGCATTGTCGGCGTGGCGCCGGCGATCGCCAATGCCGTCTATCACGCGACCGGCAAGCGTATCCGCGATCTGCCGATCACGCTGGAGAAGCTGATCGATTGAAATTAGCGTGCAATCAGCGCCGCCGCCTTCGCGCCGATCTCCGGCAGCAGGGTAAGGCTGTCGGAAGGCCATTTGCCCTGGGTGAAGACGGCGAGCGTGAAGGCTTCACCGCCAGGTAGTACCGCATGCAGGGCGTCATGGCGCCGATAGCTCGCAAGCTCGTCGCCCGTCCAGCCGGTCCAGCCGGCCTTCGACCAGATGCGCGCCCCCTCCGGCATGCCTTCTCCGAGGAAGCCCAGGAGCTGCGCATGCGGCGTTTCGCGGAATTCCTTCGTGTTTGGCCGATGGAGGATGTCGCACATGGTTCGTGAGCGATCGGCTGAAATCATATCACCGCTCATGATCCTGGCCAGGATCGCCGCAGCGGCGTCGCTGGTGAGCCGGTTGTGATTGTTGCCGCCGCGCCGCACATAGATGTTTTCGCGCCCATAGCGCTGGTCGTCCATGAGCTTCTGCGACACGTTGATGCCGGCCAGCTCCTCTAGGCCGAGCGAGCGGAAATAGCGGTTTACAATTTCACGCGCCTCGACCCAGCGCTCCATGTCTACGAGGCCGAGCTCGAGGTCGCCGGTCGTTCCACTCAGATGGTCGATGATGTAATTGGTCGCCATGTTGCTCGACCATTTGATCATGTCATGCGCGGCACGGGCGAGCTCCGGCGTTTCGCTGAGGCGGCCGTCCTCATAGGCCTGCTCCAGGGCCACCAGGTAGAACATCTTGACGACGCTGCAGGGATAGAAGGCGACGTCGCCGCGATAGGAGAAGCTGCTGGCCACCGGGCCTGTTTCACCCGCATGAAGATGCAGCGTGATGGCGAAATCATCGCCGGTGACGCCATGAGGGGCGAAACGCTCGGCGCTCCAGGCGACGAGTTCGGCGCCGATTTTTGCTGCCGATGGCTTGGTGTTGGACGACATGAAGTGTTTCCCGGATTGTAGTGATCGTCAGGTGCGGTGGGTGAAATCGAATTCCGTGGAGGCCGCCGGATTGAGACAGCGGACAGCGTGCTCCGACCCCTCCGGAATGAGCTCCGGGTGCTCGGCCCGGCAGGCCGGCAGCACGAAGGGACAGCGGGTCGAGAAGCCACAGCCGGCAGGCGGCGCCAGGGGATCCGGTACTTCGCCTTCTATGCCGGGTGCCTGCGTGCGGATGCGCGGGTCAGGCATCGGGATCGCGGCGAGGAGGCCTCTCGTATAGGGATGCCGAGGTTCGGCGAACAGGCTTTCGGTCTCGGCGATCTCGACGATCTCGCCCAGATACATGACCGCTATGCGGTCGCTGATATGGCGCACCACATTGAGGTCATGCGCAATGAACAGGATGGCGATGCCAAGCTTGGCGCGCAGATCCGCGAGCAGGTTGATGATCTGCGCCTGGACGCTGGCATCGAGCGCCGAGACCGGCTCGTCGGCGATCAGCAGGCGGGGCTCGACGGCGAGCGCCCGGGCGATCGAGATGCGCTGGCGCTGGCCGCCGCTGATCGCATGTGGCAACCGTTCCCGGAGCGCCGGCGTCAGGCCGACCATCAGCAGCAATTCGTCGATGCGTTTGCTCCGGGCCGCCGCGTCGGCCGCCATGCCATGAACCTTGAGGATCTCGTCCAGCATGGCGCCGAGCGTCATGCGCGGATTGAGCGAGGCGTAAGGGTCCTGGAAGACCATCTGGATCTGGCGGGCGCGGGCATGTCGGTCAGCGTCGAAGGCGCCGCCCTGCCAGGCGAAGCTGCCCTGATCTGGCTTGTCGAGGCCGACGATGCAGCGGCCCAGCGTTGACTTGCCGCAGCCCGACTCGCCGACGACACCCAGGATCTCGCCGGGCTTGACGGTGAGACTGACATTGCGCAGCGCCTGGAGCCTGGCCCGGGCTTTGCGGGCGAGCATGTCGCTCAGACTGTGGTCGAGTGCGTAGGCCTTCGACACATGGCTGATCTCGAGCAGGGGTGAGGAGGCGCTCATGCGATCTCCTTCATCCGCAGGCAGGCGCTCAAATGGCCCGGCTCGACGTCGAGCAGCGGCGGCTCCTCGCGCGCGCATTGGCCGACGGCGAAGCGGCAGCGCGGATGGAAGCGGCAGCCGGGGGGCGGCGCCGACAGATCGGGCGGTGCGCCACCGATCGGCTCGAGCCGGTCCTGCTTGCCGTGCAAGGCGGGCAAGGCGCCCAGCAAGGCCTGTGTATAGGGATGCGAAGGCCTGGCAAAAAGCTGCGCCGTGTCGGCGGTTTCGGCGATGCGCCCGGCATACATGACAGCGACGCGGTCGCAGGTCTGCGCGACGACACCGAGATCATGGGTGACGAACAAAACCGCCATGCCGGTTTCCGCGCGCAGCTTCAGGATCAGCTTGAGGATCTGGTCCTGCACCGTGACGTCGAGGGCCGTGGTCGGCTCGTCGGCGATCAGAAGCTTTGGCCTGCAGGCAAGCGCGATGGCGATGAGCACGCGCTGGCGCATGCCGCCGCTGAAGGCGTGTGGATAGGCATCGAGCCGCCGTTCGGGTGCGGTGACCCCGACCGATTTCAGAAGATCGACGGCAGCCTGGCGTGGTGTCCTGCCGGCGAGCCGGCCATGCCGGATGAGGCCTTCCTGGATCTGGCGGCCGATGCGCATCGTCGGATTGAGTGCCGTCATCGGGTCCTGGAAGATCATCGCGATGCGGCTGCCGCGGATATCGACGAAGTCGGAATTCCTGAGAGTGACGAGGTCGCGGTCTTCGAAGGTGATCGAGCCTTCCATGCGGCTCGGTGCGGCGCCGCCGAACAGCCGGATCAGTGAGCGGCAGGTGACACTCTTGCCGCAGCCCGATTCGCCGACCAGCCCGAAGATCTCGCCCGGCCGGATGTCGAAGCTGACGCCATCGACCGCGGTCACGGTGCGGCCGCGGCCGGCGAAGGTGACCTTGAGGTCGCGCACGCTGAGCAGAGGCGCGCTCATGCTTTGGGCCTCAGGAAGTCATCGAGCCCGTCGCCGAGAAAGGTGAAGGTGACGCCGACCAGCACGATGGCGAGGCCGGGAAACAGCGAGATCCACCAGCCGTCCTGGATGAAATTGCGGCCGTCGGCGATCATCACGCCCCATTCCGGCGTCGGCGGCTGGATGCCCAGCCCGAGGAATCCGAGCGATGTGACGGCGAGAATGGTGAGCACGACATCGGCCATCATGAAGACGATGGCCGGCGTGATGACATTGGGCAAAATGTGCCGGAACATGATGCGGATATGGCTGTAGCCCAGGACCGAGGCGGCCTTCACATAGTCGAGCTCCTTGGCGAGCAGCACCTCGCCCCTGACGATGCGGGCGAAGGAGATCCACACCACCAGGGTGAAGGCCAGATACATATTGGCGATGCTGGGGCCGAGTGCTCCGACGATGCTGATGACCAGGACGTAAAAGGGGAAAGCCCACAATATATCGACGAGCCGCATCAGGATGCGGTCGAGCCAGCCGCCGAAATAACCGGAGATGAGGCCGATGGTCGATCCGATAAGGAAAGGAAGCAGCACGCAGACCGCGACGACCTGGAGGTCCACCTTGGCGGCGGCGACGACGCGGGCGAGCACGTCGCGGCCGAGATCGTCGGTGCCGAACGGATGGGTGAGGCTCGGCGCGGTGAGCGCGTTGCCGAAGTCGATGGCGAGCGGATCGTAAGGCACGACGAGCGGCCCGATCAGGCTGGCGAGGACCAGCGCCAGCAACAAGGTAAGACCGATATGCAGATTCCGGTTGCGCCGGAATCTCTCGGTCGTTTCTGTGGAGATGAGACGGCTCAAGACAGTGTCACGCGCGGATCGACCAGGGCGTAGGCAAGGTCGGTCAGGAGGTTGATGATGACGACGAGCGTCGCGAAGGTGACGGTCAGCGCCTGCACCATGGGGTAATCGCGTGCCGAGATCGAGGAGACGAGCAGCGAGCCGAGGCCCGGTATGCCGAAGACCGTCTCGATGACCACGGTTCCGCCGATCACCCAGCTCGTATGGACGGCGAGGACCGAAATCGTCGAGGTCAGTGAGTTGCGGAAGACATGGCGCCACAGCACGTCACGTTCGACGAGCCCTTTGGCCCGCGCAGTATCGACATAGTCGGCGCCGAGAACTGCGATGATCGAACTGCGCAGCGAGCGGATGGTCAAGGCGGCCGTGCCGAGCGCGATGATGAAGGCGGGCAGGATCAGATGATGCAGCCTGTCCCAGAAGCCTTCGCCATAGCCAGACACCGGGAACAACGGCACATAGATGGCAAGCAACAGGACCAGGAGGACACCGAGCCAGAAGGCCGGCATCGACATCGCCATCACGAAGACCACGCGCACGATCTGATCGATGACGCCGCCGCGCCGGACCGCCGTCAGCATCGCGAGCGGCACGGTCATGACGACTGCCATGATGGTGGAAAGGCCGACGAGCGCCAAGCTCGGCCACAGGCGCTCCAGGATGAGCGGGCCGATATCGGCTTTGTAGGCGATCGAGCGGCCGAAGCTTCCCTGGACCAGATCGCCGATGAAGCGGAGATATTGATGCCACAGGGGCTGGTTGAGGCCGAGCTGCTCATTGAGCTTGGCGATGTCTTCCGGCGTGCCGCGGCTGCCGAGCATGAGCGTCGCCGGATCGCCCGGCATGACGCGCAGCAGCAGAAACGCCACCACGGTGATGCCGAGCAACACCGGCAGGAGCTGGATCATCCGCGACAGGCAGAAGAAGACTATCTTCATGATCAAATCGGTCCGCCGCCCGGTCCCTGGAGACCGGACGGAAGAAACGCGTCGTTGCCGGTTACTTTATCACCACGTCCTTCAGCGAATAGTTCGCCGTCGGCAGGACCTCGAAGCCCTCGACATTGGCGCGCATCGCGTAGGCCGATTTCGGCATGAACAGGAAGATGAACGGAGCGCCCTCATGCACCCGCGCTTCGATCTCCTTGAACATCTTGCCACGCTCCTCGCCTTCATTGGTCGAGCGTTCGAGCGCGTAGAGCTCATTGACGCGGTCGTCCTTCCATTGCGAGTGGAAGGCGTTGGCACGCTCCGGATTGACCATGGTGAAGCCGACCAGCTGGTCCGGGTCGATCGTGTCGCTCGTCGCATAGGAGAGCGACAACTCGAAATTGCCGGCCTTGGTGGTGCTGAACTGCGAGGACCCTTCGATGGTCTGCAGCTCCACCTCGATGCCGATGGCGCGCAGCGACGCCTGGATGGCGCTGCCGATCTGGCGGCTGGTCACGTCGCCGCCGCGCACCAGCATGCTGGTCTTGAAGCCGGAGTCGAGGCCAGCTTCCTTGAGCAGCGCCTTTGCTTTGTCGAGATCGAGCGGGTAGGGCTTCAGCTCTTCATTGTGATAGGCCATGACCGGGATGGAAGTCGTGGCGGCAACCGCGTCGCCATGAAAGACGCCCTTGACCAGCGCCTCCTTGTCGATGGCGTAGTTCATCGCCTGGCGGACACGCACGTCGTCGAACGGCTTCTTGGTCGTGTTGATCTGCACCATGTCGATGCGGAACACCGGCGCCAGGCCGACCTTGACGCTGGCATCGCTCTTGAGGGCGGCTGCCTGGTTGAACGGCACCTCGATGATCGCATCGAGTTCGCCGGCCTTGAGCTTGAGAACGCGCGAATTGTCTTCCGGCACGATTTCGAGCGTGGCGCCGTCGATGGCCGGTTTGCCCTTTTCCCAATAGTGAGGGTTCTTGGCGAGCTCCATCTTCTGGCCGCGCGCCCAGGACGAGAGACTGAAGGGGCCAGAGCCGATCGGCTTCTCGAAGAAGGCTTCGCCCTGTGCCTCGACCAGCTTGGCGGGAAGAATGGAGGCGCTGAACATCGCCAGATTGTTGATGATCGGGGTGAAGGGCTTCTCCAGCTTCATCACGATCGTATGGTCGTCAACGACCTCATAGGAGGTGATGGGCCGGAAGAAGCGCCCCCATTCCGATTTCTCGCCGGCTGCGCGCTTGAGTGAGAATTCGACGTCCTTCGCCGTGACCGGCGTTCCGTCCGAGAACTTGGCGTCGCTGCGCAGCTTGAATTGATATTCCTTGCCATCCGGCGAGACGGTCCAGGATTCGGCGATGCCAGGCTCGAGCTTGGTGCCGTCCTTGCTCGGGCGGACGAGCTGGTCATAGATCTGCAGCTCGGCCCAGATCGACGCATTGTCGCTGGAGGCGATGGGGTCGATGGTGAGGGCGTCCTCGCGCACGCCGACTTTCAACGTGGCGGCCTCGGCCGAGGCGAAGGGACCCGCGGTCAGGGCGCTGGTCGCGAGGAGGGCAAAGAGGGCCGGGGCCAATAGAGCCCGGCGTGAAAGGCCAAATATCGAGTTCCGAATGCGCACGTTAAACTCCTCCCGGATCTATATTCCTGGTTATGAATTGGGTTGGAACAGGCCGTTTGCGAATGATAGTCGGCAGCCGCCGCTCGCATGCCGGAGCCTGTCCCATAAGGGCAATCTTGAGAGGAATGCCTAAATGGTCAAATCGGAATATGGATTACATCCATAACTTCAGGTTATAGGCTTGCTGTTGGGGAGGATGTTCTTTGCGACTGCGCCATATCGAGGTGTTCCACGCCATCAAGCAGGCCGGGTCGATCAGTAAGGCGGCAGTACTCCTGGGCGTCTCACAGCCTGCCGCCAGCAAGGTGCTGCAGCACGCTGAATCTTCCCTTGGATTCAAGCTGTTCGAGCGCGTGAAGGGACGGCTGCTGCCGACGGCGGAGGCGGAACTTCTTTATGTCGAGGTCGCCAAGCTGAATTCCGGTCTCGATCAGCTGCGCAAGCTGTCCGCCAATTTGCGGCGCTTCCCGCAGGGGCGCCTGCATGTCGGTTGCCTGCCGAGCCTCGGCCTGTCGATCATGCCGAAGACCATCCGTGATTTTCGCAAGACCTATCCCTCGGTGGTCTGTGAGGTCGAAACCAACCATATCGAGGCGCTTCTCGCCGGCTTGCGCTCACGCCAGCTCGATCTGGCGGTTTCCATATTCCCCGATGAGCACCCCGATATCAGGACGCAGGTCGTCGGTGAGATCGACCTGGTCTATCTCGGGCCCAAGGATGGCGGCGAGTTCGACCTGGCGGAGATCGCCGACCATGAATTCATCGGGCTTTCGCGCAGCGACGGTGTCGGCGGCATGATTGCCAGCGAGCGCGAAAGGCTCGGCTGCAGCTATGCGCCCGCCATCGAAGTACAGACCTATTACCTCGCTTGCGCTTTCGCTGCGGCCGGCTGTGGCGCCGCGATCGTCGATCGGCTGACGGCGCAGAGCATGCTGCGGCCCGGCCTCTTCCTGCGCAAGCTGAAGCAGCGTCTCATCGTTCATATCGTCGTGCTGACGCATGAAGCCAATGTCATTCGCGGCTTCTACACCGACTTCGCCAATATTCTCAGAAAGTCGGTGGAGAGCACGATCGAGGCTGCCGCAGCCCGCTAGTCTAGAACTTCTCCACCGAGAAATTCGCCGAGCCCTCATTGTTCTCGTAGAAGAAATTGTGCAGTCCCGGCACGGAGACGACGGCGTCATTGACATAAAGATAAAGCCGGCCGGTTTTCCGCGCGGTGATGAGGGCTTCCAGATTGCCTGCTTCGCATTTGTTGCTCGACTCCGGTGCCTTGATCGGGACGAGGGCATATTCGTCATTGCCACGCCGGCCGATGCGCGCGATCGGTCGGAAATAGGGCTCCGACCACCAGCGCTTGGCCGATGCCCCAAAATAGAAGGGAAGAGAGTCCGGCCAAGCGATGGTGTCATCGACACCGTAAACCCCGGCGCAATATGATGCATCCTTCCAGGCGGTGTTCTGCGGAATATCGATCTTGATCTTGTAGCTCTGTCCCTTCACCAGATCGATGCCGGTATCCGCGCACATATTCTTCGTCGTGTCGAACGTGCCGGCCATGGTGGCATTGGCCGGACCGGGCTCAGGACAGATCTTTCCGATCGAGCTCACGATCTCGAATGTCGCCTTGTTGAGGCCGGCTAGGAGGAAGACCGACGTGAGAACCAGAAAGACCAGGGGAAGCCCGGTATTCTTGAGGAAGCAATAGAGGGCTATTGCCGCATCATTCTTCCGGATTGCGCGCGCGAAGCGCAGTGTCCGTGGCGGCGCGCTTGCCTCTGCCTTGGTCTCGGCGCGGCCGAGCCTTGCCGCCAGCAGGGCGCATATCGCCGCAATCCCAAATAGAACGCCGGCGGTGATGAGGGACTTGGTGGTCAGTGGAGACGAGACGACCAGCGCCACTACGGAGCTGAACAGGAAGATGAGGGCCGAACCCCACAGTGTACGGCGCTGCGCGTCCTTGCGCGCCTCGCCGCTGTTGGCCTTATCCTCCTGATGGTCGATATTCCAGACGGCGCGCGCCCGGTCGTGAATGCGGATGCGCAGGAACTTGCCGATCCACAGACAGCCGCCGATCGCCACACCGAGCGCCAGGGCGCCAGCCGGATTGTCGGTGATTGCCTGCAGCCAGGGTGCCACCATGGCGGGGAGGAAACTGCGCAGCAGTTCTATCACCGGGCCGATGACGCCGCCGAGAATGTCATTGAGATCGGAGATGATCCCGATCGTCGGATAGCCGGCATAGAGCGGATAAAGCCCGGCCAGGACGAAGAGTACCAGGGATACATAATAAAGCGCGCGTCCCCACCAGACGCTGTCGTGCATCAAGTCCACGCGCTCGGAGCGTAGCGGGCCCCTGGCCGCTACGATCTTATTGGCGACATCGGAAAGAGATTGCTGCATGGCCTGCAGATCGCGGGTCCGGCCCACCGGAAGCGGCAGCTTGTCGGGCCGCTTGGGCGGCGGGGCAACCTTGGTCGCACCACCGAGCTGGGTGAGGGGGACGACGTCGTCATAAGGCGTGAGCACCTCGACTTCTTCCGGCAAGGCGATCGGACCATACTGATCGGAGCCCTTCGCCATGCGGATGATGGCGCTGGCATCGACAAGGGGAAGCCTTTTGGGGGCGTCGGTCTCTGTCGAAAGGCCGTTCATGAGCTCCTGAGCGGAGCGCGGATGATAGCGATAGAAGACGCCCACGCCCGAACGCGGATCGTAACGGCGGCCGCTCTCCGAGGCACTATCCCAATAGTCGGCGACGATCTCGGCATCGAAGCGCAAGCCGGCCTCCGCCGCTTCCCCGATCATCCAGCACAGGGGAATATAGGCCAGCCGATCATCGGGATAACCGCCACCGACATTGGCATGTGCGCCGGCGAACCATACTTGCCTGAGGCGTGGCGGCTCATCGTTCTTTGGTTGCAGGTCTTCGCGCTCACTCTCCAGCCAGGGAATGGGGAAGAAGGTTCGTCTTTCATCGTCGATGCTGAAAGCCTGGCGTGCGCGCTTGACGGAGGAGAGAAGGCCACGCCCGAAGGACATCGGCCAGATCCAGCGGTCGACGGCCCGCGTCAGCTCATCGATGGGCAGACCATAGGCGGCCACGGTGTCCCAGACACCCAGGAAATGCACCTTCACACTCTCCGCCGCGCGCGGATCACCCGCCTTGGGCCTTACCTCAGAATAGGGTTTGCCGCGGGTGAAATTGTTCCAGACCTCTATGCATCGATCGCGCAAGCGACGAGAACTCGTAGTCCACCACATCCGAGCCTGAAAGGCCTTCTGGCGATAGGCGCGATAGGCGGCGACCGCATTGCGGTCGAGCTCCTGGGTCGAGGTAAATTTGACCAAGCCCTCGCGATGAATGAGCCCGACCAGCATGCGGATCGTGAAGGCGCCGCGGCTGAAGCCGAAGGCATAGATCCGGTCGCCTGGCTGGTAATTGAGGCAGAGGAACTTGTAGAGGGCCAGCACGCGCTTCTTGACGCCGAAGCCGAGAGCGAGGCCGATGACCTGGAAAGGTTTGAAGCTCGATGTGCCGACGCCGTCACTGAAAACAGCGATCTGATCGGCTCCGTTCAGGTCGAGCGCCTCATAAAGACGCCAGACATTCGTCTTGAAAGCCTTGGCGGCACTGTTGCCGGTGCCGTCGGCCAAGACGACAAGATTCCTGCCGCCCATGTGCCGTTCCCCATCCCCATTGCCGGTCATCCCGGCAGCGCCCTCGTCGTTCCTTACGCGCGGATCTTGCTCGTCCGCGCCTTCCCCACTCAATGCGGCCCGTTTATCTCTTTTTTCACCGCGCGGGCAGCGCCGCGGTTCACTTCTGTTGCGCTGCGTATTTGTCCAGCTTGCCGAGCCCACCCCAGGCTGTCAGCGCCAGGAATATCGGCAAGAGCACTGGCGCTACGCCGGAGAGGAAAGTGCCGAGCGCGCCCGGCAGCAGGGCGGCAAGCGGCCCCAGCGTACTCGCCGCGCCTACACCCGCAGTGGGGGAGAGGAGCGAGCTCAGCACCGCGCCGACGATACCGATGAAGCTCTTGCGTCCATCGAGGAGCTTGCCGATGGTAAGGCCCAGAGCTCCGTTCACCGGCGTGAGGGTCGGCTTGCCGGCGCTGCTCTCCAGGATCTGACGCAGAATGGCGGCAATGGCGTCTGCCTGATCCTGCGGCATGGCCGATCCCGGCGCCGCGACCCCGGGCTGTACTGTGGATGTCGTGGTGGCGCCTGTTGCGACAGCGCCACCTGCCAGAATGGCGGGCAGCAGTTTCTTGAGTTCGGCGATCAACTCTTCCTTGTTGGACACGGCTGACACTCCTTCGTTGTCAGGTTCGATCGGGGGCGTGACGAGTATTTCGGCGCCTGTTTCGGCGAGCCACTTGTCCGACTCCACTCGCAGCTTGGCCACCCGTCTGAGGAAGCCGTTCTTGAAGTGGGCGAAATTCGGATGAGCGCGAAGCTTGGCCTCGTAAAGATCGATGAAGTCGCTCGTCAGATCTCCCAGTCGCGCCTTGGCCAGGGCGCCGATCGTTTCGTCATCGATCATGCCCTCGGACTTCAGCGTCGCGCCGTTCTGGTTGAGCGCGCGACGCAGGAAGTTGCCCGCTGCTCCGGGACCGGCATGCACGGCGACATTATAGACCGGAAGCGCCAGCGGGCCGGGCATCGAGCCACAGGAGCTTTTCGACCAATATTCGGCGAAGTAGATGTCCTTGGCCTCGTCATAGGACATGTTGAAGACATCCTGCTTGGTGACGGGCTTCTTGCGCCAGCTCGCCAAGGTCCTATGGGTGATGCCGAAATTCGTCGCTCCGCCGGGATCTTTGGGATCGTCGACGAAACCGCCTTCGAATTCCTTGATGAGAGCCTGGGCGCGTTCGAAATTGGCGCGCGAGCGCTCGGCGTCGAACTGGGAAGTGGTCATGGGAGCAGGGACCGTGGTGCTGGGGGTGGTTGTAGTGAGGATCGGTTGGGCGCCCGTCAAACCGAGAATGATGACGCGCAGCCGTTGCAATGTCGCATCGTCGAGATCGCTTTCGTCTTCGAGTTCAGGATTATCACCGGTGGCGGATGGCGCCGGCTGGCTGGGTTGCGGCGCCGCTTTGGCTTTTGTGAGGGTGGGCAAAGTGACGCCGAGCATCGATGCCGTATTGCCACCACAGACTCCATCGGCAGCCGATGGGCCCATGGACCTCGCCTGGAACGCCATCAGCGCACGCAGCGAATCTCGGCCGAAATCACCGTCGGGATCTCCTTGCAGCAGACCCTTCGTGGTCAGCGCCGACTGGATGTCCTTGACCGGCGGGCCTGAGGAGCCGAAGCGGACGAGCTGTGTCACATCCTTGGCAATCTCGGCCTTGTCGAGGAAAGCGAGTTCCTCGGCGGAAAACAGGAGATAGACGAAGCGGTTTTGGCTGATCCCATAGGCGTTGTCGATGAAAGTTCGCCAAGGACCGGTCTCGGGCTGGTTGTTGCGCGCGGGCGAGCGCGGCAGGCCGCACACGACCTGGCAGCCGGCGCTGCTATAGCCATCGAGACTGTCGGAATAGGCTGAATGGAGGTTGTCCCAGACGAATGAGCCGGCGTCACTGCCGAGATCGAGCTTGTCGGAGAGATCGTAGGAGAGATTGTCGATCGTACGCCAGACGGGAAAGAACATGGCTTGCCGGAATGCCCGGTGACCGCCTGGCTTCGTCGCCTTGTGAATACCCTTCTCATGCTCATAACGCCCGAGCATGAGCATGTTCGTGCCGGTGCCGCCTCTTTCTCTCGCTCTGACGATGTTCGGCATCGAGGGAACCGTCGAGCCGGGAAAGATCGCGATATCCCCGCTTTCGACCTTCCATTGGCCGAGCGTGCAGTTCATGTGCTGGAAGTCGATGGAAGAGAACTGCCCGGCGCGGCTCTGGCCGAAGTTGGTATCGATGGGAAGTTCCGGCTTAAGGCCGCGGATTCCGAAGAAGACCATCCCCGTCGATGGGACGGCGTAGCAGTTTCGTTTCGCGGCACGAGTCAACAGGTCGGCAGTGATCGTAAGATCAGCCATAGGTCCCTCTCAAGCCCTCGCGGAATTGTCAGATAAATCAGCACAAAAGCGACTGAAACGGAAGTGCCTTTGGGTAATTTATTTGCTTATGATTACCGCCGGGGGTTTCACGGGCACAACTGTAACGCCAAGGCAATGTCGCAAAATGTGCGGAAAAACACAACGCAGACGATAAATTGTGAGACTACCGAAGAGCAGAAAAACCGATTATTTTCAGTATCTTGTAGGATTCAGGCGCGCCCGGGATGCAGCAGGCGCACCTCCGTGCCATGCACGGCGGTGCTTTCGGCCATGTCGCTCTTGCGCGCCGAGACCAGCGCATTGACATTGACGTCGTCGGGCGACGTGCCCGGCCAGCGGCCTTTGTGGACGATGCCGACGCCCGGCTGAGCCGCGTCCGACAGGGCGACGGTGAGCGACAGCCGACCGGTTTCATTGGCGAGCAATACCTCGTCGCCCTCGGCGAAGCCGTTCGCCGCCGCGTCCTCGGGATGCAGCATGATCGTCGGCGGACCGAGCCTGCGGCGGATCACCTTGTCATTGCCGTAGCTCGAATTCATCAGCCACAGTGAGGCGGGAGAGAGGATGCGTAAGTGACCGGGAGCGGGTGGCGCATCGGCCTCGGGCTGGGCTGTGCGCGGCAGGCCTTGCTCTTCCGCCCGCGCGCTGGCGAGCTCGATCTTGCCGGATGGCGTGGCGAAGGCGAGGTCGGCGAATTGAATGCGAGGCTCCGGAAACAAGGTGACGGTGCCGGCCTTGGCGAGATCGGCGAAAGTGCCGCGATAGGGCGTTGTGGCGAGGAGCCGGGCGATCAACGCCGCGTCGGTTTCGAAGAGCGCTGGCTCATTGAAGCCCATTGCCGCCGCGAGGCGGCGGAATATTTCCTGATTGGAGAGCGCTTCGCCCGGCGGCTCGCCGGCCTTTACTTGCGCCGACAAGGTCAGATCGAAATAGGGCAGCACCAGATCGTCGAATTCGAGGAAGCTCGCCGCCGGCAGCACGATATCGGCATAACGTGTCGTATCGGTGTGGAAGAGATCGATGGCGACATGGAAAAGATCGTCGCGCTGGAGTGCCCGGCGCAGACGCCCTTGCTCGGGCGAGGAGGCGGCCGGATTGTTGTTCCAGTTGATGAAGGCGCGGGCGCGCTCCGTGTCTTCGAGCGTGGCGGCGAGATCCATATGGCTGAACGAGCCGATGCCGTCGCGGGCAAGCGACGGCTCGGTCACCATCGCCATGTCGATGCCGCGCGCCGTGCCGCCATTCATATAGCAGAAGCCGGCGCCCTCCTTGCCGAGATTACCGGTGAAGGCGACGAGGGCGGAGATCGCCCGGAACACATTGCCGCCCTGTGGCTGCCGCTGGGCGCCCTGGCCGAGCCACAGGAGCGATGGACCATGACCATAGAGGACGCCCGCTTCTTCGATGAGCCGGGCCGGCACGCCGCATAGTTCTTCGCCACGCGCCGGCGTCATCGCCCGGATCGCCGGCATCATCTCTTCCCAGCCGACCGTGTGTTTTGCGAGGAAGCCGTGGTCGATGAGGCCTCTTGCGTCGAGCACATTGAGCAGCGCGAAAGCGAGCGCCGCGTCGCTGCCGGGCCTGAGCTTGAGGTGGAGGTCGGCGGCCAATGCGGTATCGTGGCCGATCGGGTCCACGACGATGAGCTTGGCGCCGTGGGCGCGCGCTTCCTTCAGCCAGAACTTGTCCTGATGCGGCGCCGAATGAGACGGATTGGCACCCCAGATCAGGAGGGCGCGCGATCGGTTGGCGCTGCGCGGATCGAAGCCGTCGAGCGAATTGCCGAAAACCAGCTCCAGCGCCGCATGGCCGGCCTTGTTGCAGACCGTATCGGGATCAACCTCGGTGGCGCCGATCCGGTTGAAGAAGCGGCTTGGAAAGGCACCGGCGAGAAGCGCCACGGTGCCGGTATAATGCGTATGGATGATGCTGCGCGCCTGGCCCTTGGCCAGGATCTGATTGAGATGGGCGGCGATCTCGCTCAGCGCGTCATCCCACGAGATCGGTGCGAATTTACCACTGCCCTTGGCGCCGACGCGTCGCAAGGGTGTCGAAAGCCTGAGGGCCGGGTCACGCCAGGCGCCATTATAGGCTATGGCGCATTTGCCGCAGAGTGCGCCCCGGGTGATGTGATGGTCGGGATCGCCCAGTACATTGGCGATGACGCCATTGCGCTTGTTCACGATCATCCCGCAGGCGTCGTAGCAGTCTCTGGGGCAGGTCGTCTTTATCGTCTCGGTGGCGATCATCTGGCTTTCCGGCTTGCGTCGCGCCGATCATAGCACGGCCACCAACACGGCTGCCTGTCCACTTGCGCGTCGATGCCTCAGGCCAGTTTGCGCTGACTCTATACCGCGATCCGGTCCGGCATCGAGCGGTCCGGCAGGGCAGCGAGAGCTTCCGCCGCGCATGTGGCGAGCAGATGGAACAAGCCCGCTTGCATGTTCTGCAGGTCATCGGCGAGGCCGGCGCTCAGGCTGATCGTATCGGCGCCGCGGGTAAGGAGGCTTGCCGCTTCGGCATCGCGGAGCAGCCGCAGGACATGGGTGCGGGAAACCTGAAACTGCTTGGCGAGAGCCGAGATGGAGATGGGCAGCGGTTCCTGGGAAACCGGGTGGCTGTCCGAACCACCCGCAAGCATAAGGCTGTAGAGGATCAGCATGCCGGCGTCGCGACCGGCAAAGAGATGCAAGCTCGGCGCGTGATCGAGAATGCGGCTGCCGGATATGAACCAGGTGCCGAGTGCCCGGAACAGCGCCGCCTCGAAATCCGGATCGCCCAATCCGTGGACCGCCGGCGCGATGTCGGGGCGAAGCAAGGTTATGACCGGGAACTGGCGCGCTAGGCGCGCGCGCGCGATTTCCATCAGCTTCTCGCTCGGGCGCAGCTGGGTGACGCGCCGGTCGCCCGGATGCGGAACCGATTCGATATGTCCGGTCAGGCGCATGAAAGCCAGGATCGCACTGGCCCGGCCGGGGCTGCACAGGCCGTTGGTCCGGCAGAAGTTGCGGAACCGGCTCGGGGTCAAGCCGGACAAGGGATCATCGGCACGTCCCTCGAGATGAAGATAGATCACCGCATGGCCGATGAGCGCCAGAGGGCGGTCGCTGAGGAACCAGCTCATCACCCGGTTGCGGCGATGGAGGGCGATCAACCCCTCGGCTGATGCCCTGAGCGCTTCCCCGAAGCGCGGATGGGCACGCAGCGCCGCCAGCGCCTGCGGTGTGAGAATGTCTTTTCCTGAAGCAACGGGCATTGTAATGAGGCGATTCAATCGCAATCCTGTCAATTTTGTACACTTACCCGCTTGCCCTGCGCGATGCCATAGCCGCATCCAGATCAGCGAGCTGGATAAGGGACTTTCGCAGCCGGCGTCAGCCCGGTGAGACGGCGACTTTCGCGCACCAGGTGCGCCTGGTCGGAATAACCGGCATCGAGCGCGAGAAGGGCGGTCGGTGTCTTGGGCGAGGCGCGGCGCAGACGCAGGAAGCGCTGATAGCGCAAGATGCGATCCAGCGTCTTCGGGCCATAGCCGAAATTCTCATCGAAGCGGCGCCTGAGGCTGCGCTCGCTCATAAGCAGCGCGCGGGCGAGCCAGGGGATGAGCGCCACGCCTTCCGGTGCGCCTTGTATGATCAAGGTGAAGGCGGCGCGCATGACCGTGTCGCCGGAGAGATGCTCAACCCGATCCGCAAGCAGGGCGCGCTCAATATCTGCGGCATCGCGGATGCTCTTCGCGAGACGACGGGCCCGCACGCCCCACAGATCCTCGAGCGCCACCCGCTGGCTGGTGATCTCCGACATCGGCAGGCCAAGCCAGGCATGGGCTGCGCCGGGATGGAAGCGGAATCCGATGATCTCGGTTCCCGCCGGAATGATCTCGGTCTGCGGCTCCTTGTCGGGACCGGCAATACGCAGGGCGCCACCGATCCATTGCAGGTCGATCGTGCCGTCGGGCGCCACGATGATTGGCGGCGCGGCGGCCTCGGGCATGTGATGTGTCCACACTGCGGCAAAAACATTGCGCAGCGCCGGGACGACTGGCCGCTCATGGAACTCGCCCACCGCAGCGGCGGGCGCTGCCCCCATCGGTTTATGCACAATCATGAGGGCAGTGTAGCATTGGCCGGAATATTCAAGAAATGCCAAGCGGGCTCGGGCCACTATGGCGCGACATTAATGGAGTCCAAATCATGAAACCCAGAATCAGCGTCCTGACGGTCGGCGTCGATGACCTTGATGCCGCCTTGCGCTTCTACCGCGATGGCTTAGGCCTGCCGACCGAAGGCATCATCGGCCAGAAATTCGAGCATGGCGAAGTCGCTTTCTTCGACCTCGCGCAGGGTTTGAAATTCGCCGTCTTCCCCCGCAGCGACATTGCCCATGATGCCGGCATCAAGGAGACGCCGCGCAGCCCGACCGAGTTCACAATCGGTCACAATGTAAGAAGCGAGAGCGAGGTCGATCAGGTGATGCGCCAGGCGCTCGCGGCCGGGGCGCGCCTCGTCAAGCCGGCGCAGAAGACCTTCTGGGGCGGCTATGCCGGCTATTTCCAAGATCCCGATGGTCACCTCTGGGAGATCGTCTACAACCCGGCTTTGCTGCCGGAGGATTGAAGCGAGGAAGTTGCGAGGCCCAGGGCCTGCCAGCCGGGCAATCCGCTGTCGAAATGCCGGGCCTTGTACCCCTTGGCGGACAAGGCCCGGACCGCCTCGGCGGAAAGCGCGCAATGCGGGCCACGGCAATAGGCGATCACTTCCTGATCCTTGCGCAGCTCGGCGAGCCGGCGCTCGAGTTCCGGAAGCGGGATGTTGACCGCACCGGGCACATGGCCGACGGCATATTCTGTTTCAGCGCGCACATCGAGCAAGGTGACGCTGTTTTCACGCATCCGGCGCAGGAGCTCCTCGGCATCGATCGCTTCGAGCCGGTCGGGCCGCGAGCGGCTGTCGGCGATGAAGGTGGTGAGCTGTGTGTGATTGAACGCGGCCTGCGACTTGAGAGCGGCGAGAAGCGGAGCGGTCGGGCCATCTCCCAGCCGATAGAGAATGCGTTTTCCATCCCGCCGCGTCGTGACGAAGCCGGCGCGTTTGAGATGCTGGAGATGCTGCGAGGCATTGGCGAGGGAAAGGCCAGCGAACTCGGCAAGGCGTTCCACCGAATGCTCGTTTTGCGCAATGTGATCGAGCAGCAGCAGGCGATGGGCATGACCGAGGCCGCGGGCCAATTCAGCCAGCTCAGCAAAGAAGGAATGGGGCGTTGCTTCGCTCATTGACAAAAGCTTAGTCAATCTGCTTCAATCATTCAATTAAATAATTGAATGATATGGAATCCATGAATGAAACCCTTGAATTTGCTGCTTATTCTCTTGTTGTTGGCGCTGGTGCGACGGTCCTGATCGATCTTTGGGCGCTCGCCCTGAAGCGGCTTCTCGACATTCCCTCCATGAATTGGGGGCTTGTCGGCCGCTGGATCGGCCATATGCCGGCGGGCCGGTTCGTTCACGACAGCATTGGCAAGGCGACGCCCATCAGGGGCGAGACGGCGATCGGCTGGAGCGCACATTATGCGATCGGCATTGTCTTCGCCGGCATCCTGCTGGCGATCTGGGAGCTCGATTGGGCCCGTCAGCCGACTTTGCTTCCGGCCCTTCTTGTCGGCTGGGCGACGATCGCGGCGCCGTTCTTCCTGATGCAGCCGGGCCTCGGCCTGGGCATCGCCGCCGCCAAGACACCGAAGCCGATGGTCGCCAGGTTCCGTAGCCTGCTCACGCATACAGTGTTCGGGCTCGGCCTCTATCTCACGGCGTTGGCAGCGTCGTCAGCCGGCATGTCTTGAATCAGAAAAGCGTGGCGATCTCGCTGCCGACACTCACCTCGATCAGCATCGGTCCTTCATTAGCGAGCGATTGGCGGAAGGCGCGGTCGAGCTCTTCGGCGGTCTCCGCCAACGCGGCGGGACAGCCGAGCGCGCGCGCCAAAGCGACGAAGTCGATACCGTCCACATCGATGCCAGGGACATTGCGGATCTGCATCATCCGGCTGAAGGCGCGCATGGCGCCATAACCGCGGTTGTTGAGGATGACATAGGTGACCGGAAGTTTCTCTCGTGCCGCGCTCCACAGGCTCTGGATCGAATACATCGCGGAGCCGTCGCCGATGAGCGCCACCACCCGGCGCTGCGGGCGGCCGAGCGCGAGGCCAGCCGCGGCGGCGAGGCCGAAGCCAAGTCCACCGCTCGCCATCGCATGGAAGCCTTGCGCCTTGCCGATGGGCAGGAAGCGCTGGATCGCGGTCTTATGCGATGGGGCTTCCTCGACGAAGACGGCATCATTTGGCGCGAGGCTTGCGACGATATGGACGGCAAGTTCGGGAGTGAGCGTTGCGTCGGTCGATGGTGCGGCGATCGGATCGCGAAACTTCGATACCGTGGCGGGCCGGTGTGCGACGAGACGCGCCAGGGCCGGTACCGCGAGCCGCAAGGACGCGACAAGCGATGTAGCGCGCGGCGAAGCGATGGCGGATCTGGGATCATCGGTGATCTGGAAGAGGGGAGGCAACTGCGCCAGGACCTCAAGCCCCTCGGGAACATGCAGCAGGAAGGCCGGCCCGCCCAGCACCAGAATGCAATCATAGCGCTCCAGTGATTTGACCAGCGGCCCCGAAGCGGCCGGAAGGAAGCCGGCGAAGCACGGATGATCTTGCGCGACGCCATCGCGGCTGATCATCGGCGCCGCCCAGACATCAGCGTCGAGGTGCTCGACGAGGGCCGTCACTTCATCCTGCATGTTCTCGCGGCCGACGCCAGGCCCGAAGACGATGGCCGGCCGGCGGGACGCCTCGAGGGCGCGAGCGATTTCGGCGAGGCCGTCCGGGTCGGGTGCCAGCAAATGACTCTTTGGCTTAAGCACGACAGGTTCGGCGGGCCTGTCCCAGTCATCGGAGGGGATCGACACGAAAGTGGGACCGCATGGGGCTTGCATGGCGATCTGCCAGGCCTGCGCGATGGCGAGCGGCACATCCTCGGGCCGCGCCGGCTCGATCGCCCATTTCACATGCGGCTTGGGGAATTCCGCCGCTTGCTCGGCGCCGAGGAAGGGATCCAGAGCGAGCAGGGATCGTGCCTGCTGGCCGGCGGTGATGACGAGCGGCGTCTGGTTCTTAGTGGCTGTGAAGATAGCGCCCAGCGCATGGCCGACACCGGCAGCCGAATGAAGATTGACGAATGCGACGCGACCGGTCGCCTGCGCATAGCCATCGGCCATGCCGACGACGACCGATTCCTGCAAGCCCAGCACATAGCGGAAGTCGGATGGCCAGTCGGCGAGAAACGCCAGCTCGGTCGAGCCCGGATTGCCGAAAACCGTTGTGAGGCCAAGCTCGCGCAAGAGCGCCAGCGTGGCGGTTCGTACTGTCGATCGCATTCATCCTCCCGCTTCACGAGAAGGGAGGAAAACTCTGCGGTGCGCGCGCCGTCGAGTGGTTTTTGAACAAACGTGGTTGTTGTCAATGCAACAGCGCGTGCTTCAGTCCCGACAAGGCGGATTGCGCCTCGGCGCCATTCTTTGTCGCGAGGAAGATGTCGCAACGCGCCCAGTCATGGTCGAGCGGGATCGAAGCGAGACCGCGCTTGGCGATCTCAGCCGCTGATGTCCCGGCCGGCATCACCGTGATGCCGAGTCCACCTTCGACGACGCGGCAGGTCGAGGCGAAGTCGTTGACATCGATACCCTGGCGCAGATGCACGCCGCTCCGCTGCGCCATGACGGCGATAAGGTCGGCAATCATCGAGGTGCGGGGCATGATGAGAAGCTCGTCGGCGAGATCATCGAGATGAACCTCGAGCCTCTGACCGAGGCGGTGATCGCGCGGGACCACCGCTGCGAGCCGGTCGGAACGGTAGAGCGACAATTGCAGGCTCGGATAGTCGAGAGCGCCCAGCACGATGCCGACATCGGCCTGGCCCTCGAGCAGGCTTTGCGCGATGGCGGGGGTCGTCTGCTCGATGACCGAGAGATGAACATGCGGATTGCTCGCAAGATAGCCGCGCAGCTGTTCCGGCAGTTCGCCGAATAGCACAGGCCCTGAGACGGCGAGGCGGAGATCGACCGCGGCGCCGCCTTTCAACCTGTCGATATCGGATTTGAGAAGATCGAGGCCCTCGGCCCGGGCGGCGGCATGGCTCGCAATGGCGAGCCCGACGGGGGTCAGAGTGAGGCCATTGGCCTGCCGGTTCAGGACTTCTGCGCCGAGCACATCTTCGAGCTTGCGGATGCGCCGGCTCGCGGCCGACGGCACGATATGCACCTCTTCGGCAGCACGCGTGAGATGGCCATGCCGGCCGATGGCCGCGATCAGCCGCAATGTGCGCGGTGTCAATTGATCATCCAGCATTTCACGTCGCATCGAAATCCTCCCGGAATGGCGCATGACGATTTGAGAAGGGCAGTTGCCAAAATTTGCAGTTACAAAAATCTCAAATATTGATAATTTAAGCAAGTCAAAAGTTCCAATTATCCGAATTCCAAGGAGTTGAGATGTCGCTGACCGCCGTCCGGGCAGGAGCTTATCTGCATCATGTCGCCTTCGAGAGCGCCGATCCGCGCGCGCTGGCCGAGTTCTATGCCGATGCGATGGATATGACCGTCGAGCAGGTTGGGCCGGAGGAATGGCGCTGCAGCGGTCCCGCCCGCCGCTTCGTGGCGAAGAAAGGAGAGGGCCGGAAGCTTGGCTATGCGGGTCTCGCCTGTCGCGACGCTGAGGGACTTGCCGAGCTCCGGGCGCGGGCCGAAGCTGAAGGCCTCGTGATCCTGGCAAGCCCGTCACTCTATTTCGAGGACGGCGCCTTCGCGGTGCAATCGCCCGATGGTCATGTCATCTGCTTCGGTCTGGCGAAGCCCGAGACGGCGCAGGCGGGTTTGAAGGGCCCGACCCAGCATCTCACTTTTGCGACCTTCGATGTCGAGGCCTTTCAGGACTTCTTCCATGGCAAGCTCGGTTTCGCGCTCTCCGACAGGGTTGTGCACAAGGATGGCAAGCTCGCCACGTGTTTCGTTCGCTCCAATCACGAGCATCACACACTCGCCTGCTTCAAATCCAATCGCCAGGGCGTCGACCATCACAGCTACGAGGCGGGCGATTGGAATGTCATCCGCGACTGGTGTGATCGCTTCGCCGCACGGCGCATTCCCCTGATGTGGGGACCGGGACGCCACGGACCGGGCAACAATCTCTTCATCTTCATCGAGGATCCGGACGGCAACTGGATCGAGGTCTCGGCCGAGCTCGAGGTCGTGCATGACCGGCCGGTGAAGGACTGGCCGCAGGAGCCGCGCACGTTGAATCTCTGGGGCAAGGCGATCATGCGCTCCTGATTGGAGCTGCGCGTGGACGGAAATCTATCGAGGACAAGACTATGAGATTGATCAGCTACACAAGATTGGGGCAGGCGGGCTTCGGCGCTCTGACGGAGGGCGGCGTGATCGCTCTCGCCGGACGTCTCGATCGCACCGTCGCCACCCTCAAACAGGCGATTGCGGGCGACCTTCTGCGCGAGATCCGTTCCTTCGCTAAGGATCGTCCGGCAGAGCTCGCGCTCAGCGACGTGACGCTTCTACCGGTCATTCCGGACCCGGCCAAGATCCTCTGCATCGGCCTCAATTATGAGACGCATCGTCATGAGACCGGGCGTCCTGTCGCGCAGTATCCCTCGGTCTTCACCCGTTTCGCCGACACACAGATCGCCCATGGCGAGGCCATCGTGAAGCCGGACGTCTCCAACGCCCTCGATTACGAAGGCGAGCTCGCCGTGGTCATCGGCAGGGGAGGCCGCAACATCGCCGAGAAAGACGCCATGGCGCATGTGGCGGGTTATGCCTGCTACAATGACGCGACGGTGCGCGACTGGCAACGCCATACGCATCAATTCACGCCGGGCAAGAACTTCCCCTCAACCGGCGCTTTTGGACCTGCTTTGGTCAGCGCCGACGAGGTGGCCGATTACAGGCGGCTGCCGATCGCGACGAGGGTCAATGGCGAGACGTTACAGAGCGCCACGCTGGCGGACCTCATCTTCTCCATCCCGCGCCTGATCGCTTATTGCTCGACCTTCACGCCCCTTAGTCCTGGCGATGTGATCCTGACCGGCACGCCGGGCGGCGTCGGCGATCGCCGCGAACCACCATCCTATCTCAAGGCCGGTGATGTGATCGAAGTCGAGATCGGCGGCATAGGCCGGCTCGTCAACCGCGTCGAGAACGAAGCCCGCATCTGATGGAAGGGCTCGAAACCGATGTGCTGATCGTCGGCGCCGGGCCGACGGGATTGACACTCGCCAACCTTCTCGGCGGCTTCGGGGTAAGGACGCTGCTGGTCGAGCGCAATGCCTCGACCGTGGACGAGCCGCGCGCCGTGTCGATCGATGATGAATCGATGCGCACCATGCAGGCGATCGGCCTAGACAAGGCTGTGCTGGACATCGTCGCCCGGGCCTATGGGTCGCGTTATATGTCGCCGCGCCGCAGGATATTCGCGAGCGTCGATCCCTTGTCGCAGGAATATGGCTTCGACAAACGCAACGCCTTCGAGCAGCCGGTGCTCGAAAAAATCCTGCGTGATGGGCTCGATCGTTATCCCCATGTCGTGCAGCGTTTTGGCGAGGAATGGCTGTCCTTTTCCCAGAACGAGAGCACGGTCACCGCCCACTTCGCGTCCGGACACAGTGTTTCGGCCAAATTCCTCGTCGGCTGCGACGGTGGGCGCTCCGCCGTACGCCGCGCTCTCGCGGTCGAGATGGAAGGCTCCACCTTTGCCGAGCGCTGGCTGATCGTCGATCTGGTCAAGACGGAAAACCGCTTCCGCCATACGGAGGTCTTCTGCAATCCGGCACGCCCTTGCATCTCGTTGCCGGGGCCGCGCGGTATCCGGCGTTATGAGTTCATGCTGCATCAGCATGAAAATGAGGAGACGGCAACCGAGGAGAGTTTCGTGCGCCGGCTCCTGAGCGAAGTAGGCCCCGATGAGCAGGCGCTCTTCCGGCGGGTGCGGGTCTATACGTTCCATGCCCGCATGGCCGAGAAATGGCGGGAGGGCCGTGTCCTCCTTGCCGGTGATGCGGCGCATCTTTCGCCGCCCTTTGCCGGTCAGGGCATGAATAGCGGGTTGCGCGATGCGCATAATCTCGGCTGGAAGCTCGCCGCGGCTGTGGATTCTCAGGATTTGCCAGCGGATCTGCTCGACAGTTATGAAGCGGAGCGCAAGCCCCATGCCGGGCAGATGATCGGCCTCGCCTTGCGCATGGGACGGGTGATGATGCCGTCCTCCGGCGTCAAGGCTTTGCTGACCCGGGTGGGGTTCCGTCTGCTCGGGCTTTATCCGCCGGCACGCGATTATGTGGCGCAGATGCGGTACAAGCCGAAGCCGCGCTTCGAGCGTGGCCTGCTGTGGCCGGATGAACGTCCACGGAGGCAGACACTGGTCGGCCGCCTGTTCCCGCAGCCGGTAATCGAAGACGAAAATCATCGGCGCCACCGGCTCGATGATGTTCTGGGGCAGGGGCCGGCGTTGATCCTCTTTGCCGAGCGGCCGGAAGAGGAGATCGCCAGCGCGGATCTGCACGCCCTCCAGAAGGGAGGCATCGGCATTATCGGCCTGACGCCGGAATATATGAATCCGGTCGCTGGCGAATTTCCGGTCTTCCGCGATGTGTCGCGTTTCACCAGCGGCAAGCCGTTCCGGACCTATCGCGACCATGCCTTCCTGCTCAGGCCCGACCGCTATGTCGCGGCGGCGGTTCCACTGTCCAGGATCGAGACCTTGCTGCCTCAGGCAACTTTGCTGCGCGCCGGCTGACTTTCATCGGGAGGAAGATCATGTTCGAACCAAATCTCATCATCGGCGGCAAGCGTGTGGGCGCGGAAGGTGGACGCAGCTTTGCACGCGCCAATCCGGTGAACGGCGAGACCGTGTCCCGTGCGGCGTCGGCCTGTCACGCCGATGCCGAGGCGACGGCGCGGGCGGCACAGGCGGCGTTTCCGGCCTGGGCGGCGCTGGCGCCGGGCGAGCGTCGTGCCAGGTTGAACGCGGTGGCCGATATCATGCTGGCGCGGCACGACGATTTCGTGGAGCGCATGATGGCCGAGACCGGCGCGACGCGCGGCTGGGCCAGCTACAATGTCGCCGAGGGCGCCAACATGTTCCGCGAGGCGGCGGCGATGGTGACCCAGATCAAGGGCGAGGTCATTCCGACCAATGTTCCTGGCAATATCGCAATGTCGGTACGCCAGCCGGCGGGCGTCTGCCTCGGCATCGCGCCGTGGAACGCCCCGATCATCCTGGGCGCGCGCGCCGTGGCGATGCCTTTGGCCTGCGGCAATGCGGTGATCCTCAAGACCTCGGAAACCTGTCCGGCCACGCATGATCTCATCGGCGAGTGTCTGCTCGCCGCCGGTCTCGACAGCGGCGAAGCCAATGTGCTGCACGCGTCCGCCGAGGACACGCCGGCCGTCGTGGCGAGCCTCATCGAACATCCGGCGGTGCGGCGGATCAATTTTACCGGCTCGACCAGGGTCGGCCGCATCATTGCGCAGAAGGCGGCAGCTGAGCTCAAGCCCGTGCTCCTCGAGCTCGGCGGCAAGTCGCCTTTGGTGGTGCTCGAAAGTGCTGATCTCGACAAGGCGGTGGATGCGGCGATCTTCGGCGCCTTCATGAATCAGGGTCAGATCTGCATGTCGACCGAGCGTATCGTGGTCGATGCGAAGGTCTCGCAAGCCTTTGTCGAAAAATTCTCCAAGCGCACTCTGGCTTTGACGGCGAAGGATCCAGCGCTAGGCGAGGCCGAGCTCGGCGCCATGGTGAGCGAGCCGGCGGCGGCGCGTATCGATGAGCTGATCGCCGACGCGAATGCAAAGGGAGCCGCCATCATCACGAAGGGTGCTCGCCAGGGCACCATCATGCCGGCGACCATCGTAGATCAAGTGACGCCCGCGATGCGCATCTATGCGGAAGAAAGCTTTGGGCCGGTGACCACGGTCGTTCACGCGCAGGATGCCGAAGACTGTATCCGCATCGCCAATGACACCGGTTATGGCCTGTCGGCGGCGGTCTTTGCCGAGGATATCGCGGAAGCTACTCGCGTGGCGGGACAATTGCAGACCGGCATCTGTCATATCAACGGACCGACGGTGCATGACGAGCCGCAAATGCCCTTCGGCGGCACCAAAGCCTCGGGCTTCGGCCGCTTCGGCGGCAGTGCCGGCATCGACGCCTTCACCGAGCTCCGCTGGATCACCATCCAGTCCGGCCCGCGTTTCTATCCGTTCTAGAGACGACCTCATGCTGAGGTGCGAGCGAAGCGAGCCTCGAAGCATGTTCCCGGGATGACGGGCGTGCCGCTTGCCACCCTTCGAGGGCCGCTGCGCGGCCACCTCAGGGTGAGGGTTGTAGATCGAGCTTGAGTTCGGTCACTCGCAATATTCATCGAAGGCGCAAGCGAGGCGCCTGACGCCTTCGGCGATCCGCTCTGGCGCCGCCGCCGAGAAGCTCAGGCGCAGCGTGTTCGCACCCGAGCGATCGGGCGTGAAGGCGGCGCCCGGCACATAGGTGACGCCGAGCTTGGCGGCGTGTTCCAGGAGTTTTGCCGTGTCGATATGCTCAGGCAGCGTCAGCCAGAAGAAGAAGCCGCCTTGCGGCACGCGCCAGGCGCCGCGATTGCCAAAGTCCTGGCGCAGCGCTTCCGCCATGATATCGCGCCGGATCCGATAGGCGGCCTGGACACGCGCGGCGAAGGGTTCGAGGCCGTGTTCCAGCAGCCTGACGAGGCCCGCTTGCGCGAGCGAGTTGGGCTGCAGATCTTCGGTCTGCTTGAGGAGGCCCATCTTTTCGATGAGGACGCGTGGACCGGCGGCCCAGCCGACGCGCAAGCCGGGCGCAACCGACTTGGAGAAGGTGCCGAGATAAAGCGTGCGCGCCTCCTCGATCGAGCGCGTCTCGGTGTCGAGCGCGAGGAGGGATGGCAAGGCGTCGCCGTCGAAGCGCAATACTTCGTAGGGGTCATCCTCGACCAGCACCGTATCCAGCCGGTGTGCCAAAGTGACGAGCTCAAGCCGCTGTTCGACGGAAAGCGAAATGCCGGTCGGATTCTGGAAATTCGCCATGGCATAGATGAGCGCCGGCCGTGTGTCGGCATCAGCCTTGACCACATTGGCCAGGCGTGCGCCATGCGCCAGGAACACTTGCAAGGCGCCCGGATAGGTCGGCACTTGCACCAGCACCGTGTCATCGGGGTCGACGAACACCTCTGAAGCGAGATTGAGCGCCTGCTGGGCGCCATTGGTGAGCAGGATGTTGTCAGGCGCACAGGCGACGCCGCGTTTATTCATGTGTTCGGCGACGAGACGGCGCAGCATCGGATGGCCCTCGCTAGGCCCATATTGCAGGGCACTGCGCGCGGAGGTCTCGTCTGTCAGGATGGCGTCGAGCGCCTCGCGCATGAGAGCTACGGGAAACAGCGAGGCATCAGGCTCGCCGGGGCCGAAGGGGATCGAATCCGTGGCGCGCGGAAATTCCGAGAGAGAGCGGATCGCCGAGGGGATGGCGCATCGCGCGTGCTGGGAAAAATGGTTCGACCAGTCTGTCATGGGATAACCGTAAGGAAGCTGCGGAGAAATCTATCCTCAACTGTGGGCAGGAGCCGGCCTCTGTCAAACATCTTTGCGACAAACGCCATTGCCAGGGAGGCAAGTCACGGCCGCGGCTTTGCGAACCGCCGTGGCGTCTTGCCGGTCCAGCGCCGGAAAGCGCGGGTGAGCACGGCGCTGTCGGCATAACCGAGCGCCTGGGCCACGTCGCTCACGCGAGCCTTGGGCTTGCGCAGGCTCGCTTCGGCGACGCGCCGGCGCGCCGCGCGCAGTAGGCCGGTGAAGGTGACGCCTTCTTCATCGAGCCGCCGCTGCAGGCTACGCACCGACAGGCCGAGATCGGCGCTGATGGTGGGAAGCCCGACATCTCCGAGCCCCATCCGGTTGACGATGGCATTGTCGACCTGGGCGCGGATGGAGAGATACGTTTGGCGCTCCTTGGAAAGATCGCCGAGATGACGCTCGATGAAAGGCCACAGGCTGTGATCCTGAGGCGTGAGCTTGGAAGCGAGATCGCTCTGGGTGATGACGAGGCGGTTGATCGGCTCGCCAAAGTTGGGGAGACTGCCGAAGATCTTGCGATAGGCCTTGAGATCGCGAGGCGCCGGATGCTCGAAATGCACGGCAAGCGGCCGCCAGTCGCGTCCGAGCACCGATTTGAGCTGCTGAAACACGATGCTCAGCGTGAGCTCGGCATCCTGGCGCCGCGCCCGGATGCGCTCGTCGGTGATGCGATAGATATAGGCCTGCGCGCCGGGGCCGAAGGCGACGACGCCGGTATGGGCGGCATCCTGCCAGGCCGCCATCAGCCTCACATATCGGCGTAGCGCCTCGCCGACCGTCCTCGAGGCGCTGAAGATGAAACCTGCCGGACCTTGCTGGCCGCTCGACACCGTCTGCCCGACCTTGAGGCCCAGCGCTTCATCGCCGGTCTGCAGGGCGGCATCCTCGCAAAAGCCGACGAAGCGGTGGAGAGCGACCAGCGCATAGGGATTGCTCAGCGTCGCGCCCGAAAAGCCATAGCGGCGCAGCAGCGGAGCGGGATCGCAGCCGGCTTTTGCCATCTCCGTGACGACGGCGGAAATCAGGCTGGCGCGGATCATTGGCAAGGAAGCCATGGCATAGAATATCAAGTTTTTGGCATGAACTGCAAGGAGGGCAGAGTGCTCTTCCCCGATAGTGGCGGCACAGGCGAGGGATGAATTCATGTTGAAAGCCGCAGGCCAACCGCATCCGCAATGGTATCCGATGACGGCGCCGGTCGAATTCGCCGGTCATGGTCCGCTGATCATTGCCGAAGGCGAGGGTGTGTGGATCACCGATCAGGCGGGCCGGCGTTATGTCGACGGGCGGGGCGGTCTTCTGAATGTGAATGTCGGCCATCGTCGCCCGGAAGTGCGCGCCGCCCTGATCGAGCAGTTCGACCGGATCGCTTATTATCCCTCATTCGATGGAACCGCGACGCCGGTGTCCATCGCTCTCGCCGAAAAGCTGCTCGAGCTGACGGCGCCCGAAGGTATGGCGCGCGTGTTGTTCGGCAGCGGCGGCTCCGATGCCGTCGAAACGGCTCTGAAGGTCGCCCGGCAATATTGGAAGCTCGAGGGAGCCGCGGCGCGCACCAAATTCATTTCGTTGCGCAATGCCTATCACGGCACGCATTTCGGCGGCACATCGCTCAACGGCAATGCCGCCTTCCGCCAGGCCTATGAGCCGTTGCTGGCCGGTTGCCATCAGGTCGAGACACCCTGGCTCTATCGCAATCCGTTCACCGATGATCCGGAAGAGCTCGCCGCCATCTGCGCCACACTGCTCGAGCGCGAGATCCTCAATCAGGGACCCGACACGGTCGCTGCTTTCATCGCCGAGCCGGCGCAAGGAGCGGGTGGCTACATCGTGCCGCCGGCGAGCTATTGGCGGCGCGCGCGCGAGGTATGCGATCGTTATGGCGTGCTGATGATCGCCGATGAGGTCATCACGGGCTTCGGCCGGCTCGGTGATTGGTTCGGCTGCCGCCTGTGGGGCGTCAGGCCCGATATCATGTGCCTGGCGAAAGGTTTGACTTCAGGCTACGTGCCCCTGGGCGCGACGCTCATCAACCAGCGCATCGCCGAGGCCTGGGAGCGCGCCGACACGCCGGCCGCCCATATGCATGGCTACAGCTATTCCGGCCATCCTTTGGGCTGCGCCGCCGCTTTGGCGGTGATCGACATTACAGAACGCGAGGCCCTGGCCGACAATGCCGCGCGCGAAGGAACGCGTCTTCTCGCACGGCTGCAGGCCTTCAAGGACCGCTTTCCCCTCATTGGCGATGTGCGCGGCAAGGGCTTGATGATCTGTCTCGATCTCGTCACCGATCGCGCCAGCAAGGCGCCGGCGTCGCCGGCGGTGGCGCGGCGCATCGCGGATCTGGCGCGCCAGGCAGGCGCGGTGCTGCGCCCGGCCGCTAATTACATCGTGATCTCGCCGCCACTGATCTTAAGCGCGGCCGAGGGCGACATCATCCTGGCGGCGCTCGATGCCGCCTTCACGGCAACAGCCATGGACAATTGAGCAAACCAAAAGCGGGACAAACTCGCTTAAAGAAAGGGGAGAGAGACATGACACATCCGACAGCCATTCCGGCATCGTCCGGGCAATCCTTGCGGGCGGGCGCGCTCGGCACTCCGGCCATCGTTTTCCTGGTGACGTCGGCGGCAGCCCCGATGGCGGCGATCGCCGGCAGCGGCTCACTCGCCATGTTGCTCGGCAATGGCGCTGGCGCCGCGGGCGCCTATGTGCTGGCGGCGCTTTGCCTGATCGTCTTCTCGGTCGGTTATACCGCCATGGCGCGCCATGTGCCGGAAGCCGGCGGCTTCTTCAGCTTCACTTTGCGGGCTGCCGGTCGCGTGCCGGCCGGCACCACCGCTTACCTCGCCTTTGTCGGCTACAATGCGCTGCAGATCGGCATCTATGGCCTGTTCGGTGCCGCCTGCGAGATGCTGGTGACGGCCGAGACCGGCCTGGCGTTGCCGTGGTGGGTTTATTCGGTAATCGCTCTTCCGGTGGTCGGCGCGCTGGGCTACCGCCAGATCGATGTTTCGGCAAAGGTGCTGGGTGTGCTGGTACTACTCGAATTCATCGTCGTCGGCTTTCTCGATCTGGTGATCGTCGGCAAGGGCGGGCCGGCCGGCGCCTTCACCCTGGCGCCGCTCGCCCCTGAATATGTGATGGGCGGCTCGCTGGCGATCGCTCTGCTCTTCGCCTTCAGCACCTTTGTCGGCTTCGAGGCGACGACGATCTACAGCGAGGAGGCAAAGAATCCCGAGACCACGATTCCGCGCGCCACCTATCTCTCGGTTCTGCTGATCGGTGTCTTTTACGCCTTCACCGCGCTCTGCATGATCAATGGCGGCGGGCTCGGCAATATCGGCAATGTGCTGGGCGGCATGAACGATCCGACCGATTTCCTGTTCGTACTCGGCAACGACTATCTGGGGCCGAACTTCACGCGGCTGATGCGCGTCCTGTTCGTCACCAGCGTCTTCGCGTCCTTGCTCGCCTTCCATAACAATGTTGCCCGTTATGTCTTCGTGCTGGCGCGCCATCGCCTGCTGCCGGAGGCGCTCTACCGCACGCATGCGGCGCATCAGAGCCCGCATCTCGGATCGCTGCTGCAGAGCGTCATCGGGGCCGTGGTGCTGCTGGTTTTTATTCTTGCCGGCGCGCATCCGATCCTGGCTCTGTTCTCCTGGCTCATCAATACCGGCACGCTGGCGATCGTCGCGGCGATGACCGTAACCTCCTTTGCCATCGCGCTCTTCTTCTCGCGGCGGCAAGACGGCAATCGGATGACCACGGTGGTTCTGCCGGTGATCGCGGGCCTCGTTCTCGCGATAATCGGCGGCCTTGCGGCGTTGCGGTTCGACATCCTGGTCGGAACGGGTGGGCTGCTGGCGGTTGTGTTGCCGTTGCTGGTCTTGGTGACCGCGGCAGTGGGGGCGCTGATCGGCGCCCGCCGCTGATCAGACGATGTTTTCAGCCTTCAGCCTGAGCAAGGCACGTTCCACGGCGAGGCCCAACTCCTCGATATCGGCCTCGTCATGGATCGCCGAAAGAAAGCCGCTGCCGCGTGAGGCGATATCGACGCTTTCGAGGATCATCGCCATGCGGAGCGATTGCAGGAGCTTCACCGGGCGTCCGGCATGGAGGCTGACGGGCAGGGTGGAAAGATCCGCACCGTCGGGAGCGTCAGGCAGGATATGGAATGAGGAATATTGCCCGTAGACACGCCAGGGAACATTTACGCGTCTGAAGGCCTCATCCAGGCGGGCCCGGGCCTTCGCCCCATTGGCCGTCGCGATCTCACATGCGTTTGTCGTTGCGATTTCGCCGATCGTGGCGATGGCCGCCGAAGCCGTCACTGGATTTCCGGTGAAAGTGCCCTGATGCAGTACCTTGTTCTGCGCCTGGGTGCGCGACAGAACCGACATCATTTGCTCTGATCCGCAGACGACGCCGCCGGGCAGGCCACCGGCGGCGACCTTGGCGAGACAGGTGAGATCGGGCTTGAGATCGAACAGTCCCTGGAAGCCGGCCAGTCCCAGGCGGAAGCCGGTGATGATTTCATCTAGGATCAACGGCACCTTGTGCGCCTGCGCGGCCTGGGCGGCAGCGATCACGAAATCATTGTGGGTCGGGACCATGCCGAAATGCGAGCCCAGCGGCTCGAGGATCACCGCCGCCAGCTCGTTTGCATGAGCCTGAATCGCCGCTCTGATTTCGCTCTCGTCGTTGGGCGCGACGAGAATGGTGTTGCGCGCGATCTCGGCCAGGATGCCGGGAGCAGGCGAGCCGTCATGATGGCTCGCATAACCCGACACGGCGAAATCATGCCAGCCATGATAGTGGCTGCGCACCCGGAGGATCTTGGCCCGGCCGGTGAAGGCGCGCGCGATCCGGATGGCGAGAAGCGTCGCCTCGGTACCGCTGCCGGTGAAGCGCACCCGCTCGGCCGACGGGACATGTGACTTGATCGCTGCCGCCCAGGTCACTTCCTCGGGCGTATTAGCGGCGAATTGCACGCCGCGCGCCGCCGCCTTCTGGATGGCGCTGGTGACCTTTGGATGGCAGTGGCCGAGCATCAAGGAGCCATGGCCGCCGAAGAAGTCACGATATTCATTGCCGTCGACATCCCATTTCCGTGTGCCGGCACCCCGCGTGATGGCGATGCCGTAAGGCTCGAAGGAGCGCGTGTCGGTGGTGACGCCATCCACAAAGACCTGGGCGGCTTGGGTCGCCAATGCGGCGGAACGGGTGGTTTTCGCGCGATAATCGTCGAGGAGGGTCATGAGCGGACTAGAGGCAAGCCGCGCGGCGAAGTCGATTGACGTTTAAGCATTTGGACTTCGCCCTTCTGCAATGGTCTTGCTTAGACATTCCAATAGGTTGTCCGCGACCCTTCCAGTATTTTCGGAGCTTCCGTTGCCGCGCACGTCCCCTCCCGCATGGTATCGCAATCCCGCCATGCTGGGCCGCCTGGCGCAAGGACTGGCGGTCGGCCTCGTTGTGCTGGTGCTGGTGCTCCTGCTGCGCAACGCCGCCGCGAATATGGGCAGCCGCGGCCTCGTGATCGACCCGGGCTTTCTGTGGACGACGGCGCCCTTCAATATCGGCTTCTCGCCCTTCATCAATTTCGTGCGCGGCAATGGCGTCTATTGGCAGGTCTTCGTCATCGGTGCCGGCAACACTTTGCTGGTCGCTGCCGCCGGCATCGTCTCGGCAACCGTGCTCGGCACGATCATTGGGGTAATGCGGCTTTCCACCAACCTTCTGGCCCGCCGTCTGGCCTCCGCCTATATTGAGACCTTCCGCAACCTGCCGCTTCTGCTGCAGGTTTTCTTCTGGCATTTCATCGCCATCCTGCCGCTGCTGCCGGCGCGCAAGGAGAGCTGGATCCTTGGCTCAGCCGGACTGGTCAATCGTGAAGGCGTGTTTCTGAGCCGGATCAGCTTTGCCACTCCTGGTCTAGCCTGGCTTGCGCTCGTCGTGGCAATAGCCGCGATCATTGTGTTGCTGCGGTGGGGCAGGGCTCCGGAACGGACCGGCCGCGAGATCGTGACGGTCGCCATCGTCAGTTTCGGTGTCGTGGTCGGGCTTGTCTGGTTCGCGGCGCCGGTCTTCGATGCGCCGCGTCTCGAACGGATGGGAGTGGCGGGCGGCTTCTGGATTCCGGTCTCGCTTCTGTCGCTCTGGTGGGCCTTGACCGTCTCGACCGCCGCCTTCATCGCGGAAACCGTGCGCGCCGGCATCATCGCCGTGCCCAAAGGCCAGCGCGAGGCATCGAAGGCGCTCGGCCTGTCGCGCTTCCAGTCGTTGCGTCTCGTCGAGATGCCGCAGGCCTTGCGCATCATCATCCCGCCGACCATCAGCCAGTATCTCAATCTCTTCAAGAACTCATCGCTGGCGGTGGCGGTGGGCTATGACGACATCGTCAATATCTGGATGGGTGCGACGCTCAATCAGACGGGCCAGGCCATCATCATCATCGCCGTTACCATGGCGTTCTTCACCACCGTCAGCCTGCTGACCTCCTTCACGATGAATGCTTACAACAGTCGCGTCGCGATCAAGGAGCGTTAGATGCCGGCTCCCTCAAGCGACACGAGCCTAGTAAGTTGGCTCAAGCGCAACTTTTTCGCCACACCGGCAAGCGCCGCTTTCACACTGGTGGCCTTGGCGGTGCTCGCCTGGACGCTGCCCGGCCTCATCGATTGGGCGCTGATCAAAGCCACCTGGAGCGGCAATGATCGGACATTGTGTGACGCCAATCCGCAAGGCGCCTGTTGGACAGTGATCCGCATGCGTTTCACCCAGATCATGTTCGGGCTCTTTTATGGTGGCCATCCCGACCAGATCTGGCGTCCGCTCGTCGCTTTCAGCCTGCTGGTGCCGATTGCCGGCCCTCTGTTCGTGAACGGATATCGGCACAAGGGCTGGCACCTCCTGGCGCTCGCCACGCTCTATCCGCTACTCGCTTACGGCCTCATCAATGGCCGTCTGTTCGGCCTCGTCGAGGCGCCGACCTCGCAATGGGGCGGATTCATGCTGACCTTCGTACTCGCGAGCGTCGGCATCGTCGCGTCGCTGCCGCTCGGCATCCTGCTCGCCATCGGCCGGCGGTCCAGGCTGCCGGCGATCCGCATCATCTGCGTCACTTTCATCGAGGCTTGGCGCGCCAATCCGCTGATCACCGTGCTGTTCATGGTGGCCAATCTGCTGCCACTGTTCTTCCCTTCCGATGTCGATCTCGACAAGGTGGGACGCGCTCTGGTGGCGATCACCTTGTTCCAGTCGGCCTATACGGCGGAAGCGGTGCGCGCCGGTCTTGCCGCCATCCCCAAGGGCCAGTTCGAGGCGGCACATGCGCTGGGGGTGTCGACCTTCAATGCCTATCGCCTCATCATCCTGCCGCAGGCATTGAAGATCTCCATTCCCGGCATCGTCAATTCCTTCATCGAATTGTTCAAGGACACCTCGCTGGTGGCGATCATCGGCCTGTTCGACTTCCTACGCATGGCACAGGTGGTGCTGCGCAGCCCCGAATGGCGCGGCTTTGAATATGAGGCCTATGTCTTTACCGCACTCGTCTATTGGGTGATCTGTTACGGCATGTCGAAATACAGCCAGGCGCTGGAGCATCGGCTCCATCGCGGCCATGCCAATGATCTTCAGACGAGATAGCGGTCGAGCACGTTGCGCGTCACTTGCATGACCATGTCGTCCTGGCGCTGCAGCCCCGCCACCCATTCGCAGGTGCCGGCATGGAATACTTCGCCCCGACCACGGCGGAAGTTCACGATCATGCCTGAGCCGCGTTTCGTCGCCTCGACTGCCGCCGCATCGCTGCTGCCTTTCAGAACGGAGGCGACATATTCGGCATCCTCAGCTCCCAGAAACACCTTGCCCGGCACGATGGTCGGGCCTTCCTCGATGGTCGAGGAGAGGCCCAGCGCCAGTATCTCGATTCCTTCCGGCGCCTGTTCGCCGGGGGCGACATAGGGAAGGCCGCCGCGGATCTCGTAATCGAGCCCATCGACCTCATAGCCGAAGATGCAGGAGCGGGCGCCCAGCACATCGCCATAATAAAGGCCGGTATTGGCAAAAGCCCAATGTTCCGGCCGATAGATGGGAAAGCCCTTGGGCCCGCGCGGTGAACAGCCGGACCAGCCGGTATAGAAGCCGCGCGTCGCATTGAGGCCGAAAGTCGACGAACCGGGCCGGCCGATTTCGCGCGCTTCCCAGGCCTCGGTCACCAGATGACGCGGGCCGGTCTGCATATAGGGATCGTTCTTCGTCGCCAGATATTTATGACAGATCTGGGTGCGGCCTTCGTTCTCGAGCCTGATCTGCCACAGGAAATTGCCGGCGAAGCGGCCGATGCGGCCGCCCTGGTCGACATAGGCGTCGATCGCATCGCGCATCTGCCAGGACCAGTATTCGTCATGGCCGACCATCACCAGGCAGGAGTAGGCGGAGATGATCTCGGGCCTGAAATGCAGATCGGTCTGCGAAATGACATCGACCTGATAGCCGGCATCTTCCGCCCAGCGCACGAAATGACGCTCATAGCTCGCCCAGCCGGCGGACGCATATTTTTTGCTGTAGCCGTTTGAATAGGCCCATTCCATATGCGGATAGCGGGGCTCCGCCATCCGGGCCGGCGGCTCGGTCAGCACCGGGCGCGGCGCATCGGGCGGCAGTGTCACGAACCCCTTGGCGAGTGGCCGATAGAGGCTGAGCTCGGCGGAGAAGAGATCACCATTCGGGCCGGTGTAGCCCTGATAATGATTGGAGCCGCCCCAGTCATTATAGGCGGTCCAGGTCGCGGTGGCGGCGATCAGGAGTAGCCGTCCGGGCGCCTGCGTTTTAGGGATGGGCCGGACGATCAGCAGATGATCATGCGTGTCGGCGACGGCGCCGTCCTGCAGGGCCTGGGTGCGGACGATATAGACACCCGAAGGCCAGTTAGCGCCGATCTCGAACTCCAAGGCTACCGGCCAGCCACAGCCTTTGATCGAGCAGTCCTGTGGAATCGGATGAAGCTTCCCTGGCAGGCCACGGCGTTCGAGGGCGATTTCCTGCCGAAGCCCATCACGCAGGACGGTGAGATCGTAAGTCCTGGCATTGGTCGAACTGTGCACGTCCACACGTTCACCCGGCGCATAGGAGAGCGCATCCGCATAGGACCAGATGCGTGTGGCGGTGAGAGCGCCGGCGTCGGGCTGCTCGGCATAATTGCCGAGTACGGCCTGCGCACGCCATTCATCGGAATCAACGATCATCGGCCCAGGCTACGCGCTGCGCCTGAAACGCGCCAGCTATCCGATTCTCCCTCCGTTTTCGGGATCGAAGAACAAAGCGCCTTTCGCATCGATGCCGATCATGCGTTCCTCGCCGGCCTTGGCCAGTCCGGTCGGCCATTTTGCCGTCGCCCGTTGCCCTGAAACCTTGAGCAGGACGATGTCTTCCGGCCCGGTCGGTTCGACGATCTCGACCACTGCGCGGCAGGCGGTCTTGCCTTCCGGATTGTGATGCAGGAATTCCGGCCGTAGGCCCAAGTTGATCCGCCGTCCGTCCTGCAAAGCGGGTACCGGAAGCGTCAGTCCGTCACCATCGGCGATGAATTGCTGGCCGCTGATCCTACCGTCGATCAGGGTGATGGCCGGCGTGCCGATGAAGCGGGCGACGAAGAGATTGGCCGGTCGACCATAGACCTCGGCCGGCGCGCCGATCTGCTGGATGACACCTTTGTTCAGCACCACGATTTTGGTGGCGAGCGTCATCGCCTCGATCTGGTCGTGTGTCACATAGACGATGGTCTTGCCGATGCGCCGGTGCAGCGTCTTGATCTCGGTGCGCATCTCGACCCTTAAAGTTGCGTCGAGATTGGAAAGGGGTTCGTCGAACAGGAAGATTTTGGGTTCGCGCACCAGCGCCCGGCCGATCGCGACGCGTTGGCGCTGGCCGCCTGAGAGCTGGCGCGGCGTGCGCTCGAGCAGCGCCTCGATCTGCAGGCCTTGCGCGACCTTCTCGACGAGCTTCCGCCGCTCGATCGTCGCGATGCCGCGCATCTTGAGCGGGAACCCGATATTCTCGGCGACCGTCATATTGGGATAGAGCGCATAGGACTGGAACACCATGGCGATGTCACGCTCGCGTGTCGGCACGTCATTCACATTGCGCCCGTCGATGACGATCTCGCCGGCATTGATGCTGTGGAGGCCGGCAATGGCATGCAGCAGCGTCGACTTTCCGCAGCCCGAGGGGCCGAGCAGCACGATGAAGTCGCCGGGCGCCGCCTCGACATTCACACCCTTGAGGACCGGGACCTCGCCATAGGACTTCGAGATGTCCTTAAGAACCAGAGCTGCTGTCATTCTGTCATCCTTTGACGCTGCCGAGGGTCATGCCGCGCACCACATTGCCCTGCACCAGGAGCCCCAGTACCACCATGGGCAGCATGATCAGCGTCGCCGCCGCGGTGAGCGGTCCCCATTCGATGCCTTGGAAGGTGAGGAAGGAGGTAATGGTCACCGGCAGGGTCTGGGTGTCCCGCCCGCTGAGCACCAGCGCAATGAAGAATTCGTTCCAGGTGAAGAGCACGCACAGGATCAGGGTGGCGACGAGCCCGCCACGGGCGAGGGGCAGGATGACGCTCCAGAAGATGCGGAATTCCTTAGCGCCATCGACCCGCGCCGCATCGCGGAGCTCGTGCGGGATATCCTCGAAGAAGGTGATCATCATCGAGATGGCGAAGGGAATGTTGACGAAGGCGTAGACGGCGATCAGCAAGGCGTGGCTGTTCAGCATGCCGACGCGCACCGCGAGATAATAGGTCGGCACCACGAAGATGAGGGCTGGTGCAATGCGAAGCCCGAGGATGAATTTCTCGTGCGCGCGGCGCTTCCCGGCATTCTGCTGGACGAGTCCATAGGCGGCGAGCGCCCCGACCGCCACCGCGATCACGCTGGCAGTGATCGAGACCAGAAGGCTGTTGAAGAAGCCGCGCAGGAACACACTGTTCTGCAGCACTTTCGCATAATTGGCGAAGGTCGGCTCGAACAGGAAGACGGGTGGTTGGGCGAAAGCGTCCTTCACCGTCTTCAATGACGTGGCGACCACCCAATAGATCGGAAACAGCACCAGCACGAGAAGCGCCAGGAGGCCGATCCAGAACAAAGCGCGTTTCATCATGCCCGTGCCTCATTGCGTGCCGGGAACATCACGCCATAGACGGCGAGCAGCGCGATATTGGTGACGACGGTGAGGACGAGCGCGATGGTCATCGCATAGGAGACATCGAAATTGGTGAAAGCGGCGATATAACCATAGAGATTGAGCGTCTCGGTCGAGAGCGCCGGCCCGCCGCGCGTCATGATGTAGAAGAGGTCGAAGGCCTTGACGCTGTCGATGGCGCGGATCAACGCCACGATGAGAAGCGCACGTTTGAGCATCGGCAGCAGCACATAGAAGGTGACCTGCCATTCCTTGGCGCCGTCGACACGCGCCGCATCGAGGGGATCGGTCGGCAGCGCTTCGAGGGCGGCAAGCGTGAGCAAAGCGACAAAGGGCGTCCATTGCCAGATATCGGCGATCATCACCGCAAAAAGGGCGATGGCGGGATTGCCGAGCCAGTCCATCGGCCGGTCCTGGCCGAGGAGCGACAGCACATAGTTCACCATACCGGTCGAGGGATCGAACATGAAACGCCAAGTGAGGCCGACGACGACCGGCGTCATGATGATCGGCACCAGCAGAAGGGCCCGCACCAGGCGCCGGCCTTTGAACTCACGGTCGAGATAGAGGACGATGGCGAGGCCCAGCAGGATTTCGATCGTGGTGACGGCGATGGTGAAGAGGGCGGTGCGCCACAGAGCACCGAGGCCGCGCGCATCGGTCAGAAGGCGCCAGTAATTGTCGAGGCCGACGAATTTCTGCGCCTGCGGCTTCATCAGCGACAGGTCGTTGAGCGTCAACCAGGTGACATAGGCCGTCAGCACGAGCGAGACGGCGCCGAGGAAGATCAGCACCGGCTGGTAGAAATATCGTGTGGCGTCCTGGTTCATAGGGTCCCATGGAAAACCCGCCGCCCGGCGGAGGAGACCGGGCAGCGGGGCAGTCGGACAAGTTACTTGGAAAGCGCCGCCTGGTTGGCCGCATCCGCCTCTTTGAGCGCTTCCGCTGCCGTTGCGGTACCGGCCAGCGCCTTGGAGACGGCGATGCCGGTATTGTTGATGATTTCATTCGCCTGCGGCACGGTCGGCAGATATTGCGGATTGCCTTGCCCGATCGCCTGCAGCATGGCGTCCTTGAAGGCGCCATAACGCTTGACGAACTCTTCGTCTGCCATCGCGCCGAGCGAGGTGACACCCGAATTGGGATCGCTCTTGACCGACTTGATCTGCTGCGCCTTGGCGGTGGCCCAGGAAGCGAAGACCGCGGCCGCGTCCTTCACCTGGGAATCGGCGGAGACGAACATGCAATGCACCGCGAGCGAGGAAGAGCCGCCCTTGGGCTTGTCGGCCTGCATTGGCACTGGCACATAGCCGACCTTGCCGACAATGGTCGAAGCCGCCGGATCTTCATTGTAAGCGCCGTTGACGGTGGCATCGAGCGTCATTGCCGCCTTGCCCTGCTGGAACAGCAGCCGGTTCTCTTCCCAGCCGAAATTGGCGACGCCGACCGGACCGTAATCACGCAGCACGCGCGCAAAGGCTTCGAGCGCCTTGGCGGCTTCCGGCGTGCCGAGCGCTGATTTGCCGGCCTCATCGAGGAACGAGCCGCCCATGCCCCAGAGATAGGCCGCCCACACATAGACGCCCTGAATGCCCTGCTGGCCGCGCATGGTGATGCCGGCGATTTCCTTGTTGGTCTTCTCGGAGATCGTCTTGGCGGCGGCCTCGATGTCGTCGAAGCTCTTCGGCACCGCGATGCCATGCTGCTCGAACAGATCCTTGCGATACATCAGGAAGGTGCTCTCGCCATAGACCGGCAGGCCATAGAGCTTGCCGTCGCTCATCGCGGTGTCGATATAGCCCGGCACGAAATCGGCCTTGTCGTAGTGATCCGGATTGGCCTTGAGCAGATCGTCGAGTGGCACGATGTAGCCCGCATCGGCAAAGCCCTTGATGTAGATGATGTTGTTCTGGACGATGTCGTAGCGCCCCGACTTCGAGGAGAATTCGAGCAGCATCTTGGCGGTGATGTCTTGTTCTGGGATGATTTCCAGCTCGACATCGATGCCGGTGAGTTCCTTGAACTCCGGCAGCAGCTTCTGGATGGCATCCGAGGTCGGATGGCCTTCGAGGAGCACCGAGACGCGTTGGCCGGCATAGGGCTGCGCCGCCCGCGCCGTGAGGGGCTGGCCGATGACGCCCGTCGCGGCGAGCGCGGTGGTGAGCGTGAGGAAATGCCTTCTATCCATTTTCGTCTCCCTTTGCTGAGTTGTTGTTGAGTTAGAGCTTCACGATTTCGCCGGTCTCTGCCGACTTCATCATCGCGCGGGTAAGCGCCAGCGATCTGAGCGCATCGCGTCCGGTCGCCAGCGGCTCATCCGTCCCCCGGATCCAGCGCAGCACCGCCTGCAGCTCCTCGCGCAGGTCGCCGCGCACCACACCGTCGAAGGACGGCCAATGCTGGGTGTCGATCTCGCGTGAGGAGGCGGCATCGGCGAAATAGAGGCCGCTGTCGCCGCATTGCACTTCGAAAGAGCCTTGCGTGCCGATGAGCTCAAGGCGGGCGTCGATCATGTGGCGGGCGCCGGCCGGCAGCGACCAGGCGCTTTCGAAAGTGGCGAGCGTGCCGCTCGAGAAGCGCACGATGGCGCCGATTGTGTCCTGCGTGCCGGATGTGCCCAGGAGCTTGTCGGTCGTCTGTGCATAGACCGAGACCGGTTCCTGGCCTTCGAGCATCCACAGAACGAGATCGACGTCATGCACGGTGACATGGAGCGCCAGCGGCAGCTTGCCGCCATAACGTTTGGGGCCTTCGGTGCGGGCGCTGTTGCGTCTGGCATAGAGATGGATCGGATCACCGATCTTGCCGTCGGCGATCAGTCGGCGGGCCTGCGCGTAGCGCGGATCGAAACGCAGGAGATAACCGACGCTGAGCTTGATCTTAGCCTTGTCGGCGGCGGCGGTGATCGCCTCGCCGTCCTCCATCGTCGAGGCGATGGGTTTCTCGATGAACAGATGGACGCCCTTGGCCGCGGCGGCGAGAGCCGCGTCGCGATGCAGATTGTCGGGTGTGCAGATGCTGATGAGATCGAGCGTCTCGGCCGCCAGAAGCTCGTCATGGCTGCCATAGGCGCGGCAGCCTGGATGTTTGGCGGCGATCGTTTGGGCGAGATCCAGATTCTGGTCTACGACGGCGACGAGCTTCGCACCCGGGGATTGAGCGAAGATCGAGGCATGCATCGATCCCATGAAACCCGCGCCGATGACGGCGACCTTGACGGAAGTGCTCATGACTTGACCTGATTGAGATGATCGACAAAGCGGCGGGTGATGACGTCGGGCCGGGTGATGGCGGAACCGACGACGACGAACTGGGCGCCGATCTCAAAGGCGCGGCGGGCCTCTTCAGGTGTCCAGATCTTGCCCTCGGCCACGAAGGGCAGGCTGCCTTTGGCCAGATCCTGCATCAGCGCGTAATCGGGCCCGTCGAGCTGGCGTGAGTGATCCGTGTAGCCGGCAAGCGTGGTGCCGACGACATCGGCCCCGGCGGCAAGAGCGGCCTCGGCTTCGGCGAGTGTCGAAATATCGGCCATCGCGGCAAGACCATGCGCATGGATGGCCCGGCAGAGGGCAGGGACCGTTTCGGGCCGCGGCCGGTCGGTGGCATCAAAGGCGATGATGTCGGCGCCGGCATCGGCGAGCGCTTCGACCTCTTGCACGCGGCTGGTGATATAGACCGGGCTGTCCGGCTGGCTGGCCTTGACGATGCCGATGATCGGGACGGAGACGGCGGCGCGCACGGCGCGTACATTGCGGATGCCCTGGATCCGGACGCCGGCCGCCCCGCCCAGGAGGACCGAGCGCGCCAGCGCTAATATATAAGACTCGCCGTCGAGCGGCATGCCGGCATCGGCCTGGCACGACACCACCAGTTTACCGGCCAATTCAGTGAGCGCCACGTGCGGCCGCATGGGACCCCCGTTTCTGTGAAACCGAGGTCGACGTTAAGAAAAAAGAAAAAATTCGTCAACAAAAATTCGTCAGTGAAGAAATTTTTCGTCTAACAGGGCGGCAACGCCCAAAAGGCCGGCTTCGGCGCCGCCGCGTGCGGGCTCGACCGGGCGGCGATAAACCGGGGGCAGGCGCTCCATCGTGTCGCGCAGGCGGTTGAGGAAGGTCGGCACCAGGCCGACTCCACCGCCCAGGCGGATGACGTCGAGATCGAGGCTTGCGACCAGATCGGCGATCATCGCGGCGAGGGCACTCACGGCGTCCTCGATCACCTTGCCGCACTGTTCGTCACCCTTATGCGCCGCCGCGAAGACGGCGGGCGCGCTCATTTCCCGGCCAGTGACGTCGCTGGCCCGTTTGGCGATGGCGGTGCCGGAGGCGAGCATCTCGACACAGCCGCGCCGGCCGCAGCCGCACAGCGGACCCGACCAGTCGACGGTGATATGGCCGGCATGGCCGGCAAGTCCATGGCGGCCCGTCTGCAACTGGCCGTCGAGAACGATGCCGGCGCCAATGCCGGTCGATACGGTGATGAAAGCGAGGCGTTTGGCGGTGCCGTCGAGCGAGCGGCTTTCATGAAAGGCGGCGGCCTGCGCATCATTGACGGCGAGCGGCGCAACGCCGACCCGCCGCCGTAGCGCCGCGACGATCGGATAATTGTTCTCGACCGGCAGTGTGCCGGGATTGAGCGCGGTGAGGCAGCCATCGGCAACGATGCCGGTGGTGGCGACGCCGAGCCGCGCCGGCTGCGTCGTGATCTTGCGCACCGTGGCGGCGACCGCATCGGTCAGGTCGCTGCCATGGCCGGTGCGCGGCGTGGCGATCTGATGGCGTTCGGTGATGGCGCCGTTTTCGACGCGGGCGACGGCGATTTTGGTGCCGCCGATATCGACGACGACGGTCGGCTCAGTAGTTGCGGTCACTGACGGACTCCGCGGTCACATCGATGACGCCGCGCCGTGCCGCGTCGGCCTTGAGGATAGCGGAAATCAGGGCGTCGACAATAAGAAGCTGGCTGATCTTGGAGGGGAAGGCGCCGCCGGTCAGCGGTGTCTCCGGCCAGGAGGCGACGAAGGTGATGTCGCTCAGGGCCACCAGCGGGCTCTTCGAGCGGTTGGTGATGCCGATCACCGTGCATTTGCTGGCGCGCGCCACTTCCGCCACCTTGACCGCATCGATGGTCGACCCGCTGCTCGACACGATGATCTGGACGACGGAGGAGTTGGCGGTCGCCGCCGTCATCATGGCGAGATGTGCATCCGAGCCCACCCGGCACATGAGGCCGATGCGGGTGAATTTATAAGCGAGATATTCGGCGGTGACGGCGGAAGCGGCAACGCCGAATATGGCGATATGGCGGGCCGCGAGAAGCACTTTGGCCGCTTGCTCGAGCGCCTTGCGATCGACCAGTTTCTCCGTCTCCTGGAGCGCCGTGATGGCGGTCGCTACCAATTCCTGCAACGCATCGCCCTGGCCGTTTGGCGATGGAGACGCATCACGGGTGGCGAGTTCGCGCGCCAGCGTCAGCTTGAAGTCCTGGAAGCCCGAAAAACCGAGATCGCGGCAGAAGCGCATAACGGTGGCTTCCGAGGACTTCGAATGATCAGCGAGCTCGGTAATGCTCTGATAGAGTACGATATCGGGTTGGGCGAGCACGGCGGTGGCGACACGTTCGAGCGCCGGTGTCATATCGGCCGAGACGCTGCGCAGCCGGGCGATGAGATTGGTGTTCAAAGTGCGGTTCCTCTCAGAAATGCTCGGCCGACCAGGGAGAAGGTCCGGCAAAGATCAGGTCGCACAGGGCAATCGCGGCCGCGTCGCCAGCGAGGCGGCCGGCGCGCGCCAGGAAGCTCGCCGAGCGATAGCTCGTGAACAGCGGTGCGATGTCGATCTCTTTCAGGGACACGCCGGCGCGGCCAGTTGGTTGCGTGACCGTCGCCTTGCCATTCGAGATCGCCAGGCCGAAGCGCGTCTGTGTCTCGCCGATCAGCGTGAAGTCGAGCTGGGCGTCCGCACAGGCATAACCGCGGGCCGCGAGCGCCTGTCGGGGATCGATGAGCTTCGCCATGAAATCTTCCTGATGCAGGAGCTTCCAGCCCTTGTCCGGCATGGCGAAGATGAGATCATCATTGGGCGCGCCATGCCAGTGCAATTTCGGATAGACCGAGCGGAAACCACTGAGAAAGGCGAGGATCGCTTCCGCCGCCGCACCATCCCGCGCGTGCCAGTCGCGTAAGCTGAGGCAATTTTCATCCGCTGTGTCGACCAGCGCATAGCCACGGCTGACATCGCCAGCGACCGCATAAGCGGCGAGCGCATGACGCGGCTCGCGCAGAAGCTCGCGCCAATGCGAGTCCGCCCGGTCGAGAAGTCCGTTATGGATCGCGGCGCGTGCTGGTGCGGCCTCACTCAGGCGCTGCGCAATGTCGCCGGTCACCGCCTGGAAGGCGATATCTTTCAAGCGAGTAGGCAGGGCCGCGGTCTCGGCCTCATAGATGATCTCGGATCCTGCCAGCTCATAGCCGGCTTTGCGATAGACGGGCCGCGCCGAGGCGAAAAGGGTGGTCATCGCCGCGCCCTGCGCCAGGGCTTCGGCCTCCAGTTCGGCCAGAAGCTGACGCGCGAGGCCATGCCCGCGCCACTGCGGCGCGATCGCGATATGGCAGATATTGGCGGCCGGCACGCTCCGCCCGCCGAGAAAATGGCCGGTCCGCGCCAGAGCGGCGATCGCCGCGATGCCTTCCGCGCCCATCAGTACCCGGAAGTCGGAGAGTCCGATATTCTCGATATATTCGGCGGCTCTTTCCGGGGAAAAACCGAAACCCAGCGCCAATTCACGGGCAATGGCTGGCCGATCGGCGGCCGTTGCGGGCTGATAGTGGAAAGACGATTGAGTGGGCATGAAGAAAAACTTCACAAAATTATACTGTATGGCGAATTATTTCAGAATAGCGATTTGGCCGGGGAGCGCAAGCGCGGAGGTTTCGAAGGCGACTTGCCTATCGCGCTTTGGGGGAATACCACGACAATGCGAGGGTGCGCATTCAACGACAGGACGGGAACATGAAGACGTCCGAAACCGGCAAGCGCGTCGATCTTTATGATGCCAGCTACCGCAATTTTGCCAGCGAGCTCTATAGCGAGATTCGCTGCGAGGCCTTTGGCGAGGATATCGGCCAGACGGGATGGGTGACTGCCGAGGAGCAGGATCTTTTCATCGGCTGGTTGCATCTGGCGCGCTCCAGCCAATTGCTCGATCTCGCCTGCGGATCGGGAAAGCCGACTTTGCGTATCGCCCAGAAGACCGGCTGCCATGTCTCGGGCGTCGATCTGCATGCCGACGCGATTACCAGCGCAAAGACCTCGGCGCGTGAGCTCGGCTATGAAGGGCGTACGAAATTCTACCAGGGCAACGCCGCCGAGCGCCTCGCTTTCATGAATGCGACTTTTGACGCCATCACCTGCATCGACGCGATCAATCACCTGCCGGATCGGCCGCACGTCCTGGCGGAATGGTGCCGTGTGCTCAAGCCGGGTGGGCGTCTGCTATTCACCGATCCCATCGTCCTGACCGGGCCGGTGACCAATGCCGAGATCGCGGTGCGTGCCTCGATTGGACATTTCGTCTTCGTGCCGGCCGGGCTCGACGAGGCGCTTCTGAAGGAAGCCGGCTTCGAGGTCGAGCATGTCGAGGACCGCACGCCGAACATGGCCGCGAACGCTAAAGGCTGGCTGGCGGCGCGGGCCCGGCGCGAAAAGGCATTGCGCGAGATCGAAGGCGATGAGGTGTTCGCGGGCCAGCAGCGTTTCCTCGAAACCGCGGCGCTGCTCGCGAGCGAGAGGCGGCTTTCGCGCCTCGCCCTTCTGGCGCGCCGGTCGAATTAGAGCCGCGGATCGACCGGTTCGCTTTCGAGCGCCAGCACCGCGAAGACGCATTCATGCACCCGCCGCAACGGCTCGCGCGCGACGAAGCGTTTCAGCGCCTCATGGCCGAGCGCGAACTCCCTGAGCGCGAGAGCGCGCTTGCCGCCGAGACCGCGCTGGCGCAGGCGCATGAGATTGTCGGGCGCATCATATTCGGGCCCGTAGATGATGCGCAGATATTCGCGCCCGCGCACCTTGAGGGCGGGCTGGATCAGGCCTTTCGGTCCGCGGCTGACGAAATCACGCGGCTTGACCACCATGCCTTCGCCGCCTTTGCTGGTGAAATCTTCCCACCAACGGATGGCGTCGGCACAGGCCGCGTCATCGGCGAGCGCCACCTGACGCCAAGCGGTGCGAGTGACGACGCCATTAGCAGCGTCGGCCAGGCGGCCGGCAAGGGACATGTGCCAGACGTGATCCTGGTCGAACCAGACGCGTCCTTCGCTCGCCAGGAGATGGAAAGGCGCCACTTTGAGATCCTCGATACCCGACACCGGCCAGACATAAGGCGCCCAGGCTTTGCCATAGAGTGCGGCGCGCCGCGCCCGTTCGGCGAAACGTTCCCGCAAAGCATCGACCTCGCTGGTGCGGGATAGGGCGCGGGTCAGGGCATCGATGGCGGCGGCGAAACCTGCGGCAGAGGACGTGGCGACCGGCGCATACTGGCTTTCGATCAGGCTATTCGCCTTGGCAGACCAGGGCATGATCTCGGCGTCGAAGAGCAGCCAGTCGCTGCCGAGCTCGTCCCACAGTCGTGTGGCGTCAACGGCATCGCGCAAGCGCGCAAGCAGGCCTTCGGTCATTGCGGCATCACTGAAGAAGCTGCGGCCGGTACGCGTCCAGATGGCGCCGCTTTCATCCCCCGCAATCCCGAAGCGCATCTGGGCAACCACCGCGGATCGACACAGCGCGATGACTGCGCGTGAGCCCATATGCTTCTCCTCGCATATGACCTCGGTGACATTGCGCTCGCGGAAATGCGCGAAGGCTTCCTCAGGACGTTCTAGCCATCCTTCCGCTTCGCTGGTTTCCGACGGCGACATGGTCGGCGGCAGATAGGTCAGCCATTGCGGCGCCAGCGCGAAACGGCTCATTACTTCGAGCGCGGCGCTGGCATTCTCCTCCGCCACCACGATGCGGCCTCTGAGTTCGGTGTCGATCCAGCGCCGCCCGCTGACATCCTTGATATCGAGAAGCTGATCCGCCTCGGCCTGTGCCGATGTATCGGACTGGGGCGCCGCGAGCGGTCGCAAAGGCTCGGACCAGACCTTGGCGGCGGCGACCTCGACGAGTTCCTTCTCCGGCCAGCGCAAGGCCGTGAGTTTGCCGCCGAACACGCAGCCGGTGTCGATGCAGATCGTATTGTTGACCCAGTCCGCCTTGAGCATCGGTGTGTGGCCATAGACGACGGTGGTGTCGCCGCGATAATTGGTGGCCCAGTCAGCGCGCACCGGCAGGCCGAACTCGTCGATCTCGCCCGTGGTCTCGCCGAACAAGGCGAATTCACGCACCGCGCCGGAGCCGCGTCCGATCATCTCGGCCTTGAGTCCCGCATGCGCCACCGCGAGGCGGCCCTGGTCGAGCCAGACATGGCTGCGCAGGCCGCTCAGGAATTTCGGCAGGCTCTTGCGGAAGTCGTCACTCTCCGCCTGCAACTGGTCGATCGTCTGCTGCAGGCCATGCGCGATGGTGACCTTGCGGCCGGCGAGCCAGCGCTCGAGCTTGCGGTCGTGATTGCCTTGCACGACATGCCCGGTGCCGTCCGCCTGCATGTCCATGGCGATGCGCAGCACGTCAGGGGAATTGGGGCCGCGATCGACGAGATCGCCGACAAACACCGCCTTGCGGCCTTGCGGATGACTGACGGCGACATTGCGCGTTCCACTCGCGTCCGACCACGTGATTTCATAACCGAGCTTGATGAGCAGCTCCTGCAACTCGTCGGCGCAGCCATGCACATCGCCGATGATGTCGAAGGGGCCCTGATCGGTGCGCTTGTCGGTCCACAAGGGCACACGCGTCAGGGTCGCGGCGTCGACGTCCTCTGCGCTCGTCAGCTTCCAGACTTGGCGGAATCCCTCACCTTCGAGGCCGCGCTGGCTTCGGCGAATCTCCGATACCATGCGGCGCACGACCTCGCCGCCGAAGGGACGGTCGGGCCGGCTCTGATTGCGCTCGATGCAGATATCGATGCCGGGATCGATCACGATGGCGACCGGCAAAGCGTGCCAGCGCCGGGCGAGCTCGATCCAGCTCTTGCGGTCGGCGGCACGCACATTCGTGGCATCGATGACCGTGAGCCTGCGGTTCTTGAGGCGTTTGCCAGCGATCTCACGCACCAGATCGAAGGCGTCGCCGGTGACGCTCTGATCGGTCTCGTCGTCACCGACAAGGCCACGGCAGCGATCCGAAGAGATCACCTCCGTCGGCCGGAAATGCTTCGCAGCAAAGGTCGATTTGCCGGAGCCGGTCGAGCCGATGAGCACGACAAGGGCGAAGTCCGGCACCTCGATAAATTGGTCACTTTTCCTCATCGGGTGAACACCGCCATCTGGGACGGCGCGCCATGGCTCTCATTCTCAGGGCCGATGCCGGAGATGACCGCCCGATAACCGTAAGTCGCACCGATCCTGTCCGCCCAGGCCGCGAATTCCGCACGTGACCATTCGAAACGATGATCGGGATGACGAAAGGCGCCGGCGGAGAGTGTCGGGAACAGGATGTTGTAATCGGCATTGGGCGTCGTGACGACAATGGATTTGGGCCGCGCGGCGCCAAAGACGACACGCTCCACCAGGGGCAGGCGGTCGGGATCGAGATGCTCGATAACCTCGACCAGCACCGCCGCGTCGGCGCCGGCCCAGCGATCGTCACGATAGGTGAGCGACCCGTGCAGCAGCGTCAGCCGGCCTTCCGGTGGTCCGCCCGGTTGGTTGAGCTTCAGACGCCGCGCCGCGCGTTCCAGCACGCGCACCGACGGGTCGAGGCCGATCAGCTCGCGGGCCCAGCTTTCGCGCAGCAGGAGCTGCAGCAATTTGCCTTCGCCGCAGCCGAGATCGACGATGCGTTTGGGGCCGATGGTGCGCAGGGCGGCGACGACCGCTTCGAGCCGCGCATCATGCAGGCGCATCGGCGTCTCGAGCGTCTCCTCAGGCGCATTTTGTGTCTCGGTCTCGGCCGCTTCGTCCTGAGTCTGCGGCGCCAGGCGTTCGAGCGCCGCGCGGGCCAGCAGTCCGCGATGGCGTAGATAGCGCCGCACGATCAGATCCTTCGCCGGATGCCGGTCGAGCCAGCCTTCACCGCGCTTCAGGAGCTTGTCGATTTCGTCGTTGCCGACCCAATAATGCTTGGTGTCGTCGAGCACCGGGATCAGCACATAGAGATGGGTCAGCAAGGTGCTGAGCCGGGCCTCGCCCGTGAGGACGAGGCGGGCATAGAGCTTGGGGGATTCGCCCAGCGTCTCGATCTCGACACGCCAGCCCAATGGTTCGAAGAGCTGGCGGACCAAGGGCTCGCCGCCGCGCATCGGCAAGGGCGTCACCACCGCTTCGAGCGGCAGAGTGCTGTCGGCGAGATTCTGCTTGGCAGCGCAAGTGCCGGCCATGGCGGTCCGGAAGGCCTTGTTGAAAGCCACCGAGAGGAAGGAGGAGGCCGCATAGGGCCGGTCATTCACATAATGATCGAGGAGGCCGTCGCTTTGGCCTTTGCCGCGTACCAGGCTGACCGGATCGACATCGAGCACGAGTGCGGCTTCGCAACGTTCATCCGAGGCCTCCGGATAGAATACCCAGGCTTTTCCGAAAGAGAGCTCGATCTCATGCAGACGGTCGGGGTGCTTGTGGAGCAGGAAACCCAGATCCGTTGCCGGTCGGTGCGTGGTAGCGATGGACAGAAACATGCTGCCAGATAGCCGAGTGCCGGAAACTTATCCAGGGTGAAGTCGCCTTCGCATATTGCTGCTATAAGGGGACCTTGCCAAATGAGGACGACATCAATGACATCTCGGTCACCCGCTCCCTTTGCCGAGGCCTTGCTCAGCGACGGCCCACATCCCTCCATCCCGCCTGAGCAGCGGATATTCGCACCCTTCATCGGCTCCTGGGATCTGCTTGTCCGCTGGTTCGATGAGGACGGGAAGCTCGCGCGCGAAGAGCAGGGCGAATGGCATTTCGCCTGGATGTTGGAGGGCAGGGGTGTTCAGGATGTCTGGATCGTGCCGCAGCGCGCCGAACGGGCGGGCCGGAGCGATCTCTATGAATATGGCACCAGCCTGCGTTTCTTCGACGAGATGATCGGCGCCTGGCAGTCGACCTGGATCGGTCCGATGCATCGGGTCGTGCGCACGTTCATTGCCCGTGGGATCGGCGATCAGGTCGTGCTTGAAACGACGGAAGGCGAGGCGCCGCGCATGCGCTGGTCCTTCTCCGACATTCAGGCGAACTCCTTCTCCTGGCGCAATGAACTGTGGACAGAGAGTGGCTGGCGCATGCAACAAACCTTTGCCGCGCGTCGTGCCGACTGACGTTGGGTTATCAATCGAGTATTGAAGCGTTGAGTTTTCTCCCTTAACCAGGGTCCATGAGCTTGGCGCTGGACATCATGCGGCCCTTGAGCCTGGCGGGTCGGCTATTCCTGCGTTTCTGGCCGCAGCTTTTGCTTCTCGCCACCCTCGGTGTTCTCTTGCATGACCTGCTGCTCGATCTCGCGGTGCGCGCCGGACTCGAAAATGCGCTCGCCGGCATGGTCGTTCTCTCCTTCGTCGTTCTGGCAAAACTCGTCATCATCGTGATGATGTTCGCGGTGCTGCGCCCGGCGATGACGGGTCTCACCGCCCTTGCCGAAGAGCCCGCCGATGTTGCCCACAACAAATACCGCGCCACGCATATCGTGGGTGTGACGGCGATCGCGATATTGCCCTTCTTCGCCTATTACGCCGCCTGGGGCTTCCTCAGCGACACGGTGCGCGAATATTCCCGTCTGGCGCTGGCCCGCGTTCCCTTTGGCGAAAGCGCCAACTTCCTCGATTTGTTGCAGGCGCGTTGGCTCGTCCTCTCGATCATCGCCTGCTGGCTGGTCCGCTGGTTCGCCAAGTACATGAACAAGCGCGCCACGGTGCCTTATTGGCGCTTCCTGGTCGTCGCCTGTGATGCGAGCTGGGTATTCATCGGCCTTTACGGCATCAGCATCTATACCGGTCAGCTGATCGAGCGCCTGGGTGCGGGCGCCTTTACCGCCTCGTCCTATCTCATCGGCGAAGCACGTGCCGCTGAAGGTTTTGCCCCGGCGGAATTCGCCGCGCCGGATTTCTGGACGCAAGTGCAGAGCCTGTTCTTTTTCGCGCTTCTCCCTCTGGTTTGGCTGGTGATGACGGCGATCATCTATGGCTATGAATTGTCGAATCCGGCCGCAGCGCCGGTCGGTGACGACACTGGCAGAACCAAGACCTGGCGCAAATGGTTCGGCGATTTCATCGGCCATTATATCGGTGGCTATCGCTCGCGTTATGGACCGGTATGGCGCTGCGTTCGCCTCACTTTGACGGCAGGGCCGGCGACCTTGCTGACCTTCATGATCGCTTATCAATTCATCACCTGGGCCGGCGCCTGGGCATGGATCGGAGCCACCCGCGTGATCGGCGCCCATGATCTGACGACCTGGCAGATGCTTGCCGATCCTTTGACGCTTCTGTTCGGCAGCCCGAGCGATCTCAGCGGCGGCATCCTGCTCGATGCCATCCGCGTCTGCCTGCTGGCGGCGGTGCTCGACTACGCGATCACATCAGGCCGCCGGCAAGAAGCTTGAGTCAACGCAGGATGAGGTAGCTGGGCCGCAAGGTGGCTTGCGAGATCGCCAGATCGAACTTGGTGATCTCGGATGGCGCCCGGAAGATTTCCGCCATCTTGACGGTCTCACCCGCCTTGACGGGTTTGATGGTGGCTCCGCCACAGGTCGTGCGCTCATCGATCGAGGGACGCGCTTTGCGGACTTCGTAGGGCGGCAAGAATTGCGGTGACCAGCGTTTCTCGCCGCGATCGGTAAGGGCGATCTGGCAGGCGCCCGCTGCGAAAGCCGCCGGATCGTCGATCTTCGCCTCGAATTCGGCGAGAATGTAAGCCGACTTCTTGTCTTGCCCGACAAGTTGATAGAGACCCTCAATGCGCCATTCCGCGCCGCCATAGCGGACGGGTTTGCCGGGCTCGGCGATGAGGGGATAGAGCTCCTGATTGGCGCGCCAGGCGAGAGCGCTGTCATAACCACGCAAGGCAATTGCTGCGGGGACCGCGACGAGGAGGGCGGCGAGGCTGCCCCAGAAGTATCTTCTCTCGCTCATTGAATCGTGACGCTCCAATCGACGTCCGAACGTCCCCGTTCGAGCGTCACCTGGTCATGGATGACGGGGGCTGAGGAGGATTCCATGGCGATACGCAGCTCATTGTCGAGCGGCTGGAATGGATAGCGTGCCACGAGGAGCGTGCCTTTGTTCATTTCACTTTCAGGAAATTCGAAGATCATCAGCACACGCTGGGGCAGGCCGGGCTCAAGCTGCTGCCGGCCGAGCAAGCCGGGCGCATTACCGATGCGCTCGCTGGCGAGATAGCGCAGGCCGTCGGCGCCGAGCCAGGCCGCCGACATCAAGGTGACGGTCTCATTGCGCGCCGCGGCCTCCGCATCGACGATGGCCCAGATGCCGGAAGTGCCATAGCTGCGTTCATTGCCGAAAGCCGTGAGCTTGATATTCCTGGCGAAGCGCAGCTGCGTCACCGTAAGCTCGAAATTGCGCGCGGTGACCCTCTCGCCGGTCTTGCCAAAGACCGCGATGGGGCTCGTGATGTCGCCATAGGTCGGCAGCGATTTCTGCAGGACATAGAGTGCAAAGATCGCAACGAAGACACCAAAGAGCGCGGCGAGCTTGCGCATCAGGATTTACCCTCGCTTTTGACCGGCAGAGATATCCTGGCGACGGGCGGACGATCGAACCAGCCGGGCGCGCCATAGAGATTATCGCGGCGTTTATGGATCTGGCTCATGAAGGTGAATTGAACGTCCTTTGGTGGTGGCGCCTCCTTGGGCCATTGCCATTGGGCGATCACACGTTCCGGCATATCGGGATGGAGATTATAGGCGACGGCATTGTCGCGGACGAGAATATAGCTCGGTGTCGCGAGGCCGGGCGGCGCGTCGACCAGCGTCAGCACATGCGAGTAGGAATTGCTGGTCATCGCCGAGAGATTGGTGATCGCCATTTCGACGGACAGACGTTCCTTGTCGAATTGGGAGCCGAGTACCGCGATCTTCCAGCGCCCGGTATCCACGGGGTCACCGATCTGGACGACAGGCAATTCCTTCGGCTTGGCGGCGTCATAGAGTGCCATTGCGAAAGACATGACCGTCGCCGCGCCGGCGCCGAGCCCCGCGATGATGAAAGTGGCGGCGCGCTTGCGAAGCGCAGTGACGTTAGGACGTTTTGACAGCGCAACCTCCTGTCACATGCAGATGTACGGACCGTGCCGGCCTTGTCAACCCGGCAAGGCTGCCTCTGCGATAGGCATCATTTCATGACGCTTGAGCAAGAAACGGGCTGCTTAATCTCGGCCCTTCGACCATGAGAGCTTCGCATTCAATTGAAAGGAACTCTCATGACTGCTCTCTTCGACAAAGTTGCCATCATCACTGGCGCCAGTTCCGGTATCGGCCGCGCCGCGGCGAAGCTCTTTGCCGCCGAGGGCGCCAAGCTCGTCCTCTGCGCGCGCCGCAAGCCGGAACTCGACAATACCGTCACCGAGATCCGGGAAATGGGCGGTGAAGCGGTGGCCGTCGCCGGTGATGTGAAAGATGAAGCCGTGGCCAAGGCGCTGGTCGAGACGGCGCGGGACAGGTTCGGCGGTCTCGATATCGCGTTCAACAATGCCGGAACCACCGGTGAAATGGCGCCGGTGCCCGATATCAGCGTTGCCGGCTGGCGCGAGACGCTTGACGTCAATCTGACCAGTGCCTTTCTCGCCGCCAAATATCAGATTCCAGCGCTTCTCGAGCGCGGCGGCGGGTCGTTGATCTTCACCTCCACCTTCGTCGGCCATACGGTGGGCTTTCCCAATCTCGGCGCCTATGCGGCGAGCAAGGCGGGTCTTGTCGGCCTGGTCCAGGTCATCGCGGCGGAATTCGGCGCCAGGAAGATTCGCGCCAATGCGCTGCTCCCCGGCGGCACCGACACGCCGATGGGCCGCGAGGTGATCAACACGCCCGAGATCAGGAGCTTCGTCGAGGGTCTGCATGCCTTGAAGCGGCTGGCCGAGCCGGAAGAGATCGCCCGCTCGGCGCTTTTTCTTGCTTCGGAGGCTTCGAGCTTCATGACCGGCGCCGCGCTTCTTGTCGATGGCGGCATATCGATCAATAAGACCTGAGAAGGCATTCCCTATTGCGATCGGCTTTCACTTTGCTGAAGATGAGGCGACGCGATAGGGATACCCGATGCCGAAAATAGATGCGGTCATCTTCACCGGCCATATGATCGATCTGGCGGATCGCGCCGAACCGCGTTTTCCGCCGGCCCTGGAGCAGGCCGCCGCGGCGGCGATTCGTAGCCACCTGAGCGACATCGCCCGCGAGATGCCGAATGAAAAGATCGGCTATGCGAGTGCCGCGAGAGGTGGAGACATCCTCTTCCACGAGCAGGCGCGCGCGCTCGGTTTTCGCACGGTGATCGTGCTGCCTTTCGCGCCCGTTTTGTTCGAAAAGACATCTGTCTCAGGTCGCGCCGGCGGCGGCTGGGTGGCCCGCTTCCATGCGCTCTGGGACCAGTCGCAGCCACGCGACCGCATCGACATGAACCTGCCCAAGTCGAGCGAGGCCTACGCCGCATGCAACACGCGGATGATCGAACTGGCGCGGGCCAGGGGGATCTATCATCTTGTCGCATTGTGGGACGGCAAGAGGGGCGACGGTCCTGGCGGCACTGCCGATCTCGTCGAAAAGGCTGAAGCCGATGGTGACAATCCGCACATCATTCGCCCCGCCGATCTGCGATGATCCGCAGTTATCGGCTTGACGGGCCTGTGAGGTGGGGAGTTGAATGACCCGACCTTGCACCGGGGGCCCAACGCGGAGAGGGCGTTTAGCCATGAGCGAGGTAAAGGTTTTCCTGAGCTATGTCGGCGACACGAGTCTGTTCGTCGAGGAGTTCGCCAAGCATTTCTTCACGCTCGCGGGCAATCTCGTCCGGGTCGACTGGATGATCGAGAATGTCGACGCCGGCGAACCGGTCTTCGCCGAGATCGTCGAAAGAATCAAATCGTCGAATATTTTCATCGCTTTCATCGACAAGGACTATCCCGGCCGAATGGCGGCCAAGGAACTCGCCCAGGCGCTGGAACTGCGCAAGGCGGGACAGAAGCTCGTCATCGTGCCGGTCACTTTGGGACATAGTGGGCGCGCCTGGTGGAAAGAAACCAGACAAAAAGCGGGCCTCGACGATATCGCCGATCAGCCTTTCTTCAGGCCGGGGACCAATGCGTGGTCGCTTCCCGATGCGGCCGGCGTCATGGCGATCCAGCGGTTGCGCCGGTCACTGGCCGAGAAATTCGCGGCTTAAGTCGCGTGTTTGCGCAACGGGAAAGGAACTCTCGGCAAGCGAGTACCTTGACGGGCTTGCCGCTTGAGAGTTGAATTGCGGAGTACTCGAGGGCATAGATCGAGGAGCGGATTGGGCCATGAGCGGCACTCAGGTCTTCCTAAGCTATGTCGAAGACACAAAGCCTTTTGTCGACGAGTTCCGGGAATTCTTCTTCAGTCGAGACGTCGAGCTGTATTGCCTCGACCGGGACGTGACGGCGAGCGAGGTCGAGCGCGATGTGCTGGCCGAACGCATAAAGGCGGCCGACGTCTTCATAGCTTTCATTGGCAATGCCTATGAAACCGACCGCGGCCATGAGCTTGTGCAATGCGCCTCATTGCGCCGGGCAGGCCGCTTTCCCCGGATCGTGCCGCTCACTTTGAGTCAGAGCGGCAAAGTCGCCTGGGAAAAATTCAAGAAAGAGCAGCAGCTCGAGGTCGAGGACGAGCCCTTTTACGAGCCCGGTACCGCCAAATGGATCATGCCTGACGTCCAGAAGATCGTGGAGATACGCAAGGTCGTCCTGAGGCCGGTCGTTCCGGCGAAAACGGCCATCGATATCAAACATATGATTCTTCTGGGCCACCCGAAAAGCACCATGGCGGCCGGCGTGCGCCAGGCCAGCGACCAGCTCGCGGAGGCGGTGAGAGCGAGCGGTGCCGTGATGACGTCCTGGCCGGATGACTGGTGTGACCCAGACAGGAAGGCCGCATTTGAGCCGGGGGCGCTTTTCGTGCAGCCGGTGGCGGCGGCCGATGCGCCGGGCCATGTCGAGGAGCCGGGGCGCACGGAGAGATATCTGCGCGTGGCTCTATCCGATGCATCCAAGCCGGCTTTGGACAGATCACGCATCATGCTGTGGCTTCCGAAGGGTGAGCCGGATGAGGCCTTCGCCAAGCTTGCCGGGAACGAAACCTGGCCGGCATTCCAGACGGGAACTCCGTCCGAACTCTCGCAGGTCCTTGCCCGGCTGCTCGGCCGCGACAGGCGCGGTCCGGTGTTGACGCTCGAAGGCGTCGACGAGCCTGCCGATGTCCGGCGCAAGCTGCCTGAGGAGATATACGGCTGTGTACGGAGATATCTGCCCGAGGAGAACACCTATGTCGAATATCCGCCGGCCGAGTTCGAGACACATTTCGGCGACATTGCCGCTCAGCGGCCGATCCTCGTCGCACACGACTTCAAGGCGTCGGCCAATGTCCTGATGGGCAAGGGCGATCCGCGTCAGGAGATCCTTGCCAAATTCACTGATGTCCAGGAACGGGCCGACCGGATACTGCAGGCGCAGGGGTTGAATATCGAGGACGTCTTCTGGGTGGCCTGCATCGCCAATGGCCGGCATGGCCTGCCGCGCAGCCCGCATCTTCCGACCTTTCACTTGCGGCGCTGGGTGATTCTGGAACTTCAGCATGCCGGAGAAAAATTCATCCCAGAGGAGCAGAGCCGGCAGAGGTTGGATGCCGCCTTGGGCGCTTGGGCGCAGGCCGCATGAACGACAACGCCACCAACGTGATCCTGGAGCGGCACAAACGCATCGAGCGTCTGGTTGCGCGTTGGGACGAGCTCAAGCGGGAACGGACGACCGGCAAAGAGACAGACGCGACGCCGCCGGAAGTCGATGACGACGAGCGGCGCGAAGTCCTGTGGCTGACATCGCCCGCACCCTATCCGGGCTTGCGCAGCTTCGGTCCGGACGAGACGGCCTTGTTCTTCGCGCGTCAGGCGCAGACGGATGGGCTGGTCCAGCGTCTGGCCAAGAGCAACATCATGGTCGTGCTGGGCGGCTCGGGCTGCGGCAAGTCCTCCCTGGTGCGGGCCGGCCTCATTCCCAGGCTTACGACCTCGGCCTCCGTACCGGGCCTGAAGGGCCGCTGGTATGTCGTCGAATTCCGTCCCGGCCTCGATCCCAGCACCGCGCTGGTGGATGGCTTCCGCGACAGTATCGTAGCGCCCGTCGCCCGGTTCGCGCCGCCCGGCGACCCGCTTCTGGGGCGGCGCGCCCTGGTCAAGGCTCTGGGCCTCGACGAATCCTTGCTGAAGGCGGAAACGGATGAGGCTCTGCGTAGCGAGGCGGTTGCGGTGATCCGCCGGCGCCTGTTCGGCGATGCCGAAGCGGATGCGCTGCGTGCGGCCAGCCTCAGGGTTGAAGGTGTGTTCGAACTCGCCCGCGACGTGCTCGATCGTCTCGATATCGAGCTCTCGCGCGGCGCGCGCGCCGGTCCTCCCAATCTCCTGATACTCATCGACCAGTTCGAGGAGACCTTCCGGACCGAGGTCACGCCGCAGGGACAGGACAATCTCTGCCGGCTCATCAAGGAGACATTCACGCAGCGCCCGCCATCCTTGTTCCTCGCTCTCACGCTCAGGAGCGAGGAACTGCATCGCTGCGCCGAGGCTGGGCTCGCCAATATCGTCACCGAGACGGCCTATCTCCTGGGGCCGCTCGATGACGAGGCAGCGCGGCGCGAGATCATCGTAAAGCCGGCTCAGGCGGTTTTCGGCGATTGGATATGGGCACACGAGGAAGACGCCGAAAGAGGGACCGCGCCCTTCGATCCTGCGGTAGTGCAGCTGCTCATGGACGAGAGCCAGCGCGCCATGGCGGGGCTTTCCCACAAATCCGACTATCTGCCGCTGCTGCAGCATGCGCTGCTGCATCTGTGGGATGCCGCCATGGAGCGTTGGCAGAAGGAACTTGCAACGGACGGGACGGTGGATCTCGCTATCCATGTCACGGACCTCGAGGCCATTGCCGATGGTGTGAAGCCCGACTTTCTCGTGCGTTGCCTCAATAAGTACACGGACAAGGCGCGTGACGACGCGGTCGAGAAAGCGGCTGGCTATTTCCAAGGCCCGGATGCACGCGTGCAGGCGGAGCGCGTGGTGCGCACCGCCTTCTGCGCCATGGCCCGCAAGGATGACCGCGGCAATTGGGCTCGCCGGTTTGTTACTCCGGCGCGGGTGGCGAAGCTCCTCGATGATGATGTCGAGGACAAGGCCGCCGCGAAGGAGGTGCTGCGGGTCTTCAAGCGCGCCGGGTATCTCAATCGGTCGGGCAGCGGCAAGGACAAGAAATTCGATGTGTCGCATGAAGCGCTGATCCGCAATTGGGGCACATATAACGAGTGGCTGCGCGAGATCGGCGCTCTTGAACACAGCCTGCGTGAGGTTGCCAACAATCTCGAGAATGAGCGCGCCGATGCATCAGCTACGGCGAGGTCGGGGGCGGTTCTGGGATGGTTCTGGGACTGGCTGCGTGAGAAGAACGAGAATCGCGCCCGTGAGATTATCCCGGATCGATTTCGTGAAGACATCGGCAAGGTAGTCGGCCCGGCCGGGAGTATCAGCCAGGGCTTTGCTGCAGCTCTTCTCGCCGATGGCGAAAGGCGGAGGTCAACGCGTCTGTCGGACGGCTTGCCACCGGCAAGCGTCCAGGCGACGGCACAGTTGGAAGCCCTCGAACGCGAGACGCTGGAACAGGGGATGCGCGGTCGTGTCGAAGCGATGGCGGAGCCTTGGCGGAAGGCCGTCGCTGCCTCGCAACGCAAATTGCCGCGATGGGTCATCGTGCCGAGCATTCTCTCGGTCATTACCGCGGCCATCGCTGGCATTTTGTGGTTCTCGGTCGCCGAGAACAAGGATCTGACGAGTGCGAACAACAATCTGATGCGCTCACGAGATCGACTTTACTTCGGTGCCGTCGCCGCGGCGGGAAACCTGGACATACCGCGCTGGATCGAGGCAGTCGCCTATGAGCTGGATCGGGCCTATAATCGGATGGACGCGCATCGCGGCCAGGAGGTCTGGGCGGAGAATTCTTCCGGAGGGGCGGAGATGTCCCTGTCCGTCAGCAACTGGGAGAGAGCCGCGCGCCAACTGGCCGGCGCGATTGTCTTCCGCGATGCACAGACGATCCCGCATTTGATGTCGAAGGCAAACTGCAGCATCGCCGGAACCGAGCTTCTGCGCCGGGTCGGAGCCATTTCTTTCGGTGTCGCTTTTGATGAAGAAAAAAACTCGTGGTGGCCGCGTGTAAAAACCCCTCCAAGCGCCGGTGCCGCACCGGCCGTGGATGCGGGATTGTATCCGCTGGCTCAACGGGGCGACATGGTCTGTCTCGGCCGAGACGTTCCTCTGGTCATGGTATGGCCCGCTGGACAGGACAAGGAGCCCAAGTTTTGGCAACTCGGCGTGGCCTGCAAGACATTGCAAAAGAATAGCTGTGTCGTCTGGTTGCCGGATCCGCTGCTGCTGCGCGTCACATTCGCAAAAAAATATGCGAATGTGCGAGCCGAGCCTCCCTGGCGGAGATTGTGGCTGTCGAAAAAGGGCGAGCATGCCGGCGCATCTCTATGGTCGAATATGGAAATCTACGATTACGCCACATTGGTGAATGAAGCACCGTCTCGCGTCGGTTTTGCTTTCAAGTTCGACCAGGATTGGCTCATTGCCGATACGACGCCCGGCGTGATTACTCCTTATGTCCTGACCACGGCTTCGGACATGGAGCATGTTTGTACCGGCAAGATGTGTGAATTTGCCATGCCTGCTTCGAAGGCAAGTGTATGGAACGATATCAAGCCGCAGGAACAGAAGGACGACAGCTCGAAGTGCACCGGTGAGGACAGTGACAGATGTGTCGTCACACTCAAGGTCCAGTCGGTTCCCTCCGAGGACAATGCGTATTTGCCGATCTGGACATGGGTCATTCCGGGGGCGCCCGTCGATGTCATCGCGACCGATGGAAAGTCCATGGATTTTCGCACCATGGATGGCTTGTGGCGGCGGGGCATGATCAGCGTTCAGACCTTGGCCGAGCACGTGAAAATCCTGGCGGGATCGATGTCGGGTGACCCGTCGAGGGAGAAGCTGGATGCCCTTGATTTGTCGGAGGCCTGCCGGAAGACCGAATGCAAGGGCTGGATGCCGGTGACGGATTCTCAGGCACAGTCCTGGCAATGGTGACCGATGTAGAGAGGGTAAGCCATGGATAAGCACAAGAAACATCTTCTATGGTCAGCCGCAGCCTTCACCTTGGGGCTGGTGAGTATGCCGTCGGCATCGCAGAGCTTGTCGGTTGAGGAAGGACTGGCCATCGATCGCCTGCCGGAGATCCGGGCCGTGCTGCGCGACACGCTCGAACAGGGCAGGGATCTGATCGTGCCGTCCGGCTCGACGAAGCTCGCGCAGGACTGGCCCAATTGGACCAACTGGGGCAACGGATGATCCCGGTCCTGAGTCCTGAGAGATTGCGGGGACGCACCAAGCTGCTCGTCCTCCAGGGCACGCCGTTCTGCAATATCGATTGCACTTATTGTTATCTGCCGGACCGCGCCGTTAAGGCGCGCATGCCCGTTGAGACTATCCGCGCGGCCGTGCGCTGGATCTTCGAGAATGGCCTGGGGCGCGATGATCTCACCATCATCTGGCATGCGGGGGAGCCGCTCACTTTGCCACGTGCCTGGTATGAGGAGGCATTCACGGCGGCGCGTCAGGCGGCGCCGTTTTCCTGGCGGCCGCGGCACGCCTTCCAGACCAATGGCATGCTGATCGACGACGCCTGGTGCGCGTTCTTCGCCGCGCATGGTCTGCGTGTCGGCGTCAGCCTCGACGGCCCGGCTGCGCTACATGACCTCCATCGCAAGCGGCGCAATGGCAAAGGCAGCCATGAGGCGGCGATGCATGGTGTCGCCGCGTTGAAGCGCAACCGGATTCCCTTTCACGCCATTTGCGTCGTGACCGAAGCGACGCTGGCGCGCCCCGATGAAGTCATTGGCTTCTTCGCCGAAGCCGGCGTGACCGATGTGGGGTTCAATATCGAGGAGATCGAGGGTATCAATACCGGCTCGACATTGGCGAAGCATGGAAACCGCGCTCGCTTTCGGGCCTTCTTCGAGCGTGTTCTCGACCGCGCTGCGTCTCATGGCATCGGCATACGCGAGGTGCGGGGTGTCCTGGGTGCGGCGGCGAACCTGCCCGACAAGGAGTGGCCGGGCAACGACCAGAACATGCCCTTCGCCATCGTCACCGTCACGCATCAAGGCGCGATCTACACTTTTTCGCCTGAGCTGGCGGGCATCGCCCATCCACGCCTCGGCTCGATGGCTCTGGGCCATGTGGACGCCGACAGTCTCGCGGAGATCGTCGATGGCCAGGTCTTTCAGACATTGTGGGCCGAGATCGCATCGGGGCTGGCTGCTTGCGCGCGCGATTGCGCCTATTTCCCGATCTGCCGGGGCGGCGCGCCGTCGAACAAGCTGGGCGAGCTCGGCACCTGCGCCGGCACCGAGACCATGGCCTGCAGGCTCGGCCAGCAGGAGATCGCCGAGGCGGTGTTGGGGCGTGTTCTGAACGAAATGGGGCGTGACGTGGTTTTGGCCAAGGCATCCTGAGAAATTCTTCGCTGCGAGGAGGCAGTCATGGCGACAACGAACTCTTCCATCCTTGAACCGAAGAAGGCTGGTCAGCGCCGGCTGCTCGCTCTCGACGGTGGCGGCATCCGCGGCCTCATCACCCTCGGTATTCTTGAGAAGATGGAAGCGGATCTGCGTCGGATCCTCAAGAAGGACGCGAGCTTCCGGCTCGCCGACTATTTCGACTTCATCGGTGGGACTTCGACCGGCGCCATCCTGGCGGTGGGGCTCTCGATCGGATTGTCGGCCAGCGAGCTCACCAAATTCTATCTTGAGGCGGGCCCTTTGATGTTCAAGAAGGAGGAGCTTCTCGAGCGTTTGTGGAACAAGTTCAAGTCGGATCCACTCGAGGCGAAGCTCAAGGAGATATTGGGCAAGACGACCGAGCTCGGCAGTCCGAAACTCAAGACCTTGCTGCTCCTCGTGATGCGCAACATCTCGACGGATTCGCCCTGGCCCGTCACCAACAATCCAAACGCCCATTACAATGCGCGCGATCGTGACGACTGCAATCTCAAGCTACCACTCTGGCAATTGGTGCGCGCCTCGACCGCCGCCCCGACCTATTTCCCGCCCGAGGTCGTCAAGCTGAAGGAGGGGCGGCAATTCGTTTTCGTCGATGGCGGCGTGACGCCTTACAATATTCCGGCCTTTCTCATGTTCCGCAAGGCGACGGCCGAGCCTTACAGGCTGCTGTGGGAACGCGGCGAGGATAAGATGCTCATCGTCTCGGCCGGCACCGGCTCGGCGCCGCGCCTCGGGCCTCAGGCCGGCGATCCCAACCGCTCGCTCCTCGAAGTCGCCATGTCCATCGCGGGTGAGATGATGAACGGCATGGCCTATGACCAGGACATCAACTGCCGCACGGTTGGGCGCTGCGTCTTCGGCCCGGAGATCGATCGCGAAGTGAAGGACATGGTCCCGGCCCAACCCTTGTCGGAGAATCTCGGCCGTTCATTTCTTTATGCCCGCTACGATCCCGATCTCACCCGTGAAGGCCTCGACGCACTGGGACTCAAGAAGCTGTCTCCGGAAGCGGTGGGTAAGATGGACTCAGTGAAAGCGGTCGATGATCTCATGGCCGTCGGAAAGGCTTACGCCAAGAAGGCCCTCGACATTGGCGCGCAATGGGGGCCGTTCGGAACTGCCGCGGCTGCGTAACGGTGCTCCTACGCACCCCTCAATCAGTATATTCCTTCGCGAACATCTCTTTCATCTGAGCGACGGTGTCGGCTTTGTCAGGATGAAGTGTCTTCAGGAACTCGACCGCGAAAGTGCCAGGCGCCGAGCCCGGGGCCGAGATGATTCGGCCATCAGCGACCGCATGTGGCACGTCGCGGTAGCGTTCGTTTCCCGCATAATCTGGCACCAGGCCTGAAATCCAGTCGCGTCCATTGCTCGTATGCGCCGCCTTGGCGAAAAGCCCGGCGCGCGCCAGAGCGAGCGTGCCGGCGCAGATGCCGCCGACGATACCGCTACGCGCGTCGACAGCCTTGAGCAGGGGGCCGACATCCGGCGCGTCGGTTCCGGCCCAGCCGTCAGAGCCGATGACTGCCACGGCGTCGAGATCGCCATTGCTTTCAGCATCAGTTGCGCGTTCCGGCGTCAGCATCAGGCGGCCGATCGAGCGCACCGGCATAGCCCCGGGCGAGAGCGCCACGACACGCCCCGGAAACCATTCGCCGACCGAGGCTGACAGCAGGCCGAACTCCCAGTCGGCATAACCTTCGATGAAAACCAGTCCGATCGTCTTGTCCTGAGCCATGGTGAACCTCCCGGCATTGTGACCGCCTGTGGATGGCGTCTTCGCGTGACTGTCACACAGCAGCGATAGCTAGCCCGGACTTTACCAATGGTCGAAGACCAAACACAGGAGAAATTCACATGAAGACGATCAGCCGCCGGACGCTCCTCAAGAGCGCGGCCGCCACGGCCGGCGTGACGCTCGCGGCTCCCTTCATCGCGCAGGGCGCCCTGGCCTCGTCGGGCACCGTCAATATCTTCGCCTGGGCTGGCTATATTTCCGATGACATGCTGGCCGCTTTCGAGAAGGCGACGGGCATCAAGCCGGTCTACACGCCCTATGGCACCAATGACGAGCTCCTCAATCAGATGCGCGCCAGCAACGGCGCCGGCTACGACATCATCTGGCCGGCCGTCGACCGCGTTCCAAACTACGTGGAATTCGGCCTCATCCAGCCGATCGACGAAGCGAAGGTGAAGTGGGACCAGGCCCTGCAGAGCGCCGTCAAGGGCTCCGAGACGCTGGGTGCCGTGGTCAACGGCAAGCGTTACCAGGTGCCGACCGACTGGGGCACGGAAGCGCTCTCCTTCGACAAGAAGGCCTCGCCGCTCGAATATGGCAAGGCCTCCTATGGTGACATCTGGAAGCCCGAAATGAAAGGCAAGGCGACGATCCGCGGTCATTCCGGTCTCGTCGGCCTGGGCCTCTGGCTCGAGACGCAGGGCAAGCTGCCCAAGCCGATGCGCGACAGCTTCAAGGACGAAGCCACGATGCGCGCCAATTACGACGTGATCCTGGCCGAAGCGATCGCACGCAAGGGCAACATCGTGCAGTTCTGGGCCAATGAAAACGAAGCCCAGGGTGCTTTCCGCACCAATGGCGCGGCGATCGGCCAGACCTGGGATTCCTCCGCCGCCGGCCTCGCCAAGGAAGGTCTGCCGATCGGCTTCGTGGCTCCCGTCGAAGGCGCGCTCACCTGGATGGAAGGCGTGTCGCTCCCCGTCGGCGCTAAGAACCTCGACCAGGCCTATGAGTTCGTGAACTGGATGCTGACGCCGGAAGCCGGCGCCCTCTATGCCAATCACACCTCGATCAACACCACCGCGGTCGGCGCCGACAAGTTCCTGTCGGAAGCCTCCAAGAACTTCTTCACCGCTGCCTATCCGGGCGACGCGCTCGAGAAGCTCTGGTGGTGGCCGGTCCAGGAGAACTGGTTCGTCGCCATCCGCAACGAATATCAGGACAAGTTCCTCTCGGCCTGACGCCTCAACGATGGCGGAGCCCTGGTGGCTCCGCCATTCTCTCGATCCTGGAGCTCCATGTCCCATTCCGTCGACCTCATCGACATCGAAATGATCTTCGGCCAGGTGCGCGCGGTCGAGAAATTCTCCGCTTCCGTCGAAGGTGGCGAGTTCTTCTCGATCCTTGGCCCCTCGGGCTGCGGCAAAACCACGGTGCTGCGTCTCGTCGCCGGGTTCATCCAACCGACCGCCGGCCGGGTGCTGATTGGCGGCAAGGATGTGACGGGCAGCGGCCCGCATCAGCGCCCGACCTCGATGATCTTCCAGTCGCTGGCGCTTTTCCCGTTGATGCCGGTGTGGGAAAATATCGTCTTCGGCCTGGAAGTGCGGGGCATTCCCAAGGCAGAAAGGCGCAAACGCGCCGAGGAATTGCTCGATCTCATCGCCCTTCCGGGTTTCGGCGATCGCATGATCCACGAATTGTCGGGCGGACAGAAGCAACGTGTCGCCATCGCGCGGGCACTCGCCGTCGAACCGCAGGTTTTGCTTCTCGACGAGCCGCTGTCGGCGCTCGATCTCAAGCTGCGCCAGCATATGCGGGCTGAATTGCGGGCCCTGCAGAAGCGCACCGGCGTCACTTTCATCTATATCACCCATGACCAGTCGGAAGCGCTCGCGATGTCGGACCGCGTGGCGGTGATGAGCGCCGGCAAATTGCAGCAGATCGCCACGCCGCGCGAGCTTTATGCCAATCCGGCGACCTCCTTCGTCGCCAGGTTCGTCGGCGAGACGAATGAGTTTCCTGGCCGTGTCCGCGGCGTTTCGGACGGCATCGCCGCCGTCGAAACCCGCCATGGCCTGCTCAAGGGTCGGGCCGGCCCCGGCCTCAGGGCGGGCGACCAGGCCGCGGTCTATGTGCGCCCCGAGGCGGTGTCGCTCGAAACCGAGAACGACAATCGCATCGAGGCGGAAGCCGAACGCCTCGAATTCGAAGGCGCGGTCGCCATTCTTCATGCCAAGGCCCAGGACGGCCAGGCGGTCCTCGCCGCCATCGCCCATCGTGGTCTCGGCCAGGCGCCGGTTTCGGGCGGCGCGATCAAGCTGTCCTTCACGCCCGCCGAAGCTTTGGTCCTCGCTAATGTCTAGTCTGACGGCGCGTTTCGGTCCGGGGCTTGGTGGCACGATCCTGCTGCTGGTCGGACTGTGGCTCATCGGCATGGTGCTGGCGCCCAATCTGATGATGCTCGATTTCTCGCTGCGGCCCAATCTCATGCCGAACCAGATCGGCACCGAGGCGGATCGCTATACGCTGGCGAACTTCATCGCGTTGTTCAGCGATTCAGTTCACCGCGCCATCTTCTTCAAGACGGTGTGGGCGAGCGCGCTCGTCACCCTGACGACGCTCGTCGTGACCTATCCCTTGGCCTTCTGGCTCGCCAAGATCGCCACACCGCGCGGCATGGCGCTGGCGCTTGTGGCGCTGATCATTCCGTTCTGGATCAACGAGGTCTTGCGCACGCTCGCCTGGTATATCCTGCTCGCCTTCAACGGGCCACTCAACGCGGTGCTACTGGGGCTCGGCATCATCGCTGAGCCGGTGCGCTGGTTCGGCGACTTCGGCGTCCTCGCCGGTATGGTCTATGCCTATATCCTGTTCATGCTGTTTCCGATCTACAATTCGATCTCGACCCTCGAGACGGCTCAGATCGAGGCGGCGCGCAATCTCGGCGCCTCGACGGTGAGGATCCACCGCCGTATCGTCATCCCACATGCCAAGGCCGGCATCGCGACGGGCTGCGTCTTCACCTTCATGCTGGCGGCCGGGAGTTATGTGGCGCCGGCTCTCCTGGGCTCGCCCGGCAGCCGCTGGTTCACCGAGATCATCTACAACTGGTTCTTCGAAGGCGGAAACTGGAACCGGGGAGCGGCCTACGCTCTGGTATTGCTCGTCCTCTGCATGCTGGTCGTGCTGGCGGCACTGCGGGTGTTCCGTGTCAATCTCGCGGATGTCGCCAAATGACCATGGCTCTTGAAGCGCCCGTCGCGGCGCGGCTCAACACGCCGAAGGGCGGCCTCGCCACCATCGCCGAGCTGCTGCCCAGGATCATCTTCGCCATCTATATGATCCTGTTCTTCACCTATCTGTTCCTGCCGCTGGCGGTGATGACGGCGGCGACCTTCAACACCAGCAAATTCCCGACCGTCACACCCTGGCTCGGCACCACCTTGCAATGGTTCGATGCCTTATGGGCCGATCAGGCGATGTGGATGGCGCTGCGGCTTTCGGTCCTGATCGGTACTTGCGTGATCGCGATCGCGCTACCGATCGGCACCGCCGCCGCTCTGTTCCTGACCAGCCTGGAGGGCCGCGCACGGACCTTCTTCTATGCCGTCATGGTCTCTCCCTTGCTGACTCCCGGCGTCGCCATCGGCATCGCCACCTTGATCCTGTGGCGCCAGGCGGGCGTGGGTGGTGGCCTGTGGCTCATCATCCTGGCGCAATCGAGCTTCATCGCCGCCTATGTGATGCTGATGGTCATTGCCAGGCTGCAGCGCTTCGACCGCACGCTGGAAGAGGCCGCGATCGGTCTCGGCGCCTCGCGCTGGATGGTGTTCCGCCGTATCCTCCTGCCATATCTGAAGCCATCGCTGCTGGCGGCGATGCTTATCGCCTTCCTGCAGTCCTTCGAGAACTACAATACGACGCTCTTCGTGCGCGGAACCGAGACGCCGCTCACCGTCTTCATCGCCACCAAGGTCCGCACCGGTCTGACGCCCGCGGTCAATGCGCTGGGGCTCATCCTGATCGTGCTGACCATCGTTGCCGCCGTGGCGCTCGAGCTTTCGAAGCGGAGCCGGGCGGCGAAGCCGGCTTGATTCATCCGGTAATCGTCAGCCCTTCCTGGATGAGCCGGTCGCGCAATTCGCAGGCGGCCGGCGAGAGTTCGCGTCCCTTGCGGGCGACGACATAGACATCGACGCCGGACGACATCTGCTCCTTGACGGGTCGGACGAGGTCACCCTGTTTGACCAGGTCACCGGCGACATGCTGCCAGCCCAGCGCCACGCCTTCCGCCGCCAGCGTCGCCTGCAGCACGAGGATGTAGTTGTTATAGACGAGCTTGTCGCGGTCCTTGGGCTGGGCAACCCGGAACTTGTCGAACCAGTCGCGCCAGGTGACGCCTTCGTGGAGCATGTCGTCGAGATGGATCAGACGGTGAGTGCGCAGATCCTTGAGATGTCTGATGGGACCGTTTGCCTGGAGATATTTCGGGCTGCACACCGGATAGATGATTTCCTTGGTGAACAGCCAGACATGGCAGCCCGGCCACGCGCCGCGTCCGCCGGTGATGGCAATGGACATGCCGTCATCTGGAAGCTCGAGCAGCTTGTCCGATGTATAAAGGCGCAGATCGAACAAAGGCAGCGCCTCGCGTATCCGAGCGAGGCGGGGCAGCAGCCAATGCGTGGCCACCGTGATCGAGACATAGAGGCGCACCGGCGTCCGGCTCGTCTCGGCTTTCAGGTCATTGATAGTCGAGAGGATGCGCTCGAGCGCTTGTGACACATTCTGAAAGAGCTTGGCGCCTTCTTGTGTGACGATGACGCGCTTGTGCTGACGATCGAATAGTTTGAGCCCAATGCCATCTTCCAACTGCCGGATGGCGTGACTGACCGCCGCCGGCGTTACATTCAGCTCGTGTGCCGCCAACGTGAAGCTCTCATGCCGGGCAGCCGCCTCGAAAGTGTAGAGAAGATTGGCGGATGTAACGAGCTTGCGGAGATCATGCATGAATTCAGTTCACTCAGAGTTGAGTTTTTTCAGCGGCAGAGGTGAATAGCAGCTCTGATACGTTACCCCTCAGATCAAGAATAGTTCAATCAAAAGGGAGATTTCGCAATGACGGCAGATGGCCACCCCCTGCAGCAGGCCCTCAAGGACTCCTATATGGGCCGCGGCCAGCTTTATGTGGCTTTCTACCGCGCCATCTCCAAACGTTATGGCGATGCCGCCGCCAGAGCGATCATGAAGGAGGCCATCTATGACTGGGGCGCCGGCCTCGCCACCGGTGTTTCGCCCTGCGCGCCGGGAAACTTCGCCGGGCTCACCGATGCCTTCTTCAATTCACCCGATGGCGGCGAGATGTTCCGCCCGGATATCGGCGCACCGGCGCCGCATGGCGTCGATGCGCATTTCCTCGCCTGTCCGTTGAAGGAGGCCTGGGTGGCCGCCGGCCTGTCCGACGCCGAGGTCGCCATGTTCTGCGACATCGCTTCCGCTGCCGATTACGGCACGCTCGAGGCGGCGGGCTTCGACATATCGATCACCACCTGGACGCCTGGATCGCAAGGCTGCTGTGCGCTCAAGGTCAGGAGACGCACGCAGCCAGGCGAGATCTAGCCGTTCACGATCGCCTTCGCGGCCCAGGCGCGGCCAACCAGGCGGATCGGCCCCTTCGCGCCGAGCTTCCTGGCGAGTTTCGCCTTGAGGTCCGCCCGCTGATCCTCAGGCAGCTTCATGCAGTAGCCCGGCGCAGGACCGGCTCCCAGCGTGAAGGGCTGCCAGAAGGCTTCAAAGTCACTGAAGACGGTCTCGATCCCGATCGGCTCGACGGTTGCCGCGATGCCGGCCTCACGGCACAGTTTTGCCAGGCCATCCCGGGTGCAGAATGGAAATCTTCGAGCTTCATCGAGTTCCGCCGCCTGCGGGTCGATCTCCATCGCCGCCTTCCAGAAGGCGTCGATGAAACCCATGCCGCCGCCCGGATAGTCCCAGACATAGAAGCCGAGAAGTCCCTCGGGCCGCAGCACGCGTTTCATCTCGGCCAGAGCCGCGATCCGGTCGGGAACGAAATTCAAGACCAGGGCCGATGCGACGACATCGACGCTCGCATCGGGCGCCGGCAGCTTCGCGGCATCGGCCGTCTCGAAGCGCACCCGCTGATCGATGACCTGGGCTTGCGCATAAGCGACAAAGTCCTTGGAGGCATCGATGGCGAGTACAGATCGAGGAGCGCATTTTCCGAGAATATGCGCGGTGAAAGCGCCGGTGCCGCAGCCGATCTCGAGCCAGCGCGCGCTTTCGGGCGGCGCCAGCCACGGCAGGAATTTCGCAGCGATCTGCCGGCTCCACCGGCCCATATATTGTTCGTAGTTCTGCCCGGCGCTCCACGCGTCGAATTGGGCAAGCTGGTTCATCTTACACCTCAAGGGTAGGGAAAGTGATGCGCCCAGCGCGGCCACTTAAACACGGAATCCCGAAGGCAACAAGTTTTCGAACTGTACTTAGTCGGGTGAGTCGAGCGCCGGCCCGTCCGGCCGATAGTTCAGCACTTCGAGGCGGATATCCCGTGACTTGAGATCGCGCACCGCGACGATCGACAGGCTCGCCGGGCCGACCGGCACCAGCCGATGCGGCGGCAGATCGATCAGGTGCTGGAGCAAGGCGCGGATCACGCCGCCATGACACACGACGAGCAGACGTTCGGCGCCGTGTTGCAGCGCCTCGGTGACGGCGGCGCTGCTGCGCGCCACGAAGTCGGTCCAGCTCTCGCCGCCGGGCGGCGTGTAGGTGCCGGCACGCCAGCGGCGGTAATGCCCGTCATTCAACACCGAGAGGTCTTTGATCGACTTGCCGGTCCATTCGCCGACATGGATTTCGCGCAAACGCGGTGACGGTGCCGCATGTTCGAAGCCGAGCAGCCCGGCCGTCTCGCTGGCACGTTTGAGATCCGAGGTCAGGGCCTGATCGGGAGCGAGGCTCAGAATCGTAGCGCTTAAAGCACGTGCCTGGGCGCGTCCGGTCTCCGAGAGATCGATGTCGGCCTGTCCTTGCAGCCGGCGGGCCGAGTTCCACTCACTCTCACCATGACGAACGAGGAAGATGCGTTTCAATTGAGGCGTGCTCCTGAGGCAGTGAAAAGGGCCGACGGACGCGCCGGCAGACTGAAATGGACGATGTCGCCAATGGTGAAGCGGGGCACCTCATCGACGATGGCAGTGAGTCTCAGATCGCCACTGGTGCCGGTTACCATCAGACGTCCGGCGATCGGGCTCGCTTCCGCGAAATCGAGCGCGAGGCTGCGCGCGGTGGGCTCGGCCGTGACCGCGATATCTTCCGCGCGGAACATGGCGTGGGCCGCGGCGCTGCCGGCAAGCGTCCTGTCGGCGATGCGCCCGGCAAGGGCAGGGCCTTCGGGGCTCGGCAGAATGGGTACGAGATTGGCAGGCGGCGTTCCCACAAAGGTGGCGACGAAAGTGCTGGCCGGATTGGCGACGAGCTCACCCGGCGTCCCGAATTGCTCGATGAGGCCTTCATTCATCACCGCCACATGGCTTGCCATAGTCATCGCCTCGACCTGGTCGTGCGTCACATAGACGGATGTGGCGCCGGTGGCGCGGTGGATGCGCAGGAGCTCGGTGCGCATCTCGACCCTGAGCTTCGCGTCGAGATTGGAGAGCGGCTCGTCGAAGAGCAGGATGCCGGGTTTCGGCGCGATCATGCGGGCGATCGCCACACGCTGTTGCTGGCCGCCAGAGATTTCATTGGGATAGCGGCCGGCGAGCTCGGCGATGCCGAGCAGTTTGAGGACTTCGGCGATGCGCAGCCGGCGCTCAGGTTTCGTCATGCCGGCGACCTTGAGCGGCCAGTCGACATTGCCGGCGACCGTCATATGCGGCCATAGGGCATAAGACTGAAAGACGAGACCGTTATCGCGCCTGGCCGGCTCGATGGTCCAGTTGCGCGCCCCGTCCGAGACGACGTGCCCGCCATAAGCGATGATGCCGGCGCTCGGCGTCTCGAGTCCCGCCAGCATGCGCAGCATGGTCGACTTGCCGCAGCCCGAGGGACCGACGAGCACGAGGAACGATCCTTTCGGCACGTCGAGGCTGACGCCACGCACTGCTTCGAAGGTGCCGAAGCTCTTGCGCAGATTTTCAATCCTGATCATCGGGTCTCATGCCTTGAGCCATGGTTGCGATTTCTTCTGAATGTGATTGGCGAGCAAAGTGGCGCCGACCGAGATCACCAGCACGACGACGGTGATCGCATGGGCGAATTGCGTGAAGCCCTCCGAGGCATATTGATAAGCGAGCACCGAGAGCACCGGCATGGTCGGCGTGAAGAGCAGCACGACGAGAGACAGGTCGCGCACGATCTTGACGAAGACGATGAGGGCGCCCGCCGACAGTCCGCGCGCCGCGAGCGGCACGGTGATGGCGGCGAGGCGGCGCAGGAAGCTCGCACCGGTGAGGCGCGCGCTTTCGTCGAGATCGCCCGAGACCTGCTGGATCACCGCACGGCCGGTCTGGATCGAAAACGGCACCAGATAGGCGGTGGCGGCGATCACGAGCAGTGCGAAAGTGCCATAGAGGGCGGGCAGCGGTCCGATCGGCGCGCCGAACAGCGCGATATAAGCGGCGCCAAAGGCGATGCCCGGCACCAGCAGCGGCAGGAAGGCGATCTGATTGATTGCCGCTGACAGGACGCCGTGCCGGTATCTGGCAAGCGCGAAGGAAACGAAAAGCCCGACCAGCGTACCGGTGACCGCGACGACGGCGCCGAGCGACAAAGTGATGCCGATGGCCGACAGGATCGCTGGATTGCGCCAGATGCCCGACTGACCTTGCTCCATAGAAGCGACCGACTCGCCCAGCCAATAATGCAGCGTCCAGTTCGAGAAGAGCGCCGAGGAGGAGGGGGCGAAGCTCGAGGCGACCAGCACCAGGACGGGAACGATGGTGGTCAGGAGGCAGATCGCCATGGCGGCGACAAAGAGCGGCCATTTGCTGGCGCCGAGCGTGAAGCGCTTGGCGCGCCCGCCTTTGCCGGTGATGGTTGCATAGGAGCGCCGTCCGGAGATCACCCGGTTGCCGAGCCAGAGAAAGGCGGCGGAGACGAGGATCAGCAGGATGGCGATGACATAGCCGCGCGCCGTTTGCCCGATCTCGATCATCCCGAAGAGGCGGGTGGCCAGCGTTTGCATGCGCACCGGCAGGCCGAGCAAGGCCGGCGCGGCAAAATTCGAGACCGCACCGGCGAAGGTGAGCGAGGCGCCGGCCACCACCGCCGGCAGGGTGACCGGCAGGATGATGCCGAGAAAGATGCGGCCACGCCCGGCGCCGGTCATCTGCGCCGATTCGACGAGATCGGAATTGACGCTGGCGAGGGACGCGGCGATCACGGTGAAGGCGAGCGAATAATAATGTGCGATGAGCACGATGAGGGTCGGTGCCATGCCCCAGGCGAGCCAGTCGGGCACCGGCAGGCCGAGGCCGGTGAGAAAGCCAACCTGGCCGCCGGCCCGCGCATTCTTGAACAGGGCGCCCCAGGCGAGTGCCGTGGCGAAGCTCGGGATCATGAAGGGCAATGTCGCCATGAGGCCGATGGTGCGGCGGAAAGGAACATCGGTCATCACCACCAGCCAGGCAAGGAAGCCGCCGAGCAGGACGCAGCCCGCCGCCACGCCGAAGCCGAGGATCATCGTGTTGAGAAGAGGCAGCCAGAACAGATTGCGCGACAGAGGGCTGATCAGCGCATCCGACCACGCGCCGATCGCATCAGGTGTCAGCGTGCCGAGCAGGATTCTGGCAAGCGGGGCCGCGATCAGCAGCCCGAGCAGCGCGAGAACGGCGAGCTTGAGCGCCAGGCCTGGGTGATGTGAGCGAAATAATTGCATTCGGAGAAGCGCGGGCTCGCCGGTTGAATTGACTGATGTGTGTCCCGCTCAGGCCAAAGCCTGTGCGGGATCCGTGATGATGTTACTGCAGGAGCAGGACGAGGTCGCCGATCTCCCGGCGGATCTCCGCCGTCTTGGCCGGATCGATCTGCCAGGCCTTGAACTCGCCGAGCGGAACCGCATCGGGATGGCTGGTGATGTCCTTGCGCGTCGCATAGTCGCCCGCGACATAGAAGGGCTTGTAGGCGTCACCGCCGGTCGCGCTGTCGTCGCCCATCAGGAAGTCGATGGCGAGGCGCGCCGCTGCCGGCTTGGTCGTTTTCTTGGTCACCCCGAGCACGGCGGGGAAGATGATGCCGTTGGCGGGCATGACGGTGTTGGCGACCTGCAGTGCCCAGCCTTCATCCTCATTGTCGCGCCGGTCTGAATAGCTCGTGAAGCCGACCGGCGGATTGGCCTGGCCCTTGGCGCCGATGGCCTTGTTGACGTCGTCGGTCGAGCCCATCAGCACCACGTCGTTCTTGAACAGGTCGACGATGAACTGATGGCCGGCGGTCTTGACCCCGTTGCCCAAGGTGATCGGCTTGCCGAACTGCGCCTCATAGGCCTTCGCCATCTGATCGGCATTGAGCACGATCTCGACCATGAGATCGAGATAATCGCCGCGCTGCAAGGGATCGACCATGACGACACGGCCTTTCCAGTCCGGCGTCGTGAGCTGCCAGAGATTGCTGATCGGTGAGCCCCTGGGGTTGGCCTCCTCATTATACATGAGGACTTTTGTCGAGAGGCGTTGGGCGAGGAGCGGTGACTTGAATTTCTCCTCGAGCCGGTCGGCCAAACGCGGCGGCACGTAGTTCTGCATGATGCCGGTCTTGAGCAGCTCGGGGATCACCACCGGCACGTCGGAGATATAGACGACATCAGCATTGGTGATACCGGCGCCATCCTCGCTTTTGAGGCGGGTGATCTGCTCGGTCGAGGACATGTCGATGGGGATCATGTCGATGCCCGGATATTGCGCTTCAAAGGCTTTCTCCACCTTGGCGATGCGGCTGGTGAAAGCATAGACTGTCACCTTCCCCTCCTTCTGGGCAAGCGGCAGGAGCTCCTTGGCGCTCATCGCGTCGAGATCCTGCGCCGAGGCGGGAAGGCCTGCGAGAAGCAGCGATCCCAACAACCAGCCGATAGGGTTCATCTTCATTTTCTCCTCCCGTTTTTAGATTTTTGCCTGATGTTTTGCGAAAATAATAATATATGCATGGCAACTTGCAGGGTGACGGCGAGCGCCGACTTGGATGGAGCTCATGGCGGCGTCAGGACGTTTCGAAAGTGCTGATGAGCCGGCCGAGCTCCTCCAGGCGGACCAAAGAGCGCCGCTCCGCCGTCTCCGCCATCTGCAGAATAAGCCCGTTGCAGATCGCCATCGGCACCGTGAGGGTCTGAAAACCGTCGGCTGTGCCGGAGCGAGGAGCGGAGAGCAGCAGGTCGGCCGCCGGCGTCAGAGCCGGCCCGATGGACCCGGCAATCGCCAGCGTGAAGGCACCGACTTTCCTGGCATGCTCGATCACCGCGGCATAATGCCGTGGCTGGCGCCGGAAAGCGAAAGTGAGGAGGGCGTCATCGGCATTGAGCGCCAGCAGCCTCTCGGCCACGTCACGGTTGTCGCCGGACAGCAGCACCGCATCGATCGCCATGCGGCGCAGCCGGCGTTCCATAAGGACGGCGAGGCTTTCGGCATTGCCGCGCGCGAAGATGAAGACCTTGCGGCGGTCGGTGAGCTGGCGCGCCGCGGCCTTGAGACGGTCATCGCCGATATAATCGGGCAAATGGGTGAGGGCTTCGATTTCCTGGGCGATGAGCCCGCCCAGGAGCGAATTGCCGCGCGATTGGGCAAGCGTGTTGCGCATGCGAACGGCTGGGTCTGTCTGTACAATGAATTCGTCGCGGATCGCGTCGCGGAAGTTGGCATAGCTGTCGAAGCCGAGCTTGCGGGCCAGCCGCGAGGCAGTTGCTTCATGAACACCGGCGCGCTCCGCCAGCTCCCCCGCCGTGCTGAGCGCGATCTCGCGCGGCCGCGCCATGACTTCCTTGACGAGCACGCGCTCGGAAGGGGTCAATGTGTCGGCGACGCTCTGTACCAGGGTGACGATGGACATGATTCCTCCGCGCATTCACTGTTAGTGTTTAGCGCGTTAAATTGCAAGAGAATATTATTATGCAAATTATCTTGCAATTGTTAACTTTTTGTTGCGTTAGCCTCCAGGCATCGTAGTCTCATATGACATTTGATTGGGGGCATCATAACAATGAGCAAGGCAAGCGGCGTCCGTCTGGCCGCATTGTTGGTAATTTGCGCCATGGGCGCCGCATTGTCGGCGACGGTCGAGGCGGCACCAATTAGCCAGAAAGAGGCTTTGGCGGCGTGCCGGACGCAATTCGGCAAGAAGGTCATCAAAGCCACTGTCGGCAAGAACGGCAAGATCAATTGCCAATGGCAGATCCGGCGCGAGATGACACGGCAGGAAGTCTATGATGCCTGCCGGAAGAAATTCTCCGCGACGACCGCCATGGTACAGAAGACCAAGACGGGCTGGCGCTGCCGCTATATCGGCCGCTACTGATTCATTCCAGAAAGAGAGTACGTTTCATGAAGTCGACAAGGACGGCAATCCTCAAACTCGCGCTTGCCGGCGCGCTCACCAGCTTCATGGTGATGGGGCTCGCCACAACCGCAGAGGCCGGTATCTCGAAGAAGCAGGCGATGGCCGCCTGCCGCGCCAAATATGGCAAGGACGTCACTAGCGTCGTCATCAAGAAGAACGGTCAGATCGTCTGCCAGGAGGGCCCGTCCGAGACGGCGTCGCGCCAGGAGGTTTATGAATATTGCAAGCGCAAGCTCAACCCCACGATGATCGTGATGCAGAAGAAGGGCGGGCGCTGGCACTGTCTCTATTCCGGCAATTACTGAGTAGTTCCGTCGCGCTTCACCCCAGGTGAAATTGGTGGCAGAGTGGTCCGAACATGAATCATCGGGCCGTAACAATGGATTATCCATCTGCCACCAAAGCCGCGCTGCTCTTTTTGGGCATCGGGCTCGGCATCGCCATATTGCCTCAGGGCGCTTCGGCGAAGGACTGGGACATGAAGCTGGACTCCCAGGCCTGGGCGTGCTCGACGCTCTACAGCCGTTACCCGATCAAGGTGCTGAACGGCGAGGACCGTGAAACCGCCCTTTGCGTGGGCGAGGGCAAAAAGGGCCGCAAGCCGATGTCGCGGTCGGAGGCGTTCGACCTCTGCCGCGAGCAGTTCAACGCCTCGAGCCTCCTGATCAATTGGACAAGCAAAGGCTGGCGCTGCCGTTACTACGGCCGCTGAGAGGTAAGAGACCATGACACTGCTCATTATCGGGATAATCATTTTTGCCGGCTCGCATCTGGCCGTGATGCTGCTGCCGCGCCTGCGCGAAGGCTTGCTCGGCCGTATGGGCGAGGGGCCCTATAAGGGCGTGTTCTCGCTCGTTTCGCTCGTCGGCCTCGCTCTTATGATCTATGGCTTCTACACGACCCGCGGCATGCTCGAGGGGACGGACTATCTCTACACGCCGGCGCCCTGGGCCCGCCATCTCGCCATGACCCTGGTCCTGCTGGCCTTCATTCTCATCGGCGCCTCGCATGGCAAGGGTTATCTGAAAAGCTGGCTCAAGCACCCGATGTCGATCGGCTTCGGCCTGTGGGCGGTGGCGCATCTCATGGCCAATGGCGATCGGCCCGGTGTCTACTTGTTCGCCTCCATTCTGGTCCTTGCGGCTCTCGACATCGTCCTGTCGACAGCGCGTGGCAAGGTCCCAACCCATGAGCCGCGCGTGAGATCGGATGTGATCGCCGCTGTCGTCGGCATCGTGCTCTATCTCCTCTTCCTCTTTGTGATTCATCCTTACGTCTTCAATCTGCCCATCATCGCATGACACTTCTCGCCTTGGGCGTAGCGCTCTTCGCCGTCTGCCACCTGACCCTTGCTCTGCCGGAAGCCAAGGCGGCCTTGCGCCGGCGCTTGGGTAAATTCTTCGGGCCGGGCTTCGGCATCGTCTCGCTTTTGCCGCTCGTCCTTATCGTGCTCGGCTGGCGCGGCGCGCCGCTGGAAATCGTCTATGACGTGCCGAGCTGGGGCAAAATGGCGACCTTCATCCTCGTGCTCGTCGCTTTCCTCTGTCTCGGCATCTTTCTCTTCCGCGGCAAGCTGCGCCAGATATTGCGTTTCCCGCTGGCCTGGGGCGTCGTGTTCTGGGCCATCGGCCATCTGTGCGCCAATGGCGATGTGGCGAGCCTCATCCTGTTTGGCGGCATGCTCCTCTATGCCCTGGCGCATCTGGGTCTCGGCTTCGCCAATGGTGTCAGGCCGTCGCCCGAGATCCGCCAGGGCCATGACGTCATCTCGATCATCATCGGCGTGGCGCTTTATGGCGTCTTCGCGCAGCTGCACCCGCTTTTCACCGGCGTGCCGGTGGTGACGCTGACGCTATAATAGATTTTGTGCGGTGCACAAAAATAGTTGCCGGGCAAACGCAACCGCGATAGGTTTGCCGCCATGTCACTTCATACCGATCAGAAGCGTCTCACCGCTCCCGACATCACCGCGCGCAAGGGGGGCGATCCGATTGTCGCCCTGACTTCGTATCACGCCCATACGGCGGCGATCGCCGATAAATATGTCGACTTCCTTCTCGTCGGCGACACGCTCGGCATGGTCATGCATGGTTTTGAATCGACCCTGCCGGTGCCGCTCGAGCTGATGATCATTCACGGCCGCGCCGTGATGCGCGGCACCAAGCGGGCGCTGGTGGTCGTCGACATGCCCTTCGGCACCTATGAGGAAAGCCCGGCCCAGGCCTTCCGCAATGCCGCGAAGATCGTCAAGGAAACGCAATGCGGCGCGATCAAGCTCGAAGGCGGGCGGCGCATGGGCGAGACCATCCGCTTCCTGGTCGAGCGCGGCATTCCGATCGTCGCCCATATCGGCCTCACCCCGCAATCGATCAATGTGCTGGGCGGCTTCAAGACGCAAGGCCGCAAGCGCGACCAGTGGGCCGAGATCGAGGAGGACGCCAGGATCGTCACCGAGGCCGGCGCCTTCTGCGTCGTGCTCGAGGCGGTGGTCGAGCCGTTGGCGGCCCGCATCACCAAAGCCATCCCCATCCCGACCATCGGCATCGGCGCTTCGGCCGAATGCGACGGTCAAATCCTCGTGATGGAGGACATGCTGGGCCTGTCGCCGCGCGTGCCCAAATTCGTGCGCGAATTCGGCGAGGTCGGCAAGGCGATCGACAAAGCGATTAGCTCCTATGCCACGGAAGTCCGTACACGGAGCTTCCCCGGCAAGGCCAATATTTACGAATCCAAGGACTGACCTCCCTGAAAGACTTGGGACTGAAACAATCCCAAGTCAGGATGGTTCGGAATTGCTATAACACCTCCGAATCGGAATGGGATGATCGATGATCCTCTCCAGGCGTTCGTTCATTGCCGGCGGCGCGGCTCTGGCCGCCTTGCCTTGCCGTCTGGAGGCCCAGACGGCCGAGGACGGTTTTGTCGTCCTGACCGCGCGCGCGGCCGAGGGACGCCTCATGGAGGCCGATCGCCCGGCGACCAAGCTCGAAAGCCTGTCCGGCCAGTGGCCGCCACCCTTGCTCAGAGCCAGGCAGGGCGAGGAATTCAAGGTCCGTTTCGTCAACATGCTCGACCGGCCGATGGCGCTCCACTGGTATGGCGTGCGCGGCCCCTCCGAGATGATGAGCATCTCGGTGGTGCCGGGCGAGGACAATGCCTTCGACTGCGTCTTCACCCCGCCGGACGCCGGCACCTTCTGGTTGTCGCCCGTCGCCGATGTCTCGCGCCAGCGTGAGATGGGGCTCTATGCTCTCCTCGAGGTCGCCGAGAAGGAGCCGTTGCCGGCCTTCAGCGATCTGCCGCTCACTTTCGACGACTGGCGGCTGACCGATGACGGCCAGATCGATGCCGCGACGTTCGGCAATCTCGAGGACGCGATCGGCCAGGGCCGGCTCGGCAACTGGTTCACGGTCAATGGCGCCTATCGGCCGAAGATCGACATCCCGCAGGGGCTGGTGCGCCTGCGTGTCCTCAACGCCGCCAATATCCGCACCATGTCGATCCTCATCAAAGGGGCGGACCCGCTGATCATCGCCGAGGACGGCCAGCCGGTGCCGCCACGCCAGCTCGGCACTGCCGGGCTCGTTCTGGCGCCCGGGCAACGCGGTGACCTGCTGCTTGCCGAAAGCGAGGAGACCCTGACGCTCGCCGTCAATCTGTTCGAGGACGTCATCGAGGCCGCCTATCTCACCCGCACAGGGCCTGCGGCCGAGATCGTGCTGCCCGACAATTTCGCTTTGCCGCCCAACCCGGTCACCACCGCGATCGACATGACCAAGGCGCGGACCGTGCCTTTCCTGATCGAGGGCGGCGAGAAGGGCGGCATGACCGGCGCCGTCTATGCCGGGGAAAAGCTCGATCTCCGGGCGCTCCTGGAGAAGGGCATGGCCTGGGCCATCAACGGCACCGCCGGCCTCAGCGCCGAGCCCTGGGAAAGCTTTACCCTGGGTGAGACGGTGGTCCTGGACGTGAACAACCGCACCAAATTCGATCAGCCGCTCCATATCCATGGCCATGTCTGGCGGGTCATCGAGGATCTGCCCACCCCGTTCCGCGACACGGTGGTCGTGCCGGCCGGGGCTCAGGTGAAGCTGGGCTTCGTGGCCGACAATCCCGGCCGGTGGGGTATTCAGAGCACGGTGGCGGAGCGGGCCGACGCCGGGTTGCTGACCTCCTTCGAGGTCGGCGCGTAATTTGCCTTGATTTGGCCGTTTGGCTAAATTAGCAGCTTCATCAAAGTGTTAATGACGGCAGCTCGGGAGCCTCAGTCAAGTGAGCGATGAATCGCTATTCAGAGAAGTGGACGAAGAAGTCCGCCAAGACCAGGCCAAGAAGCTCTGGACCCAATATGGTAGTTATTTCACGGCCTTGGCTCTGGCCATCATCCTGGGCGTCGGCGGATTCAAAGGCTGGCAGTACTGGCAGCTGACCCAATCGGAAGGCGCCGCCAGGGTCTTTTCCGACGGGGTGAAGAAGCTCGAAGAGGGCAAAACCGCCGATGCGGAGGCGGCTTTCGCCGCCATCGACCATTCGGGCTATGCCAAATTGGCCGAATTGCGCCGCGCCGCCGCGCTCGCCGGCAGCGGCAAGACCGATGAGGCGGTGGCGATCTACGACAAGGTCGCCAATGACCAGGCCAACGCCCAATCTCTGCGCGATCTGGCGCGCCTGCGGGCCGGTTATGCCCTGACCGACAAGCTGGCGCCCGCCGAGCTCATCAGCCGGCTCGGCGCCTTCGACAACGATACGAGCCCATGGCGCGGCATGGCGCGCGAGATCTTCGCGCTCGCCGCCTATCGCACCGGCGACTACACCATGGCCGATCGCTATCTCAATGCCATCATTGCCGATCAGACTGTGTCGCTCGAGCTGCGCCAGCGCGCCCAGATGCTGCTCGAAGTGGTGACCCCGCTTCTGACCGCCAAAAAGTAAGGTCTGAACATGCGATTTTCGAGGCTTTGGCCGATCCTGGCGACATCACTTTTCCTCACCGGCTGCGGCTCGGCCTCGAAGCTGCTCGAAGGCGTCACCGGCGAGAAGGACGTGGTGCTGCCCGGCAAGCGCGAAAGCGTGCTGTCGCCGAGCGAGTCCTCCGCCCCGCAGAACGAGACGTCGAGCGAGCCGATCGTCATCCCGACCGCCGAGACCAATTCCAGCTGGGCGCAGCCCGGTGGCCAGGCCACTAATTCCTTCGGCAATCTCTCGGCCGGCGCCACGCTGTCGCGCGCCTGGGCGGCGAGCGCCGGTGAAGGCACCTCGGGCGATGGCCGCATCGTGGCGAGCCCGATCATCGTCGGCGGCACCGCCTATGTGCTCGATTCGCGCAGCAACGTGACGGCGATCCGAACCTCGGGCGGCGGCCAGGCCTGGCGCGTCTCGCTCATTCCGGAAGGCAAGAGCACCCGCGCTTTCGGCGGCGGCCTCGCTTCCGACGGCCAGCGCGTCTATGCCACCTCGGTTTTCGGGGAGGCCCTGGCGCTCGACGCCTCGACCGGCGCCATTCTGTGGCGCAAGAAGCTCGGCGCCCCGGTACGCGCCGCGCCTACCGTCGCCAATGGCACGATCTATTTCACCGGCTCCAGCAATGAGGTCTTCGCGCTCCGCGCCAGCGATGGCGGTGAGGTGTGGAAGTACCAGGGCACCGGCGGACGGGCGACCATCGCCTCGAGCCCGAGCCCGGCCGTCTCGCAGGGTTTCGTCGTCATTCCGACCACCGCCGGCGAGATCATCGCCTTCAATTCGAGCGACGGGCTCGAAGCCTGGAGCGACGCGCTGACCTCGAACGATCCGGCCGCCACCGCCACCAATATCGGCAGCGTCGCCGGCCGCCCGGTCATCGAAGGCGGCCAGGTCTTTGCCATCTCCAACGCCGGCCGCATGGCGGCCTTCTCGCTACAGAGCGGCGACCGGCAATGGACCCGCGACATATCGGGCTCGCAAACCCCTTGGGTGGCGGGCGACCATGTCTTCGTCATCATCAACGGCAAGACCTTGATGGCCTTGTCGCGCCGCACCGGCGCCGTGCGCTGGAGCAAGGAACTGCCGGGCAAGATCTGGGCCGGCCCCGTTCTGGGCGGCGGCCGTCTGCTGGTGGTCAGCTCCGACGGCCAGCTCGCTAGTATCTCGGCGCAGACCGGCGAGGTCCTCAACACCACGAAAGTGGGTGATTCCTTCTATATTGCCCCCGTCATCGCTAACGGCACGGTCTATCTGCTTTCTGATGATGCCCAGCTGATCGCATTGCGCTAGCGCGCATCCCGGCGAAGTGGAATCACTTCGCCGATGAGGATTCGCGCCAATCAATTTTGTTGAAGCAAATCCTGATCGCCAAAGTCTTCAACTTTGGCGGGATTTGCTCTAGGACGATCAGATGCAAGCCAAAGTCGCGATCCTGGGCCGACCGAATGTCGGCAAATCGACGCTGTTCAATCGTCTGGTCGGCCGCAAGCTGGCGCTGGTCGACGACCAGCCCGGCGTCACGCGTGACCGCCGCGAGGGCGAGGCCCATCTGGCCGATCTGAGTTTCCGCCTGTTCGACACGGCCGGCCTCGACGCCGCCCCGCGCGGCAGCCTCGAAGACCGCATGAGCGCCCAGTCGGAAACGGCGATCACCGATGCCGATGTCTGCCTCTTCGTCGTCGATGCCAAAACGGGCGTGACGCCGGTCGACCGCGAATTCGCCGCCAAGCTCAGGCGCCACGGCAAGCCGGTCATCGTTCTCGCCAACAAGGCCGAGGGCCGGGCCGGGGAGTTCGGCGCGCTCGATGCCTTCTCGCTGGGACTTGGCGATCCGATCGCCATTTCCGCCGAACATGGCGAGGGCATGAACGAGCTCTATGATGCGCTTGAACCCTTTGTGAAGCGCGAGGTGGAGGACGAGGAAGAGGAGGAGGATGCCGAAGGCAAGCCGCTCAAGCTCGCCATCATCGGCCAGCCCAATGCCGGCAAGTCCACGCTGGTCAATACCTTGCTGGGCGCCGATCGCGTGCTGACAGGCCCCGAGGCCGGCATCACGCGCGACGCCATCGCCATCGACTGGTCGTGGCGCGACAAGCCCGTCACCTTGTGGGACACCGCCGGCATAAGGCGCAAATCGCGCGTCACCGGCAAGATCGAGAAGCTCGCGGTGGCCGACGGCTTGCGTGCCATCCGCTTCGCCGATGCCGTCATCGTGCTGATCGACGCCTCGATGGAGATCGAGCGGCAGGATCTCACCCTCGCCGATCTCGCCGCCCAGGAGGGCAGGGCCGTCGTGCTCGCTCTGTCGAAATGGGACCTGGTCGAAGACAAGCAGAAGCGCCTCAAGGATGTGAAGGACGACATCGCCGACATCCTGCCGGAGATCCGCGGCGTCACTATCGTTCCTCTCTCGGCGCAGCAGGAGAAGGGCCTCGACAAGCTGATGGAAGCGGTCTTCGCCGCGGTGGAGAAGTGGAATACCCGCATCTCGACCGGCCAGCTCAATCGCTGGCTCGAGAAGATGCTGGAGCGCAACCCCCCGCCGGCGCCTTCGGGACGGCGCATCAAGATCAGATACGCGACGCAGGTGCGCGCGCGCCCGCCGACCATCTCGCTCTTCGGCAACCAGCTCGACCATCTGCCCGAGTCCTATGTGCGTTATCTGATGAATGGCTTGCGCGAGGATTTCGAGCTGTGGGGCACTCCTTTGCGTTTCAACCGGCGCGGCGGCCGCAATCCCTTCGACAAGGACAAAAAATGACCGCCCATCCGACCACCGTCGTCTTCGATATCGGCAATGTGCTCGTCTCCTGGGACCCGCGTTATCTCTACCGCCAGATCTTCGAGGACCGCGAGGCGGAGATGGAGTGGTTCCTGGCGAATATCTGCACGACCGCCTGGAATGTCGAGCAGGACAAGGGCCGCAGTTTCAAGGACGCGGTCGATCTGCTCGTCACGCAGCATCCCGAGAAATGGCACCCGGCGATCCGCGCTTATGACGAGCGCTGGCATGAGACGATCTCAGGCCCGATCAAAGGCACCGTCGCGATCCTCGATACGCTCAAGCGCAACAACGTGCCGCTCTATGCCATCACCAACTGGAACCAGGACAAGTTCCGCGAGGCGCTCGAGCGTTTTCCGTTCCTGAAGACCTTCGCCGGCATCGTGGTATCGGGCGATGAACGTATGCTCAAGCCCGACCGGGAGATCTTCGATCTCTTCTGCGACCGCTACAAGGTGAGGCCGGAAACGGCGGTGTTCATCGACGACAGCGCGCGCAATGTCGAAGGCGCCCGCGCCGCCGGCATGCATGCCTTGCATTTCACATCGCCCGAGACTCTGGCGCGCGATCTGCGCAGTCTCGGCTTCGCGATTTAGAGATCCGCTGTTCTTCCGCTGTTAAAAGCAGCGGAATTTGCAGCGGATTAACAGCGGATCTGCAGGGATCTGCAGGGAATTTCCGCAACACGCTGAAAACAGCGGTGGCTCTCAAGCGCGTGATCAGGAAAAGTGGATTCCGGTTTTCCGTCCGATCACGCGCCTAATGTAAGATTCCGATCACGTTTATCACTTTAGGTCGATCCGACCTAAAGTGATCGTGATCTAGCCGACAATTTCCCGATCTCACGCTTTGGCACAGATCTGCAAGGCCTCAGCCTTGCTTCTCCGGTATGGCTTGCGGCACAGGTCTTCGGCGGAAGAACTGGGTGAGGCCGCCATGACGGGTGATCTGCTGGTCGGCCAGCACGCCGAACAGGATGACGGCGCCGATGACGGCGAAATTGAGCGAGCTCGGTATGCCGAGCAGGTTCACCAGATTCTGCAGCACCTGGAGCAGGATGGTGCCGAGCACGATGCCGAGCATCGAACCTTCGCCGCCTCTGAGGCTGCAGCCGCCCAGTACTGCCGCGGCGATGGCATAAAGCTCATAGAAATTGCCGTGGGTGGCGGGCGAGATGGAGCGGGTATAAAGCGTCAGGAACAATGCCGCGAGCCCGGCGAGGCCGCCGCAGATGATATAGGCGGACGAGATGACGCGTTTGGTCCTGATGCCGGAATACCGTGCCGCTTCCTCATTCTTGCCGACGGCGAAGAGATAACGCCCGAAGACCGATCGGTGCAGCACGATGCCCATTACGATGGCGATGATGATGAAGGCGATGAAGCTGTGCGGAATACCCAAGGTCCGCCCGGTGGTGAGCCATTGCAGCGCCGGATAGGTGACGCCGAAAGGAAAGCCGGCGGTGGCGTCCTCGGTGTAGAAGCGCGCGACGCCGCGATAGATCAATAGGCCACATAAAGTGACGATGAAGGGCTGCAGCCCCATGCGGGTGACGAGGAAGCCGTGGAGCGCGCCGAGGATCAGCCCGGTGATGACGATGATAAGCGAGGCCAGCGCCCAGTTGACCTCATAGGTCGAGAGCAGGTCGACGAAAATCACGCCGAGCAGCGCGAACATCGACCCGACCGAGAGCTCGATACCGCCGGTGATGATGACGAGGCCGACGCCGATCGAGAAGATGCCATAGAGGCCGATGAGATTCATCGTGTTGGACAGGTTGATCGGCAGGAGGAAGCGCGGATTGATGAAGGCGACCGTGGCCGAGACGACCAGGATGAGGATGAGGAGGCCCAGATCTTTCTTGAGCATGGCGAACCCTAATAGAGAGGCCTTCCGACCGCTAATCTCAGCACATTGTCTTCACTGAAGCGGCTGCGCTCGAGGAGGCCGCTGATGCGCCCCTCATGCATCACCGCTATCCTGTCGCTGACGCCGATGACTTCTTCCATGTCGCTGGAGATCATCAGGATGGCGACGCCCGAGTCGCTCAGAGCCCGCATCAGCTCATAGATCTCCTGCTTGGCGCCGACATCGACGCCGCGCGTCGGCTCATCGAAGATGATGATCCGCGGCTTCATCGACAGCCATTTGGCCAGCACGACCTTCTGCTGGTTGCCGCCCGAAAGGGCGCCGGCGACGACGCCGACATTCGGTGTCTTGATATTGAGGCGGCGCTTCTGGCGTTCGGCATTGGCGTCCTCCTGGGCCGGCTTGATGAGCCAGGCGTTGGCGTAGCTCGCGAGATCGGGCAGCGAGATATTCTGGCTGATCGAGACATCGAGCAGGAGACCGAACTGCTTGCGGTCCTCCGGCACCAGGAAGATGCCTCTGGCGATCGCCTCGCGCGGCTCTGCGATGCGGACCGGCTCACCTTTCAGGCGGATTTCGCCGCCGGTCTGCTTGTCGATGCCGAAGACGACCCGCGCCACCTCCGTGCGGCCGGATCCGACGAGGCCGGCAAGGCCCAGTATCTCGCCCTCTCTGACGGTAAGATCGACGGTTTTGTCGGGAAAAGCGGATGTGCGCAGCTGCGTGAGCGCCAGGGCTTCGGCGCCGGGCGGCGCCTTGGGCGGGATATAGAGGGATTTGAGATCGCGCCCGATCATCAGCCGGATCATCGCCTCGTGCTCGATCTCGGCGCCTGTAAGCTCGCCCACCTTGCGGCCGTCACGCAATACGATGACCCGGTCGGCGCAGCGTTCCACTTCCTGGAGCCGATGCGAGATGAATATCACGCTGACGCCGGCGGCCTTCAGGTCGGCGATGATTTTGAGGAGCCGGTTGGTTTCGGTGACGGTGAGGCTCGAGGTCGGCTCGTCCAGAATGACGAGGCGCGCGTCGAAGGAGAGCGCCTTGGCGATCTCGACCAGCTGGCGCTGCGCCAGGGACAGGTCGGCCACCGGGCTCGCCGGGGTGAAGTCGGCGCCGAGTTTCTTGAGCAGAGGGGCGGTGCGCTGGCGCATCGCCTCAGTGTCGAGAAGGCGCAAAGGTGGCGCTTTGCGCGGCTCGCGCCCGATAAAGACATTGGCGGCGACATCGAGATTGTCGAACAGGTTGAGTTCCTGATGCACGAAGGCGATGCCGGCCTTGCCGGCGGCATCGATGGTCATTGCGGCCCGCTCGTTGCCGTCGATGCGCAAGCCCCCGTGATCGGGCGCCGCCACGCCGCCCAATATCCGCATCAGGGTCGATTTTCCGGCGCCATTTTCGCCGACGAGCCCGATGACCTCGCCCGGCGCCACGCTGAGCGTCACGCCCTTCAGGGCGATGACACCCGGATAGGATTTGCTGATGTCGATGAGTTCGAGAAACGGATCGGCCATCTTGCCCCGAAGCTTGACCCGGATTGCCGGCCGGCACAAGCGGTGCCGGCCGGGTCGGGGAGTGGGTAGATCACGATCACTTCAGGTCGATTCGACCTGAAGTGATAAACGTGATCGAAAACTTAAAAGTGGCGCGTGATCTTACGGAAAACCGGTGGCCACTTTTCCTGATCACGCGCCTACTTTCCGAGCCGAGCCTTGAGTTCCGCCTCGTAGGCATCGACATTCGCCTTGTCGATGACCTGGCCCGGAACGATGATCAGCCCATCGGCGGGCACGCCGGATTTGTCGCCTTCCAGAAACTTGGCCATCAGCTTCATGCCCTGATAGCCCCATTCATAAGGGTTCTGGACGACGGTGCCTTCGATGGCGCCCTCGCGCACCCCGCCCAGCGTCACCGGATCCTCGTCGAAGCCGATGATCTTGATCTGGCCGAGCTTGCCGGACTCTTTCAGCGTCTCGTAGATGAGCGGTGTATTGTACGAATAGAAGCCGACCATGCAGGCGACGTCCGGCGACGCGGCCAGCGCGTCGGCGACATTACGTTTGGCGCGGGCGAAGTCGATGTCGTCGCCGCGCACGTCGACCATCTCGACCTTGGAGCCTTTGATGGTCGCCTGCACGCCTTCGATACGTTCGCGGGCATTGTCGGCGCCGGGCAGCCCGACGAAGCCGATGCACTTGCCGCCATCGGGCAGGGCCTTCAGCATGAGCTTGCCGGCATCCTTGCCGAGCTCGACATTCGAGCTGCCGATATAGGCGATGCGCTTGGATTGCGGCGCGTCGCTGTCGGTGGTGAAGAGCGGCACCTGGCTGCCGACGCGGTCGAGGGCTTCCGTCGAGGTCTTGGGATCGACGGCGCTGACCATGATGGCGGCGACGCCCGCGGCAACGAGGTCGTCCATCAGGCGCTGCTGGATGGCGGCGGAGGATTGCTCGGGATATTTGAGCTCGAGCGTGTAGTTGGGAAGTTCTTCTTGGGCCTTCTTGACGCCCGCTTCGGCGATCTTCCAGAAATCGGAGGCGCCGTTGACAACGAAAGCGAGCGTCTTCTTGTCTTGGGCATGGGCACTCATCGTGACGGACATCGCCACGGCCAAAGCCGCGCCGACCATGAACAGACGTTTCATCTATTTCTCCCTTTGATGATGCCGCTGCAGCATCCGCGAGCGGCAAGTGGTTGAACCGCCTTTTCTTATTTGTATGACAAAAGGCTAGGCGAGAAATCGTGAAGCGTCAACACTGGTAGAAAGTAGGGCTTGATCAGGGAGACGAGGAATGGTGATGGCGCGGCGATGCGTTAATCGCACAAGCCCGCTTCATGGCATCCTGAGGGAAACCGGTCAGAGTATTTTCGCTCAGCTCATCTCCCTCCGCCGCGCGAAAGGGGGCTATCAGATTCACTTCTCCTTCCTCCGCGAAGCGTAGGGCTGTCCGGGGAAAGTTGCGCGATGTCTGAGAAATCGCACGGAAAACAGGATTGGAGACGCGTCTTCTAAAATGAGACTCAGAATTCCCCCTCGACTTCCCCCTTCTCCCGCCTGCGGGAGAAGGTGCCCGACAGGGCGGATGAGGGTGCTGGTTCAGTTGATGACATCTCTTCAAGAAAACAACGAGACGAAGCTTCAACACCGCCCACGTTTGCGGTTCTACAGAGGCTGAGAGAACACCCTCATCCGGCCTTCGGCCACCTTCTCCCGCAGGCGGGAGAAGGGGAATGCAGGTGAGGCTTGCGCGGTTCGACGAATTTCCCCGGACAGCCCCGCGCTTCGCGCAAGGAAGGAGTAGAGATGTGTGGATAAGACAGCCGTCTTCGGCGGTGGAGGGAGCGTTACCCCTGGAACTTGAACAGTCCGGTCGGCGCGTATTTGTAGGTGGCGCCATTGTCCTTGAAGGTGGGGAGGCACATCTCGACGAGCTGGGCTGCAACGTCGTCGGCCGATGGCAAGGTCTCGGGATCTTCGCCCGGCATGGCCAGTGCCCGCATGCGGGTGCGGGTCGGGCCGGGGCTGAACATGTTGGCCGTCACCTTGGTGGTGGAAATTTCGGCCGCATAGGTCCTGACCAGGGTTTCGAGCGCCGCCTTGGAGATCGAGTAGGTGCCCCAATAGGCGAAGGCCTTATGCGCCGCACCCGAGGTCACGAAAATGGCGCGCCCGTCCTCGGAACGCTTGAGCAAGGGATCGAGCGAGCGGATGAGGCGCCAGTTGGCGGTGACATTGACGGCCATGACCTCGTCCCAGGTCTTGGGTTCGATATGGCCGAGCGGCGACAATTTGCCGAGCACGCCGGCATTGCCGACCAGGATGTCGAGCCGGCCCCAGCGTTCATGGATGGCTGCGCCCAGCCGGTCGAGGGCGGGATAATCCTTGACGTCGGCCGGCACCAGCGTGGCGCTGCCGCCCAGCGCCTTGATCTCGTCGTCGAGCTCCTCGAGCCCGCCTTGGGTGCGCGCGACCGCGATGACATGGGCGCCGCGTTTGGCGAGGGCAAGCGCCGTGGCCTTGCCAATGCCGCGCGACGCACCGGTGACGACCGCGATGCGGTTCTCGAGTTCTTTGCTCATTTATTTGGTCTCTATGTCTCTCAGCCGGCTTCGGCGAGGAGCGACAGCTGCTGCTTGGCCGATTCACCGATGATGTCGGTGAGGTGGGTGGGATAATCGCCGGTGAAGCAATGGTCGGTGAATTGCGGCCGGATCTCGTCGCGCCCGTCATAACCGACCGCGCGATAAAGTCCGTCGACCGACAGGAAGGCGAGCGACGTGACGCCGATATAGTCGCGCATCTCTTCGAGCGTATGCGTGGCGGCCAGCAGCGCCTTCTGCTCCGGCGTGTCGATGCCGTAGAAATCGGGATGACGGATCGGCGGGCAGGCGATGCGCATATGCACTTCGCGGGCACCCGCCTCGTACATCATGCGCACGATCTTCACCGAGGTAGTGCCGCGCACGATCGAGTCATCGACGAGCAGCACCCGCTTGCCGCTGATCACGGCGCGATTGGCATTGTGCTTGAGCTTGACGCCCAGCGCCCGAATGGTCTGGGTCGGCTCGATGAAGGTGCGGCCCACATAGTGATTGCGGATGATGCCGAGCTCGAAGGGAACGCCGGCGGCCTGCGAATAGCCGAGTGCGGCGGGCACGCCCGAATCCGGCACCGGGATGATGACATCGACATCGGCGGGCGCTTCCTGGGCGAGTTGGCGGCCGAACTGCTTGCGCACCTCATAGACCGAGCGGCCGCCGAGAATGCTGTCGGGGCGCGAGAAATAGACATATTCGAAGACGCAAGGCCGCGCCTGCATGCGCGGGAAGGGACGCAACGACTCGACGCCCTCTTCGGAGATGACGATCACTTCGCCATTCTCGACCTCGCGCACGAAGCGGGCGCCGATGATGTCGAGGGCGCAGGTCTCGGAACAGAGGATGTAAGCGCCATTCAGCTCGCCGAGGATCAAGGGGCGGATGCCGAGCGGATCGCGGGCGCCGATGAGTTTCTTGTTGGTCATGGCGACCAGCGAATAGGCGCCTTCCAGCGCCCGGAGCGCATCGATGTAGCGCTCGACGAGGCGTGGCTTTTGCGAACGCGCCACCAGATGCAGGATCACTTCGGTGTCGGAGGTCGACTGGCAGATGGCGCCCTGCGCCACGAGCTCACGCCGGAGCGTCAGGCCGTTGGTGAGATTGCCGTTATGCGCCACGGCGAGCCCGCCGGTGGCGAGCTCGGCGAAGAGCGGCTGCACATTGCGCAGGATGGTTTCGCCGGTGGTCGAATAACGCACATGGCCCAGCGCCACGCGGCCTTGCAGCCGCTTGATGGTGTTTTCGTTCGAGAAATGGTCGCCGACGAGGCCGAGCCGGCGCTCCGAATTGAAACGCTCGCCATTGAAGGCGACGATGCCGGCGGCTTCCTGGCCGCGATGCTGCAGGGCGTGGAGCCCCAGCGCGGTAAGGGCTGCCGCGTCGTCATGGCCGAAAATGCCGAACACGCCGCATTCCTCACGCAGCGTGTCGCCATCGAGATCGAAATTGAATTCGGAATTGGGCGACGCCATCGCTTCTGTCCTCAATTGGGGTTGCTCTGGCCGCCGAAATCCGGCTGCTCCTGATTGTCGGGAGGCGGCGAGTTCTGCTGCTGCTGGCCGCCCTGCGTTCCCTGGATCAACTGGTCGAGACCCTGCGATTCATTCTTCTTGTAGCCTTCCTCATCCGTCGGCGCGGTGGTCTCGCCGCTGCCGCTCGGCGCCGCCGGCGGCTGCTGGGTGGTGGAGGGCGCGTTCTGATTGCTGAGGATGGAGGAATTGGTGAGCGTCTCGGCGATGTCGGGCGGTACCAGCGAGAGGATGACTTCGCCAACCGACTGGATGATCGGCAGCGTGCGGGCATTCTTCACCCAGTCTTCCTGGCGCTCGATGGGAATGAGCCAGCCATAGAAGAGATAGGCGATGACCACCAGCACGAGGCCGCGCGCCAGGCCGTAGAAGAAGCCGAGCGTGCGGTCGAAGGCGCCGGCGGCGGAATCGACCACGACATCGGAGAGCTTGACGCTGATCAGCGACACGATGATCAGCACCACGAGGAAGATGCCGCCGCCGACGGCGATCTTGGCGACGATGTCGGGCTGCAGATACTGGCTGGCGAAGCCGACCAGCTCCGCCGAATGAATGGCGAAATAGGCGCCAACCGCTGCCGCGCCCCAGGCGATGAGCGAAAGCACCTCGCGGGTGAAGCCACGCATCAAGGCGAGCAGGCCCGAAATGATCATGATACCGGCAAGAATGAGATCGAGCAGTTGAAACGGCATTAGCCAGTCCGTCCGATGGATGTTGATCGCGATCTTATAGGCAGCTTTTGTGGCATGGGCTAGGCGATTCGGGCGAGCCCCTTGGGCTGGGCCGCGGCCCAGGCGACAAGATCGGCGATCGTCTCCAAGGGTTTGATTCTAAAGCCTTTTGGGCTTGAAAGCTCCGGCCGGGCAGCGGTCACGGCTTCCTTCAGGCCAAGCTTCTGTGCCTCTTTGACACGTGCTTCCGCGAGGCTCACCGGACGGATGGCGCCGGAGAGCGCGATTTCGCCAAAAATCGTCGTTCCATGCGGCACGATCGTGCCGGTGAGCGACGAAAGGAGAGCGGCGGCGACGGCGAGGTCGGCGGCGGTCTCCTTCACTTTCAGGCCACCCGCCACATTGAGATAGACGTCGTGATTGCCGATCGTGACGCCGGCGCGGGCTTCCAGCACCGCCAGCACCATGGCGAGCCGGTTGGCGTCCCAGCCGACGACGGTGCGTCTGGGGTTGCCGAAGGGAGAGGGGGAGACGAGCGCCTGGACCTCGATGAGGAGGGGGCGGGTGCCTTCCACTCCGGCAAAGACGGCCGAGCCCGGCGTCGGATGCTCGCCCGAGCCCATGAACAGGCGCGACGGATTGGCCACCTCCTTGAGGCCACCATCCGACATCTCGAACACGCCGATCTCGTCCGTTGGCCCGAAGCGGTTCTTCACCGCCCTGAGGATGCGATATTGGTGGCCGCGGTCGCCTTCGAAATAGAGCACCGTGTCGACCATATGCTCGATGACCTTGGGGCCGGCGATCTGGCCGTCCTTGGTGACATGGCCGACCAGCAGGATCGTGGTGCCCTTCTGCTTGGCGAAGCGGATGAGGGCTTCCGAGCCCGCTTTCAGCTGCGAGACAGTGCCGGGGGCGGCGTCGATATTGGGTGACCAGACGGTCTGGATCGAGTCGATGACGGCGATGGCCGGCGGCTCGTCCTCGGACAGCGTCGCCACGATATCGGCGGCATTGGTCTCGGCGGCGAGCAGCACCGAGGTGTCGGCGATGCCGAGCCGCTCGGCCCTGAGCCGGACTTGCGCGATAGCCTCTTCACCCGAGACATAGATGACTCGCCGGCCGCGGTTGGCGAGCGCCGCCATGGCCTGAAGCAGCAGCGTCGACTTGCCGATGCCGGGATCGCCGCCGATGAGCACGCCCGAGCCCGGCACGAAGCCGCCGCCGGCCACCCGGTCGAGCTCGGCGATGCCAGTTTCGATGCGCGCCGGGGCGGCACTTTCGCCCTTCAGCCCGACGAGGCGGGACGGACGGCCCTTGGGCAGGCTGGCGCCCTTGGCGCCCGACAGGGGCGTCGGCGCCGATTCCTCGACGATCGTGTTCCATTCGCCGCAATTGTCGCAGCGCCCCGCCCATTTGGACGAAACGGCGCCACAGGACTGGCAGACGAATTGCGAGAGGGACTTGGCCATGGACAAGGGAGATAGGGCCCCCCTTGAGTCCCTGCAAGCCCGCCTGCCCAGCCTGCTGACATCAGAGAGGAGGCGTCCGGATCAAGCGCTGGCCGCGGCCGGCCATGCGCTGGTCAGCGGCTTCCATCTTTCGGTGTCGCCGATGTCCTTGGCGAGCAAGGCGCGCGAGACGGCGACGAGCAGGTCGGTCTGGGTGACGATGCCGGCGATCCGGCCCTCACCTTCGGTGATGATCACCGCATGGGTGCGGCCATTGCTCAATAGCGGGATGAGATCGGTGATCGGCGCATCGGGGCGCGCGGTGACGGCGGGCGAGATGCTTTCCGTGATGCGCTCCGTGCCGGTCGCGAGCTCGCGCAGGCCGATGGTCCCGGCGAGCCTGCCGTCGCTATCCAGAACCGGAAGCATCCTTATGTCGTGATCGAGCAGCAGGCGGCGGGCCTCGGCGCTCTGGGCGTTGTGATCGACCGTGACCAGATCGCGCGACATGATCTCGCGCGCTTCGATCATGCTGTGCATGCGTGACAGGATCTGGCCCTCGACCTCGCGCAGCAGGCGGTCGAGATCGCCCCGGTCGATATCGTAGCTTTCGCCCATCTTGGCGAGCGCGGCGTCGATGTCGGCGCTCTGCAGGCCGACACGCAGCGGCGCCGGCTGATCCTTGGTCTTATGTTCGTTGACCGCGGCCGGGGCCGCGACATGCGGATAGCTCCGCCGGGTGAGGCGGTGGAAGACGATGCCGAGCAGCACCAGCAGCGCCGAGTTGAGCGCGATCGGCATGAAGGGAAAGAGAAAGCCGGCATTGGTGACGGCCGATCCGCCGATGACGGCGGTCAGCGCCGCCGCGCCGCCCGGCGGGTGGAGGCAACGCGTGAACGACATGACAATGATGGCGAGCGCCACCGCCGCACCCGTGGCCAGCAGCGGATAGGGCACGAAATGCGCCACTGTCACACCGACCAGGGCCGAGATCGTATTGCCGCCGATGATCGGCCAGGGCTGCGCCAGCGGGCTCGTCGGCACGGCGAAGAGCAGCACAGCGGAGGCGCCGATCGGCGCCACGATGAGCGGCAGAAAGGGATCGGGCCCGAAGCTCAGGGCGCAGACGAAGCCGGTCAGGCCGATGCCGACGAGTGAACCCAGACAGGCGAGCAGCCGGTCGCGCAGCGTGGCGCCGGGAAGAATGGGCGAGAACCAGGGGAACTTGGCGGGGCGATCCATATCCAGGCACTGATGAGAGCGAGGGCAGGCTCACTACCAAGCCCCCGCTTTGTGTCAAGGAAGCTGAGCGCGCATCGGCTTTGCGTTTCTCTATGGGCTGACGCCATATATCTGAAGGCGTATGCTGGGGCAGTCGTTATATTGTATTGACTATTGCGATCGGGAGGGATGATCAGATGTTCGCCGCGGCAGCCATTCGGACCTCCGACAAAAAGAGTTTCTATCGCGAGCTGGCCGACCAGCTCGAAGGCCTCCTGTCCGGCGAGCCTGACCCGATCGCCAATGCCGCCAATATGTCGGCGCTGATCTTCGAGCAGCTGCCCGATCTCAACTGGGCAGGATTCTATTTCCTGCGGACTCCGGAGGAGCTGGTGCTCGGCCCGTTCCAGGGCAAGCCGGCCTGTGTGCGCATTGCCGTCGGCCGCGGCGTGTGCGGAGCGGCAGTGGCGCGGCGCAGCACCCAGCGCGTCGAAGATGTGCATGAATTCCCTGGCCACATAGCCTGCGACAGTGCCTCGCGCTCCGAGCTCGTCGTCCCCTTGACGCGGGGTGGAGAGGTCTATGGCGTCCTCGACCTCGACAGCCCGTTGCCCGGGCGGTTCGACATCGAGGATCAGGAGGGCATCGAACATCTCGCCGCGATCTATAGCGCCGCCAGCGCTCCGCTCACAGACGGCACCTGAGCACCGACCTCACGGACAGGACGCCCGGCCGGGTGACTTGCCAATTTTGATGTCATCTGGTTATATCACGCGTTATACCCGTATAACTATCACGCTCTGTCACCGTGACCTCGCGTTGACGGGGGTCGAAAGGATGCGACTTGTCCAAGCAGCTGACGATCAGCCGTCTAATTCTGAGCTGAGTCCCGGGCAATGGTGCCCGTAATCAAAGAAAGAAGAAAATCTTGTCCAACGCATTGAAATTCTACATTGATGGCGCCTGGGTTGACCCGGTCTCCCCTAAGACGATGGACGTTATCGATCCGGCGACGGAAAAGACCTTCATCACGATCTCGGCAGGTGCGGCGGCGGATGTCGATCGCGCGGTCGCCGCGGCCAAGGCGGCGTTTCTTGCGTTCTCGCAGACGAGCAAGGCCGAACGCCTGGCACTTCTGACCCGGATTTTGGAGCTCTACAACGAGCGGTCGGAGGATATCGCGCGTGCCGTTTCCGATGAGATGGGCGCGCCCATGAGCTTTGCCCGCGAGGCGCAGACCTGGGCCGGGCGGGTTCACCTCGAATCGACCATTGCCGCGCTGAAGGACTACGAATTCGAGCATCAGCGCGGCACGACGCGTGTCGTCAAGGAAGCGATCGGCGTCGTCGCTTTGATCACGCCATGGAACTGGCCGTTGAACCAGATCGTCTGCAAGGTGGCGCCGGCGATCGCGGCCGGCTGCACGATGGTGCTGAAGCCGAGCGAGATCGCCCCCGTCAGCGGGCTCCTCTTCGCCGAGATCATGCATGACGCGGGCACGCCCAAAGGTGTCTTCAACCTGGTGAATGGTGATGGGCCGGGCGTCGGGCAGGTCATGGCCGGCCATCCCGATGTCGACATGGTGTCCTTCACCGGATCGACGCGCGCCGGCATCATCGTGGCGAAGACCGCGGCCGAGACGGTCAAACGGGTGGCGCAGGAACTGGGCGGCAAATCGCCGAATATCATCCTGCGCGATGCCGACTTCGAGACCGCGGTGATCAAGGGCGTGCAAGGCTGCTTCGGCAATAGCGGCCAATCCTGCGATGCGCCGACACGCATGCTGGTGCCGCGCGAGCATCACGACCACGCTTTGGCCATCGCCAAGAAGGCCGCCGAGGATCACAAGGTCGGTGATCCCAAGGCGGCTGAAACCGTGCTTGGGCCAGTGGTCAGCGAAATCCAGTATGAGAAGATCCAGCGGCTGATCTCGGCCGGCATCGCCGAAGGCGCCACGCTGGTGACTGGCGGTCTCGGCCGGCCGCATGGCTATAATCGCGGCTACTATGTCAAACCGACGGTGTTCGGCAATGTGACGCCGGAGATGACGATCGCGCGCGAGGAGATCTTCGGGCCGGTATTGTCGATCCTCTCCTACGATACCGAGGAGCAGGCGATCGAGATCGCCAATGACACGCCCTATGGTCTCGCCGCCTATGTGCAATCGAAGAACATCGACAATGCGCGCCGCGTTGCCCGGCAACTGCGCGCCGGGCAGGTCAACCTCAATTATCCCGACTGGGATACCTATGCGCCTTTCGGCGGCTACAAGCAGTCCGGTAACGGCCGTGAGTATGCCGATTGGGCGATCCATGATTTCCTGGAAGTGAAGGGCATCGTCGGTCACGGCGCTTCCTGACGAGCTAACGCGCATCCGGCGAAGTGGAAACACTTCGCCGAAAGTCCGCGACTTCTATTTGGCCGCAAGCGCGCCGATCAATTTCACGAACTCCTTCTCGCTCGCCGTGACGTAGCGGTCATTGTGGCGCAGCATCGTGAAAGGGCGGCGTGGAACCGGGTGATCGACGAGGGCGAGGCTGCCGGTCTTGATGGCCTTGTCGACGACGAGCCGCGACAGGACGGTGACGCCGGCGCCCGCCTCGACGGCAGCCCTGACGGATTCATTCGTGGGCATCACCAGGCTCACATCGAGCGCCGCCAGCGCGATGCCTTCGCGTTTGAGCAGCGGTTCGAGGATCGAACGGGTGCCTGAGCCCAGTTCGCGCAGGACCCAGCGGGCGGAGGTGAGATCGAGCTTGCCGCGCTTTCGGGCGCTGACCCAGTCATGATTTGAAGGGGCGACGAGCACCATCTCGTCCTCGGCGACGACCGTGGTCGTCAGGGCCTGCTCCTCGACGGGTCCCTCGACGAAACCGAGATTGGCTTCGCCGGCGCGCACCATGGCGGCGACGGTTTCGGTATTGCCGATGGTGAGCGCCACCGCGATGCCGGGATGGGCCGAGCGGAAGGCGTGGATGAAGCGCGGCAGCCAGTAATTGCCGACCGTCTGGCTGGCGGCGAAGCCCAGGGATCCCACCTTCAATCCGGCGAGATCGGCGAGCACCAGCTCCGCCGCCGTGGCGCGGGCGAGCACCGCCTTGGCTTCGGTGAGAAACAGGCGGCCGGCATCGGTCAGACTGATACGCCGGCCGACCCGGTCGAAGAGCTTGGTCTGATACCGCGCCTCGAGCGCCGCGACCGCGGCGCTGGTCGCCGACTGGGTGAGATTGAGATCGCCCGCCGCGCGCGTGACATGCTCGCGCTCCGCCACCGCGACGAAGATGCGCAGCTGTTCGAGTGTCATGCGTGGGTCCTCATCCCACGATCTTTACAAGCATCAGGCTGAGGCTGGCTATAAAAACAGCCGCCGTGAGAGCGAGCAGGAGCGGGCGCGCGCCGAGCACCCGGATCTGCGAGAATTCGGTTTTGAGGCCCATGCCGGCGAGGCCGAGCGCCAGAAGCAGGCTGGTCGTCAGCGTGAGGACGGGGCGCGTCCAGTGCGGCAGCTCGACAAGGCTGTTGAGGAGGACGGCGGCGATGAAGCCGAAGATGAACCAGGGAACGGGCGGACGCGCCGCGGCGTCGCCGGATTTCCCCCGCAGGAAGACGCCGAGCAGCAGGACCATGGGCGCCAGCATCGTGACGCGCGCCAGCTTGGCGATGGTGCCGGTCTCACCCGCCGCCGGTCCCGCCTGGAAGCTTGCGCCGACGACCTGGGCGACCTCATGGATGGAGGCGCCCGCCCACAGGCCGAATTCCCGCGCATCGAGGCCGAGCACGATGGCGAGGGGCGGCAAGGCCAGCATGGCCAGCGTGCCGAACAAGGTGACCATCGCGACCGCATAGGCGACATCCTGGTCGCGCGCTTTGGTCACGCCATTGACGGCGGCGATCGCCGAGGCGCCGCAGATAGCGGTGCCGGCGGCGATGAGCTGGGTGAGGCCGCGCTCAACGCCGAGGAGGCGGCCGGCAAGCAGGGTGAAGAAGAAGGTTGCCGCGAGAGCGAGCGCTGCGATGGCGAGCCCGGAGACGCCGATCGCCAGGAACTGGCCGGCGGTCACCTGGAATCCGAGAAAGACGATGCCGAGGCGCAGGAGGCTGCGCTGGCAGAAGCCGATGCCGGTGAGCGTTGCGGATGGCGTACCGACGACATTGGCGAACAACATGCCGATGATGACCGCGAGGATCATCGGGCTGAACAGGCCGAAACCCGGCACTTCGCGCAGCGAAAAGGCGGCTCCGGTGACGATGCCGGTGAGAACAATGCCGGGAACGGCGTCGGTCAGCTGAAGCTGAGAGGTGGCGAGGGAAGGCGAAGACAAAGGCACGACCGCGACTCCGTAAGGACGGATGATGCAGTCGCACCGCCGGGGGTGAGATTCCAACGCATTCTATGGCTTGAATCGTTCGCTTCAGCCGAACGATCCTAATCGGCTTCCGACACGAGCACCGGATCGTCGCGATAGAGCGCCGGGAACAGGCGCTTCAGGTTATCGACCTTGGGCAGGTCGTTATAGACGATATAGGGCTGCGTCGGGTTCAGGGTCAGATAGTCCTGATGATACGCCTCCGCCGGATAGAAGACATGGTTCGGCTCGATCTTCGTCACGATGTCCGCCTCGAAGAGCTTGGCCTGGCCGAGTTGATCGATATAGGCCTTGGCGACCTTCGCCTGGTCGTCGTTCACCGGAAAGATGACAGAGCGATATTGTGTGCCCCGGTCCGGTCCCTGGCGGTTGAGCTGGGTCGGGTCATGGGCTACCGAGAAATAGATCTGCAGGAGGCGGCCATAGCTGATCTTGGCGGAATCATAGGTGATCCTGACGGATTCGGCGTGGCCGGTGGCGCCGCTGGTCACCCTCTCATATTGCGCCGTGTCCGCCTCACCGCCGGCATAGCCCGATACCGCATTGGTGACGCCCTCGACATGCTGGAACACGCCTTGCACGCCCCAGAAGCAGCCGCCGGCGAGGATGGCCGTCTCCGTCTTGGCCGTCGCGGCGGGCTCGTCCAAAGCAGGCGCCGGCAGGGCGATGCCTTCCTCGGCGGAGGCAAGGCCGGCGCTGCCGCCGAGAAGCGCGGCGAGCAAGGTCAGCAGGCGGAAGGGGTGTGTTGAAAGAGGCCGGATCTTCATGCGCGCATCTCCGATCGAGGGTCATGCAAGTCATACGCGGCCGAAAGGTGACTTCTTACCCCGATCACGGGCAAGTGAAGAGGTCCTCGGTCAGCCGCCTGTTACCGCGCCTGAGTGTCGTGCAGCTCACGTTCGGATCGCATTCTCAATTCGATCAAGGCGTTGAGGCGATCGGCCATGTGGCTGAGATTGAGATAGCCGTTGATGGCGATGCCCTCGCTGTCGGCTGCGCGGATCACCGTGACGCCGCTCCCGATATCCTTGATGATGAGGAAAAGATCCGCACTGGTTATGTTCCGGGTTGTCATGGTTGTCGCTCGCGCCCGGCGCCGTTCCGCATGCCGAGCACATTGAGAACTGTGAGGCCCTCCGGATGGTTCCCATGGTGCCGTGTACCGGCTTGGCGACGCCCGATCAGGCGGCCTCGAAGGTCACCCTGCCGTCGCAGATGGTGACCGCGGGCTTGATCTTCGCCAGTTCCTCCGCCGGCGTCGCTTCGAGATCGCCGTCATAGACGACCACATCGGCGAGGAGCCCGGGCACGAGTCTGCCCTTCTTGGCTTCGGCGAATTCCGTATAGGCGCCGTCAGAGGTGAAGGCGGCGAGCGTGTCCATGAGAGTCTGGCGCTGCGGCGGGCAGTTGGGCGCGATCGGCGATTGCGTCATCGCCGACTGCATGCCTTGCAGGGGATTGAGCGGCGACACCGGCCAGTCGGACGAGAAGCTCATATGGGCGCCGGCGTCACGCAAGGTCTGCCAGGCATAGGAGTAAGGCAGCTTGGCGCCGATGCGCTCGCGGCAGGGCTCGAGCGGCACGCCGGGGACGCCCAGGCCGACGATCGGCTGCAGCGAGGCGACGACGCCGAGTTCCTTGAGGCGCGGAATATCGGCAGGGTCGATCACCTCGATATGCTCGATGCGGTGGCGCGAGTCGCGTTTGCCGTTCACCTTGCGCGCATGCTCGTAACCATCGAGCGTGCGCCTGACCGCCGCATCGCCGATCGCATGCACGCCGATCTGCAGGCCATGCTTGTCGGCGCGCGCCGCCACCGCGTTGAATTCCTCGGCGCTGAACAGGGCGAAGCCGCGCTCGCCCGGATGGCCCGGATAGTCGTCGAGCATCAGCGCCGTCATGGATTCGATGACGCCGTCCATGAATACCTTGACGCGCCCCGAATAGAGCATGTCGTCATTGTAGCGGGCGCGCATCTCGACCGCCTCGTCGATGCGCTCCGGCGCGAAGACGTTCTTCTGATGCCACGGCACCTGCACGCGGCAGATGAGATCGCCGTCCTGGCGCAGCGCGTCGAGCAATTCGAGCTGATAAAAATTGCCGTCCATATTGTGGATGGAGGTGATGCCGAGCGAAGCGCAGTAAGCGAGCCCGCGCTTCAGGGCGGCCTTGTCGGTGCGCCGGTCGGCGTCGCTTGCGGGCGGCACCGGATTCTCGCCGGTGGTGAGGCCGAGCGACTCGCGTCCCTGCGTCGGTGTCAAGGCGAAGACCGGACCATAGGCGGCGAATTCCTTGAGCTCACCCAGAGCGAGGCCGTCCGGACCCATCACGATTTCGTTGCCGGGCGGCAGGTCCCGGCCGTGGAGAATATCGGCGGCTTTCAGCGCGGCGGTATTGGCCCATACGGTGTGATGGTCGAAGCAGCACAGGATGAAGGGGCGATCAGGCAGGACCTGGTCGAGATCATGCCTCGTGATGACGCCGGTCGGGCGGATGGTCATGTAGTTCGCGCCATTGGCGACGATGATCCGGTCGTCGGGACGTTTGGCGGCAAAGCTGCGCACCGCGCAAGTGAGGGCGTCGATGCCTTCGACCCCCGTCACCATCAGGCTGTCGAGCTCGACCGAGCCCGGAAAGATATGAATGTGGCTCTCGATGATGCCGGGCAGCACCGTCTTGCCCTGCGCGTCGATGATGCGGGTATGCCTGGCTTTATAGCCGGCCACATCCTCCTTCTTCCCGACGGCGATGAGGCGGTTGCCGGTGATCGCCAGCGCCTCGGCGCGCGGGCTGATCTTGTCCATAGTCAGAATCCTGGCATTGGTGACGATGATGTCGGCTGCTTGCATGATCTTTCCCAGCTGAAGAGGGCTCGAAAATGCCCGCTTGAAATTTTTCCCGCAAGCCCCCACACTAGGGGCGGTTTCAACTGTCGAAAGGAGGTGATCCGATGTCGAGTGAGTTCACTGCGTTTGTCACGCTCGTGCGGGTCGCAGCGGAGGCTCCTTGCCTTTCCTGACGTTATCCGGATCGAGGTGCTGACCAACGCATCTCACGGGAAGGGCCGCTTCACGCGGCCCTTCTTTTTTGTGCTGTTACGCGACGCTTTTGGATGATCGGGAAGCCACCACGCCGACAGCGATGGCGGAGGCGATGAGAGCGGCCGCCAGCATGAAGGCCGCGCGCAAGCCGAAGGTGGCCTGTTCCGGACTGGCCGTCGCCATGTCGTCCGCCGCCGAAGCGAAGGCGAATACGGCTCCCATGGCGGCCGCTCCGGTGATGAGGCCGAGATTGCGCGACAGGTTGAGGAGGCCCGAGACCACGCCGCGCCGATCGGCCGGCACATCTTGCATCACCGCCGTGTTGTTGGCCGCCTGGAAGAGCTGATAGCCGGGCGTCAGGATGATGAGAGCGGCGACATAGCCGATGACACCGTACAGGGCGGGCAGCAGCGACAAGGCCAGGCACCCGACCGCCATTTCGACCAGCCCCATGAGTCCCACGGCGGTCGTGCCGAGGCGATCGACGAGGCGGCCGGCCGGAACGCCGCTCAGTGCCGACATGACCGGGCCGACCGACATGATGAGACCGATGGAAGCGTTGTCGAGGGTGAGCCCGCGTGAAAGATAGAAGGGCCCGACCACCAAAGTCGCCATCATGACGGTGGCGACGAGGAGATTCATGACCATGCTGGCGCTCAGCGTCCGGTCGCGAAACGCCGCCAGGCGGATCAGGGGCGATGAGACTTTCATCTGAGCCACGGCAAAAATGCCGCCGCACAGCACCGCGGCGATGAGCAAGCTCAGATTGACGATGCCGAATTCACCACGCCCAAGCGTCATGGCGAGCGCGTATGCCGTGAGCGCCAGAGCCAGCAGCACGGTGCCGACGATGTCGAAGCGGGCCGTAACGGGCTCGGGGCATTGGCGATCACCGGGCAGGAAGCGGCCCGCGAGCAGAAGAGCGAGGACGCCGAGCGGCGCCATCACAAGGAATATCGCGCGCCAGCCCAGGCCGGAAATCAGGATGCCGCCGGCCGACGGGCCAAGCGCCGTGCCGACCGCCGACATCGTTCCGAGCAGGCCCATGGCGCTGCCGGTTCTCTCCTTGGTAACCGTCGCGCCGACAAGCGCCATGCCGAGCGCCATCATGATCGCCGCGCCGAGGCCTTGCACGGCGCGGGCGGCGATCAGCAGCCAGAGTGTCGGCGCGAGGCCGCACAGGATGGAGGCCGCCGTAAACAGAATTATGCCGGTGAGCAGCAAACGGCGTCGGCCAATGATGTCGCCGAGCCGTCCGGCGCTGACGATCAATGTGGTGATGGCGAGAAGATAGGCGAGCACCACCCACTGCACGTCCTGGAAGGAGGCGTTGAAGGCGTGCGCCAGGCTCGGCAAACCGACATTGGCGATGCTGGTGCCGAGCGAAGCGAGCAGCACGATAAGCGAGAGGCTGGCCAGTGCCAAGCGGGGCGATACTGTGGTTTCCGCATGCGCGGTCGTGGTCGATCTCACCTTCAGCTCCATCAGAGAATGCCGCGGATCTAGGTCGTCCGGTAATGGAGCGGTAGATGCAGCATTTGCACTTTATTCGTGCATTTGACGCCATGTCTAATCAGGATATGATCAGCGGATGACGAAGCCGGACTTCAATCTTCTGATCACTCTGGATGTGCTGCTCGCCGAAGGCAGCGTCGCCCGCGCCGCGCGGCGCTTGCGCCTCAGCCCCTCGGCGATGAGCCGGGCGCTGGCGCGGCTCCGCCAAACGGTGGGCGATCCCTTGCTGGTGCGGGCGGGGCGAGGCCTTGTTCCCACGCCTCGTGCCCTCGAATTGCGCGCCGGCGTCGGTCAACTCGTCGAGGATGTGGAAGCGGTTCTGCGCCCGACGGTCGGGCTCGACCTCAGACAGCTCAGCCGGACCTTCACGCTGCGCACGAGTGAGGGGTTCGTCGAGAATTTCGGCCCGGCGCTCATCGCCCGTATCGGCAAGGAGGCGCCCGGCATACGTTTGCGTTTCGTTCAGAAGGCCGACAAGGACAATGCGCCGCTGCGCGACGGCAGCGTCGATCTCGAGACGGGTGTCGTGGTGGAGACGACGGGTCCGGAGCTGCGCGCCCAGAGCCTGTTCCGTGACCGCTTCATCGGTGTGGTGCGAAAGGGGCATAGACTGAGCCGCGGCAAGGTCACGCCGGCGCGTTATGCGGCCGACCGGCATATTTCCGTCTCGCGGCGCGGCCGTGACAAAGGGCCGATCGACGACGCCTTGAAAACCCTGGGGCTGGAACGCGAGATCGTCACCATTGTCGGCGGCTTTGCGACCGCTCTGGCTCTGGCGCGCGCCTCCGACCTGATCGCCAGTGTTCCCGAACGCCATACCGGCCGGCTGCGCGCCGGCATGTTCAGCTTTCCGCTGCCGGTCGCAACACCCGAACTGACTGTTTCAATGCTGTGGCATCCGCGGCTCGACGCCGATCCGGCGCATCGCTGGTTGCGCGGCTGCGTCAGGGATATTTGTGTCAGCGAGAGAAGGAGGGCCTGAAACGGCACCAATCAAACGGTTCTTCCCGCTTCGGCCCTGCAATAGATTTTCGCCGGCGCCTTGTCGAAATATTTGAAGAGGGCGGGGCAAAGCCAGCCTTCCATGCCGGTCTTCTCCCAGAGATACCAGTTGCCCTCATATTCTTCGCGCAGCCAGGACAGCTCGGCGGTGAAGCCGGGGAAAGGTTTGGCGGAGAAATAGAGCTTGAAGCCGCGTTCGGCGTCCGCAATGTCCTGCACGAAGATGTCGATCATCTCCGGCATGCCGAAGACGAATGGCTCACGCGTGAGTCCGGCGGCTTCATCGTCGAACACCCAGTCGCCTTGATCGCGGTAGGGGTAGATGACCATCATCGCGTTCGCCATGGGCCTACGCCTTCAGGATCTCCATCTGGATCGGCCCTTCGGCGCGGCCATGGATGAACTGGTCGACATAGGGATTGCCGCTGGTGTCGACGGCGCGCGCCGTACCCTGCCAGATGATCTCGCCCTTGTGGATCATGGCGATGCGGTCGGCGATCTTGCGCGCCGAGGCCATGTCATGAGTGATCGAGATCGTGGTGGCGCCGAGGCGTTTCACGCTGTCGACGATCAGATTGTTGATGACATCGGCCATGATCGGATCGAGACCGGTGGTCGGCTCATCGAAGAAGATGATCTCAGGGTCGGCGGCGATGGCGCGGGCGAGGCCGACGCGCTTCTGCATGCCGCCTGACAATTCGGCCGGATGAAGCTCGCCCACTTCGGGGCCGAGCCCGACCTGGCGGAGCTTCTCCATCGCGATGTCACGCGCCTGCTTGCGCCCCATGTTGCGGCCCTGGATGAGGCCAAAGGCGACATTTTCCCAAACGGGGAGCGAGTCGAAGAGGGCGGCACCCTGGAACAGCATGCCGAAGCGCTGCAGGAACTGATCGCGATCCTTGCCCTTGAGCCGGGTGACTTCCTCACCGCCGATGGCGATCGATCCCGAATCCGGGCGGACGATGCCGAGGATGGTCTTGATCATCACCGACTTGCCGGTGCCCGATCCGCCGATGACGACGAGCGAGCGGCCTTTCGGCACGGTGAGATTGATGCCGTTCAGGACCTTCTTCGGTCCGAAGGCTTTGCGGACATCCTTGAGGGTGATGTAGGCGGTCTCGTCCATCAGATCACTCCGAGAACAGCAGCGAGGTGAGGACGAAATTGGCGGCGAGGATGAGGATCGCCGAGCTCACCACCGCATTGGTGGTGGCGCGGCCGACGCCTTGCGCGCCGCCCTTGGAATGGAAGCCGTGATAGCAGCCCATCAGCGTGATGATGAAGCCGAACACCGCAGCCTTGATGAGCCCAGACACCACGTCGTCGACTTGCAGGAAGTCCGAGGTGCTCTTGATATAGGCGTAGGAGTTGAAGCCGAGCGAGCGGGTGCCGACGATATAGCCGCCCATGATGCCGATGATGTCGGCGATGCCGACCAGGATGGGGAGGGTGATGACGCCGGCGAGGATGCGGGGGCCCACCAGATACTTGAACGGATTGGTGGCGAGCGTCGTCAGGGCGTCGATCTGCTCGGTGACCCGCATGGTGCCGAGCTCGGCGGCGATCGAGGCGCCGACGCGCCCCGCCACCATCAGGCCGGCGAGCACGGGGCCGAGCTCGCGGGTGATGCCGAGCGCCACGATGGTCGAGACCAGGCTTTCGGCGTTGAAGCGCGAGCCGCCGAGATAGATCTGCAGCGCCAGGGCGCCGCCGGTGAAGAAGGCCGTGAGGCCGACCACCGGCAGTGAGTTGTAGCCCACCTTGAGGATCTGATCGAAGATCTGGCGCCCATAGATGGTGGGGGTGAGGCCCTGCACCAGCGCGTCCTTGATGAAAAGGACGATGCTGCCGATCTCGGTGAGGAGGGCCAGGACGACTCGGCCCAGATTGGCGAGAAAATTCACGATGTCAGAGCCTTGGAGAAATGCGATTCGCCCCCCGAATATAGACGGGTAAAGCGCTGGCCTAAACGGGTGAGGAGTTCATAGGATATGGTTCCCGCCCATTCTGCCGTTTCATCGATGGCAATATTGCGACCGATAAGTTCCGCTCTTGTTCCGCGGCGGCAGAGATCGACCGGCACTTGCGTAACGTCGACCGCCATCATGTCCATCGAAATGCGCCCGATCACCGGGCAGCGCCGGTCGCCGATATAGACCTGGGCCGGGCCGTTGGTGGCGCGCGAGCTCAAGGAGCGCGGCACGCCGTCCTTGTAGCCGGCGCCCAAGACGGCGATCCGGGTCGGCCGGGTTGCCCGCCAGGTGGCGCCATAGCCGACACTTTCGCCGGCCTGGATCTCGCGCAGTTGGAGGACGGTGCCCTGGAGATGCGCCACCGGGAGCATGGGATTGCTGTCGGGCGCGACCGGATTGCCGCCATAAAGGGCGATGCCAGGCCGCACCAGATCGTGGGTGTAGTCGGCGCCCAGAAAGATGCCGCTCGAATTGGCGAGGCTCGCGGGAACGCCGGGCAGCCTTTGGCGCACCGCCGCGAAAGCGGTCTTCTGGCGGCCATTGAGCGGGTGGTTCGGCTCATCGGCGCAAGCGAGGTGGCTCATCAGAAGTGTGAGGTTGAGCCGCGCCATGATCTCATTGTCGCCGAGCAGCGTCTCGAAATCGACAGTCGAGAAGCCGAGCCGGTTGATGCCGGTATCGACATGGATGGCGCAGGGCAGGTTGCGGCCATATTGGGTGCCGAAGGCCGCCCATTCGCGCGCTTCCTCGATGGTGATGAGGGCCGGGCGCAGATCCTCGCGGGCATAGAATTCGGACTGGCCAGGGAAAAGGCCGTCCAGCACATAGATGACGGCCTCGCGCGGCAGGATGGCGCGCAGCTCGCCGCCTTCCATCGGCCGCGCCACGAAGAAGGTGCGGCAGCCCGCGGCCCAGAGCGCCGCGGCCACTTGCTCGACACCCAGCCCATAGGCGTTGCCTTTGACCGCCGCGCCGCATTCTGCCGGCGCCGCCTTGGCGGCGAGCCTTTTCCAGTTTTCCTGGATGGCGTCGAGATCGACGGTCAGGATGGCGCCGGCCAGATCGCTGGGCGGACCACTGATATGGGCGTTGGACGAGCTCATGGCCTGCGCATAAAGCGTCAATCGGCCACGGATGCAAGGATATATCAGCTGGTCGCTTTTACGGACTTACGTTCGGTCCCGCGTCCGCGGATGAGCGCCAGCACCATTTCGGCGACGGCGAAGGCCAGCACGGCGGCGAGGAAGCCCGGAATGCCGACCGTCACGATGAGCCAGCCGCCGAGCACCGGGAAGCCGAATATGCCCAGGAAATAGGCAACGACGAACCAGGTCAGCGCGGCGCTGCGCTGCTCGGGCGGCGCGTCATTGACCGCCTGGGTCTGGATGACGGTGTAGACCAGGCCATAGCCGAGGCCGAGCAGGATGGCGCTCACGATCTGGACCGGCATGCCATAAGCCAGGCCGAAAGCCGTCGCGACGCCGAGGATCATCAAGGCGAGCAGGAGGATCGAGACGCGGTCGCCATCGGCGCGGTTGATGATGGGCGCGAGGATGAAGCGCGCCACCACGACGGTGACTGCATAGGCGGCGAAATAGGTGGCGGCTTCGAGCCCGGTGCCGCGCACCAAAGACGACTGGAAAGTCAGCATGCCGCTGAACACGCAGGCGCCGAGCCCGACCATGAGGATCGGATAGACCGCGCGAGAGGAGAGAAGAGAGGGCAGCGCACGCACCCAGTTGCCGTTCTGCGCGTTCGTCGCCTGGGTGTGAGGCGACAGGCTTTCGAAAATGAGCAGCAGAACAGCCGCGAAGAGCGTGGCGCCGGCGATCATGCCGAAGGTGCCGGCGGTCGTGAAGCCCAGTTGACGGACGAGCGCCGTCGCGATGATCGGACTGAAGCCGATGCCGGCCATCTGGAAAGCGCCGAAGCGGGTGAACCAGAAGCCGCGGTCCTGATCGCTGACGCGCTCCGACAGCGCCATGGGAGCAGCGAGATAGAAGATGCCCCAGCCGAGCCCCAGGAAGAAGCCGGCGAGTGCTATGAGCGGCGTCAGTGTATGGAGGAACGACAGGAGGCCATAACCCACCGCCACCGAGACGGCGCCCATCGCGCCCATGCGCGCTGCTTTGAGTTTGCGCGCATACCAGCCGACCAGCGGCACGCCGATGAGCGTGCCGACCATGGCGCCACCGAGCGTCGTGCTGGTGTCGATCTCGCTGCCGCCCAGCGCCCGGAAATGCTCGGTGAGCAGGAAGGTCGCGCCATAGCCGGCGGCGGTGAGAAGCGTGCCGACAAACAGAAGGTAAGCGTGCGATGCGCGCATGGTCCGGGTCCGGATGAATTGACCGGCCGACTATGCCCGCGAAGTGGTCTGCCCGATATGTCCACTTCCGGAGAAGCGGTCGATGCCACTTAAGCGTAGGCCGGTTGCAGCTCCGCTTCGGCGATGATGGTCACATCCTTGTGGCCGAGGAGGCAGGTGACCGGCCAAGCTTCGTCCTTGCGGCCCTTGAGCAGAGCGGCCATCGCGTCGCGTTTGGTGGCGCCGGCGCAGAGCAGCAGGATCTTGCGCGCGGCGAGCAGCGTCTTGATGCCCATGGTGAGGCCGGATTGCGGAACATCCTCGGGCCTGGCGAAATTCGGCCGATGCGCCAGGCGGGTTTTCTCGGCGAGGACCACGCGATGGGTTTCCTGGTCCCACGGATCGAAGGGTTCGTTGAAGGCGACATGGCCATTGCCGCCGAGGCCCAATATCGCGAGGTCGAACCCGCCCGCCGCCCGGATGGCGGCGTCAAAGGCGCGGCATTCTTCTTCCGCATCGGGCGCGTCGCCGCGCAGCAGCCGGATATTTTCCGGCGCAACGTCGATATGATCGAGAAAATGCCGGTGCAGGAACGTGTGATAGCTCTGCGGATGATCGGGCGACATGCCCTCATATTCATCGAGATTGAACAACCGCGCGGTCGCGAAGGAAAGCGGGCGTTTGGCGAGCGCCTGATAGAGGCCGATCGGCGTCTCGCCGGTCGGCAGCGCGATGACGGGCGCCTTCACCTGACGGAGAACGTCCTCAACGATATCGGCGGCGGCTTCGGCGAGCGCGGCGCGCGACCGGGCCCAGTGAACGGGAAGAGTCATGATTTGCTTTCGGCGATGCAGGGGAAGAGTGCGCAATAGCGGCCATAGAGGTCGTCATAGACGCCTGCCGCCGTTGACGGCGTGAGCGTCTGGGTCGCCTGCTGGTGCGCCGTCATCTCCGGCATGGCGATCAGCGCGGCGCCGATCGCCGCCGGCGACACATGCGTATAGGGTGTCACGGGACGGCCAAGGATGTCGGCGAGGAGCTGCATGGTCGCCGGATGCTCCGTCGCATGGCCGGCGATGATGATGCGGGTGACTGGCTGCGTTTCGGCGAGGATATCGATGCAGCGCCGGATCTCGAACTGGACGCCTTCGACATACGCGCGAGCGATATCCGCGGCCTTGTGCTGGATGGTGAGTCCATGCAGCACACCGCGCAGATCGGGATTCCACAGCGCCCCTTGCTCGCCGCCGGCAAGATATGGCGCGAAGAAGAGGCCCTTGGCGCCGGGTTCGGAAGCCGCGGCGCGCCGGTCGATCTCGCCGTCCGGCCAGCCGAGCAGCTCGGAGAGCCAGCGATAGGAGCTGCCGGTCGAGAGCAGGTCCATCTCGCGGCCAAAGACGCGTTCACGGGCATGCGGGGTGAGGAGATAACGCCGCTTGGCATCAAGATGCGCCTGGATGCTGGCATCCATAATGATGGTGCTCGACCCGGTGGTGACGCTGACCGCGCCGGCTTCGAGGTCGGTCATCGCATAGGCGCTGGCGGCGGAATCGGCGGCCCCCGCATGGACCGGAATGCCGGCCTTGAGGCCGAGCCGCCTGGCGGCGTCCTGGCTCAAGCGGCCGGCGACAGCAGCCGCTGGCATGATGGCGGGGAGGAGAGACCGATCGAGACCCCAATGGCGGCAGAGGCCGTTTTCCCACTGGCCGGCGGTGAAGTCATAGACGCCATAACCCGCGGCGGTAGAAGGATCAGTGACGCGGGTGCCGGTCAGCGCGTAACAGAGATAGTCCTTGGCCGACAGGATGCCGTCGATGGCGGCGGGGAACTGCGCGCGGTGATGCGCCAGCATCGGCGCCAGATAGCGCCCGTCGATCGGCATGCCGGTCAGCTCATAGGTCTTCTGGCGGAAGGCCTCGTCGAGACGTCCCGCCGCCCAGTCGTCGGCACGCGCATCCATCCAGGTGATGGCGCGGCCTTGCGGCTCGGTGCCTGACAGGCAGACGAGCGTCGGCAACTGGCCGGTGAGGCCGATGGCGGCGACCTCATCGTCACGTCCCGTCATGGTTAGCCGGACCGCGTCTTCGGCGGCCTTCACCCATGAAAGCGGATCCTGCTCGGCCTGGCCGGGCGCGTCGCGGAAAGTCTGGAAAGAGGATTGGCCTGAGGCCACGACCGCGCCATCGGCGGCAAGTGCCACGCACTTGACCGCCGATGTGCCGAGATCGATGCCGAGAGTGAGTGTCATACCCTTCAGTGTTTCGCCTTGACAGCGCGCATCGCCTCCGCGGCGACGCTCAAGGTCTGGGCGATGTCGTCCTTGCTGTGGGCGAAGGACACGAACAGATTCTCGAAGGCGCCGGGATGGAACAGAACGCCGCGCTCCAGCATCTCTTCCCACCAGATGCGGAAGAGATCGTGCCGGGCGTAACGCGCCGCGTCGCGATAGTTGCGGATCGGCTGATCGGCGAACCACACCTGCAGCACCGGACCCAGGCCCGTAACATAGGCGTCGACCTTGTTGTCGGCGATGATCTTCTCGAGCCCGTCATAGAGTTCCTGGCAGCGCTCATAGAGCCCGTCATAGAGGCCGGGCGCCGCCAGCTCATCGAGCGCGGCATTGGCGGCCGAGACCGCGATGCCGTTGGCGCTGTAGGTACCGGCCATCGACACGGTGCCGTCGGCGACCAGCGCCATGACATCCTTGCGTCCGCCGAGCGCCGCCACCGGGAAGCCGCCGCCGAGACCCTTGGCATAGGTCGAAAGATCGGGCTCGAGGCCGTAATAGCCTTGCGCGCCGGCGAGGCTCAGGCGGAAGCCGGTGATGACCTCGTCACAGATGAGGAGGGCGCCGTTCTTGGCCGTGATCTCCCGCAGGGCTTCGAGATAGCCGGGCTCGGGCAGGATGCAGCCGGTATTGCACATGACTGCTTCGGTGATCACCGCGGCGATGTCCTGACCCTCGCGGGCGAAGGCGTCGCGCAGCGCATCGACATCGTTCCACGGCAGGATGATGAGCGAATCGGCGAGATGCGCCGGCATGCCGGGACCTTGCGGAATGGGCATCGGCGCCTTGTCGGGACCGGCGACATTGAGGCCCGGATGCTTGCTCCAGTAAACGCCGTCCGAGAAGCCGTGATACATGCCCTCGAAACGCACGAGCTTCTTGCGGCCGGTATAGGCGCGCGCGAGGCGCACCGCATAGAGCACCGCTTCCGTGCCGGTATTGCACAGGCGCACCTGCTCGACCGCCGGAATGGCGTTGATGATCTTGTTGGAGAGGGTGAGCTCATCGGCGACCGGCAACGCGAAAACGGTGCCGCGCTTCTCGATGAAATCGACGACGGCTTTCGTCACCTTGGGCGGGCGGTGGCCGAGGATCATAGGCCCCAGGCCCAGCAGGTAGTCGATATATTCATTGCCGTCGACATCGGTGAGCCGCGAGCCGGTGCCGTGATCGACGAAGAGGGGATAGGGATCCCAGCCCGACCACACGGCGCGCGCCGTGCTGTTGACGCCGCTCGGGATGATCTTGCGGGCGTTGGCGAAATACTGCGCGCTTTTGGCCGTGCGCGCCGGCGTCTTGTAGGTCATGGTCGTCATTGTAGTTCCCATCTGGGCTAGGTTCAATCAAGTCATTATAATGAGTATAATAACTTGTCAACGAAGTTGAGGATCAAGGTGTGAAACAACGCGAATAACGGTTTCCGTCCCGCTCGACCGTCACTACCCGGCCATCGATTTCGGGCCCGACAACCAGCCGTTCCGGCAGATAATCGGCACGGCCGAGACGGAAGGTGCCGGGCGACAATTCGACGAGCTCGACATCTTCCGACGGCGCCTCGACGCCGCCGGGTGCTATGAGGAACAAGCGATCGCCGCGCCCGACGATTCGGAAATTGGTGAACCATGGCGAATGCGACCGGTAATGGCCGGGCACAGCGCGCAGATGCGCGGGCAGGGAAGCGGGCTTCGTCACTTTGCGTGTGAAGACGCGGCTGCCATGAATCCAGTCTCCGTCTTCGAAGGTGAAGTGAAAGAGACTGAAGTCGGGATGGTCGGTGGTGAAACGCGGCGTCCAGCTTTTGTAGACGCGCCCCGTGACATCATGGCTCGTCAGGACGAGGCCACCGTCATGAGCGGCGATCGTGATCTGCTGGTCATCGCATGTGAAGCTACCGGTCATGCCTTCCGCAGTGGCGATAAGGCTGAGGTCGGGCGAAGGCGGTGAGATCGCAAGCCCCGTCAGCCAGGCATGTCCGATACGCGCGAGGATCTGCGCCAGCGGACAGTCGCCATTGGCATTGGTGAGGACCGAGATGGCGATGTCATTGTCGCGGTCGGCGAGGATGAAAGTGGCATAACCGACCATGCCGCCGCCATGGGTGAGACAGGTCGCGCCACGAATGGTCTCGATATTGATGCCGAGGCCATAGCGGCTTTCGATGACGCCGGTATCTTCGAGGAAACCGACGATCGGCTCACCGCCCGGTGCGAGCGAGGTGATGAATTCCCGGAAACGAGCCGGGCTGACGACACCTTCGCCGCCTTTGAGCAGCATGCGCAGGAAACGGCCCATATCGCCGCCCGTCGCCGCGATATTGCCATCGGCACCATTGGTTTCGAACCAGGTCGCCGGTGCCAGCGCATCGCCGGGCGTCCAGGGACGGTCGTCGGCGGCGGGCGCATAGCCGACCGCGAAGCGCGGCCGGTCGGCGTTGACGATGCAGGGGACCGAGTCATTCATGCCGAGCGGCGCCAGGATCTCTCTCCGGCAGAAGTCCGTCGCTTCGATACCGGCGACCTTGCTGATGAGGAGGCCGAGCAGCACATAGGCGATGTTCGAATAATGGAAGAAGGTGCCCGGCGCGCTGCCGGTCGCAAGCTCGCGCATCCACCAGCCTTGCCCCAATTCGTCGGTCAGCGCATCGGCGCCGGAGACAAGTCCGGAGGAGTGATGGAGCAGATGCCGGGTCGTGAACATCGGATATTTCGTGGCAGCCTTGAACCACGGCAGATAGGTGGTGACGGGCGCATCGAGATCGAGCTTGCCCGCCTCGGCGAGCTTGAGCGCCATCAGACCGGCGAAGCCCTTGCTGATCGAGCCGATCTCGAAGAGATGCTTCTCCCTGACCGGCTGGCGCGCATCGATATTGGCAAGGCCGAAGGGCCGTTCGAACAGGACCTCGTCGCGGCTGACGGCGGTGATGATGCCGCCCGGCACTGGCCAGTGGCGGGTAAAGTCGAGGGCCAGGGAAGCAAGTTTGTCGGCGATTGATGTCATGTCGAGCGGTCGAGAAGGAGTTGCAGGAGCGCGCGCAAAGGTTTGGCCGTGGCGCCTGGCGGCCAGGGCGGTGAGGCCAGTTCGAGATAGGCGCAGCCGCCGATATCGATATGGAGCCAGGGTTTCTCGCCGGCGAAACTATGCAGATAGGTCGCCGCGAGCTGGCCGCTGTCCCCCGCATCGAGCGAGTAATTGGCGATATCGGCAACTTTGGAGGCGAGAAGGCGCTCATATTCGGCGCGCAGCGGCAAATGCCAGCCGGGCTCGCCCGCGCGGCCGCCCGCATCCGTCATGGTTTTGGCAAGGCCCGCGTCATTGGTCCAGCAGCCCCACAGCGCCGTGCCGACGCCGCCGCCATCGGTGAGCGTGCCGACATCGATGATCGCCTCGACATCGCTCTTGGCGAGTAAGGCGATGGCATCGGCGAGAATGAGCCGCCCCTCGCAATCGGTGTCGGTGATTTCGGTTCGCCGCCCGTCCGGATGAGTGACGACATCGCCTGGCCGCACGGCGGAACCGCTCGGCATGTTTTCGGCGATCGGCAGGATGGCGAGAATGTCGGGATTGGCGCCGAGCTCGACGGCCGCGAATATCGCTCCCGCTACCGCAGCGGCCGCCGCCATGTCGGCCTTCATCCAGGCGATTTCGGTGAGCTTGCGCTTGAGGTTTATGCCGCCCGAATCGAAGGTCATGCCCTTGCCGGCGAGCCCGAGGCGCTTGGTGCCCGAACCATGTTCGAGACGCACCGCCAGTGGCGCATTCCTGCTGCCGCTCCCCACCGCTTGCAGCGCGCCAAAGCCATGCGCCGAGAGCGCCGCATCGTCCCAGATCTCGGCGGTGATGCCGAGCTTCTTCGCTTCCGCGACGAGGATATCGGCGAAAGCGCGGGGAGGGAGTGCATTGGGCGGTGTTTCGACGAGACGACGGACCCAGTTGGCGCGTGTCGCGGCGATGCGGCCGATGGCGAAAGCACGCTCATCCAAGGCACGCGCCAGGACGGTAAAGGCGGTGTCCTCACCTTTAGCGTAATCGTAGCGCCCGAGCAGGAAGCCTTCGGTGACGGCGCGAACCGCCATGTCGGTGGCAAGATCGAGCGCGAAAACGACGGCGCCGCGCGCTGTGCTTGTCTGCGCCGCCGCCATGGCGCCGCGCCGCAGCGCGTCGGCATCGAGCCTGTCAAGCCGGCCGAGGCCGATCGCCAGCACCGGCGGCAGATGATCGGAAATGAGGAGGGCCGAGACCTGGCCCGCTTCGCCGGTGAAGGCCTTGTCCCTCGCCAGCAGGCGGGCGATGCGGTCGTCATCATAAGGCCAGGAGGAGGCGGGCTCGGCGCCGCCTCCCGCTGTCGTGAAAGCCGGGATGATCAGAAGGTCGGCGCGGCCGGCAATCGTCCGGTCATCGCTCAGCCGCGCGTCAATCATGGTCTATTCCACCTTTTGCACATTCATGAGGGTTTCAGTCGACAGGTTGTTGACCGAGCCGACCAGCGGCGAGAGCACGAAGCCTTTCCATTTCGGGCTGTGCGCCTCGATAACATCGGGATAATTGAGCACGATATAGGGCCTGGCGTCGAAGATGTGTTTCTGCATCTTGGAAATCTCGGCGAAACGCTCCTTGGAATCAAGCAGGGTGCCCTGTTTCAGATACATCGCATCATAATCGGGATTGCAATAGCCGCTGTCACTGTTGCCGCCGCGCGCCTGGCAGGTCACGACGCTCAGCATGAAATCGGGCTCGACCGGCGGCACCCAGCTCCACATGGCGAGATCATAGTCGGTGTATTTCAGATCCGCCCCCATGATCGCCTCATTGGCGGCGTCGGGGTCCATCTTGCGCTGGGTGATCTCGATGCCGATCTTCTTGAAGCCGGCCTTGATGATCTGGAAAGCGCGGTCGCCGGTGCCTTGCTCCTCGGTCGGGAAGATCACCTCATACGACATCGGATGGCCGTCGGCCTCGCGCAGGCCCGATGAACCCATCTTGTAGCCCGCTTCGTCGAGAAGCTTGTTGGCCTTCTCGATGTCGAAAGGCAGCGGCTTGATCTCGGTGTCGTGGAAGCCTGAGGCCGGCGCCACGATGGTCGAGCCGGGCGAAGCGAGGCCGAGCCATACGATCTTGACGATCGCCTCGCGGTCGATCGCATATTCGAGCGCCTCACGGACCTTCGGGTTAAGCAGTTCCTTGTTCTTGGCCTTTTCGGGATTGGTGTTGATGATGAGCGTCTTCATGCCGACGCCCGGTCCCGAGGCTACCGTCAAGCCCGCTTTCTTCAGCGCCTCGACGGCGGTGGGCGGCGTGTGCTCGCCGATCATGTCGAGCTTGCCGGTGGTGAGCGCCGTCACCATCGCATCGTCATTGGCGAAGAATTGCAGGCCGAAACCGTCGATATTGGGCTTCTTCGCGCCCCACCAGTTGGGATTCGTGGCGAAGATCGCCAGCTGGTCCTTCTCATGCTTGTCGAGCTTGAAGGGGCCGCCGGAAATGACGGGCGCCTCGTTCGGGAATATGGTGATCTGCTCGCCTTGGCCCTCGGTCAGCGGCGCCCAGACATGCTCGGGCAGAATGGGCAAAGCCTGCATCTGCGTCAGCACATTGGCGACCGGCTGCTCATAAGTGAGCACCAGCGTATTGTCGTCCTTGGCGGTGGCGTCCTTCATATGCGCCACCCAGCCGGCGAGCTTGCCGGTGGGGCCGTCCTTGAACTTGATGAGCATGTTGAAGGTGAAAGCGGCATCTTTGGCGGTGAGCGGCGTGTCGTCCGACCATTTGGCGCCGGGGATTGTGTGGAAGGTCCACACTTTGCCGTCTGCCGAGGTTTCCCATTTGGTGGCGAAGGAGGGGACGATCTCGAGCTTGCCGTTATATTCGGCCAGATGCGGATAGTTGTACTGAAACATGACCGAGCTGTAGTCGGAATCGGACACGAAGGGATTGAGCGAGTCGATTGCCTGTGTCGTGCCGATGCGCAGGATCTCGGCGGCCTGCGCCTCTTGCGCCATGGGGTAAAGCGTCAGCGCGCTCGCCAGCAGCGCGGCGGCGGCAAAAGCGCGGATAGTCCGTGTCAGTCTCATCAAGTGTCCTCCTCGAAAGGGCAAGATTTCTTGGCAAAGGGCCTTGCCTCGAATTCAACGTACTGAGTATAATGAGTTGATGTCAAGGCGGTAGAAGCCCGGAGGCGGACGGTTTGCGCGGAGCTGGTTATGTCTGGAAGCGAGTGGCGTTCGCCATCGCTACAGTTTATGTCGCCCTTACCTTGAACTTCATCCTGTTCCGGGTTCTGCCCGGCAGTCCGGTCAGCCAGATCTCGCGCGTGCCCAATGCCTCGCCCGAGATGAAGAAGATCCTCACCCAGCAATTCGGCCTCGACCGCCCGCTTTGGGAACAATATCTGCTTTATCTGCGTGAGGCGCTGCACGGCAACTTCGGCATCTCCTACACCAATCGCCAGCCGGTCCTCGACAATCTGGTCCAGGCTTTCGCCAATACCATTCCGATGGTGGCGGCCGGCACCATCCTGGCGATCATGCTGGGGCTGACGGTCGGCGTGGTCTCGGCGGTCAGGCGCGGCAGCGCCACAGATCACCTCAGCACCAACATCGCCGTGCTCTTTTATGCATTTCCCACCCAGTTCATGGGCATGATGCTGCTGATCGGCTTTGCCGGCGTCTTGCCCTCCGCCGGCATGAGCGATCCCTTCGCGCTCGACGCAACGGCCTGGGAAGCACTGCTCGATCGGCTGAAGCACATGATTCTGCCCGTCACCGCGCTGATGCTGACGCTTTATGCAGAGAACGCCCTCATCGTCCGTTCGGCCATTCTCGAGACCCTGGGCGAGGATCATATCCTCACCGCGCGCGCCAAGGGCGTGCCGCGCCACCGGATCATTCGCCACTATGCACTGCGCAACGCCATGCTGCCGATCGTGACCATGGTGGCGATGTCGCTCGGCGCCATCGTCACCGGCTCGATCCTGATCGAAGTGATCTTCTCGTGGCCCGGCATCGGGCGCGCCCTCTACACCGCAGTGCTGAAGCGCGACTACCCGATGCTGCAGGGCGGCTTCCTGTTCATCACCATCGTGGTGATCACCTTCAACCTCATCGCCGATCTTCTTTATTACAAGCTCGATCCGCGGATCACCACATGAGCACGACCACCGTGAATCAGGCTCCCGACAGCGAAAGCCCCTATGGCTTCCGGCCGACCTTGCGCGGCGTGCTGCAGCAGAAGACGGCGCTGGCCGGTCTGCTCATCGTCGCCTTCTTCGTCACCATCGCGCTCATCTCGCCCTGGATCGAGCCCTACAGCATCAGCGAGGCGAGCTGCGGCGTCTTCGAGGCGCCGTCCCGGGCACATTGGCTTGGCTGCGATGATGGTGGCGTCGACATGCTGAGCCTCGTCCTGCGCGGTGGCCGCATCTCGATGATCGTCGGCGCCGTCGCCACCTTGATCGCCATCGGCATCGGCGCCACGATCGGCGTGCTCTCCGGCTATTTCGGCGGCTGGGTCGACACGCTGCTGATGCGTATCACCGACTACTTCCTGGTGGTGCCACAGGTCGTGCTGATGATCGCCATCGCGGCCGTCTGGGGCCCGAGCCTGTCACATGTCATCATCGTCATCGGCGCTCTGATGTGGACCGGCACCGCGCGGCTCATCCGCGCCCAGGTCAAGAGCTTGCGCGAGCGTGTCTATGTCAAACGCGTCGAGGCCTTGGGGGCGGGGCATGCCCATATCATCTTCAATCATATCATTCCGCAGATCGGCCCGTTGCTCGTCGCCAATACGGTGCTCGCGATCACCGTCGCCATCTTCAACGAGACGGCGCTAGCATTCCTCGGCCTGTCCGATCCGACCGCGGTGACCTGGGGCACGATCATGGAGCACGCCTTCGACCGTGCCGCGGTGTCGAGCGGCGCTTGGTGGGCCATCGTCCCGGCGGGGCTCTCCGTCGCCTTCCTGATCATGGGCTGCTACATGCTGGGCCGCTCCATCGAGGATGCGCTCAATCCGCGCCTCAAGGTCTCCTATCTCTCCACGCATTTCTGGCGGCTGCGTCCTTTGGTCGGCCGGGGACCGGACGCGCTATGACCCGCAAGCCCATTCTCGCTTTCGAAGATTTGAACGTCTGGTTCGGCGTTCGCCCGGACAATCCCGGCTTCCATGTGGTCAAGGGCGTCAATATTGCGCTGAAGCCCGGCGAGCGTTTCGGCCTCGTCGGCGAGTCGGGGTCGGGCAAGACGACGACCATTATGGCCGCCATGGGCCTTCTGCCGTCATCGGCGGAAGTCTCGGGCCGCGTCCTGCTCGAGGGGCGGGATATTCTGCGCGACGGCGAAAAGAGCGTCGCGCCGCATCGTTGGAAGGACATCGCGATGGTCTTCCAGGGCGCCATGAGCGCCTTCAATCCGGTGAAGACGGTGGGCTGGCAGATTGCCGAGGCGCTGGACGTCCATAATGTCGCGCGCGGTGTCGCGGCCGAGCGCCGGGTCGGTGAGCTCCTGGAGCTGGTCGGCATCACCGCCGCGCAAAGCGCGCGTTTCCCACATGAGTTTTCGGGCGGCATGCGCCAGCGCGCGATGATCGCCATGGCGCTCGCTTGCGAGCCGAAGGTGCTGCTGGCCGACGAGCCGACGACGGCGCTCGACGTCATGGTGCAGGACCAGGTGCTGAAGCTCCTGGTGCGGCTCAGCCAGGAGCTCAATCTCGCGCTGATCCTGGTCACCCACGACCTGGCGATCGTGGCGCAGAACTGTCATCGCGCCGCGGTGATGCTGGGCGGCGAGATCGTCGAGCAGGGCAGCGTCAGCGATCTCTATCACCGTCCCCAGCATGATTATACGCGCAAGCTGTTCGAGGCGACGCCCGATGTCTTCGCTGTCGCGCGCAAGCCGGAAACGGCCAAGGCAACATCAGCGGCGCCGCCGCTGCTCCAAGTGGGCCATCTCAAAGTGTCCTATCCACGTCCCCGCAGCTTGCGTGAGGTGTTGCGACGGGAGAAACCGCAAGCGCCGCTCGTCGTCAACGACATCTCGCTTACCGTCGATCGCGGCGAGATGGTGGCGCTGGTCGGCCAGTCGGGCTCAGGCAAGACCACCGCGATGCAGGCCGTTCTCGGCATGGTGAAATCGCAAGGCGGCACGATCACGCTCAATGGCCGCGACGTGACCGGCCTCGGCATGCGCGAGTGGCGGCCGCTGCGCCGGCAGATCCAGATGATCTATCAGGACCCTTACGAGTCGCTCGATCTGCGCTACCGCGTCCGCGATACGGTGGCGGAGCCCTTGCGCATCCATCGCATCGCCGCCACGGCGCTGGAGCGTGAGGCGCTGGTGGTCGAGGCGCTGGAGCGGGTAGGGCTGACGCCGGCGGCACGTTATCTCGGCCGCTTTCCGCATGAATTGTCGGGCGGCCAGCGCCAGCGCGTCGCCATCGCCGCCAGCATCGTGCTCAAGCCCGAATTGCTGCTCGCCGACGAGCCGGTGTCGATGCTCGACGTTTCGGTCCGCGCCGGCGTGCTGCATCTCCTGGACGAGCTGCGCCGCGACGCCCGCATGGGGATATTGATGATCACGCATGATCTGTCGACTGCCGCCAACTATGCCGACCGGATCGCCGTCATGCATCAGGGCCGCATCGTCGAGCAGGGGCCGGCGCACCAGGTGATCCATGCGCCCGAGGCCGACTACACCAAGGCGCTGCTCGCCAGCATTCCCGATCCCGATCCCGATCCGGACCGTCGCGCGGCAGGAGATGCCGTCAGTTCACGGCGGCAGCCTTCAACCGCTCTGCCAGATCATGTGTCGGAGAGCCTTCGGCATAAGCAGTGGTGACGAGGCATGCATGGGAGATCGGGGCGGGCGGCAGCCGCTCGTCGATGATGTTCACACCGCAAATCCTGCAAACCTCCGGCGTCACCAGGGACACGCCCACACCACCGCGGAGCGACCTTTCAAACTCGCTCCAGGACGTGCTTTCGACGACGACCGTGTGCGGCACATTCCGCGCCTTGAGCGCTTCCAAGGCGTATTTGCGATAGACGCAAGGCTCCGGGAAGAAGATCAGAGGCAGAGGGCCGTCGTCATGCCGGTAGGCCGGCCCGCAGGCCCAGAGAAGCTGTTCCGACCAGAGCACGTCACCGATCGTGGGAGAGCTCGCCAGGTCACGCACGATTGCCATCTGCACGTCACCGTCCCGGACCTGTCTGATGAGCTTGACCGAAGATCCAGTCTTGAGATCCACCCTGACGTCGACGAATACCTGATTGAAGGCGTTGAGGACCTCCACGATGGCGGGCCTGACGCAGTCGTTCACGATGCCGATGGAAATTTTTTCGGCGTCTCGAGTCGGACGGAAATAGAGATCGATGTGGTCAAGCGTGTCGATGATCTTGTTGGCCTGGAGGTGGAAGAACTCGCCATCGATGGTCTTCTCCATGATATTGTTCTTGCGATGGAATAGCTTGCGGCCGAGCTCGATCTCCAGCTTGTTGATCTGGTGGCTCAATGTCGACTGAGTGCTGTTGAGTCGGCTGGCGGCGCGCGTGACATTGCCTTCATTGGCAATCTCGAGAAAGCTGCGCAGCATAGTCGTGGAGATGTTCAAGCGTCTCATCAACGTCTTCCCGTGCCCATGTTGACTGTCCGGCCCCGTATCGATGAAAAATGCACCGCTCCGGCCGCGAACGCAACCAGAGGGTTGGGCGTGGAATATCGGGCGTTTACGCGCGGCGACGAGACTTGGGATCGATGGCGTCGCGCAGCGCTTCCCCGCACAGGGTGAAACCTAGGGTGACGATGGCCAGCACGAGGCAGGCGATGATTGCCGGCGTGTAACCCTTGGACAGATTCTGGTAGCCATCCTGCAGCAGGCTGCCCCAGCTGGCGAGCGGCGGCTGAATGCCGAGACCCAGGAAGGAAAGTGCAGCCTCCAAAGCGATCACCACAGGAACTTCCATCGCCGCAAGGATGCCGACGGGAGCCAGGGTATTCGGAATCACGTGGTGAATCACGATTCTCAGCTTCGACGCGCCGATCACCTGCTCGGCTTCGATGAAGGGCATATTGATGACGGAGAGGACCTGCGCCAGGGTGACGCGTCCGAACTGCGGGACCAGTGTAAGCGCGACGACCAGCACGACCATCAGGAGTGACGGACCCACCACCGCGACGAGCGCCAGCGCCAGTATGATGCTTGGAAACGACGATATGGCGTCGAACAGAATGGTGATCGCGCGTTCAACCGCCGACGTCGTGTAGGCGGCAGCCACCCCGAGCACGACCCCCAGCGATAGTCCGATCAGGATTGCAGAGAGCGCGACACCCATTGCCACACGCGAGCCGTGGATCTGGCGACTGAACAGGTCGCGACCAAGCTGGTCCGTGCCGAAAAAGTGCTCAAGCGAGGGCGGCGCGAAGCGGTGGGCCAGATCGATCGCATCCGGATTATGGGTGGCGATCTGGGGAGCGAATACTGCGCAAAGAAGAATGAGCGCCACGACAAGCAGCCCGATGAAACCGCCGGGCCGCGCCGCAACGCGTCGGATGACGTCGCCAAAACGCCGCGCGCGTGCACGCCCTGAGGATGGGGCGGCACCCAGGCGGCCAAGGGTGGAAGGCCGTATGATGGTGGCCGTTCCGGCAGCGGGCTCCGTTTGGCGGGCCATGGCCTAGCCCTCCTGCCGCTTGGCGCGAATACGCGGATCGACGAGCGAATAGCTCAGCTCGACCACGAGTTGCACCAGCACGAATATGACCACGACCACGAACACCACGCCTTGCATGACGGGAAAGTTACGGCTGACGATGGCATCGTAAAGCGTGGTGCCGAGCCCCTGCCGCGCAAACAGGATTTCGATCAGGACAGCGCCACCGAGCACGCGGCCCGCGATCATGCCGAGCGCGGCAAGGGTGGGAAGAAGCGCATTGCGCAGGGCGTAGGCATAGGTGATGCGCCAGTTCGAAATGCCGAAAGCGCGCGATGTCCGGATGTAGCTCTCGCCCAGAACTTCGAGCATGGAGCTGCGGATGAGCCGGGCGAGGAGCCCGATATAGCCGAGCGATAGCACCGCGGCTGGGAGGATCAGCCTCTGGAGCTGGTCGCCAAGGCCGGTGCCCGTGCCCAGAATGGGCAGCCAGTCGAGCCAGACGGAAAATACGACGAGGAAGATGATGCCAAGGATGAAGCTCGGCATGGAAACAAAAATGATGGAGACGACGGCGAGGATCGCGTCCGATGGCGATCCCCTGTGCGTTGCCGCGAATATGCCGAGGGGTAGCCCGACGGCGACGGCGATGAGGATCGATACAAGGGCCAGGGATATGGTGCTTGGCAGTGCGGCCAGAACGATCGCGCTGACCGTTCGGCCGGTGATGACATCCACGCCGAGATTCCCCGTCGCCACATTGGCGAAGAACAGGAGTATTCGCTCATAAACCGGCCTGTTGAGTCCCATTTCCTCAATGAACTGGCGGGAGAATTCGGCGCTGGCCTGCGGGCCGAGCAGCACGGAAGCTGGATCGCCGGGGATGGCGGCGATAAGGCAAAACAGCAGCGTCATGGCGCTGACGATCGATATCGCCGCGGTTGCAGCCCGGCGCAGGAAGTAGTGACCTGCCACCTCGTACCTCCTCACAAACGACGTTCTTGCTCAATAATCTGGTGCGCTTCCTTATCGCCAAAGTCGAACAACTGGCGGGAAGCGCTCTAGTGTGCTGAACGCGAAGTTCCTGATATCAGGCGGCTGCACCGACAGGAACTTCGCGTTCAAAAGCACACTAGAATCATAATTTTCTAGTGTCCTTCCGAATCCGAAGTTCGCTCGGAAGGTGCCGCTGGCAGTGGCGAACTTCGGATTCGGGACACTAGCGTCCGGGCAGACTAACACCAGCGCTTAGCGTCACATCATGGTGAATTCTCATAGCGACTATGGCGTTTCTCCATTTGCCGGGGTCGTGCGTTATTTGGCAGTCTTCCGCGAAAGGAGACGACGAACGACGGATTGACCCGCCGCTCTCGTCGGGCTGTAAACAATGTCGTTGGATAGACCGCTCGTCACCATACGCGATCTCGACCTCAGGGCCGCGACGAGCCGTGGTGAGGCGCATATCCTCAAAGGGATCGATCTCGATATCCCTAACGGCTGCATCCTCGGGGTGGTCGGCGAATCGGGATCGGGGAAATCCAGTCTTGCCAATGCCTTGATTCGGCTGTTGCCGGGCAACATCACGCGTATCAGCGGCGAGATACGGCTTGGCGATACGAATCTGTTGGCGCTTGACGAAGCCGGGATCCAGGCGCTGCGCGGCACGCGCCTGGCGATGATCTTTCAAGACCCGATGACCGCGTTGAACCCGCTTTTCTCGGTCGAGCGGCACCTGGTCGACGTGGTGCGGCGCCGCTGGCCGGGCATCGCTCATGCGGAGGCCGTACGACGCGCCGAGGCCGCCATCAAGGCGGTGGGCATCGCCGATGCGGCCCTGCGGCTCAAGAGCCATCCGTCAAATCTGTCCGGCGGGATGCGCCAGCGCGTGCTGATAGCCATGGCGTTATTGGCGGAGCCCGATCTGTTGATCGCCGACGAACCCACCACCGCTCTCGACGCCACGATCGAGGCGCAGATCATTGCCTTGCTGAAGGATCTGAGGTCGCGGCTGTCGGGTTCCATACTTTTCATCTCGCATCATTTGGGCCTGGTGGCGCAATTGTGTGAGCGCATTTGCGTCATGTATGGCGGCACGATCGTGGAAATCGGCGATTCGCGCACGATCATGGCGGCACCCGCGCACCCATACACACGCGCTTTGGTTGCCTGCATGATCGACGGGGCTGACGCCGCTGGCGATCAGCCCTTGGCCTTCATTCCCGGCGAGGTGCCTGACCCTGTCAAGCCCGTAGACGGGTGTATCTTCGCGCCACGCTGCGCCTATGTGGTCGGCGTGTGCCGGGAAGCGCGGCCCGATCTGCGCGACTTCGGTGCCACTCGCCAGGCGGCCTGTCATCGATTGGAGGAGATCGCATGATGAATGCCGTCTCCCTGACCGATGTGTCGGTCTTCTTCGGCCAAGTCAGAGGCTTGGACAACGTCTCCTTCACCATTGAGGCTGGAGAGCGGGTCGGGCTGGTTGGCGAGTCGGGGTCTGGCAAGTCGACGCTCTGCCGGCTGCTGGTCGGCCTCCGGGCCGCGACGACCGGAGAGGTGCGGATTTTTGAGCGTTCAATCACGGATCAGTTGAAAACCGATTCGTCCCGGTTTCGCCGAACCGTGCAGCTTGTGATGCAGGACGCAGTCGCTTCGTTGTCGCCGCGCATGCGTATCCGGGATCTGCTGGCGGAAGTGATCAAGGTGCACGCTTTGCCGGCGGAGGAGGCGTGGGCATGGATCGAAACCCTCGTTGATCGCCTTGGTCTTTCCGTTTCGATCCTCGATCGATATCCACACGAAATATCGGGCGGCCAGGCGCGTCGCATTGCCATCCTGCGCGCTCTTTCGCTGAAGCCGCGGATCCTCGTGGCCGATGAGCCGACCGCCGGCCTCGATGTTTCCGTCCAGGGCGGCCTGCTCAATCTCCTGATCGATATCCAGAAGGAGCTGTCGCTGACCTGGCTCCTCATCAGCCATGATCTTCGCGTGATCCGCCGCGTCACCAGCCGCGTGCTCGTCATGTATCTCGGCCAGGTGGTGGAGGAGAGCGATACGGAGGGGCTGTTTCGAATGCCCGCGCATCCTTATTCGACCGCGCTGCTTTCCGTCGACGCATCGAATGCGCTCGATCGCCCGGGGCGGCCGATCGTTCTGCAAGGCGAAATCCCGAGCCCTGTCAACCCGCCAGCCGGGTGCCGCTTCCACACGCGCTGTCCGGTCGCCCAGGCGCAATGCCGCACTGAAATGCCCAGGCTCCGGCAACTGGACGCAAAGCGCCGCGTCCGCTGCCACTACCCCTATTCACTGCCATTCGACCAAGCCGTGCATTCACCTCAATCCTCGCCACGGGAGACAAGCCCATGACCTACCATTCTCCTCTCACCAGAAGATCCCTGTTGTCTGCCTCGGCTGCGACAGCCGCGCTGCTGCTGGCCGGCGCCAACGCGACATTTGCGCAAGGAAGAACCAATCTGATGGTGCGTGTATCCAAGGGCGCGGAAGCGCTGGATCCCATCTCTCGGACGGGTCAAGTGGATGGCAACGTCATCCGCAGCGTCTTCCAGAAACTGATCTCCTTCAAGCCGAATATCTACGAATGGGAGCTCGATGCGGCGGAGAGCATCGAGCAGGTCGCACCGACGGAAATCCGCTTCAAGCTAAAACCCGCTCAGATGTTCACCGACGGTTTCGGCGAGATGACGGCTGAGGACGTCAAGTTCAGCTTCGAACGCTACAGCCGACCCGACGCTGAGGGAAAGATCTCCGCTTACAAGGACGATTGGGCAAGCCTGATCGAAGTCAAGGTGGACGACAAATATTCGGGGCGACTGATCCTGTCGGAACCGTCGCCGGCCTTGTGGAACGTCGCCCTTGCCGGAGGATCGGGATGCATAGTCTCGCGGAAAGCCGTTGAAGAACGCGGCGTGAAGTATCGACAGCAGCCCGTCGGCTCGGGTCCTTATCGCGTAGCGTCCTTCGAGCCGGGCCAGCGCGTCGTGCTGGAGGAGAATCCTGACTACAGCCGGCGCCATCCGGTCTTCAAGGAATGCGTCGCCCAGTTGATCGCCAATGCAAAGACCGCCGAGCTCGCTTTGCGCTCCGGAGAGATCGACTTCACGGAATTGCCGATCGGCGCCGATCCGGAGCTTGCCAAGCTGCCGGATGTGAGGGTGTCGACGATGCCCGCTCAGCGCTTCGTCTGGCTCGGCATGAATGTCGAGCACGCGCCACTCAACGATATCAGGGTCAGGCATGCCCTGCGTTACGGGGTCGATGTCAACCAGATCGTCGAAGCCGGATATGAAGGCTTGGCCAAACGCCTGAACGCGATGCTGCCGGCCAGCGTTGGCGGCTATTGGGCCGACGCCCCGTCATATGAACGCGACGTGGGCAAGGCCAAGAGCCTTCTGGCGGAAGCAGGTCAATCGAGGCTGGCCCTCAAGGTCACCATCCTCAATGAGCCGGCATTCCAGAATATGGCTCTGGTCGCGCAGGCCCAGCTGCAGGAGATCGGCGTCGAATTGAAGATCGACCAGCGCGAGAGCGCCACTTACTGGTCGGCCGGCAAGGGGGATGGCGGAAAGGCCTTGGAGTTGTTCATGCTGCGCTTCAACGCGCATATAGATCCCAACTTCAATACCCGCTTCTTTCAGACCGAGCAGATCGGCCAGTGGAACTGGCAGCGCTGGTCCAGTCCCGAATTTGACGCACTGCACAAGGCAAGCTCCATGAACATGGATCCCGAGGTGCGCATGGCTCAGATCCGGCAAATGCAGATGATCATGGATGACTCGGCGGCGTTCATCTGGCTGACCAACGAAGCGATCAGCTACGGATACTCCAAGCGCGTCTCCCCGGCCATCATGCCGAATGGCAATGACTGGAACTTCCACTATTTCGAGCGGGCCTGAGCGCGTCGATGTCGCGGCCGCCCGCCGCGACAATCATCCTTGAACTGAACAGATCGGGCGCGGAGAACCGCGAATGTCCTTTGGCCCGCATGAAAGGTAGCCATGCCTACGTCTATGATTCGTCGGGTCGAGCCCTTGCTGATCGACCGATACCTGTTGCTCGAAATCGAAACGGATGACGGCCTGGTCGGTCTGGGCGAGGCCGGAGCCTGGGCGCATTTCGAAGCGACGAGCGCCACGATCGAAAAGTTCGGACGCTATCTGGTCGGCAAGGATGCCGACCACATCTCGCGTCACTGGGACACGCTTCATCGTTTCGGAAACTATGACGGCGCCGTCACCATGGCCGCCATTTCCGCGATCGACATCGCCTTGTGGGACCTGAAGGGCAAGCGCCTGAAAAGGCCGATCTACGACCTGCTCGGCGGCCCGCTTCGTGAACGGATCCGGGTCTACGGGCAGGCGCTCGGGGAAACGGCCGAAAGCCTGATCGCATCGTGCCGGAATCTGAGCGATCACGGCTATACCGCGATCGGGCATATCAATCCGTTTCTCGACGGCGCCGGCGCGGCCTCGTCCTGCAACTTCGCGCGCTCGATGGACGATGCGATCAATCTCGCTTTTGCCATCCGGGCTGAGGTCGGCCCGGACGTCGATCTCTGCTTCGATATGCACCGTCGCTTGAATCCGGCCCAGGCGATCGCCCTTGGCCACGGTATCAGCAAGGCCTATCCGCTCTTCTACGAGGACCCGATAAGGCCGGATTCGACGGATGCGATGGCCCATGTGCAAGCCAACTTGCCGATCCCGGTCGCCACTGGTGAGCGCTTCTACTGCCTCGATGATTTCAAGCAACTGTGCTTGTCGCGTGGAGCTGCTTATCTGCGCCCGTCCATCAGCCTGTGCGGCGGCTTCACGGGGGCGATGCGCCTTGCGGCTCTTGCGCAGGCATTCGATATAAGCCTGATCCCCCACAACACATTTTCTCCGGTTGCCACGCTGGCGAGCCTGCATCTGAGCGCGGCGATCCCCAATCTGCTGATCTGCGAGTATCCGACGTCGCTCTATCTCGATGGGCTTTCCTCGACGCAGCTTGCCGGCCGGGCTCTGGTGACGAGCATCCCCGCCATCGACAATGGTTATGTCGCATTGCCTGAGGGCTGGGGGCTCGGTACCTGCCTGTCCGACGTCGCCCGAACCGACTTTCCGATGCGGGCAATCGACATTGCCATGCACCGCAACGTCGATGGATCGAATGCGGAGCACTAGATCACGATGAGTTTGGATTGAGTCAATCCAAACTCATAAACGTGATCGACTCTAATAATTAGCGCGGGATCCTTGCGAAAAACCGGTGTCCACTTTTTCGCATCCCGCGCTACCCGCTGATCGGCCGCGTCAAGATGGAGTCTCACCCGTGAAAATAACCGGCGCTCAGTCGAAATACTATCGATGGCCGCGTCAGGCGCCCGTGAGCAATGGCCGCCATACCTGGACTGATATCAGCATGTGCCTGGTGACCGTTACCACCGATCACGGGCCGACCGGGATCGGCGTCGGCAGCGCTTCGCCGGGCGAAAGACAGTTGCGGGACGAATTCTGCTCTCTCGTGCCTGGTCTGGATCCGACCGCCACGGAACTGATTTCGAGCAGGCTTTCCGATACAAAAATGTATGGGAGGCGGGGCTTCGAAACGGCAGCCTTATCACCGATCGACATGGCACTATGGGACATCAAGGCAAAGCTCGCCGGCCTTCCACTGCACCGTCTTGTCGGCGGCTATAGAGAGAGTGTGCCGATCTATATGGCGGGAGGCTATTACGGCCGCGACAAGAGCCTCGTCGATCTCCAGACGGAGATGGTCGGATATGTCGAGAGAGGCGCCAAAGCGGTCAAGATGAAGGTCGGCCGGCTTTCACAGATCGAAGATGCACGACGGGTGGAAGGCGTGCGTGCCGCAATCGGTTCGAACATCCGGCTGATGCTCGACGCCAATTGCGCCTATCGCTCACATGACGCGATCCAGTTCGCGAAGAGGGTGGAAGCTTACGATATCGCCTGGTTCGAGGAACCCGTGGGACCGGAAGACTATGCAGGCTTTGCCAAGATTGGCCGGCAAACCTCCATCCCGCTCGCGGCAGGCGAGCAGGAGTATCGTATCTTTGGTTTTCGTGACCTGATGGCGACTGGCGCGGTCGGTATCGTCCAGCCCGACGCGCGCTGGATGGGCGGCGTCACTGAGTTCATGAAAGTCGCCGCCCTCGCGCAGGCGCACGGTCTCGACGTTGCGGCGCACGGCCCGCAGCATCTGCATTTGCCGCTGATCGGCGCGATACCGAATGGCGTCTATGCAGAATATTATGCCGGCGACTTCGATACGCCATGCGGACCGGCTTTCCTTGATGAGCCGGGAGTCGATTCCGAGGGCAATGTTCCACTTTCAACATTGCCGGGGGCGGGATACATCCCCGACCATGCCGTGCTGTCACGATTTTTGGACTGACGAATGCCGGTCTAGCGCTGCGAAGCTGATCCGGCCTTGCCGCCGCTATGGAGCGGCAGCACCACCCATTCCTTGATGTCGCCGGGCTGCAGCAGGCGCCGGCTGCCGGAGCCCGACGTGTAGAAGACGAAGTCAGAGGCGCGATAGGTCTGCTGATAGCAATCGAAGGCGACGCCGGTGGCGGTGAAGCTGACGCCGCGAACGCGCACAACCTGATCGCGCGCGCTGAGGCCCAGCGCCTCGCGCTCATTCGCGGCCGGCTTGTCCACTTCGAGCGACTGCTCGGCATAATCGTCCTTGAGGCCATAGCGCTCGGCGAGCAGCCTATAGAGCGAGTCGCCCGCCGCCAGCTCCTTCTCATCGAGCGCCGGCACGATGCTGAGCGGCAGCACCGCCTGTTCGAGGATTGCGGGCGCGCCGCCGAGGCTGCGGCGGCGGATGATCTCCCAGACCGGCTGGCCGGCCGCGATCGACAGCGCCTTGGCGATTTCCGGGCTCGGCAGCCCGACATTGATGCTGAGCACCTCGGTGGTGAGCTGCGGGCCCTTGCCGGACGGTGTGAGGGTCTCGAGCAGGCGGCCGGAGCGGTTGGGCTCGCTGACGATGCGGTCGCGGGCGACGAAAGTGCCGATGCCCTGGTGGCGCTGGATCTTGCCGGCATGTTCGAGCTTGTCGAGCGCATGGCGCACCGAGATCAGGCTGACCTTGGTGAGGCTTGCGATCTCGGTCGAGCTCGGCAGCTTGTCGCCGCCGCTGAGGCCCTTGGACGCGATATAGTCCAGCACCCAATCATAGACAGCCTGATAGCGCAGCTTCCGCTCGCCATCCGCCGCACCACTCGTCTTGTGCTTCTGCGCCACGCGCTCGCTCCCGAGAACCAGTTGATATGCTGGGTATATTATCTACCCGGCTCGGGCGCGTTATACCAGCAGTGCTGAAAGCATCAAATCTAGCGATCATTCCCCCTCTCCCGTCCGCAGGATGCTACGAGATTCACACATCCTTCTCCTTCCCCGCGCGTTACGCGGGGAAGGTGTCGCGCAGCGCCGGATGGGGTAGGGCAACCGATTAAGCGCTCCAAACCGTATGATCATGTCGCCATACGGGTGGCCATCAGACGCTAGACCCTCGGCATGATCCATGCGGCACGACCCCCATCCGGCGCTGCGCACCACCTTCCCCCGCTTCGCGTGGGAAGGAGGAGATGTGTGAATTTGACAGCGTCCGCGGGATCGCAACGGGAGAAGGGGAGGTTGCTAGGCTAGTTGAACTGCTCCGGCAGGTGATCGGACTTGACCAGGTCCTGGAACTTGGTGAGCGAGGCGTCGAACTGCAGCTCGACGATGCCGGTCGGACCGTGGCGCTGCTTGGCGATGATGACCTCGGCGACGCCGGTGACCCGGTTCATCGTCTCCTGCCATTCGAAATGCTCGGGCGTATTGGGGCGGGGCTCGGTGCGGCCGAGATAGTATTCCTCGCGATAGATGAACAGAACCACGTCGGCGTCCTGCTCGATCGAGCCGGATTCACGCAAGTCGGAGAGCTGCGGGCGCTTGTCCTCGCGGTTCTCCACCTGGCGCGACAGCTGCGACAGCGCGATGATCGGCACTTTGAGCTCCTTGGCCAGCGCCTTGAGACCGACGGTGATTTCGGTGACTTCCTGGACGCGGCCTTCCGACGCCTTCTTGGCGGAGCCGGCGAGGAGCTGGAGATAGTCGACGATCAGGAGCCCTAAGCCACGCTGACGCTTCAAGCGCCGGGCGCGCGCGGCGACCTGCGCGATGGTGAGACCGCCGGTGGCGTCGATGTAAAGCGGCAGCGCCGACAATTCTCGCGACACTTCGACGATGCGGTGGAACTCGTCCTCGGTGATCTTGCCGCGCCGGATACGCTCGGATGAGATGGCCGACTGCTCGGCGATGATACGGGTCGCCAGCTGTTCCTGCGACATTTCGAGCGAGAAGAACCCGACGACACCGCCATCGAGAATGCGCACCGAGCCGTCCGGCTGGTGATCGGCCTTGTAGTTCCTGGCGACATAATAGGCGATGTTGGTCGCGAGCGAGGTCTTGCCCATGGCCGGGCGGGCGGCGAGGATGATCAAGTCTGATGATTGCAGGCCGCCCATCTTCTCGTCGAGATCGCGCAGGCCCGCTGAAATGCCGGAGAGGCCACCGTCGCGCTGATAGGCGCCGGCCGCCATGTCGACGGCTTCGGTGAGGGCGCGTCCAAAGAGCTGGAAACCCTGGCCGTATTTGCCGGTCTCGGCGATTTCATAGAGGCTCTGCTCGGCCGTCTCGATGAGATCCTTGGCGGTCAAGTCGACCGGTGTATCGAAGGAGTTGTTGACGATCTCGGAGCCGATATCGATGAGCTTGCGCCGCTGCGCCAGCTCATAGATGGCGCGGCCATATTCCTCGGCATTGATGATGGTGGTTGCCGCAGCAGCGAGACGCGCGAGATAGGCTGGCCCACCGATTTCCTTCAGTGTCTCGTCGCGCTCGAAATAGGTCTTGAGCGTCACCGGCGAGGCGAGCTTGCCGGCTCGGATCAAGGTGGAGGCCGCCTCGAAGATACGCGCATGCACGGGCTCGAAGAAATGCGACGGGTCGAGGAAGGCGGTAACGCGGTCGCAGGCCTCGTTATTGACCAGAATCGCGCCCAAGAGCGACTGTTCCGCCTCAAGATTATGGGGCGGCGAGCGGTAGGAGTCAGTTTCCTGTTCGGGTTCGATCACCCGGGCGGTGTTTTGTGCGTTCATGAGACTTTGATAGCGATTGCCAGCGTTAAACGGCGAATCCTTTGAACATTATACGCGCTATCCACAGCCAGGAGAATCGGCGATTCTCAATTCAAATTGATTCGGCGCCTATCTCCTTCTGCAAAATCGATAAATCAGCCGCGCGCGTGCCCGATATAGGTGATCATGGTCGTCGGCAAGGCGCCGAAAGTGAGATCGAATCGCCGATTGAGACCCTTCGGCCCGAAACCGGCGAGTGGGGCGACGGTAAACTGACGCCGCTGAAGCTTCGCCGTGAGTTCAGCCGGCGTGATGAACAGAGCCGAATCATGTGTTCCTTGAGGTAGGAGCCGAAGCACGGTTTCGCCGAACGTGACCACGACCAGTTTGGCCAGCCAGGTACGGTTGATCGTGTCGAACAGGAAGAGGCCGCCCGGTTTCAGCACGCGCCGGACCTCATCCAGGACGGCGTCGAGATCGCGCACATGCTCGAGCACATCGACACACAGGACGATATCGGCCGAGTTTGCGGCGACCGGCAGGTCTTCGCCCGTTCCCAGACGGTAGTCGATGACGAGTCCTGTCTCTTCGGCATGTTTCCCGGCGATGGCGATAGCCGGTTGGGAGGGATCAATGCCGATCACCTTGGCGCCGCGCTGCGCCAGGGCTTCCGACATGAAGCCGCCGCCACAGCCAAGATCGAGCACCGTCTTGCCGCGCCAGTCACCGACGATCGGGGTAAAATAAGAAAGCCGCGCCGGCACCATGTTCTGCAACAGGCGCAGCCAGCGTGTCTCGCCCGTCCACCAGCTTTCGGCATGGGTGTCGTAGATCGAAAGATCGTTGCGTTGATGAGCTTGCTTCATCTTCGTCCAGGGAAACCAATATGGCACGTGCTTTCGATAGGTTGCAAATTCATCGCCGAACCGTGCCCGGAAGCGCCTCTCCTTGAACAACGGTCCAATGAGGCAGTAGACCGTAAGTGTACTGGCGATGGTGAGTTGATCGGGTGTCCAGGTCGGTACCGTCCATAATGTGGCGGCGAAGGCGACATAAATGGGTTGCCGGCAATATCGGAACAGGCCCGTTCGCGGCATGGGCGGGTAGCGCACCGTGACATCTCTGGCGATCGAATACCAGCCGAGAAGTCCGACCTGCTGCGCGAAGCCGGCATCGACAATGGCCTTGAGCAAGCTCAGCCACGCAACGGCATAGGCACAGCACAGGATCACCAGCAGGGGACCTTCCGCGCGCCACCAGATCGTACCGGCAGGCGACCAGAGGAGATACAGAGTGAGGACCTGAAGTGAGGCGACGGCCGCATAGGTTGTTGTCGCGAGGTCGGTTGCCAGATCCCGTGGCGCCAGGCGCCGCAGGATGCCATTTCCATGACGCGTGAGCAGCAGTGAATGGGCAAGCGGAAACTGGAGGAGAAGGAGTGCATTCGCGATCAGGCGCCACGGTCCTGTTAATGGACCGAAGGAACGGCTCATGCCGAAGAACATCATGACGATCATCGCCGCGACAGCCATGATGAACAGGCTATGGCACAGCAATCCATAACCAACTGCGATGGCGATACGGCGCGTAGGTGAATTGATGATCATTCCCCCAATACGTCTGGGATCGCAGGCGCTATTCCGGTGTATCAGAAAGGATATTGCAGAGAGTGAGGACTCTAGCGCGGGATACTAAGAAGTGGATACGGCTTTTCGCAAGAATCCCGCACTGGAATCGATCACGTTAATAAGTCTGGATCGCGACGATCCAAACACATCGTGGTCTAATGCCACTCATTCGTCGGGAACATCAAGGTGTTCTTGAGCAGCACACCGGGCGGCAGGCGTAATTGTAGCATGACCACCTCGGCCACGTCGTCGGCCGTCACCATGCCTTTGCGGCTGTCGGAGCCCGAGGGATGGAGGTCGACATTGAGAATGTCCCAGAAGGGCGTGTCGACGCTGCCCGGGCAAACGGTCGAGACGCGGATGCCGCGCGAGACCATTTCACGCCCCAAGCAGTCCATGAAACCCATCACCGCCCATTTGCTGGCGCAATAGCCCGACCAGTCGGGATAGCCGGTGACGCCGGCCGACGAGGCGATGGCGACGATGTCGCCGCGCCCTTGCGCCAGCATCGGCTTGAGCGCCGCCTTTACGCTATGGGCGGTGCCGAGATAATTGACCTCCATCATCGCCCGCCAGTCTTCCGGATCGGACGTCTCGACCGGTCCGATCGTGCCGATGCCGGCATTGGCGATGAGGATGTCGACCCGGCCGAGGCGCGCGACCGTGTCCTCCACCACGCTCTGCGTCGCCTTGAAGTCGCAGACATCGAGACGGCGGAAGAAGGCCTTGCCCTGGGCGGCCTCGATCTCGCGCGCCACCGTCGCGCCTTGCGCCTCATTGCGTCCCAGCACGCCGACGACAGCCCCGTCCTTTGCGAGTTTGAGCGCAATGGCGCGACCGATGCCGCGTGTGGCGCCGGTCACCAGCGCGATGCGGCCGGCAAGCGGGCGTTCATCCGTCATCATGTTCCCTTTCCGAGAGAGGCGAGCGCCGCTGCCGCGACCTTGAGGCCGGCCAGGGCATCCTGCGCGGTGACGATGCTGGGTCGCGTGCCGGAGCGAAGGCAACTGACGAAGTAGGAGTCTTCGTTGAAGAGCGAGTCGTCCGGCCCGAACTCGGCGAGATCGATATGGCGCGATATGTCGCCATATTGGCGGATATAGGCGCCAGTCTCGAAATCGATACCGCCGCGCTCGCCGACGATCTCGATGCGGTCGGGTGCGGCTTCGCCCGGATAGGTCCAGGAGGTGGCGAGCTGCCAGATGGCACCGTGATCGCCCCGCGCGGTCACCAGGGTCTGCGAGCGTTGTGCGCCTTTGGGGCTGCGTAACGCCTGCACGTCACCGGCCGAGCCGCCCGTCATCCACACGGCGAGATCGATGTCGTGGATCATCGTCATCATGATGGGATCGATGTCGGGGTACCGCAGCGCATGGCTGTCGTCGCGATGGCGGCGGGCATGAAGCGACAATACGCGGCCTATCTCGCCTGAGTGGATGATATCGGCGATGCGGCGATGCGGAAAAGAAAAGCGCAGCACATGGCCGGGCAGCACGAAACCCGGTCCCTGCGCATCGGCCTCGACGAGCGTCTGCGCTTCGGCCGCCGTCATGGCCATTGGCTTCTCGACCAGTACCGGAATGCCGAGCGCCAGAGCGCCGAGCGCCAAAGGCACATGCGTCTGGCCGGGCGAGGCGATGATGACGCCGTCGGGCCTGTGCTTCTCGAGCAAGGGCTGAATGTCGGCGCCCCAATGCAACACGCCATGCTGGTCGGCGGCGGTCTTTGCCGCGGCTTGATTGCGGTCGGCGATAGCCACCACGTCCACATCCGGAATGCGATCGATGACGCTCAGATGCTCCTGGCCGAAGAGCCCGGCGCCGGCGAGAGCGAGCCTCACGACCATCACACGGTTCCTTCAGGACCGGCGCCGCAGACCAAGGCGCAGATATGTTTGGCGCCTTCGAGCTGCGGCAGGTTCTTGCGCAAGGCGGCGATGGAGGCCGAGCCCGAGAGATCGGCGGCGATGCCCATTTCGAACCACAGGAAACGCGAGGCTTCGGCCATCTCTTCATCCGTGACCAGCACGATTTCGTCGACGGTATCGCGGACGATTTCATAGATCCGCTCATCGGTGCGCCGGCAGCTCATGGTCGGCACCCGCGAGGTGACCTCGGCCAAGGTGACCACACGGCCGGCATCGATGCTGGCCTTGAGGGTCGGCGATCCGACGGGTTCGATGCCGATGATGCGGATGTCGGGGCGTCGCGCTTTGAGCGCCATGCCGAGGCCCGCAATCAAGCCACCGCCGCCGATGGCGATGAGGATCGCATCGATATCGGGCAGGTCGTCGAGAATTTCGAGACCGAGCGTGCCTTGGCCCGCGACGACAAGCGGGTCGGCGAAGGGATGGAAATAGGCTGCACCGGTTTTCGCCGCATAGTCATGCGCCGCCTGGTTGGACTGGCTCCATTCGTCACCCACGATCTCGACCTTGGCGTTCCAGGCCTTCATCTTGGCGACCTTGGCGGGCGAGACATTGGACGGCACGAAGATCGTCGCCGGTACCTTGGCGGCGAAGGCGGTGCGCGCCACCGCCAGGCCGTGATTGCCGCCGGATGCCGTGGTGATACCAGCTTTGATTTCGTCCTTTGCCGTGCCGAGGAGCCGGTTCATGGCGCCGCGGGCCTTGAACGAGCCCGTCACCTGCAGGCATTCGAGCTTGAGCGTCACTTTCGGCTGGTGCGGAATGGCCGCCTGGAGCTGGTCCAGGGCCATGATCGGCGTGCGCCTGATATGGGGTGCGATGCGCGAGCGCGCCGCTTCGATGTCACGGAGGGTGATTATGACAGGTCTCCTTCATAAAGTGAGGCGACGACGAGGCAGCAATTGCCGGGTTTCACCCGGCCGGGCTGGCGGCGCGCATAGAGAATACCATCGGCGTGATAATGCAGCGTGTCGGGCGGCCGCGCCGGATCCCACAGGCAATGGATGCGGCCCGCCGCTTCGCCCGCTTTCACTTCTCGTCCATTGGCGTGGAAGGGCTCGAAGACTCCCTCCATTGTCGCATAGACATGCGCCTTGGTGCCCGCGAGGTCCAGGATGCGCCGGTCGCCCCGGGGTTCCGGTTTGGTGGCCTGAGCCAGGACGCCCAGATGCGCCAGCACATTGCGCACGCCGCGCCGGCAGATGGCGAGGCCGTCGAGCGAGACGGTGCCGCCACCGCCCATCTCCGTGCCGACGGTAACGAGGCCGGCATGGCAGGCGGCCGCCGTCGCGGTGCGTGTATCGCCGTGATTGCTGATGACGACGGCGAGCGGCGCATCGAAAGCAAGTGCGGCGGCGGCATTGCGCCGGAAGAGGTCGGGATTGTCGGTCGGCTCGACGATGGCGCTGGGCAGGATGTCGAGCGAGGAACCGCCGGAATGGAGATCGATAAACGCATCGCCGCGCGGGAAGATCTCACGCGCCATATAGGCGGAGATCTGCTGGGTGATGGTGCCCTTGGGATCGCCCGGAAAGGTGCGGTTGAAATTGAGCCCATCGACGGGCGATGTGCGACGTCCGGCGATGACAGCATGCACATTGACTGCCGGCATCAGGATAAGGCGGCCCTGGATCTCCTTGGGATCGAGATCGCGGATCAATTCGCTGATGGTGATCGGACCTTCATATTCATCGCCGTGATTGCCGCCTTCGATGATCACCGTCGGTCCCTTGCCATTGGCGATGACGCAAAGCGGAATTTGAGTGACGCCCCAGGCATCGTCATGCGGCGAATGCGGGATGCTGACGAAGCCGGTCTGTTTGCCCGGCCGGTCGAAATCGATGCTGGTGAAGCCTGAGGCTCCGCTCATGATGTCCTCTTTCTGATCGTCTCAATCGATTGCTTGAGCTTCTGCGCCTCGCCCAATGTGAGCGCGCCGAATTCCATCTCGCAGTGGAATTCCTCTTGCGGTGCCAGCACCTGCGCATGGCCCTTAGCTTTTTCGGCGGTGTAGCCGTCAGGATCGGCGGTGGCGGGCAGCATGATGCCTATCGCATCCTGATCGCCGCTGCGGGTGATCCAGCGCACCCCGCGTTTGAGCTCAGACGGGCGATGGCTGACGAAATCGGCCGAGCCGTCGGGCAGAAGCTGCATCGTATGGGCCCAGCCGGCGTCATCGCTGCGGCAGTCGAGCGAGAAGACGAGCTCGGGATTGATCGCTTCCTGGGGGCGGATCTCGCGGTGGCGGGCGGGATCGGCGAGTGTCGCTTCCAGAAGCTTGCGGTAGTCGGGCGATGGTGTGTAGCCTATGGGCAGATTGGTGCGCAGGCGCATATGTTTCGGATCATCCGGTACCGTGTCGAAGAGCGTCGCCTTGTCGATCGGCCGGAAATTGATGTGGCCCAGATACATCAGCTCCATCGGCGCATGTTTGAGATTGCGCACGGTCAGCGAGACTTGGAGCCGGCCGCCTTTCGCGCCAAGCTTGACGACGGGCTCGGCCAGATAATTATGTGTGAAGGCAACTCTGTGCCGATAGGCGCCGGCGAGCGCCATGAAGGGACCGTTTTCGTCGGTGCCGATGATGAGGTTCGCTTCCTGATAGATCGCATTGGGCAGCTCGCCATGCAGCGGATGTTTGTCGTCGGTTCCGGGATTGCCCATGGCGGTGACGCCGCAATGAATGAAGAAGGCGCCGTAATTCGCCAGATAATCCTGGGTCGCCACCGGCTCGTCGAACATCGAGCCCATCGTGAGCCGGCGGCCGAAGAAGCTGGCGTCCCATATCTGCTGGCCATGAAAGGGCAGGAGGTCGATTTGTCCTGCTTCATTGGCGAGCGTGAGACCGGCGACACCGCTGCGATAGCGGAAGGCCGTGGCGGTCAGGCCGCCATGGCGCGCAACCACAGCGGGCGCCGGCGTGAAATGCTCGGGCCGCAAGGGAATGATGACGGGATCAGAGGGCATGATGTGGCTTCGTATCAGGGCGGGAAGCGGATCATGCCGTGTTCGGCTGGCGCCGCGCAAGGGTGTTGGGCTCAGCCCTGCGGCCCATGCGGGTGAGCAATGCCATGGCGGCCTTGTTGGCCTCGCGGAGCAGCTTGCGTTCATCGATGGTGACGAAGCGGCCTTCTTCCAGCACGACCCGGCCATTGACGATCACCCAATGGACGGATTTCGAGCGCGACGAATAGAAGAGGTTGCGGATCATATTGGTGGTCGGGATCAGTTCCGGTCGATCGAGCGTGTGGATGACGAGATCGGCGCGTTTGCCCACTTCGATCGAGCCGATGCGGTCTTCCATGCCGACGGCGCGGGCGCCGGCGCGGGTCGCCATTTCGAGACCGTCCTCGGCGATGAGATAGGTGCGGTCGCCATGCGCCTCGCGCGCTGTCAGCACGCTCAGATTGGCCTGTCGCCAAAGGTCGAAATCATTCGACCAGTTGGCCGAATCGGAGCCGAGCGCGATATTGGCGCCGCGCCGCCAGAGCTCGGCATGCCGGCCATGAAAGCAGCCGCCATGACCCCACATCATCGAGGCGGCCGGCGCCCAGGCGATGCTGGTGCCTTTGCGGATAAGGGCCTCGCATTCGGCATCGCTCAGATGATTGGCATGGCCGAAAGTGACATTGCGGTCGAGAAAGCCGATCTTTTCGAGATGGAGCAGGGGATCGGTACCGAAACGTTTGTGATCGGCCTCGGTGTCGGCGGGGCTGTAGGACTGGTGCAGATTGAGGACGACGCCTGCCGCATCGGCGCGTTTCTTGGCTTCCATCATCAGCTCTTCGCTGGCGGTGCCAAGGCCCAATATGGCGACATGGCCGGTGACGAGAGCTTCCGGGTCGTTGTTGCGGTGGAGCTCACGGCCCATCATGGCGAGCGCTTCCTCGCGGGTCTTGGGTGCGCGTTTGAGCACCGGGCGTGCGCGCGCCTGCGCCGCGCAGGCGCTGCAGCCTGAGTCGACCATGCCCTGTGCGAAGCCTTGCGGCTGGTCCCAGATGAAGGCGTCGCCGATGATGGCGCGGATGCCGACATCTTGCGCCGCACGTGCCGCGGCGGCGGGGGTCAGCACGGTGCCGGCTTCGAGGAAGCAGGTCGTGCCGTTGCGGATCATCTCCATCGCCGCCAAGGCGACGGCGAGATATTCCTCTTCATCATTCACCGTATTGAAGAACACGCTTTCGAATGTGTCGAAGGCGTCGGTCTCGGGCATCTGATCGGGCAGCGCGCCGCGGAAGAGCTGGAAGGAGGCATGCAGATGGCATTCGACGAAGCCCGGATGGACGGGAGCGCCGGCGGCATCGATGCTGCGCCTGGCGGTGAAGCGTCCGGCGATGTCGGCGTCGTCACCGACCGCGACGATGCGGCCCTTGTCGATGGCGATGGCGCCATGTTCGAAGATGCTGCCGGCATCGTCCATGGTGATGACATAAGCGTGCCGGATCATCAGCTCGACGGTCGGGCGAGGGGTTTGGGTCATGTATTTCTCCGGCCTATGAAATTGGAACCGATCACCAGGCAGACGAGCAGGAACAGCAGCATCGAGGCGAGTGCGTTGATTGAGGGATCGACGCCGCGCCGCATCAGGCCCCAGACCAGCACCGGGACGGATTGCTCATTGCCGATATTGAACCAGGTGACGACGAATTCATCGAGGGACAGCGCGGCGGCAAGAAGGGCGGCGCCGACGATCGAGGGGCGGATCTGTGGAAAGGTGATGTCGCGAAAAGTCTGGAAGGACGAGGCGCCGAGATCGCGCGCCGCTTCGAGCGTGGTGAAGTCGAAGGTCTCGAGCCGGGCATTCATGGTCAGCACGACGAAGGGCAGGCTCACCAGCACATGGCCGATGGCGGTGTTGCGCAGGCCCTGCGGCAAGCCCAGCCCGTGGAAGAGAACGGCGAGCGAGATGCCGATCACGAGCAAGGGCACGACCGCGGGCAGGAGGCTCGCGGCGAGGAGCGCCTGGCGCAGACGTGGCTGCGCCAGCTTCATCACGCCGAAGGCGAAGGCCGCGCCCATGAGACCGGCGCCGATCGCGGCAATGGCGGCGAGGATCAGGCTGTTGGTGAGCGCCTTGGTGATGAGCGGATTGGCGAAGGCATTCTTATACCAGGCAAGCGTCAAGCCTTCGATCGGCATGGACAGGCGGGGCGAGGTGGTGAAGGAGAACAGCACGATCACCATGATTGGCGCATAGAGGTAGAGAAGGACGAGGGCGAGAAAGCCGCGCGCCAGCAGGTTCGAGGAAAGAGCATTCACCATGTCGTCACCCAGCGGATGAGGCGCATCACCAGGAAATATAGGGCGAGCACGATGGCGATGGTCACGAAGGCGAGCGCCGCGCCGAGCGGCCAGTTCGACCCGATTCCGCGGAACTGGTCGGCGATGACATTGCCGATGAGGAGGCTCTGGGTGCCGCCGACCAAGGTCGGGGTCACGAAATCACCGGCGGCGAGCAGGAAGGCGAAAGCAAAGGCGGTGCGCAGGCCCGGCAGCGCCATCGGCACCAGGATGGTGCGGATGAGCGTGTGGGCGGGGGCGCCGAGATCGCGCGCCGCCTCGAGATAATCGCGCGAGATATTGGACATGGCCGAATAGATCGGCAGCACCGCCAGCGGCAGCAGGAGGCCGGTGAGGGTGATGACGATGGCGAAATTGCTGTAGATCAGGAATTCCAGCGGCCGGTCGATGAGACCCAGCCACTGCAAGGTCGAGTTCAGCAGGCCCTGTTTTCCGAGAATGGTGCGCCAGGCATAGATGCGCACCAGATAGCCGCTGAACAGCGACAGCAGGATGAGCTGCAGAATGACCTGGCCGCGCGTCTCGAAGACGAAACGCATGACATAAGAGACGGCGAAAGCGAGAGGCACCACGATGGCGGCGGTGATGAAGCCGACAGTGATGGTGCGGATGATCAGCACGCGATAGAGGCTGGAGGTGGCGATCTTCTCGTAGTTGTCGAAAGTGAGATCGGGGATCAGCACGAAGCCGTTGGCCCTCCAGAAGCTCAAGACGAACAGCGCCAGCATCGGCACGGCGAAGAAGACGACATAAAAAAGTGACGCGGGCAGAAGCGGGCGCGCCACCACGCCCGCTTCTCCCCAGCGTCTCGCTGTGCCGGTCGTCGCGGTCATCCGCGGAACGAGACCTCAGGCGACCTTGTATTTCTGCCAGGCCTCGACCCAGGCGGCCGAGCCGACGATGTCGCCTTCCGGATTCTGCGGCGGCACGACGATCTGGGTGCCGAGAATGCCGCCGCCGGGCTGGCGCACATTGTCATAGGGATAGATGTCGCGCACGCTGGCATCGATGAGATCGAAAGCCTTCTCCACCGTGCAGCCCGAGCCCAGCTCCTTGGCGAGCGCCGCGTTGCTTTCCGGCTGCGTGATGAAGTCGATGAAGGCATAGGCATTGTCGGCATTGGGCGCATCGACCGCGAGGGCATAGGCGTCCGACCAGAAGAAGGTGCCGTCCTTGGCGGGCGAGCCCACCACCAGCTTGACGCCCTTGTCCTTGGCGATCAGCGTCTGATAGGCCCAGCCGCCGATGCCGAGCGAGGCATCGCCGCGCACCATGACGTCGGCCATGTCGCCATGCGAGGCGCCGATGGTGACGACATTGGGCTTCACCGTGAGCATCGCCTCGACGACCTGCTCGAGCTCGGCGGCGGTCAGCCGGTTCGGCTCCTTCATGCCGAGCGATTTGGCGAAGAGCCAGATATTGCCGAAGGGATCATCGAGGAGGACCAGCTCGCCCTTGTATTTGGGATCGGCGAAGTCGGTATATTTCTCCGGCATCGCGTCCCATTTCGCCGGATTGTAGACGCAGGGCTCGTCGCCCCAGATCATCGGGATGCCGTAGGTCTTGCCGTCGCGGGTGAGCCACGGGGCGTCCTTGAAGGCGGGGAAGAGGCCTTGCGCGCTCGGGATGCGGGCCATATCGAGCGGCTGGAACAATTCGGTCTTGGATTCGAGGATGGCGCGCTGGAAATCCTTGTTGGGGGTGAGGATGTCCATCGAGCCGCGCCCGCCGGTATTGAAGCGGGTGAGGGCTTCGTCCGCCGCCGACTGGAAGGAGGCCTGCATCTGGATATTGTTCTTGGCGAGGAACTCCTTGGCGACATTGCCACCATGCTCGCCGTCCCAGCCGAGGAAGTTGAGCGGTCCGCCGAGCTTCTTTTCCTCCGCCACGGCGGGAGCACCGAGCACCGTCAGCGTGGCGAGACCCGCCGCGCCCTGGATGAAGCACCGCCGGCTGACGTCTTCATTGAGCTTGGATTCTAGGATGTGGCGCAGAAACTCCTTCATGGCGTCTTCTCCCTGTTTTGCCGCCTATGCGGCTTTGTCATTGTGTATTTACTTACTTGCAAGTAAGTATAGTGTCAACGTGCTGAGCGCGCCGTCGGCCGCTCACTTGCCGGCGAGCTCGTTTTCGACCTCGGTGATTTTCGCGGCAGCGGCTTGGGCGCGGGCGGCATTGCCGAGTGCGGCGAAGGCGTCGCGGGCTTGCTCGAAGGAGGTAAGCGCGGCCTTGAGGGTGTCCTTGTCGGCGAGTCTCTCGCCCAAACGATGCTGCACCTCGCCGATCACCTGCTGCGTCTCCGCCCATTTTTGCGGATCGCTGTCGCGTGAGACGACATCGAGCGTTGCCGTAAAAGCGGCGAGGGCCGACTTCAGGCTATCCGTGCCCTTGTCATGCAATTCCGCCTTGACGAAATAGGTCGCGCCGATGCTCAGCTGTATGGCGGCCCATTCGGATTTGAATTTGTCCTTGTTGTAGACCGTGAGCGCGGCGCGCCAGGCGGACATGGTTTCATCATATTTGTCGAGCTGGCCGCGCAGCGCCAGATAGGCGAAGGCCTCGCCGAGCCGGTTCTGCAGCGTGGCCCATTCCATGGGCTGGCGCTCCGTCGAATATTCGCCGAGCGCCGCACGATAGGCCGCGACAGCTTCCTCGATCTCCTTCACACGCTTGAAGCGGGCACCGGCATCATAAAGGACATTGCCGAGGAGCGCCTGGGTGACGGCCCATTGCTGCGGCGCCTGCTCGCGGCCGGCGAGCGCCAGTGCGCTTCTGTAGAAACCGGCGGCGTGTTGCAACGCCTCCAGCGTGCCCTGGCGAGCGAGGAGATTCCCGGCATCGATCCTATGGCGCCAGGCGAGCTCGATCTCGCCGCGTTGCACGGCCTGGTCGGCGGCCTCCGAAAGCTGCCGGATTTCCGGGCTGTCCGGCGCGGGCGCCGATTCCTGCGCCATGGCGCCCATGGTGGTGAGCAGGAAGAAAGCGAGAGCGGCTAATCTCATGGCTTGCTCGCCAATGCTTCCTTGATGATGTCGATCTTCTTGTTGACGAGACTGACCATGCTCCAGGCCATGAGACCGCCTTTGCCGTAACCGGTTTTGGCCTTCTCGAACTGCGCGAGGGATGTTTCGAAGGCTTTTTTGTCGTTACGCCGGGTGCCGAAGCCCCAATAGACGTCGCCGATGCCGTTCTGGACCATGGCCCATTGCAGCGGCGTTTCCTCGAGCGTGTAGACTTCGAGGGCGGCATTGAACGCGACAAGCGCCGTGTCGTAGCTCTCGGTGCCCTTCTCGAAATTGGCGATCATGTTGAGGGAGTTGCCGATATTGAACTGCGCCTGCGCCCATTCGAGCGGGCCATTCTCCTTGGTCAGAATGGTGAGAGCGGCGCGTTTCGCCGCGATCGACTCTTTGAGCTTTTCGACTCCACCGCCGCCGAACCCGATGGATTCGAGTGCCGTGCCCATCATGCTCTGCGCTGTCGCCCATTGCATCGGCGTACGCTCGGCGGTGAGCTCGCTGAGGGCCAGCCGATAGGCCACGACCGATTCATCCAACTTCACCGGATCGTTGTTCAGCTTGCCCAAAGTCTGCAAGACATTGCCCAGATTGAGCTGTGTTGTCGCCCAATCGAGTGGTGCATGTTCGCGACTATAGACGCCGAACAGATCTCTATAGATGCTTGCGGCCTCCTCGAGGCGCTTGCCGTCCATGTTGCGCTGGCCGAGATGCTGTAGGGCGCTGGCAAGGTTGTTCTGCACCGCCGCCCAGTCGACCGGCGCCCGTTCGCGCGTGATCTCTCCCGTTGCCTCGCGAAAGATCTTTACAGCATCTTCCAGTTCCGCCGTGCCGGCGACACGGGTGCCGATTTGTGTAAGTGCTCCCCCCAGGTTGGTCATGGTGGCACCCCACTGCAAGGGCACCTTCTCGCGCGTGCGAACCTCGAGCGCGGCGCGGAAGGTGATGACCGCCTCCTTCAGTATCGCGAGATCATTTTTGCGGGCGCCTAGGGTATTGAGCGTGTTGCCAAGATTGTTCTGAAGTACACCCCAGCGATTGGGTTCGGCCTCGCGGGTGATCGCAGAGAGGCCGGCGCGATAGGCGGCAGCGGCCTCGACCAGGCGCGCATCGCTACCCTCGCGCTCGCCAAGGGTGTATAGTGCGATGCCGAGATTGTTCTGCGAGTCCGACCAGTCGACCGGAGCTTTCTCGCGGCTCCTGGCTCCGAGCACGGCGCGATAGGCGACAACCGCTTCTTCGAGATGCTTGGAGTCGATCTGACGCTTGCCGAGACCCAGCAGCGCATTGCCGAGATTGTTCTGCGCCGCCGCCCAGTTGACCGGATCGGAGTCGCGGGTGAGCACGGTCAGTGAGTCGCGGAAAATCTGGGCCGCCTGTTCGAGCTGCTTGTTGTCGCCGGCGCGCTCGGCGAGATTGAGATAGGCGACACCCATATTGTTGCGAGTGATCGCCCAGTCGGTGTTCTTTTCACCCGCCGGAATGAAGGTGAGGATTTCCTCATATACGGCGATCGATTTCAGCAGCGCCGCGTTTTCGCCTTTCTGATATCCGTACGAGTTGAGAGCTTCGGCTTCGAGATTCTTATAGTTCCACTTGAGCTTATCATCATATTTTTGAGCCAGTGCCCAAGCTTTGGCATAATCCTTGGCAGCGGCTTCATAATCAAATGCAAGGGAAGAGGCTTCGGCGCGGCGAGCATAGATGGCGGCGTCGGCAAGGCGCTTCTTCTTTAGATCTTGCTCCGCCTTCTTGAAGTCTTCTTCGGCCTTCTTTACGGCCTCTTGAGCTTTCGCGATATCCTCTTTCGCCTTCTCGATGCTCCCCTGGGCCATCTTGACGGCTTGTTCGGCGGCATCGACAGCGAGGGCCATTTCCTCAATACGTTTCACGGCATCATCGAGAAACTGCCGGGCCACACCAATGGCACCTTGCTGAAGGGCGCGGTCGGCTGAGTCCGCTAACTTCTTGATCTCGGGATCATCGATGTCCAAGGCCTTGCGCTCGGCCATCATTTTTTTAAGCGTCTCGGCCTGCTTCTTGAGTATCTTGTCGAGCGCTGTCGGATCCTTGGGCATGTCCTTGGCGCCGAGCGCCCGGAGCACTCCATATAGAGCGCTCAATGGTACGCCGTCCTCCTTGGCGATGCTTTCGACCTGCTGCCGCTCGAGAGTTGGCAAATCGGCGATGGTGAGAAGCAACTGCCGGCGCTCGCCATTGATGAGGCCTTCTTCGCCTTCGGGCTCGTCGGGGGCGACGCCGAGATAGAGCATGCGCCTGAGGCTTTCATTCACCCAGGGGCGCTGGCGCGTATCGGTCGACAGATAGACTTCTTCCGTCACCATGCGCATGACCGAGCCGAGCTCGGCGCCTTTCATCGCCGAGAGATGGCGGAGCAGGGCCGCCGCATAGGGGCTGTTGCCGCCTACGGCACCATCGAGCGCCGGGCGTCCGGGCTCGGCCGCGAAGCCGATCACGGTGCCGAGATTGTCGGTGGCGGCAGGGGCTTGCTCGACGACCGCGGCGCCACGCGGCGCGCCGAGGCCGCTGACGGTCACCGGCTGTGGCGGGCTGTCGGGCGTCGCCTTGAGCTGTGCCGTGGCCGGGAATGGATTGGTGCGGCACGCATCGACCAGCACGATAACCACCGGCACGGTGGCTTTCAGTCTGTCGACCACCTGGGAGAGGGAGACGAGCTCTTCGCTGGCATTGCCGAGCGAGGCGTCATCGGCATTGACGGGAACCAGGTAATTCTCGCCGCCCGCCTCGATGCCGTGGCCTGAATAATACAGGAAGGCGATATCGGCGCCCTCGGCATCCTCGACGAAACGTTCGAGATCGCGCGACAGCTTGGACGCGTCGCGGTCGGTCACGGCACGCCCGTCGAAGCCCAGATCGGTCAGGAGCTTCGACATGTCGCGCGCGTCATTGGCTGGATTGGGAAGCGGCGTGATGTGGGTGTATTTCGACTGCCCGATCACCAGGGCAACGCCCTTCAGCGTCTTGGGCTCTTCGGCCTCAGCGGTGGTGCTGAGAATGACAGCAATGAAAAGAGCGAGAAAGGCGCCGATGGCCTGTCGCGTGTTCCAGGCCAGATAGAGAGGCATCATGCCGCCGATCGTCCTCGAGTGTTACCCAAAGCGCTGTTTAGGCTTGCCCTTGCGGCAGGATCAAGGCCGAATTTGGTTTGCGCTCAAGTGGCCGGCGGACTACTCCGCCGGCACCGATTTGAGCCGCCGGCTCTTGCTGTCGATCGCCCTGAGACGCTCTTCTTCCGCCAGCACGTAGTTGCGCGTCATCGGCAGCGCATGCTGGTTGCGGGTGAACTGGATCTGGAAGTTGTTCATGCCCTGGTAGCGGAAAGCGGTTTCCGACGCCGCCAGATAGAACTCCCACATGCGGCAGAAGCGTTCGTCATAGATCGCCTTGGCGCGGTGCCGGTTGGCGGCGAAGCGCTTGCCCCATTCGCGCAGGGTCTCGGCGTAATGCAGCCTCAGGATCTCGATGTCGGTGACATAGAGGCCGTTCTTCTCCAGATGCGGCAGCACTTCCGAAAGCGCCGGGATGTAGCCGCCCGGGAAGATATACTTCTTGATCCAGGCGCTGGTGGCGCCAGGGCCATCGGAGCGGTTGATCGAATGCAGCACCGCCACGCCGTCATCCTTGAGGAGGGTGCGGCACTTCTGGAAGAATTCCTTGTAATGGCCGACGCCGACATGCTCGAACATGCCGACCGAGACGATACGGTCGAACTGCTCATCGAGATGGCGGTAGTCGAGGAGCCGGAAGTCGACCGTGTTGGAGACGCTGCGCTGGCGCGCGCGCTCCATCGACATCTTGTGCTGCTCTTCCGACAGAGTGACACCAGTGACCTTGGCGTCGCAGGTCTCGGCGAGATAGAGGCCGAGCCCGCCCCAGCCCGAGCCGATATCGAGCACCTTCATGCCGGGCTTGATATTGAGCTTGGCCGCCAGATGCCGCTTCTTGGCGAGCTGCGCATCCTCGAGAGAGGAGTCCGGCGTCTCGAAATAAGCGCAGGAATATTGCCGGTCGCGATCCAGGAACAGGTCGTAGAGGGCGCCCGACAAGTCGTAGTGATGGGCGACGTTGTTCTTCGCCTTGCCGACCGGATTATACTGGTCGAGCCGCTTCAACCCGATGCGCAACTGGTTGAAGAGCTTGGCGGCGCCTGGCGCCGGGCGGCTCTCCATGTTCTTCATGAGAACTTCGAGCAGGTCGTAGATCGTGCCTTCGGTGAGGTCGATGTCGCCCGCCATGTAAAGCTCGCCGAAATAGCGATCCGGGTCGAGCACGATCTTCAGCGGCGCCCGTGGATTGACGATCTTGAAGCCGGCCGGCCGGCCCGACCCGTCGCCATAGACATGGCTGCGCCCGCGGGCGTCGATCACCGTCAGATGGCCGGTATGAACCAACTGCTTCAAAGCTTGGTCTAAAGCTGCGAACATCAGTGCGTCTCCCTCGCCTCCGGCCCCCGCGCCGGAACGTGGCTTACAGGGCATAGTAAACGCAGTTTGACGAATATGTGAAGGCCCGCAACTTTGCGGGGGGCCATAGCGTTAATGCATGGCAGCGACCGCAAAGCAGCGACCGCAAACTGCCGTTCCCTGACGAGAATTTAGCCGTGTCTAACTTTCAGGCACGAGGCGAAAACCGCATATCGTGGCAGTGGCGGCCGCAAAAGAAAAGGGCTCTGCCGCGGCAGAGCCCTTTCAACTCATCTCTGTAAGGAGGATCAGTCCTTCGTCTCTTCGGGTGCTTCTTCGGCCGCCGTTTCCTGTTCGAACAATTCCTCGGCGGCGGCCAGCGCCTCGGCCCGCTCGGAGACGGGGCCGGTGAGGACCTCGCCGCGCGACTGGGCGTCCGCCTCGTCTTGCGAGCGCGCCACATTGAGCGTCACCGGCACGGAGAGTTCGGGGTGAAGGGCGATCTGCACCGTATAGAGGCCGATGGTCTTGATCGGCGTTTCGAGCAGCACGTGGTTGCGCGACACCGGGATGCCTGCCGACGACGCGATTTCGGCGATGTCGCGGGTCGAGACCGAGCCGTAGAGCTGGCCCGATTCACCGGCCTGACGGAGCAGGACGAAGCTCTTGCCTTCGAGCTTGCCGCTGTCGCCCATGGCGGCCTTGCGGCGTTCCTCGTTGCGGGCCTCATGCGTGGCGCGGTCACGCTCGAACTTGGCCCGGTTGGCCTCGGTCGCGCGCAACGCCTTGTGCTGCGGGAAGAGGTAGTTGCGGGCAAAGCCGTCCTTGACCTTGACGACTTCGCCCATGCTGCCGAGCTTGCCGATGCGCTCGAGAAGAATGACGTCCATGATATTTATCCTTTGCTGTCCCCGATCCTGGAGGGATGGGTTAGAGGCGGATCGGGTATCCGCCCCAACCGTCATATTGCGTGATCTATTTCAGTACGTAGGGCAGGAGGCCGAGGAAGCGGGCACGCTTGATCGCCTGGGCGAGCTCACGCTGCTTCTTGGCCGAGACCGCCGTGATGCGCGACGGCACGATCTTGCCGCGCTCGGAAATGAAGCGCTGTAAGAGCTTCACGTCCTTGTAGTCGATCGCCGGCGCGTTATCGCCCGAGAACGGGCAGCTCTTGCGACGACGGAAGAAGGGGCGCCGTGCCGGCCCGCCTTGACCTTGAGCCATTAGTTAGCCTCCCTGTCCGAAGAGAAATCGAGATCGTCGAAGCCGCGACCGCCACGGCCGCCGAAGCCACGTCCACCGCCGCGCTCGTCGCGCTTGCCGGCCTTCAACATGGCCGTCGGACCGTCTTCGTGCTTCTCGACGCGCACCGTCATGAAGCGGATGACGTCTTCATTGATCGACATCTGACGCTCCATTTCGGCGATCGCCGCCGGCGGGGCTTCGATGTCGATATAGGTGTAGTGCGCCTTGCGGTTCTTCTTGATGCGGAAGGTGAGGGACTTGAGGCCCCAATATTCGGTCTTGCCGACCTTGCCGCCACCCGAGGTGATGACGGTCTTGAATTGATCAGTCAGCTGATCAACCTGCGCATTCGATGCGTCCTGACGGGTCAGGAACACATGCTCGTAAAGTGGCATGTTTCAAGCCTTTCAAAGTTACTGCCATCAATCGACTCCCGGCGCAGAGCCTCTTCCGAGCCCTCAAAGTGAAAGGCTCGAAAGACCGGATTCTCGAAAGAGCGGAGACACGGGAAGACGGGGAAATCCCCTATTCACGGCCTTATCGGCCATAAACCTTCCGTTCAGCCCCCAACCGGAAGCCAACTGGCGGGCGGGTCTATGGCGGAAAAACCGGCGGAATGCAAGCGCCAAGACTTCCGTAAGGGAAGAATTATGTTTCTTCAGCGGCAAGAGACTTCGCCATGGGATATATATTGTCCTTGAGACGATCGGTCTGCGGTTGTCCCACATCCTGAAAGCCGCGCGCCAGATAGAAGGCGTGCGCGGTGGTCGTGCTGTTCAGGTTGAGGCGGGGAACGCCCAATTCGGCCGCCGCGACTTCGAGAGCGCCGATCAAGGCCGTGCTGACGCCCTGGAAGCGGGCGTCGGGCGACACGTAATTGAGCCTGATCTCGCCCACCTTCGACATGAGCCCGACGCCGATGACCGTATCGTCACCGGCGACCGCCACCAAGCATAAGGAGTCCTCCGCCCGGACCCATTCGCGGAATTTCTCCGGCGTCTTGTTGGCGAGCCAGCTCGCGAGCAAAGCGGGATCATTGCCGTGATCGCGCAGGCACAGCTCGGTGATCGACCGCCTGAGGACCAGGGCGGCTTGTTCGGCGTCTGCTTCGGTGCCGGGGCGGACCCTCATGGGCTCGTGTCCTTCAGCTTCAGCGCCTCGCGCAATGTGAAGGCGACCCGGCCCAGCTCTGCCTCGCTCGGCCGCTCGATCGGCCTGAAGGTGATGTTGTCCTCGGCGATGTAACGTCTGGACGTAATGTCGGTCGCGGCATGGAGCGGCAGGACATGGGCATGCGCATGGGCGACATCGTTGCCGGTGAATACGAAGGCGGCGCGGCTCACCTGATGCGTGACTTTGAGGATACGGGCAAGCCTCTGGCCCAGGATGATGATACGCGAGGCGAGCTCGGCGGTGAGATCGTCGAAGGTCGGATAGTGGTCGCGCGGGATGATCTGCACATGGCCGGGCCGGATCGGTCCGATATCGAGGAAGGCGACGACATGCTCGTCCTCATAAACGATATGGGCCGGGCATTGGCGCTGGGCGATGCGGCAGAACAGGCAGGGTTGTGAAGTCGGGGTCATGGCGCGTCTCATCTGAAAAGGGTTGCGGTTTCCGGAAATGAAAAACCCTCACCGGGCTGGCGGGAGGGTCGAGGAAACACGGGTCTCTCTTCAGAAAATCAGCGTGCGCTCAATCGCCTCCGCCGGTGGTACCCGGCAAGGGTTCGCGCATTCGAAGCTGGCCAATGAGAAGGCTCATGCGGTCCTTGTCGCATGGATGCGCCGCGACTTCAAGCTGGGCCGGTGTGCAGGACAAGCACTGGCCGCACCCAGCTGACCCTGGGCGGCGACGGCGGCTTCACCCCGATCAGTTTGGCGCCCAGGCGCTGATAGAAGCCGACCGAGGGCGGATGCGAGACGATCTTGACCACGGCGAGGCCACGTGCGCGCGCCTCGTCTTTCATATGCGTGAAAAGCCGCCGGCCAAGTCCCGTTCCTTGCGCCGCTTCGGCCACGAACAGAAGGTCGAGCTCGGGCTCATCGCCCAGCATCAGGCTGTAGAAGCCGAGCAGCCGGCCCTCCGCTTCGGCGAGAAAGATCAGATCACGGGCGATCTGATCGGCCGTGACCTGATAGCCCTCCAGGATGCGAGCATAGTCGCCCCGATAGGCCGGCGAGTCCTGCATGAGCCGGGTGAGGCGGAGGGCGTCGGCAGCCGTTGCGCGACGGATTTCAGCGATATGGGCCATCTGGCTAGGCGAGGGGAGTCCGCCCCTGCAGCACTTGGGCGAATTTGCTGCTGTCGATATTTCCGCCGGAGAGAATGAGACCCGCGCGCCGGCCTTTCATCTGCGCCTGTTCCTTCATGAGCGCCGCCAAGGCGGCGGCACCGGCGCCTTCGGCGACATTATGGGTAGCGCGATAATAGAGCCGCATGGCGTCGGCGATGTCGTCCTCGCTGACCTCGACGATGCGGTCGGCGCCTTTGGTGATGATCGCGACGGCATCGGGATGCGGCACGCGCACCGCCATGCCGTCGGCGAAGGACAGCGCCGAATTGGTCGGAACAACGCCTCCTTGTGCGAAGGACAGCGCATAGGCGTTGGCTTTCGCGGCCACGACACCGATGACTTTCGTCTTGAGGCCCAGGAGGTCGCGGACGGCGATGACGCCGCAAATGCCAGAGCCGAGGCCGATCGGCACGTAGACCGCATCGAGTTCGCCGGCGCCCTTGAACAGCTCATGGGCATAAGTCGCGACGCCCATCACCAGCTCGGGATGGAAGGAGGCCACCATGTCGAGGCCTTGCTCGCGGCCGAGCCTCGCTGCCGTCTCGCGCGCCTCGTCGAAATCGCTGCCGGCCTCGATCAGGGTGCAGCCCAAAGCCCGCATCGCGTCGTTCTTCTCGAGCGAATTGCCTTTCGGCACCACGATCGTCGCCTCTATACCTTCGCGCCTGGCGGCGAAGGGAATCGACTGGCCGTGATTACCGCGTGTCGCGGTGATGACGCCATTGGTCTCGCCGCGCTCCTTGCGCAGACGCATATGGACGAGGCCGCCCCTTACCTTGAAGGCCCCGATCGGCGTGTGGTTCTCGTGCTTGACCCAGCATTCGCACTGAGTTGCCGCAGCGAGAAGGGGCCAGGCATATTGCGGTGTGGGCGGCATCGCCGCATAGACGATGTCTTGGGCGCGTTCGATATCGGCGTGTTTCAGCATGCTTCTCCTTATGGTCTGGCCCCTTGGCCGGTCAATGGGCCGGATAAGCCCGCGCTTGACTCGCCCGCCATCCGCATGCTTCGTGCCCCCTCATCTGAATCACCTTGAAGGTCATGCATGAGCCTCGCTTTCATTTTTCCGGGTCAAGGCAGCCAGGCCGTGGGCATGGGCAAGGCGCTCGCCGATGCCTCGCCCGCCGCGCGCGCCGTCTTCGCCGAGGTCGATGAGGCGCTGGGCCAGAAGCTGTCGCAGCTGATGTGGGAGGGGCCGGAGGCCGATCTCACTTTGACCGAGAACGCCCAGCCGGCCTTGATGGCGGTGAGCCTCGCGGTCATCCGCGTCCTCGAAGCCGAACATGGCCTGAAGCTCCAGGATGTCGCCAAATTCGTCGCCGGCCATTCGCTTGGCGAATATTCGGCGCTCGCCGCCGCCGGCACGTTTTCGCTGGCCGATGCGGCCCGCCTTCTGAAAACACGTGGCCGCGCCATGCAGGCCGCGACCCCGGTCGGCACCGGCGCCATGGCGGCTCTTCTGGGGCTCGATTTTGCCGATGCCGTGGCGGTCGCCGAAGCCGCCGCCCAGAACGAGATATGCCAGGCCGCCAATGACAATGCGCCGGGCCAGGTCGTGGTGTCCGGCCACAAGGCTGCTGTCGAGCGTGCCGTGGTGCTGGCCAAGGAAAAAGGCGCCAAGCGCGCCGTGATGCTGCAGGTGAGCGCGCCTTTCCATTGTGCGCTGATGCAGCCCGCCGCCGAAGCCATGGCCAACGCGCTCGCCAACACGCCAATGCGCCCGCCGACCGTGCCGGTATTCTCCAATGTGCTGGCAGCACCCGTGAGCGACCCCGCGGAGATCCGCAAGGCGCTGGTGGCGCAGGTCACGGGCACCGTGCGCTGGCGCGAAAGCATGGCGGCGATGGCCGCAGAGGGCGTTAAACTCTTTTGTGAAGCGGGCGCCGGTAAGGTCCTGTCGGGACTCGTGAAACGGACCGCGCCTGACTCGGCGGGAATTTCCATGGGAACGCCCGACGACATCGCCCAGAACGTGGCGCAGCTCAAACAGGGATAGTAACATGTTCGATCTTACCGGGAAGACGGCGCTCGTCACGGGAGCCACCGGCGGCATCGGCGCCGCCATCGCCCGCAGCCTCCACAAGCAGGGCGCGACCGTCGCCATTTCGGGTACCCGCGCCGAGGTGCTGGAAACGCTGAAAGCCGAGCTCGGCGAGCGTGTCCATGTGCTTGCCTGCAATCTCGGCAACGCGGAAGAGGTGGAGAAGCTTGTTCCCGCCGCCGAAGCCGCGATGGGATCGCTCGACATCCTCGTCAACAATGCCGGCATCACCCGCGACGGCCTGGCGATGCGCATGAAGGACGACGACTGGGCGCAGGTTCTGGACGTCAATCTGACCGCTTCCTTCCGGCTGTCGCGTGCGGCGATGCGGGGCATGATGAAGCGCCGCTATGGCCGCATCATCGGCATCACCTCGGTGGTGGGGGTCACCGGCAATGCCGGCCAGGCGAACTACGCCGCCTCCAAGGCCGGCATGATCGGCATGACCAAGGCGCTCGCCCAGGAATTGGCGAGCCGCAATGTGACGGTGAATTGCATCGCGCCGGGTTTCATCGCGACGCCGATGACCGATGCGCTCAATGACAAGCAGAAAGAGGCGATCATCGCCAAGGTGCCGGCCGGCCGGCTCGGCACATCGGATGACGTTGCGGCAGCGGCCCTCTATCTGGCCAGTGCCGAGGCAGCTTATGTGACAGGCCAGACGCTGCATGTTAATGGCGGTATGGCGATGATCTGAACGGGCGTCGGAGCCCCGTTTCCGGGCGCTCCGAACACTCTATCTAGGAATTTCTGAACGGGTTTTCCCGGGCCTTATCAAGGGGGTGGACTTGCCCCTTTTATGGCTCGCGGAATCTGTGTTAGGAAGCCCGGGACACGAGGGGGACGTATGTCCGATCGTAGAACGGAAAAATAACTTAAACTACTGACGAGGACGATTGAACATGAGTGATGTTGCGGAGCGGGTGAAGAAGATCGTGGTCGAGCACCTGGGCGTCGACGCCGAGAAGGTGAATCCCGAAGCCAGCTTTATCGACGATCTCGGCGCCGACAGCCTCGACACGGTCGAGCTCGTCATGGCTTTCGAAGAAGAGTTCGGTATCGAGATCCCCGATGACGCCGCCGAGACGATTCAGACCGTCGGCGACGCGGTCAAGTTCATTGAAAAGAGCGCCGCTTGACGGTTGCCGGTTACCTCCCCGAGGGGAGGGCCATGGATTGCAGCGCGGAGGCAAGAGACCAAAAGTCTTGCCGCCGCGTTGTCATATAAGAGAGGAGTTTTGATGCGCAGGGTGGTTGTCACGGGGCTGGGGATCGTTTCGCCGCTTGCGACGGGAATCGAAGAGACATGGTCGCGGCTGACCGCTGGGGAGAGCGGCGCCGGTCCGATCACCAAATTCGATACGTCCGACATGGCGTGCCGCATCGCCTGCGAAGTGAAACCCGGCGACGGCAGCAATGGCACCTTCGATGCGAGCCAGTGGGTCGATCACAAGGACCAGCGCCGTTATGACAGCTTCATCATCTATGCGCTCGCCGCCGCCAAGCAGGCGGTGAAGGATTCGGGCTGGGAACCGAAGACCGAGGATGAGAAATACGCGACCGGCGTCTTGATCGGCTCCGGCATCGGCGGCCTCCCCTCGATCGAGGCGACAACGCTGCTCCTCAATGAAAAGGGCCCGCGCCGCGTCAGCCCGTTCTTCATCCCGGGCTCGCTGATCAATCTCGCTTCCGGTGTCGTGTCGATCGAATACGGCTTCAAGGGTCCCAACCACGCCGTCGTCACCGCCTGCGCCACCGGCTCCCATGCGATCGGTGACGCCAGCCGCATGATCGCGCTGGGCGATGCCGATGTCATGGTTGCGGGCGGCGCCGAAGCCGCCATTTCGCGCCTCGGCATTGCCGGCTTCATCGCCTGCAAGGCGTTGGCCACCAAGTTCAACGACGCACCGGAAAAGGGCTCACGCCCCTATGACAAGGATCGTGACGGCTTCGTCATGGGCGAGGGCGCCGGCATCGTGGTTCTCGAGGAATATGAGCATGCCAAGGCGCGCGGCGCCAAGATTTATGCCGAGGTCATCGGTTACGGCATGTCGGGCGACGCCTACCACATCACCGCTCCCTCAGAGGACGGCGACGGCGCCTATCGCTGCATGAAGGCGGCCCTGAAACGGGCCGGCATTTCCGCCCACGAGATCGACTACATCAACGCCCACGGCACCTCGACGCCTTTGGGCGATGAGATCGAGCTCAAGGCGGTCGAAAGGCTGATGGGCAATGGGATCAATGGCTTGGCCATGTCCTCGACCAAATCGTCGACCGGCCATCTCTTAGGCGCGGCGGGCGCCGTCGAGGCGATCTTCTCGCTCCTCTCGCTCAGGGACAATATCTGTCCGCCGACCCTCAATCTGGCGAATCCCTCGGTCGAGACCGAGATCGATCTGGTTCCGTTGAAAGCCCGGAAAAAGGAAATCAACACAGTTCTGTCCAATTCATTTGGTTTCGGTGGGACGAACGCGTCGTTGATCATGCGGCGAGTCTGAGTCTCTGGAGCGCTTCCCGCCACTTTGGTGACAAGGATGCGTTCTAGATTGGTTGCTTGACGAGCCCCCTTGTCCATATATCGATCAAAGCCGGGGCTTTGATCAACGGGGCAAGGCTCTAATGGAGGCCTATCGTGCCCGACCAGCGTAGGCAGAGATACAGCGTGGTGGTGCCGCCGCGCCGCCGGCGCCGCTCGGCCATCAGGAGGGTGTTCTACTCCCTGATGCTGCTGGCCGGAGGTGCGGCCTTGATCGCCTTTGGCGGCGCCCTCTACGGCTATGTTAAATTCACCCAGGCGGGGCCGCTCGCCGAGGACAAGGTGGTCCAGATCGAGCGCGGCAGCAGCGTCCTCGACATTGCCGCAGAGCTCGAGAAGCAAGGCATCATCTCGGACGCCAATATCTTCGCCGCCGCCGCCAAGCTGGCGCGGTTGACCGGCACCGGCGCCCATCTCAAGCCCGGTGAATATCAATTCAAGCAGGCGATGAGCATGCGCGACGCCATGGCGCTCGTCGCCGCCGGCAAGTTCATCACCTACAAGGTCACCATCCCGGAAGGCTGGACGACGGCGCAGGCGCTCGATCGCCTGCGCAACAACGAAGTGCTGCTCGGCGATATCACCCTCACCCCGGGCGAGGGCGAGATCATGCCCGACACTTACGTGTTCCAGCGTGGCGAGACGCGCGACAACATCGTCAAAGGCATGATGAACGCGCATCAGAAGATGCTCAATGAGCTGTGGCCGGAGCGCGCCGAGGACACGCCGGTCACCACCCCGGCCGAGGCCATGATCCTTGCGTCGATCATCGAGAAGGAGACGGGTGAGCCCGAGGAGCGCCCGCGGGTCGCCTCCGTCTTCGCCAATCGCTTGCGGCTGGGCATGCGGCTCCAGTCGGACCCGACGATCATCTATGGCATCACCGGCGGCAGGACCAAGCTCGACCGGCCCTTGACCAAGCAGGACATCGCCGAGATCACCCCCTACAACACCTACCGCATCAACGGATTGCCCCCGGGCCCGATCGCCAATCCCGGCCGCGCGTCGCTCGAGGCGGCCCTTTCGCCCGCCAAAACCAAGGATCTCTATTTCGTCGCCGACGGCTCGGGCGGCCATGTCTTCGCCGAGACGCTGGAAGAGCACCGCGTCAACGTGAAGAAATGGCGCGAGATCGAGAAGAACAAGAACCAGGGCGGCGAAGAAGCGCCGGTCATGGACGAGACACAGGATGCGGGCGCCCCGACCGCGGTGCCCGAGGCTAATATTGCCGCGACCGAACAGGCCGCTCCCGGGGCAGCAACGACCGATCAGCAGACCACGGCGCCGAGCCTGCCCACGGGCGATGACATCCAGGCCGCCGACCAGCAGAACGCCAGCCAGGCGCCGGAGCCGGAAGCCGCTGTCGAGGCTGACGCTGCCGATCAGGACGCCGCGCAGCAGGCCGCCGGTTCCAATGCCGTGCCGCCGCTGCCGCGACCCAAGCCCGAAGGGCTCACCGGGGAGGCGGCACCTGCCCAGCCGGAGGCCGCCCCCACCACGCCGGAGACCGAGACCACCACGCTGGCCGAGGCCGTCCTGGATCTGAAGCCCGGCAGCGTGATTCGGGGCTCGAAAGGCCTGATTCCGATCCCGGCGCCCAAGCCACGATCACAATGAGTTTGGATTGAATCAATCCAAACTCATAAATGTGATCGATGCTGATATTGGGCGCGCGATTCTTGCGAAAAACCGGTATCCACTTTTTCGCATCCCGCGCCTGGCGCCTTAACCGGTTGCCCGAAAAGCGGTATCCATCTCTCCCGGTCAGGCGGTAAAGTCGCCCAAGTTTTGATTCGGGGATGGGTCTATGTCGCTGTCGAGCATGACAGGTTACGCACGCGCTTCGGCGGCGCTCGACGCTTTGCATTGGCAATGGGATATCAAGAGCGTCAACGGCAAGAGCCTCGATGTTCGATGCCGGTTGCCGCCCGGCTTCGAGACGCTCGATTTGCCGGTGCGCGAGATCGCCCAGAAGCACCTGAAGCGCGGCAATGTCCAGATCGGCTTCACCGCCGACCGCGGCGGCGCCGAACAGGCGCTGGCGGTCAATGAGGCGGCACTCGAGCAGGTCGTCGCCCTGGCCGAGCGACTGCGCGAGCGTTTGGGTGGCGCTCCGCCGCAGATCGAAAACCTGCTGGCCTTGCGCGGCATCATCGACGTCGCAAGCCCGGTGGAGGACGAAGCCCAGACGGCCCGGCGCGACAAGGCCATCCTCAAAAGTGTGGAGGAGGCGTTTCTGGCGCTGGCCGTGATGCGCAAGGCCGAGGGCGCCAAGCTCGCCGCCATTCTGGGCCAGCATCTCGACCGGATCGAGAAGCTGGTCGTCGCGGCGCGCGACAATCCGGCGCGAACCGTCGAGGCGATCAGGGCTCGCCTCGGCGAGCAGGTGAGCCGACTCATGGAAACCAATTCGTCTTTCGACCGCGACCGGCTCCATCAGGAAGCGGTGCTGCTCGCGACACGCGCCGACATCGTCGAGGAGATCGACCGGCTCTTCGCCCATATCGAGGCCGCCCGCAAGCTGGTGCAGTCGAAGGAGCCCGCCGGCCGCCAGCTCGACTTTCTCGCCCAGGAATTCAATCGTGAGGCGAACACCCTGTGTTCCAAGGCGTCCGATAAGAGCTTGACGGCCATCGGGCTTGAGTTGAAGACCGTCATCGATCAGATGCGTGAGCAGGTGCAGAATATTGAGTAGCGGAAGAGCAAAGACGGCGATCGCCAGGCGCGGTCTCCTCCTGGTGATGTCCTCACCCTCGGGTGCGGGCAAGACCACGCTGTCGCGCGCCTTGCTGGCGAGCGACCATCATATCCGCATGTCGGTGTCGGTCACGACGCGCCCGCCGCGCCCGGGCGAGCTCGACGGCAAGGATTATTTCTTCATCTCCAAGGAGCGCTTCTTCGAGATGCGCGACAAGGAAGAGCTTCTCGAATGGGCCGAGGTCTTCGGCAATCTCTACGGCACGCCGCGACTGCCGGTCGAGGACGCGCTCGCCAAGGGCCGCGACGTCCTGTTCGATATCGACTGGCAGGGCACCCAGCAGCTCGAGCAGGCGATGCGGGACGATCTGGTGCGCATCTTCATCCTGCCACCCACGACCGACGAACTGCGCGACCGTCTCATCAAACGTGCCCAGGATTCGTCCTCGGTCGTGGCTAAGCGCATGGCGGAAGCCTCGCGCGAGATGAGCCACTGGGCCGAATATGACTATGTCATCGTCAATGACGATGTCGCGACATCGGGCGCCGAGATCACCGCCATATTGACGGCGGAGAGGTTGCGCCGCACGCGCCGCATCGGCCTGACGGAATTCGTCCGCGGGCTGAACAAGACGCTCTGAGCGCGGGCATGCCTGGTTTCCTGGCCGGCAATCTGTGGCGCCACGCTGATTTCATGCGCATGTGGGCGGCCCAGGCGGTTTCCGCCTTCGGCGCCCGTATCACCCGCGAAGGCCTGCCGCTCGCCGCCGTCCTCACCATCGAGGCGACGCCTTTCGAGCTGTCGGTATTGGCCGCGCTCGCGATGGGCCCAGGCCTCGCCGTCGGCCTTCTGGTCGGTGGCTATGTCGACCGCTCGCGCCGCCGCCCGATCCTGATCGCCATGGACATCATACGGGCCCTGGTCCTGATGACGGTGCCGCTCGCCGCCTGGGGCGGATTTCTGTCGATGCCGCAGCTTTATGTCGTCGCCGCCTGTGTCGGCGCGGCAAGCGTGCTCTTCGACATTGCCGACAACGCTTACCTGCCGAGCCTGATCGAGCCCCGCGATCTCATCGAGGGCAACGCCAAGATCAATACCACGGGATCGTTGGCGGAGATCGGCGGGCCGGCGCTGTCGGGCGTCCTGTTCCAGCTTCTGACCGTGCCGGTCGCGATTGCCGTCAATGCCGCGACCTATCTGGTTTCGGCTGCTTTCCTGGGGGCGATCCGCAAGGCTGAGACGCCGCCACCGCCTTCCGACGAAGCCGTGAGCCTGCGTCAGGACATGGCGCAGGGCCTCAGCGCCATCTTCCGCGATCCCTTCGTGCGTCCGATCTTCGTGATCACCTTGGCGGAGGCGTTTTTCGGCTCGTTCCTGGCCGGGCTTTATGTTCTTTACGCTATCGACACGCTGGGACTGACGCCGGCCATGATGGGTGTCACCATCGCCATTGGCGGCCTTGGGGCCTTGGCCGGTGCGGTCCTGGGGCCGATGCTGGCGGACAGGCTCGGGGTAGGGCGCACCATCCTCCTGGCCGCGCTCGGTTATGGCGCGACGAGCGCCTTGATCCCGCTCGCGCAAGGTGAGCCATGGCTGGCGATGGGCGTGCTGATGGTGGCGCAGTTCGTGGGCGACGGCCTCGCCGTCGCCAGCGGCGTGATCGCGGTCAGCCTGCGCCAGACGGTTCTGCCGCTCGCCATTATGGGCCGGGTCGGTGCGGCCTTCCATGTCGGCACCGGCAGTCTTGCGGTGGTGGGAGCGCTGCTGGGAGGCGTCCTCGCCACGACTTTGGGAATCCGCGAGACCTTGTACATCGCCTCGGCCGGCCTCGTATTGGCGCCGCTCTGGGCTATGCTCTCGCCGCTCTGGCGCCAGCATGATATGCCTGCGCCGGCGGAACGGGCAGGAGAATAGAACGGTGAGCGACAAGCGCGTTTGTTTCGATTTTGAAGTCGGCTTTTCCAATGGCGGCGGGATCCAGGGGCAGGATTTCAGGCTGGATATCGATGGCGACGACATCGGCGATGACGCGCTCGCCGCCTATATCATCCGCGATCTTCGCCTGCTGATGGTGGGCGAGATCCGGATCCTCAACAAACGCATCATCGAAGAGCGGCACAAGCGCGCCGCGGCGACTGCGGAGCGCGTCGAGGGGGCGGGAACCGGCGCGTTCATCGACCTGAGTCACACGATCGAAAGCGGCATGATCACCTATAAGGGGCTGCCGGCGCCCATCATCTGCGATCACCTCTCGCGCAGCAAGTCGCGCGAGATCTATGCGCCGGGCACGGAATTCCAGATCGGCCGGATCGACATGGTGGGCAATACCGGCACCTATATCGACATGCCGTTCCATCGTTATCCCGATGGGCATGATCTTGCCGGCCTTGCGCTCGAGCGGGTGGCGAATGTGCCGGGCGTGGTCATGCGCGTCGAAGGCGCCAAGCAACGCGCGATCGACTGGCATCATTTCGCACCCGTCCAGTGTCGCGACCATGCCGTTCTCGTTCATACCGGCTGGGACCGGAATTGGCGCACCGACAGCTATTTCGAGGGCCATCCCTTCCTCACGGAAAAGGCGGCGCTTTATCTGCGCGACCAGGGTGCGCGGCTCGTCGGCATCGATTCCCTCAATATCGACGACACGTCGGGCGGCGCACGGCCCGTACATTCCGTGCTGCTCGCCGCCGGCATCCCGATCGTCGAGCATCTGACCGGCCTCGCGGCCTTGCCGGAGACGGGCTTCCGTTTTTCGGCGGTGCCGCCAAAGATCAAGGGCATGGGCACTTTCCCGGTGCGCGCTCACGCCTGCCTGTGAATCAGGCTTCAGTTCCCTTTCCCAAGAAGACGAAGATGACGAAGGCGGTCAGCACGGTGATCGCGGCCAGGATCAGGAGCAGCACTTCGAAGGCGCTGGCATAACCCTGAATGAGGGTCGTGTGATCGATCCACGGAACGCTCATGGCTGCAGCTGAGAGATCTCCCGTGACGAGGCTTTGCGCGGCGGCGATAGTGCCGGACGCTGAAACGGTATTCTCGGCGCTCAGATAGGATGAAGTGAGAGCCGAGAGCACGGCGCTGACCGCAGCTAGTGCTATGCCTTCACCGGCAACGCGGGTGGTGCTGAAGATGCCTGTCGCCATGCCGGCCCGCTCGGTCGGAACCACGCTGACGGCGAGTCCGTCCATCAGCCCCCAGGGCAGGCTGATGCCGATGCCGATCATCGCCATCGGCGCCAGCACGGCGAGCGTCACGCCGCCGGCCGGAACCTGGCTCAGCCAGATGAGGCCGCCCGCCGCGATCAGCAGGCCTACGCCGCAGATCGTTGCCGGACTGAACCACCGGGTCATGAAACCGGCTGCGATCGGCAGAAACAGGAGCGGGGCCGATAGCGCGATCATCATGCGACCAGCCATGACCTCGGTGGCGCCTTCGACGCCGATGAAACGGACCGGCAGGAGGATGAGCAGCACGACGAAAGCATAGGCAGGCGCCGCTGCCAGCAGCTGCACGCCGACAAAGCGCGGATAGCGGAATAGCGAGAGATCGAGCATCGGACGCCGGCTGCGCTGCTGCAAGATGCAGAAGCCGATGAAGATCGTGATGCTTCCAGCGAGAAGGCTCATGACCCATCGATCGCTCCAGCCGCTCTCCGGTGCCAGTAGAACGCCATAGGTGAATAGCGACAAGGCGGCGGTGAAGCTGAGAGCACCCGGCCAGTCGAGGCCGCTCGCCTCGGGATCGCGCGACTCGCGAAGATAGAGTGCCCCGATGCCGAAGGAGATCATCGCGACAACGGCCACAAGGTAGAAGATGGTGGGCCAGCCAAAGGTTTCGATGAGAAGACCGGAGGTGATCGGGCCGAAGGCGAGCCCAATGCCGAAACTCGTGCCGACGAAGCTGAAGGCCCGGATACGCGATGGCCCGTCGAAATCCTGAGCCAGCGATGCCATGCCGCCGGAGAAGGCAGCGGCGGCGGCCAGTCCCTGGAGCGCTCGCAGCAGATCGAACCATAGGATGTTCGCGGCCGAGGCGAGACCCAAGGAGGCGAGGGCGAAGCCCATGATACCGACAAGGAAGACGCGTTTGCGCCCATAGGTGTCGGCGAGCGAGCCGGTCGCCATCAGGCTGCTGCCAAAAGTCAGCATGAAGGCATTGGTCACCCAATTGAGGGCGATCGGGCTGCCACCCAGCGTGCGGCCGATGGCCGGCAAGGCGACTGCCGGGCCGGTGAAAGTCAACGGCATGGCGGCGGCGGTGAGGCAGACGGCAAGAAGAACCAGGAGCCTGCGCGTCGAACTCCGGTCGGTGGCCAAGGCGATGTCGGTCATGAGATCCGATCTCTCTCTTTGAGGCGAGCTGTGTGGCTGAGAGAGATAAATTTGCTGGAATGTAATCGAAATAGGGCTAATCTTCCAAAGATATCGGAATAAAACGCTCGAATTGATGTGAAGCATGGACCGACTGACCGGCCTTGTGGCCTTCGTTCGTACTGCCGATCTTGGCAGTTTCGCTGCCGCCGGACGGATTCTGGAGCTTTCGCCCTCCGCTGTCGGCAAGGCGGTGACGAAGCTCGAACAACAGCTCGGGACCCGTCTCTTCCAGCGCTCGACGCGCAGCATCAGGCTGACGGAGGAGGGGCGCCTGTTCCATGAGCGCTGTCGGCGCATCCTGGATGATCTCGATGATGCGCAATCCGTCCTCGCCCAGGCGATGGAGACGCCGCGGGGGCGGTTGCGATTGTCGTCGCCGATCGTCAGCTATCACCTGCTTCTGCCGCTGCTGCCTGAATTCACCGAGCGGTACCCTGAGATCGAGCTCGATCTCGATTTCAACGACCGGATCGTTGACCTGATCGAAGAGGGTGTCGATGTCGCCATTCGCAGTGGCGATCTGCCCGATTCGCGCCTGATGGCGCGGGCGTTACGTCCGTTTCAGCTGCTTCTCTGTGCTTCGCCCGCCTATCTGGAGCGCCATGGCGTGCCGAAATGTCCGCGCGACCTCGATCGGCATTTCGGCCTGCGGTTCCGCTTTCCCAATAGCGGCAAGCTTCAGGAATGGCCGTTGACATTGCCGGATGGCGAGCCGGAGCTGCGCGTCCGCACCGTTCTCACCTGCAACAACATGGAGGCGTTGCGTGGCGCCACCGTCAGAGGGCTCGGAATCGGTTGCCTGCCCGATTTCCTCGCCCGCGAGCCGCTCGCCAATGGCGCGTTGCGTACCGTCCTCGTCGACCACATCGATGCGCCGGGCCAGTTCAGGCTTCTTTGGGCGTCGAACCGGAATCTGTCGCCGAAAGTTCGGGTGCTGGTCGATTTTCTCAGCGAGAGGCTGTTTGTCCCGCGCTGCGAAGACTGGCACGCCTTTGCCACAAGCTAGGGCTTCAGAATCACACGTCCGGTGACGCCGCCGGCGCGCAGATCGCCGAGTGCTGTATTGGCCTCGGCAAGTGGGCGCTCCGATACCGGAATAGGACGGATGCGGCCTTCGCGCACCAGCGCCATCAGGGCGCGGGCTTCATCGAGGCTGCCGACATATGAACCGGCGAGGGTGAGCTCGCGCAATGGGAACATCGGCACCGGCAGGCTGAAACGGCCGCCCATCAGGCCGACAATGATGACGGCGCCGCCTTTGCCGACGATGCTTTGAGCAAAAGTGAGCGACGCCTCGGAGCCGACGAAATCGATCGCCACGTCCATGGCGCCGGCCTGCTTGAGCACCAGCTTGCGCGCGTCGGACGTGGTGGGATCGAAGGCGGCGACGGCGCCCAGCGCGAGGGCCGCCTCGCGTTTTCCCGGTACAACATCGGCGGCATAGGGGCGCGCCGATGTCAGCGCGCGAGCGATCTCGAGCCCCATCATGCCGAGCCCGCCAAGACCGACGATCATCACGGAACCGTTCGCGGGAAGAAAACGCTCTGCTTTGCGGATGGCGCTGTAGGCGGTGAGGCCTGAGCACATATAGCTGCCGGCGAGGCGCCGATCGATACCTTGCGCGTCGATTAGATAGCGCGGATGCGGGACGAGGACGTGGCTGGCAAAGCCGCCATCGACGGTGATGCCGAGATGGCTCGGCGTATCGCAGAGCTGCTCCTGGCCTTTGCGGCATTTCTCGCAGTGGCCGCAGCCGCACCAGGGATAGACCGCATAGAAGGCATCGCGGTCGAGTGGTCCGGCATCGGGACCGGCCTTCTCGACATGCCCGGCGATCTCATGGCCGAGCGTGAAGGGGAGCTGGCGTCCGGCTGTGATGTCGAGGCGTTTGCCGTCACCCAGGTCGAAATGGCCGTCCTGGAGATGAAGGTCGCTGTGGCAGACGCCGCAGGAGGAGACCTTGAGGAGGACTTCGCTGCCTTTGGGCTCCGGCAATGCGGCCGTCGTCTCGGCGAGCGCTGCACCATAGGCGATGAGCGATTGGCGGATCATGTGGTCTTGCTCCCCAGAGCATAATGCGCCAAGACGGAATCGTCTTGGCGATAACATTATGCTCCAGATTAGAGCCGACGATCACGTTTATGACTTTTGACGGTTCCGTCAAAAGTCATCGTGATCTAGGGCGGCGGCGATGCGGGCGAAATCGGCGACGGCCAGCTGTTCGGCGCGCAGATTGGCGGCGATGCCGAGATCGTCAAGCACCTTGGCTATTTCAGGGCCCAGGCTCTTGAGGCTCGAGCGCAGCATCTTACGGCGCTGGCCGAAAGCCGCGGCGGTGACTTTCTCGAGAACCGCGACATCGCAGGCCGGCAGGCGCTCGGGCCTCGGGATGAGCTGGACGACCGAAGAGGTGATCTTGGGCGGCGGTGTAAAGGCGCGCCGGTCGATGTCGAAGAGCTTCTTCGCCGTGGCGCACCATTGGCTGATGATCGCGAGCCGGCCATAGGACTCTGAGCCGGGCGCCGCCACGATGCGCTCGGCCACTTCCTTCTGGAACATCAAGGTGAGGGACGAGAACCAGGGTGGCCATGTGCTGGTGAGCCACCCGGTCAGCAGCGGGGTTGCGATATTGTAGGGAAGATTGGCGACGATCTTGGCGTCGCCCGTAATATGCGCCGCCCAGTCATAACGCAGTGCATCGGCCTCGATGATTTCGAGGCGGCCCGGATAATGCGCCGCGATCTCCTGCAAGGCCGGCAGCGCGCGGGCATCCTTCTCGACGGCGATGACCTTGCTGGCGCCTTCGAGCAGCAATGCGCGCGTCAGTCCGCCCGGGCCCGGGCCGATCTCGACGACGGTGGAGCTGTCGAGAGGGGCCGCGCTGCGCGCGATGCGGCGGGTGAGGTTGAGATCGAAGAGGAAGTTCTGGCCGAGGCTCTTGCGGGCATCGAGGCCGTGGCGGGCGATGACCTCGCGCAGCGGCGGCAGGCCGTCCTCGCTCATGCTGAGAGACCGCGGCGGGCGATCTCGGCGGCAAGGCTGATCGCCGCCATGAGGCTCTTCGGATTGGCCTTGCCGGTGCCGGCGAGGCTCAGCGCCGTGCCGTGATCGGGCGAGGTGCGGATGAAGGGCAGGCCCAGCGTGCAGTTGACGCCGCCATGGAAGTCGAGCGTCTTCACCGGGATCAGCGCCTGGTCGTGATACATGCACAGGATCGCGTCATATTGGGCGCGCGCCTCGGCATGGAAGGCGGTGTCGGCGGGAAGCGGGCCCTGCACATCGAGGCCTTCGGCCCGCAGGGCGGCGAGCGCCGGGGTGATGATGGTCTGCTCCTCCTGGCCCATGGCGCCGTTTTCGCCGGCATGCGGATTGAGACCGGTGAAAGCGAGGCGCGGCGCGGCGATGCCGAACCGCCGTGCAAGATCATGTGCGACCACCCGCGCCTGGCGGATGATGAGATCGCCGGTGAGCTGGCGCGGCACCTCGGTGAGCGCGATATGGACGGTGACCGGGATGGCGCGCAGATCGGCGGCGCACAGCATCATCACCGGCTCGGCTTGATGACCATGACGCTCGGCGAGATGCGCGAGATAGTCGGTGTGGCCTTGATGCGAGAAGCCCGCGGCGTAGAGGGCTTCCTTCTGAAGCGGATTGGTCACGATCGCCGCGACATCGCCCTTGAGCGCCATGTCTACCGCCATGTCGATGGCGCGGATCACCGTGCCGGCGGTTTCGGCGCTGAACCGGCCGGTCTCGGGCTTGGCGGTGAAAGGCAGGTCGATGACGGGCAGGGCGGTGGCGAAAACGCCATGCGCTTCGGCCGGCGCCCTGATCTCCTGCACGGGAACGGCGATGTCGAGGCGGGAGAACCGCTCGCTGAGATAGGCGCTGTCGCCGATGATGAAGAAGGTAAGACCGGGATCGCCCCTGAAAGCGAGCCAGGCTTGAGCCGTTATGTCGGGGCCGATGCCGCCCGGCTCCCCGATCGTCACCGCCAAGGGAGCTTTAGCCGCCGGCGCGGTCACGGGACTCACTCGGTCGCCTTCGCGTCCTTATATTCGATGAAGGCATTGCGCCGGAGCTCGCGCATATAGCGCTCTTCATAGACGTCGTATTTCTTGTTCGTGAGCATCATCTCGATCTGCTGGCGCGAGGGCTTGTCCGGCGAGATGCTCTTCTTGCCGCAGAAGGCGATGAGCTGGATGCCGGTTTTGCTGCGCGACGGGCCGATGATGCCGCCGGTGCCGGCCTGGTCGAGCGCCCCTTTGAGGGGCTTCGGAAGCTTGGCCCCGTCGGCCTGCAGCCGCTTGCCGATCCGCACATTGTAGATGCCGCTGGCCGCTGCCCGGGCGTTGTTGCAGCCTTTGAAGGCCTTGCGGTATTGCGCGGCATCCGCCGCGCGCGCCATCATCAGCTGGTCGGCCATCGCGTCGCCGGTGTTCTCGACCGGCATATCGATTTCCAGGATCTCGTAGACGGTGACCGGCTTCAACCGCGGATCATTGACGATTTCGTTGTACTTCTTGTCGACCTCGGCCGGGGCGATCTCGACCTTCACCTTGTACATGGCGCTGAGCAAGCGGTTGAAGGCGATCTGCGCGGCGACCAGACGCCGGAGCGCGCCCATCGAGGCGCCCTTGGCTTTGAGCTGGGCGGCCAGGCCCTTGGTGTCGGTGTTCGACCCCTTGGCCATCTTCTCGATCTGGGCGTCGATCGTCTTGTCGTTGGGATCGGCCTTGTATTTCTTCGCCTCGACCAGCTTGATGACATCATCGATGACCGCCTGCAGCGCCCGCTTGCGCTGGTCGGCAATGCTGCCCTCGGTGCGTCCCAGGATGGCGTTGAGCCTTACCCGCTGTTCGACATCGTAGCTGGTGATCGGATAGTCGTTGACGGTGACCAGCACGCCTTGTCCATCCCCTGCGGCGAGGGCGGCGGGAGCGCCGGCGAACAAGGACAAAGTGAGCGCGGTTGCGAAAAGAACTCCGAACTTCATATCGGTATCAGCCTCTATTGGTTCGGCAGCACACCGATATTGTTGCCGAGCGATTTGAGGTCGATCGAGAATTGAACTGAACGGTCAATCTTTTCATCCTCATCCGCCCGGTCTTCCTCATAGAAGAGGCGGAAATTGAAACAATCACAGTTAAAGCCGATACCCACCGTGTCGCGGATCAGCTTGCTCGAGTCCACGTCGTAGCGAGCGCCCGCATAAACACTCCAACCACCGGAGAAATTCCAACCGGCGCTACCCCAGACCTGCTCTTCGCTGTCCGGACGCCCCGAATTCGGGTCGGCATCGACATTCGCGTAGAATAATGACGCGGAAAACCTGTCGAAATTGAGGCTCAGGCCGGCTTCCTGGGCGTTGATGTCCGAGAAATCCTCCTCCATGCGGACTTGGTAGGAGAAGCGCAGGCTGTCCCAGGGTTGTATCGCGATGGCGGCGACCAGGTCCGAGCTGGTGTCCTCGAGGCCACTGCCGTCGGTGAAGCTGTTCTCGCCGGCCACGTGAAAGGATTCGCCGAGGCTGGCCCGGATGAAGCCGCCATTCTCCGACAGAAAGGTATAGAGCAGGCCGGCATTGACCCGGGTGCCGCCTTCATAGCGGTCGAGACCGCTGAAGCGGTCATGCAGGAACAGGTTGGTGGTGTCGAAATTCAGGTTGATCGAGTCTTCGTTGCCGATCTTGTCCTCGTCCTCCTCGTCGGTCGAGGCAATGACCTGGGTCACCGGCGTCAGGATGTGCTGGCCGCCTTCGGTGTTGGAGAGGAAAGGCCAGCGCATGTCGAGGCCGACGGTCGGCTGGAAGCGGGTGGTCGTATCGCTATCTTCCGTCAGATTGTTGTCGTCGGGAAGATTCTCGGTCACGTAGACGTCGCCGCGCAGATTGGCGAAGGGCGTGATGACCTGGCCCATGCTGTTGATGATCTGCCGCTGCCAGCGCAGATTGGCGATGCCGCGCGTCTGGTCGGTGCCGAGATTGACGTTGGTCAACGGCAAGTCGGGATCGTTGGCGAAGACCGCGTCGTTGCGGCGGATGCTGTAGAGATTCCAGTCATAGCCGAACTCGCCGCCCAGTACCGGCTGATCGAGGGTATAGCTGTGCTGGATGTAGGGCAGGGCCGTCGGGAAGGTGCTGTCGTCGTCGTCGGGGTCGAGCGACTGGAAGTGCAGGGCTTGCGCCGAGAAGTAATTCCGGTCGTTGAGGCCGGTGATATAGACCTTGTCGATCGCCTCGTCGCGGCCGTCGATCTTGTACTTGTCCATGAAGTCTTTGTCGGTGACAAGCGTGCCGTCCCAGCCCCAGCTCCAGTTGTCGTTGATCTCGAACCGGCCTTCCGAGCGCGCCGAACCGCGGAAGCGCGAATCCCCGGCGGAGTCCGAGCCCATGGTCAGCTGGTAGATGCCGGCGACATCGACCTTGTATTCACCACTGGCGAGACGGTGCCGCCATTCCGCCTTGCCGAGCACGCCTTGCTCGGACGTGAGGACCGGCGAGAAGGTGAGGTCGTAACTGGGCGACAGGTTCCAGAAATATGGAACCTCGACGCCGACGCCATAGACGCTGGCATAGCTGAATTTGGGCGACAGGAAGCCGGTGCGGCGTTTGACCGTCGGATCGGCATGCGAGAAAGAGGGCAGCGTGATGATGTCGGCGCCGCCGAATTCGAACGTGGCGTCCTTGTGATAGAGGACGCCTTCCTTCTCATTATGCGTCACCTGACGCGACCGCAGCTGCCACAATGGCCTGCCGCTCGAGGTCAGGCAGTTGCCGCAGGCATTGTAGACGACATTGTCATAGACGGTCAGATAGCCGTCCTGGCGCACCGCGTAATCGGCGGTGATGACCGCGTCATTGGTGAGAAGCAGCCGTAGATGCTCGGCGAAACCGTCCTTGAACTTGTTCATCAGCGAGGCGCGTTCCGCCTCCAGGATGTTGCCGCCGGGCTCCCTGAGCCTGACCTCGCCGATGGCGGTCATCTTGTCGTTGCGTTGGTCGTAGGAAACGCGCGTGGCGACCAGTTCATACTCGCCATAGACGAGAACCACCTTGCCGATGGCGGTCGCGATCTTGGTCTGCGCGTCATAGGTGATCTTGTTGGCGACGACATTGACGCGCGAGCCTTTGGGTGGCGTCTTGAAGTTGGTGTCGCGCACATCGCCGGGCGCGGCGATAGCGGCCGGCGTCGGCCAGGCGATGATTGTGCCAAGGCAAAGGCTTGCCGCGAAGAGCGCAGCAATACTCGCACCTCCAGGCAATAGCCTGGAGGGCGTCAGCCTTCCCCTTCGACGCCCCGTCGTCATGAGATGTGTGAACTACCCGAATAACTTTATTTTACACTTTCTTAACCCGGTTTGCCCGGGCGCGCAAAGTGCTTTTCGATGTCTGAATGTAACGCGTCTTTGGGCGGGCCCAAGGCGAGAAAATGGCATACTTAACAATCCATTACAGCAGTTGAACCGGAAAGGTCCAGCGGCTAAGGGAATAACCTCGATTTTCCTCAGCGAGATAGATGCATGCATGTGACATTCGCTGCGCCCGGGCAGCCTAAATCCGGCGTTTTGGTCGTTTTCTGCCCGGAGGACAAAAAGCTCTCCGGTATCGCGGCCGAGGCCGACAAGCGCAGCGGTGGTCATATCTCCCGGGCGATGAAGGCGATCGGCTTCGAGGCCAAGCGCGAGCAGATCCTCGATCTCGTGGCGCCGGAGAAGCTTCCCCTCCAGCGAATCATCCTTTTGGGCGTGGGCGACCCGGCCAAGCTTGTGGCCCGTGAGGCTGAACTCCTCGGCGGCGCCATTGCCGGCTATCTCCAGGCGGCCAAGACCGAATCGGGCACCGTCGCCGCCGACCTCACCGGCCTGACGCTCGATGCGGCGGAATTCGCCGCCCTCCTGGCCTCGGGTGCTACGCTCCGCACCTACAGCTTCGACCGCTACAAGTCCAAGAAGCCCGGCAACGGCAAGGGGCTTACGGCTCTCACCATCCTGACCGGCGAGGCGGCCAAGGCCAAGAAGGCCTTCGCCGACTACGAAGCGGTCGCCGAGGGCGTCCATTTTGCCCGCGATCTCGTCAATGAGCCCGCCAACAAGCTCAGTCCGGTGGAATTCGCCGCGCGGGTGAAGGCAAAAAGCAAGGCTGGCCTGGCGGTCGAGATCCTGACCCCCGCCCAGATGAAGAGGCTCGGTATGGGGGCGCTTCTGGGCGTGGCACAAGGCTCGGTCAACGAGCCGCGCCTCGTCATCATGCGCTGGCAGGGCGGCAAGAAGAACGACAAGCCGGTGTCCTTTATCGGCAAGGGCGTCACCTTCGATACCGGCGGCATCTCGATCAAACCGGCCGCCGGCATGGAGGACATGAAGGGCGATATGGGCGGGGCCGCCTGCGTGGCGGGCCTCATGCTCGCTCTGGCGCGGCGCAAAGCCAAGGTGAACGCGGTCGGCGTCATCGGCCTCGTCGAGAACATGCCGGACGGCAATGCCCAGCGTCCGGGCGACATCGTGACGTCGATGTCGGGCAAGACGATCGCGGTGCTCAACACCGACGCCGAGGGCCGCCTCGTCCTCGCCGATGCGCTCTGGTACACCCAGGACCGCTTCAAGCCGCAATTCATGATCAATCTCGCGACCCTCACCGGCGCCATCATGGTGGCGCTCGGCAAGGAGCATGCCGGCCTCTTCTCCAACAGCGACGAACTGTCGGCGCGCCTCTACGATCTGGGCCTCGCCACGGGCGAGAAGGTGTGGCGCATGCCGCTGGCGCCCGAATATGACAAGATGATCGACTACGAAGTGGCCGATATGAAGAATATCGGCGGCCGCAATGCCGGCGCCATCACCGCCGCGCAATTCCTGCAGCGCTTCGTCAACAATGTCCCCTGGGTGCATCTCGACGTCGCCGGCACCGCGATGGATTCGAACAAGTCGCCGATCAACCAGAGCTGGGGCTCGGGCTGGGGCGTGCGTCTGCTCAACCGCCTGGTCGCCGACCACTACGAAGGCTGATCGAGCGCTTACGGTCGTCACCTCGGGTCGATTCGACCTGGGGTGACGTGCAACGCTCTTCACAGTTTCGCGCTTTCCGGGCTAGATGCGGGCATGCCGTCCTTCGAACCCGTCAATGCCGTTGTCCGCGCTTTGGATGTCCTGCGGCTTCTTAATGAATTCGGCCCCATTTCGGTCGTCGACCTGCAGAAGCGCAGCGCCATGCCGAAGGCGACCGTCTTGCGCATGGTGGAGACGCTGATCGCGAAAGGCTATGTCAGCCGTTCCGAGAATGCGCTCTATGCGCCCACCGGCAAGTGCCTGTTGCTGAGCAGCGGCTTCGACAGCAAAGCCAGCTATGTCAAGGTGGCCGAGCCGGTCCTCGCCAAGCTGCGCGACCGCATTGGCTGGCCCTCCGACTTCGCCATCTATGACAATGACGCCATGCTGATCGTTCTGACGAGCAGTGAGCTCGGTGTCCTGTCGCTCACCGGCCAGGGCGCCGCCCGGGCGCCGCTTTTACGCAGTGCATTGGGTCGCATCTATCTCGCGCATCTGGATGATGAGGAGCGCAAGAGCCTGCTCGATCGCTTCTTGCCGGCCGATCCGCTCGCCGGAACGCGGCGCCAGGTGGAAAAGATCTTGGGCGAGGCCGGCGAGCGAGGTTACGCCATTTCCGATGAAACCTATCTCGACACGCTTTATCCGGCCGGCATGCATGCGCTGGCGGTGCCGGTGCTCGGCGGCAAAAGACCGCTCGCCGCCGTGAACGTGCTGTTCCTGCGCAAGGCGTTGAGCCTTGAGAAGGGCATAAAGACGCTTTTGCCGGCGTTGCGCGCTACAGCGAAAGAGATCGGTGAAGGCATAGGTCAGGAAAATCGATAGGTTCAACAGGTGAGCCTTATGGTTCATCTGTTGACATTACTCACAATGTGCCGATAGAGGGGAAGGGCATTTCCCTTCATCGCATCGCGAGGCATGCATGGCACGGCATACAACTCCTTCGTCCTTCATCCGCAAATTCAGCCGCCGCGACTTCATGCAGCTATCGCTCGCCGCCGGCTTCACAGTAGCGACTGCCGACCGGCTGTGGGCGCAGGAAACAGCGGAGCGCAAGCGCGGCGGGCATTTCAGGATCGGCCTCGGGCAGGGGGCGACGACCGACATGCTCGATCCCGCGACCTTCATGGATTTCATGCCGGGCACCGTCTGCGCCTCCTATGCGAACTTTCTCACCGAGGTCGATGCCGACGGCAATATCACGCCCGATCTGGCGGAGTCCTTCGAAGGCTCGGACGGCGCCAAGACCTGGGTCTTCCGGCTGCGGAAAGGCGTCCAGTTCCATGATGGCCGCGAGCTCAAGCCGGAAGACGTGGTCGCCTCGATCCGTCATCATCTGGGGCCGGACTCGAAGTCGGCGGTGAAAGCGCAACTGAGCGCGATCAAGGAGATCAAGGCGGATGGCGGCAATGTCGTCTTTTCGCTCGAGGCCGGCAATGCCGATCTGCCTTATCTCCTGAGCGACTATCATTTGCCGATCTTCCCGGCCAGGGAAGATGGCGGCATGGACTGGCAGGCGCGGGTCGGCACCGGCCCCTATTTGCTCGACGCCTGGCAGCCCGGCATCGGCGCCAAGCTCAAGCGCAATCCGAACTACTATCGCGACACCTGGTTCGACGAGGTCGAGATCCTGTCCATTGTCGATGTCGCGGCGCGCATGAACGCGCTGGTGACGGGCGATATCCACTTCGCCGATCGCTGCGATCTCAAGACCCTCGATCTCCTGAAACGCAATCCGAATATCGAAATCGACGAGGTGACGGGCTTCGCGCATGCGACCTTCTCGATGGATGTCACCCAGGCGCCTTTCGACAATCCCGATGTCCGCAATGCGCTCAAACATGCAGTCGACCGCGAGGCGATCCTCAACAAGATCTTCTTCGGCCATGGCATTGCCGGCAATGACAATCCAATCGCCCCGTCGGTCAAATATGCGACGAGCCCCGAGCCTCGGCATGGCTATGATCCGGCCAAGGCCCGCGAGCTTCTGAAGAAGGCCGGCCTCGAAGGGCTCAAGATCGATCTCTCCGCCGCCGACACCGCCTTTGCCGGCGCGGTGGATGCGGCACTCTTGTTCAAGGAATCGGCCGCCGCGGCCGGCATCGACATCAATGTCATCCGCGAGCCCAACGACGCCTATTGGGAGACGGTGTGGGGCAAGAAACCCTTCATCGCTTCGTATTTCAGCGGCCGCCCGGTCCAGGACCTGCAATTCTCGCTGGCCTATGCCGAGGGTGCCGCCTGGAACGAGACGAAATGGGCGAACAAGCGCTTCAACGAATTGCTGACCTCGGCACGTATCGAGCTCGACGAGGCCAAGCGCGCCGCCCTCTATGCCGAGATGCAGCAACTCGTTCATGACGACGGCGGCACCATCGTGCTGCTCTTCGTCAATTATGTGAGCGCCCACTCGAAGAGCGTCGCGCATGGCAAGCTCGCCACCGACAAGGAGATTGACGGCACCAAGATCGCCTCGCGCTGGTGGATGACGGCCTGAGAACGGAGACCAAAATGACCGAACGCTATTTCCCGATCTCCGAATATGAGCGGCGCTGGGCTCTCGTTCATGCCGAAATGCGCCGGCGCGGCGTCGCGACAGCCGTCGTCTGGGGCAGGAGCGGCGGCACCTATGACCGGGCCTCCGACATCTATTACCTGACCAATTACTACGGCAATAATTCCGGCCAGGGCTTCGACAACGACCTGCAGAATTGCCGGGCTTTTTCCGCCGTCATCCTGCGTGAAGGCGAGAAGCCGGAACTCATCATCGAGGAATCGGCACCGCATCTCAACCTGCTGGCCACCGATCGCATCGTCGGCACCTGGGACCCGGTCAAGACCGTGGCCGAGCGCCTTGGCGCGCGCGCCGATAAAGGGCCTGTCGCCTTCTTGGGTACCGATTTCTTCTCCATGAAACATTGGGGCCAGCTTCAGGCGGCGACCGCCGGCATCACATGGCAGTTCGAGGACGATATCATCCGCAAGATCCGCCGCGTGAAGAGTTCGTTCGAGCTCGATGCCTATCGCGAAGGCGGGCTGATTGCCTCACGTGCCTGCAATCTGCTGATCGAAGGGCTGCTGTCGGGAAAATCGGAAGCCGAGGCGGCCGGCGATGCGGCGCGCGAAGTGGTGCGCTCGGGCGGCGCCATTCACATGATCCCGGTCTCGCATGGCGACAAGATTGACAATATGTGCCGCAATCCGTTGCCGGGCTACAGCCACGACACGCCGAAGCCGGGCGATCTGATCCGCGGCTTCGTCTATGGCCCGATGTTCCAGGGATATTACCTGGATCCCGGCCGCACCGTTGTGGCAGGCCGCAAGCCGACGCCAGCCCAGCGCGAGTTGATCGAATCCTGCGCCAAGGTGACGGACGATCTGCTGGCAGCGCTCAAGCCCGGATTCAGGGTACGTGAGCTCGTCGATCTCGGCGATCGTCTCAAGGCCGATCTCAATGTCGAAGACGATGAGATGGCCAAGAAATTCCCGCTCTATGGCCATGGGCTGGGGCTGTTCTTCGAGCAGCCGATCTTCTCGACCGCGATGGGTTATGGCGAAGATGAGTTTGTGGAGGGCATGGTCGTCGGCATCGAAGTGTTCTTCGCGCGTCCAGGCATCGGCAGCGTCGGCTTCGAGCAGAATGCCATTGTGACGTCGAACGGCATCGAGCTTCTGACCACGACGCCGATGCGGTGGTAGTAGCGCGGACGCGTCTCTCAGTCCGACAGGGGCGGAATTCCTGGCTCCATCGACAGATGTGAGTGGATACAGACGAGCTTTTCCCCATCCTGTCTGAGGACAAGCGTGCAGCGGCCTCTTCTGTCGTACCAGCTGCCATCCTTGGTCTTGCCCTTGGAATGCCAGAGCGAGATCACGATGGTGGTATCGCCGGATGTGACGATCTTCGGATCATCGAAGGTGAAACCGGCGATGGTCGGCCAGATGACCCGCCATTGCCGGGCTTCGAGATCGGCCAGCCCGGTCAGGATCTCGGAGAATGTTCCGAACGAGACGACATCCTTGGCGAAGAGCGGCCGCGCCTTTGCAAAGTCTTGACCATTGATCAGGACTTCCCAGTCGCGGAGCCATTGCAGGACCTTGCTTCTCAAAATGTGACCTCTGGCTTAAGACGCGTGCGCGTGTGTTTGCTCTACGAGCGCCTTGGCGGCGATGTCGAAGGCGCCATACTGATCGATGAACATCTGCCGCGCGATCTCATGGGCGCGCTTTTCGCCGTTCACCGTGGCGTTGCCAAAGCCTAAGCGAAGCTTCGCCCCGATCTGCGAGGAGAAATGCCAGGTATTGCCGCCTGGATTGCATTCAAGCACGTAGAGCTTTCCCGTATTTTGTTCGCGCAGGACATCTATCGCAAGCAGCGGTATCGACGCAAATGCGGCGTGTACCTTTTCGGCGAGGGCCAATATATCGGGCTCCTTCACCAGTTTGCGGTCCTTGTCGCCGCCTTGCGTGGCGATGATCGTGCGCTCGATCTCCGCATCTGGCGCATCGAGTGCGCAACGCGGGCTCTGCAGCGTCGAATGCCAGGAATAGAGGATCTTGCCGAACAAGGTCTCGACCCGGTGGAACGATGGATAGAGGCCGGTATCGACGAATCTCTGCACCAGATAACCATGTCTGTCTCTGTGCATGGGATGATCGGGCGGAAAATCATGCAGCCGCAGCTGCTCGATCCGGCGACGCCGGAACAATTGCACACCGTCGCCTCTGGACGTCAGGTTCAAATCCATGGGCTTGACGAGCACGAACTCGCCGAAGAGCAGGGGATCCAGCATCATGCCGAACTTGAAGGCGAGGGTGGGCGGTGTCGGTATGCCGGCCTTGCGGAAGATCTCATATTGCAGAAGCTTGTCGATGGGGACGTTCTTCAGAAGCGTGCCGTGTTTGATCCGCAGATTGAACTTTCCCGCAAAGGCGACGACGAGCGTGGGTCTTTGCCATATCGCCGGCGGGAGCTGCGATTTCGACTCCATGCCGATCGCATAGACGTCGATATCGCGATCGAGGGCCACGGCTTTCCGGCCGATTTCCGCGAAGTCCCGCTCATAGCGGGTGCCGCGATGAATCAGGATCAGATTTCTTTTCATGCAAGCACTGTGAAACGGAGAGTCAGTCGGATTTGCGACCCACCCGGTTCAGATAGGCGCGGATGCCGTGATAGTAGTTGACCAGGGCTTCCTTGTAGAGCCCATCGGCCTTGTCGAAGTCCGACTGGGTGATCTTGTGCCGCTTTAGCTTGCGCAAGGCGGTTTTGTAGGAGGCGATTGCTTGGCGGCGACCGGCTTCGAGAAACTCCCGGAACTCCTCGAGCTCTCCGGGCCTCGGGTCGCCGAGCGCCATGTCTCTGAGCGACATGCCGTTCAGGGGATTGGCGCCGGGGACGGTAGCCCCGGTTCCTTCATAATCGACGATGGCAGGGCACATTCCGGGCGCCAGGCTGATCACCGCGCAGACCTTGCCGCAGGAGGGTGTGAGGCTGCTTTCGCAGCAATTGCAGAGGCCCACAGCCTCGGCCCGCTCAGCCGGCGCGAACAGGCCAAATCCAACCGCCGCCGCGACCGCGGCTCCCCACAGCACAAAGCGCCCCATTGCGTTCCCCTATTTGACGTTTCTTTGCATTACCTTAGCGGCAAAGTCGAAGGGGCGCAAAGACCGTTGACCGGCATCGCCGGACCGGCTTGGATGCCGCCATGACCGACGTGTTATTCTACCATTTGGAGCAGCAGCCGCTCGAACGTGTGCTGCCGCAGCTCCTCGAACGCACCATCGAACGAGGCTGGCGGGCCGTCATCGAGACCGATTCGGATGAGCGGGTCGAGGCGCTCTCGACGCTGCTCTGGACCTATACGGAAGAAGGTTTCCTGCCGCACGGCACCGCCCGCGACGGCCATGCCGACAGCCAGCCGGTATGGATCACCGCCTCGCCCGAGAACCCGAATGGCGCCTCGGTGCGCTTTTTCGTCGGCGGCGTCGAGCCCGCCAATTATGACGGATTGGAGCGTGCGGTCCTGCTGTTCGATGGCGCCGACACCGAATCGGTCGAACGTGCGCGGCGCGTCTGGAAGGAGGCCCGCAGCCAGGGCCATGAGGTCAGCTACTGGCAGCAGGACGAGCGCGGCCGCTGGCAGAACAAAGCGAAAGCCGCATCCTAAAATCGCAGAATCCGGATCCACCGCGCCACGTCGATCAGGCTGACCAGAGCGGCGGCGACATAGGTGAAAGCGGCGGCGCGCAGGACCTTGCGCGCGCCTTTCATGTCCTCGGGACGGATATAGTTTTCGAGCTCCGGCAAGGCCCGCTTGAAGCTCGCATCGAATTCCGTCGGCAGCGTCACCAGGTGGATGACGATGGTCGAGGCGAGTATCGTGAGGCCGGCGGCAAGCTCGAAGAGCAACACAGTGGGAGAGCGGACGAGGGCGAAGATGATGGGTGTGGCGAGGAGCAGGACGCTGCCGACACGCTCGATCACGATGCCGTAGCGCACGAGCTTCTGGCGCAGATGCAGGGGCGCATAGCCTTGCGCATCCTGGAGGGCGTGCGCCGCCTCGTGGGCGGCGACCGCGACCGAGGTGATGGACCTGCCTTCGAAATTTGCTTTGCTGAGCCGCACCGCCTTGTCGTCCGGGCTGTAATGATCGCCGGCTTCGACCATTTCCACCTTTACCTCGGTCAGCCCCGCCTCATCGAGCAGGTGGCGGGCGAGTTCGCCGCCGGTGCCGGGAAAATCAGCGCGCTCACGCGCATGGCGCGCCATCGTGCTGCGGATCAACAACTGCGGCACATAGATGAGGGCGAGAAGGGCGAGGAGACCGAGAGCGGCAAAGATCATTTAGCGTGACGTTATATTGTTCATCCTTGGCAGAACTGTGCCGACCTGCGTAGCATGTCATTCTTTACCTGAAGCATAGCCGAAACGATAACCTCAAGCCTAATCACGAACGGAGGAGACGACGATGTGCGTACCTGGTTGTATGGCGACGGTTGCTGCGACTATTTCACGACGCGGTCTGTTTCGCGCGACGGGAGCGACGGCCTTTGTCGGGTCGATGTCGGCTTTCAGCCCGTTTGCGGCTCAGGCCGCGACGATGAGCTTTTCCAAGGTCGTTGATCTGACCCATGTTTTGACGCCGGACTTCCCCACTTTCACCGGCAAGCCGCAGCTGACCGTCGAAGTTCTGTACCGCTTCGAAAAGGACGGCTGGAATGAGAATCAGTGGCATCTGATCGAACATACCGGCACCCATATGGACGCGCCGCTGCATTTCTCGACCAACGGGGCCGATGCGTCGTCGCTTCCGGCCGATACGCTGGTGGCGCCGCTCTGCGTTGTGAATATCGCCGAGCGTGCCGCAAAGGATCCCGACGCGCAGGTGACGGCCGATGACATCAAAGCCTGGGAGACCAAGAACGGCGCGTTGCCGGACGGTGCCGCCGTGGCGATGAATTCGGGCTGGGACCAGCATGTGAAGACCGATAAGTTCCGCAATGCCGACAAGGACGGCGTCATGCATTTCCCCGGCTTCCATCCGGATGCGGCGGCACTCCTGCTCGAGCGTAAGGTGGTCGGTATCGTCGTCGACTCGCTGTCGCTCGACTATGGCGCTTCGAAGGACTTCGCCACCCATTATCGCTGGCTGCCGGCCGGGCGCTGGGGTCTCGAATGCGCCGCCAATCTCGGCCAGCTGCCGGAGAAGGGGGCCGCCATCGTCGTCGGCGGCCCGAAGATCGCCGGGGCCACCGGCGGCATGACACGCGCCTTCGCTTTGCTCTGATGTGAAAGGGCGGCCCTTCGTGGAGAGGGGCCGCTCTATGCCGTCTGTTCCAGACTTTCCTGCGCCTCGAGCCAGAGCGTTTCCTGCTCCTCGAGATCGCGCCCGAGCTTGGCCCGCAAGGTGGCGAAGCTTGCCGCCTTTTTGGGGTCGGCAATATAGAGCTGGCCGTCCTGCAAGGCGCGGTCGAGCACGTCAAGTTTCTCCTGTATTTTCGACATCTTGGCCGTGATTTCTTGAATCTTTTTCTTAACGGCCGCGGGATTGGTCTTGGGCGCCGGCGTTGGCGCTTTGACCGGGGCGGGCGGAGGTTGCGACGTTTCCCGCTTCGGCGCTGGTGAGCGGCCGAGGATGAAGTCAGTATAATCGTCCATGTCGCCGTCGAAGGGCTTCACCGTTCCGTGGGCGACGAGCCACAGACGGTCGACGCTGGTCTCGATGATATGCCGGTCGTGGCTGATAAGGATGACGGCGCCCTGATATTCGTTGATGGCGTGGATGAGCGCCTCGCGCGAGTCGACGTCGAGATGGTTGGTCGGCTCGTCGAGCACCAGGATATGCGGCGCATGGAAGGAGGCGAGGGCGAAGAGGAGCCGCGCCTTCTCGCCGCCCGACAAGGTCTTGCATTTTGAATCGGCAAGTGTCGCGCCGAAGCCATAGGAGCCGAGACGCGCGCGCCGCTGCGCCTGAGTGGCATCCGGCAACAGCGAACTGAAATAATCGTAAGGTGTGCGCTCGGGCGACAATTCGTCGAGCTGGTGCTGGGCGAAATAACCGACGGTGAGGCGCGGCGGATGTTTCATCTCGCCGCTCATCGCCTGGAGCTTGCCGCATAAGAGCTTGGCGAAGGTCGATTTGCCGTTGCCGTTCGAGCCCAGAAGCGCGATGCGGTCGTCCGGATCGAGCCTGAGCGTGATGTTGCGCAGGATCGGCTTGCCTTCCGTGTAGCCGACGGAGGCATGATCCCAGCGCACCAGCGGCGGCGCCAAAGGCTTCGGCGGATCGGGGAAGTGGAAGGGCGCCACGCGATCCTCGATCACATCGGCGATCGGCTCGAGCTTGGCCAGCGCCTTGAGGCGGCTCTGCGCCTGGCGCGCCTTGGACGCCTTGTAACGGAAGCGTTCGACGAAGGCTTCCATGTGCTTGCGCTGATCTTCCTGCTTCTTCTTGAGCTTCAGGGTCAGCGCCTGCTGCTCGCGCCGCTGCCGCTCGAAGCTGTCGTAATTGCCCTGATAGAGGGTGAGCTTGCCGCGCTCGAGATGGAGGATCGCACCGACCGCGTCATTGAGGAGATCGCGGTCGTGACTCACCATCAGGATCGTATGCGGATAGGCGCGGATGAAGCTTTTCAGCCAGATCGTGCCTTCGAGATCGAGATAGTTGGTTGGCTCGTCGAGGAGCAGCACGTCGGGCGAGGCGAAAAGCGCCGCGGCGAGCGCCACGCGCATGCGCCAGCCGCCGGACAGCGCCGAGCAGGGGCCGTTCTGCGTCTCCTCCGAAAAGCCGAGACCCGACAGGATGGTCGCGGCGCGCGACGGCGCCGAATGGGCGTCGATATCGGCGAGACGCAGCTGGATCTCCGCGATCCGGTGCGGGTCTGTCGCGGTCTCGGATTCATCGAGCAGGCTGGCGCGTTCGATATCGGCGGCGAGCACCGTGTCGATCAGCGACGCTTCGCCGCCCGGGGCTTCCTGCGCCACAGTGCCGATGCGGGCATTGCGCGGCAGGCTGACGGTGCCCGATTCCGATTGGAGATCGCCCAGGATCAGATGAAGGAAGGTCGATTTGCCCACGCCATTGCGGCCGATGAGGCCGACCTTGTGGCCCTCGGGGATGGCGACGCTGGCATCTTCGAGGAGAAGGCGCCCAGCAATGCGGTAGGTGAGTCCGTTAACATGCAACATGGGCGGGCTGTTTAGCCGCAATCTAAGCCATTGTCATTCTTTGGGTGCAGTGCACAATGCAACCCTAAAGGGGTGAGGAAATGGCGGATACGACCCGGCATATTTTGCCTGTCGACGGGGGCTATGTGGACGAGATCACCGTCCTCTTGCGCGACCTGTTGCGCCGGGTGATCCGCGAGCGGGCGCCAAAAGTCCTCCCGATCATCGACAATCCGGAAGATGCCCGCGCCATCAAGCCGGAATTGCGCGCATCCGCCCTCCAGGTCATTGGAATCTGGCTGCAACTTCTTAATATCGCGGAAGAAAACGCCGCTATGCGGTCCAGGCGACGGCTCGAGACGATGGGCGGCAATGACCAGATCCTGGGTTCTTTCTCCAATGCCTTCGCCAACATCGCCGCCGCCGGCGCCTCTGGCGAACAGGTCGCCGAGGCGCTCGAGACGGCGGAGGCCGGTCCCACCATCACCGCGCATCCGACCGAGGCCAAGCGCGTGACGGTGCTCGAAATCCATCGCCGCATCTATTTGCGCCTCTATGACCTCGAAAGCCCGCGCTGGACGCCGCGCGAGCGCGAAGCCCTCATCCGGCAATTGCGCAACGACATCGACCTTCTCTGGATGACTGGTGAGATCCGCCTCGAAAAGCCGACCGTCGAGGCGGAGGTCGCCTGGGGCCTGCATTTCTTCCGCGAGACCTTGTTCGAGCGCACGCCGCAGCTCTGCGAATTGCTGGAAGGCGCCTTGGCGCGCCACTATCCCGAACAGCCGATCCGCGTGCGCCCGCCCGTCCGGTTCTATTCCTGGATCGGCGGCGATCGCGACGGCAATCCCTATGTCACCGCGGCGACGACACGCTTCGCCCTGCAGGAAAATGCCAAGGCGGCGATCGAGCGTCTCGACAAGCGCCTCGAATATCTGGCGCAGACCGTTTCGGTGTCGGACCAGGAAACCGATGTGCCGGAAGCTTTCCGCGCCCGCGTCACCCGCGAGATCGCCAACGCCGCCGATGAAACGCTCGCCCAGCGCAATCCGGGCGAGCCCTTCCGACAGTATTTCGCGGCCTTGCGGGCGCGCCTCGCCGCGACCCGGAGCCCCGATGACTATGCCGGCCGCAAGGCCTTCGCCGGTCCGGAAGAGCTCGCCGAGGCAATCCATCATGCCGAGCGGGCGCTGGCGCAGATGCATGCGACATCGATCGCCGCCTACACCGTCAGGCCGGTGCGCTGGGAGGTCGATATCTTCGGCTTCCGCACCGTGAGCCTCGACATGCGGCAGAATACGACGGTGATCAACCGCGTGCTGACCGAGCTGTGGCAGAAATTCAACCTCACCGCCAAGCGCGAGCCGCCCAAGTCCGATTCACCCGAATGGGCGAAATGGGTGACGAGCGAGCTCAAGCGGCCGATGGGGTTCCTGCCGCTGTTCCAGGGACTGTCGGACGAGGCGCGCGAGACGCTCGATCTCCTGGGCCTGATCCGCTCGTCACTCGACGGCGCCGACCGGAGGGCGACGGGCGCCTTCGTGCTGTCGATGACGCGTAGCGCCACCGACATTCTGGGCCTCTATCTGCTCGCCAAATATAGCGGCCTTTTCACCGATGCGGCTTCCCGTGAAAGCTGCCGGCTCGCCATCGTGCCGCTCTTCGAAACCATCGACGACCTGCAGCGCGCGCCCGGTATTATGGAGGAGCTGTTCAAGATCCCGATGGTGCGCCGCACGGTGAAGTCGCTGGGCGGGCGCCAGGAGATCATGCTCGGTTATTCGGACTCGAATAAGGATGGCGGTTTCTTCTGCGCCAGCTTCGAGCTTTATGAGACGCAGCGCCGCCTGGTTCAGGTGGGACGCGGCGCCGGCGTCGAAATCAGCTTCTTCCATGGTCGCGGCGGCTCGGTGAGCCGGGGCGGGGCCCCGACCGGGCGCGCCGTTGCGGCCCAGCCCGCCGGCACCATTGGCGGGCGGATGCGCGTCACCGAGCAGGGCGAGGTCGTCTCTTCCAAATTCGCCAATCGCGGCACGGCGCTTTACCAGCTCGAGGTGCTGGCCTCGAGCGTGCTGGTGCATACGCTCAAATCGGCGAAGGAAAGCGAATTGCGCCTGGTGCCGGAACATCAGGCGGCGGTGGAGGCCATTTCATCGGCCTCCTTTACGGCCTATCGCGGCCTTGCCGAGGATCCGGGCCTCATGGACTATTTCCAGGCGGCGAGCCCCGTCGAGGAACTGTCGCTGCTCAAAATGGGATCGCGCCCGGCGCGCCGCTTCGGAGCCAAGGGTGTTGAAGATCTGCGCGCCATTCCCTGGGTCTTCGCCTGGAGCCAGAACCGCCATGTCATCACCGGCTGGTACGGGCTGGGATCGGGGCTCGACCGTTATGTCGCCGAGAAGGGCGATGCCGGCCTGGCGCAGCTCAAGGAGATGTTCGTCCGCTCGCGCGGCTTCAGGCTCGCCATCGACGAGGTCGAGAAGTCGCTTTACTTGGCCGATATGGAGATCGCGGCACTTTATGCCGGGCTGGTTCCCGACCGTAAGGCGGCCAAGCGCATTCTGGGCCTTGTTCTGGCCGAGCATGCCTTGACGCGCGAGCGCGTCCTGCAACTTTCCGGCGCCAACGGGCTCTGCGCCCGGTTCCCCGGCTTCCGCCGCCGCCTGGACCGGGTGCGCCCGATGATCGACCAGGCCAATCGCTGGCAGGTCGATCTGCTCAAGGATGCGCGCGCCGGCCGACCCAAGGACAAGGCGCTGACGCCCTTGCTGATGACGATGAATTGCATCGCCGCCGGGCTGGGGTGGACCGGCTGATCTTGCCCAACTTCCTCCGGCATGATCTAGTGATGCAAAATATAACGGAGGAAGCCTGATGAAGTTCGACAAACGGAGTTTTCTGGCTGCCGCGGCCATGGCTGCGCTGGCCTCATTTTCGATGCCCGCTGTTGCCGCCAATATGATCGGCAATTGCGAACTGACCGGTGAGAAGGGATCGATCCCGGTCGAAAAACCAGCCAAGGCCGGGCAATTCACGGTCGTGGTGTCGCTGCCGGCGCCGATCTGGTGGAATGGCGACACACCGGAATCGATCAAGGACGGCATGGAATATTGTTTCGCCGCCGAGATCGCCTGGCGCGCGGGCTTCGACAAATTCGAGCTCGTCAATGTTGGCTGGGATCCGCTGGTCACTGGTCAGGTGACCGATTTCGACCTGGCGATTTCCGAGATTTCGATCACCGACGCGCGCAAGAAGGTTGTCGATTTCTCCATTCCCTATTTCAGCTCGGATATCGGCGTGCTGGTGCGCGCCGACGCGCCGGTCGACGAGAAATCGATCAAGGAAAAGACGGTCGGCGTGCAGAGCGCGACCACCGGCGCCAGTTTCGTGGCCGATGGCCTGAAGATCCCGGCGGCGCAGACTCAGGTCTATCCCGATCAGGGCGACATGTTCACTGCTCTCGCCGCTGGCCAGATCGACGCCGCCATCACCGACACGTCGATCGTGCTGGCCGAGGAAGTGAAGACCAAGGGCCAGCATGTGGTGATCGGCCAGTACAAGACCGGCGAAAGCTATGGCGCCATCTACCCCAAGGGCGGCGCCAATAACGCGACGCTCGACAAGATCATCAAGTCGATCATCGACGATGGCACCATGTCGAAGCTCGCTGACAAATACCTGGCAGCCGTTTGGGGCAAGGATCCGGCCAAGGTTCCGTATTTCAATCCCTGACGGACCCTAAGACGGTGAGCGATATTGCAGCTAAGGAACGAGTGGGCGGCGCGCTGCCCACTCTGCCGGCACGTACCGACGGACTTTCGCTCGCCGCGCTTTTGTTTGCCGGCTTTTGCGTGCTGTGCGCCTGGGGCGCGACGCGCACCGTCGCGGCGGCACTCGATCATCTCCAGATCGAGCGCGGCGCCGGCTGGTCGATCGTCTTCTTATTGGCGATCGCCGCGACTGCCACCCTGTTCTGGCCGGCGGCGCGTTCCTGGAATTTCTCCAGCCGCGCCCGCTCGGCATTGTCGGCCAATAATATCGTCGAGGCGCGCATCGATGCCGCGTCGGCACGCGAATGGTCCTATCTGACTTTTGGCTGGGGGGCGACGGCTCTCGTGCTCCTTGCCTTCGCCAGCTTCATCATGGCGAACAATGCCGGGGTCGGCAAAACCTTCTTCTATCTGCCGCTGATCGTCGAGAAATGGGGGCTGGTGGTCCAGGCCTTCTGGAACAACGTCAAGATCTTCGTCATTGCCGAGATCCTGGTGCTGGTCTGGGGCCTGGTGGTGGCGATCGCGCGCCTGATGCCGGGGCCGGCCGGCCAGCCAGTGCGTCTCCTGGCGATGGCCTATTGCGATATCTTTCGTGGGCTTCCGGCGATATTGACGCTCTATCTCGTCGGCTTCGGCCTGCCGATCTCAGGTCTGCCTGATCTGATCGTCCCGCCGATCGTCGGCCTGTTCGTCAATTTCGATGGCATGACGGCGGCTGAGATCAAGTCATATACCCGTATCCCGCTCACCTGGTATTGTATCCTCGCTTTGACGCTCACTTATGGCGCCTATGTCGCCGAGGTTTATCGCGCCGGCATCGACAGCATCCATCCGAGCCAATGGGCGGCGTCACGCTCGCTCGGCCTCTCCTATCTCCAGACGCTGCGTTATGTGATCGTGCCGCAGGCGGTGCGCCGCATCATGGCGCCGCTGCTCAACGACTTCATCGGCCTGCAGAAGGATACGGCACTCGTCCAGGTTATCGGCGTCGTCGACGGCTTCAATCAGGCGCGCATGATCGCCTCCAACGCCTTCAATTTGTCGGCGGTGACGATCGTCGCCATCATCTTCGTGCTCATCACCATACCGCAGGCGCGTTTCGTCGACCGGTTGGTGGAGCGCGACCAGGCACGCATGCGGGCGGCGAGCTGATATGGCCTTTCTCGAGATCAAGGACGTCCACAAGCGCTTCGGCTTCCTCGAAGTGCTGCGCGGCGTCGACATGTCGGTCAACGAGCATCAGGTCGTCTGCCTGATCGGGCCGTCGGGCTGCGGCAAGTCCACGCTGCTGCGCTGTATCAACGGGCTCGAACCGATCCAGGGCGGCGAGATCAAGCTCGAAGGCGACCGCGTCTCGGGGCCGGGTGTCGACGTGAACCGCCTGCGCCGCGAGGTCGGCATCGTCTTCCAGAGCTTCAATCTCTTCCCGCATATGAGCGTCATTGAGAATGTCACGCTCTCGCCGATCAAGGTTCTGGGCTTCAGCAAGGCGGAAGCCAGGGAGAAGGCGATGGCCTTGCTGTCGCGCATCGGGCTCGAGGCGAAGGCCAATGAATATCCCGATCGGCTGTCGGGCGGCCAGCAGCAGCGCGTCGCCATCGTGCGGGCCTTGGCAGTGGAGCCGAAGCTCATGCTGCTCGACGAGATCACCTCGGCGCTCGACCCCGAGCTCGTCTCGGAAGTGCTCAATATCGTGCGCGACCTCGCCGGGCAGGGCATGACCATGCTGCTCGCCACCCATGAAATGGGCTTCGCGCGCGAGGTGGCGTCCAAGGTCTGCTTCCTCTATGACGGTGTCGTTCACGAGGAGGGGCCGCCGGAAAAGATCTTCGGCAATCCCGAGCATGAACGCACCCGCGCGTTTCTTAAGCGCATCATCGAGGCAGGGCGACTTTAAGCTTAGACATGGCACGCATCGCAGTCGTCACCGTTCCCTCGCCGCAGTCCTGGATCATTGTCAATGCCCTGGTGAAGTATTTCGGGCCGGTGACGATCGTCGCCGAGGATCGCGAATCCAAGCTCACCTTGATCCGCCGGCGCCTGCGCCGCCAGGGCGTGGTCACCATTCTCGGGCAGATCGGCTTCGTCCTCTTCCAGCGGCTCCTGGCGCAGAAGTCACGCAAGCGCATCGGCGAGATCATCGCCGAATATGGCATCGATCCCAATCCCAATGCCTCGTGCGAGATGATCAAGGTCGGATCGGTCAACAGCGATGCCTGCCGCGCCGCCTTGGCGAGGCTCGATCCCGATTTGGTGCTGGTCGTCGGCACTCGCATCATCGGCAAGGAGACGCTGTCCAGCATCACCGTGCCGGTGATCAATTTCCATTCCGGCATCAATCCCAAATATCGCGGCCAGGCCGGCGGCTATTGGGCGCTGGCCATGGGCGACCCGGACAATGCCGGCGTTACCGTCCATCTCGTCGATGAAGGCGTCGATACCGGCGCTGTCCTGTATCAGGCGCGGTTCAAAGCGACGCCGCGCGACAACTTCATCACGTATTTCTTCACGCAGGCCGCCATCGCCCGGCCGCTCGCCATCACCGCCGTCGAGGACGCGCTGGCGGGACGCCTCAAACCGGTCAAGGTGGACCTGCCGTCCCAGCAATTCTACCACCCGACCTTGTGGTTCTATCTGTGGACCGCCTGGACGAAGGGCGTCTGGTGATTATTTGAACGCCTCTTCGACCGGCACCTTATAGGCATTGGCGAGGCGGTTGGTCATATTGGCGAGGCCTGCCACGGCAAAGGCCTCACGGATCATCTCTTCGCTGGCGCCTTTCTGACGGGCACCCGCCGTGTGGCTCGCCATGCAGTACTCGCAGCCATTGGTCACCGAGACGGCGACATAGATCAATTCCTTGGTGAGGGGATCGAGCGCGCCCGGACCCATCATCTCCTTCAGGCTCTCCCAGACATGGCGCAGCATGCGCGGGTCATGGGCCAGATATTTCCAGAAGTTGTTCACATCGGCGACTTTACGGGTCGTTTTGATGTCGTCGAAGACGGCACGCACCTCGGCGCTCGCCGTTTCATAAGTGATGGGCTGCATTTGGTAATTCCCTCAATAGCTGTTGGGCTGCCTCATTCTGCCTTAAACGACCTTGGGAGCCCCTAATTTTCGTCATATTACTTGGGACTATGGCGCTGTTATGCGCATTCTGGAGGGCGGCATATGAAGAAGACTGTCATCACCCTGGCCACGGCCTTGCTGCTGGGAACGTCCTGGACAGCATTGGCTCAGGAGCAGGACCCGACCCTGATCATTCCGGACCAGTCCGGCGCCGGCCAGCAGGAAGGCCAGGCGCCAGAGCAAAAGCCGGAAAAGAAGCGCAAGAAGCGCGACGCCGAGCAGCAGAGCGAGTCGGCGCAGCCTTCGGCCGAGGAGCCTCAGCCCGAGAAGAAGAAGCGCAAGAAGCAGGCTGAGCAGCCCGATGATTCGATGCAGCAGCCCTCGAACGATCAGCAATTCGAGGAGCCGAAGCCCGAGAAGAAGCGCAAGAAGAAGCAGCAGGCCGAGCAGCCGGAGGAACCGGTTCAGCAGCCTGTCGAAGAACAGGCGCAGCAGCCGGAGCCGGTGAATAAGAAAAAGAAAAAGCAGGCCGAGCAGCCGGAAGAGCCCGTGCAGCAGCAGGTCGACCAGCCGGTCGAGCAGCCGACGGATCAGCAGGCCGAGCAGCCGCAGCCCGAGAAGAAGAAAAAGAAGAAGGAGCAGGCCGAGCAGCCGGCAACGCCAGCGCAGACGACGGGCGGATCGACGTCCGAGACCCCGGCTGCCGGCAATGTTCCCGCCGAAGTGTCGCAATATCTTTCCGATACGCGTCCGGCGAGTGAGCTTTCCGACGCCGAACTCAGCCAAAGGATCAAGGCCGGCCGCAGCCTCTCGAAGATGAAAGGCCTGCCGGACGATGTCCGCCAGGACCTGGCCGGCAAGGCCAAGCAGGCGCGCACCGAAGCCATCGCGCGTGAGCAAGGTGGCGGAAAGGCGGGCAAGCAGCCCGAGCCCGGACAGCAGACGACCGAGCAGCCGACTGGACAGCAGCCCGAACAGACGACCGGTGACTCCAAGCCCGGTACGTCGGATCAGGCTGGCGTTCCGCCCGAAGTGACACAGTATCTTTCCGACACGCGCCCGGCGAGCGAGCTTTCCGATGCCGAATTGGCCGAGCGCGTGAAGGCCGGCCGCACTCTGTCGCGGACAAAGGGCTTGTCGGACGACGTCCGTCAGGAGCTTGCCGGCCGCGCCAAGCAGGCGCGCACCGAGGCTCTTGCGCGCGAGCAGGGCAAGGGTGGCAAGCAGCCGGAACCCGGCCAGCAGCCGACGGCGGAGCAGCCTTCTGGCGAGCAGCCAACGGCCGAGAAGCCGGCCGGTGAGCAGCCGGCCATCCCCGAGCCCACGAAGAACGCGCAAGGCCAGGAAGTGGTGCCCAGCGATCAGCCGGGCCAGCCGACGGTCACCCTCGACAAGAAGGACGTCGAGAAGCTCGACAACACCAAGGCGACGCCGCAGGCGGAAGCCAAGGCCAAGGCCTATCTGGACGACAACCGTCGGTCCGATCAGTTGAAGGACGACGAGGCCAAGGCGCGTCTCGACGGCATGCGCGAGCTTCTGTCCGACAACGAGCTGTCGCGCGACACCAAGCGCGAGCTGCGCCGCAAGCTCAAGGAGGAGCGTGACTTCTACCGCAACCGCGTCGCCGAAAAGGTGATCGTCGAGGAGAGGAAGGACGAAGAGCGCGACCGCTTCCCGCGCCGCCGCGACCGTGAACAGGATCGCCGCTGGGACAATTGGGCCGAGCGCGACATCCTGCGCGACCGGCGCCGCTCGGATGAGCTCGAGGAGGGCGAATTGCGTCGCCGCATCGAAATCTATCGTGTGTTCATCTATGATGACCGCTACAGCGATGACGAGCGGGCTTATTGGCGCGACATGATGGACCGCGACCGGCGCTATCTGGGTGACTACTGGCTGAGACGCGACCGGGACGAGCGCGAGCGGTATTGGCGCGACCGGCGCGACCGCAACGACATCAGGATCGACATCAATATCAATCTGAGCGGCGATCGCGAGCCGCCGGACTCGGCCTTCATCGACGAGATCGACGATGAGGAGCTCGAGGACTATCTGGTCACGGCGCCGCGCCGCAAGGTTCCGCGCCGCTATACGGTGGCCGAGATCGAGGAGGAGCCCGAGATCCGCACCGCCATGCCGGCGATCGAGATCGACAACATCCATTTCGGCTTCAACGAAGCGTTCCTGCGTGAGGAGGAAGTGGAGAATCTCGACCGCATCGCCGAGGTGGTGGAGAAGATTCTGGCCGCCCATCCCGATGAGGTCTTCATGATCGAGGGCCATACCGACGCGGTGGGATCGGATGCCTATAATTTGAAGCTGTCGCGCGAGCGTGCCCAGGCGGTCAAGAAGGCGCTCACCAGCTACTACGCCATTGCCCCCCGCAACCTGGTGACGGCCGGTTATGGCGAGCGGTATCTCAAGATCCCGACCGCCGAGCCCGAGGAGGAGAACCGCCGCGTCTCCTTCCGGCGCGTGACGCCGCTGGTAGGCGAGGCCGAATAGGCCTAAACGGCCGCTCTACCGCTACTTGAAGCCTGTCCGGGCCGCCGCTATAAGGCGGCCCGACGTTTATTAGCAAAACCCAAGGGGAATTTAATGGCCAAAGAGCGCACGCTCTCCATCATCAAGCCGGACGCGACGCGTCGCAATCTGACCGGCGCCATCAACGCCAAGATCGAAGGCGCCGGCCTCCGCATCATCGCCCAGAAGCGCGTGAAGTGGAAAAAGAAGGACGCCGAAACCTTCTACAAGGTTCACAAGGAGCGCCCCTTCTACAAGGACCTGGTCAAGTTCATGACCTCGGGACCGATCGTCATCCAGGTGCTGGAAGGCGAGAAGGCGGTCGCCAAGTACCGCGATGTCATGGGCGCCACCAACCCGGCCAATGCCACCAAGGGCACCATCCGCAAGGAATTCGCCGAATCGATCGAAGCCAACTCGGTGCATGGCTCCGACAGCGCCGACAACGCCAAGAAGGAGATCAAGCTCTGCTTCAAGGCCGCGGAGATCGTGGGCTAAGCCGATGTGGGTCGCCGTCTACATAGTGTCGATCGTCCTGGTGAACTGGCTCTTCGTGGCCGTGTCACCCTGGCCGACGGTATTCGGCGACCTTTATCTTGCCAATCTGGTGGTCGGCTTCGTCTTCGTGCTCCGTGACTACGGGCAGAGGCAGGTCGGCCACAAGATCCTGCTGGCGACGCTGGTCGCCGGCATCATCACCTATTTCATGGTCGATCCGGCGATCGCCATCGCCAGCATCACCGCTTTCATCCTGTCCGAGATGACGGACTGGGCCATCTATTCCTTCACCCGGAAGCCCTTGCAGCAGCGCATCCTGATCTCGAGCCTGGTCGCCGTGCCGCTCGATACGCTGGCATTCCAGTATCTGGCGAGCTACCTCACTCCGGCCGCCTTCTCGATGGAAGTGCTGAGCAAGGCGGTGGGTGTGTTCATCGTGTGGTATCTGCTCAGGCTGCGGACCGGCGACGAGCCGGCGCCGGCGCATTGAGTGACCCCGACCGCTCATCCCGGATAGCTTTTTTGTTTATGGTTGCGGCGGTGTCGGCTCGATCGGCACGCCGCGCACTCTTTCGCGATAGGAGATATAGATCGCGCTGGCGATGAGGATGCCGACGCCGGTGAAGGTCCAGCGATCGGGCAGATCGCTGAAAAACCACCAGCCGCAGACCACCGCCATGATCATCTCGGCATAGGCCATGGGTGCGAGGAGCGAGGCCTCGGCATAGTGATAGGCGGCGATCACCAGATAATGGCCGATGAAGGCGATGAAGGCGATGAGGAGCAGGAGGCCCCATTGCTCGGGACTCGGCGTCACCCAGAAGAAACCGACCATCAGCGTGCTGAGCACGGCGCCGGCGACATTGGTATGGAACATGGTGACGATCGGATCGGCGCGCCCCGCGATGCGCCGGGTCAGGATCATGTAGATGGCACTGGTGGTGCCGGAAAGCAGCGCCAGCAACACGCCGGCATTGATCGCCTGGAAACCCGGACGGATGATGATCAAAGTCCCGATGAACCCGATGATCACGGCGATCCAGCGGCGCAATCCCACTTGTTCCTTGAGGATCACCGGTGACAGCAAGGTGACGATCAGCGGCTGGACGAAATAGATGGCGAGCGTGTCGGCGATCGGCAGATAGTGCAGCGCCAGGAAGAACAGCGCGGTCGAGGCGAGCACGAGGGCGGCACGGACCGTGTGCATCACCGGCATGTTGGTCTTGAGCGCGCTGACCGGCCGGTTCCTGAGCACGAAGGGCACGTTGATCAAGGTGCCGAAAATGAAACGCCCCCACACGCTTTCGATCACCGGCATGTTCATCTGACCCAGGAATTTCGCCGCGACATCCAGGAACGGCAAAATAAGCATGGCAGCCAGCATCAAAAGTATGCCGGTCAGAGGCGCATTATGCTGTTGCGAGGAGGTTGCCATACTATATCAGGGAAAGGACGGTTGTGGCCCCTCTACAAGGAGGACCGGGCGATGACAATGCGGATCGCTGCAATCCTGCTTTGCCTTTGGGTAAGCCCTGCCTGGGCCGTCGAAGGCAGTGGCGGACCGGTGCGCACCATGTTCACCGTGTCCAATCAGACGCTGGATGTCGAGGTGACCTGGCTGCAGACTGGCGGCGTGGTGCAGCTCAAGATCGTTTCCACCGAGGTGGTGCCGGAGGAGAAACGTGCTGACGTCCTTCAGGCGGCGCGCCAGCTTCTGCGCGCCAGCCCCGGCGGCAGCAACAAAGTGATGATCTCGGATAATGGCAAGCTGATCGGCAGCTACCGGCTGACCGGCTGGACCAAGCCGTTTTCGGCGAATGATCTGACGCTGGGAGCGCCGTGATCAGCGGGCTGGCAATTCCGGTCGGGTATCATCCGCGCCCGACAAGGCAGGTTGCTGCTCACTTATCGTCGCTTCGAGGAAGTCGGATACGATCCTGATCCTTCGTGCGCGGTGAATGTCGCTGTGAACCACGAGCCAGATCGTTTCCTCGTGGTGAAACTGCGTTGAATTCACCCGCACGAGTTCCTTGTCACGGTCGGCCATGATGCAGGGCAGGATGCCAAGGCCGAATCCCGAGCGGATCGCGAGAACTTGCGCCTGCATTGAATCGACATTGAGCGCGGTGCCGCTTTCTGTTGTCCAGGATTTCATCAGTCTCGGCAGCGCGATATATGAAAGCGGATCGGCCCACGCGATCAGCTGGTGGCCGCTGACCGGTGAAGATCCGGCCTCTATGGGATGACGCGCCAGATAATCTGGCGAGCCGTAGAGTCCAAAGCTGATCGTGCCGAGCCGTTTCACGATGAAGAGGCCTTGCTCGGGCCGGCACAGCCGCAATCCGATATCCGCCTCGCGCTGAGGCAATCTGGCGAACGAGGCCTGGATGGCGATGCCAAGCGAAAGTCCCGGATAGGTCTGCCGGAAGGCCGCGAGGCGGGGGATGAGGATCGGGACGGCCAGGGTCTCGATGGTCGATATCCTGACGACGCCCGAGACCTCGGTGTCCCGCCCTTTGAAATCATCCAGCAGCTCTGTCATGCGGGACTCGATGGGTATGGCCCTGTCGACCATTCCGCGCCCCGCTTCGGTCAGCTCATAGCCGTTCGTATGTCGCTCGAAGAGGCGTGTGCGAAGACCTGTTTCCAGAGTCTCGATCCGCCGCGCCACCGTCGATTGGCTGACCTTGAGCTCGCGGCTCGCGCCAGTCAGGCCGCCATGGCGGCTGACGGCAAGAAGGTAGCGGATATCGTTCCAGTTCATCGTTCTGTTTCTGGAAAATGATATGCCAATAATAGGCCTTTCCTTCCAAAAATGGAAACAATATCTCCCGTACATTCGAAAGAGAGTGTTGGGAACGTGCTCTACGGATATTCCTATTTGCTTGGTGTTCTGGCCGCTCTCTTCGCGGCCTTCGTCTGGTCGCTGAACTTCGTCGTTCCCTTTGTCATCGGCGATTATTCGATCTTCGATTTCGCGCTGCTTCGCTTTGTCATTGCCAGCGCATTCGCGGCCATCTTCCTCATCTGGAGGAGGGGCGACGCGAAGGGGCTCGGATCGAAGGACTACCTGATCGCCTTCTATCTCGGCTTCATCGGCTATCTCGCTTATTTCCTCACTGTCGCCGGCGCTGCCATCTATGCCGGCCCGGTGATCGCACCGGCGTCTCTTGGGCTGGTTCCCGTCGTCCTTGCGGTCGCCGGCAATCTGAGCCGGAAATCGGTTTCCTGGCAGGCCCTGTCTCTTTCGGTCTTGGTGACGGCTATTGGTCTTGTTCTCGTGAATCTCAGCGTGTTCGACCCTTCGAGCATGGCGACGGCGCGATCGCCTGCGCTGGGGATCTTGCTGGCGGCTGGTGCTGTCGGCCTCTGGACCTGGTTTGGTGTCGCCAATCAGCGGGCGCTCGCCGAGCGTCCGGGAATGGATGCGGCGATCTGGACCGCCCTCATACTGGTCGGAGGCGGCTTCGAGATGCTTCTTCTCATGCCGGTCGGCCTTGCCCTGGGGGTCTTCAACATTCCGGAGCTCGGCTTGGCCTGGAAAGATGCGGCGCCTCTCTATTTCTGGGGCACGTCGCTGGCGATCTTCGCCTCGATCGGAGGCGCCTGGGCATGGACTTTTGCGTCACAAAGAATTCCCGTGGCACTTTCCGCGCAGTTGCTGGTGTCGGAAACCATATTCGGGACGATATTCGGCTTGGCCGTTCATGGCCGCTTACCGACATATACCGAGCTGGCCGGGATAATTGTTCTGACCGCCGGTGTCCTGATGACGATCCGTATTTTCCAGGGCGCACGTGAAACGCTTTCGGCGACTTAGCACGCTATCAATATCAATCCGTCTCGATCCGCGTCCCGGATGCCCCATTCAGGAGCCGTTTGAGGTGGAAGCTGGCGAGCGCGTCATCGGGCCGTCTGCCGACCTCGGCGGCGAAGGCGCTGAGCGCCGCTGGGTCGCCCTTCTCGAGCAGTGCGAAGGCTACGAGGTAATTCTGGACCTCCGGCGTTTCATATTGTTCGGGGGACAGGGGCTCGAAGGCGCGTAGCGGTTCCTTCCGGCCTCTGAGCAGGAGATCGCCCACCGGCCGCCCGTAGAATTCCACGGTCTTCTCGGCGATACTCCCGCTGACACAGATGCGGGTGCCGAGCTGCTTGTTCACGGTTTCGAGCCTTGCCGCAATGTTGATCGTGTCGCCATAGGCCGTGTAATCGAAAAAGCGCCCGCCTCCGAAATTGCCGACGATGGCCGGGCCCGCATTCACGCCGATACGTGTCGGTCCGAGCGCAACACCCCGTTCCCGCCAGATGGCGCGGAAGGACTGTGCAAAGGCGTCAAGCTCAAGCGCGCAGGCGACAGCCCGCCGGGCGTGATCAAGCTGTTCGCCCGGCGCGCCGAAGAGGACATGGAGCGCATCGCCGACGATCTTGGTAACTGTGCCCTCATGCGCGAACACGGTGGCGGTCATGCCGGCGAGATAGCTGTTCAGCAACTCGCTGAACAGGTCGGGATCCATCACTTCGACGAGTGTGGTGAAGCCGGCAATATCGGTGAACAGGGTGGCGACCTCGCGTCTTTGGCCGGTGAGATCAACCGTGCCGGCATTGGCTGCCAAACGTTCGGCCAAGTTCGGGGAGAAGTAACGCGATAGCACCTCACGGTTCCGCGCTTCGAGCTCAGCGATGAGACGCGTATTCTCGATGGCGATCACCGCTTGGTTGGCGAAGGTCTCGACGAGGGCGACTTGACGGGTGGTGAAACACTTGGCATCCGGGCGGGAAAGCGAAATAACACCCACGACCTCGCCGTTGCGCTTCAGCGGCACCGCAAGTCCGCCGCGATAATCACCAAGCTGATGAGCAGCCAGAGAGCGGAAGCGCGGATCGACCAGCACGTCTTCGACATTGACGATTTCGCCCGTATAGGCGGCAAGGCCTGATATCGTCACGGCGTCCGGCTCAGGCAAGATCGCCAGGGTTTTCGCGAAACTCACCCAGTCGTCGGGATAATTCACATAGGCGGCGAGGTAAAGCGGTTCGCCCCGGCGCAGCCAGATGACCCCGCGTGTCGCTTCACATAGCTCGATGGCGGAACGGACGAGGGTGGTAAGCACGACGTCCAGGTCGAAAGCCGAGCTGCTGATCGCTTTGAATATCTCCGCCGTTGCCGTCTGCTGTGCGAATGCCTCCTGGAGCTCCGCGTCTCTATCTTGGAGAGCCCTGGAGAGGAGCTCGATCCTGGCTTCGCGATCGTGGGATGGATCCTGCATTTCTGGTTCTCAATCGTCGATTGCACGCGCGGCATGATGAGGCGAGCAGCATAGGCAGATCGAAATCGGGAAATCCACAATGGAATGAGACTACTGCCCCAGTAGTTCGGGCCGATATTCGAAATGCATCGTGTCATAGTGATACCAGCGGCCACCCCAGATGAAGCCGTGGCGCTCGAAGACTTCGACGATCTCCGGCGGCATGCGGTTGGTCCAGGCGACCTTTCCGCCTTTGCCGGGCTTGCGCCAGCGCCAATAGTCGGCGAATTCGGTGTTGAGGTCGATCGAGGCGCCATAGGCATGCATCGACAGGCGTTGGGTCCCGGCGACCGCCCGGCAATTATAGGTGCCGGCCGAAGGGCTGAGATATTTCATCATCGGCTTTGGCAGTTTTGCCAGATCGCGCGCCGCCGCCTCGAGCGCCCGGTCGACGCCCTGGCGCGTGGTGATGAGCACGCTGCCGCCGAACCAGGGAACCCGGCGCATCTCGAGCGCCGCTTCCCCTTTGCGGCAGTCACCATAAAACGCACGGAAGAGCGCTTCGACGCGGACACGGCCCGGATCGACATTGACGCCCGGTGCTTGGGGCTTGGCATGCGCGGGATAAGGGATAGCGAACATGTCGTCGACATCGGGGCTGTCGAGCAACTCCTCGAAGCTCTTGTCGCGGCGGCCGTCCGACATCGGGATCGTCGCGCCCGATTTCAGCGTGAGCTTGGCCTTGTCGTAATCCACGATGACATCGGGATAGGCCCGCTTGAGGCGTTCCAGATGATCAGCGAGATCGGCGGGCGGCGCGCCATAGGTTGGCTCGCCGGCTGCGGCGGTCGACACGGTGAGGCACAGAAAGAGGGCGGCGAGGAGAGACTTCACTTGGCCTTTTCGAACTTTTGGATCAGTTCGACATTCTTCGTTTCGATAAAAGTGAGCTCGACTTCGCCGAATTGCGGGCGATACCAGTCGAATTGCTTGAAGTAGCTGGAGACTTCCTTGCGCACGAACTTGCGGCCGCGCCGGGCATAGATCTCATTGCGGGCATTGCGCAACTGCGCCTTATCGAGACCTTTGAGCTCGCCCGACGTGAGCAGGCGGCGATCCGAATCGGCGAACAGGAAGCCGGCCTGGGGCGCCGACTGATTCATCTCATACTGACGGATCAGTCCGACATTCTTCTTCTCGATCGCGCTGATCTTCGGCTCATAGCTCGTGCCCTGGTACCAGTCGAATTTTTCGAAATGCGCGCGCAAGGCGGGATCGTTGAAGATGCGGCCATTACGGGCGAAAATCTCGTTGCGGGCGAGCCGTAAGGTCGCCGCGTCCTTGCCTTCGAGATCAGCCGCGCTCAGCAATTCGTCGCTCGACTGCGGGAAGATGACGCCAATGCTGGCGTCGGGCTCCGGCGGCGTGAGATCGACCACCTTGCCGGGAGAGACCAGAGCGGCCGCCGCGGCGCTGGCGAAGAAGAAGCTCTTGGTGAGCGAGTTTTCGAGCCAGACCGTCTGGCGTCCTTCCGTCCGCTCACGCACATGCAGGCTCACCGAGCGCATGAGGTCGGAAAGTTCCTTGTTCGGCTTGTTCATGTTGCCGAGCAGGCCTTCGGCGAAGGGGCTGTGATCGCCGCGGCCGTCGAGCGCCACCGCACCTTGCGCGGTAGAGAAGGCGATAAGCATGTCCTGGCTGCGGGCTTCCGTCTCTTCCGGCTTTTCGATCACTGTGGCGCCCCGGCTTTCCAGCGGATTGTTGCGGCAGGCATCGAAGAGCAGCATCTTCACAGTGGCATGGGTGCTGGAAAGCGTCTGCAGCAGGCGGTCGGTGGCGAGCGCTTCCTTGTCGATCTCGTCGAAATTGCTCATCGAGAAGTCGGTCGGCAGCAGGAAGCTGCGGCCGTTGATCATGGCGCCGTGACCGGCATAGTAGATGAGGGCGGCTTCGGCCGCGATCCCTTCCGGCACGAAGTCGTCGAGCGCCTTCTGCGCGGTGGCAAGATCGCTGTCCATCACTATGGTGACGGTGAAGCCGAGCTCGGACAGGCTTCTGGCGACGGCGCGCGCATCGGCCACCGGATTGCGCAATTCATAGCCCGGCCGATAGGCCGAGTTGCCGATGACCAGCGCGATGCGCTGCGCCGTTTCCGCATAGGCCGGCACCGCACTGAAAAGCGCGAGCGCCAGGCTTGCAATCTTGAGCCGCCGTCCGAGTGCCATCCCTATCCCTTTAGCCGGGAATTGGTTATCCCGGGCGATTATCCCACAATTTGGGCATCTTTTCGCGCTCCAGGCAAGCATCCGGTCCTGGCGGAAAAAATGTCGCGTCGCCCGGGGAATACACTATCCTGGCCCTGAGCCAATGGAGGAACCGCATGAAATGGCTTCTGATTATGGCTGGGCTGATGATGGTCAGCGCGGGTTCGGCCGAGGCGACATCGGGTCCCGGCTGCCTGATCGTGACCCGGGTCGCGGCGAATGATGCGCTCAATATGCGCTCAGGACCCGGCGCCTCCTATCGGGTCGTCGATGTCCTGCCACCCGGCAATCACGGCATCATCCACCTCGATGGCCCCTGCGTGCCCCGCACGGTGAAGCCGTCGTCCCGCTGGTGCAAGGTGACCCATTATAATGGCGACCGCACCACCAAAGGCTGGATCAAGCGGCTCTATACGCGCGACAGCGATTGTCCCTGAGTGCTACGCTTGAGGAAGCTCTCGAAGTCTTCCTGGGAGAAATGTGAGGAGGTTGCCGCATAGCGACCCTCGCGAATGGACGCGCACAGAGTTGAGAAGGCTTCCGGCCAGGGATCATCCACGCCAGCCGCGAGACGCTCGAAATAGACCTCGGGCGCGCATGCCTGGTAGCTGTGGGGTTTGCCCAGAGCGCGTGTCGCTGCTGAAGCAACTTCGGCCATCGAATAAGAGGCGGCGCCCGTCAGCTGCCAAGTTTCATCAGTTGCGCCGAGCACCGCGTGAACGGCGGCGGCGGCCACATCATCGCGCGAGATCGGAGCGATCCGGGCATCCGCCAGCGGAAGCGAAATCACTGTCTCGCGCAACCAGTGTTGCAGGATGAAGTCGCTATAAAGGCCGCATCGGAGGATCACGGAGGAAAAGCGCGCGGACTTCAGTCGTCTTTCGGCGTCGCGATAGACCGGCGCGAAATAAAAGGGTGAGCCGTCCTCCACATCGACGATGCTGGTGAAGACAGTCTGTGCAATGGGGCTCCGGTTCGCCGCGTCGATCACGTGAGCGTGCTGACGGATCATGTCTTCAGCAAAACCGTCGCTTGCGACGAAAATGAGTTTTCTCGCATGAGCGAAGGCGCGGTCGAGTGATGCCGGATCATCGTAATCGGCGATGACGAGAGGAATGCCCTCCGGAATCACTTTGCGCAAGCGCGCTTCGTCTCGTCCCACCGCGGTCACTGCTGCACCACGCTCGGCAAGCTGGCGGACAGCCCGGCTTCCAACATAACCGCTGGCGCCGGTGACGAGGATCATGTCTTCAGCTCGGGCCGCTTGATTTCATAGAGGAGCAGTGCCGAGGCGGTGGCGATATTTAGCGATTCCGCCTGGCCCGGCATCGGGATGCGCACCGATATATTGGCCTTGGCGGCGAGGCCGGCCGAGAGGCCAGCCCCTTCGCTGCCCATGAGAAGCAGCGTCGGGCGCTGGTAGATACGGCGGAAGTCGCTCCGGGCGTCGGCCGCGGTGGCGACGATCTCACCCGGCCATTCATCGAGCGTCGCTGTGAATTTGGCCGTCGCCAGACGGGTGAGGGTGACGCCGAACAGTGAGCCCATCGAGGCGCGCACCGCCTCCGGCGAGAAGGGATCGCAGCTTTCGCCGACCAGTACGATATGCCGGATCGCCAGCGCATCGGCAGTGCGGATGATGGTGCCGAGATTGCCGGGGTCACGAATATCTTCGAGCGCGATGGCGACATCGGCCTTATGGTCGAAGGGCGAAAGAAAATCGGACTGCCTGAAAACGCCGATGAGACCGGAAGGGTTGTTCTGGATGCTGAGCCGCGCCATCACCGCCTCCGATACGCGGATGTCGCGCGCCTGGCCCCAATCCTGCGGGCCTGAAACGGCGATGACCATGTCGGGGGCAATGCCGGCCGCGCGTGCCCGCTCCAACGCGCGGAGGCCCTCGGCCACGAACAATCCCGTCTCCTGGCGATGTTTCTTCTGGTCGAGCGCACGGATCGATTTGATCGTCGGATTCTGCGCGCTGGTGATGATTTCAGGCGTCATGGTCAGGCCGGAATTTTGGAGAAAGTTGAGGCAGGGCGTATCATGTTTTCACCATCACGGACATTGCCGCCAAAGGCAAGATTGTCCTGACAGGTTTCGTCAGGCCTTTCCGCTATCGACGGAATGACCGTCACCAAGAAGGGATCCGCCATGGCCGTTACAGGCAGCTGTCACTGCGGCGCCACACGTTTCGAGCTCGACTTCACCCCCACGCACGCCTTGCGCTGCTCTTGCACCTTTTGCACCAAGCGGGGCGCGCTCTGGACCTATTGCCGGCCGGACCAGTTCCGCCTGCTGACGTCGCCTGAAAACGGCAAGGTCTATGCACGGAGGCATCCGGAAAACCGGCATTTCTTCTGTCCCGACTGCGGCTGCGGAACCTATTCCGTGACGCCCGATTATGGGGCCGAACCCTTCGATCCCCAGCGCCGCAAAATCGGCGTCAGCGCCCATCTGCTCGATGATTTCGATATCGGCGCCCTGACGGTCGAGGTGATCGACGGCCGGAATCTCTGGTAGGGCTGCCATAGGGGCAGGTCTGCGTGGGGCGTATTCCGCCGCTGCCCGATTCCGGGCTATAAGCGCTTTCGATGAACATCCGCCCCAATATCAAGACCGGCAAGTCGGTCTGCCCGCATGATTGTCCCTCCGCTTGCGCCCTCGAGGTCGAGCTGCTCGATGAGCACACGATCGGCCGGGTGCGCGGCTCCAAGGACAATTCCTATACGCTAGGCGTCATCTGCGAGAAGGTCGGGCGTTACGCCGAGCGCATCCATCATCCGGACCGTTTGCTGCATCCCTTGAAGCGCAAGGGCGCCAAGGGCGATGGGCAGTGGCAGCGTCTCTCCTGGGACGATGCGATGGGTGAGGTCGCGGAGGCCTTCCTCAAGGCGGAAGAACGCTACGGCGCGTTGTCGGTCTGGCCCTATTATTATGCCGGCACCATGGGGCTGGTGATGCGCGACGGCATCAACCGCCTGCGCCATGTGAAGAAATATTCCGGCATGTACGACACGTTCTGTGTCGCTCTATCCTGGCCGGGCTTCCTCGCCGGCTGTGGGCGCATGACCGGCTCCGATCCGCGCGAGATGCAGAAATCGGACCTGATCGTGATCTGGGGCACCAATCCGGTGAACACCCAGGTCAATGTCATGACTCATGCGTCGCTGGCGCGCAAGACGCGCGGCGCCAAGATCGCCTGCGTCGATGTCTATGACACCGGCACGATGAAGCAGGCGGATGTGAAGATGATCATCCGTCCCGGCACCGACGGGGCGCTCGCTTGCGCCGTGATGCATGTGCTGTTCCGCGACGGTTATGCCGACCGCGCCTATCTCGAGAAATACACCGACGTCCCGCGTGAATTCGAAGCGCATCTGCAGTCGCGCTCGCCCGAATGGGCGGCCGCCATTTGCGGCTGCCCGGCGGCTGAGATCGAGGCTTTCGCCGAGCTCATCGGCGAGACGCAGCGTACATATTTGCGCATCGGCTATGGCTTCACGCGCTCGCGCAACGGCTCGGTCAACATGCATGCGGTGACGGCGATCGCCGCGGTTACCGGCGCATGGCAGCATGAGGGCGGCGGCGCCTTCCATTCCAACAGCGGCATGTACAAGTGGAACAAGACGCTGATCGAAGGGCTCGAATGCCGCGATCCCTCCATCCGCCAGCTCGATCAGAGCCGCATCGGCCCGGTGCTGTTGAACAACCCTTATGATCTGGCCGGCGGCCCGCCGGTCACTGCGATGATCATGCAGAACACCAATCCCGCCTCAGTGGCGCCCGACCAGACCAAGGTCCGGCAGGGGCTGATGCGCGATGACCTGTTTCTCTGCGTGCATGAGCAGTTCATGACCGAGACGGCGCAGCTCGCCGATATCGTGCTGCCGGCGACGATGTTCCTCGAGCATGACGACCTCTATCAGGGCGGCGGCCATCAGCACATCATGCTGGGCGCCAAGCTGGTCGAGGCGCCGGGCGAATGCCGCAACAATCACGAGGTGATCGCCGATCTCGCCGGCCTCGTCGGCGCCAAGCATCCGGGCTTCGACATGACGCCTCGCGAACTCATCGACTGGACGCTCAAGAATTCCAACCGGCCCGACCTCGAAAAGCTCGAGCAGGAAACCTGGATCGATGTGCAACAGGATTTCGAGACCGCTCATTTCCTCAACGGCTTCGGCCATCCGGACGGCAAGTTCCGCTTCAAGCCGGACTGGCAGGCAGCGCGCTTCAAGCCCGGCATTGGGCCTTTCGGCCCCGTCGACGATATTCCGCCCATGCCCGATCACTGGGGCGTCATCGAGGAGGCGACCGAGACTTATCCCTTCCGGCTGGCGACCAGTCCGGCCCGCACCTTCCTCAACTCCACCTTTAACGAGACCCCGTCCTCGCGCAAACGGGAAGGGCGGCCGACCGTCTTCGTGCATCCCGAGGACCTTGCGGCCCAGGGGCTCAAGGATGGCGACAAGGTGCGGCTCGGCAGCGCCCGGGGCGTGGTGACGCTGCATGCCAAGGCGATGGACGGCATCCGCCGCGGCGTCTTGATCGCCGAATCGATCTGGCCCAATGACGCTTTCGAGGACGGCAAGGGCATCAACACGCTCACCGGCTGCGACCAGCCGGCGCCGGCCGCCGGCGGGGTATTCCATGACAACCGGGTCTGGCTGAAATCGGCCTGAACTGGTTCAGAATATGAACCGCAGATGAACGGGCTGATCAGCCTGCGCTCACACGGGGCAGGCTAGGGTGCGGGCAAGTTCAGCGCTTACCCGCTTCTGATGAGGGCTCATCATGATCCGCCGCCTATTGGGATGTCTATTGCTGACAGCCGTTCTGGCCGTGCCCGTGGCAGCGGCCCAGAAGGCCAAGCCGAAGCTGACCAACGAAGCCAAGGATGGCGTCCAGACGACCCAGGACAACATCACCAAGATGAAGCTCAAAAAGGCGCAGCAGCCGACCTTTACGCCCTCTCTGGGCGGCCCACCGGTTGCGCCATCGCCGCCGCCGGCAACACCTTCGATCAACTGAAGACAATTGAATCAAAGGCTTAGTCTGTGAATCTAAGTCTTTGAAAAGAATCATTTTCTCAAAACGAGAATCGGCACACAGTTCCGCCCATGACTTTCCGTCGCGCCACATTGCCCACCCATTGGTTCCTCATCATGGCCGTGCTTCTCATGGTGGCCACGATCGCTCCCTTGGCCATGCTGGCGGTCCTCGTCTGACCCTGTCCGGGGCCGTGTGTGATGGCCCTGTCTCCTGCCAGCCTCCTGACATAATCTGACAGCAGCATAGGCTAGCTTCTAGCCATGAGACGCGCTGACCGACTTCTTCAAGTACTGCAGATCCTGCGCCGCCACCGGCGCCCGGTGACCGGCGATGCCATGGCCGAAGAGCTGGAAGTGTCGCTGCGCACCGTCTATCGCGACATCAACTCGCTGGTCGGCCAAGGCGTGCCGATTAGAGGCGAGGCCGGCATCGGCTATGTGCTGGGCGAGGGCTATGACATGCCGCCCTTGATGTTCACGGCCGACGAGCTCGAGGCGGTCATGCTCGGCCTGCGCTGGGTGACCCGGCGCGGCGATGGCCAGCTGTCGCGGGCGGCGCGCGATTCGGTCGCCAAGATCGGCGCGGTGCTCCCCGAGGGGCTGAGGCCGTTCCTGTATGATGCGGGGCTCGTCGTGGCGCCGCGCGACGGTCGCACCGTCGATGCGGTCGACGTCGCCGCCTTGCGCAGCGCGATCCGCGAGAGCCGCAAAGTGTCGATCCAGTATCGCGACGAGATCGACCGCTATACCGAGCGCACCATCTGGCCGATCGGCATCGTCTATTACGAGGCGACCCGCAACATCATCGCCTGGTGCGAATTGCGCACCGCCTTCCGCCATTTCCGTACCGACCGCATCGGCCAGGTCGACATCCTCAAGGACCGTTATCCCAAGCGCCGCAAGGCGCTGCTCAAGGAATGGCAGGATGAGCTGCGCGCCGATATGGAGAAGCCGGATCTCGACGTGTTCCTCTAGTGCGGAATACCTTCTCCAGCACCTCACGCTGAGGTGCCCGGCGCAGCCGGGCCTCGAAGCGTCCATCAGGATAGAGCGCATCTGCTGCACGAGACCCTTCGAGGCTCGCTTCGCTCGCACCTCAGGGCGACGAGCATAGAGCCGTCAGCGCATCGCCTTGAAGAAGGCCCTGGTCCGCTCCTGCTGCGGATTAGTGAAGATCTGCTCGGCGCTTCCGATTTCGACCACCGCACCCTGATCCATCATGACGATACGGTTCGCAACGTCGCGGGCGAAACCCATCTCATGGGTCACGACAATCATGGTGGTGCCCGCTTGCGCGAGCTCCTTCATGACTTCCAGCACCTCGCCGACGGTCTCAGGGTCGAGCGCGCTGGTCGGCTCGTCGAAAAGCATGACGGCCGGCTTCATGGCGAGCGCCCGGGCGATCGCCACACGCTGCTGCTGGCCGCCCGAGAGCTGGGAGGGATAGTGGCTGGCCCGGTCCGCGAGCTTCACGCGCGCCAGGAGCTCTAGCGCTTCCGCTGTCACTGTCTTCAGATCGCGCCCCTGGACGCGGACAGGGCCGACAGTGATGTTTTCGAGCGCGGTGAGATGCGGGAAGAGATTGAAGCGCTGGAAGACCATGCCGATCTTCTGCCGCCGGTCGGCGATGCGCGTTTCCGAATCCTCGATGATCCGGCCTTTATGCTCGCGATAGCCGATAAGCTCGCCATCGACGGTGATGCGGCCGGACTGGATCTTCTCCAGATGGTTGATGCAGCGCACCAGCGTGGTCTTGCCGGACCCCGAGGGCCCGATCAGGCAGACGACCTCACCGCGATGGACATCGAAGGAGACGCCGCGCAGAACTTCGACATCACCATAGGATTTGCGGATGTCGCGCAGCGCGACGAGGGGAGTTGTGTCGGTCGCGGCCATTCTAGCGCTGCCCCGAGAACAGGCTGCGCAAGCCTGGTTTGGCCTTGCTGTCGGCAGTCGGCTGGTCATAACGCCCGTAATGGGCTTCGAGGCGCTTCTGCACGAAGCCCATGATCGTCGTCAGGATCAGATACCAGATGGCGGCGATGATGAAGAGCTCGAAGGTGCGGAAGGTCGCGGCATTGAGCTGCTGGAGGGTGCCGAACAATTCGCGGATGCCGAGAATGGCGAGGAGCGACGTGCCTTTGATCATCAAGGTGAATTCATTGCCGAGCGGCGGCACCACCATCCGCGCCGCTTGCGGCAGGATGATCCAGCGCATCGCCGTGATGGGCCGCATGCCCAAAGCGCGCGCGGCATCGAACTGACCTTTGTCGATCGATGACAAGGCGGCCCGGAAAATTTCCGCCATATAGGCGGCTTCGTTGAGCGAAAGCGTGATGAGGGCGGCCTGGAGCGGGCCGGTGAGCGTGAAGGGGCCGATCTGAATATCGGGATATTTGTAGAAGCCCGCCGCCGCGACGCCGGTATAGATCAGAACCAGCTGGACGAGGAGCGGCGTACCGCGCCAGACCCACACATAGAATTTGCCGAAGCCGCGCAGCCAGGCGCGCTTCGACCGGATGCACAATGCGATGAGAAGGCCGATGGCGACGCCGAGCGCCTGGGCCACGACGGAAATCCAGATCGTCAGCCACAGCCCCTTCCAGATGATGGCCGGCGGATTGAACAGATATTTGAGGAAGAAGGCAGTGTCGATATTGAAGTCGCCGGACATGGCTTATGTCTCACTGACGGGAAAATCGGCCGGGAACCAGTGGCTCCCGACCGCAAGTCTGGGTTACTCGAGGCCCATGGCCTCGAAGCCCCAATTGGCGAGGATCTTCTTGTACTCGCCTGAGCTCTTGAGCTCCTTCAAGCCGCCGTCGAAGGCGTCATGAAGGTCCTTGTCTTTCTTGAGCGTCGCGAGCCCGATCGTCAGCGAGAAGAGCTGCGGGCTGGCGAGCTTCAGGAGGCCGGGTTTCTGCTTGTTGAAATAGCCGGCCTGGTCGGTCGAGCCGAAATAGACATCGGCCAGGCCCGCCGTCAGCTGCTGGAAGGCATCGGTGCCGCTTTGCAGCGACAGGATGTTGATCTCGGGCTTGCCCGCCGCTTTCAGCGCGTCGCTGGCTTTCTTCAACTCACCCTCGAGCGCCGATCCGACGGCGACCGAGACTTTGAGACCGGAAAGGTCCTCGAGCGTCTTGAAGGTCGCCGGGTTTTCGGCGCGCGTGATCAGCGCGTTGCCCGACACCGCATAGTTCACGAAGTCGACCGCCTCGCGCCGTTCCGGCTTGTCGGCGAGGCCTGAAATGATGGCATCGCACTGACCCGCCTGCAAAGCCGGGATGAGGCCGTCGAAGGAGATGTTCTTGTGCTCGGAGGTGACCCCCATCGTCTTGGCGAGCGCCGCGGCGATGTCGATATCGAAACCTTCCGGCGCCTGCGTTTCGGGATTGAGCATTTCCCACGGCGGATAGGCGAGCTCGGTGCAGAAGACGATCTTGCCGGCCGCTTTGATTTTCTGCGGCGCTGCGATATCCGCCTGGGCGGCAGTGGCCAGGAATCCGCACAGCGCAATGCCGGCCGCTCCCAGTGCCAATCGGCGACTACTCATACTTGTCTTCTCCTCCCTGTGCCGTCCCTTTTGACGGGACGAGCCGTTGCGACCACCCGGAATTGTCCCGGGATTCACTTCGGCGCCTTGCTTCCTGCTGCTTGGCGCCTGCGATAGTTTTCCATGACCTCTTTGCCGGCCTGCGCGACGAGCTTGCGGATCTCGGCGGCGGCGCGTTTCTTGTCCTTGTTCACGATGGCGTCGAGGAGCGATTCCTGGGCTTCGGCGGGGTAGCCCGTCTCGTCGAGCTTCACACCGAGAACCGAGAGTATCTGCCTCACTTCGATGGCGATCTCGTCGAAGAGACGCAGCAGCCGCATATTGCCCGACAGCGTGCAGATCGAGCGGTGGAACTCGATGATCGCCTCTATCAGCTCGGATTGCTGGCCGGAGCGGGCGCGGGCCATTAGATTCTTGTGAGTGACGCGCAGCATCTCATGCTGCTCGGGCGTGGCGCGCTTCACCGCGGCTTCGACCGCGGCGGCTTCGATCCATTCGCGCAGCTCGTAGAGATCTTTGATCTCGCGTTCCTCGAACTGGCGCACGAAGAAGCCGCGGCGGGGCAGGGATATCAAAAGACCGCTCTGCTCGAGCAGGCGCGCGGCTTCGCGAACGGGCCCCCGGCTGACGCCGAGCTTCTGGGCGATCTCGCCTTCGACCAGACGCTGGTTCGGCAGCAATTCGCCGGTCGTGATGGCGTGCTGAATCTGCTCCTTCACCTGGGTGACCAGAGTCAGCGTCGGGACGGCGTGAAAGCTCTGCTCCAAGTCAATTTTCTCCGCGGCTGGCCGCCGAATGTGGTTTGACAGCGCTCCGGAAATGAAACACACTAAGCTGACAACTGTCAACAGTTTACAGATGACCAGAATGAATCACAGCGCGATCGCCAGGCGGCACTGGCTTCCTCTCCAGGCGGAGATCGTCAGTAAATTCAATGAATTGTGGGCGACACCCGAACTCGGCAACATGGAATTCAAGGCGCAAGCCACGCTCTGCGCCTGGTTGGAAAACTTCGGTTTCGAGGTCGAGCGGGGTGTCGGCGGCCTGCCCACCGCCTTCACGGCGCGGCGTGGCAAAGGGGGGCTCAAAGTTGCGCTTCTCGCCGAATATGATGCGCTGCCCGGCACCGACAATGATGCCGTAGCCGAGCGAAAGCGACGGGGACATCCCGCCGGCCATGCTTGCGGTCACAATCTCATCGGGCCGGCCAATTGCGGTGCGGCGATCGCCGCCGCGCTGGCGGCGGCGGAGGCGGGGCTCGCCGGCGAGATCGTCGTGTTCGGAACGCCCGCCGAAGAGATCGTCTGGGGCAAGGTGGCGATGCTCGGGCTCGGCATCTTCGACGGCATCGACGCCATCCTCACCTCGCATGGCGACTATCAGAACGGCGCGATCTCGCGCCCCTGCCAGTCGGTGCTCAATGGCGAAGTCGTCTTCCTCGGCGAATCCGGCCATGGCGGCGGCACCCGCCGGCGTAATGCGCTCGATGCCGCCGAACTCGCCGTGCAGTCGCTGGAACGGTTGCGCGCCCATCATTTCCCCGACACCTCGGTCGAGCATGTGCTGCGTGTTGCGGGGCATATTCCCAATGTCACGCCAGACGAGGCGCGGCTGTGGCTCACGGCACGGCATGAGAGTTTCGAGCGCGCCCGCGAAGTGTTCGACTTCGCCATCGGTGTCGCGGCGCGGGCCGCCGAAATGACGGGCGTCGCCTTTCGCCATCAGTTCATCGCCGGCACGCGTGGCTATCTGGCGAACGATACCCTGGCCGAGACGCTTCACGCCGCCCTCGTGACGGTCGGACCGCCGCGCTGGACGGAGGAGGGCCGCGACTTCATGCGCGCACTCGCCAAGACCTGCCGTCCGGATGGCGGCTTCCGGCTCGATGAGGGGCTGGGCCTGTATAGCGAAGGGCTGGACCCTTACGGGCAGGATGATGGCGAGGTCAGCTGGCGGATCCCGCTTGGGCGGGTCAACTGGGCGTTCCCCGATCAAGTCCCCTTGCACAATTGGGCGCTGACGGCGCTGGCGGGCCACGAGGCGAGCCACCCGGGACCCTTGATGGCGTCCGAAGCACTCGCCGCCGCCACGCTGCGGCTGCTCGCCGATCCGGCGATCATCCAGGCGGCGAAAGCTGAACTCGGTGAGCGCACCAGGGGCGTCACGCTCAGCCAGCCGATGTTCGGCGCCCTCGAGACGATGCGCCATCGCCCCGACGCCTTCTGGAATGCGAGCTGGGTGGAATGACAGCACTTCCTGATCCGCGCACGCTCGATCTCGTTCCGGAGCAGACCGTTCCAGTGACGGTACTCACCGGCTTCCTGGGCAGCGGCAAGACCAGCTTGATCAGACGACTGCTCGCTCTGCCGCAGGCGGCCGACACGGCGGTCATCGTCAATGAATTCGGCGAGATCGGCCTCGATCACCTCCTGATCGAAAGCGTGGACGAGAATATCGTCGTCCTGCCGGGCGGCTGCCTGTGCTGCCAGGCGCAAGGCGATCTCGCGCGCGCTCTGCGCAGTTTGCAGGACAAAGTCGCCCTCGGTAGAATTCCACCCTTCGCTCGCGTCATTGTCGAAACCAGCGGACTCGCGCATCCCACCAAGATATTGCAGGCCTTCGTGAGTGATCCGCTGCGCCTGTCGCGATATCGCCTGACCGGTCTCGTGACGGTGATCGATGCCGTACTGGGCCTTGGCCAGATATGGCGGCATGAAACGGCGCGGGCGCAGCTGGCGCTTGCCGATCGTCTGCTGGTCACCAAGCTCGATCTGACGGATGAGGCCGGCAGGAGCCGGCTGATGAACGAGCTGCGCCGTCTGTCGTGTGTTCCGATCGAGGCCGCGGCGACGGATGTCCAGCTCGCGACACAGCTTTTCGACATGGAGCCGGCCGTTCATCAGCATTCGATGTCCGCCGACACCGGGCATGCTGCAGCTTTCGACAGCGTTGTCCTCCGCCTTTCCAGTCCGGTCGATCTGCGTGCCTTCCAGGCCGGCATCGAGGATATTGCGCGCCGCCAGGGCGAGTCGCTGCTGCGCCTCAAGGCCATGGCCGATGTCGCCGGCGACGAGCGGCCGGTGAGTTTCCACGCGGTCCAGCACCTGGTCGCGCCGCCCCGCTTTCTCGACTCCGTTCCCCGCACGGCGCCGCGCGTCCTCGTTGCGATCTTTGCAACCAGCGCCGGTGACGATATCCGCTGCGATCTTCGCGATGTGATGGTGCGTGCTGTTGAAGGTGTTCGATGAAGCTCAAACCCCTGGATCATGTCTCGCTCGCGGTTTCGGAGATCGATCTCTCCATCGCCTTCTATGCGGCGGCCTTCGGCTATGAGGTCGCTTTCATCGAAAGGGACATGGCAAGGGAAATCCGCAGCATGACGGGCGTGGAAACGCTCTCGTGCCATCTTGCTCAACTGGCGCGCACCGATGGCGGGCCGCGGCTGGAGCTCATCGAATTCAGCGGCCACGCACTGGCAGCCCAGCCATTGCCATTGGCGGCGGGCTGCGGTCACGTCGGCTTCGTGGTGGACGAACTCGACGACGCCTTGCGTGAGGTGGTAGCGGCGAATGCCGAGCCGATCGGCAGCATCACCGTCTTTCCGGAAGGGCGCTCTACTTATTGCCGGGCGCCCGGCGGATCCTTTTTCGAACTGCTTGAGATGAGAGAATCATGAAGCTGAACGAGATCAATCTGTTTCGGACCATGGTCCGGCTGCGGGCTTTCGATGAGGCCTGCATCGAAGGCGTGCCGACCTTCGAGATCCATGGCGAGCTCCATACCAGCATCGGCCAGGAGGCGATCGGCGCGGCCATGGCGCAATCCCTGACGCCCCATGACGCCGTGGTGAGCACGCACCGCAATCATTATCACGCGCTGGCTAAAGGCGTTCCGCCGCGCGCCCTCATGGCCGAAATCTTCGAGAAGGAGACGGGCCTTTGCCGCGGCCGCGGCGGCCACATGCATCCCTTCGACCCCGAGCGCAATTTCTCCGCGACCGGCATCGTCGGCGCCTCGCTGCCCGTCGCTTTGGGCTACGCCTATAATTTCAAGCTGAAGGGCCTGCCTTATGTCGCCGTCGGGATCTGCGGCGACGGTGCGACCAATCACGGCACCTTCCATGAATGCCTGAACATGGCGGCGGCCTGGGGCCTGCCGCTGGTCTGCCTCGTCGAGAACAACCAATATGCGATTTCGGTCCGCTTCTCCGACGTCACCGCGACGCCGGGAATTGCCGAGCGCGCTGCGGCCTATGGGGCGCTCGGACGGCGTGTCGACGGCACCGATGTCGAGGAAGTCGTGAAAGCCTTTGCCGAGGTTGCGAAACATACGCGAAAAGGCGGCGGCCCGTCGCTGCTCGAAGCCACATGTTATCGCCATCGCGGTCATTATGAGGGCGATCATGACAATTACCGCGAGCGTGCCGAGAAGCAGCGCATGCGCGCCGAGATGGACCCGATCGCTCGGTATCGGCGCATGCTGGTCGAACGCGGCGCCGCCGAGGGCGAGCTCGATCAGATCGTCGCGGCAGCCAAGGGCGAAATGAGCGCCATGCTGGCGGATATCCGTAAGGATGCGATGCCTGATCCGGCCGGCGCCATGGATCATGTCTTTGCGGAGGTGGTGTGATGACGGCCGACATGGCAGCGAATATGCGCAAGATCAATGCGTCGCAGGCGGTCGCCGAAAGCCTGTTTCAGGAAATGGAGTGCGACGAGCGCGTCGTGATCCTGGGCGAGGATGTCGGCCGCTGCGGCGGCGTCTTCGGCTCGAGCCGCAATCTGCTCGACCGTTTCGGCCCGATGCGCGTGCGCGACACGCCGATCTCGGAAATGTCCTTCACCGGCATGGGCGTGGGCATGGCGATGGCGGGCCTCAGGCCGGTCGTCGAGATCATGTTCGTCGACTTCATTGGCGTCTGTCTCGAACAGGTCTACAATGCGATGGCCAAGATCCCCTATATGTCCGGGGGGCGGGTCAAGATGCCGATGGTGATCAAGACGGCAGGCGGCAATATCGGCTCGGCGGCGCAGCATTCCCAGTGCCTGTGGGCGACCTTCGCACATCTGCCGGGTATGCAGGTCGTGGCGCCGAGCTCGGCGCGTGACCATAAGGGTCTGATGGCCGCCGCCATCCGCTCCGACAATCCGGTGATCTTCATCGAGCACAAGGGCCTGCTGCTCAAGCAGGCCAAGGAATTCCTCAATGCCGGCGATGTGCCGGCCGAACCCTTCGTCACGCCGATCGGCAAGGCCGATATCGTGCGCAAGGGCGGCGACATCACACTCGTTACGCTGAGCGCCAGCGTCGAATATGCGATGGAGGCAGCCGCCCAGGTCGCAGGCGAGGGGATCGATGTCGAGCTCATCGATCTGCGCTCGATCGTTCCCTTGGATGTCGAGACGGTCGCCCAGTCGGCGGCGAAGACCGGCCGTCTTCTGGTCGTGGACGAAGACTATCTGAGCTTCGGACTCTCGGCCGAGATCATCGTGCGCGTCCTGGAGCGGCTCGGACCTTCCTCCTTGCGCCAGTTGCGCCGTCACGCCGTACCGGATGTGCCCATTCCGGCTGCTCTGTCCTTGGAAGAAGTGCTGGTGCCGGGTCCGGCTTCCATCGCGCGAGTCTTGCGTGAGATGGCGGCGGCATCATGAGCAAGCTTGGAGATGCGCATATCGCGGTGGTCGTCGGTGGCGGGGGCACCATCGGAGCCGACTGCGTCAAGGCGCTGGCCCATGCCGGCGCCACCGTCTGGTCGCTCGACCGCAGTGAAGAACAGGCGGCCCGCGCCATTGCTGGCCTGGCGGGTGCGCATCACAGCAAAGCGTGTGATGTCACCGATCCGCAAGCCATGACGGCGCTCGCGGCCGAGATCGGCGATGTCGACAGCCTGGTCTATGCCGCGGGTCTCAATGCCGATGGGGCCGTGGTCGACATCGACTGGTCTGTCTATCGTCGCGTGATGGCGGTCAATCTCGACGGCGCCTTCCATACGGCCGCCGCCTTCGCGAAGCCCATGATCGCGCGCGGCAAGGGCGGCGCCTTCGTGTTCCTGTCCTCCACAGCGGGCCTGCGCGGCGAAGCCGGCGCTTCGATCTATTGCGCCACCAAATTCGCTCTGATCGGCTTCACCGAGAGTTTCGCGGCTGAGCTCAGCGCGCACGGCATCCGGGCCAATGCGGTGTGCCCCGGTAATGTCGACAGCCCGATGCTGCGTGAGGTCGCGAGGAGTATCGCCGAGCGCACCGGCGCCGATGTGGCGGAGATCTGGCACAGCATGGCGAAGAGCGGTGCGGCGACCCGGCTGGTTGATCCGAAAGAGGTTGCCAATCTCTGCCTCCACCTCGTGTCGCCGGCGAGCTCCGCCATCACCGGCACGACGATCAGGGTCGATGCCGGCGCGATGTTGAGTGCCTAGCAGGGAGAAGAGCGATGAGCGATCCGAAGAACAGTGCGCCCGAAGAAGCCGCGGGCGGCATGCGCAACAGCACGTCGCCGGTTCCCAATATCTTTCCACCGCCGGAATCGATGCGCCCCACTTTGATCGGCGAGAATTATTCGGTGGTCGCCGGCCACCCGCTGGTCTCCATGGTGGCAGCCGATGTCCTCGAACGGGGCGGTACGGCGATCGATGCCGGTGTCGCCGCCGGTCTTGCGAGCAATGTTATCCAGGCCGACATGTGCAATCTGGGCGGCGTCGCGCCGATCGTGTTGCGCCTTGCGGGCTCCGATGAGGTCTGGTCGATCAGCGGCGTCGGATCCTGGAGCCGTGAGGTGACGCTGGACGTCTATCTCGACCGTTACAAGGGCGACATGCCGCTGGGGGCGGCCTGTTCGGTCGTGCCGGCAGCGCTCGACGCCTGGGTGACGGCGCTGTCCCGCTTCGGCACATGGTCTTTCGGCGAGGTTGCGGCGCCAGCTCTGCGTTATGCCGAGGAGGGCTTCGTGCTCGATCGGCGCACGGCGCTCGCTTATGAATTGATGGGCGCCACTTTTAAGAACTGGGAGAGCTCAGCTTCCATCTATTGGCCGGACGGAAGGCCTCCGCGCGAAGGCGATCGCCTCGTGCAGACCGATCTGGCGCGGCTTCTCCAGCGGCTGATGGCGGCCGAGCGTGGCGCAAAACGGACAGAAGCGCTCGAAGCGGTGCGCAAAGCCTTTTACGAAGGCGAGGTGGCCGAAAGGATCGTCGACTGGGTTGGGCAGGGCGGCGGCTGGATGACACATGCCGACCTGGCCGCGTTCCGCAATGAGGTGACGCCGGCCAAGAATTGTGACTATCACGGCTGGCGCATGTTCACCGGCGGGACCTACAGCCAGGCGCCGGTGATCTTGCAGACGCTGTCCGTGCTCGCCGGCTTCGATCTCGCGGCGCATGCCACGAATGAGGAGACCTATATCCATCTTCTCGTCGAAGCGATGAAGCTGGGCTTTTCGGACCGTGAGAAGTTCTATGGCGACGCGAATGTCGAAATTGAAGAGCTGCTGTCCGACGACCACGTGGCGCGGCTGCGCGCCACGGTTCGGCTGAAGAAGGCGCTGCCGGATCTTCCGACACTCGATCTTCCTGTTTCGACTGGCGCCAAACGCGGGAAAAGGCGCGACACGACCAATTTCACCATCATCGATGGCGAGGGCAATGTCTTCAGCTGCTCGGCCAGCGACACTATTGACGGCAATCCGATCGTGCCGGGGCTCGGCATCATCGTCTCGCCGCGTGGTGTCCAGTCGCGGCTCGATGCCAGGCATCCAGCGGTATTGGGGCCGGGCAAACGGCCGCGTTTGACGCCGGCGCCGGCACTCGCGCTGAGCCTTGAAGAGGGGGAAGCCAGAGCGATGGCCTTGTCGGCGAGCGGTGGTGATGTAATTCCGCAAGGCATCCTGCAAGCCTTCCTCAATGTCGTCGATCGCGGAATGTCGCCGCAGCAGTCGGTCGAGGCGGCGCGCGTGACCTGCCTGAGCTTCCCGGATTCCTTCTTCCCGCATTTCCATGATCGTGGCCGGCTGAGCGTCGAGGCGCGTATCTCCGACAAGGTCAGAGCAGGCCTCGCCAAGCGTGGTCACCGCATTCATCTCTGGCCCGATTACGAGTTCGACGCGAGCGGTGTCGCGCTGTCCGTCGACATGCAGACGCCCGTAGATGGGCGCCGCGTCCTCGGCTCGGGCGCCGATCCGCGCCGCAGCCACTATGCGATCAGCCGCTAGCGCGTGATCAGGAAAAGTGGGTACCGGTTTTCCGTCCGATCACGCGCCAAATATAAGATGAGAATCGATCGGCTTGACAAATCGGCGCATGGACCGCACCCTGAACGCCTTCACCAGGGGGGCTCCGACAAGGAGCTGAGAGGCTGCTGGCGAGGGCTTTCTGGCCTGAGCAGCGTAGCGACCCGTTGAACCTGATCCAGTTAACACTGGCGTAGGGACGGTGCGGGCGCTTGCGGCCTTCGGGCCAACCACTTCCTCCCAAGGGCGCCTTTTCATCATTCCGGGTCAGAGCTGGGTCTCCATAGCGATCGCGAAGGAGTCTCACCATGACGATGCATACTACAAATAGCCCGCAGGCGCCGACCGTCACCCAAGGTCCGCTGCCGGCCTCGGCCAAGATCTACAAATCCGGCAAGATCCATCCCGATATCCGCGTGCCGATGCGTGAGATCTCGCTGCACCCGACCGCCGGCGAACCGCCGGTCGTCGTCTATGATGCATCGGGCCCCTATAGCGATCCGATGATCGCCATCGCCATCGAGCGCGGCCTGCCGCGCTCGCGGGCCCGCTGGATCGAGGCACGCGGCGATGTCGAGGCCTATGCCGGACGTGACGTCCGTCCTGAGGACAATGGGTCGGTCGGGGCGAAGCATCTCACGCCGGAATTCCCGGTCCGCCACCGGCCCTTGAAGGCGAAGAACGGCAAGGCGGTGACGCAGCTCAGCTATGCGCGCGCCGGCATCGTGACGCCGGAAATGGAGTTCGTCGCCATCCGCGAGAATCTTGGCCGCGAGCGTTTGCGCAACGCCGTCGAGCGTGACGGCGAGGATTTCGGCGCCGACATTCCCGATTTCGTCACGCCGGAATTCGTCCGTGACGAGGTCGCGAAAGGCCGTGCCATCATACCCGCCAACATCAATCACCCGGAAGCCGAACCGATGATCATCGGCCGTAATTTCCTGGTGAAGATCAACGCCAATATCGGCAATTCGGCCGTGACGTCCTCGATGGCGGAAGAAGTCGAGAAGATGGTGTGGGCGACACGCTGGGGCGCCGACACAGTGATGGACCTCTCCACCGGTCGTAACATCCACAATATCCGCGAATGGATCATCCGTAACGCGCCGGTGCCGATCGGTACCGTGCCGCTCTATCAGGCGCTCGAGAAAGTCGACGGCGTTGCCGAGGATTTGAGCTGGGAAGTCTATCGCGACACGCTGATCGAACAGGCCGAGCAGGGCGTCGACTATTTCACCATCCATGCGGGCGTTCGCCTGCATTACGTCCCGCTGACCGTCGGCCGCGTCACCGGCATCGTGTCGCGCGGCGGGTCGATCATGGCCAAATGGTGCCTGCATCATCACCGCGAGAGCTTCCTCTATGAGCATTTCGAAGAGATCTGCGACATCATGCGGGCTTATGACGTGTCCTTCTCGCTGGGTGACGGCCTGCGCCCGGGCTCGATCGCGGATGCCAATGACAGAGCGCAATTCGCCGAGCTCGAGACGCTGGGCGAGTTGACGAAAATAGCCTGGGCCAAGGATTGCCAGGTGATGATCGAGGGGCCCGGCCATGTGCCGATGCATAAGATCAAGGCCAATATGGACAAGCAGCTCGCGATCTGCGGCGAGGCGCCGTTCTATACGCTGGGACCGCTCACCACCGACATCGCGCCGGGTTATGACCACATCACGTCAGGCATCGGTGCTGCGATGATCGGCTGGTTCGGCACCGCCATGCTCTGTTACGTGACGCCCAAGGAGCATCTGGGCCTGCCGGATCGCGATGACGTCAAGACCGGCGTCATCACCTACAAGATCGCAGCCCATGCCGCCGATCTCGCCAAAGGTCATCCAGCGGCCAAGATCAGGGACGATGCGTTGTCGCGCTCCCGGTTCGAGTTCCGCTGGGAGGACCAGTTCAATCTATCGCTCGACCCTGAGACGGCACGGGCCTTCCATGACCAGACGCTGCCCAAGGAGGCCCACAAAGTGGCGCATTTCTGCTCCATGTGCGGGCCGAAATTCTGCTCCATGCGCATCTCGCAGGAAATCCAGACGGAAGCGCAGAAACTGGGCATGGCCGCCATGGCCGAGAAATACCGATCGGGCGGCGATCTCTATGTGCCGGTCGGACAGGAGGGTCAATGATGACCATGCCGGGAACACTGCTTGCCACCTTGCGCGATAAACCGCCGCTCGTCCAATGCATCACCAACTATGTCGCGATGAACATCGCGGCCAATGTGATGCTGGCGGCGGGCGCATCACCTGCCATGGTTCATGCCGCTGAGGAGTCCGGTGAATTCGCCAGCATCGCCGGCGCGCTCACCGTCAATATCGGCACGCTGTCGCCCGACTGGTTCGCCGGCATGAAGCTGGCGGTCATCGCCGCCCATGAGAAGCGCATACCCTGGGTTCTCGATCCGGTGGCGCATTTCGTCACCTCGTTCCGCCGCAACGCGGTGGCCGAGCTTCTGGGACTGCGTCCGACCATCATCAGGGCCAACGCCTCGGAGATCATAGCACTTGCCGGCGGCGCCAGTGCTGGCCAGGGCGTCGACAGCCGTGATCCGGTGGAGCAGGCCGAAGCGGCGGCGCTCACATTGGCGCAGCAGCATGACGCAATCGTCGCGGTGACCGGCGCGGTGGATTTCGTGACCGATGGCCGGCAATCGATGCGTATCGCCGGCGGCTCACCTTTGATGCCCAAGGTGACGGCGCTTGGCTGCGCGCTCACTTGTCTCGTCGGCGCCTTCGCCGCGACGGCGCCGCGCGAGCCATTGGCGGCGACGGTCGCCGCCTTAGCCTGTTTCGGCGTGGCGGGCGAAGCGGCGGCGCAAGGGGCGGAGGGACCCGGCTCCTTCGCCTGGCGCTTCCTCGACGCGCTGGCCGCCCTCGATCCGGCGAGCCTCGATGCCAAGGCGAAGGTGGTACCGGCATGAAGGCTTTCGATCTGTCGGTCTATCTCGTGCTCGATCCGCTGCTCTGCCGCGATCTGTCGATGGTCGAGACGACACGCGCCGCCGTGGCGGGCGGTGTCACCGTGGTCCAGCTGCGCGACAAGGAGGGCGGCACCACTCGCATGATCGAGACTGGGCTGGCGCTCAAGACGGTATTGGCGGGCACCGGCGTGCCGCTCATCGTCAATGACGACGTCGAGGCGGCCATCGCGATTGCGGCCGACGGCCTGCATTTGGGCCAGGAGGACATGATGGCGGCGGAGGCGCGGCGGCGTATCGGTCCCGACATGATCCTCGGCCTCTCGATCGAGACGCCGCAAGCGGCGCGCGCCATGAATGGCGCTGTCGTCGACTATGTCGGCCTCGGCCCGGTCTTCGCTACACCGACCAAGGCGGACCACAAGCCGCCCATCGGTTTTGCCGGTCTCGCTGAACTCGTGACGCTCTGCAACCTCCCGGCGGTGGCGATCGGTGGACTCAAGGTCGAACATGCCGCATCCGTGATCGCGGCCGGGGTGGACGGGCTGGCTGTGATCTCAGCCATTTGCGGCCAGCCCGATCCGCGCGCCGAAGCGGCACGCCTCGCCGATGCGGTCAGGAGCGCCAGAGCGCGTGGAAATGATGAAGCGGCCCGTGGCCACGCCCGACGGTGAGTTCATCACTCGCGGCGAGCGCGCCTGAGAGATAGTCCTTGGCGCGCCGCACGCTCTCTTCCATCCCGTGGCGGGGCAGCAGAGCGGCGATGGCGGCCGACAGTGTGCAGCCGGTGCCGTGATCATTCTTGGTGGTGATGCGCGGCGCCGAGAATTCGACGCTGCCGCCGCTGCCGAGCAGGATATCGGTGCTTTCGGCCGAGCCTTCGAGATGGCCGCCCTTGAGCAGCACCCATTCGGACCCGAGCTTGCGGAGATCCTTGGCGCGCGCCTGCATTTCCGTAGCGCTCCACTGCGGCTCGACGCCGAGCAGCACCGCGGCTTCCGGCAGATTCGGCGTGATCAATGTCGACAGCGGCACCAGCACGTCGCGAATGGCCGCGATCGCATCCGGGCGCAGAAGGTGATGGCCGCTTTTGGCGACCATTACGGGATCGAGCACGATCCGTTGGGCGCCATAATGCTTGAGCCGGCCGGCGATCACTTCGGCGATGGCCGCAGTCGCCATCATGCCGATCTTGACCGCGTCGACCCGCACATCCTCGAACACCGCATCGATCTGATCGGCGATGAAATTGGGTTCGAGCGTCACGAAGGAACGCACGCCTTGCGTGTTCTGCGCCACCACTGCGGTGACGACCGCCATGCCATAAGCGCCCTGCGCCGAGAAGGTCTTGAGATCGGCGTGGATGCCGGCGCCGCCGGTCGGGTCGGTGCCGGCGATGCTGAGGACATTCGGGATCATGGAATTGTGAACGGCAGTCGCAAGCCGGGTCTCGTGGCGACGAGCCTCTCGCCTTCGACGCGCACGGCACCCGAGGCCACCAGCGCCAGCACGCGTGGATAGATTTTGTGCTCCGCGTCGAGCACGCGCGCCGCGAGCGTATCAGGATTATCGGACTTGAGCACGGGCACTGAGGCTTGTGCGATCAGCGGACCGTCATCCACGTCGCTCCTGACGAAATGCACGCTGCAGCCATGGCGCGTGACCTTGTCGGCGAGCGCCCGCTCATGTGTGTGAAGGCCCTTGTAAGCCGGCAGCAGCGAGGGATGGATATTGATCATCCGGTCGCGCCAGCGCCCGACAAAACCTTCCGTCATGATGCGCATGAAGCCGGCGCAGGCGACGAGCTCGACGCCATGACGCTTGAGCGCCGCATCGAGCGCGTCATCAAATGCCTCACGCGAAGCATGTGCCTTGTGGTCGACGACTTCAGTGGCGATGCCTTCTGCTTCTGCGAAAGCGAGGCCTTCGGCAGAGGGCCGGTTGGAGACGACCACCACGATCTCGGCCGGGTAGGCGGGATCGCGGGCCGCTTTGACCAGGGCTTGCATATTCGAGCCCCGGCCTGAAATGAGAATGCCGGTTTTCCTGCGGGCGCCCATCAGAGCGCGAGCCGCCCGCGGGGCTTGACCTGCTCTTCACCTTCCTGGCGTTCAGCGATGGTGCCCACCCGCACGACCTGTTCGCCCTGATCCTGGAGGAGGCGCATCACCTCATCGGCGCTTTCCGCCGTCGTGACGCAGATCATGCCGATGCCGCAATTGAAGGTGCGCAGCATCTCGCGCTCGCTGATATTGCCTACCTGCTGCAGCCAGCCGAAGACCTTCGGGCAAGGGATCTGCGCCAGATCGATCTCGGCCACAGTGTGAGCCGGGAGCACGCGCGGAATATTCTCGAGGAAGCCGCCGCCGGTGATATGGGCGAGCGCTTTGATGCCGGCCGACCCTTTGAGGGCGGCGAGCACCGGCTTCACATAGATGCGGGTGGGCGTGAGGAGCGCTTCGCCCAGTGTCTTGTCGGGGGCGAAGGGGGCCTTGTCCCCATATTTGAGTCCGCTGATATCGGCCAGGCGGCGGATCAGCGAATAGCCGTTCGAATGCGGACCCGACGAGGCGAGGCCCAAAATGACGTCGCCCGGGCCGACATCGGGCTTGGGCAGGATGTTCTCACGCTCGACCGCGCCCACCGCGAAGCCGGCGAGATCGTAGTCGCCGCCGTGATACATGCCCGGCATCTCGGCGGTCTCACCGCCGATAAGGGCGCAGCCGGCCTGCCGGCAGCCTTCGGCGATGCCCGCGATGACGTCGCGCGCCTCGCTCACCTGGAGCTTGCCGGTCGCGAAATAGTCGAGGAAGAACAAGGGCTCTGCACCTTGCACGACGAGATCGTTGACCGACATGGCGACGAGGTCGATGCCGACCGTGCCATGCAGGCCGGAATCGATGGCGATACGTAATTTCGTGCCGACCCCGTCATTGGCGGCGACCAGGACCGGGTCCTTGAAGCCGCAGGCTTTCAGGTCGAAGAGGCCGCCGAATCCGCCGAGCGCCGAATCGGTGCCGGTCCGGGCTGTCGCCTTGGCAAGGGGTTTGATCGCCTCGACCAGGGCGTTTCCGGCCGAAATATCAACGCCTGCGTCGGCGTAGGAAATGCCATTATGGCCGTCTTGTTTGCCTGCGCCCATGCCGCTAGTTTGCCTCATTGATCTAGGAATTCTGCTGTGATCCGGGGTGCCGGGGCTGAATAGCCCGAACAGTGCCTTAGATAAAGCGCTCAATTGGGCTCAACTGAGCGTAAGCGGGCAGATGGAGTTTTGTTGATGACGTGCCGATCCAGGGGCCTCCTCGGGGCCTTCCTGACCTTCCTCATCCTCGCCGCGCCGTTGAAAGCCTGGGCCGTTGGCCCGGTCGAAACCGGCCTGTTTTCGGTCACCGGCGTGGAGGTGGACGTCACCGACAAGGACGCCGCCACGGCCCGCACCCGCGCCATCATCGAGGCCCAGGTCAAAGCCTTTTACCAGCTGGCCGAAAGGCTGGGCTCGCCCGAGGCCGCTAAGCGGCTTCAGGGCATGGATGCCCGCGATATCGGCCGTATGTTGCGTTCCCTGAGTATCGAGGAGGAGCGCTCCGGCCCCGGCCGTTACATCGGCAAGCTCACCGTGCGCTTCCTGCCCGGCAAGATCCGGGAACTGTTCGGCCGTTATGGTATCGACGTGGTCGAGGAGCAGGCCCCGCCGCTGGTCGTCCTGCCGCTGTGGAAGGGCCCGAACGGGCTGGTCCTCTGGGAAGACAATCTCTGGCGCAAGGCCTGGCTCGACCTCAAGGCCGAGCAGTCGCTGGTGCCGATCATCGTGCCCCTGGGCGACCTCCAGGACACCTCCGCCATCAGCCCGGAAGAGGTGGCCGCCGGCGATGCGATCAAGCTCGAGAGCCTGATGATCCGCTATGAGGCCAAGGCCGTGCTCGTCGCCATCGCCGAGCCGGACCCTTCGGGTGGGATCCGCGCCGTGATGCAGGGCGATTCGCCGCTCGGAAAGATCAATTTCGACAAGGTTTACACCGCCGAGGACGGGACGCTCGAAACAGCCGCCGCCGCCGCCGCGCGCCGGTTCGACGATGTCATGCTCGAGAAATGGCGTTCGGTGCGCCTCAAGGTCGCCGCCGAGGCTCAGGCCCGCGCCGCGGCCGAGCAGCAGGAATCGCGCGCCTCGCGCTCCATGCCGGTCGCCGTGCCGTTTTCGGGCATCTATCAGTGGAACGGCATCCGCGCCCGGCTTATGGCCACCCCCGGTGTCGTCGGTGTCGATGTCTCGACCATCGCCGAGAACGGGGCCGTCATCCAGCTGGCTTTCGTCGACTCGGTCCAGGATCTGCAGCAGGCTCTGTCGGGAAGTGGCCTCAGGCTGGTGCAGGCGGGCGGGACATGGGTATTGCAGCCGTTGTAAGATGACACCAGCAACCATCTTCTTCTTCGCCACATGAACTTGCCGAATATCATCACCATCGGCCGGATTCTGCTGGTGCCGATCACCATCTGGCTGATCGTCGCCGGCCAGTTCGGCCTCGCTTTCCTGTTCTTCATCATGGCCGGGATCGGCGACGGCATCGACGGCTATATAGCGCGCCGCTACCAGATGAAGACGCAGCTTGGCGCCTATCTCGATCCGCTCGCCGACAAGCTGCTGCTGGTGTCGATCTATATATCGCTGGGCTTGCTGCAGCATATGCCGGCCTGGCTCGTCATCCTGGTCGCCTCGCGCGACGTGCTGATCGTCGGTGCCGTGATTCTCTCGTGGATTCTCGACAAGCCGCTCAAGATGCAGCCGCTCATCACCAGCAAGGTCAATACCGCCGCTCAGATCATCCTGGCCGGCGGCCAACTGGCGGTGCTCGCCTGGATGTCGGACGCCACCTGGTTCCTCAATATCGGCAGCGCTGTCGTGGCTTTCCTTACCGTCGCCTCCGCCGCCCTTTACATGCGGGCATGGGCCCGCCATATGGCCAACGGAACCAGCACGAGGGACGCGCCATGACATTGCAGCGGCAATTCACCTTCTGGGCCGTGGCGCTGGCGGTGGTCATCCTGGCTCTGTGGCTCCTCGGCGATATCATGCTGCCTTTCATCGCCGGGTTGGTGCTGGCTTATTTCCTCGATCCCGTTGCCGACGCATTGGAGCGTCTGGGCCTGCCGCGACTTGCCGCGACGCTGCTCATCCTCATTTCGAGCATTCTCGTCATCGTTATCCTCCTGGTGCTGCTGTTGCCGGTGCTGGGTGATCAGATCGCGCGCTTCTCCTCCAATCTGCCAGGCTACATGCAGGCGCTGGTCAAGCTCTTCGACGAGCTCGCGCCACAATGGCTGAAGGACATGCTGGCATCTTCGGGCACCAACCTGCCGGCTTCGCTGTCCGATCTCGCCGGCAAGGCGGCCGGCTGGGTGGCGGCGATCCTGACCTCGATCCTGTCCGGCAGCCTGGCGCTGGTCAATGTCATCTCGCTCCTGGTCGTCACGCCGATCGTCGCCTTCTACATGCTGAACGACTGGGACCGCATGGTCGAAAAGGTCGATGGCTGGCTGCCGCGCGATCATCTGACGACCGTCCGCCGCCTCGCCACCCAGATCGATGAAGCCATGGCCGGCTTCATCCGCGGCCAGGGCACCGTCTGCCTTCTGCTCGGCGTCTTCTACGCCATGGCGCTGTCCTTCGCCGGGCTCAATTTCGGCCTGCTGATCGGGCTCGGGGCAGGGCTCCTAAGCTTCATTCCTTACGTCGGCTCGATCATCGGCGGCGTTCTCGCCATCGGCATGGCGCTCATCCAGTTCTGGCCCGATTGGGCGCATATCATCATCATCATCGCCATCTTCGCCGGCGGCCAGTTCATCGAGGGCAATTTCCTGTCGCCCAACCTGGTCGGCAACCGCATCGGCCTGCATCCCGTCTGGCTGATGTTCGCTCTTTTCGCCTTCGGCTATCTTTTCGGCTTCGTCGGCCTTCTGCTCGCCGTGCCGCTTGCCGCCGCGGTCGGCGTGCTGGTCCGCTTCGCCATCGAGCAATATCTGAAAAGTCCGCTCTATCTGGGTATACCGACTCAGAAAAAGCTCCCTGAGCCCAGCGAGGCCAAGCGCCGGAGCCCGCCCAAATAATGGGCACCGAAGGTCGCCAGCTTGCATTCGACCTGCCGCATCGCCCCGCCACCGGGCGCGATGACTTCCTGGTCACGCCGTCCAACGAAAAGGCGGTGGCGCTCATCGATCTGTGGCCCGACTGGCCGTCGCACGCGCTGATCCTGCTTGGACCGCCGGGCAGCGGCAAATCCCATCTTGCCGCCGTCTGGCGTGAGATGACCGGCGCCCGGATCATCGCTCCGCCTGAGATCCGCAAGGAAACCGTGCCCGACCTTCTCCAAAAGGGGGCACTGGTGATCGAGGACGCTCCCGGCGAAAGGCTGGACGAGGCGGGTTTCTTCCACCTTCTGAATCTCGCCCGTGAGCAGAAGGCGTCGATCCTCATCACCGCCCGTCAGGCCCCGCTCGGCTGGGGCATTGCGCTGCCGGACCTCATTTCAAGGCTCAAGGCGGCGCCTGTCGCCCAATTGGGGGCTCCCGACGACGAACTGCTGCGCGGCGTCCTGGTCAAGCTCTTCGCCGACCGCCAGATCGCCGTCGACGAGGCGACAGTGAGGTATCTCCTGGCCCGGATGCCGAGGGAACTCGATGCCGCCCGCAGCCTGGTGGCCGAGATCGACCGCCGGGCGCTGGAGGAACGGGCCGAGGTCACGCGGAATTTTGCCGCCAGGGTGCTTGGGGATATAACGTCTCCAGGCCTCTTCGCCGAGGATGAGGGTTAACGGAACTCCTTCATCGTTCGGTCATACGGGCTAGGTAGAGGCTCTAAATCTGGGGTTTCCGGCAGGATCGCGCGATGAACGAGATTTCTCTCTCCATAGGACCGACGAATATGACCGGGCTCACCGACCCCGGCCGGTTCATAAACCGCGAATTGTCCTGGCTGGTCTTCAACATGCGGGTTCTGGAAGAGGCCCGCAACGCCAACCATCCACTGCTCGAGCGCCTGCGCTTTCTCTCCATCTCGGGCAACAATCTGGATGAATTCTTCATGGTGCGCGTCGCCGGCCTCGTCGGCCAGATGCGCGCCAGGCTCGCCGAACTGAGCCAGGACGGCCTGACCCCCGCCGAGCAGCTCGACCAGGTTCGCAAGCTCGCCCAGGAGCTGATGAGCGAGCAGGATACACGCTGGCTGCAATTGCGCGACGAGCTGAGCCAGAACGGCATCCACATCACCGACGGCTCCGATCTCAACGAGGAGGAGCGCGCCTGGCTCAGCGAGCGCTTCCTGAGCCACATCCTGCCGGTGGTGACGCCGATCGCCATCGACCCCGCCCATCCTTTCCCCTTCATTCCCAATCGCGGCTTCATCATCGCGCTTCAGCTCAAGCGCCGGCGCGACGGCGGCATGATGAACGCGTTGCTCCCCATTCCTCAGCAGCTCGACCGCTTCATCAGGCTGCCGGGCGCCATCGCTAGGTTCATCTCGCTCGAGAATATGCTGTCCTTTTTCGTGCCCAGACTCTTCCCCGGTTATGACGTGCTGGGGCAGGGGCTGATCCGCCTCATCCGTGACAGCGACATCGAAATCGAGGAAGAGGCGGAAGATCTGGTGCTGCTTTTCGAAAGCGCCCTCAAGCGCCGCCGCCGCGGCTCGGTGATCCGCATGGAGATCGACGCCGCCTGTCCCTCCAACTTGCGCGACTTCATCGCCGACGAGCTCGACGTGTCGGCCGACGTGATGGTCACCTGCGCCGGCCTCATCGGCTATTCCGACACCAAGCAGCTCATTCTCGACGAGCGCCCGGATCTCAAATTCAAGCCCTTCGTGGCGCGTTTCCCGGAGCGCATCCGTGACCATGGCGGCGACTGCTTCGCCGCCATCCGCCAGAAGGACATCATCGTCCATCATCCTTACGAATCCTTCGACGTCGTCGTTCAGTTCGTCCGCCAGGCTGCCCAGGACCCGGATGTCGTCGCCATCAAACAGACGCTCTACCGCACCTCGAATGACAGCCCGATCGTGGCGGCGCTGATCAAGGCGGCGGAAGCCGGCAAGTCCGTCATGGCGCTGGTCGAGCTGAAAGCCCGTTTCGATGAGGAGGCCAACATCGCCTGGGCGCGCAATCTCGAACGCGCCGGCGCCCAGGTCGTCTTCGGCTTCATCGAGCTCAAGACTCACGCCAAGGTCTCGATGGTGGTGCGCCGCGAGGGCGGCAATATGCGCACCTATGTGCATTTCGGCACTGGTAACTATCACCCGGTGACGGCCAAGATCTACACCGACCTGTCCTTCTTCACCTGCGATCCGGCGCTCGCGCGCGACGCTTCCAGGCTCTTCAACTATATCTCCGGTTATGCCGAGCCCGAGGACCTCGAGAAGATCTCGCTGTCGCCCATCGGTATGAAGGCGCAGCTTCTCGAGGACATCGAGGACGAGATCGAGCATGTGAAGGAAGGCCGGCCCGGCCAGATCTGGGCCAAGCTCAACTCGCTGGTCGATCCCGGCATCATCGATGCGCTCTATACGGCGAGCCAGGCCGGCGTCCAGATCGACCTCGTGGTGCGCGGCATCTGCTGTCTCAGGCCCGGCGTGCCAGGCCTGTCGGAAAACATCCGCGTCAAGAGCATCATCGGCCGCTTCCTCGAGCACAGCCGCATCATCTGCTTCGGCGCCGGCCACGGCCTGCCGCATCAGAGCGCCAGGGTTTATATCGCATCCGCCGACTGGATGCCGCGCAACCTGCATCGCCGCGTCGAGACGCTGATCCCGATCGAGAACCCGACCGTACATGAGCAGGTCATGGGCCAGATCATGATGGCCAATATGCGCGACAACGAGCAGAGCTGGGAATTGCTGTCTGACGGCTCCTCGCGCCGCATCGCGCCGGGCCCCGACGAGGAGCCCTTCAATGCCCACACCTATTTCATGAAGAATCCATCTCTCTCTGGACGCGGCAGATCGCTTAAAGGTAGTCTGCCGCCACCGATCACGGCGCGCGTGAGCAGGAAGTCCAGAGCCAAGAAGTGAAGCGAAAAAGATTAGGCAGCGGGTCGACGAAATACCGTCCGGTATCGGTCGTCGACATCGGATCGAACTCGGTGCGGCTTGTCGTCTATGACGGTCTGCGGCGGGCGCCGACGCCTGTCTTCAACGAAAAGCTCCTCTGCGGTCTGGGCCGCGGCGTCGCCACCACGCGACAGCTCCATCCGCAGGGCATGGAGCGCGCGCTGGCGGCGCTGCGCCGCTTCAAGGCGTTGTCGCGCCAGATCGGCGCCCGCGAAGTCTATGCGGTAGCGACCGCGGCCGCACGCGAGGCCGAGAATGGTCCGCAATTCGTCGATATGGCGGAAGAGGCACTGGGCGCCCATATCGACGTGCTCTCCGGCAAGGAAGAGGCGCGGCTCGCTGCCATGGGCGTCATGGCGGGCGTCACCGGCGCCGACGGGCTGATCGGCGATCTGGGCGGCGGCAGTCTCGAGCTCATCGATGTGAGCGAAGGACGCATCCGCGACGGCATCACTTTTCCGCTCGGCCCCTTGCGGCTCATCGACATGTCGGGCGGCTCCACCGCCAAGGCGCGCGACATCATCGATAAATATCTCGATTCATCACCGCTCCTGACGAAACTCAAGGGCCGCACGCTCTATGCGGTGGGCGGCACCTGGCGCAACATCGCGCGCATCCATATGGGCCAGACGCGCTATCCGCTCCATGTCCTGCACAATTACACGATCGGGCGCGAGCAGGCGCGTTCGGTGGCCGATCTCGTCTCGCATCTCTCATCGTCTTCGCTGAAAGACATCAAGACCGTTTCCAAGAGCCGCATCGACACCTTGCCCTTCGGCGCCCTCGTGCTCGAGCGTCTGCTCGCCAAGTCCAAGGTGAAGCAGATGGTCGTCTCGATCTATGGCGTGCGCGAGGGCCTGCTTTATTCGAAGCTGCCGAAGCGCAAGCGCGATACCGACGCTCTGCTTTCGTCGTGCTGGGATTTCTGCTGCCGCTATGCGCGTTCGTCCGAGCACGAGCTCGAATTGTGCGATTGGACCGACAAGCTCTTCGCGCATAAGAGCTTCGAGGAGACGGAGCCGGAGCGCCGCTTGCGCCAAGCCGCCTGCCTGTTGGCCGACATCGGCTGGCGCGCGCATCCGGACTACCGGGCCCAGCGTTCGCTCGGCATGATCTCGCAGGCGGCTTTCGTCGATATCGACCATGCCGGCCGCGTCTTCCTGGCCCTCACCATCTATTATCGCTACGAGGGCGAGGAGGAGGGGATGACCACCAGCCTCGCCCGCCTTGTCGACGACAAGACGCTGGAGCGGGCCAGGCTTTTGAGCGAGGTGTTCCGCCTTGCCTACATCCTCACCGCCGCCATGCCCGGCGTCCTGCCCAAGATCGGCATCGAGGTGGACGGCACCCGCAATCTGATGCTCCGGGTGCCGCGGAAATTCGCCGACCTCATGGGCGAACGCGTCGAGAAGCGCCTCGACGCGCTGGCCGGCCAGATGGGCCGCACCGCCAAAGTCGAAATCTACTGATCCCGGACCCGGCCTATTTCACTTTGGCCAGTACCTTCGCCATCTCATCCGCGGTGAAGGCAGGCAGCGTTTCGGTACGCACATTGCCTGCCATGCCGAGGGTGAGACCGAGCGCGGTGATGCTCGTCACATCCGGCGCCTCGACGACCGAGACGACGTCATACTTTCCCAGGGTCCAGTAGAGCTCTTTGACGGTGGCACCGTTCTGCTTGGCAAGCTCGCGGAATTTCTCGGCGCGCTTGACCGTGTCCTTGACGGCGCGGATTCCCTGATCGGTGAAGTTCGTGAGGAGAATAAAGGCAGGCATGGTTCAATCTCCCTGCTGGATCCCCCGGAAGGAGAGAGCCTAGCACAAGCTTCGGTGTCAGGGCAGGGAGGTTATTCCGCGGCGGCGGCGGTGGGCTTGAAAGGCGCCACGCTCGACATGATCTCGGCCCGGCCATCGCGGAAGCCGATGACGGCGCGGCCATGCTTGAGGTCGAGCGCGATCGCGCCGAACATCTGGCGGCGCCAGCCATTCATCAGCGGCACGTCGGCTTCGTCATCCTGCGCGACGGCATCGATGTCGGAAGCACTGGCAAGGAGGCGCGGCGCCAGGCCTTCGCGCTCGGCCACGATCTTGAGCGCGAGCTTGAGGATTTCGGCGGCGGCCTGGGTGCTCTCGGGCATCTTCTCATGCCCGCCGGGAAGCGGCGGCAAGAGCTTCGCGTCGGTCTCGAGCCCGTCCTTGACGGCGACGAGGATCGCCTCGCCGGCGCGCGAGTTACCGAAGCCGCGCGGCAGTGCGCGTGACGCATTCAGGGCTTCGCGTGTCTGCGGCATCTGGGTCGCGACCTCGATCAGCGCGTCATCCTTGATGATGCGCTGGCGCGGCACGTTCTTTTCCTGAGCCTCGCGTTCGCGCCAGGCGGCAAGCGCGATCAGGACGCCCAATTGCTTCTTCGAGCGCAGCCGGGTCTTGAGCCGCTTCCAGGCGTCTTCCGGCGCCATATTGTAGGTCTTGGGCGAGGTCAGGACTTCCATTTCCTGCGCCAGCCAGGGCTCGCGGCCGGTCTTGTCGAGCTCTTCTTTCAGCTTCTCATAGACGGTGCGCAGATGGGTGACGTCGGAAAGCGCGTAATTGAGCTGCTTCTCGGTGAGAGGGCGCCGCGACCAGTCGGTGAAGCGCGAAGACTTGTCGATCTGGGCACGCGCCAGCTGGCGCACGATCGATTCATAGGAGACCTGGTCGCCGAAGCCGCAGACCATTGCGGCGATCTGAGTGTCGAACACCGGATGCGGCACCCGGCCCGACAGATGCACGAAAATCTCGATATCCTGGCGCGCCGCATGAAAGACCTTGAGCACATTCTCGTTGGTCATCAGCGTGTGGAAGGGCTTGAGGTCGATATCCGGCGCCTTGGGGTCGATGATCGCCTGGTGGTTTCCGCCGGCAATCTGGATCAGGCAGAGGTCGGGCCAGAAGGTCTGCTCGCGCATGAATTCGGTATCGACCGTGACATAGGCTTCCCGGGCGAGTTCCTTGACGAGCGCCTTGAGCGCGGATGTGGTGGTGATGACCTCCATAGGGCTCTAAGTCGCGCGAGTCCGGGGCAGGCGTCAAATGATTTGCTGTCTCATTCGCGAAAAATATGGTTTTTCCTTATTTTTCAATAATTTAAGTCGATTTTCGACTCGCCTTGTCAATTTTGCTGATTTGCCGCTGCGTCGCCGGGGCTTGGGGCCGGAAAAACCACCTGAAATGGCCACAAGCGCGGGCAACTTGACAATCGGGCCTCCCCATGCGCTTTTCCGCGCTCTTCTACTGATTTTCCGACCCGATTTGCGAGGGATTATGCACGCCTATAGAAGCCATAAATGCGGGGATCTCCGCGAAACGCACCAGGGCAGCGAGACGCGCCTGTCGGGCTGGGTGCATCGCGTGCGCGATCATGGCGGCTTGCTGTTCATCGACCTTCGCGACCATTACGGCCTGACCCAGGTGGTGGCCGACCCCGACAGTCCCGCTTTCAAGACCGCCGAAACCTTGCGCAGCGAATGGGTGATCAAGGTCGACGGCAAGGTGCGCCTGCGCCCGGCCGGCACCGAGAACCACGACCTGCCGACCGGCCTGATCGAGGTCTTCGCCACGAGCATCGAAGTCCTGTCGGAAGCCAAGGAGCTGCCGCTGCCGGTCTTCGGCGACATCGAATATCCCGAGGACGTCCGCCTCAAATACCGCTTCCTCGATTTGCGTCGTGAAGGCCTGCACCGGAACATCATGGCGCGCACCAAGATCATCGCCGAGATGAGGAAGCGCATGGGCGAGGCGGGGTTCACTGAATTCTCGACGCCGATCCTCACCGCGTCGTCGCCCGAAGGGGCGCGCGACTTCCTCGTGCCGTCGCGCATCCATGCCGGCAAGTTCTATGCGCTGCCGCAGGCGCCGCAGCAGTACAAGCAGCTCATCATGGTGTCGGGCTTCGATCGATACTTCCAGATCGCGCCGTGCTTCCGCGACGAGGACCCGCGCGCCGACCGTCTGCCGGGCGAATTCTACCAGCTCGATCTCGAAATGAGCTTCGTCGAGCAGAACGACGTGCTCTCCACCATGGAGCCGGTCCTGCGCGGGGTGTTCGAGAGCTTCGCCGAAGGCAAGCCGGTGACGAAGGAATTCCCGCGCATCGCCTATGACGAAGCGATGCGGAAATACGGCTCCGACAAACCCGACCTGCGCAACCCGATCGTCATGCAGGACGTGTCCGAGCATTTCCGGGGGAGCGGCTTCAAGGTCTTCGCCAACATTCTCGCCAGCGATGCCAAGAACCAGGTCTGGGCCATTCCGGCCAAGACCGGCGGCTCGCGCGCCTTCTGCGACCGCATGAACGCCTGGGCGCAGAGCGAGGGCCAGCCGGGCTTGGGGTACATCTTCTGGCGCAAGGAAGGCGACAAGCTCGAGGGCGCGGGACCGATCGCCAAGAATATCGGCGAGCGCACCGAGGCCATCCGCCAGCAGCTCGGTCTCCAAGACGGTGACGCCGCCTTCTTCGTCGCCGGCGATCCGAAGAAATTCGCGACCTTCGCGGGCGCCGCGCGCACCCGCGCCGGCGAGGAATTGAACCTCATCGACCGCAACCGCTTCGAGCTGTGCTGGATCGTCGACTTCCCCTTCTATGAGTGGAGCGAGGAAGAGAAGAAGATCGATTTCGGCCACAACCCGTTCTCCATGCCGCAGGGCGGTATCGAGGCCCTGTCGAAGCAGGATCCGCTGACCATCAAGGCGTTCCAGTACGACATGGTTTGCAACGGCTTCGAGATCGCCTCGGGCGGCATCCGCAACCATTTGCCGGAGACCATGGTCAAGGCCTTCGAACTCGTGGGCTTGAGCCGCGCGACGGTCGAGGAAAACTTCGGTGGCCTCTATCGCGCCTTCCAATATGGCGCGCCGCCGCATGGCGGCATGGCGGCCGGCATCGACCGCATCGTCATGCTGCTGGTCGGCGCCAAGAACCTGCGCGAGGTCACGATGTTCCCGATGAACCAGCAGGCCTATGATTTGCTGATGAACGCGCCGTCCGATCCGACGCCGAAGCAACTGCGTGAATTGCATCTCAGGGTCAATCTGCCTGATAAATAGGAGCATAGCGGATGGGCGGCGAGACAGGCCATCGTGATTGGATCGCCGCTCCGCCGCCTGCGGCTCCAACGCGCCCGATCCTGCCGCGGGACTGGAAGCTGACGCTTCCGCGCCACGGCGAGGACTGGGCGGACAAAGCCGAATTCGATGACCTGTCGCGTCGCTCGCTCACTGAGCATCTGACCACCATACGCTGTCGCGGCCGGCTCAAACCGGGCGAGGTCGCAGTCCTGTGCGTTCTACGCAATGAGGCGGCGCGCCTGCCGCTCTTCTTTGAGCATTACAGGAAGCTCGGGGTCGACCGCTTCTTCATGGTCGACAATAATTCCGACGATGGCTCGCACGAGATGTTGCTCGCCGAGTCTCTGGCCGATGTCTTCCACACGACCACGCCCTATTACGACAGCTGCTTCGGGATCTATTGGTATAACGGCCTGGCGCGCGAATATTGCGCCGGCAATTGGGCGCTGATGGCCGATGCCGACGAGCTTCTCGTCTATGACGGGATGGAAACGCATGGCCTCGCGCGCCTTGGGATCTGGCTCAAAGGCCAGGGCTTCGACCGGCTTTTCGGGGTCATGCTGGACATATATCCATCCGGCCCGGTCGGACTGGGCGAGAGGGCGATCGCCGATATCCTGGAGAAGGATTGCTGGTTCGACGCGGAGGGTTATTCCGCCCGCCGCTTGCCGACCGGCTGGATCGTCCATGGCGGGTCCCGCCACCGGCTCTTCGAGAAGGGCGGCATGGCGGCGCCCATCTCGAAATATCCATTCTTCGAGATGACGCCGGAGCGATCGGTGCTCAACGCGCATTATTTGTGGCCATTCGACACCAGCACGAATGTGGCCTTCGGCGCCTTCCTGCATCTCAAGCTGATGGATGATTTCATCAAGCGGGCCGTGGTGAACGAAGCTGAAGGGCAGCATTGGCTGGGCTCGCTGCACTACAGCACGATCAACCGGCGTGTCTCTCGGGCTGCGCAAATCGTGGCGATGACCGATCAGTCGCGGCGCTACACCGGGGCGGGGAGCCTCGTGGCGAACCGGATCATGTCGCCGATAGCCTGGGAAGCCGAGACGCGCCTCGATCATACGCGCCCCTATCTGGCGCTGGGCGAGATCGGTTGGAAATACTGGCGCGCCTCGCTTCCGGTACCGGGCAAGGACTGGGTCCACGGCGCAGAGTTCATCGCCTTGTCGCAACGCGCGCTCAGCGAGCATCTGACGACGATACGATGCCGAGGGGCGCTGCAGGAGGGGGAATGCGGCCTGATCTGCGTCCTGCGCAACGAGATCGGCCGGTTGCCGCTGTTCTTCGAGCATTACCGGAAGCTCGGCGTCACGCGTTTCCTCATGATCGACAACGGCTCCGACGATGGCTCGCATGAGTTTCTGCTCGCCCAGCCCGACGCCGATGTCTTCCTGGCCCGGGTGGCCTTCAGGGACGGACAGGCCGGCCTCTACTGGGCCAATGCGGTGGCGCGTGCGTTCTGCGCCGGACATTGGATCATGAGAGTCGATGCCGACGAGCTCCTGGTCTATGACGGCATGGAAGAGCACGATCTTCGGCAATTGGCGTCCTGGCTCGAGCGCAGCGGGCTCGATAGGATCTTCGCGCCGCTCCTCGATATTTACCCGTCCGGCGCGCTGGGTGAGCGACAGCGCGTCGTCGCCGACATCCTGAAGGATGACGGCTGGTTCGACACGGAGGGCTATACGCTCAACCGAATCCACGCCGGATGGGACCTGACCGGTGGCGCCCGCCGTCGCTTATTCGGGAAGGACGATGAAGAAGCTTGGCCGCCTCTGTCGAAATACCCTTACTTCCGCATGACGGACGACACCGTCATCTTCAACCATCATTGGCAATGGCCTTACGACGAGGTCACCGAAGGTCCACAAGGTGCGCTCATTCACCTCAAGCTGATCGATGATCTTGCCGAGCGCGCCGAGCGCTTTGTCCGTGAAGGCCAGCACTTCAATCAATCCGCGGACTATAAGCGGATCACCGGCATATTGGCGGAGCGGCCCGCTCTCGTGGCGTTTCACGATGGCTCGAGCCGGTATCGCGGCGCCCGGAGCTTGGTGCGTCAGGCCTTCATGCTGCCGATCGATTGGGACGCACCTGCCGATCCGGCGGAGATCGAGAAGCGCAAAGCCTTTCTGAAGCAGGAGCCGCAGCCGCCGCACCGGGCGATGTGGACCAGCACACTGCCGGAAGAAGGTGGCGTGTGGGAAAAACGACAGCTGTTCAATTGGGAGTCGCATCGAACGCTCAGCGATCAAATCGATATCGTCCGCTGCCGCGGCCCTTTGGCGCCGGGCGAGATCGGCCTTGTCTGCGTCGTGAGGAATGAGGCTGCCCGTCTTCCGCTCTTCTTCGAGCATTACAGGAAGCTTGGCGTGACGCGCTTCTTCGTGGTCGACAACATGTCCGACGATGGGTCGGATGAGATCATCGCGGCCGAACCGGCGGCCGACATATTCCAGGCGCGCGCCTCTTATGCCGAAGGGCTCGGCGGCATCTACTGGGCCAATGCGATAGCGCGTGAGTTCTGTCGCGGATGCTGGATGGTCCATGCCGATGCCGACGAGCTCCTGGTCTATGACGGCATGGAGGAGAGGCATCTTGCCGATCTCGGTGATTGGCTGGCGGCCAGGAACTGCGACCGGCTCCATGGCTTGATGATCGATGTCTATCCTTCGGGCGAGATCGGCCAGGATAACCGGTCCATCGCCGAAATCCTGGCGACCGATTGTTGGTTCGACGGCGATGGTTATGTCGAGCGGCGCGAGAAGAGCGGGTGGCTGACGACCGGCGGCCCACGTCATCGGCTGTTCAACAACGGGCCTGATGTCCATGCCCATTGGCTGTCGAAGCATCCGTTCATCCGGATTTCGGAGGAGACGAGCATCGTCGATGCGCATTTCCTCTGGCCGGTCGACCCCGCCAGGCCGGTGGCCCGGGGAGCGCTGCTGCATCTCAAGCTGATGGACGATTTCCGGATGCGCAGCCGGCGTTATGAGGAGGAAGGGCAGCATGCCCTCGCTTCCCGCGCCTATCAGATCATCAATCAGGAACTCGCCGGAATGCCGAAGCTGGTCGCCCATTATCCGGGTTCCAGGCGTTATGCCGGCCCCGCGAGCCTCATCCGCCACGGCCTCCTGCACCCGATCGATTGGGACGCCTGAAAGCAAAATGGCCGGGAAAAGGTCCCGGCCATTGTCGTTCATTCGTGATGGCGTCGATCAGTCGTTGGCGGAGATGCTGACGCCCAGCTGATCGAGTGCTGCGCCCGGATTGTTGGGATCGAGCGCCATGATCTGCTGGACGGTGATCGGCTGCGCCGGCTTCGCCAGGATGGTGAGCGAACGCGGATCCTTGAGATAGGCATTGACCGCTTCGACCGCCTTCTGGGTGAAGGCCGGGTTCTTGAGCTCGGCGAGCCCAAGCTGGAGCATGGCGCCGGCATTGGCGACCATCGTCGCCTCATCCATGCCCTGCATGGCGGCGAGAAGCGGCAGGACCTTCTTGGTGATCGACTTGTCCTCGAAGCGGAGCGTCACGCGGCTGACCTGAATGCCCTGGACCAGCGGCATGAAGGCGTTCGGATCCGGCTGCGCCTCGTCCTTCAGCTTCTGCAACTCACCGACGAGGGCGAGGGGGATCTCACCCGCACCGGCGCCGACCTTGAGGGTGCCCATATCCTTGCCGGCATAGGCAATGTCGAAATCGAAGCCCATCTTGTCCGAGCCGATATCCATCGTGCCATTGCCGCCGATATCGAAGGAAAGGGTCGAGTAGCCGAGCTGCTTGAGCGTGCCCGAGCTGTCGAGCGCCGCGACCGCCGCTTCCGGGATCGTGATATTGGTGATCTTGAAGTCGCTCTTGCCGGCGCCGGTGACCGGATCGCCGTCCCAGGTCATTTCATAGCCGTCGGCCGTGAAATTATGCCCGCCCGCGGCAAGGGTCATCTGGCCCGAGCTCATCTTCTTGGCCACATTCATGCTGGCGCGCAGGAGATCGGTCGGGCTCGGACTGTTGCCCAGCGCCTTGACATACCAGTATTCGGCCGAGCTCTTCGGCACTGAGACGGTGAAGTTGCCTTCGCGGCTGCCTACTTCGATGGTGGTATCGTTATATTCGGCCGCCGCGACCTCGAACAGGCCATTGCCCTTGTCGGTGATCCCGCTGAGCGTCACCTTGGCGATATTGAGGGACATTTTTCCGTCATCCTCGCCAGGCGCCTGCAGATTGGCGGAGAGCCCGTCGATGACGACCGAGCCGTCGCTGCCGGTGGTGACCGACTTGTAGGTCGGCTTGGTCTGGAGCTGGGTTTCCCAGTTCTTCAGGATCGCGGTGACAAGCGGGGGCTCTTCGGCCGCCCAGGCAGACGTCGCACCCGCCAGGGATGTAGCGAGAATCAAAACGAGCGCCGAGCGCTTGACCAATCTCATATCCTAACCTCTTGAAAAATATTGAATGCCCCACCCGGGCGGCAGACATTAGGTCAAGCGATGGGAAAATCCAATGGCGAACTCGTGGCGAAGTTGCGATTTGGCCGGCCCGAAATGGTGCCAGGCGGGCCGGGCGAGGGCGGAAAATCCTGACCGTCTGGCCAGTTGAAACGTCAAAGACGAAGGATTAATGTCCGCCGCGGATAATTCCATTCGAGACGGGGCTGTCTCTTAACAAGGGGTTAATATGCGGAAATTGTGGATCGGCGTTGCGGCTGTCCTGGCCGTGACGGGGCTTGCGGTGGGACAGGTGCAGGCCTCGACGCCGAATGTGAAGTCCAACATCTCGGTGGCGGACGAGAAGCCGGCGCCTAAGAAAAAGAAGGTCATCGAGAAGAAGAAGCCCGAAGTCAAGAAAGAGCGCCGCATGAGCACGCGGCGCAACTGCGGTGGTTTCTTCGAATGCCTGTTCAATACGAGGCGGGTCAGCCGCGGCTCCGTGTCGGGGATGAGCGACCGCACCACCCGTTCGACCGTCTCCTTCGCCGATTCGAAGTACAAGCCGGGCTCGATCATCGTCCGCACCCCCGAGCGTGCTCTTTATTATGTGCTGCCGGGCGGCAAGGCGCTGCGCTACAAGGTCGGCGTCGGCAAGGACGGCTTCCAGTGGAGCGGCAATTCCAGGATCGGCATGAAGAAGGAATGGCCGGATTGGCGCCCGCCCGCGACGATGATCGCGCGTGAAGCCGCCAAGGGCAACAAGATACCGGATTACATGGAAGGCGGTCCGAACAACCCGCTGGGCGCCCGCGCCATGTACATCTCTGGGACCCTGTTTCGCATCCATGGCACCAACAATGCCGCCTCGATTGGCGGCGCGGTGTCCTCCGGCTGCATCCGCATGATGAATTCCGACGTGATCGATCTCTATGAACGGGTCGCCGTCGGTTCGCGGGTCTATGTCTATCAATAGACCCGGCGAATCCAGGTAAGATGAGCCGCGGGAATTTCCCGCGGCTTTTTTGTTCGAACCACGCTGACGCGGGATGCGAAAAGGTGGATGCCGGTTTTTCACGAGAATCCCGCGCTAAAATATTAGAATCGATCACGTTTATGAATTTGGATCGTAGCGATCCCAATTCATCGTGATCTAGCTTGAGGGGCTCTCATGGACTGGTTTGCGCCGATCGACTCTTATTGCGAACGCTTACATCCCGGCCTCCTGGCCGAGCCGCTCAATGCGCTGAGTAATGCAGCCTTCATCATCGCGGCGATCTGGGCCGCCCGGGCGGCGCTCAGGCGGGGCAACCGCGAGCCGGTCATCTGGCTCCTCATCGCGCTCGTCTTCGTGATTGGTCTCGGCAGCCTGGCCTTCCACACCTTCGCCAATCAATGGTCGGTGCTGGCGGATGTATTGCCGATCACGGTCTTCATCTATGGCTATCTGGCTTTCGCCCTCCGCCGCTTCCTGGGCTTCGCCTGGTGGAAGGTCGCCGGCACCCTGATCGTCCTGTTCGCCATCACCTTTGTCACCGAAAACATCCTGCCGCCCGGTTTCATGAACGGCTCGGGCGCCTATCTGCCGGCGCTGGTGGCGAGCGTGCTCGTTTCGATCGAGCTCTTGCGGCGTGGCCATCCGGCCCATCTCAATGTGAGCCTGGCCTCGACGGTTCTGTTCGTGTCGCTGATTTTTCGCACCGCCGATATCGTGCTGTGCTCGCTTTTACCGATCGGCACGCATTTCGTCTGGCACATTCTGAACGGCGTCGTCCTGGCGCTCTATCTCGAGGCGGCGATCCGTTACGGTAGCCGCAAGCCGGTCTGAAGCCATATCCGGGGAGCATTTCGGCGCGCTGCGTGCTCCACAAAAAGAACTGGCCCCGGAGGCGCATGCCGTCCGGGGCCCAGTCCTGAAGTATCGCTAAAGAAGATTAGGTCTTCTTCTTGGCGGCCTTCTTCTTCGTAGCCTTCTTAGCGGCTTTCTTCTTAGCAGCTTTCTTCGCAGCCATATCTATTTCTCCTGGTTAAATTAGAGCCCCAATAACGCAGGTAAGCCTCACATCAAACGATCGACAGATGACCCATGAGGAATCAACATTTGTCAGACCGTCATCGCAACGTGTTGTCTACCTGTTTGTGTGATTCGGCAATATGCCGACCACATCTGGTATGTCATCAGAAATCAGCTAACAACCGGTAAACATTGAGAAATCGTAGTTTTTATCCGTGGACGGATGAAAAAGCCTCGGATTCACGGGAATCGAGCCGGAATCAAGTGTTTTCTTGGTATGCTCCGTATACGGAATAGGGCTCTGAATCGGCCTCGCCGAGGCCTTTCGGAGACCGGTTTTCGACTGTGGCGGCAAAGTCACGCTTGTAAAAATATTTGTGGAAGATGGTCCCTGGAGGCTGAATCCGCCCGTTGGAGCCGGTCCGAAGTGGCGCTCGGCGATGCGCGTGAAGGGGAAATCGGCGCTTGGAATTTTGGCGAACACGACAGCCATCGCCATCATTTCGACCGATGACGGACAAATTCCGGGAGGTGATCGCCCGCAAGAAAATGGCCGGGACATGCCCGGCCATTCTCGGATCGTCTCTATGCGGCGCTCACCTCTTATGAGCACCCGCTGGTCGAGCCGCAGGTGTCGCATTTGAGGCAGGTGCCATTGCGGACCATCGTGTAATTGCCGCACTCGTTGCAACTGTCGCCCTCATAACCCTTCATGCGGGCCTCGGTGCGCCGGTCGAACTCCATCACTTGGGGGGCGGCATGGACATGCACATGCTCCTCGTGATGCTCATGCACATGAACCTCCGCCACGCGGGCCTCGGCGACGGCGAGCGCCGAGGTGCCGTAGCTCTCGGTCGCCCGCATCTGTAGCGCATGGGCGGGCGAGCCGCTCACCGGCGCGCTGGTCGGCATGACGACGACATTGCGGGTGTTGAGGTTGCGGCGCACGAAGCCCGAGGACAGGACCTTGGAGGCGGGCAGCGGAGCCGGCGGCGGGGCGCTGCCGTCATCCACGCCTTTGCCCAGCGCGTCGAAGCCGATGTCGGAAGGCTCGACATGGGCAAGGTCGTGACGGCCGAGATAGGAGACCGCCAGTTCGCGGAACACATAATCGAGGATCGAGGTGGCGTTCTTGATCGACTGGTTGCCCTGGACGAGGCCCGCCGGCTCGAAGCGGGTGAAGGTGAAGGCCTCCACGAACTTCTCGAGCGGCACGCCATACTGAAGGCCCGTCGACACCGCGATAGCGAAGTTGTTCATCATCGCGCGAAGTGCGGTACCTTCCTTGTGCATGTCGATGAAGATCTCGCCGAGACGGCCATCGTCATATTCGCCGGTGTGCAGATAGACCTTGTGGCCGCCGACGATCGCCTTCTGGGTATAGCCCTTGCGGCGCTGCGGCATGACTTCCCGATCGCGCTTGACCATGATCTCGACGATCTTCTCGACGATGGTCTCGACGCGCTGCACCTGGGGTTTGCCGGCGAGCTGCTCGGCCAGATCCTCCTCGGCCTCATCGTCCTCGATGAGCTGGGCCGAGAGCGGCTGGGAGAGCTTGGAGCCGTCGCGATAGAGGGCGTTGGCTTTCAGGGCCAGCTTCCAGGACAGCATATAGGCCGCGTTGCATTCCTCGACCGAGGCGTCGTTCGGCATGTTGATGGTCTTGGAGATGGCGCCCGAGATGAAGGGCTGCGAGGCCGCCATCATGCGGATATGGCTGTCGACCGAGAGATAGCGCTTGCCGAGCCGGCCGCACGGATTGGCGCAGTCGAACACCGGCAGATGCTCATTCTTGAGGCCGGGCGCACCCTCGAGGGTCATGGCGCCGCAGACATGGACATTGGCGCGCTCGATATCGGCCTTGGTGAAGCCGAGATGGCCGAGGAGGTCGAAGCTGAAGTCGTTCAGCTGCTCGTCCGACAGCTTGAGCGCCGTCTTGCAGAAGCCTTCACCCAGCACGAACTTGTTGAACACGAACTTGATGTCGAAGGCGGAAGCCAGGCCCGCCTCGATCTTGGTGATCTCGGCGTCGCCGAAGCCTTTGGCCTTGAGCGCCGCGTGGTTGATGGCTGGGCTGTCGGCCAGCGACCCATGGCCCACCGCGTAGGAGATAATGGCGTCGATCTCATCCACGCCGTAGCCCAGCGTACGCAGCGCCTCGGGCACCGCCTGGTTGATGATCTTGAAGTAGCCGCCGCCGGCGAGCTTCTTGAACTTCACCAGAGCGAAATCGGGCTCGATGCCGGTCGTGTCGCAGTCCATCACGAGGCCGATCGTGCCGGTCGGCGCGATGACGGTCGACTGCGCATTGCGGTAGCCATGCGCCTCGCCGAGCGTCACGGCTTTGTCCCAGGCGGCGCGCGCATGGGTGATGAGGGTCTTGTCGAGGCAGCTCAATTCATCGAGCGGCACCGGCGCGGTCTTGACCCCTTCATAGCCGACGGCGGCGCCATAGGCGGCGCGCCGATGATTGCGCATCACACGCAGCATGTGGTCGCGGTTCTTGTCGAAGCCGGGGAAGGGGCCGAGCTCCTTGGCCATCTCGGCCGAGGTCGCATAGGAGACGCCGGTCATGATCGCCGAGATGGCACCGCAAATGGCGCGGCCTTCATGGCTGTCATAGGGAATGCCGGCGGTCATCAGGAGGCCGCCGATATTGGCGAAGCCGAGGCCCAGCGTGCGGAACTCGTAAGAGAGGCGGGCGATCTCCTTGGACGGGAACTGCGCCATCAGCACGGAGATTTCGAGGACGACGGTCCACAGGCGCACGCCATGCTCGAAGGAGGCGACGTCGAAGACGCCGTCCGCCTGGCGGAACTGCAGGAGGTTGAGGGACGCGAGATTGCAGGCCGTGTCGTCGAGGAACATATATTCCGAACACGGGTTGGAGGCGCGGATCTCGCCCGAGGCCGGGCAGGTGTGCCAGTCGTTGATGGTGGTGTGGAACTGGATGCCGGGATCGGCCGACGCCCAGGCGGCATAACCGATCTTGTCCCACAGCGCGCGCGCCGAAGTCGTCTTGGTGGTCTTGCCGGTGAGGCGCGAGATCAGGTCCCAGTTGCGGTCGCTTTCGACGGCATTGAGGAAGCCGTCGGTGACGCGCACCGAGTTGTTCGAGTTCTGGCCGGAAACGGTGCGATAAGCCTCGCCGTCCCAATCGGTGTCATAGGTATCGAAGCTGATATCGGTGTAGCCCTGGCGCGCGAACTGGATGACCCGCTTGATGTAGTTGTCGGGCACCAGATTGCGGCGCGCATCCTTGACGGCGCGCTTGAGGGCTGGGTTCTTCTCGATCTCGAAGCAGTCGGTGCCGGGGCCTTCGCAATTGACGCAGGCCTTCATGATGGCGGCGAGCGCCTTACGCACCACCTTCGAGCCGGTGACGAGGGCCGCCACCTTCTGCTCTTCCTTCACCTTCCACTCGATATAGTCCTCGACATCGGGATGGTCGATGTCGACCACCACCATCTTGGCGGCGCGGCGCGTGGTGCCGCCCGACTTGATGGCGCCGGCCGCCCGGTCGCCGATCTTGAGGAAGCTCATGAGGCCGGAGGACTTGCCGCCGCCCGAGAGCTTCTCGTTTTCGCCGCGCAGTTTCGAGAAGTTGGAGCCGGTGCCGGAGCCGTATTTGAACAGGCGCGCTTCGCGCACCCAAAGGTCCATGATGCCGCCTTCGTTGACGAGATCGTCATCGACCGACTGGATGAAGCAGGCATGCGGCTGCGGATGCTCATAGGCCGACTTCGACTTAACGAGTTTGCCGGTTTCGAAATCGACATAATAGTGGCCCTGGCCGGGGCCATCGATGCCATAGGCCCAGTGTAGGCCGGTATTGAACCATTGCGGAGAATTGGGGGCGCATTTCTGGGTGGCGAGCATGAAGCACATCTCGTCATAGAAGGCGCGCGCATCTTCTTCGTCGCTGAAATAGCCGCCCTTCCAGCCCCAATAGGTCCAGGTGCCGGCCAGACGGTTGAAGACTTCCTTCGAGCTCAATTCGCCGCGGGTGCGCTCCTTGACGGGGAGGGCGCTCAAAACCGCGTCATCGGGAACCGAGCGCCAGAGCCAGGAGGGAACGGTGGACTCTTCGACGCGCTTCAGGGCGACGGGGACGCCTGCTTTGCGGAAATACTTTTGCGCCAGGATGTCGGAGGCGACCTGGCTCCAAGAGGAGGGGACCTCGATGTCCGCCAGACGGAACACGATGGAACCATCGGGGTTTTTGATCTCGCTCACCGCCTTTCGGAAATCCAGCCCGTGATAGGCGTCTTGACCAGATTTAGTGTAGCGGCGCTCGATCTTCATGATATCCCTCGTCTTCTTCAATGTTGGCCCACGGGCGGACGCGCAAGAATCCACCCACCGGCTTCAGTTCACCCGTGTTTGACGACGCAGTACTCCCTATCCGCGAAACAACGCCTCGCGGATCAAGCAGCATTATTTTGGGTTTTTTTGATTTGTGAGACCCGGCTTTTGCCCCGGTTCTCTGTACCCCTCAGCCTCAAGACTCAATCTATTACATCGTCATGAGAACGTCAACAGTTAGTGTGTAACCAAAATCTTAACACAACATCTTGTGTCCACAGGTTGACGGCAGTCTGCGGATAAGCGAGAGTGCGCCACGATTCGGGAGACCCCGGCAAGGAAACCTTGCGCTTGACTGGGAAAAGGCCCGAAAAGCCCCGATTCTCAGTGGGCCTTACGCTGCGGTGCCTGCCACATCTGCGGGGCGGGTGCCGGCGGCAAAGAGGCGAGAAAGCGCTGGCCGGCCCATGTCCATGAGCGCCAGTCTTGTTGCCTGAGCTCCAGCTGGGCGTAGATTTCATCGCGGAACAGCCGTGCGGTGTAGGCCGGCGGTCTGTCGCGCATACGCGCGATATACCAGTCGAAAGCGGGCAGGGCGGCGGGGCCCAGACTGGCGAGATAGGGCATGTCGAGCGTCTGGCCGCGGCCGCCGACATCGCCCGCATGGCGGACATTGTAGCTGGCGATGAAGCCCGAGAGATCGACAAAGGCCATGGCATAAAGCACACCGACCGCCGCCAGGGCATTGCCATTGATGAGCCAGCGCCCGGACCTGGCCATAAGAATGCGCGCCACGATGAGAACGAAGCCGAAGGCGACGAGTCCCATCCAGATCAGCGCCGACATTCTGAGGAAAGTCAGCGAATAATCCTCGATGTAATTGAGCGTGCGCAGCATCGCCGAGGCGACGAGAAAGACGTTTTGCGCCAGCCAGAAATAGATGAGCGCGCGGATGCGCGTGTCGTGTTCGCTGGGCGCGCCCCGGCGCAGCGCCACCAGGACGAAGGCGCCGGCGAGCAGCGCCGTCAGGATGAGCGGATAGGCGCCGCGATGGGCATATTGCGCGTGCGTCAAACCATTGGGCAGCGTCTCGCCGGCCCACAGATAGGTGAGATCGAGCCCGTTCTGGAGCGCGAAGATGGCATTGCACAGGATAAGGGCGATGAGCACGCTCTGGACCGAGAACAGCCGGACGATGCGCCCATCGACCTTATCCGCTTCATAGTTGGCGCCCTTCGGCAGATAGATGGCGCTGGCGCGCAGGAGGCTCCACACGATCATGCCGGTGAAGGCCCAAAGTATCAGGCGGTCTATGGTCAGGACCGTGAACAGGCTGCCGCCGTCGAAGGATGTGGCGAAATTCTCGAGGACTGGATTGGCCCAGATGAAGAGCAGGCCGAAGAGAAGAACCGCCGTGACCGGCAGGATCAGAGGCGCGAGCTTGAAGGCTTGCGCCGGATGACGTTTGCGGGCGAGCCGCAGAAGTCCCAGATCCCGGAAGGGGAACAGCGACATTGTGAGCGTGAAGATGCCGAGCTTGAGGGCGAGATCGCGGGCGTCGGCCGGGCTTCTGAAAGTCGGGCGCAGGACGAGGAGGGCGAGCGCCGACCAGAGCAGGATGGCGGCCAGGGGACCTGGATCGTTGAACAAGGCAAAGCAGAGACCGAGGGCGGCGATACCCAGCGCATAGTCGAACGATCCGGGTCGCGGCACGCGCATCAGCCAGACGATGGCGAGCAGGCTCGCGGCGAAGAGGCCGAGCGTCGAGCCGGCGACGAAGCCCTGGGGCCTGAGAAACAGCGCGTCGGCAAGGAGCGCCAGCACCAGAGCGGCGACCGCCTTGGTCCAGAATCTCGAGGTGAACTGATTGAGAAAAGCACGTCCAACCGGCGCCAGGCCGTTGAAGCTCGTCATCTGACCGTCCCTCTTGTTTTATCACTGCATCAAGAGCCCGCTTCACGGATATTGCGAGGCTCGCCGGCGGCAAACCGGCGGTGGAATTGCGGAATGATTAGGGCAAAGCCTAATGCAGGGCCACGCGATGCGAGGACTGCTCCACCCGCCGCACGAAGCAAAGCGCGACGAGGCCGATGAGCGTGATCAGCGCCAGGAGCAGCCAGGCATCGTTGATCGCCATCACCAGCGACTGCTTCTCGAGATCGGGCAGGAGGTCCATGAGCCGCATGGAATCGAGCCCGCCCTCGATGTCGGCCGGCGTTAGGCCGAAGAGCTCGAGCATCGCCGGGTCGCCCGCCTTGAGCTTCTCGGTCAGCATGTCGGCATGCTCGGGGCCGCGCGTGAACATCACCGTGTCGATCAGCGATATGCCGATGGCGCCGCCCAGATTGCGCATCATGTTGAAGAGGCTGCTGCCGTCGCCGATCTCGCTGGGCGCCAGCTGCGACAGAGCGATATGGGTGGGTGCCAAGAGGCACAGCATGACCGACGCGCCGCGGATGACCTGCGGCCAGAACATTTCGGCGTAGTCGGTGTCGGTGGTCTCGTTCATGCTCAAAGCGAGACCCAGGGCGAAGACGAGGAAACCCGCCACGGTCAGGAGGCGGGCATCGACGCGTTTTTCGAGCTGCACCGCGATCGGCGCCATCAGAAGCTGGGCGGCGCCCGTCACCAGCATAATCTCGCCGATGCGTAACGGACCGTGGCCGCGCACGAAGGAGAGGAAGACCGGCATCAGATAGACCATGCCGAAGAGCGCGGCGCCGAGCGCGAAGCTCAAAACGCAGCCGGCGGCGAAATTGCGCCGGCGCAGAAGCGAGATGTCGACGATACGATTATCATGGGTGAACGTGCGCCGGATAAAGAAGACGGCGAGAATGACGGTCGCGGCAAGAAGGCCTAGCACCGTGCCCGACAGCCAGCCATCGTCGGGCGCCTGTTTGAGCGCGATCTCGAAAGCGGCGAGCCCGAGAGCGAGACTGATCAGCGACAGCCAGTCGAGCCGCTTGAAATGCGAGATGTCGCGGGCTTCCGGCGCGAAGCTTCTTGCGGCGACAAAAAGAGCGATGATCCCCGGCACGACATTGATGAGGAACAGCCAGTGCCACGATGTCGTCTCGGTGATCCAGCCGCCGACCACCGGCCCGAGCGTCGGCGCCAGCACCGCCACCATGCCGGCGATCGTGGTGGCGAGCGCCTCGCTCGATTTCGGGAACAGCAGGAAGACGGCGGCGAAGACGAGCGGGATGAGAACGCCGCCGGCGAAGCCCTGGATGACCCGCGCCGCGATGAGGGATGCGAAATCGAAGCTGAAGGCGCAAGCGATCGAGGCGAGCGTGAAGATGCTGAGCGCGATGATGAAGGTGCGCTTCAGGCCGAGCGCGCGAATGAACAGGCCAGTGAGCGGAATGGCGATGATCTCGGCGATAAGATAGGCCGTCTGGATCCAGCTCATCCGGTCGGCGCCGATCGCCAGTGCTTCCTCGATGACGGCGAGTGACGTCACCACGACCTGGATGTCGAGGATCGCCATGAACATGCCGAGGCACATGGCGGCGAATCCGGCCCAGGTCGCGGCGCTGGCAGTTGATCTGTCGGTGGAAATGTCGGTCATCGGGCGATCACAAGGAGGTGAGAGGACGTCTTGAATAGCAGAGAGGCGGCCTTCATTCGAGCTTGGCGCTCACGCGTGATTCGGCGTAGTCTCCGATCATGCGATTTTTGTTCATATTGTTGCAGCTTTTTAAGTCATTCACCGGCCTGGAACCCGCTATCCTCGTCGCAACCCGCGAGATCGTGAAGAGGCGCTGCCTTGTTCTTGACATGAGGTTCTTGGTAAGTCCGGCGCATGTCCTGCCTGTCGCATGCGCCGCATCGTAATATCCCTGTGACCTTCCCGACTTAACGAGCCGCTGGCCGCATGGAGTATATTCAGCCTTATCTCGATTTCTTCACCCAGAATCCCGGCTGGGCGATCGCCATTGTCTTTTTGATCGCCTTCGGCGAGGCCTTGCTCATCATCGGCCTGTTCGTGCCCTCGACCGCGGTGCTGGTCGGCGCCGGCATGCTGGTCGGCACCGGGCATCTGGAATTCTGGCCGGTTTTTGCGGCAACCGCTGTCGGCGCCATACTCGGCGATCAATTGTCTTATTGGGCGGGGCGCCTGTTCGGCGAGCGGCTCAAGACGCTCTGGCCGCTCAACCGCTATCCGGTCCTGGTGGCGCGCGGTGAGGACTTCGTGCGCAAGCATGGCGGCAAGTCGATCGCCATCGGCCGCTTCGTGCCGGGTGTCAAAGCGGTGGTGCCGGGCATTGTCGGCATGTTCGGCATGGGGCAGGTCTATTTCGCGGTGATCAATGTCTCATCGGGCCTGTTCTGGGCCTTGGCGCATGTGGCGCCGGGCATGCTGTTCGGCCAGGTGCTCGCCATGGCGGGCGAACTCAGCGAAAGACTGCTGATCGTCCTTCTGGTGCTGCTCGTGCTGCTGGCGGTCGCCGGCTGGCTCATCCGGCTCTTCATCGGCGGCCTCGGGCCGATCATCGAACGCGGCCAGGACCGTTTCGCCGCCTGGGCGGAAGGGCAGCCGGGCCGCTTCTGGCCACGCATCGGCGCCGTGATTTCGCCGGCGCATCCGGGATCGCTGTCGATCATTCTGTTCGCCGCTCTGGCGGTGACGGCGCTCATCGCCTTCCTCCACATCATGAGCAGCGTCTTTGGCCAGTCGGCGCTGATCAATACCGATCTCTCGATCCACAACATGATGCAAAGCCTGCGCAATGCGCCGGCCGACGAGATCATGACCATGGTGACCATGCTGGGCGACGGCGCCGTCATGGTGACGGTCGGTCTCGCCATCGTGCTCTGGCTGGTCTGGCGGCGTGAATGGCACATCGCCAGTGCGGCCTTCGTCACCATACTGGCGGCGCGGCTCTTCGTGCCCTTGATGAAATTGTGGCTGCAGCGGCCGCGCCCGGTGGAATTGGCCGGCCTGCCGGAGGTCTTCAGCTTTCCCTCCGGCCATACGACCTTCGCCACCGTGACGCTCGGTGTCTTTGCGGTGCTGGTGACGCATGGCTTGCGCAGCTGGGGCAAGGCGGTGGTTTTCGCCGCCGTCGGCATCGTCGTCATCGCCATCGCCTATTCGCGCATCTATCTCGGCGCCCATTGGATGTCGGACGTCCTCGGCGGCTTCCTCTTCGGCGCCGCGATGATCGCCGCTTTCGGCATCGCCATCGAGGCGGTGCCCTCGCGCCGCCTCCAGCCCATCGGCATGAGCATCGCCGTCCTCCTTGCCTTCCTCGCCGCCGGCACGATCCATATCAACCGTGACTACACCGCCAATGCCGAGATGTATTCGCCGCGCGAGGCGATCGTTCTCTACGATCAGGAGCAGTGGGAAACCGGCTCCTGGGCCGGCCTGTCGCGCCGGCGCATCGATCTCGCCGGGCGCAACGAGGAAAAATTCGCCGCGCAATGGGCGGGCGATCTCTCGCCGCTGAGCGCGGCGCTCGCCAAGGACGGCTGGACGGAGCAGGGCAAGTGGTCCTGGACGCTCGGCCTCGCTTATCTCGATCCCAACCGCAGCCTCGCCGATCTGGCGCCGCGCCCGGCGCTGCATCGCGGCCGCGCCGCTGAATTCACCTGGACCAAGCCGGTTGCCGGCGACCCCAGTCAGCGCCTGGTGCTGCGCGCCTGGAAGACCGATGTGATGATCGGCAAAGGCGACAAGACATATCCGATCTATGTCGCGAGCCTGATGCGCGAGCGCCTGCGTCACGACCTCAATCTCTATGCGGTGCCTTCCGCGGTGGTGCCGCAATCGGCCGAGCTCGAGTCTTTCGCGGCCTTGCTGCGCTCCATACCCGGCATACGGATCGTCGCCGCCCGTGGATTGGAGGCCAAGGACGGCCTGACGCTGGTGGATGCCATGCAATGACCCAGGCTGGACAAACCCCGCCATTTCAGCCATTCAGGACCCGAAAGGTGACGACGTGATGGACTTCCTGAAGCAGATATTCTCCTGGTGGAACGGGCAGACCGTCGGTTTGCGCTTCTATACGTGGCGTAAGGGCGAATTCGTCGGGGAGGACCAGTTCGGCAACCGCTATTATCGGGCGCCCTCGGCGCTGCCGCGGTCGATCGCCGAACGCCGTTGGGTCGTCTATAACGGCTATGCCGAAGCCTCGGCGATCCCGCCCGGCTGGCATGGCTGGATGCATCATCGCGACGCCAATCCGCCGACCAAGGATGGCTACCAGCCGCGCGAATGGGAAAAGCCGCATCATCCGAATCTGACCGGCACCGCCCAGGCCTATCGTCCGCCCGGCAGCATCGTCGGCAGTGTTGCGCCCAAGCCGGCAAAGCCCGATTACGAAGCCTGGCGGCCGGAATAAGCGGGCCATTCCGGCTCGCTGCTGCCACAATTTGCGGGTTGTCTCGAATCCCTAAAGACCGCTACATGGCCGGGTCGCAAGGGACCGTATTATGAAGAACACCACTGTTGAAACCGCCATTGGCGCTCTGGTCATTCTGATCGCCGCCGGCTTCTTCGTCTTCGCCTATTCGACGTCGGGAGCGGGCACCGCCTCGGGCGGCTACCGGCTCAAGGCCGAGTTCGACAATGTCGCCGGCGTCAATACCGGCACCGATGTGCGCCTCGCCGGCATCAAGATCGGCACCGTGGTCAGCCAGACGCTGAATCCCGACAACTATCAGGCGGTCATCACCATGACGATCGACCCCAAGGTGAAGCTCACCGACGACACGACGGCGAAGATCACGTCGGAAGGTCTGCTCGGCTCGAATTTCGTGGCGCTCGATCCGGGTGGGTCGGAGATCGTTCTGGCCGATGGCGGCGAGATCACCAACACGCAAGGTGCCGTCGACATCTGGTCGCTGATCTCCAAGGCTATGTTCGAGGGCAAGGGCGGCGGCGACAAGCCGGCGGAAAGCACACAAGCGCCGGCACCCGCGCCGGAAACGCAGCCGCAATGACGGCCGATGCTCCGCGCCGGCAGAGCTGGTCGGCCTCCACCTATGACACGCATGCGCGTTTCGTCTCCGACCTCGCCGGCGCCGTGCTTGATTGGCTGGCGGCAGGCAAGGGCGAGCGGATCCTCGATCTCGGTTGCGGCGACGGCGTCCTGACGGCGGAGCTCGCCGCTCTGGGGGCCGATGTCGTCGGTGTCGATGCGAGCGAGAGCTTCGTCGCCACGTGCACGTCCCGCGGCCTCGATGTCCGGGTGATGGACGGCGAGGCGCTGACCTTCGAAAACGAATTTGACGCCGTCTTCTCCAATGCGGCGCTGCATTGGATGACGCGGCCCGAACGTGTCATCGCCGGCGTGCGGCGCGCGCTGAAGCCGGGTGGGCGTTTCGTCGCTGAATTCGGCGGCCATGGCAATGTCGCGGCGATCGTAACCGCGCTCGAGGCCGTGGCCCGGCACCACAATGTCGACGCGGCGCTGGCGCATCCCTGGTTCTTCCCCACCACCGAAGCCTATCAGGCGATGCTGGAGAAGGACGGTTTCGAAGTGAAGCGCATCGCGCTCATTCCCAGGCCCACGCGGCTCAAGACCGGCATGGCCGCCTGGCTCAGCATCTTCCGTCAGCCTTTCTTCGATCAGTTCGGCGCCCGGTCCCAGGAGGTCGTGCGCGAGGCGGAGGATCTCCTGCGCTTCGCTTTGTGCGACGAGGCCGGGAACTGGACGGCGGATTATGTGCGTTTGCGTGTCGAGGCCAAGAAATTATGAAGCGTGTCGTGCCGGTCCTTGCTCTGCTTGTTTTGGCTGTGCCGGCTAATGCCGAGCGCATCTCCAATCCGATCGCGGTCTTTGCCGGCCTCGACAAGATCACCGGCCTAACCACCACATTCGAAGCCAAGATCGGCGAGGAAAAGCGTTTCGGCGGGCTGTATGTCAAGGCCGATGCCTGCTATACGCGCGACATCACCGAAGAGCCGAAGACGACGTCCTTCGTCGAGGTCCAGGAGATCGAGCCCGACGATACCCGCAAGAAGATCTTCTCCGGCTGGATGTTCGCCGAAAGCCCGGGCTTGAGCGCGGTGGAGCACCCGATCTATGACGTATGGCTGACCGGCTGCCGTGATCCCAATGCGCCGCCGCCGGTCATCGAGCAGACGCCCGATACGCAGCCTTTGGACAGCGGCCAGGAAGGCGAGCCCGAAGACTGATCAGGGGGAAATCATCTTGAAGGCGTTTCATCTCGTCGAAGCCTCGATTGCCGAGCTTCGTGAGGCGCTCGAGCAGGGCCTGGTCACCAGCGTCGAGCTTGTCGGTGCCTGTCTCCGCCGCATCGCTTTCTACGATCGTCATGGCATCAAGCTGAATGCCGTTCCGGTGCTCGACCCGGCGATGTTCGAGGCCGCCGCGGCTTCCGACAAAAGGCGGCGCGAGGGCAGGCTGCTCAGCCCCCTCGATGGCATTCCCTACACCACCAAGGACAGCTATCGCACCAAGGGGCTCACCGTTGCCTCGGGCTCGCCGGCCTTCGAGCGGCTCGTGGCGCAGGATGACGCCTTCACCATCGAGCGCCTGCGCGCCGCCGGCGCCGTCCTCATAGGCCGGACCAACATGCCGCCGATGGCCAATGGCGGCATGCAGCGCGGCGTCTATGGCCGCGCCGAAAGCCCTTACAATTGCGACTATCTCACCGCCGCTTTCGCCTCGGGCTCCTCCAACGGCTCGGGCACCGCCACGGCTGCGAGCTTCGCCGCCTTCGGGCTTGGCGAAGAGACCTGGTCGTCGGGCCGCGCACCTGCCTCGAATAACGCGCTCGTCGCCTATACGCCGTCGCGTGGCGTGATCTCGGTGCGCGGCAACTGGCCGTTGGTGCCGACCATGGACGTGGTCGTGCCGCATACGCGCAGCGTCGCCGACCTCTTCGAGCTGCTGGACGTGATCGTCGCCGATGACCACACGGCGCGCGGTGATTTCTGGCGCGTCCAGCCCTGGGTGAAGATCAAGCCGAGCTCGGCGCTGCGCCCCAAGAGCTACAAGGAGCTTCCCGTCGCCGGCGCGCTCAAGGGCATGCGGCTCGGTGTGCCGCGCATGTATATCGGGCGCGACAGCGAAGCGCGCGAGCCGATCGAGACCAGAGCCTCGGTGATCGCGCTGTGGGAGCAGGCGGCGCGCCATCTGGAGGCACTCGGCGCCGAGGTGGTCGAGGTCGATTTCCCGGTGCTTTCGAATTACGAGCGTGACCGGCCGGGCGCCCAATCGATGGTCGATCGGGGGCTGGTGCCGGAGAGCTACGAGACGCATGAAATGGGTCTCCTCTGCGCCTGGGCCTTCGATGATTTCCTGCGCGCCAATGGCGATCCGGCCTTGCCGGATCTCGCTTCTGTCGAAGCCGACAAGATTTTTCCGCAGCCGCCCGGCGCGCTTCCTGATCGCTATGGCAGCGATTCGAGCCTGAGGAACATGGTCGATCTGGCGCAGGAAGGATTGCGTCCGCTGGACGAGATTCCGGATATCGAAGCCGGCCTCAAGGGCCTCGAAGCCACGCGGCGCGCCGACTTCGAGGATTGGATGGACCGTCTCGGCCTCGACGCCGTGGTGTTGCCCGCCGTCGCCGATGTCGGCCCCGCCGATGCCGATGTGAACGAGGACTCGGCGAAGCTCGCCTGGCGCAACGGCACCTGGGTCGCCAATGGCAATGTCATCTGGCGCCATCTCGGCATTCCGACCGTGACGGTGCCGATGGGCAATATGGCCGATATCGGCATGCCGGTCGGCCTCACCATCGCCGGCAAGGCCTATGACGATACGCGTCTGCTGCGCTTCGCCGCCGAATTCGACCATACCGCGCAGTTGCGCGCCGCCCCGCCGCGGACGCCGGAATTGCCGGAAGACATATTCGCGACGCCACGGCCGATCGGATCATCTTCATCGGCTGAGTTGAAGGTGACGGTCACCGCCGAGTCGCGATCGCTCAACGCTGAGCTCGATGAAGTACTGGCACATGTGGCGTTGACTTCTGACGATCCCATCGACGTGACGGGCGCCACGGTGATGATTCACATCAATGGAGTGTCGGCCGAGATTACGGCTGATGGCTTGGCGTGGACAGCGCGGCGGAAGGTACCGGCCGCTGAACACAAAGCGATTCATAGTGTCTGGCGCGGGTCTTATGGCTCGATCGTGACTGCGGTGATCCGGCTCACCGATGGTCGCAGCGCCGGCGGCTACGCGATCACCGGCGGAATATGATCAGTCCTTGCCGGCGAGCCGCAGGACAAGTTCCGGATCGCGGTCGCCCTGGAATTTGAAGAACTCGGCATCCTGTTCGATCGCCTTCTCGAGCAGCACATGGTAGTCGGCGCGGTTGATGGCGCGGGCTCCTAAGCTTTCGAGATGCGGTGTGGTGAACTGGGCGTCGAGCAGGGTGAAGCCGCCGGCCTTGAGCCGTGCCACGAGGTGGACCAGGGCCACTTTGCTGGCGTCGGTCTCGCGCGAAAACATGCTTTCGCCGAAGAACGCGCCGCCGATGCGCACCCCGTAAAGGCCGCCGACCAGCTGGTTGCGCCGCCAGCATTCAACCGAATGGCAGCAGCCCATCTTGTAGAGCTGGCCGTAAAGCGACTTGATGCGCTGATTGATCCAGGTCGTCTTGCGGTCGGGCATCTTCTCGGCACAGGCCGCCATCACGTCGGTGAAGGCGGTGTCGACCCTGACGTCGAAGCGGCGCTGGCGGATGCGCTTGCGCAGCGAATGCGAGATATGCAGCCCGTCGAGCGGGAATATGCCGCGCTCCTCCGGTTCGACCCAGTAGAGCGCATTGTCCTCGGCACTCTCCGCCATCGGAAAAATCCCGGCGGCATAAGCCTTGAGCAGGATTTGCGGCGTGATGGAGGACATCGGCGTCAGGGATTGTTGGCCAGGTACTTCTCGAGCCAGTGGATGTCGTAGTGGCCGTCGATGATGTCGGGCTCGGTGACGAGGCGCTGGAACAGCGGGATGGTCGTCTCGACGCCTTCGATGACATACTCGCTCAACACACGGCGCAGGCGCATCAGGCATTCGGTGCGCGACTTGCCGAACACGATGAGCTTGCCGATGAGGCTGTCGTAATAGGGCGGGATGCGATAGCCGGCATAAAGAGCCGAATCGATGCGCACGCCGAGGCCGCCCGGTACATGCACATTCTCGACGCGTCCCGGCGAAGGGGCGAAGGTCGTCGGGTTCTCCGCATTGATGCGGCACTCGATGGCATGGCCTGAGAAGGTGATGTCGTCCTGCTCATATTTGAGTGAGGCGCCCGCGGCGATGCGGATCTGCTCCTGCACGAGATCGAGGCCGGTCAGCATTTCGGTCACCGGGTGCTCGACCTGGAGACGGGTGTTCATCTCGATGAAATAGAACTCGCCGTTCTCATAGAGGAACTCGACCGTGCCGACGCCCTCATAGCTGAGCTTCTGCATGGCCTTGGCCACGCGTCCGCCGATCTGCTCGCGCTGCACCGCGTTGAGGGCGGGGGAATGGGCCTCCTCCCAGACTTTCTGGTGGCGCCGCTGCAGCGAGCAATCGCGCTCGCCCAGATGCACGGCGCGGCCCTGACCGTCACCCAGCACCTGGATTTCGATATGACGCGGTTTCTCGAGATATTTTTCGAGATAGACATCGCCATTGCCGAAGGCGGCCTTGGCTTCGGTCTGCGCCGTCTGGATGGCGTTTTCGAGCTCGGCCTCGCTACGCGCCACCTTCATGCCGCGCCCGCCACCGCCCGCCGTCGCCTTGATCAGCACCGGATAACCGATATCCTTGGCGACGCGCCTTGCCTCACTGATCTCGCTGACGCCGCCTTCCGAGCCCGGCACCACCGGAATGCCAAGCTCCTTGGCGGTGCGCTTGGCCTCGATCTTGTCGCCCATGGTGCGGATGTGAGCCGAGGAGGGGCCGATGAACTTGATCTTGTGCTCTTCGAGGATCTCGGCGAAGCGGGCATTCTCGGAGAGGAAGCCATAGCCCGGATGCACGGCTTCGGCGCCGGTGATCTCGCAGGCCGCCACGATGGCGGGAATGTTCAGATAGCTGTCGCGCGCCGGCGGCGGGCCGATGCACACGCTTTCGTCGGCGAGCCTGACATGCATCGCCTCTTCGTCGGCCGTCGAATGCACGGCGACGGTGTGGATGCCGAGTTCGCGGCAGGCGCGCATCACGCGCAGAGCGATCTCGCCGCGATTGGCGATGAGGATTTTGTCGAACATCGCGCTACTCGATCAGCACTAGAGCTTCGCCATATTCGACGGGACTGCCGTTCTGGACGTAGATCTGCGTGATCCTGCCGGCGCGGGGCGCCGGGATCTGGTTCATCGTCTTCATGGCCTCGATGATGAGAAGTGTCTGGCCGGCTTTCACTTCAGTGCCGATCTCGACGAAATTAGGAGAGCCCGGCTGCGCCGCCCGATAGATGGTGCCGACCATGGGCGACTTGACCGCATCGGCCGGAATGGCGGGAGTGGTGGCATGGGCTGCCGCGGGTGCCGCGGCTGGAGCCGCATGGGCCGGGGCTGGGGCAGCCGCATAGACGGTGCCGCCGCCGCGCGAGACCCTGACGCGGACGCCGTGCCGCTCCAACTCGATCTCGGTGAGCCCGGTCGTGTTGAGCAGGTCGGCGAGGTCGCGGATCAAGCCGAGCTCGCTCGGCTGCGCGGAGGCCGGGGCCTTCGGCTTGGCGGGTGGTGTATTCTTCTTCGAGGGCATGGTCTGTCTTACCCCTTCTTGACCGTCAGGATTTTGTGAATTGCGTCGAGCGCCAGCTCATAACCATGGCCGCCGAAGCCGCATAGGACACCGTTGGCGACCGCGGAGACATAGCTGTGATGCCGGAACGGCTCGCGCTTGTAAATATTGGTGAGGTGAACTTCGATCAACGGCAACTCGGCGATGCGTAGCGCATCATGGATGGCGACCGAGGTATGTGTATAGGCGCCGGCGTTGAGGATCAGGCCGCTCGCGGCGCTGCGCGCCTCCTGGATCCAGGTGACGATTTCCCCTTCCAGATTGCTCTGGCGAAAGGAGATATCGAGGCCCAGGGCCGCGGCTTTGGTCCGGCAGCGTTCCTCGAGTCCGGCCAAGGTTTCGTGGCCGTAAACGTCGGGTTCGCGCAGCCCAAGCATGTTGAGATTGGGCCCGTTTATGACAAAAACAGGTTTCATCAGAGCGCTTATAGGCGGTCAGACGTGCTTCGGGAAGGCTGGACGCCGGGCCATCCTCAGCAAAGCTTGCACCCGCCATTATCGCGGATCTGCTTGACCACCGCGGCAAGGGCCTCATAGCCGACCGCTCCCGGAATGACGGTTTCGTCGATGATGAAGGCCGGGGTGCCCTGAATCTTGAGAGAATCGGCCAATTGCATGTTGCGGGTGATGACCTGGTTGACCTCGTCCGCCTCCATGTCGGCTTTGAGCTTCTTCACATCGAGGCCGGTTGCCTCGGCGATCTGGTCGGCGACCGCTTCGTCGATGCGGCCCTCATGCGCCATCAGCGCTACGTGATATTCCCAATACTTGTCCTGCTTGCGCGAGGCGAGCGCGGCGCGCGCCGCATAGACCGAGCCCGGGCCCAGAATGGGGAACTCCTTCATCACCAGCTTGAGGTCCTTGTCGGAGTCGACCATTTTCATGACATCGGGGAACGCCCTTTTGCAGTAGCCGCAATTGTAGTCGAAGAACTCGACCATGGTGACCTTGCCATTGGGGTTGCCGCCGATCAGGTCGTCCTTGCTGCGGAAGATCTCCGCCGCCATGGTCTTGAGCGTATCGGTCCGCGCCGAGTCCTCGGCTTCCTGCTGCTTGCGCTCGAGCTCCTGCATGGCGTCGCGCACTACTTCCGGATTCTCCAGCAGATACTGCCGGATGATGTCGCCGAGCTCCTTCTTCTGCGCGTCGTTGAACTCCGCCGCCTGGGCGGGAAGAACGAAAAGGGCGATCAAGGCGATCAGGAGGGCGCGGAAGGGCTTAAGCATGGAGAATCCTTAAACGGGAAAGGCAGGCGCGGGACAATGCGCCCAATCGGAGAGCGGGTCTACTAGTCGCTCCGGTTCACGAAGTTCAAAATGTCGTTAGCGCGCAGCCAGTCGGGCGAGCCGCGCTTGAGCGACGCCATGGCGATCTTGGCCTTCTCTGTGGCGAGCTCTTTATCGCCCCGGTAATAGGCAAATTCGGCGGTGGCGAGATCGGCGCGCGGTATGTCGCCCATGATGCCATAGGCCATGGCCATGAACTGGTAGAGGCTCGGCGTGTCGTCCTCGGTCTTGCGTGCCAGCCTGAGCTCGCTCAGGGCAGCCTGGGCATTGGCCTTGTTTTCGGTGCCGAGCAGCGCCTGCGCCAGCATGATGCGGATGAGCCCGTTATTGGGCAGCATCTTCACCGTCTGGCGCAAGGGGGCGATGGCCTGGGCCGGCTGGCCGCCTTCGAGCAGCGCCTGGCCCTTGAGCTCATGGAAATAGGGATCGCTCGGCAGGTCGCGGATCAGCGTGTCGATCACTTTAACGGCATTGCGCGTGTCGCCCGAGCGGAACATCGCGATGGCGCGCGCATAGCGGGCCGGCAGGCTCGTGTCGGAAGTCGGATAGCGCTGGAAGACGACCTGGGTCGGGTTGAGGAAGCCGACCAGCTTCGCCTGCATCAGCTTGTGGCGGAGCATGATCTCCGGCTTGTCTAGCGTGCCAAAATATTTGCTGCCCTTGGCCGCGATCTCGAGATTGCGGATGCGGTCGAGCGGCATCGGATGCGACAGCACATAGGGGTCGACATTCTGTAGCGACGCCATCGACTGGTTGGCGAGTTTCTGGAACAGGGTCAGCATGCCTTTGCCCGACTGTCCCGTCGCGGTCAGATATTTCATCGCCGCCTGGTCGGCGGAGGCTTCCATGGCGCGGGCATAGCTCAGGACCATGCGCTGGGCGAGGCCCTGCGAGCCCATCATGATGCCGCCGCCGGCGCGTGCCACCTGGCCGTCACCCGCCACCGCGCCTCCAGCGACCGCCGCCGCGCCGAGCAGCATGCCGATGATGGTGGCGGTGCTCTTGCGGTCGATCTCGATCTGCATGCGGGCGAGATGGCCGCCGGCGATGTGGCCGGTCTCATGGGCGAGAACCCCGATCACTTCATTGGGAGTCTTGGCCTGGGTGAGAAGGCCGGTATGGATGAAAATGCGCTGGCCACCGGCCACGAAGGCGTTAATGCGCGGATCGTTGATGAGATAGACATGCACCGATCCGGGATTGAGGCCCGCCGCCTGGAAGATCGGCTTGGTGTAGAGCCGCATCAGGCTCTCGATCTCGGCGTCGCGGATAAGGGAAGGGCCCTTGCGCTTGCTCTGCGCGTAAGCGGGCGGCACCAGAGCCGCGACCGCGACGCTCATCGCACACAGGACAGCAATGATGCGGCGCGCAGCCATCGCTCCTCCGGTTGGCGCTAACACAAGCGCGTGATCAGGAAAAGTGGATACCGGTTTTCCGTCCGATCACGCGCTAAACTAAAGATTCCGATCACGTTTATCAGTTCAGGTCGACCCGACCTGAACTGATCGTGATCTAGTCTTCTCGGAAGCAAATGAGGCGAGTTTGAGGCTCGCCCCACTGTTCCTAGATCACGATGATTTTTGACGGAACCGTCAAAAGTCATAAACGTGATCGTCGGCTTGAACCTGGAGCATAATGTTATCGCCAAGACGATTCCGTCTTGGCGCATTATGCTCTGGCGCCTATCCCCGCTTGCTCCACCAGCCGGCCTTGGCCTGAGCCGGGCGTTCGGCGGCGACGGTCGGCGCCGGCGGCTGCCATTTCGGCGGCTGATAGGCCTCGACGGGGGCGGGAGGCGGTGCCGGTTCGGCCTTTGGCTTCTCGATCGGCTTCGGCGCGGGCGCCTCGAAGCGGGTCTCGTGGCGCTCGTCGCGATGACGCTCTTCACGATGGCGCTCCTCGCGCGGCTCGGCGGCGGCTTCCTGGCCGCCTTGCGCATGATCAGCGGGAGCTTCGCCATGGCCATTGCGGTCAACGCGATTACGGTTGCGCCGTCCGCGGCCCCATCTGTCGCGCCGTCCACGCCGGTCGCCGCGACCCTCGCGGTCACCACCTTCGGTGCGTTCCTCGCGCGGTTCACGCGCTTCGTTGTCGATGGTTTCGGGGGCTTCGGCGTCGGAGTCCTCGTCATCGGCGTCGAAGGCCGCCTGCGATTCGAGGCCCGGCTGGTCGCCCAGTCCCGGAACGTCGTCGCGCTCGCCACCATTACCATTGAGGCCCTGCTCGCGCTCCTGGCCACGCCGTCCACCACGGCGGCCACGCCGCCTGCGGCGCCGGCGCGAGCTGTCGCCGTTACCTTGCTCGCCATTACCTTGCTCGCCATGCTCGGCGCGCTCGGATTGGGCCTCGCTCTCTCTTTCTTCTTCCTCGGCCTCGGGCACGTCTTCGGCTTCGGGCTCTTCTTCCCGATCCTGGAAGGCCGTGTCGATCTTGACCGGCGCCGCGGCGGTCTTGCGCTGCGGCACGGCACGCTCACCGGCACGCTCGATCAGGACCTGCGAGCCCTTCACGTCGTCGCTCGGCACAATGAAGATCGAGATGCTGTAGGTGGCTTCGAGGTCGAGAAGGTGATTGCGCTTCTCGTTCAGCACATAGGCCGCCACGTCGCGGTGGCATTTGACAGTGAGGTTCTCGGACTTGCGGCCGATAAGATGCTCTTCGATGGCGCGCATGACGGACAGCGCGCAGGACGACACCGAACGCACGATGCCGCGGCCCTCGCAATGCGGGCAGACACGGGTCGAGCCTTCGAGCAGGCTCGGCCGCAGGCGCTGGCGCGACATTTCGAGCAGGCCGAAATGGCTGATGCGGCCGACCTGGATGCGGGCGCGGTCGTTCTTCAGCGCCTCTTTAAGGCGGCGCTCGACGGAACGGTTGTTGCGCTTCTCCTCCATGTCGATGAAGTCGATGACCACCAGGCCGGCGAGGTCGCGCAGGCGCAGCTGCCGGGCGATTTCATCGGACGCCTCGAGATTGGTCTTGAGCGCGGTGTCCTCGATATTGTGCTCGCGCGTCGCCTTGCCCGAGTTGATGTCGATCGACACCAGCGCCTCGGTCTGGTTGACGACCATGTAGCCGCCGGACGGCAGCGTCACGTTCTGCGAGAACAGGCTGTCGAGTTGTGTCTCGACCTGGAAGCGCGAGAAGAGCGGCCGGTTGTCCTTGTAGAGCTTCACGTTGCGCGCATGACTCGGCATGAGCATCTTCATGAAGTCTTTGGCCTCGCGATAGGCCTCGTCGCCTTCGACCTGAACGTCGTCGACATCTTTGCTGTAGAGATCGCGGATCGAGCGCTTGATCAGGCTGCCTTCCTCATAGACGAGGGCAGGCGCGGTGGAGGAGAGCGTCAGGTCGCGGACATTCTCCCACAGGCGCATCAGATAATCGAAATCGCGCTTGATCTCGGTCTTGGTGCGCTGGGCGCCGGCGGTACGCACGATGAGCCCCATGCCGGCCGGCACCTCGATATCACGGGTGACTTCCTTGAGCCGGCGGCGGTCGGTCGAATCGGTGATCTTGCGTGAGATGCCGCCACCGCGCGCGGTGTTGGGCATCAGCACGCAATAGCGGCCGGCGAGCGAGAGATAGGTGGTGAGCGCGGCGCCCTTGTTACCGCGTTCTTCCTTCACGACCTGGACCAGGATCACCTGACGGCGCTTGATGACTTCCTGGATCTTGTAGACGCGCCGCTGCGAGCGGCGGCGGCGCTGCGGCACTTCCTCGAGCGCGTCCTCGGCGCCGACGGAGTCCACTTTCTGCGCCTCGGCGTCTTCTTCGACGCTTTCGATGCCATCGCCGATTTCGGCGGGAAGCCCGTGCTCGACCTGCGGAGCGGCGATCGGTTCGGCCTCGAGGGTTTCAGGGGCCGCCGCATCGGCGGCCATAGCCTCGTCCGAATGGTCGTCGTCATGGCTTTCGGCCGACGCGTCGGAGCCTGCACCTTCGCTGGGCGAGGTTTCGGCATGATCGTCGTGCGAATCCGCGTGGCGCGGATGGAAGTCGTCGTCGTGATGACGGGCGTCTTCCTCTTCCTCGCGCAGCAGGGCCTGCCGGTCGGCGACCGGGATCTGATAATAGTCGGGATGGATTTCCGAGAAGGCAAGGAAACCGTGGCGATTGCCACCGTAATCCACGAAAGCGGCCTGCAGCGACGGCTCGACGCGCGTCACCTTGGCCAGATAGATGTTGCCTTTCAGTTGCTTGCGTGCGGCGCTTTCGAAATCGAACTCTTCGATGCGATTGCCACGAACCACCACCACGCGGGTTTCTTCCGCATGGGTGGCGTCGATGAGCATTTTGCTGCCCATATGTCATTATCCTTTGCACAGGCCGGGGGCAGGGCGGCTTCGGTCTCGGTTCCGGGTAGGAGACGGTATGAAGGCCTTGGCGCCGGCGCGCGCTTAAGAGGCATGATCGGCGCTAAGCGCAACCGCGCGCTGCCCGGAGCGGCTGCCAAAGACGGCCCTTCCGGAAAAAATGTCAGCGCAGGATGATTCATGCCTGTTGTTTATCCACATGTCCCGGCCGTGCCGGAACGGTTCAACGCATCTGCCCCGTCATCTGGGTGCCACCCCAAAAGGGCAGTGGGTCCGCCGTATTGCGGGCCCGTACTGGAACGCATCCGAAGGGGCTATCGTTTAAGATCCCGGAGCCCGTCCGTAGCGGAATTCGACGCTCCGGCGGCTTCGCTTTGGACCTGGAAGGTCCCGCTCTGCCGGCGCGGAGGGTTAGTGCCTGTTTAGGCAGACGGCGGCGGTTTGGCAAGCATAGGTGTGTAACCTCGGGGCAATTTTTGCTTGCCTTTGGAAACTTTGGGTTAACCACCACCCCTATAGGCTCCCGGCAATGATTTGGGCAGCAGGAGCCATGTCGGGTTTTCCGCGCAGGAAATGGGGTTTAGGCGTTCTTCTTGCGGCGATCCTTCTGGTCGCCGGCGGGACGCTTGCGCCGGCGCCTGGCGAGGCTCAGGAGGTGACGGCGATTGCCGCGCGTGTCGCCGGCGATGACGGCAAGACCCGTTTCGTCGCCGATCTGACGCGGCCGGTGAGCTACAGCGTCTATGTCCTGCCCAATCCCTACCGCGTCATGATAGATCTGCCGGGGGTAGCGTTCGATCTCGGCCCCGGAAGCAGTGGTGCGGGGCTCGGCCTCGTCAGCGGCTATCGCTTCGGGCCATTGGGCAAGGATCGCTCGCGAATCGTCATCGACACGACGGGGCCGGTGCTCATTGCCAAGTCCTTCCTGGTGAAGCCGGAAGACGGCCAGCCGGCCAGGCTCGTCGTCGATCTCGTCAAGACCGACGAAAAGACCTTCCGCATGGCGCATGAGGCCGACACCGCGGCGCGCCCTGAAGCTGCTGCGGCGCCGGGGGCCGATGACCCGGTACAAACCGCGACCGCCATGCCTTTGCCGGTGCCCAAGCCCGGTACCGAGGCGCCTGCCACGGCGGCGGAACGGCCGGCACCCGCAAAACGCGCCGACGGCAAGCGCGTGATCGTCATCGATCCGGGCCATGGCGGCATCGATCCGGGCGCCATCGGCATTCGCCGCACCAAGGAAAAAGACGTCGTTCTCGCCTTCAGCCGGGCGCTGCGCGACAAGCTTAGAGGCAACAAGAATTACGAAGTGGTCCTGACGCGCGACGACGACACTTTCCTGTCGCTGAAGCAGCGGGTGAAGATCGCCCGCCAGAATCAGGCCGATCTGTTCATCGCGGTCCATGCCGATACCGTGCGTGGCGCCTCGGTGCGTGGTGCCACCCTCTATACCGTTTCGGAAAAGGCTTCCGACGCCGAGGCCGAAGCGCTGGCGCAGAAGGAGAATCGCGCCGACATCATCGGCGGCATGGATCTTGGAACCGAGAATGAGGAAGTCACCGACATCCTGATCGAACTCGCCCAGCGCGAAACCAAGAATCATTCGATCTTTTTTGCCAAGAAGGCGGCGACGCAGCTGCAACTCGTCACCCATATGACCGGCAAGCCGACCCGCTCGGCCGGCTTCGTGGTGCTGAAGGCGCCCGACGTGCCCTCGGTCCTGCTCGAGCTCGGCTATCTGTCGAACAAGGCGGACGAGGCGCTGCTGGTGTCGCCCAAATGGCAGGCGCAGGTGACGGAGGCGATGGCGAAGGCGATCGACACCTATTTCGCCACCGAGATCGCCGCCCGCCAGTAGGCCGGTCCGCTCAAGGTAAACGCCGCCAGCCCGCCACATTTCGCTCCTAAACCCAGGTGCCAATTGGTAATTGGGCAGATGGCGGGAAGCGTGCTAAGCGCTGATTCATCAAGCGTATTTCGGATGTTGAATTTGCCTCAGGGGCATGATGCTTAGATTTTTGGGTTGGCTCTTCACGGTTGGGTTCATCGCATTTCTCGGCGTCGCGGGCGGCGTCGGTTATGTGATCTGGGACATGTCGAAGGGCCTGCCGGATTACAAGCAGCTCGCTTTGTATGAGCCGCCGGTGATGACGCGCGTGCATGCGGCCGACGGCACGCTGGTCGCCGAATATGCCGAGCAGCGCCGTCTCTTCGTGCCCATCAATGACATTCCGAAGAAGCTGATCCAGGCCTTCCTCTCGGCCGAGGACAAAACCTTCTACGAGCACCAGGGCCTCGATTGGCCGGGCCTCGCCGCGGCGGGCCTGCGCTACATCCAGGTGAAGGCCACCGGCAAGGGCCAGATCGTCGGCGCCTCCACCATCACCCAGCAGGTGACGAAGAACTTCCTTCTCACCAATGAGCGCTCGGTCGAGCGCAAGATCAAGGAAGCCATCCTCGCGCACCGCATCGAGCAGGCCTTCAACAAGGACCAGATCCTCGAGCTTTATCTCAACGAGATCTTCCTCGGTCTCAACTCCTATGGCGTCGCCGCCGCCTCGCTGAATTATTTCGGCAAATCGCTGAACGAGCTGTCGCTCGAAGAGATCGCCTATCTCGCCGCTCTGCCGAAGGGCCCCAACAATTATCATCCCTTCCGCCAGACCAAGCGCGCCGTCGAGCGGCGCAACTGGGTGCTCGGGGAAATGTACAATAACGGCTACATCACCGCCGCCGAGCGCGACGCGGCGCAGGGCAAGCCGCTCGAAGTCAATCCGCGTCCCTTCGGCGCCCAGCTCTTCGCCGCCGAATCCTTCGCCGAGGAGGCGCGCCGCGAGCTCGTCCAGATCTATGGCGAGGACAAGCTCATGAAGGGCGGCCTGTCGGTGCGCACCACGCTTGACCCGAAGCTGCAGATCTTTGCGCGCCAGGCAGTGGCGCGCGGCCTGATCACCTTCGACCGCAAGCGCGGCTTCCGCGGCCCGGTCAAGAACGTGGCGCTCGACGGCGACTGGGGCGAAACCATCGGCAAGATGAAGGTGCCGTCCGACCTCGATCCGTGGCGGCTCGCCATCGTTCTCGAAGTCGACGATGCCGGCGCCAAGATCGGCCTTCAGCCCAAGACGTTGATTTCAGGCAAGATCGACAAGGCCCGCGACACCGCGAGCGTGCCGCTCGCTTTGATGAGCTGGGCGCGCAAATATGTCGACGGCTCGAAGCTCGGGGCCGAGGTCAAGAAGGCCAGCGACGTCCTGGCGGCCGGCGATATCGTCTATGTCGCGCCTGACAAGAATCCCGGCCAATTCCATCTCGTCCAGTTGCCAGATGTCGAAGGCGCGCTCGTCGCCATGGACCCGCATACCGGCCGTGTGCTGGCGCTGGTCGGCGGCTTCTCCTATGGCAAGAGCCAGTTCAACCGCGCCGTCCAGGCGCTGCGCCAGCCGGGCTCGGCCTTCAAGCCCTTCGTCTATGCCGCGGCCCTCGATAATGGCTACACACCGTCCTCGGTGATTCTCGACGCGCCGATCGAGTTCAAGATGTCGAACGGCGAGATCTGGAAGCCGAAGAACTATCAGGACAAGTTTTACGGGCCCTCGACTCTGCGGCGCGGCGTGGAGCAGTCGCGCAACGTGATGACGGTGCGCCTCGCCAATGATCTCGGCATGAGCCGCATCGGCGAACTGGCGCAACGCGTCGGGATCTATGACAAGGTGCCGAACCAGCTCTCCTACGCGCTGGGGGCGGGCGAAACGACTTTGCTCAAGATGACGACCGCCTACAGCATCATCGCCAATGGCGGTAAGAAGATCGAGCCGACGCTCATCGACCGGGTGCAGGACCGCTACGGCAAGACCATTTATCGGCACGACAAGCGTGAATGCGCCCAGTGCGGCAACCAGACCTGGCAGGAACAGGCCGAGCCCGAATTGTTCGATGTCCGTCCGGAAGTGATGAACCCCTATACCGCATATCAGATCACCTCGATGATGGAAGGCGTGGTCGAGCGCGGCACCGGCAAGAAGCTCAGGCTGGTCGGCAAGCCCGTCGCCGGCAAGACCGGCACGTCAAATGACGAGCGCGATGCCTGGTTCATGGGCTTCACGCCCGATCTGACCGTGGGCGTCTATATCGGCTATGACAATCCGAAGCCGATGGGTAAGGGGCGCACCGGCGGCGAGCTCGCCGCCCCCGTGGTGGCCGACTTCATGCGCATGGCCTTGCGCGATAAGGCGGCGACGCCGTTCCGCGTGCCCAAGGGCATCGAGCTCATTCCGATCAACGTGAAGAGCGGCCAGCGCGACCTCTTCGGCGATCCGGGCGTCATCCTCGAGGCTTTCAAGCCGGGTGAGGAGCCGCCGTCCAGGACGACCGTGATCGGCGACCAGGTGGCGACCTCGGGCGTTCCGCTCGACGGCACCAGCGCCCAGCCGCCCGAGAGCGACGCAGTGATCGAAGGTGGGTTGACGACCGGCACCGGCGGCCTCTATTGAGCCCGCTCAACTAATCAACTTTTCGAAGCAAAATCATGCGCGCCGAAATCATCAATCTCGTCGACGAGATGAAGCAGTCCATAGGACTGCTGAGGAGGCATCTTTGACTGGGATAACGCCCAGAAGAAGCTCGCCGAACTGAACGCCAGGTCCGAGGACCCGTCGCTCTGGAACGATCCCCAGGTGGCGCAGGATGTCATGCGCAAGCGCCAGGATCTCGAAAGCCGCATCAATCTGGTGCGTCGTCTCGAGCAGACGATCGAGGACAATACCGGCCTGATCGAGCTCGGCGAGGCCGAGGGCGACCAGGCGATCGTCAAGGAGGCCGAGAAGGCGTTGACCGGCCTCAAGGACGAGGTCGCCAAATACGAGATCGAGACCCTGCTGTCGGGCGAGGCTGACCATAATGAGGCCTTCCTGCAGGTGAATGCTGGCGCCGGCGGCACCGAGAGTCAGGACTGGGCCAGCATGCTTTTGCGCATGTATGTGCGCTGGGGCGAGCAGCACGACTATAAGGTCGAGGTCCTCGACGAGCATTCGGGCGAAGAGGCGGGCATCAAATCGGCGACCATCCAGGTCAAAGGCCACAACGCCTATGGCTGGCTCAAGACGGAATCGGGCGTGCACCGGCTGGTGCGCATATCGCCCTATGATTCCAATGCGCGGCGCCACACGTCCTTCGCCTCGATCTGGGTCTATCCGGTCCTCGACGACACGATCGACATCCAGGTCAATGAAAGCGACTGCCGCATCGACACCTACCGTGCGTCGGGTGCCGGCGGCCAGCATGTCAACACCACCGATTCGGCGGTGCGCATCACCCATATCCCGAGTGGAATCATCGTCGCCTGCCAGGGCGAGCGCTCGCAGCACAAGAACCGCGCCACCGCCTGGAAGATGCTGAAAGCCCGGCTCTACGAGCTCGAGCTGCAGAAGCAGCAGGAGAAGATCGATGCCGCGAACGCCAAGAAGACCGATATCGGCTGGGGCCACCAGATCCGCTCCTACGTGCTGCAGCCCTACCAGCTGGTGAAGGACCTGCGCACCGGCAAGACCAGCACCAACCCGACGGCGGTGCTCGGCGGCGACCTCGACGAGTTCATGGCCGCTTCACTCGCCCAGCGCGTGCATGGCGGCGGCCCGTCGCAGGTGGACGATATCGACTGATCCGGGCTTGAGATCGGGCGCCGGGATGCGATAGCCTCACCTGTCTCATTTCGGCAGGTGTCATGCTCAATCTCGATCCGCGTTATTATATCGATCCGGCCATCTATGACCGTGAGCGCTCCGAGCTCTTCGCCAGGACCTGGCAGCTGCTCGGACCGGTCTCGCAGGTTGCCCAGCGCGGCGAATATTGCGCCGTCGAGATTGCCGGCCATAAGGTCTTCGCGATCAGGGGCAGGGACGGCAAGCTGCGCGGCTTCCGCAATCTTTGCCGCCACCGGGGCGCCCGCCTTCTCGAAGAGGGCAACGGCCGCTGCCCGACCATCCGCTGTCCCTATCACCAATGGGTCTGGGCCGATGACGGTCGGCTGATGAACGTGCCCTGGTTCGGCGAGGACCCGGACTTCAAGCTGGAGGACTGGCGACTCGCCGAAATTCCGGTCGCCGAATGGCGCGGGCTTCTGTTCATCGCCATCGCGCCGTCGCTGACGCTCGAGCAGCAGCTCGGCGATCTGATGAACGAGATCGCCGGCGAGCCGGTCGAAAGCTACACACCGATGCGCACCGAGCGCATGGTCTTCGACGCCAACTGGAAGATCTACACCGACAATTTCGTCGAGGGGTATCACATACCGGGCATCCACCCGCAGTTCTTCGCGGCCATCGATTTCGAGCAGTTCAAGACCACTGCCCATGACGGCTTGATCCGCATGACGGCGCCGCCGCGCGACGGCCTGTTCTATCGCGGCAAATGGCTGTGGATGTGGCCGAATTGGACCTTGTCCTTGTTTGACGGCGGCATGAACACCTCGCGGATCAATCCCTTGGGGCCGAACCAGACCGAACTCATCTACAATTTCTATTTTGCCGACACGTCCGAGGCCAAGGCCAAGGAGCGTGACGACCTGGTCGCCCGCAATCTCGACATCGTGCGCGAGGATTTCGAGATCTGCCTCGAGACCCACAAAAACTACGCCTCGGGCGCGTATACGCCGGGGCCCTTGTCGCCGCGTCATGAGGCGGGGGTCGCCTATTTTCAGGACCGCATCCGCCACAGTCTCGGACTGACGCCCGCCTGACCGATCCCCTCAGATCACGATCACTTCAGGTCGGTTCGACCTGAAGTGATGAACGTGATCGGAATCTTAAGTTTAGCGCGTGATCGGACGGAAAACCGGCGTCCAGTTTTGCTGATCACGCGCTAGAAAGGGAACCTTGATTTATCGAGAGAATCCTCGAAACTGCACGCTTGTGGGGCGACAATAGGCAAAGGGTGGCTGCCAGTATGGCGGCTGCCATTGTTTGGCCGTCATTGATGGGCTTATCTCGCTGTTATTTACAAGTGTTTCCGGTACTTTGCGGGCCCTTGAGTCGGAAGGTTTGCTGGGACGGACGGTGGTACGGCGGCCCGGTCCGCCGGCGCGTGGCGGTGAATAGACGACATCTTCGGACGGGGCTGCTCAGGCTTTGCGGCGATTTTTGAAAACGACGGCGCTGGTGCTCTTAGGTCTCGTGGCGATCGTCGTCGTCGCGGGCGCTGTGTTTTTCATTCGCCTGATGAACGGTCCGGTGTCGCTGGATTTCGTGCGCGACCGCATCCAGGCCGAGATCAACGACAGTCTCGGCGGCGGGCTCAAGGTCTCTCTCGAAGGCGTGATGATCGAGCGCGACGCCAATACCGGCATGCCGCATTTCCGCCTGCGCAATGTCGAGCTGGTGGATCCACAAGGAGCCGTCATCGCGCGGGCGCCCAAGGCGGCCATCGGCGTCGACGGCAGCGACCTCATGAGCGGCACGGTGGTGCCCAAGCAGATCGAGCTGATCGGCCCGCGCATCGTCGCCCGCCGCACCCTCGGCGGCGGCTTCAAGCTCGGCTTTGACGAGCATCGCGCCAGCGAGAGTTCCAAGGACGCTTCCGGCAAGTCGAACCAGGAAACCAATCTGCAGCAGGTGGCGCCCGAGACGCAGGGCGGCACGGTGATCGACTTCCTGAGCGGCTCGGAAGAGGCGAGCGCCGCCATGGCCAGCCTCGATGCGATCCTGATCAGCGACGCGGTCATCCAGCTGGTCGATGAGGTCAACGGCACGAGCTGGAACATCCCCAAGGCGAGTCTCGCCTTCAAGCGTATGCCCTACGGGTTCACCTTCTTCTCCGAGGCCAGGATCGCCTCCGGCGGCACGCCGTGGCGCGCCGAGATCTCCGCCAGCTATCGCCGCGAGCGCAAGTCCTTCGCGGTGTCGGCGCGCATCACCGATCTCGTACCGGCTGATATCGCCGACGACATCTTCGCTCTCGCCAAGCTCGCCCAGGTGAAGCTGCCGCTCTCCGGCCATGTCGAGATGGAGGTGAGCGAGGAGGCGAAAATCATCAACGGCTCGGCTGAATTCACGGCCGCTGCGGGCGAGGTGGGACTGCCGGGCTTCATCGCCGAGCCGATCGCGGTGAATGAAGGGCTCATCAGGCTCGATTTCGATCCCAAGACCGGTGGCATCGTGATCAGCGATTCCACTTTGCTGATCGGCGGCACGCCGGCCCAGATCGCCGGCCGCTTCACGCCGCTGCGCCAGCCCGACGGCCGCCTCGATGCGCTCAAGATCGAGATCAACGCCCGCAATCTGAGCCTCGATCCCAACTCCATCGTCAAGGACCAGATCGCCATCGACAGGGTGGATTTCGTCGGTGTCGCCTCGGTGCGCGAGGCGCGTTTCGATGTCGAGGACGCGGTGATCATGGCGGGCAAGGCCGGGGTGCGCCTGCGCGGCAGCTTCACCGGCGGCGAGCGTTCGGTCGGCATCAAGCTCGCCGGGCGAATGCGCGACGTGTCGGCGCCGATCCTGAAACGCCTGTGGCCGCCGATCATCGCGCCCAATACGCGCAAATGGGTCAACACCAATATCCTGGCCGGGCGCATCACCGAGGGTGAGTTCGTCATCAACCTGCCGGTCGATGGGCTTGCCGACGGCCTCAAGAACAAATTTATCCCGAATGACGCCATCGCCGCGCGCTTCGGGCTTGACGGTGTCACCACGACCTATTTCGGCGGCCTGCCGCCGATCGCCGAAGCCAATGGCGAGGCGACGCTCGGCGGCGACACCTTCTCCCTGCGCCTCGACAAGGGCGTGGTGCGCACGCCATCCGGCAAGAAGGTCGATCTGAGCAAGGGCACGCTCAAGATGACGCAGCTGCTGGCGCCGATGACGCCGGCCCAGATTCATCTCGAGGGCCAGGGCGGGGTGCCGACCTTCATCGAATATCTCGATCTCGATCCGTTGAATCTCGTGTCGAAGAGTGGCGGCGATGCCCGCAACCTGACTGGCGACGCCCAGGTGGCGATGGACCTCTATCTGCCGCTCAAGCAGATCGTCGATCGCGACGATGTGAAAGTGTCGGCCACGGCGAAACTGCGCAACGCCGATCTCAAGGACGCGTTCGACGGCATCGATCTCAATGACGGCACGATCGAGCTCAAGATCACCGAGAACGCCATCCGTGCGGAAGGCACCGCCAAGCTCAACGACATCGCCGCCAAGATCACCTGGTGGCGCGATGGCGGCCCGGAAAGACCGCAGAACGCCGTCATCGAAACCACACTCGATGCCAAGCAGCGCGACGCCATCGGCGCCAAGGTCAATGATTATGTGAGCGGGCCGGTCAAGGTGAAGGTGGCGCTTGAGGATTTCCGCGACAAGGTAGGCAAGATCAAGGTCGAGGCCGATCTCTCCAAGGCGTCCTTACGGCTCGCCGCCATCGACTGGTGGCGTCCACCGGCGCTGCGCACCACCGCGAGCTTCGATTATATGCCGGGCGACGGCAAGGCCGGGCGCATCGACAACCTCACCATCAAAGGCGACGGTTTCCTGATGAAGGGCCAGGTCGCGATCAATGGCGCGGGCCAGATGTCGGAAGCCAAGTTCCCGACCGTCGTGCTCAATGAGGACAACCGCTTCGGCGTCGTCGTCTCGCTGGACAAGGAAGCGACGAATGTCTCCATCAACGGCACGAGCTTCGATGCACGCCCCTTGATCCGCTCGCTCTTCGCCAACCGTCCCGCACCGTCCGGCGATGAGGGCTCGGGCAAGCAGAAAAGCAAAGGCGTGCTGATCGTCGATGCGCTCATCGACAAGGTCTATGCGCATCGTGGCGAAGTCGTGAATGGCGTCGCCGGCAGCGTCGTCATGCGCGACGGCTATGTCGAGCGCGCGACACTCAACGGCACGTTCATCAGCGGCCAGCCCATCACCATCCGCATCATGCCGTCCGATGACGGCGGGCGCGACCTGCGCATTGGCGGGCGCGACGCGGGCTCGGCGCTGCGCGCCGCCAATCTCTATTCCAAGGTCGCCGGCGGCCAGATCGACTTCGTCGCCAGGCTCGGCGGGGGAGCCGATTCAACGGTGCGCAACGGCCGCCTCACCTTGCGCGACTTCGAGGTCCGCGACGAGGCCGCACTCGCACAGCTCGATCAGAAGGGCAGGCCGAAAAAGGCGGGGCCACGCCGGGGTGGTGTCGTGTTCTCGCGCCTGACCTTGCCCTTCACCAGCGACGCGCGTTTCATCCGCATCGGCGATACGCTCGTCAAGGGACCCGAGCTCGGCGCCACCGCGCAGGGCCTCATCCGCAAGACCGACGGCGCCATCGACATCGACGGCACGATCATTCCGGCCTATGCGCTGAATTCGGCGATCGGCGAGATTCCGATCCTCGGCCAGATCCTCACCGGCGGCAAAGGCGAGGGCATCTTCGGCCTTACCTATGCGGTGGGCGGCACCATGTCCAAGCCGCGCTTCCAGGTGAATCCGGTTTCGGCCATCGCCCCCGGCATCCTGCGCAAATTCTTCGAATATGGCGGCAGCAACGGCCCGGCGCCCAAACGGCGCGAGCGCAGCAACTGAGCGAAGGTCATGATCCTCATCGGCCAATATGACTCGCCCTTCGTGCGCCGCGTCGGCATCGCGCTGACGCTCTACGGGATAACATTCGAGCATCAGCCGTGGTCGATCTTCGCCGACGCCGACAAGATCAGGCCGTACAATCCATTGACCCGCGCCCCGGCCTTCGTGCTCGACGACGGCACCGTGCTCATCGAGAGCCATCTCATCCTCGATTATCTCGACAGTCTGGTGCCGGAGGATCGCGCTTTGTTTCCGCGCCGCGAGCCTGCGCGTCATCGCGCTTTGAAGGTCGCGGCCCTCGCGACCGGCATGGCGGACAAGGGCGTCAGCCTCTTCTACGAGATGCGCCTGCACAAGGCGGCTTCACCCGTCTGGGTCGAACGTTGCCGCGGCCAGATCCTCGGCGTTCTCGCCGAGCTCGAGGCCGACCGGGCGGCGCGCGCGACGGATTATTGGTTCGGCGATCGCATCGGCCATGCCGACATCGCCGTCGCCGTGGCGCTACGTTTCCTCAACGAGGCGCATCCGGGGCTGGCGCGCATGGAAAACTACCGCGCCCTCACGGACCATGCGGCGCGGCTCGAAGCCTTGCCGGTTTTCCGGGAAATCGCTCAGGCTTTCATCCCGCCGACCTGACCGGAGCAGGGGAATTTTTACAGCGGATTATCAGCGGAGTTTGCAGCGGATTATCAGGGGAATAACAGAGGATTAACAGGCCTTTCCGAGAAAATCGCGAAAACAGGGGATGTTCCCGCCCGCGATTTTTCCTACCCTTCCGTCCGCGAATGCAATCCCGTCAAGTCGCCTTCAGCAGCACGTGCTTCTTGCGGCCCATCGACAGCTTGATGACGCCATCTGAAGTGAAGGAGGCCTCGGTGAGCTGCAGCTTGTCGTCGGCGACCGGGGCATCGTTTACCTTGATGGCGCCGCCCTGGATCTGCCGGCGCGCATCGCCATTGGATGAGGCGAGCCCGGCCAGGACCAGCGCCTTCAGGATACCGAGTCCGGGGCGGAATTCCGCGCCCGGCACATCGATCGAGGGCAGGCCTTCGGCGGCCTGGCCTTCCTCGAAGGTACGGCGCGCTGTCTCGGCCGCTTCGAGGGCGGCTTCCTTGCCATGGAGCAGGGTTGTCGCCTCGGTCGCCAGTGTCTTCTTGGCCTCGTTGATCTCGGCGCCGCCCAGCGCCGCGAGGCGCTCGATCTCAGCCAGGGGCAGGACGGTGAAGAGCTTGAGGAAACGCGCCACGTCGGCGTCCTCGGTATTGCGCCAGAACTGCCAGTATTCGTAAGGCGAGCGCATGTCGGCATTGAGCCACACGGCGCCCGAGGCCGTCTTGCCCATCTTGGCGCCGGACGCGAGCGTGATCAGCGGCGTCGTCAGCGCGTAGAGCTGATGCGTGCCCATGCGCCTTCCGAGATCGACGCCGGTGACGATATTGCCCCACTGATCGGAGCCGCCCATTTGCAGATTGGTGCCGTAGCGCCGGGCCAGCTCGGTGAAGTCATAGGCCTGCAGGATCATGTAGTTGAATTCGATGAACGACATTTCGTGCTCGCGCTCGAGCCGGAGTTTTACCGAATCCATGGTCAGCATGCGGTTGATCGAGAAGTGCCGGCCGATATCGCGCAGCATGTCGATATAGTTGAGCCGGGTCAGCCATTCGGCATTGTCGACCATGATGGCGTCCTTCGGCCCATCGCCGAATTTCAGGAATTTGGCGAAGACGCTCTGGATGCCGCGCTTGTTGTCCTCGATCTCCTCGATGGTGAGGAGCTTGCGGCCTTCATCGCGCCCGGTCGGATCGCCGACGCGGGTGGTGCCGCCGCCCATCAGGGCGATGGTCTTCTGGCCGGTCTGCTGGGCCCAGTAGAGCAGCATGATCTGGACCAGCGAGCCCACATGAAGTGAGCGCGCGGTGCAGTCGAAGCCGATATAGGTATTGACCTCTTTCTTCGCCGCGAGCTGGTCGAGCCCGTCGAAATCGGATCCCTGATGGATGTATCCACGGGTGGAAAGAGTGTTAAGGAATTCGGACGAGAACTTGCTCATAACTGGCCTAAATATAACGGAAACGGGCTCTTACCACGGGATAAGCGTGTGTCAAAACTCTACACGGCCATAGGGCTGATGTCGGGGACCTCCCTCGACGGCATCGATATCGCCTTGATCACCACCGATGGCGAGGAAACGGTGAAGCGGGGCCCGTCACGTACCTATACTTACGTTCCCGAGCAGCGCGCGATGCTGAAGGAGGCGCTGAAGGACGCGCTCGGCCTGAAGGAGCGGCGCGAGCGGCCGAAAAGCCTGGGCCAGGTCGAATGGTCGCTGACCGAATGGCATGCGCTGGCAGTTGAATCCTTTTGCCAGGATCTGGGCCTAACCCTCAAGGATATCGACGTAATCGGCTTTCATGGTCAGACGGTCCTGCACCGCCCCGAGCGCCGCCTGACCGTGCAATTGGGTGACGGACCACTGCTGGCGCGCCGGCTCAACAGCCGCGTGGTCTATGACATGCGCGCCGACGACATCGCCGCTGGTGGCCAGGGGGCGCCCCTGGTGCCGGTCTATCACCGCGCTTTGTCGGCAAGCCTCGAAGTGCTGCCGCTCGCTTTCCTCAATATCGGCGGCGTCAGCAATGTCACCTGGATCGGTGCCAATGGAGAGCTCATCGCTTTCGACACCGGTCCCGGCAATGCGCTCATCGATGATTGGGCGCTCAAGACCACTGGGCGGCCGGTCGATATCGACGGCAGGCTCGCTTTTTCGGGCCACGTGCAGCCGTCGGTGGTGGCGCAGTTCTTGGGCGATTCCTTCTTCGAGGAACCGGCGCCCAAATCGCTCGACCGCGACAGCTTCGCGTCGCTCGATCTTTCTGGTCTCAGTCCCGCCGATGGCGCGGCGACGCTGACGGCCGTCACTGCGGGCGCCGTGGCCCTGTCGCGTAACTGGTTTCCCGAAGATCCCAAGCTTTGGGTGATCTGCGGCGGCGGACGCAAGAACCCGGCTCTGATGGCGGCGCTCCGCGTCGCTTTGAAGCTCGGTCCGGAAGCGATCGTCCCGGCCGAGGCGGCGGGCTTCAATGGCGACTCCATGGAGGCCGAGGCCTGGGCCTATCTGGCGGTGCGCTGCCTGCGCGAGCTGCCGATCACCTTTCCGGGCACCACCGGGGCGCCGGAGCCGATGACGGGTGGGGTGGTGACGGAGCTTTAGAGAAAGATGCTGGGCCGTGTCACAAAGGTCCGTGCTGTTTCGTCTTGAGGGATATAACCGGAAAGGAAATCCCCATGCGACTGGCACAGAAAACCATCGGCCCGGAGCTATTGCAGGCGGCCACCCATCTCGAGATGAAGATCCGCGCGGCGGGCCTCGACCAGCAGCTTTTGCATCTGGTCAAGGCCAGGGCCTCACAGATCAACAACTGCGCCTATTGCCTCGATTTGCACACCAAGGAGGCGCGCGCCGACGGCGAAAGCGAGGAACGGCTCTATCTCCTCGCTGCCTGGCGCGAGGCAGCGAGCTTCACGCCGAAAGAGAGAGCCGCTCTGGCCTGGACGGAGACGGTGACGCGGCTGTCCGATACGCATGTGCCCGATGAGGAGTGGGAAGCGGTGCGCCGGGAATTCAGCGAGGAGGAGGTGGCGAAGCTCACCGTTGCCATCGGCATGGTCAATCTGTGGAACCGTCTCGCCGTGTCCTTCCGCAGCGTCCCGGGCAGCAAGCCCGGAAGCTGAGGAGTCCACCATGAACGAACAGGTTTTCGAGGCGCACCGGAAATATCTGACCGGCATCGCCTATCGCATGCTCGGCTCCTACGCGGAAGCCGAGGATGTGGTGCAGGACGTCTATCTGCGCTGGCACCGCACCGATCATGGCGATGTCGTCGACCCCAAAGCCTTTCTGGCGCGGATCACGTCCAGGCTCTGTCTCGATGTCCTCAAATCGGCGCGACGGCGGCGCGAGACCTATGTCGGGCCGTGGCTGCCGGAGCCCTTGATCGAGGGGCTCATCGATGAAAGCTCGCCGGCGGAGGAACTCGCCGGCGATCTGTCGATGGCGATGATGCTGGCGCTCGAGCGCCTGTCGCCGCTGGAGCGCGCCGCCTTCCTGCTGCACGATATTTTCGAGATGGGCTTTCCGGCGGTCGCCGAGACGATCGGGCGCAGCGAGGAGAGCGCCCGGCAACTGGCGTCACGGGCACGCAAGAACCTGCGCAGCGCGCGGCCGCGCTACAAGGTCGACGCTGAAGAAGAGGGCGCCATCACCCGCGCCTTTTACGATGCCGCCTATCGCGGCGACCTCGCCAGCTTGAGCAAGCTCCTGGCCGAGGACGTGGAATTCCAGTCGGATGGCGGCGGCATTCGGCCGGCGGCGACGAAAATCCTGGCCGGCATCATGCAGGTGGCGAAGTTTATCGCCGGCTATGGCCAGAAGACTTTCGCGGGGCACGGCATGAGCCCGGTGCGCTTCGCCCGCATCAACGGCATGCCGGGCTTCGCCACGATCGAAGCCGACGGCCTGCCGCAGACCATGTCCTTCGAAATCACCGAAGGCAAGGTCAGCGGCATCTTCGTGATCCGCAACCCGGAGAAGCTGAAGCATGTCACGGCGGAGTGGATCAGGGAGGGGCAAAGATAAAAGGGAGCCGAGGGAGTGCCCGTCGGTGCGATGATCGGGGCGGTGACGCTCGAAGGGAATACCATCGTGGTGCAGTTGACGACCGGTACAATCCAGGAAGTGGTGGTAGTCGATACGAAGAAGGGCATGATCGTCAGCCGGGTGAAGCTCAAGCCGGAGAGGCAAGCGAGGGGCGAGGGATGCGAACCTACATAGAGCGCCTGGGTTATCCCAAAAGTCCTGCGGTCCCTCTTGATTGCCTTCTTCACGATGTCGTAGATTGGTAGCTTGGAAGTCGATTGGGATAGTCCTCCCTGCGCCTCCTTGTCAGGGAGCGCCAAAGACAATAGAACGCAGTCTCTCGCAGAGTTCCTTTGTTGGCTTTGGTTCTGTGCTAGCCTTGATTTCAATAGCTTTCATTAGATCACTCAGCTCTGTTGCATCAAACTTGGCAAGCTGACTGCCGTTGATGATAAGATCCGTCAGGGCAGCTATCTCTGGGCCAGTGAAGCTGTTGTAGATCGAACGACATTCCTTGGCGCGCACTCGCCAGTTCTCAAGAGCGATTATTAACCTTTGGGGTGGCGTATATTCGGCAAGGGTAGGTGTCGCAAACGCCACTAGAGCAGCACCTGCCAGTATTACCTTTCTCACTGACCTGTCCATAATCGTTATCCCCATTACCTGCTTCCTATTGCGTTTCATGTATTACACCTGTTGTCAATGCTGCTAAGCCCGCAATAATAGGAATTAAGCCCCTGGAGCGGCAAAGCAACTTTTGAAAGGAGATTCGATTCCTTCGGAACTGCGTGTCGCGATATTGTTCCGGTCTTGCAATGGCGGATCGTGCGTAAATGCAACGGCTGTGATTGGGATCGCTTTGTTGTATCTCCGCGCTTCCCGTATTTTATCTATTGTCTAAGCGTCTGGTTAGTGCAAGCATATTGACGCGACAAAGAAACAGTTTGCAGGCGACATATTGTTGATGGCCGAAAGGCATCTTCAGAGCTCCCGGTGAGGGCGATTATTGTTTTATGGCGTTTCTGCTTGTTATCGATCGCAGCGATTTGTTCTGCATTGAGTTTCTTGGAATTTCGGTGACAGTGCATTCAATTGACTTGCATATGTTTGCAGAATAAAACAGATACCTATGACCCGCCTTGCTCGTGTCGTCATCCCCTACTTACCTCACCATGTGACGCAACGCGGCAACGGCCGCCAGCAAACCTTCTTCGACGATGCTGATTATGCGCTCTATCGCGATCTCCTGGCAGAAAGCCTGAACGCCGCAGATGTTGCCTGTTGGGCGTGGGTGCTGATGCCCAATCATGTCCACCTGATACTGGCGCCCTCCGATGAGGACGGCTTGCGGCGCGCATTGGCGCCGGTCCATCGGCGCTACGCAGGAATCGTCCATGCTAGGCGCAAACGCAGCGGTCATTTCTGGCAGGGCCGCTTCGGTTGTGCCGTGATGGACGAGGATCATCTCGCAGCGGCGCTCGTCTATGTAATGCTCAATCCGGTAAGGGCGCGGCTGGTGGGGCGGGCCCAAGACTGGCGCTGGTCGAGTGCGCGTGCTTATTTGAAAGGCGCCGCGGACGGCCTCACGGCGTCCGAACCAGTGCTCGGTCGCTTTCCCGATATTGGTGAGATGCTGAAGCGCGAAGCGGATGTGGAAGCCATATACAGATTGAGGGCGGCAGAAACTATCGGGAGGCCTCTGGGTGAGCCAGCTTTTCTCCGGCGGATCGAGCGCAGGACAGGACGAGATCTCATGCCTGGCAAACGTGGGCCCAAGGCGAAGCTGAGAGATGGTAGTTAAATGCACTGTCATGTCTGGACGGCGCCCTGTTGGCAAGGGGATACGGAACGATTTCTGTGAGGGACGCGCAGGATGCAGTCATGTCTTCGGCCTGTTGTGCAGTCCGGATATGACTGCTGGCCCTGATGGGGTTCGCTGAGCCAGTCCTCATCACCGAAGCGCACTCGAGGTGCTGACAGTGCAGCGGGTTTTCCGGCTCTGACGCCTAGCGCCTTCTCACATCATCGCGTGCTTCACCCTGCCAATCTGCGTTGCGGCTACGATATGTGGTCTTTGGTTCCTTACGCGGGTTTGCCTATGTAGCTGGGATCATAGCGGCGTCCCTTGGCCATGATCGCCCAGGCGATGCGCGCCATCTTGGTCGCCAATGCCACCGACACCAGCGCGAATGACTTCTTCTCCAAGAGCTTGCGCGCCCATTCGGCCAAGGCCGATTTGGCCTTGCCCGACTTCATTCGCGCCAACACGGCGCGGGCGCCGACGACCAGAAGCCGGCGCAAGTCGCTGTTGCCCATCTTGGAGATCGCCTCCAACCTGGTCTTTCCACCGGTCGAGTGTTGCCGGGGAACGAGCCCCAGATAGGCCGCAAACTCCCGGCCCGAAGAGAAGTAAGTCGGCCTGCCGACGCTGGCCGACAGCACCATAGCGATCAGCGGGCCGATGCCCGGCACCTCCGCAAGCTTCAGGCTCGTATCATCGGCGCGATGCACTTGGCGGATTGCCCTGTCGAGAGACGATATCTCCTCATTGAGCGTGAACAGCATACTCACCACCGGCCGTAACGCTGCCCGCATCGCACAAGGCAGCTCTTGCGCTTTCTCCTCGTTCATGACCCTCTCGACAAGCGCATGCACCTCATGCGCACCCCTGGGCACCACGATCCCGATCTCCCCGAAGTGACCTCGCAGCGCATTCGAGAGCTGCGTCCTCTGGCGGATCAGGAGCTCACGCGTCTTGAACAGCATCAGTGCCGCCTGTTGCTCGACGCTCTTTACCGCAACGAACCGCATCTCCGGGTCGCGGACCGCCCGCGCGATGGCATGCGCATCCGCCGCATCGTTCTTCTGGCGTGGCAAAAACGCCTTGATGCGCTGAGCCGGGATCAGCCGAACATCGTGGCCCAGCCCGGTGATCTCGCGCGCCCAATGATGCGCACTCGCACACGCCTCGATACCGACAAGGCACCCCGGATTCCTGGCGAAGAACGCCAAGACCTGACCACGCTTCAGCTCCTTCTTCAAAACCGTCTTGCCGAACTCGTCAAATCCATGCGCCGCAAAGCTGTTCTTTGCTATATCAAGTCCAATGGTGATAATCTTCGACATGGTGGATGGCTCCTCAGATGGATCTTGCAACGGACCCATCTTGGCACATCAGATGCCGCTGGCGGGCGCCGTCCACCACATCACCGAAATGCTAGAAATGCTAGGCGCGGTGGAGGCGCGGAAGAGTGAACGGAATTTGCCTCAGTTTCATCGTGTTCGTTTTGCTTGCCTGTGGATCGGCGGGGGCAAAGGAACCCTATTTTCCCGCCGATATCATCGATGAAAACGCTCAGCGAGGAGCGGTTCCTTTCTCTCTATACTCCAGATACCTGATCGCAATGAACGAGCCTTCGCTTGTCGATGCTGGAGACGCAGAAGTCTATCGAATCCTGTGGCTACGGACCTTTCATTCGCCGATGGTCTTTCGGTTGACAATCAAGTCAGACGGTACCGCGGATCTGGTCACGAAGAAGACCAATGGTTTGGGCGCTGGAAAGCCCGGCCATCTAGTGCTTGATGCGGTAACGAATATTACGAAGCAGGATGCGGAAGCTCTCCTTAGTGGCCTGGAACAGACAAATTTCTGGAACCTAGCGACTGCGGAGGAGAGGAGGGGCTTCGATGGTGCCTATTGGCTCGTCGAGGGCGTGAAGGGGAAGAAGTATCACGTTGTCGAGAGATGGGGCGGTGGAGATATCATGGATTGGGCTTTATCGCTTATGAGGAAAAGCGGTGAGGACCTGCGACCAATATACTAGCCCTGGTCATTGGCGAAATAGACCCATGAAAAGAGCCGCGGGATCGCTCCCGCGGCTCTCGATGTTTCGGCAGGATGGCGCTTACGCCGTGAGATCGAAGCGGTCGAGATTCATCACCTTGGTCCATGCCGCGACGAAGTCCTTGGCGAACTTCTCTTTGGCGTCGGCGCTGCCATAGACCTCGGCGAGGGCGCGAAGCTGCGAGTGCGAGCCGAAGATCAGATCGGCGCGCGTCGCGGTCCACTTGACCTTGCCCGACTTGCGGTCGCGTCCCTCGAACACGTCCCGGGCGTCGCCTTGCGCTTTCCATTCCGTGCCCATATCGAGCAGGTTGCGGAAGAAGTCGTTGCTCAGGGTTTCAGGCTTGTCGGTGAAGACGCCGTGCTTGGACTGCCCGGCATTGGCGCCGAGGACACGCAGGCCGCCGACGAGGACCGTGAGCTCCGGCCCCGTCAGCGTCAGCAGCTGCGCCCGGTCGACCAGCGACTCCTCGGCCGAAAGCCGCTGCTTGCCGCGCTGATAGTTGCGGAAGCCATCGACGACCGGCTCGAGCGGCTGGAAGGACTCGACATCGGTCTGATCCTGCGAGGCGTCCATGCGGCCCGGCGCGAAGGGCACCTTCACGTCGATACCGGCGGCCTTGGCGGCCTTTTCGACCGCAGCCGAGCCGCCGAGAACGATCAGGTCGGCGAGCGACACTTTTTTGCCGCCGGCAGTGAAGTCCTTCTGGATCGCCGTGAGCTTCTGCAGGACCTCGGCCAGCTGGGCCGGCTGGTTGACTTCCCAATCCTTCTGCGGCGCGAGGCGGATACGCGCGCCATTGGCGCCGCCACGCTTGTCGCCGCCGCGGAACGTCGAAGCCGACGCCCACGCCGTCGAGACCAGCTGGGAGACCGTCAGGCCGGAGCCGAGAATCTTGGCCTTGAGCGCCGCGATGTCCGCATCGCCGATCACGTCATGATCGCGCGCCGGGATCGGATCCTGCCAGATCAGCACTTCCTTCGGGACGAGGGGGCCGAGATAACGCACGGCCGGACCCATGTCGCGATGCGTGAGCTTGTACCAGGCCCGCGCGAAAGCGTCGGCGAACTGGTCCGGATTGTCGAGGAAGCGCCGCGAGATCTTCTCGTAAGCCGGATCGACCCGCAGAGCGAGGTCGGTGGTGAGCATCTGCGGCACATGACGCTTGGACGGATCATGGGCGTCGGGCACGGTGTTGGCGCCCATGCCATGTTTCGGCTTCCACTGTTGCGCGCCGGCCGGGCTCTTGGTCAGTTCCCATTCATAGCCGAACAGGTTCCAGAAGAAGTTGTTGGTCCACTTGGTCGGCGTGGTGGTCCAGGTGACTTCCAGGCCGCTGCCGATCGTGTCGCCGCCCTTGCCGGTGCCGAATTTGTTCCTCCAGCCGAGACCTTGCTCTTCGATGCCGGCGGCTTCGGGGTCGGGGCCCACCGAAGCCGTATCGCCGGCGCCATGGGTCTTGCCGAAAGTGTGACCGCCGGCGATCAGCGCCACCGTCTCTTCATCGTTCATCGCCATGCGCCGGAAGGTTTCGCGGATGTCGCGCGCCGCGGCGAGCGGGTCGGGATTGCCGTTCGGGCCTTCCGGATTGACATAGATCAGGCCCATCTGCACGGCGCCGAGATGACCCTCGAGATCACGTTCGCCGCTATAACGCTCGTCCGCGAGCCACGTGCCTTCGGGGCCCCAATAGACGTCTTCCTCGGGTTCCCAGACATCGGCGCGTCCGCCGGCGAAACCGAAGGTCTTGAAGCCCATCGATTCCAACGCGACGTTGCCGGTGAGGATCAGGAGATCGGCCCAGGAGATCTTGCGGCCGTATTTCTGCTTGATGGGCCACAGCAGGCGGCGCGCTTTGTCGAGATTGACGTTGTCGGGCCAGCTGTTGAGCGGCGCGAAACGCTGCTGGCCGCTGCCTGCGCCACCGCGCCCGTCGCCGATGCGATAGGTGCCGGCGCTGTGCCACGCCATGCGAATGAAAAACGGCCCGTAATGGCCGAAATCGGCCGGCCACCACTCCTGCGAATCCGTCATCAGGGCTTTGAGGTCCTTGATCACGGCATCGAGGTCGAGGCTCTTGAATTCCTTGGCGTAGTCGAAGGCCTCGCCCATCGGGTCGGAGAGGCGCGAATGCTGGTGCAGAACCTGAATATTCAGCTGGTTCGGCCACCAGTCGCGATTCTTCTTGGCGACCGGCGTATGGGCGACCGGGCATTTGCCCGCGCTGTCAGTAGTCTTGGTGTCCATTATTTGCTCCGATCCTGGCTTAGGGTGATGTCCTGGCTGAGTTGATTGAGCTGCCCTTTGGGAAGCGGCGCAAAGGGCTTGTTCCCGGCTTCGCGTAGCAGAATTATTTGATAAATTTAAGTTGGATTTTTTGATCGCAGCGATAAGTTGAAGTTATGAACAATCTGACGATCAAACAGCTTCGCTATTTCGAGGCGCTCGTCCGCCATAGCCACTTCGGACGTGCGGCGGATGCCTGCGCGATTTCCCAGCCGGCGATGTCGGTACAGATCAGGGAAATGGAAGAATCGCTCGGCGCCGATCTCTTCGAAAGGGGGGCGCGGCAGGTGCGGCTGACCAGCTTCGGCGAGGAGTTTGCGCTGCGCGTGCGCGAAATTCTGCGTTCGGTGGACGAGCTGGGAGATCTGGCGCGCGCCTCGCAGGACCGGCTCACCGGACGGCTGCGCATCGGCGTGATCCCGACGATCGCACCCTATCTGCTGCCCACCATCGTCGGAAACCTCACGGCCCGGTATGAAGGCCTCGACATTCACGTGCGCGAGACGCTGACCCGCAAGCTCATTGCCGAAGTCGCGGAAGGCCGCCTCGACACGGCGATCGTCGCGCTGCCGGTATCCGAAGCTTCGTTGACCGAGATTGCGCTCTTTACCGAGAGTTTTGTGCTGGTCCGGCCGGGCGAAGACGAGGGCAAGCCGGTGCCCAATGCCGAGAAGCTGCGCGAAATGCGGCTGCTTCTGCTGGAGGAGGGACACTGCTTCCGCGATCAGGCCCTGTCGTTCTGCAAGATGCATTCGCTCGGACCGCGCGAATTGCTGGACGGGAGCTCTCTCTCCACCCTGGTCCAAATGGTCGGCGCCGGCATTGGCGTTACCTTGATCCCGGAAATGGCTGTTGCGGTGGAGACACGCTCGGCCTCGGTGTCGGTGGCCCGCTTCAAGAACCCGCAACCGTCGCGGACGATCGGCATGATCTGGCGCAAGACCAGCCCGCTCGGCAAGCAGCTCAAGGAGATTGCCGAAGTCGTCCGTCAGTCGTCAGATATGTTGCGAGAACGGCACGATGCCCCCGTCTCGTCGCGTCGCTCCGGCCTTGCGCCTGGGAGCACGTCGCCCATTCATTAGCGCCCTGTCATTTCCGCATGGCTTCGACTTTGAACTTTCGCTGGGAAAGTTTACAAAGTTCCGGACTCACTCAACTGAGTCGGAGGGGACTCACATGCAGAAGAAGCTTGCGGCGGAATTCTTTGGTACGTTCTGGCTGGTACTCGGCGGATGCGGAAGCGCGGTGTTGGCCGCGGCTTTCCCTAGCGTCGGAATTGGCCTGCTTGGTGTAGCGTTTGCGTTCGGCCTCACGGTGCTGACCATGGCATATGCGGTGGGCGGTATTTCCGGGGGACACTTCAACCCGGCCGTTTCGGTCGGCCTTGCAACCGCTGGCCGTTTCCCATGGGCCTCGGTCATTCCCTATGTCATTGCCCAGGTGGTCGGCGCCATTGTCGCGGCAGGCGTGCTTTATCTCATCGCTTCCGGCAAAGCGGGGTTTGCGATCGATCCTGCGGCTCCCGGGGCATTCGCGACCAACGGCTATGGCGCGCATTCGCCCGGCGGCTACTCGATGGTGGCGGCGCTCGTCACGGAAGTCGTGATGACCGCCTTCTTCCTGATCATCATCCTCGGCGCCACCGGCAAATCGGTACCGGCGGGTTTTGCGCCGATCGCGATCGGTCTCGGGCTGACGCTCATCCACCTGATCTCGATCCCGGTGACCAACACGTCGGTCAACCCGGCGCGCTCGACGGGACCGGCGCTCTTCGTGGGCGGTCTGGCCTTGCAGCAGCTGTGGTTCTTCTGGGTCGCCCCGCTGATCGGCGGCGCGCTTGGCGGCCTCGTCTATAAGGGACTGCTGAGCGACAAGGACTAGTCTTTGCTACAACGGGCGGCGTCGACATGTTCGACGCCGCTTCACCAACTGAGCCGGTTGATCAGCCCTGTGCGCCGGTCCGGTATGAATAGCCGAAGGTGAAGCTGGGCGGCGGCGCAGCCAGAGACCGGGCTTCCCTCAATTCGCGCGCCAATCGCAGGCGATGCTCTCTGTTTTCCCACCATGTCCTGACGTTGGCAAAGGGAACACGCGCCGGAAACATGCCGCGGCTCCCGAAGCGCTCGACGAGGCCGTCGAGATAGGAACCTTCCGGCGGACCTAGATCTTGCGGAAAGCCGATCGCATTCCACATTTCGTTCCACAGATGCACGAAGAGCGATGAGGCGACGCGGTCCTCGACCTCGCCCCGGGCGTCGGGATCGAATAGCTTGATGGCCTCGGTATAGTCGATCTCATAGGCCGTCCGGCGATCATAGGCCTTGTGCGCAAGCCCATGCTTCTCGACGAGGCGGGTGATGAGATCGGGGCCGGTCTGGCCCCATTCCGCCTTGTCGATGACCGCCTCGACTTCCCGGATCGCGTCACGGATCACCGGCGAGCGCGCCGGCAGGCGCATGATGCCGATACCGAGACTGTCCTTGTTGACCTGCCGCGCCAGAAAGAAATCCGTTTCGGGCAGATCGGCCCGCAGCATCACGACATCGGTGTCGAGCCACCAGTCGCCACGCTCCACCAGACGGTAGCGGAAGAGGTTGGAATGGAGCGACGGGCTGCCGGCGCCGAATCCGTTCTTATAGCGATGAATGTGGCCGCCGAGATTGAGGATATCCTCGGCCGGCCGCTGCCGCGCTCCAGGCGGCAGCTTGATGTCCGTGTCCGCGGTGTAGACGACCACGTCGTAGCCGTGCGCCACCCAGCTTGCGATACAGAGTGTCTGATAGGGGCTCGCACGCCCCGCCCAGAATGTGCACAAGGTCGGCTTTGTCATGAGACCCCCAAAAGGCCTCTTCCAAGATAAGCGGGATGAGGTTGCCGCTCAACCCACGATCGTGGCCGGTGCGGGTGTCGCGATGAGAACCTTTCGAGATGCGGAACGAGCCGGCGGGAGGCTGTCCCGCTTAAGGCCTCACGCTTCGCGGGCCAGCCGCTTGTCGAGATAGCCGGCGCAGATCTTGGTCAGGTCGTCGATCTTGTCCTGGAAGAAGTGATTGGCGCCCGGCATCACCTTATGCTCGATGACGATGCCCTTCTGGGTCTTGAGCTTGGTGACGAGCGTATTGACGGCTTCGGGCGACGTCACCGTGTCCTTGTCGCCATTGACGAAGAGGCCGGAGGCCGGGCAGGGCGCCAGGAACGAGAAATCGTAATGCTTGGCAAGCGGGGCCACCGAGATGAAGCCCGAGATTTCCGGGCGGCGCATCAGGAGTTGCATGGAGATCCAGGCGCCGAAGGATATCCCCGCGATCCAGCAGATCTTGGCCTCGCGGTTATGGGCCTGGAGCCAGTCGAGGGCAGAGGCGGCGTCCGACAGCTCGCCGGCCCCGTTTTCGAACAGGCCCTGGCTGCGTCCGACACCCCGGAAATTGAAGCGGAGCACCGAAAAGCCGCGTTGCGCGAACATATAATAAAGCGAATGCACGATCGGGTTGTTCATCGTGCCGCCGAAGCTCGGATGCGGGTGGAGGAGGATCGCTATGGGAGACCCTTGGGCCTTGGAGTGATGGTAACGCGCTTCGATACGGCCGGCCGGGCCATTGAAAATCACTTCAGGCATGAGGGAATGTCGATCCTGTTCTGCATCTGGCGGTCATTGATTTCAGGGCAAAAACCGGCGGAATAGTTGACTCCGGTAGTCGGACTTTCTATATGCTTGTTTAGAACCGTTCAAAGAAATATAGAATCCCACGGACGCCGGGCGAGGCCGGTCCTTAGCACGGCTCCGGGGTAAAATGGCAAGTTTTCTCAAGCGCGGCGGCAAACGAAAGAGCGACCCATGAAACTATCCACCAAAGGCAGATATGCGGTCATGGCGATGGTCGATATCGGCCAGAACGGCCTGGGCCGGACCGTCTCGCTGGCCGAGATCGCCGCGCGTCAGGACATCAGCCAGGAATATCTGGAGCAGCTTTTCGTGAAGCTCCGCAAGGCCGGGCTCGTCCAGAGCGCCCGGGGCCCCGGCGGCGGTTATCGCCTCTCGCGCGATGCCGACGACATCGTCATCTATGACGTCATCGCCGCGGTCGACGAGCCGATGAAGGTGACCCGCTGCGAGGGCGACGCGGTCGAGGGCTGCGTCAAGGGCGAGCGCTGCTGCACTCACGATCTGTGGTCGTCCATCGGCCGTCAGGTGAACACCTTCCTCGCCAATGTCACGCTCGACGACGTGGTCAACAAGCGCAACCTGGCCTTGGCGGCCTCGATCCGTCAGGCCAAGGCGCGTCATGTCCGAAAAGGTCAGCCCGAGGTCAATGCGCATCTATCTTGACCATAATGCCACGAGCCCGCTGCGCCAGGCGGCCCGAACGGCGATGCACGCCGCGCTCGAGCTCCATGGCAATGCGTCCTCGATCCATGGCGAGGGCCGCGCCGCGCGGGCATCGCTCGATGCTTCACGTGAAGCCCTGGCGCGTGCGCTCGGCGTCATCGCGCCCATGGTCGTCTTCACCTCGGGCGGCAGCGAAGCGAATAATCTCGCTGTGAAAGGTGCGCCGGTCGCGCGCGCGATCATTTCGGCGGTCGAGCATCCTTCCGTCATCGAGGCCGCCAAGACTTCCGGCAAACCGGTCGAGATCCTTCCCGTCGATGGGCAGGGCGTTGTCGACCTGGCGGCGCTCGAGAGGCTTCTCCAGGCCGGCCCCAAGGCGCTCGTCGCCGTGATGCTCGCCAATAACGAGACGGGTGTCGTCCAACCGCTACGCGAGGTCGCAGCACTCGCCCAGAAACATGGCGCGCTCGTCCATTGCGACGCGGTCCAGGCTTTCGGCAAGATCGCCGTCAATTTCGGCCTGCTCGGCGTCGATACGCTGAGCGTCTCGGCGCATAAATTGGGCGGCCCGGTGGGCGCCGGCGCGCTGATCATCCGCGATGGCCTGGCGCTCGAGGCTTTGATCCAGGGCGGTGGCCAGGAGCTGCGCCGCCGTGCCGGCACCGAGAATATCGCCGCGATCGCCGGCTTCGCTGCCGCCGCCCATGAAAAGCGACTCGAAATCAGGCACTTGCGCGACGAGCTTGAGAAGAGGCTTGAGGGCATCGTGGTGTTCGGCGCCGCCGCCGAGCGGCTGCCCAATACCAGCTGCTTCGCGCTTCCCGGGCTTTCCGCCGAGACGGCGCTGATGGCGCTCGATCTCGCCGGCTTCGCCGTCTCCTCGGGCTCGGCCTGCTCCTCGGGCAAGGTCGCCAAATCACATGTGCTGGCGGCGATGGGGGTTGCCCCCGATCTCGCCGGCAACGCCATTCGCGTCAGCCTCGGCTGGAACACGAAGGCTGAAGACATCGAACAATTCATCGTCGCCTGGAGCCGCCTCGCGGCCCGGCGCAAAGCGGCATAAGGAACGTAGAAAATGGCCGATCTCGACACCATTGAACTCGTCAAGGATATCGACGTCGATAAGTACAAATACGGGTTCACCACCGAAATCGAAACCGAGCTGGCGCCCAAGGGCCTCAATGAGGACATCGTCGCCTTCATCTCGAAGAAGAAGAACGAGCCGCAGTGGATGCTCGACTGGCGCCTCGAAGCCTATCGCCGCTGGATACAGATGACGGAGCCGAGCTGGGCCAAGGTCCATTATCCCAAGATCGACTTCCAGGACCTGCATTATTATGCGGCGCCGAAGAGCATGTCGGGACCGAAGAGTCTCGATGAGGTCGATCCCGAACTGCTCAGGACCTATGAGAAGCTCGGCATCCCGTTGCGCGAGCGCGAGGTGCTGGCAGGCGTCCAGACCCCCAGGGTCGCGGTCGATGCGGTGTTCGATTCGATTTCCGTGGTCACCACCTTCAAGGACGAGCTCGCCAAGGTGGGCGTGATCTTCTGCTCGATCTCGGAAGCGGTGCGCGAGCATCCCGAGCTGGTGAAGAAATATCTGGGCTCGGTCGTGCCGCAAGGCGATAATTTCTACGCCGCGCTCAATTCGGCGGTCTATACCGACGGCTCCTTCGTCTATGTGCCGCCCAATACGCGCTGCCCGATGGAGCTTTCGACCTATTTCCGCATCAACGAAAAGAAGACCGGCCAGTTCGAGCGCACGCTGATCATCGCCGACAAGGGCTCCTACGTCTCCTATCTGGAAGGCTGCACCGCGCCGACCCGTGATGAGAACCAGCTCCATGCCGCGGTGGTCGAGCTCATCGCGCTCGATGACGCCGAGATCAAATATTCGACGGTGCAGAACTGGTATCCGGGCGACAAGGAAGGCAAGGGCGGCGTCTACAACTTCGTCACCAAACGCGGTGACTGCCGCGGCAAGAATGCCAAGATCTCCTGGACCCAGGTCGAGACCGGCTCCGCCATCACCTGGAAATATCCGAGCTGCATCCTGCGCGGCGACAATTCCAGGGGCGAGTTCTATTCGATCGCCATCTCGAACGGCCGCCAGCAGGTCGATTCCGGCACCAAGATGATCCATCTCGGCAAGAATACGTCGAGCCGCATCGTGTCCAAGGGCATCGCCGCGGGCCGCAGCGACAACACCTATCGCGGCCTCGTCTCGGCGCACCGCAAGGCGACCAATGCGCGGAACTTCACGCAGTGCGACTCGCTTCTGATCGGCGACAAATGCGGCGCCCATACAGTGCCCTATATCGAGGCGAAGACGCTGACGGCGCATTTCGAGCATGAAGCGACAACGTCCAAGATTTCCGACGACCAGATGTTCTACTGCCAGTCGCGCGGCCTGTCGCAGGAAGAGGCGGTGACGCTCATCGTCAACGGCTTCGTGCGCGACGTGCTGCAGCAATTGCCGATGGAATTCATGGCCGAGACGCAGAAGCTGATCGGCATCAGTCTGGAAGGCAGTGTCGGCTGATGTCCAATCGCCGCGGAGATATCTGGTTCGTGCGCTCCAATGGCGGACAGGGGTCTTATCCCGTGACCTCCGATGGCTGGCGCGTCGTCTGGGTGTTCGTGGCGGGCATGGTGGCCTCCGGCATTATGGGCGCGGTCCTCGCTCAGACCATGGAGACCTGGCTCTGGGTGACGATTACGGCGATCGGCATGGCTGTCTCGGCGATCTGGTTCATCATGACCGCCCGCGCCCATACCGATCATTCGATCACCTACAATGAATATGTGAAAGACAAGAAGAATGTCTGACCCGGGATACCGCAATGACGCTGGAAACACTGTTCAACCTGATCCAGTTCCCGATCGTCGGCGCGATCGCGGGCTTTGTGGTGTTCCGCCAGCTGCGCAAAACGCAGCCGGATTGGGCGGTTAAAGCAGGCCTGTTGGCCGGAATTGGCGCGGCCATCCTCTATGCCGCACTGAAGTTTCTTTTTTAGAGTTGGAAGTAACGATGCTTGATATCAACAACCTTCATGTGAAACTCGCGGATGAAGACCGCACCATCCTCAACGGGCTCACCCTGAATGTGAAGCCGGGCGAAGTCCACGCCATCATGGGACCGAACGGTTCCGGCAAGTCGACGCTTTCTTATGTGCTGTCGGGCCGCGAGGGTTATGAGGTGACGGACGGCTCGGTCACCTTCAAGGGCGAGGACCTGCTCGAAATGGCGCCCGACCAGCGCGCCGCCAAGGGCCTGTTCCTGGCCTTCCAGTATCCGATCGAGATTCCGGGCGTCGCCACCATGCAGTTCCTGAAAGTGGCGCTCAACTCGCAGCGCAAGGCGCGCGGCGAAAAAGAACTGACCACGCCTGAATTCATGAAGCTGGTGAAGGACCGCGCCCAAAAGCTCGACATCTCGCAGGACATGCTGAAGCGTGCCGTCAATGTCGGCTTCTCGGGCGGCGAGAAGAAACGCGCCGAAATCCTGCAGATGGCGGTGCTCGAGCCGTCGCTGTGTATTCTCGACGAGACCGATTCCGGCCTCGACATCGATGCCTTGCGCGTCGTCGCCGACGGCGTGAACGCACTGCGCTCGCCCGACCGCGCCATGGTCGTCATCACCCATTATCAGCGCCTGCTCGATTACATCGTGCCGGACTATGTGCATGTCCTCTCGCAAGGCCGCATCGTCAAATCCGGCGGCAAGGAGCTGGCGCTTGAGCTCGAAGCCAAGGGCTATGCCGAGTTCGCCAAGGAAGCCGCATGAACATCGCCGTGAACAAGACTCCGGCGGAGCTCGCCTATGACGGCATGCTTCTGCCGCATCCGCGTCTCGAAGACTGGAAATGGACCAATCTGCGGGTCCTCATCGACCGGCCTTATCCGCCCCGCCTCAAGGTCGCGGCGGCGGCCAAGGATGTCGAGCGCCTGTTGAAGTGCGATCCCCTGGCGAAGCTGGCGCACGCCCGCATCGTGTTCGTCAATGGCGAATTCGCGGAAGACTATTCGAGCCTGCCCACGGGCGGCGACGTGCGCGTGAGACAGCATCTTACTCCGCTGACCGCCGAGGCCGAGCCGGTTCTCGATATGAACACCGCTTTTGCCACGGGCGGCGTCGAGATCGAGATCGCCTCCAATATCGATGCACCTGTAGCCATCGTCCATATCGCGACCGACGGCGAGGCCCGCACCATCGCCACGCGGCACCGGGTGAAGGTGGCCGACGGCGCCTCGGCGACATTGTTCGAGACGCATCTGGGCGAGGGCGCCTATCTCGCCAATAGCGTCATCGACATCACGGTGGGGGCAAACGCCAAGCTCGACCGGGTGAAGCTCGAGATCGAATCGAGCTCGGCCATCCATCTCGCCCATGCGGTGATCACACTCGGCGCCAACGTGCTCCTGCGTGACTTCACCTTGACCTCGGGCGCCCGCGTCAACCGGCAGAACGGCACGCTCGCCTTCAAGGGCGAGAACGCCGACGCCAAGATCGCCGGTTCCTATCTGCTGTCCGGCAGGCAGCATGCCGATACCCGCCTCGTCATCGACCATCAGGTGCCGAAATGCACCAGCCGTGAACTGTTCAAATGCGTAATGGACGAGAATGCGCGCGGCATCTTCCAGGGCAAGGCCATCGTCCGGCCCGGCGCCCAGAAGACCGACGGCAAGCAGTCCTCGCATGCGCTGCTGCTCTCGGAGACAGCCGAATTCGACGCCAAGCCCGAGCTCGAGATCTATGCCGATGACGTCGCCTGCGGCCATGGCGCCACCAGCGGCGATATCGACCACAACCATCTCTTCTATCTGCAGTCGCGCGGCATTCCCGAGGCGGACGCCAAGTCGATGCTGATCGGCGCTTTCGTCGGCGAAGCCTTCGACACGATCAGCCATGACGGCGTGCGCGACGTGCTGACCCGCTTCGCCGGAAAGTGGCTGGTCAATCATAAGGAAGAAGCAAGGTGACCGCTCAGCAGAAGATCCGTGCCGCCTATGATGTCGAGGCTTTGCGTCGCGACTTTCCCATCCTGTCGCGTGAGGTCTATGGCAAGCCGCTGGTCTATCTCGACAATGCGGCCTCGGCGCAGAAGCCGAAAGTCGTGCTCGACCGCGTGATGCAGGCGATGGCGGAAGATTACGCCAATGTCCATCGCGGTCTGCATTATCTCTCCAACACCTCGACGCAGGCCTTCGAGGATGCGCGGGAAAGTGTCCGCCGTTTCCTCAACGCCCCCTCCAAGGACCAGCTGATCTTCACCCGCAACGCCACCGAGGCGATCAATCTGGTGGCGCAGTCCTTCGGCGGCATGGTGATCGGCGCGGGCGACGAGATCGTGCTGTCGATCCTCGAGCATCATTCCAATATCGTGCCCTGGCATTTCCACCGCGAAAGGCAGGGCGCCGTTCTCAAATGGGCGCCGGTCGACGATGACGGCAACTTCCTCATCGAAGAGTTCGAGAAGCTGCTGTCGGCGCGCACCAGGATGGTCGCCATCACCCATATGTCGAACGCGCTCGGCACCATCGTGCCGATCAAGGAGGTCATCCGCATCGCCCATGCCAAGGGCATTCCGGTACTGGTCGACGGCAGCCAGGCTGCCGTGCATCTCCCCGTCGATGTCCAGGATCTCGACGCCGATTTCTATGTCTTCACCGGGCACAAGACCTATGGGCCCTCAGGCATAGGCGTGCTCTATGGCAAGATGGAGCATCTGCGCCGCATGCCGCCCTATCAGGGTGGCGGCGAGATGATCGGCGAAGTGTCGCTCGACCGCATCACCTATGCCGAGCCGCCGCATCGTTTCGAGGCGGGCACGCCGGCCATCGTCGAGGCGATCGCGCTCGGCACGGCGCTCGATTATATGAGGGGCATCGGCCTCGAGGCGATTGCCGCCCATGAAGCGGATCTGCGCGATTATGCGACGGCGCGGCTGTCGGAGATCAACTCGCTGAAGATCTTCGGGCGCGCCCGCGACAAGGGCGCGATCGTCTCCTTCAACATGGAAGGGGCGCATGCCCATGACATCTCGACGGTGATCGACCGCGCCGGCGTAGCGGTCCGCGCCGGCACCCATTGCACCCAGCCGCTGCTCGCCCGCTTCGGCGTCACCGCCACTTGCCGGGCCTCCTTCGCCCTGTACAACACCAGGGCGGAAGTTGATAAACTGGCGGAAGCGCTTATCTCAGCACAGAGGATATTTCTGTGACCGAAGCTCCTGACCATATCGCCGCCCCTGAGGCGCCTGCCGTCCCGGCCGCCGTCATTCCGCCGGACGAGATCGCGCGCCTGACGGACGACATCACCGCCGCCCTCAAGACGGTCTATGACCCTGAAATCCCTGTCGATATTTACGAGCTAGGGCTCGTCTACAAGGTCGATATCGAGGATGACCGGCAGGTCAATATCGACATGACCCTGACGGCACCCGGCTGCCCGGTGGCCGGCGACATGCCGGGCTGGGTCGAAAATGCCGTCAGCGCGGTTCCGGGCATTTCGGGGGTCAAAGTTAACCTGGTGTTCGATCCGCCGTGGGATCATTCCCGCATGTCGGATGAAGCGCGCGTCGCGCTCAATATGTGGTAGGTTCAACTCATGGCTACATCCCGTCCCCGTCCCAAAGTGATGACGCTCACCGATGCCGCGGCTGAGCGCGTCAAGGCGATCATGGCGCGCGCCTCCAAGTCCGTCATCGCTCTGCGTCTCGGCGTCAAGAACGGTGGCTGCGCCGGCATGGAATACACGATGGAATGGGCCGAGTATAAAAAGCCGCTCGACGAGGTGGTCGAGGACAATGGCGTGAAGGTCTTCATCGATCCCAAGGCTGTGCTGTTCCTGCTCGGCACCCAGATGGACTACAAGGAATCCATGCTGAAATCGGGCTTCATCTTCAACAACCCGAACCAGACTTCGGCCTGCGGCTGCGGCGAATCGGTGATGCTGAAGCCGGCCGAGGCAGTTCCCGCTCAGTAAGGGCATGGCGACGAGCGCCGGGTTTCTCGACTTCATCAAGGAGCAACTCCAGGACTTCGGTCCAGTGTCCGTGCGTCGCATGTTCGGCGGCGCCGGCATTTTCCGTGATGGGCTGATGTTCGCTCTGATCGCCGATGAGACGCTCTATCTGAAAGCCGATGCGGTCTCGCAAAGTGAGTTCGAGGCCCTGGGCCTGCCACCCTTCACCTATGGCGCCAAAGGTGGCAAGCGCACCGTGATGGCCTATTGGCGCGCGCCGGAAGCCTGTCTCGATGATCGCGATGAGATGACCGACTGGGCGCGGAAGGCCTTCGGCGCGGCCTTGCGCGCCAAGCAGCCGGCCAAGCCGCGGAAACCGGGCAGGGGCTGAGCTTTACGCCGTCTTCACGGGTTGGACGGTAGGAAGGGCCATGTCGCTCGCCCATCTGATCAGGCGCCTGTTCAGCGCCGTCGGCGCACGCGCCGCCGCGGCCGCTTTCGGCCTGCTCAGCCAGCTGGCGTTGGCACGCGTCTTCTCGCCAGCCGATGTCGGCATGTTCCTGCTGACGATGAGCGTCATGGCGTTTGCCAGCCTGTTGATGACCGGCGGTTATCCGGCGCTGGGCTTCACCTATCTCGCCCGCTATCAATCGCTCGCCCGCAAGTCGCTGGTCTCAGCCTTTCACGCGGCCGCCTTGCGCACGACGCTGGCCCTGACCGGGGTGATGGCGATCCTGTCCGTCATCGCCTATTTCATGCCGGCCTTGGAACATATGCGCCCGGCCATTCTCTATGGCGCGCTCGCCGCACCCGGCCTGGCGCTTATCCGCCTCAACAATGCCGCGGCCAATTCGCTGCGCCGCTTCGATCTCTCCTTCATTCCCGACTTCATGCTGCGGAGCGGTTTCCTCCTCGCCGCCATCATCGCCATCATCGCCTTCGCGCCTCAGCCGCAGATGGTCTGGATCCTGTGGGCGATCGTGATCTCGACCTATGTGGCGGCGGCGATCCAGGCGCTGCTGCTCGGCCGCTCCGGCGTGGTGGCGAAAGTGTTCTCGGTTCAGCGGCGCAGCCTGGCGCCCTTTTACCGCCTCCGCGCCGCCGCTCTCCTGGTCGGCGCTTTCGTGTCCTTCACCTTCGCCGAAATCGTGACGCTGGTCGCGGGGCTCCTGCTGCCGACCCATGATGTCGCGGTCGTCGGCATCGCGGTGCGGCTTGCCGCCATTGCCGGCTTCGTCGTCCAGACCATGCAGCTGATCGCCATTCCCGATCTCACCGACACGATGGCGCGGGGCACACGCGAGGCTGCCGATCGGCTGATGCGGCGGACCAATCTCGTGAATTTCGCCTTGATGGTGGCGGCGGTCCTCGTGACGCTGGCGCTGGGCGACTGGGTGCTGTCGCTCTTCGGACCCGATTATCTCGCCGGCAAATGGACGCTCGTCCTGTTCCTGCTCTGCCAGGCGATCCGCTCCGCCGGCACGATGAACAATCATCTCCTGTCGCTCGGCGGCTATCAGACGCGCACCGCGATCGTGTGCGCCATAGCGCTCGCGGTACTGCTCGGCGCCGCAGCCTGCCTGACGCCCTATCTGGGCCTCATGGGCATCGGCTGGGCGGCGCTCATCGCCGAATGCGTCTGGGCGATCGGTCTTGCCATGGCGGCCCAGTCGCTGACGGGCCGCCGTGGCGATCTCCTGGCGGGCTTTCGCCCGAAACGTATCAGTTAGAAGCGCTGCGTACCGGACGCACCAGGAAGGCCGGCATATTGCCGGCATGGAAGCTGTCCGAATCCGGCACATCGCCCGAGGGCGAATGCCGGCGGTCGCGAGATTCCTTGCGGCGCGGCTGCTGCGGCTCGTGGCGGGGCTTCGCCTCACGCGGCCGATCTTCACGCGGCTTCTCCTCGCGAGGCTTGACCTCGCGCGGCTTGGCCTCGCGCGGCTTCTCGTCACGGGGCGGCTTGGCCTCACGCGGTTTCTCCTCGCGCGGACTTTCCTCACGGGGCTGGGCGGCTTCGGCCTGCGGCCGCTCGCTGCGCGATTTACCACCGCGGCGCCGGCGCGATTTGTCCTCGCGCGGGGCTTCCGCCCCGTCTTCACGGACGTCCTCGATAGGCGCTGCACTGCCATCCACGGGGATGGTCTTGCGGATCAGCTGTTCGATGGCCTTCACATATTTCGCTTCGGCATTGGTCGCGAGCATGAAGGCATGGCCTTCGCGTCCCGCCCGGCCGGTGCGCCCGACGCGATGGACATAGTCCTCGGCGTGGATGGGCACGTCGAAATTGAACACATGGCTCACTTCCGGAATGTCGAGGCCACGCGCCGCGACGTCGGAGGCGATGAGGAAGGTGATTTCGCCGGCACGGAAGGAGGCGAGCGTGCGCAGGCGCGCGCTCTGATCCATGTCGCCATGCAGAGCCGCGGCATTGAAGCCATGACGTTTGAGCGACACTTCGAGAAGGGCGACCGTTGTCTTGCGGTTGGCGAAGACGATGGCGTTCTTCACACTGGTCTGCGATCTGAGCAGCTGGCGCAACGCCTCGCGCTTCGCCTTGGCGTCGCTCGGCGCCTTCACCAGCTTCTGCTCGATGGTCGCGGCGGTGCTGGAGGGCGGCGAGACTTCGACGCGCACCGGCGCATGCAGGAACTGATTGGTGATACGCTGGATTTCCGGCGGCATCGTCGCCGAGAAGAACAGCGTCTGGCGCGTGAAGGGCAGGAGCTTGCAGATGCGCTCGATGTCCGGGATGAAGCCCATGTCGAGCATGCGGTCGGCTTCGTCGATGACCAGCATCTCGACGCCGGTCAGAAGCAGCTTGCCGCGCTCGAAGTGATCGAGGAGGCGGCCCGGTGTGGCGATCACGACGTCGGCGCCGCGATCGATCTTGGCGGCCTGGTCATCGAAGGAGACGCCGCCGATGAGGAGGGCCACGGTGAGGCGGTGCGCCTGGCCGATGCGTTCGAAGGCTTCCTGCACCTGGGCGGCGAGCTCGCGCGTCGGCTCGAGAATGAGTGTGCGAGGAATGCGCGCACGGGCGCGACCTGTTTCAAGAAGCGACAGCATCGGCAGCACGAAGGCCGCGGTTTTGCCGGAGCCCGTCTGGGCGAGGCCCATCACGTCCTTGCGGGCGAGGGCGGGCGGAATGGCGCCGGCCTGTATGGGGGTGGGCGTGGTAAAGCCCGCTTTCTCGACGGCTTCGAGAACCTTAGGGCTTAGTCCCAATTCAGAAAATTGCATGGAAAGTAAAAAGACCGATCTGGCGAGTGAGTGATGAAAGTATCGAAGGGTGCGTCCGGCCGGGCTCGCCACACATCGGATGCACGAAATGTGCCCGGAAAATAGGAGGAATCTCGCAAAAGTCAAATGCGACGCTGCTGCGGCATTTTAGTTCGTCGGGTTAGGAGGGGGCTGGCGCGTCTCAGATACAAAAATGGGCAGTCTTGCGAAGCTGCCCATGAGGTTGGTACGCCAGGGAGGTTACAGACACCAGTTTAGCCTTACCGATAGGTCCAGTATGCCTGATTCTTACGGTTTGGACACCCATAAACTGTATCGCTCCATCCCGGTCTTACTAAGGTCGAATTCTTGATTGAACAAAGTCCCATGAGAAAGATGATATCCTTACGTAATGCGCTCTTAATTGCCGCTCTCGCGACGTTTTCCACCGGCATCGCCAATGCTTTCGAGCCGCCGGTCTTTCCGCTGAACGAGGCGCAGGTGAAGGCGCTCGAGGATTATTCGGCCGCCAAGACCGAAAGGGCCTTTGCCGCGGGCCCCGAAGGACAGTTCTCGGCGCAGACGGGCTTCATCAGCGCCACGGTGGCGGCGCGCGAAGCGCTCAAGGCCTGCGACCAAGGCGTGTCCGATTCGGCCAAGCGCTGTATTCTGATTGACCTCAACGGCCAGCGCCTGCCTGAGGCCGTGCAGATGGCGCAGCTTCTGCGGATCGATCCCGCGCTTCTGGAGAAGCCGACACCGATTCCCGATCTGGTGCTCGATATCGACGCCTGGCGCGCCAAGCAGGGTTACGGCGACAAGCCCGAGCACAAGGCTTTCGCCATCAGCCTGAAAGGACCCTGGGGACGCTCCTGGGAGGGCGGCTCGCTCGAAGAGGCCGAAAAGGAAGCGCTGGCAAGCTGCAACCGCCACGAGCCGGCCAAGTCCGCGCCCTGCTTCATCCTGATGCGAGACGGCACGACCGTCCCGGTCGAGCGGCTGCGCGCCAATCCCGATCTTTCCGTCGACGGACAAACGCCCCCGTGAACGTCTTGATGGTGGGGCCGCGCCAGGCCTCAACCTTGGGGCGCCGTGATTAGGGTTTCACTAACCACTCTAGAGGCTTAAGGTCGCTGCAGGCGTAAATGACGGCCGCTGGCACCCGACTTGCAAACCGGCTGCAATATCGGGGGACAGGAGGTCGCTGACGTCGCTGCAAGGCGACGGTTGTGCCGAAATGGTTAAGGAAGCCGGCTGGTGATGAAATTGGAACGAAGTTCGGTTGACGTGGGTCAGTGGACCGCTTCGGGTATTTCCGACCGGCCGGTGCCTGAAAAGGGGACTGAATTGAATAAGCAAGACGCGGCCCAGCGGCCGCGCGGAGCCATCATCCTGGCCGGATCGCACGGCGCCATAGCACTCGCCCGGGTCCTGGCCCGCCAGAAGCTGGATGTCTGGTTCGTGACGAATTACACGCCCCTGCCGCGCTTCTCGCGTGCCGTGGCGCAGTCGCGCAACTGGCCCGGTGCTGAGAATCCGGGCGCCATCGAGACGCTCGAGGAACTCGTGCGGCGCGAGAAGCTCGATGGATATCTCCTCATTCCGGCCGCCGATGCCGATGTCAAATTCGCCGCCCAACAGCATGAACGCCTGTCGCGCCACCTCACGGTGCTGCTGCCCGACTGGTCGAGCCTGCAATGGGCGGTCGACAAGGCACTGACCTACCAGCGCGCCGCGGAACTCGGCATCGCGGTTCCCGAGGTCTATCCCGTCCGCTCGTCCAAGGATGCCGCGGAGATGCCGATACGGTTTCCGGTCGCCCTCAAGCCCGCGATGCGCATCGCGCTCAACCGCTTCACGCGCGACAAGGTGTGGCGCGCCGACGACCGCGAGAGCTTCATCCGCCTTTATGATGAAGCGGCAAGCCTCGTCGGAGCGGATTGTGTCGTCGTCCAGGAGCTCGTGCCGGGAGATGGCGAATGCCAGCTCTCCTATGCGAGCCTGTGGTGGCGGGGCCGGCCGGTCACCTCATTCGTGGCGCAGCGCACCCGCCAATATCCGATCGATTTCAGCTACACGTCGACTTTTGTCGAAACCATCGACTCGGACGATGTGCGCCAGGCGGCCGAGACCTTCCTCGCATCCATCGACCATCACGGCCTGTGCGAGATCGAGTTCAAGCGCGATCCGCGCAACGGCGTGCTGAAGATACTCGACGTCAATCCGCGGCCGTGGTCGTGGTTCGGCCTCGCCGATGCGGCCGGCATCGATTTCGGCGCGGCGATCGCCGCACTTGCAAGTGGCCAGAAGCCGCCGTCGATGCAGGCCCGCACCGGTGTGGGCTGGATGTTCAGCCTCAGGGACCAGGTCGCCGCATTCCAGTTGGCGCTCGCCGGACGGCTCAATTTCAGAAGCTGGCTCGCGTCGCTCACCCGCACGCGCACCTTCGCCAGCTTCTCGCTCAGCGATCCGATGCCCGGCATCGTCGAGATGCCGCTGACCGTCTGGCGCGTGATCGCGCGTAATCTCGGCGGTCGCCGTTAGATCAAAATTACTTTAGGTCGGTTCAGCCTGAGTGAGCTGTTAACATTTGCGCGGCTAAAGCTGCTGGAGCATCACAGCTTTTCTTGACACTCTCCGGTGGATCATGCCTCCGCAAAACAAAAAACTGTTCGACAGTGCAACACCCGGCAGCCGACTCAACGACGACGCCTTTCGTGTCGAGATCGACACGATCGCGGACCATGAGTGGGACACGATCGCCGGTGACTTCGCCGACATCCATCACGAGCAGACCGCGTGTTATGCCGGCCTCCATTGGAAGGGCCGTGACAGTCACCTTCTTCTCTCCCGCAACGGCATACCGCTCGCCGGCGCGCGCGTCGCGCTGGTCAAGCTGCCGCTGATCGACAGAGGGCTCGCTTATCTTCGCTTCGGGCCATTCTGGCGGCGGCGCGATCAGGCGGCAGATCCTGAAATCTACCGCGCCATGATTCGGGCGCTGGTCGAGGAATATTGCGCCAGACGCGGACATTGCCTGAGCATCCTGGCGCGGCCGCATCCGGACTATCACGCATTGGAAGGCGGCTGGTTGCGCGATATGGGCTTCGCCAAGCGGCGCGATTATGAGGATCCGGAGCGTTATCTGGTCAACACGGCGCTCGATGCAAATGCCCAAAGCAAGAGCCTCGCGCAGAAATGGCGCTACAATCTGCGCCAAGCGGTTGCCCATTCTTTCGATATCCGCCTGAGCGAGGATCCGGCGGAAGCGCAAGCCTTCCAGGCGCTGTATGCCGCCATGATGGAGCGCAAGGAATTCTCCAGCACGACACCGGTGCATCTGACCGGAAAGCTGATCGCCCGGCTGCCGGAAAATCTGAAGCCGAAGCTCTTCGTCGCCCATCACGAAAAGAAGCTAGTGGTCGGCGCGACGGTCGGCGTGTTCGGCGATACGGCCTATTACATGTTCGGCGCGTCCTCGGCCGAGGCGCTGCCGCTCAAGGCCGGCTATGCGCTGCATTGGCATATCGTCCAGTGGCTCAACGAGCAGGGGATCGGCTGGTACGATCTGGGCGGCGCGTCGCACGAGCCGGGCCTGCGCCAGTTCAAGAAGGGTTTCGTCGGCAAGGCGGGAAAGATTCTCGCCATGGAAGGCGAACATGACCGCTGGACATCGACACTCGGCCGGATGTCGGCGGATATCATCTTCGAAGCGCGCCATCTCCGCCGCCGCATCCGTCACGGCGTGAAATTTGGAAAGGCCGCCGGCGAGACGACCTGATCGCGGCATTCACCGTGGATCGGTATCGCCCTTGGCCGTCTCCTGGACGGCGTAGCGCCAGGTTTCCCATTTGACCCGCGCGATCTTGTAGGCGTCGATGATGGACAGCGCATAGATGAAGAAGCCGCCGGCATAGCGGCCGATGAATGTCGCCTGGTCGGGCGCCACCTTCGAGGTCGCCCAGCCGATGATGATCATGAAGAACAGGAATTGCAGGCCGCGGGCAGGAACGCCCGAGAAGACGTGGCCCGACCCCGGCAACGCGATGGCGAGCGCCAGTATGGCGTAGGGGCTGAGCGGTTTTTGCGGCGTATCGGTCATGACGGGGTGGACCATTCGAGGATGGATTTCCGGAGAGAGAGGAGATGGTCGAGCAGGTCGCGCACGAGATCGGGATCGAGCGTGACCTCACCGAATTCGGCCTGGCGGAATACGCCATAACGGACACGGTCGGCCTCGGCGACCTGCCACACGATGCGGCAGCCCTTGGGCGTGATCAGGAGCTCCTTGGCCCAGGGCTCGCGGAAGATGCCGAGATGCGGGGCGACGACATGGTAGGGCAGCACATGCTCGGGGTCATCGGTGCGCACCACGGCATAAAGCGGCAGATCGGGCAGTCCCTCGAGCGTCACCGGCAAGTGGTCGAAATTGGAGAAGGTGGTGGGGCCGGCCGGCCGCATCATGAGATCGAAGGTGGCGGTGAGCGGCAAGGGCTCGGCGATCGTCGCGAGCAGCCAGATCGAGGGCAGCTTGCGGATGGCGAGCGTGTCGACCACCGGATGGAGCCTGACCCCGTGGCCTTGATATCTGCCGACGAGCTGCGGATAACCGGGGAGGTCTTCGCCCTCATAGCGCGCATCCTCGATGAGTGGCTTCACCCTGGCGAAGAACTCGTCGGGCGCTTGGCGCTTCCGGCGCAAAGCGGCCATGAGCTTGAGCGCGAAACGGATGGCGAGACCGATCGCGGCGGCGATGCCCAGTATGGTGACGATGGTTTGCAGCATGGAATGATTATGGCCCGCCGGAGCGGCGGGCCATAGAGAGTGATTGCATCACCTCGCTCAATAACCTTTCGGCTTGGGCCAGGGCATCGTGAACTGGTCACCGCGCCGCACAAAGCGGTATCGGTAGAAGTGGAACCAGATCGACACGACGACGTAGAAGATCACCATCGCGATCAGCTGTGAGCCAAAGCCGAGGAAGATCGCGAAAAAGGTAATGGCGCAGAGGAGGAACAAACAGATCGCCGGGATCGGATGGAACGGATGGGTGTATCCGCGCCGGATCGAACCCAGCGGCCACTTATTGCGGAACATCACGATATTGATGCTCATGAAGGTGTATTGCAGAACGCCCGACAGGATCGAGAAGGTGATCGCCTGGTTGAGATCGGCAATGAAGGCGAAGGCCAAAGCGATCGGCAGCAGGAACAGGATCGCCCGATAAGGCGTGCGGTAGGTGGGATGCACCGCCGCGAACCAGGTCGGCAGATAGCGATCGCGCCCGAGCGAGAACCAGGCCCGCGCCGCGTCGTTGATGCAGCCATTGGCCGAGGCGACCGCCGACAGCACCGTACCCCAGAAGAGAATGAATTCGAGCGTCGGGCTGCCCGTGACGCGCGCCGCGTCGAAGAGCGGGAAGAAGGTGAAGCCCAGATACTCCCAGGGCAGCAGGCTGGCACACACATACCAGGTAAGCGCGGCGGCGATGAGCAGCGTGATCATGCCGGCCATCGTGCCGTAGGGCAGTGAACGGGACGGCGAGCGTACTTCCTCGGCCGCCTGCGTCGTGCCCTCGATGCCGAGATAGTACCAGATGGCGAATTGGAAAGCGGCAATGACGCCGATCCAGCCATAGGGAAGTGCATTCTGCGGCGTCACCAGCTCATTGAGCTTGAGCACCACGCCCTGGCTCCAGGGCTGCACCGAGAAGAACAGGATGATGATCGAAAGATAAGCGAGCGCCGTGATGATGAAATTGACATTGAGCGTCATCAAGACGCCGCGATAGTTGAGCCAGGCGAGAACGACGATGGTGAGCACGACGAAGGCATGTCGTGTGAGGCCATCGGTCGCGGCCACCGTGACCATGAGGTCACCGACCAGGATGGAATCCGAGACTTCCAGCATCGTGTAGGCGAAGACGAGATAGAGGGCCACATTGAAGGCCATGAGAGGGCCGACAATGTGCTTGGCCTGCGCATATTGGCCGCCGGCGGCCGCGACCGTCGAGGTCACTTCCGAATCGATCATGGCGACGGACGTGTACAGAATGCCGACGAACCAGCAGGTGATGAGGGCGGCAAGCGCGCCGCCCTTGTCGGCGGAGAAGTTCCAGCCGGTGAACTCACCGACGAGGACAATGCCGACGCCGAGCGCCCACACGTGGGCGGGGCCGAGCACGCGCAGAAGCGAGATGCGCTGTCCGGCGGCCGGCACTTGACCAGTGGCTTGAGCTGCTTGTGACATGGCGTCCCTCAAACCTTGTGCTTTTCGCTGACGGCTTCGATTTCGCCTTCGCGCGAGGAGGTCAGTTGATCCTCGCTGTAGGCCGTGTCGGTCTTGAACCAGTCATAGAGCATCCACAGCGCGAGCGCGGCTGAGATTGCCCAGGCGATATATGAAAGTGTGAACCACATGGGCCGCTCCTATTTGCTGTCGCCGAATTTTTCGGCGATCACTTCACGGTATTCCTTGTCGGAGGCACGGAAGAGAAATACGAAGTAACCGATGAGGATCGCCGCCATGATGACGAGGCTGAGCCAGTCGATATTGTAGTGGAAACGGTTCTGGATGATGTCGTGGGCGGTGGCGGGCGTGTAGCCGAGCTTTTCCCAGATCGACACCATGGTGGCGTTCTGGCCGAGCAGCTCCCAGGTGGGGTTCTCGATCTTGTCGATCGCCTTGGCGGCGCCGGCGAGGCCGAGTTGCAGTGGCAGCCACAAGGCGAGGAAGATCGCCACCAGCAGGAAGCCGACATCGACGAATTGCAGAGCTTTGTCTTGTTCGGGTGGTGTGTATTTCGCCATTTTTCCCTCCCTCACAGCCGGCCTTGCTTGCGCATGGCGTCGAGATGTTTGATGTCGAGGCCGTAGATGAACTCCTTGTCCTCGGCATAGTGCTTCACCATCGCCGCGATTGCCGCGGTGTTGAAGATGAGGATGGCGGCAGCGCCGATCAGCACCACGATGCGGATGGTTGTGTCGGGAATATGCGGCCAGGTCATGAACAGGACGAAGAGGATGGCGATCCATAGGAGCGCTATGAGGGTCCATGCACCGCGGCAATCGCTACGGTACATGGCCTCAATCCTCTGATTGAGGTCCGACATTTTTGTTTCCTTCCCATCGGGCGCTGCGTGTTCCCCGCAAGCCGCGCCGCCCCTTGTTAAGTTGCTTACAGGGCAATTTTATTTTCTCACAGGAAAATACGCCCTGAGGCCAAAGTCAAGACGGGAGAGAAGCTTTCCCACCACGTCCTGCAGTTGCGGCATTGCACAATAGCGGTCGGGCAAGGTTCAAAAACAAGCGATTCCAAAGGCTTGAAGGTGAACGGCGGATAAACGGGTCTCTCAGGCTTCATACAGGGGCGAGGGCGCATCCTCTGGCGACAATCACCACTCGCTCAGAGGAATCGTGCTTATGTCTCGCCTTTTCGCCCGCAAGAATCTTCAGGTCACGCTTGGCCTCCTCGTGGCCATCGGCATTGCGGCGACCCGCACCGAGAAGCTTTTCGCCGAGATGCAGGCGAGCCTTCCGCATGAGACGGAGCGCATGATTTCGAGCCTCGGCCACAATCTGCCAGAGCCCTTCGACCCGGCCCGCGTGCCGCAGTCGGGCGGCATGGCCTCGCGCCTTCTCGCCGGCATCGGCGTGAATATCGTCAGGATCTAAGCGCCGCGACCGCCGGCTGGCGATAAGCGAGCAGGGCCGGGACGGCGGCGATGACCGCCGCCGCGACGAGAAGCAGCAAAGCGAGCCCCAGATCGCCGCCCTGGAACTCGACCGGCAGTACGACGCCGTTCTGCCGGGTCAACTGGTCGGAGATGAGGCGCACCGCCACCCAACCCACCAGGAAGCCGAGCGCGATGCCGGTTCCCATCAATGTCAGAAGCTCGATCCACACGATGCCGAAGACGGCGCTCCTGGGCGCCCCGAAGGCACGCAGCGCGCCGATCTGGCGGCGCCGTTGCGCCACATGCGCGATGGTGATGAGGGCGATTGCCCCTGCGACGAGCGCCTGCGCCGCGAGGGCGATGATGCTCATCACCTGGCGCGCGTCGCCGAGCGTCGCATAAAGCCGGGTCAGCACTTCGCCGGGAAACACCGCCACGGTCTGATCGCCGCGATATTCGCCGCGGAGTCTATAGGCGTCGGCGATCGTTTTCGGCTTGACCAGGATGGCCGGCACGCCGGGCGGCTCTTCTTCCGCGTGAAGCCCATGGATCTCCCACACGGCCTCGATCGGCACGATGATGGCGCGGTCCCAGGCAGTGCCGGTCGGCATGAGCCGGCCCACGACCTGATAGCTGAACTCGGTATGGACATGGCCGGCATCGCCCGCCGCCCCATGCATCGGCTCGAAGGACTGGCCGATCGTCAGATCAACGGCGCTGCCGATGACGGCGTCATGCTCGCCGGCCGGAGTGCCGCCCTCGGGCGCCGCCCCGTTGTTCAAGGCGTTGATGAGGTCGGGCGTCGAGCCGACGACCGGATAGGTCTTGAAGGAATCGCCAAAACCGATCGGCGCCGCGAAGGCGACGCGCGGATCCTGTTTGAGCTTCGCCAGGACGTCGCCGGCAAGCAGCGGCAAGGGCGCCGGCTGCAGGAAGACGGAGGAAAGCACGAGCTGCGTCTCGCTGCCGGCGGCGCCGATGACGAGATCGAACTTGTCGGCGGCCCGGGCGCTGCCGAGGCGGAGTGCGCGTTCCTGCAGCGTGATGCCGACGCCGAGCGCCGCGGCGAGCGCCACCAGAAGAACGATGATGAGGGAAGCCGCCCATAGGCGCTTGAGATCGGCGAGGATGAAGCGGATCATGCCGCGAGCCCGGCAAAGGCCGCATTGGCAAGGCGTCCGGCGCTGAGCGTCAGGCTGCGGTCCATGCGGTTGATGAGCCGTTCGTCATGCGACACGACGATCAAGGTGGCACCGCTTTCGCGCGCCAGCGACAGGAGCAGCTCCGCCACCTCGGCGCCATGGCCCGGATCGAGGCTCGCTGTCGGTTCATCGGCGATCAGCACCTTCGGCCGGCGCAACAAGGCGCGCGCCACCGCGACACGCTGCATTTCGCCCCGCGACAAGGTCGCGGTCGACTGATTTGCGCGTTTGATGCCCACCCGCGCGAGCAGCGCATGGGCGTGATCGAGGGTGTCGCGCCCGGTGGCGCGGCGCAGGCGTGCCGGCAGCAGCACATTGTCGAGCGCGGACAGGCCTTCGAAGAGATGGAACTCCTGCATTACCAGGCCAATCGTCTCGGCGCGCCAGCGGTCACGCCGGGCTTCGGCAAGGGCCGCGATATCTTCTGCGCCCCACAGCACGCGGCCCCGATCGGGACACGCCAGGCCGGTGATGATGTTGACGAGCGTCGTCTTGCCCGAGCCTGACGGGCCGGTGACGGCGACACATTCCTCGGCCGCGACGGTGAGGCTGCGAATATCGAGCACGGGCGTTTCGAGCCCTGGATAGGAGACCTGCACCTGGTCGAGGGTCAGCGCCAGCATCGCGCTCAGGCCAGGCTGAATTGCGCGTGGCGCAGGCGTAAGAGGCTTACGAAGCCGGTCTCGGAATCGGTCCACGAGCCATATTCGAGCGTGCCCTCGACATCGATCGGCGCATTGGCCTGCACGAAGGTCTGTTTCTCATCGAGATAGACGACGATGATATTGTCCGGCCAGTCGGCGTCTGACGAGCAGAAGGGGCAGAGCGCCATCGGTATTTCGGTGAGCACGAAGAATTTGGCTTCCGCCTTGAGGGGAGGGGCCATGAAGCCGCGCATGGTGACATTTGCACCCGAGAGCGACTTCACCTGCGCGGTGAATTTGAGCCCGAGCACGCTTTGCACCTCATAGAGTTCATCGAAAGTGAGCTGCGTCGCGGCGCGGGCGGACGAAAAAGGTGCGAAGCTTGCGAACGCCGCCAGCCCCAGCACGAGACGGCGGTTAAAGAGGCTGTCCCTCCCCATTGCGGGGGAGGGACGATCGTCACGGTATTCCCGCATCAATTGCCGAACTGCTGCTTGCCGAGCGCGAAGACGTCGGCGAGCACGCGATAGACGTCGCTCTGCTCCATATAGCCCTTGAAGGCTTCAGCACCCGGGCCTTGCGCCTGGAGCACGATGTCATCCACGGCGTGGACGCCCGTGTCGCCATCCTTGGGCAGATTGCCCGTGCGCAGGACCGCGCCCGGAACATCCTTATAGGCCTGGTTGGCGATATAGTGCTTGTTCTCGTCCTGCACCGCCGGCACGAAGGGGCCGTCGAGCTTGGGACGGAAGGTTTCGTAATAGTCAGGGAAGTTGTTGGCGAACATCGCCAGCCGCTTCGTCACATCGACGCGGTCCGGATAGCCGTCGCCATTCTCGTCCTTGTAGTTGGGGAAGCCGGCCTTGTCATAGGTGCCGACCTTCTCGCGCATGTCGGTGCCGGGCTTGTCGTCGTCGATAGTGCCGATGATCGAGAAGCCATGCGTGTGGTCGCCGGTCGCGATGATGAGCGTGTCGGGATTCTTGGCGGCGAATTCACGCGCGAGACCGACGGCCTTGTCGAACTCGATCGTATCGATGACGGCGCGGTCCCAATCGAGCGGATGGGACATCTTGTCGATCGAGGCGCCTTCGACCATCAGGAAGAAGCCTTCCGGATTCTTCGAGAGGCGATCGAGCGCGGTCTTGGTCATTTCGACCAGGCCCGGCTGGTTGGGGAATTTCTCTACCGTGCCCTTCTTGAGGAACTCGCGGTCGAGCGTCGTGTCCATGTTGCCGGTATGGAAGAGGCCGAGCAGGTTCGGCTGGTTCGATGCCGCGGCGGTCGCCAGCTCGGTCTTGTCGGTGGCGAGCGCATAGCCCGCATCCTTGAAGAGCTGGATATAGTCCTTGTCGTCCTTGCGTTTTGAGCCCGCTGTCGCCTGCGGCAGGAAATGGGCCGAGCCGCCGCCCAGGATGACGTCGGGCTTCACGCCGTAGAACATCTCGACGATGTCGGCTTTGTCGGCGCGCCGGCGCGTATGGGAGACGACGGCGGCGGGGGTAGCGTCTTCGATCTCGGCGGTGGAGACGACGCCGATCGATTTCTTCGTCTGGCGGCGCAGCGCCTCGGCGATGGTCTCGACGCGCGGATCATCGAGGGTCGCCGGCGTGCGGTCGGCATAGACGCCGAGCGCGTTCACGGAACTCTTGTGGCCGGTCATGTAAGCCGACATCGAATTGGCGCTGTCGACGGCGATCGCATCGACCGACGACGTGCCGATGAAAGCCATGCGGTCGAGCTCGTCCATATTGAGCTTGCCGTTGGCCTTGCCCTCGGTGACGCCCTTCGACATGATACGGGCGCCGGTGCGGTGCGCGACGGAAAGGCCGTCGCCCAGGAGGAAGATGATGTTCTTCGCTTTCGGCGTGGCGGCGGTGTCATAAACGTCCCAGACGACCTTCTTCGTCTCTGCGCCGGCGGTAGCCTCGACTGCGTAGATGCCGGGCTCGGCGATGACGACGTCGCGCAGGATCACGGCCGACGCATCGGCCTTCTCCTCCTTCTCGACGAAGGCCAGGTCCTTGCCGAGCACATTCTTGTAGTGCTGGCCGTTGATGATGACTTTCACGTCCTCCGGCTTCACGACGCCGGTGAACTCGACTTTGAAATCGAAGGGCGAGCCGGCGAGGATGGTCGCACGGTCGACCGGATAGACCGTTGCCGCCGCGGCGGCGCCGGTGAGGAGGGTCGTAGCCGCCAGCGCGGCGAGAAGCTTGCGCATTCGAATGCTCCATCAGGGTCTGGGATCGTCTCCCCTGGCCGTAGAGCGCGAATGTGACAGGCTGATAAAGGACGGACTTAGATCGCGTCGAGAAACGGATAGTCGGTGTAGCCAGCGCTGCCCGGCGTATAGAAGGTCGCGTCATTGGGCGGGTTCAGCGCCGCTTTCCCGGCGAAACGGGCGGGAAGGTCGGGATTGGCGATGAACAGGCGCCCGAAAGCCACCGCATCGGCTTCACCATCCGCAACTACGCGCTCGGCCACCTCATAGGTAAAATCCTGGTTGGCGATATAGACGCCGCCGAAGGCCTGTTTCACTTTCGGACCAAGGCGTGGCTCGGCGAGCGACTCGCGCGCGATGATGAAAGCAAGCTTGCGCCGCCCGACCTCGCGCGCGACATAGGTGAAGGTCGCTTCCGGCGTCGTGTCGTCGATGTCGTGCGAGCTGCGCCGGAGATTAAGATGCAGGCCGACGCGGTCGGCGCCCCATACCGAGATCGCCGCATCGGTAGCCTCGAGCATCAGCCGCGCCCGGTTCTCGATCGGGCCGCCATAGTCGTCGTCGCGCTTGTTGGTCTTGTCCTGCAGGAACTGGTCGAGCAGATAGCCATTGGCGCCATGAAGCTCGACGCCGTCGAAGTCGGCCTTCTCGGCATTCTCGGCACCCGTGCGATAGGCAGCGATGACGCCCGGGATTTCGTGACGATCGAGCGCGCGCGGTGTCACATAGGGTCGCTTCGGCCGCACCAGGCTGACGGTTCCCGCCGGCTGGATGGCGCTCGGCGCCACGGGAAGGGCGCCATCGAGGAAGACGGGATCGGAGATGCGCCCGACATGCCAGAGCTGCAGGAAGATGCGCCCGCCGGCGTCATGCACGGCCTTGGTCACGAGCCGCCAGGCGTCCGTCTGCTCCTTCGACCAGATGCCCGGCGTGTCGGCATAACCGACGCCCATGGGCGTCACGCTGGTCGCCTCGCTGAGAATGAGGCCGGCGGAAGCGCGCTGCGCGTAATATTGGGCCATCAGCAGATTGGGAATGCGCGCCGACCCGGCCCGGCTGCGGGTCAGAGGCGCCATCAGGATGCGGTTCGGCAGGGTCAGCGGGCCGAGATTCAGCGGATCGAAAAGTCCAGACATTTCATGATCTTCGCTTTTATGTGGCGGGAGGCCCATATTTTAAGCGCAGACACAGGCACAATGTGAAGTGACGTTTCCAGCAAGGCAGCCATTCTTCCGCCGCTTCTGTCGGCTTTTACCCGCCTCCGGAACTGGGGTAGTTAAGTTCAACCCCCGAAAGCACTGATTCGACTGGAATACCGATGGCCAAGAATAATGGGAAAGACCTCTTTGATGCCGCCGAGATGGCGCCCGAGCCTGCGAAGGCGCGCGCCGCGAAGCCGAAGAACGGCGAAGACAGCTATACCGCTGCCGATATCGAGGTGCTCGAGGGGCTCGAGCCGGTACGCCGCCGGCCCGGCATGTATATTGGCGGCACCGACGAGAAGGCGCTGCATCATCTCTTCGCCGAAGTGATCGACAACGCCATGGACGAGGCGGTGGCGGGCCACGCCTCCTGGATCGATGTCGATTATGACAAGGACGGCTGGCTGTCCGTCACCGACAACGGCCGCGGCATCCCGATCGACCCGCATCCGAAGTTCAAGGACAAATCGGCGCTCGAAGTCATCATGACGACGCTGCATGCCGGCGGCAAATTCGACTCCAAGGTCTATGAGACCTCGGGCGGCCTCCATGGTGTCGGTGTCTCGGTGGTGAACGCGCTGTCGGAAGACCTCATCGTCGAGGTGGCGAAGGGCCAGCAGCTCTATCGCCAGAGCTACAAGCGCGGCAAACCGGTGACGAAGCTCGAGAAGCTCGGCAAGGTGACGAACCGGCGCGGTACCACGGTGCGCTTCAAGCCCGACCCGCAGATCTTCGGCAAGACGATCGAATTTTCGGGCGCCCGCCTGTTCCGCATGGCGCGCTCCAAGGCCTATCTCTTCGGCGGCGTCGAGATCCGCTGGTCCTGCGATCCGTCCCATATCAAGGACAAGGAGACGCCGGAAAAGGCGACCTTGCATTTCCCCGGCGGCCTCAAGGACTTCCTCGAGGAGCGCCTCGAGGGCAATACCCGTGTCGTCGACGACATCTTTGCCGGCAAGGTGACGAAGCCCGGCGGCCATGGCTCGGTCGAATGGGCGGTGGCGTGGTTCGGCGGCGATGATGGCTTCATCTCGTCCTATTGCAACACCATCCCGACGCCCGATGGCGGCACCCATGAGCAGGGCCTGCGCGCCGCCTTGCTGCGCTCGCTCAAGAATTATGCCGAGCTAGCCGGCAACAAACGCGCCGGCGCGGTGACCGGCGACGACGTCATGGCGTCGTCCGGCGCGTTGCTCTCGGTCTTCATCCGCGAGCCCGAATTCCAGGGCCAGACCAAGGACCGGCTGGCGACCCAGGAAGCGGCGCGCATCGTCGAGGCGGCGGTGCGCGATCACTTCGATCACTGGCTCACCGGCCATCCGGCCCAGGCCGACAAATTGCTGAACTGGATCGCCGACCGCGCCGAGGAGCGCCTGCGCCGGCGCCAGGAAAAAGAGGTCGGCCGCAAGACGGCGCTGCGCAAGCTGCGCCTGCCGGGCAAGCTCGCCGACTGCTCATCGACGGCCGCCGACGGCTCCGAGCTGTTCATCGTCGAGGGCGACTCGGCCGGCGGTTCCGCCAAGCAGGCGCGCAACCGCGCCACCCAGGCCGTGCTGCCCTTGCGCGGAAAAATCCTCAACGTGGCGAGCGCCGGCAAGGACAAGCTCGCCCAGAACCAGCAGCTCTCCGACCTGATGCAGGCCTTGGGCTGCGGCACGGGGGCGAGCTATCGCGAGGACGACCTGCGTTACGACAAGGTGATCATCATGACCGACGCCGATGTCGACGGCGCCCATATCGCCTCGCTGCTGATCACTTTCTTCTACCGCCAGATGCCGCAGCTGATCGATGAGGGCCATCTCTATCTGGGCGTGCCGCCGCTCTACAAGCTGGCGCAAGGGTCGAAGACCGCTTACGCGCGTAACGATCAGCACAAGGACGAATTGCTGAAGGGTGATTTTTCCGGCCGCGGCAAGGTCGAGATCTCCCGCTTCAAAGGCCTGGGCGAGATGCTGCCCAGTCAGTTGAAGGAGACGACGATGGACCCGAACAAGCGCGCACTGCTCCGGGTCAATATCCTGGGCGACGAGAAGGCGACGACCGCCAAGGTGGTCGAGCAGCTGATGGGCAACAAGCCGGAGGAGCGCTTCAAATTCATCTCCGGCCGCGCCGAATTCGTCACCGACGAGGGACTGGATATCTGAGCCGGCTGTCAGTCCCGTCGAATCCAGCTATATAGAACAGAGATGGGAGCTCTGCTGGAACCTCAACGAGGTTCCGGCGGTTAATCAGTATCGGCAGACGCTGCCGGTGAGGAGCTGCCCGTGACCAGACCGCATCCGATTCCCGAAGACCGTATTCGCGAGCGTGCTTACCGCCTCTGGCTCGAGGAGGGCCAGCCTCAGGGCAGGTCGACCGAGCATTGGGAGAAGGCCCGTGCCCTCCTAGCCGTCGAAACCGATCCTGAGGCAGGCAAGGCAGGTGTTGGGGAGGGCGAGTCGCTGGAGGAGATGAGCCTGCTCGAGACCCAGGGTGAGTTCCCAACCGCCGCCGACCAGCGCAGACAGAAGATTTCGAAGAAGCGCCCCAGCGTGAGCCGCAAACCGGCCAAGCGCCGCGCCATGTAGGGTCGCCGGTGAGATCCGATGCCTTCGACCGCGATCAGCCGCATCGAATTCGACCCGGAGACCGGCGCGCTCGATATCTGGTTTCGCGAGTCAGGCCGGCGCTATCGCTACTATGATGTGCCGGCGCGCGCCTACGAGGCCTTCCGCAAGGCGACGTCGAAGGGCCGTTTCTTCAACAGCCATATCCGCGACCGCTACGATTTCGCTTTGATTTCCGCGGAAGGGCCGGGGCGGCATGCGGCTTGAGGATCACGGTCTCCCCAAAACGAACGAAGGCGGTTCGCCGTAGAACCGCCTCCGTCTCGCCGTCCGTCAGCTGTGAACTACTTCACGAACCTTCGGAGTTCTATGTCGGCCCGCGAGATGCCGATGTCGCGCAGCAGGTGATCATCGAGGTCCCGCAGGCGCCGTCTGGCATCACGCTGCGCCAAATGGATACGCACACGTGTAAACAGTCCGGGTGGTGCAAGAAGAATGCCGCGGGCGGTGTCGAGGGTCATTTGAGTGGCCTCCTGAAGCACTTAAGTTCAATGATGGGGGTTCTAGCAGGGGCTGGCGCAACCCACCCTGAACGGGTCGTTCATCTGCCGTTTAACTTCGGAAATGGGGATGGCAGGCGCCTGAGACTTTCAAGCTCGGGCCTGGACGGCTAAACTGAGCGCCATGGCAGATTCGCAGGAAATGCTCCTCATCGTGCACGACCGCGATGAGATGGACGACCGGGCCTCAGCCTGGGCGAAACGCCAGGGTTATGTCCTGAATTGGGTCTGCCCGGCCGCCGGCGAAAAGCTGCCTGAACTCGACGAACGGACGGCTGGCGTCATCGTTTATGGCGGCGCCCAGGATGTCGACCAGCAGGACCGGTTCCCTTACCTGAAAGACGAGATGCGCCTCCTCGACCAGGCGTTGAAGCGCGAGACGCCGGTGCTGGGCCTTTGCCTCGGCGGCCAGCTGCTCGCCCATACGCTGGGCGAGACCGTCACCGGACACCCGGGCGGCCAGGCCGAATATGGCTATTACGATCTCGTGCCGACCGATAAGGGCAGGGCGCTCTTCGGGGCGGGGATGAAGGTGCTGCAGTCGCATTGGCATGGCTGGTACCGCACACCCAAGGGCGCGGTGAAGCTCGCCGGCACCGCCGATTTCCCTGAACAGGCGTTCCGCTATGGCGCCACGGCCTTCGGCTTCCAGTTCCATCCTGAAACCAGCCGCCATGGGCTGTCGCGCTGGATCGGACGCCGGCCGGCGAACAAGCAGACCATGAAGGGAGCACATCCCGCCGACCGCCAGCTCGCGGACAATCTCCTCTACGACAAGGCGCTCGGCGACTGGTTCCACCAATTCCTCGGCGGATGGATAAGCGGACGGCAGATGAAATACGAGGCGGCAGAATGACGATTGCCACCATACTTCCCGCGGTAGACACGCGATCCCTCGTCCTGCGCGAGATCGAAGCCGGAGACTGGAAGGCCCTGGCGCATTTCATGACGCAGAGCGCCTATCAGCGCCACATCGCCATGCGCTTGCGCAACGAGGACGACGTCAAGAATTTCGTCACCCGCCAGGTGGCGCGCCAAGGCGATGAGCGCCGGCATGTCTTCCATCTGGCGGCCGAGGACAAGTCGCGCGGCGTGGCGGTCGGCGACGGTTTCATCATTCTGGGCCGCGGCGGGCTCGCCGAGATCGGCTGGGGCGTGGCGCCGGCGCTCTGGGGCAAGGGATACGGCACCGAGATCGGCCGCGCGCTGGTCGGCCTCGCGGTCGAGCGCGTCGGGGCGGCGAGGGTGTGGGCCAAGGTGATGGCGTCCAATACCGCATCTTTGAAGCTCGCCCGCCGCATCGGCCTCAAGCATGAGCGTTCGCATCCGGACTATCCGGCGGGCCATGGGCGCTTCGAAGCGGTTGAATTCTTCGCCATGGCGGCCGAAGATTATTTCGACGCCGCCTATTAAGCTTATTTAGTAACATTAAGAGCGGTCTCATGGCTTCGACGCCCCCGATCTGCGATTTCGGCTGGATGGCGCGCGACTTCCGCCTGCCGGCGACCGACGGCCGGACCTATGGCCTTGGCGATCTGCGCGGCGAGAAGGGGACTGTGCTCGTCTTCATCTGCAATCACTGTCCTTATGTGATTGCGATCACCGCGAGGCTGGTGCGCGACGCCAAGGATTTGCAGAAGGCGGGTTTCGGCGTGGCGGCGATCTGCTCCAACGATGCGGCCGAGTATCCGGAAGATTCCTTCGCCAATATGAAGCGCTTCGCGGCCGGGAACGGCTTTCCGTTTCCTTATCTCCATGATGAAAGCCAGGCGGTGGCGCGGGACTATGGCGCCATCTGCACACCGGATTTTTTCGGCTTCAACGCCAGGGACGAGCTGCAGTATCGCGGCAGGCTCGATGAATCGCGCAAAGAGGCGGCGCCGGGCGCCAGGCGCGATCTTTATGAAGCGATGATGGAGGTCGCCCGGACGGGTGAGGGGCCGTGCGACCAGATTTCGGCGATGGGCTGCTCCATAAAATGGAAGGCCGGCCTTCCCTAGGGACATTTTGATTGTGCGACGACAATTAATTGCATAGAAGTTGTCGCAGAGGGCGCTCGTCGAGGGTGCATATGTGGCAACGATCATAGCCGTCCATGGTACCGGTGTCGGTGCCAATGGTCCGCCGGATGGCGACGCGTGGTGGCAGGCCGAGGGGATTCTCCACAAAGACCTGAACAATCTGATCACCTCAACCCGCGGTGATCTTGTATTCGAATCCTTGGTCTGGGACGGAAAGAACAGCGAAACGTCGCGATATAATGCGGGTGAACAGCTCTACTCGCGGATATGTCAGCTCGAAGCGTCAGGACAGGATTACTGCCTGGTCGGCCACAGTCATGGCGGGTCTGTCTTGCAACACGCCCTTCAACTGGCCAGCTTCCGCAAGCGGGACCTTCGCAGTCTGCGCCAATGGATCACGGTCGGGACCCCTTTCATTGAAATAAGGAAGCGCTTCCTGCTTTTTTCCCGGCTGGGGGATCGACCGCGCGCTGCCTATTTCATATTCGCATATTGCGCAATTGCCTATCTGGCGTTTCTCATCTCGATCGTGCTGTCGAGCGCCGACAATCCGATACTGGACATGCTGTTCTGCGTGTCAGGCGCCGTTGTGCTGGCCGCCGTCTACTTTGGCCTCCGGTCTTTCCAACCATCGCGGCTCAAGTTGCTCGGATCGCAAGCTTCGTCGGCTTTTCGTTCCGATCTCGCAAAGAAATGGCTCCCATTGTGGCACGCGGATGATGAGGCAATGCAGGGGCTCAGACTGGTCAAGGAAATTCGCCTCTCTCCGTTCGACCCGCAGTTTGCTGTGCCGATGCTCTCTTTCCTGTCCTTGCCTATCCTGCTTGTCATCATGTTTGTGATTTCGAATAGCGTTGACTACAGCTTCTTCGCCGATCCGATTGCCAAATGGGTCGATTTCCATCCGACGCCCGAAACCGATATCGATGGGTTCCAGAGGTTTGCACGCAATACGCTGTCGCTTGTCGCCTTTCCGTCGCATTACCTGTTTCAGTGGTTCCAAGCGATTGGCCTGGAGCCCGGTCAGCACGTATGGTTCAACCATTCCCTAGTCATTCTTACGCTCGTCGTCAGCGTCCTGATCGGCACTGCCGCTTTCTGGCTGGTCAGCATCGTCTTGACCGTCCTGTTTGCCGCTTTGGCTATGAGTATAAGCCGGATACTGAGCTCGATTTTCAACGTCTTTACCAACCAACAGATCATAAAACTCAGTCTCGGTGGTGATGCTTTGGGAGCGAGTGCCATAAGCGCGCAATCGTCTCCCTCATGGACATCAATCTCAGGAAGCCGGCTGCCTGAAGCCTTGAGCGAGGAGATCACCACCGTAAGCAATCTTGCGGCGGCGCAATCCATTGGAAAATTCAGAGCTGCACTCAGCACTGTGGTGTTCTCGGAACAAACAAGTGGGGTGGGAGAACTCGTCGCGAACTATCTGACGTGGCATGAACTCATACATACCAACTATTTTCGCGCCGCACGCTTCCGCAAATTCATGGCGTACGCAATATCGCAGAACGAGGGTTTTGCGGCGACCGACGAATTCAAACAAGACGCCGATTATAAGATTGTTGCGGAGTGGTACGACGCGTTGGTCAAGGCTACTCCGCAATGATGAGATCGAATCTCTCTCGCAGAGCTGACGCGCCATATGAAAGGCCTTGGATCCACGCGTGGCCCATCGCCCATCTCATTCCCCCTGTTGTGTTTGTGATCCTGATCGTCCTTTCGCAATACAATGCGGTGTCCCTGGCGAGGATAGCGTTCTGGTTCTGGCTGGCGGCGGTGGTTTTCGACGAGGCGTTTGCCGGGGCAAGGCTGGCGCCTTGGCCCTCCGGTGAAACTCGTTTGGCAGAATTCCTTATCAGAGCGATCCCGCCGCTCTTTCTCATCTTCCTCCTGGGATTTGCGGATGCACTGGCAGGCGCAGCTATATCCGCCCACGAGTTTTTCGCTATCGCATTCATCTGCGGCATCATCGGCTCGATTTTCGCCGTGCCCGCGGCCCATGAGTTGATGCACCGCAGGAACAGCTACGATCGTCTCAGCGCCGTCGTCATCATGTCGATATTCACCTATCCGCACTTCTGCATCGCGCATTTGCACGGTCATCACCGCCGCGTCGCTACGTTCGATGACCCTGCCACGGCCCGGCTGGGTGAAAGTCTCTATGAGTTCTTCCAGAGATCAGTTCCCGGCGGCGTCGCATGCGCATGGGAATTCGAGGCGCATCGGCTACGCCGCTCCAATCATCCGGTGTGGGGTAGGCGCAATCGGCTCTTGCACTATGCAGCCCTCGTTGCAGTGATTTACGGCGTCTTCTTCGTCGTTTTCGGCTATGCCGGCGTGGCATTTCTCGCCGTCCAAGGCGTCGCCGCGATATTTACGCTTGAAGCGATGAACTATGTCCAGCACTACGGGCTGCAGCGGTGCGTTGCGGGAGACGGGCGCCATGAGCCGGTCGACGACAGCCATTCCTGGGACACGAATCGCCCCGTAACCAATTTGCTCATGCTCAATCTCGGCTACCACAGCAACCATCATCTGAGCGCCGCGAAGCCCCTCGGCGAAGCCGGCATGTCCTGTGGGGCGCAGATGCTGCCATTTGGATATTTTGCTCTGTGGTGGATTTCGCTTTGGCCACCACTTTGGCGCAGAGTTATGGATCATCGAGTTCAGGCCATTCGTCGTCCTATATCCTTCCCTCTTTCGGTATGACTGTTATGTGGGTCCCACCAACATGAAAACATGTCTAGATTGCAAAAAAGCCGATCTCCACGATGACGCCAGCAGATGCCCGCATTGTGGATCGTGGCAAACACAATGGACTCGTTTTCTGGTGACGACCACGAAAGTTACAATCAGTGTCCTGCTGATTGCCTTTCTGCTTGGCCTGAGCTCGTGTGCGTATATTGCCGTGAAGGCCAGTTGGACCTGACGCATGGGAGTCTCCCATGGGAGGACGCTCGGTTGGGTCGGTGCGCTATGCCATGATCCAATCGACTATCGACGGATTCAATGCCAAGCCGTGATCCTTATGAAGCGATGATGGAGGTCGCCCTGACGGTAGCTATTTCCGGTTCGACGGCTTTTTGAGCGGCGCCGTGGCGATGGCGAACAGGTCCTCGGTTTCGGGGATCCGATCATAACGCACACCCGGGAAGATGATGATCTTGGCGGGCCCGTGCGCAACCGAAGCATGAAACAGCGCCTCGTGGGCAGCGCGCTTCGGGAACGGAATGACGACGGCGTTCATGGATGTCTCCCAGCAAACAAATGCATCGAACTTGGTGCAAGATTAGAGCCGCGTGGCAGAAGGAAGCCTGAATGGCGTCGTTAGCTGCCGTTCATTCCTGACGCGAACTCCCCCAGCACGTAACTCGGCATCAACGTCATTTCCGGCCATCTCCGGCTGAAATGACAAAAGGGAGAATAATCTCAAGCGCTTCGCCTGGCGGTGAGGAAACCCACATCGGCGACAGGAGCAGGGAGAAAGCGTTCCTGCTTTCCCCGATGCCATGGTTGTGAGAAAACTTCACGAACATGAAGATCCGCAAGCGCCATCTGCCGCCGCTCAACGCCATCCGCGCCTTCGAGGCGGCGGCCCGGCATCTGCATCTCGGCAAGGCCGCCGAGGAGCTGTCGGTGACCCATGGCGCGGTCTCCAAGCAGATCGGCAATCTCGAGGATCATCTGGGCTTTCCGCTGTTCGAGCGCGCCGGCAACCGGCTGGTCCTGACTGAGCGCGGCCGCAAGCTGCTCGCCGCCTCGAACACCGCGTTGGATCAGCTGGGTTATGCGATCGCCCGGCTCGACGGCGCCGCGGTCGAAGGCGAGTTGCGCCTCTCCATTCCGCCGGCCTTCGGGGCCAACTGGCTGATCCCGAGGCTGGCCCAGTTCCGCAAGCAGGCGCCGGCCTTGCGGCTGCAGCTCCTTGCCTCCGATAGTCCTGAGGACGCCTTGGACAAGGATGTCGATCTGGCGGTGCGGTTCGGCAAGCCGGTATGGCGCGACTGCACGGTGCGGCTGCTCGCCCATGTCCGCTATTTCCCGGTTTGCAGCCCGAGCCTCCTCACCGAGCCGCCGGGCCTCGCCACGCTGGGCGACCTCGCTTTCCATGCGCTGCTGCTCGATGATCCGGCAGGGGAGAACTGGAAACGCTGGCTCGACCATGCGGGTCTGCGCGATGCCGAGCCGCACAACAACACCATCTATTTCGAGGATTTCGCCCATATCCTGGCGGCCGCCCGTGAAGGCCTGGGGCTCTGCCTTGGCGATATGATCACCACCGGCGCCGATCTGGCGGCCGGGCGGTTGGTGCGGCCCTTCGAGCAATCGGTCGAGGGGCTCGCCGCTTATTTCCTCATCGAGCCGTCGGTGACCTCGCCGGCTGCCCGGCTCTTCGCCGACTGGCTGCAGGCCGAGATGGTGAGCTTTGTGAGGAATATTCACTGAGGAGGGGAGGATTACTCCCTTGTTCAGAAGGACCGGGTGAACGAATGCTTGGCCCGAAAATAACGGAGACAGGCCATGACCCAGAACAACACACCCTTACGCGCCCGCAAAGAAGGCGGCGGCACCCCGTTGATGACCGACTGGTTTCTGAAGTCGGAAACGGGTCCGCTCAAGGACGTCCTTTTGGGCCCGGCCGAGAGCTTCCGCTGGATGGGGCTCGAAAACGCCCAATGGTCGTCGCTGGTGCGCGACACGTTGCGGAAAGGCTACAAGTTCGACAAGCAGGCCGCCATGCGCCAGCACCGCGAGATGGTCGACGCCTATGAGAGCGCCGGCGTCACCTGCCATTTCCTGCCCGTCGACATGACCAATCCCTATCAGGTCTATGCCCGCGATTCCTCCTTCATGTCGCCCTATGGCGCCGTCGTCTGCCAACTCGCCAATCCGCGCCGGCGCGGAGAATATGCAGCGGTGCTGCGCTTCTATCTCGAGCGCGGCATCCCGATCTACGACATGGTGAGCGCCGGCAATTTCGAGGGCGGCGACTTCAACATCATCAAGCCGGGCGTTGCGCTGGTCGGCTATACCGATCACCGCTCCGAGGAAGTGGCGGCCCGCCAGGTCTCGGAATGGTTCCTCAAGGAAGGCTGGGAGATCAAATACGCCCCGATCGACCAGTTCTATGTCCATATCGACCTGATGGTGTGCATGCTCAACGAGCATTGCGCCGCCGTCTGCCTGGAGACGACCGAGGACGACATCGTCCAGTGGCTCAAATCGAAGAAGATCGAGATCATCCCGGCGAGCTTCAAGGAGACGATGGCGCTCGGCTGCAATGTGGTGGCGTTGGGTAATGACCGTGTGCTGTCGACGGCAGGCGCGACCGATCTCAACGGCAAGATGCGCGCCGCGGGCTTCACGGTCTACGATCCCGACATGACCATGTTCACCCAGGCCGGCGGCGGCGTCCACTGCATGTGCCAGCCGCTGCGCCGGGAAGCTGCGTGATCACCTCGGGTGCAATTCCTGGTTAATTCGCAACCAGTTAGATAATTCTTGACTGGATTAGTCGGATACCATTAGTTAACGGTCGCCGGACGGGAGTCCGGCGGCCAGCAAACGACCTCTCAACGTCCAGTAGCCAGCATTTTCGAGGGTACAGGGGAGAGGGGTCTCATGGGACATTCCGCATATCTGCGGCTTTGGCTGTTGGCGACAGCCGCGAGTTTCGCATTAACGGTTCCGGCGCAGGGCCAGGAACAGCCGCAGCAGCAAGCTGCCCAGGAAGCCGGCGACAGTGGCGGCCTTCTCGATTTGATCACCGTCGTCGCGTCCAAATTCGACGAGGAAGTGATCAACTCGCTGACCTCCACCAGCGTCGTCGGTGGCGAACGCCTCCAGCAGAAGCAAGCCTCCGACATCAGGCAGGTGTTCACCGGCGTGCCGGGCGTCTCGACCGCCGGCACTCAGGATCGGACCGGCCTCGGCACCAGCATCAATATCCGCGGCCTCCAGGATTTCGGCCGCGTCGCCATGATCACCGACGGCGCCCGCAACAATTTCGCCCGCAACGACCATGGCAGCGCCAGCTCCATGTGGATCGAGCCGGAACTGCTCAAGCAGGTGACGGTGGTCCGCGGCCCCGTCGCCAATATCTATGGCTCAGGTGCCATTGGCGGCGTCGTCGTCTTCGAGACCAAGTCGGCCAGCGACTTCCTGCGCGAGGGTGAGCAATTCGGCGGCTCGGTGAAGGGCGGCTATGAAAGCAACGGCGACGGGTTCCTCACCAGCGTCACCGGCGCCATCAAGCCGGTCGAGGCCTTCGACCTGCTCGGCAATTTCACATATCGCGAACGCGATGATTACAAAGGTGGCGATGGCAACACCGTCGAGGACAGCAATTATGAGGTCAATTCGGGCCTCGCCAAGAGTGTCATCCGCCCGGCCGACGGCCATGAGATCACGCTCGGCTGGATCGGCAACAACAATAATTGGCGCGAGCCTTCGACCTCGATGCCTCAGGAGACCGATCTCAAGGAGAACATCTTCACCGGCAAGTACCGCTTCACGCCCGGTAATGACTGGATCGATCTTACGTTGAGCGGCTATGTCAACGATACGAAGATGGATCAGACCTCCTTACGGGACGGCGTGCGCTGGAATCAGAATGGCGGCGGCTGGATTCCGGTGCCGAAAGGCAGTGAGCGGAATTTCGACCTGACCACGACGGGCGTCGACATCAACAACGTCTCGCGCTTCGAGACCGGTGCGCTGAAGCACACGTTCACGATTGGCGGCGACTGGTTCGACGACGATGTGAATGTGGAAGATCCTCTGGGCGGCGCCTTCGTCTACAGCCCCTCCGGCAACCGCGAGGTGTGGGGCGCCTTCGTCCAGGACAAGCTCGAATTTTCCAACTGGCTCGAAGTCATCGGCGGCCTGCGCTACGACTCTTACAAGCTCGAAAGCGACGACGGCGAAATCGAAAGTGATGACGACCGGCTGTCGCCGCGCATCACCGTGGGTGTAAAGCCCTTCGAATCCACCGGGTTCAATGGGCTTCAGGTCTATGGCACCTATGCCGAAGGTTATCGTTCGCCAAGCGTTATCGAGACGCTGATGACCGGCATGCATCCCGCAGGCGTGTCTTTTCCGTTCCTGCCCAATCCCGACCTGACGCCGGAAACCGCGCATCTCTTCGAAGCGGGAATCAACTACAAGCGCGATGGCCTCTTCACACCGGAAGACGGCCTGCGCATCAAGGCGGCAGCGTTCCACAACACGATCAATGATTACATTGGCCTGACGTCGCTCTCGCCTTTTCCGCCTAATCCGGATCCAGGCTGCACCTTCGTGCCGGGTCCAGGCGTCATTCCTATCTGCTACCAGTACCAGAACTTCGACAAGGTCGTGCTCAAGGGCCTCGAATTCGAAGCGACTTACGACAATGGCCGGTTCTTCGCGGGGCTTTCCGGCACCTATCTCGACAGCGTGAACAAGGAGGACGACAACGAACTCCTCACCGCGCCGCAGAGCAATGTCAGCGCCTTTTCGGGCGTACGCTTCCTCGAGAACCGGGCGGTCATCGGCAGCGAGCTGCAATATTACTTCAAATCGAAGCGCGAGCGGCTCAATGAGGATACACCCGCTCCCGATGACGAGATCAAGTACACCATTTCCGACTATGCGCTGGTCAATGTCTTTGCCGGCTATGCGGTGACGGATGATTTCCGGCTCGATCTCAGGCTCGAGAACATCTTCGACCAGAAATACACCAACTACCTGAACGAGGCGGTGGGCGTCGGCGATTTCTACGAGCCCGGCTTCAACGCGAAGATTTCGGCCACTTACCGCTTCGGCGGCTGACAAGACCACACGGGGCCTCTCCCTCGGATGACCGCTCCTTATTCTTAAGGGGCGGTCATCTGCTTCTTGAGGGCCAGCTTGCTCTTATCCAGCGCCTGACGGACATCGGCCGCCTTGAGGCCATTCTCGCCGGCCCGCGCCACCACCGTGTCATATTGCGCCTGGCACGAGGCGAAGCTCGCTTCGGCCGCCTCATTCTTGTCGGGCATCACCTGCCGTTGCGCCTTGTAGGCAGCGGCCGCGCATTGCTGCCAGGACTTGATCGCCTGGGCGATTTGCGGCGGCAGTGCTTGCTTTGCTAGGAGTGGGCCGGACAGTAGAGCAAACGCCAGAACCGACAGGCTGAATCGCAATGAATTTCGTGATCGCATGCAACCATATTAGCGGCCGAACCTGCCGTGTCCATGCCGCGCCATGAGTTTCTCGGTCGACATTATCGGCGCCGGGCCTGCGGGGCTGATGGCGGCGGAAGTCCTTTCCGGGGGCGGCGCTACTGTGCGCATCATCGATCACATGGCATCGCCGGCGCGCAAGTTTCTGATGGCGGGCAGGGGCGGTCTCAATCTCACCCATTCCGAGCCGCTCGATCGTTTTCTTGATCGTTATGGTGAGGCGCGCGGCTTTCTCGAGCCCGCCATTCGCGCTTTCCCACCCGAGGCGCTGATCGCCTGGTGCAACGGTCTCGGCATCGAGACTTTCATCGGCTCGTCGGGGCGTGTCTTCCCGAAGACGATGAAGGCCTCGCCATTGCTGCGCGCCTGGCTGAGGCGCCTCGATGGCCTGGGCGTGAAGCTCGCGCTCAAGACCGAATGGACGGGCGACAACGAGGCCGATGCGATGATCCTCGCCATGGGCGGCGCCAGCTGGCCGCGTCTCGGGTCGGACGCCGGCTGGGCTGCGATACTGCGCGGGCGCGGCATCGAGGTGAAGGACTTCATCCCGGCCAATTGCGGCGTCACGATCGACTGGTCGGAATTCCTGAGGGAAAGGTATGCGGGTGAGCCGTTGAAGCGTATCGCGATGACCGTCGGCGGACGAACGGTGCGTGGCGAAGCGGTCGTCACGCGGCGCGGCCTCGAAGGCGGTGTCGTCTATGCGCTTGGGCCGCAACTACGCGCGACCCGTGAGTTTACCCTCGATCTCAGACCTGATCTGAGCGTTGCTGACTTGGAGGCGAGGCTGGGGCGTCCGAGGGGGAAAGCGTCGCAGAGCAATTTCCTGCGCAAGGCGGCGGGGCTTTCGTCGGTCGCGATCGCGCTCTTGCGTGAGGCCGGGGCACCCGCGACGGCGACCGGAATCAAATCACTCAGCCTGACCGTCACCGGTACCGACACGCTGGCGCGCGCCATCTCCTCGGCCGGTGGCGTGGCGTTGAAGGAAGTCGACCGGACCTTCGAGCTCAAGCGCTGGCCGGGCGTATTTGCGGTGGGCGAGATGCTGGACTGGGAGGCGCCAACCGGTGGCTATCTGCTGCAAGCCTGTTTTTCAACCGCAGTCGCCGCCGCGAAGGCCTGTCTGGCCCGATTTTCGACTGCCCCGGGCCGGCCACAATCGGTTCCTAGGTAAGGGCAGCACTTCATGAGGAGATACGGCATGAATCGGACAGTTTTGGCGAAATGTGTGGGCGCCGCTTTGGCGCTTGCCGTGACGGCGGGTTTTGCCGGAACCGCTTCCGCGGGACCGCGCGGCTATTGCGACAGCTATGCGCGTGACGTCGCGCACCGCAAGACCAATGGCGGCGCCGATGTGCTTGTCGGCACGATCGGTGGCGCGGTGGCCGGCGGCATTCTGGGCGGCATCATCGACAACGGCAAAGGCGCCGGACGTGGCGCCATCATCGGCGGCGTCGGCGGCACGCTTCTGGGCGCCGGCGTCACCAGCGACCGTTATCGCCGCGCTTATGACAATGCCTTCGCCCGCTGCATGGACAATTACGAAGGCCGGCGCAGCAACAACTACCAGGCGGTTGGCGATTTCGAGCCGGGCAGCCGCTCCTGGGCGCGCGCCTGCTCGCGCAAATATCGCTCCTTCAACCCCGACACCGGCAAATACAAAGCGAGCTCGGGCCAGTGGCGCACCTGCCGCCTCTGATCAACCTTTCGAAATGAAAAAGGCCGGAGAGTTTCTCCGGCCTTTTTTGTTGCTCTGTCGGCGAGATCACGCTGCTTCGTCGCCAGCCCGCTGGCGCACGATGATCGAGGCGCCGGGCCGCGCCCGGTTGAAGAGGTCGATCACGTCCTGGTTGACGAGACGCACGCAGCCCGACGAAACGGCCTTGCCGATGCTCGATGCATCCTGGGTGCCGTGCAGGCGATAGAGCGTGTCCTGGCCGTTCTGGAAGATATAGAGCGCGCGGGCGCCGAGCGGGTTGTCGAGGCCCGGCTCCATGCCATTGCGATATTTCTCGAGCTCCGGCTGGCGGTCGATCATTTCCGAGGGCGGCGTCCAGCGCGGCCAGGCGCGCTTATATTGGATGCGGCCGCGGCCGCCCCAGGTGAAGCCGTCGCGGCCGATGCCGACGCCGTAGCGCATCGCCTGGCCGTTTTCGAGCACGAGATAGAGATAACGGTTGGGCGTATCGACGATGATCGTGCCGGGGATCTCGGCGGTCGGGAAGTCGACCTGCCGGCGGCGGTATTTCGGCTTGAGCTTCTTCAGATCCACGGCCGGAATGGGGAACTGCTCATCCGGCAGCGCGCCATAGCTCGTCTTGAAGACGGAAGGATCGGAACCGGTCGGGTCGGCTGTGATGCCTTCAGTTTCGCCCTGGACGCAGGCGCTGAGCGCCGCACCGATGCCGCTGAGAAGAAATAAACGCCGGGTGATCGGCATGACAAACAATCCTTAATTCAAGTGAAAGAGACCGCGACGCCATCGCCACGGCCGATTGGTGATCCTGAGAGGAAGATCAGGCCGCGCGCGGTGGCGGTGTCGGAACCCCGATTTCCGCGCTGGGCGGCGGTATCGAGGCGAGGGCGTTGCGCAAGTCGCAGGCGATGAAGCCGGGCTTGAAGCTGGCGCTCTCGATTTCAATGGGCGCCAGCTTGATGCTGGCGCAGCGGGCCGGCAGGTGGCTTTGAGCCCCCGCCGTCCTGAATGTGGCGCCGATAGAGGTCTGCTCGGCCGGATCCATTGGCGTGAAGGCGTGATTCAACCGCGCCGTCGGCCCCAGGAGCTGACACACGACAAGCGCCGTCATACACAGGAACACAATGGCAACCGTGACGCGGCGCAAGGAAAAGTCGAATACGCGATTCATTTCGGGGTTCTTTTACCCGGTTTCGCGCCCGCGCCAAGCTCACGAGGGCGTGAATCGAGACGTTAAGTCGGCGACTGTTGCGCGAAGGTCACAGTCTGGTTTGATTCACGATCATCTCCATGCAATAGCTCGCTCTTTCAGCAAGGGAGCCCTTCGTGTCCCGCATACCGCAGACGCCCGTCGTCGAGCTTTTGCCCTCGACGGTGCCTTTCGTCGGCCCGGAAGCACTGGAGCGCCAGCGCGGCGTCGCCTTCAAGGCGAGACTCGGCGCCAATGAGAGTGGTTTCGGCCCGGCGCCCAGTGTGGTCGCGGCAATCGCTGAGACAACAAATGACGTATGGAAATATTGCGACCCCGAGAATCACGATCTCAAACAGGCGCTCGCCCGCCATCACGGTGTGAAGCCCGAGAATATCGCGGTGGGCGAGGGGATCGACGCGCTGTTCGGCTATGCGGTGCGCATGTTCGTAGCTCCGGGCGTCACCGTGGCGACCTCGCTCGGCGCCTATCCGACCTTCAACTTCCATGTGAATGGTTATGGCGGCAGGCTGGTGACGACGCCTTATGTGGCGGATCGTGAGGATCCAGCGTCCTTGCTCGATCTTGCTCGCGCCGAGAAAGCGCGTCTCCTCTTCTTCGCCAACCCGGACAATCCCATGGGCTCCTGGTGGCCGGCGAGCACCGTCTTGGAGCTGATCGCCAATATTCCCGACGGCTCGCTTCTGATTCTCGATGAAGCCTATGGCGAGTTCGCGCCGGAAGGCACCTTGCCGCCGCTCGATACGAGCAACCCCAGGCTCCTGCGCTTCCGCACCTTCTCCAAGGCCTATGGGTTGGCCGGCGCCCGCATCGGTTATGTGATCGGCGAGGCGGAACTGGTGAAGAGCTTCGACAAGGTGCGCAATCATTTCGGCGTCAATCGCGTGGCGCAGGCGGCGGCTCTCGCGGCGCTCACCGATCAGGCCTATCTGCGCGAGGTGATCGCCAAGGTGGAGCGCGCGCGTGGGCGCATCAGCGACATCGCGCGTGACAATGGCCTGGCGCCGCTGCCATCCGCCACCAATTTTGTCACCATCGATTGCGGCCGCGACGGGGTTTTCGCGAAGCACCTGCTGGACGAGCTGATCGCGCGCGGCATCTTCGTGCGCATGCCGGGTGTCGCCCCGCTCAATCGCTGCATCAGGGTGAGTGCCGCCCCCGACGCCGAGCTCGATCTTTTCGCCGAACTGCTGCCCGAGGCTTTGCGGGCCGTCTGACGGACCGGTGAACGGGGCTGGCTCTTGTCTTGCCGGCGGGCTCCGGCGAAGCTGACCGAAAACAGGGTAGGGAGCGTTCTCCGTGAAGATCAAGGACCTCAAGGTTTTCATCGTCGGCAATCCACCGCCGGGCTTTGGCGGCCGTTATTTCATCTTCGTCAAGCTCACGACCGACGACAATGTCAGCGGCATCGGCGAGGTCTATTGCGATACCTTCGGGCCGAAGGCGATGACCGCCATGATCGAGGATGTCTTCGCCCGCCATGTCGAAGGCATGGATCCGTTCCACATCGAGGCCTTGTGGCGCAAGACCTATGGCACTGGCTACACCATGCGGCCGGACGCCTCGCTGATGGGCGTTCTCTCCGGCATCGAGATCGCGCTGTGGGACATCAAGGGCAAGGCCACCGGCAAACCTGTGTATGAATTGCTGGGCGGGCGCGTCCATGAGAGCCTGCGCTCCTACACCTACATCTATCCCGACACCGCCAAGGGCCAGGACAATTCGATTTATTGGAATGCCGAAGCCTCGGCCGAGCGTGCCGCGTTTTATGTGAAGCAAGGTTTCACCGCGGTGAAGTTCGATCCCGCCGCACCCTATTCCGTCTTCGATCCGCGCCAGCCTTCGCTCGAAACGCTCGATCTGTGCGCCAAATTCTGCCGGCTCATACGCGAAGCAGTCGGCAGCAAAGCCGATCTGCTTTTCGGCACGCATGGCCAATTCACCGCCTCCGGCGCAATCAGGCTGGCGAAGCGCCTCGAGCCTTATGAGCCCTTGTGGTTCGAGGAACCGACGCCGCCCGAAATGCCGGAAGAGATGGCCAAGGTGGCGCGCGCCATCTCGATTCCGGTGGCGACCGGTGAACGCCTCGTCACCAAATATGAATTCGCGCGCGTGCTGGAAACGGGCGCCGCCTCGATTTTGCAAATGGCTTTAGGCCGCGTCGGCGGCATCATGGAGGCGAAGAAGATCGCCGCCATGGCCGAAACCCATTATGCGCAGATCGCGCCCCATCTTTATGCGGGACCGGTGGAGGGCGCCGCCAACATTCATTTCGCCGCTTCGCTGCCCAACTTCCTCATTCTCGAAAGCATCGAGACGTGGGGTGGCTTCCACGCGAAGCTTCTGAAGAAACCGATCAGCTGGGAGGCAGGGCGTGTGCTGCTGCCGACCGAACCCGGGCTTGGCATCGAGCTCGATGAAGACGTGGCGCTGGCACATCCCTATACGGGCACCGATGTCCATCTCGAAATGACCGAGCGGCCGATCGAGTGACGTGCTTTCCGACACGGCTCGGATACGTATAATACTGAACGCTTCCTTATCGCCAAAGTCGAGCAACTTTGGCGGGAAGCGTTCCAGAAACGCTGACCACAGGAAACAACGGGGGTAATCGATGACGCCAGATCTCATTCTTATCAATGCCGATATCCGGACCATGGATCCGTTGAAACCGCGCGTCGAGGCTTTGGCTTCGCGCAACGGCCGGGTGGTGGCCTTGGGATCGACGGCGGAGATCCGGGCGCTCGCCGGCAAGACAACGCAGGTCATCGATGCCGGCGGCCGGCTCGTCCTGCCGGGTTTCCAGGATACGCATATCCACATGCAGGACGGCGGCATGAATGGCGCGCTCAATGTGGATCTGGCGCATATTCGCACCATCCCCGATCTGCAGGCCGCCTTGGCCGATTTCGCGAAGAAGAACCCGAAGCGCCTGTGGGTGAACGGCCATGGCTGGTATTCCGGCATCTTCGGCGAGCACAATCTGACCCGCGAGGTGATCGACGCCGTGATCCCGGACCGCCCGTCGATGCTTTATTCATCGGACTATCACAGTGCCGCCATCAATTCGAAGGCCTGTGAGCTGCTCGGCCTCGATGCCAGCGTCACGGATCCGGAGAACGGTTATTTCAGCCGCGACAGGAAGGGTGTGCCGACCGGCCTCCTGCATGAGAAGGCTATCGATTGGGTGCGCGACCGCATGCCGGAGATTCCCGATTCCGATTGGGAGGAGGGGGTGCGCTACGGCCAGGCTTTGTGCAACCGTCACGGCTTTACCGGCGTGCTCGACGCGCTCGTCACCGACCGGCATTTGCGCATCTATCGCGCCGTCGAGAAGTCGACCGGCCTCACCGTGCGGGTCGCTTCGACCGCTCTGGTCGAGCCCACCGACACGGTCGAGGGGGCGCTGGAACGTGTCGAAGGTTTTCGCCGCGACTTCGCCTCCGACATGCTGAAAGTGCATTCGGCGAAATTCTTCCTCGATGGTGTGCTCGAGAACCGCACCGCCGCGATGATCGAGGATTATCACGACGCGCAGGGTGGCAATTTCCCGGTCATGTTCGGCGAGAACCATCTGCGCGAGCTGTTCATCGCCTTCGACCGGGCGCGTTTTCAGATCCATTGCCATGTCATCGGCGACAAGGCGGTGCGCGCCGGGCTCGATGCGCTCGAAGCGGCGCGCGACGTCAACGGCGCCTGGCCGAGCCTGCATCAGCTGGCGCATGTCCAGGTCGTCGACCCGCAAGATATTCCGCGTTTCGCCAAGCTCGGCGTCATGCCCAATATCCAGCCGCTGTGGGCGCGGAGCGAGGCCTCGGTCACCGAGATCGCGGTGCCGATCGCCGGCCCCAAGGCGCGCTGGATCTATCCCTTCCGCTCGCTCATCGACGCCGGCGCCACCTGCGCGATGTCGAGCGACTGGAGCGTCACCACCCTCAATCCGTTTCCGATCATGCAGACGGCGATCACCCGCCAGCCGCCGGAAATGGGCCGCGACCATCCGGTCTTTCTGCCCGAGGAACGCATGACGCTGGATGAATGCATCAAGGGCTACACGGTCAATGCCGCCGCCGCCGCCTGGCGTTCCGCCGATACGGGCTCGCTCGAGCAGGGCAAATATGCCGATCTCATCATCCTCGACCGCGATCTTTTCGCCATCGATCCCTACGAGATCGCCGGCACGCAAGTGATGCTGACCTTGCTCGGTGGGAAAGAGGTGCATCGGCACCAGGAGTTCAACGGGTAGTGCGTTATGAGCGGTCGGAGGTCTCTCAGCTTGTCAACGGGTTTGATATCAATGAGACGGGCCCATGCAGGAACGCCCGAAACTCCACTAAGTGATACGTATTGCGAGATGGAGATAGGCTGATGGCTTTAAGCAAGCGCGGGGATTATTGGTACGGGACAACTTTGGAAGACTTGAAGGCCGAAGTCGTTCGTTTCAGCAAAGGTAATAAATATGAGGCTGTCGCCTTCGCTCCGAGCCAATGTGGCTGTGGCGGCAAGCATTTTAGATTGGAAAGTGATGAGACAGAAGGCGTGGCGCAACGCACATGTTCGGGCTGTGGAGAAACTGTACTCATGGGCGATAGTGCCGAGTTTGTCGTGGACGCGCGACTGGAAAAGCATTTCTGTATTTGTGACAGCGAAGTGTTCGAGCTGCTGTCGGGCGTCGCGCTTTATGAAGGATCCAACGACGTCCGATGGTATTACATCGGTTGTCGCTGCTCCGCGTGCTCGCTCGTAGGCGTTTTTGCCGAGTGGAAATGCGAAGGCGGGGATGCCGCGGCATTACTGAGTAAGGTCTAGGCCGTCATCGTGGGCAAAAGAAAAAGGCCGGATGTTTCCATCCGGCCTCCAGTTCCCAGGGGTAACAAAAATCAGCAGCTGTAGTACATGTCGAATTCGACGGGATGCGGCATCATCTCGTAGCGCATGTTCTCTTCCATCTTGAGCTCGATGAAGCTGTCGATCTGATCGTCGGTGAAGACGCCGCCCTTCTTCAGGAACTCACGGTCCTTGTCGAGCGAGGTGAGCGCCTCGCGCAGCGATCCGCACACCGTCGGAATGCCTTTCAGCTCGGCCGGCGGCAGGTCATAGAGATTCTTGTCCATGGCGTCGCCCGGATGGATCTTGTTCACCACGCCGTCGAGGCCGGCCATGATGAGCGCCGAGAAGCCGAGATAGGGATTGGCCGTCGGGTCGGGGAAACGCACTTCGACGCGCTTGGCCTTGGGGTTCGACGTGTGCGGAATGCGGCACGACGCCGAGCGGTTGCGCGAGGAGTAAGCGAGCAGCACCGGCGCCTCGTAGCCCGGCACCAGACGCTTATAGGAGTTGGTCGAGGGGTTGGTGAAGGCGTTGCAGGCCTTGGCGTGCTTGATGACGCCGCCGATGAAATAGAGGCACAGCTCCGAGAGGTCGGCATACTGGTTGCCGGCCATCTGGGTCTTGCCGTCCTTCCAGATCGAGAAGTGGCAATGCATGCCCGAGCCGTTGTCGCCGAAGACCGGCTTCGGCATGAAGGTGGCCGTCTTGCCATAGGCATGCGCCACATTGTGGATCACGTATTTGTAGATCTGCATGTGGTCGGCAGCGGTGACGAGCGTCTGGAACTTGGTGCCGAGCTCATGCTGGGCGGCCGCCACTTCGTGATGGTGCTTCTCGACGGAGAGACCCATCTGGCCCATCACCGAAAGCATCTCGGAGCGCATGTCCTGTGCCGAATCCATCGGGTTCATGGGGAAGTAGCCGCCTTTGGTGCGCATGCGGTGGCCCAGATTGCCGGTCTCATATTCGCGGTCGGTGTTGGTCGGCAGTTCGATCGAGTCGAGCTTGAAGCCGGTATTGTAGGGCGACGAGGAGAACCGCACATCGTCGAAGATGAAGAATTCGGCTTCGGGACCGACATAGACCGTGTCGCCGAGCTTCGTCTGCTTGAGATAGGCCTCGGTGCGTTTGGCGATCATGCGCGGGTCGCGCGAATAGCCTTCGCCCGTCGAGGGCTCGAGAATGTCGCAGAAGACCGCGAGCGTCGTCTGGGCGTAGAAGGGGTCCATATGAGCGGTGGACGGATCCGGCATGAGCACCATGTCGGATTCATTGATCGCCTTCCAGCCGGCGATCGAGGAGCCGTCGAACATCAGCCCCTCGGCGAACGCCTCTTCATGCATCTGTGACACGTCCATCGTCAGATGCTGCATCTTGCCGCGCGGATCGGTGAAGCGGAGATCGACGAATTTCACGTCCTTGTCCTTGAGAAGCTTCATTACCGCTTCGGCGTCTTTCGGCTTAGCCATTTTCTGTTTATCCTCTGCTTGGCTTGGTTGTCTTGTGGTGCTGGGACGATCAGAGCGCGTCCGTACCGGACTCGCCGGTGCGGATGCGGATCGCCTGATCGATGGTTGAGATGAAGATCTTGCCGTCGCCGATGCGGCCCGTGCGGGCCGCGTTCTGGATCGCCTCGACCGCTTTGTCGACGAGTTCGTCGGCGAGGACGATCTCGATCTTCACCTTGGGCAGGAAGTCGACGACATATTCGGCGCCGCGATAGAGCTCGGTATGGCCCTTTTGCCGGCCGAAGCCCTTGGCCTCGGTGACGGTAATGCCTTGCAGTCCGACCTCTTGCAGAGCTTCCTTCACTTCGTCGAGCTTGAACGGCTTGATGATGGCCTCGATCTTTTTCATGCACACCCCTGTTGTGATCAGGCACCCTGATTGCAGGGCGCGTGCCAATTGGCGTTGGGATAAAACTTATAAGGAAATCAAGAGGATGTCCGGTCAGAGGAAAAGCCCCGCCTGATTCCTGTGCCTAATTATAGGGCATTCGCCGAAAGCTTAGGCATGCAAATCCGGTATCGCACGAATTTGCCGCGCCGGGTTATGGTCAGGGCATGAATCGGACCCGGAAGGCCCCCGCGAAGTTCACTGCTCACCCGCTCACGCCGTCGCGCTGGGGCGATGTCGAGGATCTGTTCGGGCCGGAGAAGGGCGCTAATTCCGGCTGCTGGTGCATGTGGCCGAGGCTGACCAGCGGCGACTTCCGTTCCATGGACAAAGAAAAGCGCAAACGGGCGTTCAAGTCCTGTGTGGCCAAGGGGCCGGTGCCCGGGCTTCTTCTTTATGAGAACGGCCAGGCCATAGGCTGGGTGGCGGTGTCGCCGCGCGCCGATGTCATCCGCTTCGAGAAGGCGAAGACCTCTCAACTCGAGCCGGAGGAGGATCCGGCGACTCATTATGCCATCACCTGTTTCTTTGTGCGGACCGGCCACCGCAAGCGCGGCCTGATGGCCGACCTCGCCAAGGCCGCCATCGATTATGCGAAAAAGAAGAAGGCGGCGGCGCTCGATGTCTGCCCGATCGAGACCGACAAGCCCTTGATGTGGGGCGAGGGCTTCGTCGGCATCGCCTCGGTGTTCCGCGAACTGGGTTTCGAGGAAGTGGCGCGCCGATCGCCCCGTCGGCCGCTGATGCGGCTTTCCTTCACCCGCTGACCTTTTTCTTCCCGGGGCCGCAGAGGAGCGCGACCGTGTTGCGCGCCAGTTTCTCCAGTTCAGCGCGTTTCTCGCCGGCGCGGGCACGCACGGCAAGCGAATGCAGGACAGCGGAAGCGAGACCGGCGCATGTCGCGGCATCGGCGCTCCGCTCGATCTCGCCGGTGGTGATAGCCTTGCGGAAGCGCTCTTCCAGGATGGCGGTGAAGAGGGTGAGGCTCTTGCCGAGGATCTCACGGATTTCCGGGCGTTGCACTGCTTCGACCGAGGCGGTGCCGATCAGCAGGCAGCCCTGCGCCGCCTCGGGCGCTGCGAGATAGAGATCAATCGATTTGGCGTAGACCGCTGTCAGCTCCGCACGCACCGGTCGATTGCCGCTCAGCATCTCGCGCAAAGCGGCAGCGCTGTCGTCGCGATAGCGCTCGAGCGTCGCGATATAGAGCGCTTCCTTGTCGCCAAAGGCGTTGAAAAGGCTCGGCCGGTTCATGCCGGTCGCGGCACTCAGCGCATCGAGCGAGCTCGCCGCGAAGCCGCTCGCCCAGAAGACGTCGCGGGCGCGTGCGAGCGCGGTGTCGGGATCATATTGGATGGGGCGGCCACGTTTGCTGTTCGGCATAATATTGTACTGGTTCGCATAAAAGAATTGACGACCTCCTTAATATATGCGAATTGGTACATAAATCGAGTCATATAGGAGGCCGATGTGAAACTCTTCATCCATCAAGGCGCATGCTCCCTTTCTCCCCACATCATCAGCCGCGAGCTCGGCCTCGATGTCGAGATCGTACCGGTCGACCGCAAGACGCATCGAACCGCGGACGGGCGCGATTTCCTCGCCCTCAATCCCGATGGTTATGTTCCGGCGCTGGAACTCGATAATGGGGAGATCGTCATCGAAGGGGCGGCGATCGTCCAGTATCTCGCCGCCCTCCGGCCTGAAGCCGAACTCGTGCCCGCCGATCCGCGCGGCCGGCGGATCGTGCAATCGCTGCTGAGCTTCATCGCCACCGAGATACACAAGCCGATGGCCCAGCTGCTGATGCCGGCCTATGCCGCCATATCTGACACGCTGCGGACAGTCGTCGCCAAGAGGCTCGACGGCCTCGCGACGCGGCTCGACGGTTCCTATCTTCTGGGCGAGCAGTTCACGGTGGCCGATGCCTATCTCTTCGTCTGCTTGAATTGGTCGCAGTGGAATGGCGTGGATCTGTCGCGCTGGCCGAAGTTCGAAGCCTTCATGCAACGCGTCGGCAAGCGTCCGAAGGTCCTGGCGGCATTGGCGGAAGAGGGGCTGTTCCCGCGCGCCGGCGGCGTCTTTTTCGCGCCACGCTGAGACGGGAGGAGACGCCTGTGACAAGTGAGAGCTTTACCGATAGCGAGAGCCGGGCCACCGAGGCGATCCTGCGGTGTTTCAACGATGTGTTCATGAGCCACGAGCCGGCGGGGCTCGCCGATCTGGTAGCGGAGAATTGCGTGATCGAGAACACCGAACCCGCCCCCGACGGCTCACGCCATGAGGGCAAGGAGGCCTGCATCGCGCTCTGGACCCGCATCGCCACATTGCCGACGGCGCATTTCGAGCTGGAGGGAATCATCGCGCGCGGCGACCGCGGTGAGATCCGCTGGCGGCTCGTCTGGGGCGAGGACCGCGCCACTCAGTCCGTCCGTGGCGTCAATCTGATGCGGGTGCGGAACGGCCGGATCGTCGAGGCGCAAGGTTATGTGAAGGCCTCTTGATCCCGTCGCGCCGAACTGTCACCACTAGGGCATGACGAAAATCGCGATGTTGACCGCCGGCGGACTGGCGCCCTGTCTGTCTTCCGCCGTCGGCGGATTGATCGAGGGCTACAGCGCCATCGCGCCCGATGCCGAGATCATTTTCTATCTCTATGGCTATCAGGGCCTGCTGACCGGCACGTCGCTGACGGTCACGGCGGATATCCGCGCCGGTGCGCATCTGTTGCATCGCCAGGGTGGCAGCCCGATCGGCAACAGCCGGGTGAAGCTCACCAATGCCGGCGATCTGGCGAAGCGCGGACTGATCAAAGCGGGCGAGGAGCCGCTCGCGGTGGCGGCGGCGCAGTTGCGCAAGGACGGCGTCACCATCCTCCACACGATTGGCGGCGATGACACCAACACGACGGCGGCCGATCTCGCGCGCTTCCTCGCCAAGGAGGACCATCATCTGACGGTGGTCGGCCTGCCCAAGACGATCGACAACGACATCGTGCCGATCCGCCAGTCGCTCGGCGCCATCACGGCGGCGGAACAGGGGGCGATCTTCTTCGAGAATGTCGTCAATGAACTGACCACGGCGCCGCGGACGCTGATGATCCATGAGATCATGGGCCGGCATTCGGGCTGGCTCGCCGCGGCGACCGCTGAAACCTATCGCCGGCGCATGAAGGAGACGGCGGTGCTCGACTTCGGCGTGGTGCACAAGGACATCGATGCGCTTTATATCCCGGAGCTGCCGGTCGACATCGACGGCGAGGCAAGGCGGCTGCGCGCCGTGATGGACGACAAGAGCGCCGTCGCCATCTTCCTCAGCGAAGGCGCCGGCGTCGCCGACCTGGTGCGTGAGATGGAAGGACGCGGCGAGGCGATCGAGCGTGACGCCTTCGGCCATGTGAAGATCGACAAGATCAATGTCGGCGACTGGTTCTCCAAGCGCTTCGCCAAGCTCATCGGCGCCGAACGCACGCTGGTGCAGAAATCGGGCTACTTCGCCCGTTCCGCCGCCGCCAATGCGCAGGACCTGGCGCTCATCCGCGATATGGTCGCGCTGGCCGTCGCCGCGGGCCTCAAGGGCGAGAGCGGCGTCATCGGCCATGATGAGGAACGCGGTGGCGAACTGCGCGCCATCGAGTTCCCGCGCATCGCGGGTGGTAAGCCCTTCGATACAAATGTGCCCTGGCTCACCGAGCTGCTGCGCGAGATCGGGCAGAGATAGCCGACATCATTTTGCAATGGGCCTCTGATCTCTATAGACTGAAATCATTGCCGGGACGGCCGCGTTCTTCAGGGAGAGTGCCAATGTCTTATGCCAGTCTGATCCCGCATATGACCATCAACGACAATGCCAAGGCCGCCATCGACTTCTATAAGAAGGCGTTCGGCGCCGAGGAGCTTGCCCGCCATGATGCCGAGGACGGCAAGCGCCTGATGCATGCGCATCTCAAGGTGAACGGGCACGACGTGTTCGTCATGGACGCCTTCCCCGAACATGGCTCGCCCATGACGGCACCGTCCGGCATCATGATCGCCTTGCGCGTCGATGATCCCGACAAGTGGTGGGATCGCGCGGCCAAAGCCGGCGCGACGGTCGTCGTGCCGCTCGAGGATCAGTTCTGGGGCGACCGCTGGGGCCTCTTGAAGGACCCCTTCGGCCATGAATGGTCGATCAGCGCGCCGTCAAAGAAGTAACGGCTTGCGATAGAGGCGGGCGCCCGGCAAACATGGCGCATGTATTCCCACGCGCTGCTGACGCCGGAACAGATGTATCGCGCCGACGCGCTCGCCGTCGCCGCGGGCGTGCCGTCCCTGACGCTCATGGAGCGGGCCGGCCGTGCCGTGGCGGAGGAGATCCTGCGCCGCTTCGGGGCGCGTCCGACGCTCGTTTTGTGCGGACCCGGCAATAATGGCGGCGATGGTTATGTCGTGGCGCGGCTCCTGCGCGACTGGGGCTGGCCGGTGCGCGTGGCGCTCTTAGGCGAGACGGCGCGTCTCAAGGGCGATGCCGCCATCATGGCCAAGCGCTGGGGCGGGCCTTTCGAGAGCGTGACGTCCGTGGACGGCGCCGGTCTCATTGTCGATGCCTTGTTCGGCGCCGGACTGTCGAAGCCATTGTCTGACCCGATCTTGAAGCTGATCAGCGCGGTGAAGGTGCCAGTGGTCACCATCGACATCCCCTCCGGCATCGACGGTGCGACGGGCGCGGCGCGGCCTGCCGCTTTCATGGCCGACCTGACGGTGACCTTCTTTCGCAAGAAACCCGGCCATGTGCTGATGCCGGGGCGGAATTATTGCGGCGAGACGGTTGTCGCCGATATCGGCATCCCTGACCGGGTCCTGGATGAGATTAAGCCCCGGCTCTCGGAGAATTTCGTGCCTGAACTGCCGCAGGCGGGGCCGGACCAGCACAAATATCGGCGCGGCCATGCGGTGGTCGTCTCCGGCGCCGCGCATCAGACGGGGGCGGCACGGCTCGCGGCGAGAAGCGCGCTCCGGGTCGGGGCAGGGCTCGTCACTGTCGCATCGCCCAAGGCGGCCATGGCGGCTAATGAGGCGCATCTGACCGCCATCATGCTGGCCGAGGCCGACGACGCGCTGGCGCTCGGACGGCTCCTCGCCGACCGGCGCAAGAATGCCGTCTGCATCGGCCCGGCGGCCGGGGTGGGGCCCGAGACCCGGGCCAAGGCGCGCGCTGCTTTGGCGAGCGGTGCCGCGGTGGTTCTCGACGCCGATGCCCTGACCTCCTTTGCACCGGATCCGGAGGAGTTGTTCGAGGCCATTGCCGAGATGCCAGAGCGGGACGTCGTCATGACGCCGCACGAGGGGGAATTCATCCGCCTTTTCAAAGATCTGGCGAGGGAATCGGACTCCAAATGTGAGCGTGCGATCGCCGCCGCCAGGCGCTCCGGCGCGGTCATCTTGCTGAAAGGACCGGACAGTGTGGCGGCGAATGGGGAGGGGGTGGCCATCGTCAATACCAATGCCCCGCCGAGCCTCGCCACGGCGGGCTCGGGCGATGTGCTGGCGGGACTCCTGACCGGCCTCCTGGCGCAGGGCATGGCAGGGGTCGGGGCGGCGGCCGCCGCCATGTGGCTCCATGGCGCCGCGGCTGGGAAATTTGGCGCGACGGGCCTGACCGCCGAGGATTTACCTGACCTCATTTCTTGTGGAATCCCCCAAAACCCTCTGCTATAGACCCCGCCCATCGCAACGGGCCCGAGCCTTTGGCGCGCGGGCGTGGTGAAATTGGCAGACACGCAGGATTTAGGTTCCTGTGGGGCAACCCGTGGGGGTTCAAGTCCCTCCGCCCGCACCAAGGCTCATGCGCCCGAAGCAACCCGGTTTTCGCAGAGATGCCGCGAAGAAGAGACAGAACCCCATAAGGATTGAGCAGGGACATGCAGGTTACCGAAACGCTGAGCTCCGGTCTGAAGCGCGAATATAAAGTGGTCGTCGCCGCCTCTGAGCTCGACACCGAACTCAACAAGCGGCTGCAGGAACTCGCCGGCAAAGCCAATATCAAGGGCTTCCGTCCTGGCAAGGTCCCGGTGCCGCATTTGAAGCGCGTTTACGGCAAATCGGTCATGGCCGAGGTCGTCCAGAAGCAGGTCGACGACGCCAGCAAGAAGGTGCTCGAGCAGCACAATCTGAAGCCCGCTTATCAGCCCGAAGTGAAGCTCCCCGAGGACCAGTCGGAAGTGGAGCGCATCTTCGACGGCAAGGAGGATCTCTCCTACACCATGTCGCTCGAAGTGATTCCGACCTTCGAGCTCAAGGACACGACGGGCCTCACCCTCGAGCGTCATGTCATCGACGTGACCGACACCCATATCGACGAGGCGCTCGGCCGCATCGCCGCCCAGTACAAGGACTGGCAGGCCAAGGACGGCGCCGCCGCCAAGGGTGACCGCGTCACCATGTCCTTCGTCGGCAAGATCGACGGCACCGTTTTCGAAGGCGGCTCGGCCGAGAACGTCCCGCTGGAGCTCGGCTCCGGCCAGTTCATCCCGGGCTTCGAGGACCAGCTGACCGGCGCCAAGGCTGGCGATGAGCTGGTGGTCAAGGTCACCTTCCCTGAGAGCTATGGCGTCGCCACGCTCGCCGGCAAGCCGGCCGAGTTCGACGTCAAGCTGGGCAGCGTCGAGGCGCCCAAGGAAACCGTCATCGACGACGAATTCGCCAAGAAGCTCGGCCTTGAGAGCCTCGACAAGCTGAAAGAGACGGTGCGCGAGCGCATGGGCCAGGAATTCGGCCAGATGACCCGCCTGAAGCTCAAGCGCGACGTCCTCGACGCGCTCGACAAGACCTACAGCTTCGAGCTGCCGGAGCGGCTTGTCGAAGCCGAATTCAACGGCATCTGGAATGCGCTCGACGCCGAGATGAAGCGCTCGGGCAAGAGCTTCGCCGATGAGAACACCACCGAGGAAGAGGCGCGCAAGGAATACCGCGCCATCGCCGAGCGCCGCGTGCGCCTGGGCCTCGTGCTCGGCACGCTGGGCGAGAAGGAAGGCGTCAACGTCACCGACGACGAGCTGCAGCGCGCTCTGATGGACCGCGCGCGCCAGTTCCCCGGCCAGGAGCGCAAGGTGTTCGATTATTATCGCAAGAACGCCAATGCGGTGCTCGAGCTGCGCGGCCCGATCTTCGAGCAGAAGGTCGTCGACCACATCGTCGCCAAGGCCAATGTCTCGGACAAGAGCGTGACGCGCGAGGAGCTCCAGGCCCTGGTGCAGGACGAGGATGAGCATGATCACGATCATGATCATCACGATCACGATCATGCCCATCACGACCATGATCATCATCACGATCATGACCACGATCACGATCATCACGACCACGATCATCACCACCATGACCACGGCCACGATCATGCGCATGACCACGACCACGATCATGGCGACGAGGCCAAGAAGGCTCCGGCCAAGAAGAAGGCCCCGGCCAAGAAAGCCAAAAAGGCGGAGTGATCTTCGTCTGACGGAATTGAGAAAGGCGGCCGGTTGGCCGCCTTTTTGTTTCTCTATGGCCCGTCGATGGGGCGCCAGTCGTGAACGGGCCGCAAGTCCGGCACCGTGAAAGTGAAGTAGTTGCCGCCGCCGCCAGGCTGATCGGCGCTCCGGCCGATCGGGCGCCCCGTCAGGGACAGAAGGAGCAGCGTGCCGACGCCGCCATGTCCGACAAAGGCGATGTCACCTCCGGTATGACCGGCCAGAACCTCGTCGACCTCGGCGCGGATGCGCGATTGCGCGTCGATCGCACGTTCCCAGCCGCGAATGCTGGTATCGGGATGAGCGAAGAACTGATCGGCGACGGCCTCGAACTCGGGCGGCGGCAGGAAGCCCGTCGCCGAGCGGTCGTTCTCATGCATCTTCTCACGGATCTCCGGCGCGATGCCGAGATGGCGCCCCAGGACTTCCGCCGTCTCGATGGCCTTTCTTTCGCCCGAAGACACGATCCGCCGGATCGAGCCCACCCAGGCTTGGCCGAGCATTCTTTGCGCCCGCGCGCGGCCGAGATCGGACAGGCCCCAGTCGGGCACCGGCACATCAGCGTCGATGCGGACCTGCGGGTGTGTGATGTAGTAGGCGCTCGTCATGCCAGAGCATAATACGCCAAGACGGAATCGTCTTGGCGATAACATTATGCTCCAGGTTTAAACCGACGATCACGTCTATGACTTTTGACGGTTCCGTCAAAAGTCATCGTGATCTAGGCCTCAGGGGGCGAGCCAGTTGCTCAGGAAGGCGAAGATCGCGGTTCCGAAGAGATAGAGCAGGATCAGGATGACGACGGTGGCGGCGGTGCCGAACCAGCCGCCCGCCATGGCGAGATCGTCCTGCTCGATGAGGCCGAGCGCGAAGCAGCACAGCGCCAAGGCCGGCGCCATATTGGCGCCGGGGATCGGCAGCAGCAGGATGGTCGCGCAGAAGAGGCCAGCGAGGCCCGCCAGCCTTTCGCCGAGCGCGGAGGTGAGCAGTGTGCCGCGCGGCTTGAGGAGCCTCTCGACCTTGACCACATAGGGCACCAGGCGGTTGAGCAGATAGGGCAGGCGTCCGCCGCCGACTTTGGCGTTCATCAGTTTCTGCGGCAGCCAGACCTTGTCCTGCTTGATCATCAGCTGCGCGGTGATGAAAACGAGCGGCACGCCGAAGATGAAGGAGGAGCCTGGCGGCAACGGGATGATATTGGGCGCCGCCAGCAGCAGAATGAGCGCGCCGAATCCGCGCTCGCCCAAAGCGCGCACGATATCGCCCAAAGTCAGGTCCGGATTGTGGTCCTGCGCCAGCCTTTTCAGGATGTCGGACAGGCGTTCGTTATGCGGTTCCGTCACTCTACGTCCCCTTCCGCCGGAGCGAGGGCGCCCGCATGGCCAGAACTTTGTCGATGCGGCGCTGGTCGAGATCGAGGATCTCGAAGCGCCAGCCGGCGAATTCGGTATGTTCGCCGATCTTGGGCAGCCGGCCGAAGCGGTCGAGCATGAGGCCCGCCAATGTGTGATAGACGCGCTTGTCGGGCAGCGGAATGCTGAGGAGTTCCATCAAGTCGTCGACCGGCATGCTGCCGGCGAGGAGCCATGAGCCGTCCTCGCGCTCGACCGCATCGGGCTCGGGCGCGCCTTCCTCGGTGTGGAAGCTGCCGACGATGGCCTCGAGGATGTCGGCGGTGGTGACGACGCCCTCGAAATGGCCGAACTCGTCATGGACGAGGCCGACATGAACGGGACTGTCCCTGAGCTTCGCCACCACGTCGAGCGCGTCCATCGTGTCGGGAATGATCGCCGCCTCACGCACGAATTTCCTGGGGTCGGGCCTTTTGCCCTTGAGATAGGCATCGAGCAGGTCCTTGGCCTGGAGAATGCCGATGATCACTTCGGGATCGCCGTCGGTGACCGGGATGCGCGAATGGACGCTCTCGGTGATGGCCTTGCGGATCTCGGCGGCGCTGCCGGTGAGGTCGATGATGTCGACGTCATGGCGCGGCGTCATGACGGCGCGGACCGGCCGGTCGCCGAGCTGCATCACGCCTGAGATCATCTGGCGCTCATCGCGCCCGAGCACGCCCGCGGTCTCGGCCTCGGCCACGAGGGTACGGATTTCTTCTTCCGTTACTTGCGATTCGGGCGAAGCCTTGCGGCGGAGGATGAACAGGACGAGGCGCCCGGAGGCGTCGAGAAGCGTGACGACGGGGCCCATCACCCGCGACAGGATGGTCATGAACGGGGCGACGATGCAGGCGATGCGCTCGGCATTGCGCAAGGCGAGCTGCTTGGGCACCAGCTCGCCGATGATGAGCGAGAGATAGGTGATGAGCGCCACGACGATGCCGAGGCCGACGGGTTCCGCCCAGCCGCGCGCCATGCCGAGGCTCTGCAGCCAGAGCGACAGGTAATCGCCGAGCGAGGCGCCCGAATAGGCGCCGGCCAGGATGCCGACGAGGGTGATGCCGATCTGGACGGCGGAGAGGAAGCGGCCGGGATTGGCGGCCAGCGCCATGGCGCGCCGGGCGCCTTTTACGCCCCGGTCGGCCAAAGTCTTGAGGCGGAGGCGTCTGGCGGAGACGATCGCGAGCTCCGACATCGCGAAAAGGCCATTGATGAAAATGAGGATGAGAACGACGACAATGTCTAGGACAGGCATGATGTCACAATAATGGGGCACGGGGCCCTGGGTTGCAAATCCCTTGACGCTGGGCCGCGTAATATGCTGCACCTCTTCCGATTGGCCCGGCAATCACCTATCTATGCGGGGCTCTAATCTCATTCTGATTCGCAATATCCGGGACTTTCATGCGCGATCCTATTGAAACTTATAGTTCTTTCTGGCCCCAGGTCATCGTCCAGGAGACGCGCGGCGAGCGCGTTTATGACCTGCCGTCGAGGCTTCTGCGTGAGCGCATCATCTTTATCACCGGGCCGATCGACGATAGCGTGGCCGCCTCCGTGTCGATGCAGCTTCTCTTTCTCGAGGCGGAAAACCCGAAGAAAGAGATTTCGATGTATATCAACTCGCCGGGCGGCGTCGTTACGTCAGGCCTGTCGATCTACGACACCATGCAGTTCATCCGTCCGCCGATCTCGACGACGGTGATGGGCCAGGCTGCCTCGATGGGCTCGCTGCTGCTCTGCGCCGGCGATAAGGGCATGCGTTTCGCGCTGCCCAATGCCCGCATCATGGTGCATCAGCCGTCCGGCGGTTTTCAGGGCCAGGTGACCGACATCCTGATCCACGCCAAGGAAGTGGAAAGCCTGAAGCGCCGGCTGAACGAGATCTACGAAAAGCACACCGGTCAGCCGCTCAAGGCGGTCGAGCAGGCGCTGGAACGGGATAATTTTCTCACCGCCGAGGCCGCCAAGGAGTTCGGGCTTATCGACAAGGTGATCGACAAGCGCCCGGCGCCGGCGGAGTCCAAATAATTGGCGGATTTGGCCTTTACACCCTATTATTTGTGATGGGAGAAGTGCCCTTCCGGCAGCTGGCATGCCAGTTGAATCAATTCTTGATTAACCAACGGGGCGCATGCTCAAATTGAGTCGGTCGTGTCAAAATGGTGACATCCACGCAGATACGACCCGTTCAGAGTTCGAGGAAGTATTGAAATGACCAAGTCCGGTGGCGGCGACAGCAAGAACACCCTGTACTGCTCTTTCTGCGGAAAGAGCCAGCACGAGGTCCGCAAGCTTATTGCCGGGCCGACGGTGTTCATCTGCGACGAATGCGTGGAATTGTGCATGGACATCATTCGCGAGGAAAACAAATCCTCGCTGGTGAAGACCAAGGACGGCGTGCCGACCCCGCACGAGATCCGCAAAGTCCTCGACGACTATGTCATCGGCCAGGACCACGCCAAGAAGGTCCTCTCGGTTGCGGTCCACAATCACTATAAGCGCCTGAACCACGCGCAGAAGAACAACGACGTCGAGCTGGCGAAGTCGAACATCCTGCTGGTCGGTCCGACCGGCTGCGGCAAGACTTTGCTCGCTCAGACGCTCGCCCGTATCCTCGACGTGCCCTTCACCATGGCGGATGCGACGACGTTGACCGAAGCCGGCTATGTCGGCGAGGACGTCGAGAACATCATCCTGAAGCTGCTGCAGTCGGCCGACTACAATGTCGAGCGCGCCCAGCGCGGCATCGTCTATATCGACGAAGTAGACAAGATTTCGCGCAAGTCGGACAATCCCTCGATCACCCGCGACGTGTCGGGCGAGGGCGTGCAGCAGGCGCTCCTCAAGATCATGGAAGGAACCGTTGCCTCGGTTCCGCCGCAGGGTGGCCGCAAGCATCCGCAGCAGGAATTCCTGCAGGTCGACACCACCAACATCCTGTTCATCTGCGGCGGCGCCTTTGCCGGCCTCGAGCGCATCATCGCGCAGCGCGGCAAGGGTTCCGGCATCGGCTTCGGTGCCGAGGTCAAGTCGCCTGAAGATCGCCGCACCGGCGAGGTGTTGAAGACGCTGGAACCCGAAGACCTGCTCAAATTCGGTCTCATCCCCGAATTCGTCGGCCGTCTTCCGGTCGTCGCCACGCTTGAGGATCTCGACGAGCCGGCGCTGATCCAGATCCTGAGCGAGCCGAAGAACGCGCTCGTCAAGCAGTATCAGCGTCTGTTCGAGCTCGAAGGCGTCAAGCTGACCATCGCCGAGGAGGCGATGCGCTCGATCGCCCGCAAGGCCATCGACCGCAAGACCGGCGCCCGTGGCCTGCGCTCCATCATGGAAGCGATCCTTCTCGACACGATGTTCGATCTGCCGGCCATGGACGGGGTCCAGGAGGTCGTCATTTCGAGGGATGTCGTCGAAGGCGATGCGCGTCCCTTGCTGATCTATGCCGATCGCGAAAAGCAGCCGGTCAAAGCCGCTCCGGTCTCGGCCTGAAGCGGGCCGGGAACCGGTAGAGCGGGCCCTTTTGTCAAGGGATTGAAATACGTTAACGCTGCCTCCATGTGAGGAGCGGATTTAAGCTGTCCGTCCGTCGAGTTCCGCGTAAACTGCGTAATTGCGGATAGGTACAGCTTGGATCCCGGCACCGAAAGTCCGTGGCTTAAAGTTGATGCGTTTGCCCAGCGGGAAGCGTATCCAGAGAGCGGATTTCACGCGTGGCCTAACCCGCGAAAGGAAACAAAATGACCTCGACTCCCTCCCGGCCAGCTTCTTCAGCCGGACCCGAAACGCTCCCCGTCCTCCCGCTTCGCGATATCGTCGTTTTCCCGCATATGATCGTGCCGCTCTTCGTCGGCCGCGAGAAGTCCATCCGCGCGCTCGAGGACGTGATGCGCGAGGAGAAGCGCATTCTGCTGGTGGCGCAGAAGAACCCGGCGGACGATGATCCGCAGGCCAATGCCATCTACGAGGTCGGCACGCTCGCCCAGGTCCTGCAGCTCCTCAAGCTGCCGGATGGCACCGTCAAGGTCCTCGTCGAGGGGCTGGAGCGCGCCAAGATCGAAAGCTTCACCGACCGCGCCGAGTTCTTCGAGGCGAAGGTCAATGTCCTGCCCGACGATGCCGACGACCAGTCTGAGACCGAGGCTTTGTCGCGCACCGCCATGGCGCAGTTCGAGAGCTATGTGAAGCTCAACAAGAAGGTGCCGCAGGAAGTGATGGCGACTTTGTCGCAGATCAACGACTATGCGAAGCTCGCCGACACGATCGCCGCGCACCTCGCCATCAAGATTCCCGAGAAGCAGGAACTGCTCGAGCTGACTTCGGCCTCGAAGCGTCTCGAGAAGGTCTATGCGCTCATGGAAAGCGAGATCTCGGTCCTTCAGGTCGAGAAGCGCATCCGTTCGCGCGTCAAGCGCCAGATGGAGAAGACCCAGCGCGAGTACTATCTGAATGAGCAGATGAAGGCCATTCAGAAGGAGCTCGGCGATGGCGACGAGCGCGATGAGCTGAACGAGCTCGACCAGAAGATCAAGAACACCAAGCTCTCCAAGGAAGCCCGCGAGCGCGCGGAAGCCGAGCTGAAGAAGCTGCGCCAGATGAGCCCGATGTCGGCCGAAGCGACGGTGGTGCGCAACTATCTCGACTGGCTGCTCAACATACCGTGGAGCCAGAAGAGCAAGATCAAGCGCGACCTCAAATTCGCCGACGACATTCTCAATGCCGATCACTTCGGCCTCGAGAAGGTGAAGGAGCGTATCGTCGAGTATCTGGCCGTGCAGAGCCGCACCAACAAGCTGCGCGGACCGATCCTGTGCCTCGTCGGCCCTCCGGGCGTCGGCAAGACCTCGCTCGGCAAGTCGATCGCCAAGGCGACGGGTCGCGAATTCATCCGCATGTCGCTCGGCGGCGTGCGCGACGAGGCCGAGATCCGCGGTCACCGGCGCACCTATATCGGCTCGATGCCCGGCAAGGTCATCCAGTCGATGCGCAAGGCCAAGAAGGCCAATCCGCTCTTCCTGCTCGACGAGATCGACAAGATGGGCATGGACTTCCGCGGCGATCCGTCATCGGCGCTTCTCGAGGTGCTGGATCCTGAGCAGAACTCGTCCTTCATGGACCACTATCTCGAGGTCGAATATGACCTCTCGAATGTGATGTTCGTGACCACGGCGAATACGCTCAATATCCCGCCGGCCCTGATGGACCGCATGGAGATCATCCGCATCGCCGGCTATACCGAGCAGGAGAAGCTCGAGATCGCCAAGCGCCACCTTCTGCCCAAGGCTTTGGAGAACCATGGCCTCGATAAGAAGGAGTTCGAGCTCTCGGATGCCGGCATCATGGAAGTGATCCGCCGCTACACCCGTGAGGCGGGCGTGCGCAACCTCGAGCGCGAGATCAACTCGCTCGCGCGTAAGGCGGTCAAGGACATCATGATGTCCAAGAACGCCAAGAAGAAGATCAAGGCGACACCCGACATCGTTGAGAAGTATCTCGGCGTGCCGAAGTTCCGTCATGGCGAGATCGATCGCGAGGATCAGGTCGGTGTGGTCACCGGTCTGGCCTGGACCGAGGTCGGTGGTGAGATCCTCACCATCGAGGCGCTCATGATGCCGGGCAAGGGCAAGATGACCGTCACCGGCAACTTGCGCGACGTGATGAAGGAATCGATCTCCGCCGCATCGTCTTATGTGCGGTCGCGGGCCACCGATTTCGGCATCAAGCCGCCGCTCTTCGACAAGAAGGACATCCACGTGCACGTGCCGGAAGGTGCTACGCCGAAGGATGGTCCCTCGGCCGGTATCGCGATGGTCACCGCGATCGTCTCGGTGATGACCGGCATCACCGTCCGCAAGGACGTGGCGATGACGGGCGAGATCACCTTGCGCGGCCGCATATTGCCGATCGGCGGGCTGAAGGAAAAACTCCTTGCGGCACTGCGCGCCGGCATCAAGAAGGTCATGATCCCGGAAGAGAATGCCAAGGATCTGGCCGACATCCCGGACAACGTGAAGTCCGAGATGGAGATCATCCCGGTCGGCCGGATGGACGAGGTGCTGCACCACGCCCTGACGCGGTACCCTGAGGCCATCACCTGGGATGAGGAAGCCGAAGAAGCCGCGGCCCGTGCCGCCGCCCGCAAGGCCGACGATGCCGGCGAGGCCATGACCGCCCACTGAAACGCCACCGGATTCCCATAAGAATCAAGGGTTTCGGCGAATCAGTCTGATCAGAAAATGCGCGGCGTCTCTGTCAGGAGGCGCCGCGTTTTTATTGCAGGGTGTCAATAAGCGCTTGAATTGAACCGCGAATTCGGAAGCGGGAGAATAGCCCTTGCAATGCCGGTTCGTTGGACGACCATGCCGGTTAATGGCGTGTTGCGTAGTGCGTGAGCTCACTCATCAGAACGAGGATCGAGGTCATGAACAAAAACGAACTCATCGCCAAAGTGGCAAAGGATGCCAAACTGACCAGGGGCGAAGCGGGTGAGGCCATCGTAGCCACCCTCGCCAACATCATGCGGGCGCTGCGCGGCGGCGACGATGTCAGGCTGGTCGGCTTCGGCACATTTTCGGTGACGCGCCGCAAAGCGGGCCAGGCGCGTAATCCGCAGACCGGCCAGATGATCAAGCTTCCGGCATCGAAGCGGCCGAAATTCAAGGCCGGCAAAAACTTGAAGAAGGCGGTGAACGGCTAGAACATTCCACTCCAGCTACTCAAATCACATCGGCCCCGCATGCCCTTCAGAACATGCGGGGTATTTTATTTGAAATGCTGAGGAGTAGCCTTTCGGTCGTCTGCCATCTTCCCGCCGGATCTGTCGTCTCATCTCCCGACACCAGCGCGCATCCCGGCGAAGTGGAAACACTTCGCCGAAAAGGATTCGCGCCAATGAATCTCTTGGAGCAAATCCTTATCGCCAAAGTCTTCAACTTTGGCGGGATTTGCTCGAAATAGCACCGCTGCGCGTAAAGGGGGGACGATGGCTACTGCGAAGGAACAGGGCGAGCTGTGGGGCGCCAGGGCGCGCGATTGGGCACGCTGCGGCGAGCCGGCTTGGCGTGACGTTTTCACCGCTGTCCTCGACCAGGCGGGGATCGGCCAAGGAACCCGCCATCTCGACATAGGCTGTGGTGCGGGCGGCGCCCTGGTTCTGGCGCAGGAGCGCGGCGCCGTGGTTTCAGGCTTCGACGCGGCGGAGAATCTGGCCGCCATCGCACGCGAACGCCTGGGCTCGGTCGACATCCGGGTGGGCGACATGCAGGCTTTGCCTTTTGCCGATGAGAGCTTCGATGCGGTGACCGGCATCAATGTCTTCCAGTTCGCCGATGATCCGGCCAAGGCATTTGCCGAGGCGAGGCGCGTGGCACGCGCCGGTGGTGCGGTGACGATGCTGGTCTGGGGCCAGCGCGACAAATGCGAATTGATGAGCGAGGTGATGCCGGCCGTCTGGGCACTCGACCCGCCGAAGCCGCCGCCGGCACGACCCCCGCTCGCCGAGACCGCGGAGGGGTTCATGCGCGCCGCCGGGCTCGATCTCGAAGTCTGCGGCGATCTCATCGCGACCTTGATCTATGCCGACCGCGACGCCGCCGCCAACGCCATCCTGGGGGCCTCTGAAAGCACGGTGCGCCATGCCGGAGAGGCGAAGGTGCGGGGCGCGCTCAACGCGGCGCTGGCTCCCTTTGTCGGCGCCGATGACGGCCGGGTGAGATTGCGGAACATGTTCCGGCTGGTGACCGGAAGGCGCCCGGCCTGACAGGCTTGCTTTAACGGGCCCCGGCAGCTAATACCCCCGGCTGGAGCGGGCGATTAGCTCAGTTGGTAGAGCGCTTCGTTTACACCGAAGATGTCGGGAGTTCGAGTCTCTCATCGCCCACCAGTTCTCTCTCGGCGACATTATGATTTCGCCCGGCATGGAATGGCGGGGTAGAGCGTATGTGCGTGATCAACTGGCCTCGTGGAGGTTCCATGATCACCGCCCATCCCGCCATCGCCATCCGTCGCGCCGTGGCCGAGGACGAGCCGGCCATTCACGCGATGGTGCGCCGTGAGCGGCTTAACCCGCATCACCTCCATTTCCGCAACTTCGCGGTCGCCGTGAACGGCGATGAGCTTATCGGCGCCAGCCAGATACGTCATCACCGCGACGGCTCGCGCGAGCTTGGATCGGTCGTCGTGGCGCCTCTCTGGCGCGGCTGCGGAGTGTCGGCGCGCCTCATCGAATTCCTTCTCGACGGCGAAGCGAATGCCGTTCACGTGATCACCCGCAAACGTCACGCGCATCACTATGAGAGCTGGGGTTTCGTGCCCATTCCGGCACGCCTGGCGCCAGGTCCGATCCGCCTGAACTTCCGCATCGGCGATACGATCGGCACCGTCATGGCGCTTCTGCAGCGCAGACGAGTCAACCGGCTGATGATCCTGCGCCGTCCGGCTTCGCCCGCTCGGGAAACCCGTGTTGCCGCGTGAGACTTCCGTCTTGCCTGCTTGTGAACTTCCTTGTCGGAATTTTCGATATGTGTAAGGTCGCCTCCGGTTTGGCTTGGGAGAAAGCGCGTGACAACAACAAGAATAGTTCTGGCGATGATGGCGGTCGTCTTTTCAGCCGGTGCTGCATCGGCACTCGAGGCGGTGACGGTCACGCCCCTTTACGAGAAGTCCGAAACGGCATCCGGAAAGCCGATCGTCCTCCCGCAGAACAACGTAAGGGTGATTGTTTCCACCTTTGATATCGCGCCGGGCGCCACGCTGCCGGTCCACAAGCATCCCTTCGCACGTTATGCCGTCGTTCAGGCAGGGACGCTGAAGGTCATCAATGTCGAGACCGATGAAGCCAAGATCTACAAGACGGGCGACTTCGTCGTTGAAATGATCGATCAATGGCATCGCGCCGAGAATATCGGGAGTGATGCGGTCAAGCTGCTGGTGATCGATCAGGTCGAAGGATCCGCTGCGAATACGGTTCTGAAGGATCAGTAGGCCTTAGGGGCTCAGTTGCCCAGGAAGCTCGTGCTGTTGCAGGAGACTTCCGCCTTGCCCTCGGCGAAGGAGGGAGCTCCGACGACGAGCTTGGTGTCGCCCTTGACCAAAGCGCGCTCGTTGATCCGCTTGATCCATCCGTCGAGAGCAGGGCGCTCCGCGTCGGTGATGAGCCGGAGGCCGGTGCCGGCCGATGTTCCGGGCCCGCGGTAATAGAGACGTGGGAAGAGCTCGATGAGGAGAGGATCCTCGGCCGAGGCGCAGATATGTGTGAAGGCGATGCCCTCGATCTCGAGCGGCGGACGCAGGCTCCAGCAGGTCTCACTGTCGATGCGCTCGCCCTTCTTGAGGTCGATACGCTTGGTCTTGTTGAGATAAAGCAGCATCGCCGTCGGATCGGGCGGATAGGCGCAGGCGATCTGGTGGACGGCATGGTCGATGAAGCGATCATCGCCATCTTGAGCCCGGGCCGAAACCGGGGCAGCGATCGTCAGGACAAGGATTAAACCGGCGACCCAGGCCGGTCTTGCCGATATGGCCATGACAGTTTCCCTTAACGGCGCAGCAGATGTTGAGAATACATCAGGGGGATACTTGGGCAAGGATGATTGGTAATTGCCCCGCAATGTCCCGAGATGCCCCGAGACGCCATTTTGTCTGCGCGCTATCACCACGAGAAAGACAGGGATCGGCGTAGATCCGGAAGTCGGGCGGGCCTTATGTGCCTGATTTATCTGCAACCTTGAACTGGGAGACCCTCATGAATCTGGGACGGAAATCTGTATGCGCGGGCACCCTGGCGGTGCTCGTGGGAGCCTCGACCTTCGCTCTGGCGGGCGACAGGATGAGCCCTGAGAAATTCGCCAATTTACGCATGCGCGTCGAGACCGGCACGGCGCTGGCGACCATCGCCGAGCATGAAAAGGATGGCGAGATGATGCTCGTCGCCGCCAAGCTGCTCTCGACGGTGGGGCCGGTCGAGCAGCCCGGCAAGAAGAAGTCGGATGGCAAGGCCGAATTCTACGACATCAAGAAGATGGTCGAGACCGCCAAGAGCATGGGCGCCAAGCCCGACGAGCAGGCCGCCAAACTCCAGATGTCGCCCAAGGCCGGCATGGTGGCGAGCTACTGCGCCATCGGCGCCTGGATCCACACCTGCGATTACCAGGGCTACTGCCGCTGGGAATATCAGTGCTGAGACGACTACGCCGGGGAAGCGCATTTCGCAGGAGGTGCGCTCCTTGGATTACGGCGCTACCAGGGGGTCGGAATCTGGCTTTGCACTGGTATCCGGCGGCTGTGCGCCAGCGCGCATTTCAGCGATCTGCTGGACGACGAATGGCTTGAATTTCGCGACAACGTTTCGCTCCACCTCTCGCTGTTGCGCAGCGGTCGTCGCCGCGAGCCTTACGTAGTCCGTCAGCAACGGGGCGCATAGGCTGAGCGCGGCCTTCACGATGGCCTCGGCGCTTTCAGTCGTTTTGGTGGCTTGGCTCCGGGACGAGTCGGCCCCGCAGTCGAACAGCCGGTCCAGCGCCGTCCAGGATTTCTCCTCCTGCGGCGACCGTTGGTCGGCCTCTACGGCGAGCTTACGTTGGATCGCGTCATCGAGTGCCGGCAGGATGGTGTTCTGCGAGATACTGTCGAAGGCGGCTCTGACCTTGTCATCATCGCCATAGGCGCTGATGAGGACGGCGTAGAGATGATCGAATTCTTTCGCGCAGGCGCGGAATATCTCCCGACCGGCCAGATATCCTGGCGATGTGGCGTCAGGGTAGATCGTGATATGAACGATGGCGCAATCACGGAAGGCATAGACTGCCGGATCGCCGACGGTCTGCCACCACGCCTTGACGAGGGGCGTCGGGCCGTTCTCCTTCTGAGGCGGCCTGGCGCGTTCGCTCTCATGGCCGCGTTCAGCCCAGGCCGGAATTGCACCGACAAGAAGCGCAATGACGATCAGTACGCTGCGCATTGTTACCGCCACCCAGAGAGGTCTCAGGCCAGATTAGGCCAATTTGTCCTGACGGCAAGCGTGCTGTTTGCAGCTACGTTTCCGCCCTGGCCACGCCGGCATTGATGCTGCGCGAGAGCATGATCACCGGCAGGATGCCGGCCAGCATGATGAGGAGGGCGGCGACGGAAGCATCCTCGACGGCGGCGCGCGACGCCCGCTCATAGACATAGGTCGAGAGCGAATTGTAGTTGAAGGGCCGGAGCAGGATCGTTGCCGAGAGCTCCTTGATGCCATCGATGAAGACCAGGAGCCCGGCGGTGAGGAAGGCCGGTTTCAGGATCGGGATCAGCACCTGGGTCAGCGTCTCGCGCGGATTGCGTCCCAAGGTGCGCGCCGCCATGTCAATATGGCTGGGGATCTTATGGAAACCCGCTTCGATGGCGCCTTCCGCCATGGCGAGGAACCGCACGCTCATCGCATAGATGATGCATAGGGCCGATCCGGTGAGCAGCAGCCCGGTCTTGATGCCGAATGCGCTCTGCATCCAGTAATCGAGGAAATTGTCGAACCGTGCCAGCGGAATGAGGATGCCGAGCGCCAGTACCGTGCCCGGAATGGCATAGCCCAATGCGGCGAAGCGATTGAGCAGCAGCATGTTGCGGCTGCGGGTGACCCGGACCGCGTAAGTGAGGAGGAAAGCGAGGCCGACGGTGACCAAAGCGGCGGCGGCGGCCACCAGTACGCTGGTGAGGATCGCCTCCTGTAAGGTCGGATCGAGCAACTGGTCGAGCCGCTTCACCGCATAGGCGCCCAGCACATAGACCGGCAGGCCGAAGCCGGCGACGATCGGCATCAGGCAGGCGAAGAAGGCAAGTGCCCCGCGCCAGCCGGGAAGTTTCTGGAGGCTGCTGCGCCGGACCATCGACGTGCTGCGGCCGAGATTGAAACGCTGCCGGCGCCTGGCCCAGCGCTCCGCCAGGATGACGCCCAGCACGACGACCAGCATGATGCAGGCGATCTGCGCGGCGCCGTTGAGGCTGCCCTGATTGAGCCAGGTGGTGTAGACGGCGGAGGTCAGCGTCTTCACCCCGAGGAACTCGACGGCGCCGACATCGTTGAGCGTCTCCATCAGCGCCAGCGTCACGCCGACGATGATGGCGGGCCGCGCCATTGGCAGCAGCACCTGGAAGAACGCGCGGATGGGGGACGCTCCAAGGGTCCGTGCCACATCGGTGGCGTTGCGGCCCTGCATCAGGAAAGCGGCGCGGGTGGTCAGATAGACATAAGGATAGAGCACGAAGGACAGGATCACCACCGCACCCCAGAGCGAGCGGATGTCGGGGAACCAGTAGTCGCGCGAGGTTTTGAAGCCGAACAAGGCGCGGATCAGCAATTGCGCCGGGCCGGTGAAAGTGAAGAACTCGGCATAGGCGTAGGCGGCGAGATAGGTCGGCACCGCGAGCGGCAGCACCAGCGCCCAGGCGAGCACGCGCCGGCCGGGAAACTCGTAATAGGCGGTAAGCCAGGCCGGGACGATGCCCATGCTGGCGGTGAGGAGGGCGACACCCGCCATCACCAGGAGAGTGGTCTTCAGCGCCACCGGCAGCACATTGCGGGCGAGATGCGGCCAGTCGGCGCCGCCGCCCGACAGCGACAAAGCAATGAGGGCGAGAAGGGGAACGAGGACGGCGAGCGCCGTCAGGGCCGCACCGATGGTGAGGCCGCGATGCTCCTTGAACGAGAAAAAGGGGCGCACGCGCCCCTTTGTTATGGTGTCTGCCGTCACTCTCGGCCTGCTCAGGTAGCCGGGCCTTCGTCGAAGCCGACCTTGTCGACGAGCTCGGAGGCCGCCTTGCGGTTCTTGGCGATGTCGGCGAGCGGCAGCGCGTCGGGCTTGAGTGTGCCCCAGGCCGAGACGATATCGGACGGCTTGATGCCGGGCTCGACCGGATATTCGAAGACCCGCTCGCCATAAAGCGTCTGGCCCTTGTCGCTGGCCAGGAATTCCATGAGCTTCACGGCATTGTCCTTGTTGGGAGAATGCTTGGCCAGCGCCATGCCGGAGATGTTCACATGCGTACCGCGGTCATTGGCATTGGGGAACAGCACCTTGATCGAGGCCGCCCATTCCTTCTGCTCGGGCTCCTTCTCGGCGGTCTGCATCTGGCCGACATAATAGGTGTTGCCGAGGGCGATGTCGCATTCGCCGGCGAAGATCGCCTTGGCCTGGTCGCGGTCGCCGCCATCGGGCTTGCGGGCCAGATTGGCCTTCACGCCCTTGAGCCATTCCTCGGTCTTTTCGGCGCCGTTATGGGCGATCATCGAGGCGATGAGGCCGATCGTGTAGACATGCTGGCCGGAGCGCGTGCAGATCTTGCCCTTCCACTTGGGATCGGCGAGCTCTTCATAGGTGATGGCGTCCTGCTTCACCCGCTCTTTCGACGCATAGACGACGCGGGCGCGGGTGGTCACGCCGAACCAGTTGCCTTCCGGATCACGATATTGCGACGGGATGTCCTTGTTGATGATCTCGCTCGCCAGCGGCTGGGTGACGCCCTTGTCCTCGGCGGCCTGGAGCCGGCCGATATCGACAGTGAGAATCACATCGGCCGGCGAATTGGCGCCTTCCTCGGCGATCTTCTCTTCGAGGCCCTTGTCGAGGAAGAGCACATTGGTCTTGATGCCGGTGTCGGCGGTAAATGCGTCGAGGAGCGGCTTGATCAGTTCGGGCTGCCGGTAGGAATAGACATTGACGACTCCGTCGGCCAGCGCGCTGGTCGCCAGAAGGGCGGCGGCGAAGGGCGCCGCGATCGCCAGAGACGCCAATTTCCCGATAGACTTCATGTGTTTGCTCCTCTTGCTCTGCCGGCTATCGACCCCATGCCGGCCAATTCCTGACTATTGCTGTCAGGTTTTGCGGTAAAAGCCCCAGAGCGTCAAGAAAAAACCTTGTTCGATCAGTTATTTAAAGAATCAGTTCTTATCACATTCGCTTGAACAAAGTTGGCGTAGCCCAACAGGGCTGCGAGAACTTTGGCTCGTGGATGTATTGCAATGACGATTAACGGGGCAAGTAATGACGATCGACCAGGCCGAGATCGAAGCGACGAAGATATTGGATATTCTGCTGGGCTGGCTGGTCAGCGCGCAATTCTACGCCCAGATCGGCGCCATCATCCTGGCCGTGGCGGTCGCCCATTTCGTCAACCGCCAGATCAAGGCGAAGACGCCCTATTTCAAGAGCCAGCCGGAGCAGGGGCCGCTGCTTAAGGCGCGGCGCTGGCTTTATAGCTGCCGTGATCTTCTGTTTCCCATTTTCTGCGTCTTGATGCTGGCCATCGCCGTCCAGGTGGCGGAAGGCTCGGTGGGTTCTTCCTGGCTCGTCCGTTTCGCCCAGAGCATCGCGGTGATCGGCGTGCTCTATGCGGCGATCAACCGTTTCATCCGCCACCCGCTGATCAATGCCGCGGCGCGCTGGATCGGCATCCCGATCGCGATGCTGCAGGTCTTCGGCGTCCTCGACAATGTCTCGCTCTATCTCGATTCGGTTTCGCTCGAGGCCGGCAATATCAGGCTCTCGCTCTATACCCTGGCCAAGGCGGCAGTCTTTGGCGGGGTGCTGTTCTGGCTCGGACGTCTGTCCAACGATGCCGGCCAGAAGGTCATCCGCAAGCAGGAAGCCCTCGATATCCCGACGCGCGAATTGCTGGCCAAGATCTTCCAGATCGGGCTCTTCGTGCTGCTGTTCATCCTGCTGCTGCAGGTGCTGGGGCTCGATCTGACGGCGCTCACCATCTTCGGCGGCGCCTTGGGCGTCGGCCTCGGTTTCGGCCTGCAGCAGATCGCCTCCAACTTCATCTCCGGCATGATTCTCCTGTTCGAACGTTCAATGAAAGTGGGCGACTATGTCGAGGTCGGCGGCGGCATGGCCGGCACGCTGCGCGAGATCAATATGCGCTCCTCGACGCTCCATACCGGCGACGGCAAGGAGATCATGGTGCCGAACGAGAAGTTCATCACCTCGGCCTTCGTCAACTGGACAAAATCCGATCCTCTGCAGCGCTTCGAAGTGGCCTTCACGGTGCCCTACGACACCGATATTCACAAGATTCCGGACCTCGTCCAGGCCGCCGTCGTCAAGCACCCCTATATCCTGGCGCGGCCCTCTGGACCGTCCTGCGATATCAAGCAGTTCGGCGACAAGGGCATCCAGTTTGGCCTGACTTATTGGGTCGCCGGCACCAATGGTTACGGCTCGGATGTCCATTTCCTGGTGTGGGATACGCTGAAAGAGGCTGGGATCGCCTTGGGCCCGTTAAAATAAGTATCGCTTTGCTTGACACCCGGCAGGCGCTGCACTATCACCCCGCCCACGCCAGATGCGGGTGTAGCTCAGTTGGTTAGAGCGTCGGCCTGTCACGCCGAAGGTCGCGGGTTCGAGCCCCGTCACTCGCGCCAGTCTTTTCAAAGACTTGCGTATCGCCGCATCGGTTTCCCAATTATTCAGTTCGCCGTTTCCCAACTTGTTGTTGATCATGCGTTCTCATCCGCCATGACGTTGGGGCATGTTTGGCCCTGAGAGGGCCAGTTTTACGGGGGGCCTCGCGGTAGAGCTTGTCGCGATCGAACAGATGGCGGATAGATTAGGGGCAGGCATCCTTTTGACAATGAGGAAGAGATGAAACTCTCGCAGCTCCTCGTCGCCGCCCTTCTTTCTATTCTTGCGTTGCTCGATCCCGTTTCTTCGCGCGTGACCGTCGCGCAGGAGGCGGCCAACAGCACCGAGACCTATGGCGCCTGGATGGTCCGCTGCAAGCGGGACAAGGATTTCAATCTCTGCGAGATGCTGCAGACGCTGGCCACCGGCACCGAGAAGGATCGCAAGATCGTGGCCCAGGTGGCGATCGGGCGACTGCCGAAGGCCAGCACGCCGCGCGCGGTGCTGCAAGTGCCAATGGGCGTGGACCTTACCAAGCCGCCGGTTCTCCTCATCGGCGAGACCGCTGAATATACCGGTCGCTACTTCATCTGTACCGGACGTTTCTGTCGCGCCGAGATCGAACTGCCGGCGACTGTGGCGGGCGAGATCGACAAGGCGAAGAAGGCCAGCATGCGCTTCACGCTGCTCGGCAAGAATGTCGTCGTGCTGATCACCACCGACGGCATGGCCATGGCCTTCAAGCAGGCGCTCGGCAAGGCAAGCTGATTCCATTTATCGCAAGGCCAGGGCGCGTGCGTTGCTGAAGGGCCACGCTGAGGCCCTGTGCGAAATTGGAACAGAATGGTAGAAAAATCACGATTGTGGCCTTTGAGATACAGTGGTCGCATGTGACTGATCGGCCGAGTCAAAAGCTTCCAGAAGGGAATATTATCGCACTGAACGGATATTACTGCGCGGAACGAATGATTGTCCCTGCGTAGCCTCGTCGTTTATAAAGAACAGGTGAGGGCCAGCTCTGGGGGGATGCTATGGTGCATATCGCTCACGCCGCAACTGCGCTTCGTATTGTCGCGCAAACGGGATTGGCGTTGGTCATCGTCTCTGCCGCGGCACTGCTGGCCGCGATGCCGGCGGCCTCACAAACCGTCGACCGCTTCATTCTTATCCAGCCCATCCAGGTTTGCGACGATGGCGGCGCCAATTGCGCCACCATTACCAATTTCCCGCCGGAAACCCGCGCCATCTATGCGCAGGCCGGCGTTTTCCCGGTTTTCCTCACCCCGATTCAACTCAATAGCTCCGCCGAACTCAACGGCCTGACGGGCGTCGATCCGATCGACGACGACGATGGCGGCGGCAGCGAGACCGTTATCGAGGCCTGGTTCGTCAATTCCCTCGACGACGGCGATGCCGATCCGAGCACAAACCTTTTCGGCGAGGCCTGGATCGATGGCAACGGCATCATCATCAATGCCAGCGCCGTGTCGAACTTCAATGGCGGGAACGGCCGCCGCGATACGTTCGCCCATGAGCTTGGTCATAATCTAGGGCTCGATCATAACGACTTCGGGGCCGGCGGCGCCGACAATCTGATGACCGCGGGTGCGACGCGCAACATCCCGACCGGGGTGGGCGACATCAATCCAAATGGCGTACAGGTGGATCAGCTCACCGCCGACCAGATCACCGAGATCAGGGATCGTTATGTCCAGACGGCGGTCGACTGCAACGGAACGGCCGGACCCGACGTCATCACCAAGGGCAATGGCGATGTCTGCCAGAATTTCTCAGGCCTTGCCGACAACGATACGATGAGCCTCGCCGGCGGCGCGCTCGTCATGGGCAATATGAGCGGCAATGAGGGCAATGACACGCTCAACGTAACGCTCACAAGCTTCGTCCTCGGCAATCTCGACGGCGGCGCCGGCGACGACACGATCCTCATTTCGGATGCGAGCGAAATCGGCTGGAATGACGGCGACGTTCTGGGTGGCATCGGCAATGACGGGATCACCATCGATTCCAACTCCATCATCTATGGCGACGTCTTCGGCGACGACGGTAACGGCAATGAGGCCGATGGCGACGGCAATGACGTCATCAAGATGCTGGGCGGCCAGGTCGGCTCGGATCTTCACGGCACGGGCGGCAACATCAATGGCGAAGGCGGCGACGACGATATCCAGATCTTCGGCGGCTCGGTCGCGGGCAATGTCCTGGGCGGCAGCGGCAATGACAAGATCGAAACCAAGGAACCCGCCACGATCACCGGCAATGTCGACGGCGGCGCCGGCAACGACACGATCACCATCGCTTCCGATCCGGCTGATGTCCTGGGCGGCATCGGCGACGACACGGTCAACATTCTGGCTGGCGCGGTCGCCGTTAATGTCTTCGGTGACGATGGCGACGGCAACGAAGCCAATGGCGATGGTGCCGATACGATCAACATGACCGGCGGCGCGGTCAGCGGCAATGTCGACGGCGAGGGCGGCGTCGACCAGTTGCTCATCTCCGGCGGCACGATCGCCGGCAATGTTCTCGGCGGCGGCGGGGGCGACACGATCACCACCAGCGGGACCGCGGCGATCACCGGCAATATCGATGGCGAGGACGGCAACGACACCATGTCCGTGGCGACGAGTGCCGCGAATGTCCTGGGCGGCAATGGCGATGATGGAATGACCATCAATGCTGGCGCCAATGTCAGCAATGTCTTTGGCGACAACAACGACGGCAACGACGCCAATGGCGATGGCGCCGACACGATCACGATGAATGGCGGCACCGTCGCGGCGAATGTCGACGGCGAGGGCGGCATCGACACGATCGCGATTTTGGGCGGCAGCGTGGGCGCCAATGTTCTCGGCGGCGCCGGCGGCGACAGCCTGACGGTAAATGGCGGCAGCGTCACCGGCGATGTCTCGGGCGAGGAAGACAACGACAAGATCTTCATCACCAGCGGCAGCGTCGGCGGCAATGTCCTCGGCGGCACCGGACTGGACGAGGTCGATCTCGGCGGCGGCACGGTGGCCCTCAATGTGGACACCGGCGCCGATGCCGACAAGGTGACGCTGCATGGAACCGCTGTGTCCGGCGACGTCCTTACCCAGGCGGGTAACGATACGATGAGCTGGACTTCCGGAACCATCGCGGCCGGCAAGAACATCAATATGGGCGCCGATACCGACGTGCTCGACATACACGGCACGGCCGATGGCGGTACGGCGCTGCAGGCGGCACTCGCCTCACTCGACGGTGGCGACGACGCTTCGAGCGCTGACGGTCAGGTCGATACGCTCAACCTGCATGGCGTGGTCGAAACCTTGACCCAGATGAACAATTGGGAGTTCATCAATCTTCTCGACAATTCCCGCGGCGATCTCGGGGCTGTTTCGCGCACCATCACCACCGAGATCTTCTCCATCGATGCGTCCTCGGCTCTCATCGCCGGCGCCGGCGTCGGCGGGCAGGTCTATACGATCGCCGGAATCCTCGACAATAAGGGTGGCCTCGCGATGAGCGACAGCGGCGCCTTCTATGACGAGGTCGCGGTGACCAGCGACTACCGGGCGACGACCGGCGCGCTTGCGTCGTTCGACACCTTCCTCGGCGCCGATGGCTCACCGTCCGATCTGCTGCGTGTCGGCGGCGCCACCACCGGCGATCCGACCGGGCTGGTGATCTTCGACACCAACCCGGGCGCCGGCGCCTTCACGCCGCTCGGCATCGAGCTGGTGCGGGTCGAGGGACCTGCCGGCAGCACGGCGGCGGAAGACTTTTTCCTCACCGCCGGGCCGATCGAGAAGGGCCTGTGGACCTATGATCTGGGCCTCGACAATACACGCGCCAATCCCGGCCGCGCCAATGCCGATGTCCATGTGCTCTACAGCCGTCCGGACGAGATCACCCAGTTCACGCCTTATTTCGCCACGGCGGCGTTGACCATCTTCGAGACCTCGCTCGAGCCCTGGATCGACCGGCAATATACGCTGCACGACACGCTCGCCATGAACCGGCACGTGACGCCGACGGCGGATATCGGCCAGCCGGTGCCGATGAAGGGCACCTTCGTGGATCTGTGGGCCGCACCCTTCGGCCTCTATCGCGAAGTGGAGGCCGATTCCGTCCTGTCGTTCTTCGAGGACACGTTCTCGGCCCGCATGGACTATGACCAGACGGTCTGGGGCATCCTCGGCGGTATCGACGTCATCTCGATCATCGACGACGACTCGGCGGTGATGGGCGGTGTTTTCGGCGGCTATCTCAACTCGTCCGTCAATCCTGACGCTGTCGCCGTCTCCGGCGACTATGAGGGCGGCACGGTCGGCGCCTATGGTTCGTATTTGTGGCAGGGCCTGACGCTGAGCGCCGTCGGCAAGGTCGATCTCCTGAAGTTCGGCTGGGACTCGTCCAGCCTCAACATCAAGGAGAATGCTGATGTCGACACCTGGGGCGGCCGGGTCGAGGCCGCCTACAAGCTCGCACTCGGCGAGGCGCCCTGGATCGAGCCCTATGGCAATCTGACCTATGCCGACAGTTCCTGGGACAGCTTCGAGGTGCTGGGGACCGAATTCGATCTCGACGACAATGACAGCCTCATCGGCCGCCTGGGTTTCAGGGTCGGCGCTGACTTCTACGGCACCACGGACTATGCCAAGGTCTTCATTGGCGGCGGAGTTGCCGAGCAGTTCGAAGACGGCACGACGGCCGATCTCGTGAGCGGCGGCGCCACGCTGCCGTTGAGCGATGATATCGACGAGACGGTGTATGAAGTGCTGGGCGGCTTCAAGTTCGGCGGCACCGAGCACGGCCTGTCGGTCACGGTCACCGGCACCGGCCAGTTCTCCGACAGCATCGAGGGCTATGGCGGCAAGGCCACAGTGAACTATCAGTTCTGAGGGGCCCGGCGGAACGCCCCGCCATACCGTGCCACAACATGGGGGCAGGGCAGGCTTGCATGGCCGCCCTGGCCCGGCGGTGCGGCGTTCGGCGCGAGCGCCCGCCAGTGATTCTTCCTTTATAGTCCGAAGGATCGGATAAGCGCGGCCCGGGGCCCTCACCGGCCGTGGGAGCCGCTTCACCAAACCGTTGTCCGGTCATGACAAAGTGCCGCAATCGACCTTTCCCGGCGCCAGTTTTGGAATTGGTCTAATTGGCTTGCAGTGCAGCATTTGGTGCGCTACCACGGCAGCGAAAATAGGCCCGCTTCGCTGTGGGCATAAGAGGCACAGGGACATGCCCGAACTGGTGAAAGACTATCTGCCCGTCGTCATTTTCATGGCGGTAGCCGGCGCGATCGCCTTGGCGCTCATGGCGTCGGCGATCATCATCGCGGTCAGGAAGCCTGACCCCGAGAAGCTCTCGGCCTATGAGTGCGGCTTCAAGGCCTTCGACGATGCCCGCATGAAATTCGACGTGCGATTCTACCTCGTCTCCATCCTTTTCATCATTTTCGACCTCGAAGTGGCCTTCCTGTTCCCGTGGGCGGTGTCCTTGGGCGAGATCGGCGTCTTTGGCTTCTGGTCGATGATGATCTTCCTGGTCATCCTCACCATCGGCTTCATTTATGAATGGCGCAAAGGAGCGCTCGAATGGGATTGATCGAGACTCCGAAAGCGGGGCAGGGGCTCGTGACACCCGCCCAGCAGGAATATTTCACCAGCATCAACGCCGAGCTGGCCGACAAGGGCTTCCTGGTCACCTCGACCGACGAGCTCATCAACTGGGCCCGCACCGGCTCTTTGATGTGGATGACCTTCGGTCTCGCCTGCTGCGCCGTCGAGATGATGCAGGTGTCGATGCCGCGCTACGACGTCGAGCGCTTCGGCTTCGCGCCGCGCGCCTCGCCACGTCAGTCGGACGTGATGATCGTCGCCGGCACGCTCACCAACAAGATGGCCCCGGCCTTGCGCAAGGTCTATGACCAGATGCCGGAGCCGCGCTACGTCATCTCCATGGGCTCCTGCGCCAATGGCGGCGGCTACTACCACTATTCCTATTCGGTGGTGAGGGGCTGCGACCGTATCGTGCCGATCGACATCTATGTGCCGGGCTGCCCGCCGACCGCCGAGGCGCTGCTCTACGGCATCCTGCAGCTGCAGAAGAAGATCCGCCGCGTCGGCACGTTGGAGCGCTAGTCCTGATGTCGGAAATGCTGAAGAATCTAAGCGCTCATATCACTGGCAAGCTGGGCGCTGCCGTGCTGTCGAGCGAAATCGCCTTTGGCGAGCTGAATGTCTGGGCCGAGCCCGTCAGGATCGGCGATGTGCTGCGCTTCCTGCGCGACGATCCGGATTGCCGTTTCGTCTGCTTCATCGACATCTGCGGGGCCGATTACCCCGAGCGCGAGAAGCGTTTCGATGTCGTCTATCATCTGCTCAGCCCCTACAAGAACGCCCGCATCCGGGTGAAGGTGAAGACCGACGAGGCGACGCCGGTGCCGACCGTGATCGACGTCTTCCCCGCCGCCGACTGGTTCGAGCGCGAGACCTTCGATCTCTATGGCGTGCTGTTCGACGGCCATCCGGACTTGCGCCGCATCCTCACCGATTACGGTTTCTCCGGCCATCCGCTGCGCAAGGACTTCCCGCTGACGGGCCATGTCGAGGTGCGCTACGACGACGAGCAGAAGCGCGTCGTCTACGAGCCGGTCAAGCTCGTCCAGGAATTCCGCAAATTTGACTATCTCTCGCCTTGGGAAGGCACCGATTATGTGCTGCCGGGCGATGAAAAGGCGGTGAAGCCATGACCACCACCACCGCTGAAGCCGATATCCGCAATTTCACCATCAATTTCGGTCCGCAGCATCCGGCCGCCCACGGCGTGCTCCGCCTCGTGCTCGAGCTCGACGGCGAGGTGGTGACGCGCGTCGACCCGCATATCGGTCTTCTGCATCGCGGCACCGAGAAGCTCATCGAGCACAAGACTTACCTGCAGGCGGTGCCTTATTTCGACCGGCTCGATTACGTCGCGCCGATGAATCAGGAGCATGCCTTCGCGCTGGCGGTGGAGCGCCTGCTCGGCATCGAAGTGCCGAAGCGCGGCCAGCTCATCCGCGTGCTCTATTCCGAGATCGGCCGGCTCCTTTCGCATCTGCTCAACGTGACGACCCAGGCCATGGACGTCGGCGCGCTCACCCCGCCGCTCTGGGGCTTCGAGGAGCGCGAGAAGCTCATGGTTTTCTACGAGCGCGCCTCGGGCTCGCGCATGCACGCAGCCTATGTGCGTCCGGGCGGCATCCACCAGGATCTGCCGCAGCAGCTCGTCGACGACATCTGGACCTTCTGCGAGCACCATCCCAAGGTGCTCGACGACATCGAGGGACTGCTCACCGACAACCGCATCTTCAAGCAGCGCAACGTCGATATCGGCGTGGTGAAACTCGAGGACTGCTTCGCCTGGGGCTTCTCGGGTGTGATGGTGAGAGGCTCGGGCGCCGCCTGGGACCTGCGCAAATCGCAGCCTTACGAGTGTTATTCCGAGCTCGATTTCGATATTCCGATCGGCAAGAACGGTGACTGCTACGACCGTTATCTGATCCGCATGGAAGAAATGCGCCAGTCGGTGCGCATCATGAAGCAGTGCATCGAGAAGCTGAATTCGGCCGACGGCAAGACGCCGATCTCCTCCGCTGACGGTAAGGTCGTGCCGCCGAAGCGCGGTGAGATGAAGCGCTCGATGGAAGCGCTGATCCATCACTTCAAGCTCTATACCGAGGGCTACAAGGTGCCGGCCGGCGAGGTCTATGCGGCGGTCGAAGCCCCCAAGGGCGAATTCGGCGTCTATCTCGTCTCCGACGGCAGCAACAAGCCTTATCGCTGCAAGATCAGGGCGCCGGGCTTCGCCCATCTGCAGGCGATGGATTTCATGTGCCGCGGCCACATGCTGGCCGATGTGAGCGCCGTGCTGGGTTCGCTCGATATCGTGTTTGGTGAGGTTGATAGATGAGCGTTCGCCGTCTCGATCCCGTTCAGCCCGACAATTTCGCCTTTACGCCGGCGAATCTCGTCTGGGCCAAGGAGACGATCAATAAATATCCGGAAGGCAAGCAGGCTTCCGCCGTCATTCCGCTGCTCTGGCGCGTCCAGGAGCAGAATGAGGGCTGGGTGTCGCGCCCGGCGATGGAGTATGTCGCCGACATGCTCGGTATGAGCTTCATCCGCGTCTATGAAGTCGCGACCTTCTACACGATGTTCCAGCTCTCGCCGGTCGGCAAGAAGGCGCATGTGCAGGTCTGCGGCACCACACCCTGCATGCTGATGGGTGCCGAGGATCTGAAGAAGGTCTGCCAGCGCCGCATCCATGCCGAGCCGCATCATCTCTCGGCCAACGGCGATTTCTCCTGGGAAGAGGTCGAATGCCTCGGTGCCTGCGTGAACGCGCCGATGGTGCAGATCTGGAGCGACACTTACGAGGATCTCACCCCTGAGAGCTTCGAGAAGGTTCTCGACGGCTTCGCCAAGGGCCAGCCGGTGAAGCCCGGGCCGCAGAACGGCCGCCAGCTCTCCGCCCCCGCGGGCGAGCTGACGAGCCTCACCGACGCCTCGATCTACAGCAAGGACCGCACCTTCACCCGTATCGAAACGCCGCCGCCGGCACCACCTGCCGCTCCGGCGGCACCCGCCGCTTCAGCGCCGCCGTCCAATGCGGCCAAGCCCGTCACGGCGACGCCCGAGACTGCGCCCGCCGTGAAATCGCCGTCGCCCGAAAAGACCGCCGAAGCGCCCGCCGCTCTGGCCAAGATCGAGGCGAAAGCCAAGGCCGCGGCATCGCCCGAAAACGCTGCCGAACGCGCCGCCCCCAGGGCTGAAAGCAAGCCTGAGCTGTTGAAGGAGCCGAAGGCCGGCAAGGGCGATGATCTCAAGCTCATCTGGGGCGTCGGTCCCAAGCTCGAGCAGATGCTGCACGAAATGGGCGTCTGGCATTTCGACCAGATCGCGGCGTGGAACGAGCCCGAGCTCAATTGGGTCGACCAGCGGCTCGAGGGCTTTCACGGCCGCGCCGAGCGTGACAAGTGGATAGAGCAGGCGAAGAAGCTTGCGACGGGCTGGCGGCCCGACAATGCCGTCGGCGAGAAACCGGGAAAGTGATGAACGATGCTCGCAGATAAAGACCGCATCTTCACCAATCTCTACGGCCTCCATGACTGGGGCCTCGATGGGGCGCGCAAGCGCGGCTGCTGGGTGGACGTGAAATCGTTCATCGAGAAGGGCCGCGACTGGATGATCAATGAGATGAAGGCCTCGGGGCTGCGCGGGCGCGGTGGCGCCGGCTTCCCGACCGGTCTCAAATGGTCGTTCATGCCCAAGCAGATCGGCGAGCGCCCGCATTATCTCGTCGTCAATGCGGATGAATCCGAGCCCGGCACCTGCAAGGACCGCGAGATCATGCGGCACGATCCGCATCTCCTGGTCGAGGGCTGCCTCATCGCCGGCGCCGCAATGGGCGCCCATGTCGGTTACATCTATGTGCGCGGCGAGTTCATCCGTGAGCGCGAGCGGCTCCAGGCCGCCATCGACCAGGCCTATGAGGCGCGCCTCATCGGCAAGAATAATATCCATGGCTGGGACTTCGATCTCCATGTCCACCATGGCGCCGGCGCTTACATCTGCGGCGAGGAGACGGCACTGCTCGAAAGCCTCGAGGGCAAAAAGGGGCAGCCGCGCATGAAGCCGCCATTCCCGGCCAATGTAGGCCTCTATGGCGCGCCCACCACCATCAACAATGTCGAATCGATCGCCGTCGCCGGCACCATCATGCGCCGCGGCGCCGCCTGGTTCTCCGGCATCGGCCGGCCGAACAATGTCGGCACCAAGCTCTTCTGCATTTCGGGCCATGTGAACAAGCCCTGCAATGTCGAAGAGGCGATGGGCATTCCGTTCCGCGAGCTGATCGACAAGCATTGCGGCGGCATCCGCGGCGGCTGGGACAATCTGCTCGCCGTCATCCCGGGCGGCGCTTCGGTGCCCTGCGTGCCGGCCGACCAGATCATCGACTGCCCGATGGACTTCGATTCGCTGCGCAACCTCAAGTCGGGCTTGGGCACCGCGGCAGTCATCGTCATGGACAAGTCGACCGATATGATCCGCGCCATCGCGCGGCTCGCTTATTTCTACAAGCATGAGAGCTGCGGCCAGTGCACGCCGTGCCGCGAAGGCACCGGCTGGATGTGGCGCGTCCTGACCCGCATGGCCGAGGGCCGCGCCGAAAAGCGCGAGATCGACATGCTGCTCGACGTGACCTACCAGATCGAAGGCCACACGATCTGCGCTTTGGGCGATGCGGCGGCCTGGCCGGTGCAGGGGCTCATCCGTCATTTCCGCCATGTGATCGAGGATCGCATCGATCAATATTCGGCCAATCCTGATCATGCCGGCGCGGTGCGCCTGCAGGCCGCTGAGTGAGGACAAGATGCCGAAACTGAAAGTCGACGGCACCGAGATCGAAGTCGAAAACGGCACGACGCTCTTGCAGGCTTGCGAGGCGGCGGGCGCCGAAGTGCCGCGCTTCTGCTATCACGAACGCCTGTCGATCGCCGGCAATTGCCGCATGTGCCTGGTCGAGGTGAAGGGCATGCCGAAGCCACAGGCGTCCTGCGCCATGTCGGTCAACGATCTGCGACCCGGCCCCAATGGCGAGCCGCCCGAGGTCAATACCCGCACCCCGGTCGTCAAGAAGGCGCGCGAAGGGGTGATGGAATTCCTGCTGATCAACCATCCGCTCGATTGCCCGATCTGCGACCAGGGCGGCGAATGCGACCTGCAGGACCAAGCGATGGCCTATGGCATCGACAAGAACCGCTTCCATGAGAACAAGCGGGCCGTCGAGGACAAATATATCGGGCCGCTGGTCAGGACCTCGATGAACCGCTGCATCCAGTGCACGCGCTGCGTGCGCTTCACCACTGAAGTGGGCGGCGTCGAGGAGCTTGGCGCCATCGGCCGCGGCGAGGATATGGAGATCACCTCCTATCTCGAACGCGCCATGACCTCGGAGCTGCAGGCCAACATCATCGATCTCTGCCCGGTCGGCGCCCTGACCTCGAAGCCTTATGAATTCAAGGCGCGGCCGTGGGAGCTGACCAAGACCGAGACCATCGACGCGATGGATGCGGTGGGCTCCAATATCCGCGTCGACTCGCGCGGGCGCGAAGTGATGCGCATCCTGCCGCGCACCCATGAGGACGTGAACGAGGAGTGGATCTCCGACAAGACCCGCTTCGTGTGGGATGGTCTCAGGACGCAGCGCCTCGACCGGCCCTATATCCGCGAGATCGGGAAATTGCGCCCCGCCACCTGGCCGGAAGCTTTCGCCCGCATCGCGCAGAAGCTGAAGGGCACCAAGCCTGAGCGCGTTGGCATCATCCTGGGCGACCTCGTCGGCGCCGAGGAGGCCTTCTCGATCAAGCAGCTCGCCACGGCGCTCGGCATCACCAATATCGACTGCCGCCAGGACGCGACGCCTCTGGGCGAGACCGGCGGTCGCGCCGGCTATCTGTTCAACTCGACCATCGCCGGCCTCGAAGAAGCCGATGCGATCCTGCTGGTCGGCGCCAATCCGCGCCTCGAGGCGCCGGTGCTCAATGGACGCATCCGCAAGCGCTGGCTGAAGGGCGGCCTCACCGTGGGCGTGATCGGCGAAAAAGCTGATCTGACCTATGCCTACAAATATCTGGGCGCCGGTCCCGACAGCCTGAAGCACCTCAAGGACTTCGATCTCAGCCAGAAGCAGAAGCCGATGATGATCGTCGGGCAGGGCGCTCTGGCGCGTCCCGACGGCGCGGCGGTGCTCGCCGCGGCGAAGCAGGCCGCGGAAGCGCTGGGCGTCGTCAAGGACGGCTGGAACGGCTTCAATATCCTCCACACCGCGGCGGGCCGCGTCGGCGCGCTCGACGTCGGAGCGCTCCCGGGCCAGGGCGGAAAATCCACCCGTGAGATCCTGGCGGCGGCGCAGGCGGGCGAGATCGACATGCTTTTCCTGCTCGGCGCCGATGAGGTGGAGCTCCCGCCAGTCGGAACGAGCTTCGTCGTCTATCAGGGCAGCCACGGCGACCGCGGCGCGCATGGCGCCGAAGTCATCCTGCCGGGTGCCGCCTATACCGAGAAGTCGGTCACTTATGTGAATACCGAAGGCCGTCCGCAGATGACGCGCCGCGCCACTTTCCCGCCGGGCGAGGCCCGCGAGGACTGGGCCATCCTGCGCGCTCTGTCGGAAGCGCTGGGCGCCACCCAGCCGTGGAACTCGCTCGCCGAATTGCGCAAGGCGATGTATCAGGCGGTTCCGCATCTCGCCCGCCTCGACCAGGTGGCCAAGGCCGATGCGGCCGAGCTCGCCAAGGTCGCGGCCAAGGGCGACATGACGAGCGAGGCCTTCGCGTCGCCGATCACGGACTTCTATTTGACCAATCCGATCGCGCGTTCGTCGCGCATCATGGGTGAATGCTCGGCCCTGCGTCACGGGGCCAAGCTCGAGGCGGCGGAGTAACATGAACGAGATCATCTTCACGGTCGGCCTCATTGCCCTGCAGAGCGTGGCTCTGCTGGTGGCGCTCCTGATCGTGACCGCTTTCCTGCTTTACGCCGACCGCAAGATCTGGGCGGCGGTGCAGATGCGCCGCGGCCCCAATGTCGTCGGTCCCTGGGGGCTGTTCCAGTCCTTCGCCGACCTGCTGAAATTCGTGTTCAAGGAAGTCATCATTCCCGATGGCGCCAATAAGGGCGTGTTTATCATCGCCCCGTTGGTCACGGCGCTTCTGTCGCTCGCCGCCTGGGCGGTGATCCCGCTCGATGAAGGCTGGGCGATTGCCGATCTCAATGTCGGCATCCTCTATCTGCTCGCCATCTCGTCGCTGGGCGTCTATGGCGTCATCATGGGCGGCTGGGCGTCGAACTCGAAATATCCCTTCCTCTCGGCGTTGCGCGCGGCGGCGCAGATGGTGTCCTACGAAGTCTCGATCGGTTTCGTCATCATCACCGTGCTGCTCTGCGTCGGCTCCCTCAATCTGACCGACATCGTGAAGTCGCAGGAGACCGGCCTCGCCACGGCCATCGGTCTGCCCTGGCTCGCCTTCCTCAACTGGTATTGGCTGCCGCTGCTGCCGATGTTCGTCATCTTCTTCGTGTCGGCGCTGGCGGAAACCAACCGGCCGCCCTTCGACCTGGGCGAAGCGGAATCGGAGCTCGTCGCCGGTTTCATGGTGGAATATTCCTCGACGCCTTATCTGCTGTTCATGCTGGGTGAGTACATCGCCATCATCATGATGTGCGCGATGACGACCATCCTGTTCCTGGGTGGCTGGCTGCCGCCGATCGACATCTGGCCGCTCAACCTGGTGCCGGGCGTCATCTGGTTCCTGGCCAAGCTCTGCCTGGTCTTCTTCATGTTCGCCATGGTGAAGGCGATCGTGCCGCGCTATCGCTATGATCAGTTGATGCGCCTCGGCTGGAAGGTGTTCCTGCCCATCTCGCTGTTCTGGGTGGCGCTCACCGCTGGCGTGCTCGTGACCTTCGGATGGCTGCCATGAGGATCGAGGACCATGATCTTTTCCTTCGGCAATATCGTGGGCATTCTGGTCTTCCTGGCGCTTGGCGTGCTCGGGCTCGCCTTCTTCAAGCGCTTCGTCTATCCGGTGCTGAGCGCCAAATACGAGAGGGCGAAGGCGACCGCCACACAGGGGAAGGACCCCGCGCGGCTCACCCGCATCGTCTATCTGGTGAGCTTACTGCTTATGCCGGCGCTGGGCTTTCTGCTCGGCGGCCTGGCGTTGAATTGGTGATGTCATGAGACTGGCTCAAGCAGGCCGCGCGCTGTTCCTGCGCGAATTCGTATCCGCCACCATCATGGCGATGCGCTACTTCTTCGCGCCCAAGGCGACGGTGAACTATCCCTTCGAAAAGGGGCCGGTTTCGCCGCGCTTCCGTGGCGAGCACGCGCTGCGCCGCTATCCCAATGGCGAGGAACGCTGCATCGCGTGCAAATTGTGCGAGGCGATCTGTCCGGCCCAGGCCATCACCATCGAGGCGGGGCCGCGCCGCAATGACGGCACGCGCCGCACCACGCGCTACGACATCGACATGGTGAAGTGCATCTATTGCGGCTTCTGCCAGGAGGCCTGCCCGGTCGACGCCATCGTCGAAGGGCCGAATTTCGAATTTGCCACTGAAACGCGCGAGGAGCTGCTCTTCAACAAGGAGAAGCTTCTGGCCAATGGCGATCGCTGGGAACGCGAACTCGCCAGGAACATTGCGCTCGACGCACCCTATCGTTAAGGGCGGCGAGCTGAGGATTTGAGGGGACTATGACGGTCGCGAGCTTGTTCTTCTATCTGTTCTCCGTGGTGGCCTGCGCCTCCGCGGTGATGGTCATTTCATCGCGCAATCCCGTCCATTCGGTGCTGTTCCTGATCCTGACCTTCTTCAATGCGGCGGGACTGTTCATCCTGGCGGGCGCCGAGTTCCTGGCGCTCATTCTGGTCGTCGTCTATGTCGGCGCCGTTGCGGTGCTGTTCCTCTTCGTCGTGATGATGCTCGATGTCGACTTCACCGAGCTGCGCCGCGGCATGCTGAGCTATCTGCCGATCGGCGGCGCCATCGGCGTGATCCTGCTGGTCGAGCTCATCCTGGTGCTGGGCTCCTGGCACTTCTCGTCCGGAGCGGGCGCCGTCTCCGAGCCGATCCTCGCCGGCAGCAAGATCACCAATACCGAGGCGCTCGGCCTTATCCTCTACACGAAGAACTTCTTCTACTTCCAGGTTGCCGGCCTCGTGCTTCTCGTCGCGATGATCGGCGCCATCGTGCTGACGCTGCGCCACAAGCCGGGCGTCAAGCGCCAGAACATCGCCGACCAGGTAGCGCGCAACCCCGCGACCGCTATCGAAGTCCGCCAGGTCAAGCCGGGGCAGGGGATCTGACAATGACCATCACGCTTGGACATTTCCTCACCGTCGCCGCCATCCTCTTCACCATCGGCGTGTTCGGCATCTTCCTCAACCGCAAGAACGTCATCATCATCCTGATGTCGGTCGAGCTCATGCTGCTCGCGGTCAACGTCAACTTCGTCGCCTTCTCGGCCTATCTGAACGATCTCATGGGCCAGGTCTTCGCGCTTTTCGTGCTCACCGTCGCCGCGGCGGAAGCCGCGATCGGTCTCGCCATCCTCGTCGTCTATTTCCGCAACCGCGGCACCATCGCGGTTGAGGACATCAATCTCATGAAGGGCTGACGCCACACCATGTATCAGCTCATCGTATTCCTCCCCCTGATCGGCGCCATCCTGGCGGGCCTTCTCGGCACCAACGCCTTCCGCATGATGGGCAAGACGATCGATGCCGGACACGGTCATGGCGCGCATGGCGGCGGCGACCATGACGATCATGGCCATGACGACGATCATGCGCATCATGCCTATCCCACACCTTGGGCCGCCTATCTGACCTCCGGCCTCCTGGTCATCTCGGCCGTGCTCTCCTGGGTCGCCTTCTGGCAGTTCATGCATGAGGGGACGCCGATCAAGGTCGAGGTGCTGCGCTGGGTGAGCTCGGGCGCCCTCAATGCCGACTGGGCCTTCCGCATCGACACGCTCACCGCCGTGATGCTGGTGGTGGTCAACACCGTCTCGTCGCTCGTCCATATCTATTCGATCGGCTATATGAGCCACGATCCGCATCAGCCGCGATTCTTCGCCTATCTGTCGCTGTTCACCTTCGCGATGCTGATGCTGGTGACCTCCGACAACCTCCTGCAGATGTTCTTCGGCTGGGAAGGCGTCGGTCTCGCGTCCTACTTGCTGATCGGCTTCTGGTATCAGAAGCCCTCGGCCAATGCCGCGGCGATCAAGGCCTTCATCGTCAACCGCGTCGGCGACTTCGGCTTCGCGCTCGGCATCTTCGCCGTCTTCGTCGCCTTCGGCTCGATCGAGCTGGACACGATCTTCTCCCAGGCAGGCGCCCAGGTCGGCAAGACCATGCAGTTCCTGAACTGGCAGGTCGACGCGTTGACGCTCATGTGCCTCCTGTTGTTCATGGGCGCCATGGGCAAGTCGGCGCAGTTCCTGCTGCACACCTGGTTGCCCGACGCCATGGAAGGCCCGACCCCGGTCTCGGCCTTGATCCATGCCGCCACCATGGTCACCGCCGGCGTCTTCCTGGTGGCGCGCATGTCACCACTGTTCGAGCTGGCGCCGCATGCGCGTGAAGTCGTGATCGTCGTCGGCGCCGTCACCGCCTTCTTCGCGGCGACCGTCGGCCTCGTCCAGAACGACATCAAGCGCGTCATCGCCTATTCGACCTGCTCGCAGCTCGGCTACATGTTCGTGGCGCTGGGGGTAGGGGCCTATGGCGTCGCCATCTTCCATCTCTTCACCCATGCCTTCTTCAAGGCGCTGCTGTTCCTAGGCTCGGGCTCGGTCATCCACGCGATGTCGGGCGAGCAGGACATGCGCAAGATGGGCGGCCTCGCTCCCCATATCCGCATCACCTGGGTGTTGATGCTGATCGGTACCTTAGCGCTCACCGGCTTCCCCTATACGGCCGGTTATTTCTCCAAGGACGCGGTCATCGAGTCGGCTTTCGTCTCGCATGCCGGCGCCGCGAGCTTCGCCTTCGTGCTCCTCATCATCGCCGCCTTCTGCACCTCCTTCTATTCCTGGCGCCTGGCTTTCATGACCTTCAACGGCAAGCCGCGCGCTTCCCAGGAAGTCATGAGCCATGTTCATGAATCGCCCCAGGTCATGCTGGTGCCGCTGTACCTGCTCGCCATCGGCGCGCTCCTCGCCGGCATTGTCTTCGCGCCGTACTTCATCGGCCATGACGAGGTGCAGTTCTGGGCAAGTGCGATCTTCCGCGGGGCTGAGAACAAGATCGTGGAGGAGATGCATCACGTCCCGGCCTGGGTGAAGTGGTCGCCCTTCGTCGCGATGGTGTTGGGCTTCGCGCTCGCCTATCAGTTCTACATCCGCCGTCCCGATCTGCCGGGCAAGCTCGCCGAGCAGCATTGGCCGCTCTACCAGTTCCTGCTCAACAAGTGGTATTTCGACGAGCTCTACGACTTCATCTTCGTCAATCCTGCCAAATGGCTGGGGCGCTTCCTGTGGAAGCGCGGTGACGGCTGGTTCATCGACGGCTTCGGTCCCGATGGCGTGTCGGCCAGGGTGGTCGATGTCACCCAGAGAGTTGTCCGGCTGCAGACCGGCTATCTGTTCCATTATGCTTTTGCCATGCTGATTGGTGTCGCCGCCCTCGTGACATGGTTCATGTTTGGGAGCGTCCATTGATGTCCGGCTGGCCGATCCTTTCCGTCGTCACCTTCCTGCCGCTCGTCGGCGCCGCCTTCGTTCTCGCCATTCGTGGCAACGACGCCGTGGCCTTGCGCAACATGCGCTGGGCCGCTCTGTGGACGACGATCGTCACCTTCGTCCTGTCGCTCCTGATCTGGCGCTATTTCGACACGGCCAATCCCGACTTCCAGTTCGTCGAGAAGCTGTCCTGGCTCGGTGACACCGCCTCCTATCACATGGGCGTCGACGGCATTTCGATGCTGTTCGTCATCCTGACCACGTTCCTGATGCCGATCTGCATCCTGGCGAGCTGGCAGGTGGACAAGCGCCTGCGCGAATATCTCATCGCCTTCCTGGTGCTCGAGACCTTGATGATCGGCGTGTTCTGCGCCCTCGATATGGTTCTCTTCTACCTGTTCTTCGAAGGCGGCCTCATTCCGATGTTCCTGATCATCGGCGTGTGGGGCGGCCCGCGCCGCGTCTATGCGAGCTTCAAATTCTTCCTCTACACGCTCCTGGGCTCGGTGCTGATGCTGCTCGCCATCATCGCCATGTATTGGTATTCGGGCACCACCGACATCGCGGTTCTCTACAAGAACCCGAACTTCCCGGCCGGCATGCAGACCTGGCTGTGGCTCGCCTTCTTCGCCTCCTTCGCGGTGAAGATGCCGATGTGGCCGGTCCATACCTGGCTGCCGGACGCGCATGTGGAGGCGCCGACCGCCGGCTCCGTCATCCTGGCGGCGATCCTGCTCAAGATGGGCGGCTACGGTTTCCTGCGCTTCTCGGTACCGATGTTCCCGATCGCCTCCGACCTCTTCGCGCCTTTCGTCTTCACCCTCTCGATCGTCGCCATCGTCTACACCTCGCTGGTCGCCATGATGCAGGAGGACATGAAGAAGCTCATTGCCTATTCGTCGGTCGCCCATATGGGCTTCGTCACGATGGGCATCTTCACGCTGAACCGTCAGGGCATCGACGGCGCCTTGTTCCAGATGATCTCGCACGGCATCGTGTCGGGCGCCTTGTTCCTGTGCGTCGGCGTCGTCTATGACCGCATGCATACGCGCGAGATCAAGGCCTATGGCGGCCTCGTCAACCGCATGCCGCTTTATGCGCTGACCTTCATGGTCTTCACCATGGCCAATGTCGGCCTGCCGGGCACATCGGGCTTCGTCGGTGAATTCCTGACCCTCATGGGCGCTTTCCAGAACAACACCTGGGTCGCCTTCTTCGCCACCACCGGCGTCATCCTGTCGGCGGGCTACGCGCTCTGGCTCTATCGCCGTGTCGTCTTCGGCAAGCTCGAAAAAACGAGCCTCAAGCACATCACCGACATGACGCCGCGCGAGGCGCTGGCGCTGGTGCCCCTGATCGTGCTCACCATCTTCTTCGGCGTCTATCCATCGCCCATTCTCGATGTCTTCGGTGCCTCGGTCGAAAGCCTGATGGCGGGCGTCAACAAATCGCTTGCCGCGGCGGGCGCAATCACGGCGGTGGGACTTTAAACCATGATGTCACTTCTCGATCACATCCAGGGCGCCGCCGCACTGCCGGAGATTTTCCTGGCGGTTGCCGCCATGGCGCTTCTCATGTTCGGCGTCTTCCGTGACAAGTCGGCCGACATCGTCAATATCGCGGCCATCATCGTGCTCGGCATCACCGTGGCTTTGGTGCTGGGCGGGGCAGGCGGGCGCCAGGAAGCCTTTGGCGGCGCGCTCGTGATCGACACCTTCGCTCGTTTCATGAAGGTGCTGACGCTGTTCGGCTCGGCGGTCGCCATCGTGCTCTCGGTCAATTTCATGAAGGCCGAGAAGATCGAACGCTTCGAATATCCCATCCTCATCCTGCTCGCCACTACGGGCATGATGATCATGATCTCGGCCAACGGCCTGATCGCGCTGTATATGGGCCTCGAGCTGCAGTCGCTTGCCCTTTATGTCGTCGCCGCCATCGACCGCGACAAGGCGAAATCCTCCGAGGCCGGCCTCAAATATTTCGTCCTCGGTGCCTTGTCCTCCGGCATGCTGCTCTATGGCGCCTCGCTGATCTATGGCTTCACCGGCCATGTCGGCTTCGCCGAGATCGCCCAGTCGATCAAGGCGGGCGAGCCGGGCCTCGGCCTGACTTTCGGCTTGGTCTTCCTCATCGCCGGCCTTGCTTTCAAAGTGTCGGCCGTGCCCTTCCATATGTGGACGCCCGACGTCTATGAGGGTGCCCCGACGCCGGTCGCCGCCTTCTTCGCGGCCGCCCCCAAGATCGCCGCCATGGCGCTCTTCGTGCGCGCCATGCTGGCGCCGTTCCCGTCGATCCTGCCCGACTGGCAGCAGATCCTGGTCTTCATCTCGATCGCCTCGATGCTGCTCGGCGCCTTCGCCGCCATCGGCCAGACCAACATCAAGCGGCTGCTCGCCTACTCCTCGATCGGCCATATGGGCTATGCGCTGATCGGCCTTGCCGCCGGCAGCCCGGAGGGCGTGAAGAGCGTCGTCATCTACATGACGATCTATCTGATCATGACGCTCGGCACCTTCGCCTGTGTCCTGGCGATGCGCCGCAAGGACGGCCAGGTCGAGAATATCGGCGATCTCGCGGGCCTCGCCCGCACCAACGGGCTGCATGCCTTTTTCCTCGCCGTCTTCATGTTCTCGCTGGCCGGTATTCCACCGCTCGCCGGTTTCTTCGCCAAGTATTTCATCTTCATGGCCGCCATCAAGGCGAATATGATCACGCTCGCCGTCATCGGCGTGCTGGCGAGCGTGGTGGGTGCGGTCTATTACATCCGCATCATCAAGCTCATGTATTTCGACGAGCCGGTCGAGCGTTTCGAGCCGATGGTGACGGAGGTCAAGGCGGTTGCCGTGCTCTCCGGGCTCTTCGTGATCTTCTTCGTGCTCTTCCCGCAGCCATTGAGCGCGCTCGCCGAAGCGGCGGCAGCGTCTCTCTTCTGATGGGATTGAAGGTCAGACTCCTCCAATTCGAGGCGATCGACTCGACCAATGCGGAAGCTCATCGCCTGGCGGCAGACGGCGAGCGGGGACCTTTGTGGATCATCGCCGACCTCCAGTCGCAGGGCCGTGGCCGTCTCGGGCGCCAATGGGTGTCCGAGCCCGGCAATCTCTACGCCACCTTCGTCTTCACGTTTCAGGGTACGGCGCTGACCGCGAGCCAGGTCGGTTTCGTGGCCGCACTGGCCATCCGCGACACGGCGCTGGCGCTGCTGCCGAAAAAAGCGCCGCCGGTCATGATCAAATGGCCGAATGACGTCCAGCTCGGCGGCGCCAAGCTGTCCGGCATTCTGGTCGAGACGGTGGCGCAGCCCAATGACGGGCGCATCACCGTGGCGATCGGCATGGGACTCAACCTCGCCCATGCGCCCGAAGGCACACCCTATCCGGCGACGGCGCTCGCCCGTCATGGCGTCAGCGTCACGCCGCGCGAGGGGCTCGACGGGCTGGACGGCTCACTGTCCTATTGGCTGTCGGTGTGGCAGGAAGGCCGGGGGTTTGCCGCGATCCGCGAAAGCTGGCTCAAGGATGCCTCAGGGCTCGGCCAGGAATTCACCGCCACCGTCAACAACAGCGAGATCCGCGGCCGCTTCGAGAGCCTGGGCGAGGACGGCGCCATGATCCTGGCACTCGCCGACGGCAGCTTGAAATCCATTCATTCCGGCGAGGTTCAGGTCCGGCGCACATGAACGCAAAGAAGAAATTCGATCACAGCAACGATCTCGTGCTGCTGCCCTTGGGCGGCGTCGGCGAGATCGGCATGAACTGTTATTGCTACGGCATCGGGCCGGCCGACGATCGCGAATGGCTGATGGTCGATCTCGGCGTGAAGTTCGGCGACGAGACCGAGCCCGGCATCGATATCGTGCTGCCCGAGCTCGGCTATATTATCGGCGAACGCCGCCGCCTGGCGGGCCTGGTACTCACCCATGCCCATGAGGACCATCTGGGCGCCGTCGCCTGGCTGTGGCCGCAGCTCAAGTGCCCGGTCTATTGCACGCCATTCGCCGCCCAGATCCTCGCCGGAAAACTGAAGGAACGTGGTCTCGACGAGGACGTGCCGGTGCATGTCAAGCCGGTGGGCTCGCGTTTCGAGGTCGGCTCCTTCATGGTGGAAATGGTCAGCGTCAACCATTCCATCCCGGAGCCGACGGCACTGTTCATCGAGACGAAGCAGGGCAGGGTCCTTCATTCCGGTGACTGGAAAATCGATCGTAGCCCGATGATGGGCGGCCATTTCGACGAGAAGCGTTTCCGCGAGATCGGTGAAATGGGTGTCGATGCGCTGGTCTGCGACTCGACCAATGTCTTCCGCGAGGGTTTCTCGGTCTCGGAGGCCGAGGTGGCGGCGACCCTCGACCGTATCGTCTCGGAAGCCAAGAACCGCATCGCCATCACCACTTTCGCCTCCCATGTCGAGCGCATCTCCTCGGCCGTGGCGGCGGCGCGCAAGGCCGGTCGCGAGGTTGTCATTGCCGGGCGCGCCATGCGCCAGACGATCGAGGCGGCGCGCATCTGCGGTTATCTGCGCGATGCCGGCGCCTTCCTCGATGAAGAGGCCTTCGGCTATCTGCCGCCCGACAAAATAATGTTGCTCTGCACCGGCAGCCAGGGCGAGCCTCGCGCCGCCATCGCCCGTATCGCCGAGGATACCCATCCGGCGATCGCGCTCGATGACGGCGATCTCGTCGTCTTCTCCTCCAAGACCATTCCCGGCAATGAGAAGGCGGTGAGCGCCGTCCATAACAATCTCGCCCGCCTCGGCATCGACGTCATCACCTCTGACGATGCCTTGGTGCACACGTCAGGCCATCCGCGCCAGGACGAGCTGAAGCTCCTCTATAGCTGGCTGAAGCCCCGCGCCTTGATTCCGATGCATGGTGAGCCGCGCCATTTGCTGCGCCATCTGGAGCTTGGCGAGGAGGCCGGCATCGACGAGACGGTGATGGCTGAGAACGGCGATCTCATCCGCCTCTGTCCCGGCCCGGTGCAGATCGTCGATGAGGCGCCCGCCGGCCGCCTGCATGTCGACGGCAAGCTCATCGTGCCGGTGGTCGAGGGGCCGGCCAAGTTCCGCCGCAAGCTGTCTTTCGTCGGCATCGTGGTGGCGAGCCTCGTCATCGACCGCAAGGGCTCGCTCGTCTCCGACATCGAGATCATCGCCGACGGCTTGCCGGCCGGTCTCGAAGAGCGGCTGCGCGACGCGGCGGAAACCGCCTTCGACAGCATGCCGCGGCCGCGCCGGGCGAGCGACGACACGGTGACCGAAACGCTACGCACCGCGATCCGGCGTGCCGCCGATGCCGAATGGGGTAAAAAGCCCATCTGCCGCATACTTTTGCACCGGTTGTAAGTTCCCAAGCTGGACTGAATCCCGCCATCCACCCTCTGCTATACTGTCCGAATCATGAGCAAACACGCCCCTCCGCCGCAAGGCCCGAAAGACATTGAAGCCATCAATCTGCGCGACGCGCTGGAAGAGCGCTATCTGGCCTATGCGCTTTCGACCATCATGCACCGGGCGTTGCCGGATGTGCGCGACGGCCTGAAGCCGGTGCATCGCCGGCTGCTTTACGCGATGCGGCTGCTCAAGCTCGACCCGGCCTCGGGCTTCAAGAAATGTGCCCGCGTGGTTGGTGACGTCATCGGTAAATACCATCCGCATGGCGACCAAGCCGTCTATGACGCGCTGGTGCGTCTCGCCCAGGATTTCGCGGTGCGTTACCCGCTCATTGAGGGGCAGGGCAATTTCGGCAATATCGATGGTGACTTTGCCGCCGCATATCGTTACACCGAGGCGCGCCTCACCGATGTCGCCATGGCGCTGCTCGAGGGTATCGACGACGACACCGTCGATTTCCGCGATACCTATAATGGCGAAGACCGCGAGCCGATCGTGCTCCCGGGCGCTTTCCCCAATCTGCTCGCCAACGGATCCTCCGGCATCGCGGTCGGCATGGCGACCTCGATCCCGCCGCATAACGCCGCCGAGCTCTGCGATGCGGCGCTGCATCTCATCAAATTCCCCAATGCGACGGTCGACAAGCTGGTCAAATTCGTGCCGGGACCGGACTTTCCGACCGGCGGCATCATCGTCGATGACGGACCGACCATGCTCGAGGCCTACAAGACCGGCCGCGGCGCCTTCCGTGTGCGCGCCCGCTGGACGCAGGAGGATATCGGCCGCGGCGGTTGGCAGATCATCGTCACCGAAATTCCCTATCAGGTGCAGAAGGGCCGGCTCATCGAGCGCATTGCCGAGCTGATCACGGCGAAGAAGCTGCCGCTGCTGGCCGATCTGCGCGATGAATCGGCCGAGGACATCCGCATCGTCTTCGAGCCGAAGAGCCGCACCGTCGATCCGCAGCTCCTGATGGAGCAGCTGTTCCGCAACACCGAGCTCGAAGCCCGCATTCCGCTCAACATGAACGTGCTCTCGCATGGCCGGGTGCCGAAGGTCATGTCGCTGCGCGATGTGCTGCGCGAATGGCTCGACCACCGCAAGGACGTGCTGATCCGGCGCTCGAACTTCCGCCTGGCCGAGATCGCCCGGAGGCTCGAAATCCTCGGCGGCTATCTCATCGCCTATCTCAATCTCGACGAGGTAATCCGCATCATCCGCACCGAGGACGAGCCGAAAGCCGTCCTGATGAAGCGCTTCAAGCTCACCGACACGCAGGCGGAAGCCATTCTCAATATGCGCCTCAGGGCTCTGCGCAAGCTCGAGGAAATCGAGATCCGCCGTGAGAACGATGCGCTCAAGAAGGAGGAGGCGGGCCTCAAGAAGCTCGTCAAGTCCGAGGATGCGCAATGGGAGCACATCACCGGCGAGATCAAGGAAACCAAGGAGAAGTACGGCAAGAAGACCCCGCTCGGTAAACGCCGTACCGATTTCGCGCAGGCGCCCGAGATCGATCTCGACCTCGAGCAGGCGATGATCGAGAAGGAGCCTGTCACCGTCGTCTGCTCCGACAAGGGCTGGATCCGGGCCATGAAGGGCCATCTCGAGGATACATCGGGCCTCGTCTACAAGGAGGGCGATACCGCCAAGTTCGTCGTCAAGGCCGAGACGACCGACAGCATCATGTTGTTCTCCTCATCGGGAAAGTTCTTCACCCTGGACGCGGCAAAGTTGCCCGGCGGACGCGGTCATGGCGAGCCGGTGCGTCTGATGGCCGACCTCGAAGCGACCGACACCATCGTCGCATTGTTCGTCCACAAGGAAGGCCGCAAGCTTTTACTGGCGGCAACCGACGGCTCGGGCTTTGTCGTGCCGGAGGACGAATGCCTGGCCAATACCCGCAAGGGCAAGCAGGTCATGAATGTGAAGATGCCGGTCGAGGCGCAGGTCTGCCGCTTTATCGAAGAAAATGCCGATCATATCGCCACGATCGGCGAGAATCGCAAGCTTTTGATCTTCAAGCGCGCCGAAGTCCCTGAAATGTCACGCGGAAAGGGCGTCCGGTTGCAGAAATACAAGGATGGCGGCCTGTCCGACGCGGTCGGCTTCAAGCTCAAGGAAGGGCTGTCCTGGGTGGATGCGTCTGGGCGCAACTTCAATGTCGGCGATCTCAAGGAATGGATCGGGGAACGGGCCCAGGCTGGCAGGCTGCCGCCCAAGGGCTTCCCCAAGGCCAACAAGTTTGGTTAAGATTTCTTCAATGACTAGCCATTAATGGATTCTTCAATCCGTTGCTTGAAAAGCGTGGGTATTTACTACAGCTATAAGGCATAGTGGAAGAGGCGCGAAAAGGGATTGGAGTAGCCGCCGCATGCGCACAACAGGCGCGACCGAGACAGAAGTTTCCTGGATCTATCGGGGCCAGCCTCTGGCCGCGCAGGAAATGCTCGCCCATGCGCAAACGGCTGAATTCGAGCTTCTCGACCGCCAGGGCTTCGTCAAGATCGAAAGCTCAGCCCGCGGCACCAAGATCGAATGGTCGGTTTTCTCGCCCAACTGGGCCTCGCTCTATTTCGCCATGGAGTGGCTGCACACTTATCCGGGTCCTTACAACCTGCGCTATTATCTCTCCGGCTGGTTCGACGAGAAGTATAATGATGTGAATGCGGCCCGCAACCGTATCGACATCATCATCGGCAAGAGCGACATCCATCTCACCCGGCATACTTTCGTCACCGAGGCCGATCCGCATCGCGCCAATATCCCGGATCTCCTCAAGACCGCGCTCGATGACGGCGCCGTCAATCCGAAATTCGCCGTTGACTGCATCCTCGACGAGACCTCGGGCAAATTCAGTGTCGAGCGGGTCGGGCAGAAATCCGAGATCGCGCGGCTCTGGGGCATGAACCCGGTGTCCTTCCCCTGTCTCACCGGTCACTCCTATGACCAGGTAGTGAGTGCCGCCTATCGCAAGGTCGTGCTCACCGACCGGCCGCATTACGACCATATCATCGCGGCCATGTCGGCGCCTGACTCGACCGTCTTCTGGTGCCCCTATCAGCGGGTCATCCTTCCGCACCGCTTCGACGGCAACCGCAAGGGCGTCGTGGTCGTCTCCAAGATCGGCCCGGTCGATATCAAGGTAATTTAGACGCTTCCTCGGCGATCATGAATTCGAGGTGGGTGCGCTCGGCCAGCATCAGCCATTCCGTGGGCTCGGCACCCGCCGGCTGCCATTCGTCATGCCATTTGAGGAAGCCGCGTTCCTGCAGCGCATAGCCGCCGCGCGCCGCATGCCCATGGGTGACGAAGGCCTTGCTGGTCAGCGCCCACACGGCGTCGGGGTGCCATTTGACCAGCGCGATCAGCATACCGAGCTTGAGGAAGTGATCGAACCATTCGCGCTTCTTCATCGCTTTGTTGTCGATCCATGCTTCGCCGTGATAGACGAGGCCGCCCTTGAGGAAGCGCGAGCGGGAGTGCTCCGGCGGCTCGATCGAGGAGGGCATCACCAACTCCTGCCGCTTGATATAGAGGCCGGCCATCCAGCCCAGCGCCCATTCGGCGAGATTGGTATGGACGATGTCGAGCCGGAAGGCTTGCAGAGATACAACATCAGTACCGTTGAGCTTCGCCATCATCCAGAAGGCGCGCGAATTGTCGAGCTGGGTGATGGAGGGGTCGAACATCGGCGAGACCGCGGTGCCGCGCTTGCTCTGCCGGACTTCGATGAAATCGTCGAAGTCGGAGGAGCAGGTGATGGTGAGGCCGAATTCCTCCGCCTTGTCCAACATATGGACGACGACACGGGCGGCTCCGAGCGGATCGGTCAGGCAGGTTGTCATGATTCCCCTTTCACGACGCAATATATCGGGCCGATTAATCAATCGGTGCAAGGAGTCATGAAAATTTTGGTAAAATCTGACGGTTCTGCCGTCAAGCTGTCCCGGATCGCGATCGTTTCAGGTGGCTTCCACCTGACGTGACGATCATCATGCGCCGGCGGTGGCGATGCGGCTGCGCGCGCCCGATGTCAGCCGCCAGATGCTGTGGCCGAGCAACGTGCAGAAGATGATCGCGCCGCCGAGGCAGGCTTCTTTCGTCGGGGTCTCACCGAAGATGAGCCACATCCAGAGCGGGGTCAGGATCAGCTCGAGCAGGAAGAACATCGCGACTTCAGACGCCGGCAGGTAGCGCGGCCCGATGATCAGCAGCGCCATGGCGACCGGTACGACCATCAGCGCATTGATGGCGAGCCAGCCCCAGCTGATCGGGGGAAGCGCTGCGGGCGTGGCCCAGAAGGCGGCGATGCAGGCGGAAGCGAGCGACCCGATAGCGAGGCTGGTCATGATGTTCTTGCCGCTCCAGCGTGCCGCCGTCAGCGTGACGGCCATGCAACAGGCGACGCCGAAGGCCAGGAGGTCGCCGGTGCTGGTGCCCGCCTTATGGCCGCTCCATCCGATGATGCCGACCCCGAACAGCGCCAGGGCGATGGCGAGCCAGGTTTGCCAGGGCACGTGCTCCTTGAGCACGATCCAGGCGAGGACGGCGCAGATCACCGGATTGAGGCCGATGATGAAGACGAGATTGGCCGCGGTGGTTTCGGTCACTGCCGCCAGGAACATGAGATTGGCAAGCGTGCTCGAGATGGCGGCAATGATACCGGCGCCACCGCTGATATAGGAGACGCTGCCGCGCCAGCCGCGCTGGAAAACCATCCACAGGATGGTCATGGCGAGAAAGAGCAGGAGGCCCCGGGAGAACATCAGGGTCCATTTGTCGGAGGCCGCGAGCCGGATGAGCGGGACGTCGAACGTGAACAGCACCGCCCCGATGGCGGTCAGCAAGAGGCCCCGGCGATGATCATCGCTGGGCGATGGAGGAGACGGTCGCATGCACTATCCCGGTCGCTCACTTGGCGTAATTCTACTACAGGCTAAAATCGTAACAGGAAGTAAAGGCTCTTCAAGATTGTACCCGCGGTCAGTTATGGCGTACCCAGCCATCCATGGTCAGCCGTTCCTGCGGCAGGAAGCGCGCTTTATAACTCATCTTTCGCGATCCTTGAACCCAGTAGCCGAGATAAAGATAGGGCAGGCCGAGCTTGCGGGTGCGCTCGATGTGATCGAGTATCATATAGGTTCCGAGGCTCCTATGGGCGAGATCCGGCTCATAGAAGCTGTAGATCATCGACAGCCCGTCCGACAGCACGTCGGTGATGACGCAAGCCACCAGAGCGTTCTCGCCGATGTCGGTCGATGAACGGTATTCGACGACCCGGGTGTCGACGAAGCTGTCATCCACCATGGCGGCGAAGTCGAGCGCCGTCATGTCGGCCATGCCGCCATCGGCATGGCGCTCGTCGATATAGCCGCGGAACAGGGAATATTGCTCGGCCGTCGCCTTGGCCGGCTTCACCGTGCCGGTGAGATCGGTATTGGCCTTGATGATCTTGCGGAACGATCCGGTGGGGATGAATTCCTTGACGCAGACCCTCACCGACACGCAGGCCGAGCACCCGTCGCAGGCCGGCCTATAGGCGATGTTCTGGCTGCGCCGGAACCCCGCTTGCGACAGCTGGGTGTTGAGCTGGCGCGCCTCCGTGCCGATCAGATGGGTGAAGACCTTACGTTCGACGCGGCCGGCCAAATAAGGGCACGGCGCCGGCGCGGTAATGAAGAACTGCGGAAAGTTGCGCCGCTCGATCGTCACTCTGGCCGTCCTGCACTCTTGCTCATACCCCTATCATGCCGCCGCTTTTGGCAGAAGCAAGGCTTGACATGTTATTGCTCTCCGGGGGTGCCCGCCGGGCCCCCCAGAGAGGGAGATCAGGCCTGGTTGGCCTTGATCATGCGGTAGGCGTAAATGAGGATGCAAGCGCCGATAATCGCGACGATCAGCTGGCCAAGAAGGCCTCCCAGGCTGATGCCGAGAAGCCCGAGAATGAAATTGCCGACGAGAGCGCCGACGATCCCGAGCACGATGTTCATGATGAGGCCCGTATCGAACTTCATCACCTTCTCGGCGATCCATCCCGCGAGGGCGCCGAGAATGATGGACATGATCCAGCCGAATCCTTCCATGATTTTATACCCCTTAAGTTCATTTCTGAATCAGTAGGCGGTAGCAGCAGGAATCTGCTCCCCCTTTCCGTTCCGCACAAGTCTGAATGTCGGCGGAGGGATCAGCCCCGCCGGACGGTCTCGCGCCCGCCCGGCGCGTCGAGAACCCGGGTCGAGAAGCCTTCCGCCTCGATGCGCGCCACGATTTCATCGGCATGCGGACCGTCGCGGGTTTCCACCATGATCTCGAGCTCGGCGCCCTTGGCCGGCACGTCGAGGAACATGCGCCGGTGCGAGACTTCGAGGATATTGGCGCCGAGCTGGCCCAGAAGCGTGGCGATGCGGCCGAGCACCCCCGGCCGATCGTCGATCTGGATGCGCAGGTTCACAATCCTGTGTTCGCGCTCGAGCTCGCGCAGGATGATGGAGGCGAGGATGCGGGGATCGATATTGCCGCCGCACAGAATGAGCCCCACCTTGCGGCCGCGGAAATGGCCGGGATCGGCAAACACCGCGGCGAGCCCGGCGGCGCCCGCACCTTCGGCCAGTGTCTTCTGATGGGTGAGATAGGCCATGACGGCGCGTTCGATGTCGCTCTCGCCGACGAGGCGCACATCATCGACATATTGCTTGGCGATGGTGATGGTACGCTCGGTGACATTCTTGACCGCGATGCCTTCGGCCAGCGTCGAGCCGCCGCATTTGGCCGGCTGCCCGCGCAGCGCGTGATACATCGAGGGGTAGAGCTTCACCTCGACGCCCAGCATCTCGATATCGGGCTTCAGGTGCTTGGCGGCGATCGCCGTGCCGCCGATGATGCCGCCGCCGCCGATCGGCACCACCATGACGTCGAGATCGGGCTGGTCCTCCAGCATCTCGATCGCGATGGTGCCTTGCCCGGCGATGACCTTGTCGTCGTCATAGGGATGGATGAGGAGGTAGCCCTTGTCCTTGACCAGCGTCTCGGCGGTCACCTGGCTTTCGGCCAGCGTTTCGCCCGAAAGGATCACATGCGCGCCATGGGCGCGGGTACGCTCCACCTTGGTCGAGGGCGTCGTCTCCGGCATCACGATGGTGGCCGGGATGCCGAGCCGCTTGGCGTGGTAGGCGACCGCCTGGGCATGATTGCCGGCCGACATGGCGATCACGCCGCGCGCCCTTTCGGAATCGGTCAGGCTCGACATCTTGTTGTAGGCGCCGCGGTCCTTGAACGAGCTGGTGACCTGGAGATTCTCGAACTTCACATAGATGTCGGCGCCGGTGATGTCGGACAGCTTGTCCGCCCGGATGAGCGGCGTGCGCACGACATTGCCTGCGAGAACGGTCCGCGCGTTCTCGATGTCCTTGAATGTCACCGCCATTGCGGTTCCCCCATCTCACATTGCTCGTTTGTCTTTGCCGGTTGTTTCTAGCGCGCTTATCGGCGAAGTGGAAACACTTCGCCGATAAGGAATCGCGCCAACAGGAATGTGGGCAAATACTTACCGCCAAAGTCTTCAACTTTGGCGGTATTTGCCCTATCTATCTGCGCTCGCCACCACCTCTATCCGCCGTTCCGGCGTCAACCCGCGACATGGAGTGTAAGAATGAGCCAAAGAGCAGCCTGGATCGGCTTGGGCGTCATGGGCTATCCGATGGCCGGCCATCTCAAGAGCAAGGCCGGCATTCCCGTGACGGTCTATAACCGCACCGGCGCGAAGGCGGAGAAATGGGCGGCACAGTTCAAGGACAGGACCGCGCCGACGCCCGCGGAAGCCGCCCGCGATGCCGATTTCGTCTTCGCCTGCGTCGGAAATGACGATGATCTGCGTCAGGTGACGACCGGGCCGGACGGCGCCTTCCAGGCGATGAAGAAGGGCGCCATCTTCGTCGACCACACCACGGCTTCGGCCGATGTCGCCCGCGAGCTCCATGCCGCCGCCTCGGCGAAAGGCCTGGGCTTCGTCGACGCACCGGTCTCGGGCGGCCAGGCGGGAGCGGAGAATGGCGTGCTCACCGTGATGTGCGGGGGTGAGCAGGGCGATTTCGACAGAGCGGCGCCGCTCATCACCCATTATTCGCGCATGTGCCGGCTGCTCGGCCCAGCCGGTTCGGGCCAGCTCGCCAAGATGGTCAACCAGATCTGCATTGCCGGCCTCGTTCAGGGCCTCTCGGAAGCGGTCAATTTCGGCATGAAGGCCGGCCTCGACATGGAGGCGGTGGTCGAGGTGATCTCGAAGGGGGCGGCCGGCTCCTGGCAGATGGAGAACCGGCACAAGACGATGATCGCCGGCAAGTTCGATTTCGGCTTTGCCGTCGACTGGATGCGCAAGGACCTCGGCATCTGTCTCGCCGAAGCGAACAACAATGGCGTGTCCTTGCCGATCACGGCGCTCATCGACCAGTTCTATGCCGACGTCCAGAAGATGGGCGGCAAGCGCTGGGACACGTCGAGCCTGATCGCCCGGCTGCAGCGCTGATCCCGTCCGGTGGTCGACGGCGGTCTGTTCTTTTATGCCGCGGCCCTGGTGGCCGCCGTTCTCGTCGGTGCCTCGAAAGGCGGGCTGCCGGTCGTCGGCATGCTGGGCGTGCCGGTGCTGGCGCTGGCGACCTCGCCCGTCCATGCCGCCGGTTTGCTCCTGCCGATTTTCGTGGTGACGGATGTCTTCGGCCTGTGGGTCTATCGGCGCGAATTCGACCGCCGCAACCTGAATATCCTCATCCCGGCGGCGACGTTGGGCGTCGCCATCGGTTGGGCCACGGCGTCCTTGGTTTCCGACCGGCTGGTCACCTTGCTGGTCGGCGTGATCGGCCTTTCCTTCTGCCTGAATTACTGGCTGCGTGGCCGCCATGCGGTCACGCCGCACCGGGCCGACGTCCCGCGCGGCGTGTTCTGGGGCACGGTGTCGGGCTTCACCAGCTTCGTCAGCCACGCCGGCGCGCCGCCCTACCAGATGTATGTGCTGCCGCAGCGCCTCGACAAGATGATCTATGCCGGCACCACGACGATCCTCTTCGCTGTCGTCAATGCGGTGAAGCTCGTGCCCTACTGGGCGCTGGGCCAGCTTTCGTTCGCCAATCTCAAGACCGTCGCGGCGCTGTTTCCCTTCGCCATCGCCGCCACCTTCGTGGGCGTCAAGCTCACCCGCATCCTCCCGCAGGATCTGTTCTACCGCCTGGTGATCGGGGCGCTGTTCCTGGTGTCGCTGAAGCTCGTCTATGACGCCGCTCTAGGCTAATCGAACCAATCACAACTGACACTCCCTTGGCAGGAGTGGGCGCTATGCCTTGCGCCTGCGCACAACAAGGGAGAGCGACGATGGGCGAGGCGAATGGCGCCGGTGATTTTGATTTCTTCATCGGCCGGTGGAATGTCGTCAATGAGCGATTGAAGAAGCGCTTCGTGGGATCGGATGAATGGGAGACCTTCGCCGCCACATCGGATTGCCGCGCGCTCCTCGGTGGCGCCGCGCATATCGATGAGATCGATATTCCGGCCCTGTCGCTGTCGGGCATCAATCTGGCCGTATTCGATGCCGATGGCGGGACCTGGTCGCTGCATTGGATGGACAGCCAGCGGCGTGTGTTCTTCCCACCGGTGCGTGGCCGTTTCGAGGGCGGGCGCGGCATCTTCTATGCCGACGACACCGATGACGGGGTGCCGGTCAAGGTCCGCTATCTGTGGCTCGCTTGCGAGACCGCGCCGCGCTGGGAGCAGGCTTTCTCCAGGGACGAGGGGCGGAGCTGGGAGACCAACTGGATCATGACGTTCACCCGCGCAGCGTGACGGGCAGCCTCATTCACTGCGGCAGGCCGGCGCGGATCAGCGCCTCGCGATGGTGCTCGGCATCGTCGTTGCGCATGTAATGGAGCGTCGCAAGGTAGATTTCGACGGCGAAGTTCTGGTCGAGGGACAGGACCTGCCGGCGGTGCTGCTCGGCGGACGCCGGATCGCCGGCCATCGCCGCCGCGGCGGCGAGGAAGGCATGGTGGAACTGGTCGGGCTTGCTGATATGGCGGAAGGCCTCGATGGCTTCGGGATATTGGCGGGCGACGAAATAAGCGCGGCCGAGATGGTTCCAGAAGCGCTCGGGGTGGTGCGGGTTGAGCCGCATCGCCTTCCTGATCCAGTCGATGCCTTCCTCGGGCCTTCCGGCCCAGGTCAGATATTCGCCTTGCTGGACGACGATGAGGTCATTGTTGGGATTGAGGCCGAGCGCGCGCTCCTGATGATAACGCGCCGCCTCGTGATCACCGCGATTGAGGCTGATCGCCGCCAGGATGCGGTGCACGTCGCTGTCATTGTCGTCGAGGGTCAGCGCGGTCCCGAGCTCGGCGACGACCGTGTTCCAGGCCGTCTCGCGGTCGGGGCACCAATTATACATCCAGGACTGGCCGACGATGCAGCCGCGCCAGGCATGCGCATGGGCGTAATTGGGATCGAGGGCGAGTGCTTTCTCGACCATCTTCTGCGCCTCGGCATTGGCATCGACCGTCGAGCGATGATGCAGCACCTTGGCCGCCAGCAGATATTCATAAGCGCGCATATTGCTCGTCGGGCTGCGCTGCACGCGCTCGGTCGCCGCCGCCTCGACCCGCCCCGACAGTGTGGCCACGATCGAGGCGGTCACTTCGTCCTGCATGGCGAAGATATCGGTGAGCTCGCGGTCATAACGCTCCGCCCAGACATGGCGGTCGGTGCGGGCGTCGATGAGCTGCACGGTGATGCGCACCCGGTTGGCGATCTTACGCACGCTGCCTTCGACCACATAATGCACGCCGAAGGCCTTGGCCACCTCCTGCACATTCACCGCCTTGCCCTTGTAGACGAAGGTGGAGTTGCGCGAGATGACGAGCAGATCGTGGAAGCGCGAGAGCGCGGTGATGATGTCCTCGGTCAGCCCGTCGGCGAAGAACTCCTGGTCGGGATCGCCGCTCATATTGGCGAAAGGCAGTACGGCGATCGACGTCGCGCCGCCATCGCCCGCCGATGGAGCGGGCAAGGGCAGGGACGGCACCAGGGTGTCGTCGAGGGCAATATGGAACACCCTGAGCGGCCGCGAGATATTCTTCATCGGCTGCTCGCCCTTATCCTCGAAAGTGAGATCGAGCTTGTGCGCCAGCTCGTCCCTGACCGCCTGGCTCACCGCAATGCCGCCCGGTTCGGCGAGCACCTGCAGCCGCGCCGCGATATTGACCCCGTCGCCCAGCACATCGTCCTCCTCGACGATGATGTCGCCGAGATTGATGCCGATGCGGAAGCGGATCTGACGCTCGGCCTCGACGTCCGTATTGCGCCTTGCCATCCGCCGTTGGACTTCGACCGCGCATTCGACCGCATCGGTGGCGGAGGCGAATTCGACCAGCATGCCGTCGCCGGTGGTCTTGACGATCCGGCCATGCGTTTTGGTGATGGCGGGATCGATGAGCTCGAGCCGGTGGGTCTTCAGCCGCGCCAGCGTTCCCGCTTCATCGAGTTCCATGAGTCGGCTATAGCCGACCATGTCGGCCGCGAGGATTGCCATCAGACGGCGCTGCACAGCGGGTTGCTGCTTCATCGGGGCACCCGTGCCGGATGTCTCCGAGTATCCTCCCGCGCGCCGTCGCGGTCAACAATTCAGGAGTCTACGGGTTCTTCAGCCGCTTCGCCGCATCGAGCGCGAAATAGGTAAGGATACCGTCGGCGCCGGCGCGCTTGAAGGCCATGAGGCTTTCCAGGATCACCTTGTCGGGATCGAGCCAGCCATTCTGGCACGCCGCCATGATCATCGAATATTCGCCCGATACCTGATAGGCGAAAGTCGGTACACGGAAGGTTTGCTTGATGCGCGTGACGATGTCGAGATAGGGCATGCCGGGCTTGACCATGATCATGTCGGCGCCCTCGGCGATATCGAGCTCGGCCTCGCGCAGGGCTTCGTCGCCATTGGCGGGGTCCATCTGATAGGTGCGCTTGTCGCCCTTGAGCGCGCCCGTCGAGCCCACCGCGTCGCGGAAGGGCCCATAGAAGCCCGAGGCGTATTTGGCGCTGTAGGCCATGATCTGCACATGGGCGAAGCCGCGCGCATCGAGTGCCTCGCGGATGGCGCCGACGCGCCCGTCCATCATGTCGGAGGGCGCGATGATGTCGCAGCCCGCTTCCGCCTGGACCAGCGCCTGCCGGCACAGGACCTCGACGGTCGCATCATTGACGATCGTGTCATTGCGCAGCAGGCCGTCATGGCCGTGGCTGGTATAGGGGTCGAGGGCGACATCGCACAGGACGCCGATCTCCGGCACCGCTTGTTTGATGGCGCGCACCGCCTTGCAGACCAGATTCTCGGGGTTGAGCGCCTCATCGCCGTCCTCGCTGCGCAAGGAGGGGTCGGTATAGGGAAAGAGGGCGATGACCGGGATGCCGAGCTCCGCCGCCTCTTTGGCGGCCTGGGCGGCGAGATCGACCGAAAGCCGCTCGACGCCGGGCATGGACGGAACCGGGATCCGCGCGTTGCTGCCTTCGGTCACGAAGATCGGCCAGATGAAATCGGCAGGCGAGAGGGTGTTCTCGGCGACGAGCTTGCGCGACCAGGGGGTGCGCCGGTTGCGGCGCAGGCGGGTGGTGGGGAAACGGGCGTTGGACATGGTGGCGCGCAAAATAGAGAGGTTTCGCCTGGGCCTCAACGGCACATCTTGAAGCGGCCCGGACGCAGTTTCATCAGGTCGACATGGAAATGATCGCCGTGATAGCGGTCGGCGCCGGGGCCTAGCACGGTGTTGAAGTAGCTGCAGGCGCTCTTGCGCAGCGCCTTCATGAAATTGCCCTTGGCCGACAGCCCGATCTTCTGCAGGAGGCCGCTCGCGCCGCCGGCGACGGTGACCTGCGCCGATTTGCTGAAATCGAAGGCGGCGATGTCGAGCGCATTGGCGCGCGCATGCTCGGAAAGCTTGCCGGTGCTGGCATTGTTGCGCCGCCGGCAGGCATAGGAGGAGGCATTGCGCACCCCGATCACGCTGGCGCCCACCCGCTTCCTCGCCTCGGGCTGCACCGACTGCGTGAACCAGGCGTTGAGCGCCACGGCGAAATCGCAAGTGACGGTGGCGGGCGGATCGATGCGGATCTGCGCCACTTCGGCGATGGCGATGGGAGCGGGGGTGCCGCAGCCGCCGGGCTCGCCGATCGGCTGGTCCGGGCGCCAGATCAGATCGAGGCCGGCCAGCATTTTCTCGCAAGCGGCCCGGGCGGCCAGAACTTCCGCTTTGGGCCAGTCGCCCATGCTCTGCGGCCAGGCCTTCCGGAGAGCGGCTGTCGTGGCCGGCTTGCCGGCCCGGCCGGGTTTGGCGCGCGGCAATGGGGCATTCTCAGGGGCGCTGACGAGGGAGGCTTCGGGAGAGGGCGCAGCCGGCTTGGCCCGCGGTAACGGCACAGCGGGTGAGGTTTCCGCGGATGGGGGGGCGGGCTTGGAGCGCGGGATAGGGGCGCTGGCATAGGCTGTCGTAACGGCAAGGAACGCGGCCAGGAGGATCAGGCCGCCCAGGCTCTTCCGCCCCTGCAATTCGTTAACCAATGCCCGAACTTGCCCCTGGTCTTTGAATCGAATTAACCGATGCCCGTTAGCCTTTCCGTCGCAATTGAATGGGGCCTTTTCGAGGTCGGATGATGCTGCGGCTCGCGAAACTCTTCATCTCCCTGCCGGTCTTGACGCTCCCGCTCTGGGACGCGGCGCCTCAGGCGCAGGCGGAAGTCGTGATGAGCCAGATCGACGCCCTGCGCCAGCTCGCCAAGAGCCGCGCGGCGGACAGCAAATGTCGGATCCTGCCGGCGCCGGAGGCCGAGGAGCTGGCGGGCTATCTCGCTCGCGCCGAGATCGCTGCCGCCAGCCGCCAATCGGTGGGCGAGGTCCGCTCCGCCATTTCGCTCGGCAAGACGCTGGGCGGAACTGCGGCTTGCTCAGCCAACACATCGGATGAGGTCAAGGCGACGCTAGATGCCGCCCGCCAGGTCGTGGCATCGGCGGCCAAGCCTCTGGACGAAGCGGACGACGAAGCGGTTGTCGAGGCGCCGGTGGCGACCGATCGCAGTCGGCTGATCGCCGCACCCAAGCCGCGCAATGCCAGCCTCGCCGACTACGGCCGGCAGGCCTTCGCCTATTTCGTCGAGCGGCGCTGCGAATATCTCCCGCATCGCGACGTGCGCGCCTTCTGGGCCGCGGTCGTGCGCGAGCATCGCGCGGCGCTCAGCGTCTATGGCCGCCGCGCCGTGGTGCGCACCGTCAGGCGCGCCGAGGCGGAAGCCGATCGCATGGAATGCGGCGCCAGAAGCCGCCAGATCGTGCGCGCCGAATACACCAGGCTGGCCGGCTACTAAATAACGAAGCTCCAAGGGGAGAGCGGGGAAGGTGGCGCGGGGCTCGTCCGGGGGGACGGGCTCCGCGCACCGCCTTTAAGCCATACGCATGAAACGGATTCCGGTTGCGCCCATCACGCGCACATCTTTGTGACGGGCATTTCTGCGTCCCCGTTCCTGATCGATCCGTTATCGGCGATGTGCGGAACAACAGCACACATCACCGGATCATCAGGAGAGGATCATGAAGAGATTCAAATCGACTTTCGCGGCATTGGCGCTCGGTACCGCCATCGCCCTCACCGGAATAGCCAGCTCGGATTTCTCTTTCATCGCTACCGCGCAAGCGGCACCCAGCAAGGCCGCTGATCTGCGCCTCGCGCTGAACGAGCTTCTGTCCGAGCATGTGACGCTTGCCGCGGCTGCAACGCAGGCCGCGTTGCGCGGACGCAAATCGGAATTCGAGGCGGCCGCCGGCGCGCTCGACATGAACTCGCAGGATATCGCGGGCGCCATCGGTTCGGTCTATGGCAAGGACGCGGGCGATGCCTTCCTGCCCTTGTGGCGCAAGCATATTGGCTTCTTCGTCGACTACACGACCGGCAAGGCGACGGGCTCAAAGAAGAAGCAGGACAAGGCCGTGAAGGACCTTCTGCAATACGCCACCGATTTCGGCGCCTTCCTCAATTCGGCGACGCCGGCGCTGCCCAGGGATGCGGTTGCGGATCTGGTGAAGATGCATATCGTGAGCTTGAAGGACGTGGTCGATGCGCAAGCCGCGCGTGACTACAAGCTCGCCTTCGAGAAAATCCGTGCCGCCTCGCATCACATGCAGATGATCGCCGATCCTCTGGCCGATGCGATCGCCGCTCAGTTCCCCGACAAGTTTGCGGCCAAGTGAAAACATGACGCGGCCGGAGCGATAGACATCGCTCCGGCTCGCTCCGGGAGATATCCATGCTTGTCAGAATTGCGCTCGCCGCCTTCATCAGCAGTGTCTCGATCGCGCCGGCATGCGCCGATGATGCGGTCAAGGTCGATATCAAGCTGTTTCAGTTCAAGCCGAAGGAGCTCGTCGTCAAGCCGGGAACGACGGTCACCTGGACCAATGGCGATGCGATCGAGCATTCGGTGACCGCGGGAGCGCCGGGCAAACCGACGGAGGCTTTCGATTCAGGTTACTTCACCAAGGGTGGCAGTTATGCCCACACATTCCAGGCGCCCGGCAGCTTCAACTATTTCTGCAAGCGGCATCCGAATATGCACGCTGTTGTGAAGGTGGAATGAGTTTTCCCAGCTGCAATTTTGAGTTAGTGTCGGACAACGGAAAGGAGTTCTGCCCATGAAAAGCATGCTTCCTCTTCTGGCCCTCGTGACTGTGGCCGCTTTCGCAAGTCCGGTGCTCGCCTGTGAGCAGCACCAGTCCCACGCCGCCCTCAAGACCGCCGAGCAGGTTCCGCCCGCTCCGCCCAAGGTCGTCGTCGAGCCCGCGGCGCAGTCTATCCCGGCGTCAGAAGACGTGACGGTGAAGGACGCCGCCATGAGCAAACCGGCCTGGGCGACGGGCGAGAACTGCAATCGGCCGCGCAATCAGGGTAAGACTGTTTACCTTACCCAATAGAGAATCCCCAAGACTGGGTACAAATGGCTGTTAAGACTGGGGAAAGTCTTTAACAAGACTCCGTCAACTCTAATCGACAAAGCGGCAAAAGCGTCGAAATATAAGAACAAATTTACCCACCTTTTTGATCCGATTTTAAGAGCCGAAGCCTAGTCTCGCGCATAAGGAGAACGGCCAAAAGAAGCCGTCTCCGCTAACAAGGCTGAGGTGGTAAAATGCGTACTCAAACTGTGGGGGGCGTGCGCCCTGCTGGGGTCGAACCCGGACGTGAACAGATCAAGCATCGCTATCTGGAGGCTCTTACCTTGATCGAGCGCCTGCATCGCAGGCTGCTCGATGTCATCAAGGACGATTTCGAGCGTGCCGGAGCGCCCGAGGTCAATCCGGTCCAGGCGCTTCTGCTGTTCAATATCGGCGATTCCGAGCTCACCGCCGGCGAGCTCAAGACGCGCGGGCACTATCAGGGCTCGAACGTCTCCTACAACCTCAAGAAGCTGGTCGAGGCGGGCTATGTCAATCATGAGCGCTCGAACTCGGACAAGCGGTCGGTCAGGGTTCGCCTGACGCCCCGGGGCCAGGCGATCCGCGAACGGGTCGACCAGCTCTATAACCGCCAGCTCCATTCGGTTGAGGAAGTCGTCGGCCTGTCGGTCGAGGAATTCGAACGCATCAACAAGGCGCTGACCCGCCTGGAGCGCTTCTGGACCGACCAGATCCTGTACCGGCTCTAAGAACCGGCAAATCTGGGGCAATCGCAAAAGCCGCACCGGCATAGAGCTCTTTTCCCGTTCGGATCGTACGATCCGAACGGGAAAATAGGGCTCGCTATGCATTTGCGAAGCGCTTTCTTGTCGCCAAAGTCGAGCAACTTTGGCGGGAAGCGCTTTGCCGGTGTGGCTTTTTTGCCATAGTGGTTGAGAATTTTCAGCCTTTCCAAGTCGTGCCCCATTTGACCGCTAGGAAAGCCTTGTGGGCACGGCGTCAATTCCCTTGATTCGTCTTACGGATTCGTGGTTTAGCCACGCGGCGGGGGAGCTATGGTCTTGGTTCCTGCCCCTGGGTATGAGATGATGTGTTCGCCCATCTTTCGGCAACGGCAGCAGAAGCAGAGCATTATGTCTGGAAATCGCCTCGGTAAACTGGTTCTTACGACAGTCCTCCTCGCGTCCTTCACCGCCATGACGCCGCTCGCGGCCTATGCCGAGCGGGGCGAGGGTAATTCCTGGCGCAAGAAGACGCAGGATGACGGCGGCTCATCCTCCTCGTCGAACAGCAACTCCATCATGGTGCCGCAGACGACCAGCAACGTCGCCGGCAATAAGTCCGGCAAGGCGGTCACCAAGACTGAAATTTTCGCCGACAAGAGCGTCTCCCCGATGGTGTCGGTCTCGAGCGGCGGCGCCATGGCCAATGCCATTTCGCGCTATGAGGCGATTGCCGCCCAGGGCGGCTGGGGTGCTATTTCGAGCAAGGGCCTTTCCAAGGGCGATGACGGCGAGGCGGTTATCGCCTTGAAGCGTCGCCTGATCGCCGAGGGCTATCTCAGCGCCGATGCGCTGTCGGGCGAAACCGCCCAGTGGTTCACCGCCGGCGTCGAAAAAGCGGTGGCGCAGTTCCAGGCCAATAACGGCCTCGCCGTCACCGGCAAGACCGACAAGGCGACCGTCAATGCGCTCAATGTTTCGGTCTCCCAGCGCCTCGCCACCATGCGCGCCAATCTTCCGCGCCTGCAGGAATACGGCAAGGGTCTGGCCGACCGCTATATCATCGTCAACACGCCGGCGCTCCAGCTCGAGGCGGTGAACTCGGGTGCCGTCTTCTCGCGCCACAATGTCATCGCCGGCAGCCAGAAGCGGCCGACCCCGGTCACCATCAGCCAGGTATCGGACATCAACTTCAATCCCTATTGGAACGTGCCGGTGTCGATCGTCGAGCGCGATCTCCTGCCGCGCATCCGCTCCAAGGGCACGAGCGTCTTCCGCGACATGAAGATGCGCATCTATGATGGCTACAACGGGCCGGAAGTGGATCCGCGCACCGTCGACTGGGACTATGTGGCGGCCAACCGTTATTTCTTCCGCCAGGACCCGGGTGAGGACAATTCCATGGCCTCGGTGAAGATCAACTTCCTGAGCCCCTTCGGCATCTATCTGCATGACACGCCGACCAAGAGCCTGTTCACCACGGCGGCCCGCTATCTGAGCTCGGGCTGCGTGCGTGTCGACCAGGTTTCGGTGCTCATCAACTGGATCCTCAACGGCCAGGACGGCTGGAGTCCGGGCCGCATCGAGCAGTTCAAGCAGAGCAGGGAGCGCCTGGACGTGAAGGTGGCGAATGCGCCGCAGGTGCGCACCGTCTATCTCACCTCCTGGGTCAATGGCGCGGGACAGGTCAATTTCCGTCCCGACGTCTATGATCTCGATGATACGGGCTTCGTCGTCGGCCAGCCTCTGGCGCCCGGCGAATATAGCGACGACGGCAAGCGTTATGTGCTGAAGGCTAAGGTCTATGAGGTCGAGGACGTGCCGGAGCAGCCGGAGTCCTTCAGCTTCTTCAATTCGCGCCGCAAGTCCAAGACCCAGAAGGCGTCGTTCAACAGCGACGACGACAGCCGCAACAAGCCGTTCGGCTTCTTCAACCTGCGCCGCAAGACGGATGACCGTCGCACGACGAACAACTCCATCTTCTCCACCAACAAGGCGAAAGCCAAGAAGTCGCTCGCCGACATCAATGACGACGACGACGTTCTGTTCAACTTCAACAAGTCGGGCGCGTCGAAGGTGAAGAAGCCGGTCGCCAAGAAGACCGACGCCAAGACGAAGGCGCTGCAGGCATCAGCTGCCGGCAAGAAAAAGCCGGCCGCGGCCAAGGCCAAGAATGCGGCCAATGCCAAGAAGAAGAAGGTCGAGCAGGCGACCGCCACGGCCACCAAGAAGCCGGCGGCTCCCGGCGCGACCACGACTCAGCCGGTGCTGAAGAAAAAGAAGGTCGAGGAAGCCTCCGCAACGGCAGGTCCGGAATTCGGCCAGCAGAAGCCGTAAGCACCAAACAAAGCCCGAAGAGGTTGCATCCGCTTCGGGAAAAACGGTTGATCTGAAAACGCGTCGGGACAAGAATCTGTAGATTTTTGGGGCTCCTGGGCCCCAAAATGGGATGCCTGCGACGCATCTGCGCATGCGGCTATTCGTCAATGGCTTAAAGCCGGGCTTTCGGGCGTAATGGCGACATCATGACGATCACATTTGACTATTCCGGAGCTTTCGCGGCAGCTGTTGGCAAAGTGCGCCAGGAAGGCCGCTATCGCGAATTCGCCGACATCTGCCGCATCCGCGGGCGTTTCCCGCGGGCGCTTTATCGTGGCCGCGACGGCGAACGCGAAGTCACCGTCTGGTGCTCCAACGACTATCTCGGCATGGGCCAGCATCCGAAGGTGCTTGCCGCCATGCATGAGGCCCTCGACGAGATCGGGGCAGGGTCGGGCGGCACGCGCAACATTTCCGGCACCAACCATCATCACGTCCTGCTCGAGGCCGAGCTCGCCGATCTGCACGGCAAGGAAGCCGCGCTTCTCTTCAATTCCGGCTACATGGCGAACGAGGCGGCGCTGTCGACGCTCGGCCGCCTGCTGCCCGGCTGTGTGATGCTCTCGGACGAGCTCAACCACGCCTCGATGATCGAAGGCATAAGGCATGGCCGCTGTGACAAGGTCATCTGGCGCCACAACGACCTCGCCGATCTCGAGGCGAAGTTGAAAGCCCTCGATCCCGCCCAGCCGAAGATCATCGCCTTTGAGTCGGTCTATTCGATGGATGGCGACATCGCGCCCATCGCCCAGATCTGCGATCTCGCCAAGCGTTATGGCGCGCTGACCTATCTGGATGAGGTGCATGCCGTCGGCATGTACGGACCGCGTGGCGGCGGCGTCGCCGAGCGTGACGGCCTGCTGGATCGTGTCGACATCATCGAGGGCACGCTCGCCAAGGCTTTTGGTGTCATGGGCGGCTATGTGGCCGCCTCCACGATGTTGATCGATGCCATCCGCTCCACCGCGGCAGGCTTCATCTTCACCACGTCCCTGGCGCCGGTGCTCGCGGCCGGCACGGTGGCGAGTGTGCGGCATCTGAAGGAAAGCGGCGAGGAGAGGGCGCTGCAGCACAAGCATGCGGCGCTGCTCAAGCGCGAGCTCACCCGCCTGGGCCTGCCCGTCGTCCTGTCGCCCAGCCATATCGTGCCGGTCATCGTCGGTGATCCGGTCCTGTGCAAGCAGCTCACCGACCGGCTGCTCGGCGAATTCCAGATCTATGTCCAGCCGATCAATTATCCGACCGTGCCGAAGGGCAGTGAGCGGATCAGATTGACGCCCGGCCCGCTCCATGGCGAGCTCGAGATCGCCCGCCTTGTTTCTGCGCTCGACCAGCTGTGGACGGCGATGACGCTGAAGCGGGCAGCCTAACCAATGACGATCCTCGTGACGGGCAGCGCCGGGCATCTCGGTGAGGCTCTCATGCGGACCTTGCACCAGCAGGGACAGGCGGTGCGCGGTCTCGACATCAAGCCGTCGCCCTTTACCCACTGCGTCGGTTCGATAACCGAGCGTGGCGTCGTCAGGCGCTGCATGGCCGGCATGCGCACGGTCCTGCATGCCGCGACCTTGCATAAGCCGCATATCGCCACCCATTCCTACCAGGATTTCCTCGACACGAATGTCACCGGCACGCTGGTCCTTCTCGAAGAGGCAATGAAGGCGGGCGTCGAGAGCTTTGTCTTCACCAGCACCACGAGCACCTTCGGTGCGGCGCTCACGCCGGCGAAGGACGAGCCGGCGGCCTGGGTGACCGAGGATGTCCTGCCCATCCCGAAAAACATCTATGGTGCGAGCAAGGTCGGCGCCGAAGGCCTGTGCGAGCTGTTCGCCCGCAAGCATCGCCTTCCGACGATCGTGCTCAGGACCTCGCGCTTCTTCCCCGAAGCCGACGACGACGCAGCGATCCGCGATGCCTATGAGCCGGCCAATGCCCAGGCCAATGAGCTGCTGAACCGGCGGGCCGACATCGCCGATATTGTCGACGCGCATATCCAGGCCGCGGAGCGGGCGAGGGCGATCGGCTTCGGGCGTTATATCATCTCGGCCACGACGCCCTTTTGTGCGGACGACCTTCAGGCGCTGCGCCATGACGCGCCGGGCGTCGTCAATCGTCTTTTCCCGGATTGCCAGGCTCTCTTCGCCAAGCGCGGCTGGCGGCTCTTTCCCACGATCGATCGTGTCTATGTGAATCGGCTGGCGCTGACCGAGCTTGGCTGGCGGCCAAAGTACGACTTCCGTAACATGTTGGACAGCCTCGCCCAGGGCGCTGACTTCCGCAGTCCCTTGGCGCGCGCGGTCGGCAGCAAAGGCTATCACGACGAGGTTTTCGCCGAGGGACCTTATCCGGTGGCGTAAACGGATTGTCGCATGCCGGTCTAACTCTGGACCCTGAGCGTGATTCCGCTTATGTCGCATCCTCTGCGCGGATGAACAGGAGAGGATCATGGCCCGTAAGGTTGCTAAGAAGATCAAGCCGGCAAAGAAGAAGGTTCAGCCCCGCAAGGCCGCAAAAGCCGCCAAGCCAGCGAAGAAAATCGCCAAGAAAGCCGCTACGCCGAAAGTCACCGGCAATGGCTTCTTCACGGCTTCACTCGCCCAGGCCGACAAGGCGGTGGCCGCCTCGATCAAGCGCGAGCTCGGCCGCCAGCAGCATGAGATTGAGCTCATCGCGTCCGAGAACATCGTCTCGCGCGCCGTGCTCGAGGCGCAGGGCTCCGTCAACACCAACAAATATGCCGAAGGCTATCCGGGCCGGCGCTACTATGGCGGTTGCCAGTATGTCGATGAGGTCGAGATTCTCGCCATCGAGCGCGCCAAGAAGCTGTTCAATTGCGGCTTCGCCAATGTGCAGCCGCATTCCGGCGCCCAGGCCAACCAGGCCGTCTTCTTCGCGACCATGCGGCCGGGCGACACCTATATGGGCCTCGACCTGAGAGCGGGTGGGCATCTGACCCATGGCGCGCCGGTCAACCAGTCGGGCAAATGGTTCAACGTCGTGCCGTACCGGGTGCGCCAGGATGACCAGCGTATCGACTATGATTTCGTTGCCGAGCTCGCCGAGCAGAACAAGCCGAAGCTGATTCTCGCCGGCGGCTCCGCCTATCCGCGCTTCATCGATTTCGCCCGCTTCCGCAAGATCGCCGACCAGGTCGGCGCCGTGTTCATGGTCGACATGGCGCATATCGCCGGCCTCGTTGCCGGTGGCGTCCACCCCAATCCGCTCGATCACGCCCATGTGGTGACCACCACGACGCACAAGACGCTGCGCGGTCCGCGCGGCGGCATGGTCCTCACCAATGACGAGGATATGGCCAAGAAGATCAATTCCTCGGTCTTCCCGGGCCTCCAGGGCGGCCCCTTGATGCATGTCATCGCCGCCAAGGCGGTGGCCTTCGGCGAGGCGCTGCAGCCGTCCTTCAAGAAATACGCGGCCCAGGTCGTCGCCAATGCCAAGGTGCTGAGCAACAGCATGATCGATGGCGGCTGCGATATCGTTTCGGGCGGCACCGACACCCATCTGATGCTGGTCGACCTGCGCAAGAAGGGGCTAACCGGCAAGGCCGCCGAAGCGGCCCTGGGGCGTGCCTGGATCACCTGCAACAAGAACGGCATTCCCTTCGATCCCGAAAAGCCGATGGTGACCTCGGGCGTCCGCCTCGGCACCCCGGCCGGCACCACCCGCGGCTTCGGCGTCAAGGAATTCAAGGAAATCGGCGCTCTCATCACCGAGGTGCTCGACGGGCTTGCGAAGAACGGCGAAGAGGGCAATGCTAAGGTCGAGACGGCCGTCCGCAAGAAAGTCGGCCAATTGACCAACCGCTTCCCCATCTATCCCTGACCCCTAAGGCTCCATGCGCTGTCCTTTTTGCAATAATGAAGAAACGCAGGTGAAGGATAGCCGTCCGAGCGAGGACGGGACCGCCATTCGCCGCCGCCGCTATTGTCCTGATTGCGGCGGCCGCTTCACCACCTTCGAGCGCGTGCAGCTGCGCGAGCTCACCGTCGTCAAGCGGTCGGGCCGGCGCGTGCCGTTCGATCGCGACAAGCTGATGCGTTCGGTGCAGATCGCGCTACGCAAGCGCCCCGTCGATCCCGAACGTGTGGAGCGTATGGTCTCCGGAATAGTGCGCCGGCTCGAAAGTCTGGGCGAAAGCGACATCAAGTCCGAGACCGTCGGCAAGCTCATCATGGAGGCGCTCAAGGTCCTCGACGACGTCGCCTATGTGCGCTTCGCCTCCGTCTACAAGAATTTCCGCGAAGCGAAGGATTTCGAGGAACTGCTCGGCGAATTGACCGGCGAAGAGGGCGAGCCGAGCCCGAAGCGGGACTGACCATGTCCGCCGTCTTGGAGTTCCGCCGCGCCGGCCCTGACGACGCGGGGACGGTGCGCGAGCTCACCCGCAAGGCCTATGCGAAATGGTGCGCCGTCATCGGCCGCGAACCCTTGCCGATGACCGCCGATTACGATCATGCGGTGCGCAGTCACGTCATTGACCTCGCTTACCGGGACGACCGGCTGGTCGGCCTCGTCGAGATGATTCCGCGCGCCGATGACCTGTTGATCGAGAATGTGTGTGTCGATCCTGACGGGCAGGGTGGCGGCATCGGTCGCAAGCTCGTCGCCCATGCGGAAGAAGAAACGCGCCGCCGCGGCCATCAGATGATCCGGCTTTATACGAACAAGCTCTTTGCCGCCAATCTCGGCTTCTATGCCGCGCAAGGTTATGAGGTCGAGCGCGAGGAGGCCTTCAAGGGCGGCACGATCGTCCATTTCCGCAAGATCCTCACATGACCGCCGATCTCGCTTTCATGACCCGCGCCGTCCGGCTCGGTCATCGGGCTCTCGGAACGACAGCGGAGAATCCGCCAGTCGGCTGCGTCATCGTCAAGGACGGCATCATTCTCGGCCTGGGCTGGACGCAGCCCGGCGGCCGTCCCCATGCCGAGGTCGAGGCGCTGCGGATGGCCGGTGCGGCGGCACAGGGCGCCACCGCCTATGTCACGCTCGAGCCCTGCGCCCATCACGGCCGCACTCAGCCTTGCGCCGAGGCTCTGGTGAAGGCCGGCATCATCCGGGTGGTGGTGGCGGTCGGAGACCCTGATCCGCGTGTTTCGGGCGGCGGCTTCGCCATTCTGCGGCAGGCCGGAATCAGGGTGGAGACGGGGCTTGGCCGCAAAGATGCCCTTTCGGACCTCGCCGGCTTCCTGACTCGGATTGTGAATAAGCGCCCCTATGTGCTTCTGAAGTTTGCGCTTTCCGCCGACGGGAAGATCGCCGAAGCGGCTGGCAAGCGCACCGCGATCACCGGCCCTGAGGTCAAGGCGCGCACTCATCTTCTGCGCGCCGAGGCCGATGTCATCCTGGTCGGGCTCGGCACGGTGCTGGCCGATGATCCAGAGCTCACTTGCCGCCTGCCGGGGCTCGAGGACCGCTCGCCCATCCGGGTGGTGGCTGATTCCAGGGGCGCCATCCCGCCCGGGTCGCATCTGGTCAGGACGGCCGGGAAAGTGCCCCTGTGGCTCCTGTCGCTCGCGGGTACGCCGGCGCCTAAGGGCGTCGAAATCCTCGCCTGTGCGCCCGGCGCCGCGGGTGGCGTCGATCTGGCCGACGGACTGGCCAAGCTCGCTGTGCGGGGCGTCAACCGGGTGCTGGCGGAAGGTGGCGCAAGGCTGGCTCGCGGGCTGGTCGAGGCGGGTCTGGTCGACGAGCTGCAGCTCTTCCGATCGTCTAAGGTCCTGGGGCCTCAGGGGGTGGACGGCTTTGCCGGAATGCCCTTCGCTCAAGTCATGGCAGGGTTCCAGGCGGGGCCGGAGGAAAGGCTTGGGGATGACCGTCTGAGCGTCTATGTACGCGCCTGATCATCCCTAGAGAGTTTTATGTTTACCGGCATTGTCACCGACATGGGCGAGGTCATCGCCATCGAGCAGCGCGGCGATACGCGCCTCACCATCGCCACGGCCTATGACCCCGACACGATCGCGCTCGGCGCCTCGATCGCCTGTTCGGGCTGCTGCCTGACCGCGGTCGAGACTGGCCGCCTGCAGGACGGGCGGGGCTTCTTCGCGGTCGACGCCTCGGCCGAGACGCTCGCCCGCACGACGCTGGGGAACTGGCAGGTCGGCGCGCGGATCAATCTGGAGCGGCCGCTCAAGATGGGCGACGAACTGGGTGGGCATGTCGTCTCGGGCCATGTCGATGACGTGGGCGAGATCGTCTCGATCGTGCCGGAAGGGGATTCGCTGCGCTTCCGCTTCCGCGTCTCGCCCGAGATCGCCCGCTTCATCGCCCCCAAGGGCTCGGTCTCTCTCGACGGCACCTCCCTGACCGTCAACGAGGTCGAGGGTAACGAATTCGGTGTCAATATCATTCCCCATACCCAGGCGGTCACCACCTGGGGCAAAGCCAAACCCGGCGATCGGGTCAATGTTGAAATCGACATGCTGGCGCGCTATGTCGCCCGTCTTTCGGAGACGAGATTGTGAAACGCGACAAGATCACGGCGGCGGCCGTCAAGACCAAGGCGCATCTCCTCATCATCGAGGCGCGCTTCTACGCGGATATTTGCGATGAGCTCGCCAAGGGCGCCATCGCGGCCATCGAGAAAGCGGGCGCCACCTGGGAGCGGGTCGACGTGCCGGGCGCCCTCGAGATTCCGGGCGGCATCGCCGCCGCCGCCAAGTCCAAGCGCTTCGACGGTTTCGTGGCCTTGGGCTGCGTGCTGCGCGGCGAGACTACGCATTACGAAATTGTCTCCGGTGAATCGGCCCGCGGCATCATGGATCTGACCATGACAGGGCTCATCATTGGCAATGGCATCCTCACCTGCGAGAACGAAATTCAGGCCTGGGCACGCGCCCGGGTGACCGAGATGGACAAGGGAGGAGGGGCCGCCGATACGGCGCTCGCCATGATCCGCTTCGCCCGGTCCATCAAGAAGAGGCAGCGTAAATCTTGACGACTCCCCGCCGCCAACCGCCAGTGGCGCGCTCCGCAGCGCGCCTGGGCGCCGTTCAGGCTCTCTATCAGATGGATCTCGCCGGCACCGATGTCGGTGAGGTTCTCGCCCAGTTCTCCGCCCGTGCCACGGGCGATGCGTTCGAGGAGGGCCAGTGCGGCCCGGCCGATTTCCCGTTCCTCAAGGAGATCGTCGATGGTGTCGTGCGTGAGCAGCTCACCATCGATCCCGTCCTCAACCGCCTCCTCGATACCGGCTGGCCGCTGGCGCGGCTCGACGCCACCTTGCGCGCCATCCTGCGGGCGGCCGCTTACGAGGTCATGTTCATGGAGAACGTGCCGGCCCGCGTCGCCATCACCGAATATCTCGATGTCGCGCATGCCTTCTTCCATGAGCAGGAACCGAAGCTGCTCAATGGCGTGCTGAATACGCTGGCCCGCCAGCGTCGGCCGGACGAGTTCTGATCGGCCCGAGCATTTAGAGCCCTTCCCGTTTTGATCGAATCGTTCCGATTCGATCAAAACGAAAAAAGGGCTCGACAACATATAATCTGGAGCGCTTCCTTATCGCCAAAGTCGAGCAACTTTGGCGGGAAGCGCTCTAGCTTTTCATCTTGACTCATTGTGCCGTGAGGCGCAGGAGCAGCCTTGCGTCGGCGCTTGCGCCCCCGCAGCAATTCAAAGCACAGGAACAATGGACAATCACCCTAGATGCGGCCGGTCTCGCGGACCGGTCCTTATAGACAATCAAATGGTATCCGGCGTCTCGGCCGGGCCGGCGGTGATGGGCTAATACCCGGTCCGCTTGCCTCCCGGGCCATCGGCACACCGGGAAAGGCAAGCTCATGAGTAGCACGATCAGACTCTGATTTGGCGCGGAGCGCGCTCGCTTTTGCGGGCCCGATCGCGTTCATCCGTCATGCACGCTGCATGGCGGGCACTCATCTATGAAATCCATGGAGACCAGCGATGGCCAAGCCCTTGAAGAGGAAGGCGTCGAATCTCGAGCGCGAAGTGATCAACGCCGTGATGATCCTCTACGCGCTCATCTGCATCGTCATGTTGGCGATCCACTATTTGCAGCCGGCCGGCCAGGAGACGGAGACGTCCTCGACCTCGCCGGCGCATGAGACCCTGCGCGCCGGCGCAGCCAAGCCCGCTCAAACCCAGTGATCCGGAGACAGAACAATGAACAACGACATCATCACCACGCTGTCACCCGCCGCCACGCTGGAGGATATCTGGATCCGCGTCGATGCCGAGAATAAGGCCGAGGTCGCGCGCATCGCCGCGAAATACAAGGTCGAGTTTCCGGCAAGCGCCGAGGGCGTCTTCGAGGATCATGATTCGGTCTGCCTCAACATCACCCACATGATGCCGGAGGCGCAGGATTTCCGCCGCGAGACGATCGTCATCGCCTTCAGCGACAAGGTCGTCGTGACGCTCGAGCCCAAGGGCCATTTTGCACCCTTCGACAAGGCATTGGCGCGCTTCAAGCGTCATCCGGGGCTGGTCCAGTCGTCCTATTCGATCATGCGCACGCTGTTGCAGGCGATGAACGATGCCGCGGCGGAAACGATCGACATGATCAGCCAGGCACTCGAAACCATGAATGACCGGATCGGGGTGATCACCAGTGGTCTCGATTCGTCGGGCCGCGAGATCGGCGTCAGCGACATCAGCGACACAATGATCGAGCTCAACGAGAAGGAGGAGCTCATCTCGCGCTGTCTCGAATGTCAGCTCTCGCTCGCCCGCGCCGCGCGTTATCTCCGCATGGAGATCAACGGCAGCGACGCCGAGCTCAAGAACATGGTCGAGACGCTCCTGTCCGATATGGACGGCGTCAAGCAGCATGCGAGCTTCGAGCATGAGAAAGTGCGCTATCTGCAACAGTCGGTGATGACCTCGCTGAACGTCAAGCAGAACCAGATCGTCAAGGTGTTCACTATCATCACGGCGGTGTTCCTGCCGCCGACGCTGGTCGCCACCTTCTATGGCATGAACTTCGCCGTCATGCCTGAATTGACCTGGAAGCATGGCTTCACCGCGACCATCATCCAGACGCTGCTCGCAGCCCTTCTGCCCTTGCTGTATATCAAGAAGAAGGGCTGGTTGCGCTGACGCGTCGGCCAGCATGCCCGGGGGACCCAGAAGGCCATGAGCACCGTCGAAATCACCGCCCAGTTCGATGATCTGCGCGCCAGGCGCAACGCCATCGTGCTGGCGATCGGCCAGGCGCTCTATGGCTCGGCCACGGTCATCATGTTCACCACCGCGGGCCTCATCGGCGTGCAGATCGCGCCCTCCAAGGCCTGGGCCACATTGCCGATCTCGGCTTTCGTCATCGGCACCGCGGTTTCGACGATCCCGGCCGCCATGCTGATGCGCGCCATCGGCCGGCGGCCGGGCTTCATGCTCGGCGCCTTCGCCGGAACCATAGGCGCGCTGATCGGCGTCTATGCCATCTATACCCGCAATTTTCAGCTCTTCATCCTGGCGACGGTGCTGCAGGGCGTCTATCAGGCCTTCGCCCAGCATTCGCGGTTCGCCGCCGCCGATATGGCGAGCCCGGCTTTCCGCCCCAAGGCGATCTCCTGGGTGATGACCGGCGGCGTGGCCGCGGGCCTTCTCGGCACGTCGCTGGTGATGTTTACCACCGATCTCCTGGCGCCGGTCACCTTCGCCGGCTGTTATGCCGCCATGGCGGTGATCTGCACGCTGGCGATCGGCGTGCTCGCCTTTGTCGATATTCCGCGCAAGGAGGAAACCGTTTCAGCGGGCGCGGCGCGTCCGCTTGCCGAAATACTGAAACAGCCGCGCCTCATCGTGGCGGTGATCGCGGCCACGCTGAGCTACGGCATGATGAACCTGGTGATGACGGCCGCTCCCATCGCCATGATCGATTGCGGCTTCACCACGACCACGGCGGCCTGGGCCATCCAGTGGCACGTGATGGCGATGTTCGTGCCGAGCTTCTTCACCGGCCAGATCATCGCCCGCGTCGGCGCCGAGCGGGTCTGCGCCGCGGGGCTGCTGCTCCTCGCCGGAGCGGCAACCGCCGGACTGCTTGGTATCAGCTTCGGCCATTTCGCCGTGAACCTCATCCTGCTCGGGCTCGGCTGGAATTTCGGCTTCATCGGCGGCACTACGCTGCTCACCGAATGCTACCGCCCCGCCGAACGCGAGCGTGTGCAAGGGCTCAACGACTTCGCCGTTTTCGGCACGGTCGCGATCGCCTCGCTCACCTCGGGCAAGCTGCTCGACTGGTTCGGCTGGGCGAGCGTCAACATCGCCGTCTATCCGACGGTGGCGGTGGCGCTCAGCCTGATCCTGTGGATGATGCTGAAGCGCCGCCGTAGAGTCGCGAGTTAGGGCTGTGGCGTCACTGCCGGCGCCGGGAAGCTCGCCAGCTCGTTGACCGTTTTGGTCCGCCAGTCCTTCAGCGCGGTGACGAATGCCTTGGCGTCGTCGCCATAAGCGCGCCGGCTGATGGCATAAAGCACGACGCCCGGCTTGGCGCCCTTATGCGGCGCATAGCGGTAGCCGTTCCATTCGACGATCAGCTTGCCGTCCGGGCCCGCCGCGCTGATCAGGAAATCGAGGATGACGTCGCCCGTCGCCTCATTGACGATCGCATCATAGAAGACGAGGGGATCGGTGGCCTTGCGCTGGTTGAGGCTCGCAACCTGCGCGCCCGCGGCATCCTTGGGTCCGATACCCGAAGTGACCGCCTCCACGATGAACATGTGGGTGTAGCTTTGGACCGACTGTCCGGCCGGGAGATATTCCTGCTTGTAGTAGTCGGCGGACGGATGCGAGGTCCAGACGAGCCCATAGTCCTGGCCCTCGAAGGAGATGGGACCCGGCACGCCGAGCCTTTCGGTCTTGTCGTCGGCCTGGGCCCAGGCCGGGGCGGTGCACAGGATGAGGATGGTTAAGACGCGCAGCAGTGGACGGATGATCATGAGGCCTCCGGTTTGAAAGGAAGAGGCTTCTCGCATGCCCTGGTGGCAATTGAAAGACGATTGACCCAGGGCCAAAGGCCCAACTCGTCCTGGTACGGAGGAGTGGCGCCGCAAGAAGACCACGATCCCGCCGAAATGAAGTTCACTTCGCTGTTCATGCTCCATTCAGTTTGGTGGGAGCAGTTTGTGCGTGAAACGAACGGGACGCGCGACATGACGCATCGTGCCTTGAGCCAGGTTCCGGGCTTCTGGGATATGGCTCTTTTCGAAGCGAAGGCGACGGCTTTTCGCCTCAAGCGTAAAACGGTGGAGACGCTGAGCCGCAAGGTGGTGCGCCGGCATGCCCCGGGCAAGGCCCTCGCAACGGCTCCGATTCTGGCTCGTATTTCATCCCCGCTCTGGCACCATCTGCAGGGAAGCCAGGACCGGGTGCTCACCCTTGGCAAGATCCATAATCTGCGCCGCGCCATCCGCCATCTCGACGGTATCGAGGTCCCGGCCGGCAGCCTGTTCAGCTTCTGGCGCCAGATCGGGCGCACCACGAGGCGCCGCGGCTTCGTCGAAGGCCGTGAATTGCGCGAAGGCTGCCTCATCGCCAATGTTGGCGGCGGCCTGTGCCAGCTTTCGAACGCCCTATATGAAGCGGCCCTTAACGCCGGCCTGGAGATCGTCGAACGCCACGCCCATAGCCGCGTGGTGCCGGGCTCGCGCGCGTCGCTCGGGCGCGACGCCACCGTCTTCTGGAACTATGTCGATCTGCGCTTCCGCGCGGCCCAGCCTTTCCGCATCGAGGCGGCCTTGCGCCGCGACTCGCTCGAGATCGTCCTGCGTGGGCCGGGTGGCCTCGTCACCCGCAAGGATGGCGATCTCAGCGCGGATGAAGAGCGCCTTTCCGCCAATGACTGCACGAGCTGCGGCGAGACGGAGTGCCGCCGTCATGATCCCGAGCGGCCATTCCTGCCCAACGACATAGGCTCGACGGCCTGGCTCGTCGATGCCTGCTGGCCGGAATTCTCCATCCTGTTCTCGGCCATAGCACGCACAGAGGATGCCCTGTTCCTGCCGCAGCGCCTGCGCGAGACGCCGCGTTATGCCTGGCCGCGCCATGTGGTGAGCGAGGAAAGCTGTGCGACCCTGGTGGCGCTGCGCCGCGCGCTGGCCTTGCGCCACGCGCCACGGCAGGGCCGCGCCTTGCAGGACCTGCTGCTGCGCTATGACGGGGCGCTGGCCTGCCATTATGCGAAGAAGCTCTCGCCGGTTCATGAGCATCTTGTGATCTCGCAGAATCTGCTGCCGCATCTGTGGCGGCTCGGCGAATTGCAGGGCCGCAGCTTCGACGTGCTGATGGTCCGCCATCCGATGGCCGAGCTCGAGGCCAAGCTCGATGCCGCCAAGGCGGTCTATCCGACGAGCCCGACGCTCGGCGACTTCCGTGCGCCGCAGGAGATCGTCGCGGCGGAGAGGGCTGCTCTCGCTGCGGCCCGCACTCTCTATACCCCGCATAGCGGCATCGCTGCCGGCGATCCCGCCCGCACCCAGCTCATCGACTGGCTCAGGCCCGCGCCGCGCAGCCGCATCGCGCGCGGCGGCAAGTCCGTTCTCTTCCCGGCCTCGGCTCTAGCGCGCAAAGGCGCCTATGCCTTGCGCGAGGCCGCCCGGGATCTCGATCTCGACATCGTCGTCGCCGGCAAGGCGCGCGAGGGGGAGGGCGATTTCTGGGGCAAGGTCAGGACGCATCAACTGGACGGCGCGGAGTGGCCGGAGAAGATCGCCGCCGTGATCCTGCCGGCGCTCATCGAGCATGAGCCCCGGGCGCTCCTCAAGGCGCTGGCCCATGGCCTGCCGGTCATTGCCACGCCGGAATGTGGTCTCGCCGGGACGGTGGGGGTGGCGGAAGTTCCGGTCTGTGATCCGGCCGGATTGCGCCAGCAGCTCCTTCAGGTCCTGTAGACCGACCTTTTCATTTGCCGCACCGCAGCATTTCTGGTCTCATCGCGCTCTCTGTCCTCTTTCAGCGAGCGCGCGATGACACAGAAGACCTGGACTGCCGTCGACAATTATGTGAGCGAGGCGCTCGTGCCCCCGGACAAGGTGCTCGACGCAGTTCTCCAGGCAAGCGCCGATAGTGGCCTGCCGGAGATCGCGGTGGCGCCCAATCAGGGCAAGCTCCTGATGCTGCTGGCGCAGTCGATCAACGCCCGCACCATCCTCGAAATCGGCACGCTCGGTGGTTACAGCACCATCTGGCTCGCCCGCGCTCTGCCGAAAGGCGGCGGCGTCGTGACCCTGGAGGCGGTGCCGCGTCATGCCGAAGTCGCAACTGCCAATTTCAAGCGCGCCCGCCTGGGCGCCATGATCGATCTCCGGCTCGGCAAGGCCCTTGACCTTCTGCCTAAGCTCGCGGCCGAGAAGCGCAAACCCTTCGACTTCGTCTTCATCGATGCCGACAAGGAGAACATCCCGGATTATTTCAAGTGGTCCTTGAAGCTCACCCGGCCGGGCAGCCTGATCGTCGTCGACAATGTCGTGCGCGGCGGCAAGGTCATCAATGCCGCGAGCAAGGATCACAATGTCCGAGGCGTGCGGCGCTTCAATGAGATGCTGAGCAAGGAAAAGCGGGTCAGCGCCACCACGATCCAGACCGTCGGTGTGAAAGGCTATGACGGTTTCACGCTGGCCAGGGTGATAAAATAGTCAGACACGTTGCTCCGCCTCGAGCCGTATGCCCAGCGCCATCAGCAGGCCGCCCATGATCGCCTCGAAGGACCGCTTGATGCGCGGCCGGCCGAGAAAATGGCCGAGTCGCGCCAGCGCGACGGCATAAAGGCAGAGCCACAGAAAGGTGAGGCCTGAAAAGACGATGCCGAGCAGGGCGAGTTCGGAGAACATGCCTTGGCCGGCACTGGCGAATTGCGGCAGGATGCTGGCGAAGAACACGGCCATCTTGGGATTGCCGAGGTCGCTGATCAGGCCTTGCCGGAAGAGGGCGAGGGGAGACGTCTTGGCCCTGCCGATCATGATGGTGGCCTCGCTTGGGCAAGTCTGCCGCCAGGCGCTCCACAGCATCCGCGCTCCGAGATAGACCAGATAGGCAGCGCCGAGGAGCTTCACCGCCTGGAATACCGGCTCGGAAGCGAGCAGCACCGCCACGAGGCCCGCCGCCGTCGCCAGCGCCCAGATGATCTGGCCCAGCGCGACGCCGGCCGCCGTGGCGATCCCGCCATGCCGTCCACCCAGCATCACACCGCGGATGGTCATGGCGGTATCGGGACCCGGCGTCACGATCACCAGGACCGATATTCCGAGAAAAGCCAGGAGGGAACTGGTCAGCATGGTCACGACCCTGAGCGAAAACCGATTATGGGACGCAGCCCTAGCATGGCTAACCTGCCCTTGGGATGGTTTCTTCTTGGTTGCCATGATCTCGCCATTTTGGCATACCCGACCCATAGGTCCGAGATGCGGGAGGAGGGGGGAAATTCCTAACGTCCGCCTTCGGGGAGAATAAAAACATTAGGAAACAAAAGGAATATCCATGAGCTCAACCCTATGGCTGATTGTGCTCGGCGGTGCTTTGTCCATCGTCTACGGCATTCTCACCACCCGTAGCCTGTTGGCCGCCGATGCTGGTACGGCCCGCATGCAGGAAATCTCGGCCGCCGTGCGTGAAGGCGCCCAGGCCTATCTCAAGCGGCAATACGCCACCATCGCCGTCGTCGGCGTCGTCATCTTCATCATCGCTTTCTTCCTTCTCGGCTGGCACTCGGCCATCGGCTTCGCCATCGGCGCCATTCTGTCGGGCGCTGCCGGCTTTATCGGCATGAACGTGTCGGTGAGGGCCAATGTGCGCGTTGCCCAGGCCGCCACCAAATCGCTGGCAGGCGGCCTCGACCTCGCCTTCAAGGCGGGCGCGGTCACCGGCCTCCTCGTCGCGGGGCTGGGTCTTCTGGGCGTCACCCTCTATTTCATCTTCCTGACCGGTCCGCTGGCGCTCGCGCCGACGAGCCGCACCGTCATCGACTCGCTGGTGGCTCTGTCCTTCGGCGCCTCGCTGATCTCGATCTTCGCCCGTCTCGGCGGCGGCATCTTCACCAAGGGTGCGGATGTCGGCGGCGACATGGTCGGCAAGGTCGAAGCCGGCATCCCCGAGGATGATCCGCGCAACCCCGCCACCATCGCCGACAATGTCGGTGACAATGTCGGTGACTGCGCCGGCATGGCCGCCGATCTGTTCGAGACCTATGTGGTGACCGCGGTCGCCACCATGGTGCTCTCGGCCATCGTGCTGCCGGAAGCCTACAAGCTCGCCGGCATGGTGCTGCCGCTCGCGATCGGCGGCGCTTGCGTCGTCACCTCGATCATCGGCACTTTCTTCGTGAAGCTTGGCGCCTCCAACAACATTATGGGCGCTCTCTACAAGGGCTTCATCGCCACCGCCGTTCTGTCGCTCATCGTCCTCTATCCGGTGATCAGCTACGTGTTCGGCGGCATGGGCGCCGATCTCGGCGGCTTCACCCCGATGAAGCTCTTCTGGTGCGGCGTCATCGGCCTCATCGTCACCGGCCTCATCATCTGGATCACCGAATATTATACGGGCACCGGACGTCGTCCGGTGAATTCGATCGCCGAGGCCTCGATCACCGGCCACGGCACGAATGTCATCCAGGGCCTTGCGGTGTCGCTTGAATCGACGGCGCTCCCGGCGCTTGTCATCATCTTCGGCATCATCACGACCTTCAACCTTGCCGGCCTGTTCGGCATCGCGGTCGCGGTGACCACCATGCTGGCGCTTGCCGGTGTGGTCGTGGCTCTCGACGCCTTCGGCCCCGTCACCGACAATGCCGGTGGCATTGCCGAAATGGCGGGCCTGCCCAAGGAAGTGCGCCACAATACCGACGCGCTCGACGCCGTGGGCAACACAACGAAGGCTGTCACCAAAGGCTATGCCATCGGTTCGGCTGGCCTCGGTGCGCTGGTGCTCTTCGCCGCCTATACCCAGGACCTCAAGTTCTTCGCGGCCAATGCGACGCCGGGAAGCTTCTTCGAGGGCGTCAATGTCACCTTCGATCTGTCCAACCCCTATGTGGTGGTCGGCCTGATCTTCGGCGGCCTCTTGCCGTATCTGTTCGGCGGTATCTCGATGACGGCGGTCGGCCGCGCGGCGCAAGCCGTGGTGGTCGAAGTTCGCCGCCAGTTCAAGGAGAAGCCGGGCATCATGAAGGGCACGGAGAAGCCGGATTACGGCCGCGCCGTCGACATGCTGACCAAGGCGGCGATCAAGGAAATGATTGTTCCTTCGCTGCTGCCGGTCCTGTCGCCGATCGTCGTCTTCCTCGTGATTTGGGCTATCGCCGACAAGGCGGCAGGCTTTGCCGCTCTCGGCGCCATGCTGATGGGCGTCATCGTCACCGGTCTCTTCGTCGCCATTTCCATGACCGCCGGCGGCGGCGCCTGGGACAATGCGAAGAAGTCTTTCGAGGATGGCTTCACCGACTCGAAGGGCCAGAAGCACTTCAAGGGTTCGGAAGCCCATAAGGCCTCCGTCACCGGCGACACCGTCGGCGACCCCTACAAGGACACGGCGGGTCCCGCTGTGAACCCGATGATCAAGATCACCAACATCGTGGCGCTGCTGCTGCTGGCCGTGCTCGCGCACTGATCTTGCGACTATGAAAGACCGAACGGCCGGGCGATCTGCCCGGCCGTTTCTTTTTGCGAGGACGTTGGACCTAAGACCCATTTACTTCGGGATAGCAAGATTGGAACATCGGGCGCATCGGCCGTAGCGAGGGGAGTGCTTTCGATGCGCGTGACGATGGTCTTTTCCGCCTTCCTGCTGGCATCCGCCGCAAGCGCTCATGCCGATATCCCGCTTCTCAACGCGACATGTCCAGGCAAGATCGAAGTCCATGCCGATCAGGGCGGTCCCATCTACATCAACGGCAAGGAAGGCAAGCTCAAGAAGTTCAACAACAATTACTATGAGGCGAAGGGTGGCGGGGTCACCATCTCGCTGGCCATCAATCCCGATGGAACGCCCTCTATTTCCTATACGGGCAAGGGCGGCGCGAATGGTGTGTGCAGCCTCAAGGGTGAATGAAGTTCCCACGTGTGGAACTTAGTGCGCGCCAGCGCAATTGCCTTGCGCATGCGGATATAATTTTGTACCTGGTTTGATCATAGAGCCGTTGGGGGCGTTGGTCCCAGGCCAAGAGTCTCGCTGCCGCGATGCGGGGCGGACCATTCACCTGAAATTCTTCGAGTGAGGGTGCCGATGAGCACTTTGGAGCGCGCGATCGCGATTGCGGCGGAAGCGCATGCGGGACAGTTCGACAGGGCCGGCGAGCCTTACATCCTGCATCCCTTGCGCGTCATGATGAGGCTGGAGGCGGTCGAGGATCGGATTGTCGGCGTTCTTCATGACGTCGTCGAGGACAACGCGACCTGGCCGCTTTCCGCCCTGCGGGCCGAAGGATTCTCAGAGGCGATCATCAAAGCGGTCGACGCCGTGACGCGTCGCGAGGACGAGGATTACGAGTCCTTTGTCCGCCGCGCCGGCCAGAACGAGATCGGCCGACGCGTCAAGCTCGCCGACCTTGACGACAATATGGAGCTCACGCGGATCAAGACGCCGGGGCTCAAGGATCATGAGCGCATGGAGCGTTATCGCAAGGCGATGGAGATCCTGCTCGCCTGATTTGGCCGGATGATTTCGGCAGCGAGGACCGCCGGTCAATCGCCGGTTCTTTCCCTTCTGGTGGCTTTGTGACATGAAGCGGGCATCGCCCTCGCAACATTTCAGGTACCCATGTCATTTTCCCAGATCGAAGACCTCGGACGGAAACTCGAAGCGCTGGATCATGCTCAGGCGATGCTCGGCGTCGACGAGGCCGTGCAGATGCCGGTCGGCGGCGGCGAGAAGCGTGCGGAAGCCTTGTCCATGCTGGCCGGCTTCTATCACGAATTGGCGACGGCGCCGGAAATCGCCGATTGGATCGACGCCGCTGAGCGTGGATCGCTCGATGCCAATGGGCAGGCGTCCGTGCGTGAGTTCAGGCGGATCTACACCAACATGACCTGCCTCTCCGCCGACTTCGTGCGCCGTCAAGTCAATGCCCGGGTGCGCTGCGAGCAGCTGTGGCGTGAATTGCGGCCGAAGGGCGATTGGGCCGGCTTCCTGCCCGCCTTCGAAGGCGTCGTCGCGCTGATGCGCGAGGAGGCGGCCTTGCGAGCGGCGGCGTTGCGGCTCGACCCCTATGACGCGCTGATGGAACAATATGATCCCGGCAACCGCGCGGCCGACATCGCGCCGGTCTTCGCCGAGCTGAAGGCGTTCCTCAAAGACTTCGTCCCGCAAGCCATGGCGCATCAGGACGAGAAGCTGGCCGAGCGGCCGCTGAAACCCTTCAACGCGCCATTCCCGATCGAGCGGCAAAAGGCGTTGGGGCATGCGATGATGGAGGCGGTCGGCTTCGATTTCACCCATGGCCGGCTCGACATCTCGCATCATCCTTTCTGTGGCGGGGTGCCGAGCGATGTGCGCATGACGACGCGCTATGTAACAGGCGAATTTCTCTCGGCCCTCATGGGCATTCTGCACGAGACCGGCCACGGGCTTTATGAGCAGGGCCTGCCGTCCGAATGGTCGCATATGCCGGTCGGCAGAGCGCGCGGCATGGCCATGCATGAGAGCCAGAGCCTGTTCGTCGAGATGCAGGTCTCGCGCAGTCCCGAATTCTGGCACTGGGCCATGCCGGTCGTCGCCCAGCATCTGGGCGAGGAGGCGCTGAAAGGCTGGGACGTCGAGGATGTTCTCTCCTACGTCCATCGCATCCAGCCTGGCTTCATCCGCGTCGATGCCGATGAGGCGACCTATCCCTTGCATGTGATCCTGCGCTTCGAGATGGAGCAGGAGCTGGTCGCGGGCAAGCTCGCGGTCAAGGACATTCCGGAAGCCTGGAATGCCAAGATGACCGATTATCTGGGGCTGTCGACCCTCGACAATCCCAAGGACGGGCCGATGCAGGATGTCCACTGGCCATCGGGCGCCTTCGGCTATTTCCCGAGCTACACGCTGGGCGCCTTGACCGCGGCGCAACTCTGGGCGGCGCTCGAAAAGGATCAGCCTTCGGCCCGAGACGACATCCGCAATGGCCGTTTCGTCGGCCTCAACGACTGGCGCCGGCGGAATATCTGGAGCCAGGCCTCCTTGTGGTCGACGCCCGAATTGCTCGAGCGCGCCACCGGCGAAAAACTGCAGACCAAATATTTTATCCAGCACCTGAAGCGGCGCTATCTCAGCTGATCTATTGCGGATTGACGCCCGTCCTTACGCAATTCGGGGGTGTGCCCCTGAACCCGGCAGGGCATAATTTGCGCAGCTGTATGACGCGCTTGCAGTCGGGCGGTGTGCCCCTGAAGCCCTGCGGACATACCGTGCGCGGCGGGACGACCCGCTTGCAGTTGGGCGGCACGCCCCGGAAGCCTTCGGGACATAACTTGCGCGGCGGGACGATGCGCTTGCAATCGGGCGGCGTGCCGCGGAAGCCCTTCGGACATTCCCTCTGTGGCACGTTGATCCGCTTGCAATCGCCGGGTACGCCCGCAGTGCCGCGCTTGCAGCGGCAATTCGGATATTTGCCGACCGAGTCGGCAGGGCATGCCTTGGGCGTTTCGGCGACGCATCTCTTGCCGTTCCATTTGAGCGGCGCACGGCAACGGCAGGCGCCATCGATCCATTGCTGGTTCGACCGGCAATCGATTTTACGGCAATTGGGATACTTGCCCGTCGTTCCCGGCGGGCAGATCATCGGCCGGCAGTTTGGATAGGTGCCGATCTCATTCGCACCGCAGGCCTTAGGCTGCGACGTCGGAATACGGCAACGGCCATCCATCAGCTTCGTCCCTTTCGGGCACCGGCATGTGCCGTCGATCCGCTCCATACCGCCAGTGCAGCGTTCGGGTACTTTGATCTCGCGACAATTGGGCGGGCTGCCCGTGTAACCCGACTTGCAGCGGCAGTCGGGATAGGTGCCCACCGAATTTGCCGGGCACACATCCTCGGGTGCTTTCACGTCACGCTTGCAGCGCTTGCCGTCCCAGCCGGAATTGGGCGGGCAGCACTTGCCCGCCACGGGGGTGCGCGACCAGCCTTGCGGGCAGGTATTTGACGCGGGCGGTGTTGTCAGCCCAAGGCCGCAGAAGGGTGTTCCGTGCAATTCGAACGGCGCGAATTTGGCGTCGGCAGTGGCCGTATCATCACCGGCATTCGTGTTGTTCGGCGTGCCGCCCGCCGGTTCGAGAATTTCGGCCGTGTTCTGGTAGCCGCACTTCACCTGCGAGCCGGAGGGGGCGACGAAGCTGTTCGGCGCCTCGATCGTGAGAGTGAGCACGACGCTTTCACCCGGATCGAGGTTGACCGGCGGATGCGTGCAAAGTCCTTGCTCGGGGTGGCCCAAGGCCGATTGGCCTTCGCAGACCCAGGGGTCCGACCAGCTTCCGCTGGACGGTTCGACGATGGCGCCGCCGAACAGCGTGTCGCGGATCTCGATCGGGCCGTTGTGAGCCTCGCTCCCCGCATTGGTGACGGTGATCGTGAAGGGGCAGTTCTGGCCACCCGCCGTTGCCGCACAGGCGCCGGCCGTCTTGGCGATCGCGAGATTGGTTTCGGTCCGATCGGGTGGTGTCGTCAGGCCGAACTCGCAGAATTTCGTGCCGTGCATTTCGAAAGGCGCGAATTTGACTTCCGCGAAGGCTGTGTCATCGGCCGCGTCGACATTCTTCGGGCTGCCTCCAGCCGGCCTGGTTATCTCGGCCTTGTTATTGTAGCCGCACTTCACTTGCGAGCCGGAGGGCGCGACGAAGCTGTTGGGCGCCTCGATCGTAAGCTCGAGCACGACACTTTCGCCCGGGTCGAGCTCGACCGGCGGATGCGTGCAGATTCCCTGTTCGGGATGGCCCATGGCGGACTGGCCTTCGCAGACCCAGGGAGCCGACCAGCTTCCGTTGGACGGCTCGACGATGGCGCCGTCGAACAGAGTGTCGCGAACCTCGATCGGAGCGTTGAATACGTCTGGCCCCTCATTCGTGACCGTGATGGTGAATTTCGTGTTCTGTCCTGTCGCGGTGGCCTGGGTCGCCGCGGCCGTCTTGCTGATCGCGAGATTGCTCTCTTTGGCCTTGGGCGCCGTAAGAGGTGGTTCGGACTGGTGAACGGCTGCCGCGACGCAGATCGGCTGGCCGCCATCCAACGGGACCACGGTCACAAGCTGCGCCTTTGCCGAGCTCGTATCGTCGCCGGCGAAGGAGTTGAGCGGCGTGCCGCCCGGAGCCTTGATGATCAGCGCATTGTTGGTGATCTCGCACTTGGCCACGGGCGCGACCGGAATCCTGACGGTTACCGGGATCTCGACTTTCGCCAAATGGGCAAGATCAGGATTGTTGCTGCTGCACTGATACAGAGTGGGGAACAGCACTGGGCCGCCGCAATTCCAGCCAGCGGGTGGTTGGAATGTGACGGTGGCGCCAGCGGGCGTGCCGAAAGGCAGCGCGTCGAGGAGCTGGATCGCACTCGTATATTTGGCGCCGAAATTCTGGACCGTCAGCTTGAACTTGCATTCCCAGTCCGTGCCGGAGATCGGGCATTTGCCGTCCGGTCCGGTCTTTTTGAGCTTGAGATTGCTCAGAGCGGGCAGTCCGGGGCATTGCGCGATCTGACCCGGCAGGATCATCGTGGCTTCCGCCTCATCGTCGGTCGCATCGGTGTTCTGCCCGGTGCCGCCCATCGCCGTGACGATCTTGGCCTTGTTCTCGGCCTTGCAGCTCAACGGCCCGGCCAGGTTCTTGGGGACTTTCACCACGGTGCTCAGATCCACGGCCTGACCCGGAAGGAGCATCACTGGCCCGGTTTCGCAGGCGTAGGTCGGCGCAGGTCCCGCACAGTTCCACGATGCCTGTGGGAAGCTCGCCGTAGTGCCCGCCGGAATGGTGTCTTCGACCTTGACCGGTCCGTCATAGACGCCCGCTCCCATATTGCGGACGATCACGAGATAACGGCATTCGAAGTAGGGGCCCTTGTCGGTGCACAGTTCGGCAAACGGATCCTTCGAGATTTTCAGATTGGTCGTGGCGCCTTCCGGTGGCGGGCAATGGTCGGCTGGTATCGTTGCCGTCGCGAAGGCAAAGTCATCGGCCGGATCGGTGTCGGCCAGGCCCGGCGGCCAGACCAGGCCGGCGATGTTGTCAAGATGACACACGGGTGCGGGCACCGCGAGATCGACGCTCACATGAAGATCGACACTTTCGCCCGGGAACAGCGCCGCGGGGGCATAGGTGCATTGTTGCTCGTCGGGTGAGATCGGAAAGCAGAGCCAAGGCGGAGCGTTGGTCACCGTCATGACCGCGCCGGCGGGCGCCGCAGGCAGCTTGTCGTTCACCACGACCGGGCCGAAATAGGCGTCCGGGCCGATATTCGTCACGCGGATGACGTAGTCACACAAAAATCCCAGTCCGCCCGCGCTGCAGGAGTTGCCGACAGCTTTTTTGTCAAGGCGCAGATTATAAGCCCAGTCGGGCGTGCCGACGGGCGGCGTGTCGTCAGGCTGCCAGCCATCCGGCGGAGTTTCGCCGGGCGGGACGTAGAGGGGCGGCACATAATCGGGCGGCAGATCGGCGGCCGGCGTGAACGTGTCGATTTCGGCGCGCTGGTCGCAAGGCTGCCAGATCTCGACATCACCGACATGGCCGTACTGGCGCGGATCATCGACACGTCCATCGTAATCGATGAAATAGGAACTCGCCGGCGGCTCATTGTCGGGTCGTGTCAGCGCGCGGTCGTTCCCTTGCAGGCCGTGCATGACGGGGTCGTCGCGCAACGTGTCGCCCGACATCCACACCGTTACTTCACACGCCCCTGGCCGGATAACGCCGGCATCGTCGTAGCCATAACCGAGCGCTACACCACCCGAGCCATTACGATGATCGGGCGGGAAGCCGACCGCATATTCATCGGGTATCGGGACCCAGATGCCTGGCGTGGCCGGATCGTCCGGTACTTCGCGTTTGAAGCGGAACACGACGGACTGTTTCGCCTCGGTGAAACTGGAATAATCGTAGCTGCCTTTTATGCCGCCGCGTTGGGCGACATACATATGGTCCTGGGCGTCGAAGGCGAAATCCGAGATCGGATGATTGCCGGGCGTTCCCGATACCGTGATCTCGCGACGCGGGTCGTCGCCAAAAGTCCCGTCGAGATTGATGGGGACCGACCAGATTTCCGGGCCGGCATCGGCGGCATAATAGAGGCGCCCGGCTCTCAGGCCGAGGCCCCAAAGGCGCCGTTCCGGCTGGGTGAAGCCCCATGTCGAGGAATTCTCGCTGTCAAAGGCGGGCGACTTGATGTCCATGACCACGCCGTCATCGGCGACCGGTGAAAGACCGGCCACTAGCCGTCCCGTCACGCCATGATCGAACGTATCGATCGGCTGCCCCGTCTCATCCAACCGGTGGATCAATCCCGTATCGAGATCGGATACGAAGAACTGCATGGTGGCCCTGTCGAAAACGATGTCCCCAAGGCCAGGTCCGCCATTGCCTTGAATCGTGGCGAAGAGCGCGACGGCGCCCGTCTTGCCGTCGATCTTGTAGATCGAGCCGGGCCCCCCGCCGGCGCCAAACTGCCCTGCCATCCACTCAGCATCGGGACGGCCCTTCTTCGCGCGCTCCGGGCGTCCATCATTGTCCGAGTCGGGCGATACGATCTGCAACCCGAAGGCCGAGCTCGCACCGAGATAAATGTCTGGAGCGGCGCTCGTCGCCTCGATACGCTCCGCATAATCGAGCGCGATCGAAAAAACTTGGCCGATATCACGTGCTTTTATCGTGAGGACGGGGGACCTGGTAACGGCCTGTCCCTGGGCGGGTGCGCCCGGCAGGAGCTTCAGAAGCTGGACCGAGGCGCCGTCCAGATCAATGAAGGTTTCATCGAGTATATTGCCGGTCCCGGAGGGCGGATTGTCGGCCTTTGTGCCGGAGAACCCGGTGACCACCGCGGTGCCGCGCGTGACAACGGCATTGTCCTGCGCGTTGGCCGCGGACATGGAGAATGCCGTCGCGAGGACGAGAAGCAAGCCCAGGTATCGCATGCACGATCTCCCACGGTTGCAACATCCGCCCATAAACCAATAACGTTACGTAATCTACGGTGAACTGTAAATGAAGGACAAGTTCATCGGCAGTTCATGGTGGGGCGAGCCAGGATTTCATTCATCGGAAGCGGCGCCATTTGCTGTGATCACGGCGGAGTCACGGCCGCTCAAATGATCGAGAGGAACGTCGGCAGTGGCGGCACGGTGCTATGTTGCCGCGAGAGCGATCTTGCGAGGCAAGCCCATGTCCGCCGCGAATGTCATCGATGGCAAAAGGCGCGACTTTCTCTATATCGCAACCGGCGCGGCAGGAACGGTTGGCGCGGCTCTTTCACTGTGGCCAATGATCGATCAGATGAATCCAGATGCCTCCGTGCTGGCTCTCACCTCGATCGAGGTCGATCTGGCACCGCTGGCCGAGGGGCAAGGCGTCACCATCAAATGGCGCGGCAATCCCGTGTTCATCCGCTATCGCACGCCCCAGGAGATCGCGGCGGCCAAGGCTGTGGCGATCACCGACCTGGTGGATCCCGCGGCGCGCAACGCCAATTTGCCGGAAGGTGCCGAGGCGACCGATGAAAACCGTGTCATCGGCGGTAAGGAAAGCATGCTGGTGATGGTCGGTATATGCACGCATCTGGGGTGCGTGCCGCTCGGCCAGTAGGGCGATTTCGGAGGATGGTTCTGTCCTTGCCATGGCTCGCATTACGATACGGCCGGCCGTATCCGCAAAGGCCCGGCACCGCAGAATCTCGCGGTTCCCAAATACGAATATATTTCCGATACCAAGATCCGCATTGGCTAGACCGGCACCTATTTGTTCCGCTGCTGGAGTGTCATTTGCTGCTGATATGTGCGCTCGCGCTCGGGCCAGGTGCTCTTGACGAATTCGATCACGGCTCTGATCTCGTCGTCTTTCAGAGTGCCGGCGAAAGCCGGCATGTCGCTTTCGTAGTTCTCGCCCGCATAGGGCTTGAGCCCATTCCGTGTCACGTTGAAGAGCACCTCGTCGCTATGGTGCCAGCTGTGACCGGACGCATCATGCGGCGGGGCGGGCAGGCGGCCACTGGCGAGCGGCGTCTGCCAGTCGGGCTGTCCTTCGAGCTGCTTGCCGTGGCATGACGCGCAGTTGGCGGCATAGACCGATTGGCCGAGCGCGATCTGGCGTGCCTGGCGCAGACGCGGATATTCAAGAACGAAAAGAGCCGCGATGATTGCAGCCCCGACCAGGGCTGCGATCATCCATGCCTTGCCGGTTGTCACGGCGAAGTCTGGCCGAAAAGCCGCCAGCTCTTGCCGCCATCGCGGCTTTCGCGCACCTCGTTGTTCTGCATGGTGAGCGCCAGCTGCTGACCATCTTTATTATTTGCGGCGAGATGGAGCGGAATGGCCTCGCCGAAATCATTGGTCAGCAGCGACCATGAATCGGGCTTGTCCTCACTCGCTTTCATGAGGCCGCGCCCGACCACGAAGGCGTAGAGCGCCTTGTCGGGCCCGGTCTGGATTGTGCTCGCTACCTCGCCGGCAAAGGCGAGCGGCGCCCAGCTTCGCGCGCCATCTTCGGAGACGAGCGCGCCGTTCTCGGTCGCCGCATAGAGGCGTTCCGCCTTGAGGCTGGAGGCGGCGAGTGCGATCAGCCGCTCCGGCGCGTCGCCGGCGATCTCCCAGGTCGCGCCGCCATCGCGGCTCACCTGGATCCGGCCAAAGCTGCCATAGACTACCTTGGGATCAGCGCCGCTCACATCCATCTGATGGAAGTCGACGGGACCGTCGACACCGGGCGAGAGCTGCGTCCAGCTGGCGCCGCCATCGACCGAGCGCAGGAAGCCGGAATTGCCGCCCGTAGCGGGATGGCCACTGGCGAAATAGCCGAGCTCATTGGCCGGGTCGGGCGAGAACCCCATGAAATCCTGGACGGGAGAGACCCGCGCGACGGACCCGTCCTTGTCGACGGCGTAGAGACCGTGATGGGTGGCGATCATCAGCGCCGCCGTGCCCGAGCGGGCAAAAGCGATGCCGTGATAGTGGGTCTTGCGGCCGAGCTCGGCCAAGGTCTCGGCGGAAGCGGGGATCACAAACAGGGTGGCGAACAGCGTCGCCCAGAGCGGAATGCGCATGAAATACTCCTGGAGGGAAGCGTAAGGATGAAGGCTGGAAAACAGCCCAAACCTATCCAGGCGAAACGGGCGGTATGGTGTGCCGGCCGTTGGGAATGTTCATGAAGACGGCGCCATAGCGCACCGGCGCAGCGGCGAGGGGAGCGGGGCCGGAAGCCTCCATTGCCGGCAATCCGCACATGGCCTGCGCGCAATTGACCATGACCATATCGGATTTCGGGCACATGCCGCAGTCGCTCATGGCGGACATCTCGGCACTGTTGCCGGGAGTGCCACCGGAGACGAGATTGACGAAAGGCATGAAAATCATGAGGACAGCAGCCAGGATCGCCACTGCCATGAAGACGCGCATGCTCCGCCGACGGCTCATCGCCTTTTCATGCTCCGGATGAGACGGACTGGCAAGAGCGACATCGTCACGCGGCGGCAAGCTTATGGTTTCCTTATGCCGGGGCGGCCGGAAGCCTCTCGAATCCTTATGGCAGCCGCATTACCTCCGCCGCGAAACATTTGGTGGAGCCAGATTGAGATGAAACTGCGGCTTGCGCGTGAAGGGGATGTGCCCCAGCTCCTTGATCTCGAGGAGAACTCATTTCCGGGTGATCGGATATCGGAGCGGAGCTGGCGGGCGCTGATCGGGCGTCCGTCCGCGGTCATCCTCGTCGCGGCGCATCGGCGTACGATCCTCGGGGCAGCGGTCCTGCTGACGAGACGCGGGACGCGTATCGCGAGGCTTTATTCGATAGCAGTCGCCAACGCTGCGCGCGGTGCTGGCCTCGGTCGTGCATTGATGACGCAGCTCATGGGCAGCGCCCGCCGGCGCGGCTGTGCGGAAATGCGTCTTGAGAGCCGGGTCGACAATCTCACGGCGCATCGCCTCTTTCGCGAGCTCGGCTTCGCCCAGTTCGGTGCGGCTCGCGAGAATTATTATGTCGATGGTACCGCCGCCTTGCGGTTTCGCAAGCGCCTCGCCTCCGGTCAGGTAAGCTTGATGAAGAACTTATGAGACGCAGGCCGGAGGCATATCGAAAGCTTATCCGGTGATGCCTAGCTTTCGAGTCCGCTGTTCCACTTTTCGGAGCCGATCATGCAAGCTTCTGCCTGTCTCATGCCGCAATATCTGGTCGGACGCGATCGCGCCGGTTTCTGGATCGCCACGGATATGAGCGGCAGCAATGGCGGCCTGTTCAAGGACAAAGCTGCAGCCCTTCACTATGCCGGTCTCCAGACGGATCTTCTGCCGGGCGCCGTGCGGCTGATCGACGAGCCGCTCGAGCTCAGGATCGGCGTGCCGCCCCGTCTCGGCGCGTAGGCCCGGCTCCATATTCAACTGCATTCCCAACGCATAAAGGAGAACGAGGCCATGCCCTCGCATGTGATCATTGTCGAGAAGGAGAAGGACTTCCGTTGGTCCGATCCGAGTTGTCGGGTAATAGCGGCGGAGTCTTATTTCGCCGAGCCGATTTCACCGCCGCCGCGCCGGATCGTCAATCTCTGTCGCGACTTCGCCTATCTGAGCGCCGGCTATTATGTTTCGCTTCTCGGTGAGGCGAGGGGTGACCGTGTCATTCCCGATGTCCGTGCCTTCTCGGAGATGGACCGCCGCGAATTCCATGCGCGCCATGCGACGGTTCTCGGGCGCCTGCTGATCAAAGCTCCCAAAATGCCGCGCTCGGTCAAGGCGTTCAGCCTGAATGTCTATTTCGGGGAAACCGGGGACAAGCGCTTCAGCGAGCTGGCGCAGGCCGCCTTCCAGCGCCTGCGGACACCGATCCTGCGCATCGATCTGGAGCGAAAGACCCATTGGCGCATCGCCGCCGTCGAGGTTCTCGACCCGCGCGACGTCCCGGCGGGTGACGATGAGCTCTTCCTGGCCGGCCTCGATGCCTATCTGCATCGCCGATGGCATCAGCCGAAGCCGCTGTCGTCACGCTTCGACCTCGCGGTGTTGCGCGATCCTGAGGATCCGCTGCCGCCGTCAAAGCCGCAGACCCTCGAACGGCTCATCGATGTCGGTCGCGAAATGGACGTGAATGTGGTGCTGATCGAGCGCAAGGATTATCCCAAGCTCGCCCAGTTCGACGCCTTGTTCATCCGTGAGACAACCGCGGTGCCGAACCATACATTCCGTTTCGCCCGCCGGGCCGAGCGCGAGGGCATGCCGGTCATCGACGATCCCTCATCGATCGTGCGCTGCACCAACAAGGTGTTCCTGGCGGAATTGCTGCGTGGCCATGACGTGCCCACTCCCGGCACACGCATTCTCACCCGCCGTCATCTCGACCGGATCGAAAACGAGCACCGCTTTCCCTGCGTCGTCAAAATCCCCGACGGTTCCTTCAGCATCGGGGTTGAGAAGGCGGAGAGCCGTAGTGAGCTTGCCAACATCGCAGAGCGGATGCTGAAGCGCTCCGAGGTGATCCTGCTGCAGGATTTTGTGACGACCGAATTCGACTGGCGTATCGGTGTGCTTGACGGCGAGGCGCTGTTCGCCGCGCGTTACTTCATGTTCGAGAAACATTGGCAGATCATGAAACACGGCGATGACGGCAGCCATCTCGAAGGGCCGACCCAGGCCGTGCCGATCAAGGAGGTGCCGGCCACGGTCCTGGCAACGGCGCTAAAGGCGGCCCGCCTCGTTGGGCGCGGCCTCTATGGCGTCGACCTCAAGCAGACGAAGGCCGGCGTTTTCGTCATGGAGGTCAATGACAATCCCAATATCGATGTCGGCATGGAGGACGCCGCCCTGGGCGATGAGCTCTACCGGCGCATCTTGCGGCACTTTCTGCACAGTGCCGCCGAATTGCAGCAACGCCGCAAAGTTGCCGGCGAGCCGCCGCGCCTGCGCTTGCAGAAATCAGCCTGAAGCGCGTGGGGCCGGACTTGCGCGCCGGCCCCATCCGCTGAAATATGCCTGGAACAATTTTGCGCGGGGTGGCGGAATGTTCAATCGATCGCCAAGATCGTCTGCGCTTTGACCGCGCCATCCGGCCCCTTGCCGGCAAATACGATCACATTCATCCCCGGCTTCAGGGCGCTCGCGTCCGACCAGACCACGGCCGTAACGGGGACTTGCGGATCGACGATGAGTTCGGCCGTTCCATTCTGGTACCTGACCTTCAGGATCCTGCCCCCCTCCGGCACGCCCACGACCTGCGCCACCGTCGCATTCGTCATAACGGTATTGGGGTCTTTCATCGGCCTCTGTCCCTCTCCCATGCCATGCAGGGCGTCGGGAAATATACGCAGCTCCGTTGAGTGAAGTTTCCCATCCGCCTGCTTGACGGCGGCGGAGGCCACGAAGTCACCTGGGCTGATGTCGGCGAGGCTCGAAGGTTCACTCGTGTATATCATCGTCTTGGAATCCAGCGCGACCGACGCCACGCCGTTGACCTCATCGCGAAAGACAATGGAATTGCTGTCGATCGTCTCAATGATCGCACGGATGGGCACACTCACTTGCTGTGCCGCCGCCGGGAGGATCTGAACGCCAAGGAGCCCGACAATTAAGGCGAGTAGAAGGGATTTAACGCCTGCGAAATTATGCATATGCGGCTCGCTTGAAAGTATCACGCTGTGTCAGGAATTGCGCTGTTCTGGATCCAATTTGTGTTCATATTGCGGTCCTGAGCCAATGTGCCGGAGCTGTCCGGTCTTTCGGTTGGAGCTACGATTGTGAATAATCCGGACCTGACGTCAGAACGCCTTCACCTCGACCATGCCCATGAATTCCGTAATCAGCGTATTGCCTGGGGCAGGCTGGGTGAAGGAGAGCCGATCGTTCTCGTGCATGGGACGCCTTTCTCCTCGCAGGTGTGGCGTCGCATCGCGCCGTGGCTTGCCCGCCGCCGGCAGGTCTATTTCTTCGATCTCTTGGGCTATGGCCTCTCCGAAAAGACAGCCGGCCAGGATGTCTCGCTAGGCATCCAGAATCTCGTATTCGCCGAGATGCTGCGGCATTGGGGGCTCGAGCGGCCGGAAGTCGTGGCCCATGATTTCGGCGGTGCCACGGTCCTGCGCGGTCATTACCTGCAAGGGCTGCGCTATCGGCGGCTGACGCTGATCGACCCGGTGGCTCTGGCGCCCTGGGGCTCACCCTTCGTCCAACATGTGCGGCAGCATGAAGAAGCTTTCGCAGGCCTCCCGGATTATGCACATGAGGCGCTACTCAAGGCCTATCTGCAAGGCGCATCCTTTCGCGGTCTCTCAGACACGGCACTGGAAATCTACGCAGGCCCATGGCGCGGCGCCGAGGGGCAGGCCGCCTTCTATCGCCAGATCGCCCAGATGGACGTCAAATACACCAACGAGGTCGAGCCGCTTTACGACACCATCGATTTTCCCGCCCAGATCCTGTGGGGCGAGGAAGATCGCTGGATTCCGATTGCCACGGGCGAGAGATTGGCGGCTGCGTTGACGGGCGGCCGGCTTCTGCGCGTTCCGTCCGCCGGCCATCTCGTCCAGGACGATGCGCCCGAGGCGATCGTTGCGGCGATCCTGCACGAGCAGGCCTAGGTTTTCGTGCCAAGCCCGATGACAAAACTGTCCTTGGACGACAGCGCATGGGTGATCCGCCAGAGTATGTGGCCGTCTTCGGGCGCCGTTACTTGCGCGATCGTCTCGCCATAGGTGTTCTCGGCGGTGGCCATCAGCGTGCCTTTCGTGACATGCTGGCCGGGCTCGACGTGATAGCGGTAGAAGCCGTCGACCGGGCCGGGGACCCAGTGATAGCGCGTGATGATGACCGCTTCGCGCTGTTTCGCCGGCGCGTTGTCGGTCATGCCGAGATTGTGCAGGAGCCGCAGCAGCCCCTCGAAGTGATAAGCGACATGGGCCTCTTCGATGAGCCCGAGGCGCCCTGCCTCGGCGAAGGCCGCATACTGGCCGCGCTTGGCCCGGCCGGTCACGCTGCGCGCGGGGTGGTCCAAATGCGACGGGTCGATCGACGCGATGATCTGGGCGTCGAAGCATTGGGCGATTTCGAGATTGCGCCGGTCGAAGCCTTCATCGCCGGTGCGCTGCACCACCATGAAATGCGAGACCTCTTCGCACAGATCGCCGCCATGGAGATCGGCGAAGCACTCGGCGTCATGCGCCCAATCGTTGAGCAGGGCATAGGCGATCGCTTCCGAGAAGGTGCCGTCGGGCCGGCCCGGAAAGCTGAAATTGATGTTCTTGTCGTCGAGCGGGCAGACATATTGCGAGCGCAGCGGCACCGCCGGGAGATTGACGATCGGGATAATCGACACGCGGCCCTTGAGTTTGGCGGGATCGAGCGCCCGCTGCAGCCTGATCACCGCCTCGATGCTCGAGGTCTCGTTCACATGGACGCCGGCGATGATGGCAAGGCGAGGCCCGGGCCTTTGTCCGACAATATCGACAGTGGGCCAGCGCCAGCCGGCGAGGGCCGGATAGTCGAAGGTGATCTCGCTTTTGTGTAGGCCTGCTTCCATGAGAAGTTTTTCTCTCTTGTTTTCGCTAATTTCAACCGCCATTGCATTGACTCGAAGGACGGCTGAACCGAATATCGCGCCGACTTCAATGGGCTGAAAGCTAAACAAAAAACAAGGAGGTTTCCGTCATGCCTGCTCTGCACCACTCTCTTTCCCGTCGCCATTTTCTGGGTGCCGCCGCATTGGGCGCCGCCTCTCTTGTGCTGCCCTCTATCGCGCGCGCCGAAGGCACCATGGCCCGCATCATGAAGGACGGCGTCGTGCGCGTCGGCATCGCCAATGAGAAGCCTTATGGCTTTGTCGACACCGACGGCAAGGTGAAGGGCGCCATTCCGGACGTCATTCAGGCCCTCCTGGCGCCGCATGGCGTCAAGGAGCTCAAGGCCGAGATCGTCGAGTTCAACGCGCTGATCCCTGGCATCAACGCCGACCGTTTCGACATCATCGGCGCCGGCATGTATATCCGCCCGGCGCGCTGCGAGGCGGTGCTGTTCACCAATCCCGTGACACGCACCGGCGCCGGCTTCGCCGCGCCCAAGGGTAATCCGAAAGGTGTCAAGAGCATTGCCGAGGTGGCGGCCCATGCCGACGCGATCGTCGGCACGCAGAATGGCGCGGCCCAGGTCGAGGAGCTCGCCAAAGCGGGCGTGCCCACCGATCGCGTGGTGCTCTTCGCCAATGCGACGGAAGCGCTCGCCGGACTCAAGGCCGGTCGCGTGGACGTCATCTACTTCCCGGCGCTCGAGCTGAACGAGCTGCTCAAGACCGCGAATGATCCTTCCATCGAGCGCGTCGATGGCTTCCAGCAGATCATGGGGGCCAATAACGAGCCCGAATATGGCTATGCGGGTCTCGGTCTGCGCAAGGCCGATACGGATCTCAAGGATGCGCTCGATGCCGAGCTCGCCAAGCTGATCTCGTCCGGCAAGCTGCTCGAGATCATCTCGGCCTATGGCTATGGCAAGGAAGAGTTGCCGGACGGTGTGAAGACCGCCGAGCAGATCTGCAAGGCCTGACGGGCCCGGTGGATCTCAATCAACTTCTGGCTTTGGACGTGCTGCCGCAGCTCCTCAAAGGGGCTGCGGTCACGCTCAAGCTGACACTCATTACCGCCGTCCTCGCTTTCGTCCTATCGTTTGTGATCGGTTTTCTGAGGCTGGCGCCCAATGCCTGGGTGCAGCGCCTGACCACCGCCTATGTCGAGGTACTGCGCGGCACGTCGGCGATCGTGCAGCTCTACTATCTGTTCTTCATCCTGCCGGCTTTCGGCATTTCGCTGCCGCCTACCACCACCGCGGTCTTGGGACTCGGCCTCAATCTCTCGGCCTATGGCTCGGAGATCGTGCGTGCCGGCATCCTTGCGATCAGCCAAGGCCAGCATGAGGGGGCGGCCGCCCTTGGCCTCACGCGGGTCCAGACCTATCGGCTGGTGATCCTGCCGCAGGCTTTGGTCGCCATGCTGCCGTCCTTCGGCAATCTTCTGATCGAGCTCGTCAAGGCGACCTCGCTCGTCTCGCTCATCACCATCACCGAGCTCACCTTCTCCGGCCGCCAGATGGTCGTCACCACCGGCAAGACCATGGAGATCTGGACGCTGGTGCTCATCCTTTATTTCGTGATGGCCTATCCGCTCACTTGGATCGTGCGCGGCGCCGAGCGTTATGCGGCGCGCTATCGGTGAGGAGGGACCATGTTCAGCTTTGAGTTCCTCATCCGCATCCTGCCTGACCTGATGCGTGGGCTCGTGGTGACGGTCCAGGCGACTTTCGGCGGCTTCGCGCTGGCGCTCGTCGTCGGGCTGCTCCTGGCGCTCGGGCGGCGCTCCGGTGTGAAGCCGGTCAGGCTTTTCTGCGACGGCTATATCGCCTTCATGCGCTGCACGCCGCTGCTGGTTCAGCTCTATTTCGTCTTCTACGTGCTGCCGTCCTACGGCATACGTTTTTCCGCGCTCTTCACCGGCATTCTCTGCCTCGGCCTGCATATCGGCGCTTATATTGCAGAGGTCTATCGGGCCGGTATTGACGCTGTCCCCGACGGCCAGTGGGAGGCGGCGAAGTCGCTCGGGCTGAAGCCGGCGCCGCTGTGGCTCAGGGTGATCCTGCCGCAGGCTTTGCCGCCGATGATTCCGCCGCTCGGCAATTTCCTCATCGGCCTGTTCAAGGAGACGCCACTGCTGGCCGCGATCACGGTGGTCGATGTCTTCGGTGCCGCCAATAATGTGGCCGGCCTCAGCTATCGCTACAACGAACCCTATACGGCCGTAGCGGTGATCCTGCTGAGCGTCAGCCTGGTCGCCGCCTATTTCGTGCGCAAGCTCGAGCGCCGGTATTCGCCCGACGCCAAGCGGTCGCGCTGACCGCGCTTACGGGCCGGACTTTCCGGGGCCGGTGCTGCCGGGGGTGCGGCCCGGGACGATGGCGCCGCCAGGGCCAGGCTTGCCGATATTGCCGAACAGCTGCTGCAGCATCGTCAACTCGCGGCCCTTGGTGGGCGTGGTGCGCGAATTGATGTCGACGATCTTGCCGTCCTCGAGCCCATATTGGCCGAGGCTCGCGACCTGGTCGTTCTGATCGAAGCGGATGGCGATCACCTGGCGCTCGACTTCCTTCGGGTTCAGGAAGGCGGTCTGTTGGGTGGTGCTCGAAATATAGTAGTAGCTGTCGCCCTGGTAGTTGACGCTCGCGGTGGTCGAGGGCGAGCCCAGAATGCCTTCGACTTCCGACTTGGGCATCCCTTCGCGCACCTGGCCGAAGGCGCCCGGTTTGGCGAGATAGCCGCGATGGGCGATATTGGAGGAGCAGGCTGCGACGGTGAGGGCCATTGCGGCGGGGAGCAGAAGACGGCTTGAGAAGGCGAGAATACGGCGCATGTCTTTCCGGCAGCGTTCAAACAAAGGATGATCTTCCCGACTATAGGCGGGAATAGCTTGGGAGCCGTTAACGATGATTTTGTCCCTTTTCAAGCGCAAGGCGTCCCGCAATTCCGTCCGAGCGGTCTACGGGGCAATTGTGGCTGCCGCGCGGCGTGAGAAGCCCTATGCCGACTGGGGGGTGCCGGACAGCGTGGATGGGCGCTACGACATGATCATCCTCCATGCGGTCCTGGTGCTCGAGAGGCTGAGCAGCGGGGATGAAGCCGCCCAGACCTTCGCCCAGGGGCTGACCGACGAGGTTTTCGCCGATATGGACCGCTCGTTGCGCGAAATGGGGGTTGGCGACATATCGGTCGGCAAGAAGGTCCGCCGCATGGCCGAGATATTCTACGGACGGGCCCAGGCCTATCGGCCGCTGCTCCAGACAGGCGACCAGGCCGGCCTGGCGCAGGCCCTGGTCCGCAATGTCTTTGCCGGCTCGGAAAGCGGTGACGGCCCCCGGCTTCTGGCCGCCTATGCCGTAGCGGCACTCGCTCATTTGCAAGAACGTCCGATTGAGCCCATCTTGTCGGGCACCGTCGAATTTCCGGAACCTTGAGACCCTTGATGCAGACCCGACTGATCGAATTCTCCCGCCCACTCGATGTGACCCGGGTTCCGCCCCAGGGCTGTACTGAGACAATTGCCGCCGAGCCCAAGGAATGCGAGGCGCTCGCGGAACGATTCGGACTGCCAGCTATCCACAGCCTCACGGCCGAGCTCAAGGTGTCGCGCTGGCGCGGCGAGGGCCTCAAATTCAAGGGCCATATCAAGGCCGATATCGACCAGACCTGCGTCGTATCTCTCGACCTGTTCCGGACGATGCTGGATGACCGTTTCGAGAGCTATTTCCTGCCCGCGAGATCCATGGCGGGGTCGGATGAGGCGGCAATCGAGGAAAGTGACGCCGAGCCTTTCGAGAACGGCATCATCGACATGGGCGAGGTGGTCGCCGAGGCCATGGCGTTGGCGCTCGACCCCTATCCGAAGAAGCCGGGGGTCGATTTCATCGATCAGGTGGGGCCCGAATCGGCGCCGTCCGGCGAAGAATCATCCCGGAACCCGTTTGCCGGTCTCAGTCGTCTCAAGGAGGGGAAGGGCTGATTTTTCGGTTGTTTCGCCATGGCCAGCGGCTATTGTCCGCCCGCCCATGCTAGATTGTCTAAAATAGGCGCGAACCGAAGGTCCCTGAGCATTCATGACAGGCAAGATGACGATTGCGCTAGACGCCATGGGTGGCGATGCGGGGCCGGACATGGTGCTGCCAGGCGCCGAACTCGCCAGCGTCCGCCATCCCGATCTGCGCTTTCTTCTGTTCGGCGATGGACCCAGGCTCGAAGCCATCCTGGCCAAATATCCGCGCCTCAAGGGTCGTAGCGAAGTCCGCCATTGCGAGATCGCGGTCGGCATGGAGGACAAGCCGAGCCAGGCGCTCAGACGCGGCCGCGGTAAGAGCAGCATGTGGCTCGCCATCGAGGCGGTGCGGACCGGCGAGGCGCAGGGCGTCGTGTCGGCCGGCAATACCGGCGCCTTGATGGCGATGGCGCGTTTCGTGCTGAAGACCATTCCCGGCATCGAGCGGCCGGCCATTGCCGCCATCTGGCCGACCTTGCGTGGCGAGAGTGTGGTTCTCGACGTCGGCGCCACGATCGGCGCCGATGCCCGCCAGCTCGTCGAATTCGCCCTGATGGGCGAGGCCATGGCGCGTTCGCTCATGAGCCTCGACCGGCCGACCGTCGGTCTGCTCAATATCGGCGTCGAGGAAGTAAAGGGCCTTGAGGAAGTGAAGGAGGCGGGCCGGTTGCTGCGCGATCTTGGGCTGCCGCTCGAATATAAGGGCTTCATCGAGGGTGACGACATCGGCAAGGGCACGGTCGATGTCGTGGTGACCGAAGGCTTCACCGGCAATATCGCGCTCAAGACGGCGGAAGGCACCGCCAAACAGCTTTCGACCTATCTGAAGCTGGCGCTCACCCGCACGCTTCTCTCGAAGCTCGGCGCGCTGCTCGCGACCGGCGCCTTCGCGACCTTGCGCGAACGTATGGATCCGCGCAAGCATAATGGCGGGGTCTTCCTCGGCCTCAACGGCATCGTGGTGAAGTCGCATGGCGGCACCGACGCGCTCGGCTTCGCGACGGCGGTCGATGTGGCGATTGAAATGATCCGCAACGGGCTCGTCGCCAAGATCGCGGCCGACGTGGCCGAAATCAACAAACATATGGATGCGTTTACGCCGCGCGCGGCGGTCGACGCGTGATGGGAATGAGGTCTGACGTGCAGCGTCGTTCGGTGATCGAGGGAGTGGGCTCTTATCTTCCGGCCCGCATCATGAGCAATGCTGACCTGGCGCGCATGGTCGACACCAGCGACGAATGGATCGTCGAGCGCACCGGCATCCGCGAGCGGCGCATCGCCGCCGAGAACGAGACGACTGGCGACCTCGCGATCAACGCGGCGCGCGATGCGCTCGAGCGTTCAGGGGTGGCTGCTTCCGAGATCGATCTCATCATTGTGGCGACGACGACGCCAGACAACACCTTTCCGGCGACGGCGGTGAAGGTGCAGGCCGCACTCGGCATCGAGAAGGGCGCGGCTTTCGATCTACAGGCCGTATGCTCGGGCTTCGTCTATGGCTTGACGGTGGCCGACAGCCTGCTGAAGGCGGGGCAGGGAACCTGCGCGCTCGTCATCGGCTCTGAAACCTATTCACGCATTCTCGACTGGACGGATCGCGGCACCTGCGTGTTGTTCGGCGATGGCGCCGCCGCCGTCGTGATGCGCGCCGTTGACGGGAAGGGAACGATCGAAGATCGCGGCATTCTCGCCGCGCGCCTGCGGTCTGACGGCCGCTATCGCGACAAGCTTTATGTCGATGGTGGCGTGTCCTCGACCATGACCGTCGGTCATCTGCGCATGGAGGGCCGCGAGGTGTTCAAGCATGCGGTCGTCAATATTGCGACGGTGATGGCCGACACGATCAAGGATGCCGGCCTCGAGCCCAAGGACATCGACTGGTTCGTGCCGCATCAGGCTAACCGGCGCATTCTCGAGGGCACGGCGAAAAAGCTCGGTGTCACCGAGGATCGTGTTGTCATCACCCTTGACAAGCACGGCAATACCTCCGCCGCCTCCATTCCGCTGGCGCTCGATGCGGCGGTGAAGGACGGGCGCGTCAAGCGTGGCGATCTTGTCCTGATGGAGGCGATGGGCGGGGGCTTTACCTGGGGCGCCGTCCTCGTCCGCTGGTAATACTTTCGGTTAAAACCCTAAGCTATTGAGTTCACACGTAGTTTTTTATTGACCGCGATTTCCATCCATCTTACCCTAGCCCTTGGGCAAGCAGGGGAAACAGATGGCTGGTAAGACACTCACGCGCGCTGACCTGAGCGAAGCCGTGCATCGTAATGTTGGCCTGTCGAGAACCGAGTCTGCCGATCTCGTCAAATCGGTTCTGGACATCATCACCGATACACTGATCACGGGAGAGACCGTGAAGCTGTCCTCCTTCGGGACATTCATGGTCCGCAGCAAGACCGGCCGCATCGGCCGGAATCCGAAGACGGGGGAGGAAGTGCCGATCACGCCGCGGCGCGTGCTGGTCTTCCGCCCAAGTCAGGTTATGAAGAATCAGATTAACGGTGTAGAAGGTGGGTCGGAAGACTAGCGAGTCGGGCGCCCGACCGCACGGATAGCGTACTTCCCGCCCGGATTGGCGGATCCCGGCGAGGAGAGCGTTCCGGTTAGGGGCAAACGAGTTTTTTCTCCTGGCTGGACGAATCACCGGCCGGGCTGAAATGCTCTAAGGACGATGATGTTGGATAAGGCGCCAGAGGCATTTCGAACGATCAGCGAGGTGGCTGAGGAACTCGATGTTCCGCAGCACGTCTTGCGTTTCTGGGAGACCCGATTCGGCCAGATCAAACCGATGAAGCGCGGCGGTGGGCGCCGCTTCTACCGGCCCAGTGACGTCGACCTCCTCAAGGGCATCCGCGCACTTCTATACGGCGAAGGTTATACGATCCGCGGCGTCCAGCGCATTCTGCGCGAGGAGGGCCTTCAGCATGTCTCGAGCATCGGCCGCGGCGAGACGGCGGCGCGCAAGCGTGACGCCCGCGACCTCGAGCTTGACGGCGTTCCGGCACCCGGGCGGGCCTTGCAGGCGCCGCGCATCAAGCGTCCGGCCCCGGCTTTGGGATCGGCGCCCTTTGCCCGCGGCGGCGAACCGTCGCCACAGGTCCAGGCCCCGGCAGCGGCGCCGCGCATGAGCGAATCCCAGGTACAGTCGCTCAGGCTGGCGCTCTCCGAATTGGGGGCCGCCCGCAAGCTCCTGGGGGCCGACGACTAGATACCCTGGCGTGAGAGAATAAGGCTTTAACTCGGGGGAGGCCGGTGTTATATCCGCGCCCGTCGGAGCGTAGCGCAGCCCGGTAGCGCACTACTCTGGGGGGGTAGGGGTCGCAGGTTCGAATCCTGTCGCTCCGACCAGTCTACTTCCCCAATGGGCCAGTTGGGCCACCCATCACGAAAATCCGTACGATGTCGAACGCGCCGGAAATCCTCACCAAGCGCTTCCGCCTGACACCGATCACCCCCGAGATGGTGAGCGACGAGTGGCTGCGCTGGACGAGTGACCCTCTGCTGATGGGGCAGATGAATGCCCGCGTCGCCAAGCTGACGCGGACGGATCTCCAGCGCTATCTGGTCGAGTCGCAGCGGCAAATGCGCGCCATTGTAGGAATTTATGGCCGTAAGGACCGGAATCACGTCGGTCTCTATGAAACCGAGATCAATGAAGAAAACCGGCTCGTTACGATTGATGTCCTGATCGATCAGCATCGGTACGACTTGGCCAACGTCCTGCGAGAAACCGATCCGGCACTGCTGAGTTATCTGGTCGGGCGATTCGGCCTGGAGAAGGCCGTGGCGAAGGTTGTGGAAACCTATAAGCCTCTGATTCTTCATTTCGAGCAGAGCAATTGGCTCAAGGAAGGCGTGCTGCGCCAGGAGAATCCCTCTGCTGCGGGATTCGGCCGGCTGGATGTGGTCCAGTTCGGCAAGCTTCTCTGAATTCAGGGTTGATTATTGGTAAAGCGATGATCCCGGTTGTGGCGTCGGTTATGAAATTCCACCTAAAGTTTCGGCGGATGTGGATCAACTGTGGCCTCTTGGCAACACTAAGAAATTACTCTCCGCAATGTCCCGAAAAGTCCCCTCTTGTCATTGAACGTCGATCCAAGAGTGATGTATTGGCGGTCGTGTAGGGGCACTTGAAATTTTTGAACTAACGGTTTGGGGACACAAACATGATTGGTAAGTTGAAACTTTCGGCGAGCGCTGCCGCTTTGGCTCTTCTCTTCGCCGGCGCGGTCTCGTCGGCGCAGGCGGCGGATGTGATCGATGAAGGTTGCACGCTCTCCGGTTCTGTCGGCATTGGCTACATGTTCGACTGGCAGAATAACGATTTCGACATCGGCAGCGAGGACAGCTTCGATGGTGATGTGGATTGGAATACACCCTTTGGCGAAGCAGGCGGTCTCGTAACCTGCGGTGGCTTCAACGTCCAAGCCGACTTTGCTTATTACAATCATCAGGGCGACGCCGGCAATGTCGGCAAGCTCGACATCGATGACGTCGATGCCGACAACTCGCACTTCGGTGGCGCGCTGTTCTGGCGTGATCCTTCGTATGCCGCGCTGGGCGTGAGTGCTTCCTGGGTCAACCAGGACGTCCTGACCAAAGACTCGGACACGTTCCGCGGTGGCGTGTTTGGTGAGTTCTATCTGGAGAGCTTCACCCTCGGTGCGTCGGCCCATTACTTCAATGGCGAAGTGATCAATGTCGGCCCGCTCGATATCGATCAGGACGGCTTCGAACTCGCGGCATGGGGGCGCTTCTATGCCACCCCGGATCTGTCGCTCATGGTTCGCGGCGATGCGCTGTTCTCCAATATTGATCTGCCGAGCGGCGTCGACACTGATGTCGATCTGAATGGCTGGGCGATCTCCGGCGAAGCCGAATATCTCGCCTGGGACAAGGGCCTCTCGGTCTTCGGCGGCGTGCGTTACGCGCAGCGCTCGATTGATGTCGATGATGTCGACTTTGATGTCGATATCGATGACACCCAGGTCTACGCCGGTCTCAAGTTCTACTTCGGTCAGGACGGCACGTTGCAGGATCGTCAGCGCACCGGCACCATCGACAACACCAGCGTGTTCCTCGAGAAGCTCCCGAATGCTTTGACCTCGGGCGTTCTCGGCCTTGCGAACGCCGCGGGTGGTGCGATCCCCTGATAGAGCCTGAGCAGAGAAATAATGAGGAAGGAAACTCCGGTTTCCTTCCTCTTTTTTGGCGCCGCCATCGAAATTGCGTTATGACAGGCATTCCCGCCGCGAGGGGATGCGAATTCTGATCCATGGCCAGTCTGCCGCCGCCGTCGCTCAAAATTGAGTCGGAGAATTTCATTCTCCGTCCGATGACCGGTGCCGATGTGGGCGAACGCCTTTCGTCATGGGCCGACGACGAATTGGCGGCGGAGATGCTCAATACCAAGCGGCGGCAATGGAGCATCACCGAGCAGACGGCATTCTTTGCCAAGTTCACCGCCAGGCCCGGCAAGTTAGCTCTGGCCATTATTCCACGCGGGGAAGCTCTTCCCATCGGTTTCTACACGCTGCATCTGCAGCCACGCATTGACGTGTTCACCATCTCGCATCTGATCGGTGTCGCGCAATGGCGCGGCAAGGGACTCACGACGGAAACATCCGACGCCATCTATGGCTATCTGTTCGACAAGCTCGGCTATGCCAAGGCCAAGGCCAATGTCCGCCCACAGAACCGACCGATGCTATGGCTCATGTTGAGCGACAAGACCTGGCGGAAGGAGGCGCGTCTCGTCGGACATTTGCGGGATGCGGAAACCGGCGAGCGCCGCGATCTCCTGGTGCTTGGCATGTTGGCGAATGAGTGGCGGGCCGCCCGCGCGCCGCGTCCTGCCGCGTGAGTTCCGTGAAATCCTATCAGCTCCATTCGGCCGATAGCCGGCAGGCCCTGTTTGCGCAATTGTCTTCGCGCGTCTGGCTGGAGAACGATCTGCTGCGCGCCTGGGTCATCACCGACCCCGCCGTGATCCTGCGGGTGCTGCGCAGCCCGCTGGCGATCGTTTCAAGCCTGACCGATGTCATGAAGGCAATAAAGGAGAACTACGGGACGGAGCTTCCCAATGTCGCCTATGCCTGCAGCGTTCTCCCGCTGCTGGTGGCGGACGAGGCGCATCCCGCGGCGCGCAAGGGCTTCGCGACATTCCTCGCCGCAAGGTTGGCGGAACTCGAAGGGGAACTGCCCGAGCTTTCGAAGGCCTGTCTCTCCCCGCTGAGCAGGCCAGGGCGCGTCGACATCGTGTCGGAGGTCGTGGACCCTTTCATCCATCGGGTCTTTTCGGTCTTCCTGCAGTGCGACCTGCCGACGGAATTCCTGGCGATGCATGTCGGCGATATCCTGTCCTTCAACACCAATCTGGCGCGCTTGAAGAGCCTCGAGGCGCGTATCGCCAAGACGCTGGAGTTCCTGCGCGCAACGACGCCGAACGAGGCAGATATAGCGTGGAAATTCACGTGCCTCGTCTTCGGTCTCGACTCCCTGGCGATGATGCTGACCGAGAGCATCGTAACTGCCACGTGCGGCGCTTCGGCCCATCCGGAGGGTATCAGGCTGCCACAATTTCCGATTGAAACCGGAGTTCCGGTGACCTTCAGGCGCGCCAAGGCCGATTTCGAGATGGATGGATGCTCGTTCAAGGCCGGCGACTTGATTCGCTTGCAATTGCAGGCTTTTGGCTATTCCGACCTCGCCGAGCATCGGAACTTCATCTTTGGCGCGGGGATGCACTCCTGTGTCGGCAAGCAGCTGTCGTTGCGGATCTGGGACAGTTTCAAACGTGAATTCGACCGGCTCGATCTGAAGGCGGCTATAACTGACTATCAGCTCATGCCCTCGCACTTCATCATCTTGCACAAATTGGTAGAGGTAGACGTTCGATGACGGCCGATGAAGCCAAAGGCATGATCCTGAATATCCTGCAGAATCTTGAGCTTATCGATGGAAAGCAGAAGGACGACGTGCTTTCCGGGCGGGCAGCGGACATCGAGCTGGCCGGGCTCGGGATCGATAGCATGAAGGTCGTCGACCTGTGTGTCGGGCTGGAGGAAGAGGTCGGACGCGAGATCGAGGTCGAGGAACTCATTGAAAATCCGACCGTAAATCAGCTGGCCGCCCATTTTGCCAAGACGTAGTCTGGTGGCAGTTTCACACCATAGACTGTGTCTTTACTGCCACACTCGCTAAAATTCCCGTTCGTAAAGTCTCCGGCGGATTGATCGGCGTGTTCGTCGGTGCAACAGTTACCGCCGAGGCTTTGGAGGGGGGACTGGGATGATCGGCAAGTCAAAACTTTCCGCAAGTGCTTCTGTCTTGGCGCTTCTTTGGGTTGTAGGCGCCTCTCCGGCTGAGGCGGCCGACTATGAAGAGCCGGGCTGCACGATCTCCGGCGCCGCCGGTGTCGGCTATATGTTCGACTGGCAGGAAGTGGAGTTCGACGGCGTCGGCAGCCTCTTCGAGAATTTCTCAGGCGACGTCGATTGGAACACGCCCTTTGGCGAGGCCGGCGGCCTCGTGACTTGTGGCGAGTTTAATATCCAGGCTGATTTTGCTTACTACGATCACTCGACCGACCTCGCCGACCTGGGCAATTTCGGCAAGGAGGATCTCGGTGATCTGGACGCCGCAAACTCGCATTTCGGGGGCGCTTTGTTCTGGCGCGATCCTTCCTCGGCCGCGCTCGGACTCTCGGCATCCTGGGTAAACCAGGACGTGTTCTCCAAGGACGTTGATCTTTTCCGTTTCGGCGTGTTCGGCGAGTTCTTTGCCGATGCCTTCACCCTTGGCGCATCGGCGCATTATTTTAATGGTGATTTCATTCAGGACTCCGAGCACGACGGCTTCGAGCTTGCCGCTTACGGCCGGTTCTATGCGATGCCGGATCTGTCGCTCATGCTGCGTGGCGATGCTCTCCTGTCCACAATTGAACCTGGTACAGGCGGGGACGACGCCGACTTCGACGGCTGGGCGGTCACCGGTGAGGCTGAATATCTCGTATGGGACAGAGGGCTTTCGATGTTCGGCGGCGCTCGTTACGCCGAACGTACATTGGATACCGGCGAGGAGGGGGATGTCCAATTCAACGACACCCAGGTCTATGCCGGCCTGAAATTCTATTTCGGGCAGGACGGGTCGCTGATGGATCGTCAGCGCACTGGCCTGATCGACAATACCAGCACTTTCAATGAGAAGCTGCCGAACTGGTTCTCCTCCGAGATTGCCGCGGCGCTTGACGTATTGAGCGGCATCGAGCTGCCGCCGCCCCCACCGCCATAATCAAGCGCCGGCTTTGGCCAGCAGGCGTTGCCAGTGCCGCGATATATGCGCACCGAAACGCTGCGCCAGCTCGCGCGCGAGGCGGTCATTGTGGGAAGAGCGCGGCAGCCGCTTGAGGATGTTGCCGATGTCCCCGCTCGAATGCCCTGTTCCGAGCACGCTCAGCGTCGCTTGAATCTTCTCCGCATCGGCCAGGTCTTCGCAGTATAGGGACAGGATCCGCTGCTTCCTGTTCTTCAGATACCGGTCCCAATATCGCTCCGAGCGGAAGACGTATTCCACCCACTTTTCTGCGATGGCTTCATTCAGGGCGCTGGGTTTCTTCAGGAGTTCCCCTGACGCATCATCCCATATGCCGCTCTGGAGGGCGGCTCCCAGGCTGACGACCTGGCCGACGATGTCGCGCCGGCGCAGCCGGATGATCGTCACATTCGGAAGCGCATCCTCCCAAGCCCCGCCGAGATCGGCGCTGAGTTGTCTGTGCTGATCGGCGTGGATTTTGTAGGAGAGATACCCATTGCGGCATCGATAGGTTTGTATGGCCCGCACATAATCCTTCATGAAGGCGCCATCGATCGACGGAGCCTCGCCGAGAAATCGCTCACCGTAGCGTTCCGTCACTCTTTGAAGAAAGTACTCCGCCGGCACGCCCAGGCCCATGGCGTAAAGCAGCCGGCACAGGCTCTGGCTACCGGTGCGCGGTGTGCTGAGAATGGCGAGCGCTGCCTTGGGAGGAGTGTCATGGGCATCGAACTGCGGCGCCCAGGCCGTGTCGAAAGTCAGATAGTCGGCATCCATGCGAGCAAGATTAGCGGCCGAATTGGGGATGCCAAGCTCTAATGTAACTTCAGAGCTTCGATGGCGCAGGTGCCGGGAAACTCGCCTGCTGTCGTTCGTAAGCGAGCGTCGCCCCCAGCAATCCCCACATGCAGCCGAGCAGCAGATAGAAGTGGCGCCAATGGTCGATGTCGATCTGCACACCCTGCAACATGACGGCGACGAGAGGACAGTAGATGGCGATGGCATGATGCTGCCACGGCGTCCTGGTGCGCATGGCGCGCCAGCCCGCCCAGAATGTCATGATCACCAGCGCGAAAAAGGTGAAGCCGCCGAGCCAGCCATAGGAGGCGAAAGCGTTGAGATAGACATTGTGCGGATCCTGTCCGTAAATATAGCGGAAGTGACGTGGATTCATGCCGCCAGGCTGGGTCAGGACACGGGGAATGCTGGCGATCTGACGCCCGAAACGCCCTTCTTCGCCGACATCATAGGATTGGCTGAGGCTGGCGCGGACTTCGAAGAGCTTCTGAATCTGTGGAACCTGCACCGCGGCGACACCGGCAACGCTCAGCAGAACGGCGCCGCTCACCGACAGGAAGATGACACGGTTGCGCAAGGCCGGGCTAGGCGCGAGCAGAAGGGTGAAGACGACGAGCAGGATGCCCGAGCCCGCCATGTTGATCCAGGCGCCGCGCGAGAAGGCGAGGAGCATCGCCAGTGAGATGATGAGAATATTGACGATGGTCAGAACCGGCCGGCGGCTTCTGCGGAGCAGGATGTCCTGGGCCAGAAAGACGAAGGGCGGCACGAGAAACGGTGCAAAGACATTCGGGTCCTTGAAGGTGCCTTGCGCGCGGCCCATGGGCGCCCAGGCGCCCGCTGTCCCGCCCACGTCGAAATAGGTGAGGATGCCGATGATGGAGGCGATGACGCCCGCCGCGATATAGCCGCTGCGGATGATCTCCATCCGCTTATTGGTGTCGCTCGTCAGCAGGAAGCAGAAGAACAGGCCGGTGACGGCCATGTAGTAGGAGATGATGGTGAACCAGACCGATATCTTGTCGTCGAGCGCACCTTCGAGCCCGACAGCGCCGCCCAGATTATAGAGGATGAGGAAAGCGAAGAAGGGCAGCGACACGAGCGGCACCTTCAGGCCGCCGCCGGGCAGGAACAACAGGAAGGCCAGGATGAAGATCAGCTCATAGGGCGACGGCTCGACGACCACGAACCATGCCGACGCGACCAGCAGCCACAGCACCGCATTGCGCCAGGTCTCGAGGCTGCCCAATGTCCTGCGCGGACCGGCAAGAGAGGATTGGGCAGCGCTGGCGGTCAATAGGCATTCTCCGTCGAGAGCAGCGAGATCGGCGTGTAGAACAGAATATAGAGATCGAAGGCGATCGACCAGTTCTCGATATAATAGAGATCGTGTTCGACGCGGCGGTGAATCTTGTCGAGCGTATCGGTTTCGCCGCGCCAGCCATTGATCTGGGCCCAGCCGGTGATGCCTGGCTTGACCTTGTGGCGCGCGAAATAGCCCTCGACCGCATCCGGGTAGAGATGCTCCTGTGCCTTGGCGTGGGTGGCGTGCGGCCTCGGGCCGACGAGCGACAATTCGCCTTTCAGCACATTGAAGAGCTGCGGCAGCTCATCGAGGCTGGTCTTGCGGATGAAGCGGCCGACGCGGGTCACACGCGGGTCGTCACGCGTCACCAGCTTCGTCGCCGCCCGGTCGGTCATTTCGGTATACATCGAGCGGAACTTGTAGACGTCGATGAGCTCGTTGTTGAAGCCGTAGCGGTGCTGGCGGAAGAACACCGGCCCACGGCTTTCGAGCTTGATGGCGAGCGCCACCAGCAGCATCACCGGCGACAGCAGCATGAGCGCCAGGCCGGCAAGCAGCTTGTCCTCGATGGATTTGGCGAACAGGCCCCAGTCGGTCAGCGGCTTGTCGAAAACGTCGAGGCAGGGAACATTGCCGATATAGGAATAGGCGCGCGGCCGGTAGCGCACCTTCTGCGCATAAGCGCTGAGTCTGATATCGACGGGCAGTACCCACAACCTTTTCAGCATCTGGAGAATACGTGCCTCGGCGGTGAGCGGTAGGGTGACGATGAGCAGGTCAACACGGTTGCGCCGCACGAAATCGATGAGCTCGTTGACATTGCCGAGCTTGGGATAGCCCGCGATGGAGGCGGGTGAGCGAGTGTCGTCGCGGTCGTCGAAGATGCCGATCACCGACACGTCGTCCTTGGACGACTCGAAGGCCTCAATGAGACGGGCGGCGGGTTCGCCGCCGCCGACCAGGACGCAGCGCCGGTCGAGCTGGCCTTTAGCGTTCCAGGCGCGCGTGAGGCGGGCGACGAAGATACGAAACGGGACCAGGAGGCCGAGCCCGCCGACAAACCAGAGCGCCGCCCAGACACGCGAAAAGTCGTCGCCGCTCTTGCTGAAGAAGAAATAGCTGATCACCAGTCCGGCGATGACGAGCCAGGCGCCGGCCAGACGGGCTATGTAGTCGGCCGGCCGCAACAGCGCGTGGATGCTGTAGAGGCCACCGATCTGCAGGAGAACGACCAGTGCCAGCGCCGCCGTCACGATGAGGGGCGCATAGACGGTGAGCGATATGGCGTGCCGGGGCGAGACATAGGCAACGAGGAGCAGGGCGCCGAGCGCGCTGATCAGAATGAGCTCTCCGCTGCGAACGATCATCGCGACGACTCGCGCCGAGATGAGGGGAGCCCTGAGCACCTCGGAATGGAGCGCCGCATTGTCTTCCAGGCCGAGTTTGGCGAGAAGTCCGCTCGCCGCGAGTTTATGCCGGTACAGCTGTTCGTTGCGCATTGCAGGTTCGTTTCAAATTGACACAGAATTTTTCCCGAACTGCATGGGGAGCAACTTTGGGGCCCAGCGCGACCTCATCGTTAGCCAAAGTGAAGGAACGTGCTTAACGCGCGCTTAACGGGCTGTTTTCAGCATCTCGGCATAGAAGCCGGCGATCTTGCCGCACATGGCGGCGGCGGAGAACCGCGTGCGGGCGTCCTCGGCGAGCGTGTGGGCCTGTGCCAAACTCTGTTCCGGGCTGGCAAGCGCCGCCCGGATGGCCTCGGCCAAGGCTTTCGGGTCGGAGGCCGGCACCAGGCTCTGCTGCGGCAGGATCTCCGGAATGCCGCCGACATTCGTGGCGATGAGCGGTTTGCCGGCCGCCACTGTTTCAAGAATGACATAGGGTAGGGATTCCGCCCGCGACGGCATGACCATCACCCGGCCGAGACTGAAAGCCTGACGCGCCGGCAGCGCGCCAGTGAAACGCACCCGGTCCGCTAGCCCGAGGCGCTGGGCGCTGGCTTCAAATTCCTCCCGATCCGGACCATCGCCGACCAGCGTGGCGGTTGCCGGATTTGCGGCGCCAAGCAGACTCAAAGCCTCGAGCAGGTCGCTGACACCCTTGAGATGGCGCATCTCGCCGAGAAAGATCAGATCGCGTGCGTCGGGGCCAAGCGGCACAGCGGCGAACTCTTCCGGCCACAACCCGTTGTGGACGACGCGATGCGGGAGGCCCGCCAGTCCGACCTTCTCTTCGAAGATCCGGCGTTCATAGTCGCAGACGAAGACGAGCCCGGAACCACGCCGCAGCATCAGCCTCTCGGCGGAAAGGAAGAGTGCTCCGCGTGGGGATGCCCAAGCGTAATGGAGGCTGCCGCCATGGGGCGTGTAGAGGGAGGGGAGCTTCAGGCGGGAACCGGCGAGCCGCGCATAGACACCGCCCTTGGCGCCATGACCGTGCAGAATGTCCGGTCTTGCGGTTGCCGCGATCCGCGCGATCGCCGATGCCGCCTTGACGTCGGCAAGGCCCGGCATGCGACCGATCGGCAGGCGGTGTATGCCAAGATGGCAGGAGGGGGCGAGATCGACCAGCATCTTCTCCGCCGCACCGCCGCCGGTTGTGGAATCGCAAACGATCCCAACCTCATGGCCAAGGCCGCTCAGTCCACGGACGAGATCGCGGACATGGCGGAAGAGGCCACCCACCGGCGTGCGGAAGACTTGCAGGATGCGCATCGGTTCGGTCCGGATCCGGTTAGAACCAGCGCTCGCGGACATAAACGATGTCGCCCGGATAGATCTGGGTGGTGACCGGAACCTTGTAGGTCTGGGTGCCGTTCACATTTTTGCGAGTGAGCATGACCGGTCCCTGATGGGCGCGCGGCGTGTAGCCGCCGGCGATTGCAACCGCATTCTGCACCGTCATGCCCGGTTGATAGGGGAAGCTGCCGGCGGACGAGACTTCGCCCATAATGAAGAAGGGCCTGAGCGTCGTGACCTGGACCGATACATTCGGGCTGCGCAGGAAGCCGTTGCGCAGTCGTTTGGCGACGAGCTTCTCGACATCTTGCGCCGACATGCCGCCGACATAGGTCGTCTTGATATAGGGCATCGAGATATTGCCGGAACCGTCGACGAGATAGTCGTTGGTGAGATCGGCCTCGCCTGCGACGCGGATCGTCAGTCTGTCGCCGGCGCCGATGCGATAGCCGGAATCATATTCATAGGCCGCGGCGGAACCTTGCGCGCCGTAAGGCGGCTGAATGCCTTCCGGTGTGGCCGAGGCGAGTTCGGTGACGCTGGCGACGGCGCCCGGTCCTTGCGCGATATTACCGTCCGCCATCACGCCCATGCCGCCCGTGGCCGCGGTCGGCGGATTGGCGTCCCAGGTCTCCGCGCAAGCCGAGAGCAGAAAGGGCACGACCATGAGGATCAGAAGACGCATACGCACTGGGGCAACACTCCATAACAGCGCCGATCCGCCTCGCAGGGGACTGGGCGGAGCAGCGTTGCGAGCGACGATAGGGATTTATGGTTAGCAATCGCTTAAGCCGCCGACATGGCGGGTAACCTTTGGTGGCCGTTAAGAAAATCCTTACCACAGGCAGGGCATTGTGACCTCCTGGAAACCCTTTATTAAGCATAAATTCGCTGATGAAAGATCTCGAGCAAGCCGGAATGAACGCGTCATCGGTCGACATGATGGATCTCCTGCGCGGATTGTGGCGGCGCAAATGGATGATCCTTCTCATCACTGTGCTCTTCGCATCGGCGGCCGCCTTCGTCGTTCTGCGCGACAAGCCGAGCTACACGGTGGAAGCCCAGCTTCTGGTCGATAATCTCGAAACCCCCTTCAGTCGCGCGCAACCCTCGGAAGGATCCGATTCACGTCCGACATTCGATGACCGCGATATTCTGAGCCAGGTTTCGGTTCTGAACTCGCGTGATCTGGGCGACCGCGTGATCAAGGATCTCGGCCTCTCCGGCAAGGGCGAGTTCGATCCGGCGCGCAACGGCATCGGCAAGATCAGTCAGTTCCTGATCGACCTCGGCTTCAAGCCCGATCCGAGGAACAAGTCGCTCGAGGAGCGCGCCTATGACCGCTACAACTCGCAGCTCAATATCTACCAGATCAAGGAATCTAAGGTCATCGTCATCAAATATTCCGCGCTCGATCCCAAGGTCGCCGCAGATGTCGCCAACAAGCTGGCGGAGACCTATGTCATCTCGACCCGCGAGATGCAGTCGGAGCCGACCGAGCGAGCCCGCGGCTGGCTGGCCGAGCAGATCGAGATCTTGCAGAAGAAGGTCGTGGACTCTGAGGCCGCGGCCGAAGAGTTCCGCGCCCAGGCCGGATTGCTGAAGGGCGCCCAGTCGACGCTCGGTACCCAGGAATTGTCCGAGCTCAACACTCAGATCACATTGGCGGAAGCGGCGCGCACCGAAGCCCAGGCTAAAGCGAAGGCCATCCGCGAGATGCTCGACAGCAGCGGCTCCGTCGATGTCTCCTCGGACGTTCTCAACTCCCCGTTCATTCAAAGGCTGCGCGAGCAGCAGATCACTCTGCAGCGGAGCATCGCGGAGCTTTCCGTTACCTATCTGCCGGGCCATCCGAAGATGGTCGCGGTGCGCAACGAACTCGCCAATGTCGATCAGCAGCTGCGTTCCGAGGCCTTGAAGATCGTCGCCGGACTCGAGGACCAGGCACGGACCACGGCGACGCGGGAAGCGTCTCTGCGTGCCAGCCTGAACGCCGCCAAGGCCAAGGCCTCGACCAGCAATCTCGACGATGTGAAGCTCAGAGCGCTCGAACGCGACGCGGCCGCCAACCGCTCGCTGCTCGAATCCTTCCTGAACCGCTATGCCGATGCGAGCACGCGGCAGGAGGTCGCCGCTCAGCCGGGCTTCGCCCGCATCATCCAGCGCGCGGTTCCGCCCACCAATCCGAGCTATCCTTTGAAAGGTCCGACGATCATCCTGGCGACGCTTGCCGGCTTGACGCTGGGCATCGGCCTGGCCTTCCTGGCCGAGGTGCTGAGAATGGCCGGCGGCAGCCGCCCGATGGCGCCGGTCGAGGAGCGCGAGCCCGTTCTCGCGACACCTCTGGTCTTGCCGGCGCCGGTCGAAGAGGCGCCGGTCGAAATAGCGCCCGTTGTGCGCCCGCCACTCCATGCGGTGGCGCCGCAAATGCCGAATTTCGGCAACGCGCCGACCGGCAATCAGGCGATCCTGAGCGAGATTCCGGAGACGCCCGATCTCTCCAAGGCCTCGGCCCATGCCCATCAGCCCTTGCACGATCCTTCCGGCAGCTATGCGATCGCTGCCGGCCGGATCGTCACCTGGCTCAACAATATCCGACAGTCGCTGGGCGTGCAGAAGCTCGCCATCACGGCCATTGGTGAAACCGGGCCCGACAGCGCCACAGCCGCCGTTGCCTTGGCCCGCATCGTCGCGACCCAGGGCATTGGCACGCTGGTGATCGACGCCGACGAAACGCGCCCGTCCATCCATACGATTTGCGGTATCGAGGCCGGCAAGGGCCTGTCCGACATATTGCTGGACGAGGCGACGATCGAAGCCGCCGTCCAGCGCGATTCCGGTTCGCTCGCCCATATTCTGCGGGCGGGAACGCGGGCAGGCGAGCTTGCCGAAGCTGCGTCAGGTCCGCGCTTCGATACGCTGATTGAAGCCTTTGCCCAGATCTATCCGGTGATCATCATCCATTGCGGCGGGCAGTCAACCTCCGCCCCGGCGCTGATCCGCAAATGTCACGCGGCCTTGCTGATGGCGCCGGGGACCCGCATTCTCGACGCGGCGCGCACGATCGAATCCTGGCGCCAGTCGGGGTTGCGGGCGGTGCAGTTCGTGCGTATCGGCCAGCCCGTTCGCCGCGCCGCCTGATTCAGGCGGCTTGTCCGAACAGGGTCCGCCGCGCCGCGAGCACGGCGTTCCAGAGAAATGGTGTGCGTTTGACGCCACGCTTCACTGCGAGGCGCGCTATGCGCGTCAGCGCCCAGCCATAACCGCGCAGGGTGAGCCCGCGCATGGCGTGATGGAGCCGAACTTCCTCATCCGCCCAGGCAAGCTTGTAGTCGAAGCTGCCGGAGGAGAAGTCGAAGAAGGTTAGTCCCATGCCGCAGCAGGTTTCAATGGTTCGGCGCAACAGCGCGTCGCCGGGTGAATAACGCCGCAGTCTGGGAGAACCTAGCGACGAGATGAGTGCCCAGAAGCCGCCGCCATGGAGGCCGCCGAGCGCCACCGCCTCCAGCTCGCCGTCGGCCGTCATGTAGCAGGGCAGGAGCACCGGCTGCATGTGATCGGGCAGATCGATGAGGTGATGCACGAACTGCCGCTCATGCTCATTGAAGACGCCGTGAATGCCACTTTCGGCGAGGCGGTCGCGCTGCTGCTCGAACATCTGCTCGATCAGCCGATGCGCATGGTCGCGATCGCGCGGCAGACCGACTTCGATCTTTGCCGCCTTGTGGAGCTTGGCGTCGCGCTTGCGGTTGCCGCGCCGCGTTTCGCCCGAGCGCTTGCGCCCATAGACCGTTTCGTAATCGCCATCGAACCGCAGCAGGTAGGAGCAGTTCGGGCCGGCGAGGGTGAACCAGCTGGTGAGCGGGTGTGCGCTGCCTTCCCATTGGGCCGGCATCTCCGCAAGGTCGACGGCGTCGACCTCTTTCAATTCCGAGAAGATGGCCCAGCCTTGCGTGGCGAACCAGGAAGCGGCATCGCGCAGGAAGGCGCGGTCATAAAGGCCGTAGCCATATGTCATCTGCTGGCCGCCCATCCATTCGAGGACGCGGCAGCCTTGGCGCCTGCGTACGCAGAAGGGCAGGATGAACAGGAGGGCACCTGACGGGGCACGCCCGGTGACGATCAGCGGTGCGGCATTTTGCGCGGCGCCCGCGGTTGCGAGCCAGGCGCTGCACCACTGATAGGTCTGGAAAAAGGTGCCCGCCGCCTGATCCTGAAAGCGCAGCCATTCCGCTTCGAGGGTCCGGACATCGTGGGTCGAATTGATCTCGATACGGAACATTGACGGCCTCGCCGACGCGGGGGCAGGGACCCGGCGTGCGTTATCCCCGAAAGGAACGAGGGACGCTATGTTCAAACGGAACTCCTGTTGGTGCGTATTTTGCCTTACGGCTAGCAAATGTTCGTCAAGTTTTGCCTGATAGTTCTGTAGTCACGAGAAATTGTAGCTTTGATCCCCTGGGTAATGCCGTTGTCCGCCGCTCTGAAAACAAGTCTTGATGTCCTGTATTATTCTGGAGCATCGCGCGCCTTGCGTTCAGCATTGGGAGGCATGGGTGCAATATTCATGCTGCATCATGTGCGCCCGACGGGAGTCGCCCGGCATGGTTTCGCCCCCAATTCCGGCCTCGAAATCACCCCAGGTTTTCTCGACATGGTTATCGCCCATGTCGTTAAGGAAGGGTATGAGCTCGTCTCGCTGACGGAGGCCACCGCACGCCTCAATGGTGAGGCGCCGGCCGAGCGGCCCTTCGCGGTATTCACCCTGGATGACGGCTATGAGGACAATTTCGTCCATGCCTGGCCGGTCTTCCGGCGCCATGGCTGTCCCTTCACCATCTTTGTTGCGCCCAAGATCATCGACGGAACCTGCGAGCTCTGGTGGCGCGGCCTCGAAGCTGTCATCGCCGGCGCCCTCCAGGTCGCAGGCGTTCTCGACGGCAGCGGTTTCGAGCTCGACACCCGCAGCGATGCCGGCAAGCAGGCCGCCTTCAAGCGCCTCTATTGGCCGGTCAGGAATATGGAAGAGCACCGGCAGCGTGAATGGATCAGGCAGTTCTGTGCCCATCACGGCGTCGATCTCGACGCGCAGTGCCGCAGCGAGGCGATGACCTGGGATGATGTCCGCAAGATCGCGGCGGATCCGCTTTGCACGATCGGCGCGCACACGATCAATCATTTCGCCGTGGCCCGGCTGCCGGCCGATGAGGCGCTGGCCGAGGCCACCTTGTCGCGCAGCCGCATCGCCGACGAAATCGGTCGGGTGCCGGAAGTCTTCGCCTATCCTTATGGTGATCCGGGCTCGGCCGGCCCCCGCGATTTCGAACTCATCCGCGAGGCGGGTTTCGCCGCCGCGGTCACCACCCGCAAGGGCCTGATCTTCCCGGCCCACAAGGATCACCTGACCGCTCTGCCGCGGCTGTCCCTCAATGGCGGGTACCAGAAGCTGCGTTATGTCGACGTGCTCCTGTCGGGCAGTGCATTTGCGCTGTGGAACGGCTTCAAGCGGGTGGCGGTTGCCTGATAGATAGTTGACAAAGTCAACTATCTACATCACTCTGTGTTCATGCAGGACGCAGTCACCGCGGTGCGGCGCTTCAACCGCAATTACACGAAATGGACAGGGCTTCTCGACGAGCATCTCCATGCCAGCCGCTTTGGCCTGACCGAGGCGCGCATTCTCTACGAGCTCGCCCAGCACAAGGAGATCACCGCCAGTGATCTGATCGCCGGACTGGGTGTCGATGCCGGCTATTTGAGTCGTATTCTCAAGGATTTCGCCAGATCGGGTTACATCACGCGTGAACGCTCGGCGGCCGATGGCCGGCAGATAAACCTGGCCTTGTCCGAGAAAGGCGAGGCGACATTCCGGCCGCTCAATGAGGCAAGTGCTGCAGCCGTCGGCCGCCAGCTTGACGGCCTTTCTTCCGTCGACCGGGATCGGCTCATCCACGCCATGGCGGTCATCGAGGAGGTGCTTGGCCAGGAAGCGAAACACCGTGAGCCGGCCATTCTGCGTCCACCGACGGCTGGGGATTTCGGCTGGATCATCCATCGCCACGGCGCGCTCTACGGGAAGGAATATGGCTGGAACGAAGAGTTCGAGGCGCTGGTTGCCGAAATCGTTGCGAAGTTCATCCGGGAGTTCAAGCCGGGACGCGAATTCTGCCGCGTCGCCGACAAGGACGGGCGGGTGGTGGGATCGGTCTTCGTCGTCGAGGCCGATGCCGAGACAGCCAAATTGCGTCTGCTCTATGTGGAGCCCGACACGCGCGGCGAAGGCCTCGGACGGCGGCTGGTGGAGGAGGCGCTGAATTTCGCTCGGGCAGCGGGGTATCGCCGCATGACCTTATGGACGAATGATCTGCTCGCCGCGGCGCGGCACATCTACGAGAAAGCCGGCTTCCGTTTGGTCAGCGAAGAGCCGCATGAAAGCTTCGGCCATAAGCTCATCGGCCAATATTGGGAACTGGACCTGTAGGATTACGGCGCCCTTTTCGGGCCGATGCGGCTAAGCCGGCCTGGACATCCAGCGGATGATGACCATCACCACCGGCAGCCAGCCGATGCCGGCGAGGACGAAGAAGCCGATCTCGAGCGGCAGCGGCAGGCCGACCGCCACCATGCCGCCAATGGCCATGGCGATAAGGCAGTAGACGATGAGGAAGGCCACGATGGCGACCATGCCGATGAATTTGCGCTGCCTGAGGGTCATGCGGATCCCCTACAGCATCGGGGTAAAAAATGTGAAGGGGTTTCAGAAATCTGCCAGCGCGTGTCGAATCGATCTGAAGTGACCGTGATCTAACCGCGCTGTGTCCCACCGAGAAATTCTGCGGCGCGATTGACATAAACATCCATATGCGCGCGCGCCGCCACGGACACGAGTTCGCGGGCAATGGCATTGGCTTGCTCCGGTTGGCCCAGTCTTACTTTCAACGCCATTTGATCTGCGAGAATTTTTACCAGCAAAGCCGCATATTTATCCGTCTCCCGGACGCAGCGCTTGCGGGCTTCGGCAAGCCAGTCCGCGGCAAGCGGCATTTCATTTTCAGCTTCATGCAGGAGGGCCAGCGTTCGTGCGGCTGCCGCTTCCCAGCATGGATCGCCGAGCTGGCAACCGAGGGCAAACGCTCCTTCAAGAGAGGACCGAAGCTGTGCGGGGGCTTGTCGCTGACGAAGTTTGGACTCGCACAGAAGCGCGACCGGCCAGGGTCGGAAGGCAATCCAGCGCTGATCCTCGACAAGATCGAGACATTTGGCAAGCCACCGATCGGCCTCGTCGAGACGATCGGCAGCCAGGAATCCCCAGCCACCAAGCCCGAGAGACCAGATTTCACGTCGGCGGTTACCGGCGCTGCGGGCGAGGTCCAGCGACAGGCTGTAATGGTCCAGTCCTTCCTCGATCCTGCCCCAATCAACCAGATTGAAACCCATGACGGCAGATACGCCGGCGAGAGCATCGGGCGCCTTGGCGAGATCGAGACCTTCGGTCAGATAGGCAGCGGCGGCCGGCCGCCGGCCTGCAAGGGCTTCGACATATCCAAGCTCGCGCAGACACGTGGCGGCGATATCCTCATATCCGCTCTGTCGGGCTATTTCGGTAGACCGGCGCAGCAGGATAGCGCCTTCGTCATCATAACCTTTTACCGAATGAACCAGGGCGGTACCGAGTTCAAGCAACGCCTTGGCCAGAAGGCGAGGGGCCTTGAACCTTTCGGCGTCGGAAGCGGCGCGACGCAGACAATCAATCCCCGCATCCGCAGCACCAGCGGCCAGCGCGGCCAGACCGGATTCCAGAAGCGAATTCACCACGGCTTCCGGTGTGACGCCGCCGGGGGGAGACGCTATCGTCCGCCGGGCCGCACTGCGTAGCGCAGCTGAGGGCTTTTCCCCGAGCTCTGCCAGGAATAACCTCTCTGTCGCTTCGACATGATTAAGCGCGGCCTCATATCGTCCTGCCGAGGCGAGGCTCTTCACGAGAAGGATATGGGCGCTTTCATCGAACGATTCACGTCTGACGCCCAATTCGGCAAATTGGATGGCCCGGTCATGATGCCCGGCAGAGAGCGCCTGCAGGGTCTCTTGCCTTATCCGTTCTCCCACCTGACCAGCTACGCGCTCACGTTCAACCAGGAGCCATGTGGAAAATTCGGGGCTGCACCGAGGCTCGATGCCTTCGAGCAGATAGCCGACATTGTCGCGTTGGAAATGCGTCTGTTCCAGATGCCAGACATCAACCTGGGTTCCCGACGGCAGATTGCTGTCGATCGGGTCCCCGCACAGGCTATTGGGAGAATTCAAGGCGCGCCTGAGGGAAGCCAGGCACCAGCGCAAGGATCCCAGCGGGTCGACCGTCTCGGGAAACAGCTCAAGGGCAAGGGTGCGGCGGTCCATCGGCATTTTCGAAAGCAGGAGCCGCGCAAGCACCGCCCAGGCCTGATGTCCGCGCACCAGCTGTTCCTGTCCGTCTGCGTCGCAGATCTTCGGCTTTCCGAGAAGCTTTACTGAGGGAGCCATGAATTGATCTCTTCGCAGGCGCCTGTCCTCGCCAACCACCGTGTGATGAAACGTTGGACCGGCAATCCTGCTCGTTTTGCCAAGTCCCACGTCCGGTCCAGCGCTGGCGCGCGACTATGGCTTGTGCATCGTACAAAAAGGAGCAGGACAATGCCAACATACATCATTGAGCGAAACATTCCCGGGGCAGAGACTCTGAGCGCCAAAGAATTGAAGGAGATTTCGGCGAAGTCGAACGACGTGGTTGCCGGGCTCGGCGTACCCTACAAATGGATCACGAGCTACGTAGCCGGCGACAAGATCTACTGCGTCCATGAAGCCGAAAATGCCGAAGTGATCCATAGGCATGCGCGCGAAGGGGGATTTCCGGCCGATATCGTCACCAAGGTCGCCGCGGTCATCGGACCCGGCACGGCAAAATGACGGATGCTATAGATGGCGGCCGGTCTGCGAGCTCAAAGGGATGGTTTCTCAGTTTGGCGCTGAAGGTGAGCGGCAAAATCCGCAACCGGATCGAGGTTTGGCGCGGCGAGCGCCGGCTGCTCCTGGCTGACGATGCGATGCTCAGGGACATCGGCGTTTCCCGTTGCGGCATCGAGCGGGTGGTGCGCCACGGGCGACCGCCCAGGCGCCGTTATTTTCCTAAGTGACGCATGCGCAGGACCTTGCCGCGATGCAAGGTCCTGCGGCGTTTCGAGCCTTGAGGGCAGAGGCCGCGAGCGCTATCCCGCTGGCCATGACTCTCGTTACAAATCGCCAGCGTGCGGCGCGCCCCTTGATCCGCGCCTGGCTGTGTTTCGCAGGCCTCCTCGTTCTCGTCATGGTGATCGTCGGCGGCGCCACGCGGCTCACCGATTCCGGCCTGTCGATCACCGAATGGCAGCCGCTCCTGGGGGCCATCCCGCCGCTCAGCGAGGCCGACTGGCTGCTGGCCTTCGAGAAATACAAGCTGATCCCGGAATACAGCCTGGTCAATCAAGGCATGTCCCTTGCGGAGTTCAAATTCATCTATTGGTGGGAATGGGCGCATCGCTTTCTCGGCCGCTTCATCGGTGTGGTGATGATCGTGCCGTTCCTCTTCTTTTGGCTCACCCGCCGCATCGAGCCGCGCCTGACGCCGCGCCTCGTGGCGCTCATCATTCTCGGCGGCCTTCAGGGCGCGCTCGGCTGGTATATGGTGAAATCCGGTCTTGTCGACCGGGTCGATGTGAGCCAGTACCGTCTCGCCGCCCATCTCACTCTTGCGACGGCGATCCTGGGCGCCATCGTCTGGACGGCGCTCGGCGTCGGTGTTGCGCGACGTCATCCGCCGCGGGGCGCAAGGGAGTGGGGAGCCTTCGGCCTCGTGGCTCTGGTGCTGCTGCAGGTCGCCGCCGGTGGTTTCGTCGCCGGTCTCGATGCCGGCATGGGCTACAATACCTGGCCCTTGATGGACGGCCAGTGGATCCCCAAAGGCCTGCTGATCATGGAGCCCGGGTGGCGCAACTTCTTTGAGAACGCCATGACGGTGCAGTTCGATCACCGCCTCATCGCCTATATCGTGGCGTTCTGCGCGGCGCTCTATGCCTGGCGGGTGCAGAGCAAGGCGGCCTATGCCATGCTCATCGCGGTGCTGTTGCAGGTCGGTCTCGGCATCTGGACGCTTCTGGCGCAGGTGCCTTTGCATCTGGGGCTCGCCCATCAAGGCGGCGCGATGATCGTCTTCGCGTCCGCCATCTGGGTAATGCATGAAGCCCTCTCAGGCGAAACGGCAAGAGGGCTTCAGTTCGGTCAGGAGAGTGCCTGATCGAGATCGGCGATGATGTCTTCGACATCCTCGATGCCGATCGACAGGCGCACCACATCGGGACCGGCGCCAGCCTGCTTCAACTGATCGGGCGACAGCTGGCTGTGGGTGGTCGAGGCCGGGTGGATAATGAGCGAGCGCGTGTCGCCGAGATTGGCGAGATGTGAGAAAAGCTTCGTGCTCGAAACCGCCTTCACACCTGCTTCATAGCCGCCCTTCAGGCCGAAGGTGAAGATCGAGCCGGCACCCTTGGGGCAATATCTCTTGGCGAGCTCATGATGCTTGTGGCCGGGGAGGCCGGCATAATTCACCCATGAGACCTGCGGATGCGTGCTCAGCCATTTGGCGACGGTGAGCGCATTGTCGCAGTGCTTGCGCATGCGCAATGACAGGGTCTCCATGCCGGTCAGGATGAGGAAGGAATTGAGCGGCGCGATGGCGGGACCGAGATCGCGCAGGCCCAGCACCCGGCAGGCGATGGCGAAGGCGATATTGCCGAAAGTCTCGTGCAGCTTGAGGCCGTGATAGGAGTCGTTGGGTTCGGTGAGCAGCGGATAGCGGCCGCTTCTCGACCAGTCGAAGTTGCCGCCATCGACGATGACGCCGCCCATCGAGTTGCCATGCCCGCCCATGAACTTGGTCAGCGAATGCACGATGATGTTGGCGCCGTGATCGAAAGGCTTGCACAGATAGGGCGTCGCCAGCGTGTTGTCGACGATCAGCGGCACGCCGGCCTTCTGGGCGATCTTGGCGATCGCCGCGATGTCGGTGATGAGACCGCCTGGATTGGCGATAGACTCGATGAAGATCGCCTTGGTCTTGGGCGACAGCGCCTTTTCGATCGAGGCGAGATTGTCGGCATCCGCCCACACCACGTGCCAGCCGAAGGACTTGAACGAGTGAGCGAACTGGTTGATCGAGCCGCCATAGAGCTGGCGTACCGCGACGAATTCATCACCCGGCTGCATCATGGCGTGGAAGATGAGCATCTGCGCCGCGTGGCCGGAGGCGACGGCGAGCGCCGCGGTGCCGCCTTCGAGGGCCGCGACCTTGGATTCGAGCACGGCCTGCGTCGGATTCATGATCCGCGTATAGATATTGCCGAAGGTCCTGAGCGCGAAGAGATCGGCGGCGTGTTTCACATCTTCGAACACATAGGCCGTCGTCTGATAGATGGGAGTCGCGCGCGCGCCCGTCGCCGGATCGGGCTGCGCTCCCGCGTGAATGGCGAGAGTATCAAAGCCCGGTGTCTTGTCGGTCATCATGGTCTCCTGTGAAGCTCCAGGGCCGGCAAGTTAGCCGAGTGACGCGGGCGCCACAATGTTTATGGATTACCCCGATTTAACTGGTGGGCCTCAGGCTTCGGGACTAGCTTTTCACCATCCGGTCGATGACTCGGATGAGGTGAAAACAGCACAAAAGGAAAGAGCGGGGGGCGCCCAAAACCACCCGCAGACAGTGGCTCTATCGGAGCCGCCATGAGTAGTTGTGCGCGACAGGCAGGCCCGCTTTCCACCGCCTCGGCTCTTGTTGCGTTCGCCCCTGAACCAACATCGTTTCATTGGAGACCAGCTATGAGAGCCCAACTTCTCGTTGCGGCGGCGCTCGCGCTCGCGGCAACCGTGACATCCGCCAATGCCTTGAGCATCGTCAACACCGACAAGGCCAACCACGCCGTCATGGCGACACCCAACGGCGGCAAGGCGCATGAATTCGTCATCAAGGCGCGCCAGACCGGCCACATAAGTTGTACCAAAGGCTGCGAGCTGCAGCTCGGCGTGACGAAAACGCATTTCGACGGCAAGGTCCATAAGATCTGGATCAAGGGCGGCAAATTCGTCTCGGCCTGAGATCGATCCATCATCACTACATCATCAGAAAGGAGTTTCGACATGAATATGCGTATCCTCGCATTGACCGGCCTCGCTCTCGCCGCTTCCATCACATCGGCCAGCGCGCTCACCGTCACCAATGCCGACAAGACGAGCCACACTTTCATGCTCACGCCGATGGGCGGCAAAGCGGCGAAGGTGGTTCTGAAAGCGAGCGCCAGTGGCACCTATGACTGCAGCAAGGGCTGTGAAGTGCGCATGGGCGCGCTCAAATCCAACTATGACGCGAGCGTCCAGAAGGTGGAGATCAAGGGCGGCAAGCTCGTCAAGATGTGATATTCCGGCGCGCGAATAGAGAGTAGGCGCCGCGGCTATTCCACCATGGCCTCCGGCGTCTGGCGGACGGCGAAACCTTCCCCCGGCCGGCATCTCCCGTCAGGCCGGGGTGAAGGTCATTCTATTTTGGACGATCGCCCGGCCGCCGGGCGGAGCCGAACAGGACATCCGCCCAATCGGCGATGAAACGCAGCCGCTGCTGCTGATCCTGTGCGGCGAGGAGAGAAGGGCCGATCCTGATGGGGCGCGCCACGCCCGATTCCTTCAGGGTTTCGGGCCCATCGACACCGTTGGGCAATGGGCCATCCTCGGCGAAGAAGAACGCTTTCTCGCGTGAGATGCGCTGCCCGCGCTCCGACAGGAGATAGTCGAGGAACCGCTTCGCCGCGGCGAGGTTGGGCGCATCCTTGGAGATCAGGGCGCCACGGCGCAGCACCAGTGTGTAATCCTGCGGCACGACGATCCTGAGGTGAGGGTTCTTGAGCATGGCGGCATAGGCGTAGGAGCCGAGGATATTGTAGCCCAGATAGAGTTGCCCGCCGGTGATCAGCTCGAGGATCTCGCTGTTGCAGCAGCGGGTGACGACATCGGCCCGGCTCATGCTTTCGAGCAGGCGGCCATAGACGGTGGTGGTCTGGCGCGCATCGCTATAGGCGAGGAGATAGCCGATACCGGACAGCCTGATGTCATAGGTGCCGATGCGCCCACGGTAGAAATCGATGCGCCGGCGCAGGAGCTCGGCCAGATCGGCGTGCGAGCGCGGCACGTCCTCGGGCGGCACCATGCGTGAATCGTAGACGAAAATCGACGGCTCATAGGTGAAGCCGAAGACCTCGTCGCGCCAATTCGCCCAGCGCGCCGTGCACTCCGTCTCAGGCGAGCGGTGGGCGGCGGCGCAACCATCATTGGCGAGCTTCATCAACTGGTCGACCGAAGAGGAGAGCAGGATGTCGCCCATCAGGCGGCCCGCTCGGCAAGCCTCGTCAGCTGCCTTGTAGAGGTCGTTGGTGACATATTCGAAATAGTTGATCGTGATATCGGGAGCGACTTGCTGGAAGTCGCGCAGCAACGGCTCCATGGCGGGAAGATCGGTCGCGGCATGGATGTCGAGTGCGGTGGTCGCGGTTGATCGGGCCGGGAAAACGACCGGCTTGTCGCCGATGGCCTGCGCCGCCGCCGGCGCAGCAATGAACAAGGCCATGAGGAGGATCAGAAGCCGCATGATCAATCTCCCTCGCCGGTGAGGAGCGGTAGCGTCAGGACGACAACGAAGCCGTGTTCGTTGCGCTCGCGGAAACCGAGCGTGCCGCCATGGGCCGAGGCGACTTCGGCGGCGATGGAGAAGCCGAGGCCGGCGGTGCCGCCATTCTGTTTGGGCGTCGCGAAGCGCTGGGTGACGCTTTCCCAGGCTTCGCGGGGAATGCCGGGTCCGTCATCTTCCACCTCGATCACGGCGTTCCCCGCCTGGCTCGACACCTTGACTTCGAGGCGGGACAGCGTGCCGTGACGCAGCGCGTTGTCGATGACATTGACGATCGCCTCACGCAGGCTGACCGCATCGCCCAGCACTCTTGGATCGCTCTCATCGGCTTCGAAGGACACGATGATGTCAGGCGAAAGTGTGATCGGCACGGCGGCGCGGAAGGCACGCCGCGCGATGTCGACGAGATTGACCGGTGCCAGCCGGACCGCGTCGGCGCGGTGGATGACCATCGCGTGACTCAGCAGCTGGTTGGTGAGCCGGGCAAGTTCCTCGGCACGCTGCTGCACGCGCTCGAGATGCTGGCGGGCCTCCGGGCCGAGCCGGTCATGGCCGAGGAGATCGACCTGCGCCGTCAACGCGGTCAGCGGCGTCCTGATCTGATGGGCGGCGTCGGCGATGAAACGTTCGAGCTGCGATACCCGCCTTTCGAGCCGGCCCATGAAATGATTGATCGAGCCGACAAAGGGACGCATCTCGCGCGGCATGTCGACCTCGATCGGCTTGAGATCCTGCGAGTCACGGCTATTGAGCGCGGCGCCGAGCCGCCAGACCGGCTGCAGCGCGTAACGGATGGCGAGAGCCGTGCCGGCGAGCGCCATCACGCTCATGATCAGGACGAGAAGGACTGCGCGGGTGGTCAGTTCGGCGGCGAGCGCCCGGCGCGCCTCCGTCGTCTGGGCGACGATCACATGGGCCCAGCCCGACAAGGCCGGATCGGAAAAGGCGCGCGCCACGACGACGATGCGGACCGGATCGCCTGAATAGCTGCCGTTCTGGACGACCGGGTCGGAGCGCACGGCGGAAAGATCACTGCCGCTCGCGAGGTCGGCATAACCGGTGAGCGTTTTGCCCTCGGGATCGACGATCCGGTAGAATAGCCGGTCGCGCTCGGCAAGGCCGAGCAGTTCGAAAGCCGAAGCCGGCAGGTCGACGATCAGCTCGCCGCCATCGACGGTGAGGCTGTCGGCCATCTGCAGAGCGGCCCCCTTCAGCACGCGGTCATAGGCGTCGTCGGCGGCGGCGCGGGCGTAATACCAGGCCGCGCTCGCGAGCGCCGTGGCGCCGACGCACAGAACGAGCGAGACCAGCACCGCCAGGCGGGTGAACAGCGATGAATCATTCCGTGTCATCGGGAACCATCTGGTAACCGACGCCTCTCAGCGTGACGATGCGTGCCTTGGCGCAATCGAGCTTCTTGCGCAGCCGGCCGATATAGAGCTCGACGGCGTTCGGACTGACATCCTCATCGAAGCCGAACAGGCTCTGCAGCAATTCGTCCTTGCTGAAGACGCGGCCCGGCCGGCTGGCGAGGATTTCGAGCAGCGAGATTTCGCGCCGTTTCAGCTGGATCTCGCGCCGACCGACGCGCGCCGACCGGCTGGCGCGGTCGAGGATGATATCGCCGCATTGAATGATATTGGTCGGCTCACCAGCATGGCGGCGCATCAGGACGCGCGCCCTGGCTTCCAATTCACGGAAGTCGAAGGGTTTCAGCAGATAGTCGTCGGCGCCGAGATCGAGCGCTTCGACCCGGTCCTCGACCTCGGAGCGTGCGGTGAGGACGAGGACCGGGGCGGGGCTCTTGGCGCGGCGCAGCCGCCGCAATATTTCGAAGCCATCGAGCTCCGGCAGCATGACATCGAGAATGACGAGGTCGTAGCCGGTCGAATCGAGAATGTCCGCCGCTGCCGCGCCACTGGTTTCCCAATCGACAGAATGGCCGATCGCTTTGAAGCGGCGGGCGATCGCCTCGCCGACATCCCGCGTATCCTCGACGAGCAGAATGCGCATAGGGGAGACTTCGCATGCGTGATTATGCGCTTCAAGCGGCATCTTTTTGCGCCGACGGATCGCCGTGACAGCGCCGTGACAGTTTCATGTGCCAGGATGCTCCTGTCCGCCGGCACGAAGAAAAGCGGCGGATCAATAACGGTCCGATGAAGCGATGAGCACTCCCGAGTGCTGTTGCAAGCGCACCAATCTCAATTGGCGGCGCTGGCGATGTCGTCGCTTTGCAACGTCGGCGGGAAGTCTCAATTTCATTCTGGGAGGAAGTAGATGACGTTGAATGTGACGCGCGCCGCCGCGGCGGCGCTGCTGGCTTTTGTCATGGCCAATGGAACCGCCATGGCGGAGCCCGCCAAGCCCGAATGCCTGGCCGGCGCCAAGCCGGGCGGTGGCTTCGATCTGACCTGCCGGCTCGCCGCCAATTCACTGCTCGCCTCGAAGATCATCGGCGCACCCATGCAGGTCACCTATATGGAAGGCGGCGTGGGCGCGGTCGCCTATAATCATGTGATCGGCAAGCGCGGCGCCGACGGCAATCTGATCACCGCAGCATCGTCCGGTTCGGCGCTGCTGATCGCGCAGGGAAAATTCGGCCAGTATGATGAAAGCGCGGTGAGATGGCTGGGGGCGCTCGGTGCCGACTATGGCGTGCTCGTGGTCTCCGCGGAGTCGCCTTATAAGACGTTGGGTGAGCTGGTGACGGCCTACAAAGCGACGCCTGCCGATTTCGCCATTGGCGGCGGTGGCGCCGTCGGCTCGCAGGACTGGATGAAGGCATCACTCCTCGCCAAGGCCGCCAAGCAGGACCCGAAAGCCATGCGCTATGTGGCGCTGGAAGGCGGTGGCGCGGTGCTGACGGCGCTGGAAGGCGGCCACATCAAGGTCGGTTCCGGCGATGCGGCGGAAATGGGCCAGCATCACAAGGCCGGCAAGGTGCGCATTTTGGCGGTCATGGCCCCCGAGCGCCTGCCGGGCGACCTGGCGCAGATTCCGACGGCGCGCGAGCAGGGCATCGACATCGATTGGATCGTCTGGCGCGGCTATTACATGGGCAAGGACGTGGCTGCCGCCGATTACGACTGGTGGGTCGAGGGCTTCAAGAAACTGTCGGCGACCCCTGAATTCCTGGCCGAGCGCCAGGCGCGTGGCCTGTTCGAGTTCAACATGTTCGGACAGGACTTCGACGCCAAGGTGAAGGCGGATGTGGCGCGCTTCAAGGTGCTCGCCAAGGAAGCCGGCCTCTGACACCGTCATGACAATGCCCGCGACCAAAAACGGGGCGGCCGGCCGTATCGGCGCGGCCGCCCTGCTGATCCTGGCGCTCGCCTTCGGTCTGGGCGGCGCCACGATCGACTATGCCTTCGCATCGGATCCCTTGGGACCACGTGTATTTCCCGTGGCGCTCGCCGGTGCGCTGGCGGTGCTGGCGCTTCTGTACTGGCGCCGTCCCGGCGGGGCTGAGGCATTTCCACACGGCGTGCTCTTGCTGCGCATATTCGCCGTGCCGGGGCTCGTGCTCCTGTCGGTGCTGCTGCTGGAGCCGGCTGGTTTCGCGGCGTCGATCTTCATGCTCACCGCGGGTGTCGCCTGGATCTTCGGCGCCTCGGCGCGCGCCAGCCTGATCGGCGGCATCGGGCATGCGCTTCTATGGTGGGTCGTCTTCGTCAAATTGCTCGCGGTCTATCTGCCGCCGGGCTGGCTCTTCGCCTGAAGAGGGTAGGCAATGAATCTCGATTATCTCTGGGGCGGCTTCGCCATAGCCCTCACCTGGCAGAATCTGCTCATCGGCCTCGTCGGCTGCTTTCTCGGCACGCTGATCGGCGCTCTGCCGGCGATCGGCCCGATCAACGGCATCGCGCTGCTATTGCCCATCGCCTATACGATGGGCCTGCCGCCCGAGAGTACGATGATCCTCCTGGCGGCGGTCTATTGCGGCGCCGAATATGGCGGCCGCATCTCCTCGATCCTGCTCAACGTGCCGGGCGATGCCGGCGCCGTCATGACGGCGCTCGACGGCTATCCGCTGGCCAAGCAGGGACGCGCCGGCGAGGCGCTCGCCATCAGCGGCATCTCGTCCTTTGTCGGCGGCGTGATCGGCGCCATCGGGCTGGCGCTCTTCGCCCCGATCCTGTCGAGCCTCGCCATCGGCTTTGGACCGGCAGAATATTTTGTCCTCATGATCTTCGCGCTGGCGACGCTCGGCGCCATGGTCGGCAGTCAGCCGGTCAAGACGCTGATGGGCTGCGTTCTGGGGTTGATGCTGGCGACCGTCGGCCTCGATGCCACATCGGGCTCCTATCGCTTCACCTTCAACGAGCCGGAGCTTGGCGACGGCATCGAATTCGTCGTGCTGGTGATCGGGCTGTTTTCGATCTCGGAAGCTCTCATCATCCTGGAGAACCAGAGCGCCGGCGTGACGATGATCCGCAAGCTCGGCCGCATGATGGCGCGCCTCGACGATCTGCGCAAATGCGTCGCGCCCACCTTGCGCGGCTCAGCCATAGGTTTCGTCATCGGCGTCCTGCCGGGGACCGGCGCCTCGGTCGCGAGCGCCATCTCCTATACGACGGAGAAGCGCATTTCCGATCGCGACGGGACCTTCGGCAAGGGCGATGTGCGCGGCCTCGCGGCACCGGAGGCGGCCAACAATGCCACCGCCTGCGGCGCCTTCGTGCCGATGTTGACCTTGGGCGTGCCCGGCTCCGGCACCACGGCGGTCATGCTCGGCGCTCTGATGCTCTACAATATCCAGCCCGGGCCGATGCTCATGAGCGAGCATCCCGAAATGGTGGGCGGCCTGGTGGCGTCGCTGTTCATAGGCAACTTCTTCCTGCTGGCGCTCAATCTGCCGCTGGTCAATCTGTTCGCACGGGTGCTCACCATTCCGAACTGGCTGCTGGTGCCCGGCATTCTGGTGCTGTCGATCGTCGGTGTCTATTCCACCAATGCTTCTTCGCTGTCGCTCTATCTGATGCTCGCCATCGGGCTGATGGGCTGGCTGCTGCGCAAGCTCGGTTTCGACATGGCGCCGATCATATTGGGCTTCGTGCTGGGCGATGTGATGGAGATCAATATGCGCAACGCGCTGGCGATCAGCGGCGGCGACATCTCGATCTTCTTCAAGAGCTGGATCAGTCTCGTTCTGTGGGGGCTCGCTGTCGCCGTCGCGGTGTTGCCCTTCCTGCTTGGCCGACGGGCGAAGCAGCGGAAGGAGCGCGGCCTAACGCTTGATGCCGAGGCCCAGCCCTAGGCTCTGCACCTTGCCGCTTTCATGGAGGCGCTGGCGGCGGGACGAGATGAGGCCGGAATTGCCGCCGACCCAGCTCCATTCGCCGGAGAGCTTGCCATACTCCATCTTGGGGCAGCGGTTCATCACCACTTTGAGCCCGGCGGCTTCGGCGCGCAATGCCGCCTCGTCATTGCGCACGTTGAGCTGCATCCAGATCACTTTGGGCGGCGGCGAGAGTGCCAGCACCTCGTCGGTGATGACACCGGCGGCCTGCGAATTGCGGAAGATGTCCACCATGTCGATCGGATGTGGGATGTCCTTGAGCGCGCCATAGACGCGCCGCCCCAGAATCTCCTGACCGGCAAGGCCGGGATTGACCGGCGTCACGTCATAACCTTTGTCGAGCAGGTATTTCAGCACGAAATAGGAGGGGCGCACGTCATTATTGGAGGCGCCGACCAGAGCGATGGTTTTGACGCTGCGCAGGATGTCGCGGATATAATCCGCCGAATAAGTGTCGTGATCCATGATAGGCTAACGATCTTGCCACTCGGGCGGGCGCTTGTCGACAAAGGCGCCGATGCCTTCTTCGGCGTCCCGGATGAGCAGGTTCTCGACCATTACGCGCGCGGCATAGTCATAGGCGTCGGAAAGCGTCATCTCGCGCTGGCGGTAGAAGGCTTCTTTGCCGATCTTCGTCACCGCCTTGGACTTGCTTGCGATCTTTGCCGCCAGCTCATCGACACTTTGACGCAGGAGCTGGCTAGGAACGATGCGGTTGATGAGGCCGATGCGCCGGGCTTCCTCGGCATCGATCAGATCGCCGGTGAGCAGCATCTCCATCGCATGTTTGGGCGCCACGTTGCGCGACAGGGCGACCATCGGTGTCGAGCAGAAGAGGCCGATATTGACGCCGGGCGTCGCGAAGCGCGTCGGTTCGGCGGCGACGGCGAGATCGCAACTCGCGACCAGCTGGCAGCCGGCGGCGCTCGCCACCGCCTGGATCTCGGCGATCACCGGCAGCGGGTGATGCACGATCGCCTGCATGAGCGTGGCGCATTGCGCCATCAGCTTGGTGAAATAAGCCGCGCCGCGATCGCCATCCTGGCGATGCGCGGTGATCTCCTTGAGATTGTGGCCCGAGCAGAAAGCGGGGCCTTCGGCGGCGATGACGATGACGCGCGCCGTGTCGTCACGCCGGAGATCGTCGAGGGCGAGCACGAGCTCCGCCATCATCGCTTCGCTGAGGCTGTTGCGGGTCTTGGGATCGGTGAGCGTCAACCGCACAATGCCGGTCTGGCGCTCCTGAAGCAGGATGTCGCTCATTCGCCTTCTTCGGCGAGCAGCTTGAGCTTCTCGGAATAGGCCGGATCGTCGATCAGCTTCTGCACCACGCTCTTATTGTTCTCCGACGGGATCATCGCCTTGAGGCCCTTGATCATGCGGTCCTTCATGTCCTGGGCAAGGGCGGTGTCCTTTTCGATCTCGGCGATCTGATTGGTGAGGTCGTCGGTGAGATTGTCGGTGATGGCCGAATATGCGAAGCTGACGCTGGTGACGGCGACGTTCCATTCATCGACGGTGTTGAAGCCCGCCGTCTTGAGGTCCGCCTCGAAACGCTTGCCTTCGTCCGTCTGGTCGACGAAGTCCTGCAGGCTTTCGTAATTTTCGAGATTGGCGTCCTTGTACTTGTCGCGCACCAGAGCCAGCGCGTCGATCGAGCGCCGGGCGATGTCATCGGTGAGCTCGATGACCGTGACATCAGGTATTTCGCCGAAACTCAGATCGTCGGGCGAGGAGTCCTCGGTATCGGTCTCATCGCCCGTGTCGGGAGGAGGGGGCTCGGTAAGATCCTCACCTGCCCCAGCGGCAGGGGGCTGGACCGGCGTCTGCTCGGTCCCCTGGGCCGGCGCTTGGGGCTGCGGAGTCTGGCTTTGTTCCTCGCTTTGCGGAAGCTGATCCTGATCCTTGGGCGTCTGGGCCCAAGCGGAACCAGCGGCCAGAACCCCGGCGAACAGCAGAACTACAGCGAAACGAACCATCAGACGCACCCTCTAGGTCTCGAATCTTATGAAATACAAGCAGTTACGAAAAGGGGGTAGCACATGAGATGCTTAAACTGTGGCAGCAAAACAACATTTTCAGGTATCAGGATACCGCATCATGAATCTGGCTGAATTTACAGGTTTTTCTTGACCTCGGCGCGCTATATCGGTATTTCCGCGCCATCTGAACAAGCATTGGAACCCTCCAGATGAAGACCTATTCGGCGAAAGCCAAGGAAATCGAGAAAAAGTGGGTGCTGATCGACGCGAACGGGCTGATCGTCGGGCGTCTCGCCACGATCATCGCCAATCGCCTGCGCGGCAAGCACAAGCCCACTTTCACGCCCCATATGGATTGCGGCGATAATATCATCGTCGTGAATGCCGAGAAAGTGGTCCTCACCGGCAATAAGCGCAAGGACAAGACCTACTACTGGCATACCGGTTTCCCGGGCGGCATCAAGGAACGCAAAGCCGAGAAGATCCTCGACGGCAAGTTCCCGGACCGCGTCCTCGAGGCGGCGGTGAAGCGTATGCTTCCCGGTGGCCCGCTGAAGCGCCAGCAGATGTCCAATCTGCGCATCTACAAGGGTGAGGCTCATCCGCATGAGGCTCAGAACCCGACGAAGCTCGACATCGCTTCGCTCAATCCCAAGAACACGCTGAGAGGCTAAGACGATGGCTGAACAGACAACTCTCTCCAATCTCGGCGAAGCGCTGGGCCAAGTCGCCATCCAGGCGCAGGCCGCTTCCGCGCCCGCCAAGCCCAAGCTCGATGCCCAGGGCCGCGCTTACGCGACTGGTCGCCGCAAGAACGCCATCGCCCGCGTGTGGGTGAAGCGGGGCGCCGGCAAGATCACCATCAACGGCAAGGCGATCCATCTCTATTTCGCCCGCCCGGTGCTGCAGATGCTCGTCCAGCAGCCGATGGTCGCCGCTCTGCGTCGTGACCAGGTCGATGTCGACTGCACCGTCGTTGGTGGCGGTCTCTCCGGCCAGGCCGGTGCCGTCCGTCACGGCCTCTCGCGCGCGCTGACCAATTTCGAGCCGGAGCTGCGCCCGATCCTCAAGAAGAACGGCTTCCTGACCCGCGACCCGCGCGCCGTCGAGCGCAAGAAGTACGGCCGCGCCAAAGCCCGTCGTTCGTTCCAGTTCTCGAAGCGCTAAGCGCGCAGCGAGCCTACTGGCTGCAATCGAAAAGGGATGGTGGAAACACCATCCCTTTTCTTATTGCACGCGATCGTTGGTTATGGCCTGAGCAAAGTCTCCCTGGCCGTCAGGCGCTCTCCTCGACAAAGACCTCGGCGCGTTTCTTCTTGACCGCGGGCAAGAAGACGATGACGAGGACCGCGGCGGCCAGGACGAGGAGGGTTGCGCTGATTGGACGCGTGATGAAGGTCATGGGATCGCCCTTCGACAGGATCATCGCGCGGCGCAGATTTTCTTCGAGCAGCGGACCCAGCACGAAGCCGAGCAGCAGCGGCGCCGGCTCGCAGCGCATCTTCATCAGCGCATAGCCGAAGATGCCGAAGAAGGCGACCACATAGAGGTCGTAGACATTGGAGTTCACGCTGTAGACGCCGATCGAGCAGAACGCCATGATGATCGGGAAGAGGATGTAATAGGGCACCGTCAGCAGCTTCACCCACAGGCCGATCAGCGGCAGGTTGAGGACGATGAGCAGGAGATTGCCGATCCACATCGAGGCGATGATGCCCCAGAAGAGCGAGGGCTGCTCGGTCGCCACATTGGGGCCCGGCACGATGCCCTGGATGATCATGGCGCCAGCCATCAATGCCATCACCGGATTGGTCGGGATTCCCAAAGTGAGCATCGGGATGAAGGAGGTCTGCGCCCCGGCATTATTGGCGGATTCCGGTCCGGCGACGCCTTCGATGGCGCCCTTGCCGAACTCCTCCGGATGGTTGGAAAGGCGCTTTTCGACCGTATAGGAGGCGAAAGAACCGAGAATGGCGCCGGCCCCCGGCAGGATGCCGAGCACAGAGCCGAGCGCCGTGCCGCGCAGGATCGGCGCCGCCATGCGGCGGAAGTCCTCGCGGGTCGGCAACAGGCCATGCACCTTCCTGATCAGCACCGAGCGGTCATGCTCATTTTCGAGGTTGCGCAGCATCTCGGCGATGCCGAAGACGCCGACCGCGACGGCCACGAAGTTGAGCCCGTCGGCATATTCCCTGATGCCGAGATTGAAACGCGGCGCGCCGCTGATGACGTCGGTGCCGACGAGGCCGAGAAGCAGGCCTAGCACGACCATGCCCATCGCCTTGACGACCGAGCCATGGGCGAGTGCTACGGAGGAGACGAGGCCGACGACCATCAGCGAGACGAACTCGGCGGCCCCGAATTTGAGCGCCACCACGGTCAAGGGGATCGCAAACAGGGCGATCAGGAAGGTCGACACCGTGCCGGCGAAGAAGGAGCCGATCGCCGCCGTGGCAAGCGCCGCCCCGGCGCGCCCGCTGCGCGCCATCTGATAGCCGTCGATGGCGGTGACGGCGGAAGAGGACTCGCCCGGCATGTTGATCAGGATGGCGGTGGTCGAGCCGCCATATTGGGCGCCGTAATAGACGCCGGCGAGCATGATGAGGGCCGAGACCGGATCGCCGATCTGGAAGGTGATCGGCAGCAGCATGGCGATGGTGGCGGTGGCGCCGATGCCGGGCAAAACCCCTATCAAGGTGCCGAGCAGCACCCCGATGAGACAGAAAAGCAGGTTCCACAGCGTCGAGGCAGTGGTGAAGCCGAGGATCAGATTATCGAGGAGTTCCATCTGCCTGTCTCCCTCAGAAGCCGAGCCAGGGGCCGAAGGGACGGAAGGGCAGGTTCAGTCCCTTGCTGAAGACGAAGTAGGCGAAGAGCGTGACGGCCGCCGACAGGATGAGCGCGGGAAGCGGCTTCATCCTGACGCTGGCGAAGGATGCCGTGAAGGCGGCGATGAAGATGGCGGGCACGAAACCCAGACCGCGGACGGTCAGCCCAAAGAAGATCGGCGCCGGCAGGATCAGGAGCATGCCGCGCCATGCGAGAGGACCGATCGGTTCGCCCTGGACACGCGTCGCCTGGATGAGCACGACGATGCCGAGCAGGACCAGGACAGCGGCGAGCAGCAGCGGGAAATAGCCGGGCCCCATACGCAGTGCCGTGCCCATATCCAGGATCCAGGACTGATAGGCGAAGAACAGGCCGCAGGCGATGAAGAAGGCGCCGCACAGGCCATTGGTGGAATCGATGCGGATGGATTTCATGGCGTGGTTCCTCACGCTTGATCGTCGATCGTAAGAAAAAGGGGCATCGTTTCCGGTACCCCTATCTCTCACTCACCCTTAATCGGCAAATTGACCGGCCGCTTCGATCACCGGCTTCCAGCGTGCGATCTCGCTTTCGAGCTTCGTCTTGAGCGCGGCGGGCGTCGCTTCCGCGTCGGTCGAGGGCGCGGTGCCGAGCTCGGCGAAGCGGGCGGCGACATTGGCGTCCTTGAGCGCGAGTTGCAGCGACTTCGACAGACGCTCGGTGATTTCGGCCGGCGTGCCTTTGGGCGCATAGATGCCGTGCCAGATACCGACCTGGAAGCCGGCGAGCCCCGCTTCCTCGGCGGTCGGCAGATCCGGCAGGACGTCGAGACGCTTCGGCGAGGTTACCGCATAGGCCTTGATGGTGCCGGCCTTGATCTGCTTGGTCGTGTTGGTGGTCTGGTCGCACATGATGTCGACCTGGCCGCCGAGAAGGTCGGTCATCGCCGGGCCGGTGCCCTTATAGGGGACGGTGACCAGGGGGGTCTGGATGGCGCTCATGAACATCATGCCACACAGATGCGAGGCGGCCCCGATGCCGGCATTGGCAAGCGTGACGTTGTCCTTGTTGGCCTTGACGTAGTCGAGCAGGCTCTTGATGTCGGCGGGCTCGAAATCCTTGCGCGCCACGATCGTCATCGGCACGTCGGTGACGAGGCCGACATAGTCGAAGGCCTGCAGCGTGTCATAGGGAAGCTTGCGATAGAGCGTGGCGCTGGTCGCCATGCCGATATGATGGAGAAGCAGCGTGTAACCGTCGGGCTCCGCCTTGGCGACGCGCGCCGCGCCCAGCGTGCCGCCCGCGCCACCGACATTCTCCACCACGATCTGCTGGCCGAGATCCTTCGACATCGCCTCGGCGACGAGACGGGTCACCGTGTCGGTGGGGCCGCCGGCGGCGAAGGGAACCACCACGGTGATGGGGCGGTCGGGGTAGGTCTGCGCCTGGGCACCACTCGCCAGAGCGAGCATGGTGGCGGCGGCAAAGGCAGCAAGAAGCTTTTTCATGATGTCCTCCCATTGAAGTCGATTATTCTGCTCATCCGGTGTTCTGGGTCGCCCGGACATGACTCCGCATTAAACCCGGGCTGACGCCGATGGCAATCAGAGAGAGACCCGATGACGGGAACTTGCCGCTGTTTTGATCGTCAGATGGGTGGAAATCGTAACATTGGTGCCCAGGACTGTGTGGGCTTTCACACATCGGCCTCCGGATCGCCCGGCTCGCTCACACCCAGCTCGCGTTTGTCGAGGCCGTATTTCTGCATCTTCTCGTAGAGCGTCTTGCGCGAGATGCCGAGCGATTCGTATACCGGCTTGAGATTGCCGCCGCTCGCCACCAGGGCGCCCACGATGACGCCACGTTCGAACTGGGCGACGCGGTCGGCGAGGCGCGCGGCAGGCGCCGGAATGCTCTCCTCATCCGCTGGCGACAAGCCAAGGCCCAGAACGAAGCGGTCGGCGGCGTTGCGCAGCTCGCGCACATTGCCCGGCCAGTCGCGCCTCGCAATGTCGGCCAGGATCTGCGGCGGCACCGGCACGTCGTCACGGCGATAGCGCGCCGCCGCCTCGCTGGCGAGCTGCAGGAAGAGCAGGGGCACGTCGGCCCGGCGCGCCGAAAGCGCAGGCAGGCGCAGCGTCACGACATTGAGGCGATAGAGGAGATCGGCGCGGAAACGTCCCGCTGCCACTTCCGCCTCGAGATCGGCCTTGCTGGTCGCGATGAAGCGGACATCGAGCGGCACGGCTTCGTTGGAGCCGAGCCGTGTTATGACGCGATCCTGGATGACGCGCAGGAATTTGGCCTGGAGATCGAGCGGCATGGAGCCGATTTCGTCGAGGAGAACGGTGCCGCCGCGCCCGTGCTCGAACTTACCGTAACGGGCCTTGAGCGCGCCCGGAAACGAGCCCGCCTCATGGCCGAAGAGTTCGCTCTCGATCAGATGGACGGGAAGGGCCGCGCAATTGATGACGACGAAGGGTTTCGTGGCGCGGCCGCTCAGATCGTGGAGGGCGCGCGCCGCCACTTCCTTGCCGGTCCCGGTGTCGCCGATGATGAGCGCATCGGCGTCGGTCGGCGCCACGGCGCGCAGGCGGTAGCGCAGATCGATGATCGCCTGGGTACGGCCGGGCAGCCGCGCCTCGATATCGTCGCGCTTGCCGGCGACGGCGCGCAGGCGGCGGTTCTCGAGCACCAGCCGGCGGCGGTCGATCGCGCGCGCGGCGACATCGGCCAGCGCCTGGGCATTGAACGGCTTCTCGATGAAGTCATAAGCACCCTCGCGCATCGCTTTGACGGCGAGCTGCACGTCGCCATGGCCGGTGGCGAGGATGACCGGGATGTCGGGATCGATGTCGCGCACCCGGCTCATCAACGTCATGCCGTCCATGCCGGGCATGCGGATGTCGGTGATGAGCACTCCGTTGAAGCCTTGTGTGATGAGATCGAGCGCCGCCTCGGCGGTGCCGAAGTCACGCACCGGGAAACCGGCGAGATCCAGCGACTGGGCGGTCGACCGGCGCAGTTCCTCCTCGTCGTCGACGAGCAGCACCAGGGCTGGTCTCATTCCGCCGCCTCGCGCCGCGACGGCGAAGCCGCATCGAGGGTGATGGTGAACAGAGCGCCGCCTTCAAGCTGATTCATAACTACAAGATCACCGCCGAAGTCTTTGATAATATTGTAAGAGATGGAAAGCCCTAGGCCCAGCCCCTTGCCCACGCCCTTGGTGGTGAAGAAGGGATCGAAGATGCGCGGCGCGATTGCGTCGGGTATTCCGGAGCCATTGTCAGCGACGCTGATGGTGATCTTGTCGTCCTTCCGGCGCGCCTTGAGTGTTATGCGCCTGTCCGCCTGACCCTCGATCGCATCTGCTGCGTTGGAGATGAGATTGACCAGCACCTGCTGCAGCCGGATCTGGCCGGCTTGGACGATGAGAGGCTGAGACCCGAGATCGACGGCAACCTCCGTCTGCGCCGCCTTGAGCCGCCAGGCGACGATCTCGAGCGTGTCCTTCACCACATCGGCGAGCGCCACGGGGCCCAATTGCTCGTTGGGCTTGCGGGCGAAATTGCGCAGGTGCCGGCTGATCGAGGCCATGCGGTCGGCGAGGCTCGATATGCGCGAGACATTGTCGCGCGCTTCTTCCGTCCGGTTGCGCTCGATCAGAATCGCGGCATTGTCGGCATAGGTCTTCACGGCGGTCAGTGGCTGGTTGAGCTCATGCGAGAGCGCCGCCGACATCTGGCCGAGTGCTGCGAGCTTGCCGGCCTGGATCAAGTCCGACTGGGTCTGGCGCAATTGCTGCTCGGTGGCGCGCCGCTCGGCGACCTCGGTCCCGAGCTGCTGGTTGACGAGCGCCAGGTCGGCGGTGCGCAAGGCGACGCGCTCTTCGAGCTCGGCCTGGGCGCTGCGCTGCAATTCGAGCCGCTCGCGCAGCCGCGCGCGCCGCTGCAGCAGGATGGCGGCGGCAAGAACCGCGAGGCCCAGAAGGAGCAGGGCGGCGGTGACGCTGGTCATCGCCTGGGCATGCACTGGTGCGGTGTCGAGCAGCACGCTCACCGTCCAGCCGGCTTCCGGCATGGGCTCGGCGAGAACCAGATATTCGCGCGCCAGGCCGCCCATGGCGATGGTCATCAGCGGATGGCCGGCATTTGCGCTCGTCTGCGCGATCGGCAACTCGCGCAAGGTGGCATTGGCATAGCGCCGCGACGCCTCGGTGCGCGCCAGCCGGTCGGCCGTCAGCGGCTTCAGGCTCGAATAGAGCCAGTCCGGCTGGTCGGTCATGAAGATGATGCCTTCCGGATCGGAGACGAGGATCTCGTAGTCGTCGCCTTTCCAGGAGGCTTCGATGGCATCGATATCGACCTTGAAGACGACGACGCCTTTGATCTCGTCCCGGATGGTGACCGGCGAGGAGAAATAATAGCCACGCTTGAGGGATGTCGTGCCGAGTGCAAAGAAGCGGCCATGCCGTCCCTGGATCGCGTCCTGGTAATAGGGTCGGTAGCTGAAATTCTCGCCGACGAAGCTCACCGGTCCGTCATAGTTGCTGGCGGCGACGGTCTCGCCGCCCGGCTTGATGACATAGATGTCGGAGGAGGCGAGGAGGCCGTTGATCTCTTTCAGATAGGCGTCGGCTTTGGCGCGCCGTGCCGGATTGTCGGGATCGGTAAGGAGCGCCTGGATGTCGTAGTGATCGGCGATCAAAGCGGGGAGCGACTGGTAGCGGCTCATCTGGCCGCGCAGCACGGCAACCGCGAGCCGTAGGGTCGTCTGGCCGCGCGAGGCTGCCTGGTCGAGATAGGTCTTGGTCGCGAGCGCGTTGCCATAATAGGCAATCGCCGCCGCCGCCAGGATGAGCAGCAGCGCGGCCCATGCAACAGGGCGTGCCAGGAACCGCTGCGTCACGTCAGTTCGAGGCGCATGGCGCCTTCCTCCCATGGCCTGTCCTACACGCGCGCCCGGACCGAAGCAATCTTGCGGGCGAGGGCGGCTCGGCTATGGTGGCGCCGCCGCTTTGACGATGGATTCTCATATGACCGACACCCGCCCGGCGCGCCGGCAAGCCATACCCGCCGGCATATGGGTTCTGGGCTTCGTCTCGATGCTGATGGACGTATCGTCCGAGATGATCCACGCGCTGCTGCCGATCTATCTGGTAACCGTCCTCGGCACCTCGGCGCTGACCGTCGGTGTGATCGAAGGCATCGCCGAGGCGACGGCTTCGATCACCAAGATATTCTCCGGTGCCTTGAGTGACTGGCTCGGCAAGCGCAAGGCACTGGCCGCCTTGGGGTACGGTCTCGCGGCCCTGACCAAGCCGATCTTTCCCTTAGCACCTTCTGTCGGCTGGCTCGTCGCAGCGCGCTTCATCGACCGCATCGGCAAGGGCATCCGCGGCGCCCCGCGTGATGCGCTCGTCGCCGATCTGGCGCCGCCGCATCTGCGCGGCGCCGCCTTCGGCCTGCGCCAATCTCTCGATACGTTGGGCGCCTTCGCTGGTCCGCTTCTCGCCATCGCCGTGATGTGGCTGACCGCCAATGACTTCCAGGCGGTGTTCTGGATCGCGGTCATCCCGGCCTTCCTGTCCGCCGGTTTCATCATCGTCGCGGTCAAGGAGCCGGAGCGGCCGAAGGATCTGCGCCAGGTGCGCATGCCGCTGCATTGTGACGAATTGCGCCGCCTGGGCGCCAGTTATTGGTGGGTGGTCGCCATCGCCGCGGTCTTCACCCTGGCGCGCTTCAGCGAGGCCTTTCTGGTGCTGCGCGCCCAGTCACTTGATCTGCAGCTCGTCTTCATTCCGATCGTCCTGGTCATCATGAGCCTTGCCTATTCGCTCTCGGCCTATCCGGTCGGCCTCCTCGCAGACCGCATGGACAAGATCACCTTGCTCATCGTCGGACTCCTGCTGCTTCTCGTCGCCGATATCGTGCTGGCCTATGCCGAGGGCATGATCGGGCTCGCCGTCGGTGTCGTGCTGTGGGGCCTGCATATGGGCTTCACCCAAGGCTTGCTAGCGGCGCTGATCGCCGAGACGGCGCCGCCCGAATTGCGCGGCACCGCCTTCGGTATGTTCAACCTGATCACCGGTGTGGCGCTGTTTTTCGCCAGCATCCTCGCCGGTGCGCTGTGGGATTGGACGGGGCCGCAAGGCACGTTCCTTGCCGGCGCCGGCTTCACGCTTCTGACCCTGATCGGGCTCACTACCATACGCGGGCGCCTGAGCTCTGTGACATGAATTTAGCATCGATATTTCAAAGAGTTGTAAGAAAGATATGAGATCTTTCTTGGAGCTGTTCGCGCGACAATCTTTACAATGCGCGCGCGTGGCTTAAAGGAGCGCTTCGATTTATCGCGAGGAGACGAGACTCATGGCCAAGATCAAGATCGGTGTTATCGGTGCTTCGGGCTATACCGGTTCCGATCTGGTGCGCCTTGCCGCCTGTCATCCGGGCATGGAGATCGCGGTTCTCACGGCCAATTCGCATGCCGGCAAGGCGATGGCCGAGGTCTTCCCGCATCTGGCGCATTTGAAGCTGCCCACTCTCATCAAGAATGAGGAAGCCGACTGGTCGAAGGTCGAGGCGGTTTTCTGTGGCCTGCCGCATGCGACGAGCCAGGCGGTCATCCGCGAACTCCCGAAGCATCTCAAGGTCATCGACATGTCGGCCGACTTCCGGCTGCGTGACGTTGCCGTCTATGAGAAATGGTATGGCGGTGCGCATCAGGCGCTCGATCTGCAGAAGGACGCGGTCTACGGCCTCACCGAGCATTATCGCGACGATATCAAGAAGGCGCGGCTCGTCGCCTGTCCGGGCTGTTATCCGACCGCCGTGCTCATCATGCTGCTGCCCTTGGTCAAGGCAGGGCTCATCGATGCATCGGATCTGATCATCGACGCCAAGTCGGGTGTCTCGGGCGCCGGACGCTCACTCAAGCAGAATGTGCTGTTCTGCGAGGCGGGCGAGGGGCTCTCGCCCTATGGCGTGGCGAGCCACCGCCATTCGCCGGAGATCGAGCAGGAGATTTCGCGCGCCGCGGGCAGCCAGGTGATCGTCAACTTCACCCCGCATCTCATTCCGATGAGCCGCGGCGAGTTGTGCACCAGCTATGCGAAGCTGAAAGGCGGCGCCACGGCCGCCGATTGCGTTGCGGCGCTCGAGAAGCATTACAAGGACGAACCCTTCGTCTTCATGGCGCCGAAGGGCGTCATGCCCTCGACCCAGTATGTGCGCGGCTCGAACAATGTGATGCTCGGCGTCTATGCCGATCGCGTGCCCGGCCGCGTCATCCTGATTTCGACGCTGGACAATCTGGTGAAGGGCTCGGCCGGCCAGGCCATTCAGAACTTCAACCTGATGTTCGGTCTGCCAGAAAGCCAAGGTCTCGAGCAGGTCGCGCTGTTCCCGTAATCAGGATCAGTGGTGCTTGAAATATTGCACCTCGCGTTCGTGTTTTTCCGCGGCGGCGCGGCTCTTGAATGTGCCGAGATTGCGCCGCCGTCCGGTCTTGGGATCCTTCTTGCGCGAATAGAGCCGGTATTCACCTGACTTCAGCTTGCGGATCATCGCGGCTCCCAATTCCTGTTTCCGTTTGAATATCAATGGCTGGAGCAGGGTAAGGTTCCCGCGCTTGCGGGCTGTCCCGGGGGTGAGTATGGAACCTCTTTCCGGTCTGGTCGATGCTGTCGAAGGCGCGGCCGAATCGGTGTCCAATGAAGGATCATGTCTCTCTTGCTCGATAGCCGGACGGCCAACAATTCATCGACTGCCTTTCTCGGCGTCAGCCGCTCCGTGACCGGCCGTCTGTGGCGGCCGCGGGCCTTCCAGAGCCGCGATGCGCAAGCCATCTCCGAGAAGAACGACCTGCCGGAGCTCTTGGGCCGCGTCCTCGCCGCGCGATCGGTCGGCCTCGACGATGTCGAGAATTATTTGAACCCGACGATCCGCCGCCTGATGCCGCAGCCTCAGGCATTGGTCGACATGGAGAAGGGCGCCGAGCGTCTGGCGCGCGCCATCATGACGGGCGAGCGCATCGGCACGATCAGCGACTATGACGTCGACGGCGTCTCCTCTGCGGCACTCGTCACGCGCTTCCTGGAGAGCGTCGGCGCCGGCAACATCGTTCATATCCCCGACCGCATCACCGAAGGCTATGGGCCGAGCGAGGCGGCGGTCAAGTCGCTCAAGGAGCAGGGCACGCAACTGCTGCTGACCCTCGATTGCGGTGTGCTCTCGCATGATCCCTTGGCCAAGGCCAAGGCGCTCGGCATGGATGTGGTCATTGTCGATCACCATCAGGCCGGCGCCACGCTGCCCGATGCGACGGCGGTCATCAACCCGAACCGCCAGGACGACATATCGGGCTTCGGCTATCTCTGCGCCTGTGGCGTCGCCATGATCCTGGTGAGCGTCGTCAACCGAACCTTACGCCAGCGCGGCTGGTACGGACCGGCGCGCCCTGAGCCCAACATGCTGCAATGGCTGGAACTAGTGGCGCTGGCGACGGTCTGCGATGTCGTGCCGCTCACCGGCCTCAACCGCGCTTATGTCACGCAAGGCCTGCGCATCATGGCGCGCCGCGAGAATCCGGGTCTCGCCGCTCTGTCCGATGTCGCCCGGCTCAAGCGTCGCCCCGACGCCTATGCCTTGGCCTTCCTTCTGGGGCCGCGCCTCAATGCGGCGGGCCGCATCGGCCATGCCAATCTCGCTTTCGAACTGCTGACGAGCCAGGACCGCGGGCGCTGCGCCATCATCGCAGGCGACCTCGAACGGCTAAACCGCGAGCGCCAGACGATCGAGCTCAGCGTGCTCGACCAGGCGCTGCGCGAGGCCGACGCCTCGTTGGGCGCCGAGCGGACGAGCCCGGCCATCGTCGTCGCGGGCGAGGGCTGGCATCCGGGCGTCCTGGGGCTCGCCGCGGCGCGGCTGAAGGAACGCTTCAACCGGCCGAGCATTGTGCTCGGCTTCGAGAAGGAAGGCCTGAAGGCCAGCGGCTCCGGCCGCTCGATCGCGGGCGTCGATCTGGGCAAAGCCGTGCGCGCCGCGCTCGATGCCGGCATCCTCATCAAGGGCGGCGGCCATGCCATGGCGGCGGGCCTCACTATCGAGAGGTCCAGGCTCGGCGATTTCCGTGCCTTTCTCGAAACCCATCTCGCTTACGCCCTGCAGCTCGCGGACCAGCGCTATCTCGATGTCGATGGCGCCTTGACCGCGTCGGGCGCCACGCTGGATCTCATCGAGCTGGTCGAGCAGGCAGGACCCTATGGGGCCGGCAATCCGGCGCCGGTCTTCGTGCTGCCGGCGCATCGCGTGGTCTATGCCGACAGCGCCGGCAGTGACCATGTCCGCCTGACGCTCGCCGCATCCGATGGAACCCGTATCAAGGCCATCGCTTTCCGGGCGCTCGGCACCGATATGGGCGAATTGCTCCTGACCGAGCGCCAGCACCCGCTCCATGTCGCCGGCCGGCTGGTGGTCGACGACTGGGGCCGTGAGCGCGTGCCCTCGCTCCATGTCGAGGACGTGGCCCGGATCGCGGCCTGATTTCATTGATTTCAATGATTAATTTCACGTCTTGCGCTTCCGCGCGAAGCCCCTTATAGAGCCGCCATTCCGCGCGCCCTTCGTCTATCGGTTAGGACGACAGCCTTTCACGTTGTAAAGACGGGTTCGATTCCCGTAGGGCGCGCCACTCTTTCCCCATCTTCACAGTTCCATGCCGGCCTGGCTCATCTCCGGGCCTATTTGTCATTTGACGTGGCCCATGAACCACGACTAGAACATATCGAGAACTAGCGTTTGGTAAGTTTGTGAGTAGGGCATGTGCGGACGCGTCAGGGACCCGAATGTCGAGGAAGTGAGCGAGATCAAGCTCAAGCAGCTTCGCGGCCGCTTTTGGCACGAGGCTTTGAGTGGTGACAGGACACCGGGAAAATTTGCGCCGGTCATCATCTTCGAAAATGGCGAGAGGATCGCCGAGGAGATGCGTTGGGGCCTGATCCCGGCTTGGTCTGAATCCGATCTTCTTGAGTATTCTACCTACAATGCGCGAAGCGAGCGGATCAGCGAGACGGCGACCTATCGCGGCGCCTGGCGGAAGGGGCAGCGGTGCCTGATTCCGGCCGAAGGCTTCTATGAGAGGAAACACTTCTTCTTCCTGCGCGAGGCGAAGCTCATGATGCTCGCCGGCCTCTGGGACGAATGGAAGAATCCGATCGGCGGTGTGCTGAGGAGCTACACGATCATCACGACCGCGCCGAATGAACTGGTGGGCCGGGTTCACGACCGCATGCCGGTGATCATCGGCCGCGCCGATTGGGCGCAATGGCTGGGCGAAGAGGAGGCAACGGACGACCAGCTGAAGGCCCTGCTCAAGCCGTATCCAGCCGAGCTCATGGACGTCTCGCCGCCCTTTGGTGCAAAACCAAAACAAAACGCGGCGAAGGAAAATAGCCAGCTGCAATTGTTCTAAACCAGGCGGGATTCCGCGAGTCCGGTGTCGTGCCGGTTCGAACGGATACAAGGTAGATACAGGGTAAAATCACAAAAAGCGGCGTTCCGCGCTCCGGTCCTCGGCAAATTTCACCGCAATCCCGGAGATCCACGTGACAGACGCCTGTCATCAGGGCAGGGAAAAACAATCCAACAGGCAGGGAACACAATCCTCCACGTCTATTCGGGGCGATCGGCTGGCCCAGTATCCCACCGGCGCGCCATGCGCCGCCGTCGGGTCAGCTTCCCGCACTTGCGCCGCGATTGACAAAACACGCCGCTCCGCGTTCCTTCTTGCGGGAGTTGGTTGTGATTTGGGAGACTTCGCATGACACAGGACGCCGTTCGCACTTTCACCCTCCCGCGCGACGGTGATCTGCGCTTGCGGCAGATCTCCAATAAGACCGGCCTCACCGTCAGCGTGCTTCCCAATGGCTGTCTCTTCGCCATCGAGCATGTGAGCGAGCGCGGCCGCATCATGCTGAACCAGGTGCCGGGCTCGCCCATTGCCGGCGGCATCGGACGTCTCCTGCTGCGGATCGGCGGCCAGACCGGCCAGACCATCGAGATCGTCGGCCCCGGGGCCAGATGCCGGGTCGGCACTGCCGATGACCGTTTTGTCTGGGAAGGCGAGACGGCGGGTATAAGCCATCGAGCGACGCTCTGGCTCGCGCCCAAGAGCAATATCTGGCTGTGGCAGATCGAGGTCGCGAACAGCGGTAAGGGCAAACTCATCTGCGACGCCTTCCTGATCCAGGATCTGGGGCTGGGCGATCGCGGCTTCATTTCCAACAACGAAGCCTATGTCTCACAATATATTGATCACCATGTCGAGCCGGCGCCCGATCTCGGGCCGGTGGTGATGAGCCGGCAGAATCTCGCCCAGCAGAACGGGCGTTTTCCCTGGATTCTGCAAGGCTGCCTCGATGGCGCCGAGGGTTACGCCACTGATGCGCTCCAGATATTCGGTCCCCTCTATCGCGACCGCGGCAGTCTCGATTTCCCGCAAGGTCTGCCAAGCCGCAGGCTGCAGCATGAGGTCGCTTGCGTCGCGCTCCAGTCGCATGGAGAGACGATCGGAGCGGGCGGTTCCGCCAAATGGACGTTCTTCGGGCTCTATGAGCCGGATCATGCCGAGGCGTCCGGCAAGACCGATCTGGCGAAGCTCGATCACGTGCGCCATGCCCAGGCGAGCTTCAAGCCGATGCTTGTCGCCGTCGCAGAACCCGTGCGCGGCATCGTGCAGGATGCAGCACCCGTCATCGCCGATCGGATGAGCGTCGCGGAGATCCAGGCGCGCTACGACCAGCGCCTGCATGAGGAACATCAGGGTGGCGAGTTCCTGTCCTTCTTCGTGCCGGACGGCATCCATAACCGCCATGTCGTCCTCGCCGCCAAGGAGCATCTCATTCCGCGTCGGCACGGTACGCTCCTGCGCAGCGGGCAGGGCATGCTGCTCGACGAGACGACGCTCTGCGCCACCGGCTGGATGCACGGCATTTTCGGCGCCCAGCTCACCATCGGCAATACGTCCTTCCACAAGCTCTTCTCGATCTCGCGCGATCCCTACAACATCACGCGCGCCAGTGGCCTGCGCATCCTCGTCGATCTGGACGAGGGATGGCGGCTGCTTGCGGTGCCCTCGGTTTTCGAGATCGGTCTGAGCGACTGCCGCTGGATCTACCGGCTGGGTTCCCGCACCATCACGGTTCACGCGGTCGCCGCGGGCGATGATCCGGCGATGCAATGGCGCGTCAGCGTCGAAGGCAAGGCCTGCCGCTTCCTGGTCTTCGGCCATCTTGTATTGGGCGAACGCGAACTCGCCCATGCCGGCCGCGTCGAGATCGACAGTGTGAACAAGCGCTTCAGCTTCAGGCCCGACCCGCAATTCCTGTGGGGTCAGCGTTATCCTGAGAGCGTCTATCACCTGGTGACGAGCACGCCCGGTGCGGTCGAGGCCGTGGGCGGTGATGACTTGCTCTATACCGATGGAAAAGCACGCGGCGGCGCCCATGTCGCGCTCAGGACGCGTGCCACGAATGAGCTGCGTTTCGCCGTCACCGGCTCATTGACCGATGCCGCAGCGGCCAAAGACCTGGCGGAGAAATTCGCTGCCGGCCCCGACGAGGAAAGTTTGCTCGTCCCGGCTCGGTGTTATTGGCAGCATGTCACGCGCCGGCTGCGCATCGAAAGCGACGATCCCGATGCCGTAAGCCTCGACACCACTTTCCCGTGGATCGCCCACAATGCGATGATCCATCTGACCGTGCCGCATGGGCTCGAGCAATATACGGGTGCGGCCTGGGGCACGCGTGATGTCTGCCAGGGGCCGGTCGAATTCCTGCTGTCGCTAGACCACGACCAGCCCGTGAAGGAAATTCTGAGACTGGTTTTTGCCCAGCAATATGAGAAGCGGGGCGACTGGCCGCAATGGTTCATGCTTGAGCCCTATTCGAACATTCAGGACAAACATGCCCATGGCGATGTCATCGTCTGGCCCTTGAAGGCGCTTTGCGATTATCTCGAATGGACCAATGATCTGGCTTTTCTCGACGAGCCGGTCGCCTGGCGCGATGAGGACACTTTCGCGCGCACCGCACGCAAGGATCCGGTCGCCCGTCACATCACCAAGCTCATCGCCACGGTGCGTGAGCGCTTTATTCCGGGAACCAGCCTCATCCGGTACGGCGAGGGCGACTGGAACGATTCCCTCCAGCCTGCCGATCCGAAGCTGCGCGACTGGATGGTGAGCGGCTGGACGGTGGCGCTGCTGTTCCAGCAGCTCAGGCGTTATGCCGAGGTGCTGCGCCGGGTCGGACGCGGCGATGAAGCGGAGAAGCTGCAGGCTCTGTCGGAGGAGATCCGCGCCGACTTCAATCGCCATCTTATCGTCGACGGAACCGCCGCCGGTTATGCCATCTTTGAGCCGGGCCACGACAAGCCGGAAATCCTGATCCATCCGAGTGACAAGCGGACCGGCCTCACTTATTCGCTGCTGCCGATGAAACGCGCGATCATCGCCGGGCTCTTCACGCCCGAGCAGACCGCGCATCACCTGGAGATCATCCGCGAGCATCTGTTGTTCCCCGATGGCGCGCGGCTCATGGACCGGCCGGTGATCTATCGCGGTGGGCCGGAACGCATTTTCCGCCGCGCCGAGTCGGCGGCGAATTTCGGCCGTGAGGTCGGCCTCATGTATACACACGCGCATCTGCGTTATGGCGAGGCGATGGCCGTGCTGGGCGAGGCGGATGCGTTGTGGGATGCGCTTCTCAAGGTCAATCCCGTCGCGGTGACCGAGCATCTCGGCACCGCATCGCTGCGCCAGCGCAACACGTATTTCAGCAGCAGTGACGCGGGCTTCCCGGATCGCTATGCGGCGAGCGCGGAATGGGAGCGGGTCAAGGCGGGCGAGATCGCCGTCGATGGCGGGTGGCGCATCTATTCGAGTGGTCCCGGCCTCTACACCAATGTGCTGGTGCGCCTGGCCTTCGGCCGCAGGCGTCATTTCGGCATGGAAGTATCCTCGCCGCTGCTGCCGAAACGACTCAAAGGCGCGAAACTCACAATGGCGCCAGGAACCGGCAGCTGACCGAATACTGCCAAAAATGTACGCTCAAAAAAGTACAGGACTCTTCTCCAAGACACACGAAGAAAAGTCTTGTTTCAATCCTGAAGCAATGGATGGAAAACCGTAAGCTGGCCTATTTTCCTTTTCTTTGACCAGTGGTCAAAGAAAGGCTTTGCGTCGAGCCGGGAAATGGACTAGAAGCCAGCCCGCTCAGCCCCATGAGGGCTCGCCAAAAAACACACAAAATAGAATCTAAAATCGGACCAGCGATTGCGATCAAGCGGCGTGTATCGGCGTGCCGTTCCGGGAGGATTGGGGTGCATAATCGATTTGTTCTGGGCTTGACGCTCGGAGCGGCCTTTGGCGGCCTTGCGGGCTGCTTCATCTTGACACCACCGATCGGAATCCTGATCGGCGCCATCATCGGCGTTTCCTGCGGCATGATCCTGCACGTCTTGATGACGTAGGCAAGAAGGGACGGGCGCCGGCGCCGCATGGGATCAATAGCCCCCGAAATCAACCTGTAGTTGAAGGGGCGGGCCGGATTTACAAGCCCGGCAGGCCCGCATATGAGCGAGCCCTCGATCACTTCCAGACAAGCGAGGGCGTCCCCGGTGTTCAGCGATCTCAAGAACAAGCGCATAATCATCACCGGCGGCGTGACCGGCATCGGCGGGGCGGCGACGCTCGCTTTGGCCCAAATGGGCGCCAGGCTCTTCGCGCAGTATCTTTCGGGCGAGAAGGAGGTGGCCGCTTTCGCCAAGCAGGGGATCGAGACCTTCAAGCTCGATCTCCTCGAACGCAAGGCGCCATGGCGGCTCATCGAGGAGGCGCAAAAGCGTCTCGGCGGCATCGACGTTCTGATCAACAATGCCGGCGGCATGGTCGAACGCCGCCTCATCGCCGAATTCGACGATGCGCTGTATGATCAGGTTCTGGAACTGAATGTGCGCCAATTGGTCGATTGCTGCCGCGCCGCCATCCCGCTGTTCGAGGCGCAGCGCTCCGGCAACATCATCAATGTCTCATCGATCGCGGCGCGCTCGGGTGGTGCCGCCGGTTCCGGCGTCTATGCCGGCACCAAAGGCTTCGTGTCGGCGATCACCAAATCCATGGCCAAGGAACTGGCGCCCAGCAATATCCGGGTGAACGCCGTGTCGCCGGGGACAATCCACACGGCCTTTCACGATCGCCATTCGACGCCCGACAAGCTCGAAGCCACCCGCAAGCTGGTGCCGCTCGGCCGTCTTGGCACGGCGGAAGACTGCGCCGGCACCTTCGTCTATCTCGCGAGCGACGAGGCCTCCGGCTACGTGACCGGTCAGGTCATCGAGGTGAATGGCGGCCTCTTGATGCCCTGATCTCTTTCAGTCTTACCAGGTGCCGGTATTCGGCATCGAGGACCAGGGCTCGGCGAAGGGCAGGGCGCCCCCTTTGTTCAGGATCTCGATCGAGATGCCGTCAGGCGTCTTGATGAAGGCCATGCGGCCGTCGCGCGGCGGACGGTTGATGGTGATGCCCTGCTTCTGAAGTCTGTCGCAATAGGCATAGACATCATCGACCTCGATGGCGAGATGGCCGAAATTGCGTCCGCCCGTGTAAACTTCCGGATCCCAATTGTAAGTGAGCTCGACCGGAGCATCGGGGCTTTCCGGCGCGGCAACGAAGATCAAGGTGAAGCGGCCTTTTTCATTCTCGTAGCGGCGCTGCTCGACGAAGCCGAGTTTATTGATGAAGAAGTCGAGCGATTGGTCCAGATTGGAGACCCGGATCATGGTGTGGAGATACTTCATTGCCTGAACCTCTTTGCCTGGGAGCCGATGATGGAAGATGACATAGACGAGCTTGCCGAAATGATCCAGTCGTCGCGCCGCGCCGTCGTCTTCACTGGCGCTGGCATCTCGACGGAATGCGGCATTCCTGATTTTCGTTCCCCCGGTGGCTTCTGGACCAGATACAAGCCGATCGAGTTCAACGATTATCTGGCCTCGGAGGAAATGCGGCTCGAAGCCTGGCGGCGCTATTTCAAGATCTACGAAGCCGTGGCCAAGGCCGCGCCGGGTCCCAGTCACAAGTTCATCGCCAGGCTTTATCGCGCCGGCAAGGTGAGCCATGTCATCACGCAGAACATCGACGATCTGCATCGTGTCTCGGGCGTGCCCGAAGCCGCGATCATCGAGCTTCACGGCAATGGCTCGTATGCCAAGTGCCTGAGCTGTGGCGAGCGTTATGAACTTGAATGGGCGCGCGCCCGCATCCTGGCCGAAAGCCGCCCACCTTATTGCTCCGCTTGCGCCGGCATCGTGAAGACGGCGACCATTTCCTTCGGTCAGCCCATGCCCGAGGACGAGATGGCGCGAGCCCGCGCCGCGACCTTCGATGCCGATCTGTTTCTCGCCATGGGCTCCTCGCTGCAAGTCTTTCCCGCCGCGAGTTTTCCGGTGATGGCGAAGAGCAACCGCGCCAAGCTGGTCATCATCAACCGCGAGCCGACCGGCATCGACGCGCTCGCCGATCTGGTGATCTCGGGCGAGCTTGGTGCTGTTCTGAGTGCCGCCGCCGAGCGTCTCTGGCGGCACTGAACGAATCACTTTTGCCTGAATCTGCGCGATTCACCTGTGCGCGCCTCGTGTGGGTGCGATCATTGTGAGTGCTTCGAGATGCGTCGAGCAGCGATCGTTATCGGTGGCGCAACTGCCGCGTTATTCACCGCATGATACGATTCAGTCTTTGTTTTCAGGGCTTTTTCGCATCGCAGAACTGCGCGCGCGGATGCGAAGGAATGATCGCGCAAGCGCAATCTCGTGTTTTCCACATCTCTTGCGTGCCCGCTCTCTGTACAATTGCAAAAGAGTCGCTCAATCTAAGTCATGGCAGCGGGGTATGACTGAGGGCTGCCATTAGTTCGGGTATGCGGTCATGGCGGTTAGCGAGCCCTTCGAGGCAGACAGGGAGCTTGAGCATCAGGCCCCTGATATCAATGTAAGAATTTTCCAGATCAGCGGCTTCGTGAAGTGGTTCGATGTCGGTCGGGGTTATGGCTTCATCATCCCCGACAACGGCATGCCGGATGTGCTGCTGCATCTGAGCTGTCTGAAGCGCGACGGTTTCGACGCGCCGCTCGAAGGCACACGTGTCTTCTGTGAGGCGGTCGAGCGCCAGAAGGGCTATCAGGCATTGCGCGTGCTGGGCGTGGATATCTCGACGGCTATTCATCCGGTTGAGCGACCGAGCCGCACCCATGTGAATGTGTCGGCATCGAGCGGCTGGGTCAGGGCGCGCGTCAAGTGGTTCAACCGTGCGCGCGGCTTCGGCTTTGTCAGCGAAGGCGACGGCTCGCCGGATATCTTCATTCACATGGAGACCCTGCGTAAGACGGCGATCGCCGAGCTTCATCCCGACCAATGGATCTATGTGCGCTTCGGTGCCGGCCCCAAGGGCCAGATGGCCGCCGAGGTCCGCCTTACTCTCGACAACGGACCGCGCCACACTAACTAGCTTCAGCGCGGATAGGTCCCATGCGTCCCGTCGTTATCGCTTTCCTCTTCGTGATTGCGGCGGTGGGCGCCGCTTTTGCTCAGACACCGTCCGGCATGCCGCTGATCGCCTTGACGATTCAGGGAAAAGACGGGGCGACCAAGGCCGATCTCACAGTTGAGCTCGCCGAGACACCCGAGCACCGCGCCAAGGGGCTGATGTTCCGCACCGAGCTCGCCGACAATCGCGGCATGCTGTTCGACTTCAAGGAGACCCGCAGCGTCTCGATGTGGATGAAGAACACGCCGCTGTCGCTCGATATGATCTTCACCGACGACAAGGGGGCAGTCCTCTATATCGCCCGCAATACGGTTCCCTATTCGGAGGAGATTATCACCCCAGGAATGCCGGTTTACGCCGTCCTCGAGGTCAAGGCAGGCTCGGCCCGCCGGCTTGGGCTTGAGCCCGGCGACCGGCTGGTGAGCCCTGTTTTTGGGGCCGGTGGATGATCACTTGCCCCTTTGAGCCTATTTCGCTAAGCCCCTGCGGAGCATAGGCGATGTCGGGGTGTAGCGCAGTCTGGTAGCGCACCTGCCTTGGGCGCAGGGGGTCGTCAGTTCGAATCTGGCCACCCCGACCACTATGCGTCGAAGCGATGAAGGTAACGGCATGACCGCGAAAATCTACAAGCCCGCCCGCAACGCCATGCAGTCCGGCAAAGGCAAGGCCGACATCTGGCTGCTCGAATATGAGCCGGAGACCCGCCTGACGGCGGATCCGTTGATGGGCTGGACCTCGTCCGGCGACATGAAGCAGCAGCTGCGCCTCACTTTCGAGAGCAAGGAGCAGGCTGTGGCTTATGCCGAGCGCAATGGCATCGCCTATTGGCTGGAGCCCGAAGCGCCGGCGCGGACGCACCGTAAGTCCTATGCCGACAACTTCAAATGGGGCCGTAACGAAAACTGGACCCACTAGATCACGTTTATGAGTTTGGATTGAATCAATCCAAACTCATAAACGTGATCGATGTTTGTGAATTAGCGCGGGATTCTAGCGAAAAACCGGCATCCACTTTTTCGCATCCCGCGCTGATCAGGCTCAGCGATAGGCCTCGGCGCCGATACCGGCCGCGGATATCGGCCGGCGCAGTCTCTTTTTGAGCCCCAGCGCGGGCTTCTCCACCAGGATCCAGGACAAGGCGCCGAAGATCGGCGTGATCGCCATTGAGGCTATGGCGAAGATGATTGGAGTCAAAGTGGGGAAGAAGGTGAGGAGCACCTGCTGGGTCGGCCAGCCATAGATGTAGGTGCCGTAGGAAATATCGTTCTTGCTTGTCCAGCGGGTGAGCATGCCGAAGCTGCGAGTGCCGATAGAGATCGTCAGATGCGCGGCGAACAGGATCGCGCCCAGGGGCGCCAGCGGCGTGCCGGAGACGAGATAGGCGAGGGCGAATGTCGCCAGCAGCGGCCACCATTGGGTGGTGATGCGATCCTTCCAGTGGAACAGATTGACGCCGATGAGGAAGCAGACCGCATAGCGGCAGAGCTGCTCCAGGGGCGTATCGAGTCCCCCGATCCAGCCGGCATTGATCGCCGCGAGGGCGGCCATCATGCCGGCCAAGCAGAGCCATGAGCCGAGCCTCGTCTTGGCGACCCCCAGAACGAACATGACGACGAGCGCGGCATAGGCCAGCAGCTCATAGCGGATGGTCCAGAGCGAGTCGTTGACGACCCCTGGCACCGGGAGGTCGGTAAACATTCCGTGCGGCGGCTGGGCTTCATGGAAGCGGAAGAGCAGGTCGATCGGGTAGGAATAGGTGTGGGCATCAGCGAAATACTCGCCGAGATCGGCGGTGGTGAGCAGCGGGCCAAGCAGGAACGAGAAGAACAGGCCGAAGCCGAAGAGAGCCGGGAAGATGCGCAGGATGCGGGCTGTTACGAAGTTCCAGAGATTGGGATCGCGGATGAGGCTCTGGGTCAGCATCAGGCCCGACAGGACGAAGAAGATATTCACGGCATGCTGGCCGATCGTATAGGAGGTCCAGTCGCGCAGCGGCTGCATCTCGCTTTGCCCCACGAGGATATAGGCGTGCGAAATGAGGACGCTCAGCGCCGCGGCGAGGCGGATCAGGTTGAACGAGTTCCGCTTCTCGCTGAGGCTGTCGGCAAGTGTCTTGTTATGAAACATGATGCAATGCTCCGCAGGTTCAGCGAAGCAAGGCCGAGGCCACTCGCATTAACGTTAAGTCGCGGACAGTTAATGACTTTTACGCCTCACATCCTGCTGTCGGGCAGCTGGCTCGTAGGCAGGCGATCACCCGGCAGAGAGCTCCGCGGCAAGGTATCACCCGGAAGCGTGCCTCGGGGAGTTCCGTTCCCGGCCGATTTATCGTCATCGATCTCGCAGCCATTATCCACCAGGCAACGGCCCAGGCAGCCGTCATTGGCGTCGCTTTCGAGGGCGGCGCAGGCATTGGCGCATGCGTTGAACCGCCGCGCGCATTCGTTCTCGGACACATCCGCTCCCGTCGGCAGCGAGAAGCCAAGCACCATGATTGAGGCAAGGATCAGCCGATACACCATGTCCTCCTCCCCCGGCACGCAAACGAACTGCATCTCGGCAAAGTTCCGCCACGCGGGCCGTTGCCGGAAGGCAAGGCGTCCATTATAGAGCCGATAAGGCTCGTAGCTTCAGAAAAGCCTTTCGCGGCATGACCCCGTAGCTCAGTTGGATAGAGCAACAGCCTTCTAAGCTGTGGGTCGGGGGTTCGAATCCCTCCGGGGTCGCCAAATCTTTTCAATGGTTTAGCTGGTTAATCAGCGCCGCGGCGAGGCCTTATCTCGGGCAGCCGTTGACGGCGCGAACGCCTCTGAACCGCTCCTCCATCCAGGCTACCGCTTGCGCCGCGCTTTTGCCGGCGATGGCGCCGTGATCGACCCTGGGCATCGTCACATAACGCACGGATTTATCGCTTCGGCACAAGGCGTCGACGAAACCCGTCGTGATCTCCGGCCGCACCAGCGTATCGTCCGCGCCTTGCGCGATGAAGGTTGGAACGGTGATCAGCCCATAAAACGGATTGTTGTCGGCGAGGAGGCCGCGCCAGGGCTGACGCGAGCCTGGATCATAGTTCAGGTATTTGGCGCCGAGATCCTGTTCCGCCGACAGCGCATCGAGTTTTCCAGACAGGCTGTCGAGGCAGGACTTGTCGATATGCTCCATCACCTCGATCGTGTCTTGGGTGAGAAGGCCGTCGAGCGGGAAGCCGAAATTGCGTGACCAGGACAACAGCGTCATTGCCGCCAGGATGCGGCCCGGGATCGTGTTGACATCGGCGTGCAGCAGGGCGGCGAGATTGGTCGCGGGCGCGGCCGCGGCGACGCCGAGCAGCTTGAGTTCCGCGGCATAGGTCTTGGCGAGGCTGGCCGCGAAGAGGACGGCATGGCCGCCTTGCGAGTGTCCCCAGAGGACGAATGCGTCGCCCGCTTGCGCCTCGGGCAAGGTACGGACCGCCTTGACCGAATCGAGGACCGATTGCGCCTCGCCGAGCCCGATCAGATAGGGCACCGGCCCCGGCGTTCCGAGACCAGGATAATCGGTGGCGACCACCGTATAACCTCCGGCGATCATGTCCTTGATGCCGGGAATGGCAAGCGGATCGGAGCGCCGCGACGGCGCGCATTTATGGGCGATGCCGGTCGTCGCATGCGCCCAGGCCACGACGGGCCGTGTCGCGCCGCGGCTCGGCAGGGTCGACACCACCATCATGCCGGAGACGCCGATCTTCTCGCCCTTGAGATTGCGCGAGACATAAAGGATGCGATAGGCCTTGGCGCGATAGACCGATAGAATGTCGATCGGCGCCAGGCGGATGAGCGTGCCCGGCGCGCCGGCGAGATCTTCGGCGCGCACCGTATAGAAGACGTCGAGCGGCGATACCGGCTTCGCCGCTACAGGCTCCATGCCCGCAATCATCATAAGGGCGACAAATGCGATACGACATAGATTGATCATGTGAACTACCGAGCGTGCTGCAGGACGTTAGCTATGAGGGCTGAAATTCGGGCAGGATGCAAGTTCGACATGACACTCGCAAAATTGATTAAACTTTCGGAGCATGATGCTGACCCGGTTCGTACTTCCAACACTCTTGCTTTGGATGCTAAGAGATACGGGAGCTCAGCGTTAACTCAATCAGGGGTCCAATCGATGAAGGTCAAAGGAATTCTAGCCATCGCGCTTGCGGCCGGTTTCATCCACGCGGCGACGGGCCCGGCGCTCGCCAAGAGCGGCGTGAATGTCGGCGTGCTCAAATGCACGGTCGATGGCGGTGTCGGTCTGATCTTCGGATCGTCCAAGGACATGAAATGCAATTTCGCGCCGGCCGAGGGCGGGCCTGAATCGGCCTATCATGGGACCGTCACCAAGGTCGGTATCGATATCGGGGTAACCGAGAAGAGCTATATCACCTGGGTGGTGTTCGCGCCGGGCAAGCTCAAGCCGAATGCGCTGGCCGGCACCTATGTGGGCGCCACCGCCGATGCGGCGATCGGCGTCGGCCTAGGCGCCAATGTGCTGGTGGGCGGCTTCGAGAAGTCCGTCGCCCTTCAGCCCTTGAGCGTCTCGGGCGAGGAGGGGCTCAATGTCGCCATTGGTATCGGTGCGATCGAGCTGAAGGCTCACTGACACAAAAGGGAATGAGCGATATCCGCCTCGCTCACTCCAGGAAGTCTCCGCATTTGGGCGCCGGCAGCGAGCCCCAGGGCATGACCGCCACGGTGGTGGTCGAGTTCTGCGGGCTGCCTTCGATGAGCTTGTCGGTGTAGCTCAGATAGACGAGCACATTGCGCTTGGCGTCGCAGCCGCGCGAGATGTGGAATTTCTTGAAGAACATCGAGCGGCGCATCCGGTAGACGTCATCGCCTTGGGCGAATTTGCCCTTGAAGGTGATGGGACCGATCTGCTTGCAGGAAAGCGAAGCTTCCGAGCGTTCCTCGGCGAAGCCGGCCCAACCGGTCCAGCCGCCGATCTCCGGCACTGTGAAATGGCAGGCGATACCCTCGACCAGCGGGTCGTCAAGCGCGTAGGTCGCGAGCTTGGCGTCGGGCGACAGCATGCGCCACACCGTCGTCTTCTTGAAGATGAGCTCGGGATCGTCCGCTTCCTGCGCGGCGAGCGGGGCGATGACGGCACATCCCGCAACGGCAAGGGCGACAAGCTTGGCATAGAGGCGCATGGGCGAACTTCCTTTCGGCTTCCGGAGAAATGGCCCCGCCGGGCCCGAATTCAAGACGCCGCCTTGAGGCGCTCGAAACCAGCCGTGAGATCGGCCTTGAGGTCGTCCGGATCCTCGAGCCCGATATGGAAGCGCAGACAGGTACCCTGGCGCGTCCACGGCCGCGCCGTGCGATTGGGCTTGAACGGCACGCACAGGCTTTCGAACCCGCCCCAGGAATAGCCCATGCCGAACAGCTCGAGGCCGTCGAGAAAGGCAGCGAGCGCCGCGTCGCTCTGCGGCTTGAGCACCACCGAGAACAGGCCGCTGGCGCCGGTGAAGTCGCGCTTCCAGATTTCATGGCCGGGCGCCCCGGGCAGCGCCGGATAGAGCACTTCATCCACCTCGGGACGGCCCTTGAGCCAGTCGGCGATGTTGAGGGCGCTTTTCATATGGCGCTCGAGACGGATATCGATGGTGCGCAGGCCCCGGAGCGTCAGATACATGTCGTCGGGACCGGCGAACTGGCCCAGCGTCTCATAACCTTCCTTGAAGCGCGGCCAGGTTTCCTCGTTGCAGGTGACGGCGCCCATCATGACGTCGGAATGGCCGACGATATATTTCGTCGCCGCGTGGATCGAGATGTCGCCGCCGTGGGCGAAGACATTGAAGTAGTGGCCGCCCGACCAGGTGTTGTCGACGACGACGAGGGCGCCGGCTTTGTGCGCCACTTCGGCGATCGCCGGAATGTCCTGCACTTCCATCGTTTGCGATCCGGGGCTTTCACAATAGACGATGCGTGTCGTCGCCCGCATGAAGGCCGAGACTGCGCCACCCAGCAGCGGATCGTAGTATTCGACGGCGACGCCCCAGTTCTTCAGCAACTTGTCGCAGAAAGCGCGTCCCGGCGCATAGATGCTGTCGGGGATGAGGACATGATCGCCCGGCTTGAGAAAGGACAGCAGCGTGGTGGTGATGGCGGAAAGGCCGGAAGGCGTGACTTTGCTGGCGAAGCCATTCTCGAGCGTCGCGATAGCGGTTTCGACCGAGCGCGAGGTTGGCGTGCCGCGCCGGCCATATTGATAGGTCTGCTTCTGTTCCTTCAGCGCCTGATAGGTCGGATAGAGTATGGTCGAGGCGTGATAGACGGCCGGCGAGACGATGCCATGTTCGGAATAGTCGCGCGCGGTGGAAACGAGGCGGGTCGCCGGTTTGAGGCTCTTGAGGTCGGTCTTGGATTTCGCCATGGCTCAATTCATGTGGAAGGGGGTAGAACCTTCCGGTTAGCACGGCAGGCCGCGAAGGGAAAAGTCATGAGTGATATGTCGCCACTGGGCAGGTTCGTCCTGGTCGCCATGCTCTGGGGGGCGCGGTTCTCCACGCTGGCCCTCGCCGCCATCTTCGCCCTCGTGGTCTGGCAGAAATGGTTCGCCGCCGCCGCCGTCGGCGGCACGCGTCAGGATTACACTTTTCTCGCTATTGTGGGCGGTCTCGGCGTCGCCGCCTTCATTTTCGCCCGGTCGGTCGAGCGGGAGCTGCGCAAATAGGCGGGCGGATCAACGGCCGCCGATCTGCTTCCACGCTTCATAAAGCGTCGAATGGAGCAATTGCGGCTCGGCGCCGAAGCGCACGACGATCAGATCCTTTTCCGGCATCAGATAGACGGCCTGGCCGCCATTGCCCATGAAAAAGGTGAATTGGCCCTGAAGCGCCTCGCCTGGCCGGTCGAGGATATTGTGCCAGGCATGGAGCCGGTAAAGGCCCTGGCGCACCTGATCATCGGTGAGGTCCCGGCCCAGAAAAGCCTGATGGAGCTCGGCCTTCAGCAGGGGCTGGCCCGGCGTGCCGTTGTTCATGATGTAGCGGGTGGCGTGCACCCAGTCGCGCGCTCTGGCGTATAGGCAACAATAGGCTGAGATATCGAGTTCGGGGCCGTAGCGTCGCCACTGGGCGCCCTGGGCGCCGGCCGGTTGCCAGATCTCGCGTGACAGCCGCTGATCGGCAGCGCCGAGGAGTGCGCCCAGCAGCGCTGTATTCACGTTCTGGTAGCTGAACAGACCGCGTTTCGTGGGATCGATATGGAGCGCCGGCTCGAAGTCCTTGAGGCCGCTCACATGCAGCCTGGCCATGGGACCGAAGGGATTGGAGATCGTCGCCTCCAGGTCCTTCTCCGGCTGGCCGGAAGCGTGCTTCATTTCATCGGTCTCGAAGACGATGCCACTTTTCATGTCGAGAAGCTCGCGCGGGGCGAGGCCAAGTTTCGGCGCCGGCGTGTCGAGCGCCGGCAGCTCGCCGCGGGCGACGGCACTCAAGGTCAGCACGCCGACCAGGCTCTTCACCAGCGAATAGGAGTTGAACCGCGTGTCGCGCGAAAAGCCCGGCGCGTAGTATTCGATCTTCAGCTTGCCGCCCTGATAGACGAGAAGGGCCTTGCCGCCGCTGTCGGCGAGGAGCTTGGCGAGGGCGGGGCTGAGCGTCGTCTGTTCCGGCTCGCCCAGATCGTCGGCTCCGGCGATACCTGGCACTTCCGCAAAGGTCCCGCGCGCCGGCCATTCGGGCCTGGGGAACCCCTCGGCGAGAAGCGTCGGCAGGTAAGGCGCATAGAGGAAGGCGCCGGTCGTTAGAATGACCAGAGCCAGAAGCGGTAGCAGGAGCCAACGGAAGAATGGTGAGCGCAACGTCGTATCTCGAAAGGTGGGGAATCTCTCGTCCGACATTGTGGCGGATTTGTATGGTCGGGTTACAAACCGAATGTTTCCTTGATCTTGGCGGCGCATTGCGCGGGCGTTGCAACGCTCGAATCGATGGTGAGATCGTAGTCGACACCTTGATGGACGCGGGTGAATTGCCAACGAGCAAGCCCGATCATCCGGTCTTTGCGGTCGCGCTCGCGTTGCTCGATAATGCTCAGCGGGGCCATGACCCCGACGAAGGATATCTCATGGCCGACAAATTGAGTTCTGTAATCCTCGGCGTCGGACCCAAGCATGACATCGTCGATGATCAGATTGTTGCCTTCCGCCGCCAGCCCGGCCATGGCGCGCCGCATGCCGCGCATCAGCTGCATTCCGAAAGCCCCGGTCCTGATGGCAACCACGGGTGCGTCGTCCTCGAGAGTGGTCTCGAAAATGAAACCGTCCGGATGCCCCCAATAGGTGGCGGGCAGCATGTCGAGGAAACTGTCCATCGTAACATGCAGGAAGGGCTGGACGGTGATGTCCTGGAGGGCGCGGGCGATCGAGCTCTTGCCGGCGCTGCCGACGCCATTGAGAAGGATGATGCGAGACATGGCGGCAAGCTGCCATTCATCCGCTCGGAAGGAAAGAGCGGGTGGCGGTTTCTAAAAGGCTGTGCCCGGGAACCATGAAGACGACGTCGTCCGTCATGAGCCCGGGCACAGTGTCAATGTCGTCGCTATTTGCCGACCACTACCAGATTACGCGGCATCTCGGTGAGGATCTCGAGGCCCTTCTCGGTCATGAGGTAGGAGTCGATCCAGCCGGCGCCCGAGCCGCCGGGCCAATCTTCGAAGACGTCGTACTGGACCTCGAAATTGAACACCATGCCGGGCTTCATGACCGGATCATTGGTCGGCTCGAAGGGATTGGGGCGGTGGCGATGCACCCAGTCCGGCGGGAAGGCGATGCCGAGCGTGTAGCCGCCGATGAACCATTCATATTTGGCCCGGTCGACGCCCGACTGCGCGATGAAGGCGTCCGCCGCTTCCTGGACTTTGCTGAACGGATCACCCGGCTTGACGCCTTTGACGATGGCGTCGCTGCAGCCCGCTGAGCGGTCGAACAGATCATGCCAGCGCTTGTCGATCTCACCCATGGCGAAGCTGCGGCTGAGATTGACGTGATAGCGATGCAGGCTGGCGCTGAAGTCGAGATGCACGACGTCGCCGCTTTTGAGCCGACGATGCGAGGCGGGGGCGTGATGGCAACCGGAACGCGGGCCGCTGCCGATCATAGTGCGGATGCCGGGATGGCCGCCGCCGCGTTTCATCAGCTCGTAGCAGATGACCGCGTCGATCTCGGTCTCGGCGACGCCGACCCGCAAGAAGTCGCGCGCCTTCTCCATCGTCGCGAGGGTGATCCGGGCGGCTTCCCGCACCACCGCGACCTCGCGCGGCGACTTATAGAGCCGGACATCCTCGATGATGTCGGAATCCTCGACGACTGTGGCGCCGGCCTCGGCCAGGTATTTGCCGATCGCGCGGACATGGTCGGGATGGCCGCCATAACCCCAGCTCTGGATCGCGATCTTGCCGCGTCCCCAGCCATTGGCCAGGATCTTGCCCGCGAGTTCCTTGGTCTGCTCGGTGGCCGGAATGCTGCGCGAGTGATACCAGATGTCCTTGATCTCCGGCGTATTGGAGATCAGCACCTTGTGGCTGGTGTTGTCGAAGAAGACATAGGAACCGCTGGCGGTGTCGAAATAGAGTCCGACCACCGCGTGACGATACTGCCAGATATGATCATGGCCGGTGAGATAGTTGTAATCGCGCGGCGCGGTGACGACGATGCCGTCATAACCTGCCTGTTCGAGCGCCTTTTTCACCTTGGCGCGGCGCTCGTCATATTCCTCCGGCGGGAAGGGCTGCTCCCAATCGACCCGGCTCCTGATGTTCATATCCATGACGGTCTCCCTTGCGAATGTCGCCGGGATTTAATCATGTCTATATTTTAGTGCAATAAAATTTTTTATGAGAATAAAAAATTAGGAAGGTGCCAGGCCCCGATAGAGTTCCTTGACGATGGCTTTGATCTCGTCGCCATGGCCTGACCGGCTTTGCGCATTGTAGAAGATGGCCAGGCGGAAATAATGCTCGCAGACCGCATCGAGCAGTTTCGCGGCCGCCTTGGTGTCGGTTTCAGCGTGGATGAGCTGTTTCTGCTTCAGCGTGTCGAGAAACTGCACCGATCTGTCGACAAAGAAGGAGCTGAGCTTGCCGAAGAGAGGCCCCAGATCGTCATCGCGCACGCGCTCCTGATAGAGCGAGCGCCAGACGTCGCGATCGAGGGTGTCGAACGCGCCGTCGGTGACGAGCCTCACCCAGTCGGTAAGAGCGCGCTGGGCGTCGCGGTGGCTGCGCTTGGTGATGAAGGCGTCCATGCGCTCGGACAGTTCCTCCTGCCGGCTGAGCACAAGCTCGAGGATGACGGCGCTCTTGGAGCCAAAATAGTTGTATATCGTCGGCACCGTGACATCGGCCTCGGCTGCGATGTCCTGCAGGCTGATGTCGGAGAACATCTTCTTCGACAGGAGCTTCAACGTGGCGTCGAGAATATGCTGGCGCCGCATCGTCTTCTGTTTGCCGCGAAGTCCTGTCACTCAAGGCTCCTCTTATTATGATCCCCGCAAATGACCATGACGAGCAGAGTCCCGCAATAGGCCGATCAGGCTTTGCGGCGCAGCACGCTGCCCTTGTCGAGATGGTCGAGAACCGAATAGGTCTTGGCGATGACGGGCAGCATAGCCTTCTTCAGGCCATGCAGTGCGACGGGACGCAGGCGCTCGACCGGGAAGGGAATGCCCGCAGGTGAGCCGGTGATGAGCTGCTCGGCGAGGCGCTTGCCGAGCGAAACGCTGAGCGCAACGCCACGGCCATTGCAGCCGATCGCGGTGAGGATTCCGGGTACGGGCTCCGTGACATGGAAGAGATGGTCTTCGGTGACCGCGACCATGCCGCCCCAGCGGTAGACCCATTGGCAATTGGCCAGCGCCGGATAGATTTTGGCCGCGACATGCCTGAGTTCGGCATAGGCGCCGGCTGCGCCTCCGGGACCATAGGCGCCGCGGCCACCGATCAGGAAGCGTCCTTGCCCATCCTTGCGGAAGTAATAGAGCGAGCGATGGGTATCGGAGACGTGCTGGCCGCCGGGCAGGATGCTGCGTGCCAGATCGGCGCTCAACGGTTCGCTGGCGATCTGGAACGTGCTGACCGGCAGCACGCTTTTGGCGAGGCCGGGCACGAGGCCATCCGTATAGGCATCGGTCGAAACGAGCACCTGCCGGGCGCTGACCCGGCCTCTCGCCGTGGCGAGGGAATGTTGGCCCTGGGCCTGTTCGATCTTCACGACCCGGCTGTCGCGGAAGATCCGCGCGCCGCGCGTGAGCGCCGCCTGGGCGAGGCCGCGCACCAGCTTCAAGGGATGCAGGCTGCCGCCTTTGGGATTGAGGATGCCGCCGGCATAGGCGGCACTTCCGCTGAGCTTCTGCGCGTCCGTGGCAGAAAGCACCTCCACCGCAATGCCGCGCGCCTGCCATTGCCTGGCGCGCCGTTCCAGTCCGGCCATCGCCTGCGGGGCGTGGGCGAGCTGCAGCCATCCCTGACGCGTGTGATCGCAGGCAATATTGAACTTGCCGAGTGTCTCAAAGGTTTCATCCGCCGTGACGGTGCCGAATTCGGCGAGCGCTGGACCAGCCGTCGGTCCGAAATGGCTGACGAGTTCTTCGGGATCGAGCTTGAGGCCCGGATTGACCTGGCCGCCATTGCGCCCGCCGCCGCCCCAGCCCGGCGTGGCCGCATCCAGCACGATGACCGAGCCGCCGCGGGCGGCGATGTGGAGCGCCGTCGACAGGCCGAGAATGCCGGCCCCGATGATCGCCACATCGCAGGAGGCATCACCGCCGAGGACGGGGAAGTCGGGTCCGGCTCCGGCTGTCGCCACCCACAGTGATTTCTCGATCAGGCTGTTCTGGAAGTCGGCGCTCATGTCTTTAACCGATCACCGGGATTGCGCCCTGAGCATCCGGGCCCTTATAGGCGAGAGGCTCGATCATGCCGCCGTCGCGGTTCAAGTGGTCGGGATCGACCGCCATGAAACATTTGCGCAGGCGCTCGCTGGTCACGTTCCAGGTGACTTTCTCGCCCTTCTGGCAGAACCAGGAATCGCCCGGCCCATAGGTCACGCTGTTGCCCGCCTCATCGGTGAGCTCGACCGTGCCTTCGAGCACCGTCGCCAGCTCGTGGAAGGCGAAGGTGATGACGAACTTACCGCGGCTCACCTCATAGATGCCGCTGCGCACCGGGCCGCCCGCAGGCGCGTCGATGAGGCGCCGGCTCGCTTCGAGCGGATTGCCGTCGAGGATCTGAGGCTTCACGGTGAGAGGGGTGAGCTCGACGCGCGTTCCGCCGGCCTTGTATGCGATCATGAATTGTACCTGTGTCGTCTTTGAAGGATCCGCCTCCGTGTCTAATCGCGCCAGGCCGCAGCCGCAATAAATATTTTATCCAATTAAAATATTTGCCTCTATAAAAATCAGACGGAACCCCAGGCCGGCCGGGGGATGTGTAGGCCTTGAACCCGGCCTCCCAACCCAGTACCAAGCTTCCCGAAATGGAGTGTGGTCTATGAATTCAGAATTGCGCGTCGCCGACAAGAAGGACTGGCTGAAGGGCGCCACGGGGGATTGGGAGATCGTCATCGGCATGGAGGTTCATGCCCAGGTTCTCTCCAAGTCCAAGCTGTTTTCCGGCGCTTCGGCTGAATATGGCGGCGAGCCCAATGACCACGTATCGCTCGTCGACGCGGCGATGCCCGGCATGCTGCCGGTGATCAACGAATTCTGCGTCGAGCAGGCGGTGAAAACGGGGCTCGGCCTCAAGGCCGAGATCAATCGGCGCTCGGTGTTCGACCGCAAGAACTATTTCTATCCCGACCTGCCGCAGGGCTATCAGATCTCGCAGTACAAGCAGCCGGTGGTGGGCGAGGGCGTGGTCCGCATCGACCTCGATGAGGGCCAGTCCGTCGATGTCGGCATCGAGCGGCTGCATCTCGAGCAGGATGCCGGCAAGAGCCTGCACGACCAGCATCCCAGTATGAGCTTCGTCGACCTGAACCGGTCCGGCGTGGCGCTGATGGAGATCGTGTCGAAGCCCGACATGCGCTCTCCCGACGAGGCCAAGGCCTATGTAACCAAGCTGCGCCAGATCATGCGTTATCTCGGCACCTGCGACGGCAATATGGAAGAGGGCAGCCTCAGGGCCGACATCAACGTGTCGGTGCGCCGACCCGGCGAGGCCTTCGGCACCCGTTGCGAGATCAAGAACGTCAATTCCATCCGCTTCATGGGGCAGGCCATCGTCTATGAGGCGAAGCGCCAGATCGGCGTCCTCGAGGACGGCGGCAAGATCGACCAGGAGACCCGTCTTTTTGACGCTAGGAAAGGCGAGACGCGGTCGATGCGCTCCAAGGAAGAGGCGCATGACTATCGCTATTTTCCCGATCCGGACCTCCTGCCACTGGAACTGGAGGCCGACTGGATCGAGCGGATCAGGCAGAGCCTGCCGGAACTTCCGGATGAGAAGCGCGACCGCTTCGTCAAGGACTATGGGCTGTCGGTCTATGACGCCGATGTGCTGATCGCCGAAAGTGCGTCCGCCACCTATTTCGAGGAGGTCGCCCGGGGCCGCGACGGCAAGATGGCCGCCAACTGGGTCATCAACGAGCTCTTCGGACGCTTGAATAAAGAAGGAAAAGTCATTGAAAACACACCGATTTCCGCCGGCCAGCTGGGCGCCATCGTCGACCTGATCGGGGCCGGCACGATCTCCGGCAAGATCGGCAAGGACATTTTCGAGATCGTCTGGACCGAGGGCGGCGACCCGGCCGAGATCGTCGAGAAGCGCGGCCTCAAGCAGGTCACCGATACCGGCGCCATCGAAAAGGCGGTAGATGAGATCATTGCCGCCAATCCGGACAAGGTCGAGCAGGTGAAGGCCAAACCGACCATGCTGGGCTGGTTCGTCGGCCAGGTCATGAAGACCACCGGCGGCAAGGCGAATCCGCAGGCCGTTAACGAAATTCTGCGCAAGAAGCTTGGGATTTAACCATAGCCTTAAGAATTTTCGTTGATTTACCAATAACTTATCAGAGAGTTCCGATTCGCTAGAATTGGCGCTATAGTCCGTACCCGGATTAAGAAGGGGGGCGCGCGGTGCTGGGACCCGCGCCATCGGAGGACTGAATGGCCAAAGCTGCGAAGAAGGTCGTAAAGAAAGCGGCCGTAAGGAAGCCTGTATCCAAGACGTCGGCGCGCCGGCCGGTGAAGCCATCGCCGCGCCCAAAGCCCGAAGCCCCGGTCGCCAGCAACAAGGAGCGTTTCACCCTGCACGGTTTTGCTTTGTCGGGCCCCACTTATACGGTGGCCCTGATGCTGTCGCTGTGCCGACATCCGTTTTCCTACATCCATGTCAATTTGCGGGAGGGGGCTCACAAGCAGCCCGATTATCTCGTCAAAAACCGCTACGGCCAGGTCCCGTGCCTGCGCGACGGGCAGATCTTCCTCAGCCAGTCGGCGGCGATCCTCGAATATCTGGCCGGCAAGCTCGGCAAATTCGACGGCAAGACCGAATTCGAGCAGCAGCGCGTGCGCGAATGGATGTTCTGGATCTGGGACAAGCTGGCGTCGCCCATCTATCGATTGCGTCAGCGTGCCCGCGGCCTGCGCCAGTTCGGCGACGAGGTGAAGGTCATGTATGACGGCGAGTCCCGCTCGGCTCTGAACGTGCTCGAACATGAGCTGTCCAAATCGGAATGGCTCGCCGGCCGCAAGCCCACCATCGCCGACATCGATGCTTATGGCGTGATCCGCTACGCTGCGGAAGCCGGCATGGATGTTCAGGTCTATCCAAAGGTCGCCGACTGGAAGAAGCGCTTTGAAGCGCTTCCGGGTTTTGCTACACCCGAGCAGCTTTTGCCGCTGGAGAGCCGGCTGCTGTAGAATCTGAGGCCTTAGGGATTTGACTGTAGACACGGAAACCGGCCGCATTGCGCCGGAACTCGAGCCTGAGGAATTGGAAGATGATTCTTCCCCAGAGGCTCCCCCCAGAAAGCGCCGGCGCGGACGTTTCGCCAGTTTTGTCTTCGCTGTGCTGGGCCTGGCCGGTGTGCTCGGCGGCTGGTTCGGCAATCTGTGGATCGCCTTCGACGTCTTCGCTCAATTCTCCTACCAGTTCTGGCTGGTCGCGATCGCCTTCGGCATTGCCTTCTTCGTGCCTTTTGCACGGGTGCTGACCGGGATCGCGATTACGGTGATCGGGCTTCTCGTCATCGGCATCATGCCGCATCTGACGGCCGCGTCTTATCCAGCGCCTGAGGTAAAGCCGCCGGCCGAGCATCGTGTGCTGCGCGTCATGTCCTTCAACACCTGGCTCGAAAACGCCAATGTCGACGCGATCGCCGCGGAGGTGCAGCGCAACGACCCCGATATCCTGGTGCTGCTCGAATTCGGCAACGAGAAGCGCGCCTTGCTCGACAAGCTCAAGCCGCAATGGCCCTATCAGGACGACTGCCGCCATCTCGAACACTGCTACATGGCGGTGGTGTCGAAATTCCCGATCGCCGATTTCGAAAGCCATGCCTCATGGGTTGGTCCGCCGATGGTGCGGGCCTCCTTCGGCAAGGAACTCGGCGGGCTGACCGTGATCGGCACCCATACGATCCGCTTTCCCTATTTGCGCGCCCAGCTCACCCAGCTGAATGAGCTGGCCGACCTCATCCGCAAGCTGGAGGGCCCTCGCGTCGTGATGGGTGATTTCAACGCCACGCCGTCATCGCGTCTGCTTTCCACATTCGAGCAGAGAAGCACTTTGCGCCGGCTCGATGGCTGGCTGCCGACCTGGCCCGCCAATTTCCAGATGCCGCAGCTCGCCATTGACCACATCTTCGCCAGCCCTGAAGTGAAGGGGCTGGAAAAGGTGCGCATCGGAAATGATGCGGGTTCCGATCATTATCCGCTGGTGGTGCGCGTCGCCGTTCCGGTCACGCCCTGACGAAACCGCCGGCTGGTTAGCGCCCTGTAAACAGGCACCTTTCGAAATATCGCCTAACTCTCTGTAATAACTTGATTTTAAGGAGATTTGAAGGAACCGCCTTCAACCCCTGTTAAGCCTGTCGCTTAACGTCCTTTTGGCGGGCGCGGAGTCATCTTGGTCCTCGCACGATCACAAAGAGGATCGGCAGGGACAGTCAAACAGAGGGACGGGAGCATGACACGCTCTACAGCGCTGCCGGCATCGGCGGTGGAGAAAGGCTCATCCGCCGAGATGCTTTATCATCTCGGCATGATGTATTGCCTCGGCCGCGAGGTCGAACGGAACTATGTCACGGCGCATAAGTGGTTCAATATCGCGGCGCTGAAAGGCAGCCCCGAGGCGCGGCGCTGCCGCTGCGAGATCTCGCGCGAGATGAGCATCGCTCAGATTGCCGAGGCGCAGCGCCAGGCGCGTGACTGGATCAGCCTCCACTGAACCCCGTCAAAATATGACTTGATCGTTTTCGGCGCCCTCCATAGCCTGGAGGCCATGACCCAGCCGAAAGCCAGGGCACAGATTGTCGTCATCGAAGACGGACCTTATGTGGTCAGCGGCGCCGTGCCGCTCGCTCAGCAGACCATCATCGCGGATGAGGAGGGCGGCTCGGAGAACTGGCGCGAAGGCAAGGCCTTCACGGTATCCGAAAGCTACGAATTATGCCGCTGCGGCCATTCTGAGCAGAAGCCCTTTTGCGATGGATCGCATGCCAAGGTTGGGTTCGACGGCGAGGAGACGGCGAGCCGCACGCTCTATGTCGAGCAGGCGCAGCTGTTCGAGGGACCCGAGATGCGGCTGACCGACGCCGAAGGCCTGTGCGCCTTCGGCCGGTTCTGCGACCCCAAGGGGCAGGTGTGGAATCAGGTGTTGGAGACGGACAAGCCCGCTATCCGTGCTGATTTCATCCGTCAGGTCGGCAATTGCCCGGCCGGGCGCCTGGTTGCCTGGGACAAGAAGACCGGCAAGCCGGTCGAGCCCGATTTGCCTGTGTCTATTGGTCTGGTGGAGGATCCCGAGCAGCGCTGCAGCGGTCCGCTGTGGCTGCGGGGCGGCATCGAAGTGGTCGCTGCCGATGGCGGCAAATATGAGCTGCGCAACCGCGTAACTTTATGCCGCTGCGGCGAATCGAAGAACAAGCCGTTCTGCGACGGCAGTCACGCGGCGATCAAATTCCGTGACGGTCTGTAAGGAAGCGGGCCGACCTCAGTAGTCGAGTGAAAAATCATCGCCATGCAGCTCCTGCTCGCTGGTAAAGCGGCTGAACTGGCTGTCGAGCAGCTTCTGCTCGCGCTGCTTGGTATAGATGTCCGACTGGATGATGTCGGCTTGCCGGTTGATATTGTCCTGCTCGGTGTTGAGCTGGGGCAGGGGGATGTTGTCGGGCGAATAAGTGTGGCCGCCGGGAATGAAATTCTCGGCCGCAAGAGCGGGGCCGAAAACCGCACCGGCGAAAGCGATACTCAAAATAATCCGGCGCATTTTCTTCTCCTGACTACACAGTCCACCGGGACGCCATTGCCACGGAGCCCGATAAGATTCATTTAACTCTGCCAATGTCGCACGGTTCCCGCCGCCAGGCAATTGGCCTGAGGGCCCATGTCACTCCAATGTGACTTATTTCCTCGCAAAATTTCCCTTCACAGGCGGGCCAAATACGGGCAAGAGGTGGCCCGCGCAGGAGACGTGGCCGAGCGGCTGAAGGCGGCGGTTTGCTAAACCGTTATACGTTTGTAAAGGCGTATCGAGGGTTCGAATCCCTCCGTCTCCGCCAGTCTATTTTTCTCAATAAAATAAATTAGTTAGACCGGAGCGAAGCGCGTTTTTGTAGCGGTTTTGTGGTCATAAATTTGGGACGGGGAAACCATGGCTCAACCGCCAATCCAGGAATACGACGACCCCAATCTTCTTCGCCCGGATCACGAAAAACCGACACACGCCAATCCAAGGCCCCTCAACATCACCTGCCCACATTGCGGTCGCGCCGGCTCGTTCTCGCCCATCGGGGGTATCAACGATGCTCAGTATTTAAAGTGGGTGGGAAGCGTCGAAAACAATCGGAGGCAATCTACTGTCACGATGACAATGGGACTGCGACGGTGTCCAAACCCGAATTGCGGCGCGCTCATCGCTTTTGCGGATGGTGGCCTGGGCCGCCCGCAGGACAATTTGCCCTGGGTCGCACCGCCCGAATTGATCGATTTTCAAACCAACGGGGTTCCGGAGAAGATCGTCAAAGCCCTTAGGGAGGCAATAGCAAGTCATAGCGTCGCCTCATTCAATGCCGCAGCGCTGATGGTGCGCAAGACGTTAGAGTTGCTCTGTGAGGATAAGGGCGTAAAAGGCGGCAATCTTAAAGAGCGCATTTCCAACTTGGGCGAGCATGCCGTTTTACCGCCCAAACTCCTCGCGGCTGCGGATCACTTAAGAATACTCGGGAATGATGCGGCGCACGTTGAAGCGAAGGTGTATGAAGATGTGGACAAGCCGCATGCCGAAGTGGCTATTGATGTAGCAAAGGAAATTCTTAAGGCTGTCTATCAGCATGATGATTTGATTGAGCGTCTAATGAAGCTCGCCAAGTCAGTGACGAGCTAGTCTTGTTGCCGCAGAAGCCAAAAAAGAAAAAGCGGAACGTGATCAGCGCTAAGGCCGCGCTGGCCAAACTCGACCGAATGATTCCGATCCTTGAGACCAATATCGTAGGCGCTCTCAAGATCGAAGCCACGCTTGAAGCCGGCAACGATTTAGTGGGCAGGATGTCCGACACTGAGATTCCCGGCGTGGGCGCATACAACACGATCAAAGAGTGCTTAAGCTTCGATCTGGCGATGCATCTCGCCCGTTTGTTCGACAGGGGCAACCGGCATCGCCACGCAAATACCAAGGACGCGGCCTCGATTCCGCTCATGATCCGGTTACTTCGTCAAAAGCGTTGTCGACGAGCGCTTGCCAAGAATGCCCGTAACTCTAGCCCAAGAGGTGATCTCCACTTCGCGGCTCGGTTCGAGCAGGACTGTCTGAACGCCATTGATAAGGCCTCAAAGGCCTATACCGTTACTTTTCGCGGAAAGCTTGGGCAATCTGGCCTGAAGCGCTTGAAGGTCGCGCGCGATAACCATTTCGCCCATTCGCTTATGCGCGACAAGAAGCTTAATCTGACCTATGGCCAGCTTTTTCGCCTCACAGTTTGTGCCCGCGATGTTTTGGAGAATGCCAGCATTGCAATTACGGGAAAGTCACTTGAGCTAACCGATCTACAAGAGCACTGCCGAGAAGAAGCCGAAGAATTTTGGAATCGGGCGCTACTTGGAAAAGAGATCGATAAATGGGCAATGACGGACTAAATCCGGCGCACCCATTATCCGAACAACGGCAACTGATCGCTTGATCGCTTAGCGCTCGCTCGTCCAACCTGTCCGCTGATCTCCGGAGAGACGGTCATCACGTCTGAAGGGTAGGGCCCCAGCAAAGCCAACAACTCGTCTTCCGTCGCCAGCTCCTCGCCAAGCCATCGCGCTCGATCCTCCGGTGCTATAATCACCGGCATGCGGTTGTGGATCTTCCCGACAAGCTCATTCGGTCGCGTTGTTATGATCGTGGTGCTTCGGATGATCTCGCCCGTTATCGGGCTTCTCCATTCGTCCCAAAGGCCGGCGAATGTCATGAGCGCTGAATCGGCGAGGCTAAAGCAAAACATCTTCCCATCCGTTCGGCGCTTCTCATAGAAGCCGGTTGTCGGGAATAGGCAGCGCTGCCCTCGATGCCATGCGCCGCGAAACGTCGCGGTCTCCCGGATGCTTTCTGATCGGGCATTGTAGGTCGAATAGTCCAAGGTCTCGGATTTAGACCATGACGGGAGCAAGCCCCATTTCATCCCAACTAGGGCGCGGCTTCCATCCTCCAAGACGACCACCGGAACGTCCGAGCCTGCGCGCATGTAGCTGGCTCGCTCCCGCTTCCAGTAATTCCGGAGCGGGTTGATTTTGATCTCGGATATTTCCTCGACATTTGGGTCGCGAATTCGTCCACACATTTTACGCAAAACCTCTGGACTGTATGTTCCCTTTCTGTTCTAGTCCTGGGAAAGAGCCCTGTCAACCCGGTGAGTAGTCATGTTCCGTCCAATGAGTTTTTCCGATCGCCAACAGTTCATCCAGTCGCTCGCCGTATGCCGTAACCTGTCCATCGCCTGTGAGAGGGGCGAGTGCCACGATTCCGAACTTCGGAAGCGGTGCGAGGAGCTTATCGCCGCTATCGACAATGTTGCCAGCGAGCTCGTCGGGGATGCGAGCTATTTCCAAATTGTGGACGTTCAGTCGAGGGCCTGAGCGGTGCCTGGGCCTATCCCGCGTGTTTTGGAGTTGTATCTGATGATCCGCCGTCCGTTACGTCCATCGTTCTCGAACAGTGAAATGCCACTGCTCCTAGGTGCGCTCCGGGAAGCGCGCCTTTGGAGTTTGAAATATGGAAGCTGCCAGCCTTATGACTCGCCACGGCATGCAAGGTGTAATGCCCTGGCGAAGGCGATTGACGAGTTGGGGACGGAATTGACCGGAGATCCCGAATACTTCTGGCTCAGAGCGCACTCGACGCCGCCGAACATGACCAAGGGATGAGTCGTCTAACGGTAGGACAGCGCACTCGGTGCTCCGTCCTAACGACCAATAAGTGTCAGGGCTTGCACGTAGGGAACGCCGAAGCCTCTATGAGCAAAACGAACGACCTTTCGCCTTCGCACCAACCGACGGCGCCAATTCCATCAACAACGACACTATGGCAGTCCATGCTCGAGGATATGTCGCGTATCGCCCAGATCGACGACCATGATCGCTTCTTAGTCAAGGCCCCGGCTGGTAGAGGCATGTGCAAAGTCCCGATGAACGGCGACCTGGTGATCATTGAGAAAAGAAGAACCAAGCTGTAAAGCCTGCGCAATCCGAAAGCCGACACGCGTCGTGTCTGGATCGATATTCTGCTGGTGAGCAAGTTGGGCATAAAAACCATGAGGAGCCTCGGTTTCCCGGGCTCCTCTGGCAAATTAACTCGCTTTTACGCGAAGACGGTCCTTGGCTTCCGCTCAAGTCCGTAATCACTGTGTTAGCGACATTTCGCGAAATTTCAAGTCTCTCTTTTGGAGGCGAAAATACCTCAATTAAATCAGTAAATTGGTCCAAACCTATGCGGAAGTGGACCGCGTGCTCAGGACCACTGATGACGGTTGGTCCTTCGCATGCGGTCGCTCAATCTCCTATATTGCGATCAGCGCGCCGCCATCCACACTCGCTTTTGAATGCCCGCGCTTACTCCTGAATCTGCTTCTCCCAGGAGTAGATCTAGTTCGGTTCGGTTGAACCTGGTAACGCCGCGCAGATGGGCCACCATGGTCTGCTCGCGCAAACGCATCAAGGGCAGGGGGGTGTCCCCGCATGGCTCTTGCCATTTTGCAGATTATTGGCAGCCACATTATGTTCTATGGACATAAACGGACGGCGAGACTCACATGAACCCTCTTTACCGCATTGTCAGCGTGCTTCTAGCACTCACTTGGGGTAGCCCAGCGACTCTGGCATTCGAGCTATCGGGACCGACCAGAATTGTCGACGGCGATACTCTTGAAATTGGTTCTCGTCCGATCAGACTCCACGGTATCGATGCGCCAGAGACAGCGCAGCGTTGCCAGCTGCCTAAAGGCGTATGGGATTGTGGAACGGAAGCAGCAAATGCTCTGGCGAAACTAGTTGACGGACATGTCGTTCATTGCCGAGGTTCAGCGTTCGATCAGTATGGTAGGTTGATTGCAGTTTGCTCAACCGAGGCCGAACCGGACATCAATGCGAGCTTAGTCTTGCAGGGGTTAGCTTGGGCATACACAAAATACTCACGCGACTATGTTGGCCAGGAAGATTTGGCTCGTCATAAGGCTAGCGGCATCTGGCAGTCTGCGACCCAGCCCCCTTGGGAGTATCGAAAGCGCAGGTGGAATACGGCGGTCCAAATTGCACCGAATGGGTGTCCGATCAAGGGAAACATAAACCGCAAAGGCGAACACATTTATCATACACCGTGGTCTCGCCACTATTCCAAGACGAAGATCAATTTATCTAGTGGCGAGCGGTGGTTTTGTGATGAGAAAGAAGCTATATCAGCGGGTTGGCGACCGCCGATACAATAGATTCCTCCGATAACCATCATTCACAAGTTAGGACTCGGTTTCAGCGGTCCGGCTTTCAGTTTCAGTATTGAAAATAGCAGCGACCTGGTCCTTTAGAGCGGCTGTGATGGTGGGCACATCCCCGCCGGCGTTCTCTCTGACAATACTTATGATGTCCCATTCGTCACTCGTAAGGACGCCTCGAAATATTTGGTGAATCACCGCGTTGTGTGCTGGCCAAAGATCAGCAAGCGCTGTCTTGTAGAGTAGTGCTGGATCCATCTCGAGAGCGCAGGCCAGTGCAGGCACTTTATCAAGTGGCAAGGGCGCTTTGCCACATTTTATCATTGAAAGCATGTTTGGTGTCTTGAAGCCAGCTTCCTCGGCAATTGTCCGTTGTGTCTTTCGATAGGCAAGTCGCTCGATCGCTTTCTTGACTAGGGCTGCTGTTGATGTCATCGTCCTGCTGCTCATTCGTCATTGACTCTGATCTAGCTATAGCGACGAGAATGCGGGATCCATACGGGATTTCGAGTGACGTGTTGCACTGAGCATCCAGCTAGAGCGGAAGGGCGAAATTGTCAGGTCGATGACCTTCGCAATGAGTTGATGTTTCGCCTATTCCAGAAGGGCTTCTGTTTCTTCCGCTCGCCTGTTAGCAAGACTATCAAATATGATCTCAGATCTATTCTAGTCCATCGGATGAGTTAAATGCGCAAGGCACTTGTTCGGCTTTATATTGCTCTCCTCCTGACTTGGGCGTCCGCGCTTGTTGCGTCGGCCGAACAGCAACCACGTTTGACAGCGCGCCAACAGGAGATTTTTAGTCAGATTGCTCCGGTTGATGGAGTGTTAACTGAGGAACTTCATCGCGAATTTTGGTCATACGTGCCTGAGTCCATAAGGAATGATGCGAACGCTAGGGCAGAATTGCAGCAGCAAGTGAGTCGCATATTGCCTGAGGCATTACAATTTCAGAAAGAAACTTGGCTCTCAATCAAGATGAGTGCAGAGGGTGGGAAGGTCATTTATTCGCCGGACTATCAAGCTGCCAAACAGCGAGTTATGAACGACGAGATTGAGACGTTTCGAGAGCAAGCAAAGCAAGGTGCCGTCTCAGCCGAACAAATGATTCAAGCGGCGGCTACCAAGCGATCCTTTTCTACCAAAAATGGAAGTATCTACTTAACGCCCGAACTGGCGCAAACCGTTTTGGGCGGACTCGATGGGTCTCTTGCTCGCATCGAAAAACTGTCGAACCCAGTGTGGATTTCTGGACGTAAGGAATTCAGGTATCCGGAAGCACACGTGACGCTCCTCTCCGATGTTCCGTTTAGCGTCGACCGAAGCTCCCTCACGGCCGAAAACGGTCGCACGGCACACGTGGTCAGCTTGATGAATGAGTCAGCTGATGGAATTGCAGGGGTGTCCTTTATGGATTTCGGCGGACAATGGAGCGATGCCGACAAGGCCATAATGAACACCGCGAAGAAAGCATTCGCGGGGACGGGCGCTGTGCCGGTTTCTATCGCCGCGAGCACTTGGAGGGGGCGGCGATCAGTGCTCGGGACGGGACCAGCTAATACGTCGCAAGGAACAATGTATGTGTCGCTACGCGTTGTGGAAGATCGAGAGCATGGCGGCGCGCATATCATTCAGGCAATTAGTTTTAAGTCGCAAATCGACGCCATGGTGGCACGCGAACTGCTAGAGAGTAGCGTGCAATTTCTGCCCTGAGGTTAAGCATTGAGTGGCGGCAACCAATACTGTGGCTGATGAGGCCCAATCACCTTGCTGGGCACCAACACCATTGTTAACTTTAAACTTGACCATCATCGGGGCCATGGGCCAGATCCGCTGCGCTTTCAGTCGACGTTTGGTCAGCATCTGAGCTGCGTGCCGTCAACATCTGTCAACATTTGAACGGATGGCGTCAACATTTGGTCGGTGCTGGCATCTAACAAGTAAACATTTTGCTGGTCAAGACATCGGATAAATGACGTGGCTGTGTGGTTTTCGATCGGAAAGCGTTACTGAAGTTGACAAAAAGGCACGCGAAAGAGAGTGCTGGACCGCACGTCAGGTAGTTCGAATCACTGCAGAAGCGAGACCTCGCCATCGGAACCAAGGCCGAGAGCACCAACACGGAATAGACAGTTATCAGATATGGTGTGCCGATGCGGACCTCCGGAAAACCTCGATGAGGCAAGCGCGAATACATATTTGAGCAGGTAAAAGCGCTGGGTCGAAACTGGCTCAGTTCAATGGAATATCTGTTTGGCAAACGACGCACCGGTCGTTTGTTTGGGTATGGCGCGCAGTTCCAAAAAATAGATGAGCTTGATGTCGAATATCGTATCGGGCGACTGAGTCGTTGTGCTTTCGCGTGCTTTTAAATTTCTAGCCTTGACCACCTGAACGATGCCAAGCAAGCACGCTGCCCAGAGCCGAGAGCTCTCGCAACAAAGGCGCACCGTCGATGTTCCGCGCGAAAGGTCGGGGTGATATCGCGGGCGGAACTAGAAGATCTGGCGCTTGGTCCAGCAATTGATCGATGGAAGGCGCCATCATTGACGGCGCCGCTTATTGACATGCTGAGTCGTCACCCCAGAGCTTCTGGGGATACGATCTCACAGCGTCATGCGCTGCTGGAGCGTCTCCTGATCGCATTAGGTCGCCCCTGGCTCGAGTTTATCGCTCACAGCACTCCCAAATGCTCGCTGCATTCTTGCGAGCCGGTGCGCTTCCCTGAGAGACCGGCGAATTTTGAGGGGACCGAGCAGTGCGTATGTCGGGGCGATGCAGCCGGGTCCGTGGATCTGAGACGTCCCAGACACCGGCAGGCGGAAAGGGCCGGACCGGACCGGACCTAATTCCCAATGCCATTTCTCGTAATATACTATTACTTATAGATTCTAATAATAGACGGGGAATGGCGTTGGTAATGCGTTCCGGTCAAGAAGCTGATCCGTTTACGTGAGCAGGCTGAGAGAAACAGGATCGGGCGCTTTCCTCGTCTGTGCACTCAGCTCCGGTCTCAACAGTAGCCTCAAGGACGTTCAGCTGTGAGTAGACAACGGCTAGCTCTACAAACCGCTTTAGGGCGTTGCCGGCGAGCGCTCGTCATTTCGAGCGCCCCCAATCACTACTACGACAATCGTGAGCCAGTGAGCTTTCTATTGTGTTTTTTCAGAAATCCGGCGTTATCTTGTAAGCCCTCCGCATCGCCGATCAAATCTTCGCAAGTTAATGATTTGATCGGTCTGAGACAACATTGTCCTAGTCTAAGAGCTTCAACTTCCGGCACCGTTCAATTACTCGCCGCACAGACCCATGGTGCCACACTCCACCACGCGGCGTCGGAATGCCTTTCCCATTGAGGGCTTGAGCCATTTCTCCAAGTGATGGAGATTGGCCAGATCCGATCATGGATGCTAATAGCGGCGCCAGCGTCCGAGCTCGATCATCGCTTTTCTTGGCAACTATTTTCGCTCCCCTCAGCCCCGTGCCTGAGCGCTCAGCACGATCTGCCTTCGCACCTCTCGCCTCAGCGCCGATCTGGGTGCGAAAACGTCGTCGCTTTCTCTCAAGGTTCTCCGCTTTTGCTTTAACAAGGAGCACAGCCGGATCTGCGACTCCACCGTCAGCAGCTGAGAACACCAGAAACGTTAGGCCTGATAACCGAGTAATTGCACTCTTTGTCTCTTCAACGTTCAGGTTGCTCATGAGGCCGAACAGATCGGCGACTACCAAGTCCGCCTCACGCTTGTCGCACTCTCTAATAGCCAACTGAAACTGCTCTTCATGAAAAAACGTCTTTCGCCGATACGTGCTTTGACGAGTGAATGTCGTAAGGAGCTTGCGTCCGGTGGTCTTGGCAAATTTCCGGACCAGATAAAGTTGCTCCTTCAACTCCGGCGATGCCTTAAGTTCGTCGATACTAAGGCTCTTACGAGAGAAAAGTGAAACATAGGCGACGAGAGGCTTCGTAGTCATAAATCACTGATGGGGCGTCGATGGGGGAAGGGGCCAATTCGATTCCCACAGGATATAAGGCGATCGCGAGGAAAGCGCCACACTGCGCGATATCGATTTAGACGGGCGGCTTGCAAATAGATATCTTGCAACTACTGTGGACCGCCTCCCCTCGGTCGGGAGCGTCCAAGATGTTTCTCAAAATGCTTACTTTGCGTAAGGTGATTGTCTGAGGTGGAGGCGAAGTGAAACAAAAAGGATCTTCAACAAGGCGAAAAGGCGTGCCGCCGGCAACCGTCCGAAAAGGACCTACGAAACCCGACGAGTCTGAGTCTGGTTTTAGCGCCGCGGACACTGACTGGAGCCCAGACGTCGATTTACGTGCATTAGAAGGCAACGTCAGGCTTGATGACTTAGACCTCGATTTTAAGCTTCCCGACCTTGGGTCCTGCTCACTTGAGGAGGTGGTCCAGTTCCGAAAGCAATTGGAGGCGGACTTGAGGAGTTATGGGGGTGCTTGGCCCTTAGAGAAGATTCATGTAACACGTCTCGCTATTAGAAACTCCAAGCTTGTGGAAGGCGGAATTAAGCGGTTAAAGAAATAGCGTCCGCTCAGGTCAGCTTCGCTGAGAGTGCCTCAGCCACACCAAGGTTGCAGCGAGCCTCAGTCCTTGTCTAATTTGCGCACCAGCACAAGCCTGGAAGCATTTGGGTGAGAGTGCGAACGCCCCCGGATGCAAAACCGCGTAACCTTTCGCCGCGAGATAGGCATCAGCCCAAATCGCCGGTGCCGACGTAATGGCGAAACGGGTATTCATGCCGCCTTCCCAAGTTCGCCGCTCATCGCCTGCTGCCAAACATGAGCATAGATATTAGCGGCGATGAGTTGTTTCTCTTCCAGCGTAAAGGGTGGCACCGGAAGACTCGCGTGCACTCTGTTGAGAATTAATACTTCTACCTCGGCCTTTGTTTGCTCCTTCGCCCAGAAGCGATCAAGTTCGCCCAACCGGGCTTTGATCGCGGCGAGCAACTCGCGGCTGGCCTGCTTCACTCTTTCGCGTGCGCTTTTGTCTAACCCGTCCTTCTGCAGCAGGTCGAACAACGCCAGTTCATCCTCGCGGAGTCCTTCCCGGGCCGCACGCTTCTGTTCCTTATCGAGGCTGTCCACCAGTTCGACGAGCTGTCGGAATATCTCCTCGATCGCTGTCCGGTCCTTCTCGCGATTATAGTCGGCGACGATTTCCTCGTATTTGCGCTGGTAGTCCATGCGCGTCGGGTTGCGCGCAAGCATCTCGGCAAGTTTCTTCTCGACGATTTCGCGGATATCCTCGATCATTGTCGCCTTGCGGCTCACCTTCTTCGCGAACTCCTCACGCAGTTTCTCCATATCGATCCGGCTGAGATCAAACGTCAGCCCTTCGGCTTGATCCTCGCCGGGCGCCTCCGTCCGGATGGCCTCGTTCACGATCCGGTGCAATTCCTTGAGCAGTTCGGTCACGTCGGCCGTGTCGCGCCGTTCCGAGAGTTTCCTGTAAATGGCCTCGATATTGTCGTGCCGTTCCGCATAGGTGAATGCGGTCGGTTCCATCAGCAGCGCCTTGAAGCGGATAAAGACCAGCCGCGCCAATATCTCGAACCGTCTTTTGACCTCATCACTCGTATAAACGGCTTCTACGGCGTCGGCGATGGCCTTTATACGTGGGAAACCATTTGTCCCGATGAGTGACACTGGATCAAAGCCAAATGCCTTGAGATGAGCCTCGGTCGCCTCGATAGCTTCGATGAGCGCTTGCACCCGCTCCTCGATCGGCGCGACGATCTCTTCGCCTCCCGTGCCGTCGTCGCCCAGCGCATATTGCGCCAGTGCCGCACGCAGGCTTGCCAGCATGCCATTGTAGTCGACGATCAGGCCAAAGTCCTTGCCCGGATAGACGCGGTTCGCCCGCGCGATGGCCTGCATCAGGGTGTGCGCCTTCATGGGTTTGTCGATGTAGAGCGTAGACAGGCTCTCCACGTCGAAGCCCGTCAGCCACATGGCGCAGACGATAGCCACTCGGAACGGATGCTCGGGCGTCTTGAATCCAGTCTCGACATCGACCCGCTTGCCGTCTCTTGTTTCGAAACCCTTCTTCATCAGCTCGCGATGCGGAATGATGTCGAATCCCCATTTTCTGAAGTCGGCGACCTCGTTCTGCGCCTCGCTGATAATGATCTCGACGATAGTTTCCTCGAGCCAGACGGCCTGCGCCTTCAGGATCGCCGCCTCGTCCAGAAGTGCGGCGCGCGCGGCCTCGTCAGTAGCGCCCGCCGCTCTCGCCTGCATTACTTCGTAGGCTGCTCGAATCTCTGCCGTCTTCGCGGCCCAGAGAGGCATGATCCGCTGATACACGCGTGCGCAGGTGATCTTGTCGATGCAGACCACCATCGCTTTGCCGGATTCCCACCGGGTCGTGCAATGCTCGACGAAATCGGCGGCAATCTTGTCGAGGCGCTCATCAGCCGTGATCACCTCGTAGTCTTTGCCGAGGAGCTTCTCGAGGAGCGCCGCTTGGTCCGGGTCGAGCTCGGCCTCCTCAATTTTCTCCGCGATACGAGTGTTCAGATCAAGGCGCGCTACGCCGAGCTTCTCGCCGCGGTTCTCGTAAACGAGCTTGACCGTGGCACCGTCTTCCTCCGAGCGTTTGAAGTCGTAGCGCGAGACATAGTCGCCGAAGATGCGCTTGGTGATCTCGTCCTGCTTGAATAACGGCGTTCCCGTAAATCCGATGAAGGCGGCGTTGGGCAGAGCGAGACGCATATTGCGCGCGAGCCGTCCCGACTGCGTCCGGTGCGCCTCGTCGGAGATAACGATGATATCGTCTCGCTCGCTGTAGGGCAGCTTAGGGTCAACGTCCTTATTGAACTTGTGTATCAGGCTGAAGACGTAAGGATGGTTCTCTTTCAGGATGCGTTCGAGTTCGTCCCCGTTTTCAGCACGCGGCGTTCCTTCGCCGGCGATGCCACTTCCGGCGAAGGTCTTGTAAATCTGATCGTCGAGATCGTGACGGTCGGTCATCAACAGGAAGGTGAAATTCCCTGGCACCTTGCGTCGGACCTTCTCGGCGAAGAACGCCATGGAATAGGACTTGCCGCTACCCTGCGTATGCCAGAACACGCCGAGCCGGCCTAGATCGGGATGCGCTCGTTCGACGATCTTCACCGGCCCTTCAGGGATGAACGACGGCAGAACGGGTAGTCCGTCCGCTTTCGCCTCACTACGCCGCTTCTCGTCGGCGATGGCGCGTCTTTCCAGTGGCAGATCGATTACCCGATGCTGGAGCCGCCTTTCCAGCGGAAACTCGCGCTTCAGCTCCTCCTGCCACTCGACTGATACCACCGCGCGGTTGACGCCGAGCACCTGGTGGTTGCGCGCCACCACTTTGCGCGTCGCGCCCGGCTTGCTCGCGTCGAATAAGATGAAGTTCTCGATGATGTCGAGCAGCCGGTCATGCGCTAGCATGCCGTCGAGTAGGATTTCGGCATCGACCTTACCCTTGTCGGACTCGTCGAGGCGCTTCCATTCGTAGAAATGCTCCCATTGGCTGGTGATCGAGCCATAGCGAGCGCGGTCGCCGTTCGAGACGATCAGGAAAGCGTTGTGATGGAAGGCGTGCGCGATAACGTTCTCATCCATATAGTCGCGCAAGTTTCCGTCGAAGCCGGCACGGATGTTTTTGTAGACAGCCTTTAGCTCGATGAAGACCAGCGGCAGTCCGTTGACGAAGCAGACGAGATCGGCGCGTCGGTTGTAGTTAGGTGTGCGCAGACCAGTAAGCTTGAGCTCCCGCACGGCGAGGAAGCGGTTCGCACCTGGCGAGTTGTCGAAGTCGATCACGCGGGCGCGAGCGTTGCGAAGACGCCCGGCTGCGTCCCGATAGGAGACTGGCACTCCGTTGTGGATCAGGCGATAGAAGTCGTGGTTGTGCTGCACCATCGAGCGGCTAAAGTCGTGGACGGTAAGCGACCGCATAGCATCATCGATAGCAAAAGCCGGCAGATCCGGGTTGAGGCGTTCAAGCGCTGCTCGCAGATCGTGGGTCAGCACCGCCTCGGTGGCATCCTTCCGCCCGAGAGTGCCGCCCGGCCCGAAGGTCTCGTCGTTCCAGGCATAGACGCTCTCCCAGCCGAGCTTGTCCTTGAGATGCTCGGCGAAGGTCGCCTGCACCAGCCGGTCCTCGCTGTTGATGCGGGTGACTGCCATTGTCAACGGGCCGTGGCTATCACACCGCGATCTCCCCGTTCATCAGCCGCGGGAGAAGTAGGTCGCGGGCCTCGGTGAGTTTCTCATTCTGGCTCGTCAAGTTTGCAATCTGCTCGTCGATATTGCCAGCCTGCTCATCAAATTCAGAAAGCAGTAAGTTAGTGGGGATTACGAGCAACTGGCCTTCGAGCTCCTTTTTGTTTGTAGCGGCGTAGATGGCACCAGTGCCAATTATGTCTTCTGCATAGAAGTGGTTCTTTAGCGCATAGAATAGGAACGATCGATGGCCGTTTCGCGATCGAAGTGCGGCGAGGCCTCGCCCGAGAACGATCTTTTCCCTTGTCACGTTAATGCGTCCAACTGGCGCGCGCACGCTTAGCAAAGTGTCGTTCGCCTCTGCGATCTTCGTAACCTTCGTTGAATAAGTGCGATGAGACACAAACCTGAAGCCGTAATCAGTTACGCCTTGATGGAACGGCAGGCCATCCTCTGTCTCGTTGTAGAACAAAGACTTAGGGCTTTGTCCCATGACTATCTCGGCAATTTGGACTAGCGACCGCCGTTCCCACCCCTCTGGGATGCCGTCGATGATTTTGACATGTTCGTGGCCGGGGAAGCGGAAATGGACGAACCACTCGCGGTAAAGCATCCGCGCCGCTTCTTCCAGAAGAGCAATCCGCCGCCGATTGTTCTCGATCAGGTCGTCGTAGGCAGAGAGAAATGAAACGATTTGGTCCTGAACCGGACGGCTCGGCAGAGCGATCTTCAGAGATTTCAGTATCCCTAGATTGATTCCCGGCACTGCGCCGCCGATGCCCCGTCCTCGAACGTATTCGACGTATTTTGGAGACGAAAAATAGTAGAAACAGAAGAGTGGGTTTGCGATCTGGGCATTGACTCGCAGTTTCAGCTGCTTGTTAGAAATAATGTAGCAATTGTGTGGTCCGTCAGTTGGCACAATGCCAACCTGACCGATTGTGCCCCAGCAGGTGAATACGAGGTCGTTGCCCCGGACGTGTTGAGGACCGTATTCCCGGGCTCGATCCTCGGAAACGAACACGAATCCCTCGGGAACGAACCTCGTGAGGTCATCCCGCAGGTTTGAACCCCGAATTACCGGAACACCTTGTTCTACGAAATACTTTGAACTTATTTTCGAACCGAAGGGGCCCGAGACACAGGAGCTCGCCTCGTTGGCTTTAATCTCATCGACTGTGCGCACGATCCAGCCGTCGGGGACTTTATAGCCTGCGTCGATGATCGCCCTCACACGCCCAATTCCTCAAAGTTCTTGGCGATCCGTGTGGCCAGCTCCACCGCTTCCTCGTTCAGCTCTTTCAGGTCGATATGGATTGCGCGCAACGCCTCCTCGAAGTCGAAGCTCTCGTCCTGCTCGTCCGACGCAACGCCGACATAGCGTCCTGGTGTCAGACTCCAGTCATGCGCCTTGATCATGGCCCGATCGACCAGCTTCACCAGACCTTCCACATCGCGGAGCTTCGCCTCCGGGAAGCGTTCCTGAAGCCAGTCGGCCTGACGCACGAAATAGCGCGGATGCCGAAGCGCCTCTACGGCGTCGGCGCGTGCCGCCTCCAGCGCCTTGCGCGCCTTGTTCACGTCGCCGTTCCCCCACGCGTCTGAATCCCGTGCGGCGAGTTCCTTTACGGCGATATCGATCATGCGACCTGCGAGCTTCGCCGCATGGTCGATCTGCTTGGTCAGGTCACGGCAGCGGTCTGCCAGCGGATGCAGTGCAAGGCGCGCCACATTAAGCCCGGCATTCTTGCGGCCTACGGACGTCCATGCAGCCGCCCGTGCCGCCGCTTCCTTGCCGAAGGTCGCGATGTCTACCGTTACTGTCGCCATCGCGCCGGTGAGCTCCTCCCACGGCTCCGCCAGCGGATCATTCTCGCGCTTTAACTTGGCGAAGGGTTCGATAAGGCCGACAACCTTGCCGAGGGCGTCCTCGAAGTCCGCGAGGGGAGCGCTCGCCGCTCCGCCGTCCGCGATCGCCTGGGCTAGATAGGCTTCGACGAGCTTAAGGAAGCGATCAGACTGTCCGCGATAGAGCCAGATGATGGCGGCAATGTTCTTCTGCTGCTCCGGGCTAAAATCGCAGACCGCGCGCGACACCTTGCGGAAGATTTTGCGCGCGTCGAGCATCAGGATGTGGTCGCGCCGCGCGTCGTCCTTCTCCTTCGCCCGGTCGAAAAACCAGAGCTGGCAAGGCACGGTGCGCGTGTAGAAGAAATTCCCGCGAATATCGATCATGACATCGACCGCACCGGTCTCGATCAGCTTCTGACGCACGGTGGCTTCGTCCCGCCCGGCGCTCGATGCCTGTGAGGACATCACCACGCCGGCGCGGCCCGTCTCGTTCAAATAGGCGTAGAAATAGGAAAGCCATAGATAGTTGGCGTTCGAGATCTTCTTTGCCTTGTTGACGCCTGGAAGGCCGAACGGCAAGCGCTTGTCGCCCTTGATCCTTTCGGCGTCGACCTCGTCCACATTGAACGGTGGATTGGCCATGACGAAATCGCATTTGCCGATGAGTTCGTGCGGATCCTTGTAATAGGTGATGGCCTCGTTCCCGGCCCGCATCGTGCCTTCCAGACCGTGGACTGCCAGGTTGATCTGTGCAACCCTCGCCGTGGTCTCGTTCTTCTCGTGACCGTAGAAGGTGACACTATTCATCGTGTCCTGGCCGGCGTTCTCGATGAAATGGCTCGACTGCACGAACATGCCGCCCGAACCGCAGGCCGGGTCGAGGATTACGCCGTGATCGGGCTCGATGACGTTCACGATGGTCTGGACAATCGAGGGAGGCGTGAAGAACTCGCCATTGTCATGCGCACCCTGCTTTGAGAACTCGGCAAGGAAATATTCGTAGATGCGGCCGAACACGTCGCCCGAGGCCGTGCGCAGCCCCTCGGAGTCGAACATGCGCATCATCTCTTCAAGCATGCCGCTCTCGAAGCGCGCGTAATCCTTTGGTAGTTGGCCCGCGAGCGGCGGGAAGGCAGCTTCGATTGCTTCCATGGCGGCGTTAAGCGTCGCGCCGAGATCGCCGCCCTTGAGCATCTTCAGGATCACGTCGAACCGCGCACTTTCGGGTAAGTTTAACGCCCGGCGATGCGTGAAATCGCCTTCGACCAGGGGGCGGTCGGGTATTTTGCCCGCCTTCTTGTCGGCCTCGATTGCCGTCTTGGCCTCATAGAAACGGTTCGTAGCATGACGCAGAAAGATCAGGCCCATGATCGGCATGAAATATTCGTTTGACGCCAGATTGGAGTTCGCCCGCAGGTTGTCGGCAATCTTCCAGAGGCCGGCTTCGAATTTCTCAAGGCCCTGCAGGTGGTCGGTGGTAATGCCGTGTGGTTCTTGTTTTCCCTTTCGGGGCACCGACTTGACCGCCGCGGTTGCTCGCATATCCATTCTCGAATCCCAACTCCCCGTCATTTTCGACCACTATAACCAGAAGCCAGGCTGGTGCGAACCCTCGCAGAGCTTTGGGTGCCACCTAAGCCAATCGCCGGAATGAACCTGTGGCCCCCGGTCCCGGCGGGCCTCTTTATAGACAGGAAAATACGTATCCCTAGACAACCTGTTCCTTAGCCCCGTGAGCGAGATGAGGGATCAATTAAACCTTTGGTAGATTGACATCAGAATACAGCCCTGGATAGAATTGAGCGGTTTAAGCTTTGTCGTTCTTCCCCCTTGCGCCCTATCTGAATTTTAGTTTGTGTCGCCGCTTCGCAGCGGTGATGAGATGGCCATCATCCGATAGAATTAGATAACAATTCAATCGATCGGCCAGCTTAGCAAAGGCCTTTCGGCCGAGTGCTCGTTGAGCCGTTCTGCGGGCGCGATGATCCAAAAAATAGACATCTGCGTTATGCCGTCGGCGGCATTGACCAAAGTCCAGGAGGACGTCGATAGTGTCCTGCCGTATGGCGCGCTGTTGACATCTTTTGCGGGCATGAATCGTGTGCATTTGTCGTCCTCCTCATCAGGAAATTGTAAGTGAGGAGGGTGACGAATCCTGTCGCCTGAGCAGCCCTGCTTTAGACTCCATCTAGAGAGTAACCAGAGTAAGGCGGTCCGCCCTCGGAGCCTATGAGACTAGAATTTACATTAGCCGATTTGGAGTTGCCGGCCCCCGAGAGAAGCAAAGGATCTGGCGCGGCAAGTGAAGACGATCACCTGTTGATTCTTACCGGCTCGATTGAGAGCGTCGAACATCTGCTCGATACGAACGTCATCGGAAAAGACGAGGGCATCATCGAGGATGATGGGCACTTCCTCACCGCGTTCGCAGATCATGGCGCCCATGGCGAGGCGGACCAGGACGGCGATCTGTTCCTTGGTGCCGGCCGAAAGTCGATCGAAATGCTCGCTGCAAGGCCCATTGCGGCGCAGGCCGGTAACCGCGAACCCGTCGCCAATCTCTATCTCCGACTGGGGGAAAACATCGTTCAGGAATGGCTTCAGGTGGCGTCGCAAGGGTGAATTGAGCTGTTCACGTCGCTTCTCGTAGCTCCCGAAGATAATCTCATGGAGCAATCTTAATGTTTCAACCTTCGCGTTCTGGCGGGCAGCCTCCGCATTGATAATTTCTAACTGGTCCCCCAAGTTGGCCACGCGTTCGCCAAGGCCATCGCCGCCAGCGGATATGATCTGACCTTCGAGATTGGCGATGCGCTGGGCCAGCGCGGAGATCTGTGACTCGCGATTGTGAACAACAACCTTCAACCGGCTAACGCGATTGCGTCGGCGCTCAAGCTCTTCAGCATCCGGTGTCGACCGCCGCTTTTCGGCGAGCGCGAGCGCTGCTATCCGCTGGTCTTCCGACAACCTGGCTTTCTTATCCTCCGCGGCCCGCATCGTTTCAGTCCGCTGTTCGTCAGGGATAGTAGTGAGATCGATCTTGAGCTGGTTGGTGATCTCGGTCATCTGGCCCTGCAAAGTGCCGCGGCTATCGGCAATCTTCGAGATAACGGCATTCCGGTCCTTGATGATAGCCTCGCACTGGCTGCGTTCTGGCTGGAGTGTATCGCGCGATTGTTGAAGGCCGACCAGCCGCAGCCCGATCTTTTCGGGGGAGAGAAGTGCATCAGATCCGTATTCGATATGGATCCGCTCTATTTCACTCTCTATCCTTGATAACTCCGCCGCGATGTCTGCAATCTCAGCCGACACTGGGTCTTTTGCGCCCAAGGCCGATTTCTCGGCGGTCAGTCCACGCTGTGCTTCTTCCAAAAGGTTACGGGCGACACGGGCGTTGCGCAGCTGGGCCGACGTGTTGACGCTGTGCTTGGCAAGAAGCTGTTGTAGGCGCCGCTGAAGGGCGTCTCGCTGCTTCTGCGTTGCTGCAAGGTTCTCATTCGCGGGCGTGATCCTGATGGTGACGTCGTCAGACACGGTAATCGTCAACGGTTCCGTAATTGCACGGTCTGCCTTGGATTCGAGTCGCTGACCGTTAATGGTGACAACTGAGGATCCGTGCCGCTCGACGCTCAGCTGCGCTGCGCTGGCCTCAAGCCGGGCCGTGAGCTTGTCAGCGTCCCGTTCGATCTCGTCCAGCGCGGAGACGGCCGCTGCATCGACGCTGTTAACCCTGAGGCCTGCTTCAGTGTGGGCGAGTCGTGCTTCGTAGTCCCGAAAAGCGTTCAGCCGGCTCTCAAGGGCGGCGCGAGCTGATGATTTCTGCATGACGGCTGCAATCCGCCGGAGCCGGCTCTCTTCCGCTTCGACGCTTTGGAGCTGCTTGTCGATATCGCCGATACGAACGTAGGAGGCTGCGACTTTTTCCCTGGCATCGGTTTCCTCCGCCTTTAAGGGGCTGAGTTCACCAGCGAGTTTCGCGCTGCGCTCACGGTTCCTGTCAATGCGCTGGATATGCTCCATCAGGGACTCGAGCTGCGTCACCTGGGAACCGAGCGCCGTTGCGGTCTGGCGCTCGTCGGATTCGAAGATGCGAAGAGCCGCGGCTGCTTGCTCCCCAGCATCAAATAGTCTCTGCGCATCTTCAAGATCGGACCGCAGTTTGGCCAGATCTGCCGGGGCAGTTAGGATCGTGCGTTCGCTGCGGAGTTTCGCAAGCTCCTCCATACTGCTGTCAAGTAGCTCAAGTCGCTCCTTAGCCTCCCTGAGAGATTGAGCGATAACCTCTGATTGTTCCAAGGCCTCGGCCAACGGACTGCCAGTCTTGGGCTTGCCGGTGCGTGTAGCGAGCTTGGCGAGTTCAGCCGACAAGCTGCCTAGGACCTGCCGGGCGCGCTCACCGCCAACCAGCATTCCGACCTCCTGCTGAATTGCCGCATTCAAGGCGGAAGTCGCCGCCTCTGAGGGGTCCGGCGCGGCGAAAGACTTGCCTTGGTCAACCCAGAGAATGCCGAAGGCCGCCTCGTCGACCGACCGGCTACCGCTGCTGCCATGGGCTATTCCGAGAAGATTCCACAGCTCCTCGTCAGCCGCAGTGTTGCGGGCAATCTCCACGCCGCCGCGGCGCAGGCTCGCCGACGTGCTCTTTAAGAAGGTTTTGCTTATTTCGTAGGATTGTCCGCCACGTTCGAAGCTGATTTTGATCGTAACGGGAAGCGACAAGCCATCGGTGGCGAGCGCCATCACGTCGCGGTTTCTGGATCCATGCCGTTCGAACAGGCAAGTGCGGATAGCCCGGAAGAACGTGGATTTTCCCGCCTCGTTTCCGGCGGCCAGAATGTTGACGCCGGCTTCCAAGCCCTCGATGCGAGCGGGAGTTCCGAAGCGACCGACGCCATCGATCTCAACGTTTGTGAGTCTCAACTTGCGGTTCCTATCATGCTGGTGTTGCCGGTGGTCATCAGGAAGAGCTGGATCAGGGCTTCCTCGGCCCGTAAGCGCTCCGCCCCCGTGCGGTTGCTATCCTCGGAAAGGGCCTTTAACGTATCGGCTGCCTCGCGCAGCACTCCACCAAAATCAATAGCTTCAAGGTCGCCAGTCGTCGGCCGCACCCGTAGGGCGTTAAGGTCGGTTGCCAGATGGAACATCGAGGCTTCAACTCCACTGAGACGGCGCTCGAGTTCAGCACGCCCGCTGATCGGCAGGGCACCCATGATGGAGAGCTTCAGGACCATTGTCGTAGAGTCTTGCAGCGCCCGAAGCCGGTTTTCCAAACCTTCCAGTTCGGGCGTGTCGCGGAGGTCTTCGGTCATCGTGAGCCAGCGATAAGTGCCGGTGGTTGCTGGCGTTACCAAAGGCGGAGCTCCGGAGGCGGGAATGTCGACGATCAGCGCTTGGCCCAATTCCTGGCTGTTGAACCTGTCGGCCTCCGGGGTTCCCGCATACCACGTCCTGTCATTGATTTGCATGGTGCGATGCCAATCACCGAGGGCTAGATAGTCTAGACCTGCGCGGCTGGCGCGGTCCGGTGCGATGGGATTATTAGCTTCACCGCCTACATCGAAGCCCGTGACCGAGCCATGGGCGAGCCCGATGCGGATGAGGCCAGGTGGGGTGGGGGCGTCGCTCATCCATTGGGTCAGGTCAGAAGCCTCACTCTTGCGTCGCATGGGTGCAGGCAGCAGCACAGCATTGTCGCCAAGCGCAACCGACTCGGGCGCGAGGTGCAAATGAACATTCGGCGGGAGGCTAGTGGATTGCACGCGATCCCAGAGACCGTTGCCTCGGTGTGGATCGTGATTACCGGAAATAACATGCCAGGCGACATTCGGAAATTGCCGCATACGCTCCAGAGGCTCCAGCAAGGTCTTCTGTGTAGGCGATTCGGTATCGTAGAAGTCGCCGGCAATCAGCACGTGTTGAGCACTCTCCACCATTGCCAGCCTGCCAATGTTCTCGATTGCGGCAAGCCTTGCCTGCCGCAACATTGGCTCGCGCTCGCCGAACGTTCGGAACGGTTTGCCGATCTGCCAGTCGGCGGTGTGAATGAATCGTATGCCGCCAAGATAAACATGAGAATGACGTAGCTTTAGGTCATTGAGCTGCATGACTGCTTCCATTGAACTCGTTGCTTAGATCGCTTTTCGAGGATTGGAGTTTCCGGATCGAAGTAGGGCGCGCGCAATCATCATCAACCCATGGTGGGAGCCCCGAAGTTAAATAGTGGCAACGGGTCGGCAAGCCCAATATGAGGGAAGTTTATGAGACCGACATGTCAAATTCTGTCACGTCAGATCTGCCAGCTTGGGCTTCAATTCGATCTCTCATCTCAGAAGTGCACTGCTAGTCCGAATCTAATCGCGTTTTGCACACCCGCATACCAACCGTTGCCGCCATGGTCGCGATTCTGCAAGTGCGGCCTACCGCCTTCTACTTGAGCTTCAGTTTTCGTATCCGATTGGCAGCTGTAACGAGGTCACCGTCATCCGATACGACCAGGTAGCAGTCAAGACGATCAGCTAGCTTTGCAAACACTTTGGGGCCGAGCGCTCGCTGAGCGGTCCTGCGGGCACGATGGTCCATAAAATACGCATCAGCACGTTGCCGACGGCGGCACTGTCCAAAGTCTAACAATAGATCGATGACGTCACCTCGTATTGCGCGCTGTTGACATCTTTTGCGCGCATGTAAAGTTCGCATTGTCGTGTTTCCTCGCTTTTGGAATTATCGATGAGGAGGGTGACAATTTCTGTCGTCACCTATAAAGGGAGAATGATCCTAGGCTAGGTGAGTGAGTGAGGAAGGCCTTCCGCGATATTCACGTCGACCCTGATGGGGTTCAAGCGAGATCTGAAGACTTGCTAGGACCGCAGGGTCCAGTTTCAATTCAGCTAAACTATGCAGGTATTGGAGCAGGTCATCTTGACGTGGCTGGCCAAAAGCAAGTCTGTATATAACTAGGCTACGCTTCAGCCAGTCCAATCTCGCTACTTCACGGCTGAACGGCAGAAGAGGGACCCGGCGCTCAACTTGCACGGAACCTTCATAGATCCAGTAAGGAATAATATCGCTATCAACTATTGCTTCGGATCGCGCCCGATCGAACATAAACTTCCATGGGTCGTCGGGCGCCTGCCCACTTCCGCGTATCGTTAGGCCTTGGCGCTCGGCCAGATTGAGACGGATCGCATGGCTCTTGAAACGATGAATCCGGCCCTCTCTTTGCTCAAGTTCCACCGGATTTCCCGGCAAATTCCAGTGGTAAATCCGGTAGCAATAAGGGTGAAAGTCCAGCCCCTCTTGACCGATTGATGTGGTAGCCAGGACAAATGGTCGGAACGGTGAATTGAACGCGTCTCTGACCGCGCCCAGGCGAGCAACTGCGCCTTCCTCATCGCGATAATCAGCAAGGCGCATGGCGAAGCGCCCGCGCATCTGGAACTTTCGTATTGCTAACGCACCACTTTTCACTCGTGGTTCGTCAACGTCAATCTGAGAAGGCCTAATAGATAGGGCGGTGGCCATTGCCTTTGCAACGCCGGCCACACGTTCCTCAGGTGTGCGTGTCATCAGCCCTTCAGCTTCGACTAAGTAGTGAGCATACTCGTCAAGCACTGCTTGGAGATTGTGATCAACGCTATAGGTCAAAACACGATGCCAATAGCGGTCATCTGCCCCACGTCGTAGTAGAGCTACAGCATCATGCTGATTGAACAGTGTTCGAAAAGCCCAGGCAACCTGCGCCGCGGCACCGAGTAAGTGTGGATCGTCCCATGCAAGCTCCGGTGCAATCCGACGTATCGCACGAAGAGCACAAATGGCAGGGCTGCCCAGCGCAATATCAACAAGGAGAGACCGGACATCGTCAGTGACCGAGCCAAAATCTCGTGCCGTTCTTGCCTTGTTAAGCTCGGCCACATGTTCTTGGAAGCCATCCTCGCTAGCAAGCGAAGACAATCCACCTGAAGAAGATAACCATTCGCCGGCACGCGAACCAGACATTGCGTCAATGGCCGCTGGGAGCGCCCATTCAACCATGCTTCCGTCGGATCCTGTTTGAGACCCGGTTTCAATTAAATGTATCACCTGATCAAGGCGCTTTCCGATAGCGTCACGTATGTCTTCTTGTGAAAGTGTGCGGCTTTTTTCGGCAAAGATTGCGAGTGGATCAGCAATTTCTGCCAACCTCGGCGAGGGATAGATCAATAACAGAGCTCTCAGCCCGGCCAATCGACCTTGATCGTGTCCAAACTGAAGTGGTCGTGCGCGTTGCTGGTCAAAGTATCGCTGGCCAGAATCACCAGCGCCCATTCGGCGTTCTGCTTCGTATGTGAGTAGCGCAGCAACCGCATCTGGAACCATGGACCAGGAGGAAAATATCAATCCCTTGGTCAAGGGCTTAACGTGTCGGTCGTCTCCATAGTATGGCAAGGCTGGCGGTATCCAGAGGTGCTTTTCCAGACCAGCGTCAAAGATCTCCTTGATAACAGCTCGCATGCGACCATTGGCAGGTTCCAATGGCGAATAGAGATTGAGTGTCTTGCGATTGAGCATTGCTGACCGCGCTGCCTGTATTGCTTCGCAGAGATCGGGATTGGTGTCGTTGATACGTTGCTCCAGTAATTCCTTTAGCTTGTAGTGTCGCATAAAGTTAAGGAGGTATGGTGCCGACTTCCAATATTCGACGATTTCCGGCGCATCAAGGACCCGCGCCACTTTGGCGACTACTGCGGCCTGAAGAAGATCATCGGCTGCGATCGAGACGTCGAGGGGCACTTCGACCAGCATTGAATCCCGTCGAACCGTGGTGTTGATCCGCTCCGTGCGAGCAATTACACCGCGCAGACGCTGTTCGACTGTCCGTCGCGCTTCGATTGCAGCGGGTTGGGAAAGGGGCAGTCCATGAAGGAAACTGCGAAAGGCGCGCATTTCACGTGCTAGCGCAGCGGCTATGTCGGGTCCCTTGTCTCTTCCGTATAGAAAGCTGACCGTCTCCAGGAAATCCTTGTGATGATCGCCAGCTTCAGCATCGTCGCCGGCGAGCGTCAGCATTCGATAGGGAGTTGCGGACAGAAGCAGCGTTCGGGCGGCGTGGCCATCGCTATCGACATAGTCCAATATCTCCCTAGCCAGGATCGCTGCATCGCCGTTGCCGTGTAGAAGATCGCGAAAGCGCTGGAATTCATCCATAATGATCAAGTCGGGCTCAAGTGCGTCAACGCAAGCGTGGGAAAGTTTTGCGCGTAGCCTCGCGACCAGCTTGTTTCTCGGCTTGGTCATTTCGGGCGGATACTTGTCCCTGCGACGAGGAAATATCTCGCAGAGGCGCTCCAATTCTTGAAACAAATCTTGATCGGCCTGCACACTTCGACGGAAGCGTTCGGTGATCTCCTTGTCGATCCCTTCCAGGTCTAGGTCGTTGACAGCGTTATTCCACGCATCCACCCCTGCTGAGACCTGGAGGAGGTTGTGAAGGCCGCGTGGGTAGGTGACAAGATCCTTTAGTAGATGCAACAAGAAGGCACGTTCTTGCGTCACGCCGGTGGCCGAATGAAGCTCAAATGTAGTTCCAGGTGTAAGGCTTATGAAGTTGATCTTAGCGTCAAGACCTTCGCGGTCGCGCAATTGTAACGGGATCAAAGTCATACGGGTGGGGAGGGCAAGCTCTCGGCGACCAAGCACATTGAGGCGATTGAGATTTTGAGCCGCGATCGCCTGATTTGAACAGATATATAGGATATCAATCCGCTTGGGTGTGTTCCAGAGGCGTTCAATGGTTCGCGCAATGACACCACGCGCTACCAGAGTCTTTCCAAGACCGACCTCATCGGCCACAAGAAAACGGAGCACTGGGTCCTCTGTGCCATAAAGGCGGTCGAATACATAATCAACGGTGCGGCGTTGAAAGGCCTTAAGCGGTGCTAATGCTACTGCGGCGCTAAAATCATCATTTTGCATGCGTGCTTCCCTGGGCCTTAAGCGCGATCTGAAATGTATGCCAAAGGGCTCTGAAGTCGGCTGGAATCGGATCTGATTTATCCAGGTCCAAAGAATCCAAGCGATCGATTAAGCGCTCGATTGCCCGGAGTTGATCGCCACCCCGGCAGAATTCACGCACTAATTCCTCGAGGAGGGGCGACTCGTCGTTCGATTTCTGCCACGCTCCGTAGCCAGAACCTTCCTGTGCAGAAACTGCGAAAGCGAAAGGATCTCCTTGTTCCGACAGAAGCAACCGCAAATATCGGAAGAAGGCTTCCTTGTTTTCAATTATAGATCTTAAGATCGCTGCATTTCTTTCCGACGGTAGCCCTTGCAGATCGAGGCCGGTGCTGAATAGGGTTTTTAGGTTGCCTCCAACGTCAGTGAGTTCAAGAGCAAGGAACCGAGTGAGATCGGCAAGCGGCACCAGGTCAAGATCAACGGGCTGTCCAAGTCGCAGTGACTCGAGTGCGTGCTTAGCGTGAGGTTCGCCCCGAGTGACCAGCCAAACGCGCAAACCGGCAATGCCAGCGAGCGGTAGTGAGACGGAAGGCATCAACCAGACGCGCCAAGGAACTACGGATCCCTCAGCCGACGTCTCGCGTTCACAACGGAGTGTCAATCCGCCGAGGCAAATCTCGCGACGGGCCACGTCAAGTCGCTTCTCTGCTGCGCGGTTTGCTGCATCCGGGGCAAGAACCTCGTTCGGGATAAAGGGATGTGTCAATCGACCAAATCCCTTTTCGCCCAAGATCTGCTCGATACTGCCGACGCGCGAGCTTTTGCCAGATATTGTGGCGAGTAGCTCTATGTTTTTGCTGGATAGTAGTGCAGGTTGTGTAGCATTGGCCGAACCCACGGTAATCGCGGTGTCCCAGCCTATTTCTGCAATAAATGCCTTTGCATGAAGGCCCTGCAATGACGTTGGGTCGAGCTCTTCACCATCCTCTGTGGCCGCCAGTTCATCCATCACCGCCACTCGGCTGAATCGACCGAGTGTCAACGGTGACACCGACATAAGCTCATCCGGACGGCCAACTAGAATTGGCTTCTCTTTAGTCGCTAGGTCCGCCAGTTTCGAGAGCGCCTTGTCATCGCAGAATGGCGATATAATTCCAAGTCGTGAACATTTCTTCGGTTTCCACGGATGATTGCCTAGACCATTCACGGCGAAAGTGATGTCCTGAAAGGGATCAGGCAGCGTCCATTCCGCGCGCGAAAGGTCTTCAGTGAGGTCGTCAACTAATTGGCGACACCCTTCTGGAAGTCCCGCGTTCCAAAGATTTGGCAAACCGCGAATTAGCTCGACTATGGGGCGGTTTACGGACCGCGATCGGCCGGTGGCCACTCCATCGAGTGTCAACGCCGTGTCCCACGAGCGATCTCGCGTCATATTTCGAGACATCACCACGAGACGCAGACGGAATGGCGCGTTGAGAAGGGTTGACCTATATCGAAGCGCCCACATCTTAGGATGAAAGGCTCCGCCATTGGGCGCTGCAACTTCGACCATAAACCGCTCGAGCAATGAGCAAAGTCGCGAGTGAGGACGCGTTTGCGCATGTATGCGTCCTACGTCGGTAAAAACCAGTAGTCTGCCAGCGACACGTTCAGCAGCTTCGAGCAACGCTAGCGGATGCAAGAGAATCTCATCTCGATTCTCGGCGGCGAAGAGCGCTAGGCTAACGGGCACAGCGAGTGCTGTTTCGAAGTCGAGGGAGAAAGTCGTTGCGATCCCAGCGTCAAACACATAACCAGCCGGTGGCTGCAAGTTCGCTCCATAAAGTATACGAGTGTCAGGATCTAAGCTGAATTTATTCAACATTGGCGAGGTCCAAAAGGTATGATTTCGCTTGGTTCCAGCGAAAAGCTAAGCGGTCGACCCCAGATGCGCCCCGCCAGTTATCGCGTGCGGCGCGATTTATGTAACGGGATTGTGTTGTCTTGAGGTGGCGTTCGCGTCCTTCCACTATAGTTCCGGCGGAGGAGGTGGGTTCAAACGTTTCCGTTTGGGTGTTAACAAGTTGAACCCACTGCTTCACGAATTGCTTCGCTCCCGGACGAATAGTATGAGCTGGATGGGCAACGGTGTCCCAAAAGTCGTCTAGCGACCAATTGCGAATATCAGACAGATTGAGCGCGGACTTCCAGTTTTGGATCTGCTCTCGATAATCAGCGGACCAGTCAGCATTTTTTCGTAGTTCGCTTAGTGAAAGATTGTAAAGCAGGGAGGCCCCGTGCATGACTTGAGAGAAAATATCAGCATGGTTGAGAAGTCGACGGATTTGAGGTGGAAACAGAGAAAGGCGGGGGTGCTCCCAAATATGGCCGCATTCATCGTAGATGTGATCGCGTGCCAACATCGTAAGAAGTGAATTGGGATGATTGGCGATGAGTCGATCGACAATGAACTGAGCCTCATCCACAGTTAGGCGAAATACAGCGCGCTTGAGCAGGTCTTTGGGTGAAGGCGGAAGCGCTTTGGTCCAAATGGATAGCGCTAGGGAAGCGGATCCGTCCTCATTGCCCAGTGATGCGCGTGATCGTCCGAGAATATGATGCGAAACAAGCAAGCTCTCGATTGACCCGGGGAAGAGCCGGATACCCCATGAGCCGAGGCCAGCCCAGTAGACCGAACTAGGCAGTCTCAGAAGGTCGCGGCCCGCTTCGCGCCCGATTATGCCCTTTGACTCTCCTCCGGCTTTGAGTGCATCGGCCAGCCCAGTCTCGAGATCGCGGGCCTTCGTGCGAACCTGACTTTCCGTGGCATCCGATCCTTCCAGCAATTGAAACAGCCATGGAATAAACAGCATGTATCGGAGTCGAGTTTGGATTGTGCTCGTCCCTGGAAAAAGATGATCTGAAATGGAATCACGAATTGCGCCGAGTCCCAGTTCGTCACGGCTTTCGCGCTCTTGAAAGAATGCCATGATCCGCTGCGCGCGCTGCCGCTCGGCTTCGTCGAAATCTATCCATGCAAGAGATGACATGCTTACGCCTTCAGTTCGCGGTGGAATTGCACAAAGGTCGTGTAACGCTGATAATTTGTCCGGTGGTCATCAAGACAATGAGCCCGAGCGCGGACTTGGTTACCTCGAGATAGCTGCGGACCTGAGCGCGGTAATGCTCAAGTATCTCTGGAGAGGGTGAGACATCACTCTTCCAATCCACCACTACCTGAGGCTTTCCGTCCGGATCGAAGACGATTGCATCGGCAATGCCGGCGGTCGCTTCTTCATGTTCGTCGGTCAAACTTGAGGCGTATACAGGAAACTCCGGCAACAGACTGGGCCTAAGGGCAATAATTTCCGGCAGTGCGAGAGCACGAACGACGCAGGCAGCGAGCTCGGCAGGCACGAGCCCATGCGCAGGGTCTTTGGCGACTGCGCGTCCAACTGCCTGGATTAGGGCTTCGGCGCGCGCGACGAGAACCTCCTCCCTCTCGGCTGTTTCGCCGGTGAGAACCTCCTCAATCAGCTTATGTAGAATGGCTCCGCGCTCACGACCGCCCTGAATCGCCGGGATAGTGCCGTCTTCCACCTGCGCGCCGTTGACATCTGGCGTCAGGATCTCCGACATCTCCGCACGCAATGTCGGGTTCGTCTGACCTTCATCGCGACTCGGTGCCACCCAAACGATGCGCTGTTGACGCTCGGCGATCTCCGCCGCTTCGGCAGCGAAAACATCGCGTGTCTGCCTATTCTCCGCAGCTCCTGTGCCAACCCCGAGCTCGAGTGGAGACTGGCTAAGGTCGAGCGCCGGCAGCTTTTCAAGCGACAGATCGAGAAGTGATATCCAAGCGGTTCTCTTCGCGGTGGCATCGAGCCGCGGCAGGACCAAAAGTTCGCGCGCTCTCGTGGCGGCGACATACCAGAGACGGATGCGCTCGCGGTCGAGTTCAGCCTTCTCGGCCTGACGCGCTGCTTCGTATCCCGTCGGCTTCACGCCAAATACTGGACAATAGAATCGGCCGCTGTCACGCTCGGTGACGGCGCTTTCAGGTGCGATGATCTGAGTCATGGTGTTGATCGGCACAACGATCGGCCATTCCAGCCCTTTAGCGGCATGCATGGTGTAGAGCGCGACCGCCTCTTCCTGGGCGTCGGGGCGACCTTCAACGGCCCGCGACTCGTTGGTCCATGCGGCCGACATTGCTTCTGCGAAGGCGCCTAGGCCGCGGACTCCATAGGCGCGGGAGAGGCTAAGATACAGGTCAACGTTGGCCAGAGCACGTTCAGCTTGATCACGGTGGCGGTGAAGAAGGGTAGGCCGCACACGTAGCACGTCGATCGCTTGCGACAACAGGTCGTGTGGCGTCGTGGCATTGATCTTGCGGCGCAATGCCTGGAGTTTCTCGATCACATCACGGGCATGGGAGTGGAAGATGGCTTCTGGCGCGACGCCAAGGTCCAATCGTGGCAGGGCGTCCGGGGCGTCTTCGGGCCGCGGCAGCGTCCAAACGATGTCGAGCAGTTCCTCCTCGGTCAGGCCGACTAATGGCCCGCGCAACAGCGCGCCTAGCGCGAGCGTGTCGCGGCGGTCGGAGAGGACACGAGTGAGCGCAATTAGGTCCTGGATCTCCTGACGGCGAAACAAGCCCTTGCCGGCTTGGGTCGCGACCGGAATGCCGCGCTGCTCCAGAGCATCCTCGTAACGCCACAGGTCGCTTCCGGTCGGTGCTAGGAGTGCTATATCACCGGGCCTGCATGCGCGGCGTTCACCGGTCTTGCGATCGACTATTGCTTCACTCCCAATCAGCCGCGCGCACATATCAGCGACCGCCTCCGCTTCACCATCCCGCTGACGCTCGGCTGAAGCCTTGCCGTCCGCGTCGGCCACCTTGATGTCGAGGGCCATGACGCAAAGCCCTTCGTCACGTGGAGGATGGAAAGGATACAGCGCTGTGAATCCTGGCTGGCCATTCTCGGCCGACAGCAGGAGTTCAAAACGATCGTTCACATAGCGCAGGATTGGTTCGCATGACCGGAAATTAGTCGAGATGGTCAGAATGCTATCTGGTGCCTGCGCAAGAAGCGCATTCCGCGCTTGGATATAGGTGGTAACGTCCGCACCGCGGAAGCGATAGATTGCTTGTTTAGGGTCGCCGACAAGGAACAACGCGCCGGGACGGATATGGAACTTACCCCAGTCGGCATTGTCGGCTCCCGACGGAGGGTCGCCGCAAAGACGCCAAAAGATCTCGGTCTGTAATGGGTCAGTGTCCTGGAACTCGTCAACAAGGACATGAGTGAAGCGGGCTGCGAGTGCGCGCCGCACCACCTCATGATCGCGCAGTAGGGTGCGCGCGGCGAAGATGAGATCGTCGAAGTCCAGAAGCGCAGCGGAACGCTTGTAGTCGCGAAACCGATCCATCGCCGGCTGCACGAGACGGATGAGATCGTCGAGAGTCCGGGTGGCAGTAGCCTGCAAAAGCGTCGTCCACGCCGCGCAACAGGCGGCGTGGTGACGTTCAGCGGCAGCGTTCAAACGTTCGCCGTCGGCCTTGGCTAGACCCGTGATCTTGGCCGCGTTGCGCCATTTTCCCTTCTTCTTGTATGACCGAAAGTCACCGGTAGCTGTGCAGAGATCGGGACGGGGTCGTGTGAGTAGTAACTGGACAAGATCAGCAGGCTCTTCCGCGGGCAGTATATTCACCAACGTCTTCGCCATTTCCGAGAACCCCATCGCGACATCGGTGGTTTCGGGCTCGTTGACGACGGCGTTGCGAACAAAGGACGCGAAGTCACTTGCCGCCTGGCAGAAAGAATTAACAAAGACGGCCAGCACTTCTGATGCGTTGGCGGTAAGCGCACGATGGTTGCGAAGGTGAGCGAGAATCCTGTGGATCAATCCGACGGTCTCGTCGGGATCCTGTAGGACTAGTTCGGCAAGGAGGTCGTCGGTATCGTCAGCAAGCTCTTCTCGAAGCCAGCTTTCAATGGTCTCGGTAAAAGCAAGATCCGCCTGATTGCGGTCCATCACTACCGCACCGGGATCTATGTCAGCTTCGACCGGATATGGCTTGATTAAACGCTGACAGAATCCGTGGATGGTCGAGCAGGTAATGTCGTCGATGGACATGCTGACGGCCGAGAGATGGCGTTGTTGAGTGTCGGAAAGGCCATGGGGCAAGGCGACTCGAAGCTCAGCGGGGACGCGGCCCGCGGCCAACTCACCAACGAACTCCCGAATACGGATGAGAAGCTCGCTTGCGGCGAGTTCGGTAAAGGTGACCGCGGCCACCATCTTAGGTGCTATGCCCTCGGCTAGCATCAGAGCGATGCGGCCGGCCATGACGGCGGTCTTTCCGGAGCCGGCCCCGGCCTCCACCAAAAATGAACGATTGTGGATCGCAATGGCGGAGCGTCGAGCCTCGTCATCGGCGAGCAGTGTAACCGGCGCATTCATCACGGAGCGTCCCAGACCTGTGTGGCGTCGCCCAGACGGGTGGTCGCCGCGGCAGCCTTGCGTTTGCAGTAGGTAGCAGCTGCGTTCGCGGGCAGTGCAAGAGCGAGGTCGTCATAAGAGCCGCCCGTATCGATCCCGAGCACGGCTCCGCCGGAAAGAAGGTTGGCGCGTGCGGCGCGCAAGTAACCTGCGATCTCCACGAGGGTCGCTTCGGGATTGTCAAGTCGCAGATCGATCTCGTCGCGTGGATAAAGGAGCGAAGCGCTGATTTCGACCTCGTCGCCCAGCATAGCCTTGGCGGCGAACGCGTAGAGGCAGCGCTGCAGCTCCCTACCGCCGTCCAGGACAATGTTGTCCGCAGGCTTTTTACCGGTCTTATAGTCGCGCACCAGAGCACGACGTCCATCGGCGGAGATATCAAGCCGATCTATGTAACCAGCGATCCGGAAGCCAGATTCGGGAATTTGGACGCTGGCAGCAGCGATCCAGGGTGGTGCAACGTCGGATTTGGGCACTGCTCCGCCGAACGGCACCTCGCCAAAGGCTCGGGTGCCAGGCAGCCGTTCATCGCCAAATGTGAGCGCACGCCTGCTGAGTTGGCGCGTTTCATCGAGCGTTCGTCGCCAAATCACGCGCGGCGGCACGGCGCGCTCCGTCGCCCAGATCTCTGTAACTTGAGCAGTCGCGCCAGCGACGGCATCAGCGATCTGCAGCGCCGTCGCAGCGGCAAGTCCACCGTTGACTTCCAGTATGCGCAACGTCCGATCAAGAGTGAGGTGAACAAGATCACCCATCTCGAGCGGATCGAGGACGAGCGGATCATTGGTGCTTTCAGGTGCTCGCCACCGCAAGCCATAGTGCCAGACGAAGCCGAGGGGGTTTCGCAGGAGCTGGCGGAGAGAGCTAGCCGATTGGGTGCGCTCCAGAATTGCCCGCACAACAGGATGATCGGCCCGGACAACCCCGTCATGCGGCGTGAGCTCCTCCCGAAGCCAGTTACGCCAGCAAGTAGCCGCCGCGACGGCTTGCGGCAAGGCGCGGAATTCCTGCGGCCTGGCCATCATCCGATCGGTCTCGCTGAAGGCATGTTCGGGCACTCGGTTGCGCCGCAGATAGATCTCGTCGGGCGGCCCCTGCAGCAAGGTGCTGCGGCCAAGAAGCCGACCATCGCTGTCGCGCCGTGCCCGCGATAGGACAACCTGGCGTTCACTGGTGGCGAGGATTGTCGCGAAGTCCCGCCGGTCAGCCGAGCCCACCGGGAGTGGGTCAAGCTCAGCACTAGAGATGATGTGATCGGAGAGGAGGCGATCCTCTGAAATGCCGCGTGGCCAGCGGGAGGAATTGAGGCCGAGAAGACGAGCGAAGCGGCGCGGTGATGCTGCTAACGCACTCGCCGGCATCCAAGCGATTGAGACGCAGGCGTCCACGCCATCATCCTGCTTCAGCGTCTCCAATGTCTGGTCAACCGATGCAACCGATCCAACAACGAGTGCTTTCCGCCAGATGGCCAAGCTTCTGCCGCGCAGCAGATTTTCGCCAACGGCCTCGGCCGCCGCGACGCCCTGTGACAGTAACAAGATGATCTCGCGTAGCGCCGAACCATGATCGACCTCATCGGGCCAATCCGCGGCCGTCAGGCGGTCAAGCAGATGCGTCCATGCTTGGGCGGACGCCAGCGGGGCATCCGCTGGCAGTATGCGCATCCAGCCTTCGGGCAGCTCCTGAAACGGGCCAGAATAGACTGCCAACAGTGCCGCCAAGCGCCGCATCCGGGTCTGGGATAATCCCCGAACCAGGATATCCGCCAAGGCTGCGGCTGCCTGACCTTCCCTACAGGCCGTGATTTTGACGCCATGAACGAAATGGAGGTCGAAATTGCTGTCGGCCCGCAAGGCGAGAAAATGGTCGTCGTAATCCGCCGGCGTAACCGATGCGATGGCGATCTCGGCCGGGTCGGCCTTACCTGACGCAACGAGCTGCCGCGCCCACCGCATAGCTTCGATCGCCTCATGATACGTGGTGGCGGTGCTAACGGCAACAATTTCCGGCTTATGGGGCTGGCCGCGTTCTACGTCGATAACGCCTCTATGGAGCCATTCAGGAATCCGTCGCGGCCCGGCAGTCCAACGAACTGGCACTCGCTCTGCGATCGCGTGCAGAAGTGGTCGCCAGCAAGGCGAAAGTTCAGTAATCCCGACAATCTCAATCGGCCCAAACAAAGCCTCGACATAATTTAGGCGGCCAATGGCCGTCGCCACGAGGTCAGTGGGACGCATCATAGCCGGTGGCATGGCAGCGAGCACGGACGCTTCGAGCTTCGCAATCGACGCTAAACGTGGATGTTCAGGCGCGCGAGCTTGCAAATCGATACCAGCGCGCCATGCCTTGCGCAAAGTATCAACAACCGCTGTCACCATGCCAGGCAGCGACTTCAGGCCGTCGAGCTCACCCAGCTCAACTTTCGGCAAGACAGTCCGAATCGCAGCTCTTAACGTCCCTTCATCGACTGGACGAGAGAGGCCTCCTGCCAACCGCGCCGCGAGATGCTCAAAAGTCATTATCTGTAGGCCGTGCAACCGCTTCCGGGCAGCGGAAAGGCGATGCTCGCGCATTGCCAACCGGCCGTGGACAACCACTGTGTGTCGTTGATGCATCAACTCTTCTGTCTTATAAAGGCAAACATTTCGTAAGGTAATCTATCTTTAGCTAAACGAGGTGACAAAACGTGTCATGGGAAGCGTTTTCCACCGATTTACTTTTGTCTAGCTTGAATGGGGAGCCAGGGTTTTGGCCGCACGTGAAAGATCGCTGAGCCGGGAGGCGCCAAGCTTTTACTATGGGTTTTATTGCTGCAACCGGCGTCATCGCGCCGATTGTGCTCCTAATCTGGTGGCTATGGAGCGAAGTGGCTCATCCCATATTCATATCGCTGCACGAGCTCATGGGTTGAATACGACTGGTCGTAACTAATCAGGAGTCACGGCGCTTGAAGTTTCATCCCTAGTTCGGTTCCAGGGCTCTCCCGATATGGGCTTAGATTTTTGAGAAGTGCACAGGAGTTTGATGCATGTAAGTAGTTGATGGCCTCGCATTCATCCTCAGCGGTGCAAATTGAGAGGCATTCGCTGAAGCTGCCTGCCGGAGCGGTGCGAAAAGGCTTATCAGGAAACGCGCGGTTCTTTCGTTGCAGAAAAGTTACGCTATCGGTGTTGAACTTCACATCTATACCGGACTTGGTTGCAACTATGCTCCTAGGCTCACGACGTAGGAGACCAATCTCCGATTTTAGGAAGCACAGTTTGTTCCACCTATCATAAGTCAGTGCGCGGCATTTGTTGTCCCGCTTACAAGAGTCTTCACAATCAGAGAGATTGACCTTGCTTAATTTTTGATAGTCACCCCCTCCCACGTCTCGGCCCAAGAATCTGTGCAGTTCAGTGGTCACGGCACCTGTATCGCCTTTGACGGATGGCTCGAAATCCAGTTTGCGTTCGACAATGCCACGCTTGCTGCCAAGCAGATTCCAACTTTGGAGCTGGTCGTGTGATAAAAATACCATCTGGTCGGAGGAGACAGACGCCATTTTATGAAAGAGTTCGGCATCGACCCCCATCTGAGATAGATACTGCAATATCTCTGAGGACATCTGCTGCGCTACCTCAGTCGCAGCTTTCCCGTCTATCGAAACGGAAGAGTAAAATCGATGAACACCAATTCTCGCGCGGGGCTCAGCTTCGCGCACGAGTCCACCTGCTAATACCAATACGCAAGCTGAGAGACACTCGGATGTAGTTGTGACCATTACACCCTTCTGTCTCAGATATCGGCCGCCTTCCATTGCTTGAACAATTGAACCACCTGGGCTGTCAATCTGAAGTTCACGAAATTGAAATCCCATCAGTTTCGATAAAAAATTGTCCTCAATTGGCCCCTTAAAAGTGAGACTCATTCCAACCAAATTGAAGCTTGGAATCTGGTTAGGTGATGGCTGAGGCCGACCAGGTGCAGGGATGATATCGGTCAGGTTAAAGGTGCGATTGTCCAGCCATGCGCATTTGGTAGCGAGACCCAAGGCATCTAATTCGGTTAGCCCGGCCTCTCGGAGCGTCTTTTCTGTCGCAACTGGCCCGATGGGCTTTGCTGTAGGGGAAGTGCGATGCAAAAGGTCTATTTTGATTGCAACGCCATCGACCTCTGCCGAAGTATAGCACCACGCTCGTGTCCATTGTGGGTCCCGCTCACTCTCAAAGTGATGTCCGGCCTCTATATCCCACTGCCTTCCGAGCATTGAAATGGTCTTGTTAGTGAAGATGCTGTAGTTGGTCGTGACAATTTCAGTTTGAGGTTCAGGATCTTGGCTTTCCTCGATCGGTGGTAGTCGTGCGTCTTGCTTAGGTTCAGGGGCCATTTCTGGTTTCGGTTGCACTTCTATATTTCGCGCGGAAGAATCTCGGTTTTCAACAAGTTGATCCTTGGCTAGATATACACCAATTCCGATCCCAATGGCCGCGGCAGCTATTGCACACCCTGAGGCAAGTCTGCGAAACGCTTGAGCTCGCATTGTTCTTTCGTTGGCTTCTGCTTCCGCCTTGAGCGTAGGAATAGCGGCACTTCGGACAATGTGCTCTACTGCTTGCTCAAGAAGAGCTGTATTATGTCTCACTTGCACGCGGTGCGTCCTTCGTCGTGATCTTGACGAGGTTGACTATTTCGTCGGGGATAGCGTCGGTTAGCGCTCGTTTCACCGCGGCAGGATCGTCGGTGAGCAGCGGAATATATAGAATCTCCTTTACAACCTTCTCAACCATCACCTCGACAGGCTTCTCGACGATTTTCTCGACAGGCACCTCGACTCGGAAAGGTATCTTCTTGGTGCGCCGCCAGCGCCAGTTCACGATTGCGCGCCTCAATGTCTTTGAGAGCTTTGTCTCCGGATTGTCCGCGGTTCTCGCTGCAATGTTCTGGAGACCAAGTGCCACCATAGCTGTCAATGGGCCGGCGAGTGCTGCAAGTGCTGCCAGCGAGCCAAACCAAATCAAGGCTATTAACGCCGCCTGTTCAACAGTCACCTCTTCAGGGTTTGTGCCATATACGCGAGCCGCTATTCTACGCACTTGATCCGTGCGGGCCATTGGGATGCGATCGGACTCGATCTGGCTAAGTTCCTTGGAAATGTTGCCTTGACGCTCTCTGCCTTCTGAGACTCGCCGTCCTTCCGTAAACTCATTATTTTGCGCGGTGGCTAACTGTGAGCGAGCTTGTTCTAGCCGCTCGCCCCATTTTTGGTTCACCTTCGCGAAAGTCTGAATAATGGCGTCTCGTCTGCGCTCGATAGTTTGGCGTTGTTCGACGCCCATTCTAGTGCCTTGATCTCGCTGCTTTTCAAATGCGGTTCTGAGTTGTTCAATTTCAGCATCAATCCGTTGAATTTGTGGAGCGAACGTTGCTTCAATTCCCTTTCGTGGATTTGGAAGTCTCAGAAGCTCCGCTGACAACTGTCTTGCCAGTTCTGCATCGTTGTCCTTCCGAGCATCTGCTATTCGTCTTTCAAAGCTTTCTCGTTGCCTCTCGAATGCACCCACTCGATCTTCAATCTCCACCTCTCTCTCTTCGATCAACTTGGTTCGATCATTCTGACGATCGACTAGCTTTTCGCGTGATCTTAGTGCATCCGGTGAGAGAATTATCTGGTCTTTAAGTTCTTTGTCGGCGTCATCGATTTGTTGTTGCAGTGTCTGTCGTTCCTGTGCGGCGAGAGCGCTAATTCGTTCAATATTTTGCTGAGCCTCTCTTACTTCGTCGGTTTTTTGGTCTCGTTCGATTGTCGCATCGATATTACTGCTCTCTGCGCTAAGCACCGCAATTCGCTTGGTGAACTCCTCATATTGCAACTGCCGCAACGTTGCCGCGCGCTCAAGTCCCATAAACACTGTTTCAAATGTTATCAAAGCAAGCAGTCCAAGAAACAGCGTCAAAATCAGTTTCCATTTCCACGAAGCAGCAAAAAGGAGCGTCGCAATGGGAATCTTGGTGAGCTCTGCGAGCGCGACCATAAAGAAAGGAGCACTTGCCAGCGTGAGCTCGACAGCTGTGACTGAGGTATTCGCCGTGTAGGCTTGATATCCGAGAACAAGGCCGGTCGCGAGACCGATCAAGGCAGCAGTTATTTCCAAAGCCCAGGCGGCTCTATAGGTCCATTGTCCATAAATTGCTAATTTATCGCCGATTTTCAGCATCTATAACTCATCTTCACTGCCCAATTTATGTGGCGGTTCTTGTTTGCCGCGCACAGCAAACGCAAACCCATCTGAGCGGGGCAGCCAATCCTTGCTTAAATGACGTTACGTATCCCGTTCATACAATGTCATGCAGTGTTTGTTGGTGCAATGTTCTAGTGGGCGCAGCAGGGACTTGCCTGCCTCTATTGACCTAAGGGCATATATGACGATACCAGAGTGAGGTGACAGAATGTGTCATAGGGAGATCTGGGCATGTCTTTTGCCAAGGCCGATCAACTCTTGGAGCTCGCTGGCATGGTTGCGGCGCAACGAACAGGCGTGACTCTGGAGAATGTGACTGATCGATTTGGGTGTTCACATCGAACAGCTCAGCGAATGATGGGAGCATTGGAAAGTTGTTTTCCCGACGTCTCGTCCACTATCGGGGATGATGGCCGGAAACGCTGGCTCGTGGATGGCCGACATTTACGAGATCTTATGACTCTATCACCGGGAGAGTTAGTTGCACTGGATATGGCAATAGCTCATTTGGACCAAAATGGTCATTCGGCTGATGCTCGAGCTTTGCGACAGCTTAAGGATAAGGTTCTGTCTCTCGTGCCGCGAAGGAATATGGCTCGCCTAGAGACCGATCACGACGCTTTGTTGGAGGCCCAGGGATTTTCAGCAAGACCTGGTCCGCGCCCCAATGTTGATGAGAAGATCACAGCGACTGTGGTTGAGGCCATCCTAAGCTGTCACGTGTTGGACGTCAGCTATCAGGCTCATAAAGATGCAGAACCAAAACTCCGACAAATTGCTCCATACGGTATTCTTTCAGGGCCTCGTCGCTACCTGGTGGGTCGACCTTTCGAAGATAAGAGTGGGCCTGTCCGCACATATCGACTGGACGCAGTGCGATCAGCTCGCGTCACAGGCCAAAGCTTTATGAGGCCAGAGGATTTCGATTTAAAGACGTATGCAAGCAGAGCATTTGGTCTCTACCAGAATGAAGCCGAGTATGGAGAGGTGATCTGGAGATTTAGCCCCGAAGCGGCATCACAGGCGAGGGGCTATTTGTTCCATCCAAATCAAACATTTCATGATGAGAACGATGGATCACTAATCGTGCGATTTCAGGCGTCTGGTCACCTTGAAATGTGCTGGCATCTCTATTCTTGGGGGGACAAAGTTGAAGTCTTGGCCCCGGCCGCACTGCAAGAAATGGTCAATGGTTATCGGCGAGATGATTTTGCAGCAATGCCTTAGTGATCTACGGGAGCAACGCTAACGCCTCGGCCCCAAAAAACCATAAGGAGCCACGATGTTAACCGGGCTCCTTCGGCGCGCTACTCCCTTTCGGGCAGGTATTGAGATTCGAGGTAGTGGGTCAGTCTGAAATTTCAAAGCGCCTTGCTCTTCCGGTGCTGGCTCTCGGTCCTCGATCTCGCCTACGGCAATATCGACAATGAGCTGGGCAAGCTAGGGAGGATCGCGGGGCGTTTTGGGTGCTTCGTCATGAAATGGCTCGCGGATGACGTGATGGCCGGCCGCAGTAGGCGACTGATCGTGAGCACCCGGCGTGAGCGTTATGATGTTCAAAATGAGCGCGCATAACCCCGTCATCACTGGCGCGATGCGCTCGAACCCTACCGTGGCACTCAGGGCAACGCTTAATGCGTTCGGGATGAAGGCCAAGGGCTTTGTCGATCGTAATCAAGATCCACGAATCCTGCACCTTAACCTCGCAACTGTCGGCTTCCATGGCTGGGAATATGGCACGTTCGCCAACGGCTCGCCACCGGAGTTAAAGAGCTCCAAATTTCAGACTGACCCACTACCAGATTCGATAGCGTTTCGAGTTGACATCCCTCCATCCATTACGGCGGGCTCGCCTTCGCTCGACCGACGTGATCAGCAACGCCGTCAAAGGTATGTGGGTAGCCAGGTGAGGACACTGATGAACTCCCCGACGAGGGTAGGGGCAACTAGCTGAGGAGGTATGGCAGCAGGCTTTCTGCAAGCAGCAGAGGAGATCAGCAAGAGGGGCAAAGCACTAGACATTTTCTATTTTGCCAAAACGATTGCCAACTTCCTGTCGAGGGTGAAAGTTATCACTTTGAAATCGCAATGGCTGCCCTCGCATTAGCCAATGCGTTGTCGATCTGCTCCTCCAGCCACTGGTTGGTCTCCCGTAGTCCACAGGCAACCTCCTCCGCTCAGTCCGTATACTCGAGCAGGCGCCTAACAGACCAATCTGCGGGCGCGCGCTCACCGCCACGGCGCGAAGATTGCTGATTTTTGTCAGCCAGTTTGAGGATCCTCGCCCGATCACTCATTTTAGATGTGGACTCACCTCAACAAAGTAGTCCACTCGGTTCCGGCAAATAACGCGTGTGCAACTAGGTCGCTATCCGCAATTCGTCTAGCTTCCAAACCCATGTTAGTCACAACGACATCTCGCTCGCTTAATCGCGCATTCCTCCTTGTAAAGAAGATTCCCGATTAAGGACGCCTGCCGTGTTTAGCTACCCACAGTCGAAAGCCCTGTAGCAAAATCGCCTTCATTGAAAGGCCCCATTGAGCGGCAGCAACTGCAATTTCACGCTTGAGGGCCGGTGGAATTTTCATGTTGCAATCAACGTAGCGTTTTTGATCCGGTATTTTGCAGTGCTTCTTGCGCATGTGAATCTCTTTCCTGAACCATCCGCTTTAGGAGTGTGGGGTGTTTCGTGGAGGCCGCTTTATGCTTTGGGTTCTATCCAAAATAGTCGTGTGGCCCATCAAGCCATGTTTACAATGAGTCTGCAAGTTATTGTAATAACTGTATAATTTAGCGACTTAGCGAATTCACTATTTGGCGGAAATCGGTGGTTGGCGTCTGAATAGTCAAGGCGGGGAGGGACTCAAGAAGCTAAATTCACCAGTTCTAGGGCGGGTTACAGCAGAGGGATCGCGGGTTAGACACGGATCGCTCTAGAGGGATCGGCCGAATGGATGGAAGTCCTAGAAATTACAAATGAGTGCCATCCGGATTGGTAGGGTGTCGGGGACGCGAAATTGTCCTAGCCTTGACCAAACTGACGCCCATGATGGAGAGCACAAGAGACCGATGATTGCCACTCCTCCACCCGTCACCACATAGCTAGCCCGGCCAAACGACCCGAGGAGCTCATGACGAAATTGGTCCATCAGTTCCAGGTAGGTGATCGGTTGGTATGTTCAAACAATATTCTACGTGAAACAGGTCAACTCACTGGCGACCAGCGCGAGCAATAACGAGAAAGCTACTGTGATCCGTCAGGCGGCTCGGATGTTAGGTCTTGGGCTTAATGCTCGAGCGATTGGCTGACTGCAGTTCGGTCACCCTCGAATGCGGCACGGGAGACCCGTTAGGTGAAAACCCTCCAAAGAATGACCAGAGATATTGCCAAATTGAGAGCCATCATCCATTTCACGGACCTAATGGCGCCCTCCAGTGAGAAAATGTCGGCCTTATGCATTGATACCTCTTCCGCGGCCTCGCAGCCGTCTCTACATCTGCTCAACTCGCCAAAAGGGCGTCATAAGCTTGCCCAGAATAATCGTAATGCAGATCGCTCCACCGCCTGGTCGGCATTTGCCTAATAGTCAGGCCACCGGAGAGCAAGTCCTAGCCGCGCTAGGTGAATTCCGTCAACGACCGGGTTCAGAGTAGGCGGGCAGGCTTCGATCTATAGAGTCTCCTCAACCGGTCACCCCCAAGGGCACGTTCCTTCTGACACTCGATTAAAAAAGTAACGGAGCTCCGCATACAAATGTGGTGCCCGTGTGCTCAATTCTGAGTGCCCCGTTCCTATACCCTTAGAGGGGACAAAGACCGTGCGCCAGTCTTCCAGCGCGACCAAAACCTCATCTAGACCCATTAGTAACGACTCACGATCCCTCTCGACAGAATCTGAGAAATACTCCTTCTCTAATGTTCCGGGAGAACGCATCGTGGGCACTCCAATCGCGTTCGGCTCGCCCCGCATTTCTCTGTCCTGACCGCCGAATCCGACCCTCGCACTATTGTCCCCAAAGACGTATCGCGCAACAGGGTTAGACCGAAGATCGGCTCGAGTAATCCACTCTTTGTAGATGATGACCCCCGTCTTGATAGTAGCGTCCGGATATGCCTTTTGCAGGTTGTTCTTTATGCTCTGCGGGCTGTTATAATTAGCTCTCCGATTGGGAGGCCGGACCTTCTCTCCACTAACATAAATGGAGTAGTATTCGTGCCCATACGCCATCGGAGGACTCTCGCGTTCTCTCACAAGACGGATGAGGGTCTTCACAGCGGGAATCCGTCGAAATGAACCTTCTCAAGGGCGTCCTTCATGGCCTCCACGGCCGAATCGTGAATGTAGGTCGCGCCGGATGATGAATCATCATGACCGGTAATATCGTCGCTAATCGATCTTGGAACACCGGCCCTCGATAGTGCAGTTTTCAAGGTATGCCGGAAGCTATGAAACTTCTTTCGCGCGTCATCAATCCCGACCTGTTTCTTGTAGGTTCGGAGAAACCAGCGTGGAATAAACTGTGAGTAGGGCTGCTTTTCAATCTTCCCCGCTGCCTTGGCTCGGGCCAATTGATCCCGACCTTGTCGATACCATTCAGGGAAAAGGTGCGTCTCGCCATTCTTGCGAAGCCGCTCAATACGTTCGGGAAGTCCTAGTGCGATCAACTTGCTATGGACCGGCACAACCCGGAGAGACTGACCATTCTTAGTTTCTTCCTCAATGGCGAGAGCGAGTATCTGGCGCTCATGCCGGACGCTATCCAGCTTCATTTGTGCAATCTCGCTCGCTCTCATTCCGGAGAACAGTGCAATCAGTAGCGCCCATTGGCGTTCTGTCGTCAGCTTGTCCTTCTCGAATTTTGGTGGGCTGAATATCCGCGTGAGATCGCCTGGAGTAAAGGGAACCCGGCTAGGACCATGGCCGCCCTTTTTCTGTGAGACCTTGACCCCGCTCGCCGGGTTGTCAGGGATAATGGCATTGTCCACACACCATCTGAGGATGGAGTGAAGGCGGGGAAGCCATTTGTCGTTAATGGTCGTGATGTTCAGAGTGGGGAAGGGGGCCTTCCGGGCTTCATTTTGCGATATGGCATGGGGCAGCTTTGTATCGGGGAAACGCTTCGTGTAGTTCGCCGGCGTCTTTAGCAGGGCATCTTTGAAGCCGATCACGTCCGGGCGAGTGATTTTATAGACCGGCCGGGCCTCTCCTAGATGTTCCTCAAACATCCGGACGGCAGTTTCATATTCATAGGTTGTCGCCGATTTAGCGCCTTTCTCATTGGCGAAAGCCGACACGATCTCGCTCAAGGACTTGGTGCTGTTAGGCCCAATCTTCCTCGCGCGGATCGCGGCAGACGCCTGATCCGGTTCATCCAAAAGCAAGGGGTGTTCCGGTTTGGCGGTAAAGTCGCCCTCATCACGCGCGGCTGCAATCCGCACATGCTCCAGTTCCGCGATAGCAAGTGTGCGGGCAAGCGCGCGCCACTCGGCCGTATTCTCGACCACCCCGGTATGAGCCTTGGCCTGAAACTTTTGGACGATCCAGCCGACTGTCTCACCAAGTTCGCCATTGGATGCGGTGCCGGCAATTGCCCGGCGCAGCGCAGCGACGTAGACGTCATCTATGCCAACTAAAGCATAGGCCTCGCTTGTGTTCCGAAAGTCCTCGTCGAGGCCGACTTGTTCGTCAAAATGAGCTCGCGCCATCTGGCGCGCGGAGAGAGGCCGGCCGACGCGCGCAGGGCGCTTAACCCTCTCACGGGCGTCGTCCAACGTTACCTGCATGCGGGCTACGGCTGCCGGGAGCTTTCGGAGTGCCGCACGTCGGTCGCCGCCCAGAGGCTCTAGGAGTTCGCGCTTGCCGACTACGGATCGGAGAGCTTCGGGCACGCCTAGCCTTGCGAAATACCGTCCGTTACGAGTAAGAAAGTATCTGACTTTTGCTGCCATCTGACATTTTGATTTTGTAGCACAGTTTGTAGCAGCGCTTTGTAAATCAGCAAGTAAAAAGAATAAGTTATAGGAATGGCAATGCCTTAGACAGGAGTGGCGGAATCTCCCTCCGTCTCCGCCAATATTTAAACCTCGAAACACTTCAGAGTGTCCCAAGGCGTCTCAAGAACGCTGGCACTGTTGTGGAATACGCTGTTCCAGACCCTGGCGACAGAACCCTATTTCGCGAATTCTTGCCTACTGTTGGTTAGCCGTCAGTGGCAAGCCTCGTACTCTTAACGGCCGGTCGGCTTGTTTGGTCTTTCAATCGGTCGGACAATTCTCTGAGAAATGAAGGCTTGTCCTTGGAGTTGCTGGTATCTCCCTTCGTTCGTTGGCACTCTCGCTGTACTCCGTAGGCTACCAGCGCACCAAGCAGGACGGTAAGGAGAGGGCCGGCTATTTTGCCGATCATTTTCCAGAGATCCGGGTCATCCATTTCTTCACGCTAGACCTTCTTCAGGCGTCATTCCAGCGCCGCGCCCCTACCTGCAAGATGCCCTTTCGCCCCTTTGGAGGGTATCTTCGCGGGACGGAATATTTCTCGGCCGATTTGTCGATTTCCAGCCCAGCCGTTCGTCAAGTCGGCGAAGGCAGGGCGACGGGCCCGCCCAAACACAGCTGCAGGAGAAGTCATGCCGCAATATCTGGTCGCCATTCACCACCCTGACGACTACGACCCGTTCATCGCCGAGGATGAAGCGATGCACCGCGATATCGACGTGCTCAACGATGAGATGAAGGCCGCTGGTGTCACGGTTTTCGTCGGCGGCCTGCAGCCGGCACGCCGCGCGCGGTCGATCCGGGCGAAACCCGATGGCAAGGTGATCGTCACCGATGGCCCGTATCTCGAGACCAAGGAGCATATAGGCGGTTTCTGGGTGCTGGACGTGGCTGACCTGGATGAGGCCGTGGCGTGGGGGCGCAAGGCCACTGTCGCCTGCCGGGCGCCGGTCGAGGTGCGCACGTTCTTCTGATCCGGATTAGGACTGTAATCTGCACGCGATTGCCATGAGGTAAGATTTGGTGTTGGATCGCCAGCCTTCACAACGAGGAAAGAATTCACCCGATGGCGCTCATTCCGGACCTTGCCGAGTTCAAGAAAAGCCTCGCCGCTCTGCCGGTATCGATTGTGGAGGCCGGACAGACTGTCCTGGCCGCCGGGTCGACTACCGGCCAGCTCTATATCCTCCGGCATGGCGTGGTCGAGATCGTCAGGGACGGCCAGCGCATCGCCACCGTCTCTGAGCCGGGTGTCGTGTTCGGCGAGCTCGCCATCATTCTGGACAAGCCGCACACCGCCGATGTGCGTGCGGTGGAACGGTGTGAGTTCCACGTCGCCAAGGCCTCAACGCTGCTGACCGAGAACGTGGCGGCGTTGCTTTATGTTTCGGCGATCCTGGCGCGCCGCCTCGACACCACCAACGAGATTCTGGTCGGAATCAAACGGGACCTGGAAGCCGAAAATCAACCGGGGATGATCGCCAAGGCGCTGGACAAGCTGGAAGAGCTGTTGGGCCCGGCAGGCTCCAATGCGGCGGCCTTTACTTATTATCCGATGCTGTGACGCGCCGACCATCCATACTGCTTGCCTGAGGCGCCGGTTTGTTGTTGGCTTGATGCGGCACAGGATGGGGGCGGGGTTGGAAAGCCGGTTCGCCAGCATAGTCGACGAGATCTACGAGGCGGCCTTCATTCCGGAGAAGTGGCTGCGCGTGCTCGACCTCATCAGCGCGACGGCGGACTGTGCCGGCAGCACGATGTTTCTCGCCGCGCGTGCGAAAACCCATTTTATCGCTTCCGATTGCCTGCTTCGAACCTATGAGGATTGCGTCAAGGCCGGCGTCATGGAACTGAGCCAGAATCCACGCGCCAGCCGGATGCTGGCGAAGAACCATCCGGGCTTCATTACCGATACCGACGTCCTGTCTCTCGAGGAGATCGAGAGCCACCCCATGTACCGCCTGGGCCTCAGGCCCACGGGCTTCGGCTGGGGGACGGGCACCTTTGTGCCGTTGGTCAATGGCGACATGCTCGTCTTCTCTTGCGAGAAGCGTTTCGACAGAGGGCCGGTGACGCCGGACGGCGTATCAGCGCTTGACGAATTGCGGCCGCATCTGGCGCGTTCCGCCGCCATCTCGGCGCGTGTGAGTTTTGAAAGAATGCGGGCGGCCATTGCGAGTCTCGCTGAAATCGGCCTGCCTGCCTTCGCCGTCGATGGCGCGTGCCGCCAGCTCGCGGAGAACAATCTCGTCGACGAATTGCGGCAGTATATATCTCACGGCGCCTTCAACACGGTCCAGTTCAGGGATCGCAAGGCCGACCGCCTGTTCAGGAACGCCATAAGATCGATCGACCGCGACGGCCCGGGGACCTCCCGTTCTTTCATCGCATACAGACCGGAAGACGATCTGCCGCCCGCGGTCATCCACATTCTTCCCATCCGCAAGAATGCCCATGACATATTCGGCCGGGCAGAGGCGGTGGTCGTCGCCAATTTGCCCAATCCCGTCCGGCACCCCAATGCGGACATTCTCAACAATATCTTCGATCTCACGCCGGCCCAGTCGCGCGTGGCGCGTTCGCTGTTGAGCGGCAAGACGCTTCAGGAAACGGCGCGCGATCTGAAATTGTCGCGCGAAACGGTCAAGTCGCATCTCGATGCGGTCTTCGTAAAGACGGGGACGCATCGGCAGTCGGATCTCGTCATCCTGCTGTCTTCGCTTTTGATCCGTTCCGGATGATCTACGCGTCGGCCACGCGGCTTGAAAGAAGCTTGCCTTTATCTTCCAGGACCGGATAGGCCGCAGCGGCCACGAGATGGGCGTTGATGAGCTTCAGATCCCTGACGAGGTCGAGATGCATGCTCGTCGTCGCCTGGGTCTCCTTCTTGCCCGCCCGCAGCCGCGCGAAATGCGCATCCGTCGCCGAGCTCTCCAGGCTTCGGAAGCGCGCCTTCTCGTCGGCGAGCTTGCGCGCCGTTTCGGCGTCCTCGGTCATGAAGACCGTGCTTGCGGCCTGGAGATTCCAGGACAGTCGCTCCATCATGCCGCGGATCTCCGCAAAACCTTCGGCTGAGAAGGTGACGCCGCGCTTGATCCGTTTGGTGGCCTGCTTGAGGATGCTGTGGTCGATGACGTCCCCGGCATGCTCGATATTGGTGATGAAGGTGAATACCTCGCTCAGACGCTTGCGATCGGCTTCGCTCAGCTGCTGATGATCTATCTCGGTCAGATAGGTCTTGATGGCCGCGTTCAGCTTGTCGAGCGCGTCATCGAGCTCCTTCACCTCGGCGACCTTCTCCTTCGACTTGGCCCCTTCCTCGAGAACGGCGCGCGTTCCGGCGATCATCGCATGAAGCACATCCACCATGCGGAGTGCCTCGCGTGAGGCATTGACGAGGGCCATCAGCGGCATGGCGCAGGCCGCCTTGTCCAGATAGCGCGGTGTGCCGGGGGCGTCCTTGTCGGGCCGATCGGGCATCAGGCGGCGCAGCAGGCTCTCGAAGGGCGTCAGAAACGGCAGCACGACGATCGCGTTGACGAGGTTGAACGCCGTATGGAAGTTGGCGACCGCGCGTCCCTTGTCGTCATCGATCATCAGGATCATGGGCGCCAGCCATGCTGTCAGGGGAAAGGCGATCGCCACCGCGGCCGCCCGATTGATCAGATTGCCGACCGGCAGACGGAGCGCCGATGGATTGTCACCATGCCGGGATTCGAGCCAGGGATTGAGGGCGGTGCCCAGATTGGCGCCGAGGACAAAAGCGAGCGCGGTCTCGAACTGCAATATGCCCTGGCTCGCGAGCGACATCACCAGCAGCATCACCGCGACACTGGAATGGGCGAGCCAGGTCAATATCGTGGCGATGATCAGAGCAAGTGCCGGCTGGTCGCTTATCAGCTTCGCGATAGCCTGGAACGTCTGCGTGCTGTCGATCTTCTCGAGCTCGACGATCAGACCATGCAGGGCGATGAGCATCAGGCCGAGGCCGATGGCAACCCGCCCGAGGTCGTGGCCGCGTGTGGTCGGAAAGGAGCGGAACAGGATGAGGCCGATCAGGATCAGGGCGGGAGCCGCCTGGGCGATGTCGAAGGACAGCACCTGGACGATAAGAGTGGTGCCGACATTCGCGCCCAGCATGACCGCCAGCGCCGATGACAAGGGCACTATCCCATAGGCGACAAAGCTCGCCGCCATCAGGCCGACGGCGGTGCTGCTTTGGAGCAAGGTCGTGATGCCGACGCCCGCCGCAAAGGCCTGCAGACGGTTCTTCAAGGCCGAGCCGAGAACGGTCTTCAGGCTGGGCCCGAAAGCCTTTTGCAGGCCCGACTGCACCATGTGGACGCCCCACAGCAGCAGGGCAATCAGCCCGGCAAGGTTGATGAGCGTGGCGAACGGGGCCATTTGTGCGGCAAGGTTCATGACGAGTCGATTATAACCACATGATTTTTATGGAAATATTATGTCATCAAACTGTCATGTTCGGCCAATTTGTGCGCTTTGCAACCAGGATTTTTGCCAGGGGCTGAGTCACGCTTAGGCTTCGGTGCGAGATGATGTAGGGCCTTGGTCCAACTATCCGCCCCTCTCTGTTTCAGGACAAAATTCACCCCGCGCGGCGTTCGTGCCGTCGCCAAGAGAAATGGCGTCTTTTCAGGAGGCTCCGAACATGCCCTTGCGCGGTTGGATCAAATTTCTCGGCGCGGCCGTCGCCGTCTCGGCCTTCATCACGCTTCAGCCCTGGGATCGTGGTCTGGCGCAGACGACCGGCGACCAGGCTTCCGCATCGCAGGAGGCGGCCCAGCCGGCCAAGCTTCTCTCCGGGGACGAGCTCGAAACGCTGGTGGCGCGTGTAGCGCTTTATCCGGACGATCTCGTCGCGTTGGTCATGGCCGGATCCCTTTATCCGCTGCAGATCGTCCAGGCGCAGCGTTATCTGGGCGACGCCAAGGCGAAGCCCGATCTCAAGCCCGATTCCTCATGGGATGGCAGCGTCGTCTCGCTCCTCAACTATCCGCAGATCATCAAGATGATGAATGACGACCTCGACTGGACCCAGGCGATGGGCGATGCGGTCGTCAACCAGCAGAAGGACGTTCTGATCGCGATCCAGCAATTGCGCGACAAAGCGGTGGCCAATGGCGTGATCAAGAGCGACGACAAGGTCATCGTCGAGAAGCAGAAGGACAATATCGTCATCAAGCCGGCGAAGAAGGAAGTCACCTATGTGCCGCAATATGATCCGGTGATCCTGACGAGCCCCACCTATGTCGAGGCCGCACCGATCTATTACGGCGATCCGTACCCGTCCTATTATTATCCTTACGCACCCTATTGGGCGGGTTTCGTCACCGGCGCCGTCTTCGGCGCGGTCGTCGATTGGGACAATTGGCATTCCTGGGGCGGCGACGTCGATATCGATATCAACGACATCGATATCAACAACTTCAAGTGGGACAAGAACAACATCAACAACATCAACTGGGACAACAAGAAGTTCAACTTCGACCGCGACTCGATCTCCAATAATCTGAAGCAGAACAAGCTCGATCGTCTCGACCGCAAGCCCAATCTCGATCGCTCGAAGCTCTCCAACCTGCCGGGTGGTGGCAAGATCACCGGCCGCGATGTCCGGCGCGACGTCCAGCAGGGCCTGAAGCAGAAGGGCGCCGGGAACCTGGCGGGCAAAGGCGGAAATCTCTCCGGCAAGACCGCCAAGAATCTGCCCGGCAAAGGCGCCGGCAATCTCGGGGGCCAGACCTCAAAGATCAATCGCCCGGCCCGCAACAAGGGCGCCGGCGCCAATCGCCCGGTAAAGCGTCCTGCCGCCAAGATCGACAAACGGCCACGGCAGATGTCAGGCCTCGGAGATTATGGCCGCGGCCGTGAAGTGCGTTCCTTCTCGCAGCGCGGCGGCATCAGCCGAGGCGGCGGCGGCGGAAGAGGGGGATTTGGCGGTGGCCACCGAATGCGGCGGCGCTGATGTGCCGGCAAGACATGTCCTGTTTCTTCAGGAGGATACTAATGTATCGCAAATCTCTCCTCTCGTTTCTCACCGCCGCCCTTCTGGTCGGCACGGCATCCATCTCCGTGGCCTGGGCCGCAACCAAATCGATCGAACGCTTCATCGGCGCGGAGCCCTTGACCTTCAAGGAAGTGTCCGAGGCCGTCGATGCGTTCAAGACGAAGATGAGCGCCAAGGATGTGCCGGGCCTCGCTCATCTCATCGGCCTCAATGCCGATGAGATCGCCAAGACCGAGGATTTCGATTCACGTCTGTCGGAATTGCAGGCGGCCGCCAAGGAACGCGTCGGCGTCGAGGAGCCGGCGCCGGACCGGCGGGTGATCGTGCTCGGCAATCTGCTATGGCCGTTTCCCTTCCCGCTGGTGAAGAGCGACAAGGGCTGGCAGTTCGACACGGCCGGCGGCCTCGAGGAGGTCCTCGCCCGCCGCATCGGCGAGAACGAGCTGGAGGCGATCGGGAATTGCCGCAACTATATCGAGGCTCAGCAGGACTATGCGAGCGATGACCGCGACGGCGACAACGTCCTGGAATTCGCCCAGAAGCTGATGAGCAGCGAAGGCGAGCATGACGGCCTCTATTGGCCGAGCACCGGTGATGAGGAAAGTCCCGCCGGTGCGTTCGTCGTCGAGGCGAAGCTTCAGGGAACGCAGGCCGATCAGGGTTATTACGGCTATCGCTATCGCGTCGTCAAAGGCCAGGGCAAGAACATCGCCGGCGGCCAGTATGACTATGTGATCAACGGCAATATGATCGCCGGCTACGCGCTCGTCGCCTGGCCGGTGAGATATGGCGAGACCGGGATCAAGACCTTCCTCGTGAGCCACCACGGCACGATCTACGAGAAGGATCTGGGCCCCGATACACCGAAGCTCGCCGAGCAGATCACACGCTTCAACCCGGACAAGAGCTGGGAGGAGGTCGACGATTGAGCGTGCTTGACGAGGCTGTCGGCTCGGCCGACCCTGAGGGTATGTCACCTGCGCCCTGCGACGGAATGAGGTGGATTCCAGGCGGCACCTTCCTCATGGGATCGGATCGTCATTACCCGGAAGAGGCGCCGGCCCACAAAGTGAGCGTCGGCGGGTTCTGGATCGATGCCTGCGCCGTCACCAATGACGACTTCGCCTGCTTCGTGGCGGCGACGGGTTATGTCACCTCGGCGGAGAGACCCGCCGATCCGCGCGATTATCCGGGCGCCAAGCCGGAGCTTCTGGCGCCATCCTCGGTGATGTTCAAGAAGCCGGCGCAGCGCGTCGATCTCGGCAATCACTATAATTGGTGGATCTATGTGCGCGGCGCTGATTGGCGCCATCCGCGCGGGCCCGCCAGCAGCATCAAGGCCCTGGGCGCTCATCCGGTGGTGCATGTCGCCTATGAGGATATCGAGGCCTATGCGGCCTGGGCCGGCAAGGAGATTCCGACCGAGGCGGAATGGGAGTTTGCCGCACGCGGCGGTCTCGATGGTGCCGACTACTGCTGGGGTGACGATTTCACGCCGGACGGGAGCTTCATGGCCAATACCTGGCAGGGCGAGTTCCCTTGGCAGAACAAGATCGAGGACGGGTATGAATGGACGGCGCCGGTCGGTTCCTTCCCCGCCAATGGCTACGGTCTCCACGATATGGCCGGCAATGTCTGGGAGTGGACGGCGGACTGGTATCAGACGCATGACCGCATCGACAGCCCGTGCTGCACGCTCGACAATCCGCGCGGTGGCGGGCGCGAGGACAGTATCGCCGCCGATCAGGCGCAGGTGAGGATTCCGCGCAAGGTCATGAAGGGCGGCTCCTATCTCTGCGCGCCGAATTACTGTCGCCGCTACCGGCCGGCGGCGCGCATGCCGCAGCCCATTGATACGTCGACCTGTCATCTGGGCTTCCGCTGCATCCGGCGCGCGTAGCCTGAATTTGATGTGTTTGCCGTGAATGACCGTTCAATCGAGGAGAGGCGCTGATGGCAAAGCAAGACGAATCCACTTTGGCATTTCCGGTCATGGGCCTGCACGCGCTGGCCAGGAACTGGTGGTTATTGCTGCTGCGGGGGATAGCGGCCATTCTGTTCGGCCTGCTGGCCTTCGCCTGGCCCGGCATCACCTTGCTCTCGCTCGTCATCCTCTACGGCTTCTATGCCTTGTTCGACGGGCTGTTCGCCATCCTCGCCGCCATCAAGGGCGGCAATGTCGAATCGAGATGGTGGCTGATCCTCATCGGGATTCTCGGCGTCGCCGCGGGTCTGCTCACTTTCTTCTGGACCGGTATCACGGCTCTGGTGCTGATCATGTTCATCGGCGCCTGGGCACTCATCCACGGCATCTTCGAGATCGTCGGCGCCATCAAGATCCGCAAGGAGATCGACAATGAATGGTGGCTCATACTGTCGGGTGCGCTCTCGGTGCTTTTCGGCCTCATGGTCCTGATCATGCCGGGGGCGGGCGCTCTGGCGCTCATCTGGGTCATCGGAGCCTATGCGATTATCTTTGGCGGACTGCTGGTGGGTTTCGCCTTCCGCCTCAAGAAGCATAGTCACGCAGACAAGTCGTAAACGCTGGAGGATCCGTCCATGATGCCTGGCTTCACTCGGCGCCGCTTTGTGATGACAGCCGCCGCAAGCGTGCTTGCAGCGACGAGCGCCGCGGCGCAAGCCGATCCCTTGCCGTCCTGGAACGACGGTCCGGTGAAACAGGCGATCCTCGATTTCGTGAAACGTGTCACGGTCGAAGGGGGGGCGGATTTCGTGCCGGTGCCCGAGCGCATCGCCGTTTTCGACAATGACGGCACCTTGTGGGCCGAGCAGCCGATCTATTTTCAGTTCGCTTTCGCCGTCGATCGGGTGAAGGCACTGGCACCGGAGCATCCCGAATGGAAAACGCAGGAGCCCTTCAAGAGCCTTCTGGCCGGCGACCTCAAGGGCCTCGCCGCGTCGGGTGAGAAGGGGCTTCTCGAGATCATGGCGGTGAGCCACACGGGCATGACGACGGAAAGCTTCACCAAGACGGTGACCGACTGGCTCGCCGGCGCGCAGCATCCCCGCTTCAAGCGTCCTTACACCGATCTCGTCTATCAGCCGATGCTGGAGCTCACCTCCTTTTTGCGCGCCCAAGGTTTCAAGACCTTCATCGTATCCGGCGGCGGCATCGAATTCATGCGGCCCTGGACGGAGAGGATCTATGGCATTCCCCCTGAGCAGGTGGTGGGCTCGTCCGGCGTCGTGAAATTCGAGATGGGCGCTGATGGCACGCCGGTTCTCATGAAGGAGGCCAAGGTCGAGTTCATCGATGATGGTCCGGGCAAGCCGGTCGGTATCAACCATTTCATCGGCAGGCGTCCGGTCTTCGCCTTCGGAAACTCCGACGGCGATCAGCAGATGCTGGAATGGACAGCGGCAGGTGCTGGCGCGCGCTTCATGGGCCTAGTCCATCACACCGACGCGGAGCGCGAATGGGCCTATGACCGCCAGTCGCATATCGGCAAGCTCGACAAGGCGCTCGATGAAGCCAATGCCAAGGGCTGGACGGTGGCGGACATGAAGCGCGACTGGAAGCGCGTCTTCGCGTTTGAATAAGGATCAGGCGTTGGCCCAGCCTTTACGGATGTGCTTGATCCCATCGCGATAGACGCTTTCGGGACTGGGGAAGAAATCGCGCCAGACGCGGGTCGCCGCGGCGAGTGCCGGCAGCGACCGCCCGAAGGCCTCGATGGTGAGCCAGCCGTCATATTTGCTGGCCTTCAGGGCCTTGTAGGTCGAGGCCCAGTCGATATGGCCCTTGCCCGGGATGCCCCGGTCATTCTCCGATATGTGCACATGGAACATGTGGGGGCGGATGGTGCGTATCGCCTTGATCGGATCGGCTTCCTCGATATTGGCATGGAAAGTGTCATACATGCCGCCGACGGCCGGATGATCGACCTCGTCGAGATAGTCGGCGAGGCCCTGCATGGTGGTCAGGAAGTAACATTCGAAGCGGTTGAGGGCTTCGAGCGCCAGCTTGACATTCCTGCGCGCGGCGTAGTCGCCGGCCTTGCGATGGAATGCGATGCCGCGCTTGCGCTCGGCCGCGGTCGGCCCGTTGCCGGTGAAGTGGCCATGAACCGAATGGATGGGCCCGCCGATCATCGGTGCGCCGAGCGCCGCACAGCAGTCGATGAACCATTTGGCGTGATCGAGCGCGGCCTTGCGGGCTTGCGCGTCGCTGCTCAGAGGGCTCTTGTCCAGTGAGGGCATGATGGAGACGGCGGTGCGCTCGAGCCCGATTTCGTCGAGCATGCCGCCGAGCCGGGCGTAATGATCGGGATCGCCCTGGAACATGGGGACCTCGACACCGTCATATCCGGCTTTCTTGATCGCGCGGAGCAGGGGGCGATGCTCGTCTCCCACATGGCCGGTCCAGAGGAGGAGATTGAAGCCGATTTTCATGTCAGTTCAACTCCTCCATCCGTATTTGCTGGTTAGCCCTGGCTTTCGATCAGCCGGGCCACGACGTCGGGCATGACGCCCGCTTCGACATTGGCGAAGGCAAGGCGCAGATATTGCTCCTGGCCGGGGCCGAACATGCTGCCCGGCAGGGCCAGGAGATCATGCTTCTGGGCGAGCCGCTTGGCGACCGTCTTCGCATCGTCGGTGAAGGGATGCTGGATATAAGAGAAGAAGGCGCCGACGCTCAGGAGCTTGTAGTTGAGGCCCGGATGCGTGAAGGCCTGGCGGAGTGCCGCGGCCTTTTCTTTCGCCGTGGCGAGCTTCTGGTTCTTCCAGTCCTCGAGAGAGCGCAGACCATAGAGCGCGGCACCCTGGGAGATCGTGGGCGCGCAAATGGTGATGCAGTCGAGGATCTTCTCGAGCTCGGCGAGGAAGGCGGGACCGGCGGTCACCGAGCCGACGCGGTAGCCGGTCAGTGCGTAGACTTTCGAAAAGCTGTAAAGATGGATGAAATTATCGCCCCAGTCCTTCAGCTTGAAGAGGCCGTGCGGCGGCGCCGGATCGGCGCGGAAGTCCTTGTAGGTCTCGTCGACGACCAGCGCGATGCCACGCTCTTTGGCGAGCGCGTGGAATTCCTCGATCGTCTTCGCCGGATAGATGCCGCCGGTCGGATTGTTGGGGCTGCACAGCACGATGGCCCGGGTGCGTTCATCGATGAGCGGGGCCGCATCGGCCGCGACCGGGGTCGTGCTTCCCGCCTTGATCACCTGCAGATAACGCGGCCGGATGCCGAGCATCTCCAGCCACATATGGTGGTTGAAATAATAGGGGACGGGCAGAATGACATTGTCGCCGGACTCGGCGAGCGCCATCATCGTCGCCGCGAAGGCCTGGTTGCATCCCGCGGTGATCGCGATGTTTTCGGCCGCGATCGGCGCCTGGTAGTCGGCCGACAGGCTCTGGGCAAGCTCGCGGCGCAGCGACGCGATGCCCAGAATGTCGGAATAGAGGCTGGTTTCCGGCCGCTTGGCAAGCCGGCCGACTTCTTCAGTCAGGCTCTCCGCCGGCGGATAGCTGGGCACCGCCTGGCAGAGATTGATGAGCGGGCGATTGCTGGGAACCGAGCTGATCCAGCTCATCGCTTCGGCGATGGGTGGCGCTTCGATGCCTCTGATGATCTTGTTGGCGTTGAGTTTCATGAGTTCAGAGTCTTGGCAGGATTTTCTGGGTGAAGCTCTTTTCGTATTCGGCGATGACGGCCTCGGCCATCTTTCGATCTTTGACGGGCTGGTTCTTGTAGACCACCGTGCGCCCAGCCTCCTTGAGCAGCCTGTAGGCTTTGCTCACGCGGTCGTCCGGGCCGGTCTGATGGGCCCTGTAGAGATAGTAGTTGATCTGGTTCATCTTGAGCGCCGATCTGTTCCTGGCCGTGCCGGCATAGAAGAGATCCTGTCCTTTCGCCACGCACCGCGCGATCGCCCCATTCAGCCGGTCGAAGCGCGGCTTCACGGCGGCGAGCGCCTGCGGATTGGTGTAAAGATCCAGATACTCGGCGCCGGCGAGAATGATCAGCGCCCGGACAAAGTCGCGATCGCCGATCTGGCCGTCGGGCAACAGGCTGCGCAACGCCGCGCCCGAGACAGGAGCCTTGGCAAGAGCGTCGAGGAGAGCGACGAAAGGCTTGTCGGGAAGATTGGCGGAGCCGGCGGGCACCGCGACCTTCAACGTGCAGTCCGCGCGGGAGCGCGAAAGGCCGAAACTCAGAGCCTTGAGCGCGGCGACCTGCTCATCGAGCGGCATCCGTTCGGGCGTTCCCTTGATAAAGAGATCGCGACGGAAGGTTTGGTTCCCCCAGACGCCTTTCAGCAACTCTTGATCCGCAATTGTCGTCATGCTCTCAAACGCACCGCGCAGAGTGGCGGGAATGGCGAGATCCAGGTTGTTGGAAGCCATGTTGATGGAGCCCACAAAACCGAGTTCGGCCTTCGCCATGTCGGCCGCGACTTCGTGGAAGAAGAATGGACTCCAATGCGGGTTGAAATATTCATGGAAGACATAGGTCGGGCTGCGCTGCTTGGCGTCTTCGAGACGATGCGTCGTGCCGGTGTTCTGGCTGAAATAACGAGCACCCTTGGCGGCGAGTTCGTCGGCCATCGCCAGGCTCTTCGCGACACCCTCCGGTGAGGGGGTGGCTTCGCGCCTGAGGCCGGCCTGCAGCAGCTGACGGAAGGCGAGGTCCGAGCCACGCGCGACGGTGCAATTGTAGGAGATGAAGCAGAGGCCGCCGGGCTTCAGCTTGCGGTGGATGAAGTCGACGATGTCCTGGCGCAGCGCCGGCGATATCCACGAATAGATGCCATGCAGCACGATGAAGTCGAAGTCCGGCAGCTCGCGCTGATGCAGATTGGCGAAGCTGTCTTCGATGAATTCGACATTGCCGAGACCGGCGCCTTCCGCCAGCGCGCGGCCATTGGCGATCTGGGCCGGATTATAGTCGACGCCGTAATAGCGCCCGCCTTCATCGCCCGTGGCGAGGATGTTGAGCGTCACGCCCTGTCCGCAGCCCAGTTCGCAATAGGTCATGCCATGGCTTGGGCTGTCGAGCCCGGTGATCTCGGCCGGCGGGCGGAGGCCTTGCAGGAGGCAGGTGAGCAGCAGGTTGTCGGGCTTCAGGAAAGGGAAATAGCCGAAGGTATATTCGAGCTCGGAGTCAAAGTTCCTGTCTTCTGTCGAACCGGAAGGCATTGAAGGATTTGACATTTAATACCGCTTGGGTGGAATGGAGGGAATTGAGCGCCGTTGCCGATTGCCTTTAAGGGCAGCTTGCGAAAATGTCGAATTCGAATTTTCGCAGGATTCAACAAACATGGAGAGGTGAAAAGTGCGGACGAAAGCCATACAGATCGCTAAAAATGGCGGGCCGGAAGTCATGCATCTGGTGGATGTCGACGTCCCGTCACCTGGCAAGGGCGAAATCCGGCTGCGTCAGACGGCGATCGGACTGAACTACATCGATACCTATCACCGCTCCGGTCTCTATGCGCTGCCCTTGCCGACAGGCATCGGCATGGAGGGCGCCGGCGTCATCGACGCCGTGGGCGAGGGCGTGAAGGGGCTGAAGGTCGGTGACCGCGTTGCTTACGGCGTCGGGCCGCGGGGAGCCTATGCCCGTCACCGCAACGTGCCGGCCAGCCGCGTCGCCAAGCTGCCCAAGGCGATCAGCGATGAAACCGCCGCCGGCATGATGCTGAAGGGGCTGACGGTCAGGGCGCTGCTGCGCTCGGTCTACAAGGTCAAGCGCGGCGAGACGATCCTGTTTCATGCCGCCGCCGGCGGTGTCGGCGTGATCTTTACCCAATGGGCCAAGGCGCTGGGCGTCAAGGTGATCGGAACGGTGGGCTCGGACGACAAGATCGCGGTCGCCAAGGCGCATGGCTGCGCCCATGTGATCAATTACCGAACTGACGATGTGGTGGCGCGGGTAAAGGAGATCACCAAGGGCGCAGGGGTCCCCGTCGTCTATGACGGCGTCGGGCAGGCGACGTTCATGACGTCGATCGACTGCCTGAAACCGCGCGGCCTTCTGGTCTGCTTCGGCAATGCGTCCGGGCCGGTGAAGTCCTTTGACCTGGGGCTCCTCGCAGCCAAGGGATCGCTCTACGTCACGCGCCCGACCGTGATGACCTACATGGCCGATGATGCGGAGCTGGCGGCAGCCTCGCGCGACCTGATCGAGATCGTGAAGAGCGGCAAGGTGAAGATCCCGGTCAACCAGCGCTACAAGCTGGCCGATGTGGCCCAGGCGCATCGCGATCTGGAATCGCGTGCGACGACCGGCACGACGATCTTGATACCTTAGATTTTACGCATCGGCTTGCCCGAAAACCGCGCACACTTTTCGGGCCGATGCTCTAGGGATTTCCGCTGATATTCCGCTGTAAATCTGCAGCGGATTAACAGCGGAATATCAGCGGATCTGCAGGGATCTACAGGGAATTTCACGAAAATCGTGAAACAGGGGAAATCCGCCGGCCCTGCGATGACGTGATCTCACCGCTGCGCCCGGCGATGCAAGGACTTTAGCTGGCCGAGCGGCAGCTCTGGGTCGACTGCCTGGCGAGCGACTGCCAGCGCGCCGAGCAGGAGACCTGGGTGCACAGGAAGTCGGCGAGGCTCGAGCTTGGCACGGCATGGGCGAGGTTCAGCGGGCGGCCGTTGCCGTCCGACAATGTACTGACGACCATGCCGGTCAGCTGGCCCGAGCCGTTGAAGACCGGTCCGCCGCTTTCGCCCTTCTTGGTGTTCATCCTGAGCACCATCGCATCCGGGTAGCCGAAGCCATTGTAGCTGACGGCCCGGCCGAAGCTCATCGACTCGACCTGGCCGAGGCGTGCCGTGTCGCCCTGCGCATGCGGCTTGCCGAGCGAGAACACCGGAGCGCCGCGCGGCATGCAGGGCGTGGCGGCAGGCTCGACCGGCTTGCCAGTGAGTCCTTTGAGCGAAATGAGCGCCATGTCGTTGCTCGGCTTGATGGCGACGACCCTGCCGGCATAGAGGCGGCCGTCGGCGCCGCGCGCCGTGACGGTATAGCCCGACTGGACGGCGACGTGACCGGCGGTCAGGACATGCCCGACATCGTCCACGATGAATCCGCTACCGGAGGTTACGGCCTGGCCCGCATCGCCATCGCCGGGTTTTCCCTTACGGCGCGATTGCGAGACGGTGAGCGTGACATAGCTGGGGCTGGTCTGGCGGAGCAGGCCCGACATATCGGCCGTTGGCGAGGCTGACGTGGGAATGGCATCCGATTCGACGTTGATGACCCGGTCTTCCAGGGCATTTTGCTTGCCACTGCAGGCCGCTAGAAGCACCATGACAGGCAGCGCGACAGCCAGTTGATTGAGCTTATTGGACAAAAGAAGGTCTCGCCTCGACGGAATTCCAGCCCTTTCTAGCCCATCTATCAGTGCCTTGCGACCGGAACAAGGCAGGGGGGCGGAAGAAGCCCGCAACTGCGGCAAACATGCAACAGTGACGCTCCGTCCGACGGTTACTGGCCATGCCGTCGATGTATTCCGTTGCGGAATATTTTTTGAGTGACAGTTTTGGGGCGACTGCCTCCCGCTCGGGAAATCTCGTTGTTTTGCACCTCTGCCGGTGCCATAAATTCCTGACGGACCGGCGACAAGAATCGCGCCAAGCCTGTTGATTTCCTAGGCAAACAATAAGTCCGACGGGGTGGAGCCGCGCTAGGCAAGGGGTAGGACGGATGAAATGCAACCCGCGCAAATGGCTTTATTGGCTGCCTCTGGCGGCATTGCCATTTTTGGCCGCTCTCTGGCTGAACAGCGCGCCAATCGAGCGCAAGCTCACCGAGGCCGCCGGCGCCAACCTCGCCAATCTGAAGGCTGACTGGGCAAAGCTGAGCGTCGACGGCCGTGACGCGCGGCTGGAGGGCGATGCACCCGGCCTGCGCGCCATCGAGGAGGCGGCGAAGGCCGTTGCCGGTACCGAAGGCGTGCGCCGGGTAGATGTCTCCGCGGCCAAGGTGGTGCTCGCCCCGCCGACCCTCGCTCCAATCGTGACAAACAATAATCGTCCTGAAATCAAAGGCACTTGGCCGGAAATCTTCGCCAAGACTCTGAAAGTGATCCTGCCTGAGCGGACCTATGTTCTGGGCACCGATAAGGACCTGAAGTCAGATGGCGCCGGCAATTGGGCGCTGGTGCCAGACGCGCCTCTGAAGGACGGCTCCTATGACGTTTCGGTCGAAGTCGATGACGGCGCGGGCAACAGCTCAAAGATCGCCTCGCCCGCCAAGGTCGTGATCGACACGGCGCCGCCGCCGGCGCCGGTCTTCCAGCCCTTCAAGAGCGCCGTCTCGCCGCAGAGCCTGGCGGGCAACTGGGCCGAGGGCGATGCCACGTCGCTGAAGGTCGGGCTTGCCGGTAAGACCCATACGCTTGGCAGTGATCCCGACCTAACGTCGTCTTCCGGAACGTGGACACTGGCATTGCCCGAACCTTTGCCGGAAGGCGTCTATGACCTGACCGTCGAGGCGAGCGACCAGGCCGGCAACAGCGCCAAGCTGAACCTGCCGGAAGCCGTGACCATCGCGGCTGAGGTGCCGCCCCCGACGGTCGCCAAGTACGCCGGCAACAATCCCACGCCGCTCATCTCCGGCACCTGGGGCGAGCGGCAGGGCGACAAGCTGGCGGTGGCGGTCGGCGGCAAGACTTATGAACAGGGCCGCGACGCCGAACTGTCTTCTGACGGGTTTGGCAATTGGAAGTTGCGGCCGTCGGCGCCGCTCAAGGACGGCTACTACGACGTCGTGGTGACCGTAACGGATGCCAAAGGCAAGGTCAGCAAGGACGAGACGGTGGCGGAGCTCGTGATCGACGCCACGCCGCCCGTAGCGCCCACCGTCAACAAGGCGACAGGTTTCCCGGTTACCGGGACATTCGCGTCCGGAGACACGAAGCTCCTGCGCGCGACGGTCGGTGGACGCAGCTACACGCTCGGCAGTGATCCGGTCCTGACGGCCAAGGCGGATGCCTGGTCCCTCGAGCCCAAGGAGAAGCTGGCGCCGGGCACCTACGATGTGATCGTCGAAGCCGTGGACGTTTTCGGCAATGTCTCGGGCGATCCGGGCAAGGGGGCGCTGGTGATCCCCGTCGACACCACGACCAATCCGCCGCCACCGCCTCCGCCACCACCACCCGAGGCGGTAGCGCCGACCGTGACGCCGCTCGTGGCCCTGGCCGCGCGCCCGACCATCACCGGCACCTTTACGACGGGCGCCACGACATCGCTCAAGGTCGGGGTTGCGGGTGAGAGTTATGTGCTCGGCACCAATGAGGAACTGACGGCATCGGCCGGCCAATGGAGTCTGAAGCTGCCCAATCCCTTGAAGGACGGCACTTATGATGTCGCGGTCGAGACGACCGATGCCAATGGCAAGATCGTGACGGACACGACGAAGGACGAACTCGTCATCGACGCGATGGGACCCGCAGCGCCGACCGTCAATCTCTATGCGATGATCGAGAGTCCGCACAGCATCTCCGGCACCTGGCCCGAGGGCGACGCCACGAGCCTCGCCGTCACCTTCGACGGTAAGAGCTGGACACTCGGCAAGGATGCGGGCCTGGCATCCGATAAGGGCAACTGGTCGCTCGCAGTCCCTGAGACGCTGAAGCCCGGCAGTTATGATGTGAGCGTTGTCGCCACCGACAAGCATGGCCGCGCCGCGTCGGACCAGACGCGCTTCGAGATCCTGGTCAAGGAAACGCCGCCACCACCGGAGCCGCCGCCGCCGCCTGAGCCGCCGCCGCCGGAACCACCGCCACCGCCACCACCGCCGGAACCACCGCCACCGCCGCCCAAGGTCAATTGTGTCGATGATTTCGCCAAGACCTTGCAGGCGCGGCCGCTTCACTTCGACAGTGATAAATCGGCGGTGACCGAGGCTGCTGCGGCCATCATCAAGGACCTAGCCGCGATCGCGGCGACCTGTCCCGAAGATCGCCTCGAGGTTGGCGGCTACACCGACAATGTCGGCTCGCCCGGCTACAACCAGGCGCTCAGCGAACGCCGCGCCGTGGCCGTTGCCAATGCGCTTGCCGGTTTCGGCATCGCACGTGAGCGTCTCTCGGCAGTGGGCTATGGCGAGAAGAGTCCTGTCGCCGACAACAACACGGACTCGGGGCGTGCGCTTAACCGGCGCATCGAGATCAAGATCGTGAAATAGGAAGGGGCCGCCAAATGGTGGATTTCTGGAATTTTAACGACACGATGTTCCTGGCGAAGGAAAATTGGGTCTGGCTGCTGGTGGCGCTGGGCCTCGGACTCATCGTCGGCTGGATCAGCTGCTCGCGCGAAGAGAGAAGCTGATCATGTCACATCTCGTTCTCGAACTCGCCCTTTGGATCCTCTTGGCATTCTTCGTCGGCTGCATATTGGGGTGCCTGCTGCGCCGGCTCTTCGCCAGCGAGCCGGCCACGGCCGTCGCCAGTGGTCCCTCGCAATTCACCAGCGTAACGGCGCCCGCGCCGACAGCATCTGACGTGAAAGCTGAACCCGCCGCCGCCGTGGCCGAGGCTCAGGCCCTGGCCGGTGCGCCGGCGCGGCCGACCGGCATGGCCGCGGCACGCGGCGGCACACCCGACAATCTCCAGCGCATCAGCGGTGTCGGACCCAAGAACGAGAAGACCCTGCACAGCCTCGGCTTCTTCCACTTCGATCAGATCGCCGCCTGGACGCCCGAAGAGGTCGCCTGGGTCGACGATCATCTGAAATTCGGCGGTCGCATCGCGCGCGAGGAATGGATCAACCAATCGCGGCTCCTCGCCGAAGGCAAGGAAGACGAATTCCACCGGCTCTATGGCACAGGCGGGATGCGCAACAAGGCAGGCGAGACGGAATCGGGCGCGCGGACGCGGAAGGACTAGTTCACGTTTAAAGTCGCCAGGCAGATGGTAGAGGCGCCGGATGACATGACCGTGAAGTGAGCAATAGTGCTCAGAGATCGATTCTACCGCGTGCAAGGTTGACCCATTCTTTGGCGGCAGCGAAACGGAGATGCTGCCGGTTGGACAGGGAGCCGCCACAATGATCGTATCCTCGTTCGATTCCATGGGTTTAACCCTCTTCACAGCCGTGCTTGATCGGCATGCTTGGACGTGAGGGGCTCGATGAAAGTCGCCGGCAGGCGATGGCAGCTCGGATCCTGCATCTGGCGCAGACCGGAGAGCGACATTTCGAGGCATTACGGAAACATGCCACGATATCAAATATACGCGACCTGCGGAAAAATGACCCGGTTGGATCAATTTTTCCCCTCGCGGAGATTTTCAATGATTGACCCGGCTTTCTAGTCGCTTTTCGCTGCACCGGAACCTTCCATCATCCAGCGTGGTTTATCGGTCTATCTGTCGATGAGACAGAATAGGAGGAATAGAGATGTTGTATGCACCGACTTTAGCCGCGATTGGCGTGCTTGCCGTGATGGTGATCGGAATTCCCGCATCGGCTGAAACGATGATGTTCAAGGCCGATCTCAACGGCGCGAATGAAGTTCCGCCGAACGACAGCGGCGGGCAGGGAAATGCCATGGTGACTTTGGATACTGAAGGCAAGACTGTGTCCTGGAAGATCACCTATAAGGGGCTGACTGGCGATGCGGCCGCCGCGCACTTCCATGGCCCGGCAGATTCCGGCGCGAATGCGGGGCCGGCAGTGGATATTTCAGGAAAGATTGAGGAAGGCTCGGCGAGCGTCACCGACCAACAGATTGCCGATATCCAGTCTATCAAGTGGTATCTGAATATCCACACGGCGAAATATCCGGACGGCGAGATTCGTGGTCAACTTGAGCCGGCAAAATAGCGTCGGTTCAGCAACCGCGTCCTTCTTGTCTCGCTGGGCGGAGCATGCACCAACAAGCGATTAAATCTCCTTACTGGAAATTAGTCGCGATGGCACCGTTGTTACATCACGCAGAGGAATGTAACCAAGACGTTCCCTGGCTGCCGAATTTAGGGAATCGGAAACCGCGGAAGCAGCGGTCACAAGGCAACCCAGCTACACACAGGACGGAGATCAGCCGGATGGCATCAATCTGCGCAAGCAGCGCTCTGCCGAAAGCTCCTCAGCGTGGAAATATAATTCGAAGCGCCATGAACGCCGACGCCAGAAGAGTAATCAGTACCGTTTCTATTTCGGCGAACCGGCCGAATTGTCGGACGCATGGGCGTCTAATCAACAGAAGTGAGAAATGGTGCGATATCCGGGCCATTTCTTTTGATTAGGCGGCCTGAATTCTGAATGAGCAACTTTGAACAGATCGCCGCCCGACCGTCCGCTACTCTCAAGTCTTAAACCGACCTTCACCGGCGCTATTGGCGAGCCGGAATCTCCGGTTGTCGGCACTTCACTTAGGAGGCGATTAACGGACAACCTAATTTGACACAAGAGCAACTGGTGAAGCAATTGGATCAGCGGCTACGTTCGATACGTGTTGCACTGCTCGGAATATTTCTGATTCTGTTTCTGGGTTTCATATATTTCGCGCGGGACTTTCTTCTCCCAGTTGTGATCGCATTTTCGCTGGCTCTCATGCTTAGTCCCATTGTCCGATCGAGTGGCGGAATTTCGCCTGGGACACCGCACAGCTGAATGAAGCTCTGGCGCATCATCCCGGGTAGGAGCTTTCATCCTCCGAGTGGAAGTGGTGCCGCAACACCGCCAACACAGGAGCGGTGGTGCGCGATTCATCGCTGCGCTGCTGACGGAAAGGCGCCGAACTCAACGGATATCCGGTTCCGTCTTACTCCCGAAAGGATCCGCCAATATTCCCAACTTCGCGGATAGGCTGGAAGTGCAAATGAGCAGGCATATTCCGTCAGTCCAATCTTGAATCTGGGGAGCGCAATGGATCTGCTCGTCAATTCGGCGAGAATTGCTTTCACCAAATATTGGTGAACCCTTGTTGCCACCTTTTGCTCTATGCCTGCATTTGTCCCGGCATGCCCGACGCTGAGGCTCTAGGCAAGGAGTCCTACGCTTGACAGTTTGTCGCCACGCCGCACTTTGCACCCTCAGTGCAGGCCGGCGCCACCGTACTTGGTTTTCAGGAGACTTTCCCCGGGCTCATAACAGCGATAAGAGTCGTCATAGGAGCATCTGTCAGATGCGTTTGGAGGTCCTACGGCGTGCCTGAAACCAATGACAAGGTCGACCAGGTCGAAGAGTTGATGACAACGCCTGATTTGGCTGGGGCTCTCGAAAGCGAGCAGTTCAGGCGATTTCTTGACCAAATTCCAATCGCAATCATCGTTGCGGAGACGAAAGCTGAAGAGCGCCTCATCTATGCCAATCCCGAGTTCGAGAAGCTTACCGGGCAAAGCAGCGCCGCTGTTGTCGGCAAATCGTGGTCGGCCCTTAAGGGAGAGCGAATTGGGGAGGGGCATGAGTTGAAACTCGGGCATGCCCTGGCGAATTCTAGCGAATATGTCGGTACTTTCCGCATTGAGCGTCCTGAGGGTGGACCGTCACTGGTGGATGCTTATTCCAACGAAATCGTGGACGACAACGGTACGCCGGCCTTCAGGCTTGCCGCGCTGGTCGATGTAACCGCCCACGACGACACCCCAAGGGAGGAGTTTGAAAAGCGTCTTCGTGAAAAGGACACGCTTCTTCGAGAAATTCAACATCGCGTTAAAAATAATCTTCAGATGATAACAGCTTTGATCCGCCTTGAAGCTCGTAACGCACTGGGCAGATTGGATACTACGCCGTTCGACCGCCTCGCCGGACGCATTGAATCTCTGCAGCTGCTCTACAAATCCCTGTCGGACGATAGCCAGAGTCAGGAAATCGACCTCGGCACGTATCTTAGCCAAATTGCCTCGACTGTGATGGCTACTCACGCCGTCGAAGGTATACGTCTTGATTTAAAGGTCGATGCGTATCCAGTCTCGGTGAACGTTGCCATGCCGACAGGGCTCGTTGTCAACGAGTTGCTGACCAACGCCCTGAAGCATGCATTCAAAGGGCGCGACGGCGGCACTATCATCTTGCACTGCCTCACCGACGAGATCGGGTGCCGTGTGGTTATAGCCGACGACGGGATCGGACTTCCCGCTGGTAAGGAATGGCCGGAGCGCGGCAAGCTCGGAGCGCTGATTGTCCAATCGCTCCGTGAGAATGCGAAAGCTCGCATCGAAGTAGATTCGGCCTCACAAAAAGGAACGCGGGTGACAATTATTTTTACCCGCGCCGCCGCAGCACCGGAATCCAATCCCTCATCCTAGGCACGTTGAACGGCTCCGGCCGCCCATAGGCGTCCAGAATACCGTGAGACTGCTCGACGCCTTCCAGGATTTTACAGACTGTTGCAACTGGGGTCGGGCAGCGTTGGTTTCATGGCATAACCCTTCTGACTGGAGGCACGCTACGCCCTCATGGGCAAATAACAATTCCGCAAAGGCTGTTTTGCCGTGTTTGGCGGGTTTGTCTCAGGGGCTAAAATGAGTAACCGCTGTTCCTACCGCTCAAGCTAATCCAGCTGGTCGAGCAACCAACTCATTTCCCGAATATGCTTTTGTTCCAAACTCCGCGCCCAATTTAACTGGACTTCGGCCCGATTGGCATCAAGGCCTTTGCTCCTTGACAAGGCAACACGCTGGCTATGGATCACGATGAGTTTGGATCGTTACGATCCAAACTCATAAACGTGATCGATCCTTATATGTAGCGCGGGATTCTCGCGAAAAACCGGCATCCACTTTTTCGCATCCCGCGCTATGCGACTCGAAGCCAGGCCCCGATCGCCGCTTGGGCATCCGGCTCGTCGAGGAACGGCACATGGCCGCGATTCTTGATCGTGTGAGCCGCAAGAAGAGGGTGACGCCTCTTCATCTGCGCGACCGTCGCATCGCTCAACAAATCGGAATGCTCAGCTCTGAGCACCGTCACCGGTAAGGTCAGCAAAGTGTCGAAGAGGGGCCAGAGGTCGGGCGACTCGGCCTGTTCGATCTGTTCATCGGTGGGAAAGGCATCGGCGAGATGCAGATCATAGTCATTGGTGATGCGTCCGCCTTTCTCGATGAACACACGCCGGGCATAGGCAAGCCACTCGGTGGCGCTCAATGTCTCGAAGCCCGGATGGTTCTTTTTCAGCGCATCGGCGGCTTCGTCCCAGGTCGCGAAGGACAGGGCCTTGCCGAGATAGCTCCTTATGCGGAGCAGGGAAGCCTTTTCGATGACGGGACCGACATCGTTGAGGAGAACGCCCTTGAGCCGTTGCGGATACTGCGCCGCCATGATCATCGCGATGATGCCGCCGCGCGACGTGCCGACGACGCTCACCTGGTCGATCTCGAGCTCATCCAGGAGGCGCAGCGCATCGGCGAGCTCGACATCGGGCCGGTAGGTCGAGGGATCAGGCGCATAGGCCGAGCGGCCGCGGCCGCGATAATCCATGGTGATGAGGCGCCGCTGTCCGCCGAGCCAGTGCGCCAAGGGCTCGAAATCACGGACATTGCGGGTGAGGCCGGTGAGGCAGAGAAGCGGCGTGGCGCCGCTTTGCGCCGGATAGTCCCGCCCATAAAGAGCGAGCCCATCCGCCGAGGTGAAGTGGATATCGCGATGGGAGGCTTGCGCTCCCATGGCTCAGTCGCAACCGGTGATCAATTCGACAATGCTGCCGCCCGCACAGTTGCCCGAACCCGGCTCCGCGGAATTCGCCAGCGTGATCGCGCCGGGCGAGCCGCGGCGGAGGTCGGCCGTCATCGCATGCATCGTCTTCGGCGCCAGGCGCGAGCGATAGACATGCACATTCTGCATCACCTTCTGCACATAGTTGCGTGTTTCGGTGAAGGGGATCATCTCGACCCAGTCGATCGGATCGACGGTGCCTGAGCGTGGATCGCCATGTGCCTCGACCCATTCGCGCGAACGGCGCGGACCGGCATTGTAGGCGGCAAGGGTCAGGACATAGGAACCGCCGAATTCCTGGATGAGGTCGCCCAGATGCGCGGCGCCGAGCTTCACGTTGTAGGCCGGATCGCCGGTGAGCTTGTCGGCCGAATAGCCGAGGCGATACTGCTTGGCGACGAGCTTGGCCGTTCCCGGCATCAGCTGCATCAGGCCCTGCGCGCCGGCATGGCTGCCGGCCTTGGGATCGAATTCACTTTCCTGGCGCGACAGGCCGAAGACCATGGCGCGTTCGACCGGCGGGCCGATCTGGCGCCAGTCGGGCAGCGCCTTGGTCGGATAACCCCAATAGTCGATATCGATGCCCTTCTGGCCGGAGAGCTTGGCGAACCTGACCGCGGCGGCGGGACCGCCGGCCGTCGACACGTTGCGGGCGACCGCGCTCATCTCGTCGGCCGACTTGAAGCGGCTCGACAGCGACCACATGAACATGTTGAGCTCACGGGTGCGCCCGGTCTGCGCCACCATCTGGAAGGCGCGCATGACCTCGTCATCATCGACGCGCCCCTGCGCGGCCGCCGAAGGCTGGCCGCCGGTGATCTGGATCGGTTGCGTGGCGATGCCGAGCTGCTCGCGGGCGAGCTGGCCGTAATAGACGGTTGGCACCGTGGCCGCGTCTCGATAGGCGGCTTTGGCCTTGTCCTTGGCGCCGGCGACGGCATAGGAGCGGCCCAGCCAATAGGAGGCGCGCGCCTGATCGGTGCGCGATTTGACGCCGGCCTGCAGCTTGGCGAAATGCTTGAGCGCGGTGTTCTCGTCCTTGAGGAAGCGCAAGGCGATCCAGCCGGCGAGGAATTCGCCCTCGCCGAAGAATTCGCCATTGGAGAAGCCATGGGCGCGGGCGAGCTGATAGGCGGTCTTGGCGGTGCCCGGGCGGCGCGGATCGAGCAGCATGCGCGCCACCAGGCGGCGCTCCACCCACCAGGCGTCGCCATCGCCGATCGTCGCATGATCGGCCGGGATATTGAGCAGGATTTCCGCGGCCTTCGATTCCTTGTTGGCCTTGCGATAGTAGCGGGCGAGCGCATAGCGGATGCCGAGCTCGCGCTTCATGGCGCTCGACAGCGACTGATACTGCTTCTCGGCGCCGGCGACGCCGCGGATGAGCGCCTGGGCCACCTTGGCGGCTGCCTGATGGTCGCTCGACAGCGACTTCGAGACACGGATCGCCGAATTGGTTTCCTGCTTGTAGACGAGGCGCCACATACGGGCCTTGCGCTCGTCGCTGGTGATCAGCGAGCCGAACTCGCTGGTGATCTGCTTTTCGGTGGCCGCATCGAGTGTCTCATTGAGCCAGACGCGCCGCAACGTGCGCCGCGCGGCCTCCGTATTGCCGGTGGCGAGCTGGGCGCGCGTCAGAGCGAGCTGGCCCTCGGCGGTCAGTGGCTTGCGCTTCTCGAAATGCGCCAGGACCGTTTCGGCCGAAGCCCGATTGACATAGAGGCTCTGCTCGGCCCGTTTCAGCAGGGTTTCGGAGAGCGGCCATTGCGGCGCGGCGCTGAGGAACGCCATGATCCGGCTGTAGCCCGCTTCCTTCCAATTGTTGCGGAGATAGATGAGCTCGACCAGCTTGGCGGCGGCCGGGTCACCCGATTGCTGGGCGAAAGAGCCGGCATCACCATACTTGCCGTTGAAGGCGGCGTCGGCGGCACTGACCGCCGCGCGGCTCACCTGCGGCGCGGCAAGGACAGGCGTGCTGAGCGGCGGGGCGACGGTGATCGCCGTCGTGCCCAGCAAAGCAAGAATAAGCAAACTTGCGGAAAAACCCCGAATCATCAAATACGTCCCTGCCTGTCGGCCCTGTCGGGCGAATTCCCTATGAGCCAATTGCGACCGTCCTGTGGCCTGCAAATCGGCTATTTCCTGCGCTTGCCGGTCTTCGGGCGAGCGTCTAATGTGCCCCGCATTCCCACGCTGCGCGGAACCTCCCAACTCTAGCCAGCGCATGGTTGCCAAGTTATTACCGGAGACAGACACGTGAAGCTCAAGGGATCTTTTCCTGCCCTGATTACGCCCATGAAGAACGGCCGCGTCGACGAGGACGCGTTCCGAAAATTCGTGAATTGGCAGATCAAGGAGGGCAGTCACGGGCTGGTCCCCGTCGGCACCACGGGTGAATCCCCGACCGTCAGCCCTGAGGAACACAAGCGCGTGATCGAGATCACCGTCGAGGTCGTGGGCGGCCGGCTCCCGGTGATCGCCGGTACGGGATCGAACAATACCGACGAGGCGATCGAATATACGCTCCATGCCAAGAAGGCCAAGGCGGACGCGGCGCTGATCGTCGTCCCCTATTACAACAAGCCGACCCAGGACGGGATTTACGCCCATTTCAGCGCCATCGCCAAGGCGGTGGATATTCCCATCCTGGTCTACAATGTGCCCGGCCGCACGGTGGCCAGTATCTCGGTCGAGACGCTCGCCCGCCTCGCCAAGGACCATCCCAATATCATCGGCACCAAGGATGCGACCGCCGATCTCACCCGCCCGTCGCGCCAGCGTGAGGTGTCGGGCGAGGACTTCATCCAGCTTTCGGGCGAGGACGGCACCGCGCTCGGTTTCAACGCCCATGGCGGGGTAGGGTGCATCTCGGTGACCGCCAATGTGGCGCCGCGGCTCTGCGCCGAATTCCAGAATGCGACGCTCGCCGGCGACTATCGGACCGCGCTCAAATTGCAGGACCGGCTGATGCCGCTCCATACCGCGCTGTTCGTCGAGACTTCGCCGGCGCCCATCAAATATGCGGTGAGCCTGCTCGGCCATTGCCAGCCCGATATCCGCCTGCCCCTGGTCGAGCCGTCGGAAGCCTGCAAGAAGCAGGTGAAGGCGGCGATGGTCCATGCCGGCCTCCTGAACTGAGAGTGCCATGTCGTCGAAAAGCGGTGGAACGAAAGCCTCACGCAAAGAGGAAGGCATAAAGGTTGTCGCTGACAACCGCCGCGCCCGCTTTGACTATGAGATCCTCGATACTTACGAGGCCGGCATCGAGCTGAGAGGCTCTGAGGTGAAGTCGCTGCGCGAGGGCAAGGCGAATATCGCCGAGTCCTATGCCGCGGTGAATGACGGCGAGCTGTTCCTCGTCAATGCCTATATTCCGGAGTATCGCGAGGCCAATCGTTTCAATCACGAGACCAAGCGGCCGCGCAAATTGCTGCTCCATGCGCGCGAGATCGACAAATTGTCGGGCGGTGTCCTGCGCGAGGGCCTCACCATCGTGCCGCTGCGCGTCTATATGAACGCGCGCGGCCGCGCCAAAGTCGGCATCGCGCTGGCGCGCGGCAAGAAGCTGCATGACAAGCGCGACGCGATCAAGGATCGTTCGTGGAACCGCGAAAAGTCGCGGCTGTTGCGCGAGCGCGGCTAAGAGATACCCTCATGCTGAGGTGGCCGCGCAGCGGCCCTCGAAGCATCCATCAGGATAGAGCGAGTTGCTGCAACAAGCCCTTCGAGGCTCGATTCGCTCACACCTCAGGGCGAGGGCAAAACGGCGCGCACGCCGGCGAAGACTTTCTCGAACATTTCCGTCGTCAGCACGCCGGTATTGGTGTTGTAGCGCGAGCAGTGATAGCTGTCGAAGAAGGCGAGGTCGCCGATCTCGTGGCGCGCTCCATGGCCGAAGGGGTGGCGTGACTTCTTCTGAGCGAGCGCGGTCAGCGTGGCATCATGGGCGATGCGGCCCAGCGCGACGATGGCGGCGAGCTTCGGCAATGCGGCAATCTGGTCTTTCAGAAAACCGTTGCAGGTCTTGATCTCGGCCGGCAGCGGCTTGTTCTCGGGCGGCACGCAGCGCACCGCATTGACGATCATGCAGTCGATCAGCGTCAGCCCGTCTTGCGGATCGGCACGATAGTCGCCTTTGGCGAAGCCGAAGCGTTTGAGCGTCGCATAGAGGAGATCACCGGCATAGTCGCCGGTGAAGGGCCGGCCGGTGCGATTGGCGCCGCGCAGGCCCGGCGCCAGGCCGACGATCAGGAGCCTGGCGTCGCTGCCGCCGAAGGACGGCACCGGTGAATTGAACCAGTCCGCATGGTCACGGCGCTGCGTCTCGCGGAACGAGACGAGCCTGGGGCAGAGCGGGCAATTGGGAGACGGCGTCACTGGGGCGCTCTCTCAAATGTCAGCGAAATCCTCGAAGGAAGAGGGCGCCTGCTGTGCCGGGGCGGGGCGCTCACGCACCCGTTCCGTACGTTCGCTCGGCTCACGGCCGATCTCGTCCCGCAGATCGGCGAGGTCGATGAACTGGTCGGCCTGGCGGCGCAGCTCGTCCGCCACCATCGGCGGCCTGGTGACGAGGGTGGAGACGACGCTGGTGCGCCGGCCCTTGGCCTGCACCGCCTGGATCAGCGAGCGGAAGTCGCCGTCGCCGGAGAACAGGACGATATGGTCGAGATTGTCGGCGAGCTGCATGACGTCGATGGCGAGCTCGATGTCCATATTGCCTTTGACCTTGCGGCGGCCGAGCGAATCCGTGAATTCCTTGGCCGGCTTGGTGACCACCCGGTAGCCATTATAGTCCAGCCAGTCGATCAGCGGGCGGATCGGCGAGTATTCGGCGTCTTCCATCAGGGCGGTGTAGTAGATGGCGCGGATCAGCCGCGAGCGTTTGCGGAAGAAGCCCAGCAGGCGGCGATAGTCGATATCGAAGCCGAGCGATTTTGCGGTTGCGTAAAGATTGGCGCCGTCGATAAAAAGCGCTACGCGTTCGTCCTGGTAAAAATTCATGATTGAAATCTCCTATTTGAAACAGTGCTTTGATAATGGCTTAAGCGCTGAGGCTCAAGGTTAATTATGATCCTGATCGGTCTTGGGAGCAATGTCGACGGTCCCTGGGGGAGCCCGCGCGAAACGATGCTGCGCGCTCTGCGTGAGCTCGACGGCAACGGCACAGAACTTGTCGCTGCGTCCCGGCTTTTCGAGACGTCGCCTTTCGGCAAGATCAACCAGCCGACTTTCGTGAACGCTGTCGCGCAGATCAGGACGGCGATGCCGCCCGAGGCGCTGATGCAGCACCTGCATGACATCGAAAGACAGGCCGGCCGACGGCGGCGGCTGCGCTGGGGACCGCGAACCCTCGACCTCGACCTTCTCGATTATCACGGCCTTATTCGCCATGGCCGGCTCAAGCTGCCACATCCCGGCATTCCCGAACGGGATTTCTGGTTGACCCCGTTGATGGAGCTGGTTCCGCGCTGGCGCCATCCGGTGAAGCAGCAGACAGCCCAGAAGATGCGTAGTATTCTCTCCGGCTTCACCCGGGGCGGGGTGGTGCTGGATAAGCCTCCCGAAAGGGACTCTTAACCAGTCCCCGCCATGTTTGTGGCCCGCTTATGTGCTGGTGAGTGTGAGTGATGGCGATGCGTAGTTTCAAGGCGGCGGCGGGTTTTACCGCGCTGACGGCCCTGGCCGTTCCGGCCTGGTCCGAGCCGATCACCTTTTCCAGCGACACGTTCCAGATCATCGGCGGCATGAGCAGCGAAGCGACGCCGACGCGACGCGGCAATTATCGCGGCATGGAAACCGTCGATTTCCAGACCGAGCTCGCGCCCGGCACGATCCTCGTGCGCACCAAGGAGCGCAAGCTCTATTATGTTCTGCCTGAGGGCCGCGCCATCCAATATGGCATTGGCGTCGGCCGCGAGGGCTTCACCTGGTCGGGCACCGACAAGATCACCCGCAAGGCCGAATGGCCCGATTGGCGCCCGCCCAAGGAAATGATCGCCCGCGAAGCGCGGCGCGGCAATTACATCCCGGTGCATATGCTCGGCGGACCGGACAACCCCTTGGGCGCCAGGGCGCTCTATATCGGGACGACCATGTATCGCATTCACGGCACCACCCAGCCCTGGAGCATCGGTATGGCGGTGTCTTCGGGCTGCATCAGGCTTCTCAACGAGGAAGTCATCGATCTCTTCAACCGCGTCGATGTCGGCGCCACGGTTGTGGTCGAGTAGTCACCGCATCAGCCCGAAAAGTTGCAGACTTTTCGGATAAGCTGATGCGCGATCAGAGCGCGTCTTCGCGCCAGCTCTTACCCCGATAGTACTGGAAGCACACCGGCAGATCGGCCGGCAGATCGCTTTGTGTTTCCATAAGAGGCTGTAGGCGCTTCAGGATATCACGCGTAATCATCGGCAGCTCGAGCTCCTGAGCTTCGGCGAAGCTGAACCAGTGCGGCGTCAGAAGTTCACCCGATCCCGGATGCCGGGGATTGTCGAGATTGCCGATATGGCGCGCATCGGTGACGAAGAAGCGTGAATCGAAACGGCGGGTGCGCCCGGGCGGCGTGATGGCGCGCGCGAAGAAACGCAAAGGGGACAGGTCGAGCTGCGTCGCGGCGAGAAGGCCGTCCCATTCCTCATTGGCGAGTGTGGCGCCGGCGGGGATGTTTCCCAGAAACAGCCCGGTCTCTTCATAGGTTTCGCGCACCGCCGCGATGGCGAGGCCGCGCGCCTTGGACGGGCTCCTGTGACCCCGCATGCGCAGCTGCAGCTTCTCGTGGACGAGGGGATGCAGATCGGCACCGACCTTGAGGCGCATATCGGCGGGATCGAGCCGGCCGCCCGGAAAGACGAACATGTTGGGCATGAAGGCATGGCCGCCATGACGCTTGCCGAGCAGCACGCGCGGAGCGTTGTCGTCATGACGGACGACGATCAATGTCGCGGAATCGCGCGGCTTCTGCGCTTGCGCAAATTGTCGGGAGCCGGCGAGTTCGGGATCGCTCAAGGTCATTCCTCCTCCCTGCCGCCGAAGCCATGCATGCGCAGCGCCCATTGCAGGCCGATGACGGCACCTTTGACGGCGGGCATGAGCAGCAGGGTCAGGATGAGTGTCGCCGGAATCCAGATCGCCGCGTGGACGAGATAGTCGGGCTGCCACAGCCGCTCGACGATGAGGAGGAGTGGAATGATGATATGTGCAACGATCGTAATGGTGAAATAAGGCGGCGCATCGTCGGCGCGCTGATGGTGAAGCTCCTCGCTGCAGCGGGAGCATTTGTCTCTGACCTTGATGAAGCCGGAGAACACCGAGCCTGAACCGCAAGCGGGGCAGCGGCGGAAGAAGCCGCGCAGCATCGCCTTGGACCAGGACCGCGCCGGCGCCTCTGCCGGGTTTTGCGCATTTTCAATGATGACCGGCATCAGCGTCTCTTGCCGCGGGCAGGACCGCGACCGCGCAGCGAGCGGCGCGATACCGGCTTGCCCTTGCGCCCGTCGCTCATCATCTCGAAACGCAGACCGCCGGAAACCGGTGCCGCCTCGACGAGGCGCACGTCGACCTTGTCGCCAAGCTGGAAGGTCTCTCCCGACCGCTCGCCGATCAACGCGCGCCGAGTCTCGTCATAGACGAAATAGTCGGAGCCCAGCGTGCCGGCGGGAATGAAGCCATCGGCGCCGGTGTCATTGAGGGTGATGAAGAGCCCGGCCGAAACCACGCCGCCGATGCGGCCCGGGAAGCGCGCGCCGATCTGCGAAGAGAGATGGCTGGCGATGAGACGGTCGACGGTTTCGCGCTCCGCCGCCATGGCGCGACGCTCGGCGCCGGACACGAGCGTGGCCGTATCGCTGAGCTGCGCCGTGTCCTCGGACGACAGGCCGTCCGAGCCAAAACCGAAAGCGGTGATGAGGGCGCGATGCACGATGAGGTCAGCATAACGCCGGATCGGTGAGGTGAAATGCGCATAGTGCCGCAAGTGCAGGCCGAAATGGCCGGCATTTTCGGTGTCATAGACGGCCTGCGCCTGGGTTCGCAGCACCACCTCGTTCACCACATGCTGATAGTCCTTGCCTTCGACTTCCTTCAGGATCTGATTGAAATGCCGGGGCGTCATATGCTGGCCCTTGGCGAGGTTGATGCCGACGGTCTTGAGGAACTCGCCCAGGCTGCGGATCTTCTCCTCGGCGGGATTGGCATGGACGCGGTAGAGCAGCGGAATCTTGCGTTCGCCCAGCGTTTCGGCCGCGGCGACATTCGCCTGGATCATGAACTCTTCGATGAGCTTATGCGCATCGAGGCGTTCGGGTGTCACCACCCGTTCGATGAGGCCATGGGCATCGAGGATAAGCTTGCGCTCGGGCAGATCGAGCTCGAGCGGCTCGCGTCGGTTGCGGCCTTTGAGCAACACTTTATAGGCGGCCCAGAGCGGGCGCAGCACAGGTGCGAGCAGGACTTCGGTCTTGTCGTCAGGGCGCCCGTCGATCGCGGCCTGTGCCTGCTGATAGGACAGCTTCGCCACCGAGCGCATGACGCCACGCACGAAATGATGCTTGCGCTTGGTGCCGCTGCGATCGAAGGTCATGAAGACGGCGAGACAGGGCCGCTCCTCGCGCTCGCGCAGCGAGCAGAGATCGTTCGAGATGCGCTCAGGCAGCATCGGCACGACGCGGTCGGGAAAATAGACCGAGTTGCCGCGGATACGCGCCTCGCGGTCGAGCGCCGAGCCCGACTGCACATAAGTTGAAACATCGGCGATGGCGACGATCACCTTCACGCCGCCTTCATTCTTGGGATCATCGTCAGGCTCGGCCCAGACCGCATCGTCATGATCGCGCGCATCGGGCGGGTCGATGGTGACGAGGGGAATGTCGCGCAGATCGGTGCGATGAGCATGCGAGAAGGGCTTGAGAGCGTCAGCCTCGGCGAGCACGCGCGCCGGGAATTCCGACGGAATGCCATGATGCTCGATGGCGATCAGCGAGATATTGCGCTGGCTGGAGATATCGCCCAGCCGTTCCTTCACGCGCGCGGTCGGCAGCCCGTGGCCACGTCCGCGCATGACCTCGACGGAGACCAGCTCGCCGGGCTCGGCACCGTTCTCGTGGCCGGGCTGCACCTGGAGCTCGTGGCGCGCTTTCTTGTCGACCGGGACGACACGGGCGCCGTGTCCCTTTGCATGACGGAATATGCCGAGGACACGGGTGCTGCGGCCGGCGATCTTGCGGATGACGCGGCCATGATAGGCGACCTTGGGATCCTTCGTCGGCTCGAGCCGGGCGAGGACGCGATCGCCCACGGCGGGTGGCTGGGATTCTTCGCGCGTGCCTTTTTTCGCCTGCGCAATGATGAGGATCTGGGGCGGCTCGCCTGCGGCCATCTCCCATTCGGCGGGCGTGGCGAGAAGCTCGCCATCGGCGTCGCGGCCGGTGATCTCAACCACGGTGATCGGCGGCAATTCGCCGGCCTTGGCCATGACGCGGCCGGCGCGTTTGAGTTTGCCGTCCTGCTCCAGCTCCTTGAGCTGGCGCTTCAGGGCGATCCGATCATTGCCCTTGATATTGAAGGCGCGCGCGATTTCGCGTTTCCCGACCTTGCCGGGGCTGGTCTTGATGAAGTCGATGAGCTGTTCGGCTGTCGGCAGGTCGCTGGATGTCTGCTTCGCCTTCCGCGCCACGGCTTCACGCACTCACTTCGTCGGGCGAGGTAGCCTTCTTGCTACGCTTGGCGGCCGCTTTTTTCGCGGGCGCTTTCTTCGCCGGTGCTTTCGCCGCTTTGGGCTTGGCGGCTTTCTTCGCCTTGCCCTTGCCGGCGCGCGCCGCGAGAAGGATGACCGCTTCCTCGAGCGTCGTCTCTTCCGGTTCCTTGCCGGCCGGGATCGTGGCGTTGATCTTGCCCCATTTCACATAGGCGCCATAACGTCCGCTCATCACATGGACGGGGCCGCCGCCATCGGGATGCTGGCCCAGATCCTTGAGGGCGCCCGGCCGCTTGCGGTTGGCGCTCTTCTCTTTCTTCTCGGCGAGAAGAGTGACGGCGCGGTTGAGGCCGACCGTATAGACCTCTTCCGGGTCGCTCAGCGTGGCGTAGGTGCCGTCATGCAGGATGAAGGGTCCGAAGCGGCCGAAATTCGCGACGATCGGCTTGCCGGATTCGGGATGGACGCCCACTTCGCGCGGCAGCGACAGCAGCCGGAGCGCCGTTTCGAGATCGATGCTCGCGGGATCGGTCTTCTTGGGGATGGAAGCGCGGCGCGGTTTCTCGCCTTCCGCGGCTTCGCCCAACTGCAGATAGGGACCGAAACGGCCATCGCGCCGGGTCACCGGCTGGCCGGTTTCCGGATCATGGCCGATCAGGAGGCCTTCCGCCGGCACCGCTTCGCCCTCTCCATTGCCGGGCGTGATCTGGCGCGTAAAGCGGCAGTCGGGATAGTTCGAGCAGCCGACAAAGGCGCCGAACTTGCCGAGCTTGAGCGACAATTGGCCGTTCGAGCAGGACGGGCATGAGCGCGCCGGCTGACCATCGGCACGCTCGGGGAAGACATGCGGGCCCAGAATCTCGTTCAGCGCATCGAGCACATTGGTGATGCGCAGTTCCTGGATGTCGCCGACCGCCCCGGTGAAATCCTGCCAGAACTCGCGCAGCACCGCCTTCCAGTCGATCTCGCCATTGGAGATGCGGTCGAGCTGCTCCTCGAGATTGGCGGTGAAATCATATTCGACATAACGCTTGAAGAAGGCTTCCAGGAACGCCGTGACGAGGCGGCCCTTGTCTTCCGGAATGAGGCGCTTCTTGTCGACCCGCATATAGCCGCGGTCGCGCAGCACCGAGAAGATGGCGGTATAGGTCGAAGGCCGGCCGATGCCGAGCTCTTCCATCTTCTTGATGAGAGAGGCTTCCGAATAACGCGGCGGCGGCTCGGTGAAATGCTGCTCGGGCGTGATCGACTTGACGCCGACGCCATCGCCGCGCGCCAAAGCGGGCAGGCGCCTGGAGTCCTCATCCTCTTCGTCATCGAGGCCTTCCTGATAGAGCTTCAGGAAGCCGTCGAACTTCACCACCGACCCGGTGGCGCGGAAAGTATAGGCTTTGCCGTCGGTGCCCTTGGCGCCGATATCGGCGGTGGTGCGCTCGATCTCGGCGCTCTCCATCTGGCTGGCGATGGTGCGTTTCCAGATCAGCTCATAAAGCGCCATCTGGTCGGGATCGAGAACGCGCCGGACGTTTTCCGGGAAGCGGAACAGGTCGGTCGGCCGGATGGCTTCATGCGCTTCCTGCGCATTCTTGGCCTTGGTCGTGTATTTGCGCGGCACCGAGGGCAGATAGGGCTCGCCGAAACGCTTCAGAATGGCGTTGCGCGTGGCCGCGATCGCCTCGCCGGCGAGATCGACACCGTCGGTACGCATGTAAGTGATGAGGCCCGTCACCTCGCCGCCGATATTGACGCCTTCATAGAGGCGCTGGGCGACCTGCATGGTCTTGGCGGAGGAGAAGCCGAGCTTGCGCGAGGCCTCCTGCTGGAGGGTGGCGGTGCGGAATGGCGGATAGGGATGGCGTTTGACCGGCTTCGACTCGACCGAGTCGATGGCGAAGTGGGCGCCTTTCAGCGCTGAGACGATGGCCGTGGCCGACGCCTCATTGCCGATATCGAGCTTGCCCAGGCGTTTGCCGTCGATGGTGTTGAGGCGGGCGCCGAAAGTATCGCCGCGGGGCGATGTGAAGGCGCCGTCGATGGTCCAGTATTCCTGCGCCCGGAAAGCTTCGATCTCGAGCTCGCGGTCGCAGATGAGGCGAAGCGCAACCGATTGGACGCGCCCGGCCGAGCGCGAGCCCGGCAGTTTGCGCCACAGCACGGGTGAAAGAGTGAAGCCGACCAGATAATCAAGCGCCCGGCGGGCGAGATAGGCATCGACGAGCGCCACATCGACCTGGCGCGGATGCTTCATCGCCTCGAGGACCGACTGCTTGGTGATGGCGTTGAACACCACCCGGTCGATCTCCTTGCCCTTAAGGGCGCCTTTCTTCTGGAGGATCTCCAGCACATGCCAGGAAATCGCCTCGCCCTCGCGGTCAGGGTCGGTGGCGAGGATCAGCCGGTCGCTGTCTTTGAGGGCCGCGGCGATATCGGAGACGCGTTTGGCCGACTTGCCGTCGACTTCCCAGGACATGGCGAAATCTTCGTCGGGACGCACCGAGCCGTCCTTGGGCGGCAGATCGCGCACATGGCCGTACGAGGCGAGGACGGTGTAGTCCTTGCCCAGATACTTGTTGATCGTTTTGGCCTTTGAGGGCGATTCGACGACGACGACTGTCATTTATCTTGCGTTCTGAAAGCTAGGACGGGGCTCATATAGGGATCGTTTCCGGCCCGCAAGCCTTGCGGAGGGGCATTCCACGCCAACGTGAAGCCTTAAGGTTGATGTATACAACCTAAGGTAATTGAAGGCCTATGCGCTGGGTATATAGGCAGGTCTGCCGGGAAAGCAAATGCCCTAAGGTGAGCAGGTCGAGTGAGCGGCCGGGCACTCCAAATATATAAAGTGTCATAGCGTTTAAGAGACGAGAGATACGAGCTGCCGGCCATGCCGGGTCAGCTTGCCCGCGAGTTCGAGCTCCAGCAGCAGTCCAAGGACCAGCTGCGCCGGTACGCCGCTTTCCCGGATGAGGTCGTCTATTTCAGTCGGCGTGGGGCTGAGATGCTCCAGGATGGCGGCGCGCGCCGAGCCGTCGATCTCCGTGTCGGGGACTGGGGCGGCCGAGGGCGCTTCGGCTAACGGCCGTGGCCGCATGGCGAGAAGCGCGTCCAGGACCTCCTGGCTCTTGCTCAGGAGATGGGCACCCTCACTGATCAGCCGGTTGGTGCCTTCCGCGCGGGGATCGAGCGGTGAGCCCGGTACCGCGAAGACCTCGCGGCCTTGCTCATTGGCAAAACGCGCCGTGATGAGTGAGCCTGAGCGCAAGGCGGCCTCGACGATGATCACCGCGCGGCTCATGCCGGAAATGATGCGGTTGCGGCGCGGAAAGGACGTCTCGCGCGGTGGGGCGCCCGGCGGCATTTCCGAGATGAGAAGCCCGTCTTCGCCGATCGCTTTCTGCAGGCCGGCATTTTCCGGCGGATAGATGATATCGATGCCGGTGCCGAGCACCGCCGCGGTGCCATGCTTGAGAGATGCCTCATGTGCCGCCGTGTCGATGCCGCGCGCCAGCCCCGAGACGACGGTGAGCCCGGCTGCCGCGAGATCGTTGGCGAAGGTACGGGCGAGCCGCTTGCCGTTGGCGGAGGCATTACGCGAGCCCACGATCGCCACCGCGTCCCTGACCACGAGCGCCGTCTTGCCCTTGATGCAGACGATCGGCGGGGCGCCCTCGCTATGGCGCAGAAGCGGCGGGTAGTCGGGCTCGGGCTTGGCGACGAAGCGCGCTCCCGCGTCGCGTGCCCGGTCGATCTCAGCCTGCGCGGCTTCGGCGCCATAGATCTTGATCGGGCGCTTGCGGGTGAGATCGGGAAGGGCGTCGAGCGCAGCACCTGCGCTGCCGAATTTGGCCAGCAGCTGATCGAAATTGATCGCGCCGATATTTTCGCTGCGGATCAGGCGCAGCCAGTCGAGCCGCTCCTGATCCGAAAGGATCATGATTTGGAGCCGAGCTTGATCCTCGATTCCTGGCCTTTGAGGAGGCGCGCGATATTCTCGTGATGCATGATCCAGATCAGCGCCGCGAGCAGGATCAAGGGAAGCACATAGGTCGGCCTGCCGAGGAGCCACGCCCAGAGCGGGCTCAAGGCCGCGGCGGTCAGCGCCGAGAGCGACGAGATACGGAAGATGAAGGCCATGGCGAGCCAGACGGCGAGGAAGATGAGGCCGAGCGGCCAGTAGAGGCCGAAGAGGATGCCGATATTGGTGGCGACGCCCTTGCCGCCCTTGAAACCGAGCCAGATCGGGAAGAGATGTCCGGCGAAGGCGGCAAGGCCGGCGATGAGTCCGGCACTCTCGCCACCCACCATCTTCATGAGCAGGATCGGGATGGTGCCCTTCACCGCATCGGCGATGAGCGTAGCCGCCGCGATCTTCTTGTTGCCGGTCCGCAGCACATTGGTGGCGCCGATATTGCCGGAGCCGATGGAGCGCACATCGCCAAGACCGGCCCAGCGGGTGAACAGAAGCCCGAAGGGAATGGAGCCCGACAGATAGCCGAGGAGGGCGGCCATGATCGCCATGGCCGGCGTAACCGCCGCGAAATCGAGCATCAGACCCTCCCGTTAGTGTGAGGGATCGTACGCATAGACGGTGCGTCCGGCAACGACCGTTTCGAGCACGCGGCCTTCCAGCGTGCGGTGCTCGAAGGGTGAGTTCTTCGACCGCGAGCGCAGGATGTGGTCCTCGACCGTCCAGCTGTGCTGGATATCGGCCAGGGTAAAATCGGCCGGTGCGCCGGGCGCCAGGCGTCCCGCTTCGAGGCCCAGTATCTGCGCCGGCTTGGCCGACAGCGCGTCGATCAGCCGGGGGAGCGGCACGCCGTCATTGTGATGCAGGCTGAGGCTTGCCGAGAACAGGGTCTCGAGCCCGATGGCGCCGAATTCGGCTTCGGCGAAGGGCAGGCGCTTGGTGTCGGCGCTTTGCGGGTCATGGCTCGATACGATGACGTCGATCGTGCCGTCCTGAACGCCTTCGACCAAAGCGCGCCGGTCGTCTTCCGAGCGTAAAGGCGGTGACAGTTTGAAGAAGGTGCGATAGGCGCCGATATCGTTCTCGTTGAGGACGAGGTGATTGACCGAGACGCCGCAGGTGACGGGCAGCCCGCGCGCTTTGGCGGCGCGGATGACCTCGACCGACTGGCGGCAGGAAATCTGCGCCACGTGATAGCGCGCACCCGTGGATTCGACGAGGCGCAGATCGCGCTCGACCATGATCACTTCCGAGACGGCGAGCGTGCCCGCAAGGCCGAGGCGGCCTGCCGTCTCGCTGGCATTCATGACGCCGGTGGCGAGCGTCGGCTCCTCGGCATGCTGCACCACGAGCATGTCGAAATCCTTGGCGTAAGCCAGCGCCCGGCGGAAGATCCGCGCATTGGCGACTGCTTTATTGCCGTCGGTCACGGCGACCGCACCCGCTTCCTGCAGCGTGCCGATCTCGGTCATGAACTCGCCGCCGAGGCCCTTGGTGAGAGCCGCCATCGGGGCCACCCGGACGATCGCCGTATCGCGCGCGCGCCTCATTATGAAGTCGACGATCGCCGCGTCATCGATGACGGGATTGGTGTTGGGCATCACGATCATGGTGGTGATGCCGCCGGCGGCAGCCGCTTCCGAGGCGGTTGCCAGCGTCTCGCGATATTCATTGCCGGGTTCGCCGGTAAAGACCCGCATATCGATCAGGCCGGGCACCAGAAGCTGGCCCTTGCAGTCGAAAATCGTCGTGCCGGCGCCGGCGGACTGCGCCGTGACCTTCGGGCCCGCGGCCAGGATCCAGCCATCCTCGATCAGCAAACCGCCTTTTCCATCAAGGCCTTGCGCCGGATCGATGAGACGTGCGTTGAGATAGGCTTTGCGCCCAGACGAATGTTTTGCCGATGGCGCCATCATGCGTTGCCGCCTCCCGGCAGATTGCGGGCGAGCGCGTCGAGCACGGCCATGCGCACCGCGACCCCCATTTCGACTTGCTCGCGGATCACCGACTGCACACCATCGGCGACATTGGAGTCGATCTCGACGCCGCGATTCATCGGACCTGGATGCATCACCAGCGCATCCGGCTTGGCGAGCTTCAGCTTCTCCTCGTCGAGGCCGTAGAAGCGGTAATATTCGCGCACCGACGGCACGAAGGCGCCGCTCATGCGCTCGAGCTGCAATCTCAGCATCATCACCACATCGGCTCCGTCGAGGCCCTCGCGCATATTGCGATGGACTTCGACACCGAAGTTCTGGGCCCCAGTCGGCAGCAGCGTCGAGGGCGCCACGAGCCGGACGCGGGCGCCGAGCTTGTTGAGGAGATGGATATTGGAGCGCGCCACGCGCGAATGGAGCACGTCGCCGCAGATCGCCACCACGAGGCCCTCGATGCGGTTCTTTCGCCGCCGGATGGTGAGGGCGTCGAGCAACGCCTGGGTCGGGTGCTCATGCTGGCCGTCGCCGGCATTGATGACGGCGCAGGAGACTTTCTGGGCGAGGAGTTCGGCCGCCCCCGAGGAGGGATGGCGTATCACCAGGATATCGGGATGCATGGCGTTGAGCGTCATGGCGGTGTCGAGCACCGTCTCGCCCTTGGAGATGGCGGAGGTCGACACCGCCATGTTGAGCACATCGGCGCCGAGCCTTTTGCCGGCGAGTTCGAAGGAGCTCTGGGTGCGGGTCGACGCCTCGAAGAACAGGTTGATCTGAGTGCGCCCCGACAGCACCGCCTGGCGCTTGTCGATCTGGCGGCTCACTTCGACGTAACGCTCGCCGAGATCGAGCAGCGTCACGATTTCCTGAGCTGAAAGGGATTCGATACCGAGCAGGTGCTGGCCTTCGATGAGGCGTTTGGAATTGCGCGCTTGGGTCATCGAAGGCCACTGTCTAGGGACGATTCCGTTCCCCTGCAAGCGGCAATGGAAGGCTGTGGGTAAGTTTATGCGGTGACCGGGAAGAAAACTCCCAGACGCCAGGCGCCGGCACGGTCTGTTCCTGTGGCGCCGGTTCGGGTGTATCGTTAGGGAATGATCAGACCTGCACGAACGATGCGGCTGACCCCCGACCATGTCGCCCGGGTGGCCCCTTATGTGGGCGATCCCTTGCCATTGCCCACCGAACCGCCATCGGCGGAGGATTATGCCGATGCGGTCCGCGATATTCTGGCGACGGCGCCCTCGGCCTGACGCTCGAGCAGATTGCCGATGCGCTTGCCGTCGCCGCGGGACCTGTCGGGTCCATGGCGGAATATCTTTGCAGCACCGTCCGCCATCTCGAGGAGCTCGGGCTTCACGACCGCCAACTATGGCGGCTGCAGGATCTCGTCGCGGCGCGCATCGAGGCCGCATCAGAGTCTCCCCACCACAAATTCGCCCCGAATAGTGCGGCAGGATCGCCGGCAGGCGGTTCGGGACAATCGCTCGGAAAATCAGAGGGCCGGGGGCCTTTGTTGGAGTGATTTCATGTTGAGGACTTTCGTTGTCGGCGGCACTCTTCTGCTGGCAGCTTTTGCGGGAATGCCGCAGTCGGCCAAGGCCGATACGCAGATCGGCGTGACGATCAATGAGGGCTGGACGCCGACGCAATATTACCCGGACTATCCGGATGACGATTACGATGATGAGGAGGATTACATCTCCTGCGGCGAAGGCCGGCAGGTCGTGCGCGACGAAGGTTTCCGGCGCGTCCGCGCGGTCCGCTGCGGCGGCGAGGTCTATCGCTATGAGGCGGTCAAGCGCTATCGGCTGTGGAGCGTCAAGGTCAGCGCCCGGTCGGGCAGGATCGTCAGCGCCAGGGTGATCGGCAATTACGGCGACTATTACTGAGCCGGCATGAAAGGGCCGGATATGTGCAGGGTCCGACCCGCCTCAAACCTCGATATCGTCGGAGCTGTCGTCCCCGCCATCCGGGTCGCTGTCGTCGGGACCATCGTCATGGTCATCGCCTGAGCCGCCGTCGCCTTCCTCGCCCGGATCGCTATTTTCATGATGATCCGGATCATCGCCATAATCCTGATCCGACCCGCCATCGTCGCTGTATACGCCATCGTCGTTGCTCGTCTGCGCCTGCGCGGACGCGGCGCTGAAGGGCTCGAATTTGGTGACAATGGGGCCTACGAAATACATGCCGAAGCCCAGGACGAGGGCGAGAAGCGTGGAAGGCGCTGGCATATGAGGTGTCCTTGCAGGTGAAGGAGGCGTTGGTCGCCCGATCAGGTCATAGCTTTGCGGCGAGACTGTGCCGGCAATCTCATATTGGGACACGATCTCCGGTTGATATAGTCCAATCGACTGATTGACTCGCTGCCTGACGCCCATAGTCTGTGACAAAGCTTCACGCCTGGATGGAGATGGTCATGACCGATCTTGCCGCTAGCGTCAGCACCCCGAAACAGACACCGGTCGAACCGAGTCTCCATCGCGTGATGGGGCCTTGGCTTCTGTTGCTGTTCATCGTCGGGGACATTCTCGGAACCGGCATCTATGCGCTGACCGGGCAGGTTGCCAAGCAGGTGGGGGGTGTCGTCTGGCTGCCCTTCCTGGTGGCCTTCATCGTCGCCGTGATCACCGCCTTCAGCTATCTGGAACTGGTCACCAAATACCCGCGCGCCGCCGGCGCAGCGCTCTACACGCATAAGGCTTTCGGCGTCCATTTCATCACCTTCATCGTCGCCTTTGCGGTGATGTGCTCCGGCATCACCTCGGCCTCGACAGCGTCCCGCGCCTTCGCCGCCAACATGTCGAATGCCTTCGATCTGGGCCTCACCGGCACGATCGGCATCACCTTGATCGGGCTCTGCTTCATGGCGCTTGTGGCGATCGTCAATTTTCGCGGCGTCGGCGAGAGCGTGAAAGCCAATGTCGTCCTGACCTGCGTCGAGCTCACCGGCCTTCTGATCATCATCGTGATCGGCCTGTGGGCCATCGGCCTCGGCAATGGCGATGTCTCGCGCATCACCCAGTTCGCCACCTCCGTTGATCGCGGCGCCTTCTGGTCGGTCATCGCCGCCACCACGCTCGCCTTCTTCGCCATGGTGGGTTTCGAGGACTCGGTCAACATGGCCGAGGAATGCAAGAACCCGACCCGCATCTTTCCCAAGGTGCTGCTTGCCGGCCTTTTGATCACCGGCCTCATCTATGTTCTGGTGTCGATCTCGGCCGTGACGCTGGTGGCGCCCGAGCAACTCGGCGAGGGCGAGACGCCGCTGCTCAAGGTCGTCCAGGCCGGCGCCCCCAATTTCCCGCTCTGGATATTCGGCTTCATCACCATGTTCGCGGTCGCCAACAGCGCCCTCATCAACATGTTGATGGCGAGCCGGCTCGTCTATGGCATGAGCCGCGAACATGTGCTGCCGCCGGTCCTGGGCAAGGTGCATGCCTCTCGCCGCACGCCCTATATCGCCATAGTCTTCACCACGCTGCTGGCCTTCGCGCTCATCACCTTCGTGGGGGAGGTGCCGGCGCTCGGCGGCACCACGGCGCTTCTGCTGCTCTGCGTCTTCACCATCGTCAATATCGTGGTGCTGGTGCTGCGCCGCGATACCGTGGAGCACAGCCATTTCCGCAGCCCGACCATCCTGCCGGTGCTGGGCGCCATATGTTGCGCTTTCCTGGCGGGTCCCTGGACCGGGCGTGATCCGGTGCAATACAAGATCGCCGGCATCCTGATCGGCATCGGCATCGCCCTTTGGGTCGTGAACTTCCTGGTCAATCGCGCCATCGGCCAGAAGCCGTCCGAGCCGACCATGGAGACGACCGGCGGCTCAGGTCCGGTGAATTAGAAGTCTCAGCCCGATCACCGTTTGGCGATGACGCGGATCTCGACGAGCGTGCCTTCGGTGATCAGCTCGGATACGCCGATCGCCGACCAGGCCGGATAGGGCGCCTCGATGACCTCGTCCTTTGCCTTGATGAAAGCCGCGAGATGCCGGCGCAGATCGACTTGATAGGTCGTCATCTCGACCACATTGTCGAAGCCGAGGCCCGCGGCGGCGAGATTGGCACCGAGGAAGCGGAAGGCATCGCGGAACTGCTGCTCAGGCTCGGAAGCGACGGAGCCATCGGGATGTGTGCCGGTCTGGCCGGAAAGGAAGGCGAAAGCGCCGCTGACGAGCACCGGCGAGAAGTGCCACTCTTGCGGGTAATGCGCGAAGGCCGGCGCGGCGAAGGTCTGCTTCATCGGGTTTGCCCTATGCAAGGAACGTCAGTACGAGCGGTATCGTCACCGCCGCGCAGATGACCTGGAAAGTCAGGATATTGGCGACGAGCGGCGCGTCACCGCCCATCTGCCGCGCCAGCACATAGGCGCCCGATCCGGTCGGCACGGCCGAACACAGCATGGCGACGGCCGCCGGTGTTCCGCTGACGCCGAAGAGTTTCAGCGCCAGGACCATCAGCACCGGCATGAGGAGCAGCTTGAGCGCCGTGGCGAGCGCGACGGTCGTCTTGGCCGCCGCCGCCTCGCCGAAATGCAATCCGGCGCCGACGGTGAGCAAAGCGAGTCCCAGTGCGCCGCGCCCGATCATGTCGAGCACCTGGATGCCGATCGTCGGCAGTGTCAGGCCTGAGAGCTGGAACAGCACGCCACCCATGGATGAGAAAAAGAAGGGATTGCGCAGCACCACCAGCGCCAATTTGCCCGCCGAGGGCCGCTCGCCGCCATTATTGGCATAGAGCGACAGGACGATCACGCAGACGACATTGAGGAGCGGTGTCATGGTGGCCGCACTCACCGCGGCGAGCGCCAGCGCATCGTCGCCGAAGAACAGCGGCACGATGGCGAAGGCGACGAATGTATGCCAGCGGGTGGCGCCCTGGAACAGGCTGGAGAATTGCGCGCCATTGATGCCGAGCATGTTCGAGAGCGGCACTCTCAGCAGAAGCAGAAGCGCGAACATGACCGTCAGCGCCAGCACCATCGACGCCGCCATCTGCCAGACAGGGATCTGGGAAAAATCCGCCGCCGCGATCTCCTTGAAGATGATCGCCGGGAAGAGAACGAAATAGCAGACATGATCGACGCCGGCCCAATGTGCTTCGCCCATGAGATTGGTGCGCCTCAGCACCGCGCCGAGCACGATGACAATGAAGACGGGCAGGAGTGCTACGAAGGCATGGGTCATTTGAAGCTTTGGGCCAGCCAGATGAGGAGCGGGATGGTGATGAAGGAAAGCGCAGTCTGCAGCGTCACCGTCGTCGCCACAAGCGGCGCGTCGCCGCCCATCTGGCGGGCCAGCACATAGGCGCTCATGGCGGTCGGCACCCCGGCGCAGACGATGCAGGCGAGGAAGGCGACGCCCTCGATGCCGAAGGCCAGGCTCCACAAAGTGACGAGGAGCGGCATGCCGAGGAGCTTGAGCACGGTGCCGAGCCAGACCGCGGGCGAGGGGCGTCGGATCTCCTCGACCCTGAGCCCGGCGCCGACCATCAGGAGGCCGCAGGCGATCGCGGCACCACCCAGCATTTTGAGCGTGCTCAGTGCCGGCGCATAGACGGGGATGCCGGAGAGATTGATGAGAAGGCCAAGCGTCGTGGCCCAGATGAAGGGATTGCGGAAGATGACATAGAGGAGCTGGCGGGTGGGTAGTGGTTGTGTTCCGGCATTCTGCGCGACGACATAAACGGCGGCCAGGTTCGCGACCGGCACCAGCACCGCGAGCACCACCGCCACCAGGGCCACGCCCAGCTCGCCGTGGAGCTTGGCGAGGATGGGAAGTGCTATGAAACCGTTCCAGCGTGTCGCGCTCTGGAAGATCGAGCTGAAGGACGGCGCTGTGATGTTCAAGCCCGCAAGAATGGGCCGGCGCAGCAGGAGCAGGCCACCCGCCATGGTGGCGAAACTCGCCAGCATGGCGAAGGTGATGCCCGCGAGCGGCAGCGTCTGGATGTCGGAGGAGATCAGCGTCTCGGCCAGGAGTGCCGGGAAGAACACCCAATAGCCGAGAAGCTCGATGCCCCGCCACATATCGAGCGGCACGACCTCGCGCCAGCGCAGCACGTAACCGAGGGCGAGCAGGAGGAAGACCGGCAACAGGCTTTCGAACGCAGCGCTCATCCGGCCCGCTTGAGCGTATCGAGGGCGGCTTGCAGGATGTAAGCGGCGGCGAGCTTGTCGACTACCTCGGCGCGCCGGGCCCGGCTGGCATCGGCGCCGATGAGCATGCGCTGGACCGCGGCGGTGGAAAGCCTTTCGTCCCAGTAGGTGATGGGGATGGGGGTAAGCTTTTCGAGGTTGCGGGCGAAGGCGCGCGTCGATTGCACCCTGGGTCCTTCGCTGCCGTCCATGTTGAGCGGCAGGCCAAGCACGATGAGCCCGACTTTTCGCTCTTGCGCGAGGGCGAGGAGCAGGCGGGCATCCTCGGTGAATTTCTTGCGCGCGATGGTGGCGATGGGAGTTGCGATCTGGCGGGTGATGTCGCTGACAGCGACACCGATGGTCTTGGTGCCGAGATCGAGGCCGAGCACCGGCACTTGGGAAGGAAGCGCGGCTATGGCGTCGGCAAAGGAGTCGGAGATCATGGTCACGTCTTACGCGACTTGGCGCTCAGGCGCAAAAGGAGGATAAATGCTTAGGGTCCAAAGGAGACATTGTGGATGAAGATCACCTATTACGGCCATTCGGCCTTTCGCATCGAAACCGGCAAGTCGGTCATCATGCTCGATCCGTTCCTCACCGGAAATCCCTTGTTCAAGGGCGACGCCAAGGCGGCCGCAAAGGGTGCCACCCATGTGCTCCTGACCCATGGCCATGATGACCATGCGAGCGATGCGGCAGATATCTGCAAGGCGACCGGCGCGACATTGGTCGCCAATTTTGAGGTCGCCATGTATTTCGCCGCCAAGGGTGTCGCCAATTACTCGCCCGGCAATCACGGTGGGCGCATCGGCTTCGAGGATTTCGATGTCGTCTTCACCAATGCCTGGCATTCATCGTCACATGTCGAGAACGGCAATCCGATCTATCTCGGCAACCCCTCCGGCTTCGTCATCCTGCCCAAGAAGGAGAAGGGGCGCCGGCTCTATGTGTCGGGCGACACCGGGATCTCTTACGACATGCAACTCGTCCATGAGCTCTACAAGCCCGAGATCGGCATCGTCTGCATCGGTGACCGTTTCACCATGGGACCCGACCAGGCCGCCCTTGCCTGCCGCAAGTTCTTCAAGTTCAAGACGGTGATCCCGTGCCATTTCGCGACCTTCGAGGGCTTCCTTATCCCCGACGCCAAGCCTTTCCTCAAGGCGATGGGGCCCAAGGCCAAGTCCGTCAAGGTGATGAAGTCCGGCGATACGGCGACCGTCTGATCTTTAGCGCCAGATGCGCTTCCGCGCGGCGATCTCGGCCAAAGCCTGGGTGAGATCGTCCGCCATCGGCGCGATCACGTGACCGGTGGGCTGGGGCGGCGCGCTGCGCCAGCCCATCGCTTCGAGTACCGGGCCTGATTCATAATAGGGCTTGATGAGCGACAGAACGAGATCGCGGAACTCTTGTCCGTGGCTGCGTTCCATTTCGTTCAGGACCGCTTGGCGCTTCTCAGGGGCGGCAAAATCGGGATGGCGTCCGATTTGCGCGATGATCGGTGCGGTGGATTCGGTCAGCGCCAGCATGACATCCGGAACGCGCGAGCCGGGTGGCAGGCCTGCTTCATCGCCCGGCAACAGGAGATCGGCGAGCTGTCGCACTTGCATCGGCGTCATGCGATCTCCCCGGCGAAATGATCGGCGAGCTGGAGCGCCACGGCGCCGATGGTGGAGGCGGGATTGGCGGCGCCGACCGTCGGAAACAGGCTGCCATCGGCGATGAGGATATTGGGCACGGCGTGGCAGCGGCCGTACCGATCGGTGACGGAGGTTTGCGGATCGCTCCCCATCCGCGCGGTGCCGAGCAGGTGCCAGCCGGTGAGGGGTGCCGGCGAGACGCGCACCGTGCGACAGGCGCCGGCGGCTTTCAGAATTTCCTCGGCGCGGGCAAGCCCGAAGTCGAGACTCTTCTGCGCGCGCTCGGAAATCCGATAGTCGAGCTTCACGCCGGGCAGGCCGTCGCGTTCTTCCGTGTTTGTGAGGCTGACGCGATTATGCGCTTCGGGCAAATCCTCGGCGAGCACCAGGATCGGCATCGTATGGAGGAATTCCTCGCGCAACTGTGCCTGCGGCGCCTCGCCCCACAGCGGCGACAGCCGGGAGGCCTGCACGAGAAGAGCGTTCTCGCGCGACAATTGCAGATGCACGCCGCGCTCGAAGCCGCGGCTGCGGTCGGTCTCATAGAATTCATGCGAATAGATGGAGGCGCCGACCGGTCCGACCGGCCCGTCGAGGCGTTCCTTGAAGATGCCGCGTATATAGGCGGCCGGATGAAACATGAGATTGCGGCCGAGCGCCGGGCTTTCGACGCCTGAGGCGAGAAGCAGCCGCGCCGTGCCGATGCCGTTGCCGGCGACGACGACCGCTTGGGCGGGCAAGAAATGCTCCTCGTCATTACGGTCGGCATAGGTGACGCCGCTGGCGCGGCCGGCCTCGATCTCGATATTCCGGGCGATGGCGATGGTTCTGAGCTCGACACCGAGAGCTATCGATTTCGGCCAATAGGTGAGGTCGACCGACGCCTTGGCCTTGGAGATGCAGCCGGTCAGGCAGGGGCCGCAGTGATTGCAGGCATCGCGGCCATCATGCCGGACCGAGTTGATCGCCGCGTCGACCGGCCACCAGTGCCAGCCGAGATCGCTGAAGGCCCGCGCCGCCCGATTGGCGACGGCGCCGAAGGCCAGAGGCGGCATGGCGCGCCGGCGTTTGGGCGGGTAGGCCGGATCGCCATCGAGGCCGGACACGCCCATGATCTCGTCATTGAGATCGTACCAGGGCTCGAGGTCGAAATAGTCGAAGGGCCAGTCATCGGCGACGCCATCGAGGCTGCGCACCCGGAAGTCGGACGGATGCAGGCGCGGGAAATGCGCCGCCCAGGCGACCGTCGACCCACCGACGCCATTCCACATCAGCGGCTTGAAGACGGAGGCGTCCTCGTCGATGTGGTAGTCGTTGGAGCCGCGATAGCCGCCCGCCTTGATGCGCAGATTGGGATTGGAGGCCCAGTCCTCCATGATGGCGCGCTGCCAGCGCATCGTCTTGGCCGGCATGCGCAAAGGGTCGGGCCAGCCGCCGCGCTCGAGACAGACGATCTTCAGATGAGGGGCCCGGCGCTTCAACTGCCAGGCGAAAGCGGCCCCGCCGCAACCGGCACCAATGATTACAACGTCGACGGGATCCTGGCGTTTTCTTGTCATCGAGCCTTTCCCGTTTGGATGACATTGAGCCATTCAATCCAAACGGGATAAAAAGGCTCGACCATATAATAGGGGCGCTTCCTTTTCGCCAAAGTCGGGCAACTTTGGCGGGAAGCGCCCTGCCGAGAGGATAAGCGGGAATTGCACTCCCGCGCAAACCCGGACATAAGCTTGGGATTATGTCAGACCGCAAGCGCCCCGTGGGCCCCATTGTCGATCCCTTGCCGCCGGGACTGGTCCCCGACCTTCGCCCGCTCTTCGGGCGCTGGACGCGGCTCGAGCCCGTGGTGGCGGCGCAGCACGGCCGCGATCTCTACGAGTCCTTCGCCGACAGCGATCCGGACGGGGCCGTGTGGACCTATATGGGCTATGGCCCCTTTGCCGACTTTGCGACCTTCGAAAGCTGGCTCGCCAAGCAGGAGCCGAGCCGCGACCCGTGGTTCTATGCCTTCATCCGCCGGGATACCGGCAAGGCCGTGGGCATGGGGGCCTTCATGCGCCTCGACAAGGCGAATGGCGTCATCGAGATCGGCCATATCTGGTTTTCGCCCGCCTTGCAGCGCACCCGCGAGGCGACGGAGGCCATCTACCTGATGATGCGCCATTGCTTCGACGATCTGGGCGCGCGCCGGCTCGAATGGAAATGCCATTCCATGAATGCGCCGTCACGTAAGGCGGCCGAGCGCTTCGGCTTCACCTATGAGGGCATCTTCCGCCAGCACCTCATCGTCAAGGGCCGCAACCGCGACACCGCCTGGTATGCCATGATCGATACGGAATGGCCCGCCATGGCGGCCAAGTTCCAGGCCTGGCTCAGGGACGAGAATTTCGACGCGCAAGGCCGGCAAAAGACCCCTCTTGGCGGGTAGATATGCCCCCGCCGGCCCCCGGGTTGCAGGGCGGTTGAGCCGGTGTTATTGAGCGCCCTGTTTCCGGAAAAGAGTTGAGACATGTCGGTCGATCAGAAAACCGTGCGGCGTATCGCGCATCTGGCGCGCATCAAGGTGAGCGAGGAGGATGTTCCTCGCCTCGAGGGCGAGCTCAATTCGATCCTGCATTGGATCGAGCAGCTGAACGAGGTCGACGTTCAAGGCGTCGAGCCTCTGACCTCGGTCGTCGCCATGGAGATGAAGAAGCGCCAGGACGTGGTGACCGACGGCCATTACCCCACAGATGTGACGAAGAACGCGCCGGCCTCCGAAGACGAGTTCTTCATGGTCCCGAAAGTGGTGGAATAATCCCAAGATGACCAGCCTGACCTCACTCACCATTGCCGCCGCGCGCGACGGCCTGAAGAAGAAGGCCTTCTCGGCGCGCGAGCTGACCGATGCCTATCTGGACGCCATGGCCAAGGCTCGCGTCCTCAATGCCTATGTCGTCGAGACGCCGGAACAGGCGCGCGCCATGGCGGATGCCTCCGATGCCCGCATCGCTAAAAGCGAGGCTGGGGCTCTCGAAGGCATTCCGCTCGGCATCAAGGACCTCTTCGCCACCAAGGGCGTGCATACGCAGGCGGCGAGCCATGTGCTCGACGGCTTCAAGCCGCCTTATGAATCGACCGTCACCAGCAATCTCTGGCGCGATGGCGCGGTGATGCTGGGCAAGCTCAACATGGACGAGTTCGCCATGGGCTCCTCCAATGAGACGAGCTATTACGGCAATGTGATCAATCCCTGGCGCCGGCGGAATTCCAATGCGGCGCTGGTGCCGGGGGGCTCCTCCGGCGGCTCGGCCTCGGCGGTCGCCGCGCATATCTGCGCCGGCGCCACCGCCACCGATACCGGAGGCTCGATCCGCCAGCCCGCCGCTTTCACCGGCACGGTCGGTATCAAGCCGACCTATGGCCGCTGCTCGCGCTGGGGTGTCGTCGCCTTCGCTTCCTCGCTCGATCAGGCGGGCCCGATCGCGCGCGACGTGCGCGACGCGGCGATCCTGCTCAAATCCATGGCAAGCGTCGATGCCAAGGACACGACGTCGGTCGATCATCCGGTGCCCGACTACGAGGCCGTCATCGGCAAGCCGATCAAGGGCTTGCGCGTCGGCATCCCGAGGGAATATCGCGTCGACGGCACGCCGGCCGAAATCGACGCGCTGTGGGACAAGGCGGCCAAGTGGCTGAAGGAGCAGGGCGCCGAGATCGTCGAAATCTCGCTGCCGCACACTAAATATGCGCTGCCGGCCTATTATATCGTGGCCCCGGCCGAAGCCTCGTCCAATCTCGCGCGGTATGATGGCGTGCGCTATGGCTTGCGCGTGCCGGGCGACGACATCGTCTCGATGTATGAGAATACCCGCGCTGCGGGTTTTGGCCGCGAGGTGCAGCGCCGCGTGATGATCGGCACCTATGTGCTCTCGGCCGGCTATTATGACGCCTATTATGTCCGCGCCCAGAAAGTCCGTACCCTGATCAAGCAGGACTTCGACAAGGCGTGGGACAAGGTCGATGTGGTTTTGACTCCCGCGACGCCGAGCCCGGCCTTCGCTCCCGGCGAAATCACCGATCCGGTGCAGATGTATCTGAACGACATTTTCACCGTGACGGTGAACATGGCCGGCCTGCCGGGTATTTCGGTGCCGGGCGGATTGTCGGAGCAGGGACTTCCCATGGGCCTGCAGCTGATCGGCAAGCCCTTCGACGAGGCGACTTTGTTCCAGGTCGGCTATGCCATCGAAGAAGCGGCGGGCAAGTTCGAAGCGCCGAAATGGTGGTGACTCTCCTACAATCCAAATGAATGAGGCCGCGAGCAGGGGGCTCACGGCCTCTTGTGACGACGGCGCTGCTTGAGGATCAGTCGAGCAGGTCGGCCGGTACCTTGCCGCCATTGTCGGCGAGCTTCTTCATCAGGGCTTTGTGCAGCCAGACATTCATCTTGGCGCTGTCATTGGTGTCGCCCGTATAGTGGAGCTCCTTGGCGAGCTTCTTGCGGGCCTCGAGGCCGCTGTCCAGGTCGAGCGCCTTCATCAGGTCGACGATCGAGGTACGCCAATGGAGCTTCTGATTCTTGGCGGCGACCGCTTTTTCGAGGACCGCGGCAATATCCACGGCCTGCGCGCTCGGAGCGGCCTTGGGTTCGGCGGGGGCCGGTGCCTGGGGAGCCTGCGGCGTTTGTGGGGTCTGTGGCGCCTGAGCCGTCGTGGTTGTCGATGTGGGAGCAGACGGAGGGACGGGGGCCGCATTGGCCTTGCCGAAGATTGCCTCACTGATGCTGTCGAAAATTCCCATGTCTCTCTCCTTTGAGCGCTGACACTGATATTGTGGGCCTGAGAAACGGCCCGCCGGCAGTTTAGGGAGGCGAGACGTGCGCCGCAACCCAAGGAAATGACGTAGAGTTAGATGCGCATGTACGTGGCAAGAATGAAGCCGTGTCATATCGAACACGGATGAAGCCGGGCAATGATCCCCGGCTTCCTGTCCTTTGCCTGATCCCGAAAGGGACTTCAGTACTTGCGGATGAGCCCGACGAGGCGGCCCTGCACATTGACCCGGTCGGGACCGAAAATGCGCGTCTCGTAAGCCGGATTGGCCGCTTCCAGCGCGATCGAGTCGCCCTTCTTGCGGATGCGCTTCAGCGTGGCTTCCTCATTGTCGACCAGCGCCACGACGATGTCGCCATTGGTGGCGCTGTCACCCTTGCGGATCAGCACCGTGTCACCGTCGAAAATGCCGGCATTGATCATCGAATCGCCTTTGACTTCGAGGGCGAAATGCTCGCCCGAGCCCAGCATTTCGGGCGGAACGGTGATGTTGTGCGAATGGTCCTGGATGGCCGAGATCGGCACACCGGCAGCGATCCGGCCCATAACCGGGACGACGGCGGCGCGTGGCGTGCCGGAGCCCGCATGCGGGATGGGCTTCACCTTGCCGAGATTGCCTTCGATCACATTGGGGCTGAAGCCCGGCCGCTTGACGGTCGAGAGGCTGGGGCTATGGGCATCCGGCAGCTTCATGACTTCGAGCGCCCGCGCCCTATTCGGCATGCGCCGGAGGAAGCCGCGCTCCTCGAGCGCCAGGATCAGCCGGTGGATGCCGGACTTCGACTGGAGGTTCAGCGCGTCCTTCATCTCCTCGAAAGAGGGCGACACGCCGTCCTCTTTGAGACGTTCATTGATGAAAAGGAGCAGTTCGAGTTGTTTGCGTGTCAGCATGGCGTGACCTGTTCAAAGAACGTTCCGGGGAAGTCGTGCAGCTAGAATCGGAACAAATACAAAACGAGGATATGCGTTCCCGTTTGGTTCAGCAAGCTTAAATTGGCCGGGCGTTCAAAAATCGAGGAGCAGAAGGTCGACGAGGTCGCCGGCACGGACGGCTGGCGCGAAGGGGGGCCGGACAATGAGCCCGTGCGCCTGGGTCAGAGCGCGCTGCATCGACGAGTCCTGGAGCTTGAAGGGGGTGGCCTCAAAGCTCCCGTCGCCGCCCCTGGCGACCGTAGCCCGAAGATAATCCTGTCTTTGGTCATTGGCCGGTAAATCGGAACCGAGCCTGGCCTTGACGACATCATTCGCGGGCGGAAGCCCGAGCAGGGCCGAAAGCAGCGGTTTGAGGAAAATCCGCGCGCAGACGAGCGCCGAGACGGGATTGCCGGGAAGGCCCAGAATCCGCTGCTTGCCATTCCGGGCGAACATCAGCGGTTTCCCCGGCCGAAGCGCGATTTTCCAGAAATCGAGCGCAATGCCTTCTGCCTTTAGGGCAGCCTGGACAAGGTCGTGATCGCCGACCGAGGCTCCACCGGTCGTCAGAAGGACTTCCGCGCCCGAAGCCTTTCGGACGGCCCTGGAAATGGCTTTGAGATTGTCCGGGATGATGCCGAGGTCGACCGCCTCGCCGCCATAACGGCGTACAAAGGCCGAAAGGGCGAAACTGTTCGAGGAAACGATCTGGTCGGCCCGCGGCGTCGTGCCGGGTGACACCAGCTCATCGCCGGTGGTGAAAATTGCCACCTTTGGCCGCTTGGTGACCGGAAGGTCCGGCCAGTTCATCGCCGCGGCCAGTCCGATCTCGCGGGCTCCGAGCAGGGTCCCACGGCGAAGCAGCTCCTCGCCTTTGGCAAAGTCGAGGCCCTTGCGCCTGATATGCTGGCCCTCGCGCTGGGCGGCCACGGTGACGGCGACCTGACCATCCGCGGCCTCGGTATTCTCCTGGATGACGACCGTGTCGGCGCCCTTGGGGACTGGCGCCCCGGTGAAGATGCGTACCGCCTGGCCGGCCTTGACCGTCCCGCCGAAGCCATGGCCGGCCGGCGCCGTGCCGACGACCTTGAGGCTCACGGGAACGGCCTGGACATCGGCGAAGCGCACCGCATAGCCGTCCATGGCGGAGGCCGGGAAGGGGGGCTGGTCGCGCTTCGCTTTGATGCCGGCGGCGAGCACCCGGCCGGCGCACTGATGGAGCGGGACGTTTTCGCGCGGCAGCGCCTTGGCGTCTTTGAGGATGCGGTCCTTGGCCTCGACCACCGGCATCAGCGCCATGGTCAGTCTCCGGTGTAATGGCCGGACTTGCCGCCCGACTTTTCGACGAGGCGGATATCGCCGATGCGCATCGCCCGGTCGGCCGATTTGCACATGTCGTAGATGGTGAGGCAGGCGACCGATACCGCGGTGAGCGCCTCCATCTCGACACCGGTCTTGCCTTCGACCTTGACCGTGGCCTCGACTTCGATCGCCGACGTCTTGGTGTCGGGCGTAAATTCGACGGTGACTCCGGCGATCAGCAGCGGATGGCAGAGAGGGATCAGCTCATGCGCCTTCTTCGCCGCCATGATGCCGGCGATACGCGCCGCCGCCAGGACATCGCCCTTCTTGGCGCGACCCTCGCCGATCATCGCCAGCGTTTCGGCCGTCATCGTGATGCGGCCCTTTGCGGTGGCGAGCCTGGTCGTGACGTCCTTGGCCGAGACATCGACCATGCGGGCCTGGCCCTTATCGTCGAGATGGGTGAGCTTGCTCATGGCTGCTTCAGGATAGCACGGGTTGCGGCCGCGACATCTTCCTGCCGCATCAGGCTTTCGCCGATGAGGAACGTGTTGACGCCGGCCTTGGACAGCCGCGCCAGATCGGCGGGCGTGAAGAGGCCGCTTTCACCGACGATGAGCCGCTCCTTGGGCACCATCGGCGCCAGGCGCTCGGTTGTTTCGAGCGTCGTCTCGAAGGTGTGGAGATTGCGGTTGTTGATGCCGATCAGCCGGGTCGAGAGCTTGAGCGCGCGCTCGAGCTCCTTCTCGTCATGCACTTCCGCCAGCACATCCATGCCCCAGTCGAAGGCGGCTGCCTCGAGCTCGCAGGCGAGCGCGTCGTCGATCATCGCCATGATGAGCAGGATGCAGTCGGCGCCCCAGGCGCGCGCTTCCGCCACCTGATAGGGATCGAGCATGAAGTCCTTGCGCAAGGCCGGGAGCTGCGTCACCGCCCGCGCCGCGCCCAGATATTCGGGCGCGCCCTGGAAAGAGGGCGTGTCGGTGAGGACGGAGAGGCAAGCCGCCCCGCCATCCTCATAGGCCATTGCCAGCTGCGGCGGGTTGAAGTCGGGCCGGATCAGGCCTTTGGATGGGCTCGCCTTCTTGATCTCGGCGATAAGTGCCCATTGGCCTTGCGCGATCCTGGCGTCGAGCGCCGCCGCGAAACCGCGCACCGGCGGCGCGTCGAGCGCCATCACGTCGAGCTCGCGCTCTGCGATCTCGGCTTTCGCCTTGGCGACTTCCTCGCGTTTATAGGTGGCGATCTTGTCGAGAATGGTGGCCACTACTGCACCTCTTTCTCATCTTTCGCCGGGGTGACGGATAGGGTGGAGATAGGCTCGCTCAACCATTCGACACCTTTACGAGCTTCTCCAGCACGCCGCGGGCGCCGCCGCCATCGATCGACTTCTGCGCCTGCGCCACGCCTTCCTTCAAGTCCTTGGCCTTGTCGGCAACGAGGAGAGCGGCGGCGGCCGTCATCACCGCGGCGTCGCGGAAGGCGTTCTTCTTGCCTTCCAGCACACCGCGGAGCGCTTCGGCATTCTGGGCCGCATCGCCGCCCTTGAGATCGGCGGCCGAAGAGCGGGCGATGCCGACATCTTCCGGCTTGATCTCTATCGAGGTGACTTTCCCGTCCTTCAACTCGGCGATCCAGGTCGTGCCCGAGGGCACGATCTCGTCGAAGCCGCCTTCGCCGTGACAGATCCAGGCACGTTCGGAGCCCAGATTGTTGAGCACATGAGCGAGGGGCTCGACCCAGGCCTTGGCGAAAACGCCGGTGACCTGGCGCTTGACGCCCGCCGGATTGGAGAGGGGGCCGAGCAGATTGAAGATCGTCCGCGTGCCGAGCTCGACACGCGAGGGCCCGACATGTTTCATCGAGGAATGATGCGCCGGCGCGAACATGAAGCCGCAGCCGGCTTCACTGATACAGTGGCTGATCTGATCGGGCGTCAGATCAATCTTGATGCCGAGCGCCATCAGCACATCGGCCGATCCCGATTTTGACGAGAGCGCCCGGTTGCCGTGCTTGGCGATCTTCAGCCCCGTGCCGGCGGTGACGAAGGCCGCGCAGGTCGAGATATTGTAGGAGCCCGACGCATCGCCGCCGGTGCCCACGATATCGATGGCATCGGCGGGAGCCACGACCGGTGTCATCTTCTCACGCATGATCTCGACGGCGCCGGTGATCTCGTCCACCGTCTCGCCGCGCACCCTGAGCGCCATCAGGAAACCGCCGATCTGCGAAGGCGTCGCTTCGCCCGACATCAGCACGTCGAAGGCCGCACGGGCCTCCTCGCGCGTCAAGGCCTGGCCGTTGGCCGCTTTGCCGATGAGGGATTTGAGGTCCATGGTCATTAAAGTGCCCCCGCCTGTTCGAGGAAGTTCTTCAATAGAGTGTGACCATGCTCGGAGGCAATGCTCTCCGGATGGAACTGCACCCCATGGATGGGCTTGGTCTTGTGCTGCAGGCCCATGATGATCCCGTCCTCGGTTTCGGCTGTGATTTCCAGACTGGCGGGCAGGCTGTCACGCTCGACGATGAGGGAATGATAACGCGTCGCAGCGAAATCGTCAGGTACCTTGGCGAAGATGCCCTTGGCCTGATGGCGGATGCCCGACATCTTGCCATGCATCAGCTGCGGCGCCCGGATGACCTTGCCGCCGAAAGCCTGGCCGATCGCCTGGTGGCCGAGGCAGACGCCGAGGATCGGCACCTGGTCCTGCGCCTGAGCGATGAGGTCGAGGCAGATGCCGGCCTCATTGGGCGTGCAGGGGCCGGGCGACAGCACGATCGCCTTGGGTCTCGCCGACAGCACCTGGCCGACACTGATTTTGTCGTTGCGGTGCACCACCGTCTCGGCACCGAGATCGCCGAGGAAGTGATAGAGGTTCCAGGTGAAGCTGTCGTAATTGTCGATGAGGATGATCATGAGTGATGCCTCCTCTCATTAGCTCGAACCGCGAGGACAACGCCAAGTTCTTCCCTTCTCCCGCTTGCGGGAGAAGGTGGCCGGCAGACCGGATGAGGGTGTTGGTGCAGTGAATTCAGTGCGCAAAGATTAAAGAAAGGCGTGTCAGCTGGGCGCTCTTCACGGGCGGAGGGAACACCCTCATCCGCCCTTCGGGCACCTTCTCCCGCAAGCGGGAGAAGGGGAAACGCACACAGAGTTTGCGAGCGGGGATGAGGTTTCATTGTCCCCTCCCGGCGCGGCCGGCGAAGCGGACCGCGTCATCGGCGGCGCGGAACAGCGCCTTGGCCTTGTTCACGCATTCGGTGTGCTCGGAGGCGGGAACGCTGTCGGCGACGACGCCGGCGCCCGCCTGCACATACATCTTGCCGTCCTTCACGATCGCGGTACGCAGCATGATGCAGGTGTCCATGTCGCCATCGGCCGAGAAATATCCGGCACAGCCGGCATAGGCGCCGCGTTTCTCGTGCTCGAGCTCATCGATGATCTGCATGGCCCGCACCTTAGGCGCCCCCGACACGGTGCCGGCCGGAAAGCCTGCCACCAGCGCGTCGATCGCATCGTGCTTCTTGGCCAGCTGGCCTTCGACATTCGACACGATATGCATCACATGACTGTAATACTCGAGAATGAACTGGTCGGTCACCTTGATCGAGCCGATCTCGGCGACGCGGCCGACATCGTTGCGCCCGAGATCGAGCAGCATCAGATGCTCGGCGCGCTCCTTCGGATCGGCGAGCAGCTCGTCCGCCAGGGCGCGGTCCTCGCTCGGCGTTTCGCCGCGCCGCCTGGTTCCGGCGATCGGCCGGATCGTGACCTTGCCGTCGCGCACCCGCACCAGGATCTCGGGCGATGAGCCGATGATCGCGAAGCGGTCGAAGTCGAGATAATAGAGGAAGGGCGAGGGATTGACGCGCCGGAGCGAGCGGTAGAGCGAGAAGGGCGGCAAGGTGAAGTCGGATTCGAAGCGCTGCGACAGCACCACCTGGAAGATGTCGCCGGCGGCGATAAAGTCCTTCGCTTTGTCCACCATGCCCATGTAGTCCTGAGGACTGGTGTTGGAGCGCGCTTCCCCGATCGCCGGCACATCGGCGCGGCCCATCATGCCGTGATCGAGCGGCCGGTCGAGAGCCTCGACGACATAAGCGAGACGCTCCTCGGCCCGCGCAAAGGCGGCCTTGGCGCTGATATCGCTTTCCGGATAGACCGGCGTCACCACGGTCACATCGTCCTTCACGGAATCGAAGATCGCCATGATGGTGGGGCGGATCAGCATGCTGTCGGGAAGACCGAGCACATCCGGATTGGGAGCGGGAAGGTCTTCCATCAGCCGCACCATGTCATAGCCCATATAGCCGAAGACGCCGGCCGCCATCGGCGGCGCGTCCTGCGGCAGCTTGATGCGGCTTTCCTTGAGGAGGGCGCGCAAAGCGGGGAGCGGGTCGAGGTCGACCGCCTCGAAGGGACCGTCCGGATTGTAGAGCGCCCGGCGGTTGATCAGGGTCTTGCGGCCCTCGACCTTCCAGATGACGTCGGGCCGCATACCGATGATGGAATAGCGCCCGCGGACAGCGCCGCCTTCGACCGACTCGAGCAGGAACGAGTAGCGCGCATTGCGGGCGAGCTTGAGCATGGCCGAGACGGGGGTTTCGAGATCCGCGACGAGGCGGGTGGAGAGAATCTGGGCTTCGCCAGACTCATAGACGCGACGGAATACGTCGAAATCGGGTGAGACTTGCATGTGAGTAGACCAAGATGAGTGTGCCTTCAGGTTGGGATCAGTTAGCGTTCGCGCCCGTGACCTGTCGCCACATCGTCTCGTCTACTTTCACACCGAGCTCGTTCTGGATATCGCCGATATAGGCCGCCGCCAGATTATTGCTGGCGCCGTCGGCGAGTGCCTTGCCGATGGTTTTGGCTTCTTCGGAATTGGGATCGTAAGTCGGGATGAGGACGGCCTGCGACTGCATGATCTTCGCGCCCTTGCCGTCGCCTTCCGGTGCATAGGCAAAACCGTTCTCGGGAACCGCGAACAGGGCCGACACCGCATCGGAGCCGAATTCATTCGTCGTCTCGTTGCGCTTGAGGCCCTGGACCGTCTTGATTTCAGCCTTGGCTTCGCCGGCGAGGACGTCGAGCGTCACGCCGTTGCGGGCGCGCTCGACCAACTGCTTGGCCTTTTCGAGCGCCACTTCGCGCAGCTTCTGCGCCCTCCAGGCGGTCTCGACCTCGGCCTTGACCGTGTCGAAGGGCTTGATGGCGGAGGGCGTCACTTCGCGCACCTCGTACCAGACAAAGCCGCCCGACGGCGTCGTCAGCGCGTCGTTCTCGACGCCCGTGTCGCTCTCGAAAGCCTGCTTGAGCACGCCTTCCTTGAACGGCACGTCCACATCCTTGCCGTCCTTGCCCTGGCCGCGGATGTCGACCTGCGGCGTTACGTTGAGCGGCAGCTTGACCTCTTTGGCGATGTCCTCGAACGGCTTCTGCTGGGCGCGCGCATCCTCGATCGCGTCATAAGTCGTCTGGACTTCGTTACGGGCTTTTTCGAGCTGCAGACGCTGGGTGAGCTCGGTCTTGACCTCGTCCTGGGTCGACTGCTTCTCAGGCGCGATCTTGGTCACCTTGAGCAGGACGACCGACAACTTGCCCTGGACCGGGTCGCTCACCTGGTCCTGCGTCAGGCCGAAAGCGGCATCGGCGATGATCGTGTCGAAAATCTTGTCCTTGCTGACCTCGCCAAGCGAGGCATCGGCCTCGGTGAGGCCGCGTTCCTTGGCGATGGCCATGAAGTCGGTGCCGGACGCGATCCGGTCCTTGGCCTTCTTCGCCTCATCTACGGAGGGGAAGGGGATCTGCAGGATGGCCCGCAGCTCCGGCTTGTAATAGTCGCGCTTGTACTTCTCATAACCCGCCGTGAGCTCGGCATCGCTGATCTGGATCGTGGGCGCCACATCTTGCGGTTCGGCCTTGATGACGGCGATCACGCGATATTCGGGGGCGGTGAACTGGGCGCTGTTCTTTTCCCAGTAGGTCTTGAGATCCGGCTCGGTGGGCGCCGGTACGTCCTGTTCCGCCGGGCGCAGCACGAAATAGCGCGCGTCGCGCTGCTCATTGCGGTGGCGGTAGACGACTTCCTTCAATGTGCTGGGCGGCGCGAAATTCCAGGTCGCCGTGTCAGTGACAGCACTTCTCAGATAGCGCTCACGCTCACTGGCGACGAAGCCCGCTTCCGTCAGGCCGTTCTGACGGAGAACATCGGCGAAACGGGCGGGATCGAATACCCCTTGCGAATTGTGGAAGGCGGGATTGGCCTTGACCATGTCGACGATCTGGGCGTCGGAGACGGCAAGCTTCAGCTTGTTCGCCTCACCGTCGACGGCGGCGGAGCGAATCATCTCGTTCAGATAGGCGCGGTCGAGGCCGAGGATACGGGCCTGTTCCGGTGTGATGGTCTGGCCCGTCTGCTGCTGGTAGCTCCGCAGCCAACGATCATAGGCCTGAGCGAATTCAGGGCCGGATATGTCCTGGTCGCCGACAGTGGCGAGCGGTGAATTGAACCGGAAAGACATGATGTCCGGGACGCCCCATGCGCCGAAGCTCAGGACCAGGAGACCCAGGAGAACCTTGGCCATCCAGCCCTTGGCACCTTCTCGCATTTTGTCGAGCATCAATTCACCTTCTATAAGAGCTCCTCTTGGAGCGCGCGCATAATAGGGATGAGGATCAACCCTCGCAAGCGCCGCCTCGCTCTGCAGCGATCTTCCCGACGAAGCGTAATCGCTTCGTCGATGAGGAAGCTCGCCGCAGAATATTCCTTGAGCAAATCCTTGTCGCCAAAGTCTTCAACTTTGGCGGGATTTGCTTTAGGAGGAATTCAGATTCTCGGGTAGGGGACTGAAATGGCTCAGAAATCACCAAAACCGCTGGTCGCCGGTAACTGGAAGATGAACGGCACGACCGCCGCCCTCAAGGAAGCGCGGCTTCTGGCCGGCATGCTGAAGGACGTCCGCCTCAAATGCGAGGTCATGATCTGTCCGCCGGCGACGCTCATCACCAGCATCAAGTCGGTGGTCAAGGGCGCCAAGATCAAGCTCGGTGGCCAGGACTGCCATTGGCACGCCCATGGCGCCCATACCGGGGATATTTCCTCGGAAATGCTCGAAGATGCGGGCTGCAGTGCGGTCATCGTCGGCCATTCCGAGCGCCGCGCCGACCATGGCGAGACCGACGAGACGGTCAGGCTCAAGGCGGAAGCGGCCTATCGGGCTGGCCTCACCGCCATCATCTGCATTGGCGAGACACTGGAGGAGCGCAAGGCCGGCCGCACCCTCGAGGTGATCGCACGCCAGCTGAAAGGCTCGCTCCCGATGAATGCGGTGCCGACCAATACCGTCGTCGCCTATGAGCCGGTTTGGGCCATCGGCACCGGCCTCACCCCGACGGTCGAGCAGGTGGCGGAGGTCCATGCTTCGATCCGTGCCAAGACCGATCCCGCCTTGCGCATTCTCTACGGCGGCTCGGTCAAGCCCGCCAATGCGCTCGAGCTGATGTCGGTCGCCAATGTGAATGGCGCGCTGGTCGGGGGCGCCAGCCTCAAGGCTGCCGACTTCATCGGCATCATCAAGGCATATACGTAGCGAGTGATCTGGAAAAATGGACGCCGTTTTTCCGTCCGATCACGTTATCAACTCAGGTCTAATCAATTTGAGTTGATCGTGCCGCAGTCCTCCTCGGCGGACCGTGGTGGGCCAGAAACAGAACCAGGCCTGAAAACGCGAAACGGGCCGGCTGACGCCGGCCCGGCCGATTCTGATCCTCGGACGAGGGGCAACTAGACCGGGAACCGGAATTCTCAGCTCTTGAGGGGCGGCAGGGGCTCCGGAATCTGCAGGGCCTGCTGCAGTGTCGTCATCGCGTCATAGAGATCCTGGAACTCCCGCGGACTGAACTCAGCGTGTTTGTAATTCATCTTCGCGACGAGACCGAGAACGACGTATTTTTCTCGGGTTATCTTATCGCGCTTGAGGCGCATGGTGACGCGTGTGCTGCCGTCATCGGCCGGAACGTCTTTGCGCTGCAGGATCTCGCCACTGAAAGCACGTTTAAGCGAATTGAAGAAGCCGGCCATTCCAAACACGTCCCGAAGCGATTCCTGGCTTCGTCATATACACAGAGACTGCGCGCCGGCAGCGGGCATATGCCGGGGGAGCCTTCACATTTATGTTTGTTCCTGGATGCTTAACCCGTCTTGGGGTGTGGTCGGTCGTGCTCGACACGCAGAGGCTGTGCGGCGCGTGTAGAGAGAAGGAGTGCCAGGCCGATCAGGAGCAGACTGGCGAAGCTCGACAGCGTGCGCAGATGATTCCAGCCTGTCCAGCGGATGGAGTATTGCGACCATAGTGCTTGCGCCTCGGCAAGATCGACAGGAATTGCGGACATCGCCAAGACATCGTTCATCGGCACGTTGACGATGAAAGTCGGAATGAAGGCGCCGAGGACATAGACGAGCGCGGCGACAAGCATCGCGACCGCGGCGCCTCGCTGCTTGAGCCAGAAGAGCAGAACGCCGCTTGCCACCGCCAGGATCGGCGTGCCGAAGAAGGCTGGCGCGAACCAGGCATTACGGATCGTCGCGTTGATTCCCTGCATCGCGCCGATGGCCTGCTGCGGTGTGGCGGCATCGAGCCCCCGCATGACCGAAACGGAATAGGCATAGAAGAAGCCGGCAATGGCGCCGGCGAGCAGCATCGTTGCGCCGAGAACGAGAAAGGCGAAGGGTGACCTGATGCGTTCCATCATTGCCTCCATCTTGAGTACCGAGCGGTACTTGTCATCTTCGCATGAGTACCGTATGGTACTCATGTTGACAAGACCTCGAGGAGCGATGACTGCACGCATTCCACCGGAGCGCCGGGACGAGATTCTCGATGCGGCCTTGGTACTGCTGCGCGAGAAGGGCCTGGCCGGCGTGACGACGGCGGCGCTCGCCAAGGCAGCCAGATGCTCGAAGGACACGCTCTATCGGCTTTTCTCTGATCGCGCCGCGATCCTGGCGGCGCTCGTCGACCGTCAGGCCACCGCCCTTAACGCCACGCTCACGGCCGCCCCCGGCCCGGCGTCCCCCCAAGCGGCCTTGGTGCAGGCCGGCGCGCAGCTCTTACGTCTTTTGACCTCGGAAGCATCACTTGCCATCAATCGAGCGGCGCTTGCCGATCCGACCGGAGAGCTTTCGCGCATTTTGATTCAGCGGGGCAAGGAGCGTTCCGCACCTAAGATCGCATCTCTCATTACGCAGTTGCACAGTACCGGTCTTGCTCGGATCAATGATGGTCAGGAAGCCTATCGGATATTCTTTGGTCTCCTGATCGGGGATCGCCAGATCCTGGCGCTGCATGGCGCGCGATACCGGTCGGAAGATCCGGAGCTCGTTGCCCGCCGCGCCGTCGCTGGTTTTCTCAGACTTCATGCACCGGATGATGCAGAGTGAAGACGCAAGGCGAGTGTCTTTGTCTAATTATATGAATTCAATATGTTTTCTAATCGCCTTTAGGCGCGAGGTGCAGCGCCGCGGGAAACCGGCCAAGAGCGGCGAGGCCCGTTCCTTGCCTGAGGGTTGCCTCGACCCCATATCCGCGCTAGACGCTGCCCCGAATTTCCAGATCGGACCCGAAGATGCAAACCGTCCTGCTTGTCGCTCATCTCATCATTGCGTTGGCGCTGATCGCCGTGGTGCTCTTACAGCGCTCGGAAGGTGGCGCCTTGGGGATTGGCGGCGGTGGCGGCGGCGGATCGCTGTTTTCGGCGCGCGGCGTTGGCAACACGCTGACCCGCACGACGGCCATTCTGGCGGTTGCCTTCTTCATCACATCGATCGGCCTGACCTTGCTGTCGACCCGCACTGGCGGCGGATCGCTTTTCAATAACCCGTCGACGCAGCAGAACCAGACGGCGCCCGGCGACAGCAGCCTGCCGCAACTGCCGCCCGCCGGTCAGAATCAGAACCAGCAGGGCGGTGGCACCGGCGGCGGTGGCACCGGTCAGCCGCAGGTTCCTGTTTCACAGTAGAATGTTTCACAAGTTTCCACAGAAGCCCGGACCCCAAAAATCCGGGCTTCGAATCGTTTGAATGAGAGGTTAGATTAGGGGCCCATGGCGCGGTACATCTTCATCACCGGCGGCGTGGTCTCCTCCCTCGGCAAGGGTCTGGCTTCGGCAGCGCTCGGCGCACTCCTTCAGGCGCGTGGATTTTCCGTGCGCCTGCGCAAGCTCGATCCCTATCTCAATGTCGATCCGGGGACCATGAGCCCCTATCAGCACGGCGAAGTCTTCGTCACCGATGACGGTGCCGAGACCGACCTCGATCTCGGCCATTATGAGCGCTTCACCGGGCGCTCGGCGAACCGGCAGGACAACATCACCACCGGACGCATCTACCAGGACATCATCGCCAAGGAACGGCGCGGCGACTATCTGGGCGCCACCGTCCAGGTCATTCCGCATGTGACGGATGCCATCAAGGAGTTCGTCACCACCGGCAATGAGGGCTATGACTTCGTCCTCGTCGAGATCGGCGGCACGGTCGGCGACATCGAAGGCCTGCCGTTCTTCGAGGCCATCCGCCAGCTCAGCAACGAGCTGCCGCGCGGCCAGACGATTTTTATTCATTTGACGCTGCTGCCCTTCATCCCGACGGCGGGCGAGCTCAAGACCAAGCCGACCCAGCATTCCGTGAAGGAGCTGCGCTCGATCGGCATCCAGCCCGACATTCTCCTGTGCCGCGCCGACCGCGAGATACCGGTCAATGAGCGCCGCAAGATCGCGCTTTTCTGTAACGTGCGCCCGTCGGCGGTGATCCAGGCGCTCGACGTGAAGAGCATTTACGACGTGCCGCGTGCCTATCACGCCGAAGGCCTCGACAAGGAAGTGCTTGACGCCTTTGGCATCACCACCGCGCCCGAACCCGATCTCACGCGCTGGAAGACGGTGATGGACCGCATCACCAATCCGGAGGGCGAGGTGAAGATCGCGGTGGTCGGAAAATATACCGGCCTTCTCGACGCCTATAAGTCGCTCAACGAAGCGCTGGTCCATGGCGGCGTCGCCAACAAGGTCAAGGTCAAGCTCGAATGGATCGAATCCGAGATCTTCGAGAAGGAAGACCCCGCACCCTATCTCGAAGGCGTGCACGGTATATTGGTGCCGGGCGGCTTCGGCGAGCGGGGCTCCGAGGGCAAGATCAAGGCCGCCACCTTCGCCCGCACCCGCAATGTGCCGTATTTCGGCATCTGCTTCGGCATGCAGATGGCCTGCATCGAGGCGGCGCGCAGCCTGTGCGGCATCACCAATGCCAGCTCGACCGAGTTCGGCGACACCAAAGAGCCGGTGGTCGGCACCATGACCGAATGGATGAAGGGCAATGAGCTCGAGATCCGCAGGGCTGGGGGCGACCTCGGCGGCACGATGCGGCTCGGCGCCTTTGAGGCGTCGCTCAAGGCGGGTAGCAAGATCGCCGGGATCTATGGCGATACCCGCATTTCGGAGCGTCACCGCCACCGCTACGAGGTGAACACCGCCTATCGCGAGATGCTCGAAAAGGCCGGTATGCTGTTCTCCGGCATGTCGCCCGACGGGCTGCTGCCGGAAACCATCGAATATCCAGATCATCCGTGGTTCATCGGCGTCCAGTATCACCCGGAGCTGAAGTCACGGCCCTTCGAGCCGCATCCGCTCTTCGCATCCTTCATCGCCGCCGCGGTCTATCAGAGCCGTCTGGTCTGAGAGGCCGAGCTTCAGGCTCTTGCCGGATGCAGTCGCGTATCCAGGGCGAAATCCTCCTGGAAGCGTTTCTTCAAATGACCGCTCATTTGGTTGGGATCAAACACCAGATTCCAACTGTGGCGGGACACGACGCTGGGGATCAGAAAACAGCCATGGCGCGCGAGCAGGGCGTCCCCGAACTGCTGTTGCCCGGCGCTCGGAATACCGGGCACTAGCCAATTGGCGTTGGGAATATCGGCAATGCTCACGAGATGGATTCGCGCTGGGTCGGCGATGGCGAAGGAGGTGAGCACATGGGGAACGGTGTCCAGTATGCCGAACCCCTTATGGACAGCGACTTCGAGAATGGCGCCCGCCGGATCGATGGAGGCATAGACTGCCCGCACGCCTTTGCTGGTCCATCGCCCGCCATATCTGAAGGACCCTTCGCCGCTATCCCAGGTCGATGCAAATCGCCTGTCGTCGAGTCTCCAGCCGGTGATCTCGCTTCTCCCCAGCGGATCCGGAGGAGGTGTCACGTATAGACACCATAATGAATGCGTCCCAGAAATTCCTGCACCAGCTCGCGGCCGGCGGCGGTGGCGAGCAGATCTATCGGCCGTCGCCTGTCCAGCCCTATCGCGGGCTGGATCATCCATTTTTCCGCCTGTTCCTGAGAGCCGAAAACAGCTGCGGCCCTGGCGAGGACGCGTGCGAAACTCCAGGCCCGCGAGCTTTGCTCCGGGCTGAGTGTCCCTGTACGGTCAGCCTTATGCCGCTGAAAAGTGCGCTCGCTCATGCCGAGCCCCTTCTCGAAAGCATCGCTGGGATCGATGATGGTGAGATGGGTGACGAATACTTCCAGGGCCGCGCTCGGGATGCCCTTGAGGATCATGTCATGGGCATCAATAGGGCTGGAGAGACGACGCTTGAGCACTTTGGATCCACCGAACAGCTCCATAAGCTGATCGAACTCACTGCTGGGGCTATGGGTTTCCGCAAACCCCATGGCATGGTTGGACATTTGCTTCTCCTGCGACATGTGTCGTATTTTTTTATGACAACTGTCGCAAGAGATCAATGAGGGCCATTTAGTGCTTTGATTATACTTTGCTTTTTACCACCTGATCTGGCTGCCATCAAAGCTGTGGAAAGATCCGCTGCTCTTAGGTCCTGCGGCGCTGATGCGGGCGCGTAAGCCCTCTGCGCTCAGAGTCGCCGGCACCTCCGCCTCGGGGCCGCCCATGTCGGTCTTCACCCAGCCCGGATGCAGCGCCAGGAAAATCAGCCCGTAGTCGAAGGCGAGCTTGGCGGTGGCGATATTGAGCGCCGCCTTGGAGCAGCGATAGGCGTAATCACCGTCGGCATCGAGGCCTTCCGCCACCGAGCCGGCGCGGCTGCTGATATTGGCAACGATGCGGCGCCGGCCGCGCTCGAGATGCGGGCGAAAGGCTTTCACCATGAGGAGAGGGCCGAGCGTATTCACTCTGAGTGTCGCAAGGAAATCCTCCGTGGACAGAGTGTCGAGCCCGCCTGTGTCACCGCGCCGGGCGGCGTTGTTGATCAGGATGTCGACGGCCTCGGCCTGAAGGTCGCGTGCGAGGGTGGTGATGCTGTCCTCATTGCCAGTGTCGAGCGCCTGCCAGGTGACATCGCCGGCGACCGGAGGAGGCTCACCGGGGCCGCGCGAGCAGGCGAGCACGCGGCAGCCCGCCGCCGCATATTGCCGGGCGAGCTCGAGGCCCAGGCCGCGATTGGCGCCGGTGATCAGGACTGTTTCTTTCCCCATCATCAGCCGTCGGCATTGCCGCGTGCGATCACGGCATAGATCTCACCGCTGAATTTGATGCGCCGCTCCTGGGTGACGAAATCCACATGCGCCAGGCCGAAGGGCGTCGAATAGCCATAGGCCCATTCGAAATTGTCCATCAGCGTCCAGGCGAAATAGCCCTTCACCGGCACGCCGCGCCGCATGGCGCGCGCCATATGGTCGAGGTGATCGATATGATATTCGGCGCGCTGAATATCGAGGATGGCGCCGTCAGGCGTCACCGACTCGGGCCGCGTCGCGAAGCCGTTCTCCGAGATGTAGATCGCCTTGGGCGCGTAGTGCTCATGCACATAGAGCAGCACGTCTTCGATCGATGGCGGCCAGACCTCGTAATTCACCGCCGAATAGCGCCCGGGCGGGTTGACGCGCGTGAAGTTCAAGGGCGGCAATTCGGTGCCGCCGGCCATGATCGAGCGGCGATAGATGTTGACGCCCAGATAATCGAGTGGGGCCGCGATGATGGTGTTGTCGTCGGAGCGCATGTCCGGCAGCAGATCGCGGCATAGATCGAGCATGGATTGCGGGTAGTGGCCTTTGAACACCGCGTCGAGGAACCAGCGGTTCTGCGCGTCCTCGAAATGTTTGGCCGCCGTTTGGTCGGCGGCCTTGTCGGAAGCTGCCGTCACGGTGTTGAGGTCGAGCACGATGCCGATATCGGCGTTACCGACATTCCCGCGGATCGCCGGCACCGCGAGACCATGGGCGAGGAGGGCATGATGGCTGGCGGCAAGGCCGCCTTTGGCGCCGTCCTTCAGCCCGGGCGCGTCCTCGCCGGTCGCATATCCGCTCCAGCAGAAGGTCCAGGGCTCGTTCAGCGTCGTCCAGTTCTGGACGCGATCGGAGAGGGCATTGCTCACCAGATCGGCATAGTCGGCGAAACGATAGGCTGTGTCGCGATTGTACCAGCCGCCTTTGTCCTGAAGCGCCTGCGGCAGGTCCCAGTGATAGAGGGTGAGGAAGGGGCGGATGCCTGCCTCGGTGAGGCCGTCGATCAGCCGCTTGTAGAAATCGAGGCCGGTCGCATTCGCCTTGCCGGTGCCACCGGGCTGGATGCGCGACCAGGCCAGCGAGAAGCGATAGGCGCTAAGACCCAGCTCCTGCATGAGCCGGATATCCTCGGGCCAGCGGTGATAGTGGTCGCAGGCGACATCGCCGGTGCTGGCATCGCTGATGACGCCGGGCGTGTGGGAGAAGCGGTCCCAGATGCTTTCGCCCTTGCCGTCCGCTTTGGGCGCACCCTCGATCTGATAGGCGGCGGTGGCGGCGCCGAACAGGAACGGCCCCGGCACGCGCAATTCCTCGGCGCGCGCCATGAGCCGTTCCATGTCCTCAGCGGTGTTTGACATCATATTTCCTCTCGATGGATGTGATCAGACTGGCCGCGGCGAGGGTGAGCAGCACATAGAAGACCGCCGCGGAGTTATAGGGAGCGAAGGGCAGGAAGCTCGCCGACTGGAACTCGCGCATGCGTTGCGTGATGTCGCGGATCGACAGGATCGACAATAGCGACGTGTCCTTGAGAATGGCGATAAATTCGTTGCCGAGTGGTGGGATGATGACGCGGAAGGCCTGTGGGATGATCACCAACCGCGCGGTGGTCCAGCGGCTCAAGCCCAGGCTGCGCGCCGCCTCGATCTGGCCCGTGGGCACCGCCTTGAGGCCGGCGCGGAAGATCTCCGCGAGATAGGCCGAATAAGCCAGCGCCATGGCGGCGATGCCGCGCAGGAGATTGGGCGGATCGACGAAACCGCCGGTCCCGTCCTTGATGGCGCCACTGAGCGGCAGGCCAACATAGAGGACGATCACCAGCATGGGAATGCCGCGTAAGGTGTCGATGATGAATTCGGCGCCGACGGCGAGCGGGTGTCGGTGATGCAGGAAGCCGCCGAAAGTGAGAAGCGCCGTGACGACCGCCGCGATGGCGAAGGCGGTGCCGGCGGTTTTGTTGCGATCCGGGAGCGAGGCCGTCTGCCAGAGCGTTGTGGCGCCTGCGTCAAGCGTTGCGGCCGGGACGAGGGCGGCGCTCACATCCTGGCCTTGTGCGACCGCCTTCAGCGCCGCTTCGGCGCTAGCGAAGGTTTTCAGCGGCAGCTCGTCGACTTGCGGCGCGCCGGGAAACTGGGCGAAGCGCACCTGCTCGATGAGGCTGCGCGGCGTGTTCTGGATGACCGCCACCTTGCCGGTGAGCGTGCCGGTGAGGCTGTAGGCAATGGCCGGCTGGAGGAACTGCCACGCCGCGCCCAGGACGAAGAACGCGGCAATTACAGGAAACACATAGAAGCTGCGCCGCACGAGCTGCAGCTGCAGCAGCATGACCCAGCCGAGGCCGAGCAGGATCGCCAGGATGTAAGCCAGGATGGCGGCGCGGATCGAGGTCGCGAGTCCGGCCGCGAAACCCAGATAGGCGAAGAGGAGGAGATAGAGCAGGCCCGCGCCATTGAGGACAGTCAGTCCCCAGAAGGCGGCGCGGCGCAAATTCTCGGAAGCGCGACTGAAATAGAGCGCGAAGCCGGCGAGCGACAGAAGCGCGTAGACCAGGAAACCATATTGGGCGACCTGAGCGACGGCGGCGAGGGCCGTATCGGTGAGGCGGCGCGGCGTCTCGCCCTTGACCACGATATCGGAGATGAAGGGATCGACGCTGTTGGCGACGATGGAGGCGAGGAACGGCTGAGCCGTTGTCGTCACGGCGAGCCAGGCGGAAAGGACAAGGTTGAGGCCCGCAAGCAGCAGGCTCGCTTGCGGACGCGAGTGGCGCCAGTAAAGCGCGGCGAGTCCGGAGGCGAAGGCCAGCAGCAGAAGGAAGAAGCCCGGCAGCAGGAGCGACGCGCCATGCTCGATGCCGAGAATGGCGGCGAGCGAGCGGCGGTAATCGGGCGACGCGGCGAAGATATAGATGATGAAGGGCAGCGCCGAGAGGATGATGAGATTGCTCGGCCGCAGTTTCCGCAGGAACCGCATGGTGATGTCCTCGCGCGATGGGGGGCCGGCGGTCCGTAGCGCCCGCCGGCCGAAAACCTTTCAGGCCGCTATTTCTTGACGCCCCAGTATTTGTCGATGAGCGCTGCGAGCGTACCGTCATCCTTGATGGCCTTGAGGCCTTCATTGAAGGCGGCGACATGTTCATCGCCCTTGCGGAACACGATGCCCAGGGGATCGGACTGCAGGTCCTTGATGCCGACCACCAGCTCGCCCGCGAACTCCTTCTCATAGGCCGCGCCATTGGCGCCGTTGATGACGACGCCGTCGACATCCTTGTTCTTCAGGGCGAGGATCGCAGCGCTGAATGTGTCATAGGCGGCGACCTTGTCCTTGCCGACCAGCGTTTCGGCGAGCTGGGCGTCGGTGGTGTTCGCCTGGGCGGAGAGTTTCTTGCCCTTGTTCTTGAAGTCGTCGACCGTCAGGCCCTGATCGGCAACGCGCATGAGGATGGCCTGGCTGTTGACGATATAGGGATCGGTGAAGTCCATCGCCTTCTTGCGTTCATCGGTGATCGACACGCCGGAGGCCACGAGATCGAAATTGCCCTGGTCGAGCGCGGCGAAGATGCCGTCCCAGCCGGTGGTGATGAATTCGGCCTTGCAGTTGAGCTTGGCGCAGATGGCGTTCACCACATCGACGTCGAAGCCGACGATCTGGCCGCTCGCCTGGTCGACATATTCCATCGGCGGCGATGTCGTGTCGGAGCCGACTTTGAGCGTCTTGCCGCCGAGATCGGCGGCTTGCGCTGGGCCCGCGAGCCATAGAACGGCGAGCGCGGCAAACAGATATTTCTTCATGGCGTTCCTCTCTGTTGTTGATTGGCCTGCCGGACCACGAGATCCGGCCGGTAGAGTTCCTGCAACGCCGCCGGTTCTTCGCCGGCGATGCGGCGCAGGAAGAATTCCCCGAGCTTGCGGCCGAGCCGCTCGATCGGGAGATAGAAGGTGGTCAAGGGGGGCGCGAAATAGGCGCTGACATTGATGTCGTCATAGGCGATGACATCGACGTCGCGCCCGGCCGCGAGGTTCAATTCGGCTAGTCCCGCCAGCACGCCGAGTGTTGTCGCTTCGTTGACGCAGATGAAGCCGGTCGGCGGATCCGGCATATGGCGCAGGCGGAGCACGCTCTCCTTGCCGAAACGTGTGGAGAGGCCGCCCGCCGCGATGAGATCATCGCAGGGCGCCAGGCCTCCTTGAGCGAACGCGCGGCGGAAGCCGTCGATGCGGTCCATCGCATAGGACAGCCGGCCGTCCGGATTGATGAGCGCGATGCGCCGATGGCCGCCGGCGATCAGGCGCTCCGTAGCGGCAAAGGCGGCCCAGTCATTGTCGACATCGACATGCGCATAGGCGAGTGGCTTGCGGCAGCGGCCGAGAGCGACGAACGGGAAGTTGCGCTCGACCAGGAAGTCGATGCGCGGATCCTCGGCGAGGATGCCGGAGAAGATCAGGCCGTCGGCGAGGCCGGCATCGACGATGCGTTGGGCCGCCAGACGCCCATCCTCGGCATCGCGGATGACATGGATAGAAATACGATAGGCCGACCCTTCGAGCGCCTGGCTGATGCCGCTCAGGATCTGGGTATATTCGACGCCGTCCCACTCGAAACCTTCGGCGACGGTGACCGGCATCAGCACGGCGGCCTGGAAGGTCTTGCCGGATCTGAGCGAGACGCCGCGCATATTGGCCTGATAACCGGCCTTGCGGGCTGCCTCGCGGATGCGTTCCTTGGTTTCGGCCGTCACTACGGGTGAATTCCGGAGCGCCTTGGAGATCGTGCCGATGGAATAGCCGGTCGTCTGCGCCAGCGTCTTCACCGTGGGGCGCTGAGCGACCATCTGCGCTTGCGGCTTCTTGGGATTCATCTCCGACTTTCCGCCAGGGCCGTCCTGCCGCAATTTGGTACAACAGAATAAAAACGTTTTCAATAAGGGATTTTTGTTGAAAACGCCCGGGATGAGGAGGTGTCTGGCGCGCCGTGCCGGGCGGCGGTACAACCGCGCCATGAGTCTGATCGATCACCGTTTCCGCTACGTCCTTGCCGTATTCTGCGGCTTCCTCGTCCTGGCGCTCCAGGCCTTCGCTTTCGATCAGGCGATCTTGGGCCAGGCGGAGCGTGCCGCTGTTTCGCTGCGCCAGGATCTGACGCGCATCCAGAGCGAGCTGGCGCTGCCAACGCTGACCGCCGACCAGTTGACCGGATACCGGCGTCAGCTCGACGATATCCGCGCCAATGCGGTGCGGATGTCCGAGAGCCTGAAAGGGCCCTTCGCCGAGGTCGACCAGCAATTGAAGAGCCTCGGTCCGGCGCCCACCGACGGCAGCACCGAGCCGCCGACGATCGCCGATCGCCGTACCGATCTGGAAACCAGCCTCAATCGCATCAAGGCGGCGCAGGCGCAGCTCGATCTCATCGCGGTCGAGACCGATCAGCTCATCGACCGCACCACGCAATTGCAGCGCGACCAGTTCTTGAGCCGGTTGCTCGAGAAGTCGAAGTCGATCCTCAATCCGGCGCTCTGGCTCGATGGGCTCCTGGCCACGGGCCTTTTCTTCACCCGTCTGAATCAGCTCCTGATCAACTGGTGGAACGAGGCCTCGCGCACCGGCGACCTGATCGTCCTCGTCATCATGCCACTGTTCCTGGTGGCGCTGCTTTATCTCTATCGCGCCATTCGCGGCTGGTTCACCCGCCGCTTCAGCGCCGGCGCCCATGGTATGCGCCGTCCGCCTGACGACACCGACCGGCTTTGGCGCATCGTGCGCGGCGTGCTGTTCACGGCTGTCGTCGGCACCGCATTGATCGTCGCAACCTTCCTTGCCTTCCAGCTGGCCGGCATCTTCACTGCCCGTTTCGAGCAGCTCTTCTCGGCCCTCGTCGATCTCCTCTATTTCCCGGCCGTGCTGAGCGCATTGGCCTATCGTCTCGCGGCGCCCACCAACCCGGCCTACCGGGTGATCAATCTCGATGACAGGTCAGCCGGCCAGTTCGCGCTGCTCGCCAGCCTTGCCGCGCTGCTTTCGCAGGGCAAGAACTTCTTCACCGAGCTGTCGGGCGTGTTCTATCTGCCGGTCACCTTCACGGTCGCGCAAGGGGCCACGGTCTCGATCGCGCTGATCGTCGTCCTGGCGATGATCCTCATCGTCGCGCGCAATCAGGAAGGGCTGCCCAAGACGGCCCATGGCGGCGAGGTTTATTTCCAGTGGGCGAACAAATTCGGCCCGCTGATCTGGCTCTTGCTGGTGATCGCGACCATTGCGCTGTGCCTCGGCTATGTCGCGCTGGCCGGCTTCATCACTGAGCAGATCGTCGACACGGCCATTATCGTCATCACCTTGCTGCTCGTCCATCATCTGACCGACGCGCTGGTGGTGTCGGGGCTTGACGGCGGTTCGGGATTCGGCCGTTTCCTGCGCAATCTCACAGGGCTCGGCGACCGGGGCGTGGCGCGGCTGAGCACGCTGTTCCGCACCTTCATCGACCTGGCACTGGTCCTGGTCGGCCTGCCGCTGCTCTTCGTGAGCTGGGCGGTGACCTGGGTCAGCTTCTCGAGCCTTATCGATCGCGCCTTCGATACGTTCAAGGTCGGTGACCTCAGCTTCTCGCTTTCGAGCGTGGCGCTGATCATCGCCATCCTTGCCTGCGGTTTCATTCTCACGAAGCTCATCACCCGCTGGCTCAATTCCCGCGTTCTGTCGCAAACCCAGATCGATAGCGGCGTCCGCGACTCGGTCGTGAAGGGCGCCAATTATGCGGGTTATGTCGCCGCCGCCGGCTTCGCGCTCTCCGCCGCCGGTCTCGACTTCTCCAATCTCGCCATCATCGCCGGCGCGCTCGGCGTCGGTATCGGTTTCGGTCTCCAGTCGATCGTCAACAATTTCCTCTCGGGCCTCATCCTGCTGGCCGAACGCCCGGTGCGGGCCGGCGACTGGGTCGACGTCAAGGGCTCGGAAGGCATCATCAAGCAGATCAATGTGCGCTCGACCGAGATCCAGACCTTCGACAATTGCACCATCATCGTGCCGAATTCGCTTCTGATCACCGAGCCGGTGAAGAACTGGACGCATCGCGACACGATCGGCCGCTTCGTCGTGACCGTTTCCGCCTCGCTCAGCGCCGATCCGGTTCTCGTGCGCGACATCATCCTCAAGGCCGCCAAGGATCATGCGCTGGTGCTCTATCATCCTGAGCCCGTGATCACGCTCAGGGACTTCGGCCAGAACGGCTATGTCTTCGACCTCAAGGCCTATGTCGGCGACATCATGAGCGGCGCCGGCGTCGCGAGCGACATCCGGTTCTCCGTCCTGGCGGCCTTCCAGGAAAACGGCATCCAGCTGCCGCGCGCCTTCCCGGATGTGAAGGTAGGCGAGGGCGATGCGCGGCTGCCCGGCGCGAAGCCGGTCAAGGCATGAAGGGCATCGACCATCTGGTGCTCTGTGGGCGCGACCAGAGCGCGATGCGCGACAACTACGCCTCTCTGGGCTTCACGCTGACGCCTGAGGCGCGCCATCCCTTCGGCACCGGCAACAGCCTGATCCAGCTCGAGGGCTGCTTCCTCGAATTGCTGAGCGTCTTCGAGCCCGAGAAGATCGTCCCGGCCGGGGCAGGGCAGTTTTCCTTCGGGGCGTTCAACCGCGATTTCCTCGCCCGCGGCGAGGGCATGTCGATGCTGGTGCTCGATTCCACCGATGCGCGTGCCGATGTTGCGACGTTCCGGGCGCGCGGGCTCACGACATATGAGCCCTTCGATTTCGAGCGCAAGGCGAAGCTGCCCGATGGACGGGAAGTCACGGTCGGCTTCTCGCTCGCTTTCGCGACCGATCCCGCTCTGCCGGGCCTCGCCTTCTTCACCTGCCAGCAGCACGCGCCGGAGCATTTCTGGAAGCCGCAATATCAGCGCCACGCCAACCGCGCTTTGACCATTCTCGATGTCAGCCTCGTAGCGGAGCGGCCACAGGATCACGCGGCCTTCCTGTCCGCCTTTACCGGCTTTGCGCCTGAGACCATTCCGGGCGGCATCACCTTCAGAACGGCGCGTGGCAATATCAGCTGCATCACGCCCGAAGGTTTCGCCGAGAATTTTGGGCGTGAGCCCGACAGGACCAGGGGTCCGCATTTCGCCGCCTTCACTGTCGGCGTGCGCCGGATCGCGCGGCTCGAAGAGGCCATCAGTGCGCCGCGATTTTCCTTGCGCAAGGAAGGAGCGCGTCGTGCCGTCCTATCTCTTGACGTCAACGGCAGTGCCCTTGCGTTTTTCGCTCTGAACCGGCAAGACGATGAAGATGAGCGATGACGGTAAAATATTGACGCAACGGGAAGAAATCGAACGCTGGTGGCGCGGCGCCGGTTCACCCTTGAACGAACTTCTCGATATGCGCCTGGTGAGCCTGGGCAATGGTGAGGCAACCTTCGAGGGGATGCCATCGGAGCGTTTCTACAATCCGCAGAAGCGCTGCCACGGCGGCTATGCCGCCACCATGCTCGACAGCGCCATGGGCTGCGCCATTTTCTCCAGGCTCGGCAAGGAAGCCAATTTCGGCACCATCGAACTGAAGGTCAATTATGTGCGCGGCATTTTCGCCGAAACAGGGCGCTTGACCTGCACCGGTAAAGTCATTCATTTCGGTCGGCGCGTTCAGACCGCCGAAGCCCGCATCACCGATGCAGCCGGCAAGCTCTATGCGCACGGGTCCGGCACTTTTATGGTCTATAGCGAATGAAACCGAATACCACCGTCCAGATCGGCAAGCTCAAGATCGGTAACCAGCTGCCGCTCACCGTGATCGCCGGGCCCTGCCAGCTCGAGAGCCGCGAGCACGCCTTCATGATGGCGGGCAAGCTCAAGGAAATCGCCGGCAGGCTCGGCCTCGGCCTCGTCTACAAATCGTCCTTCGACAAGGCGAACCGCACCAGCCTCTCGGGCAGGCGTGGCCTCGGCCTCGAAAAGGCGCTTGCCGTCTTCGCCGACATCCGCAAGGAATTCGATCTGCCGGTCCTCACCGACGTCCATGAAAATCATCAGTGTGCGGAGCTTGCGCCGGTGGTCGATGTCCTCCAGATTCCGGCATTCCTGTCGCGCCAGACCGATCTTCTCATCGCCGCCGCCAAGACCGGCCGGGTGGTGAATGTGAAGAAGGGCCAGTTCCTGGCGCCCTGGGACATGAAGAATGTCGCCGCCAAGGTGCTCGACAGCGGCAATCCCAATGTCATCCTGACCGAACGCGGCGCCTCCTTCGGCTACAACACGCTGGTGAGCGACATGCGCTCCTTGCCGATCATGGCCGAGACCGGCTGTCCGGTCGTCTTCGACGCGACCCATTCGGTGCAGCAGCCGGGCGGTCAGGGCACGTCTTCGGGCGGCGACCGCCGCTTCGTGCCCGTGCTCGCCAAGGCCGCCGTCGCCGTCGGCGTGGCCGGGGTCTTCATCGAGACTCACGAGGATCCCGACAATGCGCCGTCCGACGGCCCCAACATGGTGCCGCTCGACAAGCTCGAGGCGCTGCTGACGGCGCTCCTGGCGCATGACCGAATCGCCAAGGCGGAAGCAGCCTGACAACGCGCCTCTCGCCCTGATCCGGACCAGTGGCCCCGGGACAGGCCGGACTTGCAATCGTCATCCAAGGCCAGCATAGAGACCCTCCGACCAGCCAACCGGAGTTTCCCATGACCGCCATTCTCGACATCACCGCGCGCGAAATCCTCGACAGCCGGGGCAACCCGACCATCGAAGTGGACGTGGTTCTGGAAGATGGCTCCTCGGGCCGCGCAGCCGTGCCGTCAGGTGCCTCGACCGGCGCCCATGAGGCGGTGGAGCTCCGCGACGGCGACAAGGCGCGTTATCTCGGCAAGGGCGTGACCAAGGCGGTGGCCGCCGTCAATGGCGAGATCTTCGACACGCTGGCCGGCATGGATGCCGAGGACCAGATCGCCCTCGACCGCGCCATGATCGACCTCGACGGCACCCCCAATAAGGCCCGGCTCGGCGCCAATGCGATCCTCGGCGTTTCGCTCGCCAACGCCAAGGCCGCGGCCGACGCTTCGGGGCTGCCGCTCTACCGTTATGTCGGGGGTACCGCCGCGCGGACCCTGCCGGTGCCGATGATGAACATCATCAATGGCGGCGCCCATGCCGACAATCCGATCGACTTCCAGGAATTCATGGTCATGCCGGTCGGCGCCGACAGCTTCCATGAAGCCTTGCGCATGGGGGCGGAGATCTTCCACACGCTGAAGGGCGCCCTCAAAAAAGCCGGCCACAATACCAATGTCGGCGACGAGGGCGGCTTCGCGCCCAATCTGCCGTCGGCCGAGGCCGGTCTCGATTTCGTCATGAAGGCGGTCGAGCAGGCGGGCTACAAGCCGGGCAAGGACGTCTATCTGGCGCTCGACTGCGCCGCGACCGAGTTCTTCAAGAACGGCAAGTACGATTACGAGGGCGAGGGCAAGGTGCGCCCGATCGACGAGCAGGTGAAATATCTGGCCAAGCTCGCCAAGGACTATCCGATCATCTCGATCGAGGACGGGATGGCCGAGGACGACTGGGACGGCTGGAAGGCGCTCACCGATCTCATCGGCAAGTCCTGCCAGCTCGTCGGCGACGACCTGTTCGTCACCAACACCAAGCGCCTCAAGCAGGGAATCACTCAGGGCGTCGCCAATTCGATCCTGGTCAAGGTCAACCAGATCGGCTCTTTGACCGAGACGCTGGAAGCCGTCGAAATGGCCCATAAGGCGGCCTATACGGCAGTGATGTCGCACCGATCGGGTGAGACCGAGGATGCGACGATTGCCGATCTTGCTGTCGCCACAAATTGCGGTCAGATCAAAACCGGTTCGCTGGCGCGCTCCGACCGGCTGGCGAAATACAACCAGCTGCTGCGGATCGAGGAAGAATTAGGGGCACAGGCACACTATGCGGGACGCTCAATCCTTCGATAGGAAGGGCGGAGGGACGGCAAAAACCTCCAGGCTTTCGAACCTTAATGTCGGCATCAGCGCCTTCGCGGCGCTGGCCGGGGTGGTCTTTGCCGGCATCCAGGCCTTCGGTCCGACGTCGGGCCCGGCACCGATCAATGTGACGGTGGCGCTCGACCCGGCGAAGAACAAGGGCGAGGCAGGCATGTCGTCAGGCCTCGACGTGGCCAAGACCGGGGGCGTGATCGACGCCGTCAATTCCGGCGGCAAGAGCGACATTACCGCAGCGACCCTGCCGCAGGCGCCGGTCCAGACGGCAGCACTGGATCTGAGCCGCAACACCGCCACCGCGGCGCTGAAGGACGGCAGTGAAGCGCGCTACCGGTTTCACGATCTTTTCGACGGCAAGCCCGAGACCGAGCTTGTGATCCAGGCGCCCGACCAGGAAGTCAACGTGCTGCTCGACCTCGGCGGTGAGCGCCAGGTGACGGCCCTCGAATATGCACCTCCAATTCTCGCCGAAGGCATGGCCAAGGCGACCATCCTCGATGTGATGGTGTTGCCTGAAGGCCAGCTCGAGGCCTCGGGACGGCCGGTCATGAGCTATCCGCTCCAGACGTCGGCCGGCCGCCAGACCTTCTCGCTTCCGGCCCAGACGCGCGGCAAATATATGTGGCTGCGCATCGCCGGGCCGGAAGGTGCTCAGAAGGTCGCCGTCGGCGAGTTCAGGATCTTGCAGTAGCTATCCGTGCCTCCGTGGCCTGAGAGCGACGCTGGATCGCCAGGGCGCTCACCATGCTGACGAGGGCCGCGAAGACGACATAGCCCACCAGATACCAGGGCTGATTGTCATTGGCCCTGATCAGATAGGTGGCGATGATCGGCGTCAGTCCGGACGCGAATATCCCCGAGAACTGGTAGACGAAGGATATGCCGCTATAGCGCACGCGCGGGTCAAAGAGATCGGCGAAGAGGCCGGCCTCCGGCCCGTAGCACATCGCATAGATGATGCCGAAGGGCACGAGCAGCGCCAGGAAGATCATCACCACATCACCGGTGCCGAGCAGCACGAAGGCCGGATAGGCCGAGAGCGCCAGCAGGAACGAGCCGATCGCATAGGTCTTCGGTCTGCCGATGCGGTCGGAGAGCCAGCCGAACAATGGGATCGTCGCCACCATCAGGAGTGCCGAGGCCGACACCGCCCATAGCGCCGTCTCGCGCGGCATCTTCACCGGCGCCATCTGGGTCAGATAGGCGATCGAGAAGACTGCGAAGACATTGAAGAACACGCCGTCGATATAGCGCGCGCCCATGCCGAGGATGATATTGCCCGGATATTGCTGCAGCATCTCGACAGCCGGCACCTTGGCTTCCGCCTTGCGGTCCTTGACGCGCTGGAACTCCGGCGTCTCGACGATGCGCAGGCGGATATAGAGGCCGACCAGCACGAGTACGATCGAGCCGATGAAGGCCGTACGCCAGCCCCAGCTCAGGAAGTCCTCATCCGGCAGGCGGGAGAGCAGCGCCACGATGCCGGCCGAGAGACAGAGGCCGATGGCGAGCCCGATCTGTGGGATCGAGGCATAGAGGCCGCGTTTTTCCTTCGGCGCATATTCATAGGCCATGAGCACAGCACCGCCCCATTCTCCGCCGAGTCCCAGACCTTGCGCCAGGCGTAGAATGACGAGGAAAATCGGCGCCCATATGCCGATCTGCTCATAAGTGGGCAGGCAGCCGATGAGCACGGTGGCGACGCCCATGATCATCAAGGTGGCGACGAGCACACTCTTGCGGCCGATGCGGTCGCCGAAATGACCGAAGATGAGACCGCCCAAGGGCCTCGCCACGAAGCCGATGGCGAAGGTGGTGTAAGCGAGCAGGATGGAAACAAAAGGGTCGGTGGTGGGGAAGAAGAGCTTGTTGAAGACGATTCCCGCCACCGCTCCGTAGAGAAAGAAATCGTACCATTCGATTGTCGCGCCGATCAGGCTGGCCGTCACGACGCGTCTGACGTCGCTCCGGCTATAGGCATTTGTCATTTTATCCTCCCATTTTAATGGTTGTTATGCATCCTCCTGGATCAGGTCGGCGGCTTTCTCGCCGATCATGATCGCTGGCAGATTGGTGTTGCCGGAGACGAGCTTCGGCATGATCGAGCAATCGGCGACCCACAGCCGCTCGACGCCGCGCACTCTAAGACGCGCATCGACGACCGCTTGCGGGTCGCTGTCGGGGCCCATCTTGCAGGTGCCGGCGGGATGGAAGATCGTCGCGCCATGCGCTCTGGCGAAACCGAGGAGATCGTCATCGCTTTCGGCAGCGGGGCCGGGCAGTTCCTCTTGCGCGACATGGTCGGCGAGCGGCCTGGTCCGGGCGAGCCGGCGGGCGAAGGTGATTGCCGCCACGGCGCAGCGCCGATCGGTGTCGGTGGAAAGATAGTTCGCCTGGATCAACGGTGCGGCGAGGGGATCGCCCGAGGCAAGCGCGATGGTCCCTGAGCTTTCCGGGCGCAGCTGGCAGACCGACAGCGTGAAGCCCGGAAAGTCGTGCACCTTGCCGCCCGCCATGTCGGCCGAAAGTGTCGCGATATGAAACTGGATGTCGGGTGTGCGGGAGTCCGGCAACACGCGGGTGAAGAGACCGGCCTGATTGATGCCGATGGCGAGAGGGCCTTGCGTGAAGAGCAGCCAGTCGAGCGCCATGCGGACGCGGCCCGTAAGCGAGCGCAGCTGATCATTGGTGGTGATCGGCCGGTTGGCGCGATAGATGAGGCGGAGCTGCAGATGATCCTGCAGATTGCCGCCGACGCCCGGGCTGTCGGCGAGGACGCTGATCCCGTGCGTGCGCAGATGTTCGGCCGGCCCGACCCCCGACAGCATGAGAAGCTGTGGCGACTGCACCGCGCCGGCGGATAGGACGACGCCACGGCGCGCGCGGATGACTTTGCTGACGCCGTTCTGGCGGTATTCGACCCCGCTGGCACGCCGGTTGGCGAAGAGAAGGCGGGTGGCTTGGGCTTCGGTGAGGATGGTGAGATTGGACCGCCGCTTCGCCGGTTTGAGATAGGCCTTGGCGGCGCTCACCCGCCAGCCCCGATTGGTGGTGAGTTGGTAATAGCCTACACCTTCCTGGCTTCGGCCGTTGAAATCCTCCGTGCGCGGAACACCCAGCGCATTGGCGGCGCCGATCACCGCCTCGATCAGTTCATGCCGGCCGGTGATGCTGGTGACATGAAGGGGACCGGACGTCCCGTGCAGTTGCCGGTCGTTCTCCAGGCCATGATTGGTCTCGAGCTTGATGAAATAGGGCAGCAGGTCGTTAAAGCCCCAGCCCGGATTGCCGAGCGCCGCCCAGCCATCATAATCCTCGGCCTGGCCGCGAATGGCGATGAGCCCGTTGATCGAGGAGGAGCCGCCGAGGACCCGGCCGCGTGGCCAGTAGAGCTGGCGGTTGTCCATATGGGGATCGGGCTCGGTGTAGAAGCGCCAATTGACTCGGGGATCCCACATCGTCTTGCCGTAGCCGATCGGCAGATGGATCCAGAAACTGCGGTCGGAAGGGCCCGCTTCCAGAAGTGCTACGCTATGGCGGCCATTTTCGGAGAGGCGCGCGGCGAGCACGCTCCCCGCCGAGCCCGCGCCCACCACCACGAAGTCCGCTTCCGTCGCAACTTGCATGCGACTGATCCCCCCGGTTCCTTTATGTCATGTTGGAGGGGTTTCGTGTAACAAGTCAACCTTAATTCGAGACATTTCATCTCGCTGAGTGGAATGGTATAGGTTTCGATGTCAATCCGGAGACACCAGTGAGCCAGGTCGAGGAACGTGAAGGGGGTTCGGCGACGTCCCGCGCCCTCGAATTGCTGGAGACGATCGCCCGTTCGGGCCGGGCTCTGGCGCTGCCCGAGATGGCGGCACTTCTTGATCTTCCCAAACCCACGGTGCACCGGCTCTGCCAGAAGCTCGAAAGCGAGGGCTATCTCACGCGCGAGCCGGGCGGGCGGCGCTACACGGTCGGCCGCCGCCTGTTGCGTCTGGGGCTCGACGTCATGCGGTCCGGCGCCACCTTCGACCGGCGCGCCATTCTGGAAAAGCTCGTCAATGAGATCGGCGAGACCTGCAACTTCACCGCCCTTGCCGGACACGAGGTCCTTTATCTCGATCGCGTCGAGGCGCGCTGGCCGCTTCGCCTCCATCTCGAGCCCGGCTCGCGCGTGCCGCTTCACTGCACCGCGAGCGGCAAGCTGTTCCTGTCGACGCTGCCGCCTGAGCGGCGCGACAAGCTGCTCGATGCGCTCGATCTGTCGGCCTATACGCCCACCACGCTGACCAGCCGCGCGGCGCTCGAGCAGGAATTCGCCACGATCCGCGCCCAGGGCTACAGCCTCGACCGCGAAGAATTCCTGCTGGGTCTCGTCGCCATCGCGGTGCCCGTGGTCGATAACCAAGGGACGACGCTCGCCGCCATCGCTTGTCACGCGCCAAGCGCGCGTTTCAGTCTCGAAAAGGCGATCGTTCATCTGCCGCTGTTGCAGGAGGCCGCCAAACGCATGGCGGCCACTTTGCCAGAGAGTTAAGCCGCGACGCGGGGCTTCAGCCTTTCGATATGCTGGTCGATGCGCTGGGCGAGAGCGTCCGACACGGGCAGCATCGGCAGCCTGAGCTCGGGACTTTCGATGAGCCCGGTGCGCCACAGCCAATGCTTGATCGGCGCCGGGTTGGGTTCCTGGAACAACAGGCGCGGCGTATCGACGAGCGCCTGCCAGGCGGCGAGCGCGCCCCTCTGATCGCCATGGCGGAGGAGCTTGCGGATATGCGCGAAGGCTTCCGTCTCGACATGGGCGGAAGCGAGAATGCCGCCTTCCGCACCTTGCGTGAGCGCCGTGTAGAAGAGGGCGTCTTCTCCGGTCAGCACGGAAAAATCCTGTGGCTTGAGACGCAGGAGATCGAAAGATTGGCCGGCATCGGCGCAGCAATCCTTGACCCCGACGATGTTCGGGATCTGGGCCAAGCGCAGCATCGTCTCATTGCCGAGATTGACGCCGGTCCGGTAGGGAATGTTGTAGATGACGATCGGCCGCGCGGTGTTTTCGGCAAGCGCCGCGAAATGCTGGTAGAGTCCGGCCTGCGATGGCCGGACATAATAGGGGCAGGCGATCAGATAGCCATCGACCGGCAGCATCTGTGTCCGATGCAGCGCCTTGATGACCTTGTTTGCGGCACCACCCGACAGGCCGAGATAGACCGGCATCTGCCGCTTCGCCTCGGCGAGGGCCGCGCGCGCCACCAGGACCAGGCGGTCGATCTCCTCGTCACTGAGGCTCAAGCCCTCACCGGTGGTGGCGCCAAGGATGAGCCCATCGACCGGCTGGGCGGCATAATGATGGACCAGCCGCCTGATCGACGCCTCGTCGAGATCGCCGTCGCGGAAAGGGGTGATCAGCGGGATCCACAGTCCCTCGAGTGTCATGTTTCGTCTCCTCATATGCCGGAGACGGGCAACAAAAAACCCCGTCCAAACCGGCGGGGTTAACTTCGATCTACTGGCGGCTGTCTAGATTACACGCAAGCGATCATCGTCCCCCGAATGGGAGATTTTTTCGATTTGAGCGCGATGGTGCGGCAAGCGGCCATGGGCGGAGAATGACCGATGCGCCGCGCCCGGTCAAGGCTGACTTGCGTTTCCCGTCTTGAACGGCCTAGATCACGATCACTTTAGGTCGGATCGACCTAAAGTGATAAACGTGATCGGAGTCCTTTATTTAGCGCGTGATCGGACGGAAAACCGGTATCCACTTTTCCTGATCACGCGCTAAGAATGGCCACTGCCACGCTGGAGACTGAGCCTCGGATGTTCATCGAGACCAAGATGCATCCCCCGCATTTGCGCGGGGCCACGGTCGAGCGGCCGCGGCTCATCGCCATGCTGGAACAGGCGACGGAGGGCAAGCTCGCCATCGTCTCGTCGCCGGCGGGTTTCGGCAAATCGACGCTCCTGGCGCAATGGGCGGCCAAGGCCGGAGAGGGTGGCGGCCGCGTCGCCTGGCTGTCGCTCGATGCGCAGGACAACGACCTCGCCCGCTTCCTCAAATACATCACCGGCACATTGAACCGCGCCGATGCGGCGATCGCCGCCCATGCTCTGTCTCTCATCGAGTCGAGCCCGGTCACGCCGGTCGAATCCATCCTCGCCGGGCTCGTCAACGACCTGTCGCGGATGAGCGAGCCGGTCTATCTGGTGCTCGACGATGCGCATCTGATCGTTTCTTCCGAGATCGCCGTCTTCCTCAATGCGCTCGTCACCTATGCGCCGCCGGCTCTCCATATCGTCCTCGCCACGCGCGGTGAACTGCCGCCCGAGCTCGCCGCCATGCGGATGAAGGGGCAGGTGGTCAATCTCGGCGACAATGAGCTGCGCTTCTCGCTCGACGAGACCGATCACTATCTGCGCCAGATCTGCGGGCTCGATATCTCGACCGCCGGCGTCGTCGCCTTGCATCACAAGACGGAAGGCTGGCCGGCCGGACTGCAGCTCGTCTCGCTGACGCTCGCGCATGAGCACTCGAAGGAAGGCTTCATCGCCGACTTCTCCGGCAGCCAGCGCGATGTGGCGGGTTTCCTTGCTCAGGAAGTTCTGGCGCGCCAGCCAGCCGAGATACAGGAGTTCCTGCTCAGAACCTCGATCCTCGAGCGTTTCAATCTGGGCCTCGTCCAGGCCGTATCGCCCGATCTCGATGCCGAGAAGACATTGGCCCTGGTCGAACGCTCCAATCTTTTCCTCATCGCGCTCGATACGACCGGCCAGTGGTTCCGTTACCATCATCTCTTCAGCGACTTCCTGCGTGGCAAGCTCGAGGCTTGGTCCGCGCCGCGCCGGCAGGATCTGCATCGCAAAGCCTCCGTTTGGCTTTCCGCCAATGGGTATGTCTCGGATGCCGTTGGCCACGCGCTCGCCGCCGGCGATCAGGATAAGGCGGCCGATCTGGTCGAGAAATGCGCGACGCCGATCATCATGCAAGGTCACATTCCGCTGCTGACGGAATGGCTGAACCGTTTGCCGACCGAAGTCGTCGCGGCGCGCCCCCGTCTTCTGCTGACCTGGGTCTGGGTGCATTTCCACACCGGACGCTCGCGCCAGGCGGTGCGTGTCCTCAAGCAGGCGAAGCAACTGATCGCCCGGCTGGCGCGCGACGGCGCCATCGACAGCCGGACGATCCGCTCGCTCCAGGCGGAACTGCAGACGCTGACCGCCGGCGCGGTGAGCGCCGCCGACTGGCCGCGCATGGCGACGAAGCTCGCGGCGCGATGGCTCGCCGATTATCCCGAAGGCGAGCCCTTTGCCCAAGGGACCTTGAGTAATATCCGCGCGTTCGCGCATTTCTCGCTGGGCGAGCTCGACGCTTCGCGGCTCGCCGCGCTGAAGGCGCGTGACCATCACACGACCGCTCATTCGATCTTCGGCATCGTCTATTCCGATCTGATCCTGGGCCTCGTCGAATTTTCGGCCGGCAATCTGCGTCAGGCGCACGACCTGCTGGCCCGCGCGATGCATCTGGCGCGCGACGGTTTCGGCGCCAATTCCTATTCGGAGGCGATGTCGGCAATCATTCAGGTCGAGCTCCTCTATGAATGGGACGATCTGCACAGCGCCGAGCGGCTCCTGCATCAGCACCGCCGGGTGATCGAGGAATGCGGCCTCGTCGTGCATGAAATGGCCTGCAAGCTGCATCTGGCGCGGCTCGCCCAGGCCAATGGCCGTCACGACGAAGCGATCTTCCATCTCGAACGCGCCGAGCAGCTCGGCATCGAGAAGCGCTACCGGCGCCTGACCGCCAGCGCCCTCAATGACCGGGTTCGGCTGCTCCTGTCGCGGGGCGACGTCGCCGCCGCCCGCATGGCCTTGCAGTTGCGCGGCATCAGCCTCACCGAGAGCGAGAAGGCAAAGACTGTTCATCCCCTCGATGAATATGCCCATATCGGTGTCGCCCGGGTGCTCATCGCCGAGGGCCAGCCGAAACGCGCTATTGCGGTGCTCGAACGTATTGCCGAGCGTCAGCGCCGCGACGGACGCCTGCGCGGCCTCATCCAGGTGCGCGCTTTGGTGGCGATCGCAGCGCATGCGGCAGGCGAGACCTTGCAGGCGCTCGCCGCCACTGTCGACCTGATCGCGCTGGCGCAGCCGCAGCGCGCCGTGCGCTCGCTCGTCGATGAAGGGCCGCCCCTCAAGGCGGCGCTCGATTTCGCCCGCGGCCGCATTCCGGCCTGGTCGCGCCCCTCCGAGACGGCCGACTTCGTCCTGCGTATCGAGCAGGCGCTCAACCGCGCCGGGGCCGGCCATGCGCCGATCCGAACGGCCGGACCATCGCCCAAGCGGCCCCTGAGCGGCAAGGAGATGGAGGTCGCGTCCTATCTCATGCGCGCCTACAGCAACCGGCAATTGGCACAGTCGCTCGCCATGGCGCCCGACACGGTCAAATGGCATCTGAAGAACATCTTCGGCAAGCTCGGCGTCTCCAACCGCACCGAGGCTGTGCTCAAGCTGAAGGAGATCGGCCTCGTCGAGCCACCCGAAAGGGTGGGCTGAAAAATACCACCCGTTACCCGAATGTGTCGGGACTCCCGTGGGTAAGGACTCGCATCATCATGCCCGTCTGATCGAGTGGGGAGTCGCGATGGCGACGGGTTTCGTCTTTCATGAACTTTATCTCTGGCACAATACCTGGAATTGGAACCAGGTTTTTCCGCCGGGCCTCCATGTCCAGCCGGGCACCCATGCCGAAAACCCCGAGACCAAGCGCCGATTGCGCAACCTCCTCGAGGTCAGCGGACTCCTCGACCAGCTGACGATCATCAAGCCGCGGCCGGCGACCGCCGAGGAGGTGGTGCGTGTCCACACGCTGGCGCATGTGAATCACATCAAGGAGATCAGCGCCAAGGGCTATGGCGATGCGAGCCAGCTGACGCCATTGGGCTCCGGCAGCTACGAGATAGCACTCCTCGCCGCGGGTGGCGCCATCACGGCGGTCGACGCGGTCGTTGCGGGCAAGGTCGCCAATGCCTATGCGCTCATCCGCCCGCCGGGTCATCACGCGACCAAGGATGTCGGCATGGGCTTCTGCCTTTTCGCCAATGCCGCGGTCGCGGTGCGCCATGCTCAGAAGGTGCTGGGCCTCGGCCGTATCGCCATCGTCGATTGGGACGTCCATCACGGCAACGGCACTCAGGCGATCTTCTATGACGATCCGAGCGTGCTGACGATTTCGCTGCATCAGGACAATCTCTTTCCCGCCGCCTCGGGCGGCATCGCCGAGAATGGCGAGGGCAAGGGCGAGGGCTTCAACATCAATGTGCCGTTGCCACCGGGCTCGGGGCCGGGCGCCTATGTCGCCGCATTCGAGCGCGTTGTGCTGCCGGCGCTCAAGCGCTTCAAGCCCGATCTAATCGTGGTGCCGTCTGGTTTCGATGCGGGCGGCGTCGATCCGTTAGGCCGCATGATGATGACCGCCTCGGGTTATCGCGATTTGACGCGTATGCTGATGGCGGCGGCGAAGGAACTTTGCGGCGGCCGCATCGTGATGACCCATGAGGGTGGCTATTCCGAGATGTATGCGCCTTATTGCGGCCTTGCGGTGATCGAGGAGCTTTCCGGCTACAAGACCGAAGTCGAGGATCCGTGGGGGCCAATGATGGCGCAATGGGGCGGCATGGACGCCCAGCCTCATCAGCTGGCTGTGATCGAAGAAGCCTCCCGCCTTGTCCAGAGAATAAGCTAAGATAGAAGCCAAAAGGGGAAACACCATGAAGCGCGACAAACTCTCCAAGCCGAATGTCATCGCCGGTTCCCGGCGCAATTTCCTGATCAAGGGCAGTGCGGCGACCGCCGCCACGCTGACCGGCCTGCCGGCCATGCTCTTTGCCATGAACAAGGAAGCACGCGCCGAAGGCGAGGCGATCCCAGTCGGCCAGTGCGGCCCGACCACCGACTTCGCCGCGCCCGACGGCATCGAATTCAAGAACGGCCTGACGCTCGCTTGCGAGGAGATCAATGCGCTGGGCGGCATTCTCGGTCGTCCCCTCGAGCCCTCTTTCGAGGACACGGCGCAGATGGGCGACGCCACCAATGTCCAGGCCGCACAGCGCCTGGTCGACCGTTATGGCGTCCATGCCATTCTCAACGGCTACAATATCGGCTCGGGTGCCGCGATCCAGGAAGTCGCCGCTGACGCCGGTATCATCTATGTCCACTACGATACCACCATCGGCCACACCAATCTGGTGAAGTCGGATCCCAATCGTTACTGGGGCTCCTTCATGGGCGATCCGCCGGAGACCTTCTACGGCACCGGCTTCCTCAAGTTCCTGCAGAACCTCGAAACCAATGGCGAGTGGAAGCGTCACAACAACAAGATGGCGGTCATCCTGTCGGCCGGCGTCTATGCCTCCAACATCGCCAATGCGGTGAAGGAGCAGGCGGCGCAGTTCGGCTGGGAGATCAATCTCTTCGAGACGGTGAGCGTGCCCGCTTCCGAATGGGGGCCGACGCTTGCCAAGATCCGCCAGGACCCGCCGGCGGTCATCTGCATCACCCACTTCCTACCCGCCGACCTGGCGCAGTTCTGCCTACAGTTCGGGCCCAATCCGACGCCGAGCCTCGTCTATATGCAATATGGCCCATCGCTGCCGGCCTTCCGCGACATCGCCAAGGAAAGCGCCAACGGCATTCTCTATGCGACGCTGGTCGGGGCGCTTCAGGACGAGATCGGCACCGCCTTCGAGAAGCGCTACAAGGCGAAGTTCGGTGAGAACGCCGGGCACAATTCCGGCGCTCAGCCTTATGACGGCGCCTATGTCTGGGCGACTGCGGCGGGACTCGCCGGCGGCAGCGGCGAGCCCGGCAATGCCGATCAGAACAAGAAGGTCGCGGCGCGCATGAGCTCGCTCATCTGGCGCGGCGTCGTCGGCACCACGCGCTTCGTGCCTTTGGAGAATGCAGCCTACTCCTATCCGACCCAGGTGAACGACTCCTCGCTCGGCATGCCGCACCAGTTCCTGCAGATCCAGGATTTTACCAAGGGACCGGCGCTGATTGCGCCGGCGCCCTATGGCACTGCCAAATTCACGCTGCCGCCCTGGATCAAGGCCTGACGCGATAATGGCCGCCGCAGTGCCGCTTCTGTCCTGCCGCAATGTCGGCAAGTCCTTCGGCGCGCTGACGGCGGTCAACAATCTCTCCTTCGATGTCGGGGCAGGGGAAATCCTCGGCATCGGCGGACCGAACGGAGCCGGGAAGACCACACTTTTCGAGGTGATCTCCGGCCTCAATCCGGCGACGGCGGGCGAGATCCGGCTTGCCGGCGAGGACATCACGCGTCTGGCGCCGGAAGCCATCTGTCATGCCGGCATTGCCCGCACCTTTCAGCTCAATGCCGGTTTCGACAGCCTGACGGCGCGCGAGAATGTGCAGGTCGGCGCCTATTTCGGTCGCGAGAACCGTGCGATGCCGACTTTCCGCATCGGCGCCGCGACGAAGAAGCTGGCGGATGAAGCCTTGGCGCTGGTGGGGCTCGAGGCGAGCGCCGACAGGATCACCGGCAAGCTGCCGGTGCTCGAGCGTAAGCTTCTGATGATGGCCTCTGCCATGGCGACGCGGCCGAAGCTGCTCCTCATGGACGAGCCGGTTGGCGGCCTCACCGCCAAGGAGATCGACCGGGTGATGCTGGCGGTGCGCACCATCAAGGCGGCCGGTGTCACCATTATCCTCATCGAACATGTCATGCGTTTCCTGGTGCAATTGTCCGACCGGGTAATGATCATGCATCACGGTGAGAAGCTCTTCGAAGGGGCGCCGGGCAGTCTCGTCAATGACCGCGCCGTGGTCGAGGTCTATCTCGGCAAGGGCGCGTCGGAGCGCCTGAAGAGCTTCATGCAAGGGGCGGGCGCCGTGTCCCATGGCTGAGCCGATCCTCCAGCTGAAAGGCGTCAAATCCGGCTATGCCGGCCGCCTCGTGCTGCAAGGCGCCGATTTCGTCGCCGGTAAGGGCGAACTGACCGCAGTGATCGGCCCCAACGGCCATGGCAAATCGACCTTGCTCAAGACCATTTCCGGCATCGTGCGGGTGAGTGAGGGCGAGATCAGCCTCAAGGGCAAACGTCTCGATACCTTGCGTCCCGACCAGGTCGTGGCCGAGGGCGTCATCCATGTGCCGCAGGGCGATCTCTTGTTCCCTGGCATGACTATCTATGAAAACCTGATGATGGGCGCCTATCTGACGCGCGAAGCCGGATCCGTCGCCGAGCGGCTGGAACGTGTCTTCACGCTGCTGCCCAAACTCAAGGACCGCCGCAATCAGGTCGCCGGCACATTGTCGGGCGGCGAGCGGCGCATGTGCGGTATCGGCCGCGGCCTCATGGCGGGCGGCGAGTTCCTGATGCTGGACGAGCCGTCGTTAGGCCTCGCGCCCATCGTCATCGACCAGATCTATGAGGTTATCTTCGACCTGCGCCATGCCGGCATGAGCATCCTTCTCGTCGAGGAGAATGCCGAGCGCATCATGGACCAGGCCGACAGCATCCATCTTCTCGACAATGGCCGCTTCGCCTGGACGGGCAAGGGCGCCGAACTGATGGCGCGCCCCGAAATCGTCGAAGCCTATCTCGGAGCCTGACATGGATGTGGTGATCCAGATCATTGCTTCCGGCCTGACGCTCGGCGCCATGTATGCGGTGGCGACCGTCGGCCTGTCGCTCGTCTATGGCTCGCTCAACATGCTCAACATGGCGCATGGCGCGCTGCTGACGCTGGGCGGCTATATGTGTTACGCGGCGATTACCCATCTGGGCTTCCATCCGATTTTCGGGCTCGTGGCCGCCGCGCTCGTCTGCGCCCTGGCCGGGCTCGCGATCTATGTCTTCGCCACCTTGCCGCTGCTCCGAGCCGAGAATTTCGAGACCAATATCTTCATCGCCACCATCGGTATCGGCGCCGTCATCGAGAGCCTGATGCTGAAGAGCTTCGGGCCTTATCCGATCCCGCAACCGCTCGCGGTCTCGGGCTCGGTGGTGATCGGCAATGTCCACATCCCGCTGCAGAACATCATGATCCTCCTGACCGCGCTGGTGGCCATGGCGGCTGTCGCCCTTCTGCTCCAGAAGACCAGGGCAGGGCGCGCCATCCGCGCCACCTCGATGAGCCGTGACGCCGCCCAGCTGATGGGGGTGCGCGTCGGCCAGATCTATGCGCAGGTCCTGGCGCTCTCGGGCGGCCTCGCGGCCATATCGGGCGTCATGATCAGCTCGATCGCCACGCTGACGCCGGTGATGGGCGGCGATCCGATGCTCAAGGCTTTTATCATCTGCATCGTCGCCGGCCTCGGCAATGTCTATGGCGCGGTACTGGCGGCGATCGTGCTGGGGCTTCTGGAAGCGGCGACGCAATATGTCCTGGGCGTGCGCTGGAGCTTCGCCACCCTGCTTCTTCTCGTCATCCTGGTATTGATCTGGCGGCCTTATGGCCTGTTCGGGCGCCAGCAAGTGGTGCGCCTATGACGCCGATCCGTCGCGATATCCTCATCGGCCTCATTTGTATCGCCGTGGCACTCGTCGTGCCCTTCGTTTTCGGCGGGCGTTATGTGGTGACCCAGGCGACGGTCTTCTTCGTCTGGGCGATCGTCGTCGTTCAATGGAATCTCGTGCTGGGCGTCGGCGGCATCTTCTCGCTGGCTCAGATGGCGCTGTTCGCCATTGGCGGTTACGCCACCGCGATGCTCGGCTTCTATCTGAAGGTGCCGATGCTCGTCGCTATTCCGCTAGGCGGCCTCATTGCCGTCGTCGCGGGCATGATCATCGGGCTCGCCTGCCTCAGATTGCGCGGCCCCTATGTGGCGCTGCTGACGCTCGCCATCGCGCAGGTGATGTATGTGCTGATCGTCAACGACACCGGCTGCTTCACCAATGTCTCGGGCTGCATGCCGCTTTTTGGCGGCGTGCGCGGCATCGGCCAGTTCGGCGATCTGGGCTTTCGCTCGCTCTTCCCGTCGAAATGGTACATCGCGCATTATTATGTGGCGCTGGGATTGCTGGCACTTGCCTTCGTCTTTTCGGTCGCCGTGATCCGCGGGCCTCTGGGCCTGGCCTTCAAGGCACTGCGCGACAGCCCGGGCTATGCGCTGTCGCGCGGCATCAGCCGGTTCAAATACCAGCTATGGATCTTCGCCGTCTCGGCCTTCTTCACCGGCATCGCCGGCGGTTTCTATGCCGTGCATTTCCGGGTGATCGGGCCGACGGTATTCTCCTTCTCGCTGCTGCTCTTCCTCATCGCCATGATCGTCGTCGGCGGCATGGGCTCGATCTGGGGACCGCTGCTCGGCGCCGCACTCCTGATGCTTGCGGATGAGGGCATGAAGGAGTTCTCCGACTATCGGAATATCGGCCTGGGGCTTCTGATCACGCTCTTCGTCATTGCCTGGCCGCGCGGCCTCGCCGGCTGGTTCGATCGGCTACGGGCTTTGCGGACCAGGACTCCAAGCTGACGACGCGACAGGCAACGGCACGTTTTCAAGAAAACAAATGTCTAGGCAAAACCCGAATATGCGCGCATAGACTATGCATCAGCGGCGTCGATAATCCGGCAAGTCGGTGACAGAGAGATAGCAGCTCCCGCCTCGTGGCATTGGAGGCTATTTTGGCAAGTAATACCGACATTCGTTCATTTCTCACAAGTCTTTTCAAGTGGCTGTTGCTCTTGGAGAATGAACCTCTTCTTCGTGAATGCGTTATATCCAAACCGGCATGGCGCAGGCACCATAGTGCCGCAGGAGTCGCATTTCCTACGACGCCGGGTCTTCGTTGTTATCAATATTGAAAGGCACGCGCGATGGCCAAAGGTCAGATGAGACGTAACCGCGAAGCCAAGAAACCCAAGAAGCAAAAGCCGGATCCGACACCGGCATCTTCGCAATTCTCCACCCCGCCGACAAAGACGGGTTTGATCCAGTATACAAAACGGCAGAAATAGCTGGTGCGTCGGGATTTTGATTGTAAATCGGTCCGGTAACCCCCATTTAGGTATCTATTGCGCTTTTGCAACAATATTCGGCAAGAGTGAGGACGCGAGTCTCCATGGCTCGCGTATCTTTGTGAGCAATATTGAGCAGAACCGCTCTCATCTCTGGCGGTAGACTTTTCAACGGCGCGTTGAGCGGCGGAACACTTGGGTCTTGCTCCGGCGTCGAGTTTCTTTGCGGCATCTTCGGAGAAAGCCAAAATGAACAAAGATCAGATTGCGGGATCAGCGAAAATGGCCAAGGGCGCCGTCAAGGAGCTGAGCGGCAAGGCGAGGGGCGATGCCAAGCTGAAATCGGCGGGAAAGGTCGACAGGTTTTGGGGACGCATCCAGAAGGTTATCGGCGGCCTCAGGAGCACGCTCGTCGGCAAATGACGAATGACGGGGCGCGTGACTCTCTTGGAGCGGCACGAGCTCGCTCCTGATCTGAAATTACATTTCGTGCGAAAGATGTTTGATGGAAACACAACCCGCGTCCCATGCCAGAATAGCAGTCATCGGAAACTATCTGCCTCGCCGCTGCGGGATCGCCACCTTTACCCATGATCTGCATCGTGCGCTTCTGATGTCGAAGCCCGATCTCGAGGCTTATGTCGTTGCCATGACGGATCACGGCCGCGCCTACGACTATCCTCCGGTCGTCCGATTTCAGATCCAGGACCAGTCGGTCGATGACTATATACGGGCGGCGGAGTTCCTCAACCAGGCCCGGTTTGATGCCGTTTCACTCCAGCACGAATTCGGAATATTCGGCGGTGAAGCCGGCTGTCATATCATTGAGCTTCTCTCCCGTCTTCGCATGCCTGTCGTCACCACGCTCCATACGGTGCTGCCCGAACCCACGCTCGCTCAGCGCGATGTGATGCGTGGCATCATTGATTCATCCGCAAAAGTGGTTGTCATGGCTGAAAAGGGGCGGGAGCTCCTCCGCAGTGTCTATGGCATGCCGCCGGAACGGATTGAGGTGATCCCGCACGGAATTCCCGATGTTGCCTTTCTCGATCCGCATTTCGCCAAAGCCAAGCTGGGTTTTAGCGGCAAGCCTGTCATACTGACATTCGGCCTGCTTTCCCCCAACAAGGGCATCGAGGTGATGATCGATGCCATGCCGGCGATTGTCGAATCCTGCCCTGACGCCGTCTATGTGGTTCTGGGCGCCACACATCCGAACCTGGTGCGCGAGCAGGGTGAAGCCTATCGGGAAGGTCTTACAACTCGTGCGCGGGACCTCGGCATCGACGATCACGTCGTGTTCATCGATCAGTTTGTCGATCAGGCGACGCTGCTCGAATACATCTCGATGTGCGACGTCTATGTCACGCCCTATCTCAACGAAGCTCAAATGACGTCCGGCACGCTGGCTTACAGCTACGGTTCGGGAAAGGCCGTCGTATCGACGCCTTACTGGCACGCCCAGGAATTGTTGGCGGAGGGAAGGGGCATCCTCGTTCCATTCGCCGACGCCAAAGCCATCGGTGCGGCGGTGGCGGGATTGCTCTCCAACGACGTTCGCCGGCACGCCATGCGCAAGCGCGCTTATGCGACCAGCCGGCTGATGACCTGGGCGCAGACCGCAAAGCGTTACCGCATCGTGCTCGATGAGGCGCGCACGATTGGCCCGCCCGCGAGATCGACGCGTATCGAGCAGGAAGCCCTTTGGCGAGCGGGATATCCCGTGCCCGAGATATCGCTCAAGCACTTTCTGTCCATGTGCGATAGTACCGGCTTGCTGCAGCATGCTGTTCATTCCGTGCCTGATCGCTCGCATGGCTATTGTGTCGATGACAATGCCCGCGCCTTGATCTTCGCGGCCCGGGTCGGAAGCCTTGGCGAACGTCATTTGTCGGAGAGGACAACCGCGCGTTTTGCCGCCTTCATTCAGCATGCCTGGAACCCGGACAATGGCCGGTTTCGGAACTTCATGAGTTATGATCGGCGCTGGCTGGAGGATATTGGCTCGGAGGACAGCCACGGGCGGACGCTGTGGGCGCTCGGTGAATGCGCGAGGAGCGATACGTCGGCATCCCGCCGGCAATGGGCTGCGGCACTCTTCCGCTTAGCACTACCGACAGTTGAGACGTTTCAGTCGCCGCGGGCCTGGGCGTTCACGCTTCTCGGATTGGACGCCTATTGCGAGGCCAACGCGCCGGATCCGGTCGTTGCCGGCTATCGACAATCCCTGGCCGACAGGTTGATGTCGTTATTGGCCGCGGTCGAGACACCGGACTGGATATGGTTCGAGAACCTCCTCGCTTACGATAATGCCCGTCTGTCCGAAGCCCTGCTTCTGACCGGACTGGCGACGAAGACGCCCGCTTATGTCGATGCCGGCCTTCGCTCGTTACGCTGGCTCATGACGCAGCAGACCGCTCCGACCGGACATTTCCGGCCGGTTGGCACGGAAAGCTTCGGAATTCCCTGGCAGGCGCCGAAGCGGTTCGATCAGCAGCCGGTCGAAGCGGCGGCAACGATCTCAGCCTGCCTCACGGCATGGCGGGCGAGCAGCACCGGTGAATGGGAGGTCGGCGCGATGCGCGCCTTCAGCTGGTTCCTGGGCGATAACGATCTTGCCTGCCCTCTGGTCGATCTGGCAATGGGCAGCTGTTCAGATGGACTTCATCCCGACCGCCCCAGTGAGAACAAGGGAGCGGAGTCGGTTCTCGCATATCTTATGGGACTGACCGAAATCCGAAGATTCATGCGTACCGACGCCGGACCGGATCACGCCGAACAGGCATCATTGCGGCTGGTGCTCAGCGCCTGAGCGACTACCGTCGCCACGCGAATGACAGCAAGGAGCTTTTACCACGTCTATGTTTTTGAACCGACAGGCGCTGTATCTGCGCCCGGATCCTGCCCGGGTCGTCGTGCGCCCGTTCAAGCCGGCGATCGAACCACGCGACCTGAACCCGACAGACAAGACACGCGCGAACCATATCGTCGACCGGGTTATCGGGCTTGATCCTGAAGCGGCGGCGGCGCAGCTGACAGACGTGCTTGAGAACTTCAATGGCCGGCACCGGAACCTGCTGGAGACATTCGAGGAGCGTGCATCCGAAATGGAGGATGCCTTGGCCCCCCATAGCGTCTTCAGCAAAGTACAGCGCCAGCTTGTCGGCGCCTATTTTCTCCACGAGTATTCGTTTGAGGCGGCGGCTCTGTTCAATCCCAGCATTGTCCGCAACCCTGACCAGTCAGGCGCGCCGGAAGGCGGCTGTCGCTTCATTTTGAGCCTGCGCGCGGTCGGCGAAGGTCACATTTCATCCTTGACCTTCCGTTCGGGATCCATTTCGGCCCGGGGCGATGTCACGATTGATCCGACGGCGCGGCTGGCCTCTATTCCCAAGGTACAAAGCCGCTCGCCCAGACTCGACGGCGAGGAGGTCGAGGTCGAGTTCAAGCTCGACGGTCATTTGAGCGAGCGGGTGATATTTCCCATCACCCTATCGCAGTCAAATGGCATTGAAGATGCGCGTTTCGTTGAATTCGATACGGGCGAGGGGAGGATCTTCTATGCGACCTATACGGCCTATAGCGGGAGAAGCATAAGGTCCGAACTGATCGAGACCACTGACTTCAGGACGTTCCGCCTGACGCCACTCGCCGGTCCGGCGGCGCGCAACAAGGGAATGGCCTTGTTCCCGCGCAAGATCGACGGCCATTACGCAATGATTGGCCGGCAGGACAATGAAAATCTCTATCTGCTCTATTCCGACGATCTCTATGCGTGGGAAACGGGCCAGGTCATCCTCAAGCCCAAATTTCCCTGGGAATTCGTGCAGCTGGGCAATTGCGGGTCACCGATCGAGCTCGATGAAGGTTGGCTCGTCTTGACCCATGGTGTCGGCCCGATCAGGAAATATTCGATTGGCGCGGCACTTCTGGACAAGAATGATCCCACCAGGGTTTTGGCCAGAACCCCCGAGCCGCTTCTTCGTCCTGAGCCGGCAGAACGTGAAGGCTACGTGCCCAATGTCGTCTATAGCTGCGGCGCGCTTCGCCACGGCGATCAGATCATCCTGCCTTATGCGGTATCCGATACCTTCTCCAACTTCGCGACGATCAAGATCGCGGCACTCCTGGAGACATTGAGCGGATGACGACGATGCTGCCCAAGCCATCCGCCGATCTCACGCCCAACACCTTGGCATTCGAGATGCTGCCGCTCGTCAAGCCGACGGGTTTCCGGGAATATGACGCGCGCTGGTGGTTCGGCCATCCGGGATCGGCTGTGCCGCCTGAACTCAATCTGATGGGTGTCCAGGCGCTGGGCATGGGCCTCGGCACGCTGATCCATGAATTTGGTGTGAAGCCGCATGTCGTCACTGGTCACGATTTCCGCGCCTATTCAATGGCGATCAAGATCGCGCTTACCCAAGGTTTGATGGCCGCGGGCTGCACCGTGCACGATCTTGGCCTGGTCATGTCGCCCATGGCCTATTTCGCGCAATTCGCGCTCGATATTCCGGTGGTCGCCATGGTGACGGCCTCTCACAACGACAATGGCTGGACCGGTGTAAAGATGGGGGCGGAACGGCCGGTCACTTTCGGCCCCGATGAAATGGCACGGCTGCGCGACATCGTCCTGTCAGGCAGCTACAAGTCGCGCAACGGCGGCGGCTATCGTTTCGTCGAAAATTTCGCTGGCACCTATATCGGCGACCTTACCGGGCGTCGTCCATTCACACGCCGGATCAAGGCCGTCGTGGCCTGCGGCAACGGCACGGCGGGTGCCTTCGCTCCGCATATTCTGCAGGCCCTGGGCATCGACGTCATTCCGCTCGACACCGAGCTCGATTACACATTCCCCCATTACAACCCGAACCCGGAAGACATGAAGATGCTTCATGCCATGGCGGCCAAGGTGAAGGCGAGTGGCGCCGACATTGGCTTGGGTTTCGACGGTGACGGTGACCGCTGTGGAATCGTCGACGACGAAGGTCAGGAGATTTTCGCCGACAAGATCGGCGTCATGCTGGCTCGCGATCTGTCCAAGCTCCATCCGGGCGCGCAATTTGTGGTCGACGTCAAATCGACCGGTCTCTTTGCCACGGATCCGGTATTGATCGCTCAGGGCACCAAGACCGACTATTTCAAGACCGGTCATTCCTATATCAAGCGCCGCGTCAAAGATCTCTCCGCATTGGCGGGTTTCGAGAAGTCGGGGCACTTCTTTTTCAACGCACCGATTGGCAGGGGATATGACGACGGCATGGTGACGGCGATCGCCGTTCTCGACATGCTCGATCGCAATCCCGGAAAGTCCATGGCCGATCTCTATCGCGAGCTGCCCAAGACATGGGGTTCCCCGACCATGTCGGCGACTTGCGCCGACGAGTTGAAATATGGCGTTGTCGATCGGGTCGTTACCCACTTCAAGTCGATGCTGCGGGCGGATGAGCTGATTGCCGGCGCGCATATCAAGAGTCTCTCGACCGTGAATGGAATCCGCGTGGTAACGGACGACGGCACATGGGGCCTGGTACGGGCCTCTTCCAACAAGCCGGAACTGGTCGTCGTAATTGAAAGCCCGACATCCGAAGCTCGCCTGCATGCGATGTTTCATGCGGTCGATGCCGTATTGCGCAAGAACCCGGACGTCGGCGCCTATAATCAGACGCTTTAGGCGCCGCCATCTTGGGTTTTGGCGATCCGGTCCGGCGGGTTTGTGCCTCGCCGGGCCACAGAGACGTTAGGAGAACCCAATGGTAAGTGCAAAGATAGTTCCCGTTCTTCTGGCCGGCGGCGGCGGCTCGCGGCTTTGGCCTGTCTCGCGCGAGTCACTCCCGAAGCAGTTTCAGCCGCTGATCGGGGCGCTCTCTACTTTTCAGCAGACGCTCCAAAGGGTATCCGATCCGGACCTGTTCGAAGATCCTATAGTCATCACCAGCAAAGCTTTCGAATCCTTCGCCAGCCGGCAAGCCCGCATCGTGAACCGGCCGGTCTCGCTCATCCTTGAACCCTGCCGACGTGATTCAGCTCCGGCGGTCGCCGTTGCGGCGTTGCTGGTCGAGCATCTGCGTTCGGGATCACCCGTACTCGTACTCGCCGCAGATCACGTGATCCTCGATGATGCTCTCTTTCTCGATGCGGTGCGTTCCGGTCTTGAAGCGACCGGCGATGGGAAGATTGTTGTCTTTGGCCTGCCGCCGACGGCGCCGAAGACGAGTTTCGGTTATATACGGCCGGGCGCGCTTGCCGGCATAAATGACGATGTCAGACTGGTCGAGGCGTTCTTCGAAAAGCCGAAGCGTGAAGACGCTGTGGCCTATCTCCGAGACGGCTATCTCTGGAATTCCGGCAATTTCCTGTTCCGCTCCGATGTGATGATCGGGGAGTTCGACACATACGCAGCCGACGTGCTTGCTGCGGCGCGCCGCTCGATAGCGGATGCGCGGTCGGATCGAGGTATCATGCACCTCGATGAAACGGCCTTCGCAGCGTCTCCCAAAATTTCGATCGATTACGCCGTGATGCAAAAATCCCGCAATGTCGCCGTCGTTTCGGGACGCTTTCGCTGGTCCGACATAGGCAGCTGGGACGCGATCTGGGAAATTCTGCCGCATGACGAGAACGGCAATGCCGCGTTGGGTCGGGGCATGGCGGTGGAAAGCCGTAATTGCCTTGTCCATTCTGAAGGAATTCTCACGACCGTCATTGGCGGCAGGGATCTCGTGGTCGTTGCAACCGTTGATGCTGTGCTGGTTTGCCCGCGCGAGCGGATTCAGGAGATCAAAGGAGTTGTCGAGGGCCTTCAAGCCGAGGGCGCAAGGGAAGCGAGCTTGCATCGCCGCGATCCTCAGCCTTGGGGCTATGTCGAACGCCTCGAGGAGGGGGTGAAACGGATCGTGATCGATCCCGCAGGCGCAATTGCGCCGCGCCGGCAAATGCATCAAGCCGCACATTGGATCGTCCTGAAGGGCGCCGCCAACACGATCGTCGCGGGTATCCAGCGGACGGTGCGCGAGGGCGGATCGTTTCACGTTCCGCGGGCAACGATGTATCAGCTCTCGAATCTCGGCAAGGTACCGCTCGAAATCATTGAGGTCAGGACCGATGCAGGTTCTGCCGAAGGCAATGTTCTTCGGCGTAAGGGTATGAATGGCTGGAATGGCAGCAAACGGACTCACAGTGTCGCTGCGGTGGACCGGTGATCAGGTTGCGAAGGCGGCGAACACCGCGAGCAGTATGATTGCGAAGGCAAGTATCCAAGGCAGTATGGATGGAGAGGGGCCCGCTTTCGAGCGTCCCGCGGCAGGCGCTTTGTTGATCGAGCCGCCCGTCATAGTCGGAAAGTCCGGCAGCTGCTTTTGCGGGGCAGTTTCGGTCTCCGGCAATGTCGTCTGTTCCGGTTTCGAGTTGGTCGTCTCATGCGGTGAGGACGCATGATGCGTAGACGAGAGAAGGGCCGGATCGATATCGAGATCGAAGCCGGCCTCGTCCAGGCGGGCTAGAACGACTGAGATGTCTTCGATGGTCATGCTATCGAGCGGAAGTTCTTTTCGAAGATCTTCCAGCGAAATGCTGCCGCGTTGGCGCGCGCCAGTCACCACTTCGGTCAAGACCGCTTCGTCAATAGTCACTTCCGGAGGCTCCTGGCGAAAAATGGTGACAGTGCCAATCTTGCTCAGCACTGTCACCTCATTTGAGTTCTTAGTAGTCCATTCCGCCCATGCCGCCCATTCCCCCCATGCCGCCACCGCCAGGTGCCGCGGGCGCGCCATTTTTCGGACGTTCGGCGATCATGGCTTCGGTGGTGATCAGCAGGGCCGCGACGGACGCGGCATCCTGGAGGGCTACGCGCACGACCTTGGTCGGATCGATGATGCCGGCCGCGACCATGTCCACATAGACCTCGTTCTGTGCATCAAAACCGAAGTTGCCGGATTTCTCCAGCACCTTTCCGGCAACGATCGAGCCTTCGACGCCTGAATTCTCGGCGATCTGGCGGATCGGCGCCTCGAGGGCCTTGGCCACGATCTTGATGCCGGCGGTAATGTCGGCATTGGTGGAGGTCAGCGCTTCGACGACTTTTCTGGCCCGCAGCAGGGCGACGCCGCCGCCCGGCACGATGCCTTCTTCGACCGCGGCGCGGGTCGCATTGAGCGCGTCATCGACGCGGTCCTTGCGTTCCTTCACCTCGATTTCGGTCGAGCCGCCGACCTTGATGACGGCAACGCCGCCGGCCAGCTTGGCGAGGCGCTCCTGCAGTTTCTCACGGTCATAGTCGGAGGTGGTGTCCTCGATCTGCGCCTTGATCTGGCCGATGCGCGACTGAATGCCGGCCTTGTCGCCGCTGCCGTCGATGATGGTCGTGTTTTCCTTATCGATGCGAACGCGCTTGGCCCGGCCGAGCATATCGAGCGTCACATTCTCGAGCTTGATGCCGAGATCTTCAGAGATCACCTGGCCGCCGGTGATGGTCGCGATGTCTTCCAGCATCGCCTTGCGGCGATCGCCGAAGCCCGGAGCCTTGACGGCCGCAACTTTCAGCCCGCCGCGCAGCTTGTTGACCACGAGCGTGGCCAGAGCCTCGCCTTCGACGTCCTCGGAAATGATAAGGAGTGGACGGCTAGACTGCACCACGGCTTCCAGGATGGGCAGCAGCGTCTGCAGGCTGGAAAGCTTCTTTTCGTGCAGGAGGATATGCGGGTCTTCGAATTCAACCGACATCTTATCGACATTGGTGATGAAGTAGGGCGACAGGTAGCCGCGATCGAACTGCATGCCCTCGACAATGTCGAGCTCGGTGTCCATGCCTTTGGCTTCTTCGACGGTAATCACCCCGTCATTGCCGACCTTCTCCATCGCCTTGGCGATCATCTGGCCGATCTCGGCCTCGCCATTGGCGGAGATGGTGCCGACCTGCGCGATCTCATCGGAAGACTTTATCTTTTTCGATCGTTTCTTCAGATCATTGACGGCGGCGGTGACGGCCATTTCAACGCCGCGCTTGAGATCCATCGGATTCATGCCGGCGGCAACTGCCTTGGCGCCTTCACGAACGATCGCCTGGGCGAGGACGGTTGCTGTCGTGGTGCCATCGCCGGCCATGTCGCTCGTCTTGGAGGCGACTTCGCGCAGCATCTGGGCGCCCATATTCTCGAACTTGTCTTCGAGCTCGATTTCCTTGGCGACGGTAACACCGTCCTTGGTGGTGCGTGGCGCGCCGTAGGCCTTGTCGATCACCACATTACGGCCCTTCGGGCCGAGGGTGATCTTGACCGCATTGGCGAGTATGTCGACACCGCGCAGCATGCGCTCGCGGGCATCGGCGGAGAATCTGACGTCTTTGGCTGTCATGGGGGTCTTCCTCTTGGAATGAATTTATGGATCAGGCCGCTTTGGCGACGGCCGGCGTGACGACGACGCCCATGATGTCGCTTTCCTGCATGATCACGAGCTCTTCGCCATCGATCTTGACTTCGGTTCCCGACCATTTGCCGAACAGGATGGTCTCGCCTGGCTTCACGTCGATCGGAATGAGCTTGCCTGCTTCGTCTCTCCGGCCGGGGCCCACGGCGATCACTTCGCCCTGCATCGGCTTCTCCCGGGCATTTTCGGGGATGATGATGCCGCCTTTGGATTTGGTATCTTCTTTGATCCGGCGGATGACGACGCGGTCGTGGAGAGGACGGAATTTCATGAGCGGTTCCTTGAAATGAGTAGGCTTCCGGGAAAGCGAAGCTTTCGCGGTTACGGTGCGCTTGTACGCAACATGTTTTGTGAGAAGGTTCTGCGCTGGCAGTTGAAGGAGGAGAGTGCCAACTTATTCCCCAACATGGGGGTGCGATGGTCGATCGGCAAGCGAAATCAGCTGAAACGCTCGGAATTCTCCAGCATTGTTTGGAATAAGCCGGCACTCGCGCTAGAATGGTCCCATGGTCGAAGCGAAACCGCCAACCAAGAACTTCTACGATCTGACCAAGGCCCTTGGCCGCTGGGACAATGAGGGTGGCGCTGTCGCCTCGGCACCGGTGCCGGACACGGCTCTGGCCAGGGACGAAGAGCGCATCCTGAAATGTCTCGGCGCGGCGGTGATCATGCAGTGGAACGATCTGCCGACGGACATCCAGCGGAACATCTTCGTGGATGCGTCATCGATGAGCGATCCGGCCCGGCAGTTCCAGCTCAAGCAGCAGATTGCCCGCTTCCTCCACGAGCACAAGAACGGCGCCTGAGCCATCACATGATGTGGTCAGGTGCGCTCGTAGGCCGAACGTGACACGTCGTCCTTTATTCTCGTGATATTCCACAGCATGAGGGCCGAGGCCGCGAAGATGATCGAGGCGGTGGCCGCATTGGCGCTGAAGTCGTCGCGGAAAGCATAGAGCCAGGCACTTGCCAGGCCGCCCATTGTGGCGCCTGTCTGATAGACGGCGTTGAGCGTCGCGTTCAGACTGCCACGCTGTCCTGCGGGAACCAGAAGCATCGCGCTGCCGAGGATCAGGGCCAGCATCAGATCGCGCCCGAAGGCGAATCCACCATAGGCAAGAGTTTGAAAGATCGGACGCTCGGTTCCGAAAGGAATGACGATCGTGATGATGGTGATGCCGATCGATGCCGCCGCGCAGGCGGTAAGTGGATGCCGGAAACGGCCGGCCAGCTTTCCGGAAAACAACGCTCCGAACAGCCCGCCGATTTCGCCGAGCAGGAGGATGACGCCGATCGTTCCGGCGCCCTTGTCGGCGAGCCCGTGCTGCACCAGCCAGCTCGGATAAAGTCCGAGGAAGACATACATCCCGATCGACCAGCAGAAATAGGACAAGAGCAGGAGACGGCTGCCGGCGTTGAACGAGAGCGACAGCAGGCGTTGGCGATAGGTGCCAAGCGAGATCGGATCATGCGACAGGGCCGAAGCCTCCGGGGGTGGCAAGATCGACGCCGCTATCGCCAGGCCGAAGCAGACACCCGCTAGCGCGATCAGCGAGAGCTGCCATGTGGCGAGCCCACCCAGGAGGACACCCATCGATATCGAGCACAGGAAGGCGATCGGCGCGGCTGAGGTGACATAGCCGGCGATGCGGGTGCGATCTTGCGCCGCGACATAATCGGGGATGGCGGCAAATACCGAGGCGCCGATCATGGGCATGAATATCCCGGTGGCGGCGCGTCCGAGCGCGATCGTGACCGCGCTGTGTGCCGCGGCGGTCAGAAGCAGGACAGCGCCGCAGGCGGCCGCTCCCAGCACAATGAAACGCTTGCGGCCATAGCGGTCGATGAGCGGACCGAGGGCCAGATTGCTCACGAGCGCGACGATGGGAAAGGCCGCGAGCACCCACCCGGCCTCGGCAGGCGTAAGACCGAGGTCCCGTTCGATGAAAGGCAGCAGCGGGATCATCATGACGATGTTGAAATTGATGACGAAAAACGCCACCCACAGGACTATGATGATGAACATTTCTGCATGCCCGGCCGGTTCGAGTGAGCCACTGTCTGATCGCGATGGTCGTTGGCCGGAAGTGGAGAAATAGTGCGGGTACTTGCAGTAACAGGTTGAGGCCCATGGCCGATGAGTGATGAGGGTTCGCGCCAGGAATTATCCGAGTTCCTGAAGACACGACGGGCGCGCCTTACCCCGGCCGATGTCGGCTTGCCGAGCGGTGGCGGACGGCGTATCCGCGGCTTACGGCGCGAGGAGGTCGCGGTTCTCGCGGGCGTCGGATTGACCTGGTACACGTGGTTCGAGCAGGGGCGCCGGATTCAGGTCTCGACGCCTTTTCTTCAGAATCTGGCACGGGCCCTGCGTCTGAGCGAGGCCGAGCGTGCTCATCTGTTCATGCTGGCGCAGAACCGCCAGCCGCCCAAGGCCCTGAACGCCACGCCCGTAGACGCCCTGGAGAGGCTTAAACCCGTCCTCGCGGCGATCTCGAGCCCGGCCTATATTCGCAACAGCCGCTTCGACGTGCTCGCCTGGAATGATGCCAATACGCGGATGTTTGGTGATTTCGCGCGTGTGCCTGAGAAGGAGCGCAACATAATCCGACGCATGTTCGCCCGCCCGCATTATCGCCGGACGATGCCGAATTGGGAGCAGGACGCGCGTGGCCTGGTGGCGTCGTTCCGCTTGAGCTACGGCCAGGCGAATGGCGCGGAAGAATTCTCGTCCCTTGTCGCGGAGATGATCGCAGCGAGTCCGGATTTCGCGCGGATCTGGGCGGAGCATGAGGTGACGGATCTGGGGGAGGGAGTTTATCTCTACCGAACCGAGCGGCACGGAACCCTGGCCTTTCGGCATTCGACCTTGATGTCCGAAGCGATCCCGGAGCTTCGCATCATCATTTATATTCCGGTCAGCTGATCTGGCTCGCTATGTCGTCGAGCGTCGTGGCGGCAAGCGCCCGTTCGAGCGCCTGCTCGGCGCCGCGCAAGGGCTCGGCCACCAATTTGATGATCGCCGCCCCGATCGGGCATTTGTGCTTGGGGTCGGTCTTGTGCATGCGGAAGATGCTTTCATCCTCCACCGCCTTGTAGATGTCGGCGAGGGTGATACGCCCGGCATGGCGGCCGAGCTTGAAGCCGCCGGCGCGACCGGTAACGGAAGCGACGAGGGAAGCGCGCTCGAGATCACGCATCAGCCGGCGGATCACCACTGGGTTGGTGTTGACGCTTGCGGCGACGATGGTCGAGCAGACAGGACCGCCATCCGCCCTTCGGGCGATGACGCTCAGCGCGTGAACCGCGACCATGAATCGACTGCTCGACAGCATTATGCAACTCCGTCCATTACATATTTACGGCGGCCCCGCTTTACAAGCAACGCAATGTTAACCGTGAGCCGTCACTTTCGGAGTCATGGTGAAGCGCAAATTCGACCTCATCGTCATGATCGTTTGCATGGGCTTGCTCGGCTATTTCAGCTGGCATGGCTATTATGGTCCGCGCAGCTTCGATCACCGCGATGCGCTTACCGCCAAGGCCGAGGTGCTCGATGCCAAAGTCACTGAGATCCGTGGGGAGCGCCAGGCGCTGGAACGCCGGGTCGCGCTGATGCGCCCGCAATCGATCGACCCAGACATGCTCGAGGAGCTGGCGCGCTCGACCCTCGATTTCGGCAAGCCTGGCGAGCTCATCGTCAGGTTTCCGAACTGAATCTCCTTAAGATTCCGGCCGATAAACCGAATTCCAGTTAATTAAGACTTTTCCCCATCGAACCAAGCATTTAGTGCTATAGTCGCCGTCAAGAAAACGATGGAGAGGCAGCGCTATGGCGGTCAAATCGGCCTATATCGCGAAGAAATCCCAGAAGAATCAAAGGGGCGAGGGGAAGTCGGACGAGACCGGCGACATCTTCGACCGGGAAGAGGAGTTCCAGGCCTATCATGACATGCTGCTGATCCGCCGCTTCGAAGAGAAGGCGGGCCAGCTTTATGGCATGGGCTTCATCGGTGGTTTCTGCCACCTCTATATCGGCCAGGAGGCCGTCGTCGTCGGCATGCAGATGGCGCTGAAGCCGGGCGACCAGGTCATCACCTCCTATCGCGATCACGGCCATATGCTGGCGACCGGCATGGACCCCAAGGGCGTCATGGCCGAGCTCACCGGCCGCCGTGGCGGCTATTCCAAGGGCAAGGGCGGCTCGATGCACATGTTCAGCCGCGAGAAGCAGTTCTTCGGCGGCCACGGCATCGTCGGCGCCCAGGTGCCGCTCGGCGCAGGGCTGGCCTTCGCCAACAAATATCGCGGCAACGACCATGTCGCGCTGACCTATTTCGGCGAAGGTGCGTCCAATCAGGGCCAGGTCTACGAAACCTTCAACATGGCGGCGTTGTGGAAGCTGCCGGTCATCTTCATCATCGAGAACAACCGCTATGCCATGGGCACGGCGGTGACCCGTTCCGCCGCCAAGTCGGAAGAGCTGTTCAACCGCGGTTCCGTCTACGGCATTCCGGGCGAGCAGGTCGACGGCATGGATGTACGCGCGGTGAGAGCCGCCGGCGAGAAGGCCGTGGCGCACTGCCGCGCCGGTGACGGTCCCTATATCCTCGAAATGATGACCTACCGTTATCGTGGCCATTCGATGTCGGATCCGGCCAAGTACCGCGCCAAGGAAGAAGTGCAGAAGATGCGCGAGGAATCCGATCCGATCGAGCAGGTGAAGAAACGCCTGATCGAGACCGGGGCCGCGAACGAGGACGAGCTCAAGAAGATCGACGCCGAGATCCGCGCCATCGTGATGGAGGCCGCCGAATTCGCGCAGTCCGATCCCGAGCCTGATCCTTCCGAATTGTGGACCGATATCTATGTGAATGCCTGAGATGGGCGGGCTCATCCATGTGATGATGTTCGTGGGCGCGCTCGTCGCATTCATCGCCTGGGCGATGGCTGCCTTGAGTGCGTTGTCGGTGGTGCAGTTGGCACCCAAAGGCGACAAGCTCACGGCCTATTTCGACCTCGGCCGCTGGCGCTTCGCCGCGCTCGAGGCACGTTTGGGCCCCGCCGTCACGCCGCATATCGTTCGCTACAAACGTGCCTTTCTGGTGTTTTTCGCCGTCATCGGCGCCATCTTCATCGTGGTGCTTTCAATCCTCTTCCTCAAGCCAGCCTGATCTGAGCCTTTTCGGAGACCTGATCCATGCCGAATATCCTCATGCCCGCGCTTTCTCCCACCATGGAGGAAGGCAAGCTCGCCAAATGGCTCAAGCAAGTAGGCGACAATGTCAAATCGGGTGACGTCATCGCCGAGATCGAGACCGACAAGGCGACGATGGAAGTCGAAGCCGTCGACGAAGGCAAGCTCACCGAGATTCTGGTGCCCGAGGGCACTGAGAATGTGAAGGTCAATACGCCGATCGCCATCATCCTGGCCGACGGCGAAGCCGCACCCGCCGCGGCGCCGAAACCGGCCGCGGCCAAGGCTGAGGAAAAGCCTGCAGCTGCGCCGCAGGCGGAAGCCAAGACCGAAGCGCCGGCCGCTCCCGCCATTGCGACGTCGACGCTCAAGGATACGGAAGTGCCGGAAGGCACCGAGATGGTCCACATGACGGTCCGCGAGGCGCTGCGTCTGGCGATGTCGGAAGAAATGCGCCGCGACAAGAGTGTCTTCCTCATGGGCGAGGAGGTCGGCCAGTATCAGGGCGCCTATAAGATCAGCCAAGGCATGCTCGATGAATTCGGGCCCGAGCGCGTCATCGACACGCCGATCACCGAACACGGCTTCACCGGCATCGCGGTCGGTGCGGGTTTCGCCGGCCTGAAGCCGATCGTCGAATTCATGACCTTCAACTTCGCCATGCAGGCGATGGACCAGATCATCAACTCGGCCGCCAAGACACTCTATATGGCGGGCGGCCAGATGGGCTGCTCGATCGTGTTCCGCGGGCCCAATGGCGCCGCCGCCCGTGTCGGCGCCCAGCACAGCCAGGACTATGCCGCCTGGTATTCGAGCGTGCCCGGCCTCAAAGTGGTGATGCCTTATTCGGCGGCCGACGCGCTCGGCCTGATGAAAGCCGCCATCCGTGATCCGAACCCGGTGATCTTCCTCGAGAACGAAATCCTCTACGGCAAGAGCTTCGATGTCCCGAAGGTCGACGACTGGATCGTGCCGATCGGCAAGGCGAAAGTCGCGCGGCCCGGCAAACATGTGACGATCGTCTCCTTCGGCATCGGCATGACCTATGCGTTGAGCGCCGCCGACAAGCTCGCCGCCGAGGGCATCGAGGCCGAGGTCATCGATCTCAGGACCATCCGGCCGATGGACATTGCGACCGTCGTTGAAAGCGTGAAGAAGACCAATCGCTGCGTCACCGTCGAGGAGGCGTGGCCGCAATGTTCGGTCGGTACCGAGATCGCCGCGCAATTGATGACGCATGCTTTCGACTATCTCGACGCGCCGGTGGCGCGGGTGAACGGCAAGGACGTGCCGATGCCTTATGCCGCCAATCTCGAGAAGCTGGCGCTGCCCAGCGTGGACGATGTCGTCCAGGCCGTGAAGTCTGTCCTCTATGTGTAAGGGAGCGCGCTGATGCCCACCAATATCCTCATGCCCGCTCTATCGCCCACGATGGAAAAGGGCAAGCTCGCCAAATGGCTCAAGAAGGAAGGCGATACGGTGAAGTCCGGCGATATCCTCGCCGAGATCGAGACCGACAAGGCGACGATGGAAGTCGAAGCCGTCGATGAAGGCATCGTCGGCAAGATCCTGATCGCCGAAGGCACCGACGAAGTCGCGGTGAACACGCCGATCGCCGTGCTTCTGGGCGAGGGCGAGCAAGCCTCCGACATCAAGGCGGGCGCGGCGCCGGCGTCGGCCGCACCGAAGCCCGCTGCCGCGGCACTGGCTGCCGCGCCGGCAAAGGCCGAGGCCGCCGCCGCTCCGGCCGCGAAGCCGCAAGCTGCAGCACCTGCCGCCGCCAAGGCTAACGGCCATGCCGGCGGGCGCGTTTTCGCGTCGCCCCTGGCGCGTCGCATCGCCAAGGACAAAGGTATCGATCTTGCCGCGCTGCAAGGCTCAGGGCCGCATGGCCGCATCGTGCTCAAGGACGTCGAGAGCGCCAAGCCGGGCACCAAGGCGCCGGCAGCGGCCGCAGGTGCGCCCACTCAGCTGGCTGCGCCGATGGCCGACGAGGCGATCGTCAAGCTCTTCGAGCCGGGCTCCTTCGAGGTCGTGCCGCATGACGGCATGCGCAAGGTCATCGCCTCGCGCCTCATGCAGGCCAAGCAGACCATTCCGCATTTCTATCTGAGCATCTCCTGCGATCTGGAGAATCTCCTCGGCGTGCGCGAGCGCCTCAACGCACATGCGCCGCGCGACAAGGAGAAGAACCCGGCCTGGAAGCTGTCGGTCAACGACTTCGTCATCAAAGCCCTGGCACTGGCGCTGCAGCGTGTGCCCGACGCCAATGCGACATGGACGGAAGGCGGCATGCTGAAGCACAAGCATTCCGATGTCGGCGTCGCGGTGGCGATCGAGGGTGGACTCTTCACGCCCATCATCCGCAAGGCCGAGACCAAGACGCTGTCGGCGATCTCGCTCGAGATGAAGGACCTGGCGGCGCGCGCCAGGAAGCGCCGCCTCGCGCCGCAGGAATATCAGGGCGGCACCACCGCCGTCTCCAATCTCGGCATGTATGGCATCGAGAACTTCTCCGCCGTGATCAACCCGCCGCATGCGACGATCCTCGCGGTCGGCGCCGGCGAGAAGAAGCCGGCCGTGGTCGGCGACAAGATCGAGATCCGCACCCAGATGATGTGCACGCTCTCGGTCGATCATCGTGCCGTCGACGGCGCTCTCGGCGCCCAATTGCTCCAGGCCTTCAAGGTGCTCATCGAAGAACCGGCGCTGATGATGGCGTGATGAAAGCCGATGGGCGATTCCTTTCAGTCCTTCGTCTTGCCTGAAACAGGAACTGGAAATGCGACCGCCGTCGCGGCCCGGCTTTCGGAGTGGCTGGTTGCCAGAGGAATAGCGTGTGCAGGCGGAGCACCGACGCCACAGGGCGTCATGGAGCTTAGTCCCGGCCCCCGGGCGGATGAGGCCTGGACGACTGAGGCGCGCAATTGGCGGGACATCGGATTCCGGGACATCCACATCGATCCTCGCCGTCGCGTGAACAGCGCCGTGCAAGGAGGCCTGGGACCGGTATCTTGTACGGCCTGTGGAACGCCGATGGGTGATGCTGAAGCCATCCCGCCGGCCTTCATTCAGGCCGCTGATGAGTGGCATCGCGGCGGTGAAGGCATGTTGGAATGCCCGGCATGTTTTTCTTCCACCTCGATCGCCAAATGGCGGACCGAGCCCTTTTGGGCGTTCGGTGATGTAACGATCACGTTTTGGAATTGGCCGCCCATCGAGGCGTCCTTCTTGCGTCAGGTCGAATCCGAAGCGGGCCAGCCCGTCAAGGTCGTGAGAGGCAAGATATGACCAAACATATTCTCGCTTTCGGCGACTCGCTCACCTGGGGCTTCAAGGCCGGCGTCTGGACGCGGCATGACTTCGAGGACCGCTGGCCGAATGTCCTGGCGGCGGGACTTGGCGGCAAGGCGCGTGTCATCGAAGAGGGCCAGAACGGCCGCATGACGGTTCATGACGATCCTTATGTCTTCGAGAACCGCAGCGGCGCCGTCGCGCTGCCGATTGCACTGTCGACCCACCAGCCGCTCGATCTCGTCATCATCATGCTCGGCACCAACGACCTCAAATGGGAAGGCCGCCAGCGCGCGCTCGAGGCGCGTCTCGGCATGGCTCGGCTCGTCGAGATCGTCCGTAGCTATGCCTACAAGCCCGGCTGCGTCGTGCCGCATATCCTGCTGATGTCGCCGCCGCATCTCGGCAAGACTGAGGATGAGGACTTCGCCGGCTATCTCGAGCATGCCATTGCCGAGTCCAAGAATCTCGGGATCCAGTATGCGAAGCTCGCCGGTGAGACTGACTGTCATTTCTTCGACGCCGCGAGCGTCGCCAAGGCTGATCCGACCGACGGCGTCCATCTCGACGCCGCCAATACGCGCGCCATCGGCACGGGTCTCGTGCCGGTGGTGAAAGGCATTTTGAGTTTGTGAGGAGGGCCCCATGGCCGATACGGAATTCGACATCATCATCATCGGCTCGGGCCCCGGCGGCTATGTGACCGCCATCCGCGCGGCGCAACTCGGCTTCAAGACAGCCATCGTCGAGCGCGAGCATCTGGGCGGCATCTGCCTCAACTGGGGTTGCATCCCGACCAAGGCGCTTTTGCGCTCGGCCGAGATCTATCATTACATGCAGCATGCCAAGGATTACGGCCTCTCCGCCGATAATGTCGGCTTCGACGCCAAAGCGGTGGTGCAGCGCTCGCGCGCCGTGTCGGGCCGCCTCAATATGGGCGTCGGCGGCCTGCTCAAGAAGAACAAGGTGCAGGTCATCTGGGGTGAAGCGAAGCTTGGCAAGGCCGGCGAGGTGATCGTCGCCAATACGACCAAGGCGCCGATGCAGCCGCAGCATACGCCACCGCGCGGCACGATCGGAGCAGGCACCTACAAAGCCAAGCATATCATTATCGCGACGGGCGCCCGGCCGCGCGTGCTGCCGGGTCTGGAATCCGATGGCAAGCTGGTCTGGACCTATTTCGAGGCGATGGTGCCGCCGGAAATGCCGAAGTCGCTCCTGGTCGTCGGCTCGGGCGCCATCGGCATCGAGTTCGCCTCCTTCTATCAGGCGATGGGTGTCGATGTGACGGTGGTCGAGATCGTCGACCAGATCATGCCGGTCGAAGATGCCGAGATCGCCAAGATCGCCCAGAAGCAGCTGGAGAAGCGCGGCCTCAAGATCAAGACGGGCGCCAAGGTGACGGCGCTGAAGAAGTCGGACAATTCCGTGACCGCGACGATCGAGCAGGGTGGGACCAAAAGCGACCTTACTGTCGACCGGGTGATCTCCGCCGTGGGCGTCGTCGGCAATATCGAAAATCTCGGTCTCGAAGCTCTGGGTGTTAAGACCGAGAAGGGCTGCATCGTCATCGACGGATACGGCCGCACCAATGTGCCGGGTCTCTATGCGATCGGCGACGTCGCCGGCCCGCCGATGCTGGCCCACAAGGCCGAGCATGAAGGCGTCATCTGCGTCGAGAAGATCAAGGGCCTCGACGCCCATCCGATGGACAAGAACAAGATCCCGGGCTGTACCTATTGCCACCCGCAGGTGGCTTCCGTCGGCCTCACCGAAGCGAAGGCGAAGGCCGCCGGCCATGAGGTCAAGATCGGCCGCTTCCCGTTCCTCGCCAACGGCAAAGCCATCGCACTCGGCGAGGACCAGGGTCTCATCAAGACCATCTTCGATGCCAAGACCGGCCAGCTTCTGGGCGCCCACATGGTCGGCGCCGAGGTGACCGAGCTGATCCAGGGCTTCGTGATTGCGATGGGGCTCGAGACGACGGAAGAAGAGTTGATTCACTCGGTCTTCCCGCATCCCACGCTTTCCGAGATGATGCATGAAAGCGTGCTCGACGCTTATGGCCGCGTAATTCACATGTAGAGCCTAGACGCTCAGTACACGGAGTCCGCAAAGCTCGATGAATTCGAGCGCTCTTTCGACCGTGATACCGTCGCGCTGGTCGATTGCGAGCTGATGGTCTGCAGGTTCCAGTTCAAGGATCGGGCGCAAGCCCGAATTCTGCGGCTGGAGCGAGCATCTGAGACTGAGCGTTTCGGCATAGCCGGGCAGGCTGTTGGAGAACCAGCCGAAAAACGGCCCCGATGGATTGTCCGAGTCATACTCCGCGACATAGAGGTCGAAATTCGCGCGGCTTACGCTGCTCCATACGCCCCAGCCGAGAGAAACATTGGTTTCGCGGATGGGAATCTCCAAAAGGCAGCGCAGGAAGAAGTCCTCGTCTTCGATTTTGCAAAGATCGGATGTGAGACGCGAGGTTTCCAGGTCGAGACCGTCTTTCCAATAGGCCGGCGATGCAAAGGTAATATCAGGCAGGCCCGAATGAATCTCTTCGCAACTCGAGCATTTGTACCGGAGACTGTCGGGAAATGAGCTGTAATGCCGGGTCATTTTGATTGCGCCAACTTGCCAAAGTCAGCATAGCTGCACTGACGAATTTGCAAAAGTGTTCACCTGTTCCTAAGGGACGGGGGTGCTAGCCTGAATCATCCCTGCCGGGGGCTTGTGTTGCTGAGGAGTGCCTGATGTCTGTACTTGCCGATATCGCCACCGAACTTGAAGCCATCAAGGCGCAATCCCTGTGGAAGACCGAACGGCCGATCGTCTCGCCCCAGGACGGGCATATCAAGGTCATACGCGACGGCGTCCGTCATGAGGTGCTCAATTTCTGCGCCAACAACTATCTGGGTCTCGCCGATCATCCGGCACTGATCGAGGCGGCCAAGACCGCCATGGAGACCCATGGTCTCGGCATGGCTTCGGTGCGCTTCATCTGCGGCACCACCGATCTCCACCGCGAGCTCGAAGCCAAGATCGCCGATTATGTACAGCAGGAAGATTGCATACTTTATGCCGCCTGCTTCGACGCCAATGGCGGCGTGTTCGAGCCCTTGTTCGGGGCGGAGGACGCTATCGTCTCCGACAGCCTCAACCACGCCTCGATCATTGACGGCGTACGCCTCTCCAAGGCAAAGCGCTTCCGCTACCGCAATGGCGACATGAACGACCTTGATGCCCAGCTTAAGGCGGCCCGGGCGGAAGGCGCGCGCCGGGTGATCATCGTCACCGACGGCGTTTTCTCGATGGACGGTTACCTCGCCAAGCTCGGCCAGATCCGCAAGCTCGCCGACGCCCATGACGCCATGATCATGGTGGACGACTGCCACGCCACCGGTTTCATCGGCCCGCAGGGTCGGGGAACCCCAGCCCGCGCGGGTGTCAGCGTCGATATCATCACCGGCACGCTCGGCAAGGCGCTGGGCGGCTCGGCCGGCGGCTTCGTGGCGGCGGCCAAGCCGATCGTCGACCTGCTGCGCCAACGCTCCAGGCCTTACCTCTTTTCCAATTCCCTGCCGCCGCCCATTGTCGGCGCCGCCATCCAGGCGATCGCCATGGCGAGGCGCGGCGATGAGCTGCGCAACGGGCTTTTCGACAATGCCCGCCGTTTCCGCATCGCCATGAGCAAATCCGGCTTCAACCTGCTGCCCGGCGAGCATCCGATCATCCCGGTGATGCTGGGCGAGGCCAAGCTCGCCCAGGACATGGCGGCCAAGCTTTATGAGCGCGGCATCTACGTCACCGGCTTTTTCTATCCGGTGGTGCCGCAAGGGTCGGCCCGCATCCGCACCCAGATGTCGGCCGCCCACACGCCGCAGGATATTGACAAGGCCGCCGCGGCATTTACGGAAGTGGGCCAGGAACTCGGGGTGATCTGATGCGAGCTTTGGTTAAGGCGGAGAAGGCGGAAGGCCTGGTCATGCGGGACGAGCCGGTCCCGGAGATCGGCTCGGACGACATTCTGATCAAGGTCCGCAAGACCGGCATCTGCGGCACCGACCTGCATATCTGGAAATGGGACGAATGGGCCCAGAAGACCATTCCGGTCCCCATGGTGGTGGGCCACGAGTTCGCCGGAGTCGTCGAGGCGATCGGCAGCCATGTCCGTACCGTCAAGGTCGGCGACCGGGTATCGGGCGAGGGCCATCTCATCGGCATGAAAAGCCGCATGGCGCGGGCCGGACATTTCCACCTCGATCCCGAGACCAAGGGAGTCGGTGTCAATGTGCCGGGCGCCTTCGCGGAATATCTCAAGATCCCGGCCTTCAACGCCATCCATCTGCCGCCCGAGGTCGATGACGAGATCGCCTCGATCCTCGACCCCCTCGGCAATGCCGTCCATACGGCGCTCTCCTTCGACCTCGTGGGCGAGGATGTGCTGATCACCGGCGCGGGCCCCATCGGCATCATGGCGGCGGCGGTCTGCCGTCACGTCGGCGCCCGCCATGTGGTGGTCACCGACATCAATGATTACCGTCTCGATCTCTGCCAGGAAGTGGCCGACGTCGTGACCGTCAATGTCTCGCGCGAGGATTTGCGCGCCGTCAAGGAGCGCATCGGCATGCGCGAGGGCTTCGATATCGGGCTCGAAATGTCGGGCGCGCCCAAGGCTTTCGACCAGATGGTCGAGCATATGATCGTGGGCGGTAAGATCGCCATGCTCGGCATTCCCTCGGGCAAGACGCCGGTCGACTGGAATTCGGTCATCTTCAAGTCACTCACCATCAAGGGCATCTATGGCCGCGAGATGTTCGAGACCTGGTACAAGATGATCGCCATGTTGCAATCGGGCCTCGATATCCGCAAGGTCATCACCCATCGCATGAAGGCGACCGATTTCGCCCAAGGCTTCGCCTTGATGAAGCAGGGCTCCTGCGGCAAGGTCGTTCTGGACTGGAGCACCTGAAAATGGCAGGGGACCGATTATGCTGGTTGCTTATGGTACTGCCAATGGCTGCCTGACCGAGTTTCCTCAGTCGGACAAACCGGTCATTCCGCCGGGCACAGTCTGGATCGATCTGGTCGAACCGACCCACACGGAGGAAGCCGCCGTGGAGGAAGGGCTCGGCATCGACATCCCGACCCGCGAGGAATTGGCCGAAATCGAGGCGTCGAGCCGGCTCTATGCCGAGGACGGCGCCTTCTTCATGACCGCCAATCTCATCCGCCGCGGCGAGAACGACCGCCCGGAATCTTCTCCCGTCACCTTCATCATCAAGGACGACCTGCTCGTCACCATCCGCTATCACCACCCGCAGGCCTTCCCGGTCTATGTCCGCCGCGCGATGAAGCCGCAGACGACCTCGACATCGGGCTGGGGCGTTCTGATCAGCCTGCTCGAGGCAGTCGTCGACCGGGCGGCCGACCATCTCGAACGCGTCGGCACTATCGTCGATGAGACATCGCGGCGGATCTTCGATTCCGACCGCCATTCGCGCAACCGCCGCGTCCGCAAGAAAGCGCCCAATCTGCAGGAGCTGCTGGAGAAGATCGGCGAGGAAGGCGACTTCAATTCGAAGATGCGCGAAAGCCTGGTGTCGATCGGCCGGCTCGCCGCATTCATGACGGCCGCCATCGAGCCCAACAAGCAGACGCGCGAGATGAAGGACCATCGCGGCCGCATCAAGATCCTGCAGCGCGACATCATTTCGCTGACCGATCACGCGAGCTTCCTCTCAGGCAAGATCGCCTTCCTGCTCGATGCGGTGCTGGGCATGATCTCGATCGAGCAGAACGGCATCATCAAGATATTCTCGGTGGCGGCTGTCGTATTCCTGCCGCCCACCTTGGTCGCCAGCATCTACGGCATGAATTTCGATGTCATGCCGGAGCTCAAATGGATTCTGGGTTATCCCTTCGCCCTCGGGCTGATGGTGCTGTCGGCGATCCTTCCCTACATCTACTTCAAACGTAAAGGCTGGCTATGAACAAGCTCACTCTCATCAAAGGTTCGGACCGCGTCGCTTCGGCGGAGCTGGGAGAGCCGTTCAAGGCCAATGAGCCGCAGGGTGAGCCCATCGCGATGATCCGCTCCAAGGACTGGCGCGAAGGCCCCGATGCCGGCGTCTGGGAATGCACGCCCGGCAAATGGAAGCGCGCCGTCAAGAACGCTGAATTCGCCCATTTCGTGAAGGGCCGCTGTGAATTCCACCACGAGGACGGCACCGTGCTCGAAATCGCGGCCGGCGATGCCGTCTATTTCCCGGCCCATACACGCGGCACCTGGAATGTGATCGAGACGGTGCGCAAGACGTATTTCCTGCTGCCGTTGGATTGAGCCATGGCGCTGACGCTGTGGATCGCGGTGGGCGGCGCCATGGGCGCCACTTTGCGGCACTTTATGAACATGTTCATCGGCCGGATCGCCGGTGACAGCTTCCCGTGGCATACGATGCTCATCAACATATCGGGCTCCTTCGTGATGGGGCTCCTGGTGACGCTGATGGCGCTGCGCTGGAACGTCTCCAACGAGATGCGAGCCTTCCTCACCACCGGCATACTCGGCGGCTACACGACCTTCTCGGCCTTTTCGCTCGATTTCGCGCTGCTGGTCGAGCGCAAGGCCTACCTGCTCGCGGGCGCCTATGCGCTGGGCTCGGTCGTCCTGTCGCTCGTGGCGATCTTCGCCGGCCTGGCGCTGGCCAAGGCCTTCACATGAGCGAGGTCGTTCATCGCCGCGTTGTGAAGGATGAGGACGGCATGCGGCTCGACCGCTGGTTCCGCATCCATTTTCCGCAAGTGACCTTCGCCTATCTGAACAAGCTCGCCCGCACCGGACAACTGCGGGTCGCCGGCAAACGGGTGAAGCCCAATGCCCGGCTCGCGGAGGGCCAGGAGGTCCGGGTACCGCCGCTCGCTTTCGAGTCACGGCCTGCCGATGCGCCCGAGACGGAAGCGAAGCCTCTTTCCAAGGAAGAGAAGAAGCTCTTCCAGAGCATGATCATCCATGAGGACAAGGACATCTATGTCCTCAACAAGCCGGCCGGCCTCGCGGTGCAGGGCGGCACCAAGACTCACCGACATGTCGATGGTCTGTTGATCGGGCTCGGCGCCGAGCTCGGAGAGCGACCGCGTCTTGTCCATCGCCTCGACCGCGAGACCTCGGGCGTCCTGGTCATCGCCAAACGGCGCGCCGTCGCCGCCGCGCTCGGCAAGCTCTTTGCGACGCGTACCGTGCGCAAGATCTATTGGGCAGGCGTCAAAGGCGTTCCCAAGCCGCCCCAGGGCAAGATCGACATCGCGCTCATCAAGGCTGCGGGACCCGATGGCGACCGGGTGCGCGCTGCCGCGGAGGATGAGGAGGAGGCGCAGCGCGCCGTCACCCATTACAGCATCATCGACAAGGCGCCGCCGGTGATCGCCTGGATGTCGCTCAAGCCCTCGACTGGCCGCCAGCATCAGCTGCGCGCGCACATGGCCCATATCGGCCATCCGATCCTCGGCGACGACAAATATGAGGGCGACAAGGACCTGCCGGCGGCCATTCCCAACCGCCTGCATCTCCATGCCCGCCGCATCGTCTTCCCGCATCCGCGCGGCGGCACTGTGGACGTTACGGCACCTCTGCCGCCTCACATGCTGGAGACCTGGGCTCTGTTCGGCTTCGACCCGCAGCGCTATGACGAAGGCCCGGAAGAGAAGGGAAAGAAATGAAGCTCGCTTTGTTCGACGTCGACGGCACGCTGATGGACAGCCAGGCCATGATCCTGGCCTCGTTCACCAAGGCCTTCACCGTGACCGGGGTGCCTTTGCCGCCCCGCAGCGAGTTGCTCGGGGTCGTCGGATTGTCCCTGGTGAAGGCCATGGCCGTGCTCCGGCCCGACGATGGTGCGGAGCATCATGAGAGCCTGGCCCAATCCTACAAGCAGGCCTTCTGGACCTATCGTACCAACGGATCATTCCCGGAAGTGCCCTTCGACGGCGCCCTCGATTTGCTGCGCCGGCTCAAGGCACGCGACGATGTGCAGATCGGTATCGCCACCGGCAAGTCGCAGCGCGGCGTGCGTCATATCATCGACCAGTTCGGGCTCGAAGGTGTCTTCAGCACTATTCAGACCTCTGACGACGCGCCGTCCAAGCCGCATCCCGGCATGATCCTGCAGGCCATGGCGGAGACGGGGGCGGCGCCTCAGGACACGGTGATGATCGGCGACGCGCTCTTCGATATCGAGATGGCCCATGCGGCCGGCGTCAAGGTCGCAGCGGTGAGCTGGGGCTTCCAGCCCAAAGCCGTGCTGGAGCACGCCATGCCGCATGCGATGGTCAATGATTTCAATGAGCTGGAAGAAACTCTTGGCTCATTTTGGCAGGACAGAGCGGCATGACGGCAGGCCCGGCCCGGCGCTTCTATAAGCAGGTCGCGGTCACCGGCACGGCGGCGCCCTTCGCCATCGCTCTCGACGAGCGGACCTTGCGCACACCGCTGAAGCGCCCGCTCGATCTTCCCACCAAGGCTCTGGCCGAAGCGCTCGCCGCCGAATGGGAAGCGCAAGCCGAAAAGATCCAACCGCACACGATGCCCTTCACCAAGCTCGCCAATACCGCGCTCGACCGGGTGGCGAGTGACAAAGACCGTATCATCGGCGAGATCGTCGATTTCGGCGGCTCCGATCTCGTCTGCTACCGCGCCGCCACTCCGCCGGATCTGGTGGAGCGCCAGGCGCGCCTCTGGCAGCCGGTGCTCGACTGGGCGCGGGCAACTTTCCAGGGCGAATTCCAGGCGACCGAGGGCATCCTCCATATCGCACAGCCCGAGGCCTCGCTGGTGGCCTTGCGTGACTTCCTCGCGACGAAGAGTCCCTGGGCGCTCACCGCGCTCCACAATCTGACGACGCTCACCGGGTCGGCCCTGATCTCGGTCATGGCCTGCGAGAAGGGGATTCTGCCTGCCGAGGCCTGGCTTGCCGCTCATGTCGATGAGGACTGGCAGATCGAACAATGGGGCTGGGACGAGGAAGCGCGTCATCGCCGGGACTACCGCAAGCGCGAGTTCGACACTTGCCTGCGCTTCTGCGAGCTTTCACACTGAACAAACCAAAGAAATCATAGAGGGTAGGGGACCTGATGCAGCATATTCTGGAGAAGCTGGAAGAGCGCCGCTCGAATGCCAGGCTGGGTGGCGGCACGAAGCGTATCGAGGCGCAGCATGGCCGCGGCAAGCTGACTGCCCGCGAGCGTATCGATCTGCTTCTCGATCCCGGCTCCTTCGAGGAATTCGACATGTTCGTCGAGCACCGTTGCACCGATTTTGGCATGGAGAAGTCGAAGATCCCGGGCGACGGCGTCGTCACCGGCTGGGGCACCGTCAATGGCCGTGTCGTCTATGTCTTCGCCAAGGATTTTACCGTTTTCGGCGGCTCGCTCTCGGAAGCCCATGCCCGCAAGATCACCAAGATCCAGGACATGGCGGTGCAGAACCGCGCCCCGATCATCGGGCTCTTCGATGCCGGCGGCGCCCGCATCCAGGAGGGCGTCGCGGCGCTTGGCGGCTATGGCGAGGTGTTCCAGCGCAATGTGCTGTCTTCCGGCGTCATCCCGCAGATCTCGGTGATCATGGGGCCCTGCGCCGGCGGCGACGTCTATTCACCGGCGATGACCGACTTCATCTTCATGGTGCGCGACACGAGCTACATGTTCGTGACCGGCCCCGATGTGGTGAAGACGGTCACCAACGAGACGGTCACGGCCGAAGAACTGGGTGGCGCCTCGGTCCACACCACGCGCTCCTCGATCGCCGACAAGGCCTTCGACAATGATGTCGAGGCGCTGCTCCAGATGCGCCGCTTCATCGATTTCCTGCCGTCCTCGAACACGGCGCCGCTCCCGGAGCTGCCGAGCTTCGATGACGGCGAGCGCATCGACATGTCGCTCGACACGCTCATCCCGCGCAACCCGAACCAGCCCTATGACATGAAGGAGCTGATCCTCAAGGTCGTCGATGAAGGCGATTTCTTCGAGATCCAGGAGTCCTTCGCGCGCAACATCATCACCGGCTTCGCGCGCATGGAGGGCCGCACCGTCGGCATCGTCGCCAACCAGCCGCTCGTCCTGGCCGGCACGCTCGATTCCGATGCGGGACGCAAGGCGGCGCGTTTCGTGCGCTTCTGCGACTGCTTCAATATACCGATCGTCACCTTCGTCGACGTGCCGGGCTTCCTGCCGGGCACCGCCCAGGAATATGGCGGCCTCATCAAGCACGGCGCCAAGCTGCTTTTCGCCTATGCCGAGGCGACGGTGCCGAAGATCACCATCATCACCCGCAAGGCCTATGGCGGCGCCTATGTCGTCATGGCCTCGAAGCACATCCGCGGCGACGTGAACTACGCCTGGCCGACCGCCGAGATTGCCGTCATGGGCTCGAAGGGCGCGGCCGAGATCATCTACCGTCAGGAGCTCGGCGAGCCGGAGAAGATCAAGGCGCGGGTCAAGGAATATGAGACGCGTTTCGCCAATCCCTTCGTCTCGGCCGAACGCGGCTTCCTCGACGAGGTGATCATGCCGCATTCGACCAGGAAGCGCGTCGCCCGCGCGCTCAACATGCTGCGCCACAAGGAGCTGCAGAACCCTTGGAAGAAGCATGACAACATCCCCTTGTAAGATATGAGCGGCGATGACCTGCTGCTGAAGCTGGGCCTTGCCCTCGCCATCGGTCTCCTGATCGGCCTTGAACGCGGCTGGAAGGACCGTGACGAGGAGGAGGGCCAGCGCACCGCGGGTCTCAGAACTTTCGCGCTCATCGCCCTCCTGGGCGGCCTCTTCGGCGCCTTGACTAGGGGCGATGACTTTCTCCTTCTGGCGGCGGGCTTCGTCACCGTGAGTTCAGCCCTCGCCGCCTTCTTCTGGCGCGAGGGTGTCGCCGAGAAGGATTTCAGCGCCACCAGCCTCATCGCCGCGATGCTGGCCTTCATGCTGGGCGCCTATGCCGTGCTGGGCGAGGCCCAGGTCGCGGCGGGCGCCGGTGTGGCGACCGCTGTGCTGCTCGCCACCAAGGCGCAGCTTCATGGCTGGCTCGCCCGCATCACCTGGCCGGAGCTCCGAGCCGGCCTGCTGCTCGCGGCGATGACCTTCATCGCGCTGCCGCTTCTGCCGCATGAGGCGATCGATCCCTATGGCGCGCTCAACCCTTATGAGCTCTGGCTCATGACCATCCTGATCGCCGCGGTGTCCTTCGCCGGCTATGCGGCGATCCGCATCGCCGGGCCTGAGCGCGGTACGGTGATGGCGGCGGGCGCCGGCGGCCTCGTCGCCTCGACCGCCGTGACGCTGACACTGGCCAGGCTCGCACGCGACAATCCGCATCGCGTCCGTCTCTTGGGCGGCAGCGTTGTTCTCTCCGGCGCGGTGATGGTGTTGCGCGTCCTCGTCGTCGTGGCCGTTCTCAACCGGGTGCTGGTCTGGTCGCTGGCGCCGGCTCTGATCGCCGCCGCGGCGGTGATGGCGGTCTTCGCATTCCTGCTCATCCGCTCATCGCCGGAAGGCAAGAAGGATGGCAAGGCGGACCTCAAGCTCAAGAACCCCTTCGACCTGATGGAAGTGCTGCGCTTCGGCCTGGTCCTGACCGTCATCATGCTGCTCGCCGTGGCGGCGCGGCATTTCTTCGGTGAGGCGGGGCTCATCGGCCTTGCCGCCATTTCGGGCCTCGCCGATGTCGATGCGATCACGTTGTCGATGGCCAAGACCGCGCAGTCCGATGCGACGGCGGGTCCTGCACTGGCGATCCTCACAGCCGTCGGCGTAAACACGCTCGCCAAGACGGGTTATGCCGCTTATGTCGGCGGCGCGCGGATCGGAACGCTCACCGCCCTCGGCGCGGCGCTGGGCTTCGCCGCGGCGGCCGCCGGCTATCTGCTGGTCCCCATGACAAGGAGCCTTTGATGTCTAAGAACGATGATCCGGCCTTCTGGACCTCGGCGCGCAAGCATCTCCTGCGTTATGGCGGCAGTTTCGAGCCGCTGATCATCGAACGCGCCAAGGGAAGCTACGTCTACGACGCCGACGGGCGCGCCATCCTCGACTTCACCTCCGGCCAGATGAGCTCCATCCTCGGCCATTCGCATCCGAAGATCGTCGCGACCGTCCAGGCGCAGATCGCCGAACTCGATCATCTGTTCAGCGGCATGCTGTCCCGCTCGGTCGTCAATCTGGCGGAACGGCTGGCGAAGCTGGCGCCCGGCCTCGACAAGGTCATTCTGCTGTCGACGGGTGCCGAAGTGAACGAGGCGGCGATCCGGCTCGCCAAGCTCGTCACCGGCAAGCACGAGGTCGTTGCCTTCTCGAAGAGCTGGCATGGCATGACCGGCGCCGCCGTGTCGGCGACCTTCAGCGCCGGCCGCAGAGGCTACGGTCCAGCCGCGGTCGGATCCATGGCCATTCCGCCGCCCAATGCCTATCGCCCGCGCTTCGCCTATGCCGACGGCTCGCTCGACTGGCAAACGGAGCTCGACGATGCATTCACCCTCATCGACGCCCAGTCGACCGGCAATCTCGCCGCCTTCATCGCCGAGCCGATCCTGTCGGTCGGCGGCGTGCTCGATTTGCCGCCCGGCTATCTCGCTGCCCTCAAACGCAAATGCGAGGAGCGCGACATGCTGCTCATTCTCGATGAGGCACAGACCGGCGTCGGCCGCACCGGCACCATGTTCGCCTTCCAGCGCGATGGCGTGACGCCCGACATCCTGACCTTGTCCAAGACGCTGGGCGCCGGCCTGCCGCTGGCGGCGATGATGACCACGGCGGCGATCGAGGAAAAGGCGCATGAGCTTGGCTATCTCTTCTATACGACGCATGTGTCCGATCCGCTGACGGCCGCCGTCGGACTGGCGGTGCTCGATGTCGTCGAGGAGGAGAAGCTCGTCGACAAAGCGCGCCGCTCCGGCGAGCTGTTGCGCCAGGAGTTTCTGGCGCTTCAGCAGCGTTACGACTGCATCGGCGATGTGCGCGGCCGCGGCCTGCTGATGGGGCTCGAAATCGTCAGCGAGCGGAAGGCCAAGAAGCCGGCCTTCGAGCTTGGCAGCCGGATCGGCGAGGAAGCGATGCGCCGTGGCTTGAGCACCAATATCGTCAAGATGCCCACCATGGGCAGCGTCTTCCGTATCGCCCCGCCGCTCACCATTTCCGAAAGCGAGATCGCGGAAGGCGTCAGGATCTTCCGGGAGGCGATCGAAGCGTCTCTAACGACCAGCTGATGCTGAAGCCAAGCGGAGCCTATTTCGAGTCCTTTGACGGCTCGACTGCTGTGGGCTTAGCCGCGACGGCATAGGGACCGGGGGCCGGGGGTCTAACAGTGATCCTAGTCGGGTGGGTGTTTTGGCCACCTTTGGAAACATACCCTTCGGTGATGCGCTCAACAGGCGGCAGACTCTTTTCACTGAGTCGTGAATTTTCGCTCATTTGCCTTCCATGAGTATTGTTCTTTTATCGTATAGATCATTTTTGCAACAGAAGCCACGTTGCGTTGAATGTTGAAGGCGAAATACCTTCACCACCGATAGGTACGTTGGACCTAACGGTGTCGCTCTAACGGCCAATTGATGCTGAAGCTGAACGGCGCGAAGCGGGCATAGGGCAGGCCGGCCGCGGCGAGGGCTTCCGCCACCCACTGATTGCAGGTCCGGAGCGGGCTGTAGCGACCTTTGGCGATGTAATACGCTTCGAGACGGTCCTGCGCCGCCGGTGTCTTGTCGGCGAGAGTGGCGCGGACATGGTCGATCAAGGCCTGCCGGCCGGCGCGGTCGACGTTGAGCTTCACGCATTCGGGATCGTTGGTCGGCGGATTGACGGCGATTACGCGGAGCGCCGTGTCATTGAGCCCGGCGAGCGCACTGAATGCGATGGCGGGCCGGACATCGGCCCAACTCGGCGTCTCGCGGAAGAAGCGCAGATCGCCCCAGCCGAAAGCGAGATAGGCCTCGGCCGGAAGGTCGGGACGGGCGACGGTCGGGAAGAGGGCGCTCCAGTCGATCAGCGGATCGCGGCTCGGCAGCACGATGTCGGCATGGGCGAGCGACGTGCAGACATAAACGACGGGCTCGCCGTCGGCCTGCTGCGGCCGGCCGGATACTGGCAACAGCGCGGAACCGAGCGCGGCGATGAGATAAAGGACGATGAGGAGAAGAAGCGCGGCGAGAAGGCGGACGCCGAAGCGGAGCGCGCCGCGCATTCTTAGTCGATCTTCTCGCCGATCAGGTCATATTCCTCGGCCTCGACGATCCGCGTGCGGACCATGTCGCCGGGCTTGAGGCCCGTTTCGCCGGGCAGGAACACATTGCCGTCGATCTCCGGCGCGTCCCAGGGCGAACGCCCGACTGCTTCCTCGTTTTCCTCGTCGATCTCGTCGATGAGGACGTCGATCTCGCGGCCGACTTTCTTGGCGAAGATGTCGGCGCTGATTTCCTGCTGCGCCTGCATGAGGCGGTGCCAGCGTTCTTCCTTCACTTCCTCCGGCACCGGAGCGGCGAGGTCATTGGCCTTGGCGCCGGCGACCGATTCGTATTTGAAGCAGCCGACGCGCTCGAGGCGGGCTTCCTTCATCCATTCGAGCAGGTAGCTGAAGTCCTCTTCCGTCTCGCCCGGGAAGCCGACGATGAAGCTCGAGCGGATGGCGAGGTCCGGCGCGATCTTGCGCCAGGACTCGAGGCGGTCAAGCACCTTCTCCTGATTGGCCGGGCGGCGCATCGCCTTCAGCACCTTGGGGGCGGCGTGCTGGAAGGGGATGTCGAGATAGGGAAGGATCTTGCCTTCCGCCATCAGTGGGATGATCTCGTCGACATGCGGATAGGGATAGACGTAATGGAGCCTGACCCAGGCGTCGAACTGGCCGAACTCCTTGACGAGGTCGGCGAATTTCGCCCGCACCTCGCGGCCGCGATATTTGCTTGTCGCGTATTTGAGGTCGAGGCCATAGGCGCTGGTGTCCTGCGAGATGACCAAGAGCTCCTTGACCCCGGCTTTGACCAGGCGCTCGGTCTCATAGAGGACCGAGGCGGCCGGGCGGCTGGCGAGGTCGCCGCGCAGCGACGGGATGATGCAGAAGGAGCACCGGTTGTTGCAACCTTCCGAGATTTTCACATAGGCATAGTGACGTGGCGTGAGCCTCAGGCCCTGGGGCGGGATGAGGTCGAATTTGGCGTCATGCGCCGGGGGCACAGCGTCATGCACGGCGGACACGACCGCCTCATACTGATGCGGCCCGGTAACCGCCAGGACGGCCGGATGGGCGGCGCGGATCCGGTCAGCCTCGACCCCCATGCAGCCGGTGACGATGACGCGGCCGTTCTCGCTCACCGCCTCGCCGATGGCCGCCAGCGATTCGGCCTTGGCGGAATCGAGGAATCCACAGGTATTAACGATCACCACGTCGGCGGCGTCGTAGCCCGGCGAAATGACGTAGCCCTCGGCCCTAAGCTGGGTCAGGATACGCTCGGAATCGACCAGGGCCTTGGGGCAGCCGAGGCTGACCAGGCCCACTTTGGGGATATGTCGTGCGGCAATTGTCATGTTGGTGGGGTCCATAGACTAGGGCGCGGCTTGCCGCAAATGGTCTTGATGCTAGACTGGCCCTGGGCCATATGATGGGAAAGCCCAGGTTGTATTGGGGATTTAATCATGGACACACGAAACATCGTCATTGCCTTGGTGATCGGTCTGGTCGCCGGGTGGTTGGCCAGTTTCATTGTCGGCGGCTCGGGGCTCATCCGCTACCTCATCAGCGGTGTCATCGGCTCATTCGTCGGCAGCTTCATCTTGAGCAAGGCCGGCATCAATCTGGGCATTGGCAATGAGATCGCGCGCGATATCGTGACGGCCACTATCGGCGCCATTATTGTCGTTTTGCTGGCACGCTTCATCGCCGGCTGAGAATTCACAACAGGAGGCAATCGACTATGGAACCGAATACTCTCTTGGATCTGGGTGGCGGCGTGGGCTGGATCGGCACGCTGCTGATCGGCGGCATTGCCGGCTGGATCGCCGAGAAGCTCACCAAGAGCGACATGGGCCTGATCATGAACATCGTGGTCGGCATCATCGGCGCCTATATCGGCGGCTTTCTCGCCAATGCGCTGGGCCTGAGACTGGGCGAGATCTTCAGCGGCTGGTTCTGGGGCAATCTCCTGGTCGCCGTCATCGGCGCCGTGATCCTGCTCGTGGTGGTGAAGATGTTCCGTGGACGGAGCGCCTGACGAAAATTGGTTACTGTTCTCGATACGCTGAAAGCCCGGCCGCGCCACCCTGAGAAGGCGCATCGGCCCGACACCCCCATCCTGCGCAAGCCGGACTGGATCAGGGTGAGGGCCCCGGGCTCGCCGGTCTACAATGAGACCAAGGCGATCGTCAGGGAAAACCGCCTCGTCACCGTGTGTGAGGAGGCGGGCTGCCCCAATATCGGTGAGTGCTGGTCGAAGAAGCACGCCACCTTCATGATCATGGGCGACACCTGCACGAGGGCCTGCGCCTTCTGCAATGTGAAGACCGGCCTGCCGGACGCGCTCGACGGCGAAGAGCCGGCCAAGGTGGCCGATGCGATTGCCCGCATGGAGCTCTCGCACGCGGTCATCACCTCGGTCGATCGCGACGACCTCGCCGACGGCGGGGCCGAGCATTTTGCGCAAGTGATCCGTTCGGTGCGGGCGCAATCGCCCAATACGACGATCGAGGTCCTCACGCCCGACTTCCTGCGCAAGAGCGGCGCCCTCGAAAAGGTCGTCGAGGCGCGCCCCGACGTGTTCAACCACAATCTCGAGACGGTGCCGGCGCTTTATCTGCGCATCCGTCCAGGTGCCCGCTACTTCCATTCGCTGCGGCTGCTGCAGCGCGTGAAGGAGCTCGACCCGCGGATGTTCACCAAGTCGGGTATCATGGTGGGCCTGGGCGAGACGCGCGAGCAGGTGCTGCAGGTCATGGACGACATGCGTTCGGCCGATATCGACTTCATCACCATCGGCCAGTATCTGCAGCCCTCGCGCAAGCATGCCGCGATCGACCGCTTCGTGACGCCGGACGAGTTCAAGTCCTACGAGACCATCGCCTATTCGAAAGGCTTCCTGATGGTGTCGTCGTCCCCGCTGACGCGTTCCTCGCATCACGCCGGCGATGATTTCGCGAGACTCAGGGCGGCGCGGGCAGCGAAGCACAAGCCCGCCTAGAGATGCCCAAATTCAACGTCACCCGCGAGATGCCCTACAAGGCCGCGGAACTGTTCGCCGTCGCCGCCGACGTCGACAGCTACAAGGACTTCCTGCCGCTGGTGGAGAGCTCGCGCACCTACGACCGGACCAAGGTCTCGGATAGCGTCGAGCGCTTCAAGGGCGAATTGCGGGTGCGCTACAAGAAGCTTCATATCGACGAGACCTTTCTCAGCGACGTCGTCGCCGACCGCGGTGCTCTCAAGGTCTCGTCGCGTTCGGAGGGCGGGCTCTTCGAGCATGTCGTCGCCGAATGGCGCTTCAGCGACCGCAAGTCGGGTGGCTCGACGGTGGAGTTCCAGGTCGACTACAAGGCCAAAAGCCGCTCACTGCAATTCTTCATGTCGGGCATGTTCGATTACATGGTGCGCAAGATCAACAACGCCTTCGAGGCGCGTGCCCGTGAACTGCATGGTGCCGCCTGACCCCAAAGCAGGGGAGCAGCGGAATTTCTGCAGCGGAATTTACAGCGGAATAACAGAGGAACTGCAGGGATCAGCAGGGAATTTCCGAAAAACGGCCATAACAGCGGAATTCCTCAACTAGAAGTAGCCTTGCAGAAACGCCGCGGTTTCGTCCGAGATGCCGACGATCTTGTTGGTGGCCTGGCGATAGAATTTGAAATTGAGCTCGGTCTCGGGCCGCCCGTCCTTCCACTCACTGAAAGATTTGAGTTCGCGCCGGCCCAAAGGCCGTTTGGCGAGCGCGGTACACTTGACCGTGATGCTCACCCGCGGCGTCTGTCGTTCGATGCCGGCTTTCCGGCGGGCGGCTTCGGCGGAGGTGACGACTCCCCGCGCCAACAAGCCATTGCCGCCTTCAGTCTCGCTCGCGAACAGGAACACGGTGTCGCCTTCGGCGATCTGCTTGCCGCCATACATCGTCTTCTGCCGTGGAAAATCGTAGGCCTTTGCCCTCAGGTCAAAGATTCCCGCCTTGATCGCGAATGCCATTCGCACCGCTCCGCGCACAGTTTCGTCCCGATCATGATGATCTCGAACTGTGCAAGGGATCAATGCCCTTCAGGAAGGCGCCTATGCTTTCTCCCTGGCCGAGAGCCGCCTAAGCCCAAGGATTGAATAGCTGAGTACCGATAACCTCGAAATCCGACATATTGCGCGTAACGAGAACCAGTTGATGCTGTTCCGCCGTCGCGGCAAGAAACGCGTCCATGGCGCCTATTGGTCTGCCGGCCGCCTGAGCGCGCGCGATGGTTCGCCCCCATAGGTCAGCGGTTGCCGTGTCGATAGTCAGAAGACGGTCACCAAAGCGCAGTAGGAGATCTGCAGTCAGCCAGAGATCCAACGCGACGCGACGTTTGCCTTTGTCCATGCGCTCAATGCCGTGGCGCAGTTCCGCCAGTGACACCACGCTGAGAAACAGTCGATCCTCACTTGTTGTCGCCAACCAGTCCATGACCCCGCGATTCGGGCGAGGTTTGGCACCTTCAGAGATGACATGGGTGTCGAGCAGGAAGTTCACAGGTCGATTTCGCGCAATCCACCTTTGAGGCGTGTGACTTTCAGTCCCGATCCGCGCAAAGGTGAGTTCAGCAGGAAATCGGCGATATTACCTTCTCGATGTTGCTTCTGGGTGCGCTCCCACAGGAGGGCGTCGACGACGACCACAGCATTCTTGCCGTTCTTGGTGATGGCTTGAGGCCCTTGATGCCTGGCCTTCTCGATCACTTCACTGAGCTTCGCTTTGGCTTGCGCCACAGTCCAAGAGTCCTTGGGGGGTATCTTTGTATCCATGGCGACCCGTACCTCGACTGAAGATGGTCATTATAGTCATTTTGGCAGAGCAAGTCCAGTTGACATCATCGCTCTGTTCAATTTCATAGCTAGACAGGCTAGCTGGATCAAAAACACGGAGGCAGGTCGTGGCGTGGCAGTTGCAGGATGCCAAGAACCAGTTCTCAAAGGTGGTGCAGAAGGCGCAGCAGGAAGGACCGCAGGTCGTGACGTTGCGCGGCGAGCCGGCTGTCGTCGTGATTTCGGCACGCGATTATGATGAGATGCGGTCCAATCGGCCGACCTTGGTCGATGATCTGCTCGCCGGCCCTTGCTGGGATGATGAACTCGTCGAAGCCGTCACGGATCGCGCGAAGCTCCCCAGCAGGGACGCATCGTTCTGATGTACCTGCTCGACACCAATTTCGTTTCAGAAGCCCGGCGTGGGACGCCGCAGGCTGTGTCATGGTTGCGTTCCGTTGACCCGCTCAGAGTGCATCTCAGCGTCCTCAAGCTTGCTGAGATCATGCGCGGCATCGCGTTGAAGCAGAAGGCGGGCCCGCGCGCGGCGGGCCATCTTGCCGAATGGCTGCAGAAGATACGCCATGACCATGGCGATCGGATCCTGCCAATTACCGGCGAGATCGCTGTCGAATGGGGGCGCATCGCGGCGATACGTCCGCGCGGCGATATCGATGGGCTGATCGCGGCGACAGCGATCGTCCACGATCTGATCGTCGTCACGAGTAACGTCTCGGACTTTTCCGATACCGGCGCTACGATAATTGATCCATGGGGGGCTGCCTGAGAGGACGGCGCGCCACCGAGGCTCGACCAGTTTTTTACTCGCAACTCAAGCCGGCGTAACTGTCCGGTCGCCTCAAAGATAGCCGTGGCAATCCCAACCGGATTCCGGCTGGTAGCGACATTTGTTCATCCCGCCCTCGACATATCCGAACCCAAGCTCATAGGAAGCGCCGATACGTCGATAGGTTCCGCTATTGATTACGTCATCGCTCGCATAGAGGTCGGGCAAGCGAGCAACTTCGTTCGGCACCAGTGCGGAGAGCGTAGCAGCCGGTGAGTAGGATCGAGGTGACGAAGGCAACCCAGAGACGGATTGTCGTCCGATGGTTCATGTCACGCCAGCCGTGTGGCAGCGCTGTCGAGCTGCGCCTCGATAAGATCGAGCGCCGCTACGACCGAGCGCAGGCGCACCTCACTGCGGTCCGCTTTCGCGAAGACGAAACGGCGATGCGTGGTCTCACCATGGCGGGAGGCGCAGCCGAAATGCACGAGGCCGACCGGTTTTTCGGCCGAGCCGCCGCCGGGGCCGGCGATGCCGGTGACCGAGACGGCGATATCGGCGAGCGAGTTCTGGAGCGCGCCTTCCGCCATGGCGCGGGCTGAGGCCTCGCTGACGGCGCCGTGGAGCGCGATGACATTGGCAGGCACGCCGAGCAGGCTCATCTTGGCTTCATTGGAATAAACGACAAAGCCGCGCTCGACGACATCGGACGAGCCGGCGATTTCAGTGAGGAGGCCGGCAATCAGGCCGCCGGTGCAGCTTTCCGCGGTGACGAGCTTGATCTGGCGCCGGCGCAAGGCGGCGAGCAGTTTTTCGGCGCGTGAGAGGAGAGCGGGTGCGAAGAGGCTCATCCGGGCAGCCTCACGATGACATTGGCGAAGGCGGTGATGCCTTCGCGCCGGCCGACGAAGCCCAATTGTTCGGTCGTGGTGGCCTTGATGGCGATGCGGTCCTCGCCGATGCCGAGCATGGCCGAGAGCGCGGCCTTCATGGCGGCGAGATGCGGCGAGATGCGCGGCACCTCGGCGAGGATGGCGATATCGGCATTGCCGACCCTGCCGCCGCGCTGGCGCACCAGATCGACCGCCTTGGCGAGGAAGATCGCGGAGGGCGCGTCCTTCCATTTGGGATCGCTCGGCGGAAAGAAGGTGCCGATGTCGCCTTCGCCGATGGCGCCGAGAATGGCGTCGGTCAGCGCATGCAACGCCGCATCGGCGTCGGAATGGCCGGCGAGCCTGTGGGTATGCGCGATGCGCACGCCGCACAGCATGACATGATCGCCCGGCGCGAAAGGATGGATGTCGACGCCCATGCCGGTGCGGATGTCGGTGAGGCTGCGGTTCAAGGCGCGGTCGGCATCGGCGAGATCGCCTTGCGTCGTCATCTTGCGATTCTCGGGCTCGCCCGGAACCACCGCGACGGTCAGCCCGGCGAATTCGGCGACGGCGGCGTCATCGGTCAGCTGTGTCTGGCCGTCCTTGAAGGCCTTCTCATGCGCGGCGCAGATGGCGGCATAGGCGAAGCCTTGCGGGGTCTGTACCGCCCACAGGCCGCTGCGGTCAATGGTGCGCTCGATCGTGCCGTTGGAGGCCTTCTTCAGCGTGTCGGCGACGGCGATGCCGGGAATGGCGCTGTCATGCACCAGGAGGCCGGTGATCACCCGGTCGATCAGCTCGGGCGACAGGAAGGGCCGCGCGGCATCATGGATGAGCACATGGGTGAGGCCGTGGCCGGCCAAGGCCTCGAGACCCAGGCGGCACGAATCCTGGCGGGTGGCGCCACCCACGACCGGGGATTCGACGGCCAGATCGCCGGCCGCCTCCCGGAACAGGTTCGACTGGCCCGGCCCGATCACCGTCTGGATGGTGGCGATGCGCGGATGATCGAGCAAGGCCTTGAGCGTCCACCAGAGCACCGGCCTGCCGCCAATTTTTTGATATTGTTTTGGTTTCTCGCCGCCGGCCCGGCTGCCCGATCCGGCCGCTACGACCACTGCACCAATCTTCATGAAGACGCGTCTATCAGCGGCAATTGGTCTGAGCAAGCTGTCTTGACGGGGAAACTGGCTCCTCTAGACTGCATAAAAATCATACACTGAAAGATCATGCCTAAAATATGAGCATATCTGTTGGCAGCATTAAATTGCGTAACCGTGTCCTCCTGGCGCCCATGTCGGGAGTCAGCGACCGGCCGTTCCGCGAGATCGCCGATCTGGGGCAGGCAGGTTTGGTGGTGACCGAGATGGTGGCCAGCCGCGAATTGGCGGAAGCGCGCGCCGACATGGTGAGGCGGACCGATCGCCCGTCGAGCGGTGCGCTTTACGCCGTCCAGCTCGCCGGATGCGAGCCCTACTGGATGGGAGAGGGCGCGCGCATCGCCCAGGATCTCGGCGCCGACATCATCGATATCAATATGGGCTGCCCGGCGCGCCAGGTGACGGGCGGCTATTCGGGCTCGGCGCTGATGCGCGATCTCGACCATGCGCTGACCTTGATCGAGGCGACGGTTCTGGCCTCGCGGGTGCCGGTGACGCTCAAGATGCGGCTCGGCTGGGACGAGCGCATGATGAACGCGCCGGAGCTGGCGCGGCGCGCCGAGGCGGCCGGGGTCAAGATGGTCACCGTGCATGGGCGCACCCGCTGCCAGTTCTACAAGGGCAAGGCGAACTGGACGGCGATCTCGGAGGTGAAGAAGAGCCTCAAATCCATTCCGCTCGTCGCCAATGGCGATGTGGCGACGATCGCCGATGTCCGCACCATCCTGGAAAAATCCGGTGCCGATGGAGTGATGGTCGGGCGCGGCAGTTATGGAAGGCCCTGGTGGCCGGGCGTGCTGGCGCATCAGCTCGATCCCGCGACCGGCATTCCCGAACCTGATCTCACATCCGAGGCCGAGCTCATGGCGCGCCATCATCAGGCGATCCTGTCGCTTTACGGCCATGAGCATGGCAACCGCATCGCGCGCAAGCATCTCGGCTGGATCATCGAGCGGAAGAGCGAGCAGGGCCTGCTGACGGCCGAGGAGGCCGCGGCCTGGCGCCGCCGCCTGACGGCCGAGACCGACAATGGAAAAGTCGCTATGGCCCTGCGTGAGCTCTACGCGCGCCTCGCCGGGACCGAGAGGAGGGCGGCGTGAATTACAGCAAGCCCGGCGAAACTCATGTGGCGCCCGATCTGGGGTTGGTGATCGACGCCTTGCCCAATCCCTTGCTGCTCCTCGACGACGCCGATCATATCCACCTCGCCAATTCCGCCGCCGAGGATTTCTTCCAGGCCGGCAAGGCGACCCTGCTCAAGACGAGATTCACCGATCTGATGCCGCTGGCGAGCCCGGCGCTCAACGCCATCGCCGATGCGCGCCAGTCGGGCGGCGTCGTCAACGAATATGCGATCAGCGCCGGCACGCCGCGTTATGGCGGCGAGCGCAATGTCGACCTGCAGGCGGCCCTCATGCATGAGCAGCCGCGTTTCGTCCTGGTGATGCTGCTCGAGCGTTCGATGGCGCATAAGATCGATCGCCAGCTCACCCATCGCAACGCCGCCCGGTCGGTGTCGGGCATGGCGGCGATGCTCGCCCATGAGATCAAAAATCCACTGTCCGGCATTCGCGGCGCGGCACAACTGCTCGAGCCGACGCTCTCGAGCGATGACCGGGCGCTGGCACGCCTCATCTGCGAGGAGACCGACCGCATCCGCGATCTCGTCGACCGCATGGAAGTGTTCTCGGACGAACGCCCGCCCGAGCGCGAGCCGGTCAATATCCATGCCGTGCTGGAGCGTGTGAAGACACTCGCCACGGCCGGCATGACTCAATCGATTCCGATCCGCGAGGAATATGACCCGTCCTTGCCGCCGGTGATGGGCAGCCGCAACCAGCTCATCCAGGTCTTCATCAATCTGGTGAAAAACGCCGTCGAGGCGATCGAGGCGAGCGGCAGCGGCGGCGAAATCCAGCTGACGACCGCCTTCCGGCCGGGCGTGCGGTTGTCGATCGCGGCCTCGGGCGAGCGGGTGACCTTGCCGCTCGAGGTCTGCGTGAAGGATACCGGTCCCGGCGTCCCGACCGATATCAGGCCGCATCTCTTCGATCCCTTCATCACCACCAAGCCCAATGGCCGCGGCCTTGGGCTGGCGCTGGTGGCGAAGATCGTGCGCGACCATGGCGGCATCATCGAATGCGAGCCGCATGACGGCGGCACCACATTCCGCGTTCTCCTGCCGATGCTCCGGCAGACCCCGCAAGCTCAATTGGAAGAAACGAAGGCATGAAGGCCAAGACCGTATTGATCGCCGATGACGACAGCGCCATCCGCACCGTGGTGTCGCAGGCTCTGTCGCGCGCCGGCTACGCCGTGCGCTCGACCGGCACCGCCGCCGGGCTGTGGCGCTGGGTGACGGAAGGGGCGGGCGACGTCATCGTCACCGACGTGGTGCTGCCCGACGAAAACGCCTTCGACGTGCTGCCGCGCATCAAGAAGATGCGGCCGTCGCTCCCGGTGATCGTAATGAGCGCCAAGAACACCATCATGACGGCGATCGCCGCCGCCGAGCGCGGCGCCTATGACTATCTGCCGAAGCCATTCGACCTTTCGGCGCTCGTCTCGATGGTGGGGCGGGCCGCCCAGCATGAGGTGCGCCCGGTCACCCCGCCCAATGCGCCGGCCGAGAACCTGCCGATCATCGGCCGCTCGCCGATCATGCAGGAGATCTACCGCGTCATCGCCAGGCTCACCCAGACCGATCTCACCGTGATGATCGAAGGCGAGTCGGGCACCGGCAAGGAGCTGGTGGCGCGCGCCGTGCATGATTACGGCAAGCGCCGGCGCGGGCCTTTCGTGGCCATCAACATGGCGGCGATCCCGCGCGAATTGATCGAGTCGGAGCTGTTCGGCCATGAGAAGGGCGCCTTCACCGGCGCCACCAGCCGCATGGCCGGCCGCTTCGAGCAGGCCGAGAGCGGCACGCTGTTCCTCGACGAGATCGGCGACATGCCCTTCGAGGCGCAGACGCGGCTGCTGCGCGTGCTGCAGCAGGGCGAATATACGACGGTCGGCGGCACCCAGCCGATCAAGACCAATGTCCGCATCATCGCCGCCACCCATCGCAACCTGCGCCGCATGATCGACCAGGGCCAGTTCCGCGAGGATCTGTTCTTCCGGCTCAATGTGGTGCCGATCCGCCTGCCGCCCTTGCGTGAGCGCAGCGACGACATTCCCGATCTGGTGCGCCACTTCCTGGCCCAGGCCGAGCGCGAAGGCCTGCCGCGCAAGATCATTCCGGCACCCTCGGTCGAACGTCTGCAGGCGCATCGCTGGCCGGGCAATGTGCGCGAGCTGGAGAACCTGATCCGCCGTATCGCCGCACTTCATCCGGAAGAAACCGTCTCGCCCGAGACCATCGACCGCGAGCTCGTCTCCACTGCCTCGTCCTCGGCCAGCTCGGAGCCGGGCGACGATACCGGAGGCCTCAGCGGCTATCTCGAAAACCACCTGGCCCGGCAATTTGCGAGCTTCGGCGACGGCCTGCCGCCGCCCGGCCTCTATCACCGCGTGCTCGCCAATGTCGAACCGCCGGTGATCCGGGCGGCACTCGCCGCCACCAAGGGCAACCAGATCAAGGCGGCTGAGCTTCTGGGCGTCAACCGCAATACGCTCAGGACCAAGATCCGCGCCTACGGCATCCAGGTCGTGCGGGGGCTGTAGTTCCGGGCCGAACCTCGGCCTCCCGGTTGACGGTGGGAAGCGTGTGGCTGGTCGATGGCCGGATGAGCCGCCCGCGTTCGCACATCTCCTCCTTCCTCCGCGAAGCGGGGAAGGTGGCGCGCAGCGCCGGATGGGGTGGTTCCGCATGGGCGGCGGGTCTCTAAATCTGAAGGTCTCCGTGCCGAAACGTGCTCATGTGGCTTTCGGAAATTCCATCGATTGCGCTACCCCATCCAGCCCTTTCGCGCCACCTTCCCCGCGCTTCGCACAGGGAAGGAGCAGAGGTCTCAGCTCCCGAAAATGTCGATCTTGAGCGACACAAGGCGCTATTGCGACTTTTTAACTAATTGAAATATAACGATATTTTTTAAGTGTCGCAAATTGGCCACGATAGTTGTTGATTCCTTGCCACACTGCCAATATGCGCCCGGGGATCATGGCACTGACGGACGTCCCGAACGAACAACATCAGTCGACCCTGTCTCGCCTGCCGACCATGGCGGGGGTGCTGGTGGTATGCTTGGCGATCCTCTCCGGGCTCGCCACCTATACGATCCTGACCGGCCTGTCGCCGATCAAGCCGACCCCCGACATCATCACCTGGCTGCTCGCCGGCAATGCCGCCCTGGTGCTGATCATGATCGGCATGATCCTTTGGCAGATCTGGTCGCTGATCGCCGCCAAGAGGCGGGCGACCGCGGGCGCCGGCCTCCATATCCGCCTCGTCTCGCTGTTCAGCATCATTGCAGCGCTGCCGGCCCTGATCGTCGCCGCCTTCGCCGCGGTGACCCTCAATCGCGGTCTCGATGCCTGGTTCTCCGAGCGCACCCGCTCGATCGTCGATTCCGCCGTGACGGTCGCCGAAGCCTATATGCGCGATCATGGCGAGACGGCCCGTGGAGATATCGCTTCTATTGCCGCCGACCTCAACAACCAGAAGCTCCTGTTCGACAACGACCGGCCTGATTTCGTACGCCGCGTCGCTCGTCACGCCGCCTTGCGCGGCCTGGTCGGCGCCTTCGTCTTCGATACAAGCCAGAAGCGCATCGACGCCAATATCACCCTCAACAACAAGATCGCCTTCCGGGCGCCGCCCCAGGAAGCGATCGAGCGCGCCGACAAGGGCGAGCTCGTCGTCATGCCGCCGGGCGAGGGCGGCAATATCATCCGTGCGCTGATCAAGTTGACGAACTACCCGTCAGAATATCTCTATGTCTATCGCGCCATCAATCCGTCGGTGATCGATCAGCTCGACGAGACGCGCGCCGCCAAGGCCGAATACGACCAGCTGCTCGAGCAGCGCTCGGGCGTGCAGATCACTTTCGCTTTGATGTATGCCGGCGTCTCGCTGATCTTTCTCCTGGCCGCCATCTGGCTGGGCCTGTGGTTCGCCGACCGTATCGTGGCTCCGGTGGTGAGCCTCCTGAGCGCCGCCAGGCGCGTGTCGGCGGGCGATCTCGATGCCAAGGTGACCGAAATGCAGGGGCCGGGCGACCTGCAGACCCTGGCGCGCGCCTTCAACCGGATGACCTATCAGCTGAAGGAACAGCGCAACGAGCTGATGACCGCCAATCACCAGCTCGACGAACGCCGCCGCTTCACCGAAGCGATGCTGTCGGGCGTCACCGCGGGCGTCATCGGCGTCGAGCCGGACGGCACCATCTCGCTGGTCAATCCGTCGGCCTTCACGCTGCTCGGCATGTCGGCGGAGGATCTCCTGGGCCGCCCGCTGGCCGATATCCTGCCGTCCTTCTCGGCGGTCTTCGAACAGGCGGCGGCGCGCGTTTCGGGTTGGGCCGAAGGCCAGGTGAATATGCGGGTCGGCACTCAGGAGCGCAATTTCGTGGTGCGCGTCACCACCGAGACCTCCGACAGCGACGATCACGGCTATGTCGTCACTTTCGACGATATTTCGCAACTGGTGTCGGCGCAGCGCAATTCCGCCTGGGCGGACATCGCGCGGCGCATCGCGCATGAGATCAAGAACCCGCTGACGCCGATCCAGCTCTCGGCCGAGCGCTTGAAGCGCAAATATGGCCGCGAGATCCAGACCGACAAGCAGGTCTTCGAGCAATGCACCGACACGATCATCCGCCAGGTCGGCGACATCGGCCGCATGGTGGACGAATTCTCGGCTTTCGCCCGCATGCCGAGCGCCAGCCTCGAAATGCAGGACCTGGTGTCGGTGGTACGCGAGGCGACGATATTGCAGCGCGTCTCGGCCGGTGAGCTCGAGATCGATGTGCGCACACCCGACGAGCGCATCAATTTCGCCTTCGACCGCCGCCTCGTCACCCAGGCGGTCACCAATCTGGTCAAGAATGCACGCGAAGCCATCGAGGCGCGCCTGCAGGATGATCCGGCGATCAAGGGCAGGATCGTGGTCGAAACAGGCGTCGATGCCCATCACGCACCTTTTATCGCGGTGACCGATAATGGCATTGGCTTGCCGAAGGAAAACCGGCATCGCTTGACGGAGCCTTATATGACCACCCGGGTCAAGGGCACCGGACTGGGCCTCGCCATCGTCAAGCGCATCATGGAGGAACATCAGGGCAGGGTGCTGCTCGACGATGCGCCCGAGGATTTCGATGGCGGGCGCGGTGCCCGCGTCATGTTGTGTTTCATGCCGGTGCTCGCCGAAGAGCTTGCCGTGCCGGCTGAGTGAGGTGAATTAGAATGGCAGCCGATATTCTTATCGTCGACGACGAAGCGGACATCCGGGAACTCATTTCGGGGATTCTTCAGGACGAAGGCTTCGAGACGCGACTGGCGCGCAACAGCGACGCGGCGCTGGCCGCACTTGCCGACCGCCGCCCCTCGCTGATCGTGCTCGACATCTGGCTGCAGGATTCCAAGCTCGACGGCCTCGACCTGCTGACCGTCATCCGCGAGCGCCATCCGGAACTCCCGGTGGTCATCATTTCGGGCCACGGCAATATCGAGACGGCGGTCTCGGCGATCAAGCGCGGCGCCTATGATTATATCGAGAAGCCGTTCAACGCCGACCGGCTGCTGCTGGTGGTCGGCCGCGCGCTGGAGGCGACGCGGCTCCGGCGCGAGAACGAGGCGCTGCGGGGCCGCGCCGGCTCCGACGTCGACGTGTTGGGATCATCCATGGCGATCCGGCAATTGCGTCAGACGGTCAAAAAGATCGCGCCCTCCAACAGCCGCGTGATGATCACCGGGCCGATGGGCTCGGGCAAGGAATTGAGCGCCCGCATGCTGCATGATCAGTCGCAGCGCAATCACGGCCCCTTCGTGATCCTGAGCGCCGCCACCATGGCGCCGGAGCGCATGGAGGAGGAGTTGTTCGGCGTGGAGGACGGCGCCGGCGGCACCCAGCGCGTCGGCGCGCTCGAGGAAGCGCATAGCGGCACGCTTTATATCGACGAGATCGCCGACATGCCGATGGAGACCCAGGGCAAGGTGCTCCGGGTGCTGGTCGAGCAGACCTTCCAGCGGGTGGGCGGCGGCAAGAAGGTCAAGGTCGATGTGCGGATCGTCTCCTCGACCGGCCGCGACCTTTCGATGCTGATTGCCGAAGGCCGCTTCCGCGAGGATCTCTATCATCGCCTGAGCGTGGTTCCGGTCCGGGTGCCCTCGCTGGCCGAGCGCCGCGAGGATATCCCCGAGCTCATCGAATATTTCTCCAGGCTCTATTCGGTGGCGTCCGGCCAGCCGCACCGCAAGCTCGCCTCCGACGCCATCGCCATGCTGCAGACCCAGGATTGGCCGGGCAATGTGCGGCAGTTACGCAACAACGTCGAGCGGATCATGATCCTGGCCGGCGGCGAGCCGGGCAGCGAGATCACCGCCAGCATGCTGCCGTCCGAAGTCGGCGCGGCGCTGTCGCCCTCGGCCTCAGGCTTCGGCGGCGAGCACCTGTTGGCGCTGCCGCTACGGGAAGCGCGGGAAGCCTTCGAGCGCGACTATGTGGCGGCACAGCTCTCCCGTTTCGGCGGCAATATCTCGCGCACGGCGCAATTTGTCGGCATGGAACGTTCCGCGCTTCATCGTAAGATTAAATTGCTCGGCCTGGCCGTGCGCGGCGAGGGGGAGGAGATTCCCGCCGGGGTTGAGTAGGGCTTGATCCCGGCCGCATTTACCCTAATAATTTACTGAGGAAGCGAAATCCTGGTGTTTTGAACGTCGGGTGGTCTTCCCCTAAACGAAAAATCAATTAAAACTTTATGCGACTGAACTGCGGATACGCAGTCTATCTCAGCCAAGGGCCGAAAGGCCAATGAACGCCCCCCGGATCAGGTCCGCCGCATCTCCTGAAACGAGGGGGCTTAGCCGGTCCGGGAGCGCATCGAGTGGCCTCCTCGATATTACGCACCGGGCCGGCGCCCTTTACCCCGACATGGAACTGTGGGGCTTATTCGGGGTACCGGGGCGGCGCAGACTGCTTTCCCGCACCGCGTTGGCGGCGACGATCATGCTTGGCGGCCTTGTGCTGGCCGGGCCGGTTTTTGCCGGTGAAGATATGGCGACACTGGCTTCAATGAGGCCCCAGCGAGATCACTGGCCATCCTGCCGCAGTTGATCGATGTGGAAGGGTCCGGGCGTCACTGTGAACAATGTCACGGGTGCGGCGACGGGCGGCAATGAAGCCTGGTCGGGATTCCTGCGCGGTAATTATCAGTTCTCGGAGGATCTCGACGCGATCGCCGGCAGCGCGGGGCTGCGGTATTCCTGGTGATCGCCGTCCACGGCTGTTGCGCCCTGCAGCAAGCGCGAATTATTCAGCCGCTGAGGACACGACTTTTGCATCCGGACCCTGCAGCCAACGTTTTACGGTTCTGAGGGCTCCATCCCCTGAGAGCTCGGCATTGTCCAGTTCCGCGCTCATCGCAGCAAGGCGCAACTCGGTTGGCGACATGCCATGGGCCTGGCGAAAGGCCCGGTTGAAAGCTGAAATATTGGTGAAGCCACATCGCGTGGCGATGCTGCTTATCCGCTCACCAGCGTGTGTGGGGTCGACGACGATCCGATAGGCGCGCATCAGCCGACGCTGTTGGATATACTGACTGACCCCGCCCAACGGCTCGAACATGCGATAGAGCTTGGCCCGCGATACGCCCAGCTTCTTGCACAAGAGCTCCGGCCCCATGTCCCGGTCATGAAGGGTCGCATCGATCAAACGCCGGCAGGTTTCCAGGGAGGTGCCGGCAGCCGTTTGAGCGATCAGCTCCTGGCCATCGGTCGACGCCCCGACGAAGGCGGCGATCAGAGCCGCTGTTCCGTGTGCAGCCGCGTGCATGTCCGGATAATCGAGCGCCGGAGCCTGCGTATGCAGCATCCGCATATGAGCTGCCAGCATCCCGTTCAGCGGGCTTGTCCGGGGCAGGATCCTGCCGTGAAGGCCATCGAGATCGGCGACGTGCCGCGCCAGCAACGTTCTCGGCAGAATGAGTGTCAGGCTCTTATAGTCGGGCGACCGCAATGTGCTGCGGCGCGTCATATCGAGAAAGAAAAGCTCGCCGGGGTTGACCTCCGCGGCGCGGCCCTCGACCTCGAGACCGCAGCCGCCTTCCGAATAGACAGTGAGGCTGATGTGGTCGACATTGCCGCGCGCAATCGTCTGCGCCGTGCGCTGCAACGTCGCCCCCGAGGAATGGCCATCGATGATCACGACATCCGCCAGGTTGTAGCCCGTCATTCCGGCCCGGAAGGACGCGCGAGCCGTCACGCTTTCCGCGTCCATCTCATAGAGCGGGGAATAGCCCGACCGCCACAGATCGAATTCTCGCGCATCGCCGGCATTGATCGACAGGTTCACCCGGTTCGGCGAAAGGCGGATCGCTTGTGAGGCTGGCGGCTTCATAGGGCGTTTTGCTCCCGAACTTGGCGCGACCCAACGTGCCTAACGTCCTCTGATTTTGCAAGGTGTCTCATTTACTTGGCGCGGTGTCTCATCGACCGGTCTCCGCCTTTCTGCGGGACCCGGCCTCGAATAGATTCAGCTGCAAGGGGAGCGCTATGCGCCGAATCTGACTGCGAGATCGGGGATTCGGTCGAACTCGCTAGCGAGACTGGGGACGCGGGGTATGGGGACAGTATTCGAGACATCGACGCCGGCCAGCGGCCGCTGCGGGTTGCGCCGTGCCTTGCTTTATGCGTCGATTCTGACCGGCGGCCTCCTGCTCGGCAACGAGATGATCGTGGCGCCGGCTTTTGCCGCGGCCTGCAGCGCCATCGGGACCGAAACCGCCAATGGGACGACCTGCATCAGCGGCGTGACGATCGCCACCCTGACCTATCCGGTAAGCAATCCCACACCTTATACGACGGGCAATTTCACCCTGACGCTCGACGATCATGACGTCAATGTCGTCTCGGACGGCATCGACTTCAGCGGTGTGGTCAATGGCGACGGCTTCATCACGCTGCAGAATGGCAGTGTTGTCCATGGAAATGCTGGTTTTGGTATCAAAGCCGAGGCAGCCAACAGCAACACCACAATCGAAGTCCGGGGCACCAGCACGGTGACGGGCAGTGACGGGGGCATCATTGCGACGAGCGCCGGCGGCGGAATCACGATCAATACGGGGGTCGACACCTCGGTGATGGGCGACAGCCTCGATGGCATCTTTGCCAGCGCTAACGCCGCGGGCAACGTCACGATCGACGCGCTAGGCGCGGTGACCGGCAATGGCGTCGGCAATGTGGACGGCATCTACGCCACTGCAAGTTCCGGCATCGTCGATGTCACGACAGGGACGAAACAGATCCAGGGTGCCGATGAGGGCATCGAGGCCGGAAGCTTCGGCAGCACGGTCAAAGTCACCACGGGCACCGGCGCGGTCATCGGCCTGAGCGGCAGCGGCATCAATGCGTTGGGCTGGACCGGCACGACCGTCGATGCACATGGCGATGTCAGTGGCGGCGACGCCGGCATCAATGCCGAAAATTTCGACACCGGCGCTGTCCATGTGACGACCAATGGCGCCCTCGGCACGCTGGTCAGCGGCACGACCGGCGCCGGTATCATCGCCAATGCGGTCGGCACCGGCAATACCGACGTGGAGGTGCATACGGCCGTCACCGGCGGCACCATCGGCATCGATGCCAATGCGACCACGGGCGCGGTCGAGGTCACCACGGATGTGGCGGCGGTCCTCGGCAAAGCCGGCCACGGCATCGACGCGACGGCGTCGGGAGCGGTGACGGTCCTGACCGGCGGCAATGTCACAGGTACCATTGGCCATGGCGTCAACGCTCAGAGTTCGGCGGGCGGCAATGTTGGCGTGACGACGTCGGGGCTACCCACCACCACGGACGTCGTCGGCACCACGGGCGCCGGCATCAATGCCGGCACGACCGGCGCTGGAACGGTAACGATCCAAAACTACGTGAATGTAATGGGCTCTGTCGCGGGGGTCACGGCCACGAGCGGCGGCGGCGCCATCCTGATCACCAACGACTATTTCATCGCCAATTCGGACCTCCTCGATAACGGCTTGGCGATCCAGACAACCATAGGGCCTACGACCATCGATAATAATGGCGGGCTCAGGGGACGCGTGTTGACCGGCATCGCCGGCGATCAGGTGATCAACGACGGGGTCTGGTATACGCAAGGCACCAGCGATTTCGGCGGCGGCAGCGATGTGGTCAACAACAACGGCTACCTGGTCGCCGGCAATCAGGCAGGCGCCGCCGAGACGGCGGTCTTCACCAATCTTGAAAGCTTGAACAACAATAATATCGGCATCTACCTGCAGGATCAGATAGTTGGCCAATCATTTCTGTCCGACCGGCTCGAAATCAGCGGCAACTATAATGGCAATGGCGGCCGCCTGTTGGTCGATGTCTTCCTCGGCGGCCCGGGATCGCTGGCCGACGTGCTCGATATCGGCGGCAACGTCGCCGGCGTGACCGAGATCTTCGTCACCGACATCAATGCGGGATCGGGTGGCTACAATCCTGACGGCATTCTGGTGGTGCATGCGGATGGCAACACCACCGCCGATAATTTCGTGCTGGCCAATGGGCCGATCGGCAAGGGGTTGTTCGTCTATGATCTCCTGTTCGACGAACCGAATGGCGACTATCTGCTCGTCGGCCTGCCCGGCCAGGCGGTGTTCGAGACGCCAGCCGCGGTGGCGAGCGCGCAGGAAATCTTCCGTGAGACGGCGGATGCCTGGTCGACGCGGCAGGAGAACCTGCGCGACCTCCTGGCGGCAAGGCGCACGGTGACGGCGGTGGCCGATCCCGCCATCACCGTCAGCGACGCGCCGATGGGCTCCATGTGGGTGAGTGCGCTCGGCAGCTGGAGCGATCGTGACCATGACGCCTCCTTCTCGCTGCTCGACGCTGATCTCGACTTCGACCTGAGCTATAGCCAGAACATCTCCGGCGTCGTGGGCGGCGCCGATTTCCGCACCGAGATCGGCGCCTCGTCGAGCCTGCTGTTCGGTCTGATGGCCGGTTATGTCGACTCCAACCTGGATTTCGACGAAGGCGGCACCAGCATAGACAGCAATGGCGCGACCATCGGCGCCTATGCGGCGCTGTTGAGCAACGGGTTCTTCGCCACGGTGCTGGTCAAAGCCGATCTGCTCGATATGGATTATGCGGCGGCGGGCGATGATGACAAGGCTGATGTGACTTCCTATGGCGCCAGGGGCGATATGGGCTTCCGCTTCGGCGATGCGGGGCTGTTCGTCGAGCCGATGCTGTCGATCGATGCGATCTCGACGAAGATCGACGAGTTCGAGATCGCCGGCACGGAAATCGATGCCGGGACGAATGAGAGCTTTCGCGGCGGCGCCGGCCTGCGGGCCGGCTTCGGGGATGAGGCGATCCGGGCTTCGGCAACGGCCAGGGTGTGGGACGTGTTCTCGACCGACAACGCGGTCGACATTCCCGGGCTCACCGTTTCGGATGATGATCTCGAGGGCGTCTATGGCGATGTGAGCGCCCAGGTCGATGTCAGCCTGTCGGGCAATACGACTCTCTATCTCAAGGGCGGCATTCTGTTCAGCGACGACGTGACGAAGCCGAATGCCTCGGGCGGTTTCGCCTTCTCCTGGTGATCTGCGGCCTTGCCCTGATGTCTGTCGCCGATGAACGACCTGGAGCTGCGGTGGTTCCTGTTGCGAAATTGGTACTTGGAAATTTTTGTGATGTTTGTTTTACCCCAGGGGACAAAAAATGCCTGATCGCTTGATTGCCGGAGTCACGATGTCTTTCTGCAGAGATCAAGGGCGGACGCGGTTGCTCTCGCACACCGCACTGGCGACGTCGATCATGCTCGGCAGCCTTGTCCTGGTGGGGCCCGCTGTCGCCGGCGATGTCACCGGCGGAGCCGGCAGCGCTGGCGGCGGGGCCAGTTCGGGGCCTTATCCGCCCGAATTGATCGGAGTGGAAGGCGCGGGCATCACGGTGAGCAAGGTGACGGGCCCCGCAAGCGGCGGTTCGGCCGGTCCGGGTGATCCCGGGACGGGCACCGCTGCGGTCACCCCAGGCGAAAGCTCCAACGGCACCGGTGGTGCTGGCGGATTGCCTGGCTCCGGCACGAGCGGCGCAATCGGCGCGCTCGACATCATCCTGAACGAGGACGTCGACAATCCCCTCGCTGTCACGCTCACCACGGGTACTGCGACCGGCGGCAATGGCGGTGGCGGTGGCGAGGGCACCGGCGGGCAAGCCGGCACCGGCGCTGCAGGTCCTGTCGGCAATCCCGGCGGTCCTGGATCTGAGGGCGGCGGATCACTTGGAACTGGCGGTGCGGGCAACTCTGCCGGAGCGGGCACGGCCGGCAATATCGGCCCGGTGACCATCGACGTGACGGGAAACATTATCTCCACCACCACTCTGGCATTGACCGCCGGCAACGGGACGAGTGGCAATGGCGGCGCCGGCGGCGATGGCACGGGAGGTCAAGGCGGTACGGGCGGCGCGGGCGGCGCGGCCGTGATATTCAGGCAGGCCGGCGGCCTGGGCGGCGCCGGCGGCGCCGCGAATGGCGCAGGCGGCATCGGCGGCAACAGCGCCGCTGGCATCGGCGGGACCATCGGCAATGTCGAGGTGAGCGCGTCGGGTGACATCCGCGATGCGGTTTCGCTCACGATGGTATCGGGCGAGGGCCGAGGCGGTACCGGCGGCACGGGCGGCGCCGGCAAGGGTGGCGGCGGCGGTGCTGGGGGCCAGGGCGGCCAGGGCGGTTATGTTGGACCAGGCAACCATGGCGGTCTGGCCGGCGAGACGTCGGGTGAGGGCGGAACAGGCGGCCTTGGTGGTGAAGGCGTCGGTGGCGATATCGGGACGATCACCGTATCGGCCGGCGGCAGCATCACGGGTGCCACGTCCATCTCGGCGACGGCTGGCACGGGACTGGGCGGCGCTGGCGGTGCGGGCGGCGGCGGCGCGGGCGGCGTAGGCGCAGCCGGCGGCGTCGGTGGTTTGGGCGGCGGCGCCGGCGACGGTTACAATAGAGGCAATTTTTCGGCCGGCGACGCAGGTCACGGCGGCGCCGGCGGGTCTGCCGATGGCATTGGAGGTGATGGCAACAAGGGTGGCGATGGGACCGGTGGCGATATCGGGGATGTCGGCATTCTTGCCGGCGGTGCCCTCACCGGCGATGTCAATATTGAACTGGCGGCTGGTGGTGCGACGGGCGGCGCCGGCGGCATCGGTGGTGCGGGTGACGGTGGCCAGGCCGCTGCTGGCGGCACCGGCGGCGGCGGCGGCGCCGTGGGAAATGTCGAGGGCTTTGCATCTAACAGCGGCGGCGGCACCGGCGGCAGCGGGGGCATTGGCGGGACGGCCCGTGGCTTTGGCGGCAATGGCGGCGCCGGAGGAAATGCCGATGCCGGCGATACCGGTGCTGTCACGCTCGACGTACTCGGCACCCTCACCGGCGCCATCAACGTCGAATCGACGGGAGGCGCGGCGACCGCTGGCAAAGGCGGAGATGGCGGCAACGGCACGGGCAAGATCGGCATGACCGGTGGTGCCGGCAGTAAGGGCGGCTCTGTCGGCAATCTTGGTGCTGGCGACCACGGCTCCGGCAATGAAGCCACTAACAATCCGGGCGGCACGGGTGGCGCAGGCGGCACGGGTTCCGCGTCGATCGGCAATGGCGGCGATGGTGGCAATGGCGGCACCGCCACGGGCGGCAATGCGGGAAAGGTCACCATCGACCGGACGACAGCCACGAATGGAACCTTCACCGTGACATCGACCGGCGGCGATGCCGATGGCGGCGATGGTGGCGTCGGCGGTATCGGCACGACGGCTCAGGCGGGCAATGGCGGTTCCGGCGGCACGGGCGGCAATGTCGGAACGGTCAATGATGCCGGCGATACCGGCAATTTCGGCGGCAATGGCGGCAAGGGTGGTGCCGGCGGCGGTGGCGCCAACGCGGCGGGCGGCTCAGGTGGCAATGGCGGCAGCGCCACGGCCGGTGACGTCGATGTCGCGATCTCCAATAGCGGCGTCTTCACCTCGACGGGCGCCGCGATCACCATCAATGCCTTCGGCGGCGATGCTGCCGGCGGCGATGGCAATAATGGCGGCGACGCGACAGCCGGGGCTGGTGGCACCGGTGGCGCGGGTGGCGCCGCGGGCACGGGCGGCAATGGCGCCGGTCTTGCCGGCACGGGTGGTGACGGCGGCGCCGGCGGCGATGCCACGGGCGGCGTAGGTGGCAATGGCGGTAATGCCACAGCCGGTTCGGCAAATGTCGAAGTCGACAACAGTGGCGACATCACATCGGTTGGAACGGCGATCACCATCATCGCTTCCGGTGGCCTGGCCAGCGGCGGCAGGGGTGGCACCGGTGGCGACGCCACGGCGGGTGCCGGGGGCGCGGCCGGCTCCGGCGGTGTTGGCGGCGCCAACGGCAGTGCCGCGGGCGGCAATGGCGGCAATGGCGGCACGGCGCAAGGCGGCGATGCCACGGTCATCGTGACGAATGACGGCCGGATCTTCTCGACGGGCGGAAACGGCATCGACATCACGACGACGTCAGGCGCCGCCAATTTCGGAACAGGTGCTTATGGTGGTGGTGCATCGGCGATCACCGCGCCCGATCCGGGCGATATGGGGCAGGATGGCTCCGTGGGCAGTAGCAACGGCGCGAGCGCGATCACGGTCGACAACACGAATCTGATCGATGTCAGCGGCATCGGCGTCAAGGCGACGGCCAATGGCGACAATGGCACCATAAAGGTCAACAATACCGGCGGCACGATCGCCGGCGGGCTTGGCGGCATCGTCGTCGCCACGCAGGTCGATCCGGCCTTCATCGCCAACAGCGATATCGACATCGTCAATAGCGGGGTGATCTCGGCGGGCAACCGCATGGCCATCAACGCCAAGGGGGCGTCGGTCGAGATCCTCAATACGGGGGCGGTGCTCGGTTATGTCGATCTGACGGCGCAAGACGATACGTTCGACAACCAGGCGGGCGGCGTCTTCGCGGCGCGACTCACCTCGAGCTTCGGCGCCGGCAACGACATCTACAACAACCTTGCCGGCAGCATGCTCGATGTCGCCGATGCCCCCGGTGTTGTCGAAGGCGCCGAGTTCAGTGGCCTCGAGCAATTCCGCAATAACGGCCTGATCAGCATGCTCGACGGCGCGGCGGAGGAAAAATTCACGATGTCCGCCGATGCCGGCGATGTCGCCTATTCGAGCTCCGGCGGACGGCTGCAGGTCGATGCCGTGCTGGGCGACGCGGCGAACGGCAAGTCCGATCTTCTGATCATCAATGGCAATGTGGTGGCGAGCCCCACCGGACCCACCACCGCGACGCAGGTCGCCGTCAATGTCGTCGGAATCTCCGGCGCCAATGCCGACGGCATCGCGGTGATCGACGTGACGGGCGACACGGTCGCGGGCGACTTCGTCCTCGAAGGCGGCCCGCTCAATGTCGGCCTTTTCGCCTGGGATCTGCGTCTCGACGACGGTGGCCATGTCTTCGAACTCTTCACCTCGGGCGCCGGCACGAGCGCCTATGAGTTCGCCGCCGGTCTTACCGCCACGCAGGACATCTGGTATCAGACGACCGGCACGCTGTTGCAACGCCAGGCGGATCTCCGTCCGCTGCTGACGGGCACGCAGGTGACGCCGGTCGCCGATTACGCCGAACCAGTCGCGCCGACGCCCGCCGGACAAGTGGGGCCGGGCTTCTGGCTCAAAGGTGTCGGCGCCTGGCTGGAGCGCGATCAGGGCGACGGCATCGCCGTCACCGACCGCACGCAGAGCATCTATGGCGGCCTCGCCGGCTTCGACTTCGCCGCTCAAGGGAATGGCGATGCCTGGCTGTTCGGCCTGTTCGGCGGCTATCTCAGCTCCGATCTGAAGTTCAAGGAGACCGACACCAAGTGGACCTATGACGGCCCGTCGGTCGGCGCCTATGCGACCTATCTGAACCAGGCGCTTTATGTCGATATGCTGGTCAAGGCGGATTTCCTGAGCATCAACATCGACCCCGATGTGCAAGGTGCTGATGACGAGGACACGGACGGTATAAATCTCGGCGGCCTGATCGATGCCGGCTACAAGATAGGTGGCGGCGAGGGTTTGTTCGTCGAGCCGCAGGCGGCCCTGGCGGTGGTCCATACCGAGATCGACGATGTCGACATGCTTGGCGGCAATATCGACTTCGACGAGGAGACGAGCGTGCGCGGCCGACTGGGCTTGCGGCTCGGCTATGATCACACGGCGGCCAGTCAGGTCGTGTACTCATCGGACGTGACGGCGAGCGTGTGGCAGGAGTTCAACGGCGGCAGCAATGACGTGACGATCGGTTCGCCCGGCTTCCCGGCCTTCGGCATATCGGACGAGCCGGGCGAGACGGTGGGCGATGTGTCGCTGGGCTTCAGCGTCGCTGCGCCGGAAGGCTGGTCGGGCTTCCTGCGCGGAAATTACCAGTTCTCCGATGATCTCGAGGCGATCTCAGGCAACGCCGGGGTGAGGTACAGCTGGTAAAGACCGCCGGCGAGGGGTGTCGGATGACAACCGCCTCGCCGATCAGGTCCGCCGCATCTCCGAAGGAAAAAGCGAGGCGATCGAGTGGCCTCCCCGATCGCCGGCTTCCTCAGAGCTGAATGTAGGTGTGCTTGATCTGCTGGTATTTTTCCAAGGCATGCAGCGACTTGTCGCGTCCGATGCCGGACTGCTTGTAGCCGCCGAAGGGCGCGGTGATGTCGCCGCCGTCGGTCGCATTGATGTTGACGGTGCCGGCGCGCAAGCTGCGGGCCACCTTGTGGGCGCGGGTGATGTCGCGCGTCCACAGGCTCGCCTGCAGGCCGTAGATCGTATCATTGGCGATCTTCACCGCCTCTTCGTCGTCCTTGAAGGTGATGGTGGCGACGACCGGCCCGAAGATCTCCTCCTGCGCGATGCGCATCGAGTTCTTCACGTCGTCGAAAATGGTCGGCTCGACATAGAAGCCGCCGGTATTGCGGCGCGCCCGCTCGCCGCCGAAGGCGACCTTGGCGCCTTCCTTGCGGCCGATGTCGATATAGCTGAGCACCCGGTCCATCTGGCCTTCATCGACCATCGAGCCCATCGCCGTCTTGGGATCGAGCGGATCCTTGGGGCGCCACTTGTCGGCATGCTTGGCGACCAGCTCGACGAACTGGTCCTTGATCTTTTCCTGCACGATGATGCGGGTCGCCGCGGTGCAGACCTGGCCGGAATTGTAGAACACACCGGCCGCGGCGGCGGCCGCCGCATGGTTGATGTCGGCGACATCGCCGAAAACGATATTGGGCGACTTGCCGCCGGTCTCGAGCGCCACATGTTTCATGTTGCTCTCGCCCGCATAGCGCAGGAAGAACTTGCCGACCTCGGTCGAGCCGGTGAAGGCGATCATGTCGACATCCATATGGCGGCCGAGCGCCTGGCCGGCGGTCTCGCCAAAGCCCGGCAGCACATTGAGCACGCCTTCGGGAAGACCGGCTTCGGCGGCGAGCTCGGCGATACGCAGCGCCGTCAGCGGCGACTGCTCGGCAGGCTTGAGAATGACGGAATTGCCGGTGGCGAGCGCCGGCCCGAGCTTCCACGACGCCATCAGCATCGGGAAGTTCCACGGCACCACGGCGCCCACGACGCCGATCGGCTCACGCGTGATCATCGAGATCGAATCGGGGCGCGCCGGCGCCAGCTCGTCATAGATCTTGTCGGCGGTCTCGGCATACCACTGCAGGCACTTGATCGACGAGCCGACATCGACGGGCAGCGACTGCGCGATCGGCTTGCCGACATCGAGCGTCTCGAGGAGGGCGAGCTCCTGGGCGTGCTTCTCGATGAGCGCCACCCATTTGAGCATGATGCGCTTGCGCTGCAGCGGCGCCATCTGCGACCAGGTGCCCTTCTCGAAGACGGCGCGGGCGGCTTTCACCGCGCGCTCGACATCTTCCTGATCGCATTCGGCGACCTTGGTCAGCACCTTGCCGTCGACCGGCGAAATGCAGTCGAAGGTCTTGCCGGAGGCGGCAGGAGCGAACTTGCCGGCGATGAAGGCCTGGTTGCGATACGAGACCTGCGAGATCTGAGTGCGATAATCTTCAGCGGCGGCCATGGCGCATCTCCTGTGCGGAAGCGGGGACGGGGATTCAGACGCAAGATATCAAAAAGGCACCGCCTCGCGGGCGGTGCCTTTCATGCAAATTCTGAATGGCAGAATTACTTGATCTTGGTCTCTTTGAACTCGACGTGCTTGCGCGCCACCGGATCGTACTTCTTGAAGGTGAACTTGTCGGTCTTGGTGCGCGAGTTCTTCTTGGTCACGTAGAAGTAACCGGTATCCGCTGTCGACTGCAGCTTGATCTTGATCACATTGCCTTTGGCCATAACATTCTCCTCGGGCGCGCCATGGCCCGGCTTCGGTTGGCCGGGGATATGGCCGAAGGACGGCCGAAAGTCAAGAAACCGCGGTCGCGCCGAATTTCAGCGCCTGGGCAAGGAGTTCGGCCCACTTGCCGGCCGCGTTCCGGTTCGGAATCAGCTCATTGCGGAGGCCTCGTGGCGGTCAAAAGCGGGCAAGTATACCGTGAGGGTAATCCGGAACGGGGCTCGAACCGCCCCCGCAAAAGCGCCCCGACGCGGGAAACTTGGCCGGGGCTTGCTTTTGCGGCAAGTTGCGCCTAAAAGCCCGCAATCCCGACCCATATTAAGGATTGTACGAGCCACATGGCGCGCGTCACTGTAGAAGATTGCATCGACAAGCTCCCCAACCGGTTTGAGCTGGTCCTCCTGTCCGCCCACCGTGCGCGGATGATTTCGCAAGGCGCTCCGTTGTCGGTCGACCGCGACAACGACAAGAATCCGGTCGTCGCTCTGCGCGAGATCGCCGACGAGATGGTCAACACCGACGACCTGCGCGAAGAGTATATCCACGCCATGCAGAAGCATGTCGAAGTCGACGAGCCGGAGCAGAGCGAAGTGCCGCTCATCCAGCAGTCTGGCGACATGTCGGTCATTAACGACCAGCCGGAGCCCGACCAGGCCGATCTGGAGCGCATGACCGAGGAAGAGCTGCTGCGTGGCCTCGAAGGCCTGCCGCCGGCCGAAAGCCCGGGCAGCCAGCGCAACGGCTACTGATCAAGACCGCTCCACGCTTTCAACGCATCGAGCTTCTTCTGGCGCTGCTCCTCGGGCGGCGTCTTGAAGTCGTGCGCATAGGGCGCCGATTCCCATGAGCCATAGGTCGGGTTGGGGATGGCGATCCAATCCTTGCCCCAATGCTGGGCATTGTCGGTAAAAGCCTTCTGGCGCTCCTCGATCGACCCCTTATAGGCATCGGTGAAGTCGCCGAAATTGTCGCCGACCAGAAGCAGGATCCGATAATCCTTGGCGATGAAAGCGCGCCTGGTGCTCTTGGCCGAGCCCCAGTCCGGCATTTCCTTGGCGGTGAGCAGCGTGTCGACATTGTCACCCATCGGGAAACCGAGCGCCTTCAGCCGCTCGGCAGTGGCCGGCTCCTCTTCCTTGGTACGGTTGGTGACATAGAACACCTTGGCGCCTTTCGACGCCGCATACTGGGTGAAGTCGATGGCGCCCGGAATGGCGGTGTCGATCTTGGCATTCACATAGGACGTCCAGGTCTTCGGATTGAAGGATGTGCCCGATTTCACATTCCAGGCCTGGTATTGCGAGGTGTTGAGCAGGGTGTCGTCGACATCGAGCACCACTGCCGGCGGCTTGTTGGCGAAGTCACCCGTCTGCACCGAAGGATCGGCAGTGGCACTTTTATTGGCGAGCGCCTCGTCGAAACGCAGACGCGCGAGCGCATAGGCCTGGGCCATCACCGCCTGGGCCTCGACCGCCGTCTGGTCCCATAGGACCGCGTTGAGATTGTCATTGGCCGCCGGACCTGAGCTTTCCTCAGGGACCACGACGTCCGAGGCCAGGGCGGCAGCGGCGCCGAGCCCCAGGGCGACAAGAGCGAGAGACGGGAACGCGTATTTCATCGGATCCTCCTCAGCCAGAGTTGCGCATGTGAACTGTATCGGTCAGACATGCCGCGGACAATTGGCGAAGGCCTCGCTTTAAGCATTTTTTCCGTTACTATTGCCGTGGGTTAGCCATTTTGAAGAGATCGGTAAGTCAGGCGCGATGATGCGGCAGTTTGAGTTGGTTGAGCGGGTCATGTCCTACGACAAGGGCGCTGACGAGGACCTGCTCAATCGCGCTTATGTTTATGCGATGAAGGCCCATGGTGGCCAGAAGCGGGCCTCGGGCGAGGCCTATTTCAACCATCCGCTCGAAGTCGCGGCGATTCTGGCCGAAATGAAGCTCGACGGCGCCACCATCGCCGCCGCTCTCCTTCATGATGTGGTTGAAGACACCGAGGCAACCCAAGCCCAGATCGAGGAGAAATTCGGCCACGAAATCGCTTCGCTCGTCGATGGCCTGACCAAGATCAAGCGCCTCGATCTGGTCACCAAGGAAGCCACCCAGGCCGAGAATCTGCGCAAGCTGCTGCTGGCGATGGCGAAGGACGTGCGCGTCCTCCTGGTGAAGCTGGCTGACCGCCTGCACAATATGCGGACGCTGGGGCATATGGCGGCCGACAAGAAGATCCGCATCGCCCAGGAGACCATGGACATCTATGCGCCGCTCGCCGGCCGCATGGGCATGCAGAATGTCCGCGAGGAGCTCGAGGACATCGCCTTCCGGGTGCTCAATCCGGATGCCTTCGCCACGGTGAAGAAACGCCTCGACCGCCTGCATGAGGAAAGCGGCAGCCTGCTGGTCGAGATCGAGAAGGAGCTGAAGGCCGAGCTCGCCGCCAATGGCATCGAGGCCAAGGTGGCGGGGCGCGAGAAGCGGCCTTATTCGATCTGGCGCAAGATGGAGCGGAAGAGCCTGTCGCTTGGCCAGCTCTCCGATATTTTCGGCTTCCGCGTCATCGTCGCGGGCGTCGATGAGTGCTATCGGGCGCTTGGCGTCGCACACCGCACTTGGCGCGCAGTGCCCGGGCGCTTCAAGGACTATATCTCGACGCCCAAGCAGAACGACTATCAGTCGCTCCACACCACTGTCATCGGTCCGCATCACCGCCGTGTCGAGATGCAGATCCGCACCCGCGAGATGAACGAGATCGCCGAGCGCGGCGTCGCCGCCCACGCTCTCTACAAGGACGTGCGCCGTGTCGAGGACGCGGTCAACGGTGTGCGGGTTCCATCCGCCGAATCCAACGCCTATCGCTGGCTGAGACATCTGGTCGAGATGCTGTCGGAAGGCGAAAGCCCGCGCGAATTCCTCGAGCATACGCGCCTCGAATTGTTCCAGGATCAGGTCTTCTGCTTCACGCCCAAGGGCCAGCTCATCGCGCTGCCGCGTGGCGCCACGCCCATCGACTTCGCCTATGCGGTCCATACGAGCGTCGGCGACAGCTGCGTCGGCTGCCGCATCAATGGCCGCCATGCGCCGCTCGTCACCCAGCTCGACAATGGCGATGAGGTCGAGATCATCCGCTCGGAGGCGCAGGTGCCGCCGGCCGCCTGGGAGGGGCTCGCGGTCACCGGCAAGGCGCGTGCCGCCATCCGCCGCGCCACCAGGCTCGCCACAAGGCGGCAATATGCCGGCCTCGGCCAGGAGATCGTCGAGCGCCTCCTCGACAAAGTCGGCAAGCCCTACGTGAAGCAGGACGTCGCCGCCGCCATCGCCCGCACCGGCCACAAGAACCTGGAAGACGCGCTCTCGGCGGTTGGCCGCGGCGAGCTCGCCGCCGCCGATATCCTGAAGGCCATGGGGCTGGTGGTCGAGGCGCCGACGCCGCAGCGCAAGAAGCCGGCGACGCGCCACGGCGAGGCGGAATCGGGCATTCCGATCCGCGGCGCCGGGCGCGACCAGGCATTGAAGTTCTCGCTCGCCACCGGCGCCGTGCCGGGCGAGCGTATCGTCGGCATCCGCATGCCGGGCGAGGGGATCGTCATCCATCCGATCTTCGCCAGGGCGCTCGAATCCTATGACAGCGAGCCCAGCCGTTGGATCGATCTCACCTGGGATACGACCACAGAGGGCCAGCGCTTTCCGGCCCGCATCCTGGTGAAGGTCCATAATGAGGTGGGCGCACTCGCCCAGGTGACGCAGGTGATCGGCGATTCGGGCGCCAATATCGACGAATTGCAGATGGTGACCCAGGTCGGGGCGCGCGATTTCTTTGATCTCGACATCCTGATCGAAGTACATGACCTGAAACATCTCAACCAAATCATGCGTGACCTCTCGCTCAAGCCCCTGGTGAGCTCGGTCGACCGCGCCGAAGGATAGGAAGGATCTATGACCAAAGACGAGGTTCTGGCGGAGTTCAAGGCGGCGGGCGCACTGCTCGAGGGCCATTTCATCCTGTCTTCCGGCCTGCGCAGCCCGAATTATCTGCAATGCGCGCGTGTGCTGATGGACCCCAGGCGGGCCGAACGGCTCTGCGCCGTGCTCGCCCGCCAGGTGAAGGCCCGCATCGGCGACAAGATCGACCTCGTCGCCTCGCCCGCCATGGGCGGCGTCATCGTCGGTTATGAGATGGCGCGCCAGCTCGGCGTCGAGTCGGTCTTCTTCGAGCGTGTCGATGGCAAGCTCGTGCTCAGGCGCGGTTTCACCATCCCCAAGGGCGCCCGTGTGTTGATGGTCGAGGACATCGTGACCACCGGGCTTTCGTCGCGCGAATGTATCGCCGGCATCAATGAGGAGGGGGGCGTCACCGTGGGAGCCGCATGTCTCATCGACCGCTCCAACGGCAAGGCCGATCTCGGCGTTCCGCTCGAGGCGCTGACGCGGCTCGACATCCCGACCTATCCGGCCGACGGGCTGCCGCAGGAGCTCGCCGCCATTCCGGCGGTGAAGCCGGGGAGCCGGGGCCTCAAATGATCATCGGGCTCGGCAACGATCTGATCGATATCCGGCGCATCGAGAAGACGCTCGCGCGTTATGGCGAGCGTTTCACCAACCGGGTCTTCACCGAGATCGAGCGCAGGAAGTCCGACCGGCGGGCCGAACGTGCCGCTTCTTATGCCAAGCGTTATGCCGCCAAGGAGGCGTGCTCCAAGGCGCTCGGTACCGGATTCAATCAGGGGGTGTTCTGGCGCGATCTGGGGGTGGTGAACGAGCCCTCGGGCAAACCCACCATGGTGCTGACCGGGGGAGCCGGCAAGCGCCTCGCCGATTTGACGCCGAAAGGTCATCGGCCCTATATCCATCTCACTATTACGGACGAATTTCCCTACGCTCAGGCATTCGTGATCATCGAGGCGCTTCCCTTGACGGAAAATGCCGGAATGTAATCTTTCCTACCGTTGAAACGGTCATATATGCGTACTATAGGGCTGAATCGGGCTCGTCCGAACTGGCATGGATACTGTGAAACATACGAAAGATCATAATATGGCGGCAGCGGCGCACGAGCCCCGCAAGAAGTCGGACGACGGTTTCTGGGATACGATCAAGGTCATCATCCAGGCCCTGCTGATCGCCTTCGCCGTCCGCATGTTCCTGTATCAGCCGTTCAACATCCCGTCCGCTTCCATGTATCCAACGCTGAAGGTCGGCGATTATCTGTTCGTCTCCAAATTATCCTACGGCTACAGCAAGTATTCCTTCAATTTCGGCTTGAATCTGTTCGGCACTGAGCTGTTCAAATTCGGCCCGATTCCGGTCGAGGGCCGCTTCGTGTTTCCGGACGAGCCCAAGCGTGGCGACGTCGCGGTGTTCAAGCTGCCGCGCGACAACGAGACCGACTATATCAAGCGGGTGATCGGCCTGCCGGGCGATCGCGTCCAGGTGCGCGAGGGCGTCGTCTACATCAACGACCAGCAGGTGCCGCGCCAGCGCATCGCCGACTTCGTCGACCAGAGCGGTGAGGGCGGGGGCTCGCCGGTAGCGCAATATGTCGAGACGCTGCCCAATGGGGTCAGCTACAACGTGCTCGACCGCGTCCCCAATGGCGCCGCCGACAACACCGAAGTCTATACGGTGCCCGCCAATCATTATTTCATGATGGGTGACAACCGCGATAACTCGCTCGACAGCCGCTATGCCCAGAACGCGGCGGGCGGTGGCGTGGGCTATGTGCCCTATGAGAATTTCGTCGGCCGCGCCGACATCATCTTCTTCTCGATCGAGCCCGATGCCGCCTTCTGGCAGGTGTGGAAATGGCCGACATCGATACGTTGGCTGCGTTTCTTCAATCTTGTGAATTGAGGCCGTGACCAACAGCGACCGGACGCGTTTTACCGATCAGGAATTCCAGGCGATAGCGGCGCTTCTCGGCTACACGTTCCGCAACCGCGATCTCCTCAAGGCAGCGCTCACCCATGGCAGCGGGCGCAAGGGCAAGACCAACACGACCTATCAGCGCCTCGAATTCTTAGGCGACCGGGTGCTGGGCCTGGTCATTGCCGAAGAGCTCTATGTGCGCAATCCGCGCAAGGCGGAAGGGGCGCTCGCCCAGAATTTCAGCGTCCTGGTGCGCGCCGAGGCCTGCGCCGACGCCGCCCGCGATCTCGGCATCTCGGAACATATCCGCGTCGGCCAGAAGGAGAAGGCGCAGGGCATGGCGACCCAGACGGTGATCCTCGGCGATGTGATGGAATCGATCCTCGGCGCCATGTATCTCGATGGCGGGCTCGAGCCGGCGCGCGCCTTGATCATGCGCCTGTGGGACGAGCGGCTGTCGAGCCGCAGCAAGCTCGTCAAGGACGCCAAGAGCTTCCTGCAGGAATGGGCCCTGGCGCAGGGCAAGGCCATTCCGGCCTATCGCATCGTGTCGCGCGACGGGCCCGATCATTCGCCCAATTTCACCATTGCCGTAACCGTCGAAGGTTTCCCCGAGGAGATCGCCAGCGCGCCATCGAAGCGCAATGGCGAGCAACTCGCCGCCGAAGCCTTCCTGCGCCGGGAAAAGATCAGAAAGTGACAGAAACAGTAACCGAAACACGCTGCGGCTTCTGCGCCATCATCGGCGCTCCCAATGCCGGCAAGTCGACGCTGGTGAACGCGCTTGCCGGCGTCAAGATATCGATCGTGTCGCACAAGGTGCAGACGACGCGCTCACGGCTGCGCGCCATCGTCATCGCCGGGCAGAGTCAGATCATCTTCGTCGACACGCCCGGCATCTTCAAGCCGAAGCGCACGCTCGATGAGGCGATGGTCGAGGGCGCCTGGGCGGGCGCCAGCGAAGCCGACGCGATCGTCCTCCTCACCGATGTCCGCAAGGGCCTCAATGATGAGGTGCTGGCGATCATCGACGGGCTCAAGAAGAACGGCAGGCAGGCGTTCCTCGCGCTCAACAAGATCGACCTGGTCAAGGCCGAGACGCTGCTCGACCTGGCGCAGAAATTCAACGAGGCCTTTGCCTTCCGCGAGACCTTCATGATCAGCGCGCTCAACAAGAGTGGCATCGGCAAGCTGAAAGACCGGATCGCCGAGCTGATGCCGCAAGGTCCCTGGCTTTATGCCGAGGACCAGATCGCTGACGTGCCGCTGCGCTTCCTCGCCGCCGAGACGACGCGCGAGAAGCTCTATGAGCGCCTGCATGAGGAATTGCCTTATGCCTCGACCGTCGAGACGGAGACATGGGAAGAGCGCAAGGACGGCTCGGTGCGCATCGACCAAGTGATCTATGTCGAGCGCGACAGCCAGAAGAAGATCGTGCTCGGCAAGAACGGGCAGACCATCAAGGCCCTGGGGCAAGCGGCCCGCCTCGAGCTCGAAAAAGCGTTCGAGCGGCGCGTGCATCTGTTCCTGTTCGTCAAGGTGCGCGAGAATTGGGCCAAGGATCCCGAACGCCTGCGCATGATGGGACTGCTGGATTAAGAATATGAGCGGCACTCTCCCAGTATCCTCACGCTGAGGTGCTTCGCCGAAGGCGAAGCCTCGAAGCGCCCATCAGGATAGAGTGAGGATGCTGCAACAGACCCTTCGAGGCTCGCTTCGCTCGCACCTCAGGGTGGGGGTGGCTACGCATGGAATGGAAAGACGAAGGCATAATCCTCGCGGTGAAGCGCCATGGTGAATCAAGCGCCATCTGCGAGCTTCTGACCGCGACGCGCGGGCGCACACTGGGCCTGGTGCGCGGCGGTCGCTCGCGCCAGATGCGGCCCGTTCTGCAGCCCGGCAATATCGTGTCGGCGACCTGGCGCGCCAGGCTCGAGGAGCATCTCGGCAATTTCGTGCTCGAGCCCTTGGAGCTGAAAGCCGGCATGCTGATGGGCGAGGCGATGCGGCTAGCCGCCCTGACGACGCTCACCGCCGAAGCGCAATTGCTGCCCGAGCGCGAGCCGCATCCGCGTATCTACGAGGCGATGCGGGTGGTGCTCGATGCGCTGGAGGACGAGGGCACCTGGCCGGCGCTCCTGGTGCGCTGGGAAATGGGGCTGCTCGACGAATTGGGCTTCGGGCTCGATCTCGCCCGCTGCGCCGCGACGGGCGCGCGCGACAATCTCGTTTATGTCTCACCCAAGACAGGGAGGGCGGTGAGCCATGATGCGGGATTTGCCTATCACGACCGGATGCTGCTCTTGCCGGCCTTCCTGAAGGGAAGCGAGGCCGGGGCGCCGGGGCTCGCCGATGTACTCGCGGGTTTCAAGCTGACGGGGTATTTCCTCGATCGGCATGTCTTCGGGCCCCGCGGCGTCGCCGCCCCCGAATCCCGCCACTGGATCGTTACGCATCTCACCAAGCCGTGATCAGGCGCAAAGGCCGCATTGATCACGAGGGAGTGCCTCCATAGATTGCGCCCGAATTTGAAGGGAACTTCCATGCTCGGCCGTCTGAACCATGTCGCCATTGCCGTGCCCGATCTCGACCAGGGGATCAGGACCTATCGTGATATTCTGGGGGCGAATGTGTCGGCCAAGCAGGCCGAGCCCAATCATGGCGTGACGGTGGTGTTCGTCGAATTGCCCAACACCAAGATCGAGCTGCTCGAGCCGCTTGGCGAAACCTCGCCGATCAAGGGCTTCCTCGAGAAGAACCCGTCAGGCGGCATCCACCATGTCTGCTACGAGGTGGAGGACATCATCCAGGCGCGCGACCGGCTGAAGGCGCAGGGAGCGCGTATATTAGGGGACGGGGAGCCCAAGATCGGCGCCCATGGCAAGCCGGTCCTGTTTCTGCACCCCAAGGATTTCACCGGCACCTTGCTGGAGCTCGAACAGGCATGAAGTTCGGCACCGCGGTCGCGATCTATTTCGTCGTCTGGTGGATTGTCCTGTTCGCCATTCTGCCCTGGGGCGTGAAGAACGCCCATGAAGCGGGCGAGACGACGCTCGAAGGCAATGAGCCGGGTGCGCCGGTACGCCATCAGATGGGTAAGAAGGCGCTCATCACCACGATCGTGTCGGCGATCGTCTTCGGCCTCATCTATGTCGCGCTCTATTATGGCTGGCCGTGGGTGACGGGGCGGGCGCCATAAAAAAAGCAAGGCTTTCGCCTTGCTTTCTGTTGAGTGAAATTGTCTTCAACTGCGCTCCAGGACTTCGCCCTGTGGCGGCTGCTGCCTTATGTGGCGCGCCGGAAGAACTCCTCCCCAGACTTGGGCTTTTGACCCTCATCCTTGTCTTTATTGGGAGGCGACGCTACCACATTTCATCGTCCTGTCACGTGAAATGTGACGGAACGGTGGCAAAAATTTCGAGCACCCTCTGCCGATCATTTCATCAGGGTCGATTTTTGATCTTCCGGTACAAAACGCGACAGGCTTGAGTTCAGACGGGATTCGCGTCTAAACACGCGCAATCTCCCTCCCACAGGATTCTCCATGCGTATTTCCCAATATTTCATGCCCATTCTTCGCGACGATCCGAAGGAAGCCGAAATCGCTTCCCACCGGCTCATGCTGCGCGCCGGCATGATCCGTCAGGAAGCGGCCGGCAGCTACTCCTGGTTGCCGACGGGTTTCCGGGTTCTCAAGAAGATTGAGCAGATCGTGCGCGAGGAGCAGGACCGGGCCGGCGCCATCGAAGTATTGATGCCGACCATCCAGTCCTCCGATCTGTGGAAGAAGTCCGGGCGCTACAATGCCTATGGGCCGGAAATGCTGCGCATCAAGGACCGGCATGACCGCGACATGCTCTTTGGGCCCACCAATGAGGAGATGATCACCGACATCTTCCGTTCGGCTGTGCAGAGCTACAAGGACCTGCCGCGCAACCTCTATCATATCCAGTGGAAATTCCGCGACGAGGTGCGCCCGCGCTTCGGCGTGATGCGCGGCCGTGAATTCCTGATGAAGGATGCTTATTCCTTCGATCTGACCCGCGAGGCCGGCCAGCATTCCTATAACAAGATGTTCGTCGCCTATTTGCGCACCTTCGCCCGCATGGGGCTGAAGGCGGTGCCGATGCGCGCCGAAACCGGCCCGATCGGCGGCAAGGACAGCCATGAATTCCTGATTCTCGCCGATACCGGCGAAAGCGAGGTCTTCTTCGACCGCGATTTCTACGACATGGACTGGACCAATTTCGACATCGACTATGACGATGTCGGCAAGGTCGCCAAGCTGGTCGAGGACTTCACCGCCAAATATGCGGCGACCGACGAGAAGCACGACCGGGCCGAATTCGAGGGCCGGGTGCCGGAGGCGCGGAGGCTGACGGGCAGGGGAATCGAAGTCGGCCATATTTTCTTCTTCGGCACCAAATATTCTGACCCCCTCGGATGTCTGGTCCAGGGGCCGGACGGAAAGCAGGTGGCCGTGCAATCGGGATCTTACGGAATTGGCGTATCGCGCCTCGTTGGCGGCATCATCGAGGCGAGCCACGACGAAAACGGCATCATCTGGCCGGAGCCGGTGGCGCCCTTCAAGGTCGGCCTCATCAATCTGAAGGCCGGCGACGCCGAAACCGACCAGGCCTGCGAGAGGATCTATCAGGGTCTCGGCGCCAAGGGCGTCGAGGTCCTTTATGACGACACCGACGAGCGACCGGGCGGCAAGTTCAAGGTCATGGACCTGATCGGCCTGCCCTGGCAGGTCATCATCGGGCCGCGCGGCCTGAAGGACGGCATCGCCGAGGTCAAGAACCGCAAAACGGGCGAGCGCAGCAATGTCCCGCTCGCCGACATCGTCGGCAGGTTCTCCGCCTGATGTCGAGCGCGCTGCCGGACACCAAGCCCTTCGCGCTCTTCGAGCGGATGCTGGCTTTGCGTTATCTGATGGCGCGCCGACGCGAGGGCTTCGTCTCGGTCATCTCGCTGATCTCGTTTCTCGGGATCATGCTGGGCGTCGCCACCCTCATCGTGGTGATGGCGGTGCTCAACGGCTTTCGCGCCGAGCTCCTCGACAAGATCCTGGGCTATAGCGGTCATGCCAGCTTCTATTCGAGCGATGCAGAGCCGATTGCCGATTACGACAATATCACCTCGCGTATCGCGAACGTGCCGGGCGTCAAGCTTGCCATGCCCTTCGTCGAGGGCCAGGTCATGGCCTCGTCGCGGCGCAACAATACCGGTGCTCTGGTACGCGGCGTCCATGAGGCCGACCTCAAGCGCTTGCCCAGCATCAACAACCAGGATCTCGTCACGGCGCTGAAGGAGATCGGCACGCCGGACCAAGTGGCCTCGCTCGACGGCTTCGAGAAGTCGGGCGGCGTGGCGATCGGCGAAGGCATGGCTTGGAAGCATCAGCTGGGCCTTGGCAGCACGCTGACCGTCATCTCGCCGAACGGGCCTGAAACCGTCATGGGCTCGGCGCCGCGCATCCGCGACTTCACCGTCGTCGCCATCTTCAAGATCGGCATGTCGCTCTATGATGACAGTGTCATCTACATGCCGCTTGCCGAGGCGCAGGAATATTTCGTCACCGACAGCGCCGTCTCGGCCATCGAGGTGACGGTCGATAATCCCGAAGAGATCGAGGAGATGAAACCGGCGCTGCTCGATGCGGCAGGGCCGGGGCTCGACATCCAGACCTGGCAGCAGCGCAACAAGGCGTATTTCAGCACACTGGCCGTCGAGCGCAATGTGATGTTCCTGGTGCTGACGATGATCATCCTGGTCGCGGCGCTCAACATCATTTCCGGCCTTTACATGCTTGTGAAGGACAAGACCCACGACATCGCCATCCTGCGCACCATGGGCGCCTCGGCGGCCAGCGTGCAGCGGGTGTTCTTCATGACCGGAGCGGCGATCGGTGTCGCCGGAACGCTCGCGGGATTTGCCTTAGGGCTTCTCATCTGCCTCAATGTCGAGAGGATTCGGCAATTCATCTCCTGGCTCTCCGGGACAAACATCTTCGACGCTGAGTTCTATTATCTCACGCAGCTGCCGGCCGACATGGACCTGAAGCAGACGATCGGCATCGTGCTGATGTCGCTGGTGCTGTCCTTCGCGGCGACGCTTTATCCCTCCTGGCGCGCGGCGCGCCTCGATCCTGTCGAGGCCTTGCGTTACGAATGAGCGACCTGAAGCCCGCCCTCGAACTGCGCCATGTGGCCCGCTCCTTCTCGGAAGGTGAGCGCCGGCTCGACATTTTTCTCGATGCCAGCATCGATGTGCATGCGGGGGAGATCGTGGCGCTGGTCGGCCAGTCCGGCTCCGGCAAGTCGTCGCTTCTCCATATCGCCGGCCTCCTCGAGGCGCCGACGGCGGGCGAGGTCTATGTCGCCGGCCAGAACTGCACCAAGCTCGACGACAATGCGCGCACCCGCATCCGCCGCATCGGCATCGGCTTCGTCTATCAGTTCCATCATCTGCTGCCGGAATTCTCGGCGCTCGAAAATGTGATGATGCCGCAATTGATCGCGGGCACCGCCAGGTCCGCGGCCGAGACGCGCGCCAAGGACCTCTTGGTGCGCTTCGGCCTCGGCGGCCGCCTCGATCATCGTCCGACCCAATTGTCGGGCGGCGAACAGCAACGCGTTGCCATCTCGCGCGCCCTCGCCAACCGGCCGCAGCTTCTGCTCGCCGATGAGCCGACCGGCAATCTCGATCCCAAGACCGCCGACTTTGTCCATGGCGAATTCCTGCGGGTCGTCACGGAGGAGGGCGTCGGCGCGCTCGTCGCCACGCATAATATCGAGCTCGCCCGCCGCATGACCCGCCTGGTGCGGCTCGAGGACGGGCGGCTCCTGCCCGAGTGATCAAGCTACTGGCGTGCGGCGGCCAGAAGCTGCGCCTTCATCTCGCGATTGACCTCGCCATAGGGTGATGAGGCGACATAGACGAGCTCGAGCTCGTCGAGCGCCTCGAAGGTGCCGGGAAGATGCGCCGGCAGATAGATCACTTCGCCGGCGCCCGCGGTCACGACACCCGACATGCTGCGCACCCGGCAGCGGCCCTTGGTGACGATACAGACCTCGTCATAGGGAAAGTCGAAATCGCTCTTGGCGCCGCGCGGCGCCTTGACGAAACCGACGGCGCCCAATTTGGCGGTCGGAGTCTCGTCCTCATTGACCACATCGGCTAGCGTGAAGCCCGACCATTCCATCCATTCCCGCGTCGTCTGCGCCGTGAAGAGCTGGATGCGCGTGGGATCGAATTGCTGTCCGTGCATGTGTCTGTCCTTGTATTCTGGATGGGTTGTGGAGGTGTCAAACGACTGCCGACAGCAGCGCTTGCTTGATCTCGGGCGTGAGCTTGCCGAAGGGCGAGACGGCCACATAGACGAGCTCGAGAGGCGCCAGAACCTCGATGGTCCCGGCCGTGCCCGCGGGCACGTAAAGCACCTCTCCGGCGGCGGCGATGACGAGCCGCTCGCCGCTCCTGAGCGCACAGCGGCCGCTTGTGACGACCAGCACCTCGGCATAGAGAAACTTGAAATCGCTGACGGCGCCCTGGGGGGCGCGCAGGAACCCCACGGCGTCGAGCTTGGCCGTCGGATTGTCTTCGTCGATCACGTCGGCGAGCGACATGCCCGACCATTCGAGCCAGTCCCGGCGGCTGGTGCTGCTGAATTTCTGAATGCTGCCCGGGTCGAACATCGATTTCTCCAAAACTGGCTCCGTCTCGGGAATCGTTCTACAAGTTCAAGTGAACTTGAAGTCAAGGGGCAATCGCGCTATGGGGACGGCCATGGAAAGTCTCCTGACCATCAACCAGGTCGCCCGGCGCAGCGGCGTGGCGGCATCGGCGCTACGTTATTACGAGGAAAAAGGGCTCATCACGTCGGAGCGGGCGGGCTCGGGCCATCGCCGCTTCCGCCGGCCGGTTCTGCGGCGACTCGCTTTCATCGTCTTCGCCCAACGTCTCGGCATGTCGCTCACCGAGATCGGTGTCGAGCTCGCCAAGCTGCCCGACGACCATGTGCCCAAGGGACAAGACTGGGCCCGCTTGTCGGGGCCTTGGTCCGCCCGCATCGACGAGCGCATCGCCGAGCTGGAACGGCTCAAGCTCGGGCTTGCCAAATGCATCAGCTGCGGCTGCCTGTCGCTCGAACTGTGCAAGCTCGTGAATCCCGCCGATCGGGCCGGGACGTCGGGACCGGGGCCACGCTTCTGGGTCGGGGAGGAGGACGGCGCCGTGGGGAAGGGGAACGACTGAGCAGCCTGTGGAACGCGGCTTTGCTGAGGTCGCTTTCGGTCCTTCAAATTTGCTAGGGTCTCGCCATGTCGGACGAGTCGAAAAACAGCGTCACCTTCATCCATCTGCGCACCCATTCCGCCTATTCCTTGGCGGAAGGCGCGCTGCGCATCAAACAGATGGCGGGACTCGCGAAGGACATGGGGAGCCCGGCGCTCGCCATCACCGACACCGGCAATCTGTTCGGCGCGCTCGAATTTTCGGAAGCGCTCGCCGAGAAGGGGATTCAGCCGATCATCGGCTGCACGCTCAAGATCGCCTGCGAGGAGCCGTCGCCCGATGCTCCGCAGCGCCAGCGCACCGGTCTGCGTAAGCTTCCGAGCCTGGCGTTCCTCGCCAAGGACGAGGCCGGCTACAAGAACCTGATGAAGCTCACCAGCCGGGCCTATCTCGACTCGCCCGATACGGCCGAGCCGCATGTGAGCATGGAATATCTGATCGCCCATTCGGACGGCCTCATCTGCCTGACCGGCGGGCCGGACGGCCCGGTGAACGAGGCGCTCGTCCAGGGCCAGGCGCAAGTGGCGCGCACCCGCCTGGAAGATCTCGCCAAGGTTTTCGGAGATCGGCTCTATGTCGAATTGCAGCGCCACGGCACCGAGAACGAGCAGCTCTCGGAGCCCGGTCTCATCGACCTTGCCTACGAGCTCGAGCTGCCGCTCGTCGCCACCAACCAGCCATACTTCGCCAAGCTCGACGACTATGCCGCGCATGACGCGCTGATCTGCATCGCCGAAGGCGAGGTGGTTGCCGCCGAGGACCGCCGCCGGCTCACCCCTGAGCATTATTTCAAGTCGCCGAAGGAGATGGCGACGCTGTTCGCCGATATCCCAGAGGCCATCGCCTCGACGGTCGAAATCGCCAGGCGTTGCGCCTTCAAGGTCAGGTCGCAGAAGCCGATCCTGCCGCGCTATGGCGAGGGCGACGAGGCGGAGGAACTGCGCCGCCAGGCCTTTGACGGCCTCGCCAACCGGCTGAAAGAGCGCGGCCTGTCGGAAGGTTATAGCGAGGACGACTACAAGCAGCGCTTGGAATTCGAGCTCGATGTCATCATCAAGATGAAATATCCCGGCTACTTCCTGATCGTTTCGGACTTCATCAAATATGCCAAGTCGAAGGGCATTCCGGTCGGGCCGGGGCGCGGCTCGGGCGCGGGCTCGCTCGTCGCCTATTCGCTCACCATCACCGATCTCGATCCCTTGCGCTTCAAGCTGCTGTTCGAGCGCTTCCTCAATCCCGACCGCGTCTCGATGCCGGACTTCGATATCGATTTCTGCCAGGACCGGCGCGACGAGGTGATCGACTACGTTCAGGACAAATACGGCAAGGACCACGTCGCCCAGATCATCACATTCGGTAAGCTGCAGGCGCGCGCCGTGTGCCGCGACGTCGGCCGCGTGCTGCAGATGCCCTATGGCCAGGTCGACCGCCTGAGCAAGATGATCCCGATGAACCCGGCCAACCCGGTGACGCTCGCCCAGGCGATCGAGGGCGAGCCGCGGCTGCAGGAGGAGCGCGACAAGGACACGACGGTCCGCACCATGCTGGAGATCGGCCTCAAGCTCGAAGGCCTTTACCGCCATGCCTCGACGCATGCCGCCGGTATCGTGATCGGCGACCGGCCGCTCGAGGAGCTGGTGCCGCTCTATCGCGATCCGCGCTCGTCGATTCCCGCCACCCAGTTCAACATGAAATATGTCGAGAAGGCGGGCCTCGTTAAGTTCGACTTCCTCGGCCTCAAGACGCTCACCATCATCGACAAAGCGCAGCGTCTCATTCGCCAGCGCATCCCCGATTTCGACGCCAACAAAATTCCGCTCGATGATCTGCCGACCTTTGCGATGCTGGGCCAGGGCGACACGGTGGGCGTGTTCCAGCTGGAAAGCGCCGGCATGCGCGACGCGGTGCGTCAGATGCGCGCCGACCGTTTCGAGGACCTGATCGCGCTTGTCGCCCTCTACCGCCCGGGCCCGATGGCCAATATTCCGATCTATTGCGCCCGAAAGCTCGGCCGCGAGCCGCTCGAATATATGCATCCGGCGCTCGAGCCGATCCTGAAGGAAACCTTCGGCGTCATCACCTATCAGGAGCAGGTGCAGCAGATCGCCAAGGATCTCGCCGGCTACACGCTGGCGCAAGCCGACCTCTTGCGCCGCGCCATGGGTAAGAAGATCAAGTCGGAAATGGACGCGCAGCGCGAGAACTTCCTGAAGGGCGCCATCGACCGCGGCATCGATCCGACCATTGCCAGCAACATCTTCGACGCCTGTGCGAAATTCGCCGAATACGGCTTCAACAAATCGCACTCAGCCCCTTATGCCTATATCAGCTACCAGACCGCCTATCTGAAGGCGAACCACCCGGTCGAATTCCTCGCCGCCTCGATGTCGCTCGATATGGGCAATACCGATAAATTGCAGGTCTTCCGCCAGGAGGCGCAGCGCATCGGCGTGAAGATCGTGCCGCCCTCGATCAACCAGTCGCAGGTCGATTTTGTCGTGAAAGACGCGGCCGTGCTTTATTCGCTCTCGGCGCTCAAGAATGTCGGCTCGGGCGCCATCCAGCATCTGGTCGAAAAGCGCGAGGCGGAAGGGCCCTATACGACGCTCGGCGACTTCGCGCGGCGCATCGATGCGCATGTCCTCAACCGGCGCGCGGTCGAAAGCCTGGCCAAGGCCGGCGCTTTCGATGAGCTGCAGCCGAACCGCGCCCAGGTCTTCGAAGGCATCGACGCCATTCTCGCCATGGCCAATCGCACCACCGCGGAAGCGGAAGCCGGTCAGCACGATCTCTTCGGCCAGGGCTCCGGCCGTAGGGAGGACGTGGCGCTGCCGGCGCGCGAGGGCTGGCTGCCGATGGATCGCCTCGCCAGGGAATTTGAGGCGGTGGGCTTCTATCTCTCAGGCCATCCGCTCGACGATTACATGTCGCGACTGACGAGAATGGGCGTCGACACCTGGAATTCCTTCCGCGACAAGGCCCTCACCAAGGGTGCCACCGCCGCCAAGCTCGCCGGCACCATCACGCACCGCCAGGAGCGTCGCTCGAAGTCCGGCAATAAATTCGCTTTCGTCGGCTTCTCCGATCCGACCGGCCAGTTCGAGACGATCTGCTTCTCGGATACGCTGGCGCTCACTCGCGATATGCTCGAGCCCGGCCGGGCGGTGATCGCCCGCGTCGAGGCCGATGTCGACGGCGAGGAGGTGCGCCTCAGGCTCCAGGGTGTCGAGGATATCGAGCGCGCCGCGTCCCAGATCACCTCGGGGCTGACCATCTTCCTCAAGGACGCCAAGCCGATCGAGTCCATCGCCCAGCGCCTGACCAATGGCGGCAAGGCGCCGGTCCGGCTGGTGCTGCAGATGGAGCGGGGCAGGGAAGTCGAAATGGTGCTCGGCAACAAATTCACCGTGACGCCGCAGATCAAGGGCGCGATCAAGGCGATCTCTGGTGTGATCGACGTGCAGGATCTGTGATGGAATGAGGAGGAGCGGGCATGACCGCGTCTTCGCCTGACTATCTCGAAGGCGGCTGTGCCTGTGGTGAGATCCGCTACAGGCTGCGCATGCCGCCGATGTTCGTCCATTGCTGCCATTGCCAGGATTGCCAGCGCCAGACCGGCAGCGCTTTCGTGCTCAATGCCATCACCGAAACCGACCGCATCGAATTGCTGCGCGGCAATCCGGAACCAGTCGCGGTGCCGACCGACAGTGGCCGCTCGCATGATATCTATCGCTGCCCGGTTTGCCGCGTCGCTTTGTGGAGCGATTATGGAAAGCGGCCCAATCTGCGCTTCCTGCGTGTCGGCACGCTCGACGATGCGGCGGCGGTTCAGCCCGATGTACATATTTTTACGCGTTCGAAAGTGCCATGGGTTAGGCTGCCTGAGAACGCGCGTGCGTTTGACATATACTACGATATGAAAGCGGAATGGCCGCCGGAAAGCCTCAAGCGGCGGGAAGCGATATTGAGGCCTGGAAAATAACGGGAGGAATAATGGCGCAGGATCTGGAGAAGGGCATCACCGCGAACGGCACGGGCTTGGGCGGCAAGAGCTGGAATATTCTGGGGCAGCTTTATTTCCCCAAGGCGACATGCGACTCGACTTTCGCTTTCGAGACCAATAGCGAACCCGGCCAGTTCGTGCCGGTGCATGTTCATCCGACCCAGGAGGAATTCATCCTGGTTCAGGAAGGCGAGCTCGATCTCAAGCTCGACGGCAAATGGATGAAAGCCAAGGCGGGCGACCTGGTGCGCATGCCGCGCGGCATCCCGCATGGCTATTTCAACAAGTCCGACAAGCCGGCCAGGGCGCTGTTCTGGGTCTCGCCGTCGCGCATGCTGGAGAAGCTTTTCGACAATCTCCACAATGTGGCCGATCCCATGGAGGCCGTGCGAATCTCAGCCGCTCATGAGGTCAACTTCCTGCCGATGGAGGCGAATGACTAGTGCGCACCGCGCACGCGCGGATCGAGCAGCACGTAGAGCAGATCCACGATGATATTGGCGACGACGATGAAGAAACCGGCGAGCAGGACGACTCCAATGATGATCGGCCGGTCCTGATTGCCGACCGCCTGGACGGCGAGCGAACCGATGCCCTGCAGGCCGAAGACCTGCTCGGTGACGATGGCGCCACCGAGAACGGCGGCAATGTCGGCGCCGAGCTGCGTGGTGAGGGGCGTGAGAATACTCCGGAACCCGTGTTTGAGAACGACCTTGCGTTCCGACAATCCTTTGGCGCGCGCCGTGCGGATATAGTCCTCGCCCATCACCGCCAGCATCTCGCCGCGCGTCAGGCGCGCATAGATGGCGGCCGTGGTGAGGGCCAGCGTTACCCACGGCAAGAACATGTGCCAGGCCCAGATCAACGGATCGGCCAGAAACGGCTTGTATCCGCCGGCTGGAAATAGCGTGAAGCCCGCCTGGCGTGGCATGAAATACAAAAGATAGAGCAAGGCCATGCCGAGCACGAAGGTCGGAAAGCTGACGCCCACCAAAATGAAGCCTTGCCCCATCCTGTCGCGCCAGCTGCCGGGATGGCGCGCCGACATGATGCCGATGGGAATGCCGAGCGCCAGCCACATCAGGACCGCCCCGATGCCGAGCGAGATGGTCGCCGGCATGCGATTGGCGATCAGCTTGGTGACCGGCTGCTGGTTGCGATAGGAGAAGCCCAGATCGCCTTGCACGGTTCTGCCCAGGAAACTCAGATACTGCTCGTGGATGGGCCGGTCGAGGCCGAGATTGGCGCGCACCTGGGCGACCTGCGCCTCGGTCGCTTTTTCACCAGTAAGCAGGCGCGCCGGATCGCCCGGCGCGACGAAGAACAGGAAGAAGACGAAGGCGCTCAAGACCAGCAGCACGAGGCCGGCGAAAGCGAGGCGGCTGGCGAGAAAGGAAATCACGGCTTGCTCGCCTTCCGCCGCTTGCGGGCCGGGCGGCCCGACGGATCGAGCGCATCGCGCAAGGCGTCGCCCAGTATGTTGAAGGACAGGGTGGCGATGAGCAGGATGGCGCCCGGAATCATGATGAGCCACCAGGCGACCAGATAGATCGAGTTCGAGGCAGCCTCGGCCAGCATGCCGCCCCAGCTCGGCGCCGGCGGCACAATTCCGAGTCCCAGGAAAGACAACGTCGCTTCGAAGACGATGCCATTGGGGATCATCATCGTCGTATAGACGATGATCGGCACGCTCAGATTGGGCAGGATGTCGATGATCATGATCGAGAAGGGGCCGGCGCCGAGCGAGCGACTGGCCTGGACGAAATCACGCTGCCTGAGCGAGATTACCTGCCCGCGGATCACCCGGCCGATCGTCGTCCAGCTGAAGAAGACGATGACGGCGACACTGAGGATCACGCTCGGTCCGAAGACTGAGACGAGTGCCAGCGCGCAGAGCAGGACCGGGATGCTCATGACAAGATCCATGGTCCGGCCGAGAACGATATCGGCCCAACCCCCGAAATAACCGGCGACGAGCCCGATCGAGACACCGATGAAGGAGGCGAGCACCGAGGCGAGAAGGCCGATGGTAAGGGAAGTCCTCGCGCCATAAGCGAGGCGGACCATGACATCACGGCCAAGCCCGTCGGTGCCGAACAGGAACTCCGCGCCAGGTCCCACCGGCATGCCCGTCGGGGTGAGGCCGGTATCGCGATATTGCTCGAAGGCGGAGTGCCCGGTCCAGGCTTCCACTACGCCGGCGCCCAGGGCGAAGGCGACGAGCAGCAGGATGAAGGCCAGCGCCAGAAGACCCGCTTTGTCGCGCAGCAGCCGGCGCAGCGTGAGCTCGAATGAGCCGCGCTGAACGACCGCCGGCGCGGTGTCGGTGGCTGGTGCGGTCATGATGCACCTTTCAGCCGCGGCAGCGGATTGGATGCCGCGAGCAGGGACTTCGTATAGGGATGTTGCGGCGAGGTGTAGATCTGATCGGCATCGCCCATCTCGACGATCCGGCCTTCTTTCATGACGGCGATCTCATCACTGACATGGCGCACCACCGCGAGATCATGCGAGATGAAGAGATAAGAGAGGCCAAGTTTCTCTTGCAGCGCGCGAATGAGATTGAGCACCTGCGCCTGGATCGAGACATCGAGCGCCGAAACGGGCTCATCGTAGATGATCAGCGAGGGGTTGAGGGCCAGTGCGCGCGCGATGCCGATGCGCTGGCGCTGGCCGCCGGAAAATTCGGATGGGAAACGGTTGTAGTGCTCGGGGTTCAAACCAACGGTCGCCATGAGATCGCGCACTCGTTGATGGCGCTCGGCGCCGGAGGCGACGCCATGGATGCGGAACGGATCCCCGATGATCGAGCCGACCCGCCGGCGCGGATTGAGCGAGCCGAACGGGTCCTGGAAGACGAGCTGCACCGTCTTGCGCAGGCTATGCCATTGGGCGGCATCGAGGCCCGCGATATTTTGGCCGGCGATCTCGATCGCGCCGCTGCTGGCGGGAACGAGGCCGGCGATGACGCGCGCCAGCGTCGACTTTCCGCAACCGCTTTCACCGACGATGCCGAGTGTGCGGCCGCGCGCCAAGGTGAGGCTGATGCCTTTGAGGATTTCGACGCCGGGGCGCTTTGAGAAGGGACCACCGGATGGATAGCCGAAATGAAGATCGCGGACCGTGACGATGGGGGCACCGGCTTCGACGGGCGCGCGCGTGCCTGTTTGTCGCGCAACGGGTGCCATCGGGGCCGGCGCCTTGCTCTCGCGCCAGCAGATGGAGTGACTGCCATCGGCGAACGCCCGCTCCGGCGGCCGCTCAAGGCTGCAGATCGGCATGACCTGCGCGCAGCGGGGCGCAAAAGCGCATCCGCCTGGCCGGACAAGCAGGCTCGGCGGCTGGCCGGCAATGGGCGTGAGCGGCGTTCCGGGCGCATGGTTCGACGGCGACGATGCGAGAAGTCCCGCCGTATAGGGATGCGCGGGCGCGGCGAGGACTGCACTGCGGCGGCCGATCTCCATGCGGTTGCCGGCATACATGACCATGACATGGTCGGCGACGCTGGCCAGCAGCCCCAGATCATGGGTGATCATCACGACGGCGGTGCCGAGCTCGCGGCGCATGGTATCGAGAAGCTCGACGATCTGCGCCTGAACCGTGACGTCGAGCGCCGTTGTCGGCTCATCGGCGATGAGCAGCGCCGGATTGAGCGCGACCGCCATGGCGATCATCACACGCTGGCGCATGCCGCCGGAGAATTGATGCGGGTAATGGCTGAAGCGTTCCGCCGGTTCTGTGATGCCGACTTTGGCCAGTACCTCGATCGTTTCGCGTTTCGCGGCGGTCTTGCCGATGTGTTTGTGGGTGAGGATCGCCTCGCTGATCTGGCTGCCGATCGTGTAATAGGGATGGAGGCAGCTCAACGGATCCTGCGAGATCATGGCGATGTGGGCGCCGCGCAGTTTCTGCAGGTCGCGGGACCCTAGCGTCAGGAGGTCGCGGCCCTCGAACCAGATCTCGCCGCTGATCTCGGCGGTGGGCAGTAGTCCCAGGATGGCCTGGGCCAACACGCTCTTGCCCGATCCCGATTCACCCGCGATGCCGAACAGCTCGCCTGCTTCCACACTGAAAGAGACGTTCTGGGCCGCGTGGACCAGACCGTCTCCGGTGGGAATGGCGATGTTGAGGTTGCGCGCTTCGAGAGTGGCCATATCAAGACGAGGAAGACGGATGTCTCACGCCCTGAGCGGACGTGAGACATCGAGTATTAGCGCGACAGCCAGACGTTGGTCCAATCTCCCTGGCCACCCGGCGCATAGGGCAGGAAGTTCCTCACCGCCGGGCCGTGATAGAGCATCGTATAGACGGCAACGAGCGGGACGGTCGGGGCATCGGCCATCACCGCTTCATCGACCTGCTGCCAGAGCTTGACCGACTCTTCCGCATCCGTGGTGGCGGAGGCTTTCGCCGCGAGTTCGTTGGCCCGGTCGCTGTTGTAGTCGGAGAAGTTGAAGGTGCCGTGCGTGCCGTTATAGCTGTATTGCGGCAGGAAGATCGAACCCGCGGCACCACCCGGCCAATCCGGCGACCAGCCCGCCGGCACGAGATCCCACACGCCGTTCTGGGCGTTGCTGAAGTTGGTGATGAGCCGGGGATAGAAATCGGCCGGCGGCACCGGGCTGATCTCGATCTCGAAGCCGGCCTTCTTGAGGCTTTCCTGAATGGTCTGCGCGAGGGCCGGGTCCGAGCCGATATTGCGATAGGGCATCTTGAGCTTCAGGCCGTTCGGATAGCCCGCTTCGGCAAGAAGCGCCTTGGCCTTTTCCGCATCGCCCTTGGCATCCTTCGAGGGATAGAGATCGAATTCGTGATAGCCGATGACATTCGGCGGGAAGATACCGTTCAGCGGCTTGGCGAAGGTCGGCCCGCCCAGCTGCTGAACGATCGCCGCCTTGTCCATCGCGTAGGAGAGGGCCTGGCGCACTTTTACATTCTTGAGCGCGCCGCCATTGTTGCTGGAGACGGTGTTGATCCAGACGAAGCGGGTGCGCCCCGTCGTCACCGTCGACATCTTCTCGTCGCCCTGGGCGATGAGCATCTGCGCGCTGGCCGGCGGGATGGAATGATCATAGAGCATGTCGCCATCGCCCGATTGCAGCTGCTGCATCGCTGCGTCGGCCTGCACGCCGGCGACAATCTCGATCGCGTCGACATAGGCTTTGCGCAACGGATCCGTCTCGGGCTTCCAGGCGGGATTGCGCACGAGCCGCAGCATGCTGTCGGGCACGTAGCTTTCGATCGTATAGGGGCCGTTCGAGATGAAGTTGGCGCGGTATTCCGGGCTGTCCGGCATGTAGTTCAGCACCTCGACAGGTGCGGGCGCCGCCGTCGCGAGCGACAGGAGATAGATGAAGTCGTTGGCGGGAGTCTTGAGATTGAAGGTGACGACATCGGCCGACGGTGTCTCGATGCCCGTGATGTCGTTGGCCTCGATATAGGCCTTCATGGGCTCGACCTTCGGCTCGACCTTGGCGAAGCCGGCGCAATAGTCGGCGAGGCCGACGATCAGATTCTCGAAATAGGTGAGATGCGGTGAGCCGATCGCCGGGTTGCACATGCGCTTGAAGCCGCGCTCGATATCCTCGGCGGTGATCTGGCGGGCGCCGCCGGGTGCGTTCCACATGGCGCCTTGGCGGAGCTTGAAGGTGTAGGTGAGCCCGTTATTCGTGGGGGCCGGCACGTCCTCGGCGAGATCGCCGACGGCCTTCACCTGCTCGGCCTGGTCCGCCGAGGCGGCGAAGCTGATCAGCTGGCGCCACACGGCGCGCTGGAAGTTGACGGCATCGGAGGTCGCCGGCGGAATGGTGTCGAAGCGGTCGACCTCGGCGCTGCCGAGGATGCGTAATGTCCCGCCTTTCTGCGGCTCCTCGGCGAATGCCGGGCCGGCTTGAAAAATGGCGGTTGCCGAGGATAGCGCGAGAGCCATCAGGGCGGCGGTCGAATTGGATCTCATTGTATTGTCCTCCCTCTCTGTCGTTGCGGGCCTTGATGCGTGATTTCCTGGCATCAAGCCGGCGTGTCTGCTTAATTTCAGCGGGCCCTCAAGCTGACGAGCGGGCGCCCCCCCATCTGTCCTGTGAGCATTTGATCAAGCAATTCGATTTGATAAGTCTGACTTACTTCCTTGTCAATGATATGATGTCGAGTGCCGTCGAGTTGTGATTATTTGATCAAACTTCTTTACACCATCACGCCCTGTCGCCTAAAGTCGCGTCGGAAAGCTCGCGCATAAGCGGGGGCAAAGAAAGGGGCGTGTGAAAGTGGCAACCATTCTTCTGCGCAACGCCAGCTATTTCGACGGCGTTGGCGACGAGCTGCGCCCCGGAATGAATGTTCTGGTCGTCGATGGGCGTATAGAGGCCGTGTCCGACCGGCCTGTCCCGGTGCGGGCAGGGATCGAATTCGATCTGGGCGGACGGGCGCTTCTACCGGGATTGATCGACGCGCATGCGCATGTCTTCGCGGTCAATCTGGTGGAAGCCCGTAATCGCAACATGACGCTGACCGAGATGACGGCGCGCGCCGTGCCGCGTATTCGCGCCATGCTCGACCGCGGTTTCACCAGCGTGCGTGACGTCGCCGGTGGCGATGTCGGCATAAGGGTAGCGATCGCGGAAGGCTTCATTCCCGGACCTCGCTTGTTCGTCGGCGGCCCGGCGCTCGGCCAGACCGGTGGCCACGGTGATCACCGGAGCCGCACCGATGAGCGCACCGATATCGACTATAATTCGGGCGCCTTCACTTTCCAGTGCCGGATCGTCGATGGGCCGGATGAGATGCGCCGGGTCGTCCGCAATGAATTGCGCAAGGGCGCCGATCACATCAAGGTCCTGGCCTCGGGCGGGGTGGGGTCGCCAGACGATGCCATAGAGAATCTGCAATTCAGCAAGGAAGAGCTCGAGGTCGCGGTGCGCGAGACAGCGGTGCGCGGCAAATATGTCTGCGCTCACGCTTATACGAGCGAGGCCATCCGGCATGCCGTCGGCGCCGGCGTGCGCACCGTCGAACATGCCAATATGATCGATGCCGACACCGCAGGCTTCGTCGCCGGCAAAGGCGCTTATGTGGTGCCGACGCTCGTCTGCTATGAAGAGACCGCCAAGCATGGCGAGCGGCTCGGCCTTTCGCCCTATGTCATGGACAAGCTCGACCTCGTCAATCGCACCGGCATCGCCATGCTCGGCATCTGCAAGACAGCCGGCGTGAAGCTCGGCTTCGGTACCGATCTCATGGGCGAGATGGAATATGCACAGTCGGATGAATTTGCCATCCGCGGCCGCGTTCAAAAGCCGGCCGACATCCTGCGTTCGGCGACGTCGGTCAATGCCGAGATCCTCCAGCAGAGCGGCCGGCTCGGCGTCATCGCACCAGGCGCCGTGGCCGATCTGATCGTCTGCGACGGCGACCCGCTGCGCGAAATTTCACTGCTCGCCGATCCCAAGAAGAACCTGCGTCTCATCATGAAAGCGGGAGCTATACACCGGACCGATCTGTCTGGCCGCGAACTGCACTAGCAAATTTTAGGTGACCGATATGCGGCGCTTGGCAAAGCGAATTTCGACGACATCGGTGAAGAGCTTCGGCATGTATGAGAAGGCGGCGCGCCTGGCCGATGCCGGCCTCGATCTCATTCATCTCGAAGTCGGCCGGCCCTATGCGGATACACCCGCGCACATCAAGCAGGCGACGATCGCCGCGCTGACGGCGGGCAAGGTCCATTATAGCGATCCGCGCGGCACACCGGAACTGCGCCAGACGCTGGCCGAGAAGCTGCGCCTGCGCAATGCGATGAATGTCGGGCCGCAGGATATCCTGGTGACCAATGGTCTGACCCATGCCTCCTTCGCCGTCTTCATGGCGCTGCTCGATCATGGCGATGAAGTCATCCTGCTCGAGCCGCATTATCCGCAGCATGTCGGCAAGATCGAGCTCGCCGGCGCCGTGCCGGTGTTCGCCAGGCTCGATGTCGAAAACAATTTCGCCATCGACCCGACGGCGGTCGAAGCCAAGGTCACGCCACGCACCCGGGTGATCGTGCTGGTCAATCCCGCCAATCCGACCGGGCGTGTCTATAGCCGGGCCGAGCTTCAGGCCCTGGCCGATATCGCCATCCGCCACGATCTCATCGTCGTGTCGGACGAGGTCTATGAGGACATCACCTATGACGGCGTCCGGCATATCAGCATCGCGGCGCTCGACGGCATGGCGGAGCGGACGGTGTCGATGTTCGCCTTCACCAAATCCTACGCCATGGACGGTTGGCGGATCGGCTATCTCGCGGCGCCGCAATGGCTGATGCCGGCTTTGCTCAAAGTCACGTTGAATGACGTGACCCATGTGAACACCTTCATCCAGGACGGCGCCCGCGCCGCTGTCTTGGGACCTGAGTCCGTGCTGCGCGAGCTGGTGGCGGACGATCTCAGGAAACGCGATTTCGTCGTCAAGTCGCTGAACCAGATGCCGGGGGTGAGCTGCGCCTTTCCGGAAGGAACCATCTATGCCTTCCCGGATATAAGGCAGACCGGCATAGCCTCGCAGGAGCTTGCCGACATGATCCTCGAAAAGGCCCGGGTCGTGGTCGAGGCGGGCAGCTTCTATGGCGCCGCCGCCGAAGGCCGTTTGCGCATCTGCTTCGGCTCGGAGTCGATGGCGCGGCTGGAGCAGAGCATGAAGCGGCTGCAGACTTTCTTCAACGGGCTGTGATGGGCCGGCGTGCCGCCATGACGGCAACGAGCGAATACCGAAACACATCCTGGTGGCGCACCGCGTCGCCGACGCCGCCAACCGCGCCGCTGAGCGCGGATCTGCGCGTCGATGTCGCCGTGATCGGCGGCGGCATGACCGGGTTGACGGCGGCCTGGCATCTGGCGCGGCAAGGCGCGCGCGTCGCCGTGCTGGAAGACGAGGCGATCGGCAGCGGCGCCAGCGGCGTGAATGCCGGCTTCGTGGTGCCGAATTTTGCCAAGGTCGATCCCGCCACGGTCCTGGCCCGGCTCGGCACAGAGCGTGGCAGGAGGCTGTTGGACTTGATCGGGGCGGGAGCCGATCGCGTCTTCACCACCGTTCGCGATCAGGCGATCGACTGTGATGCCGAGCAGGTCGGCTGGATGCAGGTCGCCCATACCGACGCCATGCTGGCGATCCTGCGCCGGCGCGCCGAGGACTGGCAGGCCCTCGGCCGGCCGGTGCGGATTCTTTCCGCCGATGAGGCCCGCCAGCGCACCAGCCTCAGATTCTGCGCCGGCGCGCTCCTCGATGCGAGCGGCGGCATGCTGCATCCCTTGAGTTATGTCCGTGGGTTGGCGCGGCTGGCGATTACCTCTGGTGCTGCGGTGTTCGAGAAAGCCGGCGTCCAGTCCATCGAACGCAAGGGCGCCGGCTGGCGGCTGGGTGTTGGCCGGCACGCCGTCGACGCCGACAAGGTGCTGCTCTGCACCAACGCGGCCGAATACGGGATCGCGCGCCAGCTTTCCCGCGCCGTCGTGCCGTTGACCGTGTATCAACTGGCGACCAAGCCCTTGGCGAGCAGCGTTGCTGAGCGTATCGCGCCCGGCCGGCATCCGATCGCGGATACCCGCGCTAATCTCTTCACCTACAGGCTGGATCGCGACAACCGTCTGATCAGCGGCGGCGTGGCCATGGTGCCGCTTGGCGCCCATGAGCGCATGGCGCGCATGATTGCGCGTCGTCTCATGCGCGAGATCGGCCTCACCGAGATGCCGACGCTCGACCATGTGTGGCGCGGCACCGCCGCCATGACGACCGATTTCCTGCCACATCTCTATGAGCTTGGGCCGGGATTCATCGGCGGCATCGGCTGCAATGGCCGCGGCATCGCCTTGACCGCCATGCTGGGCGAGGTGCTGGCCCAGGCGGCGTCCGGCGCGAAGCTCGACGAGTTGCCCATTCCGCTGGCCAAGGCGCGCCCGATCCCGTTCCATTTGCTGGCGCGGGCTGCGCCGTCGGTGGCCATCGCACAGGCCAGATGGCAGGATCATCTTTCGACCAGAGGACACTCATGAAGGACCAGGTTATTCCCGGCACACTCACGCTCGATCTCCTCTATGCGACGCCGTCCATCATCGGCACGACGCCAGAAGGCTGCTTCTGGTCGGCTGACGGCGCCCGTCTCGGCTTCCTGTGGAACGATCGTGGCGAGAGCTTCCGTGACATCTGGGTCTATGATGTCGTAAGCGCGACGAAGCGCAGGGTCACCCATCTTGGCGCAGACCGGCGCGGCGAGGCCGGCCCCGGAATTTCCGAAGCCGTCTGGCTCGGCGATGGACGGATCGTCTTCGTCCTGGCGGGCCGTCTGCATATTGTCGGCGCGGATGGCACGTCGGGCGAGATCGAGCCGGACTGCGCCGATGTGGGCGCCGTGGCGGTTTCGTCCGACGGGACGAAGCTCGCTTTCACCGCGCGCGGATCACTTTTGGTCAAGGATTTCGGCACGGATGCGCCGGCCCGCGCTCTTGTTCCGGGGGGCGAGCGCATCGCCGTCGAGACCTTCGAATGGGCCAAGAACGGCGATCTGATCGCCTTCGTCCTCGCCGACAACAGCAAGGTGCGGCAGATCGAGATTGCTTATGATGCGCAAGGCGTCGCGCATCGCGACACGTTTACACGCGCTTTCCCGGGCGATGAGATCGTGCGGCTGCGGCCCGGGGGCGTATCGGCGTCGGGCGGCGAGCCGACCTGGTTCGATCGCCCCGATGAGCAGAATGCGATCTGGGGTTTCGGCCTGTCCGGCGATGGCCGATCGCTGTTTGTCAGCGAGAGCGATCTCAGCATCAAGAACCACACGATCTTTGTCTATGACGTCGCGACGGCGGCGCGCACGACATTTTATCATTTCCATGATCCGATCCAGATCCGGCCCGACTGGCAAGTTGCCTGGGCGCCCGATGACCGTGGCTTGATCCTCCTGACCAATCGCGACGGCTACAATCATCTCTATCGTCTGCCGGCGGCGGGCAGGGCGCCTGAGCGGATTACCGACGGTACTTGGGAGATCGAGGCGTTCCAGCTCGATCGGCGGCATGAGCGGATCTATTTTACCGCCAACCGGTCGCATCTGGCGGAGCGGCAGCTCTATCGCGTGCCGGTGGCGGGCGGAGAGGTCGAGACCCTGACAAACGAGCCGGGGACTCACAAGCCTGTTTATTCGCCGGATTTCGACTGGGTTGCCGACCGCTTCAGCGACGATCGCTCACCGCCCGAGATATACGCGCGGCGTCTCGGCGGCGACCGAACGGTAATCCGGCTGACGCAGTCGCCGCTGCCGGCGTTTCACACGCACAACTGGGCCCAAGTGCGTTATGTCGACTGCGTCAGTCGTGTCGACGGTGCGCCGCTGACCGCGCGGCTGATGCTGCCGCCCGATTACGCGCCCGGCCGGCGTTATCCGCTGGTCGTCGGCTCGGTCTATTCCGACGCTTTGTGCAATCAGTGGGGCGGGCGCGACATCCACCCGTCCTGGGGTTTCGACCAGTGCCTCGTTTCCAGAGGCTTTCTGGTCGTCAATCCAGGCATCAGGGGCAGTTTCGGCCGCGGCAAGGACTGGAATCGCCCGATGCTGCAGTCCTATGGCCAGCTCGATATCGAGGATATCGCCGACTGTGTGCACAGCCTCATCGAGCAGGATTATGCCGATCCGGAACGCATCGGCCTGTGGGGCTCGAGCTATGGCGGGCTGATGACCCTGATGTCCTTGTTCAAGAAGCCGGGTTTTTACGCCGCTGGCGTCGCCGGTGCCCCGGCGACCAACGTCTCCCATGCCTATCCGGAACAGGAGTGGATCATGGGGGCGCCGCGCGGCGAGGACTATCCGGCGCGCTATGAGCGCCAGTCGGCGCTCTATCACACGGCGGGACTGGCCGACCCTTTGATGATCATTCATGGCACCCGCGATGAGGTGGTCCTCTATGCCGATACGGTTGCGCTCGTCGAGAAGTTCATCGCGCAAGGCAAGCGGTTCGAGCTGGTGACACTACCGGGGTCGGGCCATTCCTGGGCCCGGGAGAGCCTGGCCCAGACCCGGTTTGCCTATGGCAAGATGGTGGAATTCTTCACAACCAACATAATGCAACGTTAGATGTTCGAGCCCTAGTTACCTGAGGGGCATTTCGCGTAAACTCCCGATTCGATGTTTGACGATTTTTTCGGTCTTTTGATCCTCGTGCTGGTGGTGATCTTTTTCACCCCGCTCATCCTTTCCATCGTCGCGATGAGCCGCACCGGCGACCTCAGACGCCGGCTCATGGTGCTCGAAACCAAGCTCGCCCAATATCAGACCGGTGGCGTACAGCCCCAGCCGGCAGCCGCTGAAGCAGCGGCGCTTGAGCCCATCGCTCCCGAGGCCGAGGTCACGGAAGCGGCCGAACCGGCCGAAGCTGCGGCGCGTCCAGGCAGGGTCTGGGCACAGGCCAGCAAGTCCCAGGACCAGCCGGACGAGAAGCTGGAAACCGAAGCCGGGCCGGAAGTGGTCGAACCGGCCGAAGCTGCCGCCGCAGCGGCGGCTCCGCCGCCGCCACCCGCCGCACCCCGCGCGGGCATCGAGGAACGTCTCACCTCGCGCTGGCTCGTCTGGGTGGGCGCCATCGCGCTGGCGCTGGCCGGCATCTTCCTCGTCAAATATTCGATCGAGAATGCGCTACTCACCCCGGCCATGCGCATCTCCGCCGGGCTTGTCCTTGGCATCGCGCTGATCCTGGCCGGCGAGTGGCTGCGCCGGCGTTCCGGCGACCAGCAGATCGCCGCCCTCAAGCCCGATTATGTGCCGGGCGCCCTGGTGAGCGCCGGACTCTTCATCTGCTTCGCCAGCATCTATGCCGCTTATGCCCTGGTCGATCTCTTGGGGCCGACGGCCACCTTCATCGGCCTGGCGGCGGTGGCGCTCGTCGCCTTTGTTCTGGCGGCGCTGCATTCCCCCATCGTGGCGATCATCGGACTGCTGGCCGGCTTCGCGACGCCGGCGCTGGTGAGCTCGAACGATCCCAGCGCGGGAATCCTCTTCGCCTATCTCGCCTTCATCGCCGCCGCAGCTTATGCCGTGGTGATCTATCGCGGCTGGGGCTGGCTCGCTTATGGCGCCACGATCGGCGGGCTGCTGTGGACCGGCCTATGGATCACCGGCCCGATGCAGGCCGGCGATCTGATGATCATCGCCGCCTTCCTCGCGGTGCTGTCGGCGGCAGCGGTCTGGCTCGCTTTGCGCCTGACGCCCGACGACGCGCCCTCGATCTGGGACGGGGCGCATCGCCCCGATGGTCCCGAATTCAACGGCTGGCTGGCGGTGACGGGCGCCGTCGGCCTCTTCGCTTTCGCCGCACTCCTCTTCCAGGCGCCGATGGTCAATCTGATGCTGGCGGTAGTCGGCGCCGTGGCGCTGGCTTTCGCCGGGCGACGCTTCGAACGCTTCGACGGCTTCATCGCCCATGCGGCGGCACTGCTGTTCCTGGTGCTGGCGGCCTGGGAGCCGGAAGGCATTCTCGGCCAATTCCTCTATGACATCGATGCCGGCATCACCGCGCCGGACGGCGCGCTGTTCGCGCCGGTGGCGAAGAGCTTCGTGCTGTCGCATCTGTTCGCCGCCGCGCTCATAACCGGACTCGGCTTTTTCCTGCTGCGCGGCAGCCGGCGTCCGTTTATCTGGGCCGGCATCTCGCTGCTCGGCGCCTTGCTCATCCTGGCGATGGCCTATGCCCGGAGCCGCTTCTTCACCACCGATCTTCTGTGGACGATCACCGCGACGCTGTCGGCCGCCATCGCCGTGGCTCTGGCCGGCATGCTGAACAAGCTGCGCGATGACCGGCCATACCGCCTGGCGCTCGGCTTCTACGCCGCCGCCGCCATTGCCGGCGTCAGCTTCGCCTTCGCTTTCGTCTTCCGCGAAGCCTGGCTCACCGTCGCCTTGGCGCTACAGCTGCCGGCGCTCGCCTGGCTCGAGAAGAGTCTCGATCTGAAGGAGCTGCGCAAGCTGGCCCTTGTGGTGGCCTCCGTCATCCTGGTGCGCCTCGCGCTCAATCCCTATGTGCTGAGCTACGAGACCAATCACGCGCTCGGCACGCAATGGATTCTCTATGGCTATGGCATTCCGGCGCTGGCCTTCTTCGCCGCGGCCTGGATGTTCCGGCAGCGCTTCACCGATCTCACCGTCACCGTTCTCGAAAGCGGAGCCTTCGTTTTCGCGCTACTGCTGGTGGCGCTCGAGATCCGCATCTTCACCGAAGGGCGGATCGCGGCCGACAATGTCAATCTCTTCGAGCTGGCGCTGCACACGCTGGTCTGGCTCGGCGCCGGCTGGTGGCGGCTTCGGGCATATGCTGCGGCCGGGCGCGCCATCGACAAATGGTGGGCGGGCATTCTCATTGTGCTCGGCCTTCTGGGCGTCGTCTTCGGCCAGCTCTTCTTGCTCAACCCGGTCATCACCTATGACAGCGTCGGAGCCTATCCGATCCTCAACACGCTGATCGTCGCCTATCTGGCGCCGGCGCTGCTTGTCGGCCTCATCGCCTGGAGCCTGCCGGACCTGCCGCAGCTTAAAGACCTGCGCACGCCGCTTTCGGCGCTCGCCCTGATCCTGGTGCTCACCTGGGTGACGCTCGAGACCAAGCGCTTCTTCCAGGGCCAGTTGCTCGACTTCTGGGCGCTCAGCGATGCCGAATATTACGCCTATTCGGTCGTCTGGCTGATTTCGTCCTTCATCCTGCTCGGGCTCGGCATGTGGCGGGGCGTGCCCTGGCTCAGGCATGGGGCGCTTGCCATCCTGATCCTGACTGTCTGTAAGGTATTCCTGTCCGACATGGCAGCCCTGGGAGGCCTCTACCGGGTCTTCTCCTTCCTCGGGCTTGGCCTCTGCCTGGTGCTGATTGGCTATCTATATCAGCGCTTTGTCTTCACCGGGAGGAAAGCGGAAGATAGGCCTGCCAGCGGCTAAAATTCCTCAGTCACAAAAACTTTGCTTTGAAGTTGAGCGGCCAGCTACAACATGCGCCGTGATCTAGGGAAAACTATAACGTTGCGTAATAATTACTTAGCGAGGTTTTAGCGATCATGAAGCCCTTTGCCATTGCCGGCATCCAGATGCATCTGGGCCACGGCTCCAACATCGAGGCCATGCGCCAGCGCGTCGATCTGACAATGCATCTGTTTCCCTGGGTGCAAATGGTGACGTTCTCCGAGCTCGCCTGCTACGGCCCGCTTCTGCAGCATGCCCAGCCGCTTCCGGGCGCCGCCGAGGACGCCTTCCGTGACATGGCGCGCCATCACCGCATCTGGATCGTCAACGGCTCCATGTATGAGCGCCGCGATGGCGGCATCTTCAACACCACCTCGGTCATCAATCCGGAAGGCGACGTGATCGGCCGCTACCGCAAGATGTTCCCGTTCCTGCCGCTCGAGCAGGGAGTGCAGGCCGGCACCGAGTTCTTCACCTTCGATGTCGAAGGGGCCGGCAAGTTCGGCATCCTCAATTGCTACGACATCTGGTTCCCGGAGACGTCGCGCCAGCTGGCCGCGATGGGCGTCGATGTCATCCTGCACCCGGTCATGACGCATACGATCGACCGCGATGTCGACATCGCCATCAGCCATGCGACCTCGGCGATGATGCAGTGCTACATTTTCGACATCAACGGTCTCGGCGCCGGCGGCAATGGCCGCTCCTGCGTCTTCGATCCATCCGGCCGTGAGCTCTTCAAGGGCGACACGACCGAGCAGATCATCCCGATCGAGATCGACATGGAGCTGGTGCGCCGCTCGCGCGAGCGCGGCATCCGGGGCCTGGGCCAGATGGCCAAGAGCTTCCGCGACCGCGCCGTGGACTTCCCGGTCTATGACCGCGAACGTTTCGATTCGAGCTATCTCGATTCACTCGGTGCGCTTGCCACGCCGCGCCGCGTCGATGCGCCGGCGCCGCGCAATGTCCACACGCTCCCGGTTCGCCGCAGCCTGGTGAACTGACGCACAGAGCCCTTCCCGCTTTGATCGAATCGTTTCCGATTCGATCAAAGCGGGTAAAAGGGCTCGTAAACATATAATCTGGAGCGCTTTCTTATCGCCAAAGTCGAGCAACTTTGGCGGAAAGCGCTCTAGTCCGGCGCCACGCGGACCGGCTTGCCGCGCTGGCGCGGATCTGCGCGGTGAAGGTGGCGGCGACCTGATAGAGCTCGCCCGGATAATATTGCCGGACCATGGAGATGTTGTCGCTGGCGCGGCGGATGAAACGTTCGACGCGCAGGCAGGCGGTGCCCTCGGCGATCGCCAGTCTCTTGGCGACATCACGGGCGGCATTGACGGCCTTGATGTTGTGGCTGGCTTCCGTCCACGGCGCCCGCTCCATCAGCCAGGTGCCTGGCGAGGTTTTCTCGAAGTTGCCGCGCGCCGCCTCGGGCAGGGCTTTGAGATTGATCAGCCTCTCTTCATAGGCGAAGGGCGTCGCATCGGCCAAATGCAGCGCGCGCAGGAGCAGTGCGGCACCTCCAAAACCCGCATCCTTGAAATCGGTGGGGGGAACGGCGAGCTCGGCGCGCTCGAGCAGTCGATAGCCATAGGTGGCGCCGCGTGCCTCCACTTCCTCGCGCATGACCGGAATCAGCAGGAGCGCTGAATCACCTCGTGGCCTGGAGACGAATGATCCTGCTTTTCGGCGCCGTTCGATCAGGCCTTCGGCGGCGAGCCCCGCCATGACCTTGTTCACGGTCATGCGCGAACAGTCATACTGGTCCATCAATTCGTATTCATAGGGCAGGCGATGGCCGGGCGGCCAGTCGCCGGAGCGTATCCGCGCCTCCAGGTCGTCGCGGATACGCCGATAAAGCAGCGGCGGTGGTGAAGCTTTCTTGCTGGCGGGTTTGGGCTTGGGTTTGGTCATGTCCCGGTGCTCATGCGTTGGTCGCGTTGCTGCCGGCCTGAAGTCCTCTGCCGACCAGAGTGACGCACAGCGCCGTGATGAAGATGGCGAGGCCGGGTGCAATGGCGAGCCAGGGCATCGCGTCCATATAGTTGCGCGCTTCCGACAGCATTGCGCCCCAGTCCGAGGCGGGCGGCTGCACGCCGAGCCCAATGAAGGACAGGCCGCCGATGGCGATCAGCATATGGCCGAAGCGCAGGAAGGCCATGGCAGCGATCGGGCCGATGGCATTGGGAAGAATGTGGCGAAGGATGATGAAGCGCTGCGAGCAGCCGAGTGCCTCGGCGGCCTCGATATATTCCTTGGTGCCGACCTCGAGGGTCAGATTGCGCATCATGCGTGCGAAAGGCGTCCAGCCGATGGCGGTGAGCGCGATGATCAGGGTGCCCTGGCCGCTGCCCAAAGCCGCGATGAGGAACATCGCAACGACGATATCCGGAAACGAAATCTTGAGATCGACGAGCCGCATCAGTGTCTCGTCGATGAGACCGCCTTGCCGGGCGCTGATGGCGCCGACCGCCGTTCCGATCGCGGTGCACAGCACCAGAGTGATCCCGGCGATCGAAACCGAGAAAAGGCCGCCATGCAGGACTCGGCTCAGCACGTCGCGCCCATATTGATCGGTGCCCAGCCAATGGGCGGCATTTGGATATTGCAGCTTGTTCAAGAGATCCTGCGCGTCGGGATCATAGGGCGCGATCCACGGCGTGGCGATCAGGAGCGCCAGGAGAAGAAAGAGTGCCGTCAGGCCGTACCGGATCATCCAGTTGAGACCGGTATAACGCATGAGGAGGCTTCGGTGCCGGGAGATGGGCGCGTCGGGCAAGATGGAGATATCGGTCGCGGTCATCAGGGATCAGGCTCCTTTGCCCGGCATCTTGATGGCCGGATTGAGCAGGGCCGTCACGATATCGCTCAACGTGTTGATACCCACGGTCAAGGCGACGATGCAGACGAGCGCGCCTTGCAGCAAGGGAACATCGTTGTTGAGAACGGACTCAAAGAGAAGCCAGCCCATGCCCGGCACGGCGAAGATCACTTCGACGATGACTGAGCCACCGAGCAGGCCGGTCAGCCACAGCGAGAACAGGGTCATGATCGGCAGCATCGCGTTTTTGAGCCCATGCCGCGCGATCGCCTGCCAGGCGCTCAAACCCCGCGCCCGTGCCGCCACCATATGCGGCGAGCGCAGCACCTCAAACATGGCGGCGCGTGCGACTTGCGCGAAATAGGCGGTCGGCCGCATCGCCAGAACCAGTGTCGGCAGGATCATCGACGACCAGTCGTCCCAGCCCGCCGACGGCAGCCAGCCCAGATGGATGGTGAATACGAGGACGAGAAGGGGGCCGACCCAATATTCGGGGAGCGCCACCAGTGTCTGGGTGATGAAGGTCGTGACATTGTCGATGACACCCGTCGGGCGGGTCGCCGCCACTATGCCCATCGGCAGGCCGATCAGAAGCGCCACCAGCATGGCGCCGAGCGATAGCGAGAGCGACACGCCGAGGCCGCTGAGGAACATCTCGTCGACCGGCGTGCGCGCCGTGAAGGACAGGCCGAAATCGCCGCGCAACGCCAGCGCCAGCCACTCCCAATATTGCTGATAGATCGGCCGGTCGAGGCCGAGCTGCTCTGTCAGGGCGGCGATGGCCGCGGGATCGAGCACCGGGTCGGGCGAGCGCGCCCGCAATATGTTGCGGACCGGATCGCCGCTCAGATAGGGGATCATGAAGGCCAGCATCGAGACCACGGCGAGCGTGGCGAACAGCGTGAGCAGGCGCTTGGCGATGAATGCGGTCATGGAAGCCACCGTCAGTTGGCCGGGCGGCGATTCGCACCGCCCGGCTACTTATCGCTAGTTTAGCGTGATTGCCGGCGTCAGCAGCTTGAACCCGACCGGGTCGACCGCATAGCCCGACAGCTTCTTGTTTCGCGCGTCGATCTGTTTGACATAGACGAGGAAGAGCTGGATCGCCTCGTCTTGCAGGTAACGGTCGATCTTCTGATAGATCGCGTAACGCTCGCTTTCGGCGACCGCCACCTCGGCCGATTTGATCAACGCGTCGAGCTCAGGGATGCAGACCTGGCCGACATTGAACGAGCCGCCGCAGGCGAGATCGGATTTGAGAAAGGCGATCGGGTCGCGCACGTCGGTCAGGATATTGCGCGACATGACGGTCATGTCGAACTTGCCACCGAGCAGATCGGCTTCGAGCCCGGCATAGTTAGTGCCCCGGATCTCGGCGTTGAAGCCGAGCGCCTTCAGGCTCTGCTGCACGACGACGGCCATATCGACGAATTCCGGAAAGTCGTTGGCGACCGCCAGATCGATCGTGATGCTCGCCGGATCGATGCCCGCCTCCTTGAGGAGCGCCTTGGCGCCGTCGAGATCGAACGCCACCGGCGTCCGATCCTCCGCCCGCCACGGCTGGCCGGGCGCGAACGGACCCGTGGCGGGATCCGCCAGGCCTTCATAGAGGCCCTTGGCGACGAGATTGACGTCGACCGCGCGCTGCACGGCGCGCCGCACCAGCGCATTGTCGAAAGGCGCTTTCTTGGTGTTGAAGATCATGGACTGCACGCGCGATATCGGCGCGACCACGAGCTCGACATTGCTGGCCGAGCGCAAGCGGCCGGCGACCGCCACCGGCAGCTCCATGACCAGATCCGCCTCGCCGCTGCGCACCTGGGTGGCGCGGGTAGCCGGATCGACGATGAAGCGGATCTGGGCGCCGGCGATCTTGGCCTTGTCGCCCCAATAGGCGTCGTTGCGCACGACATTCAGCTTCTGCTTGGCCGTCTCGCCGGCGAAGGTGAAGGGACCGGTGCAGGTTCCGAACGGATTGGTCAATTCGCCGGTGTAAGCCTTGGGCGACAGGACGCCGGCGCTGGGCGTCGTCAGATAGAGCGGCAATAGCGGGTTGTTGGCCTGGGTGACGATCTCGACTGTCCGGTCGTCGATCTTGCCGACGGTGCTTACCACGGTGCGGTTGAGGCTGCGCGCCGGAACCTTGGCGGCGAGCACATGATTGAAGGCAGTGACCACAGCATCGGCATTGAAGGGCGAGCCGTCCTGGAAGACGACGCCCTGGCGCAGCTTGAAGCGCCATTTCTTGTCGTCGACCTGCTCCCATGACTCGGCCAGCCAGGGAATGAGCTTCTGCTCCTTGTCGAAAGCCGTCAGGCCTTCCAGGCAGCCGAAGCGCATCATCGCATAGGCGTCGACCGACTCGATCGCCCATCCAGATGTCGGCGGGCTGAAATGGACGATGGTCAATTGCTCATCGGCCTGGGCCTTGGCCCCGCCGCTCATGAAAGACAGTAAAAAGGCGATCGGCATCAATATGCTCTTACCGCGCATGGTCACCTCCCAGTTGTTGTTGTGGCAGCGCTGGATATTATGTATATACATAATAGTCAAGTTAAATGGGGAAGCGATTGACGAGACGAAACATCATTCTGGTGCATGGCGCCTGGCACGGCGGCTGGTGCTGGGATCTGCTGCGCCCGTTTCTCGAAGGTGAGGGGCATGCAGTTTATGCGCCGACGCTTCCGGGTCTCGCAGAAGATGAGTGCCGCGCCGGTCTTTCCTCGCATGTCGATGCCATCATCCGCGCTGTCGTCGATCAAGGACTCGGTGATGCGATTTTGGTGGGTCACAGCTATGGCGGCTTTCCCGCTGCTGCTGCGGCCCGGCATCTAGGCACGGAAATCTCGCATCTCATATTGCTCGATGCGTTCGTCCCGAAGAACGGCGAAAGGGTCATCGATCATGCCCCTGTGGTCGAGGCGGAGTGGGGCGCGCGGCTCGCCGCCGATCCCGACTGGATGATACCGCCGGAATTGCCGGCGAGCTTTGGTCTGACGGGAGATGCGGCCGACTGGGTCGGGGCGCGTTTGCGGCCGCATCCACCGCGCACCTATTTCGATCCCGTCGCCATGCCGGACCGCCAAACGCCGCTGCGCAAGACCTATATCCGCTGCATGGCACCAAGGTCGCGGCTTCTCGACCGCTCAGTGGAGCGGATCAGGTCGGGAGGCGGCTGGGTCTATAAAGAAATCCCAGCCTGCCATGATGTGATGATCGAAAATCCACGGCTGCTCGCCGATACACTTCTGGCGGTGATTTAGAACGGCGCGCGACTGATACGGAAGGCTGAAACGGCTTTCGCCGCCGCAGCGGAGGATGACAATATCTTGTTCGTCGAGAATGGCCGGATCGTCGAGCAGGGCCCGCGCGAGTGGCTGATCAGCCAAGGCGGGCGCTTCGCCGGCTATTGGGCACATCGGCGTGCCGCGCTGGACTGGCGGCTGTGATGATCAGACGGTTTCGAGCATCCTCGGCTTGATATCGCCGGCGGGCATCGGCCGGTTGAAAAAGAAGCCCTGTAGGAATTCGCAGCCGGCGAGGCGCAGGAACTTGGCCTGGAACTCGTCCTCGATGCCTTCCGCCGTAACCTTGAGGCCCATCGAGCGGGCGATCGCGATGGTGCCCTGAACGAGCTGCTGCACATTGGCGCTGGTGGTGATGTCGGCGCAGATCGAGCGGTCGAGCTTCAGCCGGTCGAAGGGGAAGGTGCGCAAATAGCCGATGCTCGAATAGCCGGTGCCGAAATCGTCGAGCGCGATGGTGACGCCGCGTTCCTTGAGCCGCCACATGGCGGCAAGCGCGATATCGGGCTCGACCATCAGATGGCGCTCGGTGATCTCGAGCTCGAGCTGGCTCGCCGGGAAGCCGGTATCGGCGAGCGCCTGCCCGACCATTTCGTCGAAGCGCGGATTCTTGAACTGCACCGGCGAGACGTTCACCGACAGGATGAAACTGGGCCAGGCCAGCGCATCGAGACAGGCGCGGCGCAGCACATAGGCGCCGAGCGTCTCGATGAGGCCGCCTTCCTCGGCGAGCGAAATGAAGATGTCGGGGCGGATCACGCGCCCGTCGAACATGGTCCAGCGCGCCAGCGCCTCGACGCCTCTCGGCTCATGCGTCGCAGAATCGACGATGAGCTGATAGGCGACGCTGATCTCCTCGGCGGCCAGCGCCTCGCGCAGATGATGGGTGAGGCTGGCGCGCTCCTGCATCTTGGCGTCGATATTGGCGTCGTAATAGGCGATGCGGTTGCCGCCGAGCTTTTTCGCCTCGTACATGGCGATATCGGAGCGGCGCAGCAATTCGTGGATGGTCGTGTCCTTGGAGCAGCCCGCCGCGATGCCGACGCTGGTGCCGAGGCGCAGGTCGCCCTTGGGCGTCTTGAGCGGTTCCCTCAGGAACTCGATGAACTGCTCGGCCACCTTGCGGCCGGTTTGCTGGGCGTCCGGACCGGTGGTGAGGAAAGCGAATTCGTCGCCGCCCACGCGGGCGAGCAGCCCATTGCCTTGGGCGATATGGCTGAAGCCTGCCGAACAGCCGAGCAGGGCGCGGTCGCCGGCGAAATGGCCATGTGTGTCGTTGACGTCCTTGAAGCCGTCGAGATCGAGGAAGACGACGCACACATCGGGCTGCATGCGCAGGCTCTTCTCGTCGCCGAGCGGGGTGGCGAGTAGCGAGGCACGGTTGGGCAGGCCGGTGAGGAAATCATGCTTGGCGGCATGCTCGGCTTCCTGCCGGCTGCGCATGGTGGCGCGCAGATTGGTCCAGGCGGTGATCACCACGCCCATCATGATGAGCGACAGCAGGATGAGGATCGTGGTCACCGCGGGGCTGATCATGGCGAGCGCCTCGGAGCCGCGCGCCCTGGTCGACCAGACGAGCTTGCCGATCGGAATGCCGGCGGGATCGGCGAGCGTCACGCTTTCGGGGGCCGCAGAATCGGGCGCCGCCAGCGCGAGATCGGCGATGACGAACTCCTCGCCGAGGCTCTTCACCATCGTTTCTGTCAGATGCTTGGCGATGACCAGCATCCGCTTCTGTCCGGCGGGCAGGGGCATGCCTTCGGAAAACGGCACCACCGGCCCGGCGACCGCGGCGGCGATGCCTTCCGGGGTCTTGAAGAAGCCGCTGGCCACGGCATATGTGCCGGGCGGGCCGTCGCTCTGCTTGAGAATTTGCGCGAGCGCCGGTCCGAAGAAGGCGGCTGACGAGGTTTCGAGCGCGCCGCCGCCGCGCAGCGCGAAGAGGTCTTTGCCTTTTTCGTCGATCAGGACGGCCGTATCGAAGATGATTCCCGTCTCGGTCGAGTCGGTGTAGCCGCTGCGCACGAAGTCGGAATTGGGAACATTGTAGAGGCCGGTCACCGCATCGTCCCAGCGCGCATAGTCCTGGTGACTATCATGCAGCTTCCGGACGAAGGATTTGACCGCCGCCTGCGCGGTCTGGCGCGTCAGCGCCTCATCGGTGCGGTCGACTTCATTGGCGAGATGATTGAGCGAATAGAACACAACGCCGACTGTGGCGAGCAATGCCGCGCCCGCCATGACCGCCATCCAGAATTCGATGGTTCCCTTGCGCCCGAAACGCGCCAGTACTGCGCCAAAATTCATCGCCTGACCTTGCCCCATAGCAAAGGTTACTGGCTGCCGATCACCAAAGGCTTATGAATTTGACAGAAACTGTAGCGGCTTCAAAACATTTTGTTAACGCTGTCCATCGGTGGCGGTGTAGGCGCCGAGCTTCCCTCCAGCGGAATGGCGTCGAAATGCTTGTAGAGCGCATCGATCCAGTGCTTGGCGCGGTCCTTCAACTTGCGGTCGTCGGTCTGCATGCGCCCGCGTGAGACGAGAATGCCCATATCGGCGCCGTGATAGCGATAGTCGCCTGCAGTATACACCCGCAGGTAGAAGGCCTCGTTCTCACCCGAGACGAGGAACCAGTCGATCGACTTGCGCACCAGCGAGATCTCGCCATTGCCGTTCATCTGCCAGATGCCCGAGGCCGGCGCCTTGGTGATCATCTCGACGCGATCGACCGGATATTTGATGATGAGCTGGCTCCAATTGTCGTATTCGGTCCAGCGCTTCTGCACCTGCGCCAGGTCGAGCTCCCAGTCGACATCCATGAATTCCAGCATGTGGAACAGGTAGATCGGGCAGCCGCCATAGGTCGAGGTGATGAGATTGGTGAGGGGCGAAGCGCCCGACACGCGCGGATTGATCTCACCCAGATAGACCTCCCGCGTATCGGTATCGATCAGGAAGTCCATGCAGAAGGCGCCCTTGTAGCCGGCCTTGTAGAGCCGGTCGCCGAGCTTCTGCGCCATCCGGGTGACCGCCCGGCGTTCCTTGTCGAGGCCGCCGACAAACACGTCATTGCCGCACCAGCCGCCCTTGTAGGGAGTGACCTCGGCAAAGCCGGTGATGTCGGTCTGGAGGGGACCGACCAGGGTGCCGTGACGGGTGGCGATCGCCTCGACGGTGCCGGGCAGGTGATTGATGCGCCGCATCACCTTGAGCTGCTCGGCGAGGAGCTTGTCCTCGTTCTTCTTCCAGTCGGCCTCGGATTTGATGAAGAAAGTGGTGCGGCCGGAATCGCCATAGGGCGTCTGGACGACCAGATCCTTGCCCAACTTCGCCTTCATGGCGAGCTTCATGAGTTCGGCATAACTCTTTGCTTTACCGAGAATATTCGGTGCGCTCTTAATGCCTGCCTCGTTGCCGAGCTGGGTGGTGACGATCTTCGAGTCGATATGCTTGCGCAGCTTCACCGGCGGCAGCGCGATCTTGAGGCCGAGCTCCTTGGCGAGCTTCTCGGTCTCCTCGTCGAGCATCACCAGGATGAGGTGGCCCTTGCCGCGCTCGGCGATGCGGGCCCGGACCTCCTTGTGGCGCAGGAGATAGTTGTTCACATCCTCGATGGAGCGGAACTCATGCGGCCCGTGCTCGCGCGGCACCGTGATCTTGGGATGCGTCGCGTCGAAACTGTCGAAGAAGTTGATGTATTCGAATTTGTTGATCCAGCGCCCGAGCCCCAGGAGATTATAGGGGGTGGGGGATAGGAAATAGATCGGCGTCTGGTTATGTCGGAAAAATTTATAGATATCTGAAAGACTTGTGAGCTTTTGCCGCTTGCCCCGTGGTGCCATATGTCCCCTCCAACCCAGGCTTGTGGCGCCTGGTTCCTGCAAGACTACGCAAAAATGTTACGGTAGGCCAAGGGGGCATTTGGGCTAATGGCCGGGGAGGCGCGGCAGCCCATCAAAAGTCTTGTGTTTCGGGGCCTTCCTGCCTATAACGCGCCCCGTTAACTCACACGCGGATGCGGGATGAGCACATGGGAGCTTCGGTTCCCCCCCATAGTGTTTCATCCCTCCGGTGCCGGATAATCCGGTCACATCATCCGCGGCGGATCAACCGGAAAAGGATATAAAGCATGGCTCTGCCAGAATTCACCATGCGCCAGCTCCTCGAAGCGGGCGTTCACTTCGGCCACCAGACCCACCGCTGGAACCCCAAGATGAAGGGGTACATCTACGGTGCGCGCAATGGCATTCACATCATCGACCTCGCCCATACCGTGCCGTTGCTGCACCAGGCGCTGCTCGCCGTCGCCGACACGATTTCGCGCGGTGGTCGCGTGCTGTTCGTCGGCACCAAGCGCGCCGCCCAGGATTCGATCGCGGACGCGGCGAAGAAGTCGGCCCAGTACTACATCAATTCGCGCTGGCTCGGCGGCACGCTGACCAACTGGAAGACCATCTCCAACTCGATCAAGCGCCTGCGCCAGCTCGAGGAGACTGTTTCGAAGGAAGGCCAGGGCCTCACCAAGCGCGAGCTCCTGACGCTGACGCGCGAGAAGGACAAGCTCGAGCAGGCGCTCGGCGGCATCAAGGATATGGGCGGCACGCCCGACATCCTGTTCGTCATCGACACCAACAAGGAGCAGCTGGCGATCAAGGAAGCCAACCGTCTCGGCATCCCGGTCGTCGCCATTCTCGACACCAATTGCGATCCGGCGGGCGTCACCTATCCGATCCCGGGCAATGACGATGCCGGCCGCGCCATCACGCTTTATTGCGACCTGATCAGCCGCGCCTGCATCGAGGGCATCTCGCAGGGCCAGCGCGGCAGCGGTCATGACATCGGCGAAAGCGAAAACCCGCAGAACGAAGATCTGCCGGAAGCCGCTCACGCCTGATCACTGATCAAGGGAGTCCGCGCGAAACGCTTGCGGACTCCCGTTATTCCACGAGGAAAATTATGGCTGACATCACCGCAGCAATGGTGAAGGACCTGCGCGAGAAGACCGGCGTGGGCATGATGGACTGCAAGGCGGCGCTCGCCGCCACCAATGGCGACATGGATGCCGCCGTTGACTGGCTGCGCGCCAAGGGCCTCGCCAAGGCCGCCAAGAAGTCGACCCGCGTCGCGGCCGAAGGCCTGATTGGCGTCGCCGTCGAGGGCAAGACCGGCGCGCTCGTCGAAGTCAATTCCGAGACCGACTTCGTCGCCCGCAACGACAAGTTCCAGGCGATGGTCGCCGATATCGCCAAGCTCGCCCTCACGGCCGGTGGCGATACCGAGAAGCTCAAAACCGCGCATTATCCGGGCTCCAAGCACGCGGTCGCCGAATATGTGGCCGAGATGGTCGCCTCGATCGGCGAGAACATGACCGTGCGCCGCACCGCCGTGGTCTCCGTCACCGACGGCGTCATCGGCAGCTACATGCACAACCAGATCGCGCCCGGCCTCGGCAAGATCGGTGTGATCGTGGCGCTCGAATCGACCGGCAAGAAGGACGAGCTTGTCCAGTTCGGCAGGGAGCTGGCGATGCATATCGCGGCGATCAATCCGGTCGCTCTCGATCTGGCCGGCGTGCCCAAGGAGACGATCGACCGCGAGAAGGCGATCCTCGCCGAGAAGAATGCCGGCAAGCCTGAGAAGGTACTCGAGAAGATCATGGAGAGCGGCCTCAAATCCTATGCCAAGGAGAACACGCTCCTCGAACAGGCATATGTGAAGGATGGCGCCAAGTCGGTGAGCCAGGTCTTGGCCGAAGTCGCCAAGGCGGCCGGCGCGCCCGTCAAGATTGCTGCCTATGTGCGCATGCAGCTGGGTGAAGGCATCGAAAAGAAAGAAGACGATTTCGCCGCCGAAGTCGCCAAGGCGGCGGCGGTCTGATCAAAATTACGCCCGCGGCGCTGCTTTGAGATAGGCGGCGCCGCGCGGCGAAATTCTGTAGCCGGTCTCGAGACTTTCGGTGAGGCCGAGCTCCTTGAGCTTCCTCACCCTGATCTTGAAGGGCTGAGTCTCCCAAGAAAGCCTTACCGCCAGATCGGCGGCCCGCACCGCCGGATGGCCGGCGATCAATTCCAGCACTTTCAGCGTCCACGCCCCGTCCTTGCTCGCCTTGTCGAGCCGCGCGAGACGCTTTGCGATGTCCGTCTCATCGGACTTTGACGGCGCCTGTTTCCTGAGCGCGACGCGAGGATCCCGCCCCACGAAACGCAGCCCGATCCTGAACACATCGCCGCCGCCGAATCTGGCAAGCTCGGCCAGAAGTTGCGCTTTCCCCGCATAGCCCGACTTGCGGGCCTCCGCATCGCTGATCTTTTCGGCGTCGATCGCCTTTATGCCGGTGACGGCGACGACGCCAAGCGCGGTGCGGACTTCGCCGCCTTCCTTGACGCGCGGGCGCGGCCAGCGCCGGAAGGCCAAACTAATGCTGCCGTCACGGATACCTTCGAGGATGGCGGTTTTGAACAGCATTTGACCTCCTGTTCCGGAGTTAATACGAAATGCGTTAGCCTGCTTGAAAAATATGCTATCTCCCTCAAGTCTTTCCATTATTCCTATCGGGTGAACATGGCCAAGCTCGCCTTCAAGCGCGTCCTCCTGAAAGTCTCGGGCGAAGTCCTCATGGGCTCGCAGCCCTTCGGTATCGATCTTGCGACCGTCGAACGGGTGGCGGGTGAGGTCGCGGAAACCTTGCAGACAGGCGTTCAGCTGAGCCTGGTCATCGGCGGCGGCAATATCTTCCGCGGCATGGCGCAGGCGGCCAAGGGCATGGACCGGGTGAGCGCCGACCATATGGGCATATTGGCAACGGTGATGAACGCGCTGGCCATGCAGGGCGCGCTCCAGGGCAAGGGCATCGACGCCCGGGTGCTTTCGGCCATCGCCATGCCGACGGTCTGTGAGACCTATTCCAGGGCCAAGGCGGTCCACCATCTCGAGGCGGGCAGGGTGGTCATCTGCGCCGCCGGCACCGGCCTGCCGTTCTTCACCACCGACACCGGGGCGGCGCTGCGGGCCGCCGAAATGAGCTGCGACGCGCTGTTCAAGGGCACCAGCGTCGATGGCGTCTATTCGGCTGACCCAAAAAAGGACGCATCGGCCGAGCGTTTCGATCGCATCACCTTCAACGAGATCCTGGCGCGCGATCTGCGCATCATGGACCCGGCGGCCATCGCGCTTGCGCGGGATAATGGGATTCCGGTAATTGTGTTCTCCATCCGCGCGCCCGGCGCGGTGCTCCAGGTCCTGAACGGCTCGGGTAAATTTACGATAGTGACGAGAGACTGAATCACCATGGCACAACCAACTCCATTCGACTCCAAAGAAATCAAGCGGCGCATGCATGGTGCGGTCGATGCCCTGAAACACGATTTCGGTGGCTTGCGCACCGGACGTGCCGCGGTGAGCCTTGTCGACCCCATCCATGTCGACGCCTATGGCGCCTCGATGCCGCTCAATCAGGTGGCGACCGTCACCGTGCCGGAACCGCGCATGTTGTCGATCCAGGTATGGGACAGGGGCCTCGTCATCGCCGTCGAGAAGGCGATCCGCGCCTCCAATCTTGGCCTCAACCCGCAGACCGAGGGCCAGGTCATCCGCCTGCGCATGCCGGACCTGACGCAGGACCGCCGCAAGGAACTCGTCAAGGTCGCCCATCAATATGCCGAGAAGGCCCGCGTCGCGGTGCGCAACGTGCGGCGCGACGGCATGGATCACTTGAAGTCGCTCGAAAAGGATCATCATATGGGCGAGGACGAGCACCGTACCAAATCAGATGAAGTGCAGAAGATGACCGACGAGACGATCAAGGAGATCGACGCGGCACTCAAGGTCAAAGAAGCCGAGATCATGCAGGTCTGAGCGGCAGGTCCGCCGGAATGCGTGGCCATGAGGGTCCGTTGATGACTGTTCCTGGGGGCAGAGCTCCCGTGCCGCGGCACGTCGCCATCATCATGGATGGCAATGGCCGCTGGGCGCACGCCCGTGGCCTGCCGCGCTCGGCCGGCCACCGCAAGGGGGTCGAGGCGCTGCGCACCGCGGTTCGCGCCGCGGGCGAAATCGGCATCGGCTATCTCACCATCTTCAGTTTCAGCTCGGAGAACTGGTCGCGCCCGCCGGCGGAGGTTTCCTTCCTGCTCGACCTTCTGCGCCACTTCGTGCGCCAGGACGTCGCCGAGCTCGACCGCGAAAATGTCCGTATAAGGATCATCGGTGAGCGCCAGGGGCTTGCCGCCGATATCGTAGCGCTCATCGCCGAGACCGAGGAGCGCACCCGGGCCAATACCGGCCTCACCCTTATCGTCGCCTTCAATTACGGCTCGCGCCAGGAAATCACCGCCGCTGCCCGCGATCTCGCCATCGCGGTCAAGGAAGGGCGGATCGCGCCCGACAGCATCACGCCGGAATTGTTCGGCAGTTTCCTGGCGACCGAAGGCGTTCCCGATCCCGATCTCCTGATCCGCACCAGCGGCGAACAGCGCCTTTCCAACTATCTGCTCTGGCAGTGCGCCTATACCGAATTCGTCTTTGTCGACGAATACTGGCCGGATTTCAGCCGCGAGACACTGCAGCGCGCCATAGCCGAATACCATACGCGCGAGCGGCGCTTCGGCGGGCTCCAGGCGCAGTCGGCCTGACCATGGCCGAGACCACCGGCGCGCCTCAGGGCGCCAATTGGCGCGATCTCGGCATCCGCACCTTGTCCTCGGCGATACTGATTCCCGCCGTCCTGGTCGATGTCTGGCTGGGTGATGCCTGGTTCCATCTCCTGGTGGCGCTGCTCGGCGTCATGATGGCGCATGAATGGACCAATATCGTCCACGAGCGCAGCTCCTCGCAATTCGCGCTGCATGCCGCCGCCGCTCTGTGCGGCGCCTTCCTGCCGCTGTCGCATGGCTGGCATACGGCGCTTGGGGTTATTGCGGTCATCTGGGTTTTGAGCCTCCTCCTGGCGCTCGCCCAGCACCGCCGCCTCAGCCTCTGGGTCGTGTCGGGCGTCGCCTATATCGGCCTGCCGGCGATGGCCTTCGTCATTTTGCGGGGCGAGAACGAGGCGGGCATGCTCGCCATGATGTGGCTCTTCGCGGTGGTCTGGGCGGCCGATATCTGCGCCTATTTCGCCGGCCGGGTCATCGGCGGCCCGAAGCTGGCGCCGAGGATTTCGCCCAAGAAGACCTGGGCCGGGCTGTGGGGCGCCATCGCCGGCTCGGCTGCCGCAGGGGCCGCGGTCGCCTTTGGCGCGGGCCTTGCCGATGTCATCTTCCTGGGGCTCCTGGGGGGCGTGCTCGCCATCGTCGAACAGATGGGCGATCTCTTCGAATCGGCGCTGAAGCGCCATTACGGGGTGAAGGATTCGGGCCGCCTCATTCCCGGCCATGGTGGTGTTCTCGACCGGGTGGACGGGCTCGTCGCCGCGTCTCTGGTGCTGGCCGCGGTCGTCGTCGCTTCGGGTTATATCGGCGCCGGTAACGAACTTTTTGTTCGCTAACCATAGACTGCCGAAATGTTGTCGCAATGACAGCGTTTCGTGGTTAATAACTCGTTTAGGCCAAAGGCTTAGGGCATCTCCCGCCAAAGTTGCAGACTTTGGCGATAAGGATGTGGCCGAAGGAATTGATTTGGCGCGAATCCTTCTCGGCGAAGTGATTTCCACTTCACCGGGATGCGCGCTACTGGCACGCACTTTGCGGATAATGGCGGCGCCGGCAAGATTTTAGACAGGAAATCACGATGGACTTTCTCGCGACCTTACCGGCAACCATTTTCTCCTACGGCACCTATGTCGTTATTTTGCTCGTCGCGCTGACCGTCATCGTCTTTGTCCACGAATACGGCCATTTCAAAGTGGCCAGGCTGTGCGGCATGAAGGTGGATGCCTTCTCGATCGGCTTCGGACGCGAGATCTGGGGCAAGACCGACCGGTACGGCACGCGCTGGAAGATCGGTTGGCTGCCTATTGGCGGTTATGTGAAATTTGCCGGCGACGCCAATGCCACGAGCATGCCTGATCCGGAATCACCGCCCAAACCCGACGAATTCCACGGCAAGCCCATCTGGCAGCGTGCGCTTGTGGTCGCGGCCGGCCCGGCGGCGAATTTCGTTTTGGCGTTCCTGCTGTTCGCCGTTTTCTTCATGGGAGATAAGGTGCTCGGGCCGCAGCTCGGCGAAATCTTGCCCAAGTCGGCCGCCCAGGAAGCCGGATTCCAGCCGAATGACACCGTGCTCAGGATCGACGGCGAGAACGTGTTGAGCTTCACCGACATCATCGCCATCGTCAGCCAGAGCGCCGGCAAGACCCTGCGCGTCGATATCGACCGTTCCGGCAGCCCGCTGACTTTGAACGTGATTCCGCAGGCGTCGGTCGAGGACAGGGGCTTCTTCGGCAAGATCACCATTGGACGGATCGGCGCCCGGCCCAGCGACAATCCCTCGAATCTCCACAATGTGCCGCTGCCGCGGGCCCTGAACATGGCCGGCGGAGAAATCGAGCGTATTGTGGTGGGAACGCTGCAATATGTCGGCCGGTTGTTCGCCGGGCGTGACAGCGTCTCGCAGCTGGGTGGCGTCGGGACCATGGCCAAGCTTACCGGTGATGCCGCCCAGGTCGGATTTCTCCTTCTCGTCTATATGGTCGCGGTGCTCTCGGTGAGTATCGGATTAATTAACCTGTTTCCTATTCCAATACTGGATGGCGGCCACCTGGTGTTCTACGCGCTGGAGGCGATCCGTCGCAAACCTCTGGGGCCGCAGGCTCAGGAATGGAGCTTCAGAATTGGATTTGCCGTGATCATTTTCATTATGCTGATCGGCAATATCAACGACCTTCTAAGGGCCACTATGAGAAACCTAGCTTATTGAAATAAGGCAAAAATCTTCATTTGCATTCATTCGGAAAGAGCGTAAAAAGCAACCCGGGTGAGGGGATTCTTCGGGAACTACGCGTAGCAGGGGATTGAATACAAGGGATGCGTTACCAGTCAGTCATCGTCGCAGTTTTTGCGTGCGTGTTGTCCTTCGCCCTGCCAGTCATGGCGCCTCAGGGGTTCGTGTCGACAGCCCAGGCTCAAACCATCGGCCGCATCATCGTCGAGGGCAATCAGCGCATCGAGGCGGAAACCGTCCTTTCCTATATGCAGATCGGCGCGGGTGACCAGTTCGATTCCGAGAAGATCGACGAATCGCTGAAGACCCTGTTCCAGACCGGCCTGTTTTCCGACGTCCGGATCTTCCGCCGCGGCAGTAACCTTGTCGTGGTCGTCGAAGAGAACCCGATGATCAACCGGGTGAATTTCGAAGGTAACAGCGAAGTCAAGGACAAGGACCTCGAGAAGGAAGTCGAGCTCAAAGAGCGCACGATGTTCACGCGCGCCAAGGTGCAGAGCGACGTCCAGCGAATCATCGCCGTCTATCGCCGCTCGGGCTTCTACTCGGCCCGCGTCGAGCCCAAGATCATCCGCTTGCCCCAGAACCGCGTCGACCTCATCTATGAGATCACCGAGGGTTCCGAGACCAAGGTCAAGGCCATCACTTTCGTCGGCAATGAGGCGTTCAGCGACAGCGACCTGCGTTCGGCGATCACCACCACGGAGCACTCCTGGTGGAAATTCATGTCCACCTCGGACCGCTATGATCCCGACCGGCTGAACTACGATAAGGAATTGCTCCGCCGCTATTACCTGAAGAACGGTTTTGCCGACTTCCGGGTGATTTCGGCCGATGCCGAGCTGGCTCCTGATGGCGAGAGCTTCTACATCACCTTCACGGTGGAAGAGGGCCCGCTCTACAAGGTCAACAGCGTCGCCGTGAACAAGGGTGACACCAATCTCGACGAAGAGCAGCTGCGCAAAGCCGTCCAGCTGAGCCCCGGCGAGGACTATGACGCGACCAAGGTCGACAAGTCGGTCGAGAACATCACGATCGAGGCCGGCAAGGCGGGCTATGCCTTCGCCAAGGTCGAGCCGGACATCAAGAAAGACGAGCCGAACCGCGCTCTCGACATCACCTACAACATCACCGAAGGTCCGCGTACCTACATCGAGCGCATCGACATCATCGGCAATACGCGCACCCTCGACGAGGTGATCCGCCGCGAGCTCCGCCTGTTCGAAGGCGATGCCTATAACCGCGTGCTGGTCGAGCGTGGCCGCCGCCGCCTGACCTCTCTCGACTTCTTCGAGAAGATCGACATGCGTGAAGAGCCGGGCTCGGCGCCCGACAAGGTCGTGCTGATCGTCGAAGTGGTGGAGAAGTCGACCGGCTCCCTCAACCTGACGGCCGGCTACTCCACCTCGGACGGTGTCATCGGTGGCATCAGCGTCAGCGAGCGCAACCTGCTCGGCCGCGGCCAGAATGTCCGTCTCGACACCCAGCTGAGCTGGGACCGTCAGCAGGTCGATTTCAGCTTCACCGAGCCGTATTTCCTCGACATGCCGCTGTCGGCGGGCTTCGATCTCTTCGCCACCCGGTCGAGCGACACGGATACGACGAGCTATGACAGCACCCGCTATGGCGGCGCGCTGCGCACCGGCTTCCGTCTCGACGAATGGCAGTCGCTCAGCTTCAGATACACGCTGGCCCGCCGCGAGATCACCATCGACGACGGCGCCAATGTGTCGCCCGCCATCCTCGACTCGGAAGGCGTGACCTGGAAGTCGTCCATCGCCAGCGGCTATGTCTATGACGATCTCGATAACCCGTCGCGCCCGACCAAGGGCTTCCGCGGCAAGGGCACGCTCGAAGTCGCGGGCCTCGGCGGTGACGTCTATTATGCCAGCCTCGACACCTCGGCCTATTACTTCATGCCGCTGCTCTTCGACGGCGTGGTGCTGAAGCTCGAGGCCAATGCCGGGCATATGGAACCGCTGACCAGCGACGACATCCCGATCCAGGACCGCTTCTTCAAGGGGTCCGACTCGTTCCGCGGCTTCCAGCGCGGCGGTGTCGGTCCGCGCATGGACAATACCCGTGGCGATTCGGACGCGATCGGCGGCCAGACCTATGCCATCGGCACGGTCGAAACGACCTTCCCGCTTGGCCTGCCGGAGGAATTCGGCCTGGAAGGCGCGGTCTTTACCGATTTCGGTACAGTGTTTGGCGCGCCCGAAGAGACGATGGATGCGACGGTCAATGGCCTGTGCCGCATCAATCCGAGCAAGCCGGCGGCAGGACAGAAATGCGAAGTGAATGACACGCCTGAGCTGCGCTTGTCGGTCGGCGCCGGTGTGATCTGGCAATCGCCCTTCGGACCGCTCCGCGTCGATGTGGCCTATCCACTGATCAAGGCCGACTATGACGAGGAAGAACTGTTCCGCTTCTCGGTCGGCACGCGCTTCTAGACTGAGCACCGGCAAAGCGATAAAGGTTGCAACGGACGGCACCAGATGCCGTCCGTTGTCGTTTGAGGATGTACGGCATGCCTGACACTGGGGAACCGAGAGCGCTGGGGAGCGCCGATATTGGACGGATCATGCAGCTTCTGCCGCATCGATATCCGTTCCTGCTGATCGACCGGCTGGTCGATCTCGACGGCGAGCAATCGGGCGTCGGCATCAAGAACGTGACCATGAACGAGCCGTTCTTCCAGGGACATTTCCCCGGCCGGCCGGTCATGCCGGGGGTGCTGCTCATCGAATGCATGGCCCAGACCGCCGGCGCCCTGGTGCTCAATCACCTGGGCGATGAGCATGCCGGCAAGCTGGTGTTCTTCATGTCGATCGACAAGGCGCGCTTCCGCAAGCCGGTGGTGCCGGGCGACACGGTGCGTTTCCCGGTCAAGCTGATCCAGCGCCGCCCGCCGGTCTGGCGCTACGCGGCCGAGGCGATCGTCGACGGCAAGAAGGTGGCCGAGGCCGAGATCGGCGCCATGCTCATGAACGAGCGCGGCCAGTAGGCGCTGCCGCCGTCATTTTTCCGCGTACTGGATCGCGTTCGAGGTCTCTTGAGCCTCATCCCTCGATCATGAAAGCCGAGCTCATTCCAAAAAGAGGCTCTCATGATCAAGCTTTCATTTTGCGCGGCTGGCTTCTGGCTGCTGGCCACGACATTTACTCACGCTACCGACGTCATCGGCTTCCATGAAACCACCATGGACAAGGAGGGGACGCGGCCGCTGCATGTAAGCGTGTGGTATCCCACCGGGAGCGAGGAGGAGACGGCCGTCGTCGGCGAGAATCGCGCCTTCTATGGAGTTCCGGTGATCCGCGATGCCGCTCCGGCGCCGGGACGCCGCCCGCTCATCCTGCTGTCGCACGGCTATGGCGGCAGCTGGCGCAATCCGAGCTGGCTGGCCATGGGGCTCGCAGCGCGCGGCTATATCGTTGCCGCGCCCGACCATCCCGGTACGACGACATTCGACCAGGACCCGTCACGGGCGGCCACGCTATGGGAGCGTCCGCGCGATCTGAGCCGGATCATCGACGGCCTGGCCGGGAATAGCGGTCTCGCGGGCGGCGTCGATATGAACCGGGTTGCCGCGATTGGCCATTCATTGGGGGGCTGGACGGTTACCGCCTTGGCCGGCGCGCGTTTTGATGGGGAGCGATTTGAAAAGGACTGTCAGAGCAAGGCCAGTCCTCGCGCCTGCGCGCTCAAGGAAGCGCTCGGGCTCGCGCGGCCCGAACTCGAAAGGGATATGCGTGACCCGCGCCTCAAAGCCTTCGTGTCTCTCGATCTCGGATTGGCCAGAGGCTTCTCGCCCGAAAGCCTGGCCGCCTTGCAGGTTCCTTCTCTGGTGATCGCGGCGGGCATCGATATCGGGGGATTACCGCCCAAGCTCGAGTCGGGTTACCTCGCCGACCATCTGCCGAAATCATCTTCGACTTACGTGGAAATTCCCGATGCCATGCATTTCAGCTTCATGGGACTTTGCAAGCCGGGTGCGGTCGAGCTCATTGAGAAGGAAGAGCCCGGCAACGGCGTCGCCTGCAGGGATGGCGGCACACGAAGCCGCGAGGAAATTCATCGTGAGGTGGCTTATCTCGTGATCGGTTTTCTGGCCACGGCGATGCCCACCGAATAATCAGCTTTTCGTTGCAGCACCCGAGCGGCGATAGTCGCTCGGGGTCATGCCCGTCACGCGCGCAAATTCGCGGTTGAAATTGGACTTCGTCTGGAAGCCGCATTCGAACATGACGGAGGTGACCGTCAGATCGGTCTCGCCCAGCAACCGCTGCGCTTCCTTGATCCGGTATTCATTGACATGGTGCGAGACATTGCGCCCGAGGCGGTTGACGGCGCCCGAGATCTGGCGCGCCGGGATCCCGATCTTTCGCGCCAGGCGGGTCAAGGTCAGATCCGGATCGCGGAACAATTGCTTGTCCCGCATGGCCGTCTCGATCGCGTCGATGATCCGTCCGTCATCCGGTGGCGCCGTAACGATTGCGGGACTTGCAGGTGCTTCGTCCTGAGTCTCGGCTTCCGGAACGCTCCGCCCGATGATCGCAATCGCATAGGCCAGTACTGGAAGCACGATGATGTTCGATATCCCGACGATCGAGACGGCATGGTTGCCTTGGTAGAAGTGAAAGTCGGCCACGATCGCGAGATCGACCGCGCCCGAGAACATCAACAGGGCCCCCGCCAGCAAGGCCGCCTTTTGCGCGCCGGCAGCATCGGTGAGACGCGCGCCCTCGAAACTGTCCAGTCCGGCATAGGCGCGGTGGAGCAGCGCGAAGCCGTAGCCGAAGTACAGAAGGGCGAGCAGTAAATCGATTGGCGGATGCCAGCTTTGCCAGGTCGCCGAGAGGATCAGGAAGAGCGCCGCCGGCAGAAAGTGAAGCCATTTTCCGCGCGAGGGCCCTTGCCTGAGATCTGAGAAGCAGAGCCATGCGATGGGTGGAAGCAGGGCCGCGGCCACCGGCTGGAAAAACCGCACGATCTGAAGATCGACCGTCCAGCGCAATCCGACCGCCGTGACCAGGAGAATGCACGCGCCCGTGAAGATGGGAGCCGGCCTGAGGAATGCCTCGCTTTGGGCGAGCATCCGGATCAGCAGGATGACCAGCAGCAGCGCTATCACAAAGGGGAGCGGGATCGCGAGCATCTGGCGGTTCGTCCATCTTCATAAGATAATGGCCGGGTTTTCGGCCCGGCCATCATCGTCCAGTACTGGAGGGCAGCTACTTGCCGCGCTTGCTCATCTGCACATAGTCGCGCTGCGGCGACCCGGTGTAAAGCTGGCGCGGCCGGCCGATGCGCTGCGACGGATCCTCGATCATCTCCTTCCACTGGGCGATCCAGCCCACCGTGCGCGCCACCGCGAAGAGCACGGTGAACATGCTGGTCGGGAAGCCGAGCGCCCGGAGGATGATGCCCGAATAGAAGTCGACATTCGGATAGAGCTTGCGCTCGATGAAGTAGCTGTCATTGAGGGCGACGCGCTCGAGCTCACGCGCCACGTCGAGCAGCGGATCGTCCTTGATGCCGAGCTCGCCCAGGACCTCATGCGCCGTCTTCTGCATGATCTTGGCGCGCGGATCGTAGTTCTTGTAGACGCGATGGCCGAAGCCCATCAGGCGGATATGCGAGCTCTTGTCCTTCACCTTGGAGATGAATTCCGGGATCTTGTTGGCGTCACCGATCTCTTCCAGCATCTTGAGCGCCGCCTCATTGGCGCCGCCATGCGCCGGGCCCCACAGGCAGGCGATGCCGGCAGCGATGCAGGCGAAGGGATTGGCGCCCGACGAGCCGGCGAGCCTGACCGTCGAGGTGGATGCGTTCTGCTCGTGATCGGCATGCAGGATGAAGATGCGGTCCATGGCGCGCGCCAGGATCGGATTGACCTTGTATTCCTCGCACGGCACGGCGAAGCACATGCGCAGGAAGTTGGCCGCGTAGGACAGCTCGTTCTTCGGATAAACGAAGGGCTGGCCGATGTGATATTTGAAGGCCATCGCCGCGATCGTCGGCAGCTTGGCGATCATGCGGCGCGACGCGATCTCGCGCTGCCTGGGATCGTTGATGTCGGTCGAGTCGTGATAGAAGGCCGACATCGCGCCGACCACGCCGACCATCACCGCCATCGGATGCGCGTCGCGCCGGAAGCCCTGATAGAAACGGCTCATCTGCTCATGGATCATCGTATGCATGGTGATCGCATGTTCGAATTCGCGCCGCTGCGCCGGCGTCGGTAGGTCGCCGTAATAAAGCAGGTAACAGGTCTCGAGGAAATCGCCGTGCTCGGCGAGCTGGTCGATCGGATAGCCGCGATAGAGCAGCACGCCGGCATCACCGTCGATATAGGTGATGTCGGACTCACACGCCGCCGTCGAGGTGAAGCCCGGATCGTAAGTGAACACGCCGGCATCGCGATAGAGGTGGCCGATATCGACGACGTCGGGTCCGACCGTTCCTTTGCGGACCGGCAGCTCATACGATTTGTTGTCTATGGTGAGGGTGGCGGCGCTCTGCGCCACATCTTCGGTTTTCTTGGTCGCGGCTGTTGTTGTCATATCTTCTGTCCCTGCCGTTATCCGTTATATGACCAAAGTTTATTGCAGTGCACCATGACGGTCAACCAGACTTAAGGGCATCAGCAATACGGTTTAATGACTCCGTACGGCCCAGAACGTCGAGCACATCGAAGATACCAGGTGACGTGCTGGTTCCCGTCAGCGCCGCGCGCAAAGGTTGCGCCAGCTTGCCGAGCTTGGCGCCGGTCGTCTCCGCATGCGTCTTGACCGCCGCTTCGAGACTCTGGACGTTCCACTCCGTGGCCTCGAGCACCGGCAGAAGCGCCGTCAGCGCGGCGACGCCGCCATCCGCCATGATCTGCCGCGCTTTGTCATCGAGCGCCAGCGGGCGCTCGGCAAACAGGAACTGAGCGCTCTTCATCAGATCGACGAGAGTCTTGGCGCGCTCCTTGAGGCCCGGCATGGCGCGCAGGAGTTTCGCCTTCATGCCGGCGTCGATGCGGCCGAGCATTTCAGGGCCACCCGCGACATGCGGCAGGAAGGTGATGAATGCCGCGAGCAGCTCGGCATCGGGCGTGCCGCGCATATAGTGGCCGTTGAGATTCTCGAGCTTCACGAAATCGAAGCGCGCGGCCGACTTGCCGATCGCATCGAGACCGAACCAGGCGACCATCTGCTCGGTCGAGAAGATCTCGTCGTCGCCATGGCTCCAGCCGAGGCGGGCGAGATAGTTGCGCATTGCCGCCGGCAGATAGCCCATGGCGCGATAGGCCTCGACGCCGAGCGCGCCGTGGCGCTTCGACAGCTTGGCGCCGTCGGGCCCATGGATGAGCGGCACATGAGTCATCTCCGGCACGTGCCAGCCCATCGCCTTGTAGATCTGCGTCTGGCGCGCCGCATTGGTGAGATGGTCGACGCCGCGGATGATATGGGTGACGCCCATATCGTGATCATCGACCACGACGGAGAGATTGTAGGTCGGGTTGCCGTCCGAGCGCAGGATGATCAGATCGTCGAGCTCCTTGTTCTGGAACACGACGCGGCCCTGGGCATGGTCATCGATCACCGTCTCGCCCTGCTGGGGCGACTTGAAGCGGATCACCGGCTTGACGCCGGCGGGCGCGGTGGCGGGATCGCGGTCGCGCCAGGTGCCGTCATAACGCAGCGGGCGCTTTTCGGCCTCGGCCTTGTCGCGCATCGCCTGCAATTCCTCAGGGCTGCAATAGCAGCGATAGGCATGCCCCTTGGCGAGCAGGATCTCCGCCACCTCGCGATGGCGCGAGGCGCGCGCATATTGCGACACGGCTTCGCCGTCCCAGTCGAGGCCGAGCCAGGTCAAGCCGTCCAGGATCGCATCCACGGCCTCAGGCGTGGAGCGCTCGCGGTCGGTATCCTCGATGCGCAGCAGCATCTTGCCGCCCTGGTTCTTGGCATAGGCCCAGTTGAACAGAGCGGTGCGGCCGCCGCCGATATGCAGGAAGCCGGTGGGCGAGGGGGCAAAACGTGTGATGACGGACGATGACATGGCCGCTTTTCTTGGCAAATATGGGGTTCGGGATGTTGGGCGGGGCTTAGCATAGTGCCCCGGCCTGTGTAAGGGGCGGTGCGTGGCGGACTGGGTTCAGGATGTCGTCGCGGAAAAGGAGCGGCCCGATTGGCGCGCCTGGGCGAAATCCGTCCTTGTCCGCCAGTCCGGTACCTTCTTTCTCTGGTCGCCGGTGTGTCTGATGGTCGGCATCTGGGGTTATTTCGCGCTGCCGCGCGAGCCGTCCTCCTGGACCTTCGCCGCGCTTCTCCTTCTCCTGGCGCTTCTCATCTGGCTCGTCCGGCTGCGGCGTGGTCTCGTTGCGACGATCCTGCTTCTGGGGCTTCTGGGGTTCAGTCTTGCCAAGCTCAGGACCGAATGGGTCGCGAACCCCGCAATCAGGGCGCCGACTGGTGAGGTCATGCTGACCGGCGTGGTCGAGGATTTCGAGCTGCGCGGTCCCAAGCGCGCCGCGGTGGTCCTCCGCATCCTGGTGCTCGAGGGCAAGGGCGTCACCCGCCTGCCGTCCCTGGCGCGCCTCACCCTTTCCGGGACGACGCGCTTGCGGCCGGGGCAGGTGATCAAGGCCAAGGCACAGCTTTTCCCTTTGCCGTCCCCGGTCATTCCGGGCGGCTATGATCACGGCCGGACCTTATGGTTCCAGGGCATCGGCGCGACCGGCCGCCTTTATGGCAACATCACGAGCGAGGGCAGCGATGCGTCGTGGCGCCTGCGCTTCAAGGCGGCGGTGCAGGATTTGCGCGATGCGATCGGAGAACGCATCCGCGCGGTGATCCCGCCTGAGCGCAGCGGCGTCGCGGAGGCGCTGATCACCGGCGAAAGGGGCAGCATCCCCCGCGAAGTGAATGACAGCCTGCAGACATCGGGACTGGCCCACATCCTCTCCATTTCGGGACTGCATATGACCCTGGTGGCGGGCATGTGCTTCTGGCTGGTGCGCGCCGTCCTGGCGCTGTCACCGGCGCTTGCCACGTCCTATCCGATCAAGAAATGGGCGGCCGTGGCTGGGCTTGCGATGGGCTTCGCCTATATGATCCTGGCCGATGCATCGGTCGCCACTCAGCGCTCCTACATCATGCTGGCGGTGATGTTCATCGCCATTCTCTGCGACCGGCCGGCTTTGTCGCTGCGCAACCTCGCCATCGCCGCCCTGATCATCCTCGTCGCCTTTCCCGAGGCGGCGCTCAGTGCCAGCTTCCAGATGTCCTTTCTCGCGGTCATGGGCATTCTCGCCTTCCATGAAGTGTGGAGCAAATGGCTGAAGGAGGAGGAGCCTGCCTATGGTCCGGTCGGGCGCTTATGGCGATGGGGTATCATGGCCTTCTGGCCGTGGCCTTCACCTCGCTCGCGGCCGGCGGCCTTTCATCGATCGCCGCCGTCTATCATTTCGGCCGCCTTGCGCCCTATGGGTTGATCGCCAATCTTCTGGCCTTTGTGGCCATGTCCTTCGTGATGACGATGGCTCTGATCTCTGTCCTGGCGATGCCTTTGGGGCTCGAGGCTTGGCCGCTGCGCGCCATGGATTGGGGACTTATATGGGTGCAGGGCGTTTCCGATCGGGTGGCGAGTCTGCCCGAGGCGCAAGGCATGGTGCCGACCCTGCCGCTGCCCAGTGCCATTCTGCTGGGCCTGGCGGCGATCGTCCTGTGCCTGACCCGCGGTCCCATGCGTGGCGCGGCTCTTCTTGTGTCAGTAATATCTTTTGTATTCATATGGTTGAGAGAAGTACCTGACATCCATGTTGAGGCAACGGCCAAAACCATGGCGGCGCGGGGCGTGGAGGGCGACATGGTCCCGGTCCAGGCGCGGCGGGGACGCTTCGCCGTGAGCCAGTGGCTGCGTCTGGAGGGCGACGAGGCACTGCCGGCGGAGGCTACGCGCCGTCCCGGCTGGACATGTGTGGAGGATGTCTGCCGGGCGAGCGTCGAGGGCCAGCGGGTGGTTTATGTGGGCAAGGAGGAGCCGGCCATGGCGCTGCCTTGCGCCGAGGCGGATATCCTCGTCACGGCCTTCCCGTTGCGTGGTCGCTGCCGGTCGGTGAAGCTGCGCATCGACCGCTTCTCGGTCTGGCGCAAGGGCGCCCACGCACTCTACATCGACGGCGATGCCATTCGCATCGAAACGGCTCGTGATCTTCAGGGCGAGCGACCCTGGGTAATTAGGCCTGAGCCGCGTCGCAAGGACACATCGCGCCCCTAAGGTGAAAAGTGCATGGCTCTGCCCATGACCGATCAGCATCAGCAGAAAGCCGCTGACGCGCTCGCCAAGCTGCGCCGGCGCATTGACGGCGTCGACAGCGAGCTCGTGGCGCTTCTCGCCAAGCGTCAACGCTGCGTCGAGGAAGTCATCGAGATCAAGCGCACGGCCCAGCTGCCGGCGCGCATTCCGGCCCGGATCGATGAAGTGCTGGCCCATATCCGCAAACTCGCCGTCGCCGCCAATGTCGAGCCCGATCTTGCGGTGGCCGTGTGGCGCGAGATGATCGAGCAGTTCATCGCTTTTGAAGAGCGGCAGATCTAAATAGCTTTACCAAGTAACTTTTCTAAACAATTGATCAGCCACAGATTTTTCTGAGACTGGCCCAGTCGGTATCGCTGAGTGTGGGGCGCGCCGTGACGCCTGGCGGCAAGGGCTTGATCGCGTCGATGCGTTCATCGGTCACCGGATGGGTCGACATGATGTCGGTCACGGTGCCGAACAGGCCGCCCGAATCGCCCTTGCCCTCGAGCTTCTTGATCTCCTCGAAGAACCGCTTGAGCCCCGTCGGATCGATGGCGGCCTTGATCAGCATCTCCTGGGCAAAGGAATCGGCCTCGCGCTCGGCGTCGCGCGAATAGCGCAGGATCGCAAGCAGGCCGGCAAAACCGCTGACCGAATCCCCGCCGCCCGAAACGACCTGGAGCAGGAGCTCGATGCCCATGGCGCGGATGAGTTGCGCCTCGGCATGGCGGTGCTGGACATGGCCGATCTCATGGGCGAGGACGCCGGCGACCTCGTCGGCGCTGCGGGCCGCATCGATCAGCTTGCGCGTCATTACAATGCGCCCGCCGGGCAGGGCGAAGGCATTGAGCATGCTGAGATCGTAGACCTTGAGCTCGAAGGGCGGCGCGTCCGGATTGTCCTCCATGAGGCGGGCGCTCAGCGTGCGCAGCAGCGCATTGCTGCTGCTCGTGGCGCAGAGCTTGCCATCGCCGGCGAAGCTCGCCTCGACCTGGTCGCCGAGATTGTTGCGCCAGCTGTCGGGCAGGATGAAAGCCAGCGACTGTGGGGCATAGGAGAGGGTGAGATAGAGGACGGCGATGGCGGCGAGGGCGCTCGCCGCGATGATCGCCGCGAGCCGGCCGGCGCGCTTCAGATTGGGGCCGCCGGCGAGATGCGGCACCAGGCGGACGAGCTCGCGGGCGAAGCTCTCCTGGGTGATGACGAGGCGGGCGCCTGGGAAGGCTTCATGGCTGAGACGCAGCGGGTACCCGGCGCGCATCGGCGCCACGGCAGCGAGGCCGGCGAGGCTCCAGACGCGCGGCGCGACTTCCAGGCCCCCGATGGCTAGCCCGTCCGGCACCAGTTCCAGGGAAACGGCGTGATCGCGCGCGATCTCGCCGTCGAAAAAGCGCGCATCGGTCCGCATGTTCAGATGCCTCCCACATCGAAGGCGTCGGCGAGCCCCTCGCCGGTGCGTCCCACCGCTTCGCGCGACTGCATGATCCGGTCGATATCGATTGTGCCCTGGACGGACATACGGCCGCAGAAATAGCGCACCAGCCGCTGCTGCGCGAAGGGGGTCGCGATGCCGAGCGTGAAGATTACCAGGAGCAGATTGCCGACGATGAGGCCGATCAAGCTCCAGCCCGTGGCATCGATCCTGAAGCGCGCCTGGTCGAGCGTGGTGTAGGAGGCAAAGATCGCTATCTCGCGCGCCGAGTAGAAGGCCCAGATCATGGCGTAGAGCGCACTAAAGATGAAGAAGCCGGCAAAGAAGGCGAAGACGATGAGGATGCTGAGTCCGGTGCCGGGCTTGTCGTCGAGGACCGTTTTGAGCCAATCACCGAGCCCATAGATGCTGAACCCGATCAGCGCCGCCAGGAGGATGAGGGCGACGAGCGAGATCACCCAGCACACGGCATAGGGGCCATAGAGCGGTCCGGCCCGGCCGCGGAAGCGGAACGGCATGGTGCCGATGCGCATGTCGCCGGTCATCCGTTCCTGCAGGTTGAGGTTCATCGCCGGCGTCGACCAGCCAAGGGTCATGCCGCTGAGCAGGCTGGTGGCGAAATAGAGGAGGCTATAGGTCCAGGACGACCCGACAAGGGCGCCCCTTATGCCCCGCCACAAGGTGCGCGACAGCTGGTAGCGCCGCGCCCGGTAGAGCGCCATGCCCCAGAACAGCAGGAAGAACAGGAAGAGGAGGAGGTTGACGACGATGAGCAGGGGATGCTCCGGCCCGAGCGAAAGCTGCAGCACCATGAGAATGATGATGACCGGCAGGAAGAACAGCCCGAAGACGATGAGCGCCCCCAGAAACAGCTCGATGCCACGCCCGGTATATTCGAGAGGTTCACCATTGACGTGGACGCAACCCCAGATATGCCTGCGGACATTGGTCTTCGCCCAGAAGCGGTAAATGGTCAGGGTGACCACGAAGAGCAGGGCGTTCACGAGCGCGATCCGCCCAAGGCCCGGTTTATCGACATATTCGATGGAAATGGGGATGCCGGCGCCGGCCCCCACCGCGTCAACTGCCTTGAAATTCATGGTATTCCCGCCGTCCTTGCAACCAGTTTTCCAACCCTGCAAGCTTAAGTAACAGAATGTTGCAGAAATGTCACAGGGCGAGCTTTTGTTAAGTAAGCCGCAAAGCCTGCCACAATCAACCTTCCATCCGCCAAATTTTGCCAATAACCCTATGTCCGGGAAGCTGTCGGCCTGCAAGACAGCCCCAAAATGGGACATGAGCCGGATTCATGGGCGGCGACACGGACAGACTATGGATGCAAAAACCATAACAAAAACAAGACTCCCCAGCCGCCACGTGACTGAAGGCCCGCAGCGGGCCCCGCACCGGGCATTCCTCTACGCCATGGGCCTGTCGCAGGCCCAGATCCATCAGCCTTTGGTCGGCGTCGCCTCCTGCTGGAACGAGGCCGCGCCCTGCAATATCTCCCTCATGCGCCAGGCCCAGGCGGTGAAACGCGGAGTTGCCGCCGCCAATGGCACGCCACGCGAATTCTGCACCATCACCGTGACCGACGGCATCGCCATGGGGCACCAGGGCATGAAGGCCTCGCTCATGTCGCGCGAATGCATCGCCGATTCGGTCGAATTGACCATGCGCGGTCACTGCTATGATGCGCTGGTCGGCGTCGCCGGCTGCGACAAGTCCTTGCCCGGCATGATGATGGCCATGGTCCGCCTCAACGTGCCATCGGTTTTCATCTATGGCGGCTCGATCCTGCCCGGCACCTTCAAGGGCCGGCCGGTGACCATTCAGGATGTCTTTGAGGCAGTCGGCATGCATTCGGTCGGCCGGATGAGCGATGCCGACCTCGAGACGCTGGAGCAGGCCGCCTGTCCTTCGGCCGGCTCCTGCGGCGCCCAGTTTACCGCCAACACCATGGCGACGGTGGCCGAGGCGATCGGCCTGGCCTTGCCCTATTCATGTGGCGCGCCCGCGCCCTACGAGATCCGTGACACCTTCTGCTTCGCCTCCGGTGAAAAGGTGATGGAGCTCGTCGCCCGCAATATCCGCCCGCGCGATATCGTGACCCTGAAGGCGCTCGAAAACGCGGCGACCGTGGTGGCGGCCTCCGGCGGCTCGACCAATGCCGCACTTCACCTGCCGGCCATTGCCCATGAATGCGGCATCAAGTTCGATCTCTTCGACGTCGCCGAGATCTTCAAGCGCACGCCCTATATCGCCGACCTGAAGCCGGGCGGCAAATACGTCGCCAAGGACATGTTCGAGGCGGGCGGCATTCCGCTCCTGATGAAAACGCTGCTCGACCATGGCTTCCTGCATGGCGACTGCCTGACGGTGACCGGCCGGACGGTGGCCGAGAACATGGCGAAGGTGAAATGGAATCCGGACCAGGACGTCGTGCGTCCCGCCAATGACCCGATCACTAGGACGGGCGGCGTCGTCGGTCTGAAAGGCAATCTCGCGCCCGACGGCGCCATCGTCAAAGTGGCCGGCATGAAGAACCTGAAATTCTCCGGCCCGGCGCGCTGCTTCGATACCGAGGAAGACTGTTTCGCGGCGGTGACCAACCGCCAGTACAAGGAAGGCGAGGTGCTGGTCATCCGCTATGAGGGCCCGCGCGGCGGTCCCGGCATGCGCGAGATGCTGGCGACCACGGCGGCGATCTATGGCCAGGGCATGGGCGACAAGGTGGCGCTCATCACCGATGGACGCTTTTCCGGCGCCACCCGCGGCTTCTGCGTCGGCCATGTGGGGCCGGAGGCCCAGCTCGGCGGTCCGATCGGCCTCATCAAGGACGGCGACATCATCACCATCGACGCCGAGGCGGGGAGCCTCGATGTGAATGTCACAGTTGCGGAACTTTCTCGCCGTAAAAAGGACTGGAAGCCGCGCGAACATGGCTATGGAGCCGGCGCGCTATGGAAATATGCGCAGCAGGTCGGTCCCGCTGTGGGCGGTGCTGTGACCCATCCCGGAGGATTACACGAAGGTGTTTGCTACGCCGATATATAATCGGCGCGCGAGTATGTGGGCGCGTGGAGTCGTTGCGACAGTTGCGGTGATCACCGCCTGGCTCGCGCTCCACTTCGATTCCGCCCGCGCCGAGGATGGCGGCTGGACCTCCGATTTCTACTCCTATATGCCGGCGACGCCGGACATCAAGACGCCGGACCTCGACTTCATCCCCTTCTGGACCGACGACCTCAAGAAGGCCAAGCGGGCCTATAAGGAGGGTGACTTCGCCAAGGCGCGCAAATATTTCGAGCGCGCTTCCGACGACAACAACATCGTCGCCGACTGGTATCTGGGCCATATGTATCGCTTGGGCCGCGGTGTGCCGCGCGACGACGCCAAGGCCTTCTCCTATTACGGCCGTGTCGCCGATGCCTTCGATTCGGAGGAAAGCGACCAGAACCGGCTCCGCATCATGGTCGATGCCCTGGTGCGGGTCGCGGATTTTTACCGCACCGGCAGCAAGGAAGCGGGCGTCAATCAGAATTTCGACCGCGCCAACCGCATCTATCGTCTCGCCGCCACCTATGGCCATCCGGCCTCGCAATATGCGCTGGGCGTCATGGCGCTGCGCGGCCAGGGCATGCGCAAGCAGCCGGAGCAGGGGCTGCGCTGGCTCCTCGCGGCGGCGAAGAAGCGTTATGCGCCGGCCGAGGCCTCCCTCGGCGATCTCTATTGGAAGGGCGAGGTGGTGCGCCGCGACCGCACCCGCGCCATCATGTGGTATCTGCTCGCCCGCTCGACGACGCGCCCGGGCGAGGCGCCCGGCATCTATGACCAGCTCGACAAGATGCTGGCCGAGACGACCGAGGCCGAAAGGCTGGAGGCGGAAGCGCGCGCCACCGTCTGGGCCGACCAGTATCCGGCCGACGACGAGGCCAATCAGACGCCGGAATAATCGGGCGTCCACTCTCCCCGATCACAATCACCCGTGAAGTTGTTCATCCGTGGCGGCATGGCCGGCGGATACGCGCGTTATCGCCGCCATAGATATCGCCATGGGAACAATGAATTTGCGCGCCAAACGAAAGGAAACGAAAACCAGACGAACGAAAACAAAGAGGGACGTGATGGGAGAGGTCGACGCGCAAGGGCAATCGCAAGTCTGGGTGGCCGCCATCCGTGCCGCCGACCTCGCGCCGAATGACGCGACCCGCATCCAGCACAATCAGTCCTGCATCGCCGTCTACAATCTCGATGGTCGCTTTTATGCGACGGCCGGCATCTGCACCCACGCGCATGCCTTCCTGTCCGAAGGCTACATCAACGGCCAGACCATCGAATGCCCGCTGCATCAGGGCCTGTTCCACATTCCAACGGGCAAGCCGCTGTCGCCGCCCGTCACCGAAGCTTTGAAGACCTATCAGACCAAGATCGAGCAGGGGACAGTCTATGTCCTCGTCGATGGAGGATAAGCCGCCACGAAGCAACCATCCGAGAGAAAGATCTCCGGATAACCCCATGGGAGGAAATCGATGCCAGCCGTTTCACGTCGCCAGCTTTTGAAAAGCGCCGCGGGTCTAGCCTGCGCCGCCGCACTGCCGGGTCTCGCCAGCACGCCCGCGAGCGCCGCGCCCGTGCACGATCTTCTCAATGCCCTGATCAAGAAATATTCCGACGCCGCCAAGGCCGCCATGGCCAATACCGACATCAAGGCGCTGTTCGAGAAGGACGGTTTCCGCGACTATCTCGACGTCTATCCGGTCGGTGACCTCGCCGGCGGCTTCGTCTGGAAGCCGGGAATGGGCGCGAGCTTCACCGGCCCTTACAGCAAGCTTCAGATCAAGGCGCCGTTCACGGACTATCTGCCGATGAACGAGGGACCGGTGCTCGACAAGGCCAAGACCTATCGCATCGGCTTCGTCTTTCACGGCTTCAACCATCCCTGGCTGATCAGCCTCGCCGATACGGCGGCCTGGGAGGCGGCACGCCACCCCAATGTCCAGCTCGAGGTCATCGATGCGGAATTCGACGACAACAAGATGGGGCAGGTGATCGACACCTGGATCGCCAAGCAGTTCGACGGCATCGTGCTGTGGCCCTCGCGCGAGGCGCCGATGGGTCCGCCGGTCGACCGCGCCATCGCCGCCGGTATTCCGGTGGTGAGCCTCGACCGGCGCACCTCCTCGGAAGTGATCAGTTCCGAAGTTCTCGGCAATTTCTACGCCAACGGCCTGCAGCAGGGGCTCTATCTCCAGCACGCCGCGGCCGGATCCGGCGCCATGATCTGCAACCGCAAGGATCTCGGCAGCACGGCGGATTCGATCCGCACCGGCTCCTATCTCGAAGTGATCGGCAACAGCCCCGACTATAAGATGCTGGCGAACTATCATACCAACAGCCAGCGCACCCTGGCCTTCAAGTCGACCGCCGACGCGCTGCAGGCCTTCAAGGACATCGCCATCATCTTCAACACCGGCGGCGAGGAGGCGATGGGCGCCCTCGATGCCGTGCGCGAGGCTGGACGCCTCAACAGTGCGCCCGGGGGTAAGAAGATCATCATCCTCGCCAATGACGATGCCCGCGAGGTGCTGAAGGAGATCCGTACCGGCAATATGGACATGGTGGCGCCCTATACGCCGCTTATCGGCGACATCGGCATCCGCGCCGTCATCATGCATATCGGCCACAAGGCGGGACTTCTGCCCGAGGCGCCGCCCAAGCTCATCCTGACGCCCAATCTGCCGATGATCACGCGGGAGAAGATGACCATCGAGGGCATCGAGACACTGACACCGGATGAATGGCCCTATGCCTATGGTCCGGAAGTGGCCAGCTGACCGCACGCGACGGGAGCAGCAGCCATGTCAGGGTCAGCAGCATGAGCGCTGTCGGCGACACCAATGCGGCACGTTCCGCACCTGCGATCAGGCGCCCGGTTCCGTTCCGGGCGCAGATCGGCGGTCTGAGCCGCATTGCCATCCTTCTCCTTCTGGTGCTGACGGCGCAACTCGTGACGCCGTCTTTCCTGGCGCCCGCCAATCTGCAGGTGATCCTGATGGCGGTCGCCGCCATCGGCGTCATGGCCATCGGCATGACGCTGGTGGTGATCGCCGGCGAGATCGACCTGTCGATCGCGGGCGTCGCCATTCTCGCTTGCGTACTGGGCGGCATCCTGATCCCGACGGGATCGCCTGTGCTCGTCATCGGGGTGACGCTTCTCACCGGGCTCGTCCTGGGCCTGATCAACGGAATCCTGGTCGCCGGTTTGCGCATCCCCTCCCTGATCGCAACGCTCGGCATGCTCGGCATCGCCCGGGCGCTGGCCAATATCGCCTCCGGCGGCCAGGCGCTTTATCCCGAAAGCATCGGACCTTATGTCTGGCTTGGCCGCGGCACTCTGCTCGGGCTGCCGGTCCCGGTGCTCATTCTTCTCGCTCTGACAATTCTCGCCATCGCTCTGACACGCTTCTCGATCTTCGGGCAGGCGCTCTACGCCACCGGCGGCAATGTCAAGGCGGCGCGCCTGTCGGGCATCAATGTGGCCGCCGTCCGGATTGCGGTGTTCATGCTGTGCGGCTTCTGCGCCGCGCTCGCCGGCATGCTCGACAGCGCCAGGCTCTCTTATATCAACCCGTCGGGCTTCGAGGGAATCGAGCTCAGCGTGCTGGCGGTGACGGTGCTGGGGGGTGCGGCCCTTTCGGGCGGCAAAGGCACCATCATCGGAACCCTGGTGGCGGCGCTCATCATTGGCGTCGTCAACAATCTGCTCAACCAGCTGGGCGTCAGCATCTATCTCCAGCAGGTGGCGATCGCCGCCGTCATCCTGGCCGTCGTTCTGCCGGATGCGCTGAAGCGGGAGAGCGGCAAATGAGCGATGCCGCCCTCAAGACCTCATCTGCAGGTTTCCCTTCGCTCGTGACGGTGCTGCGCGCCGAGCCGCTGCTGTGGCTCATCGCGGCGATCATCGTCACCGGCGCCATCACGTCGGAATATTATCTGACCGGCCAGAATATCGAGAATCTCCTGCGCAGCGTGTCGGTCTTCGGCCTGCTGGCGCTCGGCATGACGGTGGTGATGCTGACCGGCCGCATCGACCTGTCGGTTGCCGCCACGATGATCTTTTCGATCGTGGTGGCGGTGAAGGTCATGGTGCTGCTGGGCGACGGCCTCGGCCTGCGCTGGCTGGTAAAGGGCAATACTTATGCCGGGCCGAGCATGCCCTTCCTGGCGATCGCCATAGTCACCGGCTGCGCCGTCGGTGCCCTCAACGGCATCGGCATCGCCTATTTCCGCATTGCCCCCTTCATCATGACGCTCGTGTCGCTCACCGCGCTGCGCGGCTTCAACTATGTGCTGACCGACGGCCATCCCTATTATCTGCGCTCGCCCGTCTTCGCCTTCGTCGGCGATCAGGTGGTCCTCGGCATCCCGTTCAGCACGCTGGTCTTCCTGGCGGTGCTCGTCGCCCTGATCCTGTTCGTGAACGGCACGGTTGCCGGGAGCCGCTTCTATGCGATCGGCGGCAGCGAGCGGGCAGCGCTTTATGCCGGCGTCAGGACCGAGCGTTTTGTCGTATTGGCTTACATGATCAGCGGCTTCTGCGCCGCGCTGGCCGGCATCCTGTTCACCGCGCGGCTCAAATCGGTCGATGCGCCGCTGGCTTCGGGCTATGAATTGACCGCCATCGCCATCGCGGTGATCGGCGGCACGGCGCTGTCGGGCGGCGTCGGTTCGCCATGGCGTACATTGCTGGGCAGTCTCGTCTTCGCCTCGGGTCTCAATCTTCTTGCCATCTGGGGAATCGGCACCTGGTATCAGAATCTCATTGTCGGCACAGTGCTCATCGCCGCGGTCGCGCTTTCCCGCATCGGCCGCCCGCGTGCATCCAGCTAGGGAGTTCAACTTGCGCGGTCATCTCACCCTCGGAATAGACATCGGCACCACCAATGTGAAGGCCGCCATCCTTGATACGAATACCGGCAAGCTTGTCGCGTTCGGGTCGAAGGAGCATCCGCTTTTCCATCCCTTTCCGGGCTGGGCCGAGCAGGAGGCGGGCAATTATTGGTCGGCCGTCGTGTCGGCCATTCGCCAATGCCTCGATCAAGGCCGCTTCGCCGATGACATCGCGGCCGTGGCTTTGTCGGGCCTCGTCGGCGTCACCCTGCCGGTCAACGATCAGGGCCGCCCGCTGCGCCCGGCGATGATCTGGATGGATGCGCGCTCGGAGCCTGAATGCGAGGACATCAGAACCCGCGTCGGCGAGGCGGCGATCAACCGCAACAATGGCAACCGCATCGCGCCGTGGTTCATCGATCCCAAGGCGCTGTGGATCAAGCGCCACGAGCCTCATATCTTCTCGGCCATCCACAAATTTCTGTCGCCGTCGGGCTACTGCACCTTCCGCATGTGCGGCAACTTCACGATGAATACGGGTGATGCCGGGCTAGCTTATGCCTATGAGTATCAGAAGGAGAGCTGGAACGAGGGTATCGCCAATGCGATCGGCATTCCGCTCGAGATGTTCCCACGGCTCTACCGCTCGCATGAGCTCGTCGGCGAGGTGACGCGCCAGGCGGCGGAGGAAACCGGCCTGCGCGCCGGCACCCTGGTCGCGGCCGGCGGCACCGATATCAGCTCGGCGGCACTCGGCGTCGGCGTGACCAAGGCCGGCCAAGCCTATTACTCGATGGGCACCGGCTCCAATCTCGGGATCATGATCCCGACCGAGCAGCGGGTCGAGGAATACCGCATCCTCAAATGGCCGCATGTGCTGCCGGGACTCACCATGTTCGACGGACCGATGGCCTTTACCGGCGCATCGCTGAAATGGTTCCGCGACCAGTTCGGCGACAGCGAATGGCGCCTCGCCGAAAGGATGGGGCAGAATGTCTTCGACCTGTTCACGGCTCAGGCCATGCAGGTGCCGCCGTGCTCGGATGGGCTGCTCTATCTGCCCTATCTCGGCAATACACTGTCGCCCAACTGGCACAGCAACGCCACCGGCGCCTTCTTCGGCATTCGGCCGACGACGACCCGCTCGCATTTCATCCGGGCGCTGATCGAGGGTGTGTCTTTCGATCTCTATTCCAACATCCGCATCGCCCGCGAAGCCGGCGTCGCCGTCGACGGCCTCATCCTCAATGGCGGCCCGACCAAGAGCCGCTTCTGGAATCAGATCACCGCCAATGTCGTGAATGTGCCGCTTCAGGTGCCCGATATCGGCGAGGCGGCGCCGATCGGCGATGCCATTCTCGCCGGCACCGCGGCGGGCATCTACAGCTCGCCCGTCGAGCCGCTCGACCGGATCGTCAGGATCAAGGAGACCATTGATCCCGATCCCAAGCTGCATGAGCGTTACCGGGCGTTCTTCGACATCTGGTCGTCCTTCTACGAACATGTGCGCGGCGACATGGATGCCCATCGCGCACTCGTCGACCGCTATCATTCCGGCTGAGGGGGAGGGTGATGAGCGAGCATGCGCCACTTCTCGAGGTGCGGGCAATCCGCAAAGCCTTTCCGGGCGTTGTGGCTCTCACCGATGTGAGTTTCGACATATTGCCGGGAGAGGTCCATGCGTTGGTCGGCGAGAACGGTGCCGGCAAATCGACGCTGCTGTCGATCATGAATGGACTCCAGCTGCCCGACAGCGGCGAGATCCGCCGGGACGGCCAAGCCGTCACGCTGCGCAACCCATCCGTCGCCCGGGCGCATCGGATCGCACTCGTCCATCAGGAGCTGGTTCTGTGTCCCAATCTGACCGTCGCCGAGAATATCCTGCTCGGCCAGGAGCCGAAGGGCCGTTTCGGCCGCACCGACCGCAAGGCCATGCATCGGGAGGCGCGCCGGATTCTCGACGCCATTCATGTGGATATCGATCCAGCCCGTTCGACCGGCGAGCTCAGCCTCAACGAGCAGCAGATCGTCGAAATATGCCGCGCACTGGTCAGCGACCCGAGAGTGCTGATCTTCGACGAGCCGACGGCGTCGCTCAATGACGACCAGGTCCAGCATCTCCTGAACGTCATCCGCAAGCTCAAGGCCAAGGGGCTCGGCATCGTCTATGTATCGCATCGCCTGGCGGAGGTCTTTGCGCTCGCCGATCGGATCACCGTCCTGCGTGACGGTCGCGCTGTCGCGACATTGCCGGCGGTGGAGACCAGCGAGGCGGTGGTGATCCGCCATATGGTCGGCCGCGATCCGGCGCCGAACCGGGTAGAGCGGGGCACGAGCGGCACGGCCGAGGTGGCGCTCGCCGTCCGCTCGCTCGGTGCGGGCAAATTGTTCGATGATGTTTCCTTCGAGATCCGCAAAGGAGAAATCCTGGGAATCGCGGGTCTGCTCGGCTGCCAACGGGAAGCCGTGATGCGCGCTCTGTTCGGCGCCTTGCCGGTCGACCGGGGTGAGGTCCTCGTGGGCGGCAAACCATGCCAGCCGCGGTCACCGCGTCAGGCGATCGCCCGGGGCTTCGGTTTCCTGCCGGCGGACCGCAAGGGGGAGGGGCTCGTGCTGCCGATGAGTGTCGGCGACAATATCGCGCTGACCATGCTCTGGCGCTTCTCCGCACTGGGCTTCCTGCGCCGGCGCAAGAAGGACGGCCTTGCCTGGGAGATGATCCGCACGCTGTCCACCAAGGTGGCGAGCCTGTCGCAAGCGGCGCGTGAGCTGTCCGGCGGCAACCAGCAGAAGCTGGTCATTGCCAAGTGGATCGCGCGCGGCGGCGAGGTGTTCCTGATCGAGGATCCGACGCGCGGCGTCGATGTCGGCGCCAAGCCGCAGATCTGGCGGGCCATCGACGAGCTGACCCGGCAGGGCAAGGCGGTGCTGCTGATCACCAGTGAGCTGCAGGAGCTGATGGATATCAGCGACCGGATCATCGTCATGAGCCGCGGACGCGTCACCGGACATTTCGAGCGGCCGGAATTCTCCGTCGAGGGGATCGCGCGCTGCGCCGTGATGTGACGCACGTCGCCGAAACCGATGCCCGTATCGAAACAATGAATTTCCAATCCCGTTGGCCCGCACTTAAGGCAGGTCGGGGAAGACCGAAACAAGGAATGTGACCATGCAAGGGAATGATTCAGCAAGCTACGCCGGGATCGGTGGGATCGGCAGCCGCATCTGGCCTCTGACAGGCCCTGAGATCATATCGCGCGACGCGTTGAAGACCTTGCGCGTGCGCGCCAATGCGCCGGGCCTCGTGCGGCTCGCCGTTCATATGACCGCCTTGGCGCTCGGCGCCGGCGCCGTCTATCTGAGCAGCGGCACCTGGTGGCTCATGGTCCCGGCCATGCTTCTCTATGGCATCGTCATCGTGCTGCTCTTCGCGCCGCTGCATGAGTGCTCGCATGGCACCGCCTTCCAGTCGCGCTGGCTCAATCACGCCTTGGGTTTCGTCGTCGCCTTCCTCACCATGCGGCCGTTCCTCTATTTCAAATACCGGCATGCGGCGCATCACACCTACACCCAGCATGAGGATCACGATCCCGATATCGTGCCGTTCCCGACCTCGCTCGGCGATTATCTCCGTCAGATCGCCGGCTTTTCCTTCTGGCCGAAGCTGGTGGGAACGCTGTGGCGCGGCTGTCTCGGCCGCTTCAGCGAGGAAGAGCGGGAGTTCCTGCCGGAATCCGTCTTCGGTGATGTGAGCCGCGAGATCCGCATCATGTGCGCTCTCTATCTGGCGATAGCCGTAGTTTCGATCTGGACCGGCAGCACGGTGGCGCTGGTCTACTGGTTCCTGCCGCGCATGATGGGTGAGCCGGTGCTGCGCGCCATCCGCATGGCCGAGCATACCGGCGCCGAGGAGAGTCCGAACCTTCTCGCTAATACGCGCACCACCCTGGCCAATCCGGTCCTGCGCCTGCTGTACTGGAACATGCCCTATCACGCCGAGCATCATCTGGCCTCCTCGGTGCCGTTCCACGCGCTCGGCAGGCTCCATGAACATGTCTCGCCGCATCTCGAATGTGTGAGCCGGAGCTATTTCCAGGTTCATCGCGATATCCTGCGCGAAGTACTGAAGGGCAAGGGGCGCGAGATGGCCGCGGGCGAGTAGGGGCGACATGACCAAGAATGTCGTCATCGTCGGAGGCGGCCATGCCGGCGGGCGCGTGGCGGAGCGCCTGCGCCATGGCGGATTCAAGGAGCCGATCTATGTCGTCGGGCGTGAGACGGAGTTCCCGTATGAGCGGCCACCACTCTCGAAAGCCTGCCTGACCGGACCTGAGCCGGTGGCCAATGCCTATCTCATCCCGCCATCGCGCTGGCAGGAGATCGGCGTCACCTTTCATCTCGGCAAAGAGGTGACTGAGATCGACCGCGCCGGGCACCGTGTCAGAATGAATGATGGACAGTCTCTGCCTTACCGCCATCTGGTCCTCGCCACGGGACTGACGCCCAGGGCCCTGCCGGCACTTACCGATGTCGCTCGCCATGTCTCCTATCTGCGCAGCTTCGATGACGCCTTGCGGCTGCGCGCGCGTCTGCCTCCAGGGACGCGGCTGCTCATCGTCGGCGCCGGGTTGATCGGGCTCGAAGTGGCAGCGAGCGCGATTGGCCGCGGTGTCGAGGTCACGATCGTAGAAGCTGGCGAGCGTCCGCTGATGCGTCTCCTGCCGGAGCGTGTGGCCGAGTGGCTGAGCTCGGCGCATCGCGCGGCGGGGGTCAGGATTCTCTGCGAGCGCCGGATCGTGCGCGCGGAGTCCGTTGGGGAGAAAGTGGCCGTAGCGTTGGATGACGGCACCGAGATCTCCACTAATGAGATTCTGGTGGCGATCGGCGCCGCCCCCAATGACACGATCGCCCGTGTCGCGGGGCTGACCGTCGATGACGGCATCGTGGTGAATGCGCGCGGCGAAACCAGCGATCCGGATATCAGCGCCGTCGGCGATGTGGCGCGTCATGACAATGTGAGGTTCGGCGAGCGCCAGCGCCTCGAATCCTGGCGCAACGCGGAGGATCTGGCCGCCATTGTCGCGGCCAATCTCTGTGGCGATCGCCAGTCTTACGGCGAGGTGCCGTGGTTCTGGACCGATCAGTATGACTGGAACATCCAGATCGCCGGCACGCCTTCGCCGGGATTGGACGTCCTGGAGCGCGGCGCGATCGGTGAGCGCGGTTATCTCGCATATTATCTCGAAACGGGCGTTCTGCGCGGTGCGGTGGGCATCGGCTGCGGCCGCGACATCCGGATGGCGCGCGAGATCATGCGATCGGGAGCCACTGTCGACCAGGCTGAGCTTCTGGCGAAGGGCTTTCGTACCGGGGCCGAGCTCGTCGAGGTGTAGATCATGATCGAAAGCGATGCCGCTATTTGTGTGAGACCGGGGGAGGATCTCGTCGTCGACCGGATCAAGGTCGAGCCGCCGCGGGAAGGTGAGGTGCTAATCGAGATCGCCGCGAGTGGCCTTTGCCACACGGACTTGACGGCGCTCGACGGCAGCAACGCGACGTGCGTCTATCCGCTGATCCCGGGGCATGAGGGGGCCGGCCGTGTGATCGAGATCGGCAAGGGCGTGACGGGAGTGCGTCCCGGCGATCACGTGATTCCGCTCTATGGGCCCGAATGCGGCACCTGCCGCATGTGCGCGAGCGGGCGGACCAATCTCTGCTGGTCGATCAAGGCGACCCGTGACAAGGGCGTCATGCCGGACGGCTCAGCGCGCTTCCACCGGCAAAGCGAGACGGTCCATCACTTCATGGGCACCTCGACATTCTCGCGTTACACGGTTCTGCCCGAAATCGCCCTGGCGAAGATCCGCTCCGATGCGCCGCTCGACCGCGCCTGTCTGCTCGGCTGCGGCGTCACCACCGGAATAGGAGCGGCGCTCGACGATGTCAGGCCCGGCGACCGGGTCGCGGTCTTCGGCCTGGGCGGTATCGGTATCAATGTCATCCAGGGCGCCCGTCTTGCCGGCGCCGCCGAGATCATCGGCATCGACATCAATGCCAGCCGCACGGATCTCGGCCGGTCCCTGGGCATGACACAATTCATCGACGCCAGCGTGGAGGGCGCCCGCACTGTGCAAGCCATCCGCGATCTGACGGAAGGCGGCGCCGATGTCGTCTTCGAATGCACCGGCCTTATTCCCGTGATGCGCCAGGCTTTCGACGCGACAGCACCGGCCTGGGGCTGCTGCGTGCTTCTGGGTGTGGAACCGAAAGGCGCCGAGCTCGCGGTGCCACCCGTCGGCCTGCGCTACGGCCGGAAGCTCAAGGGCAGCTATTTCGGTGGCGTCAAAGGCCGCAGCGGGCTGGCGCGTTTCGTCGATCTTTACATGGAAGGCAAGATCGTCATCGATCCGCTGATCAGTCATCGGCTGAGCCTGGCGGAGGTCAATCAGGGATTCGCGATGATGAAAAGCGGCGCGGCTTTGCGCAGCGTGATTGTTTTCGAATGACGTTCAGCGTCGAGGATGGCTATGTCTTCCGCCATCGTTATCCGGAACGCGAAGCCATCTATCGCTGTTTCGCCGACAGGAGTGCCGAAGCCCGTGGCGCTCTGCTTTGCCGGACCGATGTCGCTTACGGCACGCATCCGCGCCAGTGTTTCGATCTCTTTCCGGGAACGCCCGGCGGCCCCGCCTTGATCTTCATCCATGGCGGCTATTGGCGCAGCCAGGCGAAGGAGTCTTTCAGCTTCGTGGCGAGGCCCTTTGTAGAGAAGGGGTGCTCGGTAGCGATTATCGGCTATCCGTTGCTTCCGCATATCTCCTTTTCCGGCCTATGCGAGAGCGTTCGGACGGGAATTGCGGCGGCTTTGGCGGCGATCGAGGAAATGGGCCTACATCCGCGCTTCTGGGCGCTGTGTGGCCATTCGGCTGGCGGTCATCTGGCAGCGCTTCTTGCCAGCATGGATTGGTCAGGGCATGGGCCGCCGCGCGGTTGCGTGGCCATCAGCGGCATCTTCGATCTGGAACCGCTGCTGGCGACTTCGCTGGGCGGGATGCTGGGCCTGGACAACGCGGCAGCCGCGGCTTTCAGCCCGCTGCGGATCGATCATTGCCCGGGCCGGTTGTTGGCTGCGGTCGGTTCCGCCGAAACCGAGGCCTTCCAGGCGCAATCGCGAGCCTACGCGGCCCATTGGTCAGCGCAAGGCGGCGAGGCGCGTCTCATCTGGTTGAAGCATCGCCATCACTACGATATCCTTTGCGACCTCATGCAGAGCCGGAGCGAGCTTGTGGATCATTTCCAGACCTTCATCGCGCCAGATTAGCCGACAGCGCGATGGTCGGCCGCAAGCTCAATTTTGTGAATTTCAGCCAGTTGCGCTCCTTTTACGCGGTCGGACGCGAGCTGAGCTTCACCCGCGCCGCCGAATTCCTCAATATCGGCCAGCCGACGCTGACGACGCAGGTCAGGGCGCTGGAGGAGACTTACGACGTCAAGCTGTTCCTGCGTTCGCCACGCGGCCTCAAGCTCACCGAGACGGGTGAGGCGCTGCTCGTCATCGCGCGGCAGATCTTTTCGCTGGAAGAGCAGGCGGTCGAGCTGCTGAGCGCCAGTGACGGGCAGGTAAGCGGCAAGCTCAGGGTCGGCACGGTCGGGCCGTTCTTCGTCATGAAGCTCTTGGCCAACTTCCATGAGAACCATCCGCTCGCCCAGGTCTTCGTCGAAAGCGGCAATTCCGATCTCATCTATCGGAGGCTTCTCGATTACGAGGTCGATGTCGCCGTGCTCGGCTTCAACTATGACGACCCGCGTCTCGAGATGATCTCGCTCGGCCGGCACGAGGTCATCGTCTTCGTTCATGAAAGTCATCCGTGGAGCGGCCGGGACCAGTTGGAGCTGGCTGAGCTCGACGGGCAGCGCTTGATCCTGCGCGAGCCGGGCTCGATGACGCGGCGCGTCTTTGAAGAGGCGCTGGCCCGGCAGCGGGTACGCCCGAAAGTCGTCATGGAAATCTCCCGTGACGCGGTGCGCGAGGCGGTCGCCGCGGGTCTCGGCATCGGCATCGTTTCGGAGACCGAATTCGTTCCCGACAGCCGGCTCCAGCCGCTGCGCATCGTCGATCACAAAGCGCATACCGAGGCCTTCGCCATGTGCCTCAGGGCGCGCCGGCATCTGCGTCAGATCGATGCCTTCATGAAGCTTGCCGAAGAGACCCGCACCGAGGCGTCGCCGCCTCCGCTCGCCGAGACGGAGCGCTGAACTTCCTCAGGCGCTGAACTGCGCCAGCACCGGCACGTGGTCCGACGGCTTCTCCCAGGCGCGCACATGTTTGTCGATGCGTGTCGATTGCAGTCGGTCGGCGGCTTGCGGCGACAGGAGCAAGTGATCGATGCGGATGCCGTTGTTCTTCTGCCAGGCGCCGGCCTGGTAGTCCCAGAAGGTGTAAAGGCCGGGCTCGGGATCGAGCGTGCGCACCGCCTCGGTGAGGCCGAGATTGATCAGCTCACGGAATTTCGCCAGGGTCGGCGGCAGGAACAGCGCGTCATTCACCCAGTCGGCCGGATTCTTGGCGTCGATGGCCTGCGGGATGACATTGTAGTCGCCGGCCAGCACGAACGGCTCTTCGTAGGCAAGCAGGCCCTTCGCATGGGCGATGAGCCGGTCCATCCACGAAAGCTTGTAGGCATATTTCTCGCTCGCCACCGGATTGCCGTTGGGCAGGTAGATCGAGGCGATGCGGATGCCGGAGACGACCGCTTCGACATAACGGGCCTGTTCGTCGCCGTCATCGCCGGGAAGCCTGGTCCTGACCTCGTCAAAGGGAAGCTTCGACAGGATGGCGACACCATTATAGGTCTTCTGGCCGTGCACGGCGAGATTGTAGCCAAGCTCCTCGAAGACCTGGGCCGGAAAGGCCTTGTCCTCGCATTTGAGCTCTTGGAAACACACGACATCGGGCGAGGCTTCCTTGAGCCAGGCGATGACGGTTTCGAGACGGGCTTTGACGCTGTTGACGTTCCAGGTGGCGATCAGCATGGGGGCACTCGGAGAAAGAAGAAACTGCTCCTTGTTTGCCGGGGATCGCGCGCCTGAGCAAGTCTCGATGAGACTTGCTCAGGCGGCTGCTGACAATTTACCTCGTGCAGGCGAGGAGGGCGCCGACGCGGGCTGCGATCTCGGCCAGCCGCTTGCCGCCCGAGGCATCCATGCACCACACGAAGTGATCTTCGTAATTGGTGTGCCAGCGCGGCCCGGAGAAGCCGCAGCCCTGGCTCAGATTGGTGCGCTGCTGCTCGATCGAGAGATTGCCGTAACGCCGGCATTCCTGCGCCTTGTCAGGCTTTGCGGCACACAGATTGAGGAGTTCATTGCGCCTCGCGTCCTCGCGCACCCGGGCGCGCTGCGGCGCCGACTGGCACCACGAATAATGCGTGTCGAAATCGGGACGCCAGCGCTGGCCTTCGAAGCCGCACCGAAGGGCCCGATTGCGCTGGGACTGGCGCACCGCGCGGTTGGCGAAGTCGACGCAGCCGGCGTCGTCTTCTCCACCGCCGCCGGCATCGGCGCGGCAGCGATCGAGGCTGCGCTCGCGGGCGCGCAATTCCGCCTCACGGTCGGCGCGGCGTACCGTCATGCACCATTCATAGTGAGCGGTGGTGCTCGGCTGCCAGCGCGCTCCGGTGAAGCCACAGCCGAGCCGGCGGGCCTCGCGGATCTGCGCCATGGACTGGCGGGAATAGTCGCCACAGGCCTCGGCACGGTCACCTTCGCTGTCGCCCGAGCGGCAGCGCCGAAGCTCGTCGGTACGCGCCCGCGATTCAGCCTCGCGCTCGCCACGCCTGGCGCTCATGCACCAGTTGTAATGGACATTGTAGCCGCCTTGCCAGCGGGCGCCCGAGAAGCCGCAATTGCGACGGCGCGCGTCGGCGATCTGCGACACGGCCTCCTCGGCATAATCGCGGCAGGTCTCGGCGCGGTCGCCGCCACCGTCATTGCCACCCCGGCAGGAGCGCATATCGGCCGCCCTGCCGGTGCGCTCGGCGCGTACCTGCTCGCGCGTCGCGCTGAGGCACCAGCTGTAATGCTCGCCGTAACGCTGCGACCAGCGGGGCCCGGAGAAGCCGCAGCCGAGATCGCGGGCTTCGCGCGCCGTGGTCACCGCTTCCTCGGCATAGTCGCGGCACTCGTCCTCGCGGCCACCACCGCCACCGCTGCCGCCAGAGCGGCATTCGGCGAGCTTGGTGACGCGGTTGCGGTCTTCGCGCTCACGGTCGGCGCGGCTCGCGGTCATGCACCAGTTGAAATGCTGATCGCGGTTCGACTGCCAGCCGGCGCCGGTGAAGTTGCAGCGCAAGCGCAGATTTTCGTCATTCTGCTGCACCGCGCGCACCGAATAATCGCGGCAGATATCTTCGCGGTCGGATGTGTCGTTCGCCTTGACGCCCGACACGCAGCAATTATTGGCCACCGGATCCGGCACCGCGGATTTGAGGTAGCAGCGCGCCTTCGGGCCCTGGACGTTCGGATTGACATAGGTCCAGGCCTTGCAGGATGCATTGCCGTCGCAGGCCTGGCGGCAGAGATTGAAATCGGGAGCGGAGAGATCGAGGTCGCGCATGTCGCGGCCGGGACGGTCGGTGTTCCATTCCTGTGCCTGGGCCGTGACGGCGCCGAGACAGAGAAGGCCGAATAGAACGAAGATGCGGCTCAGACTGGCGACCAAGATAACCCCCTTTGGCGACTCATCTAAGAAGCTATCACAGGAGCGTGATCAATAAACAAGAGGGGAGGATTGTTACAGTTTTCTGACTTAGCCGAGCATTTCCCAGAAGGGGCGTCCGGAATGGGCCCGTTGCAATTTTTCCAGCTAGGGCAATAATACAAGTGGTTCTTTTGATCGCGAAGTTCCGCGAGGCCCACGATGTCACATCAGGTTCTCTTGATTCAGGGCGGCGGCGAAGGTGCCTACAAGGATGATGCGAAGCTTGCGGCAAGCCTGCGCGGGAGGCTCGGCCCAGCCTACGACGTTCGTTATCCGGCCATGCCCAATGAGGGGGAGCCTGATTACAAGAGCTGGAAACGCATCATCCTGGATGAAGCGGCGGAAATGGGCGAGGGCGCGATCCTCGTGGGGCACTCGATCGGGGCTTCGGTTCTGATCAAAAGTCTGACCGATCGAGGTCCAAAGCTATCGATTGCCGGCGTGTTTCTGATCGCCGGGCCCTTTTGGCACGATCACGACTTCTGGCACTGGGATGAGGTGGCTCTGCCCAAGGATGCGGCGAACCGCTGTCCGCGCGACGTTCCCCTGTTTCTCTATCACGGCGAAGAAGATGAGGTCGTTCCCGTTCTCCATCTCGACATGTACATGAAAGCTCTACCCCAGGCGGTGGTTCGACGCTTGCGCGGACGCAATCATCAGCTCAATGACGATATGAAGGAAGTGGCGCGCGATATTGTGGGCCTGGATCCGCCGACCATGCCGATATCGATGATCTCTTAGACTCCGCTACGCGGCGCTTGCCTCGGTGAGCTGAGCGATCTCGGAAAGGTTGAGATTGAGCGCCGTCGCCTTGATGAGATCCTGCAACTGCGCGAGGCTGGTGGCGCTGGCGATGGGCGCGACGAGGCTCGGGCGGGCGATCAGCCATGCGATGGCGACTTGCGCCGGCGTGGCGCCCTGGGCCTTTGAAACCGCATCGAGGGCGGCGAGAATACGCAAGCCGCGCTCATTGAGATATGTCCCCATCCCATCGCCGCGCGCTGCACTCTTGGAGAAGTCGGCGGGGCTGCGGTATTTGCCCGACAGGAAGCCCTTGGCGAGCGAGAAATAGCTGGTCACGCCAATTTCGTTTTCGCGGCAGAAGCCTTCAAGCTCGGCTTCGTAGCCCGCCCGGTCATAGAGATTGTAGTGGGTCTGCAGGTTCTCGAAACGCGGCCAGCCATGCCGGGCGCTGATCGCGAGCATGTCGCGCATCGTCGCCGCGCTGTGGTTCGAATTGCCGATCACCCGGACCTTGCCGGCCTTGACCAGATCGGCATAGGCGCCAAGCGTATCCGCCGGATCGGCCTCCGGATCTTCCCAGTGCGAGAGATAGAGATCGATATAGTCGGTCTGCAGCCGCTTGAGCGAGGCCTCGACCGCGCTCTTGATGTAACCGCTTGCAAGCCCCTTCTTGCCGGGGCCCATTTCCGAGCCGACCTTGGTGGTGAGGACGATGTTGGCGCGGTTGCCGCGCGCTTTCATCCACTTGCCGATGATGGCTTCGGATTCCCCACCTTCATGGCCATCGGCCCAGCGGGAATAGACATCCGCCGTGTCGATCAGATTGAAGCCTGCCGCGACGAAGGCGTCGAGCACCTGGAAGGAAGCCTTCTCGTCGGCGCTCCAGCCGAAGACATTGCCGCCCAGACCCAAGGGCGCGACCATCAGGTCCGAACGGCCTATCTTGCGTTTCTGCATGATCAGATGGAGAAGCTGGTGCCGCAGCCGCAGGACATGGTGGCCTGCGGGTTGTTGATCTTGAAGCTGCGTCCGATCAGGTCGTCGACGAAGTCGATCTCCGACCCGTTGATATAGACGAGCGAGACGGAATCGATCAGAACGGTGGCGCCGTCCCTCTCGATCACCAGATCGTCATCGGCGCGTTGGGAGTCGAGCTTGAAGTCATACTGGAAGCCGGAGCAGCCGCCGCCTTCGACCGCGACACGCAAGCCCGCGGAACCGGGATGGTCGGCCATGATGTCCTTGATGCGGGTGGCCGCTCGGGAAGTTATGGAAACCGTATCCGTCATGGTCACATATGTCGTGCGCCCCGGTCCGCTTGTCAACAGGGGGGCATGAGCGGAAATGCGGGCCCCCTATGCGTCAGATCCGGGCAAGAGCCGTGGCCGGCTGACGCCGGAACCCGAAGCGCCGCCACGTACACCCTTCGAGCGCGACCGCGACCGCATCATCCATTCCTCGGCCTTCCGCCGCCTCAAGCACAAGACCCAGGTTTTCGTCTATCACGAGGGCGATCACTACCGCACCAGGCTGACCCATTCGATCGAAGTGGCCCAGATCGCCCGCTCGATCGCCCGCGCTTTGCGGCTCGACGAGGACCTGACCGAAGCCCTGGCGCTGGCGCATGATCTCGGCCACACGCCCTTCGGCCATGCCGGCGAGCGCGAGCTCGACCGCCTGATGCGCGATCACGGCGGCTTCGACCATAATGCCCAGAGCCTCAGGATCGTGACCAGGCTCGAGCGCCGCTATGCCGCCTTTGACGGGCTCAATTTGACCTGGGAGACGCTCGAGGGCCTGGTCAAGCACAATGGCCCGCTGATCGACGGCGAAGGCCATGCGCTGGGCCATTATCGCGAGACGGGGCTGCCGGCCGCCATCATCGATTATGCCGAGGCGCATGACCTGATGCTCGCCTCCTTCGCCTCGGCCGAGGCGCAGGCGGCGGCCATCGCCGACGACATCGCCTACAACGCCCATGACATCGATGACGGCCTGCGCGCCGGCCTGTTCGACGTCATCGATCTCGGTGACGATCCTCTGGTCGGGGCAGCCCTGGGACAGGTGCTGAAGGCATACCCCAAGCTCGAGCGGCCGCGCATGATCCATGAGACGGTGCGCCGGCTGATCTCCACCATGGTAGCCGACGTGCTCGCCGAAAGTTCAAAGCAGCTCAAAGCCTTCAAGCCGGCCTCGGCCGATGAGGTCAGGGCGATGCGGACGCCGGTGATCACCTTCAGCGCCCAGATGCGCGAAAAGAACCGCGTGCTGCAGAGCTTCCTGTCGCACCGCATGTATCGCCATGAGCGGGTCATTGCCATCATGGAACGGGCCCAGCGCGTCATCCGCGATCTCTTCGAGGCCTATATGAACGACCCAAAGCTCATGCCGGCCGACTGGCGCGAGGATTCCTTCACCGACGATAAAAGCGGCTTCGCCCGCCAGGTCTGCGATTTCATCGCCGGCATGACCGATCGTTACGCTCTGGACCAGCATAAGAAGCTGTTCGATCTCGACCCGCTGTTCCGGTAGCAACGGGGCAGGAAATCCGCTAATCTTCCCCGCGAGAGGCGCGTGTGGAGAGACCCATGGCCGACATCGTCCTCATCAACCCGAAATTCGAGATTTCCTTCTGGGGCCTGGAACATGCGCTGCCGCTTCTCGGCAAGCGCGCCAATATGCCGGTGGCGGCGCTGCCCTTGATCGCCGCGCTGACGCCCGAGCCGCACCGCATCACCTTGATCGACGAGAATGTCGAAGCGATCGATTACGACCGCTGCGCCAAGGCCGACATCGTCGCTTTGACCGGCATGATCGTGCAGCGCCACCGCATGCGTGAGATCCTGACCGAGCTCAAGCGGCGGCACGCCTATACGGTGGTGGGCGGCCCATGGATCTCTGTGAAGGAGGACTATTTCGGCAACCTCGCCGATGTAATCTTCGTCGGCGAGGCGGAGGAAACCTGGCCGCAATTCCTTAGCGACTGGGAGGCGGGCACTGTCCAGAAGCGCTACGAGCAGTCCGAGAAAACCGACATCAGCAAGATCCCGCTGCCGCGCCTCGATCTCCTCAAGATGAACCGCTACGCCTTCGGCTCGGTGCAGTTCTCGCGCGGCTGCCCCTTCACCTGCGAGTTCTGCGACATCATCGTGATCTTCGGCAGGCGGCCGCGCGTCAAGGCGTCCGCCCAGGTCTTGGCCGAGCTCGATCAGCTCAAGGCCCAGAAGCTGCCGCTGGTCTTCATCGTCGACGACAATCTCATCGGCAACAAGAAGGCGATCAAGGAAGTGCTGCACGACGTCATCGCCTGGCAGCGCCGCAACGGCTATCCGCTGATGTTCGTGACCGAGGCCTCGATCGATCTGGCCGATGACGATGAACTCATGCGGCTGATGGTCGAGGCCAATATCGGCGCTGTCTTCGTCGGCATCGAGACGCCGAACGAGGAATCGCTGAAAGAAGCCAAGAAGCTGCAGAATCTGCGTAAAGGCGGCAGTCTCACCGAGAAGGTGCGGCGCATCCAGGACCATGGCATGGAAGTGTGGGCCGGGATGATCCTCGGCTTCGACAATGACGATGAGCATATTTTCGCCGCCCAGGAGCGCTTTCTGCGCGAGGCGCGGATCTCGACCGCGATGGTGGGCATGCTGTCGGCCATTCCGCGCACGCCACTCTATGACCGGCTCAAGGCGGCGGGTCGGCTCGATGAGGATGACGACCCCGCGCACGGCACCAATGTGCATCCGGTCAATATGAGTCGCGCGGCGCTGAGCCAGGGTTATGTGCGGCTGATGGTCGGGCTCTACGAGCCGAAAGCCTATTTCGACCGCGTCGATGACCTCTATCGCGATGGCGGCATCGTCATCGACCGCGCCTGGAAGGGTTATGCGGTGACGCATCCCTGGATGCACCGAGCGCATGAATTGCGCCTATGGGCCGAATCGATCGGCCTCATGCTGCGCGTGCTCGCCAAGGTGCCCGACAGCGGCTTGCGCCATATCTATTGCCGGCGCTTCTGGGAGTTCCTCAAAGCCAGGCCGGAACCGTCGCTCCTGCGCATCTACGCGCTCAAATGCGCCATCCACTGGCACATGCACAAATTCATCCGCAGGCTCACGACGAGCGAGAAGCCTCTGGTGAATACTTATTAGAAGGGCTCAGCGCGGGCAGGGGAAGCCCGGCGCGATCTTGCACTTCTTGGGCGGGCGCGGCCGGTGCGGCGGACGTGGCCGATGCGGCGGCCTGGGGCGCCAGTGGTGAGGCCGGTAGTAGTGGCCCGGGCTGATATAAATCTCCGGACGCAGCACGATGACATTGGTGGGCTCTTCACCGCGGGCGAGGTAGTTGGCCGACACCCAGCCGCGCAGGCCGCGGCCACGCACGAGACACCAGCCGTCCTCGCAATCGATCACATCGACGCCCGAATCTGCCGGCAGTGTGCCGATGCGGTCGAACTCGGTTCCGGGTCCGGTGCGCACATTGAGGTCGGTGGCCGTGTAGGCTTCGGCCGCGAATGCCGTGCCGGCGCCGAACAGACCGAGGCTTAAGGCGAGGGCCGCGAGCGGTGATTTCAGGTGATTGAGGCGCATGAAAGGCTCCGGAATCATTGCACTCGATTGCTATCACGCGTATGCGACATGGTCATCCTGTTCGGTTCAGGCTGGCGGATTATCTCGCCTCATCGTAAATGACGAAACGTCATTGCCGCTGCTATCGTTTGACGCCCGAAGGCGCATCCGCTAGGGCAGGGCCGGACAGAAAACCTTTATCGCTCGTAGAGTTAAATGAACCTCTTCGCCCATTTCCAGCACAATGTCCGCGCCGCGATCGACGCTCTGGCGCGGGAAGGCAAGCTGCCACAGGGGCTTGATCTCAACCGCGTGATGGTCGAACCGCCGCGTGATTCCGCGCATGGCGATCTCGCCACCAACGCGGCGATGGTGCTGGCCAAGTCTGCCGGCATGCAGCCGCGCGCCATCGCGCAGCTGGTGGCGGATCGTCTCGTCGCCGATCCCGATATTCAGTCCACGGACATTGCCGGCCCGGGCTTCATCAATATCCGCCTCAAGGCGTCCTTCTGGCCAAAGCTTCTCGACGCCGCTTTGGCGCAAGGCCCTCAATATGGCCGCTCGGACATGGGCGGCGGCGAGAAGGTCAATGTCGAATATGTCTCGGCCAATCCGACCGGCCCCTTGCATGTCGGCCATTGCCGCGGCGCCGTGTTCGGCGACGCGCTGGCCGAGCTTCTGAGCCGGGCGGGTTATGCTGTCGCCCGCGAATATTACGTCAATGATGCCGGCGCCCAGGTCGATGTGCTGGCCCGCTCCGCCTATCTGCGGTACCGCGAGGCGCTGGGCGAGGATATTGGCGAGATCCCGTCCGGTCTCTACCCCGGCGACTATCTGAAGCCGGTCGGGCAGGCGCTCGCTTTCGATCACGACAAGGCGCTGCTCGACATGTCGGAAGCGGCGTGGCTGCCGATCGTGCGCGACAAGGCGGTCGCCATGATGATGGATCTCGTCCGCGAGGATCTGGCGACGCTCAATATCCGCCAGGAAGTCTTCGTCTCGGAGAAGTCGCTGCACATCTCGGGTGAGGTCGATCGCACCGTCGAGGATCTGCGGGCGCGCGATTTGATCTATGAAGGACGCCTGCCGCCGCCCAAGGGCGAGTTGCCCGAGGACTGGGAAGACCGCGAGCAGACTTTGTTCCGCGCCACCCAGTTCGGCGACGACATCGACCGGCCGCTGATCAAGTCGGACGGCTCCTATACCTATTTCGCTTCGGACATCGCCTATTCACGCCACAAGATCCTGCGCGGCTTCAGCGAGCTCGTCTATGTGCTGGGTGCCGACCATGCGGGTTATGTGAAGCGGCTGGAGGCGATCGGCGCCGCCAATGCCGGCAACAAGGACGTCAAGGTGATCGTGCGGCTGTGCCAGCTGGTGAAGCTGTTCCGCGACGGCGAGCCGGTGCGGATGTCGAAGCGCGCCGGTGAATTCGTCACCTTGCGTGAGGTGGTCGAGGAGGTGGGCTCCGACGTCGTGCGCTTCATGATGCTCTACCGCAAGAACGAGGCGCCGCTCGACTTCGACTTCAAGAAGGTCACCGAACAGTCGAAGGACAATCCGGTTTTTTATGTGCAATACGCCCACGCCCGAATCTGCTCGGTGTTCCGCAATGCCGGCGGGCTCGCCGAAAGCGCCGAGAAGCCCGATTTTTCAAGGCTTGTCGATGAGGCGGAGCTGCAGATGATACGCCGGATCGGCGAATATCCGCGCCTCGTCGAGGCCGCCGCCGTGGCTCATGAGCCTCACAGGATAGCCTTTTATCTGTATGATCTGGCTAGCGATTTTCATGCCCTTTGGAACAAGGGCAAAGAGTCGCCGCAATTAAGATTTATTTTGGGTTCCGACATGCAAACTAGCCTTGCACGGCTCGCTTTATTGCGCGTGATTCGCTATGTTCTAGCAAACGGCCTAGGAATCCTCGGAGTGAAGCCCGTAGAGGAAATGTAGACGCGGGAACAGGTGGATGGATCAAGATACTTCGAACAGTCCCGGCAAGGCCCGCTGGCGTGAAAGATTGGGCATGGGAAGCTCCGGCAAGGACATGCCGAAAATTTCCGATGAATTCAAACCGTCAGCCGCACCGGTGAAACCGGCCCCGCGGGCGCCGCAGCCGACACAGGCCCAACAGCCCGTGACCCGGCCAGCGCCGATGGCGCCGCGCACGCCCGCGCCCATGGCCCCCCGTGTCCCGCCGAGGCAGGCGCCTCAGGCCCAGGCACCCCAGCCCAAGCCGCAGCCGCGCCCGGTAGCGCCTTTGCCGCAAGGAGCCGCCGGACTCGGCGACCGCCTGCGTGCCGAGCGTCAGGCCGCCGAACGGCTGGCCGAACAGCGTGTTGCGCAAGCGCGTGGCGGCATCAACCGGCCGATGACGCCGGCGCAAGCCGCGCCGCCGCCGCCGGCTGCACCCCCGCCGCAGAGCCAGCGGCCGGCCCAGCCTGAACGGCCCAAATTCAGCTTCTCGGCCGAGGAACTGGCCAAGGACAAGCGCGAGACCGTGCCGGCAGCTCCGCCGCCGCCGCCCGAGCGAGAATATCCGACCTTCTCCGGCAAGACGGGTGGAGGGGTGGCGCCGCCGCCTTTGACCCCGCCGCGTCCGGCATTGGGCGGCAACGCCACGGCCCAGCCGCAGCGCCCGCAACCGGCAAAGCCGCAGGCAAGCCCGCCGCCGGCCGCCGGCCCGGCTTTTCAGCCGCGCTATGGCACGCCGCCCCAGCCGCCGGCGCCGAACTATCGCTCGCTCGACCCGCCGGCAGGTGGCGGCTTCACGCCGAAGTCGCGGCCTTATGCCGACACCGCGGCCTTCCGCGAGGACCCGCTGGCGCGTCGCGACGCGCCACCGCCACCGCGGCCCCAGCCGCCGGTCAATCGCGAATATGATTCCTATCGCCGTCCGCCGGCGCTGCCGCCGGTATCGCAGCAGGCCTATGGCGACGAGCTCGACGGGCCGGCGCTGCCGGACTACCGCCGCCGCCCGCCAGTCCCGGCGCGCGGCCGTCAGCAGCCAGCTCCGGCGCCGGCCTATGACGAGGATGTCAACGAAGTCTTTGAGGACGAGGAACCGCCGCGCCCGCAGCGCCGGCGCGCCTCGGCGCAGGATTACAACCGCGCCTATCGCGATTATGAGGAAGGCTACGAGGCTGAGCCGCGCCGCCGTCGCGGCCCCTGGCCGTGGCTTCTGGCGATCCTGATCGGTGGCATCGTCCTGACCGGCGGCATCATCTACTACTACCTGACCTATATGAAGAATCCGGGGCAGGCTAATAACGGCAACGTGCCGGTCATCGAAGCGCCGGACTCATCGTCGAAGACGGCGCCTGAGAATGTCGGCGGATCATTGGGCAGCACGCCGGGTACAAACCCGACGACCGACGCCCAGCGCAAGCAGATTTATGACCGGATCCTCGGCGACGACGAAGTGAACGGCAACCAGAACCAGGTTGTGCCGACTCAGGAGCAGCCCCAGGCGGTCGAGCCGACGGGCAGCAACGAGGGACAGGGCGCCGCGCCTCTCCCCACGCCGTCGAGCGGTACGCAGGACAATTCGAGCGAGCCGCTGCCTCTGCCGCTGCCTCCGCCGGGGGCGACCGACCAGCAGGGCTCGCTGCAAAACAGTACGAACCAGCAGACTGCTGCCATGGGAGCCGTGGATCAAAACACGGCTCCGGCCCCGGAGCCCGCCTCGACCACTGCGGCCGATGGCGGGGCGCCGGTCCCTGGCCAACTCGCAAAGGCCACGGAACAGATTGCATCGGCACCACCGCCAGCGGCGGAGCAGGTGGTGAGTGACCCCGAAGAGCTTCCGCCCCCAGCACAACCGGCCAAGCCCAAGCTCAAGGCTGAAAAGAAGCCGGTGAAGAAGACAGCCGCCGTCGAGGATGCCGTGGATACGGGCTCCGATGGCGCCGTTGAGCCCCTCGTTCTTGTCCCTCCCGCCCAGCAGCCCGTCGCGACCCCTGAGGCGCCGATCGCTCAATCCGAGCCGGCCCCGCAAGCGACCGAGAGCGCGGCGAGCGAGCAGAAATCCAGATCGTTTTTCAATAGCCTCGGCAGCGGCCCGACCGGCAAGCGCAAGCTGACCGGCAAGGCCGCCGAAAATGCCGTGCGTAGCGGCGCCACCGGCAATTGGGCGAATGCCCCCGATCCGAACGCCGTTCAGGCCGATTCCTCCGGCAGCGAACCGCAGCAGATCGCCGCGATCACGCCCGCCCCGCAGCCCATTCCGGCGCCGGAACCCCAGCAGCCGGCACAGAAGGCCAAGCCGTCGGGCGGTGGCTTCACGGCCCAGCTCGCCTCTTTCCGCTCCGAGGCGGAAGCCCAGGCCGAATTCGACCGGCTGCGCGCCAAGCATGGCGGCGTGCTGAGCGGCTTCAATCCGCGTATCGTCAAGGCGACGGTTGCCGGCAGCTCCCGCTATCGCCTCAGCGTCGGCCCGATGGCCTCCAGGGCCCAGGCCTCCAAAGTGTGCGATTCGCTTATCGCCGGCGGCGAGCGCGACTGTCTGGTGCGTGGCAACTGAGCCTGCCGTCAAGAAAGTGTCATCGCCAGGCCGCTTACAGGCCGGCCTGCGCTGAAATCGCGCGATTACTCGAAAAGCTTGGAATCTGGGGATAATCTGTACTGGGGCAGGCGAATCACCTCCGCTTTCTGCGACAAGCGGACGAAAGCGATTGCACGAAGATGACGAGCGAAGAGAACACACCTGAAACCAAATGGCCGGACGGCGAAGGCCCGGTCCGCCAGGAGGCTGCGCCTGAGCCCGCCGCCGATGAGGAGACCTTCATCGTCGACATCCTGGGCTTCGAAGGTCCTATGGACCTGCTCTTGGATCTCGCGCGCCAGCACAAGATCGACCTGTCGCAGATTTCGATGCTGGCTCTGGTCGAGCAGTATCTCGCCTTCATCGAGCAGGCGCGCCAGCGCCGTCTCGAGATCGCTGCCGACTATCTGGTCATGGCGGCATGGCTCGCTTATCTGAAGTCGCGGCTGCTCCTGCCGCGCGCCCCCGGCGATGAGGAAATGCCGGCGGAGGATCTGGCTGCGCAACTGTCCTTCCGCCTGCAGAAGCTGCAGGCCATGCGCGATGCGGCCGCCAAGCTCATGGCCCGCGATCGGTTGGGACGCGACGTGTTCGAGCGCGGCGAGCCGGAGAAGCTCGTCTTCGATACCCGCGTCGAATATACCGACAATCTCATCGATTTGCTCAAGGCCTATACTAACCGGCGCCAGAAGCTGGCCCGCCACACCACCTATACGATCAAGCGCGTCAAGGCGTGGTCGATCAAGGATGCGCGCCAGATTCTCGAACGCCTGGTCGGCCGCATGGACAATTGGGGCAGCCTCGATACCTGGCTCGCCGATTATTTCGCGACACCGGAAGGTCGCACGACGGTGATCGCCTCGAGCTTCACCGCGAGCCTCGAGCTTGCCCGCGAAGGGGTGATCGAGATCAGGCAGGACCGGGCCTTCGAGCCTATTTACATGCGCCGGCGCGCCAGCGCCGCGTAAGAAGGAAGTGGAAGTCATGACAAGGCCACAGCCAATTGCGAATGATGTCGAATCTGAGGAACCGGTAGTGGAGGTGGCGGAAGAGACCATGCCGGAGACGAACGATGTCGTGACGATGCATCCGCGCGCCGACCGCAGCCATCATCTGCGGATCGTCGAGGCGCTGCTGTTCGCTGCCTCCGAACCTCTGTCCACGGAGCAATTGACGGCCGCTTTGCCGGAAGGCGCCGATCTTCCCGCGCTGCTCGAGGACCTGCAGGCCAACTATGCCAATCGCGGCGTCAATCTGGTCCATGTCGCCGGCCGCTGGGCATTGCGCACCGCGAGCGACCTCAGTTTCCTCCTGCGCCGCGAGGCGGTCGAGCAGAAGCGTCTTTCCAAGGCGGCGCTCGAAACGCTGGCGATCATCGCCTATCACCAGCCGGTGACGCGCGCCGAGATCGAAGAAATCCGCGGCGTCGCCATTTCCAAGGGCACGCTCGATACGCTGCTCGAGATCGGCTGGACGCGTATGCGCGGCCGCCGCCGTACACCCGGCCGGCCGGTCACCTACGGCACGACCCCGGCATTCCTGGCCCATTTCGGCCTGAACGAAATTGCCGATCTGCCGGGCCTGCAGGAACTGCGCGGTGCGGGCCTCCTCGACACCACCATGCCGCCCGGCTTCGACATGCCGGTGCCCAAGATGTCGGACGAGCTGGCCCCGGATGAGGATCCGCTCGACGGCACCGAGGAATCGCCGCTCGAAATGCATCTGCCGGAAGAGGACGAGGTCCTGGCGGAGGGTGAGCCGTCCTTGCCCGAGCCGCTCGAGGCTGAGCTCGAGGATAGCTTGCCCGACGATCAGGCGGCTGACGAGGAACCCAAGCCGGACGACTCCAATTCCTGACCGAGATAGTCGGCCTTCTTGGCCGATGCCCGGCGGATAGTGTACACCGCCCGTATGAATACGGCAGAAACCACCGATACGGCGCGGCCGCATGACTGGGGCCCGCGCGGCACGGCGGCGGCGACCTTCGCCGGGCGGCTGACCTTTGACAATGTGAGCCTGAGTTTCGGTCCGATTCCGGCTGTCCGTAACGTCAGCTTCGATCTGAGGCCGGGTGAAATCGTCTGTCTGCTGGGGCCATCGGGTTGCGGCAAGACGACGCTCCTCCGCATTGCGGCGGGCATCGAGCGGCCGGAAAGCGGCCGCGTGCTCATCGACGATCAGGAGATGGCCGGCAATGGCCGTTTCGTGCCGCCGGAGAAGCGCAATATCGGACTGATGTTCCAGGATTTCGCGCTGTTCCCGCATCTTTCCATCATCGACAATGTCGCCTTCGGCCTGCGCGGCTTGAAGCGCGCCGACGCCCTCAAGGAAGCGCGCCTGGCGCTGAAGCGGGTAGGGCTCGCCGAATATGAGCGCGAATATCCGCACCGGCTGTCGGGCGGCGAGCAGCAGCGCGTAGCGCTGGCGCGGGCCATCGTGCCGCGTCCGCAGGTGATGCTGATGGACGAGCCGTTCTCCGGCCTCGATCAGCGCCTGCGTGACAGCGTCAGGGCTGAGACCCTGGCCTTGCTCAAGGAAACGCGCGCCACCGCGATGCTGGTTACCCATGATCCGATCGAAGCGCTGGGGCTTGCCGACCGCATTCTCCTGATGCGGCGGGGGCGTCTCATCCAGGCCGGCACACCGGCCGAAATCTATGGCCGGCCCGCCGATGCCGAGGCGGCGCGCTTCTTCTGCGACATGAACGAGCTGACCGGCCGGGTGCGCGGCGGTCGTGCCGAGACGCCGGTGGGAACTTTCCCCGCGCCGGGGCGTGCCGATGGCGAAGCGGTGCTGGTCATGCTGCGCCCGCAAGCTTTTTCACTGGGCCCGTCAGGCCTCGGGCCGGAGGGATTCGTTCTGAGTTCCCGCTTCATCGGCGATGCCAGCGCGCTCTCCGTCGTCTTCAAGGGTGTGGAAGCGCCGCTCGCGGTCCGCATGCCGGCCGCCTTGGCGCCCCGGCAAGGCGTCAGCACGGCATTCACCGTCGATCCCGCCCAGGCTTTGGTCTTTACGGCCGATGGTTCCAACCCCATCTAACAATGGGTTCATCCCCATCTTAACAGATGGGCAGTTTTGTTGCGGCGCTTAACCCTTTCTGCAATAGTGCGCGCGACGCGGGCTGGAAAGCCCTGAATAAGTTCAAGGGAGTAGCAGTAAATGGGTTCGCTTTCGATTTGGCACTGGCTTCTGGTGATCCTGGTTGTCGTGCTTCTGTTCGGCCGCGGCAAGATCTCCGATCTGATGGGTGACGTCGCCAAGGGCATCAAGAGCTTCAAGAAGGGCATGGCCGACGATACGACCGAAGCCAACGCGGATGGCGATAAGACCAAGACGCTCGAGCAGTCGGCCGAGACCAAGGTCGGCGACAAGGTCCAGAGCTGAGCTGAGGCGCGGCGCTATCGTTAGAAGGGCCGCAGAGCCACAATGTTCGATTTCGGCATCGGCTATACCGAACTGATGGTGGTCGTCCTGGTGGCGATCATCGTGATCGGGCCCAAGGACCTACCCAAGGTGTTGCGTGCCTTCGGCCGCACCATGCAGAAGGTGCGTGGCATGGCGCGCGAGTTCCAGGGCCATCTTGACGAGGCGATGCGCGAGGCGGGTGTCGACGACATCAAGAAAGAGCTCAACAATCTCAAGACCATGAATCCGGTCGAGGACATCAAGAAGGAGATCAATTCGATCTCCGCCACCAACCCGATCCCGCAAGTGGCGAAAGAGCTCTCCGCCGATCTCAAGAAGCAGGACGACGACTTCAAGAAATATTTCGGCGATAACGGCGCCAAGCCCGCCGAGGCGCCGGCGATTGCCGCTGCCGAGCCGGCCAAGGTCGAGCCTCAGGTGACGCCGGCCAAGTCCGAAACGCCGCCGGTGGTGCACTGATGATCATGGATCTAACCCTCATGCTGAGGTGCGAGCGAAGCGAGCCTCGAAGCATGATCCAGGTACAGAGGTCTTGCCGTTTGCCACCCTTCGAGGCCCGGCTACGCCGGGCACCTCAGGGTGAGGGCTGTGTGATTGGAGCCCAATCGTGAGCCAGGCTGATATCGACGCCTCCGAAGCCCCGCTGATGGATCACCTGATCGAGCTGCGCCGGCGGCTGATCTATTGCGTGATCGGCTTCTTCCTCGCTTTCGTGCTGAGCTTCGCCTTCTCGACCCAGATCTTCAATATTCTCGTCAAGCCGTTCGAATGGGGCACCGGCGCCTCCGCCAGGCTTATCCAGACCGAGCTGCTCGGCTTCTTCATGGTGAAGCTGAAGATCGGTTTCTTCGGCGCGCTGTTCATCACCTTTCCGCTGATCGCGATCCAGATCTATCGTTTCGTGGCGCCAGGCCTCTACAACAATGAGCGTAATGCCTTCCGGCCTTATCTCGTCGCGACGCCGATCTTCTTCCTGCTCGGCGCCTGCCTCGTCTTCTTCTTCCTGCTGCCGGTGGCGATCAGATTCTTCTACAGCCTGATCGAAGGCACGGGCGGGGACGGGCAGTTGCCGGTCGAGCTGATGCCGGATGTCAGGTCCTATCTCGATTTCGTGATGATGCTGATCCTGGCCTTCGGCCTGTGCTTCCAGCTGCCGGTCATCCTGACGCTTCTGGGCCAGATCGGCGTGCTCTCTTATGAGCAGCTGAGAAGCGGCCGGAAATTCGCCATCGTCGGCGTCTTCGTCGTGGCAGCCGTGCTGACCCCGCCGGATCCCATATCGCAGATCGCCATGGCGGTCCCGCTGATGGGGCTTTACGAGGTCTCGGTTCAGGCAGTGCGCTTCCTCGAAAGGCGCCGGGCCGCAGCCGCGGCCAAGGCAGAGGCCGAAGAAGCCAAATCAGGCTGAATCGCCTTTAAATTCCTAAAAGTGGTTCAGGCTTTGCCTGGGGCGCCGGGCGCTTTATAGCATCCGGCGACCATAGGAATCGCCATGCACGACATCAAATTCATCCGCGACAACCCGCAAGCCTTCGATCAGGGGCTCGCCAAGCGCGGGCTGCCCGCCCAGGCTTCGGGCCTGATCGCCCTCGACGACACCCGCCGCGGCCTGATCGCCAGGCTCCAGGCCCTGCAGGAACGCCGCAATGCCGCGTCCAAGGAGATCGGCCAGGCGATGGGCAAGGGTGACAAGGCCAAGGCCGAGGAGATCAAGGCCGAGGTCGCCCGGATCAAAGAAGGCATGCCGGCCGAGGAGGAAGCTCTCAAGGCCGCCGAGGCAAAGCTCCATGAGACGCTGGCCGCCATTCCCAATATTCCGGGGGACGACGTGCCGCTCGGCCCCGACGAGACCGCCAATGTCGAGATCCGCCGTGTCGGCGAGCCCCGGCGCCTCAACAGCGCGAAGCAGCATTTCGAGATCGGCGAGGCTTTGGGCCTCATGGATTTCGAGACCGCGGCCAAGATCTCCGGCGCCCGCTTCGTAGTGCTCAAAGGCCAGCTCGCCCGCCTCGAGCGCGCCCTTGGCAGCTTCATGGTCGATCTCCATACGCGCGAGCATGGCTATACCGAGGTGGCGCCGCCCTTGATCGTGCGCGACGAGACCATGTTCGGCACGGCGCAATTGCCGAAATTCGCGGAAGATCAATTCCACACGACAGACGGGCGCTGGCTCATCCCCACGGCAGAAGTGTCGCTCACCAATCTGGTGCGTGAGTCGCTGCTGGAGGAGGACGTATTGCCTCTGCGCGTGACCGCTTGGACGCCGTGCTTCCGTGCCGAAGCGGGCGCGGCGGGCCGTGACACCCGCGGCATGATCCGCCAGCATCAATTCGCCAAGGTCGAGCTTGTCTCGATCACCACGCCCGAACAGTCGGGCGATGAACATGAGCGCATGACGCGCTGCGCTGAGGAAGTGCTGAAACGACTCGATCTGCCGTACCGTACCATGGCGCTCTCGACCGGCGACATGGGCTTCGCGGCCCGCAAGACATATGACATCGAAGTCTGGCTGCCGGGGCAGAACACTTATCGCGAGATCTCGTCCTGCTCCGTATGCGGAGAATTCCAGGCGCGCCGCATGGATGCCCGCTTCAAGCCGAAAGAGGGCAAGGGCGCCCGTTTCGTCCACACGCTCAACGGCTCGGGCGTGGCGGTCGGGCGTGCCCTCATCGCGGTGCTCGAAAACTATCAGAACCCGGATGGCAGCGTGACGATCCCCGACGTGCTGCGTCCCTATATGAACAACGACACGACGATCAAGGCCAAGTGATGCGCATTCTTCTGACCAATGACGACGGCATCCATGCCGAAGGCCTCGAGTCGCTCGAAAAGATCGCCCGCGCGATCTCCGACGATATCTGGATCGTGGCGCCCGAATCCGAGCAGTCGGGGGCATCGCATTCGCTCTCGCTGTCCGATCCCTTGCGCCTGCGCAAGATCGGCGAGCGGCGTTTCGCGGTGCTCGGTACCCCGACCGACTGCGTCCTGATGGCGGCGCGCAAGGTTATGCCGGAAGTGCCGGACCTCGTGCTGTCGGGCGTCAATCGCGGCCAGAACATCGCCGACGACGTGACCTATTCAGGCACCATCGCCGCGGCGATGGAAGGCACGACGCTTGGCATCAGGTCGATCGCGCTGTCGCAGGTAATCGGCATCCATAATCGCGATGCGCTCACCTACGAAGTGGCCGAACGCCATGGCGCGGCGGTGCTGAAGAAGCTGGTCGAGCTGCCTTTGGGGCCGGGCGTGCTGCTCAACATCAATTTCCCCGATTGCCGCCCCGACGAGGTGGCGGGCATCGAGGTGACGCGCCAGGGCAAGCGCGACCAGAATCTGCTGCATATCGATGAGCGTCGCGACACGCGCGGCAAGCCTTATTACTGGCTGGGCTTCCAGCGCGAGCGCGGCAATCCGCCGGCCGGAACGGACCTGCGCGCCGTCTTCGAGAAGCGCATTTCGGTGACGCCGCTCCATATGAATTTGACTCAACTTGACGCCTTCGAGCCGATACGAGAGGCGCTGGAGACGATGTGAACGAGGACTATCGCAAGATCGAGCTGATCATGGCCCTGCGCAACCAGGGCATCCGCGATCGCAAGATTCTGGAAGCGATAGAGCGCACGCCGCGCGAAATATTCCTCGGACCGCCGTTTCAGCCCATGGCCTATGCCGACCAGGCATTGCCCATCGCCTGCGGCCAGACCATCAGCCAGCCCTTCGTCGTCGCTTTCATGACCGACCGGCTGAAGCTCACCGACCGCTGCAAAGTGCTGGAGGTCGGCACCGGCTCGGGCTACCAGGCGGCGATCCTGTCGCCGCTCTGCCGCCGGGTCTATACGATCGAGCGCTACCGCACGCTGGCGCTCGAGGCGGGCGAACGCTTCAAGACGCTGGGCCTGCACAATGTCACGCAGATGGTGGGCGACGGCACCAAGGGCTGGCCGAACCAGGCGCCTTTCGACCGCATCATCGTCACCGCGGCGGCGAAGGAAGTGCCGCCTGCGTTGACCGAGCAGCTCGCCGTCGGCGGCATCATGATCATTCCGCTGGAAGATACGCCGATGAACCAGGACCTGGTCCGCATCACCCGCACGGAGCAAGGCTACGCACAGGAGGATCTGTTGCCGGTGCGCTTCGTGCCGCTGGTCGAGGGCATTGCGCGGGAGAGCTAGTGACGAGACGTTGCAAATTCGCATAGACTGAGCCCGACCAGAGTTTGCAAGATGGGGCTTCGATGCGTAAAGATTTCGCCTTGCCGCGCGGTACTGTTCATCGGCTGACGGTCGGCAGTGAAGTGCTGAAAAGCAATCTGCTCGGCGATCCGGCCGAGCGGATTATCGATGTCTATTTACCGGCCGGAAAAACGGGCGAGGGCCTGCCGCTGCTCGTCGATCTCGTCGGCTTCACCGCCGGCGGTCCAGCGCACAGCAACTGGAAAAATTTCGGCGAGAATGTCCCCGAACGGCTCGATCGCTTGATCGGCACAGGCGCGATGCCGCCTTGTGTCGTAGCCTTCCCCGACTGCTTCACCAAGCTCGGCGGCAATCAGTATATCAATTCGGTGGTGATGGGTCGCTGGGACGATTTCCTGCTGCAAGAGGCCGTGCCTTTCGTTGAAAAGAAATTCGGCTGCGGCGGCACCGGCCGGCGCGGCTGCTTCGGCAAGAGCTCGGGCGGCTATGGCACCATGGTGCAGGTGATGCTGCATCCCGATTTCTGGAGCGCCGGCGCCTCGCATTCGGGCGATGTCGGCTTCGAGCTGCTGTTTCTTCCTGATTATCCGAAGATTCTACGGGCGCTGGCGACGACTGACAATTCCATCCAGAAATGGCTCGAGAAATTCTTCGCGGCTCCGAAGGTCAAGGACGCCGATGTGCATATCCTGATGGATCTCGCCATGGCCGCGACCTATGACCCCGATCCCGGCGCCTATATGGGGGTGCGCCTGCCGGTGACGATCGACACCTGCGAGCTCATTCCGGAGCGCTGGGCGAACTACGTCAAATGGGATCCCTTGACGCTGGTCGAGAAGCATGGGGAAGGGCTGAAGAAACTGAAAGCCCTCTATATCGATTGCGGCGACATCGATCAGTACAATCTCGTCTATGGATCGAGGCGCATGCATAAGCGCCTGACGGAGATGAAGGTGCCGCATGTTTACGAGGAGTTCGCCGACGACCACACCGCCGTCGACTATCGGATGGATGTGAGCCTGCCGATCCTGGCCAAGGCGCTCGCCTAACCTGTCATCCCGGCGAAAGCCGGGATCCATAGAAGCCTTTCCACGCGAGAACTGCTGCCCGTGTATCTCGAATTTATTGGATCCCGGCTTGCGCCGGGATGACGGGTGGGAGAGGTGTTTTTCGGGTGGTGTCTATTCCTGAAAGGCATAGATTTGCGGACATGAGCACGATCATCCTCACCGACCATATCGAAACCCCCATCGGCCCCATGCTGCTGATGGTGCGGGACGACCGCATCATCGGGCTCGAATTCGACGACCAGCCCGAGCGCTATCTGAAGGATCTGCGCCACCGCTTCGGTGAGTTCACCTTCGAGGAGACCGCCAATCCGCACGGATTCTCGGACCAGTTGCGGGCTTATTATACGGGTGACATCCGGGCTATCGAAGCTCTCCCGACCATTGGCGGCGGCACGCCGTTTCAGGAGCGTGTCTGGACGGAGCTGCGACGCATTCCGGCCGGCACGACGATTTCCTATGGTGAGCTCGCCGTCCGTCTCGGCGACAAGAAAGCGACTCGCGCCGTTGGCCTCGCCAATGGCCGCAATCCCATTTCTGTAGTCGTGCCCTGCCACCGCGTGATCGGCGCCGACGGCTCGCTCACCGGCTATGGCGGTGGCGTGCCGCGCAAGAAATGGCTGCTCGCCCATGAAGGTGTCGTGCCCGCAAAGGAACGAACGAGTCGGCAGGCTGATCTGTTTTCGGGTGGTTTCTGATACGTCGCGGGACCAGGATCGGAGCATCGATCAAGGAGACCCCGAATGTCCGCTATCGCCTTCATTGCCCTCGACACCGAAGAGGTGCGCGCCCTTCAGAGCGGTGCCCCTGACGCCAATGGCCAGAAGGCGGAGCGCCATATTTCCGACGGCGACGGCGTGCCCTGCCGCCATTGCCAGCGCGATGTCGGCAAGGGTGAGGCCTATCTCATTCTGAACTACCGTCCGTTTCCGGCTTTGCAGCCTTATGCCGAGTCGGGGCCGATCTTCATTCATGCCGAGCCCTGCGAACGCTATGCGGTGACAGGCGAGACGCCGGACATGTTCTTCAAGAACGGCCGACGTTACCTGATCAAGGGTTATTATGCCAATGACCGGATCGCCTACGGCACCGGCACGATCGTGGCCCCTGAGGACATGGAGAGGGCCGCAGCAAAGATCCTGGAGCGATCGGACATCGCCTATGTCCACGTCCGGTCTGCGCTCAACAACTGCTATCAGCTGCGCATCGAGCGGGCGGAATGAAAAAAGCCCCATTCCGGGCGTCGGAACCGGAATGGGGCCAGGCGCCTCCAGCCAAAGCCGGAGGTCACGGAGACTGAGGTCAAAGCGGGTCGTGATGCCGGGTGCGCAGCGGCGTGACGATCTCCTGCATCTTGCGTTCGGGCGGCTCGGATGTTCCGAGCTTGTTGATGTCGACGCCGATATCCTTGGCGAGCTTGGGCCCCATCGTCCGCAGCAGGTCGACGGCTTTCTCCTCGTCCTGGCGGGCGCGACGGGCCTCGCGTCTGACATTCATCCAGCGGGTGAGTTTGCTGAAGGGCGACAGGTCGGAAAAGGGCGACTCGATCGGCGGTGTCATGGCGGCTCTCCTCGTGCTGAATCCCGACTCTTGTCTGGCCGGTGCGAATTTCATGAGGAGACGCTAATGCGGGGGGCGTCGCGGCGCTGTGGCTAAACTCACAACGCCCGAAAATCCCGGATTTGGATCGAATTTTCCTCGGTTTTACGTGGATTTTGCAGTCTTGCGGTTGCGCAAAACATGCTCGTGGCCGGCATCGTAAAGAGCCGAATCGCGGAAATCATGGGCGCCGAGAACCGGGCCGACAATGACGAGGGCGGTGCGGGTCAGCTTGGCGGCACGCGCCTTCTTGGCGATGGTCGACAGGGTGCCGTGGATGATCTGCTGATCCGGCCAGCTCACCCGGTAGCCGATCACCACCGGACAGTCGGGCCCGTAATGCGGCGTCAGCGCGCGCTCGACATAGGCGAGATTGCGCACCGAGAGATGGACCACGAGCGTCGCCTTGGAGCGACCTAGCTCCTCCAGCGTCTCCATCTCGGGCATCGGCGAGGCCTGCATGGCCGTGCGGGTGAGGATGATGGTCTGGGCGATTTCGGGCAGGGTAAATTCGGCCTTGAGCGCCGCGGCGGTCGCGGCGAAGGCCGGCACGCCGGGCGTCACGTCATAAGGAATACCGAGCTTGTCGAGCCGGCGCATCTGTTCGGCGATGGCGCCGTAGATAGACGGATCGCCCGAATGGACGCGCGCCACATCCTGGCCCGCTTGATGCGCGGTTTCGATCTCGGCGATGATCTCGTCGAGATGGAGAGGCGCGGTGTCGATGACGCGCGCCCCTTCAGGCGCCGCCTTGACGATCTCTTCCGGCACCAGTGAGCCCGCATAGAGGCAGACCGGGCAGCTCTGGATCAGCTTCAGGCCACGCAATGTGATGAGGTCGGGAGCGCCCGGACCGGCGCCGATGAAATGAACGGTCATGCTTGCCTCTTCTTGGCGTAGCCGCGCGGCGTGTAGGCATAGGTCCGCCCGTCGCCGCGCTGGAAGGCTTTGGATTGCGAGGAGCCGACCATCACCAGCGTCAGCATGTCCACTACCTTGGTGTCGAAATCCTTCAGCGGCACGATGCGTACCGTTTCCTCCGGCCGGCCGAGATTGCTGGCGATGATGACCGGCGTGTCCGGCTGGCGGTGCGGCGTCAGGATGGCGATGGCGCGGTCGAGCTGGTCGCGCCGCTTGAGCGAGCGCGGATTGTAGAAGGCGGTGACGAAGTCGCCTTGCGCCGCCGCATGAAGGCGGTTCTCGATGACCTCCCAGGGCGTGAGCAGGTCGGAGAGCGATACACAGCAGAAATCATGACCGATCATCGCGCCGGCGCGAGCCGCCGCGGCCTGGAAGGCGGAGATACCGGGCAGCACCTCGACGGCGATACGCGCCGGCTCGAGATCGATGAGCTCATAAGCGAGCGCCGCCATGGCATAGATGCCAGGATCGCCCGAGCAGATGAGCGCCACCTGGCGGCCTTCCCGGGCAAGCGTGATCGCATGGCGCACCCGGTCCTCTTCGCCGCCGAGCGGAAAGCGGTGTTCCGTCTGTCCGGCTTTTATATCCTGGGCGAGGTCGAGATAGAGGCCGTAACCGACCCAGTCGGTGGCGCGGACCAGAGCCGCGCTCGCTTCCGGGCTGCGCATAGTGGCATCACCTGGTCCGAGACCCACCAGCGAAACCATGCCGCGCGGGCGTCCGGCGAGACCATTGACGGGTGTCGGGCTCAGCGCCACTGCGCAGGTGGCGCGTTTCGATTTGGTCTTGGCGACAATCAGTTCGGAATCAGGGCCCGCGACGGCCAGCGCCGCGCCTTCGGCGACGCCCGGACAACCGACTTCCGCCATCACCACCGCGGAAGGTGTCTTCAGCTGCGGTGAGTATGCGTTGAGTTCAGCAGCGCTGAAGACACGGAAGGGCAGGCCGAGATGACGGCTCAAAGCCGTGATTGCCGCTTCGTCTTCCTTGAGATCGATTGAGCCGATCGCCGCGAGTGAAGCCTTGGCCAGTCCATGCCGCGCGAGAGTTTCTTCGACGAGCGCGATCATTTCTTCAGCGCCGACACCGCGTTCGCCACCTACACCCAGGGTCAGGACCTTGGGATGGTAGACGAGCTGCGTTGGTGAGCCCGTGACGCCAGCATGTGTCGCCGTGATCGTGAGCTCGGCATCGGGTACCGAGGGCAGGTCAAGCCAGGGCAGGTCGCCGTCGATTGTGACTGTTCCGCCCGCCAGAAGGCGAGCCACGAAGTCCTTCATGTCTTGCGGATTGGCGAGGGTCCAGCCTTCCGGCGGATCGTCGAAGGCGGCGCCGAAGCGCAGATCGCTCGCCGTGGTGATGGCGGCATGGCCCCGGGTGATGTCGGCGATCCGCCGCGCCAGCTCATTGGCGCCGTGATGGCCGCCGAGCAGCGGCACGACGGACGAACCGTCTTCGGCCAGCGCCAGGACCGGCGGCTCCTCTCTCTTGTCCGCGAGGACCGGCGCCAAAGCCCGGATGACGATACCGGCCGCGCAGAGCGCCACGATCGCACGCCCTTCTTTGAACAGGTCCTGCAGTGCCGCGGTCGCTTTTGCATAAGCGCGATCGGGCCCGTCGACACATTGCGGCCCATGGATCTCCCCGCCCAGGGCATCCTTGAGCTGGCGCGCCAAAGGCAGAGCCGAGGCACCGAGAATGAAGATCGCCGGCGGCCTCACCATGCTTCGCTCCCTTGATAGATAAGGATGGTGGAGAAATAGGGCCGCTCGCCCTCGGGCACATCAGAAAGCCGCGTGATCCGCTCATCGTCGCCCGTCGCCTTTTCGATGATGGTGGCGCGTTCGGCAAGGCCGAGCTCGGTGAGCACGCCCCTGATCTTCTCGAAATGCTGACCGACCTTCATAATGGCGACGGCATCCGCGCCGATGATCTCCTGCTTGAGGCGGTCGGCGTCGAGCGTGCCGGGCAGAACTTTCAGTATATCGTTGCGCGCCGCGAGCGGCCGGCCGATCTGGGCGGCACAAGCGGTGATGGAGGTGATGCCGGGCACGATCACGGTTGGATGTTTCCCGGCAAGCCGGTCGAGCAGATAGGCGAAGCTGCCATAGAACAGGGGATCGCCCTCGCACAGGAAAGCGACGTCCTTGCCGTCGTCGAGATGCCGGGCGATGAGCTTCGCCGCCTCATCATAGGCCTCTTGCGCCGGCTCACGCTCGCGCCGCATCGGCACCGGGATAGCGAGCTCCGTCACATCCTCTGGGATGAAAGGGGCCGCGATCTTGCGGGCGAGGCTGTCATTCCCGTTGGCCGCCGGATAGGCAATGACCGGCGCGTGCGAGATGATGCGCCAGGCTTTCAGCGTGATGAGCTCAGGGTCTCCGGGACCGACGCCCAGGCCATAGAAGGTGCCGCTCATGGTTTCACCGCCCGCCACTGGAGCACCGGCATGCGCGGCTTGAGGGCGCGCAAGCTGCCGATACGGTCGAGATGGGAGACTTCGATGCGGACCAGTTCACCGCCATGTTTCTCCTGCAGGTCGACGAGATGCAGCTCGCCTTCGAGCGTCACCACATTGGCGACCATGCGGCCTTGCGGTTTGAGCGCCGCCCAGCTCTCCTCGAAGACGCCGGGAACGCCCATGCCGCCGCCGATGAAGACGGCATCGGGCCGGGGCTGGCCTTTGAGGCTTGCCGGCGCTGCGCCGGCGATGACGGTGAGACGTGGGGTACCGAGCCGGTCGGCATTCTCGCCGATCATCTTGAGGCGCTCGGCATGGCTTTCGAAGGCGATGGCACGGGCGCCGCGGGCGGCCCGCATCCATTCGATGGCGATCGAGCCTGAGCCTGCGCCGACATCCCACAGAAGCGCGTCGGGATAAGGACCGAGCGCGGCAAGGGTGGCGGCGCGCACCTCGCGCTTGGTGAGCTGGCCGTCATGCAGATAGGCGTCGTCGGGAAGGCCCGGTACGCGCGACAGAAGGGCTGCGCCCGGTTTCGCATGGCAATGGATGGCGAGCGTGTTGAGATCGGAGAACGCGCGCGGCAATGCCTCATCGGCACGGAAGGTGGCGCGGCTCTCGCGTGGGCCGCCCATATTCTCGAGCACGGTGATGTCGCTCAGGCCATAGCCGCGCGCACAGAGGCGGCGCACGACTTCGGAAATCGTCGAGGCATGGGCGGTGAGCGCCAGGATCCGTGCGTCGGGCTGAATGAAGGCCTCGAGATTGGCGGCCGGTCGGCCATGGAGCGTGATCGTGTCGCAATCGCCGAGGGGCCAGCCCATCCGGGCGGCGGCGAGGCTGAAGGAGGAGAGATGCGGCACGATCTCCATCTCGGCGAAAGACACGATCTCCATGAGCTTGCGCGCGACGCCATAATTGAGCGGATCGCCGGTCGCGAGTACGACGGTGGCGCGTCCGCGCAAAGGCTTGATGCGGTCGATGACAGCGCTGAAGGGCTGCGGCCATTCCTGCCGCTCGGCTTTCGTCTCGCCGATCAAGCCGAAGAGCCGCGTGGAACCGACGATGACCTCGGCGCCGTCAAGGAGTGTGCGGGCGCGGGGCGACAGGCCGGCGAGCCCGTCTTCACCCATGCCGAGGATGGTCAGCCATTTGATCATGGTGAAAGCTCCGCAGCGACGGCGTTGACGACCGAAGACGCCATGGCCGAGCCGCCACGCCGGCCCAGGATGGTGGCGAAGGGCACAGTGCGTGGATTGTGCTCCAGCTCGTCCTTGGATTCCTGAGCGCCGATGAAACCCACCGGCATGCCGACAATGGCGGCCGGTCTGTCGGCGCCGGCATCCAGGGCCTCGAGCAACGCGAAGAGGGCGGTCGGCGCATTGCCGATCACGGCCACGGCACCTTTGAGGCGCGGCAGCCAGAGCGAGACGGCGGCGGCCGAACGGGTGATCTGCCGGCCGAGACCCAATTCGCGCGCTTGTGGGTCGTTCAGCGTACAGATGATCTCGACACCTGCCGGCAGCGACCGGGCGATAATGCCCTGACGCACCATTTCGCTGTCGGTGAAGATGGGCTTTCCAGCCTTGAGCGCACCTGCAATGGCGCCGGGCAGTTCGTCCGAGATGCGCAGATCGCTGACGATATCGGTCATACCGCAGGCATGGATGACGCGTTCGGCGATCGGGCGCGCCGCCATGGCGAAGCTGGAGAGGTCGGCCTCGGCCCGGATCGTCGCGAAGGAACGCCGGTAGATCTCGGCCGGATCGCTTAGATAGTCTCTCACGTCTTCTTCATGCTCCGGGGGCCGAGTGGATGGTCGGCATGCGGATAGGGGTGGTGATGATGCCCGTGATCATGGTCATGGCCGTCACCATGGTGATGGTGGTCGTGGCCGTGATCATGATGGTGACCATGCCCGTGATGATGGTGATGGTCGTGATCATGGTCGTGATCGTGATCATCCGCCTTGCCGGTACCGATTCCCTCGACATGGTGATGATGGCTCTCCTGCGGCGCGCCGACTTCCGCCTCGAAGCCCAGTATCTGGGTGCGGAACTTGCACATCTGGCAGTTCATCGCCGTCTCGCCGGTGACGATCTGCTCGACCCGCTCGACGAAGGTGTCGATCACCGCCGGGTGGTCGTTGAGATAGGGCGCCTTGATGAACTGGATGCCGGGATAACGCTTCGCCACCGCATCGGTCGCGTCATAGATGCGCTGCACCAGGATGCCGGTGAAAAGGAAATACGGGAAGACGATGATGCGGCGATAATTGAGCCGCGCGGCATGTTCGAGCGCGGGCTCGACCAGCGGGAAGGTGACGCCCGAATAAGCGGTCTCGGCCCAGCCGAAGCCGAAGCCTTCCCACAACAGGCGTGTGACCTTGGAGACGTTGGAATTGGCGTCGGGATCGGAGGCGCCGCGACCGACGACCACCAGCAAGGTCTCATGCCGGCCGATATCGCCCGGCGCATCGCGCAAGGCTTCCTCGACGCGGTCGGCGGCGGCGCGCATCATCTTGGGATCGATGCCGAGCTCCTTGCCGTAATCGATCCTGAGCCCGTTCTTGACGGCATAGGTGTTGAGCACCGAGGGGATGTCGTTCTTGGCATGGCCGGCGGCGAACAACATGCCCGGCACGGCCAGCACCTTGTCGACGCCTTCGGCGCGGAGCTTGTCGAGGCCGTCGCGGATGATCGGCGTGGCGAATTCGAGATAGCCGAATTCGACGGGGGTGTCCGGAAACCGGCTCTTCAGATGCTTGGCCAGGACGGCGAATTCCTGGACGGCATCCTCGTCGCGGCTGCCATGGCCGCACAACATCACACCGGTTTTCGTCTGCATGGGTCCTGCCTTTTCGTTGCGCAAGAAAGGACAGGGTTCCAGGCACAGTGTGCCGGGTTTTCGCTGCAGCTCCGGCATTGGCCCCCGATTTGGGTCGGCCGCACCGGACTTGCTTTCAGTTCCTTGCATGGAACGCTGCTTGTCTTGCGTGCCCGCACACCTAGCGGGGGCGGGTTCGTGGGTCAATCGCCGCCGCGACGTCCGGCGGGGATTGAGCGACAGCGGGCAGGGCTGTAGCTCTACGTCAGGTGAGGAATTGATTCTGGCGATTCGCAGATTATCGGCTTTGGGCTTTCTCACGGTGCTGGCGGCCTGCGCCTCGGTGCCGAGCCTGCCTTATGAACGGGGTGTTGGCGTCGCCGACATCCTGCGCAATGTGAAATGCGAGCTGGCGGCGGCCTATGCCGAGAATGCCGGTCGCCACCCCTGGCTCACCAACTGGGCGGCCGGCATCGAGCTGACCCTCGATGTCACCGAGGCCAGGAGCGGCGGCGTCACGGCGCAGATCCTGGTGCCCATCCAGGTCACCGACAGCTTCCATATGGGCGCCCATGCGCGCCGTGCCGCCAAAGCCCAGAGCGTCTCCTCGGTGACTTTCTCGACCACGCTGGCCGGCCTGAACCGGGCCGAATGTGCCGGCTTCAGGCCTGAGCGCGGGCCCGAGCCGCGGCTCAAAGGCCATCTCGGTCTCAAGACCTGGATCGCACGCGCCGCCGAGGCGGTCGAGGCGGCCGGCATCGCCCAGCAGACCGACGGCATGGGCTACATCATCGAATTCGGCATCGAGGCGGGGGCGGGTCTCGATCCCGGCTACAACATCATCCGGATCGGAGACTATGAGCTGGGCGGCAGCGCCGGCCTCGCCGCCGGCCGCGAGGACGTGCACACCCTCAATATCGCCATGGCGCCGATCCGCGCCGTGCCGCCGTCGCCTGTTTATGTGACCAATTTCGGCGGCCCGCAGCCGCAGACGCGGGCCACTCAAGGCCAGCCTTCGGCGCAGCCGCGCCAGGGTGCCCGCCCGGCCACCGGCGTGCCGCAGCAGACTCAGCAGGATCTGAGCAATATCATCCGCAGCCTGAAGCAGAGCCAGACTGGAAGGGATTGATGATGAAGTCTTGGTATGTCGCGTTGGTGTTGACCGCGACGCTGACCAGTGCCGCCTTGGCGGCCGAATGGCGGACCTATGTGAATGACCGCTTCGGCGCCACGGCCGACATCCCGGCCGACTACAAGGAAGGCGAGGCGCCCGCCAATGACGATGGCCGCAGATTTACCTCGCCCGAAGGCGACGCGACGATTGCGGTCTGGGGTTCACTGGCCGCCTCGCTCGAAGACGAGAGCTTCGCGCAATATGCTGAGCGCGTTGTCTCCTATGACAAGCAGGACGGCTGGGACATTTCCTATACGGCCGGCAAGAAGGACTGGTACGCCTTTTCAGGGACGAAGGGCGATCAGATCGTCTTCGAGAAGATCATCCAGGCCTGCGACGGCCAGATCGCCAATCATGTCAGGCTTGAATATCCCGCCAGCCGCAAGAAAGAATTCGACGCGATCGTCGGCCATGTGACGAAGTCGCTGCGCTCGGAGAAAGGCTGGCAGTGCTAGCGCAACACCCTCGCACAACACCCTCACGCTGAGGTGCCCGGCGCAGCCGGGCCTCGAAGCGTCCCTCAGGATAGAGCGAGAGCGTTGAAACATACCCTTCGAGGCTCGCTTTGCTCGCACCTCAGGGTGAGGTTAGCGGGAGAGGCCGCTTCGTATGACTAAAACTCGATCCCCATCTGCGCCTTCACGCCGGAGCGGAACGGGTGCTTTACCTGTTCCATCTCGGTGACGAGGTCGGCGATCTCGATCAGTTCTTCCTTGGCGTTGCGGCCGGTGACGATGACATGCTTGTCGGCCGGCTTGTTGCGCAGGGTCTCGATGATCTCGTCGGCGGGGAGATAATCGTAACGCAGCACGATATTGAGCTCGTCGAGCAGCACGAGCTTGTAATCGGGATCGGCGATCATGCGTTTGGCCTCTTCCCAGCCGGCGCGCGCATGGGCGATGTCGCGCTCGCGGTCCTGGGTCTCCCAGGTAAAACCTTCGCCCATCGCCTTGATGGTCACCAGCTCGGGGAATTTCTCCAGCACACTGCGCTCGCCCGTGGCCCAGGCGCCCTTGACGAACTGCACCACGCCGGCCTTCATGCCGTGGCCGATGCAGCGGAAGACCATGCCGAAGGCGGCGGTCGACTTGCCTTTGCCCTTGCCGGTATGAACGATGAGCAGACCTTTCTCGATCGTCTTGCCGGCCATGATCTTGTCGCGGGCCGCCTTCTTCTTCTGCATCTTGTCGTGATGGCGGGCATTTTCATCTTCGCTCATGGGAGATGTCCTTCCTTGAACAATTTGAGCTGGGCATAGGCCGAATTGGAGCGTGGAGTCCACAGACCGCGGGCGATGGCTTCCTCGAGCCGCTCGGAGATTTCCTTGAGCGCGGCCGGGTTGTTGCGGGCGATGAAGTCACGCGTCGCTTCGTCACCGAGAAAAGCGTCATAAGCGAGATCGAAATGATGGCTGGCGACCGCGCCCGTCGTCGCCGCGAAGGCGAACATGTAATCGACAGTCGCGGCGATCTCGAAGGCGCCCTTATAGCCATGGCGCTTGACGCCATTGATCCATTTCGGATTGACGACGCGCGAGCGCACCACGCGGCCGACTTCCTCTTCGAGGGTGCGGATCACCGGGCGTTCGGGGCGGGAATGGTCATTGTGATAGACGCGCGGGCGCTGTCCCGACATTTCCTCAACCGCGGCGCTCATGCCGCCTTCGAACTGATAATAGTCGTCGGAGTCGAGAAGATCGTGCTCGCGATTGTCCTGGTTGTGGACCACGGCCTCGATGCGTTTGAGGCGCTCGCTGAAAGCCCGCTCGTCATTGGCGCCTTCATCACGCGCGCCATAGGCATAAGCGCCCCAGGTGATATAGGCGCGGGCGAGATCACCGCGCTCGGCCCATAGCCGCTCGTCGATCAGCGCCTGGAGACCCGCGCCATAGGCGCCGGGTTTCGAACCGAAGATGCGATAGCCCGCGACATGCAGGGCTTCTGCAGAGGCGATGCCGGCCGTCTCGAGCGTCTTTGCTTCGCTCCGCATGCGCGCCGCGACCGGATTGTCGTCTTCAGGCTCGTCGAGCTGGCCTACCGCGCGGATGGCCTTGTCGAGGAGCTCGATCTGGGCCGGGAAAGCGTCGCGGAAGAATCCGGATATACGCAAGGTGACGTCGACGCGCGGGCGGCCGAGCCTCGGCAACGGGATTGTCTCATATCCGGTCACCCGCCAGCTCGACGGCTCCCAGACGGGTTTCACCCCGATGAGCGCCAAAGCTTGCGCGATGTCGTCGCCGCCGGTGCGCATATTGGAGGTGCCCCAGGCCGAGAGGCCCAGCGCCTTTGGATAACGGCCGAAATCCTGGAAGTGACGGGCAAGGAGGTCCTCGGCCGATTTCTGGCCGAGCGTCCAGGCGGTCGGCGTCGGCACGGTGCGGTTGTCGAGCGAATAGAAATTGCGCCCCGTGGGCAGGACATCGAGCCGCCCGCGTGTCGGCGCGCCCGAGGGGCCGGGTTTGACGAAGCGACCATCAAGGCCCTTGAGCACGGCGGCCATCTCGTTCTCGCCCGAACTGCGCAGACGCGGTGCGATGCTGCGGGTGATCTCGGCGATGACCTTGTCCGATTGCGGGCCGACGCCCTTGCGGTTCTCGACGCAGCGCGCGGCGAGCAGCTCGAGCCGCTCGACCGTATCGCCCTGGCTGCGCCAGGGATCGTTGGAGATCGCCGCGAGGGCAGGAGGATGCGGGCCGGCCCAAGCCATACCCATGTTGCAGGTGAGCGGATCGAAATCCGTGAAATCGAGATCGCCGGCGAGCGCGCGGATGAGCGACTGGTCGGCTTCCTCGCCGAGGCCGCGCGGCACGCGGGTCAGCGCCACCAGAAGATCGGTCTCGAGCCGGCCTTCGGGAGAGGTCCCCAGAATATGGAGTCCGTCGCGGATCTGCGCCTCTTTCAGGTCGCAGAGATAGGAGTCGAGCTTCTGCAGGTCGCTGTCCTCATTGCCGGTGAAGCCGGCATCGACATCGAGCCGCTGGCTGCGGGTGAGGTCGAGAATATCGCGTTTCAGGGCCGTCAGGCGGCGGTGGTCGAGACCGGAAGCGAGGTAATATTCATCGACGAGGGCTTCCAGATCCTTGAGTGGCCCATAGGTTTCGGCGCGCGTCAAAGGCGGCGTCAGGTGATCGATGATGACGGCGGCGGCGCGGCGCTTCGCCTGCGTGCCTTCGCCCGGATCATTGACGATGAAGGGGTAGAGATGCGGCAAGGGACCAAAAGCGATCTCCGGATAGCAGGCGGCGGAGAGCGCCGTCGCTTTACCGGGCAGCCATTCGAGATTGCCATGCTTGCCGTTGTGGATGACCGCCTGGACGTCGAAATGATGGCGCAGCCAGAAATAGGTGGCGAGATAGCCATGCGGCGGCACCAAAGCCGGGTCGTGATAGGTCGCCTTGGGATCGATATTGTAGCCGCGCGCCGGCTGGATCGCGACGACCACATTTCCATAGACGAGGACGGGCAGCGCGAAAGCGTCGCCCGCGAAGAACGGATCCCGTTCCGGCGCGCCCCAGCGTTCGGTAACGGCGCTTTGCACCTCCGCCGGCAAAGCGGCGAAATGGCGTCGATAGTCGGCGGCGGCGAGCGTCGTGGCGCTGTCATGTCTGTGCGCGTTGGTCCGCCCACGCTGCAGCGCCTCGATGAGCCCGTTGCCGTCGGACGGGATGTCACCGACATCGTAGCTCGCGTCCGTCAGCGCACGGAGGATCGCGATGCTGCTTGCCGGCGTGTCATAGCCGACGCCATTGGCGATGCGGCCATCCTTGTTGGGATAGTTGGCTAGGATGATCGCGACGCGGCGCTCGGAGGGCTGCGTGCGCCGGAGGTTGATCCAGGCAGTGGCGAGATCGGCGGTGAAGGCAACGCGGTCCGGCACCGGCCGATAAGTGACGATCCGGCATTGGGTGCGCTCGTCCCAGTGATCATCCGCCTTGAAGGAGACGGCGCGTGTGAAGACCCGCCCGTCGAGCTCGGGCAGAACCACATTCATGGCGAGATCGCGCGCGCTCAGGCCCTGCGCACTGTCGCGCCAGCTTGTCTCGCCCGAGCCCGCGAAGACGACCTGCAGCACCGGGCAGTCATAGGGCGTGAAGGGCGTATCGATGGCGCTGCTCCCCGAGGAGACAGCGAAAGCCGTCGCATTGAGGATGATGTCGGGCAGCGTCGCGTCGAATGTTTCTGCGATGAATTGCGCACTCGCCGCATCCTTGAGGCTCGTCACATAAAGCGCGAGACTGTCGATGCCGCGCGCCTTGAGGGCTGAAATGAGCGCATCGACGGGGGCGGTCTGGGCGCCTTCGAGTACGGACCGGTAGAAGACGATTGCCGCCATCGGTGCATCGCCGACTTGGCTATTATTGTAGAGGCCGGCTTTGGCAAGCGCGGCCGCGGGCGAGGGCGCCTCGCCGCGCTCCAGGAGATTGAGGCAGAGGCGCAGAAAGCCTTGTGCGTTGAGCTCCCCGCCGGAGACGAGATAGTGGCGAAGCCTCTCGCACTCGGCGGGACTCAAGGTCGAATGGTCGTTGAGGGCGGGATCGGGATGGGCATCGCCCGGCAGTACCGCGAGCTTGATGCCGTTGTGGCGCGCCAGCGCTTCGATCTCGGCCAGGCCGTAAGGCCAGTATTGCGCGCCCCCGAGCAGCCTGAGCACGATCAGCCTTGCATGGCCCAGCGTCTTTTCGAGATAGAGGTCGACGGAGAGATTGTGCTGCAGCGTGAGCAGATTGGCGAGCCGCAGTGTGGTGCCGGGCGGCGCAACCGCTTCCCAGGCACGGGCCAGGGAAGCGAGTTCGCTGTCGGCTGCCGACAGCACGACGATCTCGCCCGGCTCCTGGGCGAGATCGATAGCTTCGGCGGCCCCGTCAATGACACCGGTCTGGGCGGCGAGAAGATGCATCAGACAACCACCTTCCGGGGCACCGGTCGGCATGCAAAATTTCCCCTTCTCCCGCTTGCGGGAGAAGGTGGCCGACAGGCCGGATGAGGGTGTTGTTTCAGCGCTGCTAATTTCTCAGAACAATGACTGTAACAGCCGCGAGAATCTACTAGAGAGCAATTCCTGAACCGACCAGACACCCTCATCCGCCCTTTGGGCACCTTCTCCCGCAAGCGGGAGAAGGGGAATGACAGGTGAGACTTGTTCCTGGTTTTCTCGGTCAGCAACATCACCCCTTCAGGCGGGCCTCAATCTCGGCCTGGTCCAGGCCCTTGAGACCGATCACGACGACCTCGCTCGACCGCCTTTCATCCGCCCGCCAGGGGCGGTCGAAATAGCTGTTGAGCCTGGGGCCCACGGCCTGGATCAGCAGGCGGCCCGCAGCACCGTCGACCGTGGCGAAACCCTTGAGCCGCAGGATATCATGCTCGGCGATGAGGTCCTCGATGCGCTTCATCAGCTTCTCGCGATCGGCGACCGCGCCGAGCGAGACCGAGAAGGTGACGAAGTCATCGTGATCATGCTGCTCCTCACCTTCCATCTCGTGATGGGAGAGGCGGTTGTGCATGTCGTCTTCGGCTGCGGAGGCGATGCCGAGCAAAGCGGCCACATCGAGCGCGCCATGCTGGGCGGGCACCAGCTTGGCGCCTTTGCGGATCTGGCCCTTGAGATCGCCCGAGAGCTTCTCCGTCTCATGCGCCTGGAGGAGATCGGTCTTGTTGAGCACGATCATGTCGGCACAATTGAGCTGGTCCTCGAACAGTTCCTCGATCGGGTTCTCGTGATCGAGATTGGGATCGGCGGCGCGCTGGGCGGCGACCGCTTCCTCGTCATCGGCGAAGCGGCCTTCGGAGAGCGCCTTGGCATCGACCACCGTGACGACGCCGTCGACCGTGATGCGCGACTTGATCTCCGGCCAGTTGAAGGCGCGCACCAGCGGCTGTGGCAGCGCCAGGCCGGAAGTCTCGATGACGATATGCTCGGGCGGGCGGTCCCGCTCGAGCAGCTTCTTCATCGTCGGCACGAAATCATCCGCCACCGTGCAGCAGATGCAGCCATTGGCGAGCTCGACGACGTCTTCCTCACGGCAGACCTCGTCGCCGCAGCCTTTGAGAATCTCGCCATCGACGCCGATATCGCCGAACTCATTGATGACGAGGGCGATCCGCCGCCCCTTGGCATTCTGCAGCAGGTGGCGGATCAGCGTCGTCTTGCCGGCGCCGAGAAAGCCGGTGATGACGGTGGCGGGTATTTTCTGAAGCGACATTCTTCAAGCCTCTTTGACGAAACGGTCCATGGTGAGACCGAGGAAACCGCCGATCGCGATCCACAGGAGCGCAGCCGCGGCGAGCGTATTGGCCGCGAACGCCGCCGAGATCACCGCCGGGACGCCGCTTTCATGGGTTGGCGGCATCGGTGCTCCGATGATATGGGGAAGCGCCACCAGCACTACGGCCGCCACCTTCGCCCACATTTCGGTGCGCTGGGTGAAGAGCCAGATGGCGATGCCGGTTGCCGCGATCGTGCCCACCCACCAGACCTGACGGAGAAGGAGGTCGCCGGCCGGCATGCCCGGAAGCTCGGGCGGCAGGCTTGCGGCAGGGGCGAGATGCACGGCGAGGAAGCCGGCAATGCCCCACAACACGCCATTGCGCGGTGTGATGCGGATTCCGCTCAACAGGCTGACGCCGGCGAGCAGTGCCGCGAAGCCGGCACCGGCAACGATGCTGGCGAGGAACGTGAAGGAAGTACGTTCGGTGCCGTCGGCCGGCGCCCAGCCTTCTTCCTCATCGGCAGGTGCCGGGGCGGATTGCGCCGCTGTCGTGTCTGTCGTGGTGGCCGTAGCGGCATGGTCATGCGAATGACCGTCGCCGGCATTTTCATATTTCTCGGCTTCGAGAATCAATGGTGTGAGCCGCACATGCTGGATCGCACCATAAAACAAGCCGGCCGCGATCCCTGCGAGGAGCGCGGCGAGCAAAACCCGCCCAATCATGTCAGTGCCTGTTAGTGGCAGGGAAAGCCGATGGAGTGGCGCGTGTCATGCGCCGCATTGTGCAGGTTATCCGCCTGGGCGAGGCCCACGCCGAAAATCAGGAAGCCGCCAAAAACCATGGCGCTGATTCCCGCAGCCACGCGCTGAGAAAGCGAAAGGGAAGTAGAAATCCGGTCGGTCGTCATGAGCGTAACACCCTCCGTGTGCTCAAAAATCAAAGTGAGGGCAGGGCCCTCGGTGGTCGCGGCAGGTCTCCTGACTTGCGGTTCGGGCGGAAGCACGCGGCCTTCCCGGTTTCCCAGTGGCCTAGTCTGCATGCGTCCTCACCGCTCACAGTTGCGGGGGCAGTCACGGTTTTGGCCCCGATTTGGGTCATCCGCACCGTGTTCCCTGTTCGGTTTCTAGCCGTATGGCATCGAAACACCGCGTCATGCATGGGTGCCACGAGCGTAACCGCCCGTCAAGCTTCGGCTTTTCCGGGCCTATTGCAGCAGTCTGTTCCTATTGCCCTCGGAGGCCTTGCTGGATTATATTGATTGAACGTTCAATTAGAAAGGAGGCAAAAAATGGATGCGATCAATCCTCTGGCGCCAACCCGTCTCGGTGACGACGAGCGTGCCGGCCTGCCTCCCTGGACCTATTTCAACAAGGAGCTCTTCCAGCTCGAGCAGGACGAGCTCTTCCGCCGTCATTGGCAGCTCGCCTGCCATGTGAGCGATGTGCCCCAGGAAGGCGACTGGACGACTTTTGACATCGCCGGCGAGCGCGCCCTCATCGTGCGCGGCAAGGACAAGGCGGTGCGCGCCTTCCATAATGTCTGCCGTCACCGGGGATCCCGTGTCGTGGCGGGCGAGAGCGGTCGCTGCAAGAGCGCCATGGTCTGCCCGTTCCATGGCTGGTCCTATAATCTCGACGGCACGTTGCGCGCGGTGCCCAAGGCCAAGACTTTCCCCAAGCTCGACCCCGTGACCCACGGCCTCGTGCCGCTCGAGCACGAGATCTGGCAGGGCTTCGTCTTCGTGCGCTTCAAGCCGGGTCCGCAGGACTCGGTCGCGAGCCTCATGGCGGAGCAGGAGAAGGAAGCCGCCGCCTACCGGCTCGCCGAGGTCCGCCCGTATTCGCCGCAGACCCGCGACATTCTGGAGGTGAACTGGAAGGCGGTGCGCGACGTCGACAATGAAGGCTATCACGTGCCGATCGCCCATCCGGCGCTGCACGACCTCTATGGCCAGCAATATAAGGACGGCCGGCCCAATGCCGGCGTGTCGCGCTCGGAAGGCCGCATCACCGGCGTGTCGCCGCGCTTCTGGAGCGTGCGCAACTATGTGAAGCACCGCCCCGACATGGCGCATCTGCCGGAAGAGGCGAAGGGCCGCTGGGTCTATCTCGGCATGTTCCCCAATCTGGTGATCATGCTTTATCCCGATCTCGTCGGCTACTATCAGGAGCTGCCGGTCGAGGTGGGCAAGACCGTCCAGCGCATGGCCTATTACGCACCGCGCGACGACCGCCGCGAGGCGAAAGTGGCGCGTTATCTGGCGCATCGCATCGACCGCGTCACCGGTGCCGAGGACGCCCAGCTCATCAAATGGTCGTGGGAATCGATGCAGTCTTCGGGCTTCAAGGACATGATCCTGTCCGATCTCGAGGCGGGCGTGCGCGACTATCACGACACGCTGCGTACCGCTATCCCTGTGGCGGCTCTCGCCAATGAGCCGGCCAAGGGCCAGGTCGAGACGATCAACCAGACGCTGCTCGCCAGCCGCGCCTGAGCGCGGGCCGCAAGCCGCCCCTTGCGGGTTTGAAGCCGGGCATGGCACAGTCATGGCCATAAGAATCCATAAGGGAGGGTACCGTGAAACTGCGTAAAATCATGTCCGCTGCTTGCGTGGCGGGAGCCGCCATGCTGTTGGCTTCAGGCCTCGCTCAGGCCGCCGAGAAGCTCGTGATCTCCAACTGGGACGGCTATATGCCGAAGGACCTGCCGGAGAAGTTCAAGGCGGAGACCGGCATCGAGGTCGAGGTCGCGGTGCATGCGACCAATGAGGAGATCATGGGCAAGGTCGTCGCCTCGAAAGGCGAGGGCTATGATGTGCTCTTCGTCTCCTCGCCCTTCGCCGAAGCGCTCAACAAGCTCGGCATTGCGGCGAAGCTCGATCATGCCAAGATCCCCAATCTCGCCAATCTCTATCCCGAGGCCGGCCAGCTCAAGCATGATCCGGGCAACACCTTCTCCATTCCCTATGCCTGGGGCACCACAGGCCTGTGCTACCGCTCGGATGTGGTGAAGTCGGCGCCGACCAGCTGGAACGATCTGCTCAAGCCGGCCGATGATCTCAAGGGTAAGACCACCATGCTGTCGACCGACCGCTGGCTCATGGCGGCGGGCGAATTGGCGCTCGGCATGTCGGTCAACGAGATCGATCCGGCCAAGCTCGACCAGGTCAAGGCGCTCCTCATCGAGACCAAGAAGACCTTGCTCGCTTATGACGACACGACTTTCTATTCGAAGCTCGTTTCGGGCGAGGCCTCGCTCGTCCAGGCCTGGGACGGCTGGTGCAATTACGGCATCGCCGAGAAGCCGGAGATCAAATATGTCGTACCCAAGGAAGGCTCCGATCTCTGGGTCGACACCATGGTGATGGTCGAAGGCTCCAAGAACAAGGACGCCGCCTACAAATTCCTCGACTACATCCTGAAGGCCGATACCGGCAAATGGGTGGTCGAGAACATCATGTACAAGACGCCCAACAAGGCCGGCATGGAAGCGATCGACAAGACCATGCTCGAGAAATATCCGAACATGGCGATCCCGCCCGCCGATCTGCTCAAATACGAGCAGCTGCGCGATCTGGGCGACGGCATGAAGACCTTCTCGAAGGTCGTCACCGAGATCACCTCTTCAAAGTAAGCGAACAACCCCAGGGGAGCGGAACTCATTTCCGCTCCCCGAAACGGTGTCATGCCGCAAAGACTGGCCTCCTGGCTTTTGATGCTTCCCGGCCTCGTCTGGCTGGGCCTTCTGATGGTGGTGCCCTGCGCCATCATTCTCGTGACCGCCTTCTATGAACGCGGCACCTATGGCGGCGTCGACTGGTCGGTCTTCACCTTCGGCAATTTCGCCCGCGCCGGCGAATGGCTCTATCTGTCGATCTTCCTCGATTCCGCCCGCATCGCCGGGCTCGCCGCCTTCCTCGCTTTGCTGATCGGCTATCCGGCCGCCTATGCCATCGCCAGATCGGCGCCGCGCCATCAGACGGCGCTGCTGTTCATGGCGATGCTGCCATTCTGGACGAATTATCTCATCCGCACCTATGCCTGGATCGTGCTCCTCAACCCGACTGGCCTCGCCAATAATTTCTTCCAATGGCTCGGACTGACAAGCGGGCCTCTGCCGCTGCTCTACAACGAATTCGCGGTCATACTGGGCCTCGTCTACAATTACGTGCCCTTCGTGATCCTCGCCATCTATTCGGCGCTGCAGCGGCTCGACCCGTCCTATGCCGAAGCCTCGCGCGACCTGGGCGCCGGCGCGCTCACCACATTCTGGCGCATCACGCTGCCGCTGACGGCGCCCGGCGTCGCGGCCGGTGCCGTCTTCGTCTTCGTGCTGTCGATCGGCAATTTCGTCACGCCCGATCTTTTGGGCGGCGGCAAGCTGCAGATGGTCGGCAACCTGATCTATGACCAGTTCCTGACCGCCCGCGACTGGCCTTTCGGTTCGGCTTTGTCGGTTTTCCTGATCGCCGTGATGCTGCTGCTCTTGTTTGCCCAGGCCGTCGCCGCCAACCGGGCGCGCGGGGAAGGGCGGGGCCATGCGTAGGGCCTATCTCGTCTTCATCTATGTGTTCCTCTACACGCCGATCGCCGTGCTGATGATCTTGTCCTTCAACAAGGCCGGCATGCCGACGGCGTGGACCGGTTTTTCGACTGACTGGTATGGAAGGCTGCTGGAAAGCCCGAAAATCATCGCCGCCGCCAAGAATTCGCTGATCGTCGCGATTGTCTCGACCTTCATCGCCACCACCATCGGCACGTTGCTGGCGCTCGGCATCGAGCGCCGCAAGGCTTCCACGAGCCTCGACGCCTTGCTGTTCACGCCGATGATCATTCCCGACATCGTGCTCGCCATCGCGCTCCTGTCGTTCTTCACGATGGTGAAATTTACCCTCGGCCTGCATTCGATTATCCTGGCGCATGTCGTCTTCAACATCGCTTTTGTCTGCGCCGTGGTGCGCGCCAGGCTCAAGAGCTTCGATTGGTCGCTGACCGAGGCGTCCTGCGATCTGGGGGCGGGGGCGCTGACGACTTTCCGCAAGATCACTTTTCCGCTCATCTGGCCGGCGGTGGTCGCCGCGGCCTTGCTCGCTTTCACGCTGTCGATCGATGAATTCATCATCGCCTATTTCACCGCCGGCGCCGGGCAGGGCTCGACCACGCTGCCGATGCAGATCTATGCGATGATCCGCTTTGGCGTGACGCCCGAAATCAATGCGATGGCAACGATCATTCTGCTGGTCAGCTTCATCCTGGTGCTGACGGCTCAACGTTTCAACCGCGGCAGTGTGCCGGGCACGTGATAACTGTTAAAGTGGAGGCAAGAGGGATCTCATCATGGCGAAGAAGGCAGTGAAGAAGAAGGCGGCCAAGAAGGTCGTGAAGAATGCCGCCGCAAAGAAACCGGCGCGCAAGGCGGCGAAGAAGCTGAAGAAGGTCATCGCCCTTTTTCCGGAGGCCGCCTTCGGGCCGGCGCTCAATTCGGTCGGCATCGGCCAGGCGCTGGAGAAGCTCGGCCACAAGGTGGTCTTCCTGTCGGATCCAGGTTTCCTCGATGTCTATAAGGGTTATGGCTTCGAAGCCCACCCCGTCAATCTATCGGAGCCGCTGCCGCCCGAGGAGATGGCCAAGTTCTGGGTCGATTTCATCAACGGCCATATCCCGAATTTCCGCAAAACGCCCTATGACCAGATCGACAACTACGTGAAGGGCTGCTGGGAGATGATCGTCGAGACCGCCAAATGGGCCGAGAAGGACCTCCCCGGCGTGCTCGACAAGATCAAGCCGGACGTCGTCTGCGTCGACAATGTGATCCTGTTTCCGGCGATCAAGCATTATGCACGCGACAACAAGAAACCGTGGGTGCGCATCATCTCCTGCTCGGAGAACGAGATCGAGGACCCGGATATCCCGCCGCATCTGTCGGGCTGCGGCGAGAAGGACAAGAAGGGTTTTGCCGCCTACCGCAAGCGCTTCAACGAGGTGATCAAGCCGATCCACGAGAATTTCAACGGCTTCCTCAAGAGCGTCGGCGAGAAGGCCTATCCGCTCGGCCAGTTCTTCGAGGCCTCGCCGCATATGAACCTGCTGCTTTATCCTTCCGCGGTAAAGTTCAAGCGCCGCCACAAGCTGTCACCCAAGCAGTTCCAGTATCTCGAGGGTTGCGTGCGCAAGGATGCCGCCTACAAGGTTCCCAAATTCAAGAAGAACAATGACAAGCCTCTGCTTTATGTGAGCTTCGGCTCGCTGGGCTCGTGCGATGTCGATCTGCTCAAGCGGCTCATCGTCACTATCGGCAAGCTGCCGGTCCGCGCGCTGGTCAATGTCGGCGACTATATGGATCAGTACACGGACATTCCGGCCAATGTGATCATCGACAAATGGTATCCGCAGCCTTCGGTGATCCCGCAGGTCGATGCCGTGATCCATCATGGCGGCAACAACTCCTTCACCGAATGCCTCTATTTCGGCAAGCCGGCGATCATCATGCCTTATGTCTGGGATGGTCATGACAATGCGACGCGTGTCGAGGAGACCGGCCACGGCTTCAAGCTCGACCGCTACGAATGGACGGACGAGGTCATGGCCGAGCGCATCACCCGGATGCTCACCGACAGGAAGATGAAGGCCAAGCTCAAGAAGACGTCCAAGGACATGCGCAAACAGAAGGGTCCGGTAAAGGCGGCGAAAGTCATCGACGGCCTCCTGCGCCGCAAGAAGGCCGCCTGATGTCGAAAGGGCTTCAAGCGACCGCGCCCCATATTGCGGACCCCGCGATTTATGCGGGGTCGCTCAAGGATTGGGGACATCAGCCCAACCCGATCGCCGGCAACTCCAAGAGCGACGGCGTGCTCCTGTACAAGGGCCCGAACGGCCAGCCGGAATCGGGCCTCTGGCAATGCACGCCCGGCACCTGGCCATTGTCGATCCCGCGCGACGAATTGTGCTACTTCGTCTCGGGGCGGGCGACCTACACGCATGAATCGGGCGAAAAGATCGAGATCGTGCCGGGTACGGCGGTCCTGTTCCCCGCCGGCTGGACCGGAATCTGCGTGGTCCATGAGACCATGCGCAACGTGTATATGTTGAGTTGAACCCTTTGTTCGTCACCCCGGCGAAAGCCGGGGCCTATTGAATAAGGACAGCCGGGCGGCACTGCTCGCTTGGTCAGGCTTTTATGGATCCCGGCTTTCGCCGGGATGACGGATAAGGGAGAGAGCATCAAAGGAGAGAGAATGCCGACCAATCTGAATTCATCCGCGCCGCATATCGTCGATCCGGCGAATTATCCGGGGCCGTTCAAGGACTGGGGCGTCATCCCGACCATGATCGAAGGCGAGTCGCGCACCTCCGGTATCGTCCTGCATAAGGGACCGGGGGGCCAGAGCGAGACCGGCATCTGGATCTGCACACCGGGTTATTGGAACTGCCATGTCACCAAGGACGAGTTCTGCCATTTCCTGACCGGCCGCTGCACCTACACGCATGAAAGTGGTGACGTCATCGAGATCGGCCCCGACACAACAGCCTTCTTCCCGCAGGATTGGAAGGGCACCTGCCGGGTGCATGAGACGATCCGCAAAGTCTACATGATCCGCTAGCCATGGCTTTCGATCCGGCGGCCGGCCAGGTCTTCCGCGCCAATGACTGGGCCGTCCCGGACGGCGTGACATTCCGCGACATCGTCAACCCGGCCGATCTCAGTATCGCCGGACGCATTGCACTGTCGACGCCAGCGCTTGCCGAGGACGCCGCGCGCGAGGCGCTCGAGGCGCAGCGCAAGTGGAAACGGGTCGATGCCAAGACGCGGGCGCGGCTGCTGCATGAGGTGGCGGGTGAGATCGCCAAGGCCGACATGCATGACGTCGCACGCCTCATGGTGCTGGAGATGGGCAAGCCCTATCCGGAAGCCGTGGGCGAGTTGCTCAATGTGGCGCCGGCCTTCCGCTACTTTGCCGAGATGGCGCGCGACGATGCCGGCAAGGTGGCCGGCACGACCCAGGCAGGCTCGTTCCAGTTCTCGCGCTACGAGCCCTATGGCGTCTCCGTCCACATCATGCCATTCAACTTTCCCATCCTTCTGATGTGCTGGACGGTGGCGGCTTCGCTCGCTGCCGGCAATGCCTGCATCATCAAGCCGGCGGAGGCGACGAGCCTGTGCACGCTGGCCTTCATGGAGCATTTCGGCAAGGTCCTGCCGCCGGGCCTCGTCTCGTGCCTCACCGGCGGTGCCGACGTGGCGCAGGTGCTGATCCGCTCGCGCAACACCCATGCGGTCGCCTTTACCGGCAGTGTCGCAAGCGGGCGTGCCGTGGCGGTGGCCTGCGCCGAGCAGTTCAAGCCCTGCATCATCGAGGCAGGCGGCAATGACCCGATGATCATCTCGGAACATGCCCCGCTCGATGTCGCGGTGCCGGGCGCCGCCATGGCCGCCTTCCATCTCTCGGGCCAGATCTGCACATCGTCGGAGCGCTTCTTCGTCCATGAAAAAGTGCATGACGAGTTCGTCGACCGGCTCGCCCAGATGGCGCGCAAGCTGCGCATCGGCCACGGCCTCGAGGAAACCGAAATCGGTCCGCTTGTGTCGGAAGCCGCGCGCGCCAAGGTGATCCGCCTCGTCGGTGAAGCGAAAGAGCAGGGCGCGACGATCGTCTGTGGTGGCCGCGTGCCGCCCGAGCGCAATGTCGGCTGGTTCTATGAGCCGACGATCCTCACCGGTTGCACGCCGAAGATGACAGTGATGCGCGACGAGATCTTCGGACCGGTCGCGGCGATCTGCAAAGTGTCGTCCTTCGAAGAGGCGCTGAGCTTCGCCAATGACAGCGACTTCGGCCTCGGCGCCTCGGTCTTCACCACCGATTTGAAAGAGGCGATGCAGGCGGCGGAGATACTCGAAGCCGGCATGGTCTGGGTGAACAACCCGCTCATCGACAATGACGCTTTGCCTTTCGGCGGCTGGAAAATGTCGGGTCTCGGCCGTGAATTGGGCCGCCAAGGCCTTGAAGCGTTCCGGCGCTCAAAGATGGTCGTCATCGACCATGAACCGACCGTCCAGGACTGGTGGTATCCCTATCCGAAAGACTGGTTCTATAAAGGAAAGGGCCGCATCTAGCGGCCCTTTCTTGTTCGTCACTTCACCAGGATATTGGTGAACTGCCAGGGATCGCGTTTGTCGATGTCCTCGGCGAACAGCGTCTGCCGATCCTGGAGCGGGTTCCAGTCGGTATAGACGCCGGTCATCTGGCCGAGATAGGGGAGTTGCACTTCGAGGCAGCGGCGGAAGTCCATCTCGTCCGTCTCGACGACGCCGGCCTTGGGATTTTCGATCGCCCAGACCATGCCGGCGAGCACCGCGCTCGTCACCTGCAGGCCGGTGGCGTTCTGATAGGGCGCCAGCTTGCGGGCTTCCTCGATGGTGAGCTGCGAGCCATACCAATAGGCGTTCTTCTTGTGGCCATAGATGAGGACACCGAGCTCGTCACGGCCGTCGAGGATCTCATCGGCTTCGAGGATGTGGATCTTCGACTGCTTCTTGCCGCCATTGCCGAACATCTCATGCAGCGACAGCACCGCGTCGTTGGAGGGATGATAGGCATAGTGGCAGGTCGGCCGGTAGGTGACCTTGCGGCCCTCGCGCACGGTGAAATAGTCGGCGATCGAGATCGCCTCATTGTGGGTGACGAGGAAGCCATATTGCGGGCCGGGGGTCGGCGTCCAGGAGCGCACCTTGGTCTCGGCGCCGGGGCGCGTGATATAGATCGCCGCACCACAGCCGGTCTTGTGCTTCTTGCCGCCGGGCGGCAGCTTCTTTTCGTTCGTGCCCCAGCCGAGCTCGGCCGGCTGCAGGCCTTCCGAGATGAAGCCTTCCACCGACCAGGTGTTGACGAAGGTGTCGAACGGCTTCGGCTTCTTGGCGCGCTGCGTGTCGCGCTCGGCGACATGGATGCCCTTGACGCCGAGGCGTTTCATGAGCTTGCCCCATTCGGCGCGCGTCTTCGGCTCCTTGACCTTCACCTTTGTGGCGTCGGCGATATCGAGCAGCGCCTGCTTCACATACCAGGACACCATGCCGGGATTGGCGCCGCAGCAGGAGACCGAGGTATGCGCGCCCTTGTATTTCTCCTTGAGGGCCAGGAGATGCTCGCGCATCGCGTAATTGGTGCGCGCCGCGTTATCGAGCTTGCTGTTGTAGTAGAAACCGGGCCACGGCTCGATGACCGTGTCGAGATAGAGCGAGCCCGTCTGTTGCGCGAGCTTCTGGATGTCGATCGAAGAGACATCGACCGACAGATTGACGATGAACGCCTGTTCGCCCGTCGTCAGCAGGGGCGTGAGCACCGACTTGTAGTTCTTCGGCGTAAGCCCCTTCTTGATGAAGGCGATGCCTTCCTTATCGGCAATGTGCTTGTTGTGATCATCGGGATCGATGATCGTGAACTTGCTCCGGTCACAGGCGATATGGCGCAAGATGAGGGGGAGGGTGCCCCGCCCGATCGAGCCGAGACCGATCATTACAATGGGGCCGTTCCAGGTCGCGTGTTGTGGCCAAAGGGTCATTTTATGCAAGCACTCCGTTGAAGTTGGGGATTGCCGCTCTTTAGCCGAGAGTTTTGTCGCATGACACCAGAAAATGCGCTAGCTTCCCCCCGAAACAGGCGGGGTTCGGGACCTATGCAGAAATCACTTCTCCTTCTTTCGGCTGCCATGCTGTTGAGCGCCTGTGCGGGCCGCTATGGCAATGATGAGCCGAGCTACCAGCAGTGTGTGAGCCTGGCGCGCCAGGAAGGCCAGGTCATCAAATACATCGACACGACCCTGCAGTACCGGAAGAAGCACCATCCAGGCCCCGAGGTCGAAGCCGAGCTCGATCGGGCGCGGGCCGAGCGCAAAGAGATCCACAGCGAAAGGAGGGCACTGGGCTGCATCTGAGGAAGCAGCCGGTTTTCCGGGGCGATCTGCCTAAAACTTTCCCCGTATTTGAGCCAATAAACGCTCCCTTAACCTAAACAAGGCATTGTTCCCTTGTCAGTTGGTTTCTGGAGTTTTGGGTATGCGTTCCTCTTCCGTGCGCGCCGTCGGGTTCCCGTCGAAAGCGTCGCTCCTTCTCAGTGTAGCGGCCGCCGTTCTGCTTTCGGCCTGTTCCGGCTCGGTAGACCGCTTCGCCGATTCCTCCTCCTCATCGGACGACTCCATCTACACCGCCTCGGTACCCAAAAAGGTCCAGGGCGGCGGCAGCGCTGGGGGTGATACGGATGTGGCTTCGGTCTCTGACCGTGACACGGTTTCGCGCCGCCCGCTGGGCGCCAGCGGCAGCAAGGCTGCCGAGAACAGTTACGCCAGCAACGGCTACAACTACCAGCAGACCTACAAGCCGGTTTACAAGCAGCCGAGCCTCCAGCCCAAGGATTACCAGTCGGCCCAGACCGAGCCCGCCTTTAACGACCAGCAGCCGGCCATGGATGCCAAGTCGGGTTCGGTTCGCGTCGAGCCGGGCATGACGCTCTATTCGATCGCCCGCGCCAACAATTTGTCGGTAGGCGAACTGGCCCGCGCCAATAACCTGGCGGCTCCCTATTCGGTGAGTGTCGGCCAGAATCTGCGCATTCCGGGCCGCGACACGGCCTTGGCGCCGCAGCCGGCCAATGCCAAGCCGGGCAGCACGCTGATGGCGGGCGGCGGTGAGCACACGGTGCGCGCCGGCGAAACCCTCTATTCATTGGGCCGCAGCTATGGCGTGCATCCCTTCGCCATCGCCAAGCTGAACGGCCTCGACAACAACACCGCTTTGCGCCAGGGCCAGACCGTGCGCATCCCGAAGGGTGGCTCGGGCGCAGGCCCGGTGGTCGCCGCCAAGCCGTCGACCTCGGCACCCAGTGCCACACAGCCTTCGACCAACGTCGCTGCCAATGAACCGGCCGACGATGCCGACACGGATATGGCCTCGGCGGCGCCGAAACCGATCCAGCAGCAGCCGCAGCAGATCGTGTCGGACAACCAGCCGGCCCAGGAAGCAGGCAGCCTGACTTTCCGCTGGCCGGTCAAGGGCCGGGTGATTTCGGGCTACGGCTCGAAGCCGGGCGGCTTGCGTAATGAAGGCATCAATATCGCGGTGCCGGAAGGCACGGATGTGCGCTCGGCCGAGGCCGGTGTCGTCGCCTATGCGGGCAACGAGCTGAAAGGCTACGGCAATCTCGTCCTCATCCGCCACGACGGCGGCTGGGTGACCGCCTATGCCCATAACAAGGACCTCTTCGTGAAGCGCGGCGATACCGTGAAGCGCGGCGATGTGATCGCCAAGGCCGGCCAGACCGGCTCGGTGACAAGCCCGCAGGTTCATTTCGAGGTCCGCAAAGGCGCCACGGCCATGGACCCGATGCGTTTCCTCAACAACTCGACCGCCGCCAACTGACAAGGCGTACATCTTCGAGGGTAACGAGCCCGGCCTTGCGGCCGGGCTTTTGCTTGCGATAGATACGCATTTTGAGCAGGGAGCCGGAGATGATCGAGATCTGGGGACGCCGCAGTTCGAGTAATGTGCAGAAGGTGATCTGGGCACTCGACGAGCTCGGTCTGGAGTTCAAGCGCCACACGGTGGGCGGCGGCTTCGGCGGCACCCGCGACCCGGCCTATCTCGAGATGAATCCCAATGCGCTGGTGCCGGTGATGCGCGATGGCGACATCACCATGTTCGAATCGAACGCCATCGTGCGGTATCTGGCGGCGCGTTACGGCGAGGGCGGCCTCAGACCGAAAGCGCCCAAGGCGCTCGCCGCGGCCGAGCAGTGGATGGAATGGCAGCAGCTCAATGTCGTGCCGCATATTTCGGCGATCTTCTGGAATCTGGTGCGGGTGAAGCCCGCGGACCGTAACGACAAGGCGGTCGCCGACTCCGGTGCCAAGCTGATCACTGTTCTCGCCATCGCCGACAAGCGGCTCGCCACGTCGACATGGTTCGCCGGCGAGGCGTTCTCCTTCGGCGACATCGTGCTCGGCGTCCTCTACTGGCGCTATTCCCAGCTCAATTGCAGCCGTCCCGACACGCCCAACATCAAACGCTGGTTCGAGGCGCTGCAGCAGCGCCCCGCCTACCGCAAATGGGTGATGGTCCCGGTCGGCAATTCCATCGAAGAATGGAACGCGAATGAGAAGGCGCTTGGTTAGAACCTAAGTTATTTCAATAAATTAAACGCGCTTGCTATGAAGAAACTGCAAGAGCGCCCGCTCATTCCTCGATTCTGACGCCCAGCCGGCCGGCGAGGTCTTGGACGAACTGCCAGGCGACGCGGCCTGAGCGGCTGCCGCGGGTGGCGGTCCATTCGATCGCTTGGGCGCGGACCTCTTCCGGCTTGACCTTGAGATTGAGGCGCTTCACGTAACCCTCGATCATACTTAGGAATTCATCCTGCGAGCAGTTGTGGAAGCCGAGCCAGAGGCCGAACCGGTCCGAGAGCGAGACCTTTTCCTGGACGGCTTCCGAGGGGTTGATGGCCGTCGATCGCTCATTCTCCATCATGTCGCGCGGCAGCAGATGCCGGCGGTTGGAGGTGGCGTAGAAGATCATACTGAGGGGGCGCCCCTCGATGCCGCCTTCGAGCGCCGCTTTCAGCGACTTGTAGGAAGTGTCGTTGGCGTCGAAGGAGAGGTCGTCGCAGAAGACGATGAAATAGAGTGCCGGATTGGCGCGCACCAGCGTCATCAGCTGCGGCAGGCTTTCGATGTCCTCGCGATGGATCTCGACCAGCTTGAGCTTGCCGCCGGTCTCCTCATTGACCAGATGGTGCGCGGCCTTGACCAGCGAGCTCTTGCCCATGCCGCGGGCCCCCCAGAGCAGGGCGTTGTTGGCCGGCAGCCCCTTGGCGAAACGGCGGGTGTTGTCGAGGAGGATGTCGCGGGTCTGGTCGATGCCGCGCAGGAGATCGATATCCACCCGGTTGACCTTGGCCACCGGCTCCAGCCGGCGCTGTTGCGCGTTCCAGATAAAGGCCGCGGCGGCGCCGAGGTCGGAGGCGGGCGGCGGGGCCGGGGCCAGCCTTTCGAGGGCGACGGCGATCCGGCTCAGAAGGGTAACGAATTCGTCATTGGCGGGGTCTTTGGACATGGCGCAGGTCCATAGCGTCCCCGGTTCCCAGGGACAAGAAGCCGGGGCGCATAGGCGGTTCCAGCCGGTTGCAATGGCTGGGTTCGGCGCTATATACCCCTGAACTCAAACCGGGCGGCCTCAATCCCCGCCTTTTTCGCCGCTCAGAGGAGACACCCCTAATGTTCATTACTCCCGCTTTCGCCCAGGCCACGGGGAGCCCGGGCACCGGTGACTTCATCGGGATGATTCTGCCCCTGGTGATGATCATGGTGGTGTTCTGGTTCCTCCTGATCCGGCCGCAGCAGAAGCGCCAGAAGGAACATCAGGAGCTGATCGGCAAGGTGGCCCGCGGCGACACGATCGTGACATCGGGCGGCCTGATTGGCCGGGTATCCAAAGTGGTCGATGAGCGCGAGCTCCTGGTCGAGGTCGGCGAGAATGTGAAGGTAAGGGTGGTGCGCAGCGCCATCTCCGAGGTCCGCGCCAAGGGCGAACCGGTCAAAGACGACACGGCCAAGAAATAAGTCGAACCGCATGCTGCATTTCCCCCGCTGGAAAGTCCTCGCCATCCTGGCCGTGGTGCTTTCCGGCGTCGTCTTCGCGCTGCCCAATGTCCTGCCAAAAACCTGGCAGGACACGCTCGGCGCCTATACGGGATTGCGGCCGATGACACAGGGCCTCGATCTCCAGGGCGGCACGAGCCTCCTGATGGAGCTCGACGGCAAGGAGCTGCGCGAAACGCTGATCGCCCAGCAGACGGGCGATGTCCGCGCTCTTCTGCGCCATGAGGCGATCGGCTATGCCGGCCTGAAGCGGACCGCCAACGGCACACAGGTGACGATCTCCGAGACCGGCGCCGCCGACAAGGCGCAGGAGCTGCTGAGCCGGCTCACTCAGCCGGTCACCAGCCTGACCGGCGCCGCCGTCCCGACATTCGAGATGTCACGGGCCGGTCAGCAATTCAGCTTCCATCTGTCCGAGCCCGCCATGGAGATCCGGACCAGCGAGGCGACCGACCGGGCGCTCAAGGTTCTTGACCTCAGATTGAACGCCCTCGGCATCAGCGAGCTGTCCATCCAGCGTCAGGGACTCAACCGCATTCTCATTCAGTTGCCGGGTCAGGGAATACCGGACCAGGCGAAACGGGCGCTCGGCCTGACGGGCATTTTCGCGTTCCAGATGACCTGCGACAGCCAGCCCACGAACTCCGAGAACCAGCCGCCCGAAGACTGCGCGGCCTATCCGCTGAAAGACAGCTCCGGGCAGATGATCTGGGTGCAAACCGCGGGTTGGGCGGGTGTCGACGGCAAGCACGTCACCAATGCGGATACTCAGACTGATCCGACGACCAATGAGCCGATCGTCACCTTCAGGTTCAACAAAGAGGGCACGCAACTCTTCGGCGAGCTGACGGCCAAGAATGTCGGCAAGCCCATGGCGATCGTGCTCGATCGACAAATCGTCAGCGCTCCCCGGATCAACGAGCCGATTCTCGGCGGCACCGGCCAGATTTCCGGCAACTTCACGCCGGAAGATGCAAATAACCTCGTAATCGCCCTGCGTTCCGATGCCTTGCCGGCGCGATTGGTCTATATAGACGCCGCAAACGAATCCGCCGGCAGCGCCCCGGCGAAAGGGTCGGACCTCTAAGATGCTTTATTTCTCCCGCTGGAAAGTCCTCGCCATCCTGGCCTCGATCGTGGTCGGCATTATCTTCGCGCTCCCGAATGTCCTGCCCAAGGACATGCAAGACAGGCTGCGCGAAAGCACCATCCTGCGCCCATTGACGCTCGGCCTCGACCTCCAGGGCGGGTCCAACGTCCTCATGGAGGTCGATCGCAAGGAGCTGATCAACACGCTGATCGTTCAGCAGATGGGTGATGTTCGCGCCGTCCTGCGCGATGCGCGCATCGGCTACAAGCTTAACCGCACGCCCACCGGCGTCAGCGTGCAGATCACCGAGGCGGCCGATGCCGACAAGGCCTTTGACGTCCTGCGCAATCTGACCCAGCCGATCGATACGGGCCTGTTCGGCACCGGCGTCGCCAGCAACATCTTCTCGCTCAACCGCTCCGGCCAGCAATTCATCTTCTCTTTCAATGAGGCGGGGCTCGAGGCGCGCGTGAGCCAGGCCGTCGACCAGTCGCTCAGCATCATCGACAAACGCGTCAACGGCACCGGCATCGCCGAGGTTTCGATCCAGCGCCAGGGCAAGGACCGCATTGTCGTGCAGTTGCCGGGCGTCGGCGACCCCGACAAGGTCGTCGAGATGATCGGCCAGACGGCGAAGCTCACTTTCCAGCTCGTCTGCGAAAGCCAGCCGGCCGCCGCGACCGACAATCCGCCGCCCGATTGCGCCGCCTATCCGATGAAGCCGGAGACCCCGCAGGCCCAGACGCAACCGGTAATCATGTGGGTGCAGACCTCGAGCGCCGCGACCGTCGACGGCGCCGATCTGAGCAATGCCTCGTCGGGCTTCGATTCGCGCACCAACGAGCCGATCGTCTCCTTCAAGTTCAACCAGAAGGGTGCGTTGCGCTTCGGCAAGCTTACCGCCGACAATGTCGGCAAACCATTCGCCATCATCCTCGACCAGGAGATCATCAGCGCACCGCGCATCAACGAGCCCATTCTGGGCGGCACAGGCCAGATCTCCGGTAACTTTACCGTCGAGGACGCCAACAGCCTGGCGATCGTGCTGCGCTCGGGTGCGCTTCCGGCACGCCTCATCGCGGTCGAGCAGCGCACCGTCGGTCCGAGCCTCGGTTCCGACTCGATCCGGGCCGGCGCCATCGCCTCGGTCATCGCACTCATCGCCGTCATGTGCTTCATGCTGATCGCCTACGGGCTGTTCGGTATTTTCGCCAATATCGCGCTCATCGTGAACCTGATCCTGCTCATCGGCATCATGTCGGTGGCGGGTTTCACGCTGACCTTGCCCGGCATCGCCGGTATCGTGCTCACCATGGGCATCGCGGTCGACTCCAATGTGCTCGTCTATGAGCGCATCCGCGAGGAGTGGCGACACGGGCGAAGCGCGTTCAATGCGATCGAGACCGGATTCAAGGCGGCGCTCGCCACCGTGCTCGATTCGAACATCACGTCCTTCATCGCCGCCGTGGTTCTGTTCGGCGTGGGCTCGGGGCCGGTGCGCGGTTTCGCCATCGCCCATGCCATCGGCATCATCACAACCGTTTTCACGGCCTTCACCGTCACGCGGCTCATCGTTTTCTGGTGGGTCAGGACGACCAAGCCCAAAGAGGTTCCGCTGTAAGCGGATAGTCACATGTACAGACCCATTCGTTTCATTCCGGACGACACCAAGATCAGGTTCATGCTGTGGAGCCGGTATGGCTACTTCGCCTCCGGCATCGCCTGTCTGGCATCGATCTTGCTCTTCGTCTTCGTCGGCCTCAATTACGGCGTCGACTTCAAAGGCGGCACCGTCTTCGTCATCCGTACCGAGCAGCCCGCCAATCTCGACGAGTTGCGCTCCAAGGTGAACAGCCTGGGTTTCGGCGAGGCCGAGCTGCAGGAATATGGGACCGGCGGCCATGAGGTGCTGATCCGGTTGCCGACCATCGAAGGCGGCGAGGACGTGCAGCGCGACGTCCAGACCAAGGTCAAGGAAATCCTGGGGACGGGGGTGGAATATCTCTCGATCGAGGTCGTCGGCCCAAAGGTCTCGGGCGAACTGGCGGAATGGAGTATCTTCGCCGTCCTCATCGCCATCATCGGCATCCTCATATACATATGGTTCAGATTCGAATGGCAGTTCGCCATCGCGACGGTGATGTCGCTGCTCCATGACGTGCTCCTGTCGATCGGCTTCTTCATCCTGATCCGCATCGAGTTCAACCTGCAGATCATCGCCGCACTCCTCACCATCGTCGGCTATTCTCTCAACGACACCGTCGTCGTGTTCGACCGCGTCCGCGAGTACTTGCGCAGATACAAGCAGATGCCGTTGGCCGACCTGATCGACTTCTCGGTCAACAGCGTGCTGCCGCGTACCCTTCTAACCGCCGTCACGACGCTCCTGGCCTTGTTCTCGCTCTATATCTTCGGCGGCGAGGTTCTGAAGGGCTTCACCCTGGCGATGATCTGGGGTGTGTGTGTCGCGACCTATTCGTCGATCTTTTCGGCCGCCTCGCTGCTGGCGCTTCTCGGCGTCAACCGCGACGCGATCCAGATCGGTGGTGCGGAGCAGGAAGAGAAGGCCAAGGCCAGCCCGAAGCCGGCAAAAGCAAGCGGCAAGCCGGCCCCGGCACGCCCGTGAGCCGGCGCTCAGGCCCTTTCTGAGCATCATGGCGGAGGACGACCGCTTTTTCCCGCACCGGGCCCCCATCGAGTCCTATGGGAATGGCGGTTTCCGGTTCGGCGGCATGTCGCATCAGGGCTCACTGATGATCCTGGGCGACGGCATGCATGCCTGGCCGGCCACGCATTTCGCCGAAGTCACGCCGGCCGATTTCGCGCGGATTCTGGAGGCGCCCAAGCGGCCATATTCCTTCATCCTCGGTACCGGGCTCGCGGCGCCCGCGCCATCACGTCCGCTTCTCGATGCTTTCGACAAGGCCGGCATCGGCTTGCAGCTGATGACCACGGGCGCGGCGGTACGCACCTACAATATCCTGCTCGGCGAGAACCGCGACATCTGGGCGGCGCTGATCGCCGTCGATCAGGTGCGATGAGCGCCGACTATTGCCATGAGCTGGTGCGCCAGGGCGACAAGGACCGCTATCTGTCCACCTTGCTCGCCCCCGACGCCAAGCGCCCGCAGCTCTTGGCGCTTTATGCCTTCAATATCGAGATCGCCCGCATCCGCGAGACGGTGAGCGAGGCGGCGCTCGGCGAGATCAGGCTCAGATGGTGGGCCGATGCCATCGAAGCCGCCTATGCCGGCGAGCGCCAGGGCCATCCCGTCATCGAGGCGTTGGCGCCCGTCATCGCCGAGGCGGGGCTGCCCAAGCCGGCGCTCCTCAACATGATCGAGGCCCGGCAGTTCGATCTCTATGACGACCCGATGCCGAATCTCGGGCAGCTCGAGGGCTATCTCGGCGAAACCTCCGCGATGCTGATCCAGCTGGCGGCGATGATCCTCGACCGCCCAAGGGCCCAAAGCCTCGGCGACATCTCCGGCCTGGCCGGTGTCGCCATGGGCATCACCGGCCTGATGCGCTCCCTGCCGCTGCAGCGCAGGCGCGGCCAATGTTATGTGCCGAGCGACCTTCTGGCGAAGCACGGACTGACGCCGGCGCATCTCCTCGCGGGTCGCGAGCCTGAAACAATCGCCAAAGCGCTGGCCGAGCTGCGCGCCCATGCGGCGAAGCGGCTCAGCGAAGCCCGGGCGCTGGCGGCGTCGCTCGACGGCCAAGTCATTCCGGCCTATCTGCCGGCAAGCCTCACCGACCTCTATCTCGGCCGTCTCGCGAAGCTCGGGGCGGGGGCCCTGACCCAGATCGCCGACATCGCCCAATGGCGACTCCAGTGGACGCTCTACCGGAAGGCGCGCGCCCAGACATTGTAACGCCACAATCGGACCCTCACAGTCGTTGTGACAGAGCCACGGAGTCTTCATGAGCTTCGCCGACCGCTTGCATCGCCTGGTCCCGGATCTATCGGCATCCCTGGCGCGCTTTCCCGTTCCCGCGCTTATTTCGGTCCTCCTCTGCGTCTATGGCAATCTCGACGTCGCCACGATCGTCAGCAACGGGACAGTCTCGGACAACCAGGTCTATCTGGGCGGCGCCGCGGCCTTCATGGCGGCGGGAGCGGCGCATTATTTCGCGCAAGGCCGCGGCCTGTCACGCCTCACCGAATTGCTGCTGGCGCTCGCGGTGGCGCTTGCCGCCGGCGCCTTGGCTTTTTGGGACGTGTATCTCAGATCCTCGCATCTCTTCCTCTTCGCCGGGCTTCTGCCGCTCCTGATGATTGCCGGATTCCTGCGGCGTGATGCGAAGCAGGGGGCGCTCTGGCTGTTCAACCTGCGCTTGGGGCTGGCCGTGGTGCTGGCGGTGATCGTCGCGCTGATCTTCGCGGGCGGCATCTCGGCTATCCTGGCGAGCCTCGAATTCCTGTTCAACGTCGATCTGCCCTGGCGCGCCCATGAGCATGTCTGGGTGACCGCCGCGAGTCTGATCGCGCCGCTTTACGGCCTCTCCCTCATGCCGGCACGGCTCGATGAGGAGGTGGCGCTCAGTGGCGGCCGCGACACGCTGATCGAGCGCGGCGTCTCGGTGCTCGTCAACTACATCATGGTGCCGATCGCCGTCGTCTATACGCTGATCCTGCATGCCTATGCGGTGAAGATCCTGCTCGACGGCGCGCTGCCGAAGGGCCAGATCGGCCTGATGGTGTCGATCTTCGCGGTTGGCGGCACCGCGACCTGGCTCATCGCCTGGCCGTGGCGCGAGACCGGCACCTTCCTTCTGCGCTTCTTCATGCGCTACTGGTTCTGGTTCACCATCGTGCCGGTCATCCTGCTCGCGGTTGCGATCTGGGAGCGCATCGCGACCTATGGTGTGACGCCCGACCGCTATGGCATCGTCGTTATCGCGATCTGGCTGGCGCTGGTGATGCTCTATTTGGCGATCCGCCGCAACCGCGCCGATATGCGGGCACTCCTCGGCAGCTTCGCGGTGCTCGTGTTGATCGGCTCGGCCGGGCCCTGGGGCGCCAACAGCGTCTCGATCGAAAGCCAGTTCGGTCGCCTGACCGGCTTCTTCCAGTCGGAAAAGCTTCTGACGCCCGAGAACAAGATCATCGATCCCGTCCCAACGCTCACAGTCGAGGGCAAGCGCGAGATCGAAGCTCTGCTGTGGACCTTGAGCAGCATGGGCGGCCTCGACAAGCTCAAGCCTTATTTCGCCGGCCGCAAGGACGATCCCTTCGCCGATCAGGCCGACAGATGGGGCACGCTCGCCAATATCCGCAAGATCCTCGGCCTCGATATCTACACGCCGGAGCCCGACCAGGTGAACTTTGGCGCGGGCACACCCTTCATCCGGGACATCAACGGGCAGGGCCGTCTCGTCGGTCCGATCCAGGTCCATCTGAATGCCGCCGAACGACCCGGCGAGGTCTGGGCCAAGACCGATGGCCAGACGCTCGAGATCACCATCGGTACGCAGAAGTGGTCGCTCCCCGTGAAACCCCTGATGGAGAAGGTCAAGGCCGATACGGCGACGCACACTCAGATCACGCAGCCGCCACCAGTGATCTACGAAGCCGAGCCCGGCCTGACGCTCGTCATCATCAACGCGTCGGGCGAGCTTCGCGACAAGCCGCGTTATCTCAATCTCGGCTTCTGGCTCATTCTGCGGCAATAGCGGGCTTGGGGCTCAGCCACTGATCGAAGTCGCTGAGCGCCCGCGCCGTGTAAGCGTGCTTGCGGGCGACCTGCTTGTCCTTGCCGCGCGGCTTCCTGCCGTCCGGGCCTTTCGGGATCTCGACCGGCGGGAAGAGGCCGAAATTGACATTCATCGGCTGGAACGAGCCCGTATTGTTGTCGGTCGTCTCGATATGTCCGCCGGTGATGTGGTTGATGAGCGCGCCATGTCCCGTGGTGGCGGGGGGCGGGGTGAAGTCCCGGCCCAAGCGCTCGGCCGCTGCCATACGGCCAGCCATCAGGCCCATCGCGGCGCTTTCCACATACCCTTCGACGCCGGTGATCTGGCCGGCGAAACGCAGACGCGGCGCGGCGCGCAGGCGCAGTCGCTCGTCGAGCACCTTGGGGCTGTTGAGGAAGGTGTTGCGGTGGAGTCCGCCGAGCCGCGCGAAGTCGGCATTCTCAAGACCGGGAATGGTCTTGAAGACACGAACCTGCTCGCCATGCTTCAGCTTGGTCTGGAAGCCGACCATGTTGTAGAGCGTGCCGAGCTTGTTGTCCTGACGCAGCTGAACGACGGCATAAGGCTTCGTATCGGGTTGATGCGCATTGGTGAGGCCGCGCGGTTTCATCGGGCCATGCCGCAAAGTCTCAGGTCCGCGCTCGGCCATCACCTCGATCGGCAGGCAGCCGTCGAAATAGGGCGTCGACTTCTCCCATTCCTTGAAGTCGGCCTTGTCACCGGTGATCAGCGCGCTGATGAAACCTTCATACTGCTCGCGCGTCATCGGGCAGTTGATGTAATCCTTGCCGGTGCCGCCCGGACCTTGCTTGTCGTAGCGCGACTGGTACCAGGCGATATCCATGTCGATCGTATCGCGGTGGACGATCGGCGCAATGGCGTCGAAGAAGGCGAGGCCCTGTTCGCCGGTGAGCGCTTGGACCGCTTCAGCCAGCGCCGGTGAGGTGAGGGGGCCCGTCGCCACGATCACATTATCCCAGTCTTCAGGCGGCAGGCCCTGAATCTCGCCGCGCGCCAGGGTGATGAGGGGATGGGCTTCCAGCGCTTCGGTCACGCCCTCCGAGAAGCCGTCGCGGTCGACGGCGAGCGCGCCCCCAGCCGGCACCTTGTGATGGTCGCCCATGCGCATGATGAGCGAGCCGGCGCGGCGCATCTCTTCATGGAGGAGGCCCACGGCATTGCTCTGAGCGTCGTCGGAGCGGAACGAGTTGGAGCAGACGAGCTCGGCAAGGCCTTCCGTCTTATGGGCGTCGGTCATGCGCTCGGGGCGCATTTCATGGAGGACGACCGGCACGCCGGCCTCCGCCGCCTGCCAGGCCGCTTCGCTGCCGGCGAGGCCGCCGCCGATGATATGAATGGGTTTGAGTGTCATGGCCGGGGACCTATCATGCCGGGCCTGAGATTACCAACACCGAGCCTAGCATGTTTCGCCTGACCGAGCACCTTGGCGTTTACGTGCACGTCGGGAGCCGCTAAGACGAATCGGGTTTCTGGGAGGAACGATGTTCAAGAAAATCCTGATCGCCAACCGGGGCGAGATTGCCTGCCGGGTCATCAAGACGGCACGCCGCATGGGCATCAAGACCGTCGCTGTCTATTCCGAAGCTGACGCAGCGTCTCTTCATGTTGAGATGGCGGACGAAGCCGTGGCCATCGGCGCAGCGCCCGCCGCCCAATCCTATCTCGTCATCGAGAAGATCATCGAGGCCTGCAAGAAGACCGGCGCTGAGGCCGTCCATCCGGGCTACGGCTTCCTGTCGGAGCGCTCGGCCTTCCCACGCGCGCTCGCCGAAGCCGGCATCACCTTCATCGGCCCGAACCCCGGCGCGATCGACGCGATGGGCGACAAGATCGAATCCAAGAAGGCGGCGGCCGCTGCCAAGGTGTCGACGGTGCCGGGCCATCTCGGCATCATCGAGGACGAGGCGGAAGCGGTGAAGATTGCCCGGAAGATCGGCTATCCGGTGATGATCAAGGCCTCGGCTGGCGGCGGCGGCAAGGGCATGCGCATCGCCCATTCGGACGCCGAAGTGCTGGACGGCTTCGCCCGCGCCCGTTCGGAGGCGAAGTCCTCCTTCGGCGACGACCGCGTCTTCATCGAGAAGTTCATCGTCAATCCGCGCCATGTCGAGATCCAGGTGCTGGGCGACAAGCATGGCAATGTCATCTATCTGGGCGAGCGCGAATGCTCGATCCAGCGCCGCAACCAGAAGGTCATTGAGGAGGCGCCGTCGCCCTTGCTCGACGAGAAGACGCGCAAGGCGATGGGCGAGCAGGCGGTGGCGCTTGCCAAGGCGGTGAATTACGACTCCGCCGGCACCGTCGAATTCGTCGCCGGCCAGGACCGCTCCTTCTTTTTCCTCGAGATGAATACGCGCTTGCAGGTCGAGCATCCCGTGACCGAGCTCATCACCGGCATCGACCTCGTCGAGCAGATGATCCGCGTCGCCGCCGGCGAGAAGCTGGCGCTGGCGCAGAAGGACGTGAAGCTGAAAGGCTGGGCCGTCGAAAGCCGCGTCTATGCCGAGGATCCCTATCGCAACTTCCTGCCCTCGACCGGACGCCTCATCAAATATCGTCCGCCCAAGGAGAGTTCGCATGACGGCATCACGGTGCGCAACGACACCGGCGTCTTCGAGGGCGGCGAGATCTCGATCTATTACGATCCGATGATCGCCAAGCTCTGCACGCACGCAGCCGACCGTGCCACGGCGATCGCCGCGATGGGCACCGCCCTCGATGAGTTCTATGTTGACGGCATCCAGCACAATATCCCGTTCCTGTCGGCGATCATGGAGAATGAGCGCTGGAAATCGGGCGAGCTCTCGACCGGCTTCATCGCCGAGGAGTTTCAGGGCGGCTTCACCGGCAACGAGCTGACGCCCGAGCTGAAAGCGCGCCTGTCCGCCGTGGCGGTCATGGCCGACCATGTCGAGAACCGCCGCAAGCGCCTCATCGGCGGCCAGATGAATGGCCGCAAGGTGAAATACGATCAGGATCGCGTGGTGCGGCTCGGTGCCAAGGACTGGCTGCCGGTCTCGATCGTCAGTGAGGGCGAGCGCACACTCACCCTCGACAACGGCCAGGAGTGTTTCGTCAAGAGCGCCTGGGCGCCGGGGCAGGAAGTGTGGCGCGGCGAGATCGACGGCATGTCGGTTTCGGTGCTGCTACGCAAGATCCTCAACGGCTACCGCCTGTCGCACCGGGGCGTCAGCGTCGATGCCCATGTATTCTCCGGCCGCGAGGCCGAGCTCGCGCGCCTGATGCCGGAGAAGAAGGCGGCCGACACCTCGAAGAAGCTGCTCTGCCCGATGCCGGGCCTCGTCGTCTCGATCGCGGTGGCGGACGGCCAGGAGATCAAGGCCGGCGAGCCGCTCGCCATCGTCGAGGCGATGAAGATGGAGAACATCCTGCGCGCCGAGCGCGATGCCGTCGTCAAGAAGGTCCATGTCAAGAAGGGCGACAGCCTGGCGGTCGATGCCGTCATCATGGAATTCGCATGACGAAGATCCTGCGCGCAGTCATCACGGGCCGCGTGCAGGGTGTCGGCTATCGCGCCTGGACGCTCAGGCGCGCCCAGGAGCAAGGTCTTCTGGGCTGGGTGCGCAACCGCCACGACGGGTCGGTCGAGGCGGTGTTCAAGGGCGATGAGGACAAGGTGGTCCAGATGCTCGCGGATTGCTGGCGGGGCCCGAGAAGCGCGGTGGTGTCGGAGGTCGTCGCGACCGCCGTGCCGGATGAGCGCTGGCCTGATTTCTCGGTGCGTCCGACGGCATAGGTCCTCGCTGATACAGGCCGGATACAGGGATTTGCAGGGATTTACAGGGTATTTTCCGAAAAACGCAGTCTCGCTTGAACGATCTCAATGACTTAGCAATCCAGGGCAGGGAATTCCGGGAAATCGTTCCGGGGCGGATGACTGCGCTTTTTTACCTTCGGACTCGCACGGCTTTGCCCGGGATTACAAGCGGCGCTATCCGAAGATCGGACGATAGGCGGCTTCGAGCGCGACATCCGCATCTTCCATGGTCACCGGCAGTCCCAGATCGACCAGGCTCGTCACGCCATGCTCGGCGACGCCGCAGGGCACGATGCCGGAGAAATGCGACAGGTCCGGCTCGACATTGAGGCTGATGCCGTGGAAGGTCACGCTCTGGCGCACCCGGATGCCGATGGCGGCGATCTTCTCCTCGATATCGGGGCCTTTGTCGGGCCGCCTGACCCAGACGCCGACCCGGTCCTCGCGCCGCTCGCCCGTGACATTGAAGGCCCCAAGCGTGTCGATGAGCCAGGCTTCGAGCCCGGCTACGAAGGCGCGCACGTCCTGGCCGCGCTTGCGCAGATCCAGCATCACATATGCGACCCGCTGGCCGGGGCCGTGATAGGTGTATTGGCCGCCACGCCCGGTCTTGTGGACGGGAAAGCGGCCGGGGGCGACCAGATCCTCGTCCTTGGCGCTGGTGCCGGCGGTATAGAGGGGCGGGTGCTCGAGGAGCCAGATCAGTTCGGGAGAATCGCCCCGCGCGATGGCCAGGGTCTCGCGCTCCATGCGAGCGAGGGCGTCGGCGTAAGGTGTGAGACCGGGCGAGACATCCCAGCGGGCGGAAGGCACTGATTTCAATGAAAATGCGATGCTGGCACGGGGCTTCATGGCTTCTAGATAGTCTTTGGCGGGCCTCGCGAAAAGGATTGTTCGCGGGGGTTGATTTCACCAAATCCGCCTGTTACACACCGCGCGCTTCCAATGGTTCGCGGCCATGGCGGAATTGGTAGACGCACTAGCTTGAGGTGCTAGCGAGTAACATCGTGGAGGTTCGAGTCCTCTTGGCCGCACCAATTTAAACAACAATTTCAATTGATTATATTTCAGTACTCAAGGGATTTGAGAGCGCCCCGCGGGGCGCTTTTCTATATCTCCGATTGCACTCGCCGGTATTTGCGGCATGCTCTGAGGGGGGCGTGGCAGGGAGCCCTGACCATGCAGGTCGTCGCCCATAGAGATCACCCGCGCGAGGAATGGCGCCCGGGCGTCGAGACCCGCATGCTGATCTCGGCGCTGACCGGGGCCACGGAGCTTTGCATCTTCGAGCAATGGGTGGCGCCCGGCGCCGGCACGCCGGTCCATGCGCATCCGGTCGAGGAGGTGCTGACGGTGCTCTCGGGCGAAGCGGAAATGTGGCTCGATGATCGCAGCGGCATTGTGACGGCCGGACAATCGCTCGTGGTTCCGGCGCTGCGCAAGCACCGTTTCCGTAACAGCGGTACCGGCATGTTGCACATTCACGCGGTGCTGGCGTCACCGGTCCTGGAGGCGCAGGTGGAGGGCAAGGAAGAGCCGGTGCGGCGGTGGATGCCGGCCGAGGCCGAGGAGTAGGTCTGCAGTGCCTTTTTCCCGTCATCCCGGCGAACGCCGGGATCCAATGAGCTCCATCAGCTGCGAGCTACCCAGATTGCGCTTATCTAGTGGGCCCCGACTTACATCGGGGTGACGAGATGGATAGAATACGTTTCAGATCTGATGCAGCGGATTGCTGCGCACCATGATCCACATCAGGACCGAGACTTCATCGCGTTCGTTCTTCACCCAATGCGGCAGCTCGCTGTCGAACTGGAAGCTGTCGCCTTCCTCGATCAGCGTCTCGGTATTGTCGACGCTGATGCGGAAGGTGCCCTTGATGACGAGGCCGGCTTTTTCTCCCGGAGTCTGGATCACGTCGTCGGAGCGGCCCTGCGGCGGGAAATTGATGATCATGAATTGCAGGTTGCGCGTGTCCTGCGGCGACAGCATTTCCTTGGTGAGGGGCAGGGGCCCGACATCGAAACGCGGCCGCTCGGCCTTGCGGCGGATGAAACGCGCGCTGGCCGCAGTGGTGTGGTTGCGCTCGACGACCGGCGCCTCGGGCTCAATCAGATCGGCGAGGCGGGCATTCAGCGCCTGAGCCAGCCGGTCGAGTATCTTCAAGGATGGATTCGACTGGCCGCGCTCGGTCTGGCTGATCATGCCGACCGATACGCCCGAGCGCTGCGAGAGCTCGCTGACCGATAGGCCCGCTTCATTGCGCAGTTTCTTCAGCGTCGCTCCCAAGGTCATGCGTCGGCAACCCCTTCTACAACTTCCGGAAATTCATTGTTTGCGAGAAGCACAATGATCCGGCTGCGGATGAAAGTCAATATAATGAACATTTGTTGCTAGCGTTTCATTAATTCGGCTAAAACTTAGTATTCAGCGGCTTGACAGCCTTTCGATGTTCAATATAGTGATGAACATTAATGAACCCCTGTGAATGAGGGCGCTGATGGGAGGTCACGAGCAATCGACGGTTGCGTCCTGGGATGCGATTGGCTTTCGCCGTGACCTGCATGCCCATCCCGAGCTCGCCTTTGACGAGCATCGGACCGCCGCCCGTATTGGCGACGTGCTGGCCGCCGCAGGTCTTTCTGTCGAAAGCGGCATCGCCGGCACCGGCATCGTCGCCAGCCTCACAGCCGGAAGCTCAGACCGGCGTATCGCCCTCAGGGCCGATATGGATGCGCTCCCGATCACCGAAGCGACCGGACTTCCCTATCAAAGCACCAAACCAGGTGTCTTCCATGGCTGCGGCCATGACGGCCATGTCACGATGCTGCTCGGCGCCGCGCTGCATCTGAGCCACACGCGCCGTTTCGACGGCACCGTGTCTTTCATCTTCCAGCCGGCCGAGGAAGGCCGCGCCGGCGCCAAGGCGATGATCGAGGATGGTCTCTTGCGGCGCATCGGCGATACGCGCGTCTTCGCGCTTCACAACTGGCCGCAACTGCCCGTGGGCACGCTGGCGACGAAAGCCGGACCGATCATGGCCGCGGCCGATCGCTTCGACATCACACTCAGCGGGCGGGGCGGCCACGCCGCCGAGCCGCATCTCACCACCGATGTCGTGCTTGCGGCGGCTGAGACCGCCGTGGCGCTGAGCACGCTGGTGTCGCGCCGCATCGATCCGGCGCAGATGGCGGTGCTGTCGGTGACCCGCATCGAAAGCGGCGCCTCGCATAATGTGCTGCCGGGTACGGCGTCGTTGACCGGCACGGCGCGCTCCTTCGATGCGGCGATCCGCGACCGGATCGAAGCCGAATTGCGCCGCATCGTTCAGGGTGTCGCCACAGCGGCCGGCGTCGAAGCCGAGATCGACTATGTCCGTTATTACCCGGCGACGATCAACGATGCTGATTCCGTGGCGACGGCGCTCGCCGCCGCTCAAGCCGCTGGCCTCACGGCGATGACCGCCGAGCGTCCATCCTTCGCCGCCGAGGATTTCGCTTTCATACTGGCGGAACGGCGCGGCGCCTATGCCTGGCTCGGGCAGAAGCGGGGCGATGACGATCCGCCGCTGCATCACCCGGCCTATGATTTCAACGACGCGATCATCCCCCATGGCATCGCCTGGTTCACCGAGCTGGTCGAACAGGAGCTGGCGGCATGATCAAAAGTCTCGTCAGCGACAGATCGACGAAACCGATGAGTCCGGCAATCCGCCGCGTCATCGCCTTCATCCTCGAGAATTATGCCGACACACTGCCTCTGTCCGGTCTCGCGCAATTGGCGGGATTGAGCCTGTCCCGCTTCATGGTCGTGTTCCGTCAGCAGACCGGCCTGCCGCCGCATCAATTCATCTGTCGCGTCAGGGTGGAGGCGGCCCAGCGCATGCTCGAGCGTGGACAGTCGCCGCTGTCGGTCGCTTATGATACGGGCTTCTTCGACCAGAGCCATCTCACCCGTCATTTCAAGCGCCACTGCGGCGTGACGCCTGGCCGCTATATGTCGGCGCTGCGCGAGGGGGCGAGCCCATGAGCTTCCGGCGCCTCGCCGAAACCGAAAGACGGGCGATCACGTTCGAGGTCGACGGTCACGCCGTCGCGGCGCTCGAAGGCGACACCTATCTGACGGCCATCAGGATCGCCGGGCTGGCGCTGCGCCGGTCGGAATTCGGCGATGGTCCGCGCGCCGGCTTCTGTCTCATGGGTGCCTGCCAGGATTGCTGGATTTGGACGCAAGCAGGCGAGCGGCTGCGCGCCTGCTCGACCACGGCCGAAGCGGGCACCAGGCTTCTGACAGAACCCGATGCGGGAATGTGGCCATGCCCGATATCGTGATCATCGGCGCCGGACCGGCCGGCATCCGGGCGGCGGAAACGCTGGCGGAGCAAAGACTGCCGGTCACGCTGGTGGATGAGGGTGAGCGCGGCGGTGGACAGATCTATCGCCGCCAGCCCGCAGGCTTCCGACGTTCCTATGCTTCACTGTATGGCAGCGAGGCCGGCAAGGCGAAGGCGCTGCATGACACGTTCGATCGCCTGAAGGCGCGGATCGATTATCGCCCGAACACGCTGGCCTGGAATATCGCGGACAATGTGCTTCACACGGTGACCGGCGCCGTCGCGCGCCGGTTGCGCTTCGATGCGGCGATCCTCGCCACCGGCGCCACCGATCGCCTGATACCGGTCGACGGCTGGACGACGCCCGGCGTCTACAGCCTCGGCGCAGCGCAGATCGCGCTCAAGGCGCAAGCCTGTGCCATCGGCGGTGCAGTCGTCTTCATGGGTACCGGCCCGCTGCTTTATCTCGTCGCCTGCCAATATGTGAAAGCGGGCGCCAGGGTTGCGGCGGTGCTCGACACATCCCCGCTATCGGCGCGCCACCAGGCCTTGCCACGGCTTCTGACCTCGCGCCCGGGACTCGCTCTGCGCGGGCTCAGGCTGATCCTGCAATTGCGCTCTGCCGGCATTCCGGTTGAGACCGGCATCACACCTCTGGCGATCGCCAATGACGGAGCCAATGTCACCGGCCTGCGTTATCGCAGCAGCTCGGGTGAGATCGAGGAGCTCGCTTGTGACGCGGTGGGGCTCGGCTATCACTTGCGGCCCGAGACGCAGCTCGCCGATCTCGCCGGCTGCGCATTGTCCTTCGACGAAACGAGCCGTCTGTGGCTGCCGAAGACCGATCCCGACGGCCGCGCGAGTGTTGCCGGACTTTATCTGGCGGGCGACGGCGCCCGGATCGCCGGTGCCGATGCGGCGGAGATTTCCGGCCGGCTCGCGGCCTATGCGGTCCTGGCCGATCTCGGCCACGGCGTGCCGGAAAGCAAACGGCGCGCCTTGCATCGTGCCGCTCGGCGTCTCGAGCGCTTTCGTCTCGCCCTCGCGCAGGCTTTTCCCTGGCCGCATTGGCTGGCGGGCGAGATTGCCGATGAGGTCCTGGTCTGCCGCTGTGAGAAGATCTCGGCGGGCGAATTGCGTCATGCCGCGACGACGCTCGGCGCGGCCGAGCTCAACCGCGCCAAAGCCTTCAGCCGCGTCGGCATGGGCCGCTGCCAGGGTCGTTATTGCGGCACCATCGCCGCCGAGATCGTCGCCGCCACCTGCGGCAGACCGGTCGACGGCGTCGGCCGGCTGCGCGGCCAGGCGCCGGTCAAGCCGCTGCCGCTCGCCACGACGGCGGAGGAGGCGGCATGAGCGAGAAAGCGGATGTGCTGATCATCGGCGGCGGCCTCATGGGGGCGGCGAGCGCCTTCTTCCTGCGCCAGCGGGGGTTGTCGGTGCTGCTCGTCGAGCATGACCGGATCGGCCAGCAGGCGAGCGGCGTCAATTTCGGCAATGTGCGCCGGCATGGGCGCCCGGCCGAGCAGATGGAACTCTCCAACCGGGCCCATGAGATCTGGACAAAGCTGCCGGCGCTCGTCGGTGAAGACTGCGAGTTCCTCCGCACCGGCCATCTGCGCGTCGGCTATCACGAGGCCGACGAAGAGGCACTCGCCGATTATGCGTCCTCCGTCAGAGACTTCGGCCTCGGTCTCGAAATTCTCGGCCGCAAGGCTCTGAACGAACGCTTTTCCCAGGTCAGCGAAAAGGTGAAAGTGGCATCCTTCTCACCCTATTGCGCCCATGCCAATCCACGCATCACCGCCCCCGCCTTCGGACGTGCTGCGGCACGCCTCGGCGCCAAGATTTTCGAGCAGACCATTTGCGAAAGCTTCGGGCGCGCCGGCGCCGACTTCGAGATCCATACACGTGACGGCCGTCGCTTCCAGGCGGCAACACTGCTGCTCACCTGCGGCGCCTGGACGGGCGCCATGGCGGCGCAGTTCGGCGAAACCGTCCCGCTGGCGGTCAGGGGACCACAAATGGGCGTCACCGAGCCGATGCCTTATGCGCTGAAGCCGGTGATCGGCGTATTCACTGAGAAGCTCGAGCAGATGATCTATCTGCGCCAGATCAAACGCGGCAATGTCGTCTTCGGCGGCGGCGGGCGCGGGCCAGCCTCGACCGCGACGCGGCGCGCCTCGGTCGATCCAACAATCACGCTCAATCAATTCCGGCAATTGCGCGAGCTCGTCCCGGCGCTCGGGCGGCTGCGGCTGATCCGGGTCTGGAGTGGGGTCGAAAGCTATCTGCCCGACGACCGGCCGGTGATGGGCGAAAGCGCCGCAGTGCCCGGCCTCTTTTATGCCTTCGGGTTCTGCGGTCATGGCTTCCAGCTCGGCCCCGGTGTCGGCGCCACCATGGCCGAGCTCATCGCCACAGGACGGACATCGATCCCGATCGCGCCCTATACAATCGGCCGTTTCGGATCGGGGCAAGGCACCGAAAGATCATCGTCGAGGAGATTGCATTGAGTTCCGTCACCTATCGTTCCTTCCGCCCCGAAGATATTCCCGGCGCGCACGCGCTGTCCCTGGAAGCAAACTGGCCGCATCGTCTCGCCGACTGGCAATTCGCGCTCGATATCGGGCAGGGCGTCATCGCCGTCGATGAGAAGGGCGATATCGCCGCGACCGGCCTCGTCTGGTTCTACGGCGACAGCGTCGCGACCCTGGGGCTGATGATCGTTTCGCAGCACCATCGGAGTCGGGGCATCGGCCGTGCGGTGATGGACAGGCTGCTCGATCTCGCGGGCGACCGCTCGATCCTGCTGCATGCGACAGCTGACGGGCAGCCGCTTTATGAGAAGCTCGGTTTCGAGGCGACGGGCCATATCTATCAGCATCAGGGCGACGTCGTTGCGGGCGGGGCCCCGACTACTGCTCCACGCGCCCTGCAGACGGCAGACCTGCCCGCCGTGCTGGCGCTCGACACCTCATCCTTCGGCGCTGCGCGCGCAGCATTGATCCGCAATCTCGCGAAAGCCGGTGAAGCCGTGGTGATCGAAGAGAACAGCGAGATCGTTGCTGCGTCCTTCCGGAGGCCTTTCGGCCACGGCGCTTCGATCGGGCCGCTCATCGCCCACGATCTTCGGCATGCGGAGGCGATGATCGATCATTGGACGCAAAACACGCAAGGCTTCCTGCGCATCGACCTGACGTCGCATGGCGAGGCCTTGGGAGAACGGCTCGCCGAGCGCGGCATGCTACGCGTCTCGAAAGTCCTGCGCATGGTGAAGCCGAACAGAGGCGGCGGCGATCCGCTGAAGAAGAGTTGCCTGTCGCTTGTCGCCCAGGCGCTAGGTTGAATGTGGCGAAAGCAAAACGAACATCCAAGATTTCGTGACGGCGAGACCGTAACGAAGCTGTGAACGGAAACATCAGGAGCGAGTTGAAGAAATGAAGGTCGTAGTCATTGGAGCAGGCGTCATCGGGTCGGCCATCGCCGCCAATCTGAGCGAGCGCGGCGCGGATGTGACGGTGCTGAGCCGTGAGCACCCAGGTGCCGCGACATCCCTGTGCAGCTTCGCCTGGTACAATGCTCTGCAAAAATATCCCGTCGAATATATCGATATGAATGTGAACGGCATGCGCTGCCATGCTCAATATGCGGCGCGCTTCGTGTCGGCGCCCTGGTATCACAAGGGTGGCAATATCGAATGGACCGTCGGCGGCGAGCATGCCGATGACCAGATCAAGGTCATGAAGGATATGCAGGCCTTCGGTTACAAGGGCCGGCTGATCACCGCCAAGGAAGTGCTGGCGCTCGAGCCCGACATCGCGCCCGCGGCGCTCAAGGATGCGCAGATCGTCTATTATCCCGATGAAGGCTGGATCGACGTCGTGCTGTTGGTCGCGCGGCTTCTCGCCGATGCGCGCTCTTTCGGCGCCAAGATCGTGACCGGCGCCGAGGTGACGGGCTTCGATGCGGTGGGCGACCGCATCAGCGCGGTCCGGCTCGCCGACGGCTCGAAGATCGAAGCGGATGTGGTGGTGAATGCGGCGGGTCCGGCGGCCGACGATATCGCCGCTTATGTTGGCCACTCGGTGCCGATGACCCAGGAGCCCGGCACCCAGGTCTATACCGGGCCGGTGGCGATCACCATCGACCGGGTGATCCACGCGCCGGGCATCAGCATGCGGCCCGATGGCGGCGGACGTGTCTGCCTGCATAATCACGGCATCGACCGTGAGATCAAGAAGGGCACCGGCATCGACGACCAGATCGTCAAGACCGCCAGCGGTTACAGCTTCGATGTCAAGGCGGCGGGGCCGATGCTCGAGCGCGCGGCTGCAGTCTATCCGGGCCTCGCCAATCCGGTGGTCGAAACGGCGCGCATCGCGCTCAGGCCCATTCCGAAGGACCGTTGGCCGATCATCGGTTTCGGCTCGTCGACGTCGAATCTCTACACCACGGTCATGCATAGCGGCGTGTCGCAGTGTCTCTGGGTCGGCCAGATCGTCGGCCAGGAAATCAGCTCGGGCAAGGAGGTCGATTATCTCAAGAGCTTCCGCCTGTCGCGCTTCGCCGGACGCGTGGTGGAGACGGTCAAGGTCGTGCATCGTTAAGCGACAACGAAAACAAAATATAAAAGAGGAGACGCTCATGAAAAAAATGGCATTGGTCTCGGCATCCTTATTGGCGCTTTTGGCTTTGCCCACCGCGCAGGCGATGGCGGAGGGCAAGCATCTGACCGTGGTCCATTACAGCCCGCCGCGTGCGGGCTGGGCAATGGAATCGATCGATGCCTATGTCATGACGCGGTTCGGCTGCATCGAGACGCTGACCAAATATGACGGCGACAACCGCCTGGTTCCGGGGCTCGCGGAGTCCTGGAGCCAGACGGGCGATATGACCTGGGATTTCAAGCTCAGGCAGAATGTGAAGTTCCAGGACGGCGCGCCCTTCAATGCGGATGCCGTGGTGGCTGCCCTCAATCACGTCCTCACCGTGCCGACGCCGTCGCGCTCGATCGGCCCCAAGACGGTGTCGAAGGTCGAGGCGCTCGACCCGTTCACGATCCGCATCACCACACCGAAGCCCAGTCAGCTTTTGCCCTATCGGATGGCGGCGCCGAGCGCCGGCATCCTGTCGCCAGCCGCCTATGGCAAGACGATCAATGTCTTCGGCACCTGTACCGGGCCGTTCCGCTTCGCCTCAGAAGTGCCGAAGCAGTCGCTCGCGATCGTCCGCAACGACGACTATTGGGGTGACAAGGCCAAGCTGGCGAAAGTCGATGTGCGCTGGGTCATCGATGCCGGCACCCGTGTCGCGCAGTTGCGCAGCGGCGAGGCCGAGCTGGTGATGGAAGTGCCGGTGGCGCTCGCTTACGGCCTCAATGCCGACAAGAGCAAGGTCGTCGCCGCGGTGCCCATCCCCCGCATCCAGACGATGATCTTCAATCATCAGCGCAAGCCCTTCGATAATCCGCTGGTGCGCCGGGCCATCCAGTCGGCGCTCGACGTGACCGCCATCTCGGAGGGCGTCTATGAAGGTTATGCCGAGCCGGCTTCCGGGCCCTTCGCGCCGGGGCAGCCCTGGCGGCCGGATCTCAAGCCCGTGGCGCAAGACCTCGACAAGGCGAAGGCACTCCTGGCTGAAGCCGGCGTCGACCCGGCGACGCTCAAGATCGACATGCCGGTCTATAACGACCGGCCCGATCTGCCCGATATCGCGCTCGTCATCCAGCAGCAGCTCCAGGCGCTGGGTTTGACCGTCAATCTGCGCGTCGCCAATTACGCCGGCATCGAGCCGGATCTGATCGACGGCAAATTCGACATCTCCTTCCTGTCGCGCAATCCCTTGACCGACATGGCGGACCCTTCGGCCTATCTCGCTTCCGACTATGGCTGCGGCGGGTCACAGAACTTCTCAAAATTCTGCGACAAGGCGTTCGACGAGGCGCTCGCCGTCGCCAGCAATGCCGCGACCGAGCAGGAACGTTATGCCGGCTATGAGAAGCTGGGCCGCCGGCTGGAGGAGGAGGCCATCGCGGTCTTCGTCGTGCACCCCAAGCAGATCGACGCCCATTCGACGAAGCTGAAGAACTTCAAGACCGATCCGCTCGGCTATAAGCTACTGACCACGGAGATGGATATCGAATAAACGAAGCGTGTCCCGGGGAGATCCGATTGCTGAACTTCATCGCCAAACGTTTCGTCATGCTGATCCTGACGCTCGTCGTCGTGTCGGTCCTGGCGTTTCTCATTCCCTATGTCGGTGATGGCGATCCGGTGCGGATCATCCTGCGCTCGCGCATGGCCGATGAGGTGACCGATCCGGCGATGATCGCGGCGCTGACCCGGGAATTGGGCCTCGACCGGCCCTTGTCGGAGCAATATCTCGGCTGGTTGTGGCGTGTGCTGCAGGGCGATTTCGGCCTGTCCTTCACTACCAGGACGCCGGTCGATGTGATGTTCCTGCATGCGCTCGGCGTCTCGCTCCTCCTGGCGCTTGGGGCCCTTGCGGTGGCGTTCCTCCTAGCCATCCCGCTTGGTACGGCGGCAGCGGTCAAACGCGGCCGGGCCTTCGACCACGCCACCAGCTTCTTCACCCAGGCTCTGGTGGCGATCCCGGAATACTGGATCGCTCCCATTCTTATCCTCGTCTTCGCCATCTATCTGGGTGTCCTGCCGTCGGCCGGCTGGCACGACTGGAGCTCGATGATCCTCCCCGTGATCGTGCTGTCGCTGCGCCCGCTGGCGTATTTCACGCAGGTTGCACGCGCCTCGATGATCGACGTCCTGAACGCGCCCTATATGATGGCGGCGCGGGCCCGGGGTCTGGGGGTGAGCGCCTCGCTCCTGGCGCATGGGCTGCGCAACGCCATGCTGCCGATCATGACCTTGTTCTCGCTGTGGCTGACGAGCCTGCTCGGCGGCTCCATCGTGGTCGAGGCGATCTTCGCCGCGCCCGGCATGGGCTGGCTCCTTTATGACGCCGTGCTCAATAACGACGTGCCGCTGATCCAGGGCAGCATCGTGGTGATCGTGGCGCTGGCCGTCATCATCAACACGCTGACCGACATCGTCTATGTGATGCTCAACCCCGCCGTTAAGCTGATGAGCTGACATCATGACGGATACGACGATCATCAACAGCACTGTGATACGCGAGCCGGGCAGGGTTCGGCGCTGGCTCGCCGACCGGCATCTTTTGACCAAGCTCGGCGCCGCCTGTTTCCTGACGATCCTGCTGCTCCTGCTGCTGACGCCGTTGATCTCACCCTATGATCCGGCGGCGCAGAATCTTCTGCAGAAGCTCAAATGGCCGAGCGCCCAGCATTGGCTCGGCACCGACCAGTTCGGCCGCGACGTGCTGAGCCGGGTCATCCATGGCGGCCTTTTCTCGGTCGCGGTGGCGAGCATCACCATCATACTGTGCGCCGTGATCGGCATCGTCATCGGCGCGGTCAGCGCCCGCAAGGGCGGCATCGTCGACGAAATGCTGATGCGCCTGGTCGACCTCCTGATCGCCTTTCCGGACGTGGTCGTGGCGATGTTCTTCATCGCGACCCTGGGGCCGGGCCCGGTGACGCTGATCATCGCGCTCACCGCCGTCGGCTGGACGCCTTTCGCCCGCATGATGCGCGGCCTCACGCTGGAGGTGAGCTCGCGCGAATTCATCGAAGCGGCGGAAGCGCTCGCCTGTTCGCGCTGGTTCATCATCTGGCGCCACATCATCCCCAATACGCTGGGACCGGTCTTCGCCATGGCCTTCCTGCGCTTCGGCCACAAGCTCATCACCGTCGGCGGCTTGTCCTTCCTGGGGCTCGGCGTCCAGCCGCCGGCGAGCGACTGGGGCACCATGCTGGCCGACGCCCGCAATTACATGGACCGCATGCCCTGGCTGGTCATCGCCCCGGGCCTGGCGATCTTCATCACCGCGCTGAGTGTCACTATGATCGGCAAGGGACTTGAATTCGAGCGCAACCGTGAGCGCCGGGAAAGCGAGACGACATGAACGCGCAGCAAGACGACGAGGCCTTGCTCCGGATCAGCGGCCTCAGGGTCGGCTTCGGCAGCCCCAAGCACCGCCTCACCGTTCTCGACGGGCTCGATCTGAGCTTGCGCAAGCGCGAGATCCTGGCGCTGGTGGGCGAGTCGGGCTCGGGCAAGAGCATGACGGCGCTGGCGGCGATGCGGCTCCTGCCGCAGGGAGCGGCGGTGACGGCGGGCGAGATCCGGCTCGACGGCCAAGATCTGATAGCGCTCGACGACAAGGCGATGAACAAGGTCCGCGGCGCCCGTATCGCGATGCTTTATCAGCAGCCCAAGATCATGCTCGATCCGACCGCGACGGTCGGCAGCCAGGTGGCGGAAGCCATGCGGCTGCGCTGGAACCTGTCGCGCGCCGAAGCCCGGCCAAAGGTGATCGGCCTGTTGCGCGATGTCGGGATCCCTGAGCCCGAATTGCGGGCGAAGTCCTACTCCTACCAGCTCTCGGGCGGCATGGCGCAGCGGGTGATGATCGCGGCGGCGCTCAGCGCCGAGCCGGAAGTGCTGATCGCCGATGAGCCGACGACCGCGCTCGACGTCACCGTGCAGGCGCAGATCCTGCGTCTCCTGCGCAAGAAGCGCGACGAGCATGGCCTCGCCATCCTGCTCATCACCCACGATCTCGCCATCGTCTCCTCGATCGCCGACCGGGTTGCGGTGATGTATGCCGGCCGGGTGGTCGAGCAGGGACCTGCACGCGAGATCCTTAACGCCCCGAGCCATCCCTATACCCAGGCGCTGTTGCGCTCCTCGCTGATGCAGGCGAAGGAGGACGGGCGGCTTTATGCCATTCCGGGCCATGTGGCCGCTTCGCATTCCATGACCTGCGGCTGCCGTTTCCAGCCGCGCTGCACGCTGGCGGGACAGCTCGGCATCGAGGCACAATGTCTGAGCGACGAGCCACGGCTGGAGACGGTCAGCGCCGCGCATGAGAGCCGCTGCTGGGGCAAGGGAAGAGAAGGGCGCGTCCATGCCGTCTGAAGTTTTGTCACCGCTGTTGCGCGTCGAGGGGCTGGTGAAACACTTTTCGGCCGGCGGCGGCCTGTGGGGCGGAAAGGATAAGGTGCGTTCCGTCGACGGCGTCGATCTCGAGATCAACCAGGGTGAGGTTCTGGGCATCGTCGGGGAATCGGGCTGCGGCAAGAGCACGCTCGCCCGCGCCATATTGGGGCTGGTCGGCATCAATGATGGCCGCGTGCTTTATGACGGGCGCGACATCGCCACGCTGCGCGGCGGAGAGATCAAGGCGCTGCGCCGGTCGATGCAGCTGATCTTCCAGAATCCGCATGGCGCGCTAGATCCGCGCATGACGATCGCCGAGAGTCTTCTGGCGCCCTTGCAACAGCACCGCATCGGCACGCCGGCCGAGCGGCGTGAGACGATCAGGCGCGCACTAGCCGATGTCGGGCTCGACGAGAAATTCCTCACCCGCCGCCCGTCCGAATGTTCGGGCGGCCAGCTGCAGCGCGTCGTCATCGCCAGGGCTCTGCTGCTCGAGCCCAAAGTCCTCATCTGCGATGAACCGACCTCGGCGCTCGATGCGTCGATCCGGGCGCAGATCCTCAATCTGCTGGTCGATCTTAAGAACCGCCGCGGCCTCACTCTGGTGATGATCTCGCATGACCTGCGCGCCATCCGATTCCTGTGCGACCGGGTGGGCGTGATGTATCTGGGCCGTATCGTCGAGCTGTCCTCGGCGACGGAGATCTTCGATCATCCGGCGCATCCCTATACGCAGGCGCTGATGCAGGCCTCGATGATGGATGAGGGCCTCGCTCCGGATGCGCCCGATCTCCTGAAGGGCGACATGCCGAGCCCGGTCAATCCGCCACCCGGCTGCCATTTCCATCCGCGCTGCGCCTATTCGGCGGCGATCTGCCGGACGAATTCACCGGTGCTGGAAGCGCTGCCGGGCGAAGTGGGGCATCGCGCCGCGTGCCACTTCCCGGCGCCGCGGCGGTGAACCCCATCCGTCTCCGAGCTTCGCTCGGATCCACCCTCCCCACGCTGCGCACGGTGAGGGAGTAGCTCAAATCTCCCTCACCGCGGAGCGGGGAGGGTGGCGCGTAGCGCCGGGTGGGGTGAGTTACGAAAAATCGATCAGCACGCTCTTGTGGCGCAGATTGGCTTCAACCGCCTGGCGGCCGAGATCCTTGCCGATGCCGGATGATTTGAAGCCGCCGGTCGGGATGACGAAGTCTTCGCTGCGGCCATAACGGTTCACCCAGACCGTGCCGGCCTCGAGCTTGCGGACCGCGCGCAATGCCCGGCTGACATCGCCGGTGTGAATGCCGGCGGCGAGGCCATAGGTGCCGTGTGCGGCGAGCGCCCAGGCTTCCTCTTCATCGTTGAAGGACTGGACGGTCAGGACTGGCCCAAAGATTTCCTCACGCACCGCCGTCGTTGCGTTGGTGACGCCACCGAGCACGGTCGGCCGATAATGCGATGCGGCTGATTCCCAATCGCCCCCGAGCAGCGCCTCGGCGCCTTCCGCCAGGCTGGTATTGACGATGCCATCGATCCGTATCGCCTGGCGCTGCGACACGATCGGCGGCAGGATCGCGCGTTTCTCCCAAGTGGCGCCCGGCACGGGCATGCGGCAATGCGCGATGATGCGCGCCACCAATTCGTCGCGGATAGACTCCTGGACAAGCAAGCGCGATCCCGCGACGCAGACCTGTCCGGCATTGAGGAGGATGGCGCGTGACACGATAGCCGCCGCCCGCTCGATGCTGGGCGCGTCGGCAAAGACGATTTGTGGACACTTGCCGCCGAGCTCCAGCGTCACCGGCTTGAGACCAGTCGCCGCGGCGGCGGTCATTACCGCCGCGCCGCTGCGGGTCGAGCCGGTGAAGGTGATCTTGCCGATATCGGCATGACGCACCAAAGAATCACCGGTGCGCGCGCCCGAGCCGTTCACCACATTGAGGATGCCCGGCGGCATGCCGGCCTCGATGGCGAGCTCGGCGAAGCGCAGGGACGAGAAAGGCGTGAGCTCGGAGGGCTTCAGCACGACGGCATTGCCCGCGGCGAGCGCGGGCCCGCATTTCCAGGCCGCCATCACCAAGGGCAGGTTCCAGGGTGCGATGGCCGCGACGACGCCATAAGGCTCGCTGGCGACGAAGCCCAGATGATCGCCGCGTGTCGCCGCCACATCGCCACCGAGCTTGTCCGCATATTCGGCGAAGAAGCGTAGGGATTCGGCGGCGAAAGGAACATCCCAGGCGCGGGCATCGGCGACGGGACGGGTCGAGCCGAGGCTCTCCAGCACCGCGAGCTCGTCCGCGTGGCGTTCGAGAAGATCGGCCCAGCGGCGCAAGATACGCGCCCGCCGGCGTGGCTCGATGCAGGCCCAGTCACTATCGTGGAAGGCTTTCCGGGCCGATGCGACGGCGCGATCGACCGATTCTTCGCCGGCCTCAGGGATCGCGGCATAGACGACGCCGTCGGAGGGCCGCCGCACCTCGATCGCGGGTCTGTCGTCGACGATGCTGCCGCCGATGAAATGTCCGGACCGGACGGGAACCGCATCGGGATCATAGTCCCAGCTCTCGAACATCGCTTGCTCCACTCTTCCCAGGAGAGCTGCAGATATCGGGCGGTTCGTCAGGCGTATTGTAAGAGCCTATCGTCTCCGACTGGAGAAAAAGGGGCTTGACCTTGCCAAGCTGGAAGCTTGCAGAAAGGGAAAAGCGGACCAGCCGCAAGATCGACAAGGAGAGATTCTATGTGCGAAGCACATCGTCACGCCGATGCCCCGAAGGCGGCCAGCCACAAGGCCGACCTCGCCTTCCATGTCCAGGAAATGACCTGCGGCCACTGCGCCGGCGTGATCACTTCCGCCCTGACCAAGACCTTCCCGGGCGTTTCCGTGCACGCCGACACGGCGAGCCGCATCGTTTATGTTGACGGCGCGAAAGACGCCAAGGCCGTTGGCGGCATCATTGCCGAAGCGGGCTATGCCTCGACCGTCGTTTCCTGAGATTGACGGTCGTTGAACTTAAGAGGCCGACGCGGCGACGCTTCGGCCTCTTTTCATCTTTGGATTACATGTTGTCGGGCGTGAAGAAGCTGTCGGCGTGAATGTCGTTCAGCGCCACACCTTGCGTGGCAAGCACGGCCTGCACCGCATCGACCATGGCCGGCGGGCCCGCGACATAGGCTTTGACACCCGCGAGTGCGGCATGGTCGGCGGCGATCGCCTCGGAGACACGCGCTCTTCGGCACTCCGCCGCATCTTCCCTGGACAGAGCCACATGATAGGTAAGGTGACCATGCCGGGTGGCGAGGTCGCGAAAATGCTCGACCAGATAGAGGTCGCGTTCGGCCCGGGCGCCGAAATAGACCGTGATCGGAGCATCTCTCCCGGTCGCGAGCGCGGTCTCGACGATGGATTTGATCGGCGCCAGGCCGCTGCCGCCCGCCACCGCGATCATCGGCCCGTCATGCGCGTCACGGAAGAAGGCCGAGCCTAAGGCGCCTTCGACACTGACGCGGTCACCGGTCTTGAGCGCGGACATGATGAGCGAACTCGTACGGCCGCCCGGCACGGCGCGGATATGAAGCTCGATCAGTTCTTCATCCGGCCGGCTCGCCATCGAATAGGGCCGCGCCGGCGCGCCATCGACGGTGAGCTTGAGATACTGGCCGGCGGTGAAGCGGAAACGCGCCCGGTCGTCGAGCCTGAGCGTGAGCCGGCGGATGTCGTGAGTCATCTGCTCGATGCCTATGACCTCGGCCCCTTGCGGCGGGCTCGCGGCATCGGCCGGCGCCTCGCCGAGCCAGCTGGCGCTCACATCGCCTTCAGGGATGGCACGGCAGGCGAGGATCAGGCCTTGCGCCTTCTCCTCGTCGGTAAGCGCGAAACGCGTGTGGGGCTTCAATGTCACCTGACCTAGATGGAGCTTCGACTTGCAGGCGGCGCAACGCCCGGCCGTGCAGCTGTGCGGATAAGGAATGCCAGCCGCCAGCGCCGCCTCCAGGATTGTCTGTCCTTCGGCGACGGTCAGGCGCCGTTCGATCTGGGGGAGGGTCAAGTGTCTCATGGGCGGTTCTCCTGTCATGGAGAACGGCGTCTAAGCCTTGCCGCGCTTGGAAGGTCAACAGGCGATCATGCGGCCTGCGAGCGCCGATCGCGCCAGATATCCCACAGGCTTTCGAGCATGCCGGCGCTCGAGATGAGCACGATGCCGACCACCTCGCGCCAGCCGAAGGGATCGCCCGACCAGATGGCGGCCGTCGTCGCGCCGACGCTGATCTCGGTCATGAAGAGCAGCCCGACCAGGCCTGGATTGAGCTTGGGCGTGCCCCACATGGAAGCATAGACGCCGGTCATCACCACGATGATGACCGTCGGCACCAGCCAGGGCAGTTGCGCCAGATAAGTGGCGAGCGGCGGCGAACCGGCGAGGCCCGGTCCGAGGACGAGCAGCAGCCCGGCCGCGACGACGGCCGACCAGATGAAGTTCTGCACCAGCAGGTCCAAGGCATGGTTGTTCCGGTCGAGGCGCAACAGGATCGAGGCGACCGACCACAGGAAACCGGAGACGAGCGCGATCCAGTCGCCCGGCTGTTCCGGCAAGGGAATGCCGGTATCGGCGCGGAAGATGACGAGCATGCCGAAAATGGCGGTCGCCATGGCGAGCCAGCGCAAGGACGTGATCGGCTCACCGAGGATGAAACGGGCGAGGAGGGTGCTCCATAGCGGCGTCAGATAGAACAGCAGCGTGGCGCGGACGACATCCGTATAGAGGATGGAGATCGAATAGAGGACGAGGCTGAGTGCCGCCACGAAGCCCAACAGTTGCAGCCGCCAGCCGCCTTCGACCGCCTTGCGCCAGCGCAACAGGAGCAGCGGCAGGCCGAGGACGAAGGGCACCGCGTAGAAGAAGAAAGTTGCCCACAGGCCGTTGATGCCGGCGTCGCTGAGGCTGCGGACGGGAATCCAGAACAGGCCCCACACGAGGCCCGAATAGGCGCAGGCCAGCTTGGCAAGTGTCTCGGTCTTCATGCTCTGATGGCGCTTGCCCTTGTCCGGATCTTTTGAAACTGTGCCATGGGATAGAGGCGCAACGCAAACCGGGCAGGAACATGGACACCATTCGCGTCACGCGGGCCACGCTTGGGGACGAAGCCGACTGGATGAGACTGTGGGGCGACTGGCAGAGCCATATGAAGGGTGTCGTTCCCGCCGAGGTCACCGATCGCAGCTGGCGGCTGGCGCTCGATCCCGACAGCCGGCTCATCATCCTGCTCGCCCGGAACAGCGATAGCGAGGCCTTGGGCTTCGCCACGGTGAGCTTCGCGCCTTTCGCCTGGACCGGATCGGATGTCGCCTTCCTGCAGGATCTGTTCGTCAGCGAGACTGCGCGCGGACAGGGGGCTGGCGAGGCCTTGCTCAAGGCGATCTATGCCGACGCCGATGAGCGTGGCGCCGCGCAGGTCTATTGGATGGTCGACGAAACGGATGCGAAGCTGCAGCGCTTCTATGCGAAGAACGCCGTCCGCACCCCATATCTGCGCTTCATGCGGAAGCCATGGCCGTGGTGATGACGCAATGAGCGATGAGCGTGTCGTCGGACAAAGGGGAGAGAACGACATTCTCGTTCCCGGTCAGGATTACGGTCTCACCAGACCCCAGCAAATGTCCGCCGACGGAGAATTCGCCGTCGATGCAATGGATGAGATGGGTGGCGCCGATGGCCATCAGTGGCAGCGGCGCCGAAAGCTTCTGGCAGGTGAGTGATCCCTTGCCCCGCGCCCGGGCGACCATCAGGTTGAAGTCGCGCACCGGCCCGTCGGTAAGCTGGCCGGCGACTATCCAGTCGCCGGAGAAGGCGACAGGGCGATAGGGCACCGCCAGATCGAGCGGGCCGCCCTCTTCGGTTTCGAGCCGCATGCCCTTGCCCTCGAGCAGCATGATATGGCGGTCGTAGCCTGCGAATTTTGAGAACGGGCCGTCCGACGCCACATCGGCGATGCTGACGCGCCAGGTAAACCCTGAGCCGCCGAAGCCGCCCTCGGGCGGATCGACCGCGATCTCGGTCGTGATGCCGCCGCCATTCTTCCAGGGCATCACCTTATAGTCGTCGCGGCGCAGGATCTTCATGATCGACAGTCCTTCATTGCTCTAATTGGAGCGCAGGCGCTCTCCAAGTATTCCCCCTCTCCCGCTTGCGGGAGAGGGTGCCCGATAGGGCGGGTGAGGGTGTTGGTTCAATTATCACGCACTGTATCAGGCTTTCCGTCAACGGCACGAACACCCTCATCCGGCGCTTCGCGCCACCTTCTCCCGCAAGCGGGAGAAGGGGAAAGTATGGAAGTCAATGCAGGGCGTAGCCGATGGGTTCGGCATGGGCGATCACGCGGCGGATCTCAGGTCTGACATGCTGCAGCGCCAGCTCGATGCGGTCGATGACCTCATGCACCGTCTCCACCGCCTCTTCGGGGACAAAGCGGCAGTGATAATGCACGAAGACGCCTTCGCTGTTGCGCCTGACCCGGACATTGTGGATGTCGCTGACCTGCGTCTCGGTCAGAGCGAGCTGGCGCAGCAGCCCTTCGATCTCTTTATGGGTCTGAAGCGGCAGATCTTCGCCGGGCAGGATCTTCTCGGGCAAGGGCTCTATATGGCTTTCGACCTCGACATCCTGGCCGAGCTCGCCGCGGATGGCGACTTCGAGCGCCGTCGCCTTCTCATGCGCGTCGAGCAGCGACATGCGGCCGTCGACTTCGAGATCGAAGCTGACCGCGGTGCGGATGCCGACGCGCTGGATGGTCAAATGATGGATGGCGAGATTCATCCGGTGGGCGATGAGCCGTACCCGCACCGAGATCGATTCATCATCGAGCGCGACGGGATCGGTGGTGACAGTCACATCGGCATTGGGATAGCTGGCGCGGATATTCTGGCTGAGCTGTTCGCGGAGCGCGATAATGTCATCGACCGGCATGGTGCGCGGCACGGTGACGACGACGCCGGTGAAGAGGGTGGCGCCCGCCGGGCGGACGCGCAGGCGCTCGAGCGCCAGCACGCCTGGCGTCGCCTCGACGATCTTGCGGATCTCACTCGTGGCGGTGCCGGGTGCTGCATCAAGCAGCGTGTCGAGGGTGCGCTTGCCGAGGCGCAGCGCGATCACCGCCATGACGCCGGCGACGAGGAGGGCGGCGATCGAGTCGGCGGCCGGAAAGCCGAACCAGACGGCGCCCAGGCCGATGAGCACCGCCATCGAGCTCCACATGTCGGAGGTGAAGTTGAGCGCATCGGCGGCGAGCGCCTCGCTTGACGTCGCCTTGGCGACGCGGTTCAAGGCGCGGGCGCGGAAGAAGTCGACGATGATGGAGACGACGATGATCGCAGCCGCCCACCAGGTGAGCAGGATCTCGGTGTTGCCGGAGAGGAGACGGTGGATCGCTTCATAGGCGATCCAGGCCGTGGTGCCGAGAAGCAGAGCGGTCTCGGCCAGGGCCGCGATGCTCTCGAATTTGGCATGGCCGTAATGATGCTGATCGTCCGGCGGCTTGTCGCTCACCCGTACGGCGAAGAAGGTGATCACCGTCGCGCAGAAGTCGGTGAAGCTGTGCACCGCCTCCGACAGGATGCCGAGCGATCCGGTGAGCAGCCCTGCCACCAGCTTGGCGATGGCGAGACCGGCGCTCGCCGCCATGGAGATGAGGGCGACGGATTGTTTTTCGGACTGGGCCATATCAGCTTCCTAATCCCGCGGCGGCGAAAGGTGAACCCGGTTTATTCACCGCACGTGCAACAAGTCTTGACCCGGCCGGCGCCGTTCCGTAGTAACGCCACACGGTTCCGCCCAACCATGGCGGATTAAAAGGGAACACGGTGCGGACTACCCATCAGGGGCCAAGACCGTGGCTGCCCTCGCAACTGTAAGCGGCAAGCGCTTTGCGATCACCACTGGCCCGAAGGGCTGGGAAGGAGCGAAGCGCGCCAGAGCCGCGAGCCAGGAGACCTGCCGTAGCAATCAACCAATCGCCGGACGAGGTGCGCCGGCAGGGGCAGGGCATGTTACTCCACACGTTGTCGGGCAATGTCGCCTGACGCCATCCTTTATCTGGTCAGCCAGGCCTATGTGAGCGCCAGGCGTCTGCGCGTGCTCAAGGCCGGGCTGATTCAGGCGACCGCGTTGCCGGCGCGCGTCGCGCGTATGGAAGGAGCCGAGGCAGGCCCCATGTCAGCGCTCGATGAATTGGTGCGCAATGGTGCCCGCATTATTCTGGTGCAGCCCGTCGGCCTGCCATTTTCCGACAGTCTCGGCGCCTGGCTCGGCGGCGCCTTCGGGCACTGGCTGGCGCAGAACCCGACGATCGAGCTGACCCTGGCGCCGGACCAGGTCGGCGCGGACGAGGTCATGGCTGCTGTCGCCCAGGCGACGCTCGCCCATGCCGGCAAAGCGCGCCGCGTCACGGCCGACGAGGCCGGGCTCGACAATCCCGGCTGGCAGGACCCGCCGCCCTTCCGTCATCATCTGCTCATCTGCACCGGGCCGCGTTGCAGCTTCCGCGAGGCGGGCTCGGTCAAGGACGCGCTCGTCGATGCCCTGCGGCAGGAAGGCATCTATGACGACTGCCTCATCGCGCTGACCGGCTGTCTCTATCCCTGCAATCAAGGCCCGTTGGTCGCCGTCTATCCGGCCGGCCACTGGTACCGGCTCGCGACATCTGAAGACGTCACCCGTTTCGCCGGAGCACTCGCGGCAGGTCGCTCCATTCCGGAACTCATCATCCACGAGGTAAGACATCATGAGATTGCTTAGCCTGTTCGTCGCGGGCCTCCTGGCGCTCGCCGCTCCTCACGCCTTGGCGCAGGAACGCACCATCGAAAGCTGCGCTGCGACATCGAAGTTCAAGGCGGCGCCGAGCCGCGTCATCACCCTCAACCAGCAGGCGACCGAAATCATGCTGGCGCTCGGCCTCGAGCGTCACCTGACCGGCACCGCCTATCTCGATGACTCGATTCCCGAGCGCTGGCTCGCCGCCTATAAGACGGTGCCGGTGATCGCCAAGCAATATCCGGCCCGCGAAGTGGTGATGGCCGAGAGTCCGGATTTCCTCTTCGCCGGCTTCGCCTCGGCCTTCAGTGAAAAACGGCTTGGGGCGGAAGACGAGTGGAACGCCCTCGGCATCGGCACCTATGTGGTCAATGCCGAATGCCGCAACCTGCATCCCGACGATGTGAAGATCACCACCGCTCCGCTCTATATCGACATCGAGCGCATCGGCGCATTGTTCGGCGCCGAGGACAAGGCCAAGGCGCTGGCCGACGACATCAAAGCGAGGCTTGCCGCGGTCGCCGGCAAGAATCCCGGCGCCGGTCGCACCGCCTTCCTGTTCGACTCCGGCACCGAGACGGCCTTTTCGGCGGGCTGCTGCGGCACGCCGGCGCTGCTGCTCGATGCAGTGGGGCTGAAAAACATCGGCGCCGACGTGAATGGCCGCTGGGCGGATCTCGCCTGGGAGAAGGTCGTCACCGCCAATCCGCAAGTGATCGTGCTGATCGAGGCCGAATGGTCGACGGCGGAAGAGAAGATCAAGCATCTCAAGAACGATCCGGTGCTCTCGCAGCTGGAGGCGGTCAAAGCCGAACGTTTCATCGTGCTCCCGTTCTCGCAGACCTTGCTGGGTGTGCGTTTCGTCGAGGGTGTGGAGAAGCTCGGCGCCGATCTCTCAGGCCTGAAATAGGGTGACCGTCGCCTCATTCAGAAGCCCCGGTTTGTTCGCGCTCGTCGTCGTGGCGCTGCTGCTCGCCGGATTGGCCGGGGTCTTCTGGGGCACCGCCGATCTCACCTGGGACGACCGTTACAAGGCGCTGTTCAGGCTTCCCGACGCGAAGCCGGCCTTGCAGCTCATCGTGTGGGAGTGGCGTCTGCCGCGCGTCCTCATGGTGGCGCTGGTCGGCGCCGCGCTGACGCTGGCCGGCCTCCTGATGCAGGCGCTCCTGCGCAATCCGCTCGCCGATCCATATCTGCTCGGCCTGTCCTCGGGCGCATCGGCGGCAGCCGCCGCGGCGATCATCTGGCTGCCCGGCGTGTTCGTCTCGGTGATCGGCCTGCCGATGCTGGCCTTCGGCGGCGCCATGCTGGCTTTTCTCGTCGCCCTCGGCCTGTCCTTCTCGCCGGGCCGCAATCTCGACCGGCTGATGCTCATTCTGTCGGGTACCGCGGTGTCGCTGTTCTTCCAGTCGATCACCGCCTTCTTTCTCCATATCGCCGAGCCGCATGTCACCCAGCAGGCGCTGCAATGGCTGATGGGATCGGCGGCGGGAACCAAATGGCCGGACCTCCTGCCGCTCGCGGTAACCTTGCCGCTTCTGGCCATTGTCGCCTTTCTGTGCGCGCCGATGCTCGATGCGGTGCTGCTTGGCGATGAGCGCGCGACCGCGCTCGGCGTGCCGGTGGGGCTGCTGCGCATCGGCTTCTTCTCGGCCGCAGCCTTGCTCACCGGGCTCGCAGTCGCCGCCGCCGGCATCGTCAGCTTCGTCGGGCTGATCGTGCCGCATCTGGCGCGCCTCCTCATCGGGGCGACGCATCGCTGGCTGATCCCGCTGGCGCTGCTCATCGGCGCCATCGTGCTCGTGCTGGTCGATCTCCTCTGCCGCACTGTGCTGGCGCCGCAGGAATTGCCCTTGGGCGTGCTCCTGGCGCTCTTCGCGGCCCCTCCCTTCATCATCATTCTCAGGAGGATGCGCCGTGGCGTCTGAGCCCATATTGCAGGTGTCCGGCGTCTCGCTGCGCAAGGGCAGGGCGACCTTGCTCGATAATGTCTCCTTCGCGCTTGAGCGTGGCCGTTTCTACGGGTTGCTCGGGCCCAATGGCGCCGGCAAATCGAGCCTGCTCAAGATTCTCTACCGCGCCGAAGCGGCAAGTGCCGGCGGGATCGAACTCGACGGGCGACCGGTCCATGCTCTGGGCCGGCGCGTCTATGCGGCAAGGGTGGGCGCCCTGGTCCAGGAGAAAGTGTCGCTTTCGGGCATGAACCTCCTCGAAGTGGTGGAACTCGGCCTTCTGCCGCTGGCGCTGCCCAGCCGCGAAGTTCGCGAGCGCGCCGGCGAAGCGCTGCGGATGATCGATCTTAGCCATCGCGCCGGGGAGGATGCGGCGCATCTGTCGGGCGGCGAGCAGCAGCGCCTGTTCTTCGCCCAATTGCTGGCACTCAACCCCGATATCTATCTCCTCGACGAGCCGAACAATCATCTCGACCTGCATTTCCAGTACAAGCTGCTCGACATCGTCAAACGGCGCCAACGCACCGTGCTCGCGTCATTCCACGATATCGGACTGGCGGTCCGCTATTGCGATGAAGTGATGCTGCTCGACGGCGGCCGGCTGGTCGGGCAGGGCGCGATGGCCAAGGTCCTCGACCGGCGGAGCCTCGCCGAAACCTATCGGGTCGATGGCTCTTTCACCGATGGCCGGCTGGAAATAGCCGGCCCTGTCTAGCCGCAAGCAGCCATGAGGGCGGCGCATGCATGATCTGCCTGGAATTTCCTTGCGAATCCGGGCGCGCCGGGCTTGTGTCGGGACCTTACTCGAGTTCCCCTTTTATGGCTTCCGAAGCCTCCCCTGCCATCTGGACTGCCGCACCGCCGAGACGAGGGGCCTTCGCCTTTGCGTCTCTCTTCGCGATGGAATCCTTCGCCCGCGCGCTTGTCGCCACCGTGGTTTCGGTCCAGGCGCATGATCTCCTGCTGAGCAGCCAGAAGGTCAGCGTACTGTTCACCTGCGTGAGCTTGGCCGTCCTTGTCTCGACGCTGAGCCTGCCCATCCTGTTCCGCCATGTGCCGCGCCGCTGGATCTATACGATCGGCGTCGTTGGCCTCATCGTCGCCTCGCTCGCTTTCGCGCTCGACACGCTGCCGGGTCAGGTCGGCGGCATGTATCTGCGCAATATCGGCACAGCGACGCTCAACATCTCGCTGTCGCTCTATATCCTCGATCATATCCGCAAGGCCGATCTCGTCCGCTCCGAACCGATGCGGCTCACTTTCTCGGCGGCGTCGTGGACCATCGGCCCGTTTCTCGGCGTCTGGCTCTATGAGACCTATGGCGCCTGGGCACCGCAGGCCTTGAGCATCGCCAGCAGCATCCTGGTGCTCACCTTTTTCTGGTATCTGAGGCTCAACGCGCATCCGGTCATCCGGGCCGCCACCTCTGGCCCGCAGAACCCGCTCGCCAATGTCGGCCGCTTCGTCAGCCAGCCGCGCCTCAGGCTCGCCTGGTTCATCGCGTTCGGCCGCTCCTGCTTCTGGTCGACCTTCTTCATCTATGGCGCGCTTCTGATGATCGAAGGCGGCCTCGGCAAGGAGGCGAGCGGCATATTGATCTCGCTCAGCCAGCTCGTGCTCGGCACCGCCTATCTCTTCGGCAAGATCTCCGAGCGCACCGGCGTGCGCAAGGTGATCTCGCTCTCCTTCGCCGTTGCCGCCGTCGCGGCCATTGCCGCAGGTTACGCCGGAACCGAGGCGCCTATCCTTGCCGGCGCCTTCCTGCTCGTCGGCGCCATCGCCAATTCGGCGCTGGATGGCGTTGGGGGCATTCCATACTTGCGCTCGGTGCGCGCTCATGAGCGCCCGCAGATGACCGGCGTCTATCGAAGTTACGTCGATCTCTCCGATCTCCTGCCGTCCTTCATCTTTTCCTTCGTGCTGCTCTATTTTCCGCTCGGCACCGTATTCTACATACTGGGCGCCCTCATGGCGGTCGTCGGCTTCGTCGCCTGGCGTTATCTGCCGCGCACCATGTGATAGGGTGAACAACCTGTTAAGCGTGTCTGAACTTCTGCTTAACATTCTCGTGAGATAAGGGCTGTCTCAGGAGTGTGTGTCATGTTGCGTATGCGTCACGCCCGCGCCAAGATTCCGGCGATCTTCTATCTCTATCTGGCGGCATTACTCGCCATGGCCGTCGTGGTCGTGAGCCGCATCGGGCATATCTGATCTTCTTCCCGCTTGACCGGGACCCATCGGAAGCGCGAGTGTAGCCGCCTTCCAAAGGTCCTCCATGCCGCAGAACATCACCCAGGGCTACAAGGCGCTGATGGCGAAAGCCGAGGCCGAAGTCGACAGCGTCAGCGCCACCGAGGCGATCGCCCTGGCGAAACGCGACGACGTCGTGATCGTCGACATCCGCGACATCCGTGAGCTCGAGCGCGAGGGCCGCATTCCCGGCTCCTTCCATGCGCCGCGCGGCATGCTCGAATTCTGGGTCGATCCCGAAAGCCCCTATCACAAGCCCATCTTCGCCGAGGACAAGACCTTCGTCATCCATTGCGCCTCGGGCTGGCGCTCGCTGCTCGCCGGCGCGACGCTGACCGCAATGGGACTCAAGCCGGTCAAGAACCTGAAAGGCGGCTTCACCGCCTGGAAAGAGGCGGGCGGCGCGATCGAAAGCTTACCGGCCCGCAAATAACTAAAGGGGAGGTCCCATGGCGAAGCTCCATCTCGTCATCGGCAATAAGAACTATTCGTCCTGGTCGCTCCGGCCTTTCATGGCGCTCAGCATGGCGCATATTCCCTTCGAAGAGACGATCATCCCGCTCTACCGGCCGGAGACGAAGCGGCGCATCCGCGAGCATTCGGGAGCGGGCAAGGTGCCGGTGCTGAAGCACGGCAAGCTCACCGTCTGGGAATCGATCGCCATCCTCGAATATCTGGCCGAGATGTTTCCCGACCGTAGGCTGTGGCCCGACGGCAAGGCCGCCCGCGCCGCCGCGCGCTCGATGGCGAATGAGATGCATTGCGGCTTCGCCGCCTTGCGCAACGCCTGTCCGATGAATCTGAAGCGGCCGCGCAAGGCGATCTCGTTGAGCGAGGAGGTCAAGGCCGACATCGCACGCATCGATGGCCTCTGGCGCGATTGCCGGAAGTCCTACGGCAAAAAGGGCAGGTTCCTGTTCGGCGCCTTCGGCAATGCCGACGCCATGTATGCCCCGGTGGTGACCCGCTTCGACACCTATGACATCAAGGTGTCGCCCGAAAGCCGCGCCTATATGGATGCCGTCCTGGCGACGCCCGCCTTCCAGAATTGGAAGAAGGCGGCGCTCCAGGAGAAATGGATCCTGGACGACGTCGAGGTTGCCTGAAGCTAGTTCTTCAACAGGAACGTCACCTTCATATTGATGCGCCATTCGGCGATCTTGCCGTTCTTGACCGTCGCCTTGATGTCCTGGACCCACACGCCCTCGACCTGGTCGAGCGTCTGATCGGCGCGTTTGATGCCCTGTTCGATGGCGTCTTCGATGCTTTTCGAGGAGGCGCTGGTGAGTTCGATGACTTTGGCGACGCTCATGGTCAATCTCCCGGTTATTCACATCATCTGCGGAAAACCCTAAGGCGGGCGTTTGTCCGCGGGGGCGGATCGTAGCATAATATCCGGCCATTCATAGATTTTGACCGGACCATGCCTCTCCACATCATCAAGCTCTCCGTCGGCAGCGAAGACATCGACGACATGTATAAATGGCTCAAGGACTCGAAAGCCGGCCGCGACGAGTTCAGCCACACGACCCGGATGTTTCCGCGCCGGAAGGAAGAGATCATTCCCGGCGGCTCGCTCTATTGGGTGATCCGCGGCGCCGTGCTCTGCCGCACCCCCATCGCCGACCTCGTACCGGTGACCGGCAAGGACGGCATCGAGCGCTGCCGCATCGAGCTCAAGCACCAGATTTTCCCCGTGCAGCCGATACCGCGCCGCGCCTTCCAGGGCTGGCGCTATTTCACGGAAGAGGATGCGCCGCGCGATCTGCCCAAGGGCGACCGGGCCAAGGACATTCCCCCTAAGATGCGCAAGGAGCTCCTCGAGCTCGGCCTCCTATGAGCGCCGTCCAAATCCGCCAGTTGACGGCAATGGATGATCTGAGCGAGGCGACGAAGCTTCTCATCCGCTTCTTCCGTGAGGAGCAGTTCGACACGCCGGACGAAATCATAGCGCGGAACACCGCCACGCTGGCCGGCCTCGACACCTGCGGCCTGTTCATCGCCGAGGCGGACGGCCGGACCATTGCGGTCGCCACCGTGTCGCTCGAATTCGGCGTCGAATTCGGCTGGGGAGCCGAAATGGGTGATCTCTATGTTCTGCCCGACTGGCGCGGCAAAAGCGTGTCGCGCCAAATCGTCCAGGCGATCGAGGATTTCCTCAAAGACCGCGGCGCCAGCTTCTACCAGGTCACCGTGACGCCCTATGCCAGGGACGCCCATGATCTCGGCAAGTTCTATGAAGGCCTGGGCTTCGGCAGCGAAGGCCGCCTGATCCTGGCGAAGACCTTGTAAGGATCATGGGGCGCGCCAGCCGATGATGTCGAAGGCGGCCATCGGACGGCGGAAGCCCTTGAGCCGCATTTCACCGACCGCCTGCGCCTCGACGTGAGGCTCGATGGGGCCGAAGGCGCGCTGGCTTGCCAATATCTGGCCCGCTTTTGCCTCATCGCACAAGCGAGCGGCCAGATTGGCCACGCTGCCGATCACGGCATAGTCGGAGCGGCGGTCGAAGCCGATCCGCCCGATCGTGGCATGGCCGCGCGCAATGCCGATGCCGAAACCCAGCTCATGCCCATCGCGCTGCCACTTCGCTGACAGATCGGTGACGGCATCACGCATGGCCACCGCCATGCGCACCGCCCGCTCGCTATGATCATCGCAAGGGATCGGATCGTTGAAGACGACAAGCAGGCCGTCACCGATGAAGCGTTCGAGCGTCCCTTCATGGCGGTCTATGATGGCGCCGAGGCAGCCGTGATAGTCGGCGAGCACCGCCATCACCTCCTCGGGCTCGGCGATCTCGGCAAAGGCGGTGAAGCCGCGCAGATCGCAGAATACGACGGTCACCTCGCGCCGATGGCTCATCAGAGGATCGTGAGCCCCATCCGAGGCGATGACCAGATTTGCCACTTGTTCCGGCAGGAAGCGCCTGAGCCGGCTGATCCGTTCGATCTCGGCGACCTGCGTCGCGACCTTCTGCTCCAGCGACTGGTTCAAGGAAGCAAGGTTGTCGGCGAGCGCCTGGACCTGATCATGCAAGCTCTTCTGCCGCAGCATCGAGCGCACCCGGGCGAGGAGGGCGGAATGCTCGAAGGGCTTGGACAGGAAATCATCGCCGCCCGCATCGAGGCCTTCGACCACATCGCGCGTGTCCGATTTGGCGGTGACGAGAATGACGGGCACCGTGCGCAGAACCGGATCGGCCTTCAGCTCCCGCACGACGCTGATGCCGTCGCGCCGCGGCATCATGATGTCGAGCAGGATGAGGTCGGGGTTGAGGCTGCGTGCCGCCGCAAGCCCTTCCTCGCCATCCGCCGCCGTGACGATCTCATAGCCGTTGGCCTCCAGGCGCACGCGCAGGATCTCCAGATTCTCCGGCATGTCGTCGACGGCGAGGATGCGGGGAGGATCGTGCATGCGCGCGACTCCTAGTTCAGAAACTCACGGACCTTGGCGAGAAGCTGCCGCGGGCTGAAGGGCTTGGCGATATAGGCATCGCACCCCGCGGCGCGCGCCTTTCGCTCGTCGCCGGATAATGCATAGGAGGTCACGGCGATCACCGGAATGGCGCTGAGCGCCGGATCGGCCTTGATGCGCCGCGTGGTTTCGTATCCGTCGAGCACCGGCAGCTGGATGTCCATGAGAATGAGGTCAGGCCGATGCGCTTGCGCCATGGCGAGCCCGGCGGCGCCATCGGCGGCTTCGAGGAGCTCATAATCGGTACCGGCGAAGAGATCGCGCAGGATCTGGCGATTGTCCTCGGTATCCTCGACCATCAGAATGCGTTTGCTCATGCCGCTGCCAGTCCTTCATCCACCCTGATCGGAATGCTCACCCGGAAAGTCGAGCCGGAGCCCGGTGCGGAGTCGACGCCGATCGTTCCGCCATGCATTTCCACGATGCGTTTCGAGATCGCGAGCCCAAGCCCGGTGCCGCCCTTGAGACGCGTGCTGCTCTCGTCGACCTGCTGGAACTCCTCGAAGATGCGAGCCTGGTGCTCAGGCGCTATTCCAGGCCCCGTGTCGCGCACCAGGATTTCGAAGCGGCCGTCTTGCGCCGTGGCGGCGATTTCCACCGCGCCGCGTTCCGTGAACTTCACGGCATTGCCGGCGAGATTGAGCAGAACCTGGCAGAGGCGACGCTCATCGCCACGGCCCAAAGGCAGGCCTTCGGCGATCGTCGTCGAGAGACTGAGACCTTTCGCCCGGGCCAGGGGTTCGGTGGTGGCGGCGACCGTCCTGACCATCTGACCGATGGCATAATCATCGATGCTCAGGACGAGCTGGCCGGCTTCGATCTTGGAAAGATCGAGCACATCGTTAATGAGTCCGAGGAGATGCCGGCCATTGGCCTGGACCCGACCCAATGTCGCCTTGGCCTTTTCCGGCAAATCGCCATAGAGGCCGTCGGCCAGCATTTCGGTGAAACCGAGGACCGAATTGAGCGGGGTACGCAGCTCATGGCTCATATTGGCCAGGAACTGCGACTTGTGGCGGCTGGCGATCTCGAGCTGGCGCCCCTTCTCCTCGATCTCGCTGAACATGCGGGCATTCTGGATGGCGAGGACCGACTGGGCGGCGAAGGTTTCCATAAGCCGCACGGTGCCGTCGGAGAACCGCCCGGGCGCCCGGCGACGCACGACGAGGGCACCGACGACCTTGTGGGGCCGCAAGAGAGGAACGACCAGCACGCTGCGGAATCCGGCTTCGAGCACGATCCGGTGGACGGGGGTCGGAATGTTGCCGGCCAGATCCTCGGTCTGCACCGGCTGGCGCGACCGGGCCGCATCGCCGATGCCGGGATCATTCAGTCGGATTGCCTGGTCGGTGATCGCCGCGATCAGCTCGGCGCTCATGCCATAGGTCGCGCGGAGGCGAAAACGATCGGCGCCGGCGCTATAGACATAGATGGCGCCGGCCTCGGTGCCCGAAAGCTGCACCGCCTTGGCGACGATCGTCTCGAGTACGGTCTTGAGATCGAGCGTCGAATTGACCGACTGGCTCACCTCGCCGAGCGCCCGCAGCTCTTCGACCGAGCGCGCGAGATCCGCGGTTCTGGCCTGGACCTCTTCGAAGAGCCGGGCATTCTCGATGGCGATCACCGCTTGATCGGCGAAAGTGGTGACCAGTTCGATCTGCTTCTCGGTAAACGGCCGGACGGTGCGGCGGATCAAGGCGATCACCCCGATAGTGGTCTTGTCACGCAACAGGGGAACGCCGAGCAGCGTGCGCAGCTCGCCGAGCTTCTGCGCCTCCTTCCAGGTATATTCGGGATCGGTCTGGGCATCGTCGATCTGCACGACCTTGCCTTCGAGAAGAGTGCGTCCGGTGATGGTGCTGCGCGACACCGCGACCGGCTCGCGCGCCATCAGCTCCATGAATTCCGGCGAGAACCCGACCTGCCCGGAACGGAAGAACACACCGTTGCGTTCACGCGCGATTGTGCCGCCATCCGCATCGCACAGCCTGACGGCGGTCTGAAGGATCACATCGAGAACCGGTTGCACGTCGGACGGCGACCGGCTGATGACATTGAGCACCTCGCCGATCGCGGTCTGATAGTCGAGGGTTTCCTCGAGCTCGCGGGTACGCCTTTGCACCTCGTCGAACAGCCGGACATTCTCGATGGCGATAACGGCCTGATCGGCGAAGGTCGTCACCAGTTCGATCTGCTTTTCGGTAAAGGGTTCGACCCGCTGATGGGCGAGCGCGATGACGCCGATCAGATCGCCCGACCGCAGCAGCGGTACGCCCAGAAGCGTCCTGATTTCTCCGATCTTTGCATGATCCTTGTAGGCGTAATCCGGATCCTCCAGGACGTCGTGAATGATCGTTGTCCGCTTGTCGATGGCGGTGCGCCCGACAAGCGAATCCCGCCCGAGCCGGTAGGTGCGTTCGCGCTGGATCTCGAGATATTCCGGGCCGAGTGCATAGCCGGCAGCCCAGCGCAGGCAGGTGCCGTCCCATCTGAAGATTTGCGCGATATTGGCGCCACATAGACGGGCGGCCGATTCCACCAGCGTATTCAACACCGCGTGCAGATCGAAGGTCGACCGGCTGATGGCCTTGAGGACGTCGGCAGTCGCGATCTGCTGCTGCAGGGATTCTGAAAGCTCGCCGGTGCGCGCCTTGACCTCTTCGAACAGCCGCACATTCTCGATGGCGATGACCGCCTGGTCGGCGAAAGTCTGAACGAGGTCGCTCTGATGCTGGCTGAAGGTTCCAGCTTCCGGACGGCCGAGGAAGAACACGCCCTCGACAGTGCCTTTCCGCAGCAGGGGAACGCCCATCAGGGCACGGACATTCGAAACCCGGGTGAGGAAGGGCGAGTCATAGTCGGGATCGGCCAGGATATCCTCGATCTGCTCGATATGGCCGGACAGGACGACGCGGCCGGAAATCCGGCTGCGATCAATCGGCACAAGGCGGTTCTGCATGTCCGCCTCATCTTCAGGCGTGCCCGCGAATATGGCGCCGCCGCGCAGCTTGTCGCCCTCGCGCAGCATGATGCCGCCATAGCCGGCCCCGCATAGCCGTGCGGCCGAAGCGACCAGGGTCCGCAATACGGCCGGCAAATCGAAGGTCGTACGGCTGATCGCCTTCAGGACTTCGGCCGTAGCCGTCTGGCGCTCGATCGCATCGGTCAGATCGCGATTGCGCGCCTGCAATTCTCCGAACAGCCGGGAATTCTCGATGGCGATGGCGGCCTGATCGGCAAAAAGGATGAGAAGTTCGATCTGCTTGCGGCTGAACGGCCGCACTTCGCGGCGCCTCAGAGTCAAAGCGCCGATCGCCTTGTCCTCGCGCAGCAAGGGGATGGCAAGAATTGTTCGGTGACCAAGGCGCTCCGCCATGGCCTGGCCGGCAGGAAACTCCTCTTTCTCGAGCACGAGGTCATGCACATGCACCGGCATCCGGTCGACAAAGGCGCGTCCCGTCACCCAGTCCCGAGCGATCGGCCAGTTCATGAAATCGACCGGGATCGGACCGTGATGAGCACGCAAAGTGAGCGCATCGCCGTCAGCCAGCAGGATCACTGCGTCATAGGCATCGCAGAGCCGTGCCGCGCTCTCCGCCACCGTCTTGAGAACCGGCTGCACGTCGGTCGGCGAGGCGGCGATGGCGCGCAGGATGGTGCCGGTCGCCGTCTGCTGCTCGAGCGCCTCGCTGAGATCACGGTTGCGCAGCCGAAGGGCTTCGAAGAGGTTCGCATTTTCGATGGCGATGACCGCCTGGTCGGCGAAGAGGACAAGCAGGTCGACTTGCTTCTGGCTGAATGGCCGCATTTCACCACGCCGCATGGCGATCACGCCGATGGCCTTGTCCTCGCGCACCAACGGCACGGCCAGAATCGTGCGCCAGCCGAAGCGTTCCGCCAATGCATAGCCCGATGGGTACTCGTCTCGTTCGGCCGTGATGTCATCCACCTGGACGGGCTTGCAGTCGCAAAAAGCGCGCCCCGTCACCCAGTCGCGCCCGATCGGCCGCCGAATGAAATTGAGCGGTATCGGACCATGATGGGCACGCGGGATGAGCATGTTTCCCTCCGCGATCAGGACCACCACATCATGTGCCTCGCAAAGCCGGGCCGCACTTTCCGCCACCGCGTCGAGAACCGGTTCGACGTCGGCGGGCGAACCGGCGATGGTGCGCAGTATCGCGCCGGTTGCCGTCTGCTGATCCAGCGCCTCGGTAATATCGCGGTTGCGCGCCTGGAGTTCCTCGAACATCCGGGCGTTCCCGATGGCGATCACCGCCTGGTCGGCAAAGGTCGTCACCAGTTCGATCTGGCGGTCGGTAAAGGGCTCGACATGCTGATGGACGAGCCCGAGGACACCGATGAGCTCGCCCGAGCGGAGCAGGGGGACGCCCAGCATCGTGCGGAAATTGCCGATCCGGGCATGATCCTTGTAGCCATATTCGGGATCTTCCCAGGCATCGTCGATGACGGTCACCCGCATGTTGAGCGCGGTGCGGCCGGAGAGCGAGTCGCGGCCCGGCCGATAGGTGCGGTCGCGCTGGGTATCGAGGAATTCGGGGGTCAGGGCATAACCGGCCGCCCAGTGCAGGAGTGTGCCGTCCCATCTATACAACTGGCCGAAACTGGCGCCGCACAGGCGGCTCGCCGATTCCACCACGGCATTCAGCACCGCCTGCAGGTCGAAATCCGAGCGGCTGATCGCCTTCAGGACCTCGGCCATCGCGCTCTGCTGCTGGCGCGCCTCCGCGAGCCCCCGGCTACACAGGTCAATTTCCGCTTGAAGACGGGCGACTTCTGCCGACACGACGCCGGAAATACCTCCGGACCAAGCAAGTGCCCCGAGCGCTACCTTACGCCAGGAACATCATCGTGTCGATGAGGCGCAGGTCAAACCGCGATATTGTCGATGAGGCGTGTATTGCCGAGCCAGGCGGCGGCCAGCAGCCGGAGCGGCTCGTCGGGCGACTTGGGCAGCGCCAGCGTCTCGGCGTTACGGGCCGCCACGTAATCGACCCGGAAGCCCAGGAGCGCCAGCGACCGCCTTGCCGCCGCCGTGGCCCGCGTCGGCTTCTGGCCGGCTTTGATCTTCCGCGCGGCATTGACCAGCCGCTGATGCAGGCCCGCCGCCTGATGACGCTCGGCCTTGCTCAGATAAGCGTTGCGCGAGGACAAAGCGAGGCCGCTTTCCTCCCGCACCGTCGGCACGCCGATGACCTTGATCGGCAGATCGAGATCGCGGGCCATGCGCGTCACCACCATCAGCTGCTGATAGTCCTTCTCGCCGAACATGGCGAAATCGGCCCCGGACTGGGTGAAGAGCTTGGCGACGACAGTGGCGACGCCGTCGAAGAATTGCGGGCGGTATTTGTCCTCGAGCCCGACCTTGGCGGGTCCTGCCATCACGACGCTGGTCGCAAAGCCGGGCGGATAGATATCCTCAGGCGCCGGCGCAAAGACCAGATGCGCCCCCGCTTCCGCGAGTTTGGCGACATCGGCTTCCTCGGTGCGCGGATAGCGGCCCAAGTCCTCATGGGCGGCGAATTGCTTCGGATTGACGAAAATCGTCGTCAGCACCCGATCGGCATGTTTGAGGCCTTCCTTGACCAGGGTGATATGGCCCTGATGCAGCGCGCCCATGGTCGGAACGACGGCATAAGTGAGCCCGTCGGCGCGCCAGGCGGCCGTCTCCTTGCGCAGATCTAGAATGTTACGGACGATGTTCAGAGTCATTTCCGATTTGCCTCAGAGATGCTAACCAGTGGCCCCCGCACAGCATCATTCGGCATCATGACCTCTATTCCAGTCCTTCCCAGCCGCGCCCCGATCTCCAAGCTTCTCTTTGCGGACGAAACCGCCCTCGTCAAGTCGTTGAGCGATGACGCTCGGTTGACGTCCGAGCAATCCCGCCAGGTGGCCGAGCTCGCCCGCCAGCTCGTGGCCGCGGTCAGGGCCGGGCGCCGCCAGCAAGGCGGCATCGACGCCTTCATGCAGGAATATTCGCTGTCTTCCGAAGAGGGCGTCGTGCTGATGTGCCTTGCGGAAGCGCTTTTGCGCATTCCAGATGGCGATACAGCCGACAAGCTCATCGCCGATAAGATCGGCGGCAAGCAATGGGACCGCCATATCGGCCAGTCGGAATCGCTCTTCGTCAATGCCTCCGCCTGGGGCCTCATGCTCACCGGCCGTTTTGTGGAGCTGGGGCAGGGCACCACCACCGATATCGGCAGCTATCTGAAGCGCTTCGTCTCGCGCTCGGGCGAGCCTTTCATCCGTAATGCGATGAAACATGCGATGCGCATCATGGGCAAGCAGTTCGTGCTCGGCCGCACCATCGATGAAGCGCTCGATATAGCGAAGCCGCTCGAGGCGCAGAACTACCGTTTCTCCTTCGACATGCTCGGCGAGGCCGCCTTCACGGCCGAAGATGCGCGGCGCTATCTGAAGGCCTATGAGAACGCCCTCAAAGTGGTCGGATCGCGCGCCGGCTCCGGCGGCGCCGACGGCATCTTCGGCAAGCCGTCGATCTCGGTGAAATTGTCGGCGTTGCATCCGCGCTATGAGGAGAAGCAGGAAGCCCGGACCATGGCCGAGCTTCTGCCGCGTGTCGTCGAGCTCGCCCGCCAGGCCAAGGCGCTCGATGTCGGCCTCACTGTCGACGCCGAGGAAGTGAACCGGCTCGATCTGTCGCTCGAGCTGTTCGGCCGGCTCGCCCATGAGCCGTCGCTGAAAGGCTGGAACGGTTTGGGCCTCGCGGTTCAGGCCTATGGCAAGCGCGCCAAGCCGGTGCTGCAATGGCTCGCCGATGTGGCCAGTCAGACGGGCCGCAAACTGCCGGTGCGCCTGGTCAAGGGTGCTTATTGGGACACCGAGGTGAAGCGTGCCCAGGAAGCCGGCCTCGAAGGTTATTCGCTGTTCACCCGCAAGGTGTCGACCGATCTCTCTTATCTCGCTTGCGCCAAATATCTGCTGTCGCGCCGCGAGGTCTTCTATCCGCAATTCGCCACCCACAATGCTCATTCGCTGGCGGCGATCGCGGTGATGGCGGGCGATGACCGCTCCTATGAATTCCAGCGCCTCCACGGCATGGGCCAGGCGCTCTATGAGGAAGTCGCGCGCATTCCGAAAATGCGCCAGCCCTGCCGCATCTATGCGCCGGTCGGCAGCCATGAGGATCTGCTCGCTTACCTGGTGCGCCGGCTCCTCGAAAACGGCGCCAATACCTCCTTCGTCAACCGCCTCGCCGATGACGAGGCGCCGATCGGCGAGATCATCGCCGATCCGGTAGAACAGGTGGCGGGCCTCAACTCGATCCCGCATCCGCGCATTCCACTGCCGCGCGACATCTTCGCGCCGCGTATCAATTCGAAGGGTTATCCCATGTGGGATGACCGCACCCGCGACACGATGCTCGCCGATATCGGCAAGGTGCTGGCAAAGCCGGTCAAGGCCACCGCGCTGGTGAGCGGCAAAGCGGGGAAGGGTGGCCCGGTGCGCGCCATCACCTCGCCGCATGACCGCCGCGTCCAGGTGGGTGAGGTCGTCGAGGCCGACGAGAAGGCGATCGCCCAGGCGATGACGGACGCCGCCAAGGCCAATGGCGCCTGGAATGCGCGGGGCGGTGCGGCGCGCGCGCAAATCCTCGAAAAGGCGGCCGACCTTTATGAGGCGCATACGGCGCGGTTCATGGCGCTGCTCATCCGCGAGGCCGGCAAGTCGCTCGACAATGCGCAAGCCGACTTACGCGAGGCGGTCGACTTCCTGCGTTATTATGCCGAGCGCGCGCGCAAAGATTTCGAGGCGCCGCAGCGCCTGCCCGGGCCGACGGGTGAATTGAACGAAATCTCCCTCAACGGCCGCGGCGTCTTCGCCTGCATCAGCCCGTGGAACTTCCCGCTGGCGATTTTCACCGGCCAGGTCGCGGCGGCGCTCGCCGCCGGCAATGCGACCATCGCCAAGCCCGCCGAGCAGACGCCGCTCATTGCCTATGAGGCGGTGAAGCTGCTGCATGAAGCGGGCGTGCCGCCGGACGTTCTGCATTTCCTGCCCGGCGACGGCGCCCGCATCGGCAAGATACTTCTCGCTCATCCAGCACTCTCGGGCGTCGCCTTCACCGGCTCGAACGATACGGCCTCGATCATCAACCGGTCACTCGCCGCCCGTGACGGCGCGATATTGCCGCTCATCGCCGAGACCGGCGGAATGAATGCGATGATCGTCGATTCATCCGCACTTCCTGAGCAGGCGGTACGCGACGTGCTGGCGTCCGCCTTCGACAGCGCCGGCCAGCGCTGCTCGGCGGCGCGCGTGCTGTTCGTCCAGGAAGACATTGCCGGGCGCATGATCCCGATGCTCGAAGGCGCCATGGCCGAGCTCACCATCGGCGATCCGCTCGATTTCGCCACCGATGTCGGCCCGGTGATCGATGAGGACGCCCGCAGCATGCTCAACGATCACAAGAAGCGCATGGCGACGGAGGCCAAGACCATTCTCGACATGCAGCTGCCCGCCGCCACCAAAGCCGGCACTTTCGTGTCGCCGGCGGCTTATGAGATCCCGAAGCTCTCGATCCTCAAGCGTGAGGTGTTCGGGCCCGTTCTGCATGTGGTGCGTTTCGCCGGTGACCGGCTTGGCGAGGTCTGCGATGCACTCAATGAGACGGGATTTGGTCTCACCCTCGGGCTCCATACCCGCATCGAAACGACGGTGGCGGAGGTGCGGGCCCGCGCCCGCGTCGGCAATATGTATGTGAACCGCAACCAGATCGGCGCCGTGGTCGGCGCCCAGCCCTTTGGCGGCGAAGGCCTGTCGGGCACTGGACCCAAGGCCGGCGGTCCGCATTATCTCAACCGTTTCGCCACCGAACGTGTCTGCTCGGTCGACACCACGGCCTCAGGCGGCAATGCGGCTTTGATGAGCATGGGGAGCGGCGGCGCCGAATGACGGAAAGCCGCTGCGACGTCGTCATCCTGGGAGCGGGACTGGCGGGCGCCGCGGCGGCTTGGATCTGTGCCGAGCGCGGATTTTCGACAATCGTCCTCGAGGCGCGCAGCCGCGCCGGTGGACGCGGCTTCACCCGGCATTTCTCTGGCTCGCAGGATCTTCTCGAATTCGGCGGCGGCTGGATCGCGCCCTGGCATGATCGTATTCGCCACTATGCCAAGCGCACCGGCATCACACTGAGGCCAACTCATCCGATCACGGAGCATCTTGTCTATAGCGGCGGGCATGTGGCCATGTCGCCGGCGCTCGAAACGATCAAGGCCGATGCCTTGCTTCATAAATCCGGCAAATCCTTTTCGGGGTCGCTGACGCAATATCTCGATCGCATCGAGGCAGCGCCCAAGGATCGCGACTATGTGCTCGCCTGGTGGACGATCTCCGGCAATGGCGATCCCGATGTGATCTCGGCGAGCGAGTTCCTGTCGAGCTGCGCCTATGGCGATGGCCGGCCCGAAAGCATGATGATGGCGCTCGCCCATACGCTGGTGCCGGGCGCCGGTATTCTAGCCGAGCGGATGATCGCCTCATCCGGGGCGACGCTAAATCTCGATGCCGAGGTCACGGCCGTCGCGGATGGCACCGTCACCTGTGCGGATGGCCGGACTTTTATTACCCGCGCGGTGATCTCCTGCCTGCCGTTGAATGCACTCGCATCGGTGAGCTTCACGCCGGAGCTTTCGGCGCCGAAGCGGCGAGCGATCCAGCTCGGCCATGGCGGCCAATCGATCAAGCTGTGGCTGAAGGTCAAAGGTGTTCGGCCCGGCATCCTGGCGAGCGGCGGCCCCGGCGGCCTGCGCTGGCTGTTCGCCGAGCGCGAGGCAGAGGACGGCGTGACGCTGATCGTCGGCTTTGCCTTGGCGGACGGCACCCTCGATCCGGATGATCGGGGTTCCATCGAGCGCTCGCTCGCACGGTTCTTTCCCGAGGCGGAGCTCATCGCCTGGGACTGGCATGACTGGATCGGCGATCCGTTCTCGCGCGGCACCTGGGTGGCGCTGCCGGCCAAGGAAAGCTGGATCTGCAATGCCGAGATCTGGCGCCCGGAGGGGCGGATCGCTTTCGCCACCTCGGACTTCGCACCCGCCGCCGCTGGCTGGTTCGAGGGCGCCATTCTCGCCGGCGAGGCGGCGGGGCGCGAAATAATCCTTTGAATCGTGCTAGGCTTACCTATCTGTAGCCTCGTTTTGTGAGGAGGGCGGCGGATATGGCCACGGGCAAATCCAACGCGCCGGCGAAAACCGGCACGGCACCGACTGATATTTCGCAGGCCGAGGATATTTCATCCTTCCTCGAGCAGGTGAAGCGCATGCCGCCGTCCGAGCGCGGCGCCGGCGGGCGCGGCCGGCTGATCTTCGCCATGGACGCCACCATGAGCCGGCAGCCGAGCTGGGACCGCGCGCTCCAGATCCAGAGCGAGATGTTCGTCGAGACCGAGAAGATCGGCGGCCTCGATGTCCAGCTCGTATATTTTCGTGGCTTCAACGAATGCCGCGCCTCGAAATGGGCGAGCGAGCCCTCGACGCTGGCCAATCTCATGACGGGCGTCGACTGCCGGGGCGGCAATACGCAGATCGGCAAGATCCTCAGCCATATCCGGCGCGCGGCGAGCGAGAGCAAGATCAGCGCCGCCGTCTATGTCGGCGATGCGATGGAGGAGAATGTCGACAGCCTGTGCCAGACGGCGGGCGAGATCGGGCTCCTGAACGTGCCGATCTTCATGTTCCAGGAGGGCCGTGACGGTGTCACCGAGCAGGCCTTCCGTGAGATCGCCAAATTAACCCGCGGCGCGTATTTCCGCCTCGATGCCTCCTCGGCCCGGCAATTGCGCGAACTTCTGGCGGCGGTCGCCGTCTATGCCGCGGGCGGGCGCCAGGCGCTTGCCGATCACAGCCGCGAGAAGGGCGGCACCGCCCGGCTTCTCCTGGAACAGCTCAGGTGATAAGGGCCTGACATGTCGAATCTCGTGATTGCGTTGGCGATCGCCTTTGGCGGCTATTGGCTGCTACGGCAATTCGTGGCGGCGCCGGCGAACCAGGCTGCCAAGCTGACGCGCAAAGCGGGCGGCGTGGCGCTCATCGGGGTGGCGGGTTTCCTCACCATGCGCGGCAACGTCAATGCCGCCATTCCGATCTTCGTGCTGGGGCTCGGACTCCTCGGCCAGTCAGGCCTCTTCCCGGGGGGCTTTCCCTGGGGCCAGAAATCCTCGGGCCAGCGCTCGCGCGTTGCCACCAGCCTGCTCGCCATGGAGCTCGATCATGATTCCGGCCGCATGGACGGCCAGATCCTTGCCGGGCCGCTCAAGGGCAGGTTGTTGTCGGCGCTGAAGGAGGAGGAGCTCAAGGCCTTCCACCGGCAATGCACCACTGTCAACGACCAGAGCCGGGCGCTGTTCGAGGCCTGGCTCGACCGCAGCAAGGCCGGCTGGCGCGAGACGTGGCAGGCGGGCCCGCGCGGCAATGGCGGAATGCCGTCGGCCACGATGAGCCGCGCCGAAGCCTTGGCGGTGCTGGGCCTGAAAGAGGGCGCCAGCGAAGAGGATATCCGCGCCGCCCATCGCCGCCTGATGAAGGAGTTCCATCCCGACCGCGGCGGTTCCGATTATCTCGCCGCCAAAATCAACCAGGCCAAGGACATTCTGCTTTGAGTCTATACGACGGTGTCCATGCGGTGCTTTATGCACTCTTCGACCGCAAAGAAGCCGTCGACCACGGTGCGATGACAGCGCAGGTCAATTACTGCATTGCGCGGGGTTGTCACGGCATCACCGTGCTCGGGCTTGCGACGGAAGTGCTGAAGCTGACTTTCGAAGAGCGCGCCGGCCTGATCGCGACCGTGGGGCGCGCCAATGCCGGACGCCTTCCATTTTCCGTGACGATTGCGGGCAACAGTGTCGCCGAACAGACGGCGCTCGCGGCGCGCGCCGCCGATGCCGGGGCCGACTGGCTGATCCTGCAGCCGCCCATGGTCGGTACTTATGGCGCAGACATCTATCTCGATTTCTTTGCCCGCGTGGCGCGGGCGACAACGCTGCCGGTGGCGGTGCAGAACGCGCCGCAATATCTGGGCCGCGCTTTGTCCGGCGAGGATCTCGTCCGGCTCTCGGCGCAATGCCCCAACCTGGCAGCGGTGAAAGGCGAGGATGCGGCGCTCGGCATCCGGCGGATCATCGACATCGCCGTCGCGAAGCTCAAGGTGCTGGGCGGGCGAGGCGGGCTCGAAATGACCGACTGCCTGCGCGCCGGCTGCTCAGGCTTCGTACTGGCACCCGACATCGCACCCGTAGCGGTGCGGATCTTCGACCATTGGAAGGCCGGCAAGACAACCGAGGCGGACGCGCTCTATGCCGAGATGCTGCCGGCGGCGACCTTCGTCATGCAGTCGCTCGAACATCTCATCACCTATGGCAAGCGGATCTTCGCCGCTGACGCCGGCATCACCGTGCATGACCGCCAGCCCTGCCAGCCGACGACGGATTTCGGGCTCGCCACGGCTGATCGATGGACGAAGCGGCTCGCCGAACTCACGATACACAAATCACCCTCACCCTGAAGCGCGAGCGAAGCGAGCCTCGAAGGGGCTGCTTCAGCGCTCTCGCTTTATCCTGATGGACGCTTCGAGGGCCTTCGAGGGCTAAGACTGCGGCGCGATCGTCGAGCAGTCGACACCCTTGCGCGACAAGGTCCGGCAGGCGGTCTTGGCGCTCTTGGCGGTGAAGCCCGACATGCGGGCGCGGAAGATCGTCGCCTCGCCCTTCTTCACCTCGACGGTGAAGGCCTGCTTCGCGGCGAACAGCTTGGGGCTGACATTACGCGCCGCATAAAGCGCGTCCTGCGCTTCCTTCTTGCTGCCATAGGCGCCGAGCTGGATGTTCCACGACGAGTCGACCGAAGCGACGATGATCTGGCCACCTTGCGTGTCGGCGGGCTTCTTCACCTTGAAGGGGAGGCTGGTCGACATCGACGCCGTGACCGGCGCGGTGGCGGCCTGAGGCGCCTGGGGCACCACATCAGGGCTCGCGACTTCACCCGAGACGCGGGCGAGATCGGCCTGGTCGGCGGAGACGGCGGCGAAAGTCGTGCCGGGCAGGCTGGAGGCATTCTCGGCCTGTGTCGCGAGCTCGGCATTGTCGAGGCCGCCGATATCGCCTTCGGCATCCGGCATCTGGTCGTCACTGCGTCCGGCGCGCTGCTTTTTCTTCTCGGGCTTGCTGGCCGTGTCGGCGACGGGCGGATTGGCGATAGAGGCGACCTGGATCTCCTCGCTCGGGCGCGGCTTGGTGCCTTCGATCGCGGCGGCGAGCTGAGTGCCGCCTTCGCATTTGGGGAACGCCTTGTTGAGCATCGCGATCATGTAGTTGTCGCGCGAGCGGCCGCTCTGGCCGCCCATCACCACGCCGATGATGCGCTTGTCGCCACGCCTGGCCGAGGTGGTGAGGTTGAAGCCGGCGGCGCGGATATAACCGGTCTTGATGCCATCGGTGCCGTCGAAGCGTCCGAGCAGGCGGTTATGGCTGCGGATCGTGCGCTTGCCGAACTTGAAGGAGGTGGTGCGGAAATAGGGGTAATATTGCGGGAAGTCGCGCTGCACCCTGAGGCTCAGCGTGGCCATGTCGCGTGCGGTGGTGACCTGACGCGGATCGGGCAGGCCCGACGCATTGCGGAACAGGGTGCGCGACATGCCGAGCGCCTTGGCCGTTCTGGTCATGCGCTGGGCGAAAGCCGTCTCGCTGCCTTCGATATGCTCGCCGATGGCGACCGCGATGTCGTTGGCGGAGAGTGTGATCAGGGCTTTGATCGCTTCCTCGACGCTCACCGTCTGGCCGGGCTTGACGCCGAGCTTGGTCGGCGGACGGCCGGCGGCGTAGCGCGATACGGTAATGCGGCTGTTGAGCGTGAGGCGGCCGGCTTTCATCTCCTGGAACAGGATGTAAAGCGTCATCACCTTGGTGAGGGAGGCGGGATAGCGCGAGCCGTCGGCGTCACTGGAAAACAGAATCTCGCCGGTGCGGGCATCGACCGCCAGCGCGGAGAATTTCACCTTGGCGGCAGCAGGTGAAACGGCGACGACGCCTATCAGAAGAAGCAACGCCAAGCTGACCATCACGCGGCGAAGCGCCGTCCATACCATCATAGAAATCCCCTGATGCGGAACGAATCCCGCTTCCTTTACCCATTCTAATGCCATCCGGCGACCGAAATCGATTAATTCAACCAGAGCCTGATCTAGTCCTTTAATCCTGTCGCAGCCGCCAGCCGCTCACTCAGCCGGCAATTTCGCTCATACGCACTTACTATTTTGTAAATTGGAAACTTCCGCACAGTCAGAAAAATGGTGCAGTGCAAAATAATCCTTGACTGTTATGGTGCAGTGCATATATTGCCTTGCATCAACAGTCGCGTTGCATACCCCCCAATTCCAGCAGGAGAATTCCTCAATGATTAAGTCGTTCGAAGATTTCCAGGCGCTCGGCAAAGACAGCGTTGACGCCTATGTCGCTTCCGCCACCGCTTTCAGCAAAGGCCTGCAGACGATCACGGCCGAGGCCGTCGATTTCTCGCGCAAGTCGTTCGAGCGCGGCACCCAGGCTTTCGAGAAGGCCTCTTCGGCCAAGTCCTTCGACAAGGCTCTCGAAGTCCAGCAGGGCTATGCCAAGGAAGCCTATGAGGCGTTCCTCGGCCAGATGAACAAGTTCGGCGAGCTCTATGTCTCGACCGCGAAGGAAGCCTACAAGCCCTTCGAGGCGAAGATTGCCGCCCTGACGCCGAAAGTGACAAAGTAAGTCTGATTTCAATTTCAGGCTTTTTGAGCCCGGGGACGTTTGTCTCCGGGTTTTCTTTTATTTGTGACGGTTTTGCCTGAAAAATCGCCAGATTGGTATTAATTGGGGCGAGCCATGTGGCCCCGGTGCGGGCGTGACGCAAAATCGCCGCCTTTAACCTCTCCCATTTCTCCCTCGAGCGCATATATAATCAGACACATGAGCCAGCGAGACTCGAAACACGACAATGGACAGACGGGTGTCATTACCCGGACGGCGCCCAAGACCAAGAAGCCGTCGCTGTACAAGGTGCTTTTGCTGAATGACGACTACACGCCCATGGAGTTCGTCATCGTCGTGCTGGAACGATTCTTCAATAAGGGCAGGGACGAGGCGACCCGGATCATGCTGCATGTGCACCAGAAAGGTGTCGGCATCTGTGGGGTCTACACGTTCGAGATAGCGGAAACCAAGGTGACGCAAGTCATGGACTTTGCGCGCAAGCACCAACATCCGCTACAATGCACGATGGAAAAGGAATAGGAGCTTCAGAGGGTGCCCACATTCTCCCGCAGTCTAGAGAAGGCTCTCCACCGAGCGCTCGCTATCGCCAATGAGCGCAGCCACGAATATGCGACGCTGGAGCATCTGCTTCTCGCTTTGACCGACGACAAGGACGCCGCCGCCGTCATGCGCGCCTGCAGCGTCGATATCAGTATTTTGCGCCGCAATCTCGAAAGCTATATCGACAATGAGCTCGCCAATCTCATCGTCGACAATGTGAAGGAATCGAAGCCGACGGCCGGCTTCCAGCGCGTCATCCAGCGCGCCGTCATCCACGTCCAGTCCTCGGGCCGCGACGAGGTGACCGGCGCCAATGTGCTCGTCGCCATCTTCGCCGAGCGCGAGAGCCATGCCGCTTATTTCCTGCAGGAGCAGGACATGACCCGCTATGACGCGGTCAACTACATCTCGCATGGCATCGCCAAGCGCGCCGGCCTGGCCGACTCGCGGCCCGCCCGCGGCGTCGAGCAGGACCAGCAGAACAGCGAAGGCGAGACCGGCGACCCCAAGAAGAAGAACGAGGCCGACGCGCTCGAAGCCTATTGCGTCGATCTCAACAAGAAGGCGGCCGAAGGCCATATCGATCCGCTGATCGGGCGCGAGCAGGAGGTCAACCGGACCATCCAGATCCTGTGCCGGCGCCAGAAGAACAACCCGCTTTTCGTCGGCGATCCGGGCGTCGGCAAGACCGCCATCGCCGAAGGCCTGGCGCGCCGCATCATCAATGGCGAAGTTCCCGAGGTGCTGAAAGACTGCACCATCTATCAGCTCGACATGGGCGCACTTCTCGCCGGCACCCGTTATCGCGGTGATTTCGAGGAACGGCTCAAGGCGGTGATCAAGGAGATCGAGCGCCAGCCGGGCGCCATCATGTTCATCGACGAGATCCACACGGTGATCGGCGCTGGTGCGACGTCAGGCGGCGCAATGGATGCGTCGAACCTGCTGAAGCCGGCGCTCGCCGGCGGCAACCTGCGCTGCATCGGCTCGACCACCTACAAGGAATACCGCCAGCATTTCGAGAAGGACCGTGCTCTGGTGCGGCGCTTCCAGAAGATCGACGTCAACGAGCCGACGGTCGAGGATGCGATCAAGATCCTGAAGGGCCTCAAACCCTATTTCGAGGAGTTCCACAAGGTCCGCTATACCGATGACGCCATCGAGACGGCGGTGCAATTGTCAGCCCGTTACATGAGCGACCGCAAGCTGCCCGACAAGGCGATCGACGTGATCGACGAGACCGGTGCGGCGCTGATGCTGCTGCCCGAGAACAAGCGCAAGGCCGTGATCGGGGTTCCCGAGATCGAGGAAACCGTCGCCACCATGGCGCGCATTCCGCAGAAAACCGTGTCGAAGGACGATGCGACCGTGCTGCAGGAGCTCGACAAGGAGCTGAAGCGCATGGTTTTCGGCCAGGACAAGGCGATCGGCGCGCTCGCCAGCGCCATCAAGCTCGCCCGCGCCGGCCTGCGCGAGCCCGAAAAGCCGATCGGCAGCTATCTGTTCTCAGGTCCGACCGGTGTCGGCAAGACGGAAGTCGCCAAGCGGCTGGCCGAAGTGCTGGGCGTAAAACTCCTGCGCTTCGACATGTCGGAATATATGGAGCGTCATTCGGTGTCGCGCCTGATCGGCGCGCCTCCGGGTTATGTCGGCTTCGACCAGGGCGGTCTCCTCACCGATGGTGTCGACCAGAATCCCTATTGCGTGCTCCTCCTCGACGAGATCGAGAAGGCGCATCCGGATCTCTTCAACATCCTGCTGCAGGTGATGGACCACGGCAAGCTGACCGATCACAACGGCAAGACAGTCGAGTTCCGCAACACCGTGCTGATCATGACCACCAATGCCGGCGCCCAGGATCTCGCCAGGGCGGCCTTCGGCTTTACCCGCAGCGTGCGTGAAGGCGACGACCAGGAAGCGATCAGCCGTATGTTCTCGCCGGAATTCCGCAACCGTCTGGACGCGATCATTCCCTTCGATCATCTGCCGCCGGAAGTGGTGCGCAAGGTCGTCGAGAAGTTCATCCTCCAGCTCGAGGCGCAGCTGTCCGAGCGCCAGATCAATATCGAGCTTTCCGAGGAAGCCGGCAACTGGCTGGCCGAGAAGGGCTACGACCAGCAGATGGGGGCGCGGCCCTTGGCCCGCGTCATCCAGGAATATGTGAAGAAGCCGCTCGCCGAAGAGGTTCTGTTCGGCAAGCTCACCAAGGGCGGCACCGTGCGCATCCTGTTCGAGAAGGGCGAGGACGGCGAAGGCAAGCTGCATTTCGACTATCTCGGCCGCGACGAGGAAAAGGCGCTGCCCAAGCCGCCTGACCGCAAAGCGCTGCCCAAGGTGTCGGCCGCAAAACCGCGCAAGACGCCGAAGAAGAAAGAGAAGCTGAATTAACCGTCTGACGGTTAAGGGCCCGCTCCAGGGATATTGGAGCGGGCCTTTTGCTTTGTAGGGGCGTGCAGCGTAGCTTATATCAATAGTTGAGGCACAACCATTAAACCTTTGATTTTACGTCAAAAACTATTTCAGTCGCAAATCCTTTCCTCCCATCCGTCATGGCCGCCCTTGAGGCGGCCATCCAGCCTCTCAATGTGACAGCTACCCGGATGTTGGACTGGCTGGCCGGGTCGAGGCCTGGCCATGACGAGCGGGCGACGGTGGTTTACTTCACAGCCCGATCTTATCGCGCGGCGGCCCGGGGAAGTCGGCATAGGCCGGCAGATTGTCGGAGTGACCGAGAAGATCGCGCACCGCCCGTGACGCCTGGTCGATCGCCGAATGTGCATAGGCATAGGCGCCGGCATCGGCATTGGCGATGGCGATCCGGCCCCAGGATTTGCGCGCGGTTTCGATCGGCAAGGCGCCGTCGGGCCAATACTGATCCCAGGGGCGCATATATTCGTAGGCATAACCATGCGACCAGCGGTTGGCGGTGATCGCCTCGATATCGCGCGCCGGGTCGAAGCCGCCATCGGCCAAAGCGCGGCCCAGCATGTCGCGAATCTCACGCTCCATTTCCTCGAAGGTCAGCTGGGTCAGATAGCGCCGCCCGGCGAGGCACTGGTCGCGGGTCGAGACGCCGGCCTCGCCGGTGAGCGGCACCTTGGAGAGATGCAGCAGCACCGGATCGCTTGGCGTGTCGGCGAATTTGTAGTCGCCCATGCTGACCGGGAAGTCGATCGAGGCGCCGTGCCAGAAGGAGGAGGGCGCCTCGAAGCGGCGGATGCCGAGCTTGGCGAAAGCCTCCCAGTTGCGGATCAGCACATTGGTGTAGATCAGCGGCACTTTCTGCTGGTCGTTGAGCGCCTCGACCTGCTCTTTGCCGAGCTCGGTGGTGAGATAGGGAATGACACGGTGCCAGCAGGCGAGCACCACATGGCCGGCGGCAACGGTCTTGAGCTTGCCGTCGGCGGAATAGGTGACGGTCACCGACTTGGCGCTGTCGGGGCTGCCGTCATGGGCGACCTTCACAACGGAAGAGTTGAGGCGCAGGCGCACCGGCGCACCATCCTGATCGAGCTTGCCGTAATCGACCGCCGCCAGTGCCAGGCTTTCCATGCCCTGGCCGGGCAGCGCGTCGGGGATCAACGCGCGGACCAGCGAGCGGGCGACGCCGGCATTACCGTCCGGGAAATGGAAAATATAGGGGTCGGGATCGGTGAGGGAGAGCCGGCCGCTCGGGCTCATGGCGCGATGCGGCGCATCACCCAGATCCATACCACCGAAGCCCGGATTCCAGTTGCCCCAGGCATCGGCCGCCGTGGTGCCGTCGATGCCCATGCCGAAATAGCCTTCGGTCGAGTTCTGGAAATAGGTGACGAGCTGCGGATCATAGCCGCAGATATCGGTGAGGAACTTGGCATAGGTGATTTCGGTCAGCGCCTTGAGCTTCTCCTCGCGGCTCTTGCCCGGCAGATAATCGCGCGGCGCGTCAATGAGCTCGATCAGATCGCGCTTGGCCTTGTCGTTGAGCGGCGACTTCGGCACCCAGTCGGCGGCCTTCTCCTCTTCCTTGACGAGGGCGTCGGCGCCGAACAATTCCTTGCGGAAGAAGATGCCGGCGCCGAGCCCGCGCTTCTTGCCCCAGTCCTGATCGTAATAGGTCTTGAACTTCTCGGTATCTACCGCGATGTCGGCGAGAAGCTGCTTCACCGCGGCTGAGAAGAAGCTCGGCGTCTGCAGCGACTGCGAGCCGCCATAGCCGATGATCTTGCGGCCATTGCTGGCGGTGAATTCGTTGCGCCGCGCATGGCCACCGAAATCATCATGGTTCTCGAGAATGAGGACCTTGGCCTTGCCGCCCGATTGCTGGCGGTAGAGATAGGCTGCGGCGAGCCCGCTGATGCCGCCGCCGACCACTACGAGGTCATAGGTTTCGCCCGACGCTTCCGGAGCGCCTGCCTTGTCCCAGAACGTGCCGTCGCGCACCGCATGCATGACGGAGAAGGAATTGGGGTTGTGACCGCGAAGCCCGGTGAGGCCTGGCGGATAAGGGGCCGCTTCGGCGCGGGCGGGTGTGCCTGGGAAGCCTCCCAAGGCGCCGGCCGACAGGGCGCCGGTGGTCAAAGCGACGCCGTTCAGGAAATCGCGCCGCGAGATGGCGCGGTCCATGCCAAGGGTTTTGTCGCGCGATGAGAGTTTTGCCATAGTGGGGTTCCTCCGCTTGAAATCTTCTGTGCACCAGGATTGCAGGAGGTTTTCCGCTTCGACAATCGGGAAAGCATTTCCGTCTTCGACGCTGCTTGGTATAGAGACGGCGTCAAATAGCGTCACATCATGTCATCAGACCAGCTCGCCGCCAATCTCAGACTGCTTTCCAGCTATGGGCGCTCGGTCGCCGATATCTGCCGCAAAGCCGGCTTCAACCGTCAGCAATTCACCAAATATCTTTCCGGCGCCGCGCGCCCGTCGCTCGCTTCACTGCGCCGCATCTGCGATTTCTTTGGTGTCGAGGAGCACGAGATCCTGCGCGATGAGGACACGTTCCGCGCGCTGATCCGGCTGAGGCCGCCGCGGCTCGGAAAAACCGCCGACGATCCGGTGACGCAGTTCTTCACCACGCTCGCCGGCCGGCACGATCCCGACGCGGCGGCGAAGCTCGCGGGCTACTATTTCCTGCATATGCAGGACGAGCCGCGCTCGCCCACCATCACCCGCAGCCTGTTGCGCATGACGCCCGAGGCGCGCTGCCTGTCGATCAAGGGCATCGAGCGTTTTTCGCCCAATGTGCCGGGCCTGCCGCGCGTTCTCAAATATGTGGGTTTCGCCGTCGTCAGCGAGGGCCGCGTCTATGTCGCGGTGGACGAGATCCTGGCGCACCGGTCTCTATGGTTCGGCATGCATTATGCGAGCGACTTCAGCGGCGTCAGCTTCTTGAACGGCCTGAGCCTCGGCATCGATCCGCAGAGCCGGCGCGAGATCCTCGCCGCCCGCATGATCCTGCAATTTCTGGGGCCCAGCATCGACATCAAACGCGAGCTCAAACGCTGCGGCGCCTTGCCGTTGGATTTACCCGACATCGACCCGGTGGTGCGTTATGCGACGCGCAACGATCTGGCGCCGGGTGAAATCGTCCTCATGCCGAGATTGTGAAACTAATCGAGCCCGATGCGGTCGCGCGGCGGCCCGGGGAAATTGGTGAAAGCGGGAAGTTTCGGCGAATGGCCGAGGAGGTCACGCACCGCGCGCGCCGCCTGGTCGATGGCGCAATGGGCATAGGGGTAGGCGCCGGAGTCGGCATTGGCGATGGCGATGCGTCCCCAGCCTTTGCGCGCCGTCTCGATGGGGAGCGGACCGTCGGGCCAGAAAGTATCCCAGGGCCGTTTATATTCGCGCGCATAACCATGCGCCCAGCGGTTGACGCTGATCGCCTCGATGTCGCGCGCCGGATCGAAGCCACCGCCTGAAAGGGCGCGGCCGAGGAGATCGCGGATCTCACGCTCCATCTCCGCAAAGGTAAGCTGGCTCAGGAGACGCCGGCCGGCGAGGCTCTGGGCGCGGGGATCTTCGCCCTTGCCGCCGAGCGGCACCTTGAAGAGCGACAGCAGCACCGGATCGGCCGGCGTGCGCGCGAAGCGATAGCGCCCCATGCTGACCGGGAAATCCATGGTCGCGCCATGCCAGAAAGTGCCCGGCGACTTGAAGCCGCGAATGCCGAGCCGGGCAAGCGAGCGCCAGTTCCGGATCAGCACATTCGCCACCACCAGCGGCACCTTCTGCTGATCATTGAGGGCGTCGACCTGCGCCGGCGCGAGCTCCGGGCAGAGATAGGGAATGACGCGATGCCAGCAGGCGAGCACCACATGTCCCGCCGCGATGGTCCTGAGCTTGCCGTTGTCGACATAGGTTACGGTCGCTGCTTCCGCGCCCACATGCGCCACTTTCACCACCGGCGCAGCGAGCCTGAGGCGCACATTGTTGCCGGCTATGTCGAGCTTGTCGTATCGGGCTTGTGCGACGACAAGGCTCTCCATGCCGCGCCCCGGAAGCACACCGGGGAGCATCGCGCGCAGCAAGGCGCGGGCGATACCGGCATTGCCGTCGGGAAAATGGAAGATATAGGGATCGATATCGGTGAAGGCGCGCCGGGCGCTGGCGCTCATCATTTTGTGCGGTGCATCCCCCAGATCCATGCCCTCGAAGCCCGGCTCGCCATCGCCCCAGGCATCGAGCGCCGCGATGGCATCGGCGCCGACACCGAGAATGCCTTCGGTCGAGTCCTGGAAATAGGTGACGAGCTGCGGATCGTAAGCACAGATCTCGGTGAGGAAACGGGCATAGGTGGTGCGCGCCAGGATCTCGAATTTCTCGGGCCGCGACTTGCCGGCAAGATAATCGCGCGGGCGATCGATCAACTCGATGAGATCGCGTCGGGCCTTCTCGTTGAGCGGCGTCAGCGGCACCCAGTCGGCGGCTCTTTCCGTGATCTTCACCAGCCGGTCGGCGCCGAACTGCTCGCGGCTGAAGAAGGCCGCCGGCCCAAGCTTGTGCCGGCGGGCCCAGTCCTGATCGTAGTAGGTTTCAAACTTGTCCAGATCGACCGCGACGTCGCGCAGTAGTTTGTGAACGGCCGGCGAGAAGTAGCTGGGCGTCTGCAGCGATTGCGAGCCGGCATAACCGATGACCTTGGCGCCGTTCTGGGCGGTGAACTCGTTGCGCCGGGCATGGCCGCCGAAATCATCGCTGGTTTCGAGGAGGAGCACCCGCGCCTTCGGCCCTGCTTGCTGGCGATAGAGAAAAGCGGCCGCAAGCCCGCTGATGCCGGCGCCCACCACGACGAGGTCATAGGCCTCACCGGTCGCTTCCGGCGTGCCGGCCTTGTCCCAGAAAGTCCCGTCGCGCAGCGCATGCAGGACGCGGAAGGATGACTCCGTCTGTCCGCTCAAACCCGGCCGTGCCGGCGGGTAGGGGGCTGCCGCAACCGCCGGACCGGCACCCGCCAATGCCGCGCCGGTGGCGATCAGCATGCCATCGAGAAAGTCGCGCCGCGTGATCTGGCGAGCCATGGTCCGGGTGCGCGCGGTCAGGTCTGCGGCGAGTTCAGCGCCTGCTTGATCATATCGGCCTGGCGCGCGAGCAGCGCCATGTCGGCCATCTTGCCGGTATGAGCCCTGAGAGTCTCGCCGGCCTTGCGCGGGATTACATGGACGTGGAGGTGAAAAATCGTCTGGCCGGCCGCCGGTTCGTTGAACTGCTGGACCAGCACGCCTTCGGAGCCGAAAGCGTCCTTCACGGCGCGCGCAATGACCTGCACTGTTTCATAGAGCGGCTTGAAGGTGGCGGGATCGGCGTCGAGCAGATTGCGCGAGGGTGCGCGCGGAATGACCAGCACATGCCCCTCGGCCTGCGGCATGATATCCATGATGGCGAGCGTATCCTGATCCTCATAGACCTTGATGGACGGAATCTCGCCGCGCAGGATCTTGGCGAGGATGTTGTTGGGGTCATAGGTGGGCATTGCGGTACTCCATCAAAAGTCGTGTTCGACAGCATTCCTGAATGGCACGTGCTCGGCAAGGGCGCTCTGGTCCTCGGCCACTGCCTGGCGCTCATGCTCGAGATAATCCGCCACCGCCCGCGCGAGGCCCGGATGGGCGAGGTAATGCAGGCTGTGGGTGGTCTTGGGCAGATAGCCGCGCGCCAGCTTATGCGGCCCCTGGGCGCCGGCCTCCACCCGGTCGAGTTTGCGGGCGATGGCGAAGTCGATCGCCTGATAATAGCAGGCCTCGAAATGCAGATTGGCGTGCTGCTCGATCGCCCCCCAATTGCGGCCATAGAGCGCGTCCGAGCCGATGAAATTGAGGGCGCCGGCAATGATCCGACCGGCGCGCCTGGCAAAGACGAGCAGGACATGATCGGCCATGTTTTCACCGATCAGGCTGAAGAAGCGCCGGGTGAGGTACGGGCTGCCCCATTTGCGCGAGCCCGTATCCATGTAGAACTCGAAGAAGTGGTCCCAATGGGTCTCTGTGATGTCGCGCCCGGTGACCCATTCGAGCGAGATCCCGGCGGCGTGAACCGCCTCGCGCTCCTTGCGGATGTTCTTGCGCTTGCGCGAGGAGAGATCGGCCAGGAAGTCGTCGAAACTGCCATAGGCCTTATTGAACCAGTGGAACTGAGTGTCGGTGCGCCTGAGCCAGGGCGCGTCGCCGAACTGCCGCCAGTCATCCTCGGGGAGGAAGGTGATATGGACCGAACTCGCCTCGGTCTGCGCGGCGAGCTGGCGGAGGCCGGCCAGGAGCGTGGCCTTGATCTCGGGCGTCGGCGCCAGGAGGCGTGGTCCGGTCGCCGGCGTGAACGGCACCGCGACCTGCAGCTTGGGGTAATAGTTCCCGCCGGCACGCTCAAAGGCATCGGCCCAGGCATGGTCGAAGACATATTCGCCATAGCTGTGCGTCTTGAGATAGGCCGGCGCCACCCCGACGATTGATCCCGCATCGTCCTTCACCACGACGTGTCGGCCAAGCCATCCGGTTTTGCGCACGGCTGAACCTGACCTCTCTAGCGCGGACAAAAAAGCATGCGATATGAAAGGGTTGAATGGACTTCCTGAAGGATTGGCGCAACTGTCCCAGGCCGTTGCCGGGATGCTATCGATGCTGGAAACGGCTTCGATCTTCATGCCCGTCTCAGGCCTGAAAGCCCTCGAAGGTGATCTGGTCGCTGACGCGCAGCGCCGCAACGCCGTCGGCGGCGCTCCGGATCGTCCAGCAGATCACCTTGTGGCCCGCCTCGCGGAACCGGGTGACCGGCGGGAATGGCAGCTCCCGCCAGTAATAAGAGATGAAGTCGGGCCGGGTCTGTCCCAGATGCGCAAGCTCGCGCAGGCGCGCGCGCTCGGCTTCCGGCAGAATATCGTACTCCTCATGGGTGAAGCTGTCGGCGACGACGCCGCGGATGATGTCGGGCTTGAGCCGGCGCACCGCCGCGACGATTCCCGGATCGAAAGACATGAGACAGAAGGGCCCGTCATATGAGGCGACGGCGGCGACGGCGCGACGGGCGAGCGTCTCATCGCCGTTCCATTGACTCTTGAGCTCGATCACCAGGGGCACCTGGCCGCGTACCTGATCGAGCAGCTCGGACAAGGTCTGGATCCGGTCGGCGCCGGCTTTGAAGGCGAGCGTCTTGAGCGCCGCCGCTGAGTGATCGGCTACGCGGCCCTTTCCCTGGATCAACCGGTCGAGCGTTTCGTCATGAAAGACGACGGCCTCACCGTCGGCCGTCACCTGCAGGTCGCATTCGATCGCATAGTTATGGGCGATGGCGCGGGCGAAGGCACTTTGCGTATTTTCGATGACGCCGTCGCCAGCATCATGCAGCCCGCGATGCGCGATCGGCCGGGCGGTAAGCCAGTCCAGTTGGCGCAAGGCGGGCGGCATGGGCATGGGTTATTCGACCTCGGCGATGGCCTCGACCTCGACGGCGACATTGAGCGGGAGCGAGCCCGCGCCGACCGCCGAGCGGGCATGTTTGCCCTTGTCGCCGAAGACTTCGACCATGAGGTCGGAGGCGCCGTTGACCACCTTGGGCTGATCGGCGAAATCGGGCGTGCCGTTGACGAAGCCGACCAGCTTGACGATGCGCTTCACGCGGTCGAGATCGCCGCCGCAGGCATCCTTGAGCTGGGCGATGATGTTGATGGCGCAGAGCCTGGCCGCCTTGGCGCCGTCTTCGACGGAGAAGTCCTTGCCGATCTTGCCCTGATATTCGATCTTGCCGTCCTTGAGCGTGACCTGGCCCGCCGTATAGACGAGATTGCCGGTGCGCACCCAGCCGACATAATTGGCGACGGGTTTCGCCGGCGTCGGCAAAGTGATCCCGAGTTCGGCGAGTTTCTTGTCGATCTGGCTCATTCTGAAGTCTCCGTTGTGATTCAGGTCAGAAGGTCGGCCGGTTTGCGGCCGGCGAAGAAGGCATCGAGATTATCGGCGGCCCGCATGCCCATCGCAATGCGCGTGTCGCGGGTGGCGCTGCCGAGATGCGGCAGCAGGAACACATTGTCGAGCCCGCGGTAGCGCGGGTCGATCTTAGGCTCATTGCGGAACACATCGAGCCCCGCGGCGGCGAGCTTGCCGGATGTGAGGTTCGCGATCAGCGCGTCGTCGTCGATGATGTCGCCACGCGCCGAATTGACGATGATGGCGCCGTCAGGAAGTTGAGCGATCAACTTGTCATTGACGATCCCGCGCGTATCGGGCGTCGAGGCGCAGTTGATCGACAGGAAATCGCAAAAGGGCAGCATGTCGTCGAGCTTCTCATGATAGCGCGCGCCGTAGGTGAGATCGGCGGCGACCGGGCGCCGATTATGATAGTGGAGCTCCATGTCGAAGGCCTTGGCGCGTTTGGCGACCGCCTGGCCGATGCGGCCCATGCCCAATATGCCAAGCCGGCGGCCGGTGACATCGAAGCCCAAGGGGGCCGTCGGCGACCACGAGGTCCAGCGGTCCTCGCGCACCATGCGCTCGCCCCAATAGGCGCCGCGCGCGGCCCCCAGAATCAGCAAGAGCGCGATGTCGGCGGTGGCGTCGGTGAGCACGTCGGGCGTGTTGGTGATGGCAATGTTCCTGGCTTTCGCCGCCGCAATATCGACATGCTCGTAGCCCACCGAAAAGGTCGCTACAATTTTGATCGACGAGGGCAATTTGGCGATAATGCCGGTGGCGAAGGACTTATCCATCGGCGTGATCAGGAGGGCGTCCTTGCCTTCCGCGCCGGCAAGAATTTCCGCCTCGCTCATCGGTTGGTCGTCGGCGTTCAATTGGGCCGCGAAGGCCTTTCCGAGTCGGGTTTCGACCTCCTGGGGAAGACGTCTGGTGACCAGGAGGCGCGGCAAAGCGGGGGCCATTGTTGAGTTCTACCGTTTGGCTTAAGAGGGCGGGGTTGAAGAGGATCGAATGACCGGGACTAGAAAACATCAGATCAAACGCGGCGCAAGCCTTCTCTTGAGTGTCGCTGCCCTTGCGGCATTAGGCAGCAATGCCTGGGCCGGGGTGAATATCAGGGCGCATCGCGCCGTTTACGATTTGAAGCTGGAGCGGTCCTCGGAAGGCTCCAATATTTCAGGCGCCGACGGACGCATGGTCATGGAGATCACCGGTTCCGCCTGCGACGGCTGGTCGACCAGCTTCCGGCGGGTCATGGAGCTCAGGCCCAATGAGGGCGAGACCCAGCTTCTCGACAACCAGGTCGCGTCCTGGGAATCAGGCGACGGTCTCTCCCTGCAGCTCAACGATAAGCAGTTCGTGAACAACCGGCTCGAGACCGAGACCCGCCTCAAGGCCGATATGGACAGCGACGCGGCCAAGCCCGGGCGCGGCGAGATCAGCGAGCCCAAGCCCGAGCAATTCGATCTCCCCGCCGGCGTCCTGTTCCCGATGGCGCATCAGAAGCGCCTGATGGATGCGGCCGAGCGCGGCGAGACGCGCGATGTCAGCATACTCTATGACGGCGCTTCCGGATCGAAGGTGTTCAAGGTGATCTCCTTCATCGGCAAGCGCAAGGATCCGGGCAGCGATCCCACTATCGACAAGGCGCTGAAGGACATGCCGTCCTGGCCGCTGTCGATCACCTTTTACGAATATGACAAGGACACCAAGGTCAGCGAAGAGCTGCCGAGCTATCAGGTCAACTTCCCGATCTACGAAAATGGCGTCGCCGGTCCGTTGTCCATCGACTATGGCGGCTATGTCATTTCCGGCACGCTGACCAAGCTCGAATTGCTCAATCAGCAAAAATGCGAGTGACCCTTCCAACTGTCATGTGAGCAGCGTTGCTCGTGTGGTGAGGCTTTATGAGTCCCGGCTTTCGCCTGGGCCGGGCTTACGCCGAGCGGACGCCATATGTGTTTGGCTCGCTTCCTCCTCGAAGACCAGACCGCGGTCGATGGCGTCCTTGCCGAATTTCTGACGGAGGCGGTCGATCGCATATTCGGCCTTGGCGCGGGTGGCGGCGCGTTCGTCGAGCGTCGCTTCGATCTGCGCCGGATCGATCTCGACCAGATGCGATATGCCGACGCCCAGGAGCCTGAAGGCGGTCCCCGTCGCTTCGCGTCTGAGGAGCGGCTGGGCGGCGGTGAAGATGCGGTCGGCCAAAACCGTCGCATCCTGGAAGGACGCATTGCGGGTCCTGATCTTGAAGTCCGCCGTCTTGAGCTTGAGGGTGACGGTATGGCCGGCGAGGCGGTCCTGCTTGGCGCGCCGCGAGACCTTGTCGCTCATCTGCCAGAGGATGCGCTCGAGCGCCTTGTAGTCGCTGATATCCTCATCGAAGGTGGTTTCGGCGCTGATGCTTTTGGTCTCGTCCTCGGTCGAGACACTTCGCGCATCCTCGCCGCGCGACAGGTGATAGAGCCGTACGCCCAGCGTGCCGTAGCGCCGCATCAGATCGTTTCTGTCGCGGGTCTGGAGCTGCGCGATCATGGTGATGCCGTCTTTCGCGAGTTCGGCCTGCATCGCCTTGCCGACGCCCCAGATGGCGCCGACCGGCCGCGCCGCCAGGAAGGACAGCGTCTCGGCCTTGCCGATGACCGAAAGGCCGCGCGGCTTGTCGAGATCGGAGGCCATCTTGGCCAGGAACTTGTTATGCGACAGGCCGACCGACACCGTGATGCCGATTTCCTTCTCGATGCGTTGCGCCAGATAGCCAAGCGACAGGGCGGCGCTGCGGCCATGCAGGCGCTCGGTGCCTTTGAGATCGAGAAAGGCTTCATCGATCGAGAGCGGCTGGACGAGGGGCGTGAGATCGAGCATGAGCGCGCGCACCTCGCGCCCGACCGCGGCATATTTCGCCATATTGGGGCTGATCACCACGGCTTCCGGGCAGAGCTTGCGGGCGGTGAACATCGGCATTGCCGAGCGCACGCCGCGGATACGCGCAATATAGCAGGCGGTGGACACGACGCCGCGATGCTGCCCACCGACGATCACCGGCTTGTCGCGTAAACTTGGATCGTCGCGTTTCTCGATCGCGGCATAGAAGGCGTCGCAGTCGAGATGCGCGGTGGTGAGCTGATGCAGTTCCGGATGGCGGATGAGGCGAGGCGAGCGGCAAGAGGCGCAGCGGCGATCATTCTCGCCCGCCGGCGCGAAACAATCGCGGCAAAAGCCCGAAGCGCCCACATCCTGTCCCATGCCTCTATTCTAGCCGTCATCATCACGTTGCGCAGCCGTCTTAAATAGGGTTCACTGCCGTCGGGACGGCCTGCGACACAGAAGCGAGGGGCTCATGTATAAACTCTACAATGTGAAAAGATGCGGCTCGCTCTCGGCCCATCTCGTCCTCGAAGAGCTCGGCGTTCCCTACCAGAATATCTGGCTGACCATGGAGCAGGTGCGGGCCCCGGAATTCCGCGAGATCAGCCCCTTGAACATGGTGCCCGCCTTGGGGCTGCCCGATGGCCGCGCCATCACGGAGTCTGCCGCCATCGTCGCCTTTCTCACCGATGCGCATCCGGAAGCTGGCCTGGCGCCGCCGACCGGTAGCGACGATCATGCCGTCTATCTGTCGAGCCTCGTCTTCATGGCCAACAATATCTATCCGGCCATCGATCTCGCTTTCGACGCCCGGAGATTGGCCGACAGCGAGGAACAGAACGCCGCCATCCGCCGCAAGTCGCTGCAGAAAAGCCTCGAGCTGTTCGCGATGATGGAAGCACGGCTGGCCGAGGACGGCCCTTTCGTCGTCGGAGAGCGCTACTCCGCCGCCGACATCTATCTGTTCATGCTGACGATCTGGGGACATCCTTCGGAGCAGGCGGTGCTCGAACGTTTCCCGCATATCGCGCGGGTGGCGGCCTATGTCAGGGCGCGGCCGCGACTCAAGGCGGCCCTCGATACCCATGGCGCGCTCGAAATTCAGACCGCCGAGGCGGCCTGATCACAGACTGTTCGCGCGGGTCAGCGCCTCGGCCGCCAGCGCCGGCACGCGCGGGTCCAATTCCTGCTCGGCGGTGAAGGTCAGCAGCAGCGATTCGTCCTGCAGCAGGTGATTCAGAAGCCCGGCGAGGAAATCCGGATTCTCGGCGACCGTCGCGATATCGGCGAGGTCGACGCCGGAGAGGCTCAGGAAACGGCAGAGCCTTTCGGGGTCGCTCGCCAGAAAGCCCAATGCCTTCAGAGCGATGACCTCGGCCTCCGCGCGATTTATCCGAGGTGTCTTCACGGCATTATATATCCGAAATTAATCAATGATTTACCATGATATAGAGTGTCATAGTGGTTAAGTTGTTAGTTACCGTGTTCGGTGAGAATTCCCTATAGAAGAAACGGCAATAATTCTCAAAACGAAACAGGGACATCGGGGGAGGCTGGAACATTCCGGCTAGCCATGCCAAGTCCGATGAGGCGCGAGCCGTGCTAGAGATACCGGGAAAACGAGTAGGAACCGAGCAGATGCTCGCAACAAATCCGGCGCAGGCCAAGACCGTTTTGATCGTCGAGGACAATGAGCTCAATATGAAGCTCTTCAATGACCTCCTCGAGGCGCATGGCTATCGCGTGCTGCAGACACGCGACGGGCTTTCGGCGCTGGAGATCGCGCGCCAGCATATGCCCGACCTCATCATCATGGATATTCAGCTGCCCGAGGTTTCCGGCATCGAAGTCACCAAATGGCTCAAGGAGGACGACGAGCTGCGCCGGATACCGGTCATCGCCGTCACCGCCTTCGCCATGAAGGGCGACGAGGAAAAGATCCGGGAAGGGGGCTGCGAGGCCTATATCTCCAAACCCATTTCCGTTATGAGCTTCCTCAAAACGGTGGACAGCTTCCTCAAGGGACCGCAATGACCGCCAGGGTTCTGGTTGTCGACGACATTCTTGCCAATGTGCGCCTGCTGGAAGCCAAGCTTTCCGCTGAGTATTTCGACGTCGTGACCGCCATGAACGGCGCCGACGCACTCGATTCCGTACAGCGTACGAAACCCGATATCGTGCTGCTCGATGTGATGATGCCCGGCATCGATGGCATCGAAGTATGCCGGCAGATCAAGAGCGACGCACAGACCCATCATATACCGGTGGTGATGGTCACCGCCCTCGACCAGCCGGAAGACCGCGTGAAGGGCCTCGAGGCCGGCGCCGACGACTTCCTGACCAAGCCGGTGAACGACCTGGCCCTGTTTTGCCGGGTGAAGAGTCTCGTCCGGCTCAAGATGCTCACCGACGAGTTGCGCGCCCGCTCGCCCAATGGCGAGACGGTGAAGATGCTCGGCCGCAGCGAGGGCATCGACAATTCCAGGCCGGGCAAGGTCCTGATCATCGACAACCGCGCCAACACCGCCGAGCGCACCCGCTCGGCCCTCGTGCCGCATCACGAGGTGACCATCATCGACGATCCGCTGACCGCGGTCATGCACGCGGCCGAGACCCGCTACGAGCTGATCATCATCAATCTCGACATGGACAGCGTCGACGGCCTGCGTCTGTGCTCACAGCTGAAATCGCTGGAGCGCACCCGCCAGACGCCCATTCTCATCGTGGTGGCGCCCGACGATCATCAGCGCCTCCTGCGCGCCCTCGACATGGGGGTGAACGACTATCTGATCCGCCCGATCGACAAGCAGGAGCTCCTGGCGCGCGCCAACACGCAGATCCGGCGATGCCGCTACACCGATCAATTGCGCTCACATGTGCAGGCGACGATGGAGATGGCGGTCACCGATCCGCTGACCGGGCTCTATAACCGCCGCTATATGGAGAGCCAGACCAACGCGCTCGTCGAGCACGCGATCAATCGCGGCAAGGCGCTGTCGATCCTGGCGCTCGACGTCGACCACTTCAAGGCGGTGAATGACGAGCATGGCCATGCGGTGGGCGACCGCGTCCTGCAGGAGCTCGCCTCGCGCCTCAAGCAGGCGATCCGCAATATCGACATGGTGTGCCGCATCGGCGGTGAGGAATTCGTGATCGTGCTGCCCAATACCAGCACCGATGTCGCCACCAAGATCGCCGACCGCATGCGCCGCAGCGTGTCGGGCACGCCGTTCAATGTCGGCTCGCCCGCGGGCCCCCTGACGGTGACCGTCTCGATCGGCGTCGCCGCCGTCGAAAGCGCGTCAGACACGATGGAAAATATCATGAAGCGGGCCGATGAGGCGCTCTACAGCGCCAAGCGCGCCGGCCGCAACCGGGTCAACTCGACCGCCGCATAAGCGGCATCAGACTTCAGTTGAGTTTGTAGCTGATACCTATCCGGCCGACCCAGATGTCCTGCTTGACCTCGAACTCGTCGGTCTCGTCGTCGCCCGAGACCGTGCGGTCCTTGGAGCCGAGATCGTAATAGAAGCCTTCCAGGCGGACCAGCCAATTGTCGGTCCAGGCATGCTCGATGCCGGCGCCGACGACCCAGCCGAAATTGAGATCGACGGATTTCGAGGGCATGTTGAAGGCTTCGCTGCCGCCGTCATCCCACGTATGCTCGGTATCGGCGAAAGCGAGACCGCCTGTCACGTAGAACAAGGTCCGGTCCTCGGCATAGCCGAGCCTGGCGCGCAGCGATCCCAGGAGATTGATCTCGGAGGTGATGTCGAGGCCTTCAGCACCATCGAGATTTTCATGCTCGCGCGAATCGAACCAGGCGAGATCGGCCTCGGCGCCGAAGACAACTTTGTCCCGCTGGAAATTGATACCGACAAGACCACCCAGAACAGCTGTGGTTTCGCTCAAGGTTTCATCGATATCCACCGGGTCCACACCGACATCGTCGTCGGCGCCCTCCCAATCGGAGGAGGTGTGCCCGATACCGGCAAACACGCCGGCATAGACCCCGTTCCAGTCATAGGTGGGCTCGACGAAATCAGCCGCCGATGCCGGTGCCACGACCGAGAGGGCCGTTCCGACCGTGGCGATAAAAGTGAGTTTCCGCATCCCGAGCCCCAAGTAGAATCCCAACCGTTCAGAACACGACGCTAACAGATGCCGACCGTCACGTCCTCCCGGCATCTGACGGGGGTATCAGAATATCGGCCTCTATTGCATATCGGCCACACCAGACCAAAACCAGAACGCGACTCCATGCCATTATCGGGTTAGGTTCTTCCGCCGCTCGATCTCGGCCGCGCTCGGTTCGTTGACGACGAAGGAGCCGACCTTCACGGCGCCCGCTTGCTCATAAGTGGCGATGATCACCCCACTTGGTGATACCGTTGATTTCGCCACCGCGAAGGCGCCGGGCAGCGTTCCGGTACCGAACAGGCGCTTTCCTTTGCCCAGCAGCACGGGATAGATCAGCAGCTGGAACGCGTCGATGAGACCATGCGCGAGCAGGGTCTGGACCAGGTTGCTGCTGCCCTGGATCAAGAGATCCGGGCCGTCCCCGGCCTTGAGCTTGCGTAGCGCAGCGACGACGTCGCCGCCAAGCGACATGCTGTTTTTCCAGGCGAGCGGCCCCGGTTGGCGGGTGGCGACATGCTTGACGGCGCGGTTGAACACACGCGCGATCCCCGCCGGCATCTCGCCATATCCCGGCGCCTTCGGATCGGTCGGGATATAGGGCCAGTAGGCGGCGAAGATGTCATATGTCTTGCGCCCGAGGACGAGGTCGAAAGGCTTGGAAAAGGTCTCGTCGATGACGGCGGCGATGCGATCGTCCCAATAGGGTTCCGTCCAGCCGCCGAATCTGAAGCCACCGGTCGGATCCTCATCAGGCCCGCCGGGTGCCTGCATGATGCCGTCCAGGCTGAGAAAGGCTGAAACGATGAGTTTACGCATGGGCTTCTCCATCTGGTTTGCGTTCACATGGACACGACGAATGGCAACCCGCGAGATCGACAGAGCTTTGTCGTTTTTGTCCCTCGGACGCGTCAATGCGTCACCTCAGGAATTTACTACTATAGTTGAGTATCCCTTTTTGAGATTCCGGTGCAGGAATGAAGGGATAGTCAATGGACGCCAAACATTTGCCTGAATGACGATAGACCTACGGCCATTGAACTCTCAGTTGCGGCAGCGCACATGGGAGGTGAGGATTCCGGCTGAGCCCGTTAATGAAATTGCCGTTTTGCGCAAACTGCAACCGTGCTAGGCTCGGATTCCCTTGGCTGTGACCTAATAAGAAGGGGACAATATTTCATATGGCACAGGAAAAACCACAAAATCTGCAGGACACTTTTCTCAATCACGTCCGCAAGCAGAAGATCCCGGTGACGGTATTTCTCGTTAATGGGGTGAAATTGCAGGGTATTATCACGTGGTTCGATAATTTCTGCGTATTATTACGTCGGGACGGACTGTCCCAGCTCGTCTATAAGCATGCGATCTCCACGATCATGCCGGGCGGGCCGATCAGCCTGTTCGACGAGGAAGGCAAGGACGGGTGAAGTCCACCAAAGCCAAGCATTCTTCCGGGCACGAAGTACGTTTCCAGATCGAAGGGCCTGAGGCCACCCGCGCCATTGTCGTTCATGTCGAACGCAAGGGCAGGGCGGTATCGGTTGCGACCGATCGGGATGCGGCCTCGCGTCTGGAGGAGGCTGTTGGCCTGGCGCTCGCCATCGATCTCGAAATTGCGGGACAGCTTGTCGTGCTTTTGGCCGAACCGCGGCCGGCCACTCTCATGGGCTCCGGCAAGGTCGATGAGATCGCCCTTCTGGTCAAAGAGACCGAATCCGATCTCGTCATCGTCAACGGGACGCTGAGCCCGATCCAGCAGCGCAACCTGGAAAAGGCCTGGAGCGCCAAGGTGCTCGACCGCACCGGCCTGATCCTCGAGATCTTCGGCCGGCGTGCCCGCACCCGCGAGGGCCTTTTGCAGGTCGAGCTCGCACATCTGCGCTATCAGAAGAGCCGGCTGGTCCGCTCCTGGACCCACTTGGAACGCCAGCGCGGCGGCTTCGGCTTCCTCGGCGGTCCTGGCGAAACCCAGCTCGAAGCCGACAGGCGCCTGATCCAGGAACGCATTGCGCGGCTCGAGAAGCAGCTCGAATCCGTCGTGAAGACGCGTGGGCTCCATCGCTCCGGCCGGGCCCGGGTGCCTTATCCGGTGGTGGCGCTCGTCGGCTATACCAATGCCGGCAAATCGACCCTCTTCAATGCGCTCACCAATGCCGGCGTCCTCGCCAAGGACCTGCTGTTCGCCACGCTCGATCCCGCCATGCGCGCGATTTCGCTGCCGCATGGCCGCAAGGCGGTGCTCTCCGACACGGTCGGTTTCATTTCCGATCTGCCGACGCCGCTCATCGCCGCCTTCCGCGCCACGCTCGAGGAGGTGATCGAGGCCGCTGTGATCCTGCATGTGCGCGATATCAGCCATGCCGAAAGCGAGGCACAGGCCGCCGACGTCTCCGCCATCCTGACCGAGCTCGGCATCGCCGAGACCCGCCGCGACCACATCATCGAGGTGTGGAACAAGGCCGATCTTCTGCCCGAGGATATCGCCGCCATGCGCCGTGTCCAGGCGCAGCGCCAGCAGAATTGCATCGTCGTGTCGGCGCTCACCGGTGAGGGATTGACCGAATTGCGCGCCATGGTCGAGGCCAGGCTCGGCAAGGATCTCGCCATCTATGAAGCCGTGCTCGACGCGGCCGACGGCCAGGGCCAGGCTTGGTTCTACGACAAGGGTGAGGTTCTGGGCCGTACGCTCATGGAGGACGGTCGCGTCGTCCTCACCGTTCGTCTGGGTACGGACAAAGCCGAGATCGCCGCCAACCGGTTCAAATACCGCTTGCGCAATACGAACCTGCTCGATCACGCGGCCGAGTGATCCTTCTCCCTTTCGAGCCGCTTGGCGTCGTCCCATAACGCATCCATCTCGGCAAGCGTCGACTGCTTGGGCGAAGAGCCGCGCTTGCCGAGCTCGTCTTCGATATGGCGGAAGCGGCGGGTGAATTTGTCGTTCGCGGCACGCAAGGCGGCTTCCGGATCGATGTCGAGATGGCGGCCGAGATTGGCCATGGCGAAGAGCAGGTCGCCATATTCGGCCGCCTGCTTGTCAGGCGCCGTCTCCTGCTTCAGCTCGGCGATCTCCTCATTCATCTTGTCATAGACGAAATCGACCGACGGCCAGTCGAAGCCGACCTTGGCCGCCTTGGCCTGCAGCTTCATGGCGCGCGTCATGCCGGGGAGCCCCACCGTCACGCCGTCGAGCAGCCCCGCCGCCTTTTCACCAGGTTTCTTCTCGCGCGCCTTCATCTCTTCCCAGAAACCCTTGGCGAGCTTCGCCGAGCGCGCCTTCTCGTCGCCGAAGACATGCGGATGGCGTCGGATCATCTTTCGGCAAATGGCCTCGACCACATCGTCGAAGCTGAAGCTCTCTTCTTCTGACGCCAATTGGGCGTGATAGACGACCTGCAGCAGAAGATCGCCGAGCTCCTCGCAGAGATCACCCTTGTTGCCGCGCGTGATGGCATCGGCGACCTCATAGGCCTCCTCGATCGTATAGGGGGCGATGGTCGAGAAATCCTGCTCGAGGTCCCATGGGCAGCCGGTGACCGGTGTGCGCAGCGCCTTCATGATGGCGCGGAGCGTGTCGAGCTGGCGGGGATCGAGATCGGCGGGATTGGTCATGCGGAAACTGCTTTGCTGGGCGAGGGGAGGTCGCCCGCAAATTAGGAATGTCCCGCTCCATGCTCAAGCGGTTTCTCAGCCCCCCACTGCCTGCTATAGCGCCTCCATCATGCGGGTTCCTTTTTGCTGATGTCAGAACTGTTTGCGCTCGGAGCGGCCTTGTGTATCGCGGTCAGCGGCATGCTGATCGGCGAACTGAAAGGCCGCGTCGATGTCTTCCGCCTGGCGCGCTGGCAGATGCTGGCGGCACTCGCCATGACGGGTGCCGTCTCGCTCGCTCTGGGAGGCTGGCGAACGCTCGGTCAGGAACAGATCGGGCTGCTGGCGGCGTCCAGCCTGTTCGGCATTGTCATCGCCAGCACGACCTATTTCGCCGCCATCTACAAGGCGGGGCCCCGTAACACGGCACTCCTGTTCTCGCTGACTTCGCCCTTCGCGCTGGCGCTGGGCTATGTCTTTCTCGACGAAACGATCTCACGGCAGCAAGGCCTTGGCGTCGTCCTGGTCCTGGCCGGCATCGTCCTGGCGATCGGGGTACCCGGACGGGGGACGGCGCGCCTGCCGCAGGCCGGCACGCCCTGGGCCGGCATCGTCCTCGGTGTGGTGACCGCCCTGGGGCAGGCGCTGGGCAGCTTGCTGGCGCGCCCGGCCATGGCCGCGGGCGTCGAGCCCTTCACCGCCATGGCGGTGCGATCCGGCCTCGCCGCGCTCGTCTTCATCGTCATTGCCGTTCTGCCGATCGCGGCGATCAACCGGCCTTATCAGTTCTCCACTCGGGATCTCGGCTTCGGAATAGGCGCGGCGTTTTTCGGCACCTGCCTCGGCATGTCGCTGCTGATGGCGGCACTCGCCCATGGCCATGTCGGCATCGTCTCGACTCTTTCCTCGATGACGCCCGTCGTGATCCTGCCCATGGTCTGGTGGCGCACGGGTGCGGCACCACCGGTCAGCGCCTGGATCGGCGCCATGCTGGCAGTCGCCGGAACCGGTTTGATCAGCCTGTCGTAACGTGCGCCGCGATCCTCTCGGCCGCCCCTTCTGGCGTCAGCGCCGAAGTATCGATGGTGATGGCGGGCGCCGGCATATGTGCCATCGCGGAGGCAAAGATATCCTTCAGCTGATGCAGCAAATCAAGCGAACGCAGCTTGCCGAATTGCGCGCGTTCCGGCGTATCGATCCGGCGCGCCTGCTCGGCCTCGGGCACGGTGAGCGCCACGAAAATCACCTCTCCGCCCAGAGCTTCGATCTCGGCGCGCACACGGTCCGGAAAATCCGCAGCGACCGTCGCCTCGGGCGCGAAGGTGAAGATCAGCGAACGGTTGGCGGTGGCCGCCGCCCGCATGACATCGAGCCACATGCTTTCGCGCAGGCGCACGAATTCCGGCGAACCGAAGGGAAAGACCGCGCCGACGGCATCGACGATCAGATGATTATGGAAGATCGCGAGGCCGGTGCGCTGGGCGAGCGCGCGCGCAACAGTGAGTTTTCCGGAAGCCGGCTGGCCGTAGATGAAAATGAGTCGCATGACGCGACAATAACGGTGCATCCACAGGTGTGCCACTGTCGATTGTCATTTGCCCTTAAGCAACACCGGCAGCACCATGCCCGCCGTCATGATCAGCATGGCGATGAACTGCAGCAGGCTCGGCACCTCGCCCAGCACGAGCATGCCGGTGAAGGCCGTCGCAACCGGCACGCAGGGCAGGAACAGCGAGGCGATCTGCGGCCCGAGCTGCCCGACCGCGTAAGTATAGAGGAAGATCGCCGCGGCGCCGGCGAGCAGTCCCTGGATGATGAGCTGAGCGACGATCTCCGTCGCGGATGCCGCGGCCAGCCCGCTCGGCGCGAAGAGATGCAGCAGCGGCAAAGGCAGGCAGGAGAGAAGTGAGATCGCCGCCGTGGCAGTGACGGATTCGATGTTCCAATGGCGCACCAGAATCGCATAGGCCGCGAACATGATCCCGGAGAATATGAAAAGCAGATCGCCGAACAAGACACCGGATATCCGTGAGATCGACGGCAGGATGAACAGGAGGAGGCCGGCAATGATCAGCACGATGCCGGCCAGGCGCCGCGAGGTGATCGTCTCGCTGAAGGCGAGGCGCGCCAGGAGGAAGGAAAAGAACACGATCGACGCCGGACAGAGTGCCGCCGCATGGGTGGCGGGCGCATAGGTCAGGCCCCAATTGATGATGATCGGGTAAGGAAGTCCGACGAGACAGGCGAGGGCCAGAGCGCGGCGCCAGCCGAGCGCCCTCAGTTTGGCCGAACCCGTCAACCAGACAATGGGGATGAAGGCCAGGCCGGCGCCGGCAAAACGCAGGCTGGCGATGTCGACGGCCGTCAAGTCGGCGCGCAGGCTGAATCGGGCGGCGACGAACTGCACGGCGGTGATGGCGATCATGGTGAAGCCGGCCAGAAAGGCCAGGCGGATATTGGGTCGCTGGGCGGCGTGACTCGTCTGCATGGATGGCAGGCTATTGCCGCCAACGGTGAGACGAAATACAGTATTTTGCATAGACCTGCGTGAATATCACGCAAAATGCCGGACATTATTGCGGGTTTTACAATGGCCGATCTCGACACCATAGACCGCAATCTCCTGCGCCTGCTGCAGGAAGACGGACGCCGCACGACGCTCGATCTCGCCCAGCGTGTCGGCCTCTCGCCGACCGGCACAAGCCAGCGGGTGAAGCGGCTGTTCCGGGACGGCTTCATCACCGCGGTGAGAGCCGTGCTCGATCCGCGTAAGATCGGTCGCGGGACCATGGTTTTCATCCAGGTCCGCCTCGACCAGACCACGCCGCATGTCTTCGACAAATTCGCTGAAGCCGTCGCCAACGCTCCCGAGGTCCTCGAATGCCACATGGTGGTCGGCGGCTTCGATTATCTGGTCAAAGCCCGGATCGCCGACATGTCGGTCTTCCAGGAGTTCCTGCAGCGCGTTATTCTTCCCTTGCCAGGTGTCAGGGAAACCCACACCTACACATCCGTGGCCGACGTCAAGCCCGACGCGCTGCTGCCGATCTGATTTCCGGGGTCAAGATGCAGGATGAAATCGCGGCGCTGATGAGAGCGGCAGGTGTGCCGGGCTTCGCGATGTTCATCTTGCGCGAGCGCAGAGAGGAAATAATCGCCTCAGGGATTACAAGCCGAGCGAGCGCGGATCCCGTCACAGCTGAGACGGTGTTCCAGGCGGCCTCGCTCAGCAAGCCGGTGGTCGCTCATGCCGCGCTCCAGCTGGCCGGCAGCGGTGTGCTGGATCTCGATAGGCCGCTCGCACAGATCATCGCTCCGCTCATTCCCGACGATCCGCGGGCCGCCCTGATCACCGCGCGCCACGTGTTGTCGCATCGCACCGGCCTGCCCAACTGGCGGCGCGAGGAATATCCGTTGCGCAGCTATTTTCCGCCCGGTTCCCGCTTCAGTTATTCGGGCGAGGGGTTCGTCTATCTGCAGCACGCCCTCGAGCGGCTCACAGAGGAACCGCTCGACGCGCTCATCAGGCGGCTCGTCTTCGATCCTCTCGGCATGCGGCAATCGAGCTTCGTCTGGCGCCTTGATTTCGCAAGCCGCGTGGCCGACGCGCATGACGCGGAGACGGTCTTGGACCGGTTCATGCCCCAGCAAGCGAATGCCGCCTATTCGCTCCTCACGACCGCGCCGGACTACGGACGCTTCCGCGCCGCCAGCCTCGACGGCAGTTTATTGACGGAACCGATGGCGCGGCGATGGATGATGCCGGAAAGTCATGTTCCGCTGAGGCGCACGGAGGCGTTGGAAAGCGAGGAACCGGAACTCGAGGACGGTGTGGCCTGGGGGCTCGGCTGGGGGCTTGAGCCGCAAGCCGGCAGCTTCTTCCATTGGGGCGCCAACTCTGGGAGCAGGGCTTTTGCCATGGGAATGCCGGCGCGACGAAGCGCGCTCGTCATGTTCGCCAATGAGGAGAATGGATTGCGCCTCGTCCCGCCCATCATCCAATCCGTCCTGCCGGCCAGACATCCGTCGCTGTCCTGGCTGGAGATCACATCTGTTGCAGGGAGTGCGTGAAACATGGATCCGGTCAGTCTGCGTCCGGCGCGTCCAGGGGACGGCGAGGCTCTCTTCGACATCACACGGCGCTCCGTCGAGGCGCTCGCCAAGCATCATTATACGCCGGAGCAGATCGCCGGCTGGATGGGCGAGCGCACACCGGCATATTATGAAGATCTCATCGCCAAGGGCGAGGTCGTCGTCGCCGAATTCAAGGGCACGGTCATGGGCTTCGTCGACTCTGAGCCGGGCGAAGTGACGCGTTTGTTTCTCCTGCCCGGCGTCGCGGGTTCGGGGTTGGGCGCCCGACTGCTCACCATCGGCATCGCGAATGCCCGCAAAGGTCACACCGGGCCGATCAAGGTGGAATCGACCGTCAATGCCGAGGGTTTCTACCGCCGCCACGGCTTCCGCACGATCGAGCGTGGCTATTTCTCACATGGTCTGGGCGGCGATCCGCTCGAAATCGTTCATATGGAATTGAGTCCCTAGTTCTATGACCACCGGCATCCATCACGTCACTTTTCTCACCCGCAAAGTGCAGGCCAATGTCGATTTTTATGTCGGCTTCCTAGGGTTACGGCTCGTCAAACGCACCGGCGGCTATGAAGACGCGACCCAGCTCCATCTGTTCTATGGCGACCGCTCGGCTTCGCCCGGCTCCCTCATCACTTTCCTCGTCTGGGAAGATGGCGCGCAGGGCAGGGCGGGACATGGCCAGGTTGGTGAGATAGCGCTGGCGATCGACCCCATGAGCCTCGGCTTCTGGCTCGAGCGCGCTTTGCGCTTCCATGTGAAAGCCGAAGGCCCCGTCACCGAGTTCGGCGAAACCGTGCTGCGCCTGCGTGACCCTGACGGCATCGTGGTAAAGCTGGTGGGCAGCGGCTTGCCGGCGAACGACCCCTGGCAGGCGCCGGATATTCCCGCCGAACATGCGATCCGCCGGATCCGGGGCGTCACCATTCTCTCGGAGATACCCGAAGAGACATCGGCTTTCCTCACCCGTCATTTCGGCTTGCGTCAAAGTGCGCGCGAGGGCGCGGTGACGCGTCTCGCGACCGAGGCCGGGGATGTGATCGACATTCGTGACGCCCACGGTTTCTGGCCTGGTTTGCCGGGCACCGGCGTCGCCGATCACGTGGCACTCCGCAGCCCCGACGTGGCGAGCCTGCGCCAGGTCGAGCAAGGCCTCGCACGGCTCAATTCGAGCCCGACCAATGTGCATGACCGCAACTATTTCACCTCACTCTATGTGCGCGAGCCGGCCGGCACTTTGATCGAGCTGGCGACCGACGGGCCGGGTTTCACCATTGACGAGCCGGTCGAGACTTTAGGAGAGCGGCTCTTCGTACCGCCCCAGGACCAGGAACGCGCCTTCGACATCAAAACCATCTTGCCGCAATTCTCATTGCCAGGAGATACACGCGTGATCTATCGCGACCTCAATTTCGTTCACCGCTTCAGCACGCCCGAGACGACCGACGGCAGCACCATCGTGCTGCTGCATGGCACTGGCGGCAATGAGAGCGATCTGATGCCACTGGCGCGCCGCATCGCGCCCGAAGCCACGTTGCTCGGGGTGCGCGGCCGCAGCACGGAGGAAGGCATCTTGCGCTGGTTCCGCCGCCTGTCGGCCACTTCCTTCGATCAGGCGGACATCCGCTTCGAGGCGGAGGCCTTCGCCGATTTCATCGGGGAAGCCATCAAGGCCTATGGCCTGGCGCCGGAGAAGATGACCTTCCTCGGCTATTCCAATGGCGCCAATCTCTTAGGTGCGGTGATGCTGCTCCATCCGGGCTACGTGACGCGCGCGATCCTGCTGCGCCCGGTGATGGTGCTGGACAAGGCGCCCGAAACCGATCTCAAGGGAAGCCGGGTACTGATGATCTCAGGCGCGAGCGACCCTTATCGGAGCCTCGCGCCGGAGCTGGAGGCGGCGCTGCGCGAAGGCGGCGCCGATCTCGACGCACAGGTGATCAAGGCGGGCCACGAGCTGACCGAGCGCGACCTCGAGATCGCCGCCGCGTGGCTCAGGTGACATGGGGGCGATCCTGGCGCATCATGCGGGACTGCAACACTGCGGGGAGCGACTATCTGGGCAGTCAAGTTGTATTTGCGAGTTGAGCTCGCGCTTCGCGTGCTTTTGCGTTGAGGCGAACGAGAAGTTTGTGAGCGAGGGCGACGCGAACGAC
>SCPD01000019.1 GCA_005502925.1 Rhizobiales bacterium Y(2018) | reverse complement strand
GGCGTACCCTCCCCGCAAGGGGGAGGGATGATTCCGATCAGCCCTTCGGCACTCCACCATTACGGCCACGCGTGAACACCAGCGCCGCGCCGAGGAGTGCGGCGATGGCGGCATAGGTCGTGGCACCGAGCGCGCCGAAGCCGTCGACGAAGACGCCGCCCAGCAAAGCGCCGGACGCGATCGCGATCTGGAAGGTGGCGACGAGAAGACCGCCCGCCCCTTCGGCTTCATCGGGCGCCGCACGCACCATCCAGGTCGAGAGGCCGACCGGCAACATGCTGAAGGCGAAGCCCCAGATGGTGACGGCGATGGCGGCGAGCCAGGGCCAGGCGCCGAACAGTATCAGCAGCACCGCCATGAGGCCGATGGCGAAGGCGCCGAGCGCCACTTCCACCCGCAGGCTGCGCTCGAGCAGGAAGGCGCCGGCGAAATTGCCGAAGAAGCCGCCGATGCCGAAGCCCAGAAGCACCAGCGAGATCGAGGCGACCGACAGCATCGGCACTTCTTCGAGGAGCGGGCGGATATAGGTGAAGCCGGCGAAATGGCCCGATACGGCAAGCAGCACGGTAAAGAGCGCGAGCCTCAGGCTCGGCCGCTTGAGCAGCGCCAGCAGCGTCGCGATGCTGGGAGAGCCGATCGGCGGCAGGCTCGGCAAAGTGGTGAGCTGTGCGACCAGCGCCAGGAGGCCGACGCCGGCGGCGCTGAAGAAGGCGGTGCGCCAGCCCCAGACATCACCGATATAGGCGCCGATGGGCGCAGCGCTCACCGTGGCGAAGGAGACGCCGGTGAGGATGATCGACATGGCGCGCGGCATGAGCCGCATCGGCACGAGCCGCATGGCCATGGCGGCCGCCATCGACCAGAAGCCGCCGAGCGCCACGCCTAAGATGATGCGCGCGGTGAGCAGCATGGCGAAATTAGTGGCGAAGGCGGCGATGAGGTTCGAGACGAGCAAAGCCAGGCTGAAGGCCCACATCACATAACGCCGGTCGACGCCGCGCGTCATGATGGCCATGGTCGGGGCGACGATGGCGCCGACGACCGCCGTTGCGGTCACCGCCTGGCCGGCAGCGCCGACGCTGATGCCAAGGTCGCCGGCGAGCGGCGTCAGCAGGCTGACGGGCAGAAATTCCGCCGTCACGAGACCGAAAACCCCTAAGGATAAAGAGACGACGGCAGCCCAGGCGGGGGAAGCCTCATCGGTTGATGTCTCGGCCTTACCGGCACCGATATCTGCCGTAGCGGTAGCTGCTGCACTGTCCATTTCGATCTCCCGAAGATGAGGGCTGGAAATGGAGATGCGTTTCTGGAGTTTCCATGATAGATACCCCAGAATGCATGATCATTCGTCCAAACCACCGTCGGAAATCGTCTGTGATCCCTTGAGCGAGATGCTGCGGGGCCTGCGGCTCGACGGCGTCGAATATGGCCGCTGCGTGCTGCGCGAGCCGTGGTGCGTGATGATGCCGGCGCAGGAGGCGGCGCGTTTCCATTTCATCGGCGGGCGCGCCTGCTGGCTGTTCACGCCGTCCAAGGAATGGGTGGAGCTGCAGCCGGGCGATGCGATCCTCTTGCCGCGCGGCGCCGAGCACCGGTTGGCCAGCGCGCCCAGCGCCCAGACGCTGCAGACGCAATGCCTCAATGTCACGAAGGTGTGCAACAATGTCTATGACATGCAGGGTGGCGGCGAAGGTGAGAGCACTTTGCTCTTCCGCGGCAGCCTGCATTTCAATATCGACGGCGCCCATCCGCTCTTGCGCATGATGCCGGAGCTGATGCGGGCCTCCAATCTCGAAACCCATGAGCCGGCTCTGCCGCATCTCCTCGAAGCGATGGCGCGCGAGGTGACGCTCGACCGGCCAGGATCGGGCGGGATACTCGCCAGGCTCGCCGATGTGGTGGCCGCGGCGATCATCCGCGCCTGGGTGGAGCGCGGCTGCGGCGATGCGACGGGCTGGATCGCGGCGGCGCGCCATCCCGATATCGGCAAGGTGCTGGCCGCCATCCATCGCAACCCGGCCGAGGATTGGAGCGTCGAGACGCTGGCGAAGATCATGGGTGCGTCGCGCTCGGGCTTTGCGGAGCGCTTCGCGGCGATCGTCGGCGCGACGCCGGCGCGCTACGTGGCCGAGGTGCGCATGCACCAGGCGCGATTGTGGCTGATGCGCGACCGCCTGCGCATCTCAGTGGTGGCGCGCAATCTCGGCTATGAATCGGAAGCCGCCTTCAGCCGCGCCTTCAAACGCATCATCGGCCAGGCGCCAAGCCAGTTCCGCGCCGAGAAGCCGTGAAGGTCCTGATCACCGGCATGTCCGGTACCGGCAAGACGGCGGTGATCCGCGAACTCGTCGCTCGCGGCTTCGCGGCGGTCGACCTCGACACGCCGGAATGGTCGCATTGGGTCGACGCTGCTCCAGCCGACGGGCTGACGCCGGCCGACGGCAAAGACTGGGTCTGGCAGGAAGAGCGCGTGCGGGTTCTGCTGTCGGCACCGCGGGACGGCGTGCTGTTCATCAGCGGCTGCGCCGAGAACATGCACAGACTCTATCCGCTGATCGACCGGATCATCCTGTTGTCGGCGCCGATCGATACGATCATGGCGCGATTGGAGAAACGCTCCGCCGACGGCTACGGCCACACGACGGAAGAGCGCGCGAAAATTGCCGCGCTCATCGCCACGATCGAGCCACTTCTGCGTGAGGCGGCGCATCACGAGATCGATACCAGCGAACCGGCTGCCACCACGGTCGACCGAATTCTTCGGCTGCTCGAAGAATAATCTCCGTCTCAATTGTCGCGGAAGCTCTTCAGCACCGATTCCGCCAAGGGACGGGCGACATATTCGAACAGCGTCTGCTCGCCGGTGAAGATCATGACCTCGGCGGGCATGCCCGGAATCAACCGGACATCCGAAAGCCGGGCCAGGTCGTCCTGGTCGACCTCCACCTTGGCCAGGAAATAGGCTCTGCCGGTGCGATCCTCGACCAGGCTGTCGGCCGACACCGAACGCAGGACGCCATGGATCTGAGGCAGATTGCGCTGCCGATAGGCGGTGAGCAGCACCCGCGCTTTCATGCCCGGATGCACATTGTCGATGTCGATGGGCCGCAGCTGCGCATCGATGATGAGCTTCGCCTCACCTGGCACGATGTCGAGGATCGCGTCGCCGGCGCGGACCACACCCGTTTCGGTCGTCACCTTCAGGTTCATCACCGTGCCCGCGATCGGCGCCGTGATGACCGTGCGCTTCAGCACATCCTGGCGCGCCGACACCTGGTTGCGCAGCTCGGCGAGAACGGAGCGCACCTTGGTGAATTCCTCATTCATGCGTTCGCGTTCCTGCTCTTGCATGGTGAGGAGCTGCATCCGCGTCTCGCCGATCTCCTGCCCGTCGCGCGCCACCCGCGCCCGGTTCGAGGCGCGATCGGCCTCGATCTGCGCCTGGGCGCGCTGCAGCGCCAGGATGCGCGGCAGGCGCTCGAGGCCTTCCTTGTAGAGTTTCTCCACGCTGGCCAGCTCCTGGGCGAGCAGTTCGTGCTGGCGGTCCTGCGCCGCGATCATGTCATGAAGTCCGGCAATCTCTTCCTCCACCTGACGGATGCGCTGGTTGAGGATCTGCTCGCGACCTTTCGCCGTCGCCTGCCGGCTTCTCAGCAGGGCGGTCTGGTCGCTGATCACGCGGCGCGCATCGATATCACGCATAGCCATCAGCTCGGCCGGAAAATCAATGTCGGCGCGGCCACCCTGCTCGGCGAGGAGACGCGCTTCCTGCGCCGTCAGATCGGCATAACGCTCGCGCAATTCGCGATGTCCGGCGCGGGCCTGGGTATCGTCGAGCGTCAGCAGCCGGTCGCCGACGGCGACGACGTCGCCTTCATGGACATGGATCGCCTGCACGATGCCACCTTCGTAATGCTGGATCGTCTTGCGGTGACCGTCCGGGCTGACCACGGCGGGCGCCAATGTGGCGCTAGCCAGTTCGGCAACCGCCGCCCACCAGCCGAGCGTGCCCAGGAAGATGAGCGCCGCCCCATAGCCGAGAAATCGCGGCCAGCGCGTGACGCGGGCAAGCTCCGCCCGCATCACGGCCGATCTCAGCCGCGCGCGCCGCAGCAGTCTGACCAGGAGCATGCCGAGGATGAGAGCAATCATGGCCGCCAGGATGAAAAGAGCCCGGCGCGACACCGGATCCTCGCCGCCCAGCGCGAGGATGATCTCCTCGACGCGGCCGGAGAGGGTCCGAGTAACTGCGTTCCATTGGTCCTGGAGCTGCTGCCAGGCCGGAAAATCAGCGCGTTGCTCGAGCGTCGCCATTTCTTATCACTCCGACTGCGGCAAGGCCTGGGCCCGCACTGTCGCGATCGACTTGCCGGAGGCCTTGCCCGCCATGCCGACCTGCTGCGGCAGAACTTCCAGAGGCTTCAGCACCTCGTCGCGATCACCGAAGCGGACGACCGTGCCGCTGTGCAGGACCAGGATCTTGTCGGCAGCCTGCAGCGCCGCCGGCCGATGCGTCACCAGCACCACCGTACGGCCGCGCTGCTTCAGTTCGGCCAACGCCCGCATGAGCGCCATATCGCCGTCGCTGTCGAGATTGGAATTCGGCTCGTCGAGCACGAGCACCGCCGGATCATCGTAAACCGCGCGCGCCAAGCCGAGGCGCTGGCGCTGGCCCAGCGAGATGCGCCGATCATGCAGGCCGACATCGGTCTCATAGCCTTGCGGTAATTTGAGGATCATCTCATGGACGCCGGCGAGTTTCGCCGCCTGAACGAGCTTGTCGCTGTCGATGGCGCCGAACCGGCCGATATTCTCGGCCACGGTGCCGGGAAACAGCTCGATCTGCTGCGGCATGAAGCCGATATACTGGCCGAGATCCTCCGCCGACCAGGCGAAGGCGTCGGCGCCGTCGATCCGCACATGCCCGTGATGCGGCTTCCAGGCGCCGACCAGCAGCCGGCAGAGGGTCGATTTGCCGGATCCGGAGGGACCGACGACGGCACAGGTCTGTCCCGGCTCGAGCATGAAGGTGATATTGGCGAGAATGGGATCGCGCGTCGCAGGCGCCAGGCAATGCGCGTTCTCGACACTGAGCCGCCCTAACGGCCGCGGCAGCCTGACCATATCGGCTGCAATCGGCGAGCCAGCGAAAAGTGTCGTGAGATTGCGATGCGCGGCGCGCGCGGCGGTATAGCGGTGCCAGGCGCCGATCGATTTCTCGACCGGCACCAAAGCGCGGGCAAGGATGATCGAGGCCGCGATCATGGCGCCGCCGGTCAATTCGCCGGCCAGCACATAATAGGCGCCGATGGCGAGCACCAGGATCTGCAGCGCGAGACGCAATACGCGCGACAGGCTCATGATCATCGCGGTGCGCTCACCCAGCCGCTCCTGCTCGGCAAGCGCCGCGCTCTCGCTTGCCTGCCATCTGCCGATGAGCGCCGCGGCCATGCCCAGCGGAGAAATCGTCTCGCCGCTGTCGATATAGCGCAGGGCCGCCTCGTGGCTGCCGCGCAAGCTGGCGCCGGCGCGACGCTGATGCAGGCGGGTCACCAGATCATTGGCGAGCGCCAGGCAGAAGAGCAAGATCGCGCCCAGCGTCGCCAGAATCCCGAGCGCCGGGTGCAAGTGCCAGATGAAGGCGATGAAGATCAGTGTCCAGGGCGCGTCGAGGAAGGCCAGCATGCCTTCGCCGCTCAGGAAGTTGCGCAGATCCGCCACGTCCTTGGGGCCCGCCTCACAGGCGGTACCGGCAAGGCGCGCGCCCATGGCAAGGCGCATCACCGGCGCGGCGAGCCTGGTGTTCAGCCAGGTCCCGATGCGCAGCAGCATGACGCGGCGCGCCTGCTCGATGAGACCGTAGATGAGAATGGCGGCCAGCGCCCCGACGGTCAGCCACAGCAGCGTGTCGAGCGAGCCGGTCGCCAGCACACGGTCATAGACCTGCAGCATATAGAGAACGGAAACGAGAAGCAGAATGTTGACGACGCAACTGAACAGGAAGAGCGCGGGAACCTGCCGCTTGATCGAGTTCAGCGCCGTCTCATAAATCGTGTGTCGCATAAGAGAACCGGGTTGCACCCTCGCTCTTGTGGGATCCGCCGGCCGGTCCTGTCTCCGGCCGGCGGACATTTTCTAGTGGGGACTGAAGCGTGATGGCTTTAGGAAGTGTCGCCATCACGCTCTATTTTCTTGTTTGCGCACCGGATTGTCCGAAAGCCGGTCCTCAGACTATGTTGATGGACCCGTCATGATTGCCATCGATGCCAATCGTGAACGTGTCCTCCTCTACATCACCATCGAAATCGGTGATCGCGACGGTGAATTCGAGCTCTTCGTCCTCGGTCGGTTGCGGCTCGATTATACCGAACCGGCCGATGTCGAACTTGCCGGCGACGCCCTCGATGAGAGCCTGGTTGTGGTCGCCATCGGTCACCCATTCGACTTTGTAGTCGGCATCGAGACCCGCCACCCTTACGGTCGGATCGCCGATCCCGGTCACGACGACTGTGGGGTCGTTGAAATTGCCCAGATCGCCCGTGTCTTCGATCAGGTTGCCATTCTCATCATAGACCTTGACCCGGATGATATCCGGCGACGGTCCGTTGCCGAGATTGGTGACGAAATCGACGCCGGTCTCCGCCGTCGACAGCAGGTAGGTGGTGATATCGGCGGTTGCGAGTAAGTTGCCTTGAATCTGCGAGACAAGGAAGAACCCACCGCCCACATCGACCGTTCCGCCGGTATACTGGATGTTGTCGGCATCATTGGCTTCGGTCGGGTCAAGCCCGCCCGGCGCACCGGACAGGAAGCTCTCGACCGGATCATCCACATAGCTGAAATAAACGCCATCACCAGCGTCGATCATCTGGTTGTTGATGCCGATCGTCACCCCTGTGCCGCCTTGCGACGTGAAGACCACGTCGCTGTCATTGTCGTAAGTGTTGTCCTTCGAATCGAGGCTGATATCCCGGCCGATCACGATGATCGCCGGATCAGTCGAAGATGTGCCGATAGTGCCGAAGAGGTTGCTCCCGGACGGCAGATCATCGAAATCGAACTCAAGGAAGGCGGGCGGCGCATCCTGGTGCACCGTGAATGTATAGTCCCAGTTGGCCGCATCGGCGTCGCTGTCGTCGATGGCGAGCGTGAAGAACTTCACGTCGATCCCGTCATCGAAGGTGCCGACCGTGCCGCCGACATCCTGGAAGTAGATCACCGACTTTTCGTCGCCCGACAATTCGCCGAGCAGTGTCGCGAAATCATAGGTGAGACTCGGGGTGAAGTCGGTGATCTTGGCGGATGCGCCATCGGCGCCTTCGACCGCACCAAGCAGGTTGCTGGCCGAGGAGCCGGTGACGAAATCGACCAGATCATCGCTGATCGGGCCGACCGCCGGGCCGTCATCCTTGAACTGGAAGGCGGCGCTGATATCCACGGTCGCCGTGTCGGTATCGCCGTCGCCATCGGTGATCGTCGCCGTCAGCGTGACCAGATCGGCAGCGTTGAATACCGCCGGCGATGTGGCCTCGTCCGGATCGGCCGGATCGTCATGGACGACCGCCCGGCTCTGGTCGAGCGTGACATTGCCCGCCGCATCGACACTGATGCGGAACACTTCGAGACCCGTCGTTTCCGTCGTGCCGACGATGTCGTCGCCGACCTTGTCGAGCACGACCGCCTCGCCGGTCAGCGTATCGAAGATGCCACTGGCGGAACCCGGCACGTTGACGCCGAGCGCGTAAGTGATGGCGTCGGTGTCGGCCACATCATTATTGTCGGTATCCTTCGGACCGTCGGCGCCGAAAGCGGGCGCCGTGAACAAAGCGGCGAAGGACAGACTCGCGTTGGTGGCCAAATCGCTGTCATCCACCGTCAGCGTCGGAACCGGATCGGCCGAGGGATCGATATCCGGACCGTCATCCTTGAACTGGAAAGCGTCACCGATATCGGCCGTCGCCGCGTCGGCATCGCCGTCACCATCGGTGATCGTCGCCGTCAAGGTGACGAGGCTCGCCGCCGCCAGCACCGCCGGGGTCGAGGATTCGTCCGGGTCGAGCGGATCGTCATGAACGACCGCCCTGCTCTGATCGAGAGTCACATTGCCGGAGGCGTCGACCGAGATGCGGAATACCTCGAGACCGGTCGTCTCCGTCGTGCCGACGACGTCGGTGCCGACCAGATTCAGAAGGACCTTCTCATTGGTCAGCGTGTCGACAAGGCCGCTGTCGGCGTCAGGACCGCTGACGCCCAGCGCATAGGTGGTGGCGTCGGTATCCGGCACGTCGTCATCGTCACTGTCCTTGGGACCGTCGGCGCCGAAATCCGGGGTGAACAGGCCGGCGAAGGAAGCGGAATCATCCGTTCCGAAGTCGCTGTCATCCACGGTCAGCAGCGGGACGGGATCGGCCGAGCGGACAATCGACGGGCCGTCGTCCTTGAACTGGAATGCGTCGCCGATATCGGCCGTCGCCGCGTCGGTGTCGCCGTCCCCATCGGTGATGGTCGCGGTGAGCGTGACGAGGCCCGCCGAGATCAGCACCGCCGGACTCGCCGCCTCATCGGGATCGAGCGGATCGTCATGGACGACCGCGCGACTCTGATCGAGTGTCACATTGCCCGAGGCATCGACCGTGATGCGGAAGACCTCCAGGCCACCTGTCTCCGTGGTGCCGACGACGTCGGTACCCACCAGATTCAGAACGACTTTCTCATTGGTAAGCGTATCGACGAGACCACTATCCGCGTCAGGTCCGCTGACGCCCAGCGCATAGGCTACGGCGTCCGTATCCGGCACATCGTCATCGTCGCTATCCTTCGGCCCGTCGGCGCCAAAAACAGGCGTCGTGAACAGGCCGGCAAAGGAGGCGGAATCATCCGTCCCGAAGTCGCTGTCGTCCACCGTGAGTGTCGGCACAGCCTCCTCCGAGCGGTCGATCGCGGGGCCGTCATCCTTGAACTGGAAGGCATCACCGATATCGGCGGTCGCCGCGTCGGTGTCGCCGTCACCGTCGGTGATCGTCGCCGTCAAGGTGACGAGACTCGCCGCCGCGAGCACGGCGGGCGAAGTGGCTTCGTCCGGATCGAGCGGATCGTCATGGACGACCGCCCGGCTCTGGTCGAGGGTCACATTGCCCGTGGCATCGACCGTGATGCGGAAGACCTCCAGGCCGCCCGTCTCGGTGGTGCCGACGACATCGGCACCCACCAGATTCAGAACGACTTTTTCGTTGGTGAGCGTATCGACGAGGCCGCTATCGGCATCGGGACCGCTGACGCCCAGCGCATAGGTGGTGGCGTCGGCATCCGGCACGTCGTCATCGTCACTGTCCTTCGGGCCATCGGCACCGAAATCGGGCGCCGTGAACAGACCGGCAAAGGAAGCGGAATCATCCGTTCCGAAGTCACTGTCATCCACCGTCAGCGTCGGCACGGCCTCCTCCGACCGGTCGATCGCGGGCCCGTCATCCTTGAACGCGAAGGCGTCACCGATATCGGCCGTCTCCGCATCGGTATCGCCATCATCGTCGGTGACGGTGGCGGTCAGCGTGACGAGGCTCGCCGCCGCGAGCGTCGCGGGCGAAGTGGCTTCGTCCGGATCGAGCGGATCGTCATGGACGACCGCCCGGCTCTGGTCGAGCGTGACATTGCCCGACGCGTCGACCGTGATGCGGAAGACTTCGAGACCGCCCGTCTCGGTCGTGCCGACGACGTCGGTGCCGACCAGATTCAGAACGACCTTCTCATTGGTGAGGGTGTCGACGAGACCGCTGTCGGCGTCGGGAGCGCTGACGCCCAGCGCATAGGTGGTGGCGTCGGCATCCGGATTGCCGTCATTGTCGGCGTCCTTCTCCCCGTCGGTGCCGAAATTCGCGGTGAACAGGCTGGCGAAGGACGCGGAGTCATTCGTTCCGAAGTCGCTGTCGTCCACCGTCAATGTCGGGACGGGATCGGCCGAGCGGACGACCGTCGGGCCGTCATCCTCGAAGATGAGCTTGTCGCCGACCGGAACGGAAGTGACGTTGCCTTCCGAAATGCCGAAAGCGCCGATGTCGAACTTGCCGGCGACATCCTTGATCAGCACCTGGTTATGATCGCCATCGGTGATCCATTCGACCTTGTAGCCGGCGCCGAGACCCGAAACCCGGGCGGTCGGAGAGTCGAGCCCGGTCACATTGACGGTCGGCGAATTGAAGTTGCCGAGATCGCCGGTGTCCTCGATCAATGTTCCGGCGGCGTCATAGACCTTTACCCGGACGATGTCCGGCGAGGCACCGTCACCGAGACTGTTGACAAAGTTGCGGCCGGTGTCGCCTGCCGCCAGATAGGTGGTGATGTCGACGGTCGCCAGGCTGTTGCCCTGGATCTGCGAGATGACGAAAAAGGCGCCCGTCACGTCCTCCGTGCCGCCGGTATATTGGATATTGTCGGCGTCATCGGCCTCGTTCTGATTGAGGCCACCGGGGGCGCCCGACAGGAAATTCGCGACGGGGTCATTGACATAGCTGAAATAGGCGCCTTCGCCCGGATTGAACATCTGGTTATTGACGCCGATGGTGGTCGGTCCGCCGCCTTGCGATGTGTTGATCGTGTTGCTGGCATTGCTGAACGTGCCATCCGGCTTCAGGACGATATCCTTGCCGATCACGATGATGGCCGGGTCGGTCGCCGAGGTTCCCACCGTGCCGAAGAGATTCTGCCCGGAGGGCAGCGCGCTGAAATTGAAGGAGATCGGCGTCGCGGCGCCGACATTGAGCAGGTCGGACAGATCGACCGGATCATCCGGGTCGCTGGCGTCCGGATTGCTGATGGCTTCGAACTGCACCATCCAGATATCGGCGCTGGTCGCGCCGGGATTGAGGAAGGCGGCGAAGACGATGCTGCCATTGGCATCGACGCCCAGCACCATCATGTCGCCCAGACCACTGTCCTGATCGACGAAGAGATAGATCTTCTCGCCGTCGAGCGTGGTGAAGCTCGTCTCGACGCCGGTGGTCGGATTGGTCACGCCACTTTCAAAGGCGAGCAGCGGATTGTCGCTGCCATCGAGGAAACCGGTGACGGTCGTGCCGCCGGAGATATTGATCACAGTCTCGACGGCGACACCTTTGTCCTGCGCGAAATCATCATCGAGCGCCAGACCACCCGAGATGACGGGATCGAACAGCCGGGCGGCAAAGACGGAATGCAAAGTACCGAAGCCGACATCGTCGTCGTTATTGTCTTCCGTGGATGTCGGGATGCCTGAATTCTGCAGGCCGGATGATTCGTCCAATACCAGTGTGTCGCCAGTCAAGGTGATCGCCATGATGTCCTCCCATGCGGAACCTAAGTTCGCATTCTCGCCCCCGGTTGTTGCTCCGGTCGGATGTGAACAAGACCATTCCGTCGCCGCCGATTGCACGGCAGGCGCATCACGGGATGTTTGTGCGGATGTTCACAAATCTACGTCAGACTCAGCATCCGTGGCGAGCGACAGGACATGCTGTTGCCGAGTCATGCACTAGATGGGGGATGGAGTTCACCTCCCCCGCGTTACGCGCGCGGTACCAACTTACATATCAATTACGATAGTAATTCCATTAATATGTAAAGTTAATATTGACGAAACGGGAAAAGTGATCTCGCACTGCAAGATCGATGTTCCGCATGCGGAACTTATTATGAGCGGCAGTCTGAGGGATACTCTTTCTCACCAATTCGCCTCGAGCTTTCGCCGCCGTCCGTTCACCTGCTCCGCCACCGGGCATGCGAGCATCCATCATTGGAGGCGCGTCGGCCCGTGACCAACGGGCTTATGTTTCTCCCTCGACACATAACGGAATCTTCGTGGTGAAACCTTCACTCGTAAATAGAGCTTGCAGGCTCGGGCCAAAGGATCATAGAGGGATGCCGCTTCAGTTGTCGCCGCCCGCACGGGCCGGCCTTAATGAGGAGAAGTGGCATGCCCCCTATCCGCCATGTCAGCCTTGCCGATCTCAAGCCCTGGCCCGGTGCGGCGCGCACTCATTCGAGGACGCAGATCCGCCAGATCGCCGAGAGCATCCGCCGCTTTGGTTTCATCAATCCGATCGTCATCGACGAGGACCATCAGATCCTGGCCGGCCACGGTCGCGTGGCGGCGGCCCATGCCATGGGCCTCGAGGACGTGCCCGCTCTCCGCATCGACACGATGAGCGAGGCGGAGAAGCGCAGCTATGTGATCGCCGACAACAAGCTGCCGCTGAATGCGGGATGGGAGAAGCGTGCCCTGGGCGACGAGCTGGAGAGGCTGTTGGCCGAGGATCTACATTTCGATATCGGCATCACCGGCTTCTCGACCGGCGAGACCGTGAAGATGATCGACAAGATGGTGATGAAATAACAGGCACCTTCCAGACCTGACCATCCTACCCACAACCCTCTGGACTCACCGCGCGATTTCCATATTGTATGACAAACTTCCGGGCCGGGCCCATTTGGCGGGGTTTCTCGGCGGGGTGCTTTGTCGCCCGGAGATAAGAAGTCGAATCTGGAACTTCGCTCAATGGGAGGATTGCATGAAGCTTGGATCGTTGCTGGCCGGGTTTTCGGCCTTTTGCGCTGCCGTAGTGCTGGCGCCTTTGGGTGCCTCGGCACAGGACAAGCCGTTCGAAGGGGTGACCGTCAATGTCATCACCCAGACCGGCGCCATCCAGGAGCCGCTGCAGCGCCGCGCGCCTGATTTCGAGAAGCTCACCGGCGCCAAGATCAATGTCATCGCGGTGCCCTTCTCCGATCTCTATCAAAAAGTATTGACCGACTGGGCGAGCGGCACCAATTCGGTCGACGCCGCGGTCTTCGCGCCGCAATGGATGGTCGACTATATCGCCGGCGGTTATCTCGAGGACCTGACGCCCCGGGTCGATGCCGACAAGGACATACAACAGGACGATGTCGGCGCCTTCTTCCGCGACTTCTCGGAGAAGTATAACGGCAAGACCTATATGATCACCCTCGATGGCGACTTCCACATGATGTACTACCGCAAGGATGTGCTGGAAGCCGCCGGCGTCAAGCCGCCGACCACCTGGGACGAATATCTGGCGGTCGCCAAGGCCACCCACGGCAAGGATATGAATGGCGACGGCACGCCGGATTTCGGCTCGTGCATCGCCAAGAAGCGCAATGCCCAGAGCTACTGGTTCGTGATGGACGTGGTCGGCGCCATGACGCAGTCCAAGGGCACCAATCAGGGCACCTTCTTCAACACCAAGGACATGACGCCGCTCGTCGACAACGAGGCGTTCCGCAAGGCACTCGACTTCCTGAAGGAGTCGACCCAATACGGGCCGCCGGACGAGCTCAATCTCGACGTCTCCGACACCCGCCCGCTCTTCGCTTCGGGCCGCTGCGCGCTCAATCTCGACTGGGGCGATGTCGGCACCATCGCCATCGACGCCAAGCAGTCGAAAGTGATGGGCAAATGGGGCGCGGCCATCATGCCGGGCTCGAAAGAGGTGCTGAACTGGGATACGGGCAAGCTCGAAGCCTGCTCGGCCGAGGCCTGCCCGCATGCGGTCGACGGCGTCAACCACGCGCCCTTCGCGGCCTTCGGCGGCTGGGGTGGCGGCATCAACGCCAAGGCGCAGGACAAGGTCAAGGACGCGGCCTATGCCTATTTCTCCTTCATGACGCAGCCGGCGCAGTCGAATTCCGACGTGACCATCGGCGGCACCGGCTTCAACCCCTACCGCACGTCGCAGCTCTCCTATAGCGACCTGTGGAAGAATGCCGGCATGAGCGAGGAAGAAGCGAAGATCTATCTCGGCGCCATCAATCAGAGCATGAGCAGCCCGAACATGATCCTCGACCTGCGCGTGCCCCAGAACCAGAAATACCAGCAAGTGGTGCTGGACGAGGCGGTGTCGCGCTTCCTCGCCGGCGAGATCGACAAGGAAGCGACGGTGAAAGCGGTCGCCGACGGCTGGAACGAGCTCAATGACGAGATCGGCAAGGACCAGCAGCTCGAGTTCTACAAAGCGACGATCGGCGCGAAGTAGACAAGCGACCGCTCTCACCTCCATTTCCCCCTCTCCCGCTTGCGGGAGAGGGTGCCCGACAGGGCGGGTGAGGGTGTCCCAAGATGGTGTGTTAACGTGCCGACCTGATGGACCGCCGACATATTGACCAACACCCTCATCCGGCCTTCGGCCACCTTCTCCCGCAGGCGGGAGAAGGGGAAAATCGGGAGACAGCGGGGGTGAACCACGCATGACCACTTCCGCTGACAGCGCACAGGCCGCACCGCAGACGGCCGGCTGGGCCGAATGGCTCGACCGGCATTGCGGGCCGGTGATGGTGCTGCCGGCGGTCATCGTGCTGCTCTGCTTCGCCATCTTCCCGCTCATCATCTCGGCCTATCTGGCGCTGTCGCGCTTCGCGCTCGCGCAAGGCGGCTTTACCTTGCGCTTCGTCGGGTTTGCCAATTTCAGGAAGCTCATTACCGGATCGCAGCAATATCACCTGCTCGGCGCTTTCGGGTCTTTGAGCTTTTTCCAGTGGCTGCTGGTGGCGCTCGTCGCGAGCCTCCTTCTCTATGGCTTCTACCGTCATTTCACCCGCGGCAGACCGACGATCATGGGCGTCATCGGAAGGCTCATCACCGCAGCGATGGTGATGGGGCTGGCGATGCTGGCCATCGCCACCAGCGCCACGGGCGGCGTTCCCGGCACCGTCGTCAACACGCTGCTTTATGTGGCGGTCGGCGTCTCGGTGCAATTCGCGCTGGGGCTTGGCCTGGCGCTGCTGTGTGGCCAGCCGATCCGCGGGCGCAACTTCTTCCGCGTCCTGTTCTTCATTCCGCTGATGGTGACGCCGGTCGGCATCGCCTACACGTTCCGCATGCTGGCCGACATGCAGAAAGGCCCGTTCGCGCCGATCACCCAGTTCCTCGGCATCACCGAATGGTCATGGGCGACGGAAGCCTGGTCGGCCCGTCTCATGGTGCTCGTCGGCGACACCTGGCAATGGACGCCCTTCATGTTCATCGTGCTGCTCGCCGCGATCGAGAACCAGCCGCGCGACCAGGTCGAGGCGGCGCGGCTCGACGGCGCCAATGGCCTGCAGATCTTCCGCGACATCACCTGGCCGGCCATCGCACCCGTCGCCGCCACCATCGTGCTGATCCGCCTCATCGAGGCCTTCAAGATCATCGACCTCCCGAATGTGCTGACCGGCGGCGGCCCCGGACTCGCCACCGAGTCGCTGACGCTCCATTCCTTCATCGCCTGGCGCACCCAGGATCTCGGCGGCTCCGCAGCGGTCGGCTATACGCTACTCTTCATCTCGACCGTCATCTGCGTGTCCTTCTTCAATTTCGTGGTGCGGCCGGCGCGGAGATTCGAAGCATGAGCAGCGCACCCGAAAAGTCCTTGCTGCGGCGCCTCATCGAACCGCCCTCGATCGAGCGGCAATCACCGGTCGGGCGCATCGTCACCTATGCAATGCTCTTCGTCTGGTCGCTGGTGGTTCTGGTGCCGCTTTATTGGGTGCTGATCACTTCCTTCAAGGGGCCGGGCGAGGTCGATAACGGGCCGTTCTATATTCCCTTCGTCGACTTTCAGCCCTCGCTCGCCGCCTGGGACTTCATGCTGCTGCGGAACAATACGCTTGGTCCCTATCTCAATTCCGTCGTGGTGGCGCTGGCGAGCACGGTGCTGGCAGTGACGATCGGGGCGCTCGCGGCCTATGCCTTGGTGCGCATCCGCTTCGAGGTGAAGCTCGCGGCAATCGCCCTGTTCATCCTGCTGCTCGTCGCCCTCATCGTCGCGGTGACGAGCTTCGGCGTGGGCTGGCTCACCGCGGCCACCGTGGCGCTCGCCCTCTTCGTCATCGCGCTGTTCACCTTGCGGGGGCGCACGAAAGCGGCGGTCGGCAATAACGACATCGAATTCTGGATCATCTCCAACCGCATCATGCCGCCCATCGTCGCGGTGCTGCCGATCTATGTGATGTTCCAGCAATTGCGCCTGCTCGATACGCAAGCGGCGCTGATCGCCACTTATACGGCGGTGAACCTGCCGATCGTGGTGTGGCTGACGCGTGATTTCTTCGCCGCCATACCGATCGATCTCGAGGAAAGTGCGGAGATCGACGGCGCCTCGAAGCTGCGCGTGTTCCTTACCATCGCATTGCCGTTGGTGCGCTCGGGTCTTGTCGCGACGTTCCTGCTGGTCTTGATTCTCGCCTGGAACGAATATCTCCTGGCACTCTTCCTCTCCAACGCCAAGGCACAGACCATGCCGGTGCTGGTCTCGGCGCAGAACACGACGCGAGGCCCGCAATGGTGGAACATGTCGGTGCTGATCGTGGTGATGATCGCGCCGGTCATCGTCATTGCGAGCGTGCTGCAGAAGCACATAGCGCGCGGGCTGCTGGTCGGCGCGGTGAAGGGATGATGGGGATGGGTGTGATGCGGCTTTCGGATATTTCCCTCCCCCTTGCGGGGAGGGTACGCCCGAAGGGCGGGGGTGGGGGTCGGGTGGTCTGCCAGGATCATGCTTTTTCCTTATCGGCTCCACTACCCGACCCCCATCCGGTTTCCTCGGCTCATTGCCGAGGAAACCACCTTCCCCGCAAGGGGGAAGGAGAAAAAAGCGCATGAAAGTCACGCTCTCCCAGATCCACAAGTCCTTCGGGCCGGTCCAGGTCGTCAAAGGGCTCGATCTCGAAATCACCGATGGTGAGTTCCTGGTGCTGCTGGGCCCCTCCGGCTGCGGCAAGACCACGGCGCTGCGCATGGTGGCGGGGCTCGAGACGGTAAGCTCGGGGCGTATCCTGATCGGCGAGACCGACGTGACCCAGGTGCTGCCGAAATATCGCGACATCGCCATGGTGTTCCAATCTTATGCGCTCTATCCGCATATGACGGTCGCCGACAATATCGGCTATCCACTCAAGATGCGCAAAGTGCCGGAGCCTGAGCGCCAGGCGGCGATCCGCGGCGCGGCGCAGAAGGTGCATCTCGACGATTATCTCGACCGCTTTCCGCGCCTGCTGTCGGGCGGCCAGCGCCAGCGCGTGGCGCTCGCCCGCGCCATGGTGCGCCGGCCTTCCGTGTTCCTGATGGACGAGCCGCTCTCCAATCTCGACGCCAAGCTCAGGGGCGCGATGCGCTCGGAGCTGAAGCGGCTGCAGGCCGAGCTCGGCGTCACCACCATCTATGTCACGCATGACCAGATCGAGGCGATGACACTCGCCCATCGCGTCGCCATCATGAACAAAGGCGTGGTGCAGCAGATCGCCGAGCCGCGGCGCATCTATGACGATCCGGCCAATCTCTTCGTCGCGGGCTTCATCGGCTCGCCGCCGATGAATTTCCTCGAAGGCGATCTCGCGCAAGGCGATTTCGTCTGGCCGGAAGGACGCTTCAAGACCGGAACGCGCCGCGATCACTCGAAAGTGACCGTGGGCCTGCGCCCGGAGGACTGCCAAGTGACGACGGCCGACAAAGGCCGCATCAACGCGCGCGTCTATGGGCTGGAGCTCATCGGCGACCACACGCTGATCATGTGCCAGGTAGGCGACAAGACCGTCACCGTGAAGGCCGATAAATCGGCCCATTATGAGATGGACGAGCCCATCAATATCGGCTTCGCCGACAAAGCCGTCTTCCTGTTCGACACCGAGACGGGCGCCCGCATCCGCTAGATCACGATGACTTTGGATCGAATCGATCCAAAGTCATCGACGTGATCGCTTCTCAAGCGCGGGATTTTCGCAAAAAACCGGCATCAACTTTTTCGCATCCCGCGCCAGCGCCGGGACTGCCCTGCAGTCGCACATGAGATTCAGACACCCTTGAGTTGACCGCCATCGCCGGCTCCGTCCTGAGTTGGTTGACAGGGTTGCCTATATGCAACACTGAGGATTCACGTGCGCTCACCATCGAATTCGAGTTGCGGCGAATAACCGACACTCGCAGAGAGGGAGAATAATGTTTTGTACGCAGATGCCGGCAAATTCCTCTGCGTAATCATAAACGAGAAGATTCGGACGGCGACTCGACGGGCATCGCCGTGAATTTGCAACAAACTCAAGGAAACAGAGGCATGAAATCATTCTACTTGGCTTGCGCCGGCGCATTGCTGCTGGGCTCATCGCTCACGGCGCCGGCGGCGGCCGCCGATCTCACCGACGATTACGCTTTCGCATGGGACGGCATCTATGCCGGCGTCCATGGCGGCTATCTCTGGGGCGATGCCGATGCCGAGCACGACACGCTGTCGGCCGATTTCGGCAAGAACTACGATCCTGCCGGCGGCTTCCTCGGCGCGCATGCGGGCTATCTGCATCAGTTCGACAGCAATCTCGTTCTCGGCCTCGAAGCCGATTTCGACAAGCTCTGGGCCGATGGCGGTCTGGATCAGACCGACACGCCGGAATTCAATCCGTTCCCCGATGCCGATGGCGAGGCCAAGCTCAAATGGCAATCGTCGCTCAGAGCACGCTTCGGTTATGCCTTCGACCGCACGATGCCTTATGTCACCGGCGGCATTTCCTTCGCCCGGCTGCATTATTCGGAAGAGATCCTGCCCGAGACACCGATATTCGACCAGGACGACAAGCGGACCATGTTCGGCTGGACGGTGGGCGGCGGCATCGCCCATGCCTTCAGCGACAATTGGATCGGCCATGTCGAATATCGCTATACCGATTATGGCTCGGAGAAATTCCTGCCGACACCCGTCGCCAATCAGCCGGGTGATTCGAGTAAGATCGATCTCGAGACCCATGCGGTCAGGGTCGGCATCAGCTACCTGCTCGGCAACTGATCATTCCTGCTCTTCAGGCGCCCATTCCGCGAACTGGGATGGGCGCTTTATTTATGGGCGGCGAAGACCAGCAGGTCGAGGCGGACGCCGTCCGGGCGCAGGACCTCGCGGCGCAAACGTGCCTCGAAGCGCATCTCGCGCGGTCCGTCGATGCGGGTGGCGCGCATCATGTGGAACAGCATCCGGCGATTGGTCGCCAGCACACCGACCGAGACCTTGTCGATATCGCGCTCATCGAAAAGATGGAAGTTCAAAGCGCGCGTGGTCTCGAAGATGAGATCGCTGCCGCGGCTCGCTTTGTCGATGACGATGGCGGTCAGCATGGCGCGTTTGTGCTGCAGATTGACGTCGACGGTATAGAAGCCGATCAGCGCCGAAGTGTCTTTCCGGGAGATGCCGATCGCATACCGCGCGCGATTGTCATAGGCGGCAAGGAAATTGCGCAAACGCTCGATCGTCCAGTCAACCTTGGGCAGATTGATGCCCTCCAGCACGTCGCGGTCGGCGAGCCAGCCCTGCATGACGGCGCTCGCGGCCTCGGCGCCGATGCTGCGCAACCGGAAATTCTCCGTCTCGATGGCGAGCGACCTGCCGCCAGGCGGAGTTCGCCGGCCACCTCCCGTCGCCTGGATGCTGCCCGGTACTAAACGGCGGCTTGGATGGGTCATGTCTTTCGTCTCATTCGTAAGGGGATCACAGACGCACCGCCCGAACCGGATGACCGTGCCGCGGATTGAGGCTTAGGCACCAGCGGAAGGACGGGGCTTCCGGCGACGTCAATTCCAGGCGAACCTCGTTCAGGATGGCGGCCAGAACGGTCATGACCTCGGCGGTGGCGAAATGCCGGCCACCACAGACGCGCGGGCCTGTCGAGAAGGTCAACTTCGGCGCGCGGCCTTGTGCGGGGTCCGCCTGCAGATGCACACGCCAGGGATCTGGCCACTGACCGCGCGCATGATTGATGCCAATGATAGAGATCAGGACGAGATCGCCGGGCGCCACGACGCGGTCGCTCAACGGGTCCTCGTCCAGTGCTCTGAAGATGAGCACCGGCGTCGGTGGGAATATGCGCATCGTCTCCGTCACGAAGCGGCTGAACTCTTCATTGCGCTGCAGCCCGGCGAGCGTGGCGCCGTCCGAGCGCCAGACGTCACGCAGGCGCGCGCGCAGGGCCTCCTGCAGCTCCGGCTCGCGCGCCAGCAGATAGATGCCCCAGCCGATGGCGGCGGCCGATGTCTCGGAGCCCGCGGCGAGGAACATCAGGAGCTCATGCTCGAGCTTGAATGTCTTGTCGGTCTCCTCGCGGCGCAGGAAGTCCGACAGCATCGCGTCGGCCGGCGTCATGGTCCGGCGGATCGAGCTCAGCCGTTGCAAGGCCTGATGGCGGAGTGTCAGAAAAGTCCTTGTGCGGCCGGGATCGATCGGCACGCGCGATGCCGCATCGAGGCGATGGCGCGCCGAGAAGAAGGAATAGTCGACCGCATAATCCAGCATCGCGGCGATTTCGGAGAAATCCGAGAAGCCGAGGCTCGCCCATGAGCGGTCGAACAGGGCCTCCATCAGGATACCGCTGGTGATGATGCGGAACAGGCCGTCATCGAGACGCGGGCTTTTCCGCGCGGCCTCGGCCAGCAGCAAATCGGCACCCAGCCGGCCATGATGGCGGCTCAACGCAAAGATACGGGCCGGGTCGCATTTGCTCAAATGATGCTGACTGAGCCTCTGGCGCGACTGCCAGGCCTCGCCATTCTCGGTGAGGCGCGACGGCCCGATGACCTGGCTCAGCCAGCCGAGCGCCTTTTCGTAGCGCTCCGTCCTGAGGCGCAGGATGCGCTCGGCGTCGGCGGGATCCTGGACGACCAGGAAAGGACGGCCGCCGAAATCGATCTCGACATTGCGGCCGTTAGACTCATCCGCCAACCGGAAGAGCCGCTCCGCCAGATCGTCCTCAGCGTGGCCGCTATGCACGTTGCGCAGCAGCCTTCAACTCCTCGATCATCCGGGCGAGATCGGCGACGGTGCGGACGTCCATCAGCGCCACGGGATCAGGCTCCTGACCGGTGGCCTCCTCGATCTCCAGCATCAATGCTTCGAAAGTAAGACTGTCCATGCCTTTGATCTCGGCGATATCGGCGTCATCCGCTATCGCATCGGCGGGAATAAAGAAGGCGCGCGCGATGATCGTCTTGATCGTTTCCAATTCGCTCAAAATTTTCTCCAGCTTCCGGCATGACAACGAGCGCACTAGACAGAATTGATCGGGCAGTGTCAAAGCGCAACCCGTTGCCGCAGCGGCACAAGCGTCCGGCACGACCACGCCGTTAAGCCCAACCGCTTCACACCCTTAAATTGATCATCGCTTCATCTTGTGGTAATTCTGAACCAAAGCTGAAGAACCGATTCAGCAAACCGACAGGCAAGATCGCCTAGAGTGCCCGTCATTGCAGCGATCCCTCTAGGTTTGAAGCATTCCTTTCCAAAATGCTCCGCAACCGCTGGGTAGCGGCGGTCCTGCAGGAAACGGAAATTGGAAAGGAATGAACTATGGCCGCACAGGCTAAAATGCTGAGCTCGTGGATCCACGTCGCCAATCCCAACCGCTCGACCCGGGACGTGCTCAACCTCACCGTCGGGGGAACGATCATGCTGAATCAGGAGGCGGTCAATGCCGTCGCCGGCCGGCTGATGGGCGTCACCGTCAGGGTGATGGACAGCGACACCGCCGATGACGATCTGCTTCTCACCGATACGAGCTTCCAGATCGGCGTGCATGACACTTCGCCGCGGCCGTTTATCCTGAGCGTGATCGTGCCGGCGTCCAAGCTCAACAACTGCGAGCCCTTCTATGAAAGCCGCGCCGAGATCTACTGCAAGGTGTCGGCGCGCTCCGGCACGGTGCAGACCAATGCGGCGAACACGTCGACGGTGAGCGTCGCGATCGATTGAAGCCTTCTGGGCTTCCCCCCTCTCCCGTCCGAAGGATGGGAGAGGGTGCCCGACAGGGTGGGTGAGGGCTCTTGCCTGTCAAATTCTCATTTGCTCAGAGAGAGCAAGAGCGCTCATCCGGCCTTCGGCCACCTTCTCCCATTGCTTCGCAACGGGAGAAGGGAAAACCTGGGAGGGCTTCCCACGCTCTCTAAGCCGCGAGGTCGGCCTCGATCAGGAAGGGGCCGCGCTGCGCCATCGCTTTGGCGAGCAGTGCGTCGAATTCCGCGACCGTCTTCGCCGCGCCGCCCGGCACGCCCATGCCCTTCGCCAGAGACGGCCAGTCGATGTCGGGATCGCCGAGCGATGTCATGACGAGCGCCTTGGGGCCCGGATTGACGACGCCGACATTGTTCAGCTCATGACGCAGGATCGCGTAGGAGCGGTTCGACAGCACGATCGTCACGATATCGAGCTTCTCGCGCGCATGCGTCCACAAAGCCTGGTTCGTATACATGCCGGAGCCGTCGGCCTGCAGCACGACGACCTTGCGGTCCGGGCAGGCGACGGCGGCGCCGATGGCGAGCGGCAGGCCGATACCGATGGCGCCACCCGTCAGGCGCAATTGGGTGAAGGCCGGGGCGGTGCGCAAGGCCGCATGGATCGGGCCGCCGGTCGTCAAAGCCTCATCGCAGATGATCGCATTAGCGGGCAGACGGTTGGCCAAAGACGCGCCGATCGCGGCGCTGGTCAGCTTGCCCTTGGGCAGCGGCCGCGCCTTCTCCGCCGTCACATGGCGCGGTGTCTTGCCTTCGACGCCCAGAGCGGCGGCGAGAGTCGCCACCGCCGCGCAGCCGTCCTCATCGGGATGCGCCAGGACATGGACCTGGCAATCATAGGGCAGGAGCCTGCCGGGCTTGCCGGGATAAGCGAAGAAACCAACGGGCGGGCGCGAACCAATCAGGATGCAGCGCTTGAAGTGCTTCAGCCGCCTCACCGCGTCATCGACCGGATAAGGCACGGGATCCAAGGCGACACGGCCGACGCCACGCTCGACCCGCGCATTGCTGGTCTCGGTGAGCAGTTCGGCACCGGTGCCTTGCGCGACGCGGTCGATATTGTCGAGCGCCGAGGGATCGCTCAGCACATCACCATGGAGGAGGAGAAGTGTCGGTTCGCTTTTGCGCAACATAGCGGCGATGGCATCGATGCGCTTAAGCCCCGGCACCGGCCGTCTGGCGACGGCTTGCGGTGGTGCTGGCTCCTGCGCCGGGTTCCAGGCTGTGTCGGCCGGGAGAATGAGCGTGGCGATGCCGCCCGCGCCTTCCTGCGCCCGGCGCACCGCTTCGGCCGCATCGCCGGCCACCGATGCGGCATCACGCGCCGATTTGACCCAGACCGACCAGGTGCGGGCCAGGCCTTCGATGTCGCTGGTCAGCGGCGCGTCGAGATGACGGTGATAGGTGGCGTGATCGCCGACGATATTCACCATCGGCGTCGCGGCGCGCATCGCATTGTGGAGATTGGCGCCGGCATTGGCGAGACCCGGCCCCAGATGCAGCAGCGTCGCCGCCGGCGTCCCCGCCATGCGGGCATAACCATCGGCCGCCGCCGAGACGACACCTTCGAACAGGCAGAGAATGCAGCGGATGTCGGGATTGGAATCGAGCGCGCCCAGGAAATGCATCTCCGACGTGCCCGGATTGGCGAAGCAGACCTTGACGCCCGAATCGACAAGCGTCTGCACGAGTGTTTCCGCACCGTTCATCTATGTGCCCCATAACGAAAAAAACTCATAACCACCGTACGGTCGGCATAGACCATCGGGGTATAGCCGTCGAGTTCCATCAGATTCCGCAGCAGCTTACTTCACCTTCCCCTTCAGACGCGCATCGGCCATCAGCACGGCAAGCGCGCAAGACAATAGGCGGCAGCGCGGGCCGTCGGCGCGGCTCGTCAGTATGATCGGTACGCGGGCGCCGAGCACGATGCCGGCGGCATCCGCCCCCGACAGGAAGACCAATTGCTTGGCCAGCATGTTGCCGGATTCGATGTCGGGCACGAGCAGGATGTCGGCATCGCCCGCGACCTCGGAAATGATGCCCTTCTCGCGCGCCGCCTCGGCGCTCATGGCATTGTCAAATGCGAGCGGGCCGTCGATGACCGCATCGGTGATCTGGCCGCGATCGGCCATCTTGCACAGAGCAGCGGCATCGAGCGTCGCCGGCATCTTCGGATTGATCGTCTCGACCGCCGCCAGCACGGCGACCTTCGGCAGCTTGTCGAAGCCGAAAACAACGCGCCACAGATTGACGGCATTCTGCACGATATCGGCCTTGGCGGCGAGGTCGGGCTCGATATTGACCGCCGCGTCGGTGATGATGAAGGGTTTGGGATAATTGGCGATGCTCATCAGGAAGGCATGCGAGATGCGCCGCTCGGTCCTGAGGCCTGAGGCGAGGCCCACCACCGCGCCCAGCAATTCATCGGTGTGGAGCGCCCCCTTCATGATGGCGCCGACCTTGCCCTGAGCGGCGAGCTCGGCGCCACGGGCCGCCGCCTCATGGCTGTGCTCGGTGTCGATGATCTCATAACCGGCAAGGGCGACGCCCGCTTCCGTTGCGGCCGCCTCGATGCGGGCGCGCGGACCGACCAGCACCGGAACGATGAGCTTCTCCTTCACCGCTTCGGCCACCGCCTCGAGGACATTGGGCTTTACCGGGTGGACCACGGCGGTCGGCACCGGTGGCAGATTCCGGCACAGATTCAGAATGGCGGTGTAGTGATCGGCGGACATGGGACACTTCCTCGAACGCGGCAATGCCCGATCTTCTAACCGCTTGGTGGCCCTGCGGCCAGCCGTTGTGGATTGATCGGCCCGGATGATATGCTTGGCCGATCCTGGTTCCCGCGGTGGAGTGCTGGCTTGGCTGAGATTGAAACTGCGCGCCGCCTGGCGGCGATCATGGCGGCGGATATCGTCGGCTACAGCCGGCTCATGGAGGCCAATGAGGAGCGCACCTTGGCCTCGTTGCGCCAGCTTCGGCACGAATTCTTCGATCCGGCGGTCGCCAAGCACCGGGGCCGCATCTTCAAGACGATCGGCGATGGCTTCCTGGTCGAATTCGGCAGTGTGATCGATGCCACGCGCTGCGCCATGGAGGTGCAGGGCGGCATGCCGCATCGTAACGAGGCGCTTCCGGAGGACCGCCATATCAAGTTCCGCGTCGGTCTCCATGTCGGTGACATGATCGTCGAAGGCGACGACATCTATGGTGACGGTGTCAATATCGCCGCCCGCCTCGAGGGCCTCGCGACCCCCGGCGGAATCGCCTGCTCGGCGGCGGTGCGCGACCATATCGGCCACAAGCTCGACATCGATTTCGTCGATCAGGGCGAGAAAGCTGTCAAGAACATCGCCCAGCCCCTGCATGTCTATTTCGTCGGCCCGGGCTCGGGGCCGGTCGAACCGCATGCACAGCCTGCGCATGGCAGCAAGCCCTCGATCGCCATCCTGCCCTTCGCCAATATGAGCTCCGATGCCGAGCAGGAATTCTTCAGCGACGGCATCACCGAGGATCTGATCACCGATCTGTCGAAGGTCTCAGGCCTGCAGGTGCTGAGCCGGAATACCGTCTTCACCTTGAAGGGCAAGGCGCAGAACCTGCAGCAGACGGCGCGGCAGCTCGGCGTCGAATATCTGGTCGAAGGCAGCGTGCGCAAAGCCGGGAGCAAAGTCAGGATCACCGCGCAATTGATCGAAGGCGCAAGCGACCATCATCTCTGGGCCGAACGTTTCGACCGTGACCTGACCGACATCTTCGCCGTGCAGGACGAGATCACCAAGACCATCGTGGCGCAATTGCGCGTCAGGCTTCTGCCCGACGAACGCGCCGCGATCGAGGATGCGCCCACCCAGAACATCGAGGCCTATACCGCCTTTCTCAAAGGCAAGCAGATCTTCCGGGTCGGGACACGCCAGTCGCTGGTGCGGGCGCGGCAGATGTATGCGCGCGCCCTGGAGCTCGATCCGTCTTACGCGAAAGCCTATGTCGGTCTCGCTAATTGCGCCTCCTATCTCAAATCCTTCCATGGCTTCGACATTACCGCCGACGAGATCCTGGCAACGATCGACAAGGCATTGCGGATCAATCCTGCTTTGGCTGAAGCCCATGCCGCGCGCGGCATCGTCTTCGCCATCGACGACCGGCGGGATGAGAGCATCGCCGCCTTCCGCAAAGCACTGGAGAGCGATCCGAACAACTGGGAAGCCACCTATCATTTCGGCCGTTTCTATTTCACCATCGGCGACTTCCAATCCGCTTTGGCCCTGTTCATGCGCGCGATGGAATTGCAGCCCGAGGACTACGAGTCGGTGACCTTCCTATCGATGGCGCTGGAAGCATTGGGGCGCCGGGCGGAAGGCGTCACCTATGCGCAGATCGCGGTGAAGAGGGCCAAGCAGGCGCTGGGCCAGAATCCGGAGAATCCCCGCCCGGCGCAGCTCCTGGCGAATATCCATGCCTATCTGGGCGAGCGCCACTATGCCGAGGAATGGATCAAGCGGGCCTTCGAGATCGATCCCGACGACAATCATGTCCGCTACAATGCGGCCTGCGTCTATTCCATGCTGGGCGAGTTCGACAAAGCCTTCGATCTGCTCGACATCTGGGTCCATCACGCGGCGCGCGATTCCAAATTGTGGTTCCTCAGCGATCCAGATTTTACCGCTCTGCGGCGGCATCCGCGTTATCAGGACTTCGTCAAGCGGATCTAGCCCGCACGATCTCGGCATAACTCGCGACGATATGAGAGGCCTCGCCGGCGCCTGATGCGTAGCTGAGCTGCCTCATCGGCATGCCATAAAGCTCCGACAGCTTCGCCTCGGTGCACATCTCCGCCACCGGGCCTTCCTCGGCCACGCCTTCGCCATGCAGCAGCACGGCGCGGTCGGCGATTTCGAGCGCGTGGGTCGGTTCATGGGTCGTCATCACCACCGTCAGGCCGCGTTCGGCGACCAGCCGGCGCAAGGTCGACAGCACCGCCGCCTGATTGTGAAAATCGAGCGCCGAAGCGGGCTCATCGAGGAGAAGGATATCGGCTTCGGACGCCAGCGCCCGGGCGATGAGCACCAGCTGGCGCTCGCCGCCCGACAAGGTCGTCACCGACCGCTGCGCCAGGCTCCCGAGCCCCAGCTGGTCGAGCGCCGCTTCGGCCGCGATCCGGTCTTTCGCGGAGGGGCTGGCGAACAGGCCGACATGGCGGGCGCGGCCCATCACCACGACATCGAGGACCGAATAGGAGAAGACCGGCGCGAAATGCTGCGGCACATAACCGATGACGCCGGCAGTGCGGATCTCGCCCGCCGACGGCGCGAGAAGGCCGGCGATGCATTTGAGCAAGGTCGTCTTGCCACGGCCATTGCGGCCGAGGAGAACGAGGGTCTGTCCGGCCGCGAGGGAGAAGGATAGATCGGCGAAGAGCCAGGGCAGAGCGGGCTCATGACGAAAGCCGACGGCGCGCGCCTCGATCATCGCTGCCAGTCCTCGCTGCGGGCGCGATGCAGGAGCACCATGAAGACCGTGGCGCCGACGACCGCCGTCAGGACACCAAGCGGGATCTCGGCGGCGATCAGCGAACGCGCCATCAGGTCGACGAGCAGCATGTAGCTGGCGCCGAGCAGCGCCGAGGCGGGCAGCAGCACGCGATGATCCGGCCCGACAATGGCGCGCGCGAAATGCGGGATGACGAGGCCGACCCAGCCGATGATGCCGGAATTGGCGACGCTGGCGGCGGTGATGCCGGTGACGCAACACAGCGCCAGCCAGCGGGTCGGCTCGACATTAAGACCCAATGCGCGCGCTTCCTCATCGCCGAGCGACAGGATGTTGATGCGGAAACGCATCAGCAAAAGCGGCAGAGCGAAGACGATGATGATCGGCAGCATGTAAAGAGCGCGCTCCGGCGTGGCGCTGGCGAAAGAGCCCATCAGCCAGAAGACGATGGCCGGCAGCGTGTCATTGGGATCGGCGAAATAGGTGGCGAGCGACACGAGGGCGGAGAACAGCGCCGAGACGACGACACCTGAGAGAACCAGCATGAGTACCGACGAACGCCCGGCCCGGCGGCTCATCATCACGACGAGAAGCAGCGCGCCCAAGCCCGCCGTGAAGGCCAACGACCAGAGTGCGACGGCGCCGAGGCCGAGAAGAATGGCGGCGACACCGCCAAAGGCGGCGCCCGAGGAGACACCGATCACATGCGGGTCGACCAGTGGATTGCGGAACACGCCCTGCAAAGTCGCGCCGCAGAGTGCTAAGCCCGCGCCGACAAAGGCGCCGATGAGGAGGCGCGGCACGCGCACCAGCTCGACGACGCGCCAGACAGGCTCCGCCACGCCGGCGCGGCCCGGCCCGATGCCGAACCAGCCCAGAGCGATGGTCTTGAGATCACCGAGCGCGATGCCATAACGGCCGAGTGAAAGAGACGCGACCACCGAGAGGGCAAGCAGCACGGACAGCGCGATCATCGCCACGCGGGTGGAAACGACAGTCACACCGGCGCGCCCGCTTTAGGCTCGTCGCTGAAGACGAGGGCATTAAGAATGTCGTGCAGCAGATTGGGTTGACGACGCGGATCGGAGCAGAATCCTTCGATATGATCGCCATTATGTACGAAGACCTTGCCGCCGCCCGGCATGCGCCAGACCCAGTCGACCGGCCCTTCGTGGATGCCGCCGTCGGGCGTCGGGCCACCGATCAGGCACAGATGCTGAGCGCCTTCCGGCGCATCGCTGTAGCCCCTGGCATACTGGCCGAGAATGCCTTCATGGCGATGATAGTTTTCGAAATCCATGCGGCCGAAATAGGCGCCGGGCTCGGCCGGGCGGATCATCCAGTTAGTAAAGGGCTTGGGGCTCACGGCCTTGAAGGGCTTGAGGCAGGGCAGCCACGGCAGGATGATGTGGCCGTTGATGAGGAAATGGCCGCCGGCGCTCAGATAGGCGACGAGCTTGGGCTCGATCGATTTGAGAAACAGCTGGTCGTGCATGCCGGAGAAAAACAATACGTCTATATCTTCGAGAACACGCTCTTGCAGGTCATAGACATCAGCGGCGCTGTAGCGCCAATCCTGCGGTATGAGCCCGCCCATACGGTCGATATTCCAGCTGCGCGTCGAGCGCAGATAGAGCAGATGCGGGCGGGCGCCACCGCGCGGGATAATGTCAGTTCGCGCCACGGCCGGACACCTCCGCCTTGAGCCACGGATAGAAGCCGTTGAGGAAACGCGTCGTCGCCGGCATGAAGCGGCGGCCGTGATGGGTATGCGGATCGATGGTCGAGGCGATCAGGCGGCCCGTGCCGACGCGCTGGTCATACATCAGGCAGCCTTCGTCATTGTCGAGATTGAGGATCGGCGTCGCATCGGCGGGAAGCCTGAAGGCGCCGAAGAAATGCCAGCACATATCGGCCTGCGGTATGGCGCGCGCCATCGGATGCAAAGGCTCGGGCTGGTAGGCCTCCATGCGCCCGCCCGGCTTCATCCACCATTTCCAATCTTCGGTCTCGCGCGAAAACCACTGGACCTCGACGACATCCAGCCATTCATCCATGCGGTTCGGCTCGAAGACGATGAGGAAACCGCCGGAGGCCAGATAGTCGTTGATCTGCCGCGCCTGACGGCGCAGCAGATCCGGATGGGAGAAGTCCGGAATGACGATCGCCTTGAAATCGGTCAGATCGACGCGATCGAGAGTGCGCAGATAGAGTTCCGCATCGAGATACGACTGGTAATCCCGATAACATTGCAGCTGCGCGCCATCGCCCGAGGTGACGAAGCCGATATCCTTCGTCATTGGCCGGCGCCGAAGGTCCCGGCATAACCGGCGCTCTTGCCGTTCCACTCCATCTGCATCAGCTGGTCGATCTGCCCGGCGCTCAGCTCCTTGCCATAGAGAAGCTTGAGGCCGTCCTTCACGATGGTGCGCATGTCGGCGGTGAAGAGGTCGGGATAGCCGATCTCGGCGAACCACAGATAAGCGATCTCGCCGCCCGCCGCGGTCGCGGGATCGATGGCCGGCGTCTTGTAGACCCGGCCGCTCTTCACCGCATCGAGCCCGGCCAGCACCGGATGGGCGAGGATATCCTCGGGCTTGATGCTGTCATTGTAGTAATTGACGAAGACGATGTCGGGCTGCCATTCGAGGAGTGATTCCGCACCGACCTTGACCGAGCCCTCGGTGAAGCCCGCCTCCGTCGCGGCATTGATGAGGCCCGACGCGGCGAAGTAAGCTTCCTCGCGGCCGAAAACGACGAACTCATTGCCGTTCATGCTGTCGATGAAGGCGATGCGCGGCTTGGGCCGGCCGGCGGCCTTGAGCACCTCCGCGATATCGGCGACGGTCTTGTCCTCCCAGTCGAGGAATGCCTTGGCGCGATCTTGCCTGCCGAGGATCTGGCCCAGCATGGCGATATAGCCGCGGCGCGTCTCACGCGACTCGGTGCTCACCGTCGCCACCTTGATGCCGGCATTCTCCATCGGCGCAACGCGCTCGTCGCCTTTCGCCTGCCATTGCAGGACCACATCGGGATCGGCCTTCAGAATCTCCTCGACATTGGGAATGAAATTGGGCGCGACGAGATCGGTGCGGATCTGGGCGATCTCGGGGAAGAGCTGCCCGATGACGCCCTTCATCAGCGCCGCCTGGGCGCGCGGGTTGATCGCCAGCAGGCGCTCAGTCCCGCCATCGAGGGCAATCAGCGCCTCGGGGATCGGCAGAGGGAAGATGGCGACCTTCTCGACCGGCTGGGCGATCTCGATCTTCTGTCCGCGCGAGTCGGTGACCGTCAGCGTCTCGGCCAGCGCCGAACCGCCCCAGAAAGTGAGCCCGGCAAGGCCCAGCGCCAGGCCGAAATATCCCCGAAACTTCATGGTCGCATCCCCTGATTGAAAGAACCCGCCTTGCGCCTATAATTCCCGAGTAAAATAGTCAAGTTTAATGTGGTGGCGAGGGACGCTATCAGAGGCGAATGCGAACAGTTCTCTATTTCGCCTATGGCTCCAACATGCTGACTACGCGGCTCCAGGCGCGCTGCCCGAGCGCCCGGCCGGCCGGTGTCGCTTTTGCGCAAGATCACCGGCTGACTTTCTGGAAGAAGGGACGCGACGGGTCGGGCAAGGGCCATCTCACCGCCAGTCCGGGTGCGGCGCAGCCCGGCGTCTTGTTCACGATCACCGTCGATGATCTCATAGCTCTCGACGGTTTCGAAGGAGCGGGACGCGGCTATCGCCGCGCTGATGATTTTGCCATCCGCCTAAAGGACACCAACGAGATCGCCCAGGCGGCGACCTATATCGCCACCGATCTCGACAAAACGCTGCAACCTTATGACTGGTATCTGGCGCTGATCCTCGCCGGCGCGCGCGAGCATGCTTTCGATGAAAAGATCGTGCGAGACCTCAGCGCGACAGCCTGTCGTGAAGATCCCGACCAGACGCGCGCCAGCCGGCACGAAGCCCTCAGCCTGTTACGAAGACAGGATCACTGATCGGATGTGATGCACTCCATATCCCAGGTCGCGGTCGGATATTTCTCCTGGAACTCGGTCTTCGCCATCTGGCATTGCTCGTCGCTGTCGAAAGGCATGGGAGTCGTCACCAATCCACCATCGGCCTCGAAGACCACAAAATACCAGAGCGCCGCAGCGATGATGGACATGAAGAGACTCCTCCTCTTAACCGAAAGGTATGGTGAGGATATTCGGCAAAAAGCGGGCCGGATCAACCGCTTTCACGAGGTGTAACGATTAAGTTACAGAGGTCAGGGGATAGCCGCCCTGATCTTGCGCACCGCCTCCAATTGTCCGTCGAGATAGGCCTTCCAGTTGACGCCATTCGGGTCAGTGGCCGCGAGAGTAACGGCCTTCTCGCATGACGCGATCGCTTCATCGGCCATCACCTTGTCCGCCGCTTTCTTGGCCTGGAAGGAGACGATCGAGCAGAGCGCGTTATGGGCGAAGGCCGCATTCACCGGTTCGGCGAGCTCGCCGTAGAGAGTCACGGCGCGGCGCGCATGCTTGGCGGCTTGCGCGATTGCGGCGGCATCCGACTCATAGGCGGCCCGGAAGACCGCATCGGCCATAAATCTTTCGCGTCTCGCCGTCGCCGATCTGTCCGATGCGGCGGTCGCCGCCAGCGTGACCTTGGCGAGCCCCACCATTTCGGTGGCGAGCGCATCCTGATCGGTTGCCACGGCGCTGTACGAGGTGAGCCGGTCGACGACGAAATCGGCGAGCTCCATCCAGTTGGCGCCGATATTGCCGGCCGGCGTTCCGATGAGCGCCAGCCGCAAATGCCGGGCCGCAGTGATAAGCTCCGCCATGTCCTGCGCCGTCGGCTGGCGGGCATCCGTGGCGGCCGGGAAGCGGGTGGCGAGGAGAAAACCAAGGTCGACGCGCAGCGGTGCGAGTATGTTCGCGCCCAGCGTGCTTTCATCGGCGAAGGCCGCATTGCTCGCCTGGAGCAGCGGATCCATCTCCGCCACCTTGGGATCGATCATCGCCGCGCCGGCCAGACTCTCCGCGAAGCCCAGCCGCATGCGGGCGCGATCGAGCGGCGCCACCCCGACAAAACTCGAGTCGAGCGCCGTTCGGAGTGTCAATACCGCGTTGCTCCAGCGCGCCACCGTCTGCTCAGTGCGTGCCTGGTCGATGCGCTCGAGCCCCGTTCTGAGCCGGCTCTCCGACCAGGCGTCGGCCTCGGTCTCGAAACGTGCGCGGATCGGGCCATCGGCGGCGAATGACGGAGCGCCCGCGGCGGCAAGCCGCGCTTGCGTCTTGCGCAGCGCCTCTTCGAGCGCCGGCAGCTCGCCAGCACGATCCGGCAAGCTGCGGGCGGCCTCGAGCGCATTGCGGCGCGCTTCGACGGCAAGCACCAGGCGCGACGCCTTGCCGTCAAGTGCGGCCAGATCCTCAAGGGCCGCGGCGATGCGGACAGAGTTGTCGGTGAAACGCGAAAGATCCTGTATTTCGCCGGCGCGCCGGAAAAGATAGAATGCCTCGTTGAAGGAAGCGACAGCGTCGGCCGCATCGGCGGCATCCTTGCTGCGCCCCGCCAAAGCCTGGAAAGCGAGACCGCGCGCGATCATGCTGTCGGTCCAGCGGCTGGTCTCATAGTCGGAGAATCTGTCGGCAAGCGCCTCCTGGTGCAGCTTCACCGATTCTCGCAGCGCGGCGTCACCGGTTTCCCGAAGCCCGAGCTCGCGGAACGATTCAGCCAAGGCGAAAAGCGTGTCATTGTGCTGGCGCGGCATCTTCTCCTTGGGACGCGCAGTGAGCGCGGCACGATAATGCTCAACCGCCGCAGCGAGAATGGCATTGTCGCCCCGCAGCATGCCGAGCGTACGCTTGACCTCGCCCAAAGCGTCCTGGGCCGAGGCCCATTCGAGGGGCGCAGCTTGCGCGGTGAGGCCTGCGAGCTGGGCTTCGAGCAGAGAAACGGCGCGCGCGATCGGCGCGGCGTCTCCGCGCACACTGCCCAAGCGCGCGAGCGCCGTCGCCAGCACACGCTCGACGCCCAGACGTTGCGCCTTCTCGCCACCGGCGGGGAAAAGCGACAATGCCTGCTCCAGCAGACCGACGGCATTTGAAATTGCCGCCTCCTCACCCGTCAGCTTTCCCAGCGCCAGCTGCAGGGCGCCCAGCCGCCGGCGCATCTCGATGCGTTGCGCCAGCGTGCCGGCGCGATCCACGACCGGTAGAATCTCGGCGAAGATCGTCCCCGCCTCCTCGATCTGAGCGACTTTCCGCACCACCTCGCCATTGAGATAGAGAAGATAAGCGAGATCGGATTTGAGATCGGCGGTCTCGATCTCATCATATTTGCCTTGCCCGAGATCGAGCGTCTCACGGGCGAGATCATAGCCGGCGACCTGCTCGATGGCGCCACGGCCGTAACGGCCGGCATCGATGTAAGCGGCGACCGCCTTGCGGGCGAGCCTATAGGAGCGATCGGGATCGAGATCGCGCAGGTCGCGCGCGATGAACTCATATTCCTCGGCCGCAAAGCGGTGCTTGAACGCGATCAGGAAGGTCTCGGCGCGGCGTTCGTCGACGGAAGCCAGTTCGAGGATACGCGCATTGATGTCCTTCTGGATGTCTTCGATCTTGCCGCGCTGCTGGTCGGCGAGCTCGGCCGCCTGCGCCTGAAGCGCCATCGCGGCCTCGAGCGCGCCTTCGGCGACGGCACGATCGGCGAGCCCCATCAGGCGCGTGATCTCGGGCTCGGTGGTGGTGAGCGCCTGGCGCTCGGCGGTCATCTCGCGCAGGACCTCCACATTGCGGCGTAGCGCCGCTTCGAGCGCGGCCGGATCGGACGGTGCCTCCGCACCCATCGCCTTCAGCATAGCGAAGACCGCATCCATCGGCACGCCGCCTTCGGCCGACACCTTTTCGATGCGGCGGCGTTCGGCATCGGGAAGCGTCGAGATGGTGACGAGAAGCTTGCGGCGTTCGCGCAGGATGTCGCCCTCGGCGCCGTCGGCCTCCTTGGGCGTGCCGCCGAAATGCAAAAGCCGGCGCAGGCTCTCATTCATCCAGGGCCGCTGGCGGCCCCCTGTCTTGAGATAGACCTCCTCGGCCACCAGGCGCATGACGAGACCGAACTCCTCGCCATTCATCGCCGAGAAATGACGCAGCACGGCGGCGGCATAGGGACTGTTGCCACCGGCGTCGCCGTCGAGCGCGACGCGTCCCGGCTCGGCCGCGAAGGCCAGGACGGACCCGACATTCTCGGTGGCGGCGGGTGTGGCGCCTTCGGCTTCGATACTCGCGGCGCTGCGTATCTGGCCGAGGCCGCCCGCGGTCATGGGCGCCGCGGTGGCGCCGGCTGCGACACGCACCATCGCATCCGGCGGAAACGGATTATTGCGGCAGGCATCGAGCATCACGATGAGGACGGGGACCTCGGCCTGCAGTTTCGCGATCAGGGCCGAGACGGGTACCAGCTTCTCGCCCGCCACATCGAGCGCCGACAGGTCGGCATCGACGGGCACCAGGTAGTTCTCGCCGGCGGCCTCGATGCCGTGGCCGGAATAATACAGTACCGCGACATCGGCATCGCGGGCATCCTCGGCGAAACGCTCGAGATCGCGCTTGAGCTCGGCGCCGCCACGATCGGCGCGGCGCACGGAATCGAAGCCCAGATCGGACAACAGACCTTCGATCGCATCCGCGTCATTGGCGGGATTCGGCAATTTGGTGAGATGCTCGTAAGCGCCATTGCCGATGACGAGAGCAACACCCCGCAGCGGCTTCTCCTCCGCCGCGGCCGCCGTCACGAAAAGCAGCGCCAACAGGGCAAGCAGCAAGACCAGCCGCCCGCCCATCCGCCTATCGCCGATGGCGCCCAACGCGCACAGAGAAGATCGCATGCCGTCCGATCCAGAAACTCGCACGCGACTATCCGGGACACTGGCGACGAAATCAAGGCGGAGACGACCTGGGCGCCTCGATCGCCCATGTTGTTACCGCGGACAGTCAGGCCTGACGCCTGGCCGGCGTCAGGATTCGAAGGGCGTCCGATTCCAGTTCTTGTAGATGAGATAGCGGGCATTGGTGCGGCCGATCGCGCCGAACCATTGCGGGCAGAACGGGCCCATCCAGATGAAATCGCCGGCGCTGACCGAATACCAGGAATTGTCGAGGCGATAGACACCGCCGCCGTCCAGCATCACCAGGCCATGCTCCATGAAATGGGTCTCGACATAATGGAGCGAGGCGCCCGGCTCGAAGCCCATGATATTGACTTCGCAGTCGAAGGCCGGATTCTCGGGCAGAAGCTTCTGCAGCGGCAAACGGTCATCACCCTTCAAGCGCGCCACCGGCAGGTTGCGCGCATTGTTGACGATCGCCTTCGGACCCGCGGTACCCTCGAGGCGGACATAATGGCGCTCGATGACCGCCAGCTTGGCGCCCGCCGCCGAAGAAAGGGTGTGTGCCTTGCCGGCGGGCAGGAACGCATAACCTTCGACCGTCATGGCGTGGTTCTCGCCGTCGAGCGACAAGGCGGCCTCGCCTTCGAGCACGAAGAAGAATCTCTCGATGCCCGCGGCCGGAGCGTCGGCTTTCGTTCCCGGCGCCATCTCCACGAAATATTCGACGAATTTGGCGCCGATCTGCGGCGAGGCGAGAATGATGATCTGCGAGCCGGACCATCCGGGCAGGGTCGTGCGCTCATGGCTGTCAGGGCAGATCAGAGCATGCCGTGTGCCGACCGATGACCGCGTTTCGCCAAGACTCTGTCGCATGATGACCTCGTTGAATTCGGGGGCAGCGCCCTCTGCCATGCCGGGTTGCCTAATTGGGCCATCTGCAAAAGTCAACGCAGAGCCAGATTCGGCCTTCCCTTGCGACCAGCAGGAGCGCAAGTTAGAAAGGTGTCGTCCATGCAGCTTTCACCTTAATCCGCCATGCATTCCTATCTCAGCGAAGCCGATCCCGGTACCCGCATCCTGCGCCGTTGCGACGAATTGGCCGCCATCAGCAAACCCGGCGCCGGTGTCACCCGCCTCTTCCTCACCGATGAACACAAGCGCGCGATAGAGCTCGTCTCCGGCTGGATGCGCGAGGCCGGCATGGACGTGCATGTGGATGAAGCGGCCAATGTCGTCGGGCGCTACGCGCCGGCGCAACAGGGAAGTCCTTCGCTCATCCTCGGCTCGCATATCGACAGCGTGATCGATGCCGGCAAATATGACGGCCCCTTGGGCGTGATCTGCGCCATCGACTGCGTCAGCGTGCTCCATCAGGAGAAGCGCCGCCTGCCCTTCGGCATCGAGATCATCGCTTTTGGCGATGAGGAAGGAACGCGCTTCGGAACGACGCTGATCGGCAGTCGCGCCGTCGCCGGCTCACTCCTGCCGAACGAGCTTTCGATCGAGGATCGAAATGGCGTGTCGATCGCGACGGCATTGCGCGACTTCGGCATCGATCCGGCGCGGATCGGCGAAGCGGCGCGCAAGGCCGAGGACGTTCTTGCCTATGTCGAATTGCATATCGAGCAAGGACCCGTTCTCGAACACCGCAATCTGCCGGTCGGCATCGTCTCTTCGATCAGCGCGCAGATCCGCAAGCGCGTGACCTTGACGAGCGAACCCAATCACGCCGGCACCGTACCGATGCGGCTGCGCCATGACCCTTTCCTCGCCGCGGCGGAGATCGCTCTGGCGGCGGAGCGGATCGCCGCCGGCATTCCCGACGCCGTGGCGACCGTCGGCCAGGTCGACGTCAAGCCCGGCGCCATCAATGTGATCCCCGGGCATGTGACGATCAGCCTGGACATGCGGGCGCGCAGCGATGAGACCCTGAAGGACATGGTCGCCCGCATCGACGGCGAGGTCGCCCGCCTCGCCGAAGCGCGCGGCGTCGGCTTGAAGACCGTCACGATATTGGAGACGCGCGCCGCGCCCTGCTCGCCCGACTTGATCGGCAAGCTCGATCAGGCGGTCCGCGGCGCCGGGATCGATCCCTTGCATCTGCCGAGCGGCGCCGGTCACGACGGCATGGCGATCGCCAGCCTCGCTCCCATCGCCATGATCTTCGTGCGCTGTGAGAAGGGAATCAGCCACTCGCCGCTCGAAGCGGTCGAGGCTCCCGACGTCACCGTCGCCGTCCAGGTCCTGCAGAGATTCATTCGCGATATGGGCGACAGCCAATAAGGCCATCGCCAGCCTTAACGGACGCCAGATGATCTATCGCTGTTCATGAGTTTGGATTGGCACAATCCAAACTCATCGTGATCTAGGAGGAAAAGTGGTGGAGCCAGACGGAATCGAACCGACGACCTCTTGAATGCCATTCAAGCGCTCTCCCAACTGAGCTATGACCCCACACTGGGTTTTCAAGGACCTTCAAAATGGGGCCCTCGAATTGGGAGCCTCGCAAGGCGGTTGCCTTGCGAAGCGGGCGGAACCTAGTGCCGCCCTCATGATTTATCAAGCAAAACTTGCGACGGCGCGCGAGATAGTTTTGCCGACAGGGCGAGGGTGGCTTTAGAGCCATTCCCTGGAGCGTTTCCTTATCGCCAAAGTCGGGCAACTTTGGCGGAAAGCGCTCTAGACCTCTTCCTCGCCTTCCTTGGAACCGGCCGGGCCACTGTCAAGATAGCCCGTAACGTCGGAATTCTCTTCCTCGTCCTCGACCAGGAAGGTCGAATCCTCTTCGGCCTCCGCGCCATCGTCCTCTTCGCCCAGATCGACATCGGCGACAGCGGCGGTTTCGTCATCCCCGTCACCCCCCTCATCGACCTCCTCGAGGCTGACGAGCTCGACTTCCGAGACTTCCTCGGCATCTTCCGGCGCCGGCTTCGGTATTTCGCGCTTGGGTGCCTGCGGCACTTCGCCTTTCGACGGCAGCAAGGGGGCGGCGATGAAGCTCACCCCGCATTTCGGGCAAATGATCGGCGACTTCAGGAGATCATAGAATTTCGACCCGCAGGACGGGCATATACGCTTGGTTCCGAGTTCAGCCTTGACCACGGTTGATCCTTTGCAGGCTAGTAAATGAGAGTGATGGGGGCTCCATGCCATGGCCGGCCTGGCTTGTCAAAAGCAAAGGTGACAGGCGAAAACCCCTATGTTAGGAGCCCATCCCGACAAACAAACCCGTTAATTTGTGGACATTTCCGTGCACGGCTCAAGCCCAGCGCCGCTCCAATCCTCAGCCAGCCGGGGCCTTAAAGGCCGCTTGCGGGTTCCCGGCGACAAATCCATCTCGCACCGTTCCCTCTTGCTGGGGGCGGTCGCGGTCGGCGAAACCCGCGCCTCGGGTCTCCTCGAGGGCGAGGACGTGGTCAATACCGCCAAGGCCGTGCAGGCCTTGGGGGCCCAGGTGAAGCGGACGGATGACGGCGTCTGGCACGTCCAGGGCGTCGGCGTTTCGGGCCTGATGAGCCCCAAAGGTGACCTCGATTTCGGCAATTCCGGCACCGGTGTGCGCCTGGCGCTGGGCCTCATGGCCTCCACCCCCTTGACCGCGCGCTGCATCGGCGATGCCTCCTTGTCAGGCCGGCCCATGGGCCGCGTCACCGTGCCGCTATCCGAGATCGGCGCCCGCTTCGAGACGGCGGAAGGCGGCAGGCTGCCTTTGACGCTGCATGGCGCCCGCCATCCTGTGCCGATCACCTATAAGCTCCCGGTCGCGTCCGCCCAGGTCAAATCCGCCGTGCTGCTGGCCGGGCTCAACACGCCCGGGCGCACCTCCGTGATCGAGCCGGTGGCGACGCGCGACCATACCGAGCGCATGCTGAAGGCCTTCGGCGCCGATATCGCCATCGCGGCCAAGGAAGACGGCCGCCATATCACCATCACCGGCCAGCGCGAGCTTAAGGCGCAGATCATCGACGTGCCGGCCGATCCAAGCTCGGCCGCCTTCCCGATCGTCGCCGCCCTCATCGCGCCGGGCTCCGACATCACCATCGAAAACGTGATGCTGAACGAGACACGCACCGGCCTCATCACGACGCTCATCGAAATGGGCGGCGACATCACCATCGAGAACAAGAGACTGGCGGGCGGCGAGGAAGTCGGCGACCTGCGCGTCCGCGCCTCGAAGCTCACAGGCATCAAGGTGCCGGCCGGCCGCGCGCCGTCGATGATCGACGAATATCCAGCCCTCGCCGTCGCCGCTTCTTTCGCGCAAGGCGTCACCCATATGACAGGGCTCGACGAATTGCGGGTGAAGGAGAGCGACCGGCTCGCCGCGGTCGAGGCGGGTCTCAATGCCAATGGCGTGACGACGCGCTCCGGACCCGACTGGCTCGAGGTCGAAGGCGGCAAGGTGGCAGGCGGCGGTCTCGTCGCGACTCATCTCGATCATCGCATCGCCATGTCTTTCCTGGTCATGGGCCTCGCCAGCGCCAAGCCGGTTCGCGTCGACGACGGCGCCATGATCGCCACCAGCTTCCCGAACTTCTCCAATCTCATGAACGGTCTCGGCTGCCGCATCGAGCCCGCGTCATGATCATCGCCGTCGACGGCCCCGCCGCCGCCGGCAAAGGCACTCTCGCCCGCGCATTGGCGCGTCATTACAACTACCACTTCCTCGATACGGGCGCGCTCTACCGCATGGTCGGGCTCGGCGTCGTGAGCGCCGGCGGCGATCCGCGCGATGCGGCGGCGGCGCTGAAGGCGGCCGAAAGCTTGCGGCCCGACAAGGTGAATGACGCGGATCTGCGCAGCGAGGCGGTGGGCGAAGCCGCCTCGATCGTCGCCGTCAACCTTGAAGTTCGTTCCGCCCTGCTCGGTTTCCAGCGCGCATTTGCCCGCAAGGAACCGGGCGCGGTTCTGGATGGACGCGATATCGGCACCGTGGTGTGCCCGGATGCGGAAGCAAAGATTTTCGTCACCGCATCGGCGGAGGTGCGCGCCAGGCGCCGGCTCGCCGAGATCGCCGAGCGCAGTGCGGCGCCGGCTTTCGATGTCGTGCTGGCCGAGATCAAAGCCCGCGACGCGCGCGACAGCAGCCGTGCCCATGCGCCGCTCATTCCCGCGAGCGATGCCTATGTGCTCGATTCCTCCGACCTCAGCCGCGAAGAAGCACTGGCAAAGGCCATCGCTTACGTGGAGACGAGGAAGCCACGCTGACTTTCTTTATTGCGGCAGCGGACGGAGCGCGTATGTCACCTCGGGCCGGCCGCTCTTCGGCCAGCGATAGGTGGCCCAGCAGGCTTTGTCCTGGCCGGTGAAATTGCAATTCGTCTTGTCGACCCAGAGATCGAGCGAAGATGCGGCCTGGGTCAGCGTCAAAGTGGGCGCAGCCCCCAGGATCTCGACCGGATCGCGATAGTCATTGCCTGAGACCGCGACCTTGATCGTGCAGCCGCCATTGCCACAGAAAGCGGTCGCCGCACCTGTGCAGTCGAGCGCCTGCGGATCGAAGACAACATCCTGCAGGCCGTCGCCATCGAGATCGCCGGTGAGAAGCCGCGGCAGATCGGCGCCCGTTTTCAGGGCGCCCCCGAGCTTGCGGCACTCCTCGCCATAAGCACCGGCGGTCTCCTGCAACCCCTCGGGCAGATTGCCCACCGACCAGGGCTCGATCACCGGATCGGCATTCTCCTGGTCATAGACATTCTGCATCGCCTGGGCGATCTGCTCCTTCAGCGTGACGATACGTGCCTCGTAGAGCTTGCGCAGGCAGGCGAGGTCGCCGCCACATTGGGTGCGCGCCTGGAGAAAATTCTGGGCATCGTCCATGCGCGCGCCGCTGCCGCCCATCAGCATCGGCACCTTGCGGAAGGCGAACCACAGGCCGCCCATCTCGCTGTCGAGTGCAGAGAGGTCCGGCGTCTTGCAAATGGCGATCTCGTCGGCCTTCGCCGCCTTGGCGCAATCGAAGCTCGCGGCGGAAGCGGCGGAAGACGTCATCGCGAGGAGCGCCGCAACTGCCGCTGCGCATAGGCTGGACCGGAACATGGAAGCTCTCCTATTTCGCCACATCGCCGGTTGGGAATCCGCACCAGGCGCCGAGCTGGCGGTAAGCGGCGGTGAAGCCTTTCAACGACAGAGCCGGAACCGGCTTGCCCGCCACGGCGATATCGACCGTGCTGCCCGCTGCCATGGCACGCAACAGCGTGAGGCTCGTTTCCTTCGCATTATTGATGGTCACCTGCTTGCCGTCACCGGCTGCCTGAATATCGAAGCGTTTGCCGCCGATTTCGAAAGCCACCGGGATGCCCTCGCCCGCCGGCGCCGCGGTCGTCGAAATCAAGATCGCCGGATAGGCATCGGGCGGCAGCACATCGCCGTCGCCGATCGCAATGGCGAGCGTCGCGGTCTGGCCGCCATCAGCCGCCGCCAATGTCTCGGCCTGACAGGTCTTGCGCAGGTCCTCGCCGGTATTGACCTCGTCCAGGCCAGCGGCCCAGTCACGGAAGGTTTCCTTCTGCGGCGCCGCCAGGGCGTTGCCGGCAAGAGCCAGGAACAAGAGGCTGGAGCTGAGCAAGGTTCTGATCATGGTCCGCATAGTACAGGCAGACGCCGCATTGCCAAAATCACGACCGCGAACGAGATTAACCCCGACCGACGGAAGTCATATTGCCCAGGCGCCGCCAGTCATGCACAGTCGCCCCATGGCGGGGAAACACGATACCAAGCGGGCCTATGTCGCCGGTACTTTCGATACCAAGGCGCGTGAGCTGCTCTATCTGCGCGACTGCCTGAAAGGAGACGGAATCGACACGGTGACCGTCGACCTTTCGACGTCGGGTGCCAAAAGCCCGGCCGAAGCCGACATCGCCGCGACGACGGTCGCGACCTTCCACCCGCTGGCGGCGCAAGCGGTCTTTACCGGTGAACGCGGCAGCGCGGTCGCCCGCATGGCGGAAGCCTTCGCCATCTTCGCAAAATCACGCGACGATCTGGGTGGTCTCATCTCTGCCGGCGGATCAGGCGCCACGGCGCTCGCCACGCCGGCAATGCAGGCGCTGCCCGTGGGTCTGCCGAAACTTATGGTCTCCACCATCGCGAGCGGCGATGTGCGTCCGCATGTCGGCTCCTCCGACATCGCCATGCTCTATCCGGTGACCGATATTTCGGGGCTCAATCGCATCTCGCGCACGGTGCTCGCCAATGCGGCCGGCGCACTTGCCGGCATGATGCGGGCCCAGCCGCTTCCCGGCGCTGACGAAAAGCCCGCCATCGGCCTCACCATGTTCGGGGTGACGACGTCTTGCGTGCAGGCGGTGACGAAGCTGCTCGACGAGCGATATGACTGCATCGTCTTCCACGCCACCGGATCGGGTGGACAGTCCTTCGAGACGCTGGCGGGATCGGGCTTCTTCACGGGCGTGCTCGACATCACCACCACCGAGATCGCCGATGAGATCGTGGGCGGTGTCCTCAGCGCCGGGCCCCGGCGCCTCGATGTCTTCGCCGAGCATACCATTCCCTATGTCGGTTCTGTCGGCGCCCTCGACATGGTGAATTTCTGGGCGCGCGACACCGTGCCGGCGCAGTTCGGCGAAAGGCAATTCCATATCCACAATGCCAATGTGACGCTGATGCGCACCACGCCCGAAGAGAATGCGCGGATCGGGCGGTTCATCGCTCAGAAGCTCAACCGCATGAAGGGCAAAGTGCGATTCCTCCTGCCGATGAGAGGCGTTTCGGCGCTCGATGAGGCCGGCAAGCCTTTCTTCGACGAAGCGGCGGATCACGCGCTCTTCGGGGCGATCGAGCAGGATTTCGAGGCGAGCCCGGACCACCTTCTGATCAAGCTGCCGCTCCATATCAACGACCCTCACTTCGCCGATGCGCTGGTCACGGCCTTCCGCGAGATCACGGAGACCTCATGAGCCGTTTCAAACGTGAAGAGCTGATCGCCCGCTTCCGCGACATGATCAAACGCGGCGAGCCGATCATCGGCGGTGGCGCCGGCACCGGCCTTTCCGCCAAGGGCGAGGAAGCGGGCGGCATCGATCTCATCATCATCTACAATTCGGGGCGCTACCGTATGGCGGGCAGAGGCTCGCTCGCCGGCATGATGGCCTATGGCAATGCCAATGACATCGTGCTCGATATGGCGCGCGAGGTGCTGCCGGTGGTCAGGAAGACGCCGGTGCTGGCCGGCGTCAACGGCACCGACCCGTTCTGCATCTTCGACGACTTCCTCGACCGGTTGAGCGCGCTCGGCTTCGCCGGTATCCAGAATTTTCCGACCGTCGGCCTGTTCGACGGGCGGATGCGCGCCAATCTGGAAGAGACCGGCATGGGCTACGGGCTCGAGGTCGATCTTATCCGGCTGGCACATCGGAAGAACATGCTGACCACGCCTTATGCCTTCACCGTCGACGAGGCGGTGCAGATGACCGAAGCCGGCGCCGATATCCTGGTCTGCCATATGGGGCTCACCACCGGCGGCGCCATCGGGGCATCCACCGCCTTCACGCTCGACGACAGCGCCAAGCTCATCAATGCGATGATCAAGGCGGCGCGCAAGATCCGCGACGACATCATCATCCTTTGCCATGGCGGACCGATCTCCGAGCCGGCCGATGCCGATTTCATCCTGAAATCCTGCCCCGGCTGCCATGGCTTCTATGGCGCGTCCTCGATGGAGCGCCTGCCGGTCGAGCGCGCGCTCATCGAGCAGACGCGGAAATTCAAGGCGATCGGGAGGAAGTAAAGCCTCGTCTGTAAGGGAAGATTCACCATTCTCGGGTCAAATCGCTCTCGCAATAAGGGCCCTCCCCATGATTAAGTTTTCCTTAACCAGTTTCGCTTGTGCCACCATCCTCACCGCCCTGACCTCGCCGGCGCTCGCCGCCAGCGATGTGGTGATCAACGCCGACCAGGCCAAGATCATCAGTGTCAGCGGCCAACCCGGCATGGTGGTGGTCGGCAATCCCAATATCGCCGATGTCACGGTGCGTGGCGATCAAGTGGTGCTGATGGGCCGCAATTACGGCGTGACCAATCTCATCATTCTCGACCGCGACGGCAATCAGCTCGCCGCCCTCGACGTCACGGTCCAGATCACCGACAAGAATGCCGTCCACGTATTCAAGGCGGGCGGGCGCATGAGCCTGGCTTGCGCGCCGACCTGCGAGCAGACGCTGCAAGTGGGCGACGACCCGGTGCGTGTGTTCGATCCGCTCTCGAAGGAGATACAGACCAAGGGCGACCTGGCGAGCGGATCGTCCAAGGCGGAGTAATCCTCGTTCACACCGATTCCTAAAATTTGATTGAATTTCTTCAATCCACCGCAATGGCGGGCTGATACACCGGCCGCCACGATACTCATCGGTTGAACAGGGCCAGAATCTCCCATGGGGCGGCGCAGCATCAAGGGCTTCAAACAACGGCTTCGGCTTTTCCGTCGCCAGGATGATGGTGCAACCGCCATTGAATTCGCCTTCATCGCGCTTCCCTTCTTCGCGCTGATCTCCCTGGTGTTCGAGACGGCGACGATGCTCTTCACCGACATTTCGCTGCAGAATGGCGTGAATCAGACCGCCAGGCTCATCCGCACGGGACAGGTGCAGACCCAGGGGATCAGCCAGGGGCGCTTCCGCGAGATCCTGTGCGGCAATGTCGCCTTTTATCTCGACTGCTCCAAGATACGGGTGTTCGTCACCAAATCCTCGACACCCACCTTCACCAACCGGACCAATCTGATGACGGCGACCGCGACGACGCAGCAGCGCTGGGAGGTCGGAGCGGCCTCGGAATGGACCCTGGTGCAGGTGAGCTACGACTGGAAGCTGTTCATTCCGAAGATCAGCATGCTTGGCAATGTCGACGAGAACACACGCCGCATCGTCGCCGGCGCCCTGTTCCGCAATGAACCTTTTGGCGGGTGAAACCATGCGCCAGCCCGTCCGCAAGATCAGCCGCTTCGCCCGCGACCAGAAAGGCCTCGCCGCGATCGAATTCGCGCTGATCGCCCCTCTGCTGCTGCTCATCTATTTCGGCGCCGTCGACCTCACCAACTGGTATATGGCGCATCGCCGGCTGGTGGTTGCGGGCAGCACCATCGCCGATCTCACCACCCAGAATCCGGGCACCGTGACGGGCACGCAGATTGGTCAATACTGGACGGCGGTCGGCGACATCATCGCCCCGCTCACTCTCTCCAATGTCAACCTGACCATTCGCAACTTTCGCAAGGACGGCGGCAGCGCCAAACGGCAATGGGGCTACAGCCGGGGCGCCGATTGCAGCAATGCTCCCGATGCCGCCGGACTGCTGGCCATCGCAACCGGCGAGATGACCGAGGCCAACGACATCCTGATCGCCGAAGTGTGCACCACGATGCAGCCCATCGTGTTGAGCGTCTTCAAGTTCAAGGCCGTGACCATGACCTATCAGATCAGCATGCGGCCGCGGCTCGGCAAGACGCTCGACTGCACCGCCGGCTGCAGCTGAGACGGCACGTCCGGATCAGCCCGGTTTTCCAGCAATTTGCCGACGGCGCGACTTGCGGTATAGAGCAGCTCAAATCATGAAATCCGGTCACACGCCGGACATCTGACTTCGGGCCCAAGTGGAACTTCATATCTTTCTCGCCGTCCTGGTCGCAGCCCTCCTGCATGCGAGCTGGAATCTGCTGGTCAAGCTCGATCTCGACCGCTTCCTGGCGCTGCTCCTGATCTCCTGCGTCATGGTGGTCATGGGCGCTGTGATGCTCAGCGTATTTCCATGGCCCAAGGCTGAGAGCTATCCCTATATCATCGCCTCGGGACTGCTCCATACCGGCTACAATATCTTCCTGGCGCGCAGCTACCGCACTGGCGACCTCTCGCAGGTCTATCCGATCGCGCGCGGTACGGCGCCGCTTCTCACCTTCATCGGCGCCTGGGTCCTTGCCGGCGAGGCGGTGACCGGCTTCGGCGCGCTCGGCATCCTGCTCCTCGTCGCCGGCATCTGGCTCACGGCCAGGCCGGGCAGCCGGTCGATCCGGCTCGACGGCCTCACGCTGTTCTTCGCGCTCGGCACCTCGGGCTTCATCGCCGCCTATACGCTGGTCGACGGCTTGGGCGCCCGCCTGTCGGGCTCGGCCTCGGCCTATGCCGGCATGCTGTTCGTGCTCGACGGCGTGTTCATGATCATCGCCGCGCTCATCATGCGGGGCCCGAAAGTCTTCGCCCAGGTGCTGCCGTCCTGGAAGAGTGGCGTGACCGCGGCGCTCTTTTCGGGCGCGGCCTATTGGATCGTCATCTGGGCCATGAGCCTGGCGCCCATCGCCGCCGTGGCCGCGCTGCGCGAAACCAGCATCCTGTTCGTCATGCTGATGTCGGCCTATTTCCTGAAGGAAAAAGTGACGGGCCTCCGGCTCCTCGGCGCCGTCCTGATCGTGATAGGGGCCGTGGCGCTCAGGCTGGCGTGAATCATACATTGTAGCAAGGGTGCGTCATTCCCCTGTCACAAATTAAGGGCACGTTAAAAACACCAGGAGGCGTCAGTTGCGTTCCCTTTTTCCTGGCATCACCCGACTGCCCCGCCATGCCGGCGCCGCCTTTTCACCCTCAGCCCCTTAAAGGATCGCGCGCCCGGCATGGCCCTTTTCCATGTGACCGGGCTTGACCCGGCCATCCGGCGAAAATGCGATCCGTTCACGGTCGCGTGCCGGCGCTGGGCCTATCCCAAAAAGGCTTTCATCCGCGCCAGCGCTTCCTTGAGCTCGGCCTCGCTCGCCGCATAAGAGAGGCGCAGATAGCCGGCACCATTGTCGCCGAAGCTTTCGCCCGGAATGAGCGCCACATGCGCTTCGTTCAGAAGCTCACGCGCGAGCTCGCGGGAATTGCGCCCGGTGCCCTTCACATTGGGAAAGGCGTAGAAGGCGCCGCCGGGCATGCGGCAGCTTACACCCTTCAACGCATTCAAGCCGTCGACGACGATGCCGCGGCGCTTCTCGAAGCTTTTGCGGAAACCCTCGATCTCGTTCATCGGCCCGGTCATCGCCGCGAGACCCGCCATCTGGGCCGCGACATTGACGCAGGAATGATCGACGGTGATGAGCTTGCGCACATGATCGACGAGCGCCCTGGGCCAGATGCCGAAGCCGAGACGCCAGCCGGTCATGGCGAAGGTCTTCGACCAGCCGTCGAGGATGATGGTGCGGTCACGCAATTCGGGGAAACTCAGGAAGCTCGTGAACTTGGCGCCTGCGAAAACGAGATGGCTGTAGATTTCGTCCGACAGGATCGCGACATTGGGATGTTTCGCCAGACCCTGCGCGAGCTTCTCGATCTCCTTGGCATCAACGACGCCGCCGGTCGGGTTGGCAGGCGAATTGATCATGATGAGGCGCGTCTGAGGCGTGATGAGGGAAAGCACCTCATCGGCATCGAAGCCGAAATCCTTCTCTTCGCGGATCGGATAAGGCACGCCCTTGGCGCCGCCCGAACGGATGGCCTCGCGATAGGGCGGGAAGCCCGGATCGGGATAGAGGATCTCGGCGCCCGGCCCGCCGAAAAGAAGACAGGCGAAATAGAAGGTCACCTTGCCGCCTGGCACGATGACGACTTCATCCGCCGTAACCGGGACCTTGAAGCGGCCCGCAATATGCGCCGCCACCGCCTCGCGCAAAGGCAGAATGCCGATCGGCGTCGTATAACCATGCGGCCCGTCGCGTACCGCTTTCTCCGCCGCTTCCAAGATGTGGCGCGGCGGCGAGAAATCCGGCTGACCGATGCCGAGATTGATGACGGGGGCGCCCTTCGCTTTCAAGGCCAGCGCGCGATCCAGCACGGCGAAAGCGCCTTCTTCTTCGATGACGGTGATGTTGGGGTTGAGCTTAAGCATTGTTTCCGTTCTTTGGTTGAAGACCATATCGGCACTCGTTTTAAGGTACCCTCACCCCTGAGGTGCGAGCGAAGCGAGCCTCGAAGGGTCTGTTGCAACGCTCTCACTCTATCCTGATGGATGCTTCGAGGGCCGCTTCGCGGCCACCTCAGCATGAGGTTTTGAGAGAGGTCATTCGCAAAGCTAGTACGTGTCATGTCACATCATCGATCGCCGGATCGAGGAGGTGGCTGACATTGCGCCCGGCATGGCCGGTGGCGACGGCTTCAGCAAAGATCTGCTCCACCGCCTGGGTGAGCGGCGTCAGATGGCCGAGCTCGTCGGCGAGGCTCGCATAATAGCCGATATCCTTGGCGGCATTGGCGAGCGAGAATTTGTAGCCGTCGAAATCGCCAGCCAGCGCCGCATCCATCATCTTGTGCAGGACGCCGGAATTGCCGGAACCACTCTGCATCACCTCATAGAGATCCTTCCAGTCGACCTGGGCCGCATGGGCGGTGCGGAAGGCCTCGGCGACGAGGCCGATCATGCCGATGACCAGATAGTTGGAGATGAGCTTGGCCACATGGCCCGAGCCGGGCGGACCGAAATATTTGACGCGGCCCGCATAGGCGGAGACGATTGGCAGGATCGCCTCATAGGTTTCCCATTCGGCGCCGATGAGCACGCCCACGTCCTTCTTCGCCACCTGCTCCGGTCCACCCGCCATCGGCGCATCGGCATAAGCGACGCCCAGCATCTTGAGTTCATGGGCGAGGCGCCGCGTCGTCTCCGGATTGGTGGTGCCGGTGTCGATGATCGTTTGACCGTGCCCCAGATGAGGCTTGAGCCCGGTGAGGGTCTCCTCCACCACCTTGGCGGTGGTCAGACAGAGAATGATCACTTGCGTATTGGCGGCAAGGGCCTTGAAATCCGCCGCTTCATGCGCGCCCTTCTGCAGCAAAGGCTCGATGAAGCTGCGGTTGCGATGCGCCATGAGCCACAGCTCATGGCCCTCCTCCATCAGATGGCCGGCCATGCCGGACCCCATCAACCCCAGACCGACGAAACCGATCTTCATCTCGCGTCCTTTCGCATCGCGGCAATCAGATGCTATAGCTTCCGCCGCCGCAAATCGGGAGAGGTTACCCTAATGACACTGCACAAGAATTTCATCAATGGCGAGTGGGTCGGCAGCGACCATGCCAAAGACAATATAAACCCGTCCGACCTCTCCGACATCATCGGCTCCTATACGCAGGCAAGCGCCGCCGACGCCGAAGCCGCCATCGCCGCCGCCAAGGCCGCCTTTCCCGCCTGGTCCGCCACGACGCCACAGCAGCGCGCCGACATCCTGGAAGCGGCGGGCGTCGAGCTCCTCGCCCGCAAGGACGAGATCGGCAAGCTCCTCGCCCGCGAGGAAGGCAAGCCGCTCGCCAATGGCATCGCCGAGACGATGCGGGCCGGCCAGATCTTCAAATTCTTCGCCCAGGAAACCTTGCGCGTCGAGGGCGTCGCCATCGCCTCGGTGCGTCCGGGCGTCGACGTCACGGTGACGCGCGAGCCTCTGGGCGTTGTCGGCCTCATCTGCCCGTGGAACTTCCCGATCGCCATTCCGGCCTGGAAAATGGCGCCGGCGCTCGCTTTCGGCAATACGGTGGTGTTCAAGCCGGCCGATCTGGTGCCGGGCTCGGCCTGGGCGCTGGTGGAGATCCTGTCCCGCGCCGGCCTTCCGAAAGGCGTGCTCAATCTGGTGATGGGCAAAGGCTCGGTGGTGGGCCAGACATTGCTCGATTCCAAGGACGTCAATGCCATCTCCTTCACCGGCTCGGTGGCGACGGGGGCCCGCGTCGCCCAGGCCTGCGCCACCCGCGGCGCCAAGTTCCAGCTCGAAATGGGCGGCAAGAACCCCCTGATCGTGCTCGATGACGCCCATCTCGACACCGCGGTGGCCGCCGCCGTCGACGGCGCCTTCTTCCAGACCGGCCAGCGCTGCACCGCCTCCTCGCGCCTCATCGTCCAGAGCAAGCTGCATGACGCCTTCATCGACAAGACGGTGGCGGCGCTGAAGGCGCTCAAAGTGGACCATGCGCTGAAGGAGGGCACCCAGATCGGCCCGGTGGTCGACGAAAACCAGCTGGCGCAGGATCTCTCCTATATCGATGTCGGCCGGCATGAAGGTGCCGAGCTCGCCTGGGGCGGCGAACTCCTCAACCGCGACACCAAGGGCCACTATCTGAGCCCGGCTTTATTCGTGAACACCACCAACAAGATGCGCATCAACCGCGAGGAGATCTTCGGACCGGTCGCCTCGGTGATCAAGGTCGAGTCCTATGACGAGGCGCTCGCCATCGCCAATGACACGAGCTTCGGCCTGTCCTCCGGCATCTGCACTTCGTCGCTCAAATACGCCAACCACTTCCGCAAGAATTCGGCGGCCGGCATGGTGATGGTCAACCTGCCGACGGCGGGCGTCGACTATCACGTGCCCTTCGGCGGCCGCAAAGGGTCGAGCTACGGTCCGCGCGAGCAAGGCCGCCATGCGGCGGAATTCTACACCGCGACCAAGACGTCCTATATCAACGCGATGTAGCTCGCCGAGGGTGGGCTAAACGACCGTCACATCGAGCGGCGACAGCTTGGTGATCTCGCCATGGAGCTTGTCGCCGCGTTTGACGGCGCCGACGCCGGACGGCGTGCCGGTGAAGATGAGATCGCCGGGCGCCAGCATGAAGAACTGCGACAATTCGGCGATGACGTCGGCCACCGGCCAGATCATGTCGGCGAGATCGCCCGACTGGCGGCGCTCGCCATTCACATCGAGGGTGATCGGGCCCTTGAGGAGAATGCCCGTCTGCTCGACCGGCGTGATGGCGCCGATAGGTGCGGCGCGGTCGAAGGCCTTGGCCGTCTCCCAGGGCCGGCCCAGCTTCTTGGCCTCGGCCTGGAGATCGCGGCGCGTCATGTCGAGGCCGACGGCATAACCATAGATGAGGTCCTTCGCCTTGGCGGCCGGGACATTGTGGCCGCCCGCCTTCAGCGCCACCACTAATTCGATTTCGTGCTGAACATCGGTTGAGGCCGGCGGATAGGGAAAGACGCCGTCGGTCACGACCGAATCCGGCGCCTTCTGGAAGAAGAAGGGTTTTTCATGCTTGGGGTCATGGCCCATTTCGCGGGCATGCTCGGCGTAATTGCGCCCGATGCAATAAAGCCGGCGCACCGGGAAAGTCTTGCGGGTGCCCGCCACCGGCACGGCCGGCAAGGGGGCGAGGTCGACGACGAAATCGAGGACGCGGTCACGGAGATTCATGTGAGCTTGATCCCTTTGTCACGAAAGGCCGCTTTGGTTTGGGCGGCAGTGCCGTTCAAATCGATAGCCCGGCAGGCTTCTTCGACCACGATCGTGTCAAAACCATGCTGGGCGGCGTCCTCGGCCGAGTAGCGGACGCAGTAATCGAAAGCGAGGCCGACGCAGACGATACGGGTCAGTTGGCGCTCGCGCAGATACCCCAGAAGGCCGGTCGGGGTCTTGCGGTCATTCTCGAAGAAGGCGGAATAGGAGTCGATCTCAGGGCGGAAGCCCTTGCGGATGACGAGCGCCGCGTGCGGGATGTCGAGACCGGGATGGAATGCGGCGCCGGCGCTCGCCCAGGTGCAATGATCCGGCCACAAGGTCTGTTGGCCATAAGGCATAGCGATGGTCGAAAAGGCATCGTGCCCATGATGCGCGGAGGCGAAGGAGGAATGGCCGTCCGGGTGCCAGTCCTGGGTCAGGACCACATGGCGGAAGTCGCGTGCCATCCGATTGATGACCGGCACCACCTCGTCGCCCTTGGGCACAGCGAGGCGGCCGCCGGGGCAGAAATCATTCTGCACGTCGATGACCAGAAGCACCTCGCCGTCACGCACCGCCATGGCCTCGCGATCCTCGATTGGGGCTCGCCTGTTATGCTAAATCGGGGACGACCGCAAGACGGGAATCGTGACATGCCGCTGCTTCAGCTCGACCACATCCAGCTCGCCATGCCGGCCGGCGGCGAGGATCAGGCGCGCCGCTTCTATGGCGAGCTTCTCGGCCTCGCCGAAGTGGAGAAACCGGACAATCTCAAGAAACGGGGCGGCTGCTGGTTCGAGCGCGGCACGATCCGGGTCCATCTCGGCGTCGAGGCGGATTTCCGAGCCGCGCGCAAGGCGCATCCGGCATTCCTGGTCGATGATCTCGCCGGCCTTGTTGCGCGGCTCACCGAGGGCGGCGTTGCCGTCCGGCCGGACGAGCCGCTGCCCGGCTATGACCGGGTCTATGTCGATGATCCCTTCGGCAACCGGATCGAATTGATGGAGAAAAGCGCCGTCACGTGACCCCTCACCGTCATCCCAGCCTTTCGCCGGGATGACGGTGAGAGAGGTGATCAAACCTTCGTCCACTTGCCGTTCTTGGCCGACGACTTCTTGCAGGCTTCGATAAAGGCCATGCCGGCGACGCCGTCCTCGATGCCGGGGAAATTGACGTCCTTGTCGGGCTTCTTGCCCGTACGCCTGGCAATGATGGCGCGGGCGGCTTCGGTGTAGATATTGGCGAAGCCTTCGAGATAACCTTCCGGATGGCCGGGCGGCACACGCGTGACGCGGCCGGCCGTGGCGCCCGAGCCGGCGCCGCCCCTGGTGATCAGACGTTTCTCCTGGCCGAACGGTGTAAACCACAGATAATTCGGGTCGGCCTGAGTCCAGTCGAGGCCACCCTTGGTGCCATAGACACGCAGGCGCAGGCCGTTCTCGTTGCCGGGCGCCACCTGGCTTGCCCACAACATGCCGCGCGCCCCGTTCTTGAAGCGCAGCATCACATTCACATTGTCGTCGACCTTGCGGCCCTTCACGAAGCTCGTCATGTCGGCCGAAAGCTCATCCAGGGTGAGGCCTGAGACGAAACAGGCGAGCTGATAGGCGTGGGTGCCGATATCGCCGATGGCGCCGCCGCCCGATTGTTTCGGATCGGTGCGCCAGGCGGCCTGCTTCTGGCCGGATTTTTCGATGTCCTCGGTGAGCCAGTCCTGCGGGTATTCGGCCTGGACGAGGCGGATCTGGCCGAGCTCGCCTTTCGCCACCATCTCGCGCGCCTGGCGGATCATCGGATAGCCCGAATAATTATGGGTCAGCGCGAAGACGACATTCTTCTTCTTGAGCACGGTCTCGAGCGATTTCGCCTCCTTCAGCGACAGCGCCAGCGGCTTGTCGCAGATCACATGGATGCCGGCCTCGATGAAAGCTTTCGCCGCCGGCACATGGATGTTGTTGGGCGTCACGATGGCGACCGCCTCGATGCCATCCTTGCGGTTGGCCTCGGCCTTCGCCATCTCGCGGTAATCGGTATAGATGCGGTCGGGGGCGAGACCGAGCTCGGCGCCCGAGGCACGTGAGCGCTCGGGGCTCGACGACAGAGCGCCGGCGACGAATTCATACTGATCGTCCATACGCGCGGCGAGACGGTGCACCGCGCCGATGAAAGCGCCCTGACCGCCACCCACCATGCCGAGCCTGATGCGCCCGCCTTGCTTGGCGTCGCTTCTTCCTTCGATGGCCATGATTGTTTCCTCCTGAGATTGTGTCTGCCTGTTGAGGAGCAACGGCACGAAGGCACCCTCATCCGGCCTTCGGCCACCTTCTCCCGCAAGCGGGAGAAGGGGAAATTTCCGCGACTATCAGATCCCCAGCATGCGCTGGATCTGCTTCTTGTCGACCGCACCGCCGGCGAAATCATCGAAGGCCTTCTCGGTGACCTTGATGATGTGGCTCGCGATGAAAGGCGCTCCTTCGGCGGCACCCTGCTGCGCGTCCTTCAGGCAGCATTCCCATTCGAGCACCGCCCAGCTGTCATAGTCATAGGCCGCGAGCTTGGAGAAGATGGCGCCGAAATCGACCTGGCCGTCACCCAGCGAGCGGAAGCGCCCGGCGCGCTTTACCCAGGGCTGGAAGCCCGAATAGACGCCCTGACGGCCGTCGGGATTGAATTCGGCATCCTTCACGTGGAAGGCCTTGATGCGCTCGTGATAGATGTCGATGAAGGCCAGGTAGTCGAGATGCTGCAGCACGAAATGCGAGGGATCGTAATTGATGTTGCAGCGTTTGTGGTTCTTCGCCTGCTCCAGGAACATCTCGAAAGTGGCGCCGTCGAACAGATCCTCACCGGGATGAAGCTCGAAACAGACATCGACGCCGTGCTTGTCATATTCATCGAAAATCGGCAGCCAGCGTTTCGCCAACTCGGCGAAAGCGGTATCAATCATGCCTTGCGGGCGCTGCGGCCAGGGATAGACGAACGGCCAGGCGAGCGCACCGGAAAAGGTCACCGAAGCATCGAGGCCCAGATTGCGCGACGCCTTGGCGGCGGCCATGACCTGCTTGACCGCCCATTTCTGCCGGTCCTTCGGCTTGCCATGCACGGCCGCCGGCGCGAAGGCGTCGAAGCCCTCGTCGAAAGCCGGATGCACGGCGACGAGCTGGCCCTGCAAATGAGTGGAAAGCTCGGTGATCTCGACACCATGGCTCTTGGCCACGCCTTTGATGTCATCGCAATAGGTCTTGGATTGGGCCGCCTTGTTGAGATCGAAGAGCCGGCCGTCCCAGCTCGGAATCTGCACGCCCTTGTAACCGAGATTTCCTGCCCACTTGCAGATTGCGTCCCATGAATTGAAGGGCTTCTGGTCGCCTGCAAACTGGGCCAGGAAAATCGCCGGGCCTTTGATGTTCTTCGCCATCTTTGTTCTCCCTAGATATACGTGTTGAGCAAATTCTCCAGATATTCCTGCCGGCCGGAGTGGGGCTTGGGATCGATATTTTCCGACAGCACGCGACCGGCGATGTCGGCGAGACCTTCCTTGCCCTGGAGCATCGCCTGGTTCTTCGGCTCGTCCCATTTGGCATAACGCTTGTCGACTACCGCCTTGAGACGGCCATCCTCGATCATCTTCGCCGCCGCGATCAAAGCACGGGCGCAGGCATCCATCGAGCCCACATGGGCATGCAGCAGATCGTCGGGATCGATCGACTGGCGCCGGATCTTGGCGTCGAAATTCATGCCGCCCGTGGTGAGGCCGCCGGCTTTCAGGATCTCGTAGAGCGCCAGCGCCAGCTCGGGCACGTTCATGGCGAACTGATCGGTGTCCCAGCCCGATTGATAATCGCCGCGATTGAGATCGATCGAACCGAAAATGCCAAGCGCCGAGGCCAGCGCGATCTCATGCTCGAAAGTATGGCCGGCGAGAATGGCGTGGTTCTGCTCGATATTGACCTTCACTTCCTTCTCGAGGCCATTGGCTTTGAGGAAGCTGTAGACGGTCGCCACGTCGTAATCATACTGGTGCTTGGTCGGCTCCTGCGGCTTGGGCTCGATCAGGATCGGGCCCTTGAAGCCGATCTTGTGTTTGTAATCGACGACGAGATTGAGGAAACGGCCGGCCTGGGCCAGCTCGCGCTTCAAATCCGTGTTGAGCAGCGTTTCATAACCTTCGCGCCCGCCCCACATGACATAGTTCTCGCCGCCCAACTCCTTGGTGACATCGAGGCAATGCTTCACCTGCGCGGCGCAATAAGCGAAGACGTCGGGATCGGGATTGGTGGCGGCTCCCGCCATGAAGCGGCGGTTGGAGAACATATTGGCGGTGCCCCATAAGAGCTTCACGCCGGTCTCGTCCATCTTCTTCAGGAGATGGCTCGCAATGGTCGAGACATTGCGGTTGAACTCCTTGAGCGATGAGCCTTCGGGCGCGATGTCGAGATCATGGAAGGTGAAGAAGGGAACATTGAGCAGGCGGAGCGTCTCGAACATCACATCGGCCTTGCGGCGGGCATGATCCATCTGGTCGCCCGCCTGATGCCACGGTCTCAGGAACGTCTCGCCACCGAAAGGATCGAGGCCCGGCCAGCACAGCGTGTGCCAGTAGCACACGGCGAAGCGCAAATGCTCGGCCATGCTCTTGCCGAGGAGCTTGCGCTTGGGATCATAATAGCGGAAGGCCAGCGGATTGGTGCTGTCCGGTCCTTCATATTTGACCGGCTCGGTCACGGAATAGAAGCGCATGAATCAAATCTCCCGGATGGCTGGATAGATTTCGACATAACGGTCATAGGCCTTCTCATAGGCGCCGCGCGCCTTGGCCTCGGGCTTGATGCTGCGCGCGATGCGCGGCGCCGTGCAGACTTCAGTGAAATCGGCGCCGGTCGCGGCGATGAGGCCGAGCCGCGCCGCCCCGAAGGCGCCGCCGAAATCACCATCGGCGGGCACGTCGACGGGAAGATTGAGCGCCGTCGCGATGATCTTGAGCCACAGTTCCGAGCGTGTGCCGCCGCCGACCGCCATCACCCGGCCGATATCGGTGCCCGCCGCCTTCAGCGCCTCGAGACTGTCGCGAAAGGCGAAGGCGACGCCATCGAGCACGGCGTGGGTGAGGATCCTGGCATCGGTCTCATGGCCGATGCCCATCACCAAGCCGCGGATCTGCGCGTCGGCCACCGGCGTGCGCTCGCCTGAGAGATAAGGCAGGAACAAAGCGGGCGACGGGCCCGACAGCGTTTTGCCGAGGGCTGAGGTAAGCTTTGGAGCCGGCGTCTTGAGGAGGCCCGCCAGCCATTCGAGGCTCGCGGTGGCCGAGAGGATGACGCCCATCTGATGCCAGGCACCCGGCACCGCGTGGCAGAAGGCGTGAACGGCGCGCGCCGCATTGGGCATGAAACGCTCATTGGAGACGAAGAGTACGCCCGACGTGCCGAGCGACACGAAGGCTTCGCCCGGCTTGACGGCGCCGATGCCGCAGGCGGACGCCGGGTTGTCGCCGCCGCCGCCCGCCACCACGGGGCGCTTCGGCATGCCCCAGGCCTTCGCCACAGCCACGGTCAATCTTCCGGTCGCCTCGGTGCCTTCATAGAGCTTCGGCATCTGGTCGCGCGACATGTCGGTGGCGGCGAGCAATTCGTCCGACCAGGCGCGTTTGGCGATATCGAGCCAGAATGTGCCGGAGGAATCCGACATGTCGGAAGCATGCTCACCGGTCATGCGCAGGCGCACATAGTCCTTGGGCAAGAGCACCTTCGCGACCTTGTCGAAGACACGCGGCTCGTTCTTTTTCACCCAGACAAGCTTCGGCGCGGTGAAGCCGGCGAGCGGGATATTGCCGGCGATCTTGCGAGCGCGCGGCTCGCGTTCCTCGATGTCGCGGCATTCGGCGAAGGAGCGCGCATCGTTCCACAGGATCGCCGGACGCAGAACCTTGTCGGCCTTGTCGAGCAAGGTGGCGCCATGCTGCTGGCCGGACAGGCCGATGCCTTCGACAGCGGCAATGGCCTTTGGCTTCTGCCTGGCAATCGCCTTCACCGCGGCGCCGCACGCTTTCCACCAGTCTTCCGGCGCCTGCTCCGACCAGCCAGGCTTGGGCCGCGAGACTTTCAGGGGCGCAGTGGCGCTGGCAATGATGCGCTGCTTCGCATCGATCAGGATCGCTTTGACGCCGGAGGTACCGATATCGAGACCGAGATACATGGGTTCATCTCATGGAAGGTTGTCGCGCAGGAAAATGTCGATGCGGATACGCTCTTGCGCCTCGATCAGAGGCCCATTGTCGGCCTTGGCGAGAAGCACGCGCACCGCGCTTCTGACCTCATGGCCCGCATCCTGGTTGATGATGGCGTCGACTGTGCCGCGGATCAGCGCCTTGCGGGCGTGATCGGTCAGCTCATGGGCAATGAAGACGATGTCGCGCTCGCGCTTGGCCTTTTCGAGCGCCGTGATGATGCCGCGCGTGCCGCCACCGGCATTGTAGAGGCCGACAAGATTGGGGTGCTCCTTCATCAGCTGCGTCGTCACCTCTTCGACGCGCTGCCAGTCGTCGCGGCCCTCGCGCACCGGCAGGATCGAGAGATGCGGATATTCATGCGTCATGATCTGCTCGAAGCCGAACTGGCGCTCGATATGATCACGCAGAGCGAGCGAGCCGGCGATGAGGCCGACCTCGCCCTGGCGGCTGCCGAGGAACTTGCCCATCAGGCTCGCCGCGGTGCGCCCGGCGGCGGTGTTGTCGATGCCGGCATAATGGACACGCTTCGAGCCTGGAATGTCGGAGACCAGCGTCACCACGGTGACGCCGCGCTGGGTCAGGCCACTGATCGCCTCGCGCACGCTCGGATGATCGAGGGCGACGACGGCGACGCCGTCATAGATGTCGCCGATCTGGTCGAGCGTGTGGGCGAGCGCATGGCCGTCGAAGACGTCGGTCAGGCGCATGTCGATCACCACGCGCTCGGGCGCCATGCGCTCGGCGGCGGCACGCACTTCCTCGCCCAGCGTGACCATGAAGACATTGTTGCCGGTCGGCAGCACGAAGCAGAAGCGATAGTCGCGCGAGCGGGCGAGGCGGGCGGCGAGCCGGTCGGGCTGGTAATTGAGCTGGCGGATGGCGGATTCGACGCGCTCCACCGTCACCTTGCGCACGCCGTTGCGCCGGTTGAGGACGCGGTCGACCGTGGCGACGCTCACCCCGGCCGACTGGGCGACGTCGAGTATCGTGATTTTTCCCATCGCCGCGCAATTGAGCCGAACGCGGCGATCTTGTCAATTTTTGATGTACGCCTATCAAGAATTGATTGGCAGTCCGACGCATGTTTCGGCGGCATAGTCCTATTTCCCGCCGCGGTCCAAACAGCCCTCGATGGGCAAGAAGTGCCAAAGGAAGAGCGCGATGGTTGCGATGATCGCCGCCAGGACGATGAGACCGGTCTTTGCCTTGGCGTTCATTCCGGCAGCGGTGCTGTAACGCTCATCAACAAGGCATTTATCCGCTCAATTTCGGCCGATTTAGACGGATCGCTCAGCATCGTCTCAAGCCAGGATTCGAGTATCCGGTATTCATCCGCCTTGCGAATCTTTCCGGCCCGCAGAATTTTCCGCGCCTGACGTTCGAGCGTCTGCTTGCCGCGCTCTATTCCATGGCCGAACCGGGCGATCAGAATTGCGTCGAGATCGGACCGCGGCTGACCTCTTAGATCACGTATGCTCTCATTCAAATCTCGATAGACCATGCGAAGCCCGCGCAAATCCCTTCGTTCTCTCGCTTTTCTGGTTCCGCTCTGAGCGAGGTCCAATATTTCTGGATCGCCATCGCCGAAGGTAAAATGAGTGACCAGCTCGCACCAGTCAGCAAGTTCGTCGATCTCCTTATCTCGTTCCGCCTTCTTGATGGTCATCGCAAAGCGGCGGCGCAGCCTTTGAAGGCCGGATATTCGTCCATGATCACGTAGAGCGGCACATGGCGGAGATCGAGGCGGCCCTTCTCCTCGAAGACATGGCGGAATGGGCCTTTCTGTAACTCACCGACGATCGAAGGTGCGATTCCGCCCGCCAGATAGACGCCACCCTGGGCCTGCATCATCATCGCGGCGTCGCCAGCGAGGCGGCCGAGCCAGATGATGAAATGGTCGAGCGTTTTGACCGCATCGGCGTCGCTCCCGGCGAGCGCCGCCTTGAGAATGGCCTCGGGCGTCTCAAGCACGGGCTTGCGGCCGGCCAAACGGGCGAGCGTCGTATAGATGAGATGCAGGCCGCCGCCGGTGATGGCGAATTCCGACTCGAAGACCGTGCCGGGCTCGGTCATCGCCGCACGTAGGTCGAATTCCTCCTGGGTCACGACGGGCAAGGTGACATGGCCGAGCTCGCCCGGCAGCGCCATCCAGCCGCCTTGCGGCAAGGGCGCCAGCGACGCCATGCCGAGGCCGGTGCCCGGCCCGAGGACCAGCTTCACCGAAGGCTTGTCCGGCGCCTCGCCACCGATCTGGATGAGATCGGCCGCGTCGAGATAGGGCAGCGACATGGCCAAGGCCTGGAAATCATTCAGGATGATCAGGCGATCGGCCTTAAGGGCGCCTTGTAGCGGCGCCCGGCGCACCATCCAGTCGCGGTTGGTGAGTGGGAAGTCATCCTCAGTGACGATGCCGGCGACATCCAGGGCAGCGGTTCCCAGCGCGGCGATGCCCTGGCGCTTGAGATAAGCGGCGGCCACCTCTTCCAATGAGGCGAATTCATCATTCTTGAGCCGCTCGATGCGGGTGACCGTCATCGAACCCGGCTCGACCAGGCCGAAGCGCGAATTGGTCCCGCCAATGTCGCCCACCAGATTCAATTTCGCCATGCAGCCTCACCCGCGCGTCCCATGTCGGAGCCATAGAGCCTTCCCAATTGGAATTCCATATCCGGGAAGGCTCTATTCCCTTTTTTGGCGCGCTTCCTTGTCGCCAAAGTCGAGCAACTTTGGCGGGAAGCGCGGCAAAAGAATATTTTGCTGCAAACAACCTGGGACGGCCAATTGACAGTACGGAAGGCTTTTGATCAACTGGTAAAAATACAACAGAGGAGGGAACTATGCGTCTGTCACGCCGGAAGATTCTGCAGCTCTCAGCTTCGGCAGCGTCGCTGCCCGTCATCGGATCATTATCAGGACTTGCCCGCGCCGAGGGTGCGATCAAAACCGCCGCCATCTATACGGTGCCGGTCGAGCAGCAATGGGTGAGCCGCATCCATAAGGCCGCACTCACCGCCAAGGAACGCGGCGACATCGAATACACCTTCTCGGAAAAGGTCGCCAATACCGACTATGAGCGCGTGATGCGCGAATATTGCGAGGCCGGCCATCAGCTGATCGTCGGCGAGGCCTTCGCGGTGGAAGATGCGGCACGCGCCGTCGCCAAGGACTATCCCGACCGTGCCTTCCTGATCGGCTCGAGCTTCAAGCCCGATGCGGCGGTGCCCAATTTCGCGGTGTTCGACAATTACATCCAGGACGCGTCCTATCTCACCGGCATGATCGCCGGCGCCATGACGCAGAAAAACAATATCGGCATGGTCGGCGGCTATCCGATCCCGGAAGTGAACCGGCTGATGAACGCCTTCATGGCCGGCGTGAAGGAGACGAAACCGGACGTCAAATTCCAGGTCGCTTTCATCGGCTCATGGTTCGATCCGCCGAAAGCCAAGGAAACCGCCTTCGCCCAGGTCGATGCCGGCGCCGACATTCTCTATGCCGAACGCTTCGGCGTGTCGGACGCGGCGAAGGAACGCAAGATCCTCGCCATCGGCAACGTCATCGACACCCAGGCCGATTATCCGGAAACGGTCGTCGCCTCGGCGCTGTGGCATTTCGAGCCGACCCTCGATGCCGCCATCAAGGCGATCAAGGACAAGGCCTTCAAGGCCGACGACTATGGCCAGTATTCCTTCATGAAACATGGCGGCTGCAGCCTGGCCCCGCTCGGCACGTTCGACGGCAAGGTGCCGGCCGACGTCATGACCAAGGTCACGGCGCGCGAGGCCGAGATCAAATCCGGCGCCTTCACCGTCGCGGTGGACGATCAGGAACCGAAATCGTCGTGATATAAGGGCCCGCAAAGCCCTCTCCTGCTTCCTCCTCTCCGATTGCCGGAGAGGAGGAAACTGACGACGGGCGAGGGTAAAGCATGACCGACACCGTTCTCAGCCTCGACCGGATCAGCAAGCGTTTCGGGGCGCTTCTCGCCAATGACGCGATCTCCTTCGATCTGAAGCAGGGCGAGATCGTCGCTTTGCTGGGCGAGAACGGCGCCGGCAAGACGACGCTGATGAACATCCTGTTCGGCCATTATGTCGCCGATGACGGATCGATCAGCGTCTTCGGCGAGTCCCTGCCTCCGGGCCAGCCGCGCGCGGCGATCCAGGCCGGCATCGGCATGGTGCATCAGCATTTCACCCTCGCCGACAATCTCACCGTGCTCGACAATATCATGCTCGGCACCGAGAAGCCGTGGCGCCTTTCCTCGCGCAAATCGGAAGCGCGCCAGCGCCTCACGAAACTCGCCCAGGATTTCGGTCTCGCCATCGAGCCCGACAAGACCGTGGCCGATCTTTCGGTCGGCGAGCGCCAGCGCGTCGAGATCCTGAAAGTGCTCTATCGCGAGGCGCGCATCCTCATTCTCGACGAGCCGACCGCAGTTCTGACACCACAGGAAAGCCAGAGCCTGTTCGCCACGCTCAAGAAGCTCACCGCACAGGGCCTCTCGATCATCTTCATCTCGCACAAGCTCAATGAAGTGCTGAACGTCTCGGAACGCATCTTCGTGCTGCGCGCAGGCAAGCTCGTGGCCGAGCGCCCGACGAAAGGCACGACGCGCAAGGAGCTCGCCGAGCTGATGGTCGGCCGGCCGATCGCCGAGCCCAAGATCGAGCCGCAGCCCAAAGGCGATGTTCATGTCGCGATCCGCGCGGTCACGACGGCGGACGGGCTCGATCATGCCGACCTGGTTCTGCATGGCGGCGAGATATTGGGATTGGCCGGCGTCTCCGGCAATGGCCAGACGGCGCTCGCCAATCTCCTGAGCGGCCTCAGTCATCCCAAAAGCGGCAGCTTGCACATCTTCGGTGAGGATGCCGCGCGCTGGACGCCTGATCTCGTGACCCGGAAACGCATCGCCCGCATTCCGGAAGACCGGCATGCCGAAGGCCTCGTCGCCGACATGTCGGTGACCGAAAATGTCATCGCCGAGATTTATCGCGAGCCACGCTTCAACAAACGCGGCTTTCTCGATTGGCGCGCCGCGGAAGGTTTCGCCGAGGAGATCATCAAGGGCTTCGACGTCAAGTGCCCGTCCCCCGCGACACGGGTGCGGCTGCTCTCCGGCGGCAATATGCAGAAGCTCATTCTCGGGCGGACTTTGTCGCTGGCGCCCCACTTCATCCTCGCCTGCCAGCCGGCGCGCGGCCTCGATATCGGCGCCGTCTCCTATGTGCATGAACGCCTGATCCAGGCGCGCAAAAGCGGCGCTTCGGTGCTGCTCATCTCGGATGATCTCGACGAGATCCTGGCGCTCGCCGACCGCGTGGCGGTCATCTATCGCGGCCGCATCTCGGAGCCTTTGCCGAGCCAGCAGGTGACGATCCAGGAGCTCGGCCTGATGATGGCGGGCCATGGCTTCTCGGAGGGAGACGCCCATGCGGCTTGAACCGCGCGAGAAACCCTCGCTCCTCATCACCTTCGCCTATCCGGCGCTGGCAATCCTCGCCGTCTTCGTCTTTGCGGGTTTCCTCGTCTCGCTGAGCGGCGCCAATCCGTTTTCCGTCTTCGGCCTCGTGCTGAAGGGCGCGGCCGGCTCACAATTCGCTCTCTTCGAAACACTGACGCGCGCCACGCCCTTGATCTTCACCGGGCTCGCGGCAGCTGTCGCCTTCCGCGCCAAGCTGTGGAATATCGGCGCCGAGGCACAGCTTTATATGGGCGCCGTCGCCACGGTCGTCTTCGGCACGGGGATGCTACCGCTGCCGTCGCCAGTCCTGATCCCGATCCTGCTTATCGTCGCGACGCTGGCGGGCGCGCTCACGCTGCTCGGACCTGCTTTCCTCAAAGTGCGCTTCGGCGTCGATGAGGTGGTGACGACATTGCTCCTCAATTTCATCGTCATTCTGTTCGTGAGCCTCCTGCTGGAGGGCCCGCTCAAGGACCCGATGGGCATGGGCTGGCCACAGACCAAGAAGGTGATCGCCGAGGCGCAACTGCCGAAGCTCATCCAGGGCAAGCGGCTGCATTTCGGTTTCATCCTGGCTCTTATCGCGGCGGTCGCCGTCTGGATCATCAATACCCGCACCGCGCTCGGTTATGAGATGAAGGCGGTGGGCTTCAATCCGCGCGCCTCGCGTTTCGCCGGCATGAAAGTCGATCGCGTGATGCTGAAGACGGCGCTGCTGTCGGGCGGGCTCGCCGGACTTGCCGGGCTTTCGGAGGTCTCGGGCCTCAAGGGTAATCTCACGCTCGATCTGTCGCCGGGCTTCGGATATGCCGGCATCGTCGTCGCCATGCTGGCGCTGCTGCATCCGCTTGGCGTCGTCGCCGCGGCGATCTTCGTCGCCGGCATTTTCGTCGGCGCCGATGCGATGAGCCGCGCGGCGCAAGTGCCGAGCTATATCGCGCAAGTGATGGTGGCCTCCGCTCTGCTCGCCATGGTCACCGCGGTGATGTTCACCCGCTATCGCCTGCGCTGGAAATAGACCATGGGCGCGCTCGAACTGCTCTTCTCCGCTTCACTCTGGGCCGCCGCCATCCGCATCGCCTCGCCCTTGATCTTCGCGACCTTGGGCGAGCTCATCTCGGAACGCGCCGGCGTGCTCAATCTCGGCATCGAAGGCATCATGACGGTCGGTGCCTTCGCCGGCTGGTTCACCGTCTATCAGGGCGGTGATCTGTGGCTGGGCGTGCTCGTCGCGGCACTCGCCGGATCGGCCTTCGGCCTCCTGCACGCGATCCTGGTGGTGCCGCTCGGCCTGTCGCAGCATGTGACCGGCATCGGCATCACCCTCTTCGCCGCGAGCCTCACCTATTACACCTACCGCCTCGCTTTCCCGGAAGTGACCTCGCCGCCCAAGATCGAACCCTTCCAGCCCTGGGCGGTTCCGATCCTGTCCGACATTCCCTTCTTCGGCGAAGCCTTGTTCCGCCAGACGCCGCTGACCTATCTCGCTTTCATCGCGGCAGGGCTTGTCGGCTGGTTTCTCTATCGCACACCCGCCGGGCTCGCGGTCCGGACCGCAGGCGAAAATCCAGCTGCGGTCGAAGCGCAGGGCATCGACGTCACCAAGGTGCGCATCCTCGCCGTCGTGGCGGGCAGCGCGCTGATGGGCATCGGCGGCGCCTTCCTGACTTTGTCGGCCTTCAACTCCTTCTATTTCGAGATGGTCAATGGCCGCGGCTGGATCGCCATCGCTCTGGTCGTCTTCGGCTCCTGGCGGCCGGGCAAGGCGCTGCTCGGCGCCCTGCTCTTCGCCGCCTTCGATGCCTATCAGCTGCGGTTGCAGCAGCTCGCCGGCGCCTTCGTGCCTTATCAGATCTTCCTGATGCTGCCTTATGCGCTCTCCATCCTGGCGCTCATCATCATGTCGCGGCGCGCGTCTTACCCGCGCGCGCTGATGATCCCCTATCGCAAGGGCGAGAGATAGGCGTCATCTGGCGCTTTTGGGGAAAGCCGGCAGCTTGCCGATATGCGTCTCGTCATGCTGGACAATGAGGCGCGCGTTAAGCTCCTTGGCGATCGCCGACAGGCGGTTCATCGAGGCGAGGCTCTCGCCGCGGTCGCTGTTGAAGGGCGGCACGCCGTGGCGCGCCAGCTGCTCGTGAAAATGCACGACATCGCCAGAGAGAAGGATCGGACCGGTTTTCGGCAGACGGACCAGGAGGCTCATCTCGCCCGGCGTATGGCCCGGCATCTTCAGCATCATGACGCTACCGTCGCCGAAGACGTCATAATCTCCGGTAACAGGCTCGACCTTGGATTTTCCATCGAGCCAGGGCGACAACAGGGTCGGTTCGACACCGAAGGGCGGCGGCGACATCTTGAGCGCATCGAAATCGGCCTTGCCGATGAGCAGCCGCGCGCCGGGAAAAGTAGCCGCCTGCCCGACATGATCGAAATGGTTATGGCTGATGCCGATCAACGCGACCTGCTCCGGCTTGACGCCGATCCTGGCGAGCTGGCTTGGAATATCGACGTCGAGTGTGGGCGAAAGCATTGCCTTCGGGTCCAGCTTGGCGCCGATCAGGCCGGCGGGCAGGCCCGTATCCCACAGCATGAATTGCTTCTCGTGGCGGATGAGGTAGCAGCTGTCCGTCAGGCTGCGGGACTGTCCGCCATAGGCGAAACTGTCGGAGAAGAAGGACAAATCGCGCACCTCGATGCGGCCGCAATCGAGACGCCACAATTCGAGATCGGCGGCACGGGCCGGATTCACAAAAGACAGAGCCGCCGCGCCGGCGGCGAGGATCAGAGTGAGGAATTTCATGAGAAGTCTCCTTGGGATCTTCCCTGGACTCTCACCGAAAGGAACCCAAGACATGGGCCGGAAGCGCCTAGGCTCGAGCCCGAAACGCTCATATCCCCAGTTTTTTCAGGACGCAGCCGGCGCTAAACTCAGTCCATGAATATCCACCATGTCCCCATCGGAGACCGGCTGCGCCAGCGCCTTGTCGCGCGGCTGAAGGCTTTCGAGGCGCCCGCCGCTTCGGGCGTCCACAACCACGCCCGCAATCTCTTCTCCTATTGCGCGCTGGCGCGTGAAAGGCTTGCCGCGATCAAACTGCCGCATCCGCTGATCGGCATCGTGCTCAGGGGCCGTAAGGAAGTGTGGCTCGGCGATGCGGGCCGGAGCTTCGGGCCCGGATCGGTGATCATCCTGCCGCGCAACATCCCCATGGATGTCGTGAATATTCCGGGCGAGAGCGGCATTTATGAATCGCTCATCCTGGAAGTGCCGATGCTGCCTGAGGGCGTGCCGCCCTTGACGCTCGCCGAACGGCTCGACCGCGAGTCGGTCTCGCCTACCTTCGGCGTGACGCTGACGGAGGACCTGGTCGAGGCGCTGAGCCATGCCGCGACGACGATCCGTGCCGAGGCGATGAACGACAAGGTGAAGACATTGCGTCTCAGGGAAGTGCTGACGCTGCTGCGTCCGTTGCCCGAGGCACGGGCGTTGTTCACTGCACCGCTGGGTGATGAGGTGGCGTGGCTCATCGCCAGCGCGCCCGCCGAAGACTGGACCGTGGAGCGGGTCGCGAAAGCGACCGGCCTCGGCGCGTCGACCTTGCGTCGGCGCCTCACCCAGGAGGGCCGGCCCTTCCGCGCCATCCTGCGCGCCGAGCGCCTGCGTGCCGGGCGCGCGGCCCTGGCGGCCGGCGCCTCGAGCCTCAGCGCCGCCGAAGCCGCGGGTTATGTCTCACGCTCACATTTTGCGCGGCGCTACCGCGAGAGTTTCGGAACATCGCCCAGCGGGCGCGGCATCCAGGCGCCGTCCCAGGTCTTGAAATAGGGAAGCAGCGCCTCCTGAATCTGCGCATAGATCAGCGCTCGCGTCCTACCCCAGCCCGAACTTGCCAGATCCTGCGCACGCGCGATGATCGAGCTCGCGAAATATTGCTCTATCAGGGGCAACGGGGTTCGCCGCGAGTCCAGCTGCGCAATGACATTCTCGACGTCCTGCTTCGCCTTGGGCTCGTTCCAGTAGTAGCGAATGCGGTCGCCATAGCTGAAATGACGCAGGCGATGCAGTTCGTCATCGTCGCCGGCATAGTGCCTGGACCAATGGTTTGGCCGCGCCAGCATCAACATCTCCATCGTGTCGGAGAGGCGCCCTTCGCGTCCGATCCCGTGCCAATCGGCAATATGGTCGAGCGCATAGACGGCCTGGCGATAGGCGAAGGTGAGCGCCGGCCCTACCTTCAGAATGGCGAAATGGCGGCGCGCCAGTTCGGGGAAGACCTCAGGCCGCTGATAGTCGGTCGAATGCGCCTCGAAAGCCATGTGCGGGTAGTCGCTGAGGACACAAGACAGCGCATCGGGTGATGCCATGTCGAAATGATGGACATGCGCCGCCCCGAATTCCAGCCCCGGCTGCACGACGAGGCCGATCACGCGGTCCCAGGCAGCGTGCGAGGCATCATGCTCGAAACATCGGCGCTGCTCAGCCAGCGTGGCGCTGGCGCTTACGGGCGAGGTGGGCAGGATTTCATCCTCGCCGGCTCGGGCGCCGCCCGGCGGCGGCACTTCCGTGCCGACGACATAGACAATGCGGTCGGGATCGGGCGCGTGGTCTTCGCAAATGCGCGCCAGCCTGGCGCTGCGCCGGGCGCTGACCTCATCGCTGACCTGCGCCGCCTCACCCAGGCAGCCTTCCGAACAGTCGAGATGGATCTTGGTGAAGCCCGCTTCGACGAAGCTGCGCACGAGATCCTCGGCCTTCGTCATCGCCGTATCGGCATCCTCGCCACGCCAGGCTTGCGGACCCAGATGGTCGCCGCCAAAGATCACCTGGGCTTTGTCCAGCCCGGTCGCGTCGCATATGCCGTGAATGAAGCTGATGAAATCAGCGGCCCGCATGCCGGTATAGCCGCCGAACTGGTTGACCTGATTGCTCGTCGCCTCGACGAGAAGCGGTGCTTCATAATCCTTGGCGAGAAGGGCGGCAGCGGAGATCACGTCGCGCTGGGACGAGCAGATCGACGGCACGGCCAGCGCGACGCCGGCACGGTTGCGGGTGATGAAGTCGCGGAGAGACCCGCGACGGTCTTCGCCGCTCGTCATTTCACGCCGCCCATCGTGATGCCGCTGATCATGCGCTCCGACAGGAAGATGTAGAGCGCGATGGTCGGCAGCATGACCATTGTGACGCCGGCAAACAGGCCCGGCCAGTTGCCGCCGGAATACTGCATCGAGGTGATGAGCGAATAGATGCCGAGCGAGAGCGTGCGGTTTTCCGGACTGCTGATCAGGATGAGCGAGAGCTGATACTCGTTCCACAAGGCGACGAAATTCAGGATGGCGACCGTCGCGGCGCCGGGCGCGGCAAGCGGCAGCATGACATGCCAGAATACCTGCCAGTCGCTGCAGCCGTCGATGACGGCGGCCGATTCGAGCTCCGCCGGCAGCGAGGAGAAGAAGCCCTGCAGCACATAGATGGTGAAGGGCAGCGAGACGGAGACATAAACGATGCTGAGGCCCATCAGCGTGTCGATCACTCCCAGTTCGGTGGTGAGGACGACGAGAGGAATGAACAGCAAGGGGACCGGCACGCCCATGCCGAAGATGAAGAAATTAAGGATGGCGCCGCGCCCCAGGAACTTGCCCCGGCTCAGTACATAGGCGGCAGGGACGGCGACGAGCAGCAGCACCAGGACCGATGCGGATACGACCAGGATGCTGTTGAGGAAATAGTCGTCGAAACGATTGGATACCCAGACCTTCACATAGTTCGAGAAGGCCGGGGCGGAGGGCAGCGTCCAGGGCGCCCCGAACAGGCTGCGCGTCGTCTTTAGCGAGGCGATGATGATCCACAGGATCATGAGAACCGCGAATAGCGACCAGCCCCCGACGATCAGATAAGCGAGCGCGGTCTTCCACGAGCGGCGTATGACGTGGGCTTTGAGCATCTGGTCTAAAACTCCACGCGTTCGCGGCGCGTCAGCGCACCGATCACAAGGACCGCAAGGGCCGTGAAGACGAACATCGCCACGCCGATGGCGGTCGCGTAGCCGAGCTCATAGACCGGCTGGCGCTGGCCGAAACCCATGATGAAGAGGTAGATCGCCGGCGTGTAGAGATTCTGGTCGATATTGGGTCCGCCGAAGGCGTAGGGATATTCCATCATCCGGATGGCCTCGATCACCCATAGAATGAGTGTGATCATGATGACGTCCCAGATCATCGGTAGGGTGATGAAGCGGAACATCTGGCGATTGGTGGCGCCTTCGATGCGGGCCGCGTCATACATATCGGTGGGGATCTTGTCGGCGCCGGCGAGGACCAGGATGGTGAAGAAGCCGGCCGATATCCAGACCAGACCAACCAGCATCGACCAGAAGAGATGTTCCGGCGCCGTCCAGGGAATGACGGCGAGCCCGCTCAGCCCGATTGAATTGAGGAAATTGGTCAGGAGGCCATAACGCGGCATAAACACGAAGGACCAGAAGGTCGACAAGCCGACCACCGCGATGATGTTCGGCATGAAGATCAAAGCGCGGAACAGCTTCTTTCCCCACAAGCCTGAATTGATGAGGATGGTGAAGAGAAATGCGAAGCCGAAAACGGCGATGCCGCCGACGAACAGGATGAGAAGCATATTGCCGACCGTCAGCCAGAAGATCGGATCGCCGGCGAGGGCGACATAATTTCCGAAACCTACCCAATGCGCCTGATCCTTAAAACCCGACGTCTGGAAGAAGCTGTAATAGAAGGCCCGCACCGCCGGCAGCACCACGAAGCCGAGATAGAGGATCAGCGCCGGCGCGAGGAAGGTGATGATCAGACGTCTGCGCATCAAATGAAGCTTTCAGCGGCAAGGCCGATATGGTGACGGCCGCCTTTTGGGCGGCCATCACCTTTGCGGACCGATTTTATTTGCCTTCCCAATATTTCTTGGTCGCCTCGGCCATGAGCTTGACGAAGTCCTCAGGGCTCTTCTGGCCCAGGAACATGTTGCTCTGCTCGGGCAGGAACGTCTTGGTGTAGAAGTCGGCATAGTCGATGCCGATGCCGCCATAGATGTTGGTGAGAGCGCTGGCATTCTCGGCCGCGGTGAAGGCATCCGCCAGGAGCGCCGGCCAGGCGACGCCCTTGCGGGTCACGCCGACACCGCCCTGCTCGACGAGAATCTTCTGCGCGTCCTCGCTCACCAGATATTTCAGGAAGGCCGCGGCCTCCTTGGGATGCGGCGCATCCTTCAGCACCACCATCGACAGCAGCGCCACTTGCAGATCGGTGCGCTTGCCCTTGCCGCCTTCCACTTCGGGGAAGTTGAAAGCGCCCCAGGGAAAATCCGGCCCGGCGGAATCGGCGAGCTCGGTCGGAAGCCACGACCCGACCAACTCGGCCATCGAAGCGCCGAGAGCGACGGTCTGCTGGCCGGCAGGATACTGGAAGCCGCGCGCATCGCCGGCGATGCAGCTATCCCAGAGGCTGACGGCCTTCTTGGCGGAATCGAGAACGGCCGGATCGAGCCAGCTGTCGCCGGTTCTGTCCTCGAACACCTTGATCAGCGCCTTGGGGCCGAGCTGACGTTCCACCAGATGAGAGAAGGGAAGCGCTGCATAGGCGGCATCGGTGCCCTCGACGACAAGCGCATGTTTGCCGGTTTTGCTCTTCACCGTTTCACACATGGCGAGAAACTCGGTCCATGTCGCGGGCACAGTGGCGCCGGCCTCGGTGAGGAGGTCCTTGTTGTACCAGAAATTCACCGTGTTGTAGATGTACGGGACCTGGAAGTGCTTGCCGTCCTTGGCATAGAGATCATAGGCGCCGGGCAGAAGGAGCTCCTTGAAATCGGTGCCGAGCGCTTCATCGAGCGCCAGGGCCTGACCCTGCTTCTGCAGACCGCCGGCGAGTTCGTCGCCGTCCTGGTCCATGAAGTCGACAGGTGTTCCCGCCTGCAGCGCCGCCCGCAGCTTGGTCTGATTGCCACGTCCGTTCCACACGACCTTGAAGGTCGTGTCGGGGTTGGCGTTGGTGTAGGCGTCCATGATCGTCTTGAGAGCTGCAGCCTGCGGCTCGGGCTCGTTCCACATGGACCAGAAGGTGAGCTCGACGGCATGTGCGGCCGTGGTCGATGCAAAAAGTGCGGAGGCCAGAGCCACCGCCGACAAAGTCTTATGCGCTTTAGAAATCATGGCCGTTTTCCTCCGTTTATGTCGCTTTTTCAGGCGGCGAGCCTGTTATCCGGCCGCATAATGTAATTATATTCTGTACTTTTGCAACATTTATTAATCGCAACTTTGCGCATGATGAGCGCCACGCAATCCCGATTCATCTTCATTTCTATGTTATACCTAAGTAATATTGAGAGATCGTCAGATCGAAACCTGCTCAAGGACGGCGCCCAGGATATCGGTCATGCAAAAATATGTTGTAAAACTACATACCTTTCGATAACAACAAAAGGGTGTCCGGCACTTCGAAAGAGCAATCGCGTGGCAGGTCTCGAGCTAAACAACATTAGGAAATCCTACGGCGCCACCGAGGTCATCCGGGGTGTCAGCCTTTCGGTGAAGGAAGGCGAATTCGTCGTCCTCGTCGGGCCTTCGGGCTGCGGAAAATCCACTCTCCTGCGCTGCATCGCGGGCCTCGAGCCCATTTCCTCCGGCAGCTTCTCGCAGGACGGTCATGACGTCACCGGCGCGACACCGGTCGAGCGCGGCGTGGCGATGGTCTTCCAGTCCTATGCGCTCTATCCGCATATGACCGTCGCCGAGAATATCGGTTTCGGCATGAAGATCGCCGGCGACAAACCCGCGGCGATCACGACCCGCGTCCGCGAAATCGCCAAGCTGCTCAAGCTCGAAGAGCTGCTCGCCCGCAAGCCCAAGGCTCTGTCCGGTGGCCAGCGCCAGCGCGTCGCCATCGGACGGGCGCTCGCCCGCAAGCCCAGGCTCTTTCTGTTCGACGAGCCACTGTCCAATCTCGATGCTTCGCTGCGCGCCGAAATGCGCGTCGAGCTGGCGAAGCTGCATGCCTCGCTCGGCAATACGATGATCTATGTCACCCATGACCAGGTCGAGGGTATGACCTTGGCGGACCGGATCGTCGTGATGAACAGCGGCATCGTCGAGCAGCATGGCGCGCCGCTCGAATTGTTCAATCAGCCGGACAACAAATTCGTCGCGAGCTTTCTCGGCCAGCCGCGCATCAATTTCATCAGGATATCGGGCGCCCGCCGCGAAGACGCCGACCTTCTCCTCAGCCTGCCGGGCGGCGAACCGATGCGGGTCCCCATCGACGCCGCACGCGCGACGAGCCTCGATTCCCTGGAAATCGGCATCCGTCCTGAGGACATAACGCTGTCGACAAGTGAAACGGGGCTTCCGATCACGGTCGATGTCGTCGAACAGCTGGGCAATGAGACGATCCTTTACGGCCATCTCCGCGACGCCCAGCAGATGGTGGTCCGCCTCACCGGCCAGGCGAATTTTTCGGGCGGCGACAAGGCCTGGTTCAAGATCGCTGCCGAGCGGGCGCTTGTCTTCGACCAAAATGGCCTCAATATCGGCCGCCGGAGCGCCCAATGACCGGCCACTCCCGAGAGGTGCCCGATGCCGCAAGCTGATCAGCTCAACGTTCACCGGTCGTTGATCGAAACGATCACGGCCGATCGCGCCGACCTCAGCAAGGCCTTCGCCCGTGTCGCCGGCATCCTGCTCGGCAATCCGGCGCAGTTCATGGCTTGGTCGGTACAGGAAATCGCCCAGGCGGCCGGCGTCAGCGAGCCTTCCGTCATCCGTTTCTGCCGCCATTATGGCTTCGACGGCGTGCCGGAATTCAGGATCGCGCTGGCGATGTCGCTGGCGACGGATCATGCCGGCGCCAACCGCCCTTTCCTTGAGCCGACCGTCGCCGACAAGGCCTTCGCCAATCGCCGGATGAAGCTGGCGATCGCGCGCGAGGCGATGAAGCTGATCGAAGGGGATCGCTCGATGATCCTCGATTCCGGCTCGACGCTGCAGCTGTTCGCGCAGAATCTCCGCACCGCGAGCGGACGAACCATCCTCACCACCGGCCTCAACATCGTCGAGACCCTGTGGGGCTGCCGCCAGCACACGATCATCCTGCCCGGCGGCACGGTGCGCTTCGACGCGCGTGCTTTGACCGGACGCATGGTCGAGCAGTCACTGGCGAATATGCGTTTCGACACCGTCTATTTTGGCGCCGACAGCATCGATCCCGAGGAAGGATTGAGCACGTTCAATGAGGACGAGGCGCATCAGAACGCCGCGATGGCGAACAGCTGCCGGCGCATCGTCGTGCTCGTCGACTCGACGAAATTCCGCGCCCCCAGCCTGCACCGCTTCTGCAATATCGATCGCATCGACACCATCGTGACCGATCACAATCTCCCCAAGGATGTCGAGAGCAGCCTGCGCAGCCGGGGCGTCAACATCCTCATCGCCGCGCCGTCGGCAGAAGACACGTCAGCATGAATTACGAGAATAAGCAGGACCGCAATGGCGGCCTCGAGCAGTGGATCACCTTTCACGAGACGATGGCACAGCCCGCCATCTGGCGCTCCTGGGGCGAGCCGCTCAATGCCATTTCCGAGCCTGTTTCAGCCTGGCTGAAATCGCGCGATCATGACGAAGTGTGGTTCTGCGGGGCGGGAAGCTCGGCCTTCATCGGCGATGCGCTCGCCGCTTCCCTCAACCGGCCAGGCGCCCGTACCCGATACCGCTCCATCCCCACCACCGACCTGGTGAGTTGTCCGGCGAGCTACTTGCCCGCCACAGGACGCATTCTCGCCGTTTCCTTCGGGCGCAGCGGCGACAGTTCCGAGACGATCGGAACGCTGGATCTGCTCGACGCGCATCTGCCGCAAGCGGACCGATTGCACTTCACCTGCAATCCGCAAGGGATCCTCGCCAATCGCAAGCCCAAGGGGCCGGGGGAGCAGAAAGTCGTGCTTCTGCCGGAAGCGACCAATGACCGTGGCTTCGCCATGACGTCGAGCTACAGCACGATGCTGCTAAGCGCACTGGCCTGCCTCGATGACGCAAGGCCGCTGCCGATCGCGCAGGCTTTGAATGATCTGGCGGATGCGGGCGAGCGGATCCTGCGCGACGCGATCACCCATGCGGCAGGCTCGCGGCGCCCCTCACGCGCGGTATTTCTGGGGTCCGGCGCGCTGGCCGCGGCGGCGCGCGAAAGCGCCCTCAAGGTGCTGGAGCTGGCACAAGGGCAGATACCGACTTTGTGGGATACCACGCTCGGCTTCCGCCATGGGCCGAAGGCGATCGCCGATGCCGGCACCCGCATTCATGTCTTCATATCGGGCACGGCGCATACGAGCCGCTACGATCTCGATGCTGTCGGTGAGCTCCGCGCGCAATTCGGCGATGAGTGCGTCGTCGTGCTGGGATCGAAAGGTACCGATGCCGATATCGCCATTCCCGTCATTGGCAATGATGCCTGGACGCTCGTGCTCCATGTGCTCGTCGCCCAGATCCAGGCCATCGTCTGGTCCGACTCCCTGAAGGTGAATGTCGACAACCCGTTCGTCGACGGCAATCTCTCGCGCGTCGTTTCGGGCGTGGCGCTCTACCCTTATGCCGGGGTCCGATAGAGATGTATGGCGGCATCGATCTTGGCGGCACGAAGATAGAGGCGTGCCTCTTCGATTCCGATCTCGGCGAAATCACGCGCCGGCGCGTCGCCACGCCACGCACGTCCTATGAAGAGCTGGTCGATGCGCTGGTCGGCCAATATGACTGGCTGCGCGGCGAAGCCGGCGTGACCATGCTGCCGCTCGGCGTCGGCATTCCGGGACAGGTCGATGTCGAAACCGGATTGACGCTGGCTTCGAATCTCGCTGCCGATGAAAAGCCTTTGCGGCAGGATCTTTCGCGCCGGCTGGGCTTTCCGGTTCTCTTCGAGAACGACTGCCGGTGCTTCGCCTTCTCGGAAGCCAATGGCGGAGCGGGCGCCGATCATGAAACGGTGTTCGGGCTGATCCTCGGCACCGGCTGCGGCGGCGGCGTCTGCTTCAAGGGCGCGATCGTCGAGGGCCGCAACGGACTGCCCGGCGAGGAAGTCGGCCATCTCGGCATTCCGGCCGATGCGGCGCCGGGCGTCACACTTCCCATGGAACGCTGCCCCTGCGGGCGCAAGGGCTGCTACGAGACGCTGGTTTCCGGCCCCGGCATCGCCAGGCTGGCGCGCGGCCTCAAGGGTTTGCATTTCGAGGCGCATGAGATCGCCGAGAAGGCCGCCACACATCCGGAACTGGGAGAGGTCCTGGATGTCTGGGCCCATGTCGTCTGCGAGCTTTTCCGCACCATACAAGCGACGGTCGATCCTGACTGCATCGTGCTCGGCGGCGGCGTGTCGCGCATTCCGGGCGTCGAAAAGCTGCTGCTGAAACATCTTCCCGATCACCTGCTCGAGGGTGGCCGGCCGCCGGCCGTCCTCCTGGCGAAATATGGCGACAGCAGCGGCGTGCGCGGCGCCGCGATGCTGGCGGCCCTGAAAGGACAAATCTCGTGACTTCTTCCGCCATCACCTCGCCCGGGGGCCACATTCTGACGCCGTCCGGCTGGGTGCGCGGCCGTATCGTCAGCGAAGCCGGCCGCATCGCCCGCATCGAGGGTGAGCCCGTTCACGCACCGCAGGGTGCCGAGCTTCCCTATATCCTGCCGGGCTTCATCGACCTGCATGTCCATGGCGGCCAGGGTGTCGATTTTTCCGGCGGTGAGGACGCCATAAGGCAATTCATCCGTTTCCATGCCCGAAGCGGCACGGTGGCGCTGGCGCCGACGACCTCGACGGCGGAAGTCGAGGTGATCGAGACCGCGCTCCTCGCCATCGAGGCCGTGCGGAACGCACCGCGCGTCGACGAGCCCACAGTGCTCGGCGCCCATCTCGAGGGCCCCTTCATCAATCCGGGCAAGCTCGGCGCCCAGCGCGATGTCACGCGGACGGGTGATCCGGCACTGGCCCTGCATTGGGCGAGCCTCTGCCGCATGGTGGTCGCGACGGTGGCGCCCGAGATCCCCGGCGGGATCGCAGTGATCGAGGCGCTGACCGCGCGCGGCTGCCGCGCCCAGATCGGCCACAGCCTCGCCAGCTTCGAAGAGACCGCGGAAGGTTTCGCGCATGGCCTCTCGGGCTTCACCCATCTCTTCAACGGCATGTCGGGGCTCCATCACCGCGAGCCCGGCGTCGCCGCCTACGCCTTGGCGAAGGGGCATTATGCGGAGCTCATCTGCGATTTGAACCATGTGCATCCGGCCCTGGTGCTGGCGGCTTATCGCGCCATCCCACGGCTCTACGCCATCACGGATGCGACGACGGCCGCGGGCTGTCCGGACGGTGAGTATGATTTCGGCGGCGATCATCCGATCGTCAAAAAAGGCCTCACCATCATGCTGGCGGACGGCTCCTCGCTGGCGGGAAGCGCGATCACGATGCTCGATGCCTTCCGCAATCTCGTCTCGCTGGGCCTCAGCATCGCCGAAGCCTCGTGCATGTGCGCCGAGCGGCAGGCCGATTATCTGGCGCTCGACGATCTCGGGCGCCTGTTGCCCGGGCGCCAGGCGAGCTTCGTCGTGCTCGATAAGGCACTCCAGCTGCAATCGACCTGGCTCAGGGGAACTGAATTTCCCGCCGCCTGATCAGCGCCCGAACTTGTCGGCGGTGAGCCAGAAAACCTCGCCGGCGCTTTCCTCGGTGTCGAGCCAGAAGAAATCGAGCTCGGGATAATCATCCTCGAGGATCTCGCGGCCACGGCCGATCTCGCAGAGAAGCCCGCCGCCCGGATTCAGATGGCGCGGTGCCTCGGCGAGGATGCGGCGCACGATGTCGAGCCCGTCCTCGCCGCCATCGAGCGCCATCGCTGGCTCATGGCGGAATTCCGGCGGCAGCTCGTCCATCGCCTCGGCATCGACATAGGGCGGGTTGGTGATGATGAGGTCGTAGCGCTCGCTGGCCACCGGCTGGAAAAGGTCGCCCTGGAAGAGATTGACGCGGTCGGCAAAGCCCGAGTCGGCGATATTGGCGCGCGCCACCTCGATGGCCTGCGGCGACAATTCGACCGCGTCGACTTCCGCATGGGGGAAAATGCGCGCCGCCAGGATGGCGAGGCAGCCGGAGCCGGTGCACAGATCGAGCGCGCGGCCGACCGCGGTGACGTCCGGCACCAGAGTAAAGCCGTCGCCGCCGAAGAGATCGGTGAACAGCAATTCGCCGATGAAGGAGCGCGGCACGATGACGCGTTCATCGACATGGAAGGGCACGCCCTGGATATAGGCCTTGCCGGTGAGGTACGCGGCGGGCTTTCGGCTTACGACGCGCTCCTCGATGCGGGCGAGCAGCATTTCGCGCTCAGGAACCGTCAGGCGGGCGTCGGCCCAGGGATTGATGTCGTCGACCGGCAGATGCAGGCTTTCCAGGATAAGGAAGGCCGCCTCGTCCACGGCACCGGTAGTGCCCTGCCCGAAGGCGAGGCCCGCCTCGGTGAAGCGGCTGACGGCGAAGCGCAATAGGTCGCGCAAGGTGATGAGGTCGGCGGCGAAGATCTTCATGGAATGAGTGCATAGCGGGCCTGGCGGCTTGCGCCAAGGGGTTGTACCCGGCCCCGCTTTCGCGATTTCCGGGCTTGCATCGGGGCCCCGGGGTCGTGCTATTTGTATGACATGAAAAAATCCCCGCCCCGCCTCAGATCCCAAGCCTGGTTCGACAATCCCGACAATATCGACATGACGGCGCTCTATCTCGAGCGCCAGCTCAATTTCGGCTTCACCCGCGAGGAATTGCAGTCCGGCAAGCCGATCATCGGCATCTCGCAGACGGGGTCCGATATCGCCCCCTGCAACCGGGCCCATCTCGAGCTCGCCAAACGGGTGCGCGACGGCATCACCGCGGCGGGCGGCGTGCCGCTCGAATTCCCCATCCATCCGATCCAGGAGACACTCAAGCGGCCGACCGCCATGCTCGACCGCAATCTCTCCTATCTGAGCCTGGTCGAGGTGCTGTTCGGCTATCCGATCGACGGCGTGGTGCTGACCATCGGCTGCGACAAGACGACACCGGCGGCGCTGATGGCGGCATCGACCGTCAATATCCCGGCCATCGCGCTGTCCTCCGGCCCCATGCTCAATGGTTGGCACAATGGCGAGCGCACCGGCTCGGGCACCATCCTGTGGAAAGCGCGCGAGCTCCTCGCCACCGGCGACATCGATTATGAAGGCTTCATCGAGCTGGTCGCCTCCTCGGCGCCCTCGACCGGCTTCTGCAACACCATGGGCACGGCGACCTCGATGAATTCGCTGGCCGAGGCGCTCGGCATGACACTGCCCGGCAATGCCGCCATTCCCGCACCTTATCGCGAGCGCGGCCAGCTCGCTTACATGACCGGCAAGCGCATCGTCGACATGGTGCGCGAGGACCTGACGCCGTCAAAGATCCTCACCCGCCAGGCCTTCGAAAACGCCATCGCGGTCAATTCGGCGATCGGCGGGTCGACCAACTGCCCGATCCATCTCAACGCCATCGCCCGCCATATCGGCGTCGAGCTCAATGTCGCCGACTGGGAGAAACACGGCTACGACATTCCCCTGCTCGTCAATCTGCAGCCGGCCGGCGAATATCTGGGCGAGGACTATCACCGCGCCGGCGGCGTGCCCGCCGTCGTCGCCGAGCTCATCAAGGCGAAGCGCATCCACACCGACGCGCTCACCGTCAACGGCAAGACGATCGGTGAAAACTGCACCGGAAAATTCGCCTCGAACCGCGAGGTGATCAAGGAATATGACAAGCCGATCAAGAAACATGCCGGCTTCAAGATGCTGAAGGGCAATCTCTTCGATGCGGCGATCATGAAGACGAGCGTGATCTCGGAAGAGTTCCGCGATCGCTATCTCTCCGACCCCAAGGACCCCAATGCCTTCGAAGCGAAGGCGGTCGTGTTCGACGGGCCGGAAGATTATCACAAGCGCATCGATGATCCGTCCCTCGGCATCGACGCGCATACGGTCCTGTTCATGCGAGGCACCGGGCCGCTCGGCTATCCGGGTGCGGCGGAAGTGGTCAATATGCGGGCCCCCACCGATCTCCTGAAGAAGGGTGTGCATTCGCTGCCCTGCGTCGGTGACGGACGCCAATCCGGCACGTCGGGCTCACCCTCGATCCTCAACGCGTCGCCGGAAGCGGCCGCGGGCGGCGGCCTCGCGCTGCTGAAGGACGGCGACCGGGTGCGCATCGATCTCAACAAGGGCACCGCCGACATCCTGATCTCGAAGGAGGAGCTGGAGAAACGGCGCGCCGAGCTCGCGGCCAAAGGCGGCTATACGAATATTCCCGAAAGCCAGACGCCGTGGCAGGAGATCTTCCGCGCCAATGTCGAGCAATTGTCGGAAGGCATGGTGCTGAAGCCGGCCGTCAAATATCAGAAGATCGCGCAGTCCAAAGGCCTGCCGCGCGACAATCACTGATGCCGGCACGCCTCGCCGAGCTCGAGCCTGGAAGCTTCGGCGGCGAAGCGGCGCGCAATTTCGAGATCGTCAGCGATCAAGGCTTCCGAGCCACCTTCAACGCGGTGGGCGCCCGGCTGATGGCGCTCGAATTTCCCGACGGCTTCGATGTCGTGGCGGGGCCGGAGCGCATCGAGGATGTTCTTGAAAGCGAGGTCTATGCCGGCGCCATTTGCGGGCGCTTCGCCAACCGCATCGAAAAAGGGCTCATCACCATCGACGGCACGGCGCATCAGCTTACCGTCAACGAGCCGCCCAATCATCTGCATGGTGGGGTCGAGGCCTTCCACCGGAAGAACTGGGTGGCCGAGATCATCGACGACGCGCTGGTCTTCTCGCTCGTCTCACTCAATCGCGAGGAAGGTTATCCCGGCAAGGTACGCGCGCGCTGCACCTACCGCTTCGACGGCGATACGTTGAGCTGCGAGATCGAGGCGACGACCAAAAAGACCACCGTCGTCAATCTCACCAACCATGTTTACTGGAATCTCTCCGGCGCCGAGATCGTGGCCGATCATGAATTGCAGATCTCGGCCCAGGCCTATACGCCGACCAATGCCGAGCTCATCCCGTCGGGTGCGGTGAGCTTCGTCTCCGGCACCAATTACGATTTCCGCGAACCGACCTTCCTGGAAGACGCCTTCGAGGACGGCTCCGGCTTCGATGGTAATTTCTGCCTGGAAGGCGAGCGCCATACGCTGCATCACGCCGCCTCGCTCGCCGCAGGCGGACGCGCTTTCGACCTCTTCACCACCGAGCCCGGCCTGCAGCTTTATACGGCCGGCCATTGGGGGCCCGCCTTCAAAGGCAAGAAGGGCGAAGGTCTGCGCCGCTTCGGCGCGGTGGCGCTCGAGCCGCAGAACTGGCCCGACGCACCCAACCAGCCCAACTTTCCTTCAGCGCTACTGAAGCCCGGTGAGACTTATCGCCATCGCATCGAGTGGCAGTTCCGGGAGGGGTGAACGATCAAACCCACCCACCATCCACGGTGAAATCCTGGTTGGTGCAGCCGGCCCCTTCATCCGAAGCCAGGAACAGCGCCATGCGCGCGATGTCGATCGGATAGAGCTTCCGCTTGAGGCACTGGTGCTCCATGATCTTCTTCTCGCCTTCGGGCGTGACCCAGAGCTTCAGCTGGCGCTCGGTCATGATCCAACCGGGCGAGATGGTGTTGACGCGGATATTGTCGGGTCCCAGATCGCGCGCCAGCGAGCGGGTCAGGCCGGTGACGCCCGATTTCGACGCCGTATAGGCGGCCATGCCGCCCTGGCCGATCTTCCAGGAGCAGGAGCCGAGATTGATGATCGAGCCGCCGCCCGCCTTCTGCATCATCGGGATGACCGCCTGGGCGGCGAAGAACTGATGCTTGATGTTGATGGCGACGCGCTGATCCCAATAGTCGGGCGTCATCTTGTCCCAGGCATGGCGTTCGTCATGGGCGGCATTGTTGACGAGGATGGTGATCGGCCCCAGCGCCCTGGCGGCCTCGGCGATGGCCGACTGCAGCGCCTTGATGTCGGTGACGTCGCATTGGCCGAACCAGACATCGCCGGTGAGGCGGCCCTTCAGCTTTTCACCCGCTTCCTTGGCGATGTCGATGAAGGCGACCTTCGCGTCCTGCCGCGCGAATTCCTCGACGAAGGATTCACCGATGCCCATGGCGCCGCCGGTGATGAACACCGTCTTGCCCTTGAGGCTCGGATAGATGGCCGCTGTCATGCCTCTCGCTCCCAATTGTATGATGTTTGATCCGGCCTGTTGGTTACCGCGAAAACTGCTGCTATGGCAAGCGCCAGCGGAAGGAGACCATCACGTCATGAGCGAAACACCGATCACGCGGACCTATCTGCGGAGCATGGCCAGCTATAACAGCTGGATGAACGGCAAGATCTACGATGCGGCCGGAAAGCTCAGTGCCGAGGAGATCGCCCGCGACCGCGGCGCCTTCTTCAAATCAATCCTCGGCACGCTCAATCATCTCCTCGCCGCGGACATGGTGTGGATCGACCGTTTCAAAGGCCGGCCCTTGCGCTTCACCGACCTCAGATCCCTGCGCCATCCGACGCTCGAGCCCTTAAGCGCCGAGCGCATCGCGGTCGATGCGGAGATCACGGACTGGGCGGCGGGCGTCGATGCCGACTGGCTGGCGCAGCCCTTCACCTTCACCAGCATCCTGACCCCCGCCACCTACACCTATCCGGCCTCGGTCCTGGTGATGCATTTCTTCAATCATCAGACGCATCACCGCGGCCAGATCACGACGCTTCTGACGCAAGCGGGCGAAGATGTCGGCGTGACTGACCTCATCGGCCTGCCGGGGTTGAAGGAGATGGTGACGGCGTAATGGGATCAGTGCGCCGCTTCCCAGTTATCGGCGGCGCGGGCGTCGACCTGGAGCGGCACGGCGAGCTTGATGACGGGCTCGGGGGCTTTTTCCATCACGCTCTTGACCAACTCCTTCACCGCCTCGATCTCGGCCTCGACGGCCTCGAAGATGAGCTCGTCATGCACCTGCAACAGCATGCGGGCACCGAGGCCTGCTTTGGCCAAGGCCGCCGGCATGCGGGTCATGGCGCGGCGGATGATGTCGGCGGCGGCACCCTGGATCGGCGCGTTGATCGAGGCGCGCTCCATGAAAGCGCGCTCCGACGCATTGGGCGAGGTGATGCGCGGGAAATGGCAGCGCCGGCCGAAGATCGTCTCGACATAACCCGTCTCGCGCGCCGTCTTCTTCGTCGCTTCCATATAATCGCGGATGCCCGGAAAACGCTGGAAATAGGTCTTGATGTAGCTGCCCGCCTCCTCGCGCGAGATGGACAGCTGATTGGCGAGGCCGAAGGCCGAGATACCGTAGATGATGCCGAAATTGATGGCCTTGGCCTGGCGGCGGATCAAGGGATCCATGCCCTTCACCGGCACGCCGAACATTTCCGATGCCGTCATGGCGTGAATGTCGAGGCCGTCGGCGAAAGCCTTGCGCAATTGCGGAATGTCGGCGACATGCGCCAGCACGCGCAATTCGATCTGACTGTAATCGGCGCTGATCAGCTTCGAGCCCTTGGGCGCGATGAAGGCGGTGCGGATGCGCCGGCCTTCCTCGGTGCGGACCGGGATGTTCTGCAGATTGGGATCGGTCGAGGCTAAGCGCCCGGTCGATGTCGAGGCCATCGAATAGGAGGTGTGGACGCGGCCCGTTTCGGGATTGATGAAGGTCGGCAGCGCATCCGTATAGGTCGAGCGCAATTTCGCGAGCTGGCGCCAGTCGAGCACCTTGCGGGCAAATTCGATGCCCTGATTGGCGAGATCCTCCAGCACATCGGAATCGGTGCTCCAGGCGCCGGTCGCGGTCTTGCGCCCGCCGGGCAGCCCCATGCGGCCGAACAGGATGTCGCCCAATTGCTTGGGCGAGCCGATATTGAAACGTTCGCCGGCGAGCTCATAGGTCTGCTTCTCGATCTCGGCACCCGAGGCGGCGAACTCACCCGAGAGCCTGGCCAGCACGGCGCGGTCGACCAGAATGCCCTCGCGCTCCATATTGGCGAGCACCGGCACGAGCGGACGCTCCAGTGTCTGATAGACAGTGGTCTTGTGCTCGCGCGCCAGACGTTCCTTGAACAGTATCCAGAGCCGCAAAGTGATGTCGGCATCCTCGGCGGCGTAATGGGTAGCGCGGTCGAGCGGCACCTTGTCGAAGGTGATGGCGCTTTTGCCCGACCCTGCGACTTCCTTATAGGCGATGGGCTTATGACCCAGATGTTTCTCCGACAATTCATCCATGCCATGGCCGTTGAGGCCGCTTTCCAAGGCATAGGACATCAGCATCGTGTCTTCGATCGGCGCCACCTCGATGCCGAGGCGGCGGAAGATCAGGAGATCATATTTCAGATTCTGGCCGATCTTGAGAATGGAGGGATCCTCCAGCACCGGCTTCAGGAGCAAGATGACATCGGCGATGGGCAGCTGCTTGATCTCGGCGCCCGAAAAATCGAGACCGTCGCCGGCGCGATGGCCGACCGGGATGTAGCAGGCCTGGCCCGGATCGGTGGCGAGCGAGATGCCGGCGATATTCGCCTGCATCGGGTCGAGCGAGGTCGTCTCGCTGTCGAGTGCCACAAAACCTTGCTGGCGGATGCGCTCCACCCAGCGCTCGAGCGCGTCCTTGTCCGTCACCGTTTCATAGTCGTCATATTTGACGGCGATGGCGCGCAGACGCTCGGAAGACGGTGAGGCTTGCGGCTTTGCGTCCGCCGCGGGAGCAATGGCGGCAGGCTTGGCTTTCTCGGCCTTGGGTGCTGCGGCAGGAGCCGGCGCCGGTGTCGCCACGCCACCTTCAGGCGGCCAGCCTTTGACCTCGACGGGGATGGGATCGATCGCCGCGGCATCGGCGGCGAGATCGGCGGCGACGCGGCGCATCAAAGAGGAGAATTCCATCGTCTTGCAGAAGCCGATGAGATCGGAAGGGCGCGGCTCATCGACGAGGAACGTATCGAGCTTGTGATCGACCGGCACATTCTGGTCGAGCGTCACCAGCAGTTTCGAGATGCGCGCCTGCTCGGCAAATTGGATGAGGCTTTCGCGCCGTTTCGGCTGCTTGATCTCGGCGGCGCGCGCCAGCAGCTCTTCGAGCGAGCCATATTCGGTGATGAGCTGGGCGCCGGTCTTGACGCCGATGCCCGGCACGCCCGGCACATTGTCGACCGAATCGCCGGCGAGCGCCTGGACATCGACGACCTTGTCGGGCGCAACACCGAATTTCTCGAGAACCTCGGGCTCGCCGATCTCCTTGTCCTTCATCGTGTCGTAAAGGGCGATGCCCTTGCGCACGAGCTGCATGAGATCCTTGTCGGAAGAGACGATGCGCACGGTGGCGCCAACCTCGGCCGCTTCGCGGGCATAGGTGGCGATGAGATCGTCGGCCTCGAAGTCGCTCTGCTCGACACAGGCGACATTAAAGGCGCGGGTGGCTTGCCGGATCAGGCCGAATTGCGGGATGAGATCGGCCGGCGGGTCGGGCCGGTGCGCCTTGTAATCGGGATAGATGCGCTTGCGGAAGGTCTGTTCCGACTTGTCGAAGATAACGGCGAGATGAGTGGGCTTCTCACCCGCCTTCATGTCCTTCAGGAGCTTCCACAACATGTTGCAGAAGCCCTGGACGGCGCCGACGGGCAGGCCGTCGCTCTTGCGCGTCAAAGGCGGGAGTGCGTGATACGCACGGAAAATGTAACCGGACCCGTCGATCAGATAGACATGATCGCCGGACTTAAGGGGGCGATGTTGGGACATGCCCCCATAATGCCACCCTCTACCTCAAGCTTCCAGCCTTCCCGGCGCGCTGCTGACAAGATTGGGTTGACGTGAAGTCGCAGGAATCCGGGCCCATAGCGGACGGATGAAGAGGAAGCTCAGGGGAGTCTTGCGCACCGCCCAGAAGAGCAGCACCGGCCCGATGACGCCCGCGAGCGTAACAATGAGCGAAATGACGGCCAGATCATCGACCAGGCCTGTTTTCAGGAGCACGGTGCGGGTGGCGGCCATGAACATGAAGAAGGCGAGATAGATGACGATGGAATTCTGGCCGCAATAGCGGATCGGCTCGGCGATCCTGAAGCGCGCCAGGAAGACGCCGGTCGAGATGACGGCGCCGGCGCCGATGAAGCCGAGCGCCAGGCCGATGCCGGGCAGATGCGACCAGCCCTTGTCGACCAGGATGGCGTTGATGGCGCCCCAGGCGACGAGACCAGCCAGGATGGCGAGCGGATTGAGGCCGCCGACCTCGCGGGCGAAGGCGAAGACCCTGGGCGCCAGCCAGTAGCCGGCGAAGAAATAGACGAAGCGGCCGGCGAATTCGTCGATGACCAGCCAGCCGGTCTCGATCGGCGCCATTTCAAGCAGTGCGGCGGCGATGAAGACGAGAAGCGGCGGGAAACGGCGCAAAGCCTTGGCGGCGACGAAGAAGATGGCGAGGAGATAGATGAACCACAAGGTGCCGAAGGGCTGGATAAAGCCCAGGCCGTAGGCCTGGAGGGCCGCCAGCGGGCCTTCGGTCTGAATGATGCCCCAGCTCTTCATGCCGTACTGGATGGTCATCCACAGGATGTAGAAATAGGCGAAATGCAGGAGCTTGGTGTCGAGATAGGAGCGCCAGGGGCGGTCGATGCGGCTGCTGAGGAACAGGCCTGAAATCAGGAAGAAGTCCGGCATGCGGAAGGGCCTTGCCCATTCGATGAAGCCGTTGAGCCAGGAGAGCTCGCCGGCCGCCTTTTCGACGCCCAGCGTCGAATGCATCATGACGACCAGAATGATACAGATGCCTTTGGCGTAATCGACCCAGTCGACCCGCTTTTCCGCCGCGTTTACCCCAGCCAACATTTCGTCTCTCTCCCTGTGCCATAGCGGCACGGACTTTGGCCTTGCCACGCAAAGCCTGTGCCGGAGGCTTGGCTGGCGGCCGGCGAACAGTCATGCTCAATTCAGGTGATGGAACGGTTAAGGACGGCCTCCTCCGACGACCGGGCGGCAGTGAGCGATCTGTTGGACCTATCCTACCGGGCCCTGATGGCGGGCGCCTATCCGGCCGACCTCCTGGCCCAGGCGCTGCCGATGATCACCAAGGCCAATCCCGTTCTCCTCGCCTCCGGCCGCTATGGCCTGATCGAGGACGAGGCAGGCCAGCTTCTGGCCTGCGGCGGCTGGAGCCTCGAGCGCCCGGGCTCGGGCGTTGTGGTCGAGGGCCTCGCCCATATCAGGCATTTCGCCGTCCACCCGGACGCCGTGCGCCGTGGTCTCGGCCGCCGGCTCTATCAGTGGTGCGAAGACGCGGCCCGAATCCACGGGATGACGCATTTCGAATGTCACGCGAGCTTGAACGCCGAGGGCTTCTATCGGCGGCTCGGTTTCGAGCGCAGCCGGGAGCTTGGCCTGCGGTTGCGCACAAGCGTGACGCTCCCGGCGATCGAGATGGTGAAAGAGCTAGAAGGTCACAGAGTCCAGAGCTGACTCCGACCGGTTACGTCTGTGGCGTTGCCGCGACCGGCTTGGCGACAGGTTTCTTACGAATGAGTTTCAGCTTCATCTGTTTGCTCCCATGGCAAATATCAATCCAATCTCCGCGACTCGAAAGTCGCACAGAGCAGGCCGCTCGATTACACGGAACTCGGAGAGCCATCTCCGAAGTCGAAAGGGCTAGGTGATAGGCGTCGCGGCGATCGGCTTGATGACGGGCTTCTTACGAATGAGCTTGAGTTTCACGCGCTTCCTCCATCAGTCAAATCAGGTATCTTTGCCCAACATAATCAATTCTCTCCACAAGCACTCAGCGCGCAGAGCGAATATTCCGATTGTGCGAATTAAAGGCCGTCACTGAGTGACGCGGAAAGACCAGACTAAGCGGCGGGCGTGGTGGCGATCGGCTTGGTGACCGGCTTCTTGCGGATAAGCTTGAGTTTCATGGGGTTCCTCCAGTTGCTAAAGTGTATTGATTCTTGAATTGCAACCCAAGCATAGTGTTGCAAGCCTGCTCGATTGTCAAACTCAAGAATAGGATGCTCCGCTTGCAGAACATGCCGGACAGGCTCGAAATCGCATCGAAAGAATGGGGCCTGCACAAGGCAATCGAGATCGTCTTTCTCGATGAGACGAAGGCTGAGCTGCGCGATGGCCGTACCGGCTTCCATCTCTCCATCGAGCATGAAGAGGGATTGAGTGATGGAGGCCGACAACCGACTCCTGAAATACTCCGTGTGCTTACTGATCTCGGATTCACCAATGATCTGCCGGACCCCGAACTCAGGAGACGTCAACGTCCGTTCCGCAACCAGATGCAGAGCGAATTGCGCAACGAGATCTTGCGGGACTTCCTGCGCTTTGCCGGAACCAATGTGCCATTCTACCGGGACAATCAGCGCTATCGTCTCGCGGACATAGAGGACGTCGAGGGCCTGAGGACATTGCCGGTCCTGAACAAAGCCGCGCTGCGGGAGAATTTCAACAGCCTGCTGGCGGACTCCGTCGATATTCCGGAGGGCCTGGCCTCAGGCCGTCTGCGCATCGCGCGCACCAGCGGCACCACCGATGAGCGTGTCCAGGTCATTTCCGACACCACGATCGATCAGGTGCCGCCCGATTACGAAGAGGTGTGGGGCCTCGATTTCAGCGGACGGACGCCGCGGACCGCGATCCTGACAACGCCCTTGTGCTCGGCGACCGAATGCCATCTCGGCAAGCTGCCGCTCGAGCAGCGCGTGCATCATGGGATCGTCCTCTATCTCAATTCGACCGAAGATCTGTTCAGCGCTCCCGAGGCCCTGATCCGGAATATCGCAGAAGAATTGTGGGCGTTCCGACCCGAAATCCTGCTGGTCAATCCCTACTATCTCATGTGGTTCGGCCGCGAGGCGCAAAGGCTCGGGCTCTATCTGCCGAAAATCGAACTCATCCTGACCAGCTACCAATATGCGTCGAAGATTCACAAGCGCGCGCTCGCAACGTTATTCGGCGCGCCGGTCTACGACACTTATTCGGCGACCGAGCTCGGCGGTTGCCGGCTTGGCGTCGAATGCAAAAACGGGCACTGGCATGTCTATGAGGATCACGCGATCATCGAGATCATGGACGAAAACGGGATGTCGTCGCCGGACGGGATCGGTTCGGTCGTGACGACCGTCGTGGCCGGCCGGCTCATGCCGCTGATCAGATATGAGGTCGGCGATATCGCCCGACTCGCCGATATCGATTGCAACTGCGCCTTGTCCGATTGGCAATGCCTGGAGTTTCACGGCCGGCGCAAAGATGTGCTGCATCTTGGCGGCCGGATGTTCACCACACGGGAGATCGATGATATTCTCGCCGAGATCGCCGACATCGACTTCTATCGCTGCACCCAGACCGGTGACGCCGCCTTGACGATCGATGTCGTGCCGGCGCCGGGGACAGCTGTCCGGCGTGACGAGATCGAGCGGCTTGTGCGGGCGCGATTGGCGGTCAACGACGTCATCATCCGGCCGGCGCAGCGGCTCGATCCGGAACCGTCGATGAAGTTTCGCCTGACGGCGCGCGCATGAGCGCGGATGAGGTCATGGATATCGGCGTCCGCCAGGATTTTCCGGTTCTGAAGCGGCGCTTCGCCGGCCGGCCGATCATCTATCTCGATTCGGCGGCGACGACGTTGAAGCCGCAAAGCGTTCTCGACAAGGAAAGCCGGTATTCGACCGACTTCACCGCCAATGTCCATCGCGGCAAACATCTGCTGTCGGAAGAAGCCTCGGAAGCCTACGAAACGGCGCGAAGAAGGATCGCCGGATATCTGTCCGTTCCGCCGCCGGCGGTCAGTTTCGTGCGCAATGCGACGGAAGCTATCAACCTGGTCGCCCGCGGCCTCGGATTGAGCAAAACCGACAAGATCCTCGTGCCGATCGGCGAGCATCACTCGAATATCCTGCCCTGGATGCGCGAAGCGACAGCCCTATGGCTCGACCACGACCCGCTGGCGCCGCTTGACCCAGCCCAAGTCGCGGCGGCACTCGACCGCGAAAGACCGCGCCTCTTCGCCTTCAGCGCCGCCTCGAACGTCACGGGCGTGGTCAATCCGTGCGCCGAAATCTGCCGGCTGGCGCGCGAGCGTGGCGTCCTGACCCTGATCGATGCCGCGCAACTCGCGCCGCATTCGCGGATCGACGTCGGAGCGCTCGGCTGCGATTACCTCGCCTTCAGCGGACACAAGATGCTGGCGCCGACCGGCATCGGCATCCTGACCGGCGCGATGGCGGCGCTCGAGCGGCTCGAGCCTTTGCTGCTCGGCGGCGGCGCCGTCGAGCGGGTCACACGCACGGGCTACAGCCTGCGTGCGCTGCCCTATCGCCTGGAGGCCGGCACGCCCAATATCAGCGGCGCGCTGGGGCTTGCTGCGGCGGTCGACTATCTCCAGGGCGTCGGTTTCGACAGAATCCACGCGCATCAGCACCGGCTGGCGGATGCGCTGCGCGATACCCTCGCCGATATCAAAGGCTGCCGGCCGGTCATCGCCCACCGGCAGCCGCATATACCGGTCGGAGCTTTGTTCACCCCGTCGCAGCATTTCAATCTCGACGATGTCGCGGTTTCGCTCAGCGAGAATTTCGGCATCATGACGCGCTCCGGCTTCTTCTGCGCCCATCCGCTTGCCGAAAGGCTCGGCATATCCGGGAACATGCTGCGCGTGTCCTTGTATATCTACAACACGGAAGAAGAAGTCCGGCATTTCCTGGCGGCCATGCAAACCATCATGCGCCGCATGAACTGAACCATCGCTCGCGGGAGCCGCCGTCATGATACAGCGCAAGGAATATCGCCTCATCGCAACCTTGGCGGCGTGCCAGCTTCTCTGGCTCTCGGCGGGGGCGATCATATTGACGCTGAGCGGCCTCGTCGGCCATCAGCTCGCCGCCGACAAATCGCTCGCGACGCTCCCTTTCGCGCTGATGTGCCTGGCCAATGCGGTGCTCAGCATGCCGGCCGCCGGCTTCATGCTCCGCTTCGGGCGCAAGCGGGGATTTCTGCTCGGCTCGCTCTTCGGCTGCCTCAGCGGCGCCGTCACCAGCCTCGCGGTCGTCTGGGCGAGCTTCAGCCTGTTCTGCCTCGGCGTTGCCTTGTGGGGCGCCTTCATGGCCTTTGCGCAATTCTACCGCTATGCGGCGGCCGAAGGCGTCGATGCGGCATCGAAAGGCACGGCCATATCCGTGGTGGTCGGGAGCAGCATCATCGGGGTCTTCGTCGGGCCCCTGCTCATCAGCCTGACCCAGGGCTTGTTCCAGCTGCCGCCTTTCACCAGCTCTTTCCTGATCGTCGCCGGCTTGAGCGTCGTTTCGTTCCTGGTCACCGGCCTGCTCGACATTCCACGGCCGCGCTCCGAAACGGCCAGTCCAGCGGCCATGCGGCCGCAGATCGTCTGGCAGCCCAATATCGTCGCCGGACTGGTCAACGGCGCCGTCGCTTTTTCGGTGATGGTGTTCGTGATGACCGCCTCGCCTTTGGCGACGGTGCATTTCGGCCATTCGGTGGCGGATGCGGCCTTCGTCGTCCAATGGCATCTGCTCGGCATGTATGGGCCGTCGCTGGTGACCGGCTTGCTGATCGCCCGGATCGGCGAAGTGCGGATCCTGTTCCTCGGAGTCGCATTGCTGTTCGCCAGCCTCCTGACCGCGCTGCTGGGAACATCCATGCCGCATCTCACACTGGCTCTGCTGTTGCTCGGAATCGGCTGGAACTTCATGTTTGTCAGCGCGTCGGTGCTGCTGTCGCAACCACAGGACGCCGCCGTCAGAGCCCGCGTGCAGGCGATCGGCGAGTTCATCAACAACTCGACAGTGACCGTCGCCGCCTTCTCGGCTGGAACGGTCTTCGTCCATTTCGGCTGGACGGCGGTGAATCTGATCGTTCTTCCGGTTCTTCTGATCGCGCTCCTGGTCACATTCAGATATGCGCTGAATGTTTCCAGGAGCCGCAAGCAGGCCGCCTAGTTCTCTACTCCGTCAGCCTGCCACTGCGATGGGCGAGCGCCATCTTGGCGCCGTACATGGTGGGTGAGCGTTTGCCGGGCAGGTTGGCTTCGAGAACGATCTCGTCGACGAAGCCCTGGTTGACCTCGACCTCGACGCATTGATCGAGCTTGTCGACCAGCCAGACGCGATAGCCTTCGTCGTATTTCTTGTCGTAGCCCGAATCATCCTTGGGAATACGGCCCGATAGCGGCAGCGACGGGACGAGCATGATCTTCGGCTTGGGAAAATCATAAGTGTGCCCTTCATACGCATAGCCGAACATGATGCCGGAAGAGAGCTCCTTCTCCTCGTTGCGCGATTCGGAATCGAGGAAGACAGTGCCGAACAGCTTCATGACGAGACCGAGCTGATACTTCTGGTGCTCGGACGCTTCGTTGCCCGAGAAGGGCGCGTTCGCCATGACCGCCGCGCGGCTCGGGTCCTTCTTCAGCGCCCGCAGGACCTCGATCACATGATCGATATCGGCCGCGAGCTTCTTGGGATTGCCGAAGTCGAGCCTGATTTGGGCGCCATCATTGAACGCCGAGATGGAGGCCTGCGCGCCGGCGAAGGTGGGGCCCAGCCTGCCGGGGATGCCGTAGAGGCGCACCTGCGTCGGGTTGTAATGGCCGTCGGTGTTGGTCGGCTCGTTATTGGCATTCACCGCAGTATAGGTCGGTCTGTGAAAATCATCACTCATCGTCTTCTCCTGAAACAGCCCTCATAAGATCTCACGCCAGCGGAAATTGGTCTCGAAGCGCGCCGCCAGCCCCGCCGATTGCGCCGCCCCCAGGCGGCAGACTATGTCGGCGGCCTCGGTGAAGCTCAGCGTGTTCGGGTCGAGGCGCTGCCAGGAACGCGACAGCGCCAAGGCGACCTCATCGCGCGCCTCGGTGAGCGCCGTCTTAAACAGATAGGGCCGCGCCCGGAAAGCGTCGGCCGTGAAGCTCGAGAGGCGGCGCATCTGCCCTTCGCCGAGCTCACGGATATCGACGTCGAGCAACGCCTCGTCGGCGAGCTCGCGTTCGACGAGGCGCCAATGGAAGCCGTCGACGATGGTGTCGAAGACGGCGCCGGTGAAGGGCCGCGAACGGTCGTGAATTTCGCTCGTCACCTCGCTCAGGCGGCGGGCATTGCCGGCGAGGCGGATCTGGCGGTTGCCGGTCAGCTCGGCGATGCGGTTGAGCTCGTTGAGGACGAGAAGATTGCCGTCGCAATGGCGCAGCAGCCGGTCGAGCCCCGAATCGAAATGCATGAAGGAGAGCAGCGAGATCAGATCGGAATTGGCCTCGTGGAAGGCGCCGAAGTCGCCGCCGCTCAAGCCGCTTTCCGGGGCGCCGAACAGCGAGAACAGGATCGCATGGCCGACCTCATGGGCGATGACGTCGAAATTGAGGGCGAAGGGCGAAACCTCGTCCTCGCCCTCGCGGTCGACACCCAGCTCGAGGAAGCCATAACCCGACTGGGCGTTGCGCCATTCGACCCAGGGGATGATCTCGAGGCGCTCATAGGTGTCGGCGAAATACCAGGGGATTTCATAACCCAGATAGCTCTCGAAGATATCAAGGACGCGCTGCGCCGAGGCGAAGGCATGGGCGGCGATGAATTGGCGGGTGCCCGGCGTCAGATGATCGAAATGGCCGTCGAGGCCGGGTTCGGCCGGTGGATGGGTGGCGCCGACAAAAGGCGGGAGATAGGGAAACTCATAGAGTTCCTTGGACAGAATGGGATCGCGCACATACATGCGCCGGTTGGCCGGGCCAGCCTGCAAGCTGCCGGGCGGCGTCGATATCCAGACCGGCTCGGGTTTTTCATAGCCGGACAGATAAGGCGCTTGCGGGTAGATCAGAAAACGGCAGCCGAGAGCGGAGGGCGCGCGGTCCTCTTCCATCATCAAGACATCTCCGCCCAGACCCCTCATGCCCCAAATCTTACCATAAGGTCAGCCGTTTGGGAACGAGACTTCGCCGGGCAATTCGATTTTCGCATGCGCGAGGTCGCGGACAAAGTTGGTCGTCCAGACGAAGGCGCCCTTTCGGGATTCCGGATTAACCTTATGGAGGTGGCGGAGCGCCGCGATGGCATCCTGTTTCTTCTGTTCGACAAGACAGGGCCGGAGCCGGCCGGGATCGATCCCGGCGGCCGCCGCAACCGCGGCGATGTCACGGTCGCGAAAATTGAGGCGGCGCGCTTCCTGCTTCAGAAGCACCATCTGCTCGGCCGTGACCGCGCCCTGCCGGCCGGCCTGCCTGATGGTCATCAGGAGATCGATCAATGCCACCGTCAACGGCTCGGCGCCAAGCTCGGGCGGGGTGTGCACAACCGCAACGGCATCGTCGGGCGCGCCTTGCCAGCGCCGGTACCAGCGATAGATAAGGCCGATGCCGATCATGCCGAAGCGATGAAGCTCGGCGGCGCGGAGCGCGCCCATGCTGGCCGCCCCCAGCACGGGGATGCCCTGATCCAGCGCCCAGAGGATTTCCTTATGCCGCACCGCCGGCTCCGACTGGAACAGGCCGTCGATGATGAGGATGGCGCGGGGCTGATGCCGGCGCACCGCTTGGATGATCGAGCCTTGCGCGGCGGGCGGCAGATAAACCGCGTCGGCGAATTGCCGCGCCTGCGCCATCTTCAGCGTGGGTCCCAGAAAGACGATGGCGGGCGACGATGCCATGGCTCAGCCTTCGCCCAGCGGCTCGAGATCGGGAACGAACACCTTGACGGCCGCGAGACCTTCGAAGGGAGCCGTATCGAGATCGACGACAAGGATCGACGACAGTCCGGCCGCGTCGCCGCGCGCCAGGAGATCGGTGAGCCAATCTTCCCTCCCGGCCGTGATCAGGGAATCGAAGTGAACCGGGCGCGGGCCCTCCCGCAGCAATCGGCGATGCGCCTCGATCATGTCCCAGTCGGGATAGCGGGGATAAGAAAGCCGCGTGATGTCCTCGCGCGCACCCGAAATGGCGGCGAGACGGGATTGCGCCGCCTCCCTGATGGCGCGCACAGCGGCGGCGGCAGGATCGAGGCCGGCGGCGGAGCCATCAGCCGGGAACGGGACGAGACTGCCGGCATGCGCATCCTCCTCGAGCAGATGACACCAGATGACCGGCACACCGCCTTTGGCTTGCGCCCGCCAGAGGGCGACGAGCAGCCCGGCGGCGCGCAAGGTCTCGATGAGCTCGTTCAGGCCCGCATCGGCGATCGTGGCGGGATCGATACGGCAGTGCTGGAAGAAGCCATGCCTGCGCTGGGCGCCGGCCAATGCGTCGCGCTCGAAACATTCGAGGAGGCCATGCAGCACCGCATCATGGCGGGTGCCGGCCACCGCGAGGCCGCTGGTCGAGGCCTCGAACCAGGCATCCTGCCGGGGCGCGGGATGTGTATAGGCCGTGTGCACGAGAGCCAGCGGCACAGGACGGCGCGCCGGCGACAGCAGGTCCTCCGCCATGACCCAGGCGATGTCCGTTTCCGCCCAATCAGGCGGGCAGTGGGCCGTCACATGCCGCAGGAAACGCGCGGGATCGACGGCGAGGCTTGTCGCGGAAGTTTTGGTCACGTCGAACTGCGTGAGCTGTTCGGCGAAGAAACATTCCGCCGCCTCGAGAACTGCCGACAGCGCCGCCATTTCAGCCGTGGCGCCCTTGCCCTGCGCCACCGAGTTGGAGAGCGACAGCGGCCGCGTCGCCTGCATGACCGGAATGCCGAGCCGGTCGAGGCCGGTGATGTCGCCCAGGCGGGTAATGCCGAAATCGGCAAGGCGCGGCAGAAGTCCCCGCAGCAGATCGGCCGGCGAAGGCCCGGTGCGGCCGTCGCGACCGCTATCGGCCATCGGACAGCGGTTCCGGATTGACGATCAGCACGCTGCCCGACTCGACCGCCTTGCGGGCGCGCTCGACATGAGCGCGGTAGCGCGCCGCGAGCTCCGGCGAGATGCCGAGCCGTTCGATGGTGTCATGGACGCCGATGAGCAGAGTCAGCGCATTCTGCTCGAGCGCGACACGCAGGGCCTCTTCGGCGGCGTCGATCAATGTCGAGACCGGAGCGCCACCTTGCCTCAGGAGACGCAATTTGCGGTGATGCAGCTCGGCCAGCCAATACCGGTGGCCGCTGCGCTCGCCCTCCGCCACCGCGGCGGCCACTTGGCGCAGGCCCGCCTCGATCTCGCCGGTGCGGCCCAGCAATTCCGCCAGCATATCGCTGTAAACGGGCAGATCCTCCGGCGTCTCGATGCGGGCGTGGATGGCGAGGCCCTGCTCCATCAGGTCGCGCCCCGCGACAGGATCGCCGACCACGCCGAGCCGCCAGCCCTCGAAGATCGTCGCCTTGGCGGCGAGCGGCGGCAGATCATGCGCGCCGGTGAGCCGGCGCATGCGCGCAATCATGACGGCGAGCGCGTCGAAGTCGCGCCGGTAACGCTGCAGCATGGCGGCAATGTCATAGGCATGGGCGATGCTGCCGAGATGGGTGGTCGCTTCGGCCCAGGCCAAGGACTGCTCGACCGAGTCGAGCGCGCGTTTGCCCTGGCCGGTAAGCCACAAAGACAGGCCGCGCTGGCCGAGGCCGCAGACCTTGGCGTCATGGCCGCCGAACAGGGTGAAGCTCTGGCCGCCGCCGCCCGCCTCGTAGATCGCCATGCCGGTATCGACGGCGCCGATGCAGCCCTCGTGATGGCCGAGATTGAAATCGATGGCCCAGACACAATGGCGGGCCTGGAGCTGCACCTCCGCGTCCTCGACATCCTTGAGATCGGCGAGTGCCACCTGGGCCCGCTCGCGCTGGGCGGCGAAATCGGGCGCGGTGAACCACCAGCCCCAATAGACCGGGAAGAGCTTCGCCTGGTCTTTCGCCGGCTGGCGCTTGGCGAGAGCGACGCCCTCTTCATAAAGCTCCGACGCCCGGGGCGACTTCGACCCTTCGAGACCCGTGAGCACCGGGCAGAGCGCGGCGATGACCGCGAGCTTGAGCCGGTCATGTTCTTGGCTGTCGGCCGTCTCGACCAGCGCGAGGGCGCGGTCGAGCAGCTGCTTTGCCTCCGCCAGCGCCGAATGGGCCGAGCTTTCCTTGCCGGCCTCGACATAGGCGTCGATCGCCTCGTCGACGAGGCCGGCGCGTTCGGCATGGTCGGCGAGCGCCGAAGAGCCGATCCACGAAGCGAGGTCGCGATTCTCCGTCACGATGTGGAAGATGCGGCCATGCACGACCTGGCGCGTCTTGCGCAACAGGCTGTTGTAGATCGTCTCCTGGATGAGCGCATGGCGGAAGGAATAGGACGGGTAGCCGGGGATGCGGTTGCGCAACAGGATGCCGGCATCGCCCAAGGCTTTCAGCGAGTCGAGGATGGTGACGGCGTCCATGTCGGGCAGGATGCTGCACAGAAGCGAATAATCGACGTCGCGGCCGGCGACCGCGGCGTAGCGCGCAATGTCCTGGGCGGGGCCGAGATTGGCGAGGCGGGCGGAGAGGATGTTCTCCAAGGCTTCGCCGCGGGCGAGCGTCGATCCCCGGGTCAGCGTTTCGACCGCGCCTTCGTTTTCGCTCATCCATTGGCTGAGCTCCTCGACGAAGAGCGGGTTGCCGTTGGTGAGGTCGTGGATCGGCTCGATGAGGTCCTGCGGCAGGCGCTGGGCCGCTTCCGGCCAGCTCTGCTCGAGCGCGATGCGGGTCGATTCACGGTCAAGGGCGGAGAGCGGGATGTGGCTCGTGGCGCCATTGCCGGGGCGCGCCTGGGGCTCGAATTTGCGCGAGGTGACGATGAGAAGGACGGGATATTTCTGCACCCGGCGCGCCAGCGCGGCGAGGATCATATAAGATGTCGGGTCGATCCAATGGGCGTCCTCGATGGCGATGAGGAGCGGGCCTTCGGCGGCGAGCTCGCTGAGGCATTGCTCGGCCGCCTGCACCACCTTTTCGCGCATCGCCTCGGGCGAAGCGCCTTTGAGGCCCGCATCATCGGCATCCTCGGCGCCGAGCAGGTAGGAGAACAGGCTCGTCACCTCGCGCTCGGTGATGCCCTGGCGGCGGAACAAGGCTTCCACACGGGCGGTCGTCACCTTGCGGCCGGCCTGGCCGGCATTCTGGGTGAGGGCCTGGAGCAGCGGATGCAAGGTCTCATGCACGCCGCCCGGCGCGCATTGGAACAGGAGGAGGCGGCGGCGGGTGGGCCTCGCCGCCTTGCGCAGCTCATGCAGGAGGCGCGATTTGCCGATGCCGGCCTCGCCCTCGATGAGGAGGACATTGCCTTGGCCCGAGGCGGCGCGTTCCCAGCAGGCGAGGCCATGAGCGAATTCGCGGTCGCGCCCGACGATGCGGGCGCGCAATTTGCCGAAGGCGAAGAAGCGGTCGAGCTGCAATTTGTGGCGCAGCGCCTGCCAGGCGCTTTCCGGCTCGAAGCCTTTGAGCGTCTGCTTGCCGAGGAAGCGGAAGGAGAAAGCGCGCCCGGCGAGCTGGCGGGTGAGCTGCGAGACGACGACGCTGTTGGGGCGCGCCACCGTCTGGAGCCTGGCGGCGAGTGCGGGGGCGATGCCCGTCACTTTTTCCGGCGTGAGGCTGCCCTGGCCGCCCGGCGCCTGCGCGATGATGGCCATGGAGGTGGCGATGCCGACGCGCACTTCGAGGGGGATGGTGGAGCGCACGCCGCCTGCCCCGCGCTTCTGGCAGGCTTCGATGAGGGCGAGGCCGGCCTCGACGGCGAGCGACGCGGTGTCCTTGGGGTCGGTGGGCGAGGCGAAGATGGCCATGCCGCCATCGCCATAGGTGTCGGCGACGACGCCGCGGTTGCGGGTGACCGCTTCCGCCGCCGCGGCGTGGAAGGCGCTCATCAGGTCCTGATAGTCCTCGAGATCGAGGCGGCGCATGAGGTCGGTGGACTGGACCAGATCATAACACAAAGCGGTGACCTGCCGGCGTTCGCCCGCCGATGTCAGATCCGCCTTGCCCGCCCGCTTCTGGGCGGCCGGCCCCGGTTTTGATGGTCTCACCGCCATCGATTTCCCCACTTCCGATGAGGCAAAGTAGCACCGGACGCGGGAAGATGAACCCTCATTCAGGAATATGAATAAGGTGTAAGGCGGGGGTGGAGGGCCAGGCGGATGGCTGCGATACAGGGCGGATACAGGCAATTACAGGGTATTTCAGGGAAATTTCGGAAAAAACATCGCCACCCCAACGAAATCATAGGGTTAGCGCCCCCGGAGGCTGGCAAGCCAGGGAAATTCGTGATGGGCCATGATGGGTCTCCGTCTCCGGCATCGTTTCGCTAACGCCGATATCCACCGGCCGTGACCGCGAAAGCAAGACCGGACGATGGCGGCGGGGCATCGCCGGGCTTCGCTTGGAATCACGCCGGTACCGGTTGCGGCGCGCCCAAGGCTTCGGCTATATGTCGCTCGCGCTTCTCAGAAGCACCCGTAGCTCAGCTGGATAGAGTGCTGCCCTCCGAAGGCAGAGGTCACAGGTTCGAATCCTGTCGGGTGCGCCAATATATTCAAAGTTCTTTTACCGGATCGCTAGTCGTCCGAAAACGTCGGTTTCACCCTGGTCTCACCATAAAAGCAGTAGTCCGGAACTTCGTCCGCCGGGACCCTGATTGGGCGCCGCCCTTCGAATGTCGTTGCATAGGTATGGGAAATTACGACGCACGAACCTACGAGATGGGCTTGAATGTGATCGCGCCTTTCAGATCGCGTGTTACCTGAAATATAGCGATTTTTGGGTTAAGCCCTTTTGCCTTGGCGACGATTTCCTCCTTGTTTTTCTGGTTCATCGCGAGACCAAGATAGAGTTCCGTGATCTCTTCCGGATGATATTTCAATGTGTCGTACGGGGGCTCATCTTTGCCGAGAGGGATGGCGAGGCGATACTCTCCCTCATGCTGCCATTTGAGCGTTTTTGAATAAATAATCTTCTCCAGCACCGCCTTGCAACGTTCCTCAAGATTGCCGAATAAGGCGCCTGCAATGAATTCAAGCGCGTCGTCGTAAAGCGCTGGCCGGCTTTCGCGATAGATCACGGGCCGGAACAACTGAAATTTCGAGACCTTCGCTGCGCTACCTTCGATCCGAAGGGCGATCCCTTTGTGGTTCTCGGCATAGCCTGTCCACATCTTATCGGAATCCCGATGCGTTGTGACACACAGCACGCGGTAACCTTGCATGAACTCATTAATCTCCTTCACGTGCGCATCCGCGCACTCGCGCATGCGCTCGACATCATAGACCGATTCACCATTCTCTTTGGCGGTCTTAAGGATCTCTATTGCCTGCGGATTTGCGCGAAACGCTTGTTGAATCAGGATAAGCTTCTCACGCATAGGAGAACTACATGTCGGCGGATCGTTCAAGTGCGCGATAATTACATTGGCAAATCCGTCCTCTAGCTTCTTGAGCGCGGCCTTAGTCTCCTCTGGAAAAATGCTCTGAATAGTTAGGTCTTCAACGTCATTGAAATCGGATGGCTTGGCGTGGCGAAAGCAATTGTTGCCAAGCGTTAGTTTGGCTCCGCGAACGTCCAAATACTTGTATAGTGGAGGCAGAGCCATGATCGTTCTCGTTTAGCTGGATACAGACACGCAGATGCCTCCGTGGGGGCATTCGGTTAGCCAGAGTAAGGATGAAATAGTTGGAATCGCACTGCGAAGTCCCAAAAATCCTTCATTTGCTTTGCGGCGCGCCCGCGCACCAAAACACCAAGCTCAAAATGCTTGCTCAAGCCTGGCGTTGTAAGATTCGCACTCCCGATATAGGCGCCTCGATCATCACTAATGCAAAACTTCGCGTGAGAGCCAAGCTGTGAAGTCGCAAATTCAGGAAACGCTGGAAAGAACACTGAAACAGTAGGTCCGAATTTCTTAAGGAGCTGCTTCATCTCCGGGCGTGCTAACGTGTCTTTCGCACTAAGCAAGCTAATTGTCACCTTACGCTCCAATGCAGAGCCTACCGCATCACTGAAGGCTCCATCGTCGAATAACTCCGATTGAACATAGGGCGCAGCGAATGCGATATGATTCTCGGCTTCCGCAACCAACTGGACGAGCACTCCCACGGTCGATCGGCAGCGCGTTGCGTAAGCGAGTGCCTCGGCGTGTGGAGCGGGTGCGGTTATGACGAGCTGTGCATCCATTCGAGCCGGCCAACTAGGGTGTTCCAAAATATCCCTGGCCGACACGTCCAATTGGCAGCTCGGGCCCCCCAAATAGGAATGAGCGGGATAGATTGAGATTGAAGAACCTGCAGCTTGTTTCCGAAAGGTGCGTACATGCGTGGCAGTTCGCGCCGTGGTCGAAACACTGCGGATCGTAGACGCAAGATTGGCTGTCGCGAACGCCGTCGAGCCATTGAGCGAACGTTTGCTCGAACAATGCCGTTAGTGCCCCGATCGTCGCTCCGAATCGATGGTTGCAATAAAGGGCGATGGTAAGTGTCTTTGGCAACAGATATTCGGATAGGCTTGTCCTCTCTAGGCCACACAAGAGTGAAGCTTGTTTGACACATGCGTGAGCGAAGGTGTGGAGCAAGCCAAACACCATCCGTCGTTCAGCCTCAGCCGTCGTAAACGTGTGATAGAGATCAATCTCGTCAAACAGCTGCACGAAATACCCCTGTTCGACCAAAGCAGGATCGTTCCCAGCCGGCATCGTCGGACGTATCCCATTGGCAGCTAGCCAACGCAAGACCCGTGCAGGATCAAGAGAGATGAGCAAGGCATCCGCTTGTGTTTTATCGACAAAAATAGGTAAGCGGCCCTGATAACGCTCATCTGGGGGGAACGGATTCAGCCAACATTGATTGTTCGCATATTCGACACGGCTGAAGCCAAAAGTCGCGTTTATGATGGTGTAGTCTTGGACAAGTGAGACTTCCTTCAACCCCAACCGTCCCAGTAAAGTCTGATGGACGGGAACCGAGGATGCCCTGGCGATATAACGTGGATTTGTCGTCTCGAATGGATTGAGAGCCTCCAGCAAATCCGATCCCGCGCGTTGCCACACAGCAGCCGGAACGCCCGATCCCGCAACGACCATCTGGGCTATGGTATCCGGTTGTTGAGCCGAGGCTTCACGCGAACGGCGCGCCTCTTCGACGCGTTTCAGGATTTCTTCGTTGCTCAGGCCCTGCGCAAAAATCGCATCCAGATCACCCAGATTAATTCCACCCGCGCCAGTTCCGGAAGAGCCGTAGCTCGACAAAGGGCGGTCTCGAACGGCCGATAATTCAAGGTACTTTGCAGCAACGACCATCTCCCACTGAGGTCGATTAAAAAGCCCCGCCAACTCTTGGTGTGGGATGTTCAAGAGCACGGCGCTTTGTGGGAAATAAGTGCGGCCGGCGCGGTGTACCTCTATATCCATATTTCGGATTTGAGCGTTGTTCGGATCGTTCGGCCATTCGCAATGCCGGCATGGACCACCGAACAATCCGAATGCATGGCCACATCCCAGGCAAATCCAGCGAAATCCCGATATTCGTTCGCTTCCCCGAGTACTAAGAGCAATCTTGCGTCGATGGCATTGGGGACAGGCCGGCGGTGCAAGCGCATCGATAGCACCGCACCGGTGAATCTTTACAAAACGGAGTTGTACGAGTTTTCCTTCCGAACACGACGGGCAGCGGTTCGTTTGAGGGACGCCCTCACGGTTCGAATAATCGACAACGTATCCGCAATTTGCGTTTTGACAACTGAAGACTTTCGGGAAGAGTTCTGCCTCAACGCCAACTGGGTCGATTAGAACAAATTTGTCGACGCTATCCAGAATGCGGTCGCTTAGAGCTGGCCGTAGCTGAGCGGGCCACGCGCGAGCTTGTTTCGCAACACGCTGCAATACGACAGTCTCGTTTAAATCATTTCGCGGAAATCCACGTATCGACGCGACACGCGAGATTGGCCCGCTCTGGAAGTCAAATGTCTTGCCGGGTAGGTGGTTAAGCAGAATCTGCTGCTTTCCACGGGTCATGCTCTTCGTCATAGCTTATGATCCCCCCGGGTTGACCAATTCGACCCGTCGCGGTCGAGATTGATCGGGATAGGCTCATCGACATTGCGAAGACTGTTCATCGGCGCAGGGATTAGCGTCGAAGAGACGAATTTTTTCGATGGAGCCGCTTGCAAAATTTGATCAAAAAATTGCGGGACCCGGAGTGCGATTTCATCCTTGAAACCGGCTTGCGCCGCATCAGTAGGAGTCGCTACGTTGTAGGCTTGCTCAAGAATTTCAATAAAATCTTCCACACGTAGCCGCCCGCTCGAGATTTCTTTCCGAACGTGGTCTGTCATATAATAGAGGTTCGGGTTCGTATTGTTGTTGTTTCGATTTCGGTTAGAGATCAGCTGAAGTAGAACTCCCATAAAAAGACCCGGAAGTGTGCGGTTGATGCTGAATTTCGCCCATCGGTTGATGGCAACGGGCTCAACGAGCTGCCCTAGATACTGATGATACTTCTCGAACAGTGTATAGTGGCTTTGATCGCGCTCGCGCGCCGGGTGATGGCAGACGAAAACGATACCCATGTTGGTGCGCCCAACACGGCTTGAGGCTTGAATGTATTCGGCGTTTTGACGCGGCATACCATAGAAGAACATCGCGTTGAGGCGATCGATGTCTACGCCGTGGCTTATCATCTGAGTGGCGAGCACTGCGGTAGATCGCTCAAGTCCTGCCTTCGGCTCCTCCAGGTACTCCAGCGTTTGCGCGACCTCATCCGTGCTTGTGCTGCCGGTGAGTTCCATAAGCCGAAGAGGTGCAAGACCTGAGCTTTCGAGCAATGCATTTACATGGCTATCAAGATCGGTCCGCACCGAATTCATGTCGCGGCCAGAGAGAAAGTAGGATGTCGATGTCACGAACAGGTCGAGCAGATCGGCCCATTCAGGGGTCCTCGGCTGGAGACGTCCTCCGTATGGATTTGCCGAGCCGGCAGGCAAATCAAGGAGCTCTTGGATCACGCGGTGGTAGTACTCAAGCAGCTCCAGAATACTGTTAAAGATTGTTTTGTTGTGAGGGATGAGACCGACATAGCGACGTTGCGGGTAATCGAGGGTTTCGGCGTAGAATGATTGTCCTAGCTTCGGGCCCTGTCCCGGAAAACGACGTGCTCGTTGAGGGCTGACTGCGTAAAGATGCTCCACCTGCCGTTCGAACTTCTCGATCGTTGCTGAAGACGCGATGATTTTACTCTGGCTGCCCGCATGAATCTCCGACATCACCTCCCGCACGAATGTCTCATAGTGGCCATCGAAGGTGCCCAGTCCTTCCTTGAGTAGATGGAGTTCATCTTGGACGAACAGGGTAGGACCGGACAGACCGGCTGGGGGTGTGCGGTTGAGGTTTTGATTATCGCAATCGCGCTGACAACATCCGCGGCCTTTGAAGAAGCCGTGTGTCGTGCAGAAGCCGTCAATGTCACCGAAGACCTGCGCCATTTTACGTTGATTGCCGACGCTGGCAAGCTTGTCGATTGTCCCGACCAAAACCGACGGCAAGTACCGATAAATCTCATTGTCGACCACATAAACGGGTATCTTTCCTTTCGGAAATTTGCAGACCGCATTGCTGCAGACGTGATTGATACGAGTTTGTATCTCGTCGAGATCGATCCGTACCGTCTTTGATCGGCAGGAAGGGCAATACATCAAACGGCGCCAATCTTGGCGCGCTTCCGAGTCCCGGGCTTTGTCCCAAACGGCTCTTTGCTCTGCTGTTGCGAACTGAAAGCGCTCAATATTGACCAATTCGTTGGGTGTCGATGTTTTTCCGACAAAATAGCCGACACCAAATCCTGCGACACGCATAGAGCTGAGCCGTGGATCGGACTGTTCTCGTCGGACTATATCGGCCACGCAGACGGTGTCGGCAACACGTTGCGTTTGTTGCAAAGTAAGAAGGCGGAGCGGAAACCGAATCCACGAAGTAACGCCAGCGGTTTTCCCTCTGAGACGATCGAAAAAACAGTGAAAGACAAGAACGCCCAAATATGCTTCTGTCTTGCCGCCACCCGTAGGGAAGTATACGATATCGACTGTCTCTAATTCGCTTTGGTTGCTGCCAGGAATTCCGGCCAAGGCGCAAAGCCCTGGGATCTGCGAAACGAGAAAGACGATCTGAAAGAGGCGCCAACCTGTCTTCCCAGGACCTCGCCTGAACGTTTCGTTAGTGAGAATGAAGGCGAACCGAACGTCTGCGTTGTCGCGGATAAGGTTTCGGCCGTTTCGAAAAGCGGCGATCTCTTCGTTGTAAATCTGCTCGTCTCGGTCGAATTCACCGGCATGTTTCTGCTGCCAATTCGGGACTGTTCTAGCAAAAGTGTCGCGAGCTGCTTTCCATTCCCCACGATATTCCTCCATAGCTTTTAGAATGGCGTCGAGAACCGGCAATGGATCGCGAGCTAAGGCTTCAAAATCTGCCGGTGGTTTGGTGCGCGTTTGATATCGTTGTTGGTCAAAACGCGGCACGTGGGATGTGACAAACGCTTGATCTTCGCGATCTATGGAGCAATTGAAACCATGTGCGTCGATGTGACGGTCATATCGAAATCCCTCAGGCGCGAGGTTTACGTCGAATGGACGGACTTCGCATTGCCGGAACAGATACCGCGCGCGCGTGTCAAATAAGAAAGGCTCGATGAGCGGATTTTCCTTTGCGCGCGGCGAGAGTTGGCGAGGTGTCTCATTAGCGAAAATTACACTCAAGTCGATACACTGGGTGTCGTTGACGTCGGGTCTGGACTCTACCCGTATCTGCCAGCGCCAATCGTTATGGACTGGGTGCGTAAGAGTGGCGAGAAATTGACTGTAGGTTTGAGCCGATGCGAGTGCCGCGTCCGACACGCGAATGGGATCGTATGGATCGCCCGAATGTTTAACTGCGCCCGGATCGTTCTGGCTTAGATTTCGAGCTCGGTCGATTTCATTCCGGATTGACTGTTCCAGATTGCTCACATTGACCTGCCATCCTTCATTCGCTCGGCTGAGAGTAATTGTCTCCCGCGCTTGGCATTCAATTTTCCGAAAGCAGATCATGAGAGTATCGCGGCGCCCATGCCTACCGTCAGCCGTGCCCTGATCTTGAGCAAGTGCGTCCGGAACTACGGCATCGGGTGTATCTGCTATCTCCTCGGTCGTCGCGTCCTCCGTATCGTTTTCATTCTCTTCGCCGTCATCATCACCGCCCATTTGATTAACCATCAGCCTTACGAGCTGCGGCCTATTTCGCGCGTCTACTGAACGCCGCAACTGTATGCCTCGTTGATGCGCGAGCTGTTGATCGTAAGTCGGGAACACGCGGTAGTAACACGACCACGCAAGCTCGACTTCGATTATGGCACCCTCGGTGGGAACGACCTTGAACTCACCGCCGAACGCAACAGGTGCGAGCTTATTAATCAGTTCGGGTAGATAGGTGGGACCGGTCGCCACGTTGGCATTTACAACATCCTGCGAACGGAGACTTCCAAGGAAATAAACGTCGCGCGGGTGGTTGAAAGAGCACTCGGCTTCAATCCGCCCCAATGCGCGCCCGCACACTTGGTCAATAATGTAGCCCGTGAGCCTTAGCTGCTCATACGAAGGCTCTTCTAGTGTCATGTGGGGCCCTCCTTTCAACCATCCCTAATGTGTCGCTGAGAAATGGCCCGTCAACTTCACTTGCGGACTCGATTCTCAGGATGACGAATGACTCGCGGATATCACCGAATGTCAGTCCAAGTGAAGCATCGATCAGCTGGTTGTCATGTGTTTCTGCAAGCCCGCGCGCGCGGTCTTGGAGCCAACGGTTCAGTTTGATCGCCAGTCCCCGATGCAAGCCACGAATGCGCGCTGCGGCGGCGTCAATTTTCTTGTGTTGCTCCCGCACAAAGCGCAAATCCAAAATGTCGGCGACCCGCAAAAGATCCCCAGGGTCAATTGGGGATAAGGTGGTGCCTTTCAGCCAGAAGCGGATAGCGAGCGCAGATGTGAGCGTACTTCCCTGATTTTGCATCTCCTTGAGGAATAAATCGAGGGCAGGAAGCAAGTTGCGACGGCGCAATGGCGAAGCAGCCCAACGCTGGTATCCTAAACGAAAGTCCTCGTGCCAACGCCTCAGCAGTGCCAAATGGATCTCAATGCTCGCATGTTGGTGAATACGTGACACAATGAGGCTGTACAGGCTCTGTCGCTTTTGATGCGGGATAATCAGCACACTATCGTTAACCCGTAACGCACGTACATACCGTTCTTCGATCCGGTGCGAGTCAGGCGTGATGAAATTGAGCCGTTCGACAGGGTCGAACAGACCATGCCAGCCCAGGTCAAAGGTCAACTTGATCGCGCGTTCGACCGATAAAGCAGTTTCGGCGCTCGCAGCATCGCCTTGTTCGGTGATGTCATGGCTCAGAACCGTCTCTTCATCTGTGTCGACTAGATACTTAATCTCCTTCAATAGATCATTCGCTACCCACAGGTTGCGATCGCTGGAGGCCCGTTGTTTGCCGCTTTCAATATCGATGTCGTTCGAGGGCGCAAGCCTGACGCGGTCCGGTAGAATGAAGGCCACATCGATGCGGGGGACATGGGTGATGTCGCCAATCACCGAGACAACAGCGTCGAGGTTAGGCGTAATGCCCTTGTTCCATTCCCGCGCGGAGTAAGCCAGTGACGGTACCTGGTAACGATGAATGAGGACTTCCATGTCCTCTGTAAAGAAGAGGGGTAGCAATCGCGGTGTTTGTGAAAGGGTCGGAAGGCCAGCCAAGATTAGACGGATCGGGCTCCTTGTCGATTCATCCTGTGGTGCGCCTAAATTTGACAGTTCGGGGACACTTGTCGCGAGCGTCTTGATATCGCCTAGCTCTGAAGAAGTAATGTTCAGGCGGGCTAACAAGGCAAGATGAAAGAGCTCCTTGCGTGTTCGACTGGAGAAGGTGAGCACTCGTGTCGTATTTTGTTGGGCCTCTTGATGTATGATTTGGCAAAGAGCGGACCATAGTGGCGGCTCATGAGTGGTGAGCCATTGAAGTGCGTCGTCAAGGTGCGAAAGCGCAGCATCGAGGCGTTGCGCCAGCGCGCTATCCTTGCCAGAAAGACTAGCTTGAAAATGGCGGCAAGTGTCGACCAGTTTTTGTGTGGCGGGCGTTCCCCAGAAATTCTGAGCCTCAGCATCATAGAAATCGAGGGGAACGGACAAATTCTCGACGGTTCGTAGAAGACGCCAATGTAATTGAATTGCATTCTGAGCTAGTAGTCCGCGCGCGCTCGGCGCCGATCTCAACGCTTCGATAGCGGCTACTAGCGCTGAGTTAAATGCGTCCAGATGCGATCCTCGAAGTATCAACGGGGCGACATTAGTTGTCATGAAGGGCTGGAACATCATCTCAGCCGTTTCATCCTTCCCGAATGAGGATATGCCTTCGAAGGCCCGCGACATCGGCCATGAGACCACATGCGCGTAACACGTGAAGGTCGCGACGGCGCCCGATAGAGGATTTGTGCTCCATCCGATAACAGGCACATTTCTTTGCTTCGCCGCCGTGAGTAGTTCTTCGATCCATGGACCGGTTGGAGCATCGCCAAGATCAACCGCGATCCATGACGGCCTAACGTTAGTAACAAGGGAGAGAGGATCCCCCGGACCGAAAGCAGTGACGACCTTAGGCAAGCCTCTTGCGGGTAATCCAAGATTCGATTTTGCAGCTTCAGCGCCGCGTGCGAGGTGAACTTGATCAAAAATGTCACTCAAGGTGACACCAAGACCCGTCACCGAGACACTTGACAGCTGCTCGCGAATTCCTGGTCGGACGCCGCAATACAGCACCGGCGCTTGCTCTACGATTCCGAGAGAACGAGCCTTTTCCCAGTGGCTCAGCAATGCGTATGCAAAGGCGAACGCCGGCCTGCGCTCCTTGGTGTCAGGAAAAACGATGCAGAGGGACGATCGCTGAGCCAGCGACCCCACTATTAGTCCTGCCGAACGAATATCAACAGAATCCGGAGCGCCGTCGTGAAGCCTGACTTTCAGCTTCCCGTTCGAAATCAGCTGCGTCATCAGCGGGTTATGTTGCTGTGCGACGCGCTCGAAACCTTGTTCGACCCAAACCCAGTTCACCGTCTAGCCCAGCCAACAAAGGAGTTCCAAGATAAACACCCAACGCGGACGACGCGAGTCATATCTAAGCGTAACTTTTGGCCGGTCAAAGCAAGTGGCTGATTTTGATAACCGTTACAGGCGCACGAGCACCGAACCGCCTAAGCATTGCCTGCTTCGTTTCAAACCCGACCTCTCGCGCATCTGCGGCCGTTAAAGCGTCGGTTGAAGTTCGCAATACGTTCTTCACGCTGACGAGCGCAGATCGCTTACCTCCTACCAGACGGGAGACTCCTAAGCGCAGTGATGGGTGCCCGGCGACCAGGATGGACCGTGCAGAGCCACGCTTCAGCGCATATTTAAGCGTTGCTGATGTGACATTGATAGCTGGCGCCTTGTACGAAGAGGCGCGCGGCACGAGGTAACGCAGATAATCCGGCCCGGAAAGGACTTCGTGCTCCCACGCGGTCGTCAGCCGGACGACAATATCTGGCTTCAATGCTCGTGCAATCAGGTCCGGCTGTGGGGTAGCCACTACAAGGGCCGCCTTGAAAGAACGGGCGAGCTTGCCGAGACGAAGCGCGACAGAACTCGCGGCAACCGGGTCGAGATTGACACAGAACTCGTCAGCTAACCAGACATTCGATTTACTTGATATCAACTTCGCGAGCAGTGCGCGATATTGTTGGCCCGCACTTAGTTGGTCAAAGCGTTTCAAATAGACGAAGGCATCCGATAGACTAACAGTTCCCATCAGTTGAAGCGCCGAGGCAACGTCCTTCACGCCGATCGCGTCGATGAGAGGTCTGCGCGACAGTATCCTCGCAAAGTCTCCAACCTTAAAGTTTCGAGGAACGCTTATAGCGGAGCGCCGGCCTTGAGCGCCTTGCTTTGCATTCTTAATCGCTCTCAAGACCGAAGTTTTTCCGGAGCCGGATGGCCCTATAAGCATGACGATTTGCCCTGGTACGATCGTCAGCGATAGGCGTTCCACCACATGATGCTGAATATCGTCTGGCGATATTCCGAATGCTCGTTGTACCGCCGCCGTTCCCTTACTTCGATTTACTTTCGATTTGTGCGAAATCGATAGACCGTTGATCCGTATGGGCTGAAGTAGGGGATCAATAGCAGTGGGGTGGCAGTTCGACCCATTGACCTTTGTTGCTGAGCTGACCGCATTCTGAACGAATTTATCTGATTGCGGAGTCAGGCCGCCGAAATAAGTCGGCTTCGGTAGGCTGAGAATGTTTTGCAACAAACTGAGGTCTTTTAGCGAAGGAGACTTATGGACACGATCGAGCCGTGTAAATAGCTCCTTTGTGCTCCAGCCATTCTCGCGCATGATCGCGACGGCGCGAGCGAGACGAGACACTTGTTGGTCTACAATTCCGAACGCTTCCTCTTTGACAATCTGGCCGGCACGAACGCGTTTCTGATTTTCAAGCAAATAGCGCAGGTCCTTAGCCACGCGGCCGAGATTGCCTTCAGTCTCTCCGATAAAATGAAGTCCTGCCCGTTCAACAAAGGGAACGTATCTGAGCATGTCAGCCGAGATCTCGATGAACTTAGGCTGTAAGCCTCCGACCTGCCAACGCGATCGCGCGAAAACACAAGCATGTTGAAGTAGCTTTTGGCCAAGACCGAGCCCGCGAAACTCGGGGTAAACTACGCACCGTGCAATTCGAACAACGAGATTTATCGAGCAACGAGCGGTCTCCTTAGACCAGCTTTCCCATTCCACCGAGCCCGCGCGAAATGGACGATTAAGAATATCCGTGCGCGACTTGTTCATATAGAACGGTGTCGCTAGCTCGATATATCCAATGGTGCGTGGGTAACTTGGATGAAAACTTTGAACGATCAGTTTCGAAGTACGACCGAAAAGGGGCTGGTCGCGATAGTGAAATGTCACGAGCGATTGACACGCGGCCAGCTCTTCAGCCTCAGTGATTTCTTTGACGAACAATTCGAGCTTCAGACCGCCAAGATCAACCTCGTCGCGTGCCAAGTAAGAGGGAAGCAGCTGCGCGAGGCCGTCCGCGCATTGGACGAACGCCTTCGTGCCATCGACTAAAACTCGATCCCCCGTTGTGACGCAAGCCGAACGCGGCAAAGCCAGAGACCTTGATCCGAGATCAAGAATTTTCTGGTGCTCCCGCCACCGAATGGAGCGGACCCGGTAGGGACGCGGACTTGGCAAGACGTGTGACCATCAAAGGAGGGTTGAAAATGAAAGTGTACCATGACCAAACGCGTTTGACCAGGTCCGCAATCACCGTCCCGCGGTCGAGTCATTCTACGTCCCTACTGGGACCCTGCCTCGAAAAAACCGCCCGCAACGTAGGGAAATCGGATGCTCATGGGTCTCCCAGAAGATAATCTGCGGCCAATTTTGGATTGGGCACTCAACAACCCAAGCCTAATTTCTATTTCACGCTGGCGTCAGCGCCATCCAATGGTGGTACGAACAGCCAAGAAGCCCTCGATACGAGACGGTCTTCCGACGTGTCAGGGCCACCTATGGTCGATCGCTTCATCGCACCGCGACCGATGTTACAACATAAAAAGAACACTCCCTTAGGTCAAACACATCAGGGACGCAATTCTACAACTGACGCTCGCTGATCCTTCGACCAGCTCACCCAGCATCGTCAGTACAAAGGTCTCGCTAACCGCTCGGCACCTAAATATCTGCACCGGGATGCGGGACTACTCCTCGATATTACTGCCCCGCCACCGCATTCGCCGCCTTCAGCCAGTCGCTGACAACCTTTACATCCTCATCACCGAGAAGGTGGCCGCGGGCGACCGTCGCGGTGTCGACGACGGCGCCGTGCCCGCGCAGCAGCTCGGCCAGCTCGGGGGCGAAGGGGCCGTAGGTCTTGTCGCGCTCGCCGGCGACGGAGAGAAACCGTGTCCCCTTCAGATCGGTGGCGGGGGCCGCGTCGAGGACCGGCATGGCGCGCAACAGCACGGCGCGCTGGACCAGGTCGGGATGCAGGAGCGTCAGCGCGGCGATCAGATTGGCGCCGTTGGAATAGCCGATGAACACGGCGCGGTCGAGGTCGAGCTTTTCGGCCGCCATGCGTTCGGTCAGGAACTTTGCGAAAGCGCGCGCCTCGTGGCGGATGTCGGCTTGGTCGAAGCTGGTCGGCGTCACCCGCGCATACCAGCGCTTGATGCCCTTCTGGACGACGCGGCCGCGCACGCCGAGCAGCGTCGCGTCGGGCGCGATACGCGCGGCGAGCCGGAACAGACTCGCCTCGTCGCCCCCCGATCCATGCAGCAGCACGATCGTCTCACCGGATGGTAGTTCAGGACGCAGCCAGCGATAGACGAAATGCCCGGTCCGGGTGATCGGGCCGGGAATGACGGAACCTGGCCCCGGCTTGTTGTTCTGCAGAACCGGATTGCCCGATTTGGCTCCGGTGGCGGCAGCGGCCGCGTTCGCGGGATCGAGACAGGGTGCGGCGCCGGTCTCCGCCGCGCCGGCTTGCGTGCCGGCGCCGGCACAGAAAGACGCATCCCGGGCCGCAAGAGTGGCGCTCATGCCGAAGGTCAGAGCGGCGGCCGCGAGGATTGGAATGAAACGGGCCTTGCCCATATGTCGATATCCACCGTCACACATTCAGAGATGATCACACGACGCATATCACGTCCGCTGTCTTGACCGCCCGCATCACATTCGATGGATGTTCCCCGGCCTTGCGCCGCTGCCTGTCAGGCTCTCAGCGGCGGGGCTTGATAGCAGGATTTGCGCCGATGTCACGTGACAATTGCCACAGTGGCGCAGGTGGCGCGGAACTCGGCGGCAAGGTCAAGGGATAGGAACTTTTCTCCGCCTGTGTCCCAGCGCGGCGGGTTCGATCGTCTTACCCTTAGGGGTCGCGCCGTGGCCCGGATCAGGCCAAGGGTAATCGTTCATGAAATCCGGTCCAGACGGGAAGTCCATTTCGCCCGATGCAAAGCCAACGCATCATCATGGCACCAAGAGACCGGGCGCCCCTCACCCTCCCATTGCTTCGCAATGGGCCCCTTCCTCTCCCCGCTGCGCGGGGCGAGGCAAATTGCGGACGGCGCTCGCGGCGCAGGCCCGGCTGTGGCCGGAGCAGCGGGTCGAGGTGGGGAAGGCGGAACCGGGCTGGATCACGGCGGAGGCGCTGTTCGCCGACCCGGCCGTCCTCGAGGACCATCTCGATTTTCACAAGGCCTTCCATCACGGCGCCGACCGCAAGACCTGCGCCGCCGCCCTGATCATCGACCATGGCCAGACCGTCGCCATCGCCAGCGTTGCGCTCTTCGTGGGCTTCGGGATCGTTGCCGATTTTTCGCCGCCCCATATCGCCTTGCGGTTCGAGATGGGCGAAAGCGAACATGGCGGGCATGTGCACAAAGTGCGGCACACGCATGTTCGCTACCTTTCTTCCGCATTCCGGACGCCGGAGGACCCGGATGAGCTCGCCCGCCTCTACCGGCGCGGCATCGAAGACCATTTCCGGCCGCTGATCGCCCGGCTCAGAGACAGGACCGGCCTGTCGCGCAATGCGCTGTGGCGGCTCGTAGCCGATGCGATCGCCGGGCGCTTCCTGGAGGCCGGACGGCATTTCGACCGCCTGGCGGAGGCCAAGGCGTCGGCCATGGCCATTCTCAAGCAGCCGGGATCGCCGCTCAACAACCGCCAGCTCCACTATTTCGACCTGACGGTGCGCGACGGCGGGGATCGCGCCCATACCCACACATTCCGCGCCCGGGGCGGCTGCTGCCGCTTCTATATGGTCGAGAGCGGCACGCTGTGCCCGACCTGCGTGCTGAACCCCGCCGACCGGCGCGATGCCGAGCTGCGCCTGGCGATGCGCCGGCATCTCGGCCTGCCGGCGGGCGAAGGCGACAGCAGATAATTTTTTTCGGAGGCGGAGTCCCAAGCGCCGGTTCCCGTTCGTCACTCCAATGAGCGGAATGACGAACAACAGCGGGGAGCGCCCTGGACGGCGCGAAGGGGAACATTATGACTGTGAGAAAGCCGGGACATCTTTCGGGCGCGCTCAGGCTCGCCTTGCTCGCCGGCACGATGGCGATGCTGCCCGCGGGCGGCGGCGCCATTGCCCAGAGCGCGGCGCCGGCTGAGAAGACGCGGCAGGCGATCTCCATACCGGCCGGCCCCCTGACCCAGGCCCTCAACCGCCTCGCGGCGCAATCGGGCCTGCAGATCCTGTTCGATGCGGAGCTCGCCCAAGGCAAGACCACACGCGGCGTGAAAGGCACGCTCACCCCGGCCCAGGCGCTCAAGGCGCTCCTCGCCGGCACCGGGCTCAGCGCCCGCTTCGCCGGCCAGGACCAGATCCTGCTCAGCAGCGACAGCGCCGCCGCGGCGGCGGCGCCTGCGACCGAGGAGGACGGCTCGATCCTTCTCGATGTGATCACCATCTATGGCGCGAAAAACGCCAGGACGCTCGACAGCACGACCGCCAGCGTCGGCGTCGTCACCGCCAAGGACATCGAAGACGGCGAGATGCGATACACGCAGGATGCGTTCCGCCGTCTCGGCAATGTCATGGACGGCGCCACCCTCAATACCGGCTTCATCATCCGCGGCATGAATTCGGAAGGTTTCGTTCCGGCCGGCGCGCCGGCGGGCTCTCTCTATGTCGATGGCATCCTGCAGACCCGCTACAATGCCCGCTTCGGCGCCAGGAGCCTGTGGGACGTCGAGCAAGTCGAGGTCTATCGCGGCCCGCAATCGACGCTCAGCGGACGGGCCGCCATGGTCGGCGCCATCTATGTCAAATCGAAAGACCCGACCTTCGACAAGGAAGTGCTGCTGTCGGGAACGCTCGGCAACAACAAGCTCGCCGGCGCCGCCTTCGCGGTGAACATGCCGGCGGTCGAGAACCAGGCGGCGCTGCGCATCTCAGGCGCGGTGGAACGCGGCGAGACGACGGTCGATTATCCCACATTCAAGGACTATGAGGGCTATGACGACCTCACCAACGAGATCTCGCAGAATATCCGCGCCAAGCTGCTGCTGACGCCGGAAAGCCTCAAGGACACACGCGCCGTCCTCACCTATGCCTTCTCGAACGACCGCCCGAATGAGCGGCTGATCGGCATCGGCCCCGGCTTCGATCTCGACGACGAGCGCGGCGATTTCTACGTGCCGGTGACCTATGCCGAATACCGCGCCATCAAGGTCCACAATGCCGGTCTCGAAGTCACGCATGACTTCTCCGATACGCTGCGCCTCACCTCGCAGACCGGTTTACAGTTCGGCCGCACCACGCGGCGCTCCGTCGATGCCGACACGCCGGGCAACATCAACGGCATCTGGGGCACCGTCGACGACACGCTGGTGTCGCAGGAAGTGCGCCTGAATTACGCGCGCGACCGCTGGAAGTGGGTGGCGGGCGTGTTCGGCAGCTACCAGACTTTCGACAGCGAATTCGACGCCGTCGCCTTCGACTCCTACCGGCTCGACCAGCTGCAGACCCGCAAGACCGAAAACCTGGCGGCCTTCGGCGAGGCGACTTACGAATTCCTGCCGAGCTGGTTCATCACCGCCGGCGGGCGCATCGACTATCTGCGCGAGAAGACGGTGGAGGACAATGCCGAGGGGCCTTATGGCACCGACCTGACGCCGATCACCAACCGCGCCGATTTCAACGAAGTGAACCTGGTGCCCAAGCTCGGCATCGCCAAGCAGTTCGGCCCGTCGCATACCGTCGGCCTCACTTACACGGAAGGCTTCCGCACCGGCGGCTTCTATGTGAATTACGAGACCTTCGCGCCGGAATATTACGATCCGGAATTCGTGCAGAGCTACGAGCTCTCCTATAAGGGACGGTTCCTGGAAGACCGGCTGATGCTGAACGCCAATCTCTTCTATACGGAATATGACGACCAGCAGATCGAGATCCGGCCCGACCCGGCACGGCCCTCCTATCGGGAGACCACCAATGCGGCCTCCTCGCGCGCCTGGGGCTTCGAGATCGAGCCCAATTTCCAGATCACCGACCGGTGGTCGGCCTTCGCCTCGATCGGCTATCTCGACACCGAGTTCCTCGAATTCGACCACGCCACGTTCGGCGATCTTTCCGGCGAGGCCTTTCCGGAGGCGCCCAAATGGACGGTCGGCTTCGGCAGCCGGTATGAATTCGAGAACGGCATCCATATCGGCGCCGACGCCAAATATACATCGGATTACACCGCCCGCTTCGGGGTGGCGCCGCTCGACGATATCGACTCCCGCTTCATCGTGAACAGCCAGGTGGGCTACCGGATGGAGCATTGGGAGGTCACCGTCTTCGCCGAGAATCTGTTCGACGAACGCTATCTCACCGTCGTCGATCACGATGCGACGCCGGTCTATGCCCAGCTCGGGCCGCGGCGCTCCTTCGGCGTCAATCTGAAAGCGAAGTTCTGACCCGATGAAGCGGCTTCGTCTCCTCGCGGTTCTCGCCGCCCTCGTGGCGCTGCCGGAGGCCGCGCGAGCCTGCGAGGGACAGCTCATCACCGAGCATGTCATGAACGGCCCGATCTGCGTGCCGGCGGCGCCGAAACGCATCGTCACGCTGGACCCGCTTCTGACGCTCGGCATGTTCTTCGAGCTCGGCGTGCCGGTGCTCGCCACGGCCTATCCGGGAATCCAGGATGAAGGGATACGCGCGGCGGCCGAGACGGCGAAGGTCGCCGATGTCGGTCATCCGTACGAGCCGAGCCTCGAGCGCATCCTGGCGCTGAAGCCCGACCTCATCATCGGTGCGTCCTACATCCATGCCGGGCTCTATGACAAGCTTTCGCGCATCGCGCCGACACTGCTCATCGACCATGTCGACTGGAAGACCCATCTCCGCCTTATCGCGCGTATCGGCGGACGCCTTGAACAGGCGGAAGCCGACCTCGCGGCTTACGAAAAACGCGCCGCCGCCATCAAGGTGCGGATGCCCGACCTCAAATTGTCGGCGGTATGGATCAAACCCGGCGGCTTCAATGTGTTTCTCGACGGACCCGCGGCCTACGCGCCCTATGCGGTGCTGCGCGAGGCGGGCGTCAAACGCACGGCTTACGAAACGACGAGCGACGACAAGGTCGATAAACGCCCGGACTGGGAGGAGATCGCGGCCCTCGACGGCGACGTTCTGTTTTATGTCGTGATCTCGGGCACCAACGAAACACCCGACGACCAGCTCGCGGCGGAGACCATCGCCAATCCGCTGTGGCAACTGCTGCCGGCGGTGCGCGCCGGGCGCGCCTATCGCGTCGACCGGGCGACATGGATGGGCTTCCATGGTGTCGTTTCGGCGCAGCGGGTTCTCGACGACGTCGAACGTTATATCCTGGCCAGGCCGTGAGCTCTCTTATCGGCGCCGATGAATCGGAGCGGGCGCGCCAGCTCGCTTTGGCGGGTTTGTGCCTCGCTCTGATTCCGCTCACGCTGTGGGCGGCCGCCTCCGGCACCGCGTCGGTCAGCCTCGGCGATGTCGTCGACGCGATCGTCGCCTTCGACGGCTCACGTGAGCATCTGGTGGTGACGAGCTTGCGCCTGCCGCGCGTGCTGGCCGGCCTCCTCGCCGGCAGCGCGCTCGCCGTGGCGGGTGCGATCATGCAGGCGGTGACCGGCAATCCGCTCGCCGCTCCCGACCTGCTGGGCGTCAATGCCGGCGCCGCCGCCGCGGTGGTCGCGGCGATGTCGCTTCTGGGCGTGGGGTCGCAGAGCGCCCTGGTCTGGTACGCCTTCGCCGGCGCGGCGAGCGCCGCCGCGATCGTGTTCATGCTCGGGTCGTTCGGGCGGTCGGGCGCAACGCCGCTGAAGCTGGTGCTGGCGGGCGCCGTGCTCACGGCCTGCCTGTCCTCGCTCACCACCGCGCTGCTGATCTATGACCAGGCGACGTTCGACAGCGTGCGCCTGTGGACCGCGGGCTCGCTCTCAGGCCGCAGCATGGCCGACATCGGCGCCATCGCGCCCTATATCCTCACCGGCCTCGCCGCCGCGCTCCTCTTCCGCCGCCATCTGATGACGCTCAGCCTCGGCGCCGAGGCCGCCCGTTCACTCGGCCAGAATCCACTTCTCTGGCGCGGCTTCGCGGTGGTCCTTGTCGTCCTGCTCGCCGGCGGTGCGGTGGCGCTCACCGGACCCATCGGCTTCGTCGGTCTGGTGATCCCGCATATTGCGCGGCTGACGGCCGGCGTCGACTATCGCTGGATCATCCCGTTCAGCGCCGCCGGCGGCGCCCTGGCCGTCGTGCTCGCCGACACGCTGGGACGGATCCTGTTCGCGATCCAGAGCTTTCCGGTCGGCGTCTCCCTGGCCCTCCTCGGCGCGCCCTTCTTCATCTGGCTGGCGCGCCGCTTCCGGGGCCATGGACGATGACCCGCGGCATCGTTCTCCTGCTCGTCCTCATCGCCGCGCTGATGCTCGCCAGCATCGCCTATGGCGACCATCCGCTGGCTTGGGGCGATCTCTTCGGCGAAGATCCTGAAGCCCAGATGATCATCCTCGACCTGCGCCTGCCGCGCGCGCTGCTGGCGCTGCTCGTCGGCATGGGCCTCGCCGTGGCCGGCGCCATCGCGCAAGCCATTCTGCGCAACCCCCTCGCCGATCCCGGTATCCTCGGCATCAATGCCGGCGCGGCGCTCGCCGCCATGCTTCTCATCGTCATGCTCGACGGCCCGTCGATCCAATCTCTCGCCATAGCGGGTTTCGCCGGCGCGGCCGTCACGGCCGGGGCCCTTCATGTCCTGTCATGGCGCAACGGCACGACCTCGACGCGGATCATCCTGATCGGCATCGGGCTGTCCGCCTTCGCCGGCGCGGCGACGACCCTGCTGACGGCCTTCGGCGACATTCACGACGTCCAGCGGGCGATGATCTGGCTGGCCGGCAGCGTCTATCACGCCGACTGGAGCAGCGTGCGGTTCCTGGCGCTCTGGCTGATCTCGCCTCTGGCGCTTGCTTTCATCGCGGCGCGCGAGCTCGACCTCATCCGCTTCGGCGATGCGGCCGCGCTGAGTCTCGGTCAACGCGCCGATCTCATCCGTGGGCTGATGATCTTTCTGTGCACGCTGTTGTCGGGCGCCGCCGTCGCCGCCGCCGGGCTGATCGGTTTCGTCGGACTGATCGCGCCGCATATGGCGCGCCGTCTCGTCGGCCCTGCCCATGCCCGCCTGCTCCCGATGGCCGCCCTGATCGGCGCGGCGCTGGTGATGGCCGCGGATCTCCTGGGGCGCAGCGTCATCGCGCCGGCGCAGCTGCCGGCCGGGATAACAACGGCGCTGATCGGAGCACCGTTCTTCGGCTATCTCCTGTGGCGGCAGCGCCATGTCACGGCCTGACCCGATGATCACCGCGCAAGGCATATCGGTCGGCTATGGGCGCGGCGCCGTGGTCGAGGACCTCCATCTCGCCATTCCTGAAAAGAGCTTCACCGCGCTGATGGGATCCAATGGCAGCGGCAAGTCGACCCTGCTGCGCAGCCTCGCCGGGCTCATCACGCCGATAGCCGGCACGATCCAGCTCGCCGGCCGCGCGCTTCGCGGCTTCGCGACGAAGGAACTGGCCCGGCAGGTGAGCATGCTGGCGCAGGGGCCGGTGGCGCCGGACGGTCTGACCGTTCTCGATCTCGTCCGGCAGGGCCGCTATCCGCATCGCAGCCTGTTCGGCCGCTGGTCGGATGCGGATGACGCGGCCTGCACCGATGCCTTGCAGCTGACCCGGATGGCCGATCTTGCCGGACACCCGCTCGACAGCCTGTCGGGCGGCCAACGCCAGCGGGCGTGGATCGCCATGACGCTGGCGCAGCAGTCGACCGTCCTGCTCCTCGACGAACCCACGACCTTCCTCGATCTCGCGCATCAGATCGACGTGATGGAGCTTCTCGTCCAATTGGTGCGTGAGCGGGGCAAGACCGTCGTCGCCGTTCTCCACGATCTCAATCAGGCTGCCCGCCATGCCGACCATATGGTGCTGCTGAAGAAGGGACGGATCGCCGCCGCCGGACGCCCGCCCGATGTGATGACCGCCGACAGGATCGCACAAGTTTTTGGCGTGGCGGCGGCCGTCATGCCGGATCCGATCGCCGGCACACCGATGTGCGTGCCGCTCGCCGATCATCGGCCGGCGGACGAATGATGGCGCTCTTGCATTTGCCATATCGCTCCGCTAAGCACGGACGACCGTCGCTTGCGTGTGACGGGATATTAATCGGCGAGTGCCGACGGATTGGAAGCGAGTGGAATAGGGGAGTGCTGAAGACAGCGCGTCCTTGTTCAAAGCCACTGGACGTCAGCGTGTCCGCCGCGAGCGGTCCAGGTAGAAGCGATGCCATCCCAATCTGGCTTTGTTTCCTGCATAAACGATGTCGACGGCAGCGATTTGCTGAATCGCGCCATCGAGGAATATTACGACGATATCGTCGCGGCGGCCGGCCGCCGCCGGTCGAGCGCCAGCGCATTCGATATCGTTCACGATCTCTATCTGAAACTCGCCGCGCAGCCGAACCTGCTGCGGGACAAAAGATGCATCAGATCCTATCTGTGCCGGGCGGCCGCCAATCACTGCACCGACCGGTGCCGGCGCGAACGCTTCGAGGCGCGCCTGTTTTCCGGCACCGAGCAGGAAGCGCAGTTCATCGCGGCGGAAAGTGCGGCTCCCGACCGGGCGCTCGAGATCGAGGCGCGCGTCGCGGTCCTGCGCCAGGCGATCGGCGAATTGCCGGAACGCAGGCGCGCCGTCTTCATCCTGCACCGGCTTCACCATCTGTCGCCCGACGAGATCGCCGGCAAGCTCAATATCTCGCGCAACATGGTCGACCGGCACTTGCGCCGCGCGCTCGCTCATTGCCTCGACCGGCTGGTCTCGATAGAGGTGGAGCCGTCCGTTCAAGGATATTGAGCTTCGTCCTTCCGCAGGATCTGGAATAGCCTACATGCCGGGCAAACGAGCCACGCAGGCACAGCGCAAACGCCATGAAGAGGCGGCCGGCTGGCTGCTGCGCAACCGGGAAGCCGGCGCCGACGATGCGGCCTTCGCGGCGTGGCTGAGCCGCGATCCGGAGAACCGGCGCGCCTATGAGGCGGCCGAACGCCTGATGGGCGAGGCGCGGATGGCCATCGCCTCCGATCCAACGTTGCGCGATCTCAAGGTGAAACGACGCAGCGCGGCCAAGCCGATCGTCGGCTGCATCCTTGCTCTGGCCACGGCCGGCGCGCTGTTCGTGATGCTCGACGGTCCGATGCGCCTTACCGCCGATGCGATGTCGGGCAGCGGCGACATGCCGGTGATCACGCTCGCGGACGGCACCAGCGTGCAGCTGAATGCGTCATCGGCGATCGCGCATGACTTCACGGATGAAGGCAGGGTCGTGCGTCTGCTGCGCGGCCAAGCCTTCTTCGAAGTGGCACCCGATGCCGGCCGTCCCTTCACGGTCGAGGCCGGCGATGTCCGGATCACCGCGCTCGGCACCGCGTTCGACGTGCGGCTCGGCGACACGGAAACGGATGTCACGGTCACCCAGCATGCGGTGCTGGTCGAGCTGGCGGACGGCAAGGATACATCGCTGCGCGTTACGGAAGGCGAGCAGGCCGCCTATGACCATGCGAGCCGCGCCAGCACGGTCAAGGACAAGGACAGCATGCTGGCGGCGGCGTGGCGGCGCGGCCAGCTGGTCGTCGACAATGCGCCGCTCTCCTATGTGGTCGAAGAGATGCGCCGTCATTTCGCGGGCCGGATCGTGATCGCCGGCAGCGGGCTGGCGGGGCGGCGGGTCAGCGGCACGATGGCGGTCACCGACACGGATGCGGCACTGGCCTTCCTCGAGCAGGCGCTGGGCGTCACGACCAACCGGATCGGACCGCTGATCGTCATCCGGAACTGACCGGCTTTTCGCCTGACGCATTCCAGCTCCTCATCCGGCGCCCTTGCGGATCGGGGGCGCCGGGCCCACCTAAGCGCGTCATCAGTTCAGGTATCGTCATGAAAAAAATCGGATTCCTTTCCTTCGGGCATTGGACGCCCTCGTCGCAGTCGCAGACCCGCTCGGCGGCCGACGCGCTGCTGCAGTCGATCGACCTGGCGGTGGCGGCGGAGGAGCTGGACGCCGACGGCGCCTATTTCCGCGTCCATCATTTCGCCCGCCAGCTCGCCTCGCCTTTCCCGCTGCTCGCGGCCATCGGCGCCCGGACGAAGCGCATCGAGATCGGCACCGCCGTCATCGACATGCGCTACGAGAACCCCTTCTACATGGTGGAGGATGCGGGCTCGGCCGACCTCATCTCCCGCGGGCGCCTGCAACTGGGGCTGAGCCGCGGGTCGCCCGAACAGGTCATCGATGGCTGGCGCTATTTCGGCTATGTGCCTCCGCAAGGCAAAGGCGACGCCGACATGGCCAGGCAGCATACGGAAGTGTTCCTCCAGCTTCTGCAGGGCAAGGGGTTCGCTGAGCCCAATCCGCGGCCGATGTTCCCCAACCCGCCGGGGCTGCTGCGCGTCGAGCCCTTGTCCGAAGGCCTCCTGCCGCGCATCTGGTGGGGGGCGGCCACCAACGCCACCGCCGAATGGGCGGCGAAGCTCGGCATGAATCTGCAGAGCTCGACGCTCAAATTCGACGAAAGCGGCAAGCCGTTCCATATCCAGCAGGCCGAGCAGATCCGCGCCTATCGCGCAGCCTGGAAGGCCGCCGGACATACGCGGGAGCCGCGCGTCTCGGTCAGCCGCAGCATCTTCGCGCTGATGGATGACCGCGACCGCGCCTATTTCGGCCAGGGCAATCCGTCGAGCGATCAGATCGGCTTCATCGAGGCGGATACGCGCGCCATCTTCGGGCGCAATTACGCCGCCGAACCCGATGTGCTGGTGAAGGAGCTGGCCAAGGACGAAGCCATCGCCGAAGCCGACACGCTGCTCCTCACCGTGCCGAACCAGCTCGGCGTCGACTACAATGCGCATGTCATCGGAGCGATCCTGAAACATGTCGCGCCAGGGCTCGGGTGGCGGTAGCGCTATTATTCTCTGTCACCCCGACGAAAGTCGGGGCCTATTAAATTCGCGCAGCGCGGGCAGCGCTGCCTGATTTGCCGGAGTTTAATGGATCCCGGCTTTCGCCGGGATGACGGTTGAAGAAAGGGGCGTCTCTCTTACGCCGCGATCGCCTCGTCCTGCAGTTCCCGGCTGCGGCTTTCGCGCACCGACAACGCCGCGGCGGCCGAGATAGCGGCGCAGGCCATGATGTAGAAAGCGGGCATGGTGAAATCGCCGGTCGTGTCGATGAGCCAGGTGGCGACCGCCGGCGCGGTGCCGCCGGCGAGGCCGAAAGCGAGATTGTAAGCGGCGGACACCGCCGAGCAGCGCACCTCGCGCGGAAACACTTCGCAGAGCGCTATGGCATTGACAGCGCCATAAGACCCGATGAGCAAGGTGAAGCCCATCTGGCCGAGAAAGACATAAAGGACCTCACCCGTCTGCATCAGCGTGAACAGCGGCCAGGAGAAAATGAGTAGCCCGATCGAGGCGCCGGCCAGGATCGGCTTACGGCCGATGCGGTCGGAAAGCCGCGCCATGACGAGAACGACGCCGAGCAGGATCACCATATTGAGCGAGTTGATCTGCAGCGCGGTGCGGGCACCCATATCGGCAGCGAGCTTCAGCCAGGTGACGAGGTAGACGAAGATCAGATAGAAGGCGACGGCATTGACGAGGCTGATGCTCACCGCCTGCAGCATCGCGACCGGATGCTCGCGCAAGGCCTTCATCAGCGGCGAGCCTTCCGTGGCCGCCGGCTTGTCGAACTCCATACGCCGGCGCAACAGGAAACCCGCCACGCCCACCAGCACGCCGAACAGGAACGGCACGCGCCAACCCCAGGCCACCACCTCTTCGAGCGGCAAGATGTTGAGGACAAGGGCGCCGACGGCGGAGCCGAGCAATATGCCGCCAGTGGCGCCGAAAGTCGCCCAGGCCGCCGCAGCTCCGCGCCGTCCGGGTTGCGCCGTCTCGGCCAGGAAGACGGCGGAGCTGGTAAATTCGCCACCCACCGCCAGGCCCTGCATCATGCGGCAGAGCAGCATCAGGATCGACGCCCAGATGCCGATATCGGCATAGGTCGGCAACAGGCCCATGAAAAGTGTGGGTATCGCCATCGCCACCACCGACCACAGCAAGGCCGGGCCGCGGCCGACCCGGTCGCCGATATGGCCGAAGAGAATGGCGCCGAGAGGCCGCATGAAGAAGCCGACGGCGAAGACCGCATAAGCGGCGAGAAGCGAGGTGCGCGGGTCCTCGGACGGGAAATAAAGGCTACCGATGGTGCGGGCGAAGAAGCCGTAAATGGCGAAATCGTACCATTCCATCACATTGCCGACGATGCCGGCCCAGACCACGCGCTTGCGGTCGCGGTGGCCCGCCACCGCGTCTGAGGGTGTGGATGCGTTGCTCATCGGTCGAGAACCCCGTAGCCCCCGAGATACTGACGCGACGATAGTGCAGAATCTCAGCGGGCCACAAGAGGCGATAGACCTAACCCACCGCGCCGATCTTCAGCGTGCGGCTCTCCTCGCGGCCGACACCCTGGATCTCGATGCGGTCGTCATGGACGGCGACGATCGCATAAGCGGTCGTGGCCGGCGTCTCGACCATGCCCTTGAAATTCACGAAATGCTTGCCCTTGAGCTCGCCATAGTTGCCGGCATGGTTGTGGCCGTTGAGATAGGCGACGACATGATCGTGGCTGGTCAGAAGATCGACGATGCGCTCGCTGTCCCACAGATTGTGCTCATTGGCGGGATAGACCGGGTAATGGCCGAGCACGATGACGCGCTCCTTGGCCGCCTTCGCGGCGACAATGGTCTGCTCCATCCAGGCGAACTGCTCATCGCTGAGCGATCCGTTCCACACTTGCGCATTCGCCGCCTTGGCCTCGGTGAGCTTCGCCAGGCGTTCGGCGGCGAGCGCGCGGCGCGGATCGCCGACAGGGGGCGCGAAGGTCGACACGTCATTGCCGTCGATGACCAGGAAGCGATAGCCGCCGCCGGCGAAGTCGTAATAAGAACGCTTCAGGCCGACCTGGCGCAGCACGGCATGGAGATAATCCGGCGCCACTTCGTAATCGTGATTGCCGAGCACGAAGAAGTGCTCGTGCTTCAGCCGGTCATAGATCGGCAGGATGTCGTCATAGCTCTGCCAATGGCGGTCGATGATATCGCCCAATGTGGCGACGAAGCGCAGCTCCTCGCCGTTCAGCGCCTTCACCGCCTCGTCCAGCTTCCACAGGCTGTTGGCGTAATAGCGCGTGCCGTTGGTCACCGATCACGATGACTTTTGACGATTCCGTCAAAAGTCATGAACGTGATCGGCGCTTTGAATCTGAGCATAATGTTTTCGCCAAGACGTACCGTCTTGGCGCATTATGCTCCAGGCGGGAAAGGCGCATATTGCGGGTCGGCGACGATGCCGAATTTGAACAGCGGGCCGCCTTGCGCCTGAGCCTCGCGCGCGGCGAAGCCGGCAAAGGGCGCAACCAGGGCGGCAGCGCCGGACAGTTTCAATAATCCGCGACGGTTCAACATGAGAGGCCTCCAGTCTTTTCAGTGAATGGAGACGCCGCTTAAGCGCGCCACATCTCATCGCTATGACAGGCCGATGAAAACGCAACGGCTTGATGTCGTCACACCGCAAGCTTGCGCGTCGCCTCGATCAAGGCGTCGGTGATCTGCCCGAGCGCGTCGAACTGGCCGTAATAATCGAGGCCATGATCGCGCTGATGGCCGAGGCCGTGGTCGGAGGAGAGATGCCAGGTGCGGCCGCTCGAATTGAGCTCGAGCACATAAAGCCGGCCGGTACCCTCCTCACGGATGATGTCGATGCCGAAGACCGGCACATAGGTGAGCTTGGCCGCGACCGCGCGGGCGAGCGCCAGTATATCAGCGTCCTCGATGAGGTCGAGCCGGCGGGCGACACCATTGGCCGCGACTTCGAGCTCGAAATCATCCTCGCCGTCCGGATCGAGCCGCGGTGCCTCCGCGCTGGCGAGGGAGCGCATGGCATAGATGATGCGGCCGAGCACGGTCATGACGCGATAGCAGCAGGTACGGGGTCCGGTATGAATATAGCGTTGGGCGAGCATCAGCCGGCCACGGCGTGGATCGTCCTCCGGCAGTCGTGACGTGTCGGTCCAGCGCACGAAGCGCGTGCGCTTGAGCGCGACGCCGCGGCCCCGATAGCCGACATCCGGCTTGATCACCGTGAACGGTCCCCATTTGCCGGCATCGAGCCTGAGATCCGGCGTGATCGGCAAGGTCTCGGGCACCGGCAGTCCCGCGATGCGCAGGCGCCGGAGCTCTTCGGATTTCGGGATCTTGGCGGCCATCAGCCGGGCGCCGCGCAAACGCGGATCGAGGGGCACGGGGATCGGTGAAAATATGAGCGACGGCCGCTCGGCCATCTTCGGCCAGAAGCCCGCCGGCGGCGGCTCGGCGACCGACAGGACATGCACGTCGATGTCGGTTGCGCGGCCATACATCATGTTGCGGATGGTGAGGAAATCGGAGAGCTGCTGGCGCTTCGGCACCTGAATGATGATCAGATTATACGCAGGCATGCCCGGCACGCGTCCCCACAAACACCTCGTATATGACTTTAGGTAGTTTTTGGGCGACGGATCAAGGGGTGGGTTGTTCGTCTGTCATGTGAGCCTGATGCTGACGCCGATGCGGCGCAGACCCAGTTGCGCGATGACATGCCCAGAAGCGAGATTGTCGTGATCGGCGCCGTAGAAGAGCTGGCGCGTCTTGAGCGCAGGCAGGTTGCTCCAGGCGGCGGTGACCAGACGCGCCAGACCACGGCCGCGGAATTTCGGCACGGTGGCGAGGCCGAGCTCGGCGCCGTCATCGGAAAGGCGTGCGGCGAACGCCATGGACGCGACTTCGCCGTCCACCATCAGCATCACCCAGGGCGCCCAGAGATCCTCCGGCACGCGCATACGCAGATCGACGAGATTGCGCGGCATGCCGACCTTCACGACGGCGGCCATGAAGCGGGCGCCCTCCTCGCTTCCCGAGGTGATCAGTCTTGCGTCATTCTCCACCTGGAGGCTATGCGGCAGCTCATGAACAAGCTCGCGGCTGAGCTCGGCGCCGGGAAGCAGCCTCTCATAGTCCGCGATGAAACGGGGCAGCGCGCCCGGTTCGTCGAAAGGCGGCTCCTGCGCGACGAGCGCTTCGATCTCGGCAGCAGTGTCGGGCGCCAGAGTCCGGTGCAGCCGCGCGACAGTGCCGGCTGCGCAGCTGGCGAACCAGAATTGCGGGCCGGCCGAGCGGGCCGGATCGTTTTCGCGCGCGATGCGCCCCTCGGGCGTCAGGACATAGAGGGTGCGGCCTTCGAGATCGAGCAGATCGAGATCAGTCATGCCCCCTATTACCGCGGGATCGGGTTATACCGCTAGCGGCGCCAGGCCTTCCGTTGCGATGGCGCGCTGCAGCGACGGGCGTTGCGCCAGGTTTTCGGCGAAGCGGGTGAAGTTGGCGTAAGCACCGCGCATGTCGAGGCCGATGCCGACACCCCAGCGATAGAGCACATAGAGAAATGCATCCGCCGCCGTCGGCCCGTCACCCACCGCGTAAGGGCCGATGAGCTTGGCGTCGATCATGGCGTAGCAGTCGGCCACCGTCTGCCGCCCCTTGGCGGTGATCGCCGGATGAAGCGCCTCATCGTCAGCGAAACGTTGCGGCCGCCACACGCCGCCATAGGCCTGACCATGCACGGTGCCCGACAGCCAGTTCAGCCATTCGAGCACGCGCGCCTGCCCGAGCGGCGTCTTGCCCATCAAATGAAGCTGCGGCGCCAGCTGCGAGATGGCGAGGGCGATGGCGGGAAGCTCGGTGATCACCTCACCGTCGAGCGCCAGGACCGGCAGGCGTTTCTTCGGGTTGAGGCGTATGAAATCCTCGGTCAGATGGGCGCCCTCACGGATCGGCACCCGGATCGGCTCGAAATCATGGCCGATCTCGTTCAACAGCATATGCGGCGCCAGCGAACAGGCGCCCGGCGAATACCAAAGTTTTACGAGAGGCATTGTGGACATCCTCAATCCGACAATTGATTAGGTAGATCAGTCTACCTATATTTTGACCATGACGCAAGGCAAGGAGAAAGTGACGGGCGGAGGGCGGCGCAAGCTGATCGACACGGCGCGCCGGCTCTTCACCGCGCGCGGGGTGGCGCATGTCGGCATCAATGAAGTGACCGCGGAAGCGGGCGTGGCGCGCATGACGCTCTACAACAACTTCCCGTCCAAGGAGGCGCTCACCGAAGCGGTCTATCGCGAGATGGCGGAGAAGGCCCTCGCCCGCCTCGATCAGGTGATCGCGTCGGAGACAGTGGAAGAGAAACGCATCACAGCCCTCTTCAGCCATTTCGGCCGCAATGCCGGGAGCCCCACCTATCGCGGCTGCTCCTTCATCCATGCGAGCCTGCAGGAGGCGGATCCAGCGGGCAAGCTGCAGGCGATCGTGCAAACTTATAAGAAAGCGCTGCGCCAGCGCATCTTTGCCATGCTCGACGCCAAGCGCCGCAACCGGGCGCTGCTCGCCGACCAGATCACCATCCTGCTCGATGGCGCGGTGACCGAAGCCTATATCAAAGGCGTCGATGATCCGCTGGCGGCGGCGCGCCAGGCGGCGCTGACATTGGCGCGGGTGTGATGCTTCCGTCTATTTCCTCTTCTCCCGCTCGCGCAGGGCCGTCCGGGGAAAGTTGCGGGATGTCTGAGAAATTGCACGGAAACCCGGATTGGAGACGCGTCTTCTAAAATGAGACTCAGAATTCCCCCTCGACTTCCCCCTTCTCCCGCTTGCGGGAGAAGGTGCCCGATAGGGCGGATGAGGGTGCTGGTTCAGTTGATGACATCTCTTCAAGAAAACAACGAGACGAAGCTTCAACACTGCCCACGTTTGCGCTTCTACAGAGGCTGAGAGAACACCCTCATCCGGCCTTCGGCCACCTTGCATGGAAGTTTTGTGCGATATTGGTTCCGTTCCTCTGGAACGGGACCGGCCCCGCGGTCTGCCCCGCGGAGCCGGTTGGCTGGCTGTCGGATCGATGAACCAC
>SCPD01000018.1 GCA_005502925.1 Rhizobiales bacterium Y(2018) | reverse complement strand
CGCCAACACCATCCTCATGAGGAGAACTCCCTGGCAAGACAGACGAGGCACGCCATGCCTCGCTCCGTAAATATTATCATGGTTGCTTCTCCCGCAAGCGGGAGAAGGGGAAACTTGCTAAGGCCTTGCGTCCTTCAACGTAAATGAGGAAGCATACTGGAAAGGCTTCACACGTCGATCGGCAGCAGGTGATTATCCCAGATCCACTTCTGCATCTTGTCGCCGGTCACGCGCGGCAGGGTCTCGGCCCCTTCGACATAAGACCGCACGCCGTCATTGCCGGACGTCAGCAGGAAATCGTGGGTTTCGGGAAGCGCCGCCACGCCGCAGACATCACCCATGCGCTCGGTGGTGAGGAATTCACCAGTGCGCCGGTTCCATAAAGCGACGCTGCCGCCTTGCGGGCTCGTCGCCGCGACGATGTCCTCGGCCTTGTCGAGCGCGATCGAGCCGACATAGTTCGACATGCCCATCAGCTCGACTTCCGGCATTTCGAAGAGGCCTATCTTGCCGTCGGCGCTCACCGTGCCGACGAGCGGCGGCAGATCATTGGGGTCGCCCTGATACTGGCAGCCGAAAGCCACCGTGCGGTCCTGCGCCACCGCCATGTGACGGATCGACAGCGCGCGATAGGGCTGGTCGAGCTGGAGCGCCGCCAGTGTTTGGTCATGCGCCGCCTCGATGAGCGCGATATTGGGCTGGATGTCGTCCGGGTTCAGCACTTCGCGCCCCGTTTCCGGCGAAGTGCGCAAGCCGCCATTGGCGACGACCAGCGTCTTGCCATCGGGCAGGAAGGCCAGGTCATGCGGGCCGATGCCGCGGGACGAAATCTCGCCGATGCGGCGATAGGCGTCGCCCGCGTCATAGATTCCGAGCAGGCCGGCGCCGCTCGTCGTGTCGTTCTCCGTCGCATAGAGGAAATGGCCGTCGGGCGTGAAGACGCCATGACCGTAATAGTGCCGGTCCCTGGCGGCGAGGATCGTGCGCGCCTCGCCGCCGCGCGTAACATCGATCACGGCGAACCAATTGCCCGGGCGACGCGCGAAGACGACGATCTCGGAGGAAGCGGGCCTCGCCGTCGCATCATGGCCGCGCGTCGGGAGAAGGGTGGAAAAGATCTCCTGGCCATCGAGCGAGAACATGGTGGCCGAGGCCTTACCTTCAGCGTCCATGCGGCAGGAGACATAAAGCGGCGGGCGCCGCGTGGCCGAAGCGCGGCCGGGCGCCAAGCCCGCGGCAACACTGGCTGCCAGGCCTTTCAGGATGGCGCGGCGATCAATCACCATCTTGGCTGTTGAATCCCACAGTGATGCCGAGCACAGCCGGAATCTCGTCATGCGCCTTGTCGCGCGCCGCCGCTACCGCATCGAGCAGCAGGAAGAAAGGCGGCCGCTGCTTGGCGTCGACCACCGCCTTGCCGAAATCCTCAGGCAATTCGTCGGCGATGCGCGCCGCCGTCGCGATCGCCTCGGGCGTGTAGCCGTCCTTACCCTTCATGATGAGCTTGGCTACATCGAGAAGCGCTTCGAGATTGAGCACCAGAGCGCGTTTCGAGCGTCCGCTGCGCCAGCTCTCGGCCAATTGCGGGCGCGCCGATCCGATCTCACGCCCGAGCACCGGGCGCAGTTTCGAATCACGGATATAAGCGAAGGACGCGAGGAAGTCGGTGGCGATGCGTGACGTCGCCTCCTTGGCGGTGGCGGGATCGGCGAGCTGGCCCACCATTTCATTGATCCAGGCGAGGCGGACATCATGGGCAATGATCACGACATTCCAGGCAATGGCCTGGCCCACCGCGCAGCGCCGCGCCCGGCGCTCGCCGCTCAGCATCTCGGCCTCGGCATTCACATCGAACAGCAGGCGCTCGAGCGCCGGCAGACCTTGCGCCGCGACACTGTTCTTGACGAAGAGCTCAGGGGTGAGATCGGCGACGCCGTCCTTTTCGAGAAGCTGCGCCAGGCTCTTGGCGGTGGCATTCTTGCGTTCCGGCCAATAGGACAGACGCTCGGCACGGAACTCCTCAGCTATCGGCCCGTAACGCAGAAACTCGATGCCAGACCAGGTGTCGGCGGTGGCGAGATAAGCGCGGCGCAGAAGCTTGAACCCTTCCGGATCCGGCTTGGCGCAAAAATCCGCCCAGACTTTCTCCTGCGCATCGGCGGTCAGAGCGAGCGCCTGGTAATGCGGAATGATGAAACGCTCGACCAACCGTCCCAGGACATCCTCGGCCGCATGCGCGGGCGCTGCCCAGAAGAGCAGCGCGATGCACAGAAGCAGCCCCCGGGCAAACCGCATTACAGCGATCCCAGATAGTCGATCAGTTTAGCCCGGTCCGTGGCGGACAGATTCATATAAAGTTCCTTCGCCTTCTGGGCTTCGCCACCATGCCAGCGTATGGCCTCATCCAATGTGGCGGCACGCCCGTCACGCAAATAGCGCCGCTTGCCGTTCTGCGACGCCAGGTCGATCAAAGGGGCGGTGCGCCATTCCCGCGCGGTGGCATAACCATCCGGAAAGCCACCCGCCAAGCCATCGCCCATATCATGCAACAGGAGATCGGTGAAGACTGGCAAAGCGTCGCCGGTTTCCGATTTCAGCGTCTGGACATGGCACGCGGCGCAGCCCGTTGCGGCAAGGAGACGCTCGGCCGCGGCATTGGCGGGAACCGGACGTGGCGTGAGAGTGGCGACATAGGCCGCGACCATGTCGATCATCGCGCGCGAAATTTCCTCTCCGTCAGAACTGGGGCTGCGGCCATTCGCATTGGCGAGGCATTTGATCTGCGCCGCGGTGCAATCGCCGTAAGGGTCGGGCCTCAAAGGTGAGGACAGACCCATATCCAGCATCATGGCGTCGGCCGTCTGGTCGGCGATGCTCACTCCCGTCGCCTTCAAGCCAAAACGTCCGATGCGCGAGCCTTCCGGCGTCGACACGATGCGCACACGACCCTTGATGCCGTCGCCATCAAGGTCTTGGGGATCGGCGCGGTTAAGAATCTCACTTCCGGCAACCCGGGCGATAAGACCACGGCCGATCAGCGAGGGCGCGACGCGGAACTCCTCGCGGGTTCCCGGCGCCGGTTGCGCGTCATTGTAGGTGATCCTGGCGCGCATCAGCGGCAGGCCGTCAGGCGCCTTCTCGAGGAAGGGCTCGATGCGCGCTTCGGGGAGGAGACCCGGAATGGCATGTTCCTGGAGCTGGCGGCCGAGCAGCGGATCGGCATTGCCTTGCGCAGCACCGAGGCGCACGACAAAGCCGGCGCTGCCGAGCACACCGTCGATGCTTGAGAAACGCGCCGCCCGGCCGTTCTTGTGACAGGAGGCGCAGGCGCCGGCATTGAAAAGCGGCCCCAGGCCGTCGGCTGAGTTGGTGGAGGCTGGCGCCTGCACCCATTTGCGGTCGAACAAGGCCTTGCCCACCGCCGGATCGAGCTCATCGGCGGCAACAAGGGATATCGCGGCCAAACCAAGAAGGCCAGCGAGAAAGAAACGGAACGCCGTCATGTATTCGCGAAATAACCCATCATGCCGGTCTCCAGATGCTCCAATATGTGGCAGTGGAACATCCACCGACCGGGCGTTGCGACGAAGGCGATCTCGATACGTTCCTTAGGGAGAACCAGAACTGTGTCGGCATGATGGACGGGCAGGCTGCGCTTCGAGGACGAGAGCACCTTGAACGTATGTCCATGCAGGTGGATCGGATGCGGATGTGGTGTCGCATTCTGCAGCATGAACCGGTAGCTCTTGCCCACCTGGAGCCGCGCCAGCGGCGGCGGCAGGTTGCGATGCCCATCATTCGGCCAGGACCGTTTGTTGATCGCCCAGAATGTACGCTCGGCGGTGCACAGTTCATCCAATATGATTTTCGACAGCGGATCGTTGGGATCGAGCGTGTCGATGAAGCTGGCGATCGAATCGGAAGCCGCGCCGAAGACATAGGCCTGCGGTTCCGCCGCTCCGAGATCGGGTTCGGGTATGTCCGAGGCATAAAGCGGCGCCGGGTCGAAAGCGCCGGCCTGCCGGTCAGGCCCTTCCGCTTCGAGCTCGGCCAGATCGAAGATCTCAGCCGGGAAATAATCGCGCAAGCGCACCTTGGCCCCGGCCTTGGGGGTGCGCAGCACCAGATCGACGCGTGAGGCTGCACCGACCCGCCAGGAATCGAGATGCAAGGCGGGAAGCGGGTTGCCGTCGACGGCGATGATGCGGGCATCCGCCCCTTCGACGCCCACATCCATCATGCGCGTCGCATCGAGATTGAGCAGGCGCAGACGGATATCGGCCGAGGCTGGAACCTTGGCGGTGAACTTTCGCCGGCCATTGACGGTGCGCAGCGTGCCGAACGTGCCGGCGCGGGCGGCGCCGCTGTCGGTCGAGAACGGCAGGAAGCCGCCAGCGGAATCGAGCCGCCAGTCCTTGGCGACGAGCACCAGCTCATGATCGAAAGGCCGGCTTTCATCGCCCTCGACGATCACCACGCCGACGAGCCCATGGCCGACCTGGCCGCTCTCGTTGCAATGGGGATGAAAGAAAAACGTGCCCGTATCGGGAAGCGTGAAATCATAAAGGAAGCTCTGACCCGGCTCGACCGGCGGCTGCGTCACATATTGGACACCGTCCATGTCGTTCGGCACCCGCACACCATGCCAGTGAATAGAGGTATGCTCGCCAAGGCCGTTCTTCAGCGTGGCGCGCAGACGGTCGCCGCGCTTCAGGCGCACAATCGGAAAGAGCTCGTCATTATACGTCCACAGCGGGCTCGCCGGCCCGTCTTCGCCCATGAGCTTCACGTTCTGCGGCTTCGCTTCGAGCGTCACCTCATGGATGGCGGGGGGGCCGGTGGGAGCAGGCGCCGTCAGCAAAGGCTTTCCCGTATCGGCGCGCGACAGCGACAGCAAAGCGGGGGCTGCGAGGCCCCCGGCAACTCCGGTGAGAACGGCCCTGCGCGTCAGCATGGCGAGGAACCTCCCTCCGCCACGCGAAACGTGGGGAGGGCGGATGCCCGCAGGGCGGACGGGTGGGGTCTCTCCGCGAGAGAGCGCTCCACAATCAAGCTGAAGAGCTCGTCAATTGTCTGGTTGAGAAACTTATCAGGCGGACAGACCCCACCCGTCGCGCGTTCCGCGCGCCACCCTCCCCGCCTTCGGCGGTGGAGGGAGGGTTCGCGTTCCGTCTTACTCTTTCTTGTCGGTGGAATCGGCCTGCAGCTGGCCGTAATTCTCCAGCCCGATCTTCTCGAGCAGGCTGAGCTCGCTTTCGATGAAATCGATATGGCCTTCCTCATCGGCGAGAAGCTCCTTGAAGAGCTCCATGGAAACGTAGTCCCCGATCTCGTTGCAGGCCTTGTAGGCCTCGCGATACAGATCACGGGCGCCGTATTCGGCCTTCAGGTCGCATTCCAGGACTTCCTTGATATTCTGCCCGATCATCAAGGGATCGAGCGTCTGCAAATTCGGGTGCCCTTCGAGAAACACGATGCGGGCGATGAACTTGTCCGCATGATGCATCTCCTCGATCGATTCCTCGCGCTCCTTCTTGGCGAGCTTCGTGAAGCCCCAGTCCTCCAGGAGCCGGAAATGAACCCAGTACTGGCTCACCGCGGTCAGCTCGCTGCGCAGACCCTTGTTCAGATATTCGATGACCTTCTTGTGACCCTTCATCCGCCTTCTCCACTTCTCCCGATTCTTCCGCGGAGAATGGTGCAGATTGGTGCTCTTGGCAAGCCGAGGCCCGAATTTCGAGAACCGCCGCCTCCATATGCTTAACCAGGTGCGGCATGCAGCCCCCGCATTGCGGGCGCTGGCCACAACAGCGGAAAACCGCTCCCGGCGTCACCACCTCGAGCTCGTCCAGCTCCATCAGGCGGCCGACGGCCTCCTTGATGTTACGGGAGGTGATGACGTTGCACTGGCAGACGATCATGATTTAACCCTGAGCGACCCCGGCAATGCCGGCCAGCGACTTGACCGCCCGCTTCAGCTGCGCGTTCTCGCGGCGCAGGCGCCGCAGTTCCGCTTCACCGGACCGGGACGGCTTCTCGGCCCGCTTCAGCCAGTTGTAATAGGTGGTATCCGTGACGCCCAGAACACGGGCGATCTCATAGACCCGCTTGCCCTCGCCCCTGAGCGCCTCGGCGACTTTGAGCTTTTCGGCGATCTCGGCTTCGGTGAAGGACTGGACGTGGCGTCTGTATCTGAGCATGGCGCTGGCCTCACTGAACTTTGGACGGATCATCGAGGCTGTCTGAGCCCTCGACCGAGATCTTGAGATTGAGGGCGGCGACCACCGCCTCGATGCCGCGCGTCTGCGCGACAAGGGCGTCGATCGCCGCCTGCACCAGTGCATTGCCCTCTGGATTGTCTTGGCCGATCATCTGATCGTAGGCTTCCTTGCCGCTTTCCGCCCGGTCGCGGATCGCACCTAATTTCTTTTCGGCATCGGCCATCAGCGCGTCGAGCTTCTTGGCTTCGGCGGGCGCCTTGGCAGTGGCAAGGGCGGCGAGGCCCGGGCCTTCCAGCGTCGAGCCGTCGCGGCGCTTGAGCGTGCCGCCATAGATCGAGATCATGCCGGCTTCGTCGAAATAATGCGAATTATGCGTGTTGTCGGAGAAACAGTCATGCTCTTCCTCCGGATCATGCAGAATGAGGCCGAGTTTCATGCGCTCGCCGGCGAGCTCGCCATAAGAGAGGGAGCCCAAGCCGGTGAGGATGGTCGACAGACCGCCTTCGACGCCTTTGCCGCTGAGATCCTTGCGGGCGGCGCCATCGGCCTTCCAGCTGGCAACCATTTCGGCGAGGTCGGACTGCAGCAGATCGCTGGCGGCCTTGAGATAGGCGGCGCGGCGGTCGCAATTGCCGTTGCTGCAGTTCTTGGTGTCGTAATCGGTGACGGGACGGTTGCCGGCGCCCGCTTTGGTGCCGTTCAGATCCTGGCCCCAGAGCAGGAATTCGATGGCGTGATAACCCGTCGCGACATTGGCTTCATTGTCGCCGGCGCCCTGCAGCTTCTGGAGAAGAGCAGCGTCGATCGTCGTCGCATCGACCGTGTCATTGCCGATGCGGATCGATTTGTTGGCGATGACATTGGCGGTGTAGAGCGGATTCTCATCCGAGCTTTCGCCATAGGAGCCCTTGTCGGTGTAGTCGATGAGGCCCTCATCGAGCGGCCAGGAATTCACCTTGCCTTCCCAGTCATCGACGATGCTGTTGCCGAAACGATAGCCTTCGGTCTGCTGATACCAGGGACGCGCTTCCTTCCAGGCGGCGCGCGCCGCCTTCAGCGTGTCCTCGGTGGGATTGGCGATCAGAGCATCGATGGCCTTGCCGAGATCAGCGGCTGCCGACTGAGCATCGGTGTACATCGCCTCGGCGACGTCGCCATAGTGCTTGACGACGGAGTCGGGCGTCGCCTCGGCACCGCGCGCAATCGAAATGACCGAGGCCAGTGTCAGGACTGTGCCGGCGGTGAACGCCAAAAGATGCCGCTTCATGATGGTAAGTCCCCTTCTGAGATCGCGCTGCATGGGTAGCTCAATGGAGTGTCTCCTGCGCCGCAGCGGGCCCGCTGCCAAAAGCGGCGATGGAGTGGATGACGGATGCGGGAACGCTCAACAGCTTCTGGCCGGCCGCAATCAGCGCATCGGCATAGCTTCGCCCGGCGGCCGCGAGTTCCAGCGGCGCATCGCCTTCGCTGGTGCCCGAGAGATGGCGCGCCGCCAGCAACGCCGCCGGCTGGTCATGATCCTGGAGCGCCGCGATCAGCGACAGCGCCATGCATTCGTCGCGGCAGACATGGCCGCAGCCATGCGGAAAGACGGAAAGCGGACGGGTGCTGTGCGCCCGGAGCGTGCGAACCCAATATTGCAGCTCGCCCATGAGCTTGCGGGCATCATCGGTGCCGAGTTCCATCGAATAGCTGCGCCAGGCGGTTTCCCAGCATTCGATATCGCCATAAGCATAGCCCGCCATGCAGCAGCGCAGGCCCGTCACCACCAGCCTTTCGGGCTTGCGGTCGAGGAGCTTCAAGGGGCAGCTCGCGGGGCAGAATTGGACACTCATGACGAGACCATTGGGAACCAAATAATCCGACTGATTTAGTCAGTTATTCGATGGGGGCCATCCCTGTCAATCGCTAACCCAGGGGCGCGGCAAAAAATCCAGCATGTTCAATAGATTAGAAGCGTTCTAGATCAGCGGCCCGGTGGTCCTCAAACGCAAAAACCTGTTCGGAATCCTTGGTTTAGCGGCCGGAGAAACTGAAAACCGATACCCATTTCGACCGATCACGGGTTAAACAAGCCGACATGGCAAAGCCCCTGACCCTCGCCGCCATTGGCGAACCGATGATCGAGCTTGCCCGTTCGTTGAGCGGGCCGCTCACCTATGACCGCCGCATCGGCGGGGACACGCTCAACACCTCCGTCTATCTGGCGCGGCTGCTCAACGCTCAGACGGCGCGCGTCCAGTATGTGACGCGCCTCGGCGATGACCCATTGAGCGATTGGATGATCGAGAGCTTCGAGAATGAAGGCATCGACTGCCGCCATATCGCGCGAGTGCCCGGCCGCCGGCCCGGCCTCTACATCATCGACACCGACGACACGGGCGAACGTTCCTTCAGCTATTGGCGCGGCGAGGCGCCGGTCCGGCAGATGTTCGAGGAGCCTGAGCTCGCCGAAACCCTGGCAAGCGCGGACGCAATCTTCACCAGCGGCATCACGCTCGCCGTTCTCGGCACAACCGGGCGCAAGCGTCTCATCGAGCTGATGCGGCGGCTCAAGTCACGAGGCGGTCTCGCCGCCTTCGACACCAATTACCGGCCGCGTTTGTGGGCCGACCGCTCGGAAGCGGCGCTCTGGATGCAGCAGGCGATCGCGGCGGCGACCCATGTTCTGCCCTCCTCCGACGATCTCGACGCGATCTTCGCCAAGACGCAGAGCGCGGAAGACTGGATCGGCGAGCTCTCGGCCCTGGGGCCTGAGGAAATCGTGCTCAAGACCGGCGGCGGCCCGGTTTTCACCAGGCAGGGCAGCGTAATGCTCGACCGCGTCGCCCAGCCGCGTGACACGACGGGCGCCGGCGACAGCTTCAATGCCGGCTATCTGGCGGCCCGGCTGAACGGTGCTTCGGTTTTCGACAGTGTGCGCAAGGCGCACGCCCTGGCGAGCCGCGTCATCCAATATCCAGGCGCGGTCATCGCGCGGGACGCGATGGCGGATCTTCTGCAAAACTGAATGCCGGAGCCGCGGCCGGCATCAGCTCTGTCAATACCACTCTTCAGGCCATAAGGCCCGCATCGCGCGCAATCATGAACAGAGCCGGCGGCAGCAGCGCGGCGTTGTCATGTGACTCAAAAGCGAGGCCGAAGGTCGCGGCAGCGATCCGGTAATTGTCGAGAAGTTTCGGCGAGCCGACGGCGACCACCGCATCCGTGCCGGACCAGGCGATCGCATCGCGCATCTCGGTACCAATCAGCAGCCCCGACAGATAGGAGTTCAAGCCATTGCGCGGCAGGCTGCCGAAGAGACCCAGCGTACGCACGCCGAAGAGGCTGTGCGAAAGAGCGCCGGCGTCCGCCTGTCGCGCCCGGGCGAGACCTTTCAGGAAGGCGTCGCGATCGGGCTCGCCTTTCTCCATGAGCTGCGCCAGCGTGCCCGACGAGGTGAGCGCATTATAAAGCTCACCCGTCATATAGGTGCGGAAGGAGGCGAGCTTGCCGTCCTTCACCTGGACCCATTTGGAATGGGTGCCGGGGAGGAGCAGGCCGGCGTCGCGTAGCTTGCGCTGGGCCAGCACGGCCAGGACCTGACATTCCTCACCGCGCATGACATCCGGCACGCCGTCATGACTACACGAGACACCCGGCACGATGGCGATGCGCGCGCCACCCTCGAAGGCGACGTGATGGAGATTGCGCGAAAGACTTGCCAGATCGGCAGGGGCGGCGATATAGGGCACCTCGGCCCAGCCCATCTTGCTGCCGACCATGCCGCACATCAGGACCGGCACGGACCGGCCGGCGGCAAGCCAGGGTGCCGCGAAATCGGCGAAGGAGCGGGCGAAGCCGCCTTGTTTGACGGCGAGCAGGCCCTCGCCGTCGCCGATCTCGGCCAGCACATGGCCGGCGCCATCGAGCGCCCAGGCGCGCCGGTTGCTGGTGCCCCAATCGACGGCGATCATGGCGATGTCTGCGGTCATGGCGAAAGCCTCAGAAACTCATTTGTCTGATGATTGAACTGCTTTATGCTGCGGGCGGATTTCAGGCAAGTGAGGACGCGATCATGGCGGGGACGAAACGCAAGCCGGCAGATAAAGGTGCTTCGCGCAAAAGTCTCTATAACAAAGTGGCGCATGATCTGGGCCAGCGCATCGTACGCGGCGACTACAAGCCGGGCGCGCTTTTGCCCAATGAGGCGGAATGCGGCCAGATCTACAAGGTGAGCCGCACCGCGATACGCGAGGCGGTGAAGATGCTCTCCGCCAAGGGACTGATCCAGTCGCGCCCCAAGATCGGCTCGCGCGTCGAGCCGCGCAACGCCTGGAACCTGCTCGATCGCGATGTGCTGAGCTGGTACTGCACCACCGTCGATTTCCAGCGCTTCGCCAATGACGTCCAGCAGATCCGCATGATGATCGAACCGGAAGCGGCCGCACTCGCCGCCCTGCATCGCACCGCCGGACAGTTCGTCGAGATCGAGGCCGCCTATCAGGCGATGGCCGATGCGGTGGGCGATGAAGCGGCATGGAACGTGGCGGATGTCAGATTCCATCTCGCCGTCCTCAATGCGTCCGGCAATGAGTTTATCCCGCCTTTCGGCCGCGTCATCGAATCGCTGCTCGCCAATCTCTTCTCGGTGACGGTCGCCCATTTGCGCAACCGGATGAAAGTCCTGCCGCTGCATCTGGCCATTCTCGAAGCGATCCGGGTGAAGAAAGCGGACCGCGCCCGCGATGCGGTGCGCAAGCTCTTGCAGACCACGCAGAAAACCATCGACGAGGGCGGCAAGCTCGGCCTCTCCGGCAAGGCGAAGGCGCGCAAAGCTAGCGCAAAACAAAAAGATAAGGCCTTCTCAAAAGTATGACAAATGGGCGTTGCGCGGATACGCGGCTCTGCTAACATGTTAGCGGGCAAGCTTTAAGAAAAACGCCGTTCAGTCAACAAATACCCCTTGGGAGGAGTCCATCATCATGAAGAAGACTTCGCTTTTAGTTGCCGGAGCACTCGCCGCGATCACTTTCGCCCTGCCGGCCTCGGCCGACACCAAAGACAAGAAGATCGCGCTTTCCAACAATTATGCCGGCAATTCCTGGCGGCAATCGATGCTGAAGAGCTGGGACAAGGTGACCAAGCAGGCGGTGGCCGACGGCATCGTCGCGGCGGCCGATCCCTTCACCACGTCTGAAAACCAGGTGACCGAGCAGGCGGCGCAGATCCAGAATCTGATCCTGCAGGGTTACAATGCCATCGTCATCAATGCCGCCTCTCCCGACGCGCTCAATGGCGTGGTCAAGCAGGCCTGCGACGCCGGCATCATCGTCGTCTCCTTCGACGGCATCGTGACCGAGCCTTGCGCCTGGCGCATCGCCGTCGATTTCAAGAAAATGGGCGCCGTCCAGCTCGATTATCTCTCTGAAAAGATGAAAGACGGCGGCAATCTGCTCGAGATCCGCGGCCTCGCCGGCGTGTTCGTCGACGACGAGATCCACAAGGGCATCGAGGAAGGTGTGGGCAAACACACGCAGTTCAAGATCGTCGGCTCTGTCCATGGCGACTGGGCCCAGGAAGTGGCGCAGAAGGCGGTGGCCGGCATCCTCCCGTCGCTGCCGGAAGTGAAAGGCGTGGTGACGCAAGGTGGCGACGGTTATGGCGCGGCGCAGGCCTTCAAGGCGGCCGGCCGCCCGACGCCGCTCATCATCATGGGCAACCGCCAGGACGAGCTCGCCTGGTGGAAAGAGCAGAAGGACGCCAATGGCTATGAGACCATGTCGGTCTCCATCGCACCCGGCGTCTCGACGCTCGCTTTCTGGGTGGCGCAGATGATCCTCGACGGCAAGGAAGTGCCGAAGGACCTGGTGGTGCCGTTCCTGCAGATCAACCAGGCCGATCTCGAAAAGAGCCTCGAGACGACTGAAAAAGGCGGCGTCGCCAATGTCGAATATTCGAAGGCAGACGCCGAGAAGGTCGTCGCCGGGAAGTAGATCAATGACGCAGTCTACCTCTCTCCCGCGTATAATGCGGGAGAGAGGAAATTCACCAGATCACGATCACTTCAGGTCGTTACGACCTGAAGTGATAAACGTGATCGCAATCTTATATTTAGCGCGTGATCGGACGGAAAACCGGTGTCCACTTTTCCTGATCACGCGCTAGTCCGGGGCGAGCGTGTCTGAGCCTGCCGTAGCACTCACCGCCATCGAGAAGAGCTTCGGCGCCGTCCGCGCGCTCGCCGGCGTCGATCTCGTGCTCAAGCCCGGCGAATGCCTGGGGCTGGTCGGCCATAATGGCGCCGGCAAAAGCACGCTCATGCATGTGCTCGCCGGTACGCTGAAAGCCGACCAGGGCCGCCTCGTCATCGGCACGCAGGATGTAAGCCGGCAGTACAGCGCCAGCAATGCCTCGGCGTTTGGCATACGCTGCGTGTTCCAGGAATTGTCGCTCTGCCCCAATCTGACGCTGGCCGAAAATGTCCGCATCGTGCACCGCGCCCTTAAAGGTATCGGCTGGAAGGCGAAAGCGCGCCGGCTCATCGGCGAAAAGCTCGACGAAATCTTTCCCGGCCATGGCATCGATGTCGATCAGGAAGCGGGCGATCTCAATATCGGCCAGCGCCAGATGGCGGAGATCGCGCGCGCCTTCACCGTCACCGACGAGCCGCTGCGTGTCGTCATCCTGGACGAGCCCACCTCCTCACTCGATGCGGTGACCGCCAGGCAGCTCCTGACCTTCATGCGCCAGGAGGTGGCGCGCGGCACCAGCACGATCCTCATCTCGCATCTCCTCGGCGATGTGCTCGATTATTGCGACCGCATCGCGGTGATGAAGGACGGCAAGGTTGTTGCCGAGAAGGATGCCCGGGACTTCACGCGCCATTCGCTCGTCGCCGCGATGGGCGCCACCACTGGGAAGGCAGGCCCCGGGACCGCCGCGCGCCGGCAGATTTCGAGCGCGCTCGCCATTGAGGCGACGCCGCTCACCGCGACGCAAACAGGGAAACTCTCGGTGCGCAAGGGCGAGATCGTCGGCCTCGCCGGCCTCGCCGGCCACGGCCAGACGCGCATGCTGATCCAGATCTTCGACGGCGCCCGCAGGCACAGCGCCGCTTTCATCGCCGGCGACCGGCAGGCAGACGGCGTCTTCAATCTGTGGTCGATCGGCGAGAATGTGACGGTGAGCGCGCTCCGCCATCTTCGGCAAGGGCCGCTCATCAGGCCGGAGCAGGAGCAGGGCATGGCGCGCGACTGGAAGCAGCGCATCGGCATACGCACGCCCGACATGAACAACAACATCCTGACGCTGTCGGGCGGCAACCAGCAGAAGGCGCTGTTCGCCCGGGCGCTCGGTTCCAAGGCCGATATCGTGCTGATGGACGACCCGATGCGCGGCGTCGATATCGGCACCAAGCTCGAAGTCTATGAGATGATCCGCGCCGAGGCGGAAGCGGGCCGCAGCTTCGTCTGGTACACGACCGAGATCGACGAGCTCAAACATTGCGACCGCGCCTATATCTTCCGCAACGGCGCCATCGTCGCCGAGCTTCAGGGCCATGAACTCAGCGAGGACAAGGTTCTGCATGCGTCCTTCGCGGAGAGCGCGTGATGAGAGCGGCCCTCTCTCTCACCCCGTCATCCCGGCGAAAGTCGGGACCCATTAAACTCACGCGACGCGGGCAGCGTCCGTCGCATGGAGAGGCTTTTGTGGATCCCGGCTTTCGCCGGGATGACGGTAGGTGGTGATGTCCGCGCTCACCCTGAACCGGAAGACCTTGCGGGCGCTCCTCCCCCTGGCGTCGCTCGCCCTCGTGCTGGCCGCTACCTTCTATGCGCAGCCGCGCACCATGAGCTATTTCGGCCTCAACCTGATGCTGCAATATGCGGTGCCGATCGCGCTCGCCACCATCGCCCAGATGTTCATCATCACGGTGAACGATCTCGATCTGTCGATCGGTCCCTTTGTCGGTCTCGTCGGCTGCATCGGCGCGACGTATCTCCATGACACACCGGCGCTCGGCATCCTGGCGCTTTTGCTGTGCATCGGCGCCTATGCCGCCATGGCGGCGCTCATCCATCTGCGCAACCTGCCCTCGATCGTGGTGACGCTCGGCGCGTCCTTCATCTGGCTCGGCATCGCGGTGATGATCCTGCCTTCGCCCGGCGGCAAGGCGCCGGACTGGCTGAAGGCCATCATGGCGCTGCAGGTGCCGCTGATCCCCTTTCCGATCATCGCCGCCCTCCTCATCGCCCTTCTCGTCCATATCGGCCTCATGACCTCTTCCTATGGCGTCATCATGCGCGGCACCGGCGGCAATCCGCGCGCCATGGCGCGGGCCGGCTGGTCGGAGCTCAGGACCAAGATGGCGATGTATGCGCTGGCGGGATTCTTCGGCGTGTTGTCGGGCCTTTCCCTCATCGGCCTCACCACCTCGGCCGACGCCCATATCGCCGATCGCTACACGCTTTATGCCATTGCCGGCGTCATCTTGGGCGGCGGCGAATTCGTCGGCGGCCGGGTATCGCCCTTCGGCGCGGTGATCGGCGCGCTTACTCTGACTCTCGCCGGCTCGTTCCTCATCTTCATGCGCATCTCGCCCGACTGGCAGATCGGCGCGCAAGGCGCGATCCTGATCATCGTGCTGGCGCTCCGGGCGCTCATCTCGGCCGGCGAGGCACGGCGATGACCGCGCTGTGGAGCAAGCTACGCGGCCAGCCCTGGATCTGGTCCTTCATCGCGATGATCGCGGTGTGGCTTGCGACCATCGCCTTTACCGGCGGCCAGGGGGCGGGCGAGATCCTCACCGCGGCACTTTCCTTCGCCACCTTCACCATCATCATCGGCCTCGGCCAGATGATGGTGATTACCACCGGCCCCGGCAATGTCGACCTCTCCATCCCGGCGACGATCACACTCGCCGGCGTCGTGGCGACGAAAGTGATGGACACCGACAATGCCAGGCTGCTCATCGGCATCGTCGCTGCCCTGGGCGCGAGCTTCGTGGTCGGCCTCTTCAATTACGGGCTGATCCGGCTGTTGCGCATTCCGCCGATCATCGCGACGCTGTCGTCGAGCTTCCTCATTCTGTCGACGGCGATCTCCTATGGCCGCGGCATCCGCATCAAGCCGCCGCCGATGCTGGCGGATTTCGCCACCACGCGGATATTGGGCGTGCCGCTGCTGGCGATCTTCGTCCTCCTTTTGTCGATCGGCATGGCGCTCCTGCTCAAACGCACACTCTATGGCCGCACAGTTCTCGCCATCGGACAGAACCCGCGCGCCGCCCGGCTCGCCGGGCTCAATGTCGATCTTACCCGTTTCGCCACCTATCTCTTGAGCGCGCTTCTCGCCGGCGTCACCGGCATCGTGCTGTCGGGCTTTTCCGGCGGCGCCGCGCTCAATATGGGCGAAGGTTTCCTCCTCGCCTCGATCGCCGTCGTGGTCATCGGCGGCACCTCGGTGGCGGGCGGGCGCGCCAATGTGCCGGGCATATGGGGGGCGGCGCTTTTCATCTATCTTCTCGACACGATGCTCAATACATTCGGCGCCAGCGCCGGCATCCGCCTGATCATGACGGGCGTGATCATCATTACGGTCATCACCATTGCCGGCGGCGACCGGCAGCAACGCTAGTCCATTCGAAAAGCAGGAGCACAGCTTCCATGACGAAGAAAAAAATCGGACTGATCGGCGCCGGCCTCATGGGCCACGGCATCGGCAAGAACATCGTCACCAAGGGCTATGAGCTCACCGTGCTCGCCCACCGCAACCGAACGCCGATCGACGATCTCATCGCCAAGGGCGCCGAGGAGGCGAAAAGCCCGCGCGAGGTCGCCGAGAAAAGCGATGTCGTGTTCCTGTGCGTCACCGGCTCACCGCAAGTGGAGGAGACGCTGTTCCGCAAGGACGGGCTCCTCGAAGGCATCCGCCCCGGCATGATCATCGCCGACTGCTCGACGGCAGAACCGTCCTCGACGCTCAAGGTGGCGGCGGCGATCGAAGCGAAGGGCGCGCATTTCGTCGACACGCCTTTGGTGCGCACGCCCAAGGAAGCGGAAGAAGGCAAGCTCGGCGTGATGACGGGCGGTGATGAGAAGATACTGGCCGAGATCCGGCCGGTCATTGAATGTTTCGCCGACACGATCATCCATGCGGGCGGTGTCGGCGCCGGCCATACGCTCAAGCTCATCAACAATTACATCGCCATCGGCACCGCGGCGGTGGTGGCGGAAGGCATCGCCGCCGGGCTCAAGGCCAAGGTCGACATGCAGGCGCTCAACGATATCGCCATGGCAGGCGGCGCCCGCTCGGTGATGTTCGAGCGCCTCATCAAGGTGCCGCTCGCCGATGATGACAGCGCCGCCAAATTCGCCATCGACAATGCCCGCAAGGACGTCCGCTATTACACCACCATGACACAGGCAATGCCGCTGTCCTCCTTCGTGGCGGAAGCGGTGCATCAGACACTGGTGCTGGGCACGACCAATGGCTATGGCGACAAATATGTGCCGCGCCTCGTCAATCTTCTGTGCCAGCTGAATGGGGTGAAGCTGTAGGGCTTTTCCCCACCCGGCTCGCTACGCTCGCCACCCTTCCCGTTCCGGGGAGGGAGATTCCTCGCTTCCTTATCCCTTGGCGATCTGCTCGGCCTTCTTCACCAGCACTTCGGCCTGGCGGATCGATGCATAGTCGATGAGGCGGCCGTCGAGCGACACGGCGCCCTTGCCGGCCTTCGCCGCTTCTTCCATCGCCACCAGGATACGCTTGGCGCGCGCGACATCCTTCTCGCTCGGGCCCATCGCCTCATTGGCGAGCGTCACTTGCGAAGGATGGATGGCCCATTTGCCTTCGCAGCCCAGCACCGCGGCGCGGCCGGCGGCGGCCTTATAGCCGTCGGCATCAGAGAAATCACCGAAGGGGCCATCGACGGGACGCAGGCCATTGGCGCGGGCCGCGACGACCATGCGGGCGAGCGCGTAGTGCCACATGTCGCCCCAATGCGTGGCGCGTGAGCCGTCGTCGAGCTTGTCGGTCAGCACCGAATAATCGGGATTGGCGCCGCCGATATTGGTGGTGCGGGCGCGGGTCGAGGCGGCATAGTCGGCGACGCCGAAATGCAGCGATTCGTTGCGGCGGCTGGCGCCTGCGATCGCTTCGACATTCTGCATGCCGAGCGCCGTCTCGATGATGAGCTCGAAACCGATCTTCTTCTTCCGGCCCTTGGCGGTCTCGATCTGCGTCGCCATCATGTCGATGGCATAGACATCGGCGGCGGTGCCGACCTTGGGAATCATGATGAGGTCGAGGCGGTCGCCCGCCTGCTCGAGAACGTCGACGACATCGCGATACATATAGTGGGTATCGAGGCCGTTGATGCGCACCGAGAGTGATTTGCGGCCCCAGTCGATGTCATTGATGGCCTGGATGATGTTCTTGCGGGCCTGCTCCTTGTCGTCCGGCGCGACCGCGTCCTCGAGATCGAGGAAGATCACGTCGGCGGCCGATTTCGCCGCCTTTTCAAAGAGCTGCGGCTGGCTGCCGGGCACGGCGAGCTCGCTGCGGTTGAGCCTTGCGGCGGCCTGTTCGACGGTGTGGAAGCTCATGGGATATCCCTCTCGTGACGTGACAGGGCGATGAGACAACAGGAGGAAGCGGGATCACGTCAAGCGGCAATTCGGTCGCAGTGGCGAATTCGTCCGTTGGCGGATGATTTTCTCCCCAATCCTCACCCTGAGGTGCGAGCGCAGCGAGCCTCGAAGGGTCCGTCAGAATTACCCTCAACAGCGCCTGTCAATCTTCGCGTCCTGCGGGACCCTTCGAGGCCCGCCTTCGGCGGGCACCTCAGGGTGAGGGGTTGAGAGAGCAGCGTTACTACCTTCACTTTCTCTCATCCCGATGCGCACCGGAAGAGTAATAGAAAGCGATGGCCTGGGCGCGGCTCGAGAGATTGAGCTTCTCATAGAGATTGCGCAGGTGAAATTTCACCGTATTCACCGAAATGCCGAGCTCGCGCGCCAGCGACTTGTTGTCGAGGCCGCGCGCCAGAGCGGCGAGCAGCGTGCGCTCGCGCAAAGTGAGGGCGCTCGCCGGATCGCGGGTGAGCTCGCGCACATCGAGGAACGGGAACATCATCTGGCCCTGCGCCACGGCGCGCGCCATGACCAGAAGCTGCTCCGGCGACTGGTGGCGCGGCGAGAAACCGGCGGCACCCGCCGCCATGGCGCGGCGCAGTATCTCTGGCTCTTCGGCCGCGCCATAGACGATCAAACGCGGCGGCGAAGGCCGCAGGCGCAGCGTGTCGAGCAGGCGCTCACCGCCCATCACCGGCAGGTTCCAGTCGATGAGGCCGACCTGGACCGGCACCCGGGTCACCGCGGCGAGAAAACCTTCGGCCGTGGCGGCGGTCGCCACCAGGCTGAAAGCCTTGTCGCGGTCGATGAAGTCGGACAGCGCCGCCAGCATCAACGGGTTGCCGTCACCCAAGGCGATGTCTATGGGCGCCGGATCGGTCATTGACATCTCCCTTTTGATGCCTCTGGGCCGTTGGTTTCCCGAGGCAGATGATATAGGTATTGCCGACGGGAACCTGCCGGCCGAGACGATGCGCTGCCTTGCAAATGAGGGAGCTGATGCGTGAATTCCACGGGGTTTTTCCTTATCTCGTCTCGCCAATCGGCGCTGACGGCCACGTGCTGGAGGCCGAGTTGCGCCGGCTCATCGATCACCTCGTCGCCGCCGGCGTGCATGGCCTGACACCGCTTGGAAGCACCGGCGAGTTCGCCTATCTCGACTGGACACAGCGCCGCCGCATCGTGGAGATCGTCGTCGAGCAGACGGCGGGCCGGGTTCCCGTGGTGGCGGGCGTGGCTGCCACTACCGTCGCCGAGGCGACGCGCCAGGCGCGCGAATTCGCCGCGATCGGCGCCGATGGCATCCTGGCGATCCTCGAAGCCTACTTCCCGATCCATGACGACGGTGTGATCGCTTATTTCAGCGCCATAGCCGACGCTACCGAATTGCCGGTAGTGCTTTACACCAACCCTAACTTTCAACGCTCCGATCTCAGCCTCCCGGCCATCGATACGCTCTCGCGCCATCCGCGTATCGGCTACATCAAGGACGCTTCCACCAATACGGGCAGGCTGTTGTCCATCCTCAACCGCACCGACGGCCGAATGAAGATATTCGCGGCATCGGCCCATATCCCCGCCACGGTCATGCTGATCGGCGGTGCCGGCTGGATGGCCGGACCGGCTTGCGCCATTCCACGCGAAAGTGTGCGTCTCTATGAGCTTTGCCGCGCCCAGAAATGGGATGCCGCCTTGGCTCTGCAACGCAGCTTGTGGCGCGTGAATGAGCTGTTCGCGGCACATTCGCTCGCCGCCTGCATCAAGGGCGCATTGCAGCAGCAGGGGTTCAAAGTGGGAGCTCCGCTGCCGCCTCAGGCACCGCTTTCGCCCGAGGGCCACCATGCCGTGGCCAGGGCCCTCGCGCTGGCCGCCGAGGCTTACGCGGCAGCACCATCTGCCGCATGATCCAAGCCCATCCGGTGTGCCCGCTGGCTCACCGAGTGTGCTGCCAAGATGCCGATGCCCAGTCATATCCCATTTCCCATACTGATGGGTAGGTGCATTGTGCCTGCTATAGCGCCTGATCATCCATAAGGATAGGAAAATCCCCACCCATTTGGATACCCAAAGGCAGGTGATAGGAACGTTGCGGGCAGGACCCTACCCGGTGAGATAATACGCGCATAAGCAAATCACCAGCGAGGGAGGAAACCATGCCAGGTGTTCGCGGCCTTTTCATTCCAGGGCCCACCAATGTGCCGGAGGCGGTGCGCCGGGCCATTGATGTCCCGATGGAGGACCAGCGGGCGCCCGACCTGCCGGCCTTCACCCTGCCGCTCTTCGAGGATGTGAAGAAGGTCTTCAAGTCCAGGACCGGCCAGGCCTTCCTGTTCCCCTCTTCCGGCACCGGCGGCTGGGAAGCCGCCCTCACCAACACGCTGTCGCCCGGCGACAAGGTGCTCGCCGCGCGCTTCGGCCAGTTCTCGCATCTGTGGATCGACATGTGCGTCCGTCTCGGCTTCGAGGTCGATGTGGTCGATGCGCCCTGGGGCGAAGGCGTGCCGGTCGATATCTTCGCCGCCCGCCTCAAGGCCGATCGCCATCACAAGATCAAGGCGGTGCTCGTCACCCACAATGAAACCGCGACCGGCGTCACCAGCGACATCGCGGGCGTGCGCAAGGCGCTCGATGAAGCGGATCATCCCGCACTTCTCTTCGCCGACGGCGTCAGCTCGATCGCCAGCATCGACTTCCGCATGGAGGACTGGCGCGTCGACATCGCCGTCTCAGGCTCGCAGAAGGGCTTCATGATGCCGGCCGGCCTCGCCATTCTGTGCGTCAGCCAGAAGGCGCTCGCCCAGGCGCAAAAAGCGCAGTCGCGTCGTTGCTATTTCGACTTCGCCGACATGGCGCGCGTCAACAAGGACGGCTATTTCCCCTATACGCCGCCGACGCATATGCTGCGCGGCTTGCGCGCCTCGCTCGATCTTCTTTTCGCCGAAGGCCTCGAGCATGTGTTCCAGCGTCATCATCGCCTCGCCGAAGGCGTGCGCAAGGCGGTTTCCGCCTGGGGCTTAAAACTCTGCGCGACGGCACCGCATTGGCAGTCCGACACCGTGAGCGCGATCTATCTGCCGGACGGCTTCGATTCCAACGCCTTGGTGCGCCATGCCTACAAAGCTTACGGGCTCTCGCTCGGTGTCGGCCTGTCGAAGGTCGCGGGCCGCGTCTTTCGTATCGGCCATCTGGGCGATCTCAACGAGCTGATGGTGCTGACCGCTCTGTCGGGCGTCGAGCTCACTTTGCGCGACCAAGGCGTGCCCTTCACCGCCGGCAGCGGCGTCGCCGCGGCGATCGAGCATTTCCACCGCACCCAACCGGCGCAACTCGCAAAGGCGGCTTGAAGATGGACATCCACGAATATCAGGCGAAGGAAATCCTCTCGCGTTTCGGCGTCGCGGTGCCGCAAGGCGGTCTCGCTTACAGCCCGGAGCAGGCGGCCTATCGCGCCCGCGATATCGGCGGCAGCAAATGGATCGTCAAGGCGCAGATCCATTCGGGCGGGCGCGGCAAGGCCGGCGGCGTCAAGCTCTGCTCTTCCGAGCATCAGGTCGAGGAGGAGGCCGACGAACTGTTCGGCAAGCGCCTCATCACCCATCAGACCGGGCCTCAAGGCAAGACCGTCTATCGCGTCTATGTCGAAGGCGCCGTCGCCATCAAGCGCGAGATCTATCTGGGCCTGGTGCTCGACCGCAAATCGGAGCGCGTGATGGTGGTGGCCTCGAGCGCCGGCGGCATGGAGATCGAGGAGATCGCCCAGCGCGAGCCCAACTCGATCATCCGCAGCGTCGTCGAGCCGGCGGTCGGCATGCCGGCATTCCAGGCGCGTGAGATCGCCTTCGGTCTCGGCCTCGAACCGGCGCTGACGCAGCAGGCGGTCAACACCATTCTCGGCTGCTACAAGGCCTTCGAGGAGCTCGACGCGACGATGGTCGAGATCAACCCGCTGGTCGTCACCGAGGACAACCGCCTCATCGCGCTCGACGCCAAGATGACCTTCGACGACAATGCGCTGTTCCGCCTGCCGCATATCGCGGAATTGCGCGACAAGTCGCAGGAGGATCCGCGCGAGACACGCGCCAATGACCGCGGGCTTTCCTATGTCGGGCTCGACGGCTCGATCGGCTGCATCGTCAATGGCGCCGGCCTCGCGATGGCGACGATGGACATGATCAAGGCGGCGGGCGGCGAGCCCGCGAACTTCCTCGATATCGGCGGCGGCGCCACGCCCGAGCGTGTCGCCAAGGCGTTCCGGCTCGTCACCTCGGACCAGAATGTGCGCGCCATCCTGGTCAACATCTTCGCCGGCATCAATCGCTGCGACTGGGTGGCGGAGGGTATCGTGATGGCGCTGCAGAAAAGCCCGATCAACATGCCGGTGGTGGTGCGCCTCGCCGGTACCCATGTCGAGGAAGGGCGCAAGATCCTGGCGCGCTCCGGCCTTCCCATCATCCGTGCCGGCACACTTGCCGAAGCGGCGAGCCGCGCGGTTGCCGCGTGGCGCAATGACAGCCTGACAAAGGTGGCCTCATGACAATCCTTCTCGACCGTTCGACCCGCGTCCTCGTCCTCGGCATCACCGGCAAGATCGGCAGCTTCCACACGGCGGAAATGATCGCCTATGGCACCAATATCGTGGGCGGCGTCACACCCGGCAAGGGTGGAACCATGGTCCACAACGTGCCGGTCTTCGACACGATCAAGGAAGCGGTGGAGAAGACGCAAGCCAGCGCGGCGATCGTCTTCGTGCCGCCGCCTTTCGCGGCCGATTCGATCATGGAAGCGGCCGATGCAGGGCTGAAACTCTGCGTCGCCATCACCGACGGCATTCCGGCCAAGGACATGATCCGGGTGAAGCGTTATATGCGCCGTTACGCCCGCGAGAACCGCATGCAGCTCGTCGGCCCCAATTGCGCCGGCATCATCTCGCCCGGCAAGTCGCTGCTCGGCATCATGCCGGGGCATATCTATCTCCCCGGCCATATCGGCGTCGTCGGCCGCTCCGGCACGCTCGGTTATGAAGCGGCGGCGCAGATGAAGGATCTCGGCATCGGCATCTCGACCAGCGTCGGCATCGGCGGCGATCCGATCAACGGCTCATCCTTCCGCGACATCCTCGAATTGTTCGAGAACGATCCCGACACCCATGCGGTGATGATGATCGGCGAGATCGGCGGTCCGCAGGAAGCCGAAGCCGCCGCCTATATCAGAGAGCACATGACCAAACCCGTCGCCGCTTATGTGGCGGGTCTCTCGGCGCCCAAGGGCCGGCGCATGGGCCATGCCGGCGCCATCATCCAGGCCTTCGGCGAAAGCGCCAGCGAGAAGGTCGAATTGCTGCGCGATGCCGGTGTGGCGATCTCGCCATCACCGTCCGAGATCGGCCGCACCATGGAGACGCTGCTGAAGGCGGCGTGACACCCCCGCCCCTATCCCTGGCTTCCTTCGCGGCCGTCTTGCCTTGGCCAAGTCGGATGAAGTTTGTCCACCATGAAGACATGGCGATGGGTCTTCGCGCAGATCGGCACACCTTCGGCAAGATGCGGGTGATCGAACGGCAGATCGTGATGCACATGCTCGATCTCGGCGGGGTCAGGATCGGGCCAGAGGAGGAATACTGAAATAGTCGCAGTTGCGCTGAGCACGGCTATGCATAGCGCCGTAGCATTGAGCCCCCAGTGATAGCTCAGCCAGCCGACGATCACATAGGCGGCCAGCCAGCAGATATGCGTGAGCATGAATTGCGTGGCGAACAGCATGACGCGGTCCCGCTGGGCGGCGGACCTCCGCAACACCCTGCCGACGGGGACCAGGGCCATGCCGTATCCAACCCCCATCACCCCCCAAAGAATCAGCAGAAAGCCGAGATCAGTCACTAGAGGCTGGCAGGACACAGAAGCGGCGAGAAGAATAGCGGCCAGTAAAATCGCGCTGCGATCGCTCCAGACCCGCAACAGCGCAGGCGTCGATAACGCCGCGACGATCGACCCCATGCCGAAGAATGCAAAGGCGAGCGACGTGCTCTGTTCGGAGAGACCCAGGCGACTCTGAACGAAAATCACGGTGTTCACGAACACCGTGGCCGCGGCGATCGCGACAGCGAAATCGGCGAGAAAAAGCGCCCTCAACCGGGGTGTGGCCGCATAGGTCCTCAATCCGTTGAGAATGTTCGGCCGCCCCCGATCCGGCGCGACCTGCTTCGGGAAAGGCGCGGTTGCTATCAAGGCCCCAGCGCACAGGAATGCCACCACCGTTCCGAAGAACAGGTCTTCGGATTGCACAATCGACAGAAGAATGCCGGCCAGCAGCGGGCTGACCAGCTGTTCGAGCCCATAAGAGAGGCGCATCAAACCTAATGCGCTCGTATATTTATCTTCCTCCGGGAATACGTCGCTCAACAACACCTGCAGGACCGGCGCGAAAGCCGCGGTCGCGGAATGCATGATGAAGATCAGCAGGCAGGCCTGCCAGATCTCGATGACAAAGGGCAATGCCAGCACCATGAAGGCTCGCCCCACCGTCAATGCGATGAGGGTGCGTTTGCGATCCCAGCGCTGCGTGACGAAACCGGCAACAGGCGCCACAATGATGAAGGCGATCATCTTGATGATGAAGAAGAAGCTGATCACGACGCCAGACTCGGCGCCCGCGAAGCGAAAGGCCAGGAATACGAGCGCCATCGTCGTCAAACCGTTGCCGATCAAGCCGAGGGACTGCGCGGCGAACAAGGTCGCAAATGTCCGATTCCGAAATACGTCTCTCACGACACCGATGCTTCCAGTGGGAACAGACCAGACCATGCGGATCTGGCGCCCGCCTGCTGCTCACGATAGAGCGATGGGAAACGCAATGAAAGGCCTTCTCATAACCTGGTCTAATAAATCTATTAGAATCACGACATTGACAATCACGCCTCTATTATATTGATTTCAATAGAATCTTTTAATTCGTAGTGGTTCATCTCCAGGTCCCCTTGGAAACCAAAATGCATCTGAAACTTGTTGATTAATAACGTCATGAGAACTCCCCCTGAGAACAGGAGCCGCGTGATATCCGAAAGTCCGCAGTTCCATCGCCTTGCCGAGAGATCCGGTGAGCAGCTCGTCATCACCGTCGACAATCGTGACGTCGCGGTCCGGCAAGGCGACCTGATCATCACGGCGGTGCTGCTTCACCAGAAGGCCATACGGCGTTTTGAGTTCGGTGATGGATTTCGGGCCGGCTACTGCCTGATGGCGGCATGTCAGGATTGCTGGGTGAGCCTTGGTGATGGCCGGCGCGTCAGGGCCTGTGACACCATCGTCGAACCAGGGATGGAAGTCAGGACCGGCATTTTCAACGCAAACGGGAAGACTGAGAATTGCTAGCGAAGATCGTCATCGTGGGAGCCGGTCCTGCCGGCATACGCGCCGCCGAAGTGCTTGCCGGCGCGGGTTTGCAGCCTGTCGTCCTCGACGAGGCCAGACAACCCGGCGGACAGATCTACCGCCAGCCGCCGCCAGGCGCTGAACGGGACGCGTTCACGCTCTATGGCAGCGAGGCCGGCAAGGCGCGAAATATCCACGCAGCATTCGGGCGTCTCGGCAAGTCTGTGGATTATCGCCCGGATACGCTGGTCTGGAACTGCTCCAGCAACGCTCTGAACATCCTTCACAAGGGCCGGCAGGGGATTGTCCCTTATGATCGCCTTCTGATCGCCACGGGAGCGTTCGATCGGGTCATTCCGTTTCCGGGCTGGACCTTGCCTGGCGTCTTCACGCTGGGAGGCGCGCAGATCGCGCTCAAGGCGCAAGGCGTATCCATCGGCAAGCGCGTGGCTCTCATCGGCGCGGGCCCCCTTCTGCCGCTGGTGGCAAGTCAGTATCTCGAGGCCGGGGCAGATGTAGCCGCCGTCCTCGACGTCACGCCTTTCGGCGCGAAGATCAGGGCGCTCAGGGGCATGCTGGCGGTGCCCGAATATGCGCGGCGCGGCCTGTCGCTTCTGCTCAAGCTCAAGAAATTCGGTGTGCCGACGGCGTATGATGTGCGCGCCATCGAAGTGACAGGGAACTGGCATGTCGACGGACTCAAATGGCGAGATGGCGCCGGACGGTGGCACCGGATCGCGTGCGACGCCGTCGCAGCCTCGTTTGGATTGAAGCCCGAAATGCAGCTCGCGGACCTGGCCGGTTGCGCGACCTATTTCGACGAAGCAACCCGCCAGTGGCTTCCGTCGCTCCAGGCCGGTGGCCGCAGCAGCGTGCCGGACGTCTATCTGGCGGGAGATTGCGCCGCCATCGGCGGCGCCGATGTCGCCGAGCTGACCGGCAAGCGGGCCGCCTATTCGGTGCTGCGAGATCTGGGCATCGGCTTTGCGGCCGATGAGCTCAAAGGCATCGAAACGACGCTCGCCAGACACACCAGGCTGCGCAAGGCGCTCGACGCCGCTTATCCATTCCCTACCCACCTGATCGATGCGATGAGCGATTCTCTCACTCTGTGCCGTTGCGAGGGTGTCACCGTCGGTGAGCTTCGCGCCAGTTACGTGAAGACATCGGCGCCCGACGTCAATCGCCTGAAGGCCTTCACGCGCGTCGGCATGGGCCGGTGCCAAGGGCGCGTCTGCGGCGCCATGGCGGCCGAGATTCTCGCCGGTCAAAGCGGCGCCTCATTGCCGGATGTCGGGCGGCTGCGCGGCCAGCATCCGATCAAACCGATACCGATGGTTGTTTGAAGAGGAGGTCAGCGTGGAGAGGCTTTCCGTTGACGTCGCCATTATCGGCGGGGGAATCGTCGGCTGCGCGGCGGCGCTGGCGTTACGCAAGGCGGGGCTGACGGTCGCCTTGCTCGAAAAAGGCCTCTGCGGCGCGCAAGCGAGCGGGATAAATGCCGGTGGTGTGCGCCAGCAAGGCCGCCACGTCACCGAATTGCCGATGACTCGCCGCGCCGCCAAGTTGTGGCCGCGTCTGCACGAGACTCTGGGGGAGGATGTCGAGTTCAGGCAGGTCGGGCATCTGAGACTGGCCCGATCGGAGCAAGATGTGCAGATGCTCGAAGACTATGCCGTGACGGCGCGCGAGCACGGCCTATATCTCCAGTTGAATTCCGGCACGGTAACGCGGGAGATGTTTCCGTGGGTGAGCGGCAAGATCGCCGGCTCGTCATTGGCCGTGGAAGACGGTCACGCCAATCCCCGTCTGGTGACTCCGGCCTATAGCCGTGCCGCCAGAAGTCACGGCGTGCATGTCCTCGAATTCACCCCGGTGGAACATGCCCAATGGACCGGCAGCAATTTTGAGATCCAGGCCCCCCGGCTGGTGGTCAAGTCCCGCCATCTGGTGAATGCCGCCGGCGCCTGGGCCGGAAAGTTCCTGTCGTTCTTCGGGGAGAGCGCGCCGCTCACATTGCGCACGCCAAATCTCTTCGTCACCGAACCGGTTTCCTATTTCATGACCAAGTCGATCGCCGTGTGTGGTGGCGCTGTCTATTTCCGCCAGGTCGAGCGCGGCAATGTGGTGCTGGGCGGTGGCCCCGGCTGGGGTGACCTGAAAAGTGAGCGGTCGCGCAATCGGGCCGATACGACGCTCGGGCAATTCGCCAGAGCCATCGAACTCGTCCCGGAACTGTCGGGCCTCCATATCATCCGCTCGTGGAGTGGCCTGGAGGGCGATCTGCCGGACAAGCTTCCCATCATCGGGGCAAGCCGGACGACGCCAAATCTCGTCCATGCTTTTGGACTTTGTGGACACGGCTTTCAGCTCGGGCCGGCGATCGGCGAGATTCTCTGCGAACTCATCCGCGATGGCCGGTCACAGACACCGATCGATGCCTTCTGCATCTCCCGGTTCGACGCGGTCGCGCATCAAAAGATGGCCGGCGCGGGATGAGGTCTACCCGACCTCGAGCCGACCACCGCACACTTCGCCATAACGGGGATATAGCCGTGCAACAGCAATCCGCCCATGAAGCGGCTCAGGCCGTCGTCAATAGCATCTACCGTCTGTCGCCCGGCGACAAGGACAGTCCGCTGATCATCGATGTATCGAGAAGCGGCACACGATATCCACCGGAATTTCTCCCGCCGGCGTCGTTCCGCGCTCTCCATACAAAGATATCTCCCTATGTCGATCGCATCGTGCTGCCCAGCGTGGCGGAAGGCGCAACGGTCCTGATGGCGGAATTTCCACCAACGCTGGTGGATCCCAACCGGCCGGTCGATGACCTCGACCCCGATTGCCTGGACGCGGAGTGGCCATCCGTCCTCAAGCCGCTCCAGGCATCGCTCGCTTCTGGTTCCGGCCTCGTCCACACGCTCGGATCCGACTATACGCCGCTCTATCAGGGCAAGCTCTCAGTCACCGATGTCGAGCGGCGAATTTCCGACTATTACAGGCCATATCATCATGCGCTAAGCGAACTGCTGGCCAAAAAGCGAGAGAAGTTCGGCCGTGCCTTTCAGCTGAGCTGCCACAGCATGTCGTCCATAGGCCCCAAGGACGGCGTTCCGCGACCGCCAATCTGCCTGGGCGATCTCGACGGTATGACCGCGCCAACCAGCTATGTGGACCTCGTCGCCCGCGTCTTTCGCGGCCAGGGATTCGAGGTCGCCTTCAACAAGCCTTTTCGCGGCAATGAACTGCTGCGACGCCACGCATCGCAAGCGAAGCGCATCTATAGTCTTCAGGTGGAGATGCGGCGCGATCTCTATCTGGATGAAGCGACCAGAGAGCTGAATGCCGGGCTGGCAACCTTGCAGAAATGTTTCCTCGAAATTGCCGCGCTCATCCGGACGGCGCCGCCCGCCTGACCCGGTTCTCGTTAAAACTTATGGATGGGCCATGCCTCGGCGGCAGGTTTCCAGACGGCCCTGGCGAGCCTCAGGAAATTGCCGCCCAAGACACCCCGCACATCTTCCTCCGTGAAGCCGCGATCGAGCAGGGCATCGGGAAGATATCTGAGCTGGCCGAGATCGAAGTAATTCCATGGCGGCGGCGGCACGTCGGCGGGATAGCTGTCCTTGCGCTCCGCATAGAGCTTGTAGAACACTTCCGGATAATAGAGCGAATCCAGGCCGAGCGCGGCATGACCATTGCCGACGAGGTCGCCAATATGGCGGATATGATCGGCGAGCCCCGCCACGGTGGATGATTGATCGGGGTTGAGGAACTTGCCGGCCCCGCAAACGCCGATAATGCCGCCGCGCCGCGCGCAAGCGACAATCTGATCGTCCTTGATATTGCGGAAGGACGGCACGAGCGCAGCGGCATTCGAATGCGAGAACATCACCGGTGCCGTCGACATATCGATGATCTGCATCGTACTGCGGTAACTCAGATGCGTGCAATCGGCGATCATGCCGACGCGATTGAGTTCCGCGACCGCGCGCATCCCCAGCCGGCTCAGGCCGCCATCATTGGCCTCGTAGCATCCATCGGCGAATGTATTTCGCTTGTTGTACGCGAGGATCATGTGGCGCAGGCCGAGCTGATAGAAAACCGGGATCAGCTCGATCTCGTTCGCCAGCGGACCCGCTCCCTGGAAATGAAAGCCGATCGCCAGCTTGCCTTGCGCTTTGGCCTGCGCGATGTCGTCCACCGTCTCGACGAAAGCGAGATGCGCGGAGGCGGCGATCCGCGCGCGCTCGGCCGCGATCAGCCGGAGCGCGTCACCCATCGTCGAAAAATCCGTTCCCATGGTCAGCGACACGAAATCAATGCCGGCACGGACCACGCCGGCGAGCGCCTCAGCCCGGCCTTCAGCGGGTCCCGAGCTCCACGGCAAGGTCAGATCGCACACCACCGACGATGCGTATAGGGCCTCTGCCAGCTTGCTTATTTTCGTCTCTTCCATGCGAACCTCAGTGAGAAACCTGTCCCGTCGCTTGCAAATCTCGGGTCCCGGACGATATATTACGAATAATGATCAATGGCTCATTGGATATCAAGCAGCTTCGCGTGTTCATGGCGGTGGCGAGCGACTTGCACTTCGCGCGCGCCGGCGAGCGACTGGGCGTTACGCAGTCGTCGATCAGCCAGCAGATCAAGCTTCTCGAAGAACGTGTCGGGGTCAAGCTGCTCCATCGGACGACGCGCAATGTCAAGCTGACGCCGGCGGGCGAAGCGTTCCTGGCGCAGGTCCAGGATGGGCTGGCGACACTCGATGCGGCGCCCCGCATCGCCGCGCTCACGGCGCGCGGCGCCGCCGGCGAATTGCGGATCGGCTTCATCACATCGGCGATGGTCAGCACCCTTCCGGACGCCATTCATCGGTTCCGCGAAAAATTTCCCGCCGTCACCTTGCAGCTTCGACATCTCAACTCGAAGACCCAGATGGACGAGCTCATGAGCCAGAAGCTCGATCTCGGTTTCATCCGAACGCCCATCCGCGAGTCCTCGCTCTATACGCAAGTGGTCGTGCGCGAGGGATTCGTGGCGGTGATCCACACCAAACACGAGCTGGCGCGCAAGAAGGACTTCCGGCTGGCCGATCTGGCCGGACAGCCTCTGGTGCAGCACAATCATCATCCCGAGATTCCCTTTCAATCGCGCCTGCTTGCCTTGTGCCAGCAGGCCGGCTTCCGGCCCAACATCGCCCAGGAGACCGCCGATACCACAGGTATCGTCGGCCTGGTCGCAAGCGGGGTCGGAATAGCGATCCTGCCCGTTTCGGTGGCGAATTTCGCCAGGCACCCCAATGTCGTCTTCCGTCCCCTCAAGGACTTACCCCGCATGGCGGAGATCGCCGCCGTGTGCCGGCAGGAAGAGACCTCGGCGCGGGTCAAGAATTTTCTCAGACTGCTCGCCGAAACGCCGCCGGATCCGGCGGAGTGAATTGCATTAGAGCCCTTCCCGTTAGTCTGGAGCGCTTCCTTATCGCCAAAGTCGAGCAACTTTGGCGGGAAGCGCTCTAGCTTGCCACCGACAGCTTGCGGCAGTCGGCTGCGGGTCTTTCCCGACTGATCACGTGAAGCCCCGGGATGCTGTCCAGAAGCCTGCGCGTATAAGCGCTGCGGGGCACCGAGAACACCGCCTCGGCCGGCCCCTCCTCGACGATCCCGCCGTTCTCCAATACGATGACGCGATCACTGACCTGGCCAGCCACGCGCAGATCGTGGGTGATGAACAGCATCGTCAAACCGAGCCGGTCGCGCAAATCCGCCAGAAGCTGCAGGACCTGGGCCTGCACCGTCACGTCGAGAGCCGAAACCGCCTCATCGGCGATCAGCAGGTCCGGCTTGACCGCCAGCGCCCGGGCGATCCCGATACGCTGGCGCTGACCGCCGGAGAATTCATGCGGAAATCGCTCGAGTACATTTTCTCCTAACCCCACCAATGCCAGCAATGCGGCCGCCTCGTCACGCGCCTGCCTTTTCGGCGTGCCATGCGCGATCGGACCCGCGGCGACAGACTCTATGATCTTCTGCCTCGGATCGAGCGAGCCATAGGGATCCTGGAACACGATCTGGATCTTGCGGCGCGCTTCCTTCAGCTCAGCTCCCTTAAGCGCGAGGAGATTCGTGCCGTTGAGCTTGATGGTGCCGCCATCCATGGGGATCAGTTTGGTGAGGCATCTGGCGATCGTGGATTTTCCCGAGCCGGACTCGCCCACCAGAGAGACGACCTCGCCCCGGCAGACACTGAATGACACATCCTTCAAGGCATCGAGGCGCCGGCGCTTGAGCAAGCCTTCGGCGATCGAATAGTGCTTGCACATGCCGGTGACCTCGATAAGCGGCGCGGCGCGGCGGACAGCGCATGGACGCGCGGCACCGAGGCGTGGTACCGCTTCGAGCAGCTTCGCCGTATAGGGATGTTTCGGCGTCCTGAGCACCGCCTCCTTGGATCCCATCTCCACCAGATGACCATGCTGCATTACGGCCACGTCGGTGGCGATGTCCGCCACGATGCCGAAATCATGGGTGACGAACAGGATTCCCATGCCGGTTTCGCGCTGGAGATCGGCGAGAAGCGCCAGGACTTGCGCCTGAGTGGTCACGTCGAGCGCCGTCGTCGGCTCATCGGCAATCAACAGCTTGGGCTTCAGCGCCACGGCCATGGCGATCATGACCCGCTGCCGCTGGCCGCCCGATATCCGGAAGCTGTAGGAATTGGCGATACGGGCCGGATCGCGGATGCCGACCCGCTCGAGCAAGCCATGCACCCGCTCGCGCATCTGCGCCTTGCCCAGCATCATGCCATGCGCCTCGAAAACCTCCGCGATCTGCCGGCCGATCGGCATGATCGGATTGAGAGCGGTCATCGGCTCCTGGAACACCACCCCGATCTCGCGACCGCGTATCGCCCGCCATTGGCGCTCGTCGAGCTTCGACAATTCGACGTCGCCCAGGCGAACGATGCCGGTGGTCCGCTCGCGCAGGAGCTTCGGCTGCAACCCGGCGACGGTCTGGCCTGTCACCGTCTTTCCCGATCCCGATTCCCCGACCAGGCACAAGGTGCTGCCCGGCCTCACCTCAAAGGAGACACCCTCGACGGCGAATGCACGGTCGCCCCCGACCGGCAGTCCAACGCGTAGATTTTGCACATGCAGCATCGGCAAACTCACAGCAGGCTTTGACGGCGACCACCGAGCCAGCGACCGATGCCGTCGGAGATCAGGGTCAAAGCGATGATTGTCAGAAGAAGGGCGACGCCTGGAAAAACACTCATCCACCACGCATTGCGCAGTTGGTCTTGCGACATGCCGATCATCATGCCCCAGGAGATATTGTTCATATCGCCGAGGCCGAGGAAGCTTATAGTCGACTCGGTGAGAATGGCGCTCGCCACCTTCAGGGACGCGACCGAGATGATGGGCGCGAGGGCATTGGGCAGCATGTGCGTCCACACGATCTTCCAGTGACTTTCCCCGAGTACCGTCGCGGCCAGCACATATTCGCGGCTGCGCAAGGAAAGGAATTCGGCGCGCATCAGACGCGCCACCGACGGCCAGCTGACCAGAGCAATGGCCAGGACCACCGACCACACGGAAGGCCCGATGACAGCGACCAGCACCAACGCCAGGCCAAGACCCGGCATGGTCTGGAGAAACTCGGTAAGACGCATGAGGATATCGTCGACCACACCACCGAAGTACCCGGCAAAGCCCCCGACAACCGCGCCGATACAAATCGCCGCCAAGGCCGACACGATCCCGACCAGCAACGAGACACGCGCGCCATAGATGATGCCCGACAGCACGTCACGGCCAAGCATGTCGGTGCCAAAAAGATGCGCATCCGAAAGTGGCGGTAGATAGGGATTGCCGGTTATCTCCCAGGGCCCGAACGGCGAAATAACCGGCGCCAGAAGCACCGTTAGTCCGAGACCGGTGAGAATCGCGCAGCCGATCACCAGCTGGAGATCCAGGTGGCGGAATGCCGGCTTGCGAAGGGATAAGACCTGCGGTTGGCTCATTTGACCAGCTCAATCCTCGGATCGACCAGCACATAGAGAATATCGGACACGATATTCAGGAGGACGACCATCGCCGCCGACGTCAGGAACACGCCGAGCAGCATATTGTAGTCCCGATGCATCAAGGCTTCGTAGCCGAGCCGTCCGACGCCCGGCCAGGCGAAGATGGTTTCGACGGCAATCGATCCACTCACCAGATTTCCGGCTTGCAACGAGGCCATGGTCAGGATGGGGAGCATGGCATTCGGCAACACATGGCGGCGCAGGATCTTTCCGCCGGCCATGCCTTTCGATCGGGCGGTGCGGATGAAATCGAGATGCAGGACATCGACGACAGATGTCCGCGCCAGGCGCACATAGACGGCCACATAGAACAACGACAAGGTCACGACCGGAAGGAGCAAATGGCGCAGGAATGTCAACGCATCGCCATCGCCATATTCGAAGCCCGTGCCGGAAGCCGGCAACCATCTGAGCTTCACGGAGAAGATCAGGATGAGCATAAGGCCGATCCAGAAGACGGGGATCGAATAGAGAGTCAGGGTCACTAGCCTGATGATCAGGTCGAGCTTGCCGTCGGCCCTCGCTCCGGCGACAACGCCGAGGCTTACGCCGACCACCAGGGAAAGAATAAAAGCGGCGCCGGTGAGGGCCAGCGTCGCCGGCAGGCGCTCGGCGATGAGACTGATCACGTCGCTTTGCAGCCGGTAGGAGAAGCCGAAGTCGAAAGTGAAGGTATTCAACAGATATGTCTTCAACTGAAGCAGCAGAGGCTGATCCAGGCCATAAGCACGCCTGATCGATTCGACGAAGGCCGGATCCGACATGCCGCTTTCACCAGCGATAACGGTGGCCGGATCACCCGGCACCAGACGGATGAGCAGGAAGTTGAGAGTAACGACCGCGATCAGGATGCCCAGGGCTTTGATGAGACGCGAACCAATGTAGGAGGTCATTTCCACAGCACACCTCAGTTGGCTATGTAAGCCTGATCCCATCCGCCCCGCGGGCCAAAGCCGTCGGTAACGAGGTTTTTTATATTCTTCTGATATATGGTCAGCCGATCGAGATCGAGCAGCCAGATCATCGCCGCATCCTCGACGAGCTTGCGCTGGACGCGGGCGTATAACTCGCCGCGCTTGGCCGAATCCATTTCCACGGCGGCCTTGTCGAACCACGCGTCGACCTCGGGATTCGCATAACCTCCCATATTGCTGAACATCACACCTTTCCTGATGTTCGCCGAGTGATAATAGCCGCGGCAGCCGATGCCCGGATCAGCGAGTTGGCCGAGCGTCGCGATTGCGATATCGAAGTTCCAGTTGCCCAGCCTATCATACCAATTGCCGAGATCGGTGGTCTGCAGTTCCGTCTCCACGCCGATGGCCCGCCAGGCCTCGCGAAGATATTCCGCCAGGCGGTCATAGGGCTCACCGGGAAGGATCAAGAGAGACACCTTCAGCGGATTGCCTTTTTGGTCATGGCGTTTTCCGGCCGCATCGGCGCGATATCCCATGTCGTCGAGCAACTGCTTGGCTTTCCCCATATCGAACGCATATTGGGGCACATCTGCCGTGTAATAGGGAATACCGGCCCCTACCGGACCGGTGGCGATACGGCCAAGCCCATGCCAGATGCGGTCCAGCACGAACTTCCTGTCGATGGCATGATAGAGCGCCTTGCGGAAACGGACGTCATCGAACATCGGCTTGCGCAGGTTCATCTGCAGGACGGCCTGGGTGCTATAATATTCCCAACCCTGCGATGTCATTTCGAGTTCGCCATTCGCCCGGAAGCGTTCAATGTCCGTCGCGCTGATTTCCAGTGACGTTGCCACCTGCACATCGCCGCTTTCCACGGCAATGGCCCGCGAAGCGGCGTCCGGCATGATCCGGAAGGTAATGGAATCGAGATAGGGCAGCTCCTTGTTCCAGTACAATTCATTTCGCGCCAGGCGAATGAACGAGCCGCGCCGCCATTCGGCGAGCTTGAACGGCCCGGTGCCGACGGGATTTGCGTTGGCGGGATTCTTGGCGAAATCGGTTCCCGCATAGATATGCTTGGGCATCATCGGCATCTGCTGGCGCGGAAAGACGAGCAGGAAATAAGGAACGGGCTTGCTCAAGGTGATGACGACCGTCTCGGGATCCGGCGCCGCGATGGTTTTGACCTCAGCCAATGCCTGTTTGGCGCTGGAATTCGTGTTGGGCAGCATTTCGGACAGGCTGAATACGACATCCGCGGATGTGAATTTCTCCCCGTCGCTCCATTTGACATCCAGCTGAAGCTTGAAGGTGTAGGTCAGTCCATCGGCGGAGACTTGCCAATCTCTGGCCAAAGAAGGCTGCGGCTTCAAGTCGGTCGAATAGTTGAGAAGCCCTTCATAAATCTTGCCCGAGACGACCTGCGTATCGCCGCCGCTCGGGAATGCCAGCACCAGTCCCTTCGGATCCGCCCGCAACACGGAAACGAGGTCGCCGCCCTTGCTTTGCGCCGATGCCGGCATCAGCGACAACCCGGTTACGACAACACTTGCCGCAATAACTCGTCCCAATCCTGATATCCATTTCATCCACATCACCCGTTCGTTTCCCATCGCAATTGATTTTAGGAGGGCAGCGGTTTCCGCGTCCTCCGTATTTTTCTTGAACACGATCGCCCCGTCATTTTTTCGACGGTGGACCTCGCGTCGCCTCTCAATCAATCAATTAGAAATACAGATCAATCACCCCATTGCTGCATCGTCAGCACACCGATAAAGCTAGATTGATCAAGGTATTCATACAAGAAAGGAATACTAATGAGTGCTCCGGCGCCACTAATCAATGCGAGCGGTCCCAGGCCTATCGAATGCAGCAGCCTGGTCGACGGACAGCGCCTCGGACAGGGCGCTGTAACAGAGCGGCGAAACCCATCCGACACGCGGGAAGCCGTTTCACTCGCTCATCACGCAGTGCCGGCGGATATCGCGCGGGCGGTCGAGGCGGCACGCGCCGCATTCCCCCGCTGGTCACGCTTGTCGCCACAGGCGCGCGCTGACATGCTCGACCGCATCGGCACCCTCATCGCCGACTGTCGCGACGAGATGGCCCAGCTACTGTCGCGCGAGGAAGGCAAGACTATACCGGAAGCGCGCGCGGAAGTTGCCAAGGCAGGTCAGGTCTTCAAATTCTATGCCGGTGAAGCGGTACGGCTTTCCGGTCGGCATGGCCGATCGTTGCGGGAGAATATCGATATCGACGTGATCAATGAGCCGGTGGGTGTCGCTGCGCTCATCACACCGTGGAATTTTCCCATCGTCATCCCCGCCTGGAAGCTGGCTCCGGCACTGGCCTATGGCAATTGCGCGATCCTGAAACCCTCGGAACTCACCAGTGGTTGCGCCCAGCTTCTCTCGGAAATCATCGGCGCGGCCGGTTTGCCGGCGGGCGTTTTCCAGATGTTGCTCGGCGGTGGCGATATCGGCGCGGCGCTGGTGGCGAATCCCGGCGTCGATCTGGTGAGCTTCACCGGCTCCTCCGCCACGGGCCGGCGGATCAAGCAATCCGCGAGCGGCGGCAATGCGCAAGTGCAGCTGGAGCTGGGCGGCAAGAACCCGCTCATCGTTCTGGCCGATGCGCCCATGGACAATGCGCTGGACGCCGCCATCAAGGGCGCCTTCTACTCCACCGGCCAGCGCTGTACGGCATCGAGCCGCATCATCATCGAAGATGGTGCCTATGACGGCTTCGTCGATGCGCTCATCACGCGGATACGGGGACTGAAGGTCGGCCACGCACTGGACCCGAATACGCAGATCGGTCCGCTGGTCAGCGAACAGCAGCTCGAGCGTGTCGAAAGCTCGCTTGAGCAAGCAGTATCGGATGGAGCACTCCTGAAGCTCAAGGGTGAAAGGTTGTCCGGGCCCACGCCCGGTCATTACTACACACCGGCATTGTTCGCCGACGACGATGCAAGCTCATTCGTCAACCAGCATGAGATATTCGGCCCGGTCGCGTCGGTCATCCGCGCCAGCTCTCTCGATCATGCGATCGCGATCGCCAATGATACCGCTTACGGGCTGTCCGCCGGTCTGTTCACTGCCTCGCATGCCGCGATCCGCGAATTTCGGCAACGGAGCACTGCCGGCATGCTGATGATCAACCTGCAGACGGTCGGTACCGACTATCATGTTCCGTTCGGTGGCAATGGCAGTTCAGGCTTCGGTGTCCGTGAGATGGGTTCGGAAGTCAGCCGCTTTTTCACCCGCTCGCGCACGGTCTATAGCGCCGGCTGACGGTGCGAAGGAGGATATCATGTCCATACGCGGCGAACGCCTCGGCCAGAAGATGGCTGCCGAAGTCCGGGACCTGATCTACCAGCCGCGCCTGCAGCGGGAAATCGCAACCGGGCTCGAGCATATGCATCTCGTCAATCAGGCACATCTCCTCATGCTCGAGCGCCGCGGGCTCATTTCCCGCAATGCAGCCGGGATCCTGGCCCAGGGACTTCTCGAATTGGAGCGGCTCGGTCCGGCCGCCTTGTCGAATGACCCTTCGTTGGAAGATCTTTACTTCAACTACGAGACTGCGCTGATCTCCCAGGTCGGCGTTGAAGCCGGCGGATCCCTGCATATCGGGCGCAGCCGTAACGACATCGGCGCCACCATCGACAGGATGCGGGCGCGCCGGCACGTGCTGGATCTCATGGCGAAGGTCAACGATGTCCGGCAAACCCTGCTCGATCAGGCGCAGCGTTACGCCACAACCGTGATGCCGGGATACACGCATCTGCAGCCGTCACAACCCATCACTTTCGGATTTTACCTTCTCGGCCCCGCCACGGCGCTCGCCCGGGAGGCGAAGCGGCTGCTTTGCGAATATGACCGGCTCAATGTCAGTCCGCTCGGCGCGGGGGCGATGGCGGGCACCTCTTTTCCGATCGATCGCGCCTTGACCGCGGACCTGCTCGGTTTCGCGGGCGTCACTGACCACAGCCAGGACGCCGTCGCCTCGCGTGACTATATGATCAGCCTCGGCGCCATCGCCGTCTCCCTCGCCATTCTGTGGAGTCGCATCGCGCAGGACTTCTATGTCTGGTCGACCGCCGAATTCGGATTGATCGACTTCCCGGATGCCGTCGCCGGCGTCTCGAGCATCATGCCGCAGAAGAAGAATCCGGTCGTGATCGAGGCGCTGAAAGCCAATTCCGGTGAGATCATCGGCGGCTTCACCGCCATGATCGCGACGATGCGCGCCAGCCACTTCACGCACAGCATCGACGCGACCCGCTCGTCGCTCAATGGCGCCTGGACGCTGATCGACCTTTGCCATTCGAGCATCACGCTTCTGCATCTGCTGGTGCGCACCGTCATTCCGCGGGAAGAGAGAATGCTGACGTTGTCGGCCGCGAATTTCTCGACAATGACCGACCTGGCGGATTTGATCACGAACCGATGTGGACTGTCCTTCCGCGAAGCTCATCACGTGGCGGGCCTCCTCGCTCGGCGGGCCATACTGGAGAACAAGTCCGCCCGGGAACTGACCGCGGAGATGGTCAATGATGCAATGCTCGAGACAGCCCGCCGCAGCGTACCGCTCGACCGGGAGGAGATATCACAGAGCCTGGATCCGGCGATAAGCGTCGAACGGCGCATCTCGACGGGCGGTCCGACCGCAAGAGAGATTGCCCGGATGATTGCGGAACAAAGCGCTCAGCTGGATATGGATGGCCGAACGATCACGCAGGCGTCAGAAGCATTAAGCGCCAAGAGCGACGCATTGCGGCGCGCCATTCGCGGGCTTGTCCCGTCACCTATTCCCGTGCGCTCATGACCGCGCCGGCGCCGGCGCAGACGACGAGCGCGATGCCGGCGAGCTGCTGGACACTCAAAGCCTCGCTCAGGATTATGTAGCCGGCGAGCGCGGCGAGCGCCGGCTCCAGACTCATCAGGATGCCGAAGCTCGCCTGCGACAGGCGGCGGAGCGACATCATCTCGAGCGCATAGGGCAGAAGCGGCGTCAGGATGGCGAGACCCATCGTCTCGATGACGAGGCCCGACGGCAAGGTAAAGCCGGTCTCATAGAGACCGAAAGGCGTCGCGATCACCGCGGCGGCGACGAAGGAAATCGCAAGCCCATCAAGCCCGCGGAATATCCGGCCGACCTTCTTGTTCAGCACGATATAGGTGCCCCAGCCGACGCCGGCGAGAAGTGCGAAGCCGAAGCCCAGGACATCGATGGTCCAGCCTTCACGGTTCAGCGCCAGAAGCAGAACGCCGGCGAAAGCCAGCACCAGCCAGAGCACGCGCCAGCTCTTCGCGAAACCGAAGGCCGCGACGGTGAGCGGGCCCAGAAGCTCGATGGCGACGACGAGACCGAGCGGCACGCGCATGATCGCCACGAAGAAGGTGAGCGTCATCGCCGCCATGGTGGCGCCGAGCGCCAAAGTGAGCAGAAGCTCGCGCGGCCGGTAGCGGCGAATATCGGGGCGCACGATGATGAACAGCATGATCGCCGCCCAGGCGAGCCGGCCCCAGGTGGTGGCGAAGGGCCCGTAAACGGCCATGGTCGGCTGCGCAAAGGCGGCGCCCGCCTGCACCACGATCATCGCGGTCAACGCCATGAGCGCGGCAAGGCCCGTCTGCGAGGCAGGCGACGGTCCGCCTTCGGCCACGGCGCAATTTGCGTTGTTCTGCACGGTCAACTCCTGAGAAGCCCAGCTTCTAGCGCGTGATCAGGAAAAGTGGATACCGGTTTTCCGCCCGATCACGCGCCAACTTAAGATTCCGATCACGTTTATCAATTCAGGTCGTAAGACCTGAATTGATCGTGATCTAACGCTTTTCTATTCGGCTGCGAAGGGAATTTATATGGATAAAATGAGGCTGATTGTGCTATAATCCTCATTTGCAGAGGCAAAATAGAGAATTCACATGATCGATGACGTGGACCGGCAGATCATCGACCTCCTGGCGGAGAATGCCCGCCTGTCGCTGAAAGAGCTGGCTGCCCGGGTGAACCTGTCCTCGCCCAGCGCGTCTGAACGGCTGAAGCGGCTGGAGGAGCGCGGCGTGATCCGCGCTTTCACGGTGGATGTGAATCCGCAGTCCTTCGGCTACGCGCTGCAGGCGATCGTGCGCATAAGGCCGTTGCCGGCGCAGATGTCGCGCGTGCAGCAGATGATCGAGGAGATCCCGCAATTCACCGAATGCGACAAGGTCACGGGCGATGACTGCCTCGTTGCCAGGCTGCATGTGCGCTCGATCGAGGAGATGGACGAGATCATCGACCGCATCGGCGACAAGGCCGAGACCAACACCGCGATCGTCAAAGCCCAGACCTTGAAACGGCGGCTGCCGCCGCTTTGATTTTGCGCATCGGCTTATCCGAGAACCGCGCACACTTCTCGGGCCGATGCGCTAAGGCTCACGCAGCTTTCGGCGGTCCCAGGACGCCGCGGCGCACCTGATCCTCCTCAATGCTTTCGAACAAAGCGCGGAAATTGCCCTCGCCGAAACCGTCGTCGCCCTTCCTCTGGATGAATTCGAAGAAGATCGGGCCGATCACGGTTTTCGAGAAGATCTGCAACAGCACCTTGGTCTCGCCGCCGTCGACGACACCTTCACCGTCGATGAGGACGCCGTGTTTCTTGAGCCTCTCGATGGGTTCCTGATGGCCCTTCACGCGCTCGGCGCATTTCTCATAATAAGTCGCGGGCGGCGGCGGCATGAATTTCACGCCATTGCCGGCCAGCGCATCAGTCGCGGCATAGATGTCCTCGGTGGCGATGGCGATATGCTGGATGCCCTCGCCCTTGTATTTGCGCAGATATTCTTCGATCTGACTCTTGTCGTCGGCGCTTTCATTGATCGGGATGCGGATCTTGCCACAGGGCGAATTGAGAGCACGCGAAAAGAGCCCGGTAAATTTACCCTCGATATCGAAGAAGCGGATCTGGCGGAAATTGAAGAGCTTGGCATAGAAGCCGAACCACTTGTCCATATTGCCGCGAAACACATTGTGGGTCAGATGATCGAGATAATAGAAGCCGATGCCTTTGGGCTTCGGATCCTTCTCGCCCAGCCAGTCGAATTCCGCCTCATAGGGTGAGCCCTTGGCGCCGTAGCGATCGACGAAATAGAGGAGGCTGCCACCAATGCCCTTGATGGCGGGAACAGCGAGCGTCTTGTCATCACCTTCATAGGCTTCGGCGCCGAGCGACACGGCGTGGCGGAAAGCATGTTCGGCATCGACGACGCGCCAGGCCATGGACGGCGCACAAGGCCCGTGCCGGCCGACGAAGTCCATGCCGAAGGAATGGGCTTCCGCATTGAGAATGTAGTTGATGTCGCCCTGGCGCCAGACGGTGATGTTCTTGGTCTTGTGGCGGGCGACTGGCGTGAAGCCGAATTTCTGAAAAAGCTCGGCGAGCTTCTCGGGCTCGGGATGGGCGAATTCGACGAATTCGAAACCGTCGGTGCCGGCTGGATTGTCGGGGCCGATTTCGGGCGGCGGTGCGTCATGCGGATATGGGCCCATGGGAAATCCTCGAGGGTTGCGATGTCCCATAATAAGTCGCCAGACCTGTCGTTTTCGGGCATAATGTCGCTCATATTTCTCTTTTTTGAACGGAAACGAGCATTGCATGGATGAATTCGACCGGAAAATCCTGAATTCCCTTCAGCGTAACAGCGCCCTGGCGCGGGCCGATTTCGCCCAGGAGATCGGCCTGTCGGAATCACAGGCGGTCAGGCGGCGCCAGGCACTCGAGCAGGCGGGCCTGATCCGCCGCTATCGCGCCGATCTCGACGCACGGGCCTTAGGTTTCGCCGTCACCGCTTTCGTGCATGTGAAGCTGAAAGGCCATTCGGACGGCAATGCGCGGCGCTTCCGCGACCTGGTGCGCCTGACGCCCGGCATATTGGAGGCGCATGCGGTGACCGGCGATTTCGACTATCTCTTGAAAGTCTGCGTCGCCGATCTCGACGGCCTGCGCGATCTCGTCAATGGCGTGCTGTTGATGCACCAGACCGTCGACCGGGTCCGATCCGAGATCGCGCTCGAGATCCTGCGCGACGATCACCTGCTGGCGCTGTAGCTCAGGCTTCCTTCCGCGGGATGGTTCCGTGGTTCGGCGTCATGGATCGGCTGGCCGGCCATGGCCCAGGCTTCGATACCACCCTGCAGCGGCCGGATATTCCTGAAACCCGCTCGTTTCAGATGCAAGGCGGCGATGGCGGCCGAGGCTTCATTGGGACAGGAGCAATAGATGATGATTTCGGCATCACGCGCATAGTTGGCGGCGACACCAGAAATCTCGTCCGGATGCGCGCCGATCGATCCCGGTATGATGCCCTCCTTGCGGCGCATCTCGGCGGTGCGGACATCGAAGATGATCGGAGCTTGCCCTGCATCGATAAGCCCGACGAGCTCCTGTGCCGAAATGCGGGCCATTCTGAGCCGCCGGATGAAAAGCTGCCGGTCGATCACGCGGTAGGCCGCATAGAGGAGCAGAAGGCCGACGACGAGCGCGATGCCATATTCGCCCCAGCGCGCCACCATCTCCAGAGCGGAATCGACCGTGTTACGGAAGAGATGTCCCAGCACGACCGGAAGCGCCACATAGGCCGCGGCGCCCAGCCCATCGAGGAGGAGGAAAGTCGGGATAGCGAGCCTCGAGACGCCGCAAAGAAGGACGAGCACCAGCGCAAAGCCCGGAAGAAATTTTACGAAGAGCAGCGCCCAGGCGCCATGATGGGAGAAGCGGTCCTGCGTCCGCCGCACGCAATTGTCGCGCGCGAAGCTCAATCTGCACACGACCGACAAAGCGCGGTGCCCGAAGCGGGCGCCGGCGGCATAGATAATGAGATCGCCCATCAGGACGCCGGCAATGCCGATGGCGATGATCAAAACAAGCGGATCGCCGCCGGCATAGCTCAACGCGCCCGCCGCCACGAGTACCGGGTAAGAGGGAAGCGGCAGGCCGAGCTGCTCGATGAAAGCGCTCAGGAAAACGAGAATGAGGCCATATTGCTGGACAAGGCTGATGAGGTCCATGATCTTACCAGACTATCCCAGCCGGCGGCAGCTGAGTATTATATTTCAGTATCGGGTTGCCGTCGGGGGTGGGCGTCCAGGAAAGCCGGCAGCTCCTTGCAGTGCCGGTCGACCGCTTCGATCTTCCTCAAATGCGAGATGTCGATCTTGAAGCGGCGCGCATTGAAGACCTGCGGGATGAGACAGATATCGGCCACCGACGGGCTGTCACCGAAGCAGAAACGCCCACCCTTGATCAAAGCTTCTACCGCTTCGAGGCCACCTTCAAGAATCCAGTGCCGATACCACGCATCCGTCTCCTCCTGGCCGTGCCTGAGCGGACCTTTGAGATAGTTGAGCACGCGCAGATTGTTGAGCGGATGGATGTCACAGGCGATGGTCAGCGCCACGGCCCGGGCCTTGGCCGCCAGGACCGGATCGGCGGGGATCAGGCGCGGTTCCGGGAAGACTGTGTCCAGATAGTCGATGATGGCCAGCGACTGGGTAAGCACCGTGCCGTCATCGAGCTCAAGGGCCGGGACAAGGCCTTGCGGATTGCGGGCGCGGTATTCGGGCGTATACTGCCGGCCGCCCTCCTTCACCAGATGCACGCCGACCTGCTCGACCACGACGCCTTTCAGATTGAGGGCGATGCGGACGCGATAGGCGGCCGAGGAGCGGAAATAACTATACAGCTTCATCACGCCTCTCCTCGAGCTTCAACGCTTTTTCGAGTGCCCCGATGCCTCTGGCGAGGGCGCGGCCCTCGCTTTCGCTCAACCGTGCCAGAAGGTCCCGCTCATAATCGAGCACCAAAGGCTCGAGCTGGCGGAACAGCCTGCGGCCGGCGGCGGTGAGACGCAGATGGAAGGCGCGCTTGTCGTCGGGTGCCTGAATGCTTTCGATGAGGCCGCGCCGGCTCAAGGCCTCGACTGCCCGGCTGATGGTCGATTTATGGGTGCGGGTCGACGCGACGATGGCCTTGGCAGTCCAGGTCTCGCCCGAAGACAAGGTGGCGAGCACCCGCCATTGCGGGATGTCGATGTCGAAGCGTTCGGCATAAAGCGTCGCCAGCCCTTCGGAAATCTCCGCCGCCAGACGGTTCAACCGGAAGGGCAGGAAATGGGTGAGCGCGAAATCGGCCATGGTCCATCTTGACAAAATATAGTTTCAGGCGCAACTAATATATAGTTGCACTTAAAACTATGGAGGCGCCGATGAAGAGCGCAATCCTTGCCGGCTATATGCCGGGCTTCGGCAACGACTTCGAAACCGAGGCGCTGACGGGCGCCCTGCCCGCCGGCCAGAACTCGCCGCAACGCTGCGCCTATGGGCTCTATGCCGAGCAATTGTCGGGCTCGCCCTTTACGGCGCCGCGCGGCATCAATGAGCGCTCCTGGCTCTACCGCATCCGCCCTTCGGTCAGACATACGGGGCGCTTCACCAGGACGGATATTCCGTTCTGGAAGACGGCGCCGTGCCTCGACGAACATGACCTCGCCATCGGCCAGCTGCGCTGGGGGCCGCCGCCGATGCCCAATGAGGCGACGACTTTCGTCACCGGCATCCGAACCATGACGACGGCAGGCGACGTCAATACCCAGACCGGCATGGCCGCCGCGGTCTTCCTCGTCAACCGCTCGATGGAGAATGAATATTTCTTCAATGCCGATGGCGAGATGCTGGTGGTGCCGCAATCGGGGGGCTTGCGCTTCTGGACCGAGCTCGGCCGCATCGAGGTTGCGCCCGGCGAGATCTGCATCATCCCGCGCGGCATGAAATTCCGCGCCGAGCTTCTGGACGGGCCGGCGCGCGGCTATCTCTGCGAGAATTACGGCGCCAAATTCACGCTGCCCGATCGTGGGCCCATCGGCGCCAACTGCCTCGCCAATCCGCGCGATTTCAAGACGCCAGTCGCCGCCTTCGAGGACAAGGAAACGCCGTCCGAGCTCACCGTCAAATGGTGCGGCAAGTTCTATGTCACCAAAATGGGCCATTCGCCGCTCGACGTCGTCGCCTGGCATGGCAATTACGCGCCCTACAAATATGACCTGCGCAGCTTCTCACCCGTCGGCGCCATCCTGTTCGATCATCCCGACCCGTCGATCTTCACGGTGATGACGGCGCCTTCCGGCGAAGAGGGCACGGCCAATGTCGATTTCGTCATCTTCCCCGAGCGCTGGTCGGTCGCTGAACACTCATTCCGCCCGCCCTGGTTTCATATGAACATCATGTCGGAATTCATGGGGCTGATTTACGGGCAATATGACGCCAAGCCCGATGGTTTCGTACCGGGCGGCATCAGCCTGCATAATTGCATGCTGCCGCACGGGCCCGATGCGACCGCCTTCGAAAAAGCCAGCACCGTCGAGCTGAAACCCCACAAACTCACCGACACGCTGGCCTTCATGTTCGAGACACGTTTTCCGCAGCATCTCACTTCCTATGCGGCGAGCGTCGAAACCCTGCAGACCGACTATATCGACTGCTGGGCGGGCCTGACCAAGAAATTCACAGGCGCACCATGAAACTCGCGACGCTGAAGGATGGCAGCCGCGATGGCAGGCTCGTCGTCGTCTCGCGCGACCTGACGCGTGCCACCGAGGCATTCAACATCGCCCCTACTCTACAAAAGGCGCTGGATGATTGGGACCGCGTCGCGCCGAGGCTGAGCGATCTCGCCGAGCAGCTCGAGCATGGATCGGTGCCGACCTTCCGCTTCCATGAACATAAGTGCGCCTCGCCTTTGCCGCGTGCGCTTCAATGGGCCGACGGTTCGGCTTATGTGAATCACGTCGAACTGGTGCGCAAAGCCCGCGGCGCCGAGATGCCGGAAAGTTTCTGGACCGATCCCTTGATGTATCAGGGCGGCTCGGATTCCTTCCTCGGCCCCCGGGATGCCATCACCATGGCGGACGAGGCCTGGGGCATCGACATGGAAGGCGAAGTTGCCGTGGTGACGGGCGACGTGCCGGTGGGAGTTTCACCAAGCGATGCCCGCGCGCATATCCGGCTGGTGATGCTGGTCAATGACGTGTCGCTGCGCGGCCTCATCCCGGCCGAACTTGCAAAGGGCTTCGGCTTCTTCCAGTCGAAGCCGTCCTCCGCCTTCTCGCCGGTGGCGGTGACCCCCGATGAACTGGGCAATGCCTGGGACGGGGCCAAATTGCATCTCCCCTTGTGCGTCGATCTCAACGGCAAACCCTTCGGGCGCGTCGAGGCAGGCGAGGACATGACGTTCGATTTCGGCCAGCTCATCGCTCACGCCGCCAAGACGCGGCCGCTCTCAGCCGGATCGATCATCGGCTCGGGCACGGTGTCGAACAAGGATCCGGAGGGCAGCCGCGGTCATTCCTGCATCGCCGAACTGCGCATGATCGAGACGATCCGCGACGGGAAGCCCAAGACGCCTTTCCTGCGCTTCGGCGATGAGGTCAGGATCGAGATGATGGACGCCACCGGCCATTCGATCTTCGGCGCGATCGAGCAGAAGGTGCAGAAGTTTACCCTCGCCCCTTGAAAAGGGGCGAGGGTCGTTCACAGCAGCCCGTTGTCCTTCATGATCTGATCAGCATTTTCCTTGGTTACCGTCATGGTGGGCAGCACGATCTTCTTCTCGATCTTCTCGCCATTGAGGAGCTTGATCGCCTGGCGCAGGCCTTCGGCGCCGGGCGTCGGATAAAGGAAGGTGGCCGAGATCTCGCCATTGTGAACCCAGGTCACGCCTTCATTGGGCAGAGCGTCCACCCCTAGGAACTTGATCTCCTTCTCGCGCCCGACATCCTTGGCGGCGAGATAGGCGCCATAGGCCATGGGATCATTATGGCCATAGACCATGTCGATCTTCTCGTGATTGCGCAACGCGGTGGCCATGACGTCATAGGCTGCCGCCTGCTTCCAATCGGCCGATTGCTGGTCGAGCAGGTTTTCGATGCCCTTCTCCTTGTCGGTGAATTCATGGAAGCCATTATGGCGGTCATGCGAGGCCTGGGTGCCGAGGCCGCCCCAGATCTCGACGAGCTTGCCTTTGGCGGCGCCGGCGCCGCCCAGCAGCTTCACCGCATGCTCGCCGGCGGCCCGCCCGATCACCACATTGTCGCCGCCGATGAATTGCGCATAGCGATCGGTCTCGACATTGCGGTCGAGCACGATGACCGGGATATTCGCATCGATCGCCTGCTCGACGACGCCGGTCAGCCCCGCCGATTCCTTGGGCGAGATGAGCAGCGCGTTGATCTCCTGGCGGATGAGATTTTCGACATCGGCGACCTGCTTCTCGGTCTTGTCCTCGCCATCGGTGACGATGAGCTCGACATCGGGATGTTTCTTCGCCTCCGCCTCGATGTCCTTGTTGAACTGGACGCGCCAGGGCTCGATGGTGGTGACCTGCGAGAAGCCGATCTTCCACTTCGCCTGGGCGCGCACGGGCGTGAAACCCTGCGGCAGATAGATGGCCAAGGGCGCCCCGGCCGCCAGCACGGACACTTTGATAAAGTCACGGCGTTTCATGGGTCTTCCTCCTGTCATGACGATTTCTTGCCATTGTCCGGCTGCACCGCAGCCGACCCCGCTTGCGCCTTCCGGTCCTGGCTCTTCAGAGACCAGCGGCCGAACAGCCCGTCGAGATTGCGTTCCTGCACCAGCACCGTGACCACGATGATCAGACCCTTGAGCACGAGCTGGAGGTTGGAATTGATGTTGTGGAGCTGCAGGATATTGGAGAGCAGCCCGAAGATGAGCACGCCGACGATGGTGCCGGCAATGCTGCCGCGCCCGCCCATCAGGCTGGTGCCGCCGATGACCACCGCGGCGATCGCATCGAGCTCGAGGCCTGAGCCGGCATCGGGCTTGCCCTGGCGATATTGCGCCACATAAAGGATGCCCGCGATCGAAGCGAGCATGCCGGAAAAGGCATAGACGGCGATCTTGACGCGCTCGACCTTGACGCCCGACAGCCGCGTCGCCTCCTCATTGCCGCCGATCGCATAGACATAACGGCCGAAGGCGGTGAAGCGCAGCAGGGCGGCATAGACGATCGCCGCGGCGATGAAGAAAAGGCCCGGCACCGGCGCCACGCCCCACAACATCGAGCGCAGATTGTTGAAGTCGGCGGTGGCGTTGGAGCCCGGATAGACCGGCAGCACCGCGCTGTTCTGGCCGGCGGTGAGGCGCGCGATGCCGAGTGCCGCCACCATCATCGCGAGCGTCACGATGAAAGGCTGTAATCTGCCGCGCACGATGATGACACCGTTGAGCGCGCCGAGGAGAAGGCCGAGCGCCGGAACAACGAGCAGCACGGCGATGACGCCGAATTTAGTCGAGACCTGGCTCGCGGCATAAAGTCCGGCGAGGATCGCGGCGATGCTGCCGGCGGCGAGCGGAATCCAGATGCGGCGCAAGGGATCGAGTGTCACGGTTTCATGATGGCCGACCGCCGCCTCGCCGCGCGCCAGATTGGTGAAGACGAACCGCGTGAGCCCGGCGAAGATCATGAAGGCGACGAAAGCGAGCGCCGGCACCGCCATGGTGGCCGCCGGCGTCCAGCCTTCCTGGGTGAGCAGCATGCCGGTGACGACGGAGGCGAAAGCCATCAGCGAGCCGACCGACAAATCGATGCCGGCGATGAGGATCACGGTGGTCATGCCGACGGCGGCGAGGCCGATGATCGACACCTGGCGCAGCACATCGGTGAGATTGCCGTAAGAGAGAAAGATGTTCTTGCCGCTCGAGGTTTCGGGCGAGAACAACACGCCGATGGCGAAGATGAGCACGAGGCCCCAATAAAGCTTGGTCGCCGACAAAGTGCGCCACAGCGTCATGACGGCAGATCCTCCAAAGCCATGGTCGCATCGCGATGGCCGCGTGCGGCGAGGCGCATGATCGCCTCCTCGCTCGCTTGCGCGCGGTTGAGAATGCCTTGCGGCCGCCCTTCGCTCATCACCAGGACGCGGTCCGACAGATGCAGCAGCTCCGGCAGCTCCGAGCTCACGACGATGACGGCCAGCCCGTCGCGCGCCAGCCCCAGGATGAGGTCATGGATTTCCTGCTTGGCGCCGACATCGATGCCGCGTGTCGGCTCATCGAGCAGCAGCACGCGCGGCCGCGTCTCCAGCCATTTGCCGAGCACGATCTTCTGCTGATTGCCGCCGGACAGAGTGGCGCTGTTCTGCCGCGGGCTGCGGCAGGCAATGGCGAGATTGCGGATCTGACGCGTGGCGGCCTGTTCTTCACGCGTTACGCGCCGGAAGCCGAAACGCGACAGCTCGGCAAAAGACGGCAGAGCGATATTGTCCGATATCGTATCGGCGAGAACGAGGCCCTTGAGCTTGCGATCTTCCGGCACGAAAGCGAGGCCCAGCGCCCGCGCCCGCTGCGGCGAGGCGATATCGACCGGCTTGCCGGCGAGCCTGATCTCGCCACCGCTCACACCCGTACCTGCGCCGAATATCGTCTCGAGGATCTCGGTGCGGCCGGAGCCCAGCAAACCGCCAATGCCGAAGATCTCGCCCGGTCTGACCGCAAAGGTGACATTGTCGATGACACGTTTGGCGCCCCGCCGCGTCATGACGTCGAGCCACAGGCCCTTCACCGCCAGGACAGGCTCTTCCGCTTTGATCTCATGGAGCTGGCGCGCCGACGTCACCTCGCGGCCGACCATGGCGGTGATGATGCTCGCGTGGGTGAGATCCCCTATTGGAGCAGTGAGGACATGGCGTCCGTCGCGCAGGATCATGACCTGATCGGCGAGCGCCATGATCTCGTCCATGCGATGCGAGATATAAATGACGGCCACGCCTTCCGCGGCGAGGCGACGGACGATGGCGAACAACGTCTCGGTCTCGCCGGGCGACAGGGCCGATGTCGGCTCGTCCATGATCAGGATGCGGGCGCCGACCGAAATCGCCTTGGCGATCTCGACGAGCTGCTGCTCGCCGATGCGCAGGCGGCCGAGCTGCGCCGTTGGATCGATGCGGATGCCGAGCTCGGCCAGGAGCTTGCCGGCGGCGGTGCCGAGCGCCTTGCGGTCGACCAGCAGGCCGAGCCGCATCGGCTCGCGGCCGAGATAGATGTTTTCCGCGACGGTGAGGCCCGGAACGAGATTGAGCTCCTGATGGATGATGGCGATGCCACGGCGCTCGGCGTCGCGCACGCCGGTGAAGCGCACGGCCGCGCCCGAAAGCGCGATCTCGCCGTCGTAATCCTCATGGATGCCGGCGAGGATCTTCATCAGCGTCGACTTGCCGGCGCCATTCTCGCCGACGACGGCCAGGATTTCGCCCGCCCTCAGGTCGAGCGACACGTCCTGGAGCACGCGCGCCGCGCCGAAGCTTTTGCCGATGCGCCGGACGCGCAAAAGGCCGTCGGTCGCCTCCGCGCTCGCGGCCGGTTCCGCCACTTGCTCCTCCCATCTGATCTGACTAATATTCTAGTTATACAGGATGTATCTCAAGGGACGGTTTGCCTGTCAAGATGCCGGCGTGGCATACGGAACCTTGGGGATTGGGTGAGAGAGAACGTGGACGGCACGACAGCACGAGTGCGACGGAAGCTTGCGCCGAAGCTCGCGGCACGCGATTCCGCCAGCGCCTCGGTGAGCGAGCGCATCTATGTGGAGCTGAAGGCCGCCATCGTCGCCGGCACGCTGCCGCCGGGCGCCGCCATCGACAAGAACGATATCCGCGGGCATTTCCACGCCTCGCTTTCACCCGTGACCGCCGCGATCAGCCGGCTCGGTTATGAGAAGCTGGTGGTCATCGAGCCGCAGCGCGGCTCCTTCGTGGCGCCGATCGTCTTCGACGACATCCTGCAATTCATGGGGCTCCGGCGTGCGCTCGAAGTCGAGGCCGTGTGCGAGGCGACGAAGACTCCGTCGCCTGATCTCGAGCAGCGGCTTGCGCGCAATCTCGCCTATCAGGAAGCGGCGCGCGGCGTCGCCGATCTCACCCGCTTCTACGAGCTCGATGTCGAATTCCACCGCGTCATCATCGAGGCGAGCGGCCTGTGGAAATTCAACATGGTGCTGGACGAGATCCGCGCCCATCTCGACCGGGTGCGCCTGTTGATGCTGCCGGTGCGCGGCCGCATGGCGGGCACGCTCGATGAACATCGCGCCATCGCCAAGGCCATCGCCTCACATTCCGTGGCCAAGGCCGAAGACGCGATGCGCAAACATCTCGAACGCGTGGACCAGGAGTTCCGCAGCTTCGCCGCGCAAAATCCGAAGCTGGTCAGGAAAGGGTAGCCTTACCCTCGCCCTACCCAGGGTTTCCCAAAATCGCTGAAACACACGAGCTCTTACCTCGATTTCCCTTCTCCCGTTGCAAAGCAATGGGAGAAGGTGCCCGAAGGGCGGATGAGGGCTCTTTTGAGACATGATGTTCTGTGGCAGATTTGAATGCGTTATGGCCCTCACCGAGCAGAAACGCCTTGCGCAAGCTCGCCGACTCCGCCGTGCTCAAACACCGGCTGAAACACGATTATGGTCCGGCCTGCGCGGCCGACGGCTGCAAGATCACAAATTCGCTCGCCAATGTCCCATTGGCCCGTTTACCGTCGATTTCCTGTGCCGCGAAGCACATCTTGTCGTTGAAGTCGATGGTGCCACCCACTCTGCTGATAGCGAAATCGCCTATGATGAGCGAAGAACGGCCTATCTAAAATCACAAGGCTATAGGGTGGTGCGTGTATTGAACGACGACATCTACCGTCATTTCGACGACGTGATGGGCATGATCCTGCTCGCACTTGAAGGCAAACTGCCAGAAGTCCAATAAGAGCCCTCATCCGCCCTTCGGGCACCTTCTCCCATTGCTGCGCAACGGGAGAAGGGAATCCAGGTAAGAGCTTGTATATATCGGCGAGTTTCCCCGAACAGTCCTGCGCGCGAGAGAGGCGAGGTGTCTACATCCCCCAGCGCAGGCCCGGTGTGTGCACCGGCGCGTCCCAGAACGCGGTCATCTCCTCATCGAGCGCCGTCACGGTGAGCGAGCAGCCGGCCATGTCGAGCGACGTCACATAGGAGCCGACGAGCGAGCGGGCAACCTTCACGCCGCGCCGCGCAAGGGCGCCGGCCGCAGCGTGATACATCAGGTAGAGCTCCATCGCCGGCGTGCCGCCGAAGCCATTGACGAAAAGCAGAACCTGATCGCTCTTCGCCGCCTCGAGATCGGCCAGGATGGCGACGATCATCTCCTCGGCGATGGCATCGGCCGGCATCAGCTTCACGCGCCGCCGCCCCGGCTCGCCATGGATGCCGACGCCCATTTCCATCTCATCCTCGCCCAGCGAAAAAGTCGGTTTGCCGGCGGCGGGAACGGTGCAGCTGGTCAGCGCGATCCCCATCGAGCGCGAGCGCTTGTTGACCTTCTCGCCCAGGCTTTTCAGCGACTGCAGATCCTGGCCGGCTTCGGCGGCGGCGCCGACGATCTTCTCGACCACCAGCGTGCCGGCGACACCGCGCCGTCCTGTCGTATAGAGCGAGTCCTCCACCGCGACATCGTCATTGGTGATGACGGTCTCGATGTCGCGGCCGGCCATTTCCTTCGCCATCTCGAAATTCATGAGGTCACCCTCGTAATTCTTGACGATGAAGAGAATGCCTGAGCCCTGGTCCACCGCTTCGGCGGCGGCGATCATCTGGTCGGGGGTCGGCGAGGTGAAGACCTGGCCCGGACAGGCCGCATCGAGCATGCCATGGCCGACGAAGCCGCCATGCAGCGGCTCATGACCGGAGCCGCCGCCCGAGATCAGCGCCACCTTGCCGGCCTTCAGCGACTTGCGGCGGATGAATTTGCGCTCCTCGCCCAATTGCACCAGATCGGCATGGGCGGCGGCGAAGCCGTCGAGGCTTTCGGCCAAGACATTCGCGACATCGTTGATGAGCTTCTTCATCGGCGTTTTCCCTCAATTCGTTTTGATCTCGGCCAGCGCCGCCTTCACCCGCGCGATCGATGCCGGCGACACGGAAAGCGTTCGCAAACCCGCGGCGATGAGCGCCGCCAGATGCCTCGGCTCACTCGCCATGTCGCCGCACAGGCTGACGGGAATGCCCCGCTCGCGGCCAAAGTTCGCGACATGGGCGATGAGGCGCAACACGGCCGGATGCGACGGGTCGCCCAAAGCAGCGACGGAAGCCTCGTCCCGCCCCGCCGCCATCACATATTGCGTCAGGTCGTTGGATCCGATCGAGAAGAACGCCGCCTTGGCGAGGAACTCGGGCGCCACCGCCACGGCCGGCACTTCCACCATGATGCCGAGCGGCGGACGTTTCGCCGCGACACCGTCGCGCGCCAGATCGGCCATGACCTGGTCGAGAAGCGCCGCCGTTTCGTCGAGCTCAGCTGCAAGCGTGATCATCGGCACCATGATCTTGAGATTGCCGAACATGGCGGCCCGCGCCAGCGCGCGCAATTGCGCCGTGAACACGTCCTTGCGTGCCAGCGTCAGGCGCACACCGCGTAAGCCCAGAAACGGATTGCGTTCACCCTCGGGCGTCAGGCCTTTGACCGGCTTGTCGCCGCCGATATCGAGGGTGCGGATGGTGACCGGCTTGTCACCGGCCCAGTCGAGGAGACGGCGATAAGCGCGATATTGCATCTCCTCGTCCGGCAGAGGTCTCCCGTCGCGAAACAGGAATTCCGAACGCATCAGGCCGATGCCGTCGCAGTGGCCGGGATCGAGAACCGCCAGCTCTTCCGGCTCGGCGACATTGATCAGGAGCTCAACCGGAGTGCCGTTCTCGAGGCGCGCCGGCCGGTCGAGAAAAGGCGCCTCGCGGTCGCGCCGGGCGCTGAGCGCGTCGGCCTTGGCGGACCACAGCTGCTTCTGCGGCAAGTCCGGGCTCAGGATGAGAAGGCCCGCCGCGCCGTCGATCGCCGCTTCGGAATGGCCATCACGGATGATGTCGCCGAGGCCCACGACCATCGGCACGCCACGGGCGCGCGCCAATATCGCCACATGGCTCGAGGGGCTGCCCTGGCGCAGAGCGATGGCGCCGCCCTTCGACCAGTCGGCCTCAAGGAAAAGCGAGGGCGGAACATCGTCGCCGATCAGGATGGCGCCGGCTTGCGATCCGAGGCCGCCTGTGCCGCTCAACTGGCGCAGCACGCGGTCGCGCATGTCCTTGAGGTCGGCGGCACGGGCGCGGAAATAATCGTCATCCGACATTTCATAACCGACGATCTCGGCATCGACGGTCTTGCGCCAGGCGATGTCGGCGGGTTTTCCCTGCCCGATCAGATCGCGCGCCGGCGCCAGCAACGCATCGTCTTCGAGAAGTGCGATCTGGAAGGCCAGCATATCAGCGCCCTCGCCCTCGGCGCCGGCGACCAGGGCGCCCAGGCCGGCAATGGCGGCAGCGACCGCGGCGTCGAAGTCCCGGCGCTCGATGGCCGGGTCACCCGACGGCTGGCGCACGGCGTCAGCGGTGCTCAGGAAAAACACCGGCCCGGCGAATATGCCGTCCGCAGCCGGCCTGCCTTTGAGCTCAACCGGATGCCGCATGCGCCTTGTCCTCGTCGAAGTCGCGCTCGACCAGGCCGGCCAGCGCCGTGACGGCGGCGGCCGCGTCGCCGCCGCGCGCGCGCAGGTAAAGCGTCGAATCCTGCTTCACCTTCATCGCCATGACCTTGACGATGCTCTTGGCATCGATCCACGGTCCTTCCGGCGTGCCGGCGATCTGGACGGTGGAAGCGAAGCTCTTGGCGAGCTGGGTGAGCTTGACCGAAGGCCTGGCATGCAGCCCGACCTTGTGCCGGATCACGACGGAGGATGATGTCCAGTCGGTCATTGCGGCGACAGCTCCTCGGCGGTGCGGCGGACATCTTCGAGCGAGCCGCCGCCCGAAGCTTCGGTCGCCGCCATCACGGCGCCTTCGACGATCGGCGCATTGCAGATCACCACCTTCGGCTGCCGCTCGGCATCAAGCAATTCGACCGCCATCTCGCTGTTGGTCTCGGCGCCGCCCAGATCGACCAGAATGGCGACGCCCTTGTCCGACCAGGCCTCGTCGATCGCTTTCAGGATCTTGGCGACATCGGTGCCGAGCCCGCCTTCGGGATTGCCGCCGCAATAGGCCAACGGCACGGTATCGCCCACCATCTGGCGCACCATGTCGGCGGTGCCGCGCGCCACATCGATCGAATGCGAAACGATGACGATCCCAACCTTATCCTTCATATTCATCCTCTATCCAAGTTTGGCGCGTGATCGGACGGAAAACCGGCATCCACTTTTCCTGATCACGCGCAGGCCTCAAGTTCATCACATAGCGTGGTGATCATCAACTCACTCGACCGGGCGCCCGGATCCATATGGCCGATGGAACGCTCGCCGAGGAAAGACGCCCGGCCTTTGATCGCTTTCATCGGCACGGTCGCTTCCGCCCGCTCATGGGCAAGGGCGCGCACGCTGGCGAAGGTGGCGGTGCCGTCGCTGAGATGCCGGGCGACGGGGCCCAGCACATCGAGCATCGTCTTGTTGTCGAAATCGGCCTTGCCGCGCGCCTTGATCGCCTCGACCGCGGCGGTGAGCGCCCGCGCCAGATCGGCCAGCGTCGGATCTTCCGGCAATTCCTTGCCGAGCGTCAGAAACAAGGTGCCATAAAGCGGGCCCGAGGCGCCGCCCACTTTCATGACCAGCGTCATGCCGACGGCCTTCAGCGCTTCCGGCAGCGGCTTGGCGAGAATATTCGCCTTGTCGGCCAGCACCGCCTCGAAGCCGCGTTTCATATTGAGCCCGTGATCGGCATCGCCAATGGCCGAATCGAGCGCCGTCAGTTCTTCCGCCTGGGCGATGATGCGCGCCGCCACCCCCTCCAGCAATCGGCCAAGATCCGGCTTCATTCAGGCACTCCTCACTCGCAAGCCCCGGGCATCGAAATAAAGCGGCTTCGTCAGGCCGACCGCGACCCTGTCACCGGATTTGAACGGCGTATCGGGCGGCGTCAAGGTGGTGATCCGATGGGCGCCGAGCCGCACATGCAGATGATTCTGGTCGCCCAGATGTTCTACCCATTCGACCAGGGCCTCGCCACCTCCGTCCTTGCGCAGATCCAGATGCTCGGTGCGGGCGCCGACCGTCACCGCCCCCGGCGGCAACGCGCCATTGGGGAGGAGCCCGGCCGGCAGCACATTGATCTGCGGCTGGCCGAAACGCTGAGCGACATAAAGCGTCACCGGATCCTCATAGATCTGGCGCGGCGAACCCACCTGGATGAGTCGGCCCTTGTCGATCACGCCGATCCGGTTGGCCATGGTCATGGCCTCGATCTGGTCATGCGTCACATAGAGAATAGTGGCGCCCAGATCCTGCTGGATGCGTTTGAGCTCAACCCTCAGATCGCCGCGCAATTTCGCATCGAGCGAGGAGAGCGGCTCGTCCATCAGATAGACCGAGGGCTTGCGCACCAGCGCCCGGCCGATGGCGACACGCTGCATCTCCCCGCCCGACAGCTGCGTCGATTTGTTGGCGAGCTTGTGGGCGATGCGCAAGAGCGACGCCACTTCCTCGACGCGCTTGCGGATCTCGGGCTCGGCAACACGCCGCGCCGGGCTGCGCAAGGGAAAGGCCAGATTGTCGAAGACGCTCAGATGCGGGTAGAGCGAATATTGCTGGAAGACGAAGGTGACGTCGCGCGCCGCGGGCTCGAGATCCGCGGCATTGCGGCCGTCGATCCACACCTCGCCCTGATCGGGTTTCTCGAGACCGGCGACGATGCGCAAGGCCGTCGTCTTGCCTGCCCCGGTGGGTCCGACGAGCACGGTCAGCTCGCCGTCGGCGATGTCGAGGGTGAGGCCATCGATCGCCGTGACGGACCGAAAGCGTTTGGTGACATTGCGCAGCGCGACATCAGCCATGGGTTGCTCCGTCATGAAGGGCCGATCTGAGCGCGCGCCCCGTGTCCTTGTCGAACAGCGACAGCCGGTCGCCCAGGAAGGCGAGGCCCACCTGCTCACCGCTCTCCACCCGCAGGCTCGCCGGCACTTTCACCTTCACCCGTCCTTGCGCGACCTTCACCGTCACGATCTGCATGGTGCCGAGATATTCGGTGCCAAAGACCTCGCCGCGATAGTCGGACGCATCGTCGAAGCGGATATGCTCGGGCCGTGCCCCCAACACCAGTTCCTCGCCTGGCGCATCCTCGCGCATCTCGGGGATGGCGATGCCGGCGCCGGCGACCTCGAGCCGTGCGGCGCCCTTGCCGAGACGGCCCGTCACCGGGATCAGATTCATTGCCGGAGAGCCGACGAAATCGGCGACGAAGATAGTGGCCGGGCGGTCATAGATCTCCTGCGGTGAGCCCAGCTGCTCGACCCGGCCATTGTTCATGATGGCGATCCGGTCGGCCATCGACATGGCTTCGAGCTGGTCATGCGTCACATAGACGGTGGTGGCCTTGATGCGCTCATGCAGAAGGCGCAGCTCCTCGCACATCAGGTCGCGGAATTCCGTGTCGAGCGTGCCGAGCGGCTCGTCCATCAGGAATGCGAGCGGCCGGCGCACGATGGCACGGCCCAGCGCCACGCGCTGGCGGTCACCGCCGGCAAGGCCCGACACCGGCTTGTCGAGGAGATGGTCGATGCGCAGAAGCCGCGCCGTCTCCTCGACGCGCGCCTTGATCTCGCGCGCCGGCACGCTTTGGCAGAGAAGCGGGAAGCCGATATTGCGGCGCACATTCATATGCGGATAGAGCGCGAAGAGCTGGAACACGAAGGCGATGTCGCGCTCGGAGGCGCGCTTGAAGGCGACATCCTCGCCGCCGAGCAGGATACGCCCCGAGGTCGGCAGCTCGAGGCCGGCGATCATGCGCAAGGTCGTCGTCTTGCCGCAGCCCGACGGCCCGAGCAGGCAGAAGAAGGAGCCGTCCGCGATGGTGAAGCTTTCGCCTTTGACGGCGGTGAAGTCGCCGAAGGATTTATGCAGGTTTTCGACGCGGATCTCAGCCATCAGCTTGCTCCGTCCCCCCAGAAGATACCCTCACCCTGAGGTGCGAGCGCAGCGAGCCTCGAAGGGCATGCTTCAGCAGATTCACTCTATCCTGGTGGATGCTTCGAGGGCCGCTTCGCGGCCACCTCAGCATGAGGATATCTGAAGTGGGCATCATCGGCCTATTCCGGAAATTTCGACACGATGACGAACATGACGGTCCCCGCGAGCATGGTGGCGAAGGACCAGGTGTAGAGCGTCAGCGACAGAGGCTGCATCAGCATCAGGACGCCCGCGGCGATGACGAGGGTCGCGAGATTTTCCCAGGGGCCGCGGCGAAAGCGCATGAAACGGTTCAGAAGATCGCTCATTTGCGCACCGCGCCGAAAGTGATGCCGCGCAGGAGATGCTTGCGCAGCAGCACGGTGAAGACGAGCAGCGGCACCAGGAACAAGGTGGTGCCGGCGCCGACCGCCGGCCAGTCCATGCCGCCCTCGCCGATGATGGTCGGGATGAAGGGCGGCGCGGTCTGCGCCTCGCCTGAGGTGAGCAGCACCGCGAAGGCATATTCGTTCCAGGCGAAGATCAAGCAGAAGATCGCCGTGGCGGCGATGCCGGTCGCGGCCTGCGGCAGCACGACCTTGAAGAAGGCATGCAGCCGCGTATAGCCGTCGATCATCGCCGCCTCCTCATATTCGCGGGGAATCTCGTCGATGAAGCCTTTGAGCAGCCAGACGGCGAGCGAGACGTTGACCGCGGTATAAAGCAGGATCATGCCGAGCGCGGTGTCGGAGAGGCCGAGCTTGCGGTACATGAGATAGATGGGAATGGCGACCGCGATCGGCGGCATCATACGGGTCGACAGGATGAAGAACAGGAGATCGTCGGCAAGCGGGATGCGGAAGCGCGAGAAGGCATAGGCCGACAGCACGCCGAGCGAGACCGCGCAGAAGGTCGAGCCGAAGGCGATGACGAGCGAGTTCCAGAAGCGCGGCACATAGTTGGAGGGCCCCGCGATCACCATGTCGCGCTTGCGGGTGATCTCGTCACAGATCGTCTGCGGCGGGCCCAGCGACTGGATGTACTCTTGGGTCTGCCGCGTGCGGGTGGTGAAGAGATTGCAGTAGCCTTCGAGCGATGGCGCGAAGACGATCTTGGGCGGATAGGCGATCGAATCGGGCGGCGTCTTGAAGCCGGTCATCAGGATCCAGGCGAGCGGGATCATCGAGACGAGCGCATAGAGGATCACGATGGCGCCGGCGATCCGCTTCGACAAGACCGAAGGGGCGACGACGGAATGGGCGGTGGTCAAAGCCTGGCTCATCGCTGCTTCACCCGGTTGAGCGCCTTCACATAGATATTGGCGAGGCCGAAGACGGCGACGAAAAGAATGATGGCGAAGGCCGAGGAATAGCCGGTCCGCCATTTCTCGAAGGCCTCGCGCTTGAGCGTGATCGAGGCGACCTCGGTGGTCGAGCCCGGACCACCGCCGGTCAGGAGATTGACCATGTCGAACATCTTGAAGTTCTCGATGCCGCGGAACAGAACCGCGAGCATGATGAAAGGCAGCGCCATGGGCAGCGTGATCGACCAGAATTGCCGCCAGAGCGAGGCGCGGTCGACCTCGGCCGCCTCATAGATATAGTCGGGGATGGAGCGAAGTCCTGCGAGGCAGATCAGCATCACATAAGGCGTCCACATCCAGGTATCGACGATGATGATCGACCAGGGCGACAGGCTGACCGAGCCCAGCATTTCAAAAGAAGAAGGTTCGATGCCGGTGAAGAAGGAGACGATGCTGTTGAAGAGCCCGATCTGCGGCTGATAGAGGAACTTCCAGAAATTGCCGACCACCGCCGGCGACAGCATCATCGGAACGAGGATGATGGTCGTCCAGAAGGCGTGGCCGCGGAATTTGCGGTCGATGAGATAAGCGAGGCCGAAGCCGATCAGCGTCTGCAGCAGGATGGTCCAGAAGACGAAATGCGCCGTCGCCTGCATCGCCGCCCAGACATCGGGCGAGCCCAATATGTCGCGATACCATTTCGTGCCGACATAGGTGATCGGCCGGTTCGGACGGTTGGCCTGATAGTTGGTGAAGGACAGGTAGATCGTCCAGATCAGCGGAAAGATGTTGATGGCGAGCAGGAGGACCATGGTCGGCGCGATGAAAGCCCATGCGATGGCCTTGTCTGAGAGCCCGCGGATGCGCCGCGTCCTTGCGGGTGCGGCGATCCTCCCCATCGTTCCTTCCTCGGTGCTGGCCATGGTCATTTCCGTATGCTCGTTGAAAGTCCCGCTCGACCGTCACCCCGGCTTTCGCCGCTATCGGATGCACGCATCTTCTCCCTCCCCCTTGCGGGGAGGGTACGCCCGAAGGGCGGGGGTGGGGGTCGGGTGGTGCTTCAGAACCTGCTTCTTACTCTTCCCATTTGTCGGCAATTCTTGCCAAACCACCCGACCCCCATCCGGCTTCCCGGCTTAAGGCCGGGAAGCCACTTTCCCCGCAAGGGGGAAGGATGAAGTTGGGATGACAGCCGTACTGTTGCTAGTTGTTGATCTTGCCTTCTTCCTTGAAGGTCTCGGTCCAGTCGACGATGAGCTTGTCGAGCGCCTCCTTGGCGGTGCCCTGGTCGGCGACGACATAGTCATGCAGGCGTTTCTGCATGGCCTGGAGCAGCGAGGCATAAGCGGGCTCCTGCCAGAAGTCCTGAACCCCCGCCATCGCCTCGAGGAACTGGCCGGCGAAAGGCTGCGAGTCCTTGAAGGACGGGTCGTTCAGCACCGCGTTCAGGCAGGAATAGCCGCCGAGCGACCACCATTTCTTCTGCACGTCGGGCTGCGCAAACCATTTGATGTAAGCGAGCGCGCCGTCCATGTTGTCGGTATTGGCGACGACCGAGATGCCCTGGCCGCCGAGCGTCGAGGCGGCGACCTTCTGGGCCGGATTGACGAAGAAGCCGACATGCTCACCGCCGACCTTCTCGTCCTTGTACATGCCCGGCATGAAGGCGAACCAGTTCATCATCATGGCGACCTGGCCCGATTTGAACGCGTCGAGGCCCTCGCCCATATAGCTGTCGGTGTAGCCGGGCGGCGTGCAGCATTTGTAGAGCGACTTGTAGAATTCAAGGCCCTTGACCGCATCGTCCGAGTTGACGGCGCCCTCCATGCGGTATGAGCCGGGCTCCGTTTCATACTTGAAACCGAAGGAATAGAGCGCCGAGGTGGCGCCCATGGTGATGCCTTCGGAGGCGCGCTCGGTGAAGATCGCCGCGCCGTAGACCTTCTTGCCGTCGATGTCGCGGCCCTGGAAGAATTCCGCCACTTGCTTGAGCTCGTCCCAGGTCTTGGGCACGCTGAGGTCGCGGTTGTACTTCGCCTTGAACTCGGCCTGGAGCTCAGGCCTGGCGAACCAGTCCTTGCGGTAGAACCAGCCATTGGCGTCGCCCATCGCCGGCAGCGCCCAGTAATTCGGCGTGCCCTTGGGCCAGGTCGAATAGGCATAGACGGTCGCCGGCGCGAAGTCCGACATCTTGATTCCTTGCCTGTCGAAGAAATCATTGAGCTTCACATAATTGCCGTTCTCGGCGGCGCCGCCGATCCATTGCGAGTCGCCGATCAGCAGGTCGCAGAGCTTGCCGCCCGAATTCATCTCGTTGAGCATGCGGTCGGCGAAATTCGGCCAGGGCACGAATTCGAATTTCATGGTGATGCCGGATTGCTTCTCGAAATCCTTGGAGAGTTCGACAAGCGCGTTGGCCGGGTCCCAGGCGGCCCAGCACAAGGTCAGATCCGCGGCTTCGGCCTTCGACTGGCCGACGGCGGCGACAAAAGCGGCGAGACCCAGCGCCGCTGCAGGCTTCAGCAATGTCTTCATGAGGTTTCTCCCGTTTTCATCCGCATCCGGGCGCCGGATGGCGGCCCGTGATGCGCTCCGGCCGTGACCCGCAGAGGTGCACGGCCGAATTCTTGTTTAGTTATTTTGTTTATTGATACCTCAATTACTAAACAATACAAGCGGGTAACAGTGCATATGCGAAGGCATATCTGCTGCATGGCGGGAAGTTACTGAATTTATTGTTTAGTTATTTGTTTAGCAAACGGGCCGCTGCGCTAAACTGGAAACCATCGCCTCTTGCCGGCCCCGTCGCTTCGCCGGAAATGCGGCGAGGCGGGAACGCGATCCGGTTTTCCCGCGTATATAGGGGTGAACCTTCAGCCGCCCGGAGTTCTTACCCATGAAAACAGCCGTCGCCCTCGCCGCCATAGCCGCTCTTCTCGCCTTCGGCGGGACCAGCACAGACGCCGAAGCCAAGGTCAAATATCGCGTGAAGGACAATTGGCGGCTCTCCTGCAATACGGCCCGCCACAAGGTGCGCGAAAAGGGCTACTCCCCCGTCAGGATCAAGAGCTGCGTCACCCCGGTCTATTCCTTCTATGCGGTGAGGAAGGGCCGCACTTACATATTCCGCGTCGATCCGCGCACCGGTTTCCTCTGGCGGGAATGAGGGCTGTGGATATTTACCAAGAAAAACCGAATAAAAACATGCCGGTTGCCGAGCAGGGAGGAAATGCGGATACTTTAGCTTAGCGCGCGTCCCGGCGAAGTGGAATCACTTCGCCGAAAAGGATTCGCGCCAGATCAATATGTTGGAGCAAATCCTTATTGCCAAAGTCTTCAACTTTGGCGGGATTTGCTCCAAATCAGGGGGACCTGGGTTCGGGCGAGGCAACCTGCCGATGCGTCACTTCTGATTGTCTATTGTTCCGCGTTGTGCAATTAACACAAATTTCGTGAGTTGATTGCATCCAGCAAAGATCAGGGACGCCGGCTTCTCTACCTGGGATTGCAGCCTCGGGCGCAGGACGAAGTTTGCTACCGACGCCAGAGCCAAGCGGGGAAGACGGCGATGTCGAGTATCAAAAGAGCGGGGGCGGTTGCACCGGCTTTGCGCAAATGGGTGGTGTTCCGGCAGTATCAGGACGACCCGCGCCAGCATGTCGATTATATCGAAAGCCTCGACGAGCTGGCGGCGCTGGTGGAGGCCGGGCCCGACAGTGAGCGGATCTTTCATATCCGCATCGAGCTCAATCAGCTGCGCAGACAGCAGTAAAACGTGGTCACCCAGCAAAAGCCGTACAGGCCTGGCCGGGGACATCGGCTGAAGCCCGCAACAACGCGCCATCGAATTCGTTCGCCGTATTGCCCAGGCCGGCGCGGGCCGATGTGACATAAAGAGTCTTCAGATCGTCACCGGCAAACACACAGGAGGTCGGCTGCTGCACCGGCACGTCGATGACGCGGTCTATCCGGCCATCGGGCGCGTAACGGATGAGGCATGAGCCGCCCCAGCGCGCATTCCACAGATGACCTTCCGCATCGAGCGCCGAGCCGTCGGGAAAACCACGCTCATGCGGCCCGGCAAAGACGCGGCGATTGGCAATCTCACCCGTGGCGCCGTCCCAGTCATAGACATAAATCACCCCCGCCCGCGTGTCGGCGAAATAAAGCCGCTCCCGCGCCTCGTCCCAGCAGAGCGTGTTGGAGATGCCGATATTCTTCTCCATGCGCGTGACCCCGCCATCGGGCATCACGCGATAGAGCGCCCCTTGCGAGCGCGTGATCGGCAGGTCCTCACCGGCAGAGCCGATATTGTTCTGCATCGTGCCGAGCCAGAACCGGCCTTGCGGATCGACGCGCGCTTCGTTCGAGCGGTTGCCGCTGTCTTTTCCCTCCGGCGCCACGAAAGGCGTGTGTTTGCCGGTTTCAGGATCGAGAAAGACTAGGCCATTGGCGAGCGCTACCAGTAGGCCGCCTGACTGTCGCGGCACGACAGCGGAGACTGGCTCATCGAAGCCCCATGTCCGCGTCTCGCCCGAATCGGTTTTCAGCGACCACACCTCGCCGGCAATGATGTCGACCCAGTAGAGGGCGCGAGTCGCGCCGTCATAAAATGGACCTTCACCAAGCTCGAAATGCTTTTTAGCGAGAACGGAATCGAAGCTAATAGATTCTAATCTGCTCATTGTTTCGCTGACTAGATAAGATCGGCGCAGTCTTCAAGGGAATTGACTGTCTACGGTCTCCGATCGAGGAACTCCAAGGCACGACCAGCTGAATTGGAGTTTAGTATGAAAGGGAAGCCCTCCTTTGCGAAGATCTCGTGCAGGATGACAACCGTGGAATCCGCAGCGTGGTGCGCGGTCGATAACTCAAGCGCACGACCATTCTCCTGCGCTGCCGCCGTCTACTTGTCTTGACGATCCTTCGGGGTAGGCCCACCGCCATAAGGATAGAGCACCTCGCCGGTTGGGCGGCCATCGGCATCGATGATCCTCACCCGAATCTCCGGCCTCTCCGCCTCGCGCGCCTCTTCGAGCAATTCCTCCATCACCGCGTCTTCCTCGGCCGCGCCGGCGCTCAGCATCTTGAGGAAAATGGCCAAAGCGCGGGTCTCGCCCGACAGCGCCGCTGTGCCGAGGGATCTGAGCGCGGCCTGGGCCAGCGGCATGGTGAGCTCCGCCCCGTCGACACGCAGCTTGACGGGCCGATAGGCTTCCCGGCGGATCAGCGCGCGCAGCTGATCGCTTTCGGGGCGCGGCCGGTTCTTCGCGCCTTTGGGCTTTCCCTTGGGGTTACCGGACACGCCTTTGCGAAACTGTCCGGATTTCGGCGGGCGGCCATAACCCACTTGGGCCTCGCCGCCTTCGGGTCCCCTTGCATTGTCGGTCATTGGGCACTCCCGTTTCTGCTTCCATTCGTGGGCTGTCCTCGTCCACTTATGTTCACGGAGTCAAATGGAGGCGCCGATGCGCGATGGTCGGAACGAGAGCGGGAGAGGGAATAAGGCGCTGGCGGCAGGAACTTTCCCTGCTCGACCGGTGCGGAGGCAGTCAAGCCCTTGATCTCATTGGCCGTCGCCCGGAATTTCTCGAAAATTCCCTGTATTTCCCTGCAAATCCCTGTATCCGCCCTGTATCGGCTTTTTTGAATTCCAATTGACTTAATCTTTTTTACGGTGCTAGCCTTTGGGTCAAGGGAGACGGAGACGCCAGGAACATGGTGCTCAGAGGGACCAACCAGGAATCGGGACGGCCGTATAACCGCAGGATCGTGCTGGAAGCGATCAGGCTGCATGGCCCCATCGCGCGCGGCGAGATCGCCAGGCGCGTCGGCCTCACCGTCCAGACCGTCTCGACCATCATCCGCGAGCTCGAGGACCAGGAATTCATTGTGGGGGCGCGCGAGGAGCCGAAAGGCCGCGGCTATCCGGCGACCGCGCTCACCCTCAATCCGGAAGGCGGCTTCGCCATCGGCGCCAGCGTATCACCCATCGGCGTCGACGTGGCGCTGGTCAATCTCTCCGGCGACATCATCGGCCAGCAAAGCCGCGAGATCGCCAATCCCGATCCCCAACTCACCTTCACCGAAATCGCCCGCATCGCGAGTGAGCTACGCGCCTTGCGCCCGAAAGGCCGCCTGCTCGGCCTCGGCATGGCGATGCCGGGACCGTTCGATGTGGAAGCGATGAGCTTCGTCGGGCCGACGACCTTGCAAGGCTGGAAGGACGTGCCGATCGCCGAGCGGCTCAATGCCGTGACCGGGCTGCCGGCCTTTGTCGGCGGCGACGTCGCCTCGGCGGCGCTCAGCGAACGCCTCTATGGCGCCGGGCGCGCCTTGCAGGAATTCTATTATCTCTATCTGGGCGTCGGCACCGGCGGCCGCCTCGTCCATGGCGGCCAGGTGCTGCGCGGCTCGCGCGGAAATGCCGGCGAGATCGGCCATGTGCCCTTCATTCCCGACGGCGAATATTGCCCGTCCTGCGGCAATCGCGGCTGCCTCGAGCGTTATCTTTCGGTCGAGGCCTTCGACCGGCGTTCGAAGATCGTCGGCGAGGACGGCTGGATCGCCGAAGCCGCCCCCTTGCTGCGCACCGCGGTGCTGGCCATCGAGAATCTCTTCGATCCCGAGACGATCATCTTCGGCGGCCTGGCGCCTGAAGGCGTCATGAAGAAGCTGGTGCGCGCCGCCGAACCCTTGCTGCCGTCGGTTGCGGCGCGCCGCGAGCGCCAGGTGCCGCGCCTCATTCTGTCGATCACCGGCAAGGCGGCGCTCCTGCGCGGGGCGGCGGCGCTCGCCTTCTCCAGCATGATGGCGCCGCGCATCGGCGGCGCCGGCGATGACGATCCAGATCCCCTGATGCAGAAACCCAACCGGGAGAAAGCCGCGTGACCGAACAGACCCCACTCCTGCGGCTCGACAACATCACCCGCAATTTCGGCGCCATCGAAGCGCTGCGCGGCGTGAGCTTCGATATTTCACGCGGCGAGGTGGTGGCGCTTTTGGGCGACAACGGCGCCGGCAAGTCGACGCTGGTGAAGATCATCTCGGGCGGCCTCGAGGCGACGTCGGGCCGCATGATCTTCGACGGCGAGGAGCGCATGTTCAACTCGCCCGCCGAAGCCAAGGCAGCCGGCATCGAGACCGTCTATCAGGACCTGTCCCTGTGCACGAATGTCGATGTCGTCGCCAATTTCTTCATGGGCCGCGAGATCGTGAAGCGCTATTTCGGCATCCCGGTGCTGCAGGAAAAAGCGATGTATGACGCGGTCGAGAAGGCGATCACCAATGCCGGCACGCGCATCCCGTCGCTTCGGACCAATGTCGAGCATCTCTCCGGCGGCCAGCGCCAGGCGATCGAGCTCAACCGCTTCGTCCATTGGGGCGGCAAGCTGGTGCTGCTCGATGAACCCTTCGCGGCGCTCGGCGTCGAGCAGACGCGGCGTGGCCTCGAAATGATCAAACGCGTCGCGGCGCAAGGTATCGGCGTCGTCGTCATCACCCATATCATGGCGCAAGCCTTCCAGGTGGCCGACCGCATGGTCGTCATCCGCCAGGGCAAGGTGGCGGGCGATGTGCGGCGCGACGACACCAGCCCCGACGAAGTCATCCGCATGATCACCGGCGAGGCCATGATCGGCCGCGCCCAAGAAAAGAAACCACCTTTACACGCCTGAAGTTAGAACCAAGGAGGAGACTTACATGAAACGCCTGTTGAGTACCCTGCTGGGTGCCTTGGCCATCGCTGCCATCGCGCTCACGACGCCGGCCTTCGCGCAATCGAAGGGCAAGATCTATTACATGGTCCCGACATTGCTCGACGAGTTCCAGACCGAATCGGTCAAGGCGATCGAGACATTCCTGAAGCAGGTCGGCTATGAGCCGGTAACGCTCAATGCCGACAACAAGACCGATCTGCAGCAGAGCCAGATGAACGACGTCATCGCTTTGAAGCCGGCCGCGATCGTGCTCGCCGCCGTCGACTTCAATGCGCTGAAACCCTCGATCGAGAAGGCGCGCGCCGCCGGCATCCCGGTCATGATCTTCGACCGGCAGATTACCTCGACGCCGTCCGACCTCACCTCGGTCGCCGGCACGGTCGAGATCGGCTATGTCGCGGCGGGCGAGATCCAGCGCCTGCTGAAAGAGAAGAAGGGCGACGTAAAAGGCAAGATCCTGCAAGTGCTGGGCGATCCGGCCGATCCCTACACGCTCGACATCCAGAAGGGTTTCGAGGAGAAGATGAAGGAATTCTCGGCCGTGCAGATCATCTCGCTGCCCGCGATGCAGTGGGAAGCGTCCAATGCCGGCTCGATCGTCGCCGATCAGCTGGTCGCCAATCCCGACATCGACCTGATCTTCGTGCATGCCGCGCATCTCGCCGTCGCCGCCGTGGCCTCGCTCGAAGCGAAGGGCAAGAAGCCGGGCGATGTCATGCTCGTCTCGTCGAACGGCGCGCCGGTCGGCCTCGACCTCATCCGCAAGGGCTGGGAGAATGTCGAAGTCGAGCAGCCGCTCTATGCCCAGGCCGCCGCGATCGCCATGTTCGCCGACAAGGTGGTGAACAAGCAGGAGATCAAAGCCGGCACCTACAAAGTGCTCGGCCTCGATTCGGCGCTCACCATCGAGAGCTGGGGCCCGAACCTGAAGATTCCGGGCGCCGCGATCACCAAGGACAATGTCGACCAGCCGCAGTTCTGGGGCAACATGAAGGCCCCGTCGGACCCGATCAAGCCGGTCGAATAGAAGAAGTAAGACAGCAACATTTGTTCCCCCTCTCCCGTCCGCAGGATGGGAGAGGGTGCCCGAAGGGCGGGTGAGGGCTCTTAGCCGCTGCACCGAAACAAGAGCCCTCATCCGGCCTTCGGCCACCTTCTCCCACGCTTCGCGCGGGCGAAGGGGAAAACCCTCTCTACGGAGTTTCTCTAATGATCAGTTCCCGGCAAAGGGCGCTCGTCGAATTCCTGCTCGACAATCTGGTCTGGCTTATGCTCATCGTCGTGCTGGCGGTGTTCTCGCTCACCATTCCGAATTATTTCCAGATCGGCATCTTCGCCAATATCATCGAGCAGTCGACCTTCGTCGGCGTCATGGCGATCGGCCTCGCCATCGTCGTCATCGCCGGCAACATGGACCTGTCGATCGAATCGACCGCGGCGCTCTCGGCCATGATCACCGGCATATTGTTCGCCTCACATGGCATCGGCATCGGCTTCACCACGACGCCCAGCTGGCTGGTGCTGCCCTTGTCGCTCGGCATCGCGCTTTTCGTTGGCGCCATCATCGGCGCGCTCAACGGCTTTCTCGTCGTCAAGCTCAAGATGAATGCCTTCATCGTGACGCTCGCCGCCTATATCTGGGTGCGCGGCCTCGTGGTGGCGATCTCCGGCGGCCGCTCGGCGCAGGATCTGGCGCCTGAGATCCGCTTCATGGCCATCAAGACATTCCTCTATATCCCGTATATCGCCTGGGTCGCGATCCTCTGCTTCGCCGTCTTCACCTTCATCATGCGCAAGATGCCCTTCGGTCGCCACATCACCATGATCGGCGGCAATGCGGTGGCGACGTTCCGCGCCGGCATCCGCGTCGACCGCCTGGTGGCCATCAGTTTCGTGCTCGCCGGCGCCATTTCAGGCCTTGCCGGCTGGCTGCTCGCCATCCGTACCTCGGGCGCCACCGCCAATCTCGGCGTCGGCATGTTGTTCAATGCCTTCGCCGCGGTGGTGATCGGCGGCGTCAGCCTCAAGGGCGGCATCGGCCAGTTGCCCGGTGTCTATGCCGGCGTGCTTCTCATCTATTCCATCCACACCGCCATCAACCTCATGGGATTGCCGGCGCACTACACCCAGATGATCTTAGGGGGCATGGTGCTCGCCGCTGTCCTCCTCGACACCGCCAAACTCCAGATCCGGCAAAAACTCGCATGACGCATAGACTGAAGAACCGTACCGCGCTGGTGATCGGCGCGGCGCGCGGCATTGGCGCCGCCATCGTTGAACGTTTCATCGAAGAAGGCGCCCATGTGGTGCTCGCCGACCATGATGCGGAGGCCGGAAGTGCGACGGCGAAACGTCTCGGCGCCCGCTTCGTCGCCGTCAATATCGCCAGGCCAGAAGATGTCGAGCGCGCCGTCGCCGACACTGTCGATCATTTCGGCGGCCTCGACATCCTGGTGCAGAATGCCGGCATCTATCCCTGGACGCTGATCGAGAACATCACGCCGGAAGAATGGGACAGCGTGCTGACGGTCAATCTCAAAGGCACGTTCCTCGCGGCGCGCGCAGCGCTTGCCGTCATGAAGCCCAAGGGCTACGGGCGGATGGTGTTCACCTCCTCGATCACCGGCCCCCGCGTCACGAGCCCCGGCCATGGCCATTATTCGGCGAGCAAGGCCGGCATCAACGGCTTCATCAAGGCCGCGGCGCTGGAATTCTCAGGCTACGGCATCACCGTCAACGGCATCGAGCCCGGCAATATCCTGACCGAAGCGATCGTCGAGCACCGTTCACCGGCCTTCATCAAGACCATGGAAGAGGCAATCCCGCTCGGCCGGCTCGGCGCGCCCCGCGACATCGCCCACGCGGCTTTATTCCTCGCCTCCGATGAAGCGTCCTACATCACCGGCACGACGATCATCATCGATGGCGGCCAGACCTTGCCGGAAGGCAAGGATTTTCGCTTGAAGCCGGAGTAGAGACTTGCCAATCCACCCCACCCGGCGCTTCGCGCCACCCTCCCCGCAAAACGCGGGGAGGGAGAAGAAACATCTCCCTCCTCACGCGAATGCGTGGGGAGGGTGGCGAGCGCAGCGAGCCGGGTGGGGTGTCTCAGGAGAAGGCACATGACCAAACGCCTGTCCGGGCGCGTCGCTCTGGTAACCGGCGCGGCGCGCGGCATCGGCCTCGCGGCGGCGACGCGGCTCGCGGAGGAAGAAGCACGCGTCCTTCTCTCCGACATCGATGCCGATGTGCTGGCGGAGGTTACGGCAGACCTCCGGAAACAAGGTTTCGCCGTCGATGCCGTCCCTTGCGATGTCGCGAGCGTGGAGAGCGTCGAGCGCATGGTGGCGAAAGCGGCCGGCAACTGGGGCCGTATAGACATCGTCGTCAACAACGCCGCGATTTCGGACGACACGCCGATCGAAGACTTGAGCGATGCACATTGGCGTCACGTGCTCGCCATCAATCTCGACTCGGCACTGCATGTGGCGCGCGCCGCCTTGCCGCATCTGAAACAGAGCCCGTCGGGCAGCATCGTCAACATCGCCTCGGTGCAAGGCATACGCGGCCAGCCGCACGCTATGGCCTATGCGACGGCAAAAGGCGGGCTCGTCAATCTCACCCGCTGCATGGCGGTGGATTTCGGGCCCTTCGGGATCAGGGCCAATGCGGTGGCGCCCGGCTATATCGACACGCGCATGGCCGAGCAGAAGCTCGACACGCCGCATGAGCACAAGACCGACTGGTTCCAGGACATCTATTTCAAATATGGCCGCATGCCGCTCCGGCGTGCCGGCAAGGTGGAGGATGTCGCGGGACCGATCCTCTTCCTCGCCAGCGACGACAGCCTTTATGTCACCGGCACGGTGCTGGTCGTCGATGGCGGCTTCACCGCCACTTATTGACTTGAGCGAAAACGCAGACTGTGGCCCTATAGAGCAATGCATATTCTCATCATCGGCGCCGCCGGCATGGTCGGCCGCAAACTCACCAACAAACTCGTCGAAGAAGGCGCTGCCGATCAGCTCACCCTGGTCGACGTCGTCACACCGGAAGCGCCCAAGGGCTTCAAAGGCAAGGTCGCGGCCGAGGCCGCCGACCTGGCGGTTGCAGGTGTCGCGGAAAAGATCGTCGCCGCGCGGCCCGACGTGATCGTGCATCTGGCAGCCATCGTCTCGGGCGAGGCGGAGGCCGATTTCGACCGCGGCTACCGCATCAATCTCGACGCCACCCGGGCGCTCTACGAGGCGATCCGTCAAGAGGGGTTGAAGTCGCCCTATAAACCCCGGCTCGTCTTCACCTCCTCGATCGCTGTCTTCGGCGCGCCCTTCCCCGACAAGATCGGCGATGACTATTTCACCACGCCGCTTACCTCCTACGGCACGCAGAAGGCGATCGGCGAATTATTGCTCGCCGACTATTCCAGGCGCGGCTTCTTCGATGGTATCGGAATCAGGCTGCCGACCGTATGCGTCCGGCCGGGCAAGCCCAACAAAGCGGCGTCGGGCTTTTTCTCCAATATCCTGCGCGAGCCGCTGGCGGGCCAGGAAGCCATCCTGCCGGTCGGCGAAGACGTGCGGCACTGGCATGCGAGCCCGCGCGCCGCGGTCGCGTTCCTGCGCCACGCCATGACGATGGACCTGACACCGCTGGGTGCCCGGCGCAATCTCAGCATGCCGGGGCTTTCGGCGACGGTCGGCGAGCAGATCGAGGCCCTGCGCCGCATCGCCGGCGAAAAGGCAGTCCGCCTCATCCGGCGCGAGCCCGATCCGGTGATCATGAAGATCGTGTCCGGCTGGCCGCGCGATTTCGATACGAAACGCGCCGCCGCTCTGGGCTTCAAGGCGGAATCGACCTTCGACGAGATCATCCGCATCCATATCGAGGACGAGCTCGGCGGGAAGATCGGGTAGCCTTACACCCTCGCCCCAACTTTCCCTTCGCCCGTTGCGAAGCAATGGGAGAAGGTGGCCGAAGGCCGGATGAGGGCTCTTTTCTTGAGCTGTCTGCGCAGTCGAAAGAGCCCTCACCCGCCCTATCGGGCCCCCTCTCCCATCCTGCGGACGGGAGAGGGGGAAAGCAGGAAAGAGCTCACTCTACCCGACGACCTTCGCTCTGAGCCCTTCGAACAGCGCCAGCTGGTCGGCGATGAGCTCGCGCTTTTCGTCGCGGCGGACGAAAACCTTGAACATCGCCTCACCGTCACCGTTGATGAACTGCACCGAGCAGGAGCGCCGGCCGTGGAACAGCCGGTCGATGAAGTAGATCGCGGCACAACGGTCGGCCTTGATGTGACCGCCGATCGGGCTGTCGCCATGAATGTTGAAATAGCCTTGCGCAGCCGTACCGGGCGGCAGTAGGCCTTTGCATTCGAGCACGATATCGGAGGTGTGCACGATGAAAAGGACGTCACCCCATTTGGTGAGCTCCTGCCAGATTTCCTCGAAGCGGCTGCCCGCCACATGAAGAGCAGCGCCGTGCGGCAACTCATCGAAGACATGGCGCAGCGGCACGCCGCATTGCGCCGCGATCATTTCGAGCACACCGTCGGGCTTGGCCTTGAGGGCTTCGGCGACCGAGGCCGGTTTCACCGCGACATTCATGCCGCCGCTCCGGTGGCCGTGGCGGTGAGCGTCTGCACCGCTTCGAAACCTTCGAATTGCGGATGACCGAGGAACAGCTTCTTGCTGGAATTGTCGCCGGCGCGGGCATGCGCCTTGCGGAAGCCTTCCGAATTGGTCCAGGCCTCGAAGTCAGCCTTGGTCCGCCACACGGTGTGCGAGGAATAAAGAATATGATCCTCCTGCTCCGGCCCACGCAGCAGGTGGAATTCGACGAAGCCCGTCATCTCGTTGAGATAGCTGTCGCGCTTGAGCCAGACTTGCTCGAATTCGGCGCCGGCGTCCTTCGGCACTTTGAAACGGTTCATGGCAATGAATGTCATAGGCATCTTCCCTCAAGATCTGCGGCGGCGCTTCAGCGCCAGCCTCGAAATACACAGCAGAAAGCGCGGATCACGAGGACCCGTTCGTTCCGTTCCGTCATTTGCTCTGGCTGGCTGGCTTACCGGTACTTATGGGGCTCGCTCGCGGGCTGGCGCATCTGGACTATACCGAACTTTGATCGCTAACCCCAGATGATGCTTGACGATTAGCAATATCCGACCTAATTAGTCAACTATTCTTCTTTCCCGGAACTAGCTGATCGCCACGTTCCGCAAAACCCAGCGGAGTGGCGCGCTATGATCAACCCGACCCCCCATATTGACCCGGCCCCCCAGAAGGCTCCGGCCGCCTATGAAGGCGAGACGGCGAACGGCGCCGCCACCTATTCCTCGCGCGATCTGTTCCGCGACAAGACCGAGATCCGCATCGAGCATCAGGGCGAGATGTATCGCCTGAGAATCACCCGCTCCGGCGGGCTCCTGCTCAACAAATAAGGCTGCCCCACATGCCGACCGTTTCCCGTCGCCGGCTTCTCACCGCCGGCGCCGCTGCTGTTCTCACCATGACATCCGCGTCCCCGCTTCTCGCCCGCACCGTCAAGGACGCGGCCGGTGATGAGGTGAAGCTCGGCAAGCTCGACCGCATCCTGTCGATCGGCGGCGACGTCACCGAGATCATCCATGAGCTGGGCGCCGGCAATCGCGTCATCGCCACCGACACGACCAGCACCTTCCCGCCGGCGGTGATGGCGCTGCCCAAGGTCGGCTATATGCGGGCGCTGTCGACCGAGGGCGTGCTCGCCCAATCGCCCGATCTCATTCTGGCCAGCGCCGGCTCGGGACCGCCAGAGGTCATCGCGGCGCTCAAACAGAGCGGCGTACCTATCGCCCTCGTCGACTACAGCCCGACCGCGCAAGGCATCGGCCGCAAGATCGCGCTCATCGCCGAGATCCTCGATGTGAAGGAAAAGGGCATCGCCCTCACCAAATCGATCGAAACCGAACTCGATACTCTCGAGAAGGCGCTGGCCCAGGCGCCGCGGCCCCGCACTCTCTTTGTGCTGAGCCTCATCGGCGGACGTATCATGGCGGCGGGCAACAAATCCTCGGCAAACGAGATCATCACGCTGGCCGGCGGCGCCAATGCGGTGGCCGAGTTCGACGGCTTCAAGCCGGCGAGCGCCGAAGCGATCATCGCGGCGCAGCCGGAAGCGGTCGTGATGATGGAGCGCGAGGGCGATATCGGCGCCGACGACCTCTTCGCGCAGGAACCCTTCTCGAAGATACCGGCGGCCAAGACCCGCAAGCTCATCCGCATGGACGGCTCCTATCTCTTAGGATTCGGTCCGCGCACGCCTTCCGCTGCGCGCGAGCTCGCCAAGGCGCTGCATCCAGGCATCGCCTTGTGACCGTGCTCGACACGTCCATCAAGGAGACGGTCGGGATCGCCGGGGACCGCAGTCACAGAGCCAAGCTGGCGCTGATCGGCTTAGGCGTCCTGCTCACTCTCACCTGCATCGCCTCGATCATGACCGGGCCCGTGCCGCTGACAGCGGGAACCGTGGTCAAGGCCATCTTCACACCCGAGGCCGTCGAATTACGCGACCAGGCGATCGTGTGGAGCGTGCGGCTGCCGCGCACCCTGCTCGCGGTCCTCGTCGGTGGCGCGCTCGCCTTCTCCGGCGCCTTGCTGCAGGGCCTGTTCCGCAACCCGCTCGCCGATCCGGGCATCATCGGCGTCTCGGCCGGGGCGAGCTTCGCCGCGATCACCGCCATCGTTCTCGGCGAAGCCTTGTTCGGCGCCGCGGCGATGCTCTATCTCCTACCGGTCGGCGCCTTTTTCGGCGGCCTCGTCGCCACCATCTGCCTCTATCTCATCGCGACGCGGCGCGGCCGCACCTCGATCGCCACCATGCTGCTCGGCGGCATCGCCATCGCGGCGTTGATGATGGCGGGGACCGGCATCCTCATCTTCATGAGCAACGATCAGCAATTGCGCGAGCTCACCTTCTGGAGCCTCGGCAGCCTCGGCGGCGCCAGCTGGCCCAAGATCATCGTCACGACTCCCTTCATCATCATCGGCCTGCTGCTCGGCTTCGCCTTCTCCGGCGGCTTCAACGCGCTGGCGCTGGGCGAATCGGAAGCCCGCCATCTCGGCATCCCGGTGCAGATCCTCAAGCGCACGTCGATCGTCGCGGTGGCGCTGCTGACGGGAACTGCTGTCGCGGTGAGCGGCACGATCGGCTTTGTCGGCATCGTGGTGCCGCATCTGTTGCGGCTCTTCATCGGGCCGGATCACCGCTTCCTGCTGCCGGCCTCACTGCTGCTCGGCGCCGTGCTGCTGGTCGGCGCCGACATGGTGAGCCGCACCATCGTCTCGCCGGCGGAACTGCCGATCGGCATCGTCACCGCCATGCTGGGCGCCCCGTTCTTCCTGTGGATATTGCTGCGCAACCGCAGCCTCGTCGATCTCTGATGTTCACCGCCGACCACATATCGCTCCGCTATGGCGCACGTCCCGTTCTCAGCGATGTGTCGCTGACGCTGGCGCGCGGCGAGCTCGTCATCATCTTAGGCCCGAACGGCGCCGGCAAATCCACCCTTCTCAAGGTGCTGACCGGCGATCTTCAGCCCGAACAAGGCAGCGTCAGCTTCGACGGCCGCCCGCTCGCGCGCATTCCGCTCGATGAGCTGGCGCGCGAAAGGGCGGTGCTGTCGCAATCGATGGGGCTCAATTTCCCTTTCACCGTCTTCGAGATCGTGCGCCTTGGCCTCGAGGCCGGGCGCGGCTCCTTGAGCAGGGCCGAAGTTCAACGCCTGCTGCCGCGCGCCCTCAAGGCCGTCGGCCTCGACGGCTTCGAAGGGCGGCTGCTTCAACAGCTGTCCGGCGGTGAGCAGCAGCGCGTGCATCTGGCGCGCGTTCTATGCCAGGCCTGGGCCGGCAAGCCCGATGGCTCGGCCTTCCTGCTCCTCGACGAGCCGGTGTCCAATCTCGATATCCGCCATCAGTTGCAGACCCTCGAAGCGGTGCGCCGCCACGTGATAGGCGGCGGCGGCGCCTTGATGATCCTGCATGACATCAATCTGGCGGCGCTTTACGCCGACCGGCTGGTGATGATGACGGAAGGCCACATCCTGCGCCAGGGCGCGCCTCAGGACGTGCTCGACCGTTCGGCGATCCTCGATGTCTATGGCGTCGACATGCCGGTCGAGATCGCCCGGAATTCGGGCCGTCCCTTCGCGCTGCTCAGCCGGCCGGGATAGACGCGTGGGCTTCGTCGCATTCCTCGCAAGCGTCTTCCGGCCGATGCAGGAACAGCAGACGATCCTTCGCCAGGTGCTCAAGAGCAAGCCGCACCAGGTCACGCGAGCGCATCAGACGCGCTCCGGCATGACCGACGCGGCCTTCACGCTGCAGGCCTGCGTCGCGCAGCCAGTCATCGGCGAGCGCGAAGCGGAGGCAGCAATGATTGTTCTCGCCATAGTCGATACGCCGCGGAACGCCATGCTCGAGGATCGTCGAGGTGCTGGTCGTGCGATAGGGTACATCGGCCAGAAGCTCGGCCAGATGCAAGGTCGTGTTGGACGAATGATCGGTGCCCAAGAGCAGTATCTTGCCGCCCCGATCATGGACGCGGCCGACCGGACTTGCCGGAATATGGGGCGGCAGCGGCAAGGGATCGGCGACGATCGCTTGCGCGGCGGGTCCCACCGCAGCGAAGGCGTGGACATGGTCGCTGCGGCGGACACCCGGCAGGCGCCAGAACATATCGGCAGTGACGCCGAGATCGGGTGTTACGGGCGATGACTCCTTGTCGAATGGCTCATCGTCATTGCCCGACCAGGACGGCATGACCAGCGTGCCGTCAGGCCCCAATGCCTCACGCAAGGCTGCGATCAGGCCGAGGGGACCGCCCTCGACCGGACGCACGGCGCGAAAGGCGGTGTGGACAAGGAGAATATCGCCCGCTTCGACGCCCAGCTCCTGCAGCTGCCGAACGAGCTCGGACCTGCCGATCTCGTTCATCGGTCAAAAAGCCGAGGTGAAGGGCTCCGGCTCCGCGAAGCGCTTGAGGACGTTCCAGGTGATCTTCGAGACGTTGTTGTCATAGCCATTGTGCGACAGCGAGCCGCACCAGGCGATGGACGAGGTTGCGAAGAAAGCGCCGCCCGAAGGCGTCTCACCGAAAGCGAGATCGGCGCGCACGCGTTCATTCTGATCGCCGCCGAGATTGGGCGGCACGACGGTGAATTCCTCATTCACCAGCATCATCATCGAATTGTGGTTTTCCGATGAGGCGAGCCTCAGCATGTTGGGCGGCGAGCCCAGATTGGTGGTGATGCAATCGAGCTCGATGCCGGCGGCAGCGCCGCCGATCAAACCGAAATTGCCGATGATCTCGTCCGGCACGCCCTCGAAGATGAAAGCGGCGCGCGGATTGTCGGCATCGGGCGCGCGGCGGTAGTAGGACGAGATGTCGAAGCCCTGCGCGATGAAGCCGACGCCGCATATGACATTGGGGGCGCGGCCGACGCGGCGCCACAGGCCACCATATTCGCCGGTGAAGGAATGATAATATTCGCCAGGCTCGGCCACCCAGGTGCGGATGCCGTCCTCGGCGCGGCGCACTTCGATGACGCCCGGCAGTTCGTCATGGTAGGCGATGCGCCAGTACCAGCCATTGCCGCCCATATACATGAGCCTGCCGCCGCGATCGACCCAGGCCTTCACAGCATCCCACATCGGCGTCGAGTGATATTCGGGATGGGTGCCGGTCACCAGTACGCGATAATCGCGCAGCAACTCATAACCATCCTCATGCAAGTCCTCGTCGGTGATGACGTCATAGTCGACGCCATGATGATCGAGCCAGTCATAGAGATGTGTGTCGGCATTGTATTGATAGAGGCCGGAGCCGTGGCCGCCGAGCCAGGAATGATATTGCGGCGAATAGTTGAGATTGGGCCTGAGACGGCTCGAATAACACACGCCCGATCCATCGGCATGGCAGTCATAGAGTGAGCCGCCGAGTTCGGGATGGTCATACATGTAGAGATCGGTATGGCCGAATTGCAGAAGCCGCGCCATCTGCCGCTCGGCGCCGCGCGCGGTGATATGCTCGCCATGATTGGCGTAAGCGATGTAGGACGCGGTCGAGGCCAGCACCAGGACCTTGGGGCGATTGCGGCGTGCCTTGCGGTCGCGCGGCGGGCGGACGAAGAAAGCAAGATATTGTTCACGCGTCGCGTCGCGGTCGGTTTCGCCCGACCATACATGCAACGCGTAGGGCCCGCTCTTGATGTCCTCAGGAATGGTGAACTCGACCGAGGTCTCCCAGGCCGCATCATAGATGTCGTCGCTGTGGAAGTGGATGGCGCCATACTGCTCAGGCTTGCGCAGCCAGCTATGCTCTTCACCCGTCCAGTTCCAGCCCTTCATGCCGCGCGCCGGCAGGTGCACGATGCGGCCGTGACGACCGGAAGGACCGATATCGATCACGCGCGTGGTGCGGATCTCGCGGGCAAAATCCCAGCGTGCGATGATGGAAGCGAGCAGAGACGGATCGACAACGGGGCGCAAATATTCATCATGCCGCCCAGCCGGATGAAGTCCCGCAAGCAGGAGCGGGCCATCGATCTTCCCGTCGAAATGGCGGCCGATGGTGCCGTCAGACTCCGGACAACCGGCCAGCATTAAGGGCACTTCGACTGCTTTGGGCGAAAGCGTCAGCTTGCCACTCGCCTGCGCGCGGTCGTCGATCTGCGCATAAGGCTGGATCGGGCGCTGGCCGAGCGTCACGGCACCGGATTTCGGATCGACCGACACGGCGACCGCATACCATTGCCGCTCCAGCATCTTGCGGCCGCTCTTGAGGATCGCAAGCTTGCCGGAACCATCGCCGAAAGTGACGGCGAGCTCGCCGCCATCGAGCACCTCGATTCGGAATCCGCTTGAGCTCTTCGCATCCCACTGAGCGAGCAATGTCTGCTCGCGGCGCCGCAACAAGGTCGGCCAGATCATCGCGAAGAAGGTGAAAGGCTCCGAAGCGAGGGCCGGGAAGTTCTCGGCCACCATGTAGGAGCCGGCATCGATGCGCTGCGGCTTGCCGGGGTAACGGCCGTCAGCGCCCGATGGAATATGCTTGAATTTGAGCCCGGGACCTTCCGGATTGCAGTCGCCATGGATGACGCGGACAAGGCGCGCCTCGAAATGTGTGCCTTCCTCGAGCGAGACCTTGAAGGCGATCTTCTCGCCTGGCGCCACACTGTAACGGTCCGGATAGCCGACGATCTTGAGCATGATGTTCCCGTTTCCCCGTCAATCGCGATAGGGCAAGTTGATGTCCTCGCCGGTATGCTGGCGCCAGCGGCGGCGGAAGACTTCCCATTCCGCCTCTTCGCGGCTGGTGAAGATCCGGTCCTCCTCGATGGCGATGGGCCCGTCGAGGCGGCTCGGCGGCATGGTGCCGAGCACCCATTCGGCGAAAGGGACCTTGCAGATCAGGATGACCTGATAGCCGGTCGGGTCGTGACGAAGGATATTGAGGACGCGCTGCAGGCCCGGACTGTGGTGACCGATCGGTTGCGAACGGAACTCTTCAATGAATTGCCGGTCACGTTCCGCATCGATCTTGTACACCATGGTCAGACCCCGACTGCTCCGCGCTTCTTCTCCGGCCGGTGGGCCGCGAGCACGGATAATATCCGCGACAGATCGTTTGTCACATAGTCCGCATCGGGAAGCTTGGCGCATCCCAGATCATAGGCGATCACCACAAGGCCGGCGGCGCGCGCGGCGCGGCGACCGGTGGCGCTGTCCTCGACCGCCGCCACCTGGTCGGGCCTCAGCTTGAGACGCGCCGCGCCCGCCATATAGGGCTCGGGATCGGGTTTGCCCTTCGCCACATCATCGAGGCTCAACGTGAACTGCATTACATCGGCGAGGCCCAGCGCATCGATATTGGCATCGAGGATCACCCGCCCGGCATTCGACACGCAGATCTGGGTGATGCCCGCCTCGTCGAGCGCCTTGACCGTCTCGAGCGCCAGCGGCATCGGCTTCAGGACCTTGCGATGGCGCACATAATAATCGTCATTGGCACGGTTCCACTCTACCTCGCTGGCCGTGGCCGGCATGCGCGGCTGGATCGCCGTCCACACATCGCCCATATGAACACCGCGGAAATGATCTCCATGAATATCGGAAATATCGACATTCCAGTTGGCGCAGGCGGCCAGCAAGGCATCGTGATGCAAAGGCTCGCTGTCCACCAGCGTACCGTCCACATCCCAGGCTACAGCGCGAATAGTCATCAGGTCTCCTTGATATCGAGCGCCGCGATCGGCGGATAAAGCTTGCGGTAAGAGGCGTAGCCTTGCGCATAGGCGCCGGCCTTGGCGGGATCGGGCTCAAGCCGGTCGGCGTGGCTCACGAAACGCGAAATGGCCGACCAGTCGGTAGCGAGTCCCATGCCCATCGCCGCGGTGTAGGCGGCGCCGAGGCAGGAACCCGGATGGCCGGCGAGGCGTTGCACCGGCTTCTGCAGCACATCGGCGACGATCTGCATCCATACGGTGCTCTTCGAGCCGCCATCCGAGGCGAGATAGGTCTCGGTGGCATGGCCCATGTCGTTCAACACCTCGATATGATGCGCGATGCCATAGGCATAGGCCTCGAGCAATGCGCGCCAGAGATGTTTCGGCTCATGGGCGAGGCTCAGGCCCACCACGGCGCCGCGGACATCGGCGTCATGGACAGGCGTCTTTTCGCCGAGGAAATAGGGCAGGATCTGCACGCCCTGGGCGCCCGGCGGCACCGTCTCCGCCTGGCGGTCGAGCCATTGATGCAGAGTGAGGCCGGCACGTTCCGCCTTGTCGCGTTCGCCGCCGGCGAAATTGGCGACGAACCAGTTGAGGCCCGAGCCGCCTGTCGCCATGCAGCCATTGGGCACATAGAGGCCGGGCACCAGATGATAGTCGAGATACATGCGCGGGTCGGGCGCGACGCGGTCGGTGGCGATCAGCACATCGACCGAGCCGCCGAATTTGAGCAACACGTCGCCGGACTTGGCGATACCGGCGGCGAGCGCGGAAGCGATATGATCGGCGGCGCCGGCAGTGACCGGCGTTCCTTCGAGGAGACCGGTCTCCTTCGCCGCCTTGGCTGTGAGGGTTCCCAGCCGCTCATGCGAGAGCGTCTTGCGCGGCAGCGCTTGGCGCGGAATGCCGGCCAGCTTCACGAGATCGTCGTCGATCTCATGGGTGCTGAGATTGACGAAGCCGCCTTCCAGCGCCCAGTTCTGCTCGACCGCGCGCTCGCCGGTCAGCCGCCAGTTGATATAGTCATAGGAGCCGAAGACCGTGCCGATACGGGCGAAGATCTCGGGCTCGTGCTTCTTGATCCACAGGAGCTTGGCGATGACGAGCTGCTGATTGACGCCATTGCCGGTCTTGCGGGTAAAGGCCACTTCGTCGACTTGCTGGCGCAACTCGGCCACTTCGGCGGCGCAGCGCGCATCGCTCTGCTGGATGCTGGGACGCAGCAGGCGGCCCTCGTCATCGAGCAGGACGACCGCCGGCAGCATGCCGGCGGTGCCGATCGCTTTGATGTCCCGGGGCTCAAGTCCACCGACCTCCAGCAATTCGCGGGTGATCTCGCAGACATTCGCCCACCATTGCTCCGGATTTTCCTCGGCCCAGGCCGGATGCGGCGCGGTCAGCGTCACCGGCCGCGAGGCGATATGGACGATGCGGTCCGGCAACCCGATCAGGATGCCGATCGTCGAGGTCGTGCCGATATCGAGGCCGATGACGTAAGACATGGGGGCGTGATCCGTTAACGCAGGGTCACGACCTTGTCCATGAAGCGCTTGACGCGGGCAGCGTCGACGGCGTTCCAGGTGTTACCATCGACCTTGAAGTGGGTGCCGATGATGACACCGTCGGCGACCGACAGCACGTCGGTGACATTGTCGATATTGACGCCGGTATTGGCGAAGACCGGCACATTCTTCAGCGTGTCCTTCACCTTGCGCAGATCGGACTGCACCGCGGGCTCGCCGGTCAAGGGACCCGAGACCAGAATGGCGTCGGCGAGCGAAGAGAAGACCGCACTCTTGGCGCGCAGCTCGATCGAACGCTGGTCGAGCGAATGGGCGAATTCGGCGTTGATGTTGAACAAAAGCTTCATGTCCGAGCGGCCGAGATTCTTGCGCAAGCGCGCGGCGCCGGCGCAATCGGGCTCCCAGATGCCCATATCGGAGGCGAAGACGCCGGTGAAGATCTCACGCACGAAAGCCGCACCGGTGACGGCGCCGATCGCGACGCTGGCCTTGGGATCCCACAGATAATTCACACCGAAGGGCACTTTCAGCGCCGGCTTCACCGCCTGGACGACCGCCGTCATGGCGGCGATGCCTTCATGCGGTGCGGCGAAAACATAAGGACGATCATTCTCGTTGCCGAACATGATGGCGTCGACGCCACCCGCCTGCAGCTTCTCCACATCCTTCAGCACATCGGCGATGAGCTTCTCGACGCCACCTGCCGCATCATAGAGCGGCGCGCCCGGCAAGGCGCCGATATGGGCCATGGCGATAACGGGCTTCTTCTTGGCGCCAAAGAATTCGAACGGCATGATAGTCTGTCTCCTGGTCGTGTAGTGATCGTTCAAGATGTGATGGTGGCGGGATTGGCGAGACGGATCTCGACATTGGCCTTGGCAAGCGCCTCGGCAAGCTCGCCCGAGGGCGCGGCATCGGTGATCAGCATGTCGATGCTGTCGAGGCCGGCGACCTGGACGAGCGACAGGCGATTGAACTTGGCTGAATCGCAGAGCAGCACCTTGCGGCTGGACCGGCGCAAATAGACGCGCTTCAGCTCGCTGTCCTCCAGCGAATAGTCGAAGAAGCCGGCTTCGGTGAGCCCGGCGGCGCCGATGAAGGCGATGTCGAACCAGAGCTGCTCGAACTGGGCGACGGCGGTCGGACCGCACATCGACATCTCGTCGCCGCGCACCTCGCCGCCCGGCAAATAGACATCGCGCCTTTCACGCCCGAGCAAGCTCGCGACGCGCAGCGAATTGGTGAAGATCTTGATAGAAGGTAGCGAGCGCAGGCGCGCCGCCAGCACGAAAGCGCTCGAGCCAACATCGATCGCCACCGACTGGCGGGTGCCGAGAAGACTCACCGCAACCGTGGCCATCGCTTCCTTGGCGGCGTTGTTCTGGCGCAGGCGCTGCTCGAATGCAGGCTCTTCGCGGTCGAAGGCGAGTGCGGCCGTGCCTTCGGGCGCGATGGCGCCGCCATGGGTGCGCACCAGCCGGCCCTCGGTCTCGAGATCGATGAGATCGCGGCGGATGGTCATTTCCGAAACAGCGAGCGCCGCTGCAACCTCGGCGACGGAGACGAAGCCGGTCTTGCGCAGCTGCTCGATGATATGGGCCTGGCGCAATTCGACCGGCAGACGCCGGCCGGTCTCGCTACGCGCTTCTGTGACGTTGGAGTCAGGCGTTTCCGATGGCGATACCATCCGAATCCCCCGGTTTGCGTGAGTTCACGTGTGAGATAACACAAATGAGAGAGATATCAAACATATTCGAACATAGTTTACACCATAATTCTGTCACGCTATGTGTATTTCCGAACAAATTGTGGGGAATTAAGACTGAGATGCCAAATCCAACCACCCTTCTCGCATCCGACCTCAAAGGCAAGACCGCCATCGTCACCGGCGGCGCCACCGGCATCGGCCGGGCGATCGCCGGCTCGCTCGCGGCGCATGGGGTGCGGATCGTGCTGGCCGACCTCAATCTGGAGGCGGCCAAGAAAGCGGCAGCGGAGCTCGGCCCCGATGCCCTCGCCTTCGGCCTCGATGTCAGTAAGCGCGCCGAGGTGGAGAGAAGCTTCGCGCTCATCGAAAAGACGGTCGGCAACTACGACATCCTGATCGCCAATGCCGGGGTGTCGACGATGAACCGCGCCATCGATATCACCGACGAGGAATGGGATTTCAATTTCGCGGTGAACATCAAAGGCGTCTTCCTGACCAACCAGGCGGCCGTTCGTTATTTCCTCAAGACCGAGCGCAAGGGCGTGATCGTCAACACCGCCTCGCTCGCGGCCAAGGTCGGCGCGCCTTTGCTCGCGCATTATTCGGCAAGCAAATTCGCGGTGCTGGGCTGGACACAGTCGCTTGCCCGCGAAGTCGCCCCGCAAGGCATCCGCGTCAATGCCGTATGCCCGGGCTTCGTCAAGACCTCGATGCAGGATCGCGAAGTCGCCTGGGAGGCACAATTGCGCGGCATCACACCGGAGCAGGTGATCAAGGAATATGTGGGGCAAACACCGCTTGGCCGGCTCGAAACGCCGGAGGACATCGCGGGCCTCGCGACCTTCCTGTGCTCGGATGCCGCCCGCTTCATGACCGGGCAAGGCATCAACGTCACCGGCGGCGTCTATATGGGGTGAAGAGGTTCAGGCCTCTTCTTCCACCGTCCAGGAGTGGGTGATGGTCGCCGTCTTGGCGAGCATGATCGAGGCCGAGCAATATTTCTCGGCCGACAGATCGATGGCGCGCTTCACCGCCGCTTCCTTCAGGTTGCGGCCCTTCAGCTTGTAGGTGAGATGAATGGCGGTGAAGATCTTAGGATCCGTCGGCGCGCGCTCGGCGGTCGCCTCGACATCACAGCTCGTCACGGCCTCGCGGCCCTTCTCCAGAATATGCACGACATCGAAAGCGGTGCAGCCGGCAAGGCCGACGAGCAGCATCTCCATCGGGCGGATGCCGAGATTGCGGCCGCCGGCTTCCGGCGCGCCATCCATCACCACGGCATGGCCGCTGCCCGATTCACCTACGAAAGTCCGGCCTTCCAGCCATTGAACGCGCGCCTTCATCGTCTTGCCACTCTCTCAGATTGAGGTGGCTCGCCTATAACCCTACAAGCGGCCATTGGCCAGCGCCGCGCCGATCATGCCGGCCCTGCCCTTGAGAAATGACTGGTGGATCTGCACGTCCTTGGCCGGCTGGTGCCAGATGCCGAGACGCGCCGCCTCGCCAAGGGCGCGCCAATAAGGCCCGTCGAGACTCGCCAGCCCGCCGCCGACGACCACACGCTGCGGATCGAGCATATTCACCAGAAGCGCTATGGCATTGCCGAGAATATGGCCACCGCGGTGGAGAAGACTTACGGCGCCCGGCTCACCTCTCTCGGCGGCACTCAGCAGGTCACGGGCGGATTCGACCGCGAGTCCCGATTCGCGCGCCCGGCGCAGAAGCCCGGCGCCGCCAGCGCTGTCCTCGATGACATCGGTGCCCTCATGGCCATTGGCCAGGTCGACCGGGCTCATGCCGAGACAGATGGCCCAGCCATGGGCGCCATTGTAGCAATCCTCGCCCTTCATCAGAACGCTCGATATGCCGGTGCCGGCGTTGACATAGACCCACTGCGCCGCATCCCGGCCGGCGCCGAAGCGGGCCTCGGCCAGAGCGGCGGCATGAACATCGGATTCGATCACGATCGTTTCGAAGTCGCTGAAGGCCTGGCGCAGCTCCTTCTCGCATACCTGCACGCGATGAGCGCTGACGATCCGACCCTCATTGTCCACGAGCTCGCATATGCCGATGCCGATCTTCACGACTCCCACATCGGCGCGCAGTTTCGCAACATTATCTTTCAGCTGCGCCAGATAGGCGGAGCCCGTTTCGGCGAGTACAGGCGTATCGAGGATCTCCTCGGCGAGCACCTCTCCTGTGGTGAGATCGATGAGACCGATCGCCGTCTTGCTGCCGCCGATGTCGATGCCGATCGCGCGTGTCATGGTTCTACCTGATAGTGCGGAGCGACACCGAAGACGAATTCGGCCGGTTCCTTGCCCATATTCCAGTATTGATGCTTCACACCCGCCGGAACGAAGAACCCATCTTTGGGATGGATCTCGAACCAGGTCTGGCCGTCCTGCTCAGGCACCAGCACATTGAGCGTGCCGGAAAGCAGATAGAGACATTCGTCACCGCCGTGGGCCTGCAGCGAAGAGGCGCGGCCCGGCGCGACGCTGCTGCGGCCGGCGGTCAGATGCTCGGTCGCGGCATAGAGACCGGTCAGCATGCCCTGGTCCTTGCCGTCAAGCTCCCACAGGAGATCGGCATCGCGCATCACGCGCATGGTGCCCGACTGGCGCCGCTCATCGGCCGCCATCGGCCAGCGGCCGATGAATTCGCTCTGCTGGTATTTCGACTGCTCGACATAAGGCCTGGTGCGGGCATAGGGACCCGACGTGCCGGTCGAGGGCGGCGGGGCAAAATATTCGAGCACCCGCAAAGGCTCGTCCGAGAGGCTGAAGCCATGATGCCAGGTGTTCTTGCGGAAGAAGATCGCCTCGCCCGTTTTCGCCACATGGACCTCACCGGTCTCGGGATTGGCTGAACCCAGAGTGCCTTCCAGCACATAAAGAACCTCGTCGGCACCGAAAACGGTGGGACGGTCCTTCGAATGACGGAAGGCGCCGCGTGGCGGCAGACCAAAGACGAGCTGATGGATCTTGTCGGTCGAGGCATAGATCCAGTCATCGACGAAACCAGCCTGCTCATCGCCCCAGAGAAAGCGCGTCACCCCCGCATAGGGAATGTGGGTGGCGCCGCTGAAAGTGGGACGCGGCGAGGATGTATAGGCCATGGGTCTCCCGTTCGAATGTTGGCTCTTGATTTTGAACTGACCGGACAGTACAATAAAAAAATGGGGAAAGGCAAGACCAAGCGGAATACTCGCGATCTCATTCTCGATGCGGCCGAGATTATCGTCGATCGGGATGGCGTGAATTCACTCACCTTCGATGCGCTCGCCGCCGAGGCAGGCGTCAGCAAAGGCACGACGCTCTATCATTTCGACTGCAAGGAGGCCCTGACCTCCGCGATGATCGAACGTTTCGTCGCCCGCTTCGACACCGCCTGGGCCGATGCCATCCATGAGGACAAGGAAACACTGGGGCGCAAGGTGCGCGCCTATGTGACCGCCACCTTCAATGGCGAGGCGATCACCGGGAAAACCTTCGACAAGGTCAATGGCGCCATCACCGCAGCCTTGACGAACTTCCCCGACCGCGTCGAGCCGGTGCGCCAGCAGGGCCAGCGCCATCAGGCGGCGATCGAGGCCGATGGGCTCGACCCGGTCTTCGCCACCATCATCCGCATGGCCAATGACGGGCTGTGGTTCGCCGAGAGCTTCAATCTCATGCGCTACGACCCGAAGCTCAAACAGGCGGTGGCCGAGCGGCTCATTGCCTGGTCGAAGCTGCAGAACCTGCCGACCGCCGAGGCACTCGGCGCCAGCGAGGCGGCGCCCCAGGACAAGAAGCTCGTCCCGGGCGAATAGGCCTCACAGCTTCTGCCCAACTTCCTTGAGTATCCAGTCGCGGAACAGCTGCGTCTTGGTGGGCAGCCGTTTTCCCTCGGGAAAGACCAGATAAAAATTCGTTCCCGATTTCGCCATCACGTCGAAAGGCTGGATCAGCTTGCCGGCCTTGAACTCCTCGGCGACGAAGCTCAGATGCACCAGCGCCAGGCCATGGCCGGCGCTCGCCAGGACCGCCGCCATCTGCTGCGTCTCGACATCGATGCCGGGCCGCTTGAAAGCGGCCGGCGGCTCGATGCCGGCGGCGGTGAACCAGACCGGCCACCAATCGTCGGTCGGCCCGATGAAGATGCAGTCGGCGAGATCAGCGGGGGTTTTCGGTCTGCCGATGCGCTCATAATAGGCCGGATGGCAGACGACGGTGAAATTGCCGCCGCCGATGCAATGGCTCTCGAGGCCGGGCCAGTCCCCCTTGCCGGTGCGGATGGCGATATCGACACCGTCATCGTGGAAATTGACCAGATGTTGCGAGATATCGAGACGCACCGCGATCTCCGGGTTCTCCATCTGGAAAGAGCCGAGGCGCGGCGCCAGCCAGTTGGTCGCGAATGTATGGAGTGTCGAGATCACCAGGAGATTGGCGGTCTCGGCTCTGGCCGAGCGAAAGGCCTGGTTCAGATCACCGAGCGCCTGGCGCACCAAGGGCGCCACGGTGCGGCCATGCTCGCTTAAAGCGACCCCCCGCGCCTCGCGCCGGAACAAGGCGGTGCCGACGAAGTCCTCAAGCAGCTTGACCTGATAGCTGACCGCCGACTGGGTCATGTTCAATTCATTGGCGGCCTTGGTGAAATTCAGGTGCCGGGCCACCGCGTCAAAGACCTTCACGGCCTGTAAGGGAGGGGTTTCAGCCATTCTGGAGCCATCAATACAGTTGATGTCTCATAGCAGATTTCGCGTTGGAAATGAAGGGAAATGCGGCTCATATTCACCATCAGTTCGATGGCTTACAGCAATTCATGAGGCCCAAAATGACACTCGCGACCCGCTTTTCCCGCTTGTTTTCGCTGGTTCAGACCGGTTCCGCCTCGGGCCGCGCCGTCCCCCGGCTCGACTCGCTGAGGCTGAGCAATCACGATCTGAGCGATCTAAACCTGCCCCCCGAATACCGCACCCGGTTGGATATGGACCGCAACAGCGAGGTCATCGGCCTGCATCGGTGAAAGTCAGGTTCCAGAGCGCCGGACGCTCTCACAGTATGACCCCGGCGCTTTAACTCTTTGATTTGCGCATCGGATCCTCCGAAAACCGCTTCGCACTTTTCGGTCCGATGCTCTAGCGCTTCGACTTCAGTCCGGTTTCCTCGAGCAGGCCCTTGCGCTTGGCGATGTAATAATAGCCGCTCGTATAGTAGCGCATCGCCTTCTTCTCGTTGCCGCCGGCGACCAGATAAGCGCCGGCCAGATATTTCACGCCATATCTGAGATTGGTGTCGGCATCGAGCAGGCCCTTGGCGGGGCCGCGATAGCCCATGGTGCGGGCGGTCGCGTATTTGATCTGCATGAGACCCCAATTGCCGCGATGATAGGCGCCCGGATTATACTTGCTCTCGCGCTTGACCACCCGGTGCACGAGTGTCTCAGGCACATTATACATCGCGGAATATTCGGTGATGGCCGCGCTGATCTCGTCCGTCGCCTGGGCACGACCCGAGGCCGAAAAGCCCACAGCCGCCAACAGCGCCAGGCCGAGGACGGCCACAATCTTCGGTAACATTAACCCTCGCTTGCCCGCTGATCCGTGTCCTCCCCATACAAAGAACGCAGACGACCGGCAAGCTCTCCCCGACTATCCCGTCAGCCCTTGAGGAAGCGCGAAATCATCTTCTCCTCACCGAGGAGGCCGCGCGGCCTCAGCACCAGGAGAGCGGCGAGCGCCACGCCGATGAGCACGATCTGCAAGGCGGCGGCGCGCGCCTGATATTCTCCGGGCACGAAGGCCGCGAGCATGGCGCCGGTCACACTCCACAGGCCCCAAACCAGCACGGCGCCCAGAAGCGCACCGCGATTATTGCCCGAGCCGCCGATGATCAGCATGGCCCAGACCTGGAAGGTCAGCGTCGAGATGTAATTCTCGGGCGCGATGAAGCCGATGAAATGCGCCTGCACCGCTCCCGCCAGCCCCATGATGGCGCTGCCCAGCGCGAAGGCTTGGATGCGGAAGAGATTGGCGTTCTTGCCGAGCGACAAAGCGGCGGCCTCGTCCTCGCGGATAGCGCGCAGCACGCGGCCCCAGGGGCTGCGCACCAGACGCTCCAGCGCATAATAGAGAAGCGCCGTCACGGTGCCGACCATAGCGAGATTGGCGAGATTGAAAATGATCGGCCGGTCCTCGAGCCCGCCAAAGGCGCGCGGGATGAAGCCGATGCCGAAGGGCCCGCCGGTCAGCGTCTCGGCATTGAGCGCGACGAGCTGGATGGCGATGGCGATGCCGAATGTGGTGATGGCGAGATAATCGGCGCGCAGGCGCAAGGTGATGGCACCGATGAGCGCCGCGGCGGCGCCCGAGACGACCATCGCGGCAATCCAGCCGAACCAGACCGGCAGGCCGAAGCCGCCGAACCGGCCGGCGGTCTCCGGTGTGGTGAGCAGCGCCGACACATAGGCGCCAATGGCGACGAAACCGGCGACACCGACATTGAAAAGGCCGGTCTGGCCCCATTGCACATTGAGGCCGAGACAGATGATCCCGTAAGTGAGCGCCGTCACCAGGAAGAAGGCGGCATAAGCGAGGATATCGAGCATCAGGTGCGCGCTCCGAAAAGACCGGACGGCTTGACCAGCAGCACCGCGATCAGGATGAGAAAGGCGATTGCCGCGCGATAATCGGCGCCGACGATTTGCACCGCAGAGGCTTCGGCGACGCCGACGATCAGCCCGCCGATCACAGCGCCCGGCACGCTGCCGATACCGCCCAATATCGCCGCGGCGAAGAGCGGCAGCAGCAGGTCGAAACCCATGAAGGGCCGGATCTGCACCGTGATGCCCAGCATGACGCCGGCCGCACAAGCGAGTGCGCCGCCGATCATCCAGGTGGCGCGGATGACATGGTCGACATCGACGCCCGAGACGCGCGCCAACACCGGATTCTCCGACACGGCGCGCATGGCGCGGCCGGTCGGGCTCAGCGCCATGAAGCGCTCCATGACGATGACGATCACCAGAGTGAGACCTAAAAGAAAGACCTGGTCGGGCGTCAGCCGGATGCCGAGCCCCAAGGGTGAAGCAATCTGGATGTCGCGCGAGAAATAAGCCGGCTCAGAGGTGAAGAAAAACTCGAGCAGGCTTCTGAGCGCCATCGAAGCGCCGAAGCTTGCCATCACCATGACGATGGCATTGCCGCGCTCACGCAATTTGGCGAAGAGGATGCGATCGAGGACGAGAGCCAGAAGACCGGTGAGCAAAGCGGCGAGAATGCCCGCCAGAAGCACCGGCCAGCCGAAGGACAAGGCGCCGATCGTTCCCGAACCGCCGAACATGGCGCCGAAGCCCGAGGCCAGCGCCAAAGTGAAATAAGTGCCCCAGGCGAGGAATTCGCCATGGGCGAAATTGGCGAAGCGCAATATCGAATAGGTCAACGTGACGCCGATGGCGCCGAGGCCTATGAGCGCGCCCATGATGAGGCCGTCGGCGATGAATTGCAGATTCATGCCGCCCCCTTGGCCGGGGCGACGCCCAGATAAAGCTCGCGGATCACCGGATCGGAAGCGATGTCGGCGGACTTGCCTGCATGTGCGGTGCGTCCTTCGACCAGGATGATGGCGCGGTCGGCGAGCGCCAGCGCCGCCTTGGCATTCTGCTCCACCATGACGATAGTGATGCCGGTATGGCGAATCTCCGCGAGCTTGGCGAAGACCTGGCCGACGAGTTTCGGCGAAAGCCCGGCGGACGCTTCATCGAGCATCAGGATGCGGGGACCCGAGATCAAGGCGCGCGCCACGGCGAGCATCTGGCGCTGACCGCCCGACAGGCGCCCGGCCGCCAGTTGATGCTGGCGGGCCAGATCAGGAAAAAGCGTCAGCATCGCATCGATCTTTTCGGCGCGCTCAGGCCTAGGCAGGATATCGGCCGCGAGGCGCAGATTGTCGGTGATCGACATCAGCGTGAAGACATTCTCGGTCTGCGGCACGAAGCCCAGGCCCTGGCGCGCCAGGAGATGCGCCGGGCTTCTGGTGATGTCGCGGCCGTCGAGCGTCACGCCGCCGGCAAATTTCGGTACCAGGCCGGCAATCGCCTTGATGAAGGTCGATTTGCCGGCGCCATTGGGTCCGAGAATGGTGACGATCTCACCTTCGGCGACGGCGAGGCTCACGCCGCGCACGATCGGCGCGCCCGGCTCATAACCGGCGGCAAGACCGTCGATGGCGAGGATCGTCTTCGTCATGTGCTGCCGGTGCCCAGATAGGCGTCGATGACCTGCGGATTCCGGACGACCTCCGACGGCGCACCTTCGAACAACATGCGGCCCGCCGCGAGCACGAAGACATGGCCGCAGAGCCTGGCTACCAGGTCCATATTGTGCTCGATGATGAGGAAGGTGATGCCGCGCCGGTTGATCTCGATGACCCGGTCGATGATCGTGTCGAGGAGAGCTGGATTGACGCCCGCTCCCGGCTCGTCGAGCAGGATGATGCGTGGATCGGCCATCAGAACACGGCCGAGCTCGAGCAGCTTGCGCTGGCCGCCCGACAGGACGCGCGCCGGCTCACGCGCCAGACGCGCCAGCCCTAGAAATTCGAGATGCGCCATCGCCTTCTCGGCATTGGCGCGTTCCTCCGCCGCCACGCGGCGCGGCGTCAGCCAGTTGGCGAAGAGACTCTCGCCGCGCTGGCCTTGCGCCGCCGCCAGCATGTTCTCGATGAGCGTCATTTCGGCGAAAGGCTTGGGGATCTGGAAGGTGCGGCCGAGGCCGCGCTTCAGGCGGCGATGCGCCGCTTCCCGGGTGATGGCGGCACCTTCGAGCAGGATGTCGCCGGACGAAGGTGCGAAGCTGCCAGCGATGAGGTTGAAGAGCGTGGTCTTGCCGGCGCCATTGGGCCCGATGAGCCCGGCGATCGCGCCCTGTCCGACCCCCAGCGACACATTCGACACCACCTCAGCACCGCCGAAACGCTTCGAGACGGACCGTACTTCCAGCATAGCCCTTCCTTTACAACAGTCCCAGCTGTTATCATTCCTCCTGCTCCATCACCAGCCCACAGGAAGCTTTTTGCCATGGCCGCTGTCGCAGACGACAGTTTCGAGCTTTATGACCTGCGCGTCGAGGTCACCGCCCCGGAAGGCGCCAAGATCTATTGCGGCGCCAAGGTGGGCGACTATTTCGAGCTCAAGGGCGAGATGCTCTATCTGCCGCCGGGCCAGGGCATATCCATCTATTCGCTGGCCGCGGTGCTGCCGCTGCTCGCCGCCAAGCAGCGCGAGACGCATGCGCATGACTGGATGTCGACCGACGCCGAGATCGCCTGCCCCGATCCCAATTGCCCGAGCCGCCTGCGCATCATAAGAGGACCCAAGCGGCGCTTCCGCCATTCCGAAACCACGGCGGTCAAGCTCGACAAGGACTGAGACGATTGACCAAGACTGAATTCTTCGACCTCCGCCCCGGCTACCAGATCTCGCAGGTCATCCGTGGCGGCTGGCAACTCGCCGGCGGCCATGGCGCCGTCGAGCCCCAAGAAGCCGTGGCCGATCTGGCACTCTTCTGCGACGCCGGCATCACGACCTTCGACTGCGCCGACATCTATACCGGTGTCGAGGAACTCATAGGCGAATTCAGGACTCTCTATAAAGACAAGCACGGTACGGAAGCGCTGAAGCGCGTCAAGGTCCATACCAAATGTGTGCCCGATCTCGATCTCCTCTCCAGGATCAAAAAGACCGATGTGCAGGCGATCATCGACCAGTCGCTTCGGCGTCTGCGCATGGAACGGCTCGATCTCGTGCAGTTCCATTGGTGGGACTACGAAGTCCCTGGCTATGTCGAGACCGCTTTGTGGCTCAAGGAGCTGCAACAGGACGGCAAGATCGATCTTCTCGGCGGCACCAATTTCGATACGCCGCGGTCGGCGGAGCTGATCCAAGCCGGCTTTCCGCTCGCCAGCATGCAGGTGCAATACTCGCTGCTCGATGCGCGGGCGGAGAACAGCCTCGCCGCATTGTGCAAGAAACATGACGTGTATCTTCTCTGCTACGGCTCGGTCGCCGGCGGCTTCCTGAGCGACCAATGGCTCGGCAAGCCCGAGCCCAAGCCGCCCTTCGAGAACCGGTCGCTTACAAAATACAAGCTGATCATCGATGATTTCGGGGGCTGGCCGCTGTTCCAGGAATTGCTCACCGTGCTGCGCCGCGTCGCCGATGCGCACAAAAGCGACATCGCAACGGTGGCGAGCCGCGCCATGCTGGAGCGCCCGCAAGTCGGCGCCGTCATCGTCGGCGCGCGCAACCGTCATCATCTCGCCGCCAACCGTGCTATCTTCGATCTGAAACTGTCGCCGCAAGATCACGCAGCCATCGCAGGCGTGCTGGCGCGCCGGCAAGGACCGGACGGCGATACATTCACCCTCGAGCGCGACCGGCATGGCCGGCATGGCTCGATCATGAAATACAATCTCAACCGGGAGGCCTCATGACACCGCTCGCCGAAGCCGCCGCCCGCGAGGTGATCGAGCTTCACGCCTTTTTCGTCGAGGCCTTCACCGGCCGCAAGCGTGAGTTCCGCCGCGCCGAGCAGGCGTTTTCACCGGATCTCGTGATGGTGAGCCCGGAGGGCCGGCGCGCCAACCGGCTCCAGATCCTGGACGCCCTGGCGAAAGCCCGGGCGCGGCCCGACTTCCGCATCGCCATCCACGATATATGGCCGATCGGCGAGACCCCGCACAGCGTCTTGCTCCACTATATCGAGGAACAGTATCGTGACGGCGAGACGTCGAAACGCGTATCGGTGGCCCTGTTCGAAGCCGCCCCCTATGCGCCCTGCGGCGTCGTCTGGCGCTATTTGCAGGAAACCTGGATTGCAGTCTGACAAGAGGCAGGATGGCCTGCCCTATAGGGAGGAGAAGATGAGATACGCTTTACTGGCCATGACCGCTCTCGCGGGTCTGGCTTTTACCTCGGCCGCCGGCAAGGCCGCCGATTGCGACATCACCGTCGGGCTGGTGATGGAACTGACCGGGCCTGCCGGCCAATATGGCCAAGCGGGCGCCAAATCGGTCGAAATGGCCTTTCGCGACATCAATGACGCCGGCGGCGTGATCGATGGCTGCAAGCTTCTGACCGATACGCGCGACAGCCAGAGCCAGGGCAATGTCGCGGTCGACGTCGCCGCCCAGCTCGTGCAGGTGAAGAAGGTGCCGGCGCTGATCGGCGGCATCATCTCCTCGGTGTCGATCCCGATCCTGACTTCGGTGACGGGCCCGGCGAAAGTCGTGCAAGTGTCGCCCGCCTCGTCCTCGCCGACGCTGACGGCGCTCGGGCGTGAGGGCAAGACCAATGGCGTGTTCTTCCGCACCATCACGTCGGATGCGCTGCAAGGTGTCGCAGCGGCCAAATATGCGCTCGACCAGGGCTTCAAGAAGCTCAGCATCATCCATGTGAACAACGACTTCGGCGTCAACATGGTGAACGAGTTCTCGAAAGCCTACAAAGCGCTGGGCGGCGAGATCGTGTCGGTCACGCCCTATAACGAAAAGCAGCCGGGCTATCAGGCGGAAGTCACCGCCGCGATGTCGGGTTCGCCCGACGGGCTCTATCTCATTTCCTATCCGGTCGACGGCGCCACCATCGCGCGGCAGTGGATATCGCAAGGTGGTACGCCCAAGTTCCTGCTCAATGACGGCATGAACAGCCCGGAATTCATCACCAATGTCGGCGCCAAATATCTCGACGACGCCTATGGCACCTCATCGGGCACCAATCCGACGCCGTCGACCGACTACTTCATGAAGAACTACAAGGAATTCTCCGGCATCGAACCGACCAATCCGGCCGCCGATCGCGCCTATGACGCGGGCGCGATTGTCGGCCTCGCCATCGCGCAGGCCGGCAAGGCCGATTCGGCGGCGATCAAGGACGCAATCAACAAGGTGCTCGACCCCAAGGGTGAAGTGATCCATGCCGGCAAGGACGAGTTCGCCAAGGCGCTCAAGCTTATCAAGGACGGCAAGCCGATCAAATATGAAGGCGTGATCGGCGCGGTGAGCTTCGATCAATATGGCGACATCACCGGCCCCTTCCGCCTGTGGCGCATCCAGAAGGGCGAAGTCACGACGGTCGGCGAGATGAGCACCGCCGATGTCGACGCGATCAAAGCGAAGATCGGGAATTGACAATCATCCGCGCGCGATCACGCCGCGTACTTTCTCCCTCCCACGCGCCGCTTGCGGCGTGGAGGAGTGTGGTCGGAGCGCAGCGTAGACCGGGTGGGGGTCGTTTAATCATCTGACACCCCACCCCCGCCCTTCGGGCGTACCCTCCCCGCAAGCGGGGAGGGAGAAGTGATTTCTCAACACACAGAATTGAGTTCCGCATGACCCGCCGTCCCGACCGCTTCACGCTTGCTCCCGATCTCGAGATCAGCCGCCTGCTGGTCGGTCTGTGGCAGATCGCCGATATGGAGAAGGACGGGCGGGTGCTCGACCATCCGGCGCTGGCGCGCGAGATGAAGGCCTATGCGGAAGCGGGCTTCGATACGTTCGACATGGCCGATCACTATGGCAGCGCCGAGATCATCGCCGGCCATTACCGCGATCTCGACCGCTCGGGCGTGGTCGCCACCAAATGGTGCCCGACGCCTGGCGCCATGACACCGGAGGTGGTGCGGGCCGCGGTGGACCGCGCGCGTAGGCGCCTCAAGGTCGACAGGATCGATCTGCTGCAATTCCATTGGTGGATGTTCCAGCATCCCGGCTGGATCGATGCGATGAAGGAGCTCGCGCATCTCAAGAGCCAAGGCCTGATCGGCCATCTCGGCACCACCAATTTCGACACCGATCATTTGCGCCTCCTGCATGATCACGGCATTCCGCTGGTCACCAATCAGGTCTGCTTCTCGCTGCTCGACCGCCGCGCGGCGGGACGGATGAGCGACTTCTGCGCCACCTCCGGTGTCCGGCTTCTCGCCTATGGCACGTTGGCGGGCGGCCTTCTCACCGAGAAATGGCTCGGCAAGACCATGCCCAGAGACACGCAGAATTGGAGCCTGATGAAATATCTGCGCTTCGTGGAGGCGATCGGCGGCTGGGATGTCCTGCAAGGCATTCTCACCGCCGCCGACAAGATCGCCCGCAAGCACAAGGTCTCGATCGGCAATGTGGCGACACGCTGGGTGCTGGAGCAGAAAGCAGTCGCCGGCATCATCATTGGGGCGAGGCTCGGCGAGCGCGAGCATCGGGCCGACAATCTGAAGATCTTCGATTTCGCACTCGATGCGGAGGACCACCGGCTCCTCGACGCCGCGCTGGCACATTCAAAGCCGATCGGCGGCGATTGCGGCGATGAATATCGCAAGCCTCCCTTTCTCACCGCCTCGGGCGATCTCAGCCATCATCTGGCAAGCTTTCCCAAGGTCTATACGGCACAGCCGATGCCGGACCGCCCGTCGCGCCTGCGCATCGACACGGGCAGCATCTGGGAACCGCTCGCGGGCTACAGCCGCGCGGTGCGCGTCAAGGACCGCATCCTGGTGAGCGGCACCACCGCGACGCATGGCCAGAGCGAAGTGATCGCGCCCGGCAGCCCGGCGAGCCAGACCGTCTATATTCTCGACAAGATCCGCGCCAGTATCGAAGCCTTGGGCGGCACGCTCGAGGATGTGGTACGCACCCGCGTCTATTTGCGCGACCAGTCCGCCTGCGAGGAAGTGTCCAGAGCGCATGGCCGCGTCTTCGGTCATATCAGGCCCGCAAACACGCTGCTCGAAATCGGCGCGCTGATCGGCAATTATGATGTCGAGATCGACGCGGAGGCCATCGTCGAGGAATGAAAACACGAACCGAGTTTCCAAGCGCCATCCATCTCGTCGAGCATGCCGAGATCCCGCTTTCCGACGGAGTCAGATTGTCGGCGATGATCTGGCTGCCGAGAGACTCGGAACAGAAACCGGTTCCCGCGATCCTCGAATATCTCCCCTATCGCAAGCGCGACGGCACCACCGAGCGTGATGCGCTGAACCATCCCTATTTTGCCGGCCATGGCTATGCGGCGATCCGTGTCGACATGCGCGGCGCCGGTGATTCGGAAGGCGTGCTCAAGGGTGAATATCTCAAGCAGGAGCAGGATGACGCGCTCGAAGTGCTGAAATGGATCGCGGCGCAGTCCTGGTGCACTGGCTCGATCGGTATGATCGGCATCTCCTGGGGTGGCTTCAACGGCCTGCAGATCGCGGCGCGCCGGCCGCCCGAGCTCAAGGCGGTGATCTCGCTGTGCTCGACCGACGACCGTTATGCCGATGACGTGCATTTCATGGGCGGCTGCCTGCTCGTCGACAAATTCGCCTGGGGCTCGACAATGTTCAGCATCAATGCGACGCCGCCCGATCCTCTGCTCGTCGGCGACAAATGGCGCGATCTGTGGATGAGCCGGCTCAATGAATCGGGTTTCTGGCTGGAGGAGTGGCACCGCCATCAGCGCCGCGACGATCTCTACAAGCATGGCTCGGTCTGCGAAGACTATGGCGCCATAGAATGCCCGGTCTATCTGGTCGGCGGCTGGATGGACGGTTACACCAATCCGATCTTCCGCATGATGGAGCATCTCACCTGCCCGAAGAAGGCGTTGATCGGACCCTGGGCGCATAAATACCCGAACTTCGCCGAGCCCGGCCCGCGCATCGGCTTCCTGCAGGAAAGCCTGCGCTGGTGGGACAAGTGGCTGAAGGGCATCGAGACCGGCGTCATGGACGAGCCCGCTTTGCGCGCCTGGATCCAGGATCCGGTACCGCCCCGGACGCATTACAAGGAACGCCCGGGCCGCTGGGTGGCCGAGGAAGCCTGGCCGATCGCCGGAGCTCAACCGCTCACCTTGCGCCTCGGCGAGCATGTTCTCACCGCGCAGGCGACGGCGCCTGAGCACCGTCTTACCATTTCTTCGCCCGAGACCATCGGCCTCGCCGCCGGCAAATGGTGTCCCTATGGGCTCGAAGCAGATGAGCCAGGCGATCAGCGTGAGGAAGCAGGCGGCTCGCTCGTCTTCGACAGCGCTCCGCTGACCGAGCCGCTCGATCTTCTGGGCGCACCCATCCTGCATCTGGATGTCGCCGCTGATCGGGCGAATGCTTTCGTCGCCGCGACACTTTCGGAAGTATTGCCCGATGGTTCGGCCACCAGACTCTCCTATGGCCTCCTCAATCTCACCCATCGCGATGGGCATGTGGATCTGAAGCCGCTCGAGCCCGGCGTGCGTTGTCAGGTGACGATCCGTCTCAATGATCTGGGCCAGCGCATCGGCGCCGGCAATCGCCTGAGGCTGGCGCTTTCGACCGCTTATTGGCCGATCGTCTGGCCGTCGCCCGAAAAGACGACGCTGTCGGTCGCCACGACGATCAGCCGGCTCGATCTGCCGGTGCGCCAGGCACGCCCGGAAGACGATCAATTGCGCGATTTCGAGCCGGCCGAGAACGCGCCCTCCTTGCGCAAGACGGCGCTGCGCCAGGGCGCCAGCGCTTTCACCGTCACCCGCGATCTCAAGACCGGCGAGGTCGAGATGTATCGCCTGCAGGATGACGGGCTCAACCAGATCGATGATTTCAACTGGACCTATGGGATCAGGGCGGAACGGCGCTACCGCATTCACCCGGACGATCCGCTCTCGGCCAGGGCGGAAACAAGCTGGCGCAAGGAATATCAGCGCGGCGACTTCCACATCGCGATCGAGACGCATACGACGATGAGCGTGACCGAAACCGATCTCGTGCTGACCGGCAAGCTCGTAGCGCGCGAGGGCGAGACAAGCGCTTTCGCGCGCGAATGGTCCTACCGGATCCCGCGCGATCATCTTTGACGAGGAGGTCGACACATGAAGCTGATCGCGCTTTCGGGGAGTCTGCGGCACGGGTCTTTCAATACGAAGCTGGCTCATGAGGCGGCGCGGCTCGCGCCCGAGGGTGTACATGTCACGGTCGAGACCATTCATGGCATTCCGCTCTATGACGCGGATGTGGAAGCGCAAGAGGGCTTGCCTGAGCGCGTGACGACGCTCAAGAATGCGATCATGGCGGCGGATGGGCTTCTGCTCGTGACCCCGGAATACAACAACTCCATCCCGGGCGTGTTCAAGAATGCCATCGACTGGCTGTCGCGGCCCGATGCCGACATCAAGCGGGTGTTCGGCGGTAGGCCGGTGGCGCTGATGGGGGCGTCGCCCGGTGGCTTCGGCACGATATTGAGCCAGAATGCCTGGCTTCCGGTGTTCCGTACCCTGAAGGTGAATTTCTGGAGCGGCGGCAGGCTGCTCATTTCCCGGGCGCATGGCGCCTTCAGCGAAAACGGCATGCTCGCCAATCCGGCGACGGAGGAACAACTCAAAACCTTCATGGCCGGTTTCGCCGGCTTCATGCGGACGGCGCGACCGGACTCCTAATCATACTCCAGGGTTGCCAAGCCCGCGTCCCTGGGCGCATCCTGTGCGCCTTATAAACATAAAGCACAGGGAGCGGACCATGAGTGGGATTAGCCTTTCACGCCGTCAGATGCTTGCCGCGCTCGCCGCCGCGGGTTTCTCGCCGGCCCTCTATCGCAGCGCCGCCTTGGCGCAAGGCGGCAAGGTTCTCAAAGTCAGATCCTATGCCGATATCCAGAATCTCGACCCGGCCTTCCGCAAGGGAGCGCCGGAGGACGACGTGATGCGCAACATCTTCGTCGGCCTCGCCGACATGACGCCCGGCGACACCTGGAAATGGCGGCTCGACGCCGCATCCAAGCTCGAGCAGACCGATGCGACCCATATCGATTTCACGCTCATGGACGGGCTCGTCTGGAGCGATGGCCATGGGCCGGTGACGGCCGACGACGTGAAATTCTCCTTCGAGCGCATGGCCGATCCCAAGCTCGATTCGCCGTACAAGGGCGACTGGGAAGTACTCGACCATGTCGAGGTGAAGGACGACAAGTCCGGCACCATCGTGCTCAAGGCCCCCTTCCCGCCTCTGTGGAATGTCGGCCTCGTCTTCGGCTCCGGGAAAATCGTGTCGCGCAAGGCGGTCGAGGCCATGGGCGGACGTTTCGACACCAAGCCGCCGGCGCAGAGCGGGCGCTACCTCCTGAAGGAATGGCAGCCGAAGCAGCGCGTCGTGCTGGCGCGCAATCCCGACTGGAAGGGCGAGGCGCCCTATTTCGACGAGATCCATGTCATTCCGATCGAGGATGCGAAAACCGCCGAGCTGGGGCTCGAAGCGGGCGATATCGATTACACCTGGGTCGAGGCGAGCTCTATCCCACGCTTCAAGAAGACGCCGCCCAAGGGCGGCAAGCTCGCCGTCAAGCCGTCGCTTGCTTATGTGTGGCTCGGCATGAATGTCGAGGCAGCGCCCTTCGACAAGCTCGAAGTGCGCCAGGCCGTGCAGAAAGCAATCGACGTGCCGAGCGTGCTGGAAGCTGCCTATTTCGGCGCGGCGGAACCGGCGACCGGCATCATCGCGCCGGGCCTCATCGGCCATCGCGAGAAGACGCTGTACAGCTTCAATCTGGACGCGGCGCGCGAGCTCCTCAAAAAGGCAGGTCTCGATTCCGGCTTCGAATGCACGCTGTCGATCCTGAACACCACCGAATTCACCAGCGCGGCGCAGGCGGTGCAGGCCAATCTCGCCGAGATCGGCATCACGGTGACGATCCAGCAATATGACTCGGGCACCTTCTGGAGCCTCGGCGACCAGAAATCCGGTGACAGCTGGAAGAAGGTGCAGCTCATCATCAACCGCTTCTCGATGCAACCCGATCCGTCCTTCGCCACCGACTGGTTCACGCCCGAGCAGATCGGCGTGTGGAACTGGGAACGCTGGAACAGCCCGGAATTCGGCGAGCTCAACAAGAAAGCGAAGATCGAGCTCGACACCCAGAAGCGCAATGAGATGTATGTGCGTATGCAGGACCTGATGGATGAATCGGGCGCCTATGTGTTCCTCACCCATGGCGCGGTGGGCGTATGCACCAGCGACAAGATCGAGCCGGCGCTCATGCCGAATGGCAATCCGATCTTCCATGGGTTCAAGGCTACGGCTTAGAGCAGAAATCCCCTCTCCCCCTGCGGGGGAGAGGGTTAGGGTGAGGGGGAACCGGCAGAAGGGATTTGCGAGATTGAGAAGACGTCGCTGTCAGTTCCCCCTCACCCTCCCATTGCTGCGCAATGGGTCCCTCCCTCTCCCCCGTTGGGGGCGAGGGTAAAAGGCCCGGCGACAGAATGCTCCTCTACGCCCTGAAGCGCTTAGGCCTGGCCCTGATCATCACGGCGGTGGCGCTGATCCTGCTCATCAGCATGATCCAGCTCATTCCGGGTGATCCGGCGGCGGTGCTTCTGGGCCCCCTCGCCTCGCCCGAGATGCGCGAGATGTTCCGCCAGCAGATGGGCCTCGACCAGCCGGCGCTGGTGCAGATCGCCCGCTTCTTCGGCCGGGTGCTGACCGGCGATCTCGGCACCGATGTGCTGACCAATCGCTCGGTGCTGGTCACAGTCATGGAGCAGGTCCCCTTCACGCTGGCGCTGATCTTCGCCAGCATCACCTGGTCGGCGCTCATCGGCATTCCGCTCGGCTGCTTCGCCGCCCTTTATCGCGGCTCGCTCGCCGATCGCATCGTCGGCATCCTGTCAGTGAGCTCTATCGCGCTCCCGTCTTTCGTGATCGCCATCTACGGCCTGCTGCTCTTCTCGGTGAAGCTCGGCTGGTTCCCGACCATCGGCGCCGGCGATCGTGGCGACCCGATCGACCAGCTCTATCACCTCGTGCTGCCCTCGCTCGCCGTCGGGCTCGGCTGGGTCGGCTATCTCGCCCGCATGGTGCGCGCCTCGATGCTCGAGGTCTTGAGCGAGAACCATGTGCGCATGGCGCGCGCCTTCGGGCTCGAGGAACGCACCATCACCTATCGGTATGCGCTGAAGATCGCCATCATCCCGACCGTCGTGCTGCTCGGCATGGGGGTGGGCAACATGATCTCGAGCGCCGTCTTCGCCGAGATCGTCTTTGCACGGCCGGGTGTCGGCAAGCTCATCTTCGATGCGATCAGCACCCGCAATTATCCGGTGGTGATGGGCGCGGTGATGATCACCACCGGCTTCTATGTTCTGTGCACTTTGATCGCCGATCTCATCGCGGCGGGACTGGATCCTCGTGTCCGATCAACTCTTTGAAACGTTAAGCTTCCGGGAGAGCCGGCTCGGGCGAATGCTACGCGAGCCGATGGGGCTGCTCGGCATCGGCCTTGTCCTCCTCATCGTGCTCGGCGCGCTGTTCGCCGGCCTCACCGGCTACAGTCCGTCCAAGCTGGCGATGCGCGATCGCTTCCTCGATCCGAGCTTTACCCATCTCCTCGGCACCGATCATCTCGGCCGCGACCTCTTCACCCGCGTTCTCCATGGCGCCCGCATCGCGCTCGGCGTCGCCTTCGTCGCGACCGGCATCTCCTTCATCGGCGGCCTCATCCTCGGCATGATCGCCGGCTATGGGCCGCGCTGGCTCGACTCGCTGTTGTTATTGCTCTTCGATTCTCTCCGCGCGTTTCCAACCGTGATGCTGGCTCTGGCGCTGGTGACGCTGACCGGTCCGAGCCTCGCCGCTGTCGTGCTGGTGGTGGTACTGGCAACGCTGCCCGGCTATGCGCGGGTGGTTCGGGCGCAGACCATGTCGCTCAAGACCACCGAATTCGTGCTGTCGGCCAGAAGCCTCGGCGCCCCGTCCTGGCGCATCCTCGCCGTCCATATTATGCCCAATCTCATCGGCCCCCTGGTCATCCTCGTCTCGATGGATATTCCGGTCGTCATCACCATCGAGGCCGGCATGAGCTTTCTGGGGCTTGGGGTGAGGCCGCCGACGCCGTCCTGGGGGGCCATTCTCAATGACGGCTATGCCTTCATCCGCGAAAGCGCGTGGCCCGCCATCGCCGGCGGCCTGCCGATCATCATCGCGACACTCGGCTTCACCTTTCTGGGCGAGACCTTGCGCGATCATCTCGATCCGCGGCTGAGGCAGGACGGATGAGCCCGCTTCTCGACATCAAGGGCCTCTCGGTCTCCTTCCGCACGCCGCGCGGCGAGCTCAAGGCGCTGCGTGACGTAGCGCTCCATGTCGACGAAGGCGAGATCGTCGGCATCATCGGTGAATCGGGCTGCGGGAAATCGACGCTCATCAATGCGATTATCGGCCTCCTGCCCGCCAATACAGGTGCGGTGTCGGGCCATATCGGCTTCGACGGCCAGGAGCTCGTTGGCCTGCCGGCGAACGCGATGCGCAAATTGCGCGGTGAACGCATCACCACCATCTTCCAGGACCCGATGACGGCGCTCAATCCGGTGCTGACCATCGGCGCGCAAATGACCGCCATCCAATATCGGCGCCGGGCGAGCGCATCCGAGAAGCGGCGGCGGGCCATCGAGTTCCTGGATAAAGTACGCATGCCCGATGCGGCGCGCCGCCTCGATCAATATCCGCATCAATTTTCGGGCGGTATGCGCCAGCGTATCTGCATCGCCATGGCGCTCCTGACCGAGCCCGATCTGCTCATCGCCGACGAGCCGACGACGGCGCTCGACGCCACGCTCGAAGTGCAGGTCATCCACCTGCTCAGGGAGCTGCAGCGCGACATCGGATGCTCGGTGCTGTTCATCTCGCACCATCTGGGCGCGGTGGCGGAACTGTGCGGGCGCGTCGCCATCATGTATGCGGGTGAGGTCGTCGAACAGGGAACGGCGAGCGATATCTTCCGCGATCCGCGCCATCCCTATACGCGCAAGCTGCTCGAATGCGATCCCGGCCGCATCGCCGAACGGCAGGAGATCCTGCCGACCATTCCCGGCGAACTGCCCGACCTCGTGCATGTTCCCAAAGGCTGCATCTTCCGCGACCGTTGCCCCGAACGTTTCGCGCTCTGCGGCGAGCGGCCGCCCGAAGTGACGGTGCGGCCCGGCCATCAGGCGGCCTGCCACAAAGCCCGCGAGCTCGTCGCCTCATGACGCCACTTCTCGAGGTCACCGACGTCGTCATCCGCTTTCCGATACATAACCGGATCGCTGCCAGGCTCACCGGCCAGCCCTCTTCCATCGAGGCGGTGGCCGGCGTCTCCTTCACGCTGGAAGCCGGCAGCACCTACGCGCTGGTGGGTGAATCGGGCTCCGGCAAGACGACGCTGGCGCGCGCCATCACCGGGCTCGTGCCGATCGAAAGCGGCCAGGTCGATTTCGCCGGGCGGACGATCTCAGGCTTGAGCGAAACCGCCTTGCGCGGTGTACGGCGCGAGATCGCGATGATCTTCCAGGATCCGATCGGCTCCTTAAGCCCACGCCTCAGCGTGCGCGCCATTCTGGCCGAGCCCTTCAAGGTGCATGGCGAGACGGCGGACCTCGACGGCAAGATCGCGCGGCTCCTCGATGATGTGGGCCTCTCTCCGCATTTCGCCCAGCGTTATCCGCATCAATTGTCGGGCGGCCAGGCGCGGCGCGTCTCGATCGCCCGGGCTTTGGCGCTAAGGCCCAAGCTCGTCATCGCCGATGAGCCGACGGCCGGTCTCGATGTCTCGATCCAGGGCGAGATGCTCAATCTCATGCGCGACCTGCAGCGCAAATTCGGCACCACCTTCCTGATGATCACCCATAATCTCAATGTGGTGCGTCATGTGGCCGACCGCATGGCGGTCATGTATCTGGGTCGCATCGTCGAGGAAGGCCTGACCGACGATATCTTCAAGGCGCCGCGCCACCGCTACACGACGGCGCTGCTGTCCGCCAATCTCAAGGCCGAGCCCGAGGCCGCCTCCTATGTCATCGAGGCGGAAGGCGAGACGCCGAGCCTGCTCAACCGGCCAAAAGGCTGCGAGTTCCATCCGCGCTGCCTGTTCAAGCGTGATGTCTGCCGCACCGACATGCCGGAGGAGCAAATGCCTTCAACTGGCCATCGCTTCGCCTGCCACAACCCGGCGTGAACTATTGGAGCTCAGCAAAAGCGGCATCGATCTCGCCGATACGCGCCTCCAGATGCGCATTCTGGGCTGCATCGCCCATTGGCTTCACGAAGTCGAGAACAGACATCATTGCTGCTCTCGCCTGCTCGAGATCCAGCTTGCTGCCAATGAGCCGGCCGCGCTCCAGCAAGGCATTGCCCAGATAATATTGCGTTTCCACCCAACCGAGCGGCACGCGTTCACGCGTATTCTCGGTCATGGCGTCCCGCAATATGGCGACCGCGCGATTCAACGATGTGGCATCCATATCGCGCCTGCCAATCTCCGCGAGGGTGGCCCCGAGATTGGTCGAGGTCGTCGCCCAGTCGATCGGCAGGCGCTCCCGCGTCGCCTCAGCCAATGCCGCCTCAAAAGCCTGGGCAGCCCGGTGCAGAGACGCGGTTCCCGGCTCACGTTGGCCGAGCGACAGCAGAACGGTGCCGAGATTGTTCTGGCTTTCCGCCCACTGGAGGGGCACAACCTCGCGGCGACGCTCCTGCAAGGCCAGCTCGAAGGCCGATACGGCCTGCATGAGGCTTGCCGGCAAAGGCTCACGCTGGCCCAGACGCAAGAGAACCAAGCCGCGATTGTTCTGAAGCGCCGCCCAGTCGAGAGGCACTTCCTTGCGATCCAGCTCCTCCAGAGCTGCGGAAAAGGCCGAGGCGGCCTCATTGAGCGATTCATTGCCCGCCTTTCTTTCGCCCAGGCGCCAGAGCGCCATGCCGAGATTGCTTGTCGTGCTCGCCCATTGGACCGGCATTTCCTTGCGCGGTAGCATGCTCAATGCGGCGCGAAAGGCCGTGATGGATTTTTGCAGCGTCTCGACGCCACTCCCCCTTTCACCCTTGTAGCGGAGAGCCTGGCCGAGATTGTTCTGCGACATGATCCAGTTGAACAGCGTCTCCGTCTTGTTGAATGTCTTGAGAGCCAGCTCGAAGGCGTCAATTGCCTGCTCGAGATTCTGCGTTCCACGCTCGCGCTGACCAATGGCCATGAGCGCGACGCCGCGATTATTCTCGATCAGAGCCCGACCTGCCGGCGTGTAATCCCTGGGCAGATCGGTCAGGGCCGACTCAAAAACACCGACGGCGCGTTGCAACGACATAGTCCCCGCCTCGCGCTCGCCGAGCTTCCAAAGCGCGATCGCCAGTTGATTGCGAAGTCCCGCACGATCGAGAGAGGCATTCTTGAATGCCTTCCGAGCGAGCGTCGTCTCCATGAAGGCAATGGACTCCCTCAGTGTCTCGATGTTCGAGTCACGTTCGCCAAGCGTCTTCATCGCCGAAGCAAGGCCGGTCTGGACTTCGCCCAGTTTGCCGGATCGTCCGCTTCCGAGACTATCCGACCGGCCTGCCGATAGGCTTCGATCGCCTCTTTGAGCGCTTCGGAATCCGCTCGGTAAAGTCCCTGATTGGTCAGCGACTCGCCTTGGAGCATCTTGTATCGCGCGGCACGCTCGATGTCCCAGCGTTCAGCCTGCTCGAAGGCCCCGGCGAAATCCGCGGCCGCGGCGGCGAAATTGAAGGCCAGCACATAGGTCTCGCCGCTCTTGGCAAAGACATTGGCAATCTCGAGCCGCCGTTCCTTCAAGGACGCTTCCGTATCGGCGAGAGCATCGCCGGCCGTCGTGGCGCGTTGCTTCGCCTGCTCACGGAAGGAGACCGCCGTCGCGACCGCGCCCTCGGCCAAAGCACGATCGGCGAGTGACGAAAGGCGAGTGATCTCCGGATCGGTGCGTTTGAGTGCCGCTGTCTCAGCCAGGATCGTCTTGAGCCTTGCAGCCTGGGCGCGCAGGACGCTGTCCAGCTCGGCCGGATCCTTCGGCGTCGCGGCGCCCATGGCGCGCAGCATGCCGTAAAGCGAATCGAGCGGGACCTGATCCGACTTGGCGATCGCCTCGACCTGGCGGCGGCCGATCTGCGGCAGGCTGGCGATCGTCAGGAGCAGCTGGCGCCGTTCGCCGGTGATCTGCGCCTCATCCTTGTCACCCGCTTCCGGCGTCATGCCGAAATAGAGGAGACGGCGCATGCTGGCATTGATCCACGGGCGCTGGCGCGTTCCGGTGTCGAGATAGACTTCTTCGGTCACCATGGTCATGACGTCGCCGAAAGCGGCGCCGTTCGATGCGGAAAGGTGGCGCAGCAGGGCGGCCGCATAGGGCGAGTTGCCATCCTTGGGTCCATCGAGCGCCGCTTTGCCGGGCTCGGCGGCAAACCCCATGACGACTCCGACATTCTCGATCGGCGCCGGCTGATCCTCGATGAGCGCCATGCCGCGCGACGGGACGAGGCCGGCCTGGATAATGGGTGCGGCCGCCGATTGTGCATCGGGCTTCAGCAGCGCATTTGCCGGAAAGGGTGAGTTGCGGCAGGCATCGAGCAGGAAGATCACCACCGGCACGGTCGCTTCGAGGCGGTCGACAATCGGCGAGGCGGCCACCAGGCGTGTGGCCGCGTCATCGAGCGCGGAAAGATCCGCATCGACGGGCACCAGCCAGTTCTCGCCCGCCGCCTCGATGCCGTGGCCGGCGTAATACACAAAGGCGACATCGGCGCCATCGGCATCCTCGATGAAGCGCTCGATCTCACGCTTCAGAGCCTTGGCATTGCGGTCGGGGGCATTGCGGGTCTCGAAGCCGAGATCGGTCAGAAGCTTGCCGATGGCACGGGCATCCTGGCCGGCATTGGGCAGAGGCTGGATATGGGCATAGGCCGACTGGCCGATGATAAGGGCGACGCCGCGCAAGGGCTTCGCCTCCTGGGCGGATGCATTCAAGCTGCCCGAGACGCAGATCAGGATAAAAATCAGCCAGTGCTTGAGCGCCGTCACGATAAGCCTACCGCGAATAGGTAAGGCTAGCCGGGACCCTGGCCGCAAGAAAGGCCGGATCGTGGCGGGAGCCCAGGAGCGACGGGGCAATACGGGACATTACACGACGTCTCTCAACGGAAATTGGACGAAAAATCCAGACGGCCGTCATGACCCGGGGCCGGCCTTTCCGGCAAAAGGAGCCATGCTCCACAATCCGCAAAGCTTTTACCCTCTCGAACCGACGCGCGCCCAGCTGGCCGAACTCGGCCATGTAGTCTGGGCCCGCGCCATGGCCTTCACCGAGAACCTTCCAACGAGCCCCGTCGTGCCGGCAGAAAAGCTGCCGGCGGCGCTCATCAAGACCATGCTTCAGGCGCCGGGGGAAACACAAGGCGACCTCGTCCCCCTGCTCGATCAACTCGATCAGGCTATCAAACATGCCTATGATCCGGGTAGCCCGGGAATGCTGGCTTATGTCCCCGGCGGCGGGCTTTCGGTGTCGGCGGTGGCGGACTTCTATGCCCGCATCACCAACCGCTTCGTCAGCATGGCGCGCGTCGCCCCCGCACTCGTGGCGCTCGAGGTCGGGGTGCTGCGCTGGTTCGCAGGTCTCTGCGGGCTGCCGTCCGAGAGTGGCGGCGTCTTCACCAATGGCGGCTCGATGGCCAATTTCTCCGCCATCGTCGCGGCCCGCCATGCACGGCTTGGTGAGGATTTCTTCGACGGCGCGTTCTATATCAGCGCGCAGACCCATCATTCGGTGGCGAAAGCGGCACGGCTCGCGGGCTTCCCCGCCGCCGCGCTGCGCATAGTCCCGCACCGGAGCGACCTCACAATGGACGAGGATGCCTTACGGCGGCTGATCGCCCTGGACAGGACGAAAGGCAAACGACCGTTCCTCATTGTCGCCTCCGCCGGCACCACCAATACCGGCGCCATCGACCCCTTGCCGGCGCTCGCCGCCATCGCCCGGGAAGAAGAGCTCTGGCTCCATGTCGATGCCGCCTATGGCGGCTTCTTCCGCCTCACCGAGCGCGGGCACAAACGCCTCTCCGGCATCGAGCAGGCCGATACGATCGCCCTCGATCCGCACAAGACGCTGTTCCAGCCCATCGGCGTCGGAGCGCTCATTGCCCGCGATCCGAGACTGCTGGTCGCGGCGCATGAAAATGACGGCGCCTATCTGCGCGACGTTTCCCGTCAGCAGACCTATGGCGGCGAGCATCTGCCCGATTTCGCCCATATGGCGCCGGAACTCACGCGTGACGTGCGCGGCATGCGCCTATGGCTGCCGCTCCATCTTCATGGCGTGGCGGCCTTCCGATCGGCGCTCGATGAGAAGCTGGACCTCGCAGCTTATGTCCATGACAGGCTCGCCACGGTCCGCCGGCTGGAAGTGCCGTGGAAGCCGCAGCTCAGCACCGTCGTTTTCCGCATGAAGGCAAAAAGCAGCAGCGCCGATGACATCGCCGCCGCGAACCAGGCCACGCAGGAACTGCTCGGCCGCATCAATGCGAGCGGACGCATCCTGCTGTCGAGCACGGAGATCGACGGCCGCTTCACCATCAGGGTGTGCATCGTCATGCACCGCACCCATGCCGACCGCATCGCTGAAGCGCTCGACATCATTGCGTCGGCCGTGGCTCAATCCGATTAAGAATTGCCGTCATTCAGGAAGCGGCTGACCTCTTCCTGGAATTTCGACCAGCCGGGATCGCCCTCCAGAATGAGGTGATTGCGGCCCTCGAGACCGGCGAAGCGGGCACCCGGAATCCCGGCCGCGATATACATGCCTTCGCTGAAGGGCTGGACCGCGTCATCCTTGCAGTGAAGGACGAGGGTCGGCGCCTTCACTTGCGCCAACAGGCCGCTGACATCGAGCGTGTCGGACACGAAACGCATCCGAACCGCATTCTGAGGCGACGCCGTCTCCTTCTGCAGGTCATTGAACCATTGCATCTGCTCCGGCGTGCCGCCGGGAAGGAGCAGCGAGGTGAACATCTGCCGGAAGGCCGGATTCTCCTGGCCCCAGCCGGTGCGCATCAAGGTGAGCATCGCTTCCGCCTGCTCGATCTCCTCGATCGTGCCGCGGATGCGGCGGCCGCGCGCGAAGCCGCCATAGAGGATGAGCTTCTCGACACGATCGGGGTGCTTCGCCGCATAAGCGATGGAGACGGCGCAGCCCTGCGATATGCCGAACAAGGTGAAACGCTCGAGGCCCGAAGCATCGGCGACGCTTTCGAGATCACGCAGATAGGAGGCGAAGGAGATCTCGGCGACATCCCAGTCGGAGAGGCCGTTGCCGCGCGCATCATAACGAACGAGCTGATTGTCGGACGCCATCCATTTGAGCAGATGACTCCAGATCGGACTCTTCCAGTCATATTCGAGATGGTTGAGCCAGTTTCCAGCTTTGAGGATCGGCCGCCCCTTGCCGGCGAGTGCATAGGCGATGCGCACATTGTCGGAGGTGGTGCAGAAACGGATGTCCTGGGCGTCGGCCGTCTCGAACGGACGCCGCGTCTCCATAAGCGGGACTGCCGCTTCACTCACCTCGCCGACGAAACGAAAGCCCTTGCGCTGGATGGTGCGGATGAGCTTCTGCTCGGCGCCGCTGTCACCGATCGCCGAGCGCGCCGCATTGATGCGGCTCGCCACTGTCGACAGCGAAACGATCTTGCCGGACCAGATCTCGTCGAGAAGCTCGCTCTGGCTCACCACGCGGTTGCGCTGGCTGATGAGATAGACCAGCAGATCGAAGACCTGCGGCTCGACCTTCACCACATCGCCGCCGCGTTTCACCTCGAACAAATCGGTATCAATCTGGTGTTCGCCAAACCGATAGATCAATACGGCCCCCAGCAGTTTCCCAGCCAAGACGAGGAGTGGTGATAGGCCAAAACCCCGCCTGATACAAATCACGGTCCAGCGTCCGGATAACCGGATTGTACCCTGACAATAATGCCGGTGAAACAGCCCCCGGCACCCACATATGCGGCAGAATGGTGCTTTATTCCGGCGCTGGGAGGTGAGCTATTTGAGCGCCTGGGCCAAGGCTGCGTCGTAGCGGGCCCGCAGGGGCTCGAGCCGGCTCACCAGGTCCATTTCCAGGACTTTGGCGTAGTCGTCGCCGTCAGGCGACGCCTTCCAGTCGTTCTCGACGAAGCGCGCATCGGCGCGACCGGTGCCGGTCACCTGGACTTTTGCATCCTTGAAACTTGCCGCCGCTTTGCTGAGATCGGCAAGGAAAGTCTCGTCGCTGACGCCACTGTAAGGCTTGCCCTGCGCATCGGTCACATTGAGAAAGAACATCTCCTCATCGAAGGCGGTAAAGCCTTCGCCGAGGGCGGGATTGATGGTTGCCGCATGGCGGAAAAACGAAGCCGCCTCGGCCGCACCGATCGGGTGATCGAAAGTGACGACGCCATAGGCCGTATCACCGGCCCCTTCCGGCGCGAAGTCGGTAATCAGCACGCTCCATTGCCGAAACACATAACCCAGAGAGGCCGCGAAGCGATCTGCCGTCGCGTTGTCCACTTCCATGGCGGATTGCAGCGACGCATTGGTTTCGAGCTTGTAGCCTCCCGGCATCAGCAAGGTGGAGATCTTCTCCGGCGCGATCTGCAACAGGGCAAGGATTTCCGGAAGCTCGCTCTGGCGCGCCGCCTCGGTCAGCTCGACGCGCCGCTCATAGGGCATTGTCGCCGGATCTATCTTGTGAATGCCGAAATTCAACACTTCATAGGAGAAGAGCAGCGTCGGACGCTCTTCGGCCGCGACGGCCGGGGCCAGGAGACAAAGAAGCACGAAGCCGAAAGTAAACGCTTTGAGCAAGTTCCGCATGATCCGGATATTCCCGATGAGAGTGACGACGCACGGCGCAGATTAGAGACGAGAGTCTGATCAGGCTTTGATGGCCGTTGGATTTTTCCTTCACGGCCGCGTGATTTTTCAACCGCGATTACCGTGGTCGACTCTTTTGGCGCGTGATCGGACGGAAAACCGGCATCCACTTTTCCTGATCACGCGCTGGACGGAATATCCCTCAGGACGACCCGTATGTGAAGGGCCCGAGCCCCATCAGCAATGGAAATGTCACCATGACATTGTCAGCCCTCGGATTATTCGCCGCCGCGATTTTCGTTCTCGCCATCTCACCCGGCCCCACCGCGGTGGCGCTCGTAGCGCGCGTGATCAGCCATGGCGGTTTCAGCGTGCTGCCCTTCACCGCGGCCTTGTGGATCGGCGAGGTCTTCTTCTTCACCGTGGCGGTGCTCGGCCTTTCGGCGTTGCTCAGCCAGTTCGCCTGGGCGCTGACGCTCATCAAATGGGCCGGCGTCTTCTATCTCGCCTTTCTGGCCTATCGATTGTGGTTCGACATGGCGGCGGCGGAAGGGCCACGGTCGGCCGAGCCCGCATCGCCCGTGCAACTGTTCCTGGCCGGCCTGGCGGTCACCTTCACCAATGCCAAGGTGATCGCCTTCTATCTGGCGCTGCTGCCGGCAGTGGTGGACTTCGCCCATATCTCATTCGCCAGCTGGCTCGAGCTCACTTTCGTGCTGGTGAGCGTGCTGGCCGCCATCGACCTTGGCTACATCGCCCTGGCGGAAGTCGCCCGGCGCCGCGTCGGGTCGCTCGGGCACACAAAAATCCTCAACAAATGCAGCGCCTTAGCTTTAGCAAGCGCGGCTTGCCTGATCGCTGCGCAGTGAGTTCGGACGCCGGGTCAAGAATAACTCAAGAAGAAATCAAGGTCGCCTTCAAGCAAATCCGGCGGCGAGTCTTCATAGTGAGCAAGACGGCTGAAAGTCCCATGAGACACGTCGAAATGTCCTGACAGACGGAAATATGTCGAAGCCCGGCATCGCGGCGAACCGCATGCGGCCGGCGCCCCTGCTCCCCCCTTCCACGCACAGGCAACCGGCTTTCCCGGCCCCTCCTGCGTCAGCCACGGACGGATACCCCCTATGAATGTCGCCTATCGCACCGACTGGATCAATGCCGAAACTCTGCCGCGCGGCTATGCCGATCAGAGGATCGTCGCGGAACTGCCGATGCTCAGAAAATATGCATTGCGGCTCACCAGAAGCGCACATCTCGCCGAGGATCTGGTGCAGGACTGCGTGGCGCGCGCTTTGAGCCGGCGGCACCTCTTCCACAGCGACGCCAATCTGAGACCATGGCTGTTCACCGTGATGCACAATCTCCATGTCAGCCATTGCCGCCAGATGGCGGTGCGCACCACCCACGCCGTGGCACAGATGAAAGTCACCACGGAGGGACGCGAGGCGACACAGGAACATGTGACGGATCTGAACCGCGTCATCCGCGTCGTCGCTCTCTTACCAAAAGAGCAGCGCGAAGTCGTGACGCTCGTCACTCTCCAGGAGCTGAGCTATCAGGAGGCCGCCGACTCGCTCGGCATTCCGGTCGGCACCGTGATGTCCAGGCTGGCGCGGGGCCGGGACAAGATCCGTAGCCTTCTCAAGCCCAAGATTCCTGTTGCGCGGCGCCGCGACTTGCCCGAAGGACAAGCAGCATAAGGCTCCCGCCCAACCGGATTTTCATGACGGCCAGAAATCTCTTCGACCTCCTGCGTCCCGCGATCGAGGCCAAGCCGGACGCCGTCGCCATCGTGGCGCCGGACGGCCAGGGCATCACCTATCAGCGCCTCGGTGAGACCGTTGCGCGCTTCGCGCGCGAGGCGCGTGTCCGCGGCGTCACACAAGGACAATGCATCGCCGTCAGCCTGACGCATCCCGCTGCCATCATCTCGATGGTGACGGCCCTGTCACGGATCGGCGCTGCCGCCGCCATCGGCGACCGCGCCCGCAATATGATCCAGGCCGGGGTCAAACTCGACGGCATCATCAGCGACAGCCTCGATTTCGATTCAGGCCCGGAACCGATCCGCTTCGATCAGAGCTGGGCGGCCCAGCCCGGCGAGGAGATCGAACTCGCCGACGAAGTTACCCGCGCGCCGGACGAGCTGGCGCTGATCTGCGCCTCCTCCGGCAGCACCGGCGAGCGCAAGTTCTTCGCCCTCAATTTCGCGACCCAGATCGCCCGCCTCACTTTGCAGGACGAGATGCATGGAGCCGATCACGGAAGGCGCCTGATCACGCCCGGCATGGCGGCACTCTGGGGCTTCCAGAACGGCTTCCGCACCTTGCGCTGCGGCGGACTTCTCATCTTCCCGGGCCGCAACGCCGTCCATACGATGGCGGAGATCGAGCGGCTTGGCATCGAAGAGATCATGACGACGCCCAATCTCCTGGTCGATCTCGTCAATGCCCGGGGCACGGCAAAGGCACGGCCGACGCTCAAGAAGATCATTGTCGGCGGGTCTCAGGTTTCGACGACGCTCCTCGAGCGCGCACGCCAGACATTGTGCCCGGAGATCGTGGTCGCCTATGGCTCAACCGAAACCGGCCCGACCGTGCTCGGCGACGCCGGCCTGGTTGCCGATCAAGCGGGGGCGATCGGCCGGATCGCGCCCTGGGCCGAGATGCGTATCCTGTCGCCGGAAGGCGAGGTCCTGCCCGACGGCGAAAACGGCCGGCTGCAGATCCGCGTCGCAGCAAAACATCGCCCCTATGCGCTGATCGCGCAAAGCGGTGTGACCTCGCCCTATGACCCCGAAGGCTGGTTCGAGCCGGGCGATCTCGGACGGATCGAGAATGGTGTCCTGTTCCTCGACGGACGCTCCTCCGATGTCATCAATGTCGGCGGCAACAAGCTGTCCGGACCGGCGCTCGAGGACTTCGCAGCCAAGGCGCCCGGTGTGGTCCAAGCCGCCGTCACCAGCCAGCGCAATGACGCCGGTTTCGAGACGGTCTGCGTGGCGCTCATCACGGGACCTGATTTCGTTCTCGCGTCCTTCGATGAGAAATTCTCACGGCGCATCGGCAAGATCACGCCGCGGCGCTATCTGGTCCTCAAGACCTTCCCACTGCTTGCTTCGGGAAAAGTCGACAAGCAGAAGCTCAAGGCATTGTTCGCGACGGTTGCCGATCACGGAAGCCGCGCGCTATCGGGCTGAACCACAGAGCGACCAGCACCGCCGCCGCGAGGCGCAGCCAGTCCGGCAGCATTGGCCAGACGAGAAGAATCGCAAGCCCGGCATAGATGAAGGCTTCCACAAATCCTTCACGCGTCCTCGCCAGCGCCGCCGAAGCGGCGAGCGCCGCGGCCGATGCCGTCGCCAACGCCACGAAGATCTGCCAGGCCGAGCCGATGAGGAGCAGGCCTGGATTGTAGATGAAGACGAAGGGGATCCAGAAGATCAGAACCGAAAACCGCAAAGCTTCGCGGCAGGTGGCCGAGAAGCTGGCGCCGGTCAGGCCACAAGTCGCGAGGCAGGCGAAGGCGACGGGCGGCGAGATCATCGACAGCATCGCCATGTACAGCACGAAGAGATGGGCGGCCATCACCGGCACGCCCAGCGCCACAAGGCCCGGCGCCACCAGCGTGGCGCTGATGACATAAACCGCAGCCGTCGACAGGCTGAGGCCCAGAAGATAGCTCGCGGCGGCGGCCACGAGGAGCGACAGGAACAGACCCTTGCCGCCGATCTGCTCGAGGAGAAAAGCCAGCATCACGCCGAGGCCGGTCGTGTTGATCACCGCCAGCATGATACCAACGATCGCCGCCGTCACCACCAGCGGCACCAGGATGGCCGCCACCTCGCGCAGCTCACGGCGCACTCCTGTCCAATCGAACGCATGCCAGCCGCGCGATACCGCGACGAGGCCGCAGAGCAGGATGCCGAGGACCGCAGCCCATTCCGGCGAGCGGCCATACCAGAACAGCAGGACGCTCACACCTATGAGGATGAAGGCGAAGATCACCAGTGACCGCAACACAGCGACGCGCTCGATTTGCGGCGCATCCGCGTCCGCCGGCGCGGCCGTGGCCTTGCCGATCCGATGCGCCTCGACGAGCAGAACGAAATAGAACAAAAGCGCCGGCAGTAGAGCGGCGAGCGCGATCTCGGCATAGGGAATGCCGGTGAGCTCGGCCATCATGAAGGCGGCGGTGCCCATCACCGGCGGCATCAACTGGCCGCCGGTCGAGGCGACCGCCTCGATGCCGCCTGCCGTGGCGGGTCTGACGCCATAACGCATCATCAGCGGGATGGTGACGCTGCCGACGGTGAGCACATTGGACGTGGCATTGCCGCTGATGGTACCGAACATGCCCGACGCCAGCACCGCCGTCTTGACCGGCGCGCCGGCGTCGCGGCCGCCCAGCCACAAAGCCAGATCGTTGATCGCCCTGGCGCCGCCGGCGAGGAGAAAGGCGCGGCCGAACAGGACGAAGCAGGCGACGGTCACCGTCACGACGATCAATGTCTGGCCGATGATCGCATCGCTGCCGAAGGTCATATAGGTGAGAAAGGTGCGGGTGCCACCGCCCAGCGCCGAGAAGGTGCTGGGGAAATGCAGGGTCAGCATCCCGTAGAGAAGAAAGAGCGCCACCAGCACGGTGAGGCCACGGCCGGCGAGAAACCAGCCGGCGATGAAACAGGCTGACATCAACAGAACGGAAAGAACGAGCGTCTCGCTGCGGCCGTCATAGATCGACAGAGTGAGGTCCGGAAACCGAAGGAAGAGCCATCCGCACAGGACGAGCACGGCCGCGACCGCAAGCGCAGCGATGGTCCGATGGGCTGGGAGTCGCACAAGCACTGCCCAGGCCAGACAGAAGGCCAGCTCCAGCACGGCGAACTGCTCCACCATCAGATGCTGCTGGATGAGATGGAAGGGATCGAATACCCAGAGCGGCGGCCAGAGGATGAGGCAGGCCGCCAGGACATCCGAGAAGAACGAGCGCCCCCTGTCGGCGCTCGCGACAGTTCCGCCCGTTACGGGCTCGCCGGCCATAGACCCAGGCTGCGATAGGACTGCTCGGCGGCGGGGTGATAGGGAATGCCGATCTCGCCGACAATCGTCTCGCGCCGCAGCCAAGAATAGGACGGATAGGCGGTGACCAGCGTGTCGTGCCGGTTGAGCAGAGCGGCGATGAGCGGCGTCACCGCGTCGGCGGGGGCAGCCTCATGCGCATAGAGATAGAAATCATAGGACATGATGCGCGTCGGCTTGGCAATGATCTCGCCGCCGTCCTTGGGATCAAGCGATTCGGTGCGCGCCACCGGCAGCACCGCCTTGATCTTCGCATCGACGTCATCGCCCGCCGGCAGCTCGAGCAATCTGACACCGCCGACCTTGCGCGCCAGCTCCTGATCGACGCCCGAGCCGATGATGAAGATCGTCACATCGGTGCGGCCGTCGACAAAAGCCTCGCGCATCGACTGGAAGTCGGCAATCTTGACCGACTTCACATCCTGATAGGTGAGGCCCGCGGTCGACAGCATGGCGGCGATCAGCTGCTCGCCGGTCGTCGTGGCGGTGAAGCCCGAGGGGATCGTGCGGCCGCGCAGATCTGTGAGGCTCAGCGCCGGATCATCCTTGCGCACGGCAAGGGCGAGGCGGAAAGGGAAGAGGCGCGCCACGAGGCGCACCGACTTGGCATTGCGGTCCTTGAACGCACCGGTGCCGTTCCAGGCGGCGGCGAGCTCGGCGCCGTTGGAGAGGCCGAAGGGCAGTTCACCGCGATCGACCAGCGGCAAAGCCTGACCAGTGCTCTTGAAAGGCTTGGGCAGGAAATCGAGCCCGGCTTCCTCTTTCACCGCTTTGGCGATGGCGAGCGCCATGGCGTAGGACGGCGTGCCGGCCGGCGTCGAACCAATGCCGATGGGCTCGGCCGCGGAGGCAGCGTTACCGCCGATGATAAAAACGATGAGGCACAGGGCCCATCCAAGAGCCCTGTGCCGGCAAATGTTCTGCATCTGCGTGTTCGGATCAGAAAGTGAAGAGCAAGCCGCCGCGGACCGTCACGTCGGACCAGTCGCCGGAATACTGATTGTCATTGATATCGAACGTGTCCTCGTTGCCATAATCGTCATAGAGGACCTCGACGCGTGCCTTGATCAGGTCGTTGAAAGCCCAATCCACGCCGCCACCGATCGTGAAGCCGGTCAATGTGGCGCCATAGTCGTGGCCGTCCCAATCTTCCAGCTTGAACTTGCCGATCGCCAGACCGCCGGCGATGAAAAGGTCGACATTGTCGATGCTACGGCCGACGCGCGCGCGGACATGGGCATTGTATTGCATTTCCGACCACTGCTTGACGGGCGTGAGATCATCATCCTCATCGAACTCGCCAAGCGGCAGGCCAATGTCACCTTCGATGCCGAAGAGCCAGCCATCGGCGGTGCGCATATCGACGCCGGCAATGGCGCTGATTATTGCAGCATCGCCCTTCGTGGTCTCACCAAAATCGCCATCCTCCTCGTGCTTCCCCTTGCCCCACAAATAGCCGCCGGTGGCGCCGACATAAAAATTAAATTCGTCGGACGGTGTTTGGACCTCAATGTCGGCCGCAAGGGAGACAGTGGATGAGAGAGCCGTCATGCCGGCAATAAGCGCAGGCGTGGCCGACAACTGAATCAGCTTCTTCATGGAAATCCCCGAATGTGCCCCGGCCCATTTATAGACTCCGCGGGGTAATAATTCCAGGGCCAATTTATGATTGTAGTCCTTGGAGTTGGGTGCAACCGGAATTCAGTCCAGCAAGTGGAGTTCCACAATTATCATATAATTAGACAAGCTTGCCAAAGAGGCGGAATCTCCATAACTGCAAGACGATGACCAAGCAGCCAAGGCTCGCGCTGGGGCGGGTACAGAAGCGCAACCTCTTCGCGCATGTCGTCGAGGATCTGGGCACCCGCATCATCAAGGGCGACCTCACACCCGACGATCCTTTTCCGATCGAGGCCGATCTCGGCCGGGAGTTCGGCGCCAGCCGGTCGGTGATCCGCGAGGCGGTCAAGTCGCTGGCGGCGCGTGGCCTCATCGAATCGAAGACCCGCACCGGCATCCGGGTGATGCCGCCAACCCATTGGAACCTGCTCGATCCGGAAGTTCTGAGCTGGCGTTACGGCGCCATGCCGCCGGTGCAGTTCTATGGCGAGCTGTTCGAGATCCGCCTGATGATCGAGCCGCAGGCGGCGGCGCTGGCCGCCGAGCGGGCCCAGGCGAGCGACATCGCCGAGATCGCCGAAGCCTTCGCCGAGATGACGAAAGTGAGCCCCAGCAGCACGGCGGCGATCGATGCCGATCTGCGCTTTCACCGCGCCATCCTCGCCGCCGGCAAAAATGCGCTCCTCCATCAGATGGGCCATCTGATCGCCGTCGGCCTGTATATCAGTCATCAGACATCGAGCGATTCCTTCACGGTGTTCCTGCCCCAGCATGGCAAGGTGCTCGACGCCATCCGCGCCCGCGACCCGCAAGCGGCACGGCGCACGATGGAAAAGCTCCTGAACGAGACGCGCGAATTCATCACCGGCCATCTGAAGAACGGCAAGAGAAAAGCGCGAAATAGCTAGCCGAGTGACCACCCGCCATCGATCAGCAGATTGGCGCCGGTGATCAGCGAGGCGGCCGGCGAGGCGAGGAAGATCACCGCGCCCACCACATCGATCGGCTCGCCGATGCGGCCCAAGGGAATGTGGTTCAGCGTGGCGTCGAGAGATTTGGCATCGCTCAGAAAGGGCCGCGTGCCGTCGGTCCAGATAAAGGTCGGGCCGACGCTGTTCACATTGATCTTGTGATGGGCCCATTCGAAAGCCAGGCAGCGGGTCAGATGATTGATCGCCGCCTTGGTCATGCAATAGATCGTTTCGTTGCGCAAAGCGACGGTGCCGGCCTGCGAGCTGATATTGACGATGCGGCCGCCGCCCTGGGCGATCATCAGGCGGCCGACCGCCTGCGTGGTGAAGAAGGTGCCCTTCAGATTGACATTGACGGTCTGGTCGAAGCCCTCTTCGGTGACGTCCTCGGCCGGCGCCTCGGGGCCGATGCCGACATTGTTGACCAGCACATCGATGCGGCCCATCGCCTTGTGGCCATCGGCGACAGCAGCGCGGATCTCAGCGAGATCCGAGACATCCATGCGCAGCGCCAGAGCGCGACGGCCGGCCGCTTGCGCGCCGCGCACGATATCGGCGACGCTTTCCTTGTCACGCACGCCAAGCAGGAGATCGGCGCCCGAACGCCAGCAGCCTTCGGCAATGGCGCGGCCGATGCCGCGCGAGGCGCCGGTAATGAGAACGGTCTTGCCGGTAAGGCTGAAATCCGGCTGCTGCGCGTCGGGCATGAAGGCGTCCTTCCCAATGTTATATATAATATTATAAGATAAATTAGACACCCAATGTCAAGCCTCTCCCGTCAGCGTGACAGGAGAGGCACAGCCAATGCGAATTTCTCAGGCAGCGCACGCGAGGCCGACTTCCGGCAAGGACGGGCGGGCGGCCATCGCCTTTTCCATCATGACGCGGATTTCCGCCGCTTCCGCCTCAGGCAGCGCCAGGCGCGGCGGACGGGTCAGGGCCGAGCCGCGGCCGGCAATCGCCTCGCAGAGCTTGATGCACTGGACGAGATCGGGTCGGGCATCGAGATGCAGCAGCGGCATGAACCAGCGATAGATCGCCATCGCTTCGGCGAACCGTCCCTGCATCGCGAGGCGGAACAAGGTCTCGCCCTCGCGCGGGAAGACATTCGACAGTCCCGACACCCAGCCTTGCGCGCCGACCGCGATGCTTTCGAGCACGACGTCGTCGAGGCCAGCGAACAGAGTGAAACGGTCGCCGGTGAGCGCCTGCAGGTCGATGAAGCGGCGCGTGTCGCCGGAGGATTCCTTGAAGCAGACGATGGTCTCGACATCGGCGAGGTCGGCGAGCATTTGCGGCGTGACATCGATCTTATAGATCGGCGGGTTGTTGTAGACCATGATCGGCAGGTTCACCGCCTGGCCGACGGCGCGGTAATGCGCCACCGTCTCGAAGGGCTTGGCGGAATAAACGAGCGCCGGCATGACCATCACGCCGTCGAGGCCGATCTTCTCGGCGGCGCGCGCCGTCTCGATGGCGAAAGGCGTCGTATATTCGGCGACGCCACCGATCACCGGCACCCGCTTTTTGGCGACCGACTTGGCCATCTCATAGACGGAACGTTTCTCAGCTGCGGTGAGCGAGCAGCCCTCACCGACCGTGCCACAGATGATGAGGCCCGACACGCCGTCGCGGATCAGGCCTTCGATGACGCGGGCGGTGGCGTCGAGATCGAGGGTGAAATGCCCATCGTCCTTGAATTGGGTGGTGACGGCCGGGAAGACGCCCGTCCAGGAACAGCGGCTCGATGTCATGGCAAACCTCATAAAAGCAGCGTTTATGGGCGCTTCTTCTATCCAAAAACATCAAGATTGTCTATTGAATATTTTATACAATCTACCTTTTGACGCTAAGCCTTTGATTTGTCGTGTCTCAAATCATCACTTTGACGCCCGAAGCCGCGAAACGCTCGGCGAATTCCGGCGGCGGCGCCTTATTGGTGACGACGGTCAGCGCATGGTCGAGCGCATAAGTCGTGATCGAAGCGCGGCGGCCGAATTTCGAATCGTCGGTGACGATCACCACCGGCTGGGCGTTGCCGGCCACGATGCGGCGCAGGTCGCTTTCGTCCTGGCCGTAATCCATCCAGCCGAATTCGAGATCGCAGGCGGCGATGCCGACGATCGACAGGTCGAAGGCGAAGCGGCGGACATAATCGCAGGTCTCGTGGCCGACGATGGCATTGTCGTTCTCGCGCAGCATGCCGGGCGTCATGCGCACCCGCAGCCCCTCGGCATGGGCGAGGATCTTGCCGATATCGAGCGAGTTGGTGGTCACCGTGACATTGGTGAAGCTGTGCTTGGCCATCGCCTGGGCGACGGCGACCGGCGTCGAGCCGGTATCCATGAAGACACTCATGCCGTCCTGGACGAGGCCGGCGGCGATCTGGCCGATATGGATCTTCTCGCGCGCCTTGACGCGTGAGCGTTCGAGAATGGGCTGCTCGCGGTCGATCTCGTGGCGCACCGCGCCGCCATGGACGCGGCGCAACTGGCCCCTCGCCTCGAGCTCGCTCAGATCGCGGCGGATGGTCTCTTCGCTCACCCCGAAAGCAGGCGCCAGAGACCTGACCCTCACCCGGCCGGTCGCCTCCAGCTCGCGCAGGATCGATTGATGCCGGATAACGCTCAGCGCTGGCAGGTCCTGGTCGATCATCTCAGCCCTCACCCCGCTTCTCGATTAGAGCAAATCCCGCCAAAGTTGAAGACTTTGGCGATAAGGATTTGCTCCAACACATAAGTTGACGCGAATCCTTTTCGGCGAAGTGAGTCCACTTCGCCGGGATGCGCTATACGAGATGAAGCCAGTTCGTCCATCGCTGATCATCCATGAAAAGCCGGGCGCGCATGAATTTCCAGGCGCCATATTTGTGGTAGTCGAAATCGAGCGACGAGATGCGCTCCTGGACCATGGCCCACAGCGCCCATTTGAAATCGGCAACGGCGCGCATCACGGTGAGCCGGGCCGGATGTTGGGGCGAAGAGGAGCGGAAATAACGCCGGGCGATCTCCTCCGCCACCGCCTCGCTGTAGAACATCTCGCCGATCCACACGCCCAGATCATAATAACGTTCATTGTTCGAGGCCCATTCGAAATCGATGAGCTTCACCTGATTGTCGGGCGACAGCAGGAAATTGCCGGGCATCGGATCGTTGAAGCAGGCGGTGATGTCGAGGCCCGAGGCGGTGAAGGCACGTTTGGCGTCCTCATATTTGGTCTTGAGGACGGCGAAGTCGGCCGGCAGGCTCGATTTGAGCTCGGCGGCCTGCTCGATATGCTCCTCGATCATGTCGAAGATGGTGCGGGTGATCATCAAAGGCGGGCAGGCATGGAATTCACGATAGAGATCGGTCACCCTGCCCCAGACTTCCGGGTCGAGAAAGTCGACATTGGTCGAGGTGCGGTAACCATCGAGGAATTCAGTAACCTCCAATCCGGAGACAGGATCGAAATAAACGACCTCGGCGCCGACGCCGCGCTCGAAAGCGAGCCGCGCCGCCTGGTTCGACGCCTTGCGGTTGATGAAGAGTTCGCTGCCCTTGCCCGGGATCTTCAGGAAATAAGGACGCGTGTCGCCATCGACCTCGAAGCGCCAGTTCGAGTTGGAGAGACCGCCACTCACCATCGAATAAGAAACGGGGCGGCCGGCGAAAAGCGGGATGGTGGCGATCATCGCCTCCGCCTCTCTTTCGGCGGCGGTCCGCGCCTGGCCAAAGTTGAGTTTCTCGCTCATAGGCGCCCCAGACAGGTTTCGAAATCGGGATGCCGCATCGCCATGCGGGCGCGCAACAACCGCCATTCGGCGAATTTGAGATATTCGACCGACCGGCGCGGCGACAGATGCGAGGTCAGAAGCCCGATCATGGCCCAGCGCAGATCGTCGGCGACGCCATAGAGCCGGACACGCGCGAAGAGCTTCTCATCGGCCCGGCCGTGAAACTCCTCGAACATCGCCGCCATGTCGGACGTAAACCAGAAGGCTTCGACCAGATGCGAGGCGAGATCCTCATAAGGATCACGATTGGCGGCGAGATCGTAATCGACGAGACGCGGCGTTTGATTTTCATGAATCATCACATTGGAGGCATTGCCGTCGCCATGAGAGGGCAAGAGGTCATAACCGGCGGCGCAAAGGCCAGCGGAGATCCGGCGCGCCTTGCCGATCAGCTCAGGGAAATCAGCAGGGCGGTAGGCCCCGGCACCGGCCAGTTCGTCATGCAATTCCTCGATATGAGCGCCAACGGTCAGCGTTCGCGGCAGCTTCGGGCCTGCATGCAGCGCCCTGCGCAGCTTCAGAACCGCGGCGCCGTGCTTACCACCAGGCGACATATCGGCAAGCGTCGCAGCGCGCCAGCCGTCGCTCAGCGCCTCCATGACCAGGAGCCCATGTTCGATATCGGTGACAATGATGCGCGGGCCGACGCCGATCTCGCCGGCATGGCGCGCGGCGGCGGCGATCGAGGGCCAATGGCCATAAAGCGAAATCTCGCCATGATAGGCCTTGGCGAAAACCGGACGCCCGCCATCGAGAAGGATGCCGGCGGCATCGACGCCGCGCCAGCTCGGCGAGGCATGCGCGGCGCAACCATCACGCCAGGCGGGCGACGGGTCGGATATCTGTGCCAATTGTCCGGCTCGTTCAGCGAGCTTCTCTTTGTCTTGCGCAACCGATGTGAACATCGATCCTCCCTGTTGCGCGGTATCTATCCTAGACACCACCCTTTGTGACCAGAGTCCTGAGCATATTGGTGAGAACATCAAGCCCTAAAGCGAGATCGGCGGGATCGGTGCGCTCCAGAGGCGTATGACACAGTCCGCCGATGCTCGGCACGGCGATGACGATCGAGGGCGTAAACGGCGCCAGGCGTACCGCGTCATGGGCGGGAATCGTGTCGAGTGCCAGGACATCGATCGCCATGTCCCGGGCGGCGTCTTCGGCAAGTGAGGCCAAAGCGTCCGAGAAGCGGCCGGGCCGTCGATATTCGTCGCGTTCGATCTCCATCTGCGTCTGGGTCGCCCGCGCGGTCTCGGCGATCTTCGCTTCGAGGCGCGCATAGGCGTCGTCGATCACCTTTTCATCGGCCGAGCGCAACTCGATGAAGAGGCGGACGCGGCTCGGCACCACATTGGGCGAATTCGGCCAGACCTCGATGCGGCCGACGGAAGAATGCATCACATCCTTCGGCACCAGATCGACGAAGCTCCGGACCGCGGTGATGATCTGCGCCGCGGAGTAAAGCGCGTCGCGCCTTTCGCTCATCAAGGTCGGACCGGTATGGGACGGCGCGCCATCGATGCGCAATTCGATCTTACGGCAACCCCACCAGCGCTTGAAGATGCCGAAGCGCAGATTGCGCCGCTCCAGCACCGGACCGCATTCGACATGTAGCTCGACATAAGCCGCCGGCAATGACGGTGCATCGTCTGCACCCAACCAGCCGATTTCGCTGAGCGCGTCCCGCACGCTGACGCCGTCGCCGTCGCGACGCGCCAGGGCGTAATCGAGCTTGAAGTCGCCGACATAAGTGCCGGAGCCGAGCGTCGAAGGCTGCCAGCGGGCGCCCTCCTCATTGGTCCAGGCGGCGATGCAGAGATTGGCTTTCGGCGCGAGACGGCCGCTCCTTATATCCGCGGCGATGGTCTCGGCGGCGACGCAGCCGGCGACGACGCCATAAGTGCCATCGAGGCAGCCGCCATTGGGCTGGCTGTCGATATGCGAGCCGGTCATGATCATCGGCGCGTCAGGCCCGGCGAGATCGATGATGCCGAACATATTGCCGATGCGGTCGACCACCAACCGGTAGCCGCGCTGCTTCAGCCAGTCGGCCAGAAACTGGCGCGCCTCGCCATTGGCCGGCGTGCCTTCGGGACGGTGAATGCCGCCCGCCGCCGTCGCGCCGAAACGCGAGAAGCCGCTGAGCAAAGCATGGAAGGAGGCGTGAGGCCCGGAGGTCGGAGTGATATTCACGGAATGCCCGATAATGTGAGATTTCTTCGAAACAGGCATAATCCCTCTTGACCGCTTGCGCAACTGCCTTATAAAAATCTCCAATAATTAAAGGGTAAACGCGTTTTCCGCCTGAGTTCGCACGCCTCGCACAACGGGCTCATGTTGGAAAATGTGTGTTTATAACCACATAGGGAGAGAAACGATGACCCTTTCCAAGGGACGGAGTCTGAGCCGGCGGTCGTTCAACACATTGGTGATGGGAGGCGCGGCGGCCTCGACACTCGCCACACCCTTCATCCGCCGGGCCTATGCCGACACCCGCAAGACCCTCATTTTCGGATCGGGCGAGCCGGTGACGGCGAGCTTCGATCCGACATCCCACACCTCGCTCGCCCAGATCAATCTCGAGGGTTTCATCTTCGGACAGCTGTTCCGCACGCCGATGCGCCCCGAAAAGCCGGACGAGATCGTGTGGGAGCTGGCGACCGGGCAGAAGATCATCGATCCCTTCACGATCGAATATTCGCTGCGCGACGGCGTCAAATTCCATGACGGCGCCGCCTTCTCGGCCGAGGATGTCAAAGCCTCGCTCGAATATGCCTCGCAGGCGACACGTCCCGCCGCCTGGTATCCGGGCCCGGTCGAGGTGCAGGTCGTCGACCGGCTCACCGCGCGCGTCTCGACCAAGGCCGGCGGCTATCCGGCGAGCGCGCTCTATTTCCTCATGGGCTTCCTGCCGATCATGTCCAAGGCCGATGTGGCGGATCCGAAGCGGCTGCAGGCGCATCCCAACGGCACCGGCCCTTTCCAGTTCGTCAAGCAGGACGGCAACTCCACCGTGCTCAAGGCCTATGACGGCTTCCAGAACGGCCGGCCGCTGCTCGATGAATTGCGCTTCAGCTATATCGGCGATGCGACCACCCGCGTCCTCGGCCTGCTCGGTGGCGAGATCGACATCATCGAGCGCCTCGAGCCCGAGCAATATGAGACGCTCGTCTCCGACAACCGGGTCAAGACGCAGCGAACCATCTCGACCGAGAACAAATATCTGCATTTCCGCTGTAACAAGCCGCCCTTCGACAATCCGCTGATGCGGCGCGCGGTGGCGCATGCCATCGACCGCGAGCAGATCATGGGTGTCATGGGTGTCGCCGGCCATGCCTCGTCCAACTACATCTCGCCGCTCAAATTCGGTTATGTCGATCTGCCCGACTATCCGAGCTACGACCCGGCGAAATGCCAGGAGCTGCTCAACCAGGCGGGTTATCCCAAAGGCCAGGGCCTGCCCGAGATCGAATATCTGACCGGCACCGGCTTCTATCCGAAGACCAAGGAATATGGCGAGGTCATCACCGCGATGCTGCAGGAGCAGGGCATTCCGGTGAAGCTCACGGTGCTCGAAGTGGCGGCCTGGGTCGAGAAGATCTACCAGGCCAAGGAAGGCGTGCCGCATGACAACATGGTCGATGTCGGCTGGTCGACCGGCTCGCCCGAGCCCGATCTCGTTCTGCGCTCGATGTTCCACGGCTCGGCCGGCCCGCAAGGCGGCCTCGTCAACGGCATCAGGGACAAGGAAATCGACGCGGCGCTCGATCTCGAGCGCGGCACCGCCGATCCCGAAGAGCGCAAGAAGATCATCCAGACGGTGACGACGCCGAAGATCATGGAAAAACTGCCGTCCTTCTCGCTCTTCACCTCGGTCAACCTGCATGCGATGCGGGCCAGCCTCGACGGCGCCTATTTCTACCCGAACGGCCCGCTCGACGTGACCAAGGCGCAGTACAGCGCGACCTGATATCGTACCCTAAAGCGTGATGGCCTTGGCCATCACGCTTTATCTTTTTGTTTGCGCATGATCTTCTCGGAAAACCGGGCTCCACTTTTCCGGATCATGCGCCAAGGGAGATCGGCCATTGGGATTCGTATTCCGGTTTCTGCTGAGACGGGCCTTACAGGGCGTGGTGATCATGCTCCTCGTCTCGATGGCCATCTTCACCATCCTGCGCTGGGACGACAGCAAGAAAGACACACCGGCACGGCTGATCCTGGGTCCGATGGCGACCCAGGACTCCATCGACCGCAAGACCGAGGAGCTCGGCTTCAACGATCCGATCCCGGTCCAGTATCTGGCCTATATCGCCAATGTGTTCCGTGGCGATCTCGGGACCTCCTATATCCGCGCCGAAAGCGGCATGTCGCTCGGCGCCACCCAGGATGACATCCAGACCCAGCGCGCCAGCGTCATGCGGCTGATGACCGGCTCCTTGCCGATGACCCTGCAGCTCGCCGCGGTGGCTTTATTCATCGCCATGCTGATCGCGGTGCCGATCGGCGTCGCCGCCGGCCTCAATCAGGGCCACTGGCCCGACCGGCTCGCGGTCTATCTCTCCTCCATCTTCGTCTCGCTGCCGAACTTCTGGCTCGGCATCGTGCTCGCCTTCCTGCTCACCGCCCAACTCGGCTGGCTGCCCTCCATCGGCTATAAAGGCTTCGCCTATACGATCCTGCCGGCGACGGTGATCGCCATCGAGATGGCGCCGCTGTTCATCCGCTCGCTGTCGGTGTCGATCGCGGCGGCGGTGCGGCAGAACTTCATCGCCCTTGCCCATGTGCGTGGCATCCCGTCCCACACCATCTTCCTGCGCAATGTGCTGCGCAATATCGCGGTGCCTAATCTCAATCTCTTCGGGGTGCAGATCGGCGCCCTGCTCGGCGGCGTGCTCATCGTCGAATATATCTTCAACTATCCGGGCTTCGGCCTCCTCACCGTGCAGGCGGTGAGCCAGCGCGACTATCCGGTGATCCAGGGCATCTCGATCATTTCCTCGGCGATCTTCGTCATCGCCAATATCCTCGTCGACCTGGTGAGCGCCAAGATCGACCCGCGCGTGGAGCTGTGACCAGGGTGACCGACACGACCGCAACCTCACTCGCCGCCTCCGGCGCGGCCGCGCGCGGCGCCAGTCCCGGCGCCAGGCTCTGGCGCGAGACCTGGCGGCAGCGCGAGTTCCGCTTCGGACTCATCGTCATCCTGCTGCTCGTCGCCGCATCGATCCTGGTGCCGCTGCTCACCGGCATCGATCCCGGCAAGATGCAGATCAAGAACAAATATCTGCCACCGATCTTCCTGCCGGGCGGCGACTGGACGCATATACTCGGCACCGATCATCTGGGCCGCGACCTCTTCGTGCGCTCGCTGATCGGGCTGCAATATGCGCTCGGCATCTCCTTCACCACCGTGCTCCTGATGTTCTTCTTCGGCTCGGCGGTGGGCCTCGTCTCCGGCTATTTCGGCAAGGTGGTCGATGCGCTGCTGATGCGCCTCACCGACGCGCAGCTCTCGATCCCGCTCATCATCCTCGCCATCACGCTCCTCACCGTGTCACGCCCGACCGTGCCGCTCATCATCTTCGTGCTGGCGGTCTCAGGCTGGCCCGTCTATGCGCGGGTGGCGCGCGGCGTCACTCTGAGCGAACGCAACAAGGAATATGTGCGCGCCGCCCATATTCTCGGCGCCTCGCATTGGCGCATCATCCTCACCATGATCGCGCCCAATATCCTGCCGCCCATCGCTTTCGTCGCCGTGCTCGATCTTGCCCGCATGATGATCTTCGAGGCGATCCTCGGCTTCATGAGCATCGGCGTCCAGCCGCCGACGCCGACCTTCGGCAATATCATCGCCGACGGCCGCAAATATCTCATCAATGCCTGGTGGATCGCCACCATGCCGGGCGCCTTCCTGCTGCTCGCTCTGCTGTCCATCAACCTCATGGGAGCCTCGCTTGAACGCGCCCGCAACAAGCTTTTCTCCGGCCAGATCTGAGCGCAAGCCGGTGCTCGACGTCGCAGGCCTTTCGGTCGAGCTGGCGCGCGAAACGGAGAGCCGCGTCATTCTGGACGAGGTCAGCTTCAGCGTGCCAGAGCGCGGCCTCATCGGCATTGTCGGCGAAAGTGGAGCCGGCAAGACGGTGCTCGGGCGCGCCCTCACCGGCTGGGTGCCGGAGCCGCTGCGCCAGACCGCCGGATCGGTGGCGATCGACGGGCGCGTGCTGACGACGCTCAAACCGGAAGAGCTGCGCCAGATCCGGGGCCGCACCATCGGTTATATCGGCTCCGATCCGGGCACGTCCTTCGATCCCACCATTCCCATCGGCGTGCAGATCGCCCAGAAGCTGCGCGCCGTCGTGCCCGGGACGAGCCGCGATGCGGCAAAGAAGCGGGTGCTCGATCTTCTCGACCAGGTGCGCATTCCTTCCGCGGCGCGCCGCTTCGATGAATATCCCTATCAGTTCTCGGGCGGCATGCTGCAGCGCGCCGCCATCGTCGATGCGCTCGTCGCCAAGCCGAAGATCCTCATTTGCGACAACATCACCCAGCCGCTCGATGTCACCATCGCGGCGCAGATCGTGCGCCTGCTGCGCGGCCTCGAGCGCGATCTCGCCACGGCCATCGTGTTCTTCACCGCCTCGATTCCGGTCGCCAAGGAGCTGATCGATGATCTGCTCGTTCTCGAAAAAGGACGCATCATCGAACGCGGCGGCATCGGCGCCGTCATCGCGAACCCGGCCTCGCCCCATACAAAACGATTGATCGACAGCTCACCGCGCATCTGGGGGCAGAATGTCGATGTCCCGCGGCCCGCGCCGGCCAGGGAAGCCAAGAGCGAACCGCTGCTGCTCGTCGAGGATGTCGTCAAGACTTATCGCGTGCCCGACCGCACCCGCTTCACCGGCACGCTCGACGTCGAGGCGGTGCGCGGCGTGACGCTGGAGATCCGGCCCGGCGAAAATGTCGGACTCGTCGGTGAATCGGGCTGCGGTAAGTCCACGCTCTCGCGGTTGTTGAGCTGGATCGAAGAGCCCGATCGGGGGCGCATCGTGTTCCAGGGCAAGGACATGGCGAGCCTCAGGGGCAAGGACCGCCTCGCCATGCGCCGGCGTTTCCAGCTGCTGCTGCAGGATCCCTATAACTGCCTGCCGCCGCATCTGTCGGTGGCGCGCACGATCCGCACCTCGCTCGACATTCATGGCGTCAAAGGCGCCGAAGCGCGCGACAAAGTACGCGCGGTGATGCACGAGGTCGGGCTCAAGGACGAAGATGCCGAAAGGCTGCCGATCGGCATGAGCGCCGGGCAGCGCCAGCGCGTCAATATCGCCCGCGCCCTTGTGCTCGAGCCGACGCTGCTCATTCTCGATGAGACACTTTCATCGCTCGACCCCGCCGAGCAGAGCCGGCTCATCGACCTGTTCGAGCGCCTGCAGGCGAAACACGGCCTCACCTATCTGGTGATCTCGCATGATTTGGCGCTGGTGCGGAAAGTCTGCAACCGCGTGGCGGTGATGTATCTCGGCAAGATCGTCGAGAATGCCGGCAATGCGCAAATCTTCGACCGGCCCGGCAATCCCTATACACGCGCGCTGCTCTCCGCCGTGCCGGTGCTCGACAAGGGCCCGTTCAACCCGGCCGAATGCCTGGTCGAAGGCGAGCCGCCGAGCCCGATCAATGTACCGAATGGCTGCTCCTTCGCCTCACGCTGTCCCAAGGCGCAGGATCTGTGCCGGACAGATGAGCCGGCCTTCACGCCACTCGGCGACGGCCGCGGCGGTGTGGCCTGTCATTTTCCGTTTGCGTGACCTGTACTCCCCCTTCTCCAGCAGGCTCTACCCGTATTTCCCCTTCTCCCGCTTGCGGGAGAAGCAACCATGATAATATTTACGGAGCGAGGCATGGCGTGCCTCGTCTGTCTTGCCAGGGAGTTCTCCTCATGAGGATGGTGTTGGCG
>SCPD01000017.1 GCA_005502925.1 Rhizobiales bacterium Y(2018) | reverse complement strand
TCGTTCGCGTCGCCCTCGCTCACAAACTTCTCGTTCGCCTCAACGCAAAAGCACGCGAAGCGCGAGCTCAACTCGCAAATACAACTTGACTGCCCAGATAGTCGCTCCCCGCAAGGGGGAGGGAAAGAAGTCGCGTGATGAGCGCGCTGGACGGGCGACACATGCATTCACCTCCGAGACTCACTATATTGTCGGAGGTTGAGGAGTGATGGCCATGGCACCTTTCGATTTTGCGGTATCGATCGCGCTCGGCGTCGGGCTTGCGTCGGCGGTAGGATTCCGGGTGTTCCTGCCGCTGCTCATCACCAGCGTCGCCGCTTATGGCGGCTATATTCCGGTGAGCGACGGCTTTGCGTGGCTCGCGAGCCCGGCCGCGGTGATCATGCTGGGCGTCGCGGCGCTGGCCGAGATCCTCGCTTTCTACATTCCGGGCGTCGACAATCTGCTCGACACGATCGCAACGCCCGCAGCGCTGGTCGCCGGCACGCTCGTATCGGCTGCGGTGATGGCCGATCTGCCGCCTTTGGTGAAATGGACGGCCGCCATCATTGCGGGCGGGGGCGCGGCTGGCATCACGCAGGGTGTGACCACGCTGATCCGGGCCAATTCCACCGCCTTCACCGGTGGGCTCGGCAATCCGGTGGTGGCGACGGGTGAACTGGGGGCGGCGACGCTGGTGTCGCTGCTGGCGCTCGCCGTGCCCTTTGTGGCCTTGGGTGTCGTCGTCCTGTTCTGCTTCTATGCGGTGCGGACGATCCGCAAGTTCCTGCAGCGTCAGTCCAAGACCGAAGCCCAGGGAACCGGGTAGTCCGGACGACTTTCTCCTTTTGTTCGCCGCTATTCTGTTGAAAGACTGTGCATGGCCGATTTGGCCTTAGGCTTGAGTGCCGCTTTTGTGGTCTTGGTAGCCCCATGAGATTTCCTCCCACCTTTCTTGACGAGATCCGGGGCCGCGTATCGGCGTCCACGGTGGTGGGCCGGCATGTGCAATGGGACCGGCGCAAGTCCAATCCAGGACGCGGCGATTTCTGGGGCTGCTGCCCGTTCCATAATGAAAAGACGGCCTCCTTCCATGTCGAGGACCGCAAGGGCCGTTATCACTGCTTCGGCTGCAAGGCGTCCGGCGACATTTTCACCTTCCTCGTCGAGAAAGAGGGGGTGAGTTTCCCGGAAGCGGTCGAAAGGCTGGCTCAGGAAGCCGGCCTGCCGATGCCCAATGTGTCGGAAGAGGACGTCCAGCGCGAGAAGCTCCGCACCACGCTTTATGACGTCATGGAGCTGGCGGCCAAGTTCTTCGAGGAGACGCTGCATTCGGCCAAAGGCGCCAAGGCGCGCGGTTATCTGGCCGACCGGGGCTTGAGTGGCGCCATCCAGCAGGAATTCCGACTGGGCTACGGGCCCGACGACCGTTCGGCCCTGCGCAGCCACCTGGCGGACAAGGGCGTCACCGTCGAGCAGATGGCGGAAGCGGGGCTCGTCATCACCGGTGACGACATTCCCGTCGCCTATGACCGGTTCCGCGACCGGGTGATGTTCCCGATCCGCGATCCACGAGGACGGGTGATCGCCTTTGGCGGCCGCGCTCTGTCCAAGGATGCGCTCGCCAAATATTTGAACTCTCCCGAAACGACGCTCTTCCACAAAGGCTTTGTCCTCTACAATCTCGACAAAGCGCGTGGCCTTGCGCACCAGGCCGGCGAGATCGTCGCGGTCGAGGGGTATATGGACGTGATCGCGCTTCATCGCGCCGGCATCGGCCATGCGGTGGCACCGCTCGGCACGGCGCTCACCACCGACCAGCTGGCGCTGCTGTGGCGGATCGCGCCGTCCCCGACGCTGTGTTTCGACGGCGATGCGGCGGGGCTCAAGGCCGCCTACCGGGCGCTCGACCTGGCGCTGCCGCTGCTCAAACCCGGCCATTCGCTCAAGTTCGCCCTGCTGCCGGAAGGCCAGGACCCGGACGACCTGCTCAAGAATGAGGGCGCCGAGGCGGTGAAGGCGGTGATCGCCGACGCCCGGCCGCTCGCCGATGTGCTGTGGGCGCGCGAGGCCGAGCAGGCCCGCATCGACACGCCGGATGGGCGCGCCTCGTTCGAGGTCAGGCTGTCGGGCCTGGTGCGCGAGATCGGCGATGAGACGGTGCGCAAATATTATGGCGAGGATATCAAGGCACGGCTCGCCCGCCATCTCGCCCCGCAAGGGGGACCGTCGCTCAGGGGCTTCGGGCGGGGGCGCAGCAAGTATGTGACGGCGAAACCGCTCATCCAGGCACGGCGGGGGCCCCGGGCCCGGCCGTTGCCGCATGATTTCGCCTCGCCCGCCAGCGCCGGCCTCAAAGCGAGCCCCTTGGCCCAGAAGAACAGCGGCCAGCATGAGCAGGAGCGCCGGGAAAAGCTTTTACTCCTAGCAATTATCAATCACCCGGAACTTTTGCATGATTTTCTGGATGATTATGCCGCAGCGGAATTCATTTCACACGAGCTTGACTCGCTGAAGCGGCAAATCATAGATATGGCCGCCCTGGCAGAAGGTCTTGACGGATCGTCTCTCAGGGGCCACCTGAACGATAAAGGTCTTGGGCCGGTCGTGGCCCGCCTTGAAAGCCAGGCGGTACGTCTGAACGAATGGTTCCTGAACCCCGGTGCTGCGTCTGCGGACGCCCGGACAGCGCTTCGTCAGATGTTCGCCCTGCACAGGAAAAGTGTAACTCTGGATCGGGAGCTCAAGGCTGCCGAGGTTCAATTCGCCGCCGATCCGACGGAGGACAGGCTCACCGCGCTCAATCAGATCCGCGATGAGCTGGCATCCCACGCCGGAACGGAAGCCCATATTGAAGGGTTTGGCGAGGCCTCGGGGCGCGGTTCCAACGCGGTTTAGGGCAAAGTGTGAACATGGATTGGCGTGTTATGGGCGGAACCGGTATCCACCCGAAGCGCGTGAGGTAAGGTTAGGAACGGGTTAACGGGCCGGCGGCTACAACCGCACACGGCCCCCGAATCAGTTGAGACGAGAAGGATAGGCGACGCATGGCCCGAGCCCAGATGCGCGAACCGCAGAACGAAGAGAACGAAGCCCAACCCGCAGCCGAAGAGCAGGAAGCCCAGGAGACCCCGGGCGAGGGTCAGGATTCTCCCGTTCTTGATCTGACCGACGCGGCCGTCAAGCGCATGATCAGGGCCGCCAAGCAGCGCGGCTATGTGACGCTCGACGAGCTCAATTCCGTCCTCCCCTCGGAAGAGACGAGCCCGGAGCAGATCGAAGACATCATGTCGATGCTCAACGAAATGGGCATCAATGTCGTCGAGAGCGAGGAAGAGGGCAACGACACCGCGAAGACGGCCAAGGACGAAGAGGCCGAGCCCTCCGAGAACCTCCCGATCAAGGTCGAATCCGAAAAGGCGCCGGCCGACCGCACCGACGACCCCGTCCGCATGTATTTGCGCGAAATGGGCCAGGTCGAGCTCCTCTCGCGCGAGGGCGAAATCGCCATCGCCAAGCGCATCGAGGCCGGCCGCGAGGCCATGATCCAGGGCCTGTGCGAAAGCCCGCTGACCTTCCAGGCGATCATCATCTGGCGCGACGAGCTCAACGAAGGCAAGATCCTGCTTCGCGACATCATCGATCTCGAAGCGACCTATGCCGGCCCGGACGCCAAGAACAAGCAGCCGGTGATGTCGGACGAGAAGCTCGCCGAGCCCAAGAAGCCCGAGCCGATCAAGAAGCCGGAGCCGCGCCGCGCCATGCGCCGCGACGACGAATATGGCGATGTGCTGTCGCCTGAGGATTTCGACAAGCCGCAGGTCGAGGAAGACGACGAGGAGGGCGACGATGATCCGGGCGTTTCACTCTCGGCGATGGAAGCCGAGCTGAAGCCCCAGGTTCTCGAAACCTTCGACCGCATCGCCAAGACCTACAAGTCGCTGCGCAAGCTGCAAGACCAGGAAGTGGGCGACAAGACCGCTCTCTCGCCGTCGCAGGAGCGCCGCTACAAGAAGCTGCGCGACGAAATCATCGTCGATGTGAAGTCGCTGTCGCTGAACAATGCGCGCATCGAGGCGCTGGTCGACCAGCTCTATGACATCAACAAGCGCCTCAACGCGCTCGAAGGCCGCCTGATGCGCCTCGCCGAGACCTATAAGGTGCCGCGCGACGTGTTCCTGAAAGAATATCAGGGCGAGGAACTCAATCAGGAGTGGCTGCGCCGCGTCGGCCGGCTCGCCAAATACGGCTGGAAGAAATTCGCCAATGACGAGAAGGAATCGATCCGCGTCATTCGCGATGAGATCCACGAGCTCGCCACCGCCACCGGCCTGCAGATCCCGGAATTCCGCCGCATCGTCGCCATGGTGCAGAAGGGCGAACGCGAAGCCCGCATCGCCAAGAAGGAAATGGTCGAGGCCAACCTGCGTCTCGTCATCTCGATCGCCAAGAAATACACCAATCGCGGCCTGCAGTTCCTCGATCTCATTCAGGAAGGCAATATCGGTCTGATGAAGGCGGTCGATAAGTTCGAATATCGCCGCGGCTACAAGTTCTCGACCTACGCCACCTGGTGGATCAGGCAGGCGATCACCCGCTCGATCGCCGACCAGGCGCGCACCATCCGTATCCCGGTGCACATGATCGAGACGATCAACAAGATCGTGCGCACCTCGCGCCAGATGATGCACGAGATCGGCCGCGAGCCGACGCCGGAAGAGCTGGCGGAAAAACTCTCGATGCCGCTCGAGAAGGTGCGCAAGGTGATGAAAATCGCCAAGGAGCCGATCTCGCTCGAAACGCCGGTGGGCGACGAGGAAGACTCGCATCTCGGCGACTTTATCGAGGACAAGAACGCCATCCTGCCGATCGATGCGGCGATCCAGGCGAATTTGCGCGAGACGACGACCCGCGTGCTGGCGTCACTGACGCCGCGGGAGGAGCGCGTGCTGCGCATGCGCTTCGGCATCGGCATGAACACCGATCACACGCTGGAAGAAGTCGGCCAGCAGTTCTCGGTGACGCGCGAACGCATCCGCCAGATCGAAGCCAAGGCGCTGCGCAAGCTCAAACATCCGAGCCGCAGCCGGAAGCTTCGGAGCTTCCTGGACAACTGATCACCAAAAGGCCGGCGAAAGCCGGCCTTTTTTGTTCGTCTCTCGTGGAGCGGGAAGCGCTCTACTCCCCCTCCGGCATCTCGATGAAGGTCGCGTGATAGCGGGCGCTGTCGACGGCCGATGACCAGGCGCCGGTGAAGAAGACGATCAGCAGTACAGGTTTGTCGCCCTTGGCATCGGGTGGCGCGATGATGTCGCTGATCCACAATCCGGCCGGGCAATCATCCTTGGCGATCGCCCATTGATAGATGTGTTCCTTAAGCGCCACCGTCTTCGTTTCGGGAAAGGTGCGCTCGGCGGTGATGGTGAAGGTCACCGGAATATCGCGCGGTTCAGGCGCCGCGTTCACACAATCAGGAAGCGGGTCGGTGGTTTTGGCGCCGATCGAATAGACGAATTGCTGGTCCGGAATGGCGCTCGGAATGGTCGGCCAGACGACGAACTTCAAGGGCGCGTCCTTGCCGTCGACGGGCGAGCGCTGCGTCATCGGCAGGCCGGCAAGACGGCGGCCTTGTGTCCCGATCTCGAGCGCCGAAAGCTTCGCCGCTGCCTCCTCACGCACCACCTTCCGGAGCTTGCCGAGTTCAGGCGCGCCTTCTTCCGTCCGTAAGGATTCAATGTCGATATCGGGCTTGTTGGTGTTGTCGGGCAGATCGGCGATGAAGCCGAAGGGGAAGCCCTCCACGGTCTTGTTGGTCTCGCGGTCGATGACGAAAATCGCGGCATCGAGCGCGTCGCTCGCAATGTCATAGCCATATTGCTCATAGGCAAAGTAGCGGCCGTCGGGCGAGAAGCCGAGAATTTCGATGTCGGGTGCGTCCGACTGCTCGCGCGCGGCGAGCGGCGTGGCCGTGAAGAGGAGGGCACAGAAAAAAGCGAGCAACACGTGGCGCATCAGAGACTCCGAGCAAGGGCAGGCGAGACTAGCGCGGCTTCCGGGAATGGGATAGGTCCGTTCCATGCCCTGCGCCAAGCCTATTGCGGGCAAAGCGGCAAGGGTTCAGTCTATCGGAAACAATTACGCAGGTCTGACATGTCCTTTCTAAAATCCCTGTTTGGTCTTGGCGGCGATAAAGCGGCGGGCGATGGGCCGGTGGCCGCGGCCAAGGAAACCGAGCACAAGGGCTTCATCATCCGCGCCATGCCTTACAAGGAAGGCGGCCAGTTTCAGACCGCCGGCACGATTTCCAAGGAAGTCGACGGGCAGATGAAGGAATACAAATTCGTGCGCGCCGACCGCTTCTCGACGCTCGAAGAGGCGGCCGACCTGGCGCTGTCGAAGGGTCGCCAGATCGTCGACGAGCAGGGCGAGCGGATGTTCAAATAGGCCAGCGGCCGCCTGTTCCCCAAAACGTTACCAGATCGTGAGGAGGCTCCTATGACCGCTCGGAAATATGCACGACTGGGCGGCGTCATCTTCGCCATCATAGCCATTCTGCAATTGCTGCGCGCTTTGACCGGCTTCGAGATCTCAATCGACGGTGAGGCCATGCCGATGTGGCCGAGCTGGATCGCCGCGGTGGTGGCTGGGTTCTTGGCTTATCTCGGGCTGACGGCGGGGGATTAGGCGGCGCGCTACGCCGCTTCGAGGGCCTGGCTCAGCGCGTCGCCGAGCTTGCCGACTTCCATGCCGGTGAAGTTCTTCGCGACCTCGGCGGCGACCACCTTGCGCAGATCATCGCTCATCGCCTTGCGCAGCGTACCCAAAGAGGTGGGCGCTGCCGCAACGATCAGGGTCGAGAATTTTCCGTCGCGCAGATCTTCCGCCAAGCCGTCGGCGACCTCTTTCATCAGGCGGTCCTCGGCCTGCTGGTGAAGGTCGGTCGGCTCGATCGAGGAACGGCCGGGTCCGATGCCCGAATGGGTGCGGCCCGGCTTGTCGGTGCCGAGATCGCGCGTCGGCGGCACATTCTGGTCGTGCTTGCGCAGCACTGTCAGCCTGGGTTGCAAGGTCGTCCCGTCATTGCGCAAAATCAACGCGCGTCCGCCATCGGTGGCGACGATCCAATCCTTGTATTTGAGACGGTCAACGGCCATTCAGTTCTCCTTTGCTTCATCCACCTGGTGTAAACTCAGCGCAGCAGCAATGGTTTCCCAGATGCGTCAGCTCCAGAACGAATTGGCGATCTCTACCCGAGGTCAGGGTTTTACCGAGATCACCGACGAAGCGCGTCGCTTCGTCGAGGCGAGCGGCATGGAGACCGGCCAGCTCACGCTCTTCGTGCAGCATACATCAGCCTCGCTGCTGATCCAGGAAAATGCCGATCCCGATGTCCGGCGCGATCTGAACGAGTTCTTCCGCCGGATGGTGCCGGAAGGGGCGGGCTGGATGGTCCATCGCAGCGAAGGACCCGACGACATGCCGGCCCATATCCGGACCGCGCTGACGCAGGTGTCGCTCACAATTCCGATCGCGCGCGGCGAGCTGATGCTCGGGACGTGGCAGGGCATCTATCTGTTCGAGCATCGCGCTACGCCGCATCGGCGCCGCGTGCTCCTGCATCTGATCGGGGAATAGAGAAAGCCGCTCCGGCAGTTGCCGGAACGGCTTCATTTGTCAGGGCATCAGCTTATCCGAAAAGTCTGCAACTTTTCGGACTGATGCTTGACGGCACTGCCCCAGGAAGTCAGGCGGCGACGGCGGCAGCGAGGTGGGGACCCCTGACTGCCGAGACCAGTGAAGTGACCCGGGCCGTCGCCTTCTTCAACGCGGTGTCAGTGGCCTCCGGGCCCATGCCGACGCCCTCCACGCGGATGATCTCGACATCGGTGAGGCCGATGAAAGCGAGCGCGGTGCGCAGATAGGGAACGGCATGATCCATGCCCGCCGCCGGACCGTCCGAATAGACGCCGCCCGAAGCCAGCACGATATAGACCTTCTTGCCGGTGAGATGGCCCTTGGGACCATCCTTGTCGTAGGAGAAGGTGCGGCCGGCGCGGGCCACATGATCGATCCAGGATTTCAGCGTCGAAGAGATGCTGAAATTGATGAAGCCGGTGGCGAGAATGATGGTGTCGGCGGCGAAGAGCTCATCGACCGCGGTGTCGGACGCGCTCACCAGCTCGGCCTGGCGGGCGTTGCGCTTTTCGGGCGGCGTGTAAATGCCCGCGGCATAGTCGGAATCGATATGGGGCAGCGGATTAGCGGCGAGGTCGCGGACCACCAGCGAGGCTGACGGATCGGCGTCCTGCAGTTTGTGGGCGAGATCGGTGGCGATGCGGGTCGAATGCGAGGCGCTGCCGCGGGGGCTCGAGGTGACGAGGAGGATGGACATGGTCTTGGGCTTTCGCGTTGAAGAGTTGAACTGACGCGATGAATATGTGCCTGGCCATTCATCTATAAAACTGGCATAATATATATGTAATCCATCAGATATTTAGATATATGCAACCCAATCCAACCCTCGACCAGCTTCAGATCCTGCTCGCGGTGGCGGAAACCGGGAGCTTTTCGGGGGCCGGACGGAAGCTCAACCGGGCCCAGTCGGTCATCAGCTATGGCATCGCCAATCTCGAGGCGCAGCTCGGGGTAAAACTCTTCGAGCGCGAGGGCACGCGCGAGCCGCAGCTCACCGAGATGGGCAAGGCGGTTCTCGAGGACGCCCGCCGGATGACCGGCGTGCTGCAGCATCTGCGCGCCCGCGTCGAAGGGCATCATCAGGGCCTCGAAGCCGAAGTTGCGATCGCCATCGACCCGGTGCTCCCGGCGCCGGTTTTCATCCGTACGCTGAAGGATTTTGCCACACAGTTTCCGACCGTGGGCTTGCGCCTCACCATCGGCTCACTCGGATCGATCGTCGACCAGGTGCTCAAGGGCGAGGCGGATATCGGCGTCGGGGGCGTTCCGGGCGAAGCGGATGTGCGCCTGATCGAGATCGGGCTCGTCACCATGGTGCCGGTGGCGTCTCCGCAACATCCGCTGGCGCGCCTCGAGGGGCCGGTGACGCTCGAGCAACTGCGCGAGCATACGCAGCTCGTCATCACCGATCCGTCGCAGCGCACGCGCGGACGGGATTTCAGCGTCTTCGCCTTCCGCACCTGGCGGCTCACCGACATGCATACGAAACATCTGATGATCCGCGCCGGCCTCGGCTGGGGTGGCCTGCCGCGCTGGATCATCGCCGAGGACCTGAAAAAGGGACTGCTGGTCGAGCTCGATCTCGAGCCCTTCGGCCAGGTGCAGGGGCCGTTTTACGCCATGCATCGCACCGACCGGCAGCCGGGGCCGGCGGCGTCCTGGCTGATCGAAACCTTCAAAAGCCAGCTCGGCTGCTTCAACGAGGCCGCACCCGGCGGCATCCTGCCGGACGGCCTTGATGATGCCGGCATGCGCGGGTAGATGAAAAGATCAAAGAGAGGGAGAAAGTCATGCATTACAGCGGCGGATGTCATTGCGGGCGCATCGCCTATGAATTCGACACCGAGGCGCCGGTCGGCGAAGTCATCGACTGCAACTGTTCGCTCTGTTCCAAGCGCGGGCATCTTCTCGCTTTCGTACCGCGCGACAAATTCACTTTGAAGACACCTGAGAAGGACCTCGCCACCTACACTTTCAACACGCACCGCATCCGCCATCATTTCTGCCCAAGCTGCGGTGTGGGTCCCTTCGGCGAGGCCAAGGCGCCCAATGGCGTGGCCATGGCGGCGATCAATATGCGCTGCGTCGACGGCTTCGCGCCTGAGCAGGTGACGGTCAAGAAATTCGACGGGCGCAGCAGATAGGTTAAGCATGGAAGTTCCGGTCCTGGAGACGCCGCGGCTCCGGCTGCGGGCGCATGAAGTCGCCGATTTTCCCGACGTCATGGCGATGTGGTCGCTGGAAGCCGTCACCCACTATATCGGCGGCAAGCCGATGCGGCCGGATGAATGCTGGACGCGGCTCCTGCGTTATCGCGGCCTGTGGCCGCTTCTGGGCTTCGGCTATTGGGCGGTCGAGGAGAAGTCGACGGGGCTTTTCGTCGGTGATGTCGGCTTCGGTGATTTTCATCGCATGATCGAGCCGCCGATCAGCGGTTTTCCGGAAGCGGGCTGGGTGCTGGGGCCTGACTTTCACGGCAAGGGTTATGCATCGGAAGCGGTGGGCGCGGCGCTGCAATGGCTCGACCAGGCCGGCAAGGGCCGCAGCGTGTGCATCATCGATCCCGCCAATAGACCATCGCTCCGGATCGCCGAAAAGAGCGGGTTCCGCGAATATCAGCGCACAACCTTCATGGGCGATGAAGTGATCCTGCTCGAACGGGTATAGACGCTTGGTCGCAAGGTAAGGCTCTTCCGTATGAGCGGCCTTCTGCGTTAGCCTTGCCGAATGTCCAAACTCTTCCCGCATCTCTTCACCCCCTTCCAGGTCAAAAAGACAGAGTTCCGCAACCGGATCTTCTCGACCGGGCACGACACTTATCTGCCGGAGAACTATCTGCCGTCGGAGGCGCTCACCGCCTATCACCTGGCGCGTGCCAGGGGCGGCGCCGGGCTCATCGTGGTGCAGGTCGTGGGCGTCCATGAAACGGCGCGCTACACCGATGATCTCCTGATGGGTACCGAGGACAGCTGCATCGGGCCCTTCGCGAAGATGATCGACGCCATCCACAAGGAAGGCACCAAGGTTTTTGTCCAGCTGTTCCATCCCGGACGTGAATTGCTGGGCCGGCCGGAAGGTGTGGCGCAGGCGGCCTTCGCGCCGTCCTTTTCACCGTCCGAGCGTTTTCGTACCGCGCCCCGGCCGATGTCGCTCGCCCTCGTCGAGGAGATCATCGAAGGTTATGGCCAGGTGGCGCGGCGCATGGCGGAAGCGGGCGCCGACGGCGTCGAGATCGTCGGCAGCCATGGCTATCTGCCGGCGCAGTTCCTCAATCCGCGCGTCAACCGGCGCGAGGACCGCTTCGGCGGCTCGCTCGAGAACCGTATCCGTTTCGTGAAGGAGGCGGCGCAGCGGGCCCGCGCGCTGGTGCATGACGACTTCATCATCGGCATGCGGCTGTCGGGCGAGGAGCTCGATGTCGACGGGTTGCAGGAGGACGAGACGCTCGCCGCCTGCCGGCTGCTGAAGGACGATCTCGATTATTTTAACGTCATCGCCGGCACGTCGGCCTCGCAAGGCGGCGCCATTCACATCGTGCCGCCGATGCTGATCGAAAACGCCTATGTGGCGCCCTATGCGCGCAAGCTCAAACAGGCGATCGGCAAGCCGGTCTTCGTGGCGGGCCGCATCAACCAGCCGCATGAGGCGGAAAAAGTGATCGCCGAAGGGGCCGCCGATATGTGCGGCATGACACGGGCGATGATCTGCGATCCGGGCATGGCCAACAAGGCCAAGGCCGGCGCCACCGACGATATCCGCGCCTGTATCGCCTGCAACCAGGCCTGTATCGGGCATTTCCAGCTGGGGCTGTCAATCTCCTGCATCCAGCATCCCGAAACCGGGCGTGAGCTGGCTTATGGCGTAAAGCCCAAAACGGCGCAGCGCAAACGCGTGATGGTCGTGGGCGGCGGACCCGGCGGCCTGAAAGCAGCGGCCGTGGCAGCGGAGCGCGGCCACGAAGTGACGCTTTATGAAAAGGAGACGCAGCTCGGCGGCCAGGCACGTTTCGCCCAGCTTCTGCCGGCGCGCGCCGAATTCGGCGGCATCATCACCAATCTCACCCGCGAGGCGGAGCGCGCCGGCGCGCGTATTGTGAAGGGCAAAGCGGTGACGCCGGATTTCCTCAAGAGCGAAGCGCCCGATGCGGTGGTGCTCGCTTCGGGTTCGGTGCCGCAGCGGCCGCCGGCGGAGATCGGCGAGGATGTCCATGTGCTGCATGCGGTGGAAGTGCTGAAGGGGGCCAAGACCGGCGCCCGCGTCGTCATCTATGACTGGCTCGCCGACTGGATCGGCCTCGGCATTGCCGAGAAGCTCGCCGGTGAGGGCGTCGATGTCAGGCTCGCCGTCAATGGGCTCAATGCCGGCATAGCGATCCAGAACTACACACGCGACGCGCATCTGGCGCGGCTGCATCGTGCCGGGGTGAAGATCCTGCCGATGATGCGGCTCTATGGCGCCGATGCGACGACGGCCTATTTCGTCCATACGACGGCGCAGGAACCGGTGGTGCTGGAAGATGTCGACACGATCGTGCTCGCCTGTCCGAACGCGCCGGAGGATAGCCTCACCGAGACGGCGCAAGATTTCGAGCATTATCTGGTGGGCGACTGCCTTTCGGCGCGCACCGCCGAGGAAGCCGTCTATGAGGGCCTCAAAGCGGGGATGGCGGTGTGAACCTCAATCAGATCAGCCTGCCGGCCAGAGATATCAAGGCATCGATCGCCTTCTATCAGAATCTCGGCCTGACGCTGATCGTTGAGACCCAAATCTATGCGCGTTTCGAATTGCCGGATGGCGACGCGACGATGTCGCTGCACAAGACGGATGCCGCGTTGGGTGAGGAGGGCATCTATGTCTATTTCGAATGCGCCGATCTCGATGCACGCGTGGAAGCGCTGAAGGCCAAAGGACTAGTATTCGAGAACGATCCCGAGGACCAGCGCTGGCTGTGGCGGGAAGCGTGGCTCAAGGATCCCGCCGGCAATTGGCTGTGTTTGTATCTGGCGGGCGAGAACCGAAAAGATCCGCCCTGGCGGATCAAGGAGTAGAATGGCCAGCGCTTTTCCCGAAATCACCCTGGTTCGGCATGGCGAGACGGAATGGAGTGCCAGCGGCAAGCATACCGGCCGCAGCGACATTCCATTGACCGCCAAGGGCGAGGAGGCCGCGCGCCGGCTGGGCGACAGGCTGCGCGACAGAAGTTTCGCCGCCGTCTGGTCGAGCCCGTCACTGCGCGCCCGCCGCACCGCCGAGCTGGCGGGTTTCACTGCCGAGGTGAAGCCCGATCTCGCTGAATGGGATTATGGCGCCTATGAAGGGCTGAAGACGAAGGAGATCCTGCTCGAACGGCCCGGCTGGAGCCTGTTTCGCGACGGTTGTCCGAAGGGCGAGAGTGTCGCCGACGTAGGCGCCCGTGCCGACCGGGTCGTAACGGCGCTGCGCGCGCTGGGCGGCAATGTGCTGGTGTTTTCGTCAGCGCATTTCCTGCGCACGCTCACCGCCCGCTGGCTCGGCCTTGCGCCTGCGGACGGTACGCTCTTCGTGCTGGACACGGCGAGTATGTCGGTTCTGGGCTACGAGCACGACATGAGCGAGGCGGTGCTGCGAAGGTGGAATCAGATTTGAGAGAACACCCTCGCCCCGCGTAGCGTCTATCAAATTCACACATTTCCTCCTTCCCCACGCAAGGCGCGGGGAAGGAGAAAGATTTGTGAGTCTTGCAGCATCGAAGGGCGAGGGCGTCAAACGCGCGGCGCGTAGGTGCCGAAGCACCAGATGTGGCCTTCCGGATCCTTGCAGATGAAATCGCGGCTGCCATAGGGCTGGTCGGCGAGGCCCATGACGATCTCGGCGCCGGCCGTTTTGGCGGTAGCGTGGACGGCATCGGCGTCGGGCACGGCGATATAGATGGCCTGGCTGTTGGCGCCGAGCTCACTCGGCGGGCGCACCAGCTTGCCCAGCACGCCGTCGTCACGCTGGCTCGACATCATCAGCAGCGATGTGCCGAAAGCCATCTCGGCATGCACGATCTTGCCGTCATCGCCCGTATAGACGACGTGTTTCTTGAAGCCGAAAGCGCGCTCCAGCCAGTCGAGCATCTTGGGTGCGTCGCGATAGCAACAGACGCCGGCATAAACGATCGGCGTGTCGGTGGTGGGCATCTTGTCCATGATCAGTCTCCTTTGACAGTGAGACGATCATGATCTTCGTTTGCGGCCCGGTCTTGAAGAAATGTGACCTCCGGTCGTGGAGGCACGATAATAGATCTCAAGCGGCAATTCGAGCTCCACGCCGGGTTCCGCGCGCCCCTGCAGCAGGTCGAACAGCAGGCGGGCGCAGAGCTGGCCGCCTTCGCCGCCCTGTGTGTTGATCGCGGTGATCGGCGGTTGGGCGGCGAGTGTGGCGCTGCTGTCGACACCCGAGGCGATGAGCATCCGGCTGCCGATGCGCACGCCATCGGAGGCGAGCGCCTGCGCGACCGCGGCGGCGACACCATCACCCGCGCCGATGAAGGCATCGATCTCCGGAGCGTCCGTCACCATCGCGCGGGCAATCTCCTGAAGGCGAGGCGGTGGCGCCGCGAAGGGGGCGAGCGCCTGATGCGGCGTGACATCCGCCGCGCGGCACCAGTCGGCATAGGCCTGTTGGACGGCGAAGGACCATTCGGAATGGGTGGTCGAGGCGATGATCGCCGGGTGCCGGGCGCCGCGCTCGGCGAGATGCTCGAGCAGCAGCGTGAAATACTGCGCGTGGTTCGACCACACGACGCCGGTCGTCTGGCGGGGGCCGAGCAGCCTTTCGGAGGAGACGATCGGAAGGCCGGTGTCGAGCAGCCTCTGGATCATGGGATCCTCGGCCACGGGGTCGATGAGGACGATGCCGTCGACATGCGGCGCGTAGCCGTGTTTCGCATGGCCCGACGCGACGATCAGGGTGACGTCGTAATCGAAGGCCGCCGCCTCGTTCACGACGCCATAGATGAAGGACATATAATGCTCGGTATGGGCGAGCACCTGCGGAATATAGAGGCCGATGGCGCCGGTTGTCGCGGTGCGCAGCGAACGCGCCGAGCGGTTGATCGAGAAGCCGAGGCGCGCTGCGGCGGCCACCACCGCCTCGCGCGTCGCCGGCGACACCCGTCCGCGCCCGCGTAGCGCATCGGATGCCGTCGTCTTGGCGACGCCGGCCGCCTGCGCCACATCGATGATCGTGACCGCGCCCGCAGGCGGGGCCGGCTTCCGGGTCATTCCTCCACCTCTCTCAGAACACCTGCCAGGATTCGCGCCTCACCGTACAGGGGCCACCTTCGTGAAATTCGAGCCGCGACCGTTCGAGATCGAGCGCGATCGTGATCAGCGACTGCCAGCGATTCTCGAAGGAGAGTGCGGGATCCGGGTGGCAGCAGATCGGCGCGCCATCGGCCTGATGCACGAGAAGGCCCGCCACCCGATCCACCGGATCGATGGCGGCCAGCAGCGCGCGCCGGGCCTGGAGATGCTCGAGCCTGGGAAAGGTGCTCGACTCCGTGGGCGAAAGCTCGCCCGCCGCCAGCCGCCGGTCGAGGAAGTGGTTGGTGTGCAGCAGGAATCCATCTTCCGGCGCATGGAGCGTGGCATGGCCGCCCGAGCTCAGTTCCACCTGAGCGGCATCCGCCTTGCCGTCGGCATAGGACACGAGGGTGAGTACGGTCGAGGCGGAGACCTCCGCCGATTGCGCGATCGCCACGGCTTCAGCGAGATTGCTCGCGCCATCGAGAACCGCGCGGGCCACAGCATGGACGGGAACGCCGATCCCCTGGCCGTCGCTCTCATGGTTGAGAATGTTGAAATGCACGCCGATGCCGGCGTCGTTGAGCCCGATCTTGCCGAGGATGCCGAATTCGGTGAAATAGCGCACCGTCCGGCCGCCGCGTGTCGGGTAGCGCACCACCAGCGTGTTCTCGTTCGAGACATCGTGCCAGTCCCAGGTCTGGATGGTGCGGGGAGGGCCGCTGTCGGGAAGGATCACCGAGGTCGAGCATTCGCCTTCGCCGATCGCCTTGACGGTGGCGAGGATCTCGGTGCGGGCATTCAGCATGCCGATCTGCCAGAGGGGGATGCCGGCACCCTTGGCCGATCCGTGCAACTCGGCGCCGAGATCGGGCGCCCAGCGATCGATATGGTCCAGCGCCGTTTCTCCCAGCGCCGGCAAGCCGGCTTCGTCGACGCGGACGGCGCGGAACAGCTCCCGGTATCCTTCGATATTCGCGATGATCTCGCCGGCGAAGGCCCGTCCGATGGCCTCGCCGCGGCGGAACGAATCGGACTCATCCGTCTCGTAACGATGGACCGTCATCGGGCGCTCGCCAGTACGGCGTCCCAGGCAAGCTCCGAGGCGACCGATGCGAGCGCGATGGAATTGACCGCATGCTCGCCGAGACGTGTGCTTCCCGCCGGCGGCAGCTCGACCTCGTCGGTCGTCAGAGCGAACAATGTGTCGCCGTCATGGTTGGTGTGGAAGGGCTGGATCGTCCGATGCATGGAGGAATGCACCTGGCGGCCGAACAGCCGCAGCTCCTTGTCGTCCAGGCGCACATTGGTCACCACCGCGGTGACCGTCGTGTTGCCGGCGGCCGTGGTCGGTGTTGTCCCTTCACGCAGCGCGCGCTCATAATCCAGGACCGGCAGGCGGCGTTCGCTTGTCTCGCGATCGTAATTGCCGCGGATCACGGTACCGTCGCGGCCGACGATGACGCCGACAGGATTGACGATGGTGACGATGAGGATGCGGATGGGGCCGAGTTTGGCGAAAGCGGCACCCTGGCCCGTAAATTCGCAGCGGGCCAGGTCGATCTTGCCGGCCGAGGCGCCGATGCCGGCGCCGACGCGGCCGACCGGAATCCAGTCGCTGCGCGCTGCCCGGTAGGCCGCCCGGCCGAGCGCCGCGTCGGGCACGATCCCGGTGTCGCGGGCGGCGAGGTCATAGATCACGGCGCCCGATGTCGAGCGCAGATCCTGCCAGCTTACCTTGTTGCCGAGCTGCGCCAGCATCTCCTCGCTGACCCCGGTCGCGGCCGCGAGACCGTAGGAAGATCCGCCGGCAAAGCAGATGGCGTGGTTGAGGTCCTCATACCGGCCGATAATGCCGATGGCGCCGCCGCGGGCATCGACGGCGGTGCGAGCGCCGGCGGGGATGGAGATCACCGTGGCGCCGGTCGGTCCTTCGGCATATTCAGCGGTCCCGACGGCGATGCCGGGGAAGTCGAAGGCCACCTTGTCCCGGCCTTCGCCATGTGTCGGCACGAGAGTCACATCCCGGTTGCCGGGGCGCTTCTCCCAGAATGGCGGCGGTGTCAGACGGTGAGGCAGGCTGTCGTCGTAAAGCGGCATGGTCGATCCCTTGTTCATCTCACAGCCCTCAGCACCGCATCCCAGGCGAGCTCGGAGGCAAAGGTGCCGAGCGCGATGGAGTTCATCAAGCCATTGTCGCGGTCGGGCGGCGGCGCGAGTTCGACCTCATCGGTCGTCAGCGCAAACAAGGTGTCGCCGTCGAGCGCCGTGTGGAAGGGCTGGATGGCGCGGTTCATCGAGGAATGCACCTGGCGTCCGAAATGGATGAGCTCCTTGTCGGTGAGGCGCACATTGGTAACCACGGCGGTGACGGTCGTGTTGCCGCGCGCCGCCCGCGCCGGCTGCGATTGCTCCAGCATCTCCAGGCAGTCGCTCGCCAATGGCCGCCGCCGGCCGCTGGCGGCATCGTAATTGCCACGAATCACCGAGCCGTCGCGGCCGACGATGACGCCAACCGGATTCACGACCGTGACGACCAGCACCCGTGCCTTGCCGGCCTTGCCGAAAGCGGCGCCCTGGCCGGTGAATTCGGTCCGGGCATGGTCGATCTTGCCGGCGCTGGCGCTGGACCCGGCGCCGACACGGCCGACCGGGACAGCACCATGGGCGGCGGCGCGCACCGCCGCCCGGCCGAGCGCCGCGTCCGGGATGATCGCATTGTCGCGCGCCGAGAAGTCGTAGATCACCGCGGTCGAGACGAGCTTGAGATCATCGACCGAGCCGCGATTGCCGTGCTGCGCATGCAGCTCCTCGGCGACGCCGGCGCCGGCGGAGAGGCCATAGACCGATCCGCCGGTCAGGCAGATCGCATGGGCGAAATATTCGAAGCCGTTGCTCATGCCGATGGCGCCGCCGCGGGCATCGATGGCGAGCCGGGCGCCGGCCGGAATGTGGATGACGGTTGCGCCCGTCGGGCCTTCGGCATAGTCGGCGACCCCGACCCCGACCTCGATGCCGGGAAAGTCGTATTCGACGAGATCCTTATGGCCGCCGGTGCGTGGAACGGGGCGGATCTCGCTATTGCCGCGGCGTTCGCCCCAGCTGGGGACGCCGCAGAGACGATGGTCGCGGTTGGTGGTCACAATGCCTCCAGAAGTTGACGGGAATATTCATGTTGCGGCCGCGCATAGAAACGCGAGGTTTCCGCCAGCTCGACGATCTGGCCCCGCCGCATCACGGCGATGCGATGCGCGATGTAGCGCACCGCCGCGAGATCATGCGAGATGAACAGCGCGGCGAAGCCGTGCTCGGCCTGCAGATCGGTGATGAGATTGAGGATCTGGGCCTGGACGGAGACGTCGAGCGCGCTGACGGCCTCATCGAAGATGATGAAGCGCGGCTTGGTGATGAGGGCCCTGGCGATCGTGACCCGCTGGCGCTGGCCGCCGGAAAGCTCATGCGGGAAACGCTGCGCCAGAGCGCGGTCGAGCCGGACCTTGTCGAGCATCGCTTCAACCGCCGCAGCATGGCTCGCCAGGGATGAGCGGTCGAGTGCCGCGAGCGGCTCGGCGATCGACAGTCCGACCCGAAGCCGGGGATTGAGCGACCAGAGCGGATTCTGCGACACGGCCTGGAGAAGTCCGATCCGATCCTTGCGGTCGCCGAAAGGCTTGCCGAGAAAGCGCACGCGGCCTGATGTCGGCGTGCGCAGTCCAAGCGCGACGCTGGCGGTCGTCGACTTGCCTGAGCCGGATTCGCCGACCAGTCCGAGTGTCTCGCCGGCATGCACCGCGAATGTCACATCGCGCATCGCGGCGATGACCGAGTGATGAGGGCCCCAGCCGCTGGTGAAGGCTGTGGTGACGTCGTCGAGCGCCAGAACCGGCTCGTTCATCTCCCACCTCCTGCGGCTATCCGGACGGAAGGCATCTCAGTGTCGGATGCGGTCGGATCGTACGGCTTGGTGCCGATGCGCTGGCCGGGCTCCGCCCGGGCCGGGTCCGACGCCGCCAGCGCGATCGTGTAGGGATGCGTCGGGTGCCGCAGGACCTGCGCCGCCGGTCCATCCTCCATCACCTTGCCGCCATACATGACGACGACACGCTCACACCAGCGGCTGACCGAGCGCAGATCGTGGCTGAGCCAGAGCACGGTCGCGCCGGCCTTGGCGGCGAGGCTGAAGATCAGCTTCGTCACCTCGGTGCGGACATGGCTGTCGAGGGAGGCGGTCGGCTCATCGGCCACCAGCAAACGTGGCGTCCGCGCCATGGCCATTGCGATCATGACGCGCTGCGCCATGCCGCCCGAAATCTCATGCGGAAACAGGCGCAGCACGCGGTCGGGCTCATTGATCTGGACACTGTCGAGATGCCGCAGAAGACTGGCGGTGTCGTGGGGCAGGCCGCGCAGGACGAGCTCGAGCTGCCGGCCGATCCGCATGGTCGGATCGAGGGCGGCGACCGGATCCTGTGGAATGTAGCCGAGGCATTCGCGGCGCAGCGCGCGCCGGCGCTGGTCATCGAGCGCCAGCACATCCTGGCCGTCAATGCGGACCTGTCCGCCGGTCACCATGGCGCTGCGCGGCAGCAAGCGTCCGGCGAGAAGGCCGAGGGTGGTTTTGCCGGATCCCGATTCACCGACGAGACCGACGGTCTCACCGGCATCGACGCGCAAGGTCGCGCCGTCGAGCGCGCGAACGCGGGCGCCGTTGCCTGGATATTCGATGGTCACATTCGCGATGTCGAGGATCGGGCTCATGTCAGCGACCTCGCTTCGCGCGGATCGAAACGGTCGCGCAGGCTGTCGCCGATGAGGTTGATGGCGAGGATCGCGATCACCAGGATGGCGCCAGGCGCCAGGATCAGCCATGGCGCCTTCACCATGTAGACCGCACCTTCCTGCACCAGGAGCCCGAGAGAGGCGTTGGGCACCTGGACGCCATAGCCGAGGAAGGACAGCCCACCTTCGACGAGGATCGCGACGGAGAGAGCATAAGTCCCCTGAATCGCGATCGTCCCCGCCACATTCGGCAGGATATGCCGGATCATGAGGGTGCGGGTGCCGACGCCGCTGATGATGGCCGAGGTGATGAACTCGCGTTGCGCCACCTGCCGGGCGGCCTGGCCGACCATGCGGGTCATCAGCGGCACGGTGACGAGGACGATGCTGGCGAGGGCCGCGATGGAGCCGGGACCGACGACGGCGGCGACCAGGATGGCGAGGACGATGGCCGGGAAGGCGCAGAGGATATCGCCGATCCGCATGATCGTTCCGCCGATCCGGCCGCCGTAATAGCCGGCCATGATGCCGCTGATCGTCGCGATGAGCGCCGCCAGTACGACGGCAGCGGCTGAGAGGAGGAGGGTGGTGGTGACGCCGGCCAGGAGCCGTGGCAGCACCGACCGTCCGAGATTGTCGGTGCCCGCCGGAAAGGCCAGCGAGGGCGGTTGCAGGCGCCGGCCGACGATGTCGGTCGGACTGCCGCCGAGCCCGAACCAACTGCCGAGGAGGGCCGCGAGGATGACTGGCTGCGCTCGTTTTGCCGGATCGTTCCGGCAATGGGGAAAGCTAACCGCCTTGCTGGCCGTCGTCAAGCATCTCGACGCATGACGACGGCCAGGATCGTGAAGGGACGCGGATGATCGGCGCGTGCCGATAGCGAAGGAAGACTTGGTTAGGCGAACCACCAGCGGTCGGCGGCGCGGCCGCCATCCATGTTGAGATTGCCGGCGACCGTGCCGGTGGCGATCTTGTCGGAGGTGGCATCGATCACCGCCGGGAAAAGCGGGACGATGGTCGAGCCTTCCTCGTTGAGGATGCGCTGCATTTCGCCATAGATCGCCTTGCGCTTGGCCTCGTCGAGCTCGGCACGGCCCTGCTTCATCAGCTCGTCGAAACGGGCATTGGACCAGAAGCTTTCGTTCCACGGCGCCTTGGTGCCGTAGGCCAACGAGAAGATGCCGTCGGGCGTCGGCCTGGCGCCAAAGTAACTCGCGCAGAAGGGTTTCTTCTGCCAGACATTCGACCAATAGCTGTCGGCCGGCTCCTGCACGGTTTCGATGTCGATGCCGGCCTTGGCGGCGCTTTCGCGATAGAGGGACGCCGTGTCGGAACCGATATCGAGAATCACATTGGAAGCGCTGAGCTGAACGGTGAGCTTGTCGAGCCCGGCCTTCTTCAGGTGGAAGCGCGTCTTGTCGGGGTCATAGGCGCGTTGCGGCAGGTCGGCGGCGTAATAGGGGCTCGAGGGCGGGATCGGATGGTCATTGCCGACGACGCCATTGCCACGCAACAGCTTGTCGACGAGCTCCTGGCGGTCGAGCGCAAATTTGAGGGCGAGGCGCACGTCGTTATTGTCGAAGGGCGCCACAGTGGCATGCATCGGCAAGGTCATATGGGCCCCGCTCTGCACCTTGATGACCTTGATGGCGGGATTGCGCTCGATGAGGCTCAGCGTCTTGAGATCGACGAACATGACCGCGTCGAGATCGCCGGTCGAGAGCGCGTTCATGCGCGCGGTACTGTCGGAGATCGCCAGGCATTCGACCTCGTCGAAATTGCCATGGCCTTCCTTCCAATAATTGGCGAAGCGGGCGCCGGTGCAGCGCACGCCCGGATCGAAGGTCTTCATCACATAGGGGCCGGTGCCGATGCCGTCATTGAAGTTGGTCGTCCCGGCGGGGAGGATCTGGGCGTGGTAATCGGCGAGCGCGAAGGGGAAATCGGCATTCGGCTCCTTCAGCGTGATGATGAGCGTGTCCTTGCCGTCGGCCTTCATGTCGGCGATGCCGTCGAGCGTCGGCTTGATCGAGGATTTTGAATCAGGCCGCGTATGAAGCCCGAGCGAGAAGATCACGTCCTCAGGGCTCAGCGTCTTGCCATTATGGAATTCGACGCCCTTGCGCAGCTTGAAGATCCATTTGCGTGCCTGATCGGTGCCTTCGAAACTTTCGGCGAGCTCGGGCTTGAGCTTAAGGTCGGGGCCAAGCTCGACCAGATTGCTGCGGCTCTGCCAGCTCATCATGCCGGGCGCGATATCGGCGAAGGTCGAGGGATCGAAGGCATCCGAGATCGAGGCGCCGACAATGGCATATCTGAATTTGCCGCCCTTGCGTGGCGCCTGGGCGCGGGCCGGCGTGATGCCGCCGATCAGGCCCGCCGCGGCAAAGGCCGACATGCCGGCCAGGATCTGGCGGCGGTTCGTCATGATAGTTTTCGTCATTCCATCCTCCCCAGTTATATTTGATTATTGCAGGTTCAATCGGGATTGCGGCGCAGCTCATGGCAAGAGCAATGAACGCCGCCACCGCCCAATGCGAACATTTCATAGTCGACGGCGGTGACCTCGAAGCCGGCTTCCTTCAGCTGGCGGTTCACATTCACATTGTGGCTCATCGACAAAACACGTTTCTTGCCGAGGCTCACGACATTGCCGCCGAGCTTCACGCAGTCGGCATAAGCGACCTTGATGATCTCGATGCCGTGTTTCTTCTGGATGTAGTCGAGGCCATAGGGCGGCAGCGCATCCTCGCAGACGAGCGCCACGCCTTTCTCGAGCATCACCACTACCGCATCCATATGCACGAATTGCGGTGGGATCGGCACGATCTGGACTTCCCAGGACTTCTCGCGCAGCCAGCCGGCGACCTGATCGGCGCCTTCCTTGGTCGAGCGATCGCCCGACCAGCCGAGCAGCGCCACGCCGGGCTTGAGGATAACGAAATCGCCGCCTTCGAAATGGCCGGCGGTCACCCATTTCCAGATCGGGATACCGGCCTCGCGGTAGAATTCGGAGGCGACCGCGTAATCGCGCCGGCGCGGCGGTGTCTGGATCGAGGTGATGACGGCGCCCCAGGGTGTCATGAAGCTCGAATCACGAGTGAAGACGCTGGAGGGCAGGCCTTCATCGGCCTCGGCGAAATGGCAGCGCACGCCGGCCTTCTCATAGGCATCGACCATCAGGCGATGCTGATGCATGGCCTTCTGCTGGTCGAAGCGATGGCCCATCTGCTCCTGATTGGCGAAGGTCACGGCCGAGATCGAATTGAGCGGCACCCAGCGAAAATGATCGGGCTTGCCGAGCAGCACATCGGTCAATTCGCCGGTCTGCGCCGACACACCCCAGGCCACGGCGCCATTCGCACCACTCATCTCGCGTCCTCCAATTTTTTATCCGTTGACGGAGCTATCGTCTCACCCGGGTGCCGCATTGCAAAACGAGAAAACTTCTGTGCTAATGTGAGCTTAGTTCACAGTGAGCCCGACCCATGCCGCCCTCGATCTCGCGCAACCGCCTGCCGCTCAATGCGTTGCGCGCCTTCGAGGCGGCGGCCAGGCATCGCAATCTCGTGCGTGCCGCCGAGGAGCTGGCGGTGACGCATGGCGCCGTCTCGCATCAGATCCGGGCGCTGGAAGAACAGCTGGCGAGCCCGCTTTTCGACCGCAGCCAGCGGCCGATGGGACTGACGCCGGCGGGCGCGCAGCTCCTTGCGGCAGTGCATGATTCCTTCGAGCGCCTGACGCGCGCGGCGAGCGCCATCAAAAGCGGCGAGATCGAAGGCGAGATCACGCTTTCCTGCGTGCCGGGGCTCGCTGCCAACTGGCTGGTGCCGCGGCTCGGTGAGTTTCTCTCACTTCATTCCAATGTCGCCGTTCATGTGCTGACTGAATATTGGCGCCATCCCAAGATGGCGGACCGCGCCGATCTCGCCATCGCCTATGGCAGCGCCGAACATCCGGGCAAACGCGTGGTGCGCCTCGGCCATGCCGAGTTCTTCCCGGTCTGCAGTCCGGCGCTGAAGCGGCGCAAGCCGGGACTTAAAGCGCCCCAGGATCTCCTCGGTCATACGCTGCTCCATGAATATACGGATGAAGCCTGGTCGCGCTGGTTTGCGGCGGCGGGGCTCTCAGCGACGCGGTCGGTGCGTGGCGTCTATTTCGACAGCGCGCATCTCTCCCTCGAAGCGGCGCGCGCCGGCTATGGCGTGGCGATGGGCGATCTCGCAACGGTGCGCGATGATCTGGCGAGCCGGCGCCTCGTCAGACCGTTCCGGCTGTCGGTGCCGGCGGCGTTTCCCTATTATCTGATCGCGCCCCCCGAGACCGAGCAGGCGCCGGCGGCGCGTGCCCTCGAGGAATGGCTGATCGCAAAGTTTGTGGGTCAGTCTGCCCGTTCAATCCTGGCGCCCAAAGCGCGCAGGCGTTCGTCGAGCCTTTCATAGCCGCGGTCGATCTGCTCGACATTCTGGATCTCGCTCTTGCCCTCGGCGCAGAGTGCTGCGATGACGAGCGCCATGCCGGCGCGGATATCGGGGCTCGACAGGCGCTGAGCCGAGAGCGGCGAGGGGCCGACGACGACGGCGCGGTGCGGGTCGCACAGCACGATGCGGGCGCCCATCGAAATCAGCTTGTCGACCCAGAACAGGCGGCTTTCGAACATCTTCTCGTGGATCAGGATGGTGCCGGCGGCCTGGGTCGCCACGACCAGCACGATCGATACGAGATCGGCCGGGAAGGCCGGCCAGGGACCGTCATCGATCTTGGTCAATGCGCCATGCATGTCCTCGCGGATCTCGAGCTTCGGGTGGCGGGGGAGATAGATGTCCTCGCCGCGCACTTCCCATTCGATGCCGAGCCGGCCATAGGCGATGGCCGTCATGCGGTGCTCGCGCGGGCGGCAGTTGCGGATCAGGAGATCACCGCCGGTTGCTGCGGCAAGGCCGATGAAGCTGCCGACTTCCAGATAATCCGGCCCGATCTCATGGGTGGCGCCATGGAGCGACGTGACGCCCTCGATGGTCAGCACATTGGAGCCGACGCCGTCGATGCGCGCCCCCATGGCGATGAGCAATTGGCAGAGATCCTGGATATGCGGCTCGCTGGCGGCGTTGTGGATATGAGTGGTCCCTGGTGTGAGCACAGCCGCCATGACGATATTCTCGGTCGCCATGACGCTCATCTCGACCAGGAAGATGTCGGCGGGCTTGAGACCCTTGGGGGCGGTCAGGCAATAGCTGTCCGGCGTGATGTCGACTTCCGCGCCCATTTCCTGGAAGGCGAGGATATGCGCATCGAGCGGGCGTCGGCCGATGCGGTCGCCGCCGGGGCGCGGCAAGGTCGCGCTGCCGGTGCGGGCGAGAAGGGGGCCCGCCAGGAGGAAGGAGGCGCGGATGGCTTGCGACAGCGTGCGGTCGGGCGCCGAATGGCGCAGCGTCGCCGCCTGGAAGGTGGCCCGGTTGTTGGTGATCGGGCTGACGGTGGCACCCATCTCCTGCAGCAGATTGGCCATCACGCGCACATCGGCGATGTCGGGAAGGCGGGTCAAGGTGACCGCCTCGTCAGTGAGAAGCGTGGCGGCGATGATCGGCAGCGCGGCATTCTTGCTGCCCTTGGGCTCGATCGCGCCTGAGATCGGGTGGCGGCCCTCGATCAGGAAACGGGTCACGGCGGCTCCTTGTTGAACAAACGGAATCGAATCAAGAGATTCGGGCGGGATAGGGAGTGTTTAGAGCCTATTTTACTGCTCAAGAATACCGGTCTCGACACGGTCGCGGCGCAGCAGTTCCTGGGGAGTCATGCCCGACAACTCCTTGAATTCACGGGCAAGATGGGCCTGGTCGGCATAACCCGCCTCGTAAGCCAGATCGGCCCAGCCGAGGCGCGGCACGTGATGGGCGAGATTGCGTGCATGCTCGAAGCGTAAGATGCGCGCCATGGTCTTGGGCGTAGCGCCGATCTCGGCGCGGAAGAGCTTGGCGAGATGGCGGCGGCTGACGCCGGTCGTCTCGGCGAGTGCCGTGATCGAGGCGGCGCCATGGCTCGCCGACAGCGCCTGCCAGACTTCGTGCACATTGGCATTGGGCTCGCGCGCCGCCAGAATGCGCTTGCCGAGAAAGTCATCGAGCAACGCAAAGCGCTCAGGCCAGCCTGGCGCATCATGCAGCTCGGCGGCGAAGAGCCGGCCTTGCGCGCCCAATATGTCGTCGAGCGACACGGTGCGGCCTTCGAGATCCGATTGCGCCAGGCGGAAGAAGCGCCAGGCGCCGAGCGGGGTGAAATTCACCTGCAGGCAGAAAGCGGCGCCCTTGGAGCCGACGATCACCGGTCGCGTATAGACGCCGGCGGTGAAGCTTGTCTGGGTGTCGGGACTTTGCGGGTCGTCACGGAAATGGAAGGCCGGGCCGAAATTGATGATCAGCGGTACGAAGCTGCAGGGCAATTCGCGCCGCCAGATTTCCGCCCCTTGCGTCTCGCGGTAACCCGAATAGTCGATGACATGGGGCTTGAGCGCCGCATGGGGCGCGCAGCGCAGCATCTCCCATTGGCCGGCCTCGCCCTCATAAGCGAGGCGGCGGATGACGCGATCTTCCGGTGCGGCCAAAGCGCGTGACATCGCCGTAATGTGCCACGCCCTGAGATTGACGTCACCACCCGTCCATGCCACCACATATGGGTGGATCAGCTCTATCATTTCGAGCCCAAAGCCCATCCGCTCGCCTCGCGGCGCGTCTTCTTCCGGCGTCAGGCGCGCAACGTCCTGTGGAGCTTCGGCCTCATCGTCGTCTGGCTCATTGTCGGCATGGCCGGCTATATGGGTTTCGAGGGCATGAGCACCGTCGATGCCTTCGTCAATGCGGCGATGATCCTTTCCGGCATGGGGCCGATCGGCACGCTCGCCACCAATGGCGGCAAGATCTTCGCCGGGCTTTATGCGATCTTCTCCGGTATCTTCGTCTTCGGCATAGCCGGCCTCGCTCTGTTGCCGGTTTTCCACCGCACGCTGCACCGTTTCCACTTGCAGGAGGATGCCGCGGCGAGCCGGCCGAAGCCCGCCCCGGCGAAACCCAACCCGCCAAAGGTCAAGAAGTGACGGCAGTCGCGTTGCGTTTGCGCGGCGGGATGGTCATGGCGGCGACGCCCGCCACCACACAGACGAGACCGATCCAGGCGGTGTCGGTGAGGCGCTCGCCCAGGAAGAGTGCGCCGATGGCGACGCCGATCGGCACGCGCAGATAGGCCTGCGCCGTGGTGCCGACCGAACCCAGAGTGTTCACCAGGCGGAAGAAGATGCAGAAGGCGAGGGCGGTCGAGAAGACGGCGAGCCCGAGCAGCGCCAGGAGCGAACTCGTCGAAGGCGACAGCGTCCAGGGATGATCGACGATAAGGCTCAACGGAATGAGGATGACGGCGCCGCAGAGCATCGAGCCTGCCGCCGGCATCATCGGATCGAGATCCTTGAAATTGCGCCCGAAGATGGCGGCGCCGGCGTAGCTCACCGTGGCGATCAGCATTGCGAGCTGAGCCAGCAGCTCGCGGCCAACGCCGTTCAGGGCCTCGACACCGATGATCAGGCAGATCCCGATGATGCCGGCAAAGACGCCGATCAATTTGCGCAAGGTGGTCGGCTCGTGCCGGGTGATGAGAATGGTCAGAAGGAAGGTGAAGATCGGTGTGGTGGAATTGAGGATGGCGGCGAGGCCGGCATCGATGGTGAGCTCGGCCCAGGCAATGAGGGTGAAGGGCATCACGCTGTTGAGCGCCGCCTGGATGGCGAAACGTTTCCAGGTTGTGCGGTCGCGTGGCAGGCGCAAGCCGCGCAGGCGCAGCACGGCGAGCAGGATGAGGGCGGCAATGAGTGTGCGCGCGGCGATGAAGGTGATGGGCGGGATGGTGGCGACGCCGAGCTTGATGAACGTGTAGGAAGCGCCCCAGAGCGTGGCGAGGAGCGCCAGCAGCAGGAGTTCGACGGTGAGCGAGCGGGGAGCGGTCATGGCGGTCATCCTAATCGGGTGCGGTGGCCCCGATCTGTGACATGGGTCACGCAGCGCGTCGCTGCCCAATGCTTCGGCCGCGGCCGAAGCATTCACGGCTGACCAGAGCGGGGCGGAGGCGTATAGTCGGCGCCATGACCAATATCGTTTCCGGCAACAGCCTCGCCGAAGTGGCGGCCCTCATCGGCGATCCGGCGCGCGCCAATATCCTGCAGGCGCTTGCCGACGGGCGGGCGCTGACGGCAGGTGAACTCGCCTGGCATGCCGGGGTGAGCGCCCAGACGACCAGCGGGCATCTGGCCAAGCTCACCGAGGCCCGTTTCATCGCGCTCGAGAAACAGGGTCGGCATCATTATTTCCGCCTCGCCTCGCCCGAGATCGCGACCGCGATGGAGGCCCTGATGATCGTTGCCGCCAATGGCCCCAGGCGCTACCGCCCGACCGGCCCCAAGGATCAGGCCATGCGGACGGCGCGAACCTGCTACGACCATCTGGCCGGCTGGCTCGCCGTCACACTCGCCGACCGGCTGAGCGCCCGGCAGTTCATCGTCTTGTCCGACGGTGCGGCCGCCGTCACGGAGGAGGGGCATCGCTTCTTCCGCGATTTCGGCCTCAATCTCGATGAGCCCAAAAACACCCGGCCGCTCTGCCGTACCTGCCTCGACTGGAGCGAAAGGCGCTCGCACCTGGCCGGCCGGCTTGGCGCCGGACTGTGCCAGCGCTGTCTCGATCTCGGCTGGATCAAACGCGGCCGCGACAGCCGGGCCGTCACTTTCACACCGCAAGGAGTCGAGGGCTTTCGCGACACTTTCGGCATCACGCTGCCGTAACGGCTCAAAAGCGATTGCCCGAGATCAGCGGGGAAGATGGCCTCTCGATTTCATCGCGGGTAAGGCCGATATCGCGCAGGAGATAGTCCTCGAGGCGCGCGAGATGCCGCGCATCCCGCCGTGCCCGGTGGCGTCGGGCCAGAAATCTCAATATCCGTGAAGAGAGTGATTCCTGCAGGATCAAGGTGAGGTCTTTCATGGCTGGTCTCCGTTCTGACTGTGAAAACAGGGTAGCGATGACGGCCGGCGCATGCTTGAACACCACTGGGAGATTTCATGAGGGTTTCCTGAATTCGGGCGCAGGATGCCGGGATTTCCATGTTAGCTATTGTTTTTGCGATGGATTTATCCCTGAAGGAACAAGGACAGATCAGTGATCTACCGGTTTGGCGATTGGGAGCTCGACACCGAGCGATATGAGCTGCGCGGCGCCGATGGCCCGAAGCCGGTGGAGCCCCAGGTCTTCGACCTCCTGCGCTATCTGGTCGAGAACCGCGACCGGACCGTCACCAAGGACGAGATCCACAGGACGATCTGGAAGGAGCGCATCGTGTCGGAATCCGCCCTCAGCAGCCGGATCAAGGCGGCGCGGCAAGCGGTCAACGACACGGGCGATGACCAGAAGATCATCCGGACCGTTCACGGCCGCGGCTTCCGCTTCGTGGCGGAAGTGGGGGCTGCGGAGGGCAGCCGCGAGGTGGTCAACAGCCCCGCCGCCGCGACGGGAGCGTCTATCGCCATCCTGCCTTTCGTCAATATGAGCGGTGATCCCGAGCAGGAGTATTTCAGCGACGGCATCAGCGAGGATCTGATCACCGATCTTGCCAAGATTTCCGGGCTGTTCGTGCCGGCGCGCAATTCGACCTTCGCCTACAAGGGGGCGGCCGTGAATGCGCAGCGCCTGTGCCAGGAGCTCGGTGTGCGCTACGTGCTCGAGGGCAGCGTCCGCAAGGCCGGCAAGCGGGTGCGGATCGTCGCCCAATTGATCGACGGCGAGACCGGCGGGCATCTGTGGGCGGAGCGCTATGATCGTGATCTCGTCGATGTCTTTCTCGTGCAGGACGACATCACGCGCCGGATCGTCGAGTCGCTCCGCATCCGGCTGCTGCCCAAGGAAAGCGAGGCCATCGCGAAGGTGCCGACGAGCAATGTCGAGGCCTATGAGCACTATCTGAGAGGGCGGCAGTTCTTCCATCGGCAAACGAAGAGCAGCCTCGAGATCGCCAAGCGCATATTCCGGCGGGCGACCGAGCTCGATCCCAACTATGCGCGCGCCTTTGCCGGCCTCGCCGACTGCGAGTCGGAGCTTTATATGTCGAGTGCGTCGGACGCCACGCCGGAGACGATCCTGGCGGCGAGCACGCGGGCGTTGGAGCTCGACCCCGATCTCGCGGAGGCCCATGCCGCGCGCGGCCTGGCGCTTTTGACTCTCGACCGCCATGACGAGGCCGACACAGAGTTCCGCCGCGCCATGGCGCTCGATCCCAATCTGTTCGAGGCGCTCAAATACTGCGCCCGCACGTGCCAGGCGACGGGACAATATGTCGAGGCGGCAGCGTATTTCGAGCGGGCCTATGCGGTGCGGCCCGACGACTTCAGGTGTCTCATCCTGCTGGCCCAGGCCTATAAGGATATGGGGCGTCACGCCGAGGCGGAAACGGCTTTGCGCCGCGGCCTGGAAAAGATCGAGCGCGAGCTCGAGCGGCATCCGGAGCACGGCAATGCCGCCGCCCTGGGCGCCACCGCGCTCGCGAGGCTCGGCGAGACTGGGCGTGCCCGCGACTGGGCGTCCCTGGCGCTTCTGCTGGAGCCCGATGACGTCCTCACTTTGTACAATGCCGCCTGCGCCTATGCCCTCATTGGTGACACAGAGACCGCCGTTGGCCTGCTGGAGCGCTCTACTCCTCTCATTCGCGGCCGATTGCGTGTCAGGGCCCGGCATGACAGCGATCTCGTTTCTCTGCGCACCCATCCGCGGTTCGAGGCGCTCTTGCGTAGCATCGATCGCTGAACGGTCGTTGCTCCAGCCGCAGGCCCGGGCTAAACGGGCGCGTTGTCCATTCAGGAGTGCCATCGTGACCGCCGCCCAGACCCGCAAGCTCGTCCAGACCTATTATGCCGCCTTCAACAAGCAGGATGTCGACGGCATGCTGTCTTGCCTCGCCACCAGCTTCGTCCACGAAGTGAGCCAGGGCGAGCGCCGCAAGGGCAAGCCGCTGTTCAAGGAATTCCTCACCCATATGAACAAGAGCTACAAGGAGACGCTGTCCAACATCGTGGTGATGACCGACACGACGGGCGCACACGCCGCGGCCGAATTCGATCTCAAGGGCAAGTATCTCGCGACCGATCCGGGCTTGCCCAAGGCCAAGGGGCAGACCTACAAACTGCGCGTCGGCGCCTTCTTCGAGATCAAGAACGGCAAGATCGCGCGCGTCTCGACTCACTACAATCTCAAGGACTGGACAAAGCAGGTCCTGGGCAAGTGAGATTAAGGCCTTGATTCAAAGAACAGTCCTAAGCCCTTGAAATAGAGTCGGAACCGTCATTCAGCGTTCATCTTCGCGCCTGAGTTTGCGAGCCCCCAAGGCAAGCAAACCCAGGAGGCGCAGATGACCCGCCACGACCCCGACACCATCCGATCCAAATCGTCGTCCCCCAATTTCCGCAGCGTGCTCGGCGAGCGTCTGTCGCGCCGTGACATGCTGCGCGGCGGGGCGGCCATCGCCGCGGCCTCGGCCATCGCACCGGGCTTCACCGGCTCGATCTTCGGCGGCGAGGCGATCGCCGGCGGCACCCAGTCCTCGCTCACCTTCACCGAGCTCAAGCGCGTCTATGACCAGACGCATCACGTGGCGCCGGGCTACACGGCCGAGGTGCTCTTACGCTGGGGCGATAAGCTCACGGCGGACGCGATGGAGTTCGACCCCACCCAGCAGTCGGGCAATACGCAGGCCCGCCAGTTCGGCTACAACAATGACTTCGTCGGCTATCTGCCGATGCCCTTCGGCTCGGCGTCCTCGGAGCGCGGGCTGCTCTGCGTCAACCACGAATATCCCAATCCTCATATCATGGTGCCGGGTTTCATCGCCAAGGACGACGAGACGCTCGGCAAGACGATGACGGCCGAGCTGGTCGAGATCTGCAAATCGGCGATGGGCCACAGCGTTGCCGAGATCGAGAAGAAGGACGGCAAATGGCAGCTCGTCGCCAATTCGCCGCTCAACCGGCGCATCACGGTCGAGACCGAGATGGAGATCGCCGGCCCGGCGGCGGGTCACGCCCAGCTCAAGACCGCAGCCGATCCGACTGGCGCCAAGGTCAAAGGCACGATGGCCAATTGCGGCGGTGGCTATACGCCCTGGGGCACGATCCTGACCTGCGAGGAATTCGCCTATGAGTTCTTCGGCGGCGATGCGGCCAAGACGCCCAATAAGGAGCTGATGGAGCGCATCGGCTATGAGCCCGCCGATTATTACGGCTTCGCCCGTTTCGACGAGCGCTTCAATATCGAGAAGGAGCCCAATGAGGTGAACCGCTTCCAATGGGTGGTCGAGATCGACCCCTATGAAGCGGGCTCGACGCCGGTGAAGCGCACGGCGCTCGGCCGCATGGGCCATGAGGGCGCCACTGTCGTCGTCAACAAGGATGGCCGCGTCGCCGTCTATATGGGCGATGACGATCACCAGGAATATCTCTATCGCTTCGTCTCGGCCAAGCCCTTCAATGCCAACGATCGCAAGGCCAATATCGGCATACTTGACGAAGGCGAGCTGTCGGTCGCCAAATTCGAGGCCGACGGTACGCTCAACTGGCTGCCGCTGGTCCACGGAAAAGGTCCACTCACGGCGGAGAACGGTTTCGCCGATCAGGGCGAGGTGCTGATCAAGACGCAGCTCGCCGCCGACAAGCTCGGGGCCACCGGCATGGACCGGCCGGAGGATTTCGAGACCAATCCGGTGTCGGGCCGCGTCTATGCGGTGCTGACCAAGTCGGCCAAGCGCAAGCCTGAGAAGGTCGACGGCGCCAATCCGCGGCCCGAGAACAAATGGGGCCATATCATCGAGATGATCCCGCCGGGCGAAGGCAAGGACGCCGACCATACGGCGGCCCAGTACAAGTGGGACATTCTCATTCTGTGCGGCGATCCCTCGAAGCCCGAGACCGGCGCCAAATTCCATCCCGAGACGACGGCCGACGGCTTCTTCATGACGCCCGACAATATCGCCTTCGATCCCAAGGGCCGCATGTTCGTGGCGACCGACGGCATGAACGACTTCGATCTCGCCGACGGCATCTTCGCCGTCGATACCGACGGCCCGGCGCGAGCCTTACCCAAGGCGTTGTTCTGCTGTCCGACCGATGCGGAAGCGACAGGCCCGGCCTTCACGCCGGACGGCACCACGATGTTCGTGTCGGTGCAGCATCCGGCGGAAGGATCGGAGACGATCGAGAAGCTCACCACGCGCTGGCCGGACTTCAACGACAAGATGCCGCCGCGCCCGTCGGTCATGGCGATCACGCGCGAGGGCGGCGGGCCGATTGGCGGTTGAGGATCTGATTCAAGCGGCCCACCCAAGTCGTTGAAATCAGATTCGAAATGGATTGTGCGGAAACTGACATCAGCCTGTCGTGAAGTGCGGCGATGATGATCAGGACTTCAAGAGAGCCCTCGTTTCGCGGCAGGTTTGCGTAACGCTTGCGGAATGAGGGGCAGGACACGGGGAGCGCCGGAGACGGCGCTCCCATTCGTTTGGCGAAACGGTGCCATGTGGGAACCTGCCGGGAAACTTGCAGGCCCCGGCCTTTTGCTTTAGCTCCGCCCTCAGCATGGGCGGGATCACCACCGAAATATTGACGGGCGACAGGCTTGAGGACGGCCTTGACGCCGTGGCAGGTCTCCGGATCGAAGTGTTCCGCTCCTATCCCTATCTCTATGAAGGCTCGCTCGACTATGAGCGGCGCTATCTGACCAAGCTGGCGCAAGCGCCGGGCGCCGTCATCGTGGTGGCGCGGGATGGGGACAAGATCGTCGGCGCCTCGACCGGCCTGCCGCTCATCGCCGAGCATGACGAGTTCAAAGCGCCCTTCGCGGCCCAGGGCTTCGATATCGCGACCATCTTCTACTGTGCCGAGTCCGTGCTCTCGGCCCGCTATCGCGGTCGGGGCCTGGGGCATGCCTTCTTCGATGCAAGGGAAGCGCAGGCACGTCAGCTCGGATTGACCCGCTCGACCTTCTGCGCTGTCGTCCGGGCAAAGGACGATCCGCGCCGGCCGCCCGATTACCGCCCGCTCGATGCATTCTGGACAAAAAGACAATACCGGCCTGTAAGGGGACTGGTTACGACCTATCACTGGACCGAGATCGGCAATACGGCCGAGACCGAGCAGACCCTGCAATTCTGGATGAGGGATCTATGAGCCGAAGCCTGACGATCGCGGCGGCGCAATATCCGCTCGACGCGCTTGGCAGTTTCGCCGACTACGAGGCGAAGCTCGAGCGCTGGGTCGCGGAGGCCGCGGGGCAGGGCGCCGAGCTCCTGGTGTTTCCGGAATATGCCTCCATGGAGCTGGTGTCGCTCGACGGCCCGGACGCCGGCCATGATCTGCAGCGCTCGATCGATGCGGTGTCGAGACGGCTACCGGAAGCCGACCGCGTGCACGAAAAGCTGGCCCGGCGGTTTGGCGTGGCGATCGTCGCGGCGAGCGCGCCGGAGCGCCAGGCCGATGGTTCGACACTCAATGTGGCGCGTTTCTTCGGGCCGTCGGGCCGGATGGGCCGCTACGCCAAGCTGATGATGACGCCCTGGGAGCGCGATCCGTGGAAGATCGCGGCCGGGCGCGCGCTCACCGTCTTCGACATCGGCCCGGCGCGGGTCGGTCTGGTGATCTGCTACGATATCGAGTTTCCGCTGCTGTCGCGGGCGCTCGCCGAGGCCGGCGCCGATGTGATCCTGGCGCCCTCCAATACCGAGACCGAGCACGGCTATTGGCGGGTGCGCACCGGCGCCATGGCGCGGGCGCTCGAGAACCAGGTCTATACGGTGCATTCGCCGACGGTGGGGCCGGCGCCCTTCTGCACCGCGGTCGAGAATAATTGCGGTGCCGCCGGCATCTTCGCGCCGTCCGACCAGGGTTTCCCGCCGGGCGGCGTCATCGCGCTGGGCGAGCTCAACAAGCCGCAATGGGTGGCCGCCAAGGTCGATCTCGATCTCCTGAAACGGGTGCGCGAGACGGGCGGCGTCCAGACCTACCGGCATTGGGGCGAGCAGCCAGGGGCAGGCAGCTTGCCGCGGGCAAAACTAGTCGATCTTTCAGTCCACAAAGCGGAGGCGGCGGAATGAGCATCAACTTCCCGCAACGGTTACTCGACGGCTATGCGAGCTTCCGCGCCGGGCGCTATGCCTCAGAGGCCGAGCGTTACCGGAAACTCGGCGAGGGCCAGCAGAAGCCGACGGTCATGATGATCGCCTGCTGCGACTCGCGCGCCGCGCCCGAGACGATCTTCGATGCCGGGCCCGGCGAAATCTTCGTCGTGCGCAATGTGGCCAATCTGGTGCCGCCCTATGCGCCGGACGGACGCCACCATTCGACCAGTGCGGCACTCGAATTCGCCGTGCTGCAATTGGGCGTCAAGCACATCGTCATCATGGGCCATGGCCGCTGCGGCGGCATCAGGGCGATCACCGAGCCGGGCGATCCGCTCAGCACCGGCGACTTCATCGGCAAATGGCTCGCCGGCGTGCGCGATGTCGCGGCGATCGTCGATGACGAGAAGCTCAGCCTGGCGCAAAGGCTGACGCTGGTCGAGCAGGCCTCGGTCGAGCATTCGCTCGCCAATCTGCGCACCTTTCCGTGGGTGCGCGTGCGCGAATCCAAGGGCGAACTCACCCTCAACGGCGCCTGGTTCGACATCTCTCTCGGCGAGCTCAATGTCTATGACGAAGAGGCGCGCCGCTGGGCAGTCGTGTAAGGGCTGGAGTCAGGCTGGGACTGGCTTACAACTATTCTTGAGCTCATTGACGAGGCGGTCGCGTTCTTTCTCGGCGGCGGTGGCATCCGCATTTATCGCCGGGGGCTGGTCAAGCGCGACACGCATGGCATGAAATCCCAAGGCTCGGTAGGCTTCCATCTGCTCTTCCGAGAAGAACTGGTCGCTCGTGGATTCATGTGGGAAGGTTGGATAGCGCCGTTCGTAGTCGAGGATGTAATCGGGCTCATCCCCGGTCACTGTGGCCTTTACATAAAGCAGCATTCCCTTTGATCCATCCTTATAGAGGATATGGCCGGCGGCGAAATGCAGCTTATGCGCGTCCGGGGATTTCGTGCGATCCTCCAAACGTGCCAGAGTTGCCGCTCTCATGGGACGCCAGTCGAGGGAGATGAGTACACCCTCGTCGATGCGCGCGAAGCGCTGGACGTCGGCAAAGGCGCTGAAATTCATACCCGGATCGGCCTCGGCGTCGATGACAATGATGAATCGGCAGCGCCGCTTCAACAGCTGGTAGAGGCCGATATTGTCGATATGTCCGCCATCGGTGATGTAGATCCGCGGGCTGCCGGTGTGGAGATGGCCGAAGGCCTCGTCGAACAGATAACGACGAAATATCTCCTCCCATCCCAATTGATCGGGATCGAGTTTCTTGGGGTTGCGCAACCAGTAACCCAGCCGGAGATTGAGCAGGGCCAGAGTTGGCCCCAGAAGACCTATTCCTACTCGTCCCATGCTCGAGGAAACGGCGGCGCCCGATATCGCAACCGCGGCGGCAAGGTCCAGTTCCGGCTGCTGCTTGTTCAGCTCCCGCGAACACGCGTAGCCGGTGGCATCACTGCCAATGAAGTGCCGGGATAGCAGGAAGAACTCGGCGTTCCGCCCGCGCTTCGCCGGATCCGCCGAAAAGTGATCGGAGGTTTCGGCTTGTGGTTGCGCGCCAGCCCACCGGTGTTTCTTTTTCGTTCGGGGGCGTCTGACATTCAGGGTGCCATTTATCAGGAGATAGGGGCATCGATCGTCCAGCTCATGCAGAGCAATGTGGTTGAGGTTGAAGGTGTGCCGCAGCCGGTCCCGATAGAGCCTATGCAGCCCGTTGGCGTTCTCGGTGAAATTCGCGGCGATGACCAGAACTATAGCGGTCAAAAGCGTGTAATTGGTAAGGACAATCCATTCCTGCTCGCCCGAGCCGACACGTGTTGCGTAAGCCGAAGCGGCCAATAGCGCCGCCGCCGATAGAATTACGAGAACGACCTTGGCGTCGAATTCAAGTCGCTTCAAAATCGTGTGCAGTCGGCCATAGTGAGAGCGAATGATCAATGCGAGCCATAGGCAGAGAAGAAGGCCAAGCGTGATCCCCAGGAATTTCGCCAGAGTCCAGTCCGGTGCCACGAGGAGGCTGGGACTGTAGGGATAGTGATTTCCCTCCACAGAGGGGAGCTTGATGCCCACGATGACAAGAAAGAGGAAAAGCCCATAGACGACCAAAGGCAGTGCCAGGCCCAAAGCGTAAAATGCGGCGCGTGCCAGAAGAGCTTGCAGCCATATGCCCCATTTGGAGGAGCTCATGGCGTGCTCGATCCACGCGACCAGTTTTGACTCGAATACGGCCGTGGGTATGATGATCGAGCCTGCGGCGATCGCCAAAGTGACGATTGTGTTGAGCCAGCTTCCGTCCCCTTTTGCCTTCATCCAGGCGAGAAGCCCATTGATGATCTGCGGCTGAACTTCGATGGCAAGAGCGATGATCAGCACGATCAACAGGAAGCGTCCGAGCTTCGCACCCTTGCCGCTCTGCTCTTGGGCGGGAACTCGCTGTGCGAGTCTCGTGGTCTCGTCTTGTGTTGAACCAGCTGCTTTCGCGGACCGTTTTCTCGCTTTGCGTAGCGCATCGCTTTCCTTGTGAGAGCGAAAAATGGCCCATCCTATTAGCCAGTAAATGAGGACAATTGCCGTCATCTTCGACAGAATGAAAGGATCACTCAGGAAGGAAAGCTTGCTCCATGTATCCGGCCCAAACCGGGTTGCCAAATCGAGCAAAATGCTGTGTCGCAGCTTGTCGGTGGTCGGGTTCGCGATGATGATGATCGTCGCCAGCGGCAGGAGAACAGCCAGAAGCATCAGGAGATTGACAGCGAGGCCGCGCATCAGCACTGCGCAGGACAGACCTATGTCGGGGAGCCCGTGGGGGGCTAGAAATTTGCCGTTGTCTCTTATGTGACCGACAAGCTTGGTGTCGCTGACATCAGAATTGCTGCCTGCGGTGAATGGGAAAGCCCATCCTGTGGGTGATCGTTCTCGGGTATTGTCCTCGGCGCCCGCGTTCATCGCCGCAACCATGCTGGCGGCTATGTAGCCACCACCGGAAACAGTCGAAAGATAGTCGGCGCGGCAGAGCAGACCATATTGATCCAGAGCCTGAAGGGCGCCGAGACAGAATGAGGAAGACCGGATTCCTCCACCCGACAGTGCGATCCCAAACAGATCCGCCGGCCGTTGGTCCGGCTGTTCTTCTGTCCCGATGCTGCTGGTGATCCCAAATGTGTTCCGGCGTGCCCGGATGGTCTCGTATTCCCGGGCCAACACCGCATCAAACCCTTTGGGGTCGAAATCAGCTTGAGCGTTGTCCTCGCATTTGCATCGCCGGGCATCCGGCACCATACCTGATTCAGCAACGAACTCTCGGGCGGACGCCGGTGTGTCGGGTGTCATGGGGCTCTTCCGGAGTTAGTTGCTGCGCTAAACAGGGGAGGCAACATTTGGAAGAGTATATTACGTTGGGGAAGCGTCAAGTGAGTTGTGACATTATTCCATCGCAGGGATATCGGCGATGATCCTCGAACACGCGCTGTTGCAGGTGAAGTCAGGGCTCGAAGCCGAGTTCGAGCAGGCGATGCGTGAGGCGCTGCCGCTGATCCAGGCGACGCCCGGCCTCATCCGCATCGCGGTCAAGCCTTGTATCGAGAGCCGGGGCAAATATCTGCTGCTGGTCGAGTGGGAAACGCTGGAAGCCCATACGCAGGGCTTCCGCGGCTCGGATCGCTATCTCGAATGGAAGCGCCGGCTGCATCATTTCTACGCGCCGTTTCCGCTGGTCGAGCATTATGGCGAGGCGATCGCCGGTGGATGATGCCGAGGTACTTACTCCTGGCGGAAGGCCCGCAAGAGTTGATCCGACAGAGGCTTCAGCAAATAAGAGGCCACGGTCCGCTCGTCGGTCGCGATGAAGGTCTCCACCGGCATGCCGGGCAGGAGCTTGACCATGCCGAGTCGTCCAAGCTGATCGGCTGAGATGTCGATGCGGGCCGTGTAGTAGCTGAGACCCGTCCGCACGTCTTCCGACACATCGGCCGAGACCCGCACCAGCCGGCCATTGATCTCGGGCGTCGTCTGCTGATTGAAGTTCGAGAAGCGCAGGGCAACCTTCTGTCCGATCTGCATCCGGTCGACTTCTCTGGGCGCAATTCTGGCATCCACCGCCAGTGCTGTGGACGAGGGAACGATGAGCAGCAACGGCTCGGCCGCCTGCACGACGCCACCAACCGTGTGCACGGTGAGCTCGTGGACCGTGCCGGATTGCGGCGCGCGGATCTCGAGCCTGTCCAACTGGTCGCGGGCGGCGGTCTTGCGTTCCTGTAGCTCGGCGAGCTTGGTCCTGAGCTCGGCAAGTTGGGCCCCCACTTCCGCGCGCAGCTTCTGATCGATCTGGATGATCTCCAGCTCCATCTCGGCGATCTTGCCCTTGGCTTCGGCCGTGCCGGCGACAAGTTGTGCCCGTTCACCTTCGAGGCGGGCCGCGGTGCGCTCGATGTCGGTCAGGCGCGACAGGGTCATCAACCCCTTCTGATAGAGTTGCTGCGTGCCGGCCAGCTCCTTGGCGATCAGGGAAAGCTCCTGCTCCTTGGCGGCGGCTTGCGCGGTGAGCCCTTCGACCTCTTTGCCAAGCTGGGCGATCCGCTCGCGCAAGAGCCGCTTCTGGCCGATGCGCTCGGCCTTGCGCAACGCGAACAACTTCCGCTCGCCGGCCAGAATCTTCTCCAGTCCCGGCTCCCGGGCCCGCTCAGCGAGCTCAGCCGGGAAGGCGAACTCGTCATCGCCTTCGCTCTCCGCTTCGAGGCGCGCCTTCCGGGTCGCCAGCTCGTCGATGCCGCCCAATATGATGTCGAGGCTGGCGCGCGCCTGGGTGCCATCGAGCGCGATCAGAAGCTCGCCCGCCGTGACCGTGTCGCCTTCCTTCACGCGCAGGTCCTTTACGACACCGCCGGTCGGATGCTGCACTTTCTTGACGTTGTTCTCGACGACGAGAGTGCCCGGAGCGATGACCGCTCCAGCCAGTTTGCTCACCATCGCCCAGCTGCCCATCCCGCCCAGCAGAAGGGCGATGACGGCCAGGCCAAGCGTGATGTGCCGGCGTATCGAGGGATCGCCTTCAGGGCGCGGAACGGGCGACGTCAAGACCGGCCTCCCGCAATGGCAACCGGCGCCGGCCGGCGGGCCCGCTGCAGCACATCGGCCTTTGGTCCGAAGGCCTGAACGCGGCCTTCCGCCAGCACGAGCAGCTTGTCGACCGCCGCGAGGACATTCGGGCGATGCGCGATGATGATGACGATGCCCGATCGCGCCCGGATGTCCATGATGGCGCGCGTGAGGGCCTCTTCTCCGTCGGAGTCGAGATTTGAATTCGGCTCGTCGAGAACGACAAGAAAGGGATTGCGATACAGAGCGCGGGCCAGTCCCAGCCGCTGCCGCTGTCCGGCCGAAAGGAGAAAGCCGCCCTCACCGATACGCGTCGCATAGCCGTCGGCAAATGTCAGTATCATCTCATGCACGCCGGCCGCCTTCGCCGCCGTGATGATGTCCTCAGCGGAGGCCTCCGGCGCGAAGCGCGAGATGTTCTCCGCCATGGTGCCGTCGAAGAGCTGGGCTTCCTGAGGCAGATAACCGATATTGTCGCCGAGCGTTTGCGACGGCCAGAGTTTCAGAGCGGCGCTGTCGAGGCAGATCTTGCCGTTCGCCAAGGGCCATATGCCGACGAGTGCCCGCGCGAGCGAGGATTTGCCGGAGGCGCTGGGACCGATGATGCCGAGTGCCGTGCCTGCCGAGAGCGTAAAACTCACATCGGTGATCACGTGATGGGATGCGCCGGGCGGGGAAATACCCGCATTTTCGACGGAGAGATTGGACCTGGGCCTGGGCAGGGAAAGCTGCATGGCGTGCGTCGGCGTGTCGGCAAGCGCCAGATCGAGCCGCCTGGCGCCTTGCCGCGCCGCCTGGAAGCCACGCCAGTTCGCAATCGCAAGCTCGACAGGCGCCAGAGCCCGGGCGCTGAGGATCGAGCCCGCGATGATGATGCCCGCCGTCGCCTGTCCATAGATGACGAGATAGGCGCCGACGGCGAGCACGGCCGATTGCAGCAGCATGCGCAGCGCCTTCGACAGCGCGCCGAAGCCCCCGCTGATGTCCTGTGCCTGTTCCTGAGCTTTCAGGAAGCGGAGATTGAAGACCTCCCATTTGGCCAGGAGCTGCTGCTTCATCGCCATCGCCGCGACGGCCTCCGCATTCTGCTTGCAGGCTTGTGTCCAGGCGTCACGCCGGGTGGCGGTAAGGATGGCTTCCGCCGACGGCTTGCGCGTCAGTAGTTCGGTGACGAGTGTCAGGACGAGGAGAATGAGGGCGCCAATGCTGACGGTGACGCCGATCCAGAAATGCAGGGCAAAGCAGAAAACCAGATAGGCCGGTATCCAGGGAAGATCGAACAGGGACAACAACCCGCCGCCGGAGATGAAGGACCGGATCTGGTCGAGATCGCGCGGCGACAGCCGCCCGTCGCCGCCATTTCCCCTGGCCAGGGGAAGATGCAGGAGGGTGTCGAACAGGCGCGGGCTGAGCGAGCGGGTGAGGGAATTACCGATGCGGACGAGGATGCGCGACCGGATGACATCCAAGAGCGCCTGTGCGCCAAAAAGCACGGAGGCAAGAATGGCAAGCGCCACCAGGGTCGGCACGCTGCCGCTCGGCAGGACGCGGTCATAGACCTCGAGCATGAACAGCGCGCCCGTCAGCATGAGAATGTTGATGATGCCGCTGAAGAGGGCGAGCCACAGAAATGTGCCCTTGAAGCGCGAAAAGGCCTGGCGCAACTCGGAGGCGGGAGGGGCCATCAGCTTGAGCATGGGGGTCTCGACTTGTCGCCGTCGGGAGTCGATTTGATTGCGATCAGCCGGCGATCATAGGGCGCAACGCTGCACGATCGGTTAATGGCGCCGCTCTATTTCTTCATGTCGCTCAAAATATACGGCCATCGATCAGGAGGGGCTGGGGAGTGGCGACGAGTGGGTGGCGGGCGCTTGCGGAACGGTGCGAAATTCGAGCGGCGGCGCCGTCCAGTCGAAGGGCGCCTTGGGCAGCTCGGGCAGACAGACGGTCGTCAGCGCCTGTCCGTGGGCATTGCGGATCTCGAAAACGATGCCCGGCCGTTCCATGCTCGCGCATTCGACCCAGCGGTCTATAGGAATCCAGTCATACATATGCGTCAGCCGTGTTTCTTTTCATCAGGTGAAGAGGAAGCCCTTGTCCCAAGTGCCAGACCAGCCATGGGAGGCGAGCCAGCCCATGGGCTGCTCGTCGTAAGAAGGCAGCGGCAGGAGATCCAGATGGGGCTCGGTCGCCTTGTATGTGGTGACGGTGCTCGACGAGCTCGCCGCGGTCGGAGACAGCAGGCTGTCGTTGAATTGCATGAGCTCGATGCCGACCAGCGTGTCCTTCCCATCGGGAGAACCGGCCCGGAGATCGGTCACAGTCCAGGAGCCGTTGCTGTTCTTGACCCAGCTATAGTCGGTGGATTTGCCCGTGAAGACGGCGGTGTCCGTGCCGCTGCCGCCATCGAGAGTGTCGGCGCCCGCACCGCCGATCAGTGTGTCGTTGCCGCCAGACCCGTAGAGCTTGTCGGCGCCGGCGCCGCCGGACAGAACATTGGCCGAGCCGTTGCCGGTGAGCGTGTCGGCAAAATCGCTGCCGGTCAGGTTCTCGATGCCGGCAAAGACGTCTTGATAGGCATCGCCCCGGTTGGCCGAGCTGGAGCTCAGATTGGCGATCACAGCGGCCGTGGCATTTGCGTAGCTGGCCGTATCGATGCCCGACCCGCCATCCAGCCTGTCGCCGCCCGTACCGCCGATCAGGAGGTCATTGCCGTCGCCGCCATAAAGCTTGTCATTGCCGGTACCGCCATCGAGCGTGTCGGCTCCGGCATAACCATAGAGCATGTCGGCGCCGGCGAGACCGGAAATGATGTCATTCAGGGCGGCGCCCTGGAGCGTGTTGTTGGCGGAGGTGCCGGTGAGGGTCAGTCCGACCGGAGAAGGGTCCACCGGCGGCGGTGTCGTCGTGGTCGTCAATATGTCCGCCAGCGTGTATTGCTTGTCGCTGAACTGGAACTGCTCGATATTGCGCAGAATGTCCGTTCCGTCGGGAGAGCCGTTGCGCAAGTCCGCGACACTGAATGAACCGTCAGCCAGCTGCGTCACCTGATATTGGGAACGCAGCCCGCTGAACACGGCGGTGTCGGTGCCGTCGCCGCCCTGCAGCGTGTCATTGCCGGCATCGCCGGTGAGCCGGTCATTACCGGCGCCGCCATCGAGGACATTGTTCGCCACATTGCCGATGAGGATGTCGCTCGCCGAGCCGCCGATCGCGTTTTCGATCAGCGAACGCAGGTCGCCATTGTAGAGGAGGCTGTTGGCGACATTGCCGGCGGCGACCTTCGATCCGTCGTAATGGAGAAGCGCCAGCTGCGCCGCCGCGGCCGTCGACCACTGGCCCGGCCGCAGGTCGACGGTGACGTTGGTCGCATAGTTCGAGAAATCATACGTATCGCTTCCGCCGCCGTCCCAAACGGTGAGGAAAATCTTGTTGATGGCGGGCGCGCCCTGGCCGGCTCCGTTGACGAACATCTCGCCGGTCGTCGTGCTCCAGCTATAGGTGGTGTTGCCGCTGTTGGTATTGAAATTGGCGCCGTACATCTTCTGCAGCGCCGCGATGTCATACATCATCAGGGACTGCGGATAATTGCCATAGGGGTTCGTATAACCGCCGCTCGTCGACTGCCCGGTATAAGAGCGATAGCTCATGATCGAATATTCTAGGGAGTCGCGGTCGCTCGGCATCGCACCAAACGCGCCTGACGTCTCGTGGGGATGCTTCAATCCCAAGCCATGACCCAATTCGTGAATGAAGGAGGCATAGGCATAGGTGCCGATGACCGGATTGTCGTAATAGTTCTTCGAATTGTTGAACCAGGCGTCGCCGCCCTCGGCTAGGGTGGTGGGATAGTAGGCCCAGGCCGTGCCCGGCTTATCCGACTCCGCGAGCCTGAAATCGGCATGCTGACTGGAGGTCTCGGTGATCTCCTGAAAGGTGATGTTGGCGACGGCGGAATAGTCGGCGAGTATCGCGCGGACCGCCGCCATCTGCACGGGGTTCAGCGCCTCGAAATTGGAGAGCGGCTCGCCTGAACCATAGCCGGAGCCGTAGAAGGAAGCGCTCGATGGGAAGCTGTAGGTGAAGCTGTTTACCGCCCATTTGGTGCCGGACAGTACACCGTCGACATAGGCATTGCCGGTCGAGGTAATCGTGCTCGTGGCAGGCATCCGCTACTTTCTCCGTCAGACGAACTTCGCTGATCGAAGGCTTATCCGGGCCACCTATTGCTTGCCTTAAGGTAAAATCTAAAATTGTAGAAAGAGCCCGAAAGCAGCGGACAGGGTAAACGAGACTAGTCGCCTGACGGCGACATCAACGTACCACCTCGTCGGCCATGACGGGATCACGCGCTCCTTCCGGCCACAGAAGATCCTCGGCCGGAAAGGATCTGGCGAGAAGGCGGCGGGCGGCGAAGCCCGCCTCGCGGTCGAGCGCATTGATGATGGCGAGGCGGAAGCCGCCGGGCGGGGCGGCGTGGTCTTCCGCGGGCCTCGTCTCGTGGAAAGTGATCTGCACGCTCGATATGCCGGGCAGCGCGCGCACCGTCTTGACGGCCTCGGGCGCCGGATGGCGGTAGCGTCGGCCATGGCGGCCGAAGAGCACCACGGAATAACCGTCGCGCCGTTCGCTTTCTTCGGGGAAAAACCAGCGCTTCTCGGCATAGAGCCGGACCAGCGCTTCGACCCAGCCCTTGCCATAGAGATCGGGCCATTGATCGGCGAAGCGCAAATGCGCGTCGATGATGCGGCCGCCGATCGTCTCGACATTGAGCATGCCGGTATAGAGAGCGAGATGTTCGCCCGCCCAGTCGCGGATATAGGCCTCAAGCTCGGGCCGCGTCGCGGCATGAACGGTCCAATAGTTGAACATGCCCTGCGCGAAGGGCGTGCCGGTCGTGTGGCGGAGCCAGCGGATCTCGCCGTTCACGATGGCGCAATCGGTCGAGACATGCTCGCCGGTCAGAAGCGCCGTCCAGAAATGGCCGGGCGTGTAGCCGGCCTCATATTCAGCGAGCGTGTGGAAGGGACCGCTGGCGACGCCCATGCCTTTCATATTGACGATGGGCTTGGAGAAGACCGGAAAGCGTTTCGGCGTCACGCCATGCGGACCACAATCGAGACCCTGGCTCTCCGCCACGCGCAATTTGTCGTAGATCCAATTCTCATGCGGATTCCACGCCCAGGCGTCGCAATCCTCGGTCGGGATCAAAACGTCGGCCGGGCAGGGGACTTTCTCGAAATACTGCAGTCGCCAGGGGTCTGCTTCACAGACGGGCATCGAAGGGCTCTGCGCTTGGTTGCTGGATCAGGGAAGACCTAACCCAGTCTGCTGTCAATATAAGTCAGCAGCGTGTTGACGGTGTTACCGCGTCCAGGAAAGCAACGCGGCATATGCAACGCCGAACGGGTCGCACGGAATTGATATGGACAAACACCGGCCATCGGTTATAGTTCCGGTCATTCCATATCGGCAATATTGCCGACAAATCACGGCTTGAAAGCCCCCATCAGCAGATCCAACGGATCTCGGTGGGGGCTTTTTGTTTTCGTATGTGGGCTCTCGTCCTCATGCGCATGGCTGCTTCGTGCCTGACCAGAAAACAAACTCGAGGGAACGCTCATGTCGGACAATCAGGAAAGCTATCGGACCTCCTCGCTCACCCAGCTCGAAGCCGAGGCCGATCATATATTGGGTGAGGAATACGAACACTCGCCCGTACCGGCGCAGGCGCGGCGAAGCCTGTTCTCGGTCACCATGGTGTGGATCGGCTTCCCGATGATCATCACCGGGGCGATGACCGGATCGATCCTGGTGCTCGGTATGGGGTTCGCCGACGCGCTCAAGGCCATGATCATCGGAAACCTGATCATGTTCTGTTATGTCGGGCTCCTGGGCCTGCTCGGCACCGAGAAGGGCATGAATTTCGCCTTGCTCGCCAGCATCGTCTTCGGGCGCAAGGGCTACATGCTGGCCTCGGGCCTGCTGTCGACGTTGCTGCTCGGCTGGTATGCGGTGCAGACCGGCATCACCGGCGCGCTCATCAGCTCGACCTATAATCTGAACTATGTGGCGATGACCGTCATCGCCGGGCTCCTCTATGTCGGCATCACCTTTGTCGGCGTGCGCGGCCTGCATTGGATCGGCGTCGTCTCGGTGCCGCTCTTCGTCATTCTCGGACTCTGGGTGGCCGCGGATGCCGCCAGCACGACGAGCTGGAGCGCCATCATGGCGTATCCGGGCAATAACGGCGTCGCGACGATGTCGATGGGCGTGGGCCTGACCGTCGTCATCGCGCTCTTCATCGACGCCGGCACGGTGACGGCCGACTTCAACCGCTGGGCAGCGGACCGCAAGAGCTCGCTGATATCGACCTTCAGCGCCTTTCCCTTCGCCAATCTGGTCGCCATGCTGGTCGGCGGCGTGATGACGGCGGCGCTCGCCGTGCCCAACGCCAATCCCTTCGGCGTCGACAATATGTTCGGCTATATGAACGGCAAGCAGATGGCATGGCTGAGCCTGCTCGCCTTCATCTTCCTCTACTGCAATCTGGGCTCGGTCTGCGCCCACTGCCTCTATAATGCGGCAACCGGCTGGTCGCGCATTCTCGGCAGCAATATGCGCCTGATGGCGATCGTCCTCGGCGCCATCGGCATCCTGGTGGCGGCCGGCAATATCTGGGCCTTCTTCATCGAATGGCTGTCGCTGCTCGGCATCCTGGTGCCGCCGATCGGCGCCATCATCCTCATCGACCAGTATGTGACGCGCAAGAACTCGGTCACGACCGTCGACTGGCGGGCGCCCGCCTTCATCGCCTGGGCCGCCGGGTCGGCGGTGGCGCTGCTGGTGGAGTTCTACGCACCGCACTGGTCGACGGCGATCTCGGCCTTCGTCGTCGCGGCGATCGCCTATTTCATCCTGTCGAAGGTGATGCGCGAAGCCTGAGACGTCCGACAATCAGCAAGACAAAGGGAGGCCAGGCAAACGGCCTCCCCGATCTATCAGGGAGAGAAGAACTCATGCCTAACGATTATTCGATCTATGACGCGGGAACGGTCGTCCTGCAATCGGGCGCGGCGCTCCGAGACTGCAAGCTCGCCTACAAGACCTTCGGCAAGCTCAATGCGAAGAAGGACAATGTGGTCGTCTATCCGACCTGGTATTCGGGCCAGCATTACGACAATGAATGGCTCGTCGGCGCCGGCATGGCGCTCGATCCCGACAAATATTTCATCATCATCCCGAACATGCTGGGCAACGGCCTGTCGTCCTCGCCGAGCAACATGCCGGAGCCTTACAATGCGTCACGTTTTCCGCAGGTGACGCCCTACGACAATGTCAGGCTGCAGCACCGGTTGGTGCATGACGAACTCGGCATCGAGCGCGTCAAGCTCGTCATCGGCTGGTCAATGGGCGCGCTGCAGACCTTCCATTGGGGCTGCCTCTATCCCGATATGGTCGAGCGCATCCTGCCGTTCTGCGGGTCGGCCAAATGCTCGCGGCATAATTTCGTCTTCCTCGAAGGCGTGAAAGCGGCGCTGACGGCGGACGCCGCTTGGAACAATGGCTGGTACAAGGAAAAGCCGGCCCGGGGGCTCAGGGCGATGGCGCGTGTCTATGCCGGCTGGGGTTTCTCGCAATCCTTCTATCGCGAGGAGCTCGACCTCAAGGTGCTGGGCTTCTCCTCGCTCGAGGACTTCCTGGTCGCATTCTGGGAAGGCTTCTTCCTGCCCAAGGACGCCAACAACCTGCTCGCCATGCTGTGGACCTGGCAGAATGGCGACATCAGCCGGAACGAGCTCTTCAAAGGCGATTTCCGCAAGGCGCTGGGGGCCATCAAGGCGCTGGCCTATGTCATGCCCGGCCAGACCGATCTCTATTTCCCGCCGGAGGACAGCGCCATCGAGGTCGAGCATATGCCGCGCGCCAAGCTCATCCCGATGCCATCGATATGGGGGCATTTCGCCGGCGGGCCGGGCACCAATCCGGAAGACGTCAAATTCCTCGACCGGCATGTCCAGGCGCTTCTGGACACGCCTGTGTAATCGTTAATCCCAGGTCATGAAGGAGCGGCCGTACTTTCCGCAGATCGGCGGAGTGCGGCCGTAGATCTGGTAATAGGCCAGGCAGTCGTCGGTCCAGCCGGCATTGGGCTCGCCCGGCCGCGGCGCCCGGAAGTTCTTCTTCACCCGCGGCTCGGCGGTCTTCTTTTTCTGGACCGTCTTTTTCTTTTTCTGAGTCGTTTGGGTGGCGGCCTCGGCGGTGCCGGAAAATACCGGCAGCGCGGTCGGCGTAAAGGCCGCGAGCATCGCGCAGACGATCAGATGACGGAAAGCCATGATCCGGTCTCCTTATCGGGGCATGCCGGCCTTGCGGAGCCGACATGCCAAGCGAGAGTCAAATCAACGGCTTACGGCCGTTACTTGATCTCCCAGGTGATGTTCACATCGGCGGCCACGGTCTGCTCGCCCTCGGCGATCGGAACATTGCCGGCCGAATCCTGGCGCACCGCCTTGCCGTAGAATACGGGCTGCGGCGGCTGGAAGTTGCCTTCGCTCACCGACATGACCTGGCCGACGGTCAGGCCCATGGTCGCGGCATAAAGCTTGGCCTTGCGCTCGGCATCGGCGACGGCGAGCTTGCGGGCTTCGTCCCTGAGCTTCTCGTCATCGGCAATGGCAAAGCCGACGCCGTTGATCTGGTTCGAGCCTTCGCTCACCATCGTATCGAGCACCGCGCCCAACGTGTCGAGCTTGCGCACCGATACCGAAACCATGTTGGAAACATCATAACCTACTACGACCGGCGGCTTCTGATTATTCTGGTCATATTGATAACGCGGATTGACCGAGAAATTCGAGGTCTGGATGTCCTTGCCCTCGATGCCGGCGCCCTGGAGTGCCGCGAAGATCTTCTGCATCGCCTTGGTGTTCTCGGTCAGCGCCTCGCGCGCGGTCGCGGCCTGCGACATGACACCGACATTGACGATGGCCATATCGGGCTTGGACTTCACCTCGCCGTGGCCGTTGAGGGAAATGACGCGCGGCATGGTCTTGGACTCCTGAGCTAGGGAAGGGGTGGCGAGAGCGGCGGCGGCTGCGATTCCGGTAAGACCCAGTGCAGCGAGCGAGCGACGATCCATGGACGAAAAAACTCCTGGTGGAAACAGGTTCATCACATGGGGAGCGATTGCGGCAGTGCTGTGGCGGCAAAAAAATGTTACGCGGCAGCGACAGCCTTGATCGTCGCCTTGCCGATAAACTTGTCGTGCTTGTAGCCGGGCCAGGGATCGGACTTTAACCTTTTCAACCGTTTGGCCATGGAAACGGTGTCAAAGGCATTTGCACCGTCCAGACGGGCAAGCTCCTTCCAGCTGACCGGGGCGGCGACCGGAGCGCCCTTCCGGGCGCGCGGCGAATAGGGGGCGACCGCGGTGGCGCCGCGCTCATTGCGCAGCCAGTCGATGAAGATGCGGTTCTTGCGCTTGGCCTTGCTGGCGGTGGCGAGGAAGCGGTCGGGCTCACGCGCGGCGAAGCCCTGGGCGATGCCTTGCGCGAAGGTCTTCACCTCGTCCCAGTTGTTGCGTCCCGAAAGCGGGGCGATGACATGGATGCCCTTGCCGCCGGTAACCATGGCGAAGCTTTCGAGGTCGGCGGCGGCCAGGACGTCATGTAGATCGCCGGCCGCGGTCCTGACCTCGGCGAAAGGAACGCTTTCATCCGGATCGAGATCGAAGACGAGGCGGTCGGGATGTTCGAGATCGTCCTTGGGCGCGCCCCAGAGATGGAGCTCCAGCGCACCGATCTGGGCCGCGCCGACGAGGCCGGCGATGTCGTCAATGTAGAGATAGTCGGCCTTGCCGCCGTCCTTCTCGCGGATGGCGACGGTCTTGAAGCCCTTGGGCATGCGGGCGCTCAGATGCTTTTGATAGAAGCATTTGTCGCCGATGCCATCCGGACAGCGCACCAGGCTCAAAGGATGGTTGGCGGCATGGTGCAGGAAGGGTTCGGCGACGGCGGCCAGGTATTCGGCGAGCTGGCGCTTGGTGAGCCCGACTTCGGGGTAGAGCACCTTGTCGGGATGGGTGAGGGTGACCCCCTCGATGACTATGTCCTTCTCGCTCATGCTTTTATCTCCGCTCTGTCCGCGCCGGTCACGTCGCGCGCCCGCTTGTCGGCGCGCAGGCCCAGAAAGACGGGATGGCGCAGAATGCCGTCGCGCGTTCTCTCGGTAAAGGCGATCTCGGCGACGAGATCGGGCTTCACCCAGCGGGCACGGCCGCGAATGGCGCGCGGCACTTCGATGAATGGGAATTTCTCGATCTCTCGCGCTCTGAGCTTGGCGCCGAGCGACCGCAGGACCGCCTCGTCATAACCGGTGCCGACACGGCCGCGATAGAGGAGGCGGCCACCCTTGTCATATTCACCCACGAGCAGCGAGGCGAAGCTGCGCCCTTTCTTGTCGGAGGGACGATAGCCGCCAATGACGAATTCCGAGCGGCCGAGGCACTTGCTCTTGATCCAGCTCAGCGCGCGACGCGAGACGTAAGGGCTCGTCTTGTCCTTGGAGACGAGGCCTTCGACGCCGAGGCGGCAGGCTTCGCGCAGAACCTTGTCGCTGTCGCCCGTTATGTGATCGCCATAAGAGAGCGGCGCCGCCATTCTGCCGAAGAGGGCTTTCAGCCGCTTCTTGCGCTCGCTCAAAGGCGATCGGCGCAGATCCTCGCCGTCGAGGATCAGCAGGTCGAAGACGATATAGCGCAATGCCGCATCATCGTTTTCCGACAGAGCCTGCTGGAGCGCCGAGAAGCTGGTGCGGCCTGCAGCGCCGAAGACGACCACTTCGCCGTCGATCAGTGCTTGCGCTTTCAGCTTGCGCAAAGCCTTCGCGATGGACGTGAATTTTCGGGTCCAGTCCTGGCCGCTGCGGGTAGAGAGGCGTATCTCGTCGCCGGCGACTGCCGCGATGATGCGATAACCGTCATATTTGATCTCGTGAATCCATTGCTTGCCCTCGGGCGGCTGCTCTTTCAGGTAAGCGAGCTGCGGCGCGATGAAGGGAGGAAGGGATGTGTCCCGCCTGTTGCCGGTTTTGCGTTTCGCCTTGCCGGCGATACCGGCCATGCTGCGTTTCGTCCTGACACTGGTCTGCCAGGTCTCGATGGGATCGAGCTTCGCATCCGCTTCATCATCGCGCTGCTTGATCAACAGCCAGTTCTCGCGCTTGCCTGCGCTGCGGTCCTTGCGCATGCGCACCAAGGCGAAGCCGCCCTTGAGCCGCTTGCCATGCAGAATGAAGCTGAGCTTGCCCTTGCGCAGGCCCTCATGTGAGTCTCCTTCCGGCTCCCAGGTGCCTTCATCCCACAACATCACGGTGCCGCCGCCATATTGGCCTTCGGGGATGGTGCCTTCGAAGCCGCCATAATCGAGCGGGTGATCCTCGACCCGGACGGCCAGACGCTTCTCTTCCGGATCGAGGCTTGGGCCTTTGGTGACTGCCCAGCTCTTCAGAACCCCGTCGAGCTCGAGGCGGAAATCGAAATGCAAGCGCGTGGCGTCGTGCTTCTGGATGACGAAGGAGTGCCCCACATGCCGGCCGACGCGGCCGCGCGGCTCGGAGGTCGCTTTGAAATCGCGCTTGCGATGATAGGTACTGAGCGTATCGGCCTGGGCTGCGGGCATGGCTAGCGGCGCGCCTTCTTCCGGGCTGCCGTCCTTCGCGGCTTGGGCGCACTGGCGCTCTTGCCGCCGATGCTTTTTTTCAAAGCGTCCATCAAGTCGATGACATTGTCGCCCTTGGGCCGCGGCGCTTCTTCCTCCTCGACATCGGTGACCTTGCCGCGCTTGCGTTTCTCGGCGACCAGCGCCTTGAGCGCGTCACCATAGTGATCCTTGAAGGCAGTGGGCTTGAAGGCGCCGGATTTGCGCTCGATCAGCTCGCTCGCCAGCTCGATCATGTCCTTCGCCGGGCGTTTGTTGGGAACATGCGAGAAGACCTTGTCGGATTTTTTCAGCTCATCGGCGTAGCGCAAGGTCTCGAGCAGCAGGCCGTCGCCGCAGGGCCGCACGGCCACGAGGTTTTCCTTGCCGCGCATCACCATCTGGCCGATGCCGGCTTTCTTCGAGGCCTTCAGCGCTTCGCGGATGACGACATAACCTTCGGCCGAGACGTCATCGGCCGGGGTCAGATAATAGGGACGTTCGAAATAGCGCGGGTCGATGTCGCAATAGTCGACGAATTGCGAAAGCTCGATGCTGTGTTTGGTGGCGAGCTTGATCTTGTCGAGCTCTTCCGGCGTCAGGATGACATGCTTGCCGGAACCGAGCTCGAAGCCTTTGACGATGTTCTCGTCGGCGATCTTGCCCTTGCCGGGCACGATCTTTTCATAGCGGATGCGCTTGCCGGATCTCTTGTCGAGCTGATGCAGGCTCGGCCGCGCCGAAGCCTCCGTCGCCGCGTGCAATTCGACGGCGATGGTAACGAGGGAAAGCCGTAAATGTCCCTTCCATTGAGCGCGCATATAAGGAAACGGCGGCGAGGGCTGTTGGTTCCCGCGGGGCAGGCATCAGCCAGGAATGTGCGCGGCCACGGACGCTCCCATCGACTGGACAGCCGTCCGGGCGGCACGGAATGTATCGTGCCATTCACGGGGGACGGGGCGCGGCTGAATCAGGTGGCCATTCGGTGGCCGCGTGATTTCCAGGCCGGCGCCCCGCGCCGCCAGCTGCGCGCAGCCGAGTGCGGTGAGCTCCGGCTCATCGGAAATGCGCAGCGGCCGGCCCAGCACATCGGCCAGGAACTGACAGAACCAGGGATTTCGGCTCATGCCGCCATCAATGCTCACGGGAACGGAAGCGGACGTCGCAATCGACATCGCCGCCATCACCTCGGCCATCCGAAATGCGACGCCTTCGAGCACCGCCTGGGCCATGTCGCTGCGTGTCGTTGCAAGCGACAGGCCCATCCAGGCGCCCCGTGCCGTGCGATCCCAATGTGGGCAGGCGAGACCCGCAAGCGCCGGGACAAAGGCAATGCCGCGCGAGACTGCGGGCGCCGCATCGAAGTGATTGATCTCCTCGAAGCTCGAAAAGAAGCCGAGCTGGCGCGCGAAATTAACGGCCGACGAGGCGGCATAGACGCCGCCGTCCAGCGCATAGACGGGTGGCTTGCCGTGCTCCAACCAGGCGATCGTCGGCAGGACTCCGGCAGGTGATGTCGAACTGTCGGTAAGGGCAAGGGCGAAGGCGCCAGTCCCGAATGTGATCTTGGCGTCTCCGGCTTTTCGCGCGCCATGGCCATAGAGGGCGGCCTGCTGGTCCACCATCGAAGCGGTGAGCCTGTGGCCGCCCGGCAACATTCCCAGATCGCCCGTGGTGGCCGTGATATCCGGCAGTGCCTCGATCGGCACACCGAACAGGGCGCAAAGCTCAAGGTCCCAGGCGCCGGCGGCCAGGTTCAGCAGGCTGGTGCGGGATGCGGTACTGGGATCGGTTGCAAATGTTCCGGTGAGCCGGTCACGGAAGAAGGCATCGGTTGTACCGAGCCGCAGGCGGCCCGCTTTCAGAAGCGCACGGGCCTCCGGCACCTGCGTCATGATCCAGCCGAGCTTCGAGGCCGAGAAATAGGGATCGAGCGGCAGGCCGGCCCGGGCCAGCGTCAAGGTTTCGGCGCCATCGCTCTTGAGGCGATCGCATAAGGCCGCCGTGCGGGCATCCTGCCAGACGATCACCGGTGTAATGGGTTGGCCGGTCTGGCCATCCCAGGCGAGACAGCTCTCGCCCTGATTGGCCAAGCCCACGAAATCGACCTCGGATACCGCCACAAGACATGCGCTCACATTGGCAAGGAGCTCGACCGGGTCGTGCTCGACATGATCGGGTGCCGGATAATATTGGCGGTGCTCAACCGTGTGGACGGCTCTTGTGCCGGTCTCGTCGACGAGCAGAGCCCGGGTCGACGTCGTGCCCTGGTCGATGGCGAGCGCCCTCATTTTTCCTCCAACAGGATTTCCACCGGGCCGATTGTCGGCGGCAGTGGCAGCGTGATGCGCCGCTCGGGACGGCTGACGATGCTGCGGGAGGCATATTCGGACCCGGCCACGCGCAATGAAAGACGTCCTCTGACCGGCCGGTTGACCCGCATCTGGAAACGGTCGAAGGCAGCATTCTCCGGCGCGCGCACGGTTTGCGGAAGGACCCAGCCGATGGCATCGCCGGTGGTTGTTACGCGGTGGCGCGCAATGTCGGGAAGCTTTCCTTGCAAGCCTGCGCGCATGGTTTTTCCGATCGCCACGCCCTCGGCCCAGCTCCAGCCCGCCGTCTCCACCGGGCGCAGCACATTGCCGGCGGCGAAATAGGAAGGATCGCTGCAGCACCCGAAATTGTCGATCACCGGGCCGCCGGTCGCCGGGTCGCGCTCGAGATGACTGCCCTCCAGCAACGTCGCCTCGGGACGGAAGCGGCCGGTGACGATAACGCCGTCGGCAGCCAGCGTGCTCTCGCCTTCCGGACCTGCGAGCACGACACGCTCGACATGCTCGCGGCCCTCGATGCGCCGGATATTTGTCGAGAGATGAACAGGCACCCGTTTGAGCCAGGGATAGACGATTGCTGGCCGCCGCGCGGTGATGCGCGGGCCGGGCTCGATCATGGCGACCGGACGGATGCCGGCATGCAGGCATGTCATGATCGCCGAGAAGGAGACGAGCTCGGTTCCGAGAATGATGGGACGGCGGAAAGGACGCTTGCCTTCGAGATAGACGAGGCTCTGCAAGGCGCCCGTCGACAGGACGCCGGCCGGCTTTTCGCCGCCGATCAGGCGTTGGGCGCGCGAGGTCTCGCGCACGCCCGTCGCAATCAGCACGAGTTTTGCCCTGATCTCATGCGGTCCCTGGTCAGACGTCACCGTCACACGGGGCCCCGGATGCAGCTTCACGACATTCACGCCCGTGGCGATCCGAACGCCCGAAGCCTCGGCACGGGCAACGAGCGCACGCGCATAGTCGGGTCCTCTCATCAATCGGTGGAACTCGCGCAGGCCGAAAGGAAAATGCCCGCAATGCCGGGGGATGCCGCCAGCTTCTGTTTCCCGGTCGAGCACGAGGACGCGCGCCACCGATGCGAGCTCCGTCGCCGCGCCGAGGCCGGCTGGGCCTGAGCCGATCACGATGACATCGACTTCGCCGGGAAGGCTCACTCCGCCACCTCCGCCATCGCGCGATCGAAGCGTCCGTCCGTCAGGCGTGACAATTCCGCCGAGCAGTAGAAGCCCTGGCAGCGTCCCATCGTCACCCGCGTCCGCCGCTTGAGCCCGGCAAGCGAGCGCGCCGCCAGGGGACCCTCGAGTGCCGCGAGGATTTCGCGCCGCGTGACCAACTCGCAATGACAGGCGACGCCGCCATTGCCCTCGCACTGCCAGTCGCGTGCACCAAACTCGCTGATGTTGGAAACCTTCGGCCAGGCGGGTGCCGTGGGTGGCGTCAGCGCCAGACGCGCCAGATCTTCGACATGGATGGCGATGCCCAATGCCGCGGAAAGACCGGTCGAGCGTATGCCGCCGACGGTGATGTAGCTCAGCCCGTCATGCAAGCGGATCTGGTAATCCTTGAATTCGGTCGCCGGCCGCAAGCCGGCATAGATGGCGGTGACGGCATGATCCTTCAGGCCCGGCAGGATTTCCTCGCCGCGCCGTCGCAGGAACGCGAGCATCTCGGAAACCAGGAGAGCGTGCTCGCGGTCATCCTGGTCTTCGGCCGTCGGGCCCACCAGCAGATTGCCGAAGGCGGTGCGGCAGACGACGACGCCCTTCGTCACCTTGTTGGGAACCGGTAGGATGATGTGGGAAGCGAGCGCCGCCGCGGGCTTGTCGTAGACGACGAACTGGCCTTTGCGCGGCTTGATGTGGAAGTCGCGGCGCCCGATCAGCTTCTCGTCCAGAAGATCGCCCCAGAGCCCGGCGGCATTGACGACCAGTCCAGCGCGCACCGTTCCGCGCGTTGTCTCCAGGATCCAGTCGCCGGCACGGCATCCGCCGGTCACTTCGGCGCCGCGCAGGATCTCGGCGCCGTTCTGGCAAGCCTGCAGGAGATAGGCGAAAGGAGCCGACCATGGATCGATCAGGAATTCGCGCGGCACGCGAAATCCGCCGCGGGCCCGTGCGCTCAGGCCGGGCTCGGCGGCGCGCAAATCTGTGGCGGACAAGGTTTCGACATCCGTCACCCCGTTCTGATGCGCCTGCTCGATCAATGCGGGCAATATCGCTTCCTCTTCCTCGGTCCAGGCCACCACAAGCGCACCGGAGCGGATCAGCGGCAATCCGAGACGGCCATGGATCGACAGATATTCCGCGTAGCCGGAGGCGATGCAGCTGTGTTCGAGCGAGCCGACCAGTGCGTCGAAGCCGGTATGCAGGATCGCCGAATTTCCCTTGGACGATCCATCCAATATGTCGACCGCCTTCTCGATGACGGCGACACGGGCGCCGGCCAGCGCGAAGCGGCGGGCGATGGCGCAGCCGACAATGCCGGCGCCAATGACGGCGACGTCGAAGCGACCCGACAATGCTGGCGCCTGATTGGGCATGAATACGCTCTGCAGGTGACCTGATTGGGCAATATCTCGGCAAAACTGCCCATATTGTCAATATTGCCCGGTAAAATTGACCGTTTTAGGTAGGAAAATGATGCTTTATCTGTTGACATGGTCAAATTTGGTAAGTCAAATTCACCTAGCCCGGAATAGGGGATCTGTTGTGAAGCCAAAGCAGCGCCAAGCCCGCGCACTGGAGGCCATCGAGCGCGAGGGCGAGGTAACCGTCGATGCGCTTGCCGCTGACTTCGGGGTCTCGGCGGAGACGGTCCGTCGTGATCTCATGCTGCTGGCCGAAAAAGGCACGCTGCAGCGGGTGCATGGTGGCGCGCGGCGCTTGCGTCTCCACGCGGAGGGCACTTTCGAACAGCGCATGGACGAGGCTGCGGCCGAGAAAGGCGAGATCGCGCGCAAGCTGGCGCAGGTCATCACGTCCGGTGATACCTGCTTCATCGATACAGGCTCGACTACACTCGCCTGCGCCCAGACGCTGAGCGAGATCGCGGATCTGACGATCGTCACGAATTCCGTGCGGATCGCGCAGGTGATGTCGCGCGGCCGCGGCAAGGCGCGTGTGCATCTGATCGGGGGCATTTATGCCCCCGACAATGGCGAGTCCGTCGGCGCCGACGCGATCGAGCAGATCGGCCGCTTTCATGCCGACTATGCGATCGTCGGCGTCGCCGCGCTAGATGCGGCGGCCGGTCCGTCGGCGGCAAATTTCGACGAGGCCTCCGTCGCGCGCGCGATGTGCGGCAATGCGCGCAAGGTCGTGATCGTGGCGCATGCGGAGAAATTCGGCCGGCAGGCGGCCCACAAGATCTGCCGTTTCGACGAAATCGATATGCTGGTGAGCGATGCCGCCCCCTCGGACGGCCTGCGCGCCGTCCTCAAGGCCTCGGGAGTGCTCGTGATATGAGAAGGAGACGGCTCGCGTGATCGCGTCTTATGTGCGGTTCATGGACAGGATCGCCGATTTCGTCGGCGCCTTCGCCAAATATCTGATCTACGTGATGATCGGCGTCCTGCTGTTCGACGTCCTATCGGACAAGGCCTTCGGCTTCGTGCAGAACTGGACGGTCGAGACCGCGCAGTTCACCCTGGCGGCGTTCTATTTCCTCGCCGGACCCAAGGCGCTGAAGGACGACACGCATGTCCGGCTCGACCTGATCTACGCCAATCTTTCGGAGCGCGGCAAAGCGCGCATCGACATGGTCACGGTATGGATCGTCATCTTCTATCTTGCCGTGATGTTGTGGGGCGCGGTGTCCTCGCTGCAATATTCCTGGGCCACCAACCAGCGCCTGCCGTCCTTGTGGGCGCCTTCGCTGGTGCCGATCAAGATCCTCATGGTCATCTGCCTGGTCCTCATGATCCTGCAGTGCGTCTCGATATTCTTCAAAGATCTCGCGAAAGCGCGCGGCAAGGTGCTGGCATGAGCTACGAGGCAATCGCAGTCCTGATGTTTGCCGGCATGCTCCTTCTCATGCTGACCGGGCAGCGCGTCTTCGCGATGATCGGCGCGGTCGCGGCCGCCTCGGCGCTCGCTCTTTATGGCAATGCCTCCGCCGAGCTGCCCTTCAATGCGGCATTCAAGCTGTTCTCCTGGCATGCGCTGCTGACGTTGCCGCTCTTCGTCTACATGGGACACATGATGGCCAAGAGCGGCATTGCCGAAGAGCTCTACCAGATGATGCATGTGTGGTTCGGCAAATTGTCCGGCGGCCTGGCGCTCGGCACTATTTTCCTTATGGTCATCATCAGCGCGATCAACGGCCTTTCAGTCGCCGGTCTCGCCATCGGCTCGGCGATCGCGCTGCCCGAGATGCTGCGCCGGGGCTATGACAAAGTCCTGATTACCGGCGTCGTTCAGGGCGGCTCGACGCTCGGCATCCTGATTCCGCCCTCGGTCGTCATGGTGCTCTATGCCGTGATCGCGCGTCAGCCGGTGTCCGACCTGTGGCTGGCCGGCATACTTCCGGGCCTCCTGATGGCCGCTATCTTCGCCATCTATGTCTGGATCCGCGTCAAGATCAATCCATCACTGGCGCCGAAGCTGAGCGACGAAGAGCTGGCGATGCCGTTGGCTGAGAAGCTGAAGCTGCTCAGGGCCGGCATCATCCCGTTCCTGATCTTCGCGCTGATGATCGGTCTCTTCGTCGCCGGCTATACGAGCCTTCTCGAAAGTGCCGCCGTCGGTGCCGCCTCCGCGACGCTGGCGGCCGCCTGGAAGGGCAGGCTGACCGTGGCCTTACTGGACGAGACGGCGCGGGAAACCATGTCGGTCACGGCGCTGTTCATGTGGGTGATCCTCGGCGCGCTGGCCTTCTCGTCGGTCTTCGACGGCATAGGCGCGGTGCGGGCGATCGAGAATGTCTTCATCCACAACTGGAACCTGTCGCCCTGGATGGTGATCGTGCTGATGCAGGCCAGCTTCATCATCATGGGGATGTTCCTGGACGACACGGCCATGCTGGTCATCGTCGCGCCACTCTACATACCGCTCGTCGCGGGGCTCGATCTCGGCGTCGACAACCAGATGGTCTGGTTCGGCATCCTGTACACGATGACCTGCCAGATCGCCTATATCAGCCCGCCTTTCGGCTATAATCTCTTTCTCATGCGCGGCCTCGCGCCGAAGGAGATCACGCTGGTCGATATCTACAAATCGATCTGGCCATTCGTGATCATGATCATCCTCACAATAGTCTTGCTGATGATCTTCCCCCAGATCGCGACATGGCTGCCCGCTTATGTCCGAGGATAATTACGACGGAAACGACAGGAGAGAGCAAATGACTGACGACACGACCAATCCCAGCCCATCGGAACGCATACTGGCCAGCCGCCGGAGGTTCCTCGCCACTGCGGGCATCGCCGCCCCGGCGATCCTCGCTGCGCCGGCGATCGTGCGGGCGCAGGCCCCGATCAAATGGCGCCTGCAGACCTATTCTGGGGCACCGCTTGGCGCTCATGTCATCAAGCCGCAGATCGATGCCTTCAACGCCGCCGCCAATGGCGAGATGACGATCGAGCTCTATTATGCCGACCAGCTCGTTCCGACGTCGGAGCTGTTCCGGGCGCTGCAGAACGGAACGCTGGACGCCATCCAATCGGACGAAGCGACGATGGCCTCACCTGTCGACATCGCCGTCTTCGGCGGCTACTTCCCGTTCGCCACCCGCTACAGCCTCGATGTGGCGTCGATGTTCATGTATTACGGGCTCGATAAGATCTGGCAGGAAGCCTATGCGGAGGTGCCTAACGTCACCTATCTGTCAACCGGCGCCTGGGATCCCTTGCACATCTTCACGGTGAAGAAGCCGATCCGCAGCCTTGCAGATTTCAATGGTCTGCGCGTCTTCGGCGTGCCGACCGCCGGCAAGTTCCTTTCCCGCTACGGCATGATCCCGGTCACCGTTCCGTGGGACGATGTCGAAGTCTCGATGCGCACCGGCGATCTCGACGGCGTGGCCTGGTGCGGCTTCACGGAAGCTTATGAAGTCGGCTGGGCCAATGTATGCAAGTTCGCGCTGTCGAACTCGGTAACTGGCGCCTGGTTCGGCTCTTACTTTGCCAACACAGAAAGCTGGAAAAAAGTGCCGCCGCATCTGCAGCAGCTGTACAAGGCGACGATCGATCAGTCGCATTATTATCGGAACATCTGGTATTGGGGCGGTGAGGCGCAATTGCGCGTCAATGGCGAGAAGATGGAGCAGACGGCGCTGCCGGCCGAGGAATGGGCGCAGGTCATCAAGGACGCCGAATCCTTCTGGGACGAGGTGGCGGGCCAGTCCGAGCGCGCCAAACGTGTCGTGGACATCTTCAAGCGTTATGCGGCGGATCAGGCCAAGGCCGGCTATCCCTATCGCTGACGAAGCGTTGCAGAGCGCCGCCAGCGGCGCTCTGTTCCTTCGGCCCGATGCTTTACCTGAAAGGCGGCTCGTCGAAGCTCCGGAGCTTGCGGGAGTGGAGCTGTTTCAGCTCGCTGCGCAGGAGATCGATGGCCGCGAGGCCGATCATCATATGCTCGCCGACGGCGCGGTCGTAGAAGGCGTTGGCGGCGCCGGGCAGTTTTATCTCGCCATGCAACGGCTTGTCGGAGACGCAGAGCAGGGTGCCATAGGGCACACGCAGGCGATAACCTTGCGCGGCGATGGTGCCCGATTCCATGTCGACGGCGATCGCGCGCGACAGGTTGATGCGGCGGCGCTCCTGCGACCAGCGCAGCTCCCAGTTCCGGTCGTCATTGGTGACGACGGTGCCAGTGCGCAATCGGGCCTTCAACTGCTCGCCGCGTTCGCCCGTCACCTTGGCGGCGGCTTCCTGCAGCGCCACCTGCACTTCGGCCAGCGCCGGGATGGGGATATCGGGCGGCACGGCGCCGTCGAGGATGCGGTCCTGACGGAAATAAGCATGTGCCAGCACATAGTCGCCGATGCGCTGCGACTGGCGCAGGCCGCCGCAATGGCCGATCATCAGCCAGCAATGCGGGCGCAGGACTGCCAGATGGTCGGTGATGTTCTTGGCGTTGGAGGAGCCGACGCCGATATTGACGAGAGTGACGCCGCCCTTTCCGTCACGGCGCAGGAGATGGTAGCCCGGCATCTGGAAGCGATGCCACGGCGAGGAGGTGATGGCGGTGTCGCAATCCTCGACCGCCAGGCCGTCGCGCCCGATCATGATCCCGCCGGGCAGGACGAGCGCATCATAGGGACCGTTGGCGCGGATCTGCTCGATGCCCCAATTGACGAACTGGTCGACATAGCGGTGATAGTTGGTGAGCAGGATCCAGGGCTGCACATGACGCCAGTTAGTGCCGGTATAATGCACGATGCGCTTCAGCGAATAGTCGGTGCGGGTGGCGTCGAAAAGCGCCAGCGGCATCGGCTCGCCCTTGGGCGGCGTCCACAGGCCGTCGGCGATCTCGTCACCGATGGCGGAAAGTGCGGGGGCCGGGAAGTGGCGCGCGAGCTCGGCGGCCGAGACATTGTCGCGGCCGAGCTCGTCGCCCGAATCGAGCACGTAAGGATAGGGAATGTCCTGGTTGCTGCGGCCGACCGAGATGGTGGTCGGATAGTCGGCGACGAGGAGGCGCAACTGCTCGACCAGATAGTCGCGGAAGGCGCGCGGCTGGGTGATGGTCGTTGCATAGATGCCGGGGCTTTCGAACTTGGCATAGGCGCGTGCCAGCGAGGGCTGAGCCTGGCCCGAGCCATAGACGAGGCGCAGTTCGGGATAACGGAAGCGGGCACGCTCCTTGGAGGAGGGCGGAATGCTCTGGGTGAAGAACCGGTCGAGCGCCTGGCGCAAGGCATCCACCGAATCCTCATGCAGCGCGATCAGGCGCTCCACGGCGATTTCGGGCGTCAAAGCTTCGGTTTCGGGGCGGTCCGGGCGGTTCATAGGCACTCCTTTGCCGGGGTGCTATAGCACGCCTTCGGGACGCGCCACAGGCAGCAGCCGGGTGGCGCCATTTGACGGCCCGGAGGGACTCACCATAGCGTCAGCCAACCTTCATCATCCTCTTGTTTATTCTGGTAGAACTGATGGGGCGGGTCACTGTCCGACAATGCTTGAGGTAAAACCATGCTCGAACGAACGATCAAGCTCCAGAAACTCGAGGTCCTCATCATCGATGAGGAGCTTGCGGTGCCGAAAAGCGTCGGCGGGCGGGCGGTCAGGGCGCTGGCGGACGAACTCACCTCGCGCGATATCGAGGTCGTCGAGGCGGCGAGCTATCATGACGGCCGCTCGGTGTTCCTCTCCGACGCCTCGATCGATGCGATCCTGATCGACTGGACGACGCGCGAGGGCAAGGACAAGAAGAGCCGCGCCGAGGCCCTGGACCTGCTCAGAACCATCCGCAGCCGCAACGCCACCGTACCGATCATGCTGATGGCCGACCAGGCGAGCCGGGACGACCTGACGGTCGAGGTGATGCAGCTCACCGACGAATATGTGTGGCTCCACGCCGACACCATCCCCTTCATCGCCAGCCGTGTCATGGCGGCGATCCAACGTTATCAGCGCAACATCCTGCCGCCCTTCAACCGGGCGCTGCTCAGCTACATGAACCTTGCCGAATATTCCTGGGCGGCCCCCGGCCACCAGGGAGGTGTCGCTTTTACCAAGACGCCGGCGGGGCGTATCTTCTTCGACTTCTTCGGCGAGAACCTGTTCCGCGCCGACACCGGCATCGAGCGTGGCGGGCTCGGCTCGCTGCTCGAGCATTCGGGGCCGATCGGCGAGGCCGAAGCCTATGCGGCGCGCGTCTTCGGCGCACATCGGAGTTATTCCGGCCTCACCGGTACATCCGGCGCCAACCGCACCATCTTCGCCGCCGCCGTCGGCGACGGACAGTTCGCGCTGTGCGACCGTAACTGCCACAAGTCGATCGAGCAGGGGCTGATCCTGTCGGGCGGCATCCCGGCCTTCCTGGTGCCGACCCGCAACCGTTATGGCATCATCGGCCCGATCCTGCCGGAGGAATTCGAGCCCAAGGCCATCCGCGCCAAGCTCGATACGCATCCGCTGAAGTCGCATGCGGTGAAGCCGGACCCGGTCTATGCGGTCGTCACCAATTCCACCTATGACGGGCTCTGCTACAATTCCGTCCATGTCGAGGAGCTGCTCGGCAAGTCCGTCGACCGCATCCATCTCGACGAAGCCTGGTTCGGCTATGCCCGCTTCAACCCGATCTATGAAAACCGCTTCGCCATGCGTGGCGATCCCAAGGCGCATAAGGACAGCGATCCGACGGTCTTTTCGACGCAATCGACGCACAAGCTGCTCGCGGCGCTGTCGCAGTCGTCCTACATCCATATCCGCGATGGGCGCAATCCGATCGAGCATAGCCGCTTCAATGTGAGCTATATGGCGCAGACGACGACCTCGCCGCTTTATGCGCTCATCGCCTCCAACGAGATCGGCGCCTCGATGATGGATGGTCCGAGCGGCAAGGCGCTCACCGATGAGGTGATCGAGGAGGCCGTCAGCTTCCGCCAGACCCTGGCGCGCGCGCATCGTGAATTCGCCCGCAAGAAGGACTGGTTCTTCTGGCCGTGGAACGCGCCCAAGGTGAAGGACCCGAAGACGGATAAGAACGTCACCTTTGCTGATGCCGATCTGCAGCAGCTCATCACCGATCCGCAATGCTGGGTGCTGCATCCGGGCGAAAAATGGCACGGTTTCGACGGCCTGCCTGACGGCTGGTGCATGCTCGACCCGATCAAGGTCGGCATTGTCTGTCCGGGCATGGGCGATGATGGTGAAATGCAGGCGAGCGGAATACCGGCGCCGGTGCTGTCGGCCTATCTCCATCATTTCGGCAACATCCCGTCGCGCACCACCGATCACATGGTGCTGTGTCTGTTCTCGATCGGCATCACCAAAGGCAAATGGGGCACGCTGATGAGCGTGCTGCTCGATTTCAAGGATGATTACGACGCCAACCGTCCGCTGGTCGAATGCCTGCCGGACCTCGTCGCGGAAGCGCCGCGCGTCTATGGCGGCATGGGTCTCAGGGACCTTGCCGACAAGATGTTCCGGCATATGAAGGAAAGCCGCGCCGGCCAGCTGCAGGCCCAGGCTTTCTGCGTGCTGCCCGAGCCGCAGATGCTGCCGCGCCGCGCCAATGGCATGCTGATGGCGGGCGAAGCGGAGTTGCTGCCCGTCGAGGCGCTCGCCAACCGCATCGCCGGCGTCGGCATCATTCCCTATCCGCCAGGCATTCCGATCGTTCTGCCGGGCGAGAATTTCGGATCGGCCGACGGGCCGTGGCTCTCCTATATCCGCGCGCTGCAGGACTGGGGCCAGACTTTCCCGGGCTTCGAGAAGGAAGTCGAAGGCACGGTGGTCGTCGACGGCGCCTACAAGGCCTGGGCCATCAAGGAATAAGAGCCGCGACGGTCGGTATTGTTGTGATATTAACACAAGCTCCTCTGGCCTGACTTGCCGCAACTCATAGAAGCGCCGTGTTCGAATTCCGGAGCGAGAGGGCTTGATCCATTTTTGAACTATTTGATCCATTTTTTATCTTGATAACATGAAATGAAATATGTATTTGCTTTTGTCGTTGGCCGACGGGAGGCCACTACAGGGGGTGAAGTGATGCCTTGTCCTCTGATTCTGAATTTTTTTCTTCAGTTTATGAAATCTGATTGACAATGATATTTTTTCTACATCACTATCGCCCCGTCAGGGAGCAGCGCGGCCAGGGCCGTCGCAATAGAAGAGGGGTGCCATGAGCGAAGCCATCAAGGCGGTATGGGCCGCGATCGATGCCGATCCGAATTATGTGGTCGAGCTTACGTCCGAGCTGGTGCGCATTCCCTCGGTCAATCCGAAATTCGAGCAGACGGCCGGCCTCAATGAAGAGGCGGCGGTCCAGGGCGTCATCGACAAGCGCCTGAAGGCGGACGGCTTCGCGACCGAGCAATGGGACGTGTTTCCCGGCCGGCCCAATCTGGTTGCCAACTGGGACGGCAGCGAAGACAAAAGCTTCATCCTGTGCGGCCATATCGACGTCGTGCCGACCGGCGACGCCGATGGCTGGGCGCGCAAACCCTTCAGCGGCGAGATTGCCGATGGCCGCGTCTGGGGCCGCGGCGCCGTCGACATGAAAGGCGGAGTCGCCGCCTGCATGGCCGCGGCGCATGCAATCCGCAAGGCCGGCATCAAGCTCGACGGGCGTCTGTCGATCCATACCGTGGTCGATGAGGAAGCCGGCGGCTTCGGCGCCATGGACGCGGTGAAGCGTGGCAAGCTCGCCAAGCGGGCGCTCATCGCCGAGCCGACCTGGGGCAATGTCGTGCCGGCGGAAGGCGGCCTGACCTGGGTTCGGGTCACTATCTTCGGCAAGGCGGCGCATGCCGGCTGGCGCTTCAATTCGATCTTTCCGCAGCCACATGTTGCGGGCCGCCTGGAGCCCGGCGTCAATGCCATCGAGCTCGCCAACCGTTTCCTGAGCGCGCTGCGCGATTTCGAGATGTCACGCTGCCGCAACACCTGGCATCCCTTGGTGCCGGCCGGTCTCGCCACGATCAATCCGGGCGTCATCCGCGGCGGCGCCGGCCTTGGACCCGACGGCAATCCGCTGATCATGAGCAATGCGGCGATCATTCCGGACGTCGTGACCATCGATCTCGACTACAAATTCCTACCCAACGAGAAATTCGAGGACGTGAAGGCGGAGTTCGAGAGCTTCGTCCATCATTTCGCCGCCGCCGATGCGTGGATGCGCGACAATCCGCCGAAGATCCTGTGGGATCTCTTCGATCTCAACTTCCCGCCGCTGAACACAGCCGTCGACCATCCGCTGGTGAAGTCGGTCGTCGCCCATGCGACGTCCGTGCAGGCCAAGGCGCCCGAGGTGAAGGGCTTCGAGGCGGTGACGGATGCTGCCCACTATGCCGGCGCCGGCGTGGTGCCGGTGATCTACGGGCCGTCGGGCGACGGTTTCCATGGCAAGAACGAATGCGTCGACATACCGAGCCTCATCGAGACGACCAAGGTGATCGCCGCCACCGTGATCGATAATTGCGGCACACGCTGACAACACACAAACATACAGGGAGAAACAACATGTCTGCCAAGAAGGGCCTATTGGGCGCGGTCAGCGCTCTCGTCCTCGGGTTCATGGTCCAGTCGGCGCTCGCCGACGTCGTCAAGATCGGCGTGCTGGCGCCGGTCACCGGCAAGCAGGCCGCCGACGGCGAAGATATGGTCCGCGGCGCCAAGCTCGCGGTCGAAGACCTCAACAAGGCCGGCGGCGTCAATGGCGACACATTCGAGGTCGTGGTCGGCGATATCGGTGATGCCAGCGCCGACGCGGTCGCCACCGCCGCCGAGCGTCTGCTCGGCGACAAGGATATGGGCGCCATCGTGACCGGCTATGCCTCGACCACCAATTTCGAGATCGAAATGATGGCGGAGCAGGGAATGGTCTATCTGATCGCCGGCAACTCGGCGCAAACCGCCGGCATCGTCTCGCCGAATCCTGAAAATTTTGGCACCGTGTGGTCGCTGACGCCCTCCTATGACGGCTACAATACCGAGATCGTGCCGGCCATCGACAAGCTCGTCGCCGACGGCCAGCTCAAGCTGCCGAACAAGAAGGTGGCGATGATCGCCTCCGACAATCCCTATTCCAAGGGCATCGCCGAGGGCATGACCAAGGCCTTCGAGGCGGCCGGCTGGCAGATCACCCAGAACGATCTCCTGCCGTTCGGCGAGATCAACGACTGGCGCGCCTTCCTGGCCAAGGTCCATCAGGATCCGCCGGCTCTGCTCATCAACACCGACTATGTGTCGGCCAATGCCGCGACCTTCATGACCCAGTTCATGGAAAACCCGACCAACAGCCTGGTGTTCATCCAATATGCGCCGTCGGTGCCGGAATTCCTGACGCTGACCAAGGAGAAGTCATCGGGCGTCGTCTATAATCTCCTGGGCGGCGTGCTGCCGCGGGAGGCGAGCCCCCGCGCCGACGAGTTGCTCAAGAAATACGAAGCGGCCTATGGCAATGAGCCGGGCAGCTACGGGATCATGCTCTATGAAGAGGTGATGATCTATGCCGACGCGCTGAAGACCGTCGGTGATCCCGCGAAGCGCACCGAGATCGGCGCCGCCATCGGCAAAACCGACAAGGTGACGGCGGTGGGCCGCGTGATGTTCGATCCCAAGACGCATCTGAGCGTCCAGGACAATGATCACGTGCCGATCCAGTTCTACCAGATCCTCGACGGCAAGCGGATCATGTTCTATCCGCCGCAATACAAGACCGGCGACTTCAAGCAGCCCTCCTGGATGAAGTGAAGAGGTGAGCGAGCCCATCCTCAAGATATCGCGGGTCTCGAAGTCCTTCGGCGGACTGAAAGCGGTCCGCGATGTCTCCTTCGAAGTAGCACCTGGCGAGATCTTCGGCATTGCCGGACCCAACGGGTCCGGCAAGAGCACCCTGTTCAACATCATCACCGGCATTCCCTTCGGGCCCAATGCCGGCGAGGTGTGGTTCAAGGGCAAGCGCATCGACGGCCAGCCGGCCTTCAAGATCGCGCGGATGGGACTCAGCCGGACCTTCCAGAAGGACGCGGAATTCCCCGATCTCAGCGCCCGGGAGACGCTTGCTGTCAGCGCCGTCTTCTGCGGCGGCCTCGACCGGCGGCAAGCCGCGGAGCGCAGTGAGGAGGCCTTCGCGCTGGTCTCCTTCGCTCCCCACCGGCGCGACATGGCGTCGGCGGGATTGTCGGTCTTCGAAAAGAAGCAGCTGATGATCGCCTCGGCGCTGGTGTCCAAGCCTGACATCCTGATGCTCGACGAGCCGGCCTCGGGGCTCACCAAGCCCGAGATCCAGGCGCTCGACACGCTTCTGCGCAACGTCAATGCCGCCGGCGTGACGATCCTCCTCATCGAACATGTGCTGACCCTGCTGATGTCGGTCTCGCAGCGGCTTCTCATCCTCAATCAGGGCCAGCAGCTGGCGGAAGGCGAGCCGCGCGCAGTGATGCGCCAGCCCGACGTCATCGAAGCCTATCTCGGGAAACGCACCCAATGACCGCGCTTCTGAGCGTCGATGGGATCAGCGCCGGCTATGGCGCCATTACCGTCCTGCGCGATCTCACCCTCCATGTCGGGCGCGACGAGTCGATCGGCCTGTTCGGACCGAACGGGCATGGCAAGACGACCTTGCTGCGGACCATATCGGGGCTTCTGCGCGCGAGCGCCGGCCGCATCCGCTTCGACGGCGCCGATATCAGCCGGCAACGGCCGGCGGCGATCGTCAATGCCGGCCTCGTGCATTCGCCGCAGGCCAATACGATGTTCGGCGACATGGCGATCGCCGAGACGCTGGAACTCGCCGCCTTCGCGCCACGCGCCCGTGCAGGGGCTAAGCAGCGCATGGAGCAGGTGCTGGCGCTGTTTCCGCGGCTCGCCGAGCGGCGCAAGCAACTGGCCCGGACCCTGTCCGGTGGCGAGCGGCAGATGCTGTCGATCGGCTGCGCATTGATGTGCGATCCGCGCCTTCTGATGCTCGATGAGCCGACGCTCGGCCTGTCGCCGCGCCTCAAGGAAGAGCTGGCGGAAGCGGTCGGCGCCATCGCGCGCAGCGGCGTGCCGCTGATCGTCGTCGAACAGGATGTCGAATTCCTGCTCGCGCTGACGCAGCGCCTCTACATGATCGAACATGGCGCGGTGGCGCGCGAGATCGACCGCAGTGACGGCCTCGACCATCGGGAAGTGATGCAGCTCTATTTCGGCCAAGGAGGCGAGGCATGAATTCGATCGTCGCAACCCTCGTCTCAGGCATATTGCTCGGATCGCTCTATGCCCTGATGGCGAGCGGCCTCAGCGTGGTGTGGACGACGCTCGGCGTGTTCAATTTCGCCCATGGCGCCTTGATGATGATCGGCGCCTATGCCGCCTGGACGGTGAGCGAGGGGATGGGGCTGGGGCTCCTGCCGGGCATCCTCGCCGGCGTCGCCGTCGCGGCGCTGTGCGGCATCGTCATTGAATATCTGCTGATCCGGCCGTTCTACGGCACAAGGCACATGCTGCTCGTCACCGTGATGACGACGCTCGCCGCCCTGATCATCCTGGAAAAAGGCGCACAGCTCATCTGGGGCGCCAAACTCAAGCAACTGCCGCGCCTCGTCACCGGCGATGTGTCGATCTTCGGCGCCACGATCTCCTGGCACGAGGCGATCATCATCCTGCTGGCGCCGATCGTGCTTCTGCTGCTGTGGCGGTTCACGGCGATGACCAATCGCGGGCGGTCTTTGCGCGCCGTCGGCCAGAACCAGGATTCAGCGGCGCTGATCGGCATCGATGTACCCTATGCTTTCGCCATCGCCTTCGGCCTTGCCGCGGCGCTCGCCGGGCTCACCGGGGCACTTCTGGGCTCGATCCGCTTCATCACGCCGGTCATGGGATCGGAGCCGTTGGTCAAGGCGATGATCGTGGTGATCTTCGGCGGGCTCGGCAGTCTTGGCGCCACCGCCGGTGCCGCCTATGTCATCGGGCTTCTCGAAGCCTTTCTCATCTTGTGGCTCGGGCTCTACTGGACGCCCTTCGCGTTGTTCCTTCTGATGATCGCCGTCCTCATCTTCCGGCCCAACGGCCTGTTCGGGAGGGCGTGATGACGACTTCGCTGCGCCGCTTCGCGCCCCTTTTTGCTCTCGCTTTGCTGCTCGTCGTGCCGTTCCTGGCGACCGACAGCTATACGCGCCATCTGTTCATCATCGCCTTCATCTATGCCATCGTCGCCGCGAACTGGAATTTGAGCCTCGGCTATTGCGGTGTGTTCAATTTCGGGCATCTCACCTTCTTCGGCGTCGGCGTCTATACGGCGGCGATCGCCGCCAAGACCTTCGGCATCACACCCTGGCTCGCCATTCCGCTCGGCGGCATCACCGCGGCTGGGGCGGCGTTTCTCATCGCCGCACCGGTGGCGCGGCTCAAAGGCATCTATGTGGTGCTCGTCACCTTCGCCGTCAGCCAGCTTGCCATGCAGCTGGTGCTCAGCCAGTCGCAGATCACCGGCGGCGGCGAGGGCATGGTGCGCATTCCCTATCTGCAGCTCGGCGACTACAGCTTCATCCGCGATTTCAAGTTCGGCTACTACTATGTCGCGCTGGGGCTGCTGGTGCTGTCGACGCTGTTCCTGCGTTTCGTGGTGCAGTCGCCTTTCGGCAAGGCGCTGCTGGCGGTGCGCGACGCGCAGGATTATTCGACTGCGCGCGGCATCTCGGTGTCGCGCCAGCGCATCCTCGTTTTGGTGCTGAGCGCCATCTTTACCGGCATCGCCGGCGGGTTCTACGCGATCTATCTGCGCGTCGCCTCGCCCGAGGTCTTCGGCTTCGGCACGATGTCACTGGTCCTGTCGATGGTGCTGCTCGGCGGCGTCGGTACGCTTTATGGCCCGATCGCCGCGGCGCTGGCGCTGACCTTCCTGACTGAGGCGCTGGCCGGCATCCAGGGCTTCGAGGAAGCCCGCTTCATCGTCGTCGCCGTCGTCATGGTGCTCATCCTGCGGCTGGCGCCGGGCGGCCTGGTGAGCCTCCTAGACCGGCTGCGGCCTTCGCGGCCGGCTTCCTGAACCGACTTTGACTTTCTCTCCGTTCTGCTAGTGTCTCGCCTGTAACAGTTCCGGGGCGAGCGATGATACGGTCTGACGGCGGATCGGCGCATGAGGACTTGGTGGACGGCATCTATGAAGCTGCCGTGCTGCCGGAATTCTGGCCGCAAGTCCTGCGCGGCTTCACGGAGGTGGCGGAGTGCCGCGTCGCGGCCCTGGTTGCCACCAGGGAAGGAAGCTTCAAGTGGATCGGCTGCTCGCCGCTCGCCGAGGAACTCGCCCGCCAGCATTACGACCATCCCCGCGGACCGGAACGTTCGCGCCGCCTGATGGCGGTGAAACGGGCCGGGTTTGTGAACGATCGCGATGTCTATACAGAAGCCGAATTGCTCGCCGAACCGCTGTATACGGAATGTTTGATTCCGAACGGTTTCGGCCGCGGCATCGCCACGGCAATCAATGTGCCGACCGGCGACACGATCATCCTGAGCGCCGAGGGCGACTACCGGCACGGGCCTTTTACGCCGACGATCGTCCGGAGCCTCGATGGCCTCAGGCCGCATCTGGCGCGTTCGTCGCTTGTCGCGGCGCGGCTCGCCTTCGAGCGGGCGCGCACCGCGGTCGAGACGCTGTCGGGGCTGGGGCTGGCGGCCTGCGCGGTCACCCGGGCGGGCACCGTGCTGGTCGCCAATGCCGAGTTCGACGCCGCCAGAAGCCTGTGGACGACGCGCCTCGGCAACCGTATCGCGCTCACCGACCGGCGCGCCGACGGGCTGCTCGCGGAGACGCTCGGCCTGATTGCGACGGGGCAGGGCGTGCGTTCGTTGCCGCTTCTGCCCGAGGAAGACGCGCCGCCCGCAGTGCTGCATGTGGTGCCGATCCGCCGCGCCGCGCATGATCTTTTCGGGCAGGCGGCGGCTATCCTAGTCCTCACTACGGCTTCGACGACGCCAACTCAGGCGACGCCGCTGCTCCAGGCGCTGTTCGATCTTTCGCCGGCGGAGGTGGTGGTGGCGGCGCGGATCGCCGCCGGGCAGACGCCGGAGCAAATCGCCCGAGCCGACGGCAAAAGCGTCGAAACCGTGCGCAACCAGCTGAAGAGCGTGCTCGGCAAGACCGGTTGCCGGCGGCAAGTCGACCTTGCCCGGCTGCTGGCGCAGCTCGCCCCGGTTCGGTGAGGCCACTTGTGAATTGGACCGTGGAGGGCTAAGTCAGTCTTACGATATTGTAAGAAGCCTTTTTGCAGGATTGCCGAGATGGATGACATGAAGGGCCCGGCCGACAGCGCTGAAAAGAGTCAGGTCCGCACCGTGCAGTCGATCGAGCGTGGCTTTGCCATCATCGATCTGATCGCGCGCGCCGACCATGCTCTGACGCTGGCTGAGATCAGCAAGGCGATCGGGCTCCATACCAGCACCACCTTCCATCTCCTGCGCACGCTCTGCGTGATCGGGCCGGTGAAGCAGGATGCCGACAAGAAATATCGCATCGGGCCTTATATCTATGGTCTCGCGGCGAGCGCGGCGACGGAGGCCAATCTGGTCGCCGACGCCATGCCGCATCTCGAATGGCTCGCCAATGAAACAGGCGAGACGACGCATATCGCGGTGATGGCCAACGACATGGCGGTCATCCTGGCGCGCCATGAAGGCAAGGCCACGGTCAGGCTGTCGGAACGCGTCGGCGCGCAGCGGCCTGCCTATTGCACAGCGATCGGCAAGACGCTGCTGGCCCAGCTTTCCGATAAGGATATCGAGGCCTATCTGGCACGCAATAAGCTCATATCCGTCACCGACAGCACGATTACCAGTCCGGAACGGCTTATTGCCGATCTGAAGGAAGCGCGCCGGGTAGGCGCCGCCTATGATGACCGCGAATTCAACGGCGAGCTCAGATGCATCGCCGCACCGGTGCGCAATTACACCGGCAAGGTCATCGCGGCGCTTGGCCTTTCGGGACCTTTGTGGCGCGTGAGCCTACAGCAATTGCCCGAGCTCACGCAGAAGGTGATCGCCGCCTCCAACCGGCTGTCGGCCGAGCTGGGCTTTTTGGAAGGCAAGGCGAAGGCCTGAGACTCACAACGGGTTCGGATTTATCTCTGTGTTTGCCTTCCCCGCAAATGCAGGGCTATCGCATTTGTGATTTTTGAGGAGACGAGGTCTCACCTGGATTTCCCCCTCTCCCGTCCGCAGGATGGACAGGCGCGCGATCAGGAAAAGTGGATACCGGTTTTCCGTCCGCCACCGCGCTGTTCAACCTAGCACACGCGGACATCGGCAAGTTACAAGGGGAAACGTGGGAGGACTTCCCGCTTTCACATAATCTTAAATGCGATAGCCCTGCCCACAAGGGGAGCGCAAACGTGTCATCCACAGTATTTCTACATTGTCGGTTGACATGCGATATTGTGAGATATACGAACCAGACCCAGAGAGGCCGCACCAGACGGTCCGGCCAGGTCGATAATTTCCGAGGGAGCCGATGGGAAAGATGAAGGGCGCTGAAATCATTGCCGAATTTCTCGCCAAGGAAGAGGTGCCCTATATTTTTGGCATCTGCGGGCATGGCAATGTCGGCATCCTCGATACGCTTTACGACTATCAGGACAAGATCAAGCTGATCTCGCCGCGCCATGAGCAGGTGGCGGGCCATATGGCCGACGCCTATTTCCGTGTGGCGCACAGACCGGTGGCGACACTGACCTCCTGCGGGCCGGGCTCGGCCAATATCGTCATGGCGACTGCGTGCGCCCAGGCCGATTCCTCGGCCTTCCTCGCCATCACCGCCAATGTGCCGACCTCGCAGTTCAATCGCGGGCCGTTCCAGGAATCCTACCAGCATTTCCAGGGCGACTTTCCCTCGGTGATGCGGCCCTATGTGAAACGCTCCTTCCAGCCGTCACGGCCGGAGATGTTGCCGCTGGCTTTGCGCCAGAGCATGAATCTCATGGTGTCGGGACGTCCTGGCCCGGTGCATCTCGACGTGCCCTATGACGTCTTCCAGGAAGAAGCCGATGTGACGGTGACACCGTCCGATGCCAAGGGCACGACGATCCGCTCCGGCGTGGCGCGCGAGACCATCGCCGAGATTGCCGATCTCGTCGCCAAAGCCGAACGTCCGGTGCTGTTCGTCGGGCATGGCGTGACCTTGTCGGAAGCCTCGGTGGATCTCACAGAGCTCGTCGAGCGTTTCGCCATCCCGGTGATCAGCTCGCCCAATGGCATGGGCACGCTCGACATGTATCATCCGCTGTCCTTGGGCTTCATCGGCCGCAATGGCGCCTATCCGGCGAACCAGGCGGGCCGGCATGCCGATCTCGTCATCGCGGTCGGCGCGCGTTTCGACGACCGCTCGTCCTCGACCTGGATCCAGGGCTATTCATGGAATTTCCCGGCGACCAAACTCGTCCATATCGACATCGATCCCGCCGAGATCGGCCGCAATTACCCGGTCACCATCGGCGCCACCGCCGATGCGCGCACCTTCCTGCGCCAGCTCGTGGAAGAACTCGGCAATCGCAAGAGCTTCGACGCCAATACCCGCTTCGCCCAGTGGCGCAAGGCGATCGCCGGCTGGCAGCGCGAGTGGCATGACTTTCTCAAACCTGACGAGACAGAGAGCGCATCTCCGGTCAGGCCGGAAACGATCGTCGCTGATCTGCAGCGCATCCTGCCGGCCGACACGATCCTGAGCCTCGATTCAGGCCAGCATCACAATTGGTTCATGCAGTTCTGGAAGGCGCGACACCCGCAAGCGATGCTCAATTCCTGGGGCTTTTCGGCGATGGGCTTCGGGGTGTGCGGTGTGCTCGGCGCGGCCCTCGCCGCACCCGGCCGGCCGCATGTGGCGGTGGTCGGCGATGGCGGCTTCACCATGGCGCCGCATGTGCTGTGTACGGCGGTCGAATATGATATTCCGGCGATATGGATCGTGTGGAACAATTTTGCCTGGGGCGCCATCCGCGACCTGCAGCACGGTCTGTTCGACGGGCGCGAGATCGGCACCGCCTTCCATCACGGTTCCAACAAGGACGCCTATAATCCGGACTTCGCCGCGATGGCGCGTTCCTGCGGCGTCGAAGGGCTCACCGTCAGACATGAAGACGAGCTGGGCGGCGCCGTTCAGCATGCGCTGCGCCTCGGTAAACCCTGCCTGATCGATGTGCATGTGCGCTCCGACATAAAGCCGCCGAGCACCGGCACCTGGCAGCTGCCGCCGCTTCAGCATCGCGAGCCGGTTTTCGGCAGCCGCGTCCTGCTCTGATCTCGAGAGGCCCCTATGACGAAAGACCACAAAGACGCGCCGATGCTGATCGCCGGCGCCTGGCGCAGCTCCAAGAACCTGCATCCCATCGTCGATCCCTATCGCGGCGACACGGTGGGCGCCTCGGCACAAGCGACGCTCAGCGATCTCGATGACGCCATTGCCGCGGCGCGCAAAGGAGCGGACGCCATGGCGGCGATGCCCGGCCATGAACGCCAGAACCGCCTGCAGAAGATTGCAGGCCGGCTTGTCGCCGAGAAGGCGGAGATCGCCAAGCTGCTCAGCCGCGAAAGCGGCAAGGCCCTGCGCGATTCGCAGGGCGAGATCGACCGCGCCGTCGACACCTTCTCGCTGTCGGCCGGCGAGGCGATCCGCATCGAAGGCCGCCATGTGCCGCTCGACGGATCGGCCATGGGAGCAGGGCGTTATGCATTCCTGCTGCGCTTTCCGGTCGGCGTCGTGGCGGCGATCACGCCTTTCAACGCGCCGGTCAATCTCACCGCGCATAAAATCGCGCCGGCGCTCGCCGCCGGCAATGCGATCGTGCTGAAGCCGCCGCCGCAGACGCCGCTCGCCATCCAGCGGATGATCGAGATCGTCCAGGAAGCGGGCTTTCCAGAGGGCGCGCTCAATGTCGTCCATGGCGGCGCCGAGATCGGCAAGGCGCTGGTCGCCCATCCGGGCGTCGACTTCATCACCTTCACCGGCTCGACCCAGGCGGGCACGGCGATCAAGGCCGGCAGCGGCCTGAAGCGCGTGGCGCTGGAGCTCGGCGGCAACGGCGTGACCATCGTTCATTCCGACGCCGATATCACCGCGGCGGCGACGGCCTGTGCGCGCAATTCGATGCGCCTTGCCGGCCAGAGCTGTATTTCGGTGCAGACGGTGCTGGTCGAGCGCTCGCGCTTCGATATCTTCGTCGCTATCCTGCTTGACAAGGTGAAAGAGCTGAAGCTCGGCGATCCGCTCGATCTTGCAACCGATGTCGGTACGCTGATCGATGAGGCGGCGGCGAAGCGGGTCGAAAGCTGGGTCGACGATGCGCGGAAAGATGGCGCGAAAGTGCTGACCGGTGGTGCCCGCCATGGCGCCGCCCATGAGCCTACCGTTCTCGTCGACGTCAAGCCTCAGATGGAGGTGGTGTGCAACGAAGTCTTCGGCCCGGTCGTCAGCATCCTTCCCTATGATGATTTGAGCGAGGTCGTCGACTTCACCAATCGGAGCCGTTTCGGGCTGCAATGCGGTATCTTCACCGCCTCGAATCAAACGACCTTCGATCTCGTGCGCAAGCTCAAGACCGGTGGCATCATCGTCAACGGGACGTCGACCTGGAGAACCGATCAGCTGGCCTATGGCGGCGTCCGGGACAGCGGCATGGGGCGCGAGGGACCACGTTATGCGATCGAGGATATGACCGATCAGCGTCTCGTCGTCTTCAATCTCTGAAGTCTGTGGGCACAAAAAAATGGATGGAGGAACAACAATGACGAGCGCCCGCCAGCGCCCCGCGGCATTCACCCGGCCGGAATTCGAAGCGCGCATGGAGCGCGCCCGCGCGATGATGACGGAAGCCAAGCTCGATGCGCTGCTGATCACGTCGGAGTTCAATTTCAATTACCTGACCGGGCTCGTCACACCTTTCTGGCTGAGCCTGACCCGGCCGTGGTTCTTCGTCCTGCCGCGGGTGGGTGACCCCGTCGCCATCGTTTCCGAACATGGCGCGGTGGTCATGCGCGCCACCTCGGCGATCGACCGGATCGAGACCTGGCCGTCGCCGCAGCCCGGCGATGAAGGCGTATCGCTGGTGAGCTCCACTCTTGCCAATGTGAAACGCGAATTCGGCTGGATCGGCGCCGAGCTCGGGCCGGAATGCCGGCTGGGCCTGCCCTTCAACGATTTCCTCGCCATCCGCGACCGTATCCAGCCGCTGACCTTCGTCGATTGCAGCAGGCTCATGGCGCGGCTGCGCAGCGTGAAATCACCGGGCGAGGTGGCCCGCATCAAGCTCGCCGGCGATATCGTCTGCGACAGCCTCGATGTGCTGCCGAGCCTTTATGAGCCGGGCGACAGCGAGCGCAGCATTGCCCGCAAGCTGAGCCTGCATCTGATGCAGAATGGCGCCGATGCGGTGCCCTATCTGATCTCGACCTCCGGCCCCGGCGGCTATACGTCGACCATCCTGCCCTCGACCGATCGGCCGATGCAGAAGGGCGATGTGCTGCTGCTGCATGTCTGTGGCCAGATCGATGGTTATTTCACCGATGTGCCGCGCATTTTCGGCATCGGCGAGCCCGACAAGGCGACGAAACATGCTTACGATCTCGTCTGGCGTTCGACCGAGGCCGGGCTCCAGGCGATGAAGCCCGGCGTGCGCGCCCGCGATGTCTGGCACGCGCAATATAAGGTGCTGTCGGGCGAGGGGCCGGCGGCGCGCGGCGAGCGCATGGGCCATGGCATCGGTTTCCAGATCACCGAGGCGCCCTCGATCACCCGCAATGACGATACCGAGCTCACACCGGGCCTCGTGGTGTCGGTCGAGCCCAATCTCACTTATGGCAATGGCTGCGACATCACCATCGAGGAAATACTGGTGATGACGGAGACCGGCAAGGAAGTACTGAACCGCCGCACACCGCGCGAGATCACCGTGATCGGGGCTTGAGCGGCAAGGAACCAGGGAGGAAACAATGACGATCATCGAGAAAATCGAAAAAGACACCAGGCCCGTCGAGGACATTCCGGGCGTCGCCTTCTTCAATGGCAAATTCGTGCCGGTGAGCGAGGCGACGGTTTCGGTCTTCGATTTCGGCTTCACCCGTTCGGACGTCACCTATGACGTCGCGCATGTGTGGCAGGGCAGCTTCTTCCGCCTCGAGGCGCATCTCGACCGCTTCTTCGCCTCGATGGACGCCCTGCGTTACAAGATTCCCTATAGCCGCGATGAAGTCCGCACGATCCTGATGGAATGCGTCAAGCGCAGCGGCTATCGCGATGCCTATGTGGCGATGATCTGCACGCGCGGGCGCCCGCCGGTCGGCAGCCGCGACATGCGGCTGTGCCAGAACCGCTTCATCGCTTATTCCATTCCCTTCGTCTGGCTCGCTTCGCCGGAAAAGCGCGAGAAGGGGCTGCATGTCATCATCGGCTCCACCTTCCGCATCCCGCCCGGCTCGGTCGATCCGAAAGTGAAGAACTTCCACCATCTCGATTCGGTGCGCAGCATCTGGGAAGCCTATGACAAGGGTGTCGATACGGTGTTCCTGCTCGATTATGACGGCAATGTCACCGAAGGGCCGGGCTTCAATGTCTTTGCCGTCATCGGCAACAAGGTGGTGACGCCCGATGCCGGCGTGCTCGAAGGCGTGACACGGCGCACCGTGCTCGAGCTCGCCAGGGAGCAGGGGTTTGTGGCGGAGGAGCGCAAGCTCAGCGCCGAGGAACTGCGCGGGGCGGACGAGGTCTTCATCACCTCGACCGGCGGCGGCGTGATGCCGGTGACGCGTCTCGACGGGCGCATCTATGGCAATGACCGGCCGGGCGCCGTGACGTCGCGCCTGCGCGACGGCTATTGGGCGCGCCACGGCCAGGGCCTAGACGCGACGCCGGTCGAGTATAACTGAGACTGAGGTCATGACAGTCGAGGCATCGCCCTTTGGCGTGAACACCTACTCTTACATGTATGGCATGACGGCCGGCCAATGCCTCAGCCATCTGATGGAGCAGGGCTATCGCCGCGTCGAGCTGATGATGTTTCCGGGTCATCTGTGGCCAGCGGAGCTGTCGCCGGCCGAACGCCAGGAGCTGCGCCGTTTCGCCGGCGCGGAGGGGATCGAGATCACCGGGCTCAACCAGCCCAATATGGATCTCAATCTCACCGGGGCGACGCCGGAGATGCGCGCCTATACGCTGGCGCTGATGCGCGGCGGACTCGAGCTCGCCGCCGATCTGGGTAGCACGGCACTGGTCATCGGGCCCGGCAAACCCAACGGACTGCTACCGCTGCCGCGCGAGACGACGCTCGCCTGGTTCCATGATGGGCTCGCGACATTGAACGCCGTGGGCAAGAGGCTCGGCGTGCAGCTTCTGGTCGAGAACATGCCGATGTCGATCCTGCCGCGCGCAGCCGATCTGATGACGGCGCTCGCAGAGCATGGCGATGATGAGATCGGCATCGCCTATGACATTGCCAATGCCGCCTTCCTGCAGGAGGATCTGGCCGAGAGCCTGGCGCTCCTGAAGCCGAGGCTCAAAGCGGTGCATCTCTCCGATACTCGCGCCGATGTGCCGGAGCATCGCGCTTTCGATACGCCGCAGGGCATCGTGCCGCTCGCGACGCTGGCGCGGAGCATTACGGATCTCGATCTCGGGTCGGCACTCGTCTTCGAGATCATCTCGACCAACCCCGACGCCGATCTCAAGCAGAGCGCCGCCGCGCTCACGCGCCGGCTCTGAGCGATGGGTGCGCCCGGCACATCATCTTTGGGGTCGGAGAGCCTGCGCGGCTATCTCTTGCTGGCGCCAGCGCTCGTAGTGGCCTTCGCCATGCTGGTGGTGCCGCTCCTGGCGCTGATCGTGTTGAGCTTCTGGAGCCAGGACTATTTCACCCTGGTCCAGGAATTCACCTTCAAGAATTATGCGGCGATTTTCGCGCTGGCCGACAAGCCCATCGATTTCCTCGCCAATCCCTTCGCCATGTTCGAGAAGCCGATCTATCTGACGCTCTTGTGGCGCTCGATCAAGATGTCGCTCGTCGCGACGCTCATCGTCGTGCTGCTCGCTTATCCCATGGCCTATTTCCTGGCCTTCCGGGTCAAGCGCCACAAGCTCGTCTGGCTGATCCTGATCACGGTGCCGTTCTGGACCAGCTATCTGTTGCGCGTCTTCGCCTGGAAGGTGATCTTAGGGTTCAATGGCGTGATCAATTCGGGGCTCATCTCGCTCGGCCTGATCGACAAGCCGCTCGAATTCCTGCTCTACAATCCGATCGCGGTGACGGGCACGCTCGCTCATAGCTGGGCAGCCTTCGCGATATTGCCGATCTATGTCTCGCTCGAGAAGATCGACCGGTCGCTGCTCGAGGCGGCGACGGATCTCGGCGACGGGCGGCTCAGGCGCTTCCTGCGCGTGACCTTGCCGTTGTCGATGCCGGGGGTGATCGCCGCCACTTTGCTCGTCTTCATCCCGACGGTCGGCGACTACATCACGCCGACGCTGGTCGGCGGCACCGAAGGCGTAATGATCGGCAACATCATCCAGTCGCTCTTCGGCAAAGCCAATAACGCGCCGCTCGGCGCCGCGGTGTCGATCATCGCCATGCTGGCGATCACGTTGTTCGTCTGCCTCTTCCTCAAGCTCGTTGGACGGGGAGCATCCAGATGAGCCGGCTGTTCCGCTTCGATGCGCTTTTCCTCTATGCGGTGCTCTATCTGCTGTTTCTCTATGCACCGGTGCTGCTGCTGCCGCTGTTCTCCTTCAATGACAGCATCTATATCGCCTTCCCGCTGAAGGGCTTCACCTTCGAATGGTACCGCCAGATGGCGGAGAATGGTCCGCTGATCCAGGCGCTGCAGAACAGCCTGAAGCTCGCCGTCGCGGTCTCGATAATATGCACCGCGCTCGGCCTTCTCGCCGCCAAGGGGCTGACGCGGCCGCATCTGCCGGGCAAAAGACTCATCACCGGGCTGCTGCTGCTGCCGCTGGTCGTGCCGGTGCTCATTCTGGGCATTGGGCTTCTCGTCATCGCGCGGCAGATCTTCGAGATCCCGCTGTCGCTGCTCACCGTCGGCGCCGGCCATATACTGCTCTGCCTGCCTTTCGCGACTTTAGTTCTGACGTCCAGGCTCGAAGGCTTCGACCGCAGCCTCGAAGAGGCCTCCCTCGATCTCGGTGAGAGCGCCTGGCGCACCTTCTGGCGGGTCACCGTGCCATTGGCCTTGCCTGGCATCGTGGCGAGCCTGCTTCTCTGCTTCACCATCTCCTTCGATGAATTCGTGCTCGCCTTCTTCCTCGCCGGCAATGAGGCGACGCTGCCGATGTTCATTTTCAGCCAGCTGCGCTTTCCGAACAAGCTGCCGGGCGTGCTGGCGCTCGGCAGCCTGATCCTGCTGTTCTCCTTCGTCGCGGTCGCTCTCTCCGAATGGCTGAGGCGGCAGGACGTTCCGGCCAAATGAGGCGCCATCCATGACCGCATCCCCATCCTATATTTCCATCCGCGGCGTCGGCAAATCCTATGGCGCGGTGCACGCCGTCGAGGAGGTCTCCTTCGACATCGGGCGTGGCGAGTTCTTCTCGCTGCTCGGTCCCTCGGGCTGCGGCAAGACGACCTTGCTCAGAATGCTGGCGGGCTTCGAGCAGCCGAGCCGCGGCGAGATCTTCATCGATGGCCAGCCGATGTCGAAAGTGGCGCCCAACCGGCGCCCGACCAACATGGTGTTCCAGAACTACGCGATCTTCCCGCATCTCGATGTGCGCACCAATATCGGCTACGGCCTGGCGCGCCTGAGGTTGCCGAAGAGCGAGGTCAATGCGATTGTCGATCAGGCGCTTGAGACGATCAAATTGCCGGGTTATGGAGCGCGCCGGCCCGACCAGCTGTCGGGCGGCCAGCGCCAGCGCGTCGCTCTGGCGCGGGCACTCGTCTGCAAGCCGAAGGTACTGCTGCTCGACGAGCCGCTCGGTGCGCTCGACAAGAAACTGCGCGAGGAGATGCAACTCGAATTGCGCCAGATCCAGCGCCAGGTCGGCATCACCTTCGTCTTTGTGACGCATGACCAGGAGGAAGCGCTCACCATGTCGGACCGCATCGCCATCATGGCGAAGGGCTCGGTGCTGCAGATCGACACGGCGACGCGCATCTATGAGACGCCAAATTGCCGGACGGTGGCGGAGTTCATCGGCACGATGAATTTCTTTGACGGCATCGTGAAAGCGGTGCGCGGCAACGAGATCGAGATCGATGGAGGCCCGCTCGGCATGCTAATGTCCGGGGTCAGCGAGCATCGCCCGGTGACAGGAGAGCGGGTTTCGGTGGCCGTCAGGCCGGAGAAGCTGCGGCTCCTCAAAAGCGCGCCCGCGCCCGGGCCCAACATGATCGCCGGACGGATGGGACCTGAGGCCTATCTCGGCGACCGCAGCCATTATTACGTCGAGGCGGCGGGCCATCCGCAGCGTATCGCGGTCGCCACCCAGAAGCTGACCCGTAGCGTCGAGCCTTGTGTCGATGAAGGGCAGGGCGTCTGGCTCAATTGGACGCCGGAGGCCTGCGTTCTCCTGCCCGCAAGCTGATATTTCTATAATAGCGGTTGACATCCGATAATAGCAAATATACCAAATTATCAGGGAAACGACCCAGAAAGAGGGCAGAAATGACCAGGAAAATCGAACTCTCCGAATTCAAGGATGGGCTTGCCAAGAAGGCTTTCACCCGGCGCGACATCCACAAGGCGCTGATGGCGGTGGGCGTGGGGGTGCTGACGCTGCCCTATATCCGTCCCGCGGCGGCGGCGCCGTCGATCTCGATCGCCACCTGGGAGGCCTATTCATCCCCCGATCTGCATAAGAAATTCACCGAAACCCATGGCGGATCGCCGGCCGTCCAGCTGTTCGCCGACAATGAGGAGGCGCTGCAGCGCATGCGCGCCGGGGCGCTTCCGACCCTCGCCCAGCCGGGCAGCGCCATTCTCAACCGCTTCCATGATGCGGGGCTCCTGGCGCCGATCGATGTGTCGAAAATTCCGAATTACGCGGATGTCTTCCCACAATTGAAAACGCTGCGCGGCATGAAGGTCGGCGACGATGTGCTGGCGGTGGCGGCGGCCTGGGGCGACAGCTCGGTGGTCTATCGCCGCGACCTGGCACCCGAATATGTCGAGAACCAGAGCTGGAACATCCTGTGGGATCCCAAATATAGCGGCCGTCTCGCCCAGCGCGATGCGATGGATTCGGTGACGGTGGTGGCCGCACTCGTGCTCGGCATCGCCGATCCCTACAGCATGTCGGATACCGATCTGGCCAAGATCCGCGCCAAGCTGGTCGAGCAGCGGCCGCTCTTACGCTTCTACTGGACCAACGACACCGACATGCAGCAGGCCATGGCGTCCGGCGAGATCGTCGCCGCCTATGGCTGGAACAGCTCCTATTCGACGCTCAAGAGCCAGGGTGTCGATGTCGGCTATATGACGCCGAAAGAAGGACGGCTGACCTGGGTCGACGTCACGGTGCGCATCAAGGGCGGGCCGGGCTCGGAAGACGAGGCGCTCGCTTATATCGACGCCTTCATCTCGGCCGAGAGCGGCAAGGTGCTGATCGACAAGCTCGGCTACGGCTCACCCAATGCCAAGGCCTATGCGATCGCCGATACCGCGCGGCTCAAGGAGCTCGGCATCGATGATCCCGACAAGGTGCTGAAGGGCGGCCGCTTCTATGAGGAGTTCACGCCGGAAGCCAGCGCCAAGGTCAACGCCATGTATGAGGAAGTGAAGGCGGGGATCTGATCCCATACCCTCTGCCCCGTCGGGGGCGAGGGTATGTATTTGTTAAGGAACAGCTTCTGTGACCGGCTCAATGGAATTCGACTACATCATCGCGGGCGGCGGATCGGCGGGGGCCATCGTCGCCAACCGGCTGTCGGCCGATCCGAAGCTGAAAGTGCTGCTGCTCGAAGCGGGGCCGGCCGATCGCGACAGCGACTGGACGGTCAGGATGCCGGCCGCCATGGGCATCAATTTCGAGCGCGCCAAATACAACTATCTCTATAATTCCGAGCCCGAGCCCTATCTCAACGGCCGGCAGGTGTTTCATCCGCGCGGCAGGATCCTGGGCGGGTCGTCCTCGATCAACGGCATGTGTTATACGCGCGGCAATCCCAATGATTATGAGCGCTGGGTGAGCGAAGGAGCGGCAGGCTGGTCCTATTCGGATGTGCTGCCTTACTTCAAAAGGCTCGAAAGCTTCGAGGGCGGCGATGATCTCTATCGCGGCCGCTCAGGCCCGGTGAAAGTGCGCAACGGGCCTTTGAGTTTCTCGTCCTATAACACGTTCCTCGCGGCGGGCGAGCAGGCAGGCTATCCGCGCACGCCGGACATCAACGGTCGTCAGCAGGAAGGCTTCGGTCTTTTCGACCGCAATACCGACAATGGTGTGCGGGCGAGCACGTCCTGGGCCTATCTGCGGCCGGTGCGCGACCGCAAGAATCTCAGCATCATCACCGAGGCGACCGTCGATAAAGTCTTGGCGGAGGAGGGGCGTGTCCGCGGCATCGCCTATATCCAGAGGGGTCTCCGCAAGGAGGTGCGCGCGAGCCGCGAGGTGATCCTGTCGGCCGGCGCCTTCAACAGCCCGCAGATCCTGCTGCGCTCCGGCATCGGCGCCGGCGAGATCCTGCGCAAGGCCGGGATCGCGGTCGTGCATGAGCTCGCGGGCGTCGGGCGCAACCTGCAGGATCATCTCGAATTCTATCTGTGCTGGACCTGTCCGCCGGCGGCGTCGCTCAATCCGCGGCTCACCCGCCTCAGCAAGGCGCTGATCGGGCTGCGCTGGATGCTGACGCGCAAGGGCCTGGGCGAATCCAATCACGATGAGGCGGTGGCCTTCGTCAGGAGCGATACCGCGCTCGGTTATCCCGATACCGAAATGCAATTCATGCCGTTTCAGACGGCGACCGGCTATGTGCCGCAGCCGTCTCCCGCCGGTTTTTCCATCGCCATCTGCCACCAGCGGCCGAAAAGCCGGGGCCAGGTCGAGGTCCCCTCGGCGGATCCGTTCGCGGCGCCCCGCATCACCTTCAACTATCTCTCGACTGAATTCGACCGGCAGAAGGCGATCGCCTGTGTCAGAATTGCGCGCAACATCGTGGCGCAGAAGGCCTTTGACGGCGTGCGGGGCGAGGAGCTCAAGCCCGGACCAGATGCGACCTCGGATGAGGCCGTGCTCGAGTTCTGTCGCAATACCGGCACCAGCGGCTTCCATCCATCCGGCACCTGCCGCATGGGGCCCAAGGAAGATACGCAATCGGTGGTTGATTCCGACGGCCGGCTACATGGTCTCGAGGGTTTGCGTGTCATCGATGCCTCGGTTTTTCCGAGCGTGACGACCGGCAACACCAATGTGCCGGTGATGATGGTGGCGGAAAAGCTTGCCGATGCGTTATTGGGCCGCAAGCTCGATCCCCTCCCGGCGCCGTTTGCCGGCCGGCTCGGCAATGTTCAGTTGAGTGTTGCGAAGACGCAACCATCCAGTTGATTCTGTTGCAGACTCCCCTTAAGTAAGTCACAATACTGACTTACGCGTAGAGAGGGACGGGCAGATGGGGGTACCGCTAGGTGCGGCGGCGCGCGATTATGCAACGCGTCGGCTGACAGTAATTTGGCTGCTCCTTTCAGCACTTCTCGGCATTTCCGCATTGATCGCACCAAGCGAAGCTCAGGCACAGGCCACCTGCAGTATCGATTTCAGCGTTCCCTATAATTCCGCACCCTATAATCATGTGATGAGCATGACCCAGAACTTCGACGAGTTCTCGGCTTGCGACACGAACTACATAGCGAATCCCGGTTCGCCGAGCTCAGGCTTTGCGCCCTATAGCCAAAGTGGAGCGACTGCTGGCGGTGGCTCGTATCAGACGACGGTCAACACGGCGGACGATACGTTAACCTATACAGCGCCGGCGAATTTCTCCGGTACTGACACCTTCACCGTGTGGTTCTGCAACGACAATATCGGATGCCATGTCGCCAACAATCGCCTGGCCACCGTCACGGTGACGGTCGACCCGCCGACCTTGTCGATGACGCCCGCCCCCGGTGCGCTTGCCGGCGGGACTGTCGCCACGGCCTATCCGGCCGTTACGCTGACCGCGTCCGGCAGCGCTTCGCCTTATGCATTCACAGTTTCCTCGGGTAGCTTGCCGCCGGGCCTATCGCTGGGCACGGTCACCTCGCCCACCGGGACGTCGAGCACCGTGCAGCTGTCCGGCACGCCGACCACAGCGGGTCCTTACAATTTCACCATCGAAGCGGCCGATAGTTCGACCGGTACGACACCTCCTGACGGCAAACTGCGCATTTCACGCGCGTATTCGGTCACCATCGCTCCCCAGCAGCCGGTCGCCAATCCGGTCTCGGCGATTGTCGGTTATGGCAGCACGAACAATCCGATCACGCTCAATATCACCGGGGGGACGCCGCAGACTGTCGCGGTCGGGACGCAGGCGACCCATGGCACGGCGACGGCGGTTGGCACCACGATCTCCTATACGCCGACGGCGGGTTATGGCGGTCCTGACAGCTTCACCTATACGGCGACCAACACCGCCGGCACCTCGGCGCCGGCGACAGTGACCATCACCGTCAACCCGCCGACCATCACGGTCAATCCAGCGACATTGCCCAATCCGGTGACCGGCATTTTCTATAGCCAGACGGTGACGGCGAGCGGTGGCACCGGCCCCTATAGCTTCAGCATCCCGCCCGGCACCTTGCCGACCGGCCTTTCGATCGATGCGGGCACTGGTGTGATTTCCGGCATACCGAGCGGCGCTGGCCCGTCCACTTTTACAGTGACGGCGCAGGATTCGAGCACCGGCGATGGCCCCTATACCGGCAACCGCACGTATTCCGTCACCACCGTGGCGCCCAATCCGCCGGTCGCCAACGCCGCCAGCGCGACGGTCGCCTATAACAGCACCAACAATGCGGTCACGCTCAGCATCACCGGGGGCGCTCCCACCAGCGTTGCCGTCGGCACGCAGGCGAGCCACGGCACCGCCACCGCCGCCGGGTTGTCGATCACCTATACGCCGGCCAGCGGTTATTTCGGCCCCGACAGCTTCACCTATACCGCCACCAATGACGACGGCACCTCGGCACCGGCTACGGTGACGATCACCGTCAACCCGCAGCCGCCGCTGGCCGGCGTGACCGGCGTGACGGTCTCCTTCAACAGCGCGAACAACAATGTCCCGTTGAACCTCGCGGGCGGCATTGCGACCAGTGTCGCCGTCGCCAGCCCGGCGAGCAACGGCACAGCGACAGCCAGCGGCACCTCGATCACCTACACGCCGAACACCGGCTATTACGGTCCGGACAGCTTCACCTACACGGCCACCAATGCCGGCGGCACATCGGCCCCGGCGACGGCGAGCATCATGGTCAATCCGGCCGCGCCGGTCGCCAATGATGTCGCCGCCACCGTGCCCGCGAACAGCACTAACAATGCGGTCACGCTCAATATCACCGGAGGGCCGCCCGCCAGCGTCGCGGTCGGGACAGCGGCGCATGGAACCGCTACGGCGGTCGGAACGTCGATTACCTACACACCGACCACCGGCTATTCCGGCCCTGACAGCTTCACCTATACCGCCACCAATGTGACCGGCACCTCGGCAGCCGCGACGGTGAGCATCACCGTGACGGCTCCGACGCTCACTTTGTCGGCGATCGCCACGACCGGCGAGGCGGCGACGACTCCTTATTTACAGACCATCATCGCGTCACTCGGTACCGCGCCCTATGTTTTCGAGGTCACCGCCGGCATGCTGCCCGATGGCCTGGACCTCGATGAGACCAGCGGGGAGATCTCCGGCACGCCGACCGCCGTCAATACGTTCAACTTCACGGTTACCGCGTCCGACACCTATGGCGCGACAGGCAGCCAAGCCTACACGATCACCATCGGCGCGCCGACGGTGGCGATCACCGCGCCCGCAGCAGGCGCCCTGCCGGGGGCGACGACGGGCACCGCCTACAGCCAGAGCTTCACGGCGAGCGGCGGCACCGGCACGCACTCATTCTCGCTCAGCGCCGGCGCCTTTCCAACTGGCCTGACACTTTCGGGCAACACTCTGTCGGGCACGCCGAGCCAGTCGGGCACTTTCAATTTCTCCATCGTACCCAGCGACGGAACGCCTGCCGGCCAAGGCGGCCCGTTTACCGGCGCGGCGGTCGCCTATTCCATTACGGTTGCCGACCCGACCGTCACCATCACGGCTCCGGCAGCGGGGGCGCTTCCGGCGGCTGCGACAGGTACGGCCTACAGCCAAAGCTTCACCGCGAGCGGCGGCAATGGCGCGCATATATTCGCCCTTTCCGCCGGCGCTTTTCCGTCCGGCCTGAGCTTGTCGCCGGCAGGTGTCCTGTCCGGCACGCCGAACGTGGCGGGGACCTTCAATTTCAGCATCGTCGCGGCGGACAGCACACCCGCCGGCGATGGCGGTCCGTTCGAAAGCGCCGCGGTCGCCTATTCGCTGACCGTCACCGATCCGACGGTGACGATCACCAGTCCCGCGCCGGGCGGCACATTCGATGCCTATTCGAGCACTTCCTTCAGCCAGACCTTTGCCGCGACGGGCGGCCAGAGCCCTCACAAATTCACGTTGAGCGGCAGCTTGCCGAGTGGATTGACCCTGACTGAAGGCGGAGTCCTGTCCGGCACGGTGACGGAGACCGGTATCTTCAATTTCACGGTCACCGCGACGGACGCCACGCCTTCGCTGGATGGCGGCCCGTTCTCCAGCAGTGCCGCGAGCTATACGCTGACGGCACATGATGATACGCCGCCGACTTTCGACACTTTCCCGGATGACATCACGGTCGAGGTCGATCCGCCTTTGACAGGCTCGGTCGTCTCCTGGACGGTGCCGACCGCGAGCGACAATCTTCCGGGAGCCACCGTCACGCAGACCACCGGACTGGCCAGCGGCGCGACCTTCCCGCTCGGGCCGACGGTGATCACCTATATAGCGGAGGATGCTGCCGGTAATGAGGTGACCGACAGCTTCACCGTCACGGTGGTGCAGCGCGCGCAGGGCCGCGTGACGATGGTCGTCAACACGACGGTCGACGGCACCTTCAGCTTCTCGTCACCCGAAACCCCACTCAATTTCGCGGTGGCCACGTCGTCGGGCAGCGGCTCGTCGGGGGCGATCAATGTCAATCCCGGCACCTTCCCGATCTCCTTCAGCGTGCCGCAGAGTTTTGACGTGGCGAAGGCGGCGTGCAGCGACGGCGTGAGCACGATCGATCCCAAGACGCGCAGCGGCAGCATCACCGTCGTGTCGGGCGTCCAGGTCACCTGCACGCTGTCGGCCTCCGACATCAGCAAGACGACCGGGCTCATCGGCCAGTTCCTCGAGGCACGCTCGCAACTGATCCTCACCAATGGTCCCGATTCCACCCGCCGCATCGAGCGGCTGACCGGCAATTATTCGGGGCAGGGCGGCGTGTCGGGCTTCGGCATGAGCTTCGGCGGCGACATGTTGCCTTTCGGCCTGCGCTTCACTGAGCGCGATGCCAGTTTCAGCTACAGCCTGCGCCGCGCCATGGCGACGGATGAGAAGAGTGAGGAAGAGGGGGCTCTGGCTTTCGACGGGCTTTATGCCGACCGCATCGGAGCGGATGCCCCGATCAATCCCTTCGACATCTGGGTCGAGGGCAAGTTCGCCCGTTTCAATGCGGAAGGTGGTGACGGCAATTTCGGCATCCTGCATGCCGGCGCCGATTACCTGGTGACGCCCGGCCTGCTCTTGGGGCTCGGCGGCCAGCTCGACTGGACCGACATGGAGGGCGAGGACGATGCCGAGATGGACGGTTTCGGCTATATGATCGGGCCTTATCTGACGGCGCGTCTTTCGGAGAACTTCTTCTTCGACGCCCGCGCCGCCTGGGGCCAATCCTATAACACCGTGTCGCCCTTCGGCACCTATGAAGACGAGGTCGACGCGACGCGCTGGCTTATCTCGGGCGCGCTGATCGGGCGCTTCGATTTCGACCAGTTCACGATCCAGCCCAAGGCCGAGGTCGCTTATTTCGAGGAGAAGAGCGAGGAGTACGAGGACAGCCTCGGGTTCGATATCCCCTCGATCAAGGCGTCGACCGGCACCTTCACCTTCGGGCCCAGGGTGAGCACCCAAATGGAGCTCAACGACTTCACCAGGGTCGAGCCCTTCGTCACGCTGGAAGGCATCTGGACCTTCGCGCAGGAGAACACCGCGACCACCGTGGCGGAAAGCCCGGGCCTCGAGGACAAAGGCCTGCGTGGGCGAGGTGAGCTCGGCTTCACACTGTTCGGCGGAGGCTCGTCGTCGCTCTCAGCCTCTGGTTTCTATGACGGGCTCGGAAGCTCCGATTTCGAGGCCTGGGGTGGCGAGATCCAGCTCAAGCAGGAGTTCTGAAGTCAGGCTGGAATTAGGAAACGAATTGCTGTAGCCATGCGCGCCGGGTGGGGCCTGTAGCTCAATGGTTAGAGCTGACGGCTCATAACCGTCTGGTTGGGGGTTCGAGTCCCTCCGGGCCCACCACCATGTCTCGCTGTGAACTTCGGGTTGCGCCTTAAACCATGAAAACGCACCGTTTTACTGCAACCCAGTGGCATAATGTGCTGGGCACTTTGCCGGCGGCCCTCACGGTCGCCTCGGGCGATATCGTGATCACCGAAACGATCGATGCGCATGGCTTCGACAAAGAAGGTGTGCAGCGCGCGCCCGAACCCAATCCGATGAACGGCCCGATCTTCGTGACCGGCGCCGAGCCCGGTGATGCGCTGCGGATCGAGATTTTGCGCATGACGCCGATCCGGGCGACCGGGTGGACGCGAGCGGCGCTCGCCGGCAATGTCGTCGACCCGGAATTCGTCCGTGGCTTGCCGCCGCGGGATAAGACGAATTGGCGGATCGACAGCCAGGGGCTGACGGCGACGCTCGAACCCGCTGTGCCGGGACTCGAAGATTTCGTCCTGCCGCTCGAACCGATGATCGGCTGTTTCGGCGTGGCGCCCGCCGGGGGCCAGGCCTTCTCCACCGCGACCAGCGCCGAGAATGGCGGCAATATGGACTATCGGGGCTTCGGCCCCGGCGCCACCGTGTGGTTTCCGGTCGCCGTGCCGGGCGCGCTGTTCTTCGTCGGCGACTGCCATGCGACACAAGGTGACGGCGAGATCGTCGGCACGGGCATCGAGACCTGTTTCGAGGTCGAGATCCGTCTCACGGTCGAGAAGGGCCGCCCGCTCGTCTGGCCGCGCGGCGAGAGCGCCGACGACATCTATTCGATCGGCAATGCACGGCCGCTCGAGCAGGCGCTGCAGCACGCGACGACCGACATGTTCAACTGGCTGACCAGCGACTATGGTCTGTCCCCTAAGGCCGCGAGCCACCTCATGGGCCAGGTCGTGCGCTATGATGTGGGCAATGTTTACGATCCAGCCTACACCATGGTCTGCCGCATCGCGAAGAAATGGCTGCCGAAGCGGTGAAATACCGGTGCAATCTGATCTCTTATGATCAGCCGTCGAGGGTGCGATAGTTCCAGCGCTCCGCCAGTTGGCCGCGCGCGTATTTCAGTATCTCATCGTAGTTGCGTTTGAACTGGGCGACGAGCATCAGCCAGCTTCGCTGGCCTCCATATTCCGACTGAGCGCCAGTAGAACACGATGCGTCGTCGCGAGGTCCGCGACCGAGATCCCTTGCGCGAGCTTGTTGATCCAGGGCGCCTGGAGGCGCATGGCGGCCTCAAAGGCCTGCTTGCCTTTGTCGGTCAGCACGACAAGCTGGGCGCGCCGGTGATGCGGGTTGGTCTCGAATGCGACGAGGCCTTCCTTTTCCAGGTCGTTGACGATGCGCTGGACATTCTGGCGGTTGGCGCCTGTGTCGCGCGCCAGCCAGGCGACCGGCTGTGGCCGCTCGGCCGCGATGATGGTGCCGAGAACCTGCCAGCGGGCGCTGGTGAGGCCAAGGCCGGACACGAGCCTGTCTCCCCCGGTCAGGATCCCGTTGTTCAGCCGGAACAGGTCGAGGATGAGATCGCTCAGCGCCGTGCCGGCCGGCGTTCGCTTGATTTCGCGCATTTGTCACCATGTATTTTAATTGACATCATAATGTCAATATGATTGTGTCTATTGTGCTGTATTGACATCGTGGTACCAAATAAGAAGGAGTTTGCCATGCCACAATTGCGCCCACTCGACCCCGCTTTTCCGATCGACCGCCAGATCGGCCTCGACGCCGCCCCGGTCGTGCTCGTCAATATCATGACCCTCGACAAGGCCGACGAAGAGACCTTTCTCAAAGCCTGGCAGAAAGATGCCGCCTTCATGAAGCGGCAGCCGGGCTTCATCTCGACCCAGCTTCATCGCGCGGTCGGCGACAGCCCGACCTATCTGAACGAGGCGGTGTGGGAGTCTATCGCCGATTTCCGCGCGGCGTTCACCCATCCGGAATTCCGGGCGCATATTTCTGCCCATCCGGCTTCCGCCGTCGCGTCGCCGCATCTGTTCCAGAAGGTTGCGGTGCCGGGCATCTGCGTCGCCTGAGCGCGCTTCCGCATATTATATTTTCGTAGCCGGGGGCGGCGAGGGAACTCACCGCCCGGCTGCGCGTCATTGGGATAGACTCGTGTGCATGGAACCGCCTTCACCGCTGAGGGGCCGAAGGAGGACGACATGGCCGATATCCATCCTGACACGGAGGGCGCCGGCGCCCCGATTCATGACTGGACCGAGCATCTGGCTCTGGACAAGAAGCAGGGTTATGACTTCTTCGTCAGCCTGATGCGCGCCGCGCTGCTGCTGATCGCCTTCGCCCTGACGGCGCTCGTATCCTTTGCTTTCGGGCATATTCTGCCGGTGGGCCTGGGCTTCCTCGTCATCGTGATCGGGACGCTGGCCGTCCTCATCGACATGGCGCGGCATTCGCATTTCGGTCTGGCACTGTCGGTGCTGGCGGTTTCCGCCCTGGTGATCGCGGTGAGTGCGATGCGTTAAAATGCGAGGTCTCAGACCCGCATCGGCTGGTTCTTGCGCCGGTCGGGCGGCTCGATCTCAGGATTGGATGGCGGTTTGCCCGGTTCCGGTGGAATGGGATCTGGCTTGGGCGCCGGCGGTTCCGGCTGATCGGGCGTTTCGGGGGTGGGGATGGTGGCCATGGAACTTCAACCCGACGGCGGAACGAAAGTTCCGAAAGCCAGTTTTCTTGGAACCATATGGCGGTCACTGCGTAGACCCAATGTCCTGTGACTTCTGGTTTTCGCCATTTTCGATCAGGACAGGGCCGGTCCGAGCTGGCCAGATCACGATCAATTCAGGTCGGTTCGACCTGAATTGATAAACGTGATCGGAATTTGAGTTGGCGCGTGATCGGACGGAAAACCGGTGTCCGCTTTTCCTGATCACGTGCTAACGCAACCGGACCGGCTTCTCATTCATTGGTGGAAGGGAACAGCCATCCGGCGAGTTGAAGGGAGGGCGCCCTGCCGCGTCATTGCGGAAATCGAGGAGATGACCATGAAGATCAGGGAATGCATGAGCACTGATGTCCGGATCGCGCGGCCGGACGACACGTTGGAAACCGTCGCCTTGGCGATGGCCGAGATCGATGCCGGAGTCATGCCGGTGAGCGATGACGATCGGCTCGTGGGCATGATCACCGATCGCGACATCGCGGTTCGGGGCGTGGCGCATGGGCTTGGACCGGAAGACCTCGTAAGCGATGTCATGAGCACCGAGGTCATGTATTGCTTCGAGGACGAGGCGGTCGAACAGGTGCTCAATAATATGGGTGACATCCAGATTCGGCGTCTGCCGGTGCTGAATCGCGACAAACGGCTTGTCGGCATCGTTTCGCTTGGCGATCTCGCAAAAACCGATGTCCGCGCGAAAACCGGGACCACGCTGGGTGACATTTCACGCAAGGGCGGTCTCCATTCACAGACGACCGACGGTATCGGTCTGGCGCTGGACTGAGCAATGACTGTCCCCGCAGGCAAGGAAAGGGCCTATGTCCTCTTTCTCAGTCTCCTGCGCGCCGGCGTGATCCATATCGCCTTCTGCCTGGTGGCGCTGGTATCGATCGGTTTTGGACATTTTCTCGCGCTGACACTGGGGTTCGTGACTATTGCGGTCGGAACCTTCGCCGTCGTCATCGATTTTGCCCGGCGGGCGAGTTTCCGCTTCTCACTCAGCCTGCTCGCCGCGGCAATGCTGGTGACGGCGGTGAATGTCGCCTGACTCAGGTTTGCCTGAGATGGCAGACGGCCTCGATCCGCTGACCGTCGGGGTCCTTGAGGAAGGCGGCGAAATAATCCCCGGCGCCTTCATAGAGGCGGGTGATGCCCAGAGGTGCCAAGGCCGCGTCATAAAAACGCCTGGCCGCCTCGATATCGCGGACACCGATTGAGAGGTGAGCGAAAATCGGCATGTTTCACAATTCCCTAGATGGACCGGCCATTCCAATAGAAGCGTTTCGGCCTGAAATAGGTTCCTTGGCGAAGAGGAGGGTATGGGTGCTATGATCAAGGCCCCATCCCGGTAACCCCCGCGTCCATCACTTTCCTCACATGCCGAAATCTCCGCAAAGTGCCCCGGAAGCCCTGCTGCGCGAGGCCGATGTCGCGGCCGAGAAATTCGTGGCGGTGGCGCGCATGCTGGTCGCCGTGGCGTTGCTCATCGCCGTCGAATTCGCCTTCTCGCGTGGCCCCATGGTCGATGTCGGCGTCGTCGAGGCGCGCACGGGTGCCCGCATCGTCATCGGCATCTTGTTTCTCGCGGGCGCGCTCGCTTATGCGCTTCTCCGTTTCGGCTTCTGGTCGCGCTGGATCGCCTATGTCACGGTAACCGTCGACATTCTGGTCATTGGCCTGTCGCTGACGGGTGACCTTCTCGAGGCGCATCTGCCCGGCCGCTTCGCCGCCGCCTTGCCGACCGCGGTGGCGGCACTTCTGGTCCTCGCTGTCGGCTCCCTGCGCCTTAGACCCGCCGTCCAGATCTACAGCCTCCTGCTCATGCTGGCGCTCCTCGGCCTGGCGCTCAATGCCGAACACCTGATCGAGGCCGGCGAAACGGATTCGGTCGGCGTCGCCGTCTATCAATTCTTCGGGCCGGCCGCCAATACCGCGCGGCTGGCTATGTTCATTCTCTTCGGTCTCGTTCTCATCGCCGCCGCCTGGCGCGGACAATATCTGCTGCGCCACGGCATCGAGGAGTCGATGCGGCGGACCAATCTGGTGCGGTATCTGCCGACTGAGCTGGCCCCCATGCTGGCTTCCGGCAATGTGAACGAGCTCCGTTCCGGCCGGCGCGCCCGCGTCGCGCTGCTGTTCATCGACATCCGCAATTCGGTGGCGATGGAAGAGGCGCTCGATCCGGCACTGCTCGCGCAAGTGGTGAGCGCCTTCCGCAGCCGCGTGCGCCTGGCGGCCGAGCGGCATGGCGGCATCGTCGACAAGTTCGTCGGCGACGGCGCCTTCCTTGTCTTTGGTATTCCGGACCCGCGCGACGATGATGCCAAACGCGCCATCGCCTGCGCCAAGACGATCCTGACCAATCTCTCCGAATGGAACAGAGCGCGGCTGCAAGCGGGTGACGATGAGATCGCGGTCGGCATCGGCGTGCATGAAGGCGAGGCCTTCATCGGCGCGGTCGGTGACGACACGCGGCTCGAATTCACCGTGCTCGGCGATACGGTCAATATTGCCAACCGTTTGGAGCAGGCGACGAAGCAGCACGAAGTGGCGCTCATCGCCTCGGCCGAGACGCTCGGCAAAGCCGGTGAGGATCTTGCGCAGTGGCGCGATCTCGGCGCCGCCGAGCTGCGCGGCAGGCCGGAGCCGCTGCATATATTCGGCTTTCCGCGCTGAGGCGCGGTTCGGACAGTTTTCAGAAAAGATTGGTTTTTAGCCGGCGCGCGCGCAGAGCGCCGTTGACAATTCCATTATCGTATGATTTCTTAAATAAAAAATACTATTATTTAGGGAGGACGCGATCGTGAAGATCGCCGCCATCGAGGCCCGGATCGTCAATGCCGACATGCGCAACTGGGTATTCGTCAAAGTGGTGACGGATCAGCCCGGGCTGTTCGGCTGGGGTGAAGCGACGCTCGAATGGAAGACGCAGGCCGTCGTCGGCGCGATCAACGATCTGGCGCCGCTGCTCATCGGCCGCGACCCGCGCGACATCGAGCAGGCGGTGAGGGTGATGAAGAAGCACTCCTTCTGGCGGCTCGGCGTCATTGGCATGAGTGCCGTGTCCGGCATCGAGATCGCGCTGTGGGACATTCTCGGCAAATCCCTCAATGTACCGGTCTGGCGCCTGCTCGGCGGCAAGGTCAGGGACAAGGTACGCGTCTATACGCATCTTGGCCTCGGCGACATGAAGGCCGTCTATGAAACACTCGACGAGGACCCGCTGGTCGAGCGCGCGCTGGAGGTCGTCGCCAAGGGCTACCGCGCGCTGAAGGCGGTGTTCATTCCCTACACGCATTATCACGCCCCCTTGCCCGACGTGGCGAAGGTCGGCCGGCTGATGGAGGCGCTGCGTGGCGCCGTCGGTCCCGAAATCGAGATCATGGTCGATTTCCATGGCCGGCCGGCGAGCGCGAGTGCGGCGCTGGCCTACATCGATGCGCTGGCGCCGTTCCGGCCGATGTTCGTCGAGGAACCGCTGCCACCCGGCGAGACGGGCGCCCTGCGTGAGCTCGCCGCCAGGACGAAGGTCCCGCTTGCCACCGGTGAAAGGCTCATCGACCGGGCGGAATTCCATGACGTCCTCGCGGCGTCGGCAATCAGCATTCTGCAGCCCGACATCTGCCATTGCGGCGGCTTGAGCGAGGCGAAGAAGATCGCGGCGATGGCGGAAGCCGTGTCGGTTGGCGTGGCGCCGCACAATCCCTTAGGCCCGATTGCCGGCGCGGCGGCGCTGCATTTCGCGGTCTCGACGCCCAATCACGTCATCCAGGAAGAGATGGTGGGCGCGGTGCCCTGGTATTTCGATGTGGTGCAGGGGCCGATCGAAATGAAGGACGGCTTCTGGCGCGTGCCCGAGGCGCCGGGGCTCGGCATCACCGTCGATGAGACCGAATGCGCGCGCCACCCTTATGCGCCCGAAATTCTGCATACGCTGAACGCCGTGCTCGATGACGGCACGATCGTGGACTGGTGATCATGGCCGTTGCGAAGAAAGCAATCCCGCTCAAGCGGACCAAGCCGATCGGCGGCAAGATGCTCGAAGCGGTCGTCTCGGCGCTCGGTGCCGACATATTGGGCGGACGTTTCATTCCGGGCGAGGTGCTGCCGCGCGAGGACGTGCTGATGGGCAGTCTCGGCGTCAGCCGCACGACCTTGCGCGAGGCGATCAAGGTTCTGTGCGCCAAAGGACTGCTCGAGACGCGCCAGCGCATCGGCGTCAGGGTCAAGCCGCGGCATGACTGGAACCTGCTCGATCCGGCGGTTCTGAGCTGGCATCCCGATATCAGCAAGGAGCATGACCTGATCGCCGGGCTGCTGGAAGTGCGCCGTATCATCGAGCCGGCGGCAGCCGAGCTCGCGGCACAGCGCGCGACCGCGGCGGATCTCGCCCGTATCGAGGAAGCCTTCCACCGCATGGAGACGGCAAGTCCGAACGATCTCCAGGCCGAGACCGAAGCGGATCTCGCCTTCCACAGCGGCATCATCGCGGCGAGCGGCAATGTGGTGCTGCAGCGGATCGGCAGCACCATCGAAGCGGCACTCGGCGCGGCATTGCTCATCACCAACACGGTCACCGACGCGCCGGACGAGGCCCTCGCCGCGCATCGCCACATCATGGAACGCATCCGCTTCCGCGACGCCGCCGGCGCGCGCGCCGGCATGCATCAGATGCTCGACATCGCGGCGCGGGACCTGACCCATGCCGATGACTATGTGCCGAAGGCCACGGCGCGGACAAAGCGCAAGTCGGACGACAAGAGGTAGGTCATGGCGCAGCTCCTTGCCCGCATCTCGCCGATCTGGTTCGCCGTCATTCTCTTCTATGTGCTGGCCGGCATCGTATCACCGGCGATGCTCAGCACCGGCCAGGCCCTCAATGTGCTGCAGGTGGCTGCCCTTCTGGGCCTCGTCGCCACCGGGCAGGTGATCGCCCTCCTGGTCGGCGGCATCGATCTGTCGGTCGGCGGCGTTGTCACGCTCACCAATATCGTCGCCACCAGCATCATGCTGGGGCAGGATTCATCCATCCCGCTGGCGATCGCCGTCTGCCTTCTGCTCGGCATCCTGGTCGGCGCGCTCAATGGCTTCATGGTGGCGGTGCTCAAAGTGGCGCCGCTGATCACCACGCTCGCCATGAACTCCATCCTGTTCGGCGCGGCGCTGGTCTATACCGGCGGCGCCACGCGCGGCACGGCGGCGCCTGCCTTCAAGATCATCGGGCAGGGCGCCGTGCTGGGCATTCCGCTCAGCGCCGTCGCCTGGCTCGCCGTGGCGATCGCGGTCGCGGTCATCCTTCGGCGCACGATCTTCGGGCGCTGGATCTACGCGGTCGGCGCCAACAGCGACGCCGCAGCGCTCATGGGCGTGCCGGTCAAACGCACGTTGATCGGCGCCTATGTCATGTGCTCGGTCATGGCCGTGCTCGGCGGGCTTCTCATCACTTCCTATATCGGCAATCCGAGCCTCGGCATCGGCGAGCAGTTCCTCCTCAACTCGGTCGCCGCGGTCGTGGTCGGCGGCGCCGCCTTGACGGGCGGCGTCGGTAGCGCCGTCGCCACCATCGGCGGCGCCTTGTTCATGACCGTTCTCGTCAGCTTCACCAACATCGCGCGGGTATCGACCGGCACGCAATACATCGTGCAGGGCGCGCTCATCATTCTCAGCGTGATGGTCTACCGGGCGCTCGCGGAGAAGCGCCGGATCACTTGAGTGCCTGACTACATAAACGTCTAAATGGGAGGTAACAGCATATGAATATGAAACATCTGAACCGGCGACAGGCTCTCCTCATGGGAGGCGCCGCCCTGGCCGGTGGCCTCGGCGCGCTGCCGGCTTTCGCCGATGTGGCGTCGGAAGCCACGATCGAGGCGTCGAGCGAGATTGCCAAGGGTGTCGCCAAAAAGAAGCCTTTCCGCATTGGCTTCTCCAACGGCTTTTCTGGCAATTCCTGGCGGACCGAGTCGCTCGCCTCGATGCGCAAGGAAGCCGAGAAGCTGAAGGACGTGGTGGGCGAGCTCATCATCGTCGACGGGCAGGGTGACATCGCCAAGCAGGTCAACGATATCGAAGATCTGATCGTGCAGAATGTCGATGCGATCATGTGCATCCCCAACTCGGGCACCGCGGTGGCGCCGGTGCTGCGCAAGGCGACCCGCGCCGGCATTCTTACCATGCCGTTCAACCTGCCGGTCGAAGGCGGCAACTATACGGCCTATGTCGGCGTCGATCCGGTGAGCAAAGGCAAGCTCATCAGCGAATTCTTCAATACCGAGCTCAAGGGCAAGGGCAAGATCGTGGCGCTGGGCGGACTGCCCGGCAATTCCTATACCGCCGCGATCTGGGAGGCGACGCAGAAGGGTCTCAGCAAGGATATCGAGATCCTCGCCTTCAAGGACGCCAATTGGGAAGAGGACCGCGCTAAGATCGTCATGGCCGACCTCATCGCGGCGCATCCTGAGATCGACGGTGTCTGGTGCGACGGTGGCCAAGTGGCGACCGGCGCGATGAAGGCGCTGCTCGCGGCGAACCGTCCCTTGGTGCCGGTCACCGGTGATGACTACAACGGAATCTTGAAGCTTTATGACGCCGAGAAGGCCAAGAATCCGAAGTTCAAGATCCTGATGGTGTCGGAGCCGACCTGGCAGAGCGTCGTGGCGCTGCGCGAGACGGTCAAGCTCGTTTCGGGCCAGGATATCCCGAAATATCAGCTGATCGGGGCGCGCACCATCACCGGCGACAATTATGAGAAATTCATCAAGCGCGATCTGCCGGACGGTGTCTGCGTCGACACCGATCTCAGTGATGAAGAGCTGAAGAAGATCTTCAGCTGATCACAACATCGATCGTCAAGTGCACCCCGCCTGGTCCCGGCGGGGTGCCGGACTTCCCATGCCCAAGGCAGAAGACATGTCAGCAGACGAGCTTGCCCTTCATGCGATCGAGAAGAGCTTCGGCGGCGTAAAGGCCCTGAAGGGCGTCTCGTTCTTCTGCCGCAAGGGGGAAGTGCATTGCCTTCTGGGCGAGAACGGTGCCGGCAAGTCGACGCTGATGCGTATCCTCGCCGGCGTGATGCGGCCCGATGCCGGGCGTATCGCCATCGGCGGGCGAGATGTGGAGCTCACATCGCCGCGCGCCGCGCAGGATCTCGGCATCGCCATGGTCTATCAGGACACGCGGCTCGTCCCCGATCTCGATGTCGCGCAGAATGTCTGGCTCGGCCATGAGCCCGGCGGCGTGCTGGTCGACCGGAATCAGATGGAGCGCGCAACACAGGAAATCCTGACGCGACTCGATGCGACCATTCCCCTGGCGCGCAAGGTCAGCGACCTCAGCGTGGCGGAACGCCAGATCGTCGAGATCGCCCGTGCCCTGACCCGCGATCCGTCGATCCTGATTCTCGACGAGCCGACCTCGGCGCTCGATATGGCGGAGATCGACCGGTTATTCGCCATCGTCCGAAGCCTCAAGTCGCAGGGCAAAACGATCATCTTCATCTCGCACCGTTTGCCGGAGATCTTCGCGATCGCTGACCGCATCACCGTGCTGAAGGACGGCGAGGCCGTCGGCACGGTCGAGCGCAGCCAGACGGATGCCGCGCAACTGGTCCGCATGATGGTCGGGCGCGAGATGACCGTCGCCTATCCGCCACGCGCGGCGAAGACGGGGCCGGTGCGGCTCGAGGCACGCCAGCTTGCCAGTCCGGGCCGGTTCGGAGATGCGAGCTTCATCCTTTCGGCGGGCGAGATCGTCGGCTTCGGCGGCATCCAGGGCAATGGCCAAGCCGATATCGTGCGCGCCATTTTTGGCCTTTTGCCGCTCAGCGGCGAACTGCGCCTCGACGGCGAAAAACTGGAGATCAAGTCACCGCGCGAGGCCATCGCCAAGGGCGTCGTCTATATTCCGGGGGATCGCCATCGCGAGGGGCTGTTCATGCCCCATTCGATCCGCGAGAATCTCTCGCTGCCGCACCTGAAGTCGCTGGTCACCGCCGGCTTCATCTCGGCGCCTAAGGAAAACCGGCTGGCCCGTGATGCGATCGCGCGTTTTGCGGTCAAGACGCCATCTGCTGAAGCGGGGGTCGCCACGCTGTCGGGCGGCAATCAGCAGAAGGTCGTGCTCGGGCGATGGACCGCCGGCACGCCGCGGGTCTACATTTTCGAAGATCCGACACGCGGTGTCGATGTCGCGACCAAGCTTGAGATCTACCGCCAGATCCGAGGTCTCGCGGAGGAGGGCGCCGCCGTCATCCTCGTCGCCTCCGATCTCATGGAGCTGATCGGGCTCAGCGATCGCATCCTCATTTTCTCGCAAGGACGGATCGTCGACGAAGTCGCGGGATCGGAAGCAACCGAGGAGCGGATCGTCGGCAGCGCCACGGGAGCCGCCCATGTCGGCGGCGTTCTGACGTCCCATGGTGCCAGCGTCGCACGCGCCTCGACAGCCTCGCGACCGGAACGTCCGCTGTTCGACCGTTATGCCAGCAGCTTCGCACTCGCTTTGCTGACCGTGCTTCTCGCGGTGGTGACGGCTTTCGTCTCACCTTATTTCCTCACCAGCGCCAATGCGGTCAACTTGGCCAACCAGATCACACCTTTGGCGCTCGTGGCGCTTGGCCAGCTCGCGGTGATTCTGCTGGGCGGCATCGATCTTTCTGTCGGGCCGCTGATCAGTCTTATTACCGCTATAGTCTCCTTTGTCGCGATCCAGGACAGCGGGCTGGCGGTGGCCGAAGCCATCGCCCTCAGCCTGATGGCCGGCCTCGCGGTCGGATTGTTCAACGCCACCTTGATCCTGTGGCTGCGCATTCCCGATCTCATTGCCACGCTGGCGAGCTATTCGATCGTCTTCGGCCTGGCGCTCACCTTGCGGCCGAGCCCGGGCGGGATGGTGAGCGACAGCTATCTCGACTTCTTCGAGGCGCATCTGGGGCCGGTGCCGGTGGCGGCGCTGCTTGTCCTGGTGCTGGCGATCATCTTCGAGATCCTGCTGCTGCGCGGCCGGCTCGGGCAGAGGCTTTATGGTACCGGCTCGAGCCCGGAAGCGGCGCGGGTCGCGGGGCTGGCGACGGGACTCATCCGGCTCGGTGCCTATTCGTTCTGCGCGGTGATGAGCGCGCTGGCCGGGCTTCTGATCGCGGCGCGTATCGGCAGCGGTGACCCGCAAGCGGGCATGGCCTTCACGCTGACCTCGATCACCGCGGTGGTGGTGGGTGGCGCCAGCGTGTTCGGCGGCCGCGGCACGGCGATCGGCACCTTGCTTGGCGCCATCGTCGTCGGGCTCATGCAGAATGCGCTCAATCTCATGCAGGTGACCGCCTATTACCAATATATCTGGGCCGGCGCCCTGACTCTCATCGCAGTGGCGAGCCACGCGCTGCAGCGATCACCCCATAAGAAATAGACCCGGAGGAGGAAGAATATGAGCACGCTGCGCTGCATCGTCGACGCCAGGAACAAGCTGGGCGAGGTTCCGGTATGGGATGTGGCCGAGCAGGCGCTTTATTGGGTCGATATCGAGAACAACCTGCTGCAGCGCCTCGACGAGGCGGGCAAGGTCACGCGCTGGACGATGCCGGAGCGCATCTGCTCCTTCGCTTTGCGCGAACAGGGTGGACTCGTGGTGGCGCTCGCCTCGACACTGGCTTTCTTCGATCCCGAGACCGGCCATATCGAGCGCCTGCCGCCGCCCGATCACGACATGAAGCGCAACCGCCTCAATGACGGCAAATGCGACCGGCGCGGGCGCTTCTGGGTCGGCTCGATGGACGACCAGCTGCGCGAGCGGACCGGCGGCCTGTTCCGGCTCGATCCCGACGGCTCGCTGCATCAGATGGAAGAAGGCATCGGCATTTCCAACAGCCTGGCCTGGAGCCCGGACGACAAGATCTTCTATTTCGCCGATACGATGCAGCGGAAGATCTTCGCCTATGATTTCGACATCGAGACGGGGAATATCAGCAACCGCCGCGTCTTCACCGACATGGCGGACCAGCCTGGCAATCCCGACGGCTCGACCATCGACATCGAGGGGTATTTGTGGAATGCGCAATGGGACGGCTGGCGCCTGGTGCGCTACGCGCCGGATGGCAGCGTTGAGCGCATCATCGAGACGCCCATCGAGAAGCCGGCGAGCTGCATCTTCGGCGGACCGGATCTGCGTACACTCTATGTCACTTCCGCCATCTGGGACCTGACGCCGGAGCGCCTCAAGGCGCAGCCCTTGGCCGGCGCTCTCTTCGCCGTCGAGGTCGATGTGCCGGGCCTGCCGGAGCCCCGCTACGCCGGCTGATATCTCACGATCCAATCCGCTTCATTCCAGTCAAGGAGTCACGCATGACCTTCCGTGTGGCGCTCAGCGCCGATTTCCGCAAAAGCGATGGGTCACCAGCCTATCCGATGTTCGACCTTGCCCCTCTGATGACGGAAGGGATCGAGATGTTCTACGCCGCGTCGCGCAACGGCGTCATGCAGGCGGAGGACATGGAAGAGGCCGATGCTCTCATTCTGCTGGCGCCGAAGTTCAACCAGGAGAGCGTTCCGGCGAGCGGCCGGCTCAAGATCGTGGCGCGGTTCGGCGTCGGCTATGACACGGTCGATGTCGATGCCTGCACACGCGCCGGCATCGCGGTGACGATCGCACCCGATGGCGTCAGGCGGCCGGTGGCGGTCTCGGTCATCACTTTCATGCTGGCGCTCGCCGGGCAGCTCAAGATCAAGGACAACCTGACCCGCATGGGCGTCGAGGGCTGGGACCTGCGCAGCAACCATATGGGCGTCGGCCTCACCGGGCGCGCGCTCGGTCAGCTCGGCATCGGCAATATCGGCGCCGAAGTGCTGCGTCTCGCCGGCCCCTTCGGCATGCGCTTCCTCGCCCATGATCCCTTCGTCGATCCGGCATTGGCGCGCGAGCTCGGCGTCGAGCTGGTAGATATAGAGACACTTTTCAAGCAATCCGATTTCCTGTCGGTCAGCGTGCCGCTCAGCGAAAAGACAAAGGGTATGGTCAATGCCCGGCTCCTGGCGCTGATGAAGCCGACCGCCTTCCTGATCAACACAGCGCGTGGACCCATCGTCGACCAGAAGGCGCTTTATGATGCGCTCAAGGCGAAGAAGATCGCCGGCGCCGGGCTCGATGTCTTCGAGGTCGAGCCGGCGCCCATAGAGGAGCCCATCCTGCATCTCGACAATGTCATCGTCACCCCGCATTCGATCTGCTTCACCGACGAGTGTTTCGCCGGACTGGGCGAGGCCTGCGTGCGCAATGCGCTCGCAGTACGCCAGCGCCGTCTGCCGAATGCGATCATCAACCGGCAAGTGACCGACCACCCGGTCTGGCGCAAGCTCGTGGCGGCGTGAGGGAGATGGTCATGAACAATCCCTTGAAGCGGCGCTTCGCGCAGAAGCAGAAAGCTACCTTGAGCTGGCTTCTCATTCCATCGGCCTTTACCGCCGAGAGCATGGCGCAGACCGGTTTCGACGGTCTCATCGTCGATATGCAGCATGGCGTGCAGGATTATCAGTCGATGGTCGCCTGCTTTCAGGCGCTGCACGCACATCCGGTCGCCCGTCTGGCTCGGGTGCCGGCTAATGAGGCCGGCATCATCGGCAAGACGCTCGATGCCGGCGCCCATGGCATCATCTGCCCGATGATCGGCAGCGGGGCCGAGGCCGAGGCGCTGGTCAGGGCCGCGAAATATCCGCCGCGCGGCACCCGCAGCAACGGGCCGGTCAGGGCCGGACTCTACACCTACGGGCCATCCTCCTATCAGGCGACGGCCAATGACGAGACCTTGGTCATCGCCATGATCGAGACCAAGCAAGGCGTCGACAATATCGACGACATCCTGGCCGTGCGGGGCATCGATTCGATCTATGTCGGACCGACCGATCTCGGCTTCTCGATGGGTCTGCCGCCCATTCTCGATCGCGAGGAGCCGGAAATCCTCGCGATCTATGCGCATCTCCTCAAGCGAAGTGCTGCCGCGGGAGTCGTGGCCGGCATCCATGTGGCGACACCGGCCTATGCGCGCCGCATGATCGACATGGGCTTCCTGTGGACGTCGATCGGCGCCGATGTCGCTTACATGACGGCAGCGGCGAAGGCCGCCGCTGCTTGCTGACATCGCCCAGCTTTCCGCTATGATGGCCGCCGGACGGCAGGCCTGATTGAGGGAGAGCGATCATGTTGGAAATGCGCCGCGCGGTGATTGTTGTCGTCCTATCGATGTTCGTTTCGGGCGAGGCCTTCGCGGCGTCACCCGCGCCGGTCAAGGCCGAGAACGGCATGGCGGTGACGGCACAGCATCTCGCCTCCAAGATCGGCGTCGAGGTCATGAAGCAGGGCGGCAATGCCGTCGATGCGGCGGTCGCGGTCGGTTATGCGCTGGCGGTTACTTACCCGTCCGCCGGCAATATCGGCGGCGGCGGCTTCATGACCATCCGCTTCAAGGACGGAACCTCGACCTTCCTCGATTTCCGCGAAAGGGCGCCGCTCGCCGCGACCAAGACCATGTATCTCGATAAGGACGGCAAGCCGGTCGAAGGCCTGAGCCTCGACGGTTATCTGGCCGTCGGCGTGCCGGGATCGGTGGCAGGCTTCGAGATGGCGCGCGAGAAATACGGCAGCAAAACGCGCGCCGAGCTGATGGCGCCGGCGGTCAAGCTCGCCAAGGAGGGCTTCGTCCTCAATCAAGGCGATGCCGATATGCTCTCCCGCAACGCCAAGCGACTGGCCAAGGACAAGGCCGCGGCGCAGATTTTCCTCAAGGCCGACGGCAAGCCTTATGCGATGGGGGAGACGCTGGTGCAGGCCGATCTCGGTGCGGCATTGGCGAGCATCTCGGAAAAGGGTGCGGACGCCTTCTACAAGGGCGATATCGCCGACAAAATCGTCAAAGCGAGTGTCGAGCAGGGCGGCATCCTCGCCAAGGCAGATTTCGAGCATTATTCGGTGCGCGAGCTGGCACCCGTCACCTGCTCCTACCGCGGCTATGACATCGTCTCCTCGCCGCCGCCGAGCTCGGGCGGCCTCATCATCTGCGAGATTCTCAATGTGCTGGAGGGCTACCCGATTTCCTATCTGGGCTTCGGCTCGGCCGAGACGGTGCATCTGATGGTGGAAGCGATGCGGTTTGCCTATGTCGATCGCAATTCGGCGCTGGGCGATCCGGCCTTCGTCGAAAACCCGGTGGCGAAGCTTACCGACAAGGCCTATGCGGCCGAGATCCGCGGCAAGATCGACAAATACCGCGCCGGCGTCTCCAAGGATCTGATGCCCAAGGGCTTCGGGGAAAGCACCGAAACGACGCATTATTCGATCGTCGACAAGGACGGCAATGCCGTCGCCGTGACCTATACGCTCAACGGCAATTTCGGGGCGGGCGTGGTGGCGCCGGGCACCGGCATCCTGCTCAACAATGAGATGGACGATTTCACCCAGAAGCCCGGCGTACCCAATCTCTACGGGCTGGTGCAGGGCGAGGCCAATGCCATCGCGCCCAAAAAGACGCCGCTCTCCTCCATGAGCCCGACCATAGTGTCGAAGGACGGCAAGGTCTTCATGGTCATCGGCAGCCCGGGTGGGTCGCGCATCATCACCATCACGCTCGAAGCGATCATCAATGTGATCGATCACGGCATGAATATACGAGAGGCGATCGATGCGCCGCGTGTCCATCATCAGTGGCTGCCCGACACGGTCTATATCGAAGCGAATGGGCTGTCGCCCGACACCCAGAAGATTCTCGCGGGCATGGGCTACAAACTCGACGTGGCGGGACCCGGCAAGACCTGGGGCCAGGCGGCCGGTATTCTCGTGGGCGGTGCAAGCCTCAGCGAAATCGAGAAGGGCGGCGGCGCGCGTCTCAACGGCGCCATCGACAGCCGGGCGCAAGCGGGCGAGGCGGTGGGCTATTGACGGGCTGAGTGGACTTGCACGACGGCGAAGACGCCTTCGACGACCTTGGCCATCCGCGCATAGTCGAGCCTGTCATACGTATCCTCGGCCGCATGGTAGTGCGGATTGCGGTAGAAGGCGGTGTCGGTGATCATCAGCGCCGGGTAGCCTTCGGCCCAGAAGTTGAGATGATCCGAAAAATCGACGCCCGGGATCAGGGCCAGGCTGTTCATGGAGTGGACCGGAAGGTCACCGGCGCTCCGCATCGCGGCCTTCACCTCACGTGTTTCGGACCAATCGCCGAAGCGGCCGATGATGGCGATGAAATCGCCCTTGTCGGGATAGAGGAGAGTCATGCCGGGCACGGGATAGGTCTGGCTGCCCGGCGCGTCGCTGAACCAGCCGATCATTTCGAGCGCCAGCATCAGTGAGATGTCGCGGCCGGCGGCGCGCAGTGATGCCGCATGATGGGCGCTGCCCATGGACGGGTAACGAAAATGCGGCGGCTCTTCGTTCGTATAGGCCACGAGCTCGACCGGCCGCAGCGGTGGATGACGGCTGAGAAGGCCCGCCAGTTCGATGAGCCCGGCAATGCCGCTGGCATTGTCGTCGGCGCCGGGTGTCGTCTCGAAGGAATCGTAATGCGCGCCAATGACGAGCAGCGGGCCCTCCGCCGGTCCAAAACGGGCAATGACATTGCGGTAATTCTCGCCGCGATCCGTGAACCATTGATCGGCGACGACGGCTCCCGTCGCGGTGAACTCGGCGTGGATATAGCTGGCCGCCGCCTCGAGATTGGTCAGCTCCCCGACACTGCGCGGATGCAAGGTCTCGCTCAGCATCCGCACATGTGCCTTCAGACGTTCGGGCGACACCGCCGGCACCGCGATCGCATCTGTCTGTCGCAACAGCGGCTGGACGGTCATGCCGATCAGCGCAAGCAGGAGTGCCGCGATCATAAGGGCAAGCTTGAGAAAGAGGCGCATAGGCGTTGTGATTCTGAGACCCGATTTCGGCGCGGTGACATTTCGGGTGGAAGTTGACTTTACTGTGGCGGAGTCCATATGATCGCCGCAACGGTCGAGCAGGTGACCGACGGTCCGCGTAAAGGGTTGAACCCGCCTCCACGAATGATGTGATCCACATCTTCTTTCCGGCCCGTGAGCCGCGGACACCGGGCGCCTCGAAAGAAGGTGTTCTATGACCAAAGCACTCCCCGAACCTCCCGATCTGGCGTGGCTGAAGAAGGCTGCCAAGGAGCATCTGGCTGAATTGCGGGTGAAAGATCCCAAAGCCAAGCTGCATCAGGCCCAGCTTGCCATCGCGCGCGATTATGGCTTTGCGAGCTGGCGGGCGCTCAAGGCGCATGTCGATGTCGAAAGCGCCGACGGCCTGATCATCGCCGCCGTGACGACCGGCAATGCGGTCGAGCTCAAGCGCCTGCTTGCCGAATATCCGGCCAAGATCGCACTAACCGGCGGCCAGTGGCGAATGCCGCTGCTGCATCTCGCGGCGCAAAGCGGGCATCTCGATTGCGTCGACCTGCTGCTCGACCTCGGTTGCGACGTCAATGAGCGCGATAAGTTCGACCGAGCCTGTCCCCTCCATTGGGCAGCGGCCGAGGGCCATCTCGCCGTCGTGAAGCGTCTCGTCGCGATGGGCGGTGATATCGAGGGGGTCGGGGATGATCACGAGATGAGTGTGATCGGCTGGGCCACCTGCTTCCAGCACATCCAGAGCGAGGTTGCGGATTATCTGCTCGCCAAGGGCGCCACGCCGACGATTTTCTCCGGCATAGCCCTCAACCGCGCCGATCTGGTGCGCAAGCTCGTCAAGGATGATCCTCACCTGCTGAGTCGGCAGATGAGCCGCTTCGAGCATCGCCGCATGCCGCTTCATTTCGCGGTGCTGAAGGAGCGACCGGACATGGTGGTCCTGCTGCTCGCGCTCGGCGCCGATCCGGGCGCCAAGGACGATCGCGGCAACACGCCCCTCAACTATGTATCGCCAAAAATGGACAGCAGGATCGCAGAGGGACTCATCGCGGCGGGTGCAAGCCCCGCCGAGCAAAGCGACAACCGGTTCGAATCCGCCGTTCCGATCCTCAATGTGAAGGATGTGACGGCTGCCATTGCCTATTATGTGGAGAAGCTCGGCTTTTACAAGGAATGGGATTGGGGCTCGCCGCCGAGTTTCGGCTGCGTCTTCCGCGACTCGATAAGGATTTTCCTTTGCCACGATGCGCAAGGTGCGCGCGGCATGTGGATTTCGATATTCATCCGGGATGTCGATGCGCTTTACGAAGATTACAAGCGAAGCGGTGCGATCATCCGCCAGGCGCCAGCCAATTTTCCATGGGGCCTGCGCGAGATGAATGTCGAGGATATCGACGGTCATCGCCTCAGGATCGGCAGCGAGGCGACGGGGCCGGCGGACGGCGTCGGCCTGAACGAGGCGCCGTAACCCCCGAAGACCCTTCCTGCCGATCGGATTCCAGGCTTACCGACGACAGGAAGTGTCCCGGGAGCGGGACGGCCAAGGCAAAGAAGCGGCAGGTGCGACGTGTCGCTCCCGCGGCCGGTTGCGGTGGGAGGCGGAGATGATCAGCGTCTCGTGCCATGCCGGCCTTTCGCTTCAGATGGTGAGGTGACGCCTGATCGCGCCTGCCTCGATGTCGACGGCTCTTCCAGAGACGACCACCTCGCCACGGTTCAACACCACGATCGTGTCGGCGAGCTCATGGGCGAAGTCGAAATACTGCTCGACCAGAAGAATGCCCATCTGGCCGCGCTCACGCAGGTAGCGGATGGTGCGGCCGATATCCTTGATGATGGAGGGTTGGATGCCTTCCGTCGGTTCGTCGAGGACGATGAGCTTGGGTCGCATCACCAAGGCGCGGGCGATGGCGAGCTGCTGCTGCTGGCCGCCCGAAAGGTCGCCGCCGCGTCGCCCCAGCATGGAGGCGAGGACTGGAAAGAGCTCGAAAATCTCGGCCGGCAGGTTGCGTTCGGCGCGCGGCAGGTGCGCATAACCGGTCTCGAGATTCTCTCTGACGGTGAGCAGCGGGAAGATCTCGCGGCCTTGCGGCACATAGGCGATGCCGCGCCTGGCGCGCTCGAAGGATCTGAGCGTGGTGATGTCGTCGCCTGCGAGCCGCACCTCGCCCCGTCTCGGCTTGAGCTGGCCCACGATGGTGCGCAAGAGTGTCGTCTTGCCGACGCCGTTGCGGCCGAGGAGGCAGCAGACCTTGCCCGTCTCGACGGTGAGCGACACACCGCGCAAGGCTTGCGCCGCGCCATAAAACACATCGACATTGCTGACGGCGAGCGCGCTCATCTTCCCAGATATACCTCAATCACGCGGTGGTCGGCGCTCACATGGTCGAGGGAGCCCTCGGCGAGGACCGAGCCTTCATGCAGGACCGTGACTTTGACGGCGAGCTCGCGCACGAAGTTCATGTCATGCTCGACGACGACGACCGAACGCTCGCCGGCAATGGATCGCAGCAGCGTCGCGGTTGTCTCGGTCTCGGCATCGGTCATGCCGGCGACCGGCTCGTCGACGAGGAGAAGCTTGGGGTCCTGCGCCAATAGCATGCCGATCTCGAGCCACTGCTTCTGGCCATGCGAGAGGCGGGCCGCCGGCATGTGCCTCTGGGCGCCGAGCCTGACGATGCCGAGAAGCTCGTCGATGCGGGCCTTCTCGCGCGTAGACAGGCGCCAGAACAGGGCCTCGCGCACCCGGCGATTTCCGGCGAGCGCCAGAGCGAGGTTCTCTGCCACGGTGAGCTTCTCGAAGACGCTGGGCTTCTGGAACTTGCGGCCGATGCCCAACTGCGCGATCTCGGCCTCATCGAGCCGGGTCAGATCGCGCGTCTCGGCGAAAAGGACATCGCCCGTGTCGGGCCGCGTCTTGCCGGTGATCACGTCCATCATCGTCGTCTTGCCGGCGCCGTTCGGGCCGATGACAGCGCGCAACTCGCCGGGCTCGATGATGAGCGACAGAGCGTTCAAGGCCTTGAAGCCATCGAAGCTGACATTGACGCCGTCGAGATAGAGGATGGAGTTGGCGGCCTTGTCCATGGCTATTCCGCCGCCGCGGGTTGTGCCGCCGGCAGCTCTCGCCGCCGCGCCGACGTCCAGCGGCCGAACAGGCCGGCGAGGCCGTTGGGCAGAAACAAGGTAACGGCCAGGAAGAGCCCGCCCAGGGCGAAGAGCCAGAGATCGGGCAGCGCGCTGGTGAACCAGCTCTTGGCGAAATTGACGAGCACGGCGCCGAGGATCGGGCCAAACAAGGTGCCGCGACCGCCGATGGCGGTCCAGATCACCGCCTCGATCGAATTGGCGGGCGCGAATTCACTCGGGTTTATGATGCCGACCTGCGGCACATAGAGGGCGCCCGCGGCGCCTGCGATACAGGCGGAGACGGTGAAGGCGAAGAGCTTGAAGGCCTCGACCCGGTAGCCCAGGAAACGCGTGCGGCTCTCGGCATCGCGGATCGCCGTCATCACCGCGCCGACGCGCGAGCGCGTGATGGCGAGACAGATGAGGAGGCTCGCAGCGAGGCCGAGACACGTCGCGCCGAAGAGGGCGGCGCGGGTGCCGCCCGCCTGCAGATTGAAGCCCAGTATGTCCTTGAAGTCGGTGAGGCCGTTATTGCCGCCGAAGCCCATGTCATTGCGGAAGAAGGCGAGCATCAAGGCGAAGGTCAGCGCCTGAGTGATGATCGAGAAATGCACGCCGCTGACGCGTGCGCGGAAGGCGAAGAAACCGAACAGAAAGGCGAGGAGCCCCGGCACGAACAGCACCATGAGCAGAGCGAAGCCGAACCAGCCGAAGCCGTACCAGTACCAGGGCAATTCGGTCCAGTTTAGAAAGACCATGAAATCCGGCAGCTCGGCATGGCCATAGACGCCGCGGCTGCCGATCTGGCGCATCAGATACATGCCCATGGCATAGCCGCCGAGCGCGAAGAAGGCGCCATGGCCGAGGCTCAATATGCCGCAATAACCCCAGATCAGGTCGATCGACAGAGCGAGCATCGCATAGCAGAGATATTTGCCGATCAGCGCCATGGCATAGGCCGGCACGTGGACCGGGCTGTCGGGCGAGGTGAGGAGATGAAGCGCCGGCACCATGAAGCCGAGAAGTAGGATCACCGCCAGCATGATCAAAACGCCGCGATCCGTTTTGTTGAGAAGCCAGCGTGTGATCATGCCTCCACCGCCCGGCCCTTGAGGGCGAACAGGCCCCGCGGTCGTTTCTGGATGAACAGGATAATGAAGACAAGCACGAGGATCTTGCCCAAGACGGCGCCGGCGAAGGGCTCGAGGAACTTATTGGCGATGCCGAGGGTAAAGGCCGCGACGAGCGTGCCCCACAGATTTCCGACGCCGCCGAAGACGACCACCATGAAGCTGTCGATGATGTAGGACTGGCCGAGATTGGGGCTGACATTGTCGATCTGGCTCAGCGCCACGCCGGCAATGCCGGCGATGCCGGAGCCGAGACCGAAAGTGAAGGCGTCGATGCGGGCAGTGTGAATGCCCATGGCGTTCGCCATCGGCCGGTTCTGCGTGACGGCGCGCATTTCGAGGCCGAAGCGGGTATGGCGCAGTAGCAGCAGGAGACCGGCAAAGACCAGGAGCGCGAAAACGATGATCGCGAGGCGGTTGGCGGTCAGGCTGATGGCGCCGAGCTCGATCGAGCCCGACATCCAGGACGGCGTCGAGACCTCGCGATTGGTCGGGCCGAACAGGCTGCGCACGCCTTGCTGCAGGATGAGGGAAAGCCCCCAGGTCGCGAGAAGTGTCTCGAGCGGACGGCCATAGAGAAAACGGATGATGCCACGCTCGATGGCCATGCCGATGAGAGCGGTGATGAGAAAAGCGAGAGGAATGGCGATGAACAGGGACTGGTCGAGCAGGAAGGGCGCTGAATTGCGCAGGACATCCTGGACGAGAAAGGTCACATAGGCGCCGATCATCACCATCTCGCCATGCGCCATGTTGATCACGCGCATTACACCAAAGGTGATGGCAAGGCCGATGGCGGCGAGCAGCAGCACAGAACCGAGGCTCAGGCCATAGACCGCGTTCTGCACCGCCGCCCACAGTGACCGCGTCCATTCGAGCCCGCGCAAAGTTTCGGCCGCCGAGCGGGCGACGGCGTCGGATCCTTGCGCGATCGAGGCGAGCAGTGAGATCGCATCCTGGTCGCCGCGCGCTTTGACGGTCAGCACCGCGGCGAGCTTTTCCGCCTCGGGCGCATCCGAGACCAGGACGAGGGCAGCGAGCGCCTCCGCCATGACCTGTTTCACTGGCGGGTCCTGTTCCTTGGCGAGCGCATTCCGCAAGGGCTCGAGGGATGAGAGATCGCGGGTGCGGAAAATATCGTTCGCGGCCTTGAGCCTGACCGCCGGATCATCTGAGAAGAGTGTGAGGCCGCCGAGGATGGTCTTGAGCTGGCGCCTGATCTTGTTGTTGATGGCGATCTTGTCGAGATCGGTTTCGGCCGCTTCGCCCAGCGCTTCGCCGGTCGTGGCATTCTCGATCCGGAGCGTCCCCTTGCCTTCGCCGATGACCGCCAGGCGGTCGGCCTTGCGGATGAGCAACTTGTTGTCGCTGAGCGCGGTGAGCACGGCGGCGACCCGCGCATGGCCGGTCGCGGCGATGGCCGCGATGGCTTTTTCCTTCTCGGTGAAACTCGACGTGTCAAGCCGGCCGATCTCAGCGGTGAGATCGGCGGCCATGCCGCGCCCGAGCATCAGCCAGAAAGCGAGCAGGGCGGTTGCGACGGCAATCCAGACACGTCCGGTCATCGGCACTCCAGATCGGGTTGGGTGAGGCAGGCTCCAGGCGACAACTTCAGGAGCCTGCCTCGCATGCACGGTCACAGGGCGATTGGCGTCAGCTGCCCTGGCCGCCGCATTTGCCGGTCGCGACGTTGAAGTTCCCGCAGGAGAGCGGCTTGCGCCAATCCGAGATGAGGTCCTTCGAGCCTTCGAGATAGTCGGACCATTCATCGCCGACGACGGTGCCCGAGGTCTGCCAGACGGTCTGGAACTGGCCGTCGGCCTGGATCTCGCCGATGAGCACCGGCTTGGTGATGTGATGGTTCGGCATCATGGTCGAGGTGCCGCCCGAGAGATTGGGCACGCTGACGCCGATAATCGCGTCGCCGACGGCGTCGGGATCGATGGTGCCGGCCTTCTTCACCGCCTCAACCCACATGTTGAAGCCGATGAAATGGGCTTCCATCGGGTCATTGGTCACGCGCTTGTCGTTCTTGATGAAGGTCTTCCAGGCCTTGATGAATTCGGCATTGATCGGCGCGTCGACGCTCTGGAAGTAGTTCCAGGCGGCGAGATGGCCGACCAGCGGCGCCGTGTCGAGGCCGGCAAGCTCCTCCTCGCCGACCGAGAAGGCGACGACCGGAATGTCCTCGGCCTTGACGCCTTGGTTGCCGAGCTCCTTGTAGAAGGGCACGTTGGCATCGCCATTGATCGTCGAGACGACGGCGGTTTTCTTGCCGGCGGAGCCGAATTTCTTGATGTCGGCGACGATCGTCTGCCAGTCGGAATGGCCGAAGGGCGTGTAGTTGATCATGATGTCCTCGGCGGCGACGCCTTTCGCCTTGAGATAGGCCTCGAGGATCTTGTTGGTGGTGCGGGGATAGACATAGTCGGTGCCGGCCAGCACCCAGCGCTTCACCGCGCCGCCGTCCTCGCTCATCAGATAGTCGACGGCCGGGATCGCCTGCTGGTTGGGCGCGGCGCCGGTATAGAAGACGTTCTTCGAGCTTTCCTCACCTTCATATTGCACAGGGTAGAAGAGCAGCCCGTTCAGTTCCTCGAAGACCGGCAGCACCGATTTGCGTGACACCGAGGTCCAGCAGCCGAAGACCGCGGCGACCTTATCCTTGGCGAGGAGATCGCGCGCCTTTTCGGCGAAAAGCGGCCAGTTGGAAGCGGGATCGACGACCACCGCCTCGAGCTTCTTGCCGAGCAGGCCGCCTCTCTTGTTCTGCTCCTCGATGAGCATCAGCATCACATCCTTGAGCGTCGTCTCCGAGATCGCCATGGTTCCCGATAGCGAATGAAGGATGCCGATCTTGATCGTCTCCTCCGCAAAGGCCGGTGTCGCGGCGAGCACCATCGGACCCATGGCGGCGGTGGCCAGAAGGCCCCGGCTCAATTTCACGAAGTCACGTCTATTCATGCGCGTCTCCCCTATGATTGTCGCCCCGACTCGAAGATGCAGCGCAAGGCCCATGCCAGTTGCGCAATGCCGGCCAGGCGATCGATCAAGTGTCTGGCGCGATTATCCGATTCTTATTTCAGGGAGTGAGCGGCTGCTGCCTGATATTGTTGCAGCGCAACAAAGTTCAGCAATGCTGAGGGCGAACTGCCTAGGCTTTAGGCGGGCGGCGGCGGATGCGCGTGATATGTATTTCGATCTGCGTCTGCAGCGCGACGTCATCACCGGCGATGAGGAGATCGCGTATGCGGCGGTGTTGTTCACCCAAGGCCGCTGCGTCTTCGGCTTTGCGCTTCTCCAGCCCGAAGGTGATGAAGACATGGCGGGCGAGCGACTCCCACAGCTTGCCGATGATCTCATTGCCGCTGACCCGGCAGATCTCGCGGTGGAAATCGAGATCGGCCTTGCTGATAGTGATCCAATCGAGCTGGGCGGCAGCACTTTCCATGCGCGCGATGAGATGATCGAGGCCTGAGGCGAGCGCCGGATTGGCCTTGTAACGGGGCGCTGCCGCTGTCACGGCGATTCGTTCGAGGGCGATCCGCGCCTCGACGATATGGCCGGTACGTTCCTCGCCGAAGAGGGTGATGCGGCTGCCCTTATGGGGAATGGATTCGACGATGCCTTGCGCCTCGAGGATCTTCAGCGCCTCGCGCAAAGGCACGCGACTCATGACGAGCTGCTGCGCGAGCTCCTTTTCAAAGAGCCGTGCGCCGGGCTTGAGCGCGCCCGAATAGATCCCGGTCACGATGACGTCGGCCGCCTGCTCGGCGAGGCTCAGTCGGGCAGGGGCGGGTGAGGATCGTGTATCGGCAGCCAATGAAGTCTCTTGCCTATTCATGCTATTTGTATACAATTAGCACATTAGTATAATAAGATGCCAGGGAAATACAGGAAATGTCTGGGATTTTGGCGGGCCGGCGGGCCTATGTGACCGGCGGATCGAGCGGCATCGGGGCGTCCGTCGTGGAAGCCCTGGCCGGCGCCGGCGCCCATGTGGCGATCGGCGCCTCGCGGCATGGCGCCCAAGCGCGCGTGATGTCAACGCGGCTTTCGACGCCGGAACGGCAAGTGAGTGTGGTCGAAGCCGATCTTCTCGACCGCGCCGCGCTCGACAGAGCGGCGAAAGAAGTGCTCGCGGCGCTCGGCGGTCTCGACATCTTCGTCCATTGCGCCGGCATCGATGTGAGCCGCACCGCGCCCATGCATGAAACTGAAGACGACATCTGGGACCGGATGATCGGTTTACATCTCACTGCCGCTTTCCATCTTTCGAAACGGCTGTTGCCGGCGCTGATCAAAGGCACCAAGCCGTCGGTGACTTTTGTCGGCTCGGTGGCAGGGCTCGTCGCCTGGGAAGGCGATGTCGCCTACAATGTCGCCAAGGCTGGTCTCCATCATCTCGCCCGCTGCATCGCCGCTGATTATGCCAAGCAGGGATTGCGCGCCAATGCGGTGGCGCCAGGCGTCATCGATACGCCGCTGACGCGCGGTTATGCCTCGGGCATGGAAGGCGGTGAGGCGGCCGGTATGAAGGTGCTGGCCGGGCTGCATCCGATCGGGCGCTATGCGACACCGGCCGAAGTGGCGAATGCGGTCCTGTTCCTGGCTTCCGATCAGGCGAGCTTCATCACCGGCACGGTGTTGCCGGTCGATGGCGGCCTGGTCATGGTGTGAGGAGGGCGCCATGGCTCAGCTCGACATGCTTGCCGCCGTCTGCGACGCGCCGGGCGAAGGCGATGTGCTTTCGCTCCGCCGGGTGAAGATCGATGATCCCCATGCGATGGAAGTGCGGGTGAAGATCGAGACCACCGGCATCTGCCGGAGCGACATCCATTATCTGCGCGGTGTGTGGGCGCATCCGAAACCGGTGATCCTGGGACACGAGGCCTGCGGCATCATCGAGGCTGCCGGTCCCGGCGTATCAAAGTCGCGCATCGGCGAAAAAGTCGTGCTCACCTTCACGCCCTCCTGCGGCCAGTGCCGCTTCTGCGTCGCCGGCCGCATGGTGCTGTGCGAGGAAGTGGCGCGCGCCGCGGCGCTTGGCACGATGTGGGACAACACCACGCGTTTCTTCGAACGCAACGGCAAGCCCATCCATCATTTGAGCCTCGTCTCGTCGTTCTGCGAATATACGATCGTGCCACATAATGGTGCGATCCGCGTCGAGCCCGAGACATCGTCCGAGGAGGCGTGCCTTCTGGGTTGTGGCGCGATGGCGGGCATTGGCGCCGCGATCAATACGGCGCGGCTCCGGCCGGGCGACAGCGTCGCGGTCTTCGGCTGCGGCGGTGTTGGCCTGAGCGTCGTCCAGGGTGCCAAGCTCTGTAACGCCTTTCCGATCGTTGCCGTCGATGTCAGGTCCGAAAAGAAAGCCGACGCACTGCATTTCGGCGCGACGCATTTCGTCGATGCATCGGCTGGCGATCCGGTGGCGCAGGTGCGCGCCATCACCGGCGACGGCGCCGATTTCACCTTCGAGGCGACCGGCATCACCGAGCAGGCCGAGCTCTGCTACCGTGCGACAAGACGGGCCGGCACCACGGTGCTGATCGGGCAACCGACCGAAAATGCGCTGGCGGGCTTTCCACCTTACTGGATTGCGCAGGACGAGAACCGCGTCATCGGCTCGAGCTACGGCTCGACCCGGCCGATGATCGACTTTCCCAAGGCGCTGCGTTTCGTCAAGCATGGACTGCTCGATCTCAAATCACTCGTCAGCGAGGTGTGGAAATTCGAGCGCATCAACGAAGCCATCGCTCTGGTCGAAACGGGGCGCGTCAATCGCGTGGTCCTGCGTTTCGACGGATTTTGACGCATAACATAAAAGGAGGAACAGCATGATCTTGACCACTGTCGACCGCCGGCGCTTCCTCAAGGGATCGCTCGCCACCGCCGCCGCCACTCTGGCGGCACCCGCCGTGCTCCGTGCCCAGGACCGCACTTTGCGCATCCTGACCTGGGAAGGTTACGCCGAGCCCGAATGGCTCGACAAGTTCAAGTCGGATACGGGGGCCGCGGTGAATGTCGTCTATGCCGGCTCGGCGGACGAGATGTTCGCCAAGATGCAAGGCTCGCAAGGGGCGGATTTCGATCTCGTCTCTTTCGATACCTCGCTGTTCCCGCGTTATGTCGACGCCAAATTGCTGCAGCCGATCGATCCGGCCAAGTTGCCCAATCTCAAGAATCTGGCGCCGGAATTCGCCAATGTGAAAGCGGTGATGCAGGGCGAGGAGCGCTATGGCCTGCCCTTCGCCTGGGGCTCGCTGCCGCTCGTCTATGACACCGAGGCCTTCTCGACACCGCCCGAAAGCTGGGAGGTCATGTGGGACGAGAAATATGCCCAACAGATGCTGTGGCAGGACGACGCCAACAATTCGATCACGCTCGGCGCGCTGATCGTCGGCGCCGCCAATCCCTATAAGCTCACCGATGAGGACTTCGCCAAGGTGAAGGAGAAGTTGACGGGCCAGAAGAAGTTCCTGCTCAGCTATTATGCCGGCTTCGACGACGGGGTAAACCTCTTTGCCCAGAACGGCATCAAGCTCATGTATTCGATGGGCGAGCCGCAAGTGCCGGCGCTGGTGAAGAAGGGTGTCAAGGCGGCGCTGACCATCCCCAAGGAAAAGGCGGTCGGCTGGCTCGATTGCTGGGAATTGTCGGCCGGCGCCAAGGACAAGGAGCTGGCGCTCGCCTGGATGAATGCCTGTCTCGACGGCGCGGTCGGCAAGGCGCTCACCGAGAAGCACAATTACGGCAATACGACCAATGTCGATGTCAACAAGACAGCCGGCCTCACTTACGGCGACAAGCTTTCCTGGCTCGAAACCGCCGAGAATTACGAGAAGCGGGTGGCGCTGTGGAATGAGATAAAGGCCGGGTAGACCGGCCTCCCTTATACGACGCATGATGGAGTTACCATGACGCTGATGACGGTCTCGCCGCAGCTCACGACCACACCGCCGCGCCTCAAGATCACCGACATAGAATGCCATGTGCTGCTGGCGCCCGATTATGATGTGAGCTTCACCTCATCGGCGCAGGACAGTCTCGTCGTCGTCATCCATACCGATGGCGGCGTGAGCGGCGTGGGGGAGTGCGACGCCAATCCGTGGATGGCGAAGGCCTGTATCGAGGCGCCGGGCACCCATACGATGGGCCTCTCCATCAAGGAGATGCTCATCGGCGCCAATCCCTTCGAGATCGGGGAGCTTTGGCGCAAGGCCTATGTCGGCACGGCGATGAACGGGCGGCGCGGCATGGTCATCCATGCGCTGAGCGCCGTCGATATGGCGTTATGGGACCTGTGCGGCAAGGCGGTGGGTGAGCCGGTCCATGCGCTGCTCGGCGGAGCGACGCGCAAGACGATCACGCCCTATGCCTCATTGCAGCCGGCCGGCCGGCGCTTCGAGGAGTATCGCGACGCATTGTGTGAATCCGCTTTGCGCGCCAAGAAACTCGGCTTCAGGGCGATGAAGACCGAGATCACGATGAACGGACCCTATGCTCATGGCGGCATGCGGGAAAGTTATGATCGTCACACGGAAGTGCTGGCGGCGGTGCGCAAGACGATCGGCTATGACGTCACCCTGATGGTCGATGTGCAATATCTCTGGGAAGATGCTGAGACCTGCTACTCGGTCGTCAAGGATTGGGGCGAGTTCAAACCCTATTTCCTCGAGACGCCGCTGTGGTCCGACAATGTGAAGGAGATGGCGAAACTGGCCGAGAAGGCGCCGATGCCTCTGGCCTTCGGTGAATGGCTGGCCACCCGGTTCGAATTCGAAGAGCTGCTGGATATCGGCAAGGTGCAGGTGGCGCAGCCCGATGTCGGCCGCGTCGGCGGCATCGGCGAGGCGAAGATCGTTTGCGACATGGCGAAAGCGCGTGGGCGCACCATCGTGCCGCATTGCTGGAAGACCGGCATCTCGATCTCCGCCACGGCGCATCTGGCCTTCGTCACCGATCATTGTGCCTTCATCGAATATTTGCCGCCGCAGCTCTGCCATGAACGGTTGCGCCGCGAGCTGGCGCAGGAAGAGCTGGTGCTGGCGTCCGATGGCACGATCGCGCTGCCAACAAAGCCCGGCCTCGGCGTCGAGGTCGATTGGGATGTGGTGAAGCGCTATACTGTCGCCTGATCAAGAGGGGAGGATGGGGCTCGAACTCCGAGACGTCGCGAAGCGCTATGGACCAGTGGAGGTGTTGCATCCTCTGTCACTGGCGGTGGCGAATGGCGAGTTTCTGACGCTGCTCGGGCCTTCTGGCTCGGGCAAGACGACGGTGCTCCGGCTGATGGGCGGTTTCACCGAGGCGTCGGGCGGGCAGATCCTGTTCGAGGGTCAGGACATCACCATGCTCGCCGCCAACCGCCGGCCCTTCAACACGGTGTTTCAGGATTATGCGCTTTTCCCGCATATGACGGTGCTGGAGAATGCGGGCTATGGACCGTTGGTCCAGCGCCGAAATGGCGCCAAGACCGCAAAGCTCATCGACGACACACTCGAGATCGTCGGCTTGTCCGCGTTGCGCGACCGCTATCCGGCGCAGCTCTCGGGCGGCCAGAAGCAGCGGGTCGCCTTGGCGCGCGCCATCGTCTGCGAGCCCAAGGTGATCCTGCTGGATGAGCCGCTGGCGGCGCTCGACGCCACCTTGCGTCGGCAGATGCAGCTCTTCCTCAAACAGATCCAGCGCCGCATTGAGACGACCTTCGTTTTCGTCACCCATGACCAGGACGAGGCGATCACCATGTCGGACCGCATCGTGGTGATGAGCCAGGGCCGCATCGAGCAGGTCGGCACGCCCAAAGACATTTATTTCAAGCCACGCACGCGTTTCGTGGCAGGCTTCTTCGGCGACAATAATCTGATCCCCGGAGTCCTGGCGGGGCCGGACAGGCTGCAGACGACGGCCGGCGAGCTTCTCTGCACCGACACGTCCGGGATCCGCACGGGGCAGGATGTGCTGCTCTGCATAAGGCCGGAATCGCTGAAGCTCGGGCAGGGACCGGTGACGATCCGGGCGGAGGTGGAAGAAGCCATTTTCGGTGGCGCGATGACGAAGCTCATCCTGCATGCCGTGGCCGACCGCTCAGTGAAGCTCGATCTCAGGCTCGCCGGCGGGCAGCGTGCGGAAACGCCCAATCCCGGTGACATGGTGAGCCTCACCTATGATCCGGCCGATGCGGTCGTGGTGAGCCGATGATGACGGAGATGCGAAGACGTTGGCTCATCTTTCTCGGCGTGGCCTTCGTGCCGGCGCTGTTGATCGTGGCGCCGATCGCAAGCTTTCTCCTCCTGTCGCTGTTTCGGGCCGAGAAAAATGTGATCATCCGCGAGATCACCTTCGGCAATTACACCGGTTTCTTCGGCAACTGGACCTATTTCGGCACCTTCCTCGGCACCGTGCTGCTCTGTCTCGAAGTCATGGGCGTCGCGGTGCTCATCGGCTATCCCGTTGCCTGGTTCATCTGGCAACAGAAGGGATCGCACCGTTACCTGCTTCTGCTGCTGGCGGTGATGCCGCTGTTCATGAGTTATATCGTCAAGCTCTATACGCTTCGTTCGATGCTGGGCTTGAATGGCCTCGTCAACCAGGCGCTCTTGGGGCTCGGCATCCTCGAAAGACCCAGCCAGGCGTTCCTGTTCAATCAGCGTGCGGTGCTCATCACCATGGTGGTGATCTATCTTCCCTTTGTCATCCTGCCGATCTTCCTGGCGCTTGAGCGCATCCCGCGCTCGCTGCTGCAGGCATCGCTCGATCTCGGCGCCGGCAGCTGGGATACATTCCGCCGCATCGTGCTGCCGCTGTCGCTGCCTGGCACGATCGCCGGCGCGCTTTTTGCCTTCGTCCTGGCGCTCGGCGATTTCGTAACGCCGCAAATGGTGGGCGGCACCACGGGATTCACCATCGGGCGGGTCATCTATTCGCAATTCGGGCTCGCCTACAACTGGCCGTTCGGCGCCGCCATGGCGACGATCCTGTTCGTCACCGCACTCATCGGCATTCTTCTCGCCGGTTATTCGATCAGCCGGCAGCGGGTGTGACAGCGATGCGGTCCGCGGGCGACAGATTGCCGATATGGATCACCGGTCTGGTGACGGGCCTCGTCTTCATCCTTCTCTATTTGCCTGTCTTCATCAGCCTCCTGTTCTCGATCGTCGAGATCCGCCAGGGCAAGATCCTGTGGGAGACGTTGAGCTTCAAGCATTATGTGACGTTGTGGTCCAATCCGAGCGTGATGGGCGCCTTGTCCAATACCGCGATCGTCGCCCTGATATCGGTCGTGGTGGCGACTGTCCTGGCGCTGGTGCTGGCGCTTTATACAGAATGGGAAGGCGCCATCGGCCGGCGCATGCTGGAGCTCGTCATCTATCTGCCGTTCCTGCTGCCGCCGATCGTCACCGGGCTCGCCCTTCTCGTCGCCTCGGCCGAACTCGGCCTCAATCGCGGCCTTGCCACCATCGTGCTCGGCCACGCGGTTTTCGTGCTGGCGGTCGCCTATCGCCTGGTGCTGACACGGCTCCAGGCGCTGCCGCATTCGCTCATCGAAGCGTCCTTCGATCTGGGCGCCGGGCGCTTCCAGACCTTGCGCTACGTGCTGCTGCCGCATCTCGCTTCGGCGGTGATGACCGGCGCGGTTCTGGCGCTGACGCTGTCCTTCGATGAAACGCTGATCAGCACTTTCGTGGCCGGCGACCAAATGACCTTGCCGCTCAGGCTGTGGGCGATGATGCGGGTCGGCTTCAGCCCTGAAATCAATGCGCTGGTCACTTTGGTTTTGCTGGTCTCCATCATTCTCGCCATAATCGTGGCCTGGCGCATGAAGCCCAGGGGACAGGTGGAAGAGGGGTAGGAAATGGACAGAGGCCGGAGGCTCGAGGACCGTGTGGCGGTGGTGACGGGCGGGGCGCAAGGCATCGGCCTCGGCATCGGCGCGCGGCTTGCCGAGGAAGGCGCCATCGTCATCCTGGCCGATATCGCTTTCGACAAGGCCAAGGCGTCCGCCACGAAACTGGTGGAACAGGGGCATCGGGTCGGCGCCGCCAGGCTCGATATCGCCGATGCGGCCTCCGTGGCCGCCTTGGCGCATCAGGTGGACGAAGCGCATGGGCGCTGCGAGATCCTGGTCAACAATGCGGCCATCGGCGCCGACACCCAGATCGATACGATGAAGTTCGAGGATTATCAGCGGGTGACCGCCATCAACCAGGATGGCGCAGTGCGCATGGCGATGGCTTTCGTGCCGCTCATCAAGAAGGCGGGCGAGGGACGGCGCATTCTCAATATCGCCTCGATCCTGGGCCTGCGCGGCTGGCCTAACCAGATCGCCTATGCCACCGCCAAGGGCGGCATCGTCAATTTCACCCGGGCGCTCGCCTGTGATCTCGCACCTCACAATATCATGGTGAACGCCATCGCGCCGGGCTTCGTCGACACGCCCATGTCGATCCGCCCCGACGGGTCGCATGAATATGATGCCGACTGGTTCCGCGACATCTATGTGAAATATGGGCGTATTCCGATGCGCCGTTACGGCAAGCCGGCCGACATGGCAGGACCCGCTTTCTTCCTCTGCTCGGATGACGCACAATATGTGACGGGTCAAACCTTGAGCGTCGATGGCGGCGCTTCGGCGACCTTCTAGATCATTTACGGAGAAGCAACGTGGATTTGGATATTGCCGGACGCAATGCGGTCGTGTGCGCTTCGAGCCGGGGGCTCGGCAAGGCCTGTGCCGTCGAGCTCGCCAAAGCGGGCTGCACCGTGGTGATCAATGGCCGCGACAAGACGGCGCTCGAGGAGACGGCGCGGGAGATTGCCGGTGAGACGGGAGCGACCGTGATACCGGTCGTCGCCGATGTGGCGACACCCGACGGCCAGAGCCGGATTCTGGCCGAGGTGCCTTATGTCGACATATTGGTGAACAATAATGGTGGGCCGCCTTACCGCGATTTCCGCCAGGTCGACCGCGAGGCCCAGCTGCAGGGCCTCGTCAACAACATGGTGAGCCCGATCGAGCTCGTCCAGGCGGTGATCGACGGCATGGTGGCGCGTCGCTTCGGGCGCATCGTCAACATCACCTCGGGCTCGGTGAAGATGCCGCTGGCGGGGCTCGATCTGTCGAGCGGCGCGCGGCTCGGTCTCACCGGCTTCCTCGCCGGCGTGGCACGCTCGGTGGCGCATGCCAATGTCACTATCAATTTCCTGTTGCCGGGGTCCTTCGAGACACGCCGTCTGACCGACGGGCTCAACATGGCCGCCTTGAAACAAGGTGTCGGCGTCGATGCGCTGCGTGGCGAGGAGGAGAAGGCGATTCCGGCGAAACGCTTCGGCAGCCCGGAAGAATTCGGCAAAGCCTGCGCCTTCCTGTGCTCGGCCCATGCCGGCTACATTACCGGGCAGAATCTGCTGATCGATGGCGGCGCCTATCCGGGCGTGCTGTAATGAGCATCGCAGCGTTGAAGCCCGGCAATGTCGCGGTCGTCACCGGCGGCGCATCGGGGATCGGTCTGGCCGCCGCGCGGAAGTTTCTGGCGCTCGGTCTGAAGGTCTGTATCGTCGACCGGGATGCCGACCGGCTCATGCAGGCGGCGGGCGATCTCGGTGATGTCCAGGACTGCCTGGTCGCGCCTTGCGATGTCGGCGTTCCTGAGGAGCTGAAGAATGTCGAGCAGACGGTGCGCGAGCACTTCGGCCATATCGATGTCGTGATGAACAATGCCGGCATCCAGCCCGGTAGCCAGATCTTCGGCTCTTTCGAGAATTGGGATCAGGTTCTGACCGTCAATCTCTCAGGAGTCATTCACGGTACGCAGATCTTCGCGCCCAATATGCTGGCGCAAGGCACGCCCGGCCTCATCATCAATACCGGCTCGAAACAGGGCATCACCACGCCGCCGGGCGATCCTGCCTACAATGTCGCGAAAGCCGGCGTGAAGGTCTTCACCGAGGCGCTGCAGCACGACTTGCGGTCGCGGAGGGATTGCCAGGTGACGGCGCATCTGCTGATTCCGGGCTTCGTCTTCACCGGCCTCACCGCCAAGGGGCGGTCGGAAAAGCCGGAAGGCGCCTGGACGCCCGAGCAGACGGTGGATTTCATGATCGAGCGGTTGGCGCAGGGCGACTTCTACATCCTCTGTCCCGATAATGAGGTCGCGCGCAGCCTCGATGAAAAGCGGATCGCCTGGGCGGCGCAGGACATCATCGAGAACCGGCCGCCGCTGTCGCGCTGGCATCCCGATTATGGCGAACGTTTCGCAGAGTTTCTGAAGAGCTAGCTGGTCAAGAGCCGGCCGAGCTGTGGCGGCCAGGCCACCCATATGTCAGTGTTAGTGGATATCTGCGCTTCGGCGCCTGAAATCTGACGTGAGATGGCGAGAGGTTTTGCCATTCCGTCGATCTGCGTCAGAAACTGGCGGCGGTCGCCCAGATAGGTCTGGGCGATGATCCGGCCTTTGACGGCATTGAGGCCCGTGGCTGGCTTGTCGGCGGAGAGCGCCAGCTTTTCGGGCCGTACCGCGAGATGGACCACGCTGCCGGCACCGATAGGCGCCGTATGCGGCACGGTGAAAGTGCCGGCGGGAGTGGCGATCGTGACGTTGCCTTGCCCGACGGCCGCAACCTTGCCCTCGAAGAGATTCATGTTGCCGATGAACTCGGCCACTTCGCGGCAGTTCGGATTCTCGTAGAGATCGTCCGAACGCGCGATCTGCAGCACCTTGCCGCTGGACATCACGGCGATGCGGTCCGACAGAGTCAGGGCCTCTTCCTGGTCATGCGTCACGAAGACGAAGGTGATGCCGACATTGCGCTGCAATTGGCGCAGCTCCAGCTGCATTTCCTCGCGCAGCTTCTTATCGAGGGCGCCCAAAGGCTCATCGAGAAGCAGGACTTTCGGCCGGCAGACGAGGGCGCGGGCGAGCGCCACGCGCTGGCGCTGGCCACCCGACAGCTGATGAGCGGCGCGCTTGCCGTAGCCTGAGAGCTTCACGAGATCGAGCGCCGCGGCGACCCTTGACCGCGTCTCGCCCTTGCCGAGCTTGCGGTTCCTGAGGCCGTAGCCGACATTTTCCTCGACATTCAGATGCGGGAAGATGGCGTAGCTCTGGAACACCATATTGGTCGGACGTTTATTGGCCGGCACACCCGCCATCGGCTGGCCATCAATGAGGATCTCACCGCGGCTCGGCTGCTCGAAGCCTGCCAGCATACGCAGCAGCGTGGTCTTGCCGCAGCCCGATGGGCCCAGGAGGGAGAAGAATTCGCCCCGTATGATGCCGAAGGAGACGCCGTCGACGGCGGCCACCGGGCCGAAGAGCTTGCTGACATCCTTGATCTCGATCACCGCATCGGTGTGTTCGGCCATCAGACTGCTCCCGGAGAATTGGATTGCACGCCGCGCCGGCGCAGGATCTCGGCCAGGATGACGATGAGCGCCGAGAACATCAGGATGGTGGTGCCGAGCGCCAGCATGCCCGGCAGTTTATTGGGGAAGCGCAATTGGCCGAACAGATAGACCGGCAAGGTCGTCTCGGTGCCCGACAGGAAGAAGGCAAGCACGAATTCGTCGAAGGAGGTGACGAAGCAGAGCAGCAAGCTCGACACGATGCCCGACATGGCGAGCGGCAAGGTCACACGCAGGAAGGTCATCCAGGCGCCTTCGCCGAGGTCGCGCGAGGCCTCCTCGAGACTCTTGTCGAAGCCTTCGAGCCTGGACATCAGCACCGTCATGGCGAATGGGATCGAAATGAAGACATGGCTCGCACCAATGGTCCACAGAGTGAGCTCGAGGTCGAGGAAGCGCAGGATGATAATGAGCAGCGCCACGCCGAAGATGATCGAGGGGATGACGAGCGGCGCCGACATGGCGGTCATGATGAGGCCTGAGCCGCGCAGCTTGTAGCGGGTGAGCGCGATAGCGGCAGGCACGCTGACGGCGGTGGCGATAAGGGAGGAAGAGGCGGCGACGATCAGGCTGTTGCGTAAAGCCTTGAGCAGCCCGGTGTTGTTCGCCATCTCCGCATAATGCCGGAGCGTGAAACCCTTGAGCGGGAAGGTGGCGAAGATGCTGTCATTGACGGAGAAAAGCGGCGCCAGGAGGATCGGCCCATAAAGGAACAGCATGAAGAGGATGGCATAAAGGTAAAAGGGGCGTGATGATGATCTCATGCGGTCACCGGGCCCTGGATCGCAAGCGGCGGAAGCCGATGAGCCAGAGGAACAAGGTCACGATCACGCCGATCGTCACCATCATGGTAATGGATACCGCAGCCCCCAAGGGCGCGTTGTTCTGCTTGAGGAACAGCTCCTGGATGAGATTGCCGATCATGGTGCCGCTGGGGCCGCCGACAAGGGTCGGTGTCACATAGTCGCCGACCGTCGGGATGAAGACGAGGAGGGCGGCGCCGATGGTGCCGGGAGCCGAGAGCGGCAGCGTGACCTGCAGGAAACGCCGGAGCCGGCTGTCGCCGAGATCGGTGGCGGCCTCCAGATAGGAGCGGTCGATCTTGTCGAGCGAGACGAAGATGGGGAGGACGGCGAAGGCGACCCAGGCATGGACGAGGGTGATCATCACCGCGAGCGGATTGTAGAGAAGGAAGGACAAGGGCTCGGTGAGGACGCCCAGGGATTTCAGTCCTGAGTTAATGGCGCCATTGAAGCCGAGCATGATCTTCCAGGCAAAGACGCGCAGGAGATAACTCGTCCAGAAGGGAATGGTCAGGAGGACGAGCCACAGGGCCTTCTGACCACGGACATGGAACGCCAGGAAATAGGCCATGGGATAGGCCAAGGCGATGACGGCAAGGGTGATCGCCAGCGACATGGCGAGCGACTTGATCAGAAGGATCGCCGGCACCGGATAGGTGAGCGGGAAGGGGATGCCCATCCAGTAAGTGGGCTCGGACGACGGCTCGACGAGGGCGAAATAATTGGCGAGGGTAAAGCTGCGGTCGAGCTCGAAGCCCTGCTGGGTCCAGAAGCTCAAGGCCACCATGGCCAGAAGCGGCGTCACCATCATGACCGCCATGATGATGATCGCCGGTGAAAGCAGGCTGTAGCCGGTGAGCCACTCTGGCCGCCGCTGGACCATGGGGACCGAGTCCCGGCTCTATTGCTTGAGGGCTTTCAAATCTCCCCAGACCTTGTTCCACTCGGTCTGCACCGCGTCGCTGACCTGGATCAGGAGCGTGCCCTCGTTCATATGCTTGGCCGGGTCGGTGATGCCCATGTCGGCGATGGCTTGCTTGTCGGACACTTCGAAGGACTTCATGTTGGCATGACCGTAGCCCGAGCCTTCGATCAGCAGCTTGCCGGTGTCGGGCGAGAGCCAGGCATCGATGAAATCATAAGCGAGGGCCGGATCGGCCTTGCCGGTATTGAGCATGGTCAGGCCGCAGAACCAGGTGAAATAGCCTTCCTTCGGCTTGGCATAAGCGACCGGAATTCCCTCGCGTTTGAGATTGCGGTAGACGTCGTTCCAGGCATAGGCGGCGACGACCTCGCCCGACGCCAATGCCTGCTGCAATTCGGACGGATCGTTCCACAGGAAGCGGGAGTTCTTCACCACCTTGGTGCCCCATTCCTTGGCCGCCGCGGCGAGTTTCTCGCCGGTGGCGACGGCGGCCGTCTCATATTTCTCGCCGCCGACCATCATGCCGATCGTGATGGCGATTTCATTGTCGAGCATGCACACCTTGCCGGCATATTTGTCATCATAGAAGATGCTCCAGCTCTCGTTCTTGGCGTATTCCGGATCGACGAGGTCGGTGCGGTAGGCGATGCTCGAATTGCCCCAGTCGGCCGGCGCCATGACGACCTTGCCGTCCATGACGACGCCGCTCGCAGTCTGCAGGGCGGGAAAGACATCCTTCCAATTCGACAGTTTCGCCGTGTCGATCTCGGCGGTGATCTTGGCGTTGACGAAGCGGTTCACCGAATAATTGCACGGGTGCATGACATCGGCCTTGAAGCCGGCAAGGACCTTGGCGAGCGCGTCCTCCTCGCCCGAGAAGATCGAGAAATTCGGCGCGCCGCCATGCTTGGTGGTGAAGCTCTTGAAGTAATCGGGGGAGTCGTAGCCGGCCCATTCGAGGCAGGTCAGCACTTCGGCGGCCTGTGGCAGGCGGGGCAGGACGAGAAGCCCGACGCCGAAGGCGCCGGCCTGGCGCAGCATGGTGCGCCGGTCGATCTTGCCCGACGCCATTCTGTCGATGAATTTGATGCGCTGCATGATGTTTCCTTACTCCCTGTTGTTTGCCGTCCGGTTCGCAACGCGTCCGGTGTCTTGTCGCTTTTATGGCATAGTAATTACACATCCCGAGCCGGCACGAATGCCGAAAATTCATATGCACTGTTCCTTCCGGTCATGACCCCCGTGGACCGAACCGGCTTGACAAGGACCGCCCGATGCTTCCTGCTGCTCCTTCGCAATGGGGGACATGATGGAAAAGCGGCCGGCGATCCTGCAGGATTTTCTCGATCAGCTGTTCGATGCACTGATGCGCGGACCGGGAGTTCCGGAAGCTGGCCGCTGCATCGACAGGGTTTTCACGGCCCTGGCCGATTATCGCGGACCGGGACAGAACACGCCGGGGCGCCTGCCGGCTTGCACTCACCTGGCGCCGGCGCTCGACAATGCGCGTGCGACGCATAAAGCGTTGGCGGAGAGCTTTGCCGCCCTGGAGCCCCATCTCACCTGGACGAAACGGGCGCAATCACACCCGACCGCCAATGCCAATTTCCTCGACGGGCATGCCAATGCGCTGATCGTCGGACCCGGCGCGTATGAAGGGCGGGACGATGTTTGGGTGGGGGTGAGCCTGCTCGCTCCGCATGTGCGTTATCCCGACCACAACCATCCGCCAGAGGAAACCTACATCGCTCTCTCGGAGGGCACGTTCCAGCATGGCGAGGAGGACTGGTACGAGCCGGGCATCGGGGGCAAGTTCTACAACACGCCCAATATCCGCCACGCGATGGCGTCGGGCGACAAGCCGTTCTTCGCGATCTGGTGCTTGCCGGTGGACTGAAGGGGCATCAGACTACTTGCAGAAGGCGACGATATTTCTATCGATGGGGACAAGATAAAGGGGCTTTGCCTTTACGCTCAGAAGCTCGATCGGTGCGGCATCATTTTGGGCGTTCCGACAATCCGAGACGAGCACAGCTTTCTCGATGATCGCGGCAATCTCCTCGCGCTGCTGAATCCTGCCGTCATTGACTCCGGCTGCGTGAAATGCCGCGCGTGCGTGCATATAGACAATCACCGGCACGGCTATTGCGATCGCGATCAGTAGAAAGATGCACGCAAGCACGTTGCGCGACCATTTATGCATGCCTGGGTCTCCTCTGTTGACAAGGAAGCAACACGCAACTGGAGATCGGCCCCGGAGTATCGACTATTCTCCATCACCCGGCGTAATGCAATCGGGTTGGAGCGGCCCGCCACTTTCATCGTCTTGGCAGGCGTGGCGGGGGCACGTTACAGTCCGGTGATCGGGTAGAAAAAGCAGCGTCGGGAGGAGAACGGATCATGGATCTCGGATTGAAAGGCTTGAACGCCCTGGTGACGGGCGGGACCAAGGGCATCGGGCGGCGCGCCGCTGATATATTTGCAAGCGAAGGGGCCAATGTCGCGATTTGCGCCCGTAATAAGGGCGAAGTGGACGAGGCGGTGGCGGCGCTTGGCAAAACGGGCGTGAAGAGTTTCGGCCAGGCAACCGATGTCGGCGACAAGGCGCAGCTCGAAGGCTGGATCGGGGCCAGCGCCAAGGCGCTGGGCGGTATCGACATCCTGGTCGCCAATGTCTCCGCACTCGCCGTCGATCAGAGTGAAGAGGCCTGGCAGAAGCAGTTCCAGGTCGACATGCTGCACACGGTGCGCGCCGTCAATGCGGCGCTGCCTCATCTCGAGAAATCCAAGGCGCCGGCGATCGTCATCGTCTCCTCGGTGTCGGGCCGTGAGGTCGATTTCACCGGGCCTGCCTATGGCGCCTTCAAGGCGGCGCTCATCCACTATGCCCAGCGCATGGCCTTTGAGCTGGCACCCAAGATGATCCGCGTCAATGCCGTCTCGCCCGGCAATACGTATTTCGCGGGCGGGGTGTGGGAGCATATCGAGAAAAACATTCCCGATCTCTTCAGCAAGGCGCTGGCGCTCAACCCGACCGGGCGCATGGCGACACCTGAGGAAATCGGCCGCGGCATCGTCTTCCTGGCGAGTCCGGCTTCGAGCTTCACCACCGGCACCAATCTGGTGATCGACGGCGCGCTGACGCGAGGTGTGCAGTTCTAGAGGCCAGCCAGCACTTGATCCCTCATTCCCCTTCTCCCGCCGGCGGGAGAAGGGCCCGATAGGGCGGATGGGGGTGCTGGTTCAGCTTTCGATTGTTCTCAGGCAAAGCTTCGATACCTTCCAAAATTTGTGGTTCTGCCGAAGCTGAGAGAACACCCTCATCCGGCCTTCGGCCACCTTCTCCCGCAGGCGGGAGAAGGGAAGGTAGCGAGAGCGACACTGTTTGTTCTTTATGGAAAACTTATGTGGGGCCCCCGGTTCCCGCATTGAATCTTGATGCCTAAAGCGCGACCTCCTGGCCCGGAACAGGAGGCAATTATGCTGGATATCGTTTATTTGGGCCTGGGCGCGGCCATCTTCGCCCTGATGGCGGCTTATGTCCGCCTGTGCGACCGGATCTAGAGGGCCAACCCATGTCGGAAGCCTTCATCGGATTGCTCGTCGCGGCAGGCCTCGTCGCCTATCTCGTCTACGCCCTCGTCCATCCCGAAAAATTCTAAGATCATTATCAGGTGATGCCATGACCCTTGCAGGCTGGCTGCAAATTATTCTCGTTTTCGCGATCGTCATCGCCGCGGCCTGGCCGCTCGGCCTCTATATGGCGCGGCTGTTCGGCCGGACCGAGCTGCTGCCTGCCGAAGGCGGCCTCTATCGCCTCGCCGGCATCGATCCCCGGCGCGAGCAGAGCTGGATGGCTTACGCGCTGGCGATGCTGCTCTTCAACTTCATCGGCTTCGTCGTGCTCTATCTCCTGCAGCGCCTGCAGTTCTATCTGCCGCTCGACCCGCAGGGATTTTCGGGCACCAGCGAACATCTCGCCTTCAACACCGCCTGGAGCTTCGTCGCCAACACCAACTGGCAGTCCTATGGCGGCGAGACGACGATGAGCCATTTCACCCAGATGGCCGGCCTCACCGTGCAGAACTTCCTCTCGGCGGCCACCGGTATTGCGTTAGCCGTTGCCGTCACACGCGCCTTCGCGCGCACCGAAGCGAAGACGATCGGCAATTTCTGGGTCGATATGACCCGCGCCACGCTTTTTGTGCTGCTGCCTCTGGCGGTGATCGTCGCTTTGGGCTTCATGTTCCTCGGAGTGCCGCAGACGCTGCAGGGTTCGGTCGAGGCGACCACGCTCGAAGGGGCTAAGCAGGTCATCGCGCTCGGCCCCGTGGCGAGCCAGGAAGCCATCAAGCAGCTCGGCACCAATGGCGGCGGCTTCTTCAACGCCAATTCTTCGCATCCCTTCGAGGGCCCCAATGAATGGGCCAACTACCTCTCGATCTTCGCCATGCTGGTCGTCTCGGCCGCCATGCCGGTCATGTTCGGCCGCATGGTGGGCGATATGCGCCAGGGCAGGGCGCTGCTCATCGTGATGATGGTGATGCTCATCGCCGGCGTCGCCGCCATCTATTGGTCGGAAGCGAGCGGCAATCCGCTGTTGAGCCAGCTCGGCATTGACAGTCCCGCCAATTACGAAGGCAAGGAAGTGCGCTTCGGTCTCGCCATGTCGGCGCTCTTCGCCGCCGTGACGACCGGGCTTTCCTGCGGCGCGGTCAACGCCATGCATGCCTCGCTCACCCCGCTCGGCGGCCTGGTGCCGATGTTCCTGATGCAGCTCGGCGAGATCCTGCCCGGCGGCGTCGGTTCCGGCCTCTATGGCATGATCGTGATGGCGCTGCTCAGCGTGTTCATCGCCGGCCTCATGGTGGGCCGCACGCCGGACTATCTCGGCAAGAAGATCGAGGCCAAGGAGATGAAGCTGGCGGTGCTCGCCATCCTCGTCCTGCCCCTGGTCATCCTCGGCTTCACCGCCATCTCGGCAATGCTGCCGATGGCGCTGCCGAGCCTCGCCAATAGCGGCCCGCACGGCCTGTCGGAGATCCTCTATGCGTTCTCCTCGGCCGCCGGGAACAACGGCTCGGCCTTCGCCGGCCTCAATGCGAATACGCCGTGGTTCAACACCACGCTCGGCATCGCCATGGCGATGGGCCGGTTCGCCTATGTCATCCCGGTAATGGCGATTGCGGGCTCGCTCGCCGCCAAAAAGCGGATTCCCCATACGCAGGGGAGCTTCCCCACCCATGGGCCGCTATTCATCGGGCTGCTGATCGGCGTGATCCTCATCCTCGGCGGGCTGCAATATTTCCCGGCTCTCGCTCTGGGCCCGATCGTCGAGCATTTCGCCATGCTCGCCGGCCAGAGTTTCTAATTGGAGACCTACATGTCGACCAAACACGCTAATCCTTCGCTGTTCGACAGCAAGATCACGCTCGAGGCGGCGAAACAGGCTTTCGTCAAATTCTCGCCGCGGCTGCTCGCCCGTAATCCGGTGATCTTCGTCACCGCCGTCGTCTCCCTTCTGGTGACGGCGATGTGGCTGCGCGATCTTTTTGTCGCCAACGGCACGGCCTCCTTCTCAGGCCAGATTGCCGCCTGGCTGTGGTTCACCGTGCTCTTCGCCAATTTTGCCGAAGCGGTGGCGGAAGGCCGCGGCAAGGCGCAAGCCGATGCGTTGCGGCGCACCCGGACCGACACGGTCGCGCGCCGGCTGCTGCAGCCCGATGAGCGCAATGATCTGTTCGAGAAAGTCTCGGCGCTCGACCTCAGGGAAGGCGACATCGTGATGGTGTCGGCAGGCGAGATCATTCCGGCCGATGGCGAGATCATCGAAGGCATCGCGTCGGTCAATGAATCGGCGATCACCGGTGAATCCGCACCCGTCATCCGTGAATCGGGTGGCGACCGCTCGGCGGTGACCGGCGGCACCACTGTTCTGTCCGACTGGATCAAGGTCAAGGTGACGGCCGCCCCTGGCCACAGCTTCCTTGATCGGATGATCGCGCTGGTCGAAGGCGCCGAACGCCAGAAGACGCCCAACGAGCTGGCGCTCTCCATCCTGCTCGCCGGCATGACGCTGATCTTCCTGTTCGTCGTCGTGTCCTTGTGGGGAATTGCCGGCTACTCGGCGACCGTGCTGTCGATCACCGTGCTGGCGGCGCTCCTCGTCACCCTCATCCCGACCACGATCGGCGGCCTTCTGTCGGCCATCGGCATCGCCGGCATGGACCGTCTCATCCGTTTCAATGTCATCGCGACTTCGGGCCGCGCGGTCGAGGCGGCAGGCGATGTCGACACGTTGCTGCTCGACAAGACCGGCACGATCACCTTCGGCAACCGCCTGGCGACGGCGTTCATCCCGGTGCCCGGCATTTCCGAGCAGGCGCTTGCCGAAACGGCGCTGCTCGCCTCGCTTTCGGATGAGACGCCGGAGGGCCGCTCGATCCTGGCTCTCGCCAAGGGCAACCACCATGTCGCCGAGCCCAATCTCACGGGCAAGACAGCGAGGCCGGTTGTATTCTCGGCGCTGACCCGCCTGTCGGGCGTCGATCTCGGCGACCGCATCATCCGCAAGGGCGCCGTCGACGCTATCCTGAAGCATGTCAATGTCGCGCCGAACATGGCGCCGGCCGCCTTCCGCGACGCGGTGGACCGCATCTCGCGCACCGGCGGCACGCCGCTGGCGGTGGCCGAGAACGGCAAGCTCCTCGGCGTCATCCAACTCAAGGACGTGGTCAAGTCCGACATCAAGGAGCGCTTCAATGCGCTGCGACATATGGGCATCAAGACGGTGATGGTGACCGGCGACAATCCGGTGACCGCCGCGGCGATCGCCTCGGAAGCCGGCGTCGATGATTTCATCGCCGAGGCAACGCCCGAGGACAAGCTAGCCTATATTCGTGCCGAGCAGGCCAAGGGCAGGCTCATCGCGATGTGCGGCGACGGCACCAATGACGCGCCGGCGCTCGCCCAGGCCGATGTCGGCGTCGCCATGCAGTCGGGCACGCAAGCGGCGCGCGAGGCCGGCAATATGGTCGACCTCGACTCCAATCCGACCAAACTCATTGAGATCGTGGAGATCGGCAAGCAGTTGTTGATGACCCGGGGCTCGCTCACCACCTTCTCGATCGCCAATGACGTCGCGAAATATTTCGCCATCATTCCGGCGTTGTTCGTGGCAACCTATCCGCAGCTCGGCGCCCTCAACATCATGGCGCTGTCGTCGCCGCAGAGCGCCATATTGTCGGCGGTCATCTTCAACGCGCTGGTCATCATCGCGCTGATCCCGCTGGCGCTCAAAGGCATTGCCTATCGTGCCGTAGGGGCGAGCGAGCTCCTCCGCCGCAACCTGCTGATCTACGGTCTCGGCGGTCTCGTTGTGCCCTTCATCGGTATCAAGATCATCGACATCATCGTCTCGGCGCTCAATCTCGCTTAAGGAGGTTTCCATGTTCTCGCAATTGCGCCCGGCGCTGTTTCTCTTCGCCATCCTGATGCTGGTCACCGGCATCGCCTATCCCTTCTTCATGACAGGGGTGGCGCAGGCGGTGTTTCCGGTCCAGGCCAATGGCAGCCTGATCGTCACCAACGGCCAGGTGCAGGGATCCAGGCTCATCGGCCAGACTTTCACCAACAACCGCTATTTTTGGCCGCGCATTTCGGCGGCGGGGGCAGGCTATGACGCCGGCGCCTCGTCGGGCGCCAATCTCGGCCCGACCTCGAAGAAGCTGCTCGACCGGGTCGCCGCCGATGCCGAGCGCATCAAGGCGGCGGACGGCGTCTCGAGCCTGCCGCCCGATGCCGCGACGGCTTCGGCGAGCGGGCTCGATCCCGATATCTCGCCGGCCTATGCGCTGCAGCAGGTGGGCCGGGTGGCGAAAGCCCGCAATCTCGCCGAGGACAGAGTGAAGGCGCTTGTCGAGGCGCATATCAACCGGCCGGATCTGGGGGTTTTCGGTGAACCGCGTGTCAATGTGCTTGCCCTCAACATCGCTCTTGACGCACTCAGTCCCGGGTAGAACATAAGGAGGCGCATGGCACAAAGCCCAGACCTTCGTCCGTCACCGGATGCCCTTTTGAAGCTTGCCGAGCGTGAAGCGCGCGGCAAGCTCAAACTGTTTCTGGGGGCATCCCCCGGGGTGGGCAAGACCTTTGCCATGCTGTCGGGCGCCAAGCGTCTCAAGGCGGAAGGGCGCGACGTAATCGTCGGGCTCGTCGAGACGCATGGGCGCAGCGACACCGCGGCTCTGCTCGAGGGGCTTGAAGTTCTGCCGCGCCGCCCGGTCGCCTACAAGAACCGGACCTTGATGGAGTTCGATGTCGACGCGGCGCTGGCGCGCCGGCCCGACCTCATCATCGTCGACGAGCTCGCCCATACCAATGCGCCCGACAGCCGGCACCCCAAGCGTTTCCAGGATGTCGAAGAACTGCTCGATGCCGGCATCGATGTGTGGACGGCGCTGAATATCCAGCATGTCGAGAGCCTGTCGGACGTGGTGGCGGGCATCACCGGCATTGCGGTTCGTGAAGTGGTGCCTGACACGGTCATCGAGAGGGCGGATGACGTCGTGGTGGTCGATATAACGCCGGACGAGCTCATCGAGCGCTTGAGGGACGGCAGGGTCTATTTGCCGGACAATGCCAGGCGCGCCGCCGATAATTTCTTCAAGCCGGGTAATCTCACCGCACTGCGCGAGCTGGCGCTCAGGCGCACCGCCGACCGTGTCGATGACGAAATGGTCGACTATCTGCGCCAGAACGCCATCGAGGGGCCGTGGCCGACGGCGGAGCGGATCCTCGTCTGTGTCGGGCCCGATGCCCATTCGCAGTCGGTCGTGCGTGCGGCCGGCCGCCTCGCCCAGGGGCTCAATGCCGGCTGGGTGGCGGCGCATCTCGATCCGATCGGGCGCGATGCGGGTGATCCGAATGCGATGAAGCGGGTGGACGAGGCGCTGAAGCTCGCCGCGCGGCTCGGCGCCGACGTGTCGCGTCTCTCGGCACGGGACCTGCCGACCGAGGTGCTGCGTTATGCGAGGCGCGAGAACATCACCCAGATCGTGCTCGGCCGCTCGCGCGCCTCGTGGTTCAAACGGCTGATTGGCCGTTCGCTCTCCGACGAAATCACGCGGCAGGCGGAAGGCCTCGCCATCCATGTCGTGACGCCGGTCAGGGACAAGGCGCCGGTCTTCCGCTGGCCGCGTCCGCTGATCAAGGTGAGTGCCTATATCGCCGCCTTCGTCGCGGTGCTGATCGCGGTGGGCCTCAGCTTCTTCGCCGTCAACTGGCTGCCGCCGCCGGCGCTCTCTATGTTCTTCCTCGCCGCGGTGCTGCTCTGCGCCAACCGCTTCGGCACCGGCAGCGCCATCGTCGCGGCAATATTGTCCTTTTTCGCCTACAACTTCTTCTTCATCGCGCCGATCCATACGCTGACCATCGCCAGCCCGCATGAGCTCCTGGCGCTCACCGTCTTCCTGCTGGTCGCGGTCATCACCGGCAGCCTGTCGGGACGGGTGCGCGAGCAGTCGGATGCCGCCGGCCGGCGCATCTTCCAGACCCAGATGCTGTTCGACTTCTCGCGCAAGCTCTCCGGCACGGCGACGATCGATGACGTGTTGTGGGCGGTCGCCTCGCAGACGGCATCGGCGATCAAAGGCGAGACCATCGTGCTGCTGGCCGAAAATGGCGAGCTTCAGATCAAGGCGGCATTCCCGCCCGAGGACAGCGTGGGCGCGAGCGAATGGATAGCGGCGCGCTGGGCGCTCAACCATCGCGAGGCGGCGGGTCTTGGGACGACGACCTTGCCCAATGCTCATTTCACTTTCAGGCCGCTCACGACGCCGCGCGGCGTGGTCGGCGTGATTGGCCTGAGGCCGGGTGCGGCAGGCCTGTCGGCCGAGGACGAACGTGTGGTCGAAGCGCTGATCGATCAGACCACGGTGGCGATCGAACGCACTCTTCTGGCCGGAGATGCGGCCAAGGCCGAGGCCGTGGCGGAAAGCGAGCGCCTGCGCTCGGCGCTGCTCTCTTCGATCTCGCATGATCTGCGGACACCGCTCGCCACGATCCTAGGCTCGGTGACGAGTCTCAGAAGCCTGGGTGGCCAGATGCCGAAGGAAAGCCAGATCGAGCTTCTTTCCGCGATCGAGGAGGAGACGCGGCGGCTGTCGCAATTCGTCACCAATCTGCTCGACATGACCAGGCTCGAAGCGCCCAATCTCGAGATCAAGCGCGACTGGGTCGATCTCGCCGATATCATCCGGGCGGCGGTGGCGCGCGGCCAGATGGCGTGGCCCGACCGGCAGGTCGATCTCGCCATCGCGGCGGGATTGCCGCTCGTCCATGGCGATAGCGGGCTCCTCGAGCAGGTGGTGTTCAATCTCCTCGATAATGCGCATAAATATTCACCACCCGGCGCTCCCACAAAAGTGAGCGTAGTCGAGCGCAACCGCGAGATCATTCTCGAGGTCAGCGATGAAGGCGAGGGCATTCCGCCCGAGGATCTCGAGCGGGTATTCGACAAATTCTACCGCGTCAAACATGGTGACGGGCGCAGCGCCGGCGTCGGCCTTGGCCTCGCGATCTGCCGCGGCATCGTGACGGCGCTGGGCGGCAGCATCACAGCGGTGAGTCCCATCGCCGATGGCCGCGGCACGCGGATCACGATCAGGCTGCCGGTGCCGGCGGCAAGATGAACGGATGGCTGCCGAGTCCCGCCGGCCTCTCGGATACAGCGTAGATACAGGGAAGATCGCGAAAATGACTCTTTCCGGACCTTAGCCGAAGGATTGACTATCAGATTCACGCATCTCCTCCTTCCTCCGCGAAGCAGGGCTGTCCGGGGAAAGTGAAGAGGTACGGTCTCCCAAGATTTCCCCCTTCTCCCGCTTGCGGGAGAAGGTGCCCGACAGGGCGGATGAGGGTGTTCGTGACGTTTGTAA
>SCPD01000016.1 GCA_005502925.1 Rhizobiales bacterium Y(2018) | reverse complement strand
AGCAGTTCAGGCACATTGCCACACGATACGACCGCGGCGCCCTCAACTACCTCGCTATGGCCAAGATCGCCTGCATCCGTCTATGGCTCAGGTTTTATGAGTCCACAGCCTAGAACGGGTCGCGGATCAAAGGCGTCGTAGAGCAATGAATGCCGCCGCCATTCAGCTGCATTTTGTCATAAGGCAGGACCGTCCAGCGCACGCCGTGGCTGGCGAGTTTGTCGAGCGTCCGATTGGACCCGCCCCGCGGCATGATCAGTTCGCCCGGCGCGATGGCGAGCGAGTTGACGATCCATTTGTCGTCATCCGGCGAGATCTCGACGGTGCGGACATTCAGCTCCCTGAGCTGCTCGATGAAGGAATAGGGAAGACCCGAAGGGTCGATGAGCGCCAGATCCTTGTCGACCATCAGGAACGAGCCGTCGATATGGATGTCGTAGCCCACGAGATCGATGGTGATGAGCTCGACTCCCTGGCGTTTCAGCACCTCGCCGATCTGATGGGCGCCCTCGCGATTGACGCGGATGCCGCAGCCGATGACCGCAGTCTTATCGTTGATCCAGGCAAAGCTGCCGCCTTCCATCAGGGCGCTGCCCGACAAAGTGCGCAGGATCGGGATGCCGAGGCGCGCCAGGGTGCGGGTGATGGCGAGCTCCTCGCCGCGCCGGATGCGCGTCCCCATGCGGCAGATGATGGCGCCGCCTTTGCACATGATCAGCGGGTCGCGCGTATAGCAGGATTTGAGACGGCCATCGGCGACACCGTCAACATAGTGGATTTCGATCCCTTTCGCGGTCAGCATCGCCGTCAAAGCGTCGTGCTGATCCTGCATCTCGGTGATTTCGGGCAGGTGGTCGCTCTGGAAATACCAGCCGGTTTCGAGATCGCCGAAGGAGCCGATGCTTTCGATGCGTTTGGTCGGATCGATCACCTTCATCTCGTCACCGGGGCGATGCATCAGGATGGCGCGGATCCGGCCGATGTCGTTGGAAACGCCCCAGGCTCGCCCCCAATAGCGCTCGAGCTCCGCCGCATCCTCGACGGGCGGATGGCCCGGCGTCGCGAACATCTTCACGGTTTCATTGTAGACCCAGCCGGGTGGTGTGCTGTCGCTCATGGATTGGTTCCTTTCAGCTTGGATGATTTCCTTGATTGCGCCATCATGCCGAGACCCAAGCACAAGACAACCGCCAGGAACATCAGGGTGCTCGCGGCATTGATCTCCGGCGTCACGCCGAGGCGGACCTGACTGAAGATGCGCATCGGCAAGGTCGTCGCATTCGGTCCCGTGGTAAGGCTCGAAATGATCAGATCGTCGAGCGACAGCACGAAGGCGAGCGCCCAGCCGGAGAGGATCGAGGGAAAGATCAACGGCAAGGTCACATAGCGAAAGGTCTGCAGGCTGCTGCTGCCGAGGTCGATGGCCGCCTCCTCGAGCGAGCGGTCGAAATTGGCGAGCCTGGCCTGCACGATGACGGCGACGAAGCACATGCCGAAAGTCGCATGCGACAGGAGCAGCGTATAGAAGCCGCGCGGCAGGCCGATCGCCACGAAGAACAGCAAGAGAGCTAGACCGATGATCATACCCGGCATGATGATCGGAACCATCAGCAGGAAGTTGAACAGGGCCTTGCCGAAGAAAATTCGGAAGCGGACGAGGGTCAGCGCGGCGAGCACGCCGAGTACGGTGGCGATAGTGGCCGAGAGACAGGCGAGCTTGAAGGACAGCCAGGCGCTGTCGAGAAGCTGGGTGTTCTGGAACAGCGTTCCGTACCATTTGAGCGAGAATCCGCCCCAGATCGTGACGAGCCGGCTGTCATTGAAGCTGAAGGCGATGACGAGAAGAATGGGCAGATAGATGAAGGCGAGGCCCAGGATCACCGACATCTTGTTGATCCTGGAGAAATGCCGCTGCGCACCACCGCCGGCGCCCGTCTCGTTCATCGCCGCCGCCACCTGAACCCGCTGCAGCAGAACGATGGGGACGAACAGGATGACCAGCATGCCGATGGCGATCGCCGCCGAAAGTGGCCAGTCCTGATTGTTGAAGAACTCGGTCCACAAAGTCTTGCCGATCATCGCCGAGCCGACACCGCCGAGAAGCTCGGGGATGACGAATTCGCCGACCATGGGGATGAAGACGAGGAGGGAGCCCGCCATGACACCCGGCAGCGACAAGGGAATGATGATCGTGACGAAACATCTGGCCGCGGAGGCGCCGAGATCGCGCGCCGCTTCGCAGAATGTGCCGTCGATCTTGTCGAGCGTGGTGTAGAGCGGCAGCACCATGAAAGGCAGGTAGGAATAGACGATGCCGATCAGGACGGCCCAAGTGCTGTTGAGCAGCGCCAGCGTGCCGGGCGACAGGCCGAGCAGCTGTCCGCCCATGTCGAGAAAGCCGTTCGGCTTGAGAATGATCATCCAGGCATAGATGCGCACCAGGAAGCTCGTCCAGAACGGCAGAATGACGAGCGTGAAGAGAAAGCTGCGCCAGCGCGGCGGGGCGCGGGTCAGGCCATAGGCGAGCGGATAGGCGACGAGGAGGACGAGGACCGTGCCGATCGCCGCAATCTGGACCGACTGCAGATAGGAGCGGCCATAGAAGAAGTCGCTCGCCAGCACCGCGAAATTCTCGAAGTCGAGATCGCGCAGGAAGGCAGTCAGGCCGCTATTCCAGTCGAATTGCGGCAGATAGGGGGGCCGGGCGCGGGCCTGATCCGAAAGGCTGATCTTGAGGATCAGGCCGAAGGGAACCAGGAGGAAGGCGATCAGCCACAGATAGGGAATGGCGATGATCGCGAATTTCCACCGGCTGCCTTCGGCGCTGCGTGGCGTCGGCATTTCGGGAGGCCGTTATTCGAGACCCTTGGCCCGGTTCCAGGCGCGTTGCCAGACCTTGTCCTGTTTTTCGCTCTTGACCTTCGGCAGATGGAAACGCTTCTGCTCTGCCTCGGTCGGATAGAAATTGACATTCGAGCGGATGGTTTCGGTCACCAAAGGAAGGGCGGCCTTGTTCGCGGTGGCAAAGCCCAATTCATTGGCCGCTGCCGCGGCGATCTCCGGCCGCATCAGGAAGTCGATGAAAGCGAGGGCCGCCGCCTTGTCCGGCGCATCGACCGGAATGGCGAGCGTGTCGAACCAGACGAGATTGCCCTCTTTCGGAATGCGATAGTCGATGGTGAAGGTCTTGCCGGCTTCCTTGGAGCGGTTGGTCGCCACCAGCATGTCGCCGGAATAACCCATGGCGATGCAGAGGTCGCCGGCGGCCAAGCCCGCCACATAGCTCGAGCCGTGGAACTGGCGCACATAGGGCCTGATCTTGGCGATCAGGTCGACGGCTTTTTCCAGCTCTTCCGGATTGTCGGTGTCGGGATCGAGCCCCAGATAGATGAGGGCGCTGCCCAGCACCTGCTCGGAGTCGTCGAGAAGGGCGATGCCGCAATCCTTGAATTTGGCCGCGATCGCGGGATCGAAGACGAGGCGCCAGGAATCGACCGGCGCGTCGGGCATGATCTTCTTGATCATATCGACATTGTGGCCAAGCCCCGTGGTGCCCCACATCCACGGCACCGCATGCCGGTTGCCGGGATCGACCTCGGCGAGCTTCGCCATCAGGACCGGATCCATATTGCCGATATTGCCGAGCTTGGCCTTGTCGAGCTCACCCCAGACGCCGAGTGGCAGTTGCCGGGCGAAATGCGGCGAGAGATTGGGCGTTACCACGTCATAGCCGGAATCGCCGGCGAGGATTTTCGTCTCCACCATGTCATTCGAGTCGAACACGTCATAGGTGACCTTGTTGCCGCTTTCGGTCTCGAATTTCTTGATCGTGTCGGCGGAGAAATAGGCCTCCCATGAGAAGAGCCGCATCTCTCCTGCTGCAGCGCTGCCTATGGCGAGCATAAGCCAGCATGCCGTCATGCCTGCAAGTTGTCTCATTGTTTCCTCCTGTTTGCTTTTGTTATGCGTGGTTCGATAGCGGTGCCGGCTGCTCCTGCGTGATGCAGTGGATGGCGCCGCCCCCGGCCGCGATGGCGTGCACTTGGACCTGGACCGTCCGGCGCTCGGGAAACGCGGCGGCGATGGTTTGCGCAGCCTTCGCATCGCTCCGCGTGCCGTAGCCCGGCACGATGACGCCGCCATTGACGAGGTAGAAATTGATGTAGGAGCTGCAGAAGATCTCGCTGCTGCTTTGAGCGCCGGCTTCGATCGCCTCCTCGAGCGGCAGGATCTCGAAGTTGCGGCCCTTCGCATCCGTCTCGTTGCGCAGGCATTTGAGATTCTCGGTGAGGATGCGGCTGTGCGGGTCGGACGGATCCGGATTGCTGCTGAAGAGCAGGGCGCCGGGCTTCACGAAGGCGCACAGCCCGTCGATATGGCCGTCGGTTTCGATATCCATCGGATCGCCCGGCAGCCAGATGACCTTTTCGACGCCGAGCATCGCCTTGAGCTCCGCCTCGGCGAGCGCTTTGTTGACGCCGGGATTGCGGTTCGGGTTGAGAATGCTCGTCTCGGTGATGATCAGCGTGCCTTCGCCGTCGAGCGCGAAGGAGCCGCCTTCGCAGCACAGCCAGGACTCGAAAATCCGCCCGCTGGCTTGCGCGGTCACGCGCCGCGCCAGAGCATCGTCCTGATCCCAGGGCGAATGTTTCTCACCCCAGGCATTGAACTGCCAGGAAACGCCGGCGAGGCCGCCGTCGCTGCCAAGGAGGAAGCTCGGACCGCAATCGCGCATCCAGAAATCATCGACCGGAAGCGCGGTGACGGTCGCCAGATCCTTCAGCCGCTTCCGCGCCTCGGCTTCGTGATCGGGATGGGCGACGACAGTCACCGGTTCGAACTGGGCAATGGCGCGGACGACGTCGATGAATTCCCGCTGCACCTCGGCAAGCCGGCCGCCATAGAGGTCGTTCCGGTGCGGCCAGATCATCCAGCTCTGCGCATGCGGGGCGAACTCGGCGGGCTTGCGATAGGACGAATTTACATGAGCAAGGTTCATTTATTCCTCGAGGAGAAGAGGCAGTAGTCTTTCAGATTGGCTTGTTTGAAAGAGGTTATGTGCGAGAAGGCTTGACAACAATTGAGAAGCACTCTCTCTATTGTTGAATGGAATTCATATGAGACAGTTCCGCAGCATCCCGCCTCTGCAATATCTCCTGGGTTTCGAGGCCGCCGCCCGTCTCGGCAGTTTCGGCCGCGCCGCCGAGGAACTCGGCCTCACCCAGTCGGCGATCAGCCATCAGATGCGCCTGCTGGAGGAGCGTCTCGGCCAGCCGCTTTTCCTGCGCCATGGCCGGAGTGTCCGCCTGACCGATGCCGGCCGCGACTATCAGCGCACCGTCGCCCGCTCGCTCGCGCAATTGGAAGAGGGGTGCCGGCGGCTCGACTCGTTTCGCAAGCCCGGTAGCGTCGTCATCTATGCGCCACGCGATTTCTCGGCGCGCTGGCTTATGCCGCGTTTGCATGCGCTACGCCGGGCGGTGCCCAAATGTGATCCATGGCTCGACACGTCGGGTGCGGCGATCGATTTCAAGACCATGGAGATCAGCATCGCCATTCAGCGCTTGCGCGAGCCGGATCCGGCCCATCTCAGCCACCGGCTGATGGACGATGTGCTGGCACCGGTGATGTCGCCGGACCTTGCGAAGACGCCGATGGCGTCGTCCAGCGACCTCCTGAAGCACCCACTTCTGCATGACGAGCGGGCGGAGAACTGGGCCGACTGGTTCGCTTATCAGAAGGTGAAGCCCGGAAATATCTCGGCCGGCTTCGATTTCAGCGACAGCGACTTCGCGCTGGCAGCGGCGGAGCTTGGGCACGGTGTCGCTTTGGCGAGCCTGCCGCTCGCAGCCCGGGCGATCGAGGAGGGGCGTCTCGTCCGCCCTGTGAAGGGAGCCTTGAAGACGGATCAGGCCTGGTTTGCCGTGACGACCACTATCGAGCTCGGCGATCCAGTTACTCTAGAGGTCTGGAACTGGCTCATCGCACAATCGGCGGAGGATTCCGCGCCATAATATCTTGCTAGATTGTCGACAATCTGATTGACTGGTCTGCTCATTCTTTGTCGGGGACCTTCATGTCCAGGACTGAATTCGAGCCGATCGTCGATACGACCCGCCGCGCCGAGATCGTCGGCCAGCTCCGCCGCGCCATCCTGACCGGCAAGCTTAGCCCCGGGCAGAAGGTCAACGAGCTGAAGATCTCCAAGGAGATGCGGGTCAGCCGGGCGCCCTTGCGCGAAGCGGTACGCGAGCTGGTCCAGGACGGCCTCCTCACCAACATTCCTTATGCCGGCGCCTATGTGATCAATGTCGTCCCTAAGGACATCGAGGATGCCTATGCGCTGCATCACGTGCTGGAAGACTTTGCCATCGATCTGGTCTGGCCGTTGCGCGATCAGCGCTTCGCCGCCGAGCTCGACCGCCGCCATGTGCAGGTGAAGGAGGCGACACGGGCGCTCGACACTACGCGCCAGATCGAGACGGCGCTGCAATTGCACAGCGTGATCTATGAATGGTCCGACAATGCGCTGCTCCTCGATACCTGGCTGCGTCTGGCGCGTCGGCTGCAGATGTATTTCGCCCTGCATCAGCAAGCCCGCGACGAGCCGGTGCCCGATGTCGACATGCATGAGGATTATGTGCGCCTTCTGAAAGGTAAGGACATCGCGGCCGCCAAGCAGCATGCGCGCGAGCACATAGATTGGAATTTCGCGGAACTCGTCGCCTATGCCGAAAGCCTGGCGACCAAACGGAAGTAACGAATGCGCATCAAGACCATCAAAGCCTATCGCATGCTGCAGCCCTTTGTCGGCGGCGCCTATAAGATGTCGAAGGGGCGCCATGCCGATGCCTTCGACTCCATCATCGTGGCGCTGACTTCAGAGGAGGGGCTGACCGGCTGGGGCGAGATGGCGCCGCTTGGCACCTTCTATTCGCCGGCTTTCACGGCGGGTGCCGAAGCGGGCGTCGCCGAGTTGGCGCCGCATCTTCTGGGCCGCGATCCGCGCGCCTGGGCGCAGATCAACCGGCTGATGGATATCGTCTTCAAGGGCCATCCTTATGTGAAATCGGCGCTCGATATGGCCTGCTGCGATCTGACGGCGCGCGCCGCCAATGTGCCGCTGGTCACCCTGCTGGGTGGCCGCGAGAGTGAGACAGCCGAGCTTTATCGTGTCGTGACCCATGGCGCCCCCGACACCATGGCGAAGCTCGCCCAGCGCATTGTCACCGATGGTTTCAACCGTTTGCAGGTCAAGGTCGGTGGCGATGTCCGGGGCGACATCGAGCGCGTCAGCGCGGTGGCGGCCGCCATTCCCAAAGGCACCGTGATGTTCTGCGATGCCAATGCCGGCTGGACGCCGTTCCAGGCCCGCCAGTTCGCCGATGCGACGCGCGATGTCGACTATGTGTTCGAGCAGCCCTGTCCCTCCATCGATGAGTGCCTGTCGGTGCGCCGTGCCCTCGCCAAGCCGATGGTGCTCGATGAATCGCTGACCACTCTCGAAGATCTGCTCGCCATTCACCGTCTGGGCGTGGCCGATGGGCTGACGCTCAAGATCTCGCGCATCGGCGGCGTCGCCAGGACAAGGGCATTGCGCGATCTCGCTGTCGATATGGGCTTCATGGTGACGGTCGAGGATACGGGGGGCGCCGAGATCGACACTGCCGCCATGGCGCATCTCTCACTGTCGACGCCGGAAGACCGCCGTCTCCATGCCATCGCCTTCCATGATTGGGTCACGGTGAAAACGGCGGTGGCGCCGCCGCCGGTGAAAGGCAACCGCATGGGCATTCCTGACGGACCGGGCCTCGGCATCGAGGTGCTGCCGGAGCTTCTGGGCAAGCCATTCCTCGAACTGAGCGAGGGCCGATGAAGATCCGCAAGATCACCGCGACGCCGATCAATCTCAGGCTCGATGCGCCCTATCTCTGGGTCTTCGGCGAACTCGACGGATTCTCGCCGACCATTGTCGAGGTCGAGACCGACGAGGGACTCGCTGGCTTGGGCGAGGCGCCGACACCGGCCGCGGCGCGGATCATCACGGAAATCCTGGCCCCGGCTCTTGTCGGCCGCGACGCCTTCGATATTGCCGGTGCCGAACATGTGTCGCTGCCCTTCTGGACCGGCGTCCAGAGCATCAACGACCGCACCCGCATCACGGCCTTCGGCGCCATCGAGATGGCGCTGTGGGACCTGCGCGGCAAAGCCTGGAACCAGCCGCTTTATCAACTGCTCGGCGGCGCCATCCGCAAGGACATCCCGTTCACCGATTATTTCTCTTTGCGCGGCGACGGCGCGGTCAAAGGCGAGAAGACGCCGGAAGAGGTCGCCGATTATTGCGTGAAGCTCCACGAGACCCATGGCACGACCTTCTTCGAGGGCAAATTCTCGACCGAGGATCCGAAGCTGTCGCTCAAGATAGTCGAGCTCATCCGCAAACGCCTCGGCGATGCGGTGATGATCCGCATCGATTCCAACCAGGCCTATTCGCTCGCCACGGCGCGTCAGCTGGCGCGGCCTCTGGAGGAGCTCGGCGTGCGCAACTGGGAGGATCCCGTCGCGACTTTGGACGAGATGCGCGAGTTGCGCCGCCACTGCGCCATTCCGTTTTCGACGCATAATGTGGACATCGCCCGCGCCATTGATCTCCGCGTGCCGGACGCGATCGTCAGCAACCCGACCGTGCTCGGCGGCATTGGCCGTTTCGTCCGTTTCGTCGGCGCCTGCGAGCATGCCGGCATCGACTACTGGTGCTACAGCGGCGACAGCGGCATCGGTAGTGCCGCCTATCTGCATCTCTGCGCCGCCTTGGGCTGGATCCGCGAGCCGAACCAGTCGCTGTTCCGCATGCAAATGGACGATGTCATCGAGGAGGGGCCTTTCGCACCGAAAAACAATACGGTGCGCGTGCCCGAAGGTCCGGGACTCGGTGTGACGTTGTCGAAGGGTAAGCTTGCGACACTTCACAACGATTTCAAAGTCAAGGGGCCTTGCAACAAGTATCACGATAGAAAAAATCCCGGGACATATCGGCGTCTGCCTTTATGCTGACGGGAGGTTTGAACACGGCAACAGGGAAAGGGAATACACCATGAAGGACTATCGCTTGCTCGATCTGCTCCGGCGCAGCCGCACGCCGCATGAGAACCATCTGATCGACGGCCTGGTTGACGGGCGCGTCAGCCGCCGTGAATTCCTGCGTTATGGCAGCGTGCTCGGCCTGTCGCTGCCGCTGCTCGGCCAGATTGGCGCCGCCGCCGGCTTGGGGCTCATGCCGGGCTCGGCGCGCGCGCAAGCGGCCGGTGGGGCCTTGCGCGTCGCGGTTGACACGCCGACGGGCGCCATCGATCCGGTGAAGACCCCTGATGTCGGCGGTCTCGTGATGCTACAGCAGACCGGCGAGTTCCTGTGCATGGACGGGCAGGATCTGGTGCTACGGCCGATGTTGGCCGAAAGCTGGAAACCCAATGACAAGGGCGATGTGTGGACCTTCAAGCTGCGCAAGGGCGTCAAGTTCCACAATGGCAAGGAAATGAGCGCCGATGATGTGGCAGCGAGCCTCAACCGTCTTGCCGATCCGGCCAACGGCTCGAACGCGCTGTCGGTGTTCAAGGGCGTCCTCTCGAAGGACGCGGTGCGCAAGGTCGATGATCTGACGGTCGAATTCCACCTCGACGCGCCGAACGCGAATTTCCCCTATCTCGTCTCCTCCGACAATTACAACGCGATCATCCTGCCGGCCGACTATGCCGGTGACTTCGAGAAGAATTTCGTCGGCACCGGGCCGTTCAAGCTCGAGAAATATACGCCCAAGGTCGGCGCGTCCTTTGTCCGCAACGACGATTACTGGGGCGACAAGGCGCTGCTCGATCGTGTCGAATTCACCTTCTTTGCCGATATCCAGCCGCAGATCCTGGCGCTGCAGGGCAACCAGGTCGATCTCATCAACCAGTTGCCGGTGCTGGCGGGAGCCGGCCTGCTGAACGATCCCAATGTCGAGATCATCAGCATCCATTCGGCCTCGCACTACCAGATCCACATGCGCACCGACATGGACCCGTTCAAGGATCCGCGCGTGCGCCGCGCCATTGCCCTGAGTCTCGATCGCGACAAGCTGGTCAAGGGCCTGCTGCGCGGCCGGGCGCAACCCGGCAATGACAGCCCCTTCGCGCCGGTCTATCCCTCGACCGACACCAGCGTCGAGCAGCGCAAGCAGAATATCGCCGAAGCCAAGCAGCTTCTCGAAGCGGCCGGCATCAAGTCCGGCACCAAGGTGCCGCTGGCGACGCAGCGCTTCCAGGAGGTTCCCCAATATGCTCAGCTCGTCCAGAACGCGGCGAAGGAGATCGGCATCGAGATCGAGCTGAATGTCATGGATTCGGGCGCCTATTACGGTGACGCGGTCTTCGGCAAATCGACCTGGCTCGATTCGGTCATGGGCATCACCGACTACGGTCATCGCGGCGTGCCCAATGTCTATCTATCCGCCCCCTTGCGCAGCGACGGATCTTGGAACGCCGCGCATTTCAAGAACAAGGAATACGATACACTGGCGGCCGGCTATGTTGCGGCGCTCGATCTCGAGGCCCAGAAGGCGGCTGCGGGCAAGATCCAAAAACTCCTGCTCGAGGAGACGCCGATCATTTTCGGCTATTTCTACGACCATCTCTCGGCGGTGCGGAAAGGGGTGGCGGGCGTCGAGCCGACCGCCATGTCGCAAACCTTCCTTGCCCGCGCCTCCAAGAAATGATCGAATGACGCCGTGAACAATCATCGCCGGCGGGAAGACCTCCCGCCGGCGTGCAACTGGAGAACCCGGCAATCGTCGCTTTCATTCTCCGCCGCATCGCTCTGTCGCTGGTGACGCTCGTCCTCTTGAGCCTCATGGTGTTCTTCGGCGGCCAAGTCCTTCCGGGCAATGTCGGACGCGCGATACTGGGCCCTTTCGCCGACGAGGCTTCGGTCCAGGCGCTCAACCAGTCGCTTGGGCTCGACCGGCCCTATATCGTGCAATATTGGGACTGGATCTCGAACTTCGTGCAGGGTGACATGGGCATGTCCTATGCCTTCCGCTCCCCCGTGGCGCCCTTCGTGCTCGATGCGCTCGCCAATTCCTGCAAGCTGGCGCTCGTCGCCTTCCTCATCGTGGTGCCGCTCGGCATTCTGGGCGGCATCGTGGCGGCGCTCAACGTCAACCGCCCGATCGACCGCATCATCAGCCTCGGTGGCCTGTCGGTGACGGTGCTGCCCGAATTCGTCACCGGCATCGTCCTCATCCTGATCTTCAGCATCTGGCTAGACTGGCTGCCGGTCACCGCCACCTGGCCAGAAGGGGCGGGGCTGGGCACGCAGCTCTATCACCTGATCCTGCCGTCGCTGCCTCTGTTTCTGGTACTCTTCGGTTATATCGCCCGCATGGCCAGGGCCGGCATGGTGGAAGCGCTCGATTCCGATTATACGCGCACCGCCGTGCTCAAGGGGCTTTCCTGGCCGACTGTCATCAGGCGGCATGTGCTGCGCAATGCGCTGCTGCCCACCATCACCGTCATCGCCACCCAGACCGGCTACCTGATCGGCGGTCTCGTGGTGGTGGAGACGCTGTTTCGGTACCAGGGCATCGGCTCGCTCATCTATACGGCGGCGCGCGGCAAGGATTTCCCGATGCTCGAAGCAGGCATCTTGACCATCGGCGTCGTCTTCGCCTTGGCGACGCTCGCTGCCGATCTCGCTTATACGCTGCTCAATCCGCGCATCAGGCTCGGGGCTGAGACATGAGCGCGCTCGACAGCGCGGCCGAGGAGCGCAGCCCCCTGCGCGAGCTCATCGCTGCACTCGGCCGCTCGCGCACCTTTCTTGTCGGCGCCGCGATCCTACTGTTCTGGATCTTCTGCGCGTTATTCGGTGAGTTCATCGTGCCCTATGATCCGCTCGCCGACGACATCATCAATTCTCTGCTGCCGCCTTCCGCCGAGCACTGGTTCGGCACCGATCAATTGGGCCGCGACGTCTTCTCGCGTGTCATTGTCGGCTCGCGCGACATTCTCACTGTGGCGCCGCTCGCCACTGTGCTGGCGACGGTGCTGGGTACCACGCTCGGCCTCATCACCGGCTATTTCAGAGGGCTCGTCGACGACATCGTCAGCCGCATCATCGAGGCCTTCATGGCCATTCCGGTGGTGATTGTCGCGCTGCTTGCCATCGTGGCGCTGGGGCCGTCGACGCTCACCGTCATCACGGTAATCGGCCTGGCCTTCTCGCCCATCATCGCCCGCACGGTGCGCTCGGCGGTGCTGGCCGAGCGCGAGCTTGATTATGTCGCCGCCGCCAAACTCAGGCGTGAGAATGCGCTCTACATCATGTTCGGCGAGATCCTGCCCAATGTTCTGCCGCCGATCCTGGTCGAGGCGACGGTCAGGCTTGGCTATGCCATTTTCGCGGTCGCCACGCTGAGCTTCATGGGTTTCGGCATTCAGCCGCCATCGCCCGACTGGGGCCTCAGCGTCTCGACCAATTACGGCATGATCGGCGGCGGCTTCTGGTGGACGGTGCTGTTCGATTCGCTCGCCATCGCCACACTGGTGGTCGGCGTCAATCTCATCGCCGACGGTGTCGCGGGAACGCTCGATGACTGACGCGCTGGCCGTCGAAAGATTGAGCGTCGCTTATCGTGTCGGTGGCCGCGACCGGGCCGTGCTGCGTGATGTGAGCTTCCGCGTTGGGCGCGGCGAAGCCTATGGGCTGGTGGGCGAGTCGGGCTGCGGCAAGTCGACCGTGGCTCTGACGGCGGTGCGTTATCTGCCTCGCGCGGGGCGGATCACGGCGGGCCGCGTCACCATGGATGGCGAAGATGTCACGGCGCTCGATAGTGACCAGCTCCGGCACCTGCGCGCCCATACCGTGTCGATGGTCTATCAGGATCCCGGCAAGGCGCTGAACCCGACTTTGCGCATCGGAAAGCAAGTGGCTGAGATCTTCACGCTTGCCGGTGCCTCGCAAGCGCAGGCGCAGGAGCGCGCCGCCGAGATGCTGCGCCGGGTGCGCATTTCCGACCCGAAGCGGGTGATGGAGCGTTACGCTCATCAGTTGTCGGGCGGCATGCAGCAGCGTGTCGCCATCGCCATGGCGCTCGCCAAGAATCCGGCCTTGCTCATTCTCGATGAGCCGACCACCGGGCTCGACGCCACTGTCGAGGCGGAAGTGCTCGACCTCATCGTGCAACTGCGCCGGGAATTCGGCACCTCGATCCTGTTCATCAGCCACAATCTCGCGGTGGTCGCCCGGATGTGCGACCGGGTCGGCGTGCTTTATGCCGGCATGCTGGTGGAGGAGGGGCCGACGGCCGAGCTCTTCAATGCGCCGCGCCATCCCTATACGGTGGCGCTCTTACGCTGCCTGCCGCGTGCCGGCGAACACAAGGACCACAACCGCCTCGATACGATTCCCGGCACATTGCCGGCCCCGGGCGCCAGGATCACCGGCTGTCCTTTCGCCGATCGTTGTGCGCTCGCCGATGACCGTTGCCGTCGCGAGCTGCCGCCCTTGATCGATCTCGGCGGCCGTTTTGCGCGCTGCCACTATCACGAGCGCGCCGCGTTTTTGCCGCGTCAGACGCCGGCCGAGGTGAGGCTTCCCGCCGCACGCTCCGACGCAGCGCCCGTGCTCGAGATCAATCGACTGAACAAGACGTTCCACTCGGGCGATCATGCCCTGCGCGCTGTCGCAGATGTGTCTCTGGCGATCGGAGCCGGCGAGACGCTGGGCCTTGTCGGTGAATCGGGCAGCGGCAAGACGACTTTCGCCCGGTTGGTTCTGGGGCTCCTGCCGCCCGACCAGGGTGGCGTGGTGGCGCTCGACGCCAACCCCCTGCCGCCGCTGCTCGAAGAACGCGCCGAGGATCAGGTCAAGGCGCTGCAGATCGTCTTCCAGAATCCCGATTCAGCTCTTAACCGCGCCCACAGCGTGCGCCGCATCATCGGCCGTGCGCTGAGCCGGCTCGGCGGCTTGAGCGGTGATGCGTTGAAGACCCGGCTCATCGAGCTCATCCAGTCGGTCCGATTGTCGGAACGCCATCTCGCCGTGAAGCCGCGCCAGCTGTCGGGTGGTCTCAAGCAGCGCGTCGCCATTGCGCGGGCCTTCGCCGGTGCGCCGCGCCTCGTCGTCTGCGATGAGCCGACCTCGGCGCTCGATGTTTCGGTGCAGGCGGCGATCCTCAATCTCCTCGCCGACCTCCAGGCCGAGCGGCAAGTGAGCTATATCTTCATCTCGCATGACCTAGGCGTGGTGCGTTATCTCTCCGACAAGATCGCGGTGCTTTATCTCGGCCGCATCATGGAACTCGGCTCCTCGGAGCGCGTCTTCGATGGCCCGCATCACCCCTATACGGAAGCGCTGCTCTCGGCTGTGCCACGCCTAGAAGGTAAACAGCCGTCGCGCATCCGCCTCGAAGGCGAGATCCCGAGCGCCAGCAACCCGCCCTCGGGCTGCGTCTTCCACACGCGCTGCCCGCGCAAGCTCGGCGCCATCTGCGAGGAGAAGGAGCCGCCTTTCGTCGAAGAAGAGGCCGGCCATTCGCTCCGCTGCCATATCCCTTTGGCCGAATTGGCAAAGCTTCAGGGCAAGGCCTTGTGATCAATCCTTCGAGGGCGCCGTGACATTGGCCCCCCACTGGCCCTGCCGATATTCGCCACCGCTGATCTCGTAATAGTCGCCGGCATCGTCGCAAAAGATGTGGCCGGCGAGCTTGAGGCCGGTCGGCCCGTCGAGAGCGCCGGCGGCGATCGCGGTATAATCGCGCCCATCACCTTTCCAGAACAAGCTCGAGCCGCATTCGCTGCAGAAGCCGCGTTTCGCCGTGTCGCTGGAGCGGTACCATTTGAGGCCGCGCGTTTCGGTGAAGTCGAGATATTCGTCCTTGGTGCCGGTCGCCGACATGTAATTGCCGGTCTGCTTGCGGCATTGCTGGCAATGGCAGGCGATGACGGCGCGCAGCGGCCCGGTGACGGTGAATTTCACCGCCCCGCACAGGCAGGATCCGGTCTTGTGGTCACTCATGAAGCTCTCCCGAACGCATGGGCCAAAGCCGTGATGTGCTGCGGATTGGTGCCGCAGCAGCCGCCGAAGATGGACGCACCCGCGGCCTGCCACTGGCGCGCATAGGTGACGAGCGCTTCGGGCTCGATGATGTCGACGAACTGCCAGTCCGGCATCTTGAAGAAGCCGCTTTCAGGGTAAGCGCCGAGCGGGCCTTGCCAGCTCTGGCGCACGATCTTGAGCGCATCGCCGATGTGATTGGGCAGAGTGTGCATGATCGAGATGACGTCGCCACCCGTCTGGGCCAATGCCGCCGCGATCTTGTCGAGCGGCTGGTCGGGCCTGGCGAAGCCGGTGAGTACGCCGTCATCACGCGGCTCGGTCGAAATGCCAATCCACACCGGCAGGCCGGTCGCGACCGCGGCTTCCGTCGCCCACAGCGAATAATCATAGTCGCGCATCATCTCCATCATGATGAGATCGCAGCCGGCATCCGCCATGCTCTCGGCCTTGCGCTTCATCAGCGCGCGCGCCTCTTTTTCCGGCCATTCGCGATAGGCCTTCACGCGATCGACGCCTTGCTCCATCGGCCGCATGACCGAGAAGGAGCCGGCGACCGGCACGCGGTCTTGCGCCGCCTCGCGCGCGATCCTGACCGCTTCCTTGTCGATGTGGACCATATCCTCGTCGCGTCCCAGCGCGTTGAAGAGCAACGGGCTCGTCGGATAGGTGTTGGCGGTGATGATCTCGGCGCCCGCCTTGATATAGTCTTCATGCACCGAGCGCACGACATCCGGATGGGTCAGATTGGCCTCGGCGCACCAGGTCTCGCCCGCCATCGGCACGCCGCGCGCCTGGATATCGGTGCCGGTGCCGCCGTCGAGGATGATGGTCTGGCCTTGCGCCAGCTTGCGGGCGATGCGGGAATAGCTCATGCGGGGTTTCCAATCAGATGGGCTTTGCGGAAGGCGCGCATATGGAACTGCGCTTGGGCCGGACCATAGGCGAAAGCGCGGCCGACCGGACAGGCCCGGCGCGCAAGGCAGCCATTCGCCATGCAGTTCTCTCCGGTGGGTGAGGCGATATGATCGATGCAGCGCGGCACGTCATAGCTCGTGCCCGAAAAGGCATCGACCGGACAGGCGCTGAGGCAAGGCTTGCCGTCGCAGCTCTCACAAGGGTGCGCGCCGAGCGACAAAGACGGCAGATCGAATTCGACCGGAAAGAGCAGGGCGGCGCGAAACGCGTGCCATAGGCCATAGGTCGTATGGATATTGAGACCGAGCGGCGACACATGACCGGCCTTGGCGCGCCTGGCCCAGCTGAGAAAGGGCAGAGGCGGCTTGTCGAAGGGATAGACGGCCTTGGCGTCGAGATCACGCGCCAGCCGGCCGATCACTTCGCGGCACCAGTCGTCCATCAGGTCATGCAAGGGATCGCGCTCACGGGTGAAGCGGCGGAACATCTGCGGCCCCGCATTGCCGATCAGGATGACGAAGCGGGTGCCTTCCGGCACGCGATCGTCCCGGCCGGGTGAAAACCAGCCGAGCGGCGTGAAGCTTTCGCGTGCGATCGCTTGCAGGATGGGGTGGTCCATGCGGTCAAATTAACCGTTGTGCGCCGCTTCGCCAACGGATGAGAGCGGCAGACTATGGGCTGCGCGCGACAGGGTAAATGGTGTGAATCGGGTGGAGGCTCTCTTGGCGATGCGCCAGCGTGCCAGGGAATCCCAGGATGGAGCTTCGTATGGACCTTTCCCGCTCGATCGCGCTGATCATCTTTCTTTTTCCGCTAGCCTACAGCCCCGGACCTGGCAATGCCTTCTTTGCCTCGGTAGGCGCCTCCAAGGGCATGCGCGGCGCTATGCCGTCTTTGGCGGGCTATCATGTCGCGACCTTCATCGTGACGATGCTGATCGGCCTCGGCCTCGAGGTGACGCTGCTTTCCGATCCCCAGCTGATGCGCTGGATCGAGCTTGCCGGCGGTCTCTATGTCATATGGATCGGCGTGCAATTCCTGGGCGCCGCGCGGATCGAGTCGACGGTCACGGTGGAGGAGGGGATGGCGCCGCGCGGCGTAGGATTCATCGACGGCGCCGTCGTGCTGCTCCTCAATCCCAAGGCCTATGTGATCATCATGCTGTTGTTCACCCAGTTCCTGGCGCCGGGCGATGATCGTTTCGGTGAGGTCTTCTTCATCTCGACGATCTTCACGCTCAACAATTTGATCGCGTTCATCGTCTGGACCCTTGCCGGCGTCGCCATCGCGGCTCTGCTGCGCGGCAGCGCCGCCAACCGCAACCTCAATATCCTGTTCGGACTGTCGTTGATCGCGGTCGGCGTCTGGATGATCTGGCCGGCGATCTTTAAGTGAACCACCTCGGATCGCCCGGCTGCATGACCTCGCGCGGCAGCTTGATGTCGTGCTTGGAGCGGATGAGATCGTCGATCTCGGACGGGATGTATTCTGGATAATAGGTGGTGAGGATTTCCATCTTGCGCGCCGTTGCCCGCTCGACGATGTCGGGCCGGCCGGCTTCGTTCCATTCCTTGGGACTCATGCGGTTGCCGAGCGCCGGATAGATATATTCCTTCTGCATCAGGCTGAGCGTCTGATCGTGGCCGAGATAATGGCCCGGGCCCTCGATGCAGACATTGGCGATGACGTCGAATGACAGGCTCTCGTCATTGACCTCGATGCCGCGCACATTGCGGTTGATCGAACCCAGCATGTCATTGTCGATGAGCAGGCTTTCCAGGCAGAAGCCCAGAAGCGAGGCATGCATGCCGGCACTTTCATAGAGAAGGTTGATGCCGGTCATGGCGGCGAGCGAGGCGGTGACGCCTTTTTCATAACCCGCCTGCACATCAGGCAGCTTCGAGTCGCACATGCCGGCGGCCGAGCCGACAGTGAGCCGGTAGAAATGGCCCATTTGCGCGCAGGCCGCGGTGATCAGCGCCTGCTCACCCGAGCCACCCGACATGGCGCCGGTGCGAAGGTCCGAAACGAAGGGCCAGGGGCCCCAGATCGCGACGGCACCCGGCTTGATCGCATTCACATAAGCGAGGCCGGCAAGACATTCGGCGACCGCCTGGGCCACGGTGCCGGCAAGCGCCGCCGGTGCCGTGGCGCCGGCCTGGCCGGCCGACAGCAGCAGTACCGGCATGCCGCCGCGGACCGCGACTTCGAGGCAGCGGCAGGCGTCCTCGGCGAATTTCATCGGCGGCACGACGAAGCAGTTCGACTGCGAGATGAAGGGCCGAGCCCGCCATTTCTCCTCGCCGCCCGCGACATAATGCAGGATCTCCAGGCATTCGGTGACGTGCTCGGGCGCCACCATGCTGGTGCCGACATGTTTCGACGTGCCGGCCATGCAGGCATACATTGTGTTGATATCGAGATCGTGGCCGGTCAGCATGTCGCGCGCCGTGATCGGGCGCTGATAGAAATGGATATGCTCGCACTGATCGACGATGCGGGCGCAGTCATAGAGATCGGCCAGCAGGGACTCGCGATAGGTCCTGGTCTGGACATCGACGATATGGACGGCCGCGCCGGCGGTACCGAAATAGACCTTGTTGCCCCAGGGCTCCATGTCGTGCTTGGGATCGCGGCCATAGAGCACGAAATCGCGGGCGCAAATGGCGAGCGTGTCCTCGATCAGCGCCTTGGGCAGGCAGAGGCGGCCATGCTCGTTCATGAAGGCGCCTTTGGCGGTGAGCGCTTCGATGCAGGAAGGAATGGCCTGGCCGAGGCCGACGGTTTCGAGGAGCTTCAACGCCGTCTCGTGGATGCGCTCCATGTCGCGCTCTTTGAGGGGGCGGTATTGCCCGCCTTCCATGCCGGGGCGGACGGCGGCTTCCTCGCGCGGAATCGGCCGGGCGCGCAACGCTTTGCGGGCTTCACGTCCACCACGCCGGCGCGAAATATCCTCGACGACACTCATCGGAATCTCCTGGTACAGATGAGCCGGAATGTGCGCCGGGCGTCGAAAAACCGAAAGCCTCAATCTTGTAGGCAGCCACGTGAAAATAACTCACCATCAAACCGGCGATGTTTCCGTTTAACCCCACTTAACACCCTTATTTTCAAGGTGTTATAGAGCAGGCGATAATTGCTCTGGTGAACCCACTTGCCCCGCCGCGATCTTCCCCCCTTGCGTGCATTGACCGCCTTCGAGGCCGCTGCCCGGCTCGGTTCCTTCCGGCTGGCCGCCGGCGAGCTTGGCATCACCCGTTCCGCCGTGAGCCATCAGGTCAAGGCTCTGGAGCAGCAATTGGGCTTGCAGCTGTTCAAGCGCGATGCCCGCCGCGCCGAGCTGACCGCCGCCGGGCATGCCTATTTTCCCCCGGTGCGCGATGCCTTCGACCAGATCGAGACGCAGACGCGCAATCTCCGCCCGGCTGTCGCTGACAATGAGCTGACCATCCAGGTCTATGTGACCGTGGCGCTCAAATGGCTGATCCCGCGGCTTCACGATTTCGAGCGCCGTTATCCCGATATGAAGGTCAGGCTCTCGACCGCTTATTTCGACTGGGAGTTCGACGAGAGCAATGTCGACTGCGGCATCGTGCTGGCGCGCAACAAGTCACCCAGCCACAATTATCGGCCGCTTTTTCGTTCGCTGCTGACGCCGGTCTGCTCGCCCGATCTGCTGAAAGGCCCGAATGCGCTGAAAAGCCCATCCGACCTCAAAAAGCACAAGCTGCTTTATGTCTACACCGCCGAGGAGGACTGGCGGCTGTGGCTCGAAGGGGCAGGGGTGAAAAATATCGAACTCTCCGACCGCCTCGCTTTCGACAGTTATATATTGGCGCAGGAGGCGGCCATCGACGGGCGCGGCCTCGCCATGACCATCGGTCCTTTCGCCACCGATGAGATCCGCATGGGCAGGCTCGTCCAGCCTTTCCCGCTCCTCGTGCCGCACCGCCATCGCTGGCAGTTCGCCTGCAAGCCCGAGGATAAGCTCAAGCCCAAGATCAAACGTTTCGAGGACTGGCTGCTGAAGCAGGTCGCTGCCGATCCCAACCTCGCCGCTTACCGGTAGACCCATGACCGAACAACCGACATCCGAGACATCGATCGAAACCACCGGCCATCACCGCCGCCGCCGCGAAGGCCGCCGCGGCGGGGATGCGGCCCCGCAGGCGCGTGGCATCGCGCAATTGCCGCGCCGCAAGGTGAAGCGGCTTTTCCCGGCGATGGAGATCATCTCCGCCGACGAGGTCGAGTCCATCCACCAGGCTTCCCTCACCGTTCTCGAAGAGATCGGCATGGATTTCATGCTGCCCGAGGCCCGCGACCTGCTGCAAAAGGCCGGCGCCAGGATCGAGGGCGAGCGGGTGCGCTTCGACCGCGCCATGGTCGAGGAATTGATCGCCTCGGCACCCCAGGATTTCACCTTCCATGCCCGCAATCCGGCGAACAGCTTCAAGGTCGGCGGGCCGATGATGACCTTCGGCACCGTCGGCAGTCCACCCAACAGCGCCGATATCGACAATGGCCGGCGTTCCGGCAACCATGCCGATTACAAGAACTTCCTGAAGCTCGCGCAGTATTTCAACTGTATCGGCTTCATCTCGGGCTACCCGGTCGAGCCGATCGACCTGCATGCCTCGATCCGCCATCTCGAAGCCTTGCGCGACATGGCGGTGCTGACCGACAAGCCCTTCCACGCTTATTCGCTGGGCGAGGAGCGCATCCGCGACGGCATCGAGATCGCCCGCATCGCCCGCGGCATTACGCCTGAGCAGCTCACGCGTGAGCCGTCGCTCTTTACCATCATCAACACCAACTCGCCCCTGAAGCTCGACGCGCCGATGCTGCGCGGCATCATGGAAATGTCGGCCTTGAACCAGATCGTCTGCGTGACGCCCTTCACGCTGGCGGGCGCCATGGCGCCGGTCACGGTCGCGGGCGCCATCGTCGAACAGAATGCCGAGGCGCTGGCCGGCATGGCCTTCACCCAGCTGGTGCGCAAGGGCTCACCTTTCATCTATGGCGGCTTCACCTCGAATGTCGATATGAAGTCGGGGGCGCCAGCCTTCGGCACGCCCGAATACATGAAGGCCTGCATCGTCGGCGGCCAGATGGCGCGCCGCTACAAAGTGCCGTACCGCACCTCGAATACCTGCGCCGCCAATGCGGTCGACGCCCAGGCCGCTTATGAAAGCGTCTTCTCGCTGTGGGGCGTTACCATGGGCGGCGGCAATCTCATCATGCATGGCGCCGGCTGGCTCGAAGGCGGGCTCGTCGCCAGCTTCGAGAAGTTCGTGCTCGATTGCGACCTGATCCAGATGGTGATGGAATTCCTCCAGCCTTTGGCGACCGATACTGATGCGCTCGGCATCGAGGCCATGCGCGAAGTGGGGCCGGGCGGCCATTTCTTCGGCGCCGCCCATACGCTGGCGCGCTACGAGACCGCCTTCTATGCGCCGATGATTTCCGACTGGCGCAACAATCAGCAATGGCTCGCCGCCGGCAAGCCGGAAGCCTGGCAGAAGGCCAACCAGGTCTATAAGCAGGCGCTCGCCGACTACAAGGAGCCCGCCATGGATCAGGCGATCCGCGCCGAGCTCGATGAGTTCGTGGAGCGCCGCAAGCGTGAAGGCGGCGCCCCGACGGACTTTTAGTTACGCGGCGGCTAGTTGCGCCGCAGCGCGTGCGGTTTTCGTGGCTTTCGCCCACCAAGCGAGCTCGTCGAGCATCGTTTTGGCGGAGGGGCCGATCGCTTCCTCGATGGCCGAGATCGGTTGATTGCCGGCCATGGGGTGGATTTTGTAGAAGTCGGAGCCGCCGATATGCACACCGGACCGGGTTGGCACCATCTGCAATTCGACATTGATGAGGCGCAGATGCTCGACGGCACGCGCCCCGCCGACGCTGCCATAGCCGACATAGGCGGCGGGCTTGCGTCCCCATTCCTTATAGGCCTGGTCGAGGGCGTTCTTGAGCGCGCCGGTGACCGAGCGGTTATATTCCGCGACGACAAAGATGAAGCCGTCGAAACCGCCGATCTTCTCCTGCCAGGCGACCGCCTTGGGATCCTTGCTGGGCATCCACAGATTGGACGCCGCTTCGTTGAAGAAGGGCAGGTCGAAATCCTTGAGGTCGACCAGCTCGACCTCGAGGTCGGGATGCTGCTGGGCGACGGTGTAGATCCATTCCGCCGGTTTCGTAGCGAAGCGGGTTTCCCGCGTCGAGCCGATGATGACGGCGATCCTGGCCTTGGACATGAGGGTCTTCTCCAACTTTGTCTCTATCGATTGAGCGGTGGACAATTGGGCGGTTGGAGCTATCTTTCAAGTAGGATGGATTTTCTTGTATAGTATGGAAAAAATGACTGAGGAACTTTGCAAGGAACATGCGAAGCTGACCGAGCCGCCGCCCGAGATCGAGGCGACGCTCGCGGTGCTCAGCGGCAAGTGGAAGATTCTCATTCTCTGGCAGCTGATGCGCCGGGAATGCCGCTTCAACGAATTGCGCCGGGCCATCAGGGGTGTGAGCCAGCATATGCTCACCACTCAACTGCGCGACCTCGAGAGGCACGGGATCATCACCCGCACCATCTTCCCGGAAGTGCCGCCGCGCGTCGAATATGCGTTGAGCGAGCATGGCGAAAGCCTGAAGAACGTCATCCGCACGCTCGCCACCTGGGGCCATACCCATCTGAAACGCCAGGCGGCGGCGTCACGTCCCGCAACCCGCGGCAGGAAGGTCGCCGCCGGATGAATCAGTTTCTCAATGTTGCTCCGGAAGTCGTTGAGGCGATTCAGGAAAAGCGCCCCGTGGTGGCGCTCGAATCGACCATCATCGCCCACGGCATGGCCTTCCCGCAGAATGCCGAGACGGCCTTCGCGGTGGAGAAGATCATTCGCGACGAAGGCGCGGTGCCGGCGACGATCGCGGTGAGGGCAGGCAAGCTGAAAGTCGGACTTTCGGAGACGGAGATCGAGACGCTGGCGCGTAATGGCCCGTCCATTGCCAAGCTCTCGACAAGGGATCTGCCGCATGCGGTCGCGCTTGAGCGCGACGGGGCGACGACGGTCGCCTCGACGATGCGCATCGCGGCCCTGGCTGGCATCCACATTTTCGCCACCGGCGGCATCGGCGGCGTGCATCGCGGCGCATCAGAGACCTTCGACATCTCGGCCGATCTGGGCGAGATGGCGCTGAGCAATGTCGCCGTCGTCACCGCCGGCGCCAAGGCCATTCTCGATCTCGCATTGACGATCGAGAAGCTCGAGACCCTGGGCGTGCCGGTGGTGGGCTACGGCACCGATGACTTCCCGGCTTTCTATTCGCGCCACAGCGGCCTCAAATGCCCGATGCGCGTCGATCGGCCGGAAGACATGGCCAAGCTGATGAAGGCCAAATGGGGCTTGGGACTTGCCGGTGGCGTCGTCGTCGCCAATCCGATCCCGGCAGAATTTGAGATCCCGGCGGCCGAGATCACGCCGCTCATCGAAAAAGCGGTCGCCGAGGCGCGCGACCAGAAGATCGAGGGCAGGGCGGTGACACCTTTCCTGCTGTCCAGGCTCGCCCGCGCCACCGCCGGCCGCTCGCTTGCCGCCAATATCGAGCTCGTCAAGAACAATGCAGCCGTCGCTGCCCGGATCGCCAAAGCCTATTGGGAGTTGCCATGACGCTCATCGACAATGAAGCCCGGCATCATTCACGCGGCCGCGGCCGCAGGCCTGATGCCAAGAACCAGAAGATTGCTCAGCTTCCCTTCGCCCAGCCGCAATTGACGCTGGAACCCTCGCGCATCATCTCCGACGACCAGATCGAGACCATCCATCAGCGCGCCCTCGACGTCCTCGAAGAGATAGGTATGGATGTCCTCAACAAGGAGGCCATCTCGATCTATGCCAAAGCCGGCGCCAAGGTCGACGGCGACCGCGTCCGCATCGGCCGCGACATCGTCGAGGAGGCGCTGAAAACGCCACCCGCCGAATTCACTTTCCATGCCCGCAACCCGGCGCACAATATTCAGATCGGCGGCAAATGGATCGCTTTCGCGCCAGTGGGCGGTCCGCCCAACTGCTCTGACACCGACCGGGGCAGGCGGCCCGGCACGCTCGAGGACAATGCCAATTTCATCCGTCTGTCGCAGTTCTTCAATTGCATCCATACAGCGGGTGGCGGTTCGGTCGACGCGCTCGATGTGCATGCCTCGGTGCGCCATCTCCATATCATGCGCAACAAGGTCAGGCTTTCCGACAAGATCCTCTATACGATCTCGACCGGGCGCGCCCGTCTCTTTGACGGTATGGAGATTGCCCGCATGGCGCGGGGCCTGACGCCGGAACAGTTCCTGAAAGAGCCGTCCTGCTACACCGTCATCAACACCAATTCTCCGCTCAAGCTCGACGATCCGATGGGCATGGGCATCATCGAGATGGCGCGCCACAACCAGGTCGTGGTCTGCACGCCTTTCACCTTGGCAGGCGCCATGGCGCCGGTAACGATCGCCGGTGCCATCGTCGAGCAGAATGCCGAAGCGCTGGCGGGGCTCACTCTCTCGCAGCTCGCCAATCCCGGGGCGCCCTTCGTCTATGGAGGTTTTACTTCGAACGTTGACATGAAGTCCGGCGCGCCGGCTTTCGGCACGCCCGAATATATGAAGGCCTGCATCATGGGCGGGCAAATGGCGCGCCGCTACAAGCTGCCTTATCGCACCTCGAATACCAATGCCGCCAATATGGTCGATGCGCAGGCGGCCTATGAAAGCGTCTTCTCGCTATGGGGCGCCATCATGGGCGGCGGCAATCTTATCCAGCATGCGGCCGGCTGGCTGGAGGGCGGCCTCGTCGCGTCCTACGAAAAATTCGCGCTCGATGCCGATCTCCTGCAGATGGTGATGGAGTTCCTGAAGCCCCTCGATTTCTCCGAGGACGCGCTGGGCCTCGACGCCATGCGCGAAGTAGGGCCCGGTGGACATTTCTTCGGCGCCGAGCACACGCAGCGGCGTTATCTGTCGGCCTTTTACGCGCCGATCATTTCCGACTGGCGCAATTTCGCCCAGTGGGAAGCCTCGGGCAGCCCGCAGGCCTGGCAGAAAGCGAATGAAGTGTGGAAGCGCGCGCTCGTCGAATATCAGGAACCGCCGCTCGATCCGGCGATTGCCGAGGAGATCGACCTCTTCGTCGCCAGGCGCGAGAAGGAAGGCGGCGAGAAGACGGATTTCTGACTCCCCAACACCCCTCATGCTGAGGTGGCCGCGAAGCGGCCCTCGAAGCATCCGTCAGGATAAAGCCGAGAAGCTGAAGCATACCTTCGAGGCTCGCTGCGCTCGCACCTCAGGGTGAGGGGCTCGTGACGGTGCCTTTGGTTTAGATGAACAGCCGGCCGTGATCGGCAAGTGTCATCGAGGCTTCGGCTAGGCGAAGACCTTCCCAGATCGATACTTGGTTGGCTGCTAGCACTGGGAGACCGAAGGCCGCCTCGGCACGCCTGACCAGCTCGAAGCCCGGCATGGCGGTATCCGGGATCAGCACGCCATCGGTGCTGGATAGATCCATGTCCCCGAGTGCGCCCATCACCTTCTCTATGCTGAATGCCGCGGCATCGGGTCCGGCCGGCGCATCGAGCCAGGCGATTGACCCAATCTCGAAACCAAACTCGCTAAGAAAATTGGCAAAGGCATGCGCCGCGGGCTCGGGATAGGTCGCGAGCACGGCGAGCCGTTGCAGCCCGAGATGCCGGGCGGCGTGGACGAAAGCCAGCGAGGTGCTGCTCGCCGGGCATCCCAGCGTTGCCGCTATCGCTGCCGCCTGATGTTCGGCATGGGCGCGCCCGTCGATGAAGCTGCCGCTGGTGCACGCCCACAGGGCGGCATCGGGTGAGAGCGGCTTGAGCCCGATCGCGGCCCGAGTGAGATTGTCGAGGGCGCCGGTGCGTTTGAGATGCTCCGGATCGTGATCGCTTCCCTCGCCGAATATCCGCACGCCTGTCAGATAGGTGCGGACGCGATGATCGAGACGTTCCTGGAAATGGTAATATTCATATTCGGCACCGCCGAGCGGATAGAGAAATCCGAGCTTCACGATATCCAAAGGCGATCCTCCCTCAACGTTCAGATAGCAACCTGCCATGGCCGGTGATTTTCTGTGTGTTCCCGGCAATGCGCAGGCAATGCCAGGCGAGCGCCTGGTTGCTGGTGACGACCGGAATCCTGATTTCGTCCTCAAGCCGTTGGATCAGCGGCGATGTGCGCAAGCCGGTGCAGGAGATGAACAGCGCCTCGCTGTCGGGCGCCTGCGCCATTAGGGCGCGCGCCGCATTGATGAGGCAATCGGCCGAGACGCGGTTCATGTCGAGATCGCCGGTGAGTGCGAGCGTCAGGCGCGCCTCGATCGAGAGCCCATTCGCCACAAAGAAATTCGCCACGAGGTCGGCCGTGGCGGGCCGGTAGGGCGTGAGGAGCGCGATCCTGCTGGTGCCGAGCTTGCGCAAGGCCGCAAGGCCCGCCTCGATCGGCGTGCTGACCGGAATTCCCGGGCGCGCGGTGGCAATGGTCGCATGCACTCTGTCGAGCCCGATGGCAACCGTGCCCGACGTGCAGCTGAAGGCGATCGCATCGAGTGGCGAGCCGGGGAGCAGGTTCCTCGCGGCGAAATCCAGATGATCATCCATCGCGGCGAGCGATTGCGGTGTCACATCGGCCGACATGGGCACCCTTGTCGAGAAGACGCCGACATCCGGAACGTCCTTCAGGAACTGATCGAAATCCCACACGCCGGCCCGGTCCTCGGCGAGCGCGATCACGCCGATCGACAAAGCGGCGCCGATGCCGTCGTCATAGGCGGCGGGGTAGAGGGGCCAGGCATGGTCCGTCATAGGCTGCCTCCATTCGAACGCGCCAGCAGCCGCCGCGCCGTCTCGAACAGAACATTGGTTCCGGTGACCAGCGACTTGGGCTCACTATATTCATCCGGGTGATGGCTGACGCCGCCGCGGCTCGCCACGAAGATCATGCCGGACGGCACCAGGGACGCGAAATTCGAGGCGTCGTGGCTGGCGCCCGACGGCATGACCATGAATTTGTGGTCGAGATCGATGCAGATCTGGCCGATGAGATCGATCATGTCGGGCGCCATGACGCTCGGCACGTCGCCGCTCAAATAGCGCTTTTCGAGCCTCACCGTATGGCGGGCGGCGGCGCTGTCGAAGGCGCTGTCGACGCCATTGCGGATCTGCCGCATGTCCTGGATCCTGATGGCGCGGATTTCGCTGAGAATCCTTGCCTGGCCGGGGACGACATTGCTGGCGCCCGGCTTGATCTCGATGTCGCCGAAGGTGATGCGGGCTTCCGGTACGGCCCTGAGATCGAGATCGTCGAAGGCATGCACGATTGCTTCGGCGGCGGCGCGCCCCGCGTCGCGGCGCTCGCCCATCGGCGTGGTGCCGGCATGGCGCGCCTGACCGTGCAGGACATATTCGGAGACATCGATGCCGATGATCGAATCGACGATGCCGACATCGAGCCCGCGTGATTCGAGCACCGGGCCCTGTTCGATATGGAGCTCGAGATAATTGCTCATCGACTGCCGCGTGCGCTCGGCCTGATGGAGCTTCCTGATGTCGAAGCCGGCCGCGGCCATCGCATCGGCGAGCCGGTCGCCCTTGCGGCCATGCGCGGCGTTGAGTTCGGTCTCGGTCAGCGTACCGGTCATGGCGCGCGAGCCGAGCATGCTGAGATAGGCGCCTTCCTCATCCGAAAAGGCGATGACCTCGACGGCGCGGTCGAGATTGGCGCCCGATTCGGCGAGGCTGCGCAGGCATTCGAGCCCGGCGATGACGCCGAGGCTGCCGTCGAGCGGGCCGCCGCCCGGCACGGTGTCGATGTGTGAGCCGATGAGAATGGCGCTGCCGTCATCGGGGCCGAGCCTGCCGATGACATTGCCGGCGGCGTCGATGCGGGCGCCGAGGCCCGCTTCGCGCATCCGCTCGGCGAGCCAGCGCGAGGCCTCCGAACAGGCCGGCGAGAAAGCCGGCCTGTCGATGCCGCCCTTCGGCAGCGCGCCGAAGGACGAGAGGTGGTTGAGATCGTCGAGCAGGCGCTCGCCATTGATATGCCACGAGCGCACGGTCGTCCGCCTCAGTTGTTGATGACGATGTCGCGCGGCAATTTCGAGAGCCGCTCGCAGCCATTCTTGGTGATGACGATGGTTTCCGAGAAGCCGATGCCGTATTCGCGGTATTTGAGGCAGAGCGGCGGCATGTGGAAGGTCATGCCTTCCTGCAGCACGCGCGGCTCGTTTTGCTGCAGCGAGATGATCTCGCCCTCACCCCAATCCGGCGCATAGTTGAGGCCGATGCTGTAGCCGAGGCGGTTGCGATGATACTCGCCGAAGCCCGCTTTGGTGGTGACGGCGCGTGCCGCCGTGTCGGCGTCATGCGAGGTGACACCCGGCTTGATGAAGGCGAGTGCCGCCTCGACCGCGCCGATACAGGCCTCCGCCGCGCGGCGCCATTCGTCCTTGGGTTTGCCGACGAAGATGGTGCGCATGAGAGCGGCCGCATAACGCCGCTGCGACGCCGAGATCTCGAAATACATGAGATCGTCCTTGGCCAGCACATTGGCGCCACCGGTCTGATGCGGCAGGCAGCTGCGGTCGCCCGCCAGCACGAAGGGTGGCAGGCCCATATATTCACCGCCCGCCTCGAAGATCGTCTCGTTGACGACGGCGTTGATGTGATCGCCGCTGGCGCCCGGCCGCGAGGCCGCGTAGCCCGCCAGCATCGCCTTGTCGACGATCGCCGCCGAGCGGCGCATCACGGCCACTTCCTCGGCCGACTTGATCATGCGGGCATTCCACAGGATCGGTGTCGCATCGACGAATGTATTGCCTGAAAGCTCGCGTGTGAACGTCTCGTGCTCGTCGACCGTGTAGAAGAAGGACTGCTTCTCGACGCCGATGCGCTTGCCCGAGCCGAGGCCGAGTTGGCGCAGCACGTTGACGGTGACGCTCGGCGGGTGGTTCCAGTCATAGACCTTGGCGAGTTGGGTGGACCAGGCGAATTCCGGCGAATTGATCCACTCGAAGTCGCGCACCAGGAAGACCGGCTCGCCGGTGCGGGGCACGACGATGCAGTGATAGCGGTAATAGCCGGGCGTCTCATAGCCGCTGAAATAGGTGATGTTCTCGGGGCCGCGGATGAGCACGGCGTCGAGGCCTTCCTTGGCCATCGCCGTCTGGATGACGTCGTAGCGGCGGACATATTCTTCCGGCGAGAAGGCCAATCGGTCATGCAGCAGCATCGGCAGTTCTTCGCCCGATGCGGTCTTGCGCGTCGACTTTTGGAATGTGACGTGCGTCGTATGCTTCGCAACGTCCAGAATTTCGTGATCTTTTTCTAAGGCCATCCTTACCTCCTCGATGTTCCTCTGGCCCTCTGGTCCAGTCGCTGGCCGGGGCGGCGGGAGAGTAGGTGAGCACCATTTCGAGAAAAATTCGATCTTCCTCAATCTGACTTATTGATTTATCAAAGCAAGAAAACGAGGAGGCTCGCATGCGCCGCGTGATGGATATCGATCTCAGGTTGCTCCGCGTCTTCGTCGCGGTGGCGGAAGCAGGCGGCTACAGCGGCGCGCAGACGACGCTCAATATCGGCTCGTCCACGATCAGCCTGCATATGTCGGATCTCGAGGAGCGCATCGGCTTCCGGCTCTGCGACCGCGGCCGTCATGGTTTCCGCCTCACCGAGCGCGGCCGGCTCGCTTATGAGGAGATCAAGCGCGTTCTCACCACGCTCGATGATTTCACCGGCCGTATGGCGGGCCTGCGCAAGCGCCTCGCCGGCAAGTTGCTGCTCGGCATGGTCGATTGCCTCTCGACGCACCCCAACTTCCCGCTCACCGCCGTCATCCGCCGCTTCAACGAGATGGACAATGACGTGCAGATCGAGCTCACCGTGGCGCCCCGCATGGAGCTCGAACGCGCCGTATTGGCGGGCCATCTCCATGCGGCGATCGTACCCTATCTGCGCCCTATCAACGGGCTCGCCTTCCGCCCGGTCTTCCGCGAGCGCCATGAGCTTTATTGCGGGCAGGGCCATCCGCTCTTCGCGGCGGGTGCGACGCCGATCTCGCGCGCCGAGATCGTCGATTACGACTTCGTGGTGCGTGCCTATAACGAGCAGTTCGATTTGAGCCGCTTCGCCCGGGCGCGCACGCCTGCCACCGTCTCTTCCATGGAAGCGATGCTCGTCCTGCTCCTGACCGGCGGCTATCTGGGGTTGCTGCCCGATCATTACGCGCAGGACTGGGTTGCGCGCGGCCTCCTCAAACGCGTCTATTCCGACGAGTTCGGCTATGACTCGCCCCATATGCTGATCACGGCGGCCGCCGCCAAGGCGCCGGTGGCCGTCTCGACCTTCATCTCCCTTATCGACGCCCATGTGGCGGAGGTTCCGACCGCCAGTGGCTGATTCCGGTTCTCATTTTGATAAATCGAAATATGAGAATTGAGTATTCCGGATTTTTTCAAGCTTAGCATCCGTGGGAACGTCGCCGCCGCAATGGGAGGTGACGTGGATGTCTGACCGGCAATTGGCCGTCGAGTTTCGCGGCGTGTCGAAGCTTTACGGCGCCCTGGCCGTTCTGAAGGAGCTGAGCCTGAGCGTGCCGCAGGGCGAGAAGATCGCGCTGATCGGGCCGAGCGGGTCGGGCAAGACCACCGTGCTGCGCATCCTCATGACGCTCGAGACCATCCAGGCGGGCACCGTCTGGGTGAAGGGCGAGCCCCTGTGGCACATGCCGAAAGGCGACGGTCTGGCGCCGGCCTCGGAGCCGCATCTCCATGCGATGCGCCGCCATATCGGCATGGTATTCCAGCACTTCAATCTCTTTCCCCATATGACGGTGCAGGAGAATGTCGCGCGTCCGCCGCAGATCGTCCTCGGCGTTACGCGCGGCGAGGCCGAGCAGCGCGCCCAGGATCTGCTGCGTCTCGTCGGTCTCGCTCAAAAGGGAGCGAGCTACCCGGCGCAGTTGTCGGGCGGCCAGAAGCAGCGCGTCGCCATCGCCCGCGCTCTCGCCATGCAGCCAGCCATCATGCTGTTCGACGAGCCGACCTCGGCGCTCGACCCGGAGCTGGTCGAAGAGGTCCTGGCCGTCCTGCGCGACATCGCCATCGAGGGCAAGACCACCATGCTGCTCGTCACCCATGAGATGAGCTTCGCACGTGAGATTTCGGATCGAATTCTATTCCTGGATGGCGGCGCCATCGTCGAGGAGGGGCCTCCCGACCAGATCTTTTCCGATCCGAAAGAGGAACGCACGCGGCTGTTCCTCAAGAAGATCATCGCCGCCGGCCATCGCATCGACTGAAGAAACAACAAAGGAGGAGACTGACATGAAGAGATTTATGATTGCGGCCATGGCCGCGGCAACGCTGTGGGCGGGAGCCGCTCATGCCCAGACGGCGCTCGAGAAACTGCAGCAGGACGGCACGGTGAAGATCGGCCTGGCGCAGGAGCCGCCCTATACGATGTTCTCGGCCTCGGGCGAGCCGACCGGCGCCGCCGTCGATGTGGCGCGCGCCGTCTTCGCCAAGCTCAAGGTGAACAAGGTGACGGCCGACGTCGTCGACTGGGCCGCCTTGATCCCGGGGCTCCAGGCGCGGCGCTTCGATATCGTCTCGACCGGCCTCATCATCCGGCCACAACGCTGCACCGCGGTGCGTTTCTCGCAGCCCGATCTCTGCACGGCGGAAGGTTTCGCGGTGAAGAAGGGCAATCCGTCCGCGCTCAACACCTATGAGGACCTGGTCAAGACCGACGTCAAGATCGCGGTCTGCGGCGGTTGCGCCGAAGAGAAGCGGGCGATCGAGGTCGGCGTGCCGCGCGACCGTCTCATCGTCGCCACCGACGCCTTCAACGCCATCGCCATGCTGCAGGCGGGCCGTGTCGATGTCGTCGCCTGGCCTGACCTCACTCTGGCCGACACGATCAAGAAGGTCGGCGACACCAATCTCGAAGTGGTGGCCCCGATTGCCGGCGAGCCGGTGAGCTGTGCCGCGACCGCCTTCAACTATGAGGAGAAGGAGCTGCGCGACGCTTATGACGTGGCGCTGGCCGAGATCAAGGCGAGCGGCGAATTCGCCAAGATCGTCGAGCCCTATGGCTTCAATGTCGAGCTCGCTACCAAGCACACGCGCGACGAGCTGTGCCAAGGCGCCAATTGATCTGAGGGCGGGCGGCCCGGTGTGAGCCGTGTCGCCGCCACTCCTCCTTTCGGGATTGGATCATGAGCCAGTTCTCCGACTACGCCTGGATGATCCTCGACGGTACCTGGGTGACCGTGAAGATCACCGTCGTCGCCTCCGTCGTGGCGGTGATCGTGGCGCTTCTCACGGGTGTTGCCCGCACGTCCAAATTCTTCTGGATACGTCTCGGGCCGACGCTGTTCGTCGAGCTGTTCCGCGGCACCTCCTGTTACGTCCAGCTGTTCTGGGCCTTTTTCGCTTTGCCCTTCATCGGTATCAGCCTGACGCCCTTCGTCGCCTCCGTGCTGGTGCTCGGCGCCAATGTCGGCAGCTACGGATCGGAAGTGGTGCGCGGCGCCATTGCCGGCGTACCGCGCGGCCAGACCGAGGCGTCCGTCGCTTTGAACTTCACCAAGCTCCAGCGCTTCCGCCACGTGGTCTTCCCGCAGGCACTGGTCGCAATGTTGCCGCCCGCCGGCAATCTGTTCATCGATCTTCTGAAGCTCACACCCTTGACCTCGCTCATCACCATGTCCGACCTGACCTATAACGCCATGGCGGTGCGCCAGCAGACCGGCAGCACCTTCATCGCGCTGGCGACGATCCTGGTCGGTTATTTCCTCATGTCATCGGCGATCGCCTGGGCGATCGGCCGGATCGAGCGGCGCGCCTCGCGCGGCCTCGAAACGGGACCGAGGGCGGCATGATCTGGGATTGGGACTTCGCGCTGCGCATCATTCCCGACATCCTGCGCGGCCTCGGCACCACCGTCATCGCCACCTTCTTCGGCTCGCTGCTGGCGCTCGCCGTCGGCCTGGTGATCGCGCTCGCCAACCGCTCGGACGTCACGGCGGTGCGCCGCTCCTCACGCGGCTTTGCCGAGTTCATCCGCCGCACGCCGCTTCTGGTGCAGCTCTACTTCATCTACTTCGTGCTGCCTCAGGCGGGCATCGTCCTGCCGCCTTTGCTCTGCGGCGTCATCGCGCTCGGCCTCCATACCGGCGCCTATCTGTCGGAAGTCTATCGCGCCGGCATTGACGGCGTGCCGCGCGGCCAATGGGAAGCAGCGCGGGCTCTCAATTATCAGCAGGGGCAGACCTGGCTCAAAATCATCCTGCCGCAAGCCATCCCGCCGATGATTCCGGCGATCGGCAATTACATCATCCTGATGTTCAAGGATTCGGCGCTGCTGTCGATCATCGCGGTGCCGGAGCTGATGAGCATGAGCCGCAATATCGGCAATGACAGCTATCGGTATCTCGAACCGCTGACCATCGCCGCCATCCTCTATCTGCTATTGAGCGGCATCGCCGTCCTGCTTCTGCGGATCATCGAAAGCCGCTCCGGCATGGCGAGACTCACGGGGTGAAGAAAAGTGCCTGAACCAAAGATCCTCATAGCGGCGCCTGCGCTGCACGACTTCATGATCCGGCTGATGGTGGCGGCCGGCATGTCGGAACCGAATGCCAGGGCGGCGGCCGATGTCCATATCGATGCCGAATTGCGCGGCGTCGGCATCCAGGGCTTCGACTATCTGCCTTACACGCTGGCGAGCCTCGAGCGCGGCCTGATCGACGGCAAGGCCGAGCCGCGGCTCACGCGAAGGACGCAGGCGACGGCGCTCATCGACGGCGGCGGAGGACCGGGGCAGGCCGCCGCCATCAAGGGCGCCGATCTCGCCATCGAGATCGCCGGCACGGCCGGCACCTCCACGGTGGCGATCCGTAACTCCACTGACATCTTCATGCTGGCCTTCTATGCCGAGCGCATCGCCAAAGCGGGCAAGGTCGGCATCGTTGTCACCTCCGGTCCGCCGCTCGTCCACCCGCCGGGCGGCATGGATAAATTGCTGAGCACCAATCCGCTGGCTTTTGCCTTTCCACGTTCCGGCGCCGAGCCCTTCGTCTTCGATATGGCGACCAGCGCGCTGGCAAGCTCGCGCGTGCGCCAGGCCGCCTATGACGGAACGCCTTTGCCGGAGGGATCCGGCATCGGGCCGGATGGCCTGCCGACGACGGAAGCGGCCTTGGTGCGCAAGGGCGCCATCAGCCCGCTCGCCGGCCATAAGGGCTTTGGCCTCGCTCTGTGCGTCGGGCTTCTCTGTGGTCCCTTGACCGACAGCGGCATCGGCCCCGAGCTTGCCGGCTGGCAGGGCGCATCGGGTGAGACGAAGACCCAGGGTCATCTTCTGATGGCGATAGATCCCGCGTCCTTCAGCGATGCGGAAACCTTCGCCGAACGGACCGGCTGGTATCTCGATCTCATCAAGACCTCGCGCAAGGCGCCGGGCTCGGACGCGATCCGTATTCCGGGCGAGCGGGCCACGGCCGAGCGCGTGGAGCGTCAGCAAGCCGGCATCGAGATTCTCTCCGCCACCTGGCGCAATGTGAAACCCTTTGCCGAGAAGCTCGGCGTCGCGGCGCCGCGCGCCTTTCAGGAGAGTTGATGATGACGAGCTTGAGCCCGGCGGCGATCGATAAGGCCGCGTCTCTCTTCGCCAAAGCGCGTATCGAACGTGGCATTGTCGATGGCCTGCCGTCGGACCTGGCGCCGGCCAATATCGCCGAGGCCTATGCCATTCAGGCGAAGCTCGCCGAGAAGCTTGGCTGGGCGGTTGGCGGCTGGTTCTGCGGCTGCACCAATCGTGCGATCCAGGAGCAGCTCGGCCTGGCCGAGCCTTATTGCGCGCCGCTCTTCCGTCATCTCATCTATCGCACGCCCGCAGTGCTCGACAGCAAGGATTTCGCCCCGATCGTGCTCGAATGCGAGTTCTCTTTCATTCTGGCGCGGGATTTGCCGGCGCGGCCTCAGCCCTATGACCTCGGCGATATAGAGACCGCCATTGCCACGCTGCATCCTTCGATCGAGGTGGTCGCCGGCACGCTCAAGAATTGGCGGCAGCAACCGCCTTTCACCATCATCGCCGACAATGGCGTCGATGGCGCTTTGGTACTGGGCGAGGGGAATACCGATTGGCGCGACCATGATCTGGCAAGCGTGGCGGTCGAGCTCTCCGTCGACGGCGATCCGGTGCAGAAAGGCTATGGCGCCAATGTGCTCGGCAATCCGCTCAATGCGCTCCTGTGGCTCGCCAATGAGCGGCGCAAGCGCGGCAATGGGCTGAAAGCCGGCGACGTCTACAACACCGGTACCGCGACCCTGATGCAGCCGATGAAAGCCGGCCAGCACGCGGTGGCGTCCTTTGGGCCGCTGGGCACGGTCGAGCTGCGCCTGATCTAAGCTTCGATCGGCAGGGCGAAGCTCGCTTTCACGCGGTCCATGACCACCAGCGTCTTGAAGCCTTTGATGTCATGATTCTCGTAGAAGAAGCGGCGGGTGAATTGCTCATAGTCTTCCATGCTCTTGGCGGTGATGAGCAGTACGAAATCGGCATCGCCCGTGACATAGAAGCCGATCATCACCTCCGCGGTGGCGCGGATCGAGGCCTTGAAGCGGTCGACGATATCGACCCGCTCGCGTTCGAGCGACACCAGCACCAGCATGGAGATCGGCCGCCCGACCGCCTTGGGCGAGACGACCGAGACATCCGCCTCGATGACGCCCTCGCTGCGCAGGCGCTTGAGCCGGCGCTGGCAGGCGGTGGGCGAAAGCCCGACGCGCTCGCCCAGCTCCTCGGAGGTGATGCGGTTATTGGCCTGCACGGCCTCGAGAATGGCCATATCGATGCGGTCGAGCTCAGTCATGCACTTTTCCTGCGTAGCCAGATCGAATTTTGCACGTTTGCAAAACTAGCGGTGTTCCAAACGCAGTCAATCACCGAGTTGAGACGTTTAGTTTGAGCCACGCCAAAACAACGGATTTTTGGGGAGAAATCGACACATGAAGGGCCTTGCCGCCACTGCCTTGAGCCGCCTCAAACGGGCGGATCTGCTGCAGAAGAAAGCGTTTGTCGCCGGCGAATGGCTGGCGGGGCAGGGAACCCTGCCGGTGATCGATCCCGCGACGGGCGAGGCTCTAGTCGATGTCGCCAATTGCCCGGTCGAAACCGTCGATCAGGCGGTGAAAGCGGCCGCCGCCGCCTTCCCGGCCTGGCGCGACCTGACCCCGGTGGCGCGCGGCACGAAGCTGCACGCCTGGGCCGCCTTGATGCGCGCCCATGACGAGGATCTCGCCATCCTCATGACCGCCGAGCAGGGCAAGCCTTATAAGGAATCGCTCGGCGAGATCGCTTATGCCGCCGCCTTCTTCGACTGGTTCGCCGCTGAAGGCGAACGCTCCTATGGCGAGACCATTCCGAGCCATCTCCCCGGTAGCCGATTGAGCGTCCATATGCAGCCGATCGGCGTCACAGCGGCGATCACGCCGTGGAATTTCCCGAGCGCCATGATCACCCGCAAAGCCGGCGCCGCCCTTGCGGCAGGCTGCGTGATGGTGGTGAAGCCCGCGCCCGAGACGCCGCTCTCGGCTTTGGCATTGGCCAAGCTCGCCGAAGAGGCGGGAATTCCCAAAGGCGTCTTCCAGGTGGTGACCGGCGAGGCAGCGCCTTTGGCGCGCCGTCTGCTCGAGCATACTGAAGTGCGCGCTTTCTCCTTCACCGGCTCGACTGAGGTCGGCCGTTTGCTCCTGGCGCAGTCGGCGCAGACCGTGAAGAAGGCTTCACTGGAACTCGGCGGCCATGCGCCTTTCCTTCTCTTCGACGATGCGCAATTCAATCTCGCGGTGCCGGGCTGCATGGGCGCAAAATTCGCGACCTCGGGCCAGGATTGTCTCGCCGCCAACCGCATCTATGTGCAGCGGGGCATCTATGATCGCTTCGTCACCGCATTCGGTGAAGCCACGGCGCGCCTGAAGGTCGGCCACGGTTTGGAAACCGGTGTCGATATCGGCCCGATGACGCGGCCGTCAGTGGCGGAGAAATGCCGCCAGCAGATCGCCCAGGCGCTGTCAGCGGGTGCCCGCCTCGTCACCGGCGGACAGGACAGCCCGCTCGGCGGTAATTTCGTGACGCCGACGGTGCTCGCCGATGTCACCGACGACATGCTGATCGCGCGCGAGGAGACCTTCGGCCCGGTCGCCGCCATTCTGCCTTTCGATCATGAGGACGAGGTGGTTCGCCGCGCCAATGCCAGCGAGATGGGCCTCGCGGCCTATGTCTATACGAGCGATGTGGCGCGCGCGATGCGTGTCAGCGACCGGCTCGAATATGGCATGGTCGGCGTCAACACCCCCAAATTCACCGGCGCGCCGATACCCTTCGGCGGCTGGAAACAATCCGGCCTCGGCCGCGAGGGCTCGCGCCACGGCCTCGCCGAATATCTCGAATCCAAATATGTCTGCTTCGGCAATCTCGCCGCCTGATCAGGAGAACATCATGACCATCAATGTAAAAGAAATCAGCGCGCTCGATCGGGCCAGCGTCCTGCATCCCTTCACCCAGCTCAAGGACTTCGCCAGCGGCAAGGCCGGCGATCCGACCATCGTCGAGACCGGCAAGGGCATCCGCATCAAGGACGCGACGGGACGCGAATATATCGACGGTTTCGCCGGGCTCTATTGCGTGAATATAGGCTATGGCCGCACTGAGGTGGCTGAAGCCATTTCGCGCCAGGCCTACCGTCTCGCTTATTATCATTCCTACGCCGCCCACACGACCGATGAGCTGGCGACTTTGTCTTCGCGCCTCGTCAAGATGGCCCCCGGCAAGATGAGCAAAATCTTCTATGGCATGTCGGGCTCGGATGCGAATGAGACGCAGGCCAAGCTGGTCTGGTATTACAACAACCTTCGCGGCAAGCCGAACAAGAAGAAGATCATCTCGCGCCAGCGCGGCTATCACGGCTGCAGCGTCGTGTCGGGCTCGATGACCGGCATGTCCTTCTATCACGATCACATGGATCTGCCGCTGCCCGGCATCATCCATACCGGTGTGCCGCATCATTACTGGGGCGCCGAGCCCGGCGAGACCGAGCGTGATTTCTCGGCGCGCCGTGCGCGTGAGCTCGACGAATTGATCCTGCGCGAAGGACCCGACACGGTCGGCGCCTTCATCGGCGAGCCGGTGCTTGGCACTGGCGGCATCACGCCGCCGCCGGAAGGTTACTGGGCGGCGATCCAGGAAGTGCTGAAGAAACACGACGTGTTGCTGATCGCCGATGAGGTCATCACCGGTTTCGGCCGCTTGGGCTCCATGTTCGGCTCGCATCATTACGGCATCGAGCCCGATCTCATCACCATCGCCAAAGGCCTGACCTCCGCCTATTTCCCGCTCTCGGGCGCCATTGTCGGTGAGAAGGTTTACAGCGTGATCGAGGAGGCCGCCGACCGCGTCGGCAGCTTCTCGCATGGCTTCACCTATTCCGGCCATCCGATCGGCGCCGCCGCCGCCAATGCGGTGCTCGACATCGTCGAGAAGGAGGACTTGCCCGGCAAGGCCAAGGAAGTCGGTGGCCACTTCCAGCAGCGGCTCAAAGCGGCTTTCGCGCAATTGCCGATCGTCGGCGAAGTGCGCGGTGAAGGCATGCTCGGCGCCATCGAATTCGTGGCGGATCGCGAGAAGAAGACGCGTTTCGATGCCGGCCTGAAGGTCGGCGCCCGCATCTCCAAGGCGGCGCGCGACCGGGGCCTCATCGCCCGCGCCATGCCGCATGGCGACATTCTGGGCTTCGCGCCGCCGCTCATCACCACCAAGGGTGAGGTCGACGAGATCGTCGGCATCGCCGAAGCCGCGGTGCGCCAGGTCATGGACGAGCTCGCTCGCGAAGGAGCAGTCTGACACGATCATGAGTGAAGCCTTCCGTGCCGAGCGGGACTCGCTTGGCCTGGTGATGGTCCCGCGCGAGCGCCTTTATGGCGCTCAGACGGCGCGGGCCGTCGCCAATTTCCCGATCTCCGGGGTGTCGATCGCGACGCTGCCGCATCTCCTGACCGCGCTGGCGGAAGTGAAGATCGCGGCGGCGCTCGCCAATCGCGACGAGGGATCGCTGGCGCCCGAAAAAGCCGACGCGATCATCGCAGTCTGCCGCGAGATCGTTGCCGGTCATCACCGTGAGGAATTCGTCGTCGACGTCTTCCAGGGTGGGGCGGGCACCTCGACCAATATGAACATGAATGAGGTCGTCGCCAATCTGGCGAGCCTCAGGCTCGGCGGTCCGGTGGGGGCTGAGCGCGTCGTTCATCCCAATGACGAGGTCAACCGCTCGCAATCGACCAACGACGCCTATGCGACCGCGGCGCGCCTGTCGATGGTGCGGGCGAGCCGCGATGTGCAGGGCGCTTTGCGCGAGCTGGTCGAAGCCTTGCGCAGCAAGGCGGAAGAGTTCGCCGCGATCCCGAAGCTCGGCCGCACCCAGCTCCAGGATGCGGTCGGCATGACGCTCGGCCAGGAATTCGGCGCTTTTGCCACCACGATCGGCGAGGATGTGAGTCGGCTCGCCGAGGCGGAAAAACTGTTCCTCGAGATCAATCTCGGCGGCACCGCCATCGGCTCGGGCGTGGCGGCCGGCGCCGTCTATCGCGAGCGCGTGCTCGAGCATTTGCGTGAAGTGACCGGGCTCGCCGTGGTGCCGGCGAGTGATCTTTTCGAAGCGAGCTGGGACATGGGCGCCTTCATGCTCCAGTCCGGCCTTCTGAAGCGGACGGCGGCGAAGCTGTCGAAGATCGCCAATGATCTGCGGCTTTTGTCGAGTGGTCCCTATGGCGGCTTCGGCGAGATCCACCTGCCGGCCTTGCAGCCGGGCTCGTCGCTGATGCCGGGCAAGGTCAATCCGGTGGCGGCCGAGGCGCTGAACCAGGTCTGCTTCCATGTCTATGGCCTCGACACGACCATCGGCATGGCGGCGGAAGCCGGCCAACTGCAGCTCAACGCCATGGAGCCGGTCATCGTCTACAGCTTGCACCAGGCGATACGGCTGCTGAGTACGGCTGTGCCGACCTTCATCCGCACCTGTGTGAACGACATCCGTTCCGACGCAGAACGCTGCCAGAGTAATCTCGCGGGCAGCAGCGCCTTCGCCACCGAGCTCGTCACCAGCATTGGTTATGAAGCAGCGGCGAAGCTCGTGATGGAGCGTCGCCCGGCCACTACTTGAACTTGGCCAGGAACGCGTCGACCGCTTTCCAATATTCTTCCGCCTTGCCCTGTGGCTGGAGCAGCGCGCTCGAGCCGTGAACGCCTGTGCCTTGCGGGATGAATTGCGTCTTGTCCGGCGCAGCGACGGCTTCGAGGATGAGCTTGGCGATGACCTTTTCCCGGTCGCCGCGGGACGTGATGAAGACCGGCACCATGACGCTTTTCGCGGCCTCGCGCACTGACGGCTTGCCGTCGAAATATTCGCCGGGCGAGAAGGCGAGCACGCCCGATACATCCTTATGCTTCGACGCCAGAATGATGGCGAGCGAGGCCGAATAGCTCGAGCCCCAGGCGATGATCTTCGATTGCGGTTGTTTCGCGCGCGCCCAGGCGAGTGCCGCCTCGAGATCGGGCATGGCGTCGGTATAGACCCAGAAGCCCTTGGCTTCCTTGGCCGTCCGGTTGTCCACGCCGCCATAATTACCGCCCGAGCGCTGGTCGATCGCCAGTACCGTGAAACCTCGTTCCACAAGGAGCGGCGCGATCTCGCGATATTCGAGGCGGTTGAAGTCGGCCTGATGGAAAGCGAGGATGACCGGCCGCGTCGCATCCGTTCCGGCATAGTAGTCACCATAAACGGTGATGCCGTCGGCGGTTTTGAACGCGACCGGTTCCTGCGCCCTCGACGATGAGACGCCGAGGAGAAGCGAGCCGAGAAAAGCGAGCAGATAAAGTTTCATGGAACTCTCAGCTGTCGAGCGGAACGACCGGGATGAAGAGTGACCATTTGCGATTACCGCGGGGCACCAGCGCCGGATCATTGTGGAAGAGACGGATGATCGGGCCGTCGGTCCGGTAAAGCCCGCGCGCCGGCAGTGTGTGGTCGAGAAGCTTCCGGTAGCCGGCATGGGAGTCGAGGAGCAAACCGCGCCGCCGCCACTGGACGTGCAGGCCGCCAGCGATGTTGATGACCGGCATTTTCGTTTCACGCAAGCCGGCCTCCGGCATCAGCAGCAGCATCTGGCAGCCATAGGGCTTGTCGAGCTCGGGGAAGGGATAGTCGGTGCTGAGCGAGGCGGCATGTGAGCCGTGGCGCCGCATCAGCGGCCGTGCCAGGCCGAGCAGATGACCGAAGCCATCGGTGAGATCGAGATGCGTGCCTGTAAAGTCGAGCGCGATGGCGCGCCTTTCCTTCAGCGTCACGATCTCGGGTGGTAGGTCGGCCGGATCGAGCCTGATCTCGCCCGGCTCGATGCTGCTGGGCGTGCGGTCGAACAAGGCGCGGAAGGCGCGTGCAAAGGCCTGCGAGCTTTCGAAACAGGCTTCCTGGGCGGCTTCGGTGACCGAGAGGCCGGCGGCGAGCCGCCTGCGGGCGCGTTCGAGCCTGAGGCGCCGCACCATAGACAGCGGCGTCTCGCGGGTCAGTTCCTGGAAGACGCGCAGGAAATGATAGGGCGAGAAACAGGCGATATCGGCCAGCCGCCTGATGTCCATCTCGTCGTCGAGATGCCAGTCGACATGGCTGACGGCGCGCCCGATGCGCCGGCGGTGGTCGGTAAAAGTGGCTGCACGCAACGGACCGCTCCTCCCATCCCGATTATGCCACGGAACGGGCGGAGGTATGTGACTGAAATTGCGAAATCGGGCTTACTGGTTCCAGATGACCGGGAACCAGTCTTCGCGCAGGCGCTGGCCGTGTTTCATGTCATGGCCCGGATAGGGTGGCGAGGTGCGGCCCGGCCGGGTGACATAACGAGCGTCATCGCCCACCCAGCGCATCGAGAAGGCGCGCCGCCGGCGATCGGAATTGTTGCCGCGCGCGCCATGCACGGTCTTGTAGTGGAAGGCGACCGCATCGCCCGGTTCCATCTGCCATTCGACCACGTTGTATTTGCCAGGCTCGGCATCGGGATCGGGCACCGGGATATAATCATGCTCGCCGGCATAGAAATTCTGCTCCGACAGCCAGCGCACCGGCAGCACCATCTTCGGCCATTTGTGCGAGCCTGCGATGCAGCGCAGGGCCGCTTCCTTCACCGGCTCGACCGGCACCCAGAAGCTGACCGTCTGCTCGCCATCGACGAAATAATAAGGAGCGTCCTGGTGCCAGGGCGTCGGCTTAGAGGTGCCCGGCTCCTTGACCAGCACATGGTCGTGGAAGATCTGCGCCGATTTCGACTGCATCAGCTCGGCGGCGGCCTGGGCGGCGGGCGACTTGCGGATGAGCTCGGTGAATTCCGGGATGCGCTCCCAGTTGCAATAATCGTCGAAGAAGCGGCCGCCTTCGCCGGGCCTGAGGTTCTCGGCAGCATATTGGCTGGGCTCGCGCATATTGCGCTCGATGCCTTCGCTGATGACCGGCACCCAGTCCTTGAACAACCCCTTGATGCAGACGACCCCGTCGCGCTGGTAATCGGCGATCTGCTCGGCGCTCACATATTTGCTCATCGGTTTCTCCTGATCTCGTCGGGAGGACTTTGCAGGAGGGCAAACATCAAGTAAAATAATGATTGATAATATGAAACATAAAGAAATCCTATCTTTGACCCTGAAGCAGCTGCGCTACGCGGTGGCGGCGGCCGATGCCCGAAACGTCACCGCGGCGGCGGAGACGCTCAATGTCTCGCAGCCTTCGATCTCGGTCGCCATTGCCCAGATCGAGGCGCATTACGGCCGCAAGCTGTTCGTGAGGCGCAAGGGTGAGGGCGTCGAGCTCACCTCCTTCGGCGCGAGCTTCGTCCGCCAGGCGCGTTATGTGCTCGACCAGGCGGTGGGGTTGAGCCGGCTCGGCAACGCCGAGGAGGCGATCTCGGGCGCGGCGATGCTCGGCTGCTTCACCGATCTCGCTCCCTATTATGTGCCGCGGCTCCTGGGTGAGTTTCGCAAGGCGATGCCGGCGATCACCGTCGAATTCCGCGATGCCGGCTTCGACGAATTGGCGAGCCAGCTGCGTAAAGGTTCGATCGATCTGGCGCTGACTTACGATCTGGGGCTCGGCCCTGATATTGCGCGCGAGACGCTGGTCGAGCTCCAGCCCTATGCCATGCTGCCGTCCGGCCATGCGCTGGCGCGCCACTCGTCAGTCGCCTTGGCTGATCTCGCCAAATTCCCATTGATCCTCACCGATCAGGCCTTGAGCTGGCAGCATATCGTGGCCTTGTTCAATGCTGAGGGGATCGAGGTCGATGTGGCGGCACGCGCTTCTTCTTTCGAGCTGCAGCGCGGCATGGTGGCGAACGGCCTCGGTGTGGCGGTCGCCTATACGCGGCCCAAGGCGGATCAGAGCTATGACGGCCGGAAGCTCGTGGCGCTGCCGATTTCCGACAGGCTGCCGGCGCAGCGCATATTGCTCGCCTGGGCGAAGGCGCCGGCGCTCACCCCGGCTGCGTCCGCTCTGCGCGATTTCGTCAGGAGGCGCTTTGAAGCTTGAGTAGGAAGCTGGCCAGTTCCTCGGGCGGCATCGCCGCGACTTCGCCGGTGGCCGGGAAGTCGCTTGACGCGACGGCGCCGCGAAATCCTCTGAGGGCCTCGATCCGCTCTTGCCGGATCTGGTCCTGCAGGCGCCTGAGGTTGCCCCAGGCCCGCGCATGGCGGGGCAGGCGGGCGCTCTCGCCGCAGATGTCGGAGGTGAAGAGAAAGATCACATCCGCTGCCGGACCTGAACCCAGCGACACGGTCACCAGCGAGGTGCGCTTATTGATCTCGGCCATCACCGGGGCGGCGATGACCTCGCATTCAGCCGCGAAGGCGCCGGCATCCTCGAGCTGGCGGAAGCGATCCCACAGCTCCAGCGCTTCCTTCGCCGTCTTGCCGACCGCGCGCATGCCGCCGACCCAGGTCGATTTACGCGGCACCAAGCCAAGATGGCCCATGACCGGAATCTGTTCATTGGCGAGCAGAAGCACCATGTCGGGACTGCGCCCGGTGATGACCGCATCCGCCCCGGAGGTGACCGCGGCGAAGCCGGCGCGTAAAATCTCATCGCCGGTGATCGCCTCGGCGAAGCCCAACGCCGCGGTGACGAAGATCCGGCGCGAGCCTTCGCGGACCCTTGCGACATTGCTGCCGCGGCAGACGACCATCTCGATGCCGGCGGCCTCGGCGGCGGCGGCTTCCTCCGCCGTCTCGGCGGTCACTTGCGTGACCTGTTTGCCGCTGCCTTTGAGCCGGCGCAGATCGGCGACCGTCAGGCTGCGCTCCACCTCGCGGCCGCCGAAATCGAAGATACGCGGCATCTCACTTCATATTCTTGGCGTAGTAGTCGGGCGGCACGGTGCCGTTCTTGGAGAACCAGGCCGGCACGTCGACGCCGGAATAAAGCAGGATATTGCCCCATGGATCGAAGGCGCCGGTGCGCACGATGACCTTCGCCTTGGCCGCCATCTCGGTCAGGATCGTCTCATGCTTGGCGGTCTCGAAATCGGCGCCCTTGAAGATGCGCTGCACCTTTTCGAGGAGGCGCGGATTGTGCTTCGCCAGCGTGTCGGCATAACCGACGCGTTCGCAGATGAGATTGGCGGCGATCGGCGTCAGCACCGTTTCGAGATCGGGCAGGTCCGGTGCGATGGCGAGATCGATGCGCCAGGCCGAGGAGGGGATCGGGAAACCCGCATCGCAGACGATCATCAGATCGCCATGGCCCATCAGGGCGATGGCATGGCTGAGTTCGGCATTGAGCAGTCGGTTGCGGTTCATTTCTTATCCTTCCACACACTGTTGCGGGCTTTTTCATACATGGCGTCGGCCTCGGCACGATAAGCGAGGCTCGGGATCACACCGAGCTTGGTGCAGGCGATGGCGCCGCAGACGACGCCGAAGCGCACCGCCTCCACGATGTCGCGGCCTTCGGCGAGCGCCACCGCGAAGCCGGAATTGAAGGCATCGCCGGCGCCCGTGGTGTCGACGACATCGACCGGCACCGCCGGCACCATCTGGTCGAGATCGTCCGTCAGGATGAGGGCACCCTGGCGGCCGAGCGTCACCACGACATTGCGCACACCACGCCGGCGCAATTCCGCCGCAAGCTCGCGCGACGAACGCGGATCGTCCGCCGGAAGTCCCAGCAGGATGCGCAGTTCGCTTTCATTGGGCGTGAGATAATCGACGGAAGCGAAAATCCCATGCGGCAGCGCGCGGGCCGGGGCGGGATTCAGGATGGTTCGGGCGCCATGCTTGCGGCCTAGCTCCATGGCGCGGTTTGCGGCTTCCGTCGGCACTTCGAGGACGGTCATCACCACATCGCTTTCGGCGATCCGGGCCTCTGCAATATCGACCGACTTGGCGTCCATCAGCTCATTGGCGCCCATATCGAGGATGATGAAATTCTCGCCCTTGTCATTGAGGATGATGAAGCCGACTCCGGTGGCACGCGCACTCTGCGAGGTCACGAATTCGGTGTCGACGCCTTCCGCCGCATAGAGATCGGTGGCGATGCCGGCGAGCTTGTCGGTGCCGAGAATGGCGCGCAGTGAGGATTGCGCCCCGAGCCTCGCGGTCGCGACCGCCTGGTTGGAGCCCTTGCCGCCGGGTCCCATGTCGAAATCGGTGCCGAGCATGGTTTCGCCGAATATTGGCAGCTTCGGCGCCCGCATGGTGAGGCCCACCGCGAAGCTGCCAACGATCATGATCTTGGGTTTCGTCATTTCCTATTCCTCACGAGGCCATGGCCCTGGCCAGGATGGCTTCTTCATTGACGTCGGTTCCTCTCAGCTCCTCGCTGAGCCGGCCTGAGCGCATGACCAGCACGCGTTCGGCATTCATGACCAGCTCCGGCATTTCCGACGATATCATGATGATGGCCACACCTTCGCCGGCGATCTGGCGCAGGATCTGGTAGATCTCGGCCTTGGCGCCGACATCGATGCCGCGCGTCGGCTCATGCAGCACGAGGAGACGCGGATTGGTGACGAGGCTGCGGCCGAGAATGATCTTCTGCTGGTTGCCACCCGACAAGGTCGCGAGCTTCTGGCCGAGATGCGAGATTCGGGCATCGAGGCGGGCCACCTGGGCGCGCGCCTCGCGCTTGATCTGGGCGCGGCGCAGAAATCCCGAGACGGAGAAATTCTTGAGCGCGGCCGAGACGACATTGTCGGCGACGCTCATGGTGAGGAGGGCGCCGGCGCCGCGCCGGTCGGCCGGCACATAGGCCATGCCGTAACGGATCGAGGCTGAGGGAGCGGCGGCCGGCAGCTCCTTACCGTCGATCGTCACCTTACCGCTGCGCGGGATGAGGCCGAACAGCACGTCGCCGAGACGATCCTTGCCGGAATCGGGCAGGCCGCCGATCCCGAGGATCTCGCCGGCCCGCACGGTGAAGCTGACCTGGTCGAGGCCGGGCGCGGTAAGATCATCGACCGCGAGCACGACCGGATGGGCGGCGGAGTTCTGCTGCAATGTCCACGGCCGCGCCGCGCCGAGATCGCGCCCGACCATGGCGCGGATCAACCTATCCTGCGAGACATTGTCGTTGCTCATCGTCTCGATGGTGCGCCCGTCGCGCATCACGGTGATACGGTCGGCGAGGTCGAGGACTTCATCGAGATGATGCGAGACATAAATGACGGCGACGCCTTCGCCGCGCAGCTGCCGCACGATCTCGAACAGTTTTTCACTTTCGCGGGTGGAGAGGGCCGAATTGGGCTCGTCCAGCACCAGGAGCCGCGCTTTCTGACGGATGGCGCGGGCGATCTCGACGAGCTGTGCCTCGGCGACGCTGAGGCGAGAGAGCTTGGTGTCGGGATCGAGATGATCCATGCCGAGTCGGGCCAGAGCCTCACGCGCCTCGCGCCGCATCAGATCACGCGGCACGAATGTCGCGACCGAGCGCGCCGCCATGTCCGGCATCATGATGTTTTCGGCGATGCTCAGCGTCGGGCAGAGCGCCAGTTCCTGATAAACGACGGTGATACCATGAGAGCGGCTCACCAAAGGCGAGGCGATGACGCTAGGCGCGCCATCGATGAAGATCTGCCCGTCATTGGGCTGCAGGTCACCGGCGAGGATATTCATCAGCGTCGATTTGCCGGCGCCGTTCTCGCCGATCACGGCATGGACTTCGCCGGCCGCGAAGGCGATATTGATGCGGTCGAGCGCCAGGACGCCGGGAAACCTCTTGGTCACCCCGGCGATCCTGACGATCTCAGTCTGTGAATTTGACGCGTTCATAGAGGCCGCTTGTAAGAGCGCCCTATTTCTTCGTCACTTCGCCGATATTGTCCTTCGTGTAGATGCCCACACCGGTGTCGAGATTGTCGATCGTCTCGCCCTTCACGAATTTGACGATGAGATTGACCGCCTCGAAGCCCTGGCGTTCCGGCGCCTGGTCGATGGTCGCCTGGATATTGCCGCTCTCGACGAGCTGCACCGTCTGGTCGAGGAGATCGAAGCCGACCACCTTGACCTTGTCGGAGGCTTTGTTGCGTTCGACCCAGGTGCCAGCCGCCGGCGTCGAGCAGCATTCGAGCGACAGGATGCCGTCGATATCGGGATTGGCCAGCATGGCGTTTTCGATCGCCGAATAGATCTTCTGCGGATCGGTGCCGGTATTGAGGGTCTGCACGACCTCGATGCCGGCTTCCTTCTTGAGGGCTTCGCGGGCACCGTTCTCACGGTCGATCGACCACTGAGCGGCGGCGTCGATGGTGGTGATGATGACCTTGCCCTTGCCGTTCAGCGTTTTCGCCATCAGGGCGCCGGCTTCGCGGCCCGACTGGATGAGGTCCTGACCGGCGAAAGCGAGGCGTTTGCTGTCCGGATTGTCGGTGTTGAAGGTGACGACCGGGATGCCGGCGGCGAGCACGCGGTCGATGAGCGGCGCCAGCGCGTCGGTCGAGACCGAGGAAATGGCGAGGCCGTCCATCTTGCCCATCAGTGTCTCGATCTCGCTGATCTGGCCGTCGGCATCGGCGCCCACCGGGCCGATGAAGTTGGCATTGACCTTGTCCTCGGCGGCGGCGCGCGCGACGCCCGCCTTCATGAAGGGCGCAAACTCGTTCGAGACATCGTGATAGGACACATAGATGTCGAGCGGCTGGCCGGCCGCGACCTTGGCCTTGATGCGTTCGGCCAGCGGGAAGTCGGCGAGCTTCGATTCCGCCGCCGCCTGGTGCAGGGGCAGCAGGCAAAGCGCCGTAGCGAGAATGACATGTCTGAGTTTCATTTGGATAGTCCTCCCTTTGGATTTGCAGTTCTGGTTGTCTTCAGGCGCCGCGCCGGCGGGTAGACCATTTGTCGATCCCGACGGCGATGATGATGACGAGGCCGATCATCAGCTCCTGCACGAAGGGGTTGACCCCCATCAGCACGAGGCCGTTGCGCATGACGCCGATGATGAGCACGCCGAGAATGGTGCCGAGGATGGTGCCTTCACCGCCCGACAGCGAGGCGCCGCCGACGATAGTGGCGGCGATCACGTCAAGCTCGAGGCCGAGGCCGGTGCGCCCCGCTTGTCCGCTCGGCAGGAAGGCGAGGCTCAATATGCCGGCGAAGGCGGCGAGCGCGCCCATCAGCACGAAGGCCCAGATCTTGACGCTGTTGATCGAGATGCCGGAAACGCGCGCCGCCTTGGCGCTGCCGCCGACGGCGAAGACGCGGAAACCGAAATTGGTGCAGGAAAGCACCACCCAGGCGAGGGCGGCGATCAGGATGAAAAAGACGAGCTGCATCGGCACGATGCCGAAGAGATAGCCCTGGCCGATGAAGCTGAAGATTTCGAGTACGCCCGGATCGGCGCCGTTGCGCACATTGACAGTGACCGGCTGGCCGTTGGTGAGGATGAGAGCGGAGCCGCGCACCACTGACAGCATGCCGAGTGTCGCGATGAGCGAGGGCAGCCGTCCATAGGTCGACAGCACGCCGTTGATGAGGCCGATCGTCATGCCGGTGAGGAGGCCGACGGCGAGCGCCGGCACGAGGCCCCAGCCCGCGATGATCAGCATGCCGGTGGCGAGGCCGGAGAGCGCATAGTTCGATCCGACCGAGAGATCGACCTCGCCCGAGATCAGCACGAAGGTCATGCCGACCGCCATGATGCCGAGCAGCGAGATCTGCCGGCCGACATTGAGCAGATTGACCGAGGTCAGGAAGCCGTCAGTGGCGAAGGTGAGGAACAGGCATAGGACCACGAGCGCGAGAAACACGCCTGTTTCGCGTGCGCGCAATAGTCCCGGCAACGAAAAGCGGTCCATGGCAGGTGCGCGCGCACCGGTCCTGACCGTGTCGGTCATTCTGTCCTCCCATCAGGCCCCGTCGGGCCCTTCATGTTAAAAGCCGGACGTCGCCGCCCGGCTTCAAATTCACGATGCCTTACGGAACGAGCCCGCCGGCACTTTCTTCATCTCGTCGAAATTGCCGTATTCGCGCACTTTCTTGAACGGTGCGTTCTCGACGGCGTTGTAAGAGCAGATATAGCCCCAGCGATAGGTGTCGGAGCGGTTGGCGTCCGAGCGATGCAGCAGATTGCCGTCGAAGACGAGGGCGTCGCCCGCTTCCATCTCGACATAGATATGCTCGAAGCGCTTGAGCGCCGCTTCCAGATGCTCCTGCTCGACATTGGTCTGGTCGTTTTCGCGGATGTGATTGAGACGGCCGAGCTTGTGTGTCGCTTTGAGCACCTGCAGGCAGCCATTCTCGCGCGTCGCCTTGTCGAGCGCGATATAGATGCTCATCATGTCGGGCGCGAGACACCCGTAATTGTACCAGTAGCCGAAATCCTGGTGCCATTCCCAGGCGCCGCCTTCATGCGGCTGCTTCATCGTCATCTTGTGGCTGTAGAGATAGATCGGCTTGCCGACCGCGTCTTCAGCGAGACCGACCATGCGCTCATCGCGCGCCAGGAGACCGTATTTGTCGTCCTCGGCCTTGGTCCACATCTTGAGGAGGGTGGTTTTGCCCTCCTTGTCGCCCTTGGACATGATGGCGCCGGAGGCCTTCTCGGCCTCGAGCTGCTTGCGCGCATGGTCGCGGAAATCGGCAACCTCGTCCTGGCTCAAGAGGCCCTTGCGGATGATATAGCCGTCGCGCGCATAATCCTTGGCTTCTTGCGCGGTCAATCCCAGCATTCTTTCTCTCCCATTCATGAACGAAACAGGCCTGAATTGGATCGCTGCCAAAGGTCAGGTTTCGATCTTGATTTGCTGCACTCTTTGAACTGTTGAGCGCGATCCTAAGCACGCATTTGCGGGCTGGAAATGGACAAAGGAGTCCATTTTTTGTATAAAACGCGCATGCCCGAGACGACCTTTATCGAGAACCTTCATTATGTGCCAGAGGCCGGCTGGACCGCGGCTGCGGCGAGTGTTCTGCGTGCCGGCAAGGTCAAGGCCGCTCCCGATTACCGGGTCCTGCGCGCGGCCCATCCGGGACAGGACATTCTTTATTGTCTCTCGGGCGCTGGCATCGTGGAGACTTTGGGCGAGCGCGTGCAGATCCGCCCGGGCCAGCTCGTCTGGATCGCCAATGAAGAGCGCCACGGCCATTTCGCCGACCGCAAGGCGCCGTGGACCTTGCTGTGGTTCAGGCTCGATGGGCCCAATCTCCCCGCTTTGCGTCGCAAGCTGTTCGGCGATGGATTTCCGCGCGCGACACTCGCCGAAAGTATCAATCTCGTCCCCTGGTTCGATCGTCTCTTCACGGCGCTCAGGCGGCGCGAGCCGGGCCTCGATCTGAGGCTCAATCAGCTGGTGGCGGAATTCCTCACGATGATCGATCGCGGTCTCGCCGGCAGCGGGCCGCGAGAGCTCCCGCCGGCGCTCGCCCAGGCGATCACTGCGATGCGTGGAAATCTCGGCCTCGCCTGGGAGGCGGAGGATCTGAGCGCCGTCTCAGGGCTGGGGCCGTCGCAGATCCGTCGCCTGTTCCGCAAGCACCTGCGCGCCAGCCCGCGCCAGTGGCTCATCCGCGAAAGATTGATGCAGGCGCAGTCGCTGATGGTCGCTGGCCGGAGCCTCGCGCAAGTGGCAGAGCTCTGCGGCTTCTGCGACGTCTATCATTTCAGCCGCGAGTTCAAGCGCTCGACCGGCGTGGCACCGTCATCCTGGCGGCGCAGCGAGTTGGGCACTTCTCAGATCGAGAGGGACTAACCCCGCCGACGCTTGCGTCTTTCGCTGCCATCCGATTCGAGCGGGATGATGGTCTTGGGCTCGGGGAATTTCACTTCCTTGGCGAGATTGGCAAAAAACGCCGTCTTGTGCGGGATCGCCATCGCCTCGACGAAATGCTGCTGGAACAGGGGCTCGACCGCCGTCTCGATCTTCTCGATGCGGCGCACCACATGCTCGATCTCGTCGCGAGCCTTGGCGTTGAGGAGCGCGATACGCGCGCCCGTGCCCGCCGCATTGCCGGCCGACTGCACCTTGTCGAGCGGGCAGTCGGGGATGAGGCCGAGGATCATCGCGAATTTCACATCGATATGGCTGCCGAAGGCGCCGGCGAGGCGGATACGGTCGACATGCTCGATGCCGAGCTTGTCCATCAAGAGCCGCGTGCCGGCATAAAGTGCGGCCTTGGCGAGCTGGATGGCGCGCACATCGTTCTGGGTGATCGAGATGAACGGTTCGCCCTCGCGCACCACATAGGTGAAGGTGCGCTTATGCGGGCGGATGCGCGGCGATTTCTCCGCCATACCGCCATCGACCAGGCCGTCCTGGTTGATGATGCCGGCGAGATACATCTCGGCGATCACCTCGATGATGCCGGAGCCGCAGATGCCGGTGACGCCGGTCGAGGCGACCGCTTCCTCGAAGCCCGGCTCATCCGACCACAGCTCGGAGCCGATGACGCGATAACGCGGCTCGAGCGTGACCGGATCGATGCGGATGCGCTCGATGGCGCCTGGCGCGGCACGCTGTCCGCAGGTGATCTGGGCGCCTTCGAAAGCGGGACCGGTCGGCGACGAGCAGGCGAGCAGGCGGTTCTTGGAGCCGAGCACGATCTCGGCATTGGTGCCGACATCGACGATGAGCATGTTGTCTTCGGAATATTGCGGCGATTCCGACAGCACCACGCCCGCGGTGTCGGCGCCGACATGGCCGGCGATGCAGGGCAGCACATAGACATAGGCGCCCGGATTGAGCTGAAGGTCGAGCTCCTTGGCGGGCCGCGTGACCGCCAGGCCGGTGGCGAGCGCGAAGGGCGCGCCGCCGAGCTCGGTCGGATCGATGCCGAGGAACAGGTGATGCATGACCGGGTTGCCGACCAGCACCGCTTCGAGAATATCGGTCTTGTCGATCGAGGCTTCGGTGGCGACTTGAGCGGCGAGCGTATTGAGCGCCTCGCGTATCGCGGCGGTCATCTCCTTCTCGCCGCCCGGATTCATCATCACATAGGAGACGCGGCTCATGAGATCCTCGCCGAAGCGGATCTGCGGATTCATGAGACCGGAAGACGCAACGACATCGCCGGTCGAGAGGCTGCACAGATGTGCCGCGATGGTGGTCGAGCCGACATCGACGGCGAGGCCGAAGGCCTTGTCATGGAAGCCCGGCCAGATCGCGGTCATGATGTTGCTGCCGCTGGCGGGCCGCGAGAAGACGGCGACGGTGATCTTCCATTCGCCCTGGCGCAGCACCTTCTGCAGGTTCTGCATGATGGTGAGGTTGCACGACACGTCGGCCACGTTCCACTGCTCCGCGAGCGCGCGATAGACACGCTCGAGATCGGAGGAGGGCTTGTGCATGTCGGGCTCTTCCACCTCGATGAAATAGAGACGGGTCGCCGGATTCATGTCGATGGCGCGCGCCTCGGCGCGTTTGCGCACCACCTGCTTATGCACCTGGCTCTCGGGCGGCACGTCGATGACGGCGTCGCCCAGAAGTTTGGTCTGGCAGGAGAGGCGGCGCCCGGCGAGGAGCCCGCGCTTGTCGTCATAGCGCTTCTCGACAGCCGAGAATTCCGACAGATGCCCCGCCGTGGAACGGATGCCGTGCTTGGCGAACTCGCCTTCGCCGATGGTGATCTGGCAGCGCCCGCAAATGGCGCGGCCGCCGCAGACGGAATCGATATCGACGCCGAGCGAGCGCGCCGCCTGCAGCACCGGCGTGCCGAGCGGGAAGCGCCCGCGCTTGCCGGAAGGCGTGAAGACGATCAATGCGTCGTTGGGCGTCGTATCTGCCATGTCGTTTATCCGCGCCGGCGCCGGCGCTCCTCGCGGGCGCGGCGGCGCTCGACATCTTCAGCGGAAGCGCCCGGCAATCCGTCGCCGACCGCCTGTGATACCGCCGGGGGAATGGACATGTCGCGGAACTTGTTCGTCCACACCTTGCAGTTCCGGTCGGTGCCGTTGAGGACGTTGGCGGCCAGAATAGCATGCATGTCTTCGTCATGCAGCGGATTCATGATCGCCGAGGTCATGCCATGCGATGCCGCCATGGCGAGGAAATAGCCGGTGAGCACCCGCCGGTTCGGCATGCCGAAGGCGATATTCGACGCCCCGCAGGTCGTGTTGACTTTCAGCTCCTCGCGCAGGCGCCGCACCAGGCGGAACACCTGCTGGCCGGCCGTGCCCATGGCGCCGATCGGCATGACGAGGGGGTCGACGACGACGTCTTCCGGCTTGATGCCGTAATCGGCGGCGCGCTGCACGATCTTCTTCGCCACTTCGAAACGTACATCCGGATCTTCCGAGATGCCCGTCTCGTCATTGGAGATGGCGACCACCGCCACATTATATTTGGCGACGAGCGGCAGAATGGCCTCGAGCTTCTCTTCCTCACCGGTTACCGAATTGACCAGCGGCCGGCCCTTGGCGGTTTCGAGGCCGACTTTGAGCGCCGCCGTCACCGACGAATCGATGCACAAGGGCAGATCGGTCACCGATTGCACGATCTCGATGGTCTGTTTGAGCAGCGGCGGCTCGGTTTCATTGGGATTGACCGAGGTGACACCGGCATTGACGTCGAGGATATTGGCGCCGGCTTCCGCCTGCGCCAGCGCGTCCTTGATGACAGTTTCAAAGTTACCGGCCTGCATTTCTGCGGCGAGCTTCTTGCGCCCGGTCGGGTTGATGCGCTCTCCGATGACGCAGAAGGGCCGGTCGAAGCCGATCAGGAAGGACTTTTTTTCGGAAGCGATGAGGGTCTGGGTCATTGAGGTCCTCGAAGAACGGATTGAAAATCAGGCTTTGGCCGCGCCGCCATTGGCGATCAGGGCTTTGAGCCGTTCCTTGTCATAGGTTTGTTCGATATCGGCCTTGGCCTTGTCGACCTCGGCGGCGAGATCATCGCCGACCGGCACCGGCTCGGCACGCCGCCAGTCGGCCAGATAGGCGTCGGTGTCGGAGGCGCCGCCGCGCATGGCCGCCATGTCGATGGCTTCCTGGAAGCGGTCGGCCAACATGCGCTTCTCCTCCTTGCGTCCGGCCTTGACCGAGACGGCAGAGGGGATGTCGCGCCAGTAGGTAATAATGAGGTTCGCCATGAGGTGGTCTATGCGCTGTCCTTGAAAGGTGAGTCCGTCCGAAAACGACATTTACCCGATGGAGGCCGAATCCCGAAGCTTGCCGACCTGCTCCGGCGTAAGCCCGAGGACCCGGCGCAGGACCTCTTCGGTCGCGTTGCCGAGCGCCGGGGGCGCCGTCGAATATTCGATCGGCGTCGCCGAGAAACGGACTGGATTGGCGACCCCCGGGGTTTTGGTGCCGTCCGCGCGTGCCAGCGTGATATTGAGGCCGCGTGCCTCGACTTGGGGATCGGCGAAGACCTGGTCGATGGTGTTGATCGGCCCGCAGGGGACCGCCGCGGCTTCCAAAGCAGCGATCCACTCCGCCGTCTTGCGCCGCGTCATCGGCTCGACGAGCAGGGCGATGAGCGCCTCGCGATTACCGACCCGGTCGCTATTGGTCAGGAAGCGCGGGTCCTGTGCGACCTCGGGGACACCTGCGATCTTCGTATATTCGCGGAACTGCCGGTCATTACCGACCGCGATGATGATGAAACCGTCCGCCGTCGCGAAGGTCTGGTAGGGCACGATGTTAGGATGCGCATTGCCGAGGCGCTTCGGTGCCTTGCCGCCGACCAGGAAATTGAGCGCCTGATTGGCGAGCACCGCCACCTGCGAGTCGAGCAAAGCCAGATCGAGATACTGGCCCTCGCCGGTCTTGTCGCGGTGATGGAGGGCGGCGAGCACGCCGATCGTTGCGTAAAGGCCGGTGAAAACATCGGCAAAGGCGACTCCGGTCTTGACCGGTTCGGCGCCCGGCGTGCCATCGGGCTGGCCGGTGATCGACATGATGCCGCCCATGCCCTGGATCATGAAGTCATAACCGGCGCGCTGGGCATAGGGTCCGGTCTGGCCGAAGCCGGTGATCGAGCAATAGATGAGCTTGGGGTTGATCGCCTTCAGGCTCTCATAATCGAGGCCGTATTTCTTGAGTCCGCCGACCTTGAAATTCTCCATGACGACATCGGAATTGCGCGCGAGATCCTGCAAGAGCTTCTGGCCCTCGGGCTTGGCCATGTCGATGGCGACCGACTGCTTGCCGCGATTGGCGGAGAGGTAATAGGCGGCATCGCCCCGCGAGCCGTCCGGATTGGTCAGGAAGGGCGGCCCCCAGCCGCGCGTGTCGTCGCCTTCGCCGGGCTTCTCGATCTTGATCACCTCGGCGCCGAAATCGGCCAGGATCTGGGTCGACCAGGGACCCGCCAGCACCCGGGTGAGATCGAGAACGCGGATATTCTGTAACGGCCCGGCCATAAGCGACTCCAAGGAAAAAGGAGCCCGCTTCTAGCCTTTGCCTCAAGCCCTTGCAAACTTGTCCGGCTGGACCCGGATCGATCAGGCACTGATCCGTGTGTTGACCGGAATATCGGGCGTCCGGAACCCCATGGCGATCCAGGCGGCGAGGAGCTTCGCATAGAAGACGAGGGTTGGCCGTGTTCCGCTCGGAACATCGTGGCCAAGCGTGACTTCCGCCGGGAGATCGCTCGTCATCGTCCGCAATTCCAGCGGGGGCAGACTGTTTTCGGGCCACAGATTGGCATAGAGGCTGAGCCAATGACCGTTCTTGAACTCAAGGAAGACCGGCGTGTTGCAACACCCGGCAACGGCCCGGCGCGTGGTAGCGTCGGCCGCGAGATGGAAATCGCGGAGCAATTCGGCGCCTTTGAGAAAGCGGATGCGATCCTTGCGATAGAGAACGAAGTGCGTTCCGCCATTGGGCTGCAGGTAGGGCGAGGCGCCGGGCAGGTGCCGCAGCCTTTCGCCCGCCGCGCGGCAGCTGTTGCAGTGGCATTCGGTGCTGATGATCGGCGCACCTTCTACCCCGATATGAACTTGTCCGCACGCGCAGGCAAGTTGTGTGATCTGTGTCATGGAGAGCTCACTTCCTTGTTGGGGCACCCGAAAAGAAGGCGGATATACTGTTCGAGGTGATCGAGGCTTTCGCGCGCCAATTCCGGGCTGTTTCCGGCTTTGGCGAGGATGAAGGCGCCCTGGATCACGGTCTGCGTGTGGCGCGCCAGGCTTTCGGCCGTCCAGCCGCCTGAGATGTTCCGTTCCTTCATGGCGGCACGGATATCGGGCTCGAGTGTTGCGGCATGGCCGAAAATGCTCGCCGCGCAAGCATCGCGTATGGCCGGAGAGCTCGCATAGACCTCCTGGACCATCGTGCCGACCAGGCAGGTGAATTCGGGCAACGCTCCCACGATGATCGACTTACGGAAGGCCACATAAGCGAGGATCCGGTCGAGCGGATTTTTCGACTGATGATAGGGGGCCGCGGCAAAGAAAGCGGTCGTCGTTTCGGCCCAATGCTCGGCCGCCGCCACGCCCAACTCGTCCTTGCTCTTGAAGTGGTGAAAATACGAGCCCTTCGTGACCGCCGCCGCCTGGCAGAGATCATCGACCGATGTCGCGGCAAAACCCTTCAGCCGAATCATCCCGAGCGCAACGTCGAGGAGGCGGGGGCGCGCACTGCCGCGTTCGGGGTGATGTTTCGTCGGGCGGGACATAAAAATACATACCGTACGAATGGTATGAATTCCAGTCCTTTGTGAAGCACGATGATTTTGGTGGTTCATGGCTGTTTAGATGAGCCCGTATCCCGTCAGGCCCTTCTGGCGGCGCTCGAACCGGTCGAGGACCTGGCTGATCCGCAAATGAAGGGCGACGTCATAGCTGTCGGCGGTGCGCGCCTCATAGGCGCGCAGTTCTTCCACCGTGAGGCCGGATTCGTTGGCGAGTTCGCCTTCGCTGACGCCAAGGGCGACGCGGCGATGGCGGTCGGCGGTGGGGGAGAAGCGGTTTTCGACGGGTCTGTTGGACATGGGAGGCTCCTTGCAGAGGCTGGCGAACCGCTTACGCCGTCCCAGTAAGCGCCGAGCCATGCTCACGCGATATGGCTATCAGCCTTTTCCCGATCAATCGATGATCAACTGGCCTTCCGCAATTTAATGTTGACCGAAACTCAGCCGGTCACTCGGGCCCAAAGCGCTTCGTCCACGGCGATGCCGCTCTGGCGCGCAAGGGCCAGCTTCTCTTCGTAAGGATTCTTGCTCCGCTCGCCGCCCAGCGCGAAGGAGGGGTCGACCGGGCAACCGATGCCGATATTGGCCCTGACCGAGAAGGGAACCAGATAGAGCCCGTGCCGCACTTTGCGCAGGAACAGGCGGCCGCGCTCGGTCACCAGCCGGTCGATCCGGGGCGCCAGGAAGACACAGGAAATGTTCTGGAGATCGAGGCCGAGCACGTCGGGCTCGAGGGTTGGGTGGCGAGCCTCCGAAGGTGTCGTATCGAGCGCCTCGAAGAGGAGGGTAAGGCCTGGATAGGAGCAGGCTTCGAGCCAGGCACAGGCCCAGCCGATGTCTTGCGCGAACTCCGTCTCGCCGTGATTCTGCAACAGCCTCGTGGCTGTCGCGGCAAGATCATCAACGCCTATTTGCACTCTCGACTGTCCTCGTCCTTAACGCGTTCTTCACTTCCCTAGCATGGCGGAAAGGGCAGGTGGCCCCTTCTTTGCTATGCCGTCATCCAACTGTCTCAAAACTGTTGTCCGGCCGTCATCTGGCACGCCGGACGGGAGGAAACTATAATGCGCAATTACCGGCTGTGGCTCAAACTGGCCCTGGTTTCAGCGTTTATCATCTTCACCAATGTGGGCTTTCTCGGACGTATCCAACTCCTTTGGGGCCAGACCCGCTACGACACGCTCGTTGGTTTCATCGGCATCTGGCTCATCGCCGTCGTGGCGATCTTCGCCGCCGCCTTCCAGCAGCGCTGGCCCTGGCGGCTCGGATGGGCGCTGGTCCTCTCGGCGACCGCTGCTTTTGCCGCCGCCTATTATGCCATTAGCGGGTCGGATTTCTCCGTTTTCGACTTTGTCTCGTTGTGGAACGCCCGCCATGAAGCAGGCCGGGCGGCGGATTTCTACGGCATTCAGCTTCTGCACACGGCCGGCCTCGTCTTCGTAGCCGGGCTTGTGGCCATGGGCTTCTCCGCCCCCTTGTCGTCGGCGCGCGCCAAGGCCTGGACCGGCCGGCTGGCGCTCCTGCCAATCCTGCCCTTCGCCGCCATCGCCGGCATCGTGCTTCTGAAGTCGGGCGGCGGTTATCAGGCGTTGCCCCGGCAATTCGCCCCGCTTTCCGTCGCCGCGGTCGCCGCGACCAAGGTCGCCACCCAGGGCGGTCATGCCCGTGGCGAGGTCGCCTGGACGCCCGATCCGCGGAAGCGGGTGAAGAGCATCATCTTACTCGTCGATGAAAGCGTACGCGCCGACTATCTCGATTTCACCGCCGGCAACTCCTTCACGCCGGACCTGCCGGGGCTCAAAGCGAATTTCGTCGATTTCGGTCCTGCGGCCTCGGGCGGCAATTGCAGCCATTACTCGAATGTCATCCTGCGCAGCGGCGCCCGGCGCGATGATCTCACCGTCAGCATCAATGAGAGCCCGTTCATCTGGAGCTATGCCAAGAAGGCGGGTTACCGCACCATCTTCGTCGATGCCCAGGGCGCCGTCGTCAAGGACCCGAGCCGGCTCACCAATTTCATGACCGTCAACGAGGCGCGCAACATCGATCGCTACGTGTCGCTGAACAACGTGCCGCCCGAGCAGGCCGATTTCGAGCTCATCAAGATCATCGCCGAGGAGACCAGGGGCGACCAGCCGGTGTTCCTCTATGCCAACAAGAATGGCGCGCATTTCCCCTATGACGCGACCTATCCCAAGGACCGGGCGATTTTCGGTCCGACCATGACCGAAGACGGGACCGAAGCCTCGTTCGAGGACAAGGCCCATCGCATGGCGTCCTACCGCAACTCGATCGCCTGGTCGGTCGATCAGTTCTTTGTGCGCTTCTTCAAGGAAGTCGACCTCAGCAATCTGGCGGTGGTCTATACGTCCGACCATGGCCAGGCGATCGCCGAGGGCAAGCTCACACACTGCACCATCGAAAATGCCAATCCGCGCGAGGGGCTGGTGCCACTGCTCACATTCGCCAGCGATCCGACGCTGCGCCAGGAGTTCGAAGCGGGCGCCAAGGCGGGTTATCTGCGCGCCAGCCATTTCACCATCGCACCGGGAATCTTGGAAATGATGGGCTATCGCCGCAACGACATCGCGCAATATTACAACGAGTCGCTGTTCACCGCACCCAAGGGTGATCCGGCGTTTTCGAGCGGCGACATCTTCGGCATGTTCTCCAAAGACGTGCTCTGGCATCCGATCGACCTCACCAAAGACTATCGTGAGCCCGAGGCCATGGCGTTGCGTCCGCGCACACCCGCCGTTGCCGCGAGTGTCAGCCAATGAGAGTTCTCTCCCGTAAAATTGGCAAGAGCGAGCACGATCTCCGCTTCATCCTGCCCAATCTCTTCACCGCCGCCGCTTTATGTGCCGGCATGACCGCGCTGCTGCTCGCCGCTGAGGGGCGGCCTGAGCTCGCCGTGCTGTCGGTCATCCTCGCCGCGCTTTTTGACGCCTGTGACGGCCGCATCGCGCGCCTCACCGGCACCACTTCGCGTTTCGGCGCCGAGCTCGACTCGCTCGCCGATGTGGTGTGCTTCGGCGCTGCGCCGGCATTCATTCTTTACAACTGGGGGCTCGGCCAGTTCGGTATGGCAGGATGGCTGCCCTGTCTGGCGCTCGGCACCTGCTGCGCACTCAGGCTCGCCCGTTTCAATGTGATGGCGCATGACGCGTCGGCCCCGGCCTGGACAGCGAATTATTTCACCGGCGTCCCGGCACCGGGTGGCGCTTTCCTGGCGCTGAGCCCGATGCTGGCCGAATTCGCAGGGCTCCTCGACAATGGACAGGCTTCACTGGTGGCGCTCTTCGTCACGTCCGCCGTGGCGTTCCTGATGATCAGCACCTGGCCGACCTTTTCGGGCAAGTCATTGGGCCGCAAAGCGTCGCGCCTCATGCTTCTGCCGCCGGTGGCGCTGGTCGGCCTTGCCGCTTTCGGCCTGCTTTATTGGCCATGGGCGACACTCCTGGTGATCGCCGTCCTTTATGTGGCGACATTGCCGCTCTCCAAATGGCGTCACGGGGTGCTCAGGGCGCGAAGCATGAGCTGAGGAGCCAGCGCCATGGTTGGCATGGAGCCAGGCTTTCGTACCCCATTGCCCGATAGTCATCGGGCCGTCATACTACGCTGAAATCAAGGAAGAAGCCGGACCTGCCGGCCAATAATGATGGGCGTTAAACCGGGCCGCGGGAATGGTCCTGCGGCTCCTCGGAGGAAGCAGATGACGAAATACGATCCCCAAAAGGCGACTTTGGATCTCGTGCGTGCCGCACAGATGAGCCGCCGCGGCTTGCTCAAGGCAAGCCTTGCCGTGGGAGCGGTCGGACTGACCAGCCCCCTTTATCTCAAGCATGCCTGGTCTTCGTCGGGTGAGCTCAGCATCCTCAACTGGTCGGACGAATTCCCCGATCCGGTGATCCCTGAATTCGAGAAGGCGACCGGCATTAAAGTCAACACCACGCCGTTCTCGCAGAATGAAGAGCAGATCAACAAGCTTCAGGCGACTGGCGGCGAAGGCTTCGACCTCTGCCAGCCGACGATGAACCGCGCCCCGCAATATAAGGACCTTGCGGTTCTGACGCCCTATGACGCGAACAAGCTGAAGAATATCGGCAATATCATTCCCTCCATGCTCGGCAGCGCGAAAGAGCTGTGGGAATGGGAAGGCGGCCTTTACTGGGTACCGCATGTCTGGGGTTCGGAAGCGATCTCCTATCGCACTGACCTCTGGAAGGGCGACCCGGCGCAGATCTCCTACGGCTCGCTGTGGGATGAAGGCGTCAAGGGCCATGTCCAGGGCCGTCCGCACTCCTATCTGCTCAGCATCGGCCTGTGGTGGGATGCCTCGGGCAAGATGCCGTCCAACCGCATGCGTGATGGCTATAAGGATGTCGACAGCTTCAAGAAGCTGTGGGATCCGATCCTCGCCTTCGCCATCGAGAACAAGGCCTTCGTCAAGCAGTTCTGGGATTCGGCCGACAACACCAAGTCGGGCCTGATGGAGAACGACGTGTGGATCGGCCTCACCTGGGACGGCCCGCCGATCTCGCTGAAGAAGGAAGGCAAGCCGGTCAACTACACGGCGCCGAAGGAAGGCGCCATTGCGTGGGTCGATGGCCTGTCGCTGATGAAGTCGGCCAAGAATATCGACCAGGCCTATGAGTTCATCAACTTCCTGCAGACGCCGGATTACTCGGCCAAGCTGGCGGAAGGCTCGGGCTACAATCCGGTGATCACCGGCGCCGACGCCAAGTTGTCGGATGCCGCCAAGAAGATCTTCCAGGAAGCCTTCCCGGGCGATGCGCTCAAGAACCTCTGGCCGTGGCCGGTGGAGCCGACCTGGTATGCCGAGATCCGCAGCCAGTATGCGGACAAGTTCAAGGCCGCCTGATCGGCCTTCGATAGTCACTGCAATGCCGGCCCCGTCGACTGCGTCGGGGCCGGTTTTGTATCAAGTTAGAAAAACTCACATAGATCACGATGAGTTTGGATTGAATCAATCCAAACTCATAAAACGTGATCGATTCTTATATGTTGGCGCGGGATTCTTGCGAAAAACCAGTATCCACTTTTTCGCATCCCGCGCCAATCGGGTGCGATCCGATGGTCCAGACGACGAATTGTTCTGGACCGTCGCGCCGGAACGGTTTTTACTGGCGCCAAGATAGACTTCGCAAAGAAGCATCCGGGTAGGGCTTGCAGGGAATAAGGGCAGGGGATGAGTGCCGACGTCGAACTTGATCGCGTTACCGTCAGATTTGGTCAATTTACCGCCGTAAAGGAGGCGTCGCTCAAGATTGCGGGCGGCGAGTTCTTCTCCTTTCTGGGGCCTTCGGGCTGCGGCAAGACGACGATCCTCAGGACCGTCTCTGGTTTCCTCGACCCGTCCGAAGGTGCGGTGCGCATTGCCGGTAAGGACATGATCGGCATCGGCGCCAACAAGCGCCCGACCGCGCTGATCTTCCAGAATCTGGCGCTCTTCCCGCTGATGACGGTGGCTGAGAACATCACCTATGGCCTGCGCGTGCGCGGCATGAACAAGGCGGACCGCCGCAAGCGCGCCGACGAACTGCTCCATCTCATCGCATTGCCGGGGCAGGGCGACAAATTGGTGAGCGAATTGTCGGGCGGCCAGAAACAACGTGTCGCCATTGCGCGCGCACTTGCCGTCGAGCCCCAGGTGCTCTTGCTCGACGAGCCCTTATCGGCGCTCGATCTCAAGCTGCGCCAGCATATGCGCAACGAATTGCGCGCCATCCAGCAGCGCGTCGGCATCACCTTCATCTATATCACCCACGACCAGGGCGAGGCGCTGACCATGTCGGACCGCATTGCGGTCATGAACAATGGCGTGATCGAGCAGGTGGGGGACGGCAAAGCCGTCTATGACGAGCCCAGGACATCCTTCGTCGCCTCCTTCGTGGGCGAGAACAATCCCTTTGCCGGACGCGTCGCCAAGGCCGACAGGACGGGCGCGGTCGTCGAGACGCCCTTCGGCCTGCTGCGCGGCCGCAATCCCAACGGCGTCAAGGAAGGCGACAAGGCGATACTTTTCGTCAGACCTGAAGCGCTCAGGGTCGGTGAAGGTCCCAAGGACGCGACCGTGACCTCGACGGTGCTCAATGTCGCTTTCGAGGGCAATGCGAGCCACATCTTCCTCAAAGGGGCCGATAAGAAGGACATCACCTTGACGGTCGGCCGCCTTGAGCGCGTGGAGATTCCTGAGCAGGGAAGCACCGCCTCGGTCACGTACAATCCGGATCTCGGGCTCGTGCTGCCGGAGGGGAAGTTGGCCCGTGAGTAGGCTGTTCGTCTATCTGATTCCGGTTTTCGTCATCGCCGTCTTCATGGTGATGGCGCATTTCGAGAGGCGTGTGGCGCATGACCCGACGCATCGCGGTTTCTTCGACCGCAACGGCACCGTGCTCGGCATCGCCTTCATCGCGCTGGTGGCCTTCTGGACGCTTTTTCTCGTCGTCTTGCCCTATCTCTACATGGTGCAGGAGAGCTTTCATCCGAAGCTCGTCGCCGCCGAGCGCGGTGGCCCCAAGGACATTCTGACCCTCGAGCAATATCGCTCCTTCTTCATCCAGCCGACCGATGGTGAGGTCAACACCACCCATCTCTGGGCCTTCTTCTTCTCGCTCGCCGCTTCCGCCGCGGTGACGGTGCTCAATTTCGCGATCTGCTATCCGCTCGCTTATTACATGGCGCAGGCCGGCAGCGTGCAGAAGGTCCGCCTTCTCATGCTGGCGCTGATCGTGCCCTACTGGGTGAACGAAATTTTGCGCGCCTTCTCCTTGCGCCTTCTCCTCGCCAGTAAAGGTTTGATCAACCAGGTGCTCATGGGGCTGGGCCTGACCGACGCGCCGGTCGATTTTCTCGGCAACAATGTCGGCCTCTATGTCGGCCTGTCCTACGCCTATCTGCTGGTCATGATGTTCCCGCTCTACAATGCGGTCGAGAGTCTCGATAAGAACCAGATCGAAGCGGCGCGTGACTTGGGTGCGCCCTGGTGGCGCATCCACAAGGATGTGGTCATTCCCTATGCCAAGCCCGGCATCGCGTCGGGCTGCACCATGGTCTTCATGCTGTCGGCCGGCTCGCTCGCCGCACCGCAATTCCTCGGCGGACCCAAGACCTTGTGGTTCACGTCCATCGTCTACGACTTCTTCTTCCAGGCCTTCAACTGGCCACGAGGGGCGGCTTACGCCTTCCTGCTGCTTGCCGGCTGTATCGCGCTGGTGATGCTGATGCTGCGTGTCTTCAAGGTCAGCCTCGGGGAGACGATAAGATGAGCTCCCAGAGCATCATCAAGGTGATGATCGGCTTTTATGTCGTGCTGTTCTTCGCCTATCTCTTCGGCCCGCTCATGGTGATGAGCATCACCGCCTTCAATACGCCGAGCTATCCGAGCGCCTATCCCTTCGAGGGTTTCACGCTCAACTGGTTCGTCAAATTGTGGAATCACCGCGCCATGATGGACGGCCTGGTGAACTCGATCATTATCGGCATCGGCGTCATCTGCGTGTCGGTGCCGGTCGGGCTCGCCGCCGCGATCGTGATGAACCAGATCTATCATCGCGCCCGTTCGCTCTATTATCTGGTGACGGTGTCGCCGGTGCTCACTCCCGGCGTCATCATCGGCATCTCGACGGTGATCTTCTGGCGCGATTTCTCCGAAATGACCGGCACGCGCGGCCTGTTCTACAAGGGCATCATGCTGTCGATCTTCGGCCAGGCGAGCTTCATTTCGGCCTACTGCCTCCTGATCATCATGGCCCGGCTGCAGCGCTTCGACCGCGCCCAGGAGGAGGCGGCCCTCGATCTCGGCGCCAGCTATCCGCAGGTCTTCTGGCACATCTTGCTGCCTTTCCTCAGGCCGGCGCTGGTATCGGCAGCGGTCATCGCCTTCCTGTCGTCCTTCGAGAACTATAACACGACGACCTTCGCCATCCTCGCCGACAAGACCCTGGTGACGGTGCTGGCGGGCGAAGTCAGGCAGGGCACGACACCGGCTCTGTCGGCGCTCGCCGTCATCATCATCGGCCTCTCGCTTTTTGGCGCCATTGCCTATGAAGTCGTGAAGCGGCGGGAAGAGCGCCGCAGCGCCAGGATCGCCGAACGCGCCAAGCTCGCCGAACGCGGCGAGCTGGCGGCGGGCGAGGCGGCTCCGGTGGCCGCCTGAGCTGTCGCTTTAACGATACTCGCGATATCCCCAGCGAATTCTGGTCTGGTGCCCTGAATCGTTAGAGTTTTAGATACTGCGACAAGGTCGCATTTATGTATCCCTGTCAGTTTTGCCCGAATCTACCCTGAAGAGATTTATGACGGCAAATGGCTAGGTTATCCGAGCGCCTTAAAGCTTTCATCCGTAACGAGTTTGGTAGCACTGCGGTTGTCGTTGCGCTCTCCATGCCGGTCGTGGTGGCGGGAGCTTCTCTGGGAGTCGAGACTTCCTATTGGTATTACAGGGATCTGCGGCTGCAGGCCGCGGCTGACGCGGCCGCCTATGCGGGGGCGCTCGAGAAACGTGCCGGTTCGAACCGAGCCACCATGATTGAGGCCGCGACGGCTGTCGCACAGGCCAACGGCTTTTCATCGTCGGTCGGTACGGCGGAGCTGAGTTCGCCGCCGCAATCGGGGACGCACATGAATTCGAAGGCGGTCGAAGTCCTGCTGCAGGAGAACGCCCCGCGCTTCTTTTCGTCATTGTTCCTCAAGACTCCGGTCGTCGTTAGGGCGCGCGCGGTTGCGGCTTATGAGGACGCCGGAAGCGCCTGCATTCTGGCTTTGCACAAGTCTGCCTCAAAGGCGGCTCTGTTTTCCGGCAGTTCGACCAGTAGGTTCCTGGGATGCAGTGTCATGGCGAATTCGCTCGCTGACGACGCCGTGACGGTTCAGGGAAGCGGCAAGCTCGAGACCAGTTGCATCTATTCGGTCGGCGGCGCGAGCCTGGGAAGCGGCACTGTTTTGGACGAGTGCAAGTCCGCTCAGGTTGGGGTGCCGGCAGTGGGTGATCCGTATGCCGAAGTGGAACTCCCGACGGTTTCCGGCACTTGCGCCAATGTGAGTGGTTCGACGCTGGATGCCGGCACCTATTGCGGCGGGATGACGCTGAGCGGTACCAAGGTGCTGAATCCCGGCGTGTATGTGGTCTCCGGCGGCGACCTGAAGATCAACGCCAATGCGAACATATCCGGCTCAGGCGTGATGTTCTATCTGACCGACGGCGCCCGTGTGAGTATCAACGGTAACGCCACAGTGGACTTGAGCGCCGCGACGACCGGCACTTATTCGGGACTGCTTTTCTTTGGCGACAGATCCGACAACGGGTCGACCAAAAATACCTTCAACGGAACCGCAATTTCCAAGTTGACCGGCGCCATTTACTTCGCCAGCCAACCCATCCAGTTTCTGGGCAATTTCTCCGGCACCGATGGCTGTACGCAGGTCGTGGGGCTGACTGTCGAATGGTCGGGCAACGCCAATATCAGCAAGGACTGCACGGCTCACGGCATGAAGGCCATTCCGGCGGCGGAATTGGTGAAGCTCGTCGAGTAACGCATCATGAATTGTCTGCGTCGGTTTGTTTCTCACAATGGCGGCGTTTCCGCCGTTGAATTCGCTCTTGCCGCGCCGCTCCTGGTGATGATGCTTGTCGGTATGATGACGACTTGGACTTACCTGACACAGACATTGCAGATGCGCAGCGCTGTCAAGACGGGGGCGAATTACGTCCTCCAGGGCGGCACCGATCTCGGGGCCGCGAGGAGCGCCGTGCTCCTGTCATGGGCGAAGAAACCTGCTGATGCGGATGTCCAGGTTGCGCGTCAATGCACCTGCTCCGGCACGGTCAGCATATGTTCTGCGGTTTGCACGGGTAGTGGAGCGATCCCCAACATGTCGGTGATCATAACTGCCAACGGGTCGCTCGATACCCCTCTGGACGATCTGTTCACGACCGCCAAGATCTCGACGCGCCACGAGGAGATCATCCGTGTGCGCTGATGTCGCCTGGTTCGGCTTGTCGTGCCGCCGTTTCCGCAGACTGTCGCGCTGCGATTCCGGGACAGCCGCTGTCGAATTCGCCTTTGTCTTCCCGCTTCTTATCATTCTCTTGATCGGTATCTATGTCGCCGGCGCACTCCTGCATTCGGTCTCGAGCGTCAGCTATGCGCTCGAGGAGACGGCAAGAATGCTGCAGATGAACTCGAAGTTGACTGAACAGGATTTGCAAACGGCGTTGGACAAGAAGCTTGGCTATCTTGGCAACCAGGCGGTCACATTGGTCATGACAGTCGATAAGGACAGCTATGGCTCCAGCATCGCGCACCTCACCGCGAGCTACCCGTATACGCTGGCCGTTCCTTTCATTCCAAAGTATGAAGGCGCCTACCGCCAGACAGTTGAGGTATTCCTCGTTATTTCGCCCTGAAGGCGAAGCTAGTACCAGGTCCCGCGTTCCGCTTCGGGCGCCATTTCGGCAGGTCTGCGGTTGAGGAACGCGTCCATATGCACGAGCACCTTGTCGGGGCCGGCATGAACCACCGCATACATCGGCGGTTCATCGCTATAGATCGTCGGCACCGAGCCGCCGACGAGCGGCAGTTGATGGACAAGGCTCGGCGGCGCCGAGAAGCTCATGCCGTGGAACTGGCCGCTGATCGGGCGATGGGCATGGCCGAAGAAGATATGCCGCACCTGGTCCTTGGGCAGAAGCGCCAGGAATTCCTCCGCGTCGTCGAGCATGATGAGATCCATGAGATCATGCGCGATCGAGAAGGGCGGATGATGCATGAAGAGATAGACATGTCGCTTGCCGGCTCGGGCCAGTTCCTTTTTCAGCCAGGCCTTGCGTTGGTCGCAATAGAGCCCGGCCGAGGAGGGCGGACCCTTCAGCGTGTCGAGCATGAGATAGACGGCATTGTCGTGTGTGATGACGCTTTGCACGAAACCCGCTTTGTCGCGTGGACCGTCCGGAAAGACCGACTGGAAATGACTGCGGTCGTCGTGATTGCCGAGCATCAGATGCGTCTCGATCGGAAAATCGGCGAGGCGTGCTTTCAGCTGGCGATAGGCCAGGACTTCGCCACGCTCGGCGAGATCGCCGCTGATCACCACGAAGGCGGCGTCGCGGTGGAACTGGATGATGTCGTTGAGGCAGGCCTCGAAGCGGGCAAAGGGATCGAGCCCCCAGAGCTTGTCGCCCTTGGGAACCAGATGCAAATCGCTCACTTGGATGAACTTCACGACGCCGCTCACTTTGTTCCTTCTATTCCGGTTTTATACGGGAATCGCGCAGGAGTCCCGCCGCTTCGACGATGGGATATGCGGCGGAGACGATATGGGAATTGATGCGGTGGAGGTCGCGGATGATGTCGACGAAGAGCGCGCTCTTGCGCAAGGAGGCGCCTTTGGCCGTGCCGCTTTCGCGGAAATGCTCCTCGATGATCTTGTGCTCGAGCGCCCGGAAGGTGTCTTTCTGTTCGATCAGCCGCCTCGCGCCGTCTACATCGTTCGAGGTCAGGACGCCGGTGGCAAGCCGGAGAGACTGGCTGATGATCAGGCAGAGATCGTCGAGGGAAGCATGCTGGCTCACGGTGAAGGTGATCGAGAGTTTCACCTTGGCTTTGATCCGGTCGGCGAGATTGAGATGGATGACGTCGCCCGCATGTTCGAGATTGCTGGCATAAAGCATGATCTCGAGCGCCCGTTTGGTGTCGGACTTTTCGAGCTCCGACTGGGTGAGGTCGGACAGGTAGCCATGCACCGAGCTCTGATAGCGGTTGAGCCGCTCGTCGAGGGTTTTGAGCTCCTTGAGCGTCTCCAGGCTGTCGCTGCGCAACGCCACGATGGCGGTGTCGAACATGCGGTCGAGCAGCTCGCTCATCCGCACCGTCTCAAGCGCCGCGTTTGAGAGGGCGACGGAAGGCGTCGAGAGCGCCATCTGGTCGAGGTAGCGCGGATGGCTCAGATTGTCGGGCGGCAGCTTCTGGTCCGGCACGATCCGTGCCATGAGGCGGGAGACCTGCCGGGTGAAAGGCAGGAAGATAAAGGCGGCGAGCAGGTTGAATCCGGCATGGAAGGCAACTGCCTTTTCGATGAGGCCGAAGGGCAGCTCCATCACATAAGGGGCGATACGGCTGACGAAGGCGAGGAGGATCACCGAGACGGTGCCGCGGCAAAACAGATTGGCGAGCGGCAGGCGGCGGGCTTCCGGCGACATTTGCAGGGTGGCGGTGACGGCGGGAAGGCCGCCGCCGCAATTGACGCCGAGGATGAAGGAAAGCGCGCCGGCGATGTCGAGGCTGCCATTGGCGAGGAAGGAGGCGATGAGGAGGATGACGGCGAGGGTCGAATGGCAGAGCCAGGCGAGGAGCGCCCCGACCAGGAAGGCGAGCAGGGGCTCGCGGCCGATGGCGGTCAGCGCTTCGTGGAAGAGCGTCGCCTCGCGCAAGGGGGCCGTCGCCCCGACGATGAATTTGAGCGACACCAGCATCAGGCCGAAGCCGATCAGGATACGGCCGAGATTATGCGGGCGGAACTCGTTGGAAGTGGTGAAGGTCACGTAGCCGGCGAAGAGGAGCAGCGGCGACAGCCACAAGGCATAGGAGCTGCTCGAGGCGAAGACGGCCGAGACGAGGGCGGATCCGACATCGGCGCCGAGCAGTACCGCGAGACCGATGGAGGTGCCGATGGCGCCGCCGGCCGCGAGGCCGGCAACGATGAGGGCCATGGCGGTGGCGCTGCCGAGCGTCGCCGTCGCCATGGCGCCCGCCAGGAAGGCGGAGATATTGTTGCCCAGGCGCTGCTGGATGAAATGTTTCAGCCGGTCGCCCCAACCGCGCATGATGCCGGTCCGCACCATGCGCACGCCCCACAGCAGCATCGCGATGCCGCCCAGAAGCTCGATGATCACAGTGGTCCCGGCGGTCATTTGCAATTGCCCATGAAGATGGCGTCCTCCTCATCCGGCTTAGAGGTCACCGGTCGGGCGGAGTCATGCGCTCTGACGCCGGACCTTGCCATCGGGCCCGAGGGGGAGGGGGCCGTCACCGCGCTTCTCCCGCAGAAAAGATCCGCGGTCGGGAACGAAGCGCAGCGGCAGTCGCGGTCAGGCTGGCCAGGGCAGGGACCAGGTTTTCACATTCGTGTAGAATTTCATCGCCTCCAGGACACCCTCTTTGATGCCATTGCCGGAGTCCTTGATACCGCCAAAGGGCGACATTTCGATCCGATAGCCCGGCACTTCCCAGATATTCACGGTGCCCACATTGAGTCCTTCGACGAATCGGGTGATGCGGTCAAGCCGGTTGGTGCACACGCCGGAGGAGAGGCCGAAGGATGTGGAGTTGGAGATGCGCATCACCGCCTCGTCATCATTGGGAACCCGCACGATCGGAATGATTGGGCCAAAGGTTTCCTCGAAGACGAGCTCGGATTCATGCGGCACATGGTCGAGCGTGATCGGCGGCAGGAGTGCTCCCTGACGGCCCGGATTGTAGAGCACCTTGGCGCCCTGTTCAGCCGCCAGATGGACGCGCTTCTCGAACAAGGCCGCGGCCTCCGCATGGACGACGGTGCCGAGGTCTGTCTCGGGCGCCATCGGGTCGCCGAATTTGATTTTCTTGGCCTTCTCCAGCACGAGAGCCGAGAATTTGTCGGCGACACGCTCCTGCGCCAATATGCGCTTCACTGCCGTGCAGCGCTGGCCGGAATTGCGGGTGGCGCCCTGAACGGCAAGCTCGGCCGCCTTGTCGAGATCGGAATCGGAGAGATCGTCGAGCACGATCAGCGGGTCGTTGCCGCCGAGTTCCAGCGCGGCACGCCGGTAGCCGGCCTTGCCGGCGATGATCTTGCCGACCCTGACGCCGCCGGTGAAGGTGATGATGTCGATATTGTCATTGATCACCATCTCCTCGCCGATGTCTTTCGGCCAGCCGGTGACCACCTGGAACATTTCGGGCGGCAGACCCGCTTCATAGAGGATATCCGCAAGGGCGATCGCGGTCAGCGGCGTGAGCTCGGTCGGCTTGCACACCACGCAATTGTTGGTGGCGATGGCCGGCGCCACCTTGTGCGACACCATGTTGAGCGGGTGGTTGAAGGGGGTGATCGCCGAGATCACGCCCACCGGCTCGCGTTTGGTGAAGATCTTGCGCGCCTTGCCTTGCGGGGTGAGGTCGCAGGAGAATATCTGCCCGTCATCGAGAATGGCGAGCTGGCCGGCGAGCGAATAGACGTCATAAGCCCGCCCGCATTCATAGAGCGAGTCCTTCTTGGAGAGGCCGAGCTCGAGGGTGATGAGATCGGAGAGATGGTCGCGCCGGTCGCGGATCAGCTCGGCGGTGCGGAACAGGATCTGCTGGCGCTCATAGCGGGTGAGCTTCGGCTTGAACGCCTTGGCGATGGCGAAGGCCTTGGCTGCATGTTCGGCGCGTCCCGCCGGCACGGTGCCGATGATCTCGTTCGTATAGGGGTAGTGGACCGGAACCACATCGTCGGTTTCGACGCGTTTGCCGCCGATCCGCATGGCTTCCTTGATGACGGCGCGTGTGGGCGTGATCTTGTTCATCTGAATGACTCTCGCTTATGCCGCCGCGTCTTGCCGGGCCGCGATGTGGTTGCAGCCGATGGCGAAGGCATCGAAATTGCGCAATGTGCCGGTGAGGCCTTGCGTCTTGCGGTTGACGATGATCGGAATCTCCTGCTCGGAGAGCCCGCCATGCGAGCGCAGGGGTTCGGTCAGGCCCGACAGATCATGCTTGTCGCGGCTGGTGCCGATCACCTTGCTGTGCTTCTCGCCGCCCGACACTACGATGAGATCGCCCATGCGGTCTTCCGGCAGCTCGAAACGGGCGCAGCCTTCCGGACGGCCGAGCACTACATCGATACCGGGCTGGCGGGCGATGAAGGCGAGAATGTCCTGGGGGGCGGGCCCATAAAGATAGACGGTGGCGAAGGAGCCGAGCGCCCCGTGATGGACGACATACGGATCGGTGATCGGCAGGATGACCTTGGTCTTGCCTGGGCCAAACTTTTCATCGAGCACATCCTGCAGGAACACGACGTCGGGCTCGCCATTGGCCAGATGCTTGTCCTTCATGCCGTGGTCGGCGACTATCACCACGATGGCGCCTTGGGCGTCGAGCTCGCCCAGATAGCGGTCCATCATCGTGTAGAAGTCATTGGCTTTGGCGGCCCCCGGCGCGTGCTTGTGCTGGACGTAATCGGTGGTCGACAGATACATGAGATCGGGCTTCATGGACGCCAGGAGCTTGACGCCCGCCGCGAACACGAATTCCGACAATTCTGCCGAATAGACATCCGGAACGGGGAGCCCGGTGAGCCGGCGCGCATCCTCGATGCCGTTATCGGTGAGGGTCGCCTTGTCTGCCTTCTCAGAGGAGAAGCAGATGGCGCTGCCGTCGAAGACGAGGCCTTTGCCAAGGAGGAGGCGCAATTTGTCCTTGGCCGTCACCACCGCGACCTTGGCGCCGGCTTTCTGGAAGGCGGCGAAGATGGTCGGCGCCCTGAGCCATTTGGGATCGTTCATCATCACTTCGCGGCCCGTCTCGGGATCGATCAGGTAGTTGCCGCAAATGCCATGGACCGCGGGCGGACGGCCGGTGACGATCGAGAGATTATTGGGGTTGGTGAAGCTCGGCATGGCCGAGAGGCCAAGTCGATTTTCACCCTTGGCGATCATGCGGTCGAGATGGGGCATGAGACCCCGGGCGCGGGCCTCTTCCATGTAAGCGGGTTCACTGCCGTCGCAGCAGATGACCACTAAGGGCGCTTCTGGCCAGGCGTAGGTCCGGCCGTTGACGGAAACGGATTTTTGATTCTGGATCATGAGGTTGGCTCGTTTTCCGGACTCTATTTCCTAAGATTCTAACGGATGCATGTCGGTGACCTTCATCTCGGCGAAGACCTCGCGGATGGCGGTGAGCGCGCCGCGGATCACCGCCTCGTCGATCTGCCCGATCGTGCCGATGCGGAAGCTCGGCCTTTTGGTGAGCTTGCCCGGATAGATCGCATAGCCGCGCTGGCGCAGCGCTTCGTAGAACGTGTCGAAGTGGAAGTTGGGGTCGCGCGGCGTGAGGAAGGTCTGGATGATCGGACCCGCCTCGTCATCGCTGAGCAGCGTCTCGATGCCCATCTCGCGCATGCCCTTCACCAGCACCTCGGCATTGTGCTTGTAGCGCGCCGAGCGGGCGGCGAGGCCGCCGGCATGGGCATATTCCTGCAGCGCCTGCTGGAAGGCGACGAGCGCGTGGGTGGGCGGCGTGAAGCGGAACTGGCCGGTCTTTTCGAGTACCGTCCACTGCTCATAGAGATCGAGCACCGTCGAATGGCAGCGGCCTTCGCTCTCTTCGAGAAGCGAGCGCTTGGCCAGCACATAGGAGAAGCCCGGCACGCCCTCGATGCATTTGTTGGAGGAGGACACCATCACGTCGATATTCCAGGCCGTCATGTCGATCGGAATGGCGCCGAAGGAGGACATGGCGTCGACCATGATGGTGAGCGCCCGGCCCTGGACGGCTTTGCAGATCGCCTCGATGGGATTGATGATGCCGGACGTGGTCTCGCAATGGATGATCCACAGATGGCTGATGGTGCGATCGGCATTGAGCGCGGCGACGATGTCTTCGGGCGTCGGCGCCTCGCTGTCGCCTTTGTCGAGGGTCACCACCGGCCGGCCGAGCCGGTTGAGGATCTTCGCAGCCCGCTCGCCATAGGCGCCGTTGCAGACGACGAGCGTCTTGTAGCGTTTGGCCGGGCAGAAACTGCCGAGCGCCGCTTCGATGGCGAAGGTGCCCGAGCCCTGCATGATCACGCATTCGTAATTCGGGCCGCACTGGGCGAGATCGAGCAGGGAGGTGCGGATGCGCTTGACGATCTCGCGGAACTCGATGTCGCGCGACCCATAATCGGCGAGCATCGCGATCTTCACCCCGCGCGAGGTGGTGAGGGGACCCGGAGTGAGGAGAAAGGGCATGTCCTCCTGGCCCTCGGGGCCGTTGAAGGTGGGGATGAAGGATGCGGCAAGAGCGGTGGCGACGGTCATGGACGGGGCCTCGAGAAGGGTGATTGCCTGTGTGTCCATCTCGCCCCTCACCCATACATAAGTCAAATCGTAAGAACATATATTGAGTATAAGTTTGACTGATGTAATGATGCGACCATGCGATATGCCCAGCTGAAGGCCTTTCATGCGGTTGCGGTGAATGGCGGCTTCTCCAAAGCCGCCGAGCGGCTGGCTTTGACCCAGCCCGCCATTTCCGATCACATCCGCAAGCTCGAGGACGCCTATGGCTCCGAGCTGTTCCTGCGCCGGCGCGGTGGTGTCGAGTTGACCTCTTTCGCCCGCAAGCTCTTCGCCGTGACCGAGCGGATGTTCGAAGCTGAAACCGAGGCGCTGGAGCTCCTGTCGCGCGCCAAAGGGCTGGAAGAGGGATTGTTGAGCATTGGCGCCGACGCGGCGACCCATGTCCTGCCGCTGATCCGCCGCTTCCGCGAGCGCTACCCCAGGATCCAGGTCCGCCTTGTCGCCGGCAACTCGGCGCAGCTGCTCGACCGGCTCGACCGCTTCGAGATCGATTTCGCCGTCATCGCCGAGGCGCCGCCGCAGCAGGACTATCATGCCCGGCTCCTGCGTGAAGACGAGATCCAGGCCTTCACCGCCGCGACCCATCCCTTTGTCAGGCGGGAGGAAATTTCCCTCGCCGACTTCGCGGCTCAGCCGGTGGTTTTACGCGAGGAGGGCTCCGCCACCCGTGGCCTTCTCCTCGCCGAGATCGCCAGCCGCTCGCTGGCGCTGACCAATGTCATGGAAATCGAAAGCCGGGAGGCGGCACGCGAGGCGGTGGCGAGCGGCATGGGGATCGGCGTCATATCGAGCGCCGAAATCGTGCCGGATGCCCGCCTCCATATGCTGCGCTTCAACGACTGGCAGGCGCGGATGAGCGAATGGCTGGTCTGCCTCACCGCGCGCGCCGATCTCCATATCATCCGCGCAGTGCTGGGGCTCTTACGACGGTAGCGCCTGACACCGCGTCAGTTCTCAACAAGTTGAGAAGTGACTTCACGCCGGATTGGTATAGAGTGAACACATGGTTCAGAAATTCATCGCGGCCTGCATTCAGAACTGCGCGACGCCTGATGTGGAAGCCGACATCGCCATCTTGGCTAAGCTGGTCGACAAGGCCGGCGCGGCGGGCGCGTCTTTCATCGCTCTTCCTGAATATTGTGCCGGACTCGATACCAAGAACGGCATGCTGCATCCCTTCGCCGTGCCGGAAAGCGATCATCCGGTCCTGCCGGCGATGGCGGCCCTCGCCAAGTCGTATAAGGCCTGGATTCTCGTCGGCTCTATCGGCATCAAGGCTGCCGACGGACGTATCTTCAATCGCAGCTACATGCTGGCACCCGATGGCGCCATCGCGGCGCGCTACGACAAGATTCATATGTTCGACGTCGATCTGGGCGACGGCCACTTCTATCGCGAATCCGCCACCATCATGCCGGGCTCGGAAGCGGTGCTTTCGCCATGCGTCGGCGGGCCGGTCGGCCTGTCGATCTGCTATGATCTGCGCTTCGCCGCGCTCTACCGCACGCTGGCCAAGGCTGGCGCTCAGATGCTGGCGGTACCGGCGGCTTTCACCCGCATCACCGGCGAGGCGCATTGGCACATTCTCAACCGCGCCCGCGCCATCGAGAACGGCGCCTATGTGATCGCACCCTGCCAATATGGCACGCTCGCTGGCGGCTCCGAATGCTACGGCCACTCCTTGATCATCGATCCCTGGGGCCGCGTGCTGGCCGATGGCGGCGACAATGAGGGAGTGATCACCGCCGAGATCGATCTCGCCGAAGTGGCGAAGACGCGCGGCCGCATCCCGTCGCTCACCCACGACCGGCCCTTCGCGATCGAGATGGTCGTGCCGGCGGTCGCTGCCGAATAGAAGAACCTAGTTGCTGTGCGCGGCGACGATTTCCGCGACATTGTTGCGATGCACCGCCTCATAGGGTGCGAAATAGTTCACCCATTTGGCCTGAAGCGGCCCGGCGATGAGCGCTGCGAGTTTCTCTTCACGTAGGTCCGGCTCGACGACGCAGCGCTTCAGCATGCGGATATATTGCTGCGTGGCGCGGATGAGGGGTTTCTCATAGCCACCCGCCGAGATGACCAGCGGGTCGCCGTGATTGGGCAGGATGCGTGAGACGTTCCAGCCCCACAGGCGGTCGAGTTCGGTCAAATGTGTGTCGAGCGCCCGCGGCTCGGCCACATAGGTGACCGTGTCCTCCAGCGTGTCGCCGGCGAAGAGCAGCCCCAGCTCCTCGATATGAAGCAGCGTGGCATCGTCGCTGTGGATATTCGCGTGATGGAGATCGACATCGAGCCGGCCGACTTCGAGCTTGAGATGTTTTTCAAAAATGGTCTTCGGCAGGACGAGCGGCTTGATCGCGGGTTGCCCATGATAGGTGCCGGCTTCGATCCCGGCGCGGTTCTTCTCGAGATGGCGGAGTGTCAGCTCCTGCGCGATGATCTCGCAATCGGCGAAGGCCTCGTTGCCGGCGACATGATCGAGATGGTGATGGCTCAGCACGACGCGGATGCGCTTCATGCCCATGCGATCGAGGAAGGTCCTGATCTTGCGCGCATGGGCGGGCGAGAGATGCGTGTCATAGACGAGGGCATCATCCTCGTCGACGAGCGCATAGCTCGCTGTGCCAAGCGCGAAGCCGCCATCGTCGAGCCAATTCTCCGTTTCCGCATGGAGCCGGACATCGGGAATGCGCCCATCATAGAAGGCATAGACGAAGGGAAAGGGTTTCAGCACGCGCAGATGCGCGACGGGATTCGGTTCGATCATGGAACCTTATTAGGCCGGAGTCTTGCTGGATTCCAGTTCGTCATAGGCCTTTTGGATGCGGATGAACATGGCGTTCATATAGTCGCCGACTTCCTTCGGCACATCCTTGCTGGCGAGCTTGTCGGGATGATAGAGCCGCGCCTTGGCGAGATAGGCGGCGCGCACTTCGCCGGCATTGGAGCCGCGGTCGATACCGAGCGTATTATAAGGATCGAAGGCGGCCGGGCTGACGGTGCGCCGATAAAGATGGTCGGTACGCGGCAGGTCGAGCGCCGCGATCATGGCGATGGACCGCTTGGCAACCATCGTCAGCGTGTTGTCGCGCTTCTCGAAATCGATGAACTGGTCGGGATTGTTGAGAAGGTCACGCAGCTTCTGCGCCGTCGCCAGGAAGACATGGCCGTTCAGAACTTCGCCCGTGTTGAGCGTCAGCGTGACCGCGACGCGCTGGCGTTCTGTTTCACTTGATCCGAACATCGACGGCGATTCCCAGGCATTTTCAATGCGGTGAGATTGCCCGACCAGCGCCTAGGGAACTATTATAATTGTCGTTAAAATTTAATCGGTTTGGTTTACGCCGCCGCCGTTCGGCCTTGCGTCATATAGCCGTCGACCCATGCCGTGCGGTAGCCATCCTCTTGCCAGAGCACGGGAAAATAGCTTTCGTCCATATCGGTCGAATGCGCCTTCTTGTAGCGTGAGTAAATATAGCTGATTTCGCTTCGATGAAATTTTGCTGTGGACGAGATGCAATGGGCGATGACCGAGCGGCGCGGATTGGTTCCCTTGTTGTCGCGTGAGCCATGCCAGGTGCGGCCATGGTGGAACACCGCGGTGCCCGCCGGCACTTCGATCGGCACGATTTCGTAGTCGCGGATGCCCGCTGCTTCCGCCGCGGGCTTGAGATCGGCCAGCGGGTCGTCGGGAGCATGGAACTGCTTGATCGGCGGCGAGATCGGCCAGCGATGCGAGCCGCGCACATGTTCGATCGTGCCCTGGAACGCCTTGGTGTCGTCGAGGGTGATCCAGCAGGTCATCATTTCACCGGGCTCGATCCAGCCATTGTAGGAATCGTCCTGGTGGAAGCCGAGCGGTTTGCCGCCCGGCGGCTTCCAGATGACATTGTCCTGCCCGATGCGTGCTCCCGGCCAGCCACGCAGCTTGGCGCAGGCTTCGCCGACATCGGAACGCAGCACGATCGAGGCGATGGTGAGGTCGGACTTCCAGCCGTTGCAGATCTGCCGGGTGAGGTCTTCGCGATCGCGGCCGAGCCGCCAGTTCCATTCGTCGGGATAAAGCCCGGTCTCGAACTTGCCCGAGAACAGCGGCTCGAAGCGCAACCGCGCTTTGGCGATCTGATCTTCATTGAGCGCGCCCTCGACGGCGACGAAGCCGTCCCGGGCGAAATCATCGAGGTGCTTCTGGGTGATGACGATCATGAGAACCTCACTTGAGCGCGGAAAGCGCGGCGATCCCGAAGAAGGTGGCGGCAATTCCAATCCAGCGAAGATAGGCGATCTTTTCGTGCAGGAAAATCCAGGCGAGCACGATCGTGATGGCGCCCGAAGCCGTGGCGCAAACATTGGCGAGCTCGGGCTGCGCGCTCTTGCCGGCGGCGAAGAGCAGCGTGATGGCGAAGACGTCGAGCAGTCCCATCACCGCGAGGACCGGCAGATACGGGATTTGCGGCCGGATCGGCGCCGGTCTGGCGAACATCAGCGGTAGTATGATCGCGGCGCCGGCGAGGCGCGAAATCCAGACCGACTGGATTTCGTCGAAGAGAAGCGCCGATTTTTGCCCGGCGAAAACGCCGACGACGAAAGTCAGATGGGCAAGGATGGCGAAAGTAATGGTGCGCCGCCAGCGCCCGGGTGTCTCCTCGACCTCGGCGGATCCGCTCTCCCCGCCGGCAACGAGGAGCGCGCCGATGAGGATGAGGGCGACGAAAGCGAGCTGCGTCAGGCTCGGGATGCTGCCGAGGAAAGCGCCAAGGAGGACGCTGGTCGCCGGATAGGACATGGCCACCGGGACGGCGAGCGAGATGGGCCCCGAGGTGATCGCCGTGAAGAGAAACAACGTGGCGAGGGCTACCCCGATGCCGGCGACGGCCGGCCACCAGACATCGCCGCGCAACAGGGTAGGCAACTCGCCGAAAGCCAGCAGCCAGAGGCTGATCAGCACGAGGCCGAACAGCGTCACGGCCGCGGTGACTGGCAATGGGCCGATGCGGCGGCCGGTATTGCTGGCAAGGAAATCGAGCATTCCCCAGCACAAGGCCGCCGCTGTGCCAAGAAACACCGGATTCATGTCACGCTTCGCCCGTCATTGGTCTGGTTGTGTCGTCAGATGCTGTCGGCGCCGACCAGATCCTGGCGCGCCGTTTCGAGATGCTTGGCGATAAGGTCGGCGGCGGTCGCGGGATCACGCGTCTTCAGCGCCTCGAAGATGGCGCGGTGCTGCTGGTTGTAGACGTCGATCTTCTCGTTCACCAGGATGATCTGCTTCATCTGCTCCCACTGCGCGTGGTTCCGCACCGTATTGATATGCTGATAGAGCCGGTAGAGCAGGGGATTGCGCGAGCAGCGCGCGATCGCCAGATGCAGCTCGGAATCGAGCTTGGTGAACAGATCCTGGTCGTTATTCGTCGCCTCGATGCGCAGCAGGATGCTTTCGATCGCGTCGAGATCGCGCGCCGAGGCATGCAGCGCCGCGAGCCGCGTCATCGACGGCTCGATGGCGATTCGGGCCTCGATGAGCTGCAGGGGCGAGATGAGGTCGGTCACGTCCGACATCGCGTCCTGCACCGGCCCCTGATAGCTGACGAAGGTGCCGGAGCCGACGCGGCGGACCACCAGGCCCTTCTGCTCGAGCTGGTCCAGCGCCTTGCGGATGGTCGAGCGCGCTGTGCCGAAGGCGACGGCGAGCTGGCGCTCCGGCGGCAGCTGGTCGCCGTCGCTATAGACGCCGCTCTCAATCGCTCTCTTCAGCCGCGACGTGATCGAATTCGCCCCCCTGGTGGCGACGAGCTGCGGGTCCTCTCCCTCCGTTTCGAGGGGGCCGCGGGTCTTCAGGATTTCTTCTTGCAGTTCAGGGGTCATGGTCTCAATTGGTTGTAATTGGCAAAAATTGGTTTGCAATCGGTCTGAATTTGTGGATCATTATGCCAGAACCGTGGGTTTTGTCCCGAAAAAAGCAATCAAACCGGTTCAGCCCAATCCGTTGGGGAGTGGGTTCGCAGGAGGAAAACGCGCGTCATGGCAGTTCCGTCCGGTGTGAAATATGTGATCATTGGGGCCGGTATTCACGGTCTCTCCACCGCCTATCATCTGGCATTGAAGCTGAAAGAGACCGGCAAGGGATCGGGCAAGGACATCCTCGTCCTCGACAAGACCTCGATCGCCGCCGGTGCCTCCGGCATCGCCTGCGGGGTGGTGCGCAACAATTACTACCAGCCGGCCATGCGCGAACTGATGGCGCATTCGGTATCGGTCTGGGAGAGCGATCCCAAGGCCTATTCCTATCATTCCGTCGGCTATATGCAGATCTCGCCCGAGGTCATGCATCAGCAGGTCGGCACCATCTACGAGCAGCAGAAGTCCATCGGCTACACCTCGACCTTCATCGAAGGCGAGAAGGACTCGATGACCTATATGAAAGGCCTGTTCGACGACTGGCAGGCCAAGGGCATCACCTCCGTCCTGCACGAGAAGAAGGGTGGCTACGCCAACAACACCGCCTCGATCTACGGTCTCGCCTCCAAGGCCGAAGCCGAAGGCGTGCGCATCATGACCGGCGTCCAGGTCAATGGCTTCGAATTCGGCAGCAATTCGCAAGCCGTGACGGGGGTCTTGACCAGCAAGGGCCGCATCGGCTGCGACTATGTCGTGGTTGGCGTGGGCCCGTGGGTCAATCAGATCTGGAACATGCTGGACCTGCCGCGCACCGTCTCGATCAAAGGCCGTGATGGCAAGATGCACGACAATGTGCGCATGTGGAAATACTGGTGCCTGGAGGAGGGGACGCTCGGCGTCGACCCCAACATGCACAAGACCAATGACGGCAAGATGCCGCCGGTCATCCATGTCGATACCGACGCGCCGCTGCATTCCGATGTCGACGGCCGCCTTCTCACCGACAAGCTCTGGGGGCTTTATTACAAGCCCGACTTTAATTTCGGCGGCGTTCAGGGTGGCGCCTCGCCCTACAAGGTCGAGGGCGAGCCCGACAAGATCGCCATCGATCCCTATGGCCCCGATTCGCCCGACTTCATCGTCGGCGACGATTTCATCGAGACCTGGTGCTCGATGCTGGCCCATTGCCAGAAGCGCTTCGAGGGCCAGATCGGCATCTACAAGAAGGACGAGAAGTCCGGCGGCCTTGGCTGCTTCACGCCCGATAATTTCCCGGTCTTCGACGTCTTCCGCGACAACGTCTTCGTCATCGCGGATTCGAACCATGGCTACAAGATGATCGGTGTCGGCAAGCTCGCCGCCCAGGAAATCGTCGGCGAGAAATCGAAGCTTCTCGAGCCCTTCCGCTTCTCTCGTTATGCCGAGGGCAAGCTCCATCCCGTCTCCAACAGCCCGTTCCCGTGGAGTTGATCGACTGACAGTGCCTTAACCTGATCCAACCGGTTCTACCAAGTCGGGATACGCCCGGCGCAACCAAAGGACCGGACAAACAAGAGGAAACGCCACATGACTGATTATGAGAAATTCATAAAAACCGACGGTCGCGCCGAGATGATCAAGCAGGTGCGCAAGAAGATCGACCAGCTCGGCATTGAATATCTCTACCTGCAGTTCGTCTCGATCACCGGCCGCATCATGGGCAAAGGCATCCCGGCCGATCACTGGGAGAACATCGCCAATGGCGGCTTCCAGCTCGTCTATGGCGCGACCGTCAATCTGTTCATGAACCGGCGTGGCGAATATCTGGGCTATGGCCCGGAAGCGGCCGAGCTCGTCGGTGTGCCCGAGCCCGAAACCTTCATGCAGCTGCCCTGGGACAAGCGGGTCGCCCGCATGTTCTGCACACTCTTCCGCAACCGCGAGGAAAAGGAAAATCCGGGCGCCTATCTCACTTCCGATGGCCGCGGCAATCTCCGGCGCATCCATGACAAGTTCGAGAAGGATCATGGCCTGCGCATGCGTCACGGCACCGAGCCCGAGATGATGTGGCTCAGGAAGGACGAGAACGGCAATCCGAATGGCGGCTATTCCAATCCTTATTGCTATCACATCGACCAGTTCGAGAGCCTGCGCCCCGTCTATATGCGGGTGATCGAATATGGCCGGAAGATGGGCCTCGACATGATCCAGGGCGATCATGAGGACGCGCCCGGCCAGCTCGAACTGAACTTCAACTATGACGATGCGCTGCGCACCGCCGACCGCCTCACCACCTACCGCCAGATCTGCGCGCAGGTGGCGCGCGAGTTCAACATCATCGCCTGCTTCATGTGCAAGCCCTTCATGGGCGTGTCGGCCAATGGCTGCCACCACAATATCTCGCTGTGGAAGGGCGGCAAGGACGAGTTCAAGATACTCGGCAATGATGCGAAGAACCTGCCGGGCTTCGAGCACAATTACATGTATCGCCGCGGCGGCACCAACACCTTCATGCCGGAGACCTCCAACGCGCAGCTGCCGGGCAAGACCGGGCTCTATGTCATCGGCGGCATCGTCAAGCATCTCGACGCGCTGACCGCCATCGGCTGCTCGACGGTCAACTCCTACCGCCGCCTGTGGGATACGGGCTTCTGGGCGCCGGTTTTCGCCGACTGGGGCTTCCAGAACCGCACCACGGGCCTGCGGGTTTCCGCCCCCGGGCGCTTCGAATACCGCGCCGTCGACTCGATGGTGAATCCCTACATCATGGCGGGCGCCATCCTGAAAGCCGCCGATGACGGTATCCGCAACAAGATCGACCCCGGCAAGCCGGAAGAGCGCAACATCTACGCCGCCATGGAGGCGGGCAAGCAGGTGCGCCGCCTGCCGATGACCTTGGGCGATGCGCTCGAGGCCTTGAAGAAGGACGATGTCATCAAGTCAGCGATGCCGGGCGAGATGCACCGTCTCTATGACGAATATAAGCGCGACGAGTGGGAGCGTTTCCTCCACACCTCGACGCATTGGGATCTCGAAACCTATCTCAATTGCTTGCCGTGAATTCCTCCCGCGTCCTCAGCGGCGCGGGAACGAAAACCAAAGGAGATAATCATGTGTGGGATAGCAGGGCTCATCCACCGCAACGGATCGGGGAACATCGGTCAGGAAATGACCCAGATGCTCCAGTCGCTCAAGCATAGGGGACCCGACTCGACCGGCTACGCGATCTACGGCACTCCCGGGCGCAACGAATTTGTCATGCGCTTCAAGGTGGCCGAGCAGGAGGACATGGCAAAAGGCTTCGACATCCAGGACGAGGTCAAGCGCCGGCGCGCCAAGGTCGAGGAGCGTCTGGCGACGCTGGGCGTCCAGATCATCGACAAGGACGATGTCACCGACTACGCCTTTCGCTATCGCATCCAATATGATGGAGACATGAAGAAGCTCGCCGATTATGTCGAGGATGTCGAAGGCACCGAGATCCTGTCGATGGGCAACTCGCTTGAGCTCATCAAGGACCTGGGTGATGCGGCGCGGGTCGCGCAGCAATATGACCTGCGCAAGTTCAAGGGCACCCACGGCATCGGCCACACCCGCATGGCGACCGAATCCGATGTCGATATCCGCTCCGCCCATCCTTATTGGGCCTATCCCTATAACGACATCGCCGTCGTTCATAACGGACAGCTCACCAATTACTGGATGATGCGGCGCGAATTCGAGCGGCGCGGCCATCGCTTCATGTCGAACTGCGACTCGGAATTGCTCGCGGTCTACACCGCCTATAATCTAGAGCATGGCGCGACACTCGAGGAGTCGCTGCGCCAGTCGATCCAGGATATCGACGGCGTCTTCACCTATCTCGTGTCGACCAAGGATGCGCTCGGCATGGCCAAGGACACCATGGCGGCGAAACCCATGGTTCTCTACGAAAGCGACGACCTCGTGGCGCTCGCTTCCGAGGAAGTGGCCATCCGCGCCGTCATTCCGCATGAAATCGACACCTGGGATCCCTATGATGAGGAGGTTCGCGTATGGCGGGCTTGACCACCACGAAACAGGCCCATGTCTCGCATGACCTGGGCATGCACACCGAGGCCTTGCGCGGCAAGACGCAGCAGCGCTTCTTCGATGTCACGCAGGAAGTAGGGGGCTACGGCTATCCGGACGCCCTCGATGTCGACTTCAACAAGCGCGCCGAGCTCGACTGCGAGAAGCTCGATACCAAGCAGATCAACAGCCAGCTGCGTGATCTCATGAAGCGCGGCTACGGCACGATCGTGCTGCAAAATCCGGGCTCCAAGCATTCCATCGCGGTCGGCATCCTCAACCGGCTCAACCTCTATATCGAGGGCTCCTGCGGTTACTTCGCCTTGGGGCTCCTTGATGGGCCGAATGTGAAGATCAAAGGCCGCGTCGGCTGGGCCTGCGGCGAGAACATGCTGTCCGGCACCATTCTCATCGAGAAGAATGCCGGCTCGCAATTCGGCGCGGCGTTGCGTGGCGGTGACATCGTCTGCAAAGGCTCGGTCGGCGCCCGCACCGGCATCGACCAGAAGGGCGGCAACATCATCGTCGGCGGTGACACGGGCTCGTTCACCGGCTTCATGATGCAGCGCGGCCGCATGGTGATCTGCGGCAATGCCGGCAAAAATCTCGGCGACTCCATGTATGACGGCACCATCTATCTGGGTGGCGAGGCGCGGAGCCTCGGCGTCGACGCGGTGCCGGGCGAGATGACCGATCTCGACCATGAATGGCTGACCCGCAAGCTCAAGATGTACGGGCTGTTCCCCAAGAAGGGCCTCGGCCACTTCAAGAAGATCGTCGCCGGCAAGCAGCTGTGGAACTACGACAATCTCGAACCCGGCGAGAAGAAGCTGGTGCTCTAGGCCGTCTGTCATCCCGGCGAAAGCCGGGATCCGTTGAATAAGAACACTCTGAGCGGTGCGTCCGCGCGGAATGGTGAATCATAGGTGAGGACCTGACATGGCTAAAAAAGCAGCCAAGAAAACCAAAACGAAAGCGGCGCCGGTGAAGGCCAAGGCGAAACCTACCGCCAAGGCGCTGGCCAAGACCAATGGCAAGAGCGCCGTCAAGCGCACCGCCACCGGCCTTGCCGCTCTGTCGCGGGCGCCGGCCGAGAGCAAGAAATATCTGCTCGGCTCGTCCAAGATCTTCACGCCGGAGGTCATGAACGACATCCACATCAAGTCCGAGCTCGGCCGCTACCGCATGCGCGGCTTCTCGCTGTTCAAGAAGATTCCGCATTGGGACGACCTCACCTTCCTGCCCGGCACGCTGACCCGCTTCGTGATCGAGGGCTATCGCGAGAAATGCGACACCAAGACGATCATCGGGCCGCGCGCCAAGCGCCCGATGGTGCTGGACATTCCGGTCTATGTGACCGGCATGTCCTTCGGCGCCCTGTCTTATGAGGCCAAGATCGCCTTGGCGCGCGGTTCGACCATGGCGGGCTCGGCCACCTGCTCGGGCGAGGGCGGCATGATCCCCGACGAGCGGCGCTATTCGATGAAGTGGTTCTATCAGTGCATCCAGTCGCGCTATGGCTTCAACCCGCACCATCTGCGCTTGGCCGACGCCTGTGAGTTCTTCATCGGCCAAGGCTGCAAGGTCGGCCTCGGCGGCCATCTGATGGGCCAGAAGGTGACCGACCAGGTCGCCGAGATGCGCTCACTGCCGGCCGGCATCGACCAGCGCTCGCCCGCCCGTCATCCTGACTGGCTAGGCCCCGACGATCTCGCGCTCAAGATCCAGGAGATCCGCGAGGCGACCAATTGGGAGATCCCGATCCAGCTCAAGCTTGGCGCCGCACGCGTCTATGACGACGTGCGCATGGCGGTGAAATGCGATCCGGACTCGATCTATATCGACGCGATGGAAGGCGGCACCGGCGCCGGCCCGCATATCGCGACCGAGGATACGGGTGTTCCCGGCATCGCCGCCATCCGCGAGGCGCGCCGCGCCATCGACGAGCTCGGTAAGAAGGGCGAGATCTCGCTCGTTTATGCCGGCGGTATCCGCAATGGCGGCGACGTCGCCAAGGCATTGGCGCTCGGCGCCGATGCGATTGCCATCGGTCATTCGGTGCTGATGGCGCTCAACTGCAATAAGCATATCGACGGCGTGACCGACTATCCGGCCGAGATCGGTGTCGATGCGGGCTTCTGCTATCACTGCCATACGGGCCGTTGCCCGGTCGGCGTCGCGACGCAGGATCCGGTGCTGCGCCAGCGCCTCGACCCCGACAAAGCGGCCGAGCGCGTCTACAACTTCCTCCACACGCTCACCATGGAAGCCCAGCTGCTCGCCCGTGCCTGCGGCAAGACGAATATCCATTCGCTCGAGCCCGAGGACCTTGCGGCCCTCACCATGGAAGCCTCGGCCATGTGCAAGGTGCCGCTCGCCGGCACCAACTACACGGTCGGCCTGGAAGGCGGCAACTATCACAAATATTGATCGGCTTCTCTCCGAAGGAGAAACATAATGGCAGGCACAAGCTACAAAGGTTCGGACATCAAGTCGGTCGACCAGTTCATCAAGGACAAGGCCGGCCTTTCCTCGTCGCGCGAGAAGGAGATCGGCCAGCATATCGGTTACCGCTATGACGTGAATCTGATCCCCGACTACAATCGCATCACGCCTTTCCTCAAAGGATATCTGGAGTTCATGGGCTGGGACGACCTCAACTGGCTCGAGGATGTGCATATGGGTTACGAGGAGGGCGAGCCCGCCATCTTCGACCGCAACTGCAATGGCTGGGTGCGCATTCCGAAGAATGTGAAACTGCCGAACAATCAGCAGGATCGCGACATGATGGCGCGCGAATTGCTGATCAAGTTCCAGATGTCGCCCAAGCATCCGATGGTGCAACTGAACAAGGCCTATCGCAAGGTCGGGTGATTCAGGCCTCGTCATGTGCTATGATGGCGCATAGCGAGGTAACATGGCCGACATACTCATTGATGTGCCGGATGACGTACTCGAACGCTTGAGACAGCGTGCGATAGGGAATGGCCGGAAGCTGGATGAAGAACTCACTTCGATCGTGATCGCCTCGGCGCGTTCCGATACCGCCGAGCGTTGCCGCGGTCGGCCGGAGTGAAAATGCGAACCGGCGGATGCCAATGCGGCGCGGTGCGTCATGAATGTGCCGGCGAACCCTTGGCCCTTTATGCCTGCCATTGCACCGAATGCCGCAAGCAATCGGCCTCCGCCTTCGGCATGTCCTACATCGTGCCGCGCGAGAGTTTCCGGGTAACGAGAGGCGCGCCGGCATGCTGGACGCGCCGCGCCGACAGCGGCCGCCGGCTGCGTTGCTTCTTCTGCCCGGCCTGTGGCTCACGCCTGTGGCATGAGCGGGAGGGCGTTGCCGAGAGCCTTTCCGTCAAAGCGGGCTCCTTGGACGAGCCGGTCGATTTTTCGGCCGCCATCCACATCTGGACGTCACGCAAGCTGCCGGGCCTCGATATTCCCGAAGCGGCCGTGCAATTCCCGGGCGAGCCTGATTAGGGCTGCAGGATCTCCAGAAGCGTGGCGACGAGATTGCGCACGATCAAACGTTGCGGGTCGAGATTGGGATTGTAGATGGTGAGCGTCATGCCCTTGACCTTGCCCGTGGCGAAGGCGCTGCCGAGCAGCCGCTTCAATTCCGCGAAGGACAGCCCGTTCTTCATCCGGTAGTCGACCGCCGGCATGATCATGTCGTCGAGCACATCGACATCGAAATGGATCCAGAAGCCCTGCAGCCTCTCATGGGTCAGCCGCGCCAGCGCCTGGTCGACACCAACGGCGCCCAGCGCGTGCGCCTCATGGACATCGAGGCGCATGATCTCGGCCGGATAGGGCGTCTCGATGAAGTCGGTGCTGTAGAGGTGATCGCGCGTGCCATAAGCGACGCAGTCTTCGGGCCGGAAATAGGGCCCGAGCCCGTCGATGTTGGAAATCAGGGCAGGGCCGCGCCCCGTCACCAGAGCAAGGTCCATGGACGCCGCCTCGCCATAGGGCTCGAGCCCCGCATCCCAGTAATCCATATGGCCATCCGCGAAGAGCAGCCCGTGGCGGCCGCGCTGGCGCAGCGCCAAAGCCGGGCCGAGCAGGATGCTGCAATCGCCACCGAGCACGAGCGGCACGGCGCCGTCTTCCAGCGCGTTCCACGTTTCACGGGCGAGAAGCTGGCTGAAACTCACAAGCCCAGACGGGTTCAGCAGCTTGGTTTCGGGATCACGGCGCGGATCATAACGCGGCGCCTCGAGCCGGGTCGTGCTCTCGATCCCCAGGCCTGCGCCGAGCCCCATCTCCAGGAGAATGCGCGGGGCATCCTGTACGCCTGAGGGCCAGAGACCCAGGACAGAAGGGGCTTCGATGATCTTGTAGCGTCGCAACATGGCCCGAGCCTAACACGTTGGCGCTACCGCTGATATCCGAAGCGGCCCATTTGCTCGTGATGCGTGGCGATGATCCGCTGGATTTGGCTTGGCGTCAGATCGGCGGGATACCGGGGCGACTCCCTTCTGGTATCCATGACGCCGGCTTCTCCGAGGCTGAGAAGGGCGACCGGATCATCCATGGGCCGTTCAGCAAGTTCATTTGACCTTCTCCACATCACTCGGCTTCCAGGTCTGGTCGAAGAAGGGTTTTGTCGGTCCGTATAGGCGCAGGATGACGAAGAACCCCTGGCCCGGGACCGTCTTGAGCCAGTTCTTTTCATGCTTCTTCGGCGCTTTGGGCCCGAAATAGATGTCGATCGAGCCGTCGGCATTGGCTGCGGGTTCATCCATGGTGTTGAGCGAGGGGAAGGGCTGGCCATTGGCGAGGCCTGAGGCGGTCTCAGGGCGGTAGACGGTGACCGACCAGAATATCCCGGCCGGGATGTCCTTCGGCAGATGCAGCTTGTAGGATTTGCCGCCCAACAGAGGATCGCCATCGGCGTCGGTGAAGGCCACCGGATATTTCGCGCCCATGCCCGCCATATTGACCGCCATGGCGGGGCTTGCGGAATAGGCGAGCGCGAAGAAGCCGGTGCGCAGGTCGAGATATTTGAAGGACGGGCCGGTGAATTCGGTATTGGCCGGGAACGGATTCACCCACTGCCGGTCCTTGTACCAGCGCGTGTTCGGCACGATCGGCGGCGGATCGTAGGCGATGGCGCGTCCGATGCGGAAGGCGGTCCGCCCGGCCTTGTCGAGAATTTTCTTCGTGCGGGCATCGGGTGCGAAGGGCTGGCCCTTGATGATGCCGATGCTGGCGAGCATGCCGCGCATGTCGGCGTCGGCCGGGTCTACATATTCGCTGTCGATGAACCGGGACAGCATGTCGAAGGCGCTGCCATCCGTCGGATAGAGCATATTGGGCGACGCGGCCGAGCCGTCGGGGAACTGCATCGGCTTGGCGCTGTCCTTCTTGCCTAGCGGATAGATGCGCGTCTGCGTGATCAGGTTCACCGGCGGCGTGAGATCCTTGGCATTCTTGAAGAATGCCCGCCAGAATACGAACACATTATAGGTCCGCGATTTGTAGACGATGTAGCCTTCCGGGATCTTCCCCGCATAATCAGGCGGGATCACGAGATAATTGGCGCCCTTGCCCTTGTCGGGGCCGGGCAGGCCGACATCGCCGCACCAGATGTCCTTCGAATAGGGCTCCGGATACCAGGTCTTTTCGTCCGACGGCTGCGGATTGCAGATCGGCCGCTAGAAGAAGTCGTCGAGAATGCCCTGCAGGCCGGGCGGCACTTCCAGCACCATGGGCCCGTCCTGCTTCAGGTCGAGATATCCCATCGCATAGATCACGTCGGAATTGGGCGTGGTGACATGGGTATTGGCGTTCAGCCGCTCCTTCCACACCGGCAGCACATTGTAGCCTTTGCCGAACAGCTTCTCGGAGCCTTCCTTCATGGCGAAGATATTCAGCGCCGGCTGGGCCCAGAGATAGGACTGGACGGCGCGCTGAAACAGCAGCTCGTCCTTGAGCGTGGCGGTATCCTTCTTCGACAGATAGCCTTCCTTCAGCGGCAGGGTGGCGAGGTCATCATAGTGAGAGGACTGGGCCTGTGCTGCGGAGGCGAGGCCCAAGGCGACGGCAAGAGTGGCCATGCGCAAGGTCTTGCAGAGTCTGCGTGTCATGTTGTTCTTCCTCATTTCGAACGGACGACGATCGGTGGCGCCCACGCGTGGCGCAGCACACTCTCCTTCGGCCAATAGGCGCGGATATAAAGCTCGAAGTCGCCGCGCGGCGCGGGCAGCCAGTTCGACTGCTTGTCGGCGCTCGGACGGTTGCGCTGCACGTAGATCGTCAGGGATCCGTCAGGATTGAATTTCAGGTCCTTGTTCTTGGTGCCGAGCGAGAAGCGGTTGAGCTCGTTCGGCGCGAAGAAGTGTTCCGCGTCATAGAGCGTCAGAGACCAGAAGCCGTCGACCGGCGGCACTTCGCCCTTGGCGAAAGTCACGGTGTAGGCGCCCTTGCCGTTCAGCCGCTTCTTGTTGCCGTCATACTCCTGATAGAAATAGGCCGTCTCATTGAGAGCATTGACGAAGATGTTGGTGCGGGCCACGGCCGCGCGGGTGTAGTAGTCGGTGCCGAAGTTTGCGCCGTTGAGCGGCGAGTTCCAACCATTCTGAACCGGAACACCCGAATAGCGGAAGGATTTGAGCGGCAGCATGATCTCCTTGTCGGCATCAATCGCCGCCTGGGTCAGCGTCTTCTTGAGGGCCGGATCCTTGGCGGCGGCATCGACCAGCGATCCGAGCCAGGCATAGAGTGCTTCCTCGCCAGGCAGCGGCGGCACTTCCTTCAGGATCGCCGGCAATTCATCGAAGAATCTGTCGGGCTTCACCCATTGCGTTTCGGAGCCGGCGCCCTGCTTGCCGCCGGCCGGATCAGCGATCTTCGGGATCTTGCTCCAATCCTTGGTCTTCTGCTTCCCGTCATACTGGCTGAGCGGATAGGCCATGATCTGGCTGATGACCGGCTGGATGGCCTGTCTGTCTTCGGCGGTGTCGTCCATGAAGGCGCGGGGAATGATGTAAGCAAGATTGGTGGGCGACCGGTACACGCCGGCGATGCCCGCCGGCACCGTGCCGCTCCAATCCGGACCCACGACCATATAGAAGCCGGGCTTGGTTCCGTACATCTTGCCGGCCTGGCCGATGGAATCGGTGCGCTGATTGCCGAGCTGATAGACCCAGAAGCGGTCGCCGAAATCGGGCACCTGGAAGACCGCCGGCTCCTTATCGAGCGAAAAAATACCGAATCCGTAGACGACGTCCTGGTTGGGACAGGCAACGGCGCGCTCCTCGGGCGCGATATAGCTGGTCAGCATGGTCAGATGATTGAGGGGCGCGACAGGCAGCACGCCGTCCCCGAGGCCCGATTCCGGCAATTGCGAGAAGACCAGGCGCCGATTGTGGAGATTGACCAGTGGCCAGCCCCAGACATAGGCGATCTTCGCCATGTCGCGGGCATAGGCCTGCTGCAGAATGGTCCCCGACACCGGTGGCGGCGGTGGTGATTGCGACAATTCCGGAACGGCAGGTTGCGCAAGCGCCGTCTCGACCGAGGCCGGAAGAAAAAGGGCCGCGGCGAGCAATGCTGCTACAAGTGTCGCTCGTGAGTTAACCAACATTCTCCTGCTCCCCGTATTTTTGTGCATAGACCGGGAATTATGATAGGGCGGCCGCCTCCGTGATAGTTGGACCTAAGCCCGATCCGCCCGTCATACGGGCTGCCGTCGGCCTCGATCGAGGCGATGGCGAAGAGCCGGGGAAATCCGCTAGATTGGCGCCTCCACTCTTTCAGCGAGGATCCCGCATCATGACCAGTGCCGGCGCCTACCAGCTTTCATCACTCGAGGGAAAGGTCGCCATCGTCACCGGTGGCACGCAGGGTTTGGGTGAGGCGACCGCCCATCTTTTCGCCGACCGCGGCGCCAAGGGCCTAGTGATCTGCGGCCGCAATGTAAAGAATGGCGAGAAGGTCAGGGCGGCGCTCGACGAGAAGGGGACCAAGACGGTTTTCGTGAAGGCCGATCTGGGCACCGTCGAGGACAGCCGCGCGGTCGTGGCCGCCGCCGACAAAGCCTTCGGCCGCGCCGACATCCTCGTCAATGTCGCCGGCATCACCGACCGCGGCAGCATCTGGGATACGAGCCCGGAGCTCTTCGACCGGATGTTCGCCGTCAATGTCAGGGCGCCTTTCTTCCTGATGCAGGACGCCGCCAAGCTGATGCGGCGCGAGAAGTCGGGCGGCACGATCGTCAATATCATCTCGATGTCGGGCCATGGCGGCCAGACCTTCATCACCGCTTATTGTGCGTCGAAGGGCGCGCTCATCACGCTGACAAAGAATGTCGCCTTCAGCCTCATGCGCCACCGCATCAGGGTCAACGGCCTGTGCATCGGCTGGATGGACACGCCGGGCGAGGATCGCATCATGAAGACCTATCACAATGCCGAGGCGGGCTGGCTCGCCGAGGCCGAGAAGACACTGCCTTTTGGCCGGCTCTTGAAGACGGACGAGGTCTCGCGCGCCATCGCCTATCTGGCGAGCGAGGAGTCCGGCATGATGACCGGATCGATCATCGACTTCGACCAGCAGGTGGCCGGCTGCGCCGACGCAGCGCCGCAACCGCCGCCTCTCTGATCACAGCGCCAGGCGCTGCTTGACTAAGTGATCGAGCGACCAGGCGCCGCCACCTTGCGCCATCAGGAGGAGGAAGCAGGCGGCCCAGGTGCCATGGGTCGGCCAGGCGTCGGGATAGACGAAGATCTCGATGACGAGCGTCATGCCGAGCAGCGCCAGAGCGGCGAAGCGGGTGGCGAGACCCAGCACCAGCAGGATGGGGAAGAAATGCTCGGCGAAGGCGGCGAGATGCGCCGCGATCACCGGATCGATCAGCGGCAGCCGGTATTCCTCGCGGAACAGATAGATCGCATTGTCTGAGACATGCCAGCCCTCGAGCTTGGTCTGCCCCGATTGCCAGAACACGGCGGCGGGCGCCACCCGGGCGATAAGGGCTATGAGCGCATAGGGAATGCGCTCGAACAGGGTAATGGCCTTTTCGACCAGGACCATTCAGGCCTCCAGGGACGGTTCCGCGACGATGTCGACGAGCGCGCCCGAGCGCATGAGCTCGGCGAGATTGCGGCCGAGATCAAAATCGGGATCGGCCTGCAATGCCTCGTCGAAGGCCTCGCCCAGCGTCGCATCCCGCATGAGGGCGAGAAGGAGAATGGCGCTGCCGGGCGAGATCTGCCGCGTAACAACCGAGAGTTCGGGCCGTGTCACAAGGGCGTCCTCCGCCCGCCAATCCTCGATCGGCGCAAGCGGGAGGAGGCCGGCATTCATCGACCAGATCGTCACGATCGGAAAGGCCGAGCGTACGATGCTTGCCGCCGGATGGAAGCGGAAGGAAAGGCCGCTCATGCGTTCGGATGTGATGCGCATCAGCACGTCCGGCGCGATCGGTGCGATATCGCGCGCGTGATAGGCGCGGATCTGGGCATCTTCCAGCCGCACGATATCGGGGAGATAGGGCAGGCTCGCGGCGGGTACGAAATCCGCGACGAAACCGGTGAAGTCCGCGCCATAATGGAGGAGCACCGGCGAGGTCGGCGGATGCGTGAGGACGAAATCACGCGCCATTGCGGTGAAGAATTCCTCGCCGACGATCTTTTCGGTGACGGGGAAACGCGCTGCCAGCGCCCGTGCCAGTCCGCTCGCCACATTGTTGCGGTAGACGCCGTAGCGCCTGACCGGCTCGCTACTGGTCCAGGATGTGACTTCGGCGGGTACAGGCCTCGTCCGATCGAGCAGAGCCTCTGCGAAGCGGGATTGGGTGATGCTCATCATGACGGACCTCACGCGGCAGCCGGGCGCCGGGCCCGGTCGAGGATCGTCTGTACCGCCTGGGCCTCGCGGACCAGGACCGGCCAGGCCGGAATATTGTCGTCCCATTCGACGAGGCTGGCGATCGGGCCGGTGCGGGCGATCACGCTTTCATAAAGTGCCCAGACCGGATCGGCGACTTGCGTGTCATGCGTGTCGATGAGCAGTGGAGCGCCCGTCTCGTCCTGCGTTACCGCATGGCCGCTCAGATGGATCTCGCCGACATGCGCGAGCGGGAAGGCTTTGAGATAGGCCGCCGCGTCGAGCCCATGATTGGTGGCCGACACGAAGACATTGTTGACGTCGAGCAGCAAGCCGCAGCTGGTGCGGCGCGCGATCTCGGCGAGAAATTCGGTTTCGGAGATCGTGCTTTCGGCGAAAAGAAGATAGGTCGCCGGATTTTCGAGCAGCATCTGGCGCCCGAGCGTTTCCTGCACCTGGTCGACATGCTCAGCGACGCGAAGCAGAGTCTCCTGCGTATAGGGAAGCGGCAGCAGATCGTTGAGGAAAGTGGTGTCGTGACTCGACCAGGCAAGGTGTTCGGAAAAACTTTCCGGCTGGTAGCGCGTGCACAGACTCTTGAGACGGACGAGATGATCGCGGTCGAGATCCTGGGCCGAGCCGATCGACAGGCCGACGCCATGCAGCGACAGTGCATAATTCTCTCTGATGCGCGTGAGCTGCGCATGCGGCGGGCCGCCATCGCCCATATAGTTCTCGGCATGAACCTCGAAGAAGCCGATAGGCCGTGGCTCTTGGGCGATCGCGGTGAAATGCTCCGGCTTGAAGCCGACGCCGGCATCTGCCGGAAGTTTCGCACGTTTCATCAAAGCCTCCAGAACGGAAAAACCGCGGCGGGACGTCCCCGCCGCGATGAAGCGTCAAGACGGCCGCGTGATGGGCTCGAGCGAGCCTGGCCCGAAGGGTGTCTGCATCGTGACACAGGTACCCTTGGGAACGAGCTTCCAGGCGTTGCCCTGATAATCCACCTTTGATGTTCCGGCGCAGGTGGTGCCGGGGCCGGCGGCGCAGTCATTCTGGCCTTTGAGCGCCACGCCGTAGCATTTCTCCCTCTCACCGGCGGCTGAGGCCTGGGGCATGTTGAGAAGCGTCACGGCGGTGGCGAGCGAGGCGGCCAGCATGGCCTTTGAGACGAAGGCGGCCATTACGACTTCATCGGCTCCAGCGTGCCCTTGCCTTTGGGCGTCTCCATCGACGTGCAGGTGCCCTTGGGAACGAGCTTGAAGGATTCGGTATCGTAGTCGCTGGTCGACATGCCTTTGCAGTCATGCATGCCGGCTTTGCAGTCATTCTGGCCCTTCATGGCTACGCCGTAACATTTCTCGGTCTCCTGGGCCTTGGCCGGAAGCGCGAGAAGGGTTAGGGCGGTAGCGAGCGACCCGGCCAGAGCGAGATTGAGGGAACGACGATTCATGGGGTCTCCTCCTGAGTATCGTGAGCCTCGCCGGCCCACAGAGGGGTATTCGGGAGGAAAGGGGCGGAGCATTACAGCCTGTACAAAAAATTGGGTGGCGGGATAGGCTGTAACGAATGGGCCATGGCCGGCGAAGAAGGGAAGACCGGGCATATGAACGCTGATGAGGAGCAATGGGCCGTGCTGATGCGCGCCGCGACGGCTGGCGATGAGGCCGCTTACAGGACCTTCCTGAAAGCGGTGACGCCGGCCATTCGCAGTCTGGCGCGCCGCAATCTGGCGCGTTACGGCCTCTCCGCCGGCGACGCCGAGGATGTCGTGCAGGACACGCTGCTTGCCATTCATCTCAAGCGCCAGACCTGGGACAGCGACCGGCCCATCGGCCCCTGGATATCGGCCATCACCCGCAACAAATTCATCGACCAGATGCGCCGGCGCGGTCATCGCATCCAGGTGCCGATCGAAGATCTGGCCGAGGTCCTTGCGGCGGAGGAGCCGCCGGCGGGGCTCGATGGCCATGACATCAGCCGTATGCTGGAAAGCTTGAATGAAAAGCAGCGCAATGTGGTGCGCGCATTGGCCGTCGAGGGCGCCTCGGTGCGCCAGACGGCGGAACGTCTGAACATGACCGAGGGGGCCATCCGCGTGACTTTGCATCGCGCGGTCAAAACGCTGTCCGCGATCTACCGGGAGAGCGACAAGTGAGGACCGACGATCTCATCGAGGCCTTGGTGCAGGACCGTGCAGCGGTTGCGGGAAAACCGCGCGCCGCCTTGTCCGTTGCGGTTACGAGCGGCGCGCTCATCGCCGCCATCCTGTTCCTGACCGTGCTCGGCTACCGCCCCGATATCGCCACGGCGGCGGAAACCTATCGCTTTCTGTTCAAGTTCGTCTTCACGCTCACTTTGGCGGCGACGATGATCTGGCTCATCTTCACCATCGTCCGGCCCGAAGCCGTGCCGGGCTTGCGCCTGTTGGCGCTTGCCGCCGCTCCGGTCCTTATCATTCTGGCCGTGGTGGCGGAGCTTTCGGTGATGCCGTCTTCGACCTGGATGCCGCGTCTCATCGGCAAGAACTGGTGGTTTTGCCTGACGGTGATCCCCTCGCTCGCGATTGTTCCATTGGCCGCCTTACTGACGGCTTTGCGGCGGGCAGCACCCGCCGATCCGGGCCTCGCCGGGGCGCTTGCGGGCCTCGCCTCGGGCGCCATCGCCGCGACGCTCTATGCCAGCCATTGCACCGATGACAGCCCGCTCTTTGTCATCACCTGGTATTCGATCGCTATTGGTCTCGTGACCATCGTCGGTTATTTTGCCGGACGTCGCTGGCTCGCCTGGTAGGCGCGCTATGTTTATGAGCGGAGAAAACCATGGAACTTCATCGCGGCCGTCTGATTGATCATGTCCAGCTCGTGGTGCGGGACCTCGCCGCCAGCCGCAATTTCTACGAAGCGGTGTTTAAGGCGCTGGATATTCCAATCGGCGGAACGGCCGATACATATTTCTGGGCCGATGAGTTTTTCGTTTCGACCGCCGACAGCAAGGCGGCGAGCGGTCAGCTGACCGGGCGCCATCATCTGGCTTTCCAGGCCAAGGACCGCGCCACGGTGGACGCCTTCCACAAGGCCGGCCTTGCCCATGGCGGCCGGGACAATGGCGCACCCGGCGAGCGCCCCTATCATCCGGGATATTACGCCGCCTTCCTGCTCGATCCCGACGGCAACAATATCGAGGCCGTCTATCACGGCGAGGCCAAGCGCAGCGCCGCCTCGGTGAAGGTTGAGTTCTAAAGATGTGAGAGAAGATTCAATATCTTGCCCGCGGGATCGGCAATGAAGAAACGCCTGACGCCCCACGGCTCGTCAGTGATCTCATAGACCATCTTGCAGCCCATCTTCCGGGCGCGCCGATAGATCTCGTCGACGTCATCGACCTCGATCGAGAGATCAGGCACTGGCGTGCCGGAGCCGCCCTCACTGGCGAGACCGATCTGTGCCATGCTCATTTCATCGGACGCCAGGGTCACGAACCAGCCATGATCCATGACGGCTTCGAGCCCCAGCAGCTCGCCATAGAACTTTCGCAGCTTCGGGACGTCGTCGGTCGCAATATTCGCGACGATGCGCAATACGGTCATTCCTGCACCTCTAGAAAGATGTCAGACTTTAGTTGCGCCGGTCCCGAGGTGTCTTGAACGAAAACTAACGGTCGTTGTCGCGAACATGCCCGGCATAAGGCCGCCGGCTGGTTTTAAGGCGGCCGGGTGTCGTCGCGGCGAACTTGTCGACCTCGCGCGTCATATGAGGCTGGTCCGCGAATCGTGCATCGAAAGCCACGTCGGAAAGAGACGCGTCCGGCGATAATAGGTTGAGCGCGGCGCGGAATCTCTCGATCCTGAGATAATGCTTGGGCGTGAGGCCGACATTCCTGAGAAACAATTTTCTGAAGAGATGGGGCGAAAGCCCGAGCTCCGTGCACACATCCTTGATGGCGATGCCTTCTCTCATCCGCTCCAGCCCGCGCGTCACCGTTGTCGCTTCCGTGGTGTCGCCTATTCGTTTCTCGATCTCGTCTTCGAGCAAATCGAGCCTGGCTTCGTGTGTGTCGAGATCCCTCAGCCGCGCACACAAGCTTCCGGCGCCGTCGGCCCAGAATCTCGCGAGATCTATCACATGGTTGGTGATGGCCATGACCGGGCCGAAGAGGGCGCCCGCGCCACCGGGTTTGAAACTCACCCCGCACAGCGAAGTCTGCGAACTAAGCGATACGCGGCGTGGCTGTGTCGACGGGCCCTGAAGTACCTGCAACGCGCGCGCATCGAGCTGCGGATCGTTGGGATCATGCTCTTTGAGTGGAAGTCCCGACAGGCTGAAGATGATCTGTACCCGCCCCGACGGCAGGATCGTCTCTTCGCCATTCGCCGTCGGATCCGTCACGCACCACAGCCGGTCGACGATGAGCCGGCATTTCACTTTCCTGGCCTCACGGACCGTCAGCATGGCTCAGCCGGGCCAGGGCTCGGCCATGGCATTCTTCCAATTGGGCCGGAAGCTCAACACCTCGGCGTCATTGCCGAGATTGGGATTGAACAGCCGGTTGTGCCAGAGGCTCGCCTCACGGGAGATGTCGCGCGGCGCCAGCCGCTTCACCGCGCAGGACAGGCGGTAGCGCTGGGCATATTGCTCGAAATCGAGCAGTACCGTCTTGAGCTTGGCCAGCCGCTCGGCAATGGCCGAACCCTTGGCGAAGACCGCGGTGATCTCGTCCGAGAAGAGTTCCGGCAGCTGGTAGAAATCCGCCGCCAGATATTTGAGTCCCGCCTCGAAGGCCTGGCGGTGGTCATTGGTCTTCTGCAGCTGGAACTTGAAGAAGGCGGTGCTCTCTTCCGGGTTGTTGGGCACCAGAAGGATGGTCATCTCAGGGATAATGATCTCACCCTTGAGGCTCGAGACCTGCGGCCGGAAGCCCGGCATGGGCGTTCCGCCATGGTCCCGCATCGCCATCTGACGGAGCCGGCACTGCCAGGCAATAAAATTGCTCTTGAGTTCGCTGTTGGAGAGTCGTTTCATTAAATCCACTCTGATCCCGACCTATGCCGCACTGCAATATGTTATTTCCGATTGCAAAATTGGTTCAGAATTGGCCTAATAGTGGTCAGAATTGGTCGGCAAGTCAAAAATAAATAAATGTCCGCCCGCCATGGGGCAGGGCTGGCAACTGAGGAGAGCCTAGGAAATGACAAGAGTTGCGGTGATTGGTGCGGGACCATCCGGCTTGGCGCAATTGCGGGCATTCCAGTCGGCCCGGAAGAAGGGGGCCAAGATCCCCGAAGTGGTCTGTTTCGAGAAGCAGGAGGATTGGGGCGGGCTGTGGAACTACACCTGGCGCACCGGCCTTGATGAGCATGGTGAGCCGGTGCATGGCAGCATGTACCGCTATCTGTGGTCCAACGGCCCCAAGGAATGCCTCGAATTCGCCGACTACACATTCGAGGAACATTTCGGCAAGCCGATCGCCTCTTATCCGCCGCGCGCCGTCTTGTGGGATTATATCAAGGGACGTGTGCAGAAAGCCGGCGTGCGCAAATGGGTGCGCTTCTGCACCCCCGTCCGCATGGTGACCTACAGCAAGAAGACCAGGAAGTTCACCGTCACCGCGCATGACCGCAAGAAAGATCGTATGTATGCGGAGGAATTCGACTATGTCGTGGTGGCATCCGGCCACTTCTCGACGCCGAACGTTCCGTATTTCGATGGCCTGCCGACCTTCAACGGCCGCGTGATGCATTCCCATGATTTCCGCGATGCGCTCGAATTCAAGGGCAAGGACGTGCTGATCGTCGGCCGCAGCTATTCGGCCGAGGATATCGGCTCACAATGCTGGAAATACGGGGCTAAATCGGTCACCACCAGCTATCGCTCGAAGCCGATGGGATTCAAATGGCCGGATAATTTCAAGGAGCGTCCGCTGCTCCAGAAGCTCGTCAACAGGACCGCGCACTTCAAGGACGGCACCACCAAGGAAGTCGACGCGATCATCCTGTGCACCGGCTATCTGCATCACTTCCCCTTCCTCACCGACGATCTGCGCCTCAAGACGGCGAACCGCCTGTGGCCCCTGGGCCTCTATAAGGGTGTCGTGTGGGAGGAGAATCCACGGCTCTTCTATATCGGCATGCAGGACCAGTTCTATACCTTCAACATGTTCGACGCCCAGGCCTGGTATGCCCGCGACGTCATCATGGGCCGCATCAAGCTCCCGACCAGGGAGAAGATGACCAAGCACAGCAAGGTCTGGCGCAAGCGCGAGGAGAAGCTCGCCGATGCCGAGCAGATGATCTGGTATCAGGGCGATTATGTGAAGGAGTTGTTGGAAGACATCGATTATCCGAAATTCGATATCGAGGCGACCAACAAGACCTTCATGGAATGGGAGCATCACAAGGCGGAAGACATCATGGGCTTCCGCAACCATGCCTATCGCTCCCTGATGACCGGCACCATGTCTCCTTCCCACCACACGCCGTGGGTTGACGCCATGGACGATTCCATGGAGTCATATCTGGGTGACGGGAAAAAAGGACAACGGCGGGAGGCGGCCGAGTAAGGTCGAAACCTCTCCGGAAGAGAGCGAGGCGAGAGTCCGCGCCGCTTTCCGCGTTCAGGCGGAATGGTGCCGCACTCTGGGCTCTCCCTTCATGTCGCTTCTTTGTGCGCTGGCCGCCGAAAGGCTCGACCGGTCGACCTCGGTCGGCGAGGCTATTCTCGCCTGGCAGGGCGATCCTGACGCAAAAGCGGACTCGATTCCTTTACGCTTCGCCGGTGCGCTCAATGGGCTGGTCCGCAAGGGGCGTTTGCCCGAGCTGGCGCGCCTCTACCCGCCCAACCCGCTGCCCGACGGCGAGGCCTTGTGGGCGGCGGTGGCGAAGGCCATTACGACTTCCGGGTCTGAGATCGAGCCCTGGCTCGATCTGGCGCCGCAGACCAACGAGGTCGGCCGCGCCTCCATCCTCTATGCCGGCCTGTGCTGGCTGTGGGCGCATTTCCCCTTGCCGATGCGCCTTTATGAGGTCGGCGCCAGCGCCGGGCTCAATCTCAATCTCGACCGTTATGCTTATCGCTTCGGCGAGGATGTCTTCGGTGCGATGGGCGCCGCCTTGTTTCTGACTCCGGAATGGGAGGGCAGCTCACCGCCCACAATGACGCCGCGCGTGGTGGCGCGGGCAGGCTGCGATGTCTCGCCGCTCGATGTTTCGCTACCGCAGGACCGTGAGCGGCTATTGGCCTATGTCTGGCCCGATCAGGCCCCGCGGGTGAAGCGCCTGAACGCCGCCTTCGCCATCGCCCAGCATCATCCCATTCATGTCGAGAAACGCGATGCGGCGGTCTGGGTCGAAAGCCGGATCGGCGCGACGCCCGCCTGGGGCGAGATGCAGGTCCTGTTCCACTCGATCGCCTTCCAATATTTCCCCAAAGCGAGCCAGGACCGGATCACGGCGCATATGGAGCGGATAGGGGCCGCGGCGACGCGCGACACCCCGCTCGCCTGGATGCGCTTCGAGGCCGATCCCGAGCTCGAAAAGGCCTTCTCGCTGCGCATCCGCGTCTGGCCCGGCGACGATCATCTCCTCGCCACCGGCGATGCGCATGGGCGGTGGGTGAAGTGGATGGTGTGAAGATACGTTCCGCTCTTCAACGTCATCCTCAAGTACGGGCGAAGCCGAGCTTCTCTCTCCATCCCTCACCCTGAGAGTTCATTCCTTCACAAGCTCTCAGCGTGAGGGACGTTGAGAGAAGTTCCGCTGAAACTGCCGCTTAACTCCGCGGCTTCGTCTTGTCCGGGTCATAATGCGCGAAGCGCACGATGCGGGCCGGGAGGCGTTTCTGGTGGCCATCGAGCTTGCCGACCTCGACTTCCGTGCCGATCTCGGCATGGGTGACATCGATACGGGCGAGGGCGATGTTCTTCTTGAGGATCGGTGACCGCGTGCCGCTGGTGACGGTGCCGATCTGGGCGCGGCCGATATGGACGCAGTCGCCATGCCCCACCGCTTCATTGGCGTCGATATCGAGGCCGACGAGCTTGTGGCGCGGATGCTCCTTGCGCTCGATCAGCGCCGCCTTGCCGATGAAGTCGTCGGTCTTCGTCTTGAGCGGCACGGTGAAGCCGATGCCCGCCTCGAACGGATCTGTCTGGTCGGAGAACTCGTAATGGGCGAAGATCAGTCCCGCCTCGATGCGCAGCATGTCGAGCGCTTCGAGGCCGAGCGGCGCCATGCCATATTTCTGGCCCGCTTCCCACACCGCGTTGAAGACGGTGAGGGCGTCCTTGGGATGGCAGAAGATCTCATAACCGAGCTCGCCCGTATAGCCGGTGCGCGACACGACGATCGGCACGCCCTCGAAGCCACCGATACGCGCCACGGTGAAGCGGAACCATTCGAGCTCGCCTATCTCGGGCTGCGCCGGCGGCGTCCACACGATTTCTTTCAGGAGATCGCGCGATTTCGGCCCCTGCACCGCGATATTGTGGAGCTGGTCGGTCGATGAGCGAACCCAGGCCTTGAAGCCCATCTTCTCGGCCTGTTCGCGCAGCCAGATGCCGCTGTAATCATCGCCGCCGATCCAGCGGAAATTATTCTGCGCCAGGCGGAAGACGGTGCCGTCGTCGATCATGCCGCCATGCTCATAGCACATCGCGGTATAGACGACCTGGCCCGGCGACAGCTTGCGCATGTCGCGGGTGACGCAATATTGCATCAAGGCCTCGGCGTCGGGGCCGGTCACCTCGAATTTGCGCAACGGCGACAGGTCCATCACCGCAACGCGCTCGCGGCAGGCCCAGTATTCCTCGACCGGTCCGTCATTGTTGAAGCGCTGTGGCAGCCAGAAGCCGCGATATTCCGTGTAATTGCGGGTGAGTGCGGAGAAGCGCGGATGGAAAGCGGTTTCCCGCGTCAGCTGGGGTTCGGCGTCAGGGGTCATGCGATAGGCCACCGCTCGTGAGAATTTTTCTTTGTCGGAATAGGTGCGGACATGGATGTCGGTCGGGTTCCAGCCATTGCCGACATTGATGTCGTCGGGGCAGGCGGAGGACACGCAGACGAGATCGGTCAGCGCCCGCATCAGCACATAGTCGCCGGGCCTCGACCACGCTTCGTCGAAATAGATCTGGTTATGATCGTCGACACGCGTGTTGTAGAAATAGTTGATCGCTTCCCAGCCGTTTCGCTCGGCGATGCCATAAGGCTTGAGCGCGCGGTTGAAGTTCTCGGTGCAGTTCACATGGCCCGGATAGCCTACATCGTCGTAATAGCGGCTGCTGCAGGCGGTGGCGAAGAAATCGTGCCGACCGACCGTGTCCTGGACGATCTCGACCAAAGGCTCGAAGTCGAAGCCGAAGATCTTCGAGATGAGGCCAGGGGTGGGATAGGTGCGCCCCGTCATGGTGCGCGTGATCGTGCCGTCGAGCGCGTTTTCGATGCCCTTGTCGAGCTTGCGCTGTGAGAAACACTGGAAGTCGGTCATCTGCCGCCCGGCGACGTCGATGATCTGGATGAACTCACCGGCCTTGACCGTGTAGGCGCGCGCCGACGCCCGGCCCACGCGGATATCCTGCAGGGGATCGGCGAGCGGATCGGGCAGGGGGACGGGCTCGCCTTCGCGCGGGATTGTCGCGTGCGCGACCTTCACCTGGAGCGGCGTCGCGGTATCCTGCGCCTCGAGATCCATCTTGCCGCCGGGCGCGCCGATGATGACGACGCCGTCGCGCCGCGCCGTGAAATCCTGCGTGCTGCCTGGGGCGGACGTAGCACCGAACAGCCGGATGGCCTTGGCGCCGCCGACATCGATCTTGCGTCGGGCCAGCGCCTTGCGGCTGCGCACAGCGGACTCGTTGTCGCTTCCGAGCGAGGCCTTGATGCCATGGGCCTCCGCGGCTTCGCCGGCGCCCAGAATGGCGGGATCACTTTTGCCGTCGCCACCGGTCGCGACGATCTCGCATGCCTGGCCGCCTTCGAGATCGGTGACGGTCAGCCGGTCGCCGGTCTTGATGTGGAGCACCAGCGTGCCGCCGCCCGCGACCTTGTAGAGTTCGGTGCCGCGCGGCAGCATCGGCAGGCCCGGCGTATAGACGAGGCTCGGCCGTGGCGCCTGGGCGGCGACTTTCAGGTTTTGGAAGCTGGTCTCAAATCTGTTCATGGCGGTGACAACCTTGCGCCTTTCGCCGTCGGAAAAAGCCTAACGCGATCGGGGCGGGAAATCAATTGGTATGAAATTGGGTGTAATTGGTTTTATGTGGGCCGCTCCAGTTGGAAGGGCAGGCTCCCCGGTCTTGCGAGTTTCCGTAGCTCGTCCGTCAAGTGCAGACATATTCGGGTTCGCTGTAGGAGCTTCGATTGAACCAGACCCTGGTCACGGTTGGAGGGGTCCATTGGGGGAGTTGCAGTCTAAAAGCCCCCTGTGCCAGATACCAGCGGGATTGCTCGGAGACCCGAATGAACGTGCCTATCGATAGCCGCGCCTTTCGCACCGCCTTGGGCTCTTTCGCCACTGGCGTCACCATTGTCACCACGCGCGGCCCCAAGGGCGAGCCGGTCGGCAATACGGTCAATTCCTTCAGCGCCGTCTCCCTCGATCCGCCGCTCGTCCTCTGGAGCCTCGGCAAGCGGTCCTACAGCTTCAAATCCTATCTTTCGGCCGATCATTTCGCCGTCAATGTGCTGCGCGAGGGCCAGGATGAGCTGTCGCGCCGCTTCGCCCGCTCGCTCGACGACAAATGGGCTGGGCTCGAGCACGAGACCTGGGAGACCGGCTGCCCGATCCTGCCCAATGCGCTTGCCGTCTTCGAATGCAAGACCGCCTACACTTATCAGGGCGGCGATCATGTGATCTTCGTCGGCGAGGTGCTCAATTTTGACCACGACCCGACGGGCAAGCCTTTGATCTTCTGGCATGGGGATTATCGGCTCGTAACCAAGTGAGCCCAATTATTACCACTTGAAACCAAAAACATACCATTTTAGCATCTGACCAGCCGCGCATAAGCGGTTTGCCCGTCAGGCGCGCGGTCACGCGCCAAGCCCGGGCAGCACAAGGTGGGGAAACGGTCATGCTGAAAACCGGGCGACAGTTCCGGATGAGCGTGTTCGAACAGGAAGCAGGACGCCTTCGCGTCTTGCCGGCCTCTCTCCCATTGTCTGATCACAGCCGCCTCTTGATGGGACGCCTTCGGGCGCTCTGCGGCACGTGTCACTTCAACAAATGGAGAAGTCGCTCATGACGACGAAACAGGGTGCTGGCGGGGCAGCCGGCGCGACGATTTCGCCGGGCTTGGTCACGACCGAAGCCGGCGAATTGCATCGGGCCATCGACTGGCGTGGTGCTTTCTGGGTGGCGGCCGGCGTGCCGCCGCTCGTGCTTTTCTCGATCGGTGGTATCGCCGGAACCACCGGCAAACTCGCTTTCCTGGTCTGGATCATTTCCATGATCATGGGTTTCCTGCAGTCCTTCACCTATGCCGAGATTGCCGGGATGTTCGGCAACAAATCGGGCGGCGCCTCGGTCTATGGCGCCACCGCCTGGCTGCGTTATTCGAAATTCATCGCGCCTCTCTCGGTGTGGTGTAACTGGTTCGCCTGGTCGCCGGTTCTCTCGCTCGGTTGCGCGATCGCCGCGGGCTATATCCTCAATTCACTCTTCCCGATCCCGGCTGCGGAATCGCAGGCAGTGCTCGACTGGGTGAGCGCCAATGCGGCGTCACTCACGGCGGAATCGCCGCGCGTGGTCGAATGGCTCGCCGCCAATACCGGCAAGACGGCACAGGACGCGATGACCGCGCTCCTGACCCAGGATGGCGTCGCTGCGCTGACGCCCGCCATCCGCACCTGGTCGCTCTTCACCTTCCCGATTCCGTTCCTGGCGCAGGCCAATCTCAACGCCACCTTCTTCATCGGCGCCATCCTGATGCTGATCATCTTTGCCATTCAGCATCGCGGTATCGCCTCGACCGCGGGCGCCCAGAAATGGCTCGCGATCATCGTGCTTGTCCCTCTGGTTATCATCGGCGTCCTGCCTATCCTCATGGGCAAGATCGATGCCGCCAATGTGACGGCGCTGGTGCCGCCGACGGCCGCCTATTCCGGCGTCGACGGGGCCTGGACGATCGGCGGCTGGACCTTGTTCCTGGGCGGCCTCTATATCGCCGCCTGGTCGACCTACGGCTTCGAGACCGCGGTGTGCTACACGCGCGAGTTCAAGAATCCGAAGACGGATACGTTCAGGGCCATCTTCTACTCGGGCCTTCTGTGCATCGTGTTCTTCTTCCTCATTCCCTTCACCTTCCAGGGCGTGCTGGGCCATGCCGGCATGCTGGCGCCCGGCATCGTCGACGGCACCGGCATCGGTGAAGCGCTCGCCGCGATGGTCGGCGGTGGCAAGGTGGTGACGCAGATCCTGGTCATCCTGATGATCCTGGCTCTGTTCCTCGCCATCATGACGGCGATGGCGGGTTCGTCCCGCACTCTGTATCAGGGTTCGAAGGACGGTTGGCTGCCGCGTTATCTCACCCATGTGAACGAGCATGGTGCGCCGACGCGGGCGATGTGGACGGATTTCGGCTTCAACCTCATGCTCCTCGCCATCGCGTCCGACATTGCCGGCTATTTCTTCGTGCTTGCGGTGTCGAATGTCGGCTACATCATCTTCAACTTCCTCAATCTCAATGCCGGCTGGATCCACCGCGTCGATTCAGGCCATATCGCGCGTCCGTGGAAGGCGCCGACCTGGTTGATCGGTCTCAACACGGTGCTCGCTTTCGTGAACGCCATCTTCCTGGGCGCCGGCGCGAAAGTCTGGGGCTACTCGAATGCCTTGTGGGTCGGCCTCGCCTTCGCGGCGCTGATCCTGCCGGTCTTCGCCTTCCGCCATTATGGACAGGACGGTGGACGCTTCCCGGCCGCCGCATTGGCCGATCTCGGCTTGCGCGAAGGCGACATGGGTGAGCGCAAGGCGGGCATGCTGCCTTATTTGACGCTCGCCGCCGGCTTGATCGTGGTGCTCATCGCCAATTGGGTCTTCGTCCTGCCCTCTTAGCGGTCGTAAATCTCGCGGAAATGCGATGGCGGCCGGCAACGGCCGCCATTTTATTTTACCTTGATCGAGGGGGGCACCCCGCCGATACTCCCGCAGCTCAACAGGGGAGGATTCGATGCTGGGCTACATACTTCTGGCGGTCCTGGTCATCGCCGCTATCTACCTGGTCTATGCCTATAACGCGTTGGTGAAGAACAAGAACCTTGTCGCGGAAGGCTGGAGCGGCATCGATGTCCAACTGCGCCGGCGGGCCGATCTGATCCCCAATCTGGTCGAGACGGTGAAGGGCTATGCCGCGCATGAAGACAAGCTCTTCCGCGACATCGCCGATCTGCGCGCCAAGAGCATATCGGGCGGCACCGTCACCGAGCAGTCGCAGGTGAGCCAGGCCATGACCGGCATGCTCGGCCGGCTCTTCGCCATCGCCGAAGCCTATCCCGAGCTCAAGGCCGATGCGAATTTCCGCGACCTGCAGGAGAAGCTCGCCGGTGTCGAGGACGAGATCCAGCTCTCGCGGCGCTACTACAATGGCGCGGTGCGCAACTTCAACACCATGATCGAGTCCTTCCCGACCAATATCATCTCCGGCTTCTTCCGCTTCATCAAGGCCGACTTCTTCGAGATCGGCGACCAGGCCGCGCGCCAGGTGCCCAAGGTGGAATTCAACAAGGCGTCGTGATCATGCGCGCATTCCTGTTCTCCCTCGCGCTGCTCCTCGCGGCGGCCGGGCAGGTGAGCGCGGCCGAGCGTATCACGTCGTTTCTGAGCTACGTCACCATCGGCGCCGACTCGACCCTCACGGTGAAGGAGACGATCGCTCTCGTTTCGGAAGGCGTCGACATCAGGCGCGGCATCCAGCGCGATTTCCCGACCAGATACAAGGACGCCAAAGGTCTAAATTATATGGTCGGCTTCGAGGTCGTCGGCGTCAAGCGCGACGGGCGCGATGAGCCCTATCAGGTCATGTCGATCGACAATGGCAAGCGCATCCGCATCGGCAGCGCCGATGTGCTGCTCGACAATGGTCCGCATGTCTATGAGATCACCTACCGGACGACACGCCAACTCGGCTACTTCGACGGCTTCGACGAGCTCTATTGGAATGTCACCGGCAATTCCTGGACTTTCCCGATCGAGAAGGCCGAGGCCGTCATCCAGCTGCCGCCGGGTGCGACGATCAAGCAGCATGCCGAATATACCGGCCGGCAGGGTGACAAGGGCCATGATGCCGAGGCCGTCCAGACGACCGGTGACCGCTATCAGGCGCGCACCACGCGGGGGCTGGCGCCCTATGAAGGCTTCACCGTCGCCGTTGGCTGGCCGAAGGGCTTCGTTCAGCCGCCGACGGAGATCGAAATCGCCAAGGACAAGGTGAAGGACAATCTGGGCCTTTTCGCCATATTGGCCGGTGTCGTCCTGTCGTTCTTTTATTACCTCTTCGCCTGGTTCCGGGTCGGACGCGATCCCCCCAAGGGCACGATCATTCCGCTGTTCACGCCGCCCGCAGGTCTTGGTCCCGCCGGCATGCGCTATGTCTGGAAGCAAGGCTTCGACGACAAATCCTTCGCCTCATCGCTGGTCGGCCTCGCCGTCAAGAAGCGGCTGAAGATCATTGAGAATGATGGCGACTTCACCATCCAGCGCCTCAACGACCAGAGCCAGCCGCTCAGCCAGGCCGAGGCCGCGCTCTATAAGGCGATACCTGGCGGCAAGACCGAATTGGAGAAAGCCAATTACGAGACCGTGCGCGAGATGAAGAGCGCGGTCCTGTCGACGCTCAAGAAAGAGCATGACGGCGTGTCCTTCGTGCGCAATCTCAAATGGTTCTGGGGCGGCGTCGCGATCTCTGTCGTGGCGCTTCTGACCGGGGCGGCCTTCCTGCCCGGAGAAGATGCGGTCGCGGGACTCGGCGTGACGGTCTGGACCACCTTCTGGTGGGGCATCCTGCTGGTCATGACCTGGTCGATGGTGAAAGGCATTTTCCAGACGAGCGGCATCTTCGCCAAGATCAAATCCTTCCTCGCGCTTGGCTTCTTCGTTCCGTTCTTTGTCGCGGGCGGCGCCGTGCCGTCGATCTTCTTTCTGGGTTCGGGATCGCCGTCGCTTTGGGGCTTTGCCGGCGGCGCCGTGGCGCTGGTCATTCTCGGCATTCTTTTCAACTGGCTGCTGCGCGCGCCAACAGCTCCCGGGCGCAAGCTCCTCGACCAGGTCGAAGGCTTCCGCATGTATATGACGACGGCGGAGGAGGAGCGCCTCAAGGTGCTGCATCCGCCGGAGAAGACGCCTGAGCTGTTCGAGCGCTATCTGCCCTATGCGTTGGCGCTCGATTGCGAGAATGAGTGGAACGCGAAATTCGCCGCCGTCCTCGCGGCGGCGGCTGCCGCGGGCGCCGCGGCATCGCCATCCTGGTATTCCGGTAACAACTGGAACACCAGCAACATGGGCGGCTTCACCAAGACCATCGGTTCCAGCCTTGCCAGCACCACCTCGTCGGCCTCATCGCCGCCGGGCTCGACCTCCGGCTCCTCGGGGGGCGGCTTCTCGGGCGGCGGCGGAGGCGGGTCATCCGGCGGCGGCGGTGGCGGAGGCGGCGGCTCGGGCTGGTGATCTCTATCCGATATAATCGGCAAGCTCCGGCAGGTCGCGCCGACTGAAAAGCTGCTCCGTCGGCTCGAAAGCGAGCATGCGCCCGTCGCTCATGAAGGCGGTGCGCGTCGCCGCATAACGCGCATCCTCGGGATGATGCGAGACCAGCATCACCGTGTAGTTTTTCTCCTCCTGCAACGCCTTGACGAGATCGAGCATCTCGCGCCGCAACGCCGGGCCCAGGGCCGCGAAAGGCTCATCGAGAAGCAGGATCGGCTCGTCGCGCAACAGGGCGCGGGCAATCGCGACGCGCTGGCGCTCGCCGCCCGAGACCTCACCCGGTTTGCGGCGGGCGAGCGCCTGAAGCCCGGTGCGCGCCAGCGCTTCATCGACAGCTTTCTTCTCCGCCGAGTCGAGCCTGAGCGCCGGCGAGATGCCGAGCGCCACATTCGTCCACAGATCGAGATGGGCGAAGCTATTGTGATCCTGGAACACCATGGTAACCGGCCGGTCGGACGGTGAAGCCCGCGTCATGTCGCGGCCGTCGAGCAGGATTCTTCCCGATTGCGCCCGGTCGAATCCGGCGATGAGCGAAAGCAGGGTGGATTTGCCCGAGCCGCTCGGCCCGATCACGGCGACGAATTCCCCGCGTGCGATCTCGAAATCGAACTCCGCGGTGAAGTCGTCATAGCGGAAGAAGAGCTTCTCGAGTCCGATCATGCCTTGGCGCTCCATTTGTCGAGGAGCGTGATGATGGCCATCGTGAAGAGCGCCAGGACGAGGGCCGTGCCCGCCGCCGCGTCAATGCGGTAGCTGCCCATTTGCGCATAGATGAGGGCGGGGAGCGTCATGAGATTCTGCGAGCCGAACAAGGTGATGGCGGTGAGATCGCCAAGGGAGAGCATGAAAGCCATGGCCGCTGCAAGGCCTAGCGGTCGGCGCAGCACCGGCAGGTCGATGAGGGTGAGCCGCCTCAGGCCTTTGATGCCGAGGCTGGCGCACAGCCGGTCATGTTGCGCCATCGACTGCTGCATCGCCGGCGCCAGCGTGCCGAGCGCGAAGGGGAGCGCCATCAGCGCATTCATGGCGATGACCAGATAGGGCGCCGCCGACAGCGCCAGCCCGGCGCGGCTGGCGGTGATGAACCAGCCGGTCGCCATGACGGCCGGCGGCACGATAAGGGTGAGGAGGGCCGCGAGATTGAGGAGAGACCGCGTGGTCGGGCTCACCGCCTTGGCGCTGGCCCGCGCCAAAGGCCAGGCGAGAACGAGGCTGAGCGCCGCGGCCGGGAGCGCGATGGCGAGGCTCGTCAGAATGGCGCGGATCACGGCTGGCCAGACAAAATCGGCGACGATCCCCGACGTGATGATCGCGGCGATCGGCGCGCCGACGAAAAGCGTCGCCACCCCGATTGTAATCGCGAGCAAAAGTACGCTTCTCGTCGAGTGTGTCTCATACCTTTCACTGATGCCCTTCAAGGCCGGCCAGTTCTGCGCGGCTTGTGCGTAATGGCCGGCGAGCAGCACGAAGAGGCCGCACAGGATGAGCTGAGCCAGCGACAGGATGGTGGCGCGCGCCGGGTCGTAGTCGAAACGCAGGGCCTGATAGATGCCGACTTCGAGCGTGGTGGCGGAGGGGCCGCCGCCGAGCGTCAGCACGACGGCAAAGCTCGCCGCGCAGAGGAGAAAGATGAGGCTTGCCACGCCGGGGAGGCTCGCGCGCAGTTGCGGCCATTCGATCAGGCGGAAGCGGGCTTGTTGCGTGAAGTCGAGCTGCGCCGCGAGCCGCCAGCTTTCAGGCGGGATGCTTTCCACTTGCTGCAGCAGGAGGCGGGTGGCGAGCGGCAGGTTGAAGAACACATGGGCGAGCAGGATGCCGCTCAGGCCGTAGATATTGATTGGGCTGCCGGTCAGCGTCGAAACCCACCCCGTTCGGCCATAGACGGCGACGATGCCGAGAATGACGACGATGGCGGGCAGCGCCAGCGGCAGTGCGAAGAGGCGCAGCAGCAGGCGCCGGCCGCGGAAATCGACACGCGCCAGGGCCAGCGCCACCGGGATGGCGAAAGCAACCGACAGAAGGGTCGAGAGGCCGGCCTGCAGCAGCGTGAACCACAGGATGCGCAGCACATAAGGATCGGCGATATGGCCGGTGACCAGGCCTTCGCCGATGCCGATCGTGGCGACCGGCAACAGACCCACCGCGACCGCGACGAGAATGGCCGCGAGCGTGGGGCTCGCGGCCAGGAGTGCGCCTTTGGAGGTGTCGATCATTTACTCATCGCATTGAGCCATTCGTCGATCCAGGCGCGGCGATGGTCGGCCACTTCCTCCGGCGTATAGAGGAAAGTCTTGTCCGGCTTCACCATTTGATCGAACGTGGCGGGCAGCGGGTTGGTGGTCTTGCCCGTCGGGAACATCCAGTTGTTTTCGGGGATCGCGTCCTGGAAGCCGGGGCCTTCCATGAAAGCGAGGAACTGCTCGGCGAGCTTCTTTTCGGGCGAGTTGGCGATAAGGCCCGCGACCTCGACCTGCAGATAATGGCCTTCCGAGAACTTCATAGCCTGATAGCGCTCCGTCTTCTCGGCGATGATATGATAGGCGGGCGATGTCGTATAGGAGAGCACCATCGGCGCCTCGCCTTTGGTGAAGAGGCCATAGGCTTCCGACCAGCCGGGCGTCGTGGTGAGGATGCGCGGCTTCAGCTTTGTCCACGCCTCGGCCGCCTTGTCGCCATAGACGGATTTCACCCACAGCAGGAAGCCGAGGCCCGGCGTCGAGCTGCGCGGATCCTGCAGGATGATCTTCTGCTCTGGGTTCCCTTCGACGAGATCCTTGAGGCTCTTATAGGCGTCCGCCGGCTTGATCTTCTCGGTATCGTAGATCACCGCGAAATGCGCGTAGTCATAGGGAAGGAAGGTGTCGTCGGTCCAGGCGATGGGCAGCGCAAGCTTGGACGCATCCTGGCCATGTGGGCCGAACAGGCCGGTCGCCCTGGCCTCTGCCGTAAGGTTGGTGTCGAGCCCCAGCACCACATCGGCCTGGGTGCCCGAGCCTTCGAGCTTGAGGCGGTTGAGCATGGCGACGCCGTCGGTCACCGCCACGAAATTGAGCGTGCAGCCGCATTGCTTTTCGAAAGCCTGTTTCACCTTGGGACCGGGGCCCCATTCGGCGGTGAAGCTTTCATAAGTATAGACGGTCAGCGTTTCCGCCGCCTGCGCAGTGGTTGAAATCGCGCAGAACGCCATCAGGGTGAAGAGAAGTTTCTTCATTTTTTAGTTCCTCCTATTCACCGGGTGAAGGAGGAAGGGGCTCGTTGGAACCCGCTCGCAATCCCTCCGCCGGTATGAGCCGGATCAGGTTCAGCGGGTTAGCCCGGATGGGCCTCTCAGCTCGAAATAAGCACCCCGTTGAGAGCGGGACGGACCATAGGCATTGAGGGGTGCGCTGGCAAGCTTCATCTGTTATGGCTTGGGGCATGACCCGTTTCGTTGTGCTTCTCGGCGGGGACCTGACGGCGACGTCACGTCTCGCGTCCCAGATACAGAAGGCGCGCATCATTGCCGCCGATGGCGGCATGGCGCATGCCGACACGCTGGGCGTCGTGCCTGAATTGTGGGTCGGTGACTTTGATTCGACCTCGGAGGACCTTGCCGAGCGCCATAAGGACGTGACCCGTCATGCTTTCCCGGCTGAGAAGGACAAGACCGACGGCGAGATCGCGGTGGACGAGGCGATCAAGCTCGGCGCCCGCGAGATCGTGCTGGTGGGCGGCCTTGGCGGCCAGACCGACCATGCCGCCTCGCATCTGGGCCTGATCCTGAAACTGGGGCGAAGGCGGGTCCATGCCTTCATCACCAGCGGCACAGAGGAGGCCTATCCGATCCTCAACGGCACCCATCATTTCGACCTGCCGTCCGGCAGCCGCTTCAGCGTCGTGCCCTTCACCGATCTGGCCGGCCTCGATCTCGAAGGGGTGAAATGGCCGCTGGTCAACCGCTCGGTGCCTCTGGGCTCGAGCCTCACCGTGTCGAATGTGGCGCTGGGGCCGGTGACGGTGCGGCTGAACCAAGGCTATGCCGTGGCGCTCGCTTATCCTGAGAGTGTTGCGTGACCAGACTGAAACTCACTGAAATGGGCCACCATGGCGAAGCCATCGGCGAGGTGGAGGGGCGGCCTGTCTATGTGCTCTATGCATTGCCGGGCGAGGTGGTCGAGGCCGACATCTCCGGCAGTCACGCGCTGTTGCGCGAAATCGTCACGTCGAGCCCTGAGCGCATCGAACCCTTCTGTCCGCATTTCACCCGCTGCGGCGGCTGCCAGATCCAGCAGTGGCAGTCGGAAGCCTATCGCCTGTGGAAGCGTGGTCTCGTCGCCACCGCCCTGAAGAACCAGGGTATCGCCGTCGAGGTCGAGCCTTTGATCGATGCGCAAGGCGAGGGACGCCGGCGTGCCACCTTGCATGTGAAGCGGACCACGGAGGGTGTGATCGCCGGCTTCAACGCCGCGCGCAGCCACGGCATCCATCCGCTCGATCATTGTCCCATTCTCGTGCCGGCGCTCGCCGCCGCCCCTGAAATCGCCCGGCGCATCGGCGCGCTGATCGGTGATTGCGACGTCGCTTTCACTGCCAGCGAGACGGGGCTCGATGTCGACGTCACGACGAGGCGGAAGCCGACACCAGCCTTGGCGGCTTTGGTCGAGACCGAAAAGCTGGCCAGGTTGTCCGTCAATCGCGAGCCCTTGGTGACGCGGATCGTACCGGAGGTCTCGGCCGGCACGGCATCGGTTCGTCTGCCGGCGGGCTCTTTCCTGCAGGCGACGCGCGCCGGTGAGGCGACCTTGGCGATGCTCGTCATCGAGAATCTCGGCAAGGCGAAACACGTCGCCGATCTCTTCTGCGGTGTCGGCGTCTTTGCGCTGCGCCTTGCCGGCAGGACGCGTGTCTTCGCCGCCGACAGCGATCGCTCGGCAATTGCCGCGCTGACCGAAGCCATCCGCAAGGCCTCCGGCTTGAAGCCGGTCGAGGCAAAAGCGCGCGACCTCTTCCGCGAGCCATTGGTGGCGCGCGAGCTGAAGGATTTCGACGCGGTGATCTTCGACCCACCGCGCGCCGGCGCCGAGGCGCAGGCCCGCCAACTGGCGAAATCAACGGTAAAGACCGTCATCGCCGTCTCCTGCGACCCCGCGAGTTTCGCCCGCGACGCGCGCCTTCTGATCGAAGGCGGCTATCGCCTGACGCGCGTGACGCCGATCGATCAATTCGCCTTTACGGCGCATGTGGAGATGGTGGCTCTATTCCGACGCTGATCTTTAGATAATCCTCATGCTGAGGTGCTCGGCGCAGCCGGGCCTCGAAGCATCGATCAGGATAGAGCGAGTATGTTCCAACACACCCTTCGAGGCTCGCTGCGCTCGCACCTCAGGGTGAGGATTTATAGAGTAACATTCGCTACGCGCTATTACCCCGCCATCGGCCCTAACGCGCCGCGCCGCCAGTAGGCGGCGGCCAGCGTTTCATCGCGGCCCAATCCCAGCTTGCCGCGCCAAAACTCGCGCACCGTCTTGGCCGCTTCCGCTTCGGCGGCGAACCAGCTGAAGCATTTCACGCTCGCTGGGCGCTCCACCGCGCAGACGGCTTCGGCCAGATGCCGGTGTTCGCCGGGCGCTGTTCCGTTGCGATGGATCCACCGCAGCTCGAAGCCGGATGGATGGGCGATGATCTGTTCTTCGTCCCTGTCCGCGACTTCGATGAAGGCGAGGCCCTTGGTGTCGGCCGGCAGCCTTTCGAGGATGCGCCCGAGCGCCGGAAGCCCGGTCTCGTCGGCGCCCAGCACAAGCCATTCGGCCTTGCGCACCGGCCGTCCGAGCGGACCCATGATGCCGACGACATTGCCAGGCCGCGCCGCCGCCGCCCAGCCCGAGCCGATGCTCTCATCGCCATGCATCACGAAGTCGATGTCCATGAATCCCGCGGCGACATCGAGCCGGCGGATCGTATAGACGCGGGCAGGGGTGCGGCGTTCCTCCGCCGGCCAGACCGGCAGGCCGTTCGGCCCGGCCTCGGGCCATAAAGGCTCCGGCACGTGCGCCGTCGGGAACAGCACCCGTACATGCATGCCCTCGAAGTCGGCGAAACGCGCGAGATTGTCACCCGAAAGCCTGACCCGCCGCATATGCGGCGTCAGATCATGGATCTCGGCGACGCGCATCTCGCGGAACTGCGCGAGCCTCCTGTCGCCGGCGAGATCGCCTTCCCACACGATCTGCGGGCTGGCCCGCTTCGCATGAAGCTCGATCGACGTCGCCAGGATGTCCTTGAGCCGCGCCAGCCGGTCGGCATCGGCGGCCGCAAGCCGCACGGTGAGGAGATCGGGTGAAAGGTCGAGCGTCGCCTGCCCGGCCGGAAAGCGGAAGCCGATCCCGCCGCCCTTGGTCGTCACCACCGCATCGAAGCTGAACAGCCGGTCGGTGATGCGGTCGATATAGTCGGCCGCCGACGGCATCGCGATACGGGCTTCACAGGTGAGTTCATTCATCAAGATCAACTCCTTCAACCGCCGAACCGCGTCGTCAAGCCGATCTTGAAGGTGCGGCCCTTGCCTTGCTCGACATCGGATGTGTAGCTCCAGGCGCTCTGCGGATCGGTATAGGCGGCGTCGAACAGGTTCTCGACCGCGAGATCGAGCTTCAGATTCTCCGCGACCGTCCAGTTGGCGAAGAGATTCACCAGCTCGTAGCCATCGCTATATTGCGCCGGGCCGTCGACCTGGCCCGGATTCGTGCCGGACGAGCGCTGCGTGCGTTTGACTTCGCCGACCGCCAGGAACTGGCCGCCGAAGACCAGCTGATCCTCGAAGGCGCGGAAGCCGAGCGTCGCCGAGAATTTGTCGAGCGGCGCGTTTTCCAGGGGCTGGCCGTCATATTTGGGATTCTTCGTGTCGATCAGCTCAGCATCGATGAGGGCGCCGGTCAGGTTGATGAAGCCCCAGCCGAGATCGTAGATGAGCTCCGCCTCGACGCCTTGCAGACGGGCGGTGCCGATATTGTCGGCCATGCGCGGCAGGACCGTGAGGTCGGTTTCGATATAGTCATGGACCTTGGTGTAGAAGGCGGTGAACTTGCCGCGTAGCAGATCGTTCTCGGCGAAGAGCCCGTCATATTTGAGATTGACGCCGCCTTCCCAGCTCTTGGCCACTTCCGGCTTCAGGTTGAAATTCGGCACATAGCTGTCGGCGCTGCCATGGGCGCCGGTGCCGCGGAACACATCCTGAAGTCCGGGCGCCCGATAGCCCTCCGAATAGCCGCCGAACAGCTGGAAGCCGGTGAAGGGTGTCACGCCGACCGTGAAGCGCGGCGACACCCTGTCGCCATTGAGCGACTCCTCCTCGGGCGGCGTCGCCTGCGTGGCCTTGGTCTCGCCATCGAGCTGATAGCCGTCATACCGCACGGCCGCGATGAGCTCGAGCCAGGAGCCGTATTCGCCCATCCACTGCATGAAGGCGCCATAGGCCTGAGCCTCGCCGGCGCCGAAATGGGCGGCCGAGGATTCGCCTTCGAGGAAATAATAGTCGCCGCCATAGGTCAGCGTATGGGCGAGGCTGAAGGCATCAAAGCGTGAGGAATTGTCGCCCGAGGCGCCGGTGGTGCGCACATCGTAATAGCGGAAATTGCCGGCCGCCGCCGGTGGCCAGACCTGCGTCTGCTCGGCTTTCGTCTGGTTGTGATAGGCGGTGAAGGAATAGTCGAGCAGCCGGTCATCGGGATCGGAATAGGTATATTTCGCCGTATAGGTGTCGTTGACGGTGTCGGCGTCATAGCGGCTGAGTGTCGCCGAATTGGAGCCGCTCGAACCTGAGACATAGTCGTCATAACGTTGCAGGATGGCGCCCAGCTTGATCTCATGGCCATCGGCCGGGCGGAAGGTCGCTTTGCCATAGCCGCTCGTCACTTCCTCGCCGGTCCAGCGCACCTCATCGCCATTGCCGTCGTCATAAGTGTCGCGGTCGCGCCAGTTCACATTGCCGATGATATCGAGGGCCTTGTGCGGCCGGATCGCCGCCGTGGTGCTGGTCGTCCAGCCCTCGCCATTGGTCTCGTAGCCCACCTTTTCGCTGATCGCATATTGCTCGTCGGATTTGAGGAAATCGCCGGCATCCTTGGTTTCGAAGGCGACGAGACCGCCGATGCCGCCCGAGCCATAGGCGTTGGAGACGGGGCCCCGGATGACGGTGACGGCCTTGAGCAGGTCCGGCTCGACATAGAAGGAGCCCGAGCCATGGCCGACCCGCCAGTAATCCTGGCGCGCGCCATCGAGGGTAACGACGACGCGGCCATATTGCTGGAGGCCGCGGATATTGATGGCGGTTGCCGGATCGTCGCCATTCATCGTGGCGCCGACGCCCGGCGTGGTGCGGAAGATGTCGGCCGGCGTATTGGCCTGGATGCGCTCGAGATCCTTTTCGCCGACATAACTCGTCCCCGACAGTGAATCGATCACCGGCGCGTCGATCAGCGTCGCGGTGACGGTGATGAGGTCGAGCTCGGTTTCGCGGTTCGCCTTGGCCTCGGAGGGCTCCTGTTCCTCCTGCGGAGGTTTCACCTTGCGCTGCTCCTGCGCCGCCAGCGGCGAGGTGGTGAGGATGAGGATCGATGTGATGGCGGTTCCTGCCAGCAGCAGGGTCTTGATGGTCCGTGGCACGGCCACTTCTCCTTTTGATGAGGATGAATGGCTGGCTGAAACCGATAGGGTCTGGCGGGCTCGTTTGACGCGTCCAAGCTTCCGTCGGCCTGCGCATCCCTTGCATATTAATTTCCGACTAATATAGTCAAGTATTATGTGATGATTGAATCACATTCTCCGCATTTCTCTTCAGGGGCTTGATTCTATTGAAATACTTCACTCATCTCCGGCGCGCTTCGGCGCTCTGCATCGGCGTGTTTTGGGCGGTCTTGATGACGCAGGCCCACGCGCAGGCGCTGACCGACGCCGCCGGCCGCGCGGTCGACCCGGGCAAGGCCGAGCGCATTCTGAGCCTCGGCCCGGATGTCACCGAGATCCTCTATGCGCTTGGCGCCGGCGACCGTGTCGTCGGCGTCGATCGCGGCAGCCGTTATCCCGAGGCGACGCTTTCCAAACCCAATGTCGGCTATCGCCGCTCGCTCTCGGCCGAGGGTGTGCTGGCGCTCGGGCCCGATCTCATCATCGCCTCCGAGGATATCGGCCCGCCACCGGTGGTCGAGGTCCTGAAGACGACGGCCGTTCCGCTCCTTCTGGTGCCGGAGGACAATTCGCTCGAAGGCATCGAGAAGAAGATCGCGCTCATCGCCGCCGCCCTGAAGCTTGAGGAGAAGGGACGGGAGCTCGCGCAAACCGTGCGCGCTGATTTTACCGCGGCGGCGAATCTCACCGCCGCGATCCCGCCCGAGAAGCGCAAGAAGGTTGTGTTCTTCCATGGCCTCACCCGCCTGAGCGCCGCCGGCGCCGACACCGCGGCCGATGCCGTCATACACTATGCCGGTGGCATCAATCCGCTGGGCGGCATGAAGGGCTACAAGGCGGCCTCTGAGGAATTCCTGCTGAAGGCCGCGCCCGAAGTCGTTCTGTTGATGAGCGATGGCAAGGGCGGCCCGACAGCCGACTTCGTCTTCGCCAATCCGGCGCTCAAGCAGACGCCCGCCGCCCGCGACCGCGCGCTGATCGTGCTCGACGGGCCTTACATGATCGGCTTCGGACCGCGCACCGCGCAAGCCGTCCGCGATCTCGCCAAGGCGCTTTATCCGGAGATCGGTGACTGAGTCTCTGCCTTATCCGTCATTTGCGCAGGCAGCCAGCGCATCCCTCGCCGCCTCCGTCAGGGCGGGAAGCCGTCGGCCTTTCTGCCAGAACAGAATGTAATGGTAGAGGGAGCTTGGCTCGTAGGGACGGATTTCGAGACTGAACGCCTTGAGCTGGCTGGCCGCAAACGAATTGGTGATCGTTACGCCCAGCCCAGCCGCCAGGAAGCTCGCTTCCTGGCCGATGACATCGACTTGAATCGCGAGATAGGGCTCGACCCCCATATAGCGCAGGGCATTTTCGTTCATCTGCTGCGAGTTGAACTGCGGATCGACGTCGATGAGCGGCTCGCCTTTCATTTCCTCGGGCGTGATCAGCTCTTCTTGCGAGAATCTGTGGCCGGCATGGAATACGCAGACATTTGTCGCCGTGACGACCGGAACCCAATCGAATATGTTCTCATCGATGGGCAGACGCGAGAGGGCGATATCCGCGCGCCCCTCCAGGATATGCTCCGCCATCTCATGATAGTCGCCGGATCTGATATGGACGACCATATGCGGCTGATGCGGGCGAAGCCGCTTCAGTGCGCGGGGGATCAGGTCGAGACAGAAGATGTGGGGCGTGGCGATGCTGATCGTGTCGATTTCGATACCTTTCAGCGACGCGACGGTTCGGGAAATCCTCTCCATCTGCACGAAGGTGGCGTCGGTGTCGCGGAACAGCATCATGGTCTGGCTTGTCGGCTGAAGCCTTCCTTTGTCCCTGAGAAACAATTGAACGCCGAGCATCGCTTCGAGCTGCTTGATCTGCTGGCTGACTGCCGGCTGGGTGATTTCCAGCATCTTCGCGGCACTGCGTTCCGAACCGGTTCTGACGACCTCTCGAAGAATCTGGAGCTGCCGAAGGGTGATGCCGGTCTTAGCGATTTCCACCATGAGCGAGGGTCCACTTTGGGTGGCCGGAACACTGTCCAGCTGTTAAGCTCAACTTATACCTGGATATAGATCGCCCGCTATCCACCATGAACCTGCGGGCAACAGTATAAGCACAGATTATCAAGAAATAATCTTGCTTATAAATTGACGCGCGCCAAATCAGCAGGCAATTCTTGTCCCGCGGTCAGACACGAGAGGGGCGAAACGCCCCGGCAAAAATCGAAAATTGAGACCACTAGGGATGGTGCAGCTTCATGCGTGCAGCAATGGCTTCGTCGTTGCCTGAATCACAGATCGCTCCGGCGGCCGGAGGCGTCCAGGCCCGCGGCATCGAAAAGCGGCTCGGCAATATCGAGGTCTTGCGCGGCGTGAATCTCGACGTAGCCGCCGGTGAGATCCTCGCGATCCTCGGCAGCAGCGGCTCGGGCAAGAGCACCTTCCTGCGCTGCGTCAATCTTCTGACCCTTCCTGATCAGGGCGACATCTGGGTTCACGGCGAACACCTCAGGCTCCGCCCCGTTTCGGAAGACGACTCCGCGCCCAGGATACTCGATCATGATCAGGTCAGGCGGGTTCGGGCTTCCATCGGTATGGTGTTCCAGAGCTTCAATCTCTGGCCGCACATGACCGCGCTCGAAAATGTTTCGGCAGGGCCGGTCCTGGTCAATCGGCTCACCCGAAAGGCCGCCGCCGAACTCGGGCGCCGTTATCTCGCGAAGGTTGGCCTCTCCGACAAGGCCGGCTCCTATCCGCGTCATTTGTCGGGCGGCCAGCAGCAGCGCGTCGCCATTGCGCGGGCGCTCGCGATGGAGCCGAAGCTTCTTCTCTTCGACGAGCCGACCTCGGCTCTCGATCCGGAATTGGTGGGCGAGGTTCTCCGAGTGATGACCGCGCTCGCGGGCGAGGGGCGCACGATGATGATCGTCACCCATGAAGTTGCTTTCGCGCGCGAGGTTTCAAGCCGGGCGGCTTTCATGCATCAGGGGCGGATCGAAGAGGAAGGATCGAGCCGGGAATTTTTCTCGAACCCCGCTTCGCCCGGGCTCCGCCGCTTCCTCGCGGCGCATGATGAAAGGCATTCGTGACGATGGATGGCTTCGTCCTACAGTTCGTTGAAGGACTGAAAACCACGGTCCTGCTCGCTCTTATCAGTGGAGCGCTCGGCATGGTCGTCGGCTTGCTGGCCGCCGCCGCCAAGCTGTCGCGCTTTGCGCCGCTCCGCGTCGTGGTCGGCGCCTATACGACGATTGTCCGGGGCGTCCCCGAATTGCTCATCATCCTCTTGATCTATTTCGGAGGCACTGTCGCCATCAGCTCATTCTTCGGCCGTTATGTCGAAATCAACGCCTTTTCGGCGGGCGTCCTGGCGCTGACGATCGTGTTTGGCGCCTACACGGCCGAGATTTTCCGGGGCGCCGTCCTCAGCATATCGCGCGGGCAGATCGAGGCTGCGAGATCGCTGGGCTTGCATCCCTGGCAGACCTGGCTGTTGATCATTCTGCCGCTGATGATGCGTATCGCGCTGCCGGCGCTCGGTAACCAATGGTTCTCCCTGATCAAGGAAACATCACTCATCTCGATCGTCGGATTGACCGACATCATGCGGGTCGCCGCTGTCGGCGCGGGATCCATGCGGGCGCCCTTGACCTTCTATCTGGCGGCATCGGCGCTGTATCTGTTTCTGACCAGCCTGGCGCTTGTGGTGTTCAACCTGCTCGAGCGGCACTTTGCCGTTCGTGGGCACTGAGGGAGCGTCGCCATGGATGTCGAACTGCTCCTGACCAGCACGATGACACTCGCCTCCGGGATTCCGCTGACGCTGATCCTGGCTTTGGCGTCGCTTGTCATCGGTCTTGTTCTTTCCGTGCCCTTGGCGTTCCTGCGCGCTTCCGGCAACAGATGGGTCTCCCTGCCGGTGCTCGCTTACACCTATGTGTTCCGCGGAACGCCGCTGCTCGTCCAGCTCTTCATCATCTATTACGGGCTTGGGCAGATCGATTTCATCCGGTCGAGTGTCCTCTGGCATGTTCTGCGCGATCCGTTCTGGTGTTCGCTTCTCGCTTTCTCGCTGAACAGTGCGGCCTATACGACCGAGGTCTTCCGCGGCGGGATCCTGGCCGTGCCGCCGGGCATGATCGATGCGGCGCAGGCGATCGGCATGACGCCGCTTCAGCAGAAGCGCAAGATCATCCTGCCGATCGCCTTCAGAGGCATTCTTCCTTCCTATGTGAATGAGGTCATCGCCCTCTTGAAGGCGAGCTCGCTCGCCAGCACCGTGACGCTGCTCGAGATCACCGGGCTCTCGCGCAAGCTCGTTTCGGAGACTTTTGCGCCCTACGAGATATTCATCGCCGCCGGTATTCTCTATCTCGGCCTGACCTCCGTCTTCACCAGTGGCTTCCGTATGCTGGAGACTCGCTGGTTGAATGCGCCGCCGAAGCAGGCCGCACCGGACGGCATCGCCGTGAAACGGGTGGCCCATGGATCGTGAGGAGCTCATGGGCGAGACCGCGTGGCGCGAGATCAGCCTGTCGGCGATCGCCTCCAATTGTCGCACCATCAGAGCGGCTGTCGGAACGGGCACGAAGATCTTCGCCTGTCTGAAGCACGACGCCTATGGATGCGGGGCGGAGAGGGCGGCCGCCATCCTGGCGGATGAGGGCATCGATGCCTTCGGCGTGGTTTCCTTGGCCGACGCGTCAGCGGTGCGCAGGGGAGCGCCGGGCAAGCCGATCCTCATGTATCCGGGCATTGGCCCCTGGGATGTCGATCTCGTTCGGGATCTTGACCTGACGATCTCGATTTCCGGAGAGGAGGATCTGGAGGGATGGGTCTCAACCGGCAGGCCATTACGCGCCTTCGTGAAGGTCGATATCGGGCTCTGGCGCAACGGCGCCGCGCCCTCGCAGATCGCCCGGTTGCTTGAAATCTGCGCCGCGCACGGCAATCTCGTGATCGATGGGCTCTACGCGCATCTCAGTGAATTCGGCGTTGCCGGCTCATCGGCGGCGGAGCAGTTCGCGCGGCTGACGATCCTTCTCGACGAACTCGCCCGCGATGGGCGGCTTCCTGAAACGGTCATGATATCGAGCAGCGACAGCCTGCTGTCGTATCCGGGAATGGATATGGATGCGGTCGATCCCGGCGCGCTGGTGTTCGGATTGACCGGCCCGCATCACGGACGCCGGAACATAACCGTGCGGCCGGCGCTCAAGGCGATCAAGGCGCGCATCATCGCGATAAAGCAATGTGATGACAGCATGGGGCCGCCCCCGGCCTTGCCGGGATACCGGAAAGACATGCGGCTGGCCGTGCTCGGGATCGGTTGGGGACAGGGAATTCCTCGGCATTTGCGGCCGGGGATGTCAGCTCTCGTCAAAGGCAAACGCGTGCCGATCGTTCCGCCGGCACATCTCGAACATCTGCGCATCGACATCACTGGAGTTCCCGCGGCGGAGCTCGGCGATGAAGTGCTCCTGCTGGGAAGCTCAGGTGCGGATCGCGTCACGCTTACGGAACTCGCCGCGGCCTGGGACACGGACGAAGTCGGCGTCAGCTGCGGTCTGGGAGGCCATCTCAGACGGATCTACGTCGCTTGAAATTCAAACTGACCAAAAAAGGGGAGTGAAGCATGAGGAAATATGGTTTCGTTGTCGCGGTAGCGGCCATTCTGATGAGTATCGGCCTCGGGCAGGCGAGCGAGCGCAAGGCGATCACGATCGCGGCGGAGGGCGCCTCGCCGCCCTGGGACTACATCGATGCGAACGGACAGCTTGTCGGCTTCGACATCGACGTGGGCACGGACCTTTGCGCCCGCATGAAGATGGAGTGCAAATTCGTCTCGCAGGACTGGGACGGCATCATTCCCGGCCTCCTGGTGAAGAAATACGACGCCATCATCTCCGGCATGTCGATAACCGAGAAGCGCAAGAAATCCATCGCGTTCTCGATCCCTTATGCCGTGGCGCCGAACGGGATCGTCATGCGCAAGAGCATCCCTGTGCCGCTGATGGACACCACGGCCAAGCTCGACCTCACCGAAATGGATGCGGCGAAGCAGGAGACGATCGCGAAGCTCAAGGAAAGCGTGACCGGCAGAACCCTGGGCGTGCTGCGTTCGTCGAATTCCGAGGTCGTCGTGAACGAGCTGTTCGGTGATGTGGCGACGGTGCGCAGCTATGACAGCCAGGAGAACATCCAGCTGGACATCATCTCGGAGCGTATCGATGGGGGGCTCGGCGATTATCTCACCTGGAAGCAGTTCCTGGACTCCCCCGAAGGCAAAGATGTGACGTTCTTCGGCCCGCAACTCGATGGAGGTCCCTGGGGACCAGGCGCCGGAATCGGTCTGCGCAAGGAGGATACGGACCTGATCGCGGCCTTCGACAAGGCGCTTCTGGAGAGCATTGCCGATGGCACGCTCGCCAAGCTCAGCGTGAAATGGTTCGGGGTCGACATAGCGCCGCGGCTCAAGAACTAGCCAGCAATCAACACACCGGTGGCGCCCGCCAGGGCGCCATCATCTTTGTGGACTCAAGGGCCTCGTAGCATGTCTTCGCCTTTCACTCTCGCTGTAACCGGACAGTCGCTCATTCTGCACGATGTGCGTCACGTCACCGATCAAGGTTTTGCGGCCGTCAAGGAGCTGACCCGGAAAGCCGATGTCGCCTTCACGAATTTCGAGACGACCATTCTCGGCCGGCACGGCGGCTGGCCGCTGAAGGGATCGGCCTTCGGCTGCTCGCCGGCGGCCGTGCTGGACTGCTTGAAGGATATGGGCTTCGATGCCCTGGCGCTTTCCAACAACCATGCCTTCGATCTCGGTCCTCCTGGCGTGCTGTCCACGCTTGAGGAAGTGGCCCGCCGTGATTTTCTCCATGCCGGCATCGGGGGTGATGCGACGGGCGCGCGCCTAGCGGGAATGAAGAAGATCAATGACCGGAAAGTCGCACTTGTCGCGATGGATGCCGGGCCGGGACCGGCAATCATGTTCGCCGACAATGCGACGAAGACCAGGCCGGCGCGGCCAGGGGTGAACAAGCTCGACGTCTTTCGGGTGTTCGAGGTCGATCATGAAAACTTCGCGAATCTCGTGTCCATCCAGGAGACGTTTCAGAGCAACCCGATGGAGCGCGCCAATTACGGCCAGCCGGATGACCCGCGCGAACTGACATCGCCTGACGAGATCGATTTCTACGGAACGACCTTCCGGCGGTCGCCCGCGAACTGCCGCCGGATCGTCATCGACCAGGCGAGCTTGCGGGGGCAGCTCGAGACGATCCGCAAGGCCGCATCGGACGGCGCCTTCGTCATCGCTTATCTTCATCACCACCACTGGGAACCCAGCTGGCGCGATGTTCCCGAGTGGGTTCAGCTCTTCGCACGATCCTGCGTCGATGCGGGTGCGAATGTGTTCGTGAGCCACGGCGCGCCGGTGCTGCAGCCGGTCGAAATCTACCGTGGAGCGCCGATCTTCTTCGGGCTCGGGAACTTCCTGTTCCATTTGCCCGAGGGCGAGGACGATTGGGGATCGCCGGATGTCTGGAAAAGCGTGGTGGCGACGTGTTCTTTCGACGGGACGGGGCAGATTCGCTCGGTCGACCTCGTACCGGTTGTCCTGGGCGGTGAGCAGGGATTGCAGGACCGCAATTATCACGAGCGTCTCGTTCCGGTGCCCGCGTCACCCGCACTCGCCCGCGGCATGATCGAGGATCTGGCCGAGCGCTCCGCGAAACACGGCACCAGTCTGCGGGTTGTGGGGGATCGAGGTATCATCTCGATATAGGCAGTCCTTGCTTGCCGGTCGCGGATATCGGAATCTGGCCTGAGATTCGGGAGAACAAGATGACGATCGTCCTTGGGCAGGATCAGCTCACCATCGCTGACGTGGTCGCCGTGGCCAGATCCAACACCCCCGTCGCGCTCGGCGCGCCGGCACGAGGGCGGCTCGACAGCGCGCGAGACATGATCGAGCGCTGGTCGCGCGAGGATCGCCCCGTCTATGGGGTGACGCGTGGGCTGGGCGGTCGTGTCACCATGGAAATCAGCGCCGCCGAGAGGGCGAGCTACAGCGCGGCGGTGGTGCGGGGCCGGGCCGCGGGCGGCGGCGGGTATTTTGACTCCACCACTGTTCGTGCAGCCTTGTTCGCGCGTGCCGCCGGTCTGGCGCAAGGCGGCGCCGGAGTCCGGCCGATCGTCATCGATACACAGCTCGCCATGCTCGCCAAGCGTGTACATCCGCTCGTCCCACAAGTGGGCTCGGTCGGCGCCTCGGATCTCGTTCTCTGCGCCAATATGGCCTTGCCGCTGATGGGAGAAGGCCGTGCGGAATATGAAGGCGAGATTCTCGCCGGCGGTGAAGCGATGCGCCGCGCCGGCATTCCGGTCGTCGATCTCGTCGAGAAGGAAGGGCTCGCTCTGTGCAGCGCCAATGCGATCAGTGTCGGCCTCGGCGCGCTCGTCCTGACCGACATCATCGATGTCATCGAGCTTGCCGATGCGGTGCTGGCTCTCTCCTTCGAGGCCTTCCGTGGTAATCCCAGTCCCTTCGACCCGCGCGTGGCGGCGGCGCGTGCCGCTCCGGGACAGCAGGCAGCGGCCGCGTCGCTGCGGAAAATGCTGCAGGGCTCGCAGCTTTTCGAGCCCGACGCGCCGCGCCGCGTGCAGGACCCGCTCAGCCTGCGCTGCGGGACGCAGGTGCATGGCGCCGTGCGGGCGACGATCGATTTCGTCCGGCCGCATATCGAGGTGGAGCTGAACAGCGCCGCCGACAACCCGCTCATCATCACCGATGACGACACGGTCCTGTCGACCGGCAACTTCCACACCCCGGGCCTTGCGATATCCTTCGACGCGTTGCGGCTCGCTATCGCGCAAGTCGCGACGCTCTCATCGGAGCGCACGGTGCGCATGATGCAGGAGGAGCTTTCGGGCCTCGCGGGGCGTTTCTCCCGCCACGGAACGACACGGGTGGGCTTAGGCCTCATCGGCATGACCGCGCATACGCTCAGCCGCGAGGTCCGTTATTTCTCCGATCCCGTGTCCAATGACGACAACACCTTCGACAGCGTGGAGGACCAGGCGCCCTTCACGCCAGTGAGTGTGCGCCGGGCCGTGCAGCAGCTCGACTATCTGCGACAGGTTCTCGCTTGCGAGATGATCGTCTCGGCGCAGGCGCTCGACATGCGCGACCTCCCGCGGGTGGCGCCAGTGGCCACGGCGCTGCACGATCTCATGCGCAGCGTCGTGGCCCCGCTCGACGATGACCGCAGCATGGCGGAGGACATCGAAAGAGTGTCGGATCTCGTGCGCGAGGGGAAAGCGCTCGCCGCAGTCCGGCACGTCCTCCTCAAATGAAAAGGCCGCCCGGTCGGGCGGCCCTGGAAAATCGAGCCTGTGGCCAAACTCAGTCCTTGGCGCGCTCGACGTAAGAGCCGTCTTCGGTCGCGATCACCACGCGGGTGCCGGTGGCGATATGGGGCGGCACCGCGGTGCGCACGCCGTTGGACAGCATCGCCGGCTTGAAAGAGGAGGCCGCCGTCTGGTTCTTGATGACGGGCTCGGTGTCGACGATCTCGAGCGTCACGCGCTGCGGCAGTTCGATGGTGATCGGCACGCCGTTGAACAGCGCGATCATGCATTCCATGTTTTCCTGGAGATAGGCGGCCCCATCGCCGATGAGGTCGGCCGGCAGATGGATCTGCTCGAAGTTCTCCGGATTCATGAACACATACTGGTCGCCGTCCTGGTAGAGATAGTTGAACGCCAGGGTCTCGACGAAAGCCCGTTCCATCTGGTCGGTGGTCTTGTAGCGCACCACGGTTTTGACGCCGTCCGAGATGCGGCGCATGTCGATCGAGGTTGTGGGGGTGCCTTTGCCGGGGTGGAAGCTCTCGGCCTTCAGGACGACATAGAGCTTCCCGTCCTCATGTTCGATGACATTGCCTTTACGCACGGCGCTTGCGATGATCTTGGCCACGAAATCTCTCTATAAATAAAGCTATTGATGGATTTTGTTGGGCGGGTATTAGCAGCCGCCATGCCAGAAGCCAAGCCCTGCCGGAGTTCCCCTTTTGAACCCTAATCCGCCCTGGTGGCGCGCCGATATCCATGCCGACCGCCGGCCGTTCCTGATGGCCCGGGGCCGCATCCTGGCGCGTATCCGGGCCTGGTTTGCCGAACAGGGTTTCATCGAGGTCGATTGCGGGGCGCTCCAGGTCTCGCCCGGCAATGAGACCCATCTCCATGCCTTTACGGCATCCTTGATCAATCCGGACGGGTCCAGCGAGGCCCGTTACCTCCACACCTCGCCCGAATTCGCCTGCAAGAAGCTGCTCGCCGCCGGTGAGAAACGCATTTTCAGCATGGTCCATTGCTTCCGCAACCGCGAGCGCACGCCGCTCCATGCGCCGGAATTCACCATGCTCGAATGGTACCGGGTCGGCGAGCCCTATGAGCGGATCATCGTCGATACGGTCGAGATGCTGAAGCTTGCGGCGGGCGAAACGGGGAACAAGCTCGCTTGGCGCGGCAAGGTCGCCGATCCCCTGGGGGAAGCCGAATATCTGAGCGTCGCTGATGCCTTCCAGCGTTATGCCGGCATCGACCTTCTTACGACCTTGAGCGCGCGTGGGGCCGATCGTGAGGCGCTCGCCGTCCAGGCCAGGGCGCAAGGGGTGAGCTTTGCGGCCGACGATTCCTGGTCCGACATCTTCAGCCGCATCCTGGTCGAACGGGTCGAGCCGCATCTGGGGCAGGGCCGGCCGACCGTGCTCTTCGAATATCCCGCCGTCGAGGCGGCCCTGGCGCGGGTCAGCCCACGCGATCCGCGCATCGCCGAGCGCTTCGAGCTTTATGCGGCGGGGGTCGAACTCGCCAATGGCTTCGGCGAGCTGACCGATCCGATCGAGCAGCGCCGCCGCTTCGAAGCTGATATGGCGCTGAAGCAGAAGCTTTATGGGGAGCGCTACCCGATCGATGAGGCATTTCTTCAGGCGTTGGAGCATATGCCGGAAGCCTCCGGCGTGGCGCTCGGGCTGGACCGCCTGGTGATGCTGGCGACCGGCGCCACCCGTATCGATCAAGTCATCTGGACGCCCTTCAGCTAGGAGACGCTAATGCGCGCCATCGGCATCGTGCTGCTTTTCATTCTCACTCTGAATGGTGCCGCATGGGCCCAAAGCGCGGAGAGTGATTTCTATCGCGGCCGCACCCTGGTCACCGGCATACGCGATGAAACTCGGCTTCCTGCCGTGCCCGCCTGTCTTCTCGACGTGCTGGCCAAGGTTTCGGGTGACGCCCGGCTCTTGCGCGATCCGGACGCTGAGAAGATCGCCGCCGGCGGCACCTTGCTCGTGACGGAATACGCCTTTCGCGACCGTCTCGCCGGCCGGCAGATCAATGATGAGCAGGGTACGCGTGATCGGCCTTATTATTTGACCATCACCTTCGATCCGAAACGGATCGATGCCGCCCTTGCAGCACTTGGCAGCAAGCCCTGGACCGCCGCGCGGCCGCGTCTGGCTTTGTTCCTTGTCGTCGACAACGCGTCGAATATCTATGCACTGGCGAATGACGGGACTTTCGGTCGCGATCAGCGCGATTCTTTAGTCGATGCTTCCTGGAAGGTCGGTATGCCGGTCATGTTGCCGAGCGAGTCCAGTCTCGCCAAGGCGGGACTTACCGCACATACACTTTCATCGTCCGGACCGGCCAAGCTTGTGCCTTTGGCGAAGCGCATGGGCGCCGACCTCGCTCTGTCGGGCCGGCTCGTCTGGAACAAGGAGACGCTCGGCTGGGCGGCCGAATGGCAGCTCTTCGACGGCAAGGCCGTCCATGCGTGGAAAATCAAGGACGTCAATTTCGACGACGCCTTCCGTGCCGCGCTGCGCGGCTCGGCGTTGATCCTTTCGGGGAGTGGAACGCCTTGAACTAGCGCACCCCCGCCAGCACCTGGCGGATCGATTTCGCCATCTTGTCGACGATCTCGCCGAGTTCATCCGGGCTCGCATTATAGGGCGGCGCGAGGATGACGCAGTCGCCTGCGACGCCGTCGACATTGCCGCCGACCGGATAACAAATGAGTCCGTTTTCAAGGGCTTGCTGGCGGATGCGCAGATAGAGCTTGAGCTCGGCCGGGAACGGCGTCTTGGTCTTGCGGTCCTTGACGAGTTCGAGCGCCTGGAAGAAGCCGCGACCGCGAATGTCGCCCACCGCTTCGATATCGGAGGTGGCATCGCGCATCATCTCGACGAGCTTCGGTCCCCATTCGATCACCCGCTCGACCAGCTTTTCGCGGGTGACGATCTTCTGCACCGCGACGCCGGCGGCGCAGCAGGCGGTGTGGCCGGTGAAGGTGTGGCCGGTCTGCGGCCCACCATGGACGGGTGCGAAGGTATCGGCGATCTTCTGCGAATAGACGGCGGCGCCGAGCGGCAGATAGCCGGCGGCGAGGCCCTTGGCGACCGACATGATGTCGGCCTCGACGCCGTCATGGGCGAGCGCCCGCCACGGGCCGCAGCGTCCGGCGCCCGACATGACTTCATCGGCGATCAGCAGGATGCCATGCCGGTCGCAGATCTCGCGCACGCGTTTGGCATAGCCCGCAGGGGCCGGCACGCAGCCGCCGGCAGCGCCGACCACCGGCTCGAAGATGAAGGCGGCGACATTCTTCGCACCCACACGCTGGATCTCGTCCTCGAGTTCTTTCGCGCAGGCCTCCGCCGTGGTCTCAGGCGTCGCACCGGCGGGCGGGCGATAGACATTGGCGGGTGAGAGCAGCGAGGAGGGCACCAGCGCCCCTTCGAACGCGGCACGCCTTTCGAGGAAACCCGACACCGATAAGGCGCCGATCGTGTTGCCGTGCCAGGAGCGCTCGCGGGCGATGAAACGGCGCCGGCTCATCTCGCCCTTGGCGGCGTGATATTGCAGCGCGAGCTTCAGGCAGCTCTCGACCGCTTCCGAGCCGCCGGTGACGAACACCATATGCTTGAGGCTGCCGCCGCAATTGCGCGCGACGATCTCGGTCAACTCTTCCAGCGCATCGGTGGTGAAATTGTAGCGGTAGCCATGCGCGATGCGCGACAGCTGGACGGCGATCGCCGCATTCACTTCTTCATTGCCATGGCCGATGCAATAGACCGCCGGTCCGCTCGATCCATCGATATAGACCTTGCCGTCGGCAGCGTGGATATAGGAGCCCTTGGCCCATTTGGCCTTGGGCAGGTTGGCGCCGGCGGTGGTGATGCTTTGCGGAAGAGGCTGCTTGGTCATGTGGAGTGTCTCTTTTGACAATCTTTGCCAATTTATGCCATGCTGGTCCTGTGGAGGCGTTACATGGCGACTATGAATGTATCCCTGCCTGATCTTATGAAAGACTGGGTGGAAGCACAAACGAAAACAGGGCGTTACGCCAATGCCAGCGATTATGTGCGTGATCTGATCCGAAAGGACCAGGAACGCACCAGCAAGATCGCCGGCATGCAGCGCCTTGTCGATGACGGATTGAAAAGCGGCGTCGGCAAGCGGTCGAAGGACGATCTCTTCGCGAAGGCGCTGAAGCGAGCCGGAACGCAGCGCGGCAATGGCTGATGGGCTTTGTTCTTTCTCTCGCGGCGGAAGAGGACATTGTCGATATCGCCGAGGAAGGCGTCCGCCTGTTCGGAGCCGCACAAGCCAGGCAATATCATGATGACCTGTTCACGATCTTCAGTCTGATTGCCGCCAATCCTCGCATGGCGCGTGAGCGCCTCGAGATTTCCCCACCCGTGCGTATCCATCCCTTCAAAGCTCATCTTGTTGTTTACCGGATCGAGGAGGGTGGCGATATTCTCGTTATCCGTGTGCGGCACGGACACGAGGATTGGTCGGGCGATGTCTCCTAGTTTATCTGGCAAATCATGATCACCGTCTTTGACGACATGCAACGTCTGCACAATCCGCCGAGCTTTCTCGTCGCCGGCAAGAGCCAGCCCATGCCGGAACGGCCGGAGCGCATCGATATGCTGCTCGAAGGGGTGCGGCGCGCCGGCGGCGGGCTCGTCGCGCCGATGCCGATCGGCAACGAGACATTGTCGCTCGTCCATGATGCACGCTATCTCACCTTCATGGACACGTTGTGGGAGCGTTGGCATCGCCAGCCGGATGCGGCGGAATATCCCGCCCCCAATATCCATGCGCTGGGCCGCGCCAGCCTGGCGCCGGTCGGCTATCCCGATTCGGTCGTGGGCCAAGTCGGCTATCATGTGGGGGACGGATCCTGTCCCTTCATGGACAAGACCTGGGACGCCGCCCGCGCCAGCGCCGCCACCGCCGCCCATGCTGCGCGGCTGATGCTCGACGGAGAGCGTTTCGTCTATGCGCTGTGCCGGCCACCGGGCCATCATGCGGCGGCCGATGTCGCGGCGGGCTTCTGCTACATCAACAATTCGGCGCTCGCCGCCGAGATCCTGCACCAAGCCGGTAAGCGCGTCGCCATCCTCGATATCGACGTGCACCATGGCAACGGCACCGAAGCGATCTTCTACGATCGCGCCGACATTCTCACCATCTCGATCCACGCCGATCCGAAGCGTTTCTATCCCTTCTTCTGGGGGTATGCCGAGGAGACCGGAAGAGGTGAGGGCGAAGGCTACAATCTCAATCTGCCGCTGCCGCGCGGCACCGCGATCGACGACTATCGCGGCGCGTTGGCGAAGGCCTTGCGGCGCGTCGGCGACTTCGCGCCGGAGATTCTGGTGGTGGCGGCCGGCCTCGACATCGCGGTCGATGATCCGTTCAAGGGCTTCGCCATCGCGACCGGAGATTTCACCATCATCGGTCGCGACATTGCCAGCTTGAAGCTGCCCTTGCTGGTGGTGCAGGAGGGCGGTTATCCCTCGCCAAGTCTCGGCGCCAATCTCGCGGCGTTGCTGGAGGGATTGCGATCATGACCGTGACGATCCGGCCGATGGCCGACGATGATGCGCCGACCGTCGTGGCGATGGTCCAGGGCCTGGCGCGCGACACCGCGACGGGCGTCATACCGAAGCTTACGCCCGAGGGCCTGATCGGGAACCGCGACCTGATCGACGTCACCATTGCCGAGGATCGGGAAGGTATGCTCGGCGCCTGCCTGACGCTTCTCACCTATTCCACCTGGCGCGATGCCCGGGGCCTCTATGTGGTCGATCTCTTCATCGACGGCCGCGCCCGCAATCGCGGCATAGGCCTCAAGCTTCTGCGCGAGGCGGCACGCCGCGGCCGCGCCAAGGGCGCCCGCTTCATCAAGCTCGAAGTCTATCACACCAATGACGGCGCCGAGCGGTTCTATGAGCGCCTCGGCTTCGGCCGTCACGACGAGGATCGTCTGTTCATTCTCGAGGACAAAAAAATGACGGCGCTGGTGGACGGCGAGTAAAAACCTCACCCCGCGGAGCGGGGCGAGGGAGTATGCTCACGCCGTCTGTCGCGCGGCTTCTTCCGCCGGCAGCGGAATCATCCGGCCGCTGGCTGCAATGACGCCTTCCGAGCCGATGAGCGCGCCCGCTTCGAGCTCGAGGCCGAGGAAGCGGTCGGGATCGACCGGTCCCGGCAGGCTGAGGCCGAGCACGGCATCGCGCGAAAAGCCGAAGCGGCCGTAATAGGGCGCATCGCCGACGAGCAGGACGCTCCTGTGGCCGAGCTTCTGCGCTTGCGCGAGTGCATGACGCATCAGCTTTCCGCCGATGCCGCGCTTCTGATAGGCGCTATCGACGGCGAGCGGGCCGAGCAGCAGAGCCGGGCCGGCGGAGCCCGCGGTGATGTCCCACAGGCGCAGCGTGCCGACGAGGCGGCCCCGGCGGTTGCGTGCGGTGAAGGCGAGACCTTCCGCCGGCAGGCGGTTCTCGCGCAGCCGTTCAGACGTTTTGCGCCGGCGTTCGGCTTTTCCGAAAGCGCGGTCGAGCAGGGCTTCGCGGGCCGGGAAATCGGCCACGATTTCGGGCGTGATGGTGACCATAGTGGCCTCCATATCGCCTCTGGTGTCCACCTCGCGGTGGACACCTCGGGTCATTGTGAGTGGATGGGTTAGATGATGTAGGTCGCCAGCGGCGGGAAGCCGTTGAACGCGATCGCCGAATAGGTCGTCGTATAGGCGCCCGTATTGTCGATCAGCACTTCGTCACCGACGGTGAGCGACAGCGGCAGATCATAGGGCGTCTTTTCATAGAGCACGTCGGCGCTGTCGCAGGTCGGCCCGGCGATGATGCAGGGACCCACCTGGTCGTCGTCGCGCGCCGAGAGGATCGGATAGCGGATCGCTTCCTCCATCGTCTCGGCGAGGCCGCCGAACTTGCCGATGTCGAGATAGACCCAGCGGGCCTTGTCCTCGACCTGCTTCTTCGACACCAGCACGACTTCCGCCTTGATCACGCCGGCATTGCCGACCATGCCACGGCCCGGCTCGATGATCGTTTCCGGAATGGCATTGCCGAAATGCTTGGCGAGCGCCTGCTCGATGCCCTGGGCATAGGCCGGCACGCCCGGAACCTCTTTGAGGTAACGGGTCGGGAAGCCGCCGCCGAGATTGACCATCGACAACGTGATGCCGCGATCGGAGAGCGTGCGGAAGATATCGGCCGACTGCGCCAGCGCCGAATCCCAGCCGTCCGTCTTCGTCTGCTGCGAGCCGACATGGAAGGAGACGCCATAGGCATGGAGGCCGAGCTTATGGGCAAGCGTCAGCACATCGAGCGCCATGGCGGGCGAGCAGCCGAATTTGCGCGACAGCGGCCAGTCGGCGCCGGCGCCATCGGTCAGGATGCGGCAGAACACGCGGGAGCCAGGAGCGGCGCGTGCCACCTTCTCGACTTCCTCGATGGAATCGACGGCATAGAGCGACACACCGAGCTGATGGGCGCGCGCGACGTCACGCTCCTTCTTGATCGTGTTGCCGAAGGAGATGCGGTCGGGCGTGGCGCCGGCGGTGAGCGCCATTTCGATCTCGGGCACCGAGGCCGTGTCGAAGCACGAGCCGAGGCCGGCCAGGAGCGAGAGCACTTCGGGCGCCGGATTGGCCTTCACCGCATAGAAGATGCGGGTGGCCGGCATCGCGCGGGCGAAGCGGAGATAATTGTCACGGATGACCTCGAGGTCGACCACGAGGCAGGGGCCCTCCGGTCGTCGGTCGGCGAGAAAGTCGATCATGCGTTGCGTAGCCATAGGCGTAACTCCCCATCAGGGCGCAGTGGATGGCTCTCGAGATGGCAAGGCGCACGCCCCGCGATGGAGACGGGAACGGGCCGGCCGCCTGTCGGGCCGTCGAGTGCGATGATTGTCCGGGCGCGGAAGCGCCTCGCATTCACCGCGGTTTGTCTGCCTTGGCTTGGAGGGAATATCCCATCCGCACTTGGGGCAAGGAAAGTGGTGCCTCTTCAGTAACGCCGACTGTTGGACCAGCCAGACACGAGACCAAAAAAGCCCGCACCGTCGTTGCTTCAAGGCGTCCGCGGTCCGAAGACCGCATACGGATCATGTCCGTATGTACCATCCCGGAGACCTTCTTGAGGATCCGGGGGACGCCCACAGGCACGTGCGACTTTGGGCAAATCGGCATATGATGGATTCTGCCGTCGCATTCAAGAAAAATTTTGCGCTGCACCCCAAAAATTTGCCTGGGGCATCAAGGGCTTCTTTATGGATTCTTAATTCCCGCAGCCGCCGGGGCGCAAATGCCCGCCAATGGCGCCGAGCAGCTTTGCCAGTTGCTCGAGATCTTTCTCCGAGAGGCCGGGCGCTACATGCTCTTCGAGCGCGTCGCGATAGGAGGGCCATATCCGCTTCTGCATGGCGCGGCCTTCAGGCGTCGCCTGGATCATCTGGCCACGCCCGTCGCCGGGGCAGGTGAGGCGCTCGACGAGGCCGGCGGCTTCCATCCGGTCGAGAAGGCGGGAGAGGTTGTACTGGGCGACGAGAAGTTCCTTTTCGAGCTCCACGGGGCGGAGCTTGCGGCCGCCGTCACGCGACAGCTCGAGGAGCACGTCGTACCATTCGATCGGCGGCAGGCCCTTCGCCTTCACCGCCGCCTCCACTTTGCGCACAACATTGTCGTGGGCGCGGATGAGCCGCACCCAGACATGCTGGACCTTCTCGATTCGCTTTTCCTCGGCCATCGCCGTTATCCTAAAGATTCATGCATCTGCATCAAGCTTGACATATAGATGTAGCTGCATTAATGTCAATGCAATTGCATGAAACTGAGTCCTGAAGGAGACTATCATGAAGCTTTACTACTCGCCCGGTGCTTGCTCGCTCGCTCCCCATATTGTCGCGTCCGAGGCGGGTGTTCCGCTCGAGCTCGAGAAAGTGGATCTTGGCAGCCACAAGCTCGCCGACGGCTCCAACTATTATGACGTCAATCCGCGCGGCTATGTGCCGGCGGTCCGGATCAACGCCGGCGAGCCGGTGCTCACCGAAGCCAATGTGGTGGTGCAGTATATCGCCGACCAGAAGCCGGAATCGGGCCTGATGCCGAAGCCCGGCACGCCTGAGCGTTACCGCGCCCAGCAGTGGCTGGCTTTCGTCGCCACCGAGCTGCACAAGAACTTCTCCTGGCTCTGGTACAAGGACACGCCGGCCGAGACAAAGACCGCGGTCAAGGAGAAGCTCGACAAGCGCTTCGCCGAGCTCGACGCCCATCTCAAGGGCAATGCGTATCTGCTCGGCAAGGATTTCTCCGCCGCCGACGCCTACGCCTTCACCATCGTCAACTGGGTGAACTTCCTCGGCATGAACCTCAACAGCTTCCCCAATCTCAAGGCCTATATGGACCGCGTCGCGGCGCGTCCGAAGGTCCAGGCGGCGCTCAAAGCCGAAGGCCTCGTCGCCGCGTAAGTCGATCAGTCATCCTTCCCCCTTGCGGGGAAGGTGGCTCACCCGGCCTTGGCCGGGTGAGCCGGATGGGGGTCGGGTGGTGAATCATTGATGCACCACCCGACTCCCACTCTGGCCCTTCGGGCCTGCAACTCATCCCAACATCGTGAGGCCGCCATGAAGAAGCTCACTCTCATCAGCCATGTGCTCTGCCCTTATGTGCAGCGCGCCGTGATCGCCCTGAAGGAGAAGGGCGTCGATTTCGAGCGCATCGATATCGATCTCGCCCAGAAGCCGGACTGGTTCCTGGCCATTTCGCCTTTGGGCAAGGTGCCGGTGCTGAAAGTCGGCGACGATGTGATCTTCGAATCGGCGGTGATCGCCGAGTTCCTCGAAGACACGGTCGAGCCGGCGCTGCACCCGGCCGACGCCATTAAGCGCGCCGATCACCGCGCCTGGATCGAATTCGCGGGCGTCCTCCTCTCCGACATCTGGGAGTTCTATACTGCGACGACCGCCGAGGCCTTCGAGAAGAAGCGCCAGGAGCTCACCCAGCGCTTCGAGCGCCTGGAAGCGCGCATCAAGGCCGACCCATGGTTCGACGGCGCGGCATTCCATCTGGTCGATGCCGCCTATGGCCCGGTCTTCCGTTATTTCGACGTCTTCGATGCGATCGAGGATTTCGGCATCCTGACGGCCAAGCCGAAGATCGCCCGCTGGCGCAAGACGCTACGCGAGCGGCCCTCGGTCGCTTCGGCGGTCAAGCCTGATTATCCGGCGCGGCTCAAGGATTTCATCGCCAAGCGCCCGTCGCATATGGCGGGGCTTCTGCTCCAGGCCGCGTGATATTTTCCCCTCGCCCCCGTCGGGGCGAGGGGAGTCGTGCTACTTGATATAAGCGCGCACCGCCGCGCCGATCACATTGAGAATGATGTGCCCGGCCGTGATCGAGGTAATTTCGTTCACGTCGCGTGACGGCGTGATCTCGACCAGGTCCATGCCGACCAGGCGGCCCTTGCGGGTCAGCCCCTTGATGAGGTCGATCGTCTCGGCATAGGTGACGCCGCCCGGCTGCGGGCCATTGACGGCCGGCATGACGGAGGGATCGAGCCCGTCGGCGTCGATCGAGAGATAATAGCGCCCGCCATCCGGGATCTGGGCAAGGATGGCGTCCATGCCGCGCTTGTGCAGCTCATAGACGGTGATGATATTGGCGCCATATTTGCTCGCCGCCTCGACTTCCTCGGTGCGGGCGCTGCCTTGGCCGCGAATGCCCATCTGGTAGATCTTGTCGACATGCTTCATCTCGGAAGCGCGCCTGATCGTGCTCGAATAGCCTTCACGCGCGCCATTCACCTCATCGCGCCAGTCGAGATGGGCGTCGAGATGGATGAGGGTGATCGGACCTTCCCCGTCAAGCGCCCGGAAGATCGGGATCGGAATGCCGTGATCGCCGCCGATCGAGATCGGCATGGCACCGGCCTTCAGGATCTTGCGGATCGCTTCCTCGGCGAGCTTGTAGTGCTTGCCGAGATCGCGCGGGTCGCCCGGTACGTCGCCGACATCCACCACCTTGATGTCCTTGCCGTCGAACAATGTGCCGCCGATATCGAAATCCCAGCGCTCGAGGCCGAGGCTGATGCGCGAAGAGGCGCGGCGCACCGCGGTCGGCGCATTGGTTTGGTCGTTGATCGTCTCGTCCATCGCATAGGGGTCGCCATAGGGCATGCCGATGATGGCGAAATGCGCGTCGAGCTTGTCGAGATCGGCCGCATAGGGGAAGTTCATGAAGGTCGTATGGACACCCCGTGGCGGAACGGTCGGTCGTGACATGGTTTTCTCCTGTTATTGTGGATGGGCAGATTGCGGGCTCGGTTACCTGGTGAGGCCGCGATAGGGTTGCAGATATTTCTCAAGACGGGACGCCAGCGCCGCGAGAAACGCGGTGAGACCCCAATAGAGAAGTGCGAGGAGCGCAAAGACCTCGGCCGGCGCATAGGTGCGGCCGATCACGTCCTGCGCCATGTAAGTGAGTTCGCCGACCGTGATGATCGACAGCGCCGCCGATTCCTTGATCAGTGTGATGGTGAGATTGGTGCTGGCGGGCAGCACATAACCGACGATCTGCGGGAACAGCACCTTCCAGAAGGTCTGTGTATAGGTGAGGCCCAACGCGCGGGCGGCCTCTCCCTGTCCCTTCGCGATCGAGACGATGCCGCCGCGCACGATCTCGGAGAAATAAGCCGCCCCGTAGGAAGAGAGCGCGATGATGCCGGCGGTCATCGGCGACAGCCTGATGCCGGCGAAGGGCAGCGCGAAGAACAGCAGGAAGACCTGCACCAGGAAGGGGATGTTGCGGATGATCTCTATATAGCCGAGCGCTGCCGCGTTGAGCACGCGCCCGCCCCGGAGCCGGATCATGGCCAGGAGTGCCCCGAGCGCAAAGCCGATCGGCAGCGAGATGAAGCAGATCAGGATCGTCTTGCCGAGGCCGATCGCGAAATAATGCCAGTTGTCGAGGATGACATTGACGTCGAAGTTCATCGCCGCTGCTCCTGGTTGCGCTTTTCCAGGACCCGGGTCAGCGAGCTCAGCGCGAAGAGGATGACGAAATAGAAGGCGGCCGCCATCAGGAAGGCTTCGACCGGGCGATAGGTGGTGTTCATGATGTTCTGCGCGGTGCGCGTCAGGTCGACGACGGTGATGACCGACAGCAGCGTCGAGGCTTTCACCAGCAGCGTGAATTCGTTGACGAGCGGCGGCAGGACGATGCGGAAGACCTGCGGCAGGATGATCTTGGGCCAGGTGATGAAGCGCGGCAGGCCGAGCGAGTCGGCCGCCTCATATTGGCCAGGCGGGATCTGCGACAGGCCGGCGCGGAAAATCTCGGAGGCGAAGGCGCCGCTATTGAGGCTGAGCGCCAGGACGCCGGCGGTGAAAGGTGCCAGGTCGATGCCGGTGAGACCGGGAAGCGCGTAATAGACGAGGAATATCTGGACGAGGAGCGGCGTGCCGCGCACGAAGCTGATGTAGAGATGGGCGATCCAGCGCACCGGCCGCCACTTTGCATCGCGCAGGAAAACGAGGGTAAGGCCCACCACCATGCCGAACAGCGCGCCCAGCAGCGACACGACGATGGTGACGCCGGCTCCCCACAGGAACTGGTCGAATTGCGCCAGGGTTTTGCCGAAATTGAGCATGGCTTGCGAGCAAAGGGGAGTCCGGGCCGCGAAGCCCGGACTCTCAAGAACAGTTGAGGGTGCTTAGAACGCGCCGGCGGGCAGATAGCCGTCCTTCGGCGTCTTCATCTCGAAGCCGAACCACTTCATCTGCAGTTCCTTGAGCTTGCCTGAGTCATTGAGCTCGTCGATCTTGGCGTTGATGAAGTCGCGCAGGTCGATATCCTCGGGGCGCGTCAGCCAGCACAGATAGTCGGACTGGCCGATCTGGGTCGCGACCTTGTAGGTATCGGGCACGTTCTTCATGAGGACGGCGGCCGACGGCGAGGCGATGGCAATCGCATCGACCTGGCCTGAGGCGAGTGCGATATGGACCTCGGGGAAGGCGGTGAAGAGCTTGAGCTCGGCATAGCCGGCGCCACCCTTGGCCTTGAGCTCGGCATTATGGGCTTCGAGGATCGGCTGCACCGAGGAGGCGAGCTGGCTCGCGACCACGAGGCCATTGAGATCGTCGAGGGTCTTCACCCGGTCGTCGTCATGGCGCACCACGATGACCGTCTCATAGGAGCCGGTCGGGCGCGTATAGGCATATTTCTTGATGCGCTCCTCATTGATGCCGTTCGAGGTGGCGACAAGATCGAACTTCTTGGCGAGGAGGCCGGGCAGGATGCCTTGATAGGGCAGGTTCAACTGCTCCATCGGCACGCCGAGCGCCTCGATGACGGCGGCGAGGATATCCATATTGTAGCCGACGATCTTGCCGTCGAGGACGAATTCGAAGGGCTCGAAGGCAGCCTCCGTGGCGACCACTATCTTGCCGCGTTTCTTGATCTCCTCGAGAAGACCGGCCGCTTTCGCGGTACCGACATTGGCGGCGAGCAGGGCGGCTGTGCCGCCGAGCGCGAAGCCGCGACGCGTGATGTTGAATTTCGACATGCAAGTACTCCCTGTTTTCTATTTTTCGGAATTCACGTTCGGACGCGCGACGTCGGTCACTCGTCCGTGATGCTTGTAGACACGGCCGACGATGTAGCTTTCGGTGTTCTTGATGCCCGCGACCTGCTTGAGATCGTCCATCAGGAATTTGAACAGATGATCGGTCGAGGGCGCCCTGACCTCGGCAATGAGGTGATAAGGTCCGGTCATGACATAGACGCTTTCGACGAAGTCATAGGTCGTCAGCTTCTTTGCCACCTCGTCGGTCTGCGTGATCTCGACGACGAAGCCGACAAGGGCGGTGACGCCCGAGCCCCGCATCGGATCGCTGACCAGCTGCACATGGATCGACTTGTCGCTCAGCAGATTCTGCAGCTTCCGCCTGACTGTCGCTTCCGCTACGCCAATTTCATTCGCCATCTGCACCGTCGACATCCGGCCATCGACGCGCAGGCGTTCGGCGATGGCGCGCTCGGTGTCATCGAAGTCCTCGAATGTGGCGGAAACCATCAAAAATCTCTCAATAAATGGACGGATACGACAATGAATGGACGATTTATCATCGGAATCCGAATGTGTCGAGTCTTTCCGCTGGGGCGTAATTGACAGCCGGACGGCGCTCGCGCAGGGTCCAGCGCAAATTCGGAAGGACGCCATGAAAGTTGACGGAAAGCCCTATCGGACCATCTGGTTGAACAAAGACGGTTGGTCGGTGGAGATCATCGATCAGACCAAGTTCCCGCACCGTTTCGAGACGGTGACCTTGCGCTCGATGGACGATGCCGCCCGCGCCATCAAGGAGATGCTGGTCCGCGGCGCGCCGTTGATCGGCGCCACCGCGGCATACGGCATGGCGCTCCAGGCTCGCATCGATCCGTCTGATGCGGCGCTCTCCGTAGCCTATGAGCGCCTCCATGCGACGCGGCCCACCGCCATCAATCTCAAATGGGCGCTCGATGAGATGATGAAGGCACTGCGCAATTTTCCGGCGGCTGAGCGGGCACAGCGCGCGTACAGCCGCGCCGCCGAGATCTGCGAGGAGGACGTCGCGATCAACCAGGCGATCGGCCGGAACGGTCTTGAGCTCATCAAGGCGATCGCCGCGAAGAAGAAGCCCGGCGAGCCGGTCAATGTGCTGACCCACTGCAATGCCGGTTGGCTCGCCACTGTCGATTGGGGCACCGCGACGGCGCCCATCTATATGGCGCATGATGGCGGCATCCCGATCCATGTTTGGGTCGACGAGACGCGGCCGCGCAATCAGGGCGCTTCATTGACAGCCTGGGAGCTCGGCCATCACGGCGTGAAACATACGGTGATCCCTGACAATACCGGCGGCCATCTGATGCAGCATGGCTTGGTCGATCTGTGCATCGTCGGCACCGACCGCACCACCGCCTCGGGCGATGTGTGCAACAAGATCGGCACCTATCTCAAGGCGCTCGCCGCCCATGACAATGACGTGCCCTTCTATGTGGCGCTGCCGTCGCCGACCATCGACTTCACCATCGATGACGGCCTGAAGCAGATCCCGATCGAGCAGCGGTCCGGCGATGAGGTGACGAAGCTCACCGGCGTCACCAAAGATGGCCGCATCGAGACGGTGGATGTCGTGGCGCCGGGATCGCCGGTCGCCAATTACGCCTTCGACGTGACGCCAGCCAGATACGTCTCCGGCCTCATCACCGAGCGCGGCGTGGTAAAGGCGGACAAGGCCGCCATCGCCAAGGCGTTTCCGGAGCGCGCCGGCTGACGCTTGATATCCCCGCTGCAACGGCTTTTGCCGAAGGCCGGCGCCGGGTACGAGCCATTTTTCCAGTTTTCCCAGTATCTACGCTCTTTAACATTGGTGAGAGTCGTACGACGAACGGCTAACTCCCCGCCCGGTTGCCAGACCGGACAGGGCGGATCATAGTTCTCCCGCTGCGCGATACGCTTGACGTACCGTCTGCCTGCCAAGCGCCCGGCCACAAGGGCAAGTCACTTCAACATCGTGATGAATTGGGAGCGAAACCGATGAAAAGACGATCAATTCTTGCCGCCGCTGTAGCATTGACGCTCGTGGCAAGTCCCGCCGCTTTGGCCAAGACGCAGATCTCCTGGTGGCATGCCATGACCGGCGCCAACAACGAGGTGGTGGAGAAGATCGCCAAGGATTTCAATGCCGCCCAGGCCGATTTCGAGCTGCTCCCGGTCTTCAAGGGTACCTATCCCGAGACGCTCAATGCCGGCATCGCCGCTTTCCGCGCCGGCCAGCCGCCCGATATCATGCAGGTCTTCGATGTCGGTACCGGCGTCATGATGAATGCCGAAGGTGCGGTCAAGCCGGTTGCCGAGGTCCTGACCGAGGCCGGCATGGCCTTCGACAAGAGCCAGTATCTGCCGGGCATCGTCGCTTATTATTCACGCCCCGACGGCACGATGTTGTCCTTCCCCTACAACTCCTCCTCGCCGATCCTCTATTTCAACAAGGATATCTTCCAGAAGGCGGGGCTCGACGTGAACAACCCGCCCAAGACCTGGAACGAGGTATGGGACGCGGCCAAGAAGATCAAATCGTCGGGGGCCGCACCTTGCGGCTACACCTCGACCTGGCTCACCTGGATCCATACCGAGAATTTCGCCGCCTGGAACAATACGCCCTACGCGACCAAGGAAAACGGCCTCGCCGGCCAGGACGCCGAATTGCAGATCAACGCGCCGCTTTTCGTCAACCACTTCCAGGCGCTCGCCGACCTCGCCAAGGACGGCACTTTCAAATATGGCGGCCGCACGTCCGAGGCGAAGCAGATCTTCCTCGCCGGTGAATGCGGCATCTTCACCGAATCCTCGGGCGGCTTGGGCGACATCGTCAAATCCGGCATGAATTACGGCATCGGGCAGTTGCCTTATGATTCCGATGCGCCGGGCGCGCCGCAGAACACCATACCGGGTGGCGCCAGCCTGTGGGTCTTCGCCGGCAAGTCGGCCGATCAATACAAAGGCGTGGCCGCCTTCTTCGCCTATCTGTCGCAGACCGAAGTTCAGACCTATCTGCATCAGAAGTCCGGCTATCTGCCGGTGACGCTGAAGGCCTATGAGGAAACGAAGAAGTCCGGTTTCTACGAGAAGAATCCCGGCCGCGAGACGCCGATCACCCAGATGATGGGCAAGGAGCCGACCGCCAATTCCAGGGGTGTGCGCCTCATCAACCTGCCGCAGGTGCGCGACATCGAAAACGAGGAATATGAGAAGATGCTGGCTGGCCAGCAGACCGCCCAACAGGCGCTCGACAACGCCGTCAAGCGCGGCAATGACGCGATCAAGCAGGCGCTGGGCAATTGACGAAAGAGCAGGGGCCGCTCGCTGATCCGGGCGGGCGGTCCTGCCGCGCATGAACAAGGCGACCTTTCCGCATAAATTGCTGCCTTATCTGCTGCTGGCGCCGCAGCTCGCCATCACGCTGGTCTTCTTCTATTGGCCGGCCGGCCAGGCACTCCGCCAGTCGACGCTGCGCGAAGACGCCTTCGGGCTCAAGACGCAGTTCGTCGGCCTCGCCAATTTCGAGCGCGTGCTGGCCGACCCGGCCTATCTCGATTCGATCGGCGTCACGGTGGTCTTTTCGGTCCTCACCGCCTTCATCTCCATGGCTGTGGCGCTGCTCCTGGGAGTGCAGGCCGAGAAGGTGGTGCGCGGCAAAGGGTTCTACCGCACCCTGCTGATCTGGCCTTATGCGGTGGCGCCCGCCATTGCCGGGATGTTGTGGCTGTTCCTGTTCAACCCGTCCTTCGGCACGCTGGCCTATCCGTTGAAGCTCATGGGCTTCAACTGGGACCCGCTCCTCAACGGGCCGCAGGCCATGGCGATGATCGTGATGGCCGCCTCGTGGAAGCAGATCAGCTACAATTTCCTGTTCTTCGTGGCGGGCCTGCAGGCGATCCCGCGCACGCTCATCGAAGCGGCGGCGATTGACGGCGCCACCGAGAAGCGGCGTTTCTGGACCATCATCTTTCCACTGCTGGCGCCGACGAGCTTCTTTCTACTTGTGGTCAACACCGTCTATGCGCTCTTCGACACTTTCGGCATCATCCATGCGGTGACCGGCGGCGGACCTGGCAAGGCGACCGAGACCCTGGTCTACAAAGTCTACAATGACGGCTTCGTCAACCTGATCCTCGGCGGCTCCGCTGCCCAGTCGGTCATCCTCATGGCGATCGTGATCGGGCTCACCGCCATTCAGTTCCGCTATATCGAAAAGCGGGTGCATTATGGCTGAGTGGGGCACCGTCCATATTTTTCCCTCCCCCTTGCGGGGAGGGTACGCCCGAAGGGCTGTCTCTTAT
>SCPD01000015.1 GCA_005502925.1 Rhizobiales bacterium Y(2018) | reverse complement strand
GTGGCGGAGGTGGCGGAGGCGGCATCAGCCAGGAAGTTGCCGCGCTCTCTGGCGGCGAGCGCCGCGAGCTCATGCGGAAATGCCCGTCGGTCCTGCAGAATCCCGCCGCCTATAGTGGCGACGCGGTAAAGGTCTGCCGCGTTCTCGGGCAGATCGCCGGCTTCTAGATCCCGCTTTCGGCGCATGTTCCGGCGAAGTGTAGCCACTTCGCCGGATATCTCTGTCTCCCTGTTTCAGTTTCGCCCCGAGTCCGACGCTATCCGGCACCGATTCTGCCGTCGCCGGCTGGCTCAGATGGTGACGGGACGGAACCAGGGAGCACCTCCATGCGTACACTTGTTGTCGCGCTACTTCTCACCACCACATCGTTGAGCACCACCTTTGCTGCCGATATCAATGCGGTGTCGCGCGTCGACGCCGTTACGGTCTTTCCACAAGGGGCGGAAGTGACCCGCATCGCCGCGGCGCGGATCGCCGCGGGTGAACACACATTGATCTTCGAAGGCCTGCCGGGCGACCTTTCACCCGAGACCTTGCGTATCGAGGGCACAGGCAAGGGAGCTATCGAGATCGGGTCGGTCGATTCCAAGACGGTCGCTTTGCGGCGGTCTGAGCTCGATGCGGATCGCCGGCGCGTCGAGAAGGATATCGAGACGCTGGCGGACGAGCGCGCCGCCCTTGATCAGGCGATCCAGGACGCCGACTACCAGAAAGGCTTGATGCAGCAGCTGGCGGCGGGGACGCTTGCCCGGAAGCCAGGGGTAGGCGATACGCATATCCTCGATGCGCAGGGCCTAAGCGGGGTGCTCGACCTCGTCAGCGCAAGGCTTACGAGTCTCGGCAAGACTAGCCTCGATGCCCGGCAGCGCCAGCGCGAGATCGACCGGCTGACCGAGGATCTCAACAACAAGCTCACCGAACTCGCCCCACGTGGCGGCCAACGCACGCGCGTCACCGTGCATCTTTCGGCTCCTGCCGAAACCGAAGGTACCTTCAAGCTCAGCTATCGCATCTGGTATGCCGGTTGGCAGCCCCTCTATGACGCGCGGCTCGGCGCGATGGACAAAGATGGCAAAGCCCGGATCGAGTTGGTGCGCCGCGCCGAAGTCTCGCAGTCGACGGCGGAAAGCTGGGACAATGTCGCGCTGACCCTTTCGACGGGGCGGCCGCTTGGCGAGACCGCGGCGCCTGAACTCACGCCCGCGGTGATCGACAAACTCGTCGAAACCCAGGGTGGGGGTTATTCGGAAGCCAAAGATGAAGAGCGGATCGCCGCCGAGGAAACTCCCTCGCAGTCAAAGTTCAAGGTGCGGCGCGTCGATGTGGGTGATGCCGATATCGCCTCACCGCTCGATGTGGCGCTCCAGCAGGCGCAGACCAATGTGGAAATTGCCGGTTTCCAGGCACTCTACGGCATAAAGGACCGGTTGAGCATCGACAATGCGGGTACGGCTAAAAAAGTGCGGATCGCGACCGATCAGATCGACGCGAAGCTGTCGGCGCTTGCCGTGCCCAAGCTCGACCCCAATGCCTATCTGACGGCCGCCTTCACGCTCACGGGCGACACGCCGCTGCTGCCGGGCCTGATCCTCCTTTATCGCGAGGGCGTCTTCATGGGACAAGGCGTTCTCCCGTTGCTGTCGCCCGGTGAGGAGACGAAGCTCGGATTCGGTGCCGACGATCTCATTAAGGTTAAACGCATCGAGGTGAAGCGGCGCACCGCCGAGGAAGGACTGCTCACCACGTCGAATATTGATGAGCGTGCCTTCGACATCACCATCAAGAACCTGCATCAGGCTTCGATTCCCGTCACCATTCTCGACCAGGCGCCTTATTCGACCGACCAGAAGATCTCGGTCGAGACCTTGTCCGGCATGACGCCGGCGACGGTGAGGGACTATGAGCGCCAGCGCGGCGTCCTGGCGTGGAGCTTCGATCTGGCGAGCCAGGACAGCAAGGTCATCAAGCATGGCTACAAGATTAGCTGGCCGCGCGATGTCAAGCTCGGTCGACTTCCTTGATCCTCAAGTCGTCATCTACCCCTTCCCGCAAGGGGAGGGGAGATATCTGCGGTACCTACTGTTTCATATCCGCCTCTGACCTGACGTGATCCCGCCGTGAATTTGCCGTGACGCCGGGATTTGATGCACCACCCCGCGACCGGGGAACCACGGAGCACCACCATGCGTCACGCCGCCGCCGCCTTTTTCCTCGCCACCACCGCCTTGACGGCCCCGGCCTTCGCCGCGGACATCACGGCTGCCTCGCGCATCGACAAGGTCACGGTCTTTCCGCAGGGTGCGGAAGTGACCCGCATCGCCGAGGCCCGGATCGGCCAGGGCGAGCATACGCTGATCTTCGACGGGCTGCCGGCGGAGCTGTCGCCCGAGACCCTGCGGGTCGAAGGTGTGGGCGGTGCCAAGCTGGAAATCGGCTCGGTCGACTCCAAGATCGTGTTCCTGCCGACCGACACGCTCGATGAGAACCGCAAGCGCATCGAGAAGGATATCGAGGCGCTGGGCGATGAGCGCGCGGCGCTCGACCAGACGATCGGCGATGCCGAATACCAGAAAACCCTGATGCAGCAGCTCGCCTCGGCGACGCTGACCCAGAAGCCGCAGGAAGGTGCTACCCGCATTCTCGATGCGCAAGGCCTGAGCGGCGTGCTCGATCTCGTCGGCAGCAAGCTTTCGAGCCTCGGCAAGACCATCCTCGACGCCCGGACGCGGCAGCGCGAGATCGACCGCCTGGTTGAGGAGCTCAACAACAAACTCACCGATCTCGCCCCTCGCGAGGACCAGCGCATGCGGGTGAGCGTGCATCTCTCGGCCCCGGCCGAGACGGCGGGCACGTTCCGCCTGAGCTATCGGGTCCAGAATGCCGGCTGGCAGCCGATCTATGACGCCCGCCTCGGCGAGATGGGTAAGGACGGCAAGGCCAAGATCGAGATCGTGCGGCGCGCCGATGTCATGCAGGCGACGGCGGAAAGCTGGGACAATGTGGCGCTGACCCTGTCGACGGCGCGTCCGATGGGCGCCACCGCGGCGCCCGATCTGGCGCCGATGGCGGTCAGCGGCTTCATCGATGGCCGAAGCGAGAACTACACCTCGCGCGGCGTCGGCAATGGCGCGCAGCAGGCCCCCATCGTGGCCGAGGAATCGCTGCAGGCCGCTCCGGCGCAAGACATGGATGTAAAACGCGCGGTGCAGAAGCAGGCGCGGGTCGAGATCGCCGGTTTCCAGGCGCTTTACGGCATCCAGGACCGGGTGACGGTCGACAATACCGGCACCGCCAAGAAGGTGCGCATCGCCACCGACGAGATCGAGGCGAAATTATCAGCGCAGGCCGCGCCCAAGCTCGATCCCAATGCCTATCTCACCGCCGCCTTCACGCTTTCAGGCGACACGCCGCTGCTGCCGGGCCCCGTGATGCTCTATCGCGACGGCGTCTTCATGGGGCAGGGCATGCTGCCGATGCTGTCGCCCGGTGAGGAGACCAAGCTCGGCTTCGGCGCCGACGACCTCATCAAGGTCAAGCGCATCGAAGTGAAGCGGCGCACCGCCGAAGAGGGACTGCTGTCGACGTCCAATGTCGATGAGCGGGCCTTCGACATCACGATCAAGAACCTGCATCAGGCGTCGATCCCGGTCACCATCCTCGACCAGATGCCTTATTCGACCGACCAGAAGATCACCGTCGAGACCTTGTCCGGCATGACGCCGGCGACGGTGAAGGACTATGAGCGCCGGCGCGGCGTCCTGGCCTGGAGCTTCGATCTCACCAGCCAGGATACCAAGGTGATCAAGCACGGCTATAAGATCAGCTGGCCGCAGACGCTCCAGCTCGGCCTCAATGGCGAGTGAGGGCGCTAGGGCGCCGGACGCGCACCGGCGCTCTATCTCTTCATTTTTCGCATCGGATTGACCGAAAACCGCTTCGCACTTTTCGGTCCGGTGCTTCAGCGATTCTCCTTGGTGGTCACGCCGAGCATGCGCCTTTCGAGAAAGGCGATGCGTGCGGAGAGGTCGCTGGTCTCGCTCTGGAAATAGGCGACGATCAGCACCGCGATCACCAGGCTGGAATTGAACTGCCCGATATTTTCGGAGAGCCAGGGACCGAAATAAGCGAGAATCGCGGCAAGCACGATGATTACGGCGACGGTTCTCAGGGCTCGAAGCTGACTGGTATTCTGTTTCTTGGCCATGGTCGGCGATTTTAATCCTTGCGATCACTTACCTCAAGTCATCACTGATCACTTTTAAACGAGGTTCTCGGGAACTCCTGGTTTTGGAGCGGCGATGTGTCCTGTTTTGGGGCGGGCGATCGTGCTTTGCCTTTCGGCCCGGCCCGTGTAAAAGCCTGCAACGGCCCCGGCGCGTCAAGCGTTAACGGGGCCGGTTTCATGTCAGGACTGGGAACTTCATGGCGAATGTCGCGGTAGTGGGCGCCCAATGGGGCGATGAGGGCAAGGGCAAGATCGTCGACTGGCTGTCGGAACGCGCCGATATCGTGGTGCGGTTCCAGGGCGGCCATAATGCCGGCCATACGCTGGTCATCGACGGGGTCACCTACAAGCTGTCGCTTCTGCCCTCCGGCATCGTGCGCAAGGGCAAGCTGTCGGTCATCGGCAATGGCGTGGTCATCGATCCCTGGGCGCTCTGCGCCGAGATCGACAAACTCCAGGGGCAGGGGGTGACGGTCGGCCGCGAAAATCTGCGAATCGCCGGCAATGCGACGCTGATCCTGCCGCTTCACCGCGAGCTCGACCAGATGCGCGAGGCGGCCGCCGGCGACGGCAAGATCGGCACTACCGGGCGCGGCATCGGGCCGGCCTATGAGGACAAGGTCGGCCGGCGCTCCATCCGCGTGCACGACCTCGCCAATCTGGCGACCCTCGACCCCAAGATCGACCGGCTGCTCACCCATCACAATGCGCTGCGCCGGGGCCTCGGCCAGCCGGAAGTGCAGGCTTCCGAGCTCAAGAGCCAACTGGCCGAAGTGGCGCCCAAGCTCCTCGCTTATTCCGACGCCGTCTGGCACCTGCTCGATGAGGCCAAGCGCGACGGCAAACGCATCCTGTTCGAGGGCGCGCAGGGCATCCTGCTCGACATCGACCACGGCACCTATCCCTATGTGACCTCGTCCAACACGGTGGCGGGCCAGGCCTCGGCCGGCTCCGGCATGGGGCCGTCGTCCATCGGCTATGTGCTCGGCATCGCCAAGGCCTATACGACGCGTGTCGGCTCAGGCCCGTTCCCGACCGAGCAGCAGAACGAGATCGGCGAGCTCATCGGCCAGCGGGGCCGCGAATTCGGCACCGTGACCGGGCGCAAGCGCCGCTGCGGCTGGTTCGACGCGGTGCTGGTCAACCAGACGATCAAGGTTTCCGGCATCCACGGTATCGCGCTCACCAAGCTCGACGTCCTGGACGGGCTCGAGGAGATCAAGGTCTGCGTCGCCTATGAGCTCGACGGCAAGCGCATCGACCGGCTGCCGGCGGCCGAAGAGGCACAGAAGAACGTGGTTCCCGTCTATGAGACGCTGGAAGGCTGGAAAGAGACGACCGCCGGGGCGCGCTCCTGGGCCGATCTTCCGGCCCAGGCGATCAAATATGTGAAATATCTCGAAGAGCTCATCGGTTGCCCGGTGGCGCTGCTGTCGACCTCGCCCGAGCGCGACGACACGATCCTGATGAAAGACCCGTTCGAGGACTGACATGCTCCGGCGCCTCATCCTCCTCAGCGGCGCCGGTTTCCTTTTCGTAGTCCTGACGGCGCTCACGCAGCTGGGCGGCGTCATTTTCCTGGCGAGCCTCGCGCTCGCCTGGTTCCTGCGCCGTACCGGATCGACCAAAGCGATGGCCGTTTTCGCCGGCATTGTCCTCTTCCTCGCCGGCGTGCCGCTCGCCAATCTGTTCATCGCGCCGTCGCTGGCCACGCTCCATGGCCGCGTGGCTCTGCCGTGCGAGATGAGCGCCGAGAAGCCCTATGCCGCTCTGTCGCCCGTCTACTGCGTGCTCGGCCGCAATTATGTCCGGCCGGAAGTCCAGGCGATGCTCGAGGCGATGGGGCGCGATCTTGGCCGCGATGATCCGGGCCTCGTCGTCGCCACGCTCGATGCGAATTTTCCCCTTATCGACGGCTTTCCGTTGCCGCCGCATCTTTCGCATGACGATGGGACGCGCGTCGATCTCGCTTATTTCTACAAGGATGCGGCGGGCAACCCGCTGCCGCTCGCCGCACCTTCGTTCCTCGGCTATTGGGGATTCGAGGAGCCGCTCATACCTGCGGATGCGGCTTGCACGGACAAGACCCGCTGGCTGACCTTTCGCTGGGACATGGACTGGTTCCAGTTCTTCGTGCGCAAGGACCGGACGCTCGATGAGGAGCGCACCGCGGCAATGCTGCGCTGGCTCGTCGAGAAAGGCCCTGAGCATGGCGTAGCCAAGATCCTGCTCGAGCCCCATATGGTGAAACGGCTCGGCGTCGCGTCGCCTTTGATCCGGTTCCAGGGCTGCCGCGCGGCGCGCCATGACGACCATATTCATGTCGAGGTCGGCGGCTAGGCTCGATCTCATCACCTGGGAGTTCGCCGATGCAACCGATCCTGCTCTTCAACCCGTCGCTGGCGCTCAAGATCGTCGTCGCCATCATCGCCATAGTGGGGCTGGTGCTGTTCATCCGGGCCTATTGGAAAAGCGGCCGGCTCTGAGCGGGAATTCCGCTGTTTTTTGCAGCGGAATCAGCAGCGGATCAACAGGGGATCTGCAGGGATCTGCAGGGAATTTCGAAATTCCCCTGTTTTCGTGCCCGAGGCGATACCGCGCCTGGATTTCTCCAATTGCACATCTGCGCCCAAAACTGCCAGAGCCATGTTCCACTCGACGTGGCAAGACAGAAACGATATCGTTGCGGCAGAGGGGAGCGCGATGAAAGCATTTCTGACTGAAGGTGCTGCCGAGGTTCTGGGCGGCATTGGTGCGGCAGTAAAACTATTCTGGCCGGTGGCGTTCGGCTATCTTGCAATGGTGCTCATCTCTGCCGTCGCAGGCTTTTTCGCGGCCCTGGAGAGCACGGCAGCGACTGTCGCTTTGCTGCTCTCAGGCGTGGCCGGAGCGGTCTATGTGTTTCTGGCGCTCTGTCAGGGCGCCGTCGGCTGGCACCGTCGTGTTCTCTTGAAGCAGACCGCCAGTTGGATTTCGCCGATACCACGCCGGCGCAGCCTCAAATATGCACTGGCGGTGCTCACTTTCGTGATCATCTTCCTGATCGGACATATGGCGATCTCATCCTTTACACTGCCTTATCTGCATTCCATATTCACCTCGTCGCTTGGCGGCATCGATCTGACCAATGCACCGGTCGAGGTGCTGGAGCGCTGGCGCCTGGCCGTCTGGCCGATCCAGATCGCCACGCTTGCGAGCGCGATCGTTCTGACTTCCGTCGTTCTCTGGTTCGGGCGGACATGGCTGCCGGTGTTTCCCTATATCTCCATACGCTCGACTGAACCTCACTATGGCGCGATCAAGGAGGGCCTCAATCATTCTGCAGGGTTGGTCGGCGCGCTGCTCATCGTTTATTTCCTGCCTTCCATACTGGGGACGATCTACTCCGTGGCGGTGCCGATGAGCGTCCAGCTCCATCTCGTGCCTAGCGTTCTCATGACAATCCTCGGGGTCGTGATCTATTTCTTCTGCTTCCTGTGGGGATTGAGTATTCTCTCCCTCGCTTATCGGCGCGCCGTCGCCGTACCGGAAACAAACCATGCGGATTAAACCCGGCCTCTGCGTCCTTCTTCTCCTCTGTGGCCTGGCGGCCGTCCCTGCCAGCGCCGCCGACACTTTGCGCATCTACCGCCTCGACGGCAGCAAGCAGTGCGAGGAGGGGAAAACGGGGCGCAGCCTCGCCCGTGATGCACAGGCGCTGCGCCGGCTCGGCATTGCGATCCGCTCGATGAAGAAGCTCTATCACCCGACCATGGTCAACATCATGATGTGCGGAGCGACCTCGACGCGCGCCAATACCTATGTCATCCGCGCGAGCGACTGGCGCCGCCATGGTAAGCGGCTAGGCGGCTTCAAGCGCTGGCCGTGAGTTCCTCAGCCTCATTTCCCCTTCTCCCGCTTGCGGGAGAAGGTGCCCGATAGGGCGGATGAGGGTGTTGGTTCAGCTCACGACAGAACAAAGAAGACGAGGCCCTAATACTTCCCATGCTTGCGGGTCTATAGAGGCTGAGGGAACACCCTCATCCGGCCTTCGGCCACCTTCTCCCGCAGGCGGGAGAAGGGGAAAATAGGAGAGACGAGGGCGCTGCGTGACATGCCCTCCGGGCCTTGTTAGTCTCGCCTGTGAATAGTTTCGGAGGCCGGCCGGATGGACAAGAAGCAGCAGTTCAATCTGTGGTATGTGGCGCTCGCTTTTGCCGGCATCCTTCTCGTCCAGGGCTGGTGGCAGACCTATCGCACCGTCGAGCCGCTGGATTATTCGGACTTCCTGGCGCTGCTCAAGAAGGGCGAGATCACCGAGGTCTCGGTCAGCCAGAACACGATCGAGGGCAAGTTCAAGACGCCACAGAACGGCAAGGAATATTTCGTCACCACGCGCGTCGATACCGACGTCGCCAATGATCTCGCGCAATACAATGTGAAATTCTCCGGCCAGGCGAGCAGCGGCTTCCTGTCGACGCTGCTCTCCTGGATCGTGCCGGTGCTGTTCTTCTTCGCGCTCTATATGTTCTTCTTCCGCCGCATCATCGACAAGCAGGGGCTGGGCGGCATGATGAATGTCGGCAAGTCCAAGGCCAAGGTCTATGTCGAGAAGGATACCGGCGTCACCTTCGCCGATGTGGCAGGGGTCGACGAGGCGGAGGCCGAACTCGTCGAGATCGTCGGCTTTCTCAAGGACAAGGAGAAATATGCCCGTCTCGGCGCCACTATTCCGCGTGGCATCCTGCTGGTCGGACCGCCCGGCACCGGCAAGACGCTGATCGCCAAGGCGGTGGCGGGTGAGGCGAAAGTGCCGTTCTTCTCGATCTCGGGCTCGGAGTTCGTGGAGATGTTCGTCGGCGTCGGTGCGGCCCGCGTGCGCGATCTCTTCGAGCAGGCGCGCAAGACGGCACCATGCATCATCTTCATCGACGAGCTCGATGCCCTGGGCAAAGCGCGCTCGGGCCCGAGCTTCGGCGGCAATGACGAGAAGGAGCAGACGCTCAACCAGCTCCTGACCGAGCTCGACGGCTTCGATCCGCGCGAAGGCATCGTGCTGCTCGCCGCCACCAACCGGCCGGAGATTCTCGATCCCGCATTGCTGCGCGCCGGGCGCTTCGACCGGCAGGTGGTGGTGGACCGGCCCGATAAATCGGGACGCGTCGAAATCCTCAAAGTGCATATGAAGAAGGTCAAGGCCGACAAGGATGTCGATCTCGAGCAGCTGGCGCAGCTCACCACCGGCTTCGCCGGCGCCGATCTCGCCAATCTCATCAACGAGGCGGCGATCGTCGCGACGAGGCGCGGCGCAAAAAGCGTGACGATGAAGGATTTCGTCGAGGCGTTCGAGCGGATCGTCGCCGGCAGCGAGAGGAAGAGCCGGGTGCTGAATCCGGACGACAAGAAACGTGTCGCCTACCACGAGATGGGCCATGCGCTGGCGGCCGCCACGCTGCCCGGCGCCGACCCGGTGCAGAAGATCTCGATCATCCCGCGCTCGATCGGCGCGCTCGGCTATACGATGCAGCGCCCGACCGAGGACAAATATCTGATCACGCTCAGCGAGTTGAAGAACCGCATGGTGGTTCTGATGGCGGGGCGCGCCGCCGAGGAACTGATCTTCAAGGAGATCTCGACGGGGGCGGCCGACGACATCACGCGGGCCACCGACATCGCCCGCCAGATCGTGACGCGCTTCGGCATGGCCAAGGAGCTGGGGCAGGCGGTGTTCGAGCGGCAGGGCTCGAGCTATATCGGCGACAATATGGTGGGCATGCGCCAGAAGGATTATTCCGACGAGACGGCGCAGAAGATCGACCTCGCGGTGAAGGAGCTGATCGACGAGGCCTATGGGCGCGCGAAGAAGATCCTCACCACGCGCCACAAGGATCTCGAGGCCGGCACGCATATCCTGCTCGAGAAGGAGACGATCACGCCGGAGGATTTCAAGGCGCTGCTGCCAAAAGCTACGAAAGCGGCGGCGGAATAGAACGGGCCATCTGGATGCCTGGACGGGCCCGCTGTCGTGGCGTAAACAGCAGGGCCGTCACCCGTTTATTCCAGCCTTGTTCGAAAGCTCCCGGCCGCCGCAATGAATTCCATGGACTTGCTGTCTTTGCACTATCGGGCGTCCCGGCGCGCCGAGTTCAAGACCATAGATGACATATTCTTCAATCTGGAATTGAAGAGCTGGTTCGTCTTCAAGCCAGAGCTGGTCATCGACTTGCTGCGCGACGATGACCGGCTCATCGTGCCCGACACCGTCGCCAACATCAAAATGCTGGAGGCGCGCTACAAGCGGCAGTTCCCCAATCTCATCTATGCGGTGAGCCACATCCCCTTGCTGCTCAATGGCGACGTGCATCGCGACATCCGGCGCGGTTTAGCCGAGATCGTGTCGCGGGGCAGGCCGAGGATCCTCGCCGGATTGCCGGAGCTGATGGCCCGTCACATCACGCCCCTGGATCAGGAAACCCACCCGGAATGGGTTTCGGCCAGGCTTTCGCCGCTGGTCGGCGAGATATTCGGCCTCATGTGCGATTGCCCGGTTCCATTGCCCTTTCCCAAGCTGGCATTGACCAGGCTGTTCGATCGTTTCGTCAGCCTGGCGGCACTCGGCGAGGCTGAGAAGCATGCCGGCCAGTTGCGCCAGAGACTTGCCGAGACAGCGCCCCATGTCGATCAGGCCTATGTCGTCGCCCTTCTGGTTCTGGGGCGGGATTCGCTGCTCGGCACGCTGGCCACGGCCTTTCATACAATTCTCAGCGAGAACCAGGGCAAATGTTTCGCCGACATCGAGTTCCCGGATTTTCCGCCGGAGACCGGTGTCGCCATCGCCGAACGGATCGCGACGACGGATATCACGGTGGGAGCGCGGACGATCGCCGCCGGCGACCGGGTAAGAATGTATTTCCAGCCTATAAGCGACATGAGCAGCGCCAACAAGCAGGCCTTGTTCGGCGCCGGCGCGCATTCCTGCCTGGGCCGGCCAATCTCCCTTGACGTCTGGCGCGCGATGATCGAGACCTGCAAGGGGTTTTCGTCGCGGCTGATCTCGGTCAGCTGCGAGTTCGAATCCAACAATATATTCGTGATGCCGCAATTCTTAAGGACCGAGCACGCCCGATGAGTGAGAAGATCGAAACTGAACTGCGTAACGTCTTTGCGGAACTTGGCCTGATCGAGGCCGCGCCTGGCGATGTGACCGAGGACATCACCTTCGCGGATCTCAACGCCGATAGCCTGACGCTCATGGATCTCTGTGTCGCCCTCGAGGAACGTTATGAGTTCATCATCGAGCCGGCCGATGTCATGAAGCAGGCCACTTTGAGCAATCTGGCGCGCTTCATCGCGACGCGGCGGCCCGAACGGGCGTGAGCTTTCCGTGAACGAGCAGAAGACACGATTTGAAGTCATGCTCGCGGATAGACCCGTCGCCATCAGCGTGCGGGAATGGCGCATCGGCAAGCCGAAGGGCCGGGTGATCTGCCTGCATGGGCTGGGCGTGAACGGCGCCGAATATGCGCCTATGGCGGAAGGCCTGAACAAGGCCGGTTTCGACGTGCTGGCCCCGGATTGGATGGGGCACGGCGACAGCGACTATCTCAGCAATCTCGAAGACTATGACTGGACGAACTACGTCAAATGCCTGACGGCGATCGTCAGGCACCATCATGGGCCGGTGACCCATTATGTGGGAACGTCCTGGGGCGGCGCGATCCTGCTCATGTTCCTGCTGTCGTTGCGGGTGCGCCCGCAATCGGCAATCTTCGTCGATGTCCCGATCCGGACCGCGCCCGAGACGACGCGTCATGGCGAAATACTCGGCCGGCAGGTGGGCCAAAGTTTTGCATCTGCCGCCGAAGGCAATGCGTTCCTGGCTCAGCTGCGGCCATTGCTGGTGGATGTGCCGGCGAAATACAAGGCTTATCTCGATCAGGAGCGCTACCGCGCCGAAGGCGATCGCCTTATTTTTAGCTTCGATCCCCTGGCGATAGGCAGGTTGAGCGGAAGCGCGAGCTGGAAATACAATTATTTCGGTGAGCTGAAGCGCTTCAGTTTCGATACGCTGTTTCTCTATGGAGCCGCCAGCCCGCATCGCTGGCCGCCGGACTATGTGGCCCTGGCTCAGAAGTCACCTCTCATCACCTATAATGGTGACATGAAGGGAGGCCACCCGCCGATGCTCCTGTTCGAGGAGCAGTTCGGCCCGATCGTCGATTACATCAAGAATAAAACGCCGGCGCGCTGACGCCGCACCGGCGTGATGATCAGAAGTCCCGCCCCTCGACGAAGAAGCCATAAAGCGACGTCAGAATGGTGACGTTGAAGATGGCCAGCAGCCAGCCGAGGAAGGCCTGGATCAACTGGGAGATGACGAGGGTGATGGTGGGGCCGATGAGCGCCAGCGTAAAATCGATGGCCAGGAAGACAATCGCCACGCCGATCAGCAGCAGGAACTGGAACAGGATGACGAGAAAGATCGGCTGCTTGTTGTCGCGCGTCGCCGCCCAGGCGTCGCGGAGCGCGAAGTCGCGGCGGCCGATGGCGATCGCCGGCAGCTTGACGCTGAGGCGGTAGGTCGAAATCATCACGAAGACGAAACCGGCCAGCCCGATGATGATGGCGGCGACGCCGATGGCATCCGACAAGCCCGCCAAGAGCATCAAGGGCAGCATGCCGGCCATAAAGACGAGGCCGACGATCAGGCCGATGAGCCAGACGTTGCCCACATAGCGCCAAGTCAGACCGTCGAGCCGGAAGAGCTCACCCCCGACGGGCACCTGATCGAGCAGAATATAACGGTGCCAGTTCACGGCGATGGAGGCGAAGGCCAAGATGGTGACAATAGCCGCGACGATGACGAGCGGGATATAGATGCCGAAATTGATCTCGGCTTCAGTGGTGCCAGCAAAGCCGGCAATGGCAAATATGCCGATATTCATCGCAGCCAGGACGAGATACCAGGGCCAGGAGATGCGGAAGGCATAGCCGATATTGTTGCGCACGCTTTTGATGGCGTGGCTGATGCACGCCCCGGCCGGGAGCCGGCGGGGCACCGGATTGGCAGTCGTATTCATATGCCGTTTCCTTTTCCCTTAATCCGAGAGCTCAGAAGTCGCGTCCCTCGGCGAAGAAGCCATAGAGCGAGGTGAGGACGGTGATGCTGAAGATCGTGATGAGCCAGTTCGTCGCGAAATGCAGGACATAAGCGACGGCGATGGCCAGAGCCGGGCTCAGCTGATTGAGCGCCGCGGCGAGGAGGCCGATGACGATGAGCGACCCCATGAGGCAGACGATCTCGAACAGTGCGATCAGAAAGATCGGCAGGTTGTTGTCCCGCGTCACCGCGAAAGCGTTCTTCAGGCTGAAGTCGGTGCGGCCCAAGGCGATGGCGGGCAGCTTGACGCTGAGGCGCAGCGCAATGGTGCCGGCGACGGGAACGATGATGATGAAGAGCAGGAGCGGAAACAGCGGGCTCGCGGCAAGCGAGGTGAGTGCCGCGACGATGCCGAGCGGAATGCCGACCAGGAAGCCCGCCACCACGAGGATGAGGAAGATGAGGATGATATTGCCGAAATAGCGCCAGACCTTGTCGTCGAGGCGGAAAATGCCGCGGGCGTCCGGCACTTCGTCGAGCAGGATGTAACGATGCCAGTTCACCGCGATCGAGGCGAAGGCGAAGCCGAGAAGGAGACCGGAGATCATGTTGTTGAGGAAGGCGAGGCCCTGGTTCTGGGCCAGGTCGCCGCCCGCGGCTGTGCTCAGGACCAGGCTTACAATGATGGTCAGGGGAATGACGACCACATACCACGGCCAGCTGATGCGGAAGGCATAGACGATATTGTGGCGCACGCTGTTGATGGCATGGCCGATGCAGGTGCCGGCCGGTAGCTTCCGGGTCATCGTGACTCTCCCTCGTATGTCCGCCATAAGAAAGCCAGAAGGTCCCGTCAAGCCGCGTCGCGTCGTTCTCCGGAGAGTGCCCATGCGCCAGACCCGCCGTTCCGCCTTGAGTGTTTTGCTTCTGCTGCCGGTCGTGGGCGCAGGGCTCGCGACGGCACCGGCCGAGGCGGCCGGCAATTACGCCCAGTATGCCCGCCAGGTGTTGAGCAGCCTGCCCGCCAATAGCGAGCCCCGGCCCGATCTCGAGGCCTATCTCGACAAGCTCGTCTCGTCCTACCGGCAGGCCAATGGCCGCAAGGGGCTCGCCGCCAGCGACATGCTGCGCGAGGCGGCGCGGGCGCAGGCGGCCGATATGATGTATGCCGGCAAATCGCGCCATGTCTCGCGCGCCGGCCACTCCTTCGACCAGCGCTTCGGCGCTTATGTGGAGGCGGCCGAGCTCTATAAAGCGCGCGGCGAGAACGCCGCCAGCGACCGCAAGAAAGGCCCGGCCGACCTCGTTAAGGCGAAGGGGCTGTTCGACCTGTGGCTCGACAGCAGCGGCCACCGGCGTAATCTGATGAAGCGGGATTACGAGTTCGTGTCGACCGGCGTCATCCAGCGCGGCAATGAACTATGGGCGGTGCAGATCTTCTGGTCGAAGAAGATGGAGCCCGGCAGCAATCCGTTGCTTTTGATTCAGTAGGATACCCTCGCCCCGCGCGAGCGGGAGAGGGAGGGACCCATTGCGAAGCAATGGGAGGGTGAGGGGCGACCGGTCGCCTGGCGCAATGTCGTAGTGAACGCTCAGCAGAATTGAGAAGAGGTAACAGGGATGCCCCTCACCCTCCCAACGCTGGCGCGTTGTGCCCCTCCCTCTCCCCTCTTCGAGGGGCGAGGGCAAAAAAAGCGCCGCCCCGGTTTGATGCGGGACGGCGCTCTTTAATTCGTTCAGGCTGGTCTTAGACGCGGGCCTCGGCGGCGAGGGCGGATTTGGGCGCCAGCGCCTTCTGGGCGGCGTTCTTGACCGCTTTCTGCACCTTCTCGAAAGCGCGAACCTCGATCTGGCGGATGCGCTCGCGCGACACGCCGAATTCCTGGCTCAGGTCTTCAAGGGTGGCCGGGTCTTCCTGCATGCGGCGCGCCTCGAAGACGCGGCGCTCGCGGTCGGTGAGCTTGTCCATCGCCTCGGTCAGAAGCTCGAGACGCATGCGCTTCTCTTCGCTTTCGACGAGGACGTCTTCCTGCGTGTCGGTGTCATCGACGAGCCAGTCCTGCCATTCGCCTTCCGACTCGGCGCGCACCGGCGCGTTGAGCGAGGCGTCGCCTGACAGGCGGCGGTTCATCGACACGACATCTTCTTCCGGCACGCCGAGTCGACGGGCGATCTCCTTGACCTGGTCGGGGCGCAGGTCGCCCTCTTCCAGGGCCTGGATCTGGCCCTTCACCTTGCGCAGGTTGAAGAACAGTTTCTTCTGGCTGGCCGTGGTGCCCATCTTCACGAGGCTCCACGAGCGCAGAATGAATTCTTGTATAGAGGCTTTGATCCACCACATGGCGTAGGTGGCAAGGCGGAAGCCCTTGTCGGGCTCGAAGCGCTTGACCGCCTGCATGAGGCCGACATTGCCTTCCGAGACGACCTCGGAAATGGGCAGGCCATAGCCGCGATAACCCATGGCGATCTTGGCCACGAGGCGCAAATGGGAGGTGACGAGCTTGTGCGCGGCCTCGCGGTCGCCATGCTCTTTCCACTGCTTGGCGAGCATGAATTCCTCGTCCGGCTGCAGCATCGGGAACTGGCGGATATCCTGCAAATAGCGGGAAAGGCCGCCTTCGCTCGAGATGCTCGGCAGTGCTGACATAGATCTGTTGGCCATTAGTTTTCCCCCCTTTCACGGGCCGGGTGGAAGGCAACGCCTTCTCCGGTGATGAGGATATAGGGATCAATGTGCGAAATTTAAGACCGTTCCCGCCAAAAAAGAAACTAAACAAGTTGCAATATTGGCCTGCGCCGGGCGCAGGGCTGGGAAACGTGTTCAATCCCTTGAAATATATCGGGGATCGGCTTTGGTCCAGTTGGACCAGGGGACCATGGACAAACTGTCGCTGGGGTATATCAGTAACAGGCTAACTTGCGGGTAACCGGTGCATGACCTGGCTCTATTTCCTGTCCTTCCCCACCCTGTTCCTGGTCCTTTTGATCATGACCGGGTTCGTCAGCGCCATCCTGTGGGCGTTGCCGAAGCTGCCGCCCGTGGCGCCGCTGATGCGCTGGGGCAAGGCCATGTCGCCGGTCATGCAGAGCATTTGCGGCACCTTGTTCGTGCTCGCCACCACCTTCCTGTCGTCGAGCGTGTGGACGGCTGAGGACAAGGCCTATGAGGCGGTGGCAATCGAGGCGCGCCAGGTGCGCCAGCTGCGCACGCTGGCACATCTTTTTCCTGAGCCCAGGCGCTCCGAGCTCGTCAATCTGGTGTCCGAATATGCCGGGCAGACGGCGGCGGAATGGCCGCTGATGACCGAAGCCGGCGGCGGGCGCGGCGCCGAGCAGGTGCTGACCGCGCTTTATGGCGCCGCCGTGTCGCTGGCGGGAGCCGAACAGATGCTGTCGGGCGAGATCATGCAGGCGCTCAATGCGGTGGGCGATGCGCGTGAGCGCCGCCTCGACATCGCGCGCAACAGCGTCAATCAGGACCAGTGGGTGGTGATGCTGATCCTGGCGCTGATCCTGGGCGCCGCCGTCACCTTCGTCCATGTCGAGGAGGACAAAGCGCGCGCCGTGGCGCTGGGCCTCGTCACCGTCATGGTGGCGACGGCGCTGCTGCTCATGATCATGCATGACCGGCCGTTCATCGGCTATGAGGCCCTCGGCCCCGAGGCGATCGTCGCCGCGGCGAGAGGTCTATGAAAGGGCCGAAATAAGAGCGGAGAGATCGGGCGGCGGATCGCTTTCGAACGACATCGGCTCGCCCGTGACCGGATGCTCGAAACCCAGCACCGCGGCATGGAGCGCCTGGCGGCTGAGCGCCCTCAGCGCCACCTGGGCGCCTTCGGGGAGCTTGTGGATGGCGGTCTTGAAACCCTTGCCATAGGTCTCGTCACCTAAGAGCGGGTGGCCGATATGGGCCATATGCACGCGGATCTGGTGGGTGCGGCCGGTTTCGAGCCGGCAGGTGATGAGGCTCGCCACCGGTGGCGTACCGAAGCTCTGCTCCACGTCGTAGTGGGTGATGGCCACGCGGGCCTGGGGGCTGCGGGAGACGGTCATCTTCTCGCGGCTGACGCCGTGGCGGCCGATCGGCGCGTCGATGGTGCCGCGCCGGCGCTCAGGCGCGCCCCAGGCGACGGCGATATAAGCGCGCTCGAGCCTTCCGTCGCGGCCATGGGCGGCGAACTGCTCGGAGAGGCTTTTATGGGCCTGGTCGGTCTTGGCGACGACGAGCAGGCCAGACGTGTCCTTGTCGAGGCGGTGGACGATGCCCGGCCGCTTGACGCCGCCGATGCCGGAGAGGCTGTCGCCGCAATGGGCGAGGAGGGCGTTGACGAGGGTGCCTGAATCATGGCCGGCGGCCGGGTGGACGACGAGGCCCGCCGGCTTGTCGATGACGATGAGCGCGTCGTCCTCATAAACGATGGTGAGGTCGATGGCTTCGGGCAAAGGTTCGGCCGGTACGGGGGGCGGCAGGCGGACGATCACCTTGTCGCCGGCCTTCATCTTGCGGCGCGCCTCGGTAACGGGCGCCCCCTCGACATCGACGCACCCATTGGCAATAAGGGTCTGGAATCGCGCCCGGCTCACCTCGGGGAACTGGTGCGAGAGAAAGCGGTCGAGCCGCTCGCCCGCGGCTTCGGGCGGGGCGGCCGCTTCCAAGTGATCTAGCGATGGAGACATCATGACGGACAACCAGCAACCGGATATGGGGGATACCCCGCCGCAGCCGGGCTTACGATTCCTCGAATGGACCGTCTATATCATGGGCGGGCTGCTCGTCATCATGCTCGTTGTGCTGCTCGGCGGCATCGCCTGGAAGGCGACGCGCGGCAAGGCGCCGGAAGAACCGCCGAAAGCCAGCCTGGTCGAGATCGGCGTGCCGGCCGGCGCCACGATCGGGTCCGTGACGCTCGATGGGAACACCATGGCGGTGCAGGTGACGGCCGGTGGAAACCAGGAAGTGGTGGTCGTCGATACGAAGAAGGGTGTCATCGTCAGCCGGGTGAGGTTGAAGCCGGAAGGGCAGTGAACGATAGGCCCCGGGCTAAATTGACTGCTTCCCGATCCGGTCAGTGGGTTTCAGCGATCTGAGCGGCTTGTTTTAATCGGGCAACTCACGCTTCAATATGAGTGCATGGGCGAGGATCGAGACAAGTGGCCGGAAGCTATATTCACGTGCCGTAACGGCGGCTACCGCGCAGAGTCAATAGTCACAATAGGACACAATATCCAATGTGGTTTGAGGCGCGTTACTATTCTCAAGAGCAGATTGACGAGATTGTTTTAGAGTATGAACGCAAGTTTCCCGGTGGGATAAATGACATTTGCGTGATGTTTAAAGATGAAACGGAGGATCACGAAAGAAAGTTTGGTGTCCATTTTGACAGGCTGATGGTCATTGTCAGGTTATCTACCCATTTCGAGAGGCGTATTCACTCGTTGGGATACAATATAGTCGACGTCCCCGGCCATGTTTTCATGAGCGAATTTTACAACTTGGGCCACGATTTCACAATGAGAATGCGGGACATTTGCGATGAGCAAGGGAAGGATTTCGGAGACAGTGCGCTCAACTGAGTTCGTATTTTGATCCAGTGTGCAGCTTTGGCTTGGATGCGTGCTTCTCAACCGTAAGACTTCGCCCGGTCTTGCGTTCGCCCTGCTAACCGCGCTCTATTCGATCCTATGCTCTAGGGGCGCCGGAGCGCATAGGAATGCCCGGCCGCACGAAGAATGCGGAAGCCTTGCTGTTCCAGTGAGGCGAGAAGCTTGTCCGCCGGTTCCTTGCCGGTCAGCTTCGGGTGCAGCTCGATCATGATCTTCTTGAAGTGATCGAAGTGATGTCCCGGGATCTCCACTTCTCCGCCCTCTATGTCCATGATCAATGTCGTGGGTCGAAAGGGGAGCCGGGCGAGTATCGTGGGGAGGGTCATTGCCGGGACGACGCTCACTTTCTCCGTCGCCGACCGGGCCAGGATGCTCGATGACCAGAAATTCTCGTGCGCGTGAAATTCGATATCACCATCATGCCCGGCGACCGCTCCCAGAATGAATGGTTCCTGCGCGAGGCCATTGAGACGAAAATTCTCGGCGAGGAGCGAGCGGAGCGCGTCGTTGGCTTCGGCCATTGCGACATGTTTCACGCCGATAATCTTGCGGCAGTAGATCGACAGGAAGCCAATGGAAGCGCCGGCCACCAGGACGCTGTCGTCTGGCGCCATCATCTCCTTGAGGAGGGGAATGTCGCGCTGCTCGTATCCGCGCCATAGAACATACCGCATCTGATTGGAAATAGCCGGATGATGGAGAGACAGATGCACGCCGTCGAGTGTTACCGCGGGTGTGTTGCGGAGCATCAGGGTCGCCAGACTGTTGCGTAGGGATCGCGCATATGGGCGAAGCATTTTTTGTCCTTTCAAGGATCTTGCGTCGGAGCGCGCCGTACTGTCCCGATCGTATCCGTCGTTTGCCGATGAGTTCATGATATTTTCACATACACCGGAGCGTTGTTGCAAATGTTGCTTATGTACAACAATCGGGACCTCGCTTGTTGACCCCGCGTCGTGCCGTCGAAAGAGGAGTGCCTGGCCGATGATGCAACTCAACGATGAGGTCGCGCGTGCCTTCCGGGAGGCGTGAGGGCCGGTGCGCGCCGGACCGGTCCGGTCCTTCACGGGATGTCTTGCGCTTTGCCACGGAGCCCCTTATATCGGGCCCCTCGAACAGTGCGCCCCCTTCGTCTAGCGGCCCAGGACGCGGCCCTCTCACGGCTGAAACAGGGGTTCGAGTCCCCTAGGGGGCGCCATTCAATTCCTTAACATCATGATTTTCCAGCCTCTTTTCTGAGTGCGCCGCAGCGGAACTCTCGGCTGGCGCAAGCGGCCATGCTCACGTTAGGCTTGGGCAATGATCGAGTCCTTTCTCCGCAGGATGATCAAGGTTGGCGACCTGACGGTTCGCCTGGCCGGCGGCCGCACGCTCAAGGCCGGGGATGGAAGCGGGGCGCCGGTGGTCCTGCGCATGTCGGCCAAGACGTTGCGTCGAATCGCGCTGCATCCGGGACTGGCCTTTGGCGAGGCCTATATGAAAGGCGAACTGGTCATCGAGCAGGGTAGTCTCTGGGATCTGCTGGATATGGTAGGCCGCAGCGGAGGCCGGGCGCCCGCCAAGGGGCGCCCCTCGCTGCTGAAGCGCCTCAAGCAGTCGCTCAAGCGACGCCTCCAGCAAGCCAATGGCCGGCTGGCCTCGCGTCGCAATGTCGCCCACCACTACGACTTGTCGAACGACCTCTACCGGCGCTTCCTCGATGCCGACATGCAGTATTCCTGCGCCTATTTCAGCCGACCGGACATGACTTTGGAAGAGGCCCAGGCGGCGAAGAAGGCCCATATCGCCGACAAGCTGAGGATCGAGCCGGGCCAGAGCGTGCTGGACATCGGCTCCGGCTGGGGCGGGATGTCCATGACGCTCGCCAAGGACTATGGCGCCAAGGTCACCGGGGTCACGCTTTCGACGGAACAGCTCAATTTGGCGCGTGACCGCGTGGCGGGCGCGGGGCTGGCGGAACGGATCACCTTCGAGCTTCGGGACTATCGCGACCTGGCCGGCTCCTTCGACCGGATCGTCTCCGTCGGAATGCTGGAGCATGTGGGCGCCCCGAATCTGCGCGCCTATTTCGAGACGGTGCGCCGGCTGCTGGATACCGATGGGGTGGCGCTGATCCACACCATCGGCCGGATGGAAGGCCCACGGGCCACCAATGCCTTCACCCAGAAGTACATCTTTCCGGGCGGCTATGTGCCGGCCATGTCCGAGGTCACCAGGGCCATCGAGGAGGCGGGGCTGTGGATCACCGATGTGGAGGTCCTGCGCCTGCACTACGCCGAGACGCTGAAGCATTGGCGCGAGCGCTTCATGGCCGACCCGGAAATCCCCGCTCTCTATCCCGAGCCGTTCCGCCGGATGTGGGAGTTCTACCTGGCGGGCTCGGAGATGGGCTTCCGCTATGCGGGCCACATGGTGATGCAGTTCCAGCTGACCCGGCGCATCGATGTCCTGCCGAACACGCGGGACTACATGCTGGAGAAAGACGCCTGAAATAAGCATTGTGACGTGTCGCGATCAACAGAGAGGGAGTTTCAGATGAAATTGAAAGTCGTTTACTGCGTCTTGTTCATCGCCGGCATGACGACGGCGGCTCAAGCCGACCGGAAGGCCGCCGATGAGTGCGCCGCATCGCTGCCGGCCAATGCCAAATACATCTATGAAACCACCCAGGCGAGCCACCCGACCGAGGAAACCGGCCGCAGCATCGTGATCGGCATCGTCGAAAAGATGATGGCAGAAGGCAAGCTGACACTCTCCGAAGGCGAGACCGCCGGCGAAGCCGCAGGGACCTGTCTTAAAAAAATGAAGTAGCCTGTCGGCCCTCAGCCGTCCGTTTCAGGAATGCGGTCGGTCAGCTCCTTGCCGGATGCGGGGGATGCCGGGGAGCCTGATTTTGGCGGCGTCACGGAATCGGAGCCTGCGTCTTTCTCAGGCGGCCTTATGTCGATAGTCTCGCCCGGCGCCTGCTTGGTGATGATCCGGTCGCCGCCGGTCGATGTCTCCACGGCCGGCGCATTCTCGTCCCGCGGAATACGTTCGTCGATCTGCTTGCCGGATGACGGGGAAGGCGCCTCGGTCGTGGGCTGCTCGTCAATTTTCCAGTCGTTCCAGATCGGCGTGTCGGCGGTCAGGTAATAGATGCCGGCGACCGCCAGCGCGACGCAGAACAAGGCGGCCAGCAAGGCGTAGGTCTGATCCTTCATCGCGCGTCTCTCGGTCAGGATCTTGGTCCTCAGTGCATATTTGGTGAAACTGAAGGCGTGCCGCAAGGGAATAAATAACGAGGCTTGACGAGACGCGGAGAGAAGGCCAGCACACGGAGATGATCGATCGGGGTGACAATGACTGAAGACCGCAAGCAATTGCTCGACTGGCTCCACAATGAGAAGGACGACATCATCGAATTGCTCAGGGCTCTCCTGCGCGAGCGCTCGCCCAATCCGCCGGGCGACACACGCTCGACCGCCGATGTCGTCACGCGCTATCTGAGCGGGCAGGGGCTCGACTACCGGATCATCTCGCCGCATCCCGAAATGCCCAACATCATCGCCAATTTCCAGGCGGCGCGGCCCGGGCGCCATCTGGTGCTCAACGGCCATATGGACGTGTTTCCGCTGGCGCCCGGCAATGCCGGCTGGAGCAGGGATCCATGGGGCGCCGAGATCGCCGATGGCAAGATCTACGGCCGCGGCGCCTGCGACATGAAGCCGGGCACGACCGCTTCCCTCATCACCTATGCTCTTTTGTCGCGCCTGCGCGACAAGCTCCACGGCCAACTGACGCTCACCTGTGTGTCCGACGAGGAGACCTTCGGCCCCTGGGGGGCGCGCTATCTGATGGAGCATCATCCGGAAGTGCATGGCGACTGCCTGCTCAATGGCGAGCCGAGCGGACCCGAATCGATCCGCTTCGGTGAGCGCGGGCCGTTGTGGATCGAGTTCACGGTGCGCACGCGGGGCGCCCATGGCGCCTATGTGCATGCCACCGGCAGCGCCACCAAGATCGCCATGAAGCTCGCGACCGAGCTGGAAGTGCTGACCGACATCGAGGGGCGGGTCAGCGACAATGTGCAGCGCGCCATCGATCTCGGCCGGCCGACGATGGACCGCATGATGGGCAAGGGCGCCGGCGATCTCGTCTCCAAGGTCACGCTCAATATCGGGCTGATGAATGGCGGCGACAAGGTCAACATGATCCCGTCGCATTGCACCTTCACGGCCGATCTGCGTCTGCCCGTCGGCATGGGCAAGGCCGATCTCCTGCCGAAGATCGCCGAAATCGCCGGTCGTTACCCGGAAGCGACGTGGCGCGAGATCGGCGGCGACGAGCCGTCCTGGTGCGATCCCGATCACGAGATGGTCGGCATCATCCAGAACAATGTCACCGCCTTCGGCCGCCCGAAGCCGACGCCGATCGTCAGCATCGGCGGCACCGATGCGCGGCTGTGGCGGCACAACAACGTGCCGGCCTATGTCTATGGCCCCTATCCGCATGGCATGGGCTCGCATGACGAGCATGTCGACATCGAGGAGTTCCTCCATGTGGTGCGCACCCATGTGCTGTCGGCCTATGATTATCTGAGCCGGCCCGATGCGGCGCGGCCGATCAATCGGAGAGCGTGAAGACCTCGCACGGCTCATCGATGCCGCGCAATTCATGAGCTCCCAGGGGCAGCAGCGGGTTAGTCGCTTCGGCGGCGAAGGCGCCCGAGATCAGCACCGTGCGCTGCAGCGGCTTGCACAGGCCTTCGAGCCGGCTGACGAGATTGACGGCGCGGCCGATGGCGGTGAAGTCGAGCCGGTCGGCGGTGCCGATATTGCCCCAGAGAATGTCGCCCAGATGCAAGGCCATGCCGAAGGGCAAAGGCGGCAGGCCTTGCCGGGCGCGGGTTTCGTCGAGATGCGCCATGCCGGCCAGCGCCGCCGCAACGGCGCTGAGCGCGCCATCGCAGGCGACGGAGGGCGGATTGCCGCCTACGGGGAAGATGACCAGCACGCCATCGCCGATGAATTTCAGCACCTCGCCGCCAAAGGCATGCACGGCACCGGCGATGCGATCGAACCAGGCGCCAAGCGCGGCCACCACCATCTCGGGCGCCGCGCGTTCCGACAATTCGGTGAAGCCGCGCAGGTCGGCATAGAGGAGAGCCGCACGAATGGTCTCGCCCGGCTCGCGGTGCAAGCGGCCGGCCAGAACCTGGGCGGCGCTGCGGCGGCCGAGATAGGTCTCGAGCAGCGCGACAAGCGTGGCGTTCATGGCGAGAATAGCGAGCGGTGCCGAGGCGAAACGCGCGACGGCGTCGAGGAGTGCCGCCTGATCCTCGCTCAGAGGCCTGGTCAGCGCCCAGCCGAGGACCGGGCCGTCGGAGCCTGAGCCCGCGACATCCTCGCGGATCGATTGGGGCCCCAGACCCGAGAGCCAGTCGCGCCCGACAGTGACCGGCTCGGGCACGGTGATACTCATCGAGGCAAAACCCAAAGCCTCGATCACGACGCCATTATCCGCCCGCCACAGCCAGACGCGCCGCGCAATGATGGGATGCGGCGCGGAGAGCGTCAGCGCGCCGCCGGAGAGCGGCAGGCCCTCGGCGATGAGACGCGCGCCGAGCGCCGCCAGGAATTGATCGGCGCCGGCCAGGCTGCCGGCATCGTCGATGAGCCAGGCGAGAGGCGGGGGAAGCTGCATCAGCGGATCATGCCGTTCCGCGACGCGCCTGTCATCGGGTGATCTAACGCAAGGACATACACCGTGGCCGAAAGCATCTTGACCGCGACGATGGTTGGGGATGGAGTGTCAGCCGCAAGGAGGCCCCTCATGGTCGAACCACTCGTCGTTCGCCGCGAAATCCAGATCGCGGCGCCGCCCGCCACGGTCTTCGCGTTCCTGACCGATCAGGACAAGCTGCTGCGCTGGATGGGAACAGAGGCGACGGTCGAGCCGCAGACGGGTGGACTCTATCTCGTCAATGTCACCGGCAAGAATATCGCGCGCGGCAAATTCATCGAGGTCGTTCCCGTCCATCGGCTGGCCTACAGCTTCGGCTGGGAGGAAAACCCGAAGGTGCCGCCGGGATCGAGCCTGATCGAGATCGATCTCCTCGAGGAAAAAGGCGGCACGCTGCTGCGGCTCACCCATAGCGGGCTGCCGGATGCCGAGGAGTGCGCCGGCCATGAAGAGGGCTGGACACATTATCTCGACAGGCTTGGCGTCGTCGCAGCGGGTGGTGATCCCGGTCCGGATTCGAACTGCAAAGCGCGCTAGTTGTTCGCCGGCAGCACGAAGGCATTTGCGCGGAAGACCCTAAGCGCGATCTTCCTGGCCATCACTTCGGCAGCAGCGTAGTCGGATTTGCTCAAAGCGAGGCAGGTCTTCTCGAAAGCCGATTGATCATCTGTCGTGCTGCGAACTTTCGGCGAGCCGACAATGACCATCCGCCACGCGCAGCTCAGTTTCTGATCGCGAACAAAGATGTCGTTCGAAAATTCCCAGGAATAACGCGCGACGGAACGCATCGAGGCGCGCCGGCCCCCCAAGGCGCCGCCCGTGATCAAGGGAAGCAGGCGCTGATGCGCCTTGCAGTTCTTGGGCTCGGTGGACGCGCCGCAATCGATCTTCCGGGGGAAGATCGCATCATCATTGTCGGCCGAAGCGATGGCCGGCGAGGCGAGGCACAATAAAGCGATCACAGGCACTTGCAAAAACTTCACAATCAGTTCGCTCCAAACCCTTGGTTCGCCCCGCCAGTCCGATGCTTTTGTTTGCGCATCGGCTTATCCGAAAACCGCTTCGCACTTTTCGGGCCGATGCTCTGCACCATCCTGACAGGGATGTAAATTCACAGGCGACCCGTGGTCAAATTAGGGCGAAGTTCCCATTACCGATAAGAAGCTTGACATACGGTATACCGTACGCAAGGATGAGTGAACCTCGCGAGGCGGAGGCCTCGGCGTACAAATATGGGGGAACATCTTGGCAGTGCAGGTCGAGAAAAGTCGCATCTCGAATCCCATCGATTTCGACAAGAACGGGCGCCAGGCCGGCGTGCTCAGAGCACCGCTGGCGCGCAACACCTCCGCCTGGGGTGTGATCGAGATTCCGATCATCTCGGTGAAGAACGGCAAGGGCCCGACCGTGTTGCTCACCGGCGGAATCCATGGCGATGAATATGAAGGGCCGATCGCCATCTCGCATCTCGCCCGCACGCTCGATCCGGCCAAGGTGCAGGGCCGGGTGATCATGATTCCCGCTTACAACATCCCCGCCGTGCTCAACGACACGCGGCTCAGCCCGGTCGACAATCGCGACATGAACCGCTGTTTCCCCGGCAATCCGAAAGGCACCTTCTCCGAGATGCTGGCGCATTTCCTTGACGGCTATATTCTGCCGCTCGCCGACGTGTCGGTCGACATGCACACCGCCGGCCACAGCGCGGATTCGGCCCTTTCGACGAACATGCATTATCTGCCCGATCCGGGCTTACGGAAAAAGACGATGGATGCGGCGTCGGCTTTCGGCGCGCCCTTCAACACGGTATTCTGGGGCGTCGATGAGGGCGCCACCTTCACCTCCTGCGTCGAGCGCCGAGGCATCATCTCGCTCGGCACCGAGCTCGGCGGCTGGGGCCGCGTCAATATCGAAGGCGTGCGCATTGGCAGGCGCGGCGTCGACAATATCCTCAAGCATTTCGGCGTCATCGAGGGCAAGCCCGAGACGCAGCAGCGCGACGGATCGGCCGGCACGCGCCACATGATGGTGCGCGATCCCGCCGGTTATTCCTTCGCACCGGCCGCCGGCCTGTTCGAGCCGACCAAGGTCGTCGGCGATACGATCACAGCGGGCGAGCCCGCCGGACTCCTGCATTTCGTCGAGGAAGTCGACCGCGCGCCGATCGAAGTCAAATACCAGCGTGACGGCGTGTTGTGGATGTCGGCGGGGCCGGGCCGCGTGGCGCGTGGCGACACGATCGGCGTGGTGATGAGGGACTATGACGAAGCGCTGGCCGCTGCCTGAGCCAGAAGTTCAAAAGGGAGGAAAGAAAATGCGACCTAGCTTGAAAGCACTAGCCTTCGCCTTCGGATTGATGACGGCATTGGTGGGCGTAACGCCCGCCGTCGAAGCCGCGGGCGGTGAGATCGTCATCGCTTCGGTGCAAGGCCCGCCGTCGCTCGATGCGCATGTCACCAATGCGCAGGTGGCGCGCAACATCACGCTGCACATCTATGAGACGCTCTATGCGCGCAATGAAAATGCCGAGCCGGTTCCCGACCTCGCCGAAGGGGTGAGCGTCTCCGATGACGGGCTCACCTATACTTTCAAGCTGCGTCAGGGCGTCAAGTTCCACAATGGCAAGGAGATGACCTCGGCCGATGTCGTCGCCTCGATCGAGCGCTACCGCAAGATCGGCGTGTCGCCGGCGCTGGTCGCCGCGATCGACACGGTGAGCGCGGTCAGCCCCTATGAGGTGGCGATCAAGCTCAAGGTGAAGCAGTCGGTCTTCCTCGACAATATCTCATCGCCGCGCGCGCCGATCGCCATCTATCCGACGGAAGAGGCGGCCAAGGGCGCCAATGAGATCCAGTATATCGGCACCGGCCCGTTCAAATTCGTCGAATACAAGCCGGACAGCCATGTCACGCTCGAAAAATTCGCCGATTACGTGCCCAATCCCGCTTATCAGAAGCGTGATGGTCTCGCCGGCAAGAAGGAAGTGCTGATCGACCGCGTCACCTTCCGCTTCATCCCGGAAGCGGGTGCCCGCACCGCGGCGCTCGAATCGGGCGCGGTGCAGATCGTCGAGACGGTCGATGGCCCGACCGCCGAGCGGCTGCGCAAGGACAGCAAATATGTCGTCCATGACGTGCTGCCCTTCGCCTTCCAGGTCATCAAGTTCAACCACGCCCAGGCGCCGTCGGACGATGTGAACTTCCGCAAGGCGGTGCAGGCCGCGCTCGACATGCAGGAGGTGATGGAGATCTCCTATTCCGGCATCAACCAGGTCGATGGCGGCTGGGTGTTCCCGAAATCGGCCTTCGCCAACGATGCCGGCCTCGATCAATATAATGTCGCCGACTTCGAGAAGGCCAAGGCGTTCCTGTCCAAGTCAAGCTACAAGGGCGAGACGGTGACCTTCATCACCGACAATCTCAGGCCCAATGTCGACATCGCCACCGTCGTCCAGGCGCGCCTTGCCGAGATCGGCGTCAAGGTCGACATCAAGGTCGCCGACTGGCCGACGACGTCGAAGATCGGCTTCACCAAAACGGGCTGGAATTTCTGGACGCATGGCTTCGGCATCGAGCCCTTCGAAGGCCCCGGCACGGTGATGTCGGCCTTTGTCGGCGGCAATGCGCAGATGGTGGCCGATCCCGAGATCGACCGGATCGCCAAGGAGTTCTACGCCACCCTCGACGACGCCCAGAAGAAGGAATTGTTCAAGCAGTTCCAGCAGCGCATGTATGACAACATGGTCGCGATCAAGGCCGGCAATTACGGTCTCTTCCAGGTGACGAGCGACAAGGTGAAGGACTTCGTGCCCTTCCGCATTCCGCGCATGTGGGGTGTGACGCTCGCTCCGTAAGTGTAGAAGTTCGATGAACCGGCACCGCCGCCATGACAGGCGGCGGTGTCTCCCGTAAACCCGCGAGAGGAGGGCCCCATGCGCGACTACCTGCTGCGGCGGCTCGTATCCGTCATTCCGGTCCTCTTCCTCGTGTCTTTGATGTCCTTCGCGGTCATCTGGATCATTCCGGGCGATCCGACCGCCGCTTTCCTGGATGCGAGCTCGACGCCCGAAGACGTGGCGCGCCTGCGCGAGATGCTGGGCCTCGACAAGCCGCCCTTGGTGCAGATGGCGGAATGGTATGGACGGGTGCTGACCGGCGATCTCGGCCAGTCGATCCTGCTGCGTATCCCCGTGCTCTCCGCCATCCTGGAGCGCCTGCCGCTGACCCTCCTTCTCGCCACGCTCGCTCTCATTCTCGCGGTGGGCCTCGGCGTGGCGGCCGGTACCTTTGCCGCGACGCGGCGCGGGACGTGGGCCGACCAATCGGTGATGAGCCTGGCGCTGCTCGGCCTCTCGGTGCCGGATTTCTGGCTCGGGCTTCTGCTGATCGTCGTCTTTTCGGTGCAGCTCGGCTGGCTGCCCTCCGGCGGCTATGTGCCGCTGCTCGATGATCCGCTGGGCTGGGCCAAATCCATGGTGCTGCCGACCATCACGCTCGCAGTGGTGCAGGTGGGCTTCATCGCCCGCATGACACGCTCGGCGATGCTCGATGTGATCAGCCAGGATTTCATGCGCACGGCGGATTCGAAGGGGCTGTCCGGCCTCTACATCATCCTGCGCCACGGCCTGCCCAATGCGATGATGCCGATCCTCACCGTCACCGGCATCATTGCCGGCGCGCTTCTCGGCAGCGCCGTCGTGGTCGAGCAGGTTTTTGCGCTGCCGGGTGTCGGGCGGCTCATCATCGGCGGCATATTGAGCCGCGATTACCCGATCATCCAGGGGGGGCTCCTGTTCCTGACGGTGATCTATCTCCTCATCAATCTCGTCGTCGACCTGCTCTATGCCACCATCGATCCAAGGGTGCGCCTTGAGTAGCCTCGACACCAATCTGGCGCATGAGGCGCTGCCGGAGCGGCAGAGCCCGTTCCTGCTGTTCCTGCGCCGGCTTTCGGGTAACCGCGCCTTCGTCATCGGCGGCTCGCTGTTCCTCATCGTGCTGGTTCTGGCGGTCTTCGCCGACCAGATCGCGCCCTTCAAGCCGGGCGCCAACAATTTCCGCGCCCGGCTCGAAGCGCCAAGTGCGGTGCATCGGTTCGGCACTGATCATTTCGGCCGCGACATCCTTTCGCGCGCCATCCATGGCGGGCGGCTGTCGCTGTTCATCGGCCTGTCGGTCGTGCTGTTCACCGGCGTCTTCGGCACGCTGATCGGCGCCGCGTCAGGCTATTTCCGCCGGCTCGACAATATCCTGATGCGCATCATGGACGCGCTGATGGCGTTCCCGGCTATCCTGCTCGCCATCACGGTGGCGGCGACGCTCGGCGCGTCGGTGCAGAATGTCATCCTGGCGCTCGGTATCGCCACGACACCGCATACCGCGCGCATCGTGCGCGCCTCGGTGCTGGTGGTGCGCGAGATGGAGTTCGTCGAGGCGGCGCGGGCACTGGGCGCCAGCCATATGCGCATCCTGTTCCGCCACATCCTCGCCAATGCGATGGCGCCGCTCATCGTGCGGCTCACTTATGTCTTCGCGTCCGCGATCCTCGCCGAAGCGCTGCTCTCCTATATCGGCGTCGGCCCGCCGCCGCCCGCCGCGACCTTCGGCGGCATCATCGCCAATGGCCGCGACTTCATGGTGGAAGCGCCCTGGGTGACCTTGTTTCCCGGCCTCATCATCCTGGTGGTCGTGCTCGGCCTCAACCTTTTGGGTGACGGCCTGCGCGACGTGCTCGATCCGAGGATCAGGGTATGAGCATGCTCAAGGTCGAGAACCTCACCACCGTGGTCGGGTCGGGTGCGTCAGCGCCGAGTGTGCTGGAAGATGTCTCCTTCACGCTCGATGCCGGCGAAGTGCTATGCGTCGTCGGTGAATCGGGCAGCGGCAAGTCGATGCTGGCGCTCACCATCATGGGCCTGCTCGGTTTCCCGGTGCGGCGCGCCGGCGGCCGCATCATTCTCGATGGCGACGACATCACCGCCGGTGGCACTTCGGCCTGGCGGCAGCGGCGCGGCCGCGATCTGTCGATGATCTTCCAGGAGCCGATGACCTCGCTCAATCCGATCATGCGGGTCGGCGAGCAGATCGGCGAGGTGCTGCGGCTGCGCAAGGGAATGAGTGCCGACGAAGCGCGGCGCCGGGCGGTCGAGCTGCTCGAACGCGTCGAGATCCCGGCGGCGGCGTCGCGGCTCGCCGCTTTCCCACATGAATTGTCGGGTGGCATGCGCCAGCGCGTGATGATCGCGGTGGCGCTCGCCGCCGAACCCAAACTCCTCATCGCCGATGAGCCGACGACGGCGCTCGATGTGACCATCCAGGCGCAGATCCTCGATCTCCTGCGCGACATCCAGGCCGAAAGCGGCATGGCGCTGATGCTGATCACTCATGATCTCGGTGTCGTCGCCGAGATGGCGCACAAGGTCATGGTTCTCTATGCCGGCCGTGTCGCCGAGATGGCCGATGTCAAGACGGTGTTCGATGCACCGGCGCATCCCTATACGCAGGCGCTGCTCGCCTCGATCCCGTCACTCGATTCGGGCGGCGACCGGCTGGTGACGATACCGGGCTCGGTGCCGGGTGTCGGCCTGATGCCGAAAGGCTGCCGCTTCGCGCCGCGCTGTCCGCATGTAAAGGAAGCCTGCCGTCCGGCACCACCGCCTCTGGCGATACTCGAGGCTTCGCAGAGCGTCGCCTGCCTGCGGCCGTTCGGTTATGTCCGACGTGAGGAGACGCCAACACATGGCTGAGACCCTCATCGAGGCGCGTAGGCTCGTCAAACATTTCGAATCGCGTGGGCTGTTTCTCAAGAAGAAAAACACCGCGGCGGTCAGGGCAGTGGATGGCGTCGATCTCGCCATCGCGGCAAAGGAAACCGTCGGCCTTGTCGGCGAATCCGGCTGCGGCAAGTCGACGGTCGGCCGGCTGTTCTTGCGCCTGCTCGAGCCGACCTCGGGCCAGATCCTGCATAAGGGCAGGGACCTCATGTCGCTCCCGCCCAAGGAGCTCGAGGCGCGGCGGCGCGACCTGCAGATCGTGTTCCAGGACCCGTTCGGCTCGCTCAATCCGCGGATGAGCGTGGGCGCCATCATCGGTGAGCCCTTCGCCATCCACCGTCTCGCCAAGGGAGCGGAGCGCGAGCGCCGTGTCGCAAGGCTGCTTGATCTTGTCGGGCTTCCCCGCGCCGCCGCCGACCGCTATCCGCATCAGTTCTCCGGCGGCCAGCGCCAGCGCATCGGCATCGCCCGGGCGCTGGCGCTTGAGCCGCAGTTCCTGGTCTGCGACGAGGCGGTGTCGGCGCTCGACGTCTCGGTGCAGGCGCAAGTGATCAATCTGCTGCAGGACCTGCAGCGGGAGCTCGGCCTCACCTATCTCTTCATCTCGCATAATCTGTCGGTGGTGCGGCACATTTCGGACCGGGTGGCGGTGATGTATCTCGGTCGCATCGTCGAGCTGGCCGATGCCGACACGTTGTTCAAGGCGCCGGCGCATCCCTATACGCGGGCACTGCTCTCCGCCATCCCGCCCGGCCATCCGCGCGCCAAACGTGATCGTGAGAAGCTCAAAGGTGATGTGCCGAGCCCGCTGGCGATCCCGCAAGGCTGCCGCTTTGCGCCGCGCTGCCGCTTCGCGGTGGAGCGCTGCCGGTCGGAAGATCCCGCCCTTTCCATCATCGCCGACGGACGGTCGGTCGCCTGCCATCTCGTGGCCGACGGCAGCCTGGCCGTCCCGCCACGCTCGTCGCCAAATTCCGGAGCCGCCGCATGAAGATCCTGATCGCCGAATGCATGCAGGAGATTTCCTCCTTCAATCCGCTGCCGTCGCAATATAAAGACTTCAAGATCGACAAAGGTGACGCGTTGCTGAAGCGGCGCGGCCTCAATACGTCGATCGGCGGCGCGCTGGCGGTCTTCGACCAGCGGAGCGATGTCAGCATCCTGCCGACGATTTCGGCGCGCGCCGACAGTGCCGGCATCCTCTCGGCGGAGGGCTGGCAGCTTCTCGCGGCGGAGGTCCTGGCGGCGGTGCTGCCGCATAAGGGGGCGGTCGATGCGCTCTATATCTCGCTTCATGGCGCGATGGGCGCGGTCGGCGAGCCCGACCCCGAGGGCTATCTCCTCGAAGAAATCCGTAAAAGCTTCGGGCCGGATGTGCCGATCGTCATCTCGCTCGACCTGCATGGCATCCTGACCGATCGCATGCTGCGCCAGATCGACGGGCTCACCCTCTACCAGACCTATCCGCATATCGATTTCGCCGATACGGGCGTGCGGGCGGCGCGGCTGCTGCTCGATATCGTCGACCGCAAGCTCAAACCCACCATTGCGCGCGTCGTGGTGCCGCTGCTGGCGCGCGGCGATGAATGCGTCACCAAGAACGGACTCTATGGCGATGTGCTGGCGGACGGGCAACTGCTCGAACATTCGGGCAAGGCGCTGGCCGCCGGCGTGATGATCGGCAATCCCTTCACCGACGCGCCGGAACTGTGCACGCAGGCGATCGTCGTGACGGAAAAGAATGACGGCTCGGCCGAAGCCGCGGCGATCAGGCTGGCGGAGGCCATGTGGGCCGGCCGTCATCGTCTCGTCGGCAAGCTGATCGCGCCGGACAAAGCGGTGGCGCTGGCGCATCATTTCGACAAGCCGATCATCTTCACCGATGCGGCGGACGCCACCTCATCGGGGGCGAGCGGCGATTCCAACGCGCTGATCAAGGCGCTGAAGGAGGGGGGCTACAAGAAACGCGTGCTGGCCCAGATCGTCGATGCGCCGGCCGCCAAGGCGGCGCATGACGCGGGCGTCGGCGCCACAATCGATGTCGCGCTCGGCGGCACGGTCGATGCCAAACGTTTCCGGCCGCTGAAAGTCCGCGCCACCGTTGAAAGCCTGTCGCGCGGCAAGGCGGTGCTGGAGACGATGGGACTGCCGCTCGATGCGGGCATGAGCGCGGTGCTGAGCTTCGAGAATTTCACCGTGCTCGTGATCAGCAAGCCGGCCTTCCTGTTCGACCGTGCGCTGTATTACGCCAATGGCCTCGATCCTGAACGCTTCGATCTCACCATCGTCAAATCGCCCCATACCGAGTTCCACATGTATGACCAGTGGGTGGCGAAGAACTTCAATGTCGATGCGCCGGGATCGACCTCGGCCTATGTCGCGGGCCTCGGCCACACGCTCTGCGCCCGCCCGATCTATCCGATCGAAGCCGACACTCCCTTCACCCCCCGCGCCGTGACCTATCGGCGGCGGACCTAACTCTCAACAAAGGCAAACTCATAATGAAAATCGATAGTGTTGATTTCTTCTATCTGGCCATGCCGAAGGTCACGACCGAGGCCGATGGCAGCCAGGACGCGCTGGTGGTGCGGGTCAGCTCTGGCGGGCATGTCGGCTGGGGCGAATGCGAAGCGGCGCCTTTGCCGTCGATCGCCGCCTTCGTCTGTCCGATGTCGCATGGCGCCTGCCGCCCGGTGGCGGATTCGGTGCTGGGCGAAACGTTGGCCGGCCCGGACGATATCCATCGCATGACCGCGACGGTCGCCTATAACAGCATGGACCTGCTGCAGGCCGCCCATACTTGGTCCGGCATCGAGATGGCGATGTGGGACCTGCTCGGCCATGTCCGAGGCGTGCCGACCTGGAAACTGCTCGGCTATGACGCCGCCCATCCGAAGATCCCCTATGCCTCGGTGCTGTTCGGCACGACACCGCAAGGCACGCTGGAGCGGGCACGCGAGATGCGCGGCCGCGGTTTCCGGGCGGCGAAATTCGGCTGGGCGCCCTTCGGCGCTTCGCTCGAAAGCGACATCGCTCATCTCGATGCGGCGCGTGAAGGACTGGGGCCGGACGGCATCCTGCTCATCGATGCGGGCCAGATCTTCAACGAGAATGTCGAGGCGGCAGCACTCCGGCTCGACGCGATGGAGCGCAACCGCGTCACCTTCTTCGAGGAACCGTTCCATGGCTCGGCCTATGGCGCCTATGGCGCGCTGTCGGCCCGCGTGAAGACGGTGAAGACGGCCGGCGGTGAAGCGGCGCATAACCGCCATATGGCCGAGCATCTGATTGACTTCGGCAAGGTCGGCTATGTGCAGATCGATTGCGGCCGCATCGGCGGCCTGTGGCCGGCGAAGCAGGTGGCCGACTATGCGGTGAAGCGGGGCGTCACCTATATCAACCACACTTTCACGTCGAACCTGGCGCTGAGCGCGTCGATGCAGCCTTTCGCCGGCCTCAAGGATCACCGGATCTGCGAATATCCGACGACGCTCAAGCAACTGGCGGTGGACCTGACGCGCAATCACATCGTGCCCGACAAGAATGGCGAGATCCATGTGCCGGACGCGCCGGGCCTCGGCATCGAGGTCAATCCAGATGCGCTGACGCAATATGCCCAGGATGTCGAGATCAAGGTCAACGGCAAGGTGCTGTTCCGGAGCGCGCGCAGTGTCTAGATCGATCTGACGCAATCTAGAATGTCAGCGGGACCGGATGAAAATCCGGTCCCAATTTTTTTGCGGGATGATTCCGGCCCTTGCGGGCAACTTAGCGTGATGTTAGCCTGTCGGATATCGTATCCACTATATGGATGTTCAATGTCCAGCCTGGGGAACCAGAAAGACAGCTCAGCCAGCCCGGCAAACCCGGCGGCTGACGTCATTCTCAGGGCCACGGGGCTCGCGGTGGCCTACGGCGCGGTCGAGGCGGTGCGCAATCTCGACCTCGAAGTCGCCGCCGGTGAGATCGTCGTTCTTCTCGGCGCCAATGGCGCGGGCAAGTCCAGCATGCTCAACGCCATCGTCGGATTGTCGCCGCGCGTCGGCGGCAGCATCACCTTCGAAGGCCACGATATAACACGCAAAAGCACCGAAATGATCGTGCGTTCCGGCATCTCGCTGGTTCCCGAGGGCCGCCGCCTGTTCTCCAACATGACCGTCCGGGAGAATCTGAGGTTGGGCGGCGCGGCGCTCAGGCCAGCCGAATTCGAACGCGAATTCGAACGTCTGCACGATCTCTTCCCCATCCTGCGCAAACGCGCCGATTCACAAGCAGGCCTCCTGTCGGGCGGTGAACAGCAGCAGGTCGCCATTGCGCGAGCGCTGGTCGGACGTCCACGTCTGCTGCTGCTCGATGAACCCTCGCTCGGACTGGCGCCGATCATCGTCAATCGTGTTTTCGAGATCATCGAGGAACTGCGCCGCCGCAAGGTGACGATCCTGCTGGTCGAGCAGAATGCCGAACGCGCCCTGAAGATCGCCGATCGGGGTTATGTGATGTCGAATGGAGTGGTCGAAGCGGCCGGAAGGGCGGCCGATCTTCAGGCGAGCGCGATCGAAAACGCCTATCTCGGAACGGCTGGAGCGTGACCATGGAATTGATGCTTCAACAATTCATCAATGCCGTATCGCTCGGATCGATCTATGCATTGGTGGCGCTCGGCGTCGCCATCGTGTTCAGTATCCTGCGGCTGGCGAATTTCGCTCATGGCGAACTCATGACGGTCGCGGGCTATACGCTCTATGCGACACTGCTTGCCGGCGTGCATTGGTTCCTCGCCGCCCTGGCCGCCATCGCGGCCTCGGTCATAGCGGCGCTGCTGCTCGAACGCCTCGCCTATCGCCGGCTCAGATCGGCCAATCCGCTGACCCTTCTCATCACCTCCTTCGCGGTCTCCGTCGCGCTGCAGAGCCTGTTCCTGCTGTTCTTCGGCGCGCGGCCCAAGGGCATCGAGCTGCCGGCCTTCGTCGATGCCGGCTTCCGCATCGGGCAGTTGCGCGTCCAGTGGCTCGACGTCTTCATCATCGTGATCACGGGGCTGATCGTGCTCTCGCTCCATCTGTTCCTCAAGAAGACGGTGATCGGCCTGGCGCTGCGCTCCGCCGCCGACGACTTCCGCACCACCCGACTCATGGGCATCAAAGCCAATGCGGTGGTCGTGGGCGCTTTCATGCTGTCGGGGGCGCTCGCCGGCATTGCCGCGCTGTTCTATTTCGCGACCGTGCCGAATGTCGTTCCCTCATCGGGCTTCGAGCCCATGCTCAAAGGCTTCATCGCCTGCGTCATCGGGGGGCTGGGCAGTCTGCCGGCAGCGGTCGTCGGCGGTTTCCTGCTCGCCTTTCTCGAAGTCGGCAGTGACGCCATCCTGTCCAACAGCCTCAGCCCGTATCTCGACGCAATCGTCTTCGGCATCGCGATCATTCTGCTCAGATGGCGGCCTGGCGGGCTCTTCGGCGTGCGCATGACGGAAGATCTACGGGTGTGATGGCAATGTCGCAAAAATGGTGGCTGCGCGCCCTTATCGGATCGGCCCAGATCCTCGTGCTGGTGAGCCTTCTTGTGGCCGCCGTCAGCCTGCTTGGCTCTTCCACCGATCAGCGCATCCTGACGGTGTTCCTCATCAATCTCATCGCCGCGATAGGCCTGCAGATCTATACCGGCACATCCGGCATCATCTCCTTCGGCCATGTCGGGTTCATGGCGCTGGGCGCCTATGGATCGGCGCTTTTCACCGCCGATCCCGCCATCAAGGCGATGGGGATCCCGAATGCGCCGGACTTCATCCTGACCTCCGCCATGGGTTTCCTGCCGGCGATGCTCATCGGCGTCGGCGTAGCGGCAATGGTCGCCGCGGTCATCGGCCGCGTCTTCGTCCGGCTCGGCGGGTCGGCTGCGGCGGTGGCGACACTCGGCTTCATGGTCATGGTCTTCACCGTGCTTTCGAATGCGGAAGAATGGACACGCGGCGCCAAGGCCTTCAGCGGCATACCGGCCTATACGACGATGGGATGGTGCATGGGTGCCTTCGCGGTGATCCTGGTGATCGCGCGGCTTCTGCGCGAGTCGGATACCGGCCTCGGCCTGCGCAGCAGCCGTGACGACGCGATCGCCGCGCAGGCCTCGGGTGTCGACGTCGTCAACAGCCGCTATGTCATGTGGGTTGCAAGCGCTGCCTGTTCGGCCGTCGCCGGCGCTCTCTATGCTCACTATATCGGCGCCATCCTGCCCAAGGCGTTCCATTTCGAGCTGACCTTCCTCGTCGTCACGATGGTCATCGTCGGCGGCCAGTCGATCACCGGCGCGATCGTCGGGACCTTGCTCATCACCATTCTGGCGGAGGCGCTGCGTCGCCTCGAAAACGGCTTTTCACTGGGTTCCTTCAGCTTGAGCGAGGCGCCCGGACTCACCACCGCGGTGCTGGCGCTGCTGATCGTCTTCACCTTGACAATGCGGCCGCAGGGCCTGGTCGGGCGCTGGGAGCTCGATGATCTGACCGCGCGCTGGCTGGCGAAACGGCGGCCGGCTGCAAACGGCACCGCACTGCCATTCGAAAAAGATCGGGAGCGCAACCCGGCAGCCTGACAAGACAAAAAACGAAGAGGAGAGGAAACGATGAACATAAGAATGAAACGCATTGCCTTGATGACGGCCGCCGCGGCCCTGATGCTGTGGCCGTTAGGCGCCGCAGCCGAATTGAAGCCGGGCACGGTCTACAAGATCGGCTGGGCGTCGGACAAATCGAACTATCTGTCCTTTGTCGACGAGCCGCTCGCCAAAGGCATGGAGATCGCGATCGAGGAGATCAATGCCAAGGGCGGCATCGCCGGCAAAGTGAAGATCGAGCTCGACCGGCGCGACATGAAATCGGATCCCATGCTCGGCGCCACCGTCGTCCAGGAGCTGATCGCCGCCGGTGCGAATTTCATCGTCACGACCTGCGACACGGACGTTTCGCTGCCGGGCGCGCAGATGGCCGCCAAGGCCTCGCTTCCGGTCATCAGCAGCTGCGGCGCCGATGCCGCCGGACCGAGCCAGGTGCCGGGCGGTTTCGGCTTCCTCAATGTGCCGGGCACGCTGACCCAGGGCGCCATGCTGGCGGAATACGCGGCCAAGAAGGGATATAAGAAGGCCTTCACGCTGAAATCGAAGAGTGAAGGCTATACACACACGCTCGGAGTCGCGTTCGAAGAGCGCTTCCGCGAGCTCGGCGGCGAGATCGTCGGCGAGGCCTATTACACACTGGGCGACAGCAGCTATCGGGTCACCGCGACCAAGATGGCGAGCTCCGATGCCGACGTGATCATGACCAACACATTCCCGCCCGATACGACGGCCTTTCTCAAGGATCTGGAGAGGCTGGGCAACACCAAGCCGATCATCATGGTCGATGGCAACGACACGCCGGTCATATTCGATGCTGGCGGCCAGCTCGACATTTCGGCGATGACGACCTATGGCGGCAACCGGACGCCGGGTTCGGCTTTCGAGACTTTCGAGAAGGAATACCGGGCGAAATTCGGCGCTGATCCTGAATCGCTGCAGACCGCGCTCGGTTATGATCTGGTCGTCAGCGTCGCCGCGGCGGTGGAAGCTGCCGGATCGACGGAAGGGGCGGCGGTGCGCGATGCCCTGGATAATGTCGAGAATGTCGCCGGCGCCACCGGTCTCATCTCCTACAAGAACAGCCCGATCGGACGCGGGATCCCCAAGAAGGACTATGCGGTGGTGACCTTCGATCGCGCCAACCGCAAATTCGTCGTCGTGGAAGTCGGATTTCCGCAGAAGTTCCCGCCGGTGAAATGACTCTGGCGCGGGCGGGGGATGTGTGGCCCCCGCCCAGCGCTCCTCGGCACGCGTTTCGGAGCGGAAGAATGAACTTCAAGGCGAGCGATGTAGTCATGAAATTCAAGGGCCTCACCGCCCTTGACGGGGTCAGCCTGGAGGTCGCCAAAGGCGAGATCGTCGGCCTGATCGGTCCCAACGGGTCCGGCAAGACGACGCTCCTCAATGTGACATCCGGCGTTTATTCGCCGACCAGCGGTAGCTTCAGCATGGGCGCTGAGATCTGGTCCAAAATTTCGCTGCGCGATGCGGCGCGGCGCGGCATCCGCCGGACGTTCCAGAATATCCGGCTCTTCAATTCTTTGACTGTGCTCGAAACCGTCGAAGTGGCCTCGGCCTGGCTCGGCACAGGCGACCGGCGGGAAAATGCGCTGAACGCGTTGGACGAGCTGCATTTCACCCAGCACCGCGATCGCATGGCCACCGAGCTCGCTTATGGCATGCAGCGCCGGCTCGAGATCGCCCGCGCCATCGCCGGCAAGCTGGAGTTCCTGCTGCTCGACGAGCCGACGGCAGGGCTCAATCACGGCGAATCGGAAGAGATCGTCACGATCGTGCAGGCCATCAGGCGGCGCCGGGGATGCGGCATCGTCATTATCGATCATGATCTCAATGTCATCATGAATGTCTGCGACCGGGTGGTCGTGCTCAGCGAAGGCAAGGTGATCGCCTCCGGTCCGCCGCAGGAGGTGCGGCGCGATCCGCAGGTCATCAAGGCCTATCTGGGATCTTAAGGAGAAGGAACAATAATGTCAGCTCAACCGGCCACCGGCTCCCACGACCTGCTTATCAGGAAAGCACGACTCCTCGATCGCGAAGACATCTGCGATATCGCGATCACCGGCGGCCGCATCGTGGAGATCGCCGCGCATATCGGTGGTGCCGCCGCCCGTACCGTGGATGCGCAAGGGGGGCTCGTCACGGCGAGCTTCATCGATCCGCATTTCCATCTCGACAAGGTCCTGTCGCGCAATTATGTCGGTGCGATCTCCTATCAAGAGGCCTTTGCGCGGGCGCGCGAGGCGAAGCAGAATTTCACCGTGGCCGATGTCGAGGCGCGTGTGTGCAGCGCGCTCGACCTGGCCGTGGCGCAGGGAATAGGGCGCATCCGTACGCAGGTCGATGTGGACTTCGCCACCAGGCTCGTCTCGCTGGAAGGCGTGCTCAGGGCGCAGGAGCGCTTCCACAACCTCATCGATCTCGAGATCGTCGCTTTCCCGCAAGAGGGCATCGTCACCGATCCGGAGGCGCCGGCGCTGTTGCGCGCGGCGCTCGGCATGGGGGCGACACTGGTCGGCGGCCTGCCGGAATTCGAGCGTTCCCTCGCGGACCAGAGGACCCATATCCGCACCATTTTCGACATTGCGATGGAACGCGGAGTGCCGATCGACTTCCACTGCGACTACACCGATCTGGCGCCTTACAAGACGCTGGAAATGGTGGCCGACATGACCGTCGAGCGCGGCTATCAAGGCAAGGTCACCGCCGGTCACTGCTGCGCTCTCGCGGTCTATCCGGACGATGAAGCCAAACGCGTGATCGACAAGGTCAAAGCGGCCGATATGAGCGTGACGATCCTGCCGATCGCCAATCTGCAGATGCTCGGCGGCGACGGGGCGACACCGATCAATCGCGGCTCCTCGCGGGCCAAGGAGCTGCTGGCGGCGGGCGTCAATGTCTGCGCCGGCGCCGACAACATGTTCGACATCTGGTTCAGGTTCAACCGCATGGATCCCGTCGACACCGCCTATATGACCTGCCTGAGCACCGGCATGCGCAGCGATGCGGAAGTGCGCGAGGCCTTCGACATGACGACATCGCGCCCGGCGCGGCTCATGGGACTGACCGACCACCGGGCCGGCATTGGCGGGCGCGCCGACCTTGTCGTGCATTCGGCGGCCAATCTCGTCGATATGTTCCGCAATCTTCCCGGCCGGCGCGTGCATATCAAAAACGGCCGGCTGGTGGGCGGTGTGGAAGGAAGCGTCTGGACGGCGCGGTGAGCCAACGCCTGAAGCCTCTTTAGGACACCTTCGCGGGTAATTTCCGCTCTTGTGCCGTCAAGGCTTCATGTGCATAATATGAATATCGTATCCACTATATGGATATTGGAGGCGGGTAAAAAATGGGACTGCGCATAGCCATCGACACCGGCGGAACCTTCACTGACGTTGTGGCGATCGACGAGGAAACGGGAGAGATCGCGGCGGTCAAGACACCTTCGACACCGGCCGATCCCAGCATCGGCCTGGTGGAGGGCGTCCAGAAGATCCTCGACACACTGGACCGCGGCGCCGAAGACGTGCGCATGCTGCTACATGGCTCGACGGTCGCGACGAATGCCGTGCTCGAACACAAGTTCGACGGACTGGGTCTGCTGGTCACCCGTGGCACCCGCCATATGATCGAGATCGCGCGCCAGTCGGTTCCCGACGGCTATGGCAACTCGTTCTTCTGGGTGAAGCCGCCGCGGCTCGTCCCCTTGCATCTGGTGCGTGAAGTTCCCGGCCGCATGCGCTTCGACGGCTCGGAGCTCGAGCCCATCGACGAAAAGGCGACGCTGAAGGCGGTGAAGGAGCTGGTGGAAGACGGCGTGCGCTGCATCGGCGTGTGCCTGCTTCATTCCTATGCCAATGGCGATCACGAGCAGCGGATCGGTGAGCTGATCCGCAAGACCTATCCGGACGTCTTCGTCTCACTGTCGTCCGTCGTGCTGCCCGAATACCGCGAATATGAGCGCGCCATGACGACGCTCATCGATGTTCTGGTCAAACCCTATTGCAAAACCTACCTGCAGAACGCTGCCGACAAGATCAGGGCGAAGTCGGGCGACATTCCGTTCCTGATCATGCAATCGAATGGCGGGGTGGTAAAACATTCGACGGCGGGCGAGCGTCCCGTCACGATGCTCCTGTCGGGCCCGGCCGCCGGCATATTGGGCTCGATCCATATGGCGCAGCTCGCCGGCTACAAGGATATTCTCACTATCGATGTCGGCGGCACCTCAACCGACGTCGCGATCATCGAGAACTACAAGCCGATGTACACCTCGGCGTCGATGGTCGAGAGCTATCCGGTCAAGACGCCGATGCTCGACATCGTCACCGTCGGCTCGGGCGGCGGCTCGATCGCCTGGACCGATCCCTATGGCAGCCTGAAAGTGGGGCCGCGCAGCGCCGGCGCCGATCCGGGACCGATCTGCTACCGCAAGGGCGGCACGAAACCCACGGTGACCGACGCGGCCATCGTCCTCGGGCGACTGCCGGCGGCGCTGATCGGTGGCGAGATCAAGCTCGATCTCGACGCGGCGCGCAGGGCCTATGACGAGCTCGGGCGGCAATTCGGCATGCCGGCGGAAGAAATCGCCGCCGGCGCGCTGGAGATCGCCGCCGTCAACCAGGTCTTCGGCATCAGGCAGGTGACGACGTCACGCGGACGCGAGCCGGGGCAGTATGCGATGGTCGCGTTCGGCGGTGCGGGCGGCCTGTTCGCTGCGGAAGTCGCCGATTTCCTCGGCATCAAGACGATCATCTCGCCGCCCAATCCCGGCAATCTCTGCGCCTTCGGCCTGCATGTCTCGGACGTTCGGCGCGATTATATCCGCACCCTGGTGCGCCAGCAGTCGAGCGCCAACGCCGCCGAGATCATCGAGGCCTGGGCCGATCTCACGAAGCTCGGCGTCGACGATATCCGCGCCGAGGGCATTCCGCGCGAGAAGATCATGATCCAGAAGGTCGCCGATCTGCGCTACTTCGGCGAAGGCCATGAGGTGCAGGTCGATATTCCGCCCGAGCTCAGCGATGCGGAAGCGATCGACTATATGTGGAAGAATCTGCATCGCGTGCATGATCAGACCTTCGGCTTCCACTATGAAGGCGAGCAGGATGTCGAATTGGTGAACCTGCGCGTGCAGGCGGTCGGCACACAGCATCGGCCCAGCCTCAAGCAGGATATCGCCATACGCCAACCGGCGGTTCCCTTCGCCAAGCGCAAGGTCTATTGGCGCAACTCCGGCTGGGTGAACTGTCCGCTCTATCGGCGCACCGAGCTCGCCATCGGCCAGAATATCGAAGGCCCGGCGGTCATCGAGGAATATGGCTCGACGGTCGTTGTTCCGGCCTCCTGGACACTGCGCTCGGACAGCTACGGCAATCTCATTCTCGAAAAATCGGCATAGGGGCAGACACGACCATGTTGAACAAGGTAAGCCGTACCAAGCTCGGACCCATCGAGCTCGAGGTCATCCACGGGACCATCCGCGCGGCGGAGCTCGAGATCGAAGCGGCGGTGGAGCGCACCGCCCGCTCGCCGATGATCCGCGACCAGCATGATTATCGCGTGGCGCTGTTCGACGCCAAGGGCCGCAAGCTCACCGGGCGCTCCTATTCGGCAATCGTCGAACCCGTCTTCACCTATTTCGAGGAAGGCGACATCCATCCAGGCGATGTGTTCTTCTGGAATGACCCCTATAATTCCTGCGGCGGCATCGGACATGTGCCGGATCTGTGCACCACGGTGCCGATCTTCTTCGGCGACCGGCTGATCGGCTTCAGCCAGGTCTTCGGCCATCACGACGATATCGGCGGTGCGGTGCCCGGCAGTCTGCCGGTCCATGCGACCGACAGCTGGATGGAAGGCGCGCTCATCCCGCCGATCAAGCTCTATGAAGGCGGCAAGCTCAACAAGGCGGCGTTCAAGATCATCACCCGCAATTCGCGCCTGTCGGAACATCTGGCCGGCGATCTCGACGCCGAGATCGGCGCCGCAAGGCTCGGCTCGCGGCGCATCGTGGCGCTGGCCGAGCGCTATGGGATCGAAACACTGGAAGAAGCATTCGATCAGATCCTGAAGAACACGGCCGAGATCTTCCGGCGCGAAATCCTGCCCAAGATCAAGGACGGCGTCTATCATTTCGAGGACTATATCGAAGCGGATGGCGTCGATGAGCCACGGCTCCACGCGCTGCGCCTCACCATGACGAAGACGCCCGAGAAGATCGTCCTCGATTTCAACGGCACCGACCCTGAGGCCAAGGGGCCGATCAACTGGGCGCTCGATGAGATGGAAGGGCGCTATTTCCGCAAATGGCTCGCCCCGGCGCTGCGCTCGCTCGCGGGCTCGCCCGAGCGCGCCGCCGAGATCGACTCCAATGAAGGCGTGCTCGACATCATCGATGTGATCTTCCCGGCCAAGGGCACGCTGATCACGCCCAATTTCGGCAAGCCGACCGGCATGCGTTTCTTCCTCATGCTGCGCTCGCTCGGCGTGTTCACCGCCTGCCTGTCGAAGGCGACCGGCGGCAAGATGCCGGCGGATCATGAAACCATCCGCATCTGGGGGCTCACCGGCGGCAGCACCCAGAATGATTTCTACCTGTTCCGCGAGGTTCTGGGCGGCGGAAGCCCCGGAAGGCCATGGGCCGACGGGTCGGATGTCGTTCATATCGTGCCGAATTCGAAGAACCTGCCGGCGGAATTCTCGGAGACCCGTTATCCGATCCTGGTCGAACAGCTGGCGCTGAAGGAGGATTCAGGCGGCGCCGGTTTCCGGCGTGGCGGCTTCGGCTATGACAAGATCATCCGGGCGCTGGGCGACTGCCGTCTCATCTCCAATGCCGACCGCTCGATGCTCGGCTGCTATGGCGTCAATGGCGGCCGCGCCGGCCTCAACTACCAGGTGTCGGTGATCGACAAAAAGGGCAAGGAGACCGTCCATCCGGGCATGAGCGACACGGTCAAGGTCAAGGCCGGCACCAGCGTGCGCGTGGTGACGACCGGCGGCGGCGGCTGGGGCGATCCGCTCAAGCGCGAAATCGACAAGGTCGTCTATGACGTCCAGTGCGGTCTCGTCTCGCGCAAGGCGGCGCGCGACTTCTATGGCGTCGTTCTCAAGAAAGCCGGGCGCAAATGGACGGCCGATGTCACCGCGACCAAAGCGTTGCGCCGCGAGATGAGCAAGGCGCGCGGGCGACTGGGGATGTTCGACCGCGGACCTTACTTCGAGAAACTGAAGAAGAAGGGCGCGGTGACCTATCCCGACAAGTGGAAGGACCCGGATGCGGGCTGGGTAGCGACCGCGATCGATTGACGGCGCGCGGCCGGCTTGGCAATCAGCTCTTTCGTTTCTCAGTGAGAAAGGCCCGGTTCGATGCAGATCACACAGTCCTTCAAGGTTGCGAGGCCGCTGCCGGCCGTCTGGGCGCTGTTCCAGGATATTCCTGAGATCGCCAGATGCATGCCGGGCGCCGAGCTCATCGAGGACAAGGGGGATGGCAATTATCTCGGGCGTGTCGGCATCAAGCTCGGGCCGTTCAATGCGTCCTTCGAAGGCGAGGCGAGGGTCAAGGCCGATGCTGCAGCGCATACCGGACATGTCGAAGGCAAGGGGATGGACAAGCGCGGCGGCAGCCGCTCCAAACTCGTGATGGACTACAGCCTGTCGGAATCGGGCGATCTCACCGCCGTCGACATCAAGGCCGACCTGCAGCTTTCAGGGCCTGTCGCCCAGTTCGGCCGCACCGGCGTCATCACCGAAACGGCGAATGTGCTGATCGCGCAATTCGCCCGCAATATCGAGCAGAAGCTCGCGCCAGCCCAGACGGTGGCGCCGCCGGCCGTAGAAGCCGAGTCGGTGGCGAAGGCCGTGAACGAAGCGAAGCCGGCGCCGGCCAATCAGATCAGCGTCGCGGCCCTTCTCGGCGCACTCATCTCATCCTTCTTCAGGCGGCTGTTCGGCCGGGCGTAAAAGCCCGCGCGTTTAGATCACGATCACTTTAGGTCGGGTCGACCTAAAGTGATAAACGTGATCGAAATCTCTTATTTGGCGCGTGATCGGACGGAAAACCGGCGTCCACTTTTCCTGATCACGCGCTACCGCGGGCGATAGAGATCGGCATAGGTCTGGCGCAGGGCATTCTTCTGCACCTTGCCCATCGCATTGCGCGGCAGGTCGTCGACGAAGATCACCTGCTTGGGCAATTTGAACTTGGCGAGCCTGCCTTCGAGCCGCTGCAGGATCTCGCGTTCGAGAAGGCTGTCGCCGGAGCGCACCACTACGGCGGTGACGCCTTCGCCGAAATCGGGATGCGGCAGGCCGATGACCGCCGATTCGACGACGCCTTCGATGCTGTCGATCTCGCTCTCGACTTCCTTCGGATAGACATTGAAGCCGCCGGTGATGATGAGGTCCTTGCCGCGGCCGACGATCGACACATAGCCATTGTCGTCGATGCGGCCGAGGTCGCCGGTGATGAAGAAGCCGTCGGCGCGGAATTCGGCCGCCGTCTTCTCCGGCATCCGCCAATAGCCCTTGAACACATTAGGCCCGCGCACCTCGATCATGCCGATCTCGCCCTGCGCCAGCGGCTTTCCGCTGTCGGGATCGCTGATACGGACATTGACCCCGGCCAAGGGAAGACCGACCGTTCCGGCGATGCGCTCGCCATCATAGGGGTTCGACGTGTTCATATTCGTCTCGGTCATGCCGAAGCGCTCGAGGATCGCATGGCCGGTGCGCTCGCGGAATTCGCGATGCGTGTCGGCGAGGAGGGGCGCCGAGCCCGAGATGAAGAGACGCATATGGGCGGTTGCCGCGCGGCTCAAGCATGGATGCTGGAGAAGGCGCGTATAGAAGGTCGGAACGCCCATCATCGTCGTGGCGCCGGGCATCAGCCGCATCACGTCGTCGGCGTCGAATTTCTGCCGGAACAGCATGGTGCCGCCCGACAGCAGCAGCGTGTTGGTCGCGGTGAAAAGACCATGCGTGTGATAGACCGGCAAGGCATGGATGAGGGTATCGGCCGCGCTGAACCGCCAGGTGTCGATGAGCGTCAGCGCATTGGAGGCGAGATTGCCATGGGTGAGCATGGCGCCTTTCGAACGGCCCGTCGTGCCCGAGGTGTAGAGGATCGCGGCAAGATCCGACCAGCCCACTTTCGCAGCGGTGAAACCGCGCGCCTGCTGGCGTGTCGCGTCCATAAATGTCCCGTCGCCCTTGATACCGAGCGAGAGCAGGGCGGCGACATTGCGGCGTTTGGCAAGGTCCGCGAGAGCTTCGAGACGCTCCGGCATGACGATCAAAGCGGAGGGCTCGGCGTCGCCGACGAAATAATCCACTTCCGGCTCGGTATAAGCGGTGTTGAGCGGCAGATAGACGGCGCCGAGCTTGGCGCAGGCGAGGAAGAGCGCGATGGCTTCCGGGCTTTTATCGACCTGGATCGCCACCCGGTCACCGGTCTTCACGCCCTGCGCCGCCAAGGCATTGGCCATCTGGCCGGCAAGCGTCCAGAAATCGAAAAAGGTGAAGTCACGGCCGTCGCCATTGCGGATGAAGAGCTTGTCCGGCGCGGTCATCCGCCGGTGCACGAGAGCAGGCAGATTGCGCAACTGCGGATCATCGGCATAGGACCAGCTCATGAGATCTTGGCTTCCTTCTTTCTTGGTTTTTCCGAGCCGAGCAGGCTCTGGACGTTTCGGGTCAACATGTTTGCCGACAGATCGCCGGCCTGAATCTTCCGGATCGCAGATGAATGCGCAACCTCTCCACTGTCGGCATAATCCTCATGATTCTTCTCGATGGCGCCGAGATCATAAAGATAATTGACCATCACGCCATGGGACTGGCGCAGCCCCTTGGCGGACAAGTCGGCCGAAGCGTGTATGCGTTCGAGCCTGGCGCCATTGCCGAGATGGAATCGGGCGACGGGATCGAGCGGCCGGCGATTGGCGCCCTTCGCCTGCAGCAAATAGGTTGCCGCGGCCTGGCGGAGCGCCGGTGCCAGCGCCTCGCGGTCCTCGGCATTCTCCTGCCAGCCGGGTTGGTCGAGTGCCGCCAGTTGGTCGTGATCGGCGATCGCGGCGAGAAGCGGGGAGTCGTCCTGGCGCGCGGCTTTCAGCCAGGCCGCGAAGCCCGGCACCGGCGACAAGGTGACGAAGGTCTTGAGCCACGGCATTTCGCGCAGCAGCTCTTCGACGACCTGCTTGATCAGGAAATTGCCGAAGGAAACGCCCTTGAGCCCGACCTGCGTGTTGGAAATGGAATAAAAGACCGCCGTGTCGGTGCTGGGAAGCTCGAGCGCGGTGCGCTCCTCCGACAGGAGCTCACCGATATTTCCGGGAATGCCGGAGGTCAAGGCCACCTCGACGAAGATCAAAGGCTCGTCCGGCATCTGCGGGTGGAAGAAGGCGAAGCAGCGGCGGTCGCGCGGAGCGAGGCGGCGGCGCAGATCGTTCCAGTCCTTGATCTCATGCACCGCTTCATAATGGATGATCTTCTCGAGGACATTCGCCGGCGAGGCCCAGTCGATCGGGCGCAGCAGCAGGAAGCCGCGATTGAACCACGAGGTCAGGAGATGGACGAAGTCGGCCTCGACGGCCTCCAGCGCGGGTGTGTCGCGCAAATGGGTGAGTAGCTCCGCGCGCATCTCGACGAGCGCTGCGGTGCCGCCGGGCGCGAGGTTGATGCGGCGTAAGAGTTCCTGGCGCAGCGGCTCGGCGGCGGCGTGCAATTTCTGTGCTGCAGCGGGCGTCGGCTGCGCCTGCCATTGCCCGACGGCATCGGTGAGCTTCTCCGCATCGGGACCGAAATCCTGCGCCAGCATCTCGAACCAGGCGCGTCGCGCCGGCTTATCCATGCTCTTCCATTGCGCGACGAGGGCGCGCGCCAGAGCAACGCCGGATGCCTCGCCCTTGGTCGAGATGAGACTCGAGGCCAGTTCACCGATGCGGCTTTCGGCCGATGCACCCGCCGGCAGTGGCCGGCCGAGCCATTGGCGCCCGCGCTCGGCGATCCTGGCGAAGAGGTCGCTCCAGAAGGCATTTTCCGGGTTGATGGCGTTCATCATGGGTCTCCCAGCTGTTTACCCACAAATATGGGGTGCAGATGACGCTTGCACTACGCCCGCTTTACATGTTCATATATTAGCTATCGTATCCATATTTTGAGTATGAATGTCATTGCGGGCGAGCGCAAGCCCGAGAAGAGGGAAAGCCGGCCATGGAACACCGCATGTCCAATATGACGCAGATGGAAATCGCCGAGGCGATCAAGGCGAAACGCGCCGTCATCCTGCCGACCGGCGCCACCGAGGCGCATGGTCCGCATATGCCGACCGACACCGACACGCATCAGGTCGAGCACATCGCCTGGCTCCTGGCGGAGCGCATCAACGCGCTGGTCGCGCCCCCCGTCGCCTATGGCATCTCCAAGACTTTCGAATTTTTTCCGGGAACGATATCGCTCTCCATTCCCACCTATCAGATGATGCTCTTCGAAATCGGCGCGGCGCTGTTGCGCCAGGGCTTCGAGCATCTGATCATCCTCAATGGCAACCGGCCCAATGGCACGGCGAATGATGCGGTGGCGCGTCACCTGGTGGATGAGCTCGATACCCAGCATACATTCAAGGTCTCGGCGGTCAGCTATTGGGAGCCGGGCGCGGCCAAGATCAATGAGCTGCGCAAATCGGTTGCCGGCGGCATGGGGCATGGCTGCGAGTTCGAGACCGCCTTCCAGCTCGCCACAAGGCCGCATCTGGTGAAAATGGAGAGACTCGCCGGCGCCAAATACGGGCCGGTCGGCTGGGATCTGGTGGCGCCGACCAATCCGACCCGGACCTATATGCGCCGGCCGCGTCCGGAAGCGGGCCATGCCGCGATCTTCGGCGACCCGACACATGCGACCGCGGAAGCTGGAGAAGTCTTCATCCACACCACCGTGGCGGCGCTCGAGGAGACGTTCAAGACGCTGCGCGGTTCCTACGAAGAGCGCAAGTGAGGCGGGCGTCAGCCTTGCCCCGGGCGCCAGCCCAGATCGAAGGAAATGGAATGCGCCGTGTGGACAATGCGCTCCTGCAGCTCCTCGCGGCGCTTCTCGTTGCGCAGCATCGTCTTGCGGAAGACGAAACACAGCGATGCCACGACACGGCCGCTGCTGTCGCGGATGGGGGCGGCGAGCGAACCGGTGAAAGGCTGCACATCGGCGACGGTCTGCGCGAAGCCCGCCTCGCGGATCTCGGCGAGGCGTTTACGCAATTCCGCCGGATCGGTGATCGTCTCGCTGGTCAGCTTTTCGAGATTGCGCTTGAGATAAAGCGCGATGAAGGCCGGGTCCTCATAAGCGAGAAGGATCTGGCCTTTCGATCCGCAATGCAGCGGAAAATGGTGGCCGTAATGCGCCTTGGTGATGTCCTCGCCGAAACGCTGGGCCGAATAGATCGCCACCGACTGCCAGCCGCTGCGCTCGACGATCTGCACCGCCACGCCCTCGACGTCCTGCATCTGGCCGAGATAGGCCATCGCGGTGTTGAGCACGCGGTTGTTCGACAGATAGGCCGAGCCGATATACCAGAGGCGAGGGCCGATCTCGTAGCGGTTGCTTTCCGGATCGCGGCGCAGGAATTGCGCCTTTTCGAGCTGGATGATGGTGCGGTGAACGGTGGCCCAGGGGAGGTCGAGCGCGCGTGTGACATCCACAACGCGGCTCGGCGAGGCGGCGATCTGCTCGAGCACCGCGAAAGACCGCGACATGCCGCGCAACTGGCTGGCCCGATCGCCGTCCGCCGCCCGACTGGATTTGACTTTCGCTTTCGCCACAGGCGACTCCTGCCATTGTCTGGGGTAACATCCGCCGGCAGCCGTCCCTGCCAGGGGCGGGATATCGATCGATCCCGATATTCAAATAGCATATACTCTATCCGCTCATCGGATGCCAGTAGGCTTGTGGAGGAGAGGGCGCATGGATGATCTTCTTCACACTCTCTCGGCATGCGCCGCGGTCGACGGACTTCGCCAAGGCGAGCTGTCGCCAAGCGAATTGATCGCCGCACTGGAGCAACGGGTCAGTGCAGTCAATCCGGCGCTCAATGCGCTCCCGACCACCTGTTTCGAGCGGGCCCGCGCGTGGGCCGCGGCGCTCGAGAAACTGCCGCCCGGCGAACGCGGGGTGCTGGCCGGCCTGCCGGTGCCGATCAAGGATTCATATGAAGTCGAAGGGGTGCGCACCACCTGGGGCTCGCGCGCCTTCGCCGATCATATCGCGGCCAGGTCGGACTATTGCGTCCAGGCCATCGAGGCCGCCGGCGGCGTCGTCTATGCGAAGTCGAACACGCCGGAATTCGAGGCGGGGGCCAATACGTTCAACGATGTGTTCGGCGCCACGCGCAATCCCTGGAATATCGCTTTGTCGGCGGCGGGATCGTCCGGTGGGGCCGCGGCGGCGGTCGCCAGCGGCATGGCCTTCATCGCGCAAGGATCGGACTTCGCCTGCTCGGTGCGGTATCCGGCGGCCTTCTGCAATATCGTCGGCCTCAGGCCCAGCCCCGGCCTCGTGCCGCAAGGGCCCAATGCCTTGCCGTTCCAGGTGCTGTCGGTGATCGGGCCGCTGGCCCGCAGCGTCGCCGATGTGGCGCTCGGCCTCGATGGATTTGCCCGCTTCGACCGGCGCGATCCGCTGTCGCGGCCGGTATCGCCCATGGGCTACCGGGCCGCCGCCATGACGGCTGAACGGCCGAAGCGGGTCGCCTTCAGCATGGATCTCGGCGTCGCGCGGGTCGCGCGCCCGGTACGCGCGACGATCGAACAGGCGGTCGGGAAGCTCGCCGCTGCGGGACTCGCGGTCGCCGAGACGCATCCTGATCTGAGCCTCGCCGACGGCGCCTTCCGGACATTGCGCGCCTTCCAGTTCGCGGCTTTGCGGCAGGAGGTTCTGCAGACCGCGCGGAACAAGCTCAAGCCGGAAGTGGTGTGGAATATCGAGCAGGGCCTCAAGCTCACGGCGGCCGAGATCGCGCTCGCCGAAGCGCGCCGCGCACAGTCGCGCCGCGACATGCTGGCTTTCCTGGAGGAGCACGACTTCCTGATCGCGCCCGCCGCACCGGTCGAGGCCTTTCCGGTGACCGAGCGCTTCGTGCGCGAAATCGACGGCGAAACGCTCGAGACCTATCTCGACTGGTTGCTGCTCGGTTATGCCGTCACCGTTTGCGGATGCCCGGCGATCTCGATCCCCTGTGGCTTGAGCGAGAATGGCCTGCCGGTCGGGCTGCAGATCATCGGCAAGCCTCATGGGGAAGCCGAACTGCTTCGGGTCGCGGCATGGTGCGAGAGTGTGCTTGCGGCATCGCTGGCGCGGCCGATCGAACCGAGGGGCGCCGCATGAGCAGTTCGTCGCTCAGGCTCGAGCCGGTGCTGCTTCTCTTCGCGGCGGGAAGCTGCATCGGGCTGATCTTTCCTCTCGGCCGGCTGGCCGGAGAGGCCGGCGTGCCGCCGCTCCTCTACGCTGCGGCGAGCGCCTTCGGGGCGAGCCTGGTGCTGTTCCTGGCCGCGTGGCTTTCCGGCGCTCCGACGACAGCGCGCCTGGGTGTCGTCAAATATGCGCTGGTTGCCGGGCAACTGACCTTCGCCATCCCCTTCGGCATGCTGGTGGCGGTGATTCCGCATCTGGGCTCGGGCATCCCTGCGATCCTGCAATCGCTGGCTCCCATCATCACGCTGGCCATCGTCGCTGCGCTCGGCCTCGAGCGTCCGAGCCTTTTGCGGCTCGTGGGCCTTGCCTCCGGTCTCGCCGGCGCGCTGCTCATCCTGATCTCACGCAATGCCGGCAGCTTCGGTGAGACGGCGCCGGCCATCTGGTACTTCGCCGCGCTGGTGACGCCGCTCGCGCTTGCCGCCGGCAATGTGTTCAGGACGGTTGCCTGGCCCAAGGCTGAGAAACCTTTGCCACTCGCGGCGATGACGCTGGCGGCCGCGGCGCTGGGGCTCACCGCCTTTCTTCTGATCGCCTGGCTGTTCGGCCAGAAGACGGATGTCGTCGCGGGCCTTGGCGCCGGATGGCATCTCATCGTCTTGCAAAGTCTCGCAAGCGGCATCGGCTATGCCTTGTTCTTCCGGCTGCAGCAGATCGGCGGTCCTGTCTATCTCAGCCAGATCAGCTATGTGCATACCGGAGTCGGCGTCGCCTTTGCCGTCCTGTTCTTCGCCGAGCCCCTGTCCGCCGTGGTGTGGGTCGCGGTGGCCCTGATCCTCGCCGGTGTCGCGCTGGTCAATCGCGAGCAGCAGCCCAGATAACAGTATTGACAGGGCAAGGCGTCGATCAGTATCATCATATTCGATATCATATCCATTATGTGGATAAAACACGAAGGCTCCTCGAAGAGCCTCCATAGCCGGGGAAACGCAGTGCCGAAAATGGCTTCGCAGCGGAACATGGCGACATCCGGGATCTCACCGAGATCCCGCGGCAGCAGGCGGGAGGTGCGCCCGTGAAGCCTTCCCTGTTCGACTATGTGGCGCCGCGCTCGGTGGATGAGGCGATCTCTCTGCTGAAGGAAGATTCGGGGGCCATGATCCTGGCCGGCGGACAGAGCCTGATCCCGGCGATGAATATGCGCCTCGCCAGCCCGTCGCGCCTGATCGACATCCAGAACATTCCAGGCCTCGCGCATATCACCGTCGGCAACGGCAAGATCGCCGTCGGCGCCATGGCGCGTCACCGCGAGGTCGAGTTGCATGACGGCGCCGCCGCCGCCAACCCGGTTCTGCGCGCGGCTCTCGGTCATGTCGCCCATATCCCGATCCGCAATCGCGGCACCGTTGTCGGCAGCCTCTGTCATGCCGATGCCGCCGCCGAGATGCCGATGATCCTCGTGCTCACCGGCGGCAGCGTGCTGGTGGCGGGATCGGATGGCCGGCGCGAGATCGCCGCTCAGGATTTCTTCCAGTTTCACATGACGACATCGCGCCAGCCGGACGAGATGGTGGTGGAAGCGCAATTTCCCGTTCTGCCGCCGGGTGCCGGCTTCGCCTTCGAGGAGTTCACGCGCCGCCATGGCGACTATGCCATCGCCGCGGCAGGCTGCATCCTGACGCGCAACGGCGCCGGTGCCGTCGCCACCGTGGCGCTGGCCGCCTGCGGCGTTTCCTCGAAGCCGCTGCGCCTTTTCGCCGCCGAGCAGATCCTTGCCGGCACCCGGCTCACCGCCGCCGATATCAAAGCCGCCGGCGACGCGGCCTGCGCCGTCGTGACGGCGCCGGGCGACATGCATGCCACCGCCGGCTATCGCAAGCATCTTTTCGCTTCGCTCGTCCGCCGCGCGGTGGAAAAAGCCGCGGCGCGGGCGCAATAGGAGATCGACACCATGGCGCGCGGAAAGATCAAACCAAAACTTCCTCAGTCCTCGGATGATCCGCGCGTGAGCGTGAAGCTGACGGTCAATGGCGAGGAAGTCACGCGCGAGGTCAGCGTGCGCATGCTGCTGTCGGACTTCCTGCGCCATGAGCTCGGGCTGACCGGCACGCATGTCGGCTGCGAGCACGGAATCTGTGGGGCATGCACCATCGTCATGGACGGCAAGGCGGCGCGCTCGTGCCTCACCTTCGCCGTCCAGGCGTCGGGACGCGAGATCCGCACCATCGAATCTCTGGCGGATCCGGATGGCACGCTGCACCCGCTGCAGCAGGCCTTCCAGGACTGCCATGGATTGCAATGCGGCTACTGCACGCCAGGTATGATCATGAACATCCTCAGCCATCTCGAATCCGACGCCGAGATCGATCTGTCCGATGCCGGCGTCCGCGAGATACTGGCGGGCAATCTGTGCCGCTGCACCGGCTATCAGAACATCATCGCGGCGGTGCGCCGTGCCGCCGATCACATGGCGCCAAAAGCCGGTCAGGAATAACCCCCATGTCGACACGACTGTTCGGTGCCCGGATCAAGCGCAATATCGATCCCCAGCTGTTGCGCGGGGAAGGCTCCTTCATCGACGATATTCCGCTTGCCCAGGCGCTGCATGTGGCCTTCGTGCGCAGCCCCTTCGCGCGGGCCCGCATCAACTCCATCGACATCTCGGCGGCGGTGGCGCATCCGGGCGTCGCCGCAGTCTATACATGCGACAATGTCGGGCCGCTCGATATCGAGATGCCGCTGCTCATCCCGCATTCCTCCATGCATGATGCGCGCACCCAGCGGCCGCTGGCGCGCGACGATGTTTATTATGTCGGACAGACGGTGGCGATGGTCGTCGCGGTCGACCGCTATACGGCGGAGGATGCCGCGGCCCTCGTCGATGTCGACTATGATCCGCGTGACGTCGAGATCGACCTGGAGAAAGCGATCCTCGATGATGCGCCATTGGTGCACGACACACATGAACGTAATGTCGCCGCCCATTTCGTGCAGGTCTGCGGCTATCCCGACAGCGCGATCGCCCAGGCCGAGCATGTGACCAAGATCCGCGTGCAGGTCGACCGTTCCACCGCGGCGCCGATGGAATGCCGCGCCGTCGCGGCCCAGTTCGACGAAGTGACGGGCGAGCTCACCGTGTGGGACGGAACCCAGGCGCCGATCTCGGTGCGCGGCGGCCTCGCCTCCATCTTCAAGCTCGACGAGGACAAAGTCCGGGTCATTGCGCCCAATGTCGGCGGCGGTTTCGGGCAGAAGGTGCTGCTGTTCTATCCCGACGAGCTCTTGGTGCCTATGGCGGCGATGCAGCTGGGGCGGCCGGTGAAATATATCGAGGACCGGCGCGAGAACTTCGTCGGCTCCTCGCAGGAGCGCACCCAGATCCACTTCATGGAGCTCTATGCCAAAAAGACGGGCGAGGTGATCGCGCTGCGCGACAGCTTCCTGCACGACACCGGCGCCTTCATCCCCTATGGCATCGCCGTGGCGCAGGTCGCGTCGACCTCGATCGCCGGCCCCTATCGCATTCCGAATATCTGGGTCGAGTTCAAGGCCATCTACACGCCGACCGTGCCGGTCACGCCCTATCGTGGCTGTGGTCGCCCGCAAGCCTGTTTCGCGATCGAGCGCGCGATGGATCAGCTCGCCGACGAATTGGGCCTCGACCGCTTCGAGATCCGCCGGCGCAATCTCATCGCCGACCATGAGTTTCCGTACGATCGCGAAGGGCTGATCTTCGCCGATGGCCTGAAAGTGAGCCTGGACAGCGGCCAGTATCACAAGGCGCTGGCGATGATGGAGGAGCGGCTCGATGCCCCCTCATTCGCTGCCGAGCAGGCCAAAGCGCGCGCCGAGGGCAAACATCTCGGCCTCGGTCTCGCCTTCTATGTCGAAGGCACCGGGCTTGGGCCTTACGAAGGCGGACATGTCCGCATTCATCCGATCACCGGCAAGGTCTATGTGAATACCGGCCTGACTTCGCAAGGGCAGGGGCATGACACGGTCTTCGCGCAGATCGCCGCCGATCAGCTGGGTGTGAAGCCCGAAGACGTGATCCTGGTCGAAGGCGACACCAAGGCCTTCGACTGGGGTGTGGCCACCTTCGCCAGCCGCGCCGCGGTGGTTTCGGGCAATGCCATCCACAAATCGGCGATGATCGTCAAGCGCAAGGCGCTCCAGGCGGCCGCCAACATGCTGGAGGCCGATGTCGGCGACGTCGAGCTCAAGGACGGCGCCGCGTGGATCAAAGGCACCGACCGCAAAGTGCCGTTATCGGCGGTCGCCACGGCGACCAATCCGCTGCGTTATGCCTTCAACGAGGCGGCACAGGCGGCGACCCAGTTCGCGCCGGCGAGCCGTCATGACGGCCCCTCGCTGGATGAGGGCGAGCATCCCGGTCTCGAAGCTACTGATTATTACAGCCCGCCCTGCGCCACCTGGGCCTATGGCGTGCATGGCGCCCTCATCGAGGTCGATCCGGAACTGTGCAGCGTGACCATCCGCAAATATGTCTGCATCCATGACTGCGGCAACATGATCAATCCGATGATCGTCGAAGGCCAGGTCATGGGCGGTATCGCGCAAGGGCTCGGCGGCGCCATGTATGAGCGGATCGAGTTCGACGAGACCGGCAATATGCTCAACGCCAATTTTGTCGATTTCCTCGTCCCCTATGCGACCGAGATTCCCGATGTCGAAATCCACCATCTCGAGACACCATCGCCGCTCAACGCGCTCGGCGTGAAGGGTGTCGGCGAGGCGGGCTGCATCGCGGTCGGCGCCGTGGTCGCCTCGGGGGTGGAAGATGCGTTGAAAGCGCTGGGCGGCGGAACATTCCGGCATACCCCGATCACACCCAGCATGATTCACGCGGCGCTCGACGCCGCCTGAGCGCTGCCGACGACAAGCCGTCCCATAGAGGACGGCCGAAAAACAAGCCGTGAAGAAGCACAAGCGGCGTTCGCCGCGGATGGGAAGCAAGGAAGGACAGGGCACATGACACGACATATATTGAGACTTCTCGCCTTCGGACTGGCCTTAGTCGGCTTGTCGGCTCTGCCGGCAATGGCGGCGTTCAAGCTCAATGGCGAGCCCAAGATCGCGCTCGTCATCTTCACCCAGAAGAATGACGGCGGCTGGTCGCAGGCGCTCGACGAGGCGCGCCAGCGCCTGGAGGCGTCGATGGGCGTCAAGATCCCGGTGGTGGAGAACGTGCCGGAAAACGCCACGGCGATCAGGCCGGCGGTGGAATTGCTGATCAGCCGCGGCTTCAACATCATCATCGGCTCGGCTTTCGGCTATTCCGACACGTTCAAGGAGCTGTCGGAGAAGTATCCGGAGGTCGCCTTCCTCAATCCGGCGGGCATCACCAACGGGCCCAATCTCGAATCCTTCTATGGGCGCACCTATGAAAGCCAGTATCTGTGCGGCATGGCCGCCGGTGCGGCCTCGAAATCAGGCAAGCTCGGCTTCGTGGCGGCCAATCCCTTCGGGCTCGTGAACTGGACGGTGAACGCCTATGCGCTGGGCGCCCAGCAGATCAATCCCAATGCAACCGTCACCGTGATCTATACGGGCGCCTGGAACGATCCGGTCAAGGAGCGGGCCGCGGCGGAAGCGCTGATCGAGCAGGGCATCGACGTCATCGGCCAGCATGTCGACACGCCGGCGACACAGATCGTCGCCCAGGAGAAGGGTGTCTACGCGACCGGCCATCACCGCGACCTGCGTGAATTCGCGCCGAAAGCGACACAATGCTCCTCGGTCTGGGTCTGGGATCGTTTTCTCGACCCGGAGATCAAGAAGATCATCGCCGGTGACTGGACGCCGCCTGCCTATGGCGCCTTCCTGTCGATCAAGGACGGCGGTACCGACATCGCCTGCTGCGGTGACGCGGTGCCGAAAGACGCGGCCGACAAGATCACCGCCGAGCGCGACGCGATCGTGAACGGCAAGCAGGTCTATGCCGGTCCGCTCGCCGATCGCGACGGCAAGGAACGTGTCCCGGCGGGACAAGTGCTGTCGGATGCCGATCTGTGGAAAATGGATTGGTTCGTCAAGGGCGTCATCAGTCAGAAGTGACGGCCCCTCTGTGTGGACAATCTGATGACTTCGGCTCTCGAGCTTTCGGGCATATCCAAGTCATTCGACGGCTTTCGCGCCATCGCCGCTGCGGATCTCGACGTTCGCAGCGGTGAAGTCCATGCCCTGCTGGGTGAGAATGGCGCCGGCAAGTCCTCGCTCATGAATATCGTCGCCGGCCTCTATGCGCCGGATGAAGGCACCATCCGCGTGCAGGGCCGTCCGGTGCGCATCGGAGGGCCGCTCGATGCGCGGCGCTTAGGCATCGGCATGGTCCATCAGCATTACAAGCTGGTGAAGAGCTTCTCGGCGCTCGAGAACATCCTCCTGGCCAATCCGGAAGGCGGTTTCGCGCGCGGCCGCGCCACGATCGACACCGCGCTTGCCCGCCTCGCCGACAGTATCGGTTTCACCGTCGATCTGACGAAACCGGTGGGGGCGCTTTCCATCGCCGAGCAGCAGCGTGTCGAGATTCTGAAAATGCTGGTCGGTGGCGCGCGGCTCCTCATCCTCGATGAGCCGACCGCGGTGCTCACCGATATGGAAGCCGAGAGGTTGCTGGCGATGCTGCGCCATCTCGCCAGCGAGGGCGCGGCGGTCATCCTCGTCACGCATAAGCTCGGCGATGTCATGCGCCATGCCGATCGGCTGACCGTCATGCGCAACGGCAAGACCATCGCCACCGCCACCCCCGGGACGCTTAACGCCGGCGAGCTTACGAAGCTGGTGGTCGGCACCACCACGACCGAATGCGCGGCTCCGGCGCAGAATGTCGGCGCACCGGTTCTTTCCCTCACTAGCGTCAGCAGCGGCGGCAATGGCCGGCGCGAGACGCTGAGCGATGTGACATTGCGGATTTGCAGCGGTGAGATCTATGGTCTCGCCGGTGTCGGCGGCAACGGCCAGACCGAGCTGGCCGAGATCCTCATGGGAGTCGCCACCGCGGCCGCCGGGCGGATCATGCTGGAAGAGACGGTCAACATAACACATGCCGCGCCAAAGACGCGGCGCGCCAAGGGCCTGGCTGTCATCCCGGCGGACCGGCATTCCTACGGTCTGGCCAGCGAACTCTCGATCGCCGACAACTACGCGATCGGCGATGTCTATTCCGGCAAATATGGCGGTGTCCTGCGCATGAAGTCGTCGGTGGCACAATCGGCCGCCGGTGTGGCAGTCGCCGCGCATGACGTGCAAGGCGTGCGCAGCCTCGCGCATAAAGCGGCGCTGCTGTCCGGCGGCAATGCGCAGAAGCTCGTGATTGCCCGCGAATTCGCCGGCGCGCCGCGGGTGATCCTGGCCCACAGTCCAAGCCGCGGTCTCGATGTGCGGGCCGCCGCCGCAGTCCATGCGCGGTTGCGGTCGGCACGTGACGGCGGCGCCGGCATCCTGCTCATCAGCGAGGATCTCGACGAGATCCTGCTGCTTGCCGATCGCATCGGTGTCATGAACCGCGGCAGGCTGGTGGCCGAATTTGCAGCACCCGCCGACCGTCAGGCGGTGGGAGAGGCCATGGTCAGTCATGGCTGAGCCAATTGTCGCGCTCGATGCGGCAATGCCCGCGCCCTCCCGCCGACCCGGCCGGATGACGGTCGAGATCCGGCAGACGAGCCCGGCGGGGCAAAAGATCCTGATCCGCGGCGCGGGTCTGCTGATCGGTCTCGCGATCTCCGTGGCCATCCTCGCCTGGGCGGGCGTCGGCCTCGGCAATCTCGCCAATGAGTTCGTCTATGCGATCTTCTCGGACAGCCGGAGCGTGGCTAGCGTCCTCATCCAAATGGCGCCGCTCCTGATTGCAGGGCTCGCCGCTTGTGTCGCCTTCCGGGTACGGTTCTGGAATATCGGCATCGAAGGGCAGATGATCTTCGGCTCGATTGCCGCTACCCTCGTGGCCATCACCGATTTCGGGCCGCCGGCGCTGCGCCTCGTCGTGATGCTGATGGCCGCCGCGCTGGGCGGCATGGGCTGGATCTTCGTTCCCGTCGCGCTCAAGCTGAAGCTCGGCATCAGCGAGGTCGTTTCCACGCTGCTTCTCAACTATGTCGCGCTCAACTTCCTTCTCCATCTTCTGTATGGCAGCTGGCAGGATCCGAAGAGCAGTTTCCCGCATTCCGAGCAATATGACGCCATTGAGCGGCTCAGTCCGCTCGGCTGGGAGAATGTCACCCTGGCCCTGCCATTGGCCTTGCTGCTGGCACTCCTCTTGTGGTGGGCCCTCAATATCAGCCGGTTCGGCTTCTTCACCCGCTTCGTGCATGCGAACCCCAAGATGGCGAAAGCCATCGGCATACCGGTGCTGGGCGTCACCTGCGCGGCGGCGCTGCTGTCGGGGGCTCTGGCGGGTGTGGCCGGCTTCGCGATCAGCGCCGGCATCGAGTACCGGATGACACAATCATTCTTCTTCGGCTACGGCTTCTCCGGCATCCTCATCGCCTTCCTCGCCCGCAACAATCCGATCGGCGTGATCATCGTCGCCTTTTTCGTCGCCATTCTCTTCGTCGCCGGGCAGAGCCTGCAGGTCTTCTACCAGATCCCCGGCGCGATCGTGCAGCTGATCCAGGCCATCGTGGTCATCTCGGTGGCCGCGGCCGAGTTCTTCATCCGCCACCGGCTGAAGTGGACGAGGTAGACATGGCCGACTTCATCCTCAACTGGCTCGTCGTCTCGCCCGCCTTCGCCGTTCCCTTCGCCTTGGCGGCGCTCGGTCTCATTGTGGCGGAAAAATCCGGCGTCCTGTTTCTCGGCGCCGAGGGCTTCATGCTGGTCGGCGCGATGACCGGAGCAGGGGCTCTCATCGTCATGGGCGGCCATCCGCTGCTGGCGCTTCTCGCCGCGATGCTGGCGGCGGCGCTGGTCTCGCTCATCTTCGCCTTTCTCGTCGTGGTGCTGCGGGTCGATCAGATCATCGCCGGCCTGAGCATGGTGTTTCTCTGCCAGGGGCTGACGAGCCTGATCTCGACGCAGCAAGGCTGGACGAACCGGCCGATTTCCGGCCTGGACCCCATTGCGCTGTGGCCCTTGTCCGAATTGCCGGTCCTCGGGCGTCTGCTCTTCCATCAGGACGCGGTCTTCTATGCGACGATCGTGATTTTCATCGCGTTCCACTGGGTATCCACCCGGTCGCTTCTGGGACTCAGGCTCAAGGCGGTTGGAGAAAATCCGGACGCCGCCGATGCCGCGGGCGTGAATGTCGGGCTCTATCGTTTCGGTGCGGTGCTGTGCGGCGCGGCGCTGATCGGGCTGGCGGGCGCTTATCTGTCGGTCGGCGTCGCCAAGATCTGGGTCGACGGCATGGCGGGCGGGCGCGGCTGGATCGCGATCGCGCTGGTGATCTTCGCGCGCTGGCAGCCCTGGCGGGCCTTGGCCGGCGCTGTGCTGTTCGGCTGCATCGAGGCGCTCATTCCACGCATCGCCGCCGCCGGCATCCAGGTGCCGCAATATTTCATGCTGATGACGCCTTATGTCGCCACGCTCGCGGTGATGATCTGGGCCGCTCTGCTGCGCTCACCGCGCACCGGCCAGCCGGCGTCGCTCGGCACACCCTTCGTACGCGAAGAGCGGCGCTGAGCGTAATCTGTCGTACTTACTGCTCGGCCGGCGCGCCGTCTTCCGGCACTTCCTCATCGCCGATCGCCGCGGCGGCCGGAATGCATTGCAGGCTCCAATTGGCGGCGGGCTTCGTCGCCTCAAAGGCCTTGATGGCGGCGAGGCACTGATCCTGCTGATCGAAGGGGCTCGGCAGCACGGTTACACCGCCTTGCGGACCGGCAACGACGACATACCAGAGAAAGGCAGCAGCGGCAGCAGACATGAGACCTCCTCGTCAGAGTGAAACGTGAAATGAGACCGGGTGAATCCTTGGTGAGGGTGATCCGCCCGATCTCAGAGTTGGCGCGCGATCTTTGTGATCGCGCGCTCGTCGCCGTCCTCGTTATTTCTTCTTCTTGGTCACCGGGCACTTGTGCGTCTTGGTGTCCTTGCAGAGCTTCTTGTGCTTGGTCACCTTGTGCTTGGTGGTCTTCATCGTCGCCGAGGTCTTGGTGGCCGCGGCGGTCTTCGCCTTGGCCGGCGCCTGGGTGACGGCGGTCGTGGTCGCCGCCTGCACCGGGGTCACCGTGAGGGCCGGCGCCGTGAAGGCGAGAGCCGTGGCGAGGCTCAGTGCGGCCAAAGTAAGTTTGTTCATCTCAGTATCCTTTCCATTCGTTTCAAGAAGCACGAGGCATGTCGGCTTCGGTCATTACTTCGGATCGATCGGCTGGACCCCAAACAGCTGGAGCGCTTTGACATAGGCTCTGAGGCCTTGCGCTTGTTTGCCATCAGCGCAGAGCTTCCTCGCCTTCGCTCCCATCGTCGTGGCCTTGGCAGAGCGATTGGACCCGACATGGGTCTTGATCTGCTCGGCGAGCTGGTCCTGCAGGATGGTGCAACGGTCAGACCTCGTCTGCTCCGCCGCAACACCGACTGAACCCGCCAGCAGAGCGAACACGCCTGCCAGTGCCGCGAGACAAGCGATGCGCAGGTTCCGGAACCTGCAGCTCACGTGGGACATAGTGGAGGAACCAGAGTTGCGCATCGTTGTCGCAACAACGGATAGGCTTCCTGCTTTTCCGTATTTTTTCCGAACATCGCGGCCCGAGTAACAAGATGTATCCACGCCACGGAGACGGATACAAAAACTGTCGTCCAGTTAACTGGATCGCCGCGAAAGCCCGTGTTATGGCCCAACCGTCATGAGACTCATCTGCATTACAAAGCTGTCATGGAACGTCGTAGCATGACGACGAGCGGCCATCTTCTCGTCGTCGACGACGATCGCGAGATCTGCGATCTCATCCGGCATTTCTTCGAACGCCACGGCTATCGCGTGTCGGTGGCGCATGACGAGGCGCAGATGCAGGCGCATCTGCGGCGTTCGAATTTCGATCTCGTGGTGCTCGATGTCATGCTGCCCGGCCGCAACGGCCTGGAGCTGTGCCGCGACATCCGCGCCAAGTCGCAGGTGCCGATCATCATGGTGACGGCGGTCGGTGAAACGACCGACCGCATCGTTGGTCTTGAAATGGGCGCCGACGATTATCTCGCCAAACCGTTCGAGCCGCGCGAGCTCCTGGCGCGGGTCCGCGCGGTGATCCGCCGATTCGCCGCCGCCGGCGAGGCGGAGCGCCAGACGCGGCCGGCCCAGACCTATAAGTTCAGCGGCTGGACTATCGACCTGGCGCAGCGCCGGCTGTGGAGCGACGACAATGTCGTCGTCACGCTGACGACCGCCGAATTCGACCTCCTGACCGTCTTCGTCACCCATCCACGCCGCACGCTGAGCCGCGATCAACTGCTCGACCTGACACAGGGTCGCGAGGCGCAGGCCTTCGACCGCAGCATCGACATTCTGGTGAGCCGGCTCAGGCGCAAGCTCACCCAGAGCGCGGAGAACGCCAATTTCATCGTGACCGTCAGAGGTGGCGGCTACATGTTCGCGCCGGCCGTGGAAACCCCATGAGACGGCTGCTGCCGCAATCACTGCCCGCATGGGTCCTGTTGATCGTGGTGGCGGGCCTCATTGCGGCGCAGACGGCGACCCTCATCATCGCCTCGCATGGCGTGGCGAGCACCGGGCGCTCTTTCGATCTCTTCCGCTTGGGCGAGCGCACCGTCGCCTTGTCGAAAGCCCTCTATTCGGCGACGCCCACGGCGCGGCCGGGCCTTCTCGACGATCTCGCCACCCCGCCGCTGATGCTGTCGATGTCCGCCAGGCCGGCGGTCACCAGCGCCATCCCCGCCGATGACGAGCTGGCCGAGCTCGAGGACATTCTCGTTGCCAAGCTCGGCCGTGACGGGGTGAGCGATATCAGGATCCGTGAGGAGGACCCGGCGGCGGTCTTGCGCGTTACCGTGCCGAGGGCGAACGATGCCGAAGACGAGCCCGGCAATGTCGAGGAGCAGCTGTCGGAAGCGGCCAGCAATCTCGGCCGCAGCGGCCGTTTCGTCGTCTCGGTGCAGTTCAATGACGGGCAATGGCTCAATTTCGTGTCGCCGGTGACGCCCGATCCACCGGTGCTGACGCCTCAGAATATCCCGCTTTATGTCGGCGCGGCCGTCTTCATCATCCTGCTGTCGCTATGGACGATCCGGCAGCTCACCGCGCCCTATGCCGCCTTCGAACGGGCCGTCAAGGCGATCGGCAACGACCTCAACCGCCCGCCGCTGCCCGAAACCGGCAGCCGCGAAGTCCGCGCGGCGGTGCGCGCCATCAACTGGATGCAGGGCAAGGTGCGCGATTACGTGTCGGAACGCGAGCATCTCGCCGCCGCGCTCGCGCATGACCTGCGCACGCCGGTGACACGGCTGCGCCTGCGTTTCGAGCTGCTCAAGAAGCAGAATGAGACCAAGGCCCTCATCGCCGATCTCGCCGAGATCGAGGCGATCATCCAGTCGGTGGTTGATTTCGCCAGTCACGAGCCGCACAAGGAGGCAAGCGAGCGCATCGACATGATATCGCTGGCCGAGGCCATCAGCGACGATTTCCCGGAAGTGCAGATGGATCAGCCGGCCGAACCGGCGCGTATCGTGTGCACCGGCCGGCCCATCGCGCTCAAGAGATGCCTCACCAATCTCATCGACAATGCCGTCAAATACGGTAAGCGGGCACGGGTGACGGTCACCGAGACGGACGGAAATGTCGGGGTGGCGATCGCCGATGAAGGCGAGGGAATACCGGCGGGCGAGATTGAGAACGTCTTCCAACCCTTCGAGCGGCGCGAGCGCTCGCGCAACCGCGAGACCGGCGGCATCGGCCTGGGCCTCGCCATTGCGCGTGGCATCGCCCGGGCGCATCAGGGCGATATCACCATGACGCCGCGCCCGGAAGGCGGGATGAAGGTGGTGCTGTCGCTGCCGAAGGGAGTTTGACGTCTATTTCTGATCGAGATGCCAGCATCCGTCCCAGGAATCAGGCGGTGGTACCGTGGCGAAGCCTTCGATCCGCTTGAGGAAAGTGCGCGAGGGGCCGTCATCGGGAATTATCGCGAGCGCCGCGGCGAAAACGCCGCGCGCGTCATCCCAGCGCCTGGCGCGATAGGCGGCGAGCCCTTCGGCGAAACGCGCCTTCAGCTCGTGCTGCGTGGGCGTCAGCTCGCCTTTGCGGCCCATGATCTCGTACATCGTCTGTGGCCGCGTCTCGCCCAGCACCACCACACGATCGATCTCGCGCGTTTCGATCGCGTCTGCGGCACCGGCGATGGTATCGGCCGACGCGAGGATGCGGGTGCCATAATGCTTGCTGGCGCCTTCGAGGCGCGAGGCCAGGTTCACCGTCTCGCCGAGCACGGTGTAGCTCATCATGAACTCCGAGCCGACACTGCCGACCAGCGCTTCGCCGGTGGCGACACCGATGCGGATGTCGAAGGCGATCGGCAGGCTGCGCATGCCGAGCAGCTCGGCGATCTCGGCCTTGAGCGGAGCGATGTGCGCCTGCATATCGAGGGCGGCGAGGCTCGCGAGGCGCGCCTGATCGGCGTTCTCGGTGAAGGGCGGGCCCCAATAGGCCATGATGGCGTCGCCGATATATTTGTCGATGATGCCGCCATTGTCGCGGACCGGCGCAGACATCGTCGAAAAGTACCGGTTCATCACCTTGACGAGACCCTCGGATGTCGTCTCCTTGGCGATGCCAGTGAAGCCTTTGACGTCACAGAACATCACCGTCATGATACGGTGCTGTCCTTCGGTGGCGAGCACCGGGTGGTCGATGAGATCTTCCACCACACGCGGATCGACATATTTGCCGAAGGTCCGGCGGATATGCTCCTTGAGGCGCAGTTGCTCGATCATACGGTTGAAGGCGGTGGTCAAGTGGCCGATCTCGTCGCGCGAGCTCACCGTGACGTTGTGATCGAGGTTGCCGGCCTCGACCGCGCGGGTACCTTCCAGGAGGCGATGCACCGGGCGCGTGATGCCGCCGCTGACCAGGAGCGCGAAGGTTAGGCCGAGCGCGGCGGCGAGGGCGGTCACGGCCGCGGCGATCAACATTGCCTGGCGCTGCTGGGCGACGGTCGCCGCCGCATCGGCCTGCAGCAAGGACAGCATGTCGGCGCGAATGCCGTCGAGCTTGCCGATGAGGTCGTCGCGCAAAGCGTCGACCCGCGTCATGCTGTCGGATATCACCTTGCCGTCGCGCGTATCGAGGGCCGCGAAGAGACGGTCGATCTCCTCGTTCAGCTGCTGGCGGGTATCCGTCATCGCCGCGGCGATGCGGCCGTCGAGCCGGACCAGCGCGATGGCGTCGTCGGCGGATGATTTCCGCGTCTCGACGAGACCGTTGATCAGATCGCGGGCGGCCTGCGCTTCCTTCTCGACCTCATCGCCCTTGCTTTCGAAGAGCTCGCGGTTTTCCTCATATTTGGCGGTGTCGACCGGCGCCTGCATCTTGACCATCACCATGCGGCGCAGCGCCAAGGCCCGCTCCAGTGAGCGAATGTTGGTCCGCGCCAGATGGCCATAGGCCGGGATGTAGCTGTTGGAGAGCTCGCCGATGCGCTGCTCCACCCGCAAGACCCAGACCAGCGACAAAATGGCCGTGAGCACCATCAGGACGATCAGTCCGACGGCGATGCCCATGATCTTCTTTCGGACCGTCAGCTGGATCGACATGCGTAGATCATTTCGAGGGGCGCCGGGCTTTGCGTTTCGCCGCAGCCTTGGCGGGCTTCTCCTCGGCATCGGCATCGGGTTTCGCCGGTTTGGCGGCGGCGCGATCGGAGAACAGGATGGTCACCTGGATCGTGTCGCCGTCGCGCTCCGTCGTGGCCACACCTGGCGCATTGGCCGCGAGACGCACCATGCGGGCATTGTTCGCCAGGATCTCGGCGATGAAGCCCTTGACGCCGCGGGCCATGGCATATTCCTGCAGGCGCGTCTGGAGCGCGGTGCCGAGCCCCTGGCCCTGCCAGTCCGGCGCCACCATATAGGCGACCTCCGCCAGATTGGTCGTCGCATTCAGGAAATAACAGCCGCTGCCGACCACCACCTCGTTCTCGCGCGGACCCGTCACCGCGAGAAAGGCCACCTGCGTTTCGTGGTTCACGTTACAGAGCGTCTGCAGGTCCTGATAGGAGAGCGACCGCACCCGCCGGAAGAAGCGCGTATAGACATCGTCGGGCGAGAGAAGATGGAACAGGGATCTGAGCGCGTCGGCATCGGCGGCATGTGCCGGCCGGATCAACAGCTCGGCGCCATTGGCGAATGTCTGGCGCCGTTCTTCCTGGACCGGATAGGCGTTGTGCGAGGCGAGATACTGCTCGCGCGGAACATAACCGAGCTGCCGGGCGGCTTCGACCAGCGCATCGCGATGGTCGGGATGCGCCACTTCGATCATCGCGAGGGCGCGCTCGCGGATGGATTTTCCGAACAGATAGGCGATGCCATATTCGGTGACGACGTAATGCACGTCCGAGCGCGCGATGCCGACGCCGTCGCCGGCGGCGAGCAGCGGCTTGATCCGCGACGCGCCGTCCTCCGTGGTCGAGGCGAGGCAGACGATCGGCTTGCCGCCGGGCGAGCGCGCGGCGCCCCGGATGAAGGCGGCCTGGGTGGAAAGCCCGCCATAGAACTGGCCCTCGAGCTGGTCGACGCAGACCTGGCCGGTGAGGTCGATGGCGAAGGCCTGGGTGATCGACACCATGCGATGATTGGCGGCCACGGCGCGGGGATCGCAGACTTCCTCGATCGGCTGGAAGTCGAAGCGCGGATTGTCATGCACGAAATCATAGAGACGGCGCGTTCCCAGACAGTAGCTGGTGACGATGCGGTCGCGGTGCAAAGTCTTGCGCCGGCCGGTCACGACGCCCGCTTCCACCAGGCTCATGATGCCGTCGGTGATCACATCGCTGTGAATGCCGAGATCGCGGCGATCCGTGATGTGGTGCAGGGCTTCGTTGGGAACGCGGCCGAGTCCGATCTGCAAGGTCGAGCCGTCCTCGATGATGGCGGCGATGTAGCGCGCGACGCGGTCCGCCGTTTCGCCGGCCGGCGGATGACGGTATTCGGTCACCGGCGTGTCGACATCGACGAAGGCGTCGAAACGGTCGATATGGACGAAGCTCGAGCCATGGGTGCGCGGCATCGCCGGATTGATCTCGGCAATGACATGACGGGCGACGCCCAGGACGGCCGGGGCGAGATCCACCGACACGCCGAGGCTGACGAAGCCGCGCGCATCCGGCGGCGAGACCTGAAGCAGCGCCACATCGATGGGCAATCGGCCATTGGCGAGAAGGGCAGGCACTTCCTCGAGCGAGATCGGCACGTAATCGAGGCGACCGGCGGCCTGGAGATCGCGGATGTCGCTGCCGACGAAGAAGGAGCGGTGACGATAGCGGCTCGCCTGCGTCGCGGGCGAGGCCAGCGTCGCGAGGAAGCTGACGAATTCGAGATCGGCCGGACCCGGTTCCAGGCTTTCCAGTGTGGCGATCAGATGGCGCGGGGCGGCGCAGCCGGTGCCGAGATAAACCCGGCTGCCGGGCCGGATCGCCGCCAGGGCTTTCTGCGCATCGACGCGTTTCGCGCCAAGATCAGTCTTTGTCGGAGTCTCCGAAACACCCATTTGGCCTCCCTGCCGTCGGCGTTATCTTTCGCCCGGCCTCCGCCGGCAGGCAAGAAACAAAACTGGCAAAGGCCGCTCTGAGATTTCCTCACTTCTGCCCTAAGGAAAATACCTGCCGCCATGCCTTGACAGGGGTTTCGTTCTTTTTATAGAACAGTCGAGATCTTAAACAGAACTCTTGCCTGCCTTCTCTTATCCCCCTGGAGGACTTATGAAAAAGCTTATCGTGGCAGCGGCGCTGGCCACCCTGGCGTTTGCCGCGCCGGTAAAGGCCGAAGAACCGAACAGCATCCTCAATGTCTCTTACGACATTGCACGCGAGCTCTATGCCGAGGTCAACAAGGCCTTCATCGTCAAATACAAGGCCGATACGGGCAAGGATCTCGAAGTCAAGCAGTCGCATGCCGGTTCCTCCAAGCAGGCGCGCGCCATCCTCGAAGGGCTCGAGGCCGATGTGGTGACCTTCAACCAGGTCACCGACGTGCAGATCCTGCATGACAAGGGTGGTCTCGTCGCCGCCGACTGGCAGACGCGGCTGCCCAATAATGCCTCGCCCTATTATTCTTTCCCGTCCTTCCTGGTGCGCGAGGGCAATCCGAAAGGCATCAAGGACTGGGGCGATCTCGTCCGCGAGGACGTCAAGGTGATCTTCCCGAATCCCAAAACCTCGGGCAATGCGCGCTACACTTATCTCGCCGCCTGGGCCTATGCCAAGGAAGCCTTCAAGGGCGACGAGACGCAGATCCGCGATTTCATCAAGAAGCTGTTCGCCAATGTGCCGGTCTTTGACACCGGCGGGCGCGGCGCCACCACCACCTTCGTCGAGCGCGAGACGGGTGACGTTCTCATCACCTTCGAGGCCGAGACGCGCGCCATCGCCAAGGAGTTCGGCGAGGACAAGTTCGACCTGGTGACACCGCCGGCGAGCCTCTTGGCCGAGTTCCCGGTGGCGGTTGTCGACAAGGTCGCCGACAAGCGCGGCTCGCGTGCCATCGCTGAGGCCTATCTCAAGTTCCTTTATTCGCCGGAAGGCCAGGAGATTGTGGCGCAGTTCGGCAACCGGGTGCATGAGCCGAGCGTGGTCGAGAAGCACAAGGCCGACTTCCCCGAGATCAGGCTCGTCACCGTCGAGGATGTGTTCGGTGGCTGGTCCAAGGTCTCCAAGGAGCATTTCGCTTCGGACGGCATTCTCGATCAGCTCTTTGTCGCGCGCTGAACAAAACTGTGCTTAAAGCGGGCGGGGCGGGTTCATCCCGCCCCGTTCCCTTGTTCAAGGTTGCCTGATTTCTCATGCCGCAACGGCGCATTCTTCCCGGCCTTCCGCTCTCGCTCGGCGTCACGCTCGTCTATGTGACGCTCATCATCGCGCTGCCTGTCGCGGCGGTTTTGCTCAAGGCGATGAGCCTGTCTCTCGGCGAATTCTGGAACATCGTCACCTCGCCCCGGGCGCTGTCGACCTATCGGATCACCGTTCTCTGCGCGCTCGCCGCCACGCTTTTCAACGCGGTCTTCGGCTTCGCTTTCGCCTGGGTGCTGGTGCGCTACGACTTTCCCGGCAAGCGGCTGCTCGACACGCTGGTCGATGTGCCCTTCGCGCTGCCGACCGCCGTCGCCGGCGTGACGCTCACCGCGCTCTTCGCCAAGAACGGCTGGTTCGGGGCACCCTTGGCGTCCATCGGCATCGAAGTCGCCTATACGCCGCTCGGCATCATCATCGCGATGATCTTCACGAGCCTGCCTTTCATTGTGCGCACGGTGCAGCCGGTGCTGGAAGAGCTCGATCCCGAATTCGAGGATGCCGCTTCCTGCCTGGGCGCCGGCGATCTCGACACGATGCGCCGGGTCATCCTGCCCTTGCTGATGCCGGCATTGCTTGCCGGTATTTCCTTCGCGTTCGTGCGCTGCCTCGGCGAATTCGGCGCCATCATCTTCATCGCCGGCAACCAGCCGCTGTCGACCGAGATCACCTCGCTGCTCGCCTTCATCCGCGTCGAGGAGTTCGACTATCCGGGCGCGGCGGCGATCGCCACGGTGATGCTGTTCGCCTCGCTCGCCATCCTCATCCTGACCAGCCTGGCGCAGTCCTGGTATGGCCGGCATCTGACGCGGAGCTGAGATGATGGCGACGAAACGTGTAGGCGACCAGAAGCTCGTCCGCCGGCTCCTCATCGGCGCCGTGGCGATCATCGCCATATTCCTTATCGCGGCACCTTTGCTGGCGATCCTGAGCTATGCCTTCGCCGGTGGGGCGGGACGCTATTTCGAAAGCCTGCTGACGGAAGATACGCTGCATGCGGTGAAGCTTTCGGTGATCACTGCGCTCATCGCGGTGCCGATCAACACGCTGTTCGGCATTGCCGCCGCCTGGGCCATCGCCAAATTCGACTTTCCCGGCCGCCGGTTCCTCACCGCCATCATCGAGCTGCCCTATTCGATCTCGCCGATCGTGGCGGGTGTCGCTTATCTCTTCGTCTTTGGCGCGCAAGGCCTGTTCGGGCCGTGGCTGCAGGCGAATGACATCAAGATCATGTTCGCGCTGCCGGGCATCGTGCTGGCGAGCCTGTTCGTGACGGCGCCTTTCGTGGCGCGCGAGCTCATTCCGCTCCTCGAGGCGCAAGGCCGCGAGCGCGAGGAGGCGGGCATCTCGCTCGGCGCCTCGGGCTTCCAGACCTTCTGGCGCATCAGCCTGCCCGGCATGCGCTGGGCGCTGCTCTACGGCATCATCCTGTGCAACGCCCGCGTCTTCGGCGAGTTCGGCGCGGTGTCGATCGTCTCCGGCAATGTGCGCGGCGAAACCAACACGCTGCCGCTGCATGTCGAGCTGCTCTATCAGGACCATAATTCGGTCGGCGCCTTCGCCGCGGCCTCGGTGCTGATGCTGATCGCCGTCTTCACCCTTATCGCCAAATTCCTGCTCGAGCGCCGCGGTGTGCGCCGCCATGCGGAAGGAACCTGATCCCATGACCTTGCATATCGACAGCGTAAGCAAGCGCTTCGGCCAGTATCAGGCGCTCGACAGTGTGAGCCTCGACATCCCCAAGGGCGAACTCGTTGCGCTGCTGGGCCCCTCGGGTTCCGGCAAGACGACGCTGCTCCGCATCATCGCCGGGCTCGAGACGCCGGATCAGGGCAGGGTGCTGTTCGACGGCGAGGATGCGACCGATGTGGCGCCGCGCTATCGGCAGATCGGCTTCGTGTTCCAGCATTATGCGTTGTTCCCGCATCTTTCCGTCTTCGAGAATGTCGCCTTTGGCCTGCGCGTGATGGCGCGCGAGACGCGGCCTTCCGAAGAGCAGGTCCGCCAGCGCGTCAGCGAGATCCTGAAGCTCGTCCGTCTCACCAATCTCGGCGAACGGTTTCCGGCGCAGTTGTCGGGCGGCCAGCGACAGCGCGTGGCGCTCGCCCGTGCTTTGGTAATCCGGCCGCGCGTGCTGCTGCTCGATGAACCTTTCGGCGCGCTCGATGTGACGGTGCGCACCGAGCTTCGGCGGTGGCTGCGCGAATTGCAGCAGGAGCTCGGTCTCACCACCATCTTCGTCACCCATGACCAGGAAGAGGCGAGCGCCATCTGCGACCGCATCGCCATCCTCAATGAAGGCAAGCTCCTGCAGACGGGCTCGCCGGTCGATCTCTTCACCGCGCCCGCCACCAGCTTCGTCGCGGGCTTCCTGGGCTCAGCCAATATTCTGGCGCGGGACAGCCTTGGCGCCGGTGCGCCGGCAGGCCTGGCCGGCGCCAAACTTGCCTTCCGGCCGGCCGACGGCAAGCTCAGCCCATCCGCCGCGGCGCCGGCGCCCGGCGGTCACTTGCGCCTGTCCGGCACCGTCCAGCATCGCGAATTCTTGGGCTCGATCGTGCGTTATGCGATCGCGCGCCCGGGCGGTGAGGTGCAGATCGATGCGCCCTTCAAGGCCGGCGAAGCCTTCATTGCGCCCGGCACCGAAGTCGCTGTCGATATCCCGCATGACGCTCTGATCAGCCTCAATTCCTGATCTAATTCTCTTTGTTTTCAACAAGCTGCGGCGGATTTTCGCCGCCGCTTCGATTCCTGCTTGTCAAACAAGTTTTATCGCATAATAATAATTGAAATTGGAAAGCGATCACAACGAGGGTCGCTCAGCCCTTGGAGGGGACGAATGGGATCAGCGGAAATGGCCGGCCGGCATGTCGTGATCACCGGCGGGGTACGGGGCCTGGGTTTCGCCTTGTCCAGTCTCTTCACGGAGCGTGGCGCCAAGGTGGCGATCATCGACATCGACAAGGACGGGCTCGCGAGCGCCGTCGAACGCCTGGGCGGCCCCACGAAAGCGGTCGGCGTTGCGGGCGACATACGCCGGCGCGACAAGGCCCATGTCGCCTTCAGCCTCGCCGCCTCGGCGCTCGGCCACGCCGACATCCTGATCAACAATGCCGGCGTCTATCCGCGCAAGCCCATGCTCGACATCGACGATGAGGCCTGGGACTACACATTCGACGTCAATCTGCGCGCCATGTTCCATATGTCGGTGGCCGCCGCCAATCACATGAAGCCGCGCAAGGCCGGCCGCATCGTGTCGATCGCCTCGATCGACGCCTATATCCCCTATGCCAAGAACGCTCATTACGCGGCCGCCAAAGCGGGCGTGATCAGCCTGACCAAATCCTTCGCCCAGGAACTGGCGCCCGACGGCATATTGGTCAATGCCGTGTCGCCCGGTCCGATCGACACGCCCAATCTGCGGGCCTTGGGCATCTATGAGGATCTCGCCAAATCGACGCCGCTCGGCCGGGTGGCGGATCCGAGCGACATCGCAGAGGTCGTCTATTTCCTCGCCAGCGAACGCAACCGCTACATGACGGGTGAAACCGTCATCGCCGGCGGCGGCATCGTCATGGACTGAACCCGAAAGAAAGAAGAGAGGAGGGCCGCCCAACGATCTGAGACCGCCGTGCTGTACGCAAGAACGACATAATGAGTCTGGGAGAGAAACAATGATCACCAAACAGCCATCGTCCAAGCGTTCAACATTCGACCGCCGCCAGATCCTCAAAGGAATGGCGGCAACAAGTGTGGCCCTGACCGGCTTTCCCTATATCGCCAAGGCCAAGCCCGCGACGATGACGGTGCCGAATTCGGGCGGTGCGCTCGAAGAGGCCTTCAAGGTCGCCTATTTCGATACATTCCAGAAGAAGACCGGCATCCAGATCCTGGGCGCGCCCTATATGGATACGGCGCGCGTCAAGGCGATGGTCGAGAACAACGCCGTCGATGTCGACATACTGAATATCGATGCCACCGAAGCGGCGGCGCTGGCGCGCCTCGGCCTGCTGGAGCCTATCGATTACAGCGTCTTCGACAAGTCGACGCTGCTGCCGGCGGCGGCCAAGGAGCATTATGTGCTGGTCGATGTTGCCGCCTATATCATGGCGTGGAACACCAAGACCTTCACCGCCGAGACACGGCCGAAGAATTGGGCCGAGTTCTTCGACCCTGCAACCAAGGAAGGCCAGCGCAGCCTGTGGAAGCTCGCCCCCCAGACGCTCGAAGTGGCGGCGATGGGCGGCGGCCAGGCGCGCGACAAGCTCTATCCGATCGATCTCGATCTCGCTTTCAAGTCGCTCGACCGGCTCAAGGCCGATCTCACCTGGTGGACGTCGGGCGCGCAATCGGCGCAGCTCGTGATCGGCGGCGAGGTCGATGTCGGCACCGTGTGGAACGGACGTGTCTTCAAGGCGAAGAACGACGGCGCGCCGGTCGACTACACGTTCGACAATGCGCTTTATGTGTGCGACTCGATGGTGATCCCCAAGGGGGCGAAGAACAAGAAGGAGGCGATGGAGTTCCTCGCCAATATGGTCGACGCCACCAATCAGGCGACCTTCTCGAAAGCCATTCCTTATGGACCGGTGAACACCAAGAGCTTCGAGCTTCTCGACGCCAAAACCCTTGAATTACTGCCCAACTCGCCGCAGAACGGCAAGACGGCGGTGTTCCAGGACTTTGATTACTGGGCCGAGAAAGGCCCGGAGATCTTCGAGCGCTTCAACAAGTGGCTCGTCGGCTGAAGAGCATTAGATGCCGTTGATCGAACGAGCTGCGCGTCTCCAACACTTCCCCTTCTCCCGCTTGCGGGAGAAGGTGGCCGAAGGCCGGATGAGGGTGTTCTCTCCGTCTCTGCGGCGTCGTAAATCTGAGAAGTATCGAGCCATCTTGTCTTTCCTGAAGAACCACCGCGAGCTGAGCCAGCACCCTCATCCGCCCTATCGGGCACCTTCTCCCGCAAGCGGGAGAAGGGGGAATGAAGCGGGAGGGCAGGCGCGATGAGCCTCGCGATGCCGGAGCGGCGTCTGGAAAAACTGTCGCCATCTGCCGCCCGGCATCGTCCCTGGTCGCCCGAGCGCGGCCACGCGCTGCTGCTTTTGCCGCCGCTGCTTCTGCTCGTCGCCTTCTTCGTCATCCCGCTGGCCGATGTGGTGCTGCAGAGTTTCGCAGGCCCCGGCCATCCGCTCACTCAATATGAGCGGATATTCACCCAGTCGAGCACGCTTCAGGTTCTGCTCTATACATTCCAGACGGCGGCGACGGTCACCCTATGCACGCTCGTGCTGAGCTATCCGGTTGCCTTCGTGGTGAGTCGGGCCAAAGGCAATCTTCTTCACTTGAGCCTCGCGCTGATCCTCATTCCGTTTTGGACCAGCACCGTCATCCGCACCTATGCCTGGATCGTCATCCTGCAAAGGCGCGGCGTTCTCAACGAGATGATGCTCGATTGGGGCTGGATCGAGCGGCCCCTCAAGCTGATGAGCAACGGCGTCGGCATGCAGATCGCGATGATCCATATCATGCTGCCCTTCATGGTCATCCCGCTGCTCAACACGATGCGCGGCATCGACGGCAATCTGCTGCGCGCCGCGGCGGTGCTGGGTGCCAATCCGCTGCGCCAGTTCCTGTCGGTCTATCTGCCGCTGTCGCTGCCCGGCGTCAGCGCCGGCTCGATCCTCGTCTTCATCTCCTCGCTCGGCTTCTACATCACGCCGGCCTTGCTCGGCGGGCAGAAAACGATGGTCGCGGTGCTCATCGAGCAGCAGGCATCTCGGCTCCTCGACTGGCCGATGGCGTCGGCGCTGGCCACGGTGCTTCTCGTCGTGACCTGCCTGCTGTTCCTTCTCTATGAGCGGGCCATGCGTTTCGCCCGCGGCGGCAAGACGGTCGGAGAGGTATCATGACCGATCCCCGCCTGTGGCGTATCCTCTCTTATGGCATTCTGGCCTTCGCGGTGCTGGTGCTGATCTATCTGGTCCTGCCGACGCTCGTCATCGTGCCCTTGTCCTTCAGCAGCGAGACCTTTCTGAGCTTCCCGCCGCCCGGCTTCTCGCTGCAATGGTATGACGCCTTCGCGCAGAGCCTCGATTACCGCATCGCCATCCTCAACAGCGTCAAGATCGGCCTGCCGGCGGCGCTGTTCGCCACGGTCTTCGGCACGCTGGCGGCGCTGGCGCTGGTGCGTGGCCACTTGCCCGGCCGGCGACTTCTGTCGGCGCTGATGATCGCGCCGTTGATCCTGCCGCAGATCGTGCTGGCGATCGGGCTGTTTCCGATCATGGTCAAACTCGGCATCATCGGCTCCTATGCCGGCATCCTGCTCGGCCACACGGTGCTCGCCATGCCGCTTGTCTTCATCACAGTGGCGGCGGCGCTCAAAAGCTACGCGCCGACCTATGAGCTCGCCGCCATGACGCTCGGCGCCAATCGCTGGAACACGTTCCGCTTCGTGACGCTGCCGATGATCAAACCCGGCGTGATCGTCGGCTTCATCTTCGCCTTTGCGTTCTCCTTCGACGAGCTGATCCTTGCCATCTTCCTCACCAATCCGGCGACACGCACCGTGCCGCGCCTGCTCTGGGAGCATCTCAACTACCAGATGACACCGGTGATCGCGGCGGCGACCGTGGTGCTGCTCGTCATCACTTTGTCGATGCTGGCGATCGCGGCCGTCTATGCCCGAACCGGCGCCAGGAAACCGAGCGGGGCCGCCTCATGAATGTTCATGCCGATCTCACGCCAGATCACAAGGTCATCGCCGAGAAGCGGGGTGCGCTGGTCGAGTTTGGCGGCGTCACCAAGACCTATGGGCCGGTGACGGCGCTGCGCCCGACCTCGCTGCGGATCGAGGCCGGTGAATTCTTCGCTATCATCGGGCCGAGCGGATCCGGCAAGTCGACCTTGCTCGGCATCACCGCCGGTTTCATCGTGCCCTCGGCCGGCATGATCCGCATCGATGGTGCCGATATTGTCGCGGTGCCGCCTTATTCGCGCAATTTCGGCATGGTGTTCCAGAACTATGCGCTGTTCCCGCATATGACGGTGGCGGAGAATATCGGCTTTCCGTTGCGCATGCGGGGCGTGGCCAAGGCTGAAAAGGCGGAGCGTGTCGCGCGCGCTCTGGCGATGGTGCGGCTCGAAGGGCTGGGCGACCGCCGTCCGTCGGAACTGTCGGGCGGGCAGCAGCAGCGCGTCGCGCTGGCCAGGGCCGCCGTCTATGACCCGCTGCTTCTCCTCATGGACGAGCCGCTCGGCGCCCTCGACAAGAATCTGCGCGAGGAAATGCAGGAAGAGATCAAGAAGTTCCAGAAGGCGCTCGGCGTCACCGTCATCTATGTCACGCATGACCAGCAGGAGGCAGCCGCCATGGCGGACCGCCTCGCCATCATGCGCAATGGCCGGCTCGAGCAGATCGGCTCGCCGCGTGAGCTCTACGAACGTCCGCAAAATGTGTTCGTGGCGGGGTTCCTCGGCGAAGCAAGCATCCTGCCGGTCACCAAGACATCACCGCTCGCCGGAGGTTTCGCGGTGGCCGAACTCGCCGGCGGCGGCAATGTCGAAGCAGTCGCCAGCACAGGCGTCGGCGAAGCCTTGTGCATCCGGCCCGAATGTATCGTGGTCGGGCCTGATGCCGAGCAGACCGACAATGTCTTCGCGGCCCAGGTGGAAGAGGCGGTCTATGCCAATGGCAGCGTGCGCTACCGGCTGCGGCTCGATGGATCGGGTCATGTTGTCAACGCACGGTTTTCCACGCGGCCCGATCTCGTCCTGATGCAGCCTGGCCAGCGCACCAAGGTCGGCTGGGCGCGGCGCGACGGGCTGTTGATTGAAGGGAGGCCAGAGACATGAACGGGTTCGACGGAAAAGTGGCGCTGGTCACCGGGGCCGCCTCCGGCATGGGACGCAGCCATGCGGTGAAGCTGGCCCGCCTCGGCGCAGCCGTCGTCATCCAGGACATCGACACCAAAGGCCTCGCCGAGACGCAGGCGCTCGTCGAAGCGGAGGGCGGGGCATGCGCCGCCTTCGTTTTCGATATTTCGGATGTGACGGCGATCGACGACATGGCGGCCCAGGTTCTCGAGCGCTTCGGCAGCCTCGACATCGTCGTCAACAATGCCGGCATCGGCCGCGACCGCGTCATCGAGGATATCGACCAGGCGGCCTTCGATCGGATGATCGGCGTGCATGTCAAAGGCTCGTTCTTCTGCGCCAAAGCGGCGGTGCCGGCCATGAAAGCCAAAGGCTGGGGACGCATCATCAATGTGTCGTCGCGCTGGGCGCAGGCCGGGCATGTCATGGCGTCGGATTACATCGCCGCCAAAGGCGCCGTTCTCGGCCTGACCAAAGCCTGGGCCAAGGAGCTGGCGCCGTTCGGCATCACGGTCAACGCCATCGCACCCGGCGGCGTGTGGAGCCGCATGGTGCTCGAAAATCTGGGCGAGGAGGGCGTTCGACACGAAGAAAGCCAAGTGCCGCTCGGCCGTTGGGCGCAACCGGAAGAAATCTCGGAGACCATGGCCTTTCTGGCGAGCGATGAAGCCGCCTTCATCACCGGCCAGGTGCTGAGCCCGAATGGAGGCAAGACAATCGTTGGATTCTAAGCGCTAACGCGACACCGCATTCACTGAAAGCAACTGCAAGCCGCTTCCTGCACGGGGAGCGAACGGGAAAACGCGCGCCGATGCAAGCGCGCAGGAGGACGACAAGATGAGTGATCTCAAAGGCAAGGTGGCGGTCATTACGGGCGCCGGCGCCGGCATGGGCAAGGCGCATGCCGAATTGATGGCCGAGCGTGGCGCGATCATCATCGCGCAGGACATCGATAGCGCCCGCGCCGAGGCGACGGCGGCGCTGGTGCGGAAGAAGGGTGGCGTGGCCGATGCGGTCGCCTGCGACGTCGCCGATGTGGCGGCGCTGACCGCGACACTCGACAAGGTGCTGGCGAAACATGGCCGTGTCGACATTCTCGTCAACAATGCCGGCATCGGCGGCGAGCCGATCATCGAGGAGACGAGCGAGGAACATTTCGACCGCATGTTCGCGGTCCATGTCCGCGGCTCCTTCTTCGCCGCCAAGGCGGTGATCCCGGCAATGAAGCTGCAGCGCAGCGGTAAGATCATCAACATCTCGTCGATCTGGGGCATGGTCGGCCATCATTATGCGTCGCCCTATTGTGCCGCCAAGGCGGCGCTGCTCGGCCTGACCAAGGCCTGGGCCAAGGAGCTGGCGCCTTGGAACATCCATGTGAATGCGGTGGCGCCCGGCGGCGTCATCACCGAGATGGTGCTGGCGCAGCCCGATATCGAAAAGAAGATGGCGCAGAAGGTCGCCCGCGTGCCGCTCGGGCGTTATGCCGAGGCGCGCGAGCTTTCCTACACCGTGGCCTTTCTCGCCTCATCGCAATCCGACTTCATCACCGGCCAGGTCATCAGCCCCAATGGCGGCGAAGTGATCGTCGGCATCTGATCTCAATCGTCAAAGCAGAAGGAGGCGGTCATGCGCTTCGGTCTTTTCAATCTCATGAACCAGTTCGGCTTGAGCCAGCGCGATGTCTATCAGGGCACGATCGACTGCGTGCGGCTCGCCGATGATCTCGGCTTCGATACCGCCTGGTTCGCCGAGCATCATTTTTCCAATTACAGCCTGTGCCCGTCGCCCTTGATGATGGCGGCGGCAGTGGCGCGCGAGACGCGGCGCATCCGGCTCGGGCCAGCGGTCATCGTGGCGCCGCTCTATAATCCGATCCGATTGTCCGAGGAGATCGCCCTTCTCGACCAGTTGAGCGAAGGGCGGGTGGTGCTGGGCCTGGGCTCCGGCTATCAGCGCTTTGAATTCGAGGCCTTTGGCGCCGACCTTGCCGAGCGCCAGGACAGGCTGCTCGAGATCTGGGCGATCGTCGATCAGGCGATCCACCAGAACCGCTTCAAACATAGCGGCCGCTTCTACCAGATACCGGATGTGCCGCAGGCGATCGAGCTCTACAACCGGCGCCGCATGGAGACCTATTTCGTCTCCTGGTCGCCGGAGATCATCGCGCGTGCCGTCGCCACCGATGCGGTGCCGTTCATCACCGTGGGTTGGGGCGATTCAAAAGCGCTCGCCGGCATGCATGATTTCGTCCGCCAGAAATATCAGGAGGCCGGCTTCTCCCTCGCCGGACGGCGTTTCGCGGCGCAGCGTTATGTCTTTGTCAGCGACGACCGCAACGAGTTGCGGAAAGTGGCGGAAGGAATCCGTTATGCCGGGCGCTGCGCCGGCCATATGCGGGTAGGCGCCCAGCATCTCGACGGTCATATCATCACGGATGAGCCGGTGGCGGGCGAGCCCAGCCTCGAGACGATCATCGCCTCGGTGCCGATCGGGGATGCCGAAACTGTCGCCGAGCGGCTGATCGCCGAGATCCGCGCTAATGCGATCACCGATCTGAGCTGCTTCATGATGCCGGCGGGTGTTGAGCCCAAGGCCGTGCTGCGTTCGATGGAGCGCTTCGGGTCAGACGTCATGCCGATCGTCGCGAAAGCGATCGCCGAGGACACCAAGCGGCGCGAGGTCGCTTGAGGTGAACGCCTTCACGCCGCCGATCGGCGAGATCCTGGAGGAGGGGCCATGGCTGCGTGGCGACAGCGATATGGACGCGCCGGCCATGGCCGAGCCGTTCCGCTCGGCGATGCGGCGCCTGGCCGCCGGCACCTCGGCCGTCACGGTGCGGCAGGGCGACGACATACTGGGCCTGACGGCGACCTCGGTGACGTCCCTGTCGCTCGAGCCGCCATCGCTGCTCGTGTCGATCCGTCAGCAATCACCGGTGCTGAAGGCGATCGTCGCCGTCAGGAGTTTTACGGTTCACCTTCTCGGCGAAGATCAGGCGCATGAAGCCAATGTCTTTGCCGGCCGCTGCGGTCCTGCGCCACGGGCAAGCCAGGTCGACTGGACGCATGCGGGCGAGAATCCGCAACGGCTCGCCGGCGCAATCGGGCATATCGATTGCACTGTCGCGAAGCTCATTCCGGTCTTCTCACATATGCTGGTGATTGGTGTCGCGACCGCCGTCGATCTCACCCCGCATCGCCCGCCGCTCGTCTATTTCGATGGCGCCTTCCACGGTCTGAAAACCAGCTAACCGCCCCAGGAAGGCGGAAAGCGGCTGGCCGAAAGGGAGGGGCTCGACATGTCCTGGGCGGCGGCGCGCACCAGGTCGGTGAAACGCTCGCGCGCCGCTTCGAGCGAGTAGCGGCTCTTTTCGATCGAGATCGTCACCGCGCCGACCGGCATGTCGCCATCGCCCATCACGGGAGCGGCGACGCCCATTTCCATGTCGAAGATCTCGCCATCCTGCCAGGCGACCCCTTCCTCGCGCGCTTGCGCCAGAAGGCGGCGCAGCTCAGTCTTGTCGATGACGGTGCGCGAGGTGAAGCGCCGCATCGGCGAGTGCTCCAAAATGTTGTCGATGTCGCGCTCGGACAGACGCGACATGATCGCCCGGCCGGCGGCGGTGCAATAGGCATAGCGGCGCACCGGGAGCAGCGCGAAATCATGCGAGACGAGATTGGGGATGCGGTTGATGTAGAAGACATGGATGCCGTCCATGATGCCGAGGCCGACCGACTCGGTCGTCTGGCGGGCCAGCGGCTCCAGATATTTGGTGGCCTGGATGAGCAGGGGATCGGTCTGCAGATGCGAGACGGCATAGGAGATGAAACGCGGCGACAGGCTGTAGCGCTTGTAGCGCTGATGGCGGCGCAAAAGCCCTAGATTCTGCAGCGTGTAGAGAAGGCGCTGGACCGAGCCTTTCTCGAGGCCGGTCTTTTCCACGATCTCCGAGAAGGTGAAGCTCTCGGCATGCTCATTATAGAGATCGAGGATCTTATAGGCCTTTTCGAGAGTGCCCAGCTGCAGGCTGCTCATTGTCTTTCCTTGACGCCAAGTGTCGAATCGACTGGCGAGTATCAGTTCCCACTATCTGATACTGCAAACGCGAAACGGGCGCTACGGGCGGTTCGGCAGAGCAGGATTGATTTAGGTGAAAAAGCGGTTGGCGGGTCGCGGCAGACCCAGATTCTCGCGCAAAGTCCGGCCTTCATAGTCACGCCGGAACAGGCCGCGCCGCTGCAATTCCGGCACCACCCGTTCGACGAAGTCATCGAGCCCCTCCGGCAGATAAGGGAACATCACATTGAAGCCGTCGGCGCCTTCCGTGTGCAGCCATTCCTCCATCTGATCGGCAATTGTCTCAGGCGTGCCGATCATTTCGAGGCTGCCGAAGGCGCCGCCGACATATTGGGCGAGCTCGCGCACCGTCATCTTTTCGGTCTTCGCCAGCTCGATCAGCCGCTCGCGCCCGCTTTTGCTGGCATTGCTTTCCGGAATCTCCGGCAAGGGGCCGTCGAGATCGAAGCCCGACACATCGGTGCCGAGGCGGACGGAGAGCGAGGCGATGCCGCTGTCGGGATGGACCAGGCTGTCGAGATGTTTCTTCTTCGCCTTGGCTTCTGCCACCGTGTCGCCGACTACGACGAAGGCGCCGGGCAGGATCTTGAGATGATCGGGATCACGGCCCAGGGCACGCATGCGGCCCTTCACATCGGCATAGAAACGCTGCCCGTCGGGAAGATTATTGACGCCGGTAAAAACCGCCTCCGCGGTTTCGGCGGCGATCTGCCGGCCGGCCTCCGAAGCGCCGGCCTGGACGATCACCGGCCAGCCCTGGACGGGGCGTGCGATATTGAGGGGCCCGCGCACCTTGAAATGCTCACCCTTGTGATCGAGCACATGCAACTTTGCCGGATCGAAATAACGACCGCTTTCGACATCACGAATGAAGGCGTCGTCGGCCCAGCTGTCCCACAGGCCGGTGACGACATCGAAGAATTCGCGCGCCCGCTTGTAGCGCTCGCCATGCTCGACATGCTCATCGAGGCTGAAATTCAGCGCCTCATGCGGATTGGCGGAGGTGACGAGGTTCCAGCCGGCGCGCCCGTTGCTGATATGATCGAGGGAAGCGAATTTGCGGGCGACATGATAGGGCTCGTTATAGGTGGTCGACGCGGTGGCGATGAGGCCGATATGCTCGGTCACGGCCGCCAGCGCCGGCAGCAAGGTGAGCGGATCGAAGGAGGTGACGGTGGCGCTGCGCTTCAGCGCCGGCATCGGCATGTTCATGACGGCGAGATGGTCGGCCATGAAGAAGGCGTCGAACTTGCCACGCTCCAAGGTCTGGATGAGGCGCTTCAGATGGGCGAAGTTGAAATTGGCATCCGGCCAGGCGCCGGGATAACGCCAGGCGCTGGTATGGATGCTGACGGGGCGCATGAAGGCGCCGAGACGCAACTGGTGGGACTGGGGCACGGGACCTCCGGGGAGTAGAAGCAGATCGCGACCACTGGATATCGGTATTGCCCCCGACCGATGACAATTTAGTTTTTTTCGCCGGCGGATGAGATTTCCTTGGATGGACTATCTATTCCATAAGTTTCGTATATTTTGCATCTTGAACTTATCGTTCCATTTCTGATAGACGCTGCCCATCGGTTGTGGGAAGAAGGCAGTCATGAAACCGGACGATATCGTGATGGCCTGCATCTGCGATTATGCGGGGCAGGTGAAGGGCAAGGGTTTTCGCAGCGTCGATCTCGAAAGCAGGCTGCGCAGCGGCGTCGGCCTTGCGCCCACTAATCTGATGATCACCGCTTTCGGCCAGATCGTCGACAGCCCGTGGGGGCCGCGTGGCGAGCTTCTCATGATGCCGGTCGCCGAAACCGAAACGACTGTCGATCACGGCAATGAGCGGCCGCGCGAGCGTTTCCTTCTGTCCGACCTCCTCGAGCTCGACGGTATGCCCTGGGCCTGCTGCCCGAGAAACTGGCTCAACAAGGGGCTGAAGACACTCGAAGCAGAGACCGGGCTCAGGGTGAAATCGGCCTTCGAGCATGAATTCCACTATTCGGGGTCACAGCCGCGCCTGGGCGACGCCTATTCGCTCGATTCGATGCGCCTGCAAGGCGCCTTTGGCCAGCTGTTGATGCAGGCGCTCGATGAAAACGGCGTCGGACCGGAAATGTTCATGCCCGAATATGGGCCGCAGCAATTCGAGGTCACCTGCAAGCCGCAGGTCGGACTCAAATCCGCCGACGACGCGGTGCGGTTGCGCGAGATCACGCGTAGCGTGGCGCGCGCCCTCGGTCACAAGGCGACGTTCTCGCCGGTGATGGGCGAAGGCGCGGTCGGCAATGGCGTGCATGTGCATTTCAGTCTCGAGGATGCCGCCGGCAAGCCTCTGACCTTCGATCCCGGCAGGCCCTGTCAAGTCGGCGAAACGGCGGCGCATTTCGCCGCCGGCATTCTGGCAATGATGCCGGCGATGGTGGCGCTCACCGCACCGTCGGCCGCCTCCTATGAAAGGCTCAAGCCCAATCGCTGGAGCGCCAGCTACAATAATCTCGCCGACAAGGACCGCGAGGCGGGCATCCGCATCAGCCCGCTGTCGAAGCTGCCCGGCACCGATCCCTATAAGTGCTTCAATCTCGAATATCGCGCCGCCGATGCTGCGGCCAATCCCTATCTGACGCTCGGCGCCTTAGTCTGGGCCGGCCTGCAGGGCATTCGCGACCGGCGGCCGTTGCCGGAGACGACACAGGGCGATCCAGGACTTCTGTCAGATGCGGAAAAGAAGAAGCGCGGCCTGCGCCGTCTGCCTTCCTCGCTCGCCCAGGCGCTGGATGAGCTCGAAGCCGACGGGCGTTTCAGGATCTGGATGGGCGATGAGCTTCTCGAAGCCTATCTCACGCATAAGCGCAGCGAGCTCAAGCTCGTGAAGGACCTCGACCTCGCCGAGCTGATCAAGCGTTATGCTGAAGTCTACTGAGCTTCTGGGCGGCGGCGATCCCGATCCGGTGATGTTGGGCCGCGAGGGCGGCCGCTCGCCCTTTCTCCTCGCCTGCGACCATGCCGGCAATGCCATTCCCGCCAGGCTCGGCACGCTGGGGCTCGGCGAAGCCGACCGTGAGGATCATATCGCCATCGATATCGGCATATTCAGCACCAGCCATTGGCTGGCGCACCGACTCGATGCGCCCCTGATCGGCCAGGCCTATTCGCGCCTGGTGATCGATTGCAACCGCAGGCCGGGCACTGTTACATCGATGCCCAAGGTCAGCGACGGCCGCATCGTTCCCGGCAATGCGGATATTTCCGAGGAGGAGCATCGGCAGCGCGTCGCTGAGATCTTCTCGCCCTATCAAACGGCGCTGGCGCAGCTGATCGCTGAGCGGACAAGCCTGTTGGGAATGCCGCCGATCCTGTGCGCGATGCACAGCTTCACCCGTGTCTATGGTGGCCGGACGCGGGATTGCGATATCGGCGTGATCCATGGCGAAGAGACCGAGATCGCCAGCCGGCTGATCCATCGCCTGAGGGCTTTCGATGAGTTTCGCGTCGGGTATAACGTGCCCTATGAGATCGACTTCGCCGGCGATCATACGATCCCGGCGCACGCCGTCGAAGGCGGCATTCCCTATATCGAGATCGAGATCTGCCAGGACCTGATCGCCACCTGTGCCGGCCAGCGCAAGCTCGCTTTCATGTTCGAAGCCGCTTTCGGGGATGTCGAAGCGGCGTTGGCGCGGAGCGGGTGATCTCATGACTCTCACACGGCTCAATCCCATCGCACCGAAATCGACGGCGCTCCTGGTGATCGACGTCCAGAACGGCACCTATAGCGACAAGGAGCCCGCCAAGCGTCCTTATTTCCATGAGCGGGCGACGCGCGAGACGATCCCCAATATCATGCGGCTTCTCGCGGCGTGCCGGCGCGCGCAGGCGGACGTGATCTTCACGGTGATCGAAAGCCTCACCCTGGATGGGCGCGACAGAAGCCTCGATTACAAGCTCAGCGGCTTCAATTTTCCCAAAGGCTCATGGGAGGCGCAGATCCCGATCGACGTGGCGCCCTTGCCGAATGAGATCGTATTGCCGAAGACCTCGTCGAGCCTCTTCAATTCGACCGTTTTCGATTATGTCCTGCGCAATATCGGTATCGACACGGTGCTGGTGACCGGTTTCCTCACTGATCAATGCGTTGACCATACGATCCGCGATGGCGCCGATCGCGGCTTCTACATGACCTGCATCGCCGATGCGTGTGCGACGGAAAGCGCTGGGCGGCATGAAACCGCGCTCTCGGCCTTCAAAGGCTATTGCCGCATCCGCACGACCGAGCAGGTCGTGGCGGAGCTCGCCGCGGGTTAGAAAACCGACCAGCCCATTTCGCGGCTCAGCTCTTCGAGAGCGGCGGTGGCGAGCCAGGAATTGCCATTGTGGTCGAGGCCCGGCGACCAGGCCGCGATCGCGGCCTTGCCCGGTACGATCGCCAATATGCCGCCGCCGACCCCGCTCTTGCCCGGCAGGCCGACGCGGAAGGCGAATTCACCCGAGCCGTCATAATGGCCGCAGGTGAGCATCAGCGCATTGATGCGGCGCGCCCGTTCCGGCGAGATGACTTGTGGACCTTCGGGCGAGAGTCTGCCGCCGAACGCCAGATAGCGGCCGGCTTTGGCGAGCTGCCGGCAGTTCATCGCAATGGCGCAGTGATGGAAATAGACACCCAAGGTGAAGTCGACCGGGTTATCGAGATTGCCGAAAGCCCGCATGTAATTGGCGAGCGCCACATTGCGGAAGCCGGTCTCCTTCTCGGATGCGGCCACGGCATGGTCGATGGCGATCGCATCATCATCGGCGACGAAGCGGATGAACTGCAAAATGGCACCCAAGGCTTCCTTGGGCTGATGGCCGGCGACGATCGCATCGGTGACGGCGATGGCGCCGGCATTGATGAAGGGGTTGCGCGGCCGTCCTTTCTCATATTCGAGTTGGACGATGGAGTTGAAGGGATTGCCGGAGGGCTCGCGGCCGACGCGCTGCCACAGCGCGTCGCCGATCTGGCCCAGGGCCAGTGTCAAGGTGAAGACCTTGGAGATGCTCTGGATCGAGAAGGGGGCGTCACCAGCTCCGCAAGCGACAAGGTCGCCATCCGCGGTGGCGACCGCGATGCCGAAGCGGGAGAGATCGGCGGCGGCGAGCTGCGGAATGTAGTCGGCAGGCTGGCCGCGATCGCTTCGGGCGGCGATGTTGGCGGCGATCTTCTGCAGGACGGCTTCGAGTCGCGCCGCCGTCATTCGGCGAGCCGCCCGTGCAGTTCCTCGATGCGCGCCACGCGGCGTTCGGCGCGGTTGCCGAGGCCTTCGGCAAGCCGCGAGATCAGCGCCTCGATGCACATGATGGTCGCCAGTGCGGAATCATAGACCGAAGGGCCGGCGACCGGCAGAGCGAAGACATGATCGGCGAGCTTGGCCGCCGGCGACTGCCATTTGTCGGTGAAGACGATCAATGTCGCTTCAGCCTCATGGGCGATCGTGGCGAATTCGATGACATTGTCCTGATAGCGGCGGAAGTCGAAGACCACCACGACATCCTTCTTGTGGATCTCGAGCGCGTCATTGACCATCCGGCGCGTCTCGCTGCTCACCAGATGCACATGCGGGCGCACGCCCATCAGCCCATAGGCGAAGATCTCGGCGATGGGGCGGCTGAAGCGGCCGCCGATCAGATGGACGGCGGCTTTCTCGTTCTCGAGCAGCTCGACCACCGCATCGAATTCGGCGACCGGGATCATCCCGGAAGCCTGGCGCAGGAGCAGGCCGGCCCAATTGGCATATTGGGCGAGGGTATCGCCTTCCTGAACGCGCGCATCAGGCGTCTGGTAGCGGGCGAGGGGCGATTCCAGCGTGGCGGTGAGCTCGTCGCGCAAGGCTTCCTGGAATTCGGGATAGCTGGCGAAGCCGAGCTTGCCGATGAAGCGCAGAATGGTAGCGCCGCTCGCCTCGGCGCGCCGGCCGAGCTCGGCGACGGTCTCGAGACCCGCGGTCGGATAGCCGGTGGTCAGCACGCGGGCAATGGTGCGTTCCTTACGCGTGAAGCTTTCCTGATGCTGCAGGATCCGCGCCGCGATGGTCTGGGCTGTTGGGGGGCTCACACGTACTCCTTTGGCATGAATCGCTGCAAATTATAGCCGCGACGCGCGGCTCTTTGGTCCAATTTCCCGTTATGGACTATTTAATCCATTTTACATATTGCAGACAGAAAATGAAACATGTATTTGTTTTTGACTCCCCGGCAGATGAGGGGCCCAGGACCTGGACGCCAGATGAAAAGAGCGAGCATTTCCCTTGGAAATCACAGCATGACGGAGACTTCCGAAAAGCCGGCGCCGGCTTCCGAGGATATCCTTGCGATCGAGCACCTGCATCACCGCTATGGCAACGTGACCGCCCTCAAGGACGTGTCGCTCACGGTCGGGCGGGGTGAATTCCTGACGCTGCTCGGCTCGAGCGGCTCCGGCAAGTCGACGCTTCTGCGCATGATCGCCGGGCTCGAAATGCCGACATCGGTGGGCATCTTCACGCTCGAGGGCCGCCCGATGGCGCAAGTGCCGGCCAATCACCGCAATGTGTCGACGGTGTTCCAGCATTACGGCCTGTTTCCGCATCTGAGCGTCGGCCAGAATGTCGAATATGGCCTGCATGTCCGCAAGGTTCCGGTGCCCGAGCGGCGGCGCCAGGCGGAGGAGATGCTGCGGCTCGTCAAGCTCGACGACATGTATGGCCGTCCCATCCACGCGTTGAGCGGCGGCCAGCGGCAACGTGTGGCGCTGGCCCGCAGCCTCGTCCTCAAGCCCGCCATCCTGCTGCTCGACGAACCGCTCGGCGCGCTCGACGAGAAGCTCCGGCTCGAAATGCAGATCGAGCTCCTGTCGCTTCACCGGACGCTCGGCATGACCTTCGTCTATGTCACCCATAGCCAGGAGGAGGCGCTCACCATGAGCCACCGCATCCTCCTCATGAGCAACGGTGAGATCGTCCAGGAGGGCAGGCCGGAAGATCTGTTCGACCGGCCGAATAACCGCTTCGCCGCCGAGTTCATGGGCATGGAGAACATCTTCACGGCCAAGATTACGGGCATCGATGGTGGCATGATCTCGGTCACCGTCAATGGCGCGCTTCTGCGCGGCCTGTGGACGGGCAAGGCGCAGCCGCGGATCGGCGATCCGGTCGCCGTCGCCTTCCGTTCGGAAAAGGTCAAGCTCGTGCGCGACAAGGGCGCACTCGGCGGCGATGCCAATCGCTTCGAGGCGACGCTCAAAAGCCGTGTCTACAAAGGCAAATATCTCGATGTCGTGGCGGCCTCGGCCTTGGGCGACGTGCGGCTCAGGCTGTGGGACGACCATGTCGTCCTTTCCGATCAATTCAAGATCGAATGGCGCCCGACCAACACGGTGGTCATCCCGATCGACTGAAGGCGATCGGGCTCAATCAGAAAACAGGAGGAGATGTCCAGATGAAGTCCATGAAGGTTTCGAATTTCTCGCGCCGCAGTGTTCTCAAGGCGGGAGCAGCGGTGCTGGCGACGCCTTATCTGATCTCGCGACCGGCGCGCGCCGATGAAGGCACGGTCAAGATCATGGGTGTTTCCACCGTCGCTTTGCAGGACTGGAGCGCCTTCGAGGCCGATACCGGCCTCAAGATGGATTTCGTCGGCGTCAACAGCGATCCCGGCCTCTATGTCCAGGAAGTCGTCGCCAATGAGGCGGGCGACAGCTACGACATCTTCATCTTCGACGGCGGCATCGAGGATCGCCTCGGCGCCAGCGGCCATTTCCAGAAGATCGACCCGGCGGCGATGAAGCTGTGGGGCGCGGTCGCGGAGTCGGTGAAGTCGAGCGCGCTGCTGCAAGGCGCCGACGGCACCCAATATGGCGTGCCGATCGTCTTCAATGCCGACTCCTTCGGCTATCATGTCGATGCGATCAGCGAAGCCGAGCCGTTCTCCTGGGGCATGGTGTTCGAGAACGAGAAGATGCTCGGCAAGATCGCGCTGGAGGATACCTGGCTGACCACCTTGCCCAATGCCGCGCTTTATCTGATCAGCAAAGGCAAGGCGATCACCGATCCCTCCAACATGACGCCGGAAGAGGCGAAAATGACCGCCGACTTCCTGATCGAGCGCAAGAAGGCCGGACAATTCCGCGCTTTGTGGCACTCCTATGAGGAGTCGGTCGATCTTCTCGGCAATCGGGAGGTGCTGATCGCCGAATGCTGGGAGCCGGTGATCAAGCAATTGCAGCGCGACGGCAAGAATGTCCGCTATGCGTCGATGAAGGAAGGCTACTCCAAATGGATGATCGGCGCTTATCTGCCCTCACAGGCGAAGGACGAGCGGCTGGCCCGCGCCTATAAGGCGCTCGAGTGGTTCCTCGATGGCCACTATGGCGCGCAGATGGCGATCCAACAGGGTTATGCAACCGCCAATCCGCAAGCCGCCCTCGCTTTCGCCAAGGCCAAGGGCCTGAGCGAGGCCGATCTCGGCGCCATCAAGCTCAATATCGAAAAGGTTGAGCAGAAGATGACGCTGCCGCATTACTGGCAGAATTCGGCGCCCCAGCATGTCGAGGCGATCGAATCCGAGTGGCAGCGCTTCAAGCAGGCCTGATCCCTTCATGGCCACGGCCTCCGTCCCCTTCACGCGTTTCATCAGTCCGAGCGGGGTCGGCCCGCTCGGCGTCTCGGCCGTTCTCGGCGCCTGGACGCTCATCGTCATCCTGCCGCTTCTCGGGCTGGTGCTGTGGTCGTTCCTGAAGCTCGAGAATTTCCAGCTCGTATGGGAACCGACCTTGCAGGCCTATCGCGACTTGCTGTCCTCGGGGCGCTGGGAAGTGACGGTCCGGACTTTGCGTATCGCCGCTATCGTCACCTTGATCGAGCTCGCACTGGCGGTGCCCTTCGCGGTGTGGCTCGCCAAGGGCACGCGCTCGGTGCCGGTCAAGGTCATCACGCTCGCGGCGCTCACCATCCCGTTTTTCCTGAGCCTCTCGGCGCGCACCATCGTGTGGCGCGCGGTGCTCGGCCTCAACGGTCCGATCAACAGCGCCCTGATGAGCCTCGGCCTCATCGACCAGCCGCTCGACTGGCTGCTGTTCTCGGAATTCGCCGTCATCGTCGGGCTGATCGGTCCCTATTTCCCGCCCATGGTCTTTCCGCTTTATCTGGCCGTCACGCTTATCGGCGACGAGCTCCTCGCCGCCAGCAAGGATCTCGGCGCATCGCCGGCTTTCACCTTCCGGCATGTGATCCTGCCGCTGGCGCTGCCCGGCCTTGGCGCCGGCTTCATCTTCACCTTCATTCCGATGATCGGCGATCCGGTGGTGCCCGAGCTTCTGGGCGGCGGCCAGGTGGTGGTGCTGGCCTCGTCGGTCAAGAGCCTCTTGCAGGTTCTGAACTACACGGTGGCCGCCGCGCTTTCGGTGTTCATGCTGGCGATCATGGTGGGCTTGGCCGCGATACTGGCGCTCGTGCTGCGTGGCCGCGTGAGGAGGCAATCCACATGACGGTTCATGCCGCCTATACGCCCAAGATATCGGAATGGCCGGTCTGGACCAAGCTCGGCGCGCTCACCGGTTTCGTCGCGCTCATCGCCATCTATGCGCCGATCCTCTGGCTCATGATCATGTCGGTGAGCGGCGACCCGCTGAGCGGCATTCCAGGTCCCTTCACCAGCGAATGGTACGGGACGCTGGTCACCAACACCAACTGGCTCGAGCCGCTTTGGCTCAGCGTGCTGCTCGGCCTTGCGGTGGCCTTCACCTGCATGGTGTGCGCCACGGTGGTCGGGCGCGCCATTCCGCGCATCCGCCATGGCAAGGGCGCCATATTGGCGGTGGCACTGTTTCCGCTGATGATCCCGGGGGTGGTGGTGGGGACCGCACTCTTCCTCTATTTCCGCGTGCTGCTCGGCCTCAAGATGGGCATGTGGTCGCTGTTCGCCGGCCATCTCGTCTGGTCGTTCCCCTTCGCATTGCTCGCCGTCTTGGTGGTGGCCTTGCGCTTCGATACGCGGCTCCTCGAATCGGGCGCCGATCTCGGCGCCAGCGCCTGGCAGCGCTTCCGCGACATCGAATTCCCGTTGCTCAAAGACGGCATCATCTCCGGCGGCCTGTTCGCCTTCCTGCTCTCCTTCAACGAAATCGCGCGCTCTATCTATCTGAGAGGGCGGGTCGAGACGCTGCCGATCTATCTGTGGCAGCAGGCCTCGACCAAAACCTCCAATGTACCGCTCATCTATTCGCTCAATGTCATCATCCTGATCGTCAGCACGATCATCGTCGCCATCGCCTTCTGGCTCCTGTTCGGCCGGCGCGAAAAATAAGAAAAGAGGAGACTCCATGTCGAATCATCTCAACCTGATCGAGCGCGACCGCGTCGCCGTCGCCGGCATCGAGAAATTGCGCTTCTTCCCGCTGGCGGTGGTCGAGGGCGAAGGCTGCTGGCTCATCGAGGATGGCGGACGCCGGCTGATCGACCTCTCGGCGACCTGGACCGCTTGCGGGCTGGGGCATGGCCATCCGAAGATCATCGAGGCGATGACCCGCGCCGCGCGCCGGCCGCCGGGCGCCGGCGGTCTTTCCGCGGTCCATCCCGATTCCGTCGGCTTTGCCGAGGAGCTGCTGGCGCTCACCCCCGGCAGCGGCGATCGCCGCGTCTATTTCGGCCATGCCGGCACCGACGCCAATGACGTCGTGCTGCGCGCCTGCCGCAAGGCGACCGGACGGCGGCGTATCATCGCCTACCATCACGGCTATCATGGCGGCATGGGTGTCGCGATGCGGGTATCGGGCGTCCATATCGAAGCCGGCGCCGAGGCCGATCCCGATCTCTTCCTCGCCACCTATCCCAATCCCTTCCGCCCGCATGTCGACGGTCCGGATCCGATCGCGGCGAGCGTCAAAGCGAGCCTCGATGAGATCGCGCGCGAGCTCGCCAAGGGCGACGTCGCCTGCCTCATGGTGGAGCCGATCCTGTCCGATGGCGGTCTCGTCGTGCCGCCCAAGGGCTATCTCAAATCGCTGCACGAATTGTGCCGCAAGCATCAGGTCCCACTGGCCGTCGATGAGGTGAAAATGGGGCTCGGCCGCCCCGGTGTCCTGCATGCCTTCCAGCTCGACGGCATCGTGCCGGAAATCGTCACCTTCGGAAAAGTCATTGGCGGTGGCCTGCCGCTCGGCGCGGCGGTGGGGCCGGCCGAGATCCTGGACGGGCCGGCCGCTTCCGCACTCCTCACCATGGCGGGCAATCCGATCTGCACCGCGGTCGGCCGCCAGGTGATGCGCACGCTCATCGAGGAGGATCTGCCGGGGCGCGCCAAGGAAACGGGCGATCATTTCATGGCTGAGCTGCGCAAATGCCAGGCGGCGAGCGACGTCATCGGCGATGTCCGCGGCCACGGCCTCGCCATCGGCCTCGAGCTGGTGTCGGATCGCGCCAGCAACAAACGCGACCGCAAACTGGCACAGCGCACCGTCTATCGCGCTTTCGAGCTCGGCGCCGTCGTGCATTATGTCGGCGGTAATGTGCTGGAGATCACGCCGCCCTTGACCATCAGCCGCGCCGAGGTCGATATTGCGGTCGGAATCCTCGACCAGGCGATCAAGGACGCGCAGGCGGGGCGCGTCGATGACGCGGCGGTCGCCCGCTTTGCTGGTTGGTGAGATCATGAAAACAGCACTTGTCACCGGCGCCGGGTCCGGCATTGGACGGGCGATCGCCCAGAGACTGGCGCGCGACGGTTGTCCCGTCATCGTCAATGACCTCGATGGCAGGCGCGCCGCGGATGTCGCCGCCGCCATCACGGCGGCGGGTGGTCGTGCCAGGGCGCAAGCGGGCGACGTTTCATCCGAAAGCGACGTCGCGCGCGTCGTCGAGGCGGCACGCGCGGCCTTCGGTCCGATCGGCATTCTCGTCAACAATGCCGGCCATGTGCATCAATGCGCCTTCGAGCATCTGGAGGCCGCCGATTTCGACCGCATGTTCGCGGTGCATGTGCGCGGCACATTTCTGATGATGCGGGCGGTGCTGCCGGAGATGCTGGCGGCGGAAGACGGCGTCATCATCAACATCGCCTCGCAGCTCGGCCAGATCGGCGGCGTCGAGCTCGTGCATTATTCGGGCGCCAAGGCGGCGGTCATCGGCATGACCAAGGCTCTGGCGCGCGAAGTGTCGAGCCGCGGCGTGCGCGTCAATGCGGTGGCGCCAGGCCCCGTCAACACGCCCCTGGTCACCGTCCTGTCGCAGGATTGGCGTGACCGCAAGGCGGCGCAATTGCCGCTCGGCCGCTTCGGCGAGCCGGAGGAGATCGCCGCCACCGTCGCCTTTCTCGCCTCGCCCGAAGCCAGCCTGTTTGTCGGCCAGACGCTCGGCGCCAATTCCGGAGATGTGATGTTATGAGCAAGCGTATCGTTCTCATCACCGGCGCCGGCATCGGCATCGGCCGCGCCACGGCGCTGGCTTTCGCCAAGCTCGGCGATTTCGTCGTCGTGACCGACATTCTGGAACAGGAAGGCGAAGCGGTCGTCCGCGAAATCGCGGCGGCGGGAGGCGCGGCGGAGTTCCGTAAGCTAGATGTGCGTTCGACGGAGGCGGCCGATGAGCTGATCGGTGATATCGAAGCGCGGCATGGCGCCATCGACGTGATGATCGCCAATGCCGGCATCGCGCATAAGGCGCCGGTGGCCGAGCTTACCGATGCGCGCTGGGACCTCACCTTCGATATCGACCTCAAGGGCGTATTCCGTGTGGTGCGGCCGGCCTTGCCTGGCATGCGCCGGCGCCGTGCGGGGGCGATCGTCGCGGTGTCGTCCATCATGGGCGTCGCCTATGGCTGGAACGAGCATATGCATTATTCCTCCGCCAAGGCCGGCGTCATCGGCCTTGTGCGCGGCCTCGCGGTCGAGCTGGCGGGCGAAGGGATCCGGGTGAATGCGGTGGCGCCCGGCTATATCCGCACGGCGCAGCTTCTGTCGAAGGAACATTCGCTCGGACCGGAAGCGGCCGAGGCTGCGGCGCCGATCATCCCGATGGGCCGCCTGGGCGAGCCGGAAGACGTGGCCGACGTCATCACCTTCCTCGCCTCGGCGGGGGCGCGTTATATCACCGGCCAGGCGATCGTCGTCGATGGCGGCCTGCTGGTCGGGCGGTATTGAGAGCCGCCAAGTAACGGCAGATAATATACAGACAAATCAACTAAATTATCATCTAAACAAATAAACGCGTTCCCCGTCTGGTTTATTGAACCTTTTATATTTGACGACTGTTTGTCTTCCGGAGCGGCAGGTTCTTTCTTACTTCCTTCTCCTGCGGCGTTACTTATCAGGCATTAATGGAACGGTTTTAACAACATGCGTAAATTCTATGGATTATTGCCAAATGCACAGGAGCAAAATGCAGGAAGGTATTCTTTCCTGATTTTGCCCGTCATGATTTTGGCCCTCGGCAGCGTGAGCTTATCGGCCTCGGCCGGATCACTGGGTGATACGGTCGGTGGCGCGGTTGGTGGGGTCGGTGGCGCCGTTGGTGGCGTGGCAGGCGGCGCCGTTGGCGGCGTGGGCAACACCGTTGGTGGTGTAGCCCATGGAGCAGGCAGCACGGTCAATGGCACAGTCGGTGGCGCTACGAGCACTGTCGGCGGAACAACGAAGGCCACAGTTGGCGTTCTTAATCGCAAAGGCGTCCTGAATGCCACCGCTAAATCCGAGCTGATTGGCGGAATCAAAGCCAAGCTCGACGTGCTGTCCAAAAAGAACCTGGCCAAGCTTTGCGTCGGCATAGGCGGCGGCTCAGGCTGTGGCAGCGGTCGCAGCCGTCATCAATTGCTGGGTTTGATCGATTACAGATTGACCCTGCTGTCTCACAAGAGGCTGCTCGGCCTCTGCGTGGCCGTCGGCGGCGGCTGCGGTAGAAGCCTGGCTTCAGGCGGTGGTGGCGGCGGCGGTAGCGGCGGTGGTGGGAATGGTGGCAATGGAGATGCCGGCGGTCCTGCCATGAATGAGCTATCGGCAAACGACAGGCAGCTATTTACCAAAAACTGCTTCAAGGTGCTGCAGAACCCGGCAAGCTATAAGCGCGATATGGTCGCGGTCTGCCGTGTAGTGAAAATGTAAGAGCCCCCTCGGGCGGTCTCAGATATTTCGGCCAGGCGCGCCATGCACGCTTGGCCGAAAACGCTTTAAGGTTCGGGGACGCAGTGTTCAAGCGACTGGAGTGAGTTGCGCGAACAGAAGGCCCGCAAGTGCTGCTTGTTTCTCGCAAGCGCGTCAGCATGGGCGGACAGTCGCGTCACGATCGTCACGGCGGCGCTGGCCTCGTTCTGCCAATTGAACAGAGGCGCGGAAATACCGGTCTGATCCGGCAGAACCCCGCCGCTGCAAACCGCATAACCCTGTTCACGTACTTCCCTGACCAGCCTGTCAATCGCATCCGTCTCGTAAAGATCGGCGTTGCGCTCCCGAGTCTTCTCCACCTCGATCAGAGCTTGGGTCTCGTGCCGCGGCAGAAAGGCCAGAAACACTTGGCCGGTGGCGGACGTCACCAGAGGAAGCGTCTGTCCCAGAGCGAACAGAGGGACGATAGGGGCGTTGCCGCGATGCCAACGGATGATAGTGGGTCCGGCGAGGCTAAATACCGACAAGCAAACCGGCGAATCGGTCTCGAGCGCCAGTTGCTGAAGATGGTCGGCGGCATGATTCACGAGGTCGTGGCGCTGAACGGCGGCGAGGCCGATCTGCAGTGACAGGCGGCCCAGATCATACTCGCCGGTGCGTCGCTGCACCACCATGCCCGTCTTAGTGAGGCTGTGGAGATAACGATGGAGCTTGCTTGGGTCCATGCAGCAGAGCTCACTCAATTTCTTCAGCGACAGTGGACCACGAGAGGCGGCGAGCGTTCGCATCACGGCAATGGCGGCATCGACCGATTGAATGCCGCTGAGGTCGCGAAATTCAGGTCGCGACGGATGGCGCCGCCCGGTGAGTAAATTCGACATGGTCAGGCTATCCTACGGGAAAGTGTGCCTCCCATGTGTGCTAATTTATGCACAATGCGCCCGTTGAGGTCGAAAGGGGGGAGGTATTGGCGGTTACTCCAGCCCGGCGATCCAGCCGGCGATGTTGCGATAGGCCGTCTGCTTCGCCCGATGCGCCAGAGGATGCTGCAGGAAGCTGTGGCCTTCGAAGGGGTGCATGTCGACGCTTACGGAGCGACCTTTGAAAGCCCGGGCCAAAGCAATCGAGTCGTCGCGCAAGGGGTCGCGACCGGCAATAACGAGATGGACCGGCGAGCCCGGTCCGTCGGCAAGCGCCGAAATCGAATAGAGACTCTTGCCGGCGCTGCCATTGGCAGCGCGCCAGTAGCGCCTGATACTCAAAGCGTCGAGACCGTCACCCGTTTTGCCGCAGGGCGCCGCGACATGGCCGAATGCGCCGTAGAAGCTGCACGCGCCCGCAATCCGCTCGCCATGCTTTGCGGCCTCGCGTTCCACCGCGAGCGCAATGGCGCCGCCGGCCGAGTCTCCTGCCAGGATGACGGAGGCGAAGCCGGCGTTCCGGCAATAGCTGAGCGCCGCCATGCCATCCGCGATGGCGGCCGGCGCCTTGTGCTCGGGCGCCAGGCGGTAATCGACCGAGATCACGGTCGAGCCTGTCGCCCTGCCGAGTTCACTTGAGATGTCGGCATGGGTGGCGGGCGAGCCGAACATCCAGCCGCCGCCGTGAAAATAGAGGATCACACGCTCTGTTCGCTGCGGCGATTCATGCACCAGCACGCGGATCGTGCGCCCCGCGGCGTCGATCATCCGCCATTCGGCGCCCGCCGGCTTTACCCGGCAGGCGCTCTCATAGGCGAACCGTAGATTCCGCACATTGCCATACCGCCAGTCGAGACGGGGCGATTGCCGCCGGCTCACGCCTCGAACCACCAGCGCTCGGCGCCGCGGGCGCCGTCGAGCGGCCAGCTCGAGGTGAGCGCGCCGCCATGCTGGACATTTGCCCGCCTGGCATAGATCCAGTTGCGGAAGAACGGGATGATGACCGAGCCCTTGTCATGCAGGATGCGCTGCATCTCGCCATACATCCCGGTGCGCTTGGTCTTGTCGAGCTCGGCGCGCGCGGTGAGCAGCAGCTCGTTGAAGCGGTCATCCTTGAAATGCGAGTCGTTCCAGTCGGCGCCGGCCGCATAGCCGAGGGTAAAGATGATGTCGGGCGTCGGACGCTGGCCCCAGCCCGCCAGGCAGAAGGGCTTCTTCAGCCAGATATTCGACCAGTAGCTGTCGCTCGACTCGCGCACCACATTCACCTCGATGCCGGCCTTGCGCGCCGTCTCGCTGAAGAGGAGCGCCATGTCGACGCCGGATGTGATGACGACATCGGCGGCCGAGAGATCGAGCTTGAGGCTGGAGAGTCCGGCCTTCTTCAGGTGGAACTTGGCCTTGTCGGGATCATAGGCGCGCTGCGGAATCGAGGCGTCGTAATAAGGCATGATCGGGCTGACCGGCTGGTCATTGCCGATCGAGCCATGGCCGTTGAGCACCATCTTGACGGTCGCTTCGCGGTCGATCGCATATTTGAGGGCGAGGCGGACATCGGGATTGTCGAAGGGCGCCACGTCCTGATGCATTGGCAACGACACATAGGTGCCGGTCGGCACCTCATCGACGCGCAGGCTCTTATCGCGCTCCAGCATGTGCACCGTCTTGAAATCGCATTCGATCATGGCATCGAGCGAATTGTTGAGGAGCGCGGTCTGGCGGGCATTGACGTCGGTAATGGCGGTATATTCGACGGCGTCGAAGAAAGCCCGGTCGGATTTCCAGTAATTGGGGAAGCGTTCGAGCGCCGCCCGCACTCCCGGCTCGAAGCCTTTGACCACATAGCCGCCGGTGCCGGCGAGATTGCTGATATCGACCTTGCCTTCCTTGTCGGCCGGCAACATTACCAGATGATAGTCGGTGAGCATGAAAGGCAGGTCGGCATTGCCGCTCGCCAGCTTGACGACCAGCGTGTTCTTGTCCTCGGCCTTGATGCTCTCGACTGAAGCCAGGAGCGACTTGGCGCCCGAGGTCGATTTCTCGCCGCGATGATGGTTGAGCGAGGCCGCCGCATCCATGGCGTCGAAGGTTTTGCCATTGTGGAATTCGACGCCCTTGCGCAGCTTGAGCACCCAGGTCTTGGCATCCGCCGAGGTTTCCCAGGACTCCGCCAGCTCGCCGGCGACATCGTTGGTGGGGGTGATCTCGGTCAGGAAATTGCGATGGGTATGCGCCATGGTGATCATGAAGCGCGAATTGTAGGTCGCCGGGTCCATGCTGTCCGACGAGTTGCCATCATCGAGGCCGACGCGGAATTGTCCGCCCTTCGTGGGCGCGCTGCGTGCCGCCGTGGTCCACAGGCTGGTCGCGAGCGGCGTCGTCACCCCGAGCGCCAGCGCGCCTTGCATGAAAGCGCGCCGGTTCAGGCGGCCGGAACGGGCAATCGACATCAGGGCGGAAAGGTCAGGCGAAGTCTTGCTTGAGCGCATGGCAGTCTCCTCCAGATTTTATCGTCGTTAAGGAGGAGACTAAGCGCAGACCCCAAACACGAATGTTCAGGTCTCGTCAATTTATGTGCAGGGTTACAGGTCGGCGTAAAGCTGCGCGGCGTCGGTGAAGTTGAACAGGAGCGGCACCGGACGCTCGGGCGCCCAGACCTCGGCCGTCTCGCCCTTCAACAACGACACGGCGCGCTCGGTATCGGCAACGGCACCGCCATAGAGCCGGTTGGCGAGATTGAGCACGGCGGTCTTGTGCATAGCCGATGTGGCGCTGCCGCAGGCATCTTTCACCAGGAGAACGCGCAGGCCCCGGGCCATCGCGTCGCGCACGGTCGCCGCGACGCAGGCTTCGGTCCATACACCCGAAACCACCAGCCAGGTGATGCCACGGGCTTTCAGGCGCGCCGCGAGATCCCCCTCGGAAAAAGCGCTGGCGTCGTTCTTGGTGATGACCGGCTCATCGTCGTGTGGCGCCACCTCATGACAAATGGCGGTCAGCGAGCTGGCCGCATCGCTGAAAGTGGGCTTGCCATCTGCCGCGGTCGGTTCGAATGGCCGCGGCGGGACCTTGGTGAAGTCGCGGATATAGGCGGCATGAACTACCATGTGGTTCAACGTCCGCGCCGTATCGAGGAGGCGCGCGGCATTCTTGAGAATCTGGCTCAAGCCGGGGACCTTGTAGAGCGGGTCGTGGCGTTGCTCCTCCTGAAAGTCGATGAGGAGGAGAGCAGCAGCCTGGCCGTCGAACGATAGTGTCGTCTTCATTCAGATCTCTTTGCCGAGCAGGTCTTCCTCGAAGGGAAAGCGGGAAATCAGTTTCGGTCCGCGCTCCGTTATAAGGACTTCTTCCTCGAGTTTCACGCCCTCCTGACCGCCTTTTTCACCAATATAACTTTCGACGCTCACCACCATGCCGGGCTCGATGGTGCCTTCGCGTCCATAGGTGGCGAAATCCATGGCATGGGCGATGAACGGCGTCTCGCCATGCATGCCGACGCCATGCATGACCGAAGTGTAGCGCTGATCGATGAAACGCTCGGGGATTTTCCAGGCTTTCTCGGCGATCTCGCGGAAGCTCATGCCGGGCGCGATGATGCCGATATTGTGCTGCACCTGGTCATAGGACATGCGGTAGAGCGCCTTCTGATAGGCCGTCGGCCTGCCGGGGCCGCAGCGGAAGGTGCGGGAGAAATCGGAATAATAGCCGAAGCAGCCGATCGTGTCGGTGTCGAGCGCCACCAATTCGCCGGGCCTGACGCGCCGGCCGCTCGCTTCGTTGAACCAGGGATTGGTCCGCTGGCCAGAGGTGAGGAGGCGGGTTTCGATGAACTCGCCGCCCTGGCGGATGACCTCGTGATACATGACGGCGAAAAGCTCATTTTCGGTGATGCCGGGCTTGATGGCGTCGCGCACCGTGGCGACCGCCGCCTCGGCACCCGTCATGCTGATCTCGAGGCACTTGATCTCCTGGGGCGTCTTGACGGCGCGAATGCTGAGAATCTCGCCCTGGCAATCGCGCACATCGAGGCCACGGTTTTGGAGCGCGACGGCCTGCAGATGGCTGCAGCGGTCGAGGCCGATCCTCTTGTTGCCCGCCGCATGAAGCTGCATCAGCTCGGCGATCTCGTCGGCGAAAGGCCCGGCCGTCTCATTGTCCTTGCCCGATACCGACGACCAGACGAGCTTGCTCGGGCGCGCTTCATCGACGGTGTCGAGCTGCAGCGAGACATGATAGCTCTGCGGATATTCGAAGAGGATGATCGGGCCTTCCGTCGGGATGAAGAAATAACGCGTCGAATTACGCAGGAAATAGCCGAACATGTTGCGCGTGCCGGTGGCATAGCGCTGATTATAGGGATCGAACAGCAAAACGGCGCCATAATCGGCATTGGCCATCCATTGCCTGAGCTTGGTGAGCCGTTCGCGGCGCAGCGCCAGCGCATCGACCGCGGGGGGCTCGGTGTCGGAGAGCCACATATTGTTGGCCGGATCGTCGAGCGAGGGATGGCGCATGCCGGTCGAGAAGTCGACGTCATCGACATTGTCCGGGTTGAAGACGACGATGCTCATGAAGTGGGATGCCTTTCGCGATTGTGATCGGCCCGAAAGGATGGCCGACAAAGCCGGCTGCGGATGTGCCGTCTTCGCGCTGAAATGTGCCGTTATGCTCTGCGTGCCTTGCCGGGTGTCGTGCCGAACACGGCTCTATAAGCGCGCACGAAAGAGGAGAAGCTCTGATAGCCGCAAGCGAGGCCTACCTCGCGCACCGGCAGCTTGGAGTGGGTGAGGAGGTCGCGCGCTTTCTCCAGGGTGAAGCGACGATAATATTCGGCGGGGCCGATGCCGAACTCGACCTTGAACAGGCGTTCGAGCTGGCCGATCGACAGACCGAGCTTGGCGGCGATGGCGGAAATCTCTTCAGGCCTGTCCTGGGCCTTTTCCATCTCGGCGACGGCCTTGAGGACGACATCGTCGCGGATGCCGGTGCGCAAACGCAATTGCAGGCGCTCGCGATCCGCCGTCGCCTTGATGCGGTCATGCACGAACCATTCGGCCACCTGGCGGGCAAGCTCTGCGCCGTGATGGCGGCCGATGAGCTCGACCATCATGTCGAGGGCGCCGACGCCGCCGGCGGAGGTGATGCGGGTGCGATCGATCACGAAGATCTCGCGCGCCAGCTTGATGTGCGGAAAGGCTTCGAGAAAGGCCGGCTGGCTCTGCCAGTGCAGGGTGCAGGCGAAGCCGTCGAGAAGGCCGGCACGGGCGAGGTAGAAGGCGCCGTCGGCGACACTGCCGATATTGCCGCCAAGGCGCAATGTCTTGCGGATCCAGGACAGAGGCTTCTTGGCGACGAGCCGGTCGGCGTCGCCGCCGGAGCAGACCATGATGTAATCCGCGGCGGGCGCCTTGGCGGCGGCGTGATGCGGGGTCACGACGATACCGTTGGAGGCGTTGACGGGCGCGTCATCCGGCGCCACGATCGTCCAGTCATAAAGGCGCCGCCCGGTGATCGTATTGGCGGCCCGCAAGGGCTCGATGATGGCGCTGAAGGCCATCAGCGGGAAACCCGGGAAGATCAGGACGGCGAATTTTCGCGTCGCACTTCTAGCCACGGCTTTTCATCACATAGAGCCCGGCGCCGATGATCAAGGCGATACCGAGCCAGGTCCAGATATCGGGCAAGGCGCCGAAGACGACAACACCGAACAGCACGGCGCCGATGATCTGGGCATAGCTGAAGGGCGCCAGGCGGTTCGCCGGGGCGAGGGCGAAAGCGCGGATGGTGAAGATCTGCGCCAAGCCGAAAGTGAGGCCGAGAGCGATCAGGATGAGCCAGTTCAGGCCCGACAGCGGCTGCCAGGTGAAAGCGGCGAGCGGCGTGGAGATGGCCACGCCGATGGCGAGCGTCCAGGCCAAGGTGGTTTCCGGCCGCTCACCCGCCGCGCCGAGCTTGCGGGTGAAGATCTGGAAGAATGCATAGAAAAGGCCGGCGGCGATCGGATAGAGCGCGTAAAGGCTGAGGTCGCTCACCCCCGGCCGGGTGACGATCAGCACCGCGAGGAAGCCCACGAATACTCCGATCCAGGCCGACAATCGCACTTTTTCGCCGAGCAGCGGCTGCGACAGAGCGACGACGAGGAGCGGGCCCATATAGAGAATGACGGTGGCGTCGGCGAGCGGCAGATGGCGCACGGCCAGCACCATCGCGATGCTGATACCGAGCGGAATGAGGCCGCGGATGATCTGGTTCTTCCGCTCCCGCGTGCGAAAGAGCGTGCGCCATTCCGTGCCGGGGCTCGCCCAGATGAGCACGGGAATGGCAAAGGTGTAGCGCGCCCAGACGATCTGGCCGACCGATTGGTCGCCGGCGATGACCTTGCTCAAGCCGTCGAGCACGGCGAAGATCATCGCCGCGACGATCATCAGCACCACGGCTTTGAGCCAGCTCGAGGTCGTGTCGGGCGCCGTCATTGTGGGACAGTCTGCGCCGGCAGCCCTGCGGTCTGCGGGAAGGGAAAGCCGATCTCGGCCGCCAGCGCCCGGAAGTCCTCGTTCTGCCAGAGCTTCTTGAAGGAGCGGTCGATGCGGATGGCGAGAATGTCGGTCTCGCCCATTTCCTTCGACTTGCGCAAATAGGCCATCGCCGTCTCGGCGTCACCGATCACGCCGGCGGTGCGCGCCACATTGAAGGCCTGCTCGCGGTGCTGGTCGAATTGCAGGCGCTGCGCGTCGAGGAGTGCGGCGAAGAGGCCGCGCGCGCCATCCGCCTGATAGCCTTTCTGCGCCGCCTCGAAGGTCTTGCGCATCGCGTCATTTTTCTGAAGCTCGGCCGCCTTCAGCGACTCAACCAGATAGCCCTCATAGTCTTCTTCATCGAGATACATCGTCGCCAGATAGAAATGGGTGGCGAGGTGGCCGGGTGCTGTACGCCGCAGCTCCTTCAGGATGGCGATGGCTTCCTTCGTAGTGCCGGCATGGAACAGCATCAGCGCCTTGTTGGCGAGGATGGCGCGCGATTCGGGATCGAGCTCCTGCGCCTTGCCGATGGCGGCGAGCGCCTTGCCGAACTCGCCCGAATGCATGATGGTCATGGCGTACCAGGCATAGGTCTGGGCCGAATTGGGATCGAGCGCCAGCGCCTGCTCGAACAGCGCCTTGGAGCGGCTGAAGTCGCGCGACCAGAAAAATTCGGTGAAGCCCAGCGCGCTATACCCCGCGGCCAGCTTGGCATCGAGGCGGATGGCGCGCTCGGCCGCGGTCTTCGCCTGCGGATAGGCGATGTCGGCCGGCATCAGCGCATATTGCGGCAGGAGATTGTAGGTGTTGGCGAGCTCGGCATAGGCGCCGGCATGGTTGGGGTCGCGGGCGATGATTTGGGTGAACTGCTCGAGCGCACGGGTCAGGCCCTCAGGTGTGCGGGTGCTCAGATTGTAGCGTCCGGCGAGATAGAGATCGTGGATCGACGGTGAAAGCGGCTCGGTCACCTCGTCGCCGCCGCCGCCGGACAGGATGGTGGGCGGAGCCGGGCGATAGAACAAGGTCACGCCCGTCGCGATGATGAAAGCGAGTGCCAGCAAGCCAATCGCGCCTTGGCCGAAGGAAAGGCGGAAGCCTTGCGGTGGCGGCGCGGTCTCTATTTCCGGTTCGGGTTCGGGTTCAGACGGAGGCTCTGCCTCGGCAGGTGGGGACTTCAGCCAGTCTTCCAGCTCATGCGCATAGGCATAGACGCTGGTGCGGCTGCCACCCGGCACGCGATGCACCGGCAGGCCGCGCTGGACCTCCCAGCGTTTCACCGTGCGCTCGTCCTTGCCGAAAAACTGGGCAATCTCCTTCCAGCTTCTCAGGCGGCGATCCGGTTTTGGATGTGCCGGTTCGGTCTTCATGCCCCGTCCCCATGTCCGTCTGAGCGGCGGCCGGATGCTAGCCGAACTGGCGATCAGCTTGCCAGGAAATTCCGCTATCGGCTCGACGTACCCGGCGCAAGTCATGGACACCATAGGCATTTTCCCGTGATGCCCCACTTTGTCCCAGGATGTCACGACTTGCCCTGCGCCGCTTCACGACGGGGTCTCTACTCTACCGGGAAAGCGAGTTGGCTCCGCCTGATGGCGGACCGGGGGAGGGCTGTTTTGTCTATCCATGTTCGTTCCCTGACGCTGTGCGCCAGGAAGGCAGCGATGCTGTCGATTTCGTCGCTGGCACTCGCCGCCATCGGCGGCGGCGCCCAGGCGGCCTGCACCAGCACGGCACCGGCCAGCAACACGACTGTCACCTGCACGGGCGCCAACACGACCGGCGTCATCGCGCCGGCGAGCACCGGTGTCACGCTCACCGTCGATCCGAATGGGTCGATCATCCCGCCGAGCGGCCTGGCGATCTCGCTCGGCGGCACTGCCAATGTGACGATCGGCGCCGGCGCCGATCCGACCATCGACACGTCGGGGCAGGTGGCGACGACGGCCTATGCGATCGTCATCGGTGACGGCTCGACGATGACGATAAACGGCGTCGTCAAGGGTAAGGGCGGCATCAGCGATGCCAATCTCGGCACCAACCTGACCGGCTTTGCCAACAGCACCATCACCCTGAATGCCGGCGGCAAGATCATCACCAATGGCACGGCCCAGAACTTCGCCCTCAATGGCCGCGGCGGCAGCAATATCTACCAGATCGACGGCATGATCGATGTGACGGGCGGCAGCGGACAAGGGATCGGGGTCGGCAATGGCGACCAGATTACCATCGGAGCGACCGGCAGCATCGTCACCAGGGCGGGCGACTCATCCGGAGCGATCGCGGGATTCGGCAAGAACAATGTCAAAGTGACGATCGCGCAGGGCGGGCTCGTCGAAACGCATGGCCAAGCCCACGCCATCTGGCTCGGCAATGATGCCGACATCAAGGTCGAGGGGACGATCAAGAGCCTGGGCGATGCCGCCGCCGCCAATTCGGGCGGGGGTGCGGCGATCAGCGTCGGCAACAATGCCAAGATCACGGTCGCTGCAACCGGCAAGATCTATACGGGCAATCCGAGCGGCACGCAGGGATCGAGCGCCTGGGGCATCATCGCCAAGGACAATGCCACGATCCAGATGGACGGACTCATCGACACGCAGCGCGCCCATGGCATAGATATTCTCGGCAAAGCGGCAGATATCACGATCGGCAAGACGGGAACCGTCACGGTGCATGGTGGCGCCAGCAACGCCTATGGCATCTTCGTGCGCGCCAATACGGCAGTTGGTGACGCGCCGGTCAAGATCATGGTGGCCGGGCGTGTCGAGAATCTCGGTGCCGGATCGGCGATCTATCTGATGGGTGACAATGGGCCGGTTGATCTCATTACCAATGTCACCCTCGCCGAAGGCGCCTCGCTCTTCGCGCAGAACAATATCGTCTACAAGCAGGCCGACAGCGTCGGCGGCCAGTATCCGGCGGTGACCGACAATCTCATCGTCGCCGGCACGGTCGAGCGCGGTACGCCCGGCATCGCGATCGACCTCAATGACGGTGACGACGTCATGACCCTCCTGCCGACTTATAGGATTATCGGCGGCGTCAATGGCGGCAACGGTACGGACAGGTTCCAGCTCGACGGGGCAACCGGCACGACAGGCGGCTTCGATTTCGGCACCGTCGCGGTGACGAATTTCGAGGCCGGCGGCAAGCAGGGAGCCGGGGAGTGGATCTTGAAGGGAACGGCGGCCGCCAACGCCATCACCGGAACCTTCGAGGTTCAGCAGGGCTTGCTCACCGTCGACGGCACGATGCTGTTCACCGATTTCGATGTAAAATCCGGCGGCACGCTGGGCGGCAACGGCTCTCTCAAATCACTCGTCGCGGCAGGCTTCGTCAATCCGGGCAGCAAGGGCAGCATCGGCACGCTGACGGCCGGCTCTGCCAATTTCACGTCCGGATCGGTCTTCCAGGTCGATCTCAATCCGTCCCATACCGATCTCCTCACCGTTACCGGCACCGCCACCATCGATGCGAGCGCGCAAGTCTCCGTCCTTGCCGGATCCGGCTCCTATGCCGACGGCATGGAATATCTCATTCTCGATGCCGTTACCCGCGCCGGGACTTTCGGCGGTGTGATCGACAACTCCGCCTTTCTGAGCTTCATGCTCGATCACGACAAGGATCCGAACCAGGTGTGGCTGCGCGTCGCGCAAGTGGCAGCGTTGCCGGATGTCGCCGAGACGCCGAACCAGCTGTCGACGTCTGAGGCGCTGCAGACGCTCGATCCCGCCAATCCGATCTACAATGCCGTGCTGCAGCTCAGCGCAGGCGACGCACGGCAGGCCTTCGATCTCTTGTCGGGCGAAATCCACGCCTCGCTCAAGAGCGTGCTGTTCGAGGAAAGCCGCTATCTGCGCGAAGCCGTGCTCGGGCGCCTCAACCAGGCAGCCTCCGGCGACCTGGCCATCACGCCGGTCGCCGATGCCGATCTCGGCGCCGCAGCGCAAGTCCGCAACGGCTTCTGGGGGCAAGGCTTCGGCTCCTGGGGCGATCTCGATGGCGACGGCAATGCCGCTTCCGTCGATCGCTCAGCGGGTGGGTTCTTCGCCGGGCTCGATGGCGAGGTCGCTGATGATCTGCGGCTCGGCCTTGTCGGCGGTTACAGCCACACCTCGCTCGACGTCGATGCGCGCGCCTCCTCGGGCAATTTCGACGGCTATCATATCGGCGTCTATGGCGGCACTGCGTTCGACAGCCTCAATGTCAGGCTCGGCGCCGCCTATAGCTGGTATGACATCGACACGCGGCGGCGGATCGACATTCCAGGCTTCAGCGACAAGCTCGACGCCGATTACTCGGCCGGCGCGGCGCAGGTCTTCGGCGAGGCCGGCTATCGCTTCGATCTCGGCGGACTCGCGGCCGAGCCTTTCGCGCGCGCCGCCTATGTGCATCTCCATACCCAAGGCTTCGATGAGGAGGGGGGCGCCGCGGCGCTTTCCGCCGACAGCGACAATCAGGGCATGACTTTCACCACGCTGGGCCTTAGAGCAGCCGCGCAGTTCAGCCTGGGACAGAGCTCTGTGACGGCGCAGGGGCTGCTCGGCTGGCGCCATGGATTTGGAGATATCTCCCCTCAATCCATGTTCGCGCTGGCCGGCAGTGCCGATTTCGACATCGCCGGCGTGCCGATGGCGCGCGATGCGCTGCTGATGGAAGCGGGCCTCAAGGCGGCGCCGAGCGATGAGGTGACGCTCGGGGTGAATTATTCGGGCCAGACCGGCGATGGCGTCGAGGATCACGGCGTCAGGGGCGATCTCACCTTCACCTGGTGATCGGCTCGGCGGCACGGCGGCGCAGCTCGTATTTCTGGATCTTGCCGGTCGAGGTTTTCGGAAGTGGCCCAAAGACGACGCTACGCGGCGCCTTGAAATGCGCCATATTGGCACGGCAGAACTGGATCACCGCCTCGGCGCTGAGCTCGGCGCCCTTCTTGAGGTCGATGAAGGCGCAAGGATGCTCGCCCCAGGTCGCATCGGGCGCGGCGACGACCGCGGCCTCGAGGATGGCGGGATGGCGATAGAGGACTTCCTCGATCTCGAGTGAGGAGATGTTCTCGCCGCCCGAGATGATGATGTCCTTCGAGCGGTCCTTCACCTCGACATAGCCATCAGGATGGCGCACGCCCAGATCGCCAGTATGAAACCAGCCGCCGGCGAAGGCCTTGGCGCTGGCTTCCGGGTTCTTGAGATAACCCATCATGATCGTGTTGCCGCGCAGGAATATTTCGCCCATCGCCTGGCCGTCCGCCGGACAGTCGACGCCGGTTTCGGGATCGGCGACCGTTACGGCCTCCAGGGTCGGGAAGGTCACGCCCTGACGGGCAGTGAGCTTGGCGCGGTCGGCGAGCGGCAGGTCATTCCATTCCTCGTGCCAGGCGCAGACGAGGGCGGGACCGAAGCTCTCGGTCAGGCCATAGAGGTGCGTCACCCGGAAGCCCGCTTCCTCCATCGCCGCGATGATGGCGCTGGGCGGCGCGGCGCCACCCGTCAGCACATCGACTGGCCGGTCGAGCCGCCAATCCTCCGGGCGCTCGGCGCGGGCGATCATATTGAGCACCACGGGCGCGCCGCAGAAATGCGTGACCCCGTGATCCTTGATCTTCCTGAAGATCGCGCCGGTCTCGACCTGGCGCAGGCAGACATGTGTGCCGCCCACCGCCGTCACCGCCCAGATGTAGCACCAGCCGTTGCAGTGGAACATCGGCAAGGTCCACAGGTAAACGCTCGTCGATGAAAGGCGCGCCTCGAGCGCATTGCCGAGCGCGTTGAGATAGGCGCCGCGATGATGACAGACGACGCCCTTGGGGTCGCCGGTGGTGCCCGATGTGTAGCCGAGGCTGATCGGCGCCCATTCATTCGTGAGCGGCGGGAGTTCCCGGGCGGGATCGCCTTCGGCAAGCAGAGCCTCATAGTCCTCGCCAATGACAATCACGGGAACTTGGAGACCAGAGCGCTGGAGCGCCGTCTCGACCACAGCGAGGAACTGTGGATCGACCAGGACGAGCTTCGCCTCGCCATGAGCGAGGCACAGACCGATGGTCACAGCGTCGAGCCGGATGTTGAGACAGTTGAGAACGGCGCCCGACATGGGCACGCCGAAATGTGCCTCGATCATCGCCGCGCCATTGGCCGCCATGATGGCGACGGTATGACCGGTGCCGATGTTCCGCTCGATGAGGGCCGAAGCGAGGTGGCGGGCGCGCTCGTCGAGCTCGCGATAGCTGTAATTTCGCGCCTCGTCGATCACCGCGATCTTGTCGGGGAAGGTCAGCGCCGCGCGCTTGAGGAAGGAGACCGGCGACAAAGGCTGGTAGTTCGCCGGATTGGGCGCGAGGCCTTGCTCATAGATATTGGACACCCAGACACCCTCTTGTCAGAAAATCCGTAGAGATTCCTACTCCTATATTAGTTCCATTCGGTTCCCGCCGACTATGTAAGATTTTAGTAACCGCATATCGGCATTGCCGGAACGATTGCCGCGCTCGCGCTTTGTTTTGACATGGACCAGATGGCAACAGATCTCCGCGCCGCGGCCGCTTCGGCAAGAGCCTTCGCCGACACGGTCGAGTCGGCCGAATTGCGGGAGAGCTTCCGCGATATGGCGCGCCGCTGGGAAGCGGAAGCCAAGCGCTGCGAGATGCGGAAAGGAACCGCACAGTCGTTTTTTGAAGAGCGAGAGAATGCCCCAACGTCAGCGAACATGAAAGATCGGTAAGCGACGGAATCCACCGTCCCGTCCGTCCTTGTTCATGAGAGTGGGTAAAATGCGCCTTTCGGAAAAAGAACGGCGCCTGCAGTGCGGAGAAAAATATGAAGAAGCTTTTGATGACTCTGGCCGTGGCGGCTCCGATGGCGCTTGGCATCGGCCTCGGTGGGGCAGGCAGCGCCGAAGCCAAGACGAGCGTCAACATCTATCTGGGCATTCCCCATTATGGCTATCAGGTCGGCCCCGACTATGTGTATCGCAAAGGCCATGGCTGGTACCGGGCGGGACGTCCGAACTACAAGGGCATGAGCTGCAGCCGGGCGCGCGATCTCGTGCGTGACCGCGGCTATCGCAATGTCCAGGCGCGCGATTGCAGCGGCCAGACCTATACCTTCCGTGCGACCCGCAATGGCCGCGCGTTCCTCGTCTACGTGAATTCGCGCACCGGCGCCGTCCGGCGCGGCTGATCTCCAAACATGGAAGAGCCCGCCCCTAACAGGGCGGGTTCTTTGTCTTATTGTCTTGCGCATCGGCTTGTCCGAGAACCGCGCACACTTCTCGGGCCGATGCGCCAGGCTAGAAGCCGTAGCGGATATGCTCGGCCCAATAATGCTCGAGCCGCTTCAGCGCCGAGACGAGGCGTTCGAGATCCTCGGCGGTGACGCCTTTCTCCTCGAGCACCGGCACATGGCCTTCATAGATGGCGGCGACCATCGTCCTGATCGCCTGGCCCTTTTCGGTGAGGCTCAGGCGGACGACACGCTTGTCCTGGGGCGCGCGCTCATAATGGAGATAGCCACCCTCGACCAGCTTGGCGATCGTGTAGCTCAAATTCGAGCCGGTATAATATCCCCGGACCCTGAGCTCGGTGGCCGACAGCTTGCCGTCGCCGATATTGTACAGGAAGACGGCCTGGGCGCTGGTTACCTCGGCATCCTGGATCTGGCGCTCGAGCTCCAGCTTGATGAGCTCGAGCAGGCAGCGGTGCAGGCGCTCCAGCTGCCCGAGGGCGCGGACGAAATGGCTCTTGAGGAGCCGGTTTTCGACCTTGGGATCGTCGTTTTGGTCTTCCGGCTTCGGGTTTTCGGGAATCGGTTTTGCTGCCATAGGGTCGGCTGTAAAGGCCGCTTGGTTAAGCCAAGATCAAAAAAATCGCTAAAATTTGCTTTATCCCCAAAGAGATAGGGGACAAAAAGGGCCGGCTGCGGCAGTGCTCGCAAAAGTTGCGGCGAGGTGAGGCACATTGACAAATCAAGCCCAAAACCTCATCTAGACCGGGTTCGATCTATGGCCTTGCTTGGCGTTTGCCCTTTCGGGCTCTTCTCAAGACATTGCGGGTTCGAATACGGGGACAAGAGACGGTCCACCGGTTTGGTCACAACTCGAAAGGTACTTCCTATGCCGACAGGCAAAGTTAAGTGGTTCAACCCCCAGAAGGGCTTCGGCTTCATCCAGCCGGATGACGGCTCGAAGGACGTGTTCGTTCATATCAGCGCCGTTGAGCGCGCTGGTCTGTCGACCCTCAACGAAGCGCAGAAGATCAGCTACGAGCTCGTCACCGAGCGTGGCAAGACGAGCGCCGGCCATCTGAAGATGGTTTGAGCTATCTGGAAAAATTCTGTTGGGTCGAGGGCCGGGATGCAAATCCCGGCCCTTGGCTTTTGGGGGTGGCCTGAATTTTGGGTAGCCCTTTGTATTTCTTTAATTTTGACGTGTTTTATTTTTGAAACAGCACGAGATTTTCCCGTAAGCAGATAAAGTCTATGGCTTCGCTTCTCCGGGGAAAGTTATCCACAGGTGGCGTTCAATCTGTGGACGGAGAAAATCGGCATATCGACTTCAAGGGCAATCGGCGTGACACTCTCCCTCACGACGCCGATATTGTGATCCAGATCGCAGCCGGGTCTATCCAAGATATAGGCGCCGCTCATGGCCGAGCTCGCTGGCAACAGTTAGAGACCGGACCGCGACATGAGGCCGATGAGTGTCATAAACGGCGGCTTATCCGTTTGATGGCCGGGCAATTGGGCCGCAAGGTTCAGCTGTTCGCCGGCCGGCAGCTTGGGTTGCAAAATCGGAGCAGCTTGGTCGCTTCAAAGTAGACTCATGGCACGGGTTATCCTCGTGGTGATCAGATGCTGCGGGCAGCTTTGAACAGGGAGGCGTGGGCACTTCGGTGTACCGCGCCTTCTTGTTATTGGGCCGGGCTTCACCGATATTATGTTTCATGTCGCGTGAACGAAAATCCAAAGCGGATATCGACGAGAAGCTCGACGAGGCCTTGACCGAGACCTTTCCGGCGAGCGACCCGGTTGCCGTCGGCCGCAATGACCATCCCGGCAAGCCGCGCCAGCCGGCGCCGAGAAAAGCCGACAAGCCCGAGTAAATTCACAATCAGTGGAGCTGCAGCCAGCTCGGCAGCCGGGCGTCCTGGTCGGCGAGCGGATCGGCCTGGGGCTGCTGCAGCAGGCCATACACGCAGACGCGGTTGCGGCCTTGTTCCTTGGCCGCGTAGCAGGCCTTGTCGGCCTGATGCAGGATCTCGCTGAGTTCGGGCGCCGTGTCGGAAATGATGGTCGCGCCGATACTGGCGCCGATGCGGAAAAGATCCAGCTCCCAACGGAACTCCATGCGTGAGATCGCGGCAATGATCCGCTCCGCCGTGGCCTGCGCCTCGGGCAGCTCGCAGTCACGTATGAGGAGCGCGAATTCATCGCCGCCGAGCCGGGCGGGCACGTCCTTCTTGCTGCAATTGAGCGCGATGATCTTGGCGGTCTCTTTCAGCAACGCATCACCCGCGGCATGGCCGGCCCGGTCATTGACCTGCTTGAAATAATCGAGATCGATGAAGCACAAAGCATGGGTGCGGTGCTCCTGGCGCACCTGGGTGATCGCGTCATTCACCCTGGCGATAAAGGCCGAGCGGTTGGGCAGGCCGGTCAGCGCGTCATGCAGGGCCGAATGGGCGATTTTCTTCTGGCGCGCATGCGCCTCGGTCACGTCGCGGAAGACCAGCACCGCACCGATCGAGCCCTTGGCCGGGCTGCGCACGGGCGCTGCCGACATCTGGATGTCGCTGACGCCGCCCTCGCGGTTCACCAGGAATACGCCGCCGTCGCGCTGATGAGAGGCATTCCCCTTCAGGCATTCGGCGACAGGATCAGCGGCACGGTCGCCGGTCGCCTCGTCGACGATGTTGAAGATGGTGGCGAGCGGCATCCCTGAAACCTCGGACGACGACCAGCCGGTCAGCTTTTCGGCGACCGGGTTCATGAAGGTGATCAGGGTTTCGGCATCGGTGCAGATCACGGCGTCGGCGATCGAGGTGAGCGTGATGCCGAGGCGCTCGGTTTCCTCAAAAGCCTTTTCGGTCAGTCTTTTCTGGTCGGTGATGTCCCAGTTGGCGCCCACCGCGCGCGTCGCTCGGCCATGATCGTCCCTGAAGATGCGGGCGATGCTGTGGATATAGCGCTGCTCGCCATCGGGACGGATGATGCGGAATTCGTCCTCGTAATGATTGTGGTTCAGCTGCGCGTCCTCCCAGGCGGTCAGGACGCGCATGCGGTCGTCGGGATGGAGGATGGAGCTCCAGGAATCGAGGTTGCGGACGAGGCTCGCATCGGTGCCGTAGATATTGTGCAGGCGGTCGTCCCAATGCGGCGTCTCGCCGACCAGATCATAGTCCCACACGCCGATCTGCCCGGCGCTGATGGCGAGGTCGAGCCGTTCATGCAGGCGCGAGATCTGCGTCTCATAGTTCTTGATCGACGTGATGTCGGTATGGGTGCCGATGATGCGCTGCGCCCGGCCGTCGGCCGTCCAGGCGACGGTGCGGCCGCGGCTCAGGATCCAGACCCATTGGCCGGCCTTGTGGCGCATGCGGAATTCGCATTCAATGCCGTCGAACTTGCCTTCGGTGTTGCGGCGCATGGTCTCGACCATCCGGGCGCGATCGTCGGGATGGAGCAGGTCTTCCCAGGACTGGCGGGTATTGGCGATCTCCGCCTCGCCATAGCCCAGCATGGCTTTCCAGGTCGGCGAGAAATAGGTCACGTCGGAGCTGACGTCATAGTCCCATACGCCCTGATGTGCGCTTTCGAGCGCGAAGGACCAGCGCTGCTCACTGTTGGCGAGCTTGCGCTCGGCCTCCTTACGCGCGGTGATGTCGACGAGCTGCGAGACGACGAGCGGCGGCTTGCCCTTGTTGCGCAGGACCGACGCGGCGCCCTGGACATAGACGATGCGCCCGTCCTTGTGGACATAACGCCGCTCGAATGTGTAGCCGTCGCGCTTGCCTTCCTCGATCTCCTTGAAGTTTCGGCGGATATGCGCGGCATCGTCGGGGGCGATGAAGTCCTCGAGGCGCAAGGCGCGCAATTCGTCGACAGTGCGGCCGACGAGGCCGGCATAGGCGGCATTGGCATAAGTGATCTGGCCGTCAAGCGACAGAATAACGATGCCGATCAGGGTGTTGTCGAAAAGACTGCGCAGCAGCTGCTCGTCATTGCCGGCACCCGGGGGCGGCGCGAATGGGGAGGATTGGACCATCAAGCCACTATCTTCGACCAAGCTTAATAATGGTGGTTAATGTGAATTTCAATTTTAAATATAAGGCCCGCAGCGGAGGGACTCGCTGCGGGCCATCGACAGGGGATGCCCAGGGGAATGGGCAGGGGACCTGGCCTCGGGTAGGCCAGTGCAGATTAAACGCATCCGGTCCCCGAAAGTTTCACCCAAAGTTCAGATTTTTTCCGTCGTCCCAGGAGCTTTCCGCCTCAGCGTCGCGGTCGTCGATGCCATAGACATGGACGCAGCGGCGCCCGGAGCTCTTGGCCGAATAGCAGGCTAGGTCGGCACGGTGGAGCACGACGGCGCTGTCGGAGGAGTCGTTGGCGATCTCGGTGATGCCGACGCTGGCGCCGACCCGGAAAATCATGGATTCCCAGCGGAACTCCATGGCGCAGACGGCATCGACGATGCGCGTGGCGACGGCACGGGCCTCGACGGCGCCGACATTGCGCAAGATGAGCCCGAATTCGTCGCCACCCAGCCGGGCCGGAACATCCTTCTTACTGCAGCTCAAGGCGATGATCTTGGCGATCTCCTTGAGCAGCGCGTCGCCCGCGGCATGGCCCCCGGTGTCGTTGACGGTCTTGAATCGGTCGAGGTCGATATAACACAAAGCATGGGGCCCCGAGCCCGGCACCGTCTCCTCGATCGTCTGGGCGAGCTTGGCCTGGAAGGTGGCGCGATTGGGCAGGCCGGTCAGCCCGTCATGCTGGGCATTATGGGTGATCTTCTTCTGGGCGGCGCGATGCACGGTCACGTCCTGGAAGACCACGACGCAGCCGATCATCTCGCCGTCGGAGCGGCGCACCGCGGCTGCCGAGAGCTGAATGTCATAGACGCCACCCGCATGGCTCAGCATGAAGATGCCGCTGGCGCGGTAATGCGAGGCTTCATGCGCGAAGCATTGGCCGACCGGATTGGGGGCGGGATCGCCGGTCGTCTCGTCGATGAGGCGCAGCACCTCGACCAGCGGCTGGCCGATCGCCGCTTCGGCGGCAGCGATGCCGGTCATCGCCACCGCGGCGGCGTTCATGAAGGTGACATTGGCGAGCGCATCGGTGCAGATCACCGCCTCGCCGATCGAGGCGAGCGTGATCCTGAGGCGCTCTTTCTCCTCGAGAATTTCCTGGTTGAGATGTTTGTAATCCGACACATCCCAGTTGGTGCCGACGGCGCGCCGCAGCGCGCCCTTGTCGTCGCGGACGAACTGCGCCAGCGCCTTGATGTGGCGGACCTCACCGGAGCGCCGGATAATGCGATATTCGGCACTGAAATGACTGGAACTCTCCTTGGCGTAGTGCCAGTCCTCGTGCACTTTCGCGACATCGGCGGAATGGATCATATCCATCCAATCGTCGAGATGTCCGCTGAAGGCGCCGGCCGCGACGCCGTAGATCGCGTGCATGCGCGCATCCCAATGATAGATGCCGTCGGCGAAATCCACGTCCCAGACGCCGGCACCGCTGGCCTCCATGGCAAGCTTCAGGCGCTGGTGGAGCGCCGAATTGCGCGCTTCGGCCTGCTTCTGGGCGGTGATGTCGGTGAGCTGGAGGATGGCGATATCGGGCTGGCCGGCGGCGGCACGGTGCACCGACACGGCGCCCAAAGCGTGAAGAATACTGCCGTCCTTGCGGATATAGCGGCGCTCGAGCTGATAGCCATGGGTCTCGTCGCTGGCGAGAAACTGATGAAAGCTGTCGATGGTGACGGGGTAATCGTCGGGATGGGTATGGATGTCGAGGCCACCCTCCAGAATTTCGGCCTCGCTGAAGCCGATCATGGTCGTGAAGGCGCGGTTGGCGCTCAGGATGCGGCCGTCAAAGGTCATGATGACGAAGCCGATCGCCGCGTTCTCCATGATATTGGTGAGGAGGGCGGCGGGATCGAGCCCGGTCAATAGATCGCTCTGGTAGTGGACGCCGGCTTGCATAACTTACCGTCGCACGCACGGATTAAGGTCGGCTAGCGGAACTCGTTCAATTTTTCGCTTTTTTCCCTATTGGGAAAAGGCCCTCAGCGCGTGATGGTCTTCTGCAACGCCTTGATGCGCTGGGCGAGGGAGACGACATTGCCGGGGAAGCGCTGGGCCGACTGACTCTGGCTCGCCGATTTCTTGGCCGATTTGGACTTGCCGGAGCCATTTACCGGTATTGCCGCCGGTTCTGCGGGCACTTCCACTTGCGCCGGGGTTTCCGGCTCGCCGGCGCCGGCGCGGTCTTCGAAGCCGAGCTCGGTAAGCTTTTCCGGCCAGGCCTTGTCGAGGGCACGGATCTCGGCGGCAAGCTTATCGCTCTGCTCGGCGGCCTCGGCCAGCCTCTCCTCGATCGGCTGGCTCTTGGTCTGCAGCTTCCAGATCTTGCTCTTGAGGCCGGCAATCTCATCGCCGCGCTCGGTGAGCTCATTGTCCTTGGCCTGAGCCTTGGCGGCCAGCAGCTGGTTGGATTCGGCGCGCTGGGCGAGATCGGCTTCGAGATCGGCGATATGCTGCTGAAGACGGGTGATCTCAGCCATGTGGCCGGAACCGACCTTTTCGCGCAGGCTCAGATCGGCGGCCAGGATCTCGATGCGGTTGCGGTGGCGCGAGACCTCAGCGGTCTGTTCGGCGAGTTTCGCCTTCAACTCGCCCAGGCGCACTTCGAGCTTGCGCGCCATCATGGCGTTCTCGGCGCGCATGCTGTCGCGCTCGGTCTGCAGCTCGGAGACGGTGCCCGGTACCTTGCGGGCCATGCGGCGGGCGCCAAGCCTGACGCCTGAGCGCCAAGCGGCGCGGCCCAGGAAAAGGGCGATCAGGCTCGCCACCGCGAAGCCCAGGCCGAACCACAATAACGTCTCAAGCTGAGACATAAAATCCTCTACGCCACGCCGCCTCAAACCTCGCCGAAGCGAGGCCTTCCGACCCACCATAGCGTGGCAAATGTGGCGGAGCGACGGCTAAATCGCTCCACAACCGGCTCAGAACGGGTTCCAGGTCGGCTTTCTCGTATATTTGAGATAGCCGACATTGGCCCCGAGCCGGGCGCCCACGCCAGTGCGGATGGGAGCCAGTATTATATCCCGGTTCTTCTGGAAATTCACGCCCAGTCCGCCGACCAGATAGGCCGAGCCTTCGACGCCGCCAAAGCGCTCGTCATAGAGGTCGCGCGGGGCGGAGGAATTATAGACCAGCACCAAAGTGCGCGAGCCGTTGCCGCCGAAATCGAACCCGACCGAGGGACCCTGCCAATAAACCTTCTGGCGGGTGCCGTTCTTGTAGTAGATCACGCCCTCACCATAACGCAGGCCGCCGACCAGGGCGCCGGAGCCCTCCTCGCCGACGATATAGGCCGTGGGCTCGCCTTGGTTGGAAAACACATATTCGACCGCCTCGGCGACGCCGCGGGTGGTCTTGCCGAAGAATTTTTGTCCGGCATCGAGAATCTCGTCGGACGAGTAGGTCTGTTGCTTGCGCTTGGTGGCCGCTTCGGCGGGCCCGAAGCCCGCGACACCGGCGGCGAGACCCATGCCCAGTAGCGCCAGGGCTTGGCGACGGTCGATAATCTTGCTCATGCACAACTCCTTCAGCACGTCACCCAACCGGCACTCCCGCGACGCGGTGTCCTGGCCATCCGACCTGCTTGAATCCCACCTGTTACGAAACCTTACTCTAAGCGCCGCTTGTGGCAGCTTTGAGTCGCGGATTTCAGCCCGACAAAGTGGCGTTCTTTTGGTTAACAGGGCGCTAAAATGGCGGTGTTCAGGCGCCCCTGGCGATGAAGGCCGGGTTGTCGTAACCGCGCTCTGACTTGCCGTAACGGAGGGGATCGCCGGTTTCCACCTCGACATGGCCGCCGGCGGCGGCAAGGACGGCATGGCCCGCCGCCGTGTCCCATTCCATGGTGCGGCCGAAGCGCGGATAGAGATCGGCCTCGCCGGCGGCGAGGAGGCAGAATTTGAGCGAGGAGCCGGCGGAAACGATCTTCTTCACCTTCAGGCCCTTGAGATAGGCCTCGGTGCGCTCGTCGCGATGCGAGCGGCTGGCGACGACGACTGGGCCTTCGGGCGCCGCTTTACGTGCCTTGAGCGGCCGCCAGGCGCAGAGCGAAAGATCCTGCTCGCCTTCCATCCTGGCCTCGAAGGCGCCCAGGCCCTGTTCGCCGCAGAAAATGCGCCCGATGGCGGGTGCATAGACGATGCCGGCGACCGGGATGCCGGTGTCGACGAGCGCGATATTGACGGTGAACTCGCCGTTGCGGCTGAGGAATTCCTTGGTGCCGTCGAGCGGGTCGACGAGATAGAAACGCTGGTCGGTCTTGGGGATGAAGCCTGCCGCCGCGGCTTCCTCGGATATTACGGGTGTTCCGCCGTCCTGGGCCTTGAGGCCGGCGAGGATGATCTTTTCGGCCGCCTCGTCGGCCTCGGTCACCGGCGTCAGGTCGGCCTTCTCGCGGGCGACCACGGGCCTGGCATAGATGGTCATGATTTCCCGGCCGGCCGCCAGAGCGAGGTCGGCAAGTGCCAGGAGGTGGGACGAGAGGGAGGCTTGAGCGGTCATGATGGGCGCCGCTATGCCCTGAAGCGCGCGCATCGGTCAATGCGGAATTATTCACCTCGATCTGGTAAAACGGTCACACGAATCACCCTTACCTTCAGGATATGTGCCGCCGATGCAGCAGAGCCTCTTGAGCGATCTCGACCTTGCCGCCCTTCTGTGCAGCCGAGTCTGCCATGACGTCATCTCGCCGGTCGGCGCCATCACCAACGGTCTCGAGCTGCTCGAGGTCGAGGACGACGAGGCGATGCGCGTCATGGCCATGGACCTGGTGCGTAAATCGGCAAAGCAGGCCTCGGCCAAGCTCAAATTCTGCCGCATCGCCTTTGGCGCTGCGGGCTCGGCCGGCGCCATCATCGACATGGGCGAGGCGGGTGACGTCGCCAAGGCCTTTGTCGGCGAGGAGAAGATCAAGCTCGACTGGCAGGTGCCGCGCGAGAACCGGCCCAAGCAGCAGGTCAAGCTCCTGCTCAACATGATGCTGATCGCCATGGGCTCCATTCCGCGCGGCGGCGTGGTCAAGGCGGAAGCGATCGAAGGCGGCTTCACCATCCGGGCCACCGGCGAGGGCGCCAAGATTTTCGAGAAGACCGACCAGGTGCTGAAAGGGGCAGCCCCCCTCGAGGAGATCGATGCGCGGCTGATCCAGCCCTATTACACCAAACGCCTTGCCGAGGCGGCCGGCATGCCGCTGTCGCTCGCGCTCGATGGCGCCGATGTGGTGGTGAGTGCGATCGCTGAAGCCACGAATCCGGTTGCCGTCGGCGCGTGATGCCGTCTTGCCGGGGCGCTCGTCGATCGTCGGCGCCGCGGTAGACGATCTCGTAGACCGCATCTATGAAGCTTCGGTGCTGCCGGAGCTTTGGACGAGAGTCATCGCGCAGATAGCAGATTCCGTCGCGAGCGAGGCGGCACTCCTGTCGACGGTACAGATGAACACCGTGCGGATGGTCGCGACCTCCGCCGACTTCGCCGAGACCTGGCAACTCATTTTCAAGCGATTTCCGGGCGCGTCGAATCCGCGGACGCAGCGATTGCTTGCGGCCAGGCATTCGGGGTTTGTGACCGATGCCCATGTGTTCAGCCCGAGCGAAATCGCACGTGAACCGCTCTATACGGAAATCCTCGTCCCACGCGGTTATGGAAGCGGCGCCGCGACCGCTATTCATTATCCGGGCGGGGAGGCGGTCGTCCTGAATATCGAGCGCCGGGCGGCGCACGGAACCTTCGACGCGGCGGCGATCGCGCGGCTCGATGGTCTGCGTGCCCATCTTGCACGCTTATCCCTGATATCGATGCGCTTGTTGTTCGAACGCGCCAGGACGGCGGTCGAGACGATTTCGGCCCTCGGGCTCGCGGCCTGCGCCGTCACCGAGACGGGGGTGGTGCTCGTCGCCAACCCCGAGTTCGACGCGGAAGCGGATGTGTGGACGAGCCGTGGCGGCGACCGCATCGCCTTGTTGGACCGTCGCGCCGACGGGCTGTTGCAAAACGCACTCGGTTTAATCGCCACGGAACAGGGCTTCCGATCCTTGCCGATCGTGGCCGGCGAGAGGAGCCTCCCCGGCGTTCTGCATATCGTGCCGATCCGCCGCGCCGCCCATGACCTGTTCGGCCGGGCGGCGGCCATCCTCATCTTGACAAAGGCCTCCAACGAGCCGACGCGCGCGACCGCGCTGTTGCAGGCATTGTTTGACCTGACACCGACCGAGGCGGTGGTCACCGCGCGGATCGCGGCCGGCCAGACGATCGAGCAGATCGCGCACGCTGACGGCAAGAGCATCGCGACCGTGCGCAATCAGGTGAAAAACGTGCTCGGCAAGACAGGATGCCGCCGGCAAACCGAACTCGCGCGGTTGTTGATACAGCTGATTCCGGCCGGCAGCTGAAGGCCTCGCTCGAAAGTCGGCACCGGACCCAAAAGAAAATCCCGGCGCCTTGCGGCACCGGGACCTCTCAACCCCTTCTGCATTCAAACCGGTCAGGCGCTTTCGCGCATGTCGTCGTCTTCCTGCGACGCGCCCTCGCGCAGCACATAGCCGCGGCCCCACACCGTCTCGATGAAATTCTTGCCGCCCGCGGCGGTCGCGAGCTTCTTGCGCAATTTGCAGATGAACACGTCGATGATCTTGAGCTCGGGCTCGTCCATGCCGCCATAGAGATGATTGAGGAACATCTCCTTGGTGAGGGTGGTGCCCTTGCGCAGCGAGAGCAGCTCAAGCATCTGGTATTCCTTGCCGGTCAGGTGCACGCGCTGGCCGCCGACTTCGACGGTCTTGGTGTCGAGATTGACGAGGAGGTCGCCGGTGGTGATGACCGACTGGGCATGGCCCTTGGAACGGCGCACCACGGCATGAATGCGGGCGACGAGCTCGTCCTTGTGGAAGGGCTTGGTCATGTAATCGTCGGCGCCGAAGCCGAGACCACGCACCTTGTCCTCGATGCCGGCCAAGCCGGACAGGATGAGGATCGGCGTGTTCACCTTGCTGACCCTGAGCGTCTTCAGCACTTCATAGCCCGACATGTCGGGCAGGTTCAGGTCGAGAAGAATGATGTCATAATCATAGAGCTTGCCGAGATCGACGCCCTCTTCACCAAGATCGGTGGTATAGACATTGAACCCTTCCGACTTGAGCATCAGCTCGATGCTCTGGGCCGTCGCTGTATCGTCCTCGATCAGCAGAACTCTCATGCGTATCCCCTTCATCCGCCCCGGACTGCGACGCCCCACGGCCCGCGAATCCTAAGAAACCTCGCCGTGAAACGTTCAGTTAACGTTGATCGTTAACATACGCCCGGAAAGGTTAACAAAATCTAATAAACCTGACTCAAGATCACTGTTCCCCCCGGTGCCGGAAGCCCGGATTTACCCGGTCTTAAGGTTACGGGCCCAGTATGGGCTCCAGAGGTTCGAATCTCCAAGTTAGTTGATTCGTATTCCTATGCCTAGGGAGGGCGGGGGGCACTCGCGCTACCGGGCACCCGTGTGTTGAGTATAAGAGGGTTATATGCGTTCGTCCCGTGAGACGCTTCTCAGGCTGCACCGCTTCCGCACAGAAGAAAAACGCCGGCAGGTCGCTGATATCGAAGCGATGATCGCGGATCTGATGCGCAAATATGACGATCTCGACGCGCAGATGAAGATCGAGGAACAGCGCACCGGCGTCAACGATCCCGCCCATTTCAACTATTCGATGGCCGCCAAGTCGACGCGCGGACGGCGCGACAATATCCTCAAGACCGTCGGCGACCTGAAAGACCAGCAGTCGAGCGCGCAGAGCCTCCTCCAGGAAGAGGAAGCCGAATTGCGCAAGCTCGAGCTCCTGGCCGAGAAGGAACTCGACCATCGTCCCGCCTCACGCGGCGCGCCGACCGGCTTTGCGCCGCGCCAGGCTATGAGCTGAGGCGGACTATCCTCCGTCTCGCGACCCTTGCCGATAGTGAAACCGTCGCCGGGCTTCTGCGGCTGATGGATGAGTTTTACCGGCCAGGCGAGGTCCTGCCCGCGCCGGCAGCCTATGCCGTCATGGCCGAGGCGACGATCCGGACGCAGGAGGGCACGCGTTTCGTCCTCTGTTTCACGGGCGACGAGCCCGCGGGGCTCGGCTGCTTCGCGGTGCTGCGCCCGGGGCGCGACCTGAAGGGGCTGATCTTCGTCAAGGACCTGTTCGTGCGCGCCGAGAGGCGCGGCCAGGGGCTGGGCCGCTCGATGATGCGCTTCATTGCCGGCTTCGCGCTGGAACAGGGCATCAGCCGCATCGACCTCGCCACCGATGTCGCCAATGAAGGGGCGCGCAAGCTCTATGAGGAACTCGGCGGCGTGGTGCGGCCGGCGGTCTATTTCAGCTTTCCCGAAAATGCACTCAAGGAACTGGCGCGGTAATCGTTCGCTAGGCCCGTTTGACCAGGCGGTCCGCAAGGAAGCTTTCAAGCTGAAAATTCTGGGGAAACGGATGGCCGCGATATCGCCTGAACCCTTCGCCAAACGCAACCCCTATGCGCTTGCCACGCTCGGCCGACCATATCTCCATTTGATTCACATAATCATCCATATGGTGGTGGGCCTTCAGCCAGGCACGCTGTGACTGGTGATGCTCGAGCATCGCGCGTTTGACCGCGATCTTGTCGGTGATATCGACAATGAAATCGGGATCGATCAGGTCGCCGCTGCGGTCGATGCCGCCCAGCGGATCCATCAGGTAGAGCTCGGGGATTCCGTCGATAGAAGGCGAGTCCGTCTTGTAATTGGGTGAACCTGCCGCAAAGCAGGCGTCGCGCACGAGCAAACTCGTCGCCTCGTGATCCGGGGAGTAGTCTACGGGCGATGCCGTCAGGACGATGTCGGGGCGGGTCTTTCGCAGCAGCTCCACCACGGCGTGCCGAGACGCGTTATCCGAGAAGATTTCCTGGTCCAGGAAATCTCCGGGCAGATACTGCGCGCCGATGACCGCCGCCGCGGAGGCCGCCTCCTTCCGGCGCAGTGCCGATATCTCCGGCGCCGACAGGTCGTGCGATCCCTTGTCGCCGCTGGTCAGCGTAGAGAAGACGATATCGTGATTTCCCGTGTCGGCCAAAAGCGCCAAAGTACCTGCGGCGAGGAACTCGATATCGTCAGGATGTGCATGTATTGCGAGAATGCGTGCCAAGTAAGTTGCTCCAAAAATCCTTATGCGCGTCTGCTTCGACTGACCGATTGCGCGCCTCCCCCGGAAGTCAGTCAAGATTTCTACATTGTAGAATGTCATACGTTGCTATAAAAAAATTGACAAGCATCCTTTTCATGATTGTAAATGTCATTGTACATTGTCGCAAAATGACGGATGCCGCCTGGTGATCTCGCCAAGCGATGTCTTGCAAGAAAAGGGTGGATCGCATGAAGTGCAGGACGATTGTCGGGCTCCTGGGGGCTGTCGGCTCGTTGCTTTTGGTGAGCTCGGCCTCATCCGAGGAGACAAAAACAATCGGGTTCTGGAAGGCCCCGCACAGCGCGGACGAGGCTGCCCTTTGGTCTCCGTACATTGCCGAATTCGAAAAAGCACATCCCGGCGTGAAGATCGATCATGTGATCACCCCCTGGAACACTTGGAACGAGGCCTATACGGCGGCCTTTGCCAGCGGCAACCCGCCCTGCGTCAGCTACATGGTCGACGCGTTCTCGCCGGCCTTCATCTACAACAAAAAATTCGTGGATATCGATGCCGCCGGTTGGTCCGATCAGGTGAAGGGTGGATATGGTCCACTCTGGACCGTCGCCCATTTCGGCGAGATGCAGGTCGGTGTCCCGTTCGCGACCAGTCCGCGCATGTGGCTCTACAACAAGGACATGTTCGACAAGGCTGGTGTCAAATATCCCACCGATGACTGGACGATGGACGATCTGGTCGAGACGCTTCGCAAGCTGAAGGCGAGCGGCGTCGAGACCCCGGGCAATATTCCGGTCGCGGCGGCCAAGCTCGGCTATCAAAGCTATCTGCCGTTCCTGTGGTCGATGGGTGGGGATCTCCTGGACAAGAGCGGAAAACCTCGCGTGGATGACGATGCCTCGGTCCACACGATGAAGTGGCTGAAGGCGCTGTTCGACGAGAAGCTGATCGCTCCGATCGGCAACTATTCCGCTCAAGAGGGGCAGGATCTGTTCGTGCGTGGCAGCATTGCCGTGCAGAACATGGCGGCAGAGGTGCTCGGCAAGCTCAAAGCGGAAGCGCCGGATCTGAAATACGGCATCGTCAAGTCGCCGACGGGCCCCGGTGGGCAGCACAACTTCCAGGACTGGGGATATTTCGCTATCGCCAATGAATGCGCCTACAAGGCGCAGGCCTGGGAGTTCGTCAAGTTCATAACGTCGAAGAAAGTGGTTGAACAATATATCGCAGCGGTCGGATTGTTTCCCGCACGCGTGGACACAAATCTTTACCAGAACGATCCCGACGGCAAGGCCTTTCTCGACAACATGGCGCAGAACCGCAATATACCGATCGTGCCCAAGTCCAATCAGATCGTGGATCTGTGGTTCAAGGATGTCGAGGCCGCGTTGTCCGGGATAATCGCGCCCGAAGAGGCCGCAAAAAACGCGCAGGCTTCTCTGGAACGGGTTCTCCGCTGATCCCCGCCGGGCCGGTGCGATCCGTGCGCCGGCCCGGCTTTGACAATTTCATCTGGCTTGCCCTCAATGACTGTCCTCTCAGCCGCTCGTCGGTCCGGAAAAGCGCGTCTTGGATTGCGCGAGGCACTCCTCAGCAATGCCGTCGCCTATCTTTTCCTGGCTCCGGCGCTCGTCTTCTTCGTCGTCTTCCAAGCCGGTCCGCTGATCACGACCATTGTGCTGTCCTTCTACGAAGGCGGTATCTTGTCAGGATTCAGCTATTCGGGATTCGACAACTACCTGACGCTCTGGTCGGACAGAGAATTCTATCAAACGATCAGATTCACCCTGCTTTATTTCGTCATCATCGTGCCGTCGGTCCTCGTCGTGTCACTGGTGATGGCAGCGCTGCTGAACGACAAATTCATTCGCGGGAAAAATTTCTTCAAGTCGGCGATCTTCTTCCCGAGCCTCGCCCCGATGGTGACGCTTTCGACGCTCTGGCTGTTCATGATCTTTCCCAATGTCGGCCTGATCAACATGCTGCTGGCGGTCGTGAATGTCCGCGAGGTGGAGTGGCTTTCCTCACCCTTGATGGCGACCCTGACGATCGTCCTGGTCGAGCTCTGGCGCGGCGTGGGCTTCTACATGGTGGTCTTCCTCGCCGGACTGGTCGCCATTCCCGAGGAGCTCTATGAGGCGGCCGAACTGGACGGCGCCGGACCCTTCCGCCAATTCTGGTCGATCACCCTGCCGCAATTGCGTCCCACGATCACCTTCTGCCTGATTATGGCGGTCATCTTCAATTTCCAGCTCTTCGATGCCGTCTACATGATCACGGGTGGCGGGCCGGGCGGATCGACCGAGTCGATCGCCTGGTACATCTTCAGCAATGCCTTCAAATACGACCAGCTCGGTCTCGCCTCCGCCATCTCGACAGTGCTGCTGCTCGCCGTCATGAGCGTCACGGCGGTGCTGCTCAAAGTCCTTCCCGCGGAGCGATCGTCATGACTTCCGCATCCCAATCCTTGCTGCTCCTTCACCGCCCGGCGCTCAACCGTCAGTTCTCCAGGCTTCCGGTCTACCTCGGCCTGACGATCGTCGCCGTCATGGTTCTCTATCCTTTCGTCTTCATGCTCTCGACGGCCCTGCGCGAGTCCACGATCCTGCGTTTCTCGCCCTGGGATCTGGTGCCGAGCGATGTGACGCTCGCCAATTTCCATCGCCTGTTCTCCGACACGTCCATGCTGAACTGGCTGGGTAACAGCATGTTTGTCGCAACTGCGACGGCCGTGTTGAAAGTGGGGATCGATTCCCTGGCCGGTTATGCGTTCGCGCGGCTGCAGTTCAAGTTCAAAGAACTCATTTTCCTTCTGCTGATCGGCGCAATGATGGTCCCGCCGGCGGTGACCATCGTGCCGCGTTTCCTCCTGCTGCGCGATATCGGACTGATCAATACGCCGTGGGCGCTCATACTGCCCCATCTCTCCTATCCGCTCGGCGTCTTCCTCATGCGGCAGGCCATGGCGGCGGTTCCCTATGAGCTGGAGGAGGCGGCGAAGCTCGATGGATGCTCGGTCTTCACGATCTACTGGCGCATCGTGCTGCCGCTGGTGGCGCCGGCGCTCGCGGTCGTGGCGATCACGACATTCATGTATCAATGGGTGGATCTGCTGTGGCCGGTCGTCGCGATCACCAGCGATGGGCTCAAGACGGTCACGGTTGGAATTTCCTCGATGAAGGCCGAGCAGTCGCGCGCCGATTGGGGGCTGATCATGGCGGCCAATACCTGCGCCATGATACCGATCGGAATGCTGTTTGTGTTCTGCCAGCGGTATTTCATGACAGGAATGACCAGCGGCAGCTTGAAATAGGCGGGAATACAAAATGGGCGCGATCGACATCAGGGGACTGGGAAAACATTATGCCGGCACGGATGTGCTCAGGCAGGTCGACCTGACCATCGACGAGGGGGAGTTCATCGTCCTGGTGGGGCCTTCGGGTTGTGGCAAGTCGACGCTGCTGCGTATCATCGCCGGCCTTGAGGACATCAGCGAAGGCGAGCTTTATATCGGCGGGCTGCTGTCCAATGCGGTGAAGGCCCGGGCGCGCAATGTCGCGATGGTCTTTCAAAGCTACGCGCTCTATCCGCACATGACCGTCGAAGAGAATATCGGCTTCGCCCTGAAGGTCGCAGGTCTGAGCAAGGCCGAACGCAATCGTCGTGTCCGCGACGTCGCCAAATCGCTTGGGCTTGAACAACTGCTCCAGCGCAAGCCGAAGGCCTTGTCGGGCGGACAGCGTCAGCGGGTCGCCATCGGCAGGGCGATCGTCAGGCATCCCAAGGTATTCCTGATGGATGAGCCGCTGTCCAATCTGGATGCCAAGCTTCGGGTCGAGATGCGCGCGGAGATGCGCGCCCTCCACGCGAGGCTCGGGGTCACGACCGTCTATGTGACCCATGACCAGGTCGAGGCCCTCACGCTCGGCAGCCGCGTGGCGGTGCTCCGCCCGATCGGCGAGAGCGGCAACACGAACATCCAGCAGTTCGCCACGCCGACCGAGCTTTTCGAAAGGCCTCATAATGTTTTTGTCGCCGGTTTCATGGGCAGTCCGCCGATGAACCTCCTGCTGGCCAAGCTGGTTCGCCGCGACGGCACCTTCGAGATCAGCATGGGCGATATCGCGATTGCCCTGCCGCAGGCGGCGCAGAACCAAGCTCTGGCGGATGCTGCCGACAGAGCGGATGGGCATATCGTCATCGGCATGCGGCCGTCGGACATCGGCGTGGCGCGCCCGGGTGCGGCGGCCTTCAACACCCGTATCATCGACATGGAGATGCTGGGCGACCAATCATCCGTCTCGTTTTCCGCGAGCACGCCGGCGGTCCCCTTCGATTTCGACTTCACGGCCAAGGACGCCTACACGTCGCTTCTGGGCGGGAGCTCTTCGACAAAGATATCCGCGCGACTCGAGGGCCGGCTTCGCCTAAGGACAAACGATGAAGTATCCCTCGCCATCGATCCCGCGCGCATCTACTTTTTCGACGCGCGGACCGGACTGGCGCTCGGCAATCCGTAGTGAGGCCTTCAGGCGAGAGCCTTGCCGGTCGTCGTGTCAAACAGATGGATGGAAGCCGGGTCGATGGCGATCGAGGCTGATTGCCCCGCCTTTACATGAGCACGGCCGCCGATGCTGGCGCAAATCTGTTCGCGGCCGATGTGGCCTGTCACGTAGGAATTCGCGCCGGTGAACTCGACATCAGCCACCTTGAAGTGGATTCCGCCGCTATCGCAGAACCTGACATGTTCCGGACGGAAGCCAACGGTGACCCGCTGACGGGGCTTGGCGTGGCCCGGCGCTTTCACCGACACCCTTTGCTCGCCCAGGAGAACGCTCGTCACGTCATCGGCGAGTTCACCCGGCAGAAAGTTCATGGCTGGAGAGCCAATGAATCCGGCGACGAACAGGTTGGCAGGCTGCTCGTAGAGCTCACCCGGCGTACCCACTTGCTCGATCCGTCCGCCGCACATGACGATAATTCTGTCGGCGAGCGTCATCGCCTCGACCTGATCATGTGTCACATAAACGGCGGTGGTCGGGAATTGACGATGCAGTGACTTGATCTCGCTGCGCATCTGGACGCGAAGCTTGGCGTCCAGATTGGAGAGCGGCTCATCGAACAGGAAGACTTTTGGATTGCGGACGAGTGCGCGGCCCATCGCAACACGCTGACGCTGCCCGCCGGAAAGCTGTCTCGGATAACGTCGTAGCAAGGGGGAGAGGCCAAGGAAGCCGGCCACCTGCTCGACGCTGGTTCTGATCGCGGGCGCCTTCCTGCCAGCGAGCTTCAGGCTGAAACCCATATTCTGCTCGACCGTCATATGCGGATAGAGGGCGTAGTTCTGGAATACCATGGCGATGTCTCGGTCCTTGGCGTGGACCTCGTTGACGACGCGGTCGCCAATGGCGATCGTTCCCGAAGTGACGCCCTCGAGACCGGCGATCATGCGCAACAGGGTCGACTTGCCGCAGCCCGAAGGTCCGACCAGGACGACGAACTCGCCGTCCTGGATCTCCGCGTCTATGCCGTGCAGGATCTCGAAGCCGCCATAGGCCTTCTTCACATTGTTGATTGTCACACCCGACATCTGATCAATCCTGTTGTCTGTCAACTGCTTGCTGCGATCAGCCTTTTACGCTGCCCGCCGCCAGTCCCTTGACGAGGGAACGCTGCAGGAAGAAGGCGATGAAGACCGGGGGCAGTGCCGATAGCAGGCCCGCTGTCGCGATAAGCGGGTAGTCGGTCGCTCGGCCGGCGGCGAAGTCCGCGATCGCGACACTCAGCGTCTTGGCGCGCAGGTCATTGGTCAGGATGAGCGAGAAGAAGAACTCGTCCCATGCCAGCAGAAGTCCAAACAATGCCGCCGTGCCAATGGCCGCTCCCGACAAGGGAAGCACGACATGGCGAATGGTCTGCCAGAGATTGGCGCCATCCATCGCCGCGGCCTGGTCGATTTCACGCGGCAGCGTATTGAGATTGCCCGTGAGCAGCCAGACGACGAAGGGCAGCACGATCGAGCAGTATACGACCGCGAGGCTGAATGGGGTGTTGAGCAGACCGAATGCGCTCAGCGCGATATATATCGGCAGGATCAATGCCGCCGACGGCAGCATATATGTCGACAGCACCAGATAGAGAAGCGGAGCCCGCCGGCCGGGAAGCCGCGAAAAGCTGTAGGCGGCGGGAAAGCCGACGATCAGCGACAAAATGGACGCCCCCGCCGCCGCGAGGAAGGTATTGCGGAGCGCAAGGAGGAAGATCTCGCCGGGCGAGTTCGGCTCGAACGTCAACAACATGCGGTAGCGGGAAAAATCCATCGTTGCCGGAAGCCATTGCATTGGCCGTGCGGTCAGATCGGTCATGGAGCTGACGCTCATGATGAACATCCAGCATACCGGCGCCAGGATGATGGTCGTGACAAGCAACACGCTCGTATAGAGGGCGATGCGCCAGAAAATTCTCCTCATGGCTGGTCCTGCCTCCGCAGCAGACGGACATAGATCGCAATCAGCACCATTGAGATCGCAACGACGACGAGCGCGTATGAGGAGGCGCTGCCGGCCCGCAGGAACGCAAAGGATTCGTCGTACACGAAGAAAGTGGCGGTCTTGGTCGTGTTGGCGGGGCCGCCGCGCGTCATGACATAGAAGATGTCGAAGACCTTGAAGGCTTCAATCGTGCGCAGCACCAACGCCACACTGAGCGGCGCCAGAATGCCAGGCCAGGTGACATTGCGGAATCGCGCCCACGGTCCCGCGCCATCGATTGTCGCGGCTTCGTACAGTTCGCGCGGGATCGTCTGCAAGGCCGCAAGCACGATGATCGCCACGATCGAAAAGTTCTTCCATACCTCGGCAATGATCACCATGTTCATGGCCAGGCCGGGTGCGCCCAGCCAGGATCGATAATCGTCGATCAAGCCGATCTGGAGCAGCAGGGCATTGAATGCGCCATATTCGGGATTGTAGATCAGCCGCCACATCATGGCCGATACCACTGTGGGCATCGCCAAGGGCAGCACAAGCAAGGCGCGAACAAAGGCGCGTCCACGAAATTCCTGGTCGAGCAGGAGGGCGACCATGACACCGATCATCGCCTCCGCGAGGACCGATACGATCGTGAAATAGAGCGTGCGCGCAACCGCCGCGCGGAAGGCCGCATTCTCGAGAACAGTCTTGAAATTAGCCAGCCCGACCCAATCGGCCTGGACATCGTGCCCCGCCAGCGGGCGCGAATGAAATGACAGCCAGATCGTTTGCAGCAGCGGGTAGCCCGTTACCCCGAGCACGATGATGAACATGGGAAGGAGCAGCAGCCATGCAGTCCGGTTTTCCCGTCCTATGAGCGTTCCGGTCTCTCCAGGGGCAGCGCACAAGGGTGCAGACCATGGGCGACCTGCACCCTTCGCAAGCATCGCGTGATCCTCACTTCATGCCGCTGGTCTGTGACGCCAGGTCTTTCATCGCCTGTTCCGGCGATTGGAGGCCGAGCAGCGCGCTTTGAATCTGCTGCTGGAGCAGGGTGGAAATTTCCTGGTATTGAACCTTTGTCGGGCGATTATACATGATCGCGACAGAGGTTTCGGCCGCCTTGATCAGCTCTTCCTGACCCTTGACCACCTTCGGATCAGCGTAGGAGCTCTTCCAGATCGGCAGGCTCATGCTGGCATATTTGTCCTGCGTTTCCTGCGAGGTCAGATACTTGATATATTGCCAGGCGGCATCCTTCTTGTCCGAATTCCGCATGATGCTCAGACCCATCGAGCCGTTGATGGCGGCCTGCGGGCTGCCTTCGGGTGTTCCCGGCGCCGGCACGATGCCGATCTTGCCGGCCACCTCGCTCTGCTTGGGGTCGTTGGCGAGCGGCCACATATAAGTCCAGTTCAGCGCGAAAGCCGCCCGGCCGCTCGAGAACGTATTGCGGACCTCTTCCTCGAGGAATTCGGTCGAGCGGGGATTGGATATGCCGTCCTTGATCGAGCCCACCATGAACTGCAATGCCTTGAGCGCACCGCCTTTGGTGAAGGCGGGTTCTCCGCTTTCGTCATAGAACTGGCCTCCAAAGGCCTGGACGAGAAGCGCGTAGTCGCAGACGAGCGCCTCCGCCTGGCCCCAGCTCCACACGATCGGGTAGTCGGCAAGACCCTTGTCCTTGATGACCTTGGCCTGCTGGGTCAACTCGTCGAGTGTCGCGGGGGGATGATCGAACCCGGCCTTGGCGAGAATATCCTTGTTGTAGAACAGATATTTCGTGTCGAGGATCCAGGGCATCGCCCAGATCTTGCCGTCATATTCGCCGGTCTTCCAGGCGCCGCCGAAGATAGGATCGCGCGGCGGAACCAGGCTCGTGAGGTCGTCGACAAACTGGTTCGTGGCGAACTCAGCCGGCCAGATCGTGTCCACGAGGGCGACATCATATCCACCCGAACCGGCGCTGATGGAGGCGACAATCTTGTTGTGCAGGGCCTCGTAAGGCACGAATTCGAGATTGACCTTGATCCCCGGATGGGCCGCCTCGAAGTCATTCGTCATGTCGCGCACGTCTTTGTCGCTATAGGCGGTCTGCTTCATGAAAAGTGCCTGGAGAACAATGTCCTGGGCCTGGACGACCGTTGAGGCCGCCATCACCGCGGCAATGCTCAGAGCTCCCAAAATCCGTTTCATCTCCCACTTCCCTTGTCATTTGTGTTTTTAAGCCCGGTCAGATTTCAGCGGGAAATCAAATTTGTCAATATAGAAAATTATGCTACAATAGCGAATGAATGACAGCGACTTCCCGGGTGATCGGCTCGTTTGGGGGGAATCGGGGTGAGGAACGGGCGTGGTGGTGGTTTGACGGCGATTGATTTTCGTATTGTCGCTTGATAAACGATATTGTCGCAAGTGAAGGTGAGGCCCTGATGACCGAGATTACGCATGACCACGGCAGCCGCTGATTTCGGCATCAACTCCTACTCTTATATCTACGACACCGACGCGCTTGGCTTTCTGCAGCGACTGCATCAGCTCGGATTTTCACGCTTCGAGCTCATGGCGTTTCCCGGGCATCTCTGGCCCGGCGAGGTGTCTTCCGTCCAGAAGCAGGCGATCAGGAAATATGTCGAGGACAACGGGCTGGTCGTCACCACGCTCAATCAGCCGAATATCGACATCAATATCGCCGGTGCTTCTCCCGAAATGCGCCGCTATTCGCTGGACGTCATCGCGGGGATCATCGAACTGGCGGGCGAGATCGGATGCGCGAATGTCATTGTCGGCCCCGGCAAGGCGAATGGCCTGCTGTCGGCTCCCCTGGAGCTGCTTGCCGGCCGCTTTTTCGACGGCCTGGACTTTCTCCTGCCGGTGGCGAACCGCGCCGGCGTAAATGTCCTGGTCGAGAACATGCCCTTTGCGTTCCTGCCCGATGCGCAGGGGCTGCTGGCGGCTCTCGAGCGTTATGGCGATCCCGGCATCGGGGTGGTGTATGACATCGCCAATGGCGCCTTCATCGGCGCCGACGTGGCGGCCGAACTCGAATTACTCAGCCCGCGCCTGAAATATCTGCATGTCTCGGACACGACGCGGACCAGATATGATCACGCCGCGATCGGATTGACGAACAGCGTGATCGATTTCGCCGCCCTTGCCGCTCCAATCGGCCGGCTGGATCTGCTCGGGCCGCCCATCATCGAGGTCATTTCAGCCAGCCCCGACGGCGATATCCGTGAATCCGCCGCGAAATTGTCGGCGCTGGGCTGGTAGGCCGCTTCCGGCGATTTACACCTATATGCGTCATATTCATCCTGATCCAACAAGGGGCCGATAGTGGCTGAAATGGAAAGCGCGGATTTTGTCATCATCGGGGGCGGTTCTGCCGGCTGCGTACTTGCCAACAGGCTGAGCGCCGATCCCGCCACCGGCGTGGTCTTGCTCGAAGCCGGTCCGGCGGATGACTGGCGGGCCTGGAGTGTGCACATGCCGGCCGCCTATGGGATCAATTTTCAAGGCGGGCCCTATACGCGCTCCTTTCATACCGAGCCCGAAGCGCAGCTTTTCGGGCGCAAGGTCTATCAGCCGCGCGGAAAGATCCTGGGCGGCTCGTCCGGCATCAACGGCATGTGCTACACGCGCTGCAGCCCGCTCGATTATCAGCGCTGGGTCACCGAAGGCGCGCAAGGTTGGTCGTATGCGGAAGTGCTGCCGTATTTCAAGAAACTCGAAAGTAGCGATAGCGGCGATGACCTCTATCGCGGCCGATCCGGCCCGGTCCGGGTCAAGGCGGGACCATGGGCCTTCGCCAGCTACGACGCGTTCCAGAAGGCGGGCGAACAAGCCGGCTATCCGCTGACGCCGGATATCAATGGCTATCAACAAGAGGGTTTCGGGCGTTTTGAGCGCAATGTCGATCATGGCATCCGCGCCAGCGCTTCGTGGGCCTATCTGCGTCCCGTCCGGCATCGGAAGAATCTTCGGGTCAAGACCGGCGCAACCGTGGTGAGGATCCTGTTCGAGGGCACTAAGGCTGTCGGCGTGGAGTATCGTCAGGGCGTGCAGGTCAGGAAAATTCGCGCCGAACGCGAGGTGCTCCTCTGCGCCGGGGCGATCAATTCGCCGCAGATTTTGCAGGTCTCCGGAATTGGCGAGCCTGCGCATCTCAAGGAGCTCGGCGTTGCGACGGTCGCGGCGCTGCGCGGAGTCGGGCAGAATCTCCAGGATCACTACGAATTCTATCTGTCCTGGATATGTCCCGACGAGATGTCTCTCAACCGTCATCTCGGCCCCCTCGGCAAGGCCAAAATCGGACTTGAATGGATCCTGACCCGAAAGGGATTCGGCGAATCCAATCATTGCGAGGGCGTCGCCTTCGTCAAAAGCGAGGATTCGCTCGGCTATCCGGATGTCCAGTTCCAGTTCATGCCGCTTCAGCTGGCCGACGGCCTGTCGCCGAAGTCGAAACCGGGAGGCTTCTGCATAACCATCGCGCATCAAAGGCCGAAAAACCGCGGGCATGTGAAAGCCCGATCGCTCGACGTGGATAAGGCGCCGGAAATCGTGCTGAATTATCTGTCGACCGATTACGATCTCGCAAAGGCGCGGCGCTGCATAGAAATCGTCCGCGATGTCATCGCGCGCCCGGCATTCGATTCCATTCGCGGCAAGGAGATGAAGCCCGGTGCTGAAATAAACTCGCGCCAGAGCATCGAGCAGTTCTGCCGCGAGACGGGAACGAGCGGATACCACGCTTCCGGCACCTGCCGGATGGGATCGGCGGACAATCCGGATGCCGTGGTTTCCGCCACGGGCAAGGTCTTCGGAGTCGAAAATCTGCGCGTCGTGGACGGCTCCATCATCCCGAGCCTGACCACCGGAAATACGAATGCGCCGATCATGATGATGGCCGAGAAGCTCGCCGACGACATTCTCGGCGTGCCGCCGCTCATCCCGATCCATGCGCCCTTCGCCGGTGAACTGAAGCCGGACATGTAGCGCGTAAGGGCTATCCGAGCTTGTGATCCCGCAGGCGTTGGTAATAGGGCTGAGCCGCCTCGGCGATCCTGGCCAGATGCGGGCTCAACTCAATGGGCTGGTTCTCCGGCTTGCCGAAACCGGTCGACGCCCAGACCGCATTATACCAATGCGGCGCCCAGACGCCGTCGAAGCTCTTGGGTCCCTTGGGCCAGCTCAGCATGTGATCGTCGAAAGGAATGGCACATGCCTCGCACAGTCTGCCGAGGGTGCGCCGGGGATCGGCCAGCACGTCATCGGCATCGATGACGGCGGGGGCGCGGCCCAGATGATCGGCGACGAGATCAAAGATCTCGGCCTGCTCGACGAAGCCGATGTCGCGCAAGGAAACATCTGCCCATTTGCGCGTATAGCTCGCCAGGACACGCTCGGGCCGGCGGATGAGGAAGGCATTGGTGAGCGGCAGGATCCAGGCGCGGTCGAAGCCCTTCAGCATGTGATGCGTCATGTGCTTCTGATAGAAGACGCTCTTGCCGTCCGGCGGCGGAGCGAGGCAGGTCTTGACGAGCTTGTCCCAGTCGCTCTCGTGATGGGCGATGATCTCGTCGCGCATCGGATGGTCGTTGCCATGGTTCTTCAGCGCGAAGGCGTAGAAAGGCTCGTCCCAGGCGAAACAGTCCGGCCGGTTGCCGTAGGAATACATCATCGCGGTCGAGATGTTGCGCGGCCCCGACCACATGGCGATGGTGACGGGCTTCATCAGAGCGCGCGCTTCGCTTCGCGTTTGGCCAGCGCCTTGTAGAGGCTGGTGAGCCGTTCCGTCATCGGGCCGATGCCCGTCCAATCGCCTTTGGGGGCGAGTGAGTGGGCGACGATACGGCCGTCGATCTCGCGCACCGGCACGAGGCCGGCGAATGTGCCGGTGACGAAAGCCTCATCGGCGCCATAGACATCATAGAGCGAGAACTGCTTCTCGAAGACCGCAATGCCGTTCTCCCGGCAGGCGCGGATGACGGCCGAGCGGGTGATGCCCGGAATGCAATATTGGCCGCTCGACGTCCACACCTCGCCGCGCCGGACGATGAAGAAATGCGTCGAGTTGCAGGTGGCGACGAAGCCCAGAGGATCGAGCATCAGCGCCTCGTCGGCGCCGGCATTCATCGCCTGCACGCAGGCGGTGATGCAGTTGAGCTTGGAATGCGAGTTGAGCTTCTGGTCCTGCACGTCGGGGCTGCCTCTGCGCACATTGACGGTGTGGAGCTTGAGGCCCTTGGCCACCACCTCCGGCTTGGGCGACTTCCATTCCGGGATGATGACGATGGTGGCGGGCGAAATGGTGGCGCGCGGATCCTGATAGGGAGTCGCCTTGACGCCACGTGTGACCATGAGGCGGATATGCACGCCGTCGGTCATCCGGTTGGCGTCGAGACAGGCGAAGAGGCGTGCCACCAGTTCGTCCGGCGTGAGGCCGATATCCATGAAGATCGCCTTGGCGCCCTCATAGAGCCTTTCGATATGCTCGCGCAGAAAGGCGATGCCGCCATCATGAAGGCGCAGACCCTCCCAGACGCCGTCGCCCAGGATGAAGCCCGAATCGAAGACCGAGACCACCGCCTTGGCGCGCGGCAAGAGCTCGCCATTGACCGAGATCAGGATATTCTCGTTGCGCGGGTCGATTTTGAATTCTTGCGTCACGATGCGGCCTTCTCCTCATTCTCGCTCATGCTGCGCGGATCGCGCGCGGCGTCGTTCTGTGTATCCCACGACCTGTCGGGCGCCAGCTCGGGGCGCGGGCGCTGGTCGCCCGACAGCACGCGCTCGATCTCGGCTTGAGCGGCGCGCGAAATGTCGATGATGGTGTCGATGTCGCCGGCATGGCGGGCGGAGCGGCGGATCAGCGCCTCGTCATGTTTGCGGAAGACCTGCAAGGCGCGCGTCGCCTCGTAAGGATGGGTGCCGAGCGCCACCAGAGCGTCTTCGGCCATGACGAGGGAGGAGTCATAGACCTCACGATAGACATGCTCGACACCGGCATTGAACAGCGCATAAGCGTGGGTGCGGTCGAAGGCGCGGGCGAAGATCTTAAGATGCGGAAAGCGGCGCTTCGCCGTCTCGACGATCTGCAGGATCTTGTCGCGGTCGTCGATGGCGATGACCAGGATCTTCGCGTCCTCGGCGCCGGCGGCTTCGAGAAGATCCTCGCGCGAGGCATCGCCATAAAAGACCTTGAAGCCGAAGCGGCGCAAGGCGCCGATCTGCTCGGCATCGTGGTCGAGCACCGTGGCGCGCGTGCCATTGGCGGCGAGCACGCGGCCGATCGTCATGCCGAAGCGGCCATGGCCTAGGATGATCGCCGACGAGCCCGCGGGATCGATGCGGTCGGCCTCACGCTGGAAGCCGTAACGCTCGAAACGCGGCTGGATCACTTTGGCGTCGAGCATCATCAGCAAGGGGGCGGCCGCCATGGAGAGCGCCACGACGGCGACCAGCATGCTCGCCTGCGCCGCCGCGAGAAGGCCTAAGCCGGCGGCAAAGGAGATGAGCACGAAAGCGAACTCGCCGCCCTGCGCCAGCGAGAAGGAGAACAGCGAGGCGCGCGGCGGCTTCATGCGGGCGAAGCGGGCGATGGCGTAGAGCACGGTGAGCTTGAGGACGACGAAGGCGAGGACGCCGCCGAAGATCAGGCCGGGCTCGGCTGCGATCAATTTGAAATTGATGCCGGCGCCGACGGCGATGAAAAATACCGCGAGCAGAAGGCCCTTGAAAGGATCGAGATCCATCTCGATCTCATGGCGGTATTCGCTTTCGGCGAGCAGCACGCCGGCGAGGAAAGTACCGAGCGCCGGCGACAGGCCTACCAATTCCATGAGCAGCGTGATGCCGACGACCAAAGCGAGCGCCAGAGCGACGAAGATCTCGCGCAGGCCGGTCATGGCGATGAGACGGAAGAGGGGGCGCATCAGATAACGCCCGGCCAGCACGATCATTGCCACCGCGGCGAAGACGACAATCGCCTGCTGCCAGGCGGGCAGGCGGGCGATATGGCCGGCCTCGCCATGCGCCGCCTCGCCGCCATTCATCGCCAAGAGCGGCAGGAGCGCCAGGATCGGGATGACCGCGATGTCCTGGAACAGCAGGACGGAGAAGACCGACTGGCCGCCCGAGGTCTTGAGCTGGCCGCGCTCGGCGAGGCTCTGCAGCACGATGGCCGTCGAGGACATGGCCAGGATGAGGCCGATGGTGAGCGACGTCTTCCAGGTGAGACCGTAGAGGATGAGCGCGATGGCGATGGCGGCCGCGGTGCCCACCACCTGGAGGCCACCGAGACCGAGGATCGGCTTGCGCAAGTTCCACAGCTTGGACGGCTGCAGCTCGAGGCCGACCAGGAACAGCATGACGATGACGCCGAATTCGGCGAAATGCATGACATCCTCGCCCTCGCTGCCGACGAGGCCCAGTACCGAGGGACCGATCAGCATGCCGGCGATGAGATAACCCAGCACCGAACCGAGGCCGAGCCGTGTGGCGATCGGCACCGAGATGACGGCAGCGCCCAGATAGATGAAGGCGCCGAGCAGGAAGCTGTCGAGGCTAAGTTGCATGGCGCTTCTTGTGAGACCGATGCCCCTCGAAGGCAAGCGGCAGGCTGTAGCCCTTGGCGAGGCGGTTCATCGGGTCGATATGGCCGTCGCGCAGGCCTTCGATGAGGCCCTGATAGTCGCTGGTCCTGAGCGCCAGGTCCTCGCTCGTCATCCAGCGGCCGGCGAAGACGGCGAAGGGTTCGAGATACCCCATGCCACAGAGATGAGCCGACTGGTTGAACGGGCTCAAAAGCTCGGCGATCTCGAATCGGTTGCGGCCTTGATGGTGATAGGCGGTCTCGGCACCCCCGGTCGAGATCGCATTCATCAGGAATTTGCGCTGCAGGTGGGTGCCGCCCGGCCCATAGGCCCAGCCGATCTCGAGGACGCGGTCGAGCCATTCCTTGACGATTGCCGGCGCGGAATACCAGTAGAAGGGATGCTGCAGCACGATGACGTCATGCTCCAGAAGCAGTTCCTGCTCCCGCGCCACGTCGATCATGAAATCGGGATAGGCGGAATAAAGATCGTGAAAGGTGATGCCCGGCAGGGCGCTGACGGCGTCATAAAGCATGCGCTGGACAAGCGACCGGGACAGACGGGGATGGGCGAAAAGAATGAGGACCTTCATGCGTCTCCGAAGATAGGGCCAAGCCGAAATCATGGAAAGACCGTTCCCGTCCACTCTCCGTCACCCCGACGAAAGTCGGGGGCCATTGAATTCGGACAACGCGAGCAGCACCCGTCGCATGGAGAGGCTTTTGTGGATCCCGGCTTGCGCCGGGATGACGGTCCATTCTCAAAATTCCCGGCGCTCGCGCTTGGCCTTGATGACGCTTTTGGCCATCTTGCCGAAAGCCTTGCTGCGGGCGCGCCGCTCGGCGAGGCTTTCATTATTGTGGGCCTCCTCGGCGGCGAGCTTGCGCCAGCGCTTGAGACGATCGGGATCGAGGGTGCCGTCGGCGATGGCCGCGGTGATGGCGCAGCCTGGCTCACCGTCATGCCGGCAGTCGCTGAAGCGACAGGATTGCGCCAGCGCCGCGATATCGGCAAAGACGCCGTCTATCCCTGATGCCGCATCGGTCAGCTGCAATTCGCGCATGCCCGGCGTGTCCATCAGCCAGCCGCCGGCGTCGAGACGATGCAGCGCCCGGCCCGTCGTGGTGTGGCGGCCCTTGTCGTCATCGCCGCGAATGGCCTGCGTCACAATGGAATCGCCGCCGGTCAGGGTGTTGACGAGCGTCGACTTGCCGACACCCGATGAGCCGACAAAGGCGACGGTCTGGCCTTTCTTGCACCAGGGCAGGAGACAGGCGGTGCTTTTTGGATCGCGCGCATCGACCGTCTCGACGAGAAGGCCGGGCAGGAGCCGCGCCGCCTCGTGCACATAGTCTTCCGGCGTCTCGCTCAGATCGGCCTTGGTAAGGACGACGACCGGCATGACCTCGGCGTCTTCGGCGAGGACGAGATAACGCTCGATGCGCGCCTTGTTGAAGTCCTGGTTGCATGACGAGACGATGAGGAGCGTGTCGACATTGGCGGCGATGAGTTGCAGCTTGCGCGCCGTACCGGCGGCGCGGCGCTTGAACAGGCTGCGGCGGGCAAGAAGATGCCGCGCCCGCCCGAGAGCTGGATCGAGGAGCAGCCAGTCGCCGATGGTGGCATGAGATTCATCGTCGTCTTCATCGGCGATGAAGGGCGCGACGGTCGTGTCGAGGCCGACACCCGTGACCTCCAGGCGGTCACGGTGAACCGCCATCACGCGGGCGGGGATGAGAGGCGTATCGGGATAGAGTTGCGCGGCGAAAAAGCCGCTCCAGCCGAGATCGGCGAGATCGAGAATTTGGGAAGTCATTTGTGCACCAGCTACGGCGCCTCATTGCGAGGCGCGCATGGACAATCGGACCTGCCAAAGCAGGCTCCGGTTTCAGGCTGGGCGGACGGAAGGAAACGTTATCGCTGCGGACGGGCCGATGCGGGACGTCAGATTGCTTTCCGGATGGCTCCAGCCAAACGGGACAAGAGGACAATCATTCAGGCCTCCTTTCAAAAACATCGTCAGGCGCTAATATGTGACGGAAATGAGCGCTCCCCGCAAGCCCCGTGATGTTTTCCTGGCCCTGGTCAACGGCTTGTGCGACGGCCACTTCGACGATGTCGTCAAGCTTTATGCCGAGAGGACCGATATCTCGCATCCCTTCGATCCCTTACACGGCGAACGGCTGACGAGCCGGGCTCAGCTTGCGGAGCATTTCTCGCGGCGCCCGGTGCGCAAGACGCTCGAGGCGCGGCCGAGCAACATCAAGGTGCATGAGACCAGCGATCCGGAAGTGATCGTGGCCGAGTTCGCCTATGCCGGCACCAATCTCGAAACCGGCGCGGCCTTTTCATATCCCTGCATTTTCGTGATGCGGGTGCGCGAGGGCGAGATCATCGAATCGCGCGATTATGTCGATCATCTGGGATCGGCCGAAGCGCGCGGCGGCCTTGCCAGTCTCTTGAATGAGATCGGCAAGCGTCGCTCCAAAAACGAATAGGGCCTGCGGCGGCAGGCTCATTCATTTCCGGAAGGATGCGCTACTGGCGGTATTGCTGGATGCGCGTGGTGCGCAAGCCGGCGAGCCCATGCTTGTCGATCGAGCGTTGCCAGCTCAGATATTCCTCGACGGTCAGGGTATAACGATCGCAGGCTTCTTCGAGGCTCAATAGCCCGCCCCGGACAGCTGCCACGACCTCCGCCTTTCGGCGGATGACCCAGCGCTGGTTTCCGGGGGGCGGTAAATCCGCAATGGTCAGCGGACTGCCATCGGGCCCAATGACGTAATTAACGCGGGGACGCAACTGACCGTTCATCACCATACTCGACTGGGGTACTCAAAACTCACTACGGGGGTGAGCGTAAGTGTCTTCACTTAAAATTGGGCTAAGCAGTTCCGAACAATTTGCAAATCTCGAGCGCCTTATGCGCCAAATCAGGACAGGTACGTCAGTTTGACGTTTACAAGCGGGGGGCGAGCCGCCATTTATCCGCCCATGACCCAGTCCGACGGCCTCCTTGAGCATGTGCGGGCGACGATCGGCCTGCCGGGCGAGCCCGGCTCGACCCGGATCGTCTGCGCCATGTCGGGCGGCGTCGACTCTTCCGTTGCGGCAGCTTTACTCAAGCGGGCCGGCTATGACGTGGTCGGCATCACCCTCCAGCTCTATGACCATGGCGAGGCGGTCAAGCGGAAGGGCGCCTGCTGCGCCGGCCAGGACATTCACGATGCCCGCCGGGTGGCGAGCCAGCTTGGCATTCCCCATTATGTGCTCGATTTCGAAAGCCGCTTCCGCGAGGCGGTGATCGACGATTTCGTCGACAGCTATGTCAATGGCTTCACCCCGGTGCCCTGCATCCGCTGCAACCAGACGGTCAAGTTCGCCGATCTGCTCAGCCGGGCCCAGGACCTCGAGGCGGCCGCCCTCGTCACCGGGCACTATATAGAGAGCCGCCCGCGGCCCGGCGGGTCGGGCCGGCGCGACCTCTATACCCCGGCCGATATCGCCCGCGACCAGAGCTATTTCCTGTTCGCGACGACCCAGAAACAGATCGACTATCTGCGCTTTCCCTTAGGCGCCCTGCCCAAGGCTGAGACGCGCCGGATCGCCGCCGAGATCGGCCTGGCGGTCGCCGACAAGCCGGACAGCCAGGATATCTGCTTCGTGCCGGAGGGCCGTTATGGCGATCTCATCGCCAAGCTCCGGCCCGACGCGGCCGAACCTGGCGATATCGTCCATCAGGACGGCAGGGTGCTCGGGCGCCATAAGGGCACGGTCAATTTCACCGTCGGCCAGCGGCGCGGCCTCGGCATTGCCGAGGGTGATCCTCTTTATGTAGTGCGAATCGAGCCCGAGACGCGGCGCGTCGTGGTCGGCTCCCGCGAGGCGCTGCTGCGTCACGACATCGCGCTGGCCCAAGTGAACTGGCTGGGCGAACAGCCGATTGATTCGCAAGGACAGCCGATTTTTGCTAAGATACGCTCGACTCGGCCACCGGTCGAAGCGGAGATCCGCCGGACGGAGGACAGCGTGCTCGTCGGCATTGCGCAGGGTGAATATGGCGTTTCGCCGGGCCAGGCTTGCGTTCTTTATGAAAAGCCCGGGCCGGGGGCCAGGGTTCTGGGGGGCGGCTTCATATCCCGGGGTTTTCCAACGGCTGGAAATAGGCGCTTGCCAGAAGCCTTGTCCGTTGTCACATAATCGGGAAACGGGAGCAGGAGAGAGAAATGCAGGGCAATGCCCGCGCGCTCGCTGAGATCGACAACCACGACGTGATGCGTGCCTATCGGCGTTGGGCGCCGGTTTATGACGCTACGTTCGGCAAGGTGGTCGAAGCAGGCGTCAAGCAAGCCACCTCCCTCGTCAATCGCTATCACGGCAAGGTATTGGAAGTGGGCGTCGGCACCGGCCTGTCGCTGCCCCATTACAAACATTCGCTCAAAGTCACCGGCATCGACCTGTCGCCCGACATGCTGATGCGGGCGCGCGAGCGGGTGCAGCGCAAGCATCTGCGCCATGTCGAGGCGCTTCTCGAAATGGATGCGACGGCGCTCGACTTCGAAGACAAGGCCTTCGACGTGACCGCCGCCATGTTCGTGATGACAGTGGTGCCGGATCCGGTGCAGGTGATGAACGAGCTCATCCGCGTCACCAAGCCCGGCGGCCATATCCTCATCGTCAATCATTTCAGCATCGACAAAGGCCTGCGCGCGGTGGTCGAGAAAAGGCTGGCGCGTTTTTCAGATATTCTTGGCTGGCGGCCGGACTTCCCGGTCGAGACGCTGATGGTCAGCGGCAAGCTCAAGCTCGAAGAACGCCGGCCTCTGAAGCCCTTCGGTTTCTTCACCTTGTTGCGGTTCCAGCGGCTCACCTGATGGGTAATCACGAAATGCTGTTCTGGCGGCGCTATCTGCGCCGCCCGCTCGGTGTTGGCGCGGTGGCGCCCAGCGGCCCCAGCCTCGCCAAGGCAATGGTGGCCGCCCTGGCGCCCGGACCCAGCGACATGGTCGTCGAGATCGGACCCGGCACCGGACCCTTCACGCGTGCGCTGCTCGCCGCCGGCGTGGCCCCCTCGCATCTCATCCTGATCGAGTTCGACAAGGAATTCGTGCACCATCTGCGCCATAAATTTCCCGGTGTCACCGTTGTCGAAGGTGATGCGCAGGAACTGCCGCGGCTGTTGAAGGAGCAGGGGCACGACAAGGTGCCCTGCATTCTCTCGGGCCTGCCGCTCAGGAGCATGCCGGAAACGGTGCGCACCGGCATCTCACGCGCCATGGCGGCCTCACTCGCGGATGAAGGACGGCTCGTCCAGTTCAGCTATTTGCTCGGGCCACCCATCGACAGGGCGGAGTGCCGAGCGGCCGGCCTCAAGGCCCGCCGGGCCAAGGCGATCATGGCGAATATCCCGCCGGCCTTCGTGTGGCGCTACAGCCGGAGCCAGTGACGGTAATACCTGTAACTGTATTATACGCATTCCTGTCATTGAGTATAACTAGTCTGGCTATTGTCGGATAATTTAGTTATACTCATCCCGCAGGTCGCGTATAAAAGGGTAATAAGTGGCAGTTCCCTCGCTCGTTGCGCAGACAATCTATGCCGAATTGCTCGATCGCTGTGCCAATGCGGCATTCGACGAGGCGTTCTTCGAGGAAGGCGCTTTTACCGTTAAGATGATTAAGGGGCGGCGCTATTGGTATTTTCAGGTTGGAGTCGGCGCCGCGCGTAAGCAAAGATATGTGGGGGTCGAGACGCCTGAACTCTTGGAGCACATCGCCCGTCACCGAGAGACGCGCAACGATGCACGCGAACGTCGGGCGCTGGTCTCTACGCTGGTGAGATCATTCAACATGCCGCGCCCCATTCCGCAGATCGGCGACGTCACCGCCGCCCTGGCCAAAGCTGGCGTTTTTCGTCTCCGTGGCGTGCTCGTAGGGACTGTCGCATACCAAACATATTCAGCGATGCTGGGGGTCAGACTTGCCAATGCTCTCCTCGAGACCGGCGATGTCGACATCGCTCAGTTCAAGAATGTGTCACTGGCCGTAGAGGACAATACTCCCTCCGTGCTCGAAACCTTGCGGAGTGTCGACAAGACATTCAGGACGATTCCAAATATGCTCGATGGTCGGCGGGTAACGAATTATGCGGCCAAAGGCGGCCTGCGAGTAGACTTTCTTACGCCAAATGAAGGCGAAGAAACCGGTCAGCCGCAATCATTGCCGGCGCTGCAAACGGATGCACAGCCGTTGCGTTTTCTCGACTTCCTCATCCATGATCCGGAACCGGCAGTACTTCTCCATGACGCCGGTGTCTTCGTCCAAGTCCCCGCGCCGGCGCGCTATGCCGTCCACAAGCTGATCGTAGCGAGTCGGCGTCGTGATGGCACCGCCAAGCGAGACAAGGATATTCGTCAGGCCGATATATTGCTCACCGTGCTTGCTGAGAAAAGGCCTCACGAGCTCAGGCTCGCCTGGGAGGAGGCTCATGGGCGTGGACCAACCTGGCGCAAACTGCTCCTCCAAGGGCTGAGCGTCGTCAGTGCGAGCGCACGAGATCTGACGCTCAAGACGACCGATCTTCGACGACTAGCTATTCCCGGCCTCGACCTGACGTTTTCCAGTCCCCCGGTTCGGTATGACTTCTCTCGGGACATCGCGATGTTTGAGGGCGAAGCGCTTGGAAGCGCGGTTTCCTGCGCGATCAGCCGTGAGGCGTTGGATGACCATTTCGGAACCAGTGGACTGGATCAGCAGGGACGCCTCGACAGCGTCTTGAGAAGTAGATCCAAGATCGAGTTTATGGCCCGGGTCAAATATCGGTCATGGCCGATTGAGGAACCGGGCAAAGTTCTGATCAAGACCGAGGACGTTCCGGAATTGTTGAAGGAGCCTTCTGCTTCGAAATCAGCGGATAGATCGTTTCGCCCGAAGCGTGGACGGTACGCAGACGGCAAATGAGTGAGGCTGGGGTTGGGTGTGCTCGGCTGATCGATTTGCCCAGAATCCTGCCAAACCGAGTGGGCCGATGCCGCCCTTAGGTGAGGAAAAAGTCCGACTCGAGCGCGAGCTCAGCCTCGCCGAGAAGCCGCCCCAGATCGTCCATCGGCACCCGGCCGCCCTCGATCACACCCGTGCCCAGATCGACCGGTTGGACGCCGCCCTCAGGGACCGGGAAAAGGGCGAGGATGAGGCGCGCCAGGCGTTGCGGGATATGGTGACGAGCGTCACCGTTCACGCGCCAAGTGACGAGAATACCATCAGAATTCAGGTCGAAGGCCATCTGGCCGCCCTGATCGGGGGCGATACGTTCCCGAGATGTACTCTCCGGGGGGGTAAACTGGTAGCGGAGGAGGGAGTTGAACCCCCGACCCCAGGATTATGATTCCCGTGCTCTAACCAACTGAGCTACTCCGCCCCAAGATCGTGACGGCGATATAGGGTTGGGGAGGATGGCAAGTCAAGTCATGGAGCGGGGTTTATGTATCCGATGAGGAAGGCAGGAGGAAAAGCCGACATGCCAGCCAGCCGTCTCAGCCGTCCAGCCCAGCCGATGCCAGAATTCGTCAGGGCAGCGCTTGGCAGGGCGAAGCTGATGGACCGCTATCGCGCGCGTCCGCCCTATCAGCGCAACGACTATCTCATGTGGATCAACAAGGCCAAGCGCGAGGCGACCAAGCAGAAGCGCCTTGACCAGATGCTGGCCGAGCTCAAATCGGGCGACGTCTATATGCGGATGGCCTGGCGTCCGATACGCTGACCGGCATGGGCAGTCGTCATTTTCATTCTGATTGACAGTTCAATCAGAATTCTGACAGGCTGGCGCCATTCACCGCCCTAGCGAGGGAGGGACCAAACCCTGTGAACAAGCCGCATTCGCCCGTTCCGTCTTCGCCGCTCCTCGATCATTGTCCGGCGACCCTGCCGGCTGTCTCCTATTACGACGCGGATCATTTCGCGCGCGAGCAGAAGATGATCTGGGCGCGCAACTGGGTCTATGCGGGGCGCGCCAACGACATGGCGGCGATGTCGATGCGGCGCCTTTCGGTGGCGGGCGAAAATCTGATCCTGGTGAAGGATGCCGAGGGCGCCCTCACCTGCTTCCACAATACCTGCCGGCATCGCGGCGCCGAGCTCTGCGCGGCGCCTGAGAAGCGGCTCAAATCGAAGCTCATCGCGTGCCCTTATCATGGCTGGACCTATGATCTGAAAGGCCGGCTGGTGCGCACGCCTTTCGTTTCCATCACGCCCGACTTCAAGAAGGAGGAGCAGGAGCTCTTCCAGGTTGCGGTGAAGGAGTGGAACGGCTTCGTCTTCGTCTGTTTGGCGGATGATCCGCCCGACTTCGACAGTGTTCCAGGCGCCGGCCGCCTCGACAACTGGCCGATGCGCGATCTCGTGACCGGCCATGTGATGATCAAGGAGATCGCCTGCAACTGGAAGATCTTCTGGGAGAACTACAATGAATGCCTGCACTGCCCGGGCATTCACCCCGAGCTGTCGGCCATGGTGCCGGTCTACGGCAAGGGCTACATGGCGGCGAACGAGGCGCCGGACTGGACGCCCGATACGCCCCTGCCGGCGAGCCAGCTGAAAGACGGCGCTGGCACCTGGTCGATGACCGGCGCGCTCTGCGGGCCGTCCTTCCCTGGTCTGACGCGTGAGCAGCTCGCCGCGGGCTCGCATTTCGTGACCTTGCTGCCGACGATGTATATCGTCGCCCATGCCGATTTCGTGCGCGCCGTGTCGCTCACGCCTCTGGAGCCTGAGCGCACCGAGCTTCGCGCCGAGTTCCTGTTCGCGCCCGAGACGCTCGCGATGCCGGGCTTCGATCCGAAGCCGGTCGTCGATTTCGCCACGATGGTGATGGTGCAGGACGGCGCGGCCTGCGAGATGAACCAGCGCGGCCTGCATTCGAGCCGCTACAGCCACGGCACGCTGATGCCGCAGGAATTCGAGGTCCATCGTTTCCACGAATGGATCCGCCGCCACGATCAGAATTGAGGAGAGCTACGCCATGAAACAAGTGAAGCCGGAAGACCGGCGCGTCGCCAATATCCACTCGGCGACATTCGAGCCTTTCGTCTATCCGGATGGCGAGGCCTTGGGCGACGGCATCCTGCAGCTCGCCGACGACCTGCCGCTCGGCACCGGCTTCCATGTCTATCGCATGCCCGCCGGCATGACGACGCGGCCGCACCGGCACAATGGGCATGAGCAGTTCCTCATTCTCGAAGGCGAGCTGATCGAGAATGACGGCACAGTGTTCAAGACCGGCGATCTCGTCTGGTTGCGCGACGGGACAGAGCATTGCTCTTATACACCCAATGGCTGCCTGCTCGCCGTGCATATCGCAGGCCCCGAGATCGCCGTCGATTGAACGTCAACGATGCTTCTTCTTGACCGGCTTCTTCTTGGCAGGTGGTTTCTTCTTCTTGGCCGGGAAGAAGGCCCCGAAGGCGCCGAGATCGATAAGGCCCGGCTTGCTGCCCGCCGCCATGGCGATGGTGGCGAGATCATGCGCGAGATTCTGGCGCAGCACCTCGCCGCCGAAATGCAGCCCACCCACGCCATAGGGCGCGTGGAGGCTCAGGACCGCCGAGCCAGAATTGCCGCCGAGCGTGGTGGCGTCGTGGCTGAAGGCCCAGCCGACCTGGTCGCCGGAGACCGAACCCGGCTGATTCAAGATGCGCCCGGGCGAGACATATTTCATGCTGTAATCGTCACCGAACAGTTCGAAGAAGCGATCCCAGATGGCGGTCGACACTTTACCGGTGTCGGGATCGATGGCGGCCTCGCGCGGCGGCGGTGCGGGATACCCGGCCACGATGAGATTCGATTTCGCGCCGGCGCCAGTCAATAGCGGCGCGCGGCCTGCCGCCTTGGGCAATGCCTTGCCTGCCTTGTTGGTCGTTTCGACTTCCAGGATCGCGACATCGAGTTTGGCGAGGTCGACATAGGGTCCGATGCGCTGACGGCCGGCGGTCACGATGCTCTTGACGGCGAAGCGCCGCGTGTCGTCCTGGGCCGCCTCGTCAAAGCAGATCGACACTTCGCCATTGAGCAGGAAGCGCTGCTTGCCGCCCGCCGCCGGCATCGGCTCGGCGAAGACGTCGATGACATGCCGGTTGGTCATCACGAGGCCTTTGCCGATGACTGTGCCGGTGCCGACATGGACCTGGCCGTCCACGGTCTTCACGTCGATGCGGCCAACGGCGTCGAACAGCGGCTTCAGCGCGTTGCGGGCCGGGCCCAGGGAGGCCGCCCAGTCGCCGAGCTGCGGATCATCGGGATCGACCATTCCCTTGACGATGCGCAGCGCCGGCCTGCCGGTGAGCAGCACGATGGCTTCGGTGGTGGCGCGCAGCATTTGTGCGGAACGTCGGCCAGGGGAGGCGCCGGTCGCCAGTGTCGTAACGACTTCCTCGGCATCCTTCATCAGCTCGTTGCGCATATTTGCCGATGCGCTTCCCGGCTTCCGGGAAGACCTGAATTCCAAAGCTTTCTCGATGCGGTCGAGCATCTTCTTGGGGCCAGCCTCGGCGATCATGCCGCTGACGGTGCCTTCCGGCGACGGGTGTGTGCCCGCGAAGTCCGCCGTCGAGGCTTCCGGCACGCGCGATCCGACGAAAGGGGTGCGCGGGCCGCGGGCGGCGGAGCGGGCGCTGGGCGCGGGCTTCACCGGCTTGTGCAGCGCCTTGGCGAGCGCATCGCTCGGGCGCGGCGGTGTGGCGCTTTCGAGCGCGCCGGCACGCTCGGGGATCTGGCGCTGGATGCGATCGGCGGCGAGATAACCCGCTTCGGCGACGAAGCGCGGGTGAGCGCCGGCCGATTCCAGAATTTTGGCGCCCGGATTGGCTTCGGGCACCGGCGCCACGGCCGGGATGGCGGTGAGAGACAGCTTCAGCAAAGCCAGGGCATCGACGATGCCGGCGCCGAGTGAGTTCGACGGCCAGTTGGCGGGCTTGCGCACCGTCTTCCTGACGGCGGAGCGGAACAGCTCATGCACCGTCGTGCCGCGCTTCGTGGCTTCGGCGCGCACCGCCGGAACGCCGTGGCGCGCCAGCCACAAAGCCGCGCAGCCGGCGGTCAAGGCGACGGCGAAGGAGGTGCCCTGACCCGGCTCCACCAGCGCCTTGTTGGTGTCGGCCGGCGCGTTGCGGCGGGCGATATAGACATTCTCGGCAGGCGCGGAGACATCCACCTTCGAGCCGTGCGACGAGCCCTTCCATTTCTTGTCCTTGTGATTGACGCCGGCGATGGCGATCACATTTCTGTCCCAGGCCGGATAAACCACGAAGGGGACACAGTTGCCGGCGGCGGCGAGAACGATCATGCCGGCCTTGACGGCGCGTTCGATGGCGCGCTTCAGGTCGGCGCCTTCGACGGGGCCGCCGAGGCTCATGGTGATGATATGGCAACCCTGCAGGCGGGCATGATCGATCGCCGCGGCGACGGCGCCGCCGGCGCCGATGACCACATTGTCGATGCAGCGGACGGGAACCAGGGTCGCGCCGGGCGCGCTGCCGATGATCGACAGCGAGGCGCGGCTGACGGCGACGCTCGATGTCCCGGTGCCGTGGCCCGGAGACGACATGGAGGACGACAGGGGATCGATCGGGAGGCCCGAGCCCGCCAGTATGTCTATGCCCTTGGCGAGATCGAGCGCGGTGTCGAGCTCACGGTGGTCGGCGACGCCGGTATCCGGCTGGCCGATCAGGATGCCTTCGCCCCTGGTGTTGAAGGCAGACCAGGCCTGATCGGCCTTGATCGCCTGGACCGCCCAGCGCTGCAGTGGCGGCGCCGCCGCATTGGACTTGCACAGCGCCCAGAATATTCCGCCGATCGATTCCGGCGACTCGCGCATCAGCTCGTCGTCGGGAATCCAGCCCGGATCGACATCGGGCACGCAGGATTCGAGATCGAAATCATCGACCAGATGCTGGGCGACGTTGAACAGGAAGCTCGAGGATTGCTGGCGGGGAACGCCCGGAAACTGCAGCACATAAATCAGCGGGTCTTCGCCAGGCGGAAGCGGGAAGAACTGGAACCGGTCGCTGCCGATGAGGGCGCGCAGCATCCGGCGCTCGCGGGCCTTGTTTGGCTTGGTCTTGTATTCGAAGGTGAAACGCAGGATGCCAGGGGTCAGGACCTCAGGCTGGTTCGGCATAGCCGCCTTGCCCGCGGCTTTGAGGAAATCGCGGTACATATCTGCCCACTCCAGTTGCGCCCTCTGTGGCTATGGATTCGGCACGGTACTGAAATCGCGGATTTTCTTGGCGGTGGAAGGCGATAACCGCAGCGCGGCTGCAGCCTCGTTTCCCGGACGTGTTCTTATGAGGTGATTATTACCCAAGGATACATCAGGCGCGGCCAATTGAAAAGGGTGTTGCCGCGTTTCAGGCCGGAAACCCGATTATGACCCTGTCGCCTCGCCCAGCAGCCATTCGCGAAACAGCGAAATCTTCGGCTTGTCGCGCATGTCGAGATTGCAGAGCAGGTGGAAGCGCTCAGGGAGCCTGATCTCACTGCCGGCAATCGGGTTAAGCCTCCCAGCCTTCAGCTCGGCCTCGACCAGGAGCGGTGTGGCGAAGCAGATGCCCTGACCCTGGAGGGCGGCGTCGATCATCAGACCGGCATCGCCGAAGTAAAGCGTGTCGGCGAATCCCGTCTCGCCGAGTCCCGCGGCTTCCGCCCAGAGCGTCCAATGCGGCTGGTGGATGACCTGAAGAAGAGTGAGATGACGCAAGTCCTTCAAGGTCGTGCCGCCGGGTGTCCCGCCGAGCAAAGCCGGGCTCGCAACGGCCAAGGCGGCGCCGTCGCCGATCGGGTCGGCATGCATGCCGTCCCAGTCGTCGCCACCCCAGCGGATGGCAACATCGATGTCTTGGCGATTGAAATTGACCGGGTCGGAGGAGCTCAGCAGCGTCACCCGAATGTTCTCATGGCGGTCCATGAAACGCTTGAGGCGTGGGGCCAGCCATTTTGAAGCGAAAGCCGGCGCCGCATTCACGCTCAGTATCGCAGGCGCGGTGGGGTCGGCGAGCTTGCCACAGGCGCGGCCGATCATGTTGAGCGCCTCCGACACGGCGCCGGCGAGTGCCGTTCCTTCATGGGTGAGCTCGAGGCCGCGCGGCAGGCGGCGGAACAGCCGCACATCGAGGAATTCCTCGAGCTGGCGGATCTGCTGGCTGACGGCCGACTGGGTGACGAGCAATTCCTCGGCGGCGAGCGTGAAGCTCAAATGACGCGAGGCGGCGTCGAAGGCGCGGAACAGGTTGAGCGGCGGAAGCCGTCGCGCCTTGCCGGCAGTGGATTTATCAAGCGGCATCGGCGAGGCCTCGCGCCTTGAGCACCGGCTCGAGCAAAGGCAGGACATCCGCCCCGAAACGCTCCATCGACGCGAGCGTCTCTTGGCGGCCGATGCCGGCGAGGCCCATGAAGCAGGATAGATGCGTCGGTTTGAGCGCGGCGATTTCCGCCGTCAGTTTCTCGGCGCAATATTCGGCGCCGCCGATGACGGCATGGGCGAGGAAATCATCGAGCGGCGGCTCGTCATGGAACGGCATCAGGCGCACGAACGGCCCGTCCTTGTCGACCGCCGAGCCCGCGAGATTGCGCTCGGCGCGCGACAGGTTGCGCACGCATTCGACGGCATGCAGTGCTTCGCTGCGATCCTCGGTGACATAGATGAAGCGCTGCACGGCGAGCGGCATGCGCTCGGGGTCGCCGCCGGCTCTGGCCCAGCCTTCGGCGATCTTGCGCCTGGTTTGCAGCGCATGCTTCAAGCCGCGATGACCGAAGCTCATGAAGGGCGTGTGGCCGCCACGGGCGGCGCGCGCGACAATGGCGGGATTGGCGCTGACCGCGAATATCTCCGGCAGATCGAGACCGAAGGGCCGCATCGGCAATTCGGTCGGCGCGATCTGGAAGAATTTGCCGCGATGCTCGATGGCGCCGGTGCGCAGACCTTGTTCGAGAATGTCCCAGATCTCGAGCACCATTTCGTGCTTGTGCTTGGGATCGATGCCGAAGCGATCGAACTCGTAGGGCTGATAGCCGCAGCCAAGACCGAGCACCAGGCGGCCGCCGGTCAGAAGATCGGCGAAGGCGACTTCCTGGACCAGGCGCAGCGGATTGTGGAAAGGCAGCGGCAGCACGCCGGGGCCTAGGCGTATGCGCTTGGTCGTGGCGGCAGCGCGCGTCACCATCATCAATGCGTCAGGGCAGATCGAGTGATTGGTAAAATGATGTTCGGCGAACCAGGCGACATCGAAATCGAGATCCTCCGCCATCGTCACCATGTCGAGTGTGGTCTGGATGACCGAGGCGGGCGAGGTGTTGCGGTCATAGAGGCCCATGAGGCTGAAGAGACCGAGCTTGATCATATGGCCATATCTCCTCTCTCCTCGACTATCACGCCGCAAGGGCCGGCCCAAATTAGTTAAACTCCGCATCTTACGAGACATTAGCCCTTCTTATATCGCCGTTGTCAGCATTTGCGCTTATGCGACCATTATTATTTTGCGTTTGTGCCCGGCGCGCAGTCCGCAAATATTGTGTGTCATGGACAAGACTCGCACCGATTTCATCTCCGCAATGCGCCAGCTGGCGAGCGGCGTCAGCGTCGTCACCACCGACGGACCGGCAGGGCGTGCCGGCCTCACCGTCAGCGCCATGTGCTCGCTGTCCGCCGATCCGCCGGCGCTTCTCATCTGCATCAACCGGCAAAGCCGGGCGATGGCGACCTTGCGCCGCAACGGCGTGTTCTGCGTGAATGTGCTGGCCATCGAGCAGATGGATGTCGCGCGTATCTTTGCCGGCCAGGCGGGCACGCCCGATGGCGACAAATTCGCCAGTGCCCGCTGGGAACAGCTCGTCACGGGAGCGCCCGCGGCCCAGGATGCGCTCGCCGTCTTCGATTGCCGGATCGCGCAAGGCATGCCCTATGGCAGTCACGACATCCTGATCGGCGCTGTGGCGGAAGCCCGCATGCGCGAAGGCCAGCCGCTCGTCTACGCCAATCGCGCCTATGGCGGTGTCGCGCGCTTCGCTGCCGCCGTATCGGTCTAACCACTGGCGGGCGGAGAATAATGGAGTATCCTGAGCGCCGACAGAATCTCCTGAAGAGCGCTCACGCCCGACATGCCAGACGCCGCCATCGACAAGCTCATCACCGAGCAATTCGACTCGCTGAGCCCGCAGCTTCGTCTCGCCGCCCGTTTCGCGATCGACAATCCCGACGAGATCGCCGTCAATTCGATGCGCAATGTCGCGGCCAAGGCCGGGGTCAGGCCGAGCACGATGCTGCGTTTCGCCCGGCAATTGGGGTTCGAAGGCTACGACCAGCTGCGCGACCAGTTCCGGGCCCGCATCAAGGCGGGTGTCGAAACCTCGTGGTCGGGGCGGGCGCAGAGCCTGCGCAAGGGTTCCACCTCGTCGCGCCACGCGTTGATCGACCGGATCGTCGCCGATGAGCACGACAATCTGCAGAAGACCTTCGACGAGGCGACGGCGAAGAGCCTGAGGCAGGCCTGCCAGATCATCAGCGCGTCGCCCTCGGTCTATGTGCTGGGTCTGCGCAGCCTGTTCCCGGTCGCCTTCTATTTCCACTATGTCTGCCGCATGTTCATGGGCAAGACGGTGCTCCTGACCGGCACCGGCGGCACTTTCGCCGACGATCTGCGCCGGGTGGAGAAGGGCGATGCGGTGGTCGCCTTCAGCTATCACCCTTATGCGCGTGACAGCGTGAAGGCGGTGAACTTCGCCCAGAAGAAAGGCGCCCGCGTCATCGCCATCACCGACAGCCGCGTGTCGCCGATCATGGCGCCGGCCAAGGTCGGCGTCGTCGTCGCCAACCAGACGCCGTCTTTGTTTCCCACCATCCTGCCAGCCTTCGCCGTGGCGCAGGCGCTGGCCGCTCTGCTCATCCAGGAGAGCGGCGAGGAGACCATGGCCAATCTCGCCAAGACCGAAAGCCAGCTCGCCGCCTTCGGCGTCTATTTCGGCGGCGACAAATAGAGTTTTCCTCATGCTCAAGGTCATCGCCCAGGATTTCATCAAACCTGAATCCATCGCTACTGTCCTGCCGCTCTATCGCGAGCTCGTCGAGAAAACCCGCCAGGAGCCGGCCTGCATCGCCTATGATCTCTTCATCGACCAGAAAGATCCCGGTCATTTCGTCTTCATCGAAGAGTGGCCCGACCGCGCCGCGCTCGACGCGCATTGCCGGACGGAACACTTCACGCGCCTGGTGCCCATGATCAACAAACATCAGCGCCAGGAAGGCACGTTCATCCTGATGGATCCAGTCTAGGTCCGCGCCAACACCTCCTTGATCGTCGCTTCGAGCTTGCCGATGATCTCGGCGATATGGCCGTCATCGACGATGAAGGGCGGCGCCAGCATCACGTGATCGCCGTGGCGGCCGTCGATGATGCCGCCCATCGGATAGCAGATGAGGCCGTGATCGAGGGCCGCGGCCTTGAGTCTGGCGGCGATCTTCTTGTCCGGATCGAAAGGCGCCTTGGTCGCGCGGTCGGCGACGAATTCGAGCGCCCAGAACAGGCCGCGGCCCCTGATGTCGCCGACATTGGGATGCGCTCCGAAGGTCATGTTCAGGCCCTCGGCCAGCCAGCTGCCGGTGCGTTTCACATTGTCGAGCAAATTTTCGTCGCGGATGGCTTCCTGCACCGCAAGCGCGGCCGCGCAGGCGGTGACATGGCCGGTATAGGTGTGGCCGTGCTGGAAGAAGCCGGAGCCTTCGACAATCGCCTCATAGATGCGCTCGCTGGCGAGGACCGCGCCGACCGGCTGATAGCCCGCACCCAGCCCCTTGGCGATGGTGACGAGATCCGGCGCGATGCCTTCCTGCTCATAGGCGAAGAGCGTTCCAGTGCGGCCCATGCCGCACATCACTTCATCAAGGATGAGCAGCACGCCATATTTATCGCAGATCTCGCGCAGGCGTTTGAAGTAACCGGCAACCGGCGGCACACAGCCGAGTGTCGCGCCCGCCACCGTCTCGGCAATGAAGCACATCACCGTCTCAGGCCCGAGCCGCAGGATTTCCGCCTCGAGTTCATCGGCGATCCGCAAACCGTAGTCCGCTTCCGTTTCATCGGCCCGGCGATCACGATAGGGATAGCAGGGCGCCACATGGGTGACGCCGATGAGCAAGGGCTCATAGGCGGCGCGGCGCCAGAGATTGCCGCCGGCCGAGAGCGCGCCCAGCGTATTGCCGTGATAGCTCTGGCGCCTGGCGATGATGCGGCTGCGCTGCGCCTGTCCGGTCTCGACGCAATACTGGCGGGCGAGCTTGAGCGCGGTTTCGACCGATTCCGAGCCGCCGGAAGTGAAATAGGCGCGGGTGAGATTGCCGGGCGCTTCGCTGGTGAGGAAGGATGCGAGATTCTCGAGCGCGTTCGAGGTGAAGAAGCCGGTATGGGCGAAAGCCAGCGTCGTCGCCTGTTCCTGGATGGCGCGGATGGGTGCGGGATGGCTGTGGCCAAGACAGCTCACCGCGGCGCCGCCCGACGCGTCGATGTAACGATTGCCGGCATCATCGAGAATATAGGGCCCGTCGCCTTTCACCGCGGTGCGCAGTTTCGTCTTCGGCGCACGGTGGAAGACGCTGGTGTCGATGTTTCGCTTGAGCCCGGCCATGAGGTTCTCCTTCGTCACGGAGACCCAAGGCTAGAGCGGAAAGGAACGCGATGCAACAAATGACTCATAGATTGACTTAGCAGAGCAAATGGTTCATTCTTGAATGATCGGAAACAGGAGCGCTTTCGCAGGCATGACGAAGGAATTCCAGGATCAGGTGGCGGTGGTCACCGGCGCCGCGCAAGGGCTGGGCGCCGCCGTCTCGACGCTTCTGGCGCGCCAGGGCGCCACCGTCTTCCTCGCCGATCTCAACGGCAAGGGCGCCGAAGCCCAGGCCGAGAAGCTGCGCGGCGAGGGGGCGTCCGCCCATGGCTTCGGTGTCGATGCCGCGGATGAAGCGGCGCTCGACGGCTTCCGCGCCGAGATCGCGTCGCGCACCAAGGGGCGCCTCGACATATTGGTCAACAATGCCGGTGGCTGGCGCTACGGCCGCGCCCATGAGATCACGCTCAGCGACTGGGACTGGACCTTCCGCACCAATGTCACGGTGCCATTCCTCACCACACGCGCGCTGATGCCCTTGATGATCGAGCGTAAATACGGGCGTATCGTCAATGTCGCCTCGACCGATGCCTATCGCCCGAAACCGGCGCTGCCGCACTATGCTGCGGCGAAAGCGGCGGTGGTCAGTCTCACCAAGTCGCTCGCCGAGGAGCTGGCGCCGCATCAGATCCTGGTCAATGGCGTGAGCCCCGGGCCCATCGCCACCGAAACCGCGAAAAGCCAGAGCTGGCTCGCCGAGCGCATCAAGACCATTCCGATCGGGCGGGCCGCGGAACCGGAAGATATCGCCGAGGTTATCCTGTTCCTGGCGTCGCCACGCAACCGTTTCGTCGTCGGCGAAACCGTCATCGCCAATGGGGGAATCCTGATGGCGGGATGAGACCCCCCCTAAGAGTTCTGCGATAATCATAAAACAAGGAGGACGCGCCTATGAAGAATAAGACTGCCGGTTCACTCACACGCCGCGAAGCGCTCGCCATGATGGGCGCGGTCTCGCTCGTGCCATGGCTCGATGCGACGCCGGCGCAAGCCGCCAGCCAACTCGTCTTCGCCTCGGGCGGCGGCAAGCTCGAAGAGACCTACAAGAAGACGGTGTTCTCCGCCTTCAAGGAAAAGACCTCGAACGACATCGTCACCACCGCCAATGAAGGCGCCAAGCTCAAAGCGATGGTGGAGCAGGGGCAGGTCGAATGGGACATGATGCAGGGCCCGGCCGAACAGCTCATCGTCTTCGGCCGCCAGGGCCTGTTCGAGCCGATCGATTACACCAATATCGACAAAGCCAATCTGTTGCCGGGCGCGGCCAATGAGTTCTTCGCGCTCACCGATGTCGCCGCCTACAATATCGGCTGGAACACCGCCAATCTGAAAGGCCCGGCGCCGCAGAACTGGGCCGAGGTCTGGGCCTATGACGGGCGCATCGGCCTGTGGAAGAAACCCTTCCAGACGCTCGAAGTGGCGCTCCTCGCCGATGGTGTGGCGATCGCCGATCTCTATCCGCTCGACATCGAGCGCGCTTTCAAGAGCCTCGACAAGATCAAGAGCAAGATCGTCTGGTGGGAAAGAGGGGCGCAAGGCGCTCAGGTCTTCCTCGACGGCGAGGTCGATGTCGGCGCCATCTGGAATGGCCGCGTGCATCAGCCCAAGCTCGATGGCGCGCCGGTCGACTTCAATTTCAACCAGGCGGTCTTCGTCAACGACGCCTGGGCGGTGCCGAAAGGCGCGCCGCACAAGAAGGAAGCGATGGAGCTCCTCGCTCTGGCGCTGTCGCCCGAGCAGCAGGCGGCCTTCGCGCGCGAGCTGCCCTATGGGCCGGTGAACCGCGCCGCCCTGGCGCTGCTCGACGACAAGGTCAAGGCGACGCTGCCGTCCTCGGATGAGAACTACAAGAAGGGTCGGCTGCTCGATCTCGAATTCTGGGCCGACAACAGCCAGGCCACGCTCGAGAAGTTCAATTCCTGGCTCATCGGTTGATGCTGAAGGGGGCAAACACCGGCACGCCGGCCACGATGCGTAAAGCATCGTGGTCGGTGGCGCGGCTCTATCGCTGGATGCTGCTGGCGCCGGCACTGTTCCTCGCCGCCTTCTTCGTCTTCCCGATCATCCGGGTGGTGCTGCGGAGCTTCTCGGACCCCGCCTGGGGTGTGCAGAATTACGAGCGCATCATGGCGGGTGGTCCCTATCTCCAGGTGCTGCTGGCGACGATCCAGACGGCCGCCACCGTCACCGCGCTCTGCCTGCTGCTCGCTTATCCCGTCGCCTATGTCATGTCGCGGCTGACCGGCTCCCTCCTGCAGATCGCGGCGGCCTGCGTGATCATTCCGCTATGGACCAGTGCGGTCATCCGCTCCTATGCCTGGATGGTCGTTTTCCAGCGCAAGGGCATCCTCAATGAGGCGCTGATCGGCGCCGGCGTCCTCGACGACGCCATCCGCTTCCTGCCCGGCAGCTTCGCCGTGCATGTCGGCATGGTCCATATCATGCTGCCTTTCATGATCCTGCCGCTCCTGGCCAATATGCGCGCCATCGACCGCTCGCTGCTGCGCGCCGCCGAGATCATGGGGGCGAACCCCCTGGTGGCCTTCGCCAAAGTCTATTTCCCGCTGTCGATGCCAGGGGTGAGCGCCGGGGTGGCGCTCGTCTTCATGATGTCGCTCGGCTTCTTCATCACACCGGCTTTGCTCGGCGGACCGCAGCATCTGATGGCGGCCGTGCTGATCGAACAGCAGGCCAATGTGATCCTCGACTGGGGATTGGCGTCGAGCCTCGCCACCGTGCTCCTGGTCGTGACCGGCGCCATGTATGTCCTCTATATGCGGCTTACCGGCAACGCCACCGGCAATCTGAAAGGAGCGCTCTGATCATGTGGGGACGCGCTCTTCTCGCCGGTCTCGCCGGCCTCATCCTGCTCTATCTCATCCTGCCGATGCTGGTGGTCGTGCCGCTCTCCTTCAGCGGCCAGAGCTATCTGTCCTTCCCGCCGCAGAGCTGGTCGCTCAAATGGTACGGCACGATGGCGGACAATCCGCTGTGGCTCGAAGCGACGATCAACAGCCTCTTGATCGGCATACCGACGGCGCTGATCTCGGTGGCGTTCGGTACGCTCGCGGCGCTCGGCATCGTCAGAGGCAACATACCGCGCGCCGGCCTGATCTCGGCCGCCATGGTGGCGCCGATGATGATGCCGCATGTCATCCTCGCCATCGGCCTTTATCCGGTCATGCTGGAGCTCGGGTTGCTGCGCACCCATGTGGCCGCCATCATCGGCCATTCGGTGATCGGCATCCCGCTCGTCTTCATCACCGTCTCCGCTGCGGTCACCGGCTATAATGGCGCGCTCGAGCTCGCCGCCATGACCATGGGCGCCAATCCCTGGCAGACCTTCTGGAAGGTGACCTTCCCGATGATCCGGGTCGGCATGCTGATCGGCGGCATCCTCGCTTTCGCAACCTCGTTCGATGAACTCATGCTGTCTCTCTTCCTCACTGGTGCGGCCACCCGCACGCTGCCGCGGCTCATCTGGGAGCAACTGGCCGACTATCTCACCCCCACCATCGCGGCGGTGGCGACCCTGGTTTTCGTCTTCACCCTCGTCCTGCTCGCCATTGTGAGCCTTCTGCAGATCAGGCGCGGCCGCGCCATGGCAGGTCAGCATGGCTGAGCATGGCTCGGGTCTCGTCCTCGACGGCGTCACCAAACGTTACTCCAGCGTGACGGCGCTGCAGCCGATCTCGATCGAGATCAAGCCTGGCGAGTTCTTCTCACTCATCGGGCCGTCGGGCTCGGGCAAGTCGACGCTTCTCGGCGCCATTGCCGGCTTCATTCCGCCGAGCGCCGGTCGCATCCTCATCGATGGGCGCGACATCGTCGATATCCCGCCCTATCGGCGCAATATCGGTATGGTGTTCCAGAACTATGCGCTGTTCCCGCATTTGACGGTATTCGAAAACGTCGCCTTCGCATTGCGCCTGCGCAAGCTTTCCAAGGCGGAAGTGACCGAGAAGACGCAGCGCATGCTCGACGTCATCCGGCTGTCCGGCATGGGCGAAAGGCGCATCAGCGAGCTGTCGGGCGGCCAGCAGCAGCGTGTCGCCCTGGCGCGCGCCGCCGTCTATGACCCGCGCATCCTGCTCATGGACGAACCCTTGGGCGCCCTCGACAAGAATCTGCGCGAGGAGATGCAATACGAGATCAAGGCGTTCCACAACAAGATAGCCGCGACGATCATCTATGTGACGCATGACCAGGAAGAGGCGGCGGCGATGTCCGACCGTATCGCCATCATGAAGGACGGCGAGATCGTCCAGCATGGCAAACCGCGCGAACTCTATGAACATCCGCGCAACATCTTCGTGGCGAGTTTCTTAGGCGACGCCAATATCTTCAAGATCCACGACGCGAAGCCGGATGCGCGCCACATTAAGCTCGATATCGGCGAAGGCCTTTCGCTCTCGGCGCCCGGCGATGTGGCTTCCGCGTCACGCCATTATGTCTGCGTCCGGCCGGAATCGATCGCCGTCGGCGCACCTGGCGCCTTCAACGGCTCCGCCGGCCAGAATGTGCTGCCCGGCATCATCGCCGATGTCGTCTACACCGCCGGCACCATCCGCTGCCGCGTGAAGCTTGGCCCTGAGGCGGTGGTGACGGCGCGGCTGCCTTTTCAGCGCAATGCGGCGTTTTTCGCGACCGGAGACCAGGTCGACGTCCGCTGGGCGCTCACCGATACATTGCTGATACCAGAGGAGACGTGAATGCCCTTGTTGGAAGGTAAAATTGCGCTGATCACCGGGTCGGGTGACGGCATGGGACGAGCCCATGCGATCCTGATGGCCGAACGCGGCGCCGATATCGTGGTGTCGGACATCCGCGCCGAGCCGGCGCAGGCGACCGCCGAAGAGGTGCGCAAGCGCGGGCGGCGCGTTCACGTGGTCATCGCCGACATGGCCGATGTGGCGCAGGTCAAGAACATGGCGGAGGAGGGGGCGGCCAGGCTCGGTCCGATCGACATCCTCGTCAACAATGCCGGCTATGGTCAAAGGCTCGAAACGATGGACATCACGGAAGAGGATTTCGACCGCATGTTCGCCGTCCATGTCCGGGGCTCGTTCTTTGCCGCCCAGGCGGTGATCCCAGCGATGAAGGAGCGCCGGCGCGGCAAGATCATCAATATCTCTTCCATGTGGGGCATGACGGGCGCGCCCGTCGCCTCGCATTATTGCGCGGCCAAGGCCGCCCTTCTGGGCTTCACCAAGGCCTGGGCCAAGGAGCTGGCGCCCTGGAACATCCATGTCAACGCGGTGGCGCCGGGTGGCGTGCGCTCCGGCGGGCCGATGAAGCTCGACAATTCGGAGATCCTCAAGGCCAAGGAAGCGAAGGTGCCGCTCAAGCGATATTGCGAGCCGGTCGAGATCGCCTATGCGGTCGCCTATCTGGCGTCGCCCGAATCCGACTTCGTCACGGGGCAGGTCATCAGCCCCAATGGCGGCGAAGTGATCGTCGGTTATTGAGGGAACGATCATGGAAAGACCAAGCATGAAGCTCGCGGGCAAGGTCGCCTGGATCACCGGCTCGGGACGCGGCATGGGCCGCGCCCATGCCGAGCTCCTTGCCCGTTACGGCGCCGACATCATCGTGCATGATGTCTTGCAGGATGAGGCCGCGATCACCGCCAAATCTGTCGAGAAACTGGGCCGGCGCGTCTTCGTCACCCATACCGACATCACCGATACGGCCGGGATCCGGGCGATGGTCGCAGAGGCGGAATCCGCGCTGGGGCCGATCGACATCCTGGTGAACAATGCCGGCATCGGCCAGCATCTCGCCATCGAAGACATCACGCTCGCCGATTTCGACCGCATGTTCGACATCCATGTGAAGGGATCGTTCTTCTGCGGCCAGGCGGTGATCCCCGGCATGAAGGAGCGCCGGCGCGGCAAGATCGTCAACATCTCCTCGATCTGGGGTATGAACGGCGCCAATACCGCGTCCCATTATTGCGCCGCCAAGACCGCCATTCTCGGCCTCACCAAGGCCTGGGCCAAGGAGCTGGCGCCCTGGAACATTCATGTCAATTCGGTCTGCCCGGGCGGTGTCATCACCGAGATGCCGATCAAGGTGCAGGGCTGGGACCGCATCCGCGAGAAAGAGCAGAAAGTGCCGCTCAAGCGCTGGGCGCAGCCCGAGGAAGTGTCGGGCGCCGTCGCGTTCCTCGCCTCGGCGGAAGCGGACTTCATCACCGGGCAGTCGATCAGCCCCAATGGCGGCGAGACGATCGTCGGTTTCTGATTACAGGAGTTTGACTAATGCATTTCGGTCTCTTCAACCTGATGACCCAGCGCGACAAGGCCAAGACGCCGCGCGAGATCTATGCCGAGATGGCCGATCAGGTCCGCGTCGCCGAGGATGTCGGCTTCGAGATCGCGTGGTTCGCCGAGCATCATTTCTCCAATTATTGCCTGTGCCCGTCGCCTCTGACGATGAGCACCTACATGGCGGCGCGCACCAAGCGGATCAAGCTCGGCCCGGCGGTGATCGTGCTGCCGCTTTATGAGCCGATCCGCATGCTCGAGGATATCGGGCTTCTCGACCAACTGAGCGACGGCCGTGCCGTGCTCGGCTTCGGCACCGGCTATCAGGAATATGAGTTCCACAAATTCGGCGTCGATCTGAAGAAAGGCCGCGAGATCTTTCTCGAAACGATGGATCTGGTCGAAGCCTATCTGAAAGGCGATCCGGTCTCCTTCGCGGGCCAGAAGATCAAGCTGCCGGAGACCTATTTCTCGGTGCGCACCATTCAGAAGCGGCCGCCGGTCTATGTGGCGGGACTCACCACCGACATGGAGACGCAGCGCCGTTCGGTGGAGCGGGGGTATGTGCCCTTTGTCACCACGGGCTGGAACACCGTCAATGTCATCCGCCAGATCAAGGACAAATTGCGTGAGACCTATGTTGCGGCGGGCGGCGAGGCTGCGCGCATGCCTTTCGCCATCCAGCGTTATGTCTTCGTCAGCCATGACCGCGACGATGTGCTGAAAGCGGCGGATGGCGCGCGTTATGTGCGCCGCATCGCCCAGGCTATGCGCAATAAATATGGTGAGCTCGACGGCGCATATTTAAAGGAAACGCCGGCCGCCGACGAGCCGCCGCTGGAAGAGATCGCCGAGCGCACCTTGATGGGGGATCCCGAGACGGTGGCCGAGAAGCTGTGCGCCGACATCACGGCCCTCGAGCCCAGCCATATGAGCCTGTTCATGGGCATCCCGGGTGTCGCGCAGCAGAAGACGCTCAAATCGATGGAGATGTTCGGCAAGGAAGTTCTGCCGCTGGTCGAGAAGCGGCTGGGCAAGCTCGCCAATATCGGCGTCGGGGTGCCGGGTCTCCGCAGCAACGCGGCCTGAGCATGATCATCACCGTCACCGAAGCCGGCGATCTGGGGCTCGATGATCCCGACGACTTCCGGCGCTTCGAGATCCAGGTCACGCGCGTCGGCATCAGCGTCGCGCAGATCATGACGGCGCTGCGGGCGCTGGGCGAGGTTTCCGATGACGGCCATGTCTGGGTCGGCGAGCCGGCGCTCGTCAAGCTGGCAGGCCGTGAGAGGGACGAGGAATGGCTCGCCAAGCTCGCGGCGATGAAAGACAAAGCACGGCCCTTCGGCTGGGTGGATGACGACCGCCATGCTATACGGGCCCACATCAAATGGCCCGCTCAGGACGATAACAGGACCGCATGACCAAACCCTGCATCATCACCGTCGCCATCACCGGATCGGTTCCGCGCAAGGAGGATAATCCGGCGGTGCCGATCACCGTCGCCGAGCAGATCGAGTCGACGCAAGAGGCCTTCGAGGCTGGCGCCACCATCGCGCATGTCCATGTCAGGAAGGACGACCAGACGCCGACGTCGGACCCTGAGCGTTTCGCCCGTCTCGGCGAAGGCCTGCGCAAACATTGCCCCGGCATGATCATCCAGTTCTCGACCGGCGGGCGCTCGGGCAAGGGCTCGGAGCGCGGCGGCATGCTGCATCTGAAGCCGGACATGGCCTCGCTCTCGACCGGCTCGTGTAATTTCCCGACCATCATCTATGAGAACCATCCGACCCTCGTCCGCGAGCTGGCGGACAAAATGATGGAATATGGCGTGAAGCCCGAGATCGAGGTGTTCGACCTGTCGATGCTCTATCAGGCGTTGCGTCTCGCCGATGAGGGCGTGCTCACCAAGCCCTTGCATGTGCAATTCGTCTTCGGTGTGAAAAACGCCATGCCGGCGATCCGCGACGTGCTCGCTTTCCAGGTGAGCCAGCTGAACAAGCTGATGCCCGAGGCGACCTGGACCGCCGCCGGCATCGGCCGCCATCAGCTCGAGGTCAATCGCTGGTCGCTGGAGCTCGGCGGCCATTGCCGCACCGGGCTCGAGGACAATATCCGCATCGACCGGGACCGTCTCGCCGCCTCCAATGCCGAGCTGGTCAAAGGCGTCGCGGCGCTGTGCGGCGACTATGGCCGTCATCCGGCGACGGTATCGGAGGCGCGCCAGCTCCTCGGACTTGCCGCAACGGGGTGATGCGGTATCAGCAAAGCGCTGCATTTGCGCATCGCCCCGCTTGTCACCACCCTCTGACTGATTTTAGATTTTCCTTGCCGATCAACGCCTTGTGGAATGGCGTCGGATTGGCACAGTGATTGCTGAAGGCTTCTCAAAGAACATTCTTCGGGAGGAGCCATGAGCGAGACTGCAGTGGCCGAGCTGCCATTCCTGAATCTGTCGGATCCGTCTTTCTCCATCCGCTCGCAAGCGGTGCGCGAGGCGCGCGACCAGAGCTGGTGCGCGCGCACGCCCTATGGGCTGGCCGTGCTGCGTTACGAGGAAGTCGGCAAGCTGCTGCGCGATCCGCGGCTGCGCCAGGGAAGTTATGCCTGGCCGGCGCATAATCAGGCGACCGGCCGTTTCGCCGAATGGTGGCTTGCGATGCTGCTCAACCGGATCGGCGAGGATCACGCGCGGCTCAGGCGGCTCGCCAATCCGGCCTTCTCGCCAAAACTCATCGGCGCGCTCAAGCCCAAATTCGAGGCGCTGGCGCATGAGCTGATCGACGGCTTCGCCAAACGCGGCACATGCGACTTCATGGCGGAATTCTCCGAGCCCTATGCGACGCGGGTGATCTGCATCCTGCTCGAGCTCGACCAGTCGGAATGGCGTAATCTTGCCGACATCGCCGGCGAAATGGGGCTGGCGCTCGGCGTCACCTACAAGCAGGACGTCGCGCGGGTGAATGCGGCGACCGATCGGCTTTATAACTATGTGCAACGCGTGATCGCCGAGCGCCGCAAGCGCCCGCCGGCCGACGACTTCGTCTCTTTGCTGCTGCAGGCGAATGAGAACAAGGACACGCTGAGCGACCAGGAGCTCGACGACATGGTCGTGCTCGCGGTGTTCGGCGGCATCGACACGACGCGCAACCAGCTCGGCCTCGCTCTCGGCATGTTCATCGACAACCCGGCGCAGTGGCAGCTTCTCGCCGAGCAGCCGGAGCTGGCGCGCCCGGCGGTGGAAGAGGTGATGCGGACCAGGCCCACCACCACCTGGGTGACGCGGGAGACGATGGAGGACATCACGGTCAATGATCTCCCGATCAAGAAGGGGACGACATTGCATCTCTTCGCGGAATCGGCCGGTACCGATCCTGCCGTCTTCACGCCGGGTTTCGACATTTCGGTGAAGCGCATGCCGCATTTCGGCTTCGGCGGCGGTACCCATCATTGCCTCGGCCATTTCATCGCCCGTGGCGACATGACGGAAGCCCTGCGCATCCTGGCGCAGCGCATCCGCAATCCGCGCTATGACGGCGCCGCGACATGGCTGCCCGACAGCGGCAATACCGGCGCGGTCAAGCTGCCGATCATCTTCGATCCGGAGCCGACATGAAGATCTGCGTCGATCTGGTGAGATGCCAGCTGCATGGCCAATGCGCGATCGCGGCGCCGAAACTCTTCTCCTTCGGTGAGGACGGCAAGCTGCAATGGGTCGAGCAGGTCGATGAAAGTGCAAGGCGCGAGGCCGAGGAAGCGGCCGATGTCTGTCCTGAACAAGCCATCACGATCGAGGACTGAGCGAAATGATCGGGCATGTCCTCGTGGTCGGCGCGTCGCTCAGTGGTCTGAGACTGGCCGAGCAATTGCGCGGACTTGGTCATACAGGGCCGATCACGATCGCCGGCGCCGAAACACGAATGCCTTACAACCGGCCGCCACTTTCCAAGGATGTCCTGACCGGTGACGACGACGAGACAGCGCTCGTCCAGTCCCTCAGCTTCCGTTTGCGCCCGTCGCTCGATGATGTGACCTGGAAGCTCGGTGCGACGGCGGTCGCTTGTGATCTGACGCTGAGAGAAGTGAGCTTCGCCGATGGCTCGACGCTGTCCTATGACGCGCTCGCGATCACCACTGGCCTGTCGCCGCGGCGCGTGCCTTTGCCCGGCGGCGAGAAGGACCGGTATGTCCTGCGGACGCTCGACGGCGCTCTCGCTTTGCGGGCGCGGCTCGTCGCCGGCGCACGGCTCGCTGTCATCGGCGCCGGCTTCATCGGCTGCGAGGTCGCGGCGTCGGCGCGCAAGCGCGGCCTTGCCGTGACGATGATCGAAACCTTCGAAGCACCGATGCAGCGGGCGATCGGCTTGACCGCGGGCCAGGCGATGCAGGCACTGCACCGAAGCGAAGGCATCGACTTCCGCTTGCGGGCGAAGATCGCCGGTTTCATCGATCGCGGCGACGGGCATCTCGACGGCATCAGGCTCGAAAGTGGCGAAGTGATCGCCTGTGATCTCGCGGTCGAAGCGGTGGGCTCGACCGCCAATACCCAATGGCTTGCCGGCAACGGCCTCGATCTCAGCGATGGCGTTCTCTGTGATAATGCGATGCGTGTCGAAGGGCGCGCCGATGTGGTGGCGGCCGGCGACATTGCGCGGTTTCCCAATCTCTTCGCCGATGAGGTGCCGCGGCGCATCGAACATTGGACGATACCGGGCTTCACCGCCAAACGCGCCGCCGAAAGCCTGATCAAAGAGATGGTTCAAGGGAGCTTCGCGCCGGTGCCGGCCTTCTGGAGCGACCAGCATGGCTTGCGGCTGCAGAGCTACGGCTCGCCGTCGCTTGGCGATGCATCCGAATTGCTCGAAGGCTCGCTCTGCCCCGGTGACATGCGCCGCCAGGGCGCGGCGCTGGGCTATCGCCGGGCCGGCCGCATGATCGGGGTGGTGCTGATCGGCCTGCCGGCGGGCCGCCTTGCGCATTATCGGAACCTTGTGGAAGTGGGGCGCGAAACGTGATGCAATATCTCATCAATTGCTGCGAAAATGCAGCGCCTGGAAAAGGAGGCCGGATGAAAAGCCGATGTGAATCAAGGCGCTGACTGAAAATCGAGGACCGCGCCTGAGTGGCATGGGCCTTGCGGAGACAGACGAAAACAGTGGCGCGATCAAAGCGCCCCCATAGAGGGAGACCAGGAATGGCCGATCGATCGGGCCTCAAGGTGCAACTCGCCAAGGCCTTGGACGACATGCATGCCGATGTGATCCATGTCGGACTATTCGACTATGCAAGCATGTTCCGCGAGCGCCGGCTGCGCCGCGACGAACTGCTGAACGGTGCCGAGACGGCGGTCTTCGCCAATGTGCTGCCCAAATGGGACTCGGGCGAAGCGATTCTCTTTCCTGGTCCCTATCGCAGCGAGACGGTCGCTTATGACGTCGCTTCACTCAGACCCTATCCCTTCGAGAAGAACGCCGCGGCGCTCATCGCCGATTACACCGGCCCGCAGGCGGCGATCATGCCGCGCCGCGTGCTCGCCGACCAGATCGCCAAGGCCGATGCGCTGGGTCTCGACGTGTTTGCCGGCTTCGAATTCGAATTCATCGTCCTCAATGAGACAGCCGAGACCTTACGCGCCAAGGGTTTCGCCAATCTCAGCCACTATGCCGCCGATAATCGCTGCTGGTCAGGGCAGACGGCCGCCACCTATGCGCCTTTCGTCGCCGAGCTCGAAGATACGCTGACCCGCGCCGGCGTCGATCTCTTCTCGCTCAGCGTCGAACTGGGACCCGGCTGCTTCGAGGCGACGCTCAAACATCGCGAAGGCCTGCGCGGCGCCGATGACGCCGCCTTCTTCCGCATGTTCACTAAATCCTTCTGCCGGCAGCGCGGCCTCACCGCCTCCTTCATGGCGCTCACCGGCAATGGTTTCCCGGGCATCGGCGGCCATATCAATCTGTCGCTGCGCGATCGGAAAACCGGCCGCAATGTCTTCGCCGATCGTGCGGATGCCAATGGCCTGTCGGCGACGGCCAAGTCCTTCCTCGCCGGCATCATCGCCAATGTGCCGGAGATCTTCCCGATGATCGGCAATACGGTGAATGCCTATCGCCGCCTGGCGCCGGGCAGCTGGGCGCCGAAGACGGTGAGCTGGGCGCCCTATAACTATGCCGCGGCGGTGCGTATCGCGGCCGAGACCGAAGAGATGACCCGGCTCGAACTGCGCCTGCCGGGGAGCGACGCCAATCCGCATCTCGCCATGGCGGCGATGCTGGGGGCAGGGCTCGACGGTCTCACGCGTGGGCTCGAGCTTACGATGCCTGCCATCGCCTCGGGCGGACCCAATGAGATTCCGGAAGGGGCGGAGCGGCTCCCCGTCGATCTGCTCGACGCCACCAGGCGTTTCCGTGCCAGCGCCAAAGCGAAGGCGCTCTTCGGTGAAGCTTTCGTCGATCACTATTCCGCGATCTGCGAAGCGGAAGACACGTCGCTGCGCAAGGCGGTGAGCGCCGCCGAGGTTCAACGTTATCTGGAAGCCGGCTGAGGAAAAATGAGCAAGCAAACCGATTTTGAAGTGCATCGCAACGCCGTCGGCCGCGCCGAGCTTGTCCGGAAAGTCCAGGCCAAGATCGACGAGCTGGGGGTCGACTACATCTATCTGCAATATATCTCCATCACCGGCCGGGTGATGGGCAAGGCCTGTCCGGCGCGCCATTGGGAGCAGCTGGCGCGCAAGGGCGTCCAGACCTTCATGGGTGGCGTCGTCAATGTGTTTCCCGACCGGCATGGCAAGCTCATCGCCTTCCCGGCCAACTCCCATGAGGTGATCGCCCTTCCGGACCCCGAGACCTTCTGCCAGCTGCCCTGGAACAAGCGCATGGCGCGGGTCTTCTGCACGCTCTTCTACATGGAGGAGGACGCCGACAAGCCGGGGAGTTATTTCGAGCCGGATGCGCGCGGCAATCTGCGCCGCATCGACAACGAGTTTCGCGCCACGCATGACATGCATATGCGCGTCGGCTGCGAGCCGGAAATGCTGTGGCTGAAGAAAGGATCATCGCCCGACATCCCGTTCGAAGGCACGACCAAGCCCTATGCCTATCATATCGAGCAGTTCGAGCAGCTCGCACCGGTATGGCTCAAGGTCTATGAGTATTCGATCGCCATGGGACTCGACATCATCCAGGGCGACCATGAAGACGCGCCCGGCCAAGTCGAGCTCAATTACATGTTCGACGAGCCGCTGCGCACCGCCGACCGGCTCACCACCTACCGGCAGATCTGCGCGCAGGTGGCGCGTGAGTTCAACCTCATCGCCTGCTTCATGACCAAGCCCTATATGGGCACCTCGGCCAATGGCTGCCATCACAATATCTCTTTGTGGTCGGGCGGCGACAGCGAGGTGGTGAAGCTGGTGAACGGCCCGCAGCCCGGCCTCGACGATGTCTTCACCTATCGCAAGGGCGGCAAGAACGAATTGCGCGACGAGGCCGAGACCTGGAAGCCGGCGGCGGTCGGCCGGCATGCGCTGGGCGGGCTCCTCAAGCATCTTTCCGGCATGACGGCGATCGCCTGCTCGACGGTGAACTCCTATCGCCGTCTCAACGATACGGGCCTGTGGGCGCCACTCGCCATCAGCTGGGGCCTGCAGAATCGCTCCTGCGCGGTGCGCGTGTCGGGGCCTGACCGCTTCGAATACCGCCCCTGCGATTCGATGGTGAACCCCTATCTGATGATGGCGGCGCTTTATAAGGGCATGGATGACGGGCTCAGGAACCAGATCGATCCGGGCGAGCCCGAGGAACGCAACCTGGTCGAGGTGATGAATTCGGGCGAGCATGTCGAGCGCATTCCGATGAATCTCAATGACGCGCTCAACGCGCTGCGTGACGATCCGGTGATCCGCAAGGCGTTGCCCGGCCGCATGTATGAGGTGTTCGATGCCTATAAGCGCGACGAATGGGACCGCTTCATCTGGGAAGCGTCCGACTGGGACGTGAAGACCTATCTCGATTGCTTGCCGTAACTGGAAGGACTGTTTGGGGTGGATGACAGGCTGATCCGGACCGCGCCTTTCCTCTTCGACCTCGTGTCGGAGGAGGGGCGCATCGTCTATGCCAATGCGACCGAGGAGCGCGAGCTCGGCTTCCGGCCGGGCAAGCTCGCCGGCGCCGGCTTCGAGCTCGTCTATCCACCGCAGTCACGTGAAGTTATCGAGCGTGTGCTGCAGGCCAAAAGCGCGGCGCCCTTGACCTTCGTCCGCATCCAGGTCCGCAGCGCCGAGCGCAAGCTCATCGAGGTCGCCGCCAATATCGACGTGGTGGAGGATGCGGAGCTCGGCCGCTGCGCCCGCATCGTCAAATTTCCGCTCGACGACACGCTGCGCCAGATCGATGCGATGCGGCGCGAGAACGAGCTGCTGTCGAGCATCGTCTTCTCGGCGCGCGACGCCAGTTACTGCGTGGAATTCATCGAACCGGTGGACCTGACGGCGCCCGAGCATGAGATCATCCGACAGGTCTTCGAAAACCGCTGCTGCTGGCGCTATTGCAACGAGGCGATGTCGCGGCTCTACAAGCTGCCGATCGGCGACGACCTCAATACGCGCAATGTCCGCGAGGTGTTTCCGCGCAATCCCGATAATGAAGTCTTCGTGCGCACCTTGATCCAGGCGAACTGGAACATCGACGCGGCGCTGTCGCGCGACCATCGTTATGACGGCGTCGACGTCTTCATCGAAAACGATGTGCGCGCCGATATCAGAGACGGACAGCTCCATCGCTTCTGGGGCGTGGTGCGCGAGGTCAATGCACGGCGCATGGTGGAACGCGATCTCGCGGTCCAGGCCGCGACCGCGCTCGACATATTGGCCGCGGTGGCCGATCCGATCATCGTGACGGATGGGGCAGGGCAGATCATCGGCGCCAACCCGGCCGTCGAATGGAGCCTGGGCTGGCCGGCCGATACCGTCCTTGGACGCGATCTCGGTGATCTCTTGCGCCTGCGCCAGGATATCAAGGATTTGCTGGCCACGGCGCGCCCGCCGCAGCTCGCCCAGCGCGTCGAGGGCCAGGCGATGCACCGTGACGGCGGCGCGCTTCCCTGTCTCGCCATCGTCTCGGCGCTGCAGCGCGAAGACCAGGAGCCGCGCTGCGTGCTCAGCCTGCGGCTGACACCCGGCGCCGCCCGGATCGGACGGGCGTCATGACCCGCTCCACCTCCTTCCCCGGCAATGCCATCGACGCTCTGCCCGAGGGTGTCCTGGTCATCGATGAAACGGGACTTGTCCGCGATCTCAACGCCGCGGCGGTGACACTTCTGGGCTTCGGCCGCGATGCACTCCTCGGCCGGCGTCTCTTCGACAGCTGCGGCGGCTTCCAGCCCTTCTCGCGGCTGGTGGAGCTCGTCGAAGCGGGCCTCAAGGCGGAGACGCTGATCGAGCTCGAGGGCGGGCGGCAGATCATGGCGCTGATCCGGCGGATCGGCGGCGAGCTTCCTGGCGCATCGCAAGGCGTGGTAGTCGTGCTGCATGATCTGCAGGTTCTCGACCATGAGCGCGAGCGGGCGCAAGGCGGCGGCAAACGTCCGGCCTTCCGCCTCATGGGCCAGCGCGCAGCGAAGCCCGATCTCGCCCATCAGCGCCGCATCTCACCCTATCTCAACCAGATCATCACGCTCGGCGAACGGGCGATGCGGCAAGGCGCGCGTGTGCTGCTGCTCGGTGAATCGGGCGTCGGCAAGACGGAGATCGCGCGTTACCTCCACACCTATGGCGCGTCGCCCGCCGCCCCCTTCGTCCATGTCAATTGCGGCTCGATCCCCGACACATTGTTCGAATCCGAAATGTTCGGCTATGAGCGCGGCGCCTTCACCGGCGCTCTGTCGGGCGGCAAGAAAGGCCTGATCGAGGCGGCCGATGGCGGCATGCTGTTCCTTGACGAGGTGGGCGAGATCCCGCTCGCGATGCAGGCGAAGCTGCTCAAATTCCTCGAAACCGGTTCGGTGCAGAAGGTCGGCGGCTCGACCGAGAAATCGGTGAAAGTCAGGATCATCGCCGCCACCAATCGCGATCTGGCCCAGATGGTGCAGACCGGCCATTTCCGCCGCGATCTCTATTACCGGCTCGCCGTCGTGCCGCTTTCGGTGCGCTCTTTGCGCGAGACACCGGAGCTGATCGGCGAGCTGATCGACTTTTTCGTCGCCGGGGTCAATGTGCAGCGCGACCAGCCGCTCGTCCTCTCGGAGGACTGCCGGAAATATCTGATGGCCTATTCCTTTCCCGGCAATATCCGCGAGCTGCAGAACATCATCCAGCAGATCTCGGTGCTTGCCGCGGGCAAGGCCGATCCCAGTCATCTCCCCGAAAGCGTGCTGCTGCGCCTCGTGCCGCAGAACGCCCAGCTCGACGATGGCGGGAATCTCAAAACACGCGTCAGGGCCTATGAGCGCCAGATCATCGAAGCGACGATCGGCAAGCTCGGCTCGAAGCGCAAGGCGGCCGATGCGCTCGGCGTCGATATCGGAACAATTGTGCGCAAGACACAAGAGAAAGACTGAAGCCAGAAACAAGAAACGGAGGAAACCTATGAAGACTACGTTCGTTGGAAAGATGTCGGCGGCGCTGGTGGCGCTCGGCCTCACCGCCGGGCCGGCTTTCGCCGATGGCCAGGTGAATATCCTGACCTGGGAAGGTTATGCCGATCCGAGCTTCATCAAGCAGTTCGAGACGGAATCGGGCTGCAAGGTGTCGGCCACTTATGTCGGCTCGAATGATGATTTCGCGCCGAAGCTCGCCGCCGGCGGCAGTGTCTATGACATCATCACGCCGTCGCTCGACACGACCTATACGATGGTCGATGCCGGCTTCGTTGAGCCGCTCGATACCTCGAAGATCACCGAATGGAACAATATCTATGAGAAGTTCCGCAAATCGGCCGGCATCAACAAGGACGGCGTGACCTACGGCATGCCCTATGCCTGGGGCGCCATCGCCTTCATGTACCGCGTCGACAAATTCCCGACGCCGCCGACCTCGATCGCCGATCTCTGGAACGAGCAGTATAAGGGCAAGGTGTCGCTGTGGGACGATAAGAGCGCCATCTATGTGGCGGCCCGTCTCGAAGGCAACACCAACATCTATGAGCTGAACGACGCGCAGATCGAGCAGGCCAAGCAGAAGCTGATCGCGCAGAAGCCGCTGATCCGCAAATATTGGGCGACCGCCGGCGAGCTGGTCGATCTCTACGTGGCGGGCGAGGTGTGGATCTCCAATACCTGGGCCGGCTATCAGTCGGCGCAGATCAAGGCCAAGGGCATCGACGTCAAGGAGTTCATCCCCAAGGAGAATGCCGAGGGCTGGCTCGATTCCTGGATGATCGTCAAGGACACGCCGAACAAGGACTGCGTCTACAAGTTCCTCAACATGCAGAGCTCGGAGCTCGGGCAATGCGGTGTCGCCAATGTGAACGGCTATTCCGCCGCCAATCCGATCGCCGCCAAGAAATGCATGAAGCCTGAGCAATATGACGCGCTGCATCAGGACGATCCGGCCTATCTCGACAGTCTCATGCTGTGGCGTAATCTCGGCGCGCGGCTGGAAGCCTATACCAATGCCTGGAATGCGGTGAAGGCCGCCAATTGAGCGGATTTCAGCGTATGAAGCCGGACCCGCGGGAGAGGGCGGCGGGTCCGGCACCGTTTCATTCGGAAGGTCCTGTCTCATGAAGCCGATCATTGAGATCGACCATGTATCGCGCATTTTCGGAGGCAAGATCGTCGCCGTCGATGACGTCCGGCTGGATATCGCGGAAGGCGAATTCATCACGCTGCTCGGTCCCTCGGGCTGCGGCAAGACGACCTTGCTGCGCATGCTGGCGGGCTTCGAGCTGCCGGACCGCGGCGCGGTCAGGCTCGACGGGAAGGATGTCACCCACCTGCCGCCCTATAGACGCGATGTGAACATGGTGTTCCAGGACTATGCGCTATTCCCGCATCTCACCATCACCCGCAATGTCGCTTTCGGCCTGGAGCGGCTGCGGCTCGAGCGTGCCGACATCACCCGCAAGGTGGAGGAGACGCTGCAGCTCGTCGGCCTCTCCGACAAGGCGGACCGCATGCCGCACCAGTTGTCGGGTGGGCAGCGCCAGCGCGTGGCTCTCGCCCGCGCCATCATCCGCCGGCCGCGCGTGCTGCTGCTCGACGAGCCGCTTTCGGCGCTCGACGCAAACTTGCGCGAAGCGATGCAGGTCGAGCTTAAGCATCTGCATCGCAAGCTCGGTTTGACCTTCGTCATGGTGACGCATGACCAGACCGAGGCGCTCGTGATGTCGGACCGCATCGTCGTCATGCATAATGGCCGCGTGGCGCAGGCCGGCACGCCGAGCGAGCTCTATGACCGCCCGGCCTCGACCTATGTGGCGAATTTCGTCGGCACGTCGAATCTTCTGAAAGGCGTCGTGTCGGGCATATCGAAAAGTGCCGTTACGGTCGACCATGCCGGCTTCAAATTCGAATGCCCGCCGGTACGAAGTGTCGTCGCCGGCCAGCATGTGATCGTCGGGATCCGCCCGGAGAAACTGCAGATCACCGGCCTGGTGAATGGCGTGGCGCCACCCGCCAATGCCATCGACTGCGAGGTGGAGGAGCGGCATTTTCACGGCAACAGCATCAGGCTGCGCTGCCGGCTCTCCTCCGGCGAGCCTTTGCTGTGCGATCAGCAGCTCGGCACGACCGGTGCGCTCAAGGCGGCGCCCGAGAAGGGCGAGCGGATCAGGCTCGCAGCGGATGCCGACAGCCTGGCGCTGTTCACCGAGGATGACCGGGCATGAAGGGGTTCCGGCTCGACAGGCTGCCCGGCCTTGCGGTGCTTTCGGCGCCGCTCGTCTGGGCGGTCCTCTTCCTGTTCATCCCCTATCTCATCATCTTCACCTACAGCTTCTGGCTGAAGAAATACCCGACCTTCATACCGGCCTTTCAGTTCGGCAATTACGCGCAGATATTCGCCGATCCGCAATATTACCAGGTGCTGCTGCGTACCGGTAAGATCGCTCTGATGGTGACAGGCCTGTCGCTGCTGCTCGCTTATCCTTTCGCCTATTTTCTCGTCTTCAAGGTGAAGTCGTCGCGGGTCCGCAGCCTTCTCTATATGGCGGTCATCGCACCGCTCTGGGTGTCCTATCTGCTGCGCGCCTATATCTGGAAGACCATCCTCGGCAGCGAAGGCGTGCTCAATTCCTTTCTCGTCTGGACCGGCATCCTCTCGGCGCCCACCGATCTTCTGCTCTACAACCAGTTTTCGATGGTGGTGACGCTGACCTACATCTTCATCCCCTTCATGGTCATGCCGATCTTTACAGCCCTCGAGAAAATTCCGCGCAATCTGGTCGAGGCGGCGGGCGATCTGGGTGTGCCGCCCTGGGGCACGCTTGCCAAGGTCATCTGGCCCTTGTCGCTGCCGGGCGTCATCGCCGGGGCCACCTTCACCTTCTGTCTCACTTTCGGAGACTTCATCGCGCCCATGCTGGTCGGCGGGCCGGATGGGGTGATGATCGCCAATGTGATCACTTCGCAATATGGCGCCGCCCTCAACTGGCCGCTGGGCTCGGCGCTCGCCGTCGTTCTGCTCATCATCGTGCTGGTCATCATCGAGCTGTCCGACCGCCTCCAGCGGAAAGACCGGATCGGGCTCGGGTGAGATCATGATTCAGGCGCTCAACAACACGCTGTTCCGCCGCCTCGGCGCCGGTGTTTTCGTGACGATGATCGCCAGCATCCTGGCCTTTCTCTATCTGCCGGTGATCGTCCTCATCGTCTTCAGCTTCAACGATTCGAGCTCTCTGACGCTGCCGCTCTCGGGTTTCACCTGGAAATGGTATCAGAGCGTCTTCGCCAATGAGGATCTGCTCAGGGCGCTGCGCAACAGCTTCTATGTCGCGTCGCTGGCGACGGTGCTGACCCTCGTCATCGGCGTTCCCGCCGCCTTCGCGCTCGACCGGCTGAATTTCCCCGGCAAGACGTTGTTCCGGCGCCTGGTGCTGCTGCCGCTGGTGCTGCCCGGCATCATTACCGGCATCTCGATGCTCAATCTCTTCAAGCTGATGGGCTTCAACCTCAGCCTCGAGACGGTCATCATCGGCCACGCGACGGCGCTGCTGTCAGTGGTGGTGACGCAGGTCTTCGCGAGATTGCAGCGGCTGAGCCGCTCCTATGAGGAGGCGGCGGCCGATCTGGGGGCCAAGCCCTGGGAGACCTTCTTCCTCGTCATCCTGCCCAATATCCGCTCCGCCATGATCGGCTCGGCGCTGCTGTCCTTCACGCTTTCCTTCGACGAGATCCCGGTGACATTCTTCCTCACCGGGCGCGACAACACGCTGCCCATGTATATCTGGTCGACGATGCGTCGCGGTCTGACGCCGGAGATCAACGCCGTCGGCACGCTCATCATCGCCGCTTCGCTGGTGCTGATCGTGCTGTCGGTCTCGCTGCTCAAGGCGGATGACGAGAGATAGAAACCTCCCTCTCTATGACGAGACTCAGAACTCACCCTCGTTCCCCCTTCTCCCGCAGGCGGGAGAAGGGGGAACGCGGGTGAGCTTCGGCGGCGGAGGGAGAGGTTGAGATCGTCTGGCACTCACGCAAACATCGCCGCCAGCTGGCGCTCTTCCTCCTGCATCTCGGCGATCAGCCAGTCGCGCACGCGGTTGACGATCGGCCGCACGACGCGCTGGCCGGAGGTGACGAAGTGATAGGCGCGGTCGGTGGTGATGATGCGGTCGCAGGCCTTCACCAGCATGCCTGAGATGAGAAGGCGGGAAGCGACCGAGGTCCAGGCGAGAACGAGGCCCTGGCCGCTGAGAGCCGCCTGCAGCACCACCGCATAGTCGGAGAAGGACATGCGCTCATAATGGCTCGGCACGCGCTGGCCGATGCGCGCGGTATATTCCGTCCAGTCGAACCAGTGCTCGGAAAGCTCGATGAGCGTGTGGGCTTTCAGCGGCGCCTCGAACGTGCCGTGTTCCTGCAGATAGGCCGGTGTGCCGGCGACCAGGATGCGTTCGGGTGCGAAACGGCCCTCCAATTTCCGGCTGTCTTCGCCCACCGCCACACGCAGACCCAGATCGCAATTGTGCAAAGGCCCGCCGACGCTGCCGGGAATGAGCTGAAACTGCAGGTCGGTGTCGGGGAAACTGTCGCGGAATCTATCGTAGCGCGGCAAAAGCCAGTGCGTGGCCATGCTGGACGAGATCGACAGCATCACCACTTCGCGCCCGCTGTCGCGGCCTTCGATCTCACCCAGCACGCCTTCGATGGCGTGGAAGCTGCGTGTCGTCACACGGGCGAGCCGCGTACCGTTTTCGGTCAATTCGACCCGTGGGCCGGTGCGCTGAAAGAGCTTCTGCCCCAGATGCGCCTCGAGCGTCGCCACCGCGTGGCTCACCGCCGGCTGGGTGATGTTGAGCTCGTTCGCCGCGCGCGAAAAGCTGCCGAGACGCGCGGCCGCCTCGAAGACGAAAAGGGCATTGGGGGAGGGGATACGGCGCCGGAGTATCATAAATTCAGTTTATGATAAGAATGAAACTTATCCAGCTTTTTCTCAAAGCCCCCTGGTGCGACAGTCTGGCCCAAGCGTTCTCATGAGAAAGCGCGAGTAACGGGGGCTTGGAAGTCGTTTGGCGATGGAACTGGATGTGGGCGCGCTGCGCGGCGATACACCGGGCTGCGACGGGAAACTCATTCATCTGAATAATGCTGGGGCGGCCTTGATGCCGCGCCCGGTCATCTCCGCCGTGACGAGCCATATCGCGCTCGAGAGCCGGGTCGGCGGGTATGAGGCCGCGACCGAAGCGGCGGACGAGGTCGAGTCCTTCTATGCCAAGGCGGCCGCGCTTGTGGGGGGCAGGCCGGACGAAATCGCTTTCGTCGACAATGCGACGCGTGCCTGGCAGGGCGCCTTTTATGCGATCGACTGGAAACCCGGTGATCAGGTGCTGACCGCACGCTCGGAATACAACTCCCACATGATCGCCTTCCGCCATGCCGAGCGGCGCTTTGGCATCGAGCCGATCCTGGTTCCCGACACTGCCGAGGGCACGGTAGATGTCGAGGCGCTTGAGCGTCTGGTCACCAGTCGCACGCGGCTCATCTGCGTGTCGCATATGCCGACCAATGACGGGATGATCAATCCGGCCATCGAAGTCGGCCAGGTGGCGAGCCGCCATGGGCTGCCCTTTCTGCTCGATGCCTGCCAGTCGGCCGGCCAGATGCCGATCGATGTGGCCGAGCTCGGCTGCACCATGCTGTCGACGACGGGCCGCAAATATCTGCGGGGACCGCGCGGCACGGGCTTTCTCTGGGTCCAGTCGGACTGGCTGGCGAAGCTTTCGCCGATGACGCTCGACATCGGCTCGGCGCGCTGGACCAGCATCGCCGAGTTCGACGCCCTGTCCGATGCGCGCAAGTTCGAGCATTGGGAGGCGAATATCGCCGGCAAGATCGGCCTGATGACCGCCTGCAGCTATGCGATGACGACAGGCATTCCGGCCATCTGGCAGCGCGTACAACTGCTCGCCAGCCGCTTGCGCGAGATCATCGTGGAAATTCCGGGCTTCAGCGTGCATGACCGCGGCGCGCGCAAGGGCGGCATCGTCACCTTCTCGCATGCGGCGGTGCCGGCGGAACGCCTCATGATGGCCTTGCGCCAGGAATTTTCCATCAACACATCGGTGTCGGCGACGCAGCTCACGCGCACCGATCTTATCGGCCGGGGTGTCGCGCAAATGGTGCGCGCCTCGGTCCATGCCTACAACACAGAAGAAGATCTCGACCGGTTTGCCGAGGCGCTGACAGCCCTCGCCAGGCCGGCGTGATGCAGAAGAACAAGAAGTTTGGGAACGAAACGTAGGAGGAGCACAATGAAAATACATCTATCCCGCCGTGCCATGCTGGCCGGCGCCGGCGCCAGCCTCATCGCGGCACCGGCGATCATCCGTCCCGGTCATGCCCAGAGCAAGGAACTCAATGTCTGGGCTTATAGCGGCTATATCACCGATGATTTCCGCAGCCGCTTCGAGAAGGACACCGGCATCAAGGTCAATATCCGCCTGGTGACCGATCAGGGCGAGCAGTTCAACCTGCTTGGCGCCGAGAAGGGCAAGTTCAGCACCGATATCGTCTGCTGTGCCGGCCACCGCTTCTATCAGTTCATCGATGCCGGCTTCCTCGAGCCGATCGACATGAAGAAGCTTCCCAACTGGGGCAAGATCGAGCCGGAATATTCCGACGCGGTCTGGGTGCAGCGCGGCGGCGACCGCTGGGGCGTTCCGGTGCTCATCGCCTCGATGGGCCTTCTCTATAATTCCGAGACGATGAAGGACATCGACAGCTGGGCGCCGATGTTCGACGACGCCAATTCGGGGCGCATCGCTTATCAGATCCAGGACTTCTTCCCGATCGCCATGGACTATCTGGGCTTCGACGGATCGGCGGTGGCCTATAAGGGCAGTCCCGATGTGGCGCAGCGGGCGGTGAACACGACGCGCGACTTCCTGATCTCCAAGAAGCCGCTGGTCAGGCGCTTCTACGATTCGGGCGCCGAAGTGCAGCAGATGATGGTAAACAAGGACATCCGTCTCGCCCAGTCCTGGTCGGGGCCGGCCTCCAAGCTCATTCTCGAGGGCTTCCCCGCCGTCTACACGATCCCGAAAGAGGGCGGCTGGGCCTTCGCCTATGGCTTCAACATCGTGCGCAATGCCGCCAATATCGACAATGCCTATCTCTTCCTCAATGCGCTGCTCGCCGACCCCAGGAACGGCGCCGAAATGGTACGGAGCACGGGCTATATCTCGGCGATCACCGGGGCATCCGAACTCCTCACCGACAAGGAGCGTGGCGCCTTGATGCTCAAGCCCGAGCAGCGCCAGCGCCTCACCTGGGTCGATGTCGAGACGGCGCCCTTCATCTTCGACCTGATCGACAAGGCGGCCGAAGAAATCCGCGCCGCCTGAGGCTCGCGAGAGGGGACGACGCGTGACGAGACTGCTGGTCTGGCTGAGGCAATTCGGGATCTACCGCGGGGCGGTGGATCTCTATGCGCGCTCAGGCCTGTTCCGTGGTCTCGTCATCGCCTTCATCCCCGTGGCCTGGATCCTGGTGCTGACGATCGCGCCCTATGCGCAGATGGTGCTGATCAGCTTTTATGAGCGCTACCCGCTGCCGCCCGATCAGACGGTGGAATTCACCTTCCGCCATTACGGCTCTTTCGCGGAACGGCCGCTTTATCTTACGGCCTTCATCCGCTCCTTCGTCTTCGCCAGCTTGATGACGGCCTTGACGCTGATCGTCGTTTTCCCGGTCGCCTATTTCATCTCCAAGGTGGCGCCACGCGGCCAGCGCACGCGATTACTTCTGCTTGTCATCGCGCCCTTCTGGATCAGCGAGGTCATCCGCAGCTTCGCCTGGATGATCATGCTGTCCAATAGCGGGGCGGTCAATTCGCTGATCGCCTGGCTGGGCCTCAGCGCCGAGCCTTTCGAGATGCTCTATACCAATCTGTCGCTGTCGATCGGCGTGCTCTATCTGACGTCGCTCTATATGCTGCTGCCGGTCTATTCGGCGCTCGAAAAGATCGACAGCCAGCTGCTCGACGCCGCTGCCAATCTGGGCGCGCCGGCCTGGAAACGCTTCACCCGCATCATCCTGCCTTTGGCGCGCGACGGCATTGTCTCCGGCTGCACGCTCGTCTTCCTGCTGGTCATCGGCCTTTACGCCATGCCGCAATTGCTGGGTGGTCCCGGCACCACCTTGTTCGCCGCCACGATCGGCCAGATCTTCTCCAAAGCAGGAGACTCCTGGCCGCAGGGCAGCGCCTTCAGCCTCATATTGATCGGTGCGGCTCTGGGCTATGTCGGCTTGTTCACCGTCCTGTTCCAGAGCCGGCGGCGGAGGCGCGCGTCATGATGCGTCTGCGCCATTTCGCACTACCTGCCATCTTCTGGCTGTTCGTGGCCTATCTCTTCATCCCCATCATCGTCATGGCGGCGATGGGCTTCCGCGATTCCAATTTTGTCGCCTTTCCGATCCAGAACTGGACGACGCGCTGGTATCAGAGCGTGCTGTTCGACAAGGATATCGCCCAGTCGCTGTGGCTCTCGCTCAAGGTCGCGGTGGTCTCGACCCTGATCGCGCTGGCGGTCGGGCTGCCCTCGGCCTTCCTGGTGGCGCGCACCACCGGCATCATCCGCGCCGCGCTGGTCGCCATCATCGTCCTGCCGGCCTTCCTTCCAGTGATCGTCTCGGCCATCGCGCTGCGCATGTTCATCGGGCAGCTGGGACTCGAAACCGGGCCGACGGCCATCGCCATCGGCCATGCGGCGAGCACCATTCCCTTTGTCGTGCTCATGGTCCTGACGCGGCTCAATGCGATGAATCCCAATATCGCCGATGCCGCCCGCAATCTCGGCGCCGACGACGTTATCATCTTCACCCGCATCATCCTGCCTTATCTGGCGCCGGCGCTGTTCGGGGCGGTGATGTTCGCCATGCTGCTGTCCTTCGAGGACTTCGTGCGCTCTTTCTTCCTCGGCGGTTTCGAACAGACCTTCCCGGTCCTGCTGTTCTCCAAGCTGCGCTTCGGGCTCGATCCGGGGCTGGCCGCCATTTCCACGCTGGTCCTTCTCATCTCAACCGCCATCGGGCTTTATGCCGATCATTTCCTGCGCCGCCGGCGCATGAAGAATGGAATTATGTCATGATTTCTCAGGCTGCCGGCCAGGACACGGCGATCGAGCTCAAGGGCATCGTCAAATCCTATGGCACCAAGCGCATCGTCGACGACGTGTCGCTGACCATCGGCAGGGGCCTGTTCGTGACGCTGCTGGGGCCCTCGGGTTGCGGCAAGTCGACCTTGCTGCGCATCATCGTCGGGCTGGTGACGCCGGAAGCGGGGCAGGTCGTGGTCGAGGGCCGCGACATCAGCCGCGACGTGCCGCATAGCCGGCCGATCAAGATGGTGTTCCAGGACTATGCGCTGTTTCCGCATATGACGGTCGCCGAGAATATCGGCTTCGGCTGCGAGATGAAGGGCATGAAGCGCGATGCCATCGCGGCGCGCGCGCAGGAGTTGCTGGCCCTGGTGCGCCTGCCGGGGCTGGGCGGGCGTTATCCTGATGAATTGTCGGGCGGCCAGCGCCAGCGCGTCGCTCTGGCCCGTGCTCTGGCGCCCAATCCGGTGTCGCTGCTGCTCGACGAGCCGCTCGGCGCTCTCGATCTCAATCTGCGCGAGGAAATGCGCCGCGAGTTGAAGGCCATCCAGCGGCGCACCGGCAAGACCTTCGTCTTCGTCACCCACGACCAGGACGAGGCGATGTCGATGTCCGATCTTGTCGCGGTGATGCGCAATGGCCGGATCGAGCAACTCGACGCGCCGGAACGCCTCTATGCCCGGCCCGCCAATGCATTCGTCGCGCGTTTCGTCGGCACTGCCAACATGCTGGCCGGACGGCTCATCAAGGAAGACGGGCAATCACTCGGCATCGAGATGGATGGGCGCCACTTTACCTTGCCGCGCTCCCGCGTGACGTCGCAACGCCAACCACGTATTGGCGAAGTGGTGCAACTCGTCATCCGCCCGGAAGCTTTCGGCTTCGGCGCCGGAGGACTTGAATTCAGCGGCCAGATCGAGGAACGGACTTTCTTAGGGGGACGGGTACAATTGCGCCTGCGCACCAAGGATGGCCGCTCGCTTCTCGTCGATGCGCCGCCGCATAATGCGGAAGGACTCGGCGAAACGATCACCCTGAGCCTGCCGCCTGACCGCCTGGCGATCCTCGCCGAGGAGCCGGCGGAAGCTTGAACGAATTGAATTATGTATGGAGAACCTGATGCTGATGATCGATGCCAATAAGGTCCACGAGCTGCTCGAGCCGAAGAGTCTGATCGAGGCTTTGCGGACGGCGCATAAGGGTGGCATGCCCGGCCAGGCGGACCGCGCCATCTATCAGGAGCCCAATCCGCAGGGCCAGCCCGATATCTTCATCGTGCTCACCGCCTGGCAGCGCAATGAAGGCATCCTCGCCAAGCTGGTGACGTCCTTCCCGAACAACAAAGCCCGCCACGATCTGCCGACCGTCAACTCGCTCTATGTCTATATCAATGCCGAAACCGGCATTGCCGAAGCGGTCATCGATGGCGAGGCGATGATCTTCCACAAGACCTCGGCCGATTCCGCTTTCGGCTCGAGCCTGTTGTCCAGGCCCGATGCCGAGACCTTCCTGATGATCGGGGCAGGCGGGCTCGCCCCCTATCTCGTCAATGCCCATCTCACCGCACGGCCGTCGCTGAAGAATATCCTTCTGTGGAACCGCACGCCCGCCGCGGCGGTCAAGCTCGCCGAGAAGCTCGCCGCCAAGGGCATCACCGCGACGCCGGTCGGCGATCTCGATGCGGCGGTGGCCCGCGCCGACATCATTTCGAGCGCCACCATGGCGTCGACGCCGCAACTCAAAGGCAAGCTGCTGAAAGCCGGCGCCCATGTCGATCTCGTCGGCTCCTTCACGCCTGAAATGCGCGAGGCCGATGACGATGTCCTCAAGCGGGCGCGCATCTTCGTCGATCATCGCCAGACGACCAAGCGGTCGGGCGAATTCCTGGGTCCCTTCGAGCGGGGCGTCATCTCACCCGCCGATGTGCAGGGCGATCTGTTCGATCTCACGCAAGGCAAGGTGAAAGGGCGGCAATCGGCTTCCGACATCACCATGATGAAAAACGGCGGCGGGGCGCATCTCGATTATTATGTCGCGAAATATGTCGTCGACCGCTATCTCGGCCGGCCCTTCGCCACCAGCTGCGCCAGCTGAGGAGAGTAGCGCATGCGCGTGAAGGATGTTCGCATCTATATCATCCCTTGTGGCAATCGCCGTCCGGTGATGGTCGAAATCATCACCGATGACGGCACGTCCGGCATCGGCGAGGCCGGCATCGGCTATGGCGTCGGGGGCGAGGCGGCGGCCGCGATGATCGCCGAGATGGCGCAGCGTTTCGTGCTCGGCCGCGATCCGTTCCGCATCGAGGAGATCTGGAACGACATCTATGACCATTCCTTCTGGACCAAGGGCGGTGGACCCATCGGTTTCGCGGCGCTGAGCGCGATCGAGCAGGCACTGTGGGACATCAAGGGCAAAGCCTTCGGTCTCGCCGTCCACGACTTCCTCGGCGGGCGGATGTGGGACCGTCTGCCGGTCTATGCCAATGGCTGGTGGATGGGATGCTCGAGCGGCGCCGATTATGCCCGCGCCGGGGAGGCGACCGTGGCGCGGGGCTATAAGGCGCTGAAGCTCTATCCGCTCGGCATGCCGGATCCGCTCATCGTCGTGCGCCATCCGACAAGGCGGCGCGTCGATCACGAGGTCAAGGTCATAGCGGTGGAGCGGGTGCGCGAGCTCAGAAAGGCGATCGGGCCCGATATCGCCATCATGCTCGATCTGGGCGGTGGCCTCACCACCGACGAGACACTGTGGGTGGCGCGGCGGATCGAAGAGTACGATGTCCAGTTCATCGAAGAGCCCGCCGATCCTTTCAATCTCGAGGCCATCGCCAAGATCGCGGCGGGCACCACCATCCCGATCGCCTTGGGCGAGCGTCACTACACGCGCTACGGCTTCCAGAAAGTTTTCGCCAGCGGCGCCGTCGACATCATCCAGCCCGATATCGGCAATACCGGCGGCATCTTCGAAGCCAAGAAGATCGCCGCCATGGCAGAAGTCCACAATATCCGGGTGGCGCCGCATAATTACGGCGGCCCGCTGGCGACCGTGGTCGCCGCTCAGCTCGATGCGACCTTGCCGAATTTCATGATCCAGGAGTTCTTCCCGGACTTCGCCAAAGAGAAGAACTACACGCCGATCCTGCTCGATCCGCTCGAAGACCATGTCGAGAACGGCACGATCCCGGTGCCGGAAGGGCCGGGGCTCGGGGTCAGCCTCAATCGCGCGGCGGTGGACCCCTATCTGTGGCGGGAGTGCCGATCGCCATGATGCTCAAGGAGGCGGGAAATGCCGGTCTGTCGCGAACCCTCGTCTCCTGGGACATCCCGCCGGCGCGAAACTTCACGCCCGAACGCGGACCGCCGGTGATGCCGCTGCCGCGCCGTTTCATTCCCTCCTTCACCAGCCTCATGGCCTTCGAGGCGACAGCCCGAAACTTGAGCTTCAGCCAGGCCGCCAAGGAGCTGGCGCTTTCGCAGGGCGCCATCAGCAAACATGTGCGCCAGCTCGAGGAGCTGCTGGGCGTGGTGCTCCTGCAAAGGACACGGCGGCAGGTCCTCATCACCGAAGAGGGCACGCTTTATCTGAAAGAGGTGCGCGAGCTCATTTCGCGCCTCGAGCAGTCGACCCATTCGATGCTGGCGAGCGGTGGCAGCTCGACGGTGCTCAACCTGGCCGTGCTGCCGAGCTTCGCCACCAAATGGCTCATTCCGCGCCTGCCGCGCTTCCACAGCGAGTGGCGGCGCATCACCGTCAATCTGGCGACCCGGCCCGTACCTTTCGCCTTCGACTATGAACGTTTCGATTCCGCCATCCATTACGGCTCCCCGCATTGGCCGGGCACCGTCGCCACGCATCTTTTCGACGAGACGGTCGTCGCGGTGGCGAGCCCGATCTATTGCCGGGAACTGAAGCTCGAGGTGCCACGCGACATCGAGCGCGCCACGCTGCTGCAGCAGGCGACCCGGCCATCCCTGTGGATAGACTGGCTCGATTCGTTAGGAATCAGCCTCCGCCAGCCTTATACGGGGCCGATGATCGATCAGTTCACCATGTCAGTCGAAGCGGCGGCAGCGGGTCTGGGCGTGGCCCTGGTGCCGGAGTTCCTGGTGGCGGACGAGCTCGCCTCCGGCCGGCTCACGCTCCTCTTCGACTACCGCTACAAAGCGCAGCATGGCTATTATCTGGTGACACCGGTCGGCAAAATGAACAACCCGACCGTCAAATGTTTCACCGAATGGCTGAAAGCGGAATGCCGGTCGTAGTCTGGGTCAAGCGCGAACTGGGCCTATCAGATTTACACATCTTCTCCCTCCCCCTTGCGGGGAGGGTACGCCCGAAG
>SCPD01000014.1 GCA_005502925.1 Rhizobiales bacterium Y(2018) | reverse complement strand
CATATTGGTGGCGGCGGCGCCATTGATGATGCGCAACCGCACGCGGCCGCCCTTCTCGACCTTCACCACTTCCGGATCGTCGAGCGTGCGCTCGTTGGCGAGGAAGGCATCGAAGGTGATGTCATTGAGCATAGCGCCCGCATCGGGCGCCGGCATCGCCATCTTGCTGTGATCCATTCCGCTCATATTGCTCATACCGCCACCCGCGCCACCATGGGCGGCGTGATCGCCGCCACCGGCTTTCAGCTCGGCGAGAATCTCGGCGGGCTCGCGGAAGGTGAAATCATGCAGCAGCACCACATGCTCCTGCTCGTCGGCGGCGACATCGGCGCGGCTACGCACGATCATCGGCGCGGCGAGCAGCTTCTGCTCCTGCAGCCCGACATGGGAATGCATCCAATGCGTGCCGGCGCGCGGTTTGAAATCATAAGAATAGCTTTCGCCCGGCTTGAGCTCGGGCTGCGACAGCATCGGCACGCCATCCTGCTCGGTGGGCGGCGTCTGGCCATGCCAGTGGACGAGCGTCGGCTCGGAGAGACGGTTGGTGAGCGACAACCGGAGCGACTGGCCGGCATCGAAATTAAAGCCCTGTTTACCCTGCGCCGTATCAAGCCTGTAGACCTTCGCGGCCTTGCCTTTGACCTCGATGACGCGCGTATCCACCGTGAGCTGCGTCTCGTCCTTGGCGGCGAAGGCAGCGCGGCCGAGGAGCGGGATGGCCGCCGTCGAGCCGAGAGCGGCGATGAAATGACGTCGTGAAATCAAGGGCATAATCATATCCTATTATCCGATCGGCAGTTGCGGAGCATGCTGCGCCTCTATTTGGGGCTTACCATATGGGAAGGTCCAGAGCGCGCGCATCAAATTCGCCTGAACGAAGCTTATCCAAGGTCAAGTGCATGGAATTTGACCGCTTCTGTTAACCCCGGTTGAAGGGGGCTCATCTAGGCTTCTCTCACCTGAAAAACCACTGAGCCGGAGCACAGAATGCGGTCGCCTATGAAACTGCTGGTGCGCTTTCTCAAGGAGGATAGCGGCGCCACGGCCATAGAATACGGCCTCATTGCGGTTGCCATCTTCTTTGCGATACTGGCCTCCGTGCAGCTCCTCGGCGACCAGCTGTCAAATCTTTACACCCTCGTGACAACGGGTGTCGGAACAGTCCAGCCCTAGATCACGATCACTTTAGGTCGGATCGACCTAAAGTGATAAACGTGATCGGATTCTTATATTTAGCGCGTGATCGGACGGAAAACCGGTGCCCACTTTTCCTGATCACGCGCTAACTAGCTTTCGACGGCATAACGCTTGTCGACCACCCTGACCGCCGGCACGATCCGCTCACGCTCGAACTGGTCATAACCGGATTTGAGATCCCGCCAGAACGAGATCCAGCGCGATTGCGCATGACGCGCCATATTGATGTCCGTCATGCGGAACGGAAAGGCATGGACATCGACCTCATCCTGTCCGTTGCGCAGCGCTGCCGCGACCAGCCGGTAGATGTCGTCGACCGACGGATCGGTCATCGCATAGCAGCCGATCGAGCTGCAGCCGCCATGCACCATCAGATAGGACCCGGTGCGGCCATGCGCGCGGTCGAAACTGTTCGGGAAGCCGAGATTGAACGAGAGATGGTGCCGGCTGTTCGGATTGAGCTGCCCGCTCGCCACTTGATAGAAGCCTTCCGGCGCCTGCCGGTCGCCCTCCTTGAGCTTGGGACCGAGTTCTCCGGAGAAGCGGCAGATGGGATAGGACTGGAATTTCCGCCAGGCCGCCTTGTTGTCACGCATCCAGACTTCGAGGACGGCCTCCTGCTTGAAGATGCGCAGGAACACCGGCTGGCCCTCGCTGAAGCCCTTGGCGGCAAGGCGTTGCGGCAATGTCCGCTGCGCCTCTTCGAGTGTCATGCGGTTGAGCTGCCAATAGACGGCATATCCCGCCGTGACGGCGGCAACGAGGACAAGCAAGAGCTTCATGACCCGCATCAGCTGAGACTGGTGGGCAATGAAGGCAGCTTTTGGGCACGCTTCTTACGGTTTTAGAGATCGCGGCCGATGGCGAGGAACTTGTCGCGGCGCTGCATGCGCAAGGCATCCGCCGGCATGGCGGCAAAGGCGCGCAGTGAACGCGCGATCGCCTCATCGGCGGACTGGAGCACCTGCTCGCGGCCGCGATGGGCGCCGCCCAGCGGTTCGGCGATGATGTCGTCGATGATGCCGAGCTTCTTCAGATCCTGCGCGGTGATGCGCATGGCGCTCGCCGCATCCTTGGCGCGCGCTGCATCGCGCCACAGGATGGAAGCAGCGCCTTCCGGCGAGATCACGCTGTAGATCGAATGCTCGAGCATGAGCACGGCATTGGCGGTGGCGATGGCGATGGCGCCGCCTGAGCCGCCTTCACCGATGATCACCGAGATCAGCGGCACGCCCAAGCCCAGACAGCAATCGGTCGAGCGCGCGATCGCCTCGGCTTGCCCGCGCTCCTCGGCATCGATGCCCGGATAGGCGCCGGCGGTGTCGATGAGCGTGATGACCGGCAGGCCGAAACGGTCGGCGGTCTCCATGAGGCGCACCGCTTTGCGATAGCCCTCGGGGCGCGCCATGCCGAAATTGTGCTTGAGCCGCGACTGGGTGTCGTTGCCCTTCTCCTGGCCGATGACGGCCACCGCTTCGCCACGGAAGCGGCCGAGGCCACCGATAATGGCATTGTCCTCGGCGAATTTCCGGTCGCCCGCCATCGGCGTGTAGTCGGTGATCAGCTCTTTGATATAGTCGACAGTGTGCGGCCGGTCGGGATGGCGCGCCACTTGCGCCTTCTGCCAGGGGGTGAGGTTCTGATAGAGGTCGGCAAGGATTTTGGCTGCCTTCTTTTCGAGCGCCTTTATCTCTTCGGTGATCGAGACGGCAGCCTCAGGCCCCGCAATGGCCTTGAGCTCGGCGATCTTGCCTTCGAGCTCGGCGAGGGCGGCTTCAAAATCGAGATATGCGTGCATTGAACCTCAGGAGGGCCGGCTGGCCGGAATGCGGCGCAAAGTGGCTATCCCGGTTACGGATGTCAACCGGACTTCGCCAGCGGATGATGGGTTTCGACCGCCGCCCGCAATCGGTCGCTCTCGATATGGGTATAGATCTGGGTAGTTGAAATATCGGCATGGCCGAGCATTTGCTGCACGGCGCGGAGATCGGCGCCGCCGGCGAGCAGGTGGCTGGCAAAAGCGTGGCGCAGCACATGCGGCGAAATCTTCGCCGCGTCGAGTCCGGCCTCTACCGCTAAAGCTTTGAGTTCCAAGGCGAAATGCTGGCGCGTAAGGTATCCCGCGGCGCCGTGTGACGGAAACAGCCAAGGGCTTTCCGGCGTTTCATCTTCGGTGAGCGCCTGGAGATAGGCCTTGACCGCTTCAGCGGCCTTTCCCGATACCGGCACCAGCCGCTCACGCCCGCCCTTGCCCTTCACCACGAGGAACTGCGGCCCCTTGGCGACCGCCTGGCGCTTGAGCGCCACCAGCTCGGAGACCCGCAAGCCGGTGGCATAAAGCAGCTCGAGCAGGCAATGGAGCCGCACGGCTTTGAGCCGCGTTTTGCCGGTCATCCGGCCGGCCCGTGTCTCGGCGGCCGAAATCAGCCTGGCGACGTCATCCGCCGTCATCACCTTGGGCAAGGGCCGGCTCAGCCGCGGCGCATCGATGGCCGTGGCGGGATTCGCGCGCGCGATCCCCTCGCCATAAAGAAAATTGTGGAATTGCCGGAGCGCCGAGAGCTTGCGGGCGGCACTCGAGGCCTTGAGTCCTTCCGCCGCGAGCGCGGCCAGATAGTTCCTTATATGTTCCGACGTCGCGTTCTGAAGGCCCGTTCCTTCACTGCCGAGAAAAGCCGCATAGGCTTCGAGATCTCGCTCATAGGCGGCAAGCGTGTTGCGTGCGGCGCCCCGCTCGGCGCTCATCATTTCCAGGAATCGCTCGATCAGCCTCTGATCGCGGCCATTCTCATTGCGCTCTGATTTTTTCATGCGGTAGCGCCTTGACGATCTCGGTCTGTTCCGGGGGATAGTTTGCCAAGCCCCAGGCAGCCCCGTAAACGGCACCAGCCAAGCACGCGATGATTAACAGAAAGCGAACAGTATCAGGCACGACACGTCCTTCTCTACCCGGCGCCCTTTTGCCTGATTGTGACGGCCGCGCCAAGTGATTCAGGCATCTCAGAATCACAATGTGGCGATAAAATTTCCTAGAGCCCTTCCGCAATTCCCCTCGCCCCTGGAATGCGCTATCCCCGCGAGGCAGTGAACTCATAGTCAACACGCATGGCCCGCCGCTCGCTAAGCAAGGATACAGCTCTCGTCCGTCAGCGCCTCGATGGCCATCCCATCGTGCTGGTGGGCCTTATGGGTGCCGGCAAGACGACGGTCGGCCGCCGCCTCGCCGAGAAGCTCGGCCTCACTTTCGTCGACGCCGACCACGAGATCGAGATCGCCGCCGGGCAGACCATCCCGGAGATTTTCGCCAAGCATGGCGAGGCCTATTTCCGCGACGGCGAACGCAAGGTGATCGCCCGCCTCCTCGAAAACGGCGCCCAGGTGCTCGCCACCGGCGGTGGCGCTTATATGAATGCCGACACCCGCAGCGCCATCCGCTCCCACGGCATCTCGATCTGGCTCAGGGCCGACTTCGACCTCTTGATGCGCCGGGTGCGCCGGCGTTCCAACCGGCCGCTTTTGCAGAATGACGATCCCGAGGGTGTCATGCGCAAGCTGATCGACGAACGTTATCCCGTCTATGCCGAAGCCGATATCACGGTCGACAGCCGCGATGTGGCCCATACATCCATCGTCAACACCATCATCAAGACCCTGGCCCGCTGGCCGGGTTGGGACCGACTGACCAATGAGCAACGCTGAGGCGCTTCACCCTTCCACCACCGTCCCTGTCGAGCTCGGGGCGCGGCGCTACGAGATCGCCATCGGCGCAGGCCTCCTTGCCGAGGCGGGCAAACGCATCAAGCCCTTCCTCAAGCGTCCCGTCACCGCCATCGTGACCGACAGCACCGTCGCCGGCCTCCATCTCGATGCCTTGCGCAAGAGCCTCGAGGCGGAAGGCATCACCTCGCGCGCCATCGTCCTGCCCTCGGGCGAGGCAACCAAGAGCTACCGCCATCTCGCTGAGACCTGCGATGCGCTGCTCGCCGCCGGCATCGAGCGGCGCGACATCGTCATCGCCTTCGGCGGAGGCGTCATCGGCGATCTCACCGGCTTTGCCGCGGCGATTCTCAGGCGCGGCGTCGACTTCATCCAGATCCCCACCACCTTGCTGGCGCAGGTCGATTCCTCGGTCGGCGGCAAGACCGGCATCAACTCAGCTCACGGCAAAAATCTCATCGGCGCCTTCCATCAGCCGCGCGCCGTGCTGATCGACATCGCGCTCCTCGACACGCTGCCCAAACGCGAGCTCGCGGCGGGTTATGCCGAAGTCGCCAAATATGGCCTCCTCGGCGATGCGCCCTTCTTCGCCTGGCTCGAAGCCAATGCCCGGTCGCTGTTTGCCGGCGACGCCCAGTCGCGCATCAAGGCGATCACCAAGAGTTGCGAGATGAAGGCGCATATCGTCACTGAGGACGAGACCGAGACCGGTGTCAGGGCGCTGCTCAATCTCGGCCATACTTTCGGCCACGCGCTCGAGGCGGCGACCGGCTATTCGAGCCGCCTTCTCCATGGCGAGGGGGTGGCGATCGGCATGGCGCAGGCCTTCCGCTTCTCGGAGAAGCTCGGCCTCTGCGCCAAGAGTCTCGCCGAGCGCGCCGAGGCGCATCTGCGCTCCGTCGGCCTGCCGACCCGGCTTGCCGATATTCCGGGCGACCTGCCGGGACCTGAGAAGCTTATCGAGATCATGCGCCAGGACAAGAAAGCGGTGGCGGGCAAGCTCACTTTCATCCTGGTGCGCGGCATCGGCGAGGCGTTCATCGCGCGCGACATCAACGAGAGCGACGTGCTAGCCTTCCTCGCGGAGGAACAAGCGGCAAGATGACGGCGCTGCAGCGCGGCTTCAAACGTCTCCTGGAAAGGCTGGGCCTCGCCAGGTCGCAGACCGTGCAGGAAGAACTGCGCGGCGCCATCGATCAGCATCTGAAAGAGGGCGCGGTCGTCAAGAAGGACCGCGACATGCTGGGCGGCGTCCTCGACCTTTCGGAGCTCGAAGTCTTCGACGTCATGGTCCATCGCACCAAGATGACGATGGTCGACGTGGCGATGACGCCGGACGAGATCATCAAGGAAGTCCTGAAGAGCGGCCACAGCCGTGTGCCGGTATGGAAGGACAGTCCCGACAACATCATCGGCGTCCTGCATGTGAAGGATCTCTTCGCCGCGCTGCTCGAGCGTGAGGGCGATGCATCCGGGATCGCCATCGAGGCGATCGTCAAGCCGCCCTGGTTCGTACCCGACACGCGGCGCGTGTCGGACCTGCTCGCCGCCTTCCTGCGGCGCAAATCGCATTTCGCGCTGGTGGTCGATGAATATGGCGAGGTGATGGGTCTCGTCACCCTCGAGGACGTCATCGAGGAGATCGTCGGCGACATTTCCGATGAGCATGACGCCGAGCGCCCGCGCATCCGCAAGCAGAAGGACGGTTCGGTCATCATCGACGGCGCGGTGCCGATCCGCGACCTGAACCGCACCCTCGACTGGCACTTGCCGGACGAGGAAGTGACGACCATCGCCGGTCTCGTGGTGCATGAAGCACGCATGATCCCCGACGCCGGCCAAGCCTTCACCTTCCATGGCTTCCGCTTCGAGGTCATGCGCAAGCGCCGCCACCAGATCACCACGCTCAGGATAAGCCCGGCGCCGGTGGAATGAGGGCCTCAAGGGGTCGCGGAGAGGCGCGCCAGATACTGGGCCGTGAAGAGATCGAGATGGCCGCCCCCGGCATTCTTGTAGAGCGTGATTTCGTTGCCGTGGCGTCCCGCGACGCGACCATTGCACAGGTCATAGAGATCGCCCCGCACGCTCGACCATGAGAACATACCGCTAGCGATCGGATGGACGAGGTCGCCACACCCCGCCGCCAGTTCGCGCGCATTGACATAAACCTCTGCGCGCCGCACCGCTTCGTCGTCGGTTTCCCGCATGTCCGGCCGCCAGCCGCCAATCAAGTCGAGATGGGTGCCAGGCCGCAGCCAGGCGCCCCTCACCAGTGGCTCGGCGGACATTGTGGCGCAAGCGATGACGTCGGCCGAAGCGACGGCCGTTTCAAGATCGGCCGCCACCTCCGCCACGATGCCTTGCGATTCGAGCTGGCACCGCAATGCCGCCGCGCGGTCGATCTGCCGGTTCCAGAGCATCACCCTGCGAAGCGAGGGCCGGGCCGCGCGATGGGCCTCGATGACATAGGGTGCCAGGGCGCCGGCGCCGACCATCAGGAGCGTCTCGGCATCGAGCCGCGCCAGATAGGATGCCCCGAGGGCCGAATCGGCGGCCGTCTTGCGTAAAGTCAGCGCCGTCCCGTCGGCGACGAGCACCGGCGCGCCATGCGCGGCCTCGAACAGCACATAGACTCCCTGGATCGAGGGCAGACCGGTGCCCGACGCGTCATTGCCGGGAAAGATCGAGACGAGCTTGGTGCCGATATGCTCCCCGGCCGCCCAGGCATTCAGGACATTGAAGCGGTTGGCCGACTTGGGATCGGGATCCTGGAGCAACGAGGTCTCGACAGCCGGTGCCGGACCGCGGTGGCTCTGACGCAAGGCGGCGATGAGCGCCGGAAAGGCGAGAAGCCGGTGAACCTCGGCGGCGGTGAGGAATCTCATGCGAGACTCCGCCGACATTTCACAAGTCCTTCATCAGGCGGACGGCATCATACATGGCCGCGTGCGCGTTCCGGCTGTGGACGGCATCACCGATGCGAAACAGCTGGAAGCGCCCCTCCGGATTTCTGCGCACGGCCTGCGGATGATCGGCGATCAGCTCGTCATAATCGACCTCGCCGAGATTCACGGAATCCGGACGCAGCGACCAGTAGAGATCGTCCACCGGCTGACTGCCGAGATCGTAGACGATCTGGTCGACGCTGCGTTCCTCCATGCTGTCGGTGTATTCGTTGCGCAGCACCGCCACCAGCCCGTTGCCTTCCTTGTAGGCCCGGATCACCCGGACATTCGGCGTCAGCACCACGTCGTTCTGATAAAGGCGCTTGAGATGATGCACCTGGGCGGTACTGCCCACCTGCTCGCCGACATGGCGGTCCGGCGTGACCAGCTCCACCAATGCCTTGCGGGTGCCGAGATAATCGGCGCAGCCGACGCCCACTTGGCTGCCGATCTCGTCATAGACCAGCACATTGGTTCCCGCCTGGCTCTCGCCGGACAACAGGGACCACGCCGATATGGCCAACTCGCCCCCTTCGAAGCCCGGCGGTTTCGCCGAGCCGCCGGTCGCGATCACGACAATGTCCGGGGCCTCGGCCTGCACCAGCTGCATCGTGGCGCCGGTGTTGAGGCGGATATCGACGCCTTCCTTGCCGATCTGCATTTCCAGCCAGCGCACGATACCGGAGAGGCCTTCACGCCAGGCAACATTCTTGGCCAGATTGAGTTGGCCGCCCAATCGCCCGGAACGTTCGAACAGGACGACCTCATGCCCCCGCAGCGCCGATACCCGCGCGGCTTCGAGCCCCCCCGGTCCGCCGCCGATCACCACCACGCGTTTGCGGGCCACTCCCTTACGGACAATGTGCGGAATATGCTTTTCCCGCCCGGTTGCGGCATTCTGGATGCAGACAGCACCATTCTCGCTGTCGACGCACATATTCGCTCCGACGCACTGACGAATGTCGTCGGCGCGCCCTTCCATCAGCTTGCGGGCGATATATGGGTCCGCGATATGCGCGCGGGTCATCGCCACCATGTCGACATGCCCCTCCTCGATGGCGCGCGCGGCGGTCGCCAGGTCGCGGATGGCGGAAGCATGGAATATCGGAATGTCGACTTCGCCCTTCACCGCGCTCGCCAGATAGAGGTAGGGGGCCGGTGGAAAAGCCATGTCGGGCATCAGCGTCACCAGCCCACGGAACGTATCGCCATGCGACTGGTAGATGTTGAGGAAATCGATCAGGCCGGAATTGGCGTATCCAGCCGCGATCTTGAGGCATTCGGCGGCATCGAGGCCGCCCTCCAGCAACTCGTCGCCTGCCAGGCGCATGCCGACGATGAAGTCGGAGCCAACGCGCGCCCGGATGGCTTCGAGCACTTCCATGCCAAATCGCATGCGGTTCTCCAGCGAGCCCCCATAGCGGTCGGTGCGCTGATTGATGGCCGGTGACAGAAAACTGTCGATCAGATGATGCGCGGCGGCGATGATCTCGATGCCGTCGAGTCCGCCCTTGCGGCAGCGTTCCGCCGCATCGGCGAAATTCTCGATCACGCGACGAAAATCCCAGTCCTCCATCTCCTTGGCGAAGGAGCGATGCAGAATCTCGCGATTCGATGAGGGGCCGATCAGCGGCAGCCATTCGCGGCCTTCCCAGCTGCCGCGGCGGCCGAGATGGGTCATCTGACAGAACACCGCCGCGCCGTGCCTATGCACCCCTGCCGCCATCTTTTCGATGTGCGGCACGACGCGGTCGTCGCTGAGGTCGACCTGCTTGAACGACAACGGCGAGTCGACGGCAACCGTCGACGAGCCGCCGAACATGGTCAGCGCGATGCCGCCCTTGGCCTTTTCCTCGTGATAGAGCTGGTAGCGCTCGGCCGGCATGCCGTCCTCGGCATAGCGCGGCGCATGGGCCGTGCTCATGATCCGGTTCCGCAGCACGAGATGCTTCAGTCGGAGCGGCTTCAGGAGGGCATCATATTGGCTCATGTCTTACCCGCGGTCAGTGGCAGGTCGGAATGCTGAGCCTGCGCGCTTCATGGGTGCATGATTGTTCCAATTGGAACAAATTGTCAATCCTTGGGAAAGAGTTCAGAACACCTCCGCCCAATCCGCGCTGGATGCCATGAGCTTGGCGATGATGCGCGCGAGCGCCACCCTGTCACGCTGGTTGAGCGCCTTGAGCATCATCTTTTCCCGTTCGACGAAAAGCGGAACGATGGCCTCATGGGCTTTGCGCCCGCCAGGCAGAATTGTCAGGATCAGCCGCCGCCGGTCGTTCTTGTCGGGCCGGCGGGCGATGAAGTTGCGGCGCAGCAGCCTGTCGACGCCGCGCCCCACCGAATTGCGCGGGCGCCCCGTGACCATGCAGACGCTGCTTGCGGTCAGCGGCCCGTAAGTCACCAGACAGGCCAGGATGTTGTACTCGTCGCGCAAAAGGCCGAATTCGCGCTCCACATGAGCGAAGACCGGGTTATTGAAGAAGTTCGTCCACAAGCTCAGCTGATAGCTGTCGCGCGCGACCGTGTTCTCCATCATCCGCCCGAGAAGGGTGACGAAACTGGGATCGGTATCGATTGCCGCCAACTTTGCGGGAGTGTCTTTCATCGGGCCACCTGCATGCTTGAATGCGGAGCATCTCGACTAGCCGCCAGACGGCGCGAGTTCAAGCTGTTCCGCCGGACACGACGGAACGAGTTGACGTAATTGTTCCATATGGTACCGATTATGCGGCAGAACACTTTGAAAGGACGCATCATGTCCGTTTTCGACGCCGTCATTGTCGGCGGGGGCATTATCGGGGCCAGCGCGGCAAGCCATTTGGCGGCGGCCGGCTTTTCGACGGTCCTGCTGGAGCAAGGGGATTTCGCCGGCGCAACCTCCGGACGATCCAGCCGACTCCAGCATTGCGGCCTGACCTATTTCTCGCCGGGCCGCTCTCTGGCCAATTTCCTGTTTCATCCGAAGCTCGCGCTGCACTCCATCGACCACGCGGCGCGATCGATGCGCGAGCGTTCCGCCTTCGTGCGCGCCACGCCGGAGCGGGTGCGCCCTCTCACCTTCTTCGCTCCCCTCTACAAGGACGGATCGATCCCTGTGTGGAAGGCGCGGCTCGGTCTCAATCTTCTGGAGAAGCTCGATCCCGGCGGCGTTTCATTGGATATCCGCCACATCCCTCCAGCCGAAGTGCGCCATCATCCGGCCCTCACCCATCTGCGTGACGCCGGCGATCTCTACGGCGTGCTCAGTTTCACCGAATATCAATTCGATTGGCCGGAACGCATCTGCCTCGACACCATCCTGCATGCCCGGGACGCCGGCGCCGTCACGCGCAACTACGTCCGGGTCGACAAGGTGGAGCGCACGAGCGATCAGTTCTGGACCGTTACGGCCGTGGACTTGCGCACGGACCTCGCCTTCACCGTGAAGGCGAAGGCTTTCGTCAATGCGGCCGGCGCCTGGATCGATCACGTGGCGCGCGCCGGCAATCTGCCGATACCGCGGCTTAACCAGGGCGCCAAGGGCACCAACATCATGGTCCGGCTGCCCGAAGCATTCCGCGGCCAGGGCTTCGAGACCATCATGCGCGATGGTGATCCGTTCTACGTGATCCCTTGGGATGATCTCCATTATTTCGGCCCGATGGACGCAGCCGTGGAACCGACCGCCGAGAATTTCCGCACACGCGACGAAGAGATCAGCCATCTTCTGGCGGAGATGAATCATCTCTTTCCCACCCTGCAACTCGGTCGGAAGGATGTCCTCTACACCTGGTCCGGTGTGCGCCCCCGCACCTTCGATCCTCAGGCGCCGATGGGCGGGATGACGAGCGAGCTGCACGATTTCAGTCGCCGCGGCGTGCCGGCCTATGTCACCTATTCCGGCGGCCTCATCATGACTCATCGCCATGCCGGCAGGGCCATCACGGCGGCTGTCGGCAGCCAGATCCAACCGTCCGGCGCCTCCCGGCCGCTGACATATGCGGCGCGACCGCCGATAACCGGCCCGCAGGACACCGACGAGCTGCCGATGGCCGCAATCCGTCATGGCGCCACGCATGAAGACGCGCGCACGCTGACCGACATGCTGTTTCGCCGCGTGAAGACGGGCTGGGGCGAACGCATGGGCGCGGACACCGTCGATGATGTGGCCGACGGCGTTCGCGACATCACGGGATGGTCCGCTGCGGAGGCCCGTCGGCAGGCCGGCGACTACCGGGATTTCCTGGCGCGCGAGTTCAATTTTCCACTGGCGAACTCATAGATCACACCAGCAGTCCCCGTCCGGCGAGGAAATCAGCGATCATGCGGGCGGCTTCTTCCGGAGCGACGCCGACCTGCGGCCCTCTGCCGGCCTGTGCAGCCACAGTGGCAACCAGCCGCTTCGGGCGCGGGCGCGCAGGTTTGATGACCCGGCTCTCGGCCGCCGCCGCGAATGTGTCTGTCTGCTCGCAAATGATCTCGCCCCGCCGGGCTTGGCCGTAGGCCGCGAGCGGCGCCACCGTTGCGCCACGGCCCATTGTCGCCACGAGCGATCCGGCAACGCATACGCGCCGCCGGCGTCCGCCCGGCGCGGCAAGGATCGCGCCCCACCCTTCCGCTTCCATTCGCAGATCGACCACCTCGGGCAGCAGCGTTGCGGCGAGTTCGCCGGCGAGCCAGTAAGGCAGGAACCCGGATGCCTCGCCCGCTTCGGCGCGCTCCCCGGTCAGAATGAGCGCCGGCCGTCTATGCCGCAGATAGCCGAGCAGCGCCGGCGCCGGATTGGCGTTCCCGGAAACCGGCAGCACCGTCAGCCGCGGAAGCCCCATTCCCAGATAGTCCCGCAAGCCCGGCGCGGCAGCGTCGCCCGCATGCACGACCTCCACAGCTTCCTTGCCGGCGATCCGCAACGCCAGCGCCAGCGCGCTCGCGTCGGCGGCGGCCCGCCGGACTCGCCCGGAAACAGGATTGCGGCCGATGGAGACCAGAACGGTGACGTTAGCGGGCATGTCTTCTTTCTTCGACAAGCTTCGTCAGGGCCGGCATGACCGCCTGGGCGTCGGCGATGATGGCAAGCTCGGCACGCGCCACCATCGCCGCGTGAAGATCCGTATTGACGGCGATGACCGTTCGGCAGTCGGCAATGCCATGCAGATGCTGCGGAGAGCCGGATATGCCGGCGGCGATGTAACACTGCGCCGAGACGATCGTGCCCGATGCACCCACTTGCCGTGAACGGGGAAGATGTCCGGCATCGCAAACGACGCGACTGCCCGCTTCGGCTGCCGGCAGTGCCGCGGCCAAGGCATGGAAGGCGTCCCAGTCGGTGACGCCGTCACCGGCGCTCAGTACCAGTTCGGCCTCGGCCAAGGGCAAAGTCCGCGGATCCATGGGCACGAGGCCTTCGTCCCGGATCGCCGACCGCAACGTCACGGGCGGCGGGGCCAGTGGCCTTGCCTCCCGTGCCTGGATGGCCGACGCGGCGGGAAAAATCGCGGTATCGATGGCGACGACACGCGGCGCCGGGCCGATCGCCTCACGTCGTCCGGCGTCGATCACGCTTGTGACACTGGCATTGGTCATGCGAACGACGCCGACCGCCAGCCCGCCCCCCAACGCGGCCGCGATACGACGTGCGAGATCCCCGCCCTGCGAACGTGTCTCGCTCAGCACGATATGACGGGCCGAAATCATCTCGGCAATCGCAACGGCAGCCGCTGCTCTCGCTTGCGGATCGTAAGCGGCAAAAGCGGCATCGCGAAGCTCGACCACCCTGTCGACACCAGCCCGACCGGCATCGTCAGCCAGCATCTCATCGGACGCCAGCATCAAGGCCAGAACAACAGCCCCGCCATCAGCGTCGGCCAGCATCCGCGCCGCACCGAGCGTGATGCGATCGGCGGGTGACAGTCGTCCACGCTCCAGATCCGGCACCATGAGAACGTAATGGGACGACTGATCAATTCGCGTGACATCGCCTGCCCGGACAGACACGCCAGTGGAGGCTGGCTCCGCCGCCTGTCTTTCACGCCGGCGCAGGCGCGGGTCGATCCGCGGCGCGGCGCCGGCAGCCGCCTCAGACTGAGCTGCCTGGACAGAGGGGGCGGGCTCCACGACAGACGAAGTCCGGCGCCCATCGCGCTCGCGGCGTGGATTGCGGCGCCGGATGCCATCCTGGTGCTCGCTCATGACGTACCGCCTGTGGCGCGGTCGACAAGCTCGGCCAGATCCATGACCAAAAGCCTGTCGCCGGGGACACCCTCGAACATCTGCGTGCATTGCGGGCAGCCGGCGATCAGGGTTGGCGCACCGGTGGCGCGGGCGTGGTCCATGCGGTTCTCGGCGATCTGCCGACGCCCGGGTATGGCGGCAAGTGGCGCTCCGCCGCCGCCGCCGCAGCAACTGGAGCGCAGGCCGGACCGCTCCATTTCGACAAGCTCGACGCCAAGCGCCGCCAGTACATCGCGGGACGCCTGCGTTTCGCCATTGTAGCGGCCGAGATAGCAGGGATCATGATAGGTCACACGCTCGCCGAGCGCGGCATCGGGTGAGAGACTGCCGCGGCCGATCAGCTCGGCCAGCAACTGGCTGTGGTGCAGGATCTCGTACTGCCCGCCGAAGGCGGGATACTCATTCTTCAAAACATTGAAGGCATGCGGGTCCGCCGTGACGATGCGGCGGAATTTCCGGAGCGCCAAGTTCGCTATGTTGCGCCGGGCAAGGTCGGCGAAAGTTATTTCGTCACCAAGGCGGCGGGCGATGTCGCCGCAGTCGAGCTCGCCTGCGCCGAGCACAGCGAAGTCGACCTCTGCCCGGCGCAGCAGCCTCACCAGCGACCGCAACGTGCGCTGATGGCGCAAGTCGAAGGCATGTTCGCCTAGCCAGAGCAGCGTGTCGCAAGAGCCACCTTCGGCGAGGACCGGCAGATCGAGATCCGCGGCCCAGTCCAGCCGGCTGACAAGCGCGCGGCTCGACTGCGTATCGGTTTCGCGCAAGCTGGCGAGCGTGTCGGCGGCATGGGCGGGCAGCACACCCTGCTCCATCACCTGGTGGCGGCGGATGGAGACGATGGCGTCCACATGCTCGATCAGCATCGGACATTCGTAGACGCAGGCGCGGCACGTGGTGCAGGCCCAGAGCGCCTCCGGCGTTACCACCTCGGCGGCCGGCCTGTCGGGTTCACTCACCGCTAGCGAAAGACTGCCGATCAGCGCCTTGGGATTGAGCGGCTGGCCCGCGGCATAGGCCGGACAGACCGCTTCGCAGCGGCCGCACTGCACGCAGGCGTCAAACCCCACCAGCCGGTTCCAGGCGAAATCCTTCATGGTCCCGACGCCAAGCGGCTCCGTATCGAGGTCGAGCGGCGGAAGGGCCGCATCCGGCTCACCCCGTACCCGCCTTGGTCGCGGATGCACGACGAGATGAACGGCGCCGGCGACGGCGTGGCGCAGCGCGCCGCCATGCGCCGATTGCAAGAGAAGCAGGAGCACTATGCCGGCCGGGATAGCCAGGACGCCGAAGGCGACCATACCGGCGCCGAGAAGCTGCAGAATGGCACCGGCGGCAAGAACGAGCAGAAGTCCAAGCAGCAGATAGGGCAGGACGACGTTACGCGAAGGCTTGAGGCGCGGCACATGTCCGCCCGACCGGCGCCGGATCGCCATGGCGATCCCGGCCAGGCTGACAAGGACGGATAACAGCATCCCAGCGGCCAGAAGGCGCGGCCAATAGCCGAGGTGGAGCGGCAGCGAAAAAATCAACGCCGCCAGGAAACCGCCCGCCGCAAGCGCATGCATGCGCGCGGCTTCCCGCTCGCGATCCACCACCGCATGCACGGTATGCAGATAGCCATGCGGGAGTTCGAGCAGACCGGACCACCAGGCGATACGTGCCGAGCGTCCCGACGCCCAGCGGCGCCCCAGCAGCCCCAATACAGCCGCAAGCCCGAGGCCCGCCGCCAGCAGCGCGATCCCGATCGGATTGATGTGAGGCACGCGCTTCTCCTAAGACTCCGGCGTGGCCCCCGGTGCCGCGGCCGGCTGCGCCGCGTGCCAGCGTTCTTGCGGCGCGCGAAAACGCCGCAGCGTTGCGGTGATCAGCCCCATGGCGCCGTCGCGCAGGAACAGCATGGTGACCAGCAGGATCAGCGCGAAGGTGAAGACGGTGTATTCGCCGCCATAACCGCGCGTGAAAAAGTCGATGAAGCGGAAGACCAGCGTGCCGAGCACAGGCCCCGCGACGGTGCCGATACCGCCGACGATGACCATGCCGAGCACCAGCCCCATATTCTCGAGGCCCGCCATGGTGGGTGTCACATATTCGGTGTAGGCGGCGAAATATCCACCGGCCAGACCCGCCCAGAATGCGGTGTAGGCGAAGACGGCGACCTTGAGATGGGTAGCCTTCACGCCGAGCCCGCGCGCCACCGGCTCGCGGTCGCGTACCGCCCGCATCAGGATGCCCCACCGGCTGGACAGTAACAGCCATTGCAGTGCAAAGAACACGACGCTGAGCGCGAGGCCGAGCCACACGAAGGCGCGCGCCTGATCTCCGGAAAAGATGGGCGGCGCGGACATGCCGTTGCTGCCGCCGGTGATGTCGCTGGCGCCGATCAGCCAGCTCGTCAGCACACCGGCAAAGGCGAAAGTGGCGAGCGAGAAGGTGATGTCGCGGAAACGCAGCGTGAAGATGCCGACGAACAAGCCCGCGCACGCAGCGGCCAAAGCGCCGACGACAACCGCGGCTGCCATCGGCAAGCCGAGCACATTGGCCGTCGAAGCCGCGACATAGGCGCCGGTCACGCAAAAGGCCATGTGCGCGAAGGACATCTGTCCGCAGATGCCCGCCAGCAGATTCCACGACGCCGCGAGCATCAGGAAATAGAAGAAATAGACGACGGCATCGAGTACCGTGGGCGACGGGATGAGATAGGCCAGCGCAGCCGCCGCCACGACGGCCAGGGCCGCGAAGAGCAGCTTGAGCTTTTCAGGATTTGACCGCACCAGACACTCCTTGCCGCAACCAGCCGGCGGTGATCTCGCCCAGCCTCTCGGTGATATCGCGCGCCGTTCCCCTGTCATTATTGAGCCCCATCGCCAGCACATAGACGTCGTCGGAGATGGCCAGTGACGAACGCACATTCTGGTCGACCAGCAATACGGTCACGCCGAGATCGCCCGGCAGCGCGGCGATCTGCTCATAGACCTGGCTCGCCATCTTGGGCGAAAGGCCGGCCGTCGGCTCATCCAGCAGCAGGGTCGTGGGCGTCATAATCATGCTGCGCATGATCTCCACCAGTTTCTGCTGGCCGCCCGACAGGTCCCCCGCCCGCCTGTCGACCAGATGGCGCGGCAGGTTGAAACGGTTGACGACTGCCTCGATGCTCTCGCCCAGCCACGCCTTTTCGCGCCGCCTGAGCCAGCCGCCCATCTGCAGATTTTCGCGCACCGTCATCGCCGGAAAGAGCGTGCCATTCTGCGGCACAAGGGCGACACCATGCGCGAGAAGGTCGCGCGGCCTCCATCGCGTTATGTCGACGCCGCCGAGCGTGACCAGCCCGCCGGTGACTGGCGCCAGACCGGCCACAGCCTTGAGAAAGGTCGACTTGCCGGCGCCATTCGGACCGATGACCAGCGAGATGCGGCGCGCCGCCGCGGTGATTTCGACACCGCGCAGGATCTCCACATCGCGTTCATAGGCGACACGCAATCCCGTGGCGACGAGATCGACCGGCACTCGCCCGGACGGCTTGGCAGCAGCTTCGGTCCGGCGCGGCCTGGTGATCATAGATAAGCCTCGTGCACGCGCGGATCGCCGCCAACCCGCTCGGGCGTGCCTTCGCACAGGATCTCGCCGCCGGCGAGACAGATCACCCGCGGGCAGACGGCGAAGACCCAGGGAAGATCATGGCTGATGATGACGAAGCCGACATTGGCGGCCTGTTGTTTGACGATATGGCTCACCATGGCCTCGGCCACGTGCGGATGGACGCCCGCCGTTGGCTCGTCCAGAAGCACCAGGCGCGGCTCGGCGGCGATGCAGCGCGAGAAATCGGTCAGCTTGCGCTGGCCGCCCGAGAGCCGCTCGCCTCGTTCGTGAGCCACGGGCTCGAGGCCGACGCTGCATAGCGCCGCCATCGCGCGGTCACGCGCCTCGCGCACCGCCACGCCGCGCGTGAGCAGCGGCACCATGACATTCTCCAGCGCCGTCAGCTTGAGGAAGATACCGCCGTCCTGAAAGGCGCGCAGCATCGCCCTGCTCGTGGCCGCCCCCTTGCCGGTGATGTCCATGCCGGAGAACAGAATCCGCCCGGCTGTCGGCTTGTGTTGGCCGCTGAGCAGGTTGAGCAGCGTCGTCTTGCCCGCGCCGTTCGGCCCGATGAGCGCGAGCATCTCCCCTTCGGCCACGCTGAAGCTGACGCCATTGACGACCTTATGCCCGCCGAATGCCTTGTGCAGGTCATTCACGACCAGCAGCGGCTCTCCCGACGCCGATGGCTCCGCGGCATGTGCTGTCACGGTCAGACTTCCCTCTCGGAGATGCCGAAGAGACCGCGCGGCAGAAAGAGCAGGACCACCAGCATGATCACGAGACCGTAGATATCGGTATAGCCGGAACCGATATAGACCGAGCCCAGCGCTTCCGCCCAGCCGAGCAGGAAGCCGCCGACAAGACTGCCCGCGATCGAGCCGAGCCCACCAAGCACGACGATGACGAAGCTCTTGACGATAACGCTTTCGCCCATTGTCGGGTAAGCGAGATAGAGCGGTACCAGCACGGCGCCGGCCGCCGCGGCCAGGGCTCCCGAGGTGGCGAAAGCCAGATTCGCCAGACGGAAGACATCGACACCGACAATATCCGCTCCCATTCGATTCTGGGTGAGCGCCCGCCAACCGCGGCCAAGATCGGTGAAATGCACCAGCCAGAGCAGAGCGCAGAGCAAGATCAGCGCGGTCACGAAAGCCACGGCCCGGTCGCCTGACATGCTGACGAAACCGAACAGCGTTATCGTGTCGGGCCACATGCCTTCGAACTTGCGGTAATTCGGGGTCAGGAAGACGGCCGCCGCGGACGTCGCCATCAGACTGAGCGCGAAGGTGACGATCAGCGTGAATTCCGACGGACGTTCGAGCCTCGAGCGATAGACCGGCCGCAGCAATATGGCGTTGACGAAATAGCCGACACATCCGCCGACCACCATCGCGCCAATCACAGCGACCGGCATCGGTGCGCCGGTGGCCAATGTGAGGTAATAGGCGGCATAGCCGCCTATCATGTAGAGCGCGCCATGCGCGAAGTTCGCCACCCTCATCACGCCGAAGATGAGATTCAGCCCAACTCCCATGAGCGCATAGACGCCACCGATCGCCGTGCCCAGGATCAGCGTCTGGACCGCCGTCTGCATATCAAGGAGCGATTTCGGCGACGACTTTGGCCGCCGCATCCGTCTGCTTCACCTCGGTGTACTGCTTCATGAACAGTGTGCCGCTGAGGGCCTGGTTCCACGCCCCCTCTTCCTGATTGAAGTGGATCGATCCGGTAGTGCCTTCGAACGAAACCTTGGCGAGCGTCTCGGTCAACACGGCCGGGTCGACACTCTTGGAATCGGTGACGGCCTTACGCAGAGCATTGAGGCAATCCCACAGGAAATATTCATAGAAGAGCGGATCGCGGCCGAACTTCGCCGCATAGCTGGCGCGGAACGCTTCGCCCGTCGCCGTCAACTTGACGGATGGGCCGGTGAACGTGGCATAGATGACGCCCACGCCGTTCTTGCCGGCGGTCTCCCAGAATTCCGGTGTCGTCGGATAGTCCCAGGCGCCGATGATCTGGCTCTTCAGTCCGGCTGCCGGAATCTGATTCTGCAGGCTGTAGATGATCTGGTAGTTACCCGCCACGATGATGGCATCGGGCTGCGTGCCGGAGGCCAGCTTGCCGAGCACGGGGCTGAGGTCTTGAATCTTCGCCTGGAAGGGAATGGTCTCGACTTTCAGACCGGCGTCGACCTTGCCGGACAGATCCTTGGCGAAATCGGTGCCGTACGCAGTGTCCTCGGCCAGGATGACGATATTCTTGTACGGCGACTGCTTGAGGTATTTGGCCATCAGCGTCGCCACGTAGGCATTGAAGGGGCCGATCCGATAGACGGAGGGAAGCGAGGGACCGGTATTGGAGTTGCCCCAGATGTAGCTGAGCAGCAGCGGTACCTTGGTGCTCTTGAGCGCCTGCGACAGTGCAAGCGTGAGGCCCGAGCCGCCATGGCCGAACAGCGCGGTGGCGCCATCTTCGCGGATCAGGCGGCGGGCGAGAGAGATGGCGATATCCGGCTGGTCCTGCGTGTCGCCGGAAACGACCGAAACTTTGCGGCCATCGATGCCGCCCTGACTATTCATCTGCTCGGCGAACAGCTCGCCGATCTTGACATTGTCGCGTCCATATTGCGCCTGGGCGCCGGAAAGGCCGGTGGCGAAGCCGAGAACGACCGGCGCCTTGTCCTCGGCGGCGGCCGGCCGCAGTCCGGACCACGAAGTCGCGAGCACGAGCGCCGTGCCGGCAAGGAATTTGCGACGATTGGCGCACACGGGCTCGATGATGTTCTTGACCATTTAACTCCCTCTTTGCTGGAGATTTTTTCCTTATGAGCAAGGCAGCGCACGCGCTTGCCAGGCAGTCCAGCCGTGTCTCCCATGCGGCTGCAGGTGGATAAATTAGTACCATATAGAACAATTCTGTCAACAAGGAGCGCCCGCCTTCGGCCACCAGACGGCGTGGCGTGACGGCGAAAAAGGCCGCAGGACGCGAACCACCGATCATGTGCAAGAAGCCGTGGCGGCCGACGCCGACACCCGCTGCTCGAAGAGGCGACATCTCCCGATGCCGGCCTGGCCTTCACCTTCCATGGCTTCCGCGTCGAGGTCATGCGCAAGCGCCGCCACCAGATCACCACGCTCAGGAAGAGGCTGGCACCGGGGGAATGAACCATCTCATCGCGGACTTTTTTCTGAATCCGCAAGCGTTGCTATACTGCAAGGCATGGAACGCGCCCGTCATCGGATATGGAAGCTTGAATACGAAGGTGAGATGGAGATCACGACAGCCGGCCCTCCTATACTTCTGAAGATTCAGATTCTCTCCAGCACCCAAGCCGACGCGACACTCTACCGGTCACGCATTTCCCGCCTCGATATGTTTAGCGTCCGGCCATTCACCCAGCCCGAGGAGGCGGTCCATGAATGGTTCGTCGTCGATGACAGCTTCGAGGTCCGAGAGTTCAAAGCCACCGGCCTCTCCGAGGCTGTGGAGCTGACAATTCGGGGGGTTGAAGAACGCCTGGGGAATTCGATGACACTGGATAAGGAAGATGAATGGCGCTTGGCCTGTCTTAAGCTGGCGACCGACTTCTCTGAGGCGTGCCGAGAAATTCAGACCGGCAATCCAAATCAAGCCACGTCCCCAATAGATGTGGTCATGGCCGATCTTGCGACGGAGCTTTGGGACCAGGGGTTCAGTCAGACTGAAATTCGCCGGGCGTTCCAGACTGCCATGGATGCGCTTCCGGCCTACGCGGCCGGTCACGAGCGCAGAAATTGACACCGCAGCGCGTCACTGCCGCCCTCACTTCATCACTTTGGTCGCTGCCTTCAAATTACCACCTTGTCACCCAATCTTCCGTAACGCGATGAAAGACACGGCGGCATATGATCTGGTGATCGTGGGAGCGAGCTTCGCGGGCTTGGCCTGCGCGCGCGCCGCTGCCATCCGCGGCCTGCGCACGCTGGTCATCGAGGCCAAGACCGATCCGGGTGCGCGCATCTCGACCACTGGCATCATCGTCAAGGAAGCGGCCGACGAAATCGACATTCCACCACATCTCACCCGCACCGTGCATGGTGTCAGGCTCTATGCGCCGTCGCTGCGTTCCGTCGATCTCTTCGCGCCCGGCTATTATTTCCTCACCAGCAACACCGCCGACCTGATGCGCTGGATGGCGCGCGAGGCCGAGACGGCCGGCGCCGATATCCGCTGCTCGACGAGGCTCGACCGCGCCGAACGCCAGGGCGACAGGATCTTCCTGCCGCAGACGGGCCTGCGCACCCGCTATCTCGTCGGCGCCGACGGCGCCCGTTCGACGGTCGCGCGTCTCTTCGACCTTGGTCGCAACACCCGTTTCCTCACCGGTCTTGAGATCGAATATCCGGAGCTTCCCGAAGCCGATCCGGATTTCCTCCATTGCTTTCTCGATTCGCGCCTCGCGCGCGGCTATCTCGCCTGGGTGGCGCCGGCGCCCGGCTTCTTCCAGGTCGGCCTCGCCACCAATGGCGACAGCAAGCCCAATCTCAAGGCGTTCCTCACCCACACCGATAAGCTCTTCGGCTTCTCCAAAGTCGCGATCAAGGAGCGCCGCAGCGGCCGCATTCCGGTGGGTGGTCCCGTTTCGCCTTTCGCGGCTCCCCAGGTTCTCCTCATCGGCGATGCGGCGGGCCATGTCTCGCCCTTGACCGGCGGCGGCATCCGCCTTGCTTTCCGCTATGGCCGGCGCGCCGCGCAATTGATCGCCGATCACCTCACCCGCCATGGGCCTTCACCCGAGCGCGTGCTGGCGCGCGAGATTCCGGCAATGCGCAAGAAGCTTCTGCTGCGCCGCGTGATGGATGCCGCGCCGCCCAACTGGCTCTACGACCAGGTGATCGGCACGCCCTTGATGAACTGGTTCGCGCGCAAGGTTTATTTCCACCGCCGCGCCTGGACCGGCGACAGCCTCGAAAACTTCGAGCAGCGGATCAGAAGCAAAGTGTAGATCGGCCCGAAAAGTGCATGCGGTTTTCGGGCAAGCCGATGCGCTCCTGTCTAAGCTACTTCGGCGCTGATGCCTGGATGGCGAGCGCATGCACGCGCGTCTTGAGGTCTTCCTTCAAGGTTTCGTTCACCATACGGTGCGTATCCACCCGGCTCTTGCCGGCGAAGGCCTCAGACACAATTTTGACGCGGAAATGGCTTTCACCATCGGGATGTGATCCGGCATGGCCCGCATGCAGATGCGACTCGTCGATGACATCGAGCATCTGTGGCCTGAAGGCTTGCGACAGCTTATCCTTGATTTGTATACCGACGGGTCCGAGCGTCATGACTTGCTCCTGTCTCAACTGATGACCATAATTGGTGGTGATGAAACTCGATTCCAAATATTTCGACAAGATTCGCGTCAAGCGGGGCGAGGAGCGCGTCACGCGCGACAAGCATCCGCCATGCGAATGGCCAGGCTGCCCCAAGCCCGGGCGCCACAAGGCGCCCAAGGGCCGTAACCAGGAAGGCCAGTTCCACTCCTTCTGCCTGGAGCATGTCCAGCAATACAACAAGACCTACAATTACTTCGACGGCATGAAGGACGACGCGGTGCGCGACTTCCAGAAGGAAGCCCAGACCGGCCATCGCCCGACCTGGAAGCTCGGCCAGAATTCGAGTTCCATGAATGCGCAAGGGCGCCGGGCCAAGCCCGGCAGCTTCCGCGATCCGTTCAATTTCCTGGGCGAGAATGGCAAGGAAGTGAACACCGGCACCGCCCGCCCCCTTCGCAATGCTGAGTTGAAGGCACTGCATACGCTCGGTCTCGACGAGACGGCGACCAAGGAAAAGGCCAGGTCCCAGTACAAAACCTTGGTAAAACGGCTCCATCCGGACGCCAATAATGGCAGTCGGGCCAATGAGGACACGCTCAAGGCAGTGATCCAGGCTTATGATTACCTGCGCTCCACGGGATTCTGCTAGCGCGGGATGCGAAAAAGTGGATACCGGTTTTTCGCGAGAATCCCGCGCTAAAATTAAAGAATCGATCACGTTTATGAGTTTGGATTGATTCAATCCAAACTCATCGTGATCTACGAGCGCCCCCGATCAGGGTTTTCGAGCCTTGCCCGGGCCCGTTTGACCGTCTAGAACCTCCGCACTCCGAGACCTCATATATTGGCAACAAAAATATGACCGCGACCGCTAATGGCGAAGCAGCCCCGCTCCCCGACATGAAGGTGTCGGTGCGGCAGCTGTTCGGCTTCGATTCGAACCTGGAAGTGCCGGCCTATTCCAAGGCCAGCGAGCATGTGCCCGATCTCGACGAGGACTACCTCTTCAATCGCGAGACGACGCTCGCGATCCTGGCCGGCTTTGCCTATAACCGCCGCGTCATGATCTCCGGCTATCATGGCACCGGCAAATCGACCCATATCGAGCAGGTCGCCGCGCGCCTCAACTGGCCGTGCATCCGCATCAATCTCGACAGTCATATCAGCCGCATCGATCTCATCGGCAAGGACGCCATCGTCCTGAAGGACGGCAAGCAGATTACCGAATTCCGCGAAGGCATCCTGCCCTGGTCGTACCAGCACAATGTCGCGCTGGTGTTCGACGAATATGATGCCGGCCGCCCGGATGTCATGTTCGTGATCCAGCGTATCCTCGAATCGTCCGGCAAGCTGACGCTGCTCGACCAGTCGCGCGTCATCCGTCCGCATCCGGCTTTCCGGCTGTTCTCGACCGCCAATACGATCGGCCTTGGCGACACGACCGGCCTCTACCATGGCACCCAGCAGATCAACCAGGCGCAGATGGACCGCTGGTCGATCGTCACCGCGCTCAACTACCTGCCGCATGCGCAGGAAGTCAGCATCGTGCTGGCCAAGAGCAAGAGCTACGACAACGACAAGGGCCGCAAGACGATCGCCAATATGGTGCGCGTCGCGGATCTGACCCGCAACGCCTTCATGCAGGGCGATCTCTCGACCGTCATGAGCCCGCGTACCGTCATGACCTGGGCCCAGAACGCCGAGATCTTCGACGACATCGGCTTCGCCTTCCGCGTGACCTTCCTCAACAAGTGCGACGAGCTCGAGCGCGCGCTGGTGGCCGAGTTCTACCAGCGCTGCTTCGGCGAGGAGCTGCCTGAATCGCCGGCGCATGTCGCGCTGTCATGAGGATGCCTGATGGCACAGGACCGCGAAGGACCGGCAGGCGAATTCCGTAATGTCCTGACGCTGGCGATGAAGACCATCGCCGGCGAGCCTGAGCTTTCGGTCTCCTTCGGCGCCGAGACGCCGAGCCTCGTGGGCAAGAAGGCCAAGCTGCCGCAGATCTCGATCGAGCTCGACCGGCAGGAAGTCGCCATCACGCGCGGCATCGCCGACAGCTTCGCCATGCGTCTCGCCAATCACGACGACGGCGTCCACAACCGCTATCGCCCGGAAGGCAAGAACGCGCGGGCCATGTTCGAGGCCGTCGAGCAGGCGCGCGTCGAATGCATCGGCGCCCGCGCCATGCCGGGCATGGCGCAGAATCTCACCGCCATGCTGCAGGACCGCTATCATAAGAAGATGGCGGGACGGCCCACGACCAAGAAGGACGCGCCGCTCGAGGAAGCCGTGGCCCTCCTGGTGCGCGAAAGATTGACCGGCGCGCCCCCGCCTGAAGACGCCAGGGCGCTCGTCGAGCTGTGGCGGCCCTGGGTCGAGGAGAAGGCCGCGAGCCATCTCGACCATCTGACCGACGCCATGACCGACCAGGCGGCATTCGCGCGCATGTCACGCGACATCATCGCCGCCCTCGATATGGCGGACGAACTGGGCGAGGATCCGGACGAAAGCGACGACAGCGACGAGAACGAGGAAGCCGAACCCGATTCCGGCGACCAGCAGGAGACGCCCGAGGGCGAGGAGCAGGAAAGCCAGCAATCGGCGGCCGAGGAACTGCAGGACGCCGAGGGCGAGACCGACGCCTCCGAAATGGATGCCCAGCAGCTCGATGTCGACGACATGCCGGACGACATGGACAGCGAGGAATCTCCCGACGGCGAGGAACCGTGGCGCCCGCAATTGCCCTTCTCGTCGCTCTCCAACGAGGATTTCTACCGCGTCTATACCAACCAGTTCGACGAGGAGATCGCGGCCGAAGATCTGTGCGATAGCGAAGAGCTGTCGCGGCTTCGGAACTATCTCGACAAGCAGCTCTCCAATCTGCAGGGCGTGGTGGCAAGGCTCGCCAACCGCCTGCAGCGCCGCCTGATGGCGCAGCAGAACCGGTCCTGGGATTTCGATCTCGAGGAAGGCCTGCTCGACGCCTCGCGCCTCACCCGAGTCGTCATCGACCCCCTGCACGCGCTCTCCTTCAAGGTCGAGCAGGACATGCAGTTCCGCGATACCGTGGTGACGCTGCTGCTCGACAATTCGGGCTCGATGCGCGGCCGGCCGATCACCGTCGCCGCCACCTGCGCCGATATATTGGCGCGCACGCTGGAACGCTGCGGCGTCAAGGTCGAGATCTTAGGGTTTACCACCAGGGCCTGGAAGGGCGGGCAGTCGCGCGAGAAATGGCTCGCCGCCGGCAAGCCCGGCAATCCGGGCCGCCTCAACGATCTGCGCCATATCATCTACAAATCGGCCGACACGCCCTGGCGCCGCGCCAGGCGCAATCTCGGCCTGATGATGCGCGAAGGCCTGCTCAAGGAGAATATCGACGGCGAGGCGCTGATCTGGGCGCATAACCGCCTGCTCGGCCGCACCGAGCAGCGCCGCATCCTGATGGTCATCTCGGATGGCGCGCCGGTCGACGATTCGACCCTGTCGGTCAATTCCGGCAATTATCTCGAGAAGCATTTGCGCCAGATCATCACCGACATCGAAAACCGATCGCCGGTCGAGCTCATCGCCATCGGTATCGGTCATGACGTGACGCGTTACTACAAGCGCGCCGTCACCATCGTCGATGCCGAGGAACTGGGCGGCGCCATGACCGAGAAGCTGGCCGAGCTTTTCGAGGAGCGCGCGCCAAAACAAGTGCGGCGCGAGCCCGCGAAACCGCGGCGCCGGCTCAACTGATGAAGTGGCTGTGGGTCTCAGCCCTCCTGTTCCTCGCCGGTCCTGCCGGCGCCCAGGAGGAAGCGCTCAGCGTCCGCACCCAGCCGGTCAAATCCTTCACCATGTTTTCGCAGCTCGTCACCTTTGGCGGGCTCGAATGGCGGGGCGGCATCGAGCTTGCGAGCGACGATGAGCGTTTCGGCGGCCTCTCTTCGCTCGAGCTCTCGGCCGACGGCACCGGCCTCCTCGCGGTGTCCGACCGCGGCTTCTGGTTCAAGGCCGACCTCCTCTATACCGACGACCATCTCTCGGGGCTGAAGGATGCGGTGATGGCGCCGATTCTGGGGCCCGACGGCAAGCCCTTCAAGGGCAAGGTCAGAAGCGACGCCGAGGCGCTCGCCGGCTGGGAGCCGATGCGCATCGACGGCAAGGTGATCGTCGGCTTCGAGAGCCGGGCGCGCGCCGGCCTCTATGATCTGGGCAAGGACGGCTTCAAGGCGCGCTTCAAGGATCTGAAGCTACCCAAGGCCGTCGCGAAAGGCCCGCCCAATCAGGAGCTCGAGGCGATCGGCCGTTTCGCGTCCGGCCCCTTGGCGGGCTCCATGCTCGCCATCTCGGAGTTCAACAAGGACGAGAACGGCGATATCCGTGCTTGGGTGTGGGGCGGCAAGAAGGCGTTCAATTTCTCGATCAAGCAATATGAGGATTACGCCATCACCGATCTCGCCATCCTGCCCGATGGCGATGTCCTCACCGTCGAGAGGAGTTTCAGCGGGACCAATCTGCCCGGCATGGCGATCCGGCGCATCAAGACCGAAGATATTGTCGCCGATGGCGCCGTGGCCCCGAGCCTCGTCTTTTCCGGCCGCATGCCTTTCTATCGCATCGACAATATGGAAGGCATCGCGGTGTCGAAGCTCAATGGCGAGATACGCGTGACCGTCATTTCCGACAATAATTACCGCCCGCAATTCCAGCGCACCCTGCTTCTGCAATTCGCGCTGAAGCCTTGAATTTCGCCATCGCACTTCGAAGAGACAGATTCACCCATCCTGCTCCTTCCCTGCGCGAAGCGCGGGGAAGGTGGCGCGACAGCGCCAGGTGGGGTGGTGCAACCGATGGAATTCCTGGAAAGTTGCATGAGAGTATCTCGGCACAGAGGCTATCAGATGCGAAGCCCCACCGCCCACGCGGAGCCGCTCCCATCCGGCGCTGCGCACCACCATCCCCCGCTTCGCGCAGGGCTGTCCGGGGAAATTCGTTGCGAGGCCATGCTTGGTTTCCCCTTCTCCCGCCTGCGGGAGAAGGTGGCCGAAGGCCGGATGAGGGTGTTCTCTCAGCCTCTGTAAAATCGCAGGTGTGGGCAGTGTTGAAGCTCGTTATTTGCTCTCCTGAAGAGCTGACGCGAGCTGAACCAACACCCTCATCCGCCCTGTCGGGCACCTTCTCCCGCAAGCGGGAGAAGGGGAAAATCTGGATGAAAGTCTGAGTCTCATCCATCGAAGTTGCGTTCTGCCCGTTTGCTTTACGCCGCTTTCTCGAACATCTCATAAACCTTCCCCGGGCAGCCCCCGCTTCGCGGAGGAAAGAGGAGATTTCTGAATCGGATAGCCTCTTGCCGCTGCGCTTCGCTTGCGGAGCGAGGGTATCTCTCACTCCTCCGGCAGCCGGTCGGTGCCCTCCAGCGCCTGCCCAGTCTCGAGCAGGCTCTTGAGGCTCGCGAGAATAAGCGGCCAGCCCGATTGCACGGCATCGATCATCTTGTGCCGGCCTTCGCGCTCCGCCTCATGCATGATGGTGAGCTTCACCAGCGCGCCTTGCGGCTCAAGCGTGATGGTGCAGCGTGTGTAGCCTTCGGCCTTGAGCTCGGGCATGATTTCGTTGCGCCATTTGATGACGATGCGGCGCAAGGGATCGATATCGACGATCTCGCCCGTATCGGCGATGCGGCCGTCGGCGAAGACGATCTTCCAGGGGGCACCCTTCTTCCAGTCGCTCTCCTGATGCGCGCCGAACCAGTATTGCCGGTTGGCCTCCGGATTGACCAGCGCCTGCCAGAGCTTTTCCGCCGTGGTCCGGATATAGGTCACATAGACGAAGCTGGGCTTGCTCATTCTTCATCCCTTTCCAGATTTTTCTTGAGGTCGGTGAGCGCGCGCAATTTTCCACGCTCGAATTTGTCGATCCAGCGGTCGGCGATCTCGAAGATCGGCGCCGGATTGAGATAGTGCTCCTTCTCGCGGCCGCGCCGGAACGTCACCACGAGATTGGCCTCTTCGAGGATCGCCAGATGTTTGCTCACCGCCTGCCGGGTCATGTTCATCTCCTCGCACAGCGCGCCGAGCGTCTGTCCGTTCCTGGCATGGAGATTGTCGAGAAGCTGCCGGCGCGTCGGATCTGCCAGCGCCTTGAATACGGCGTCCATGCTCATTCACCCAATATGCAACCATGCAGTTGCATGTCAAGAGGCAGGCTGTTTCTCGTATTTGGCGACGAAGTCTTCTGCCGAAAGCGCCGCCATGTCATCGACCACCTCAGCTAGCCGGTCATGCGGCCAATCCCACCAGGCGAGCCCGGCGATACGCCGGGCGATATCGGCTGCGAAACGTGGGCGCAACGGCTTCGCCGGAACGCCGGCGACGATTATGTAGTCGGGGACATCCTTGCTGACGACGGCGCCGGCCGCGATCACCGCGCCATTGCCGATGCGGACACCAGGCAGGACGATGGCGCCATGGCCGATCCACACATCATGGCCGATCGTCACCTTCTTCAGCATGCGTTCCTCGCGGAAGCCGGCATCGAGCTTCTTGCCGAGGAAATATTCGTTGGGCCGATAGGTGATCTTGTGCTGGCTCACCCGCTCCATCGGGTGGTTGAGCGCGTTGATGCGCACATCGGACGCGATGGCGCAGAACTTGCCGATCGATGAATAGATGATCTCGGCATGGCGCTCGACATAGGAGTAGTCGCCGAGCTCGGAATCCTTGAACGATACGCGCTCGGCCAGCGCCGTGAAGCGGCCCAGCCTGGCGTTGCGCAATTGCGCCGAAGGATGGACGAGGGGCTCCCCGTCACGCGAGGCTTTGGGCGAATGCCGCTTCGGATGGTCCTTCGTCATACGACGTTAGAACATGACGAGTTGAACGATAACACACCCTCATGCTGAGGTGCGAGCGTAGCGAGCCTCGAAGCATGATCCAGGTACAAGGGTCCTGCAACCGGCCACCCTTCGAGGCCCGCCTTCGGCGGGCACCTCAGGGTGAGGGTGGTGGGTCGGACTGATCTCATGCGCGACACCATAATGCAAAAGCCGCCCGGTAAAGAGCGGCTCTGCAAATTCGACAAGCACCTGGAAGATCAGGCGGCCTTTTCGGCGGCCACGCGCTTCTCGACGCTCTTCTTCAGGCGGCGGGCCTTGAGCGAGAGATTCTCGTCGCGGGACTTCACCAGGAAGGCATCGAGGCCGCCGGCATGCTCGACCGACTTCAGCGCGATGGCGCTGACGCGGAAATTATAGCCCAGCCCCATCGCGTCGCTGATGAGATTGACATTGCACAGGTTCGGCAGGAACCGTGTCTTGGTCTTGTTATTGGCATGGCTGACCTTATTGCCAACCTGGGCGCCTTTACCCGTTAACTCGCAACGACGAGCCATTTCACTGCTCCAAACTCAAATTCGCGGAAAGAGGTCGGTCGTATAAGGGCAAAGCCCCTCGCCCGTCAAGTTTTGCAGCACTTTCTTCGGGTTGCATATGGCCGCAGCGCCCAAAAGCACAATTCCCATTTTGGCACATATAGTAAATGCCGGGGCTGAAACCACTCCCGCAAATCCTTAACAGCCGCATGGCCGCTTGTGGAAGACCGCCAACCGGGCACAAGATGTTGCGCTAAACCGTTGGAACAAAAGCGGAAAATCACGAGATCTGTGATTCGGACATGCTCTGTTCCGGAAGGGGAACAAATTCTTAACGGGACGCCGGGAATTGCTCGCTTCCCAGTGAGTCTTTGGTAACCATGAGCTTCCGCCGCCCCGGTGAAATTAACCCTTGGCCCGGCCTGGCGTCGATGATGCTTCTGGCGTCCCGAGAGGGTGGTCCAGGTTGACGTAGTGAAATGGATGCTCCGCCTACGGAACAAAGCCGGAATCGGGGCCTGGTCAGCGATTCGGACAGGCTTTGTTCGCCTTTGAATCCGAAGGTTAAGCCGAGGCTCATTTTCATGGCGCCGAAGCCCTTGACCCGGACGCCCCAGGGCATCAAGTGAAGTCTCAAGAAAATGCCCGCCTCCCGCAGCGTCACGGCCGTTCTCGGCCCTACCAATACCGGCAAGACCCATCTCGCCGTCGAGCGCATGCTGGCGCATGGCACCGGCATGATCGGCCTGCCGCTGCGTCTTCTGGCGCGCGAGATCTACGACCGGGTGCGCTTGCGGGTCGGCGATCATGCCGTCGCCCTCGTCACCGGCGAGGAGAAGATCATTCCGGCCGCCCCCCGTTTCTGGGTGGCGACGGTGGAGGCCATGCCTTCCAATATCGATGTGAATTTCCTCGCCATCGACGAAATCCAGCTCTGCGCCGACTTCGAGCGCGGTCATATCTTCACCGACCGTTTGCTCAACCGGCGCGGCCGCGAGGAGACGATGCTCTTGGGAGCCGCCACCATGCGGCCGATCATCGAGCGGCTGGTGCCCGGCACCAGCTTCATCGCAAGGCCCCGTTTCTCCAAGCTGACCTATGCCGGCAGCAAGAAATTGTCGCGCCTGCCCAGGCGCTCCGCCGTCGTCGCCTTCTCGGCCGAGACCGTCTATGCGGTGGCCGAGCTCATCCGCCGCCAGCGCGGTGGGGCCGCGGTCGTGCTGGGTTCCTTGTCGCCACGCACCCGCAATGCGCAAGTGGCCCTCTTCCAGTCGGGCGATGTCGATTATCTGGTGGCAACCGATGCCATCGGCATGGGCCTCAATATGGATGTCGATCACGTCGCTTTCGCCGCGACGCGCAAATTCGACGGTTTCCATTATCGCAATCTGACGCCCTCGGAACTGGGCCAGATCGCCGGGCGCGCCGGGCGTTATCTCAATGACGGCACTTTCGGCACCACCGGCGAGGCCGAGCATTTCGACGCCGACATGATCGAACGCCTGGAGACCCACAGATTCGACAATGTGCCGGTGCTCCAGTGGCGCAACCGCGACCTGGATTTCCGCTCGATCGACGGGTTGAAGAAGAGCCTCGGCTTCTTCCCGCGCATCGAGGGCCTGACCCGGGCGCAAGCCGGGCCCGATATCCTGGCGCTCGAGGCCTCAGCACGCGACGAGACGGTCTCAGGCCTTGCCACCACCCCCGCCCAGGTGGCGCTTCTATGGGATGTCTGCCAGATCCCCGATTACCGCAATATCAGCGCCAGCGAGCATGCGGGGCTGGTCGGGCGTATCTTCGAGTTCCTGTCGCGCGACAAGCACCACATCCCGGAGGACTGGTTCGCCCGCCAGCTCAGCCACTGCGACCGCTCCGACGGCGACATCGATACCCTGTCCAACCGCATTGCCCATGTCCGGACCTGGACTTTTGTGGCAAACCGTTCCGATTGGCTGGAGGCGCCGCTCTTCTGGCAGTCGCGCACCCGCGAAATTGAGGACAAATTATCAGATGCCTTGCATGAAAGGCTCACACAGCGTTTTATCGACCGCCGCACGAGCGTGCTCATGCGGCGTCTGGCCCAAAAGGAAGCATTGATGTCGACGGTTGAGGAAGATGGCGCCCTGCATGTGGAAGGCGAGTATGTGGGCCGCATCAAGGGATTCCACTTCATTCCCGATGGTGGAGACGGTACGACCGGCAAGACGGTGAAGGCGGCCTCGCTGAAGGCTGTGGCGACCGAGATCGCCGGCCGCGCCCAGACGGTTGCCGCCTGCCCCGATCCCGATCTGTCGCTGACGCGGCAGGGTCAGATCGTCTGGCAGAATGCGCCGATCGCCAGGCTCGAGGCCGGCCCCGCCCTCCTCAAGCCGCGCATCACCATCATAGCCGACGACCAGCTGACCGGCACCGACCGCGAGGCGGTGCAGGCGCGGCTCGAGAAGTTTCTGGGCCGCCACATCGCCAATGTGATCGAGCCCTTGATCAAGCTCGAAGAGGGCGAGGGCCTCACCGGCACCAGCCGTGGCATCGCCTTCCGCCTGGTCGAGACGCTGGGCGTGCTGCCGCGCGATCAGGTGGCGCAGGAAGTGAAGAGCCTGAGCCAGGACGAGCGCGCCGCCTTGCGCAAATTCGGCGTGCGCTTCGGCGCCTTCAACGTTTTCGTGCCGCTGCTGCTGAAGCCCGCCGCGACGCAATTGCGCCTGCTGCTCTGGGGCCTGGAGAAGGGCAAGGACAGCAAGTTCGATCTCGAGACCTTGCCGGAATCCCCGGGCCAGGGCCTTACCTCGGCGGTCTTCGACCGCTCGACGCCGCGCGGCTTCTACGGCATTTGCGGCTACCGCATCTGTGGGCCGCGCGTGGTGCGCATCGACATGCTGGAGCGGCTCGCCGACATGATCCGCGATCGTGTCTTCTGGCGCCCGCGTTTTCCTGAGGAACCGCGCCCGGCCGGCTCCATCGAGGGCGGCGGCTTTGGCATCGTGCCCGACATGATGTCGCTGGTCGGCTGCTCGGGCGAGGAGTTCCAGGCCATTCTGCGCAGCCTCGATTTCCGCATGCAGAAGCGCAAGGTGAAGCGGCCGGCGCTGGCCGCCACGGCGCCTGCGGCAGCCGAGCCGGAAGCCGCAGCCGAAACTCCTTCGGGCGACGTTGCGGTTGAGGTTCCCGCCGAACCGGTCCTTGATCCTGGGTCGGAAGTCGTGGCCGAGGCCCCCATAGCCTCCACCGTCGAGACGCCGACCGAAACCGAGCTTCCGGCCGCGCCGGTCGAGGCCGAGCTTTCGGCCGAGGCCGCCGAGGCTGCGCCGGCCCCTGTTGAAGCGGAAGCGGCGGCCCCCACCGAGGCCGCTCCGGCTGAAGTGGAAGCGGCGGCCCCCGCCGAGGCAGCCCCGGCCGAGACGTCCGCGGAGGAGATCGAGATCGAGGTCTGGTGGCCCAAGGACACCGGTCCCTTCCGCCGCGAGCGCCAGAAACCCGAGGCGCGGCCGCAGCAACAGCAGCAGCAACGCCATCGGCGCGGTAAGGAACGCGGCGAGCATAAAGCGCAGGACGGCGGCAAGCCGGGCCAGCGGCCCCAGAAGCCGCAGCGCCCGCCCCGTCCCGAGCGCAAGCCGGAAAAGCCGATCGACCCCGATTCGCCTTTCGCCATTCTGGGGGCGCTCAAGGCGCAACTTGCCAATAAGACGTGAGCCGGCAGCGGATCGACAAATGGCTGTGGTTCGCCCGGATGGTGAAAACCCGGACTTTGGCGGCGGCCATAGTGTCGCATGGGCAGGTCCGGCTCAATAAGGTCAAGGTCGCCAAGCCCGCCCAGGAGGTAGGTCCCGGCGATGTCATAACCTTGGCCGCGCATGGCCAGGTGCGGGTCGTCAAGGTCCTGGCGATCGGCACCCGCAGGGGTCCGGCCAGCGAAGCCCAGACCCTCTATGAGGACATGGCAGACCCCGCCGCGGATGCGTCGTAAAATCTGCTGCACAAGCTATAAAGCCTTGCTATAGAGCGTTCGGAATAAAGAACGGATTGTCGCGAATGACCTATATCGTCACGGAAAACTGCATTAAATGCAAGTACATGGACTGTGTGGAAGTCTGCCCGGTCGATTGCTTCTATGAAGGCGACAACATGCTCGTCATCCATCCGGACGAATGTATCGACTGTGGCGTCTGCGAACCGGAATGCCCGGCCGAGGCGATCAAGCCCGACACCGAGCCCGGCCTCGAAAAATGGCTGGAACTCAATACCGAATATGCCCCGAAATGGCCGAATATCACGATTAAGAGAGACGCGCCGCCCGACGCCAAGGAATTCGACGGCGTCGAAGGCAAGCTCGAGAAGTATTTCTCGCCCAATCCCGGCGAAGGTGATTGATTTGAATATGTTGCGGGGCCATTAACCTTTTCCCCCGCAAATATCGCTCGTTACGCAGAATTATACCGTACACGGACAGGTCGGACTTTAATTTTCATTAAAGCCGTGCTATATTCCCTCATGATGTAAACCAGACTTACGGAAGCGATCCCGGGCCCCCAAAGCTCGGATTTTTTTCGCCAAATGCCTGTCCAATGCCGGAAAGAGGGCCTGAGATCCCCATCCGCTGGACTGCCGGAAAGGCGAGATCAGACGATCGGCCGTTTGCTCAAGGCGCCGGCATTAGCTTGCGCCATCGATAGGTTGCGAGGCGAAGGAAAGCCATGACCAAATCGAAGACGAAGGCTACTGCCAAATCCCTGAAAACTGCAGCGAAAGCGAAGAAAAAGATCGTGCAAAAAGCCACTGCCAAGAAAAAGCCGGCCGTGAAGGCCAAGTCTGTCGCCGCCCCGAAAAAAGTGAAGCCCGCCGTCCAGCCGGTCAAAGCCGCTGCCAAGCCGGTCCACAAGCCTGAGGTGAAGGCTCAGGCGCACGCCCCGCAGGCCCATAAACCCGCCGCTTCCGTCGCCAAACCCCAGGCTCCGCTCCATAGGCCTGAGCAGCCGAAGGCGCATGCGCCCCAGGCCCATAGGCCCGCTCAGCCGGTCCATGCGCCGGTGGCGACCCATGCCCCCATCACCCATATGGCCGACAAGCCGGTGGTCGCCACGCCGGCCGCCAAGAAGCTTCTGTTCAAGGTCAACGAGCTGATCGTCTATCCGGCGCATGGTGTCGGCCGCGTCGTCATGATCGAGGAGCAGGAGATCGCCGGCATCAAGCTCGAGCTCTATATCGTCGATTTCGAGAAAGAGAAGCTGCGCCTCAAAGTGCCGACCTCGAAGTCGGAGCAGAAGGGCATGCGCAAGCTCGCCGACAAGCCGCTCATCGAGCATTCGATGAAGGTGCTGAAGGGCCGCGCCCGCATCAAGCGGACCATGTGGTCGCGCCGCGCTCAGGAATATGAAGCGAAGATCAATTCCGGCGACCTCATCGCGGTGGCCGAGGTCGTGCGCGACCTCTACCGCTCCGAGCGTCAGCCCGAGCAGTCCTACTCCGAACGCCAGCTCTTCGAGCAGGCGCTCGACCGCATGGCGCGCGAGATCGCCGCGGTGAAGAAGATCGACGACGACATGGCGGTCAAGGAGATCGAAACCTTCCTCGCCAAGAACGCGCATCGCAACACCAAGGCCGATGACGGCGTTCCGGCGGAAGAAGCGGCGTGAATCGCCTCTTCTGAATGATCGAGCAAGAGCCCGGCCCAGCGCCGGGCTTTTTGTTACAGGCGATCATCTCATGAGCCCAAAATCCACTGTCGCACCGCAGAGCAAGGTTAAGCCCAGGACCGAGCGTCCCAAGCTCTGGAAAGTCATCCTCCTCAATGACGACTACACGCCGCGCGAGTTCGTCGTCACGGTGCTGAAGGCGGTGTTCCGGATGACCGCGGACCGCGCCCATGGCGTCATGATGACCGCGCATCAGCGCGGCGCCTGTGTTATCGCCGTATTCACCAAGGATGTCGCCGAAACGAAGGCGAAAGAGGCGACCGAGCTCGGCCGCAGCAAGGGTTATCCGCTGTTCTTCACGACCGAGCCGGAAGAATAGAATCCCCCTACGCCTCATACGGCATTTGGTTGCACGCCGACCTCTCAACTCATTGTGACGGGCGGGGCGGCGTCCACTTTCCCGCAAGCCTCGTATCGAAGGGCGTATCCACTTGGATGATGACCCAGAGAGGACTATGCGATGACCAAGCTTCACAAGACCCTGACTGCCGCCGCTGCCGCCCTGGCGATGGGGGCTGCCGGCCTCGCTTTCGCCGCCAATCCGATGGTCGGCGGGGCTGAGATGTTCCCGGACAAGAATATCGTCGAGAACGCGGTCAATTCGAAGGATCACACGACCCTGGTCGCGGCGGTCAAGGCGGCCGGCCTGGTCGAGACCTTGCAAAGCAAGGGACCCTTCACTGTTTTCGCCCCCACCAACGAGGCCTTCGCCGCCTTGCCGGCCGGGACCGTCGAGACCCTGCTCAAGCCCGAGAACAAGGACCAGCTCGTCAAGATCCTCACCTGCCATGTGGTGGGCGCCGAGGCGTTCTCGAAGGCCATCATGAAGATGGTCGACGACGACAAGGGCAAGCACCCGGTCAAGACGGTGGGCGGCTGCACCTTCACCGCCATGTATGAGGGCGGCAAGGTGATGATCGCCGATGAGAACGGCACTGTCGCCAATGTCATCATTGCCGATGTCGACCAGTCCAACGGCGTCATCCACGTGATCGACAAGGTCCTGCTGCCGAAAATGTAAGGCCAGGACAACGGGACGGAGACCTTGGGCCCGGTTCGCCGGGCTCCTTTTTGTGGGGTTCCGTCCGGACAACGAACACTATATAAGCGGCCCCGTGTGACCCCGTAGCTCAGCAGGATAGAGCATCAGATTCCTAATCTGAGGGTCGGAGGTTCGAATCCTCTCGGGGTCGCCAACTTCTGGCACTGCTGTTATCGACGACGGACGACCATGCCCGCATGGTCGCCCTCACGCCGCGTCGAGCATTCTGACGCTGCGCTTCTCGAATCGGCCGCGCGCCGACTTGATGTCCTGACCATGTGCATCGATCCAATGGGCCAGCTCCGTCACGCGATCGAGGAAGGCGGCGCCCATCGGCGTCAGGCTGTAGATCGTCCAGGAGGGGAAAGTGTCGGAGTGACGCCGCGATACGAAGCCATTGCGGATCAGCTGGCGCAATGCGAGGCTGAATTTCCTCTGCGACACGTCTGCCACGAAATCACGCAGCTCGTTGAGCCGCGCCGGCGTTTCATTGAGGTACCAGGCCAGCCGCAGCGTCGCATCGTCGCCGATATGCTCGAACAGCTCGCGGATGATCACGCGGTGCTCGATACCGTCCGCCGCTTTCGTCTCCTGACCGCGGTGTCCGGTGTCTTTCTCCGATGTGAGCATGATAGGCCCCTTCTGCAGATTCTCGACATATAGGACGCAGAAGCGGGCTCGCAAGACGTGACAACTTTGTCACTTACGCACAAGCCCGACGCGGCGATCTATGTCGTTTGTTTCACAATTGAATCTCCGCCACGGCGCCGCGCCGATTTCGCCGGTTGCGCCCTGAATATGTCCACGATCGCGCCTGCGACCGACAGATAGAGGGCGCTTTGGCGCGCGCCGCTTAATCCCCATGGATCCGAATCGATACCATGCAGGACGAGAATCAGACTGTCGGCCAGCGCCTCGAAATCGGTGACGCCGAGCGCGCGGCAGATGCGCGTAAGCCGCTTGCGCTCGCGAATCTCGAAATCGCGCATCAATCCTTGCCCCAATTCCTCGGTGCGCATGGCCTGCATCGCCATTCCGATCATCTCGAGGCGCTGGTCGGTTCGCGCCAATGCGTCGGCGATGAGCTTGAGATAGCTTTGCAGCTGGGCTGTGGCGTCGCCCCCACAAGCTCTGTCGATCTCCGCAAGAATGGCCTCGGCCTCGGCCAGTGCGGCCTTGAAGCAGTGAACGGCCAGATTCTCCTTGGAGCCGAAGTGACGATAGAGCGTCATCTTGTTACTGTTGGCGACCGCGGCGATTTCATCGACACTGGCGTCCTGGACGCCGTGTTTCTGAATGAGCGCGCAGGCGGCAGCGAGGATGCGCTCGCGTGGCCTGGGATTGCCCCGTGACACCGGCGCCGTTCTGCGCTTGTCGGCCGGCTTAGGCCTGCCGGAGGCGGAAACGGGTTTCGGCGCCTTAGGCCCCGCTCTGAACAGCTTCACCAGCAAGCGGGCGCGCGATGAAAACAACGCGCTTCGGCCCGCGCTGGCGAGCCCCCACGGATTGGCGCGGATGCCATGCGCGAGCAGCATCAGCGCCTCGCTGAGTATATCGCCGTCGGCAATGCCGGACCTTCGACATATGTCGGCCATTCGCCTGCGATGCCGCAGGATGAAGGCGTCCAGCAAAGGGCGGGCGGCGGCATCTTCCCGCGCCTGCCGGAACACGGCGAAGATGAGCTCGCTGCGACTGTCACCGCTGGCACACCCCTTCGTCATCTTGACGATCCAGTCATCGAGCGTGCCGGCGGGATTGTCGTACATCTCGGCCGCCCGCCATTTGCCGTCGATCTCGTCGATGACGGCACGCAGGCAGGCAATCGCCAAATTCTCCTTCGAGCCGAAATGCCGGTAGAGCGTCATTTTATTGCTGTCGGCGGCGGCCGCGATCTCGTCGACGCCGACGGCCTGGACGCCGCGCTGGCCAAAGAGATCACGCGCCGCATCGAGAATGCGTTCGCGCGGCCTCACGGTATCGATTTTGCTTTTGCCGGCGGCCACCAGTTTTCCACTTGACTTTGTTACTGATCAGTCACAGAATAGTGACTAGCAAGTAACATACAGGTTCCCATCGGCGACTTCAACTGCGGGCACCTATAGTCCGGTCATGGACCGGGGGCAGAGAACCTGAACAACGTGATTTCGCGTTGTTCAGGTTCGTTCGATGACATGAAATCTTCATGAGGTCATGATGACGGATATAAGGCAGGACTCCGCAGAGGCGGACGACGACTCGTTCATGAATCATTACTTCGATCGGGCGCTCAGATTGCGCGAGATGGAGAGCGCAAAGGCGGGCGGACACGTATCGCCAGGCCCTGTGGGTCGGCGCCGAACTTCCGCCGCATCGCGCTCATAGGAAGCGCCGATCATGAATTATTACGCCGTGCCTGTCGGACTTCGCGTCAATTCACCGCCTTGTGATCGAGACGATCCTGACACCGGAGACCATGCACCGCGAATACAATTTGATACTCAATCTTCATTGTGAGCATGACTCACATTCCTTATATGCAAATCCGTGAAATCTTCCGAAATGAACTATGTGGTAGTGAGATGAGCCTCTCGACGCAGGAAAACGATTCAATGTCCTCTACGAACAGAGCGAGCAGCGACGACGAGTTCATCGTCGTGCGCGAGATACTCTCGCGCCTGGGCGACAAATGGAGCGTGCGTGTCATCCATGAGGCGGCCGGCGAGCCGATCCGCTTCACCGATCTGAAGCGGAAGATCGAGCGGTCCACGCCGATTTCGTCACGCGTATTGACGCGCACCTTGAAGCAGCTCGAGCGCGACGGCCTCGTCACGCGCCGCGTCTACCCGGTGGTGCCGCCGCGCGTCGAATACAGGCTCACCGAGCTCGGCCAGCAGTTTCTTCATCACGCCCAGGAGATCATGGGCTGGACGATGGAGCACCAGACCGCGTTCGAGACGGCACGCCGCGAATTCGAAGCGCAGACTACTGAACAGTAGACTCTATCACTTCTTGCATCTCAGTGACGCGGCGGAACATTACCGCCGCGTCTTTATTTTGCGAGCGTCGCTGACGAAGCAGGCCCCTGAGTTACACATATGTAACCGCTGAGATTCCCTAGATCACGATCACTTCAAGGTCGGTTTGACGTGATCGGAGTCTCAAGTTTAGCGCGCGATCGGACGGAAAATCGGCGTCCACTTTTCCTGATCACGCGCCAGCCACATTTCCGTCACTGTCGCGCGACTCTAAGTTACCTCTTTGTCCCTGTTACAAAAACCGCACAGCAGCTGACAAATCGTCTTCCGCAACGCAGGCGGGAATTGCAATCCGGTCCGACGAAAAGTATCCAACCAGTAACCTCGATTCATTGAAGAGGGGTTTTTGGCAATATTCCCCAGCGGGAAATTTGTCGCACTATCGCAACACGGCGATTGTCGCTGTTTTGAGGGAGAATAAAATGAACATGTTGAAGTGGGCGCTCATGGGCAGTGCGGCTCTCGCCGTGACGGCCACCGCCGCCCGGGCTGACGATCTCAGCGCTCTCAAGGCGCAGATCGAAACCCTGCAGTCGCGCGTGACCCAGCTCGAAGCTCAGCCGCAGGCCTCGATGCCGTCGGGCTACAGCCTGCTGTCGATCCGTGACGGCCAGGGCACCTTCCAGGGCGTTCTGCCGGAACGCGCTGCTGATCGCGTCCGTGAAGAATCGGGCTTCACGCTCTCGGTCGTTCCGACTGCTGACGCGGCTCCGGCCGCCGAAGTGTCGGTCTCCGGTGAAATCCGCACCGCGTTGATCTACACGGACTACGAGAATGACGACAACGCGGACATCAATGTCCGTGGCCGTATCTTCATCAAGGGCAAGGCCGACACGGCTGTCGGTGAAGTCGGTGGTTACTTCCGTCTCCAGGCCAATGGCGGCGGCGACTTCTCGGACTATTCCGAGAACGTGAAGATGAACAAGGCCTATGGCTGGTGGAAGTTCGCTCCGGAATGGGAGCTGATGGCCGGTTATAACGACAACACCGCCGCTCTTCAGGTGGGTTGGGACTGGCTCGCGGCCACTGGCCCGGTCGCGTCCTTCGGTCCGTCGAACCCGATCAACGAGCAGATGCGCCTGACCTACTCGTCGGGTCCGCTCTCCTTCGCCATCGCGGTCGAGGACCCGGACAGCGCGACGGGCTACGCGGTCAACCTTGGCAAGGACGGCTTGCCCGGCGGCGGCGACGACTCCGTCGACGAAGCCAATGCTGTCGACCGCAGCGACATCCCGGCCGTGCAGGGCTACGTCATGTACTCGTCGGATGCCTTCACCGGCCAGATCGTCGGTCTCTATCAGGATGACAACCTCGGCGACGATGCCGACTGGGCGATCGGCGGCGGCGCCACCATCGGCCTCGGCGAGATGTTCCAGCTGACCGCTGGCGCGGTCTATGGCGAAGGCACCAACTCCTACGCCAACAACCTCGGCCCGCTCACGGTCGACGAAGAGTTCTGGGGCGCGTCCGCGGGCATTCTCGCCAATCTCTCGGAAGACACCCGCCTCGAGCTGGGCGTCGGTTACGAGGATTACGACAATGCCGGTACCGCTCTCGGCTTCGGCGGTGGCGTGTACTGGGATCCGGTCAGCCAGGTCACTCTCGGCGTCGGCGCGACCTACATCGACTACGGCGATCGCCAGGATGTCGGCACCGATGGCGCGGGCAACCTCGCTTTCGTCAACGACAGCAACGAAGACAGCCTGCAGGTGTTCTTCGGCACCTGGCTGCGCTTCCCCTGATAAAGGGACGCGGATTGTGATTTAGTGCCGGTTGTTCCCACTTCTGGACGCTGAGTTTCGATCCCCTACAGGGACCCCCGCAATCGCATTGCGGGGGTTTCTTTTTGCGCTACACGACGAGTTCCTTACGCACACACTCATAAGCAACGGACTTTATTGTAATCGAACGCACGCCACTTCTACGCATTGCCGTTCTCTAATCATTGCGACTCCGACGCACATTCCTGTTCCTGTTACAAAAACCGCACAGCCGGAATTAATCGATCTCGTCCGCGTGCCGACCAATTGTATTTCAGCCAACCTCGGATAAGTATCCCTTCAACCTCGATTCACAGAGCGGGGGTTGATACAGATCTCTTCGGGAGACTTGTATCAAGAACGCAACACAGTGCGTTTCGCTGTATTGATGGAGACTAATAATGAAAATGATGAAATGGGCGCTTCTGGGCGGTGCGGCGGTTGCCGTGACAGCCACCGCTGCCCGCGCCGATGAGCTCGGCGCACTCAAGGCGCAGATCGAAGGCCTGCAGTCACGCGTGACGCAGCTCGAGGCGCAGCCGCAGACATCGATGCCGTCGGGTTACAGCCTGCTGTCGATCCGTGACGGCCAGGGCAATTTCGCGGGCGCCACGCCCGAGCGCGCCTCTGATCGCATTCATGAGGATTCGGGTTTCACCGTGTCGGTCGTTCCGACCGCCGATGCCGCACCTGCCGCCGAAGTGTCGGTGTCGGGCGAGATCCGCACCGCGTTGCTCTATACGGACTTCCAGGATGACGACAATGCGGATCTCAATATCCGCGCCCGTCTGTTCATCCGCGGCAAGGCCGATACCGCGGTCGGCGAAGTCGGTGGTTACTTCCGTCTTCAGGCCAATGGCGGCGGCGACTTCAGCGACTATTCGGAGAATGTAAAGGCGAACAAGGCCTATGGCTGGTGGAAGTTCGCGCCGGAATGGGAGTTGATGGCCGGTTACAACGACAACACCGCCGCGCTGCAGACGAGCTGGGACTGGCTTGCCGCCACCGGCCCGACCCGCACCTTCGGTATGGCCAACCCGTCCAACGAGCAGATCCGCCTGACCTATTCGTCGGGACCGCTCTCCTTCGCCATCGCGGCTGAAGATGCCGATGAAGGCATCGAATGGTCGAATGGCGCGATCGTCGACACATCGGTCGATCGGAGCGACCTTCCGGCGGTGCAGTCCTACCTGATGTACTCGACGGATGCCTTCACCGCACAGATCGTCGGCCTTTATCAGGACGACAATGTCGGCGACGACGCCGATTGGGCGATCGGCGGCGGCGCGGCGCTGAGCATCACCGACGGTCTCCAGCTGTTGGGTGCGGCGGTCTATGGCGAAGGCACCTCGGCCTATGCCGGCAATCTCGCGCCGGTCACCATGGACGAGACGTTCTGGGCCGGATCGGTCGGCATTCTGGCCAATCTCTCTGACGACACCCGCCTCGAATTGGGCGTCGGTTATGAAGATTACGATGAGGCCGGCACGGCGCTCGGCTTCGGCGGCGGCGTCTACTGGGATCCGGTCAGCCAGGTCACCCTGGGTGTCGGCGCCACTTATATCGACTTCAAGGATGCCGCCGTCGTCGATGGCCGCGACCTCGACGTGATCGGCAATGAAGACAGCCTGCAGGTGTTCTTCGGCACCTGGCTGCGCTTCCCGTAAGCGAGAAGACCAAGCACCGCACTTCCTCCTTGGTGCTTTCGGACCCCCGCAATGCCAATTGCGGGGGTCATTTATTTGCGCTCCGTGAGATGTCCCTTCATCGCGAGCTCGAGGCCGCGGCGGATTTCCTGCGCGTGCTGCGCGAAGCCCATCTGATCGTCGGCGATGAAATAGTCGAACAGCATGTGTTTCATCGCCTTGAGATAATAACCGAGCTCGGCCGGATCGACGTCGCTTGTAAGATCGCCGCGCGCCTTGAGCGCCGCCAGGGTCTCGACGAAAAGCTCGCGCAGCCGCGCTGTCGTCCAGGCATATTGGCGCGCGAAGACGGCATCCTGGGTGGAGGCCTGGGCGGCGAGCACATAGCGCCAGGCATGTTTGTCCAGCGCCTCGATCGAATAGCGGCTCTGCAGAATGCCGATCGCGGCCAGGGCCTCGACGGGATTTTCCGGCGGCGCGGCGATGACTTCCTTGCAGGCGGCGATGCAGCGTTCGTCGGCTTCGACGACCAGCGCCAGGATGAGTTCGCTCTTGGAGGCGAAATAATTATAGAGCGTGCCGACGGCGACCCCCGCCTCCTGCGCGATCCCGTCCATCGTCGTCTTCTCATAGCCCTGCTCGCGCAGGATCCGGGTGGCGGTCGTGAAGATGACCTCCCGCCTTTTGATCTTCTTCTTCTCCCGGACACCGGTTGCCAAACGGAAGCTCCCCAGTTCTATTGACAATAAAAATGAACGCGTTCATAAAAATAAATGAACGCATTCATAAATGCCTGTCGGCAGCTTTCGTCAAAGCTGTGCGGCATGTCAAGGGAGGTTTGAAATGTCACGGGAATTCCACCTGCTCGAGCGCCTGGGCCTCGGTCGTATTCATGCTTCGGGCGCCGCCCGCATCCGGTCCTTCCAGCCGATGAGCCGACGGGGCTTCCTGGCCGGGGCAGCGGGGACTGCCGCTCTTGCCACAGGCTTCGGCGCGCGCGAGGCCAAAGCCGCCAGCACCGTCAATTTCTTCGGCTGGCAGGATTACGACACCGCCCTCGACGCCAAGGGTTTCTTCGCCGCCCATGATCTCGAGGTCAAATCCACCTATATGACCGACAACAACGAGATCATCGCCAATGCCAAGAATGGCGGCATCGGCAATATGGATCTGGTCACGCCGGACTTGCTTTATGGGCCGTTCATGGCCGAGATCGGCCTGTTCGAGCCGCTCGACCTCGCCCAGCTTCCCAATTTCAGCAATCTCTTTGAGCCCTTCAAGACGATCCGCGGCGCCCGGGTCAACGACCAGCAATTCTGCCTGCCCTTCGCCTGGGGCAATGTCATTCTGATGTACAATGCCGATGTGGTGAAGGAGGCGCCGACCTCCTGGCTCGATATGCTGAAGCCCGAATTCACCGGCAAGGTCGGCCTCGCGGCGGAGATGTCGCATCTCGTCATCCCCTTCACCATGGCGGTGGCCAAGACCCAGAATGCGACGCGTATCACCCAGGCCGTGCTCGACGAGGTCTATGCCACGCTGACGAAAATCAAGAAGGAGCAGGCGCGCTCGATCGCCCCGAGCTTCGGCGATCTCGCCCAGCAATTCGCCTCCGGCGAAATCGTGATCGCCCCCGCCTGGGAGCCGGTCGCGGTATGGGCCGGCGACAAGGCGCCGCCGCTCAAATGGTCCTTCCCGGTCGAAGGCTCCTTCTCCTTCATTGACAACATGGCGCTGGTGAAGGACGCCCCGCACAAGGAAGCGGCCTATAAGCTGCTCAACCAGTCGCTCTCGCCCGAGGCGCAGGCCCAGGCCGCCAACAAGAATATGACCGCCGTCACCGTCGAAGCGGCGCTGCCGCTGCTCGACGCCAAGCCGCGCTCGCTCTACCCCTATGACGACGTCAATGGCTTCTGGGCCAAGCGCGGCGACGGCATGCCGCCGCTGTGGCCGGTCGAGAAGGAAGGCGATCTCGTCACCCTCGATGACGTGCTCGCCGGCTGGGAAAACTTCCTGCGCGCTTGATCTCTGGCATCGATCTATCATGACCACCGACACGGCGAAGACATCGCTCGGCCTCGCATTGCCGGCCCTCGGGCTCAATGCGTTCCTGTTCATTTTGCCGCTGGGCTATTTCTTCGTCGTGAGCTTTCTGCAGGTGAAGGCCTATCAGATCGCGCTGTCGCCCACTTTCGGCAATTACGCACGCGCCTTGCGTGAATATCCCGACGCGTTGCTCTCGACACTCGGCCTCGCATTCATCGTCGCCATACTGGTGACGCTCCTGGGCCTTGCCTATGCGCTAGCCTGCCGATTCCTGAAAGAAAGCTGGGGCAATCTCCTTCTCGCCATCGCCCTCATCACCTTATTCGGCGGCTATCTCGCCAAGCTCTATGCCTGGCGCACCATATTGGGCGGCAATGGCATCGTGAATTCAGGCCTCATGGAGCTCGGTCTCATTGGCGAGCCGATCACGGCGCTCCTCTACAATGATTTCGCCGTGATACTGGCACTCACCCATTACACGCTGCCGCTCGCCATCCTGCCAATCTATGGCGCGCTCAAGGCTGTCGACGATCTGCCCATCGCTGCGGCGCGCGATCTCGGCGCGTCGGGCTGGCGTGTCTTCTGCGACATCGTTCTTCCCCAATGCGCGCAAGGCCTGTTCTCCGCTTTCGCGTTGACGCTCCTCTTCGTCGCGGGTGATGCCATAGCGCCGCGCCTTCTCGGCGGCACCTCATCGACCATGATCGGCGTCTTCATCCAGAACCAGTTCGGCTTCCGGGTGAACGCGCCCTTGGGCTCGGCGCTCGCCTTCACCATGATCGCCGGCTCCGCTCTCATCCTCATCGCCGTCGCCTTTCTCGGCAACCGCGCCTTGCGGCCGCGGAGCGCCCTATGAACAGCCGCCTCCTCGCGCCCTTGGGCGTCACCATCGGCCTGTTCATGATCGCACCACTCCTGGTGATGCTGCTCTTCGCCTTCAGCAGCTCCTCGCTGCTGAAGCTGCCGATCGAAGGCCTGACGCTCCACTGGTTCGCCGCCCTCACCGAGACGCAAGGCTTCTACCCCTCTCTCGTCAACAGCCTCCTGATCGCACTCACCGTCGGCGCCGCCTCCACCGTCATCGGTACGCTCGCGGCTTTCGGCCTGACGGCGGGACGGCATCGCCTGCGCAATGTCTCGATGCCTGTGCTGGTGCTGCCGCTCCTGGTGCCGCCGCTCGTTCTCGGCATCGTCTTCCTGTCCTATTTCTCAGGGCTGGGTTTCCGCCTCGGCCTGCACACCACCATCATCGCCCAGACCGTCACCTTGCAGCCGATCGTCATCCTCATCCTGGCGAGCCGGCTCGCCGGCTTCGACTGGGCGACGGTCGACAGCGCCCGTGATCTCGGCGCTGCACCCTGGCGCATCTTCATCGACATCATCTTTCCGATCATCCGTCCCACCATCCTGGGCGCCGCCCTCATCGTGATGGCGCTCTCGCTCGATGATTTCATCATCACCATCTTCACCATCGGCGGCGAGAACACCTTGCCGACGCTGCTGTGGGGCATGATGCGCAAGGGCGTCGACCCGCGCATGAATGCCTGCGCCTTCATCCTCGTTTCCCTCACCCTGCTGATGGGCGGCCTTGCCCTGCGGCTCACCCGGACCAGAAACTGACCCATGCTGCATGAATCCCAAACCACCGGCGCCGCACCTGTCTTCGCTCACCTCAATGGCCGCCGCGCCGTGGTGACCGGCGGCATGTCCGGCATCGGCCTCGCCATCGCGCGCTCCCTGTCGCAGGCGGGCGCCGCCCTCGTCATCATCGACCGCACCCCGGCGCCAGCGGGCCGCCTGCGCGACCTGGGGCTGCCGCCCGACACCAATTTCATCAAGGCCGATATCGCCGATGAGGCACAGATCGCCGATGCGATACGCCGCGCCGATGAATTCCTCTCAGGACTGGACACGCTGGTCACCGCGGCCGGCATCGCGCGCGCCGGCACGACGCCCGAAACCTCGCTCAGCGATCTCGACGCCGTCGTCTCGGTCAATCTCAAGGGCACTTTCCTCACCTGCCGCGCCGCTATCCCGCGGATGATCAGCGCCGGTGGTGGCGCCATCGTCACCATCGCCTCCGAGCAGGGTCTCGTCGGCGTGCCGGCAATGGCCGCCTATTCGGCGAGCAAAGGCGGCGTCGTGCAATTAACCCGCTCGCTCGCCGTCGATCACGCCCGCCACGGCATCAGGGTCAATTGCGTCTGCCCCGGTCCGGTGCTGACACCGATGCTCCAGGCCTTCGCCGACAGCGATGCGGGCGCCTTCGCGAAGGAAGCGGCGACGACATTGCTCGGCCGCATCGGACGGCCCGAGGAGATTGCCGCGGCGGCGCGCTTTTTCGTATCCGATGCCGCCTCCTTCATCACCGGCGCCATTCTCGCCGTCGATGGCGGTGCGACGGCGCATTGAGGAATTGGGGAGAACAATGATGACGACCGAAGTCGAGATGAGCCGCATGAGCTGGACGGATTATGCCGAGGCGATCGCCACGCGCGATCCCGCCGTACTGATCCCGGTCGGTTCGGTCGAGCAGCATGGCCCGCATCTGCCGCTCGCCACCGACTGCCTGATCCCCGAAGCGATCGCCAAGGCGGCGGCGCGCCGGACCGGCGCCATCGTGGCCCCGACCATCAGCTATGGCTACAAATCGGTGCCGCGCTGTGGCGGCGGCCAGCATTTCTGCGGCACCACCAGCGTGGACGCGGCGACGCTCATCGGCCAGCTCAGGGACATCGTGCGCGAGCTGGCGCGCCACAAGGTGACGAAAGTCTCCTTCGTCGTCGGCCATATGGAGAATCTCTGGTTCGTCACCGAAGCCTGCGACCTGGCCCTGCGCGAGGTGAAGATGCTGGGCCTCGAGGCCCCGCGGCTGATGAATGTCGGCTATTGGGAATTCCTCTCCAAGCCGACGATCGAAAAGGCCTTCGACGGCACCTTCCCCGACTGGTCGCTCGAACATGCCGGCATCATGGAGACGTCCATCATGCTCCATTGCCATCCGGAGCTCGTAAAGATGGAACGGCTCACCGAGCATGGTCCCGCGACCTTGCCGGTCTATGACCTCTGGCCTTACGACACGGCGCAGGTGCCCGATACCGGCGTGCTCAACACCGCCAAGGGCGCCAGCGCCGCCAAGGGCAAGCTCTTCTATGACGAATATGTGCAGTCCTTCTCCGACGCGCTGGTCGACGCCTTCGGCAAATCCCCGAGCATCAGATGAGTTATGTCGCGGCCATGACCGAGTTCCAGCCTCTCACGACACCGGCGGTGCGGCTCTCAGCCCTGCGCCTGAGCTTCGGAGCGCATCTCGCCGTCGACGATGTCAGCCTCGACATCCTTCCTGGCGATTTCGTCGCGATATTGGGGCCCTCGGGCTGCGGCAAGACCACTTTGCTGCGCCTGCTCGGCGGCTTCCTGACGCCCGACCAGGGCACGATCGAGATCGACGGCGCCGATGTGACGAGCCAGGGACCGGAGCGGCGCCCGACCAACACGGTCTTCCAGGGCTATGGCCTCTTCCCGCATATGACGGTCCGCCAGAATGTCTCTTATGGGCTGAAGATCGCCGGCCGTTCGACACCGGCGGAAATCCGAGACCAGGTCGACCAGGCGCTGGGCCTCGTCCGCATGAACGACTTTGCCGAGCGCAACAGCCGGGCCCTGTCGGGCGGCCAGCAGCAGCGTGTCGCCTTGGCGCGCGCTTTGGTGATGCGGCCGCATGTGCTGCTGCTCGATGAAAGCCTCGCCGCGCTCGATCTCAAGCTGCGCCATCAGATGCAGGATGAATTGCGCCGCATCCACCGCGAGATCGGCGGCACTTTCGTCTTTGTCACGCATGACCAGAACGAAGCCTTCTTCCTCGCCAACAAGGTGGCGGTGATGAATAAGGGGCGCATCGAGCAGTTCGCCGCACCCTCGGACATCTATCACCGCCCGAGCACGCGCTTCGTCGCGACCTTTGTCGGCGAGGCCAATGTGATCGAGGGGCGCCGCGAGAACGGCACCGTCATGATCGGCGACGGTCAGTTTCTCGCTTCGTCTGGCCCCGATGGGCCTGTCGAGATCATGATCCGCCCGGAAGACATCAGGCTGGGCAAGGACGTTTCCGGCGCGGCGATGACGCTCCGCGCGACACTCATCGACCAGGTCTTCCAGGGTTCCTTCCTGAAACTCACTTTCGCCGGCGAATCCGGCCGGCACTATGTCGCCACCCTGAATGACGAGCCGCGCGGAACGGCGCGCGCCCTTGGCGAAAAGCTCGATCTGTCCTGGGACATCGGGCGGATGCGGGTTTTCGACAAGGGTGCGGCCTGACCTCTCCCTCCCCTGCACTGCATGAGAGGGAGAGTAGTCGCATCGTTCCCTTCAGTTCGCCTTGACCAGCACCACGCGGCGATTCTTGGCGCGGCCCTTTTCATCGTCATTGCTGGCGACCGGCGCCATCATGCCGGCGCCCGCGGCGACGAGCCGATTGGCCGCGATGCCGTATTTCGCCGCCAGCTCGGCCTTCACCGCATTCGCCCGCCGCGAGGACAGATCGATATTGTAATCGAATGCCCCCTGACTATCGGTGTGACCGACGACGATCACCGACATCTGCGGCGCGTCGGTGAGCAGCTTGGCGATCTCCTTGAGTGTCGGCTCCGATTCCGGCTTGATATCCGCCTTGTCGGTATCGAAGAAGATGCCATAGAGCGAGATGCTGCCGGTCGTCGTGAGCGAGTCCGCCATCTCCGCCGCCTCGACCACGACCATCTTCTTGTCGCGCCCCTTGGGCTCCAGCACATGGACGAGGGCGATCGTGCGGCCGTTGAATGCCTTGCAGTAGAGATCATCGATCAGTGAGAAGGTCTGCACGGTGACATAGGCATCACCATCCTCCTGCGGAATCTTGGCGGCGAAGAAACGCTGGTCGTTCACACCGGCGGTCAATGCGCAGGCGCCGTTGGAGAAACCGGCGTCCTTGATGTCGCTCTCATGGAAGAAATACATCATCAGGCTCATATCGCCGCCGCCGCCGGAGCTTGACCGGTCGGCAGCGCCGCCGCATTCCTCCTTCTTGCATTCAAAGAGCACCTGGCCCTTCGCCGCTTCGATCACATCCTGATAGTTGCGCAGGACTTCCAGGGGCGATCGCTCGGGCGGCAGCACATAAGCGAGACGTGTCAAGGCACCCTCGGCCTCGATCACCTTGTCCGGCGCATGGACCCGGTTGTTCATCGTATCGCGGGCATCGGGGTCGGCGACGGGCTTCAGCGGCGACAAGGGCACACGGAAATCCGTGTAGGAGAACCGCTCATGGGAGACAATGAAGGAGCCTTCATAACGCTTGACCAGGGCATTGTCCTTGGCGCCTTCAATATCCGCCGTGGGTTCGGTCGCATCGGCAAGGGCCGATGCCGCCGACATCCCCAGGAGACCCGCGACGCTCATAGCCCGCAGGGTTTTACCAATCATTCGTCGCATTGAATCACGCTCCGTTGAGGCCCCATCTCGCCGGTAGCTTATTATTTCCCTTGGGTCATGATTTGGCAAGGGCGGTGAACCGGAAGACCGGCTGGCGCACCTCGATGCCGTCCTCGCCCATTGCGTGATGAAGCTGCTCGAGTTTCACGGCGGCCCGATCGATGGAAAAATCAGGAATGATGAAAGGCAGGTTCTTCAGATACCAGGCGAGCGCGCCGACATCGGCGAAACGCATGACCTCGGTACCTTGCGCCTTGTCCTCGATTGTGAATCCGGCGGCCACGATCTGCCGCACCGCGAAATCCAGGTCCCACATTCTGGAAATGGACGGCGCCATTTGGCCGAGCACCCGGTGAAAGTCCCGGGCGATCGTGGAAGCGACCTGCTGCGTCGCGAAGCGCCCGCCGGGCGCCAGAACGCGCAGGACCTCGCGGGACACATAGGATTCGTGCCGGCTGATCACGAGATGAAAGGACCCATCCGGAAACGGCAGGTCGCCGCCAGGCGCCCCCCGATCCTGCGCGACATTTTCCGGCGCGCCTTCGACCGCGATGACCTCCACACCGAGGGGGGAAAGCCGGGCCTGGGCTACCGGTATATTCGGCAGCCAGCCCTCGGTCGCGACACTCCGCTTGGGCAGCCGGCGCCGGCTCAGCCATTCGCCGCCGCCTGTCCCCATATCGAGGAGATCGGGAGAGCCTGCCGCAAAGCCATCGACAAGGGCACCGAAATCCCAGGGCTCCTGGGTGACGATCCGCCCGTCAAGGGAGTAATCCCAGCCTTCGAACGGCCGCTCCCGGGCCTCGACCATGAGATCGCCGAATTTAGCCATGCTTATTGCCCTCGATTAAGATCTGGATCACCTGGAGCGCATCCCGGTGAAGAGGAATCACCTTATCGCCAAAGTCTTCAACTTTGGCGGGATTTGTTCTAATTGGACTGACATATCAGTAAATCGCGTCGCGACAGGCATTTCTGACAGAGGATAAAAGATGGATCTGGATTTCGATCTCGGCCGTGGACCGCAAGCCTTCGGCCATCGTTTCCTCATCGGCCTGCAGCAGAGCCCGGTGCTCGGCGACCACGACAAGCGGCTCCTGTCGACTTTGCGCCCGGCCGGCGTCGTGCTGTTCCGCGCCAATTTCCTCGCCAATGCGCCTTATGACGAGTGGCTGGCCTCGCATGCGAAGCTGCTCGCCGATGTGCGCGAATATATCGGCCGCGATGAAGTCATCATCTCGATCGACCATGAAGGCGGCGGCGTGCTGCGCCCGCCGGCGCCCATCACGCCTTTCGCCTATGCGCGTGAATGGCCGAGCCAGGCTGCTTCCGTCGGACACGCCATGGGCGTCGAATTGCGCCATCTCGGCTTCAATGTGAATTTCGCGCCGGTGGTCGATGTCAATTCCAACCCGGCCAATCCGGTCATCGGGCCGCGCTCCTTCGGCACGACGCCGGAAGCGGTCGCGGCCGCGGCGCGCCAGTTCCTCGATGCGATGCAGGCGGAAGACGTGCTGGGCTGCCCCAAGCATTTCCCCGGCCATGGCGACACGGGGGTAGACTCGCATTATTCTCTGCCGGTCATCGATGTCGATCCCGACACTTTCCGCAAGCGTGAGATCCAGGCCTTCCGTTCCTTCACCGATGCCAGGACGCGCCTCTTCATGACCGCTCATATCGTCGTGTCGCAGGTCGATCCCGGCATTCCGGCCACCATGTCGCGCGTCATCCTCAATGACATTCTGCGCCAGGAGCTGGGGTTCAAGGGCGTCGTCGTCACCGACGATCTCGGCATGGCGGCGATCTCCTCCAAGCTCGACCAGCCGGAAACGACGCAGCGCATCGTCAATGCCGGCGCCGATCTGCTCTGCATGTGCGCCTATTGGGCCGACACGTCGCGCATCCTGAAGATGATCGACTTCATGCAAGCGGGGCTGAAAGAGGGCGCCCTCAAGGAAGCGACCTTCCGCGCCTCCTTCGAGCGGGTCAAAGCCTTGCTCGCCGATATCCCGAAACATGAGGTCAAGCGGCTCGGCGAAGAGACCTATGAGCGCCATGCCGGCCTGGCGCCGCTCCGACCCCGGGCGCCGGTTCCCGCCAATGCCACCGGAGCGGCGAAGATCTAGGCGTTTTCCACGCCTCCGCCCCGCGAAACGGCGAATACCGACCCCGACGAAGCCGGCGGCGTCGCGCCCTGATGCACTACACGGGGCGTTGTGGTTCACGGCGAAAACACAATAATTATAAGACCTTATTTTCCTCTCCGGCGCGCAGCCCGCGCTTCGAGCCTGCTTAATCTCCGCACTTTCACTTTATCACACGATCTGGCACAGTCCCGTAAGGGACGGAGGGCTGGCGTTGTTTTCGTTCGGCTACAAGCGCAACGGTGAAGGTTGGCCGATAGCCACATGGTCTATCACCGCAACCACATGCCTCATATATCTGATATCTTCATCAGACACCTCAGTCATGGAAGTTCTTGTTGGAACCCTTGGCTTTGTGCCATTGCAATTCTCGCTTCACCCGGCGGCCAATCTGCACAGACTTATCACGGCGGAGTTCCTGCATCTCGATGCTTTCCATCTCCTGGGCAACCTGATCTTTCTAGTTTCATTCGGCCGCGCTGTTGAAGGCGCCTTGGGAAGATTGAGCTTTGCTGCGGCATTCATAGGCTTGGGAGCGCTGAGTTTTCTTGGTTCATGGCTCGCCGACCCTGCATCTCCCTCCCCATCATCGGCAACTCGGGCGCGATCGCCTTTCTGCTCGGTGGCTACGCGCTCCTATTCCCACAGGTTCGCATCCGACTTCTCGTCTTCTTCAAATGGCCCTTTATACCCACATGGCTGTTCGCGACCATCTGGTTTTGCGGACAGATCATTTTGGCGATTTGGTCGGGAGAAGCTGCTTCAGGTGTGGCGTATTACACACACATCGCCGGCTTCTGCCTGGGCGGCGTTGCGGCGGCCTGCTGGTTGGAGTTCGGCACAGATACTCACAAGCGTATTTCCCGTATAGCTGGGACACAAAAATGAAACACGTTCTCGTGCTTGCCGCGATGCTGATCACCAGCACCATCGTTGCTGTCGGCAATGTCATTCTGGCAAAGCTCACCGGCTTTGATTTCTTTGGCCTGACATTCTGGTTCATTATTCCGGCTGGCGCCATTCTGGCAGGCATGGCGGCCGCCGGCGGCGGCATATTGGCTGCACGGCTGCTCAATCACGGGCTGACGAAAATCGACGCCTTCATGATGGTTGGAGTAAGCGCTGCAACAATGGTTCTCTACTATTACCTCGACTACTACACGCTCGTTCTCGATGACGGAAGACGCGCGCGCGACCTCATCGGCTTTTGGGACTATATGGATCTGGTTCTTACGTCATCACACTTGAGGATCGGTCGAGGCGCGCGGGATATTGGGCAGGTTGGCGCAATGGGCTATTGGCTGGCCGGGCTCGAATTTATCGGCTTTATGGCAGGCGGCTTCTCAGCCTTTGCCCTTGCTGCCCGAATGCCGCGATGCACGGATTGCGGTGCGTATTTGCGCAAGCTCAAGAGCAGGAAGACAGAAGAATTGACGCGCGAAGAAGCCGAGGCAATGATCGATCAGTTCAACAACGGTGACGTTGCCGAGGTTGCCGAAGTTCTCAGGTGGAAGCCGCCGGAGCGGACTTTCGCCAAGCAAGACAAACGCGCTGTCATTACGCATGAATTGCAGGGATGCCCGAAGTGCATGAGAGAACAGTTGAAATCATCTATCAACGTGTTCAACGGCGAAGAATGGAAAGAAATCGAGGCGCTTGAATCACGGAGAGATCTGGTCCCCGGGCTTTCCTTTCGGCAACACTTCGAATAGTGCGCTAGAGCGCTTCCCGCCAAAGTTGCTCGACTTTGGCGATGAGGAAGCGCTCCAGTTTGTATGTATTTCGAGCCCTTTTACCCGTTTGATCGAATCGGAACGATTCGATCAAAACGGGAATGGCTCTAAGCGAGTGACAATCGGTTGAGCCAAGCGATCAGCCCAAAGAGACCGAGGATCAGAATGATGCCTATCGTGGAGCCGATATATTGCGCGACGCCGGCCTTGCGGTGGACGACCTTCACCGCCAACGCCTCGTCCCAGCTGGTTGACCGATCCTGCTTCAGCTTCTGATAGGAGATGATCATCGAAATCAAGGACAAGAACGGAATGCCGAAGGCCAAGCCGAAGAGCAAGACTCTGCCCTCCCGCTTGAACGATCGGATGACGCCGATGGGCCGGTCTGCTTCATCCAGCACGCAGATGCCGAACAGCCACTTGCCGAGATTTCCGCCGGTCAGGCCGATCAGAATGGCGTTCGGGATCACCGCGAGGATGGTCGCGATGACAAGACTGATCACTTGGCCGCCAGGGCCTTCGAGAAGACTGAAGAACTGCAGGAATATCGGCTCACTGAGATAAGCAAGCCCAACGCTGAGGAGGAACATGATCATCATGCTCCAGAGAATATTGTCCAGGTAACGCGCGAAATATCTCCGCCAGGGATGTGGGTTTACATCAATCCACTGCCGCGAATGGACCAATGCGGGCGCCTCACGCGCGACCGCGGTGTGTTGCGTCGGCAACTCTCTTTGCCTCGGCGCCGCCTGCAGCCGCCCCCTCCGCCGCTGGTTGTCGACATAGCTGGGGCGCGGCGGCTCGATCTCGAATTCCGAGAAAGCGGACAAAGGACGCCAGTCGGAATAGCCGGGGCGCCATAGGGGGGTCTCCTCAGTAATTGTCCCGGACGAGAAAAGCGACTTGATCTGGTCGCGCGTGAAAGGTCCCGCTTCCTTCATTCCCTGCAGGAAAAACCATTCGGCCACACCCATTCTATTCCCCGTTCACCCCGTCGCCCGCCGGTCTAATGCGACACCCCTGTCTATGGCTCAATCAACCAGATATTGCATAGTCCGAACGGAACCTTGGCTCACAGGGAACCCTCTCGAAAATCTCGGCTTTTCGACCCGATTTGTGAAATACTCCACTTTTTCCGGCCGTATCCCGCGGGTATTTGAAGCCCCCGCAACGAAGACGTGCCCCTACCATGCTGCTTCTCGAACGCGACCATGATCTGCACCTGCTCACCGCCGCTTTGGACGAGGCGGCGGCCGGCATGGGGCGCATCGCGCTGATCAGCGGTGAGGCCGGGATCGGCAAGACCTCGCTCATCGGCCACTTCATCGCGCAGAACGGCAAATCGGCGCGCCTGCTCGCCGGCTATTGCGACTCGCTCTTCACGCCGACACCTCTCGTCCCGCTGCACGACATTGCGCGCAGCCTCGGCGGCCGCCTTCTCGCGCAGCTCGAAAGCGATGCGCCCCGCGCCCAGCTTTTCGCCACCATGCTGGACCTCCTGCGCGATCCGGCCCGCCCCACCCTCCTCGTCATCGAGGACATTCATTGGGCCGACGAGGCGACGCTCGATCTTCTCAAATATCTCGGCCGCCGCTTCGCCCAGACCCGCGCCTTGCTCATCCTCAGCTATCGTCAGGACGAGGTTGGCGCGCGGCATCCCCTGCGCCTGCTGCTCGGCGACCTCGCCTCCTCGCACGCCACCTTACGCCTCACGCTGCCGCGCCTGACGCTCGCCGCAGTGCGCAATCTGATCGGTGAGCGTGCGCTCGACGCCGATGCTCTTCACCGGCAGACGGCGGGCAATCCCTTCTTCGTCACAGAGATCCTGTCCTCGAATGGAGGTGGTATTCCAAGTTCGGTGAACGACTCCGTGCAGGCGCGCCTGGCGCGGCTTTCTCCCGCGGTCCGGAATGTCCTCGAAACAGCCGCGATATTCGGCAGCCGCCTGCGCGCGGCAAAGCTCGAAGCGATATGTGGCGCCGATGCCGAAACGATCGACAACGCCATGCGCGCCGGGATTCTCGAAATGGCGGGCGAGGAGATCATCTTCCGCCATGAGTTGGTGCGCGACGCGATACTCGCCACACTCCCGCCCGGACGTTTCCGCGATCTGAGCCGACGGGTTCTCACCGCGATCCGTGCGTCAGGCATCGAGCGCGGCGATCTGGCGCAATTGGCGCATCTCGCCGAAGGCGCCGGGGACACTGCTTCTGTTCTCGATTACGGACCGGCGGCGGCCAAGGCGGCCGCTTCGGCCGGCGCCCATCGCGCCGCCGCTACGCAATATAAACGCACCCTGGCTTTCGCGGGGGCGCAGCCTGCCGCCGAGCGCGCCAGGCTGCTCGACCTTTATGCCGAGCAATGTGCGATCGTCGATAATCTCGCCGAAGCGATCATCGCGCGGCGTGAGGCCGTGGCCCTGTGGCACGAAGCCGGCAGCTCTTTGCAGGAAGGTGCTGCCCTTTCCAATCTCGCCTGGCCGCTGGTGCGCAGCGGGCAGAATGCCGCCGCTGAAGAAGCGAGCCAAAGGGCGATCGCTCTTCTCGAGGCGCTGCCGCCGACCCGCGAACTGGCCGCCGCCTGCCGCATGCAGGCGCATCTGCGCATGCTCGATCGCGACACGGCGCCGGCGGTGCATTGGGGCAAGCGGGCGATCGAGCTGGCGACGCGCTTCGACGACAAGACGACATTGGCCGCGGCCGAGCTGGTGGTGGGTGCTGCGCTGCTGGTGAGCGGCGACGACAAGGGGTTGCCGCATTTCAACCGCTGCCTCGACCTCGCCCGCGCCGGCGGCATGGACGATGTCGTCGGATTGGCCTTTCTGAATATGGGCTCCTCCTATGGCGAGCGCTACGAATTCGACAAGGCCGAAGCACTGCTCAGGGAAGGCATCGCCTATGCCGAGGACTGCGATCTCGATCACTCCAACAATTACATGTCCGCCTGGCTCGCTTTGATTCTTCTTTATCAGGGCCGCTGGAGCGATGCCGGCAATCATGCGACCGCTGTCGTCAACTGCCCGAATTTCTCGCTCGTCAGCCAGGTCATGGCTTTGGTGGCATTGGGCCGCCTCAGGGCGCGTCGTGGCGATCCGGGCGCCGCTGTCGTGCTCGATGAGGCGCTCGACCTGGCGCGTCAGACCAATACGCTGCAGCGCCTGGCGCCCGTCCATGCGGCACGCGCCGAGGCCGCGTGGTTCGAAGGCGACAAGGAACGTGTCGCCGCCGAGGCGACGGCGGCCTATGAGATCGCTTTCAATCACCGTCATCCCTGGCATGTCGGTGAATTCACCTTCTGGCGCCGGCGCGCCGGGGAAGATATCCGGCCGCCGCGCTGGTGCGCCAAGCCATTTGCCCTGCAGATCGATGGCGACTGGCAGGGCGCCGCCGCGGCGTGGCGGGATCTCAACTGTCCCTATGAGGAGGCGCGTGCCTTGGCCGATGGCGACACCCCGGCGAAATTGCGGGCGCTCGAAATATTCGACCGGCTCGGCGCCGCGCCCGCCGCCCAGATGCTGCGCCAGCGCATGCGCGATCAGGGGACACGGCGCATCCCGCGTGGACCACGCGCCACCACGATGCGCAATCCGCACGGCCTGACGGTCCGCGAGATCGCCATTCTCGACTGCCTGGCGGGCGGCCTGAGCAACGCCCTGATCGGAACCAGGCTCCATATCTCGTCCAAGACCGTCGATCATCACGTCTCGTCGATCCTGGCAAAGCTGCAGGTGCGGTCGCGCGCCGAGGCCGCGGCGGCCGCCCTGGCCCAGGGCCTCGTCATCCAAAATAGGGAGATGGCGGCGCCAAAATAGGGAGACCTCCCGATGTGGAGCTTAAGCGGCACGGTTAGGGTTTGGCCGTCCACCCACAAGGAGTTTCCCCATGCCCCGCTATGTCATCGAACGGACCTTTCCCAACGGCCTCGAAATCCCGATGGACGCCAAAGGCGCCCAAGGCACGCTGAAGGTGGTCGGCCGCAATGCCGAGCAAGGCGTCACCTGGGTTCATTCCTATGTCACCCAGGACAAGAAGAAGACCTTCTGCGTCTATGATGGGCCGACGCCGGAAGCCATTCGCAAGGTCGCCGAGCTCAATGGCCTGCCGGTCGACCGCATCACTGAAGTCCGCGTGCTCGATCCGTATTTCTATCTATGACCTGTTCCTGCGACGCTCCTTCCGGTGACGATGACCGGAAGGAGCCGGCAGACGCCCCGGCAATCGCCGCCATCTTCCCCCAGGTGCGGCGATTGCTGCGGGCATTGTTTGCCCGCCCACACGCGAGCGACGAAACTCCTCACCTCGCCCAGCTTCATCGGCTGAACGCTTACCACCTGAAGGACATCGGACTGACATGTGAAAGCAATACGGATCGCACTCCGGAGGAGAGATCACAATCAGAAGATGTTTCCAGCCAGTGAGCTACGTACATCGTCCTCCCCTTTCGTCAAAAAATCTGTTGCACCTTGTTGAACGATAGTTCAACATAAGTCCGACCCCGATTCATGTTTGGGGGAAGACGGCATTCCAAATCAAATTCGCAACGCAGTGCTTGATCTCTGTTGGGGAGGGGAAACCGTGACTGAACTCGGGAAGCACGTGCTTCTGAGCGGGGTTGCCTTGGCCGCCATGGCCGTTGGCGCCGCGGCAGATGATCTGAGCAATTTGAAGAGCGAGATCGCCGCCTTGCAGACGCGCGTGTGGGACCTCGAGAGGCAACCGCAGGCCGAGTCGGCGTCAGGCTACAGCCTCCTGTCGATCCGCGACGGTCAGGGACATTCCGAAAGCCTGGTGCCGCGCCGCGCCGCCGACCGGGTGAGAGCCGACCAGGGCTTCACGCTTTCGGTGTTGCCGGCCGCCGACGCCGCACCCGCCGCCGAGGTTTCGGTCTCCGGCGAAATCCGCGCCGCTCTGTTTTATACGGACTGGGAGGACGGCGGTAATCTCGACGTCACGACGCGCGGCCGCATCGTCATCACCGGCAAGACCGAGACGGCGGTCGGCGAAGTGGGCGGCTATCTGCGCCTGCAGGCCTCGGGCGGCGGCAATCTCACCGATTATGCCGAGGATGTCGGCATCAATTACGCCTATGGCTGGTGGAAATTTGCGCCCAACTGGGAATTCATGGCCGGCAACAATGACAGCACCTCCGCCTTGCAGGTGGGCTGGGACTGGAATGGCGCCTCAGGCCCGACGAGCTCCTTCGGCATGTCGAATCCTTACAGCGAGCAGATGCGCCTGACCTATTCCGAGGGGACAGTCTCGGCCGCCATCTCGCTCGAGGATCCGGACGACATCACCGATGCGGAAGGCGAGACGGTCGACAAGAGCGATATTCCCTCGCTCCAGACCTATCTCATGTACACGAACAAGCCCTTCACCGGTCAGGTCGTCGGCTACTATCAATCCGACGATCACGGGTCCGATGACTGGGCCTTGGGCGGCGGCGCCACACTGGACATCGCCGAAGGTGTCCTCATCACCGCCGGCGCGGTTCTGGGCGAAGGCACATCGAGCTTCTACAACAATCTGAGCCCGCTGACGGCGGATGACGAGTTCTGGGCCGGCTCCATCGGCTTCCTCGCCCAGCTCACCGAACAGACGCGCCTCGAGCTCGGCGCCGGCATTGAAGACTATGAAGTCGCCGGCGAAGCGATGGGATTCGGCGGCGGTCTCTATTGGGATCCCGTCAGCCAGCTGACTCTCGGCACCGGTGCCGCCTATGTCGACTACAAGAATGCCGTCACCGAAGACCATGTCATCGGCAATGACGACAGCCTCGAGATATTCTTCGCGACTTGGCTGCGGTTTCCGTAAACTCCACGCGCGGACTCTCTCTCCACCCCTCATGCTGAGGTGCGAGCGAAGCGAGCCTCGAAGCATCCATCAGGATAGAGCGAGAGCACGGCAGCATACCCTTCGAGGCCCGGCTTCGCCGGGCACCTCAGGGTGAGGGTACTTATAGGATCTCTGCGCCGGATAAATTACGCCATCAGGTCGAGCATATATTGCGGCAGCGCGAATGACGCCTGATGGATCTCGGGATTGTAGTAGCGCGTCTTGAGATCGCTCGCGGCGAAGCGCTGGCGCAAGGTCTCGACCGGCACATGGCGCGCTTTCGGGTCCATCGCGCCCCAGCCGAAGCTCATGCTGCCGCCGATATAGGTTGGCACCGCGGCATGGAAGAAATGATGGTCGGGGAAGGACTGCGCCAGGTTCTTCGCCGTCTGGCGCAACTCGTCGGGCTGCAGGAACGGCACGCCATTCTGTGTCGCAAGGATGCCGCGTTCCGTCAGCCGCTGGCTGCTCAGGCGATAGAAATCATTGCTGAACAGGCTAGCGGCGGGACCGATCGGATCAGTCGAATCCGACAGGATCACATCGAATTTCTCAGCTGTATCGCGCAAATAGTCCAGCCCGTCGGCGATCACGAGCTTGAGGCGCGGATCGTCCAGTGAGCCCGCCGAGTGGTTCGGCAGATATTCGAGGCACATGTCGATGACTGCCTGGTCGATCTCGACGGCGACGATCTCCTCGATGGTCTTGTGGCGCGTGACTTCGCGCACGATGCCGCCGTCGCCGACACCGACGATCAGCACCTTGCGCACTGCGCCATGGGCGAAAATCGGCACATGCGCCAGCATCTCGTGATAGATGAATTCGTCGGCCTCGGTCGTCTGCACCGCGCCGTCGAGTGCCAGCACCCGGCCCATGCGCTTATTGCGGAAAATCACCAGATGCTGGTGCGCCGTGCGCGTTTCATACAGCACCTCATCCACGCTGAAGCGCTGGCCATAATCGGCATGAAGGCTTTCGACGAAATCCTGCGGCATGAAATTCGATCTCCCGGAACAAGAACGGGAGTCGAATAGCCACTTGCAGCCTATATCGCAAGGCGGCTGGAATTAATCGTGATAGACGACCGAGCGGCCGCCATCCATGGTGAGCACCGAGCCGGTGCTGAAGCCCGCCTCATCGCTGGCGAGATAGACGGCGGCCATCGCCACTTCCCTCGGCCGGCCGATACGACGCAGCGGAATGATGTCTTCCACCTTTTTGCGTGCCGCTTGCGGATCCGCGAAAGTGGCGAACCAGTCCTTGACGATATCGGTGTCGATATAGCCGGGCGCGATGGCGTTGATGCGGATGCCCTCGGGGGCATAGTCGATGGCGAGCGAGCGGGTGAGGCCCACGACGCCATGCTTGGCGACCGGATAAGGGAAATAGCCGGGAATGATCGAAAAGGCATGGGTCGAGGCGATATTGACGATCGCACCCCGCTTCTGCGCCAGCATCGACGGCAACACCGCCCGGATGAAATTCCACGGACCTTCGAGATTGACCGCCATGCAGCGTTGCCAATCCTCCTGCGACAGCTTCAAAGGATCGTCATAGACATTGATGCCGGCATTGTTGATGAGGATGTCCACCTTCCCGAAATGTTCGATGGCCCGGGCGACCGCCGCATCGGCTTCCTCGCGCTTCGCCACGTCGGCCCTGCAGGCAAGCACATCGCCGCCGATCTTAGCGGCAGTCTTCGCCAGCGTCGCCGCATCGCGATCGATCAGCGCCAGCCTGGCGCCCTCCTCCGCGAAAGCCTCGGCGATCGCCGCGCCGATTCCGCGCGCCGCCCCGGTGATGAGCGCGATTTTGTCCTGAAGCCGAGCGACCATTCTCTATCCTCACCAATCGACGATCGTGCCGTCGGGCATCTTCGCTTCCCGTGTCGGGAAAGGTTCCTGCTTATAGGGATGCCTGGCGGCCACCTTGAGATCGACTTCGACACCGAGGCCCGGCGCATCTGGAATTTGCCAGGCGCTGTCGACGCGTATGATTGGCCCCTGCACCACCTCGAAATACCAGGGCACCGCACCCGTCATTTCTTCCTGGATGATGAAATTGGGCGTCGCGATATCGAAATGGAGCGCCGCCACACCGGCGATTGGCCCCAGAGGATTATGCGGCGCGATGCCGGCGCCCGCCACTTCCGCCAGCGCCGCGATGCGGCGTGCCTCGCTGAAGCCGCCGCAATGGCAGAGATCGGGCTGCGCCACGGTGAGCACACGCGCGTCGAAATAAGGCGCGAATTCCTGGGCCGAGGTCAGGCGCTCGCCGGCGGCGATCGGCACGGGGGAGGCTTCCGCGATCGCCTTGAAGGAGCCGATATCGCCGGGCGGCAGCGGCTCCTCCGCGAACATCACCCGGAAGGGCTCGAGCGCCCTCAAATAGGCCAGCGCCGCCCCCGCCGAGGCGCAGCGGCCATGGAAATCGACCATCAGCTCGATCTCGTCGCCCACCGCCTCACGCAAACGCCGCATGCCGTCGACGAAACCGTCGATGGCCGCAGGTGTCGCAGTATAATGTGTATAGGGCACATTCACGAGCTTCATCGCCCGATAGCCCTCTTCCTTCACCTTGAGGCCGCGCTCGACCAGCGAGGACGCGTCCATCGAATGATAGACGGCATCCTTCTCGCCAAGGCCCAGATGGGTATAGACCGGCACCCGGTCGCGCACCTTGCCGCCCAGCAGCCGCCAGACCGGAAGCCCGACCGATTTGCCGAAAATGTCCCACAGCGCCATCTCGATGCCCGACAGCGCCGTCGTGCCGATGACGCCGAGCGGCTGCCAGAAGCCCTGCTTCTTCATCGCCCGGACCGCCTGCTCGATATCGCGCGGATCGAGCCCGACCACGATCGGCGCCAGATCCTCGACCGCGCCGACGACCGCGCGTGTCTTCCATTCGAGCGTCGCCTCGCCCCAGCCATAGAGGCCGGGCTCGTCGGTGAGCACCCGCACGAAGATCCAGTTGCGCAGCTCCGCATTGACGACATGCGTTTCGATCGCGGTAATTTTCATTCTGAGATACGATCCATAAAAATACCCTCATGCTGAGGTGCGAGCGCAGCGAGCCTCGAAGCATGATCCAGGTACAGAGGCCTTTCCGGCGGCCACCCTTCGAGGCCCGGCTGCGCCGGGCACCTCAGGGTGAGGGTTAGGGATTGGCCCAAATTTGTCATCCGCTAACCCCGCCGTCCCAGCGCGCGCGAGCGCAGATTGTCGAGCAGCACCGCGATGAGCAGGATCACGCCCCTGACCACATATTGGTAGAAGGCCTGGATATTGAGCAGGTTCATCACATTCTCGGCCACCCCGATGATGAGCACGCCGACGATGACGCCGGTCATCGCGGCGCGCCCGCCGGCAAGCGACACACCGCCCAGCACACAGGCTGAGATCACCGCGAGCTCGAGCCCGATCGCGGCATTGGGCTGGCCCGAGGTGATGCGAGAGGCGAGCAGGATGCCGGCGACGGCGCAGACGAGCCCCTGGAGGGTGAAGATCCAGATGCGCATCCAGTCGACATTGACGCCGGCAAGACGCGACGCTTCCGGATTGCCCCCGATCGCGAGCGTGTTGCGGCCGAATACGGTGCGGTTGAGCAGGAAGCCGAATATGGCGAAGGCGACCGCCATCACCCAGATCGGCGTCGGAACGCCGAGGAACCGGCTGAGCGCCAGCTGATAGAAGCCCGGGTCGTTGATGCCGACGGCGCGGCCATCGGACGAGATCAGTGCCAGGCCGCGCACGATCTGCATGGTGGCGAGCGTGGTGATGAGGGCGTTGATCTTGAGCTTGGCGATGACGGTGCCGTTGAGAAAGCCGACGAAAGTGCCGCAGGCAAGCGCGGCGAGGAGGCCGAGCAGGATCGAGCCGGTGGCGTTCGACGCCATCACCGCCACCATGCCGGTGAACGCGACGATCGAACCGACCGAGAGATCGAAGTCGCGCGACGCCAGGCAGAACATCATGGTGCAGGCGACGATGCCGATGGTCACCACCGACTGCAGCAATCCCAGCATGTTGCGCTGGGTCATGAAATTGGGCACCAGCAGCGACACGACGAGCATGGCCACGATAAAGAGGACGACGAGCCCCCAGTCGCCGAGGAGGATGCGCTTCAGGCTTTGGGTCATTGAACGACTCTCGCGGCAGGCTCGACCTTGCGGTCGGGAAGAGCGGCCGCCAGAAGCTTGCGCTCGCTGAAATCGGCCCGGGTGAATTCGGCGCGGATATGGCCCTCGCACATCACGATCACGCGGTCGGATATGCCCATCACTTCCGGCAGCTCGCTGGAGACGACGACGATGGCGAGGCCCTTCTCCGCCAGCTGGTATAAGGTCTCGTAGATCTCAGCCTTGGCGCCGACATCGATGCCGCGTGTCGGCTCATCGACGATCAGCACCTTCACATCAGGCTCCGACAGCCAGCGCGCCAGGATGACCTTCTGCTGATTGCCGCCCGACAGATTGACGATGTCCTGCCGCCGCGACGGCGTGCGGATGCGCATGCTCTTGATGAAATTCTCCGCCGTCTCGGCTTCCTTGCGGAAATTGAGAAGGCCGCCCGGCGAATAATGCCGGCTGGACGAAATTGTGATGTTCTCGGCCACCGAACGGCCCTGGACGATGCCGTCGAATTTGCGGTCCTCGGGACACAGCACGATGCCGTTGCGGATCGATTTACGCGGATCGCCGAGCGGCGTCTCCTCGCCATCGATGCTGACCTTGCCTTGGCGTGCCGGATCGGCGCCATAGATGAGGCGCATCAGCTCGCTGCGCCCGGCGCCGACCAGGCCGAAGAAGCCCACGATCTCGCCGCTCCGCGCCGCGAAGCTCGCCGGATGCTTCAGCCTCTCGCCGGCGAGATGATCGACCACGAGGCGCGGCTCACCCAGATCACGCGGCCGCCAGCCCCATATGTCGGCGATCTCACGCCCGACCATTTCGGCGACGAGTTGGTCGCGGCTGACCTCTTTCAGGCTTTCGTGATGCGCCGCGAGCTTGCCGTCGCGCAGCACCGTGCAGCCGTCGCACAGCCGGAAGATCTCGTCGAGCCGGTGCGAGATATAGAGAATGATCTTGCCCTCGGCCTTGAGCCGCTCGATCAGCTTGAACAGGATTTCGCTTTCGCGCGAAGACAGTGATGAGGTCGGCTCGTCGAGCGCGATCACCCTTGCATCGATCATCACCGCCTTGGCGATCTCGATCATCTGCCTTTCGCCGATCGACAGCCGCGCCACCTTCTCGCGCGGATCCGTCTCGATGCCGATGTCGCGCAGTTTGGCGCCGACATCGTCGAACATGTGGCGGAAATTGATGACGCCGCCCGAAGCCGGAAACCGGCCGAGCCGTAAGTTCTCGGCTACTGTCAGCTCGGGAACGAGCTGCAATTCCTGATGCACCACGGCGACGCCGGCATGATAGGCATCGCGCGTCGAGGCGTAATGCTGGACCTCGCCGCCGATGCGGATCTCGCCCGTATTGGCGGCGGCGTCACCGCTCAGGATGCGGATGAGGGTCGATTTGCCGGCGCCATTCTCGCCGATCAGCCCATGCACCGAGCCTTTGGGCACCGCGAAGGACACGCTCTGCAGCGCCTTCACACCCGGATAGGCCTTGGAGATATCGCGGAATTCGAGGAATGCCTGCATGTCTCTGCATCTCACAACCCGTCATGGCCGCCCTTGAGGCGGCCATGACGAAGTGAGGAAGTGCCTCTATTCGAGGCCGAGTTCCTTGCGCACCGCCTGATAATTGTCGCGCTGCGCCAGCTGGCCCGCCGTCAGGATGAGCTTTTCCGGCTCCTTGCTGTTGGCGATCCAGTCATACATGTTGAGCGCCGTCTCGTAGCCGTGGCGCTTCGGCGAGATGATCACCGTGCCGACGAAACCGGTTGCCTCCGGCTTCTTGAACTCGTTGATCGCCGATTCCGCACCACCGATGCCGACCGCGATCACATTGGCGGCCGCAATGCCCACACTTTCAGAGGCACGCACGGCGCCGAGCGCGGCTTCGTCATTGAGGCCGAAGGCCACCCAGTTCTTGATGTCGGCATGTTTGTTGAGCACCGTCGTCGCGGCATTGAGCGCCGCTTCGGTGTCGGTCTTCGCCTGCGGCGCATCGAAGATGTTCTCGGCCGGGAAACCATTGGCCTTGAGCACCGAGATGGCGCCTTCGACGCGATCGACCGCCGTCGGCAACTGGTCATAGGAGATGCGGATGGCGCCGACCGTCTTCAGGTCCCAGCCGCGCTTCTTCGCCTCATCGACGATGGCCTGGCCGACCGCTTCGCCGATCTTGGTCGCCGAGATGCCCATATGCGGCACGTCCTCGATCGGATTGCCGTCGGCGCCCAGCAGCCGGTCGTCGACCGTCATCAGCTTGAGATTGTTGGCGGCCGCCTTGGCGACGATGCCGGGGCCGAGCTTCACGTCGGGCGTGCAGATGATGAAGCCCTGAGCACCTTGCGCGCCCAGATTGTCGATGGCCGACTGTACCTTCTCGCCGTCCTCGGCGCCGATCTTGACCAGATCGAAGCCCTTCTCCTTGGCCGCCTGCTCGGCGAATTTCCATTCATCCTGGAACCACGGCTCTTCCGGCTGTTTCACGACGAAGCCGATTTTCACGTCGGCGGCATAGGCCGCGGCGGTGAAAGCGATCGCGGCGACCGCGGTCAGGCCGACCGCGGCGATCTTCTTTACGAAACCCATTTGCTCACTCCCATCAATTCGGCGCCTTCCTTGGGCGGACCGTAAGCGGGATTACTCCGGATTCTGATCAGACTTGTCAATCATAAAATTATGATCTTGAAAGGTAATAAATATGATATATTAGTTTCTACATGATGACGGTACCCATTCGAATCCGCAAACCCCGCGTCCACAAAGACATTGTCGAAGCACTGGCGCAGCGCGTCATCACCGGTCACTGGGCGGTGGGCACGACGATCCCCAAGGAGGCCGAGCTCTGCACCGAATTCGGTGTCAGCCGCACGGTCATCCGCGAGGCGAGCCGGGTCCTGGTGTCGAAGGGCATGCTGGTTTCGAAGCCGCGCGCCGGCACCAGCGTCACGCCACGCACCCAATGGAGCATTCTCGATCCCGATATCGCCGCCTGGCTCGCCGCCAATGGCGACAGCCACGGCATCACCACCTCGCTGGTCGAGGCCCGCCGCACCATCGAGCCGGCGGCGGCGCGGCTCGCCGCCTTGCGCGCCACGCCCGCCGATCTCGCCCGCATCCACGAGGCCTGGCAGCGCATGGCGAAGCATGACCACACCGAGCGCGCCGCCTTCATCGAGGCCGATATCGATTTCCATACCGCGCTTCTGGTCGCGAGCCACAATATCATCTTCATCCAGCTCGCCGGCGTCGTGCGCAGCGCCATGAGCTCGCTGTTCGACACGACCGAGACGGTCGGCTCCAACCCGCCGGAAGCCCTGGCGCTGCATCTCGCTGTGGTGGAGGCCGTGCGCATGCGCCAGCCTGAGGATGCGGTCAGGGCGATGTCGCAGATCCTCGACATGGCCGAGCGCGATTTGCGCCATGCCGGCATGGACAGCTTCTTATAGATTCATTCCGGCAAGCCAGCCTTGATCATGCCGGCCTGGAAATGCTCCGTATCGCCCGATCCCCAGCTGCCTGACCGCTGCTGCGACAGGCGGAAGTCAGGCTTCATCTGCATGATCTTCTCCACCACGACCCTCGCCTCAGCCATACGGCCGAGTTGCGCATAACAGGCAGCCATCCGGCTCAGTACCCAGATATGGGGATTGCGCCGATGGGCGAAGGCGGCAAGCGCTTCTTCATATCTGCCGCAGACATAGAGAGCACCGCCGAGATCGACCCAATACCATTCCGGGTGATAGGGATTGAGCCGGAAGGCTTCTTTGAACATCGTGAGCCCGGCTTCGTGCGCGCCACGCGCCACCAGAACCAGCCCGAGAGCCGCGATCGCATTCGCATCGCTCGGATTGAGCTCGACCGACTGGCGATAGCACTGCTCTTCGGCGTCCAGATCTCCGGTGTACGAGAGAGCTGTTCCCATCAGCCACCAGATGCGCGGCTCCTCGGGATCGAGTACGGATGCCCGGCGAATGAGCGCCAGAGACGCATCGAGAATGGCGCGCGGGGTCGCGTCATAGCCGTGATAGACGATATCGGCGAAACCGCGATAGGCCATGGCGAGCGCGAAGCCCGGATCCGCGGCGAGCGCCCTGTCGAAATGCTCGATCGCCAGCCGGTTGTCGTCCGGCTCGTAGCCCCGCAAATGCCTGATGCCCACGAGGAGATGCTCATAGGCCGCGAGCGTCGGCTTGCGGCGGCTGCGCTCGAGCAAGGTGCTTTCCACCTGCGAATTGATGCTGGGCAGGACAGCGGCCATGATCTTGTCCGGCGCCGACAGAATCTCATCGGCCTTGACACTGAACTGACCACTCCACTTCTGCAGGCGCGTTGCCGTGTCGACCAGCCTGACCGTCAACCGCAGATTATCCGAGAGCCGCTGCAAGCTGCCCTGCACGACGAGATCTACCCCGAGGCGTTTTCCGATCTCGAGCGCGTCGGAGGTGGATTTCGCAACCTGGGCCGCCGAGAAACGGTCGATGACGGCGAACAGCTTGAACCGGCCGAGCCCCGAAGTGATGTCTTCCGCCAGGCCGTCGCACAAAACATCGAGATCAGCCTCGCGGCTGATATTCTGGAAGGGCATGATGGCGATGGACGGCCGCTCGCCGCCGGCTGTGGTCGCAGCCGCTTTTTCGGCCGGTGCGGCTGCCGGCAACTCTCCACCGAGAATGCAGTGATAGAGTGCTTGCGTTTCCGGCGCCGCTTTGACACCGAGCTCCGCCGCCAGCGCGGCTTCGCATTGACTATAGAGTTTCAGCGCCTCGTTGCGTTTATTGCCCCGGGCCAGAAGCTGCATCAGCGCGCGGTAGGCCGGTTCGCATAGCCGATCGCGTCCGAGGAGCTGGCGCGCCAGTCCGATCGCGGACTGAGTATCCGCCTCGCCGGTTTCGATTCCGGCCAGGCGCTCCACCACCGAGACAGCGAGATCCTCGAGCCTCTGGCGTTCGGCGCCCATCCATTGCTCACAATCGGGGCTTGGTGCCTCGAACCCATCCAGCAGCGGGCCGGGATAGAGGCGCGGCGCATCGGCAAGCGTGGCGATGTCGGCGGCGGCACGTTCGAATGCCTCGACATCGGTGCGCAAGGCGAGGGGCTTCACGCCCACGCTGTCGCGTCCGGCCGCCAGCACATGATCGGCGTCATCGCCGAAAGCCGTGCGCAGCGCGGCAAGCGACTGCCGGAGGCTGCCGCGCGCCTGCTCCTCCGCCCGGTCGGCCCACAGAAGGCCGGCCAGCCTGTCACGCGAAAGCGGGCGCCCGGAGAGACAGAGGAAGCTGAGCAGGAAGCGGTCCTTGCGACGTGGCAGGTCAACGGCCTCGCCGTCCCGCTTGAGCGCAAAGCCGCCCAGGAGCTGGAGCGACCAGGTCACGATACCCGTCCAGCATGGTAGCATCTGGGCCCGGAAACCGAATTCATGACGAATTCACGGAGAGACGGACTTCCGACGGGCTTCTGGAGGCAAGACTTCATGCTCGGCCTCGGCGCAGTTCACGCGGCTACGGCATCCTTGCCCCCAAGGAATACTAGTCAAGCAAAGGAACCCCGACAATGCTGAGCATCAGATCAATATTGTCCACCGTCCTGCACCCCACGCCGGTCACCGACGCACCGCCGCCTCCCGCGGCCCCCGAAATCACACCTGATCGGATTCATTTCGATCTGCTCGGGCTCTCCGACACGGATGCCATGTGGTATTACGAAACGCGCCGATGGCGCGGCAGGGATTGATCATGGGGACCAGTCTCTCGCCGGAACTGGTGGCCCTGTGCGAGCGCCCGGAACCGAAGCTCGGACCGGAGTCCGGGGTCTCCTATTACGCCGAGGCGGACTATCAGGCGGTCGCCGCGAAGCTTCTGGACGACGCAGGAAATGGGCCGTTCTGGGTCTTCGCCTATGGCTCGCTCCTGTGGCGCCCTGCCTTTGCCGCGGTGGAGAGCCGTCGGGCGGAAGCACGCGGCTGGCGGCGCGAGTTCTGCATGGAGATCAGGCGCTGGCGCGGCAGCCCGGAGCGGCCCGGACTGATGATGGCGTTGCGCAAGGGCGGAACCTGCACCGGCCTCGCCTTGCGACTGGCGCCGGACGACCGCCAGGCGCAATTGATGTGCCTGCTGAAGCGGGAGGTCGACGGGGAAGAGGACAGGCATTCCCTGCGCTGGATCGATCTCGACACGGCCGAGGGGCCTATACGCGCACTCGCCTGCTGGGCCGAGCCCGTCGAAAGCCGAATGTTCGTGGAGAAATCCCTGGCCGAGCAGGCCCATATGCTGGCGCGGGCTTGCGGCTCCATCGGGTCTGGCGCGGCCTATCTGCACCAGACGGTGGTGAGCCTCGCCAGTCTCGGCATTGCCGATGCCTATGTCGCGAGGCTCGAGGCGCATGTCGCCGCCGAGATCGTCGGCATGCGCGACGGGCAAGTCCTTTCGACACGTTAGGCGCCGGCCGCGACGCCCTCCCCCGCCGGAAGTCATGCTTCAACGAAAAAGTGAAAATATGCCGTTGAAACTCCGCCATTCCTTGTTATACATTCGTTCAACAAGGAAACGCCATGGCGGATATAAGAACAGAATTCCCCTATGCGGTGGAGGTCGTCGATCCTTTGTGGATCACCCTCGCCGACGGCACGCGGATCGCGACCACTTTGTGGAAACCGAAGACGAAGGACAAGGTGCCGCTCGTCGTCGAGATGGTGCCCTATCGCCGGCGTGACGGCACCGTCTTCCGCGATGTCGAGATCCAGGCCTATTGGGCGGGCTTCGGCGTCGCCGTTTGTCGCGTCGATATCCGGGGCGCCGGCGATTCGGACGGCCTTCTCGCCGATGAATATCTCCCGCGCGAACAGGAGGACGCCTGCGAGATCATCGCACGGCTCGCCGCCGAGCCCTGGTGCAACGGCAATGTCGGCATGGTCGGCATTTCCTGGGGCGGCTTCAATTCGCTCCAGGTCGCCGCCCGCCGCCCGCCGGCGCTGAAGGCGATCATCACATTGTGCTCGACCGACGACCGCTACGCCGACGACGTCCATTACATGGGCGGCGCTCTCATCACCGAAGATGAGATGTGGTCGAACTTCATGCTGGTGAAGAACGCCATGCCGCCCGATCCACAGATCGTCGGCGATGCCTGGCGCGACATGTGGCTGAAACGTCTCGACGCCAACACATCCTGGTCGGAGCACTGGCTCCGGCATCAGCGCCGCGACGCTTACTGGAAACAGGGCTCGGTCTGCGAGGATTTCTCGAAGATCGAATGCGCCGTGCTGGCGGTGTGCGGCTGGGAGGACAGCTACTCCAATTCCGTCGCCCGCCTGCTCGAAGGCCTGTCTTCGCCCAAACGCGCCATCATGGGCCCGTGGACACATGCCTTTCCCTGCCGCGGCAATCCGGGCCCGCAGATCGGCTATCTCCAGGAAGCGCTGCGCTGGTGGAAATACTGGCTGGCCGGCGAAGCGACCGGCATCATGGATGAGCCGCTCTATCGCGTCTTCGTCATCGAGGAGGAACGCCCTCGTCCCTATTACGAAACGCATAAGGGCCACTGGGTCGCCGAGGAGGCCTGGCCGAGCCCCCGCATCGACTGGCAGACGCGTTATCTCAATCCGATCGGTCTCGATCGCGAACCGAAGTCCGGCGCCGAACGGTCGGTGCGTTCGCCCGCCACCGCCGGCACCGATTGCGGCCGCTGGGGCGGCTATGGCGGCACTTCGCCTGATCTCGCCATCGACCAGCGCCGCGAGGACGGCCAGGCTTTGTGTTTCGACACCGAGCCGCTCACTGAAGCGATCACGCTCCTGGGCGCGCCTGAAATCGAGCTCGAGCTCACCGTCGACGTGCCGAAGGTCAATCTCGCCGCGCGGCTGTGTGACGTCTATCCGGACGGCACCTCGGCGATGATGACCTATGGCGTGCTCAATCTGAGCCACCGCAACAGCCATGAGTTCCCGGAAGATTGCCCGCTCGGCAAACCCTTCAAGGTCAAGTTGAAGCTCAACGATTTCGCCCGCGAAATCCCCGCCGGCCATCGCATCCGCTTGGCGCTCGCCACCCAGCATTGGTTCGTCCTGTGGCCGCAACCGACGCTCGCCACCGCGACGATCAGGACCGGCCTGTCGACCATCCGCCTGCCGGTGCGCCCGGCAGGCGCCCGCGACACATCGGTGAGATTCGAGCCGGCCGAGATCGCCCCGCCGGTTCCCACGACCGACGTCACCGCAGGCGCGGTATCCAAGACCGTCGAGGACGATCTGGGCTCAGGGCTGCGGACCATCAAGCTCAGAAGCGACGGCGGCGCGCAATCGATCGACGATCGCGGCATCCTCACCTCGTCCTGGAATAACGATACCTTCTTCATTCATCCCGACGATCCCTTGTCGGCGAAGCTCGTGACCGAATATGCTTGGGCGATCAAAAGCGGTCCCTCCGACATGGAAGCGAAATCACGCACCGAGCTCACCGCCGATCACGAGAACTTCTATCTGACCTGGCAGATCGAGGCGCGCGAGAAGGGCCGCGTCATCCACAGCAAGGGTGCGACGCGCACCATTAAACGCGACTACTGTTGAAGCGGCGGGAAAGGCCATGCTCGCTTACACCATCAAACGCATCGGCCTCGGACTTCTGATCCTCATCGGTGTCATGTTCGCGATGTATGCGGCGGTCTTCATCGTGCCGGGCAATCCGGCGCGCGCCGCGCTGGGCCCGCGCGCCACCCAGGAAATGATCGACAGGCTCACCCGCGAGATGGGCCTCGACCAGCCTTATATCATCCAGGTCTACAACTTCTTCGCCAATGTGCTCACCGGCAATCTCGGCATCGATGTGATGTCGAACCGCCCGGTGGCGGCCGAGATCTGGGAAGTGCTGCCCAATACGCTGATCCTGTGCGTCGCTGGTCTCGGCTGGGCGACCTTGCTCGCCATTCCGCTCGGCTGCCTCGCGGTGCTGAAGCGCGGCACCTGGGTCGACCGGTTGACGAGCCTCATTTCCGTCGGCACCATTTCGCTGCCCTATTATGTCGTCGCCATCTATGCGCTGCTCATTTTCGCCGTGAAGCTCAACTGGCTGCCGGCGATCGGCGATGGCGAGGATGGCGACATCATGAGCCAGGTCCAGGCGCTCATTCTGCCCGCCTTCGCCATCGGCTTCACCTGGGTCGGCTACCTTGCGCGCCTGGTGCGCGCGTCGATGCTCGACGTCATGAGCGAGCCGCATATCCGCACGGCGCGCGCTTTCGGCGTGCCGGAATGGAAGATCGTCACCAAATACGGCCTGCGCATCGCGCTCATCCCGACTTTGTCGCTGCTCGCCGTCAGCCTCGGCGGGCTCATTTCCAGCGCCGTCTTCGTCGAGGTCATCTTCTCCAGGCCCGGCATCGGCAAGCTCGTCACCAGTGCCGTGGCCTTGCGCAACTATCCTGTCGTCATGGGCGCCGTGCTGGTCATGACCGCCATCTATGTCACACTCACCATTGCCGCCGATCTCCTGATCGCGCGGCTCGATCCGAGGATCAGAGATGCCTTCCGGGGCGCTTGAGATATTTAAGCGCGTCACGCGCGATCCCTTCGGTCTTCTGGGCCTGGTGCTCGTCATCATCGTGCTGGGCGCGGCGATTTTCGCCGATGTGGTGGCGCCCTATGACCCGGCCAAGATCGACATCATCAACAAGCTGCAAGGCCCCTCGGCGGCGCATTGGCTCGGCACCGACCAGCTCGGCCGCGACACGCTGTCCCGCATCATCCATGGTGCCCGCGTCGCCATGGGCATCGCCGTCTTCTCGATCGGTATCGGCGCCTTCATCGGCCTCATCCTCGGCATTCTCGCGGGCTACGGGCCGCGCTGGCTCGACGCCCTTCTCATCTTCTTCTTCGACTCCTTGAACGCCATTCCCCTCATCCTCTTCGCCCTCACCGTCATCGTCATTCTGGGACCCGGCACCTCGACGCTCATCTTCGTCATCGCCGTCATCTCCATTCCCGTCTATGGCCGGCTGGTGCGCGCCCAGACGCTGTCGCTTCGGCGCAGCGAATTCATCCTCGCCGAGCAGGCGATGGGCGCGAGCCTGCCGCGCATCGTCGGCATCCATCTCCTGCCCAATGTGCTGGGGCCGCTCGTCATCCTGGTGAGCATGGACATCCCGTCCGTCGTGGCCCTCGAAGCGGCGCTCTCCTATCTGGGCCTCGGCGTGAAGCCGCCGACGCCCAGCTGGGGCACCATCCTCAATGAGGGCTACACGTCCCTGCGCAGCAATCCGGCGCTGGTCATCGCCGCCGGCATTCCTCTCGTGATCGCGACCTTGGGCTTCACCTTCCTCGGCGAAGCCCTGCGCGACGCGCTCGACCCCAAGCTCAAGACCAGGCGCACCCCATGACCGAACCTCTGCTCGCCATCCGCGATCTCACCATCGACTATGCCGGACACGTCCAGGCGGTGCGCAAGGCCAATCTGGAGGTCAGGCTCGGCGAGGCCGTCGGTCTCGTCGGGGAATCGGGCTCCGGCAAATCCACCCTCGCCTCGGCCATCACCGGGCTCCTGCCGTCGAGCTCGCGCATCCTCTCAGGTGACATCGCCTTCAAGGGCCAAGTCATCACCGGCGCCGACCGGAGGGCGCAGGCCGCCTTGCGGGGCGATGAGATCGCCATGGTGTTCCAGGATCCGATGACGTCGTTCAATCCGGTGCTCACCATCGGCGAGCAGCTGGTCGACTTCCAGTGCCGCATGCCCGGCGGCCCGATGGAGAAACTCAACCGCGCCGTCGCCATGCTGGCGCGGGTCGGCATCCCCGATCCCGCTCTGCGCGCCCGCGCCTATCCGCATGAGCTGTCGGGCGGCATGCGCCAGCGTTGCGCCATCGCCGCCGCTCTGCTCGTCAATCCGAGCCTGCTCATTGCCGATGAGCCGACAACGGCGCTCGACGTCACGATGGAAGCGCAAATCATCCACCTGTTCCGCGAGCTGCGCCGCGACTATGGCGGCGGGATCCTCATCGTCACCCATCATCTGGGCGTCGTGGCCGAGCTCTGCGACCGCGTCTATGTCATGTATCAGGGTGAGGTGGTGGAAGGCGGCGATGTCGACGACATCTTCCACAAGCCGCGCCATCCTTATACGCGCGCATTGCTCGCCTGTGATCCGGCCCGCATCACCGCGCGCACCAGCTATCTGCCGGTGATCTCGGACTCCGAGCGCGCGGGCTTCCTCCGAGACTCCGCGTTATGACCCAGCCCCTCATCGAGGCTCAGGGGCTTGGCGTGAACTTCCGTGCCCCCGGCGGCATGCTGGGGATGGGTTCCCGCCGCCTCATGATCCTCGATGACATATCGCTGGCCGTTGTCCCTGGCGAGACCTTAGGGTTAGTGGGCGAGTCTGGCTCCGGCAAGACGACCCTGGCGCGGGCGCTGCTGGGCCTCGTGCCGAGAAGCCGGGGCAGCGTCCGTTTCGAGGGTGCCGCCATTGCGGGAACGGAGCCTTCCGCCTTCCGGCATTTGCGCCGCAAGACGGCGATGATGTTCCAGGATCCGGTCGGTTCCTTGAGCCCGCGCGTGTCGATCGGCGCCGCCATCACCGAGCCCTTCGTCATTCATGGCGCCGCCATGACCTCCCGGCGCGAGGCGGCGCAGGCGCTTCTGAAACTCGTCGGATTGCCGGCCGACTTCGTCAGCCGATACCCGCATGAATTGTCGGGCGGCCAGGCGCGCCGCGCCGGTGTCGCCCGGGCCCTCGCCTTGCGGCCGTCGCTGGTCATCGCCGATGAGCCGACCGCCGGCCTCGACGTCTCGATCCAGGGCGAGATTCTCAATCTGATGACCAAGCTCAAGGACGACCTCGATCTCTCCTACATCATCGTCACCCATAATCTCGCGGTGGTCCGCCATGTCTCGGACCGGATCGCCGTGATGTATATGGGCCGCATCGTCGAGGAAGGGCCGACGCAAACGATCTTCGCCAAGGCGCGCCATCCCTATACGGCGTCCCTCATCGCCTCAGAGCCTATTCCCGATCCGAGGCAGCGGCGCCAGCATCTCGCCATCACCGGCGAGGTGCCGAGCATCCTCAAGCGTCCGAAAGGCTGCGAGTTCCACACACGTTGCCCCTTGGCGCAGCCGCGCTGCCGCGCCGAGGCCCCGGCGCTTTCATCTCTGACTGCCGACCATAAAGTGCGTTGTCACTATCCAATCAATTAGGGAGGAGTAGAAAAATGAAGATCAAAGGACATTTCGACCGCCGCGGCTTTCTGCAGCTCTCCGCGCTGCTGGGCTCCGGTATCATGCTCTCGCCGCGCCTGAGTTTCGCCGCCGAGGGCGATCTTCTGCGCATCAGGGGCGAAGGCGACATCCAGAAATTCGACCCGGCCTACGAGATCGGCGGGCTCGAGGACATCACCAATCGCTGCGTGCTCACCTCGCTGGTGCGCCTTTCCGACATGCGCAAGGGCAATACCATATCGCCCTGGGCTGCCGAGAAGATCGAGCAGACGAGCCCGACCAGCATCGCCTTCACGCTCATTCCCGGCCTCAAATGGACCGGCGGCTTCGGCGCGCTGACGCCCGAGGACGTGAAATTCTCCTTCGAGCGCATCGCCAACCCGGCCAATGAATCGCCGTGGAAATACCAGTTCGAGAAGCTCGACCATGTCGAGGTCAAGGACGAGCGCTCCGGCATCATTCATCTTAAGGAGCCGTATCAGCCGATCTGGCTCGCCTCGCTCCCCTATTATGGCGGCCATATCGTCTGCAAGGCGGCGGTCGAGAAGGTGGGCGGCAGATACACGACCGAGATACCCGCGCAATGCGGTCCTTATGTCCTCGAGAAATGGGAGCCCAAGCAGAAGGTCGTGCTCAAGGCCAATCCCGACTGGCCGGGCCCCAAGCCCGATTTCCCGGCGATCGAGATCAGCATCGTCGATGACGACGAGGCGGCCCAGCTCGCTTACGAGGCCAAGGCTTTCGATTATTGCCGGGTCGCGGTGGCGGCGGCCAAGCCGCTGCGGGAAAAGCCGCTCGCCGAGACGGTGCTCATCGAGGCCCAGTCGACGCGATATGTCTGGCTCACCATCAATATAGACAATCCCAAGCTCAAGGACCCGAAGGTCCGCCAGGCGCTGCAATATGCCTTTGACGGCGACCAGGTGATCGCCGGCACTTATGACGGCCTGGTGCCGCGCTCGACTGGCGTGGTGCAGCCGGGCACCCTCTTTACCCGGGCCAGGAACATCATCGACAAGCCGGATTATGAGAAGGCCAAGGCGCTCCTCGCCGAGGCCGGGGCAAGTGATCTCAAGGTCAATCTCGCCACCCTCAACGACTCGCGCTACATGACGGCGTGTCAGATCATCCAGGCGACCATGGCCCAGGCCGGCATCACCGTCGATATCCAGCCCTTTGACGAGGGCGCCTATTGGGTGCTGGGCGACAAGACCCAGGGCGATGGCTATAAGAATCTGGATATGGTGCTGATGGCCTTTGCCGGCGGCATCGACCCGTCGGAGAATACCGTCTGGTTCCGGCCCGATCAGATCGGCGTCTATAACTGGTCGGCCTTCAACAGCCCGGAATATGAAGAGCTCTACAACAAGGCTTTGTCGGAAGGCGATCAGGGCAAACGCAAGGCGATGTATAACCGCATGGAGGATCTGATGGAGGAGTCAGGCGGCTTCATCTTCATCTGCCATGAGCCTTTCGTTGCCGTGCACCGCAACACCATCGAGCCCGAAATCCTTGCCGACGGCTATCCCAACCCGGTCGGCTTCAAGAAGCAGAAAGCATGACAAAAACCGCTGCCGCCAAAGCCAAGCCGCGTTTCGCCCGCGTCGATGCCGATCTGCGCCGCCAGATGCTCATCGACGCGGCGATCCGCTGCCTGGCCGAAGGCGGCATCGCCGCCTTCACGGTGGATCGCATCTCGCGCGAGGCGAATGTCTCGCGCGGGCTCATCAACCATCATTTCGACGGCATATCGGGCCTCCTGATCGAGGTCTATGAGGCGATGACCCAGTCGATGCTCGCGGCCGGGCGCGAGACCCTATTCTTCGAGGGTGGGCCCGAGGAGCGCCTCACCGCCGTCATCGACACCATGTTCCGGCCGCCGATGTTCGCCAAATCATCGCTCCGGGCCTGGCTCGCTCTGTGGGGCGAGGTCGCCACCAATCCGCGCCTCAAGGCCTCGCACCGCAGATCCTACGACGCCTATCGCCGGGCGATCGGCGACGCGCTGAGCGAAATCGCCAAGGCCCGCAAGATCAAGCTCGACGGCGAGGCGCTGGCCATGACGGTGATCGCGCTCATTGACGGCCTGTGGATCGAATGGTGCCTCGATTCCTCCGTCGTCGACCGCGACACGGCCCGCGCCGCGGTCTACGCCGTGCTCGAAGCCAGGCTCGGCAAGCTCGAGCGCTAAGGATTTCCCCTTCTCCCGCTTGCGGGAGAAGGGAAGGTTCTTCAGAAATAGGCGAAATCATCGGTGGTCAGGGTCACGACATTGTTGAGGAAGATCTCCTTGTCGACCGTGCCGTTGCCTTCGAAATCGACCTGGATGAGCGTGCCGCCGCTCTGCAGGTGCTCGTAGCGGATCTGTCCGCTGCCGCCGACGCCGTCGAAAACCTGCTGGCCGATGAAGCTCGGCTCTGAGAAGAAGCCGAGCAGCTCGATCGTATCCTCGTGGGTGAAATCGGTGATCGTGTCACGCCCCCAGGCGCCATTGTTGTTGGTGACACCAAAATGGAACGTGTCGGCATCGCTGCCGCCGGTCAGGACGTCCGCCTCCGACCCGCCATAGAGATCATCCTCGCCGGCGCCGCCATCGAGAGTGTCCGTCCCCTCTATGCCATGCAGCTCATCGTCACCGGCACCACCCAACAGCGTGTCATTGCCTCCCGAACCGAAGAGCGTGTCGTCGCCATCGCCGCCATCAAGATGATCATCGCCTCCCCAGCCATCGAGTGTGTCGTTGCCGTCACCGCCCATGATCCGGTTGACCTTGTCATCGCCCCCCAGATTGTCGTCGAAGGCCGAGCCGATGATATTCTCGATGCCAAAGAGATCGTCCCGGTCGGCTTCCTTGCCTAGCGATTTCTGATAGCCATAGCCATTGAACAGGCTGACTGAGACGCCGCCGCTGTAATTGGCGTAGGAAACGGTGTCGATGCCGGAGTCGCCGGTCGAAGAGCCGCCATAGACATAATCGCGTCCGGCACCCGGGGTGAAGGTATCATCGCCCTCCTGCCCGAAGAGCGTGTCGCTGCCGTCACCGCCATCGATCCGGTCATTGCCGCCGCCCCCGATCAACGTGTCATCTCCCTTGCGACCCGACATGCGGTCGTCGCCGGCGCCGCCGACCAGGGTATCGTTGTTGTCGGTGCCGAACAGGATATTGAGATCGAAACGAAATCTGTCGTCGTTGCCGGGCGGCCGGGTGCCGGGGACGGGATCGATCTTGGCCATGCGAGGACTCCTTTGCGTTGCGCGTCACTCTTCCCTGAAGGCGCGTTCCATCTGGTCGCTCAACGGCTTCACCAGATAGGAGAGGATGGTGCGCTCATGCGTCGGGAAGAACACTTCCGCCGGCATGCCGGGCGCCAGCGCCAGGCCTTTGAGCTTGGCGATCTCGCTGCGGGATAGACTCACCCGTGCGGAATAGAAGCTCAACCCGGTCTTCTCATCCGTCGTGAGATCGGCGGCGACCGTGACCAGACGGCCGGTGAGCTCCGGAGTCGTCGCCTGGTTAAAGGCGGAAAGCCGCAACAGGGCGTTCTGACCGGCGGCGATCTGATCGATATCCTGCGGCGCGATGCGCGCTTCCACCGTCAGCTCGTCGCTCACCGGCACGATCAGCATCAGCGCCTCGCCGCCTTGCACCACGCCACCTACCGTATGTACCGCCAGCTGATGGACGACGCCGTCCTGCGGGGCCTTGATGTCGACGCGCTTCAACTGGTCTTCGGCTGCGATCTTGCGCTCGCTGTATTCGGCGACCTTCGCTTCGACATCGCGCAGCTCACCGGCAACCTCGCTGCGGAAGTCCTGGTCGATCTGCAGGATCTGCAATTCGGTTTCGCCGACCCGGCCTTTTGCCTGGGCGATGGCGGCGATGAGACGGCCATGCTCACCGTCGATGCGCGCGGCGTCGCGCTCGAGCAGCGTCACCCGCCCGATCGAGACGAGCTTCTGCTTCCACAGCTTGCGGATGCCTTCGAGTTCATCGGCGATCAACGCGATCTCCCGCGCCTTTGCCGTCTTCTGCTGGTCGAGGCCCGAGATTTCATCACCGATTTGGGTGATGCGCTCCTTGAGCTGCGCCCGTTTGCCGGCGCGCGCTTCATGTCTGAGGTTGAATAGCGAGGTCTCGCCGGCGATGAGGTTCGGCGGCAGACCTTCCGGAAAGCTGATCGCCTCGGCACCATCGCGCTCCGCCGCGAGGCGGGCCTGGCGGGCTGCGAATTCATCGAGGCTCTTGCTCACGATGGCGAGATTCGCCTCGGTCACCGTCGCATCGAGACGGATCAGGAGCTGACCGGCTTTCACCGGGTCGCCCTCGCGCACCCGGATGGCGCCGATGACGCCGCCTGAGGGATGCTGGACCTTCTTCACATTGGTGTCGACCACCAGCCGGCCCGGCGCGATGACGGCGCCCGAGAGATTGGTCATGGCGGCGAGACCGCCGACGCCGAGAACAAGAAGTCCGAGGCTCGCGAAGCCGGCCAGCAGATAACGCCTGATGGCACGCTCGGTTCTATGGGCGGTTCCGGTCATGAGGCCACCTTCAGTTCTGGTTGCGCGGCTTTAGGGCGGGCGAGACGCGCCAGCACCTGATCGCGCGGTCCAAGCATCTGCGGCCGGCCTTCCGCCATCACCAGAAGCTGGTCGAGGGGCGCCAGCGCGCTCGGCCGGTGCGCAATAACAATGGCGATGCCGCCCCGCTCGCGCACACTGGTTATGGCGCGGCCGAGGGCTGCCTCGCCTTCCGTGTCGAGATTGGAATTGGGTTCGTCCAGGATCACCAGGAAGGGATCGCCAAAGAGCGCCCGGGCGAGCGCCACGCGCTGGCGCTGGCCGGCCGAGAGCCTTGCCCCCGCTTCGCCGATACGGGTCTCATAACCTTCCGGCAGATGCACGATGAGATCATGCACGCCGGCCAGATGCGCCGCCTTCAGAATCTTGTCGGCCGGCGCCCCGGGCTCGAAGCGCGCGATATTCTGGGCGATCGTGCCGTCGAAGAGCTGCACATCCTGCGGCAGATAGCCGACATGCCGGCCGAGTTCCTCCGGCGCCCATTGATCGAGGGCGGCGCCGTCGAGCCGGACCGTGCCGCGTACCGGCTGCCAGAGACCGGCGAGTACCCGCGCCAGCGACGACTTGCCGGAGGCGCTGGGCCCGATGATGCCAAGACCGGCTCCCCTGGCGAGGCTGAAGCTCATATCGCGCACCACCAGCCGGCCGTCGCCCGGTGGTGTCGCGCTGACGCCCTCGACCGCAAGTGTCGCCTGGGGGGCGGGCAAGCTGGTACGCGGTACGGCGTTCGGCTCGCTCCCCAGAAGTGCGCCGAGCCGGCGCCAGCCTTGCCGCGCCGAGACGAAGCCCTTCCAGTTTCCGATGGCAAGCTCGACCGGCGCCAAAGCGCGGCTCATCATGATCGAGCTCGCGATCATGATGCCGCCGCTCGCCTCCTGCCCGATGACCAGGCAGGCGCCGAGCGCCAGCATGGCCGATTGTAACGCAATGCGCAGGGTGCGCGAGACGGTGCCGAGCGAACCCGCGACGTCGCTCGCTTTCGCATGGGCGTCGAGATAGGCGTCGTTGACCACCGCCCAGCGCGCTTCCATCTGGGCGGCGAAACCCATCGCCTGGAGTGCCTCGGCATTGCGGCGCGCCGCTTCGGCCAGCCCGCTGCGCGACGCCGCCAGGGCGCCTGTTTCCCGGATGGGCCTGCGCGTGCGGCCTTCGGCGAGAAGCGCCAAGGCGCAGAGCAACAGGGCGCCCGCCAAAGCGGCGACGCCGATCCAGACATGGAAGAGGAAGCAGATACCTATATAGAGCGGCATCCAAGGCAGATCGAAGAAGGCAGTGGGCCCCGCGCCCGACAGGAAAGAGCGCACCTGGTCGAGATCGCGCAGGGGCTGCAGCCCGTCGCCTTGCTGCCCGCTCCGCAAGGGCTGGCGGATCAGCGCCGCATAGACGGGCCCCGACAGCCGGGCATCGACGGCCAAACCGATGCGGACGAGAAGCCGCGCGCGGATGAAGTCCAGAATCCCCTGAAAAGCGAATAGCAGGCCGGCGAGCAGCACGAGCCCGACGAGCGTCGGCATGCTGCGCCCCGGCACCACCCGGTCATAGACCTGCAGCATGAAGAACGAGCCGGTGAGCGCCAGTATGTTCACCGCCCCGCTCAGCGCGCCGATCCCGATGAAGGCGGCGTTGAATGACGACAGGGCCGCCACGAGACTTACTCGTGACGGCCCGTTCTTGTGATCGCTGCCCATTGGAAGCTCCCCAGCCGTCCGATCACAAGATGAAATCACTGGCGACGAGTTCGTGCTGACCCGTCAGCACGATGCGGAAATCGGCGTCGTCGTCGCCATCGAGATCGCCGGAGACGATGGTATTTCCATTGCTGTGGTTATAGCGCAATTCGCCAGCCGCTCCGGAGAAGCCGTCATCGCCGATGAACGTGAAGCCCTGATGGTTGGCGACATTCTCATTGGCATCCATTGACGTCAGAACGATCTTGTCGCCTTGCGCGTGACTGAAATCGACGATGACATCCGCATTGGCCGCGGCGAGTGCCGTCTCGCCGTTACCGAAGACGAATAGGTCACCATTGGCGCCGCCGCCCAGCTTGTCCTTGCCCTGACCACCCCTCAGCCAGTCAACGCCGGCATCGCCATAGAGTGTGTCATCGCCATCTCCGCCATACAAGCGGTCATTCCCCTCGAGACCCCAGAGAGTATCATTGCCTTCCACGCCAGTGAGAGAGTTGGCCTCCGCGCTACCGAACAGGAAATCGCTTCCCGCCGAGCCTTGCGCATCTTCGATTCCGGCCAGGGTGTCGCCTTGTGCGTCGCCAAACAGGCCATAGCCGTTTGCGAGATGCACGACGACATAAGTGGGAGAATGCAAGTAGGAGATCAGATCCTTGCCCGCTCCGCCGTCCAGCAGGTCGGCGCCCGCGCCACCGCGAAGTATGTCATCACCATTCCCGCCATAGAGCGCATCATCGCCAGCGCCACCGTCGAGGGAGTCGGTTCCGCCATTGCCATAGAGCTTGTTGGCGCCGGCATCGCCTATAATGCCGTCATTATAGGCGGAGCCTCGGACATTCTCGATGCCGCTAAGCTCGTCCTTGTCGGCGTCGCGCAACGATGTGAGGTAGCCGTACCCCATGCTCAGATTGACGGACACCGCGCCGTCGTAAAGCGCATAGGAGACGGTATCGTTGCCGGAATCGCCGTCGAAGAAGCCGCCATAGACGAAATCGAGGCCGAGGCCCGGCACGAACGTATCGTCGCCGTGATTGCCAAGCAGCAAGTCATTGCCGCCACCGCCCTGCAAGAGATCATTGCCGCCGGCGCCGTAGATCCAGTCATTGCCGTCGTCGCCGATGATCCAGTCGCTGTTATCGGTAGGCGTTCCAAAAATGATCATGATGTGCCTCCGGTTTGATGGACGGAGGACACCCTATCGCCACATGACTGAACGTCGCCCACATGCGCCGTTCAGTCGAGGTTCAGGCTTTGATCAAAACCCCGCTTTTGCGGCGCTCCATGTAATCGCGCAACGCCTCGTCCACCGCCGGATCGATCGGCGGCTGTTCATATTCCTTCAGCATCTGCTTCCAGATGCGGTTGGCCTTGACCGGCGCCGTTTCACGGCCGCGCTCGATCCAGGTATCGTGATTGTCCCAGTTGGAGATGAGCGGCTGATAGAACGCCGTCTCGTAGCGCGCCAGCGTATGCGCGGTACCGAAATAATGTCCGGCCGGGCCTACTTCGCGCACCGCATCGAGCGCCAGTGTTTCCGGCGTCACCTGGAAGGGCTCGCAATAGGCGGACATCATCTGCAGGAGATCGGCGTCGAGGATGAGTTTCTCGAAGGAGGCGGTGAGGCCGCCGCCGAGCCAGCCCGCCGCATGCAGCACCAGATTGGCGCCGCCCATGATCGAACCCCACAGCGCCATCATGCTTTCGTAAGCCGCCTGCGCATCGACATCATTGGCGGCGGTGACATTGCTCGACCGGAACGGCATGCCGATCAAGCGCGCCAGTTGTCCCGAGGCCTGCGCGGCCTGTGCATATTCGGGTGTGCCGAAAGCGGGCGCGCCGGATTTCATGTCGACATTGGAGGTGAAGCCGCCATACATCGCCGGCGCTCCCGGCCGCACGATCTGCGTCAGCGCAATGCCGGCCAAGGCTTCCGCATGCTGCTGGGCGAGCGCCCCGGCCAAGGTCACGGGCGACATCGCGCCCGCCAGCGTGAAAGGCGTCACGATCACGCATTGGCCATGCTCGGCGAAGGTCATGAGCCCCTCCGCCATCGGGATGTCGAGCTGCAACGGCGAATTTGTGTTGATGACGCAGGTGAAGACCGGATCGTCGATCAGCCCTTCGCGCGTCGTGCCGAACGAGATCGCCGCCATTTCGAGCGCATCGATCGCCCGGTCGGCGCCGAGGCCTTGCGGCTGCCAGTTTTTGTCGAGCAGAGTGATTTCGGCATAATAGAGATCGAGATGACGCGTTTCGGCCGGCAGGTCGAGTGGCTCGAAAGGACCGCCGCCTTCCTGATGCAGGATGTCGAGCGTCTGGATGAGCTTCAGATAATCGCACATCTCCGCATAGGTGCCGGCGCGCCGGCCACGTTCGAGATCGCTCACATAGGCGGGCCCGCCGACCGAGGAGAAGATCGCATTCCGGTTGCCGACCCGGACATTCTTGGCCGGATTGCGGGCGCGCAGCGAGAATTCCGCCGGCGCTTTGGCGACGAGATCGGCGATCATCGCGCGATCGAAGCGCACCTGAAGCTCGCCTTCGTCCACGCTGGCGCCGGCCGCGCCAAAGAGGGCGCGGGCGCGGGGTTCCAGCACCTTCATGCCGATTTCTTCGAGAATGGTCAGCGCCGTGTCGTGAATCGCTTCGACCTGATCGGCGCTCAATACCTCGATCGGCCGGTAGGGCAAGGTGAACTGCTTCCACGGCCGTTGCTGCAGGGCGCCGGGTGTTCGCGCTGGGCGATCGCGCCGTCTCGATGTCGCTCTGCTCATGGTTCGGGCCTTTCGCGGCGGAGGAGCTCGGATCTGGGTTCGCCGAATTCGCGGGCGAAACGATGCCCGGCAAAGACCGCATCGGCGATATGGGATGGCGCATGGCAGTCGCCGATGGCGCTCACAGTGCCTTCCGGCAGACGGCGAAGGAGATTCCGGTAAAGTGAGTCGTCGGGAATGCGCCCGGTGACCAGCAGCAGCGCGTCGCAGGTCAGATCACGCTCGTGGCCCGAATAGACGCAGGCGAAGCGCGCCTGGTCACCGGCCATGACATTGAGCTGATGCGACATAACCAGCTCGACATCGAGTGCCATCAGCCGCGACTGGATGAAGCCCTGCTCGTCGGTCATCTGCGTCCAGGATGAAACCACCGGCGCCGGCGTCATATAGGTGACCTTATGCCCCTGGCGCTTCAGCATCTCGGCCAGGGCGCTGCCCACCGCATAATGATCGTCGTCGTAGATGATGATGGACTTCACCGCGCCCGCCAGCCGGTCGACGTCATGGGGGGTTAGAATATTGTCGCTGTCAGGCAGGCTCAGCGGCTCCTCGCCGAACGCGCCGATCGCATCGCGCCGCCAGATACCGCCGGTCGCCACCACGACATGGTCGGCGCCGAAGCCCTCGACATCCTCGGCCGTCATCCGGCTTTCGCGATAGACGGAGATATTGGAGAGCTTGCCGATCATATGTTCGCGGTGGTCGCGCACCCGGATCCAGCTCGACAGGCCGGGAAGTCTTGCTTCGGCGAGCACCCGTCCGCCGAGCTCGCGCCCGGCCTCCGCCAGCGCCACCTGATGGCCGCGCCGGCCGAGCGCCAGCGCGCATTCGAGACCGGCCGGGCCGCCGCCGATCACGAGCACGCTCTTGTCCGAGCGTTTGGGCGCGATCTTCTCCGGATGCCAGCCGCGCCGCCATTCTTCGCCCATGGTCGGATTCTGCGTGCAGCGGATGGGGATCGATTCATTATTCGCGGCCCGGCAGATATTGCAGCCGATGCATTCACGGATTTCGTCCTCGCGGCCCTCCCTGATCTTCTGCGGCAGGAACGGATCGGCGATCGAGGGCCTCGCCGCGCCGATGAAATCGAGGATGCCGCGGCGCAGCTGGCTCATCATCATGTCGGGCGAGGTGAAGCGTCCGACGCCGACGACGGGCTTCGTCGTCAGCTTCTTGACGAAGGAGACATAGTCTTCCTGGAACCCTTCCTCGGAGAAACGCGCGCTCTTGGAATCGTTGCCGAGCGCCCCCGCGACATTCACATCCCAGAGATCGGGCAGCTCGGCGAGAACGCCCACGATGTCGCGCGCCTCGCCGTCATGGGTGATGCCTCTCGGCCCATGCAACTCGTCGACCGCGAGGCGCAGCGCCACGGCGCAGTCGTCTTTGACGGCGGCGCGCGTTTCTTCGATCATCTCGCGCAGGAGCCTGGTGCGGTTCAGGACAGACCCGCCATATTCGTCGCTGCGCCGGTTGGTGCGCGGCGACAGGAATTGCAGCGGCAGATAATCGTGCCCGGCATAGACATAGACGATATCGAAACCCGCTTTTCGGGCGCGTGCCGCGGCGTCCTTCTGCCAGCGCCGGAACTCGGCGATGTCGGCCTTGTCCATGGCGCGAGCGCCCATCGGCTGGATGAATTTGGCGCGCTGGCCTGAAGGCGACAGCAGCGGCTCGCGCGTCAGCCGGTTGTTGGCGTGGAAGCCGCCATGCCAGAGCTCGACGGCGGCGAGGCTGCCATGCGCGTGGATCGCCTCGGCGGTCTTGGCGAGTGCCCGCACATCGTCCTCGTCCCATAACGACAGATACCCGAAAGGGAAATCATCGGACGAGGGGTGGATGGAGCAATATTCGGTGGCGACGACTCCCCAGCCGCCTTCCGCCTTGATCCCGCGCAGAGCGGCCGAGGCCTTGGGCGCCCGCCAGCCCATGCCGCTCGCATGCGGCGTCTGATAGAAGCGGTTCGGCGCCGTCTTGGGCCCGATCCGCACCGTCTCGAACAGCCTGCCATAACGCGGATTGAACATGCCCATTTCCTTGTTGAACGATTGTACAACAAGGAAATGGGCAATTGCAATGGCCCGTCCCGGGCGCATTTGCGCGGCCGCTCATAGGCTGGGTGGCGGTTTCGGACCTTGATCCGGGATCGGCGCCGGACGCGGCGGCTCTGGACCCGGCATCGGCCGGGGCTCGCTGGGCGGCACCCCTTGCGGCTTTGGATGGCTCATGTGTGAGCACCTCCTCAAGCCAATTTATACGAGCCGATCAGGCTTCAAATAAGGCCATGGTCAAAGGCGAACGGGGATCGGTCAGCCCCTCGATCACATTGAAATGGTGCCGGTTGGCCTCGACGATTTCAGCCGTAGCGGCGCCCAGCCCGCGCCAGATATTGGCGAGCAGCGCGTTCTGGCGGATGAATTCGGCGCGCTCGGCCGCCCCCACCCAGCAGGTGATCCTTGTATTGGGCAAAGGCTCGAGCAAGGCCGGGCTTTCGGCCAAGGCTTCCGCCGCCGCGATCTTGAGCGTCTCGTTCATCGTCGTCATCATGAGCGGGCGCAGATCATGCAGGCCCGATATCGAGACGACATGGGCGATACGCCGCTGCACCTCTTCCGGCAGCAGTGCGGGCGCTGCCATCAGGCGGGAGACGAGATGGCCGCCGGCCGAATGCCCGGCAAGATAGATCGGTCCATCGACCTCACCGGCGGCGAAGCGGACAGCCTCGGCGACCTCACACGCGATCCCGGCAATGCCGGTATCGGGGCACAGCGTATAGCTGGGCATCGCCACGGCGAAGCCGCGCCGGACCGCCCCTTCCGCCAGATGCGACCAGGTCGTTTTGTCGAACCGCATCCAGTAGCCGCCATGCACGAAGACGAAGAGACCCCAGGGTTTCTCCGTCGGCAGGAACAGATCGAGCTTGTTGCGTGACTGCGCGCCATAGGAAAGATCGAGCCTGGCGCTGCCGATCTCATCGATCCTTTCACGAAAAGCGACAGCCGCCTCGGCCCAACGCCCCGGATAGGCATCGCCGCCGGCAATATGGGCGCCATTCGTATAGGCGTCGTTCCAGTCTTCGATGGCGGGGAAGATCATGAGAGTCCTGGTCCTTCACACATGCGAGGGCATGACGCGCGTCGGAATGACGCTCACCAGCGCTTCCTGAACGCCGGTGAGGCAGATCTGCACACCGATGCAGAGAAGCAGAAAGGCCGACATGCGCGTCACCACGCGCGAGCCGTTTTGCCCGAGCAGCGACACGACCCGATCGGCCGAGGCGTAGAAGAGGCCGATGGTCAGCGCCACCACCAATGCCGCCACCGACATGCCGGCGAAATAAGGGATGACGTCGAGCGTATTCTTGGGTCGGTTGGCGCTGAGCGCGATCGCCACCGAAATCGTGCCGGGCCCGGTGGTGAGCGGCATGGTGAGCGGGAAGAAGGCGTCGTCGCTGGCGCCGGTGGCCTTGGACGCCTGCTCCTGCTTGCGGCCCTCATTCTGTTCGGGTGCGGAGAGCATTTCCCAGGCCCGCACCGCCACGACGAGGCCGCCCGCCACCCGGAGCGCGCTCAGCGAAACGCCGAAGAAGCCGATCAGCGTGGCGCCGGCCAGGAGAGACACCAGCATGACGCCCAGCGAATAGGCCGCCACCCGCCAGGCGAGCGCGGTGCGTTCGGCCCGTGTATTACCGGCTGTTACCTGATGATAGATCAGCGCGATGCCGATCGGATTGACGATCGAGAACAGCGCCGGAAAGGCGATGAGGAAACTCTCGATCATGCTGCTGAGGACCCACATAGGGTGTCAGAATAGAGAGGAATTCGCCCTTTCTGACAAGCCCGCTTTCAGGTGAGATGGGGCTTCCGCACCGCGAAGAGCCAGGCATAGCCGCCTTTGAGCGCCATGAACTGGACCGAAGCGCCCTGGGCCCGCGCCACTTCCTCGAGCCTCTGGCGCAAATCGGCGCGGGGCGTCACATGGAACCATCCGAGCCATCTGCGCAGGGAGGAGCGAAAAAGCCTCGGCAGCCTCTCCTGCTGGCCGAAATCGACGACATGCAATTCGCCGCCCGGCGCCAGCATCCGGCTGGCTTCGAGGAGCACCGCCTGCCAAGGCGGGATCATCGACAAAGCATAGGAAATGAAGATGCGATCGAACTTTTCGACCCCGAACAGCTGTTGCGGATCGAAAGCGGCGGCATCGGCCTTGGCATAGGTGATGTCCAGCCCGCGTGACTGTGCCCGCGCGGTTTCGAGCATGGCTTCCGAGATATCGAGGCCGAAGAGCCGGGCTTGCGGGTAGCGCCGGCGCACGCTCAACAGATTGCGCCCAGTGCCGCAGCCGATCTCCAGCACCGTGCCGTTCCGCGGCGGCGCCAGGGCAGCGATCAGCTGATCGCGGCCCAGCAGGTAATATTTGCGGGTCGCATCATAGAAATGCCGCTGATGGCGGTAGACGCGATCCATGAGATCGCCGTGATGAGCGTCGACGGTCATGGCATGACCGCGATTCCCCTTCTCCCGCCTGCGGAAGAAGGTGGCCGAAGGCCGGATGAGGGTGTTCTCTCAGCTTCCACGCAACCAAAAGCATGGGAAAGTGTCGAAGCTCTTCTATCTCGTTCTCCAGATATGCCGTCGCGAACTGAGCCAACACCCTCATCCGCCCTGTCGGGCACCTTCTCCCGCAAGCGGGAGAAGGGGGAATGAGGGTGAGTTCTGAGTTTCGCTGCGATCATCGGATCACGCAGCCGCCTTCAGCTGATAGAGATGGAAGCCGCCATAGATGGCGGAGCGGTCCATGAAGCCCAGGATGCGCGAGCGCTCCGCCTCATAGGACCAGCGCTCCAGAATGTCCGCGCGCACCCGGCCGGGCAGGATCGTCGCCTCGCCGGCGGTGCGGAAAATCACCCGCGCGCCCGGTTTGGCGGTGCGGGTGATCTCGGCCCACAATTCGGTGAGCTGTTCATCCGTCATCCAGTCCTGTGCGTCGAGCAGCACATAGCGGTCGAGGCTTTCGGCCTCATGCGCCTTGAGGCATTGCGTGAAGGAGCCGAGATATGGCGTGATCCGCCCTGCCCCGCGCTTCACCGCCGAGAAATGCTCGCGCTGCAGATAGGGTGGCAGCGCCGCCGTCGCACCGGTGTCGTAGCGCCGCGCGAAAGCCTGCCAGGCGAAATAATTCTCGTTCAGCGGAAAGTCGCAGGCGAGCTTGCGCAACCGCTCGATCAGCACTTCCGACATCGAGCGCCCGCCGGCGAGCTTCTCATATTGCGCCGGCGGAATGCCGAGGCCGTAGAGCGACAGGCGGCGGCCGGTCAGCCAGCGCACCAGTCTTTTGTCGAAGATCGGCGCGATGTGATCGTCGAAGAAGATGCGCTGCTCGGCAAGATCGGACATGTTGATGATCGTCTCGGGACGCACGCCATAAAAGCGCGCCACCAGATGCGCGACGCCGATGAACCGGCCGAGCAGGCCATGGCGATAGAAGCGCCTGGCGAACATGTCGATGCGCCGCCGGCCATTGAGCGTCTTCTTCTCCCAATAGCGCTGCGTCTCTTCATCGAGCTGGGGGCGCAGGAAGGCGTGATAGGCGGCCGTATTGGCGTGGCTGTCGGCATCGGCGAAGAAGCGGCGGAACTGCTCATAGGCCGGCAACTGCCGCGCCGCCGCGAGCTTGAGCTTCATCAGCGCGATATGGGCGGGGTTGAGATCGACGGCGATGATGCTTTCGGGGGAGCGCGTCATATAGGAGAGCACATTGCAGCCACCCGACGCGATGGTGATCATGCGATGGTCCTGGCTGAGCTCCATCGCCTCGATATCGACGATCGGATCTTCCCATATCTGCGGATAGACGAGCCCGCCGAAAGCCATCGTGAACAGTCTTTCGAGCATGCCGTTGAAGGAAACGGCCCGGTGCTGGTGGACAGCCGCTTTGAGAGCGTCCGCGGAGGACGGCTCGACATCGGCGGTTATGGCGGTCATCGGTGATTCTCTCCCTCGTCTGGTCAGGGAGGCTATGCGGCGTTTCCGTGACGGCCAAATGACAGGGAAATCACCCCTACTTCCGTCATCCCGGCGAAAGCCGGGATCCACTAAACTCCCAAAATACAAGCAGCGCCGCCCGCTTGCACCTATCTAATGGGTCCCGGCTTTCGCCGGGATGACGGTAATACGAACTAGCTCAACAGCTTCCGCATCGCGTCTTTCCAGCCGGCATATTTCTCGTCGCGGATCGCATTCGGCATCTTCGGCGCGAAACGGCGCTCGAGCTTCCAGCTCTTGGCGAATTCTTGCGGGCCCGGACACAGTCCCTGGGCGAGACCGGCGAGATAAGCCGCACCCACCGCCGTCGTCTCCAGCACTTTCGGGCGATCGACCGGCGCATCGAGAATGTCGGCCAGGAACTGCATGGTCCAGTCGGAAGCGACCATGCCGCCATCGACACGCAGGATCGTGCTCTGCTTATTTCCCCAGTCGCCTTGCATGGCCTCGAGCAGATCGCGCGTCTGGTAACACACCGCCTCGAGCGCGGCGCGGGCGAACTCCGCCGGTCCCGTGGCGCGCGTCAGCCCGAACATCGCACCGCGTGCCTCCGGCCGCCAGTAAGGGGCGCCGAGCCCGACGAAAGCCGGGATGAGATAGACCTGCTGGTTATGATCGGCGGCGGCGGCGAGATCGCCGGTCCGATGCGCCGCATCGATGATCTTGAGTCCGTCGCGCAGCCACTGCACCGCCGCACCCGCGACGAAGATGGCGCCTTCCAGCGCATAGGTCCGCTTGCCGTTCAGCTGATAGGCAATTGTGGTCAGCAGCCGGTTCTTCGAGGCGACCGGCGACGGGCCTGTATTGAGCAGCGCGAAGCAGCCCGTGCCATAGGTCGACTTCATCATGCCCGGCAGGAAGCAGGCCTGGCCGACCGTCGCCGCCTGCTGGTCGCCGGCAATGCCCATGATCGGGATGGCGGCGCCTAGGAGCTCCGCGTCGGTCGCGCCGAAATCGCCGGACGAGTCGCGCACTTCGGGCAAGAGCGACTTCGGCACGTTGAGCAGACGGCACAATTCGTCGTCCCATTGACCGCGATGGATGTCATAGAGAAGCGTGCGCGCCGCATTGGTGGCGTCCGTCGCATGCACCTTGCCGCCGGTCAGCCGCCACAACAGGAACGTATCGATCGTGCCGAAAGCGAGCTCGCCGGCTTCCGCCTTCTGGCGCGCGCCCGGCACATTGTCGAGCAGCCAGGCGATCTTGGTGCCGGAGAAATAGGGATCGAGCAGCAATCCCGTCTTGGCCGAGACCATGGCTTCGTGTCCCGCCTCCTTGAGGCTTGCGCAGAGATCGGCGGTGCGCCGGTCCTGCCAGACGATCGCTCTATGGATCGCCTTGCCGCTCTTGCGGTCCCAGATCAGTGTCGTCTCGCGCTGATTGGTGATGCCGATGGCGGCGACATCGCGCGGCTGCGCCGCAGCCTTGGCAAGCGCCGCCTTCATCGTCTCGACGGTGGTGCGCCAGATATCCTCGGGCTCATGCTCGACCCAGCCCGAGGCCGGGAAATGCTGCGGAAATTCCTGCTGGCCGACCGCCACCACCGACAGATCGGGCCGGAACAGGATGCTGCGTGTCGATGTGGTCCCCTGGTCGATCGCCAGGATGTAAGGCGCCATGAAAAACTCCCCGCTTTAATAACGGGGAGTTTCCCGGGGACGGCCCCGAAGGTCAACAAAAAAGGCAATTATTTCGAGAGCTTGGCGGCGATTTGCGCGACATGACGGCCCTGGTAGCGGGCCCCTTCGAGCTCGATCGCCGAAGGCTGCCGGCTGCCGTCGCCATCGGTGATGGTCGAGGCGCCATAGGGCGAGCCGCCCTTGATCTCATCGACGCCCATCTGGCCCTGGAAGGCGTAAGGCAGGCCCACCACGACCATGCCCTGATGGAGCAAGGTGGGGATGAAGGTCAGGATGGTCGATTCCTGGCCGCCATGCTGGGTGGCGGACGAGGTGAAGACCGAGCCGACCTTGCCGACAAGCGAGCCTTTCATCCACAGGCCGCCGGTCTGGTCCATGAAATTGCGCAGCTGCGCGGTGACATTGCCGAAACGGGTCCCCGATCCGAAGATGATTGCATCATAATTAGGCAGCTCATCGACCGTGGCGATCGGCGCCTTCTGGTCGAGCTTGAAGCCCGACTTCTTGGCGACCTCTTCCGGCACCAATTCCGGCACGCGCTTCACATCGACATCGGCGCCTGTCGATCTGGCGCCTTCAGCGGCGGCATAGGCCATCTGCTCGATATGGCCATAGGCGGAGTAATAAAGGACGAGAATCTTGGTCATGGGATATCCCCTTTCAGTCTGAGGTCGGAGAGGTTGTTAATTCTTGGCGCTGCGCAGCAAATCCTCGACATCGAGGCGGCGCGTGAACATCGCGAGAGATCCGTCCGGATTGCGCGGCCACTGGCCCTCGGGCTTATCCCAATAGAGCTCGACGCCGTTCTCGTCGGGATCACGCAGATAAAGCGCTTCGCTCACACCGTGATCGGACGCACCGTCAAGCGAAATACCGTGCTGGGCCAGCCGTTTCAGCGCATCGGCGAGATCGGCGCGGGTCGGATAGAGGATAGCGAGGTGAAAGAGGCCTGTGGTGCCGGGCGGCGGCGGTGAACCGCCCGCACTTTCCCAGGTATTGAGGCCGATATGGTGATGATAGCCGCCGGCCGAGATGAAGGCGGCCTGACTGCCTAATTTCTGTATGAGGTCGAAACCGAGCACCCCGCAGTAGAATGCGAGCGCCCGGTCGAGATCTGACACTTTCAGATGCACATGGCCGATGCGCGTTCCCGCGGCGATCGGCGCGGTCTGGGTCGTGGACACCGGCTTCTCCTGTAATATTTGTAACAATGTAAGTTACAGAAGAAAATAGGCTAACGTGAAGGTTATTGCAAGTGTCCTTTCGTGGCACGCCACTTTGATTGTGAGTGCACTAGGCAAAGCCGAAAACTCACTTTATAAATTTGCCAAAACAATAAGTATGACAAATGTCCCTGACATGAAAATGGAGGAACCCCAGATGTCGGACTCAAACGTGCAGTCTCGCCGCGACCTTCTGAAGCTCGCCACAGTAGCCGGCGCCGCCGGCCTCTTCGCTCCCAGTCTTGCGGCGCTCGCCAAGGAAGCCGGCAAGTCGGAAAAGCCCTTGAAGGCCGCTTTCTCCAATGCCGGTTTGCAGGCCACCTGGTGCGCCCAGGGCAAGCAGGCCGCCGAATATTGGGGCAAGCTCTTCAATGTCGAAGTGACCTGGTTCGATGGCCAGCTCGATGCGGTCAAGCAACGCGCCGCCATCGACAACATGGCCTCGCAGAAATGGGACTTCGTCGCCATCCAGGCCTTCGGCATCGGCACGCTGACCGCGCCGGTCAAGAAGATGATCGAGGGTGGCACCCCGGTCATGGACATGGACACGCTGATCGCGCCCCTCGACACGATCGACGTCCACACTTTCCTCGCCCCCGACAATGAGTTCATGGGCGCCTCGGTGACCCAGGCCCTCGTCAACAAGCTCGGCGGCAAGGGCAAGATCGTAATGACGCAAGGTGCGCTCGGCCATACGGGCGCCCAAGGCCGCGCCAAGGGCTTCAAGTCGGTGATCGAGAAATTCCCCGACATGGAGGTGCTCGATGAGCAGCCGGCCGACTGGGACGTCACCAAGGTGGCCCGCATCTGGGAGACGCTGCTCACCAAACATCCGCAGATCGATGCCGCCTTCTTCCACAATGACGACATGGCGCTCGCCGCCCATAAGGTCATGCAGTCCAAGGGCCGCGAGGGCATTCTGATCGGCGGTGTCGACGCCATGCCGCCGGCCATCGCCGCCGTCTCCGACGGGCGGATGTTCGCGACGGTGCGCAACCCGTCTTGCCGCATCCATGGCGGCGCCATCATCGCCGGCGTCGCCGCCGTCGTGCATGGCACCAAGACGGGTGAAGGCATTCCGAAGCACATCATCACCGACGGTCCGGTGGTGACCAAGGACAACGCCGCCGGCATGGCCTGGATGGAGGAACAGTTCCTGATCTGACGGCATCAGAATGTGATGGAGATAGTCCGATGCACCACCCTCACCCTGAGGTGCCCGCCGAAGGCGGGCCTCGAAGGGTGGCCGGTTGCAGGACCTTTGTACCTGGATCATGCTTCGAGGCTCGCTTCGCTCGCACCTCAGCATGAGGGTATGATATCGTTTAAGGCCATCACCTTCTAAGTGCCCGGATGGAAATGACCGACTCCGCTATTCGCCTGAAAATGTCCCACATCTCGAAGTCCTTCGGCGGTGTCGAAGCGCTTCGGGGTGTGGACTTCACCTTGCGTCGGGGCGAGATCCACGCGCTGGTCGGCGAGAACGGCGCCGGCAAATCGACCCTGATGAAGATCATTGCCGGCGTGCATGCGGGTTTCGAGGGCGAGATGCTGCTCGACGGTAAACCCGTCCACTTCCATTCCGCCCGCGACGCCCTGAAGCACGGCATCGGCATGGTGCATCAGGAATTGAGCGTCGTGCCGCAGCTCACCGTCGCCGAGAATGTCTATCTGGGGGTCCAGCCGATCACCCGGCTGGGCGCCGTCGACTGGGCCGCCATGAACAAGGGCGCCCGCGAGCAACTGCAGAAGCTCGGCCTCGATCTCGATCCGCGCATGATCCTGGGCGACCTGCCGATCGGCATCCAGCAGCTGGTCGAGCTCTCCCGCGTCCTGTTTTCCGGCGCTTCCATCATCATCCTGGACGAGCCGACCTCGGCTTTGTCGCCGCCCGAGATCGAGCGCCTGTTCCGCTCGCTGCGCAGCTTACGCGACCAGGGCAACAGCATCATCTTCATCTCGCACTTCCTCGAGGACGTGCTCGCCATCGCCGACCAGATCACCATCTTCCGCAATGGCCGCAAGGTCGTCGCGGCACCGGTGACGCCCGAGATCGACAAGGCCTGGATCATCCAGCGCATGATCGGCAAGGGCCATGAGGAATTGGAATCGAGCTATCTGGGCGACATCACGCTGACGAGCCCCAAGGGCGCCAGGACGGTTATGGAGGCGCAAGGCTTGAGCAAGGCCGGCGCGTTCCGGGATGTAAGCCTCACCGTCAAGGGCGGCGAAATTCTCGGCATCTATGGTTTCATGGGCTGCGGCCAGATCGAATTGGCGCGCGCTTTATTCGGCAAGCTCAGATGTGATGCCGGCCTGCTCAAGCTCGACGGCGCCCCGCACAAGCTCTCCAACACCGCCCGCGCTGCCAAGGCCGGCATCGCCTATGTGCCGGAAAGCCGGCGCAGCATGCTGTTCCACCATGAGCCGATCTACAAGAACACGTCGATCGCCATATTGGAGCGCCTGTCGCGCCTCTGGCTCAAGCCCGATGCCGAGCGCAAGATCGCCCGCCAGCACATCGAAAGCCTGAGCATCAAGACGCCGGGCACCGAGGCCCTGCTCGGCAATCTCTCAGGCGGCAACCAGCAGAAGGTCGGCGTCGCCAAATGGCTGACTTATCTGCCCAAGGTTCTGATCCTCAGCGAGCCGACCCGCGGCATGGATGTCGGCGCCAAGGAAGATGTGGTGAAGATCGTGCGGAATCTGCGCGATCAGGGCGTGGGCATCATCATATTCTCGACCGAGCCCGAAACCGTGCTGTCGCTCGCCGACCGCATCATGGTGATGCGTAAAGGTACGGTCTCGCAGGAATTCGCCGACGAAACGATCAGCAAGGACCGCCTTTTGGCGGCGGCATAAATATAACAGTGAGGAAACGGGGATGACGTCAACTTCGGAAGCTCGCCCGGCACGGCAGTCAGTTGGCGACTGGTTCCGTAACCAGCTGAGCAATATCGCGCCCTTCCTGACACTGCTGTTCCTGGTCGCTTTTTTCAGCTTCGCCAGCTCCTCCTTCATGTCCTTCGGCAATTTGCAGAACATCCTGCAGCAGGTGTCGATCACCGCCATCATCGCGGTCGGGTTGACCTTCGTCATCCTCACCGCCGAGATCGACCTGAGCGTCGCCAGCGTCGCCAATGCCACCGGCATCGTCGTCGCCTTCTTCACGCTGCAGGATGCGAGCGTCAATATCGCCAATATCCCGCTCGCCGGCGGCTTCGCCATCATCCTGGCGATCGCCACTTGCGTGGCGCTGGGCGGCATCACCGCCATCGGCGTGACGCGGATCGGCATCCCTTCCTTCATCATGACGCTCGCCATGCTCCAGATCTGTGATGGCATCAGCGCCATGCTGGTGAGGGGCCAGATCGCCTATGCCGTGCCGTCCCTCGTCGGCGAGCTGGGCTCGGGTTCCATCTTCGGTATTCCCTGGCTCATCATCGTCGCCGCGCTGGCGCTGCTGATCGGCCATGTCGTGCTGACCTATACGCGTTTCGGCCGTTATGTTTACATGGTCGGCGGCAATCGCGAGGCGGCCGAATATTCGGGCGTCAATGTCAAGCTCATCATCGCCGCCGTGCTGATGATCTCGGCCTTCTGCTCCGGCCTCGCCGGCATGCTCGGCGTCGCCTATTTCGGCAGCGCCCAACAGAACGAATTCGGCACCTATCTGCTCGACGCCATCGCCGCCGTCGTCGTCGGCGGCACCAGCCTGTTCGGCGGCCGCGGCGGCATCGGCAATACCATCATCGGCCTCTTCGTGCTGGGTGTGCTCAATAACGGCCTCGACCACATCAATATCGACAGCTTCTTGAAAATCCTGATCCGCGGCCTCATTCTGCTCGCCGCTCTGATCATCAATATCTATGCCGAGCGTCTGCGTGTCTCGCGCTCGGCATCGCATTGAACAAAGGAACCATGTCGACCGCCTATCGCGCCCTCAATGACGGCACCCTCCCCGGTGTCCTCTCGGAACTCCCCAATGTCCGCGACCGTCTCGGCGGCGCAGCCGAGGCCTGGACCGTCGAGGAAGTGGGCGACGGCAATCTGAACCTCGTCTTCATCGTCAAGGGCCCCCAGGGCGCCGTCGTCGTCAAGCAGGCATTGCCCTATGTGCGCCTGGTTGGTGACAGCTGGCCCTTGCCGCTGGAGCGCTCCTATTACGAGCATATGGCGCTCTCCGAGCAGGCGCGGCACGCGCCGCGCCTGGTGCCGACGATCCATCATTACGACCGCGATCTGGCGCTGATCGTGATGGAGTACCTCACCCCTCATGTCATCATGCGCAAGGGGCTCATCCGCGGCGTCGAATATCCCCTCTTCGCCAGCCACATCGCCGAATTCATGGCGCAGACCCTCTTCAATACCTCCGCTTTGGCCGTGCCGGCCGCCGCGCACAAGCAGCGCATCGCCGCCTTTGCCGGCAATACCGAGCTCTGCAAGATCACCGAGGACCTGGTCTTCACCGATCCCTATCGGATCGCCAAGCTCAACCGCTGGACGACGCCCTATCTCGACGACCTCGCCGCCCAGTTCCGCCGCGACGAGCCTTTGAAGATCAAGGTCCAGGAGCGCAAATTACAGTTCCTGACCTCGGCCGAGGCGATGATCCATGGCGATCTCCATACCGGCTCGGTCATGCTCACCCCTCAGGACACGCGCGTCATCGATCCCGAATTCGCCTTTGTCGGCCCGATGGGCTTCGATGTCGGCGCCGTCATCGGCAATCTGCTCATCGCTTACTACGCCCAGGCCGGTCATGAAGAGCGCTTCGGCCAACGCAATCCCTATCGCCACTGGATCCTGCTGCAGACGGAAAATGTCTGGCGCCTGTTCAGCCGGCGCTTCCTCGAGCTCTGGGACAAGAGCAGATCGGGCGACGCCTATATGCCGGAGCTCTTCACCGAGCCCGAGGGGGCCGCCGCCTTCGCCGCCGAGAAGCAGCGCTTCATGCGCAAGCTTCTGACCGATACGATTTCCTTCGCCGGCATCAAGATGATCCGCCGCATATTGGGTCTCGCCCACACGGAAGATCTCGAAAGCATCAAGGATCCGGCTCTGCGCGCCAAATGCGAGCGCAAGGCGCTGACGATGGCGCGGCGGATGGTCCTCGATGCCGATCGCTTCACCGGCATGAACGAGGTCGCGCATGCCGCGCGCGCGGTGCTGGGTGTTAATTAGTCGCTATACCCATTTGAAGACAGCGAAGGCGTAGACGAGCGCGATCGCCAGCGGACCCCAGAGCGGGGTACCGACGAGGCCGAGCCAGGCCAGGAAAATGAAGGCGCTGCCAAGCAGCGAAATGAACAGCCGGTCGCCGCGCGTGGTGTCGAGCCCCAATATGCCGTGGCGCGGCGTGCCGCCCGGCGAATAATACTCCCATACCGACATGCCGACGAGGCAGAGGAAGATGAACAGGAAGAAGGCGGCCGTCGGCCAGGTCCAGGCCATCCAGGAGAGGAACGCGGCGTTTTCCATGGCGGCTCCCTCTTGCCTTACACGCGCCCAAGGGCAAAGCCCTTGGCGATATAGTTGCGGACGAAATAAATGACGATGGCGCCGGGCACGATGGTGAGCGTGCCCGCTGCTGCCAGGAGGCCCAATTCATAGCCGGAGGTACTGGCGGTGCGCGTCATGGTGGCGGCGATCGGCTTCGCCGCGACCGAGGTCAAGGTCTTGGCGAGCAGCAGTTCCACCCAGGAGAACATGAAGCAGAAGAAGGCCGCGACGCCGATGCCGGCGGCGATCGTCGGCACGAAGATCTTGAAGAAGAAGCCCCAGAAGGAATAGCCATCGACATAGGCCGTCTCGTCGAGCTCCTTCGGCACGCCCGACATGAAACCTTCGAGGATCCACACGGCGAGCGGAATATTGAACAGCGTATGGGCGAGCGCCACCGCGATCGGCGTGTCGAACAGGCCCACCGCCGAATAGAGCTGCAGGAACGGCAGCGCGAAGACGGCGGCCGGCGCCATGCGGTTGGTAAGCAGCCAGAAGAACAGATGTTTGTCGCCGAGGAACCGGTAGCGCGAGAAGGCGTAGGCCGCCGGCAGCGCCACCACGATCGACAGGACCATGTTGATCAGCACATAGGTGATCGAGTTGATATAGCCGTTGTACCAGGTCGGATCGGTGAAGATCTTCACATAATTGTCGAGGGTGAAGTTCCGCGGCCACAAGGTGAACGAACCCAGGATCTCGTTCGTCGTCTTGAACGACATGTTGATGAGCCAGTAGATCGGCAGCAGCAGGAAGAGGATGTAGAGCGTCGGGACAAGCCAGGGCACGCGTTTCATCACCGGGCCTCGTCTTTCATCATCAGCGTGTAGAACAGCCAGCTGAAGAACAGGATGATCAGGAAGTAGATGATCGACATGGCGCCCGCCGGTCCCAGATCGAACTGGCCGAGGGCGATCTTCTGCAGGTCGATCGACAGGAAGGTCGTGGCATTGCCGGGCCCGCCGCCGGTCAGCACCACCGCTTCCGTGTAGATCATGAAGCTGTCCATGAAGCGCAGCAATATCGCGATGGTCAGCACATATTTGAGCTTGGGCAGCTGGATATAGCGGAACACCGCCCAGGGCCTGGCGCCGTCGACTTTGGCCGCCTGATAATAAGCGTCGGGGATCGAGACGAGGCCGGCATAACAGAGCAGCACGACCAGTGACGTCCAGTGCCAGACATCCATCAGCACCATGGTGAACCAGGCCGAGAAGATCTGACGCGTATAGTTGTATTCGATGCCGAGCCCGTTGATGAGGCGGCCGAGCAGGCCGATATCGGGCAGCGCGAAGATGTTCCACATGGCGCCGACGACATTCCACGGGATCAGCAGCGGCAGCGCCATCAGCACCAGGCAGACGGAGACCCAGGGACCCTTGCGCGGCATGGTGAGCGCGATGGCGAGGCCGAGCGGGATCTCGATCAGGAGGACGATGGCGGTGAACAGGATCTGCCGGCCCAGCGCCGCATGAAAGCGCTCCGACTGCAGCACCTGCTCGAACCAGCGCACGCCGGCCCAGAAGAACATATTGTCGCCGAAGGTCTCCTGCACCGAGAAATTCACCACCGTCATCAAGGGGATGATGGCATTGAAGGCGACCAGCAGCACGACGGGCAGGACGAAGAACCAGGCTTTCTGATTGACGGTCTTGTTCATCAGGACACCATCCATCCGTCTTCATAGATCTGTGTGTGATCGGCATCGAAGTGGAGGCGCGCCTGGCCGGAAGGCAGCTCGGCGCCTTCGGCCACCAGCAATTTGATGCTGTGCGCCTGATGCCGCGTCTCGACGATGCGGTAGCGTCCGGCATCGGCGACCTTGACGATATCGACGGGGATGCCCTCGCCGGCGAAACGCACGAATTCCGGCCTGACCCCGAGCTCGAGCGTCTTGCCATTGCCCTTATAGGCCGCCGCATTGAACGCCGGCACGTGGTTGCCGGCGAAGATCGCCTTGCCGCCCTTCACCTCGCAGGGCAGCACATTCATGCCGGGCGAGCCGATGAAATGACCGACGAAAGTGTGCTGCGGCCGCTCGAAGAGCTCGATCGGCGTGCCGATCTGCACGATCTGGCCGTCTTTCATGACCACCACCTGCTCGGCGAAGGTCAACGCCTCGGTCTGGTCATGCGTCACATAGATCATGGTGCGGCGGATGCGGTGATGCAGCTCCTTCAGCTTCGAGCGCAGCACCCATTTGAGATGCGGGTCGATGACGGTGAGCGGCTCGTCGAACATGATGACATTGACGTCCGAGCGCACCAGCCCGCGGCCGAGCGAGATCTTCTGCTTGCCGTCGGCGGTGAGGCCCGAGGCCCGCTTCATCAGCGTCGCGTCGAGCTCGAGCATATGGGCGATCTCGCGTACCCTGGCATCGACCTCCTTTTCGCCGATGCCGCGATTGCGCAACGGGAAGGCCAGATTGCTGTAGACCGTCATCGTGTCGTAGATGACCGGAAACTGGAACACCTGGGCGATGTTGCGCTGCTCAGGGGAAGCATCGGTAATGTCGGTGCCGTCGAACAGGATGCGGCCTTCGGTCGGTGCGAGCAGGCCGGAGATGAGATTGAGCAAGGTCGTCTTACCGCAGCCCGAGGGTCCGAGCAGCGCATAGGCGCCGCCATCCTTGAGCTCGAGGGTGAGCTTCTTCAGCGCCCAGTCTTCTTCGCGCTGGGGATCGGGCCCATAGGCATGGCGGATGTCCTGGAGCGTGATCTTGGCCATCAGGCGGCTGCTCCGATCAGCCGGTTCTCGCCGTCGAAGAAAAAGCCCTGGTCGACATCGACGAACAGCTTCGCCGTCACCCCGACCTCGAAGGGATGGATGCCATGCGATTGTGACACCCAGGTCTGGCCGTTCATGTCGAAATGGACGACACTTTCCGAACCCGACAGCTCTGTCACCAGAACACGCCCCTCGATGGTGGAGGCCTCCCGTCCCTGCTGCATCGGCGTGATATGATGCGGCCGGATCGCGATCGTATAGGCCCCATCCGGCACGCGCGCCGCCTTGGGCGCCCGCCAGGTGACCTTGTTTTCAAGCGTGATCTGGTCGCCTTTCTTCATCACCTTGGCGGTGTTGATCGGCGGATCGGAGAAGACCTGCGCGCTGGTGAGGTCGGCGGGCCTGCGATAGATCGCCGAGGTCGGTCCGAACTGGGTGACGCGGCCTTCATGGAGAAGCACCGTATTGCCGCCGAAGAGCAGCGCCTCGGTGGGTTCGGTCGTCGCATAGACGACGATGCAATTGCGCCCGGCGAAGAGTTTTGGCAGTTCGTCGCGCAATTCCTCGCGCAGTTTGTAGTCGAGATTGGCGAGCGGCTCGTCGAGCAGGATCATGTCTGAATCCTTGACCAAGGCGCGCGCGATCGCGGTGCGCTGCTGCTGGCCGCCCGACAATTCGCTCGGCCGCCTTTTGAGCATCGGCCCGAGCCGCAGGAGATCGGCCGCCTGCTGCACGCGTTTGTCGATTTCGGCCTGGGCCATGCCGGCGACCCGCAGCGGCGAGGCGATATTCTCGTAGACGCTGAAATTCGGGTAGTTGATGAACTGCTGATAGACCATCGAGACATTGCGTTTCTGCACCGGAATGCCCGTCACATTCCTATCGGCGAACCAGACTTCGCCGGAACTCGGCCGGTCGAGGCCCGCCATCAGCTGCATCAGCGAGGTCTTGCCGGAAAGCGTGGTGCCGAGAAGGATATTGAACGACCCGTCCTCGAATCTGAGGCTCGTCTCGTGGATATGCGTGTCGGCGCCGACACGTTTGGTCACATTCTTGAGGTCAAGGGACATCGGCCGCCTGAGCTTTCTGACGTGAAGAGAGCAGTCTAACCCTTGCTTCCCGGGAAACACCAGCGGCGTTTCCCGGGAGAGATCGCAGGGTGGGCTACTGGGCCGAGGTCCAGCGCTTGATCAGCTCGTCATAAGCGATCGTCTGGCCCTTCTCTTTCTCATTCTCGACCTTCGCGTGCGGGCCGCCTTCCTTGCCGAGCCATTCGGAAGGATCCTTCTCGGCATTGAGCCGCGGTCCGCAGCCGCCATAGGTCTTGTTGGCTTCGTCCGCCGCCTGCATGCGGGACATCACCTGGTCCATTTCAGAGGCGAGACGATCCATGGCTTCCTGCGGCGTAAAGGCGCCGGAATTGACATCGCCGATCTGCTGCCACCAGAGCTGCGCCAGCTTCGGATAGTCAGGCACATTGACGCCGGTCGGAGTCCAATTCACCCGGTCGGGCGAGCGGTAGAACTCGACAAGCCCGCCGAGCTTGGGCGCCCGGTCGGTGAAGGACTGATGCTTGATGTCCGAGTCACGGATGATGGTGAGACCGACATGGCTCTTCTTCAGCGACACGGATTTCGACACGGTGAACTGCGCATAGAGCCAGGCGGCCTTGGCGCGATCCGTCGGAGTCGACTTGAACATCGTCCACGAGCCCGTGTCCTGGTAGCCGAGCTTCTGGCCGTCTTTCCAGTAGACGCCATGCGGCGACGGCGCCATGCGCCAGAGCGGCGTATCGGTGTCGTCGACGGTGTTGTTGCCAGCACTCTTGGGCGCCACCATCGAAGCGGTGAAGGCGGTGTACCAGAAGATCTGCTGGGCCACATTGCCTTGGCTCAGGGCCGGCAGCGACTGATAGAAGTCGTAGTCGGCAGCGCCCGGAGGCGCATATTTCCGGAGCCACTCGTCCCATTTGGCGATCGCATAGACGGATGCCGGGCCGTTGGTTTCACCCCCGCGTGACACCGAAGCGCCCGCCGGGTTGCACGAATCCTTCTCCATGCGGATGCCCCACTCATCGATCGGGCGTCCATTGGGAAGGCCAGCCGAGCCGGCGCCTGCCATCGACAGCCAGGCATCGGTCATGCGCCAGCCGAGATCCGGCGCGCGCTTGCCATAGTCCATATGGCCATAGACACGCACGCCGTCGATTTCCTTCACGTCGTTGGTGAAGAACTCGGCGATATCCTCATAGGCCGACCAGTTGACCGGCACGCCGAGCTCATAGCCATATTTGGCCTTGAACTTCTCCTTGAGATCGGCGCGATCGAACCAGTCCTTGCGGAACCAGTAGAGATTGGCGAATTGCTGGTCGGGCAGCTGCCACAACTTGCCGTCCGGCCCGGTGGTGAAGGACTTGCCGATGAAGTCGTCGACATCGAGCGTCGGCAGCGTCACGTCCTTGCCGTCACCCGCCATCCAGTCGGTCAGGTTGACGGCGCTCTGCAGGCGCGAATGTGTGCCGATGAGATCGCTGTCGTTGATATAGGCGTCGTACAGATTGCGGTTGGTCTGCATCTGCGTCTGCACCGCCTGCACCACTTCACCTTCGCCGAGCAGCTGGTGATTGACCTTGATGCCGGTGATTTCCTCGAAGGCCTTGGTCAGCGTCTTCGATTCATATTCATGCGTCGGAATGGTTTCCGACAGCACGTTGATTTCCATGCCCTTGAACGGTTCCGCCGCTTTGACGAACCATTCGAGCTCTTTCAGCTGGTCTTCCTTGGAAAGCGTCGTCGGCTGGAATTCGCTCTCCGCCCATTTCTTCGCGGCTTCCACATCCGCGAAGGCAGGGGCGGCGCCGAGTGCCAGCAGCAAGGCGGCCGCCGATACTGTCTTCAAAAGCGACATCGTTAGTCCTCCCATTTCGCGCGCGGCTTAAGCCCGATCCGGAGCGCACGCATGTCCGGTAAAAGTCGGTAGGCACGTTCCGGAAAATGGCATTTGCCTTCCGGGCAGTCCTCGCCCTTGTTAGAGCGCCGAAACTTTCCGGCGGGTCTTTTCGCCCGCTTCTTTGTTCAGATAGGCTTGCAGCGCCGATTGCTCGGCCACGGACAGATGCAGTCCGAGCTTCGAGCGGCGCCACAGAATGTCTTCGGGCGTCTCTGCCCACTCCTCCTTCATCAGATAATCCACTTCGCGGGCGCTCAAGCCACCAAAGCTTTCGCCCAGATCCTGCGCTTGGCGCACGCCGTCAAAAATCCTGTCGGCCCGCGTGCCATAGGCTCGGAAGATACGACGGGCATTCTGCGCGTCGAGAAACACATGGCGCCGCTGGAAATCGGCGATCCGCTGCTCGATCTCCGCATAAGGGAAGTCGCCGCCGGGCAGCGCCGCGCCGGCCGTCCATTGCGGCTTGAGGCCGGGAAAGAAGGGCGAAATCTTATCGAGCACCGCTTCGGCGAGCTTGCGGAAGGTGGTGATCTTGCCGCCGAACACCGAAAGCAAAGGCGGCTGGCCGTCCGGCGCCTCGAGCTTCAGCACATATTCGCGCGTCGCTTCCTGTGCCTTGCTCGCCCCATCGTCGTAAAGCGGACGGATGCCCGAGTAGGACCAGCGCACCATGTCGGCGGTGACCGGCTTCTTGAAATATTCGCTGACCGAAGCGAGCAGATAGTCGCGCTCGGTTTGTGATATCTCGGGCTTGCCGGGATCGCCCTTGTGATCCTCATCGGTCGTGCCGATCAGCGTGAAGTTCTGCTCATAGGGAATGGCGAAACAGATGCGGCCATCCTGGTTCTGGAAGATGTAGCAGCGGTCATGGTCGTAGAGCTTATCGACCACGACGTGGCTGCCTTTGACCATGCGGATCTTGTCCGGGTTGTTTTCGCCAATCACCCGCCCCAGCACCTGGCTGACCCACGGCCCGCCGGTATTGATGAGAAGCTTCGCCTTGATCTCGGTCTTGGCGCCGCTGTTCACGTCTTCCAGGACGCAGGTCCACAAACTGCCGTCGCGCCGCGCCGATACATAACGGGTGCGCGGCCTGATCTCGGCGCCGCGCTCCTGCGCATCGCGCGCATTGAGGACCACGAGCCTTGCGTCATTGACCCAGCAGTCGGAATATTCGAAGGCGCGGGCGAATTCCGGTTTGAGGGCCGAGCCGGTGACATCACGGGTGAGATTGACCCCACGCGTGCCCGGCAGGATCTTGCGCCCGCCCAAATGGTCATAAAGGAAGAGGCCCAGCCGCAGCACCGGCCAGGGCCGCAAGCCCTTGTGATGCGGCAGCACGAAACGCAAGGGCCAGATGATATGGGGCGCGGCATTGAGCAGGACTTCGCGCTCGATCAGGGCTTCGCGCACCAGGCGGAACTCATAATGCTCGAGATAACGCAGGCCGCCATGGATGAGTTTGGTCGAGGCCGATGAGGTGCCGGAAGCGAGATCGCCCTGCTCGGCGAGGAAAACCTTGAGACCGCGCCCTTGCGCATCGCGCGCGATGCCGACGCCATTTATGCCGCCGCCGATAATGGCCAGATCATAGACGCCCGCTTCGCCGGCCATGCCGCTCCCATCAAACCCGCGATTCATTTCGATTCGCTTTTTGCAGATGCGAAAGGATTATCTCGCACATGCGAACCAAATGAACCCTAAACTTTTCTCTTTTCGCTATATTACGAAAGAAAGTGAAACTCAACGAAAATCGCAGAAACGCGGGTCGTCAATCCTGGATAGCAGCGCCCGTGACACGAAATCGCCCTCCCGGAGGCCATTCCATAGCCTTGTTTTGACTGGATTTTCTCCACAGTTTTGACTATGCAACAGCGCGAAAGGCACGTGATGAATTATCGACAGGCCCATGGCAGACGATCTGATCCGCTTCGTGACGGATGGCCGCCACCCACCCTATGGCTATCGCACCGGTATCTTTCCGAGCGCATATAAAGCGCGTCGGGAGAATTGGCTTGCCTCCGGCTGCCATGACGAGCTTTGCGACCTGCTCCTCTGGTTCAGTGACAATCTGCCCGTTCCCGATCGTTTCGCGGCCTCTCGACATCACCACGCCAAGCATTCGGGCATCAGCTGGATTCGCACCTCCGCGTCGGATCACATGCAGCGCCTGCGCCGCATCGCGGCCTTGCGGCACGGTGTCGGGATACCCGTGCAGGAGCTGCGCACGGCCCGGCCCGGCTACATTCTCTATGAAGACGACTTTCAGATCGTCGCCTTGCCCTTTAGGGATACGCCGCGCTGAGCCGCCGATCTCCGGATCGCGATTGTGGCTTGAATCCTCGGGCGCGATCGTTGGAAATTGCGAGAATCGCCGATAACGGCAATTCCCCTGTTCCGCGGCTTTCCTGAAAGATCCCTGCTAATCCCTGCAGATCCGCTGATAATCCCCTGCTGATTCCGCTGTTGTTTGCAGCGGAAGAACAGCGGAACTCACCCCCCGTCCATCAGGCGGCCGACAGCCCGCTGGCCGGCTCTTCCACGGCTTGAGCCACTTCGAGCGTCACGCCGTGATGGCGGCAGATATCGACGATTGTATCGGGCGGCGGCTGGTCGGTGACGAAAGTGTCGATCTGGCTCAGATGCCCGATGCGCACCGGCGCCGAGCGGGTGAATTTCATCGCGTCCGAAACCAGAATGGTGCGCCTGGCATTGGCGATGATCGCCTGCGCCGCGCGCACCTCGCGATAATCGAAATCGAGCAGCGCCCCGTCATCGTCGATCGCCGACACGCCGATCACCGCATAGTCGACCTTGAACTGGCGGATGAAATCGACCGCCGCCTCGCCGACGATGCCGCCATCCGAGCGCCGGACCATGCCGCCGATGACGATGACATCGACGCCCGGGCACGGCGTCAGCGTGGTCGCCACATGGATGTTGTTGGTGATGACGAGCAGCCCTTCATGCTTGACGAGGGCGCGCGCCACCTCCTCGGTCGTCGTGCCGATATTGACGAACAGCGAGCAGTTATTGGGGATGAGCTGCGCCGCGCGATCGCCGATCCGCTGCTTTTCATATTCGGCCAGCAGCCGGCGCGCTTCATAGGCCACGTTTTCGACGCCTGAGGACAACAGCGCCCCGCCATGGGTACGGGTCAGGAGCCGCTGCTCGCACAGGTCGTTGAGGTCCTTGCGGATGGTCTGGGGGGTGACGTCGAAGCGCTCGGCCAGCCCGTCGACCGTCACCTTGCCGCTCTGGCGGGCGATGAGCAGGATTTCATGCTGGCGGAAATTGAGCGATGTCATGGGCTTTTCCGGTGGATGACGGCGGATTACCCGCAAGTCCGGCTTGAGTCTAGAGTGCCCGCTCCCCTATGAAAAGCGGGTTGAAGGAGCCCCCCATGAGCAAAGCCGATCTGCCCGCGAACCTGGTCATCGTCGACCATCCGCTGGTGCTGCACAAGCTGACCCTGATGCGCGACAAGCACACGCCCTCGGCGGTGTTCCGCCAGCTGCTCCGCGAGATCAGCCTGCTGCTCGCCTATGAGGTGGCGCGCGACCTGCCGATGACCACGCAGACCATCGAAACGCCGCTCGCCGAGATGGAAGCTCCCATCCTCAAAGGCAAGAAGCTGGTCATCGTCTCGATCCTCAGGGCCGGCAACGGCCTGCTCGAAGGCATGCTCGACCTGATGCCCTCGGCGCGCGTCGGCCATATCGGCATCTACCGTAACCCTGAGACGCTGCAGCCGGTCGAATATTACATGAAGGTGCCCGAGGACATCGCCGAGCGCCGCGTGATCGTCGTCGATCCGATGCTCGCCACCGGCAATTCGGTGTCGGCCGCCATTCAGCGCCTGAAGGACAAGGGCGCCAAGGACATCAAGCTCGTCTGCCTCTTGTCGGCGCCGGAAGGCATAAAGCATGTGAATGCCGATCATCCCGACGTGCAGATCTTCACCGCCGCGGTCGACCGCAAGCTCAATAGCCACGGTTATATCGTGCCGGGCCTGGGTGACGCCGGCGATCGCATGTTCGGGACGAAATAGACCGCATCGGCCCGAAAAGCATGTGGCCGGGCTCGACCCGGCCATCCAAGTGACAGGGAATTGATGTCGCCACGTCAGTTACCCTTCGTTAGCTATGCGTCGCGCTTTTTGGTTTCGACAATATTTAGGCAGGAATTGGCAGGCACAATCCGGTCCCTAGAGTGCTTCTCGCGAAGGTTGCTCGACTTTCGCGACAAGGGAGCGCTCCACAATAGAAGACCACACAGGATATGGCGCCGACAATGCAGACCCAGCTCAAATGCACCAATGGATCGAGGCCGCGTATCCTGTTCGCCGAGGATTCCGACACGGTACGCCTGGTGACCGCGGCACTTCTGCGCCGCATGGGCTGTGATGTCGATGCGGTGGAGCATGGCGAAGAGGCGCTGGAGCAGGTGCGCACGCAATCATATGATCTGGTTCTTCTCGATATCGAAATGCCGGTGATGGACGGGATGATCGCGGCGCGCGAGATCCGTGCTCTGGGCGGGTGCGCGGCGCGCACACCCCTGATGGCGCTCTCGGCCTATCTGGCCGACTGGCACAAGGGCGGCAACTGGCACGAATGTTTCGACATGGCGCTGCCCAAGCCCGCGGGCCGCAGCGAGCTGCAATCGGCGATCCAGAAAATCCTGCGCTGACGCCGTCTTTCAGCAGGCACCCGCCACATCATTGCAATTGTTTGAGAGCTTGACGCTTGCGCGCAAGGGCGGAACTCTTCGCCGCGCGGCCGATCACGCATTGTTAAGCATGATGACAAAAAGTGAAGCCCGCGCCACCGCGCAGGCTGGCAACGGACGAAGCTGCTCAGTCCGTTCTGTTGGTCTTTTCGACCAGATGATTTTCGAGGGAATCCAGCATATGGAGGAATTCTGCGAGTTCGGGGCTCACACGTGCCGGCCGGTTGACATGCCCTTGATAGGGCTCCGTTCGGTCAGACGCCTCAACGCTACGCATAACTTCTTCTCCTTCGGTACTTTTGCTCATAACACGCTGAATCTAAGAATTACCTAAGATCTGTTCTTACGCCGCAATGACTGACTCACATCCGAATGAGCGGTTCATTCTGCGTTCATGAGTAAAGATGGGAGTCGAGACGGGCGCTCGCGCGGCTGAAGCCGGGCCATTTCATGGCGAAGGAAAAAAACAATAATTCGTGATGAAATTGCCACAGGTCCCTGTGCGTATACTCCTGTTGCGAGCCAATGCCATTCGGGAGACATACATGGTGAAGCCAGCCTCAATCTTGAAGACGATGCCTGTTCTTGCTGTCCTTGCGGGACTGGGCGCCACTTTTGCCCTTGCCGGCCCCATCGAGGACCGTCAGGCGGGGATGAAACAAGTCGGTAAGGCCATGGGCGCCTTCGCCGGAATCGCCAAAGGCGAAGCCCCTTACGATGCGGCCGTCGTCAAGACCAACGCCGATGCGATGCTCGCCGGCATGAAGCAGGCTTTCGCCAATTTCACCCCAGGCAGTGAGAAGGGTCCGCCCGAGACCTATGCCAAGCCTGAGATCTGGAGCGACCCGGAAGGCGTCAAGGCGGCAGAGGATACGGCGCTGAAAGCGGTCGAAACCATGGCGGCAACCACCGACGAGGCGGGGTTCAAGACGGCGCTTGCCGGCCTGGGTGAAGCCTGCAAGGGTTGTCACACCAAATATCGCCGGCCGAAGGAATAACTCGACCTGAGCAAACGAAGACGATCGACACTGCTCGGCCTGGCGGGACTGATCCTGCTGGGCGGAGCGGTGTTCTGGTTTCTCTCGGCGCCCCGGCCGCTGGGGCCCGACGCCATTCCGCAGCATCAGGCCGATCTCGCCAATGGCGCGCTGATGTTCAATATCGGCGGCTGCCTCAACTGCCATAGACCCGATCCCGCCAATGCCTCCGCCAATGCCGGCCTGCCGTCCGGCGGGGCACCGCTCAAGACGCCGATCGGCACGCTCTTTCCGCCCAATCTGACGCCCGACCCGGAAACCGGCATCGGCAAATGGAGCGAGCTCGACTTCGTCAACGCGCTCGCCCGCGGTTTGTCGCCCTCAGGCGATCACGCCATACCGGCCTTCCCCTATACGTCTTATGCGCTCATGCGCACCGAGGACGTTCTCGATATCCGCGCCTATCTGATGTCGCTCACGCCGGTGAAGGCTGAGGACAAGCCAGACGATATTCCTTTGCCCTTCTTCCTCCGTCGCGGCGTCGGCCTGTGGAATTGTCTCGGCCTCCCCGCCGCCAAATGGCAACCCGACCCGCAGCAGACGGCGAGCTGGAATCGCGGCGCCTATTTGGTGAACGGTCCCGGCCACTGCGCCCAGTGCCATACGCCGCGCACCGCCTTCATGACGCTCGACGAAACGCGCAGCCTCGCCGGCGGGCCCCATCCCGAAGGTGACGGCAATGTCCCCTCGCTGCGCGGCCTCATCGAACGTGCCCGCTACAAGGACGCCAAGGATCTCGTGTCGGCCATGCAGTTCGGCGAGACCTTCGGCTACGACAAACTGTCCTCGGGCGGCATGGGCGCGGTTCAGACCAATCTGTCGAAACTGCCGGAAGCCGACGTCCAGGCCATCGCCGAATATCTCGTCAGCCTGAAATAAATTCCTGGCTCTTGCCCATTGGGCGACCTGCTCCTGTGGCCTAATTATCACACCCGTCCGAAAAGCGGTCGGAGCCCCGTCATATGCCGGGTAGGCGCACCGGCGAATCCCCGGTTATCTTCCAGTCAGCCTACAGACTATCTCTTTCCGGGGGATTTCCATGCTGAAGAAAGTGCTTTTGGCCGGCGCCGCGTCGCTGTTCGCCATCTCGGCCGCGCAGGCCGCCGATATCGTGGCGCCTGAAGTCTATGACTGGACCGGGCCCTATGCCGGCCTGCAGGGTGGTTATGCCTGGGGCGAAAACGATGTCAGCGCCAACAACATCGAGGAAGAATCAACCGAAATCCTGCGCGCTGTCGTGGCCAACGGCCGGGACGGCGACATGGATCTGGACGGTTTCGTCGGCGGACTCCATCTCGGCTATAATTGGCAATCAGACGCCCTCGTTCTCGGTGTCGAAGGCGATATCGAATTTGCCGACATGGACGGTGATACCGATGTCGTCGACGATGAAGGGCTGAAGATCGGCGAGATCAAGCAGGAAATCGATTGGCTTGGATCGTTGCGGCTGCGCGCCGGCTTTGCCGCGGACCACGCTCTTTTCTACGCCACCGGCGGTTTGGCGGTTGGTGGTGTCGAGCTCACTTTGAAGGATGGCGACGGGGACGAATTCGCGAGCAACAGTGACACGAACTGGGGCTGGACGCTGGGCGGCGGCGTTGAATACGCCTTCACCGATGATCTCAGCGCGCGGATCGAATATCGCTATACCGACCTGGGCAATATCGAAGCAGGCAGCAGCGACGACGGCAAGGCCGACACCGCTTTCCATGCGGTCCGCGCGGGCCTGAGCTGGCACTTCTAGAAAAAGAGACTCTCCCTCGTAAACTTTGCAGGGCGCCTTTCACAGTGGGCGCCCTTTTTTCGTCACAGGTAAGGGGAACTCTGGCGCAACCGGAGAACCGGGGCAGACGCATTGGGGGCGGCTTGTATGCTTGGGGGCTATTCGGACGGCATTGCAAATGCCATGGACACTCTCTATGGCGCGGCGGCCGGCGAGGTGGAATGGGCGGTGGCGATCGAAACGCTGCGCCGTCTCTTTCACGGATCGAGCGCGAATTTCGTTCGCCACGGCCCCGATATCGGCCCCCAGGATCTCATCACCACGGGAACCGACCCCGTCTTCCTCAAGAGCTTCGTCGCAGAATTCGCGTCTGAGGCGAACCCCTTCATTCACAGGGCGATGCGGGCTGAAACTGGCAAGGTCTTCACCGACCGCACATTGTTCGACCGTGATGCATTGCGCACCAGCCGCTATTGGAATGAATGGATGGCGCCGCAGGACATGTATGGCGGCATGTTCTGCAAGATCTGGATTTCCGACTCTTCCGTCTGGGCGTTCAATGTCCAGCGCGGACGCAAGCAGGAGGAATTCGGCGATGCCGAGATCGCGCTGCTGGAACAGCTGTTGCCGCATCTCTCGCGGGCGATGCGCATCAGCCGCCACCGGCAGACGGCGCAGGCATTGACATCCACCTCCTATCAGCTGCCGTTCGGCATTCTGCTGGTCGGCGCCGAGCAGCATATCGTCGAGATGAATGAAACCGCCGAAGCGCTGCTGTCGCGGCCCGGCAGCGGCTTGCGGGTCGAAGCGAGCCGCCTGGTCGCGACATCATCCAATGCCGGCACGTTGTGCAGCGCCATCGCTGAAGCGCGCATGGCATCGCCTGACGAAATGCCGGCGAGTTTCGATCTCCTGCTCCGTCAGCCCGCGTTGAATGGAAGGAGCGGCAATCTGATGATCTCGGTGATGCCGCTCGCCAACCGAAGCGACTTCGGCCCGGCCTGGGAGCCGATGGCGGCGGTCATGCTGCGCGAGGTGGCGCCGCAACTGCCCGAAGGTTTCGATGCGCATTTGCGAGCGATCTTCAATCTCACCCCGGCCGAGGCGCGCCTCGCCGCCAATCTCTGCGCCGGCCAATCGCTCAAGTCAGCGGCCGAGTTGCAGGATATCCGCTTCAGCACCGCGCGGCATTATCTCGAGAACATCTTCCAGAAGACCGGAATGCGCCAGCAGAGCCAGCTCGTGGCCCTGCTGAAGAATGTCCAGCCTTTGCAAAGAAGATGATCAGACGGGCTTCTTCTCGTCCTTGCCGTAGTAGTAATTGGCCTTCTTGCCATAGATGGCGCCACGCAGCAGGCGGCGCATGCCTTCCGATTTGCGCAACGGATCGATCACGGCGCGCATCGCGTCATGCGCGGCGACCTTGATGCCGTCCATCGCCGGCGAGACACCCGGCGCCCGCTGCGGCAGGCCGAAATGGCGCAGCGTGCCGTTCATCAGGCGGATCTTGTTGAGGCGATTGACCTCCGGCGTTTTCCAGGTCATCGCCATCGACACCGAATAACGCCCGCCGGTGCGCACCCAATGCGGCCACATATAGGGCAGATGCACCGCATCGCCTTCCTTCATCGCGAACACCTGGGCGCGCGCCTCGAAGGACGGATCGTAATGCTGGTTGCGATGTTTCGACGGAGAAATTTCGAGGGCTTCCTCCGAGATCAGCGTGCGATCGCCGTTCTCGAAGATGTGGACGAACTTGTCGCCGCGAATCTGGATCAGGATGTTCTCCTCGGCATCGACATGGAAGGGCGTCGTCGAATTGGCCGAGGAGACGAAGATGTAGCCCTGCAGGTCGCTGTAATCGTCCGCCTTCTTGCCGGCCGCCGCTTGCGCCGCATCGACGAACCCCTTGAGGATCGCGGCATAATCGGGATCGACCTCGACGCCTTTGATCACCATCCAGGCATTGGCTTCCTCGATGCGCTTGATCACTTCGGCCGGCGCCATGTCGATGGTCGGAATGTCTTCCGGCTTCTGGCCAGGCAGCAGCTTGCCGGAATTATATTCGATGCGATCGCGCGGCATCGACTGGGCGAGCTGGATCAGGCGCTCGAGCGTGAACAGTGGATGATCGGCGAGACCGTGCTGGAGCGCGAAGGGCGCCTTGAGGAATTTCTCGCGCGCCACTTGCGCGTCGAAGGTGACGATGCTCATGATTCTTTTCTCCTCATAACGCGATAGAACAAGCTCTTGGCCATGGCGCGCGCCGCGACACGCGCCTTCTCGGCTTCGACCAGCAGCCGGAACGCCGGCGCCGGCAGTCCGGGACCGCGGATCATCACATCGCAAAGCGCGATGCGGTCGCGCCAGATATTGCTGATCATCGGATGGCCGGGAATGGCGCAGGAATCGACGAGCACCAGACGCTCCTTGTCGATCAGTGTTTCGGTCGCATCGAGGATCAGCATGACCCCCGGCGAATAGCGCGCGAAGCTCTCGTCATAGGCGATCTTGCCGAGCCAGCCTTGTTCGCCTTTGACGATACCCGACATCATGGCGATCGGCTTGCCGTTGAAGGCGATCTTCCAGAACCGGAGGCTACCCTCACTGGCCAGAAGATGCAGCGCTTCACGGAATGCCTTTGCCATGACGGCATCGGTAGCAAGAGCCGTGCCGCGCCGGCCTTTCCAGCCCAGCGCCTCGAGCGCGATCAGCTCGTCCACCCAGGGATCGACCGGGTCGCCCGGCGCCCAGGCAAGGCTCTCGAGCCTGCCCTCCTCGCCGAGCCTGGACCGCAACCGGCGATATTCCTTGCGCCGCTTGCGCTCGAAATTGCCCGAGAACCAGGCTTCGAAGCTCGGCTGTGCCGCAAGCGCCGCCCGTTCCCAGCGGTTCAGGATCTCGATGGCCCCACCCGCTGCCGCAACGGAGGCGACCAGCATGTCCCAAAATGGGCCGGAGGCCGGGATGGCGCGCAGCTGAAGGGCGCGGCCACGCTGGGCGCCGAGAAAGGCCTTAAGTACCGAAGCAGGGTCATCCGCGGCGATCAGCGGGGTGCCGGAGAAGCTCAAAGGCGAGACCCAGGCCCGCTTGAGGAGGCCGCCGCCGGGTTGAAGGGCAAACAGGCCATGGAGCTCGCTGCCGCGCCACATCGCCAGTAATTCGGCGGGGTGCTTCGGTCCATAGGCCTCAAGCGCCGGGGCTAACCAAGACTGCAGGAAAGAGCCGGCCGGCGCGAAGCTCTTGGCGCCAAGCGCCCGCCAAGCCGCCGAGAGTCCGTCGATCTCCGCCGGCTTGGTGAGTTTCTCCACCCTGAGGGTTTCCACTCTCGGCATCACCGCCATCATATTCATGGCCGTATCACAGCGGGGAAAAGACGTCTCGTAAGGATAAGGGTGGCGATGGCTTCGCAGGCGAAGGCGGCGGAGATGGCGACCGCGGCGCCCTCGATGCCCCATCGCGGGATGAGCGCCAGCCCCAGACCGCCATTGAGCAGAAGTGTTGCGAATAAGATCATTGCCGCTTTGTCCTGATGTCCGGAGACGGCAAGCAAGTTCTGCGCCGGACCGGCATAGGCGCGGATGAGCAGGCCGACGGCCAGGATGAACATCACCGGATAAGCCGCCATGAAGTCAGGCCCGAAGAGCCAGAGCAGCGGCTTCCCGAGAATGAGCAGGAAGGCGGCACCCAGCAGCGAGGGCCAGAAGGACCAGGCCTGCATGCGGGCGAGGAAGGCGCGCAGCTCCGCCAGCTCGCCCCGCGCATGGAGAGCGGCGAAACGCGGCATCGCCACCGCGCTGATCGAGAAATGCACGAAGGCGATGAGCGAGATCGTTTTCAGCGCCGCGTAATAGATGCCGATCCGGTCGGGCGGCACCCGCAGATATTCGAGCAGCAGCACGTCGAGATTGAGGATGAAGAGCGTGAAGCCGTCGATCATGAAGAGCGGCAGCGACGTGCGTATCCACATCCTGAGCGCGAGACTGGATGGCGCTTTGGGCGCCGCCAGCTTGAGGCGTCGCCGCAGAGCGAGATACTGCACGATGGCGGTCACCCAGCAGGCGAAGACCAGCGCCAGCGCCGCCGTTGCGGCATCAGGCGGACGCGCCGCCCAATAGAAGATGCCGATGAAGGCGAAGAGCAGAAGCGGCCGCACGATATAGGGCGGAATGAGCGCCAGATCGATCCAGCCTTGCGCGCGCCCGACGCCGTCCTGGAAATCGGTGAGGCCATAAGCGGGCAGGCTCAGCAGCGCGATGCACAAGGGGATGACATAGACGGGCTCGAGGATACCATTCCAATCTTCGATGAAGAGCACGGTCAAAGCGGCGATGACGGCGCCGAGCAGGATGACGATCACGCGTCCGGCCCGCAGGAAGCCGTGGAAGAGATCCCATCTTCCCTGCTCGCGATATTCGGGCAGGAAGCGGATCACCGAGGTCGCGAAGCCGATCGATACCAGGGAGCCCAGCACCAGCACCCACACCCAGCTATAGGAGAAGACCCCGAACTCGAAGGCGCCCATCCAGCGGGCGAGCAGGATCTGGCTGACAAAGGCGAGCAAGGCCGAAACGATGCGGATGGCGAAGGCGGTCAGGGCGCCGCGGCCCGAGCGTGCGCCTTCGCCGCTGCCGGTGAGCAGCGTCTCGGTCTGCCGTCGCAAAGCCGACGGCATCAATTTCAACAACCGATCCATTCCGCCCCAGCGCCTTCGCCTTTCAGTCTGGGCGCAAGGTAAGGGCCAATGCCTAAGCTTCCCTTTGGTGGGATGGTTAACGGCTAATCCTGGGTTTCTCCCGCAAGCGGCGTCGCCTGCATGGAGGGCCTTTTGACGAAGGCGTCAAACCAGTCGGAAAGCCGCGGCCGGCCCTCCCGGAAGGACGGCAGATCGCGGAACAGGATCCAGTCGAGCGCGGTCGCCAGCGCAATATGGCCGACATGGAGAGGACCCGACATGTCGAGCGCCGTTTCGAGCCAGTCATAGCTGGCGATGAGCTTCTCGGTGTAGCCGTCGCGCAACGCCGCGTAGCGCAGTTCCGGCGGGCGGCGCACCGTTTCCCAGCGCAGCGCAATGCCGGCATCGCAGAGGCCCTGCGCCACCGCCTGGAGGCGCAACGCGTCCCAGCGCGCCTCGCCCGCTTGGGGAATCAGCCGGCGGTCCGGCGCCAGCGTGTCGAGATAGGCGCAGATGACATCCGAATCGAAGATCGGCTCGAGACCGGGCCGGATGAGGACCGGCACCTTGCCGAGCGGATTTTCCGCGAAGACCGTGGCGTTGCGGCGTGTCGGGCTGGTCTCGTGATGGATGACCTCGATTCGACCCTTGAGCCCCGCCTCATAGGCGAAGACCAGCGCCTTGCGCGCATAGGGTGAATGGGTCTGGTAATAGAGCTTCATCATCGGGCCTCTCTTGGGTGCCGATGTCGAGCTTCACGGCGACATCGTCAAGAAATCCGGATGAGGCATGCCCCAAAGGCTAAGGCCGGCGCAAGCGCCGGCCCCCGCTTTGAACGAATTCCCCTCAGAACCCGCTCGACAAACCTTGAGCGTGAGCGATCAGAAATCGCTCTTGGGTTCCAGAATCTGGCGGCCCTTATACATGCCGGTCTTGAGATCGACATGATGCGGACGGCGCAGCTCACCGGACTTCTTGTCTTCGATCCAGGTGACGGTCTGCAGCTTGTGGCCCGAGCGGCGCATGCCGATCCGGCTGCGGGACATTTTCTTGCGTGGAACGGCCATTGAAACTCTCCATCAAACAAAAGGCGCAAGCCCGGCCGGGCCGGGGCGCCAAATCTGGGCGGCTTATAGCGGGCTTCAGAGCCCGAGGCAAGTCACATAGGGGCCGATCATGTTCATCCGGGCCATGATCCGCTGGGCGATGCGGTTGACCCGTTTGGACGGCTTTCCGGCGTTCCGTTTGATCGGATTGGGCAGGACGGCGGCCAGCAGAGCCGCTTCCCGTTTAGACAATTTGGCGGCCGGCTTCTTGAAATGATATTGCGCAGCGGCTTCCGCCCCGTAAACCCCGGGCGCCCATTCCACGATATTGAGATAGATCTCGATCATCCGGCGCTTCGTCCAGATCAGATCCATCCAATAAGCGAGCGGCAGTTCCAGCGCTTTGCGGACCGGGCTGCGGCCGTCCCATAGGAAGAGGTTCTTGGCAGTTTGCATGGAAATGGTGCTGGCGCCGCGGACCGGGCCTTCCCCATCACCATCGGTCGCCTCGTCCAGCACGTCGCCGAATTCGATCCAATCGACCCCATTATGCGAGCAGAAGCGGGCGTCTTCCGAAGAGACCACGGCGCGTGGCAGATGCGGCGAGATATTGTCGAGGCTCACCCAGTCATAGGAGATGCCATTGCCGCCGAAGAGCCGGGTGATCATCAGATTGGAGGCGGGCGGCGGCAGCACGGCATAGACGAAGGTCATCACGACCGGCCACAGCGCGACGATCATGGCCACCGTGGCGATGCGGCGCGGCCAGGGATCGAAGCGCTTGAGAAAGGCGCTGATGCGCCAGGTCTTTCGGGGCACGGATGGGGTCTCGTCGCTTATTTCGGCGTCTGTGCCGTCCGCCGGCCGGGCCTCACGCCTCAGGAGGAGCGCCCGCCGCCTGACCCCGATATCAGTCATCGCGGGACCTGTGCAATGGCCGGCAGCTCCCCATAGGTTGAGTTTCCCTGTCCTTCTCTTTAGACCTTGCCCGAAACTAGCACAGGATCACGGCCTTGGCGTCAAGCCCGCAAACCCAATTCGAACCGTATCTCTCCGCCTTTGCCGGGACGATCGCGGGTCATCTCGATCACTTGCTGCCGGTTGAGAACGCCAGGGCGCCGCGCCTTATCGAGGCGATGCGTTATGCCCTGCTGGCGCCGGGCAAGCGGATCAGGCCTTTTTTCGTGGCCGAGAGCGCCCGGCTTTTCGACGTCCAGCATATCCACGCTTTGCAGGCGGGCGCGGCGATCGAATGCGTGCATTGTTATTCGCTCGTCCATGACGATTTGCCGGCGATGGACGATGACGATCTGCGCCGCGGTCGCCCGACCGTGCACAAGGCCTTCGACGAAGCGACCGCGATCCTCGCCGGCGATGCCCTTCTCACTTTCGCTTTCGAGGTCCTGAGCAACGAAGCGACGCATCCCGACGCCGCGATACGCGGCGAGCTCATCGCCGCGCTGGCGCAGGCGGCCGGCAAGGACGGCATGGCCGGCGGCCAGATGCTCGACCTTCAGGCCGAAAGCGAGAAGGTCGCCGATCTCGGCCGCATCATCACTTTGCAGGCGATGAAGACCGGCGCCCTCTTCCGCTTCTCTCTGAACGCCGGCGCCATCCTGGGCAAGGCCGGCGCGAAAGAGCGCGCCGCACTTGCCCTCTATGCCGACCGCATCGGCCTCGCTTTCCAGATCGCCGATGACATTCTCGATGTCGAGGCCTCGAGCGCCACGCTCGGCAAGACCGCCGGCAAGGACAAGGTCGCGGGCAAGGCGACCTATGTCGATCTCCTGGGCCTCGACGGCGCCAAGGCCGAAGCGGGCAAGCTGGTGCGCGAAGCGAAAGACGCGATGGCGCTGTTCGGCGCCAAAGCGGAAATCTTCATCGCCGCCGCCGATTACGTCGTGAGCCGGAGAAAGTAATCAGATCATCGGCAACCCGCGCGGCTTGCGGCCGAGCGGAAAGACATCATCGAGGCGCTTGATATCGGCAGCGTTCAGAACGAGATCGCCCGCTTTCGCATTGTCTTCGACATGCGTGAGCTTCGCGGCTTTCGGAATGGCGAAAAGCGACGGCCTGCGTGTCAGGAAAGCGAGCGCCACCTGGCGCGGGCTGGCGCCCTGTGTCTTGGCGATGTCGGCCAGGACCTTGCCGCCTTTGCCTGCCGCATCTGGAAAACCCGAATGGCCGAAGGGACTATAAGCGACGACGGCGACATCGTGCTTTTCACACCACGGGATGACCGCATGCTCGATGGCGCGCTCTTCGAGATGATAGAGCACCTGGTTGCAGGCGATCTTGCCGGATCCTGCGACGGATAAGGCCTCGGCGAGGTCGTCCTCGTCGAAATTGCTGACGCCCCAGGAAAGGATCTTGCCGTCCCGCTTCAGCTCCTCGAAGGCCGCGAAAGTTTCGGCGAGCGGAAATTGCCCACGCCAATGCAGCAGATAGCAATCGAGCCGGTCAGTGCCGAGCCGTTTCAAGGACGCTTCGCAGGCGCGTATCGTGCCGGCCTTGGACGCATTGCTGGGCAGCACCTTGGAGACGATGAAGATCTCCTCGCGCCGCCCTTTCAACGCCTCGCCGATGATCGTCTCGGCTTCGCCCGAGCCATACATCTCGGCCGTGTCGATATGCGTCAGACCGAGATCGACGCCGCGCCTGAGCGCCGCGATGGCATCGGCGCGCGCCGCATGCTCGATATACCAGCTGCCCTGGCCGATGACCGCGACGTCACCACCGGCCGCGCCGAATCGTCTTTTCTGCATGCCTGCCTCTATGCTCGATTGGCCCCGTCCTGGACGTGGAAATAAGCGGAATCGCCGACGAGCTCACCCATAACATCATCGACCGATGTCACCAGCATATCGCAGCGTTTGCCGAGTTCCGAATCCGGGCGTTCGCCGCGTGCACAGGCGATCGAAAGATTGCGCACGATGGCCAGGCATTGCACGAAATGCTGGCGGTCGGAAAAGCTGAAAGGACGGGTCATGAGGGCCTCGCTTCACGATGATCGGAGAAGCGGGATCATAGAACAATCCAGGAACAAAGTTCAATCGCCAATTTGCCTTCAGGCGACGATTTACGCCGAACCCCAACGCTCCTTAACGTAATTCTCGACAATGCCCTGGAACTGTTTGCCGATATCGGCACCGCGCAAGGTGGCGACTTTCTTACCGTCGACGTAGACGGGCGCCGAGGGCAGCTCGCCGGTTCCCGGCAGCGAGATGCCGATATCGGCATGTTTCGATTCACCCGGACCGTTGACGATGCAGCCCATGACCGCGAGCGACAGGGTTTCGAAGCCCGGATAATCGCGCCGCCAGTCGACCATGCGGTCGCGCACATAGGTCTGGATGTCCTGCGCCAGTTCCTGGAACACGGTCGAGGTCGTGCGGCCGCAGCCGGGGCACGCGATGACCATCGGCGCGAAGGAGCGCAGGCCCATGGTCTGCAGGATCTCCTGCGCCACCGTCACCTCGCGGGTACGGTCGCCGCCGGGCTCAGGGGTGAGCGAAATGCGGATCGTATCGCCGATGCCCTCCTGCAGCAGCACCGAGAGCGCCGCTGTCGAGGCGACGATGCCTTTCGAGCCCATGCCCGCTTCGGTGAGCCCCAGATGCAGCGCGTAATCGCAGCGTTTGGCGAGCAGGCGATAGACGGCGATCAGGTCCTGCACTTCCGAACATTTCGCGGAAATGATGATCTTGTCGGCGCCGAGGCCCAGCTCGCGCGCCCGTTCCGCCGACAGCACGCCCGATTGCACCACCGTCTCATGCATCACGGCGCGCGCATCGATGGGGGCCGCCGATTTGGCGTTCCGGTCCATGAGCTCGGTCAACAGCGCCTGGTCCAGCGAGCCCCAATTGACGCCGATGCGGACGGGCTTGCCGAAGCGCAAAGCCGTCTCGATCATCATGCCGAAATTGCGGTCCTTCTTTTCCTTGAAGCCGACATTGCCGGGATTGATGCGGTATTTGGCCAAGGCCTCGGCGCAGGCCGGATATTGGCTGAGCAGCATATGGCCGTTGTAGTGGAAGTCGCCGACGATCGGGACGTCGAGCCCCTTGGCCGCGACCTTGTCGCGGATATGGGGAACCGCGGCGGCCGCCTCCTCACGGTCGACGGTGATGCGCACGATCTCGGACCCGGCCCGGTTGAGGGCGGCGATCTGCCGGGCGGTGCCTTCGATATCGGCCGTGTCGGTATTCGTCATCGACTGGACGACGATGAGCGCCCCGCCGCCGATCTGGACGGAACCGGTCGAAACACCGATGGAGGGTCTGCGCGGTAAAAGCATGGAGGTTAAGTGGCCTTGGGCAGCGCCAAGGTCAAGACAAACAGCGCCGCAGCCATCAGCACGATCGAGGGGCCCGAGGGCGAGTCGAAGGTCGCCGACAGAACGAGGCCTCCGACCACGGCGATCATGCCGAGAAGGCTCGCCCAAACCGCCATGCCTTCGGGCGAGCGCACCATGCGCCGGGCGGCGGCGGCCGGAATGATGAGGAGTGCCGTAATGAGCAGGATGCCGACGATTTTCATGGCGACCGCGATCAAGACCGCGATGAGCAGCACGAAGCCGACTTCCACTCTTTGCGTCTTCACACCTTCGGCCGTCGCCAGTTCCTCATGCACGGTGAGCGCCAGAAGATCGCGCCACAGAAAGGCGAGCCCGACCATCATCGCGGCGCCGCCGAGCCACACCCAGAGAATGTCGCTCGCCGACACGGTGAGAATGTCGCCGAAGAGCAGGCTCATCAGGTCGAAACGCACCCAGGTGAGAAGGCTCGCCACCACGATGCCGGCGGCAAGCGCTCCATGTGAGAGAATGCCGAGCAGCGTGTCGGTGGCAAGCTCGCGTTGCGACCGGAGCGCCAAGAGCGCCACCGCGACGGCGACCGTCGTGGCGATGACGCCCACAATGAGATCGACGCCGAACAGAAGCCCCAGGCCCACGCCCAGCAGCGAGGCATGGGCGAGCGTCTCGCCGAAATAGGCCATGCGCCGCCACACGATGAAACAGCCGATCGGCCCGGCGATGAGCGCGATGCCGAGCCCCGCAATCAGGGCGCGGATGAAGAAAGGTTCAGAGAATATGGCCATCAGTGCTTATGGTTATGATGTTTATGGTCATGCTGCGCATGACTCTCATGATCGTGATCGTGATGATGCGAGTAGGCGGCGATGACCCGGGCCGCCTGTGGGCCGAAGAGCTTGATGAATTCGGGATCGTGGCGCACCGTTTCCGGCCCGCCCTCGCAGCAGATATGGCCATTGAGGCAGATGACGCGATCGCTTTCCGCCATCACCATGTGGAGATCGTGGCTGACCATCAATATGCCGCAGCCATGGCTGCGCCGGATCTGCGAGATGAGCTCATAGAGCTTGGTCTCGCCGATGAAGTCGACCGCCTGCACCGGCTCGTCGAGCACCAGCAATTCCGGTTTGCGGAGCAGCGCCCGCGCCAGCAGCGCGCGCTGCAATTCACCGCCCGACAGCGAGGCGACTGCGGCATCCTTCAGATGCGCGATGCCGGTTTCGGCGAGCGCCGCATCGATATCGGCGGGTGCGGCGCGCAAGGTGAGCGACAGCAGCCGCTTCACGTCGAGCGGCACGTTGGATGTCAGGGGAAAGCGCTGCGGCACATAACCGACACGCAGGCCGGCTTTCCGCTTGATGCGCCCGCCGCTCAGCTTCTGCAGCCCCAGCAGCACGCGGACCAGCGAAGACTTGCCCGCCCCATTGGGACCGATGAGGGTGACGATCTCGCCCGGCATCACCTCGATATCGACATGCTCGAGAATGACGCGATTGCCGTATTTGAGGGTAAGGCCCAGGCCTTCGATCAAGGGTTGGCTCGGCACGAATGCGTCCATGGCTCAGGCGCTCCCGGCGCAGTGGCCGCAGCGGCCGGAGATTTCGACGACGGTGCGTTCCGCCTTGAAGCCCTGGGCCGCCGCCTGCCGGCCGAGTGCCGCGAAGGTATCGGGACTGTCGAGCTCGGCGACGATGCCGCATGCCTCGCAGATGAGGAGTGCGGCGGGCTCCCCCTCATGCGCATGCGAGCAGGCGATGAAGGCATTGCGGCTCTCGATCTTGTGCACCAGCCCATGCGCCAACAGAAAGTCGAGGGCGCGGTAGACGGTGATCGGGGCCGGGCGTGGGCCATTGGCGGCCATGCGCTCAATGATCTCATAGGCGCCGGCCGCCTGATGGCTTTGGGCGACGCAATCGAGCACGTCGCGGCGCTGAGCCGTGAGCTTGGAGCCGCGGCGCGCGCAGATGCGCTCGGCCCGCGTCACCAGATCGGCGGTGCAATGCGCGTGATTATGGCGGGGATCGGGGAAGGACATGACTGTTATATTATAACAGTCGGGCGAAATATCAAATGTCCAGATCGGCCAGCCAGTGGCGGGCCGCCTCGACCACCTCTTCGGGGGTCTCGAAGGACGGCAGATGGCCGCATTCGGCGATTTCGACATAACGGGCATGGGGCATGAGCCCGGCCATGCGCAGCCCGTCCGCGGCCGGGGAAAACTGGTCGTGGACGCCCCACATCAGGAGGCTCGGGCAGGTGACCTTGGGCAGATCGGCCCAGCGATCCGGCCTTACCGCAAGGGCATCCGACTGGAGCGCCACCTTCTGAGGATCGGCACGGCGCGCCATGGCGAGGAACCGGTCGGCGGCCTCCTGCCCGCGCTCACCCGGCAGATGGGTGATGGTCTGGAAGAACTGGCGATAGACCTCATCCGCCCGACCGTCGCGCAATTTGGCGCTGCGCTCGAAGCCCAATTGTGGATTGGCGACGGCCCCCGCCCCTGCCCCGATGATCCACAGGCCCTTCACGCGTTCCGGTGCGGCAAAAGCCGTCTCGCGCGCCACATGCCCGCCGAAGGACGTGCCCATGACGATGAAATCGCCGTCGACCGCGTCGAGCACCTTGTCGACGCACGCCGTCAGGCTGTCCTCATAGGGGACAATGATCTGTGCCGTCACGAGATCGGCGAAGCTGTCCTTCACATCATCGTAAAGGCCTTCGTCGCAGCACAATGCCGGTATCATCACGAGGGGAAGCATGGGCGACGCCTTAACGGCTGCGCCCTTTCAGGTCAACGGGAGCGCATCTCACGGACCATGCGGGTGGAATCGCCCCAGGTCGACAGCCAGATCAGGAGGTCGGTCACGGCGCCGATGACAATGACGGCGCTCTTTTGGACCGCTCCCGCCGCACCGCGCCGCTCCTGCGCCTCGTGAAGATGCGAAAGCTCCTCCTCCTGTATGGAGGAGATCAGGGCCTTCAGTTCAGGGTCACTGCCCTGCAGGAAAGCAAGCTGGTCCTCGAGATGGTGATGCACCGCGCTTTCAACCGCCTCGGTGCAGATCCAGATCATGCGCTCGCCCAAAAGCGCCGTGACGAAGCCCAGCACGAAACCGCCCAGGCTCCAGAACGACATCACCCGGCACGGCCGCGCTCCCCGCGCCGGCATCGCCGCGCGGAACAGGCGGCAATGCTCGATCTCATGGCCGCGGATCTCCGACAGCGTCGCCACGACGGCCGGATAGAGATAGCGGGCCACGGCGATCTGCGCGCCATAGATGCGGATCGCGCCATATTCGCCGGCATGATTGACCTTCAGAATGCGTCTGATCGTAATCGCGGCATCCATTGCGAGTTCCTCTCTTTGCAGCAGAAAGGAAACACGCGTATCGACGCTCTACAAGCCGACAGAATGACGCCGCCCCCGAGAAAATTCGCGAGGTCGATTAGGCCAAAGATCCAATGGAAGGTGGACTGCCCTCCAGCCTCAGTTCGGCTGCGATTTCGCGCGCGGGAACTGCCGAGCTGAACAGGAAACCCTGACCCTGCTGGCATCCGAGCGTGCGCAGGAATTCGAGCTGCTCGGTCGTTTCGATGCCCTCGGCGAGCGTGACGAGGCCCAGGCTGTGGCCGATATTGATGACCGCCCGGAAAATCTCGGCGGATTTGCGCGTCGTCTCGACATCCTTGACGAAGGACTGGTCGATCTTGATCTTGTCGAACGGAAAGCTGCCCAGATATCCCAGCCCGCAATAGCCGGTGCCGAAATCATCGAGCGCGATGGACACGCCAAGTTCCTTCAGCTCCTTCAAGGTCTGAAGTGTTTCGGATGTCTTCTCCAGCAGGCAGGATTCGGTGATTTCAAGCTCGAGCCGGCACGCGGCAAGACCTGATTTCTCGAGCGCTCCGGATACGACCTCGACAAGTTTGCCCGACTTGAACTGGGCCGGGGATATGTTCACCGCAATGGTCAGATCTTCCCTGAGCGTGGTGGCCAGCTTGCAGGACTGTTCCAGCACCCAGGCGCCGATGGGAACGATCAGTCCGCTCGATTCCGCAACTGGGATGAATGTCGAGGGCGGTATCATACCTTCATCCGGATGGTTCCAGCGCAGCAGAGCCTCGAATCCGATTTCCTTGCAACCGGTGAGCTCCAGCAAAGGCTGATAGTGGATCTCGAATTGCTCCTCGGCCAATGCCTGGCGCAGGTTGCGCTCCATCTCGCGGCGCACGATCATCTGCAGCGACATATGCGGCTCGTAGATCCGGCAGACGCCGCGGCCATCCGACTTTGCCTTGTAGAGGGCGAGATCGGCGTTCTTCAGCATGGTGGACGCATCGAGCGACTTGTCCAGGCCGACGCTTACCCCGGCACTCACACCGACCAGAATCTCGTATTCGCGGACCTTGAGAGGACTGCTGAAAGCCTTGACGAGCTCGCTCGCAGTGGTGTGGGCGTCGGCGGGATCGGCGATCGCCGCAAGCAGCACCGCAAACTCATCGCCGCCCAGGCGGCCGACAATTCCGGTGTCCCCCACGCACTCCTCCAGCCGGTTGGCCACCGCGGTGATGAGGTTATCGCCCACATGATGCCCGAGGGTGTCATTGATATTCTTGAAGTCGTCGATATCCACCAGGATGATCGACCAGAGACCGGCCTTCTGTGTCTTCTGAAGGTGCGTATTCTCGAGCATTTCGAGGAAGAGCCGTCGGTTGGGAAGTCCGGTCAGTGCATCGTGCTCCGCCATGTATTTGATGCGCGCGTCATGCTTGCGGCGCTCGGTGACATCGACGACGGAAACGATCGCCGCGTCCTTGCCGCTGTATTTGATCGGCTTGGCATAGCTGCCGACCAGAATCTCCGTGCCGTCCGCCTTGTTGTGGATCCAGTCCTTTTCGCCGCTGTCGGCGGAGAAGTTGTTCGTGGCGTCGTCGAGTGCCCTCTGACGCTCATAGGCCGGCCGTATTTCCAGCGACGTCATGTTCAGGAACTGGTCGCGCGAATAGCCGTAATGCTCGATAGCGGCGGCGTTGACGTCCAGAAATTTCAGGTTTTCTCTTTCGACGACCCACATCGGAACCGGATTGCTTTCGAACAGCAGCCGGAAGGATTCGGCGGCGTTCCTGTCGTCGGTGACATCGGTCCTGACAAACACCTTTTTCCCGTCATCGGTGACATGCTGGTCGTAGCGGATCCATCTGTGGTCGCTGAGATTCCGTTCGACATAGGAAGCACTATGGTTGAGGAGGTCCATTCGCCGCTGAATCCATGTTTCGGCGCGAGCCTCGTCCTGGTCGGAAAGGCCGCTTATCTTTTCGAAGGCGTTGCGGTAGAGCGATTCTATGTTGACTCCCGGTTTGACGAGGAGAGCCACCTCGGGGAACATCATCTCATAGTTCTTATTCCACAGAATGAGGTTGTTCTGTGCATCCAGAAGAACAATGGCTTGCGGCAGGCACTCGATGACTTGGCGCAATTCGGCGTGGCTGGTGACGGCATCCTGACGCGCCGCCTCGGTCGCCGTAACGGTCTCCTGGAGGTCGGCTTTGACCTTCTGGAGTTCCATTCTGTCCAGGGCGATGCTTGCCAGGCTTCGCAAAAAATTCTTCTGCTGTTCGGTGATCGCGCGCGGCTTTACGTCCGCCACGGCAAGCGTGCCCAGGGGAAAGCCATCGGCATCTCTGAGAGCGACTCCGGCATAGAATCTGACGCCGTATGGGCCGGTTACGAATGGATTGTCGGCAAACCGCTCATCCTTGCTCGCGTCCTGAACGACCATCACGTCCTGATATGGCAGCGTATGATCGCAAAAGCTGACGGAACGCTCCACTTCCTCCAGGTCCAAACCAATCCGGGCCTTGAACCAGTGGTGCCTGGCTTCGGTCAGGCAGAGATAGGCGATCGGTGCCTCGAACAGATCCGCCGCCAGTCTCGCGATGTCATCAAATGCCGGCTCCGGTGGCGTCCGCAGAATCCTGTACTGCCCAAGCCGGCGGAGCCGCTCTTGCTCAAAGGCCTCGGTCTGTTGGGTCTCGGCAACTGGGCTCGTCATGTCTCCGACCGGCATATCTCTCCAAGGCGGTGTAACTTCTTATTATGATTTGCTATTCCGCCCCAATCATTGCAGCTGAGATGCAAAACGCGCTTAAAATTACCTTCGGTTGGAAAAAAGGATATTCGCGTAGTTAACTTTGGATAAATACAACCAAAAAAGGCGCGGGAGTTACCCCGCGCCTTCTCAATTCTTGGACCTTGAGCGGTTTCAGTCGTTGCTGGCTTCCGCTTCCGGCTGCTCTTCCGCCTGCTTCTTGGACAGGTCCTCGCCGGTCTGCTGGTCGACCTGCTTCATCGACAGGCGCACCTTGCCGCGATTGTCGAAGCCGAGCAGCTTCACCTTGACGATATCGCCTTCATTGACGACGTCGGAGACCTTGGCGACGCGGCGCGGCGCCAGTTCCGACACATGGACGAGGCCGTCGCGGGCGCCGAAGAAGTTCACGAAGGCGCCGAAATCGACGACCTTGACGACCTTGCCGTCATAGATCTCGCCGACTTCCGGCTCCGACACGATTGACTTGATCCACTTCATCGCCGCTTCGATCGCCGAACCCGAGGACGAGGCGACCTTGACGGTGCCGTCATCGGAGATATCGATCTTGGCGCCGGTCTTTTCGACGATCTCGCGGATCACCTTGCCGCCGGTGCCGATCACTTCACGGATCTTGTCGGTCGGGATCATGATCACTTCGATGCGCGGCGCATGCTCGCCGAGACCCGGACGGGCCTTCTCGAGCGCTTCCGCCATCTTGCCGAGGATGTGGAGCCGGCCGTCCTTGGCCTGCCACAGCGCCGTCTTCATGATGTCTTCGGTGATGCCGGTGATCTTGATGTCCATCTGCAGCGAGGTCACGCCATTGGCGGTGCCGGCCACCTTGAAGTCCATGTCGCCGAGATGATCCTCATCGCCCAGGATGTCGGAGAGCACCGCGAAGCGCTCGCCTTCCTTGATGAGGCCCATGGCGATGCCGGCCACCGGCGCCTTCAGCGGAACGCCCGCATCCATCAGCGCCAGCGAGGCGCCGCAGACCGAGGCCATCGAGGACGAGCCGTTGGACTCGGTGATCTCGGAGACGACGCGGATCGTATAGGGAAACTGATCCGCCGGCGGCAGCATCGGATGGATGGCGCGCCAGGCGAGCTTGCCATGGCCGATCTCGCGCCGGCCGGCGCCGCCGAGGCGGCCCGTTTCGCCGACCGAGAAGGGCGGGAAGTTGTAATGCAGCATGAAGGTCTCTTTGTAGGTCCCTTCAAGCGAGTCGATATACTGCTCGTCCTCGCCGGTGCCGAGCGTGGTGACCACCAGCGCCTGGGTTTCGCCGCGGGTGAACAGCGCCGAACCATGCGTGCGCGGCAGGACCGAAGCCTCCGCAATGATCTGCCGCACGGTGACGAGATTGCGCCCGTCGATGCGGTGGCCGGTATCGAGGATGTTGTTGCGGACGACGTCTTTCTCGAGATGCTTGAAGGCTTCGCCGACCTTGTTGGGAGCAGGCGCATCTTCCTTGCCTTCGCCGATGAGGGCGGCCAGCACCTTGTCTTTGGCCTTGGCGACGGCTTCCTGACGGTCTTCCTTCTTGGCGATGGCATAGGCCGAACGCACATCGGCTTCAGCGATCTGCTTGACCGAGTTGTACAGCGTCTCCTGATCCGGCGGCGTGAAGTCGCGCGGCTGGCGGGCTGAGCGCTCGGCCAGGCGGATGATCGCCTCGAGAACCGGCTGGAAATGCGCATGGCCGAACATGACGGCGCCGAGCATCTTCTCTTCGGTGAGTTCCTTAGCTTCCGACTCGACCATCAGCACCGCATCCTGCGTGCCGGCAACGACGAGATCGAGCTCGGACGTCTTCATCTGCTCGATCGTCGGATTGAGGACATATTCGCCATTGACGACGCCGACGCGCGCCGCGCCGATCGGGCCCATGAACGGAATGCCGGACAAAGTGAGCGCCGCCGAGGAGGCGACCAGGGCGACGATGTCTGAATCGTTCTCGAGGTCGTAGGAGAGCACGGTCGCGATGACCTGCGTCTCATTGCGGAAGCCTTCGACGAAGAGCGGACGGATCGGCCGGTCGATGAGGCGGGAGATCAGCGTCTCGCGCTCGGTCGGACGGCCTTCACGTTTGAAATAGCCGCCGGGAATCTTGCCGGCGGCGTAGGTCTTTTCCTGGTAGTTGACGGTGAGCGGGAAGAAGTCGATCCCAGGCTTCTCCGTGCGGGCCGCTACCGCGGTGGCGAGAACGGTGGTCTCCCCGTAGGTCGCGAGCACGGCGCCATCGGCCTGCCGCGCCATGCGGCCGGTCTCGAGCCTGAGCTTCTTGCCGCCCCATTCGATTTCTTCAACATCGATATTGAACATGTGATTTTCCTGATTACCCTTGGCCGCCGCTAGATTTGCGTTCACCTACACCGTGGACGGCATCCCCATTGGGCCTTCTGGCGCCGGCCCTATTGCCGGACGCCACTTCGGGGATCGCGGGCGGCAAATCGGTGATCCGCCCGCTCATACTGACTGCTTGCCGATTAGCGGCGGATATCGAGGCGCTTGATCAGCGTCTGATAACGGCTTTCATCGACCTTCTTGAGGTAGTCGAGGAGACCACGGCGCTGGCTGACCATTTTCAGGAGGCCGCGGCGCGAATGGTTGTCCTTCTTGTGGGCTTTGAAGTGGTCGGTCAGCGTGTTGATACGCTCGGTCAAGATCGCGACCTGGACTTCGGGTGAGCCGGTGTCGCCGGCTTTGGTGGCATATTCCTTCACGAGCGCGTTCTTGCGCTCCTGGGTCATCGTCATTCGGTCATCTCCAAATAAGTTTATAGGTTGAACAGACGCTTCGGCTTGAGCGAGCCCTTTTCGATAGAGCAGATCCCCAGGGGTCTTCGACCCCACATAACGAGAACCGCATCTTGTGCGATGGGAGCGCTTGCGCCTCTGAGCAGAACTGGTTGGCCCTGTCTCAGGCGTTGGGCCTCCGCGTCCTTCACGGCCAGTGCCGGGATGCCGTCCAGCACGGTCTCGATGGGTCGGAGAACCCCTTCCATGGCGTTGTCGCCGGCCGCCTTATGGCTCAGTTCAGCCAGCTTTTCCAGCGAAATCATGTCATTTTCGGTAAATGGACCGACCGCGGTGCGCCGCAAGGCAGCCACATGGCCCAAGGTTCCAAGCGCCTCCGCCATGTCGCGGGCGAGCGATCGGATATAGGTCCCCTTCCCACAAGTAACTGAAAATTCTGCGTGATCCGCATCCGGCTGGGCCAGGAGCGCGATTTTCTCGATATGGACCGGACGCGCGGCGAGCGCCACCTCCTCACCCGCCCGGGCCAGGTCATAGGCCCGCTCGCCCTGGATCTTGATGGCCGAGAATTTGGGGGGTGTCTGGAGGATCTCGCCTTCGAACCGGCCCAGGATGGCGGCGATATCGCTCGCGGTGGGGCGCCGGTCGGACTGGCCGCAGACCTCGCCTTCGCGATCATCCGTGGTGCGCGCCTCGCCCCACTGGACGAGCACGCGATAGGTTTTGCGCCCGTCCATGGCCCAGGAAACGGTCTTGGTGGCTTCACCGAGCGCGATCGGCAGGAGGCCCGAGGCGAGCGGATCGAGAGTGCCACCATGGCCGGCCTTGGCGGCGTTGAACAGCCACTTGACCTTGGCCAGGGCCTGGGTCGATCCCATTCCTTCCGGCTTGTCGAGGGCTATCCAGCCATGGATATTCTGACGTTTGTTCACTTCTTCTCAGATAGATCGCGCGCGACCGCCGGATCCTTCAGGAGCCGGTCGATCTTGTCGGCATAATCGGCCGCCGTATCGATGCGGAAGCGCAGCTCCGGCATGAATTTCATGTCGACGCGCGGCGCCAGCAGTCCCCTTATGTAACGGGCATGCTCGGCAAGAAGCTTCACCGCACGGTCCTTCTTCCCGTCGAGCAAGGGCCGCACATAGACGGTCGCGATACGCAGATCGGGCGACATCGCCACTTCATGGACACCGACACCCAAGCGCTCGAGCTCGGGATCGCCTACTTCACCGCGCAGAAGAATATCCGCCAGCGCATGGCGGATGAGCTCGCCGGCGCGCAGCTGGCGTTGCGAGGGGGCTTTCGATGTGGTCATGGGAAATCTCCGGATCAAACCTCTGACGTGCCATTCTCGCCCACTCGTCATGGCCGCCCTTGCGGTGGCCATGACGGATTGGGTAAGCGGTCACCTCGGTTCGAGGTTCATGATCAATCCAGCGTGCGCTGCACCTTTTCGACGCGGAAGCATTCGATGACATCGCGCGCCCGCATGTCCTGGTAGCCCTCGAAGGCCATGCCGCATTCCTGGCCGACCTGCACTTCCTTGACTTCGTCCTTGAAGCGCTTGAGCGTCGACAGCGTGCCTTCGTGGATGACGACGTTGTCGCGGATGAGGCGGACCTTGGCGCCACGCTGCACCGAGCCTTCGGTGACCCGGCAACCGGCGACCTTGCCGACCTTGGTGATGTTGAAGATCTCGAGGATCTCCGCATTGCCGAGGAAGGTTTCGCGCAAGGTGGGCGCCAGGAGGCCCGACATCGCCTTTTTGATGTCGTCAACCAGGTCGTAGATGATGTTGTAGTAGCGGATCTCGATGCCGTCGCGCTCGGCCGCGGCGCGCGCCTGGCCGTTGGCGCGGACGTTGAAGCCGAGGATCACCGCACCGGACGCGGCAGCAAGCTGCACATCCGATTCGCTGATGCCGCCGACGCCATAATGCATGACGCGGGCGCCGATCTCTTCGTTGCCGATCTTCTCCAGCGCCTGGACGATCGCTTCCGCCGAGCCCTGCACATCCGCCTTGACGAGGATATGGAAGTCCTTGCGGGCGCCTTCCTTGAGCTGCGACATCATCTGCTCGAGCGACGCACGGCCGCTCGCGACGCCACGCGATTCGCGCCGCTTGCGGTCGCGATAATCGGTGATCTCGCGGGCCCGCGCCTCGTTCGCGACGACGTCGAACTGGTCGCCGGCTTCCGGCGCGGAGTTCAAGCCCAGCACCTCGACCGGAACCGAAGGCCCGGCCTCTTTCACATGCTCGCCCTTGTCGTTGATGAGGGCGCGCACCCGGCCCCAGGAAGAGCCGGCGACGAAGATGTCGCCCAGATGCAGCGTGCCGCGCTGGACCAGAACGGTCGCGACCGGACCGCGGCCGCGGTCGAGCTGCGCTTCGACGACGATACCGGAGCCCTCACGATCGGGATTGGCCTTGAGGTCGAGCACTTCCGCCTGCAGCAGGATGGTGTCCAAGAGCTTGTCGAGATTGGTGCCCTTGAGCGCCGATACTTCGATTTCCAGCACCTCGCCACCCATGCTTTCCACGACGATCTCGTGCTGGAGCAGCCCGGTGCGGACGCGGTTGGGATTGGCTTGCTGCTTGTCGATCTTGTTGATCGCCACGATGATCGGCACTTCGGCGGCGCGCGCGTGATTGATGGCTTCCGCCGTCTGCGGCATGACGCCGTCATCGGCGGCGACCACCAGCACGACGATGTCCGTCGCCTTGGCGCCGCGGGCGCGCATCGAGGTAAAGGCCTCGTGGCCCGGCGTGTCGATGAAGGTCACGAGACCATTCTTGGTCTCGACCTGATAGGCGCCGATATGCTGGGTGATGCCACCCGCTTCGCCGGCGACCACATTGGTCTTGCGGATCGCGTCGAGCAGCGACGTCTTGCCGTGATCGACATGGCCCATGATGGTGACGACCGGAGCGCGCGGCTTGAGCGTCTCCGCGGCATCGGTGTCGCCGGCCAGTCCCTCGACCACGTCGGCTTCGGCGACGCGACGGACCCGATGGCCCATTTCCTCGGTGATGATCTGGGCCGTATCGGCATCGATCACGTCATTGATCGTATGCATCTGGCCTTGCTTCATCAAAAGCTTGATCAGGTCCACGGCGCGTTCCGACATGCGGTTGGCCAGTTCCTGAATGGTGATCGCCTCGGGGATGGTGACGTCGCGCACCATCTTCTCGGTCGGCATCTGGAAGCCCTGCGCCTGCTTCTTCTGGCGCTCGGTGCGGCGCCGGAAGGCGGCGATGGAGCGCGAACGGTCGTCGTTCTCGTCCAGCGCATTGGAGAGCGTCAGCTTGCCACGGCGCTTATCGGCATCGCCCTTGGTGCGCGTCGGTGCCGGAACCTTGACTTCGCGCTTGACGCTGAGGCCCGGGCGCGGCTTGGTCTTGGCTTCATCCTCATCCGACGTCTGGACGGGACGCTGGGTGGGAAGCTTCTTGGCTGCTTCCTCGGCTTTCTTGCGGCCCTCTTCCTCGGAACGGTGGCGCGCATCGTCATCCGCCTTGCGGCGTTCGGCGGCCTCGCGTTCCTTGCGCTCGCGGTCTTCCTGCTCGCGCCGGCGCAGCGCTTCGGCTTCCTGGCGCTTGCGCTCGTCGGCCTCGCGCAGACGCGCATCGGCGAGAGCCCGGTCGCGGGCTTCCTTTTCTTCGGGGGTGAGCGTGCGCAACACCACGCCGGAGCGCTGCTGCTCGTTCTGGCGCGGCCTGTCGGCATGCGTCGGAGCGACGCGCGGCTGCGCCTGGAACTGCGGCTTGGTCTCTTGAACCGGACGCTGCTGCTGTTCCTCGTCCTTGCCGCCAGGGCCGCCTGGACGCTTGCGGCGCGTCTCGACGACCACGGTCTTGGTGCGGCCATGGGAGAAATTCTGTTTTACCCGGCTCTGCTCGACCGGGCGGCGCATGCTCAAGGTCCGGCCTTGTTGTCCGGCGCCACCGAGCTTGCGATCATTGGTATCGTTCGTATCCGTCATTCGTCCTGCCAGTTTGCGGTCGGCTTTAAAGCCTTTTCCGCCCGGGTCAAGCCGACCCGGGTGGAAAAGGCTCGCAAAGCGCTCTAGCCTTCGTAAGCTTCTATGCGATGCACGGCCTGAAGGAGCTTTTCCGCGAGCGCCCCCTTGGCCACTGCCGCATGTATCACATTTGTCCGGCCAAAGGCCAAATCCAATTCGTTCGAGGTGAAGAAACCCAGGGTTTCCACACCTGGCCCCGAACGAGTGTCGATCTTCTGCCGGCCATTTTGGGCTGCTTCTACTGCATGGATGACAAGCCGCGCCCGCCCGGCTGCCAACATTTCCTCGACCTTAGCGGCTCCGGCTACCGCTCCGCCAGCCTTTTTTGCCAAGGATATATAAGCGAGCGCCGCCTTGCGGAGAAGCCCCCCAATCTGATCGGGAAGATCTTCCCTGGCGACGCTTCCTTCACCGAGCCCTCGCGAGAAGGCCCGGCGCTTCACCGCCTCGGCGACCCGGGTCCGCTTGAGGCCGACCCAGACACCACGGCCCGGCAACTTCCGGTTGAGATCAGGAACCACCGAACCGTCGGGACCGCGGACGAAGCGAATAAGCTGCGCCTCATCCATGACCTCTCTGGTCACGATGCACATGCGCTCAGCCACAATCTCCTCTGCCTCGGTCCCGGTTTGGCTCAAGCGTCCTGCGCCTCCTCGCCAGCCTGTTCGGCGCTTACCTCTTCCAGCTTCTCGATCCAGCCCATCTTGACGCGGGCCGCCATGATGATGGCTTCGGCTTCCGCCGCCGACACGTCGAGATCGGAGAAGGCGCCCTTGTGCTTGACCGTCTCGCCCGGCTTGCGCTCGGTCCAGCCGGTGAGATCGTCGGTGGCGCAGTCCGCCAGGTCTTCGACCGTCTTGATGCCGGCTTCGCCCAACGCCACCATGATCGGCAGCGTCACGCCTTCGACTTCGGCTACGTCATCGGCGACGCCCAGATCCTTGCGCCGCTGATCCTGCTCGGCGGTGATCTTGTCGAGATAATCGCGCGCCCGGGTCTGCAGTTCCTGCGCGGTATTCTCGTCGAGGCCTTCCAGGCTCGAAATTTCCTGGGAGTCGGCATAGGCGATCTCTTCCACGGTAGCGAAGCCCTCGGAAGCGAGGAGCTGCGCCAGGATCTCGTCGACATCGAGGGCTTCGACGAAGCGCTGGGTGCGCTCGGCGAATTCCTTCTGGCGGCGCTCCGATTCCTCGGCCTCAGTCATGATATCGATATCCCATCCGGTAAGTTGCGAAGCGAGGCGCACATTCTGTCCGCGCCGGCCGATGGCGAGCGAGAGCTGCTCGTCGGGAACGACGACCTCGATGCGCTCGGCCTCTTCGTCGAGCACGACCTTCGCCACTTCGGCAGGGGCGAGCGCGTTGACGACGAAATTGGCGACGTCGGCCGACCACGGAATGATGTCGATCTTCTCGCCCTGGAGCTCGTTGACCACCGCCTGGACGCGGCTGCCGCGCATGCCGACGCAGGCGCCGACCGGATCGATCGAGCCGTCCTTCGAGCGCACCGCAATCTTGGCGCGCGAGCCCGGATCGCGGGCGACCGACACGACCTCGACCACGCCGTCATAGATTTCCGGCACTTCCTGGCCGAACAGACGGGACATGAATTCGGGATGGGTGCGTGACAGGAAGATCTGCGGGCCACGCTGCTCGCGCCGCACGTCATAGACATAGGCGCGGATGCGGTCGCCGGGGCGGAAAGTCTCGCGCGGCAGCGTCTCGTCGCGCCGGACGATCGCTTCGCCGCGGCCCAGATCGACGATCACATTGCCATATTCGACGCGCTTGACCGAGCCGTGCACGATCTCGCCGATGCGGTCCTTGTATTCGTCATACATGCGTTCGCGCTCGGCATCGCGCACCTTCTGCACGATCACCTGCTTGGCGTTGGTGGCGGCGATGCGGCCGAACTCGATCGGCGGCAAGGGATCGGCGATCTGATCGCCGATGGCCGCCGCCGGATTGCGCCGCTGGGCTTCATTGAGGCTGATCTCGGTCGCTTCGTTCTCGACCTTCTCGACCACATCCAGGAGCCGGTTGAGACGCGTCTCGCCGGTGCGCGGATCGATCTCGGCCTGGATGTTGTTCTCGGCCCCATAGCGCGACTTCGCGGCACGCTGGATGGCTTCCGCCATGGCGGCCAGCACCACCGACTTGTCGATGGATTTCTCGCGCGCGACGGCGTCGGCAATCTGTAGAAGTTCGAGCCTGTTGGCGCTAACGGCGGCTTCGGCCATGTCAGTGTCTCCTGTCGTCCAAATCCGTTGTCTTTGAATCTGCTGGGTCGTCGTTCTCGGTGTCTTCGGTCCAGTCACTGCCGTCGGCCATCGCCTGGCCGGCCTTGCGCTCCTTCGCCGCCGCGATCAGGGCGTCGGTGAGGACCAGTTTCGCGTCGCCGATATCGGCGAAGGGCACGCCGATCAGAAGCTTCTCCGCGCCGCCTTCCGGATTGTCGACGAAGAGGCGCACCTCGCCATCGGCGTAACCTTCGAGCGCGCCGCGGAAGCGCTTGCGGCCCGCCTGCGGCACAACCATCTCGATTTTCGCCTCATGCCCGGCCCAGCGCTCGAAATCTTCCGAGCGCACCAGGGGCCGGTCGATGCCGGGCGAGGACATTTCGAGGAAATAGCGGTTTGAAATGACGTCCTCGACGTCGAGGATCGGCGAGATGGCGCGGCTCGCCTGCTCGCAGTCGTCGATGGTGAAGCTGCCATCCGGGCGCTCCGCCATGATCTGCAAGGTCGAGCCGCTCAACTTGACGCGCACCAAGCGATAGCCGAGCCCGTCGAGCACCGGCTCGACCAGTTTGGCCACCCGCAAAGCGGGTCCTGTCTCACGTGTCAGTCTCTGATCGGTCATTTCAGGTAACAAAAATGGCGGGCCCCGGCTGGGACCCACCCTCATAACTCTAGCTATGTGGATGAACCTAAGTTGGCCTCATATAGGCCTCCCCCTGGGAAAAGGCAAGCCGCCGCCGGGAGGCCGGCAGTGGGCACCGATTCCGCCTTGGAGAACTGCCAGAGGGAGAAGCCGTCCACCTGCAGATTCATCGTCTGGCTGCATTTCGAAAAAGCTTGCAACTGGCGGCGATGATCACATCTGATAGCCGAGCCGTCGTGCTCGCGCGACCTTTCGTCAGGAGGAGATATCGTCAATGCTCGTCACCACGACCAACGCCGTCGAAGGCCGCCGTATCGTCGAATATAAGGGCCTGGTGGCCGGCGAGGCGATCCTCGGCGCCAATCTGTTCCGTGATCTCTTCGCCTCGATCCGCGACATCGTCGGCGGCCGCTCCGGCGCCTATGAGAAGGTGCTGAACGATGCGCGCCAGACCGCCGTCGGCGAGATGACCGACAAGGCCGCCGCCTTGGGCGCCAATGCGGTGATCGGGGTCGATCTCGATTACGAGACGATCGGCTCCAATGGCAGCATGCTGATGGTGACCGCGGCGGGCACCGCGGTCCGGATCGAGTAAGAGATCTCCCTCCACCGCGCGAAGCGCGGGGAGGGAGTTTTCTATCTGATCGCCAGATCGGCCAGCGTGCCCTGCGCCACCGCATAGCGGGCGATGTCGAAGGGCTTGCTCGCCAGGATCGTATCCATGTTTTCGATGACGGCCGCGGCGCGCGCCTCGTTCTTCGTCCGCCAGTCGGCCCAGCCCGTCTTGCTTTCGACGATTCGGGTGACGATGCCGCGATGGTTCTCGAAGACCTGCGCCCTGAGCCGGTTGATAGCCTGCCGTTCCAGGAGGTCGCGGGCCCGCAGCGCGTTGCCTTCCTCGATCAGTCTTTCGACACCCAGTTCCGATGCGGTGGCGAACAGCACCGCGGCGACCGCATCGATGCCGGCGCCGGTACGCTCGGCGATCTTCACGATGTCGGGCGCCCGCTGCAGGAAGCGGTGGCTGGCGAGCTTGGCGGCGAGCTTCGCCGGCACACCCTGCTTTTCGAGCTCGCTCTGCCGCACCTTCATCTGCTCGAGATCGGCTGCCGGCACCGTCTTGGCCAAAACCGCCTCGACCTTGGCGAGCCCGTCGCGATAACGTTCGATGAGCTGCTGCAGGCCGTCATCGAGTTTCTCATGGCGCAGGAACCATACCGTGCTCCAGCGCAGCAGACGCTGCAGCCCCGCATAAAGCTTGTTCTGGAGAGCGCCCGGTACTTTCGCGTCGAGCCCGTCGATCATCGTGTTGAGCTCGAGGAAATCGAAGCTGTCGCGCGCCGCCGCATAGGCAGCGGCGATATCGGCGGGCCCGGCGCTGCTCTCGCCCAGCACATAGGCGATGAAGCTCGGGCCGCCGCGATTGATCATGCTGTTGGCCAGCATGGTGGCGATGATCTCACGGCGCAGCTTGTGATGCTCGATATCGTCGGCGAAACGTTCCTGCATCGCCTTGGGGAAATAGCGTTTGAGCTCGCGCGACAAATAGGGATCGTCGGGCACGTCGCTCGCGATGATTTCGCCGAACAGCGAGATCTTGGCATAGGCCATGAGAACCGCGAGCTCGGGCCGCGTCAAGCCGCCGCCCTTGAGGTCGCGTTCGATGACGACCGTGTCGGTCGGCAGCGCCTCGAGCTTGCGGTCGAGCTCGCCCGATTTCTCCAGCCGCTGCATGAGCTGAATGGCGTAGGAGTTCTCCGTCGTGCCCTGCTCCAGCGCCAGCGAGAGGCAGAGCGTCTGCAGATAGTTGTTGCGCAGCACGAGACCGGCGACATCCTCGGTCATGTCGGCCAGGAGCTCGTTGCGCGCCGCGCGTTTGAGCCGCCCTTGCGCTTCGGCCCGCGACAGGCCGATCTTGATGTTCACCTCGATGTCGGAGGAATTGACGCCGGCGGAATTGTCCACCGCATCGGTATTGATGCGCCCGCCATTGAGCCCGAATTCGATGCGGCCTCTCTGCGTTACGCCGAGATTGGCGCCCTCGCCGATCACCTTCACCTTGAGCTCGTTGGCATCGACGCGCAGCGCGTCATTGGCGCGATCGCCGGCATCGGCCTGCGTCTCGTTCGACGCCTTCACATAGGTGCCGATGCCACCGAACCACAACAGATCGGCGGAAACGAGCAGCAGCGCCCGCATCAGCTCCTGCGGTGTCGCCTTGTCGCCGGCGAGCCCGGTGAGCTTCTTCATCTCTGGGCTGAGCGGGATGGCCTTGAGCGAGCGCGAGAATACGCCGCCGCCTTTGCTGATCAGCGCCTTGTCGTAATCCTGCCAGCTCGAGCGCGGCAGCGCGAACATCCGCTCGCGTTCCTTGAACGACTTTTCGGTGTCGGGTTCGGGATCGATGAAGATGTCCCGGTGATCGAAAGCAGCGAGGAGCCTGATCTCGCGCGAGAGAAGCATGCCGTTGCCGAAAACATCGCCCGACATGTCGCCGACGCCGATCACGCTGAAGGGCGTCGTCTGGATGTCGACGTCGATCTCGCGGAAATGCCGTTTAACGGCCTCCCAGGCGCCCCTGGCGGTGATGCCCATCTTCTTGTGGTCGTAGCCCGCCGATCCGCCTGAGGCGAAGGCATCGTCGAGCCAGAAGCCGTGGCTGGCCGATATGCCGTTGGCGGTGTCGGAGAAGGTCGCCGTGCCCTTGTCGGCGGCGACGACCAGATAGGGATCGTCATTATCGCGCCGCACCACATCGACGGGCGCGACCACCTTGTCGCCCTTCAGATTGTCGGTGATGTCGAGCAGGCTCGAGACGAAGCGTTTATAGGCACGCACGCCTTCCGCCTGGATCGCCTCGCGGCTGTCGCCGATCTTGAGCCGCTTCGGCACGAAGCCGCCTTTGGCGCCGACCGGCACGATCACCGCGTTCTTGACGTTCTGCGCCTTGGCGAGGCCCAGGACCTCGGTGCGGAAATCCTCCGGCCGGTCCGACCAGCGGATGCCGCCGCGCGCGATCGGGCCGGCGCGCAGATGCACCGCCTCGACATCGGGCGCATAGACGAAGATCTCGGCGAAGGGCTTGGGCTCGGGAATGCCCTCCACCAGCCTGGAGCTGATCTTGAAGTTGATGAGCGGCGGCTCGCCGTCGGCCTTGGCCGGCTGGAAGAAATTGGTGCGCAGCACGGCACTGACGAGATTCACATAGCGCCGGATGATGCGGTCTTCGTCGAGATTGTAGACATCGACGAGCGCCTTCTCGATCTTCTCCTTGGCGGTGTCGGCGGCCTTCTCGTTCTGCGACTTGGGATCGAACAGCGCATAGAACAAGGTCACGAGTTGGCGCGCGATCGGTGAATATTTGACCAGCGTCTGCGCCATGTAATCGGGTGAGAAGGACGCCGCCGACTGGCGGATGTAGCGCCCCAGCGCCCGGAGCAGAGAGACGTCACGCCAGCCGAGGCCCTCGCGCAAGGTGAGCGCGTTGAAACCGTCATTTTCGGCCATGCCGGTCCACACCGCGAGAAACGCCTCTTCGAGCGCCTTGAGCGTCGCCGGATCGTCGATCGTGGCATTGGCGGGCGCCTGCAGCAGCACGTCATGGATGACGGCGCGCTTGCGGCCTCCGGAAGAGCCCGGTGACAGAATATGGGTCGTTTCCGAAATGGCCTGAAGGCCCAGATTTTCGAGAATGGGCAGTCGGCGGCCGAGCGCGATGGCGTCCCCCTGATGATAGAGGCGCGAATGCAGCTCGCGTTGGCCGTCGCTTTCGTTCCGGATGAATTCGACGCCGATGCTCTCATTCTCGGCGAGCGCATCGATCTCCTCGATATCCTTAAGCGAGGACGCGGGATCGGTCGAATCGCGATAGCCGGGCAGGAAGGCGCCGCGCCAGCGGGCGATCGTCGCCTGATCGGCGCCCTTGGCGACGAGCGCGCTTTCGAGGCGATCGTCCCAGTTGCGCACCACTTCGACGATGCGCTGCTCGAGCAGAGCGAGATCGGGCTTGGGATCCTTGCCGAGATTGCGCAGGATGATGAAATGGACACGGACCAGCGTTCCCTCGCCGAAGGACGGCGCGAAGCTCGCCACCCGCCCGTCGAAGGCTTCCGCCAACATGTCGCCGACCTTGCGGCGTACGTCCGAATCGAACCGGTCGCGCGGAATGAAGACGAAGGCCGAGACGAAGCGGTCGAACTTGTCGCGCCTGACGAACAGGCGCGTGCGCGGGCGCTCCTCGAGCCGCAATATGCCCGCCGCCATGTCGGCGAGCACGTCGGCATCGATCTGGAACAATTCGTCGCGCGGGAAACCTTCCAGCACCGCGACCAGCGCCTTGCCGGAATGGCCGGACGGCGAAAAGCCCGAGGCCTGGACGACCTGCTGCAGCTTCTTGCGCAAAAGCGGGATCTCGTTGGGGTTCTGTGTATAGGCCGACGAGGTGAAGAGGCCGATGGCGCGCAATTCGCCCGAAAGCTCACCTTCTGCATCGAACAGCTTGACGCCGATATAATCCATGGCGGAGCGACGATGGACGTTGGCGCGCATGTCGGACTTGGTGATCACGAGCGCCGCCGGCTGCATCAGGAACTCGCGGATCTGCGGCGAGATCGCGACCTTCTGATTGCCGCGCCGGAGCACTTCCATCTCAGGCTGGCGCAATATGCCGAGCCCCGTATCGGCGATAGGTTCGAGCACGCCTTTCTTGGCGCCGCCTTCGAATCTGTATTCGCGCATGCCCAGGAAGGTGAAGTGATTGTCGAGCAGCCATTGCAGGAAAGCGATCGATTCGGTCAGTTCCTCGATCGGCAAGGGCGGCGGATTCTTCTGATAGCTGGCAATCGCTTCGCGCAGGCGCTGCTGCATGGCGCGCCAGTCCAGCACCGCGACGCGCACATCGGCGAAAATGGCCTTGAGGTCTTCCTCCAGCGCCCACGCCTCGTCGGCGTTGATGCGCGCCAGATGGAAATGCATGAAGCTCTCGCGCATCGTGTGCGCGTCGGAGCCGGGCTTCGCCTCGAGCGCCGCGAGCTTGCCGTCGCCGTCGCGCTTCACCGACAGGACGGGATGCAGAGCGAGACGTACGTCATAGCCGCGCTCGGTGAGGAGGCTGATGGTCGAATCGACCAGGAACGGCATGTCGTCATTGAGAATGTCGACCAATGTGACGGCACCGAAGGGCCCTTCCGGATTGGTGACGGCGATCTTGGTGCGCCCGGGCTTGCGATCGGCCAGAAACGCCATGCGGCCGGACACCAGTTGGCCGAGGTCCTCAGCCGGATGATTCTGCAGGTCCTCGGGCGGCGCCTTTTCGAGCAGCAGGCGCGCCAGCAGCTTCTCCCGTTCGCCCTTAACCTTCCCCTCCGTCGTGCGTATCAGGGCGACCAGGGGATCATGCGGCGACATCGCGAAACTCCATCAGAAGGCGGTAATCGACGCCATCCTTTAGGAGCATTGCGACAGAAGAGCTACAGGAATAAGGCGCGTCGAAAGCGCCCCATTCTTTTGATCAAAACGCCTGATGCAGGTCCGACAAACATTTTAGTTGCCGCGAACCTCGTCAGTTGAGAGTCCCAGGCTTCAGATCCGGATTCTTCTCGTAACCGGGCCCGACGACCAGCGGCTGATTGGGCATGGTCGATTGGTCGACATCGGTATGAAAATTCTGTTCATAGCGCGCAATTTCCTTCCCCTCAGAATCGAGCAGGCGCATCACCGCTTTATAATCGCGCTTGGGCTCGATGCCGGTGAGATTGGGTGACTTGAATGAATACTGGACCTGGCCAGTGACGACCTTTTCCGTCACCTTCGCCGGCTCGACACTGCCCGGCACCTCGAATTGCGCCTCGATCGATCCGCCTTCCGGCAGGGTCCGCACCGGCTTGCCGACGAAGCCATAAAAAGCCTCGGCATTGCGATAATTGAAGACGAACCCGCCGCCGGCGAAGCTGAGATAGGGCGCGTTCGGGTCCTCGCCACAGGCGGTAAGGAGGAGAGCGACGGCCAGGCCAAGAATCTTACGCGGTATCATGACATTACCTCACACTTCACTGTCGCGCCGGAGATCGACGCTCAACAGCCCGTCGGGTTTGATGATGAAGATCAAGATGACGATCGAAAACACGGCGACATCGCGATAGACGATCGGGAAATAGGCGCTCCACAGGGTTTCGATGGCGGCGAGCAGGAAGCCCCCCACGATGGCGCCGCCAATGGTACCGAAGCCGCCGATGATGGTGGCGAACAGCGCCTTGAGACCCAGCACCAGCCCCATATAGAAGCTCACCCCACCATAACCGATGGCGATGATCCAGCCGGCGACGGCGGCGAAGGCGCCTGCCGTGGCGCCCGTCCAGGTGAGTACGCGGCTGGTGTCGATGCCGCAGAGCTGGGCCAGCGCGATATTCTGCGAGCAGGCCCGCCATAGCCTGCCCGCCTGGCTGCGCGTCAGCACCAAAGTGAGGCCGGTCAGCAATGCCGCCGCGATGGCGAGAATGAGCAGCTGCATGCCGGTGACATGAACGGTGAAGCCGTCAAAATCGACATTGACCACAGAATTCGCGAAGATCGGCGACAGCCATTGTTCGCGCCCCGCCGACTTCACCCGCAAGCCTTCTTGCAGGGCGATGGACACGCCGATGGAGGCGATCATGATCGCCTGGGTCGGCGAGCGCACCAAAGGCGAGAACACATGCTTCTGCAGCACGGCGCTGAAAGCCGCGGTCGACACCACCGCGATCACGAAAACCATACCGATGGCGAGCCCGACCTGCCAGCTCGAAGCCAGCATGAGCAGCATCATATAGATCGTGCTGAAGGCGCCGAAGGTCGCGATGTCACCGAAAGAGAGCACGATGCGGTTGGTGATGCCGTGGAGGAGCGCATAAGCGACGGCGAGCAGGCTGTAGAGCGACCCGACCAGGCTGGCATTGACCACCTGCTGGATCACATAGCCGGCGGAGCGCAGCGTGCTCTCGGCGGAGGCGGGCTCCGCCAAAAGGAGGGATGCCCCTGCCCCGGAGAGGAGAACGACAATCCATTTTGACGAGCTAACCATGGTTTGCTAGTAAGAATGACGCTGGGACTTCTCCCTGTCAATTGCAACCATGACCGGCTTCCACTGGCACGACCATCATTTCATCAACCGTCAGCCGGCGCTCGATTTCGCGAATATGGTGGTCTGGCGCGGCCAGCCCGGGCGCGAGGAGGATCGTGGGCGATCAGCCGAAAACCTGGCCGGCTGGGCCGTCTTTGCCGGGCTGAGCCCGCCACTGTCCTCGGTCGACCGTTGCGTCGCGGCGCGCGAGGCGATCGACGGCTATTTCCGCTCGGGCGCCGGCTGGCCGGCCCTCGCCACTCTTTACGCCGAGACTCTGTCCGAAAACCGCGATGCGTTCCTTACCACCATCCTGCATCAGGCGATGACGCTCGCCTTCTCCCCCGATGCGAAGCGTGTGCGGGTTTGCGGCAATTGTGGTTGGCTGTTCATCGACCGCACCCGCAACGCCAATAAGCGCTGGTGCATCACCGGCGTCTGCGGCAGCCGCACTAAGGCGCGGCGTTATTATGCGCGCAAGAAGGAACGGATCAGCGCATCGCCTTGATGCACTACTCTCCTGCGAGCAGCCCGGTTTCGAAGATATAACGGCAGAGCTGAGTGCGCCGTTTCAGATTGAGGCTGCGCAAAGCTGCACTGATATGCGCCTTCACCGTCGTTTCCGAAATATCGGCGAGATAGGCGATTTCCTTGTTGGCAAGGCCCAACGCGGTGAGCTGGGCGATCAGCAATTGCTGGCCGGTCAGCCGCGCCGGTGTCGGACGATAGCCATAGGTGCGGATCTCGCTGAGCCTGCGGCGCAGCTTGGGCACCGCATGAAAATCATCAAGTGAAAGAGCAGTATGCTGCGCTTCCGTTACCAAATGATCCATGATCGCCTCCTCGTCCTTCATGTCAGTTGCGTCCTGCCGCCAGGGGAATGATCTTTGCTTCGCCGCGCGGCGTGCCGGAGAGTCCGCCGAGCACGAGACGCTTGTGAATGGCGATGATATCGTCGGCCGAAAGCTTGCCTTTCGGGCTGTACCAGAAGCACACACCGGTCAGCATGGAGATGATCGCATTGGTGGCAATGCCGCTGTCGGTCGGCGTGAAGAAACCTTGGACGATGCCGGCTTCGAGGATGCCGCGCAGCTCACTTTCATAGGTCTTGCGCAACGCCACGCAGGCGCGCCGCGCATCGGGCGTCAGGCTGCGCAATTCGAGATTGGCGATGACCACTTCCTTCTGGCGCTGGAAATGGTAGCGGATGTGAAAATCGACGAAGCCCTCGAGCCTGAGGCGTGGATCGGCATCGGGACGGTCGGCGGCGCGCCAGGCGGCGATCAGCGTCTCCATATGCTCGGCCATGATGTCGACCAGCAGTTGATCCTTGGTGGCGATGTAGCGGTAGATGGAGCCCGGCTGCAGGCCTACATGCTCGGCGAGATCGCGCAGCGTCATGGCCTCGAAGCCATGTTTGGCGATGAGCTCGACGGCGGCCTTGCGGATTGCCTTTTCGGTTTCGGCGCCGACCGATCCACGGGTCCGAGCCATCAGTCCTCCCATTGTGTCTTGCGGGTTTTCCCCGTCTTTGATGGACCTTAGCACATCGCATTAAACAAACAAGCGTTTGTTTCTAAACTTGAGCGCTCGACAGCCCCCTTCGCACCCGACATGATTCGGGCATAAGGAGATCTCGATGTTTGGTCTGATCGGAAAAATGCGGGCAAAGCCCGGTAAACGCGATGATTTGCTCGCCATTCTGTTGCGCGGCACCGATTCGATGCCCGGATGCCTCAGTTATGTCATCGCCAAGGACCCGGCCGATGCCGACGCGATCTGGATCACCGAGGTATGGGACAGCGAGGCGAGCCACAAAGGCTCCTTGAGCTTGCCGCAGGTGCGGGCGGCGATCACCGAAGCCATGCCGATGATTGCCGGTTTCGACAGCGCCACCCGGACCGAACCCGTCGGCGGATTCGGCCTTCCGCGCGAAGGCGCGCACTAACCAGCCATCCTCAGCCTGCGCGCAAACCTTGACAAGAGCGGTTGCCTCCATTATTTAACCAAATGATTAATTAACTTATTGGTTCAATACATGGCCGACCGTCTCAGCACCGCCTTCGCCGCCCTTGCCGATCCGACAAGGCGCGCCATCCTCGCCAGGCTGGCTTTGGGCGAGGCCTCGGTCACCGAGCTCGCCGAGCCGTTCGAGATGAGCCTGCCGGCGATCTCCAAGCACCTCAAAGTGCTGGAGAAGGCCGGCATGATCGCCCAGAGCCGCGAGAAGCAATGGCGGCCGCGCCGCCTCGAGCCCGGCCCGCTGAAGGAAGCCGCGGATTGGCTCGAGCATTATCGCCGCTTCTGGGAGGCGAGCTTCGATCGTCTCGAAACCTATCTGCAGGATCTGCAATCCAAGGGAGGCACGTCATGAATCTCGTGAACAACAAGGACGTGCGGGAAGACCGGCTCGAACTGGTGATCACCCGCGTGCTCGATGCGCCGCCGATGCTTGTCTACAAAGTATGGACCGAGCCCGAGCACATGGTGCGCTGGATGGGCCCCAAGGGGTTCACCGCGCCGTCGGCCAAGCTCGATGTGCGTGAAGGCGGCCGTTACCGCGCCTTGATCCGCTCTCCCGAAGGCAAGGACTACTGGTTCCACGGCGTCTATCGCGAGGTCGTCGAGAACAAACGCCTCGTCTTCACTTTCGCCTGGGAAGAGGACGGCGAGCGCGGCTTGGAAAACCTGATCACCATCACCTTCACCGAAGAGAACGGCAAGACCCGCATGACCTTCAAGCAGGCGCCCTTCCAGTCTGTCGAGGAACGCGATGGTCACGAGGGCGGCTGGAGCGAAGCCCTCGACAAGCTCGCTGCCTATGTAGTCACCGCCGAGGCGGCCTGAACCTTTTCTGTAAAGCGTAAAGGAGAGACCCATGATCGAACATGAAGTCGTCGGCCGCGATCAGTGGACCGCCGCCCGCAAAGCCCTTCTCCAGCAGGAGAAGGAATTTACCCATTTGCGCGACAAGCTCAGCGCCGCGCGGCGCGAGCTGCCTTGGGTGAGGATCGACAAGACCTATGTCTTCGACACGCCGCAGGGAAGATGCACGCTGGCCGATCTCTTCGAGGGCAAGAGCCAGCTCATCATCAAGCATTTCATGCTGGCCCCCGGACAGAAGGAAGGCTGCGTCGGCTGCTCTTTCGAGGTCGACCATGTCGCGGGCGCGCTCCTGCATTTCCGCCACCATGATGTCGCCTTCGCCTCGGTTGCCCGCGCGCCGATTGCCGAAATCGAAGCCTATCGGCGGCGCATGGGCTGGAATTTCCCTTTCGTGTCCTCGCATGCCAATGACTTCAATTACGACTTCAACGTATCCTTCACCAAGGATGAGGTCGCCTCGGGCAAGGCCTATTACAATTACGAGACGACCGATGTCGGCATCGAGGATCTTTCCGGCCTGAGCGTTTTCTACAAGGCTCCGAAAGGCGAGATTTTCCACACCTACTCGACCTTCGGGCGCGGCGGCGAGGAGATCCTCGGCGCCTATATGTTTCTGGATATGACTCCCAAAGGCCGCAATGAAACCGGCCCCAATTACGACCTAACCGATTGGGTGAGGCGGCATGACCGTTATGAGCCGGAAGGTCTGACTGGTGAGAAGAGTACAGCCGCCAAGGCGGGAGGCTGCTGCGGCTCGACGGGCGCCTGAGCGATGGCGCGCGTTTCAGACCAGGAGCGCAAGCACGCCGCGCAGATTATCGGATTTCTGCTCGGCGAGCATCGTGTCGACCGCGGCATGCGTCTTCGTCCAGATCGGCAGCGCGTCGCGCAGCAGCTTGCGTCCGGCGTCGGTCAATGTCAGTCGCCGGTTGCGCCGGTCCGCCTTGTCGACCGTCATATTCAGGAGGCCGCGCCGCTCCAGCGGCTTGAGGACGGCGGTGAGCGTGGTGCGATCCATCGCCAGAAAGGCCGCCACCCGGCTGATCGTCGGCGCGTCCGGACGGTTGAGCGACATCAGCAGCGAAAACTGCCCTTGATTGATGCCGAGCGGACGCAAGGCTTCGTCGAAGCGCCGCGCCAGCGCCCGCGCCGCCCTTTGCACATGGAGACACAGGCAATGGTCGCGGACGTGAAGAGTTTCTTCGAGAGAGGGACCCAGCCGAGTTGACATGCGCTAATTATGTTGATATCAACCTATTTGTCAAGATAATTGAACCGCGCGATCGGGGAGCATCGTCGCATCGATTATGTCGGACGTAATGGCCCGGCGGGCATCCGCCCACTAACCGGGAGCCAGGGAGGTTTGTATGCTTGAGACTCCGAAAACACTGCCGAAGACCGTATCGCGTTCCGAATGGCTTGCCGCCCGCAAGACGCTGCTCGACCAGGAAAAGCAGCTGACGCGCGAGCGCGACGCACTCAACGAGGCACGCCGTCGTCTGCCGATGGTCAAGGTCGACAAGGACTATGTCTTCGACGGTCCGGACGGCAAGGTCTCCCTCCTCGATCTGTTCGACGGCCGCCGCCAGCTCATCATCTATCACTTCATGTACGATCCCGACTGGGAGAAGGCCTGTTCCGGCTGCACCGGTTTCGTCGACGATCTCCCCGAGCTGAAGGGACTGCATGAGCGCGACACCTCGCTCGCCGTCATCGCGCGCGCACCGCAGGCGAAGCTCAAGGCCTATGCGAAAGCGAAAGGCTGGTACATCCCGCTCTATTCGTCCTTCGGCACTGACTTCAACTACGACTTCCAGGCGACGACCGACGAGAAGGTAACGCCCTCCGAATACAACTACCGCCCGCGCGCCGAGCACATCGCCAACAACGAGCCATGGTTCGCCGATGGCGAGCATCACGGCATCAGCGTCTTCCTGCGCGAGGGTGATGAGATCTTCCACACCTATTCGACTTACGCGCGCGGCGTGGAACCTGTCGTCCCGGTGCTGCATTATCTTGATCTGACACCGCTCGGACGCCAAGGCGCCTGAAAAATCAAAGGCTTCCACCGGGTCAGAAAAATCTTCGGATTTTTTTCGCCCGCCTGTCGATTTCGCCATGCCTCACCCGTCGTGGAGGTAGAGCCGGCAAGGCTCCCCACCGGAACAGGAGATTTAGACCCATGCGTTTCATGATCATCGTCAAGGCCAGCAAGGATTCGGAAGCGGGCGTCATGCCCGAGGAGGCCCTCCTCAGCGCCATGGCGGATTATCACGCCGAGCTCGCCAAAGCAGGTATCCTCTTGGACGCCAACGGTCTGCATCCGACATCGCAAGGCTTCCGCATCAAATATGAAGGCGGCAAGCGCCGCGTCGTCGACGGTCCCTTCGCCGAGACCAAGGAGCTCATCGCCGGCTACACCATCATCCAGGTGAAGTCGCGCGAAGAAGCACTCGAATGGGCGCGCCGTTTCCCCAATCCGCACAATGAGGACGGTGAAATCGAAATCCGCCAACTATTCGAGCTTGAGGACTTCACCCAAAGCGAGGCCATCGAACGGTTTCGCGAGATGGAAGTGGGCGGCGCCCGAAAGTAACAGTCACGTAGCAAGAGGAGTATGATGATGCAGGTCCAACCCTATTTATCCTTCGAAGGCCGCGCCGAGGAAGCGCTCGACTTCTATGCCAAGGCGATCGGCGCCAAGGTCGGTGTGAAGATGCGCTTTCAGGAAGCCCCGCCCATGGAGCCTATGGAAATGGGCAAAGGCTGCGCCGACATGGGCGCCATGCCGCCCGGCGACAAGATCATGCATTCGGAGTTCAAGGTCGGCGATACGCTGATCATGGCGACCGACGGCATGTGCTCCGGCAAGACCAGCTTCACCGGCATCTCGCTGGCCCTTCAGGCCAAGGATGACGCAGAAGCGAAACGGCTGTTCGACGCCCTGAGCGCCGGCGGCCAAGTGCAGCAGCCGCTGATCAAGACCTTCTTCGCCACCAGCTTCGGCATGGTCGCCGACAAGTTCGGCGTGGGCTGGATGATCGTCTCCGCGGCCACCCCCTGATTGAGAAGGAATACCAGAATGAAAGTCATGGTGATCGTCAAGGCCAACAAGGACACGGAAGCCGGCGTCATGCCGACGACCGAGGAACTTGCCGCCATGGGCAATTACAACGAGGAACTGGTCAAGGCGGGCATCATGCTGGCCGGTGACGGTTTGCATCCGAGTTCCAAGGGCAAGCGGGTGAAATTCACCAAAGCTGAGCCCAAGGTCACGGATGGTCCCTTCGCTGAAACCAAGGAGCTCATCGCCGGCTTCTGGATGTGGCGCGTGAAGTCGATGGAAGAAGCCGTCGAATGGGTCAAGCGGTGTCCGATGAGCGATGGCTTTGAGCTTGAAATCCGCCAGGTCTTCGAGGCCGAGGATTTCGGCGAGGCCTTCACGCCCGAGCTTCGGGCGCAGGAGGAAAGACTCATGGCCGAAGCCCACAAGCTCGCCAAGTAGTGGCGCTATCCGCCCGCGATCAAGGTCGCGGGCGGCAACCCCCAAGGCGTTGGTAATGAAGCGAAACTTGCGATATCGGGGCGAAGATGGTCTGATCGGGCATCATGTCCATGTCCGACACTCATCGCGAGATCGACGCCGTCTGGAGGATCGAGCAGGCGAAGCTCATCGCCAGCCTGACGCGCTTCACCCGCGACATCGGCCAGGCCGAGGAACTGGCCCAGGAAGCCTTGCTGACGGCGCTCGAGCAATGGCCGAAATCGGGCATTCCGGACAGGCCCGGCGCCTGGCTGATGACGGCCGCCAAGAACCGCGCCATCGACAAGATCCGCAAGGCGAAGCTGGCCGACAGCAAACATGCCGAAATTGGCCGCACCCGCGACGCCGAGCAGGAGGAAGCGCTCGAAGCACTGGACGCGGCCCTCGACGACACGATCGGCGACGATCTCCTGCGCCTCATTTTCATTTCCTGTCATCCGGTGCTGAGCACCGAAGCCCGCACCGCCTTGACCTTGCGTCTCATCGGCGGCCTCACCACCGAGGAAATCGCGCGCGCTTTCCTGCAGACGGACGCGACCATCGCGCAGCGCATCGTGCGCGCCAAGCGCACCCTTGCCGAGAAGCAGGTTCCTTACGAACTGCCGCGCGGCGCCGAGCTGCTGGCGCGCCGCGATTCGGTTCTCATGGTGCTCTATCTCATCTTCAACGAAGGTTACGCGGCGACCCAGGGCGACGACTGGATGCGCCCGCAGCTCTGCGAGGAAGCCTTGCGGCTGGGCCGCATCCTGGCCGGGCTCATGCCGCGGGAATCCGAAGTGCATGGCCTGGTGGCGCTTATGGAGATCCAGGCCTCGCGCCTCGATGCGCGCAGCGGACCGGACGGCGAGCCGATCCTGCTGCTCGACCAGGACCGGGCCTTGTGGGACCAGCTTCTCATCCGGCGCGGCCTTGCCGCATTGGCGCGCGCCGGCGCGCTGGACCCCGAGCTTGGCCGCTATGGCCTTCAGGCGGCGATCGTCGCCTGTCATGCCCGCGCCGCCACGGCATCCGATACAGACTGGGGACGCATTGCGGCCCTCTACGACATCATGGCGGCGCGCGAAGCCTCGCCCGTGGTGGAACTCAACCGCGCCGTCGCGCATTCCATGAAGAGCGGACCGCAAGCCGGGCTCGATCTGGTGGACACGCTTGTCGGCGAGGAAGCGCTCAAGACCTATCATCTCTTGCCGAGCGTCAGGGGCGACTTCCTCATGAAGCTCGGCCGCTACGCCGAGGCGGAGGCGGAGTTCCGCCAGGCCGCGGCGCTGACGCAGAATGCCCGCGAGCGCTCTTTACTGCTCAAACGCGCCGACGCCTGCCGGCATTCATAACTGATCACAAACCGATCTGAAGGAGACTGGACGTGACCTATGTCGATGGATTCATCGTTGCCGTTCCGAAGAAGAACATGGCCCAATATCGCAAGATGGCAAAGCGCGCCGGCAAGGTGTGGCGCGAGCATGGCGCTATCAACTATGTCGAAAGCGTCGCCGATGATGCACCGATGGGCAAAGTTACCTCCTTCCCGCGCAGCGTGAAGATGAAGCCGGATGAAACGGTGATCTTCTCCTGGGTGACTTACAAATCACGCGCCGATCGCAATCGCATTTTGAAGAAGGTGATGGCGGATCCCCGCCTGCAGATGGACAACAAGAACATGCCCTTCGACGGCAAACGCATGATCTATGGCGGGTTCAAAGTCTTTCTCGACATCTGACAACACCAAACGAAGAGGGCATTCATGTTGAAGGGCAAAACCGCCATCATCTATGGCGGCGGAGGAGCTGTGGGCGGCGCCGTGGCGCGTGCTTTCGCCACGGAAGGTGCGCAGGTTTTTCTCGCCGGGCGCAATCTCGCCAAGCTCGAAAAGGTGGCGGACGATATTTCCGCCAAGGGCGCCAGGCCTGAGATCGCGGCGCTGGACGTCATGGACGAGGAAGCGGTCAAGGCACATGCCGATGACGTGGCCGCCAAGGCCGGTGCGATCGATATCGCCCTCAATGCGGTCGGCCTGTTTCACGTCCAGGGCAAGAGCTTCGCGGATCTGACCCTCGATGACTTCGCCTTTCCGATCACGGCCTATGCGCAGATGAACTTCATCACCGCCAAGGCGGTCGCCTGGCATATGGCGCGGCGGAAAGCGGGCGTGATCCTCACTTTGTCGACGCCCGGCAGCCGTCTCGCCGGCACCGGCTATCTGGGTTTCGGCACCGCCTGCGCCGCCATCGAAGGCTTCTCGCGCCTGCTCGCTTGCGAATTGGCACCGTCCGGCATCCGCGTCGTCTGCTTGCGCCCGCATGCCTTGCCGGAAGCGCTGGCACTCCAATCCCATGCCCGCGCGGTATTCCAACCCTCGGCGGATCAGGCCGGCATCACGGTCGATCAGATGCTGGCTGGCCCGGCGGAGACGTTGCTGAAGCGTTATCCGACCCTTGCCGAAGTGGCGCAGACCGCCGCCTTCATGGCTTCCGACCGCGCCGGCGCGATGACCGGCACCGTCGCCAATCTTACCTGTGGCGCGCTGGTGGATTAAAATCGCAACACGAGCCTCCTGACAAGTGTCGGGCAAGCCGCTATCTAGACTGCCCGCTCACGAACGAGCCTATTGGAAATATCGATGACCACGACAACCGAAGCGCCGGCCAAGGCTGGCAACCGCGAATGGATCGGCCTTGCCGTGCTGGCCTTGCCATGCGTCATCTATTCGATGGATCTCACCGTCCTCAACCTGGCGGTACCGCAACTGAGCGAGCAGCTCAAGCCCTCGGCGTCGCAGCTTCTGTGGATCATCGACATCTACGGCTTTTTCGTCGCCGGCTCTCTCATCATCATGGGCAATCTCGGCGACCGCATCGGCCGGCGCAAATTGCTGATGATCGGCGCCGTCGCTTTCGGCCTGGCCTCGGTCTTCGCCGCTTTCGCCTCCGATGCCGTGACGCTGATCATCGCCCGCGCGATCCTCGGCATCGCCGGCGCCACATTGGCGCCCTCGACGCTTTCGCTCATCCGCAACATGTTCCATGACCCGCGCGAGCGCACCACCGCCATCGGCATCTGGGTCGCCGCCTTCTCGGTCGGCGGCGCCGTGGGCCCCCTCTTCGGCGGCGTGCTGCTCGAGCATTTCTGGTGGGGCTCGGTCTTTCTGGTGAATGTGCCGATCATGATCCTGCTGCTCGCCGTGGCGCCGGTCCTGCTGCCGGAGTTCCGCGACGAAACCGCCACGCCGCTCGACATTGCGAGCGCCGCCATGTCGCTCATCGCGGTGCTTGCTGTCATCTACGGCCTGAAACAGTTCGCCGAGCATGGCATGGGCTGGCAGCCTGTCCTGTCGGTCATCATCGGCGTCGTCGTCGCCCTCCTCTTTGTCAGGCGGCAGAAGCAATTGAGTCATCCGCTGATCGACTTCACGCTCTTCCGCAAGCCCGCCTTCAGCGCTTCGCTCACCGTCTATATGCTGGGCGTGCTCGTCGCCTTCGGCTTCTTCCTGTTCATCTCGCAATATCTGCAACTGGTCCTCGCCATGCGGCCGCTCGAAACGAGCCTGTGGATGCTGCCCTCCGGCCTCTCCTTCATCCTGGGCTCGATGCTGGCGCCGAAGATCGTACGCAGCTTCCATCCCGCTTATGTCATGGCGGGCGGCCTCGCCATTGCCGGCCTCGCCTGCCTGCTGCTCACCCAGATCGACAGTGCCTATGGTCTCGCTATCCTCATCGCGGGCTTCATCCTGATGTCGCTGGGGCTTGCTCCCGCTTTCACGCTCACCACCGATTTCGTGGTGAATGCGGCGCCGCCGGAACGCGCCGGTGCGGCGGCGGCGATTTCCGAGACCAGCGCCGAATTCGGCGGCGCGCTAGGCATCGCAGTCCTGGGCAGTGTCATGACGGCGATCTATCGCAGCGCCATGAGCAAGGTGATACCCGCCGACCTGCCGCATGAGGCGGCGGAAGCAGCGCTAGGCACTCTGGGCGGCGCCGTCGCCGTTGCGGCTGAGCTCCCGGGAGAAACGGGCGCCCTCATCCTCGCCGCGGCGCGCACGGCTTTCACCGAAGCCTTGGTGATCACCGCGGTGATATGCGCCGTTATCGCGCTCACCGCCGCTTTGCTCGCCGCCTTCATGCTGCGCCGGGTAGAGCCCGCCGCGCATCATAACTAGTTTCGCCGCATGGCTTTCTGGCGGGCGACCACTTCTTCATAGGCCGCCTGCAGCCGCTGGAAGACAGGGACATAGCCGCGCGGCGCCTTCAAGGGGATGCCCAGATGACGCTCGCGCAATTCCTTCATGAAGTCGGCCCACAGCGGTGGGCCACCTTCGTCGAGAAGCTGCGCCCTTATGGCGAGCTCCTCGCTCGCCGGCATATGCTTGCGGCCCCAGACCGCCATTTGCGCCAGGACCGGCAGAAGCTGGATGCCTTTTTCGGTGAGGCTGTAGACCGCCTTCTGTTTATGGCTCGGGTCATCCGCCTTGCTGAGCACCCCCTCCTCGACCAGACGCTTCAACCGGTCGGCCAGGATGTTCGACGCGATGCCTTCGATCGACTGGGTGAGCAATTCGCGGAAATGCCGCTTATTGCCGAAGATGATGTCGCGGATGATCAGCAGGCTCCATTTATCGCCCAGCACTTCGAGAGTGAGATTGATGGGACAGCCCGACCGGTGATCAGCGCTCATGAAATGAAATTCTCCAAAAACCGGTTGCATTATCTCATCGGTTTGGATATCTTGCAACCAGTTGCTTTTCACAACTGGTTAACAGGGGATTTTCAAAATGAACCGTACCGTCGAGCCCGCGACTTTCACCCTCGAGCGTAGTTTTTACCAACCCCCGGCCCAGGTTTTCCAGGCCTTCACCGATATCGATATCAAACGCCGCTGGTTCGCCGACGGCGAGGGCTGGATCACCGAAAGCTACACGCTGGATGTTCGCGAAGGCGGCCGCGAGGAAGGCACCTTCCGCTTCGAAGGTGGCGCGCCCGTCCGTAACGAAACGATCTATCTCGATGTCGTGCCGGACAAGCGCCTCGTCCTGTCCTATTGCATGATCATCGACGGCAAGCGGATATCGGCCTCGCTCGCCACGATCGAATTCCTGCCCGACGGCCTGGGCACAAAGCTCATCTATACGGAGCAGGCGTCCTTCCTTGATGGCGCCGACACATGCAAAAGCCGCGAGGAGGGCTGCAGCTATTTGCTCGACACGCTCGGCCGCGTGCTCACGCAGCAGTGATCTGTTCAAGTTTCAAAGGAGGAAAACATGAAGCTCTATTCGGCCCCCGGCCCCAATTCCTATCGCGTCCGCATCTTCATGGCCGAGAAAGACATCGAGCTGCCGATCGTCCCGATCGATTTTGGCACGCGCGAGCATAAATCGCCGGAATTCCTCAAGCTCAACTCGCTGGGCCAGGTGCCGGTGCTCGAGCTCGATGACGGCGATGTCATCACCGAAAGCGTCGCCATCTGCCGGTTTCTGGAAGCCCTTCATCCCACGCCCTCCCTGTTCGGCGCCGACGCCAAGAGCCAGGGTAAGGTCGAGATGTGGAACCGCCGCATGGAGCAGGAGGTGTTCGCCACCATGGGCAATGTCGTCCTCCACACCGATGAATTCTTCAAGGAACGCCAAACCCAGGTGCCGGCCTTCGCCGAGGCGCAGCGCCAGGCGATCCCGGTGAAATGGGCCTGGCTCGACCGCGAGATGAGCGACGGCCGGCCTTATCTCGCCGGCGATGAATTCTCCATGGCCGATATCAGCGGCATGGTCACGCTGTGGATAGCCGAGGTCTTCGACTTCGAGGTCCCGGCGACGCTGTCGCATGTGCAGCGTTGGAGCAAGAGCCTGCATGAACGGCCGAGCTGGAACGCCTGAGGCTCAGCTCCGCGGCGCCGCGGCGAGATGGCGGATGATGGCGGAGAAGTCCTTCTCCCCGCCCCCGGCCGTATTGAATTCGCGATAGAGCTGCTCGGCATGGGCGCCGAGCGGCGTCGCCGCCCCCGAGGCCTGCGCCGCCTGCTGGGCGAGCGCCAGGTCCTTCAGCATGAGGGCGGCGGCAAAGCCGGGCTTGTAGCCATTATCGGCGGGCGATGCGGGCCCGACGCCCGGCACCGGGCAATAGGTGGTGAGCGACCAGCACTGGCCGGAAGCGGCCGAGGCCACGTCGTAAAGCGCCTGGGCCTCGAGACCGAGCTTCTCCGCCAGAACGAAGGCCTCCGACACCGCGATCATCGATATGCCGAGGATCATGTTGTTGCAGATCTTCGCCGCCTGGCCGGCGCCCGGGCCACCGCAATGGACGATGCGTTTGCCCATCGCCGCCAGCACGGGATTGCCGCGCTCGAAGGCCTCGGCGTCGCCACCAGCCATGAAAGTGAGTGTCGCCGCGGCGGCGCCCGCGGTGCCGCCCGACACCGGCGCATCGAGGCTCTGCATGCCGGCGCCCTTCGCCATCGCATGCGCCTCACGCGCACTCGCCACATCGATGGTCGAGCAGTCGATGAACAGCGCCCCGCGCGGCGCCGGCAGCAGGGTGGCGCGATAGAGATCGAGCACATGCTGCCCGGCCGGCACCATGGTGATCACGACCTCGGCATCCTTCACCGCTGAAACCGCGCTGCGCGCCGCCACCACGCCCTGCTCGGCCACCTTGTCGAGATTGGCCGCCACGATGTCGAAGCCCTTCACCGCGAACCCCTTGGCAGCGAGATTCGCCGCCATGGGTCCCCCCATATTGCCGAGACCGATGAACGCGATACGCATGGCAGACCTCCTTAGATCACAATCACTTCAGGCCATTAGGGCCTGAAGTGATAAACGTGATCGAAACTTTATATTAGCGCGTGATCGGACGGAAAACCGGCATCCACTTTTCCTCATCACGCGCTAGGCGAGCCCGAGCTCGTAGTCGCCGATCGGCGCGAACAGGGCTTCGATATCATGCAGCGATATATCGGCGAGCCGCGCCGGGCGCCAGCCGGGCTTGCCGTCCTTGTCGACGATCAGCGCCCGCACCCCTTCGCGGAAATCATGCAGGTCGACGGCGCGATAGGCATAGCGATATTCGTGATCGAGCGCTTCTTCGATGGTCGTGAAATTGCGGGCTTGCCGCACCGAGACATGCGCCGCCGCGAGTGCCGTCGGCGAATGCGCGGCAATCTTCTTCAGAGCCTCCTGCTCCCAGGGCTCCGCCATTTCCTCGAGGCGGCGGACCGCTTCCTGGACCGTGGCCGCGCCAAAAGCGCGATCGATCCGCGCCTGGCGAGCGGCAAGATCGCTCAAGCCCGAATAGAGGGCGGCCGCGGCGACGGCCTCATCGGCGGCGCGTCCCTCGCAAAGCTGCGCGGTGAGGCCAGCCCGGTCGGCGCCCGAGATCAAAGTATCGGCGAAACCGGCATAGATCGCATCCGCCGCGGTCATCCGATAGGCGGTCGCCGCCATATATTCACCGGCATGGCCCGGCGCCCGCGCCAGCAAAAGCGAGCCGCCGACATCCGGCGTGAAGCCGATCGCCGTCTCCGGCATGCCGACCACCGAGCGCTCGGTGACGATGCGGTGCGAGCCATGGCCGGACAGTCCCACACCGCCGCCGAGGCAGAAACCGTCCATGATCGCCACATAGGGCTTGGGATAGCGCGCGATCATCGCATTGAGCTGGTATTCCTCGCGCCAGAACTGCCGCGCCGCGTCGGGGGCGGTCGGGATCATTTCATAGACGGCGCGGATATCGCCGCCGGCGCAGAAGGCGCGCTCGCCCTCGCCGTCGATGACGATATGCTTGACCCGGTCGTCGTCGCGCCATTCGGTGAGCGCCGCCATGATGGCGCGCACCATCGGATGATTGAGAGCGTTGAGTGCTCGGGGCCGGTTCAGGGTGATGCGTCCGGCGGCGCCGTCGACGCGGGCAATGATATCGGCTGTCATCGCTGGCTAATCACCGTCCAGCATGTCGCGCGCAACGATAAGCCGCATGATCTCATTGGTGCCCTCGAGGATTTGGTGGACGCGCAGGTCGCGCACGATCTTTTCGACGCCGAAATCGGCCAGATAGCCATAGCCGCCATGGATCTGCAGCGCCTCATTGGCGACCCGGAAGCCCGTGTCGGTAACGAAACGTTTGGCCATGGCGCAGAATTTCCGCGCATCGGGAGCGTTGGTGCTGAGTTTCCAGGCCGCATGATAGAGAAAGACGCGCGCCGCCTGTAATTCCGTCTCCATATCGGCGATTTTGAACTGCAGCGCCTGGAATTGCGCCAGATTGCGGCCGAAGGCCTTGCGCTCCTTCATATAGGAGAGCGCCTTGTCGAGGGCGGACTGCGCGGCGCCGAGGCTGCAGGCGGCGATATTGAGCCTGCCGCCATTGAGCCCGTTCATGGCGATCGAGAAGCCCTGGCCCTCGGCCCCGATCAGATGGGTGGCGGGGACACGCGCCTGATCGAGATTGACCATCGCTGTCGCCTGGGCATGCCAGCCCATTTTTCTCTCATTGGCGCCAAAGCTTAGGCCCTCGGTGCCGGTCTCGACCAGGATGCAGGAGATGCCCTTGGGCCCCTCCTCGCCGGTACGGCACATGACCAGATAGAGATCGGAATACCCGCCGCCCGAAATGAAGGCTTTTGAGCCGGTGAGGCGGTAATGGCTGTTGCCGTCCTTGACCGCTTTCGTCTTGAGCGCCGCCGCATCCGAGCCCGAGCCGGGCTCGGTCAGGCAATAGCTCGCCACCTTATCCATGGCGCAGAGCCTGGGCAGCCAGGCTTGGCACTGCTCGGCCGACCCGTAGCTGTCGAGCATCCAGGCGCACATATTGTGGATGGAGAGAAAGCTCGCCACCACCGGATCGGCATAGGAAAGCTCCTCGAAAATGAGGACCGACTCGACCCGCGACAGGCCGGAGCCGCCACTTTCCTCACGGACCGTGATCGCCGCGAGGCCCAGCTCCGCCGCCTCCTTGAGGATCTGGCGTGGAATGGCCCTTTCGTTTTCCCATTGCGCCGCGTAAGGAGCGATCTTCTCGGCCGCGAACCCCCGCACCATGTCCCTGATCTGGGCCTGATCGTCTGTCAGCGCGAAATCCATAGGTCGACCTTAGAGCATCGGACCGAAAAGTGTGAAGCGCTTTTCGACTGTCCGATGCGCCTGGCGCTCATGTCAGCCTCAGGCCGGCGCGGCAAAGCGTAAAAGCTCTTGGCCTTCACGAATTTGGTCGCCCGGCTTGCAGCCGATAGTTTCGATTTTGCCGGCATGGCCCGCCTTCAGCACATGCTCCATTTTCATCGCTTCCAGGACGATGAGCGCCGCCCCTTTCTCGACCTGTGTGCCCGCCGCCACATGGACGGCGATGATCCGGCCGGGCATGGGGGCGGTGATCTTGAGGGCCGTCGCCTCGCCGCCTTCTTCTTCCATGGCGATCGGCGCCTGTTTCAGCCGATAGCTCGCGCCATCGAAGAAAAGCGTGATGTCGTCGTCTTTACGGGCGAAACCGGCCGTAACGCGGCGCCCACCGAGATCGGCGATGAGACGGCCTCCGGACGACAGCGTTGCCTTCACCGGGACAATCGCCTTCTTGAAATGGAAGACGAAGCCGTCCTTGGCATAGTCGAAGACGATTTTGTGGGTCGCCTGGCCGCCGCTCACATCGATCAGGCTCAAATGATCCTGGCTGCCGCCATAATGCCGCCAGCCGTCACTCTGCGCCCATGGGTCGTCAGAGGCCTCTGATCGTCCGCTCAGCAAAAGGCCGGTGGCTGCGAGCATCAGCACTTCGTCGCTCGCCTGAGGCACGCTGGGGAGAAGCTCTTTCTCGTGCCGGCCGATGAAGCCGGTATCGAGTTCGGCCTTGGCAAAGAACTTGTTCGCCGCAAGCCGCATGAGGAAAGCGGTGTTGGTGACGACACCGGCGATCTCGGTCTCAGCCAATGCCCGGCGCAATTGCGCCAGCGCCGCGTCACGGTCGTGGTCCCAGACGATGAGCTTGGCGATCATCGGGTCGTAATAAGTGCTGATCGCCTTTCCTTCGGTGATGCCGGTATCGACACGCACATGCGCATTTTCGGCGGGGAAGCGCAGATGGCTTATGCGCCCGGTCTGTGGCAGGAATTCACGGTCAGGATCCTCGGCATAAAGCCGCACCTCGAGCGCATGGCCGGTGAGGACGAGCTGGTCCTGGGCAAGCGGCAGCTTTTCGCCGGAGGCCACACGCAGCTGCCATTCGACGAGATCGAGACCGGTGATGAATTCGGTCACCGGATGCTCGACCTGAAGGCGCGTATTCATCTCCATGAAGTAGAAGGAACCGTCTTCGTCGAGCAGGAACTCGACCGTGCCCGCACCGGCATAACCGATCGACTTCGCCGCCGTGACCGCCGCCTCGCCCATGCGCTGGCGCAGCGCCGCCGTCATGCCGGGGGCCGGCGCCTCCTCGATCACCTTCTGGTGCCGGCGCTGGATCGAGCAATCGCGCTCGAACAGATAGACGCAATTGCCGTGGCTGTCGGCGAAGACCTGGATCTCCACATGGCGAGGCCGCGCCAGATATTTCTCGATGAGAACACGATCGTCGCTGAAGGAATTCAGTGCCTCGCGTTTGGCGGAGCTGAGCTGATCTCGGAATTCGGCCTTGCTCCCGGCCACCTTCATGCCTTTGCCGCCGCCGCCGGCGGAAGCCTTGATCAGCACCGGGTAGCCGATCTTGTCGGCGGCCGCCTCGAGCGTCGCTGGATCCTGATCCTCGCCGTGATAGCCGGGCACTAAGGGCACGCCCGCTTGGGCCATCAGCGCCTTGGCTTCGCTCTTGCCGCCCATCGCGCGGATGGCCGAGGCCGGCGGCCCGACAAAGACGATCTTCGCTTCGACGCAGGCTTGCGCGAAATTTGCATTCTCGGAGAGGAAACCATAGCCCGGATGAATGGCTTGCGCGCCGGTCTGTTTCGCCGCCTGGATGACGGCATCAACCTTGAGATAGCTGTCGCGCGCCAGGGGTCCACCGATCCGCACCGCGTCGTCGGCCATGGCGACATGCAGTGCGTCGGCGTCGGCATCCGAATAGACGGCGATGGTGCGCAAGCCCAACCGTTTCGCCGTTTTGATGACCCGGCAGGCGATCTCGCCGCGATTGGCTATGAGAACTGACTTCAGCATGGTCTACATCCTGAAAATGCCGAAGCGGGTTTCGGGGATCGGCGCGTTGAGGGCGGCCGACAGGCTGAGCGCGATCACGCGGCGCGTCTCCGCCGGATCGATGACGCCGTCGTCCCACAGCCGCGCCGAGGCGAAATAGGGATGGCCCTGATGCTCATACTGCTCGCGGATCGGCGCCTTGAAGGCTTCCTCATCCTCAGCGCTCCAGCTTTCGCCTTTCGCCGCAAAGCCGTCGCGCTTGACGGTGGCCAGCACATTGGCCGCCTGATCGCCACCCATCACCGAGATGCGCGCATTGGGCCACATCCATAAGAAGCGCGGTGAATAGGCCCGGCCGCACATGCCGTAATTGCCGGCGCCGAAGCTGCCGCCGATGATGACGGTGACCTTCGGCACCTGCGCCGTCGCCACCGCGGTGACGAGCTTGGCGCCATGTTTGGCGATGCCTTCATTTTCATATTTGCGCCCGACCATGAAGCCGGTGATGTTCTGCAGGAACAGGAGCGGGATGCGCTGCTGGCAGCAGATCTCGATGAAATGCGCGCCCTTGACCGCCGATTCCGAGAACAGGATGCCGTCATTGGCGAGAATGCCGACCGGCATGCCGTCGATATGGGCGAAACCGCAGACCAGAGTCTTGCCATAAAGCGCCTTGAACTCATCGAAGGCGCTGTCATCGACGAGACGCGCGATCACCTCGCGCACATCGAAGGGCTCGCGCGAGGTTGGCGGCATGACGCCATAAAGCTCGGCCGGATCATAATGCGGCGGCTTGGCGTCACGCAGCACGAGATCGCCGGGCTTGCGGATCTGCAGATTGGCGACGGCGCGCCGGGCTAGCGCAAGCGCATGTTCGTCATTCTGCGCCAGATGGTCGGCGACGCCCGAAAGCCGTGTGTGGACATCGGCGCCACCCAGATCTTCGGCGCTCACCACTTCGCCGGTCGCCGCCTTCACCAAAGGCGGTCCACCCAAGAAGATCGTGCCCTGCTCGCGCACGATGATGCTCTGATCCGCCATCGCCGGCACATAGGCGCCGCCCGCGGTGCAGGAGCCCATCACCACCGCGATCTGGTGGATACCCTTGGCCGACATATTGGCCTGGTTGAAGAAGATGCGGCCGAAATGGTCGCGATCGGGAAACACCTCGTCCTGATTGGGCAGATTGGCGCCGCCCGAATCGACCAGATAGACGCAAGTCAGCCGGTTCTGCTCGGCGATCTCCTGGGCGCGCAGGTGCTTCTTGACGGTGAGCGGGTAGTAAGTGCCCCCCTTCACCGTCGCGTCATTACACACGATCATGCATTCACGGCTCGAGACCCGCCCGATGCCGGTGATGAGACCGGCCGAGGGCACCTCGCTATGATACATCTTATGCGCCGCGAGATGACCGACCTCGAGGAAGGGAGAACCGCGGTCAAGAAGCCTGAGCACACGTTCACGCGGCAGGAGCTTGCCACGAGCCTCATGCTTGTCGCGCGACGCCTTGGGCCCGCCCTGCATGATATGGCCCGACACCTTGCGCAAGTCCTCGACAAGGTTCTGCATATGCTCGGCATTGCGCCGGAACTTGTCGGAACCGGGATCGATATCGCTTTTGAGAGTGCTCATCAGCCTAGACCGACTTCTCGAACAATTCCCGCCCGATCAGCATGCGGCGGATTTCGCTGGTGCCGGCGCCGATCTCATAAAGCTTGGCGTCACGCAGCAGCCGCCCGGTCGGGAAGTCGTTGATATAGCCGTTGCCGCCCAGAAGCTGGATCGAATCGAGCGCCACTTGCGTCGCTTTCTCGGCGGCGAAGAGGATGGCGCCCGCCGCATCCTCGCGGGTGACGCGGCCCTGATCGCAGGCCTTGCACACCGTATAGACGTAAGAGCGTGCCGCATTCATCAGCACATACATGTCGGCGAGCTTGCCCTGCACCAGTTGGAACGTGCCGATCGGCTGGCCGAACTGCTTGCGGTCATGCACATAGGGCAGCACGACGTCGAGCGCGGTGCGCATGATGCCGACCGCGCCGGCGGCCAGCACGGCACGCTCATAATCGAGCCCCGACATCAGGACACGCACGCCCTTGTTCACCTCGCCGACGACATTCTCCTCCGGCACTTCGCAATCCTCGAAGATGAGCTCGCCGGTGTCGGAGCCGCGCATGCCGAGCTTGTCGAGCTTCTGCGCGGTGCGGAAGCCCTTGAAACCTTTTTCGATCAGGAAGCTGGTGATGCCCTTGGCTCCCGCGGCGGGATCGGTCTTGGCATAGACGAACAGCGTATCGGCGATGGGACCATTGGTGATCCACATCTTGTTGCCGTTGAGGATGTATTTCGAGCCTTTCTTCTCGGCCTTGGTGCGCATCGATACGACATCCGAGCCCGAACCCGGCTCCGACATGGCGAGCGCGCCCACATGCTCGCCCGAGATGAGCTTCGGCAGATACCGCCGCTTCTGCTCATCGGTGCCGTTGCGGCGGATCTGGTTGATGCACAGGTTGGAATGGGCGCCATAGGAGAGCGCCACCGAAGCCGAGGCCCGGCTCACTTCCTCGACCGCCACCGCATGGTCGAGATAGCCGAGGCCGAGCCCACCGAACTCCTCCTCGACCGTGATGCCGTGAAGACCGAGCTCGCCCATCCTCGGCCACAGATCGCGCGGAAACTCGTTGCTCTTGTCGATCTCGGCTGCCCTGGGCGCGATCTCCGCCTGGGCGAAGACCGACACCGTGTCGCGGATCATCTCGGCGGTTTCACCGAGATTGAAATCGAGGCCGAAATTGCTCTGTGCCATGCCTCACTCAACTCCCATCATGCCGTCTTCTCTTCCACGAGACCCAGTTCCCGGCGGGCCTCTTCACGCATCAGATATTTCTGGATCTTGCCGGTCACCGTCATCGGGAAGGCGTCGACGAATTTCACATAACGCGGGATCTTGTAATGGGCGATCTGCCCCTGGCAGAAACCGCGTATCTCTTCTTCCGTGCAGGCGACGTCAGTCTTGAGCCTGATCCAGGCGCAGAGCTCCTCGCCATATTTCGGATCGGGCACGCCGATCACCTGGACGTCCTGCACCTTCGGATGTTTGTAGAGGAATTCCTCGATCTCGCGCGGATAGATATTTTCGCCGCCCCGGATCACCATATCCTTGATGCGCCCGACGATGTTGCAATAGCCTTCCTCGTCAAGCCTGGCGAGGTCGCCTGTATGCATCCACCGCGCGGCATCAATTGCCTCACTGGTCTTCTCGGCGTCATCCCAATAACCGCGCATCACCGAATAGCCGCGCGTGCACAATTCGCCCGTCTCGCGCGGCGGCACGATGCGGCCCTCCGCATCGACGATCTTGACCTCGACATGGGGATGAATGCGCCCGACCGAGCCGACACGTTTTTCGGGCGGGTCGGCGGGCGAGGTCTGGAAACTCACCGGGCTCGTCTCCGTCATGCCGTAGCAGATGGTGACGTCCTCCATATGCATCTCGCTTACCACCCGCTTCATCACCTCGATCGGACAGGGCGAGCCCGCCATGATCCCGGTGCGCAAGGACGAGAGGTTGAACTTCTTGAAGTCGGCATGGCCGAGCTCGGCGATGAACATCGTCGGCACGCCATAAAGCCCGGTGCATTTCTCCGCGGCGACGGTTTCCAGCACCGCCAGGGGATCGAAGCCCTCACCCGGATAGATCATGGCCGAGCCATGGGTGATGCAGGCGAGATTGCCCAGCACCATGCCGAAGCAGTGATAAAGCGGCACCGGGATGCAGACGCGGTCTTTCTCGGTGAGCTTCATCGTCTCGCCGATGAAGAAGCCGTTATTGAGGATATTGTGATGGGTGAGCGTGGCGCCTTTCGGATAGCCGGTGGTGCCGCTGGTGAACTGGATGTTGATCGGCTGGTCGAACTGGAGCTCATCACCAAGTTGCGCGAGCCGCTCGTGGTGCTCGGGCCCCCCGAGCCCCGGCACATCATCGAAGCCCAGCATGCCGGATGCAGCGCCGCCGATCCGGATGATCGTCTTGAGATGCGGTAGCCGGCCTTCGGCCAGAAGCTGGTTGAGCATGCCGACATAGTCGCTGGTCTTGAACTGGCTGGCGGTGACGAGCGCCTTGCAGGCGACCTTGTTGAGCGCGTAATCGGCTTCGGCGAGCCGATAGGCCGGATTGATATTGACCAGGATCAGGCCGGCCTTGGCGGTGGCGAGCTGGGTGATCACCCATTCGGCATTGTTGGGCGACCAGATGCCGACCCGATCGCCGGGAAGCAGCCCGAGCGCCAGGAGGCCGGCGGCAAAATCATCGACCTTCCGCTTGAGCTCGGCATAGGTCCAGCGCAGGTTCTGATGGCGCACGATGAGGGCATCGCTTTTCGCCCAGCGCCGGGCCGCCGCGTCGAAGAACGCGCCGACGGTCTGGCCGATCAGCGGGATATCACTGACCCCGTGCACATAGCTTTGTGTCAGCCTGGCCATCGATCCTCTCATAAAGTTACCAAATAGGAATATGAGCCGAGTTTCAACCAGCGCGACCGAAAGTCTAAGCTTGTCTCCGACCTGCCACCTGGCGCAAGCTTGAAATCATGGCGTCCTTCTCTTCGACCGCGCAGAACCGGGGCAAGCCGCAAGCGCAGCGCAACGGCCAGGCCTCGCCCGACATCATCGCCGTGGTGCTCGACCGCGAGCCGACCTTGTCGCGCACCAATCGCAAGATCGCTCAGGCGATCGTCAGCGAGCCCCGCAGCTTCGTCGAGAAGCCGGTGGAAGAGCTGGTCGGCTGGCTGGGCGTCTCGGCGCCCACCATCACCCGCTTCGCCCGCTCGCTTGATTGCGACGGCTTGCGTGATCTGAAGCTCAAGATCATGGGTTCGATGCGGGTCGGGCCGCGTTATCTCGAATTGACGACACCCGCCACTGCGCTCAACGAGGCGGCCGAACGCGTCTTGAAGCGGGCCCAGAATTCGATTGCCAATGCGCATGAGCATTTCGACCTTGCCGCAGCGGAAAAGGCCATCGAGCTGATCAGCAACTGCCGCACACTCTATGCCTTCGGCAGCGGCGGCGTCTCGTCCTGGCTGGTGGACGAAGTGCAGAACCGCTTCTTCCGCCTCGGCGTGCGCACCGTGCCTTCCGCCGACAACCAGATGCAGATGATGCTCGCCGCCACGGTCGAGCGCGGCGATGTGGTGCTCGGCATATCGCTCAGCGGCCGCAACCAGGAGCTGCTGCGCGCCATCGGCGTGGCGCGCGAATATGGCGCGACGACGCTGGCGCTCACCAGTGCCGAGTCGCCGGTCGCCGCGGCCGTCGATCTGCCGCTCAGTGTCAAGGCGCGCGACGACGGCGACATTCTGGGCCCGACCTCGATGCGTTACGCCTTCATGATCGCCATCGACATTCTCGCTTACGGTGCCGCCATCCATCGCAACGGCGCAGCGCGCGAGAAATTGCGCCGCATCAAGCAGCAGGTCCTCACTTTTGCCGACACGGACACGCCGCAGCCTTTGAGCGACTGAAACTGATATTTTCTCCAAAGTTTTATTTCTGGATCATCCACAAGGGCAAAATGCAAATTTTCTGAAGCTTATCTTCAGATTTGATAAGAAAATGAAAATTTCATTGCCTTCACTCGGATTGCGCGCATACTCACGCGCATAACAACAAGACACACAAATCCTGCGAGGTGAATTCGTCACGTCTGTCGAGGGTTCGTTGGATTTGGTTTGCGCCGGCCGCAAACACGTGTCCGTCAAGACTGAGTTCCGTCGCGCCCGAAGCCAGACACCTCGCTCGAATAACAGAGGAGGGAACTTGCCATGACATCACCGCTCGACCGCTATCTTTTGTCCCGCCGCAGAGTCCTGCAAGGTGCCGCGGCATTGTCCGCCGGCACGATGCTGGGCGGACGCGCTTTCGCCGCGCCTTCGACGCCGATCACCTTCGTCGGCTGGCAGTATCAGCCGCAGATCGTCGAAGAGAACGTCAAGATCTTTTCCAAGCTCTATGATGAAAACGTCACCTATGAGCTGGTGACGGGCGACTATCATCCGCTCGCCGAGACAAAACTCACCGGCGGCCAGAAAATCGACATGCTCTATGCCGAGGAAGATCGCATCGCGCGCTGGCACGCGGCGGAATGGATCCGCGACCTCGAGGGTCTCGCCGGCCTCGACGAGATCAAGGCCAGCATGTTCCCGGTCTGCATCGAATCCCTGTCGCTCAATGACGGCAAGCTCGCCGGCATGCCTTATTACGCCGGCCACAACTCCTTCATCTATAATGAGGAACATCTTTCCAAAGCCGGCATCGGCGTGCCCGAGAGCTGGGATGGGCTGCTCGAAGCCTGCCGCAAGCTGAAGAAGGACGGCATTTCGGATGCACCCTATAATTCAGCCTGGGGCCAGAAATGGGCCGAGCTTTCCTGGAGCCTGTTCTCCTGCTGGTATTCGGAAGGCGCGAAAGTCTTCGATGCCGACGGCAATTTCGTCGATGAGCCGGCACTACGCAAAGTCCTCGAGGTGCATCAGAAGCTCTATCAGGAGAAGCTGGTCGCCGAGGACATCATGACGCTGCCGGGCGAAGGCGTGCCCAGCTACTGCACCGGCCGGCACACTTTCATGGTGCTGCATGATTACGACCAGAAGGTCACCAACGATCCGGCCGTGTCGAAAGCCGCCGGCAAGGTGAAGAACGCTCTGATGCCAGGCGCCACCCGCTCGACCATGGCCTGGACCGCCGCCTATCTGATGGGCTCGCAGCCGAGCGATGTCGATCGCGTCTGGAACATGCTGCAGTTCTTCGGCGGCAAGGCCAAGGACGGCAAATATCATGTCATCAAGCGCTGGGCGCTCGAATTCGGCCTGGGCTCCGCCTACAAGGAAGTCATGACCGATCCTGAAGTGGTCGAGAGCTTCTCCAAGTGGCGCGACCTCGCCATCTCGAGCAAGCAGGTGGAGAACGGCACTGCCCGCAAGATCGGCAAGGCGATCTGGTTCCCCGAATGGGACCTCTACATGATGCAGCAGGCACAGGAGTTCTTCCGCTCCGGCTCGCCCGTCGACAAGCTGGTCGCCGATCTCGCCACCAAGGCGACCGAACTCAAGAAGCAGTATCAGTGATCCAAGAATGAGCGCGGCCGGAGCCGCAACGGCTCCGGCCTCTCATGGTCAGTGTGGGGCATAGATTGACGACGGCTCTCGACACCTCCGTCACCATCAGGCGCAAGACGCGGCGCGTGCCGGCCTTCTCCTATGGCGCGGTCGCTCCCGCTTTGCTCATCGTCTTCCTGGTGGCGGGCCTGCCGCTGCTCTACAGCCTCTATCTCTCTTTCAACACCACCAATCCCATCACCAAGCGCTGGGTGTTTGTGGGGCTGGGCAACTACGCCAAGCTCCTCGACAACGCCGAGTTCTGGGGGGCGCTTGGCCGCACCGCCTATTTCGCGGTCATCTCCGTCGCCGGCACGACCATTCTCGGCACCATCATCGCCCTCGTCCTCAATGAACGTTTTCCCGGCCGCGGTTTGTTGCGCAGCGCCGTTCTGGTGCCGTGGGCCATGGCGCCGGTGGCGATCGGCGTGTTGTGGTCCTTCGTCTTTGCCGGTAGCTTCGGCCTGTTGAACGGCCTTCTCAATGATCTGGGCCTGAGCTTTCTCACCGCCGCCTGGCTCGGCGACGGCTTCCGCGCCCTCAACCTCGTGGCGCTGACCCATGTCTGGAACCAGGCGCCGCTCACCGCGCTGATGATCCTGTCCGGCCTCCAGTCGATGCCCGGCAATCTCCACAAGGCGGCGATACTCGACGGCGCCGGCCCCATCCGCCGCTTCTTCTCGATTACGCTCCCCTGGCTTAAATCGAGCTATCTCTTCATCGCCATCATCGCGACCATCAACGCTTTGATGACTTTCGACATCCTGCTCATCATGACGCGCGGCGGACCGGGAACCGCCACGACGGTGCTCTCCTGGCTCGGCTATCTGCAGTCCTTCTCGTTCCTGCGCTTCGGTGAGGGCGCGGCGATCCTCTATGTCCTCACGCTGGCGAGCCTCGCTCTGGCGATCATCTACTTCTTCATCTTCCGCCAGCGCCGCAGCGCCGAGCACATGATCGATGGCACCACGCCCTCGGAAATGGCCTGGCATGCCAAGCGGGCGCAGCGCAATGCGATGGTGACGCTGCCGGCTTATCGCCCGCACAGCCTCCTGCCCGCCCGCCTCACCCGCGTGCTGGCGCCCACGTTCTTCGCATTCACCGCCATAGTGATCTTCCTCTGGTCGGTGCTGCCGGTACTGGCGCTTATCCTGATGAGCCTGTCGCCCGCCGCCGATCTCATCCGCACGCCGGCGACCGTCATCCCGACGACGCTTACTTTCGACAATTTCATATCGGTGCTCGCCGCCGAGGGCCACACCACGAGCGCCCAGGCCAAACGTGTGCCGCTGTCCTTGATGAACAGCTTCATCGTCGGCGCCATCGTTTCGGTGATCAATGTGGCGCTCGGCACGCTCGCCGGCTACGCCTTCGCGCGTCATGCCAAGGAGCGTTTCTTCGCCGGTTCGCTGTGGGCGCTGATGCTGACCCGCATGATCCCCGGCCTGACCCTGGTGCTGCCCTTCTTCATCACCTTCAAGACGCTGGGCCTGCTCGACACCCGCATGGCGCTCGTCATCTCCTACTCGTCCTTCCTTCTTCCACTGAGCGCCTGGATGATGAAGGCGACCTTCGAAAGTGTGCCGATAAGCCTCGACCGTGCCGCGCTCGTCGACGGCTGCTCGCGCTTCGCCATGCTGATCAAGGTCTTGTTGCCGGTGGTCAGGCCGGGTGTCATCGCCGCCGCCATCTTCTGCTTCCTCGTGTCCTGGAACGAGTTTCTTTTCGCCTTGATCCTCACCTCGACACCCAAGGCGCAGACCATTCCCGTCGTCATTTCGGGCTTCCTGAACCAGGCCCAATTCTATGAATATGGCCCGCTCTTCGCCGCAAGCGTGCTCTCGATCATCCCGCCGGTCGTGGTAGCCTTCTTCTTCCAGCGCTACCTGGTGCAAGGCGCGCTGTCCGGCGCGGTCAAAGGCTAGGAACAAAGCACAATGACTACCATCTCCTCTCGCGCCAACTTTCCCCTTCTCCCGCTTGCGGGAGAAGGTGGCCGAAGGCCGGATGAGGGTGTTCTCTCAGCTTCCATGAAACCGCAAGTCTGGGAAACATTGAAGCTTCGTTATCTTGTTCCCTTGAAAGGCTGTCGTGAGTTGAACCAACACCCTCATCCGCCCTGTCGGGCACCTTCTCCCGCAAGCGGGAGAAGGGGGAATCAAGGATGGTTCGACACGTTGCGACACCGTCTCGACGTCAGAGCAAGGATGCAGGAGTACGCATAATGGCCTCCATCACCCTCTCCGGCATCGGCAAGAGCTACGGCAAGGTCGACATCCTGAAGCAGCTCGACCTCTCGATTGCCGACGGCGAGTTCATCTCCTTCCTCGGTCCCTCGGGCTGCGGCAAGTCGACCTTGCTCTATTGCATCTCCGGCCTCGAGGACATCAATACCGGGACCATCTCTTTCGACGGCCAGGACATGACGGAATTGTCGCCGCGCGAGCGCAATATCGCGCTGGTCTTCCAGGACTACGCGCTCTATCCGCACATGGCGGTGCGCGACAATATCGCTTTCCCGCTGCGCCAGCAGAAGGTGGCCTCCGATCTCATCCGCCGCCAGGTCGACTGGGCCGCCGAGACGCTCGGCCTCGAGGCCCTGCTCGACCGGCTGCCCAATGAGCTGTCGGGCGGCCAGCGCCAGCGCGTCGCGGTCGGCCGCGCCATCGTGCGCAATCCGGCGGCGCTTTTGATGGATGAGCCGCTGTCCAATCTCGACGCGAGTCTCCGCGTGCGCATGCGCTCCGAGATCCGCCGCCTGCAGCGCGAATTGAAGATGACGGTGATCTTCGTCACCCATGACCAGGAGGAGGCGCTGGTGCTTTCCGACCGCATCGCGGTAATGAAGGACGGCGTCATCCAGCAGGTCGCGTCCCCCATGACGGTCTATAAGGAGCCCGCCAACCAGTTCGTGGCGAGCTTCATCGGCAGCCCGCAGATGAATTTCCTTCCGGCCGCCCTCGCCGGGCGCAATGACAATGGCGGCACGATCATCGGCATCCGCCCGCATGATCTTTCTCCCGCCGCCGGACGTACCGACGGGATCAGCCTCACCGGCGAGCTGGCTTTCGTCGAATCGGCCGGCCCCATCCACTTTCTCGAAGTGATGGTGGGCGACCATATGGTGAAGGGCGCCTGCGCCGATCCCTCAGGCCTCACCCCCGGTGCGCAATTGACACTCACCGCCGATCCCCGTTCCGCCTGCTTCTTCGACGCCCAAAGCGGCAACCGCATCAAACCGCAATAGAAACGAGACCATGCAATACGATATCGTCCTCAAGAACGGCCGCCTGCTCGATCCTTCGCAGAATCTCGACCGCGTCGCCGACATCGCCTTCGCCGATGCCAAGGTCGCCGCCATCGGCAAGGATCTCGAAGGCAAAGAGACCCATGACGTGTCGGGCCGCATCGTGACGCCCGGCCTCATCGATCTCCACACTCATGTCTATTGGGGCGGCACGTCGCTCGGTGTCGATCCCGATGCTTTCGGCCGCGCCAGCGCGGTGGCGACCTGCGTCGACACCGGCAGCGCCGGCCCCGGCAATTTCCCCGGCTTCCGCAAGCATGTGATCGAACGCTCCGAAGTGCGCATCCTGGCCTATCTGCATGTGTCCTTCGCCGGCATCTATGCCTTCTCGCACAACATCATGGTGGGTGAAGGCCATGATCTGCGCCTGTTGAGCGCCCGCGACGCGGTCGCGGTCGCCAATGCCAACAAGGATGTGATTATCGGCATCAAGGTGCGCATCGGCGCCAAAGCCAGCGGTGCCGCCGGTATCGCACCGCTCCATGTGGCGCTGCAGGTGGCGGACGAGACCGGCCTGCCCTTGATGGCGCATATCGACGAGCCGCCGCCGTCCTATGAAGAGCTCGTCGAGCATCTGCGCCCCGGCGATATCCTGACCCATTGCTACCGCCCCTTCCCCAATGCGCCGGTGACGGCCGATGGCAAGGTGAAACCGCAGGTGCTCGCGGCCCGCCAGCGCGGCGTCATCTTCGATATCGGCCATGGCATGGGCTCTTTCGGCTGGAAGACCGCTTATGCGATGCTGAAGCAGGGCTTCCGCCCCGACACGATCTCCTCCGACATTCATGCGCTCAATCTCGACGGGCCGGTCTTCGACCAGGTGACGACCTTGTCGAAATTCCTCAAGCTCGGCTTCTCGCTGAAAGAGGTCATCGCCGCCTCGACCATAAATGCGGCGCAGGCGTTGAAGCGGCCCGATCTCGGCACGTTCAAGATCGGCTCGGCCGGCGATGCCAGCATTCTCGAGCTGCGCGACGGCTCGTTCCCGCTCACCGATTCACGCGGCGAGACGGTCGTCGCCGACAAACGGCTTTTTGCGGCGGGCCTGATCGTCAATGGCCGGACGGTTGCAAGCCCTTCATCGAACTAGGAGGACATCAAATGGACAACAGAAGCCAGGACCAGCGCCAGGTGCGCAACTTCATCGGCGGTGAGTGGGTCACCGCACGCGAGACCATGAAGGCGATCAATCCCGCAACCGGGGAAGCCATTGCCAGCCTGCCCAAATCCAGCGCGGAAGAGGTGAACCAGGCGGTCGCCGCCGCCAAAGCGGCCCGTTCATGGGCGCAGGTGCCGGTTTTCCAGCGCGCCGCTTTGTGCGTCGCCATCGCGTCGGCCATCGATGCCAATCGCGACCGGCTCGCCCGCACGCTGTCGCACGAGCAAGGCAAAATTCTCAAAGAGGCGACAGGCGAAGTGACGAAAGCCGCCGACGGCTTCCGCCTCGCTTCCGAGCTCGTCAAGCAGATGGGCGGCTCGACACTGCCGACTGAAGACCCGACCAAGCTCGCAATGACCATCCGCCAGGCGCGCGGCGTCTATGGCGTCATCACGCCGTGGAATTTCCCGGTCAATATTCCGGTCGAATATCTCGCCCCCGGCATCGCCACCGGCAACACCATCGTCTGGGTGCCGGCGCCCACCACATCCCTCGTCGCCGCCGAATTGATGGCGGTGATCGCCGAAGCGGGCCTGCCCAAGGGCGTCGTCAATCTGGTGATCGGCGAAGGCGCCACCGCCGGTGACGCTGTCGTGACGCATCCCGATGTCGTGGCGATCGGCTTCACCGGCAGCGCCGCCACCGGCAGGCGCATCGCCGAGCGCGGCGCCGGCAAGCCCTTGCTGCTCGAGCTTGGCGGCAATGGCCCGGTGATCATCTTCGCCGATGCCGATCTCGAATTGGCGGCCGATGCCGCGGCGGGCGGCGCCTTCTTCAATGCCGGCCAGGTCTGCGCCGCGACGGGGCGCGTTCTCGCCGAAGCCTCGATCGCCGACAAGCTCGGCGACATGCTGGTCGAACGTGCGAAGAAGCACGTGCTGGGCGATCCCTTCCACCAGGGCACGACCATGGGGCCACTCAACAACGCCAAGGTGGCGGCCAAGGTGAAGGAACATGTCGACGACGCGGTGGCCCAAGGGGCGCGCGCCGCGGCGGGCGGCAAAGCGCGACCCGATCTTGGTGGTCAGTTCTATTTCGAGCCGACCATCCTGACCGGCGTCACGCCGCAGATGCGCGTCGCGCATGAGGAGACCTTCGGCCCTGTGGTGCCGGTGATCCCCTTCAAGGATGCGAACGAGGCGCTGTCGATCGCGCTCGACACCGATTACGGACTGAGCGTCGGCATCTTCACCCGTGACATCGCGCGAGGCATCGAGATTGCCAAAGCCATTCCCGCCGGCATCGTCAACATCAATGCCGGCAGCACTTATTGGGAAATCCACCTGCCCTTCGGCGGCGGCAGCGGCACCAAAAGCGGCATCGGCCGGCTCGGCGGCATGCATACGCTCGAAGCCATGACCGAGCTCAAGATGATCACCATCACCCACAAATCCGGAGCCTCGAAATAATGTCCGCCCAAGCGACCCAGACCAGTCCCAGGGAGCTCGCGGCCCTTTTTGCCCAACTGGCCGATGAATTGATACCGGGCGATGCCACCTGGCCTTCCGCCGCGAGCATCGGCGTGCAGGGCATCATGCTGCTGCGCTTCACGGAAGAGAACGGCGAGAAGGACGTGTTGCGTCTCGCCGCAGCCCTCCTCGCCGCCGGCGCCCCCTTCACCGGCAAAAGCGAAAGCGAGCGCCACACCATCGTCGAGACGCTGGCCAAGCAGGAGCCTGATCTCTTCGACCGCATCCGAGCCGCGGCGGTTTTCGCCTATTATGAAAGCCCGATCGTCGCCGAGGCAATCCGCCAGTCGGGCCGGCCCTATCAGATGAGCCCGCACAAAAGCGGCTATCCCCGCCAGCGTTTCGACATCGAGCGCGACAGACCGAAACATGCGCGCGGCGCCTATGTGCCGACCGATCGGGTGAAACGCATCGATATCTCCTCGCTCGATCTCGCCACCAGCCGCACCGAGAATTGGGGGCTCAAGAGATGACCACGCAACGCGTCTGTGACGTCCTCATCATCGGCGCCGGCGCCACCGGCTCGCTCGCCGCTCTCGTCCTCTCCCGCGCCGGCCTCGACGTGGTCTGCCTCGAGCAAGGTTCCTGGGTCGAAGCCAAGGACCATCCGCAGCTCCATGCCGACTGGGCCTGGCAGCGCCGCACCATCTGGAATCCCGATGTCGCCAAAAGGCGCCATCCCGACGACTATCCGGTCAAGTCGGACTCGTCGCAGATCCTGATGTGGAACGGCGTCGGCGGCTCGACCAATGTCTATGGCGCCATCTGGCCGCGCTACCGCCCGTCCGATTTCCGCAAAGGCACCGAGCACGGGCTGCAGCCCGACTGGCCGATGAGCTACGAGGACCTTGCGCCCTTCTATGAGGAAGCCGACCGCCTGGTCGGCGTGTCGGGCCTCAATGGCGATCTCGCCATGCCGCCGCGCGAGCGCTCGCCCACCGGACCGTTGCCGCCGTCCAAAGTGTCGAAGCGGCTCGGCGATGCCTTTGACCGGCTCGGCTGGCATTGGTGGCCATGCGAGGCCGGCGTCATCTCGGAAGACTATGACGGCCGGCCCGCCTGCAATGGCTGCGGCTCGTGCAGCGGCTGCCCGCGCGGCTCGATGAGCAAATATTCGATGTCGATCGTTCCCAAGGCGCTCGAAGCCGGCACCGAGTTGCGCATCAATGCCCGCGTGCTGAAGATCGAAAAGGGCGCCGATGGCCGCGCCACCGGCGCGGTCTATATCGACCGCAACACCGGCCACACCCATATGCAGAAGGCGCGTGTCGTGCTCGTCGCCGCCAATGGCGTCGGCACGCCGCGGATGCTGCTTGCCTCCGACAATCTCGCCAACAGCTCCGACCAGGTCGGCCGCAACCTGCTCCACCACACGCTGGTGGCGGGCGAGATGTTCGTCGACGAGGCGGTCGACGGCCATACCGGCTATGTCGCCTCGATGATATCGCGCGAATTCGCCGAGACCGACATCTCGCGCGGCTTCGTCAACGGCTTCAACTTCAACTGCATCACCTCGACCGGCTCGGCGGGCGAGACGGCGGCGGGGTGGTTCTCGAGCTCCAAGGCGCCCTGGGGCAAGGACCATCACAAGTGGTTCGAGCGTCACTTCGGCCATGGCATCGGCGTCTTCGCCATTGGCGACGACCTGCCCAACCCCGACAACCGCGTGACACTGCACAAGACGCTGACCGACGAGGACGGCGTGCCGGCGGCCGAGACGCATTATACGCCCGGCGAAAACGACAAGCGCATGATGAACTACATGCTCGACCGCATCGAGGACATCTTCAAGGCGGCGGGCGCGTTCGAATATCACCTGCAGGATTATCGCGATGCGGAAGGCGTCTACCGCACGCCCGCCTGGCACATGATCGGCACCTGCCGGATGGGCTCCGATCCCGAGACGTCGGTCGTCAACAAATGGCATCAGAGCTGGGACGTGCCCAATCTCTTCATCATGGACGGCAGCGTGCTCACGACCGGCGGCGTGGTCAATCCGACGCCGACCATCTCGGCCCTGGCGCTGCGTTCGGCCGCTTATATCCGCGACAATTTCGCCGAGCTGGCGCAGACCACAAAGGCGGCGGAGTTGAAGTAACGGCCCGCGCGGTCCTGCCGGAGACTTCCCTTCTCCCGCCTGCGGGAGAAGGTGCCCGAAGGGCGGATGAGGGTGTTGGTCAGTCCGGCGGCAGGTTGTCCGCGAGCACCAGGAGGACCATGTCCATTACGTCGTTGAAACGATGAAATACGTCGTCATTGAGGATACGGAGGACGCGATATCCTTGTGACCCGAGATAGGCCGTGCGACACGCGTCGTAATCCATATCGCGATCTTTGGAGTGAGTCGCACCATCGACCTCGATGATGAGAGCGGCTTCGCGACAAAGGAAATCGGCCGTAAAGGGGCCAATAGAATGCTGGCGAAGAATTTATGTCCTTGCAACCGCCGAGCGCGCAGGCCCGACCACAACCTCTCCTCCGCCGGCGTTTGACTCCGGCGTAGGCGGCGAGCCTGATCGAGGCGCTTGGGCTCAATTTGCCGCGTTGTCATAGCGGCACCATACACCCTCATCCGCCCTTCGGGCACCTTCTCCCGCAAGCGGGAGAAGGGGAAACCAGGAGACAGCGGCGAGACGGGTGGGGCTCTTGCCTAAGCCTCTCCATCGTGTCACCTGTGGGCCGAAATCCAGCCTAGAAGAGGTGCCAAAGTGACACGTACATTGAACCAGCCCTTGGGCGGCAACCAGATGCCGCGCTTCGGTGGCCCGGCCACCATGATGCGCCTGCCGACGCAAGTCGGCACCGAGGGGCTTGATGCCTGCTTCGTCGGTATCCCCATGGATATCGGCGCCTCGAACCGCGCCGGCACGCGTTACGGGCCGCGCCAGATCCGTGCCGAATCCTGCCTCATCCGTCCCTATAACATGGCGACGCGCGCCGCGCCCTTCGACAGCCTGATGGTGGCCGATATCGGCGATGTCGCCATCGACACGTTCAACCTGCCGAAAAACATGGACATCATCACCGATGCCTATCGCGGCATCATCGCGAATGGCTGTAAGCCTCTGACGCTCGGCGGCGATCATACGCTGACCTATCCGATCCTGCGCGCCATGGCCGAGAAATACGGCCCCGTCGGCCTCATCCATGTCGACGCCCATGCCGACATCAACGAGAACATGTTCGGCGAGAAGATCGCCCATGGCACGCCGTTCCGCCGCGCCGTCGAAGACAGCCTGCTCGACACCAAACGCTGCATCCAGATCGGCCTGCGCGCGACGGGCTACGCCGCCGATGATTTCGACTGGCCGCGCCAGCAGGGCTTCCGCGTCGTCCAGGCCGAGGAATGCTGGCACAAGTCGCTCACCCCTCTCATGGAAGAAGTGCGCAAGCAGATGGGCGATGGCCCGGTCTATCTGAGCTACGACATCGACAGCCTCGACCCGGCCTTCGCGCCCGGCACCGGCACGCCGGAGATCGGCGGCCTCACCACCATCCAGGGCCTCGAGATCATCCGCGGCGCTTACGGCCTCAACCTCGTCGGCGGCGATCTCGTCGAAGTGTCGCCGCCTTACGATCCGAGCGGCAACACGGCGCTGACCGGCGCCAATCTCCTCTTCGAGATGCTCTGCGTGCTGCCGGGCGTGAAGCGCCGGGCCTGACCTTCCGCTGTTGTTCCGCTGTTCTTTTGCAGCGGAATCAGCAGGGGATTTGCAGCGGATCTGCAGGGATCTACAGGGAATTGGGCTTCGCTCCTGAAAGCAGCGGAGCCCTTCTCTTTCGTGCCACCGCCTTGACTTCGTGAACTCATAGGCAAGACAAGCCCACGAAGTGAAGAGAATTCGGAGGCATGCGATGAGCGACGACAAAACTTCCTCTCCGGGCATCGGCTATCGCCGGCCGCCAGTTGGAAAGCGTTTCCAGAAAGGCCAGTCCGGTAATCCGTCGGGCCGGCGCAAAGGCAGCCGGAACAAGCCCCGACAGGAAAAACCACAGAAGCCGTTCGACATGCTGGTCAGCGAGGAAGCCTATCGCCTCATCGATATCAATGAGGATGGCGAGGACGTCGCAATGCCGATCGCCCGCGCGGTGATCAGATCTTTGATCGCCGCAGCAGCGAAAGGCGATCTGCGCGCCCAGGCCGCCTTTCTCAAGATGGTGAGCGACAGCGAGACAGATACTGCATCCGGCACGGACGACTTCGGCGCGCTCGATCCCGGCGCAGAGGAGCCGAGAGAGGTAATCTTCAGGATCGTCGATCCCGCGCCGCCGAAGTGATACGCGCGCAATATGAAAATATGCGAAAGCGAAGTCCTTCCGCGTTTCCCCCTCTCCCGTCCGAAGGATGGGAGAGGAGGGAAGTTCGGAAAGAATTCTAAATTACCAGGAGTATCTCAGCCCGGCATTGCCGGTGATCGCCTCGAAGTCCTCGGCGAACTGGTAGTTGGCGCGGAGGAATCCCGACCAGCCTTCGGTCGCGGTGACACTGAAGCCCAGCGAAATGTCGCCGAGCGTCTCGATCGTGTCGTCCGACACGCCGAAGTCACTGAGGCCCGCCGCAGAGATCGTGGCGTCGTTGCTGCCGTTGAACTCCTGCCAGACGCTCGCCGTCAGGTCCGACGAAAAGATCATGGCGTTGGCAGCGGTGTGGTCATAGCCGAGCTTCAGGCCGAGCCGGCCCTTGACGCTGGTCTCGCTGTCGAAATCGACATCGCCGCCGCCGACCTCGGCATCGTCGATATCGGTATTGACCACGGCCAGAGTGGCCTGCGGCTCGACGAAAGCGCCTGTCCCGCCGCCGATCTTGTAGCCGGCGTCGATACGGCCACCGAGATTGATGCCGTCGGTATCGCTGTCATCGGCGCCCAGGTCGTCCTGCTCGATGTCGATCGACAGGAAGTCGGCCTTGACCGTCACATCGGCATAGAAGGCGTCGTTCAGATAGGTGGCATAGGCGCCGATCGTCGGGCCGTCATAGGTCCACTTGCTGTTGGTCTCGCTGAACTTCAGCGTCGAGCTCAGATAGCCGCCAAACAGGCCGAACAGCCAGGTATCTCCACCTGTCGAGTCGGTGGCAAAGTCGAAGCCGGCGAGGCCGCCATAGATCGACTGCTTGCGGTCGAGCGTATAACCGTCGCTCTCGGCGTCACGGTCGAGCCAGCCGCCCACCGCATTGAACCAGAAGCCTGGACCGACACGGCCCGCGGCTGTCGGCGCGACCGGCTCGGTGAAGTCGGCGACCGGCGTCACCTGCGTGCCGTTGAGAAGCGGGCGCAGATCGGCCTGGCGCTGCCCCAGCGTGCCGGTGGTCTGGTGCCAGATGTCCTGGGCGCCGGTGAGACCGGCCGCCATCTCATAACCCCCTATACCGACGCCTGAGGTGAAGAGCTCGTACCAGTTCTCTTCGCCATCGAATCTCAGATCCCAGGCGAAGAGGCCGGCATGGACCGGGCCTTCAAGGCTGAAATTGTCAGGCCCCGTTTTGCCGTCGATGACCTTGACGACCGGAATGCCGAGCACATTGGCGCCTGAAACACCGACGACATTGACGGCGATGGTGGTGGCGCTTTCTTCATCGACATCACCGATGATCTCGAGAATGTCCGCCTCGCCGGCCGCGCCGGCGCCGAGCACTGCATCGACTGCCAGATAGCCATCCTCGCCAGAGTAGCGCAGGGCGTCCTCAAACCCGCTTTCGGTCTCACCGCGCATCCGGAGAATATCCCCGACCGCGCCGTCGGCCAGCCACAGCAGGCCGCCGTCATTGCGGAATTCCTCGAGATCGAGAAGCTCGGTCGTCTCATTGGCTTGTGCGTCATTCGCCGCCACCAGCACGCCTTCATTGTAAACGCGGTCAGTGTCGAGGCCGAATTCATTGCGGCCGCCGGCGGTGTTCCAGACGCCGTAATTGTCGAGATCATCGTCGTTTTCGGCAAAACGCAGCACACCGGTGATGGTGCCGTGATTCTCGATCACCGTGTCGCCGCCATAGGTCGTGATGGCGACGGCGGTCGAATCACCCGACAGAGTCCTGACCGTGCCGTAGTTGGTGATAAAGATATCCTGGTCGTCGTCGGAATCGACATCGATCGCGGAATCGCTGCCCTCGACGATACCGCTCGTTCCTACCGTGATCCTCGTGTCGCCGGATCCGTCATTCTCGGCGTCAATGCCATCCTCCCCGCCAGTTACCCTGCCATTGACGTTGATGGCGAGATCTCCGTCGCCGTTGTTTTCGACATTGATGCCGTCATCGCCGCCTCGAACCACGCTACCGACATTTGTGGTGATCGTGAGATCAGTACCGTAATGTGAATTGTCCGCTTCAATGCCGTTGTCCTCGATCCCGGTCACCGCGCCGTTGACGGTGATCTCGAGCTTGCCGCGACCATAGTTCTCCGCGTCGATACCATCGCTGGCTCCGACGACCACGCTCTCAGCGCCCGTCTTGACGGTAAGATTGACGCCTCTGATACTGTACTCGTCCCCGTCATAACTGCCGTTCTCGGCAAATATCCCGTCATTTTCCAGCCCGACAGCACGGCCATCGACCGTGATCTCGAGATCGCCGGCGCCGCGATTGCGCGCGTAGATTCCGCTGTCGGAGCCGGTTATTACGCTCTGCGCGCCGGTGATGATCGTCAGATTGACGCCGTCGGAGGAGTTTTCGGCCTCGATGCCAGCGCCGCTGCGGCCGGTGACTTCACCTTCGGCGGTGATCTCGAGATCCCCGGAGCCGTCATTGCGGGCTTCGATGCCGTCGTTACCGCCAGTGACGCTGCCCGCGCCGGTGGTGATCGTCAAATCGTGTCCGTAATTGCGCGCGTAGATGCCGTCACTGGTTCTCCCCGTCACCGCGCCGCTGACCGTCACCGAGACATCGCCGGCGCCGTCATTGCGGGCATCGATGCCAGCGGCGCCGGTGATGGCGCCGTTCGTGTCGATGACGATCCCGCCATCCTCGTTGATCTCGCCTTCCACATTGCCCGTCGCATGGACGACGAGGCCGGTGCCGTTTTCACTCGTGATCGGCGAGGCGTTGGTGTCGATATAGCTCAGCTGGCCGTCGCCGGTGACGATGATGCCGTGCTCGACCCCCGTGGCGGTTACGCTGAAGCCGGCCACCGTCGTGATGGCGGCACTGTCGATATTGAGAAAGCTCAGCGTCGTATTGGCGTCGCTGCAGGAATAGCTCGGCGCCACCGGATCGGGCGCGCAGGCGGCCTCGGCCTGGCGGCCATAGCTCATGAATGGCGCCACGGTCAGCACCGTCGTCAGCGCCAATCGATTGCGAAATGCGCGGCTTGCACGTTGCGCGCGAGAAGCATCCGAAGATGCTGTCCAGGTCTTCCGTATCACGTACCGTCCCCCAAAATATGCACTGCGGCGCAAATCGGCGCCCATTGGCGGACAGGATTAAACTGACATTGGATTACTGCAACAGAAATTTTGCACCCGCGCGCCATTTTGCCACGGAAGCGATCGCATTTCCGTTGGCGAATTACTACAGTTGATTCGAATGGGCGTATCTGAGGTTGTCGACGGTGGCGGAAGATTCTCTTCGGATGCAGGACGTTGCAGCGGTGAACTTATTCAGCGACAGATCACCGATCGTCTGGCCGGGATCTTCCGCCGCGGGGAAGTCGATCGCCGTGATGGTGGCGTTGTTGTCGCCGGAGAAATCCTGCCAGACGCTCGCCGTCACATCCGATGAATAGACAACAGAATTACCTGAGGTGAAATTGTGGCCGAGCCTCAAGCCAAGACGCCTCTTGACGCTGGTTGTGTCGTCGAAAACGACCGAACCGCCGAAGATGTCGTCGATATCGTCGATCTCGGTATGCCGGACCGACAGCGAGGCCTGCGGTTCGACAAAGAGGCCGTTGCGGCGCTTTCATCACGACGTTTTGGGGCCGTGTATTTGGACTGCGACGGAGCTTCATGCACTCCCCTCATTCCCCCTTCTCCCGCTTGCGGGAGAAGGGGAAGCCTGGCAAGGCCTTATGTACTTGGACGAACTTCTCCGCTCATGACGTCTACCAGCTATACCTCACCCCGGCATTGCCGGTGACCGCCTCGAAATCCGCGGCGAACTGGTAATTGCCACGCAGGAAGCCGGTCCAGCCGTCGGGTGCCGTCACGCCTAAGCCGAGCGACACATCACCCACCGTCTCGCCCGGATCGTCGGATACATCGCTCGCCGGGGTGAGCGGCGCGAAGACCGTTACCGTGTTGTCGCCAGTGAAGGACTGCCACACACTCGCCGTCACATCGGGCGTCAGCAGCAGGCCGTCATGCTCATAATCGGCGCCGAGACGAAGGCCCAGGCGGCCACGCACGCTCGTCTCGTCCGCGAACTCAACCGCGCCGCCGAAAATGTCGTCGATATCGTCGATCTCGGTATGAAGCACCGACAGCGATGCCTGCGGCTCGATGAAGGCGCCCTGGCCGAAGCCGATCTTGTAGCCAAGATCGATCTGGCCGCCGATGTTCGTCGCCTTGGTATCGGCCTCGGCGTCGGGCGCCAGGTCATCTGTGTCGATATCGATGTCGAGGAAGTCGGCCTTGACGACGACGTCGGCATAGAACGCGTCGTTCAGATAAGTCGCATAGGCACCAACCGTCGGGCCGTCATAGGTCCACTCCGTATTGGTGGAGTCGAAAGTGAGCTTGGAGGTGAGATAGCCACCGAACAGGCCGAACAGCAGCGTGTCGCCCTGCTCGCTCACATTCTCGGTGCCGAAATCGAAACCGGCAATACCGCCGAAGACGGTCTGCTTGCGGTCGAGCACGACATTGTTGTCTTCCTCGCCGTCGCGGTCGAGCCAGCCGCCCACCGCCTTGAACCACAGGCCCGGCGTGACGCGCCCGACCGGCGTCGGTTCGACCGGATCGGCGAAATCGGCGACCGGCGTCACCTGCGCAGCCCCCAGCAGCGGCCGCAGATCGGCTTGGCGCTGCAAGAGCGTACCGGTCGTCTGCTGCCACATATCCTGGGCGCCGGTGATGCCGGCGGCGAATTCATAGGCGCCGGCGCCGAAGCCGGTCGTGTAGAGTTCGTGAATGACCGTGATGCCATCCTGGACGCGGCGCAGATCCCAGGCGAAGAAACCGGCATTGAGCACGCCGCCCGCGATACGGAAGTCGTCCGCCTGCGATGGCCCATCGACGACCGCCACCCAAATACCATCGGTGTTGGGGGCGCTGCCGATCGGATTGGTGAGATTCACAACCAGATATGTCGTGCCGCTTGTACTGCCGACCATGCTGAGGGAATCCGATCTGCCGGCGGAGCCTGGCGCCAGGAAGGCATCGACGGCGAGCCGGCCGCCAAGGCCCACATAATTGGCGGCCGGTCCCAAGGCGAAAATGTCGCTCGCCAGACCGTCGACCAGCGAGATCGTTCCCGAATTGTTGAGGTATTCGAGGTTCGCCAAATAGACGCTCTCGAATTCCGCGATGCCATGGGCCGCTCGCAGGATACCGGCATTGTTCACGACGTCGATGCCGCCGCCGAAATTGCTCGCCGCCGCGCCATTGCCGCCGACCGCCCACAGGCCGGTATTGGTCAGCGTGTCGTCCAAGGCGCCGAGCGCGACCGTGCCGACGAGGGTGCCGTTGTTATCGATCCTGCCAGGACCGGTCGCTTTGATGACCAAGTCCGCATAGGCGCCGGAGAGATTGCGCACGAGACCATCATTGACGACGATCACCTTGCCGTCTTCGGAACCCGCATCGATGCCGGAGAGCTTGCCTTCCACGAGACCGGTCGCGCCGATCCGGATGACGGCGTCGCCGGTAGGATCATCATCATCGCTGTCTTCATTGCGCACAAGAATACCGTTTTCGGTCATTCCCCTGACGGTGCCATCGATGGCGATGTCGAGCGCGCTCTCATTTTCGCCGAATGCCTGAATCCCGTTGAGCCTGCCCTTGACCAGGCTGCCCGCGCTCGTGGCGATCTGGAGCCCGTTGGTATTTTCCGCGATGGCGGCATGTAGGCCGAAGTCCTGCTTCCCTTCGACAACACCGTGTATGGCGATCTCCGACGTTCCGGAGCCGCCGCTCGTGGCCACGAGCCCGCCCCTCTCGCCGATAATCATGCCGGTCGCCTCGACAGTGACCTGCAGATCGTTGGCGGTGTCGAGATTCCTGGCCGTGATCGCGTCGCCGGCGCTCGCCGTGACATCACCGGCAACCGAGATGACGAAATTATTCCCGCTGTTGCGGCCAGAGATGCCGTAGGTCACGCCCTCGACAGTGCTACCGACGCCGCTGGTGATCTTCAGATCGTTACCATTGGCGGTATTGCTGGCGAAGATGCCCGACCGCGTCTCGCCCTTCACCGTGCCGTTGGCGGTGATTTCGAGATCGCCGCTGCCATTGTCGTTGGCGCGAATGCCGTCGTCATAGCCCGCAATGATGCTGGCAGCACCCGTGACAATTTTCAAACTGTTGCTGGCGGACCCATTCTGAGCATTTATGCCTGGCCCCTGTCGCCCGGTGACCATGCCATTCGCGGTGATGGTGAGAGCGCCGGCGCCGCCGTTTCGCGCGCTTATCCCCATCAGCCCGCCATTGATCTCGCTCCCCGCACCGGTGATGATCTCGAGGCTGTCGCCATCGTACCAATTGCGGGCCCTGATGCCGTAACCCGTCTCGCCGGTGACCTCGCCATCGGCGGTGATCGTGAGGTCGCCGGTGCCATTGTTGCGGGCGAAGATGCCATTGCCATATCCGGTCACGCTGCTCGCGGCACCCGTCGTGATCTTCAGGTCGTGGCCAAAGCCGGTCGGCGTCGGAGAGCTCACATAGGCGTTTTCCGCCCTGATGCCGTCGCCCTGTTCGCCTGTAACCTCGCCATTGACGGTGATGTCGATGTTGCGCCCGAAATTGCGCGCATAGATGCCGAACTGTTTTCCGGTGATCTCGCTTTGCGCGCCCGTTGTGATCTTCAGATCATTGGCGCCGACAGTGTTTATGGCATGGATGCCGTTGCGATCCGTCCCCGTGACCTTGCCATCGGCGGTGATGGTGAAATCACCCCTGTCGTTCCGGCTGCCAATGCCGTCATAGCCGGTGACGGCACTCTGCGCACCCGTAGTCACCGTGGCGCTGGTGCCGGCATAATTGACGACCCAGATCCCCTTCTCGACCGTGCCGGTGACTTCGCCATATACCTTCACGTTGAGAGCGCCGCGACCGGTACTGCGCGCCTCGACACCGTCATAACCGCCCTTGACGACACTTCCGGCGGCGATGGTGACGGTTAGATTGTTGGCGGCGGAATTAGCGAACGCGTAGACACCTTCGCGGACCGTCCCGGTGACGTCCCCGTTCACCGTGATCGCAAGGTCGCCCGTGCCGTCGTTACGGCCGCGGATACCGAACATATTGCCGGTGATGTCGCTGTCCGCCCCGGTGGTGATCATAAGATCCCGGCCTTCTGAATTAAAGGCGTGGATGCCTTCCCCGTCGATCGCCGTGACCGTGCCATTCGCATTAATGATGATATCGCCGGTGCCGGAGCTGCGGGCATCGATGCCGAATCGGTATCCGGTGATGTCGCTCTGAGCTCCGGTATTGACGGTCAGGTCGCGGCCGCTCGATCCCACTCCGGCAACGATGCCGGTGCCCCGTTCGCCGGTGACCTTGCCGTTGGCCGTGACCACGAGGTCGCCCGTGCCGTCATTGCCGGCGCGTATGCCGTTGCTGCCGCCGGTGATCGTGCTGTTCACGGTGACGGTAACTGCGCCAGGGGTGATGCCGGCATCACCGGTCGCGTTCACGCTCAGCCCGTCTTCATCGCCGGTGATGATCGATGCATTCTCGTCGGTGAAGCGCAGATGGCCGTCGCCAGTGATGGTGATGCCATCGCCGGCAGGTGCAATCACGCTGAAGCCTGGCGCTGCCGATACATTCGCATTATTCGCCGTAATGGCCTGCGTCACGACATTGGCGTTGCCAGTGCAGATGAAGGTCGGCGACACGGGCGCCGGATCGCAGGCGGCATAGGCGGTGCGGCCATAGCCGAAGAACGGCGCCACGGTGAGGATGGTCGTCAGAGCCAGGCGGTTGCGCAACTGCCGCGTCCCCGACCTGCCGCCTTGCCCCTTTTGCGGCGTTCCCAGCGAACTCATTCTACCCCCGTCCGTCCCCAACTATTCCGTCTTAAACAATTACAGGGCCGGGAGATTTCCGGGCCTCCCATATGGGAGGTGCGGCGCTTTCATCATAAAGTTTTGGGGCGGGGTTTTGGGACTGCGACGGAGCTCATACCCTCCCCCTCATTCCCCTTCTCCCGCTTGCGGGAGAAGGTGCCCGATAGGGCGGATGAGGGTGTTGGTCCAACTCACGACAGCATTTCAAAAGAGCAAGTAGCGAAGCTTCAACGCTTTCCCACATTTGAGATTATGCAACAGCTGAGAGAAAACCCTCATCCGGCCTTCGGCCACCTTCTCCCGCAAGCGGGAGAAGGGGAAACGTGGGTAGAGTTCACGCTGTCACACGATTCTCTACCAGCTGTATCTCACCCCGGCATTGCCGGTGATCGCCTCGAAATCCTCGGCGAACTGGTAGTTGCCGCGCAGGAATCCGGACCAGCCGTCAGGCGCCATCACCGCGAGGCCCAATGACACATCGCCCACCGTCTCGCCCGGATCGTCCGACACATCGAAGGCCGGCGTGAGCGGCGCGAAGATCGTCGCGGTATTGTCACTGGTGAAGGATTGCCACACGCTCGCGGTCACATCGGGCGTCAGGATCACGCCACCCTGGTCGTAATCGGCGCCGAGGCGGATGCCCAGCCGGCCGCGCACGCTGGTCTCGTCCTCGAACTCGACGGCACCGCCGAAGATATCGTCGATATCGTCGACCTCAGTGTGAAGCACGACGAGCGAGGCTTGCGGCTCGATGAAGGCGCCCTCGCCGAAGCCGATCTTGTAACCGGCGTCGATCTGGCCGCCGATATTGAAGAGATCGGTGTCGGCCTCACCCGAAAGGCCGCCAATCTCCTCAGCGTCTATGTCGACATCGAGAAAGTCCGCCTTCACCGTCAGATCGGCATAGAAGGCCTCATTGAGATAGGTGACATAGGCGCCGGCCGACGGGCCTTTGTATTTCCATTCTGTGTTGGTGACGTCGAAATCGAGGTCGGAGGCCACATAACCTCCAAACAAGCCGATCATCCAGGTCTCGCCAGCACTTTCGGTGCCGAAGTCGAAGCCGGCGAGCGCGCCATAGATCGATTGCTTGCGGTCCGTGCTTGTCGGCCCATTGCCCTGATCGCGCTCGAGCCAGGCGCCGACACCTTTGAACCAGAAGCCGGGGGTGACGTTGGCCACGGGCGTGGGGGCGACCGGTTCCGTATAATCGGCGACCGGCGTGACCTGGGGCCCCGCGAGCAGGGCCCGGAGATCGGCCTGGCGCTGCAGCAGCGTGCCGGTCGTCTGGTGCCAGAAATCCTGGCCGCCGGTGATGCCGGCCGCCATCTCATGCGCGCCCGCGCCGATGCCGGTCGTGACCAGGATCTGCGACGGGCCGAGGAACGGCACGTCACGAGCGACCAGATCCCAGGTGAAGAAGCCGGCATTGAGGGGGCCACCTTCGAGGTCGAAATCTTCCTCGCCGGTCGCCACCGCCGCGACCACCTGGATGCCTTGATAGTTGGGGCCGCCCGCATCGAGGATATTGACCACGACCTTGGTCGTGCCGTCGGTCACGCCGGCCATGACCATCCGATCCGATGCACCGGTTCCCGGCTCGGCCAGGACCGCATCGACGGCGAGCCGGCCATTGTCGCCCACATAGCGGGTGCCCGGAAAAGTATTGACGTCCTGCATGGTGAACTGATCACCGGTCTGACCATCCACCAGTGAAATCAGCCCGGCATTGTTGAATGTCTCGATATCGTGGAGGGTTACGACCTCGGCAACTGCCGCGTCGGCGGCGGCAATCAAGGTGCCGTTGTTGAAAGCGATGTCGTCGCTGCCGTTGAAGTAGCTCCACCCGCGCGTGCGCCACACACCATTATTGGTCAGCCTGGCGTCGAACCCGGTTGCGGTTTTCACCGTGCCGATGAGCTGATTGTTGTTGTCGATCGCCGTGGCGCCGCCGGTGGTCTCGATGGCGAGCGCGTTCGCTTCGCCGGAGAGATTGCGCACGACACCGTCATTGGTGATGGCGATGTTTTGCGCATCGCGTGAACGGGCGTAGATACCGGCTGAATTGCCCTGAACAAGGCCGCCGCCAAGCACCCTGATGTCGGTGACCGCGTATGCGTCATTGACGGCCTTGATGCCGAAGGCCCCGGTGCCCGTGACGGAACCGCTCACGATGATTTCGAAAGTGCCGTCGCTATTCTCATGGCGCGCATCTATGCCGTCATCCGCGCCCTTGATCACGCTTCCCGCGACCGTGGTGATCTTCAGATTGGCGCCCTCGTTTTCGGCATAGATGCCATCATCGCCGCGCCCCTCGATCATTCCATCGGCAAGGATGGTGAGATTGCCGCGGCCGTTGTTCTCGGCATAGATGCCGTCATCGCCGGCGGAGATATAGCTTCCGGCGCCGGTGGTGACCGTCAGGTCGCCGCCGTCCTCCTCGTTCTCGGCGCCGATGCCGTTGCCGCCGATGCTCTCGGTCCTGATCGCGCCATTGGCGGTGATGGTGAGATTGCCGGTGCCCCGGTTCCGGCCCCAGATCCCTTCCTGCTCGGCCTTGATCACACTCCCGGCCTCGGCGGTGATGGTGAGATTCTCGCCCTCATTCAACGCATCTACGCCGTTGCCTTCGATGCCGGTCACCTTGCCGCCGACCGTGACAGTAAGATCGCCGACGCCGGTATTCTCGACATCGATACCCTCGTCGAGGCCGCTGACGTCGCTTCCGGCACCGGTGGTGATCGTCAGATTCCGGCCGTAATAGGCATGCGCGAAGATACCGTCTTCGCTCTCACCCGTGACCCGCCCATCCGCCGTGATGATCAGGTCACCGTTGCCGTAGCTCTTCGCATTGATGCCGTAGCGCGAGCCGGTGATGTCGCTTTGGGCCCCGGTGGTGATCTTCAGATTGACGCCATTGTCGGTGTCATAGGAATTGCGCGCATAGATGCCGTCGCCGTCATCGCCCGTGACCTTGCCATAGGCTTTGATGTCGAGATCGCCGGTGCCGAAATTGTCGGCGAAGATGCCGGAATTGCCACCGGTGATCTCGCTCAGCGCGCCCGTCGTGATCTTGAGATTGGTGCCGTTGCCGGAATTGAAGGCGCGGAGCCCGTCATCCTGAGTGCCTGTAACCTTGCCGTCGGCGGTCACCCTGAGCTCGCCCGAGCCCATATTGACTGCGTCGATGCCCTCGTCGCGGCCTTCGATTACGCTTCCCGCATTGGCCGTAATTATCAGATCGCCGCCGTGATTACGGCCAAAGATACCATCGCCGGTGCCGCCATCGACCAAGCCGTTGGCGATGATCTCGAGCCTGCCGCGCCCCTGATTTTCGGCATAGATGCCGTTGCCGCCACCCTCGACCGCACTGCCTACGCCGGTCGTGATGACGACATCGGTGCCATCGATGGAGTTGAAGGCGTGGATGGCGTCATTGGCGCCGGTTACTTCGCCATTGGCGGTGATGTCGAGCTTGCCGGCACCGCCGTTGAGCGCATTTATGCCCTCGTCGCCTCCCTCGATCGCGCTGCCGGCGCCGGTGACGATCGTCAGGTCGACACCGTAATTGACCGCATAGATGCCGTCGCCGTTCTGTGCCGTCACGGCACCATCGGCGGTGATCGAAACCTGGCCAAACCCGTCATTGCGGGCATAGATGCCGTTCGTGCCGCCGGTGATGGCACCGCCGGTGCTGATCGTCACCGCGCCGCCCGAGCGGACATAGATGCCGGTGAAATTAGCACTTGTGACAGGCGAGTCGTTGTTGTCGATATACCGCAGATGGCCGTCGCCGGTGATGGTGATGCCATTGTCGCCGCCACCGGCGGTGACGCTGAAGCCCGGCTCTGTCGTGATATAGGCGTTGTTGACCAGGTTGAAGGACTGCGCACCGCTGGCGCCGCTGCAGGAATAGGTCGGCGCCACGGGGTTGGGGGTGCAGGCGGCAAAGGCCTGGCGGCCATAGGCCAGGAAGGGTGCTGCGGCCAGGATCGTCGTCAGGGCCAGCCGGTTGCGCAGGAGGCGCGTTACAGGATTCGCCGATTTCAAGTGCCGTTCCATGGGATCCCCAGCCTGGTCGCGGCATTGCAAATCACCGCACATTACGCGGAGTTTAACTGACAGGTGGGACAGTCGCCACAGATTCCCTTCGGTAATCAAAAAGTGACGCGAGAGTGTGGCGTTCTCGCAACAGTCAATTACAAGAGTAAAATCCTAGATCGGAAGTCGAATCGTCAGGCTTGTTTCAAGGTTCCGACGCCACAACTTATAGATGCACGACTAACGCGCCAATGGATCATGGGTGATGAGATTGCGGATCTCGCTGGAGGCGAAGCCGAGCGACATCGGACAGGCGATGCCGGGCAGCACGGCCACGTCATAGATCTCGGCCACCGCACCATCGATGCGGAACCATTCGACGCAGGTCTTCTTGTCGAGATCGATCACCTGGATGCCGCACCAGGGCTCGGAATCGGCCGCTTTCAGCCGCTCATCGAGCGCCAGCCCCTCGAAACGCTTGTAGCGGGGCTTCGACAGGCCGACGAAAGCATGCCGGCCTTTGATGGCGAGGCCGCGGCCGAAACCGGGACAGAACATATGCGGCCGGAAAGACCTGGTCGCGAGATCGACCTCGCCGAGCTCGCCGGTTCCGGAGTTCAGCAGCCACAGCCGGCCGTCGATGAGGCGCGGCGAATGCGGCATCGAGAGCCCTGTGCAGACAATCTCGCCCGACTCGACATCGATGACGATGCCGCCTTCGGCGCGCCGGTCGCGCCAGCCGTCGATCGTATCCGAGCGCGACACGGCGGTGACATAACGGGGCTTGCCGCTTTCCATGGCGAGGCCGTTCAGATGGCAGCGGTCCTCATTGACGAGAGCCGAGATGAAGGGCGGCATCCAGATCGGCGTGAAGCTGTGGCGCTCCGACGGCACCGCCAGGCAATTATAGGCTGTGTTGACGAAGACGATGCGGCCGTCCGCCATCAGGCCGATGTCATGGGCATCGAGAATGCCGGTCGTATAAGTGACGCGCGGCACATAACACGCGTCCTGCGTATGGTTGATCGCCTGGCCGGGGTCGAGCACATTCTCGAAGCGCTGGATCTGGAACAAGGTGGCGAGCGCCAGCGTGTGGCCCTCGACGGTGAGCCCCATCGCCTTGGGAAACAGACGCTCATCCACCATCAGCCCGCCGCCCTTGGGGTTGCGGCCGAGGAGATAAAGCTTGCCGGACTGGTAGGAGGTGAAGCCGAGCGAGACGTCGAGGCGGGCCAGCAGGCGTGGAAAGCCGCCCGACATCGAATAATTGACGGCCGGCGCCTTGTCGGCCGCCGTCTTGTCGTCGGCCTGCGCCGGGGTTTCACTGGAGGGCGCCGGATTGGATGGAGGCAAGACTGGGTTTCCCGTCGAAGAATGATGAATCGCGGGAAGACCTAGCGCGCTTTATGACATCCGATCAATGTCGATCTACCAGGAATATCTGATCCCGGCATTGCCGCTATAGGCGTCGTAATCAGTGGCGAACTGGTAGTTCCCGCGCAGGAAGCCCGACCAGCCCTCCGGCGCCGCGACGCCGAAGCCGATCGAGACATCGCCCATGGTCGAGCCTGGATCATCCGACACACCGAAGGACGGCAAGGCCGGATCGGCGATGGTGGCGTTGTTGTCGCCGGAGAAATCCTCCCACACGCTGGCAATCACGTCGCCGGTGAAGACCGTCGCATCGGCCGCCTGATGATCGAAGCCGACGCGCAAGCCGAGCCGGCCGCGGACACTCGTCTCGTCGTCGAACTCGACCGTGCCGCCGAACACGTCGACATCGTCGATCTCGCTGTGCACCACGGCGAGAGACGCTTGCGGCTCGACAAACATGCTCTCGCCGAATTTGTAGCCGGTATCGATGCGCCCGCCGATATTGAGCGCGTCGGTATCGCCGTCATCGGCGTCGGGCGCCAGGTCTTCCGGATCGATCTCGATATCGAGGAAGTCGGCCTTGACCGTGACATCGACGAAGAAGGCGCGGTCGAGATAGGTGGCATAGGCGCCGACCGTCGGGCCTTCATAATTCCATTCGGTGTTGGTCTCGTCGAATTTGAGCTTCGAGGACATGTAGCCGCCGAAGACGCCGAACAGCAGCGCGTCGCCGACATCCTGGGTGCCGAAGTCGAAGCCGGCAAGCCCGCCCCAGATCGTCTGCGTGCGGTCGAGGGTGAAGCCGTCTTGCTCGTCGTCGCGTTTCAGATAGGCGCCGAGGCCGGAGACCCAGAAGCCCGGCGTAACCTTGGCGACGGGTGTCGGCAATACCGGCTCGGCGAAATCGGCGACCGGCGTGACACCGGTGCCGCCGATGAGGGAGCGCAGATCCATCTGTCGGCCAAGCAAGGTACCCAAGGTCTGGAACCACAGATCCTGGGTGGCGGTCATGCCGCCAGCGAACTCTTCCGCGCCGATGCCGACGCCCGACGAGAACAGCTCATGCTGGTTCAACGTGTCGTCATAGCGCAAGTCCCAGGTGTAGAAGCCGGCGGAGAGCGGCCCGTCGAGGACGAAATCGCCGTCCGTCGTGTCACCGCTGAAGACGCGCACGACCGCGATGCCTTCATCATTGAAGCCCGTCGCGCCTACGACATTGACATGGACCTTGGTCTGTCCGGTGACATTGCCACTGATATGGAGCTCGTCCGCCTTCCCATCGGGGCCAAGGATGGCATCGACGCCCAAGAGGCCGCCTTCGCTCATATATTCGGTTTCGCCGGCGAGCACGCCGGTGATCTCGAGCGTGTCTTCCGCGCCGCCGTCGACGAGGGAGATCGCGCCGGAATTGTTGAACCGCTCGAGGCCGGTGAGGGTCGGGTTTTCGCTGGTGCCCTGCGTCACCGCGGCGATGAGGACGCCGCCATTATTCACTTCGTCTTCTTCACCGAGGCCGAAGTCGCTCACCCCGGTCATCGACCACAAGCCATCATTTGTGAATGTGTCATCGAATGAGCTGAGCGACACCGTGCCGATGATCGCACCGGTATTGCCGATATGGGTCGCGCCGCCGATCGCCAAGATCGCGAGGTCGCCGGACGACTGCGACAGATTCCGCACGATGCCCGCATTGTCGATGTTGATGGCCTGGTCATCCAACGACCTTGCAAATATGCCGGCGACCTTGCCCTGCACCAAACCCGCCGCGCCGATCTCGATCTCGGTGGCGCTGTCGCCGTCATAGTTGACGGTCTTGATGCCGAAGCCAAAATCGTCCTTGCTGTCCTTGCAGTCGTCTTTGCTGTCCTTGCTGTCCTTACAGCTCTCGCCCAGGCCGGTGACCGTGCCGTCCACCGTGATCTCGAAAGAGCCCCCGCTACTTTGCGTGGCATCGATGCCGTCTTTGGCCCCGGTGACGACGCTTCCCGGCCCGGTGCTGATCGTCAGGTCGTGGACGCCGAACGGCTCATTTATCGCACGGATGCCATCCCTGGAGGTGCCGGTGACCTGCCCGTTGACCTCGATATTCAGGTCGCCATTGCCGAAGTTGATCGCATTGATGCCGTTTTCCCCGCCGGTGACGATGCTCGCCGCGCCGGTGATGATCGAGAAGTGATAGCCATCTTCACTATCGATGAGGTTGGTAGCGTAGCCTTCGCTGCCGTCGAAGGCATAGATGCCGTCGCGGGTCTCGCCGGTGACCCGGCCGTTGACGGTGATCTCGAAGTTGCCGATGCCGGTGTCCTGGGCGTAGATGCCGTTGAGCTTGCCGGTCACCACGCTCGCGGGGCCAGTGGTAATCGTCAGGCCGAGCGCATCCCCCCAGACAAACTGATCGCCTCCGAGATCGAGCTCTTCTTCGACATTGCGCGCGAAGATGCCGTCGCCTTCCTGGCCGGTGACATTGCCATTGGCGGTAATGGTGAGATCGCCCTCACCGTAATTGCGGGTGTCGATGCCGTCATATTTGCCGGTGATGCTGGCCGCCGCCCCCGTCGTCACCGACGCGCCCTTTCCGAGACCGGAATTGTAGGCGTAGATGCCATCCTCTTCCTGGCCGGTGACATTGCCGTTCGCGGTGATGGTGAGATCGCCGGTGCCGTGGTTGAGGGCTTCGATGCCGTAAAACTTGCCGGTCACCGCCGCATTGGTGGTGATGGTCAGATTGCGGCCAAAGGCCGGCTCCCACTCCTCGGTCTCGGTGTTGTAGAATTCATCCCCGTTGTTGATCGCGGTGATGCCGTTGCCGTTTTTGCCGGTGACGGCGCCATTGGTGGTGATGGTGAGATCGCCGTCGCCGAGATTTTCGGCCTGGATGCCGTCATCGCCGCCGGTGACGGCTTGCGTGCCGGTGACGATCTTCAGATAGCCGCCATCAGCGGAATTATAGGCCTTGATACCGTCGCCCGCCAGGCTGTAGCCGCCGACCACGCCCTGCGCATCGATGCTGAGATTGCCGCTGCCGTAATTATAGGCGCCGATGCCGTTGCCGCCGCCTTTGACGACGCTTTGCGCGCCCGTCTCGATGATGAGGTCGGTGCCTTCGTTCTTCGCATAGATGCCGTCATTGAAATTGCCGAACACCTCGCCGTCGGCAGTGATCTTGAGATAGCCGCTGCCCTCGTTGACCGCGTCGATGCCGTTGGAGTCTTCATCCTCGCTTTCCGGGTGGGGGCCCTCGCCGCGGACGCTGCTTCCCACGCCTGTGGTGATGATGAGATTGGCGCCCTCGTTCCGGGCGTGAATGCCGTCATAGCCCTCGCTGGTGACCGAACCGTCGACCTTGATCGCGAGATCGCCGCTGCCATTATTGAATGCGCCGATGCCGTAGCCGAAGCCCTTGACGACACTTTGGGCATTGACGGTAACGCTCAGCGCGTCACCGGAATTGACCGCGTAGATGGCGTCAAACTTGTCTCCGGTGACATCGCCATTGGTGGTGATCGTCAGATTGCCAGAGCCATAATTGCGCGCATCGATGCCATTGTGCTCGCCGGTGATCGTGCTGCCGATGCCCGTGGTGACGGTGAGATTGGCGCCGAAATTCTTGGCGTAGATGCCATCATTCTTGACATAGGTGTCACCGCCGAAATCCGTGCCGGTGACGCTGCCATTCGCCGTGATGGTAATATCGCCGCTGCCTTCATTGCGGGCGTAGATGCCGTGGGCCGTGCCGCCGATCGTGCCATCCGTGAAAATGGTCACCGCGCCTGGGGTTCCTCCGAGATCTCCCGTGGAGACGACGGAGAGGCCGCGGCCATAATAGCTGCTGTTGGTGATGCTGGTGGAGGCTTGATTGTCGGTGAAGCGCTGATCGCCGAGGCCTTCGATTCCAAGGCCACCCGTCGTCACATAGGGGGGAGTCCCCGTCGCGAAATTGGCATTGTTGACGAAGAAGAACTGCCCCGGACTCGCGTCAGTGCAAAGATGCGTGAGCGGAGCGGCCGCAGGTTCGCAAGCCGCATAGGCCTGGCGCCCATATCCCAGAAACGGCGCCACGGCCAGGATCGTGGTCACCGCCAGGCGGTTGCGCAAGACGCGCCGTATGTTTTGCTTGCCCTGACCGCTGGTCAGCATCCAATCCAACGGCTGTCCCATTATCTCACTCCTCGCCCGGACCTGCTCGACATCAGGGTCCCCCGCCGCTAGGGCCGCCGCCGGTGCCGCCACCGCCGCTACCGCTACCACCACCGCCCGTGCCGCTGCCCGGATTGCCGCCGCCGGGATTGCTGCCGCCACCGCCTGGACCACCGCCGGGCGATCCGCCGCCGCCGGTATCTCCGCTCGGGCCGGCCCCTTGCTGGCCGCTGCCCTGGTTGTTGTTCTGGAAATCGAGGATCAGACCGAGGCTTGAGCGGCAGGAGCGCGTATTGACCCGGAAGGACCGGCTGAGCGAACCCTGATTGACGATGTAAGGCAGGCTCCGCAGAGCCTGGCCCTTGGACCGGCCGCCCAATTGATCGACATCGTTGCGCCGTGCCCGCCCGACGCCGCAGCCTTCGGGGATGCTCTCGCAAGTTCCCGAAGCGCAAAGCCTGACGCCCCCTTCGAACACCGCGATCAAAGTCTCACCGCCGGACGAGAAATCGAAAGCGGTGCCGCGGATGCCGATCGTCGCATTCGCCGTCCTGATGTCATAGGCGTTTTTGGCCGATTTGCCGCTGATGAAGCGGAAGGTGCCGCGCAAGGCGTCGACCGAGAATTTCTGCGCCCGATTGCCGCCGCGCATCAGGAAACGGTCGATCACCAGGGTGGAATTGGGCCCGACCACCAGCTTGGTGTCGTCGATAAACACGATCTGGACATTGCCGCCGCCGGTGACGACCTTGTCGTTCTCGAAAATTGGACCACCGGGGCTGAGCGCCCGGCCGGAGCCTGTGGGCGACCCCGCCGCGGCGACGACCTTCCCGATCGGGTCAGCGGCATCCGCCGGACCCGCCAAAGCGACAGCGCTCAGAGCAGCCGCAATCAGGACTCGGGCGAACCGCGCCATAGGATTTCCCCGCCAATTTTCCCCGGAGTTATCTTTTTGGCCGGATTTGCGAAAAAACACAACCGGCAAACGTCCGACAATATCATTTGCCGGACGACCGTTGCGAATGGGCTACACCCCCGCCCGGAATTGCCTCAAAAGGGGGCAGATCGGGAGGCCCCTTCAAGACATTCCGGATGCCGATGGACTGCCCCGCAACCCCCAGTTACAAACCTACATCGCCGCGGCGCCCGAAAAAGTCATGCTCATGAAGTCATGGAAGACGCGGGTGGCGGGCCCCTGTTGCACCGCTCGGTTCCAGGCGAGGCCGACATCCATGCTGGGAATGTCGCCGATCACATTGCGGGTCTCGATGCGCTGGCCTTCCAACGACCAGGGCCGGTAGACCATGTCGGAGAGGACGGTGACGCCCATGCCGGCGGCGACCATGCTGCGTACCGCCTCGACGGAGGAGGTCTTGACCACCATGCGTGGCTCGAGCCCGGCCTTGACCCAGTATTTGCCGGCCGTGTGCATGGCCTCATCGACGGTGAGCATGACATAGGGCTCAGCCGCCACTTCGGCGAGGGTGATGTTTTCCCTGTTGAGAAGCGGATGCTCGACCGGCAGCCACAGCCGCCGCCTGGACCTGAGCAGGGTTTCCGACGCGATCCGCGCCGTATCGGCGAGATTGGAGACCAGCATCACCGCGATATCGAGGGTGCGGTCGACGATGCCGCGCTCGATCGCCTCTCGCGGCAGTTCGCGCAGTTCGACGCTGATGCGCGGATAGTTGCGCAGGAACCGGGCGTAATGGCGCGGCATGAAATAGCCCGCCACCGTATAGGAGACGCCGACCCTGATATGGCCGGAATGCGCCGTGTCCTCGGTCAAGGGCGCGCTCATCGCCTCGTTCACCGCCGCCATGATGATGCGCGCATGCTGCAGGAAGCGGGTGCCTTCGGCGGTGAGCGACACGCCGGTCGGCAGGCGGTCGAAGAGGCGGACAGCGAGATCCGCTTCGAGCTGCTTGATCGCCGCCGTGACGGCGGACTGCGAGACATTGAGCTCGATTGCCGCCTGGCTCACTTGCCCTGCATTGGCGGCGGCCAGGAAATAGCGCACTTGCTTGATCGAGAGCGGCATATCTGAATTCCCGATAACTCTGAGCAGATTTTCTGATTTTACAATAGCTGGGCCGAACCTCAATAGTTGTGCCGAGACGCCGCAGCAGACGGCACCGGGAGAGAAACGACCATGCACGCACCGGCCAAGCCGCTGATCGGCCAACGAATTCACCGCAAGGAAGACCGCCGCTTCATCACCGGCGAGGGCCGTTATGTCGACGACATCGCCTTGCCCGGCATGGCCCATGCGGCGGTCCTGCGCTCACCGCACGCTCATGCGAAAATCACATCAATCGACATCGAGCAGGCTTCGGCGATGCCGGGTGTGCTCGCGATCTTCACAGGCGCCGATCTCGCCGCGGCCGCGATCGGCAACCTGCCGGTCGGCTGGATCGTGCCCCATACCAAGGGTGGCCCGATGGTGCAGCCGCCACATCCGGTACTGGCCTCGGAGCGGGTCCGCCATGTCGGCGATCCCGTCGCCTTCGTCGTCGCCGAAACGCGCGCCGAAGCCGTTTCCGCAATGCGGATGATCGAGGTCAACTATGAGCGCCTGCCGCCGGTAGCCGATCTCGCGACCGCGCTTGATCCCGAAACCCATCAGATCTGGACCGAAGCGCCCGGCAATCTCTGTTACGACTGGGAGGTCGGCGATCAGGCGGCGACCGAGCGTGCCTTCGCCACGGCCGCCCATGTCACCACCGTCAAGCTGATCAACAACCGCGTGCATGCCTCGCCGATGGAGACGCGCGGCACGATCGGTCATTACGATCCCTCGAGCGACCGCTACACGCTTTATACCTCGAACCAGAATCCGCATGTGATCCGCGTGCTGCTGTCGATCGCGACGCTGAAGATCTCGGAGGAGAAGATCCGCGTGGTGGCGCCCGATGTCGGCGGCGGCTTCGGCATGAAGATCTATCACTATGCCGAGGAGGTGCTGAGCGTCTTCGCCGCGCACCGGCTGAAGCGCCCGGTCAAATGGATCGCCGATCGGACGGAAGCCTTCATCTGCGACACGCATGCGCGCGACCATGTCACGACGGTGTCGCTGGCGCTCGACGCCGACGGTGTCGTGCAGGGGCTGAAGGTCGACACGATCGCCAATATGGGCGCCTATCTCTCGACCTTCGCGCCGGCGATCCCGTCCTTCTTCTATGCTTACCCGATGCCCGGCCCTTACAAGGTGCGCAATGTGCATGTGCGCACCCGCGCCGCTTTCACTACCACCATGCCGGTCGATGCCTATCGCGGCGCCGGGCGGCCCGAATGCACTTATGTGCTCGAGCGCGCCATGGATGCGGCGGCGCGCGAGATGAAGATCGACCGGGTCGAGATCAGGCGGCGCAATCTGATCCCGGCCGAAGCCTTTCCCTATAAGACGCCGTTGCTGTGGACCTATGATGTCGGCGAATTCCACAAGCTTCTCGACCGCGCCTCAGAGGTCGGCGCTTTCGCCGGTATCGACGCGCGTAAGAAAGAAGCGCTGGCGCGCGGCCGCTATCGGGGACTGGGCTTCGCCTTCTATATGGAAGCCTGCGGCATGGGTCCGTCCAAGCTGCTCGCCCGCGAAGGCTGCCTCGGCGGACAGTTCGAAGTGGGTCAGGTGCGCGTCAACCCGACCGGGAGCGTCACCGTCTTGACCGGCAGCCACACCCATGGTCAGGGCCATGAGACGGTCTATGCGCAGATCGTCGCCGACACGCTGGGCGTCGATTTCGAGGCGATCGAGATCGTCCATGGCGACACCGACCGCGTCGCTTACGGCATCGGCACCTATGGCTCGCGCTCGCTCGCGGTCGGCGGCTCGGCGATGAAACTGTCGCTCGACAAGGTGGTGGAGAAGGGCCGCAAGATCGCCGCCCATCTGCTCGAGGCGGATGACCGCGACATCGAATTCAAGCACGGCCACTACCGCATCGCCGGCACCGACCGGTCGAAGAGCTTCAAGGAGATCGCGGCCGCCGCCTATAACCCCGCCGATTATCCGCTCGACAAGCTCGAGCCGGGGCTCGAGGAGACGACCTGGTTCGACCCGCCCGATTTCACTTTCCCCTATGGGTGTCATATCTGCGAGATCGAGGTCGATGCCGAGACCGGCAAGATCGACATCGTGGCGCTCGCCGCGGTCGATGATTTCGGCAACCAGGTCAATCCGATGATCGTCGAGGGCCAGATCCATGGCGGCCTGGCGCAGGGCTCGGGGCAGGCCCTGATGGAGCTTTGCGCCTTCGATCCCGAGACCGGCCAGCTACTGTCCGGCTCCTTCATGGATTACGCCATGCCGCGCGCCGACGACCTCCCTTCGATGCGCATCGAAAGCCTGGTCACTGCCTGCCGGAACAATCCGCTGGGCGTCAAAGGCTGCGGCGAGGCGGGCGCCATTGCGGGGCCCGCGGCACTGGTGAGCGCGGCGCTCGACGCCTTGTCGCCTTTGGGCGTCACCAGCATCGACATGCCGGTGACGGCTGAAAAAGTGTGGCGCGCCTGCCGGGATGCCCAAAAACTGTGATATCTCTTTTTCAAATACCTGAGAGCGGATTTTCTGATTTTACAATATCAGCTCACCCACCCAATATTTGCATTCGTAAACGCCCGTCAGTGGCGCATCGGGAGGAGTGAGTGTGACAGCCATCAACTGTGACATGGGTGAGGCTTTCGGCCTCTATAAAATGGGCGACGATGCCGGCCTGATGCCGCTCATCGATGTCGCCAATGTGGCCTGTGGCTTTCACGGCTCCGACTTCAACCATATGCGGACCACCGTCGAGCTCGCCAAGAAACATGGCGTGAAGGTGGGAGCACACCCGTCGCTGCCCGACCTCCAGGGCTTCGGCCGGCGCGAGATGAAGATCGCGCGTGACGAGCTCGCCAATTGCCTCATCTATCAGATCGGCGCGCTCAAAGGTTTTCTCGAAGCCGCCGGCATGAAGCTCAACCATATCAAGCCGCATGGCGCGCTCTACGGCATGGCGGCCCGGCAGGAGGAAATGGCACAGGCGGTCGCGGACGTCGCCGACATCTTCAGGGTGCCGCTCTTCGGCATGGTCGGCACGCTGCATGAAGAGGTCTACAAGGCGCGCGGCCACACTTTCATCCCGGAATTCTACGCCGATCTCGATTACCGTGACGACGGCACCGTCATCATCACCCGCGAGCATGACGCGAAGGATCCCGACGAGGCCGCCGCCAAATGCCTGCGCGCCGTGACCGAAGGCAAGGTGACGAGCGTCAACGGCAAGGAAGTGACGGTCGGCTCGGCCACCATCTGCATCCATTCCGACACGCCCAATGCCGTCGCCATTGCCGAAGCCGTCCGCAAGGCGGTCGCCCCCTATCTCGACGCCGCCTGACATAGAAGAGAGCGCCCATGCCCCATGAACTTCTCTCGCCGCTTCCCGGAACCTTCTATCGCCGGCCGGCGCCGGACAAACCTCTGTACAAGAATGAAGGCGACGAGGTCGCGGTCGGCGACGTCATCGGCCTCATCGAGGTGATGAAGTCCTTCAACGAGGTGAAGGCGGAAGTCGCCGGCAAGATCGTGAAGTTCCTCGCCGACAATGAAGAGCCGGTGATGGCCGGCCAGGCCCTGGTGGAAATCGCTTGAGATGAAGGAGCTGAAATCGCTCTTCATCGCCAATCGTGGCGAGATCGCGGTGCGCATCATCCGTGCGGCGCGCGAATTGGGCATCCGCACCATCCAGGCCCATAGCGTTGCCGATGCCGACTCGCTTGCCGTGAAGATGGCGGATGAGGCCGTCAATATCGGCCCGCCGCATGCGGCGAAATCCTATCTCAACATCCCCGTCATCATCGAGGCCGCCAAGAAAGCCGGCGCCGACGCGATCCATCCGGGTTATGGCTTCCTGGCCGAGAATGCCGGCTTCGCCGATGCGGTCGTGGCGGCGGGCATGATTTTCGTCGGCCCGAGCGGTGACGCGATCCGCACCATGGGCGACAAGGTCTCCGCCCGCATCGCCGCCGAGAAAGCCGGCGTGCCCGTCGTGCCGGGCAGCGGCGGGCGCATCGAAGATTTGACCGAAGCGACGCAGATCGCCGAGCGCATCGGTTTTCCGATCATGATCAAAGCCGCGGCCGGGGGCGGCGGACGGGGCATCCGCATTGCCAATACGGCCGAGGAATTCGCGCAATTCCTGCCGCAGGCGCAAGGCGAGGCCCAGGCGGCCTTTGGTGATGGCGGACTCTATATAGAGAAAGTCATCACCAAGGCCCGTCATATCGAGGTGCAGGTGCTGGGCGACGGTGAGCGCGCCATCCACTGCTTCGAGCGCGAATGCTCACTGCAGCGCCGCCGCCAGAAGCTGTGGGAGGAAGCCCCCTCGCCCGTGCTCCCCGACAAGGTGCGCCGGAAATTATGCGCTTCCGCCGTCGCTCTTGCCGAGGCGGTCCATTACAAAGGCGCCGGCACGATCGAATATCTCTATGACGACGAGAGCCACGACTTCTACTTCATCGAGATGAATACCCGCATCCAGGTCGAGCATCCGGTGACCGAGTTCATCACCGGCCTCGATCTCGTGCGCGAGATGATCCTCATCGCCGGCGGCGCGCGTCTGAAGCACCGGCAGGACGACATCAAACGCTCAGGCCATGCGATCGAAGTGCGCATCAATGCCGAGGATCCGGCCAGGAATTTCATGCCGTTCCCCGGCTTGGTCAAAGGCCTGCGCGTGCCCGGTGGCCCCGGCACCCGTTTCGACACGATGCTTTATGACGGCTACCAGGTGCCGCCTTTCTATGATTCACTGCTCGGCAAGCTCATCGTGTGGGACGAGACCCGCGAGCGGGCGATCGACCGCATGAAGCGCGCGCTGGGCGAGCTCGAGATCGGCGGCCTCAAGACGACCAAGCCGCTGCATCTGCTGCTCGCCGATGACGCCGCCGTGCGGCAGGGACAATTCCACACACGCTGGCTCGAGCCCTGGCTCGAGGCCAACGCAGCGAAATTGGCGGAGTGAGGCGTGAAGAACGCACACGCTTTTCTCCACCATCCCGGCGCAAGCCGGGACCCATTCAAGACCGGCTTGCGCCGGGACGACGCATAACAAGAATAAGGGAGGTGGCGCTTCGATGAAGACCCGATATTCCTATGGCGGTGACGAGCATATCTTCGTCGAGATGGACGAGGAGATGTCGCTCGACGCATTCTTCAAGGCCCTGTTCATCACCAACGCGGTCAGGGACGCGAAGATCAAGGGCGTCACCGAGATCTGCCCGGCCAATGCCTCGATGCAGATCAAGTTCGATCCCGATGTGATCAAGCCGGCCGACATGCTGAGCGAGCTCAAGAAGTTCGAAAGTGTCGCCGCGAAGGCCGAGCCCGTCATCAAGACGCGCATCATCGAGATTCCGGTCTATTACAACGATCCCTGGACGCATGAGACGCTGATGCGCTTCCGTGAGCGCCATCAGGATCCGAAATCGACCGACATCGAATATGCCGCGCGCATCAACAATCTCGATGGCCCGGACGGCTTCATCAAGGCGCATTCGGGAGCCCCGTGGTTCGTCTCCATGGTGGGCTTCGTCGCCGGCCTGCCCTTCCTCTATCAGATGGTCGACCGCCAGCGGCAGATTGAGGCGCCGAAATATCTGCGCCCGCGCACCGATACGCCCAAGCTCACCGTCGGCCATGGCGGCTGCTTCGGCTGCATCTATTCGGTGAGAGGTGCCGGCGGCTATCAGATGTTCGGCATCACGCCGATGCCGATCTACGATCCCAATCAGAAGATCAGTTACCTGCGCGACTTCATGTGCCTGTTCAAGCCGGGCGATATCGTCAAATGGAAGCCGATCGACCGCGCCCAATATGATGCGACGGTCGCCGATGTCGATGCCGGTAAGTTCGCGCCTTTGATGCGCAATGTCACTTTCTCGCTCGCCGACTTCCACAAGGACATCGACGCCTCCAACCACAAGCTCGATGAGGTGCTCCATGGCCATTAAGGTTCTGAAACCCGGCCTCGCCACCACCGTCCAGGATCTGGGCCGGCCCGGCTATTACAATATCGGCATCCCGCTGTCGGGCGGCATGGATCGGCTCGCGACAAGGGCCGCCAACATGCTGGTCGGCAATGACGAAGGTGCGGCCGTGCTCGAGGCGGTATTCATGGGCCCCGAGCTCGAATTCACCGCCGATGCAACGGTCGCCGTCACCGGCGCCGACCTGCCCCCCAAGCTCGATGGAGCAGCGCGTGAGACTTGGACCTCTTTCTCCGTGAAGAAGGGCCAGGTGCTCTCCTTCGAGTTCCTCAAGAAAGGGGCGCGCGCTTACATCGCCGTGTCGGGCGGCATCGACGTGCCGGTCGTGCTCGGCTCACGCTCGACCTATGCCCTGGGCGCGCTCGGCGGCTTCAAGGGCCGCAAGCTCGAAGCCGGCGATGAGTTGCCGGTGGGCCACGGCAAGGGCGCCAAGGACGGCCGCAGCGTGCCGGCCAATTTGCGCCGTGCGCCGGGCAATCCAGCGGAGTTGCGCATGGTGCCGGGGCTCTACTGGCACCGCATCACCGAGGAGGCCGGCAAGCACTTCTTCGCCGACACCTGGAAAGTGGCGCCCGAGGCCGACCGCATCGGCTATCGCTTCAAGGGTGGAAGGCCGCTCGATTTCGTGCCGCGCCAGCAGCCTTTCGGCGCCGGCTCCGATCCCTCCAACATCGTCGATGCCTGCTACCCTTACGGCTCGATCCAGGTGCCGGGGGGCACCGAGCCGATCGTCTTGCATCGCGACGCGGTATCGGGCGGCGGCTATTTCATGGTCGGCACGGTGATCTCGGCCGATATGGACCTGATCGGCCAATTGCAGCCGCATACGCAGGCCCGCTTCGTCGGCGTCGATCTGGACACCGCGCTGAAAGCGCGTCACGAGCGCGAAGGTGTGATCGAGAAGATAAGGGCGGCGCTGTCGTGATCATGCGAGACGATTGAAGTTCAAGGGTCCTGACAATGGGACGGTGGCGCGAGCATTCTGACATCCTCCTTCCCCCTTGCGGGGAAGGTGGCTCACCCGGCGCCAAGCCGGGGGAGACGGATGGGGGTCGGGTGCTCTGTCAAATTCGCAAAGAAGAAGCTTCTGAAAGACCACCCGACCCCCATCCGTCTCCCCCGGCTTGGCGC
>SCPD01000013.1 GCA_005502925.1 Rhizobiales bacterium Y(2018) | reverse complement strand
ATAAGTGACACCCCACACCCTCCCAATGCTTCGCATTGGGCCCCCTCCCTCTCCCCCGATGGGGGGCGAAGGTAAGAGCCGGGATGACGATATTTGTCAGCGCACCACAGCCGCCGTTTGGCCGAAGAGAATCTTCTTCTCCTCTTCCGTCATCGGCTTGCCGGCCGTCGGATTGACGGTCTTCACCAGGTCATAGGCGGCGATGGTCGCAGGCCGGGCACGGATGGCCTCGAACCAGCGCTTCAGATGCGGGAAGTCATTGAGGTCCTGGCCCTGCCGCTCATGCGACACGGTCCAGGGATAGGACGCCATGTCGGCGATCGAATAGTCGTCGCCGGCGACGAAGGGGCGATCGGCGAGACGCTTGTTGAGCACGCCATAGAGACGGTTCGTCTCCTTGGTGTAGCGATCGATCGCATAAGCGATCTTCTCATTGGAATAGTTGCGGAAGTGATGGTTCTGCCCGGCCATGGGACCCAAGCCGCCCATCTGCCAGAACAGCCATTGCAGAACCTCGGCGCGTCCCGCGAGGTCGGCCGGAATGAACTTACCGGTCTTCTCGGCGAGATAAAGCAGGATGGCGCCCGACTCGAAGAGCGAGATCGGCTTGCCGCCTTTGGCCGGCTTGGTGTCGACGATCGCCGGAATGCGGTTGTTCGGTGAGATGGCCAGGAAATCCGGCTTGAACTGCTCACCCTTGCCGATGTCGATCGGAATGACGCGGTAGGGAAGCCCCGCCTCCTCCAGGAACATCGTGATCTTATGGCCGTTGGGCGTCGTCCAATAATAGAGATCGATCATGGCTGGCTCGCTCGCTTCAGGGGGATTGCGGAAGGGTGGGTCTGTCCTTCAGGTAGGCGGCAAGCCGGCCGATCTCAACCGGAGAAAGACGAAGCCCCAGCTTGCTGCGCCGCCAGATGATGTCCTCGACGGTCCGCGCCCATTCGGTATCAATGAGGTAATCGACCTCCTTCTGGTGGAGATCGGCGCCGATCAGCGGGCCCAGATCCGCGAGCTTGCCCGCCCCTTTCAGCATCTCTTCGGCCCGGGTGCCGAATTGCTGAACATAGCGATCCGCCTGCGTTTCCGGGAGCCAAACGAAACGCTGCTTGAAGCTCGTGCGGTAGGCGTCGATGCCGGCCGGGCCGACATCGCCGCCCGGCAATATGTCGGTGCGCGAGGGACTGTCGGCGGGCCAGGGCATCACGGTGCAGAGTTTCTGCATTGCATGTTCCGCAAGGCGGCGATGCGTGGTGAGCTTGCCTCCGAAGACGGTGAGGACCGGCGCCTGGCCCTGGCTGTGGTCGATCTCGAAGGAGTAATCACGCGTCAAGGTCGAGAGATCGCCGTCGCGCCCGCCACCCGTTTCGAACAACGGCCTGACACCCGCATAGCTCCACACGATGTCGGCGCGCGTCACCGGTTTTTTGAGGAACGCATTCACCTCGGCCAGCATGTAGTCGATCTCCTTGTCCGAGATCGCAACCTTCTCCGGCGCCTCCTCCCAAGGCTCGTCCGTCGTGCCGATCGAGGTGAAATCGCGCTCATAAGGAAAGGCTTCCATCAGCCTTCCATCCTGCGTCTGCAGGAAATAACCGTGCTCGCCTTCCCATTGCCGCGGCACGACGATGTGACTGCCGCGCACCAGGCGCAATTTGCGCCCGACCGGGACCTGCATCTTGCCCGCCACATCGACGACCCAGGGACCGGCGGCATTGACCAAAGCGCGGGCTTCGAGCGTGAACTGCCTTCCGTCGCTCACTCTTTCGAGCGTGATCCGCCACAAATCACCGGCGCGCGCCGCGGTCACGAAACGATGGCGCGGCCAGATCTCGGCACCGGCACGCTTCGCGCCCAGGAGATTGGCGATGACGAGACGCGCATCGTCGCCGCGGCAGTCGGAATAAGCGAAAGCATGACGATAATCGGATTTGAGCGCCACGCCCGCCGGATGCTTATGGAGATCGATCGCCTCCGAGCGTTTCAGCACTTTGCGCTTGGCCAGATAGTCATAGAACAGAAGACCGAGACGGATCATCCAGCGCGGCCGCTGGCTCGCGACATAAGGCAGAACGAGCCGGAGCGGCCAGACGAGATGCGGCGTGCGCCGCATCAGGATCTCGCGTTCGATCAGCGCATCGCGCACCAGCTTGAAGTCATAGGTCTCGAGATACCGCAAGCCGCCATGAATGAGCTTGGAGGAACGCGACGATGTGCCTTCAGCGAAGTCCTGCATCTCGGACAGGCCGACGGCGAGGTCGCGCCCCGCCGCATCGCAGGCGATCGCCGCGCCATTGACGCCACCACCAATGACGAAGAGGTCGTAGACTTTATTCTGGTTAGTCACTTTACTAATGCCCCCTGCGGCCATAACCGGCGATCAGCAGATCGACGGCTTTGGTCCAGTATTCATAAGCACGTTGATAAGACACCGACGGCGAAACCGTTTCGCCGGGTCGTGGCAGCTTGCGCAAATCATCGAGCGAGGTCCAACAACCTGCTCCCAGGCCCGCCATCAAAGCGCAGCCGAACGGCGTCATCGCATCGGACGCCGACACGAACAGCGGTGTGCCCAGCACGCTTGCCTGCAGCTGTGTGAAATAGGCCGAGCGCGTCATGCTGCCATCGGCCCTGACCATCGGCAGCGTCTCGCCGCCACTCAGGCGATCGAGCACGGCGCGGATCTGATAGCAGACGGCCTCGAGGCCGGCATGAGCGATATGGCCGTTGCTCGTCGCCTGGCTCAGCCCCAGGAGTGCGGCACGCACGTCAGGTTGCCACCAGGGCGAAGCGAGTCCCTGGAAAGCGGGCACCAGAAGAACCTCGCCGCTCGTGCCGGCTTTCTCGGCCAAGGCGGCCATCGCGGCGCCGCGCCCCTCGATCGACAGGCGCTCGCTCAGCCAGTCGAGGATCTTGCCGGCATACATCACAAAGCCTTCATAGGCGTAGCAAGTCCGCTCGGTCTGCCAGGCGATGGTGCGGATGATGCCGTCGCCCGCGGGTTTCGGCGGCGCCGTGCCGGCATTCATCCAGAGGAAAGCCCCGGTACCATAGGTCACCTTGAGTTCGCGCGCCTCAGTACAGCCATGCCCGAACAGAGCCGCCTGCTGGTCGCCCATCACGCCGCGGATCGGGATGGCGGCGCCGAGGAGCGCCGCACTGGTCGTTCCGAAATCACCGTCGGAGCGGCGCACATCCGGAAAGCCTGCGAAGTCGAGATCGAAGAGCGCGCAGAGGTCCTTGTCCCAAGCCAGCCGCGCGATATCGAAGATCATGGTGCGGGACGCATTGCCGGGTTCGGTCGCATAGGTCTTGCCCTGGCTCAGCGCCGAGATGAGCCAGCAATCGACCGTACCCCAGCGCAGGTGCCCATCGCGTATGCCCTGCCAGATTTCGGGCCTGCGGCGCTTCAGCCAATGGAGCTTGCCGGCGGTGAAGGTCGGATCGAGATCGAGGCCGGTGCGCGTCCGGATGAGACGCAAGGTGTCGTCGCTCCTGAGCCGCTCCAGCTCCTCGGCGCCGCGCCGGCACTGCCAGACGATGGCAGGCAAAACAGGATCACCGGTCCGCACATCCCACACCACCAATGTCTCGGTCTGGTTGGCGATACCGAGAGCCACAACCTCGGACGGCTTCAGCGCCAGCCGCTCCAGCAATTCGCGGATGCAGGCGAGCACATTGGCAACCATGGCGCGGGCGTCCTGCTCGACGAAGCCGGGCTCGGGCGCGGAGGTTGCGATCGGGCGCACCGCATCGGCCAGGATCACACCTTTGGTATCGAGCGCCACCACCTTGGTATTGGTCGTGCCCTGATCGATGCCAAGGATGATCTCGTGCGGGCGCAGCATGGGCGTTTCGAAGCGGTCCTAACGGCAGGCGGGGCCGGCACATTGCCATGGCAAAACCGGAATGTACAAGACGGCATATATGAGCCATGCCAGCGCGCATCCCGGCGAAGTGGACACACTTCGCCGAAAAAGGATTCGCGCCAAATCAATATCTTGGAGCAAATCCTTATCGCCAAAGTCTTCAACTTTGGCGGGATTTGCTCTAAGGCGGCATTGCAGAACGCGGCGGCAGCCCCCATTTTCACAGTCCCGCACGCGACCTTCAGGTTTCCCCCATGATCGCCTATTCCATGCTCGACCTTGCTCCCATCGCCGAAGGATCGAAAGCCGCCGACGCGCTGCGCAACTCGCTCGATCTGGCGCGCCATGCGGAGAGCCTGGGCTACAAACGCTTCTGGCTCGCCGAGCATCATAATATGACCGGCATCGCAAGTGCTGCGACCGCGGTGGTGATCGGTTATGTCGCGGGCGGCACCAAGACGATCCGTGTCGGATCGGCCGGTGTCATGCTGCCCAATCACGCGCCCCTGGTGATCGCCGAGCAGTTCGGCACGCTCGAATCCCTTTACCCCGGCCGTATCGATCTGGGCCTCGGCCGCGCCCCCGGCACCGACATGCTGACAACCCGGGCGCTGCGCCGTGATCCCACCACCGCCGCCGACCAGTTCCCGCAGGACGTCATCGAGCTGCAGATCTATTTCGACGACCCGGATCCCGGCCAGAAGATCCGCGCCGTGCCGGGCGCCGGTCTGAAAGTGCCGTTATGGATTTTGGGATCGAGCCTCTTCGGCGCGCAGCTCGCCGCGCATCTGGGCCTCCCCTTCGCCTTCGCCTCGCATTTCGCGCCCGACGCGCTGATGCAGGCCATCGCCATCTATCGCGAGCGCTTCCAGCCCTCGCGGCAGCTCGACAAACCCTATGTGGCGGCGGCGGCCAATATCATTGCGGCGGACAGCGATGACGAAGCCCGGCGCATCTTCACCTCATTGCAGCAGGCTTTCATCCGCTTGCGGCGCGGCCAGCCCGGCCAATTGCCGCCGCCTATCGATGACATCGACAGCTTCGCCAATCCGCTGGAGAAAGCGAATGTCGATCACTCGCTCGTCTATTCCTTCGTCGGCGCGCGCGACAAAGTAAAAAGCGGAATCGAAGGTTTTCTCGAGCAGACGCAGATCGACGAGCTCATCGTGACCGGCCATATCTTCGATCACCAGGCGCGCTTGCGCTCGCTCGAGATCGCCGCTGATATTCTCAAGGGTCTCGTCAAATCTTAATTATTACCAGCCGGCGAAGGGCGCGATCGTCTGATCGCTGACGACACCGGCTTCGACATCGGCAAGACTCTGGTCGAGAATCTGAAGCGCCTCGTCGACATCCGGCTTCGTCAGGACGAGCGGCGGCGTGAGCTCCAGCACATTCGATTCGAGCCCGACATAATACAGAACAAGCCCCAGCTCGAAGGCGCGGTAGACGGTCTTGGCCGCATAACGCCGGGCGCGGTCGGGATCGAGCTCGATGCCGATGGCGAGACCGCGGCCGCGCACTTCGCGGATCATCTTATGGCGTTGCTGCAGGCGCTCGAGACCATCGAGAAAATAGCTGCCGACGACGGCGGCATTCTCGGCCAGCCGGTCGCGCTTGATCGTATCGAGCACCGCGAGGCCGGCCACCGCCGAGATCGGATTGCCGTGTAAGGTCTGCATCGCGAAGGACGAGGCGAAATCGAGGATGCGGGCCGGCGCCACCGCGGCAGCGAGCGGCAGGCCGCCGCCCAGGCCCTTGCCGAAGCAGATGATGTCGGGAACGAAATCGTCATGTGTATAGGCATGCAGTTTGCCGGTGCGGGCGAGGCCGACCTTCACCTCGTCGCTGACGATCAGGATGCCGTAGCGCCGGCAGAGCACCGTAAGCGCCTTGAGGAAGCCCGGCGGCGGCACGATCATGCCGCCATCGGACTGGATCGGCTCGATGAAGAGCGCGGCCACCTGCTCGCCCGGACAGGTGGTCTTGAGCAGATGCTCGACGAGCTCAAGCACCCGGGCGCCCGTCGCGTCGCCCATGAAGGGTCGTGACGCGGCCGGATAGGGAATGAGGGTCAAGCCAGCATGGCGCGCCGCATGGGTCTGCACGCTGTGGCCCGAGATCGCCATCGAGGCCGCCGTGCCGCCATGATAGGCGCCGGCGAAAGCCAGGATGCGCGAGCGCCCGGTCGCCGCCGTCACCGCCCGGAACATCGCCTCATTGGCGTCCGATCCCGAATGGCCGAGCCAGACCTTGGCGCCTTCGATTTCCGGTACCGTGGCAAGCAGGCTTTCCGCCAGCTCCACCGCCGGCAAATTGGCCGAGGAGAGCACACTGGCGCCCGCCGGATTGGCGACCGCACGCGTCACCGCCTCGACCAGTGCCGGATGGCCGTAGCCCAGGCCCGCCGCACCCCAGGCGGCGGAAAGATCGAGCAGCGAGCGTCCCGACTGATCGACGACCCGCGTCCCTGCCCCACCCGTCAGAGCGGAGGGAAAGAAACGCAGCTTCTGCAGATTGCCGATTGCCGCTTCATCTCTGGCGTAGAGATCATTCGCAGTCATGAACGTTTGCCGGTCTGGGCGGGGATCAGGCCTTCGGGCCGGAGCACGAGAATGAGGATGACGATGCCGAGCACGAAGGCATCGCGGTAAGGGAGAATCGCGGCCGGCAGGAATGCCTGGCAGGCGACTTCAAGAAAGCCCAGCACGAAGCCGCCGGCAACCGCGCCGGCAAGACCGCCGAGGCCGCCGATGATCGCAGCGACGAAGGCTTTCAGCACCGGCACGAAGCCCATCAGCGGATCGACGGAGCCGCGCTGCGCCACCCACAGGAAAGCCGCGACACCCGCCAGCACACCCGAAACGGCAAATGCGACCGCCACCACGCGATTGGCCGGAATGCCCATCAGCCGGACGACGGCGAAGTCCTGGGCGGCGGCGCGCATCGCCGTGCCGACCACCGTATGTTTGAGGAACAGCAGCAGGCCGCCGAGCGACACCGCTGTGGCAACGATCGACAGCAGCGGAATGACGCCGATATGGGCGAAGCCGAGATCGATGCTGCCGGCGAGCGCCGAGGGCATCGGCACCGGCATACCGCGCGCGCTGATGCCGTTCTGGAACAATACGCGCAGGATCACGCTCACCGCGAAGCTCGTCAGCAGAAGGCCGGTGACATCGGCGCGGCGCATCGGCCGGAAGGCGACCCGCTCGATGAGCAACGCCATGGCGACAGCGGCGAAGATGGCGACGACGATGGCGATCGGCAGGCCGAGCGACACGCCGATGGCGAAGAAGAGCCCGTAGCCCGCCACCGTCATCAGCTCGCCATGGGCAAAATTGATGAGCCCGACGATCGAGAAGACGACCGCCAGTCCGAGCGCCAGCAGCGCATAGATGCCGCCGAGGCTGATGGCGTTGACGAGCTGCTGAATGAAGAATTCCATCTGCGCCCTTCTCTATCCTCTTTTATTCGTCATCCCGGCGAAAGCCGGGATCCACAAAAGCCTATCCGCGCGAGCAGAGCTGCCCGCGTTGCGGGAATTTAATAGGCCCCGACTTTCGTCGGGGTGACGGAGAGTGATTGGAAAGACCGCCACTTCTCTCCTCCTCACGCCGCCAGATAGGCGGCGCGCACTTCGTCCGACTGAGCCAGCTCGCGGCCTTTGCCTTGCAGCGTGATGCGGCCGTTGACCAGCACATAGCCGCGATCGGCGATGTCCAGCGCCCGCACCGCATTCTGCTCGACGAGCAGGATGGTGATGCCCTTCTGGCGCAAGCCGGCAATCAGCCGGAAGACCTCATCGACGATCTTGGGCGCGAGCCCCAGCGACGGCTCATCGAGCAGCAGCAAGCGCGGCTGCGACATCAAGGAGCGCGCAATGGCGAGCATCTGCTGCTCGCCGCCCGACAGAAGACCGGCGCGCTGGCGGTAGCGCTCGCGCAGGATTGGGAACAGCGTCAGCATCTCCTCGCGCGTGGCGTCGAGGCTCGCACCTTTATGATGCATGGCGCCGCCGAGCAGCAGATTCTCGGCAACGGTGAGCGCCGGAAAGACGCGGCGTCCCTCCGGCGTCAAAGCGATGCTGCGCCGCGATATGTCCTCGGGGCGCAGGCCGATGAGCTTCTGGTTCTCGAAGCGGATCACGCCGGTCGCTGGGGCCAAGCCCGCAATGGCGGCCAGCGTCGAGGTCTTGCCGGCGCCATTGGCGCCGAGCAAGGTCACGATCTCGCCTTGCGCCACGGTGAAATCGAGGCCTTTCACGGCTTCGATCTGACCATAACGGACTTTGAGCCCTTCGACGCTCAGCATGACTTACCTCAGGGTGCCGGGACGTCGGCCGGATTCGGCGTCACGGTCTTGACCAGTGAGCGCGACCCGCCCTTCATCTCGACCAGCGCGATATCGCGCGACGGCATGCGGTCGGTGCCGGCATAGGTAATCTTGCCGGTGACGCCTTCGACGTCCTTCAGATTGGCAACCGCATCGCGCAAGGCCTGCGGATCGAGCGAGCCCGCCGCTTTCACCGCCGCATCGATGATGAGGCCGATCTCATAACCATTGGCGATATAGACCGTGTCGAACGGCTTGCCGGTCTTCTCGGTGAACTTCTTGGCGAAGGTCTCGAGCGGCGTTCCCGGCGACGGCAGGCCCGCTGAAGAGTGGATGACACCGTCGACCACATCGCCGAGGCCGGCAACGGTGGGCGTGTCGATGCCGTCAGAGCCCAGCACCGGCGAGGTGACGCCGGCGGCGCGCAGCTGCTTGATGAAGGCCGGGAAGTCCGGCTCATAGGCAGACGTCATGACGACGTCGGGCTGCGGGCTGAGGCTCTTGATCTTGGTGACCTCGGCGGCGAAGTCCTGCTGGCCCATCGAATAGGTGCCTTCACCGGCGATCGTGCCGCCCTTCTTGGTGAAGACCTGCTGGAAATATTCCGGCAGCTTCAACGTATAGGCCGAGTCCGGCGATTTGAGGATGTAAGCGGTCTTGTAGCCCTTCTCATGGGCGTAGTCGGCAAGCACCGTCGCCTGCGCATTGTCGGCCGGATAGGTGCCGAACATGAAGTCGCCGACGGCGCTGGTGATGGTCGGCGTCGTGCCGCAGAAAGTGAAGGTCACGACCTTGGCCGGCTGGCTGATCTGGCCGGCGGCGATCGAGGGATCGGCGTCGCAGGGCGTGATCAGGATGTTGATGCCGGAGGCGACGAGCTCCTGGGCCGCCTGCACCGTCGCCGCCGTGTCGGAACGTGTGTCCTTCACATCGAGCACGGCCTTGTATTTGCCGCCGAAGCCGCCGGCCGCATTGATCTCGTCGACCGCCAGCTGGAGGCCGGCGAGCGAGGGCTGGTCGCCGAAGGCCAAGGTGCCGGTCTGCGCCGAAGCGAGACCGATCTTGAGGTCTTCCGCTTGCGCGGCGAAAGTCAGCGCGCCGAGCGCCGTCAGGCTAAGCAATGCCAATCGCAGTTTCATTTTTTACTCCTCCCGTTGATGGTGTGGATGGCGAAATTTCCGTCTCGGGCGCCGCCCCGATATAGGCTTCGATGACCTTGGGATCGCGGCGGATGGCGGCGGGCGCGCCTTCGGCGATCTTCTGGCCCTTGTTGATGACCACGATGTGGTCGCAAAGCCGCATGATGAGATGCATGTCGTGCTCGATGACCAGAAGGCCCAGATCAAAATCATGGCGGATGCGGTCGAGCATCGACTTGAGCGCTTCGGTCTCGACCGGGTTCATGCCGGCGGCCGGCTCGTCGAGCAGCAGATAACGCGGCTTCAGCGCCAATGCGCGGGCGATCTCGAGGCGGCGGCGCTCGCCATAGGCCAAGGTGCCGGCGAGGCGCTGCGCTTCCCTGGCGAGATCGAGCCGGGCCAGCAGCGTCTCCGCCGCCTTGCGGGCCGCGCTCAGATTGCTTTCGATGGTGAGGGCGGCGACCGTCACATTCTCGAGCACCGTCATGCGGTCGAACAGCTTGATAGCCTGGAAGGTGCGGCCGAGGCCTGCCTTGGCGATGAGATGCGGCGCGCGGCCCACCATGTTCTCGCCGTCGATCATCACCGTGCCGCGATCCGGCTTGAGCTGGCCGCAGATCAGATTGACCAGCGTCGTCTTGCCGGCGCCATTGGGGCCGATGAGGCCCGTCACCTTGCCCCGCGCGATGGTGAAGGAAAGATCGTCACAGGCCTGCAGGCCGCCGAAACGCTTCGACAGGCTCGCAACCGAGAGGCTCTTGTCGCTCGAGGCCGGCTTCGCCGGCGTTTCGGCAGGCGCGGTCGCGACCAGCGCCTTGAGTTTGGGGCCCAGCTCCTGCAGGCCGACGATGCCGAGCGGCCGCCGCCAGATGGTGAGCAGCAGGGCCATGCCGAGGCCCAATTGCGTCAGGCCGAAGATCACCGGAATGTGGACGAAGCCCAGATCGATGCCACCTTCCGCCAGACGCAGGATCTGGATCACCGCGGTGATGAGCGCGGTGCCGACAATGGCGCCGGTCACGGTGAGCATGCCACCGACGATCAGCATGGCGATGAGCAGGAAGGTCAGGTCGAAGTAAAAGTCCTTGGGCGAGAAGGCGCCGAGGAAATGGCCGTAAAGGGCGCCCGCCAAGGCGCCGAGCATCGCGCTCAATATCCAGCCGATATAACGCACCTGGAACAACGACACGCCACAGGCCTGGGCGGCCACGTCGTTCTCGCGCGTCGCGCGCAGGCGCAGTCCCGGCCCCGTATCGCGGAAGAGGCGCGCAATCAGGATGAAAGCCATGGCGAAAATGAGCGCCGTCAGCAAGGTGGTGAGGCGCGGCACGCCATAAAAAGTCTGGCTGCCGCGGGTGATCTCGCGGGCGCCATTGAGAATCACATGGATGATGATGAGGAGCGCCAGGGTCGCGATCGAGGCGGAGGAGCCGCCGAGCCGTGCCACCGGCACGCCGGTGATCAACCCTGCGATCAGGCCCGCAGCGGCGACCGCCAGAACGGCGACGACGATGCCCGTTTCATGCCCTGCCAGGAAGGCCGGCAATTGCGGCAAGGCCGATACCTGCAGCGCTTTCGGCATGGTAAGGATGCCCGAAACATAGGCCCCTATACCCATGAAAGCGGCATGGCCGAAGGAGGTGATCCCCGATCCGCCGGTGAAAACCGAGATCGACAGGACGGCGCAGAGATAAATGAGAAAGAGGGTGGCGATGCGCTCGCCATTGGCGCCGAAGGCAAAGCCGGTGACCAGCGCCGCGACGGCGACGATGGCGGCGAGCATCAGCCCGCTGATCAAGGATTCCCGCGATACGCCGAGACCGCCCAACACGTCCTACCCTGCCCTGTCCTGTTTTCTTTCAGGCTAGCAAACCGGGGGACGGCGTCAATTAAATTTTACAGATTGCCTATTTTCCGTTCATTCTGTATTTTTTTCTTCAGAAGGCATGACAACCATCATGGCACTCAAAGACAAGCTCATCGACAGCGAGGCGGACTACACACCGGCGGAACGCAAGGTGATCCGTGTGCTGCTCGCCAATTACCCGGTGGCGGGTCTCGCCACCGCGTCAAGGCTCGCCCAGCAGGCCGAGGTGAGCGACCCGACCGTCATAAGGCTCGCCACCAAGCTCGGCTTCTCCGGCTTCATCGAGATGCAGCAGGCGCTCCTGGCCGAGCTCGAGGCGCATATGAATTCCGCCCTCACCATGCTCGAGAGCCGCAAGCCCGCGGTGAGCGCCGAAGGCCTCTATCAGTCCTATGCGGAAGCGACGATCGCGACGCTCAAATCGAGCCAGTCCGATATCCTGCCCGCCGACTTCAACGAGGCGGCCGATATCCTGATCAATACCAAGAAGCGCATCTATTGCATCGGCGGCCGCTTCACCGGGTTCCTTGCCGCGATCCTGCATCGGCATCTGGTGCAGCTGCGGCCGGGCGCCGTCTGGGTCAATGGCTCGCTCGCCGATCTCGCCGAAACCGTCACCGATATCGGCAAGCAGGATCTCGTCGTCGCCTTCGATCTGAGGCGTTATCAGCAGGACGTGGTGCAGTTCACCCGCCAGGCCCATGAGCGCGGCGCCCGCGTCATCCTGCTCACCGACAAATGGAAGTCGCCGATTGCCTCCTTCGCCACGGTGACGCTCACCGGCCCGGTCGACACGATCTCGCCTTTCGACACGATGGTGCCGACCATGGTGCAGCTCGAAGCGCTCGTCACCGCCTTCACCGGCAAGCTCGACAAGCAGGTACGCCCAAGGCTCGAGGAGATCGAGCATTACCGGCGCCTCAACAATGTCGTGCTCGACATGCCGGCGCCCGCCAAATCCAAACCCAGCAAGAAGCAGAAAGCCAAATCATGAAGCCTGCCACCGTCACCCGCGATGCGCCTTACAAGCGCGAGGAAACCGCCGTTCTCTTCGTCGACCTGCAGACCATCTTCTGCACGCCGGGGCTCGATCCCCAGCATCCCGAGCTCAATGCCGAGCATTATTATTTCAAGCGGCTCAAGGCCACAACCATTCCCAATGCGCAGAAGCTGCTGCATGCGGCGCGCGTGTCGGGCGTCCAGGTGCTGCATACGATCATCGAGGCGCTGACCAAGGACGGCCGCGACATCTCGCTCGACCATCGCCTCTCCAATCTCTTCGTGCCGAAGGGGCTGCCGGAAGGCCAGCCGATCAAGGAGCTGACCCCCATCGACAACGAGATCGTGCTGCCGAAATCCTCCTCGGGCGTCTTCAACTCCACCAATATCGACTATGTGCTGAAGAATCTCGGCATACGCTATCTCATCATCTCCGGCGTCGTCACCGACCAATGCGTCGACATGGCGGTGCGCGATGCCTCCGACCGCGGCTATCTGGTGAGCCTGCCCGAGGATGCCTGCGGCACCTATACGCAAGCCCGCCACGACAATGCGCTCAAGGCCTTCGGCGGCTATTGCTGGGTCACCGACACCGAAACCGTGCTCAAACGGCTGAAGGAGCTCGCCTGATGCTCGGTCCTATCAAGTTTCGTCATCCCGGCGAAAGCCGGGACCCATTAAATTCCTTCAGAACGATCCCGGCTTTCGCCGGGATGACGGTTGAGGGGAGGCACTAGTGGCCAAAGCATCTTCCACGCCCGGCCTCACCGAGCTCACCACTTTCGTCACCACCGACTATGCCGCGATCACCCGCGGCCGCTCGCTGCCGCGGCGCGACTACGAGAAGGCCAAAGGCAACAAAACCTGCGGCTGGGTGCCGGCCAATATGTCGCTCACGCCCTTCGACCTCATCGCCGATCCCAATCCCTGGGGTTCGGCCGGCGATCTGCGTCTCCTGCCCGATCCCAAGGCGCGCTACCGCACCCATCCGCGCGGTGCCGCGACAGCGCTCGATTTCGTGATGAGCGACATCGTCGAGCTCGACGGCACGCCCTGGCTGTGCTGCCCGCGCGCTTTCCTCAAAAAGGCCCTCGCCGATTTCGAGAAGGAGACCGGCTCGCGCGTCATCGCCTCCTTCGAGCAGGAATTCCAGATCCGCAATGCCGGCTGGTCGAGCGAGCCGGCCTTCGGGCTGTCGGCCTTGCGTCATGCCGATCCCTTCGGCCCCGAACTCGTCGGCGCGCTCGATGAAGCGGGCTGCGAGCCCGAAAATTTCATCGCCGAATATGGCCGCGACCAGTTCGAGATCACCACAGCCCCTGCCCCCGGCCTCGTCGCCGCCGACCGTTGCGTCGCCATCCGCGAGATCACCCGCGAAGTGGCGCGGCTCAAAGGCTGGCGCGCCAGCTTCGCGCCCAAGACCGCGGTCTCAGGCGTCGGCAACGGTGTCCATGTGCATCTGAGCTTCGTCAACAAGCAGGGCAAGCCCACCGCCTTCGACGCGAAGAAACCCGGCCGCGTGTCGGCGCTTGCCGGCGCTTTCGCTGCCGGCGTCGTGCGCCATCTGCCGGCGCTCGTCGCACTCACCGCGCCGAGCCCCATCTCCTATCTGCGTCTCCAGCCGCATCATTGGAGCTCGGCCTATACGTGGTTCGGGGAACGCGATCGCGAGTCCTCACTGCGAATCTGTCCGACCATCAGCATCGGGGCTAAGGATCCGGCGCGGCAATTCAATCTCGAATATCGCGCGGCGGATGCCACTGCCTGCCCGCATCTGGTGCTGGGCGCCGTCATCCGCGCCGGCATCGAAGGCATTCGCGCCAAGCTTGGCACACCGGCGATCTTCAGCGGCGATCCCGAAACCTTGAGCGAAGCCGAGAAGAAGAAGCTCGGCATCCAGCGCTTGCCGCAATCCTTGAGCGCCGCGCTCGACACGCTCAAGGCCGATGCAACCGTCTCCGGCTGGTTCGCCCCGGTCGCCATGGAAACCTATCACGGCATGAAGCGCATGGAGATGAAGCTCATCGCCGGCGTCGAAGGCGATGCGCTCTGCCAGCGTTATGCGGAGATCTATTGATGCGGCATGAGATGGTCGACCCGCCGGCAGCCGAGACGGTCAATCCGGACGGCACATCGCCTTATGTGCTGCTGTGCGAGCACGCCTCGAACCACATCCCGGCGCGCTATGAAAAGCTCGGCCTCGATGATGGCGAACTCACCCGCCATATCGCCTGGGATATCGGCGTGGCGCCGATCGCGCGCGACCTGTCGAAGGCTCTCGATGCGCCTTTGATCCTGTCCGGCTATTCGCGCCTCCTGATCGACTGCAACCGGCCGGTCGGCGTCCCGACCTCGATTCCGGAGGTCAGTGAGAGCACGCGCATTCCGGGCAATGAAGGCCTCAGCGCCGAAGAGCGCCAGCGGCGCGCCGATGATTTCTACTGGCCGTTCCAGCGGGCGGTTGCCGATCTCCTGGACCGGCGCCAGGCGGCCGGCAAACGCAGCATCGTCTTCGGCGTGCACAGCTTCACGCCGGTCTTCAAGGGCTTCCAGCGCCCCTGGCATGCCGGCATCCTGTTCCGCAAGTCGACGGCCTATGGCGAGGCGCTGGTCGCCGCGCTGCAGGAGCCGGGGCTCAATGTCGTCGCCAACGAGCCCTATCGCATCGACGATGACAGCGACCAGACCGTGCCGGTGCATGGCGAGGCGCGCGGCCTCGACGCGGTACTGATCGAGATCCGCCAGGACCTCATCGCCGATGACGCCGGCCAGGCGCAATGGGCGAAGCGGCTGGCGCCGGCGCTTCAGGTCTCGGCGGATGCCTTCGCAAAGGCCTGATCGAGCACGTCGCACAGGAGATCGGCCTCGCGCCTCGTAAAGATCATCGCCGGGCGCATCTTGACGACATTGTCGTAAGGCCCGTCGGTGCCGATCAAGACGCCCTCCTCGCGCGCCAGATTGACGACGCGGTTGGCGAAGTCGGTGGCATAGGCTTTGGTCGCGCGGTCGGTCACGAGATCGAGGCCTAAGAACAGGCCCATGCCGCGCACATCGCCGATCACCTCATACCGCTTCTGCATGTCGCGGAAGCGCGCCATCAGATAGTCGCCGATCGCCTTGGCATTGTCGCGCAAGCGGTCGCGCTCGATGATCTCCAGCACCTTGAGGCCGATGGCGCAGGACACCGGATTGCCGCCGAAGGTGTTGAAATATTCCATGCCGTTGTTGAAGGCCTTGGCGATGTCGGGCGTGGTGACGAGAGCGGCGAGCGGATGGCCGTTGCCGATCGGCTTGCCCATGGTGACCACATCGGGGATGACGCCTTGCGTCTCGAAGGCCCACATATGGGTGCCGACGCGGCCGAAGCCTACTTGCACCTCGTCGGCGACGCAGATGCCGCCGGCTTCGTGGATGATGCGATAGGCCTCTTCCAGATAATGCGGCGGGAAGAAAATCTGCCCGGCGCAACTCGGGATGGATTCGGCGATGAAAGCGGCCGGCTTCTTGCCCGCCTTGCGGATCGCCTCGACCTGGCGGGCGACGCTCTCGGCAAAACGTTTGCCATGCTCCTCGATGGGCCACTCGGCGGGAGCGCGATAGGTGTCGGGCAATTGCGCTTCCCAGACATGGGACGGGCGGCCCGCGCCGCCGGCGCGCTTGTATTTGTAAGGGCTGATATCGATCAGCTCGGCGACATGGCCGTGATAGGCCCAGTCGACGACCACCATGTCCTTCTCGCCCGTCTTGGCGCGCGCCATGCGCAGCATGAGGTCATTGGCCTCACTGCCGGTGCAGACGAAGCTCGCCACTTTGAGATCGCCCGGCAAAGTGGCGCCGAGCTTCTCGGCATAGTCCACCATATTGTCGTGCAGATAGCGCGTATTGGTGTTGAGACGCGCGGACTCGCGCGCGATCACCTCGACGATCTCGGGATGGGTATGGCCCAGATGCGCGACATTGTTGAAGCAGTCGAGATAGGCGCGGCCATCATCGGCAATGAGCCACACGCCCTCGCCGCGCACCATCTTCAACGGCTTGCGGAAGGAGATGCTCAAATTCGGCAGCAACGTCTTGCGGCGCAAGGCGACGATCTCGTCGCCCGGTCTGCCGTCGCGCTGGAAGGTTTCGGGCGTCAGGCCGGCAAAATCATAAGCCGGCGGATAGAGCTTCGCCCAGACATCGATATAGGCCTCCTCGCCGACCCCCGGAATGGGCCCGATATCGTCGGTCGAATAAGCGACGAGCTGAAGATGGAGATGCGGCAGCCAACCGCCATTGTCTTTTGAGCTGCCCAGCGTGCCGATCTTCTCGCCGGCGGCGAGCGTCTGGCCGTTCTTCAGATGCTTCGCCGTCTCATGCGAGAGATGACCCCACAGGCTCGAAAAGGTGATGCCCGGCTCGGGCTCATGCTTGATCAAGACCACACAGCCATAACCCAGCGGCTCGCGCTCGATCTCGACGGAGGCCACGCGGCCGGCCAGCGGTGTAAAGACCGGCGTGCCGGCATCGGCGAAGATGTCGAGGCCCAGATGACGGGTGCGGCGCACATTGTCGATGAGCTTGGACTGGAACATCTCGCCCGCATAGACGGCGCGATTCTCGCCCCAGGGGCCGATGCCGAGCTCGGCATTCTCCGATTTGCACAGCGCCTGCCAGGCGGTCTCGCAGGCGGCAACATCCATGGCGGCCGCCGCCTTGACGAGCGGATGCGTCGCATCGCCGAACGGCACCTGCAGGACGCGGTGATTGGAAAGCGGCCGGCCCCAGATCGGGCTCAGGCTCTTGCGGTTGCGGGCGAGCCATTCGGCGGCCTTCGCGGCACCGGGCGCCACCTCGAAGCCGCAGGCCTGGCGCAGGATGGCGCGCGCGATGAAGGGATCGATGCGGCGCAGGCGGCGCAGCATGTCCCAGGCCGGCCGCTCGCTGATATTGAGATAGGGATTGTCGGCGATGCGCGGTGCACGTTCGGCCGAGATACTCACGCTGGTGACGAGCCGCATGGCGACGAGATCGAACAGGAGATCGACCTCTTCAGGCTGCAGCGGCATCTCGTGGTGATAAGCGGCGAGCATATGAGAGAGCGCGCCCAACGGATCCTCGGCATTGAGAATGGCGTGAGCCGCCGCCACCGCCATCTCGCAGATGAGGGCGGTGTGGAGCGCGTCACCGAAATCGATGAGGCCCGCAATGGACTTGCCGTCGGCCGAGACCAGGACGTTCCAGTCATTGGCGTCATTGTGGATGACGGAGGCGCGGAGCTTCGCCAGGCGCGGCTCGATCTCGGTCTCGAAGCGGGTGATGAAGTAGTCGCAGATCTCGCGCGCCGCCGGGTCCCCAATGGCGGCGACCCGCGCCCGCGAGCGGCTGGCCTTGCGCAGATCCCAATCGAGATCGCGATGGGCGCCGACATGGCCGAAGCTCTGCAGCGCCCGGTCGAGACGGCCGAGGAAATTGCCGAAGCTCGCCAGCAGCTCCGGCGTCTTGGCGGCTTCCGCAAAGGGCGCGCCCTCCAGATAATCGACGGCGCGGATGAGATGGCGTCCACCCTTGCCGTCCTCGATCACCGGCAGGGCCTCGCCCGATTTGGACAGGCGCACCAGCGGCACGGCGAGATCGGGATCGGCTGCCTTGATGTGACGGATCATCGCCACCTGGAAGCGGATGGCCTCGTCGGGCTCGGCGGCATTGACGATCTTGAGCACCGCCCCTTCCCCCTTAGGTCCGAAATGGAAATTCTGGTCCCGCTCGCTGGCGAGCCGGCCTTTCAGGCCCTTCAGGCCGAAATGACGCTCGGCGATCTCGGACGCCATGGCTTCGCTGATCTCGGGGCCGGGATGGTTGATGATCGACAAGGCACTCTCCAGGAGGGATGCGGAAAGCGGCAAGATGTGGCATTCCTGCCGTCAACTCAACCGCCACTTCGTTCCCCTGGCCCGCCCTTTTGACCGGTTCCGCCGCCATTATGACGCCCGACGACAAAGACCGCGAAATTCTGACCCTCCTGCGCGAGGACGCCCGCATCAGCGCCAAGGCGCTCGCCGCCAAGGTCGGGCTCGCCCGTTCGAGCCTGCGCGACCGCATCGCCAAGCTGGAAAAGGCCGGCATCATCCGCGGCTACCGGACCGACATCGCCGATCCGTCCTTGTCGGCGGTTGCCTGCCTCCTGGTGAAGCTCAAGCAGACGCCCTCGCCGCAAGTGGTGAAGCGGCTCGAACGCCTGCCCGAGGTCAAACGCTGCCTGTCGCTCGCCGGCGAGATCGATCTTCTGATCGACATCGCAGCGGAATCGCTCGCCCGTCTCAACCAGATCCGCGACGAGATCTCGCATTTCCCGGAAGTGGCCGAGATCACCACCGCCGTGGTGCTCAGGCAGGAGATATAGATCATCTCCGCCAGTACGGAATCCCCAGCATCGCCGGGGCACCTGAATGCGAGCGACGGATGGCGAGGGCCAGGATGGCGCAGACATAGGGCATGGCGAGCAGCAGCTGATAGGGAATGGCGACGCCGATGCCCTGGATCTGCAATTGCAGCGCGTCGAGGAACGAGAAGACCAGCGTCGCCAGGAGCACCGGCACCGGGCGCCACAGGCCGGCGATGACGATCACGATGGCGAGCCAGCCGCGGCCATTGGTCATTTCCGGCACGAAGCGCGCCGCCGAGCCGACGGTCAGGAAGGCGCCGCCGAGACCCGCCATCAGCCCGCCGAAGATCACCGCCGCATACTGGCGCGCCGCCACATTGAGGCCCTTGATGTCGAGCGCCTTGGGATTCTCGCCGGCGCAACGCAGCTCGAGGCCGTAACGCGTGCGGAACAGGAAATACCAGGTGGCCGGCACCAAAAGGATCGCCACATAGGTCAGGATCTTCTGGTCGAACAGGATGGGCCCCAGGAACGGAATGTCGGACAGGAGCGGCAGCGGCACCGTGTCGAAGAAGGGCGTGGTCGGCGTCTGGCCGGCATTGGCGAAAGCGGCGCGCAGCCAGAAGATCGACAGGCCTGACCCTAAGAGATTGAGCGCCAGGCCGGTGACGATCTGCTCCACCTTGAGCGTGATGACCATGAAGGCGAAGATGAGGCTCATCAATCCGCCGGTGATCATCGCAATGACGACGCCGAGCCAGAGCGAGCCCGTATAATAGGCGCCGATATAGGCGGTGAAGGCGCCCATCAGCATGGTGCCCTCGAGGCCCATATTATAGACGCCGCTGCGCTCGGCGATCATCTCGCCCAGAGCCGCGAGCAGGATCGGCGTCGCGATACGCACCGTCGCCGCCAGCACGCTGATGATGATCGAGGTTTCGAGAAGATCGGCGATCATGGCTTGATCCGCTTCAGCTTGAATGAGGAGGCAGCCCAGCCGGCGAGATAGAACAGCAGCAGGATGGCCTCGATCGCGTAGATGAGCGCCGAGGGCACGCCAGTCTTGATCTGCATGAAGGTGGCGCCATTGACGAGCGCGCCGAACAGGATGGCGGCGATGACGACACCCCAGGGATTGAGCAGGCCCAATATCGCGACGATGATGCCGGTATAGCCGTAAGACGTGATGGCGCCGGCTTTCAGGCGATAATGCACGCCATAGACCTCGCTCATGCCGGCGAGGCCCGCCAGCGCGCCCGAAATCAGCATCACCATCAGGATCACCCGGCGCGAATTGGTGCCCTGCACTTCGAGCGCGCGCAGATTGGAGCCGGCGGCGCGGATCTCGAAACCGACCGGGCTCTTCTTCATCATGAGATAGACGAAGGCCGCCGCGACGAGCGCCAGAAGGAAGCCCAGATGCAGACGCGTCTTGTCGAAGAGGATCGGCAGGATGCTGCCGGGGTCGACCTTGGCGGTCTGCTCGAAGAAGCCGCCGGCCTCGCTCCACGGGCCTTTCAGCAGCAGAAGCGAGAGCGCAAACACGATGATGTAGTTGAGCATCACCGTCGAGATCACCTCATCGACGCGGAAACGCGTCTTGAGAATGGCGGCCAGCCCCGCATAAAGCCCGCCGCCGACCATCGCGCCCAACACGATGACGGGCAGCTGAATCCAGGCCGAGTTGCCGGCGAGCGCGCTCTGGCACCAATAAGCGAACATCGCGCCGGCAAAGACCTGACCCTCGGCGCCGATATTCCACAGCCTGGCGCGAAAGGCGATCGCGGTCGCAAGGCCGGTGAAGATCAAAGGCGTCGCCTTGACCAGCGTCTCGGTCGCGGCGCGCCAGGTACCGAAGGCGCCCTGCGCCAGGGACTGGAAGGCGGCGAAGGGGCTGACGCCGACGGCAAGGAACAGAAGCGCGCACAGAACGAGCGAGGCGGCGAGCGCGACGCCGACGGCGAGCGCGCGGCCCTTGGCCGTCGTCTCGCTGCGCGGCTCGATGCGAAAGCCCAGCCGTTCGATCATGCCGCCGCCCCATGGGCGTGGCCTGCCATCAAGGGGCCGATCCGAGTGATATCGGCTTCGTCGCGCGGGAAGACACCCAAGATCTCGCCCCGGAACATCACCGCGATGCGGTCGCTCAAGGCGAAGATGTCCTCAAGCTCCTCGCTGACCAGCAGGATGGCGCAGCCCTCCTCGCGCTTGCGCAGCAATTCGCCATGCACGAATTCGATGACGCCGATATCGACGCCGCGCGTCGGCTGGTTGCACAGAAGCAGATGGCGCGCTTTGGCGAATTCGCGCGCCAGGATCACCTTCTGCGCATTGCCGCCGGAAAGCCTGCCGCACAACATGTCGGGACCGCTCGCCATGACCGAATAGGACGCGATCGCAGTTTCCGCGCTCCGGCGCGTCGCCGTCTCGTCGAGGAACGGCCCTGAGCGCCAGCGCTCGTCCCAGTGCTGGCCGAGGATGAGATTCTCGGCAATGCTGAAATCGGACACGAGACCATCGCGGAAGCGGTCGCTCGGCACATAACCAGCGCCACGGCGCGCAATGTCATGGACGGAAAGGACACTGATGTCCTCGCCGCGCAGCAGGATGTTGCCGCTGTCGGGCCTGACCAGCCCCGCCACCGCCTCCAGCAATTCGTCCTGGCCGTTGCCGGCGACGCCGGCGATGCCGATGATCTCGCCCGCCGCAAGGTCGAGCGTGACGTTCTTGAGATGGGTTCGTCCGCCTTTGGCGAGCGAGACGCCCTTGAAGCTCAGCGCCGTCTCGCCAGCGCCAGGCTTGCTGCGCGCATGCACCTGGGCGACGGGCCGGCCGACCATCATCATGGTGAGGTCGTCGCGCGTAACATCCTTCGTCGTCACCGTTCCGACGAGCCTGCCCTTGCGCAGCACGCTGACCCGGTCGGAGCGCATCACCTCGTTCATCTTGTGGGAGATGAGGATGACGGCGATGCCAGAAGCTTTGAGCTGCTGAATGATGGCGAAGAGCCGCTCGGATTCCTGAGGGGTGAGCACCGCGGTCGGCTCATCGAGAATCAGAAGCCTGGCGCCGAGATAAAGCGCCTTGACGATCTCGACCCATTGCTTCTCGCCCACCGACAGATCGGCGACGAGGCGGCCGGGCGTAATCTCGAGGCCGAATTGCCGGCTGAGCTCGAGAATGCGGCTGCGAGCGGCGGTCATATCGAGGCGGGGGCCCGAGCCGGTGCCGACCACGATATTCTCGAGCACCGTGAAGCTCGGCACCAGCACGAAATGCTGATGCACCATGCCGATGCCGGACGCGATGGCCTTGGCCGGGCTCGTGAGCTCCACCTTCACGCCGTCGATCGCGATTTCGCCCGCCTCAGGCTGAAGCAGACCATAGAGGCAGGCGGAGAAAGTCGATTTGCCGGCGCCATTCTCGCCGAGGAGACAATGCAGTTCGCCGGCCGCGATGGACAGCGAGACATCGTCATTGGCGATGAGCGTGCCGAACCGCTTGGTGAGATGGCGGACGGTAAGACGGGGAGTGGCGGGAGCGGTGGTCATGATCATATCCCCTCGCCCGATTTCCAACTCGTCATGGCCGGGCCCCGACCCGGCCATCCAGCCTCGCCGCTATGCGGATGGACTGGATGGCCGCCTCAAGGGCGGCCATGACGAGTGGAGGAGTACCAATCAATCCGACTTCACTTCGTTCAGATTGAGCGCGACGGTCTTGGCGCCGCTCTTGATGGCGGCGATCGTGTCGTCGACCAGCTTCTGGACGTCAGCCGGGATCTTGCTGGCCCAGGCCTTGTTCAGCGCGATGTCGCCGGAGCCGTCCTTCCAGGAGAACCATTTCGGCTCCTTCGGCGCGTCGAACTTGCCGCCTTCGGCCTTCACCTTCCACCATTCGCCGATGATCCAGTTGATATGCGGATCCCATTTCACGATGGCCGAGGCGACGATCGACTTCGGCGCGAAGGATGACATGTCGACGTAGTTGCCGAAGCAGCCGATCTCCTTCTGCTCGCAGACCTCGAAGGCGCCCGACATCTGATAGATCATGTCGGCGCCGGCGGCGATCTGCGCCGAGGTGGCCTCGTTCGACTTGGCCGGGTCGTACCAGGACTGGATATAGGTGATCTTCTGCTTCACCGCCGGATTGGCTTCCTTGGCGCCGGCGAAGAAGGCGTTGATCTGGTCGTTGGTGTCCTCAGCCGGGAAGGTCGAGACGGTGCCGACGACATTCGACTTGGTGAGCGAGCCCGCGAGCTGGCCCATCACGAAGGCCGGTTCATGCGCGTGCACGAAGACCCAGTAGGCATTGCCACCCATGCCGCGATTGCCGGAGCCCGACATCACGAACATGATATTGGGGAACTCGTCCTTCAGCTTCTCGATGGCGTCGGCATAGGCCGTGTCGCCGAAGAGGATGTCGTATTCGCCGGTCTCGGCATAGGTGCGGAAGACCTGCTCGGCATTGTCATAGACATTTTCGGTGTAGTTCACCTCGATCTCGAGGCCATGCGGCTTGGCGGCGATGATGCGGTCCATCGAGGAGACGAAGGAGGTCTCCCAGGGCGCTTCCTTGCCGGCCGACAGGATGCCGGCGATCTTGAGCTTGGTCGGGTTCTCGGCCAGGACGGCCGAGGTCATCACGCCGAAAGCGAGCACCATGCTCGCCAGAGCAGCCCATAGTCTCTTCATCTGTTTTGTCCTCCCTTGTTGTCTAGCCAATCAAACACCCTCATGCTGAGGTGCGAGCATAGCGAGCCTCGAAGCATGATCCAGGTACAAAGAGCTTGCCGCTTGCCACCCTTCGAGGCCCGCCTTCGGCGGGCACCTCAGGGTGAGGGTTACGCATTAGTTGCCTCATCGCTTTCTAGAACGGCGCCAGAACCGGATCGACCACCTTCAGGTCGATGCAGTCGATGGCGCCCAGATCGGTGATCGCATAATCCGGAATGGCGGTGATCTGCAGCACGAACATATACATGAACGGCCACGGCAATTTGCAGCCCAGCGCCCGCGCCGCGTCATCAAGAGCTTCCTCGCGCGCGGCCATTTCCTCAGGCTCCAGATCGGAGACGATGCCGCCGATCGGCAGCGGCAAAAAGGCCGTCACCTTGCCGTCCCTCACGACCGCCTGGCCGCCATTATGGGCGATGATATGGTTGATGGCGACCGCCATGTCCTCCTTGTTGGTTCCGACACAGACGATATTATTGTCGTCGGGCGCCGTCGAGGTGGCAAGCGCCCCCGTTTCGAGGCCGAAACCGGAGACGAATGCGACCGGACGGTTATGGGTGCGGCCGTAACGCTCGACCACCGTCACATATTGCACGTCCAGCGCCGGATCGGCGAGGATGATACCGTCCCTGGCCTTCAGCGTCACGTCGCGGCGCTTGCGCACGAAGATCTGGTTGGGTGACACCGCCATGGCGAGGACCTTGGCCTTCTCGCCCGTCCCTTTGCCACGTATCACGAGCTCTTCCGGCTTGACCGGATCGACCTTGAAGGTGCGCATCAGCGTGTCGCTGCGCTTCGGGGGATCGAGCTTGGCGACCATGCGGCCCTGCTCGGCGACGAGCTTGCCCTTGGCGACCACCTTGGCGACACGGAAATCCTTGATATCCTTGACGAAGAGAATGTCGGCGCTGCGGCCGGGCGCGATCAGTCCGACCTTATGGTCGATACGCAGCGCCTCGGCGCCGTTGATGGTCGCCATCTGGATGGCGGTCAAAGGCGGAATGCCCATGGCAATCGCCATGCGCACCATATTGTCGAGATGGCCGCGCTTCAGGATGTCGCTCGCCACCACATCGTCGGTGCAGAAGGAGATGCGGCGCGTCGCCGTGATGCCGAGCTCGGTGACGAGGCGCAGGTTTTCGGTGAGGAAATGCGAGATCGAGGATTCGCGGATGACGACAAACATGCCGTTGCGCAATTTCTCCAGCATCTCGTCATGGGTGTAGCTTTCGTGGTCGGCCCGCACCCCGCTCTGCATATAGGAATTGAGCTTCTGGCCTCGCGCCATGGGCGCGCAGCCGAGCACCGGCAGGCGGCTCTTCTCGGCGATCTCCAAGGCTGTCAGGACCTTGTCGTCCATTTCCTGGATGAATTCGCGCACCGTCTCCCAGATGCCGACGCATTCGGGCCAGCTATGGGTCGCGAGGTGATCTTCCGGGCCAAAGTAATGCCCGACATTGGACACGGGCAGCGTATAGGGTGTCTTGCACGGCGCGCCCCAGAAAACTTTCAGCGGGCTCAACGCCGCCTCGTCGAGGAATTCGCGCGCGCCGGCGACACCCGCCGAGACGAGGATCTGGTCGAGGCCTGAGACGATCGAGGTCGTGCCCAGCGGCACCACCGCCTTGGCGAAGCTGGTGATCGACATCTTCGAGCATTCGACATGGAGATGGCCGTCGATCAGACCGGGGCAGAGATGGAAGCCCGTGGCGTCGATGATCTTCGTGTCCTTGCCCTCATAGATCTTCACATCGCCCACAGCGACGATGCGGTCGTGATAGATCGCGATATCGGCCGGATAGATCTCGTCCGAGGCCACATTGACCAGCTGGCCGCCTTTGATGATCAGGGTGGCCTTCAGCTCGGCGCGGCCGGCACGGATAAAATCGCGAATATCGGGCAAAATGCTCTCCTTCTCCCTTGTTGAGGGCGACTTTCCCGTATTATGCTCGTCCATGCAATTGGCGAATTACACCTAATATTTGGACAATTCGTCCAATTTTTTGGACAATCCGATGGACCTGGAGGCCATAGATTATTTCATCAAGGTCGCCGACGCGCGGTCTTTGTCGAATGCCGCCAAATTGCACCGGCTGCCCAAATCGACGCTGAGCCACAAGATCCGCCAGCTCGAGGACCGGCTCGGCATCGCGCTCTTCGTGCGCGAGGGGCGCGACATGTTCCTGACCGATGCCGGGGCCGAATTCCTCGACCATGCCTATCGCATCCAGGCGAGCTGCGACGGGGCGGAAGCGGCCATCGCCGCCATGCGCCAGGAGATCGCCGGCACGCTCACCATCGGCTCGACCGGCGAGTTCGGCACCTCCTTCACCTCCGAGCTGCTCTTCGCCTTCCGCCAGCGTTTTCCGCAAGTGAAGATCGACGTGATCTTCCTCTCCTCGGGCTATCTCTTCGCGCCCGAGCGCCAGCAGGCTTTCGACGGCATCTTCTATTGGGGCGAGCCCTCCAATGTCGATTACATCGCCAAGCGGCTGACCGGCGCTTCCTTCGGACTCTATGCGAGCCCCGATTACATCGAGAAACACGGCCGGCCCCAGAGCCCGGCCGAGCTGCACGATCACCGCGGCATCGCCTTCCGCATTCCGACCGGCCTGCAATCCTGGCACCTGAAGAACGGCGAAGAAACGATCGACGTCCTGCCGCCGGCAAGCTGTGTCGCCAATGACTACTGGATGATCAAATATTTCGCGGTGGCCGGCGAAGGCCTGGCTTACCTGCCCGATTTCTTCACCGAGATCGAATGCGCCACCGGCCATCTCGAACCGGTGATGCCGCAATGGCGGTCGCCGGAAGTCTCCGTCAACCTGCTCTATCCGCGCCGGCGTTATGTGTCGCGTAAATTTGCCGCCTTCCAGTCCTTCTGCATCGACTTCTACAAGCAGCGGGCCGAGCATTATGTCCCGCGCTATTGCGTCGAGGTGGTGAGCACGCCACCGCGCCGCGCCCAATAATATAAGAGGAGCACGCTTTATAATGCCCAAGACCTGGTTCGACACCGCCCCCAAGCTCATCGATGTCGCGATGGGGCGCTCGCCCGCCGACACCGTCATCCGCAAGGGCCGCTGGGTGAATGTGCATTCGGGCGAGATCATCCCCGACACCGACATCGCCATCGTCGACGGGCGCTTCGCTTATGTGGGACCAGACGCCTCACATGCGATCGGCCCTCAGACCAAGGTCATCGAGGCACATGGCCGCTATCTCGTGCCCGGCCTCTGCGACGGCCACATGCATGTCGAAAGCGGCATGGTGACGGTGACCGAATTCGCCCGTGCCGTCATCCCGCATGGCACCACGACGATGTTCATCGATCCGCATGAGATCGCCAATGTGCTGGGCCTGCCGGGCGTCAAGCTGATGCATGACGAGGCCGCGGGCTTGCCGATCAACGTGCTCGTGCAGATGCCGAGCTGCGTGCCGAGCGCGCCCGGCCTCGAAAATGCCGGCGCTTCCTTAGGTGTCGCCGAAGTGCGGGAAGCGATGGCGTGGCCCAATATCATCGGCCTCGGCGAGATGATGAATTTTCCGGGCGTCACCTTCAAAGACGAGAAGATGCTGGGCGAGATCGCCGCGACCCAGGCCGCGCATAAGACGGTGGGCGGCCACTACGCCTCGCCCGATCTGGGCCTCCCCTTCCATGGTTATGTGGCAGGCGGCCCCGCCGATGATCATGAAGGCACCCGCGTCGAGGACGCCATCGCCCGGGTGCGCCAGGGCATGCGCGCCATGCTCCGGCTGGGCTCCGCCTGGTACGACGTCGCCGCCCAGATCAAGGCGGTGACCGAGCGCGGCATCGACCCGCGCAATTTCATCCTGTGCACCGACGACAGCCATTCCGGCACGCTCGTCCAGGACGGCCATATGAACCGCGTGGTCCGCCATGCCATCGCGCAAGGCTTGAAGCCCATCACCGCCATCCAGATGGCGACGCTCAACACGGCGCAGCATTTCGGCCTGGAGCGTGAACTGGGTTCGATCACGCCTGGACGGCGTGCCGATCTCATCCTCACATCCGATCTCGTGGCGCTTCCAGTCGAGATGGTCATCGCCCATGGCAAGGTGCTGGCTGAGAACGGCAAACTCACCGCCGATATCCCGGCCCATGCCTATCCGGCCTCGGCGCGCGACACAGTGAAGATGGGCCGTAAGCTGACGGCCAAGGACTTTGACATCGAGGCCCCCAAAGGCGCCAATCAGGTGAAAGCCCGCGTCATCGGGGTCATCGAGAACCAGGCGCCGACCAAGGCGCTGGAGCGCTCACTCACGGTGACTCAAGGCCTAGTCGAGATGGACCGCGCCCAGGATGTCTGCCAGATCGCGCTGGTCGAGCGCCACCGCGCCACCGGCCAGGTGACCAACGGCTTCGTCTCGGGCTTCGGCTACGACACCGACTGTGCGGTGGCGAGCACCGTCGCGCATGACAGCCACCACATGATCGTCGTCGGCACCAACAAGGACGACATGGCGATCGCCGCCAACAAGCTCGGCGAAGTGGGCGGCGGCATCGTCGTGGTGAGCAAGGGCAAGGTACTCGCCCTGGTCGAGCTGCCGATCGCCGGCCTCATGTCGGACGAGCGCGCCGAGGTCGTCGCCGAGAAGGCCGGCCGGATGGTCGACGCGATGCGGCAATGCGGCTGCAGCCTCAACAACGCCTATATGCAGCATTCGCTATTGGCGCTGGTGGTCATCCCCGAGCTGCGCATCTCCGACATCGGTCTCATCGACGTGACGCGTTTCGCGAAGACGGAGCTGTTTGCGTGAGACGCACTGCCTTTGCCCCGTTTCAGAAGATATGTGAATCCGATAGCGCTTCAGCGGGGAGAGCGAAGAGCACTGCTACGTTCATTGAGCGTGGAACGGATTCGATATCCGAAGGCGGTCCTCGATCATGAGGCCGTGATGCATGTCCTCGGACCAAAGCGTCTCGCACCCCCCCTGTAACGCGGCGGCGATGACGAGAGCGTCGAAGTCGGAGAGCTTGTGTCGTTTGGCGATATCCATCGCCAACAAGTGGGTATCGATGTCCAGCGGCAGGATCGTTGGGCAGAGTGTACGAATCGAGGCCGAGGCATCGTCGACTTCGGCCCAACTCATTCCAAGCTTGCGTCGAGCAACATTGGCGAACTCGTTCAGGACCTGGACGCTGATCATGCATCCCTTGCCGAGAAGCGCCAGGGCCTTCTCGGCGCGCAGATCGACAGTGAAGGCATAGACGACGATATTGGTGTCGACGAACTCCCGCGCGGAAGAACTCATCGACTGTTCGCATCCTCTCGATCAAATCGCCATCCCGGCGGAAGCGTCTTGCGGAGAGCGCGGATGCGCTCCAACGCCAGATCCCGTCTGCGATCGCGTTCTACGCCGAATGAACGGCTTCCGGCGACATGGATCTCGATCTCGTCACCTTCCTTCAGCTCGAGCGCTTCGACGACGGCGGCGGGCAGCCTGACCGCCAGGCTATTTCCCCATTTTGCGACCTGCACAACTGCCTCCTTGGATATACATTAAACATAGTATATCCAAGTCGCCCATGTCAACAGGCAGTTACCATGCGTAGCGCAGCCCGGCACTGGCGCTCAGCGCGTCGAAATCCTCGGCGAATTGCCAATTCCCGCGCAGGAAGCTCGACCAGCCTTCAGGGCTCGTCACGCTGAAACCGACCGACAGGTCACCGAAAGTTCCGATCGTGTCGTCCGACACACCGGCCGCCGCGAAGTCGGGCGCCAGGATCGTGGCACCATTGCTGCCATTGAATTCCTGCCAGACGCTCGCGGTCATGTCGGACGAATAGACCAACGCAGCGCTGTCGGTGAATTCATAGCCAAGGCGCGCGCCGAGCCGGCCTCTGACGCTCGTCTCATCGTCGAATTCGACCGCGCCGCCCAATATGTCGTCGATATCGTCGATCTCGGTGTGAAGAACCGTCAGCGAGGCTTGCGGCTCGACGAAGAGGCCATGATCGAGGCCGATCTTGTAGCCGGCATCGATCTGGCCGCCGAGATTGAAGCCCTTGGTATCGGCCTCGCCGGTGCTTGGCGCCAGATCATCGGCGTCGATGTCGATCGACAGGAAATCCGCCTTCACCGTTAGATCGGCATAGAAGGCCTGGTTCAGATAGGTCGCATAGGCGCCGATGCTCGGGCCTTCATAACCCCATTTGCTGTTCGTCGACTTGAATTTGAGATCGGAGGTCAGATAACCGCCGAAAATGCCAAACAGCGCCGTCTCGCCCGGACCTTCGAGGTCCATGCCGACATCGAGACCGGCGAGGCCGCCAATGATCGTCTGGCGGCGGTCGAGCGTGACCCCATTCTCCTCGGCATCGCGTTCGAGATAGGCGCCGAGCGCCTTGAACCAGAAGCCCGGCATTGCACGTCCCGCCACGGTCGGCGCCACCGGCTCGCTGAAATCGGCGACCGGCGTCACCTGCATTCCGGCGATCGTCGCGCGCAGATCCGCCTGGCGCTGCTGCAACGTGCCCAGCGATTGGAACCAGACATCCTGCGCGGCGGTGAAGCCGCCAGCGAATTCATAAGCGCCGGCGCCGAGGCCCGAGCTGTAGAGTTCGAACAGGTCGCTGTCCTCGGCATTGCGCCGCATACCCCAGGCGAAGAGGCCCATATTGCGCGAGCCTTCGTCCAGCGTGATGTCGCCGTTGCTGGAATCGCCATTGACCTCGACCACGGTGATGCCTTCGCTGTTCGTCCCCATGGCGCCAACCGCCTTGACGGAGACCTTGGTCACGCCGGCGAGCGTGCCGTTGATGACCAGCCTGTCCGCTGTGCCAACCTCATTCAGTTCGGCGTCGACCACGAGCCTGCCGCCCATACCGTTGAAGAGCACGTCGCCAGCGATATCGAGCCTGTCACCGGCAGCGCCGTCCGAGAGGGAAATCGCGCCGGCATTATTGAAGGTTTCGAGTGCTTCGATGGTGGTCGTCTCGTCACTTTCCGCATCAGAGGCGGTGATCAGGATGCCACGGTTGTTCAGCGTATCGTCGCCGTCGCCAAATGTCGTGATGTCGTCTTCATCATCCCCCGCGCCGACCGTCCAGCTTCCATTGTTGCTGAACACGTCGTCATATGTACCGAACACGACCCTGCCGATGATGCGGCCGTTATTGGCGAGCGTCGTGCGGCCATCGATCGTCTTAATGGCGAGATCCCCGGCCGCGCCGGAAATGTTGCGCACCGTGCCGAAATTCGTGATCGCGATCGCTTGACCCGAGCCGGATGACGCCTCGATCCCGGCATAGGCGCCCTGCACCAGTCCCGGGGTACCGATAACGATATTCGTTTCACCACCGCGAAAATTCTCGGTGTAGATACCACTGCCAGAATCGCGGCCCGTGACCTCGCCATTGACAAAGACGTTGAGGCTACCCGCGCCATAATCCTTGGCCATGATGCCGCGGTGATTTGCGCTAATGACGCTGCCCGCGCCGGTCGCGACGGTCAAGTCGCCGCCCTCTGTGCTCCAGTTGAGGGCGACAACGCCGGCGAGTCCGTACTCCGAGATGACCGTGCCATCGACGGCGATGTCGAGATTGCCGGTGCCGAAATTGGTGGCATCGATGCCGTTATAGTCGGCCCTGACCGTGCTCTCGGCGCCGACGGTGATCTTGAGGTCACCGCTGCCATAATAGTTGAACGCGTATATGCCATGATGACGCTCGCTCGTGACATCGCCGTTGACCGTGATGTCGAGGTTGCCGCGGCCATAGTTCGAGGCGGAAAGCCCGTTACCCCCGTTGTAATCTTCGTCCATCATCGCGACGATCTCACTCCCAACGGCCGTGACGATCGTTATATTGTTGCTATTCCCAGAGTTTACCGCACGAACGGCGGTGCTGGATTGGCCCGTGACGCGGCCGGCGACGGTGATCAGGAGATCGCCGGTGCCATTGTTCTCGGCTCTGATGCCGCGACTGGTTCCCTCTATCTCGCTATCCGCGCCCACGGTGATCGTCAGGTTCCGGCTGAACTGCGAATTGACGGCAAACACGCCATCTTTTCCGGTGACCACGCCATCGACTGTGATACTGAGATCGCTGCCGAGACCGAAATTATTGGCTTCGATGCCGCGGTCGCCGCCGCCGACTTCGCTTCCCACACCCGTGGTGATGGTCAGATTGCCGCCCTCGGGCGTATTATGCGCGACGATGCCATCGCCAAGTGTTCCGGTGACCTTGCCATTGGCGATGATCTCCGTGTCGCCGCCGCCGAAATCACGGACGTCGATGCCGTCATTGTTGCCGGTGATTTCGCTTCCCGCACCGGTGGTGACGGTCACCCGCCCGTCGGTGCCGGCATTATAGGCGTAGATGCCATCGCCATTGGTCGCCGTGACCTTACCATCGGCGGTGATCGAGATATCACCGCCGCCATAATTCATGGCCTTGATGCCATTGCGCCCACCGGTCACGTCTCCATTGGTCGAGATCGTGATTGCCGCCGGCTTCCCGCCAGCACCGCCTTGCGAATAGGCGATGATGCCGGCGCCCGTTCCACCCTTGATCGTCGAGGCATTGGTGTCGGTGAACTGGATATGGCCAAAGCCGTTGATATGGACGCCATCTCCGGGCGCATCGACACCGAAGCCGGGCGCGGTCGAGACATTGGCGTTGTCGACATTGATGATCGTGACGGTCGCCGCATTGGCGCCGCTGCACAGGATCGTCGAAGAACCCGGCGCCGTCGGATCGCAAGCGGCATAGGCCTGGCGGCCATAACCGAAGAACGGCGCAACGGTGAGAATCGTCGTCACAGCCAGATGACGGCGGAAAAGGTTCTTCGATTTCATAGTGTCGCCCAGTCGTGCCCCAGAGATCGTTCAGGAATAGGCCCGGGCCGGATACGGGGTCAACGAAAAATCAGATGATCCGTTTTAATTCAACCACAGCGGGCATCACGAACGCCATTCTGGATTGAATCGACGCGACATAACCCTACGGAAGATTATGTGTTACGGACGCGCGACCAAAGCCAGCTGGCTCGTATCGAGCTCCATCTGGACATGCGTGCCGGCGGCGAAACGTTTGCCGACCGGCTGGGTCACGAAGATCGGCTGGCCGGCGGCCTCGAGCGTATATTCCCAATGCGAGCCCAGATAGGTGGCGCGCGCCACCTTTGCCGGCAATGTTCCCGTCTTGCCGGCCTCGCCGTCCAGCGTCACACCGCTCGGCCGGATGACCAAAAAGACCTTGTCGCCGGCGATGCCGGTGTTGCGCAGCACGAGCTTCGCCAGGCCCAGCGCCACCGTGACATGCCCCTGGTCGCGCGCGACGATCTCGGCCGGCACGAGATTGGCGCTGCCGATGAAATCCGCGACGAAAGCGTCCGCCGGGCGCTCATAGAGATCAGCAGGCGTGCCTTGCTGGGCGATGCGGCCCTTGTTCATCACCACGATCTTGTCGGAGACGGCGAGCGCCTCTTCCTGGTCATGCGTCACATAAACAGCGGTGAGACCGAGCTTGAGCTGGATCTCGCGAATATCCTCGCGCATCTTGCGCCGCAATTTCGCGTCGAGATTGGACAAAGGCTCGTCGAAGAGCAAAACCTGCGGCTCGAGAACAAGGGCGCGCGCCACCGCGACGCGCTGCTGCTGGCCGCCCGACAGTTCCGACGGCAGGCGCTCGTCATAACCGGCGAGGCCCACCAGCGCCAGGCCTTCACGCGCTTTGGCCTTTTGCGCGGCGCGCGACAGCTCGGATTCGCGCAAGCCATAGGAGACGTTTTCCATCACGGTCATATGCGGGAACAGTGCGTAGGACTGGAACACCATGCTGACATCGCGCTCATTGGGCGGCAGCAGCGTGACATCCTTCCCGCCGATGACGACGCGGCCGGAGCTCGGCGCCTCGAGCCCGGCGATCATCCGCAAGGTCGTGGTCTTGCCGCAGCCCGAGGGCCCGAGCAAGGTAACCAGCGTGCCCGGCTCGATCAGCAGATCGACAGTGTCGACCGCCGCCACGGCGCCGAATTTCTTGGTGACGGCTTCGAGTTTGACCGCCGCCGAGCGGCCTTCGATGCTCATGTCGTAGCGCCTCCCATTCCCAAAGCGGCCGGCACCGCACGCCGCGCGGCGCGGCGGCTCTCACCCACGCCCAATTGGATCACCCCGATCACCAGCAGCATGAAGACGATGAGCACCGAGCTATAGGCGATGGCGACACCAAAGTCCGAGACCTCGACCCGCCCGACAATATAGGCGGTGGCGAGGTTATATTGCGCACTGACCAGGAAGATGACGGCGCTCACCGAGGTGATGGCGCGCACGAAAGCATAGACCAGCGACGCGACGATGGCGGGTCTGAGCAAGGGCAGCACGACGCGCCTTATGGTGGCGAAGCTGCCATGGCGCAGCATCAGGGAGCATTCATCGAGACTCTTGTCGATCTGCGCCATGGTGGCGAGGCCGGCGCGGATCGACACCGGCATGTTGCGGAAGACGAAGCAGATGATGAGGATCAGGCCGGTGCCGGTCAATTCGATCGGCGGCACATTGAAGGCGAGGATATAGCTCACGCCGATCACGGTGCCCGGAATGGCGAAGCTCAGCATGGTGATGAATTCGAATGCCGACTGGCCGATGAAGCGCTGACGGTTGAGGAGATAAGCGGTAAGAAGGCCGATGATCGCGGTGATAGGGGCGGCGATGGCCGCGAGCTCAACTGTAATGAAGAAGGATGGCCAGGCGCGGCCGCTCCACAGGATGCTGTGATCGGTCCAATCGATGCCGAAAGCTGTGATGTAATGCTGAAGCGTCGGCCGGTTGTCGATGCCGAGCGACTTCACGAAGCCGCCGACTAGGATGATGCCGTAAAGCAGGATCGTGAAAGCGAGCCAGGGCACCGTCGTCCAATAGACGAGCCGTCTCACGCCATCGGGCAGAGGCGCCGGCAGGCCGGAATCGCCCTTGCCGGAAATCGTCGTATAGACCTTCTTGCCGATCCATTGCCGCTGCAGGACGAAGGCGGACAGAGTGAGGAACAGAAGCGCTATCGACAGCGCCGAGGCATGGCCCGGATCGTTCTGGGACCCGACGATGGCGAAGAAGATGTCGGTCGAGAGCACGTCGAAATTGCCGCCAAGCACCAGCGGATTGCCGAAATCGGCGAGGCTTTCGACAAAGCCGATGAGGAACGCATTGGCGATGCCGGGCCGCATCAAGGGCCAGGTCACGGTCTTGAAGGTACGCCAACGGTCCGCCCGCAAAGTACGCGCCGCCTCTTCCATCGACGGGCTGATGCCATCGACTACGCCAATCAGCACCAGATAGGCGATCGGCGTGAAGGCCAGTGTCTGCACCAGGACGAGGCCGAAGAACCCGTAGATCCAGCGGCTCGGCGGAATGCCGAGGAATTCGCTCATCATCCAGGTGGCGATGCCATTGCGCCCGAAGAGCAGGATGATGCCGAGGCCAATCACGAAGGGCGGCGTGATGATGGGCAATATCGCGAGCAGCCGGAGCAGCCCTTTGGCGCGGAACTGGGTGCGCTTGTGGAGAAGCGCAAAGCCCAGGCCGAGCAAGGTCGTGAGCAGCCCGACCACGATGGCGAGGAGCAGGCTGTTCCAGGTGACGGCCCAGATATCCGGATTGAGAAGCCGCCCGATGAGAGCGCCCACGCCATAGGCGCCGTCGGCGTCGCGCGCCGCTTCGATGAGGATCAGCGCCACCGGATAAAATACGAAGAGCCCGATCGAAGCGACGACGGCGGCGATGGAGGAGACGAGGAAGACATCGCCACGCATGAAGCCCTTGAGCGCCAGGCCGGCCGACAGCAAAAGGAGGAAGGCGCTGCCGACGATGAAAGCGCCACCGCCGAGCCCCATTTGCGGCGCCACTGGTCCGAACAGACCTTCGAATGCGGCGATATTCCAGCCCTTGAGGCCGATCGCGAAACCCTGAAGCAGCAGATAAGCGAGCCCCAATCCGCCACACCAGGCGATGACGCGCGCGTGCGGGCCGCGCCAGACGTCGATCAAGGCGATGATCAACAGAAGCGGCAGCGGCCAGAGCCAGATGCGCCCGTGCAGCAGCGCCTGGAGAATGCCCGACGCATTGGCCGCTTCGGTCGGCGCGCCAAGCCAGGTGAAGGACCAGAAGCCATTGGCGATGCCGTACCAGGGCAGCGCCACGAAGCCGAGAGCGGCGACGATGACGATCTGCAGGATGAAACGCGATTGCCGGGTGAGCGCGGGCATGGCGAGCGCGGGAGGGCCGGCGGTCAGTTCCGCCGGCCCTCCCTGTCAGCTATTTCGCGCCGATTTCCTTGTCCCAGCGGCTCAGCAGGCGCTTGCGCTCCGCCGATGAACCGAATTTGGCGAAGTCATAATCGATCAGCTTGATGTCGGCCATTTTGGGCGCCTGCTCGGGGATCGGCGCCGCCTTGTTGGACGGGTTCTGATAGGAATTGGCCTGCGCGCCGAGCTTCTGCGCGTCGGGTGTCAGCGCCCAGTCATACCATTTCTTGGCGTTCTCGATATTGGGCGCGCCCTTGATGATGCTCATCGAGCCAATCTCGAAGCCGGTTCCCTCGCAAGGCGACACGTTCTTGATCGGCGCGTTGGAGGTGATGCTCGGCGTCACGACGTCGTGCTGGAAGGCGATGCCGATCAAGGTCTCGCCGCGCGCCGCGGCCTGCGCCGGGGCGGCGCCCGATTTCGTATATTGATTGATGTTTTCGGCCAGCGCCTTCAGATATTTGAAAGCCTCCTCCTCGCCCATGATCTGCACCAAAGTGGCGATGAACGTATAGGCCGTGCCGGAGGAATTGGGATTGGCGACCTGCACCTCGCCCTTGAATTCCGGCTTGATCAGATCGGCCCAGCATTTGGGCGCTTCGAGCTTCTTCTGCTCGAGGAGCTCGGTATTGTAGCCATAGCCCAGGGCGCCGAGATAAATGCCGACCGTGCGTTTTTTCGCCGTCACGTGCTGCTTGACGGCCCAGTCGTGAAGCTCCGCCAGCTTGGGTGAATCATATTCCTCGGTGAGCCCTTCCTCGGCCGCCTGGAGATGCGGGTCGCCGGTGCCGCCCCACCAGATGTCGCCCTTGGGATTCGCCGCTTCCGCCTTCACCTGCGCGAAGGTTTCGCCCGAGCTCTTGCGGGTCATGGCGACGGTAATGCCGGTGGCCTTCTGGAACTCGTTCACCATCAGCTGGCACCATTCCTCCTGGACCGAGCAATAGACGGTGAGATTGCCCTCGGCGCGGGCACCCGTGGACAAGGCCAAGGCGGCGAACGCGGCAATAGACGCGACAAGACTTCTGGCTGATAACTTCATACATTCCTCCCCAGTTGCCGTTTGCTCCACTTCCTGGAGCCGGCTGCCTTTGATGAATTATGACAGTTGTGTGACAAGCTTGGACCAAGGGGAAAGCCTTGGCTAGTCAAAAAATCAGGAGGTCCTGTGGACGCGAGTGAGATCGAGATCAGGTTTTGGGCAGCGCAAAGCGTGGCGCGCGATGCGGGGCGGCTGGCGGCGGAGGCCTATCACCGGCGCTCGGAGCTCGATATCGAGCGCAAAGGCACGCAGGATCTGGTGAGCGAGGCCGATCGCGCCTGCGAGGACAGGATCGTCGGCACGCTGCAGCGGCTCTTTCCGGAAGACGGCTTCGTGGGCGAAGAGCGCGGCGCCAAGAATACCCCGGCCAAGGCGGTCTGGATCATCGACCCGATCGACGGCACCGCCAATTTTCTGCGCGGCATTCCGCTCTGGTGCGTATCGCTCGGCCTTCTCTGCAACGGCGAATTCGTGATCGGGGTGATCTATAATCCGGTGACGGAAGAGCTCTATGCGGCGCGGCGCGGCATGGGCGCCACGCTCAACGGCCGGAAAATCGAAGTCAGCCAGGCGAAGTCGCTGGAAGAGTCGCGGCTCGGCATCGGCTACAGCTATCGCCGCCCGCCGGCGCCGCATGCCGATGCGGTCAAGGTGCTGCTCGAAGCCCATTGCGAATATAGCCGCCTCGGCTCAGGCGCGCTTGGCCTCGCCTTCACCGCCGACGGCCGGCTCGAGGGCTATTGGGAATCCCATATCAATGCCTGGGACGTCGCCGCCGGCCTCTGCATCGTCAAGGAAGCCGGCGGACGCGTGAGTGACTTTCTGAGCGGGGACGGGCTCACCGAGGGCAACGAAGTCCTGGTGAGCAATCCGCATCTCTATCCGACGTTCAGCACCCTTCTCAAGGTCAGGTCCTGATCACAATGCATTCACGGTCGTCACCGTGCGCACCGCCGCTCCTGGCGGTGATATCGCCGCGCCCAGAAGGCCTAAGAACTTCTGCAGCGACACGGTCGAGGCGTCGGCCACATAGATCACGTCGCGGTCCTGCATGGCGATCGACTGGGCGAAGAAATACTGGTTCGGGTCCTTGAGATTGAGCCGGTAGATCACCGGCACCTGGCCACCCGACGCCGTCACCGGCTCGCTGGCGAAGCGTTCCGCCACCGAGCGCTTCTCGAAGCGGAACAGGAACACGCCCGAAGCATCGGCACGGATATCGGAGAGACCCGAGGCCTTGCCGACCGCTTCGAGCAGATTGAGATTGCCGGCGCCGAATTCGAGATTGCCCTTGCGCTCGACGGCGCCGAAAGCCGTATAGGTTCTGGGCTTGCGTTCGATGCTGATCTGATCGCCCGGACGCATATAGATATTGTCGGCCGGCGTCTCGATGACGTGATCGAGATAAGAGGTCGCGATCTCGCCGCGCCGCGTTATGTTCACCACCGTCTCATAGGGTGGATAGGACGAGCCGCCGGAGCCGGCGATGACGTCGAGCAGTGAATCACCGCGCAGGCTCAAGGGATAAAGGCCGGCCTTGCCGACGCCACCCGTCACGGTGACGACGGACGCGACCTTCTCCTTGCGCGCGACATGCACCTGCGGCTCGACCGCCTTGGCTTCGAGCGCCTTGGTGATGGCCGCGCCTAAGCTCTGCGGCGTGCGGCCGGCCGCCTTGATGGTGCCGGCATAGGGGATGGTGATCGTGCCCCTGCTGCTCACTTCGATGTCGGGAATGGAGCCGCGATCGGCGGTGTTGGTGCTGGCGAAGACGCCGGTCTGATCCGCCTCCCAGATGGTGACAGACAAGACGTCGCCGGGGCCAATCGTCTCGGCACGCATCGGCTTGCCCTTGCCGAAACGGTCGCCGAAGCTCTGGCCACCATGACGCGACAGATATTCGGCGACGGGACGGCTGACATTGACCAGGGAGAAACCGGCGGTGTTCTTCTCGAGATAGGCTTTCTCGATCTGCTTGCTTTGTGGGCCTTCACTCGGCAACGCCGAACAGCCGGTCAACGCAACGGTGAGCATGGCCGACAGGACCACGGAATTTTTTGGACGCATTACTTTAGTCTTCCCCTCGATTGGTGAACGATGAATCCACAGCGCCGCCCGTCCCTCAGGGCGCCCATCGGTTCCCCAACCCACCTAATTTGATATCATCACAACTGTGCGAGGACTAACGACAATTTCGTGGCACGCGTAACGTCACCTCGTCACATTCTGACCACATCGACAGTCGCTCTCAATTCTTTCAAGCACTTGCTGATAGTGACCAGGCATATGCCGAAATTTCGGGCAGCGCGAATTTCAATTGCCGTGGCGATGTTCGTTGCATGTCGGCCACAGTTTATGAACGTTCTGTCCTTGCGAGAACCCGATTTGCTTTCCCAGCGTTAGAGGTTAACGTGCGACCATGACGAGTCTCAAAATAGAACCCCTCACCCGTTCTGCCTTCGCGTCCTTCGGCGATGTCATCGAGATGGCGGATGCGCATCACTATCCGATCAATCAGGGCTTCACCGAACGCTTCCACGATCTGGCGCGAATCGATACCGGTACGGAAGGCGGTGAAACCATCGTCAGCTTGTTCCGCAGCCAGCCGCGCGCTTTTCCGTTCGCGATCACCTTCGTCGAGCGCCACCCGCTCGGCAGCCAGGCCTTCTATCCCCTCCAGAATCGCGACTGGCTCATTGTCGTTGCGGAAGCCGATGTGCCGCCCAGCGCCAAGACGCTCCGCGCCTTCCGCGCCACCGGCCGGCAGGGCATCAACTATGCCCGCAATGCCTGGCACTTCCCGCTGCTCATCCTCGATGCCGACAGCGACTTCCTGGTCGTTGACCGCAAGGGACCGGGCAATAATCTCGAGGAAGTGACGCTGCCGGAGGCGGCAATTCTCAAGCTCTGATCACCAGCGCGCCTTACGGCCGCGTTTCTTGGGCGTGAGCGAGCGGCCGAGCTCATATTCGACCCTCGCATAGAAGTCGGCATCGCCGGCGGGGCGGCCGGTGCGCGTCGCGGCGCGGATCACCTGCATCTGCCGGTCATCGGCGGGGGCGTCGAAATCCCGGTCGCCTAAAAACCACTTCCATTCCGATGGCGCCCCCACCAGCCCGGCGCGCACCGGATTGAAGCTCAGATAAGCGAGCGCCGCCCTGGCATGCGCCGCATCGAGCGGGCAGGAGAGATAACGTCCGCGCCACAGGCCTTGCGCGCCCAGCCCCTTGTAGCGGGCATAGAGCCGGCGCGTCTCGCCCAGCATGCGGGCGAGCGCATAGCTGGTCGAGGGAATGGCGATCAGATGCACGTGATCCGGCATCAGGCAGGCCGAGACGAGCCTGGCGCCTCTGAGATTGCGCGTGAGCATGTCGCCATATTCGGCATAGTCGCCGTCGTCGCTGAAGAGCTTCAGGCCCGGCCGCGCCCGCTGCACCACGTGATGCGGCACATCCGGGATGACGATGCGGGCGAGCCTGGCCATTCAAGCGCCGGTCATGAGGGTGGAAACTGCTCGTGCCAGTGGCGCGCAATATCGATGCGGCGCGGCACCCAGACTTTGTCATGGGTTTGCACGTAATCGAGGAAACGCTCGAGTGCCAGCGCGCGCCCCGGCCTCCCGATCAGGCGGCAATGCAGGCCCACCGACATCATCTTCGGCGAGCCGCGGCGGCCCTCTTCATAGAGACAATCGAAGCTGTCCTTCAGATAGGAATAGAACTGGTCGCCGCTGTTGAAACCCTGCGATGTGGCGAAGCGCATATCATTGGCATCGAGCGTATAGGGAATGATGAGATGCTGGCCACCCTGCGGCCGCTCGACCCAATAGGGCAGGTCATCGGCGTAGGCATCGGAGGAATAGAGGAAGCCGCCCTCCTCCATCACCAGCCGCGTCGTATTGACCGAGCAGCGCCCGGTATACCAGCCGAGCGGGCGCTCGCCGGTGACTTCCTTGTGGATGCGGATCGCCTCCATCAGATGGGTGCGTTCGTCGGCTTCTGCGTAATCCTTGTATTCGATCCATTTGAGGCCGTGGCTGGCGATCTCCCAATCGGCCTCCTGCATCGCCTGGGTCTGCTCGGGCGAACGCTGCAGCGCCGTCGCGACGCCATAGATGGTGAGCGGAATTTTCCGGCCAGTGAACATGCGCCACAGCCGCCAGAAGCCGGCGCGCGCGCCATATTCATAGATCGATTCCATGTTCCAATGGCGCTGGCCCGGCCAGGCCTGGGCGCCGACGATCTCGGAGAGGAAGGCTTCCGATGCGGCATCGCCATGGAGAACACAATTCTCGCCGCCCTCTTCATAATTGAGCACGAACTGCACGGCCACATTGGCGCCGCCCGGCCATTTCGGATCGGGAATGGCGCGGCCATAACCTTTCATGTCGCGGGGATAGAGATTGGTCATGTCACTCACTTCTTTCATGAATCCTGCGCCCGGCGATATAGGTCGCGCGGATGGCGCGGTCATCGCCCAGGATCGCCAAGGCAAACAGCATATCCTCGAGCGACTGCGAAAGCTCCTGGCGGCTCGCCAGGACATCTGTCGCCTGGGGATCGATCACCACCATATCCGCCCATTTGCCTTCATCGAGCGATCCCACCTCATCGGCGAGACGCAGCCTCTCCGCATTGCCGCGCGTCGCCAGGTGGAACAGCTCGAAGGCGGTCGGACGGTAGCCCGACAGCATCTGTACCTTATAGGCGGCACCCAAGGTGGCGAGCATCGAATAGCTGGTGCCGCCGCCGACATCCGTGCCGAGCGCCAGCCTGACCGGGCGTTCCGGTTTGCCGAGATGGCCCATGCTCATCAGGCCTGAGCCTAAGAACATGTTCGAGGTCGGGCAATGGGCGACGATCGAACCCGTCTCCGACAAACGTGCACATTCACGCTCGGAGAGATGGACGCCATGGGCGAAGAGGCTGCGGTCGCTCAACAGGCCGAAACGGTCATAGACGTCGGTATAGTCCTTGTCGTTGGGATAGAGCGCACGGATCCGCGCGACTTCGCCGATACTCTCGGAGAGATGCGTCTGCATGAGCGCATCGGTCAGCGACTGCATCAGCTCTCCTGAGATACGCAATTGCGCTTCCGAGGAGGTCACGGCGAAACGCGGCGAGACGACATAACGCAGACGATCGCGGCGGTGCCATTTCTGGTAAAGCGCCTCGCTGTCGCGAGCCCCCTCCTCCGGCGTGTCGCGCACCGCCTGCGGCACATCGCGGTCCATCATGGTCTTGCCGGTCATCACCGCCATGCGTCGCTTTTCGGCGGCAGCGAACAGCGCCTCGGCACAGGATTTATGCACCGAGGAGAAGACCATCGCCGAGGTGGTGCCGTTGGTGACGAGACGGTCGAGGAATTTTTCGGCCGCCGCCGCAGCGTAAGCCGCATCGCCGTAACGCGATTCCTCCGGGAAGGTGAAGCGGTTGAGCCAGTCGAGCAGATCCTTACCCGGCGCGGCCAGCATGCGATATTGCGGGAAGTGAATATGGGCGTCGATGAAGCCGGGCAGGATCAGGCAGCCGCCATAATCGTCGACCGGTGCCGCGCGCCAGGCGTCCGGCAGCGCCGCGCGGGCGCCGCGCCACAGAATGTGCCCGTCATCCCCGATCACCACGGCGCCTTGCGGCTCATGCAGGTAATCGGCGGCGGTCGCGCCGAAGGTCAGCACCGCGCCGGTGATGATGCGGGTCATGCCGATATCCTGTCTTCGAGGCGGAAGCGGAAGATACGGGCAATCTGTGTCAGAGCGGTCTCGAATTCCACTTCAGCGCTGTTGCCAAGGCGCTCTTCGAAGGCCTGGAGAATCTGACCCTTGGTCGCGCCCTTCACGGCGAAGATGAAAGGGAAGCCGAAGCGCGCTTTGTAGGCGTCGTTGAGCCTGGTGAAGCGGGCGAATTCGTCCGGTGTCAGCCGGTCGAGCCCGACACCTGCCTGCTCGCTGGACGAATCCTGGGTGAGCTTCGCTTTGGTCGCGAGATCGGGATGGGCGCGGATGAGAGCCCGTTGCGCCGCTTGGGGAGCGGCGCGCATCACCGCCGCGAAAGCGGTGACGACATCGTCACGCGTGGCGAAGGGGCGCCTCTCCCAGGCGCCTTCCGCCACCCAGGGCGAATGCTCGGCCACGTCGCCGAAAGCCCCTAAGAACGCGTAGAGCGGCATGATGTTGATATCGTCGAGCGCGGTCATTGCGCGGATATCCAGGCGCCCAATTTGGCGCGGTCCTCATCGGTCATGCCGGTCTCGTTGCCAATCGGCATGGATTTGTTGCGCACCGCCTGGGCCTCGATCTGCGTGGCATAACGGCGCAATTCGTCGAGCGTCTCGAGTGCCACGCCCTTGGGCGCCTCCTTGAAGCCCGCATGGGTGGGCTTCACCGCATGGCACATGGTGCAGTGCTTGACCGTGATGGCCTGGACCTCCTGGTCGGAGACGACGAGGCCTTCGCCGATCCTCACTTTCGGCTCGGTAAGCCACAAAGCGGCGGCGAGCGCGCCGAAGATGACGGGCAAGGTCCAGGCGATTTCCGCGATGTCGTCGCCCACTTCATGGCGCACCAGGAAATGGCGCAAGGACGCGCCGCCGATGACGATCAGCCCGACCAGCAGCCAGGCCTGCGGGTGATTGGTGATCATCGGATAGTGGTTGCTGATCATCATCAGCAAAACCGGCAAGGTCAGATAGGTGTTGTGCAGCGAGCGCTGCTTGCCGGTGATGCCGAATTTCGGATCGGGCGCCTCGCCGCGCAACAGCGCCGCGGTGATCTTCTTCTGATTGGGAATGATCACGGCGAAGACATTGGCCGCCATCATGGTGCCGATGAAGGCGCCGATATGGATCAGCGCGCCGCGTCCCGAAAAGACATGCGTGAAGCCGTAAGCGGCGATGAGGATCAGCGCGAAGACGGCGAGCGCCAGAAGGCCGGGGCGATGCACGAGCGGCGATCGGCAGAGACCATCATAGATGAACCAGCCGGCGGCGAGGCTCACAGTTGAGATCGCGATCGCCTGCCAGGGCGTCAGGACCAAAACCGAAGGATCGATCAGGAAGGTCGTGGCATTGAAGTAGAACTGGACGATGAGCAGCAGGAAGCCGGTCACCCAGGTGAGATAGGCCTCCCATTTGAACCAGATGAGGTCGGGCGGCATGTCGGCGGGCGCCACCGAATATTTCTGCACATGATAGAAGCCGCCGCCATGCACTTCCCAGGCCTCGCCATAGACGCCGGCGGGCAATCCAGCGCGGCGCTTCAGCGAAAAATCAAGCGCCACGAAATAGAAGGATGTGCCGATCCACGCAATGCCGGCGATCATATGCGCCCAGCGCAGCAGCAGATTGAGCCAGTCGGCGATGAAAGGATCGAGCATGGAGTGTTCTCAGCCGGACTTCCCCCTTCTCCCGCTTGCGGGAGAAGGTGCCCGAAGGGCGGATGAGGGTGTCGGTTCATCCGAGCGATAGTCAAAGTTGATTGAATTCGATTGCAGTCGGGCCGGCGCGGTATGCGCCTTCGGAACATCAAACCTGGTACCAAGCAGTTGAGCCACACCCTCACCCGGCCTTCGGCCACCCTCTCCCGCAGGGCGGGAGAGGGGGAATTGTTGTTACAGACTAAGCAAGCTTACTGTGGCAGCTTGTCGTCTACGCCTTTGACGAACCAGTTCATCCCGAGAATGTCGCCGTCGCCGAGCGGCTTGCCGGCTTCGCCGATGGTCGAGCCGTCCTGCTTGGTGATCGGGCCGGTGAAGGGATGGAGCTTGCCGCTCTTGATCGCATCCATGGCTTCGGTGGCCGCTTTCACGACGTCGTCCGGCAGGTTGGTGAAGGGCGCCATATGGACCGTGCCTTCGGCCATGCCGTCCCAGGAGGACTGCGACTTCCAGGTGCCGCCCAGCACGTCCTTGACGCGGCGGACATAATAGGGCGCCCAGTCATCGACGATCGCCGTATATTGCGCCTTGGGGGCGAATTTGATCATGTCGGACGCCTGGCCGAAGCCGTGCTTGCCCTGCTCCTCGGCGACCTGCAGCGGCGCCGTCGAGTCGGTGTGCTGCACGATGATGTCGGCACCCTGGCTGAACAGCACCTTGGCGGCGTCGGCTTCCTTGCCCGGGTCATACCAGGAGTTGATCCAGACGATCTTCACCTTGAAATCGGGATTGACCGTCTGGGCGCCCAGCATGAAGGCGTTGATGCCGGAGATGACTTCGGGGATCGGCACCGAGACGATATAACCCGCGACGCCCGACTTCGACATCTTGGCGGCGATCTGGCCGATCACATAACGGCCTTCATGGAACTTGGCATTGTAGGTGGTGACATTCGGCGCGGTCTTGAAACCGGTCGCATGTTCGAATTTCACGTCGGGAAATTTCTTCGCCACTTTCAGCGTCGGCTCCATGAAGCCGAAAGAGGTGGTGAAGACGATGGCGCAGCCGTCGCGCGCCAAGCGTTCGATGGCGCGCTCGGAATCCGCTTCTGGCACGTTTTCGACGAACACCGTCTGCACCTTGTCGCCGAGCTCCTTCTCGACCGCGAGGCGGCCCTGATTGTGCTGATAGGTCCAGCCGAAATCGCCGATGGCGCCGACATAGAGCCAGCAGGCCTTGAGCTTCTCCTGGGCCGAGGCGGAGGCCGCCGACATGCCCAGCGCCACGGCCAAAACCGCGGCACTCATCATCAGTTTCTTCATGTGGTTCTCCTTACTACCTGTAGCATTTGCGGTTCATCGATCAGGCACGAATGGCTGCCCGAGACAGGCCGGCGCATTGCTGCGCGTCAGCCGCCGGCTCGCCGAAATCAGGACGAGGGCCAATATGGTGGCAATATAAGGCAGGCTCAGCAAGAGCTGCGACGGGATACCGAGCGCGAAGGTCTGCACCGTGTAAGCCAGAATGGAAATGGCGCCGAAGAGATAGGCGCCCACCACCAAGCGCCAGGGCAGCCAGGACGAGAAGACGACCAGCGCCAGCGCGATCCAGCCGCGACCTGCCGTCATGTTCTCCACCCATTGCGGCGTATAAGCGAGCGAGAGATAGCCGCCGGCCAGGCCCGAGCAGGCGCCGCCGAACAGCACGCAGGCATAACGCACCAAGGTGACGCGATAGCCCAGCGCATGCGCTGAAGCGTGGCTGTCGCCGACGGCACGGATGACGAGACCGATCTTGGTGCGGAACAGCACATAGGATACGGCAGCCACCAGGATGAAGGAGACCGGGATCAATATGTCGATGCCCAGCCATTTGGGGAGCCGTACGCCGGGCTCGCCCACGAAGGACTCGCCCAGAAGACCCGACAGGCCGAGGCCGAGCAGTGTCAGCGACAGCCCCGTCGCCACCTGGTTGGTCACCAGCGTCAAGGTGAGGAGGCCGAAGAGCAGCGCCATCGCCATGCCGGCGAGGATCGCCGCGAAAATGCCGATATAGGGATTGCCGGAGAGGAAGCCGGCGCCGAAGCCCGCGACCGCCCCCATCACCATCATGCCCTCGACGCCGAGATTGAGAACGCCAGAGCGCTCGGTCACCAACTCGCCGAGTGCCGCCAGCAGCAAGGGTGTCGCGGCGGTGACGATGGTAAGAAAGACGGCGGTGGTGGCATCCATATCCTTCACTCCGCCGGCTGGACCGCAGCTGAGACTTGCGTCTTCAGCCAGCGGAAGCGATAGAGGATGAGCGTGTCGCAGGCGAGGATGTAGAACAGCAAGATGCCCTGGAATACCTTGGCGATACGATCCGACAGGCCGAGCGTCACCTGCGCCGCCTCACCGCCCAGATAGCTCAGCGCCAGCATCAGGCCGGCGAAGATCGCGCCGATCGGATTGAGCCGGCCCAAGAACGCGACGATGATGGCGGTGAAGCCATAACCCGGCGAGATCTGCGGCTGCAATTGCGCCACCACGCTCGCCACTTCGGTGATGCCGGCAAGACCGGCGAGACCACCCGACAGCAGGAAGCAGAACATGATCGTGCGCGGGCGCGAGAAGCCGGCGAAACGTCCGGCGCGCGGCGCATTGCCGCTGACGCGGATCTCGAAGCCCTTCAGCATGCGCGCCATCACGAAAGCGAGAACGAGGGCGGCGGCGAGCGCGAACAACACGCCGAGATGGATGGAGCCCGACAGCATCGGCAACAACTGCCAGCCGTCAAAGGTGATCGTCTTGGGGAAGTTGAAGCCCTGCGGGTCGCGCCAGGGGCCGCGCACCAGCCAGTCGAGCAGCAACTGCGCCACATAGACCAGCATCAGCGAGGTCAGGATCTCATTGGCGTTGAAACGCGTCTTGAGGAGCGCCGGGATCGCCGCCCAGGCCATGCCGCCCAATATGCCGAAGAGCAGCATGGTGATGAGCGTCAATGGCGACTGCCAGGCCGGGAACAGCACCGGGATCATGCCGCCCAATATGGCGCCCATGGTGAACTGGCCCTCGGCGCCGATGTTCCACACATTGGCGGTGTAGCAGACGGCGAGGCCGACGCCGATCAGCACCAAGGGCGTCGCCTTCACGATCAGCTGCTCGACCGACCACATCTGGGTCAAGGGCTCGACGAAATAGACATAAAGCCCATGCAAGGGCTCGATGCCGCGGATGGCGAAAAGCACAGCACCCGTGATCAGCGTCAGCGCGATGGCGATGACCGGCGACAGGAGCGCCATGCGGGTGGAGCGCTCGGCGCGTTTCTCAAGCACGAGCGGCATGGCGTTCCTCCCTCACCTCATGCTCGCCCGCCATCAGGAGGCCGATCTTCTCTGCCGTGAGATCGGAAGCGGGATAGGCTTCCGACAGCTGGCCGCGCGATATGACGGCGATGCGATCGGCGATCTCGAAGATCTCGTCGAGATCCTGGCTGATGACGAGGACCGCAGCGCCGGCGCGCGCCAGATCGACCAGCGCCTGGCGGATGGTGGCGGCGGCGCCCGCATCGACGCCCCAGGTCGGCTGGTTGACGACGAGCACCGCCGGGTTGCGGTCGAGCTCACGGCCGACCACGAATTTCTGCAAGTTTCCGCCCGACAGAGCGCGCGCTTCCGGGTCGGGCTTGCCCTTGCGCACATCGAAGGATTTGATGACGCGCTCGCTCACGCCGAGTGCGGCGTCGCGCCCGATGGTGCCCGACTTGGTGAGATTCTTGTCGGAGGCGTAGCGGGTCAGGATCACATTCTCGGACAAACGAAAGGCCGGCACGGCGCCGTGGCCCAAACGTTCCTCCGGAACGAAAGCGGCGCCCATCTTGCGGCGCTCGGTGATGCCGCGGCGGCCGCAAGGCTTGCCGTCGATGACAAGCGCCTCCTCACGCGCCAGAAGCTTCTCGCCCGAAATCGCGTCGAACAGCTCCGACTGGCCGTTGCCGGCGACACCGGCGATCGCCACCACCTCGCCGCCCGCGACGGCAAGCGAGATGTCGCGCAGGCTGACGCCGAAGGGACCGTCCTGCTTCAGCGCGACCTTGTCGAGGACGAGGCGCGGCTTGCCCGATTGCGGCTTGGCCTTGGCGCGCACGACATGGATGTCGCCGCCGACCATGAGGCGGGCGAGCGACGCCGCCGTCTCCTGGCGCGGATCGACACAGGCGACGACCTTGCCCTGGCGCAGGATGGTGGCCGACTGGCACAGGCGCTTCACCTCTTCGAGGCGATGCGAGATGTAGAGAATGGAGCAGCTTTCCTTGGCCAGTCTTTCGAGAACCAGGAAAAGCTGGTCGGCCTCCTGCGGGGTCAGGACCGCGGTCGGCTCGTCCATGATCAGGAGCTTGGGCTCCTGCAACAGGCAGCGGATGATCTCGATGCGCTGGCGCTCGCCGACGGAGAGATCCCCGACAATGGCGGAAGGCTCGAGCGGCAGGCCATATTCCTTGGAGATGCGTGAGATCTTCTGCGACAGCGCGGCGATGTCGAAGGCGCCCGGCAGCGCCAGCGCGATATTCTCGGCGACGCTCAGCGCCTCGAACAGCGAGAAATGCTGGAACACCATGCCGATGCCGAGCTTGCGGGCGGCGGCGGGCGACGCGATGGTGACCGGCGCACCGTGCCAACGCAATTCGCCGGCGGTCGGCTGCAGCGCGCCATAGATGATCTTGACCAGGGTCGACTTGCCGGCGCCGTTCTCGCCCAGCAACGCGTGGATCTCGCTCGGGCGCACGAAAAGCGAAACATCATCATTGGCGCGCAAGGACCCGAAGGTCTTCACAATGTGAAGCGCCTCAAGAAGATGGTTCTTGCCGCCGTTATCCGTCACCCGCCCTGGCCCTTTTTTGCAGCCATTCTAGAGGGTGTTCGGGCCTGAAAGCCAGGAATTCGCCCGGTTCTCAACATCTCATCCCGTTCCAGAAGCTCGGCCACGGTGGCGGCGGCGATGATCGCGGGTTCCTTGGAGGTGATGCCGGCGACACCGATCGGGCATTTGAAGGCGGCAAAACCCGCATCGGGGACACCCGCCTGGCGCAAGCGGCTCAGGAAACGCGCCCTTTTGCTGGCGCTGCCGATGAGCCCGACATAGGGAAAGCGATCGTCCCGCAGCGCCTTGTCGACGATCGCGAGATCCAGCGCGTGACTGTGGGTCATGACCAGGAGGAAAGTATCCCGGGGCGCCGCGTCGAGCTCGGCCAAGGGATCACGCGCCTCGACCGGGGTGACATTGGCCGGCAGAGCGGCAGGGAACGAATCGGGCCGCGGGTCGATCCAGCGGATCGCGAAAGGTAAGGGCGCCAGCGCCAGGACCAGCGCGCGGCCGACATGGCCCGCGCCATAAAGATATAGTGGCCGCTGTGTTTCGCCGAAGGATTCGATCAAGGTTCTGCTTTCGGACGCTCTCTCCTGGTTTCCCCTTCTCCCGCAGGCGGGAGAAGGTGGCCGAAGGCCGGATGAGGGTGCTCTCTCAGCTTCTGTAGAGAACGCAGGCGTGGGAAGTGTCGAAGCTTCGCGATCTTGTTCTCTTGAAGAGCCGTCGCAAGCTGAACCAACACCCTCATCCGCCCTATCGGGCACCTTCTCCCGCAGGCGGGAGAAGGGGAATGAGGAGGAGTTCTGAGGCTCTATGCTTCTCTCGACATGATCCTTTTCCAGCCGGCCGGCGGTCTTGAACGCTCCTGCCGCTTCCGCCGCCGCGAGTTCCCTGATCTGGGCGAGCGCCGATCTATCGAAAACTTCGGTCAGCAATTCCACCCGGCCACCGCAGCATTGGCCGAGCTCCGGCCCCAGCGCATGACGGCTCACCGACATCGCGCGGCCGGACTTCATCAACTTCTGCGCTTCAGCCAAGGCCCGCCATTCGAGCGCGCCGCCGCCGATCGTGCCGTGGAAACCGCGCGGCGTCAGGATGAGCCGGGCGCCCTCCTCGCGCGGGGCGGAACCCTCGACACGATAGACCGACACCATGGCGCAGGGCTCACCAGCTTCGAGCGATTTCGCTATGTGAGCCCAGACCTTCATGCGGACATCGCCTTTACCGCCTTCAAAATCGCCTCCGGTGTCGCCGGCGCCTCCAGAGGCGGCGCCGTTCCGGGCTTGAGTGCGGCGATCGCATCGGTGATCGCCGAAAACACCGACAGCGCCAGCATCAAGGGCGGCTCGCCCACCGCCTTCGAGCGGTAGATTGTATTGGCCGGGTTGCCGGGCGAGGCGAACAGCTTCACGCGGAAATCCGCCGGCACGTCGGAGGCACACGGGATCTTATAGGTCGAGGGCGCATGGGTGCGCAAACGGCCTTGCCTGTCGAAGACCAGCTCCTCGGTGGTGAGCCAGCCCATGCCCTGGACGAAGCCGCCTTCGATCTGGCCCATATCGATCGCCGGGTTGAGCGAGCGCCCGACATCATGAAGAATGTCGACGCGGTCGACCCGCATCTCGCCGGTCAGCGTATCGATGGTCACTTCCGAGCAGGAAGCGCCATAGGCGAAATAGAAGAACGGCTTGCCCTTCACCTTGTCGCGGTTCCAGGTGATGTTGGGCGTCGCATAGAAACCCGTCGCCGACAATTGGATGCGCGCCTGATGCGCGCGCTTGGCCAGCTCACCGAGGCTCATGCTCTGATTGGCGATGATCACCCGGCCCTTCTCGAAGCGGATCTGATCCGGAGCGACCTGCCATTCACGCTCGGCGAAAGCGATGAGCCGCCTCTTGATCTGGGACGCCGCTTCCTTGGCCGCCATGCCGTTGAGATCGGAGCCCGACGAGGCAGCGGTCGGCGAGGTGTTGGGCACCTTGCCGGTCGTGGTGGCGGTGATCTTCACGCGATCCGGCGTGATGCCGAATTCCTCGGCCACCACTTGCGCGACCTTGATATAGAGCCCCTGCCCCATCTCGGTGCCGCCATGGTTCAGATGCACCGAGCCGTCGGTATAAAGATGGACGAGGGCGCCCGCCTGGTTGAGATGGATCAGCGTGAAGGAGATGCCGAATTTGACCGGCGTCAGCGCCAGGCCCTTTTTGAGAATGCGGTTCTTGGCGTTGAAATCCCGGATCGCTTCCCGGCGCGCATAATAATCGCTGGTCTTTTCGAGCTCGGCCACAACCTCGGCGATGATGTTGTCGGTGACCTTCATGCCGTAAGGCGTGCGGTCACGCTTCGGCCCATAGAAATTGCGCTTGCGCACATCGAGCGGGTCGAGCGCCAGGCGATGCGCGATGGTGTCCATCATGCGCTCGGCCAGCATCATGCCCTGCGGGCCGCCGAAGCCGCGAAAGGCGGTGTTCGACACGGTATTGGTGCGCAAGCGGCGCGATTCGATGCTGACCGCCGGATAATAATAGGCATTGTCGGAATGGAACATCGCACGGTCATTGACGCCGAGCGAAAGATCGGCGGAGTAGCCGCAGCGCGACAGGAGGCTCGCATCGACCGCCGTCAGGCGGCCGGTTTTGTCGAAAGCGGCATCGTAATCGATACGCATGTCATGGCGCTTGCCGGTCATGATCATGTCGTCGTCGCGGTCGAGACGGCATTTTACCGGCCGGCCGGTCACCTGGGCGCCAAGTGCTGCGAGTGCCGCCCATTGCGCCGCCTGGCTTTCCTTGCCGCCGAAGCCGCCGCCCATGCGCCGGCATTCGCAAGTGACGAAGGCATCCGCCACGCCCAGCATCTTGGCGACGCAATGCTGCACTTCGCTGGGATGCTGGGTCGAGGAATGGACAATCATGCCGCCCGCTTCCTCCGGCATGGCGAAAGCCACCTGACCCTCGAGATAGAAATGCTCCTGGCCGCCGACATGGAAACTGTCGGAGAGGCGCATCTTCGCGGCTGCAATCCTTTTTTCGGGCTCACCACGGCGGAACTCGTAAGGCGGCAGCACGTCCGGCGTGCCCTGCTCCAGCGCATCCTCGACGGTGATGGCGGCGCGATCCTCGGCGATCTCGATCTTGGCGCGCCTCACCGCGCGGCGCGCCTGATCATGTGTCTCGGCCACCACCGCGAAGACGACCTGGCCGTGGAACAGGATCTCACCCTCCGCGAAGATCGGGTCGTCGCCCATCGCCGGGCTGCAATCATTGACACCCGGAATATCCGCAGCGGTCAGCACCGCGACGACGCCCGGATAGCTACGCACGGCATCGAGATCACACCGCGTGATGCGGCCTTTGGCGCCGTCGGCCGCGTAACCCGGCGCCACATGCAGCGTGCCTTCGGGCTCGCGCATATCATCGATATAGATGGCCCGGCCCTGGACATGCAGCGCGGCGCTGTCATGGGCGAGCGCCAGGCCCACCGTCTCGGTCGTGAAATGTTTGACCTCAGCCGGCATCGACGAGCTCCCTGACACCGGTCACCCTTGTATTGCGTGTCGCCTCGCCCGAGATCTCCGTCAGCGCCTTGATGAGCAGCGCGCGCGCCGTTTGCCCGCGATAATCGGCACTGGCGCGATGATCACCGATCGGCTGGAAATCCTCGGCCAGACAGTCGGCCGCTTTGTCCCAGCCCGCCGCATCATCGAGCGACAGGTTCTCCACGGTGGCTTCTGTCTTCGCCGCGCGCTTCGGCGTCGCCGCCATGCCGCCATAAGCGATGCGTGCCGATACGATCCTGCGGCCGGCCAGCGTAAATTTGAAGGCGCCGAGCACCGAGGAAATATCCTGGTCGAAACGTTTGGTGATCTTGTAGCAGCGGAAGGCCTCATCGCGCTTGAGCTTGGGAACACGGACCGCGGCGACGATCTCGCCAGGCGCCCGATCCTGCTTGCCATAGGCGATGAAGAAGTCGTCGAGCGCGACCGTCCGAGTTGCCATGCCTTTGCGCAATTCGAGCTCACTGCCGAGTGCGATCAGTGCCGGCGGCGTGTCGCCGATCGGCGAGCCATTGGCGATATTGCCGCCGACGGTCCCGGACGCGCGCACCTGCTTGGAGCCGATGCGGCGCAGAAGCTCGGCGAGATCGGGATCGATGGCCCCCAGCCCGCGCTCGGCCTCGGCATAGGTCACCGCGGCGCCGAGCGTCACGGCATCGGCCGTCTCCTCCACCCGGCGCAGTGAGCGCATACGGCCCAGATGAATGATCTTGCCGATCTCACGCAATTGCTTGGTGATCCACAGGCCGACATCAGTGGCGCCCGACAGCAGCACCGCATCGGGATGTTTTTCGGTCAGTTGCGCCAGCGCCTCATCGCGCGCGGGGGCGGCGAAGAAGCGCGTGTCGTCGCCGATGAAGAGGTCGCTGCCGTCGTCCAACCCGGCCAACGCCCTCTCGGTTTCGCTGCGCGCCTTCGACCAGGCATCGTCCGGCCGGCCGGTACAGCTCGCGAGTGCCGCTTCGACGATCGGGCGATAGCCGGTGCAGCGGCAGAGATTGCCGGCCAGCTGATCGACGACGACCTGGCGGTCCGCCGCGACGCCCGACTGGTAGAGCGCGAACAGGCTCATCACGAAACCCGGCGTGCAGAAGCCGCATTGCGAGCCGTGGCTGTCGACCATCGCTTGCTGGATCGGATGCAACCGGCCGCCTTGCGACAGGTCATCGACGGTCACCACCTCCTTGCCGTCGACCTGGCCCAGAAGCAGGATACAGGCATTGACCGGCTCATAGACGAGGCGGCCCTCTTTGAGCGATCCGAGGCTCACCGTGCAGGCGCCGCAATCGCCTTCGCCGCAGCCTTCCTTGGTGCCGCGCGACGCCTCTTCGAGACGAAGATAATCGAGCAAGGTGCGCATAGGCGCCATGGCGGTGAGCTCGACGACCTCACCGCGGCGAAGAAATCTGATCCTATTCCGCGCCGTCATTGGAATTCCTACAATGTCCCCGAATAAAGTAGCACCCAGGCCGTGTACGAAAAAGGATAATAAACATTACAGGCTGTGCGCTATTTTCGCACCTTCCCGCTGCCGGCGAAGTGGCGAACCGCGATATCCAGAAAGGCGCCGGCGGCGAGGCCCGCCGCACTTCCCGGCCGGTGTACGATGGTCAGCCGGTCGGGCGGAATGCGGCGGTTGGCCAGCGGCACGAAGATGAGCGTGCCGTCGGCGATCTCCTGCTCGATGCCGATCGGCGTCTGGAAGGCGATGCAGCGGCCGCGCCTCGCCAGCGCCGCCATCAGCCGCAGCGAGTTGCATTCGATGGCATTGGGCGGCGGCTTCTTCGCCGCACCCAGCAGCTTGTCGAGAATGGCCCTGAGGCTCAGGCCCTTGGCCGGCCAGGCCACCGGATAATCGAGGCAATGGGCGAACAGCAGCTTGCGCTCGCGCGCCAGCGGATGGTCGCGCCGCATCACGGCGCCGAGCGGCATGTCGCGGGTGAGCCGCACGTCCAGCCCGTCGAGCGTCGCCGGGTTGAAGGTGAAGCCGATATCGGCGTCATGGCTGCGCACCAGGTCGGTCACCGCGTCGGAGCCTGCCACCGTCACGGTGATCTCGATGCCCGGATGGTCGGCGGCAAAACGCGCCAGGAGATCGGGCAAGGCCGAGACCGATATGCTTTCGACGGTGGCGATGCGGATACGGCCGCGCTTCAATCCACGCAACGCATCGAGATGATCGAGCGTCGTCTCATGGCCCTGCATGGCGGTCTTGAGGCCGGCCAGCAGGATCTCACCTGCCGCCGACAGTTTCAGGCTGCGGCCGCGCCGTTCGAACAGCGCGAAATTGAACTGCCGCTCGAGGAGAATGATCTGCCGGCTTATCGCCGAGGCCGCGACATTCAGGGTGAGCGAGGCGCCGCGCACCGATCCCGCTTCCGCCACCGCCGCGAAATAGCGGTAGCCGGTGGTCAGCAGCGAATCGGGGCGCATGGCCTCTTAGCTGCCGCGATAGGTCGAATAGCCATAGGGCGAAAGCAGCAGCGGCACGTGATAATGCTCGGCCTTGTTGGCGATGCCGAAACGTATCGGAATCACATCGAGGAAAGGCGGCTCGCTCAACGGCGCGCCGGTCTCCTTGAGATAGGCGCCGGCATGGAAGCGCAACTCATACTGGCCGAGCCTCAGCTCCTCGCCATCGAGCAAAGGTGCATCGACGCGGCCATCCTGGTTGCTTACCACCGTCTTGAGCAAGGACGGCCCCTCGCCCAGCGACCACAGCTCGATCTTCAAGCCCTTGGCCGGCCGGCCGAGCGCGGTGTCCAATATATGCGTCGTCAAACGCCCCATGCGTGTCGTCTCCCGGAGTGCCCGCTGGTTTCCCCTTCTCCCGCTTGCGGGAGAAGGTGCCCGAAGGGCGGATGAGGGTGTTGGTCAATCTTGCGGCAGTCTATCCGAAAGCGCGAGAAGAACCAGATGCCGTCTTGCCAAGCTGAGAATAGATATCTCAAGCAATCGGAGAATTCATCACGCGGCGCACCCTCATCCGGCCTTCGGCCACCTTCTCCCGCTTGCGGGAGAAGGGGAAAACCATTGAGGCCTTGCGACTTCTATCAGCCTTGACGCAGGCCTCAAATGGCTCGAAGTACAGGCCCCCGCCCCGCGAGTGATCCATCCATGGCCCCTACCCACGTCACCATCATCGGCGCCGGCATCATCGGCATCTCGACCGCCACCTTCCTGCAGCGCGCCGGCCACAAGGTCACCGTGATCGACCGGGTGGCGCCGGGCGATGGCTGCTCCTTCGGCAATGCCGGCGGCGTCGCCTTCTGCGAAGTCACCCCCACCATCCATCCGCGCGTCCTGCTCAAGATCCCGGGCTGGCTGCTCGATCCCTTGGGCCCCCTCACCATCCGCTGGTCCTATCTGCCCCAGGCGCTGCCGTGGTTCCTGGCGGCGGGGCGCAATGCGCTGCCCGACCGGGTGCGCAAGATCACCGCAGCGCGCGCCGCGCTCGGCCTGCGTGTCGTCAGCGATTTCGAGACCCTGCTCAAGGCCGCCAAAGCGAGCGACCTCCTGGTCAAGAAGGATTCGCTGCGCCTCTATGACACCGAGGCGCAATATCAGGCGGAAGAGACGGAGCGGCGCGTCAAGCGCGAGCATGGCTATGACATGAAGCGGCTCACCGCGGCCGAGATCACCGAGATCGAGCCCGACATGGCGCGCGACTTCGCCTGCGGCGCCTTTCACGGCGGCTGGTATTATGTGCGCAATCCGAAGACCGTGGTGACGGCCATCGCGGAGGAATTCACGCGCAATGGCGGCGAGATCCTGCTCGATGAGGTTCTCGAAGTGACGCAGGAGGCCGGCCGCGCTGCAAAAGTCCGCCTCAAAGCCGCGGGCGAGCGGCCGCTCGACCGGCTGGTCATCTGTGCCGGCGCCTATTCGAAGAGTTTCGCCACGCAATTCGGCGACAAGGTGCTGCTCGAAGCCGAGCGCGGCTATCACCTGGTGATCCCAGATCCCGGCGTCACCCTCGGCCGCTCCTTCACCTATGCCGCCTCGCCGATGGCGACCACACCCATGGATGTGGGCCTGCGCCTCGCCGGCACCGATGAATTCGCCGGCCTCGATGCGCCGCCCAACTGGAACCGCGCCGACATCCTGTGGCGCTTCACCAAACGCTGCCTGCCCAATCTCCGGCCGATCGACGAGAACGTGTCGCGCTGGATGGGCCGCCGGCCCGGCACGCCCGACGGCATTCCGGTCATCGGCCCGTCCCGCAAGCTCGGCAATGTCTGGTACGGCTTCGGCCACAGCCATATGGGCCTCACCTGGGGCCCCACGACGGGACGTCTCTTGAGCGAGATGCTGAGCGACACACCCAGCAATATCGATCTCTCAGCCTTCCGCGCCGATCGATTTTAGACCAATCACTTCGCCACGGCCGCCGGGCAGCTCGGCCTCTTCGCCGACCTCGAGCCCGAGCAAGGCGCGCGCGATCGGCACCGTATAGGCGATGAAACCCTTTTCGAGATCGGCCTCGTCCTCACCGACGATCGCGAAGCTCTGCTCGCGCCCGTCGTCGCGCTTCACCGTCACCCTCGTTCCGAAGGCGACTTTCGTCGCAGTCTTGGGCGGCTCGACCAGCTGCGCGGTCGACCGGCGCTGCGTCCAATAGCGCAGATCGCGCGAGGCCCGCGCGATGCCGGCCCGGTCGGTCTCATGCTGGGCATGCGCCAGAATCTTGCGCGCCGCGTCGATCTCATCGTCGATCAGCGCCAGACCGCGCGGCGTCACGAAATTGGGATTGGGACTGATCGGATGTTCCGGCAGTTCCTCAGGGGTATCTTGCCCGTCTTGCTCTTTGACGAAAGCCCGGCTCATATGGGTCTCTTTTTCTCCTAGTCCCCCGGATCACTATAGCACATGAACAATGTAAGCCCGCAGACCGTTTATTTGAAGGACTACCAGCCGGTTCCCTATCTGGCCGGCGAGGTTTTTCTGCGCTTCGTCCTGGAACCCGAGGCGACGGAAGTCTCCTCAAGGCTCGAATTCCGTCCCAATATGGCGGCGGGGCAGAAGGGGGCGCCGCTCGTCCTCGACGGCGAGCGGCTGGAGCTCAAATCGGTACGCCTCGACGGCGAGCCGCTCGATCCCTCCCGTTACGCGGTGACCGCCACCCACCTCACCATCACCGAGGTGCCGCAACGCCCCTTCACCCTGGAGATCGTCACGATCTGCAACCCGAAGGCCAATAGCGAGCTGTCCGGCCTTTACATCTCCAGCAATGTCTTCTGCACCCAATGCGAGGCGGAGGGCTTCCGGCGCATCACTTATTTCTATGACCGTCCCGATGTGATGGCGCGCTACAGAGTGCGCATCGAGGGGCCGCAAGCCGCCTGTCCGGTGCTGCTCTCCAACGGCAATCCGGGGGCGAGCGGCCCCATCCCGGGCAGCGATCTCCATTTCGCCGAATGGGACGATCCCCATCCGAAGCCGACCTATCTCTTCGCGCTGGTCGCCGGCAATCTCGCTTTGGCGCGCGACGTCTATGTCACCAAATCCGGCCGCAAGGTCGAGCTGCGCATCTATGTCGAGAACGGCAAGGAGGATCGCTGCGGTTTCGCCATGGAGGCGCTCAAGACCTCGATGCGCTGGGACGAGGAACGCTTCGGCCTCGAATATGATCTCGACATCTTCATGATCGTCGCCGTGTCCGACTTCAATATGGGCGCCATGGAGAACAAGGGCCTCAATGTCTTCAACGACAAATACATATTGGCGCTGCCCGAAACCGCGACCGATGTCGATTACATCAATATCGAAAGCATCATCGCGCATGAATATTTCCACAACTGGACCGGCAACCGCATCACCTGCCGCGACTGGTTCCAGCTCTGCCTGAAGGAAGGCCTCACCGTCTTCCGCGACCAGGAATTCACGTCCGACATCCGTTCGCGCGCGGTGAAACGCATCGCCGATGTGAAGCGGCTGCGCGCCGACCAGTTTCCGGAAGATGGCGGCCCGCTCGCCCATCCGGTCAGGCCCACCTCCTATATCGAGATCAACAACTTCTACACCGCCACCGTCTATGAAAAAGGCGCCGAGCTCTGCCGTATGATGCAGACGCTGATCGGCCCGCAAGCCTTTCGCAAGGCGATGGATCTCTATTTCGAGCGCCATGACGGCGAGGCGGCGACGGTCGAGGATTTCGTGCGCTGCATGGCGGACGCCTCGGGACGGAATTTCGATCAGTTCTTCACCTGGTATGAGCAGGCCGGCACGCCGGAGGTCACCGTCGCCGAGATCTACAACGAGGCGGCCAGGACCTACGAGCTGACTCTCGAGCAGGCGACGCCCGCCACGCCCGGCCAGGCCGACAAGAAGCCGGTACCGATCCCCCTCGGCATCGGGCTCGTCGGGCCCGACGGCCGCGACATGCCGCTCGATCTCGACGGCGTGGGCGTGCTCAATGAACCGCTGATTGAGCTCAACGAGACAAAGAAGACCTTCCGTTTCCGCAATGTGGCGAAGAAGCCGGTGCTGTCGCTCAATCGGGGCTTCTCGGCGCCGATCCGCATCAAGAACACCGCCCAGATCCCCGAGCAGCTGTTCCTGATGAAGAATGACGGCGACACCTTCAACCGCTGGGAAGCCGCGCAACGGGCCGCGCATGCGCTGATCCGCGCCCGTCTCTCAGGCGCGACGCCCACGGCCGATACAAAATCATTCATCGACGCCTTGCGCGCCGTCCTCACCGACAGCCGGCTCGATGATGCCTTCAAGGCGCTAATGCTGGGGCTTCCGGGCGAACAGGAGATCGCCACACTGATCGGCCGCGATATCGATCCGGGCGCCATCCATGAAGCGCGCGACGCGCTGCGCGCCGAGATCGGCCAAGGCCTCAAGGATGTGCTGCTCGATCTGTGGCGGAAGACCGAAAGCCGAGGCGCCTTCCGGCCCGACCCGGACGAAACCGGGCGGCGGTCTTTACGTTATGCGGTGCTGCAGGCGCTGGCCGGCGGCAACGCGGCGCTCGGCATCGAGCTCGCGAGCGAGCAGCTGGCGCAAGCCACCAACATGACCGACGAGATCGGCGCCCTCTCCACTCTGGTCACGCTCGAAGGACCGGAACGCGAGGCGGCAATTGCCGCCTTCCATGACCGCCATAAGGGCGATCATCTCCTGGTCGACAAATGGTTCGCGCTGCAGGCCTCCGCCCCACTGGCCAGCACACCCGCGCGGGTGCGCGAATTGATGCGGCATCCCGACTTCACCCTCGCCAATCCCAACCGGGTGAGAAGCCTCGTCGGCGTCCTGTCGATGGCCAATCCCTTCGCCTTCCATGCCGAGGACGGCGAAGGCTACGCCATCCTCGCCGACACGATCCTGGCCCTCGACCCGAAGAATCCGCAAGTCTCGGCCCGGATGGCCATCGCTTTCCGCAGCTGGGGAACGCTCGAAGAAAAGCGCCGGGCGCTGGCTAAGGCGCAGCTCGAGCGGATCCTGGCGACGACAGGGTTGTCGCGTGACCTGTTTGAGATCGTGTCGAAGTCGCTGGGGCGGTGACATGAAGACGTTGCTGGTCGTCGCGCATCCGAGGACGGACTCCCTTACGACCAGCGCAGCCAATCTCTTTGCCACCCGGATCAAGGTGTCCGGTCACGAGGTCGAAGTGGCGGATCTGGTGGCCGAGGGCTTCGATCCGGTCCTGCGGGAAGTCGATGAACCCAACTGGTCCGGTCCCGACAAGGAATATTCGCCCGCCGTGCGGGACGAGATGCGGCGCATCGAGCGGAACGACGCGACCGTGATGATCTTTCCGATCTGGTGGTGGTCGATGCCAGCGGTGCTGAAAGGCTGGGTCGACCGCGTCTGGAATCATGGTTGGGCCTATGGCGGCAAGACCTTTCCGAACCGGCGGGCCTGGATGATCGGCATTGCGGGCAGCGATAGGGAGTCGTACCGCAAACGCGGCTATGACAAGGCGATTGAGGTCCAGCTGAAAACCGGCATTCTCGACTACTGCGGCGTCGCCGATCTGCGCTTCGAGGTCCTGTACGGCGCGCTGGAAGGCGACGACGCGGTGGCGAAGATCCTGACGGATATCCAGCTCATCGCGTCGGAATATTGAGGCGTTCCGGTGCAGACACGCGCAAATATTGCTGTGGTCGCCCTCATCGTAGCGGGAGCGATGCCGGCGTTACTTAGCTCTCTTGAACTCCTAAGCTATTCTTCGGATGTGAATAGCTACAGGTTTGGGACGGAAGTCGGCAGCTATTTCTATACGACGGCAAATCATTTTGTGAGCTACCATGGAATTGTACTTGGACTCTTCCTTGTTGCGGTTGTCGCACGGCAATGGCCTTTCAGCCTTCTCGCAATAGCAATGCAGTTCGCCGTGATAATAACATCACTCATCATCCTATAATCACACGCAATATTGTGGAATTACGGTGACAGTGCTGGACTGCACCGGAGCAGCGCACATAGCTGAATGCACTATCACCGAAAGTCTTGCGGATAATGGTCGAAGCCAAACGTCTCTGCGCCGACAAGCGAGCAGTTGGCAATTCCCAAGGCATTGCATAAGGACTTGAACCGTTCAGACGTCAAAATCGTACCAGGCAGGCCACGCGCGAAGAATATGTCCTCGCCTGACCACGTGTCAGGTTGGAGGACGACTCGGCGAACTCGCTTGATTACACCGCCGAGGCCACAGGTCGAGCAGACACCCCCAACATCTCGTTCCAGGCCAGATGCGCCCTCTTCGAGCATGGCCTTGCTCCGCACAACGGCCGCCAGCCAATAGTCTGGTGGATTGCCACTGAGCGACTTCCGACGTCGCCTGACTTTCACGACCTCCGCAAGATCCAGCGATGTGAAACCATTGAGACCGGCTTCTGCAACAGCTTCCTTAAGCCTCTGGGAGATCAGCACCTGATCGCCTGGGCCGAACGCGATATCGCCCCAAGATGAACCCCAGCCATCCAGTTCTATCCGTACCGGAGGAAGCAGCGGGCACATGCCGACATACTTGCCGCAGACATCGCACCGAGGCGCGTCGCCGATCGGCGCGCCGTCAATTGGCAAGAAATCGCTCACGGCATCGCCGCTGTCAGCTTTCGGGTTTTGGAGAACAAAGAATGTCATAGTCCGTCGGAAAGCCTCACCAGTTCGGCCAGCATCGGAGACAACCCGCATAGCCTGCGAAATCATCAAGGATTTTCATGCCCCACGCGAAAGCCCGGTGGATTTCGATCGTGACGACCGTATGAATCTTACCCTCGTTTCATATCTGCGCAATATGTCGCTTAAACATGTAGCACTCACATAGGAATTACGGTGACGGTGCTGGACTGCACCCCTTGAATGAGACACGGTAATTTCGGTTACAGGTAATCCAAGGAGGATAACCTGTGCTGAAGAGAAGTAGCAAATCGAAGAGCGGGCAGTACCCGGTTGCGTTCAAACTGAAGGCCATCAAGCGGGTCGAGCTTGGAGAGGGCGTTTTGCCTGTGGCGCGCGATTTGGGTGTGACGCGTAAGTGAGCACAAGCGATCTTGGAGTCCTCTTCTCTTTCACAGGCGCCGCACTTGCTTTCGGATGGCTCGAAGTCTTTTGGGGGAAAAGCAAGCTTGCGCATCTTATGCCTTACATATGCGCGGTCACGGCTCTTGCTTTTGGAGGCGCACATGATTCCAGCCTGGCTGTCTCGGCCGAACGAACTGGCATCTTGTTCATGCCATTTGCACTAGTCCACGTTATACTCTGGTGGGCAGCCAAGTCAGCGGACAGGGATTCCAGGTAACATGCTCTCGACAGGTTGCTGCGCAGACAGCCCGGGCCCCAGTTTTACCGAGATCACCTTCCCGCTGCGGATTTCAACAACCACTTCGAGCAGCGGCCCCCTCTTCGCGTTGCGCGCCCAGGATGGATAGAAGGTCAGAAAATAATGCGCCTCCGTTTTCCGGAACAGGACCTGCCTGTAGGGTGACGTGTCATAGCCCCTGGCGCTCATCGCCGTGAGCGCCAGCTTGACGATCGGGTGGCGCTTGTCGAGCCAGACAAGGACCGAGTTGTCCTGATTTGCCTGAGGGGCGGTTGCCGCGAGAGAGGGCTCGGTTGCTCCCAACAGCATCAGCAGACACATAAGTACTCTCAAATATCGCGAGCCGAATACCCAAGAGACCATCTCTTTCCTCCACGAAGCACAAGGAAGGGGCGCACCCGATTGGCATAGTTCCGCCTGGCGGTATCCTCCGTGCCATCAGGCTGTAAAACCTGACGGACTCGAACTGAACACGAGCTGAACTGCCTCGTGGGCCCGCCATCCTTCCGCAGTTGCGCCGGGCGCTGGCCAAGGCGCAGCTCGAGCGCATACCTGGGACTGGGGCGGTAAGAGGTTCGGGCCTCACCCATGATCACTCGCGCTTACCGCGCGCGGCTGTTCCTGATGAATTTTTGCCAGAACCGAACGGCATCGGCAATCCATCCCTCGGCACGAGTGCCAATGCCCGCTCCAAAGCCGTGATCAAGCTGTTCGTATCTGCGGTATTCCACCTCCGTGCCGGCCTGTCGCAAGATCGCCACACGCCGTTCCATCGCGTCTGGGGGAGATATCCGGTCCTGATCACCGACAACGACGAAGGTGGGCGGCTCATCGGACGAAGTGTCCGAGTGGGCGGTATAGGCCATCACGACGGTGGCGGGCTTTGGAAGGTCGTCGCCGCCAAAAGCCATGACGCCATGCGACCCGATCGCCGCAGCCATCCTGGCGCCTGCCGAACTGCCCCATAGCGAGTAGTCCCGCCGATCGACCGCCAGCGTTTCCGCGTTCCGGTAAATGTAGGAGATCGCCGCGGCGAGATCCTCCGTGGCAGCCGCGCCGCCAAGACCCGTGCGATATTTAAGGACGAAAGCATTGTATCCTTGGCCGCTGATTTCCCCGGCATAGGGAAATCCCTCGTGGACAGACCCGACATAGGAAAACCCGCCGCCGGGCGATATGATTGCGAAGGGCGCTCCCGGCTTTCCGCGAAAGAAAAACAACCCCCTCTGTTCTTTTGCCGGATCGCTTCGCTTCTGCGCTTCGGTTTGGAAATCATAGAAAACCGGCCTGCCGTCATTCACATCATCGATCATGCGATTCAAACCGGCGACGACTGTCTGGGGATCGACATGGCTATGATAGGGAAGGAGCGTGCCAATCTCGGCCAATCGCATGCCTTCATCGTAAGCGCGGTCGCTCCGCGGCATCAGAAGGCGGGAATATCCTCTGAATGCCGGATGGTTCAGGAGGTCTCCAATGCTGTTGTCGGCATTCAGGTGACCGGCTCTTCCTTCGTGCGGATGCGCCGATTCAGCCTCTCCGGCTTCGACGACGATGGAGGTCAGCAACAGTGACGCTGCCAGGCAGGCTGAAGGCAATAGAAAGGCGCCCATTTGCGACGTTCCTCAACTTTGCGCTGATGGGAATACAACATAGGCCTTTCACCGGTATTCCATTAGCAGCTATAATCGGCATGTTCTTATTGGTCAGGGCAATAAATGCCGAACGAGAATTTTAACGATCTCGCCGTGTTTGCAGTGGTCGCTCAGGAGCGGAGCTTTACCAGGGCGGCCGCCAAGCTCGGCATCTCGCAATCGACGCTGAGCCTGACCATACGCGCGCTCGAGGAGCGTATCGGCTTGCGCCTGCTGGCGCGCACGACACGCAGCGTTGCGCCTACCAACGCCGGCGAACGTCTCCTGCAGACCATCATGCCGAGATTTGCGGAAATCGAGGCTGAATTGGCGACATTGCGCGAGCTCCGGGAAAAGCCGGCCGGCACGGTCCGCATTACCGCCGGCGAACATGCCGCGATCGCTGCCCTGCAGCCCGCCCTCAAACGGTTCCTTCCTGATTATCCGGACATCCAGGTCGAAGTCATCGTCGATTACGGCCTGACCGACATTGTCGCCGAAGGATTCGACGCCGGGGTCCGCATGGGCGAACAGGTCGCGAAAGATATGATCGCCGTGCGCATCGGCCCGGATATGCGCATGGCCGTCGTCGCGTCGCCGGCTTATTTCGAGAGGCATCCACGCCCGGAAACCCCGCAGGACCTTACCGCGCACAAATGCATCAATTCGCGGCTCCCGACCTATGGCGGGCTGTTTCCCTGGGGCCTCGAGAAGGACGGGCGCGAGGTCAAGGTGCGCGGAGAAGGACAGCTCGTCTTCAACAGCCTCAGCATGAGACTGAATTCAGCAGTGGACGGCCTCGGCGTCGCCTATATCCCCGAAGATCAGGCCCTCCCCCATATTGACGCGGGTCGGCTGATACGCGTTCTGGAGGATTGGTGCCCCTACTTTCCCGGCTATCACCTCTATTATCCCAGCCGCCGGCATTCATCGCCCGCGCTGACGCTGCTCATCGAAAAGCTCCGCTGTCGCGGGACCTGACGGGCCTGCGGCAGCGCTTTATCGTGACTGCCCGGCAAGGGCGAAAACCTCGACCGTGCTTTCGCGTCCGCGCACCTGCACCGGCCCCTTGGCAACCGCATCACCGCAGCTCGAACGCGCCGCCTGGAAAGTAGGCCCGCTGATCAGGCAGGCGGTTTCAAACTCCTTGTTCAACCCTTCGAGCCGCTGCGCCAAATTCGCGGTGTCGCCATAGAGCGTGTAGGTGTGGCGATCCTCGCCCCCGACGGTGCCAGCGGCCACCGGCCCGGTGGCTATGCCGATCCGTAAACGGAGCTGGTGACCGTCGAACTCGCGTCCGGAAACGAGAGAAAGAAGATCGCGAGCGGCGGCAACCGCCCGCGCCGGATGGTCTTCGGCGGGAAGCGGTGCGTTGAAGGCTGCGATCAATGCATCGCCAATATAGTTCACGACGACCCCGCCCCGCGCGTCGACAATCGAAGTCGCTGCGCTGAAAAAGCTGTTGAGCATGCCGATCACATGCGCAGGTGGCAAGGCTTCCGACAGGCGGGTGAAGCCTTCGATATCGGCGAAGAGGATGCTCGCTGTGCGCTGCTGGGGCGCCAGTTGCCCCGCCGCGATCAGCTGCTCGGCCACCTGCGGCGGGACATAGCGGCCGAAAATCTGCTGGATCCGGCTGCGCTCGGCCTCGGCGGCGGCATTTGCGCGGACCACATTGCGCGCCCGGTGGACAGCGAGCGCTGCGATGCATGTCACAAGCGCGATCACAACTGCCTCGGTCACGCGGACTGGAATGCCAAGGAAGTCGGGACTGAGGAGCACGGCCAGGACATCCTCGCGCGAGGGCGAAGGCGGCAGAGCTCCGGGCGTGACGACACGCTCCATGCCCGACATGATCCAGGCCGTGGCTCCGGTGAGACCGAGCACGGAACATAGCCCGGTCCACGTGACCAGCGCCGGCGACAGCGACAGAATGGCGGTCGCTACGATGACGTAGTAATATTCGGTGCGGCTGGAGAGAAAGACGAGATTCTGAGGAATGTCACCGCCGCTGCTGAGCGGTACGAAAGCAAGCGCGGCGCTGGCAATCGCCGCATCGAAGGTAAACAGGGCGAAGCGAGAGATACGCTCATATCGGCTGCCTACAAGCCACAGCGGAATCAGGCCGATTGCCGCGGTCGCCAGGAGTAATGCGGCCACGGCAACGTTGTTTGGATATTTGAAGGTCCCCAGGTAGAAGAAGGCGAAGGCAACGAAGGCGCAGCTTCGGCCGATGACCGCGAGCCGAAATCCCTTGCGTTCAGCATCAGCGAGGGCGTCCTCCGCGGCGAAGGATTGGTGAGGGTCCAAGCGCATCAAATCTGCCATTCCGTTGCTCCCCGGCAGCTATTCAGCCGTTGGACTGTACCCGATGCGCGCTATTGTCGATATTCTTGCGTTTCCCGTCGTGAATCCAGGTCATGGCATGATAGGTCAGGAACATGTAGAGACCGGCGACCGCGACGCAATGCACGAAGAAGCCCGCGACCGATTCCTCGAAATTCCACCAGTCGAGCGTCGTCCGCATGGAGAGTTTCGTCCCAACGGCCAGCACGAACGAGCTCCAGACGCCATGAACCGCGACAAGGACGGCGATCACCCGGAGCGCCCGCGTCCGCAGGATGTTGGGTTGTGCAATGCCGATGAGCTTGCGCGCCACGCCCATAATCATCGGCCAGCGCAGACCCAGATGGATGGACACGATCACCAGGACCCAGTATGCCGCGAGAGCATGGATCTGCCGCGCCGTAAATCCGCCATAGGCCGACATGATGCCCGACAGCGCCTGGGAAATGAGCACGCTGGTCACGAGCAATACCAGCATCGCTGCGAGCAGCAGAACCGTCACGGCCATGTTTAATCGTCCGCGCGCCTCACGCCGTGCTTTAGGAATTGCGCCATACCAGCGGCGATTGAAGATGTTGTGCGCAATGACCAGAAGGAACATGGCGCATCCTGCCAGCTCATGAGCGATGTTGCCGAGCCACCAATAGGACAGGCCGAACAGCAGCAGTCCGGCGGCCATGAAATCGAATATCAGCCGGGAAAGGAAAACGGGGCTCAAGCGCACGGCCTCCGGGCTTACTCGACCGGCGTGCCGTCGAAGCGGGGAATGCGATAGGCGGTATAGAGATAATCGCTGTCCTCCTGGCCGCGATGACACGACTGGCAACGCGCCGTGTTCTCGTCGATGTTGATCGACTTGTCCGGCCAGAACCATTGGAACTGCCAGTCGGCAGTGCGGCGGGCCTCGTCATACTCCGCGCCGAACCCCTCGCCTTTCTCCATGACGAAGTACCGATAGAGTTTCCCGTCACGATGATCGGCCAGCACGAAATGCGTGCCGGCCGGGATCGGGCGGCCGTTCTTCACGGCCGCCATGGCCGCAGGCGTGGTCATGATGTGTTCCGTCACATCGCCACGCCTGACCGTCGTGTAGTGCACCAGCGCATCGAGGTCGGGAAACTGAACGCGGTTGGCTTCCGCATGGACCTGCCAACCGGCAACGGAAGCGGCGCAGGCTGCCAAGGCACCCGACACAAGAAGATAGGCAAACTTACTCATGAAAATGCTCGATCTGAGTTCTGGGGGAGATGCCTCAATGCCGGTACTGCTCGGCCGAAACCTGCTCCATCCATTCGACGGCCTTACCGTCGGGCGCTTCGGCGATAGCGATATGGCTCATCCCTATTGTGGCGCTCGCGCCATGCCAATGCTTCACGCCGGGCGGGATCCAGACGATGTCGCCGGGCCGTATCTCCTGAGCGGGACCATCCCAATGCTGTACGCGGCCGACACCCGCCGTGACGATCAGCGTCTGACCGAGCGGATGGCTATGCCATGCGGTCCGCGCTCCCGGCTCGAAGGTGACGGTGCCACCGCTTATGCGAGCCTCCCCGCTTCCCTTGAAGCGCGCGTCGACACGAACGGACCCGGTGAAATTCTCGGCCGCACCTGAAGTGGACGGCTGCGAACCGGCGCGCGTCACCGTGATCGCCTGGTCGGACTGAGCAGAAGCCATCGAAGCGGCGAAAACAAGTGAGGCGATTGTCATGGCGGCGAGGTTCATTGCGTTCCTTTGTCGTTTCGCTGTTTGACGCGCTAGAGCATCGGCCCGAAAAGTGCGTGCGGTTTTCGGGCATACCGATGCGTAAAAACAAAGAGATAGAGCGCCGCGGCGATTCCAGCGGAACGCCCGGCGCTCTAACGTCATCTCTTGAAGACGTCCTTGGCGACCGCGACGGCCGACACCGCGTTGGGCCAGCCCGAATAGAAGGCCATGTGGGTGATGGTCTCGACCAGTTCCTCCTCCGTCACGCCGTTCTGGCGGGCCAGATTGAGATGAGAGCGAAGCTGGTCTGGCCGGTTGAGCGCAATAAGGGCTGCCACCGTCACGAGGCTGCGGTCACGCTTGGAGAGTTGCGGCCGCTCCCAGATATCGGCGTAGAGCACATCGTCCGTCAGGTCCGCGAGCTTCGGCGCGATGGCGCCCATCAGTTGCTGCGCACGCGATTGCTGCTGCGTTGCCGTCGCATCGGACGCGGCGGGTGTCTGATCCTGGGCAGAGGCGGGGACCGCCATGGTGCCCAACATCAGAACCAGGAGCGACATATTGCTGAAGACTTTCATGGGATACTCCATCGGGAAAGATGTGGGGTCGACGGGCTATGAGCGGTCGAAAACAAGCGTCCGGGCGTAAAACGGTGTGAGCTTGCCCATCGCGGCATCCACATATTCAGGAACCCAGTAGGTTTCGATATGAGTTGCGCCCTCGATCCTGAACAGCTCCTTGTCCTTCGTCCCGGTTGCCTTGGGGAAGGCCTCCTCGGTCATGTACAGGCTGTCGGCTTTGCTGCCCGCTATCATCAGCAGCGGCTGATCGATCAGTTCGATCTGATCGGTGGCATCCCAACGCATCAGGTCCAGCAGGCTGCTCATGGTGTATTTGAAGGTCGAGTTGGGGTGCGCGTGCGTCTTCCAGTAATACTCGTACCCCTGTCGATACATCTCGAACGGCAGTGCGGCGATCTGCTCATCGGTCAGATTGGCATCACCCGCATAGAGAATTTCGCCGCCGGCCATTTCCTGGGCGCGGGCGGCCGAAACCTGCCGCAAGCGCTCCTGAATCGTGCCCTGTTGCGAATCCGCGAAGCCATTGCGGCGAACCCGACCCGAGTTGAACATGCTCAGCGTCGCGATCGACTTGAAGCGCTTGTCGGCTTTCGCCGCGGCCAGCGCGTATCCGCCGCCACCGCAGATGCCGAGCAGGCCCAGACGCGCGGCATCGACGCCCGGATAGCGGGTGATGAAGTCGGCCATGCCGTGGATATCCTCGATACGGAAGGCGGGCTTGTCCACGCTCCGCGGCGCGCCACCGCTGCCGCCTTGATACGCAGCGTCCGCGGTAATCGTGATGTAGCCCTGTTCCGCCAGATGCTGGGCATACAGGCCCGCGACCTGTTCCTTTATCCCGCCATTCGGGTGCGCGACGACGATCGCAGGATATTTCTGGCTCGGATCGTAGTTCGCCGGCGTGTAGACGTTAGCGACGATATCCAGGCCGTGGAGCTTGTACTTGACCGGGTGGATATTGACCTTGCCCGGCTCGTTTCTCGTGATCGCGCCGGCATATACCAGCGTAAAGGGATTCTGCTTGTAGTCGGCTGCGACAGCGGCGGCACTGGTCATTGCTGGAACTCCTAACAGTACACCCGAGAAGACAAGCGCGGAGGCTCCGAGGAACTCGCGCCGTCCTTTGTCGATGACTTCGTTGGTCATTTCGGTCTCCTTTCTCTTCCTTGCGAATGACGGTTCGCAGGCCTTCGCGAGAGGCCCCGCCGGCGGGTTACTCGAGTTTCTTTTCGGCGAGGAACTTCGACACCTGATCCGCGATCTCGACATTGTTGAGGTCCGAGAAGGGAAAGTGGGTATTGCCGCGAATGCCGATCTCGGGAAGATGCGCCAGCTGGGCATCGCCGCCGTGCTTGTTGATCGCCTCGACCCATAGCTTCGCCATGGCCAGCCGCACGCGCCAATTGTCTTCGCCCCGGCGTTCGGTCGGTTTGGCGGGAATATTGTCACCGTAATAGATGACGACCGGGATACGGGTGAGCTTCTGAAAGTCTGCCGTCGGCACCGCCTCGGGCTTCAACGTGCCGGCCGCGCTCGGCATCTCCTGGGGAAGCTCACCCTCTGGGAAGACGAAGCCGCTGCCCGGCTCGAATGAAACGATTGCCTTGACGTTCTCGCTCTTGATGGCTGTCAGCCAGCCCGGCCCGCCAGCCTGCGAATGTGTGAACAGGATGCCGGGACCTGTCTTCTCGAAGAGCGCAGCCATCGCGCTGGAAATGATGCCGGCATCGTAAGGTCCGGTATTGGGCGTTACGGAGCGAAAGAACTGATTCAGCGTTTCCGGATTGCGGTCGAACTGCACGCCGTCGAAGTACTCCGGCCATGTGCCGATCCTGAACTGGTCGAAGAATAGCTGATCATTGGGCACGGGATCGATCGTCGCGGCTACGGTACTGTTGCCGGCCCGGCCACGACGCGGCTGATCGACGAGATAGACCGGGAAGCCGCGGCGCAGAAAGATGTTCTGGAAGCCCTCCCGCCCGTCCGACGTCGTCTCCCAGCTACGCGCCGACTGGAACGCGCCGTGCAGCATGACGACAGGCAATGACTTTGGATTCTGCGGGACTTGATAAAAGGCATAGAGATGGTCTCCGTGGAGACTCTGCCCTTCGGCGGTCGGCTTATTGTTATTGTAGATTCCGGGACTGCTCACCACCGTCCCGCCGACAGCGAAACTACCCTGCTCCTGGATGATCAAAGGCTCCTGCCCAATCGTTTGCTGGGCCATCGCCACGGTGGACGCAACGATGCTCGCGGCGAGTAACAACGAGGGTGCTGCGTGCTTGAGATGCCTGTCAAATGTCAAGGTCGTGTCTGCCTTCGATATTGCTGACCGACCCGAATATAGTTTCAGACCCAATCTTCTATTAGACAGTCAAATGCGATTGGGCTTATTGAGCCTGACAATAAATAGGATGTTTGCGTGAGGCGCCTTCAATCGCCCTCATCAAAGAGCTCTTAGCCGCCTGTCGGACACCTTTTCCCCACGCTGCGCGCCGGAGAGGGAAAACAATTGAGAGCGCCCTAACACTTCACTTCCAAGACTCCCTGCTCACCTGCCGCCTCTTAAGGGCCCACAAGAGTTGACATTCCATTCCGGATCGGTCTGCGCAAATCCTGCCCAAATGACTCCCGGTCAGCCACCTGGCGGCTCGAAAACCGCCCTAAAAACGCTCCTTCCCCCTGCATGATGGGAGGCCCGGTTTCCGGCTGGACAAATCATTGCACATGCGAATCAATAGGCGGTGATTCGTGAGGTTGTTGGTTGTTTAGGGGGTGCTGGGATTCCCGTTGAATGTGCGCCACGCAGGGGGCGATAAGTTGAGCAGCAGAGCACAATTGGGCGGACTTTTCTTCAAGGAGCGGGTGCTCCGCCTGCCCTTGCCCGGCTGGGCCCGGGTTACCATTGGTGAACGCTCGCTCCGCATTCTCATCACCGTCCTCGTCTCGCTCTTCCTCGTTACCCTGGCGCTCGCCCTCTTCCTGCAGCTGACGCAGAGCCGGACGACCCACCTCGCCGAGCAGAACCGCCAAACCCTGCTTTATGCCACCGCCGCCGCCCAGCACATCAAACAGGCGGCGCGCACCCAGCTCCAGTCGGGCTACACGCCGAAACCCTTCACCCAGGAAGAGCTCGATGCCGCCCTGCTGCCGGAAGCGCAGCGCGAGGGCCGCATCTTCGCTTATGTGAATGCGGCGGGCGTCATCACCGTCAGCTCGCTGTCGGACGCCTCGATCGCCGGCCAGACGATCGGCGATGTGCTCTCCAATCGTTTCATCACCGAAATCAATATCAACGACACCGAAATGGCGCGCCTCCAGCTCGCCACCGGCGAGGAAGCCTATGTCGGCATGAGCGATCTGGCGCCCCTGCCCGGCAGCCTGCTCGTCATCCAGAAGCGCGCCGACGTCATGCGCGCCTGGAAGGACAGCGTGATGCAGGTGAGCGTGTTGTTCGCCGTCACCTTCCTCGTCCTCATGATGCTGGGCGGCGCCTTCCACTGGCAGGCGGCCAAGGCGTCGGAAGCCGACCGCACGCTCACCGTCGCCACCGAGCGGCTCGACAAGGCGCTCGACCGCGGCCATTGCGGCCTGTGGGACTGGGACATCTCGCGCGGCCGGATCTTCTGGTCGAAATCCATGTATGACATTCTGGGCCTCGAGGAGACCGGCGAGTTCCTCAATTTCGGCGATGTCGCCGAGCGTATCCACCCCGAGGACGCACAGCTCGAGGAAGTCGTCGAAGCCCTGCTCACCGGCCAGAAAACCGTCTTCGATCACGAATTCCGCATGCGCCATGTCGACGGCAACTGGGTGTGGCTCCGGGCCCGCGCCGAGCTGTCGCATGCGCCGGAAGAAGAATCGCCGCATCTCGTCGGCATCGTCATCGACATCACCGCGCAGAAGCTCGCCGACCGGCTCAACCAGGAAGCCGAGCTCCGTCTCAAGGACGCCATCGAGAACATCTCGGAAGCCTTCGTCCTGTGGGACTCCGAGAACCGCCTCGTCCTGTGCAATACCAAATACCAGCAGTTCCATTCCCTGCCCGCCAGCGTCTGCCAGCCGGGCACGCCCTATGAGCTCGTCGCCAAGACCGCCAAGGAGCCGGCGGTTCGCCAGCGCATGCCGATCCACAGCCGCGACACGAGCGAAGGCAACACTTTCGAAGTGCAGCTCGGCGACGGCCGCTGGCTGCAGATCAACGAGCGGCGCACCAAGGATGGCGGCTTCGTTTCGGTCGGCACCGACATCACCCCGCTCAAGCAGCAGGAGGAGCGGCTCCTCCTTTCCGAGCGTGAATTGATGATGACGGTGCGCGACCTGCAGAAGGAACGCCTCCTCGCCGAGCAGCAGTCGCAGCGCCTCGCCGACCTCGCCGATAAATATTCGCGTGAGAAGACCAGGGCCGAGGCCGCCAGCCGCTCCAAGTCGGAATTCCTCGCCAATATGAGCCATGAGCTCAGGACGCCGCTCAACGCCATCATCGGCTTCAGCCAGGTGATGGAGAACCAGATGTTCGGTCCCGTCGGTGCCGGCAAATACATCGAATATGCCCGCGACATCCATAAGAGCGGCCAGTTCCTGCTCGACGTCATCTCGGACATTCTCGACATGTCGAAGATCGAGGCCGGCCGCCTCAAGCTCGAATTGCAGGCGGTCGATCTCTCCGAGATCGTCCATGAGACGCTGCGGCTCGTCGAGGCGCGCGCCCAGGAGAGCAAGGTCGAGATCCTGTGCAAGGCGCCGAAGAAGCTCAAGGCCAATGTCGACACCCGCGCCGTCAAGCAGATCCTCATCAACCTCACCGCCAATGCGGTGAAGTTCACGCCGGAAGGTGGGCGCGTGACGCTGACCGCGCGGCTCGAAGGCGAGAATGCGGTGATCTCGATCGCCGATACCGGCATCGGCATCCCGCCCAAGGACATCGAGAAGCTCGGCCGGCCCTTCGAGCAGGTCGAGAACCAGTTCACCAAGACCAAAGGCGGCTCCGGCCTCGGCCTCGCCATCTCCAAGTCGCTGGTCGAGCTGCATGGCGGCTCGCTCTCGATCGACAGCGAAGCCGGCAAGGGCACCACCGTCACCGTCCGCCTGCCGGCCGCCGCGGCGAAGCCCGCCCACTCCGCCGCTGCCTAGCTCCCGTGCCCGAAGGTGATCTCCGTCAACGCCTGGAGATGATCCTCCGGCAAGCGCCGTTGCGCATGCGGGCCCTCGCCATCCTGCGCTCGCTCGACTTGCCGGACTGCGCCATCGGCGCCGGCTTTATCCGCGCGGCCGTTTGGGATGCGCTTTCGGACTTCACGGTCGCTTCCGCCGTCGACGACATCGACGTCTTGTATTTCGACACCGCTGATCGGCGCACCGAGCGCGAAGCAGAAATCGAAAAACGGCTGCGGGAAATAGAACCTTCCCTGCCCTGGAGCGTGCGCAACCAGGCGCGCATGCATATCCGCAATGGCGACGCTCCCTATGGCTCGACCGCCGATGCGCTGCGCTTCTGGCTCGAGACACCGACCTGTGTCGCGGTGCGGATCGATGCGGAAGACCGTTTCGAGATCATCGCGCCTTATGGGCTCGAAGATTTGTTCGCGATGGCTATCCGCCCCACGCCACGCGGCCGCGTCCGCAAAGCGGCCTACACGGCGCGCATCGCGGAAAAGAAATGGCACGAGCGCTGGCCGAATGTCACGGTCGAGCTGCCTTAAGAACACGCCCCCTCCCAACACCCCTCATGCTGAGGTGGCCGCGAAGCGGCCCTCGATGCATCCATCAGCATAGAGCGAGAGTGCTGAAACATGCCCTTCGAGGCCCGGCTTCGCCGGGCACCTCAGGGTGAGGAAACTATCTCGTCCTAACGCATCAGCCTCACCTGCATCCCGCTCCTGACCCGCCGCCGCAGAACATCCTTACGGTCGGGCTCGATCACCAGCCGCCCCTCCTCATGCAAAGACTGCAGCTTCGAGCGTGACAGCCCCAGCTCGCCAGCGAGAAGCCGGTCGAGCCTGAGGCTGGTCGGCAGGGTGACATCTAGCTTGATGACGATCTGGCCCGGCATCGCACCTTCGCCGACATCCCGCTTATCGATATCGGCCTCGCCGAACTCGTCGACACGTTGGGCGTGCCGGCGCAGGCCGTCGATATCGAACTCCTGCGCCCGCACCCAGTCCGGCGTGCTGAAATGCGCCGCCTCCAGCACCGCCGGATCGATCTCGTTCAGCGTCCGGCGCTCGAACAGCGGCCGGTTCCAGCTTCGGGCGCAATCGATGCATTTATAGATGAGCCAGGCATCGAGCCGTTTGCCATTGGCGTTGAGCCTGACCTTGCCGCTCGACTGGAAGGGCTTGAGGGTTCCGCAGCCGCCACAGGCGATCCAGGGCCTGGGAGGAATAAGCGGCGTGATGGTCCACCGGACCACGGTAGAATTGCACATGTCGTCTTGGACTTCCGAAAAGGAAGTTCACCAGGACGGCAGCGTGAGATGCCCTTCGCGGGCGCGGTGTGGCGGTTGCTAAGGAAAGATGAGAGCTCGAGACAACGGGGCAGACATGGCCCCGGCGCATTCTGACAAAGCCAGACCGGTCCCAAGCCGCCACCCGTGAACAATTGCAGCCCCGGACGGCTTAGCCATCCAGGCTGAAGGGTGAAACCAGATGAGACCGGTCCTTACGACGGCAAAACGAAACCTCTGATGCGCCACTGCTCTCAAGGCGCGGCGCTGTAGCAGGAAACGGGGTGAAGCGGAAGCCCGGCCTCTCGACCGTCCCACACCTCTTCCCTATTTGGGCGGTGGCGTTCTATTGCAGGTTAAAAACACTTCACGGTGCCGACATGCCCGCAGGAGCACATAGCCATGCGCGAGCACTCTGAGTGGACGAAATTCCCTGCTGGTTGAGCCTACGGCCGCGCTAACCCGTTGAAAAATCTGGACCGACAAAGAAATTTCGCGAAATTTCCCTGTAATTCCCTGTATCCGCCTGTAAACCGCCTGTATCCGCCGCCGCCTGACCGAGGCCCCGACTCAGTCCGCGTCGTCCTGGCTGTTCTTGTCCTGCCACTTCTTGCGGCGCTGCTGCATGCGCTCCAGGCGGTCGCGCACGGCCTTGGCGAGAAGCCCGCGCTCCTCGGGGGTGAGCTTCTCGACGACCTGCCGCGTCACCAGCGTGCCGCTGTCGACCAGCGCGGTGCTGAGCCTGGTGAAGTCGTCGATCGCCTTATTGGCCTCGGCCTCGTCATAAGGATTGCGCTCGAGCGCGTCAGCGAAACGCTGGGCGGCGGCGGTCATCTCCTGACGCGACTGGCGGAAGGCTTCGCGCCGGCTCTTGAGCAGGTCGAGGAATTCGCGGCGGCGCTCCTCCGGCAGATCAGAGAGGAAGCCGCGCGGCAACAGCTGGGTGAAGCTTGCCCCGCTCCAGCGCTCCATCCGCTCAGGCGAAAAATACCGCATGCCGATGGCGCCGGCGATCAGGAGATTGATCGCCAGCGAAGCGACGAGCAGGAACATCGTCCAATGCGGCCAGTTGGCGAAGCGACCTTTCTGCGGCGTGTCGACCGGCGCCGTCATCAACCGCCCCCTTCCAGGAGGTCGGGCGCGTCGTCGATGCCGGTCAGCACGATCGGGTCGTCGATCTCGACCACGTCGCTGTCGGAACGGAAATTGCCGAAATTCGTGTTGCCGCCCAGGAAGATGCCGAAGGCGAAGGAGGCGGCGAGCGCCGCCGCGGTGCCCCAGGACCAGATCGACGGTCGGGGCCTGGCCCGGGCAGGCTCGAAGGGAACGACGTTAACCTTCGGCTTCTCCTGCGCGATCCGGGCGAGGAGCTGGGCCTTGCCCTGGGCAGAGGGCGCCGGGGGAACGGCCTTGGCCAGCACCCGGTCGATCTCGGACGCCTCGGCCAGGAGCCCGGGCTCCTTGTCCAGCAAGGGCTGCAGCCGGTCGCGTTCGGAAGCAGGCCAGCGGGCCGGGTCCGCGCCATAGGCGGCCAGAACTTCTGCCAGTCTCGTCCTCATCGCGTCCATCAGAGCCTCCTCATTGGCTCATCTCGCCGATATCGGCAAGCAGGTCCCGCCACCGGTCCTTAAGATCGCCCTTCAAGGCCCGCCGGCCCCGGGCCAGCAGGCTCTCGATGGCTTCGACGCTGATCTCCATGGAGGCGGCGGCCTCGATATTACTCATATTCTCATAATAGACGAGCGAGAGGGCCAAACGCTGTCGCTCCGGCAGACGGGCCAGAGCAGATTCTATGGCGCGGGCCGACCGGTCGCCCAGGACCTGGTCCAGGGCGTCAGGACCGGAAGCCTCGATTTCGGGCTGGTCGTCGATATTGGAGCCTTGCTTGCGCCGCGCCCGGTCGATGGCGAGGTTGGTCGCCACCCGGATCAGCCAGCCGCGCAAGGCGCCCCCCTGGCGCACCTGGCCCGGATTGTTCCACAGCTTCAGAAAGGCGTCCTGGACGATATCGGCGCTGTCCGCGTGGCCTGACGTCACCCGCCAGACCACGCGGTGCACTAGGTCGTAATGCCGTTCGACGAGGCCGGCGAATGCCTTCTCATCGCCGCCGGCAGCGGCAGCAAGGAGCGTGCTGTCCGGGTCGCCGGACAGGTCATTCTCGGTGTTGCGTGCCGACACGTCTCCCGGTCGCTTCCTTTGGCAAGGCCCGCATTTCCGATGCGGCGCCGGCTCATCCTCAATTGCTCCTGGCGTCGCGCTGCCTCGACCGCTTCTGGGAGTTCTCGCGAATCTCCGCCAGCGTCAGGCTGCCATCCTTGTCGCCATCGGCGCCATTGAACAGAGCATCGATATAGGCGTCAACCTCATCGCGTGTCACGCTGCCATCCTTGTTCTGGTCGAGCCGGCCCAGCATGCGCTCCTTGCGCCGCTCGAGGCCGCGCTTCAGCCAGGTATCGATCTCGGCCGCGGTCACGGTGCCGTTCTGATCGTCGTCGAGGCGCAGGAAACGCTTGACGGCCTTGGGTTTCAGCTCGTTCACCGATACCTTGCCGTCACTGTCGGCATCGAGGCGCTGGAAGGCGCGCTCGCCCCGGGGCAAGGTCGGCTCGGTTGCCAAAGCCGCTCCTGCGGCTCCCATCAGGATGAGCGCGGCCATCGCCGCAACGGAAGTTGCGTTCGTCGTCATTTCAGGTCTCCACTATTTTCCTGGGAATCAGCTCCCGAAACAAAGACGGAACACCCGGCAGACTTCCGTCGCGAGATTCTTACAGGAATTTCACAAAGGCCCGACGAGGCGGGAAAACAGTTCCGCCACCTGGGCTTGCGTCTCGGTGATGAGCGCTTCGGCGGAGGCGATGTCGGGCATGGCCGAGGCCGAAGCGACCAGCCGGTTGAGTCCCGCCGGCACCTGCTTCGGGTCATAGGGGCCGGTGACGCAGAGGCGCAACACCTGGGTCAGGCGCTGATAGACGAGACAGGCCGCCTTGAGCCGGCTGCCGTCCGCCTCGCTGAGGAAGCCCGCCTGCACGAGGCGCTCGAGCGCCCGCAAGGTGGTGACGGCGAGAACCTTCGGTGTCTCATGGGCATGGGTGATCTGGAGATACTGGGCGATGAATTCGATATCGACCAGGCCGCCCGGCGTCCGCTTGATGTCCCACAGGCCATCAGGCGGATTCTCCTTGAGCATCATGCGGCGCATGTCGACCACATCGGTGAGGATCTTGAGGCCGTCGCGCGGCCGCGACAGGGCTTCGGCGATCGCTCCCTTCAGCTCCTCGGCGAGACCCGGATCGCCCGCCACGACGCGCGCCCGGGTCAAAGCGAGGCCTTCCCAGGTCCAGGCCTGGTTGCGGTGATAGTCGGTGAAGCTCACGAGGCTCGTCGCCACCGGCCCTTTGTTGCCGGAGGGCCGCAGCCGCATGTCCACTTCATAAAGAACGCCTTCGGCGGTCGGCGCCGTGACGGCGGAAATGAACCGCTGGGTGAGGCGCGCGAAATATTGCCCGGCGGCGAGCGGGCGGGCGCCGTCCGAGGTCTCCGCGTCCTTGTCATGGTCGAAGATCAAGATGAGATCGAGGTCGGAGCCCGCCGTCATCTCGCGTCCGCCGAGCTTGCCCATCGCGATGATGGCGCTGCGCCCGCCGGGCACAAGGCCATGGCGCTCGATCATGTCGGCGGTCACCGCCTCATGGAGGCGGCTCAGTACGACGTCAGCCAGATCGGAGAAGGCGCCGCCCGCTTCCGCCGCACTCACGGTTTCCGAGAGGATGCGCACGCCGATGCGGAAGGCCTGCTCCTTGGCGACGACGCGCACCCGGTCGATCGCCTCATCGATCGGCGTTCCGGGCGGTGTCGCCGCGGCAACAAGGCTCGCGATCTCAGGTGCCCTGGGCAGCGCGCCGAAGAAGCCCGGATCGAGCACCGCGTCGAGCACCTTGGGGCGATGGCTCAATTCCTGGGCGAGACGCGGCGCGGTGCCGAGAATGGTGCCGATGAGATCGAGCAGGCCGGGATTGGATTTGAGCAGCGAGAAGAGCTGGACGCCCGCCGGCAGGCCGGCAAGGAAGCGGTCGAAGGCGATGAAGGCCTGGTCGGCATCGCCGCTTTTGGCGAGCGAGGTGAGGAGCGCCGGCATGATCTCGGTCAGAAGCTCGCGGGCCCTGGCGCTGCGCGTCGCCGAATAGCGGCCGAAATGCCAGCTCCGGATCATCGCGGCGATCTCGCTCGCCCGCTTGAAGCCCATGCCGATCAAGGTCTCGAGTGTCTCGGGATCGTCCTCGCCGCCGGTGAAGACGAGGCTGCCGCCTTCGGTGCCGAGGTCCTCGGCATCCTTGAAGAGCGCCGCATAATGGCCCTGCACCAATTCGAATGTGGCGCGCAGCTCCGCCTCGAAGGCAGCCGCGTCGGCGTAGCCGGAAAAACGCGCCAGGCGGGCAAAGGCCTCTTCATCCTCGGGCAGCGTATGGGTCTGCTCGTCGGCGACCATCTGGATGCGATGCTCGATGGTGCGCAGATAGCGATAGGCCTCGCTCAGCTCGCGCGCCGCCTCGGGCGAGATCCATTTCGCTTCGGCGAGTTGGCCAAGCATGTCGATGGTACGCCTGCCGCGCAGCTTGCGGTTACGCCCGCCGGCGATGAGCTGCTGGGTCTGCACGAAGAACTCGATCTCGCGGATGCCGCCGCGGCCGAGCTTGATGTTGTGGCCGAGCACCGCGATCGTGCCATGGCCTTTGACCGCGTGGATCTGGCGCTTGAGCGACTGCACGTCGGCGATCGCCGCGAAATCGAGATATTTGCGCCAGATATAGGGAAGGAGCCGCTCAAGGAATTCGGTGCCGAGCGCCAGATCGCCGGCGACGGGGCGCGCCTTGATCATCGCGGCCCGCTCCCAGTTCTGGCCCATATTCTCGTAATAGATCGCCGCCGCCTCGATCGAGATGGCGATCTGGGTCGCGCGGGGATCGGGCCTCAATCTCAGATCGACGCGGAAGGCATAGCCGTCCTCGGTGACGTCCTGGAGCAGCACCACCAGCCTTTTGGTGATGCGCACGAAGAAGGTCGACGGATCGACTCCCTCGGCAAGCCGCGCCGTCTGCGGGTCGTAGAGAACGATGAGATCGATATCGCTCGAATAATTGAGCTCATGGGCGCCGAACTTGCCCATGCCGAGAATGGTGTAGCTCGACTCTTCGCCGGTCGCCGAGAGAAGCTTGCCGGCACGGCGCTGATCGGCGAGGAGCCACTCGACCGCGGCGTTGAGCATCGCCTCGGCAAAGCGGGTCAAGGCGTCGGTCACCTGATCGAGCGACCAGACACCGCTCAGATCGGCGAGCGCAATGGTGAGCGCGGCGCGCCCCCTCGTCTTGCGCAAGAGCCGGCGCATCTCCGGCTCATCCGCGACCTCGGCCCCGAGGCCGTCGATGAGCTCGGCCAGCATGCGGTCCGGATCGGTCACCAGGATGCGGCCGGCGAAATCACTATCGCGCAGAACGAGATCGCGCAGGAAAGGCGAGCCGCCGAAAACCGCATCGACGAGCGGCCGCTTCGCCTCGAATGTCGCCAGATCGGTCCCCGTCCCACGCAGATCCATCCAGGCGCGGTCGACAGTGTCCAGGTCCAAAGGCGGGGGAAGAACGGCGAGGGCATCGGTCATGGAGCCCTTCTAGCGCAGAGCAATCACATGTGCAGCTATTTGCGCATTCCCCTCGCCCCTCGAAGAGGGAGAGGGGAGAAGGTCTATTGAACCGGTTTCCGCACCCGAAAGTGCAGGAAGATCGGGGTGACACGGGTATCGGCCACGGTCGGAAAAGCGGCGGCGGTTTCGTGATCGGCTGTGGGCTCGCCCAGTTCCTCGATCGTCAGGCCGGCGCCGCGGATGAAGCTCACCCACTGGCTCAAGGTGCGGTGAAAACGCGGCACCGAAAAAGCCTCGACCTTATCGCGCTCCTCCTTGGGGGCGGAAGAGAACCACCAGCGCTCGACCTCGCCGTCGATGGCGTCGAAATAGCCGGCCACCTCGACGGCGCGCACCGTCCCGTCCGGCTCGCGCAAGGTCTTGCGGTAAGGCGGCACGAAGCAGGGATGCAGGATGGAGAATTGCAGGAATCCACCGGGACGCAGCACACGCGCGATCTCGCCGAGCACCCTGCCCTGGTCCGGCATATCCATCAGCGCCATGAACGACGTGGCGAAATCGAAGCTCTGATCGGCGAAGGGAATGTCCATGCCGTCGCCGTACTGGAAATTGATACCGAGCGGATCCTTGGCCTCGACTTCCTGCGCATGGCGGATGAAGGTCGGCGCGATGTCGATCGCCTGCATCTTCGCACCGCACCTGGCGAGCTCGCGTGTATTGGAGCCCTCGCCGCAGGCGACGTCGAGACCGATGAGGCCGTCGATATCCGGCAGCATTGCCAGAAAGGCCGGCGTGTTCAGGATGTCGCGATAGACGTCGTAGCCGGCGCGGGCATGACGGGTCCAGGTTTCGGCATTGGTTTCCCAATGTTTCGCAACGTCGCTGCGCTCCATCTTCACCTCCTCCTTTTTCGCGGGGAGGCGCTTTCTAGAGGGTTTCAGCGAGAAGTAAAGGCTTAAGCCGCCTGAAGCCGCGGCAGAACCAGCTTGACCTTGAGGCCGGGTCCGTTGTCTTCCAGCAGCACCCGTCCGTCATGCAGCTTCATGACGCCGGCGACGAGGCTCAAGCCCAGCCCGTTGCCGGGCCTGGAACGGCTTTCATCGAGGCGGACGAAGCGCTCCAGCACATGCTGGCGGTCCTCGGGCGCGACACCGCGGCCGCGGTCGCTGACGGTGATCACCGCATCGTCGCCCACGATACCGCCGGTGACACGGATTTCCGGAAAACCGCTGGCCGGCGACTCGCCATATTTGAGCGCGTTGTCGACGAGATTGCTGATCGCCTGGGCGAGCAGCTGGCGATTGGCGCGCACATTGAGCTCGCCCGAAATATCGGTCTTGAGGCTGCCGCCCTGGTCCTCGGCGAAAGGCTCATAGAGCTCCGCCACCTCGTTGAGGATGACGGCGGCATCGACCGGCTGCAGGCCCTCGCGCGACTGGCCCGATTCCGCCTTGGCGATCGACAGCAGCGCGGTGAAGGTCTGCAGCAGGCGGTCGGATTCATCGATCGTCTGCTCGAGCGCCGCCTTGAAGTCGCCCTCGGCGCCCGAGCGCAGGGCCGATTCGGCGCGCGCCTTGATGCGGGTCAAAGGCGTGCGCAAGTCATGCGCCACATTGCTCGACACCTCCTGCATGCCGCGCATCAGCCGCTCGATCTGGTCGAGCATCTGGTTGAGCGAGGACGCCAGGCGGTCGAGCTCGTCGCCGGTGCCCTGCACCGGCATGCGGCCAGAAAGATCACCCCGCATGATCGAGCGGCTGGCGTCGGTGATGGCGTCGACCCGGCGCAGGAAGTTGCGGCTCGTCAGCAGGCCGCCGCCGATGCCGAGCACGAGCGCGATCAGCGTGCCGGTGATGAGCGTGTTGCGGATGATGGTCGCGAATTGCCGCATGTCCTCGATATCGCGGCCGACCACCAGGACATTCTCGCCGGGAAGCTCGGTGTAATAGGCGCGCGCCCGGTGCGGCTCGGTGCCGGTGCTGGTCTTCACATTGAAGGGGAATTCGGTCCAGCCCGAATCCTCGATGGCGATTTCGTCCGGGACGGAGACGAGGTTGCCCGCCATGCGCACGCCTTCCGGCGTGGTGAGCAAATAGATCGAGCCCGATTCGTCGCTCGAGCGCCGGCGCACCGTGTCGAGGACGCCGTCGAGGCCGCGGATGCGGTACTGGTCGGCGAGGCCCTGCACCTCGGCGCGGATCGTCTCGTCGGTCTGGCGCTCGAGAAGTCCCGCCGTGTTCCAGTAGATGTAAGCGAGGATCGCCCCCACCGACAGGATGAAGACGATCAGATAGACGGCCGACAGCCTGAAGGTCGACGTATGGAATAGCTTCCAATAGCTCGAATGATTGGAAGACTGGTGCGGCGGGCTCATGGGGTCATGATAGCGCGCAAGGGCTCCCGTCGCACTATGCCAATCGGATCATGTAACCGGCACCACGCACCGTCTGCAGGATCGGCTCGTCGAAGCCCTTGTCGATCTTGCCGCGCAGGCGCGACACATGGACGTCGATGACATTGGTCTGCGGATCGAAATGATAATCCCAGACATTCTCCAGCAGCATGGTGCGCGTCACCACATGGCCGGCATTGCGCATGAGATATTCGAGCAGCTTGAATTCACGCGGCTGCAGGATGATCGGCCGGCCCGACCGCACCACCGTGCGGGTCAGGAGATCCATTTCGAGATCGGCGGCCTTGAGCTTGGTCTGCTGCGGCTCCTGGTGGCGGCGGCGCGACAGGCCCTCGATGCGGGCGAGCAGCTCGGAAAAGGCGTAAGGCTTGGCGAGATAGTCGTCGCCGCCGGCTCTGAGGCCCTTGACCCGCTCGTCGACATCGCCGAGCGCGCTCAGGATCAGGACCGGCGCGGTGACGCCTTCGGCGCGCAAGGTCTGGATGATGGAGAGACCGTCGAGCTTGGGCAGCATGCGGTCGACGATCAGAACGTCGTGGACCCGCTCGCGCGCCAAAGCCAAGCCCTCCTCGCCGTCGGCGGCGTGGTCGGCGACATGACCGCTCTCGGCCAGCCCTTTCAGGAGCCAGGTGGCGGCTTCTCGATCATCCTCGATCACCAGGATGCGCATGGTTTCCAGATCATTGCCGGGTGTGGTTGGCTTGGAGTTGCTGTTGGTCATCACTTGCATGACTTTATCCTCAGGAAAAGCCCCTCTCTGCTTTCATTTCCTCGGTCTTGGGGAGCGGAGACAGGGGTTAACCCTGTCTCCGCCACCTGGAATGTCACACGGGAGCGGGGGGAGAGAGTGTGACACTCAAGCATCGCACGAGACGCTAACTCAACTCAGCCCTTGCCGGCGCCCGGCAAAGCGATGAAACGCTGATTGTCCCCCGACCGGATCAGCATCACAACCTGCTTGCTCGAGCTCTTCGCCGCGGCCTGGAGTGCGGCCTTGACGTCGGAGGGCTCATGGACTTCCTTGCCGGCCACTTCGAGGATCACGTCGCCGGCGCGGATGCCGCGGTCTTCCGCCGCACTGCCCGGCTTCACGTCGATCACCTTGACCCCGGCGCCGTCCTCGGCGGGCGCCAGGCGCACGCCGAGCTCGGCCAGGCCACGCTCGGGAGAGGCGGTGTCGGCGCTGGCCAATTCCTGCTTCTCGCCGGGCATCTTGCCGAGCTCGACCGGAACGACCATGCTCTTGCCGTTGCGCATGATCGTCACATCGACCGACTTGCCGGGCGCGTAGCGGGCCACCTTCTTGGCGAGGTCACGCGGATCGCTGATCTCGTCGGCGCCGACCTTGACGATCGTGTCGCCGGTCTTGATGCCGGCCGCGAGAGCGGGAGACTTGTCCGTCACATCGGCGACGAGTGCGCCCTTCTTATCCGTGAGGTTCAAGCCTTCGGCGATGTCGTCGGTCACCGGCTGGATCTGCACGCCGAGCCAGCCGCGCGTCACCTTGCCATTGTCCTTGAGGCTGGCGATCACGTCCTGGGCGGTCGCCGCCGGAATGGCGAAGCCGATGCCGACGCTGCCGCCCGAGGGCGAATAGATGGCGGTGTTGATGCCGACCACGTCGCCGTCGAGATTGAAGGCCGGACCACCGGAATTGCCCTTGTTGATCGAGGCGTCGATCTGCAGGAAGTCGTCATAGGGGCCAGAGCCGATATCGCGGCCGCGGGCCGAGATGATGCCGCTGGTCACGGTGCCGCCGAGGCCGAAGGGATTGCCGACCGCCATCACCCAGTCGCCGACACGCGGCTCCTTCTCCGAGAACCTCACGAAGGTGAAATCCTTGCCGCCTTCGATCTTGATCAGAGCGAGATCGGTCTTGGGATCGGTGCCGATCACCTTGGCGTCATACTGCTGGCCGTCGCTGAACTTCACCGACACCTTCGTCGCGTTGCCGACGACATGGTTGTTGGTGACGGCGTAGCCATCGGCCGAGATCACGAAGCCCGACCCTTGAGCGATGCCGCCACGCGGCTGGCGCGGCGCCTGCGGGAACTGGTCACGGAACTGCGGGAACTGGTTGAAGAAGTCGCGGAACGGGCTGTCCTGCGGCAGGTTCGGCACGCCCGGCCCATCCTGGCCATCGTCGCCGCTGCTGTCATCGACGACATTGGCGAGAGTGACCTCGACGCTGACCACCGCCGGCATCACCTTGGCGGCGAGATCGGCGAAACCGGCCTGCGGCGCCACCTGCTGGGCGGTTTCGGCCAGCACGGGCTTCGACGGGGCGATCATGAAATTAGCGGAAAGCGCCGTCGCGGCCAGAAGGCCGAAAGCCATCGCGCCCATCACGCGATTGCGCACCTTGGTGCTCGTATTCATAGGAAGTCTCCTGTATCCCATACGGATCATGTGAGACTAAACCTAGGTGTCACCGGCTTACGGCGACCTTTCTGCAATGTGAATCTTCTGTAATACGAGGCGATTAAGGCTCAATCGCCGCTTCACTTTGATGTGAGTGGAATTTTACGGGCGCCGATCCATCAGACGCTCGAGTTCGGCCTGCTCCTGCGGATCAAGCGCGCTTTCGGCGTCAATCAGCTTGTTGCGCCGACGCATGAAGAGGAAAGCCGCGGCGGCCGCGAGCAGCGCGAAGGGGCCGATCCACAAAGCCCAAGTCGCGGCGTTGAAGCGGGGACGCAACAACACATAATCGCCATAACGCGCCACGATGAAATCGACTGCCTGGGCATCGCTGTCGCCGGCCTTCAATCTATCGCGCAACAGGATGCGCAGATCGCGGGCGAGCGGCGCGTTCGAATCATCGATCGACTGGTTCTGGCAGACGAGACAGCGCAATCCCGTCGACAGATCGCGGGCGCGCGCCTCGAGCGCCGGATCGGCGAGGATCTCGTCGGGCTGCACCGCCTGTGCCGGAACGATCCAGAGCGAGAGCAGCAGGAATATGGCGCCGAGCCGTTTCATCGCTCACTCCGCCGGCACGGCGTGCAGCTTGCGCGCCGTCTTGGGTGCGCCCACCCGGAAGCGCCGGTCGGTGAGCGACACGAAGCCGCCCAGGAACATGACGAAGGTGCCGATCCAGATCAGCGAGATCAGCGGGTTGAAATAGATGCGGATGGCGCGGGCGCCATCGTTCATGCGATCGCCCATCACGGCATAAAGATCGCCCGACCAGGCCTGCAGCAGGCCGACTTCGGTCGTCTCCTGATTGCCCGGCCGGAAGCGGCGCTTTTCCGAAGCGAGCACCGCCACTTCACGATTGCCGCTCATGACGCGGAAACGCCCGGCATCGCCGGTGTAATTGGGGCCGGTCATCGGCGCCTCGCCGATATAAGTGACCTCATAACCGCCGACGGTGAGCTTATCGCCCGGCTTCATCGCCACGATATGTTCCTCGCGCCAGGTCGTCACCGCGAAGATGCCGATGATCGCAAGGCCTACGCCGGCATGGGCGAGCGTCATGCCGAGCGCCGAGCGCGGCAGACCCTTGAGCCGCGACCAGGACATGGCCCAGGGCGTGCGGAACAGTGCGATACGCTCGGAAAGCTCGACCAGCGCGCCGAGCACCAGCCAGAGGCCCAGGCCGACACCGAAAGGCGTCAGCCAGGGTCCGCGATGCAGCACCACCAGAAGCAGGATCACCACCGCGAGCGTGCCGAGCGCCGCGGCCCACAGGCGCTGAATCACCGGCCAGGCCTGCGCGCGTTTCCATGTGAGGAGCGGTCCCACCGGCACGAGCAGCAGTAGCGGCAGCATGATCAGGCCGAAGGTGAGATTGAAATAAGGCGGTCCGACCGAGATCTTCTCACCCGTCAACGTTTCGAGCGCCAGCGGATAAAGCGTGCCGATGAAGACCGACGCGCAAGCGGTGCACAGCAGCAGGTTGTTCATCACCAGCCCGCCTTCACGACTCATCGGCGTGAACAGACCTCCCGCTTTGAGGACCGGCGCCCGCCAGGCGAACAGCGCCAGCGCGCCGCCGATGAAGACGCAGAGAATGAGCAGGATGAAGACGCCGCGCGCCGGATCGACGGCGAAGGCATGCACCGAGGTGAGGACGCCCGAGCGCACCAGGAAGGCGCCGACCAGCGACAGAGAGAAGGCCAATATGGCGAGCAGGATGGTCCAGATCTTGAGCGCGTTGCGTTTCTCGACGACGACCGCCGAATGGAGCAGCGCCGCGGCGACGAGCCAGGGCATGAAGGAGGCGTTCTCGACCGGATCCCAGAACCAGAAGCCGCCCCAGCCCAATTCGTAATAGGCCCACCACGAGCCCATGGCGATGCCGATGGTGAGGAACATCCAGGCGGCGAGCGTCCACGGCCTGACCCAGCGCGCCCAGGCGGCGTCGACCTTGCCGTCGATGAGCGCGGCGATGGCGAAGGAGAAGGACACCGACAGGCCGACATAACCGGCATAGAGGAAGGGCGGATGGAAGGCGAGTGCGGGATCCTGCAGCAACGGATTGAGGCCATTGCCCTCGATCGGCACCGGGTCGAGGCGCAGGAACGGATTGGAGGTGAACAGGATGAAGAGCAGGAAGGCGACGCCGATCGAGCCCTGGACCGCCAGCACGCGCGATTTGAGCTCGAGCGGCAGATTGCCGCCGAAGAGCGCGACGCCGGCGCCGAACAGCGCCAGGATCAGGACCCAGAGGACCATCGAGCCCTCGTGATTGCCCCAGACGCCGGAGATCTTATAGAGCAGCGGCTTCGCCGAATGCGAATTCTGCCACACATTGGCGAGCGAGAAGTCCGACGTCACATAGGCATGCATCAGCGAGAAGAAGGCGATGACGATGAGCGAGAACTGCGCCAGAGCGGCGGGGCCTGCGACACTCATCAAAGCGCGGTCGCCGCGATGCGCTCCATAGAGCGGCACGAAACATTGCGCCAGCGCGGTGACGAGCGCCAGGATGAGCGCGAAATGTCCGGTTTCGGCAATCATGAGCCCGCTCCCTTGCCCTCCTTCCACACGCCCTTTTCCTTCAGGCGGTCGGCAACGTCCTTCGGCATATAGGTCTCGTCATGCTTGGCGAGCACCGTGTCGGCGACGAAGTTGCCCGAAGCGTCGAGCTTGCCCTCGGTGACGACGCCCTGGCCCTCGCGGAAGAGATCGGGCAGTTGGCCTTTATATTCAACCGTGATGGTCTTGATCATATCGGTGACGGCGAAGCGCACCGTCATGCCCTCGCCCTTGACGACACTGCCCGCTTCGACCAGTCCGCCTAAGCGGAAACGCTGGCCCGGCACGACATTCTTCTCGGCGATCTCGCTCGGCGTATAGAAGAAGACGATGGTGTCCCTGAGCGCATAGAGGACGAGACCGGCAGCGATCCCCAGAATCGCCAGACCGGCCAGGATCACCACGGCGCGCTTCTGCTTCCTTGAGCTGCGCGATGTCATCGTCGTCATTGCCATTATTCGATACCCAGCTGCTTCGCCGACTGCGCCAGGGCGGCCATCGCCTGTTCGTCGGCCTTGAACTGCTCTTTCGCGGAAGAATACGCCGCGCGCGCCTTGTCCATTTCACCCAATACGGCGCGCGCCCGGATCAGGCGCTGCCAGCCCTCGAGATCGGCAGGCGCCGATTTAAGCCGCTCCTCGAGGCCGTCAACCATGCCGCGGATCATATTTTCGCGATCTTGCGATGTCATATTCTGGGTCGCCGCGACCTGCTCGTCGGAGAGCTGCGGGGCTCCCGGCGCCGGCGCCAAGGCGGCGATCTGCGCCTCGAGGACCTGCTTCCAGCTGTCCTCAGGCCCGGTTTCGGCGAGGAGTGCGCGCCAGAGCGCCAAAGCCTCGTCGGGCTTGCCGTCCTGTTTCAAAGCGAGACCGGCATAAAAGCGGCCTTTGGGCGATCTGACGTCGAACTTCAGGGCTTCCGCGAAAGCCGCCGCCGCCTCCTTAGGGACAAGGCCGGCATTTGCGAAAACCAGCATCTCGCCATAATCGGCATAGGTTTCGGCCGTCGGGCCCCTGAGGCGGAGGACATTGAAATAGGCCTTGGCGGCGTCCTCATAACGCTCAGCTGCCCGGTAGATCGGGGCCAGGACCTCCCAGCCGCGCAGATCGTCGGGCTTTTCGGCGAGATGGGCCTCGGCCTTGGCCATCAGGGCCTGGACGTCATTATTGGCGAGCGCGGTTTCGAGACGCTCTTTGAGCGGCATATCGGGCCGGCCGGGGGCGCCGATCGTCATATAAAGAGCCAGAGCTGCCACCGGCACGACGGCCGCCACGAGCACTACCGGCCATTTGCCGGCGCCTGCGGCCTGCGCCTGCGGCATCCGACGGTCGACGCCCAGGAGGCGGCGGGCGATCTCATTACGGGCGGCATCGGCCTCGGCCGGCCCGATCAGGCCCCTGGCCTTGTCCCGGTCGAGCTCGGCCAGCTGGTCGCGGAAGACGGCCTCGTCATACTCGGCGCGCGCCGGCCCCCCGGCACGCCCTTTCAGGACGGGCCAGCACAAGGCGACCACGACGGCTGCCGCAAGTACCGCAAAAACCAGGAAATTCAGCATGCTCTCAAGAGTTCCGGGGGCTCGGCCCAATGTAATGCGCCCGCTTCTCAAAAGGGTCCGTCGCATTGTCGCATGGCATCAATGGGGCGTCGGAAACCGGTGGAGGCTCCACCCCCCATTTGATAAAGAGCGGGACTTGTCCAGCTGAGGCTCACATGAAGTCCCGCTATTCGATCTTCTCGCTCGCGCGCAACGCGATTAACTATCACAAGGACTGGGAGCGCGCCTGGCGCAGTCCCACGCCCAAATCCGAATATGACGCGGTGATCGTCGGCGCCGGCGGCCATGGCCTCGCCACCGCCTATTATCTCGCCAAGACTCACAAGCTGACCAATATCGCGGTGGTCGAGAAAGGCTGGCTCGGCGGCGGCAATACCGGGCGCAACACCACCATCATCCGGTCCAACTATCTGCAGGATCCCTCGATCGCCATCTATGAGCTCGCCCGCTCGCTTTATGAGGATCTGTCGCGCGATCTCAATTTCAATGTGATGTTCTCGCCGCGCGGCGTGATGATGCTGTGCCAGACCGAGCACGAATTCCGCGCCTTCAAGCGCACCGCCCATGCCAACCGGCTGGCCGGGCTCGATTGCCGGATGATCACCCCGGAAGAGGTGAAGAAGATCGCGCCGATCATCAATGACGATCCCAATTGCCGCTACCCCATCCTCGGCGCCTATTACCAGCCGCGCGGCGGCACCGGGCGCCATGACGCGGTGGCCTGGGGTTATGCCAGGGGCGCCGACAGCCTGGGCGTCGACATCATCCAGAACTGCGAAGTGCTTTCCATCCGCCGCGACGGCGGCAAGGTCGCCGGCCTCGAAACCTCAAAGGGCTTCATCAAGACCAAGAAGATCGGCGTCGTTACCGCCGGTAATGTCTCGACCGTGGTGCAAACAGCTGGCCTCAGGCTGCCGATCGAAAGCCTCTGCCTGCAGGCGCTCGTCTCCGAGCCGATCAAGCCGGTGCTCGACTGTGTCATCATGGCCAATACCGTGCATGGCTATCTGAGCCAGTCCGACAAGGGCGAATTGGTGGTGGGCGGCGGCACCGATCCCTACAATAACTACTCGCAGCGCGGCTCCTTCCCGGCGCTCGAGCATACGGTGACGGCGCTGGTCGAGACCTTCCCGATCATCTCGCGGCTCAGAATGCTGCGCATGTGGGGCGGCATCGTCGACATGACCGGCGACCGCTCGCCGATCATCGGCAAGACCGACATCGACGGCCTCTATGTCAATTGCGGCTGGGGCACCGGCGGCTTCAAGTCGATCCCAGGCTCTGGCTATGTCTTCGCCGACACGATCTTCAACGACCGGCCGCATCCGATCGCCGAGCCTTTCGGTCTCAACCGTTTCGTCGAGGGCCGCCTGATCGACGAAAGCGTCGCAGCGGCGGTGGCGCATTGAAATGAAGAACGTACTCAGGAGCTCGTATCCATGCTGATCGTTCACTGCCATGTCTGCGGTGCCGAAGGCGACGAGACGGATTTCCATTATGGCGGGCAAGCGCATATCGCGCGCCCGGCGACGCGTGATCCCGCCAGTGTCAGCGATGCCGAGCAGCGTGATTACCTGTTCATGCGGCACAATCCCAAGGGCCTGCATTTCGAGCGCTGGCGCTGCGATCGCGGCTGCGGCAAGTGGTTCCATGCGGCGCGCGACACGGTGACGATGGAATTCAAGGCGACCTATGGCATAAGCGAGTTGCCGCCACGCGCCTTAATGGAAGCGGCGACCGGCGAATGGGCCATCTTCTTCAAGGACAAGCTCGCGAAGGGATCTGAAGCATGACCGGCAAGCCCTATCGCCTGCCGCAGGGCGGCCGCCTGATCGACCGCGCCCGCAAGGTGAGCTTCACCTTCGACGGCCAGAACATGACGGGCTATCACGGTGACACCCTCGCCGCCGCCGTTCTCGCCAATGGCCAACGCGTCTTCGGGCGCAGCTTTAAATATCACCGCCCGCGCGGCGTCGTGGGTCTGGGCTCCGAGGAGATGAATGCGCTTGTGGGCGTCGGCGAAGGCTCGCGCCACGAGCCCAATCTGCGCGCCACCCAGGTCGAGCTCCATGACGGGCTCGTCGCGGTCAGCCAGAATCGCTGGCCCTCGCTCAAGCTCGATATCGGCGCCCTCAACAGCAAGATCTCGCGCTTCATCCCGGGCGGCTTCTACTACAAGACCTTCATGTGGCCGCAGGCCTTCTGGAAACATGTCTATGAGCCGATGATCCGACGTGCCGCCGGCCTCGGTAAGGCGCCGGAAGGCCGCGATCCCGACACTTATGAGCATATGCATGCCCATTGCGACGTGCTCGTCATCGGCGCCGGCATCGCCGGGCTCGCGGCGGCGGAAGCCGCCCAGGCCGCGGGCGCCCGCGTCATCATCTGCGATGAAAGCCCGCGTTTCGGCGGCATGGCTGATCTTTCGCAAGGCACCATCGACGGCGAGCCGCAGCTCGACTGGGTCGCAAGCCGCGCCGCGCTTCTCGCCGACGCCGAGAATGTCCATGCGATGACCCGCACCACGGCGGTCGGCCACTGGCATCATAATCATGTCATGCTGTTCGAGCGGGTCTGCGATCACGATCCCGCCCTCCTCGCCAAAGGCACGCCGCGCCATCGCCTGTGGAAGGTGCGCGCCAAGGAAGTGATCCTCGCCACCGGCGCGCTCGAGCGCCCGATCGCCTTCGCCAACAATGACCGGCCGGGCATCATGCTCGCCAGCGCGGCGCGCGGCCTCGTCGAGCGTTATGGCGTGTCACCCGGCATGAAAGGCGTCGTCTTCACCAATAATGACGATGCCTATCTGACCGCGCTTGCCCTCAAGCGCGCCGGCGGCACTATCGCGGCGATCATCGATGTGCGCCAGGGCACCGACAGCGCCGCGGTGCGCGATGCGCGCAATGCCGGCATCGAGATCATTCCCGGCCACGCCATCGCCGGCGTCGAAAGCAGCTATGGCGGGCTTGGCATCAATGGCGTCAAGATTGCGCCGTGGCGCAAGGGCCAGGGCCGCGTCGTCAATGAAAGCCGCATCGTCTGCGACTTCGTCGCCATGTCGGGCGGCTTCAACCCGGTCGTCAATCTGTGGTGCCACAATGGCGGCAAGCTCACTTTCGACAGCGCGCTGCAGAGCTACCGGCCGGGCACACATCACGACCGCATCCAGGCCGTGGGCGCCGCAAATGGCACAATGGATCTGGCCCAGGCGCTCGCTGAAGCGTATGCCGCCGGCGAAATGGCGGTGAAGGCAACATCGTCCCCGATGAGCCGGCCCAAGGTCGAAACCGCCCAGCAGAAGCCGCTCGAGCCGATCTGGTTCTCGCCCGCCACCGGCAAATACAATGAAGGCAACAAGCACTTCATCGACTTCCAGAACGACGTGACCGCCGCCGATCTCGAGCTCGCCCAGCGCGAAGGGTATGAATCGGTCGAGCACACCAAGCGCTACACGACCTTCGGCATGGCGACCGACCAGGGCAAGACGTCGAATCTCAACGGGCTCGGTGTGCTGGCGGAAGCGACCGGCAAGACGATCCCCGAGATCGGCATCACCACCTTCCGGCCGCCCTACACGCCCTTCTCCTTCGGCGCGATCGCCGGCACGCTCACCAAGAAGCTGTTCCTGCCCATCCGCCGCACGCCGATCTTCCGCTGGCATCAGGCGCAGAGCGCCCATTTCGAGCCGGTCGGCCAGTGGCGGCGCGCTTATACCTATCCGCGCGCCGGCGAAGACAAACATGCGGCGATCAACCGCGAGATCCTCGCCGTGCGCCACAAGGTCGGGCTGCTCGACGCCTCGACGCTCGGCAAGATCGAAATCAAAGGCCCGGACGCGGCCGAATTCCTCGACCGCATCTATACGAACATGTTCTCGACTCTGAAAGTCGGGCGCTGCCGCTACGGGCTCATGATGAACGAGCTCGGCTTCCTCACCGATGACGGCGTCACGGTGCGCCTCGCCGATGATCATTTCCTGATGCACACGACGTCGGGCGGTGCCGATCGCATCGCCGCCTGGCTTGAGGAATGGCTGCAGACCGAATGGACGCAGTACAAGGTCTTCGTGACGCCCGTTACCGAGCAATGGGCGCAGTTCGCGATTGCCGGCCCCAAGGCGCGCGAAGTGCTCTCCAAGCTCGGGCCCGATTTCGACATCTCGGCCGAGGGCTTCCCGCATATGGCGATGAAGGAAGGCAAGCTCGGCGCCTATCCGGTGCGACTCTACCGCATCAGCTTCTCGGGCGAGCTTTCCTATGAAGTGGCGACGCCGGCCCATTTCGGCCGCGGCCTGTGGGACGCCATCCTCGCCGCCGGCGCCGAATTCGGCATCGAGGCCTATGGCACCGAGGCGCTGCATGTGCTGCGCGCCGAGAAAGGCTACATTGTCATCGGCGATGAGACCGATGGCACGGTGACACCTTTCGATGTCGGGCTCGATGGGCTCGTCTCCAAGAAGAAGGCGGATTTCATCGGCAAACGCTCGCTCGAGCAGTCATTCCTCAGAAGTGCCGGACGCAAGCAGCTGGTCGGCCTTCTCACCGAGGATCCGAAGGAAGTCCTGCCCGACGGCGCCTATGCGGTCAGGAGCGTCAAGGACAAGCCGCCGATGGAAATGATCGGCCAGGTGACCTCGACCTACTACTCCCCCACCCTCGACCGATCGATCGCCATGGCGCTGATCGAGAATGGCCGCAGCCGGATGGGCGAGACCTTGTCCTTCCCGCTCGAGGGCAAGGTGGTGAAAGCGAAGATCACCGATCCGGTTTTCTACGACAAGGAAGGGAGCCGGCAGAATGTCTGACGCTCAGTTCGAGACGGCACTTCAGGGCCGCGAGACGCCGACCGGCCTCACCGTCGAGATCCGCGAGATGACGAGCCGCGGCATGATCGATCTCCGCGGGCTGCCGGACGACACGGCGTTCATGGCGGCGGTGAAGCTGACCCTCAATCTCGATCTGCCCACCGCACCGCGCACGAGCACCGCCTGGGGCGAGGTCCAGGCTTTGTGGCTCTCGCCCGATCAGTGGCTCATCCTGTGTCCCCGCGCCAAGACGGAAGAACTGCTCACCGCCTTGCGCCAGGCGCTTGCCGGCCTCCATTCCTTCGCCGTCGATGTCTCCGACATGCGCACCATCATCAGGCTCGAAGGCGACCAGGCGCGCTCACTTCTCCTCAAAGGCTCGTCGCTCGATCTCCTGTCGGCCGACTATGAAGCGGGAACGGCGCGCCGCCTGCGCTTCGCCGAGATCGCGGCACTTCTCCATATCGTCAGCACGAAGCCCGATGTGATCGACCTCTATGTCTTCCGCTCCTATGCCGATTATGCGTGGGACTGGCTCCTCGTCAATGGCCGGGCGGTCGCGGAAGTGCGCCAATTCGGGAAACAGGCCGTTCCGACGACCTGAGACTCGGAAACAACGACGCGGCGTGTCGTTGAAGGTCTCCGTTGGGTCTGATAGAGGTCTCCTGCTCAAAGGTAGGAGAAGAACCTGCAGATCAAGCTCAGTTTGAGACCGATCCTCGCACTGAGCCTCCTGGCTCTTGTGGCGTTCTTCGGCAATCCGGCTTCGGCGCAGCAAGACGCGACACCAGCCGCCGGCCAAAGTGAAATCCGTATCGGCATGTCGGCGGATTTCTCGGCGAGCGCCCGGGCGCTCAGCATCGAGCTTTACCGCGGCGCCATGGCCTATCTGACGGTGGTCAACGAGGCCGGCGGGGTCAATGGCAGGCAGGTCGTGATCACCGCCTATGACGACAAATACCAGCCCGACCTCGCGATCCAGAACACGCTGAAGTTGATGAAGGATGACGTCTTCGCGCTGTTCTCCTATGTCGGCACGCCGACCATGATCCGCACGCTGCCGCTTCTCAGGATGCGCCAGGCCGAGCATTTCCTCCTGTTCTTCCCCTTCACTGGAGCCGACGCCAGCCGCGTTCCCCCCTATGACGCGTTCAGCTTCAATCTGCGCGCGTCATATGACCAGGAGACCAAGGGGCTCGTCGATCATTTCGTCGCCACCGGCCGGAGCCGCATCGCGGTGTTCTATCAGGCCGACGCCTATGGCCGCACCGGATGGGCCGGTGTGCGCAAGGCGCTCAGCCAGCATGCGCTCAAGATCGCCGGCGAGGCCACGTACCGGCGCGGCTCGCCCTATGATCAGAGCTATGACGGCCAGGTGGCGGTCATGGAGCGCGTCAAGCCCGACGCCATCATCTGCATCGGCACCTATCCGGCCTGCGCCGGATTCGTCCGCGACATGCGCGACAGGGGCGTCGCCGGTCCGGTTGCGACGATCTCCTTCGTCGGCAGCGACCCCATGCTCAGGCTCTTGTCCGCTGCCGAGCAGAAATCCGGCAAGGACTATACGTCCCGGCTGGTGAGCTCGCAGGTCGTACCGAGCTATCAGGACGACACGATGCCCGTCACCCGTGAATATCGCGCGGCGATGGACCGCTATCGCGACGCCCTCATGCCGCCGGATTCCCTGCTCTATCCCGGCGGAAAGACTGAAGGATCGGAATATGCGCCCCTTCCCTACAGCTTCCTCAGCTTCGAAGGCTATCTGAACGCCAAGATGTTCGTCGCGATCCTGCAGCGGATGGGTGCCGATCCACAGCGCGCCGGGCTGGCGCAAGCCGCGCTGACCATGGGCGAAATCGATCTGGGCCTCGGACAGAGGCTCTCCTTCGGGGGCGCCACGGACCGGCGCCAAGCCTCGGACCAGGTTTACTATACCGTGGTCCAAAACGGCCAGTTCGTGCCTTTAGAGGACGGTGATTGGGAGGCTTGGCTGAAACGATGAGGATCGCCCGGTTCTATCAGAAGACCCTGTTCGGCGTGTTCGCGCTCATGGGGCTCATCCTGGTCTCGACATCCATCATCTATGTCCACACGGTCGACCGGCAGCTCACCGACTATTTCCTGAACAGCAGCCGGGCGATCGCGCGCGCCATCGCCAATTCGGACAGCGACCTGATCGTCAACCAGAATTATCCGGCCCTTCAGTCCGTCATCGACCAGTATGTCGAGACCCCCGGCATCTCCTATGTTTTCGTCGTCGACGGGGAAGGAACGATCATCGCCCACACCTTCGTGCCGGGCGTGCCCGACGAGATCACCGCCGACTACAAAAGCGCCAAGGACACCTATGACCGCACGCTCGCCGGCATGGGGGGCTTTTCGGAGGTGACGGCAGGCATTATCGGCGGCCAGGCCGGCCGCGTGCATGTCGGCATGGACAAAGGCTACTTCGCCTTGCAGGTCCAGACCGCCATCGGCAAGGTCGTCTATCTTCTCACCATCATCTTCGTGGTCAGCGTGCTGGTCACCTATGGGCTGATGTATCAGGTATCCCGGCCGCTTCATCTCCTCGGCAACTATGCCTGGCATACGCTCTCCGGCGAGAAGCACTCGGCGCCCGCCGCCAACCAGCTCGCCCCCCTGCTCAAGCGCACCGACGAAGTGGGCGAGCTCAGCAGATTGATCCGCAAGTCTTCCGGCGGAGGAGCCTAGGCATGCCCATACCGGATCGTGCGCCCAACCGGTGGCTGGTCGCCATCGCCTGCACGGTCCTGCAGCTCTGCCTCGGCACCGTCTATGCCTGGAGCTATTTCCAGCCCCTCCTGGTGGAGCAGTTCCGCTGGAGCAATACCGATACGTCCTGGGCCTTCAGCCTGAATATCTGCTGCCTCGGCCTGTCGGCGGCCTGGGGCGGGGTCAATCTTGCCAAGTTCGGGCCGCGCAAGCTGGCCGTCGCCGGCGGCATTCTCTTCGCGGCGGGCTACGCCTTGGCAGCCTTCGCGCTTGCGGTCGAGAGTCTCCCGCTGTTCTATCTGGGCTATGGCGCCGTCAGCGGGATCGGCATCGGCCTTGGCTATGTGACGCCGATGACCACCGTCATCAAATGGTTTCCCGACCGGAGAGGCCAGCTGACCGGCATCGTCGCCATGGGCTTCGGGCTCGGCGCCTTCGTCCTCAGCGTCTTGCTGGCGCCGATCCTGATGCACATGCTCGCCGGGAACCTGACGCTGGTCTTTGCAGCACTCGGCGCCATCCTCGGCTCGGTCGCCATCGCCTCCGCTGCGCTGCTGAAGAACCCACCCGAGGGCTACCTCCCCCAGGGCTTCGTCGCGGCGGCGCAAAAGGAGAGCCAAAGCGAAGGTCCCTATGCGCGGGCCGAGCAAGAGGCTGACCTGCCGCTCCGCGATTATCTGCTGGCCGGCCAATATGCGATCATGTGGTTCGTCTTCTTCCTTAACATAACAGCCGGCATCTCGATCATCAGCTTTCTATCGCCGCTGTATCAGGACATCTGGAGGCTCGATCATCCGACCCTGGAGCGCACCGTGCTGGCCGGCTATGGCGCCACGCTGATCGCCGTCAGCTCGCTGTTCAACGGCCTCGGGCGCATCGCCTGGGGCGCCGTCTCGGAGCGGCTCGGCCGCCTCAATACCTTTCGTGTCCTGTTCGCCACCCAGCTGGTCGTGTTCGGCCTTCTGATGACGGAGCACAATCCGTGGGTCTTCGCCGCTCTCGTGTGTTACGTGCTGAGCTGCTTCGGCGGCGGCTTCGCGATCATGCCTTCCATGGTCAGCGACGTTTATGGGACGAAGCGCATGTCGCGCCTCTATGGCGTCATCCTCACCGCCTGGTCGGCCGCCGGCGTGGTTGGACCGCTGATGGTCGCGAGCATCAAGGACAGCTATCCGGATCGCGCCGTCATCTATGCCTTCCTCCTCAACATACTTGTGCTCGGCGTCGCCTTCACCTTCAGCTTTCTGGTCAATGACGAACGCTTCGTACCGCGGCGGATCCTCTTTCAGGTCTTCGGCGGCGCAATGCCCGCGACGGGCAAGGGCAAGGACGCCGCGAGGGACTAAGCCCGTCATTGTGCTTTTCTGGATGGTCGGGTCAGGCCCGACCATAAAATACTGCGCGGCTCCGAAGAACCGCGCAGCATGCCGTCACCAGACAATCACGAGACTTGTTTCCGGAGCTGGGGGATTAGCTCTAGAGTCCCGCGAGTTGGGCGAGGACGCGGCATACCTGAACCGCATCACGGTTGTAGCTGGAAGGCGAAGCGAGAACCGCACCGCACTTCTTCTTGAGCTGCATGCGCTCATAGTTGGACAGGCCGGCGATTTCGTTGCCGATGCCACCGTTGTTGCCCGGGGTGCCAGGTCCGCCAGGTCCGCCGGGGCCACCAGGTCCGCCGGGGCCACCAGGCCCGCCCGGACCACCCGGACCACCCGGCTTTTTGCCGCCGCCCAGCGACAGACCAATCTTCACGCCGATGCCATCGGTGCCGACCTTGGCGCCGACTTTGGCCGTCAGGCCGTTCTTGCCCAACGCATTCACCTTGGCCTTGGCGTTGACCAGATCACCGTTCTTGCTGAGCGCCTTGGCGTTCGCCTTGGCGGTGAGACCATTCTTGCCCAGCACATTGGCCTTGGCCTTGGCGTCAAGCAGGCTCTTCTCGCCGAGAAGATTGGCGCCCACCTTGGCGTTCACGCCGTTCTTGCCCAGCGCCTGCAGCTTGATCAGGGCCTTGAGCCCTTTCTTGTTCTTGAGGCCGACGCCGACCTTGGCGACGCCAAGATTCACACCGATCCCCTTGCCGTTGAAATTGTTGATGACGCCACCGCCGGTCGAACCGCCGCTGCCGCCGAGCAGGCCACCCGTGCCGCCGAGAAGGCCGCCACCCGTGGTGTTGCTGCTGGTGCTGCTGGTGCCGCCACCGAGCAGGCCACCGCCGCCCAGCAGACCGCCGGTCGAGCCGCCACCCAGCAGGCCACCGCCCGTCGAGCCGCCACCCGTCAGGCCGCCGACAACGCCGCCGACCGTATTGCCGACACCGCCGACAACACCGCCAACCGCACCGACCGCGCCGCCGACGGCACCACCTACGGCACCGCCAAGGCCACCAAGACCACCGCCGCCCTGTTCAGCCTGAGCGGGGATGGCCATTCCGACCAGCACAGCCATGGAAACCGCTGCCGCCAGTACATTCAGTCTTCCCGTGGTAATCGCCGTTTTCATTTGTTCACCTCGCCGTTGAGAGATTAGTTAATTACTACGTCCACTCTCTTCTCTGGTCCTAGACGCGTGATACAAACTATATCTGCGTCCGTCGGGAAAACTATAGTTAGGTTAACTTACTATTAACAAATCTATATTTGTGTATATTTGCGTTTTATTTGGAATGTATTGTAGTTAATATTCCCTTAACGCAGCGTCTTTGCGCATTTCAGAAAATCAGGAACAATTTGAGCGGTGTAGCGGGGGTAAAACGGATGTTTCATTTCGATTAGAGCAAACGCTGCCGAAATGATGAAAATCACCCTTCCCGGCCCGCGCCAAGAAAGTCGGGTGCCCGGCGCCAAATTCTCCGTGGCGGGGTGAAAGCCGGCGGTCGCGCGATTACAACATCCGCGAGAATCGGTTTTTCCACAGAAACTTTATGCGGGTGACCAGAAATTCGTATCGATAAGGTTCACACGATTGAGATAATTCTATTCAAAGTTGAGGATCACTTTAAGACGATATGAATCTTCGCCGTTAACCCCTTGCCCGAGATTTGACGCTGTGTCAGAAAAGCTACCGGGCGACGCGTGATCAGGGGCAACGATCCTCATCATCTCGCTGTGGAAGAAATAACCTGAGCGAGAGAGGGCTGGGGGATGCGGGCGACATTTACGGGATTCAAGCGGGGCCTCACGGGCACCACCGCGCTGACGGTATTGGCGGCGAGCGCCTTGGCGCTGTCGGGCGGTTATGCCGGCGCCGTGAACATCAATGACGGTGAGACGCTCATTGCGAATACCGATGGCGACATCGGACCCGCCGGCGAGACCGTGACCTTCATCGGCGGATCATACAACGCGTCGACCAATGTCGGCGCCGCTTCGATACTTCAGACAACCGGCTCGTTCTCCACCGGCCGCACCCTCAACTTCACCAACTTCGGCGGCCGCATCGAGACGGATACCGGTACGACATTGATCGCGACGGGCCTGATCACCGGCGGCGGCGGCGCCAATTTCATCAAGCAAGGCGCCGGCATGCTCGTCTTCACCGGCGATGGAACGGGCTTCACCGGCACGACGCGGGTATATGGCGGCACGCTCAGGATCGAGGGTGGCGGCGATCTCGGCGGCACCAATGCGGCGGGTGGCGCGATCGGCAATGGCGGCATTGTCTTCGTGACCGGCGCGGGCTCGACCTGGACAAACTATGGCCAGATTGGCGTCGGCAAGATCGGCTCCGGCGCGATGACCATCTCCGCCGGTGGCAAGGTGTTCAGCGGCAATGCCGGCGCTGGCGGCACGACAGGCGGCATCATCGGCGAGAGCGGCGACAGCGCCGTCACGATCACCGGGTTGGGATCCGAATGGGCCACCGACAAAGGCAACCTCTATGTCGGGCACTTCAACGACGGCGAGCTGACGCTCACTGATAGCGGCACATTGAGGGTCGGCGTCTCCGGCACCGGCATGGTGACTGCGGGTATTACGGGCGCGGGTATCATCAATATCGGCGCCAAGGAAGGTGACCCCGCCGCGATCGCGGGCACGCTGCAGGCGGCATCCGTCAATCTTGCGGTCGCCGACAGCAAGGTGGTGTTCAACCATACCTCCGCCGGGTACACCTTCGCTACCCCTGTCAGCGGCATTGGCACAATCCGGCAGATCGCCGGCACCACGGTGCTTTCCGCCGTCAATACCTATACGGGCGGCACGGTCGTCGAGGGCGGCATACTGCGCGCCGGGATCGCCGGCGCGTTCGTGAACAACACCAGCTATACGGTGAATGGCGGCGCGCTCGATCTCAACAGCTTCAACCTGACCATGAGCTCGCTCACCGGCACGGGGGGCAAGGTCACGGTCGGGACGGCGGAGCTGACCATCAATCAGACCACCAACACGACCTATGCCGGTCAGTTGGAAGGCGGTGGAGACATCATCAAATCGGGCCTGGGAACGCTGCTTCTGACCGGCGACAGCTCCGCCACTTTCACCGGCACGACGACGGTGTCGGGCGGCGGCCTGTTCGTCGGCAATCTCACGGGTGGAAAGCTCGGCGGCGACATCACCGTCGAAACCGGCGGGCGGCTCGGCGGCATTGGCAATATCGGCAGCACGGGCAAGACGGTCGAGATCGAAGCCGGCGGCACCCACGCGCCCGGCAATTCGATCGGCACCCAGGTCGTCGATGCCAATTACATCAATCACGGCATATTGGAGATCGAGGCGACACCGACGAGCGCCGACCAGCTGATCGTCAACGGCACCGTCGATATCGCCGGCGCCGACCTTGAGCTCGTCCTGACGCCGAACACCGCCGAGAGCTGGGACATCCTCACCGGCCCCTATGTCATCATCGACAATGACGGCACCGATGCCGTCGTCGGCACGTTCAATCCGGTCACCAGCGATCAACCCTTCCTCGATGCGCTGATCAACTATGCCGGCGGTACCGGCAACGACGTGACGATGCAGCTGGTGCGCAACGACGTCGCCTTCGTCGAGGTCGCCGAGACGCACAACCAGCGGGCCACTGCAGGTGCCATCGACACGCTCGATGTCACCAGCGACGTGTGGGTGGCGCTCGCCATGGCGGGCAGCGAAGAGGAAGCGCGGGCACTTCTCGACCAGTTGTCCGGCGAAGTGCACGCCTCCCTCATCGGCATGCTCAACCAGGACAGCCGCTTCTGGCGCAATGCCGCCAATGACCGCTTGCGCCAGGCCTTCGACGGTGTTGCCGCGTCGGGCGGTCAGGTCATGGGCCTCAGCGCCGCCGGCGTGACGAATGGCCCGGCCGACACGCAGGGCCTCGCTCTGTGGACGCGCGGCTTCGGCAGCTGGGCCAAGACCGACAGCGACGGCAATGCGGCAGACTTCACCCGCAATACCGGCGGCATTCTGGCCGGTGCTGATATCGGCGTCGGCGAGGCCACGCGGCTGGGCGTACTCGCGGGTTACGCCCATTCGAGCTTCGATGCCGATGACCGCGACTCGTCGGGTGATGTCGACAGCTACCAGATCGGCCTTTATGGCGGCACGCAGATCGACGCCTTCGGCCTGCGCGCCGGCGTCGCCTATGCCTGGCATGATATCAGCACCGAACGCGAAGCCCTGGGCGATGATCTCGATGCCGATTACGACGCCGGCACCGTGCAGGTGTTCGGTGAAGCAGGTTATATCTTCGACCTCGACAGCTTGAGGCTCGAGCCCTTCGCCAATGCGGCCTATGTCTCGACCAAGACCGACGACTTCGAGGAGAGTGGCGGGCCGGCGGCGCTCTCGAGCGACTCCGAGACCAATGACAACACCTTCACCACGCTGGGCCTGCGCGCTGCGGTCGGCTTCAATCTCGGCGAGATGCCGGCGTCGTTCCGCGCCATGGCAGGCTGGCGGCATGCTTTCGGCGATGTGCGTCCCGAAACGACCTTCGCCTTCGACGGCTCGGCGGACTTCGTGATCGCCGGCGCGCCGATCGCGCGCGATGCGGCGGTGCTGGAAGCGGGCTTCGATGTGTCGCTCTCGGCCGACGCCAACTTCGGCATCGCCTATAGCGGCGAGATCGCCGACGATGCCCAGGATCACGGCCTCAACGCCACGCTGGCGGTGGTGTTCTGAGTCTGTCGCAAGACAGAGTTGGATAAAGGAAACAAAAAGGCCACCCTTCAAGGCGGCCTTTTCTTCTTTTGAGCATGACCCAATACGGTGATGTGGTGGACGGCGCCCGCCAGCGGCATCTGGAGTATCGTTTACAAAATCTCCGGTGCGGTCCCGAATTCCAGTCAATCTTGACTTACAATGCAGATGCATTACATTGCTCGTATGTCCAAGAATGCGAAGCTTCTCGAGATCCCGGCGACCATTACCGACCGCGGCCAAACGACCGTTCCGGCGGCAATCCGCAAGATGCTGGCGCTTGGCAAACGTGACCGCGTCGTGTTCCGCGGCCTAGCTGACGGCACCGTCGTCCTTGCCAAGCAGGAGGACATCAACAAGCCCGACCCAGTGATCGGCAAGTTCCTGGCATTCCTGGCCAAAGATATGGTGGACGCCCCGACCAGGATCAGGCCGGTTCCGCGCGATTTGGTGGAGCGCGGCAGGAAGCTTGTCCGCGGCGTGACTGTCGATCTCGACAAGGCGTTGCCGGACGACGACGCGTGACCGCGACGCCGGTCGTGATCAATGGCTGGGCAATCTATGCCCACCCGTTGTTTCTCGGCCAGTTGGTGACGATGATAGCGCAGGTCGAGAAGGCTCGCGCGAAAGACAGCAAGGGATACAAAAGGAAGCGGGCCGCGAAACTACTCGCGGCTGTTCTCAAGGTTGCTTTCGAAGACATCCCCAGTGACCCGGCACGTGACGTCTATCGTCAGGGCGACACGCTCGGCGATGAATACAGGCACTGGTTCCGGGCGAAATTCCTGCAGCAATTCAGGCTCTTCTTCCGCTATCAGCGGTCCGGCAACAGCGGCACCATCATTCTGGGCTGGGTGAACGACGACAGCACGCTGCGTGCCTATGAAAGCGATACAGATGCTTACGTCGTCTTCCGCAAGATGCTTCAGCGCGGCAATCCCCCGGACAATTGGCCGTCGCTGCTGAAGCAGGCGTCGAGTCCTGAAACGTTGGGAAGGCTGAAGCGAACACAGTCGAACAAGATTCCGTGATGAGATAGATACGCCACCTCTGTTGTGCCCGCGCTACGACTTCAGCTCTCAGCTTCGTCCACCGCCGACATATCCATCGCCGCCGCGACGATGGCGCGCCGCAGCCATATGTGCCGGGGCGCGTCCTGCTGGCGCGCATGCCAGGCGAGGCTCATCGTAAAGCTTCCCAGGTCGAGGGGCGGCGGCAGCGATACCAGGCGCCGCATGTTGGCGGCGGCTCGCGCCAGGCTCGCCGGCAAGGTCATGATGAGGTCGGAGCGGGCGGCGATCTCGACCGCGGCGAAGAAGTTCGGCACGCGCAGCCTCACCCGCCGCGTGCGTCCCAGCCGCGCCAGCACCTCATCGACAGGGGCCAAGCCAACGCCAGTGACGCTCACCACGATATGCTCGAGCGCCAGGAAACGGTCGAGCGTGAGTGTTTCGGCGCGCACGGGATGATCCGCCCGCATCAGCGTCACGAGTTCCTCGTCATAGAGGCGGCGCCGGTGGATGCCGGCCGGCGCGTCGTCGATCAGCGCCACCATCGCATCGGCAGTCCCCTGCTCCAGCGCTTCCATCCCGTTGGTGCCCGGCGCCGCAATATCGAGATCGAGGGACGGCGCCTCGTGGGCGAGGCGGGCGAGCAGATGAGGTGCCAGCACGGCGGCCTGGAGATCGGGCATCAGCAGCCGGATCCGGCCTGTCGCCGTTGCGGGATCGAAGCTGTTCGCCTCCAGCATTTCGCCGACACCGGCGAGCGTCCGGCGCAACAGGGGGCGCAGCTCTTCGGCGCGGGCGCTGAGCCCATAGCCGCCCGGCGCGTCGACCAGCAGCGCATCCGAAAACAGCGCGCGCAATCGCCCCAAGGCGCGGCTCGCGGCCGGCTGGCTCATGCCCAGCCGGTGGGCCGCCCGGGTGACGTTCCTTTCCTCCAGCAGCGCGTCGAGGGCCACCAGCAGGTTGAGATCGATTGCACGCAAATCCACTTGGCGCATGATGACTATATACATCATGCATTGGACGCATCAATTGCCCAGCTCCTATCCTTCTCCATCGCGTGAACTGACGGAGGGACGATCATGTATGTCGTAGTTGGAGCAAATGGGCGGGCCGGCGGCGAGGTGGCGCGTGCCCTCCTCGAGCGCGGCGAGACGGTGCGAGTCGTCCTGCGCCGCCGGGAGCAGGGTGCGAAGTGGACGGCGCTGGGCGCCGAGGTAGCCGTCGCCAGCATCGAGAATGCCGGCGCGATGACCGATGCGCTGAGGGGTGCCTCGGGCGCGTTCCTTCTCAATCCGCCGCCGGTGAGCGGCGATCCCTATGCGCGCACGGAAGAGCTTGGCGCGGCGCTGGCCGATGCGGCAAAGCGGGCGCGCCTGCCCAAGGCCGTCATCCTGTCCTCCATCGGGGCGCAGCACAAATCCGGCACCGGCGTCATCGCCACCCTCAATCGGTTCGAGGCGCTGCTGGACGGGGCGGCGCCGGCCACCGCCTTTCTGCGGTCGGGCTATTTCGTCGAGACCTGGGGCGAGGTGGCGAAAGCCGTCCTGGCGGACAGCGTGCTGCCGACCTTTCTCGAACCCTCTCAGAAAATCCCGATGGTGAGCACCATCGATGTCGGACGCGCGGCAGCCGCCGTGCTGTGCGAGGAATGGACGGGCAAGCGGGTCATCGAACTCGGCGGGCCGCAAGACTGGAGCGCCGGCGATGTGGCGTCGGCTTTCGCCGAAGTTCTCGGCCGCCCGGTGGCGCCGATACTGGTCCCACCGGAACAACGCGCCGCGCTGCTCGCCGAAGACGGCGTGCCGGGCGAGGTGGCGGCAGCGCTTCTCGGCATGTTTGAAGGGATCGCCAACGGTCTGTTCATGCGCCAGAAGGACAGCGAACACCGACGCGGCACGATTTCCCTGACGACGGCGATAGAGCGCCTTGTCGTACCAGCTGGCCGCTGATGCGCAAACCTCACTGCACGCGGGATGACACCCAGTCGAGCAGCTTGTCGAAGCCGCCAAAGGGATAGAGATGCGGGCCAGCAATGCCGAGCTCGGGCTTCTCGAAATGCAGCTTCGCCAGGTTTTCGACGAAGGCGTCGGGGCTCGACACGGTGAGGAGCTTGGTGACGTTCAGCGCCTGCTTGCGGATGAATCGGGCGGAATTGCCCACCCCGCACATGGCGGCATATTTGACCAGCGTCTTGATGGTGGCCGGGCCCGGCACGCCGACATGGATCGGCAGCGTCACGCCGGCATCGCGCAGCGTCTTGGCCCAGTACGCCACCGGAGCCGCCTCGAACAGGAACTGGGTGGCGATGTAGCCTTCGATGTCATGGGCAGACAGATAAGCCTGCTTCTCGCGCAGCGCGCTGATGAGCACCGCCTCGCCTTTGGCCTTGACGATATCCGGATTGCCTTCCGGATGGCCGGCGACGCCAATCTTGCGGATGCCGTATTTCTGGAAGAGGCCGGTCTCGAGAAGCTGGATGGCCGCGTCATAAATTCCCAGCGGCTGGGGCGCGCCGCCGCCCAGGACCAGCACCTGGCGGACCTGAGCCCGCTCGGCGAAGGCCTGGAGCCGGTGCTCGAGATCGGCCGCGTCGCGCACGAAGCGGGCCGGCACATGCGGCACCGGCTCGAGGCCGGCGGTGCGGATGGCCGCCACGGCATCGATCTGGAGGGCGATGTCGGCCGGGTCGATCAAGGCGACAAAGACCTGGGTGCCCTGCGGCAGGCGCTCCTTCAGAAGGGCTATCTTCTCGATCTGCCTGGGGGTGATTTCGATGGAAAGCTTCGCCAGGAAGGCAGCAACCAGCGCCGGCATGTCACCGGCTTCGACCTTGAGCCTCGAGAACATATTCACTGCCTTGAACTCCGGATGGCGGATGGAACGCCCCAGCATTATCCGGCCCTTAGACGGCTGCATGAGAATTTGCGACACCGGCAGTTCCGGTTGCGACCGCCCCCTCCCCCGCCTGTCGGTTTCGTGCCATCCGATGGCGCTGATGGACAAAGTCCTGGATTGGTATTAATTGGCCATGGGACAACCCAAACGGAACCCCCATGTTCGGCGACAAGCCCCAGGAATGGCCGCAGAAATTCGCATTCATCATGGTGCCGGAATTCACCATGATGCCGGCCACCGCGGCCATCGAGCCCCTGCGCCTCGCCAATCGCTGCGCCGAAAAGCCGCTCTATAAATGGGCCATGCATTCGGTGGACGGCAAGCCCGTCGCCGCCTCCAATGGCATCCTCGCCATGGTCGACGGCGATCTCGACCATATCAACGAGCATGACACGGTCATCGTCTGCGGCGGGCTCAATGTCCAACACCATGTCGACAAGCGGCTGGTGAACTGGTTGCGCAAGGCGGCGCGCCGCGGCATGGATATCGGGGCGGTGTGCACCGGCGCCCATATCCTCGCCGAGGCCCATATCCTCGATGGCTATCGCTGCACCATCCATTGGGAGAACCTGCCCGGCTTCTCGGAAGCATTCCCGGAGATCCAGGCGACAGGCGGCCTGTTCGAGATCGACCGCGACCGCTTCACCAGCGCCGGCGGCACCTCGGCGCTCGACATGATGCTGGCGCTGATCGCCAGCCAGCATGGGCCCGACCTCGCCGCCAATGTCGCCGAACTCGTGCTGCATTCGCCGATCCGCCATCACAGCGAGCATCAGCGCATGTCGCTGCCCGCCCGTATCGGGGCGCGCCATCCCAAGCTCGTCGGCATCATCGAGGAAATGGAGGGCAATCTCGAAGAGCCCTTGTCGCCGAGCGTGCTCGCGCGCCAGGCCGGCCTCTCGGCGCGCCAGCTCGAGCGCCTGTTCCGGCGTTATCTCGACCGCTCGCCCAAGCGTTACTATCTCGAGCTGCGCCTCAAGAAGGCGCGCTCGCTGCTGCTGCAGACCGACATGTCGGTGATCAATGTGGCGCTCGCTTGCGGCTTCTCATCGCCCTCGCATTTCTCGAAATGCTACCGCGCCTTCTATGGCCGCACCCCCTATCGCGAGCGTGGCGTGCCGGTGCTCGAGACGGCGGGCGGGGCTTGAATCCTCGCGCATAGTCGTTGGATATTGTGAGGATGGCGGACGGTTGAGGAAATCCGCTGTTCCGCCGCGTTCCCGGAAATCCCTGTAGATCCCTGCAAATCCGCTGATAATCCCCTGTAAATTCCGCTGCAGATTTGCAGGGGAACAACAGCGGTACTCTCCCTCCGCCGCCGAAGGCGGGGAGGGTGGCGCGCGGAACGCGCGACGGGTGGGGTCGCTCCGCAGAGAGACCTATCAGGTCAATTGACGAACACTTGTCGGTGGAAAGACCCCACCCGTCCGCCCTGCGGGCGGCCACCCTCCCCGCGCTTCGCGCGGCGGAGGGAGATTTGCCTTTGCTACGCCGCCTCGTTGCACAACCGCTTCAACAGATCCTCACAGCGGCTGAGCTGGTCGAGTGTCACGAATTCATCCGGCTTGTGCGCCACTGCGATGTCGCCGGGGCCGCAGATGACGGTCGGCACGCCGAGGCCATTCTGGAAATGCCCGGCCTCGGTGCCATAAGCGACCTTAGCGAGACGGTTCGAGCCGAGGAGCTTCACCATGCGCCGCACCGCCGGCGCGTCGCCGGGGATGAAGTGGCCCGGATAGTCATAGACCTGCTCGAAGCTGATATCGGCGCCCTTATGGATGGCGCGCATCGCCGGCAGCAGAGCGTCGGCCATGGCCTTCACGCGGGCGAAGACCTCTTCGGGATCCTGCCCCGACAGCAGGCGGTATTCAAAAGTGAAGCTGCAATGATGCGGCACGATATTCATGCCGGTGCCGCCCTCGATCAGGCCGGTATTGATGGTCGCATGCGGCAGGTCGAAATCGTCATCGCGCGCACCCCGTGCGAATTCCCGGGCGATCTCGGCGATGCCGGCAATCAGGCGCGCCGCGGTCTCGATGGCATTGACGGCGCGCGGCGCCAGGCTCGAATGCGCTTCGAGGCCGGTGACCCGGCAACGATAGGCGCGCCCGCTCTTGTGGGCGATGACCAGCTCCATGCCGGTCGGCTCGCCAACCAGGCACATATCTGCCGCGAAGCCCCGCGCTTTCAGGTCGTCGATGAGCTCGAGAACGCCGGTGCAGCCGACCTCCTCGTCATAAGAGAAAGCGATATGGATCGGCTTGGCGCGGGGCCTGGCGACGAGCTCCGGCACCAACGCGAGCACGCAGGCGAGAAAGCCTTTCATATCGGCGCTGCCGCGGCCGAAGAGCTTGCCATCGTGCTCGGCGAGCACGAAGGGATCGCTCGACCAGTCCTGGTCGTCGACCGGCACGCAATCGGTATGGCCGGAGAGGATGAGGCCGCCCGGCGCGTCGGGGCCGATGGTGGCGAACAGATTGACCTTGCCCGGATCGGCGCCGCCGACGCGGCGCGCGCGCACGCCGTGGCGCGCGAGATACTCCTCGACATAATCGATGAGCGGCAGGTTGGTATTGCGGCTGGTCGTGTCGAAGGAAACCAGACGCTCGAGAATTGCACGGCTCTGCGCAGGCACGGAAGACGACATGGTCATTCGCCGTCCACCCGCTGCGGCCGGCCTTGCGGCGGCGTCATCAGCATGGCGGTGGTCTCCGCCGACAGATGGCCGACGCTGCTCTGGCGTGTCGAGAGACCCGTGACGAAAGGCAGGCACTGGGCACGCGCCACCTCATAGACGCGGCGCAGTTCCTTGACCGGCGAGGCGTGATCGTCGACACCCAGCTGGAGATAGGGATAGTCCTCGGCATCATGCACCTTCATATAGGCCGACTGCTTGCCGCGCTTGTCGCCGCCAGCCGCCTGTCCCGCCTCCAGCACGCGCATCAGGCGCTCGGGAAGATTCAGCGCCGCGCTGTCGCGTGCGGCCCTGGCCATGTGGGCGACGGTCTCGCCGCTCACCAGCATATTGCCCTGGACGGCGAAGCCCTCGCCCACTTCATGGCCGCACCAGTCCGTGCAGTCCCTGCCGGTGAAGGCGGCGGCATTGCCTTCAGCATCGACGATGCCGATCTGGCGCACCTCGCGGCCCGGATCCTCGGCGAGGAGCTTGTCGAGCGCCGCCTTGGCCGTCATGCCCGATTTCATCAGCGCCAGCCCGTCGATACCGAGATAGGGATTGACCCAGGACTGGGTCGCCACCGCGCCGATCCGCGGGGCGACGAACGGGCACAGGCCGCCAATGGCGGGCACCGCGGTCGAGACGGCGACCCCGAGCATGCCGGTGCGCGGGCAGCGGGCGGCGATGGAGAAAGTGGCGAGCTGGATCATGATCGGTCTCCTTTGGGTCAGGCCCGCGCCATAAAGGCGGGCGACGGCACGGCGGCCAAGAGTTCACGCGTATAGTCATGCTGCGGATCTTCGAAGATCCGGTCGGCCTCACCCTGCTCCACCACCTCGCCCCGGCGCATGACGGCGACCTCGTCGCTGACCTCGCGGATGACCGCGAGATTATGGCTGACGAAGATTGTGGTGAGGCCGAAATCATATTTGATGTCGGCGAAGAGCTTCAAAACCTGAGCCTGGACCGAGACGTCGAGTGCCGACGTAGGCTCGTCCGCCAGCACCACGCTGGGTCCTAAGATCACCGCGCGGGCGATGGCGATGCGTTGCTTCTGGCCGCCCGACAATTGATGCGGCAGGCGGTTCTCGATCGCGGGATCCAGGCCGACGCGGCGCAGCAGCGTGGTTATGCGCTCGCGCCGTTCCGCCACCGAGCCGATGCCATGGACCTCGAGCGGCGCCGACAGGATCGCGCGGATGGTCTGGCGCGGATTGAAGGATGAAGCCGGATTCTGGAAGATCGGCTGCACCTGGCGGCGCAGCGCCTTGAGCTCGCCACCGCGCAGGGACCATATCTCGGCGCCATTGACCAGGATGCGGCCTTCGCTCGGCTGGATGAGTCGCAATACCATGCGCAGCAGGGTCGACTTGCCGGACCCGGACTCGCCAACGATGCCGAGGGTGCGGTTCTTGGCGAGGTTAAGCGAAACATTCGACACGGCCTTGAAGCCCGGCGCGCGGTTGAACAGGCCGCCTTGCCGGAAGACCTTCGACACATTCTCGATGCGCACCACCGGCTCGCTCATCGCTTTGCCCCTTTGCGGCGATGAATGCTGGGGGTCGCCTCGAGCAGCATGCGGGTATAATCGGCCTTGGGCGCCTCGAAGATACGCTTCACCGGACCGTCCTCGACGACCTTGCCGTCCTTCATCACATAGACCCAGTCGCACAGCTCGGCGACGATACCGAGCTCATGGGTGATGAACAGGATGGCGGAGCCGCGCTCGTCGCGGATATCCCGCAGGAGCTTGAGGATGCGCGCCTGAACGGTGACGTCGAGCGCCGTCGTCGGCTCATCGGCGATGATGAGCTCGGGGTCGAGCGCCAGCCCCATGGCGATCATGGCGCGCTGCTGCATGCCGCCCGAAAATTGATGCGGGTAGTCGCGCGCCCGGGTCTCGGGATCGGCGATCTTCACCGCGCGCAGCAATTCGACCACCTTGGACCAGATGGCGCCATAGGACTGCTTGCGGTGGAACTCATAGGGCTCGCCCACCTGGCGGCCGACCCGCATGGTCGGGTTGAGCGACTGCATCGCGTCCTGCGGAATGAGAGCGATACGGTCGCCGCGCAGAGCGCGCATCTCGCTCTCGCCGATATCCACGAGGTCGCGGCCGCCGAGCGCGATGGCGCCGCCGATCCTCGCGCCATGCGGCAGAAGCCGCATCGCGGAGAGCGCCGTCATGGTCTTGCCGGAGCCCGATTCGCCGATGACGCCGACGATCTCTTTCGGCCAGACATCGAGACTGACCTTGTCGACGGTGCGCAGAGCTCCGCTGCGACGCTGGAAGTCGACGGTGAGATCGCGGATGGCGAGGGCTGGGCGCGCCGCACCTTGCGCATGGGGACGGAACTCGCTCATTCGTCCCTCAACTGCGGATCGAAGGCGTCGCGCAGGCCGTCGCCCAGCATGTTGAAGCCGAGCACGGTCAGGAAGATGGCGGCGCCCGGCACGATGCTGAGCCAGGGCGCCACGCCCATGAAACCGCGGCCGGTATTGAGCATGTTGCCCCAGGACGGGTCGGGCGGCTGGGCGCCTAACCCCAAAAAGGACAGAGCGCTTTCGAGCAGTACGGCGTAGGAGAAGGCGACGGCCGCCTCGACCAGGAGCGGCGCCAGGATATTGGGCAGGATCTCGCGGACGAGGATGCGCGTATGGCTCATGCCGATGGCGCGCGCCTGCTCGACATATTGCTGGCGCAACACGCTCTCGGCGGTGGCGCGCGCCAGTCGGGCGAAACCCGGAATGAAGATGATGCCGATGGCGATCATGGCGTTGAAGATGCTGGTGCCGAGGCTCGCCATCAGCACGATGGCGAGGAGGATCGCCGGGAAGGAGAACAGGATCTCCATCAGCCGCATCAGAACGAGATCGACAATACCGCCGAAATAGGCGGCGAGCGTGCCGATGAGGGTGCCGAAGACGAGACCGACCAGGGAAGCGAGCACCGCCACCATCATCGACAGGCGCGCGGCGTGGATGACGCGCGAAAGCACATCACGGCCGAGCTCATCGGTGCCGAGGAGATGCGCTGCCGATGGTCCCTTCAGCATCTGGGCGACGTTGAGATCGAAGGGCGAATAAGGCGCCACCCAGGGCGCCAGGATCGCCAGCAGCATAATCGTGCCGACAATGGTGCCGCCGGTGACGACGAGGCGCCAGCGCCGCCAGTTGAAGGGTTTGCGCGCAGCTGTGGTCATTGATGCCTCGTCACCCGGCGCGGGTCGAGGCGGCCGACTACGATATCGACGATCAGATTGATGATGAGCACGACAAGCGTGATGGTGAGCGCGCTCGCCAGCAGCACCGGATAGTCGCGGTTGATGATGCCGACGAGGACGAAGGAGCCGATGCCCGGCAGCAGGAAGATATCCTCGATCACGACGACCGAGCCGAAGAGGAAGCCGAATTCCACCGCGGCGACATTCACATAAGGCGTCATCGCATTGCGGATGGCATGGCGCATCACCACGATACCCTCCTTCGCCCCCTTGGCGCGGGCGGTACGGATATAATCGGAGGACAGGACCTCGATCATCGCCGTGCGCATGATGCGGATGAGAAGCGCCGACGACACGATGCCGAGCGACAGGGCCGGCATGATCATCTGCTTCAGATTCATGACGGGGTTGACGGTGAAGGGTGTGTAGCCGCCAGGCGGCAGCAGCCTGAAATGGAGCGTCAGCACCATGACCAGCAGCGTCGCCAGCCAGAAATTGGGCACGGCACCCAGGAGGCTTGCGAGCAGCGAGATGCCCTTGTCGGCGGCGCGCTGATGGCGCATCGCGGCGAAGGCGCCGAGCGGCAGAGCGATCAGATTGGCGATGATGAAGGCGAAGATCGCAAGCTCGAGCGTCACCGGCAGGCGGCGCAAAAGCTCAGGGCCGACATCGACGCCGTTCTGGAAGCTCTTGCCGAAATCGCCGGTGAAGGTCTTGCCCAGCCATTCGGCATATTGGACGACGAGCGGACGGTCGAGCCCATGTTGCGCCTCGAAGCGCGCCAAGGCCTGCGGCGTCGCATCGATGCCAAGCGCCGAGCGCGCCGCCGAGCCCGGCACCACATTGACGGCGACGAACAGGATGCTCGACGCGACGATGAGCGTCAGCGCAAAGGCGGCGAGGCGCGAAAGGATCAGGCCGCGCAAGCTAGAGTCCCGGATTCCAGGTGTCGCATGAGCAGCGTCGATACACCGGATTTACGCCAAACTCACGGATTGAATGAAACATTATCGTGGCATTCATGAAATCCCCTCTCGTCCGGCGGAGGAGAGGGGATGAGGAGATCAAGGCTCGAGCCAGGCGTCTTTCAGCGTCTTCAGGAAGCCGGTGCGCATCGGCTTGTAGTTCTTGAGCTTGTCGGTATGCGCGGTGAGGATCAGCGAATTGACCAGCGGCACGATCGGCATTTCCTCGAGCGACAATTTCTGCTGCTCTGCATAGGCCGCCTTGCGCGCCTCCTGGGTGGCGCCCGACTTGGCCTTGGCCAACGCCTCGTCCATCGCCTTGCTGCAGCTCTTCTGGACGTTGATGGCCATGCCGCAGGCATAGTTGTTGGTGACGAAGTCGTCCGGATCGGCCAAGGGCGAGACCCAATACATCGACGTCATGTCGAATTTCGACGGGCCCCAGACCTCGTCCCAATAACGCGGGATTTCCATGGTCTTGATCTCGGCCTTGATGCCGATGGCGGCCAGATTGGCCTGGATGATCGGCGCCATGGCGACCATGGCCGGGAAGGACGACGCCATGGTGATCGAGGTCGCGAAGCCATCGGCATGGCCCGCTTCGGCGAGCAAGGCCTTGGCCTTCTCCGGATTGGCCTCCGGCGTGAAATAGTCGATGCCGGCGTAGCCCCAGCTCCATTCGGGGATGACGCCGCCCTTGAAGGGCACGGCCTGGCCGAAGAAGACGCCGGCGACGATGGCACTGCGGTCGATCGCATGAGCGATGGCCTGACGTACTTTCGGATTGTCGAGCGGCGCCACCGTGTTGTTCATCAGCAGCCAGTAATAGCGGCTGCCTTCCAAGGTCAGACCGACGAGGCCGGGCGTGGCTGAAACCGTCTGCCAGTCCTTGGGTGGAATCTCGTTGGAGAAGTTGATGTTGCCCGAGATCACCGCATTGGTGAGCGCGGTGATGTCGGCGATGAGATGGAATTCGAGCGCATCGACATAGGGCTTGCCGGCCTCATAGAAGCCCTCGTTGCGGGTGAATTTCACCATTGAGCGCGGCTCGTAGGAGACGAATTTGAACGGCCCGCTGCCGACCGGCTTGGCATTGAGGTCATGGCCGCCCTCGACCAGCTTCTTCGGCACGATCGAGGAGCCGGGGAAGGCCATATAAACGAGGAACGGACCGGTGGTCTGGGCCAGCTTGAAGGTGACGGTGTGCGGATCGACCACCACCACTTCCTTGATCGTCTCGACCTGCGAGCCATAGGAATAGCCGGTGTCCTTGGCGCGCAACCGATCGAAAGTGAATTTGACGTCTTCGGCGGTGAGGTCCGAGCCGTCATGGAACTTCACGCCTTTGCGCAGATGGAAGGTGTATTCGAGACCGTCGGCCGATTGCTCGTATTTTTCGGCAAGATCGGGATAAGGCACCGCGTCGGGATCGAGCGACATCAAGGTCGAATAGATCTGCTCGATCACCACATGCGACATGCCGGAAGGACCGCGGGCGGGATCGAAACCGGCGGGATCGGCGGAGAAACCGAGCTTCAGCGTGCCGCCGCGCATCGGATCCTCGGCCTTGGCCGACAGAATCAACGACGGCGCCAGAGCCGCGAGCGCCAGGCCGGCCGCGCCTGATTTCAGGAATTGCCGGCGTCCGATCTGCATTTTTATTGTCATTGTGAGACCTCCCCAAAACTTGAACGGACTTGAATGAACGGAAAATTTGACCCGCTGTCAATCAAAAAGGCGATTGCGGCCGGCGGGACATTCCGTCATCCTGCCTGCATGCTTGCCCATGACAACAAGAGAGACCGTATCGAGGAGCTTGGTGCGCGCATCCGCCATGCGCGCAAGCTCAAGAAGCTCACCCTCAAGCAGTTGGGCGACAAGATCGGCTGCTCGGAAAGCCTGCTGTCGAAGATCGAGCGCAACCACATCACGCCGTCGCTTTCGGTGGTGCTCGGCATCGCCGACGTGCTCGGCACCAATTACGCCGGCCTGTTCGGCGGCAAGAGCCTCGAGCCCGTTACCCTCTACAACAATGGCGAGCGGCCAGTGCTGTCGCTGGGCGCCGGTGCCGGCAAGACGCCGGATGTGATGCTCGAACGCATGGTGCCGGCAGGTGAAACGCGCACCATCGACGCCAATGTGCATGTCATCCCGCCGGGCGGCGGCTCATCGGGGAGTTATTCGCATGCGGGCGAAGAAGTAGGTTATGTGGTGACGGGCTATCTGGAGCTCACGGTCGACGGCCGGGTGCATCTTCTGGGTCCCGGCGGATCCTTCTTCTTCAATTCGAGCCTGCCGCACAGCTACCGGAATGTCGGCACCGCAGAAGCCCGCGTGGTGTGGATGAATTCGCACAAGTCGAGGCTGACCAAAGGGTGACGTGCTTCAGTAGGTGATGATCACCGGCACCAGGTCATTATAGGTTCCGACCGGCGGGTTGGGCTGCGGCTTCACCCGGCCATAGACAGGATAACTCTCGGTCAGGCCGGTGCCGGTGCCGGTCGGCATGAGGCCCGCCGTGTCGCCCCATCCCAGCGTCCGGGCAATATCGCGATAGAGACCATAGACGACGACATCGGTACCTTTCTTCATCTGACGAGTCGTCGGCGTGAGAGCGCCGAAGCCCAAGCCGACACTGTAGTCGGTCGACTTCGTGCAGGTGACGCGCACCCGCCCTTCAGCGTCGATGTCACTGTTGAGCAAACCGACATTGCCGAAGTTGACGCCCTGTGTCGTGACCGTGCAGTTCTTGTCGATGGTCGCCTGAACCAGAAACGGCGCCGTCGTCGTGGCGGGGAACAACCCCGAGCACACGCTCAGAAGCCCAATGCCGGCGCGGATCCGCGTATGCGTGCCCGAGAAATTCGAGGTGTAAGTTCCGGTGGGAGCGGTTTGCTGCGAGCCGTTGAGCTGAAAATAGACGTCGCGCGAGACGGTATTGGACGCGGTACCGAGCAGGGGGACCGTGACGGTCATGGTCATGACCGGCACTGTGCCGAGTGCGGGAATGTCGCCATGCCCCCAAGGCACTTGGCGGTTCGAGTCCTGGTAGATGTTGTAAAGAAGCTTGTCACTCGGATTGAGGGCGAGCTGGCGCACACCGCCCGTCGAACCGCCGGTGCCCTCGCCGATATCCGGGCAGATGCTTACCGTCAGAAGCGCGCCGACCAGGCCGTCGAGCGTGCTGACGGTGCAGGTGACCGAGAGCGTCGAGGCGGCATTGACCGGGGCGCCCGAGAGAATGTCCAATCCGCTGAAGGTCACCGGTGTGCCCATATTGGCGGTGCAGGAGAGCGCTTCGGCGCGGCCGACATCATGGAGAAAGATCATGCCGCACAGGATCAGCCACCAGACACGTCTCATCGGCAGGGTACTCCCGATATCAGTTGCTGCTCGCCGGGCACCTTGCGGAACTCAAAACTGGCGCGGCATTGCGTGCCGTCGGCGAGATCGATGATCACGGCATTGAGGGAGCCGAGCCCGGTGACATAGGCCTCGCCATCATAGCCGACGATGAATTCGGACTGCCCCGCCTCGGTCGATCCGGAGAGCCCCGGCTCGAGCGGCTGGTTATCGGCGTCGACAAACTGGACACGCGCCGCAGCACTCTCGGCCTTGGCCCTGAAAGTCACGACGACACCGGTCTTGTCGGCGGGACGCACCACGCGACTTGTTTCCGGCACATCGGCATCGACGGGCAGATTCGTCGGATCGATGGCGATGCGCGTCTTTTCATAAGCCGTGAGACGCGGCACGATCACCTTGCCCGACTGTCCCGATCTGCCGGCCGGCCGGTTGGCCGCCATTACCTCCACATCGGGCGTGCCAACATCGACGACGACGAAGGAATCATCGATCTGGCGGGTGAGAAATAAGTCACCGCCGGTCGCTACGACCGCGCCGCTGATCTGGGCCGCGGCATTGGCGGAGTCGCCATATTGCTGAGCGCCCGCCTCGATGCGGGCATAACGCGCGACATAGGAGGCGGCGGCGCGCGTGTTGACCTCATCGCCGAGGCCGGCGCGCAAGCGCCAGCCGAAGCTGTCCTCCTCATCCTGATCGGGCTTGATCAGATCGACGAAGGCGCTGGTGTGGCCGGCCTGATGCTCGACACCGGCGGCGCTGGTGAGGCCGCCGCCCCATTGCATCGAGATGCCAGCATAGGCGCCGAAGTCGTCGATGTCCTCGATATCGGCATAGGCGGAGGCAAAGAGCGTGGTGTTGGTGAAGAGCTGCCGGTTGTAAGAGACACTCGCCACCTTCGAGTCGTCTTCGTCGTCCTCGATATGGGTAAAACTCAGATTGAGCGAGGAGGAATCGAAGGCGAGCGGTATGGCGAGCGAAATCTGGTCGAGCGCCTTGGGTGGACGCGCCGAGAAAAAGCGCAGGTCGTCATCGTCGATATCCGCCGTCACCGAAGCAAGATCTTCGTAGGCGCCGAAGGTTCGCTGGCTGCGGATATAGAGCCGCCAGTCGGCAAGGATGGCCGCATCGAGCGACGCCGAGACGAGAAAGCCGGCATCCCCTTCGAATTCGCTCGCGGCGCCGGCCAGGCTACCGACACCCCAGCCGCCCAGCGCCACGGCCATGCCGGCACCACCATTCACCAGCCCGGCGCCCGCCTCGGCATGGCCTTCGAGGGTCAGATGGTCGGTGAGGCCGTAACGCAGGCTGGCGCTGGCAACAGGCGCACCGTCGTAGGAATCGGACTCTATGCCGTAGTCGCGGCGCGCGAAGCCCGCTTCGAAGGCGTAGTCGAAGAGGCCGGGCCGCAGCAGCAACGCCGAGGCGTAGAAGGCGACCTCGGTTTCGGTCTCCTGACCGGTGGCCGTGTCGCGCACCACGACTCTCGCGATGCCGGGGCCAGTGATCACCGGCAGCCCATCGACGACGAAGGGGCCGCTCGGCACATCGTTCGAATAAGTCCTGACCCCATTCATGTAGATGTCGACGGCAGACGGGACGGCGGCCGAGCCTGAAAGCTCCGGCACGGGAAGCGTCATCAGATCGGGCCGCAGGCCGAAATTGCGACGCAGCTGAACGCCCCCCATGCGGATCGGCCGCGTCCAGGCGAGACCACTCGAAATGAAATCGCCGGCGATGTAAGTCCGCATCGTTTCGGGATCCGAATAGCCCCATGCCGTATCGAGGCGCGTGACATAGTCATAGTTGCGGCCCGGATCGCTGCGCGCCGAGAACGAACTGTCGAGGGTGCCATAGGCGGTGAAGAAGCGCGCGTCGAAATAGCCGAACAGGCCGGTATAGTCCGGCATGCGCCAATATTGCTCGGTATCGAAGCTGGCGCTCAGCGTGTAGTTCAACAATGCGCCGAAGCCACGCTCGACATCGGCAGCATCACCTTCCTCGCCACGCTCGATACCGATCCGGCGCGCGATGCGCTGACGGTCACCGGCGGTGAAACGGATCGCCTGGTCCACTTCGCTATACACATAAGTTATTCCAGGCAGGCGCTTCAGATCGATCATGCCGTCGGGGGCCAACGCGCGAGGATCCGGGATGAGGCCGAGCTCGCGCAGTTCATCGGGCGCCACCGAAAGCGAGCCGTCGGCATTCAGGCGGAACCCGCCGACCATGCCGGTCGAAACCCCGTTGATGAAGGTTTCCAGCTGCAGATCGACGCTCGGCGTCTGATCTTCGGCAACGGAATCCTGATCGAGGGGCCACGCTTCCGGAGCTCCCGCCGCGATTTCCTTTGTCTCGTCCGCTCCAGGCAGCCGGTCGCCTTTGGACGCCTCGCTCGCGTGAGCCGCCATCGTCAACAGACCGAAGAACCAAAGAGCAGAGACGAGAAATCTATGGAGACGGCTTGACCAAGCTCGTTCCATGGAAGGGTCCACCTTCTCCTTGTCCCGCAATTTCGACGGCGCTGCCGGCCGCCGCCTGCCCTGTCAAAGCCCAGCTCATGGAGGAATGGGCAAGGACATAGCCCGCCAGACCATCGATCCGGCGCAATACTTTCCCGGAAGCCGCCTTCACCACGAGATTGGTGAGCTTGAACCGCCGGTCACCATCATTGCGCGCGGTGAGCACGAGGCCTTGTTTGGTACGCGCAACGCCCCAGCCGATCGCCGGCGGATCCGCATCGCCCGCCCGAAAGAACACAGGAATGGAGTGGCGAATGACCAGAGTGATCTGGTTGGCCTTCCTGTCCTTGGGCTCGGGCAACTGGTCGACGAGGAGCCGATAGCTCTCTTCGCCCGCCACGGGCCGTTTGACGATGCGCACGACGCGCACCGTATAGTCCATGCCAGGCGCGATCTTGAGCAGAGGCGGGCTCGCCACCACGTCGCGTGTCGGTTCCAGCCGATCCTTGCCGTCAATCTGCACCCAGCGGAACAGGCGCACCTGGACACGGACCGGATCATTGCCCTGCGTCTGCACCGTCACCGAGGCCGTGCTGGCGGGCGCCGGCTGATCGACAAGGGTCGGCGACACGCTGAGCGAGGCCGCCAGAGCCCCGGACGATGCGCCGAGACAGGCCCAGAGCGCGGCGACGACAGCGGCCTTGTTGGGGCGACGGGGCATAGGCGCCCTCAATAGTTTATCGAGACGACGACGGTGTCGTTGTAGGTGCCGGCAATCGGCGAGGCCTGGGCCGGCACCCGGCCGAAGACCGTGATGGTCTGCTCCGATCCCGAGCCGGTGCCGCTCACCGTGTCGGTGGGAGGCGTATTGCCCCAGTTGGTCGTGCGCCCGGTTTCACGGAACAATTGATAGTTGATGGTAGCGGTGCCTGCGTTCACGGTCATCTTGCGGTCGGTGACGGTCGCCCCGGAGCCCGTGCCGGCGCCGAGTCCGATAGTGTAAGCCGCGCCATTGGTGCAGGTGACCTTGATCGTCCCGGTATTGTCGACGTCGGTGGTCAGAAAGCCGTGCGAGCCGAAATTGATGGCGGTCGTCGAGGCGCCGGTGCATTCGTTGGTGATGGTGATGGTCACACTGAGATTGGTGTTGACGGTCGCTGCCTGCACCATTCCAACGAGGCCGATACACGCAAAGACTGCAACCCCTCCCAGAATCTGCGATTTATTACGCATAGCTCCCTCCAAGAACCTGGAAATTCAATGATCACGACTGTGAATCATCTTCGTTATTAAAGTATTTCCGGTCCGGAGCGCAATTTTAAATACATGGAATCATAATATTCACTGAAACTTATAGTAGAAAACTGAAGATATATTTCACTTCAGATGAATCGAAATCTATATGAGGAATTGGATATTCTGACCGGTCATGCCAAATTGAAAAGGGAGCGGGTCCAGAAGACCCGCTCCCCCCCGATAGGAGTGCGCCCGCGACCGGGGGCAATTTGCAGACAGCACCCTACCGAACTTGTTTATTATCACCAAAAATATGAAGCGCCTTCCCTATCCTGAATTTGTGCATGCGCTGCTCTTTGGACAGGGGCCCGCTGAAAATAGAATACATATCATGAAAATCAAATAACTTTCGGCCCGCTAGACAGTGCAAGTCCCTCTAATCGGACCAGAATCCACCATTTCACCTTAGCAATTCAAATACTTACATTAGCGTCAGGACACGTGTGGACTTTGGTCGCAATTACAGCACAGCCGGAAGTCGCAGCTTCACTGCAAGGCCACCCAACTTAGATTGGTCTAGACTTAGGCCACCGCCATACATGGCTGCCGTTTCGGAAACGATGGAGAGTCCGAGGCCCGAACCTGGCTTCGTTTCATCGAGCCTTCGCCCGCGCACCGGCGGCTCCTTGCGCTTGTCGGGCGGCAGACCCGGACCATCATCGCCGACCACCAGGTCGATCCACAGGCGGCCATCGGGAGGCGCATCGGTGCTGGGGCCGACCGCGACGCTCACCTTCGACGTCGCCCACTTGCAGGCATTGTCGAGAAGATTGCCGGCCATCTCCTCGAGGTCCTGCTTCTCACCGCGGAACTTGGTGCCGCGCGGACAGTCGATCGCGATCGAGACACCTTTGTCGAGATGAATGCGCTCCAGGGTGCGGGCAAGGGCCGCCAGCACCGGCTCCACTTCCGTGATGGAGCCCAGCGTCTGGGCCCGGGCGGCGCGGCGGGCGCGATCGAGATAGAGATTGACCTGATCGCGCATCACCTGGGTCTGCTCGGACACTTTGTCGGCCAGGAAACCCGGCTGCAGCTTCGCCTCGTTGTGCAGCACGCTCAGCGGCGTCTTCAACGCATGCGCGAGATTGCCGACCTGGGTGCGCGCCCTATCGACGATCTCGGAATTGGACTGGATGAGCAGATTGAGCTCGTCGGCGACCGGCTGGATCTCGTCGGGATAGGCCCCTTCCAGCCGTTCGGCCTTGCCCTCGCGGATCGCCGTCAGCCGGTTCTGCAAGGTTCGCAAGGGCCTGAGGCCAAAACGCACCTGGACGAGAATGGCGATGAGGAGACCGAGCCCCAGGAGCGTCAGCATGGCGACCAGCGTCTGGCGGAAGGCCGTCGCCTCCACTTTCAGCTCGTCGAAATTGCCGGCCACCATGAAGGAATATTGATCGGCCTTGTCATAGAGCTTGTAGCGCTGTTCGATGACCCTGAGACGCGTGCCGTTGGCGTCATAGAGATAGAAATGCGCGAGCCCCTCCTCGTCGCGATCGGCAAGATCGGCCTGGCTGGGCTCGAGACGCTTTTCGAGCAATGAGGGCGAAGCGAGATCGACGACGCCCTGACTGGGCGGCGTCACCTGCCAGTACCAACCGGACAAGGGCAGCGTGAAACGGGTGTCGGCAAGCTCGCTTTGAATGGCGGGCGAACCGTCTTCATTCACCTCGACATTGGCGAGAAGGCCATCCATGACGGCGCGCAGCCGCGCATCGAAATTGCGCTCGAGCGCCGCCTGGAAGAGGCTCGCCAGCAGGATGGCGGCGCTGACGAGCAGAACGATGGCGACGATGGCTGAAGAGACGACAAGCCGTAGCGCGAGTGAGTTACGCCGCATCATCCGGCTCGGACACGCAATATCCCATGCCGCGGATGGTCTTCAGCACATCGACGCCGAGCTTCTTGCGCAGACGGCCGACAAACACCTCGATGGTGTTCGAGTCGCGATCGAAATCCTGGTCGTAGAGATGCTCGACCAATTCGGTGCGCGACACCACCTTGCCCTTGTGATGCATCAGATAAGCGAGCAGGCGGAATTCGAGCGAGGTGAGCTTGATCGCATGGCCGTCGACCGTCACACGGGCGCTCTTGGTGTCGAGCAGCAAAGATCCGCAGGAGATTTCACTGGTGGCATGGCCGGCGGAACGGCGCAGCAGCGCGCGCACGCGGGCCAGCACCTCCTCCATATGGAAGGGCTTCGCCACATAGTCGTCGGCGCCGGCGTCGAAGCCTTGCACCTTGTCGCTCCAGCGGTCGCGCGCGGTGAGAATGAGCACCGGCATCTTCTTGTCGGCGCGGCGCCATTTCTCGAGCACGCTGACGCCGTCGAGGACAGGCAGGCCGAGATCCAGGATGACCGCGTCATAAGGCTCGGTCTCGCCCAGATAATGGCCCTCCTCGCCATCTTTCGCGGCATCGACGGCATAACCCGCATCGGTGAGCGCCGTCACCAGTTGACGGTTCAGATCAGGATCGTCTTCGACGACGAGTAGTCTCATGAATTTCCCCTAGTTCAGCCCAATGGAACGGGCTCAGTTCTGTATCGCACCCGTTTGCCCATCGACCCGAACTTTCTTGATTTGGTTCTGGACCTTGATGGTGGCAACAATGTCTCCGCTAGGCAAGGGGACGAGCTTCAAGACCCTGGAGTTTGCGATCTGGCTCTGGATGTTCCGGGTCACCACCGACAAGGGAATCGTCCGCGGTATAGTTGGCGGCTTGTTGACCTTGAGCTGGTTGAGCTTGGGCTGGATCTGCAAATTTGGTTTCACCTGCAGCTGGATGTTGGGCGACTGCGCAAAGGCAGGTCCCTGGGCAGCCAGCAGCGAGACTGCGAGCGCAGCTATGGTGAGTATCCGACGCATTTCACGGGCAAGCTAGGCTCCATAAGATGAACCCCGCATGAATGGCGGCGAGCCTGCTGCAATCCACGCTAAAGCCTTGCAGATATGGGAGTTTTCAATGCCGGTTCAATTGCGCCCCATCACCCCTGGCACCATGGGCTTCGGTGAACTGGAAAGTGAGAGTTTACGGCATGGATTCCGGATGCTCGAGAGGCTCAGGCTGGGTTGGGAGAGCGATGCCGATCACCGCTTCAACCGGCCAGGCGAGATGCTGGCCGGTGCCTTCCTGGACGATGCGCTCCTCGGCATCGGCGGACGCAGCATCGATCCCCATGCGGGTGATCCCCGGATCGGACGCGTGCGTCATGTCTATACCCTGGAAGGTCAGCGCGGCTCGGGCATCGGCCGGCTCCTCATCGAAAACGCCATCCGCGATGCCGGGCGGCATTTCAGCCGACTCAATCTTCGCGCCCCGCCAGCCGCTTTCGGCTTCTACGAGCATCTGGGCTTCACCCGCGTCGAGGGTCTGGAGACGGTGACGCATCACCTGCTTCTCGCATAGAAAAAGGCGGCCGTTGCCGGCCGCCTTCAGTCCCCTGCTTTTTCCCTCGAAAAAACGAGTTGGAGGTTAAGTCATAAATGCGCGTCCGACCAGAAGTCCTTGCTCAGCCAGGCTTTTGCGCCACGATGACACAACGCTCGCAAGCAATTGATATTTAATGATTATTCAGATCGATCCACAGAGTGTACTGTGACTTTCATGACACAGGCGCCGAAAAACTAAGCGAGAGCCCGGTGCAATCGCCCATAGACAGGAGCGAGTGATCGCAAAACTGCCGCTGCGATTCGGTCAGGAGGCCGCCGGACGTTTGGCGCGCGGCAGCTTCCAGAGATGGTCCTCGAGATCTGCCTCGGCGACGCCCTCTTCGGAGCGCACCTGGCCACCGACCGAGATGCCGGCCTCGGCGACAGTGCCCTTGCGTCCGGAAACCAACGGATGCCACCAGGAGAGTGGCTGGCCCTTGGCGAGGCGGCGATAGGCGCACGTGTCCGGCAACCAGTTGAGCTTGCCGACATTCTCAGGCGTGAGGCGCACGCAATCCGGCACCCGGGCGCTGCGGTGAGTGTAGTCGCTGCAGCGGCAGGTCCGGCGGTCGAGCAATTTGCAGGCGAGATTGGTGAAATGGATCTTGCCGGTGTCTTCGTCCTCGAGCTTGACGAGGCAGCAGCGTCCGCACCCGTCGCACAGGCTTTCCCATTCCTGCGGCGTCATTTCGGTGAGGGTCTTGGTCTTCCAGAAGGGCTCGCTCATCGCGCGTGTCTTACGCCTTCCATGGCAAGTTGCAAAATCTCCGCGGCCAGAAGCCCGGCATCATGCTGGCCGCGATGCCAGGGATCCTCGAAATCGCGCGCGATGACGGCAATGTCCGGCAAGGGCGCCGCCCCGCGCGCGACGAAGCGCGCCGCACCGACCACGCGCTCGCCCGGCACCGCGCTTTCATGGGCGAGCAGATGCGAAAGAACCGGCTGACCCGCCCCGGCATGGCGCAAGCGCCCGGCCATCTCATCGACACTCAGCCGGCGGGTCTCGCGATCCTCCAGCATGTTGCCGACGAGGATCTTGGGAGCTGCGACGCTTGCGATCGCCGCTGCCATGCCCTCGACCAGGAGATGCGGCAGGATGCTCGTGAAGAAACTTCCCGGCCCATAGACGATCGCATCGGCATCGGCGATCGCCGCAAGCGCCCGCGGATTGGCCGTGGCCGCGCCGAGCGTGACGGTGGCGATCCCCATGGCAGCCTCCTCCTCGCCCAGCGCCGTGATCAAATGCTGACCGTCGATCGAGCGGCCGTCCTTGAGCGCCGCCCGCAAGGTTAGGTCACGATCCTGTGACACCGGCCAGACATTGCCGGCGATGCCGCAGAGCGATTTGAAGGCCAGGATCGCCGCATTGATATCGCCGTGCTCGGCGAGGAGCGCGCCGGTCAGGATGAAGTTGCCGATGCTGCCGCGCCTCAGGTCGAAACCCGGCCCGGCGGCGGCGATGAAACCCCTAAGATAGCGCAGGATGGCCTCGGCGAGCTCCGGCTTCATCGCCTTGATCACCGGATGCGAGCCGTGCGCGTAGAAAGCCAGCTCGCGGGCGAGTGCGGCGGCGTTGCCGGTCTCCGACAGACGGGCATTGAAGATGCGTACCACATCGCCAGCATGGCCCTCGGCATAGGCCATGGTCATCAGGGCCTGGCGGATGTCGCCGACGGGGAGGATATGCAGGGCCTCACGGATGGATTTGGAGGAGCCGCCTGAATCCCAAGCCGGCACCAGCCTCGTCACCCGCACCCCCTGGCGGATCAAGGTAATGGTCAGGTTCCGCGACGCGGTGCCGCCGGCCAGAATGACGATGTGAGGCCCGTCGGTTCCGGCCCTGGATCGAATTTCGTTCATTACGGCGTTTTTGCCAGGAACCGGGCCCAGGGTCACGCCCATTTCCGGCCCCTTTCCGTCATATTCTTCAAGTAAGTGGAAACCGCCTGCCAACCAGTGGTAAAGGGTTCGGCACAGGATAACGGACGCCGATCTTGGCCAAATCGCCAAAAAAATCCAGCTATCAGACCATGATGTGGCTCGACTCCTATGTGAGCTCGGGCGTCTATGAGGTCATCGACGCGATCCGGCGGGGAATCTCGGCCTATTCCTCCTTCGTCCACCGCTTCCGCCTGTCGGGCGTCAAGCGGGTGATCATCGATCTGACCGACGACATGGCGACCTTCGGCACGGTCGTCGCCTTCGGACTCCTCGCTTTCGCCCTGCCGCCGTTTTCCGGCACCGGGGACGTGTGGAACAAGGGCCGCGACTACGCGATCACCTTCACCGACGACAATGGCGAGATCATTGGCCGGCGCGGCATCCGCCAGGACGACGCCATCCCGCTCGAGGATATTCCGCCACATGTGATCAAGGCGGTGCTCGCCACCGAAGACGCCCGCTTCTATCAGCATTTCGGCGTCGACGTGCTCGGCACCTTCCGCGCCATTATCCAGAATGCGCGCGCCAATGACGTGGTGCAGGGCGGCTCGTCGATCACCCAGCAGGTGGCGAAGAATCTCTTCCTCAGCCCCGAGCGCACCATCAGGCGCAAGGTCCATGAAGCCTTCCTCAGCCTGTGGATCGAGGCGCGCCTGTCGAAGGATGAGATCCTCAAGCTCTATCTCGACCGCTCTTATCTGGGCGGCGGCAATTACGGCGTCGAAGCGGCGGCACAGTATTATTTCGGCAAGTCGATACGCGACGTGAATCTCGCCGAGGCGTCGATGTTGGCCGGCCTGTTCAAGGCGCCCTCCAAATATGCGCCGCATGTGAGCATGGCGCAGGCGCGCGCCCGCGCCAATGTCGTGCTCTACCGCATGCTCGATGCGGGCTTCATCACGCAAGGCCAGCTGGTGCAGGCACGGCGCGAGCCGGCCGATCTCGTCAATTCGCCGGCGGTGACGAGCCCCGACTGGTTCCTCGACAAGGCCTATGCCGATACGCTGGCGCTGATCGAGGCCAAGCACATCACCGGCGACTTTGTTATCGAGGTGAAAACGACGATCAACGCCAAGCTGCAGGAAGCCGCCCAGCGCATCGTCAACAAGACGCTCGATACCGAAGGTCCGCAATATCACGCCACCCAGGCCGCGGTGGTGACGATGACGCCCGACGGCGCCGTCAAGGCGATCGTAGGCGGACGCGACTACGAAAACAGCCAGTTCAACCGTGCCACCGACGCGATGCGCCAGCCGGGCTCGTCTTTCAAGCCATTCGTCTATCTGGCAGCACTCCTCAACGGCTACACACCGGAATCGACCGTGCTCGACGGGCCGGTCGCGGTCGGCGGCTGGGCGCCGCGCAACTACACCGGCAAATATGGCGGACGCGTCTCGCTCACCACGGCGCTGGCCAAATCCTACAATTCCGTTCCGGTCAGGCTGTCGATCGATTTCGGCCGCCCGGCGATCATCGAGACGGCACATAAGGTCGGCCTCAAGGCCGAGCTCGAGACCTGGCCGCCGATGGTGCTCGGCACCAGCGCCATGACGCTGTTCGACATCACCACTGCCTATGGCACCTTCGCGCAAGGCGGCGTCGTCACGACGCCCTATACGGTGCTGGAGATCAGACGGCCCAATGGCGATGTCATCTACAGCCGCGCCAAGGACCCGCAGGCGCAGGAACGCGTTCAGTCGGTGCCGGAAGAGAAGATCGCCGAGCTCAACCACATGATGAACGCCGTGGTCGAGAGCGGTACCGGCCGGCGAGCCCTTCTGGGCTTCACGCCGCAAGCCGGCAAGACCGGCACCAATCAGAGCTATCGCGACGCCTGGTTCATCGGCTTCACCGCCCATAATGTGACCGGCGTCTGGTACGGCAATGACGACTTCACACCGATGAACAATGTGACCGGCGGCCTGCTGCCCGCCGCCACCTGGAAGGAAGTCATGTTGTGGGCCGAGCAGCCGCAGGTCGGCACCGCGCTCCCCGGCGTGCCGATGGAAGAGCGCTATGTACGATATGCGCTGGAAAATCCGGCCGCGCCGCTTGAGGACGTGCCAGATATGAGCGCCGACGATGTGATCGCCGATGCGAGCACCGAAACGCCGGGCGAGCAGACGGTCGCGGTCATACCAGATGCCGGCAAGCGGGCATCCGCCAAGACGATCACCTCCGATCCATCGGTCAAGATCACGAAGCCGCCTAAACGACGGAAGGCTGCACCGGCGCCGACCGAGGAAGACGTTGCGATCGTAAGGCCGCGTGAATCGGATGATCCGGTGGTCAATGTCCTGAAGGACATGTTCAGCATCTTCAACGGAGATGAAGATAACCGAAAGGCGAAACGGAAGAAGAAGAAGGATGCGACACTTGTACTTCCCGACGCCAACACCAAAAAGAAAAAGAAGAAGAAGTCGGATGGCAACTTCCTGGATAATCTGTTCGACTAAGGGGACCTTGCTGATGGCGGCCGGATCGCGAAGCGCATGAGGCTGGGCTCTTTAATCAAGGCCGCCGGCATCCTGTTTCTCGGCGGCGTCATCGGCATCGTCACCGCGCAATGGTCGATCGAGCGGACGGCAACCGCAATGACGGCGGGCGGTGGCCCATGGAAATCATGGTTCTCCGGCACGGCGTCGATCCGCAATCCCTATGTCAACGCGCATTATCTGATGTTCGGCCGGCTGCCGCCGGCGCTCGGCCAGGAACTGCTGTTCGAGGCGACCCGCGACGATGATGGCGCGGGCCTCGATGGCGATTGCGACTATGTCATCCAGGGCCCGCGGCTTTCGGCGCGCTGGTGGCAGCTGGCACTCGCCGATGAGGATGCCAAGCAGCCTTCCGACGTCACCTTCACCTCGCCGCGCCTCATCGCCGAACCGGACGGCTCGATGCGTATCACCATCTCGCGCACGCCCAAGGCCGGCAACTGGATGAGCCCCGGCGATCTGTCGCATTTCGCGCTGGTGCTGAAGCTCAGGCCCGGCTCGGGCCTCAACAACGCCGCCTCGGTGGTGATGCTGCCGCGCATCAAGCGCGAGGCCTGCCCATGAGGACCATCCTGTTTTGGGCCGCCGTCGCCCTGGTCCTCGGCGCAGTGTCGCATCTGAGTTACGTGCTGATTGCGCCGACCTACGCGATGCAGCGGCTGATGGGCGGCAACCCCGAGGAAGGCAACGCCAACCGTTTCATCCTTCTCGATGGGCCCGAGCAGATGCGTCTCCTCGGCGAGACCGAAAGCGAGGCGGTCGCCGGCAAATGCCTCTTCGACATCAGCAAGGGCGAATTGTCGGTGATGGCGGAGATGCCCGACACATTCTGGTCGCTCACCCTTTATTCCGACAAGGGCGCCGATCTCTACACGATCAATGATCGCCAGGCCGGCATCGACAAATTCAAGCTTTCGGTGAAGCGCGCGCCCAGCATCATGGAGCTCCTGAGCAGCGATCAGTCCGAAAGGGCCCGCGCGCTTGGCGACGGCTGGTCGGTCGAGGTTCCGGAGTCCTATGGCATCGCGGTATTCTGGGTCGCGCTCGACTATCCCGAGCAGCGCAAGCTCTTCGCCGAAACGCTGTCGCGCTCGTCCTGCACGCTCAATCCGGCTTGACCTCGCGTGCATGACACTTTGATCGCCATTGACAGGCTCGCCCCGGGCACGTTCTAACCGTATCAAACGCAACAAAACCGGGGGAAGCGATGGCCGACAAGCCACTGGTCATGATCACGGGTGCCGGCTCCGGCATCGGCAAAGCAACGGCGCAAGCCTTCGCGCAATCAGGATATCCGCTGCTGCTGACCGGACGCCGGATCGAGCCCCTGCGCAATCTCGGGCTCGGCGATGCCGTCTGCGCCGCCGCCGATGTGCGCGACCGCGAAGCGGTGACCGTCGCCATCACCGAGGCTGAGGCCAAATATGGACCCGTCGACTGCCTCGTGAACAATGCCGGCATCGCGCCGCTCGCCAAGCTCGAAGATCAGGATCCGGCAGAGTGGCGCGACCTTATCGACATCAATTGCGTCGGTGTCCTCAACTGCATGCATGCGGTGATGCCGGCGATGAAAGCGCGCCGGCACGGCACGATCATCAACATCTCCTCGATCGCCGGGCGCAAATCCTATCCAAGCCACGACGTCTATTGCGGCACCAAATATTTCGTCCATGCGGTGAGCGAGGGAGCCAGGCGCAATATGGCGCCCTTCGATGTCCGGGTGATCGTCGTGTCGCCCGGCCTCACCGATACGGATATTCCGAGCACGATGAAGAACAAGGCGGCGAAGGAGTTCTGGGAAAAGGGACGCGATGCGGTCGGGCCGATCACGTCGGAGGATGTGGCGAAGACGATCCTTTTCGCCTATCAGATGCCGCAGAACGTGATCCTGCAGGAGCTGACGATCGCGCCGACAAGGCAGGAATATTGATCAGGAACGAGGATGGTCTGCTTCGAGCGCCTGCATGCGCGACGGGCGGCCACGCCGGCGCGGCGGCGGCAGACGGTCGGCCAGGCTGAAATCGTAGCGTTCGATACGCACGCCCGGGAAGATCACGATCTCCGCCGAACCCTCATGCGCCTTAGCTGCCCGTTGCGGCACGCGATCGCGCGGAAAAGTCAGTATCGTCCCCATCACCCTTCACCTTCGAAACCCGGCGCGGCAGGCGCGAACCGGCTTCCGGCATTAACGCTCGTGTGTGGTTAATAAAGAGCTAACCGATTGTGACGGTTGGCCCTTCAAATGGAGGGCGTGACGGTCAGGCCGGCGGTTCCAGTGCGGTCCTCGATCTCGACGACCCAGATATCGGGGTCGAACTTTGTCAATTTATCGATGAAGGGCTGGACGTCGAGAGCCGAGGTGACGGGCGGCGAGACTTCGATCCATAGACGTTCGCCCTGCTCGTCGATGGAGGAGCCGGGCGGTGGCCCCAGGAGCTTCACCGTACCGTCGAGATGGTTGATCACGACATAGACTGCGCCCGCCTCCTCCGCGCCCTTGCGCAGGACGGCGCCGAACATGCCTTGCACGAAGCAGCGGCGCAGCAGCGCGTGAACCCAGATTTCGGATTTGAGCCGCATCAATTGGCGCTGCGCGCGCTCATCTTGTCCAGCTCGGCGATCAGCGTGGAACTGATGTCGCCGGTCGGCGCAATGCCGCGGTCGCGCTCGAATTTGAGAATGGCGTTGCGGGTCTGCTGGCCGAGCTGGCCGTTGATGGCACCCGGCTCATAGCCGAGTTCGGCAAGGCCGACCTGGACGCGGGTGACCGTATCGACAGGCTTGACCGACGGAGCGGTGGCGCGGGGCGCCGCCGTGCCAGCGTCCGTCATGTTCACCGCTTCGTTGATCTGGCGGGTATATCGGATGTGCTCGATGAGATCAGTGGAAGCCTGGCCGGTCTCGTCGAGCCCGTTGGCGCGCTGATAGGCGATAATGGCGAGTTTGGTGCGCCGACCGGAGACGCCGTCGACCTGGCCGCTATAGAGGCCGGAGGCCGCGAGTTCGCGCTGCACGCTTTCGATCGTTGCATCATAACGCAAGGTAACCGTACCGCCCTGCTCGTCGCCGCCGGCATCGACCGTCACCCGGGTCGACCCGGTGATCGGATCCGGCTCGGAAGCCCCGTCCTGCGCGATGGCGGCGGGCGGCGCCGACCGGGTGAGCGTGTTGTAGATGATGGCAACAGAAAGCATCGCCACCGTCAGTGCGACGACAATCGTCGAAACGCCCAAACGCGGCGCGTCATCCTCTTGATAATCACTCATTCAACGCCGGACCCAACTCAAACTTGCCCTATACCGGCTCTGACGCCAGTCCCCTGCCCCCGATAATGCATCCGGGATGCTTAATACCGGGTTGTCGCGGGGCTTAACGGGTAAGGCGTCATGATTTCCGAATGGTTAATGAAATACTTAAAACTTGCCAAAACTTTGACTCGAATTGACTCGCCTACTTTCAAGCGGGCGAAAGCCGCAGGCGCTATTCCTGGCGATGGATAGGGGAAACGAATATGCGCATCATCAGGACGCTCGTCTTGCTCACCGCCGTGGTGGTCTTCATGCCGTCGCCGCCGGAAGAGCGCCTCAGCACATCGACCGAAGCCGACCCGCCGGCGACGGAACTCCTCATGGCCGCCGTTTCGACGGTCGCCGATATGCGCGACTTCTGCAGCCGCCAAGCCGCCGTCTGCGACACCGCGCACTACGTCGCCGTCAAGCTCGAAGGCAAGGCGAAATACGGCATCGAACTCCTCTATGAATGGGCGAATGAACGCGCCGGCGAGGCGCCCGCAGACGTCACGACCGCATCGGGCGAACCGCAACGGCCGAGTCAGAATACGCTCGAACTCGAGGATCTGATCCCGGAATGGCGAGCTCCCGCCAATCAAGGCTGATTACCAGCCGCGTTTCGGTTGATCTGCTGGCCGCAGCGCCCCTAATCTGATGCATCTCATGAGTGACATACCCACAGCGGTGGAGGTGCTGACGATCGGCCACTCCACACAATCCTTCGCGGATTTCCTCCAGCTCCTGCGCGAAGCGCAGGTGACGGCGCTCTGCGATGTGCGCAGCCAGCCTTATTCGCGGCACGTTCCCCAGTTCAATCGCGAGACACTCAAAGAGAATCTTGGCAGCGAGAAGATCGTCTATGTGTTTCTGGGCGATGAACTCGGCGGCCGGCCGAAAACATCGGAGCTCTACAGCGACGGCGTTGCCGACTACGAGAAGATGGCGCGGAACGAAAGCTTCGCCCAAGGGCTCGACCGTGTCATCGACGGCGCCAGGACCTATCGGATTGCGCTGATGTGCGCCGAGCGCGATCCGCTCGATTGCCATCGCTGCCTGCTGGTGGCGCGCGCGCTCAAGGAAAGAGGCGTCACTGTCCGGCATATAATCGGGCCTGGCGAGACCATTGGACAGGACGATATCGAGGAGTTGCTGCTCGCCATGGCGGATCAGTCCCACACGGACCTGTTCACGCCGCGCCAGGACCAAGTCGCAAGGGCCTATCGCCACAAGGCGCGACGGGCCGCTTTCCCGGAAAAACCGGCTCAAGCCGGCAAGGATGATCCCCCGCGGGCCTGAACGCAGACGGAACCGCGCTTGAGATCGTGCCACCAAACGCCTATTTGAAGGCTGTAAGGCCAGAGGCACATGCAGGAAACCATAGAAACCCTCAAGGAAGATTTTGCTGTCATAGACGAGTGGGAAGACCGCTATCGCTATGTGATCGAGCTGGGCCGTGCCATGCCGCCGCTCGCCGAAGCGGAGCGCATTCCCGCCAACAAGGTCCAGGGCTGCGCCAGCCAGGTCTGGATCGCCGCGCACCAGGAGAAGAATGGCAGCGAACCGCGCCTCTCCTTCACCGGCGACAGCGACGCGCTCATCGTCAAGGGCCTCATTGCCATCATCTTCCGCCTGTTCTCGGGTAAGGCCGCATCGGAGATCCTCGCCATCGACGCGGGCGTTATTCTCGACGAGCTAGGCCTGCGCGAGCATCTGACGCCGCAACGGTCGAACGGCGTTGCCTCGATGGTGACGCGTATCAAGTCGGACGCCCAGGCGGCGCTCGCCCGCGCGCTCTAAGTCTTTATTCTGCGCATCGGATTATCCGAAAACCGCTTCGCACTTTTCGGTCCGATGCTCTAAACGATCAGTTGTACGGGCTGTCGCAGAAGACCGTGCGGCCGTCATAGGTCGTATAGGTATCGGAAGCCCCGACATAGGACCGGTAATGCTGCCGGCACCAACGCGCATGCTCGGTGCGCACCTGCGGGTTGTCGGTGTTGAAGGTCCGGATTTTCTGCTTCTTCACCAGAGGCCGCGTCGGATCGATCGGTGAGCCCATGTCGAAAGGTTCCGCCTTGATACCGGGCTTGAAGCGCTGCTGGTTCTGCTGATTGTAGATGTCGTTCGGGCTGCGGTTGCCGCCGACACCCGGCTCACGATAAAGCGGCTTGGTGCCGAACATGCGCTCGCGCGCCCCGCACGTGGTGAAGCGGCACGTATCGGCTTGCGCGCCGGGCAAATCGGCCATGTAGCCGGCGGCGAGCAACAGAAGAGCCAAAATCGATGATGCAGGGCGCATGACAGGATTGAGCGGTGCGATTTTGTTCATATTGAGGAACTGACGGCCTACGCTTTCGGTTCCGTCACGCGGATCCAGGATTTTCCAGCCGCCGAAGCTTGCCGTCGAGGTCAGGAATCCCCATGCCGCCGAAGGTATCGATATAGGCCTGCCGGGTGTCTGGCGTGAGGAACTCGACCAGCGCCGTCTTTTCGATCCACAGCTTGAGAACCTTGAAGAGCTTGGCATCGACCCGTTGCGTGGGCCAGCCGTGATGCGCGGCCAGCGCTTCGAGCTCGGCTTCGCTTCTCGGCGTACTGAGCAGAACATGCGCGCCGGAGAATGGCCGCATGGCGTCATCCTGGGCGATACCGAAGCGGCTGTCCGGTGTCAGGACCGTTTGCCAGGGAAGAATCTCGATGAAGGAGCCGGCCTCGTCGCCATAGAGGACGAACCACGAATTGGGCGGGAATGGCGGTGCCGGTGCCCGCAAGACAGTGGCCGTGAGCATCTCCGCCAGAACCTCCGCCACCAGGGCCGGATCGCGCACGCAGAATGAAGCATGATGCAGCATAGGGTTTATGCCTTCTTCCGTTTGGCTGGCCTTGCCGCCGCGCGATCCTTCGCGGCAGCGATGAGCGCCGCCACCGCCCATTGCGCCGTCTCGGCCGCCTCCTGCGAGGTCAGCTGACAATAATCCTGCATCGTCTCCCAGCCGGCAGCCGAGATCAGAGCCTGGATGGCGGCGACGAGCCGCTTGCGCTCGGCGGCGGCCAGCGGCTCCAGGACCGGCTCGAGCGCGGTGCGCAGCCGCTTGCGGCGCGCCTCGCTATGCGCGAGCCGTGTGGCGCGCCCCTGGGGATCATGCAGCATGGCGCGGATGAGCGGCGCATCCGCCGAAAAGGCGGCGAAGATCCGGGTTATGCCGGCGATGAGCTCGTCGGGAGAACTCGGCGGCGGCGGCATGCCCAGCCGATCGTTGAGCCAGGTCCAGAAGGCCCCGAAGAGCTGATCGCGGTTCGGGTAATAACGGTAGAGGGTGCGCTCGGGCACACGCGAGGCGTTCGCCAGGGCCCGGAAGGTGACTTCGCCGGCTCCCGCCGTCAGAAGACTGGCCAAGGCCTGCATGACGCGCTCCTCAGTGAGAGCGGCGAGATCGGCCCGCATATCGGCTTTTGGCAGTTCTACTGTCATGTTGGCAGTGATACTGCCATTCATTGGCAAAATGAGTCAACCGGCAAGTTACCGGCGGCGTCGTGATGAATGATGGGACAGTTCCCGCTCAGCGCGCTGCGGCGAGTTTTTCTTCGATGGTCTCGATGACTTCCGAGCCCGGCAGGAAGGCGTCGTAACACAGGATCATGCCGACCCGGTCGCCACCATGGGTCAAGGGAAGCTTGAGCCAGAACTGAACGAGATGTTCTTTCTGGGTACGTGGGCCACGCACGACACCCTGCGCCGGCTTGCCTTCCTCGGCGATACGATGATAGGCGGCGAGCCAGTAGTCGCGCTTGTCGCCCCAATCAAGCTCATCGAGATAGAGGCCGGTCGTTTCGCAATCATGCACGTCGCGCAGACGGGTTCCGGCGAGGCGGACGCGATAGCGCTCGCCCGGCATCTCCACCTCGATCAGGCTGATATTGGGCAGAAGCCGTGGAATGTGGGCCGGGCTGATGTCGCGCTTGTCGGGCATCGGTCGGCCGGCGGCCTTGAAAAGCCAATATTCGTAGAGCTGGCGGTGTTCTGGGATGATCAGCTGCGCCTTGAAGGCCGCGTTTACCTGTCCCTTCGCCATATCCTCGAATCCATTGCCCCGAATCGCCAGCACAGCGTCCTAAGCCCTTATGAATCCGTGCGGGATGCGCCGCAAGAGTCCAAATGCGGAACCTGATCCAAAAGTCCTTGCGTTCGGATCACGATCGGATCGGTCGGCGCGCGCATTGCGCCCCCCGCTCCTCTGCGTGATGCTCAACGTCTCTCGGCGCGGTTCTGTCCGAGTCCGATCTTCTTGGCGAGGTTCGAGCGCGCTTCCGCGTAGCTGGGCGCCACCATCGGATAGTCGACCGGCAGCCCCCACTTCTCGCGATACTGCTCGGGAGAGAGATCGTAGTGCGTCCGCAAATGCCGCTTCAGCGACTTGAACTTCTTCCCGTCCTCGAGACAGATGATGTAGTCGGGCGTGATCGATTTTCGTATCGGAACGGCCGGTTTCAATTCGACCGTTTCGACTGGCTTCGGTTCCGCTGCCCCATGCGTGGCGGTAGCGAGCGAGCGGTAGATGTTGGCTATAAGCTTCGGCAGATCGGCCTGGGCCACAGTATTGTTGCCCACATAAGCCGCCACGATATCCGCTGTCAGTTCGACAAGATTGCCTTTTTCCTGCATATGATTTGCAATGCCCCCGGTTAAGGACCGGGTTTTATTTCATCTATTGTAAGACGAATCAATAGACCGGGAGCGTAAGTTTTCTACACCTCTCACCGGTCGAAGCTCTGCAATGCCTGAATCTCGGTACACCGATCGATTTCGGCGACGCGAAGTGATCGCTTCAGGCGGCGGCGATACGGGCATAGGGACCGGTGCGCCGGGCGGCCCAATCCCAATAAGTGAGAAGCACGCGCGCCTTGTTGAAGGAAAGCGTGTCGAAAATGGCCTTCAGCGCCTCGGCGTCCTGGCGCTTATCGACGACACCGGCGAACTGCGCCCGAGTGAGACCGGCTGCCTTCAAGGCCACCGTCAGCGCCTCCCCGCCCTGGTCCTCGGCGATCCGGGCGCCCGCCTCCTTGCTCACATGGACAAGCTCGGCATAGATCGCGCCCTGCTCCTCGGCTGACGCCGTCTCGAGCTTGGAAAGCAATGAAAGATCGGCAAATTTCCGCTCCATTCCCTCGTTTTCCGCATTCATGATGAGGATCTTGGAGATGGTCTCCGAATCGGTGAGGAAGCGCGACAGCACATAGCGGCGCAGTTCCGACGGCAGGCGCCAGAAGAGCTGGAAGGCGATCGGCGATGGCGTGTCCTGACGGGTCACCAAAGGCGCCTGAAGCACCGGATGGGCGGCGGCAAAGCGGGTCAGGCGCCACATGGCCTCGATCGAGAAGGACGCCCCCTGATTGCGGACGAGATTGAGCAGCGTCTCGACATCATTCGACTGAATGAGCGCTTCCGAAAGCGCGGGGGAAATCAACCGCCGCCGCGCCATCAGCTTGAGCTTGGCCGGGTTGCCGGAGCTGCAAACGGCAATAAGATCGCTGTCATCCACGGTCATGGCGTTTTCGAGCAGAGGGCCCGACACCTCGATACGCGGATCGTTGATCAGCCGGCGGACCAACATCTGCGAGGGCACCTCCATCAGGCAGACCCGCTCGGCCAGGTGACGCAGGCTCTTCAGCGGCATACGTGGAATGAGACGCAGCAGCGTGTCATTGGCGAGGGCACGTTCCTGCGGCAAGGAGCCGGCGGTCGGTATGGCCATGATATCGAGCAGCGCATGGGCCCGCTCGCCCGCTTCCGGAGCTTCGGGCAGCGGCCGTTCGAGGACCCGGCGCTCGACGAAGCCGGGATTGCCCGGCTTGACCGGGACGGAATCGGCAGGCGGCTCATCGCGCGGCGCAGGCGCCAGCGGTGGCGCGGACGAAGCCGTGTCCCGGGCCTGTCCTTCCGCCGCTTGCGCTTCTGGCGGCTCGGCAGGCGCCTCAGGTACCGGATCCGCAGTCGCAGGCTCGACGACGATCTCGGCCATCGGCTGCCCGGATTCCGGCTCCAACGGCTTGGATTCAACTTCGAGCGGTTCGGGCGCGGGCAGCAGAATCGGCTCAAGCGGATCCGGAATCGGGGCGACAGTGCTCTCGGCAAGCGGCTCGGATTGCTGCGGCGGCAGCGCTTCAACCGTCGCAACCGACAGCGCGGGATCCGCCGGCAACTCTGGGGCCTTTGGCGGCAAGGCCTGCTGTGGGGCTGGAATGGGCGGCACGACAGCCCCCGGCGGCGGCTTGCTCCCATTCAGCTTGAGCTTGAGCGCGCGGAAAGAGTCCGCGGTTATGACGCGGCGCACGGGCAGTCCATCTTCAGGCCGCACGCTCGACATGCTCCGCCGTGTCTCCTTGATCGCAGAGCCGCCATTTAAGCCGCCTAAGCCTCTAAAACTGCTTAAGCCCTTGCCGAACGCCATAGAGGAACCATTTACCACTGATGTTATGCTTAACGGACGGTTACCGCCTGACGCATCGGCACAGGAGGCCGATTTGCGGTGGGAGGCCTGTCCGTCTATCTTCCCTCCTCAATCCCATCCCATCATGAACGGCACAGCGCTCAAGCTCGCCCCACGACAGACGAAGCAAGAATGACCAAACACGAAAAAATCGTTCCGCCGCGCGCGGAGAAGCGCCCTCATGCCGACACGCGTCATGGCATTACCCGGCATGACGATTATACTTGGCTGAAGGCCGAGAACTGGCAGACGGTCATGCAGGATCCATCCGTTCTGGCGCAGGATATCCGCGCTTATCTCGAGGCCGAGAATACCTATACCGAACACGCCATGGCGGGCACCAAGGAGCTGCAGGAGCGGCTGTTCGCCGAACTCAAGGGACGCATCAAGGAAGACGATTCGAGCGTGCCGGCTCCCGATGGGCCCTATGCCTATTATTCGAGCTATGTCATCGGCGCCGAACATCCGCGCTTTTGCCGTAAGAAGCGCGATCTTTCGGGCGACGAAGAGATTCTGATCGACGGCACGATCGAAGCAGGTTCGAAACCGTTCTTCGACTTCGGCGGCTTCTCGATCTCTCCCGACCATCAGTTGCTCGCCTGGTCGGCCGACGACAAGGGATCGGAATTCTTCCGCATCCGCATACGCGATCTGGCAGTGGGCAAGGACCTGGCGGACGAGATCGACAACACCGCCGGCGGCGCCAGCTGGGCGGCCGACGGCAAGAGCCTCCTCTATACCCAGCAGGACGAACATCATCGCCCGCTCAAGATCTTCCGCCACGTGCTGGGCACCGACGCCAGCGCCGACAGTCTCGTTTATGAGGAAACGGATACCGGCTTCTTCGCCGGCGTCGGCAAGACGCAGTCGGACCGCTTCTTCGTCATCGATACGCATGACCATGAGACATCGGAAGCCTATCTGATCGATACGGCGACGCCGGATGCTGCGCCACGGCTGATCGCCGCGCGCCGGAGCAGTGTGGAATATGACATCGAGCACTGGGAAGACCAGCTCATCATCCGCACCAATGCCGACGACGCGGAGGATTTCAAGATCGTCACCGCGCCCGTGGCAGCGCCGGGCCGCGAGAACTGGAAGGATCTTATCGCCTATCGCCCCGGCACGCTGGTGCTCGGCATCATCGCTCTCAAATCATGGCTTGTGCGCCTCGAGCGCGAAAATGGCCTGCCGCGCATCGTGGTGCGTGAGATGCAGACCGGCGTCGAACATGAGATCGCCTTCGCCGAGGAGGCCTATGCACTGGGCTTCGGCCAGATGCGCGAGTACGACACCGACATTCTGCGCTTCAGCTATTCGTCGATGACGACGCCGTCCGAGGTCTATGATTACGACATGCGCAATCGCACCCGCGTCATGCGCAAGCGCCAGGAAGTGCCGTCCGGCCACGACCCGCGGAACTATGTCACCCGCCGCATCCAGGCGCCGGCACATGACGGCGAGACCGTGCCGGTGACACTGCTCTATCGCAAGGATACGCCGATCGATGGAACGGCACCCTTGTGGCTTTACGGCTACGGCTCATACGGCATCACCATTCCGGCGAGCTTCAACACCAACATTCTTTCGCTCGTCGACCGCGGCTTCATCTATGCCATCGCCCATATCCGCGGCGGGCAGGACAAGGGATATCACTGGTACACCGACGGCAAACGCGAGAAGAAGCAGAACACCTTCCACGATTTCAACTCGGCGGCGCGGCATCTGATCGCGGCCGGATTTACCGGCAAGGGCCAGATCGTGGCGCAGGGCGGCTCGGCTGGCGGCATGCTGATGGGCGCCGTCGCCAACATGGCGCCGGAGCTCTTCAAGGCGATCATTGCCGAAGTGCCGTTCGTCGACGTGCTCACCACCATGCTCGACGATACGCTGCCGCTGACGCCGCCCGAATGGACGGAGTGGGGCAATCCGATCGCCAGCAAGGAATTCTACGATATCATCGCCGCCTACTCGCCCTATGACAATGTGGCGGCAAAGGACTATCCCAACATCCTGGCGGTGGGCGGCCTCACCGATCCGCGCGTCACTTATTGGGAGCCGGCCAAATGGGTGGCGCGTTTGCGTGACCGCAAGACCGACAAGAATCTCTTACTGCTCAAGACGCAGATGGAGGCGGGTCATGGCGGGGCACCCGGACGCTTCGACCGGCTCAAGGAAGTGGCGCTGGTCTATGCCTTCGGATTGATGATGAGCGGAAAGACGGCCTGATCAGATATTCTTCGGATTAAGCGCGTCATTGAGGCCATCACCGACAAGATTCAAGCTGAGGGTCGCCAGGAACAAGGCAAGTCCCGGAAAGGCCGCCATCCACCAGGCGCGGCTGAAGAAGTCCTGGGCGTTGTGCAGCATCGTTCCCCAGCTCATGACATTGGGGTCTCCCAGACCTAAGAAGCTGAGGCTGGTTTCGAGCAGGATGGCGCTCGAAATCTGCAAGGTGCAGTTGACGATGATCGGCGGCAACGCGTTCGGAAGGATCTCGCGGGTGATGATGTCAAAGTCCGACATGCCCAGGCTGCGCGCGGCATCGACAAATTCGCGGTTGCGCAAAGTGAGAAACTCCGCCCTGAGCAGGCGCGCCGTCACCGGCCAGGTGAGGACGCCGATCACCAGGATGACATTCCATATGCTGGAGCCGAACAGCGCCACGATGACGATCGCCAGAAAGAATTGCGGCAGGATCTGGAACATCTCCGTCACGCGCATGAGCACCGTATCCGGCGCCCCACCGAAATAACCCGCGGTGGCGCCGACGAGCGTGCCCAATATCGTCGAGGTGATCACGGCGCAGAAACCCACGATCAGGGAGGTTCGCGCGCCGTAGAGAATGTTCGTGAAGATGTCCTCGCCAAGACTGTCGGTGCCGAGCAGATGCACCGCCGAAGGCGGATGGAAGGACGCTCCCATGGCGAGCTGATCATAGGGAGCAAGTTGCGCCGCGCCGACGGCGGCCAGCAGAAACAGAATGAGCACGCCGAGACCGAACAGCGCCTTACGGTTCGCCTTGAAACGCTGCCAGGAGCGATTGGCCGGCGTGATGGAGGAAGCGGAGGCGTTCATCTGAGGTCCCGGGCTAGCTGTAGCGGATGCGCGGATCGAGCGCCGCGTAGAGAAGGTCCACGACCAGATTGGCGAGGATGACGAAGAGGCAGATGAACAGGAACATGCCCATCAGCAGCGGATAATCGCGGGCGTTGATGGCATCGAGCGTCAGGCGCCCGAGGCCCGGCCAGCCGAACACCGTCTCGGCCAGAACGGCGCCGGCTATCAGTCCCGGTATCTCGACGCCGATGACCGTCACGACCGGCAGCAGAGCATTTCGCAAGGCGTGCTTGAACAGCACCGTCCGTTCCGACAGACCCTTGGCCCGCGCCACCTTGATATAATCCTGCCCGGTCACCTGGATGACGCTGCTGCGGGTCAGGCGCAGGACAAGGCCGACATTGTAGATGGCGAGCGTGAGCGCCGGCAGCGTCAGGTGATAGGCGACATCGAGGACATAGGCGAAGCCGGTATAGCCCTTGCGCAGATTGGTCATGCCCTGGATCGGAAACCAGTCGAGGTAATAGCCGAAGATCAGAATCATCATTTGCCCGAGCCAGAATACCGGGATGGCGAAGCTGGCAAGGGAGAAGAAGGTGATGACGTTGTCGGTCGCCGAATTGGGACGGCGCGCCGACACCACACCCAGCGTGATGCCGATGATCGCGGCAAGCGTATATTGCGTCGCCATCAGGAGAAGCGTTGCGGGAAACCGTTCCAGGATGAGGGTCAGCACCGGCGCACCCGACACGACCGAATAGCCCAGATTGCCGGCCAGAACCTCGAAGGCGTAGATGCCGAACTGCACGATGACCGGCCGATCCAGTCCCATCTGCGCGCGCAGCCGGTCGACGACCTCCTGGCTCGCCCCAGCCTCGCCGATCAGATAATCCACCGGATCGCCCGGCGCCGCGTGGATCAGGAAAAAGATGATCGCAATCGCGCCGGCCATAAGGGGCAGCGTGTAAAGAAGCCGCTTCAGGAGATAGAGAATTAGCGACACGGCGGGGCTTCTCCGGATTCTGTCTTAAGTCCGGCCGGCAGCGCGCCTTGCGATGCCGGCCGAGGGATGTGCGTTATTGCGCCCAGCGCACCCGATCCAGCGTACCGTAGCCGGTAACGTCGTCGGTGATGCCCTCGAGCTTCGATTGGAACGCGATCGGATAATAGCGGTCCCACAACCACCAATGCGGCACGTCTTCGGCAAGGATCGCCGCCGCCTTGCGATAGGCTTCGGTCCGCTTGCCTTCATCGAGCTCGCGTCCGCCCGCTTCGAACAGCTTGTCCACTTCGGCGTTGCAGTAGCCGGAAGCGTTGCGGCCCGACAGCCTCTCGATGCGCTTGCAGGTGTAGAAGGCCTCGGCGCCGATCGCCGGATCAGGACCGCTGGCGAAGGATCCCATGGTGATGTCGTAGTCCCATTTTACGAAGGACGTATCGCGCCAGGCCGACGCTTCCATGCCCTTGTCGACCAGCTCGACGCCTACCGCCGCGAATTGCGAGCGCAGCAGCCTGGAGACATCGTTCATCGGGCCTTCGGAAAGCGAATAGCTGATGCGCAGCGAAAAGCGCTTGCCGCCTGCATCGCGTGGGAAGCCTGCTTCGTCGAGCATGCGATTGGCGAGCGTCGGATCGTATCCATACTGCTTGACGTCGGCTGAATAGAAAACCGGCAGTTCGGACGAAAAAGGCCCGCCATCGGACACCTTGCCGTGACCGAAGCCCGCTTTCGCCAACAGCTCCGAGCGGTTCATGGCGAAGTAAAGAGCCTGCCGGACGGCTTTGTTCGCCAACGGCCCTTCCCGCGTATTGAGGAAGGCCTGGTACTGGCCGGCGATGACCCGCTTCTGGAACGCGACGGCGATCGCCTTATTCGTCTGCAGGCGCTCGACTTCACCGAGCGGCATCACGTGATAGGGGATGAAGTCGATCTCAGCCTTCTCAAGCGCCAGAGCGCGGGCGGCTTCGTTGGGGATGATCTGAAAGATCAGCCGCTCTACATTCGGCCCATCCAGATGATAGTCGGGGTAGCGTTCGAGGAGGATGTGGCTGCCTTTCTTCATTTCCTTGAACATGAACGGCCCGGTGCCGATCGGCTTGAGATTAGCCGGGTTCTGACGCGGGTCCTGGCCGTTGTCGAATATGTGCTTCGGCAGGATCGTCGAAGAGTTGAAATAGGCGAGGCCGCGCAGCAGCGGTGGATAGGGCCGCGCCAGCTTGAACACGGCCGTCTGGTCATCCGGCGTCTCGATCGCCTGCACTGCCTCGAGCAAGCCGCCAGCGGGCCCGTTATAGAGCTTGTTGACGTTGAGCAGGCTCCAGGCCACGTCCTTGGACGTGAAGGGCGTGCCGTCATGCCACTTGATGCCGTCGAAGAACTTGAACGTATAGGTCAGGCCATCCGGCGCGACCTCCCATGACTTCGCGAGCGACGGTGCCGGCTCACCCTTGGGATCAAGGCGAACGATCGTGCTGTATATCTGCGCGCCGACGACGCTGGAGTTAATCTCGGTGGTGATGCCCGAATTGATCAGGGTGGGATCCCCCGACAGGCCGACCACCATCGCGCCGGTATCGCTCTGGGCCCAGGCGGGAGTGCCCATGGCCATCGCCGCAATCATCAATGCGGCCGAAATCTTTCTCAAATGTTTGGACATTTCGAACTGATCCTCAGCGTTGGGGAGAGTGGAGCCAGATTCAATTCTTCCATTTCACGACGTCGAAGGCGCCGTAACCGGTGAGATCGTCAAGGATGCCGTCGAGCTCGGCGTTGAACGCGATCGGGTAATAGCGATCCCAAAGCCACCAATGCGGCGCGTCCTCGGCCAGGATATTCTGCACCTGGTGATAGAGGGCGACGCGCTTGGCTTCATCCTGCTCGCGACCCGCCTGAGCGAAGATCTTGTCAAGCGCGGAGTTGCAGTAGCCGGATGCGTTGCGCGCCATCAGCTTCTCGATATTGCGGCAGGTATAGAGGCGCTCGACGCCGACCGCGGGATCGGGTCCGGTTGAGAAGCTTCCCATCGTGATGTCGAAATCCCATTGCTGAAACGCGGAATTTCGCCAGGCACCGCTGTCCATGCCCTGGATATCGAGATCGACGCCAACGGCGGCGAACTGCACGCGCATGAGACGCGCGGTGTCGTTCATCGGACCTTCCTTGAGGTCGAAGCTCACTCTGAGCTTGAAGCGCTTTCCATCGGCGCCGCGCGGATAGCCGGCGGCATCGAGCATGGTCTCCGCCTTGGCCGGATCGAAGCCGTAGTGCCTGACCTGATCGGTATAGAAGATCGGCTGTTCCGATGAGATCGGGCCGGCCGAGATCTTGCCGTAGCCGAAGCCCGCTTTGGCCAGCAGCTCCTCCCGGTTCATCGCGTAATAGAGCGCCTGGCGCACTTCCTTTTTCGCGAGAGGCCCCTGCCGTGTATTGAGGAACGCCATGAATTCTCCGGCGATCATGCGCTTGGCGAATGTTACCGCGACCTTCGGATCGGTGCGCAGCGCCTCGACTTCACCGAGCGGCATCGCATAATAGGGGATGAAGTCGACGTCGCCCTTCTGCAGCGCCAGGCCGCGGGCCGCTTCATTCGGAATGATCTGGAAGACCAGGCGATCGACATTCGGCAGGTCTTTGAGGTGATAATCGGGATTACGCTCGAAGATGACGTGGCTACCCTTCGAATATTCCTTGAACACGAAGGGACCGGTGCCGATCGGTTTCAGATTCGCCGGGTTCTCGCGCGGGTCCTGGCCATTGTCGAAGATGTGCTTCGGCAGGATCGTCGAGGAATTGAAATATGCCAAGCCGCGCAACAGCGGCGGATAAGGGTATTTCAGCTTGAACGCGACCGTCAGGTCATCGACGGCCTCGATCTTCTCCACGGCTTCGAGAAGACCGGATGCTGGGCCATTGTACTTCTTGTTGACGTTCCACAGGCTCCAGGCGACGTCCGCGGCAGCGAAGGGCTTGCCATCGTGCCATTTGACGCCAGAATGCAGCTTGAACGTATAGGTCAGGCCGTCGGCGGAAATATCCCAGGATTGCGCCAGCGCCGGGATGACCTGTCCCTTCGGATCAAGGCGCACCAGCGTATTGTAAACCTGCCCCGACAAGTTGCTCGAGGAGATGTCGGTCGTGACGCCCGAATTGATCACCGGCGGATCACCCGGCAAGGCGACGACCAGGGCCGATTGCGCGAGCGCCGTGCCGGCAAGGCCGGTTGCGGCCAGAATCGCGGCCAGCATCGGCGCGGCGAAGATCCCGGCATGACCGGTGGGCAGATTCTTCATGGCGTTTTCTCCAGGTTGTTTTTTGTTGGTGGTGGTGCGACCGCTGGGTCGAGCGGGTAATGGCAGGCGACACGGCGCCCCGGCGCCATCTCGCGAAGCACGGGGACTCTGGTGTCGCATTCAGGTCCACGGCGCGGACAACGCGGATGGAACGTGCATCCCGAGGGCGGGTTCGACGGCGACGGCAGCTCGCCGCGCAGGATCATGCGGCCGTCATTCCGGCGGCGATCGATCTGCGGCACGGCGGAGAGCAGCGACTTCGAATAGGGATGCAGCGGCGCCTGGTAGATCTTTCGGGTTTCACCGGTTTCCACGATGCGGCCGAGATACATGATGGCTAGGCGCTGGGTTATGTGGCGGACCACGCGCAGATCATGCGAGATGAAGAGATAGGAGAGCCCGAAAGACCGCTGCAGGGACATCATGAGATTGAGAACCTGCGCCTGCACCGAGACGTCGAGGGCGGAAACCGGCTCGTCGGCAATGATCAGCTTCGGCCGCAGCGATAATGCCCGGGCTATGCAGATGCGCTGGCGCTGGCCGCCGCTGAATTCATGCGGGTACCGGCTGGCGTGATCGGCCTGCAGGCCGACGGTTTCCAGGAGTTCGCCCACACGCGCTTGCCACTGCGCTCGTGGATGCAGACCATGAATGCGAAATGCCTCGGAAAGGATGGAGCCCACGGTCTTGCGCGGGTTGAGCGAGGCGTAGGGATCCTGGAAGACCACCTGGACGTTGCGGCGCAACTGGCGCAGCTGCGCCTTCGGCAGAGCCGCGATATCGGTCCCCTCGAAAAGTATCCGGCCTGCCGTAGGATCCTCGAGCCGCGCGATGCAGCGGCCGAGCGTGCTCTTGCCGCATCCCGATTCACCGACGAGCCCGAAGGTCTCGCCGGACCTGACTTCGAGGTCGACGCCGTCCACGGCTCTGACCGGCAGCGACCGCCTGCCGAACAAGCTGCGGTCCCCATAGTGCTTCGAGAGGCCGTGGACCTGGAGGAGCGGTTCATGAGTCATGGAGCCAGCACCTCACTTCGTGCCCGTCCGCGACCGGCCGCATGGCCGGCTCCTCAATCCGGCAGCGCTCATGCACATGCGCGCAGCGACTTTGAAACGCGCAGCCTCTCGGCAGATTCATCAGATTGGGCACTGTTCCGCCGATGGCATAGAGGGTCCGGTCCCCCTGCTCATCCTCATCGAGGCGCGGAACGGACCGCATGAGGCCGATCGAATAAGGATGCAGCGGCGTGGAAAAGAACCGTTCCACCGGCGCCATCTCGACGATCTGACCCGCATACATGACGGCGACACGGTCGGCGGTTTCCGAAACGACGCCGAGATCATGCGTGATCAGCAGCAGAGCCGCATCCGCATTGGCGACGAGATCACGCAACAATTCGAGGATCTGCGCCTGGATCGTCACATCGAGCGCCGTCGTCGGCTCGTCGGCAATGATCAGCTTCGGGCTGCAGGCCAGCGCCATCGCGATCATCACGCGCTGGCGCATGCCACCGCTCATTTCGTGCGGATAGGCTTCAAGCCGGCGCGCGGCGTCGGGGATACCGACGCGGGAGAACAGCTCCGCCGCGAAGGCCAGCGCCTCCTTGCGCGCCATGCCGCGATGAAGGCGCAGAACCTCGGCCACTTGCGGCCCGACGCGCAGCACCGGGTTGAGCGACGTCATCGGCTCCTGGAAGATCATCGAGATCCGGTTGCCCCGTATCTCACGCATTTCCTTCTCGGTGCTGGCGACGAGGTCCTTGCCTTCGAACAGGATCGCACCGTCCATAATCCTGGCGATCGACGGCAGGAGCCGCATGATCGAATGCGCGGTTACGCTCTTTCCCGATCCCGACTCGCCGACCAGGCCTAAGATCTCACCGGCTCCGATCCGCATGTCCACGCCGCGCACCGATTTCACGATACCGACGTGCGTATGAAACTCCGTCCGCAATCCGCGTATGTCGATCGCCAGACTTGTCACAAGCATCCACCTCTTCGCTGTCCCAGAGTCGTTCGAGGATCAGGAGGATCGCTGCGGAAGGCGACCGGCCGGGCCGCCCTCCGCAGCGCAGGCCTAGCTTTTCCTGATCTGTCCTTCGCCGCGCTTCTCGTCTGACAACTGCAAGCGCCAGCCATCCGGATCGCGGAACAAGGCGTTCTTGCGGCCGGTGGAGGGAGAGGCGTGGACGTCCTTGTAGAAAGAGATGCCAGACTCCACGAGCTCCTTGTGGGTGTTCTCTATATCGCGCACCTTGAAGGAGATGTGGTTGATGCCCGGATTCTCTTCGGCGAGAAGCTGGTGGATCTCGAAGATCGGCTGGTTATCGCCGGGGAGCTGAAGCTCGGCCGAGCCGCCATGGTGTTCGGTCCATTTGAGCAGCTTGAAGCCCATCTTCTGATAGAATTCGACGTATTCCTTCACGTCGCGAACGATGATCTCGATATGGTCGATGCCTACAATCATTCACCTTGCTCCAGTTCCTGGTTCCACAAACGACTTATTGGTTAGACGACGCGCATCTTGAGCTCGGCCACGCCGCTGACGACGACATGCATGACCTGGCCGCGCGTCACCGCGCCGACGCCGGCAGGCGTTCCGGAGTAGATCAGGTCGCCGGGCGCCAATGTGAACAATCCGGACAGATAGGAGATGATCTCCGGCGTCTTCCAGATCATCTGGTTGAGATCACCGGTCTGCCGGCGCTCGCCATCCACCGAAAGCCAGATCTCACCGCTTGTGGGGTGGCCGATCTGCGAGGCAGGAACAATGTCGCTGCAGGGGGCCGAGCTTTCGAACGCCTTGCCGACCTCCCAGGGCCGGCGCAGGTCCTTCGCCTCCCCCTGCAGGTCGCGACGCGTCATATCCAGCCCGACGGCGTAGCCGAAGATGTGGGCGAGAGCGTCGCTTTCAGCGATCTCGGAACCGCCCCGGCCGATGGCGATGACCAGTTCGGCTTCGAAATGCACGTCGTTCGATTTGGTTGGATACGGGAAGTCCGAACCTGAAAGGAGGATATTGTCGGGATTCTTCTGGAAGAAGAACGGCGGCTCGCGGGAAGGATCATGCCCCATCTCGACGGCATGGGCGGCATAGTTGCGCCCGACGCAATAGACCCGCCTGACCGGGAAACGACCGCCCGTATTGGCCACGGGAATGGCTGTCACAGGAGGCACGGGAACAACGAATTCCCCATCATTCGGATGAGGGAAGGCATGTGCGGTCACTGAACGTCTCTCCATAAATAACTGCCTAGCCAATACGTAACCAATTTACCAATCATGGCAAGTGGTTTCTTGAATTCTCCACGAGTCCTATATTTCTGACCAATTCGGACCGTGCACCCTCAAGAAAAAATGTGCTATGGGCTGAACGGCAGCTCCTGGTCGGAGCTCGATCACGCGGATGAAATCCGCAAGCGAGGCTGGATTGACGACGCCGGACAGCACTGAAAAGAACGCCTGGGATTCACCGGTTCACGATGAGGGGCGGGCTGCCTTCACCCAATTACAAGCATTTCTGGCGCAATTCGAGCCGAGCGCGGACGGCCGGCTGCCGGCCGAGCGCGAGCTGTGCGAAACGCTGGGCGTCTCACGCGGGGCCTTGCGCAAGGCGCTCGCCATCGCCGAATCCGAAGGCCGGATCTGGCGGCATGTCGGCAAAGGCACCTTCCTCGGTCAAAAACCAATCCAAAACCTTTCGGCCGTTTACGACGTAGCCAATTTTGCCAGTCCGGCCGAGGTCCTGCGTGCCCGTCTTATCATCGAGCCTCAGCTCGCCTGTGAGGCGGCGCTGCACGCCTCGCAGGCGGATCTGGCGGAACTCCAGCTCTGCGCCCGCCGCGGCCGGGAGGCCGAGACCTGGCGCCGTTACGAAAACTGGGACAACCGCTTTCACCGGGCGATCGCCAACGCCACCCAGAACAAGATTCTCATTATGATCTTCGACAATCTCAATAATGTCCGACGCACCATGGCCTGGGGCCGGCGCCGGGACGGCTCGGCAAGACCGTCACCGGAGCATCATAGCTTCAAGGAGCATGACGAGATCGTACAGGCGATCTTCGATCGGGATTGCGGGCATGCCGAACAGGCGATGCGGCAGCATATAGAGACGGTGACCCGCAAGATGATGGATGGGACACGCGCGGAGTGAACCGCATTGTTTCGCCAGGCTGCAAGGATCAAGACACCGCGCGTAGCTTCGAATCGGTGAGCCGCGCCAGGAAACGCCGGCACCAGGAGGCGGCGCTGTCCTGCTCTATTCTCTCCATCAGGCTCAGCCAGCGGGCGCGGCGCTCCTCCTTCGGCATCATGAGGCCTTGATGGATCGCCTCAGCGACGGCAATGGTATCGAACGGATTGACGACCAATGCAGCATCGAGGCTCGCCGCCGCACCGGCGAAGCGTGACAGGACGAGTACGCCCGGGTCTTCCGGATCCTGAGCGGCGATATATTCCATAGCCACGAGATTCATCCCGTCACGCAATGGGGTAACGAGGCCGATCGCGGCCATGCGGAAGAAGCCGGCCAGCAGCTTGCGCGACAGACCATGGGTCATATACCGCAAAGGCACCCAGTCGAATTCGGCAAATTTGCCGTTGATCTTGCCGGTAAGCCGGTCGAGGCTTCTCTTCAGGTCGCGGTATTCGCTCACATCCTCGCGAGAACGAGGCGCGATCTGCAGGAAGCTGACCTTCTCGCGATATTGTGCATGCATCTCGAGCAGTTCCGAATAGGCCTCGAAGCGTTGCGGCAGCCCTTTGGAATAATCGAGCCTATCGGCACCGATGATGAGCTTTCGGCCGACGAGACTGTGCTTGAGCCGATGCGATTCCGCCGTCATGCGCGAGGTCTTCGCCATCTGGGCAAAGGCTTTGCCGTCGATACCGACAGGGACCGCCACCGACGCGGTCACCGCATGTGCCCGTTGTTCGCCGGTGAGCAGCCTGCTCGCACAGCCCTGGAAATTGTCACGGTCCTCATGGGTCTGGAAGCCCACGACATCATAGGTGGCGAGGTCAGCGATGAGATCCCTGGCCGGCGGCAATATGTCGAAGACCGATAGCGGCGGGAACGGGATATGCAGGAAGAATCCGATCTTCTGGCGACAGCCCAGCTCGCGCAGACAGTGACCAAGCGGAATCAGGTGATAGTCATGGATCCAGATAATGTCATCCGGCCGCAAGAGCGGCATGAGCGCTGCGGCGAATTTCCGGTTGGTGGCGCGATAGCCCTGATACTCATCGCGCAGGAATGCAACGAGGCCAGTGCGATAATGCAGCAGCGGCCACAGGCTGCGATTGGCGAAGCCGGCATAATAATCGCGGTAGTCGGCCTCGCTCAGGTCGATGGTGGCGAAAGTGGTCGAACCACGGCTGGCAAAAGCGGGCTCGGCGGAAGCTTCGGCGCTGCGGCGGCCCGACCAGCCGAACCACAGCACATCTCCCTTCAGCGCTTCTTCGAGAACGACGGCAAGACCGCCAGCCTGCTGCTCGCGTCTCTTTGCCGGCACCGGCACGCGATTGGAGACGATCACGAGACGAGCCATAAGCCCTCCTCCCAGCTGCGGCTGAGCTTGCGGGCACAGTGGATGATGCCCACCATGGAATAGGTCTGCGGGAAGTTGCCCCAGAGCTCGCCGGTCGTCGGCACAGCGTCCTCGGAAAGAATGCCGACATGGTTGCGCAGAGACAGCACGCGCTCGAACAGCGCCATCGCCTCCTCGCGCCGGCCGACATTGGCGAGCGCTTCAATATACCAGAAGGTGCAGACGAGAAAGGCGGTCTCCGGCTTGCCGAAGTCGTCCTCCTCGGCATAACGCATCATCAGCCCATCGACGAGCAGGCGCTGTTCGATCGCGGCCAAGGTCTTCTGAAAGCGTGGATCATCATAACTGATGATGCCGATTTCCGGCATGAGCAGGAGCGCCGCGTCGAGCTCGGTGCCGCCGAGACTGCCGCTGTAATACTGTCCCGCCTCGTTCCAGGCGCCTTCGAGGATGCGCTGCTTGAGATCGAGGGCGGCCTTGTGCCACTCCTCGGCGTCGGCCGTCTCGTCGACGCGATGCGCGATGCGGCCCAGCCTTTCCAGTGCCGCCCAGCACATGACGGCCGAAAAAGTATGCGCCCGGGTGCGGCCGCGATATTCCCAGATGCCGGCATCGGCCTCGAGCGACGTGGCCTTGGCCATGTGCCCGATCGGTTTCAGCTGATGATAGAGCGCGCGGTCACCCGGCCGTGGCAGACGCATGTCGAAGAACATCTGGGCGGTGGCGAGAATGACCGAACCATAGATGTCGTTCTGGCGCTGGATCGAGGCGCCATTGCCGACACGCACCGGCCCCATGCCACGAAAGCCCTTGAGCGCCTCCGCCTCATACTCCTCGAGCGGGGTGCCCGGCACGATCGGATAAAGCGGCGCCAGGAACTGCGCATTGGCGGAGATGACCGAATTGATGAGATAGGTGATGAAATTCTCCATCGTCGTGGTGGCGCCGAGCCGGTTGAGCGACATCACGGTGAAATAGGCGTCACGCGGCCAGCAATAGCGATAGTCCCAATTGCGCCGGCTATCGGCGGCTTCCGGGATCGAAGTGGTCAAGGCGGCGAGAATGGCGCCCGTATCCTCGAAGCTGCATAGCTTCAGCGTAATGGCGGACCGGATGACCACTTCCTGCCAGTCATAGGGCACGGCGAGGTCGCGCACCCAGTCGTTCCAATAGCCCGTGGTCTCTTCGAGATAATCGCGCGCGAGCCGATCGACGCGAGACGGCAGGGCCTCGTCACTGCCGATGAAAAGATGCACCGGACGATCGAGAAGGAAATAGGCCTCGTCGCGCAAGTAGGCGACCGGCATGTCGGTGGTGATACGGATGACGGAATTACCGCCCGCATAACGCAGATAGTTGCTGCCGACCGAGATAACGGGTTTCGTCCCGCCATAGTCGAAAGTGGGCCGGGCGCGGACCTTTACATGGCAACGACCCTCGAGCGGCTCGATGCGCCGGATGATCATGGGCGGCCGGAACAGCTCGCCCTGGAGCTTGTAGCGCGGCGCCCAGTCGAGCACGCGCAACGATCCGTTCTCGCAAGTGAGGATGGTTTCGAGAATGGCGGTGTTGCGGAGATATTTTTGCCGCGCCGACTTCTGGTCTCGCAACACGATGTCCATGAAACCGTTCTCGGGCTCAACGCCGTTCACCAGCGCGTTGAAGACGGGATCACCGTCAAGACGCGGAAAGCAGAACCAGACATGGCGGGCCTCGGAATCAACGAGGCTCGCGACGGCGCAATTGCCGATCACTCCCATATCCATCTGCTTCATGCGGCGGCCTCTCCCTTGATGCCGATCTCCGAGGCGAGCCAGTCGCGCAGCCGTCGCGGCTCGCTTTGGAAAGCCTTGTCCATGGGAAGCGGCACACCACCCAAGGCCTTCACCACGGCAAAGCCCGGCTCATCCGTCACATCGTCCCCGGCGAAAATGGGAATGCGTTGGCGATAAGGTTCCTCTTCCATCAGATCGGCGATCGCCTTGCCCTTGTTCGCTGGCGTGAGCTTGAGCTCGAAGGCCATCTTGGCGGGAAGAATTTCGGCGCCGCCCGGCGCCTCGCTCATGAGCGTAGTCAGAAGCCGCAGTGCTTCGTCCTGAGCCTCGGCCGCGCGGCGGAAATGAACCGTGATGCCGGACGTCTTGTATTCGAGCTCGGTCCCCGGATGATCGTGCAGAAAACGCTCCAAGCGGATTTGCCAGGAATCGGGCCAGATCACCTCAGGCTCCGGCACCGGTTTGCCGCGCCGCTTCACCGAGGCGCCATGCTCGGCGATGATATCGAGATCCGCGGGGGCTAGATAGGAAACGAGATCGACGAGCGGCCGGCCGCTCACGATCGCCACCGCGCCGCCCAGGAAGATCTGCAAGCGCATGAGCAGCGCCGGCAGGTCGCGCGGCACGACAATGGCGGACGGGCGCTCGGCAATGTCGACGAGCGTCCCGTCGAAATCCAGGAATAGCGCATGGCGCAACGTCAGGCGGGGTGGCAATATAAGCGGTTCAGACGATTGATCGGATGGGGATTGGGTCACCATTTGGGCCGGATTTGACTTTTTGGAGCGATTGGCGTTGTTAACGTGCTCGGTGACAACTTTCGAAGCGATGAAAAGTTCCAAATGACCCAAGCCGCCCGTAAAGCTCATGGCCCCACCCCGCTCGCCGAGTTCAACTGGGAAGACCCCCTCGATCTCGAGAGCCAGTTCAGCGAAGACGAGCGCATGATCCGCGACACGGCGCGCGCTTTCTGCGCCGACAAGCTGATGCCGCGCGTCCAGAAGGCCTTCCGCGAGGAGCGCTTCGACCGCGAGATCATGAACGAGCTTGGTGAAATCGGCTTTCTCGGCATGATGAATTCGGAGGCCTATGGCGGATCGGGCCTCGGCTATGTCGCCTATGGAATCGTGGCACGCGAGGTGGAGCGCGTCGATTCGGGCTATCGCTCGGCCATGAGCGTGCAGAACTCACTGGTCATGCATCCGATCGAGACATACGGCTCGGAAGCCCAGCGTAAGAAATATCTGCCCAAGCTCGCCACCGGCGAATGGGTCGGCTGCTTCGGCCTGACCGAGCCCGATGCCGGCTCCGATCCGGGCGGCATGAAGACCAGGGCGAAGCGCGTCAATGGCGGCTTCGTGCTCAACGGCACCAAGATGTGGATCACCAATTCGCCGATCGCCGATGTGGCGGTCGTGTGGGGCAAGCTCGAAGACGAAGGCATTCACGGCTTCCTGGTCGAGCGCGGCACCAAAGGCTTTTCGACGCCCAAGATCGAAGGCAAGGTCTCGCTGCGCGCTTCCGTCACTGGTGAGATCGTGCTCGACAATGTCGAGATCCCGGAAGAGAACCTCTTCCCGAATGCGCGAGGTCTGTCCGGCCCGTTCGGCTGCCTCAATAAGGCGCGCTATGGTATCGCCTGGGGCGCCATGGGTGCTGCGGAAGACTGCTGGCACCGGGCGCGCCAATATACACTCGACCGCAAGCAGTTCGGCCGTCCGCTCGCCGCCAACCAGCTGGTGCAGAAGAAGCTCGCCGACATGCAGACCGAGATTGCACTCGGCCTCCAGGGCGCCCTGGCTCTCGGCCGGGCGCTCGAACGCGGCAACGCCGCACCGCCGGCCATCTCGCTCATGAAGCGCAACAATTGCGGCAAGGCCCTCGCCATTGCGCGTGAGGCCCGCGACATGCATGGCGGCAACGGCATATCGGACGAATTCCATGTCATCCGCCACATGGTCAATCTCGAGACGGTCAACACCTATGAAGGCACGCATGACGTACATGCGCTGATCCTCGGGCGCGCGCAGACAGGACTGCAGGCCTTCCAGCCATGAGCGAGATCGAGATCCGGCGCGAGGACCCGCGCACGGAAGATGTGACGAAACTCATCCGCGATCTCGACGACATGTTCCACCGGCTCTATCCGGCGGAGAGCAATCATCTCGTCGATATCGAGACGCTTGCCGCGCCGGATATACATTTCTTCGTGGCCCGGCGCGCCGGCGAGGCCTTGGGCTGCGGGGCTCTCTGGCATCGCGACCCGGCCTATGGCGAGATCAAGCGCATCTATGTGCGCCCCGAGGCGCGCGGCCTCAAATTGTCGAAGCTGATCCTTGCCGCCATCGAGGACAATGCCCGCGCGCACGGGCTCAAAGCGATGAAGCTCGAGACCGGCACGCTGCAGCCGGAAGCACTCGGCCTCTTCGCCAAAGCGGGCTTCACCCCTTGTGGGCCCTATGCCGATTATCCCACCGACGATCCCTATTCGGTCTTCATGGAAAAGCAGGTCGGATGAAGGTTGCGATCGCGGGAGGCGGCATCGCCGGCCTCGCCACCGCCTGGGCGCTCACCAAGCGCGGCCATGATGTGACGCTCATCGAACAAGGGTCCATCCCCAATCCGCTCGCCGCTTCGGGTGACGAGCACCGCATGATCCGGCGTGGCTATGGCTCGGCCGACGGTTATGCGCGCACCATCTCGGAGGCCTTCACGGCCTGGGACGAGATGTGGCGCGATCTCGGGCATTCACATCTTAGCCCTCGCGGCGTGCTGGCCATGTCGCAGATCGCCGGTGATGACGGTGAGAAATTCCGCAACGGCTACGACCGGATGGGCGAGGCCTATGAACTCTACGAGCCCAAGGAAGCGGCACGCCGCTACCCGTTTCTCGACCCGGCCACCATCCGCTACGCCTATTTCACCAAGGCTGGGGGCGCCCTTCTCTGTCAGCGCATCGCGCGCGACCTGGCCCAGTGGCTTGCGGAAAATGGCGCGACGTTGCGTCTCAACAGTCGGGTCACTTCAGTCGACTCGGACAGGGGCTCACTTAATTTGAGCGACGGCGGTCTGGTCGTTGCCGATCAGGTGATCGTGACGGCGGGCGCCTGGGTGCTGCGGCTGATGCCGGAGCTCGCGCGCGATCTCACTCTCTATCGCACGGCGGTCGCCTATCTGACGCCGCCCGCCGATCTTGCGGCAGCCTGGGCCGAAGCACCCGCTATTCTCGATATCGGCGGCACCGCCGATGCCTATATGCTGCCGCCGGTCGATGGCACCGGCCTCAAAGTCGGCGCTGGCGTGATGAAGCGCCCGGCTATCGACCCCGAGGCCGACCGGACTGAAAAACCCGGCGAGGGCGAGCGTCTGCGCGATCTGCTCTCCCCGCCTTTGGCGCGCATCGGGGAATACGGCGTGGCGCGTGTCCAGACCTGCGCCTACACCTTCACGGCGGATGACAAATTCCTGTCGTATCGCAAAGGCAAGGCATTGGTCGTCTCGGCCTGCTCCGGCCATGGTTACAAATTCGGCGCCGCGGTCGGGCGCCGCGTGGCCGAGGCGGTCGAGACCGGCGATGACGCGGCGCTTCTCAGCTGGCTCAGAGCCGAGGCTTGATCTTTGACAGATGGAACCCAAACGCCTATTTCAAGGTTGGGGTTCGAAAGGATCCAGGAGATCTGATTGATTACCCGTCGCCAGTTTCAAACGCTTGCCGCCCCTCTTCTCGCCGCGGCAGGCGCTTCCCTATTGCCAGGAGCCGGGACGGTTTTCGCAAATTCCGCGGAAACGTCTCACAAAAAAGGAGATGACACCATGGCCCTTGAACTGCCGCCTCTGCCCTATGCCTATGATGCGCTTGGCCCTTACATGTCGAAGGAAACGCTCGAATTCCATCACGACAAGCATCACCAGGCCTATGTGACGAACGGCAACAACCTGTTGAAGGACTCGCCGCTCGCCGGCCAGTCGCTGACCAAGATCGTCAAAGCGGCCTATAAGGAAAAGAACCAGGGCCTCATCAACAATGTCGGCCAGCATTACAACCACTTGCATTTCTGGCAGTGGATGAAGAAGGATGGCGGCGGCAAGAAGCTGCCGGCCAAGCTGCAGAAGGCGGTCGATTCCGATCTTGGCGGCTATGACAAGATGCGCGCCGACTTCATCAATGCCGGCACCACCCAGTTCGGCTCCGGCTGGGCCTGGATCGCGGTGAAGAACGGCAAGCTCGAAATCCAGAAGACCGCCAATGGCGAGAATCCGCTGATGCATGGTTCGCATCCGATCCTCGGCGTCGATGTGTGGGAGCACAGCTATTACATCGACTATCGCAATGCGCGGCCGAAATATCTCGAAGCCTTCGTCGACAATCTCATCAACTGGGAGCATGTCGAGGAGATGTTCTCGGAAGCCTGAGCTTCCACATTCTCTGACCTGATCGGCCCTCCCCTTCCGGGGAGGGCTTTTTCATCTCGAGGGGTACGCCATGACGGGCAAGGACACCGACCAGAAACATTGGGCCGAGATCGCCGAGGAGTGGATCACCTGGGCGCGCGCACCCGGACACGACGCCTTCTGGAGTTACGCCGAAGCGTTCCGTGAGTTCGTCGGTACAGGGAGCGGCGAAGCGCTCGATGTCGGCTGCGGTGAAGGTCGTGTCTCGCGGCTCATCAAGGAGCTCGGCTATCACGTGACGGCGGCCGACCCGGTCGCCCGTTTCATCGAAGCCGCGAAAGAACTGAACTCCGCCGATCGCTATGAAGTGGCGGCCGCTGTAGCCCTGCCTTTCAAGGATCAGAGCTTCGACCTTGCCGTCGCTTACAACATGCTGATGGATGTCGAGGACGTTCCGGCGGCGACCAAGGAGATCCGCCGCGTGCTCAAGCCCTCCGGCACGTTCATCATCTCGATCGTGCATCCCTTCGCCGATCGCGGCAGCTTTGCCGGGCCTGAACCGGACGCTCCCTTCGTCGTGCCCGGCAGCTATTTCGGGCGCGAACGTTTCGAGGGCGTGGAAGAAAGGGACGGTCTCAAGATGCATTTCGCCGGCTGGTCGCAGCCGCTCGAGGCCTATATGGCGGCCCTTTCGGCAGCGGGCCTCGCGGTCACACAGATCAAGGAGCCAGTTCCGCAATCCTCTCGCCAGCGGTGGAGCAGGATTCCCCTTTTCCTGTGGCTGAAGGCGCAGCCTTTTCCCGCATAACTGGCATTCTTTAGTGGAGCTAATAATTCACTTTCCGATGACTATTAGCTCTGTTAAAAGCGAGGCATGAAGCTCACCGACTGGCTGGATAAGACCAGCACCTCGCAATCCGCCCTCGCCAAGGCTCTTGGCGTCTCGCAAGGCCGCGTCTCGCAGCTCATTGCGGGGGCATCCCCCTCCCTCGACCTCGCCCTCAAGATCGCGAGCTTCACCAATAACGCCGTTCGCCCCGAAGACTTTTCTGGACCCGTCGCCATGGACACAGCAAAATCCTCGCCCGCCTCCAATTCCGAACTCGACCGCGTCGAGGACGCCATTGCCGCCATCGCGCGCGGCGAGATGGTGGTGGTCGTCGATGACGACGACCGTGAGAATGAAGGCGATCTCGTCGCCGCCGCCTGCAAGATCACGTCTGAGCAGATGGCCTTCATGATCCGCTATTGCTGCGGCATCGTCTGCGCGCCGATCACGCCGGAAGATGCCCGCCGCCTCAAGCTCGACCCAATGGTGGCGCTGAACGATGCGCCGCTGGGCACGGCCTTCACCGTCTCGATCGACTATCGCGAGGGCCTCACCACCGGCATCTCGGCCAAGGAGCGTGCCGCCACGGTGCATGCGCTCGCCAATGGCAATGTGCAGGCGAGCGACTTCGTACGCCCCGGCCATATCTTCCCGCTGGTCGCCAAATCGGGCGGCGTGCTCATGCGCTCGGGCCACACCGAGGCATCCGTCGACCTGGTGCGGCTTGCCGGTCTCCATCCCGCGGGCGTCATCTGCGAGCTCGTCAACGACGACGGCACGGTGAAGCGGGGGCCGCAGGTCACAGCCTTCGCGCGCGAGCACAATCTCAAGATCATTTCGGTCGCCGATCTCATCACCTATCGCCAGGCGCGCGAGCGACTGGTCAACCAGGAAAACCAGTTCGATATCGCGACGCCGATCGGCAAGGTGCGCGGCATCGCTTATTCGACACCCTTCGACAGCGTGCAGCATCTCGCCCTCGTCTATGGCGACATCAGCGGCGGCAAGAACATCCCCGTCAGGCTGCATCGCGAGGACATCGTCGCCGACATTTTCGGCGCCCCGCATGTGCTCAATTCGGTCTATGACATCTTCAAGCGCGAAGGGCGTGGCGTGCTGGTCTATCTGCGCGAAGGCACCGCGGGCGTGCCCGCCGGCCAGAAGATGGGCGCCGAAAAGACAGGCAGCGCTGCCATCCGCGAGCAGGTGTGGCGCGATGTCGGCCTCGGCGCCCAGATCCTGCGCGATCTCAATGTGCATTCGATCCGGCTCATTACGTCGAGCACACGCCACTATGTGGGCCTCTCCGGTTTTGGTATAGATATCGCGGAGACCATCAAGATCGAAGGATAGCGCCATGGCGACCATCCGCTACATGGTCAAGGACGTCGAAACATCCGTAGCCTTCTATACAGATCAGCTCGGCTTCGTGCTCAAGCAGCAATTCGGCCCGAACATGGCCATTCTCGGCCGGGACGATCTCACGCTTTGGGTCGCAGGGCCCAATGCCTCCGCCGCACGGCCGATGCCGGATGGGCGCGTGCCCGAGGCCGGCGGCTGGAATCGCTTCGTGATCGAGGTCGAGGATCTCGCCGCGACCGTCGCCAAGCTCAGCGAGAATGGCGCTTATTTTCGAAACGACATCGTCGATGGTCCGGGCGGGCGGCAGATCCTGGTCGAAGACCCGTCCGGCAATGTCATCGAGCTCTTCGAGCCGCGCGCCTCATAATGGAGTTTTCCCCATGAGCGAATTGCCCACCCTCACCAAACGCCGGCTGCAGGCCCAGGTCATCGGCCCGATCTTCGCCGAGATGGCGGCCGAGATCGGCGAGGAGAAAGCGGCCCAGATCCTCGACCGGGCGATCCGCAAGGCGGCGGTTGCGGAAGGCCGGGAATTCGCCAAAAGGGCGCCCGGCGGGCAAACCTCGATGGCCGATTTCATCAAGCTTTATGATTTCTGGACCGCCGACGGGGCTCTCGAAATGAAGGTGCTGAAGGCGACCGATAAGCAGTTCGATTTCGACATCACGCGCTGCCGCTATGCCGAAACCTATAAGGAAATGGGGCTCGGCAAGATCGGCCACCTTTTGTCCTGCAATCGCGATGGCACTTTCTGCGAGGGGTACGATCCCAATATCACGCTGGAGCGCAAGCAGACGATCATGGAAGGAGCGCCCTGCTGCACCTTCCGCTATACGTATCACAAGGACGCGAAGAGCGCCTGACGCCCGTGCCTCAATGCCGGTAACGCCAAAGCCGATTTCCTCTTTTCCGGGCCATTCATTGCGGTTAGACCGGTAAGGCCATGGCGGATGACGACATAGATACGCAAGATGGGCCGGTCCCGATCGGCTGGCAGGAAGCGGTCCGCCTGCCCGAACTCGACGCCGGCCCTATCGTCGCCAAGATCGATACCGGCGCCCGCTCGGCGGCGCTGCATGCCGACGACATCCAGATATCAGGACGCGGCAAACGCATGAAAGTGCGGTTCAAGCTGCAGCGGCGCAGCGGATCGAACCGACGGATCGAATGCGAAATGCCGCTGCATGACCTGCGCCGGATCAAGAGCTCGAACGGCCATATCGAGCTGCGCGCCGTGATCTCCACCCAGGTCGAGATCGGCGACCACGTTCTCGATGCCGAAATCACCCTCACCCAACGCGCCGATATGGGTGCTGCAATGCTGATCGGTCGCAACTCGATCAAAGGCACGTTCCTGGTCGATCCGAGTCGCACCTTCGTCAGAAGCAAACGTCCCAAGAAGATGAAGTCCAAGTCCCGATGAAGATCGCGCTTCTTACCCGCAACCCCAAACTCTATTCGCATCAGCGCATCATCGAGACGGCGCAAGCGCGCGGCCATGAGATCGTGCCTGTCGATTATCTGCGCTGCTATATGAACATCACCTCGCGCAAGCCGGAACTGCGCTATATGGGCGAGAAGCTCGAAGGTTTCGACGCCGTCATCCCGCGCATCGCCGCATCGCATACCTTTTATGGCCTGGCGGTGCTCCGCCAATTCGAGATGATGGGCGTCTTTCCGCTCAACGAATCCGTCGCCATCGGCCGCTCGCGCGACAAATTGCGCTCACTGCAGATCCTGGCGCGCGACGGCGTCGGTCTGCCGATCACCGCTTTCGCCAACGACACGACCCGCACCGACGACGTCATCGAGATCGTCGGCGGCGCACCGGCCGTCATCAAGCTCCTGGAAGGCACGCAGGGCATCGGCGTGGTGCTGAGCGAGACGCATAATTCGGCGAAGTCGGTCATCGAGGCGTTCCACGGCGCCGACATCGCCATTCTGGTGCAGGAATTCATCAAGGAAGCCGAAGGGCGCGACATCCGCGTCTTCGTCGTCGACGGCAAGCCGGTGGCCGCCATACTGCGTTCCGGCGCCAAGGGCGACTTCCGCTCCAACCTGCATCGCGGCGGCCAGGCCGACAAGATCACCATTTCGCGCCAGGAAAGAGCAGCGGCGGTGAAGGCGGCGCGCTCCATGGGCCTCAATGTTTGCGGCGTCGACATGCTGCAATCGAGCCGCGGGCCCCTGGTGATGGAGGTCAATTCCTCGCCGGGCCTCGAAGGAATCGAAAAGGCGACCGGCGTCGATGTCGCCGCCGCCATCATCCAATTCCTCGAAGCGGAAGCCCGGCCCGGGCGCACGAAGACGAAAGGCAAGGGATGAGCGCATGAGCGCCAAGCCGTTCCGCCTCGGCACGACGACGCTCGATCCGGGCGAACGCAAGACCGTCGATTTGCCGGTCAGCGCGCTCTCCAATCACACGCCACTGACATTACCCGTCCATGTCATCCATGGCGAGAAGGCGGGGCCGGTGCTGTTCCTTTCTGCCGTCGTCCATGGCGACGAGATTCTGGGGGCCGAGATCGTGCGCCGGGTGATCCGTCATCGCACCTTGCATGGCCTTGCCGGCACGCTGCTGGCCGTACCGGTTGTCAATGCTTTCGGCCTGATCAGTCATTCGCGCTACATGCCCGACCGGCGCGATCTCAACCGCTCCTTCCCGGGCTCGGATCACGGCTCGCTCGCCTCGATCGTGGCCGATCTCTTCATGCGCGAGGTGGTGCTGAAGAGCGATTACGGCATCGACCTCCACACCGCCGCGCAGCACCGCACCAACCTGCCCCAGATCCGTATCGCGCCTGACGAGCCCGATCTCCTGCAGATGGCGGAAGCATTCGGTCCGCCGGTCATCCTCATCTCCAAATTGCGCGAGGGCACGCTGCGCCAATGCGCGCGCGACCATGGCGTGAAGATGCTGCTCTATGAGGGCGGTGAAGCGCTGCGCTTCGATGAGATCGCCATTCGCGCCGGCGTCATCGGCATATTGCGGGTGATGAAATGGCTTAGCATGATCGCCCCCACCAATATCGCGCGCAGCAAGGTGCCGCCGGCGATCTCGACTTCGAGCGCCTGGCTCAGGGCGCCGGAAGGCGGGCTTTTGCGCGCCGGACCGGTAACCGGTGACCAGGTGGTGAAGGGCGAAGCGATCGGCGAGATATCGGATCCCTTCGGCGAGCGCGCCGTGCCGGTCATCTCGCCTGAAAACGGCATCATCATCGGGCGCACCAATCTGCCGATCGTCAATCGCGGCGATGCACTTTTTCATATCGCCCGGGTGAAAGATCCCGAGACATCGCGCGCCCGCATAGGGCGCATCGGCGGTGAGCTGGCGCAGGCGCCGCTCTTCGATGAAGATGAAATCATCTAACAAGCAAGAAGGTTGGGCATGACGCTTCGCCGTGTGCTTTTTCCGTGTTCGCGCTTTCAGGCTGGCTGCTCGCCTGACTTCTAGGATTTCTTCTGTACAATATTCTGTTTCGCCCCTTCGACGACCCAATCTCACTGGCCGCGCGGCACACAGAAGAACTTCTCGCCTTGCATGAAAGATATGACCAGACCAACCAGGTCATAACCTGGCTCGAGATGTATCATGGCGAGGCCCCCGGCCATCAGGTGATGATCAGTTTCATCCAATGGGCAACAGTCAACACGGCCGCCGCCGAAAACCTCATGGCCAGACTATCCTCAGCACCGATGCTGACAGAAAGGCTTGCCTTTGCGGTGACGGATAGCGGCCAGGTGGAAGGCTTCTGTAAGGCCTACGCGTCAAGTGCTTCGCAGGGCGTGAAGGAGATTCTCGACCAAATTAGACGCTACCAGCCAGCCTGCAGATAGTTCTTCATCGCCGGATCGCGACAAGGATCGATGCTTGTAGAATTATTTCTTCTATAGTAGAATTATCTATGCGAACGTCGATTTCCGGCTTGGCGATCGATGTCACGCAACCGCCGATCTCCTTGAACGCGAGAGGCACACGTATGAAAAAGCTCGATTCTGGCACCGACTATGCTCGGTTCGCCCTTGGCGAGATCACGGTCATCGCTCTTCGCGACGGCTATGTCGACATGCCGCCCAGCCGATTGCGGCAGGCAGGTGACCGCCCCTTTGGATCAGATCTGCCGGCACAAGTGGATCTGGTCGCGGGAATGCTCCGGCTGTCGGTCAATGCCTTTCTCATCATTGATCGCGGCCAGCACATTCTGATCGACACCGGCGCGGCGAATGCCTGGGAACCCACGATGGGCTTGCTGCCACACGCCCTGGCCGAAGCGGGGGTGGCGCGGGAGAAGGTTACGACCGTCGCCGTCACGCACACGCATGCAGACCACGTCCACGGCCTTGTGGCCGCCGACGGAACCGACACTTTTCCAGGGCTCACCCGACTGCTGGTTCCGGAAGAGGAAATCTCGATGTTCGACAGCATCGACCGGCTAGCCCGGTTTGGGCAGCACCGCCTGCCGCTCGGCGATGGCTTTAAGCTGAGCCCCTGCGTCACCGCGCGCGCAGCCCATGGTCATGAGGTCGGCCATACCGCATTCGAGGTATCGAGCGCCGGCGAAACTCTGTTGATCTGGGGAGACATCGTCCATGTACCGTCGATCCAGTTCGCGCGGCCGGAGCTCACCTGGGAATATGACACCGATCAGGATCAGGCGCGCGAGACTCGGCAAAGGATTCTGAGTCTGGCGGCCAAACCCAATTTCTTCGTAGCCGGTTCACATCTCGAATTTCCGGGTATCGGTAAAATCGCCAAAAGCGAACGCGCCTTCTGCTACACCGCTCTATAGAAAGCCATGACATGAGCGTCTCTCAATCGGCCTCGCATACATGGCGCGGGAGATTTCCGTATAACGAGATCATATCGCTCCTCGATGTGAACCGGCCATTCAACCTGGCCGAAAGCACATCACAAGACCTGACATTCGGCGAGCTTCTCGATCTGGCGGGCGGTCTCGAAAGCCTCCGTGACCTGAAGCTCGGTTATGGCACGTCCGCCGGCGCGACAGCACTTCGCGAGGCAATCGCCGATGCCTGCAAGGTGCCGGCCGATCATAATCATCACGACACAAGGCACCGCGCTCGGCCTCTTTCTCCTGGCGTTTGAAGTCTGCCGGCCCGGCGACGAAGCCGTGCTCGTGACGCCCTGCTTCCCGCCCAACCGCAACAGCCTCGCCGGTGCCGGCGCCAGTATCCGCGAGATTAAGCTTTCCTTCGATAGTGGCTATCGTTTGGACGTGGACCAGATCGCGGCGAGCCTGTCGGCGAAAACCAAGCTGGTCAGCCTGGCGTCACCGCAGAATCCAAGCGGCGTTCAAGCCTCCCGCTCTGAAATCGAGAAGCTCCTCATCCTGATGAAAAAGCAGGCGCCGGACGCCATGCTCTTTATCGACGAGACTTATCGGGAGGCCACCTATGGTGCTGATACCGTGCCCGACAGTCTTGCCGGGCTCGACGCGCGTATCGTCACCGGCGCGTCCGTCTCGAAGGCGCTCGGCGCACCGGGCCTGCGGACAGGCTGGCTCACGGTGGCCAACGCCGATCTGAGGTCGCGCCTGACCGTCGCCAAGATGAACATCGTGATCTCAGGCTCGGTGCTCGACGAGACGCTCGCCACGGCTCTCCTGCGCAACCGGGAAGCGGTGCTCGCCCCGCGGCGCCGGTTGCTTGCCGGCGCACTCGCAGAGCTGGCGGCGTGGCGCCAATGCGAACACAAACGCATCGAATGGGTGCGGCCGAATGCCGGCGCGTTGTGCTGTCTGCGCCTGCACTCCGATATATTCGATGACGCGGCCGTCTCGCGCTTCTGGAGCGTTCTGCCTCATCACGATCTGCAGCTGGCCTCCGGAACATGGTTTGGCGAAAGCAGCCGGGTATTCCGGCTGGGTTTCGGCTATCTGCCGCCGGCCCGTCTCGGGCCTGCATTGTCTGCACTTACATCGGTCATGAACGCTGCCGTCACTTGATCCAGGGGATGTGACATGGGACGCGCCCCTGCTTAAGGTGGAGGTGACGATACGAGAAGGCTGGAAAGCGATTCGGAATGGCACGGTCGGCGAAGAAAACGGGCAGGCAAGATCCGGCAGGCAGCGCTTTCGGTGACCGGGTCCGCCTCCTGCGCGAGCAAGCCGATCTGACATTGGAGCAAGTCGCGAAACTCTCAGGCGTCAGCAGGGCCATGCTCTCCAAGGTCGAGCGCGGCGAAAAGAGCCCGACCATCGGCGTGGCGAAACGCATCGCGCATGCGCTTGAGACCTCGTTTTCGGCCCTGGTGGGCGATGAAGGAACGACGCGGCGCGCCTTCGCGCTGGTGCGCAAGGAGCAGCGGCAGGTGTTTCGGGATGCTGAAACCGGGTTCGAACGCCACCTTCTTTCGCCTCTCATAGCCGGGATACCTGTCGAAGTCGTCTTGCATCACCTACCCGCCAAGGCATCGACCGGCAAGTTGCCGCCCTATCCCACGGGCGTGACCAAACACGTATTGGCCTCACGAGGACGCATCGTCGTCGGCGTGGACAAAATTGAGACCGTCCTGGAAGAAGGCGATACGCTGTATTTCGAGGCGGATGTGGAGCACTGGGTCGAGAACCGGACGGCCCGCCCCGCCGAGTACTATCTTGTAATTTCAGCGGCTCAGACATTTCCTCGTCGCAGCGAAGCCGGATCCTGATCCCTCGGTTCGCACCGTGCGGTCCGATGCTCTATTGCTTCAGTGACAGAAACTCGATTACGGCGCGGACGGCGGGCAACTGGCCACGGCGATGCGGCGTCAAGAGCGTGGTGGTGACACTGCCGGCCGTCCAGTCCGGCAGCACGTGCCTAAGCGTTCCCTGTTTCAGCGCCACGGCAACGATGCTTGCGGGGAGGCAGGCGACACCCAGCCCGGCAATTGCCGACTTCATGAGGACGACCGACTCGTCGGCGGTAAAACGCAGCCTGGGCTCGACCTCTTCCAAATGCCCGTCCTTGTCTTCCAGACGCCAGCTGCGCGCGGTGGCCGAGACGATGAGGCCATCATGCTCCTTCAGTGCTTCAGCCTCGGAAGGCTCGCCGCGCGCTTCCAGATAATCGGGCGCCGCGACGAGGATGATCGACTCTGAGGCGACGCGGCGCTGCATCAGGCCCGAATCCGGCAATGGCGCGAAATGGCTGCGCAGCGCGATGTCGAAACCTTCCTGGACAAGATCGATGAAGCGGTCGGTGACATGGAGCTCGAGGCTGAGCTTGGGGAAGGAACGCGCCAGCTCGTGCAACCGGTCGGCCAGATGAAACTGGGCAGTCGGCACCGAGGTGGTGATCCTGACCGTGCCGGAAGGCTCGGCCTGGCGGCGGCGGACGATCGTCTCGGCGGCTTCCGCTTCAATGACCGCGGCGCGGGCATGGTCATAGACATCGCGTCCCATCTCGGTGAGGGCAAATTGGCGGGAGGTGCGGTGGATGAGGCGCACGCCCAAGGCCGCCTCGAGTTCAGCCACTCGCTTGCTCACGGTCGATTTGGGTTGGCCGAGTCTGCGCCCTGCCGCAGCAAAGCTGCCGGCCTCCACAGCCTGCACGAAGAAAATGAGATCGTTGAGGTTATACATGTCTCATAGTCTATATTTGTGGACTTTAAAACGCAAACTTGGCGTCTACAGCATATAAGTCCACGAATTTATATCATCGGTGTCAACACAGGAGACCATCCATGACACCGATCCTCTTCTACGGCATTCCCTCCGGCTGCTCCTTCGGCTCGATCGTCGCTCTCGAATGGCTGGGCGAGCCCTATCGCCTCAGCCGCATCCAGATGCCGGAAGTCGTGCAGAGCGAGGCGTTCCGCCGCATCAACCCGGTCGGCGAGACACCATCTCTCAAGACCAGCGATGGAAATATCGTCAGCGAAAGCCTAGCGATCATGAACCATCTGGGCGCCCGCAGCATCGCGAAAGGAATCGGCTTCAAGCAGGGCACTGCCGATTTCGACCGCCTGAACCAGCGGCTCGCTTATCTCAATACCAGCTTCTTCAACGCCTTCAGCCCGCTCTGGTACACGCTGGAGCACGACACGCTTAAGCCCGATGAGAAGCAGGTGCTGCGAAACTATGGCGCCGCCAATGTCGCCAAGGCGCATCGCGAACTCGAAAAGATGCTGGGCAAGAACCCGTGGCTTGCGGGCGATCAGCGCACGCTGGCGGACGCCTACTTCATCGGCATTGCGCGCTGGACGAAGTACCACAATGTGGTCGACCGCAAGGACTATCCGGGCGTGCAGACCTTGTTCGAGCGGCTCGAGAACGATCCTGCGGTGAAGTTCGCCCATGCGATCGAGCGCGGCGAGGATGTGAAGGGCGCCGGCGGCTTTGCCGGCCATGTCAGCCTCGAGCAGGCACTGAGCGAGATCTGAGCAGTCCTCCGCCCCGGCCTCTCCAAGAGAAAGGCCGGGAGCAGGGAAATCTCATCTCCGCGAGAAACCGCCGAGAATGCCGCGCACCAGGGAACGGACCACCATGGAGCCGACCTGGCGGCCGACGCTGCCGGCGACGTTCTTGACGAAACGGTCGGTGGCGGACTCGCGCTGGCGTGGCGCCGCGCGTGCTTCGCGCGCCGCCTGCTTGTCGGCCGCCGCCTTTTCCTGCGCCTCCGCCCGCTCGCCGGCGCGCTGAACCAGCTTCTCGTAGGCCGATTCACGGTCGACTGCCTCGTCATACTGGCCATAGACCGGCGACGACTTGATGAGCTTGTCACGCTCCTGGGGCGTGATCGGTCCCATGCGGCTCTCGGGCGGCCGGATCATGGTGCGTTCGACCATCGTCGGCACGCCCTTCAGATCAAGCACCGAAACCAGCGCCTCGCCCTTGCCGAGCTCAGTGATGGCCTTGTCGGTCTTGAATTTGGGGTTGGGGCGGAAAGTGTCGGCCGCCGTCTTCACTGCCTTCTGCTCGCGCGGCGTATAAGCGCGCAGCGCATGCTGGACGCGATTGCCCATTTGAGCCAGCACGCTCTCCGGCACATCGAGCGGATTCTGGGTCACGAAATAGACGCCGACCCCCTTGGAGCGGATGAGCTTCACCGTCTGCTCGATCTTCTGCAACAGGCCGGCCGGCGCATCGGTGAAGAGCAGATGCGCCTCGTCAAAGAAGAAGACGAGCTTCGGCTTGTCAGGATCGCCCACTTCGGGAAGCTCTTCGAACAGCTCGGACAGCAGCCAGAGCAGGAAAGTGGCATAGAGCTGCGGCGAGGACATCAGCTTGTCGGCGGCGAGGACATTCATGTAGCCGCGACCGTCGCGCGTCGTCCGCATCAAGTCCTTGATGTCGAGCGCCGGCTCGCCGAAGAACTTGTCACCGCCCTGCTCCTCGATCACCACCAGACGGCGCTGGATCGAGCCGATGGTCATGGCATTGAGATTGCCATAATCGGTGCGCAATTCCTTGCCGCGATCGGCGAGGTCGGAGAGAAGCGCGCGCAGGTCCTTGAGGTCGAGGAGAGCCAGGCCTTCCTCGTCAGCGATCTTGAAGGCGATGTTGAGAGCGCCCTCCTGCGCGTCGGTGAGGCCCATCAGGCGCGACAGCAGCAGTGGGCCCATTTCCGAAACCGTGGTACGGATCGGATGGCCCTGCTCGCCGAACAGATCCCAGAAAATGGTCGGCGTCGCCTCGAAGCCGTAATCCTCGAAACCGACCTTCCTGGCGCGCTCGAGGAGAAAATCCTGCGGCGTGCCTTCCTGCGAGATGCCGGAGAGATCGCCCTTCACATCGGCGGCGAAGACGGGAACACCCGCCTTGCAGAAGCCCTCGGCCATGATCTGCAAGGTGACGGTCTTGCCAGTGCCAGTGGCGCCGGTCACGAGGCCGTGACGGTTGGCCATGGGCAGGAAGAGGTCTTCGCGCTTATCCGCCTTGCCCAGAAAGATCGTATTTTCAGCCATAGTCCGTCAGTTCCCTTGTGGTCCTTGCAAGAGCGCCAATCTGCTATAAAAAGCGGGCGAGTTCAAACACGCCGGAGCCCGCTCATGCAGGAGCTGATTGCCCGAATTGTGACCAAAACGGGACTCGATCCCAAACGCGCCGAGAAGGCGTTGGGGATAATGCTGACGCTGGTCAAATCCCAAGGGAATCAGCAGAAGGTCGGTGAGCTGTTCGCGAAGCTGCCGGGCGCCGAGGAACTGGCCCGGACGCATGGCGGCGACGGCGCCCGCGGCGGCGGGCTTCTCGGCATGCTGGGCGGCGGACTGATGGGCGGTCCCCTGGCGGCGATCACCAAATTGCAGGCGGCCGGCCTCAATATGGAGCAGATCAAACAGCTCGGCAGCGAAACACTCAGCTACGCCAAAGAAGTCGCGGGTGAGGATCTCGTCAAGCAGGTGGCGGGCTCAATTCCGGGTCTCGGCAGCTATGTCTAACGCAGGGTCATTGATACTCGCGTCGGAATTCCCGGCTGCCAGCGAAAGCGCCTGGCGCAAGCGCGTCGATGCGGTACTCAAAGGTACCGATTTCGAGAAACGCTTGTTCTCTCACACCATGGATGGCATTGCCGTCGCGCCGCTCTATGCGGATAGAGAAAGCACCGCCGTCCGCCGTGCTGAGCAGACGCCGTGGGCGGTGATGCAGCGCGCCGACCATCCCGACGCTGCGAAGGCCAACGCGCAGGTGCTTGACGACCTCAATCACGGCGCGACCGGGCTTCACCTCGTCTTCGCCGATGCGCCGGGCGCTCGCGGCTTTGGCCTCGAGGCGCCTGATCGCAAGACCATCGCGCGGCTTCTGAACGGCATCCGTGTCGACGCGATCGATCTGCGCCTCGAAGCGGGGCGGCAAGGCGATGTCGCTGCGGCTGCCTTGGCGCAATGGATCGCCACTCAGCCTGTCGCCCCCGAAAGGCTCAGCCTCAGTTTCGGCCTCGACCCGATCGGCAATGGCGCCCTTCACGGCAAGATCGATCCGGATTTCGCGAGTGGCATGCGGCAGTCGGCGGCGGCCTTGCACGCACAGCATTTCGCCGGGCCTTTCGCCGAAGCTTCGGGCGTCGTCTGGCACGACGCCGGTGCGAGCAGCGCGCAGGAGCTCGCCTTCATGCTGGCGAGCGGCGTCGCCTATCTGCGGGCTTTGGACCAACTCGGTGACGCTCACTTGAAGCGCGCCGTGGCGCTCACTCTCTCCGCCGGTCAGGATATGTTCGTCACGTTGGCGAAATTTCGTGCCGCGCGCCTGTTGTGGGCGCGTGTTTTGTCAGCATCGGGGTTGGCGACGGATACAATTACCGTCCAGGCTGAAACCTCATGGCGTATGATGGCGGCACGCGATCCACATACCAACATCTTGCGTATCACGGCAGCGGTCTTCGCCGCGGCACTGGGCGGCGCCGACCGGATCACCGTGCTCCCCTTCTCGCTGGCGCAGGGTCTGCCGGACGAATTCGCCCGCCGCATCGCGCGCAATACGCAGACGGTGCTGCAGGAAGAGTCGCAGCTCTGGCGGGTCAGCGATCCCGCATCAGGCTCTGGTTATATCGAGCACCTGACCGCGAGCCTGTGTGACAAGGCCTGGAATCTGTTCCAGGAAATCGAGAAGCAAGGCGGAATTGTCGCCGCGGTCGCCAACGGCCATGTCGCCGAACAGATCGCCGTGAAGCGCCAGGAGCGCCTCGCCCGCATCGAGAGCAAGGCGGAAACCATCATCGGCGTGACCGCCTACAGATCACCGAAGGAGGCGGCACCATCTATCGAAGATGTGCCGCGCCGCGCCATGGCGAAAGGCCCGCTCGCGGCCATCCGTTTCGCCGAAAATTTCGAAGCCGCGGGAGCTGCCGCATGAGCCGCATCCCGGATTTCAGCAAGATCGCGTTCGCCCCGTCGTCTTCGACGACGAAGCCTTCCGTCTGGCAGACGCCGGAAGGACTTCCGGTCAAATCGGCCTATGATGCGGTCGATGTCGCCGGCCTCGACTTCCTCCATACCTGGCCCGGCATTCCGCCTTATCTGCGCGGCCCCTATCCGACCATGTATGTCACCCAGCCCTGGACGATCCGGCAATATGCCGGCTTCTCCACGGCGGAGGATTCCAATGCCTTCTACCGCCGAAACCTGGCGGCAGGACAAATGGGCCTGTCGATCGCCTTCGATCTCGCGACCCATCGCGGCTATGATTCAGATCATCCGCGTGTCGCCGGCGATGTCGGCATGGCCGGTGTCGCGATCGATTCAATTCTCGACATGCGCATGCTTTTCGACGGCATCCCGCTCGACAAGATGAGCGTGTCAATGACGATGAACGGCGCCGTGCTGCCGATCATGGCGCTCTATATCGTGGCGGGCGAAGAGCAGGGCGTTCCGTCGGAGAAGCTCTCGGGCACGATCCAGAACGACATCCTCAAGGAATTCATGGTGCGGAACACCTATATCTATCCGCCCAAGCAATCGATGCGCATCGTTTCCGACATCTTCGCCTATGCCAGCGAGAAGATGCCAAAATTCAACTCGATCTCGATCTCCGGCTATCATATGCAGGAGGCGGGAGCGACGGCCGATCTCGAGCTTGCATATACGCTCGCCGACGGCCTTGATTATGTACGCGCCGGCATCGCCGCCGGCCTCGATATCGACCGCTTCGCGCCGCGCCTTTCCTTCTTCTGGGCGATCGGCATGAACTTCTTCATGGAAGTGGCGAAAATGCGCGCCGCCCGCATGCTGTGGGCCAAGCTCATCAAGCAGTTCGATCCGAAAGACGAGCGCTCGCTGTCGTTGCGCACCCATTGCCAGACATCGGGCTGGAGCCTCGCCGCCCAGGACGTCTTCAACAATGTGGTGCGCACCGGTATCGAGGCGATGGCGGCGACGCAGGGCGGCACCCAGTCGCTTCATACCAACTCGCTCGACGAGGCGCTGGCGCTGCCGACCGACTTCTCCGCCCGCATCGCGCGTAATACGCAGCTCTTTCTCCAGCAGGAAGCCGGCACCTGCCGCGTCATCGATCCGTGGGGCGGCAGCTACTTCGTCGAACGCCTCACTGGCGACCTCGCCGCCAAGGCCTGGCGCCATATCGAGGAAGTCGAGGCCATGGGCGGCATGGCGAAAGCCATCGAAGCCGGAATCCCGAAACTGCGCATCGAGGAGGCGGCGACCCGCACCCAGGCCCGCATCGATACGGGCGAGCAGACCGTGGTTGGTGTGAACAAGTATATCCACGGCACCGACGCGGAGATCGATATCCTGAAGGTCGACAATTCAGCGGTCAGAGCCCGGCAGATCGAAAAGCTCACGCGCCTCAAGGCCGAGCGCGACGAACGCGCCTGCCAGGCCGCCCTTGAACAGTTGAGTTTCGTCGCCATAAGCGGCGTCGGCAATCTCCTCGCCGCAGCCGTCGATGCGGCGCGCGCCAAGGCAACGGTCGGCGAGATATCGCTCGCGCTTGAAAAGGCCTGGAGCCGGCATGCCGCCGAGAGCCGCGCCGTCAAAGGCATCTATGAAGCGGCCGCCAAGAACAATCCAAAGCTCGAGGCCGCCCGCCGCTCGGTCGAGGCTTTCCGTGAGACCGACGGACGGCCGCCGCGCATTCTGGTCGCCAAGATCGGTCAGGACGGTCATGATCGGGGTCAGAAAGTCATCGCTTCGGCCTTTGGCGACATGGGTTTCGACGTCAAGGTGGGCGCCCTGTTCTCGACGCCGGAAGAAGTCGCTGATCTCGCGGCCAAGAGCGACGTGCATGTCGTCGGCGTCTCGTCCCTCACCGCCGGCCATCTGACCCATGTGCCCCTTCTCAAGGCGGCGCTCGAGAAGGCCGGCCGTCCCGATATCATGATCATTGTCGGGGGCGTCATTCCGCCGGAAGACGTGGCCACCCTGCTGGAGGCCGGCGCTGCCGCCGTATTCCCTCCGGGAACGGTGATCCCCGAAGCGGCACAGAAGCTGCTGGACCGGCTCAATGAGCGTCTCGGTTACGCGCAAAAGGCGGCGGAATAGTCAGGTCGCCTTTTTCTGCCCTTGCTGATAACCGGCATACGACTTGCAGGTTTTGAGCGAGGAGTTTCATAAATGGATTTCTCACGCCGCCTTTTCATGTCCACAGCAGCCCCGCTCGTGGCGGTCGGCGCTGCTGCCGCCACCTCCGGACCGGCTGTGGCCGCGCAGGCTTTCATCTCCGCGACCGATCTCGGTCTCAAGCCTGACGGCAAAGGCGATCAATCGGCAGTGCTCCGTAAGGCCATCGCCAAGGCGGCCGAACGCGGCATGGCTCTGCTGTTGCCGGGCGGGCGTTATCAGGTATCGGACATTCAGATCGATCGCCCGGTGGTCATTCTTGGGATACCTGGCCAGACGATGCTCGTCACGACGAAGAATACGGGCATATTCGTTATCGAAACGGGCCTGGCCGTCCTCGAGGGTGTCGGGTTCTCAGGATCGGACAAAACTCTAGGCGGAGATGAAGCCCTGGTCTCGGTGCGCAGCTGCGCCAGTCTTTCGATCTCCCGCTGCGACTTCAGCGTTTTCGCCGGCAGCGGTCTAAAGCTCAGTCAATGCGCCGGCCGCGTCGAACAGAATCGCATTGCAGAGATCGGCAAGACCGGCATATTCGCGCTCGATTCGGTCGGGCTCGAGATCAGCGCCAACCACGTCAGTGACATTGGCAATAATGGTATCCAGGTCTGGACCAGCGAGCGGCGTTCCGATGGCACAATCGTCACCGGCAACCGGATCGAACGCGTGCGCTTCGATGATGGCGGCTCTGGCCAGAACGGCAACGGCATCGTCGTGTTTCGCGCCGGCAACGTTCTGGTGAGCCATAACCGCGTGAGCGACTGCGGTTACAGCGCCATCCGCAACAATTCCGGGCGCAACAGCCAGATCGTCAACAACTCCTGCTCACGGCTCAGCGAAACGGCGATCTACGTGGAATTCGCCTTCGACGGCGCGGTCGTCTCGGGCAATATCGTCGAGACGGCAGCGGCCGGAATATCCATTACCAATTTCGATGAGGGCGGCCGGCTCGCGGTCTGCGCCAATAATGTCGTGCGCGACATTACTGGTGGTGGCTCCAATCCCGAAAAACGCGGCACAGGCATCGGCGCCGAAGCCGATACGATCGTCACGAGCAATGTGATCGAGGCGGTTTCCGATATCGGCATTTCCGCCGGCTGGGGGGCCTATGCCCGCAACATCATGGTCACCGGCAATCTCCTGCGGCAATGTCCGCTCGCGATCGCCGCTTCGGTCAGTCAAGGTGCCGGTCCAATAGGCATCACCGGTAATATGATCGCACAATCGCGGAAAGCCATCATCGGGATGAATTATCGCGATGAGGCAACGCCCGAACTTACCGGCGGCAATGTCACGATGCCGACAAATCTCACAGTCAGCGGCAACAATGTCAGCTAGCGCGGGATGCGAAAAAGTGGATGCCGGTTTTTCGCGAGAATCCCGCGCTAACATATGAGAATCGATCACGTTTATGAATTTGGATCGATTCGATCCAAATTCATCGTGATCTAGGCGCCGCTGATTGCGGCGTGAACATCGCCAACATGGATCTTGCGCCAGTTGCTGACATCGGTCGCTGCGAAGCCCAGAAGTGCTTGGCGCTCGGCGTCGGTCCAGACCGGCAATGACGCCATGAGCGCCGCCATCGCCGTCTCCGAGGCGCGATGCGCACCATCGTCACATTTAAGCGCGATGCCCAGTCCGGCATGTGGGATGGCGCCGCAAAAAACGCCTTCCGCCCCGGTCTTCACGAAAGCGCGCGGGACCTTTTCCATGAGCCTGGTGCAGAACCGATTGGACCCCGCTACCATGAAGGGATGAGCCCGCACCGCTTCGATGATGCGCCGGCAAGCGGCGGCGCGCGATGCGTTCAATCCAGCGCCCGAGCCGAACCTGGCGAAGCCCAGCGCCAGGTTGCGCAAAGGGACGGCCCAGGTCGGCACCGAGCAGCCGTCGATGCCATGCGGCTGAGCGTCGATGTCGATATCGCAGAGCTCGCTCATCACTTTCGCGACGCTCCGCTGAACCGGATGATCGATACGCGTATAACCTTCGGCCGGCACCTTCAGATGCCGAGCAAGGGCCAGCATGCCGGCATGCTTGCCTGAGCAGTTGTTGTGGATAGCGCGCGGTTCCTCGTCGCGGCGCACCATGTCGTGCTGGGCACTCAGCTCATAGGGCCAATGCGCACCGCACTCATAGTTGGTCTCGATCATGCCGGCCTTGGCCAACATGCCGTTCGCCACCCTGACATGGGCCGCCTCACCATTATGCGAGGCGCAAGCCAGTGCGATATCCTCATCGGTGAAGCCGAAATGCTCGGCGGCGCCACTTTCCACCAGAGGCAGGCATTGAAATGCCTTGATCGCCGAGCGCGGGAAGATCGGATGCTCGATATCACCAGCCGAGGCGACGAGCATGCCGTCCTTGTCCACAACCGCGTAGGCGCCGGTATGGCGGCTTTCGACGATACCGCCCCGGGTCACTTCGGCGATGACGGGATTAGGACCGGCCATAGGCAATCTCCTTCTCAGGCATGGGCTTCAGATACCAGCCCAGCGCCAGCAACTGCAAAACGAGGAAAAATCCGATGGCCCAGCTATAGGCCTCCGGCGCGTAACCCGTCGCGGTCGGCAAGAAGAAGCCGATGATAACCCCGATGGTGCCTTGGACCATGAAGGCCGACATGAACATGGCGAAATTGAGCGAGGCATTTGAGCGGCCTGCCAGGTCATTTCCGACTTGAGCGGCAAACCAGGGAAAGGCGACGATGCCGACCTGTCCAGTTGCCGCCACCACGACCCATGCCGCCACCGAGAGATCGGGCAGCCGCAAGATGATGACCATCTGGGCGGCGAGATAGACGAGAAGATAAGCGAGCATGACCGTCAATGGACTGATTCCGCGCCGCCCCAGCCGGTCGACAGCGAAGCCGCTCGACAAGATGCCGGCCATGAAGGCTATTGCCATCCAGAGAAGATGGCGTGCGACCTGCATGCGGTCGAAGCCCAGAACGTCACGGAACCAGGGGCCCGCCCACAGGGTCTGGATTCCAATCTGCACCCCCGTGGTCAGTCCCAGAAGTGGGGCCAGGCGCCAATAAAGCGGCAATCTCATGATCCGCAGCAACTGGGTGAATTGCTGACCAAAACGGGCGGCGACAGGATCACCATCGCGGCGCGGCACCACCATAAAAACAAACCCGGCGCACAAAACGATCAGGCCGGCATAGACGAGAAAGGCATTACGCCAGCCGACTTCGCGCACCAGAAGAGCCGTGGGTTCGGTGGCGGCGATGATGCCCAGCGCGCCCGTCGACATGATACAGGCATTTACGAGCGCCCGACGCTCAAGCGGGACCCAGAGCGAACTCGCCTTGAAGCCCGACATCAGCCCTCCGGCAAAACCCAACCCGATCACTGCACGGGCAAGAAACAGGGTCGTGAAGCCCGGCGCCAAAGCGAAGATCACGCAGCCCGCCGCGGCAAGTGCCAAAAGTGCGGTTTGAACCCGGCGCGGGCCATAGCGATCGAAAAGCACCCCGAGCGGGAGCTGGAACAGCGCAAAAGCCAGAAGATAGGCCGACGTCAAAAGCCCGATTTCAGCCGGGGCCAACGCGAACTCCGCGATGAGATCCGGCGCCACTACGGCGTTCACCGCCCGCAGAAGATAAGAGAGCAGATAGCCTGTGGCAAAGGGAACAAGCGCCGTGGCGACGATGCGAAAGGGAATGCCGGGCGTCATGAGCGGGCCGTAACGCGTTGCGGAACCAGATCGCCTTGCGGTTGAAGAGCGACCGTCCGGCGGAACTTTCCCATAGCAGCATTCCGCCAGATGTGGATAGCCTTAACCCGCGAGATCCCCTGGCTGCAAAAAAATCGTTGAAAGCTGGCCGCAATACCCGCAAGATTCCGGTGAGGGCGCAAAGCGGTATTTGCATGGCGGCGGCATTGGGCATTCGGTCCAGGACAGACGAGTGTATAGCTGCCGCGGGCAAGGGAGGCCTCTGATGCTCCGCAGCCTATTGATCTCGATCGGTGCGGCCTTGATTCTGGTGGCCATACTTTCGTGGCAGAACATCATGTCGGCCGGCGTCGGCCAAATGACGGACGGTTGGGATCGGCTATTGGCCTACTACAACCAGGAACCTATCTCGCTTCCCGGTATCGTCACGGATGAGTCAGAGCTCAAGTCCTTAGTGCCCAAGATGGTCGAAGCCGATGTCGGCCTGATCAACTCCCCTTATAAGGAGACGCAAACAGAGCGCACGCAGCTGACCCGGCGCGATGGGGAGTGCGAGAGTCCGCGAGCCAATCTCGATGAAGTCGCCTTCTTCCTTCGTTCCAATTTGTTCGAGCCCCTCGCCCCAATCGCGGTCCATCACGCGCGCGAAGCGAAGCTTCCGCTGGAATTGGTGAGATTCTTCCAAGACTATGGTCGTGGCGCGCACAAGCTCTCCACGAATGCCGCAGGTGAGCGGGTGACCGTGCCCTTCCTCGAAGGGCCAAGAAAAGTGCTCGTCGCAGGCGATTCCGCCGCCTTCGGCCCGATGCTCGACGATTCCGCCACTCTTGCCTCGCGGCTACAGGCGAAGGACAGCACCCGGCAATATGTCAATGTAGGCGTGCCAGGTGCCTCGTCCGAACAGGTCCTGTGCAATCTGACAAAGGCGGCATCACGATATCAAGGTCAGGTCGAAGAGGTCGTCTATCTCTACTCTGAGGACGACTTTGCCGCCGATCAGAGATTTGGCACGCCGGAGGCCGTTATCGCGGCGATCAAGTCGCTGGTGCAGAGCGGCGCCCCGACCAAGGTCACCGTGGTTTATGTGCCCTCTCTCTACAATATCGTACCCGAACTCACCCGTTACAGAGGCTATGCCGGCGAACGCATTCCCAACCCGCAAAAGCAAAGGGAACAGCTGAAGAAGAGCGTCGCGGACGCTGGATTTGTCTGGCACGATATGGGGGACATCGCGCTCGAACGCAGCCGGTCGCAAGGCAATGCTTTCTCGGTGTTCGACAGTTTCGCCGATCCCAGGTCGCTCTCGGCGCAGGGCATCAACAATCTCGTGGAGAAATTCACCCTGCCCGCGTCATCTGAAACGCTGGCTCTCGCCACCGCCCCCAACCCAGAGGATCAGGCGGTGGCCGCGACGGGCTTGGAAAACCAGTTACGGAAACAATCGGCCGCCCTGGATGATATCCGTGCGGCCGCGGCTCGCGCCGCCAAAAACAACCGGCTGAAACGCGAAGTCGGCGACATTCTCAAGAAACTCAAGAACGAACTCGCCGAAGGACAATAACCGCTGTCGACGATTGGCTGGGGCGCCAGGATTCGAACCTGGGAATGGCGGAATCAAAATCCGCTGCCTTACCACTTGGCTACGCCCCATCGACCGGAGGGGGACCATATACTGGCTCGACCGTTGCGCCGCAATAATCGCTTGCCAGATTTCCTGGTCTGATTTTTCAAGCCGCAGTCGGCAGGTGTCCGGCATTACTCGCTCGGCACCATATAAGACGTAGCCCTCTACGGATCAGCCTGTTGCCGCTGTCATTTCAGCGACGCGGCGGCGTGTATCAGGACGAACGGGTATATGTCGGGAAAATTCCCTGCATCCCCGCCGACGTCCGGACAAAACCCAATAAATTCAATGGGATTTGGAAGTTGGTCGGAGTGAGAGGATTCGAACCTCCGACCCCCTGCTCCCGAAGCAGGTGCGCTACCAGACTGCGCTACACTCCGACACTTGATTTGTCAGGGCTTTTGCCGTGTTAGACCGCCCCGGTCAAGCCGGAAAACACACCCAAAAGCGAACTATCACCCGAGATCCGGAAGACCAGTACCGGAATATTACCGGAATCCGTTCGTGCTCGGTTCCCATAGCCGATCTGGAGCTGTCAGGATTTCATGGGTACGGCAACCCTATGGAAATTTAATGATCCGAGTCAGGAAACTTTTTCGATCTGCATTGCTTGATCTGATGTCGCCACCGACATGTGGCGGCATCCGGGGGGCCCGCCGCTGAAGTTGGCGGCGGGCTTACTCCAGGCCGGAGAACGACACGGCGGATCGGTCAAACAAGCTATTCGAGAACAACCTACCCCAAGACAACCCGTCTCAATGAAATCTCAAGATATCTCGCTGCGCCGTGTATATTTGCGCAGTCGACCAGTTGTCACTTCACTCCAATCCAGATCAGCGATCTTCTGTGATTAAACTACAACAAGAATCTGCAAATCGGCAAAGGCTCGATGCATTCTCCTGACCTTCGGCCTCAACACGTGATATGCCGCGCCACGGCTGAACGATGTTGCCAACTTAACTCAATGAGCATTCTGGCTCGCATGATCTTCGGCTTATGCGCCCTCACCGAAGGTCTTGCTGCGACGGGCCGGCTTACGCCGGCCCGTCATCATTTTGATTGATGGCCGCCCTCTCCATAGAGCGCAGTGCTCAGATACTTGGTTCCCGAGTCGCACATGACGGTGACGATTGTCGCCTTGGGCCCAAGCCTCATGCCGATATCGATCGCCGCAACCAGATTGGCACCCGTGGAGGTACCCGAGAAGACCGCGTCCAACCGCGCCAGGCGGCGCGTCATGGCCATTGCTTCATCGGTCGTAACCGGCAATATCTCATCGGCCAAATCGGCGCGCCACAATGGCACGACAAAACCCGCGCCAACTCCTTCGATCTTGTGAACGCCACTCTTGCCTCCGGAAAGGACCGCGGACTCCTTTGGCTCGACCGCGACAATGTGGACACACCTCTCGCGCCGATGGAACCCCTCGGCAATACCGCGCACGGACGCGGCGGTCCCTGTCGCCTGCACGAAAGCATCGATGCGCCCCTGTGTCTGTGACAGAATTTCATCTGCCATTGCATGATAGGCGGTGAGCTGGTCCTCATTGTTGAGTTGATCCGTCCAGAAGGCGCCTGTCTGCTCGCAGATCCGGCGCGCCGCCGCGACCATATTGCGGGTCAACGCCGCGTCCATGCCGCCGCTCTGGCTAGGGATGATGGTCAGTTCGGCGCCGAGGGCCGCCATATGCCGGCGCTTCTCGATACTGAAGGCGTCCGATGTCACAATGCTGAGCCCATACCCCTTTGCCGCGCAAATGAGTGAGAGCGATACACCAGTACTGCCGCCGGTATATTCGACGACGCGGCCCTTGGGCTTGAGACGGCCGGAGCGCTCGCCACATTCGATCATGGCCAGCGCCATACGATCCTTCATGCTGGCGGTGGGGTTCTCTCCTTCAAGCTTTATCAGAATGCGGGCACAACCCGGAGGCACGATGCGATGCAACTCCAGCAGAGGCGTATTGCCGATGCGATCAAGAACGGAGGTCGCCATTTCATATTTCCATGTATCTACAAATAATGTATATACATGCAATTATGAACAGGGACAAGGCTTCTCCAAGAAAGACGCTGGTAGCCGATGCGCGGCTAGCCGCTAAATATTGCGCTGGCCTGAATGTCCGGCTCGCGGCACGTCGGATCACCAGATTTCTTGACAAAAGGCTGGCCGAGGCCGGGTTCAGCCTGGCGCAGTTCGGCCTCCTGATCCATATCGCGAGCGCCCAAGACGATACGATCGGTTCTCTTGCGGAGCGATCAGGGCTCGATCAATCGACGCTCTCGCGCAATCTACGTCCTCTCGAAGCGGCGGGACTGATCGAGATCGCAACCGTCGAAGCAGATCTCAGGCGCCGCGCCGTATGGCTCACTGAACAAGGCGCAAGTCGGCTGGAATGTGCGATGCCAATCTGGCAAGGGGCACATGACGCTTTGTCTGAGCTCATAAATCCTGAGCAATTGCGCAGACTTGCGGTCAAAACTGAAGCTCTTTGACGCGCGACCGGCTGCGGCGCGGCGATGGCCGCGACTGCGGTGCGCCGCTGTTCAGAGCCGTGCGGAGACTCCGCCAATCTTCCGGCGAAAGCCTTTCCATCAGCACAAGCTCGATACGCTTGAAGAGATCCGGTGCGACGATCCCTATTCTGTGGAGAATATAATGCACCTGATTCAGTACATCGGGCTGCGATCCCAGCGATCTCCGATCAGGCCCGGGCGCAAGAGACCGCACAATTCCGACTATGCTTCTGATGATATCGGCGTCATCGACGGCAAGGGGCGACATGATCCAATCGTAAACGGATGCTTACTTCGCAGACCTGCAAGGGATGCTCAACCGTGCTTACGCACCACCCCTGCCTCGGCCAGATGAAGACCACGCGGTAGGAAGTCATTCAACTTGCCCACCAGATCGGCCGATATGAAACAGCCCCATTTGGCACGTTTGTCTTGGAAGAGATGACGGGTGCCGACGCGCTCGACATCGAGAAAGACCTTCTCATCGGCAGACGAGCGAACCCAGTAGGTCGTCCCGTCCTGGCGCACACCTCTTCGAAAGCCGCCAAGCTTGGGAACCGTACAGTCCGTCTGCTCAAGGAACTGCATGAAATAATAACGATAGCGAGATTCACCGTCCGCCGAGATGATCTCCAGGGGGAAGAAGGCGTGACGCCCCTCTTCCAACGCGACGATCGCTTTCATGACGCGATCGGACACCACAGTCACATGCAAAATCTGTGAGTATTCGGGCAATGGCATCGGCGTTCCGGCTTTCAGCGTCACCTGTTTGATGACATGATCCGGATCGACGGGGTGATAGGGCCAAAGATGGAAAACATCATGCGGCTGAAACCCGGTGGCGTTGCGCAGCTGATAGGCCTCGATGCGAAGTGCCTTCAACCGTTTCTCTTCTTCAGCGTCCCATGTCACCCAATCGTGCAATGGACGCAGACGATTCTGGTAGGTTTCCAGGATCTCGAAAAAGCGACGGTCTTCACGTTGGGCCGGCAGAGGCGCCGCGGAGACAGCCGCATCAGGTGGCAAGGTTGCAGAGCGGTGCGGCTCCGCGGCAATCGCCACGGCGGCGTTTACCACAGCCGGCGGCGCCGGCGGTGGCATTTTAGAGCCGAATAGGCTTCGGAGAATTCCCATCGTGGACCCCACGCTGCAACGTGCCGAACGGCACCTTATGCCCCGGGATCATTATCCTCGGCAAATTTTGACTATGAGTTAATGTGGCTTGCGGCCGGAAAACGCTCATCGAAGTCGATCCCCTCCCCACCGACGCCTGCCGACAAGGAGCGCCTGCAGGCTACTCGGCAAGATCGGGACCCGTCTTGAAATAGGACATGTCTTTCACGATTGTGGTCTCCGGCGTGATCCTGATCATCAGTTCCAGCCCATCCACAACATTGGTCTTGAACCAGTTGTTCCAGGCCCGCGGATCTGGCCCCAGATAACGTGCTAGAAACCGGTGCAGCCTGGTCTGATCGAGAGGGAGTATCTGGGCTCGCCCTCTGATGCCCACATGGCGGAGAACGCCGTGCTCGATGTCGAAGTCGACCACGCTCACGGCGCAACGCGGATCGGCCCGAAGCCTTTTGGGAAAACTGTCTTCCTCGTTTCCGATCAGCCAGACGGCATCCTCTTCCCATAGAAACCAGACAGGCGAAGAGCGCGGCCCATTTGGACTATCGGTGGCCAGATAGGCCATCAGCGGCTTGGCAAGTAGTTCGGCCGGATCGAAATCCATCCTGAATCCTTGCGTTTACCGCCGTTGATCGTTCACGACGGAGCGGCCGTTGCCTGAATTTCCGCCGGCGAATGAGGGTCGGAGATCACCAGGGGAACGTTTGCCGCCTCTTTGAGGGGCTTCGTCAGCACGGCCATAAGATAGCTCTTCACGCCGGCATGAAATTTGTCTCGTTCCTCATCCCGTCCACGGGACAGGCCGGCGAAGCCCCGGACGATACCGCGCAGCGGCAAGGCGACATGACGATCAATCAATGCGCGCTTGCGCTCCAGTCCAAGCTCAAGTCCGCGAACAATTCCGGAGGTGATATCCGCCATGATCTCAATGTCGTAACCCATATCGGTTAATGACTGGCGGAGTTTCGCCATTTTTCCGCTGCGGCGATAGTCGGCGAAGAGGAACGTTCCTCCTGGCTTCAGCACGCGATCCACCTCGCGGAGAAAGGCCGAAAAGTTCGGGTAGTTGAGCGAGGATTCGACATTTATGATGATATCGAAACTATCGTCGGCAAAGGGCATTGCCTGCGCGTCCCCCGCCTCAAACCGCAGGCGCGATTCATTGTAGCGGCGGCGGCATGCGGCAACCGATTCCGTAGAGATGTCGAGACCGGTCATCGTGCGCGGTCGATAGCGACGGTCCAGAAACATGACACCGCCACCCAGGCCGCAACTCACTTCGAGCCCATCCTTGCCGTCCCAATCCCTGCGCCGCGCAAGAAGATCATAGAGTTGGATCGGATAACGATGGTCTTCAAGGTCCGGCGGCAGCGTAATGGTATTCGGAGCTTGCCCGGGCTCGGCATAGCCGTGATTGAGGAAAAGCAGATCCCCACTTGTGTTCATTTTAGCAACGACGTCGTACCAGTAGACCATGGCACGCCGCTTGATCCGTCGTGGCAAATACCGCTTCCACAAACCGAACATGGATTCCACTTCTCGTGACAGCCCCGTCCATGTCCGCTTTCGTCGCCCAAGCCGGCGCGCGGCGTCAACAGGAGAGGCATTGCCGATTGTAACAAGCTCGTGTCGCTACGCCCCCTGCTCGGGAGACAGCTCGTAGCGCCCGCACGGCCAAGAGAGTCATGCGGGCGAATGTCGCGCCTCCTTAATCCCGGGAGGATCGTAGCTCACTTCTAAGTTGAAGCGCTTATATAGTATCCGATCGCCCTGGCCACCATAAAGAGCGCGGAGCCGCATCGCCGCGGCTAAAGTTTTCTCGCGGGCCGTCAGTGCTGTGAGGGTGAGGAGCGCTGCTTCTCCGGCACAAAATAGAGAAGCCAGATCAGCCAGGTCAGATAGAGATACTCGATTGGGCCCTTATCGCCATTAAAGGCGGCGAGAGCATCCGGCAGTTTGTAAATGCCGATCAACCCGAGAAAACCCAACCACCACCGTTTATGAAAGCGCATGTCCTATCCCTCGTTTAAAATTAACTTAGATCGACTAGTCGATTAATTATATAGATAGTAGAAGCCCCTGGTCAAGAGCGTCCACAAAAGAAATGAGAGATCATTGCTAGGAACCCGCCATGGGATTAGATCACACCCGGGGCCCCGTAGCTCAATTGGATAGAGCATCAGACTTCGAATCTGAGGGTTGCGCGTTCAAATCGTGCCGGGGTCACCATTTCCTCGCAGAGAGCCCCGCTCAAGGAATCAGCCCATGGCGCTAGGAATACCATTCCTGAACACGAACGAGCCCTGCCACCTATTCTCCCTCCCTGCAGCCAAGGGAGGATAGATGCCAAAGTTTCGCCACAGCACGATGGAAGAACCCGTTGAATTCATCGCTATTTTGAAGAGTTCCTTGTTGTAGTATGATTGCTTTCATCCGCCTGCTGATGAGATTCGCTGAAGGCTCAAGACAGTGAAACTGGACGGACTCGCAAAACAATCGTGGTTGCTCCTCACGGCCGCAATATTTGGCTTTCTCGGTGCCGCACACGCTGCTCAAAGTGAATGCCTGAGCCCTTCATCCGCTTCCGGTGATTCAGCCACGACCGTATATCGCTGCCTCGAGCAGCAGAGCACGACCGCGCGGCAAGACCCGATCACCAGTCCCTACAAGACGACTGTGGTTGAGCGTGGTCCGGCCAGTGTTCCCTGGTTTGCGCCCAAGCCTGCAAGCAACACGGCGCAAACAGCCGGGCCATTGCCGCCAGCTCAGGTGGCCGCGCCGGCCGAGCCATTGCCGCAAGCTCAGGTGCCAAGGACCAAGGAAATTGTTGAAGACAAGCCGGAAAAGAAACCCGTCGCGCAGAAGAAGCCGGCTCGCAAGAAGCTTGTCAAATTGAAGCCAGCCAAGACGAAGACGACGAAAGCGCTGACAGCGAAGACGAAGCCCAGCAAGAAGGCGACAAAGACCAAGGTCGCCTCCGAAGAGCCCGGTGACAGCACCATCGTCTGGACTCGGAAGGATATGCCTCTCGGAAATCGCATCGTGAACTGGCTCGGGCTCTGACCCGTTTCGGAACATTCCGGACGGGCATTCACTGATAAATTCGACGAATTCCAGCTCGCCATAATATACGGGTCATGATGCGCTCGGCGCGAATAACCGATCGTTCATCGGCGTCCGGAAAGGCGATATGAACCGCCTCGTGAACCAAGGTTGAAAGCCACTGACGAGGTTCAAGGCGGGGGTCGATCTCGATCAGGCCATCTTCGGGAAACGCTTGGCCCGCTGCTCGCTCGCGGCCGAGTTTGCGCTCGGTGAGGATAAGCTTTCTCGGCATGACTTATCTCCTCTCACGCAGAAAACGATAGAAGCGTTGCCAATCGCGACGCTTGCCCTCGCAGGTCTTCAGCGCGGCGCGGTTCTGATAGAGCGCCTGAACGGCGTCCTGCCCGATCGACACCTTTGGGAGCTCACAACGCATTTGAAGTCTCGCCGGAGGATCAGGCAGCGGCACCTTTACATCAGGGGCTCTCGTCGATCCGACGCACGCCGTCAACATGCTCACGAGTAAGAGGACAAGACTTGTCGTTCTGAAGCGCATCGATGAGTTCCTTGAGTTTGTGTTCTTCCTCTTCAGCGTTACGAGCATCGGCTTCGGCCAGGCGTATGACGGCTTCATTGGCGAGGAGCGCCTCTTTGATCTGCGTGATGGTCGCTTCAAGCGTCCTGACACGTTCAGCGTGGATACCGGAGAGGTAAAGCTTGGTCGCGAGCCCTGCCGCGAGGATGATGGCCAACAGCGCTACGAGGAGCGTGGCGGCCCCCTTGAGACCGACCCCGCCGAGCCCGATGCGGGCAAGAATGGCCATCATCCGAACAACCTGTCCCAGAGCCGCTCCCGGCGCTCACGCCCGATGGCCAGAAGAACGCCGCAGGTTATAGAGGCCAAACCCAGAATGAGAACGAGGAGGCTCAGCCAATCCATCCCGTAGCCGAAGCCGGCCAGAGAACCCGCTCCACCAGAACCCAAGATCGCCGCCAGCCATTTGCCTGGCCCAGTTACCGGAACTGACACAACATTGTCGAACTCATTGCTGTCCTCCACCTCGCGCCGGACGGCACGCAGCATGGACGCCCTAACCGGCTGAAACCGTGCCGCGACGCGAAAACCATTGGCTTCCGCCCAGTCGATGGCATCAAAGCACGGACATGCTTTGGTCACGCCGGGAAAGTCACGATGGCCGATGACGCGGCCAGACGGAAACCGCGACTGCAGATCAGCGAGACGATTCTTGAGCGCGCTCCACTGCGCAGCGGTGAAGTTGTTCCTGGGTCGTTGCCGGGCATCGACCCCACCAACCAGACAGATACCGACAGAACTGGCGTTATGGTTTCTCACATGACTGCCGATCTCTTCGAGTGAGCGGCCCTCCTCCACCGCACCATTGCGACGGATTACCAAGTGATAGCCGATGTCGTCCCACCCTTTGGCTTTGTGCCATTGACGGATCTCGGCGGCACCGATATCGGCTGTAGGCGGTGTCGCCGAGCAGTGAAGGACAATGTAGTCAGTGGATCGCCGACGCATCAGCGCGCCCCCGGCGGGACGCGATCCTGCTTCTTTGTCTCGTCGCCCACGACATCGCCAAACCCGCTACGGCGCAGAAGCGCCCTGGTGGCGGAGATCGGCACGGCGAAGTTGATACCTGATCCGCGCAAACCCGCATCAAGTGTACCCACGAGCTCGCCGCGCTCATTGAGAACCGACCCACCCGAGTTGCCGCCGATGCTGGCAGCGTCGATCTGAAACACCTTGAGCGACTTTCCTCCGATGGCAAGCGTGCGTTCAGTCGAGGAAACGATGCCCTTGGTGATCGAATTGTCGAGGATCACGCCCGGATTTCCGACCACATAGATTGTTTGCCCTCGCATCAGCACATGACTGTCCGAGGCAAGCGGCGCCTCTATCGGCGCCTTGAAGTAGACATCGAGGATCTGGAGCAGCGCGACGTCATTGCCGGCGTCATTGCCGACGATCTTCGCCACATAATGGCGAGATGATATGACCTGATAGTCTCGGGTTATGTTCTGCCACACTTCGAGATCCAGTTTCTTCTCGATAGTCTTCTTCGTCACCTCACCGGTCACTGGATCGACAAATTCCTGCTGCTCGCGGGTGATCCGATCCGTGACACAGTGGCTGGCGGTGAGCACCAGGCGATGCTGCTTCGAAATGATCGTGCCGGAGCAGAACCCATCGCCGCCGACACCGACGACGACGTTGGTCTGGTCGATCTGATCGGCCATCTTCTTCAGATCCCAGGTCTCCTGTGCCGGGGAGGCACGGACGCAACCGGCGAGGCTCAAGATACCGAGCAGACAGCCGGCCGCGGCAAGCCAATGACAGGTCTTCATGGCGAGATCCTTTGTTGTGAGATTGCGGGGTATGAGACGTGGAGAGGCGTCGCCCCTGATGCACAACAGGAGCTGGCCGGTCACTGTGGGAGGTGGCTTGACGCTGCCAAAACGACTATGCGGGCCGACCTATTTTCCGTTTCGACCGAGCTTGACGATTTGCAGGATTACGAGCGCAAGGCCAAAAAATGGCATGAGCGCAGCAACGATTTGAGAACTCTCGTTAAGGATGTCCAGCCAGGCCGGACTGAAGATCGCGGCAGTAGCGATAGTGAAGTTGAGCTTGGCGGAGGTCATTCATAGACTCTTAAGATTACATTCCAGCGACCGACCGTCGCAAAGAAAGCCTCAAAAGAAGACTTGTGAGTAATTGCAATCCTATTGATACAAACTCCTGCGCTATTTGGATCTGACCATGCACCGACTCCAGCCGCGCTCTCTGAAGCAACATTCCATATTCTATTGCCTGGGCTGTAACCGCTGTCCGCGGTCGTACAGTGTAATGCCAAGTGCACCAGAGATGGTTGCCGCCCCAGATTGTGCTGTGTTTGAAAAGATGTGGCGGGGGCATACGAACCAAGATTGAACTCGCGATAGAATCCAATACTGGATCTTCCCTCTGTCCACATACACTTGAGCAGGATCACTTTGGTGGAGGTGTGATCCTCGACAACTTGATAGGCAAAGGCAGTCTTCGCATATGGCACCTTTTCAATGTCAAAATAACTCAACGTCTTAAAGATACCATTCAGGTTCAGCCCCCAGCCGCCGGTTCCATCTTGCTGGACAACAAGCAGGCCCTTTTGCCCCGTGTTCATATTTGTGGGCAGACCCAGATTGCGAGACGCCGTCAGCACGATCCGAACGTCGTTCGATGTCGCATTCATATCCCAAGCGATTGTCGCCGCATCTGCGAGCGTCGTCATCGTGGTGATAACTGGCTTCGAGAAGGTCTGCTTCGCGGAAAAGTTCTGCTCGCGATCGACAGCTACCGGAGCGAAATTCAGGAGAATGACATCAGTCCCGTTGTAGACGCAATCACAGACATGGCCTGAACCCGCGATGTCGCCGATCGCGAGGGCCGCGCCATTCAACTTCTTGATGATCTTGGCGCCCAGGCCGTCGATGTTGATTGTAGGGGCTGCCGCTGTGTTAGCGGCCCCAGCCGTGAACCGGAAACGCATCTTGGCAGCATAGGCCACGAAGGCCGGCGAGAATGTCGCCGTTATGGCATCGGCGGTTCCGCCAACTGCGATCGCGTGGGCGACAGTATCCGATTGGACCTGGCCGAGATTGGCGCTGTCGGCAGCCGCCGCGCCAGCGCCTAGCCCAGTGAACTTGTTGCCGCCCATGGGCTGATTGGCCAGAAATGGCGCTGTACCCAGGACATTGACACTGTCCGTCAGCGCCTGAGACAAATCGGCGACAACAGCATTGTAGTCCGCACTTTCTATCGTAGTATTGGGCACTGCAGCGGTGCCGGCGGGCGGGCCGTAGATGCCCGATCCGTTGCGAGGCATGCGAAATCCTCCTATATGGCGGCGATGCACCGCACTCGGGTTGGGGGACTTGAGATCGCCGGCGGCATTCTGGCCGACGGCTTAGACTTTTTGGCTCTGTGAACTGGTTACAGCCGAGGGATCGCCTGGCGCCGCGGGCGACGGATCTGAGCCGGTCGATCTACATCGGCCTCTACATCGTCACGATCTTTGTGCGGAGATGGCTCCTGCGCGATCTCATCGAGGACCGCCGGCAATCAGATGCTGACTCTCAAAGCCGACTCGACCGGCCTGAGTAGAGAGCAACAGGCGCACAATCTTCTCGATGTTCCGTGCTGCTTCCGAGCGCTTCGGAAGCTCCTGGGCCTTATCGACCAGCAAGCGGGCAAGGCCCCTCAAATCACCCCGCTGAGCAGTAAGGTTTTCGGCCGTCTTCTGAATCAAGGCGGGCGAAGCCTTGGGAGTAAGAGTGGCGCCTATGGCATGACGCAGGCGATTGGTGCCGGCATCGGCGGCTGCTTTCGTGCCTGCAAGCAAGGAACCGGTGGTGGCAGAGGTGGCCAGACCGGCTGCAATCATATCACCGACGACCCCCGGCCTGGCATTGGCGCCCCAAAAGTCACGAGCCGCATTGGTCCCCTCCATACGGAGCAACCTTGCAGGTTCACCTAAACTGCTGGTATCGTTGAAGATTCCCTCGCGATCGATACCTCGCTGGAGGTTTCGAGACTTATCAGAACCGATCGAAAAGTGCACTTTCTCCATGTTGTTGTCGCGCAAGAGAACGCGATCCGCGGCCATGTCCGGGTTGTTGCGGATGTTCGATAGCCTGCGGTCGATGTCATAGCGCATGCCAGCCTTGCTCATCGCCAGTTCTTCCGGAGTATAATTGGCGACATCGGCGGCGTGCTCTGCTGGTGAAACCTTATTGGTAAGAACCTCAGTGCGTCCCTTCTCATAAGCCTCCCGGTTGCGATGGAGGGAAGAAGACCAGTCGGCGCGTCGGACCGGCTGCTCATTCTGGACGACATTGTATGGGTGCTTCGGAGGGCCAAAGGCCTCATCAAGAACGTTTTGCATCCGATCACCGCCACCCTCGCGCCGGCGTACCAGGCGCTGACCGATGATATTGCCCGCACCAGTGTCAGCAAAGGCGGTGCCACCCATAAAAGCCTGCATGCCCGGGGTCACATCGGCCAGCATGGCCTCGTCGCCCAACTCGGCAATTCGTGCCTGCGCCTGCTCAGGCTTCATTCCCTGGGCTTTCAGACGATCGAGAAGAATATTGATGGACTTTGCATCGATGCCTCGGTTGGCCAGCCAGGAGGCAGCGGCACTGTACCCCGCACCGATGCCCTTGGCCAAAACAGGGAACCCTACTCCTGCTACCCCGCCGACGGCCATGGACAATGGCATCTCAGCGACCCGATTATCAAGACTACCCTCGCCGCGTGTGAAGCCTTCTACGGCGCCGCCAGCCACGCCGGAGCCCCCGCCGGCCAGTATCCTTGCCGGAGCCGTCTTGGGAATGAGCGCTGATGCGCCAGCCGGCAACACCTTGAGGATTGCAGCGCCGCCCCCAAGGGCACCTGCAAGACTGTTGATCTTGGAAGCAGTCGGGCTGCGCTGGGTCGCTTGCCACTGGCGCTCGCGTTCATAGGCGAGCGCCTGGTCGTAATCACCCCAGAGGCCGCCTCCGGAACGGACGAACGCATTGCCTTCGTCGACGAGGCCGCCGGCAAAAGGAATATTGGCGGCAAGCTGGGTGGTGCCGTCGCTGAAATTCTTGAACAGTTGGTCGACCTGACCGCGTTGCGCGTCTTCGGCTTCGATCCGCTTCTGCGCCCACTCTCGATCGAGGAACGATTTTGCAGCGGCTGCGGCGCTCGCCTCGTCAGGCGCGTCAATCTCAAGTGTACGACCATCTTCAAGTTGGACTTCGATCATCGCACGATCCTCCCGTTTCCATCAATTCGGATGCGCCGGTTCGGCTGAGGCGGGGGCTCAGGTGCCAGCATGTCGACGCCGAAGATTGCGCGCTCTCGGTCGAAGCCCTTGCCGTCCGGATAGACCTTGTTAAGTCGATTCATATGCCCTTCGATCGCGGCGTCACCGGCGCGCTCCATGATGTCGAGCAAGCGAGTGATGGACCGCTCATCGAGCGTGATCAAGCCGTCGGCCGCTTGCAGTGCGAACTCGCGATCCGAGCTGGAAATCTGGGCACTGCCGAGGGTGGCGTTGAGCATGACCGCGACTTGCGGCGCGATGGCGCTCCTGAAGGTCTCAGTGTTCACAATCTTGTCGGAATCGGTCACCCCAAGGAAAGCGCCAACCTTCTGAAGTGCGAGACGCTCATTAGCCCAAGCGCCAGTAATGGCACCGCCGGCAATCGCCTTCCTGGCCTCACGAATACCTGCGAGACCATTTACCGCCGCTCGGGCAGTGGTGGCACTCTCTCCCAGAGCGTCGAAGATCTGTTTGTCGCTACTTCCACCCGTGTTGATGTTGGCAGCGCCGATGCCACCGCGCTTGTCGGCTCGGATCAAAGTCCCATCCGGCAGCGTCTCGTATCCATATTCGATCTTCGGGTTCTTGAGCGCATCAATTTCGAGCTCGCCCTTCTCGAGCTGCTGCCGGCGAACCGGATCGGAAGCCTGCATTTCCCGCTCGATATACATCTGCAGAACGCTTTTCTGCTCCGGTGACGTCCACGGGTCTGCATAGACCTGCAGCATCTCGCTGAGGCTCGGGCCACCGGCCTGCGCCAGGCGCACGGGCTGCGGGTCGCCGGCATGCTGAATATTTGGCGAGCCGCCAGCATAGCCCTGAGCAGCGGCGACGCGACGATCATTGTGTGGAATGCCGGGCCGCAGAAACTGGTCCGAAAAGATGGTCGCGGCCTGTCCTGGATCTTCGACGCCGTGGAGCGACGCCAATACCTTGCCCTCCGGCGTATTCATCAGTTCATGCTTTAGGAAGCCGAAATTCGCCTCCCTGGAGGCCGGATCGAGACCGTTCTGTTTCGCCCAGGCCTCAAACTGCACGCGCCGCGGTCCCGTCCACTGTGCCCAGCCGTAGCCGCCGCGCGAGCCGGGGATCATTGGCTTGATCTCCTGAATGTGCTTGAAGCCGCCGGTCTCGAGATCGAGGTTCCCGGTGATGCCGGCCGCCGCTGCGGGCGTTAGCTTCAGGTCCGGATCGCTGCGAAGCTGCTGATTGAGCCACGACCCCGTTTCATTCTGGCGGGGAGGAGCCTTGGCAATCGCCCGGTATCCCGGCGCGCCGGTCTGTTCGTCGGGCGAATAGGAGGCTGGCGTGGTAAAATCCTTCGGCTGAAAGAGCGCCTTGAAGCGATCAGATGCCGCGCCGCTCTGCTTCGTCTCGGCTTCGTCGAGCTTGTTCTGTGCGAACCGATACCCGACAGCATCAGCAAGGGAGCCAAGCCCCTCCCAGACATTTTGAGGCTGCTGACCTGCAGACTTCATCATGAGCTGGCGCGCAATAGCCCGGCGCTGTTCAAGCTCCTCGGGAGACTTGACGCCGGTATTCCCTCCGAAAATGAATCCCATTTACGCGCCCTCCAAAGCCTTGGAATAGTCGACACGGCGGAAGCCGAAGGCGTCTTTGCTCACAGCATCGGGATGCTTCTTCTCGACCTCCTGCGCCATCAGGCCGAGTTGCATGCCGCCCCCACCCTTGTAGCGATACTGATAGATATTCTGACCATCACCAGTTTTGCCGACCTTCTTCACATCGGTCTTCAGCCGACGATCCGAATATTTGATGAAGTTGCCGGCAATACCGAACATGCCGCCCAGCGCCTGATTGATGGTCTGGCTCTTCTGCTGATAGGCCGCCATCTTGTTCTCGTAGTCCTTCACACCGGTTCCGATACGGTCGACCATCGGCATGTTGGTCTGAAATTGCGGCGGGGCAGGTGCTGCGCCAGGCTGTCCCATGCCAAGGAAGGTGCCGATTTCACCGGCACGCTGGGCGCGCTCGCCTAGTGCCGTGCTGCGGCTGGTGAGGGCGGCCTGATTGTAGGCGTCGTTCTCCTGCTCCCCGGTATTGCGCATCAGGACGTCGTAGGCGGCAGTGCCCTCCCGGATGCCGCGATTGGTCGCGTCGGTGATGGCGCGCTTCCGCATCATGTCCACCTGGGGCTGCACCCGCTTCATCTGGAAATCGTAGACCTTGTTCTCGATGTCATTCTCGAAACTGCCAGCATCCTGGAACTGCTTGGCGAGCATCGCCGCAGTATCGGCTGCGGTGAGCTTCGCAGCGTCGACCCTGTCCTTGATGGCCTGCTGCGCGGCGGAAAGCGATGACGTTGTCTTCATCAGCGGAATCGAAAATTTCTTGCCCGACACGGGATCGACATAGTCATACGTGCCGCTCTGAGAATAATTCACAGAGCCGTCCGGCGTCTCGATGCCGCCACCCATGTTCATCATCCTCTCGACAATGGACGTGCCGATATTGGTCGAGGTTTGCTGATCGGCAAGCTTGCTCATGTTTGGCGGCTTCGGCGCCTTGCCCTTACCCATGTCGATGCTCCTTGTGGAAACCGTTCGACCGCCAGTCTTCGGCGGTGAGCGTGGATATGATGCCGTCCTGGTCGCGGCCATAGAGCCGCGGGATGGTCACCTGTTTGAAGCCATAAGCACGCGCGATGCGGACGGCGTGCTGCTGCTGCGCCGGCGTCTGCGCGATGGCCATCTGGCAGCCGATGCCGTCGAAGACATACGAGAACGCCGCATGAAGCACCGACCGGGTCAGCCACCGCCGGTCGATGCCGGCATAGCTGATTTCTATCGTGCCGGCCTCAGGCGACCAATTGGTGAAGACGAAACCGCCAACGAGCGTGCCGTGATGATCGACGCCCATGGCCGTGAAGGCGCCGAATCCATGCGAGGCGGCAGGGATCAGGCTCGCCACCAGCTCGGCAACGGCCTCGTCCTGCCCATAGACTGGCTTCACACCGCCATCCCTCCCTGCTCATAAAGCAGATCGACCGAGATGAGCTCGGCTTCGGGCGGTCCGGCATGCGAACACGTGATCTGGATGTTTGGCGCCAGAGCAAAGCCCTGCCCTGCGACAGACACCCAGCGCGTCACCAGCTGTTGCGCCGTGCCAGCGTCCCAGAGCGCTACGTTCCACTTGCCGACGTCCCAGACATCGAGGCTCGGATGCTGCGCCGCCGGCGGATAGGCTGGCAGCTTGGCAATGTAATCGCTCGATATCGACACCTTGGGCGCGAAAGGCTGCCGATAGAGCCAAGAGGTACGCGCCATCTTGGCCGTCTTCATGGCGATCGGCGACCTGAGATGGTCATACAATCCGACGAAGGTGCATTGATACGGCGCCCCGTCATCGGTGCCGCTGGCTTCAGCGATCATGACGCCGCCGCCCGGCGTGCCGAAGAAAGCGCGGCTGCCCATTTCGGCCTGGCAAGAGATATCCCAGCCCGTGTATTTCGCCCAGGCACCGGTCAGCAAGTTCACGACGAAAGCGCATTTCTCGCTTGCGCCGACGGTCGGCAGGCCGACTATGCCCATGCTGCGGGAGCCCCATTTCAGCGCCGACCAATTCATGCTGGTCTCGCGCGTCACGGCCTGACGCTTCCATTCCTGCTCGATCGCGCGGGTGACCGCGGCCAGCGTCAGCGATGCCGGGTCCTTGTTCATTGCCGCCGAAAGCGGGATCAGGCCGTCAATCGTCCCGATGACGAGATCGCCGCCGGCGCGGAAACAGGCATTCGGGCCGAGCGGCCGGCCGATGTCATATCGGCCTTCCATGCTCCAGTTCAGCGGATCGGCAGGATCGCTGCCCGAGAAAGCGACGACCTCACCCAATGTGCTGATGAAGACACAGATATCGTCGAGGCCATCGCCGGCATCGACCGACCAGGTGTCACCGAAGAGCAGCGAGCCGCCCTTCTTGAAGACGCCCGACAGGGAAATCTTCGAGGCGGCACCGCCGATCGCGTCGATGGCTAGGCACCAAGCGTTCATGGTGTTCTTCTGCACGAAGAACAGCCGGTTCTTGAACACCCAGACATGTGACAGCGCCGACGCGGAAACCCCAGTGATTGCCGGCAACGTGGTCCAGGCCGTGCCGTCAAACAGCCGGCGATCGTCGGTGCCATTGACCGCCACAAGGAAGTCGCCACCGGTGCCGGCAAACATGACCGACGAAAAGACACCGCTGGTCAACCCGCTGACCGCCGCGACGGGCTGCACCGTCGGACTCGCCGGGCTGGTGATGTCATAGATCTTGGTGGCGTCCGTCCCGAACAGCCGTTCCGACGCGCCGCTACGCCAGACCATGAGGCTCTTTACGCCGGCGGAGATCGTGGCGTGACGAAGCGAGCCGCCGCGAGGCCGGATGCCGCGCGTCGTCGGGAAGAAGTTCTCCAAGATGCTGGCGCCAGCCTGGATATCTTGCGCAAGGCTCTCCGATTCGATCCAGCCGCGGATAGGCGCCGGAAAGACCTTCTGACCGGCGCGGGCCTGAGCGGTTGCCGGCACCTGCCGGCGGCGAAAAACGGGCATCAGGGCACAACCGAGACAGGATAGGCCGGCCTGACACCGCGCAGGCGCCGGGTGCGACCGACAGCGATGATGCGCGCGCCCTTGTCAGCGGTGATCAGCTTCTCCTTCGCGTCCTCATAGTTGTCCTGGTCCTGCGCATAGGGCAGCCCCTTCTGCGCGCGCCATTTCCAGATCATGCAGAGTTCGAGCAGTGTTTCGGAAAGGCGAAATGTATCGGTGTCTTTGGTGAAGCCGTCCTTCAGCGTGCTCTGATCATCTTTGGCCCATAGCTTCGACATGTGGAAGAATTTCACCGCCTCGCCCGTCGCCGGCGCCGGCCGGATGTGCACCTGCCCACCATGGAGCGTCCACATGCCGGCGACCTGGTTGAACTGGCGGATCTCCATGTCGAGCCATTGATCGCTGTCGGTGATATGCGTGAGGGAAGTGATGTAGCGGCTCGACCGGAGCTCGGCCGCCTTCAGCATGCGGTCGTAATCGGCGGGGAGGTCGAAAGAGGTCTTGGTGCCATCGCCGGCGAGCGTGGCAACCACCTTGAGTGCCTGCCATTCATAATCCTTAGCGATATGGAGGCCAGCTGTATTCGCCAACACCTGCAATTCAAAATGCTCGCGCGCGGCAGAGCTGAAGACGGCTTCCGGCCGATCCAGAGCGATCCGGGCCGAGACATTCTGAATTGCAGTGAGAACAGTCATGGTCAGGCAGCCTCTTTGGCGTTCGCGTCTTCAGCGAGGCGGACGAGCGTGTCGTGACCAGGCTGACCTTTGGGCGCCGTGCCGGTGCGCTCCTTGATAAAGGCCTTGAGCGCCGCGGCGTCCCAATTGGCGAAGACAGAGGGCGCTTGATCGTCGCCGGCCTGCTCGAGCCGGGCGGCTGCCGGCTGCTCGATCTGGCGACCGCCAATGTTCCCTTGCAAAAGCTGCGCCTCCAGCACTTCAAGGCGGGACTTGAGCGCCACGTTCTCGGCCGAGAGGCGGCTTTCAAGCGCGGTTTCCTTCGCTCGCTCGATATAGGTCTTCGCCTGCTCCTTGAGCTCGCGGCCAAACATGCCGAGACGAGAGAGGTTCGGACCTTCGAGCTGAGCCAGGGACTCGGCCGTGTGGATATGCAACGCTCTGAGTTCCGCGCGGCGCGCCTCGGTCAGGAACGACAGTTCCGAGATGGGTGTGCCGTCGCCGATGGCGGCCTCGCCCGATTTGAAGGCGTCATAATGGCGATGATAGAGCTGGGCATAGCTGACCCACAGGTTCGTCGCGGGGTCACGAATGCACTTTTCATGCGCCGGCGCGACGAGCTCCTTGCGAGTGTCGCCGACGAACTTGATATGGACTTGCTCCTGCTGGTCGAAGATCGGGCGGCCTTCCTTGAGGGATTTGGCGCGGTTCTCGACGGCGACATTCTGAATTCGATATGCAGATGCTTGGTGCTCGAGGCATCCATGGGGATTGTCCTTTCTGAGAGGGTGCGATGGGAGGGCGGGACCGGAGCCCCGCCCCGCTTCGTCAGATCGCGTTGCTTTCAACCCAGGCCCGATCACCGGTGCTGAGCGCACCGGAGCGGGTGGTCCAGGCGCCGGCACCGGCGGCGACGGTCATTGCGGGTTCGGTCAGGATCACCGCCGTATTGTCGGCGACGCCGGCCGAGGCCTGGGCGAAAATGTACATCCTGCCATTCCTGGCTCGTACAACAGTGCCGAGAGGCACCTCGTTGTAAAACGGGTCAGTCGACGGATAGATCGCACCCAGATTGACGCCGAGCGTCGGGCTGATGTGCTTGGAGGGATTCGACATCTTTTCTCTCTCCTCTCTTACAACACCGAGTCGTAGAGCTTGGCCATGTGCAGCGGGTTATTCATGGTGAGCTCACCGAAGAAGCCGATATGCTGGACAATGGCGTCCTGGTTGATGGGCATCTGCTTCCCACCGAAACGGACGAAGTTGCGATCCGGGTGGTACCGGAAGCGCAGCGCAGTCGTGTCGATGAAATAGCTGGTGTTGGCCGGCATGGCAGAGCCGATACCGCCCTCGAGCACCACGTCGACCTTCTTGTTCGCGCTGTGGAGGCGAAGGGAGGTGAAGCCCATGGCGCCCAGCTCATTCTCGTTCGTGATCTGCTGGATCGCGACGAGAGCACCGGCATAGGCCGAATAATGCTCCTGGGAGGACAGGATCAGATTCGGACCCTTGGGGCCACGGCTGCGCTGGATCAGGATGCTGTCGAATATCCTGCGCACCGTTGTGCTGTCCACCGTGGTGATGCCGGCGAAGGCCGAATTGGCGTCAAAGGCCGATGTCTGCCAGATGGCATTCGACCGGGCGATGCCGCCATAGGTGCCGGAGTTGACCACCGTGGGGATCGCCAGCTGCAGGCCGCCGATCTGATTGGCGGCGGTGCCATTGCTGTGGAGGTCTTCCACGAAACGGTCGGTGAGTTCGGTCTCAGCCGCCGTAATATGCTCCTCCATGATATCCTTGAGCTGGTTGGTGCCCGAGTTTTTCAGGATGTCTTCGTTCGACAACGTGACACTGACGGCAGCCAGCTTCGGCGTGAACTCGGCATCGTTGAAAAGTTCGGCCGGCTGTGGGTTCAGGAACTCGTAGCCGGAATAGCGGGTATAAGTTCCGCTTTCGCTGTAGAGCAGACGCTCGCGGATCGTCGGACCCGAGAAGGTCTTGAACTGGTTGCGCTTCTTCATCACGAAGAGCAGTGCATTGGAGTTCGACACAAGGTCGGCATAACCCTGCGACCGATCCTCCAACGCCAGCGAGAACGCCTCCTGGAGGCGCTCATTGGTATTCAAAGCCATTTCGATTGCTCCCTAATGGCGCTGGTTGGAATCACCCGAGGCCTAGAGAGGCAAAGGCGCCATCGACGCTCTCCCGGGCGGTTGACGGGGCCCTGCGTCTTGCCGGGTTTGAGCCGGCGCCTGGAGCACCCGTTACACTGAGATTGCCGTTGCGGGTTTGAGCCGCGTTCGGCCTTGGATTCAGGGCGATTCTGTTCGGCGCGGGAGTGAGCCGCTCCGCCATTTCATAGGCGCCCTGCAGGTCGGCGGCCATCTGCGTCTGCAGCAGACGCAAGACGGTCATCTGAAAATCTGGCTCATTCAGGCGGGGATTAACCTCGGCGAAGGCCTCGACCTGCCGCAAGGTCTCGTCCTCATAACGATCCTGAATCGACTTCGTGATCCCCCCAAGATGATGTTGCAGGCTGGTGACCTGCTGGCGAAGGTCCCGGACAGTCTCGTCATTTCGGGCCTGCGTCTCATCCGGCCTCTGGCCCAGGATGAAAGATGCATATTGGCGCGGCGTTATGCCGGCATAATCGAGAATGCTCTCGATGGCCTGCAGGCGTGTGCCGGGCTCTTCTGCAATGAGCGCGCCATCGAGCGCGGTATAGCGTTCGAGCGCATCATGCACCGTGGTGTTCGATTGGCTAGCCATATGAAAATAGGACCTAAGCGGCTCGAAAGCCTCTTGATACCGCGCCATGCCGCTTTCGAGTTCACGAAAGGCGCGACCAACTTCGCCCTTCACGCTATCCGGCACCCCTCTCCAAGCAGCCTTCGCGTCGGCCGAGAAGCGCGCTGGTGCCTCTATCGACGTCACCGACGGCTTGTGACCTTGGGATGTACTTTCCGTATCCTTGACCTTGGCTTGTCCGTACTCATCGTGTGCTTGCTCCGAGCCGTCCGACGTCTCCACATCGAGAGCAGCAAAGGCACGATCGAGAGAGTCTCGCGCCTTCTCCTGCGTGTGGTCTACGTTAGGTTCGAATTGGACTACGCCGTCATCTGCGTTGTTCTGTGGCTGATATTGCGCAATGGATTCGGTCGCGGCGCCTGCCGCTCCAGTTTCATCGGTCATGTGGTCTTTCCTCTGTCTGAGAGAGCGCTAGGCGCCGAACCCGGCGCGGGAGAATGCCCGTCCCACGGTCGCCTTGATGGCGCCGCGGTCGGGTTTGGGTTTCGGGGACCGGCGGAACATCGCGGGATCGTTGCCGACCTCCACGAAGCTGGCGCCCTCGGCATTGCCGGACGGCTTGTAGGTCGCCCTCAAAGCCGTCTTGGAAGTGTACATTTCACCATCGACCATATTCTTAGTCGGGGGCATCTCATCACTAATGAAAATCGGCGCGCCGAGACTCGACCGCTTGTTGAAAGCAGGCTCCGGGGCATGCGAGATGCGATATATGACGGCCATCAAGAGATGTCCTTCCGAGTTGTCCGACGCAGGTCCGCGAATTGCCTAAAGGAGAAGATTTGTGGTACAGGACTCTATGCCCTTCACGGCCGTGCTCAACCCTGATCAAGCTCAAATGGCTCAGCTGTTTGCCGCTTCGAAGCACCGGGCGCTGAGGCGAATTTCTGACCACAATGGCGGCTTCTGGTATTGGCCATTTGAGCAGGCAACCCATGCTGAGGGCGCTCGCCTCCTCGAAGTCTCCTATAATCGCCCGCCAGGTGCGGGAGATGTTATCTTCGGCGATTAGTCGTTGCTTATGGGTCTATGCGGCGAGCAGCAGGAGGGAGACGGCCTCCTCCTCCTGCTGCTGCTCCTGTTCTGCGATAAAAGCCTCGACGCGTGCCTGGTCGATCGCTTGCGACTGGCGCATCATCTCGTCGATCACGGCGCTATAATCTGGCGGCGGGATCGGCAAGAACGTGAGCGGGTCAATCTCACCATGGGCAATCCGCCAGGACCGGTCGATGATCTGGCGAAGCTGCTCCTGCCATTCGATCTGCTGACGCTCATAACGCGCCCATTCGGCGGCGCCGCCGCGGCGCAAGTGCCAGATCGGCATAAGTGCCGATGCGGACAATTCATCGTCTTCTTCGACCGCCGCAAATGCGGCCGCGGCACCGACAGCGCCTCCCGGCGCGAAGATATCATTGTCCTCGATGAAGTCGGCGGACCCAACGATGGTGACCGTTCCCTCCACCGACGGTACATCATTGTCTTCGGTGACAAGGGTCGAGCCGGTGAGCGACAGTGTGGCATTCGCGACGCCGGTATCATCGGCCTCGCCGACGAAAACTTGGGCGGTGATGACGAGCGCACCCGCGGAGGTGGCGACATCGTCCACCTCGATCGAACCGGTCGAGCCGGAGACGGGCAGAGAACTGGAAGCGGCCAGACCGTCATTGGCCTCGATGATCGTCAGATCACCCTGGATCGGGCCAATCGGCCCCCCGGCGAACAGGAGAAGCAGAGACATTTGCTATCACACCTGTGCAAAGGAGGCCGCCGCGAGCAGCGGATAACTCGTCCCAGACGCGTCAATCGTTAGACCTCCCAGTGGAGCGCCCACAGCATCTCCGAATTGCCAGCCATAACCGAATGCATCGCTGAGGCTCCCGCGGTTCGTTAGGCCACCGGAGAAGCTTGGCGTGGCGCTCTCCGCACCCGCGACGCCCACCGCGACACCTGTGGCCGCCATGACTAGAGATTGTGCCGATGAGGAATTGTTGGCAAACGCGTCGCTTTTCAGGCCACCATGCCAGACGGCACGCCAGATGCCGATCGCTGAGCTTTCGAATGCAGATGACATCGTCACCGTTATGTTTCCCCGGTCAAGCCTGGGCGCGGCGACCACGAAAACTGCGCCGGTGTTTTGCGATGACAGCGAGGGGGTGACTAAAGCGGCCGGGAGCCCGGCCACGACACATGAGGTGAACACGCCAGCCGAGCCGGAATTGGAAGCACAAACAACCAGAATGACCTGTCCCGGATCGGGTACCCCGAATAGATTGCTGCCATTGTTGAACGTGGTGAGTGTCAATGACGAGACACTCTGACCCAGCTGCGCACCGAGGAATTCCAGCGACGCGGGCGATCGGCCGCGAAACAGCAGCAGCTTCTTCTTCGGTGTCCACATCAATCCAACCTGGCAAATTTAGCGCGTACGGTCAGAATGTCACCCGAAGCCGGTGTGAAGGCTTGAATTACCTTGATCAGGAATTTGAGGTCGGCCGAACCAACGCAAGTGCAGAGGTTAGTCAAATTACCCAAATGGCAGACCTTGTTGTTGCCGGCACTTTTGTTGATCACGAAGGGAACGAGCGCCACCAGCTTCCTGGCGTCAGCGTCGCTGAGACTGAATGCAGCATTGTCATTGATCGCGGTGACGGCGCTGTCGAAGATCCAAAGTTCGCCGACAACATCCGGCGTCGCGTTGCTGTAGATCAGTGCGACATCGGTCAGAAGCGCCGTCTTGCCCGTTCCACGCGCGACGCCCGTCAACTGGAAACCATTGACCGTTAGCGCGGTCGTCGAATTGGCGAATGCATCACCGGCGGCATAAGCGGTGTTGTCGGCCGGCCTCGTGACATCCACGGAGACCGTGACGGTGTCGTCGCTCGGAGGCGCGATCGGAATGCCGTTTGCCGCCGTTTGCTGACCGCGTAGGAGTGGTGATGACGTGCCGTCGCCACCGAGATCGATCTTGACCTCCTGATAATGAACGCCACCGACATCGTCAGTCGCGATGACAGGCGTCGCGGTGCCGCCGCCTGTGGCGGGAATGGTGACATTGTCCGCCATCAGGGATTGCTCGCCGTCAGGGCGAAGTTTACGACGGTGAAAACCTGGCCGATGGCGAAGTTCGTATTGTCGAGGATCATGTCGCCGCCACCGCCCGTGATGGTGCAGGTGCCCTGCATATGCGTCGTCGTCCCGGTGCTGTCCTTGATGCGGAAATGCCCCGCGATGCCGGCGGCATCGGCCGAGAGATCCTGCCAGGTGCCCGACTTCGACTTCGTGCCGCTTGACGCCGCCGCCATCCAGTCGGAAGGCAGATTGACGGTGGCCAGCACGGTCCCACTGTCTGCCGTAGCGCAGTTGACCGGTGGCGCACCGGACCTGATTTGCAGGATGGGTGTCGTCCCGATCGTGATCTCGACGACATCGAGGCGCGCATTCCGCACCGCGACCGAATATTGCATCGTCATGGTCAATTCATCCCTGGTGGTAAGCTGGGCTGTGTGGTGTAAATGCGCCCCTCCGGCGTCGTGACGGATTTCGGCGCGGCAAGAATCTGGCCTATCACGGCAAGAGCCTGAAGAACTTGAGCGTTCTGGCCGGCCAGTTGGGCTATGATCTCTGACATTGAGTAAGCGGCGGGCTGTCCCGCGGCATTCCCGGCGAGATCTCCTTCAAGGCGCGCCTTTCTGATCTCGCGCTCGTTCATCTGGTCGAGCTCCTTGCTCTTCAGGGCTATCTCGTCGGCGTGCTTCTGCTTCTCGAACTCAAATCTCTGCCCTTCCGACTGGGCGACGAGTTGCGCGGGACCAGATTGTGGATTGGTCGCAGCCTGCTGTGCCTGTTCGCGGATCGTCTCGGTGAAATCTTCGATCACTGCCGTCATGGCGCGCCCGGCGCGGAACGGCGCCACAGAAAACTTGATCATCTCTGCCGCAAAAGGTCCGGCCGCCGGTTGTGCTTGGACAAGCGGCGTCAACTGCTGAATGACCCCCGCGAGCGAAGATAAAAACTCCGTGCGCCGCTGCTTCTCCATATTTTCATCGGCCTGGATCGTGCTGTCGGTCTCGATCTCAAGCACAAACGGCCGAATACGCTGCTCCCTGAGAAGAGCGACCACCTGGTCGATCGTAACCGTCTCGGCAAGTTCGTTCAGCCGCGCTTGCGTCTCTTGGCGAATTTCCTGAAATTGGTCGGGCAATTGCGCCGTGCTCTGGCCATCGGTTTCCTGAAAGAGCTTCGTTACATTCTCCGTGAGGTCCCGTGCCTGCTCCTGAATCTCTGCCGCTGTCGGCAAGCTCATCTGGGCTATCGTAGTGAATGTCTCCGGCGTGAAATTCTCGGCCATGATCTCACCGGCAATCCGCACCAGGTCGCGGGCGAATCTCACGAGCTCGGTTTGCCGCTCCCTGATGCGCACCGAGCCATACTGACTCTTCAATTCTTGCGCGGTCGCAGTCTCCTGCGGCTCGGTGGCGCCGCGCATGATGTCGCTCAGTCCAGTGATCTGATATACGTCATCAATGATCTGCCGCCGCAACAGGAGCAATTCCCTGATGGTTGCGGCAACTTCAGTGATCGGCAGCCATATAATGCTGTCCCTGAGAATGGCGCCGCCCAGCGCCGCAAAGTTTGCGACAGGTACCAGGATCGCGTTATTGTCCTGCTGGCGCAGGGCCGCCTCGACCGCTTCCGCCAGATCGCCGGCGCCCGCGGCATAGAAACCTTTCATCCGCAAGCCGTCGGCCAATGCCGATATGCGGGCCGTCAATTCGTTGATCTCGTCAAACTGATCGCGGCAGAAGTAATAATCGGGCACGGGTATTAGTTTGCGCCGCTCCAGTGTCGAATAGGCCGGTTTCGGGCATGGAAAGAACCCGTCGAGTTTCAGGAAGGGTGCGCGGATGTCGAGGACCTCATCTACCCCCTCGGCGATCCAGACAACGCAGTTCCTGGTCTTGGACCAAACCTCCCAAACCTCGCCCTTCTTCTCTCCCTTGTAGCCTGCTTCACTGTCGGATGATTCATGCCGCGCCTTGAGATCTATCCTGGCAAAAATTTCCCCGAAACGAGCAATACCTTGGTCCCGCGTCAGCCAGGCGCGTTTCGCGACCCAACCAACCTCCGGCCATTTGCGCGCCGGCTCATGAAGAAAGTCGGCGCGATCCACATGCTCATAGGGCACGCTCTGGTTCCGCGGCTCCTGCGCAGGCCCGTTCTCCTCGGTCGGATCGCTGTCGTCTTCATAGCGCACCCACGCGACACCGCGACCATTGATCAGCATGTCATCCCTGACCGCCAGCATGACGGAGTTTATGTCTTCGGCCTCGATATTGACGATGAGGGCACGCTCGAGCATCGCGGAAGCGGCGCGCGGCACAGGTGACATGTCCTTGAACCGCGTCGCAACGGCGGGCTGCGGCGGTCTCGAATAGATGGAAGGCCTTAACACCTCCAGATTCGCCCAAAACATCTGGAACTCGCGGTCGCCGCTGACATCCGCGAGACGCCTCAAATCGGCATAGAGCTTATCGATGCTGTCGCACTTATCGAGCCAAAGCTGGAAGTATTTCTTGGCGTCGCCAATGCACTCCAGCCAGGGACGCGCATCACGGATCGTCGCCTCGGTATCGGCGGTCTCATAGTCATTCATGTGCGCGTTCTCTTGCTTGGACGATCTGCGGGGGGACCGGGAAGGCAAACTGTCCCGCGGGACCGGTCCTTCTTTTGAATGAGCGGCGGCCTCGGCATCATAAGCTCGCAATTGATGGCATATTCGCCGAAAGCATCCGCACCATGACTGTTCTGGTCATGCAGGGGGCCGGTATAAGCGCCAAGACTGTCATTCATTCGCCGGCAATAGCGCCGCAACCTCGACACGCCCAACATCACCCGCTTCGTACGATTGAACCGAACGAGGGGCAGTAGCCTTCGCGCGGCATTGATCCGCTCGACCGGACCCTGCTGAGCGCCCACATGGATCGGCTTGACTCCAAGCCCCATGAGCGTCAGCGCCCTGGTTCTGCCGCCCGCGCCCCATTCACGTACTTTCACGTCATGGGGCAGAAAATGCTCGCCATAGCGAAAGGCTTCGATACGCTCGATACGGCGCCGGGCCAGGAAACTCTCCGGAGGATCTGGTATCAGTTCCGGCAAAGCGGTTCGTACGATGTCTTCGGCGCCGAGGCCCGAGAACTCGTGATAATCGATAACCGTGGCGCCGACTCCGTCGTCCTGGATGAACCAGATCGCCGTATAGTCATCGACGCCGATGTCCCAGGCAGTCCTGACAGGAAGGTCTGCGCGATAGCCGAAATCGCCGATCCGGCCGTCGCTTTCCGCCTGCGCAATGAGGCCGGCATAATACGCGGCCTCGGACGTCATTTCGTAGCCGCCACCCCAGACATGCGCCGCCATCTCGGGATCCGAGATGTAGTCGCTGTCCCTCTCACGCTGCAAGACTTCGGGGAACCATGGATTGTCGTTCCCGTTCACCGAGGCGACGATGGCGTCCGCACGTGGCCTGCCGCTCCTGAAGAAGGCGTCGACGGCGTCGGTCTCATATCTCGGATTCCAACTGAACCAGATCTCCGAGTCCTCCTTGCGGATCGTCGGACGCAGGAGACGCAGTGACTTTGCCGAGAGGCTCTGCGCCTCCTCGACCCACGCTATATCATAATCCTCGAGCGACTTGATATTCTCGGCGTTATAGGACTGCATGCCGCGAAAGATGATCAACGATCCGTTGGCGCCACGAATTTCAGTCTCAAGAATGTGGAAACACGCGCCGACGCCGAACTTGGCAATCTTGTCGATGATGAGCTGCCGGACCGATTCCTTTATCGAGTTCTGCACCTCGCGGATGCACACCGCCCGCGTCTGTCGCCCATAGCAGCGGAGCACCAGCTGTTCAGCGAAGAAATGTGATTTCGCGCCGCCTCTCCCGCCATAGGCGCCCTTGTAGCGCCGGGGCACCAATAGCGGCTGGAAGGCACGCGGCACGTCAACGTTGAGCGTCGACAATGCGAATTTCTATCGGGGCCGCATCGGCCGTGATTAGCTCGTTTTTCATACTTTCGACCGCCCCGGAGGATGCATGGGTCGAGAGATCCGATATGGACTTCCTGAGCAGCCCGAGAGCGGCGGATACCTGGCTCGATGACAGATCCCGCTTTCCTTCGACATAGTCGATCAACGCATCGAGGACACCGCTCTCGCGGATCTTTCGGCGCTCGCGATGGAATGGATCGGCGCGGTCACGCTTCTTCGACATGGAATGCCTGCCATTTCTGGAGTTCGCAACGAAAACGCCCGGCACTTTAGGCGCCGGGCGTGATAATTCTGATCTTGATATTTCCCAACTCTCACGCTCCGGCCCGGGGAGTCAACAAACAAGTGACCCGAAGCGCGACGAACAAACTCTACTCCTGCGCGAATGAAAAAAGCCCGGCAGCAGCTGAGCTCCGGGCGTCTATTGTTCGATCTTGATATTTCCCAACTCTCACGCCTTGGCCCGAAGAGTCAAGGCACTCACTCAGGCCAGCGCGGCTATCGAGTCCGTGAGACGATGCCACGATGGTGTACCCGGCTGATCGCATTGAGACCCGAGCGCAGAAGTCCGAGTTCCTTGTCACGCATGCGATCATTCTCCGAGATGCAGACATCCCACACGATGCTCGTGGCCGAAGGCGAAGTCGGATCGAGACAGTCGACTTCACGCAGCGCTTCCATGTAAGTGCGCGCCCGCTCCTGTATGCCGATCGGCATGTCGCTGTCGCCCGAGCTTCCAAGCGCCGGAAGGAAACCAGCCTTGCCCTGGCTCGGTCGCTGGCCGCCACTTGCCGCCAGATAATCCCGCAAGGTCAGCGCGAAGTCATAGCCGGCATCGGCCTGGGCGGGGGTGATGATATTCCAGTTCAGCAGACGGCCCAGGGGTGAGCCCATCACATCGCGGCCGGCCATTTCAAGGCTAACTCCGAAAATGCGCATGCGGGCTTCGAGCGCCGTGCGGCGCGTTTCTTCCTGGCGCACAACTTTGACCCTGTCACCGGAGGCATAGCGGGGCCCCGGCTTGCGTTTGCGTCCGGCTTTCATGGGCTTTCCTTTCAGATCGATGCTGGCCGATTATCGGCGGCTAGGGCCGTTTCATGCGGTAACGGCCGGAAATGGTGATGCCGGGCACATAGGGAAGCGTCGGCAAGAGCGCTTCTTCGGCGGCAAGCTCCTCGCTCTCACTTCGGTGAACGGCGCGACTGCGGCGCATGCGATCGTAATCAGGGTCGAGCCAGCGGCGCACCGTATCGGGATTGACGCCTAGTGCCCGGGCGATCGTCGCATAACGCTCGCCGCGCCGATAAAGGGAACGGGCCTGGTTCACCAGGGCCGGGGTTCGCCGCAGATGGAAGTAATCGGCTCGGGTCTTTCGAGCGGGCAAAGAAGGGGGTGGGCCGGGAGCCAGCTCTGGGG
>SCPD01000012.1 GCA_005502925.1 Rhizobiales bacterium Y(2018) | reverse complement strand
AGAAGGGGGAATGTGGGAGAGTTCTGTGTCTCCTCACAGAGGAAATTTCTCCGATCCTGTTCTTCACGTGACGTTCCCCGATACCGAGCAGATTTTCCCGGACAGTCCTGCGCAAACGGGAGAAGGGGAAATCATGCAAGGCCGTGCATAGTTGGAGACTTTTTCTCCGATAGATCTGCGCACATGCGTTTCCCCTGCCCATGACCGCATCTCAGAGCGACATACCGGTCGATTTCATCCTCGATGACGCGGGCACCCCTGGCACCGGCCCCGCGCCCCGCAGCGTGCTGGTGGTCGATGATGACCCCGATTTCGCCGAGAGCCTCGTCGGTCTCTTGCAGATGGAGGGCTACGAGGCCGCCCTTGCCCGCAATGCCGAGGTCGCCGAGGCGCATCTGCGCGAGCATCGCGTCGCCGTCGCCCTCATCGATCTCAGGCTCGATCTCGGCAACGGCATCGATCTCATCCGCAGCCTGCATCAGAGCGCGCCCGATCTCGTCACCGTGATGATCACCGCCTATGCCTCGATCGACACCGCCATCGAGGCGATGAAGGCCGGCGCTTATGACTATCTGTCGAAGCCCTTCTACACCGAGGATCTCCTCGCCACGCTGGAGCGCTGCTTCGAGCGCATCCGCCTGGTCGAGGAGCGCCGCCGCGCCGAGGACCGGCTGCGCCAGATCCAGCGCATGGAGGCGATCGGGCAACTCACCAGCGGGGTGGCGCACGACTTCAACAATGTGCTCGCCGTCCTCTATGGCAATCTGAACTGGATGCGCGAGCGGACCGACGACCCGAGCTTGCGCGAGATGATCGACGACGCGCTCGATGCGGCGCGCGCCGGCTCGGAAATGACGGAAAGGCTGCTGGCTTTGGGCCGCCTGCCGATCAGCCAGAGCCTGCCGACCGACCTCACCGAGGTGCTGCCGGCCTTCGCCCGAGTCCTCGGCCGCACGCTGGGCGAAAGCGTCACCATCGACCTGGCGCTGCCGGCGTCGCTCCATGCCATCGAGATCGACCGCGGCCAGCTCGAAAGCGGTCTGCTCAATCTGGCGCTCAATGCCCGTGACGCCATGCCGGAAGGCGGCACCTTGCGCTTCGAGGCGGCCAATCTGGTGATCGCGCCGGAGGATGCCCGTATCGCCTCCGGCCTGCGGCCCGGTCCCTATGTGCTGCTGTCGGTGATCGATACCGGCCAGGGCATGCCGCCCGCCATTGCGCGCCGCGCGCTCGAGCCGTTTTTCACCACCAAGCCGCCCGGCTATGGCAGCGGCCTCGGCCTCACCATGGTCGATGGTTTCGTGCGTCAGGCGGGCGGACGGATCGGCCTCACCAGCACGCCAGGCCGCGGCACCCGGATCAATCTCTATTTCCCGGCTCTCACCGCGAAGCCGTCGCCTTCCCCCGGCGGCGCGAACATGTAGCCCAGGCCCCGCACCGTCTTGATGAACTGCGTCGAGCGCACATCGTCTTCGAGCTTGCGCCGAATCTTGCCGATCAGCACGTCGATGCTGCGGTCATAAGGCGTCCAGTCGCGATTGGCGACGATGTCGAGGATCTGCTCGCGCGACAGCACCCGGCCGCGCCGGCGCACCAGCGCCTCTAATATATGGAATTCCTGGCTGGTTAGGCGCACCTCGCGGCCGTCAGGCGCCTTGAGCTTATAGCGCGCCGCATCGAGCAGCCAGCCGGCGAAATGCATGGTCGTCTCAGAGTCATCTGTCTCGTTGCCGCTGCTGCGCACGAAACGCCGCAGCACCGTGCGGATGCGCGCCAGCAATTCGCGTGGTTCGAAAGGTTTGGTCACATAATCGTCGGCGCCGAGTTCCAGGCACACGACCTTGTCGATGGTCGCCGCCTTGCCCGACAGCACGATCAGCGGCAGGTCATATTGGCTGCGCATGCCGCGCGCCAGCGTCATGCCGTCCTCGCCCGAGGGAAAGCTCAGATCGAGAATGACGAGATCGACCGCGCCATTGGCGAGCGCGCGGCGCATCGCACGTCCATCATGCACGGCAGTGACGGCATAACCTTCGCTGCCGAGAAACTTGCCGAGAAAGCCGCAGACCCGCCGATCGTCGTCGACCACCAGAATGCGGGATTTGAGGGCGCCCGGCTGCATGGGACAGAGCATAGGCACAAAAGGACCGCCCGACCACCCATTTACAAAAAATTACAGAACCGGCCCCCCCACGATTCAAACGGGTTACGCAGGGCACCTAGCCTCCGCTTCCATGCCGCACCGGCTCGGCCGGTGACGGCGGCACACAATAAGAATGCACCCAAAGGAGGACTCCAATGCCGAAGACCGTCTTCAAGATCGATCTCAACAAGGCGCCGGAAGACCAGGCGATCAAGACTCACAATCGCTGGCATCCCGACATTCCGATGGTCGAGACCTTCAAGCCCGGCGATACGTTCCGTGTCGAATGCTACGACTGGACCGGCGGGCAGATCGGCAACAATGACAGCGCCAATGACGTGCGCGACGTCAATCTCACCAAGGTGCATTATCTGAGCGGACCCTTCGGCGTCGAAGGGGCCGAGCCCGGCGATCTCATGGTCGTCGACATCCTCGATATCGGCGCACTGCCCAATTCCGAATGGGGCTTCAACGGCATCTTCGCCAAGGAGAATGGCGGCGGCTTCCTCACCGAGCACTTCCCCGAGGCGCGCAAATCCTGCTGGGACTTCCATGGCATCTACACCACCTCGCGCCATATTCCGGGGGTGCGTTATCCGGGCATCATTCACCCCGGTCTGATCGGCTGCCTCCCCGATCACAAATTGCTGGCCGAGGCCAACAAACGCGAAGCGGCGCTGATCGCAACCGATCCCAACCGCGTCCCGCCGCTCGCCGCCCCGCCCTTCGCCGACACGGCGCTGATGGGCCAGATGAAAGGTGGAGCGGCCGCGGCCGCCGCCAAGGAAGCCTGGCGCACCGTGCCGCCGCGCGAGCATGGCGGCAATTGCGACATCAAGAATCTGTCGCGCGGCTCGAAGGTCTATTTCCCCGTCTATGTGAAGGGTGGCGGCCTCTCGATGGGCGACATCCACTGGTCGCAGGGCGATGGCGAGATCACCTTCTGCGGCGCCATCGAAATGGCCGGCTGGATCGATATCGGCGTCAGCCTGATCAAAGGCGGCATGGCCAAATACGGCATCATCAATCCGATCTTCAAGCCGAGCCCGGTCGATCCGCATTTCGATGATTATCTGATCTTCGAGGGCATCTCGGTCGATGAACATACGGGCGAGCAATATTATCTCGACGCCCATGTCGCCTACCGGCGTGCCTGCCTCAACGCCATCGAGTATCTGAAGAAGTTCGGCTATACCGGCGAGCAGGCCTATATGATCTTGGGCACCGCACCGGTCGAGGGCCGCATCAGCGGCATCGTCGACATCCCCAATGTCTGTGCCACCCTCGCCATCCCGACGGCGATCTTCGACTTCGACATCAATCCGACCGCCGCCGGACCGAAACGCGAAGTCTCGGGCGTCAGCGTCGCCAAGACGAGCTGACAGTCTCCATGAAGGCAATACCGGGACGCTTCGGCGTCCCGGTTTCACCCCATCAACGCTTTCGGGAGATACCGCCATGCTGCTCGGCCTGTCCCTGCTTTATGTCGGGGCCGTTCTCACCCTCAACGGTCTCTGGCTTCTCGGTCATATCGGCGATCGCGAAATCGTCGTCGTCAATGTCGCCTCCGGCATCGTGACATTCTGCGTCTCGCTCTATCTGGCCTTCGGCCTCGCCGATCCGGGCTCGATCCGCGCCGCGGCGCTGACGCTGCTTTTCACCGTCACCTATTTCTGGGTCGCGCATAACCGCCTCGCCACGGTCGATGGCCGCGGCCTCGGCTGGTTCAGCCTCTTCGTCGTCATCACCGTCGTGCCGGTCGCCTTCTCCACCCTCACTACGGCCTCGACGGGCATCGATATGTGGATGGGCTGGAACTGGGTCGGCTGGGCGGTGGTGTGGTTCCTCTATTTCCTGCTGCTCACCTTGAAGATGCCGATCCTCAAGCTGACGGGAGCCGCAACCCTGGCGGCCGGCCTGCTCACCGGCTGGCTGCCCGCCGTCCTTATCATCGAAGGCAAGCTGTAACGGGAGTTCGCCATGCCGCTCTACAACTATGTCTGTTCCACCTGTGGCCCCTTCGACGCCTGGTCGCCCATGGCGCATGCGGACAGCCCTTGCGCCTGTCCGGATTGCAACCGGCCAAGCACCCGTGATGTCGCCGCCCCGCATCTGAGCCTGATGAACGGCACTTTGCGCAAGGCGCTCACCCGATCGGAAAGCAGCACCAGCGAACCCAAGCGCGTCAAACGCGCCCATCTCGCCAATTGCGGCTGCAAGATGTGCGGCGGGTCCAAGAAAACCTCCCCGATGCGGCGTTGGATGATCGGCCACTAAGCCGCATCGGCCCGAAAAGTTGCAGACTTTTCGGATAAGCCCATGCGCCAAGAAAGGTCTTAAAAAGCATCGCCGCACCCTTGGCCCGGGCATTGCCCGGGCCTTTTGATTTGGCTATGGAACCGGCAAAGTTCCGTCACACTTCTCAGCCAGTTTCGCCGGATAACAACCGGTCAGGGGATCGTCCGCCATGAAGCTTTTCCTTCTCGCCCTCGCTTTGCTGGCGGCCACTGCGGTGCCGGCTTTCGCCAAACCCTGCGACGATGAGGTCAAGCAGGTCCAGGCGGCGCTGGGCTCTGCCCAGATCTCGGATGACGAGCGCGCCCAGGTTCAGGACATGGCCAAGCAGGCCGCCCAGCTCTGCGCCGCCGGCAACGAACAGGAGAGTATTGACGTTGCCGCCGAAGCCAAGTCCATCCTGAACATAGACTGACTTGCAATGATGGGCGCGGCTGGGAAATATAAGGCTGAAGCATCGGGCCGAATAGTGCGAAGCGGTTTTCGGATAATCCGATGCGTGAATCAAAGCGTTAGAGCGCCGGACTGATTCAATGTGAGGAGAGGTCGAATGAGAAAAATCAGAGAATTCCCTGTTGTTCCCTGCAGATCCGCTGTTGTTCCGCTGTAAATTCCCCTGCAATTTACAGCGGAATTTTCGGAAATCCGCTGTTCTTTCTAGACCGTTATGACGCCGGCGGAAACGCGCACCGCCTGGCCGCCGACGCGAACCTCGGTGATATCACCCTTCGCCACATCCGCCTCGAGAACGAGATCGCTCGGCCGCTTCATCTCATAGCCCTGCTCGATCACGAAACGATGTTTGCCGTCCTTGAGCTTGTCGGAGATGAGAAGCTGCCGGGCGAGCAGCGCCGTCGCCGACCCGGTCGCCGGATCCTCCGGGATGCCGCCGCCCGGCGCGTACATGCGCGAACGGAAAGAGGCATCCTTGCCGTCGCCGCCGCGCGTATAGACATAGGCGGCATCGACGAAGGACTCGGGCGCGTTGCACGCTTTCACCATGGCGCTCCAGGCCGGCTCGCAAGGCCGCGATTTCTCCAGCGCGGCACGCGACGGCACCGGCACGAAGAAGAAGGTCGGTCCGCCTTTCGAAAGGATGGGCCTGTGATCGTCGAAGCCGATTTCGTCGACTGAGAGGCCGAGCGCTGCGGCGATGATCGCCTTGTCGGGGCCGTCGCCGACCTTGACCGGCACCACCGGCGCCTTGAACATGCCATGCGGCACGTCGCCTATGCGTGTCACCTTGACCGGCACGAGGCCCGCCACCTCTTCGAGCCGGATCTCGGTCTCGAAGGAGCAGCCGGGCTTGTTTTTCATTTCGGCGAGCAGGATGGCGCAGCCGAGCGTCGGATGGCCGGCGAAAGGCATTTCGCCACCCGGAAAGAATATGCGCACCTTGGCGGTATTGTTGGGATCGGCGGGCTTCATCACGAAGATCGTCTCCGAGAGATTGAACTCGCGGGTGATCGTCTGCATTTGCTCCGTCGTCAGATGATCGGCATCGTGAACGACCGCCAGCGGATTGCCGCCGAAGCGCCGGTTGGTGAAGACATCGAGGGTGTTGAATTTGAGTTCCATGGCGATGATTGGTAATCCGCCGGGCTTGCCCTCGCAAGAGGAGTATTGCACCCTGACGCATTGTATCGATGCAATCTACCCCGCAGCTTCAAGGCGACGATAGCGCCAGACATGAACGATAGCCACACCTGAGATGAGAAACACCCCCAGCAGCTGCCAACGGTAATCGGGCACCATCATCGCGACACCGCCGAGCACGGCGACAAGCCGTTCGATCGTACTGGCCGGGCCGGTGATCCAGCCCGCGGCGCCGATACAGAAACCGGCAAGCGCAATCGAGGATGTCAGCGTGATCGAGACGATCTGCGTGATGCTGCCCGACAGCAGCAGGCCCATGCCGTCAGGCGACAGGCAGAACATCACCGGCACGACGAAGGCCGGCAGCGTGTATTTCCACGCCTGCATCATGGTTCGGAAAGGTGAGCCGCCGCAGATGGCGGAGGCGGCGAAAGGCGCCAGCGCGGTCGGCGGCGAGACATCCGCCAGCACCGCGTAATAGAACATGAACATATGCGCGGCAGGCGCCGGCACATCGAGCGAGACCAGCGCCGGGACGAGGATGACGGCGGCGATGATATAGGACGCGGTGACCGGGATCGCGGTGCCAAGGATCCACATGGCGAAGGCGGCGAGCAGGATGGTCACGGCCAGGCTGCCGCCGCCCAATTCGACGATCTGTCCCGACAATCTGAGGCCGAGCCCGGTGAGATTGATGATCGATACGATGATGCCGGCGGTGGCGCAGGTGGCGGCGATGCCGACGCAGCCCTTGCCGCCTTCGACAAGTGCGGCGATCAATCTCTCCGTCGCCGCATCCGGCGCCCTGCCCTGATGCTTGTCCCAATAATGGAGCGCGATGCTGACGATACCGCCGGCGATGAGGCCGAGAAAGGCCGCGACCGACAGGCGCTCGCCGCTGAGATAGAGGATGATCGTCAGCACCACCGCGGCCGCCGCACCCGGCAGCGTGAGAAGCCGCTGCTCGCGCCGGATCAGGCTGAGGATCACCGCGATCACGATCGACCAGAACACTGCCATGAAGGCGCTCAGGCCATAGATCAGCAGCACCGCGATCGCCGCGAGCGACAGGAAGTGATAGCCTTGCTGGGTGGTGAGCTTCCACAGCGACTGGTCGCTGGTCTTCACCGGCTTGACATGGAGGCGGCGCGCATCGGCCTCGACCATCAGCCAGCAGCAGAGATAGTAGAGCACGGTGGGGATGGTCGCCATCACCAGCACGTCGAGATAGCTGATGTCGAGATATTCGGCGATGATGAAGGCGGCCGCTCCCAGTGTGGGCGGCGACAAGGTGGCGCCGATGCCGGCGGCGGCGGTGAGCCCGCCGGCGGTGGCGGGATTGTAGCCCGAGCGCTTGAGCATCGGCCAGGACAGCGAGGCGAGCGTCACCGTGGTCGCGACACCCGAGCCCGAGACGGTACCGAGCAGGAAGCCCGAGGCCACCACGGCGCGGCCCGGTGCTGCCGGCGCCGGTCTCTTGCCGAACAGCGCGAAGGCCCAGTCGATGAAGAACTTGCCGGCGCCGCCGCGATCGAGCACCGCGCCATAGAGCGAGAAGATGATGATGAAGGTCGCCGCCACATCGGTCGGCGTCGAGAACAGGCCTTCGAGAGTGAGATAATTCTGACCCACGATACGCGCGATCGAGAAGCCGCGATGATTGAAGGGCTCGGGCATGTAGCGCCCGAAATAGGCGTAGATGAGGAAGGCGGCGGCAATCAGCGGCAAGGCCCAGCCGGTGGCGCGCCTTGTCGCCTCGAGCACCAGGAGGATCAATATGCCGCCGAGCCAGACCTCGATATCGAGCGGCGACGTGGCGCGCATCTTCGTCGCCTCGAGATGCGTCGTGAGATAATAGATCGAGGCGAAAGCGAGCGCGATTAGCAGCCAGTCGATGATGCGGATATGGCGGCCCTCGCCTTTCGGAAACAAGGGATAGATGAGGAAGGCCGCGGCGAGCACCAGCCCGACGAAGGTGGCGCGATAGATCGACGTGTTGATCGCGAACTGCGTCCAGTAGAGCGCATAGAGTGAGAGCCCGGCGCAGAGGCCGGCGGCAAGCCAGGCCTCCCAGCCGACAAGACGCCGCGTCCGCCCCGACTCGCTGTCGATCGCCAGTTGGTCGAGCTTGTCCTGGTCGAGCTCCGTCTGCGCCACAAGCCGAGCCTCAGCCCGCTGTCACACCACGGCTCTTGTAGAATTCGACCGCCGCCGGATGATGCGGAACCGCCGACTTGGCTGCCGCGGTTTCGAGCGTCAGCCGCTTGGCCACTGGGTGAATCTGCGCCACGTCGGCAAGATTGTCGAACATCGCCGCCAGGATTTCATTGACCAGCGCGCCATCGAGCGCCTCGGGCACGAGCAGCACATTGTCGACGCCGAGCACCGGCAGGTCTTCGGCAAGTCCCTCATAGACGCCCTTCTTGAGCGTCGAGGGCAGATAGACGCCCGGATATTTCTCGGCGAGACCGCCGGCGAGATCCCCGGTATTGATGAAGGTGATGTCGGCGGCATTGGTCGAGGCGAGATCCTTGACCGCCGGCGTCGGCACACCGCCGATCCAGAAGAACACGTCGATCTTGCCGTCCTTCAAGGCGCCGACCGACTCGGCGACGCCGAGATTGTCGCGCGTGACGTCCTTCATCGGATCGAGCCCCGCCGCCGCCATCACGCGGTCGGCGATGGATTCGGTCGATGAGCCGGACGAGCCGACCGAGGCGCGTTTGCCCTTGAGGTCGGCAATGGTCTTGATGCCGCTCGCTTTCGAGGCGACGGTGTGGAACACGCTCGGATAGAGGACGGCCAGTGTCGCGATCTTCTGCGGACCGACATCATTATAGGCGTCCGTCCCCTTGAAACCGTCATAGGCGGAATCGACGGTCGAGAAGCCCAGTTCCGCATCGCCCTTGGCGAGCAGCTTTACATTGTCGACCGAGCCGCCGGTCACTTCCGCCGTCGCCTGCATCTCGGGCAGTTTCTCGGAGAGCAATTTGGCGAGGCCGCCGCCATAGGGATAGAACACCCCGCCGGTGCCGCCGGTGCCGATGACGATGTAACGTGTGGCCGCATGACCGGGCACGACGCCTAGCATCGGGACCAAAGCAGCGCCGCCCATCACGGCAAAGAGATCGCGGCGTGAAAACTGGCTCATGGTGGTTCCTCCCCGGATATTGATTTTGATAAGGTCGCTGAGAGTGTTCTCCCAGGCCCGGCCCGTCAAGCGCAATCCTACTTTCGCAAGGGTATTCCTCAGGCTCGATCGGCGGTCAAATAACGTGCGATTGCAATGGCATAGGCCGGCATTGTTGAATCAAATTGTGAACTCGCCCTGACGATCTCGATATCGCTCAGTTCGTCCTCATGGCCACCACGCAGATAATGCCTCACCTCATCCGCCAGCGCGTCGGCTGGCTCAGCGAAGCGGAACACTTGCGCCACCGACAGGCGCGGCCCGTCGAAGACCGCCAGAAGCTCAGCCTTCTCCGCATCGGCGGCTTTCAATCCGGTCTCTTCGGCGAGCTCACGGACGAGCGAGCCCATGACATCGACACGGCCATCGGCCGCGACATCCTTCATTTCGAGCGAGCCGCCGGGCGGGTAGATCTTGCCGGCATTGAGCGTGTGCGCGGCCATGCGGCCATAGAGCAATGCATTGTCGGCCGTGTGAACGATGGCCGAGCCGAAGACGTTGCTGACGCTCTTGTCGGGCCATCCCCAGTCGCGCCAGGCGACGAAGCTCGCATAATCGGTCTTGATGAAGCGGCCGGTGAGCACCGTATCCGCGACCTCAGCACGAGCGCAGATCAGCACATCGCCATTCCAGATGCGTGGATTGGCGTCGGCGAGCTTACGCCAATGCTCGGCGATGCGGAGCTTCTCGGTTTCGGCGAAGGACCATGATCCGGAATGAAGACGAAGATCGAGCGCGGTGATGGCGACAGGCGTGAGATTCATAGCGGCAAGTCTTCGCACAGCCCCTCTACTGGCGCAAATGGTCCGCGATTGGTACACAGTGGTTCCCTACCGGCAGGATATCCATGACCCGTGATTCCCGTTACGACATTCTCTTCGAACCCATTCGGATCGGCCCCGTCACCGCGCGTAACCGCTTCTATCAGGTGCCGCATTGTAACGGCATGGGCTATCGCGACGTCTCAGGCCTTGCCGCCATGCGCGGCATGAAGGCGGAAGGCGGCTGGGCCGTGGTGTGCACAGAAATGGTCGAGCTCCATGCCGCAAGCGATGTGGCGCCCTATGTCGAATTGCGCAATTGGGACGATCAGGACATCCCTACCCTCGCCCGCATCGCCGATAAGATACACGAGCACAAATCGCTCGCCGGCCTCGAGCTTTGCCATTCGGGTTATACGGCCGCCAATCTCTATTCGCGCGAGACGCCGATCGCGCCGATGGCGATGAATACCTCGACCTATCATTTCGATCCCGTCCATGCCCGCGCGATGGACAAGCAGGACATCAAGGATCTGCGCCGCACCCATCGCGCCGCCGCCTTGCGCGGCAAGCAGGCCGGCTACGATCTGATCTATGTCTATGCCGGCCACGGCCTCGGCATCTTCCAGCAGTTCCTGTCGCGCGCCACCAATGACCGCACGGATGAATATGGCGGTTCGCTCGAAAACCGCGCCCGCCTGCTGCGCGAGGTGATCGAGGACACCAAAGACGCGGTCGGCGATACATGCGCCGTACCGGTGCGTATCGCCATGAGCGAGTTCCTGGGTGGCGATGGGCTCGAGCCCGCCGAGGTCGAGGACGCCATCGCCTTGATGGCGGAGCTGCCCGATCTCTGGGATCTGTCGCTGTCCGCCTGGCCCAAGGATTCGCAGACCTCGCGTTTCTCCGAGGAAGGCTTCCAGGAGCCCTATATCAAGGGCGTCAAGAAGCTCACCTCGAAGCCCGTCGTCGGTGTCGGCCGCTATACCTCGCCCGATGCGATGGTGCGCGTCATCCGCCAGGGCATCATGGACATGATCGGCGCCGCCAGGCCCTCGATCGCCGATCCCTTTCTGCCGAAGAAGATCGAGGAAGGCCGCCTCGACGACATCCGCGAATGCATCGGCTGCAATATCTGCGTCACCGGCGACTACACCAAGACGCCGCTGCGCTGCACCCAGAACCCGTCGATGGGTGAGGAATGGCGCAAGGGCTGGCATCCCGAGCGCATCCGCGCCAAGGCGAGCGAGGCGCAGATCCTGATCATCGGTGCGGGTCCGGCGGGCTTGGAAGCCGGCCGCGCCCTCGGCCAGCGCGGCTATCAGGTGACGATTGCGGACAGGGCGCGCGAGGCCGGCGGCCGCGTGGCGCGCGAATGCCGCCTCCCCGGCCTTGCCGCCTGGGGCCGCGTGCGCGACTGGCGCCTCCTGCAAATCGGCAAGATGACGAATGTGAACCTCTATCTCGAAAGCGATCTCAATGCCGACACGGCGCTCGAATTCGGCGCCGATCACATCCTCTGCGCCACCGGCGCTCTGTGGCGGCGCGACGGCGCCGGCCATCATCAATATCTGCCGCTGCCGGTCGATGCCGCCGCCGATGTCCTGACGCCGGACGACATGATGGCGGGAGTTCGTCCCAAGTCTAGGGAGGCAATCCTTTTCGACGACGATCATTATTACATGGCGAGCGTGCTTGCCGAGCTTCTGGTGAAGGACGGCATCAAGGTGACCTATGTCACGCCGGCCGCCGTCGCCGCCGCCTATACGGTCAATACCATGGAGCAGAAGCTCATCCAGGCGCGCCTTCTCGAGATCGGCGTGACGGTCGTCACCGCCGAGGCCCTGTCGGAGGTGACGGCGCAGGGCATTGCCACCTCGTGCATCTATACCGGCAAGGAGCGCCGGCACGCGGCCGGATCGGTCGTGCTCGTCACCTCGCGCAAGGGTGATGATGCGCTCTATCGCGAGCTGAAGGACCGTAGCGCAAAGGTGACTTCTATCGGCGATGCCTGGGCGCCGGCGGCGATTGCGCACGCCGTCTATGCCGGAAGGCGCTTCGCCGAGGAATTCGATGCCAGCCCGCGCGACATGCTGGACACGCCCTTCCGGCGCGAGCTGCTTACCCTGGCGGGCCGCTAACCCCGCGAAGAGACGCGTCTTCAAAATTTGCCTGAGTTCCGTTGGGGCGGTATCCTCAACTATCCAACATTGATCGGTTCTGTACCGGACAGCAGGGGTCGCGCAGGTGACGAAAATCGCGGACAAGATCACTCAATCGGCCACTCAAGAGCGCGCCATCGCCTTGCATCAGGAAGGCAAGCTTGCCGAAGCGGCTGCTATGTATGAGACCTTATTGCGAACGGAAGCTGCCAATGCCGACCTTTGGTGGCTCCTGAGCATTGCGCAGCTGCGGCTCGACCGGAGCCAGGAGGCCCTGGCGAGTTGGCGCAAATGCCTGTCCATTGAAACAGCCGCTCCGCTCAGGCTGCGCAACATCGCCAATTTCCTGCTGACCATGCAGAAGAAGGACGAGATTGAAACGCAGCTCCTGGAGTCTCTCGATGGCCTCGATATTCCGGATTGGCCGAAAGACGTGCCGCTTGACCCGGACGGTCAAGCCATGGTCATGGCGCTCGCGCGCAGTCTCATCGACTTCGGCCGCAAGGAAGCGGCATTGCGGCTTCTCGACAGCTTGCTCGCGGATCGTTCCGGCGATCCGGATTTCCTGGCGGCCATTGCCCCTCTCATGATCGACGCCGGTGGTGCGGACAGAATACTGGAGTTGCTACGGCCTCTTACATCAGGCCAGCACCGCGACAGGAGCGACCTTCTCATCGCCCACGCGGCCGCCGCGACAGCCGCGCTGCACAATGAGGAAGCCAAAAGCATGAGCGTGAGGGCGCGCGAGGCCACTCCGGTCCTGCTGACCTCCGAAATGCCAAACCAGCGGATGTTGATTGGCGTCCTGAACGTAGCCCCCAGACTCATCAAGAATGTATTTTTGCCGGCGCATCTGCATTTTCACGCCAATACACCGGCCACCCTGGCCGCGAAGATGAATGACGAATTTCGCTTTCTTTCCATCTTTCCACAGGCGGACTCAGCGAAAGACGCCCTGGCCGTGCTACCGCGACCGCGGGTGATCATCAACAACTGGGTAAATCCGGAGATTCTGGCGAGAGACGAAGCGTTGGATTTCATCGCCGGCTATGCCGACGGCCTCGGTCTGCCGGTGATCAACCATCCGCGGAAAGTTATTCTCACCACGCGCCAGCGCAATGCCGAGCGTCTTGCAGGCATTCCCAATCTCCTGGTGCCGCGCATCCTGCGCATCATCAATGAGCCGCAAAAGCGGCAATTGCTGATGCGTCTGATTGGTGAGCAGCTTGGTTTTCCGGTCATCATCCGCAGTCCATTCACGCAGGAAGGAGTGGCAACCGTAAAGGTTGAGACGCCGGACGAGCTTGCCACCTATCTCTCGACCGCCACGGAACCGCAGCTTTACGCTATCCAATACATTCACAACCCGCTGCCCGAGGGCGCCTACCGCAAGTTCAGGGCGGCGGTGATCGGGGGCGAGATGATCCTGCTCCAGGCGCGTTTCGGAGTGGTGTGGAATGTTCATCGGACTCCTGACCCAAAGGTCAGGGCCAAGCTCATGACCTTCGACGCCAAGGGCGCAGCCGACGCCTTCGCGCTGAAGGTTCTGCGTCGTCCGGAAGAGACGCTGGGCACACCGGCCATGTCGGCGCTGCGCGAAATCAGCGTCCGAACGCCTCTCGATTTTTTCGGCATTGATTTCGATGTGCTGCCTGACGGTCGCATCCTCTATTTCGAGACCAACGCCGCCATGAATTTCGGCCTGCGGGAAAAGGAAGACCTTCCGGAGGTAATATCGGCAGCTAAGAACGCCTTCCGCCGGCTGTTCGAGAAATCCGCGTCCCGAGGGGCTTCATAATCCCTCATATCCGAAGAACTCGACCCAGTGATCAAGCTTGCGCGCATAGGGCTTGCGGAAGAGGAACTCATAGTTTCGCCACGAGCTTTGGACGCCGATCGAAACTCCCTTGCGGACCTTCTGATAGCTTGGTGTTTTGTTCTTGCGCTCATCGGCCCGCTTGGCGAATTCGAGGATGCCCGGGTCCCATTCGGCGCCGAGGAACCGCAATGTCCGGGTGACCTCGTTCTGCAGATCCAGGACCAGGCGATCGTAGCGGACATAGCACACCCTCTCGGAGTCGAGGCTGTGTGTCTTGAACCACTGGCGCATGGTGAAGTCATAGGCGCGGCAGGCATCTTCCATCGTGGTGAAATTATCCATCGCCGCATTGGGCGCGAAGATCTGCCTGAAGCAGCTCAGGACGACATCATAGGGATGGCGGATGGAGAAGACATACTTCTTGCGCGGAAACATCTTGTCGATATACACGGCGTCCGCCGAAAGGATCGGCAGCTTGTCGACATAGATGGCGGCCGTATCCTTCTTTCTGCGCCGGTCGATCTCGCGATAATAGCGCTGCCGCGCCTTGATGGCCGCATCAAGAGGTAAAGGCTGTCCTTGCTCCCAGAACTGCCGGGTGAGCTGCTGCACGCCTGTCCAGCCCGGTATTTCCTCGAAGGTCTCGATAGCCGGATGGCTGGCCAGGACATTCTCGAGGAGCGTGGTGCCGGATCTCGGAAAGCCGAGCATCATGAAATACCCGTCGTGATCATCGGGCGGAAGCTCGGGCACCACCAGCGCCGCTTTCGCCTCGGCCCGTTTTATGAAGAGGTCGCGGTCGAATGTTTCGGTCCGGTATAATATGTTCTGCTTTTCATAGTATTTATTGGCCGCCTCGAATTTTCCGCAGCGGTCGAGGAGTCCGGCCCTGATTCTGCAGATATCCATTTCGACGCTGCGGGGCACGGATTTCGTAGTCAGTTTATCGAGAAGTTTCAGACCTTCTTCGGGCGTCCCGCGTTCGCCGGCAATCGCCGCCCTGAACATGCCGCTCGTCATCGGAAATATGCCGATCGTATCCGCGATGTCACAGAACTGGGCCACCAGGTCGAATTGATTGGCCTCCAGAATGGAGCGGCAAAGCCGCTGCGGCCAGCGCCCGTCTTGCGGGTTGATGAGCACGAGCTTCACCAGGAGCGGCAGCGTGCTGCGCCAGCCGCCGTCATATTCGGCATTGCTTATCGCCTGAAGCAGGTGCTCGAGAGTGCCGGTGTTGAGGAACTTTTGCACCTCAGTCCGCGCCAGAGCGGCATGATCATTCGCGAGCGAGGCCCGCATGCCCTCCTGCACGATATCGTCCTGCTGGCGGGCGGGCACCTCACAGACGGCCTCGGCCAGCGAATATTCGAAGTTCTTCATGAAGAAGTCGAAGGCCTTGGTGCGCACCGCCTGATACCCGGCCAGCTCTTCCAAGCGCGGCAGGATGGCGGGAGGCACGAAGCCCGAATCGGTCAAGGCACAGGCTGCACCGACCGCCAGCACCTCGTCCGCCTCACGCAGCAGGGCTACATAGTAGCTGCCGAAGCCGGATTTCAGATTGCCGAGAAGCACCAGCCGGGACATGACGTCGGCAGGCGATTGGCGGTCGAAAGCCGTCCTGCTCACATCCTGGTCACGGTCCGGGCTGAAGTCTGCTGTATGTTGATGCACCATGTTCGTGGCTCGCGAAGTCGGGGATTTGGCACTTTACCCGGGCAAGCGCCGATCCCCAAATGGAGATGCTATCAAAAACAAAATGGGCCCCGGAGGGCCCATTTCGCTTGTACCGACCAGACCTAATGGCCCGGCTTCATATCTCGATTAAAGTCCAAGCCCGAAGCGATAGGACAGGACGGCTCTGACGCTGTGCACCGTCACATCGGCTTCCTGGTTGCTGTTTGCGAAGAAGAACTCTTGTTCCCCGCCGGAAACGTCGATCTCGTCGTTTCTCTTGATTGAGCCATAATCATTGTAGCGATATTCCGCCTTCAGCGAAATATTGTCCGTCAGCAGAGCTTCGATACCGCCGCCGACAAACCAGCCATCTTCCCAGGCGCTATCCGAGGTATCGAAGGCGAAACCGGGATTGTTGTCGCCGGAGATGCTCGATTCCGACTTGACCTTGGCCTCGGTGTAGCCGCCGAGGACATAGACCAGCGCATTGTCCATCGCGAGGAAACCGAGACGGCCACCGACCGCCCAGCTGTCGCCGATTTCCCACTTGGTCTCGTAGGTCGCATTGTCAATGACGTTATTGTTGACGTTTTCGATCACAAGACTGTTGGACTGGTTGTCCATCTTCGTCTTGCCGAAGTCGTAGTTGGCCAAGAGGCCGACGACGACGCTGCTGCCGATCTGATAGTCGAAGCCCGCTTCGATGGTTCCGAAGAGCCCGGCGTCACCGAGGTCCGAGTGATGCTCGCCAAAGGTGAAGAAGTCATTGTTGTCATTGATGAACGAATTCGAGTCTTCCTTGACGAAGCCGAAATTGCCGCCACCGCCGATGCCTACATGGAACGCGGTCCAATCGGCCGCCTCGGGCATCGGTTCAATATCCGCGGCGACCGCTGGCGCTGCCAAAAAGAAAGCCGCAAGCGCCGTCAATGCCACAGATGAATTGAGCTTCTTCATAATTAACCCCTCCAGATGATTTTAGGCCCCGAATTATTCCTCAGAGTAAAACGGATTCTGTCCCCTCGGCAAGACACAGAAACAACCAGAAACAAGTTTGTTGGGGATTGTGGCTTTTGGGCAACATACTTATTATCTTATTGTATTTATTGAGTATTTTTGAATTATACGGCTTATCTGAATCCCGGAGAGTCCACAAAGAGTAGCGCGGAGGCGAAGCCTCGCCGGGTTAAGCCTCGGTTTACCAAGATCGCCGACTCTCTCCGGGACACTCCGGGGACTTTGACGACCATGACACGGCTGACCTCCGCTTTTGCTTTGCTGCTTTCCACTGGCTTGGCGGCTTCCGCCTATGCCCAGTCCACCGATTATACCGGTTCCATTAGCTCGCTGACGCGCCAGGCGCCCACCGGCAAGCTCGCCACCCAGACCGAGGTCCTGGACGGACAGTCCCAGGCCGCCCTGATCACCCCCTCCTCGCCCCAGGCGATGGATGCGGCCGTCGCCATGTATGACCACATCACGCGTAATGGCGGCTGGCCGTCCGTTCGCGAGCGCGACCTGGAAAAGGGTGATTTCAGCCCTGGGGTCGCGGTGCTGCGCCAGCGCCTGGTGGCCGAAGGCTACCTTCCGCCGCAAAGCCTCGAGGTCGACGAGCCGGAGAAATTCTCGGTCGAGGTCCGCAATGCGGTGAAGGCCTTCCAGGCCAATCACGGCCTCGCCCCCACCGGCAAGGTCGATGACCGCACCCGGGCAGAATTCAACATCCCGGCCGCCACCCGCCTGCGGCAGTTGCAGATCAACCAGCCGCGTGTCGCCGCCTATGCGGCGAAGCTCGGGCCCCGCTACATCCTCGTCAATATTCCCTCGGCCCAGCTCGAGGCGGTGAATTTCGGCGCCGTCTATTCCAGGCACAATATCGTCGCCGGCAAGATCGACCGTCCCTCACCGGCATTGATGAGCCGGATCAGCGACATCAATTTCAATCCCTATTGGACGGCGCCCGATTCCATCGTCAAACGCGACCTTCTGCCCAAGCTCGCCAAGGATCCCGACGTGCTGAGCAAGATGCAGATCCGCGTCATCGAGAAGGCGAGTGGCCGCGAGGTCGACCCGCGCAGCGTCGACTGGGATATGACCCCGAGCAACCAGTTCCTGTTCCGCCAGGACCCGGGCGATCAAAACGCCATGGCGACGGTGAAGATCAACTTCCCCAATAAATATGCGGTCTATCTGCATGACACGCCGACCCGCGAATTGTTCGGCCAGAATGCCCGCTATCTGAGCTCGGGCTGCATCCGCGTCGATCGTGTCCAAGTGCTGATCGATTGGATCCTGTCCGGCCAGGACGGCTTCAACCCCGACATGATCGAGACCATCGCCCAGTCGGGCAAGCGCCTCGACAAGCCGGTGCGCAACGGCCCCGATCTCCGGATCATGTATCTGACCGCCTGGGCCACCGAGGACGGCCGCATCCACTTCCGTCCCGACATCTATCATCTCGACGGCACCGGCTTCGTCACCGGCCAGCCGCAACCGCGCAGCGAGTTCTGATCTCTAAGCCTGCCGGTTCTTGATCATCATCCCGGCGATCTCCTTGAGCAGCTTGGCCGCCACATTGGCGGTGAGGTTCGAGATATCGCAGCGCGGATTGTATTCGACGATGTCGGCGGCGACGATCGGCTGATCGAGACGGTGGATGAGATTGACCACCTGGCGCACCGTCAGGCCGCCGGGCTCGCGATAGGTGACGCCCGGCGCATGCGCCGGATCCAGCGCGTCGATATCCATCGAGATGAAGAGCGGCGTCCCTATATCGAACCTGAGATCCTCACTGCAGCGACCCGCTTCGATGACCTCGACGCCGAAGCGTTTGAACTGGTCGCGATGATGGCCGTTGATGGTGCGCAGTCCCACCTGGATCAGCCGATCGGTGAGCCCCTCCTCCATGATCCGCGCAAAGGATGAGGTTTGCGAGCGCCGGTTGCCCTCATAGACGTCATAGATGTCGGGATGCGCATCGATATGAAGGATGGCGAGGCTCTTATGGCGCCGCCGCACCGCCCGCATGACCGGATGGGTGATGGCGTGATCGCCACCCAGGCAGATCAACGGATCGCCGATATCCAGCACGCGCCCGACCGTCTCCTCGATGATGTCCCATGGATCGCGCATGCCGTCGAAACGGATGTCGCCATGATCGTTGAACGCCTCGTTGAGATCGATGCCGGTCTCCGTCCACAGGCTGTGGGCGTCGGAATGCAATTCCGCGCGAATGGGGGCCGGCGCCTCGGCGGCGCCCTTCATCATCGCGGAATTGTCGTCATTGGGAATGCCGAGAAGCGAGACCTTGGCCATGATTCCTGCCTTGTTCGAGAGGGGAGACGCTTCGAGCACATCGATTTGCCGGAATCGTGACGTTCCTTGCCGCTCACAACCGCCATCTCTAACATTCTGCGACGATCGACTCGGAGGCCCCTGAAGTGACTTTTGACGTATTTGCCCGCGCCGGCCTGGCCGCGCTTGTTTTGTTCGCTTTCACCACCTTGGCCAAGGCCGATGGCGAGATCGACAAGCTCATGACGGCCGGCGACAAGGCCCGCCTCGCCGATTTTGACAAAGTACGCACCGAAGCGATCGCCGAGGCCAGGAAAGGTGGCACGCCCAAGGACGTCAAGACGCTGGATGCGATCCTCGCCGGCAAGCCCCTCTCCTTCTCGGGCAAATTCGACATGACCGGCAACTGGCAGTGCCGCACCATCAAGCTCGGCGGGCGCCCGGCGCTCACCATCTATGGCTGGTTCAAATGCCGCGTCACCGACGACGGCTCGGGCTGGCGGCTCGAGAAGCTCACCGGCTCGCAACGCACCTCCGGCGCGTTTTATACCGACAGCGATACCAGGCTCACTTATCTGGGCGCCGGCCACTATTCAGATGAGAAGCCGCGCCGCTATCGCGCCGATCCCGACCGCGACGAGGTCGCTTACGCGATACGCGTCGGTGATAAACGATTCCGCCTCGAATTCCCCTCGCCCAAATATGAATCGAAATTCGACATCATCGAGCTGAAGAGGTGAAGCCGCGCGACCTTCTCGCTTTCTTTCGCGCGCATGTCGCCGAATTGCGCCATGCCTTGCGGGTGGTCATCGCCGTCGTCGCCGCCTTCGCCGTCGTAAAACTCTTCGGCCTGCCGCAAGGCTGGTGGGCCGTCATCACCGCTCTCCTCGTGGTCCAGACCAGCGTCGGCGGCTCGCTCAAGGCGGCGCTCGACCGGCTATGGGGAACGATGGCCGGCGCCTTTTATGGCGCGCTCGTCGCCCTCGCCATTCCCCATGCGAGCGATATCGGCCTCGGCATCGCCATTGCGGCCGCCATCCTGCCGCTCGCTTTTCTTGCCGCGGTGAATGCCATCTTCCGGGTGGCGCCGGTCACCGCCTTGATCGTCATGCTGCCGATCTACGGCCCGGCCACCGATCCCTTGATCTCGGCCGCCGACCGCGTCTTCGAGATCATCATCGGCAATATCGTGGCGCTCGCCGTCACTTTCGTGATCCTGCCCACGCGGGCCCATGGCCAGTTGCGCGAGGCGGCGGCGCGCGTCGCCAGCCTCAATGCCGACCTGTTGGAAAGGCTGATCGACGGCCTCACCCGCGATCAGGGCCGCCAGAGCGTGCCACCTCTCCACGCGAAGATTCGCGCCGCGCTCAAACAGACCGAAACCGCCGCCGAGGAAGCGGCACGCGAGCGCAAGATGCGGGTGAGCGACGATCCGGACCCCGAGCCCGTGGTGCGCACGCTCTATCGGGTGCGCCATGACCTGGTGATGGTCGGCCGCGCCGCCGCCAAGCCTTTGCCCGAGCCCGTCCTGGCCGAACTCGGCTCCCAGCTTGCGACCTTGCACCAGGATGCGAGCGCGGTTCTGCGCGGCATTTCGGCTGCCCTCCTCGCCCACCTGCCGGCGCCGGGCATCGAGGCCTATCAGGCCAGCGTCCGCAGTCTGGCCCAGACGATCGAAACCCTGGCGGAGAACCGCCAGCGCCTGCCTCAGCAAGAGGCGGCGCGCCTCTTCACCTTGCGTTTCGCGCTCGAGCAATTGGGCGACGACATGCGCGACCTCGCCGCCCGTACCAGCGAGCTCGCCAAGAAGAAAGCCACGCCGGCGACGGGTTAATTCGGCGGCGCTGTGGCCTTCTTCCAGTCCCCGGTGGTGTTCCACCAGCGATGCGGATTGGCGCTGTCATCGAGGCCTCTGGAGCGGCTGGTGAGAATGGGCGCGATGCGGATCACCGGCTCCTGATAGGAATGGCATTCGAAGATCGCTTCGATCACCGCCTCGACAAGGGCTCGGTCATCATCGAGCTCGAAGGAGACTTCGACGACGCCGGGGCGCTTGCGGGTCTCGGTCTCGGGCCCGGCGGCGGCACCCTCGAGTGGTCGATAACGCTCGACGCCCGAGCCCGACTGATAGGCATTGCTGTCATATTTGCCCATGGCCAGTGGCGTCACCTGGGTAACGGCCGCCATGATCCGGTCCACGTCATCGACAGGCGCCAGCACGGTCAGCAGGCACTTGCGCTCCATCCGCACCGAGCGGGTCTCAAAGCCTTCTCCGGTCATCACGGGTCCTCCCTGTTGCTGGGAGTGAGGCTAGGACCCGCCCATGACAGCCTGTGTCAGCAGCTATTCCGGACCGAGCGCCAGCCCGTCCATCGGCTTGTGCAGGAAGGCGCCGAGGATCTCCACCACCAGCCTGTGGTCTTCGCGCTGCGGCAGGCCCGACACGGTGATGGCGCCGATGACGCCGGTGCCCTCGACATGGATGGGAAAGCTGCCGCCATGCGGGGCATAATCCATGGGGGAGACGCCGCGATACTGGTCGAGCGTATCCTCCTTGGCGGCCAGTTCGCGCCCGACCCGGTAAGAGCTCTTGAAATAGCGCAGCACCACATTGCTCTTGCGCCGCACCCATTCGGGGTTGTCGGGCGTGCTGCCCGCCAGCGCCGTGTAGAAGAGTTGCCGCCCACCAACACGGATATCGACGACGATCGGCAGTTTGCGCGTCTCGGCGAGATCGCGAAATCGCAAACCCAGCTCCCAGGCGGTGTTCTCGTCGAAGGACGTGAAGCGCAGCACATCCTCCTGCAACGCAAGTTGCTTGAGATCGTCACTGATGGTCATGCGGGGCCCCCGGAGGTGTACGGTCGAAAGACTGGCGCGCCTTGCGCACCTTCTGGTGATTGCGGTCCGACCATTGCACGAGATGCTCGAGCGGGTCCATCAGCGATTGGCCAAGCTTGGTGAGACGGTAGTCGACGCTCGGCGGCACGGTCGGATAGACGGTGCGCTGGATCAGCCCGTCGCGCTGCAGGTCGCGCAAGGTCTGTGTCAGCATCCGCTGCGAGATGTCGCCGATCATCCGCTTGAGCACGCCGAAGCGGCGTGGCCCCTCTTCGAGATTCTTCAGGATCAGGACGCTCCATTTGTCTCCGATCCGGTCGAGCACGTCGCGCACCGGGCATTTGGCGATCAGCATGGCATCGGCGCCGGGCGGCATCGGCTGCAACCGGACGGGTCCATCGGCAAGGCGCATGGGTAGTTACCTCCACATAACCAGGCGCGCGGAAAGTGCCGTCTTTCGCACCGTCCCGAAAGTCCCTATCTCACATCCTGGTCTCAAAAAGAGACCAGAACTCTAAACACACAGAGTGGAGATATCCATGTATTTCGTCACGGGTGCTTCCGGCAAGCTCGGCCAATTGGTCGCCGCCGAACTTGCGCAACAAGGGGCGGCGGCTGATGTCACCCTGGGCTCGCGCAATCCCGATGGGCTGGTCTCCCTTACGCAGCAGGGTTTCAAGACCGCCCGCTTCGACTTCGTGGCACCGGACACGATGCGTACGGCGCTAACCGGCCATGACCGATTGCTGCTGATTTCGGGCGATGCGCCGGTCGACGAGCGTATCCGTCAGCACAAAGCCGCCATCGATGCCGCCAAGGCCGCAGGCGTCAAACTCATCGCCTATACGAGCTTCACCAACGCGTCGGCGAAAAGCCTCTTCACTTTCGCCAGGATACACGCCGAGACCGAGGCCTATATCAAGGCATCCGGTCTCGCTTACCGCTTCCTGCGCGACAACCAATATGCCGAGAATATCGCGAGCACTGTCGCCCATGCCAAGGAAACCAGCGCCTTCGCCGTCTATGGCAGCAAGGGCAAGGTCGCTTATGTCACCCGCGCCGATGTCGCCAAGGCGGCCGTGGCCGCGCTTCTAACCTCTCCCAATGGCGGCGAGACTTTCGAGATCACCGGGCCTCGTGCCTATGACGCAGCGGAGATCGCCGAAATCCTGAGCCGGAAATGGGGCAAACCGGTCGCGGCGGCCGAGCTGCCGCGTGATGCGCTTGTCGCGATCTTCAAGCAGCTGCAGTGGCCGCCCTTCGTCATCGAAGCGATCGTCAGCCTTCATGAAGCGTCAGCGGCCGGCGAGCTGGATCAGGTGAGCGATGATGTTCGGAAACTGACCGGACAGGAGCCGGAAAGCCTCGAAAGCTTCCTCTCCCATACGGCGTGAAAAAAGCCGCTGGATCACTCCAGCGGCTTTTTCTTGCAGAGCGATTTGATCGCGCAATCAGTTGCGGGTCTTGTCGACCAGCTTGTTCTTCGAGATCCACGGCATCATCGCGCGGAGCTTTTCACCGACCTCCTCGATCGGATGCGCGTCATTGACGCGGCGGATCGCCTTGAAGCCCGGCTGGCCGGCCTTGCATTCGCGGATCCACTCCGAGGTGAAGCGGCCGGTCTGGATGTCCTTCAGCACGCGGCGCATTTCCTGCTTGGTCTCGTCGGTGATGATGCGCGGACCGGTCTGGTACTCGCCCCATTCGGCGGTGTTGGAGATCGAGTAGTTCATGTTGGCGATGCCGCCTTCATAGATGAGGTCGACGATCAGCTTCACTTCGTGCAGGCATTCGAAATAGGCCATTTCCGGCGCATAGCCCGCTTCCACCAGCGTCTCGAAGCCGGCGCGGATCAATTCGACCAAGCCGCCGCAGAGCACTGCCTGCTCGCCGAACAGATCGGTCTCGCACTCTTCCTTGAAGGTCGTCTCGATGATGCCGGAACGGCCGCCGCCGATGGCGCAGGCATAGGAAAGCGACAGGTCATGGGCGTTGCCCGAGGCATCCTGATGGATGGCGATGAGGCAGGGCACGCCGCCGCCCTTCTGATATTCGCCGCGCACCGTGTGGCCGGGGCCTTTCGGCGCGATCATGAGGACGTCGATCGTCTTCTTGGGCTCGATCAGGTTGAAATGGATGTTGAGGCCATGGGCGAAGGCGATCGCGGCGCCGTCACGGATATGGGGGGCGATCTCGTCCTTCCAGATGTCGGCCTGGAGCTCGTCCGGCGTCGCCATCATCATCAGGTCGGCCCATTTGGCGGCCTCGGCGACCGTCATTACCTGAAGGCCATCGGCTTCCGCCTTCTTGGCGGTCTCGGAACCCTTGCGCAGCGCTACGGCGAGGTTCTTGGCGCCGGAATCCTTGAGATTCAGGGCATGAGCCCGGCCCTGGCTGCCATAACCCACGATGACGACCTTCTTGCCCTTGATCAGATTAACATCGGCATCCCGGTCATAATAAACGCGCATGAGACTTCCCTCGCTGGTGAATGAGAACGGGCCTAAAGGCCCGCAAATCCGGGCGCACAATAGAGATCGGTGTCCCAAAGGCAAGCCTGTTCGATGCATTGGCCGCATGCCTCCGGAGGGGGGCTACCCGCCCCTCCGTCAGCCTGAGACGGCGCTCGAACCCGGCTTCACAAGCGATTCAAAAGACTCATGGTTCCGTCCCAGGGCCACGTCCCCCGACACAATCCGGGCCAGCCCCCGGGCCACCAGGGGAATCCGGCTCGCCGGCGCCACCAGCCCGTCCCTGAGCATCGGCAGGAGGGTGCTGTCCGACTGGTAGAAAGGGGTAAAAACGGCGCTGAGCGCCTGATAGAGCCGGATATGCAGCCGCCGCGCCCGGGCATAGTGGCCCAGCGCCTCGTCCAGTTCGCCTGAACGGGCAAGCGCCTCGGCCAGGGCCCTCACATCCAGCAGCGCCATATTGGCGCCCTGCCCCAGCTGCGGGCTCGTCGCATGGGCGCTGTCGCCGATGAAAACGATGCGCGGCCCATAGGGCAAGGGCAACGTGTGATGGCCGTAGGATGCGAGGACCATCTGGTCCGGCTCCCGGATTTCGGCCAGAAGCGGCTCGGTTTCGGGCCACAGCCCCGCCACCCTGGCCCGCCAGGCCGCGAGCCCTTCGGCCTGCCAGCGCGGATAGTCCTTCGCCTTGAGGCTCCAGAAGAAGGTCGTCTGCGGCTCATCACCGGCGAAACGTTTGCCCACCGGCAGCACCCCGATCATGACGGAGGCCTTTTCATAACGCTGCTCCAGCGCACGCCCGTCGAAGGCCTTGGCCGCCGACCAGGGAAGCGTCGTCCACAGCGCCCCATAGGTGAGGACGCAGCGGCGCGCCGGCGCCGAGGCTTCTTCCATCAGAGGCGAGCGGCTGCCCAAGGCGTCGATGACGAGGTCGAAGGGACCGAAACGCCGCCCCCCTTCCGTGATCAGGAACGGATGCCCGTTCTGGGCGCGCTCGAGTCTTGCGATCCGCGCGCCGGTCTCGATCGGAAGCTTGAGGCCGTTCACCGCATCGAAGAGGACATTGAACAGCGCCGAGCGGTGCACCGCCAGCCCGTTGCGTCCATTCGCCAGCGCTGCATAACGCACATCGAGCACGATACGGCCGGACGGGATCGCGCGGCCAAACAGGCGGTCGATCGGCGCGCCGAGCTGGCGCATGCCATCACCGAGCCCCAGCCAGTCGAGCACGTCGAGACCGGCCGGCTGCAGCATCAGCCCCGAGCCCAAGGCCCGCGGCGCCTCGAATTGATCGAAGATCTGGATCTTATGGCCCTGCCGCGCCAGGGCCATACCGGCAGCGAGCCCGGCCACACCACAACCGGCGATGGCGATGTCGAGAGGTTTCACAGGGCGATCAGGCGGCGTCGCGCGCCTGCCACAGGATCCTAAGGCTCAAGGCGCCGAGGAAAAGGCCAGTCACCCGGTCGATCCATTTCTTGGCGCCGATATAGAACCGCCGCACCGGCGCGGAGCCGAAGCACAGAGCGACGAGCACATACCAGACGACTTCGTTGGTGGTGACGATGGCGAGCAGCGCCAGCATCATCCAGGTCGGCACGTCCTGCGGCAGCATGGCCACGAAGATCGAGCCGAAAAAGACGGCGACCTTGGGGTTGGAGATCTGGGTGAGGAAGCCGCGCATGAACGGATTGCGCCGCATGGCCTCGCCATTGCTCTCGCCCATCTCGATCGGGGAATTGGCATGCCGGAAGATCTGAAAGGCGATCCACAAGAGGAACAAGGCGCCCGCCACCTTCATGCCGACGAACAGCCAGTGATGCAGCCGGAACAGCGCATTGAGGCCGAGCAGCGCAGCACTCGCCCACACGACGGTGCCGGCGCCGAGACCGAAGGCGATCTTGATGCCGTCGAGGCGCGAGCGCGCCACCGCAGTCTGCGCCGTGATGAGGAAGCTCGGCCCCGGGCTGATGACCGCCAGAAGCTGAACCAGTCCGATCGTCACCAGGGTGATCAAGCTTGCCGTCACGCTGCCTCGCTTATCTTATCGCCGCAGGCCATGCGGAAGAGCCGCACGGTTTCCGCCATGCCGAAGACGAGCGCATCGGCCGTGATGGCATGGCCGATCGAAACTTCGCGCAAATTGGGCAGCGCCGCAACCAGGCGCGGCAGATTTTCGCGGGTCAGGTCATGGCCGGCATTGAGGCCGACGCCGGCCTTCTCGGCCGCCTTGCCGGTCGCCACGACTTTCCGGAATTCCCGCTCCAGCGCCAAAGGTTCGAAAGCGCCGCCATAAGGTCCGGTATAGATCTCGACCCGGTCGGCGCCCACTTCCTTGGCCTGAAAAGCAAGCTCGGGCTCGGCGTCGATGAAGATCGATACGCGCATGCTTTGACTCTTGAGCTTGCCGATGACGTCGGTGAGGAAGCCTTTGTGAGTGGCGATGTCCCAGCCATGGTCGGAGGTCGCCTGGCCGATATCGTCGGGCACCAGTGTCACCTGATCCGGCTTGGCCGCCATGACCAGCTTGACGAAATCGGGGTCGGGATTGCCCTCGATATTGAATTCGCGGCCCGGATACTCCTTGCGGATCATGTCCTTGAGGATGCCGACATCGCTCCGGCGGATATGCCGCTCATCGGGCCGTGGATGCACGGTGAGACCATAGGCGCCCGCTTGCAGCGCGATCCGCCCCAGCCCTTCGACGCTCGGCCACGGCAGATTGCGCCGGTTGCGGAGAAAGGCGATGGCATTCACATTGACGGACAGTTTGGTAGACAAGTCACACCTCGGCTGATCGAAGAGAGCCGTGAAGTTATCAACCGAGTGGACAGCCCAAAATGTCCGCTTTTGGGCGATTTTCTCAGACCACTTTTGGAATAGTCATTCCTCGATCTCTTCCAGCACAGGGCTGCGGCCCTGCAGATGGTCGAGGAACATGAGGAATATTTCCCGCTCCGTAGTGATGTCGAGCCTGCGATAGATCCGCTTCTTATGCGCCTTGACGGTCTGCGGCGCGCAGCCGACGCGCTCGGCGATCGCCTTGGTCGGATAGCCTTCAAGAATGGAGCAGATGATCTCGTGCTCGCGCTTGCTGACATAACCCGCCAGGAACGAGGCCTTCAAAGCCGGCAAGCTGCTCCTGAGGCTCGAATAGCTCAGCACACAGAGCCGCCCGCCGGGCGCAATCGGGAACCATTCGTCGAGCCGGCTGGTGAACAGCGTTCCGCCATCGATATCGAGGCTGCGGCTGCCCTCTGCAAAGGCGGCTCTCGTCTGGGCGTCCAGCGCGTTGTCACGCCGGCAGGCCTGGCGCCATTCGCGATTGGCGAACACGGTTTCGCCGGCCCGGTCGAAGATGCACACCGCATTGGGCTGGAAGCCGCGCGCCGTGCGTGTCACCGCGCCCCGGAACAGCAGCTGATTGTTGGTGCGGTGGAGCCTGGCGATGCCGGCATAGAGCCGGCGCAGCACATCGGGCGCCTCGTCCGAGAAGCGCATCGATCTTTCCATGAACAGCGCCACCGTGCGCCGCCCCGGTGACGGCAACAGAACACCGATCTCATCGACAAGGCCGATCGGATCGTAGAACTCGGCGAAGTAATTGCCGAAATCATAGTCGCGCTCGCGCACCTCATTCATGGTCACGATGCCGGGCCGGCCGGTGTTCTGCCAGTGGCGCGACAGCGGACAGTAGCGGCTGAACTCGCGCACATAGGACTTGCAGTGAATCTCCGGCGTGTCGCACGGATCGATGCACACGGCCCGGCCGTCACGTTCGATTTGATAGACTTGAGCGAAGTCGCTCGGAAACACCTCGCGCACGACATCGAGGATGCCGCGATGAAATCGGGGCGTCCCCAATGCCCCGGCAATCTGGCCGAGCGCCAGGGCCGCCGCCCCCGCGTCGCTGATCCCGAGCTTGCCCATCCGCACCCTCCTCCCGGCTCCGTTACCCCAAAAGGGGGATTCAAGCCGCCGGAGAGCATGCCCTAGACCTCATCGCCAGTCCATCTGCCAGGGAACGGCGTAACGATCAGGTGAAGCCCGCAATGACCTTGACCACCAATTTCGAGAAATCCGCTCAGGAAGCCTGGGAACAGGACCGGGCCCATCTCATCCATCCCTTTTCGAGCCTCGCCGCCAATAAGGAAGAAGGCTGCACGGTGATGGCGGGCTCCGACGGCGTCCATGTCATGGATGCCGAGGGCAACCGCTTCTATGACGGCATCGGCGGCCTGTGGTGCGTGAATGTCGGTTATGGCCGCGAGGAGATCATCGAGGCGATCGTCAAGCAGCTGCGCGAGCTGCCCTTCTATTCCGCCTTCAACAACCTGACCAACAAGCCGGCTTCGGCGCTCGCCGCCAAGCTCGCCGAGCTGGCGCCCGGCAAGCTGAACCACGTCTTTTTCGGCACCGGTGGATCGGTGGCCAATGACTCGGCCGTGCGCCTCGTCCACCATTATTTCAACCGGATCGGCAAGCCCTATCGCAAGAAGATCCTGTCGCGCCAGAACGCCTATCACGGCAGCACGCATCTCACCATCGCGCTGACCGGCCCGATCTATCAGGCGGGCTGGGACGGCGCCACCGATCTCGTCCACTACCTCTCTGCCCCGCACAGCTATCGCCGTCCCGAAGGCGTCAGCGAAGAAGGCTTCCTTGATTTCCTCGTCCAGGAGATGGAGGACGCGATCCTCAAGCTCGGCCCCGACAATGTCGCGGCCTTCATCGCCGAGCCGATCATGGGGGCCGGTGGCGTGATCGTGCCGCCCGAGGGTTATCACAAGCGCACCTTCGACCTCTGCCGCAAATACGGGATCTTCTACATTTCCGACGAGGTCGTTACCGCTTTCGGCCGCCTTGGCCATATGTTCGCGTCCTTCGACAAATTCGGCATCGAGCCGGACATCATCGCCAGCGCGAAGGGCATATCGTCCGGCTATCAGCCGCTTTCCGCCACCATCGTCTCGGACGAGATCTTCGAGGTCATCAGCCGTCCGGGCGCCGCCTTCTTCCATGGCTTCACCTATAGCTGCCATCCCGCCGCCTGCGCCGCCGGTCTCAAGAACATCGAGATCATCGAGCGCGAGAAGATCTGCGAGCGCGTGCGCAAGACCGGCCCGATTTTCGAGAAGACGCTGCACAAGCTCGAGGACCTCGATCTGGTCGGCGAGGTGCGCGGCAGCCATTTCATGATGTGCATCGAAAGTGTCGCCGACAAGAAGACCAAGGCGCTGCTGCCGGCGGAGGCGAATGTCGGCAAGCGCATCGCCCAGAACTGCCAGAAGCGCGGCCTCATCGTGCGCCCACTCGGCCAGCTCAACATCCTGTCGCCGCCGCTCACTCTCGAAATCGAACAGATCGAGGAGATCGGCGCGATCCTGCGCCAGAGCATCAAGGCCACGATGGATGATCTCAAGAAGGATGGATTCCTCTGATGCTGCACCGGCAGCGGGATTTTGCTGAGGCGATGAGCCCTGACCCGACGATGGAGCGCAAGACGGCGATCGATGTCGCGGGCGTCGTCAAGCGCTTCGGCCACGGCCCGGCCGCTGTCGTGGCGCTGAAGGACGTATCGCTCGCCATTCGCGACAACGAGTTCTTCACCTTGCTTGGGCCGTCAGGCTGCGGCAAGACCACACTTTTACGCATCCTCGCGGGTTTCGAGGCGGTCAGCGAAGGCGCCGTGTCGCTCTATGGCGAGAACATCGCCGGGCTGCCGGCGAACCGGCGCTCGGTCAACACCGTCTTCCAGCATTATGCGCTGTTCCCGCATATGACGGTGGCCGAGAATGTGGCCTATGGGCCGCAGCGCCTTGGCCGGCCGGTCAAGGAGATCGCCGAAACGGTCGCCCGCATGCTCCAGCTGGTCAAGATGGAGAAATTCGCCGAGCGCCGCCCGGCGCAATTGTCGGGCGGCCAGCAGCAGCGCGTCGCCCTTGCCCGCGCCTTGGCGCCTCACCCCAAGGTGCTCCTCCTCGATGAGCCGCTTTCCGCCCTCGACCTGAAGCTCCGGCAGGCGATGCGCGCCGAGCTCAAGCAGCTTCAGCGCGCCACCGGCATCACCTTCGTCTTCGTCACCCATGACCAGGAAGAAGCCTTGTCGATGAGCGACCGCATCGCCGTGATGTCGGAGGGCGAGGTCCAGCAGATCGGCACACCGACAGAGATCTACGAATATCCCGCCAACCGCTTCGTCGCCTCCTTCATCGGCGACGCGAATTTTATCGTGGCCCAGATCGACGGCATCACAGGCGGCATGGCCAAGTGTCGTTCCGTCCGCGGCCTCTCCTTCACCCTCGCAGCGGCGCCGGGCGGCAAACCCGGTGACAAGGTGACCTTGTTCCTGCGTCCGGAAAAAGTGCGGATAGAAGCCCCTGGCGATGCCGGCTTGGCGGGCATGATCCAGACAATGGAATATCTCGGCCAGTCCATCTTCTATCAGGTCGATATCGGCGAGGACTCTCCCCTGATAGTGGCCGGCCGCAACCGGGACGATGGCGGCACACCCTACAAGACCGGGGATCGCGTCTCGCTCGTCATCGGCGCCGACGCCTTGCGGATGCTGGTCGCATGATCGCGTCAGCGAGAACACCGGCGTTGCGCAGGCTTCTTGGCCTCCTGCCGGCCCTCGTTGTCATAGGTCTCTTCATGCTGGTGCCGGTCGCCATCATGGCGCTCTATTCGTTCCTCGAGGCCAATCCCTTTGGCGGTGTCGTCTGGCGTTTCTCACCCGAAGCCTATGTGCAGTTCCTGTTCGAGCGCGACCTGGCCGACAATCTCGTTTTCCAGTCGGGTTATCTCATCATCATCCTGCGCTCGCTCGGCCTCGCGGTTCTGGCCACCATCCTATGCCTGATCGTCGGCTTTCCGATCGCCTATTTCATCGCCCGTCAGCCCGCGAGGCTCCGCAATATCTGGATCTATCTGATCACCATTCCGTTCTGGACCAACCAGCTGGTGCGCACTTTTGCCTGGATCATCATTCTCGGCCGCAATGGCACGATCGAACTGCCTTTCCGGTGGCTGGGGCTCCTCGGCGCCGACGACACGCTAGGTCTCATGTATAGCGACTTCGCCATCGTCATCGGCCTCATCTACGCCTTCATCCCGATCATGGTGCTGCCGATCTATGCGAGCCTCGAGAAGCTCGACTTCCGTCTCGTCGAGGCCTCCGCCGATCTTTATTCCTCGACCTTCGAGACCTTCCGGCGGGTGATCATCCCACTAGCGAAGCCTGGCATCGTCGCCGGCTCCATCCTCGTCTTCATTCCCTGCCTCGGCGCCTTCATTCAGCCCGACCTGCTTGGCGGCGGCAAGAAGCTGATGCTCGGCAGCCTGGTGCAGTTCCAGTTCGCGACCGCGCGCAACTGGCCCTTCGGCGCCGCCGTGGCGATGATCCTCCTCACTTTCGTCGTCCTTTGCCTCCTCTGGTATGCGCAGGCCGCCCGCCGCGCCGGTGCCCAATCGGGAGCTCTCGCCCATGCCTGAGTTCCGCAATGTCGGCGAAGTGAGAGGGCTCAGATCCACGGCCTATGGCTTCATGGCCTTCCTCTACCTGCCGATCATCATCCTCATCCTCTATTCCTTCAATTCCGGCTCGCTGGTGATGGTCTGGTCGGGCTTCGGCCTCAACTGGTATGCCAAGGCCTTCGGCAACGCCGACATCCAGCGCGCCGCGCTCAATTCGCTGATCGTGGCGACGGTCGCGACCGCTCTCGCGACGGTAATCGCCACGCTGGCCGCGCTGGTGATGACGCGCGGCGGACCGTTTCGCGGGCGTGGCGCGAGTCTCACCATGATCTCGCTGCCTTTAATGGTGCCCGAGATCGTCACTGCCGTCGCCATGCTGATCGTCTTCGCCGGCACCGGCCTGTCGCTCGGCCTCGGCAATGTGATCATCGCCCATGTCACTTTTTGTATCCCCTTCGCCTTCATGCCGATCCGCGCACGCCTCGAAGGCATGGACACGACGCTCGAGCAGGCTTCCGCCGACCTCTATGGCAGCGACTGGGCAACATTCCGGTATGTCACGCTGCCCATTCTGATGCCGGGCATCCTCGCCGGCGCCATGCTGAGCTTCGTCATCTCGCTCGACGACTTCATCATCACCATGATGGTGGCGGGCGCCGGCTCAACCACTCTGCCCGTCTACATCTACAGCATGATCCGACAGGGCGTGACGCCCGAGGTCAATGCCGTTTCATCGCTGCTGCTTTTGGCTTCCGTCCTGCTGGTGACGCTTTACTGGCTCGTCACCCGCAACCGTGCTGCCGCCACTGCCTAGAAACGAAAATAATTGAAGGAGGAAACCAATGAGATTGCTCGTCGCATCCGCGGTCGCGGGCCTGCTGGCCCTTTCACCGACTACTGCCTGGTCGGAGGAGAAGCTCTTTCTCTACAACTGGACGGACTATACCTCGCCCGAAGCGATCAAGAAATTCGAGGCCGAAACCGGGATCAAGGTCACCATCGACACCTATGACTCGAACGAGACCCTGCTCGCCAAGCTGAAGGCCGGCGCCACCGGCTATGACGTCATCATCCCCTCGCATAATTTCGTGCCCATCCTGATCGATGAGAAGCTGGTCCAGAAATACGACGCGAAAGCCATGCCCAACTTCGCCAATGTCGAGGACCGCTGGAAGAATCCCGACTGGGACAAGAGCCAGGAATACACCGCGCCCTTCCACTGGGGCACCACCTCGGTCGCCTATCGCGAGGACCTCTATGGCAAGAAGCTAGAATCACTGGGTGAGTTCTTCACGCCGGGCGACAAGGCGGCGGGCCGCGTGAGCGTCTTCAAGACACCGGAGGAAGTCGTCAATCTGGCGCATCTCTATCTCGGCCAGAAATTCTGCAACCCCGATCCCGCCCAGATGCAGAAGGTCCAGGACCTGCTGCTCGCGCAGAAACCCGCCGTCAACACCTACAGCTCGGAAGGCATGAATGATCGCCTGATCAACGGCGACAGCGTGATCAGCACGCAGTGGAACGGTTACGCCCTCAAGGGCCGCACCGAGGGCGCGAAATCGGCCAAGGTTGTCACCTATGCCTATCCGAAGGAAGGCGTCATCGGCTGGATGGACAACATGATGATCCCGGCCACCGCCGGCAATGTCGAGAACGCCAAGAAATTCATCAATTTCATGATGGCGCCGGAAAACATGGCGCTGCAGGCGAACTTCACCGGCTATGCCGCCGGCATCAAGGGCATGGAAAAAGGTCTCAATGAGGAGATGCGCACGGCCCCCGAGATCAACGCGCCGGCCGACGTCAAGATCGTCTTCTCCTGGGCCTGCGATGCCCCATCCCAGAAGCTGATCGACAAGGTCTGGACCAACATCCTCAAATGAGGTGAGGCAAAAGGGCCGCAAGAGCACCCGCTCTTGCGGCCCTATTCGTCAGATCTTCATGGCCTCGTGGCCACGCGAAATGGCGGCAATGCCGGTGCGCGACACTTCGACGAGGCCCAAGGGCTGCATCAGCGAAATGAACTGATCGACCTTGCTGGTCTTGCCGGTAAGCTCGAAAACGAAGCTTTCCGTCGTCGCATCGATCACATGGGCGCGGAAGGCATCGGCGAGCCGGAGCGCTTCCATGCGCTTCTCGCCCTTGCCCGCCACCTTGATGAGCGCCAATTCGCGCTCGATGGCGTTGCCCTGCACGGTGAGGTCGGCGACCGAGTGCACCGGCACCATGCGCTCGAGCTGCGCCTTGATCTGCTCGATCACATTGCTGGTGCCCGAGGTCACGATGGTGATGCGCGAGACATGCGCATCATGCTCGGTCTCGGAAACAGTGAGCGAGTCGATATTGTAGCCGCGGCCCGAGAACAGGCCGATGACGCGGGCGAGGACGCCCGGCTCGTTGTCGACCACGACGCACAGCGTATGTGTTTCGACCGCGCGCTTGCGATCATCGAGGAAGTAGGCCGAGGCCGGTTGAGCTTGCATGTTCATGTTCATTCTCCTCAGACCAGGACCTTGCCTTCGGCGCCGATCGCCTTTTCGATCTCATCGTCGGGCACATCTTCGCCGAGCAGCATCTCGTTATGCGCCTTACCCGAGGGTATCATCGGGAAACAATTGGCGAGGCTCGCGACGCGGCAGTCGAAGATCACCGGCCGGTCGACCTCGATCATCGCCTTGATCGCGCTATCGAGCTCGGACGGCTTCTCGGCCCGCATGCCGACCGCGCCATAGGCTTCCGCCAGCTTGACGAAATCCGGCAAAGCTTCCGAATAGCTTTCCGACAGGCGGTTGCCATGCAGCAGCTGCTGCCACTGGCGCACCATGCCCATATACTGGTTGTTGAGAATGAAGATCTTGACCGGCAGGCGGTACTGCACCGCAGTTGAAATCTCCTGCATCGTCATCAGCACCGAGGCATCGCCGGCGATGTCGATGACGAGGCTCTTCGGATGCGCCATCTGCACGCCAATCGTGGCGGGAAGGCCATAACCCATCGTGCCGAGGCCGCCCGAGGTCATCCAGCGGTTCGGCTCCTCGAACTTGAAGAACTGCGCCGCCCACATCTGATGCTGGCCGACCTCGGTGGTGATATAGACATCCTTGTCACGGGTCAGCACATAGAGCCGCTCGATCGCATATTGCGGCATGATGACATCCTTGCGCGCCTTGTATTTGAGGCTGTCGCGCGAACGCCACTGATCGATCTGTTTCCACCACTGGGCCAGCGCCGGCTTGTCGACCTGATGCTGCCGGGCCTTCCACACGCGGATGAAATCTTCCAGCACATGGGCGCAGTCGCCGATGACGGGCAGATCGACGCGGACATTCTTGTTGACCGACGAGGGATCGATATCGACATGGATCTTGCGCGAATGGGGTGAGAAGGCATCGACGCGGCCGGTGATGCGGTCATCGAAGCGCGCCCCGATATTGATCATCACGTCGCAGCCATGCATGGCCATATTGGCTTCGTAGGTGCCGTGCATGCCGAGCATGCCGAGCCAGTGCTTGTCGGAGGCCGGGAAAGCGCCGAGGCCCATCAAGGTCGAGGTGACCGGGAAGCCGGTTATCTTGACGAATTCGCGCAACAGCTTCGAGGCCGCCGGGCCCGAATTGATGACGCCGCCGCCGGTATAGAAGATCGGCCGCTTGGCGCTGGCGATCAAGTCGATCGCGGCGCGCACCGCGTTCTGGTCGGGCTTCACCTTCGGGCGATAGGTCTTGTGCTGGATATTCCCGGGACCGACATAGGTGCCCTTGGCGAACTGGACGTCTTTCGGCACGTCGACGACGACCGGGCCCGGACGGCCATTGGTCGCGACATAGAAGGCCTCGTGCAGAATGCGCGCCAGGTCGTTGACGTTCTTCACCAGATAATTGTGTTTGGTGCAGGGCCTCGTAATGCCGACCGTGTCGCATTCCTGGAAGGCGTCATTGCCGATGAGATGGGTCGGCACCTGACCGGTGATGCAGACCATCGGGATCGAATCCATGAGCGCATCGGTGAGACCGGTGACCGCATTGGTGGCGCCGGGGCCGGAGGTGACGAGGACGACGCCGGGCTTGCCGGTGGAACGGGCATAACCTTCCGCCGCATGGGTGGCGCCCTGCTCGTGGCGCACCAATATGTGCTTCACCTTCTCCTGCTGGAAAATCTCGTCATAGATCGGGAGGACGGCGCCCCCCGGATAGCCGAATATATGTTCGACCCCTTGATCCGCCAGCGCCTTCAAAATGATCTCGGCGCCTGTCATTTGCTCATCGCTTCGGCCAGCCATCGTCCTCTTCCTTCCTCTTTATCCTCGTGCTTCCGTTCCATCGCGGGCAATAAAAAAGGCCCCCGAGGGAGCCTTTTGCGCGTCAGCCAGTATCGTGGCAGCTTAGGCTGCCCCGGCGACGCGCATTCCTACGATAAGAACGAGAGATTGGTTCATGGCGAGCCTTGTAGTGGCCCTCGCGGCAAAGGTCAAGCGCGTCGCTCTTCCCAGCCTGGCATCTGGTGGCGCCACCAGGTCAGCTGGCGTTTTATGTACTGGCGGGTGGCCGTCTGGCCGGCCGCAATGGCGTCCTCCAGTCCGCGCCAGCCCGACAGCCAGGCTGCCAATTGCTTGACGCCGATGGCCTTCATGACCGGTATATTGGGGTCGAGCCCCAGCGCCAGCAGCGCCTTGACCTCCTCGACCGCCCCCTCTTTCACCATGCGGGCGAAACGCTCATCGGCTCTGGCGTGGAGAACTTTCCGGTCCGGATTGAGGAATATCCGCTCGACCGCGACACCCGCCAACACGGCCTGGCCCTGGGCCACCCGCTGCCAGTGGTTGAGCGGTTTGCCGGTGCCCTCGAAGACCTCGAGCGCCCGGATGATCCGCTGCCGGTCATTAGGGTTAAGCCGCGCCGCCGCCCCCTCGTCGCGCTTGGCGAGCTCAGCATGGAGATCGCCCTTGGCGTCCCGCCATTTCTGCGTGATGTCCGGCGGGATCAGCGGGATATCGGCGAGCCCCTGCTCCAGCGCCTTGAAATAGAGCCCGGTACCGCCAGTGATGACAGGGACGCGCCCTGATCGCCACACCGCCTCGAGCTCGGCCGTCGCGTCGGCGAGCCAGCGCGCCACCGAATAGGCGCTCGCTCCCGACACATGTCCGTAGAGCCGGTGCGGCACCTGCGCCTCGTCCTCTTCGCTGGGCCTGGCGGTCAGGATGCGCAACTCGCGATAGACCTGCATAGCATCGGCATTGACGATGACGCCGCCCTTCTCATGCGCGAGCGCGATCGCCAATGCCGACTTGCCGCTGGCAGTCGGTCCTGCGATAAGCACCGCTCGTTTTTCCAAGGACATGGCTGGATGGACTCCGTTGTCATTCTCATAGCAGCCCCGGGCTCGCGCGCAATCGGCGAGACGGTGGCCAAGACGCTCGGCGAGCTGACAACGACGCAACCCCACTGGCTGTGCGAAAACGAAGCGCTGCAGGCGCCGGTGAACGCTGCAACCCTTTCGGGTCTCACCCCCGAGATCCAACGGCTGGTGCAGAATTTGCCCATCGATGTCGCCCTTGCGCCCGCAGCGAACCGGCGCAAGCGGCTGCTGATCGCCGACATGGATTCGACCATGATCGGCCAGGAATGCATCGACGAATTGGGCGCGCTGGCGGGTGTCGGCGAGCGCATCAAGGAGATAACCGCCAGCGCCATGCGGGGCGAACTCGATTTCGAAGCGGCACTGAAGGCGCGCCTCCAACTGATGAAGGGCCTGCCGGAAGGTGCCATCGCCAAAGTACTGAAAGAGCGGATCACCTTCACGCCGGGCGGCCGGACGCTGATCGCCACCATGAAGGCCCATGGCGCCTATGCCGCCCTCGTCTCCGGCGGCTTCGTCCAGTTCACTTCTTACGTTGCGCAAAAATTGGGCTTCGATGAGGACCGCGCCAATGAGCTCCTCATCTCAGAGGGCCGCCTCACCGGCGGCGTCGGCGAGCCGATCCTCGGCCAGGATGCCAAGGTCCAGGCACTCGACGAGATCACCGCGCGGCTCGGCATCACCGTTGCGGATGCGCTCGCGGTGGGCGACGGCGCCAACGATATCCCGATGCTGCGCAAGGCTGGCCTCGGGGTGGCGCTGCATGCCAAGCCCAAGGTCCAGGAGCAGGCCGCGGTGCGCATCAACCACGGCGACCTGACCGCCCTTTTGTATCTCCAGGGCTACTCCGTTAAGGATTTTGCGGCCGCCTGACCGGCCACAAATACGCCCCAAACAGGCGCGCTTCTTTCGTCATCACGTTTTTGTTAGAGTGCGGTACCGGTGCGCAGGCACCCATGGAGGCCTCAATGAATATGATTCGTCTGACAGCCCTGGCAGGGTTCGCCCTGGCGGCGGTTGGTTTCGCGGTCACACCCGCAAGCGCCCTCTCCAGCAAGGAATGCAGCGTGAAATACCAGGCGGCCAAGGAGGCCGGCACGCTCAAGGGCCTGAACTGGAACGAGTTCCGCAAGGCGCAGTGCGCCGACGATGCGGCGGCAACCGATGACGATGCCGCGGCAACCACCAAGACGAAGACCAAGAAGGCGGCAGCCTCCGAGGATGACGCGGCCAAGGGCCTGACCTCCAAGCAATGCAGCGCCAAATATCAGGCGGCCAAGGAAGCCGGCACGCTCGGCGACATGAAGTGGAACGACTTCCGCAAGGCCGAATGCGGCCCCGGCGCTTCCGCCGAGATCGAGAAGGCCAAGACGAAGACCAAGAAGGCGGCGGCGTCCGAGGATGACGCGGCCAAGGGCCTGACCTCCAAGCAGTGCAGCACCAAATACCAGGCGGCCAAGGAAGCCGGCACGCTTGGCGACACGAAGTGGAACGACTTCCGCAAGGCCGAATGCGGCCCCGGTGCTTCCGCCGAGGTCGACACGGCCAAGACGAAGACCAAGAAAGCCGCGGCTTCCGAGAACGACGAAGCCAAGGGCCTCACCTCCAAGCAGTGCAGCACCAAATATCAGGCGGCCAAGGAAGCCGGCACGCTCGGCGACATGAAGTGGAACGACTTCCGCAAAGCCGAATGCGGCCCCGGCGCCTCCGCCGAGGTCGAGAAGACCACGAGCAAGACGAAGACCAAGAAGGCCTCTGCCGCGACCGATGACGAAGACGTGGCCGGCGGCCTCTCGATGAAGCAATGCAGCGCGAAATATCAGGCGGCCAAGGCGGCCGACGCGCTCAAGGGCATGAAGTGGAACGACTACCGCAAGGCCGAATGTGGCCCTGGCGCGTCTGCCGAATTCGAGGCGCCCAAGGTCACCAAGGCCTCGACTAGCTCGGGCGGCGGCCTATCGATGAAGGAATGCAGCGTCAAATATCAGTCGGCCAAGGAGTCGGGTTCACTCGGCGGTCTGAAGTGGAACGACTTCCGCAAGGCTAAGTGCAGCGCCGATGCCGCCGATGACGAAACGGTGCCGGCCGAGAGCGAAGCGCAATATACCGACGAGCCCGAGACTCCCTCGATCGCGGCTCCCAAGAGCGTCAAGTTCCCGCGCGCCATTTCCTCCAAATATTCGAACGAGTCGGAGGGCAAGGCCCGCATGCATACCTGCCTGCAACAGTATTATGCGAACAAGGAGAACAACGCGCTGGGCGGCCTCAAATGGATACAGAAGGGTGGCGGTTATTACAGCCTCTGCAACGCCCGCCTGAAGGGCACGAGCTGAGGCTCCCTCTCCTCTTCACAGCACAAACAAAAAGAGCGCCGGTTGGCGCTCTTTCTTTTTATCCTGAAACGCGGATCAGTCTTTCTTGATCCTGACCGCGATGAAGCGCATCTCGCTCTGCTTGCCGCCCTTGGCGATGAAGAGCAGCACCGACTTCTTCGACGCGCCTTCGGCGTCCTTGACGCGCGCCGTCACATCGCCCGGCGTCTTGACCGGCTTCTGGCCGGCTTCGGTGATGACGTCACCCGGCTCGATGCGCTTCTCCGCCGCCGGCCCGTTGGGATCGACGTCGGTGACGATGGCGCCTTCGAGGCCCTCGTCGATCTTGAAACGCTGACGCTGCTCGTCGGTGATGATCGAGAGCTTCATGCCGAGCGCGTCCGCAGTGTCGGCCGACACGGCCGCTTCCGGCGCGGCGGCGACGAGCTTTTCACCATCCTCGAGGCGGCCGACCTCGGCCGAGAGCTCGACGATCTTGCCTTCGCGCATCACCTTGACGGCGACCTTCTTGCCGATCGGCGTGTCGGCGACGACGCGCGGCAGGTCCTTCATCTCGCGGATCGGCTTGCCGTCGAATTCGGTGATCACGTCGCGCGGCTTGAGGCCGGCCTTTTCGGCAGGCCCGGTGGGCGTCACTTCCGCGATGAGAGCACCTTGCGCCTTGCCGAGATCGAGGCCTTCAGCCAGGTCGTCGGTGAGCGACTGGATGCGCACGCCGAGCCAGCCGCGCCGTGTCTCGCCGTATTTGACGAGCTGATCGACGACGCCTTTGACGGTGGCGGCGGGAACCGAGAAGCCGATGCCGACCGAACCGCCCGACGGCGAATAGATGGCCGTGTTCACGCCGACGACATCACCATTGAGATTGAACAGCGGGCCGCCGGAATTGCCCTTGTTGATGGCCGCATCCGTCTGGATGAAGTCGTCATAGGGACCGGCATTGATGTCGCGGTTGCGCGCCGAGACGATGCCCAGCGACACCGAGCCGCCGAGGCCGAAGGGATTGCCGATGGCGAGCACCCAGTCGCCGACCCGAAGCGTGTCGGAATCCCCGAAGCTCACCGCGGTCAGCGGCTTGTCCGGCTTGACCCGGAGGACGGCGATATCGGTCTTGGCGTCGCGCCCAACGAGTTCCGCCTTGAGGTTGGTGCCGTCATTGAGGACGACGCTGATCTCTTCCGACTGCTCGATCACATGGTTGTTGGTGACGATGAGGCCGGAGGCATCGATAACGAAGCCGGAGCCTTGCGAATTGACGGTGCGCGGCTCGGGGCGCCCGCCCGGACGCTGGCGCTTGAAGAAATCCTCGAACATGTCGCGGAAGGGAACATCGGGCGGCAGCTCGGGAATCTGCAGCTGCACGCCACCCGCCACCTTCTGTGTCGTGGCGATCGAGACGACCGCCGGCGAGAGTTTCTCGGCGAGATCGGCGACGGTCGGAAGCTGTTGAATTTGCTGGGCTTGCGCCGGCAGCCGCGGCACGAAGCCGTCAAAGGCAGCGAAAGCCAGAGGTGCGGCCACCGCGGCGGCCAGAACCTTCTTCACTGTTCCATTCATAACCCTAGATCTCCGTCATCACATCATCAGGTGAGTAAGCGTCCAACGCTTGATGCCCGCAAGCGCCCATGGATCACGATTTCATGATCCGAGAACCGACTTGGCCAGCCACACCAGCGCGACGCCGAAGGCTGCGGCGATGAGCCCGCCCAGTCTCAAGGCGTCATCGGAGGTGTTCTGCATCAGCGCGATCACCGCCTTCAGATGGCCCGGAACAAAGGCATAAAGAAGGCCCTCGATCACGAAGACGAGACCGAGGGCCGTGATGAAGTCGCTCATGGCTTGCGAGCGTCAGGGCGTGGCAGGCTTGGCCTTGTCCATGCCCAGATATTTGAAGAAATCCGAATCGGGCTTCAGCACCATGGTGGTGCCCGAGTCCGACAGGCTGTTGGTATAGGCCTGCATCGACCGATAGAAGTCGAAGAATTCGGGGTCCTTCTGGAAGGCATCGGCGAAGATGCGATTGCGCTCGCCTTCGCCTTCGCCGCGGATGACCTCCGACTGGCGCTGGGAGTCGGCCAGCTTTTCCGTATAGGCGCGGTCGGCCTGGGCCATGATCTCGATCTTGCGCGCTTCGCCGCGGCCGCGCAGATCCTTGGCCTCGGCGATGCGTTCCGAGCTCATCCGCTCATAGGTGTTCTTCAACACTTCATCCATGAGGTCGGTGCGCACGATGCGGACATCGACGATCTCGATGCCGTTATTGAGCGCTTCGGCGCGAACCTGATCGCGGATCTCGCGCATCATCACGGCGCGGTCCTTGGACAGCGCCGCGTCGAAGGTGCGCTTGCCGTAGGTCTGGCGCAACGCCGCGTCGAGGCGGGTACGAATGCGGTCCCAGGCGCGCGTCAGGTCAGCCGACACGGTTTCGCGGAAGCGCTGCGCATTGACGATGCGCGCCATGGTGACGGCATCGACGAGATAGCGTCGGCCGTCCACCACCTGGACGCTCATATTGTCACTCGTCCACAGGATCATGCGGTCTTCGATCGGCACGACTTCGTCGGCGACCGGGATCTTGAAATAGAGACCCGGCTTCTCGACGATGCGGTTGATCTCGCCGAAGCGCAGCACCAGCGCCTTCTTGCGTTCATCGACGATGAAGGTCGACGACCAGACGATCAGTCCCAGAACGACGAGGATGATGACGCCAAAGGATTTGAAGAAGTTCATTGATTGGCTCCTTGCGCCGGCGTCGTCGTGTTGTTCTGACGTTTCTGCAGTTCGGGCAGCGGCAGATAGGGAACCACCCCTTGCCCGTCGCCTTCGATGATCACCTTGTTCGATTTGGAGAGGATGCCTTCCATCGTTTCGAGGAACATGCGCTTGCGCGTCACATCTTTCGCCTTGGCATACTCTTCATAGACGCTAAGGAAGCGCTGCGCTTCACCTGCTGCCTCGAGCGTCACGCGGGCCTTATAGCCTTTGGCGTCCTCGATCAGCTTGGCGGCCTCGCCTTCGACCAGGCGACGGCGCTGATTGGCATATTGGTCGGCTTCGTTGATCGAGCGGGCGAGATCCTGTTCGGCGCGCTGCACTTCTTCGAACGCATCGAGCACTTCCGCCGGCGGGTCGGCCTTTTCGAGCTTGAGGCCGGTGATGAGAATGCCGGCCGCATAGCTGTCGAGTGTCGTCTGGCTGATGCCCATGACCTGGTCCTGGGCCACCAGACGGCCGGTGGTGCGCACCTCTTCGGCGGGCGTGCGGCCGACGATCTCGCGCATGGCGCTTTCGGCCACCACGCGGACCAGCTTTTCCTGGTCGCTCACATTGAAGAGATATTCTTCCGGATTCTTGATCTTCCACAGCACGGTAAAGCGGATATCGACCAGGTTCTGATCGCCCGCCAGCATCAGGCCCTCATTGGCGACGGCGCCGATGGAGGTCTGCCGTTCCGATTCGACCTGGACCGTTTCGAGCGTCTCTACCGGCCAGATGGCGAAATGCAGACCCGGATTGACGGTGCGGGTATAGCTGCCGAGCCGGAGCACGACGCCGCGTTCATCCGCCTGAACCTGATAGACGCTGTTGAAGGCGATGAGCGCCAGCAAGGCGAGGATGAAGATCACCCAGGTGCTGCGTCCGCCGGCGCCGCCGGGCAGGATGTTCTTGAGGCTGTCCTGGCCCTTGCGGATCAGTTCGTCGAGATCGGGTGGGGTGGGGCCGCGATTGCCGCCGGAGGGACCTCCCGGTCCCTGTCCCCAGGGGCCTTGCCCCCAGGGGCCTTTATTGCCTCCGCCACCGCCATCCTTGTTCCACGGCATTGAATCTTACCCTTATCGTTATGCGTCGCGCTCATATAGGAATTTGGAGGACGGAAGTCCAACTTGCAATTCAGGCCGAAACCGCCTGTTTGTACCCCGCAGCGCCATGTCCGGCGGCCGTTAACGCTTTCGCGGCGGCAGCGAGCCCGGTTTCGAAGGCGCCATGCGCGGTTGCAAAGAATGTGGGATGCGCATGTTCGCCGGCGAGGAAGATACGCTCGGCAATCGGATTGGCAAAGGCGCGCCGCGAAAGTCCATGGCCGGGCTTGGCGCAAGAATAGGCGCCATTGATGAAAATGTCGGAAGACCAATGGGTTGCGGTCGCTTTCCTGATTCTTTTTCTCAAGTCGGAGCCGAAGGCCCGCACCAGCGCCGACAGCGCGAAATCGATCATTCCCGCCTCGCCCTCCCGCTCCATGTCGCGGGCGAAGCGGCCGCCGATATGGGTGACGGCGATCGGCCGCCCGAAAGGATGCAGCTCGAAATTGAGCGGATGCGTGGTTGGCGCCACTGGATCGAAGATATCGGCATAGGGCACATCGAAGCCCTCGAACACTTTTCCGTCAAAAGCGAAGGCGATCTTCTCGTAGTAGCCCATCGGCACATGTTCGAACGCTTGGGCGATGTCGTCCGGCATGTCCGCGATGATGAGCTTACTCGTTTCCAGCATACGCGCCGGCACCGCGACAATGGCGGCCTTCGCGGTGATCGTGCCCTGATCCGTCTCGACAACCACGCTTTGCCCGCGCGCTGTCACTTTGCGCGCCGCGACCTCGGTTGCGATGGGTAATTCTTCGGCGAGCCTGGCAACGAGCGCGCCATAGCCGTCCTCGACTGCGAGATTGACGCCGGTATCGTCGTAACTTCCGGCATCACGCGTCGAGATGTCCTCGGGCTCGGCCGAATACATGAGGGAGAGCCAGTGCCGCGCCATTGGATGCCACGGGTGATTGGGATCGAGCAGGCTCGCCGCCGCGACGTCTTTGCCCTTCTGCCCGGCCTCGGCCACCTCGCCCAGAATATCCCATACATAGTCCACCCGCACCGGGTCGGCTTTCCATTCGCCGTTCATGAAGCTCTTCATGACCCCGTCGCGCGGCTTCTTCAGGAATTTGTGGCCGATCTCCTCGGCGAGCTCGCGCAGCACATTCTTGTCGGCCGAATGGAACCAGTGGCAGCCATGGTCCCACAAATGGCCGAGGCTTGTCGTTTCGCTGAAAGCGCGCCCGCCGATACGATCCTTGGCTTCGATGATGAGGAAAGGAATGCCGGCCTTGGCCAGAGCGCGTCCGGCGCCGACGCCGGCGGCCCCCGCCCCGATGACGACGATGTCGGGATTTGTCGGATATTGAACCATCATTCAATGATGCGGGGGTTAGCCCTTCCGGTCAAGCACGCGCAGGACGAAACCCGTATCATCGTTTTCGGCGCGCGGATGCACCTCCCGCGACGTCTCCGTCCACTGGCTGAAATCGAGCGGTGGAAACACGGCATCGCCTTCGGGCGCGAGATCGACCTCGGTCAGATAGAGCCGGTCCGCCAGGGGCAGGATTTGCCGGAAGATCTCACTGCCGCCGATGACGCAGATTTCATCGGCGTTGCCTTGCCGCGCCGCCGTCAACGCCTCTTCGACACCCGCGACCACGACCGCGCCGGGAGCCTCATAGGCATGATCGCGCGTGATGACGATATTGACGCGGCCGGCCAGCGGCCGCTTCGGCAGGCTCTCCCAGGTTTTGCGTCCCATGATCACCGGCTTGCCCATGGTGATCTGCTTGAAGCGTTTGAGATCGGAGGAAATGCGCCAGGGCAGATCGCCCTTGGCGCCGATGACGCCATTGCGCGCCACCGCCACCACGAAGGCGATCCTCGGATGGGTCATGAGTTTGCCTCCGCCAGCCGGATCAGCGCCGCGTCCGCCAGACGGTAAAAGCGCATGCCCTCGTCGCAGGTGGCGCCGGTCTTGTCATAAAGCGCCTGCGCCTTTTCGTTCCAGCCCATGCTGAGCCAATAGATGCTGGGAAAACCGCGATCGCGCGCCTCGACCGCGAGCCTCTGCAGCAGTGCAAGGCCGATGCCGCGGCGTTGATAGGCCGGAAGCACCGAGAGATCTTCCAGATACATGACCTCGCACCCGCGGGCGGTGGTGAAGCTCCGATGCCAGAAGGCGCAGCCCGCCGGCTCACCGTCGCAGAAGGCGAGCAGGCAGCCGACGATCGGATCGGGCGCGAAGAGCGCGCGCTCGAGATCCTCCGCCGTCGCCGTATATTTGTCGAGGAAACCATGCGATTCCGCCAAGGCGCGCGTCATCGCCAGAAGTGCCGGCCCCTCACCGGATTTGATGGAACGAACTTCTATCGTCATTGCGGAGCCGCCGAATACAGCGCCAGCACCGCCAAGCTATTCCATGCGGCGTGGCAGGCGATCGTCACCCACAAGCTGCCGAAGCGCACCAGAAGCCAGCACAGAACCAGTCCCATGAGAAACAGGAGGCCGACGACATAAAGTGGCTGGGTGGGCCAATGTATCCCCGCCCACAGAGCCGAGGTGACGAGCGCGGCGCCGCTTAAGCCCAGAGGGGTCTGCGCAAGCGCGCCAAAGATCTGTCCACGGAAGATGATTTCCTCCGCCAATGGCGCGCCGATGACGAGCCCGCCGGCGATGAGGAAGAACAACGGATCATGTCCGAACTGCATCGTCCCCTGCTCGACCATCCCGGACGATTGGAGATCGAGGCCGAACACCATCGCGATCAGCAGGAACACCATATTGATGACGAAGAAAAAACCGCCGGCGACCAGGATCCAGCCGACGACACCGAGATCGGGCAGCCTGAGCGCCAGTACATCGCGCGCATCGGCGCCGCGCTGGCGTGCCAGTATCCAGCCGATCCAGGCGGTGACGAGGCTCGCCGGCAGGATGGCCAGCAACAGGGCACGCAGCCATCCGCTCTCATCCGCGATCATGCCGGATGTCAGCATGACGATCCCGACGCCGAAAGCCGGCACCAATATGATCTGATTGAGGATGAAGAGACCGATGAAAATACCCACCGCCGGCCAGAGACCGGAAGGATTGAACGGGCGATAGAGCGCACGGTTCAGTCCTGCCTGGATATCCCCCCCGATCCAGTTCATTGCGGCTTAGACCGCGACCGGAGCGGCGATATGCGGATGCGACTGGTAGCCGACGATCTCGAAATCCTCAAAGCGGAAATCGTCGATCGTCTTCACGTCGCGCTTGATGATGAGGCGTGGCAACGGCAACGGTGTCCGCGTCAGTTGCTCATTGGCCTGGTCGAGATGGTTGAGATAGAGATGCGCATCGCCCAGCGTGTGTACGAATTCGCCGGCCTTGAGGCCGGTGACATGCGCCACCATGTGGGTGAGCAGCGCATAGGACGCGATGTTGAACGGCACGCCGATGAAGATGTCGGCGGAGCGCTGATAGAGCTGGCAGGACAGCCGGCCATTGGCGACATAGAACTGGAACAGGCAGTGACAGGGCGGCAGCGCCATCTTGTCGACATCGGCCGGATTCCACGCCGTCACGATGAGGCGGCGCGAATCCGGGCTCTTGCGGATGCGGGTGATGACATCGGCGATCTGGTCGATGGTCGAACCGTCGCGCGCCGGCCAGGACCGCCATTGCGCGCCATAGACAGGCCCCAGATTGCCGTCCTTGTCGGCCCATTCGTCCCAGATGCTGACGCCGTTGTCCTGCAGATATTTGATGTTGGTGTCGCCGCGCAGGAACCACAGCAGCTCATGGATGATCGAGCGCAGATGCAGCTTCTTCGTGGTGAGCACCGGAAAGCCATGCGCCAGGTCGAAGCGCATCTGGTGGCCGAGCACCGACAAGGTGCCGGTGCCCGTGCGGTCGGTCTTGCGCGCGCCGTGGTCGCGCACATGGCGCATGAGGTCGAGATATTGCTGCATGGAGCGAATCTAGCCGATTCCGCCCCTCCACCTCAATGAAAAGGAAATCAGGCGAGCTTGCCGAGAGTACCGGTCTGCTCGGCCACCAGATAATAGACCGTGACCCGGTGCTTGGTCCGGTCGGCCTTCATCTTCTCGCCGACCGCCTTGACCGCCGCTTCCGCGGTGGCGGCGTCGAGGCCGAGCTTCTTGGCGCAGAAGCCGTTCACCACGCGCTGGACCTCGGCATTGTCGCTCATCGAAACCCATTGGGAATCGGCGCCTTTGAGGGCGATTCCGCAGAATTTCACGATGGAGTCGACCGCCTTGTCATTGACCTGGGCGGTATATTTGCGGATGTCCGCAGCGTAGTCAGAGCTCATCTTTTGTCCCCGTGTCTACAAAGGTTAACGCCGCGCCGCCGGCACGGCTTGGCAAGTTGGGTTCCAATTCATGGCGTTTTTGCGGTGGCGATCGGGGAAAAAGGTCTTACCCGAGCGCAACACCTTCCTCCTTTTCATTAGGCGTGGGGACGCCTATATTGGGTCTGCCACCCGCAAGGGCGGCTATGGCGATAAATGGCCATCGTAATAAACCCATCGGACCCGGGGGCGGTACCCGGCGCCTCCACCATGGACCGCAGAAACCTGCGGCCCCTGATGGGGGCGAAATAGGATCGACGAGGGCGTAAAGGGTGAGCTTTTGCTCGAGTTGGCTCCGACGTAACGGGCCACTATTATAGTTGCCAATGACAACTATGCTCCGGCCGCTCTCGCTGCTTAATGCAGCGCGTAAGCCGAAATCAAAGTCCTTGGCCTTAGCCGGTTAAGGCGGGGTTCGCAGGCACCTGGCAACAGAAGCCTGCACTTCTCCCCTTCAATTTAATGACTTCACCCGGCCCGGGCGAGTATATGATAGCGATGAATCGATTTGCCTCGGGGACTGGACTATGGCTGAAGATCTGATGCGCTACGACCTCTTGGCGCAGGAAGCGCTACGAGGGGTCGTCCGCGCGTCTCTACGCAAGGTCATGAAGAGCGGCCTGCCCGGCGAGCATCATTTCTATATCGCCTTCGACACCCGTTATCCGGGCGTGCGCCTCTCCGAACGGCTCGACCAGAAATACCCGCGCGAAATGACCATCGTGCTGCAACACCAGTACTGGAACCTGCAGGTGCGCGACGATGAATTCGAGGTCGAGCTTTCTTTCGACAATATTCCGGAGAAACTTGCGGTCCCCTTCAATGCCATCAAGGGTTTCCTAGATCCCTATGTCCAGTTCGGCCTGCAATTCGAGACGGTGAAGTTGGAAGCTGCGCCGAAGGAAACCGAAACCCCGGTCAAGCCCGCGCCTGAACCGGCTCTTGCCGCTGCCGAACCCGCCGCGACGCCTACGGAGCCGACGGAAAAAGGCCGCGTCGTTTCCCTCGATTCATTCAGAAAGAAGTGACCCTGTGCTGAGACTGGCCGCTCTTCTCTTTCTAGCGCTCGCTCCGCTCTCGCAGGCCCAGGCCCAGAGCGCCGATTCAGCGACCCTGGCGGCCATCGCCAACAACGCCATCAACGAGATCCCGGCCAAGAAGCTCTTCGGCGCCCAGAAGACGCCGGCCAATCTGGCGTCGCGCGCCATCGGCACCTATGCCAAGGGCTGTCTCGCCGGCGCCGAGGCTTTGCCGGTGAACGGCCCGGCCTGGCAGGTCATGCGCCTGTCGCGCAACCGCAATTGGGGCCATCCGAAGCTCATCTCGCTCCTCGAGCGTCTCGCCGACGATGCGCGCGAGAAGGACGGCTGGAACGGCCTCATGGTGGGCGACATTTCGCAGCCGCGCGGCGGCCCGATGCTCACCGGCCATGCCAGCCACCAGATCGGCCTCGACGCCGATATCTGGCTGATGCAGATGCCGGACCGCACGCTGAGCCGGGCGGAGCGCGAGAAGATCAGCCCCAAGCTGGTGGTCAAGGACCGCAAGGAGATGGACTTCAGCGTCTGGACCGAGGCGCATGCCCGCCTGATCAGGCGCGCCGCCTCCTATCCGGAAGTAGCCCGCATCTTCGTGCATCCGCCGATCAAGCGCGAACTCTGCCGCTGGGCCACCGGAGACCGCTCCTGGCTCGCCAAGGTCCGCCCCTATTACGGGCACAACTATCATTTCCACATCCGCATCCACTGCCCCAATGGCGGCTGCAAGGACCAGTGGGCGCCCAATCCCAAGGACGGCACCGGCTGCGGCGAGGAATTGGCCTATTGGTACAGCGACGCGCCCTGGAAGCCGCCCAAGCCCCGCGACCCCAATGCCAAGCCGCCCAAGCCACCCAAGCCCTTGACCATTACAGGCCTTCCTGCTGAATGCCGCTCCGTCGTGACGGCGGAGTAAGATCAGGTGAATACCGAGCATGAGTGATCCGCAATCGGCGCCGGCCGGCGATGAGGATTCGCGGGCCGCATTCCGCCGCAAGCTGAAACTCGCATTCGCCAGCATCGGCGTGGTGTTCGGCGATATCGGGACCAGTCCGCTTTATGCCATGCGGGAATCGCTCGCCCATGTCGCCAGTGCCGGTGGCAATGTGCATGCCGATGTGCTGGCGGTCGTGTCGCTGCTCATCTGGGCGCTCATCCTCATCGTCACCATCAAATACGTGCTGATCCTGATGCGCGCCGACAACAAGGGCGAAGGTGGCATCCTCACCCTCGTCGTCCTGGCCGAGCAGGCGCTGCGCCAGCGTCGCAAATTCGTGCTCATCCTCGGCGTGGTGGGGGCGGCCTTCTTTTTCGGCGATGCGATGATCACGCCCGCCATTTCGGTTCTCTCGGCCGTCGAGGGTTTGGCTGTTGTCAATCCGGCCTTCAGCAGTTTCGTGGTGCCGATCACCCTCTTCATTCTCGCCACCTTGTTCGCCTTCCAGTTCCGCGGCACCGGCAGCGTCGCCTCCCTCTTCGCGCCGATCACCACTTTGTGGTTCCTGACCATCGCGGTCCTCGGCCTGTTCCATATCGGCGACGATCCGACGATCTTCCTGGCGCTCAACCCCATCTATGCCGCCAAGCTCGTCGTCACCGATCCGGGCATGGGCCTCGTCATCTTCGCCGGCGTCTTCCTGGCGGTGACCGGCGGCGAGGCGCTTTATGCCGATCTCGGCCATTTCGGCCGCTTCCCCATCCGCCTCGCCTGGACCTTCATCGTCCTCCCGTCGCTCATTCTGAACTATCTGGGCCAGGGCGCCTTCGTGCACGCCAATCCGGGCGCGGTCGCCAATCCGTTCTTCCTGATGGCGCCGTCCTGGGCCCTCATCCCGCTCGTCGTCCTCGCCACCTTGGTGACGGTGATCGCGAGCCAGGCCGTCATCACCGGCGCCTTCTCCATTGCCCAGCAGGCCATTTCGCTCGGCCTTTTGCCGCGCATGAACATCACCCACACCAGCGACACCGAACAGGGCCAGATCTATATCGGCCAGATCAACTGGCTGGTCTTCGCCGGCGTCATCGCGCTGGTGCTGCTCTTCGGCTCCTCCGCCAGCCTCGCTTCCGCCTATGGCATCGCCGTCAACATCTCGATGATCATCGACACGGCGCTGGCCCTCATCGTGTTCTGGCATTCCCGCCATTTCCCGCCGGCCGTGGTGCTGCCCGTCCTCATCGGCGTTCTCGGCATCGAGCTCATCTTCTTCGCCGCCAACAGCGCCAAGCTCATCGCCGGCGGCTATGTGCCGGTGCTGATCGGTCTCACCATCATCGTCACCATGCTCACCTGGCTGCGCGGCCGCTCTCTCCTGGCCGAGAAGCTGCGTAAGGACAGCGTCGAGCTCGAAGGTCTGCTCGCATCGCTCGAGCGTCGGCCACCCACCCGTGTCGCCGGCGCCGCCGTCTTCCTGCAGACCGATCCCGTCTATGCGCCGAGCGCGCTCATGCACAATCTCAAGCACAACCGCGTGCTGCATGACATATTAGTCTTCGTCTCGGTCGAGACGATGGAAGTGCCGCGCGTGCCACCAAGCGAACGCGTCGAAGTGAAGAAGCTGGCCCTCGGCGCCTTCCTGGTCGAGGCGCGCTTCGGCTATATGGAACAGCCGGATGTGCCGGCCGCCTTGCGCCTGTGCGAGCCCTACGGCCTGTCGATCGATCCGCGCCAAGCTTCCTATTTCCTGGGCCGCCGCGCCATCCGTACCTCGCCCCGCGCCAAGATGCCGTTATGGCAGCAGCGGCTCTTCATCATGCTCGCCAACCAGTCGGCGCGCGCCATCGAATTCTTCCGCATCCCGCCCGAACGCGTCGTCGAGCTGGGCATGCAGATGTCGGTTTGATCAACCTCAGAGAAAACGATGCCTCATCTCCCGCCCTTCTCGCTCTCCGGCCGGTTCTGGCGCGGCAATCTGCACACTCATTCCACACTGTCCGACGGCGTGCTCGAGCCCGCAAAGGTTGTCCAGGCCTATAAGGATGCGGGCTACGATTTCATGATGCTGTCGGACCACTTCATCGATCACTTCAACTGGCCGGTCGCCGACACCCGCGCCTTCCGGTCCAACAGCTTCACCACCATCATCGGCTCGGAGCTGCACGCCCCCCAGACCTCGGCGGGCGAGCTCTGGCATATTGTGGCGGCGGGCATGCCGCTCGATTTTGCGCCCTGTGCTCCCGAGGAGACCGGTGTGCAGGTGGCGCGCCGCGCCGCTGAAGCGGGCGCCTTCATCGGCATCGCCCATCCGGCCTGGTCGCAGCTCACCATCGAGGACGGCCGCGCTCTCGACGTCGCCCACGCGGTCGAGATCTACAATCACGGCTGCGCCATCGAATGCGACCGCGGCGACGGCTTCTATCTGCTCGACCAGTTGCTCACCGAAGGGAAAAGGCTCACCGCCTTCGCCACCGACGACGCGCATTTCCGCCATCCCGATCATTTCGGCGGCTGGGTGCAGGTGAAGGCCGAGGCCAATGATCCCGATCTGCTGCTCGCCGCTCTGAAGAACGGCCAGTACTATTCGAGCCAGGGCCCGCTCATCCACGATATCTCGATCGAGGGACCGGAGCTTCACGTCACCACCTCGCCGGTCGACACCATAGCGGTCGTCTGCGGCCATTCGCGCACCGTGCAGCGCCTCGGACGCTCGATCACCGAGGCAACGCTCGATCTGCGCAAGCTCGAGCGGGGCTGGCTCCTCACCAAGCAGAGCCCATGGTTCCGCGTCGCCATCATCGATCAAGGCGGCAAACGCGCCTGGAGCAATCCGATCTGGAAGGATCAGCTTTAGGCGTATCGGTCATTCCGATGTGAAGAGATATGCTGACCCTTTCAGGTCGCGGGCCAGTGAGGCGACACCGCGATCTAGCAGCCACCCGCCGGCCATGCTAGACCGCGCCCGACTTACCCGACCGGGCGCCGGCCCAGGCGCTCACTTCCATGAAGGCAGGACCAGATGACCAAGACCCGCACCGAAACCGATACTTTTGGCCCCATTCAGGTGAGGGCCGACCGTTATTGGGGGGCGCAGGCGGAGCGCTCGCTCGGCAATTTCAAGATCGGCTGGGAGAAGCAGCCGAAGCCGGTCATCCGGGCGCTGGGCATCGTCAAGCAGGCCGCGGCGGAAGTGAACATGTCGCTGGGCAAGCTCGACCGGAAGGTCGGCAAGGCCATCGTGGCCGCCGCCCAGGAAGTCATCGATGGCCAGCTCGACGACCACTTCCCCCTCGCCGTCTGGCAGACCGGCTCCGGCACCCAGTCCAACATGAACGCCAATGAGGTGATCTCCAACCGCGCCATCGAGATGATGGGCGGCGTCATGGGCTCGAAGTCGCCGGTGCATCCGAACGACCATGTCAATATGAGCCAGTCGTCGAACGACACCTATCCGACCGCGATGCATATCGCCTGCGCCGAGCAGATCCACCACGATCTCCTACCGGCGCTGCATCACCTGCAGCGGGCGCTCGCCAAGAAGTCGAAGCAGTGGGCGAAGATCATCAAGATCGGCCGCACCCACACCCAGGACGCGACACCGCTCACTCTCGGCCAGGAGTTCTCGGGCTACGCCACGCAGGTCCAGAACGGCATCACCCGCATCGTCGAGACCATGCCGGCGCTGATGGAGCTGGCGCAAGGTGGCACCGCCGTCGGCACCGGCCTCAACGCGCCGAAGGGTTTCGACAAGAAGGTCGCCAAACGTATCGCCGCCATCACCGGCCTGCCCTTCACCACCGCGCCCAACAAGTTCGAGGCGCTCGCCGCCCATGACGCGATGGTGATGAGCCACGGCGCAATCAACACGGTGGCCGCTTCGCTGTTCAAGATCGCCAATGACATCCGTTTCCTGGGCTCGGGTCCCCGTTCAGGCCTCGGCGAGCTCTCGCTGCCCGAGAATGAACCCGGCTCCTCGATCATGCCGGGCAAGGTCAATCCGACCCAGTGCGAAGCGCTCACCATGGTCTGCACCCAGGTCTTCGGCAACAACGCCACCCTCACCTTCGCCGACAGCCAGGGCCACTTCGAGCTCAATGTCTTCAACCCGGTGATGGCCTATAACTTCCTTCAGTCGGTGCGCCTCCTCGCCGATGCGGCGGTGAGCTTCACCGATCACTGCGTGACCGGCATCGTCGCGCGGGAAGACAACATCAAGGCGGCCCTCGACCGCTCCCTGATGCTCGTCACCGCGCTCGCGCCCAAGATCGGCTATGACAAGGCGGCCGAGATCGCCAAGACGGCGCATAAGCGCGGCACCACCTTGCGCGAGGAAGCGTTGCGTCTCAAATATGTGACGGCCGAGGATTTCGACCGCATCGTGCGGCCGGAAGACATGCTCGGCCCCAAGTGAAGGCGGCATGAGCGAGATCGTCAATCTCAAGCGTCATCGCAAGCGTGTGGCGCGCGCCGAAGAGGAGCAGAAGGCGGCGGAAAACCGTCGCCGCTTCGGCCGCCCCAAGACGGAGCGTAAGCGCGATGAAGCGGAAGACGCCCGCGCCGAGCGTCACATCGACGGCCACAAGCGCGAGCCCTGATGCCCAAAGACTTCAAGCGCTCGCTCACCATTTCCGGGCATCGCACCTCGCTCTCGCTCGAGCCTGAATTCTGGACCATTCTCAAGGCCGCCGCGCAGGCGGAGCACAAGTCCCTGGCCACACTGGTCGGCGAGATCGACCGCACTCGCGGCGACCGCAATCTGTCGAGCGCGTTGCGTGTCTGGGTGTTGAAGCGGGTAACGCGGGCTTCAGAGCAGCCTTAGCCGCCGATCATCAGCTTTACGACCTCATCACGGCTGGTCTCGGCGATCCGCCTCGCCCCGGCGATGACGCCCGGCGCAGCACGATGATGCGGTTGGTTACCGCGAAGAGTTTGCTCACCAAGCATGTTCACACCGCCACTACGACATCGTCAAGCGTAAAGCGAGACGCCATATGCTATTGCACAAATGCAACAATCGATGGTTGGTTTTACGGCTTGCGTCCGAACAGGCGATCGAAGAACGACCGATTGTCCTTGGGCGGCGGCTCCTGCGCCCGCTTCTGCGGCGGCACCAGGACGAGCGGCGCGCCCGGATCGCTGCGCGCTTGGGTCTTCGCCGGCGGTTGCTGGCGTTTCACCTGCGGTTGCGGCTTGGGCTTGGGCGGTGGTGGCGGTCCGAAGACGGCGTCATCGCCCGTATCGGGCAGCAGCGGCTGCATCTCGGTGGGGTCGTTGCTGGCAGCCCGCGCCTTGTCGTCAGCCGAAGGCGCCGGCTCGACCGACGGAGCAGGCTCGAGCGCCGGCGGTACCGCCGCTTTGGCCTGACCGCCGTCCGGGGGACTTTCCTCGACGACGACAGGCTGGCGCGCCTGCATCTCGCGATGGACACGCAGCTCCTTCTGACGACGCTGCATCTCGCGCCTCTGTTCATTATAGGCATCGAGCCGCGCCTCATCCTCGCGCCGCTGCCTCTCTTCCTCTTCCATCAGCTTCTGCTGCTCGGCCTGCAGCCTCTCGAGCTCTTTCAGCGTGCGCTCCACCACGCCGAAGCCGAGCTTGGATTCGAGCGCCGCGACATCGACGAAGCGGGCCAGCGCATCGGGCCTGCCACTATAGGTGACGCCGAAATGCGGCTCGTCCTGAAGCGCCTTGAGCTTGACCTGCAGATTGGCGTCGAGCCGGCCGTCGGGCAGATCGATCTTGGGCTCGAGCCTGGTCTCCGCCACCGCCGAGCTCTGAGCCGAAGCTGGCATCGTCACCGTCCCGTCGGTGATCTTCAGGATGCCCTTGGCGTCGCCGAAGGCGAGCACACCGCCGCCCGACAACGCGGTGAAAGCGGCCTTGAGCTCATCGCCGGTCGTCGCATCGCGCACGAGCTCGACGAAGCGCTCCGGGTCGATATTGGCGACCTCGAGCCCCGAAATGTCATAGCTGCCCGAGCCCTGAAGGCTCGCCAGCACCGCGCCTGGTGTGCGCCCGGCACCCGACACTTTCACCGACAATTTGGCGAGCCCCTTGGCGACTGGCTTGCCGGTCTGATCCTTGAGACTGCGGCCGAGATCGATCGGCATCACCAGGCGGCCGTCGAGCGCCTTGCCGCCGCCTTGCGGCCGGGCGCCGATCTCGATCGCGACATCGCCGCCGAGCTCGCTCTTGCCGAAGGCGGCGAGACGCACTTCCTCAGGCGTGGCGCTGATGCCGATCTGGGTTTCCTTGACCGTCAGCCCCTGGGCGATCTCGAGCGCCGCCGGCTTGATCCACAATTCGCCGGTGAAGCCGCGCGGCGGCTCGGGCGCGAAAGGTAGCTCGATATCGAGCGGCCGCCCGTCCCAGGGCATGAAGGCAAGGTCGAACAGGCGGCTGAAGGAGACGGCGCCGGTCGAAAACTCACCCTTGATCCGGTTGCCGCCCTCAAAGCTGAGCGTGCCGGAGATCGGTGCGCCGGCGAGGAAACCTTGCGCGCTGGGGAAGACGACCCGGGGCAGCGCCACTTCGACGTCGGATTCGACCGAAAGCGCGCCGCCGGCATAGTTGCTGATCCCCGCGGCGGTGAACAGGTCGTTCGGCCGTTCGGCGAAAAGCCCGGCTCGGCCGGTGCCGGTCAGCACGTTGTCCCGGCGCAGGAACTTGCCCTGGAACTGGCCCTTGGCGCCAAACGCATCGGCCTTGAAATCGGCGACGAGGCCATTGGCGAGCGAGCCGGTCAGCGTGCCCGCGAGCTTGGCGGTGCCCTGCGGCACCGCTACCGGCCGCCACCCCACGAGCTTCAGGAGGCCGGCGCCGGTGGCGCTGCGCAAGTTGAAATCGGCGCTGATCTCGCTCGCCAGCAGATCGCCCTGCCCGGCGGCCGCCAGCGTCGCCTCGATGTCGAGATCGCCGCTCTTGCCGGCAACCCGGAAATTGGCCGACTGCCCCTCCTCATCGGGCTTGAGATCGGTGGTGATGGTGAGATCGGTCTGGCCTAGCGCCTCGGCCCATACCGGGTTTTCGTTCTTGGGCAGAAGTCCCAAAAGCTGCAGCAGGCTGCGCGGGTCTTGCGCCGTGACCCCGGTCGAGATCGAGCCCTGATGGCCCTTGGGCGTCGGCGCCAACAGGCCGGTGATCTCGAGCCGCGCCTCGCCGACATTGCCGATCTCGACCGTCTTGAGATCGATATTGCCGTTGATCGCCGCAATATCGATGGCGACGTCGCGGGCATTGACGCCATTGAGCTGCGTCTCGCCCGATTGCAGCGTGAGGCGCAGATCGTGCCCCACCGCCCATTGCGCCAGGAGGTCGGCAGTGCCGAGCCAGCTGCCGCTGCCTAGGCCATTGGGCACGAAGCTGTCGATGTCGACGGCGCTGGCATCGAGCCTGATATCGAGCGCCGGCCGGTCGCCGAAGCCGATGGTCAATCCGCCGCTGCCTTGTGATTCATCGATCTGATATTTGAGATCCTGCAGCCGGAGCTGCCCATAAGTGGCATCGAAACGGGTCTGCAGCTTGAAGCGTCCGCGGCTGCCGGTCCAGATTCGGGCGATGTCGCTGCGTCCTTCGGGCCAAACCCAGGACACGAAATCGCGCAAGCTTCCGGCCTCGCCCGCGAGGTCGCCTGCCAGTTGCGGACCGCTGTCGGTGACCACGAAAGTACCGGTGAACAGGCCACGCGCCTGGCCGGGCATGCCGGCCGACAATTCCTTGATCCTGATCGCGTCCTGATTGACCGCGAAGGCGAGCTTGGCGCTATCGAGCGCTTCACCGCCGACCACCAGCGAGGTCACGCCGAGCGTGGCGTCGATATCGACATCATCCGGCATCAGGCTGAGCGTGTTTTCGAGGAGCGCCAGCCCGCCCCCTTCGCGCAGCAGGTTCTTCGCCTTGGCGCCGGCGACCTGGTCGAGATCGAAGCGAGTCGCCCGCAGATCGGTCTTCAGCGATACATTGGCGCCGAGCGCGATCTCGGCGCCGCCGGTGAGCAGATTGGCGCCTTCGGCATTCGCCTCGCGCGGCGAAATCTCGATCTTGTCGAGCGCCACTGTGTCGAAATCGGACGTCACTTGCGCGGTCATCACCAGCGGCCGGAGCTGGCCCTCGGCGTCGCTGCGCCCATCGACGCTCGCCGCCGGCTGGATGCGCAGGCCGCCGGTCACGTGATTGCCGTCATTGACGCCGTCGAATTGATAGACGAGCCCCGAGCCGTCGGCCGAGCCGATGCGGAAGCCGAATTTGAACGGCGTGTCTTGCGTCCAGATGCCGGTATTGACCGCCAGCTCGATGGGCCGGTCGCGATAGGCGGCCATGCCGCGTAAGCGCCACGGGCCGGCGAAACTCTGCGCCGCCAGCGTCGCATTGACATGCGTGATCGTAGCCTTGCCGGAACGCCGGTTGTCGATGAGATGGACTGTGCCGTCGGTCACGCTGATTTGATCGAGCCTGATCCGGTCGAGAAGCCGGAAGTCACTCGCGGCGGCCTGTGATTTGAGATGCCAGCTGCCTTGACCAGTGGCCAGGCGCTCGAAAGCGATGACCGGCCGGATGACGTCGATCGTCTCGACCCGGATCTCGCCGCCGAGCAGGCCCGCCAGCGTCATGCGGACCTCCACTTCTTCTGCGGTGACAAAGTCCGGCATGGCGGCACCCGCCGGATTGGCCACTTTCACATCGTGGATGGTGAGCTTGGGCCACGGGAACAGCCGGCCTGATATGTCGCCCGCCACCGTCACCTGGCGGCCGGTCACCTTGCTGCCGTAATTCTCGATCGCCGTCCGGTAGCTGCCCCAGTCGATGACGAAAGGCGCGACGAAAGCCGCCGCCACCGCCAGGATAAGGGCGATCCCGAAATAGAGAACGGGCGATTTCCAGAGCTTCATACCGTTATTGGTCCAACCTGTCGCTGCCCAACGGATGGCACACGGACAGGGCGATCATAAGGCGACTATCTTGCCGGGGTTAAGGATATTCTTGGGGTCGAGCGCCTGTTTGATCTGCCGCATCAGCGCCACGCCTTGCACGCCGTGCTCGAGCTCGAGAAAGGCCATCTTGCCCCGGCCCACGCCGTGCTCGCCGGTGCAGGTTCCCTCCATGGCGATGGCCCGCCGGATGAGCCGCTCATAGAGGCCCTTCACCCGCTTCACTTCATCGGCATCGGCGCGGTCGCAATAGAGCACCACGTGGAAATTACCGTCACCGACATGGCCGACGATGGGCCCATAGAGGCCGCTGGCCTTGAGATCGGCCTGGGTCTCGTTCACGCATTCGGCGAGCCGCGATATCGGCACGCAGACATCGGTGGCGAAGGCCTCCTTGCCCGGCATCAGCGATCTGGTCGCCCAGAAGGCGTCATGGCGCGCCTGCCACAGCCGCTGGCGGTCCTCCTCCTTGGTTTCCCAGGTGAACGGGCCGCCCCCCATTTCCTCGGCGATCGCCCCGAAGAGCTGTGACTGCTCCGCGGTGCCGGCCTCGGTTCCGTGGAACTCCAAAAACAGGGTCGGCGCCACTTTGAGGTCGATCTTGGAATAGGCGTTGAAGGCCTTCACATGCTCTTCATCGACGAGCTCGATGCGCGCCACCGGTATGCCGAGCTGGATCGTCTGGATCACCGCCTGGCAGGCCGCATCGATCGAGGGAAACGGGCAGACGCCGGCGGCGATCGATTCGGGGATGCCATAGAGCCTCACCCCCACCTCGGTGATGATGCCGAGGGTCCCCTCGGAACCGACCAGCAGGCGGGTCAGGTCATAGCCGGCGGAGGACTTCTTGGCCCGGTTGGCGGTCTTGACCACCTCGCCATTGGCCATGACCGCGGTGAGATTGAGGACATTCTCGCGCATCGTGCCATAACGCACCGCATTGGTGCCCGAGGCGCGCGTCGCCGCCATGCCGCCGATACTGGCATCTGCCCCCGGATCGATCGGAAAGAACAGCCCCTTGTCGCGCAAATGGACGTTGAGCGCCTTGCGGGTCACACCCGCCTGGACCCTGGCGTCGAGATCCTCGGCATTGACCTCCAGCACCTGATTCATCGCCGAAAGATCGACCGAGATGCCGCCGAAGGGGGCGGTGAAGTGGCCTTCGAGCGAGGTGCCGGTGCCATAGGCGATGACCGGTGTCTCGAGCCGAGCGCAGATCGACACGATGCGCTGCACCTCTTCGGTGGAGCGGACGAAGGCCACCGCGTCGGGCGGTGCTCCCGGAGCCCAGGTCTGGTCCTTGCCATGCTGTTCGCGGACCGCCGGCGCCGTGGAGAGCCGGTCACCCAGCGCCTCCTTGATCTCCGCTACCGCCTGGGTCGTGCTGTTCCTGATCATCTGTTATCCGTCGTGAGTGTCTGCTATCGGTTCCGGCCCCGGAAACTAACAAGATTCACGGAAAAGACGATGGCCTTCCCTGCCCCTTTCGTAAGCTCCCCCCACCCCGTCGAGGACCAATGGACCGACTATAACGGCCATCTCAACATGGCCTATTACAACGTCCTGTTCGACCGGGCGGGCGATGAGGCCTTTGATGCCATAGGCCTGGGCGCGGACTATGTGAAGCGGACGAATGGCTCATTCTTCACGCTCGAGGCGCATATCACCTATCTGCGCGAGATCCATGCCGGTGATTCTGTCACCGTCGACGTCCAGTTCCTCGACTATGACGCCAAGCGCATCCACTATTTCGAGCAGATGCGCCATGTGGGCGAAGGCTTCATTGCCGCGACCAGCGAGCTCATCATCATCCATGTAGATATGATGACACGCAAGACCGCGCCCTTCCCGCCTGACGTGCTCGCCAACATCAAGGCGATGCGCGATGCGCATGCCTCGTTGCCCATCCCACCGCAGGTTGGTCATCGCATCGGAATCCCGAAAAAATAGCGCCTCTGCCACATTCTGCGCGCATTTCACCGTGATCCTCTCCCTCGCTCCAGGGACGGCGCATCATACGGAGAAGCATATGCAAGCTCTCGAAATCCTGGATTATGCACGCCAGCTCCATGAAGTACGCGGCGAACGGGCGGTTCTCGAAGCCGCGCAGCGCGCCACGGCCTGCGAGGCGAAAGGCGACAATGAAGCCGCCGCCAATTGGCGCCGCATCCAATCAGCCCTGACGACGATTCAATCCCCGCATATGAGCTGACCGCTCATTCTCTATCGTCGTGAGACCGAAGCGCGCCGCTTGACGGCGCGCTTGTGTTTTAGGGCAAGCCGATGCGTAAAAAAAGCATCGGCCCGAAAAGTGCCCACGGTTTTCGGGCAAGCCGATGCGTCAAGACAAAGAAGAGCGTCACGGCGCTGTGTGAGATTCAAAACCGTTAAAATCTGAAGCATATAAATATCGTCTCGCCGCATCACTGCAATAATATCGACTCATTCGCCCGGCATATGTCCCCCGTCAACCGCAAACGAGGGAGGTCGGCACCATGCAGAACGCAACCATCATCGAATTCGCCCGCCAGCTTCTCGTCATTCATGGCGTGAAGGCGAGTGAAGAGGCCCAGGTCCATGAGCGCATTTGCGTAAAATATGGCGCCGAGCACACCGCCGAGACCTGGCGCAGCGTCCAGGCCGCCCTCAAGGATATGAAGGGCAACTGCCTCCACTGAAAATGGCCGGTTTTGGCTCCGGCCAAAGGCATCGTGATCCGGCGCGGAGTTGCTATATAAGGGTGCGAAACTTCAGGATTCGCACCCTTTTACCATGACGTCGCGTCCCATTGATCTAGGTGATTTCGAAGAGGCCCCGCCGCCGCAGAAGCCGGGCGGGCTGAGCGCGCGCGCCTTGGCGGGTGCTGAAGCCCCCTATCTGAAAGGCCTCAACCCCGAGCAGCGGGCGGCGGTCGAGACGATCGATGGTCCGCTTCTGGTGCTGGCTGGTGCCGGCACCGGCAAGACCCGGGTGCTCACCACCCGCCTCGCCCATATCCTCGCCACCGGCAAGGCCTGGCCGGGGCAGATTCTGTGCGTCACCTTCACCAACAAGGCGGCACGCGAGATGAGGGAGCGCATCGGCCACCTGATCGGCGGCGTGGTCGAGGGCATGACCTGGCTCGGCACCTTCCACGCCATTGGTGTCAAGATCCTGCGCTCCCATGCCGAGCTCGCCGGCCTCAAATCCGGCTTCTCGATCCTCGACACCGACGACCAGATCCGGCTGCTGAAGCAGATCATCGAGGCCGCCGGCATCGACGAGAAACGCTGGCCGGCCCGCCAGCTCGCCGGGCTCATCGACAACTGGAAGAATCGCGGCCTGCTGCCGGCGCGCGTCCCGGCCGGCGAGGCTCATGCCTATGGCAATGGCCGGGGCGCCGAGCTCTACGCGGAATATCAGGCGCGTCTCCGGGTCGTGAACGCCGTCGATTTCGGCGACCTGCTGCTCGAGGTCCTGCATATCTTCCAGGACCATCCCGACGTGCTGAAAGAGTATCAGCGCCGCTTCAAATACATGCTGGTCGACGAATATCAGGACACCAATGTCGCCCAGTATCTGTGGCTGCGGCTCCTCGCCCACGGCCACAAGAACATCTGCTGCGTCGGCGACGACGATCAGTCGATCTATGGCTGGCGCGGCGCCGAGATCGACAACATCCTGCGCTTCGAGAAGGATTTTCCCGGCGCCAAGGTCATCCGCCTCGAGCGCAATTACCGCTCGACCCCGCAGATTCTGGGCGCCGCTTCCGGCCTCATCGCCAAGAATGAGAGCCGCCTCGGCAAGACGCTCAGAAGCGAGCGCGACGACGGCGACCAGATCACCTTGCGCTCGCATTGGGACGGCGATGAGGAAGCCCGCGCCATCGGTGAGGATATCGAGCAGCTGCAGCGCAAGGGCGAGAAGCTCAACGACATGGCGATCCTGGTGCGCGCGTCCTTCCAGATGCGCGCTTTCGAAGATCGATTCATCACGCTGGGCGTCCCCTACCGCGTCGTCGGTGGCCCGCGCTTCTATGAGCGCCAGGAAGTGCGCGACGCGCTGGCCTATCTCAAGATCACGGCTTCACCCGACAACGACCTCGCTTTTGAGCGCATCATCAACGTGCCGAAACGCGGCATCGGCGACACCTCCGTCAAGCGCATGCATGAGCATGCCCGCAAGAATGGCTACTCGCTCTACCGCGCCGCCGAGGCCGTGAGCCAGACCGACGAATTGCCGGCCAAGACGCGCAGCGCCCTGCGCTCGCTCCTCGAATCCTTCGGACGCTGGCGCCAGGCGCTGCAGGGCCTGCCCCATACCGAGCTCGCCGAGATCATCCTCGACGAGTCGGGCTATACGACCATGTGGCAGAACGACAAGAGCCCGGAAGCGCAAGGGCGCCTCGAAAACCTCAAAGAACTGGTCCGCTCGATGGGTGAGTTCGAGACCATGGAAGGGTTCCTCGAGCATATCGCTCTCGTCATGGACACCGAATCCAATGCCAGCGAGGACAAGGTCAACATCATGACCTTGCATTCCGCCAAAGGGCTCGAATTCGGCACCGTCTTCCTGCCCGGCTGGGAGGAAGGCCTTTTCCCGCATCAGCGCTCGCTCGACGAGAATGGCCGCGCCGGCCTGGAAGAAGAGCGCCGCCTCGCCTATGTCGGCATCACCCGCGCCAAGCGCCGCGCCACTATTTCCTTCGCCCAGAACCGCCGCGTCCATAATCTCTGGCAGTCGAGCCTGCCATCGCGCTTCATCGACGAATTGCCGGAAGCCCATGTCGAAGTGGCCCCGATGGCCAATTCCTATGGCGGCTACGGGATCGGCTCCTATGGCACCAGCCGCTTCGAGGAGCGCACCACGCCCTTCTCCAACACCTATGACACGCCCGGCTGGCAACGTGCCCAGCGCGCCTATGCCAAAGGCGAGGCGATGCGCTCTTCGCCCAACATCATCGAGGGCCAGCTGGTGGCGCGCGAGACCGAGGGCAAGAACATCGCCCGCGGTGCCCGCGTCTTCCACCAGAAATTCGGCTATGGCCGGGTCAGCCATGTCGACGGCAACAAGCTCACCATCGACTTCGACAAGGCGGGCGAAAAACGCGTGCTCGATTCCTTCATCGAGCTGGCGTGATGGCCGACATCGTCGTCCGCGAAGTGCGGCCGGAGGACAAGGCCGCCTGGCGCGATATGCGGGCAGCCCTTTATGGCGAGGATCCCTCGCTTCTGGCGGAGGTCGAAGGCTATTTCGCCGCTGATCCGATGATCGCCCGCGCCTTCATCGCCGAGGACGGTGGCCCGATAGCAAATCCCGCCAAAGTTGAAGACTTTGGCGATAAGGATTTGCTCCAATATTGGCCTGGCGCGAATCCTCTTCGGCGAAGTGATTCCACTTCGCCGGGATGCGCGCTAGGTTTTGTCGAGCTCTCCTTGCGCAACTATGCCGAGGGCTGCGCCTCGTCCCCGGTTCCCTATGTCGAGGGCCTCTATGTCGCGGAAAGCACCCGCCGGCGGAATGTCGGCCGCCTCTTGATGAGTGCCGCCGGGGACTGGGCGAAAGCCAGCGGTTTCACCGAAATGGCGAGTGATACGCAAATCGAAAACGAGGTTAGCCTCGGCGCGCACCACGCTTACGGCTTCACCGAAGTCGAACGCATCGCCTGTCTGCGGAAGGCGCTCGATTAAGCTCTGAGAATCCTGTCCACCACCTCTTCGGCGGTCATCCGCGAGGTATCGAGCCACAGGCCGAGGCGCGGCGTCTCGCGCTCCAGCGCCTCAGCCAGCACCTCGGGCGGAAATCCTTCGCTGTAACCGGTCTTGTGGCGCGCCGCATCGCGCTTGGCCAGGACATCGGCCTTGGGATTGAGCACGACGATCATCGGATCGAGATCGGCGAGCCGCTCGGCCACGTCCTTCAAGGACGTCCCGATCAATATGTCCTGATAGACGACGCTGAAGCCCGTTTCGACATAGGCGCGCGCCGCGTCACAAGCGAGACGGTGGCGCAGAGCGAGCTGCGCCTTGGCCTCTTCCGACAGCTCGGGCCCCATTTCGGCGGCGCCATTGACGATCATGCGGCGGAACAGATCGCCGCGCAGATGCACCGATTTCGGCAGACGCTCGGCGAGGAGCTGGGCGACGGTCGACTTGCCGGCCGCCATCGCCCCGGTGATGATGAAGAGCCGCTTTCGCGCCCCTTCCCTCACCAAGAGACTTGCAGGCCGAGATTGCCTTCGACCGCTTCCTTCTCCTGTCCGCCGATATCGAACGTGTAATCGCCGGTGCCGAACAGGCTCACGCGGTCGGAAACCGCCGCGACGAGACCGCCGCCGACCTCGACCGCCGTGGTGCCGATCTTCGTCTTCACTTCGTCAGCATCGAAGTTGACCTCGTCGGTCTTGGACGGCGAATACCAGAGATTGGCCTTGAGATAAGGCTGCCACTGCGTTCCGGCGTCGCTTTCGAAGCTGCCGGTGAGGCGCGCGCCGAGGCGGCCGGTGAAGGTGTCGGGCGTATCGTAGTTGATGTCGGCGAAATCATCCTCGCTGTCGTCGAGATCGAGATGCTGCCAGATGACCTGCGCCTGCGGCTCGAGCGCGATGCCCTCGCCGAGCGCGATCGGAATGCCGCCTTCGAGCGAGGCCGTGATGGCGGTGCCGTCGAGATCGGCCGAGACGCCGCGATCCGAATTGGGCCGGCCGTCGAGAAGCGTGCCCATCAGGACGGCGTCGAGATACCAGCCTTCTGGGCCGACATGGACGACATTGGCGCCGATGCTGTAGCCGTTGATCGGCGCATCGCCCGCCTCGAAATCATCGATCGCCTGGGCGAAGCCTTCGACATCGCCCGTGATGCGGCCATAGCCGCCGAACAGGCCTGCCGCGGTGATCCCGCCGCTCGCGCTTTTTTCGCGGTAGAAATCGGCGCCGGCCTGGAAGCCGAAGGCCGCCCCTTCGAAGGACGGATCGACCGTTCCGTCCCAGGACATGTCGAGATACTGGGCGAAGCTGCGCATCCAGAAGCGGCTGCCCTCCTGCCCGTCGCGGAACAGAGCTTGCTCGCCGCGCCGCTCGTGGAACGTGCCGAGCATGACAGCGGTGAGCTCCCGGGCGAGCGGCGCCACCGCCGACTGGATCGCAACTTCCGGACGGTAGAGCGGAATGGCGGGCTCCGGATCCGGCCCTTCATCGATAAGCTGCGAACGCAGATACCAGTTATTCGCCTCATCGCCCGCCGCATTGCCCTGGAAGAGCAGATAGTCGAAGGCGCCGGCGGCGACCGGCTCGGCCAGGTGGAAAGCCGTGCCGGCGGATGCGCCGCCCTGCTCCTCGACCACCAGAATGCCGTCAGCGGTGGTAAGCGCGCCGGGCCCGCCGAAATTGCGGATCTCGAGCCCGGTCGTGCCGATGGCCGGCGCATCGGCGAGGATCAGCCGATCGGAATCCGAAGCGTCATTCCCGAGTACCGTGTCGAGGATGACGCGCCCGCCATTGCCGGCATATTGGCCGCGGGCCGTGAATGTATCATTGGCGCCGCTGCCGCCATTCGTCAGATCGATGGCGCCGGCATTGCTGAGGCTGGCCGTGCCGGTGGGATCGAAGGCCCGGAACACCGCATTGACATTGTTGCCGGCGAGCAGCCGGCTCGAGCCGTCGATCGTCATCGCGCCTTGCAGCGTGCCGGCATCGCCAAGCACGATATCTTCCGTTGCGGTGATCGTCGTGTTGTTGGTGAGATCGGCATTCTCCCAGTTCAGGAATTGCGCCGCCCAGCTGGCATTGGTGCCGGAAAAAGTGAGCGTGTCGGTGCCGGTCTGTCCGTCGATGACCGTTCCGCCGATGATGGCATCGGTGAGATTGCGCAAATTGGCGCTGTCATTGGCGTCGCCAAGCGTCACGCTGCCGCCGATCGTGCCGCCGCCGTCCCAGGTGAATGTGTCGGTCCCCGTCCCGCTTTGCACATTGCCGCCGATGCTGCCGCCGGTGACGGTGAAGCTGTTGGTGCCATTCCGGAAGTTGACCGTGCCGCCGATCGAGCCACCCGACAGAATGAGCGTGTCATTGTGCTGCTGCGCCAGCACGTCGGTGTCGATCGTGCCGCCGGACATTTTCAGGATATTATTGGCCTGCTCGAGATCGACCGTGCCGATCTGCCCGCCCGTCATGGTGACATCGTCGCCGGCGAAGAACAGGCCGACAATCCGCCCACCGCTGATCACGGCGACGTCGAGATCGCTCGCCTGGTTGAGCGCGGCGATCTGGCCGCCGGACATGATGAACGTGTCGATGCCCGCGCCCTGGTTGACGGCGCCCTGCACCGTGCCCGCGCTGATCTCCAGCCGGTCCCGGCCGTCCTCCTGCTGAATGCTGAGGGCGCCGATCGCGGCATTGCTGTCGATATTGCCGGGATCGACGGTGATGGTGCCGCCGGTGATGGTGATGCTGTCATTGCCGGCGCCGGTATTGAAGAAACCGGTTGGGTCTGGTGCATTGCCGTCACAGACGATCGTGTCGGCGCCTGCCGTGCCAGGAAGTCCGGAACAGGCTGCCTCGGCCTGTTGCGTCGACGAAAACCCTACAGCGATGAGACACGCTGTCGACGTGCCCATCAGCGACAAAAGCTTGAGTTTCATTTGAGTCCCCCACAACCCGAAACAGAGTTACCCGAATCTATTCGCAGCCGACGCAAATGTACCAACGTCCGATGTCACCGTCCTTAACGGAATCAGTCGGTATGCGGATTATTCGTGCCAATATGAAACGTTAGCGTTGCGTCAGGCGCTCTCACCGGCCTTGCTCGTGACGCGTCCCGACACTTCCGCGCCGGCATCCTTGTCGAGCTTCAGATGCGAGAACACCGAGAACGCGCTGATGATCCCAACCGTGAAGAAGGCGAAGGAGAAATCTGCAACCGTTAGAGTGAGATCGCCTCTCAGATACTGCGCGATCTCGAGCACGGACGCGGCGCAGAAGACGCCGGTCGCCAAAGAGAGCTGCTGCGCCACGCTGTAGAAGCTCGTCGCCTTGCCCATCTCGCGCGGCGAGATGTCGGAATAGGACAGCGCATTGAGTGCTGTGAATTGCAGCGAACGGAAGAAGCCGCCGGCTAGCAGGACCGCCAGGATGACGAGATGCGGCGTCTCCGGCGTGAACAGGCCCTGCACGGCGAGAAAGACGGCGCTCACCAGCGCGTTGCAGACGAGCACGGTGCGGAATCCGAAACGCTTGATGATCCGGGCGGCGGTGAACTTCATGGTGAGCGCGCCTAAGGCCGCCGCAAAAGTGAGGCTGCCCGACTGGAAGGGAGTCAGCCCGAAGCCGAGCTGCAGCATCAAGGGCAGGAGAAACGGAATGGCACCAACGCCGACGCGGAACAGATTGCCGCCCAGCGCACCCGACCGGAAGGTCGCGATCTTGAGGAGATTGAGGTCGAGGATCGGATTGGCGGTACGCTTGGCGTGGCGGACATAGAACGTCGTCAGCACCGCGCCGACGACCATCAGGATCTCGGCGCCATAGGCCGGCAGCACGTCGCGACCGAACACCGTCGCACCGAAGACGAGCGACGAAAGCCCGAGGCCGGAGAGGAGAAAGCCTTTGGCGTCGAGCGGCGGCACGCCCTCCTCGCGGATATTCGGCATATAGATTGTCGCCAGCGCCAGGCCGAGCAGACCGAACGGCACATTGATGAAGAAGATCCAGCGCCAATGGAAATAGGTGGTGATGAAGCCGCCGAGCGGCGGGCCGAAGACCGGTCCGAGCAGCGCCGGAATGGTGAGCAGCGCCAGCGCATTCACCATCTCGCTCTTCGACACTGTTCGCAGGATGATGAGCCGGCCCACCGGCACCATCATGGCACCGCCCATGCCCTGTAGAGCCCTGGCCGCGATGAGGCCTTCAAGCGACGTCGCGAGCCCGCAGGCGATCGAGCCCAAAGTGAAGATGGCGATAGCGGCGCGGAACACATTGCGGGCGCCGAAGCGGTCGGCGCACCAGCCGCTCACCGGAATGAAGACGGTCAGCGCCAGGAGATAGGTGGTGAATGCAAGCTTGAGGATGACCGGATCTTCGTGGAGATCGGCGGCGATGGCCGGCAACGACGTCGCGATCACCGTCGAGTCGGTATTTTCCATGAACAGCGCCGATGCGACGACGAGCGGGATGATGCGCGGAAAGGAGGCCATGGCGGATTGTCGTTAGCATGTGCAGCAAAAAGCCAGCCACGCAATTATCGGCGGATGGCCATGCCGCTGTCGGGAAATTGTGCCAACCATTTGATATTCGTAAGCTTTTAATTTCATCCCGAGGGGAACTTTCGGCCGGTCCGGGCGTTAACGGGCATCATCCATTTGATGGGAGACAAGAATGGATACCAACCCTCAGTATCGCGCGAAGACGGATCCTAAAGCCGACTCGAATGTCAGCTATGAGACGGAGATTCATAACAAGGGATCTGGCAGCAGCACCGGATGGATCATCGGTGGTCTGGTTGTCCTGGCGTTGATCGCGGCCTTCTTCATGTGGGGCGGCAGCAGCACTACGCCGCCAGCGCCGACCACGGGCACCACGACCGATCAGCCGGTCACGCCGGCCCCCGCGCCCGAGCAGCCTGCGACGCCGACACAACCGCAGGGCGGCACGAGCACCCAGCCTGAGGGCAGCACGCAGCAGCCTGCGGCCCCGGCACCCGAACAGCCGGCCACGCCGACCGCGCCTGCCCCTGAGGGCGGCACCACGGGCGGAACAACCGGCCAGGGTACCACCAACCCGTAACGTAAGGGTCGGTTCGCGATTACCACAAGGAACCCCGCCGCATCACGGCGGGGTTTCTGCTTTTATGACAGGTCTCCCCGCTTCCCTCTTGAATTCGGCTCCGCTATAAGACCGCCAAGATTTTCGGGAGAGTCGACAGCTTTCCCGCCCGAACGCTTCTGGAGCCCCGACAAGGCGAAGCGTTCATCTTTTTTGGAGCAAAAAAGTGTTCGAGCGTATTTTCAGCTGGCTGGAAAGCCGGACCGATACGTTTCCGCCTGTGAAACCGACAAAGCCCGGCAGCACGCTATGGGGCTTCGTCTGGCATTATACGCGTCCGTTCTGGCCGATGATCCTCATCTGCTCGAGCCTCGCTTCGGCGGTGGCGTTGATCGAGGTCGCGTTGTTCGCCTTCCTCGGCAATCTCGTCGATTGGCTGAACAATGCCGACCGCGCGACATTCTGGGAAGAACACAGCACCCGGCTCATCATCATGTCGGTGCTGGTGCTGGTCGTCCTGCCGATCTTGAAATTCTGGTACGAAGCCGTCGTCCATCAGGGCCTCATCGGCAATTTCGCCATGCGCATCCGCTGGCTGGCGCATCGCTATGTGCTGCGCCAGAGCGTCGACTTCTTCCAGAACGACTTCGCCGGCCGGATCGCCACCAAGGTCATGCAGGCTGCGATCGGCACTCGCGACACGGTGATGAAGATCACCGAGGTGCTGGTCTATGTCGGTGTCTATTTCACCGGCGCCGTCGCCATGTTCGCGGCGAGCGACTGGCGCCTGGCGGTGCCGCTCGTTCTGTGGTTCCTCGGCTACCTCCTGGTCATGCGCCATTTCGTGCCCCTCCTCGGCAAATTGTCGAAGGCGCAGGCCGATGCGCGCTCGATGGTCACCGGCCGCATCGTCGACAGCTACACCAATATCTCGACGGTGAAGCTCTTCGCCCATGCCGACCGCGAGGATTTCTATGCAAGGGACGGCCTGCGCCACATGCTGGACACCGTCTATAGTTCGCTGCGCACCACCACGCGCATGACGGTGGCGCTCAATGTCCTGAACGCCCTCCTGCTGTTCTCGACCGGCGCCTTGACCATCTGGCTGTGGACGCTCGACGCGGTGACGACGGGGGCGCTCGCCTTCACCGTCGGCCTCGTCCTGCGCATGCAGGGCATGGCGCATTGGATCCTGTGGGAAGTGGCGGGCCTCTTCGAGGATATCGGCACCGTCCAGGACGGCATCGAGACGATCGCGCGCGACCGCACGCTCGTCGACATCCCCGATGCGGCGCCGCTCATCGTCACCAAGGGCGAGATCAAGTTCGAGGATATCGGCTTCAACTACGGCAAGTCGACCGAAGGCGAGCAGCGTAGCGTCGTCGACGATCTGAACCTCACCATCGCGCCCGGCGAGAAGGTCGGCCTGGTCGGCCGCTCCGGCGCCGGCAAGTCGACGCTCGTCAACTTGCTCCTGCGTTTCTACGATCTGCGCCAGGGCCGCATCCTGATCGATGGCCAGGACATCTCCAGGGTCACCCAGGAGAGCCTGCGCGAGCAGATCGGCATGGTGACACAGGACACCTCGCTGCTGCACCGCTCGGTGAAGGACAACATCGCCTATGGCCAGCCCGACGCCTCGCTGGAGCAGATCATCGAGGCGGCGAAGCGTGCCCATGCCGATGAGTTCATTCCGCATCTCGTCGATCCGAAGGGCCGTCGCTCCTATGACGCCCATGTCGGCGAGCGCGGCGTGAAATTGTCCGGCGGCCAGCGCCAGCGCGTCGCCATTGCCCGCGTGCTGCTCAAGGACGCGCCGATCCTGATTCTCGACGAAGCGACCAGCGCGCTCGATTCCGAGATCGAGGCGGCGATCCAGGAGAGCCTTTACAGCCTCATGGAGGGCAAGAGCGTCATCGCCGTCGCCCACCGCCTCTCCACCATCGCGGCCATGGACCGGCTGGTGGTGATGGACAAGGGGCGTATCGTGGAAGAAGGCACGCATGACGAGCTCTTGCGCAAGGGCGGCCTTTATGCCGATCTGTGGCGTCGCCAGTCGGGTGGCTTCCTCGCCCGCGAGGCCGCGGAGTAACGGTAGTTCATGCAATTCACGCTGACGATCGGCGATCTCCGCGAGCCACGGGCCGCGGAAATCGCTGCAACTCTTGAAGACCAAGACGAGCCGCCGCTTGCCGTCACGATCAACGAGACCGATGAGGCGGCGAAGCTTTGGAATGTCGTGGCTTACTTCGACGGTGAAGCGGAAGCACGCACCGCCGGTGAGGCATTGAAACCCCTTCTTGAGGCCGAGACCTTCACCATCGACGCCCTGCCCGATATCGACTGGGTGCGCCGCTCGCTCGAAGGCCTGGCGCCGGTCGTCGCCGGGCGATTCTTTCTCTATGGCTCGCATGACCGTGAGCGCCGGCGCCCCGGCGGGATATCGCTCGAGATCGACGCCGGCACGGCTTTCGGCACCGGCCATCACGGGACGACATCGGGCTGCCTCCTGGCGCTCGATCGCCTATTGAAGAGAAATGCTCCGCGCCGGGTCCTCGATGTCGGTTGCGGCACGGGAGTCCTTGCGATCGCCGCCGCCCGCGCTTTGCGGCGCGCCGTCACCGCCAGCGACATCGATCCGATCGCTGTCGCCGTAACGATCGACAATGCCCGCAACAATGGCGCTGGGGCGTTGCTTTCGGGAATCACCGCGCCCGGCCTCAAGCACCGGCGGATCGCTGCTTCAGCACCTTATGATCTGATCTTCGCCAATATCCTGGCCAGGCCCCTGATCGCGCTGGCGGGCGACCTGTCGGCAAGTCTGGCCCCTGGCGGCACCCTGATTCTGTCGGGCCTGACTCTCGATCAGGAACAGGCGGTGCGCGCCGCCTACCGCAATCGCGGCCTGATTCCGGAGAATCCGATCAGACTTGGAAACTGGGCGACGCTGGTATTCACCCAAACAAAAAGCCCGCGGCGTTTCCGCCACGGGCATCATATTGGCACAACCGCGGGAAGCGGTTGGGAGTTCGCTTAGTTACCCCAGACCATCCGGTGGATTTCCGAACGGCGCATGCCGATGTCGGCCAGGAGACGGTCGTCCAGGGCCTGCAGCTGACGCTCGGCGCGGCTGCGCGACACGTAGTTGACGACGCGGCTGGAGACGCGGGTCAGGAAGTCGGGAACCATACGGGTATGGCTGGTTTCGCGGTTGAGAGTGGTCGTGTTCATTTCTAGCTCCTATTTCGTCACACCGGACCAACGGCCCTTCGGCAATCGCACCCGGTGAGGTGTTGACTGATGTTGTGCACTGCACAAGCACGGGCCTTATATGAGAGGCCCCCAGGGTTGCACCAGGGGGTTCCTCGGCATGCAAGACATGCATAAAACTCATATCATCATTCAGGACTCGTTAATCACCCCGGCACGACTCCTTAGATACCCATTAGAACATTGAAATTACTAGATTTACCGCAAATAAGACACAGTTCAGACACAATCTGAAAACGATCCTTAAGACGCCTATTGGCGACTGCTTTGGTGTTAACTGGTTCGAATCGCCCGCTGCGGCATGTCGAGGGCGCATAAATTCAGGCGATTTGAATTTTTGCACCGCACAATCACCTAAAGGCAGGAAAATCTTGCCATTGCGTGAGGACGCCGGATGCTTTCCAATGGCGCGCTATCATCCCGCCTTGTCCGGAGCCTTACCCAATGAAAGCCTTCCACAGACTCGCCTTCTTCGCCGCCTTTGCCTGGCTGCTGTCGGCCCCGGCGCTGGCCGAGCAGGTCACCGTCAGCTTCATCCAGACCAACGACATCGACAAATTCGAAGGCTCGGGCGAGCGCGGCGGCTTCGCCCGCCTCAACGCCGTGGTGAAGGCTGAGCGCGCCAAGGGCGGCCATGTCGTTTACGGCCATGCCGGCGATATGATCTCCCCTTCCCTAATGTCAGGTCTCGACAAGGGCGAGCACACGATCGCCCTCACCAACATGGTGCCGCCGGACGCCTTCACCCCCGGCAACCACGAATATGACTTCGGGCCGGAAATCTTCCTGAAGCGGATGTCGGAGGCCAAATTCCCCCTGCTCGCCGCCAATCTGCGCGATCCCGACGGCAAGCTCATCCCCAATTTCTCCGACACCCTCATGATCGAGCGCGGTCCCCTCAAGATCGGCATTGTCGGCCTCACCTCGGATGAAAGCGGGCACGCTTCGAGCCCCGGCAATCTGAAGATCACCAATGCGCTCGAAACCGGCCTCGCCAAGGCCAAGGAATTGCGCGAGGCGGGCGCCGATTTCGTCGTGGCCTTGACCCATTCGGGGCGCGGCGAGGATCGCGCCATGGCCGAGAGCCGTCTCATCGATCTCATCCTGACCGGCCATGACCAGGATCTGCTGGTCAATTACGACGGCCGCGTCGCCACGATGGAATCCTATGAGCAGGCCGATTACGTCACCATCGCCGACATCACCTTCGACATTTCGGAAAAGGACGGCAAGCGCACCGTCAAATGGCATCCGAGCTTCCGGGTGATCGACACCAAGGACGTGACGCCCGACCCCGAGACCAAGGTCGAGACCGACAAGCTCGCGGCGATGCTCGCGCAAGAGCTCGACGTCGCCATCGGCACGACGACCACGCCGCTCGACAGCCGCCGCGCCACGGTCAGGAGCGCGGAAGCCGCGATGGGCAATCTCGTCGCCGATTCGCTGCGCGAGGCGGTCAAGGCCGATGTCGCCATCACCAATGGCGGCGGCTTGCGCGGCAACAAGGAATATCCGGCGGGCCATGCCATCACCCGCAAGGACGTGCTGACCGAGCTGCCTTTCGGCAACCGCACGATGAAACTGCAGGTGACCGGCGCCACCATCCTCGCGGCGCTCGAAAACGGCTTCAGCGAGATCGAGGACAATGGTGGCCGTTTCCCGCAAGTGTCGGGCCTGAAGGTTGTCTATGAAGCGGCAAAGCCCAAGGGCCAGCGTGTCGTCTCGGTCGAGGTCGACGGCAAGCCGCTCGATGTCGCCGCCAAATACACGCTCGCCACCAATGACTTCATGGCCAATGGCGGCGACGGCTATGCCGTGTTCCGCGAGGCGAAGCCCTTGCTGACGGTGCGCGACGCCAAGCTGATGGCGAATGACGTGATGGCCTATGTCACCCAGCACAAGACCATCGCGCCCACGGTCGAGGGCCGGATCGTGAAGAAGTAAGACTTTACCGCTCGGCCGCCCGGCTCCACAGCCTGATCTTGCCGGTGCGGCCGCGCAATTCGTGCTCGCCGCTGTCGTTGAATTCCCGGATCGCCTCGGCGCCCGCTTCCTGGCGCGCCGCCTGGATGACGTCGTCGCTCGCCAGCACCGCGATATTGAGGGCGCGCGTCATTTCCTGGATGCGGCTTGCCACATTGACCGTGTCGCCGATGACCGCGAATTCCATACGCCGCTCGCTGCCGATATCGCCCAACACCACATCGCCGTGATGCAGGCCGATGCCGAGATGCATCGGTTTAAGGTCATTGGCGCGCCGTTTCGCATTCCAGCGTGCGATCGCTTCCGCCATCGCCACCGCACAGGCAAGCGCGTTGGCGGCATCGCGGGCGCCGGCTTTCGGCGTGCCGAAGGTCGCCATCAGGCCATCGCCCAGGAACTTATCGAGCGTGCCCCCATGGGCGAAGATCGCCTTCTCGAACATGCGCAGAAGTTCGCGCAGCAACGTCATGACCTGCAGCGGCGGCATCGCGGCGCTGATCGTCGTATAGCCCCAGATATCGGCGAACAGCACCGTCACCCGCTGGGTGCGCGCCTCGTCGAGCCGGCCGCCGGTCTGCATCAGCCCGTCGACCATGTTGGGTGAGAAATAACGCGCCAGATTGGCGCGCTTGCGCTCGGCATCGCTCAGGCGCTTCTGCACTTCCATCTGCCGCGTGATGTCGCGCAGCGCACCGACCACGCGGCGCGGCCCCTCCTTGCCGTAGACGATGAGGCCCCGCATCACGATCCACTGCGTGGCGCCGGGCTGCGGCTCGTAGCGGCATTCGATATCGAAATTCTCCTCGCGGCGCTCATATTTATGGCGGAAGGTGGCACGCAGGAAATCGCCATCCGCCTTGACGAACAGCCGGATCAGCGCCTCGATGTCGCCCTCAAGGCTTGCCGGCGCGAGGCCCAGCACCTCATGCAGACGCGGCGAGAAGAAGCAGCGGCCGGTCTTCACGTCCCAGTCGAACAGCCCGTCATGGGCGCCGCGCGCCGCGAGCGCATAACGCTCCTCCGAAAGCCTGATCTTCTCATCCGCCTCTTCGCGCTCGACCGCCCCGGCGATGAGGGCGGCGGCCGTCTTCAGCACATGGATCTCTTCCGAGTTCCAGCCGCGCTCCTCCTTGCAGTCGTCGAAGCCGAGAAAGCCCCAGAATCTCCGCGCCACCATGATCGGCACCGAGATGAAGGACAAGGTGCCATGCTCGAGAAAGACCTGGCGCGTATAACCGGTCGTCTGGCTGAGCTTCGCGTGCACGATCTCGCCGCGCTCGCGCTTACCCGACCAGTCGTCCGGCTGTGTCGGATCATCGCCGTCCGAGAGCGGCATGTTGTGATAACGTGGATCGTTGCGCAGCGGGCTGAGCCCGTCGCCGGCCCAGTCGAAGCGGCAGGATTGCACGCGATGGCCATCCGGGCCTGGATGCACTTCGAACAGGGTTACCCGGCTCATATCCGTGGCGCGGCCGAGGCGCTTGAGGAAGTCCTGGACATGGTCGCGCCAGTCGCCCGCCATCATGCGCGCCGCCGCATAGGCGATGGCGTCGAGCATCGCCAGCCGGCGCTTGGCCTCGATGATCGCATCGGGACCGATGACGGCCAGGAGATCCTGGTCGACCGGTGGTCTGGTCTTCATGCCTGCCGCTATCCCCAACTCGCCAACGCCCCGTCTCCTCGCTCTACAGGATTGCTGCCGTCAAGGAAACGGCCTCACGGCTCTTTGACAGGGCCCCCGCCATCCTCTTAGATGGGCCATGTTCCAATCATTCGACGACGTTTCCGAAGGTCATCTCTCGCGCGAGCGCGTGACGCGCTTGCGTGAGGAGCTCCAGCGCCGCCAGCTCGACGGCTTCATCATCCCGCGCCAGGACGAGTTCCAGGGTGAATATGTGGCGCCCTACGCCGAAAGGTTGCGCTGGCTTTCGGGCTTCGCCGGTTCCTGGGGCCTCGCTATCCTGATGCGTGACCGCGCCGCGATCTTCGTCGACGGCCGCTACACGATCCAGGTGCGCCATCAGGTCGACACGACGATCTTCACGCCCCGCCATCTCGTCGAGGAGCCGCCGGCGGAATGGATCGAGAAGGAGCTGAAGCCCGGCGAGGTGCTGGGCTACGACCCGTGGTTGATGACGGCGGAGCAGATCTCCCGTTTCGAGAAAGCGGCCGCCAAGGCCGGCGCCAAGCTCGTGCCGGTCGACAGCAATCCCATCGATGCTGTCTGGGCCGAACAGCCGAAGCGTCCGGCGAAGCCGGTCTCCGTGCAGCCGACCCAGTTCTCCGGCAAGAGCGCCAAGGACAAGCTCACCGATGTGGCGAAGAGCCTGGAGAAAGCCGGCGCCGATGCGGTGGTTTTGACGCAGCCCGATTCGGTCGCCTGGGCCTTCAACATCCGCGGCGGCGACGTCGCCTACACACCGGTCGTGCTGAGCTACGCCGTCCTGCACCGCAAGGGAGAGGCCGAGCTTTTCATCGACGCCGACAAACTGCCGGAAGATGTGACCGCGCATCTCAAAGGTATCGTCCGCATCCGCCCGGCGGCCGAAATCGAAGCCTCGCTGGCGAGCCTCGGCCAGCAGAAGGCCCGCGTCCAGATCGATCCCGATTGGGCGCCGGAACGCATCCGCGCCGTGCTCGCGCAATCGGGCGCCGACATCGTCGCCGGCAAGGACCCGTGTGTATTGCCCAAGGCGCGCAAGAACGCCACCGAGCAGGAAGGCGCCCGCGCCGCCCAGAAGCGCGACGGCGTCGCCGTGACGCGTTTCCTCTGCTGGCTCGACAAGGCGGCGCCCAAGGGCGATCAGGACGAAGTGACCGTCGCCCAGAAGCTCGCCGAGTTCCGGGCCGAGGGCGGCATGCTGAAGGACCTCTCCTTCGATTCGATCTCCGGCGTTGGCCCCAATGCCGCCATCCCGCATTACCGCGTCTCCAAGGCCTCTGCACTGCCTTTGAAGAGCGGCGAGATCTATCTCATCGATTCCGGTGCCCAGTACCAGGACGGCACCACCGACATCACCCGCACCGTCATCATCGGTACGCCGACAGCGGAGATGAAGGACCGCTTCACCCGCGTGCTCAAGGGCATGATCGCTCTGTCGCGCATCCGCTTTCCGAAAGGCACCTGCGGCAGCCAGCTCGACGTGCTGGCGCGCCAGCCGCAATGGATGGCGGGGCTCGATTTCGATCACGGCACCGGCCATGGCGTCGGCAGCTATCTCTCCGTCCATGAAGGCCCTGCCCGCATCAACAAGTCGGACAGGACGCCGCTCGAGCCCGGCATGATCCTCTCCAACGAGCCCGGTTATTACAAGGAAGGCCAATATGGCATCCGCATCGAGAATCTCATTCTCGTGCGCGAGCCCGAGGCGATCTCCGGCGGCGAGCGTCCGATGATGTCCTTCGAGACCTTGACGCTCGCTCCGATCGACCGGCGCCTGGCCGAGCCCGGCCTCTTGAGCCCGGAAGAGCGCGACTGGCTCAATGCCTATCACGCCCGCGTCGAGCGCGAGATCGGTGCGTTTCTCGAAGGCGAGGAACTGGCCTGGCTGAAACAGGCCTGCGCAGCGGTCTGATCACGTCATCCTTGGGACCGGCGGTAAAGCGCGCCGCCGAGCCACGCGCAGGGCATGGTGACGAGCACCAACAGGATCGGATACCAGGCCGGTCCTAGATTCATCTGAACCGCGGCCACGGCGCCGGCGAGGCTGATGGCCACGCCGATGCCGCCTAATATGAGCGCGTGCCGCATCGGCGCGTAAGGGGCGAGCCAGGCCGTCGCATAAGCGCCGGCGACGCCATAGATGCAGCGGTAGAAGAGCGCCAGCAGATTGTCGCTGGTCTCCGTCATCGGCACACCCCAGGGCGGATAGACATTCAGCAGGTGGAAGATCTGGTCGGTGCCGAGACCGAAGATCACATTCACCAGAAGGCCGGCAAAGACGGCGCCTATGCTCTTGAGAAGCGTCATGTCACTGCGCCAGAATCTTGTCGAGCCGGTCGTAGCCTTGCGCGATACCGTCCTCCATCGGTGACTTGAGCACCGCATCGCGCGCCGCCTGCGATGAATAGAGGACCGTCTGCTCCACCAGGGTCTGGCCGCCCGTCTCGGTAAAGAGCGTCGTCACCAGCGTCTCGCCGCCGGTCCAGTCCTCGTCGAAGGTCTCATTATGGACGATGCGCGACGGCCGCTTGATCTCGCGGAACGTACCGCTCATGCCCATGCTGGTACCGTCCTTGTGCTTCCAGACATACCGCATCTTGCCGCCCGCCTTGAGCTCGACCTCGCAGACCGGCAGCGACCAGCCCTCCGGCCCATACATCCAGCGCTTGATGAGATCCGGCTTGGTGAACGCGTCGAAGACGAGATCGCGCGGCGCATCGAAGGTCCGGGTCATCCGGATCTCCCTGTCGCTCAGCGCCGACACTTTGAGGCCGGCCGTGGTTCTGGGGGTTGCGGCATTCATGCAGAGTCTCCTTCGAACTGACTACGCTTTCTTCGGATGGCGGGCGTTGCCGCTTTTGCTCTTTTTCTTCGCCGCTTTGAGCTCGACCAGCAGCGCATCGAGCTGGCGGAACTGGCCTTCCCAGAAGCGGCGGTAATTTTCGAGCCACTCCTCCACGTCGGCGAAGGCCTTGCCTTCGATCCGGCAGGGCCGCCTCTGCGCATCGCGCCCGCGCGAAATGAGGCCCGCCTGCTCCAGCACCTTCAGATGTTTGGAGATCGCCGGCTGGCTCATCGAGAAGGGCTCGGCGAGTTCCAGGACTGACGCCTCGCCCAGCGCCAGCCGGGCGAGAATGGCCCGCCGCGTCGGATCGGCGAGTGCTGAAAAGGCGGCATCGAGGCGGCCGGCAGGTGTCATTCCATAACCAAATAGTTCTATAACAATTTAGTTCTGAATGAAATCCAGTACATCGTCAAGCCCGGTCGTGCCAAGGCGGCCCGATCGCGCTATCATGGTACTCCGCCGTATCGGCGCTAAAAGGAGTGCATGCCATGACAGCCTTGAAAAAAGAGGATGTGCGGGCTGACTTTACCATCGACCAGCCCGTCGCCACCTACACCGCAGAGGACCACGAGACATGGCGGACCTTGTTCCGCCGCCAGGCCGAGATCCTCAAAGGCCGCGCCTGCGATGAATATCTCGACGGCCTGTCCGGCCTCGGCGTTGCCGCCGACGGCATCCCAGATTTCCGCAATCTCAGCGAAGTCCTGACCAAGGCCACCGGCTGGTCGGTCGTCGCCGTGCCGGGCCTCGTGCCCGACGATGTCTTTTTCGATCATCTCGCCAATCGCCGCTTCCCCGCCACCTGGTGGATCAGGAAGCCCGAGCAGATGGACTATCTCGAGGAGCCCGATGTCTTCCACGACCTCTATGGTCATGTTCCCTTGCTGATGAATCCGGTGATGGCCGATTTCGTCGCCGAATATGGCAAAGGCGGCGTCAAGGCGCTGAAGCTCGGGGCGCTCCCCAATCTCGCGCGCCTCTATTGGTACACGGTCGAATTCGGCCTGATGGAGACGCCGAAGGGTATGCGCATCTATGGCGCCGGCATCATGTCGTCGAAGAGCGAGTCGATCTACGCGCTCGAAAGCCAGAGCCCCAACCGCGTGCGCTTCGACCTCATGCGGGTGATGCGCACCCGCTACCGGATCGACACCTTCCAGAACACCTATTTCGTGATCCGCAGCTTCGAGGAGCTGTTCAAGGCGACGTCGCCCGACTTCACCCCGCTCTACAAGGCGCTGCAGAAGCAGCCCGAGATCGGCGCCGGCGACATCGTCGCGGGCGACGAAGTCGTCCATCGCGGCACCCGCGAGGGTTGGGCGGAAACACCGGACGCTTGAGTCCGATATGAGGTGAGCGGGAGAGGCCATCCCTCTCCCGCCTTCACAACGGCCAGAACAGCAGAATCAGCGGCACGCCGACGAACAGCACTATAAAGGACAGCGGCAGGCCGAGCCGCCAGTAATCGCCGAAGCGGTAGCCGCCGGGGCCCATCACCAGCGTGTTGCATTGATGCCCGATAGGAGTGAGGAAGTCGCACCCTGCCCCGATCGCCACCGCCATCAAGAGCGGATCTGGATTCATCTTGAGCGAGGTCGCGAGCGACACCGCGATCGGGGCCAGGATCAGCACCGTCGCTGCGTTGTTGAGGAAGGGCGTCACGCTCATGGCGATCAGGAGCAGGATCGCCACATAACCCCAGCGCGGCAGGATATCGGCCAAAAGCGAAACGAGATGGGCGATCGTATCGGTAAGACCGGTCGACTGCGCCGCATCACTCACCGGAATGAGCGCCCCCAGCATGATCAGGATAGGCCAATCGATGGCGTTATAGGCTTCACGCAAGGTGATCGAGCTGGCGAGGACGACGAGCGCCGCCGCGATGAAGAATCCCATGGCCACCGGCACCACGCCCAGCGCCACCGCCAGCATCGCCGTCGCCAGGATGGCGATCGGCAGATAGGTATTCCGCTTGCGCCCGAGCCCCAAAGGCCGTTCCGCCAGCGGCAGCAGCCCGAGTTCGCCCAGGGTTTCCGCCATGAAGCGCATGTTCCCTTGCAGCACGATCGCATCGCCCGCTTTGAGGCGCACGAGGCCCAAACGGTGGGTGATGCGGCTGCCGCGCCGGCTGACTGCCAGGAGATTGAGATCGTGGCGGTCGAAGAGCTGGTTCTGCGAAACCGAGCGTCCGACCAAAGGCGATTCCATGCCGACTACCGCCTCCATGACGCCGATCTCATCGGTGGCGTTTTCCTTGGTCGGCTGCTTGTCTTCTCGCGCCAGCAGCAGCTTGCCGACCGCCACCGCTCTTTCGAGCGCCGCCGGCTCGCCATGCAGGATGAGCATGTCGCCGGCGCGGATATTCATCGCTTTGCCGGGATTGGATTTGTGCAGGCCACCGCGGATCAGCACCGCGACATCGATCTCGTCCTCGGCGTGTTTTTCCAATTCGGCGATCGACTGGCCGATGACGGGCGAATCTTCCGGGACCGTGACCTCGGTCGCATAGGCGTCGAGGTTGAAGGCCGCCTCGATCGAGGCAGCGCCACGCCTGCCGGCCGGCAAGAGGCGATAGCCGAAAGCCAGAAAAGTGATGCCGACCACCGTCAGGCCGATGCCGACCGGTGCGAAGTCGAACATCTGGAACGGCGTGCCGAGCAGTTTCTCGCGCGCCTGCGATACGATGATGTTGGGGGACGTTCCGACCAGGGTGATAAGCCCGCCGAGGAGCGAGGCGAAGGACATCGGCATGAGCAGCACCGACGGTGAGGTCTCGCTGCGCCGCGCGAATTTGAAGGCGATGGGCAGGAACATCGCCAGCGTGCCGATATTCTTGATGAAGGCCGACAGCACCGCGATACAGGAGGTCAGTGTCACGATCTGGGCGCGTGGCTTCGACAGGTCGAAGCTCGCATAACTCATCGCCAGCTCGACGATGCCCGAGCGCGACACGGCGGCGCTCAGGATGAGCGCGCTCGCAACGATGATGACGATATCGCTGGAGAATCCGGCAAAGGCTTTTTCGGCCGGCACGATACCGACGAAATAGGCGGCGATGAGAGAGAGGATGGCGACCAGGTCGTAGCGGAGCCTGCCCCAGGCGAACAGCGCCATCATGGCGAGTATGGTGCCCAGCGCCAGGATTTGCTGTTTGTCCATCATCAGCATAACTTTCGCCGATGGAACAAGTTCCCTAGGGAGGTGAGATTTTCTTCTTAGACAAGCATCCGCAGCAGCACGACACTCACCATGCCGATCAGGATGGTCACGATCATCGGCAATCTGAAGAAGGCGGCGGCGGCGGTGATCGCCGCGGCAAGCGTCTCGGCGATGCCGGTGGCGATAATGGTCGGCGCGATGACCGCCATCAGGATCGCCGGCGGCAGCGCGTCGAAGGCGGCCTTGGTGCGCCCCTTCACCGTCACGTAGCGCATGAGGAACAGGCCGGCGATACGCGTCGCATAAGTGGCGACCGCCATGCCGAGAATGGCGAGGAGCGTGGAAAGCTGCAGCGTCATGACGTGGCCTCCGCTTCCGCCTCTTCTTCTTCCGCATGAAGCAGCACGGCGACGAGGACGCCGGCGAGCCCACCCAGCACGACATACCAGGCGCCGGGAATGGTGAGCTTTGCGACGGCCGCCACCACGGCGCTCACGGCCAGCACGGCGCCGGTCTTCGGTCCCTTCCAGAAGCCCGCCAATATGCCGATGAACAGCGCCGAGAAGGCGAAATCGAAGCCATAGGCGGCAGGGTCCTTGAACCACTCGCCGGCGATCGCGCCGATGACGCTGCTCACCGTCCAGGTCACCACCATGGGCACGCCAAGGCCAAGATAATAGGCCATGGTCAACGGCTGGGTCAGGGCACGACGTTCCGACAGCGCCCAGTTCTCATCCGCCATCACATAAAGAAGCGGCGCCCGCCAGCCTTGCGGGATCTCGCCCATATGGCGCGACAGCGACGCGCCCATCAGCACATGGCGGACATTGACGATGAAAGCGGTGACGGTGAGAAAGAACCACGGTGCGGGATCGCGCCACAGCTCGATGGCGATGATCTGCGAAGCACCGGCGAAGACCGTGGCGCTCATCAGCCCGGCTTCCAGCGGCGACAGGCCCTTGCTCGCCGCTTGCGTGCCCCATAACAGGCCGATCACCCCGGCGGCAGCCAGGATGGGCAGGATATCGATGATGCCTTGCCGGAATTCGGCAGTGGTCTTGGACATGAGTCTCTCCGAGGGAGCGCCTCTCTACCAATGGCCGCGTAAGCCGTCTTGAAGGAATTTGCGCGCGGGCCTGTGTTAATTAAGGAGCGCGCGATATTGGCCGGGTGTCACGCCGAGCCTGGCCTTGAAGCTGCGCGTCAAATGCGCCTGGTCGGCGAAGCCGCATTGAAGCGCTATATGGCTGGGGCTTTCCCCTGCCCTGAGCAATTCGCGCGCATGATGGACGCGCCGGTCGACGAGCCAGGCATGCGGCGTCAGACCCGTCGCCTTGCGGAACACCCGGATCAGATGCCAGGCGCTCAGGCCCACATGGGCGGCGAGGTCTTGGAAGTCGGTCGCTTCGCTGAGATGCGCCAGCAGATAATCCTTGGTGCGCGCAATCACATCCGGCTCCGCGCCCGCCGCGATGATCGACGGCAGGCCGCCGCCATAACGCTCCACCGCCGCGAGGTAGAAACCGATGAGCTTCTCATCGGCGAGGAGCGGCTGCGTATTGTCCTCCAGCGCCCGGTGCGCAGCGCAGAACATCTGGGCGAGTTCCGGATCATGAGCGCCAGCCAGCCGGAACCGCGGCGTGCCCACCGCCCGGCCGGTCGCTTCGCGCAACACGGCGGTAAGGAAGTCCGGGCTCGGATAGGTCATCCGGTAGGAATAACCATGGGTGTCGGGCGAGCCGTCATGCACCTCGTCCGGATTGATGAAGCAGATCGTGCCCGCCTCGCAGCGCACCTTCACCCCCTTATGCATGTAAGAATGCACCCCATCGAGGGTCACGCCGATGACATAGGTCTCGTGCGTATGAGGCGGGAAAATATGCTTGCGGAAGGTGGCGGTGAAACAATCGAGATCGCCATGCCGCGACACCCGCCAGAAATAGGTCTCGTCTCCCGGAGAAAGGTTCTCGGGGCCGACGGAGTCGCGGGGCGATATCTGCAGCATGTCCCAAATATAGCATTCCGGCCTTTGGCCGCTTGAAGAAAATTGCTCCCTGACATTGTCAGGCGAGACGCTTGACCCAACGTCCAAGCGCCTCGACATAGGCGCTCAGGACTTTAAGCGCCGTGACGTCGACGACATTATCGGCCTCATCCAGAAGCCCGTCCTTGAACGCCACATAGGCTTCCGGCCGGCCCATCAGGGCGACACCCAGCGAGGTGAGCACGGCGCGCAGATGCGCCTGCGCCACGGCGGTGCCGACCGTGCCGGCGGAGGTGCCGATGACGGCCCCTGGCCGGTCGAGCCATATGCTGGTGCCATAGGGCCGCGATCCCCAGTCGATGGCGTTCTTCAAGGCGGCGGGCACGGAACGATTATGTTCCGGGGTAACGAACAGCACCGCATCGGCGGCCTTGATCTCCTGCTTGAACCGCGCGACGGCGGCCGGCAGCTCGGTCTCGTTGTCCTGGTTGTAGAGCGGCAGGTCGGCGATGCTCAGAGGCCGGAATTCGAGATGCGGGGCGGCGAGCTTGGCGAGCGCCCGGGCCAGCCGGCCATTGAACGAGGCTTGGCGCAGCGATCCGTTGATGACAGCGACAGTCGGCATGTGAGGTCTCCTCTTCCATTGCCGCAGAGATGAGGTGATTGCTTCCGCCGCGCCAGCGCCTTATCGTCCCCGCCTGTGAGCTCACGTCACACCCCGACCATGCCCAGATTACCGCCGCTCGAAGCAGTGCGCATGTTCGAGACGGTCGTCCGCCTCGGCTCGACAGTTGCCGCGGCGCGCGAGCTGGGCCTCACCCATGGCGCGGTGAGCCGGCGCGTCCGGGCGCTCGAGGATAGTTTGGGCGCCGCACTCCTGACGCGCGGGCGCGGCGGCCGGCTGATGCCGACCGAAACCGGCGCGCGATTTGCCGAGGCCGCAAGCCATGCCTTTGCGCTCATCGCCGAAGCGGCGCAATCGGCCGGACGCGGCACGGCACGGCGCAAGGTCGTGCGCATCAACACCACGGCCTCTTTCGCGTCTCTATGGCTGATCCCGCGCCTCAAGCGCTTTCGCGCCCGCCATCCGGCTTTCGATGCCTGGGTGTCAGAGAGCCAGTCGCTGATCGAGCCCGGCGCTCAGTCGGGCATCGACATCGCAATCAGGTCGGGCGACGGCCGGTGGCCGGGCGTCAAAGCCGAGAAGCTGATGGATGACGTTCTGATCGTGGTCGCTGCCCCCTCGATCAAACAGCGTTTGCACAAGCCCGCCGATCTGGCGCGGGTCCCGCTGCTGCATGACGAGGACCCCGCCATTTCCTGGTTGGATTTCACCGACAGGCTGGGCCTCGGAAGGCCGGACTGGGCGACAAGCGGACCGCGGCTGGCGTCCACCTTGCTGCTGATTCAAACGGCGGTCGCAGGCGATGGCGTCGCATTGGTGCCGGCACGGCTTGCAGAGGCGCATCTCGCCAAAGGTGACCTGATTACGCCTTTCGCGGTGAAGAACACCCACCCGCTGACGCATTGGCTGGTCCGTCCGCAACGCGCCCTGTCCTCACCGGCCATCCGCGCTTTCACCGCGTGGCTGCGGGCTGAAGCTACAAACAAGACTTAGTGCGAAACGAGATCACCTGATTTACACCCCTCACCCTGAGGTGCCCGGCGCAGCCGGGCCTCGAAGGGTTGACAAGCGGCACGACCTCTGTCCCTGGATCATGCTTCGAAGCTCGCTGGCGCTCGCACCTCAGCATGAAGGTGAGTGACTAAGCGCCGACGCGGCGGAACCACTCGTCCTCGTCGATCACCTCGACGCCGTGCTTCTGCGCATCCTTGAGCTTCGAGCCGGCGCCCGGCCCCGCGACCAGGAGATCGGTCTTCTTCGACACCGAACCCGCCACCTTGGCGCCGAGCCGCTCCGCCATGGCCTTGGCCTCGTCGCGCGTCATCTTCTCCAGCGCACCGGTAAAGACCACGGTCTTGCCGGAGACCGGGCTCTGCTGCACCGCTTCGAGCGGCGTCGGCGTAACCTGGGTCAGGAGCTTGTCGAAGACCTCGACATTATGCGGCTCGCCGAAGAAGTCGACCACCGCCTCGGCGACGATCGGGCCGATGCCGTCATGCGACAGAAGCTCCTGATAGGCCTCTTCTTCCTTGCCTTTCGACGCCGCGCGCATCGCATCGCGCAGGGCTTCCGCCGTTCCGTAGGCCCGCGCCAGGAGCCTGGCATTGGTCTCGCCGATATGCGGAATGCCGAGGCCGAAGATGAAACGGTCTATTCCGACGGTCCGGCGCGCATTGATCGCGGCGAAGAGATTGTTCGCGCTCGTTTCGCCCCAGCCTTCGAGCTCGTCGACCTTCACCTTGCGCTCCTCGAGCGTGAAGATGTCCGGCGGTGATGTGATAAAGCCGAGCGCCAGGAATTCATCGATCACCTTATCGCCCATGCCTTCGATATCGTAGGCGTTGCGCGACACGAAATGTTTGAGGCGCTCGGCGCGTTGGGCGGCGCAGATGAGACCGCCGGTGCAGCGCCGTACCGCATCGACCTTGCCGGTTTTCTCATTGACCTCGCGCACCGCGTGGCTGCCGCAGACCGGACAGCTCGTCGGAAACTCATAGGCCTTGGCGCCTTTGGGGCGTTTGTCCTCGACGAAGCCGAGTATCTGCGGGATGACGTCACCGGCGCGCTGCACGATCACCGTGTCGCCGATGCGGATGTCCTTGCGCTGGATCTCGTCTTCATTGTGGAGCGTCGCATTGGATACGACGACACCGCCAACGGTGACGGGCTTGAGCCGTGCCACCGGCGTCATGGCGCCGGTGCGCCCGACCTGGATGTCGATGCCTTCGAGGATGGTCATCGCCTTCTCGGCGGTGAATTTATGCGCGAGCCCCCAGCGCGGCGCCCGGCTGACGAAGCCCAGCCTTTGCTGCCAGTCGAGCCGGTTTACCTTGTAGACGACGCCGTCGATATCGTAGCCGAGATTGGCCCGGTCCGCCTCGATCTTGTGATACTGGGCCAGAAGCTCATCCGCCGAATGGCAGAGCTTCATCAGCGGATTGACCGGGAAACCCCAGCGCTTGAAGGCCTGGATGACATCCCATTGCGTGTCGCCCGGAAGCTTCGACACCTCGCCCCATGTATAGGCGAAGAAGCGCAAGGGCCGGCTGGCGGTGATCGCCGGATCAAGCTGGCGCAAGGAGCCTGCCGCGGCATTGCGCGGATTGGCGAAGACCTTCTCGCCGGCTTGAATCTGTTTCTCATTCATCCGGGCGAAGTCCTTGTGGGACATATAGATTTCGCCCCTGACCTCGAACACGTCGGGGAAGTCCTTGGCCTCGATATGGTTGGGGATGTCCTTCACGGTGCGGACATTGAGGGTGACGTTTTCACCCTCCATGCCGTCGCCCCGCGTGGCGCCCTGCACCAGCTTGCCCTTCTCGTAGCGCAGCGACAGCGACAGGCCGTCGATCTTGGGCTCGGCCGTCACATCGATGGGCGCCTCATCGGCGAGATTGAGGAAGCGCCGGATGCGTCCCAGATATTCGAGCACGTCCTCGTCGGAAAAACCATTGCCGAGCGACAGCATCGCCACGCGATGGCGAATCTTGCCGAATTTGGATTGCGGGGCCGAGCCGACGCGCCGCGAGGGCGAATCCTCGCGCACCAGGTCGGGGAAACGCGCCTCGATCGCATCATTGCGCAGGCGCAGCGCATCGTAATCGGCGTCGGAAATCTCCGGCGCATCCTGGCCGTGATACCGCTCATCATGACGGGCGATCTCGGCGGCGAGCCGCTGTAATTCGCTGGCGGCGTCCTTCTGGGTCAGCTTGTCGACGGTTTTCTTTTCGGCGGTGGGCATGGGTAAGAGGCTCGTTCCTTTCGGAACCGAATAGAGCAAAACCCGCCAAAGTTGAAGACTTTGGCGGGAGTTATGGACTCCAGGATAGGTGGCTCAAGACCCTGAACCTGTCAGGATCAATTCTCCGGACCGCCGACGATCTGGCGCGCCGTCGCTTCGATGAGCTTGCGCACCCGCTCCGCTTCTTCGCTCGTCCACGGCCCGCGGCGCATATGGAGCGATTGCTTCAGGGTCCGGATCGCCTCGCGCACCGATTCCGGCGTCGAATGCATGGCGAAGGCCTGGGCCGCGAGATCCATGCGCGCCTGGATGCCTTTGAGGGCGACGCTGTTCTCTTCCAGGAACTGCCGGCCTGCTTCGGTCACCTGATAGAGCTTCTTCGTGCCTTCTCGGGCTTCCGCAACGACATAATCCTGCTCTTCGAGCAGTGTGAGGGTCGGATAGACGGCGCCCGGGCTTGGCGCGTAATTGCCCCCGAACTTCTCCTCGATGGCGCGGATGAGCTCATAGCCATGCCGCGGCTTCTCGGCGATCAGCGCCAGGAGCACGAGCCTGAGATCGCCGTGACCGAACATGCGCGAACCCCGGCCGCCAAAGAAGCCGCCGCGCCCAAAACCTTCATCGTCGTCGCCAGGGCGCCTGCCCCGGCCCCAGCGCCCGCCAGGGGCGCAGTCGTGATGGCGGTCGTGCCGGCCCCGATGTTCATGATGACGTCCAAACATGAGATATACCTTTCGATAGTTTGTAAGACTGATAATCAAGATATATCTTAAGAGTCATTCTTACAAGCCCTGAAACGCAAAAATTCATCCCGCCCTTTCGAGCGGCAGACTCAAATCATTGTTATTTCGAGATTTTTTATAAAAATGAGTCGCTAAATCGAGCCAAACTCGACGCCAATCCCACTATTTCGGAACCGGCCGGCCCGCCTCATCGAACAGATGGAGTTCCCGGGCCTTGGGAACGAGCGCAATTTCCGCACCGGCGGCGAAGACCGACTTGCCAGGCTGGCGCACGACGACCGGCGCCTCGGCGCCGATATCGGCATAGATGAATGTGTCGGCGCCGAGATTCTCCGAATAGACGACTTTGCCGGACCAGACGCCGCCCGCGCCGACGATGTCGAGATGCTCGGCCCTGACGCCCACCGTATGCGCCTTGAACGTCTCGGCGTGCCGGCCGGTGAAGAAGTTCATCCGCGGTGAGCCGATGAAGCCCGCCACGAATTGCGACTGCGGCCGCTCATAGAGATCGAGCGGTGTCCCCACCTGCTCCACTTTGCCATCCTTCAGCACCACGATGCGCTGGGCCATGGTCATCGCCTCGACCTGGTCATGCGTCACATAGATCATCGTCGTGTTGGGAAGCTGCAGCTTGAGCTGGGCGATCTCCATGCGCATGCGCACCCTGAGCGCCGCATCGAGATTGGACAAGGGCTCGTCGAACAGGAAAACCTTGGGGTCGCGCACGATGGCGCGGCCGATGGCGACGCGCTGGCGCTGGCCGCCGGAAAGCTGCGCCGGCAGGCGATCGAGATATGGCGTGAGTTGCAGCTTCTCCGCCGCCGCCTCGACCTTGCGCCTGATCTCGTCCTTGGCTAGGCCCTGCATCTTCAGCGAGAAGGCCATGTTGCCGAACACATCCATATGCGGATAGAGCGCATAATTCTGGAACACCATGGCGATGCCGCGCTGCGCCGGCTCGACATCGTCGATCACCTGGCCGTCGATCTCGATCGAACCGGAGCTCGCCGCTTCGAGCCCCGATATGCAGCGCAGCAAGGTCGACTTGCCGCAGCCCGACGGGCCGACGAAAACCACGAACTCACCCGTGCGGATGTCGAGATTGATGTCCTTGAGCACATCGACCGCGCCGAAATGCTTATGGAGCTTGCTGATCTTGAGATTGGACATGTCTCTCATCCCATCCGCTTGCGACTGTCATGCACGATACGGCCTTGCGCGATGGTGAGGACGCATTGCCCCTCCCCCTGCTCGACCAGCGCCCGTTCGACATTTCCATCCATCACGTCGATGGCGAAAAGTGCGAGATCCGCCGGACCGCCGGCGACGAGCGCGCCATAGCCCTTCTCCGCCATGCCGAGCGCCCGCGCGCCGCCTTGCGTCGCCGCCCGCACCACGCGTTGCCACAGATCGTTCTCGCGATACCCTTGATCATGCGCGATCCGGGCCAGGGCTTTCACATCCGCCATCAGGTCGAGCGACGGCGCCGAGGCCAGTGAATCGGTGCCGACCGCGATGTCGTGGCCTTCCGCCAGATAGGCCGCGACCGGTGCTTCGGCGAGGCCGATCACCGCATTGGAGCGCGGACAGAGCGCCACCCGTGTATTGCGCTCCCGCAGGAGGTCTCGCTGGCATCTGTCGAAATAGACGCCATGAGCAATATGCGTGCATTCGCCGAGCAGTCCCACGCTGTCGGCATAGGCAGCCGTCTTGAGGCCTGAGCCCTTCTGCTGCACCAGGTGATACTCATCGCGCAGATCGCCATAGATGAACAGCACCGCCGGATCGCCGGTGAGATAGAACGCCTCTTCGAGCGCCGATTCCCCCAGATGTGTATGAAGCCGCAGATCGCGTGACCGGGCGAGCTCGACCAGGTCGCCAACGACCGAAGGATCGAGATTATAGGGCGCGTGCGGCGAGATGCCGGTGGCGATCGTCGCTTTGTCATCGAGCCATTTGATCAGCTCCTCACGCCCGCCATTCGCCCAGGAACGTGTCGTCTCGGCGATGACCTCGAGATATTCGATGCCGGTCGCCTGCGCCGCGGCGATGGCGCCGCGCGCTTCATCGCTGGTGATGATCTCCGAGAACACCGTTGTCCCGGTGGTGAGACCGAGCTTGGCCCCTTGTGCCGCCGCCAAGCCCCATTCCTCGGCATTACGAATGGTGTCGTAATGCGCCTCGAAAGCGACGCTCCAATCCTCGAAGCCGCGATACTGTCCGCGGCCCAGCGCGTCGAAACCGCTATATTGCAGATGGGTGTGGGCATTGACGAGGCCGGGCGTGATCACACCGTTGGTCCAGTCTATCGCCTCGTCGCGCAGATGGCTTGGCAACTGCGCCGCAGGGCCGACAAAGGTGATGCGGCCCGCTTCGATCGCCACCACCGCGTCGCGCAAAGGCGCGGAAGCGACCGGAACAACCCAGTCGGCGCCATAGATCTTACTTACCACTGCCGGCTCCAAACCCGGCGGCGAGCGAGCGCTGCGCCACCATGAACACCAGGAGCACCGGGATGAGCGACACGAGCGCGGCCGCGGCCTGGCCTTGTAGATTGACCTCCTCGCGCGTCGACAGCGTCGTCGCCGCGAGGGTGAGCGTATAGACCTGCGGATTGCCTTGTAAAAGCGTCGCCGCCATCAGGAGGTCGCCGAAGGTCCACACGAAGACGAGCGCCACGACCGAAGCAAGCGCCGGGCGCGACATCGGCACCGCGATATACCAGAAGACCTTGAGCACCCTCGCGCCGTCGAGAGCGGCGGCTTCGAGCAGTTCCGTCGTCAGCGCCTGGCGGAAGAAAGTGTGGATGAGATAGATCGCGAAAGGCAGGCTAGCCACCCCGGCGATGATGCCGGCGACCACGATATTGTTGAGCAGCCGGGCGTTTGCCAGCATCACGAAGACCGGGATCAGCCAGGCGACCATCGGAATGGCATAGCTGGCGACGAGCAGCACATTGAGCCCGCGCGCCACACGGCCCTGATGGATGCGGAACCAGAAGGCGCCGGCAAGCGCCGTCGAGGCGCAGACGATGCAGGCGATCACCGCCACGATCAGCGAGACGACAAGCGCCTGGCCGAGACCGGCCTGCGTCCACGCCCCCACGATATTGTCGAGGGTGAAGGAGCGGGGCAGCCCGCCGGGGCTCATCATGTAGTCCTGGCGCGTGCGGATCGCAGTGCCGATGAGGAACAGCAGCGGCAGGATGAAGGCGAGACTGATCAGCGCCATGATGCCGGTGCGGAATTTGCTCATGCTGCCCGCTTTCATGTGCGCCTCCGCTTGACGCAGGTCTCGATCAGCGCCCGCGCCCCGTAGCCCAGTGCCGGGAACAGGACGATGGCGCCGACCAGCGCGATCGACTGCGCCGCCGCCGTGCCATAGAAGCCGAAGCGCATGAATTGCTGATAGATGAAGAAATCCATGGTGGCGCTGGAGAGGCCCGGCCCGCCGCCGGTCAGCACATAGATCCAGCCGAACATGAAGAGGAAGATGCAGACGAGCTGGAACATCGCCCACAGGAACACCGTGCCGCGCACGCTCGGCACCGCGATGTGCCAGAACTCGCTCCAGAAACGGGCGCCGTCGAGCCGCGCCGCCTCGAAGATGTTCTGCGGCACTGCCGCAAAGGCGGCCGAGAAGATGAGGACCCCGGTGCCGAAGCTCGCCCACAAGACAAGAAAGATGACGACCGGCTTCACGTAAGTTACGTCGGTGAGCCAGGGATGGGCGAGAAAACCGAGGCCGCTCGTCTCCAGCGCCGCATTCACCGGCCCGTCGGTGGCGAGCAGCGTGCGGAAGACGAGCCCGACAATGGCGGGCGACATGACCGCGGGCAGGAAATAAATAGAGCGGAAGAGCCCGGGCCGCCAGACGCCCTCACGCAGCGCAAAGGCGACGACGAGCGGCGCGATCACCCAGAGGGGCAGTCCCAGCAGATAGAAGAGCTGGTTGCCGATGACCTGCCAGAATTCCGGGTCGGCGAGCAGATGCTGGTAGTTCTGGAAGCCGATGAATGTCGAGACGCTGCCCGGCTGCCAGTCATAGAGCGAGCGGTAGGCGACATGGACCAAGGGCAGGAAGAGGACGAGCGTTTCGAGCACGATCGCCGGAACGAGAAGCACAAGCCCCCCATCGAGCGCCCGCCGCCATCCCCTCCTCTTCACTGCCTGCATGGTGGATCAGTTGGTCTTGGCGAAAGCCGCGTTTGCGCTCTCCATGAATTGCTGGACCGTCATCGTGCCGCCCATGAGCGGCGCCGCATTGCGCTCCATCACCGCCAGGACCGGGAGCGGGAAGGCGGCGAAGCCGGTATGGTTCTCCGGATTGGCGAGCAGCGCCAGATAGGCGGCCTGCATGTCGTTCTGCGCTTGTGCCTGGAAACCGGCGATATTGGACGGCACGCCGATCGCGGCCCACAACTTCTCCTGCGATTCCTTGCTGGCGATGAAGTTGACGAAAGCCGCCGAGGCTTCCGGGCTCTTCGTCCATTTGGTGACGCCCCAGCCGGCTTCGGCACCCGCATCGACGAGATTCTTGTGCTTCGATGCCGGCACTTGCGGCAACGCCATCGCCATCGTTTCCGGCTGGTCTTTCACCAGCTGCATGGCGCGGCTCAGCGCGCCATTGACCAGCATGGCCGCGCCGCCCGTGGCATATTGCACATTCGTGTCGTCGAACATGTTGCGCCCCAGCGCCTTGTCGTCGCCGAAGCAGCCGGCGGTCTTCATGTCCATGATGTAGTTGACGGCATCAGTGAAGAGCTTGTCGTCGAGCTTGAGCTCGCCCTTGACCCATTTGGCCAGCGTCGGCTTGTCCATCATCTGGCTGGTGATCATGTAGAGATAGGTCTCGAACAGGTAACCGTCCTTCCAGCCCGACGCCATCGGCTGGATGCCCTTCTCGGAGAACGTCTTACAGGTGGCGAGCATCGCATCCCACGTGGCAAGCCCTGCAACCGGATCGATCCCGGCCTTGGCGAAGATGGCGCGGTTGACCAGCATCACATAGCCATAGGAGCCGGTCGGCAGGATATAGAGATTGCCGTCAGCCGAATAATTTTCGTCCAGATATTTGATCTCTTTGCGCAAGGCCGGATCGATCGCGTCCTGCAGCGGATAGAGGCCGTTCTTGTAGCTATAGGCCTGCGCCGAGCCATACATGGTGATGACGTCAGGCCCGCTCTGCGCCACGACCGAATTGCGCACCTGATCGAAATAGGTGCCATACGGCATATCTATGATCTTCACCGTGATCTGCGGATGGGCCTTCTGGAACTCGGCGGCGATCGCATTATAGGCGTCCACCCCCTTCTCATAATTGCCGGGCAGGAACGACCACACGGTGAGCTCAGCCTTGGCCTCGGGGATCGGGCCGGTCTTGAGCTTGTCGCTCGCCGCCTGTTCCTCGCCACACGCCGCGAGCGCGAACAATGCCGTGGCCAGCGCCACGCCTGAAACGCCCTTGCGCAACCACTTCGAAACACCCATCGTCATAATCACCAGCTCCGTATTGCCGTTGCCAATTTTTCTGTCATCGGTTCGATCACGCCGCCTTCATGGCCGAGCCTGATCAATGCCACATCACGTTCTGACCGCTCTGAAATCGGATAGAGGCCGGGCGCCTTGGGCGCCGCATCACCCGCCAGCTCCTCGACCGCGATCGCCTGCAGCGACAGCGACAGATCCATCACCTCGATCGGATTGCCCTCGCCGCCCGAGCAATTGATGCAATGTCCATCGACCATCACCCGGATGCGTGCGCCGCCGGGGAGCGTGTATTCCACGACGCCCTGGCGCACATCCTTGGCCGTCCCGAGCGCGCGCAGATAATCCATCGGCAGCTCGAAATCGCCGCCGCCCGCAGTGCACAGGAAGGCGCCATCGGGCAATTTCAGCACATGGTCTTCCGTCACCACGCCGGCGATGCCGGTCGAGGCGAAGACGACTTCCGTATTCGGCGCGGCGAGCGCGACGCTCTTCACCGCATAGCCGTCATGGATCGCCTGCAGCGCCTTCACCGGATCGAGCTCGGCGACGGTCACGCGCGCCCCCAGAGCCGCGGCATGAATGGCGACGCCTTTGCCCACCCAGCCATAGCCGATGACCAGCACCTCGCGCCCCGCGAGCTGGAGATTCGTCATGTCGAGAAAAGCCATCACGCAGGATTGCCCGGTCCCGTAGACATTGTCGAAGAGATATTTCATGCGCGAATCATTGACCGCGATGACGGGTAAGCGCAGCGCGCCCTCCTCATGCATGGCGCGCAGCGGACGTATCCCGCTGGTGGTCTCTTCCGCGGCACCTATCATGCCGGCAACGAGATCGGGGAATTCGCGATGAGCCAGCCGGATGAGGCTGGCACCGTCATCGATCAGGATATCCGGCTTCGTCTTCAGGAAATCACGGGCGAGTTCGAGATCGCGCGCCGCCGTGGCGCCGGCCTCGGCGAAAACCGCAAGACCTTGCGCCCTGAGCGCATGGACGACCCGCGCCTCGGTCGAGCTGCCGCCGCAATAGACGCTGACTTGGGCGCCCGCCTGTTTCAGCGCCAGAGCGAGATTGGCGGTCTTGGGCTCGAGCACCAGCGAGACGCCGACCTTCTTGCCGCGCAAGCGCCCGCTGGCGGCCAGACGCGCCGCGATCGTGTTGAGGACCGGCATGCCGCGCCCGGCCCAGGCGATACGCTCTGCCCCCTCTCGAGCGAGATTGGCTGTCGTCACTTGGGCATTCCTTCTATCCACTGGGCGATATCGTCTTCCTGCTCCAGGCGCGCCTCACTCAAGGATATCCCCATGCTCTTGAGCTTCGCCGCGGCAATCGCGTCGTCGAGCGCCTTCGGGATGATATGGACACCGGGTGTAAGCTTGGCGGAGACAAGGTGATGGGCGCCCAAGCCTTGTACCGCAAAGGTGAGATCCATGATTTCGACCGGATGGCCGCTGCCACCGGCGATATTGACCAGCGCGCCGCCGGACAGGACATGCAGGTCGCGTTCCTGCACGCGGAAGGTGGTGATGCCCGGCCGCGCCTCTTTGCGGTCATTGGTGAGGCCTGCCAGCGCATCGACATCGATCTCGAGATCGTGATGGCCGGCATTGGCGAGGAGGACATCGTGATCGAGATGGGCGAACTCGCTCATCCCGACGGCGCGCATGCCGCCCGTCGCCGCGATCACCATGGTGGCGCCCGGCAGCATGTCGGCGGCGGTGCCGACCTTGTGGCCGTCCATATGCGCTTCCAACGCCCGCACCGGATCGGTCTCGACGACGCGTGTATGGGCGCCCATCGCCTTGGCATAAAGGGCGATGCCGCGGCCGACATAACCATAACCGATCACCGCCACGCGGGCGCCGGCGATCTGCCGGTTGGTGAGGCGCAGGATCGCCTGCAGTGTTGTCTGCCCGGTCGCATAACGATTGTCGAAAAGATGCTTGCAGCGCGCGTCATTGGCGGTCAGCGCCGCGAATGGCAGCTTGCCCGCCGCGCGTAGCGCATGGAGCCGCGCCGTGCCGGTCGTCGTCTCCTCGGAAACGCCTTTGAGATTGGCATAAAGCTTGGGCCGGAACTTGCCCATCCGCAGGGTGAGCTCGGCGCCGTCATCGATGATGTAATGCGGCCCCCAATCGGCGGCGGCGAGAAGCTCGCGCTCCCAGCTCACGTGATCGCCATCGGGCGCCGAGACGACGGTGAGGCCGCGGGCTTTCAGCGCCTCGACCACCGGCCCTCTCGTCGTGCGCGGATTGCTGCCCGCCACGACCACTTCGGCGCCGGCATCGGCGAGCACGGTGGCGAGAAAGGCCGTCTTGGCCTCGAGATGCACGACGACAGCGATGCGGGCGCCTTTGAGCGCCCCGTCGGATAAGGTTTCGCGCACAAAGCCGTTGAGCACAGGCGAATGGCGGCTCACCCATTCGATCTGGGCCTGCCCGATCTCGACATCACTTTTGCCGGTCGCCACCTGCGTCATACCCCGATTGCCCCCGGATCCGCCATTGACCCCGCCAGATTTGACGGGTTATGGCTTATCTAAGCGCTTAGCTTCTGCTATTGTCAATGTATCTTTGAAATGTCCGGGGGTGCTATGCACAAGCAAAAGGCGACTGACCATGGCCGATAGAGCCCGCCGCCCTACCCTTGCCGATGTCGCCCGGCTCGCCGGCACCTCGACCGCCGTGGTGAGCTATGTGCTGAATGACGGCCCCCGTACCGTGGCGCCCCAGACCAAGGTCAAGGTCGAGCAGGCCATCGCCGAGCTCGGCTATCGGCGCAATCCGCTCGCCAGCGCCTTGATGGCCGGCCGCTCCAATCTTGTCGGGCTCCTGGTGCCCGATTCCTCCAATGCCTTTTTCAGCGAGCTGGCGCGCGAATTCGAGCGCGAGGGCAAAGCGCGTGGCTTCCTCACCCTCATCGGCAACACGGCTTACGACCCGGCGGTCGAGCTCGATTACGAGCGCGCTTTCGCCGATCTGCGCCCGCGCGGCATCTTCGTCACCAGCATCACCGGCCACGCCGAAAGCCTCGATGGCTGCCCGCGCATCTATGTCCATTCGGCACCCGCCGGCGCCCCCGATCCGAGCGTGCTCTTCGACGATGTCGGCGGCGGCATCGCCGCGACCCGTCATCTGATCGCGCAAGGTTATGAAGACATCCATTGCATCGCCGGGCCCGATGATTTCGGCCCCTCCGGCAAACGTGAGCGCGGCTGGCAACAGGCCATGAGCGAAGCCGGTCTTGCGACGAAAGGCCGGCTCCATCGTGTGTCCTTCGAAAGGCTTGGCGCCGAATCCGCGCTGCGTCCATTGCTGGCGAAGCCCGGGCATCCCCGCGCGATCTTCGCCACAACAGACGAGCAGGCGCTGGCCGCCCTGCGCGCCGCCGCCGAAGCACGGCTCAGAGTGCCGAAGGATATTGCGATCGTCGGCTTCGACGGCATCCGCGAGGCGCTTAATGGCAGCAGCCGCCTCACCACTTTCGCGCTGCCGCTCGCCGAGCTGGCGCGGCGCGCCTTCGAGGTGCTCGACGGCTGGAATGCGGTCGATAATCCCTCACATGTAATAGCGGGCGCCCTGCAGTGCGGCGAGACGTCCTGATCAGCCGAGCGTGGCGATCCCGTCGAGAAACACGTCGACCACACGATCATAGTCGGCCGCGACGCAGACACGCGTCTTCTGGCCGGTGCGCGGCTTGAGCACGGTCTGGCCGAGCTTCTCGCCATCGAGCCCCACTTCGACATCGCCCTCTTCCATGCGGAAGAGCTCGGGCCGGAGTGCGGCGATGACGGTCGCCGGGTCATGCAGGCTGCAGCCTTTGGCGCCCCGTCCCAGATAGACATCGATATAGAAATCCGAGATCGCCGCGAGGAAGCCGCCGAATTTCGGCGCCCGCCTGGCGAGTGCCGCAAAATTCTCCTTCGTCACCGAGGTACGGTCGGTGACATCGAGACCGACCAGAAGCGTCTCGGCACCGGAATTGAGCACGATCTGGGCCGCGTCGGGATCGTTGTAGATATTCGCTTCGGCGAAGGGCGTCACATTTCCGCGCGCATGGACGACGCCACCCATGATGACGATCCGGGCGACATTCTTGGCGAAATCGGGATCGCGCTCGATCGCCGCGGCGATATTGGTCAAGGGCCCGATCGGGAACACCACCAATTCGCCCTTATGGCGCCTCGCCTGGTCGATGAGGAAATCGACGGCCGGACTGTCGACCGCGCGGCCTTTGGGCGCGGGCGCCGGCAAGGCGCCGAAGCCCTGCTCGCCATGGATCCAATGCACCGGCTCCCAGTGCCGCCCGCACAACGGCTTGGGCAGCCCTTGCGCCACCGGGATCGGACGGCCGAGCATCTCGACCAGATGCAGCGCGTTGCGCGTTCCCATTTCGACGGGGACATTGCCGTAGATGGAGGTCAGGCCAATGAGCTCGATTTCCGGACAGGAGGCCGCGTAGAAGATCGCCATCGCATCGTCGACGCCCGGATCCGTATCGATAATCGCTTTCATTCGAAGCCCCCAGAGCACATCCCGCCAAAGTTGGAGACTTTGGCGATAAGGATTTACGTCAACAAAAATGCTCCGGGCTTCATACATGACCTTTCCGCTAGCACAAGATGGTCCCTTGGCTTCGCCCTGGAGGCCGGACATAGTGCCGTCCATGCCCTTGCATCCCAGTGTTTACGCCTTCGATTTCGGCGGCTTCAGGATCGCCACCCTGCTCGATGCGACAGATATCCGCGATGGGCTTGCCGAGAGCTTCGCCTTGGGTGAGCCGGAAGACCGCGTGCGCGGGCTCGCGGCGGCGAACTTCATCGATCCCGACCGCTTTGAGCATCCCTTCATTCCGGTCTTCGTCGACACGGGCAAGGTGAAGGTCCTGTTCGACACGGGTCTCGGTGAGCCCGAAAGCACGCTTCTCCAGAGCCTCAATCAGCTGGGCGTGGCGGCGGCGGATATCGACATCGTGGTCCTCACCCATGGCCATCCCGATCACATTGGCGGCCTGATGACGGACGGCGCGCCCACCTTTCCCGGCGCGCGTTACGTATTTGGTGCTACGGAATTCGAGTTCTGGCGGCGCGGCGAGAATATACGGGAGGCGCGCCACGCCAATCGCGAGCTCTTCATGCGCAATTGTGCGCCCCTCGCCGACCGCGCGACCTTCGTTGCCCCGGGCGACGAGATCCTGCCCGGCATTACAGCGGTCAACGCCGCCGGCCATTCGCCGGGCCTCCTCGCCTGGCGGATAGAAAGTGCGGACAGACGCCTATTGATCTGGTCGGACACGTGCCTCCATTACATCGTGTCCTTGCAGCGGCCGGACTGGCAAGCAAATGTCGATGACGACAAGGAGGCGGCGGCGCGCACGCGCCGGCGTCTCCTCACCTGGGCAGCCGATGAACGGATCGTCGTCGCCGGCTATCACATGCCATTTCCCGGCCTCGGCTTCGTCGAGCGCACACACGACGCTTTCCGCTGGGTGCCGGTCAGCTACCAGCTGAATCTGTGACTTTCATCAATCCGCCCGCCCGGCAAGCCGCACGGGCGGGCGGTCGTGATCCTCAGCCGATATACATCGGCACGATCTCTTCCTTCTTCGCCGGCTCGCCGACAGGCGGCAACTGCAGCACGGTAGCGCGCTGCCCCTTGCGCAGATGCGTCACGAGAACGATCTTGCCATCGGGAAACTCGAGCGCATCGTGAAAGGCGTAAGGCTGGTCCATATTGATCTGGGTGAACCGGGCGACCTTGCCGTCAAGTTCCGCATACTCCACACCGAGACCGCCGAGCGTGGCGTGGTTGCTTTCCACACCATTTTCGAAGGCAAGTTCCGTACCCGGACGAAGACACACGGCCACTTCGGGTTGATCGACGCCGCAAAAGCCATGCGTGGTCGAGCTGTCGAAGGCAGACGTTACCAGCTTGTCACCGACTTTCGCGGGACGAGAGGCGACGTGATGCAGACTATAATCGCACATCATGGAATCTCCTCTACTGTGAACAGCCAGGATGGTTGTCCTGATCAAAGACAGCACATCAAGGCGGCCATCTTGTGTCCGCAACATTACGGCTGCACGTCGTAATGTCTCCATAACGCTTCGCGCAAATCGTGCTGCGAATTTGGGAAGCATTGAAGATATGGGTGGCGACGGTGCTTTGTTCCAGCACGATCACGGCAATCCGGACATGTGATCGCGAAATGTGAGGACCGCCCGTCCCCACCGCCAGGATTTTTAATCAGGAACTGGCGCGGAGCAGCTGGTCAGCCTGGGCGCGGGCTTCTTCGGTCACTTTGGCGCCGGACAGCATGCGGGCGATTTCCTCGCGCCGGCTCGCCGCACTCAGGTCCTGCACGCGCGTCACCATGCGCTTCTTGCCGACCTCTTCCATCTTGCTGATCAGCATGTGCTGGCCGGCCAGTGCCGCGACCTGCGGCGAATGTGTCACCGCGAGGACCTGGAGGCCCTTGGCGAGGCGTGCCAGCCTGACGCCGATCGCATCGGCGACGGCGCCACCGACGCCGGTATCGATCTCGTCGAAGACCAAAGTGGGCGCCGATCCTTTGGCGGCCAGGATGACCTTGAGCGCCAGCATGAAACGCGCCAGCTCGCCACCCGAGGCAACCTTCATCAGAGGCGACAAAGGCGTGCCCGGATTGGCGGCGACGAGGAACTCCACCTTGTCGAAACCATGGCTCCCGCCCCGCCCGCGATCGGCTTCGACGCGCGTCTCAAAGCGCGCCTTGTCGAGCTTCAAGGGCGCCAGTTCCCTCACCACCGCATCGTCGAGCTTGCGCGCCACTTTCTTGCGCTTGTCGCTCAGTTTCGCCGCCGCCTCATCGAAGGCATCGCCATGCGCCCTATAGGCCGCTTCGAGCCGCGCCAGCTCGACGCCGCCATCGGCGATCGCCTGGAGGTCGCCTTCCATCTTCTCGCGAACAACCGCAAGCGCATCGACCGTACATTTGTATTTGCGCGCCGCGGCGCGCAGCGCGAAGAGCCGTTCTTCCGACTGCTCCAGCTCACGCGGATTGAAGGCGAAGGAGCGCAGGGCTTCCGCCGAGGCGCGATGCGCCTCCCCCATTTCCTGCAGCACCCGGTCGAGCGCCTCGCAGATGCGGTCGAGCCGCCCCTGCGCCTGGTCCTTGCGCCGTTCGAGCTTGCGCAACGCCGCATTGAGCCGTGACTCGACGGCGCCGTCGCCATTGAGCGCGTCTTCCGCATCACTCAGCGCACTGGCGAACTGCTCGGCATTCATCATCAGCTGACGCTTCTCGGCGAGCCGGGTTTCCTCTTCCGGTTGCGGATCGAGCGTGCGCAGCTCATCCGCCGCATGGGTCAGATACTCACGCTCGGCTTCCGAGCGGGCGAGCCGCGCTTTGTGCTCGGCGAGCTGTGTTTCGGCCGCACTCAGCGTCTCCCACAGCTCGCGCACCTTCTCCGCTTCGGCGTCGAGCCCACCAAAGGCATCGAGCAGCCGCCGGTGATTGGCGGAATTGACCAAGGCGCGATCGTCATGCTGGCCGTGGATCTCGGTCAGCGTTCCGGCGATCTGGCGCAGCAGATTGAGACTGACCGGCTGGTCGTTGACACTGGCGCGGCTCGGACCGTCGGCATTCTGGATGCGGCGGATGACGAGTTCGCCCTCGGCCTCGATATCCTGCGCCGCCAGAAGGTCGAAGGCGGCATGCGCCTTGGGCAGCGAGAAGGCGGCGGTGACGACGCCTTTCTCGGCGCCGTTGCGAACCAGGCTGCTGTCGCCGCGGGCGCCCAGCGCCAGCCCCAGCGCGTCGAGGAGGATGGACTTGCCCGCCCCCGTCTCACCAGTGAGCACGGTGAGGCCACGCTCGAGCGTGAGGTCGAGCTTTTCGATGAGGACGATGTCGCGGATGGAGAGCGCCGTCAGCATGGCGCCCTTATAGCTGAGTCTTCGAGAATGAAGCTAGAACGGATTGACCGAGCTCACGGCCTTGCTGATCCAGGATTCCTTGTTCTCGGCCGGCAGGATGCCGTCATTCTGCAGGAGCGCATAGGCGTCCTGGTACCACTGGCTCTTCGGATAGTTATAGCCGAGCACGGCCGCGGCGGTCTGCGCTTCCGATTTGACGCCAAGGGCAAGATACCCTTCGGTCAGGCGGTAGAGCGCTTCCGGCGTGTGCGAGGTGTTCTGGTATTCGGTGATCACCCGCTTGAAGCGGTTGATGCCCGCCAGATAGGAGCCCTTCTTCAGGTAATAGCGGCCGACTTCCATTTCCTTGCCGGCGAGATGGTCGCGCGCCAGCGTCGCCTTGGCGGCGGCGTCCTGTGCGTAGGCGGTGCCCGGATAGCGCCGGCTCACCTCTTCCAGCGAAGCGAGCGCCTTCTGGGTGTTGGTCTGGTCGCGGCGGACATCGATGATCTGCTCGTAATTGCTGAGCGCGATCAGATAATAGGCATAGGCCGCATCCTTGTGGCCCGGATGCAGCGTGAGGAAGCGCTGCGCCGCATTGATCGTCTCGTCATAGGCGTTGCGCTGATATTGCGAATAGGCCTGCATCAGCTGCGCCTTGGTGGCCCAGACCGAATAAGGATGCTGCCGCTCGACCTCGGCGAAGGTCTTGGCGGCGGTGCGGTATTCGCCCGACTGCATCTGTTCGAGGCCCTTATTATAGAGAGGGCCGACAGGCTCGGACTGCTCGGGCGTCGCCATGTCGGGGGCGATGCCGTCGCCGGAACCGGACGAGGCTGCCTGCGTCGAGGTCGACGACCCGCGGTCGAGCAGATTGGACATGCTGGAACAGGCGCTGAGCGCCAGCGCGACGGCAACGACGGAGCCAAGGCGCAAGCCCGTTGCAAACCGAACGCCAGTCCTGAACAGAAGAGTCAACCGTCGAATTCCCGCTTGAGATATCAGATGGGGTCGCCTTTTACCCCTCCACAAACGGGGATTCCAGCGGCCCATCTCACTTAGATGCAGAAAACCCGGCGGAAGTGTGACCGCCGGGCTTTTTGTCAACTGCTATAGTAACTTAAGCCTAATTAGCCTGACGGCGCAGAAACGCCGGAATTTCCAGCTGATCATCGTCATAGGCCGGCTGCGCGGCGCTCGTCACCGGCATCTGGGCGACCTGCGGGCGTTGCGCTTCAGGCTGCATGCGCGGCTCCTGGCGGGCCTGCGGAGCAGGCTCGCTTGCCGGCATGTCACCCTTGCGGGAGAGGCCCACACCGGCCAGGCGCTCGAACAGGCCACGCTTCTTCTTCGCGGCATGCTCGGCGATGTTCTCGATGCGGTTCTGCTGCGCGGCGATCTGGCGTTGCGCGATCGGCGGGAAGTCCTCAGGCGCCGGCATGCGGGGAGCCGCCTGCTGGGCGCGCGCCTGGTGCACCGCCTGCTGCATCGTCGCCACGTCTTCGTGGTGGTCGTCTTCGACGTCGGCTTCAGCATGCTGCATGGGCTGCGCTTGCGGCAGCGGCTGCGGCTGCGGCGGGGCGACACGTCTCACCTGCGGCGCCGGAGCGGCAGGCGCCATCTGGATCGGCGTCGGCTTCTTCACCGGGATGGGCTGCTTGCCCGTATAGCCGAAGACCGGACGGGAGGGAGCTTCCTGCTCTTCGGCAGTCTGTTCGCCGAGATGCTCAGCCTGCTCGATGGCGAGGCCGGTCGCTACGACCGAGACGCGCATCGTGCCTTCGAGCGAGTCGTCGAAGGTGGCGCCGAGGATGATGTTGGCTTCCGAATCCACTTCCTCGCGGATGCGGGTGGCCGCCTCGTCGACTTCGTAAAGGGTGAGGTCGGGTCCGCCGGTGATCGAGATCAGCAGGCCGCGGGCGCCGCGCATCGACACATCGTCGAGGAGCGGGTTGGAGATCGCCGCTTCGGCCGCTTCGATGGCGCGCTTCTCGCCGGAAGCCTCGCCGGTGCCCATCATCGCCTTGCCCATCTCGCTCATGATGGCGCGGACGTCGGCGAAGTCGAGATTGATGAGGCCTTCCTTGGTCATCAGCTCGGTGATCGAGGCGACGCCGGAATAGAGGACCTGGTCGGCCATGGCGAAGGCGGCCGCGAAAGTGGTCTTCTCGTTGGCGACGCGGAACAGGTTCTGGTTGGGGATGACGATCAGCGTATCGACATTCTTGGCGAGGAGCTCGATGCCCCGCTCCGCCGTCTGCATGCGGCGCACGCCTTCGAAATGGAAGGGCTTGGTCACCACGCCGACGGTGAGGATGCCCTGCTCCTTCGCCGCGCGGGCGATGACGGGTGCCGCACCAGTGCCGGTGCCGCCGCCCATGCCGGCGGTGATGAAGCACATGTGAGCCCCGGCCAGGTGGTCCAGGATCTCCGGCAGCGCCTCTTCGGCGGCGGCAGCGCCGATCTGCGGCTGCGAGCCGGCGCCCAAGCCTTGCGTCAAGGCGGTGCCCATCTGGATGCGCCTTTCGGCGACATTCTGGGTGAGCGCCTGCGCGTCGGTATTGGCGACGACGAACTCGACCCCTTCGAGGCGGCTCTCGATCATGTTGTTGACGGCATTCCCGCCGGCGCCGCCCACGCCGAAAACGGTGATGCGTGGTTTAAGTTCGGCCAAGCTCGGCACGGTGAGATTTATCGTCATGTGAAGCACCTGGAAGTGAAGTTTTCCCCAGTGGGAATCTTTCTTACCCATTCAATAACAAATGGTTAACAAACGCTAACCACCCCATATTTATTTGAATCAAAATTGACTCAGAACGGGGCATGGGAAGGGTATTTCCTTGACCATTGGCGGCACACTTGCCGCGTGGAAGTTGAATCTTCTTCTCAAGAAGACTCAGCAAACCATTGAATCAAAATGGATTTGTCACACGAATAGCAAAAGGCGCCCCACTCTGAGGGACGCCTTCGAACCGGATTCAAAAGTTACGTTTAGAAACTATCGGCGATCCACTTGCCGACCCGGCGCAGGTAGCCCGCTTCGGCCTCCTTCATGGCCTGGCGGGCGATGGCCGCGGCATGATGGATGTCGGGTTTGAGCGCGTAGTTGAGCAGCCCATAGGCAGTGGCGAAAGCGGGCGACCGCGCCGCCTCCGGCATGCCGGCGACCGGCAGGGGGGCGCCCAGCCGGATCTGTCGGTTGAGCCACTGGGCGGCGATCTCGCGCGCGCCCGTCAGCTCGCTCCCGCCCCCGGTCAGTACCACCCGGCTGCCGGCAAGCTTGGCGAAGCTCGCCTTGTCGAGGCGGTCGCGCACCATTTCGAGGATCTCTTCGAGCCTGGGCTTGATGATGCCGGTCAGCATGGATTTAGGCGCATGATAGATCGTGTCGACGCCGCGCTCGCCCAGCAGCGGCACCGCCACCGTCTCGCGATCGTCGAGCACCGTCGCCATGGCGCTCCCCCACAGTGTCTTCATGCGCTCGGCATGGGCAATGGTGGTCGAGAGCCCGCGCGCGATGTCGTGGGTGATGTGCATGCCGCCGACCGGGATGACATCGGCGAAGACCAGATGCCCGTCATGGAAGGAGGCGACCCCGGTGGTGGAGCCGCCCATGTCGATGAGCGTGACACCAAGCTTGATCTCGTCCTCGGCGAGGACCGAACGCGACGCGGCATATGGGGCGACGACATAATCGGCGACCGAGAGGTGACAGCGCTCGATCACCAGCGCCAGATTGCGCAAGGCGGCGGGCTCGGCCGAGACGACATTGACTTCGGCGGTGAGCGTCGTGCCGAACATGCCGACGGGCTCCATGACGCCGCGGGCATCATCGAGATGGAACTGCGCCAACGCCGTGTGGAGCGTGCGCCGGCCCGGCTGGTGGCCCTGTGCCAGCGCCGCGCGAGTTGCCGCTTCGACATCGCCAGGGCTGACCTGGCCCGTCTCGGTCTGGATCGACGCCGCGTAGGAATTGGATTGCGGCCGGCCTCCCGCCACGTTGACGAAAACGGAGGTGATGGTGCGCTTCGCCATCTTCTCGGCAGCATCGACGGCGAGCCTTATGGCGCGCTCGGCCTGGTCGAGATCGACGATGGCGCCATTGCGGGTGCCGCGCGAGGCCTGGCAACCGAAGCCGAGCACACGCAGTGCTGCAGCTTCCTTGCCGTCGGCGCTGCGCCGGTTCTGGCTCACCACTTCGCCGATGAGGCAGCTGATCTTGGTGGCGCCGATATCGAGGGCTGCGACGACGCTGCCCTTGGCGGCAACCGGGGGCTTTGCATCTCCCTTCACAGGCAATTCAATGACGGTCATGCAAAAGTCCCTTCCCCACGCACGGACAAAACTACTGCTGCTGGCTTACCTTGAAGTTCTTAATATCTTTTTCAGGCGCGACCGCTTCCGGCAGCTCGACGATCATTTCATTCGGAAGCCTGAGATCGATCGACTTGACGCCTTTGCTCAGGAGCTTCTGGCTGCGGTCGAGTGCGGCAAGCGTTTCGAGCGCCTTGGCCGCGTCCTTTTCAGGCAGCGCAACCGTGATGCCATTGTCGAGATAGAGCGTCCAGCGTCGCTCGCCGACGCGCGCAGCGGCCGTCACATGCCGCTTCACCTTGGGCACCTGATCGAGCTGGCCCACCAGCTCGGCGGCGGCGCGATGGGCGCCTTCGCCGGTGACGAGCAGCAGCGAGGCGAGCCGGCGCGGATCGAGCGTGCTCATCGCGGTGCCGGTCTGATCGATCACATAATGCGCGCCGTCGCGCTGCCAGATGGCGAAAGGCTGTCGCTCGCTGACGACGATGTCGAGCCGGTTGGGATATTTGCGCATCACCCGCGCCGAGGCGACCCAGTCGAGGTTTTCGAGGAGCGAGCGCGCCCTGGCCGCATCGAAGCCGACCAGCGAGCCGCCGGGCTGGACGCCCAGCGCGTTGAGCAGCGTTTCCGGTTCCTGATGGACGAGACCGGTGATGCGGATATCGTCGGCGGCGAAGCCGAGCGAGCTCGCGATCTGGCCCGGAAGCTTGCGCCACGGGCTGCCGTCATAATCGAGATGGCCGCCGATGACGAGGCCGTGGAGGATCGATCCGAACAGCAGCGTGCAGGCCCCGGCCCTGGCGATGAAACGCGTCCGGAAGCTCGGCCCCTTGGGCGGCAGCCGGCGGAAGAACTGGAACGCGCGGCGGCGGATTTCCTGTGCGGGTCTCATCTGTTCACCGAGGCGTCATTGACCATCCAGGTCACCAGATCCTCGTAAGTGTGTCCGGCATGCGCCGCGAGCTCAGGCACGAGCGATGTGCCCGTCATGCCCGGCTGGGTATTGACCTCGAGGAGGATCAGTTCGCCGTCGCTGCCCGGCGTGTCGTCATAGCGGAAGTCCGCCCGGCTCACGCCCTTGCAGCCAAGCGCCTGATGGGCGGCCAGCGCATATTGCTGCACCTTGCGATAGACATCGCGCGGGATCTCCGCCGGCAGCACATGGACCGAGCCACCTGGCGCATATTTCGCCTTGTAGTCATAGAAGCCGACCGCCGGCAGGATGTCGATGACGCCGAGGGCGACATCGCCCATCACCGCGCAAGTGAGCTCCTTGCCGGGAATGAAACGTTCCGCCAGCACCTGGTCGCCGAACAGCTCACGCTCTTCGAGGATCATCGCGGCAGGGCCATTGGAGCTGTGATCGACGATATGGACGCCGACGCTCGAACCTTGCGCCTGCGGCTTCAGCACATAGGGCAACGGCAAAGGATGCTGTGTAGCGGCCAATTCGAGATCGACGACGCGGCTTTCGGCGACCGGAACGCCGGCGGCGGCGAACAGGATCTTCGACTTCACCTTGTCCATCGCGATGGCCGAGGCACGCACACCAGAATGCGTATAGGGAATTTCCATGGTTTCGAGGATCGCCGCCATGCAGCCATCCTCGCCCCATTTGCCGTGCAGCGCGTTGAAGGCGACATCGGGGTTCAGATCGGCGAGAACCTCCGCGATATTGCGCTTCACATCGATCGGCGTGACCTGGAAGCCGGCGCGGCGCAGCGCATCGGCGCAGCCCTCGCCGGTCGAGAGCGAGACTTCGCGCTCGGCCGACCAGCCGCCCATCAGGACGGCGACATGGGTGAATTTCGGATCGCGCACAGGCATCACGCGCCCTCCGCCGGAATGCCGATGCGCTTGATTTCCCAATCGAGCTCGATGCCGGATGTCGTCTTCACGCGTTGCCTTATGGTTTCGCCGAGTTCCTCGATCTGGGCGGCGGTGGCACCGCCTTCATTGATGAGGAAATTGCAATGGAGTTCGGAGACTTTCGCCGGACCGATGGCGAAGCCCCGGAGGCCCGCCTGGTCGATCAGCTGCCAGGATTTGTGCCCGGGCGGATTCTTGAAGGTCGAGCCGCCGGTGCGGCTCTTGATCGGCTGCGTCGCCTCGCGCCGCTCCGTCACTTCGTTCATGGCGCGCGCGATCTCGTCCTTCTCTCCCGCAGCACCCTGTAGAAGCGCTTGCGTGAAGATGAAGTCCTCCGGCGCACCGCAATGACGGTACGTATACTGCATGTCGGCATTCGACAGCACGTGAAGCGATCCCCTCCGGTCAACGGCCCGCGCCTCTAGAAGAACGTCCTTGGTCTCGCGACCATAGGCTCCACCATTCATCCGAAGCGCGCCGCCAATCGTGCCGGGTATACCTCTCAGAAAGGTTAATTCTCCGATACTATGATCGAGGGCGAAGCGGGCCACCCTGACGTCGGGTACGGCCGTTCCGGTCCTGATCCGGTGCCCCGGCTCGAGCGTCGTTTCGCCAAACCCCTTGCCGAGCCTGATGACCATGCCGGGCACGCCGCCATCGCGCACCAGGAGGTTGGAGCCGACGCCGATCACATAGACCGGCACGTCGGCGGGTGTCGCCTTCAGCATCAAAGCGAGGTCGTCCTCGTCCGCCGGCGTGAACAGCACTTCCGCCGGACCGCCGACCCGGAACCAGGTCAGATCGGCGAGCGGCGCATTGGCTTCGATCCTGCCGCGCGGCTTGGGCAGCCGGGCCAGCAGTTTTTCCCCATCGAGTTTCGCCATCATGCCGCTCCGGCTTTGCCGTCGAGGGCGGCGAGCTGACCCGGCAAGGCATAAGCCCATTGGGTGATCGTGCCGGCGCCGAGGCAGACCACGATGTCGCCGGGCTTCACCAGCGACTTCACCAGATCCGGCAATTGCTCGGGCGCGTCGATCTTGTGCACGTTGCGGTGGCCGCGCGCGCGCAGGCCGTCGGCGAGCGCATCATGGCTCGCCCCGTCGATCGGCGCTTCGCCCGCCGAATAGACCGGCGCCACGACGACCGTGTCGGCATCGTTGAAGCACGAGCAGAATTCCTGAAACAGCGAGGAGAGCCTGGTATAGCGATGCGGCTGCATCACCGCGACGACCTTGCCTTGCGTGACGCCGCGCGCCGCGCGCAGCACCGCCGCGATCTCGACCGGGTGGTGGCCGTAATCGTCGAACACCGCCACGCCATCATGCTCGCCGGTACGGGTGAAGCGGCGCTTGACGCCGGCGAAGCTCTTGAAGCCCGCGCGGATCTTGTCGTCGCTTATGCCGAGTTCGCGCGCCACCGCGAAGGCTGACGTGGCATTGAGCGCATTGTGATCGCCCGGCATCGAGAGACTCAGATCAGTGACGTCATGGACGGAGGAATTGCGACGGTCGGTCACCCTGACCGAGAACTTCATCTCGCCATTGCTGTAATGCGTATCGACGAGGCGGATATCGGCCTGCGGGCTGCGCCCATAGGTGATGATGCGGCGGTCACGTACCCGCCCGATCAGCGCCTGCACTTCCGGATGATCGATGCACATCACGGCGAAGCCGTAGAACGGAATGTTCTCGACGAAAGCGAGAAATGCCTCCTTCGCCTTGTCGAAGGAGCCATAGTGGTCGAGATGCTCGGGATCGATATTGGTGACGATCACCACATCGGCCGGGAGCTTCACGAAGGTGCCGTCGGATTCGTCCGACTCGACCACCATCCAGTCGCCCTTGCCGAGCCTGGCATTGGTGCCATAGGCGTTGATGATGCCGCCATTGATGACGGTCGGATCGAGGCCGCCGGAATCGAGCAGCGCCGCGACCAGCGAGGTCGTCGTCGTCTTGCCATGCGTGCCGCCCACCGCCACGCAGGATTTGAAACGCATCAGCTCGGCCAGCATCTCGGCGCGGCGCACGATCGGCAGGAAGCGCCGGCGCGCCTCGACGAGCTCGGGGTTTTCCGGCTTCACGGCAGATGAGACGACCACCACCTGCGCCTCGCCCAGATTGGCGGCGTCATGGCCGATCGACACGGCGATGCCGTTCTTGCGCAAGCGCGCGGTATTGTAATTGTCGGTGAGGTCGGAGCCTTGCACCTTATAGCCGAGCGTCGCCATCACCTCGGCGATACCGCTCATGCCGATGCCCCCAATCCCAATGAAATGGATCGGTCCGACGTCGCGCGGAAGTTTCATTTCTGTATCGTCTCCATGGTTGCGCGGGCGGCCAGGTCCTCGACCAGATCGGCGAGGCGTTCGGCGGCGTCCGGCATGCCTAGCGCCAGGGCAGCTCGCGCCGCCCCGGCCAGTTCGGCGTCTTGATACCTGAGCCGGGTCAGGAATGCAGCGAATTCTTGCGGCTCCAATTCGGCCTGTGGACGCACCCAGCCGCCGCCCTTTCCGGCGAAAAATTTCGCATTATGGAGTTGGTCGTTGTCGAGGGCATGCGGCAGCGGCACCATGACCGCCGGCCTGCCGATGACGCCGAGTTCGGCGATGGTCGAGGCGCCAGAGCGGCAGACGATGAGCTGCGCATCGGCAAAACGCTGCGGCATATCGGCGAAGAACGAGGCGAGCTCGAAGACGATATCGAGCGTGCCGTAAGCGGCCTTCACCCGCTCGATATCCTCGGGCCGGCACTGCTGCACGATCTTGAGATGGCGCAGCACCGCCTTGGGCAGGAGTTTCACCACTTGCGGCATGAATTCGGCGAAGAAGCGGGCTCCCTGGCTGCCGCCGAAGACCAGCAGATTGAAGGGCTCGTCCGCGGCGGAGAAGTGATAAGGCGCCCCCTGCTTTTCGAGCACGATGCCGCGCACCGGATTGCCGGTGTAGCGCAGTTTGTCCTTGGAGGCCTCCGGCAGGCGGCCGAGCGTCGGGAAGGACGAGGCGACCGCGTCGGCGAAACGCGACAGCACGCGGTTGGCGCGCCCCATCACCGCATTCTGGTCATGGATCAGCGACGGGATTTTGAGCCGCGAGGCGGCGATGACCGGCGGAAAGGACGGATAGCCGCCGAAGCCCGCGACGGCAGCGGGCTTCAGGCGCTCGAGAACGCCGCGCGCCGTCTGATAGCCCTTGTAGAGGCGCAGGAGCTGTCCCGGCAACAGATGCGGCTTGCCCGGCGAGATCGTCGCCGCCGGTACCAGATGGGTTTCGAGTGCGGGAAAGGCGCGCCCATAATCGCGCACCCGTTCATCCGTCATCAGATGAATGGCGTAGCCCCGCCTGACCAGCGCCTCGGCGAGCGCCTGGGCCGGGAAGAGATGGCCGCCGGTGCCGCCGGCGGCGAGGACGATGAGCCGCGACGTCATCGGACTGCTCAAGCCGCCGCCGTCGCTTGCCAGGCGGGATCGCTCTCGACCGCCAGCGTCCGCGAGCGCGCGAAAGCGAGCACGAGACCCATGGCGAAAGCCATGCCGATGAGCGACGAGCCGCCATAGGAGATGAACGGCAGGGTCATGCCCTTGGCCGGCAGCAGCGAGACATTCACGCCCATATTGATGACGGCCTGCAGGCCGAAGATCACCGCGAGCCCGCTCATCGACAGCGCCGCGAACGGATCGGGCTCCGTTTTGGCACGGCCGAGAATGCGGATGACGATGAAGGCGAAGAGCAGGATCAGGCCCATGCAGGCGATGAAGCCGAATTCCTCGCCCACCACAGCGAAAGTGAAGTCGGTATGGGCGTCGGGCAGGATCTGCTTCGCCTCGCCACCGCCAGGGCCGGCACCGAACAGGCCGCCATTCAGGAAGGCCTGCGTCGCCGTGTCGACCTGGAACGTATCGCCCTTCTCCGGATTGAGGAAACGGTCGATGCGCGAGGCGACATGCGGGATCGCTTCATAGGCGAGAAATACGCCGGCGACCGCCAGAGCGCTGATGCCGAAGACCAGGATCCACGGAATGCCATAGATGAGGAGAAGTGCGGTGAAAGTGATGACCACCAGCGCCGACTGGCCGAAATCCGGCTGCAGGATGAGCAGGCCGACAAAGGCGCCACACATGAGCAGCGCGATCGGCAGGCCCGGCATGCTGGGCTTGCGCGTCTGCTCGGCGAGGAACCACGCCACGATGACGATGAAGCCCGGCTTGGCGAGTTCGGAGGGTTGCAGATTGATCGGACCGATATCGATCCAGCGATGGGCGCCTTTGATCTCAGGCCCATAGAACAGCGCCAGGACCATCAAGGCGAGCGAGCCGAAGAAGACCAGGAAGGCGACGCGGCGCGCCTGCAGCGGCTCGAGCAGGCTGGTGGCGGTCAGCACGACGACCGCGATACCGAGATAGAAGAGCTGGTTGCGGAAGAAGTGGAAGCTGTCGAGACCGAGCCTGGCCGCGACCGGCGGGCTCGCCGCCATGCTGATCAGGACGCCTGCCGCCATGAGCAGCAGCACGGCGCTCAGGAGTAAACGGTCGACGGTGAACCACCAGGAGGCGAAGAGCCCCCGGTCACTGCGGCTTATCAGCATGTCCGTTCCCCTTTGCGGTCATCCGGATGCCTGGCAAAGCGGCCACCGCTTTGCCGAAGGCATCCCCCCTTACTTCGAAATTCGGATAATGATCGAAGGACGCGCAGGCGGGCGACAGCAGCACCACCGCATTCCTGTTGCCGTCCTTCGCTGCATCTTGCGCCGCCGCCTCGACCGCTTTGTCGAGCGTGCCGGTCTTCACGAAGGGAGCGCTGTCGCCGATCGTGCGGGCGAACTCGTCCGCCGCCTCGCCGATGAGATAAGCGCGTTTGATCTTCGGGAAGAACGAGGCCAGTGGCGTGATGCCGCCGGCCTTGGCGATGCCGCCGGCGATCCAGTAGATGTCGTCGAAGGAGGCGAGCGCCTTGGCCGCCGCATCGGCATTGGTCGCCTTCGAGTCGTTGATGAAGGCGATGCCGTCGAGACGGCCGATCTCCTGCATGCGATGTGCCAGGCCGCCGAAACTCATCAGGCCCTGACGGATCTCGTCGAGCGTGAGTCCGAGGGCGCGTCCCGCCGCATAGGCCATGGCGGCATTCTGCCAATTGTGCCGGCCTTTGAGCGCCGGCAACTGTTTCAGATCGAGCGTCGCGATGTCCCGGCCGTCCCGGCGTTCGGTGAGAATTCCGTCGGGCGCCGACAGGCCTTCGGCAAGCTTGCGCTCGACCGAAACCGGGACCACGCGCGCGCCGGTCTTCATCGATTTGACGATGTCCTCGCCCCAATTCTCATCGACGCCGACAATCGCGGTGTCCCCTGCCCCTTGGCGCGCGAACATCCGCGCTTTGACATCGACATAGTTCTCGATCGTGCCATGCCGGTCGAGATGGTCGGGCGTGATATTGGTGAGGATGCCGGCATCGGGCTTGAGGCTCGGCATCAGATCGATCTGGAAGGACGACAGCTCCAGCACATAGACGCGGTCCTTGACCGGCTGACGCAGCAGGAACACCGCTTTGCCGATATTGCCGCCGACATCGGCATCACGGCCCGCCGATTGGAAGAGATGGCCGGTGAGCGCCGTCGTCGTCGACTTGCCATTGGTGCCGGTGATCGCCACGAGCTTGGCGCCGGAACCCATGAGCTCACGCTGGAAGACTTCCGTGTCGCCGATGATTTCGATACCGGCCGCCTTCGCCTTCTCGACCGTCCAATGCGGCTTCGGATGGGTGAGCGGCACGCCGGGGCTTAAGACCAGCGTATCGAGCGTCTTGAAATCCAGCGCCTTGAGATCACCGACCGGCAGGCCGTCTGCTTTCGCCTTCTCGACCGATTGCGCCTGGTCGTCCCAGGCGAAGACTTCGGCACCGCCCAGGCGCAAGGCCTCGGCGCAGGCCGTGCCCGAGCGGGCGAGACCAAAGACCCCGACCTTCCTGCCCGCGAATGTCTTGGCTGGAAACATCGGGCACCTAGCGCAGCTTGAGGGTCGAGAGCCCGATCAGCGCCAGCACAAAGGCGATGATCCAGAAGCGGATGACGATGGTCGGCTCTTTCCAGCCCTTCTGCTCGAAATGATGATGCAGCGGCGCCATGGCGAAGACGCGCTTGCCAGTGAGCTTGAAAGACGCCACCTGGACGATGACGGACGCGGTCTCGAGCACGAACAGCCCGCCGATGATGGCGAGCACGATCTCATGCTTGACCGCGACGGCGGTGGCGCCGAGCGCGCCGCCGAGCGACAGCGAGCCGGTATCGCCCATGAAGATCATGGCGGGCGGAGCGTTGAACCACAGGAAGCCCAAGCCGGCGCCGACGATGGCGCCGCATAGCACCGCGAGCTCGCCGGTGCCCTTCACATTGTGGAGCTGCAGATATTCGGCGAAGACGGCATTGCCGACGAGATAGGCGATGAGGCCGTAGCTGCCGGCCGCGATCATCACCGGCACGATGGCGAGGCCGTCGAGGCCGTCGGTGATGTTCACCGCATTGCCGGCGCCGACGATGATGAACACGCCGACCAGCATGAAGAAGAAGCCGAACTGGATGAGCACGTCCTTGAAGAACGGAACGGCGAGCGCGCTCGAGATCGTCTTGTCGCCGATGCCCATGAAGATGGCGACCGCCACCGCGGCGATGGCGACTTCGATCAGCAGCCGGATTTTTCCGGAGAAGCCATGCGTCGTCGATTTCGTCACTTTGAGGAAATCGTCATAGAAGCCGATGGCGCCGAAGCCGAGCGTCACGAACAGCACCGCCCAGACATAATAATTGGTGAGATCGGCCCACAGGAGCGTCGACACGAAGATCCCGGAAAGGATCATCAGCCCGCCCATGGTAGGCGTGCCCTGCTTCTCGACGATATGGCGCTGCGGGCCGTCACTGCGGATCGGCTGGCCCCTGCCCTGCTTCACCTTGAGCAGCGAGATGATCGTCGGGCCGAACAGCCAGATGAACAGCAGCGCGGTCAGGATGGCCGAGCCCGTCCGGGTCGTCTGGTAGCGGAATACGTTCAGCACCGAGACTTCGTCGGTCAGGCTGACAAGCAGATGATAAAGCATTAGCGGCCGTCCTTGTCGGCGGGTTTATATTGCCCCCGGATGGCGTCGACCAGCGGTCCCATGCGGCTGCCGAGCGATCCTTTGACCATCACGACATCGCCGGCCTTCAGCCCGCCGATGAGGGCTGCTGCAAGACCGTCCGATTTTTCGGCATAGGCCCCACGCCGATGCGGCGGGGTCTTGTTCCAGAGGTGGGCCATGAGGGGCCCGCAGGCATATAGGACATCGACCTTGGTTTCGTCCAGCGGGCCGGCAAGCTCGGTGTGGAGCTCGGCGGCCTGATCGCCCAGCTCAAGCATGTCGCCCAAAACCGCGATCCGGCGGCCGTATTTGCCGGGTTCCGCCCGCTTGAGGAGCGCCAGCGCCGCCCGGACCGAAACCGGATTGGCATTGTAGCTCTCGTCGATGAGAAGGATGTTGCCGCCCGGCGCCTTGAGCATCGTCTGCACGCCCCGCCCCTTGGCGGGCTGGGCCGCGGCAAGCGCCAGGCTGGCGCGCGCCAGATCGGCGCCGGCAAGTTTCACGGCGGCGAGCGCCGCCAGGCTGTTGAGCACCATATGCTCGCCCGGGAGGCCGAGCTTATAGATCACCGGCTCGCCTTGGATGTTCGCCGTGATGCAGGAACAATCGGCATGCAGCACCGATCGTTCGAGATGGACATTCGAGCCGGGGCTCTTCCCGAAGCTCACGATATTGCCGATGCCGGCCTTGTGTGCGGCGGCGCTGAGGCGGTCGAAATATTCATTGTCGCGGTTGAGCACCGCATGGCCGCCGGGCTCGAGGCCGAGAAAGATCTCGGCCTTGGCGTCGGCGATCTCGGCGACGGAGGAGAAATAGCCCAGATGGCTCGCCACCACAGTGGTGATCACCGCGATATGGGGGCGCACCATCTTGACCAGCGGCGCGATCTCGCCCGGATGGTTCATGCCGATCTCGAACACGCCATAGGCGGTATCGACCGGCATGCGCGCCAGCGTCAGCGGCACGCCCCAATGATTGTTGAAGGAAGCGACGGACGCATGCGTGTAGCCCGAAGCGGACAGCGCCAGCCTGAGCATTTCCTTGGTGCTGGTCTTACCGACGCTGCCGGTCACCGCCACGATCTGCGCCTTGGAGCGCGCCCTCGCCGCGAGACCGATCTTTTCGAGCGCTTTAAGGACATCATCGACGACGAGCAGCGGCCCGGCCGAGGCCATCGTCGCGCTCGGGCGCGACACGATCGCGAGTCCGGCGCCGGTCTTGAGCGCATTCTCGGCATAGTCGTGACCATCGACGCGATCGCCTTTGATCGCGGCGAAGATATCACCCTTCGCCACGCTGCGGCTATCGATCGAGACGCCGGTGAGGGGCACCGAGACGTCGCCGCGCAAGGCGCCGCCGGTGGCGGCGATCAGTTCCTCGATGGTCCACAGCGGGCGATCAGCCATGATAATCCTGCCCGGCGACTGCCGCCTTCACCGCATCATGGTCGCTGAACGGCAACACCTTGCCGCCGATCGTCTGGCCGAGCTCATGCCCCTTGCCGGCGACGAGAAGAATGTCGCCCTCTTCCAGGGCCGCGACGGCGGTCCGGATTGCGAGCGCCCGATCGCCGATATCGATGCCGCCTGGGCACGCGGCCATGACCGCGGCGCGGATGACGGCCGGATCCTCCGAGCGTGGATTATCGTCGGTCACATAGGGAATATCGGCGTGTTTCGCGGCGATGGCGCCCATTTGCGGGCGCTTGCCCTTGTCACGGTCGCCGCCGGCGCCGAACACGACGGCGAGCTTGCGCTTCACATAGGGACGCAGCGCCATGATCGCTTTTTCGAGCGCGTCCGGCGTGTGGGCGTAATCGACGAAGATCGGCGCACCCTTGGCGGAATGGGCCACCAGATCGAGCCGGCCCTTGGCGCCTTTGAGCGATTCGAGCGCATGCAGGACGAGCGCTTCCTCGCCACCCGTCGCAATGACGAGGCCGGCGGCGACGAGCGCGTTGGACACCTGGAAGTCGCCGACCAGAGGCAGATAGATCTCATGCTGGCCGCTCGCGGTGGCGAGCACCAGGCGCTGGCCGAAGCCATCGCGTACGCAGGAGACGAGCTTGAGGTCTCGCCCCTTCTCGCCGACGGTGAACAGCGTCAGGCCATGCGTCTTGGCGCGCGCTACGACATCGCGCGCGATATCGACATCGGCATTGACGACCGCCGAAGCGCCTTCCGGCAGCAATTCCGAGAAGAGCCGCATCTTGGCGTCGAAATAATCCTCGACGGTCGCGTGATAGTCGAGATGGTCGCGGGTGAGATTGGTGAAGCCGCCGGCCGCCAGGCGCACGCCGTCGAGCCGGAACTGTGCGAGGCCATGGCTCGAAGCTTCCATGGCGAGATGTGTGACATGATCCTGGGCGAGCTCGGCCAGCGCGTGATGCAGCTTGACCGGATCGGGCGTCGTATGGGCGAGATATTCCTCGCCTTGCGGTCCGACGACACCGACCGTGCCGATGCTCGCGGCACGGAAACCCATCGACTGCCAGATCTCGCGCACGAAGGCGGCGACCGAGGTCTTGCCGTTGGTGCCGGTGACGGCGACGACGATATCGGGCTGGCTGCCGGCGAAGCGCGCCGCGATGCGCGCGAAGAGCTGATGCGGATTGCCGGATTTGATCAGGATCGAATTCGCCGGGGGCGCTGCGATCTTGTCCCCGATGACCACCGCCGCCGCGCCGGCGGCGACCGCCTGCGGGATGAACTGCGCGCCATCGACCTTGGTTCCCGGCAGGGCCGCGAAAAGAAAACCCGGCTTCACCTGCCGGCTGTCGGCGGTGAGGCCGGAGATGGCCGCATCCGCGGCACCTTGCGGCAGCGCCACGTCATCGGCGAGAAGCCTGGAGAGAAGGACGCTCATCTCAGGTCTTGCCTTCCTTCGCCGCTTTCGCCTGCTGCTTGGCGATTTCCTTGCGCTCATCCTCGGTGAGCTCGGGCTGGATGCCGAGCAAAGGCGCGATGCGCGCGATGATGTAGCCGGCGGTCGGCACCGCGTTCCAGCCTGAGGTCGAGAAACCGTAGGTCTCGGGCGTCGCCTGCGGTTCGTCCATCAGCACCATGACGACATATTGCGGATCTTCCATCGGGAAGGCGCCAGTGAAGACGGTCAGGTTCTTGCTCTTGTCATAGCGCCCGTTGACGACCTTTTCGGCCGTGCCGGTCTTGCCGCCGATGCGGTAGCCGGGGGCCTTGGCATTGGCGCTGCGGGCGCTGCCTTCGAGCCCGTTGAGCCGGAACAGATAGCGCAGCGTCTTGCTGGTCTCGGGCTTCACCACGCGCTTCGCCATCGCCTGCGCGTCGGCCACGTCGCGTTTCAAGAACGTCACCGGAAGCATATTCCCACCATTGAGCAGACCCGCTACCACCTGGGCTCCTTGCAGGGGCTGTACGGCAAAACCGTGGCCAAAGGCGACCGTCGCCTGGACCAGGCGGCCCCAGCGCTTCGGCAGGATGGGCTTCGCATTTTCAGGCAATTCTGTGACCAGCCGGTCCATCAGGCCGACCCGGCGCAGGAATGCCTGGTGCCTCTCCTGGTCGACGCCTAGCACCATGCGGGCGGTGCCGATATTGGAGGAATTGGTGAACACCTCCGGCAGCGTCAGGATGCGCCTGGTCGGCTGGAAGTCGTGGATGGCGGCACGTCCAATGACCAGGGGTGCGCGGGCGTCGAAGCGGCTTTCGAGATTGGCCGTGCCGTAGTCGAGCGCCATGGCGAAGGACACCGCCTTGATGACCGACCCCAGCTCGAAGACGCCGCTCGTCATCCGGTTGGCCTGGTCGAAGGTGAAGTTCTTGTTTTCCTGGTTGGGATTGAAATCGGGCAGCGAGACGAGGCCCAGCACTTCGCCGCTCTTGACATTGAGCACGATGGCGCCACCCGCCTTGGCGCGGAACTTCGCGATGCCCTTGGCGAGTTCGTCGGCCAACGCATGCTGGACGCGGATGTCGATCGACAGCATCGCCGGCATGGCGCGGCTGTTGTCCTCGCCGAGCGAGGCGGTATAGAGCGCGCCCTGGTCGTCGAGGAATTTCTCGATGCCGGCGATGCCCTTGGAATCGAGATCGACATAGCCCAGCACGTGGCTGGCGAGGCGGCCCATCGGGTAGACGCGTTTCGTCTCGGCCCGGAAGCCGACGCCCGGAATGCCGAGATTGTGGATGGCCTCGCGCTCCGCCGGGCTCACTTCGCGCTTGAGCCACACGAAGGCGCGGTTGGGCTGCGACAGCTTCTGGCGCAGCGATTTGGCATCGAAACCCGGCACCGTGGCGGTGAGGAGCTCGACCGCCTCATCGACATCGAGGATCTTGCGCGGATCGGCATAGAGCGAGAAGACCGAGACGTCGGTCGCCAGCACCACGCCATTGCGGTCGACGATATCGGGCCGCGGCACCCGCTCGCTATATTCGATGACCGGCTTTTCCGGGCGCTGCTGCCACAGAGTGAGGTAACCGAGCTGCGTGCTGATCGCCAGAAAGAACATGATGAAGCCGAAGCTCACCAGGCGGAGGCGGTTGCGTCCGGCGAGGCTTCCATCCTGTTGCATTGAAAACAGCATCACGCCTCACTCCATCGCCTTGAGAATATCGCCGATCGCGTCCTTGCCCTGCTCCTCGAGCTTCACCGGGGGCTCCTCGGGAATGCGCGCCGCGAGCTCGTTGAGCTTCACGAACTGCTCGGGCGAGATGCGTTTGAGCTTGAGATATTGCTCGGAGAGCCGCTGCAGCCTTTCGGGCCGGATCAGGCTCGACCATTCGGCATTGAGAAGCCCGATCGTCTCCTTCTCGTTCGCGATGGCCATGGTGGAGCGCGATATCTGCCGCTCGATGCCGCGGATGGAGTGCTCCAGCGAATAGAGAACATAGGCGGAGCACAGCACCGCCACGACCAGACATGCATTGAACGCTCTGAGCATCAGTTACGCCGCCCTTCGACCGATGGAACCGCAATATCTTCGAGATTGAGCGGCAGAGCCGGCGCCGCGGTGCGCTCGCCGGCGCGCAGCTTCGCCGAGCGGGCGCGCGGATTTTCCGCCGTCTCGGCTTCGCTCGCTTCCTGATGTCCCCGGAAGACGGGAATGAAACGGGCTTCTTCGCCCTCCCCGTGTCCCGGCATGTGGCGCGAAGGTGACGGCAGCTTGCCGCTGCGTTCGGCGAAGAACCGCTTCACGATCCGGTCTTCGAGCGAATGGAAGGTGACGACCGCGAGGCGGCCGCCCGGCTTGAGCAGGCGCTCCGCCGCCGCCAGCGCGTAGCCGAGCTCTTCGAGCTCCCGGTTCACATAGATGCGCAAAGCCTGGAAGGTGCGGGTCGCCGGATGGATGCGGTCCTGCGGACGTTGCCGTCCGATGGCGCGTTCGACGGCGCGCACCAGCGCGAATGTCGTGAGGATGGGAGCTTCGGCACGTGCCTTCACGATCGCATGGGCGATGGGCCGCGCTTTGCGCTCCTCGCCGAGGATGCTGATGATGCGCGTGAGATGGTCGGCCTCGGCCTGATTGACGACATCCGCCGCCGAGGGGCCCGATTGTTCCATCCGCATGTCGAGGGGGCCGTCCTTGGCGAAGGAGAAGCCGCGCGCCGCTTCGTCGATCTGCATGGAGGAGACGCCGATATCGAGGGCGGCGCCGTCGATCATCGTGATGCCGGAGCGCTGGGCCAGCTCTTCCATGTCGCTGAAGCGGCCTTCGACCAGGGTCAGACGGTCCGGGAAGGCGGCGGCGAGCGCCGCCCCGCCTCTGATCGCATCGGGGTCGCGGTCGATGGCCAATACCGTGCAGTCGGCGGCGCCCAAAATTCCACGCGTATAGCCGCCGGCACCGAAGGTGCCGTCGATATAAATGCCGCCATCCCGCGGCGTAAGCGCCGACAGCACTTCCGCGAGCATCACCGGGCGGTGCCGGGCATCTGCGCTGGGCAAGGGCGAAGCCATATTCGGTACGGTGAACAGATTACTAATGAGAACCCGACAATGCTCCGCACCGCCTTAACAAATCGTTGCGTTGACGGGGGTTAGCCACACAGAAGTAACTGCCGGTGAAGTAGGTGCCAGCTGGCCTGTAAGCCGGGTTCTGTCCACGCCCTTGCGGACGCTGGATGACCATTCATCTGGAGCGCATGTCGCCATGCGCTTCGCGCGACCAACCCGGGCGGCGGGTTGAAAATGCCCCTGGGCCGAAGCCCATGCCGCCCCTATTCGGTCTTGCTCCCGGTGGGGTTTACCGTGCCGCGCCCGTTGCCGGCCGCGCGGTGCGCTCTTGCCGCACCGTTTCACCCTTGCTTCGGACGGATCTGAAGCGGTCTGTTTTCTGTGGCACTTTCCCTGGGGTCACCCCCGCCGGGCGTTACCCGGCACCGTATTTCCATGGAGCCCGGACTTTCCTCCCGGAAGGCGACGAGGCCTTCCCGGCGGCCATCCGGCCAGCTGGCAGGTGACAGGTAGGCGGCCCTAGCCCCCGCGTCAACCGCTTAAACAGATTGAAATGTCAGGCGCATTTACCATTTAAGTCCCGTTCTACACCGGACCCTAAAGAAGATGACCACCTTTGCCGCCGCCACCATCGCCGATTTCGGCCTCGACGACCATGCCCGCCGCTTGGCGCGGCTGAAGCGTTTGGCGCATGTGATGGACACGGCGCTGCGGATTCCCGGTACCCGCATCCGCTTCGGCGCCGATTCGGCTCTGGGCCTTATTCCCGGCGCCGGCGACGTCGTGGCGCTCGGCATCTCAGCCTTCGCCCTCATGGAGGCGGTGCGACTCGGGGCTCCGCCCCGCGTCATCGCCCGCATGATCGGCAATGTCGCCATCGATACCGGGCTCGGCGCCATTCCGGTGGCTGGAGATATTTTTGACTTATTATTCAAGTCGAATACGCGGAATCTGAAACTGCTGCTTGAACATTTTGAACGGGAGACGAAAGCGTGAAGAGTATCGTTTGGGTCATCGCCTGGGTCTGCGTCGGCCTGTGGAGCGCGGTCATGGCGCTGGGCTACTGGCTCCTCAACGCGCTGACCGGTTTTGCCGCCAACAATGCCGACAAGGTGGGCGGCGACGCCGAGACGGTCGAGCTCGTCAACTGGCTGGCGCTTTTCCTGCAGAATGTCGGCGAGGTCGCCGCGGTCATCATCTGGGCCATCGTCTCGCTCCTGATCCTCGCCATCGCCTGGGTCATCAGCAAGCTGACCGGCGGCGCTGCCGGATCCAACTTCCAGCCTCCCCTTAAGCACTGAACGGGCTTATCGCTATCCACCAACTCGGCTATGAGTCGGGGCGGGGAAGTGAGGGTGAAAATGGTAAGGCGTCTTCTGCTGGTCGGCCTTTTGATTTGCGCCGCCGGCTCGGCTTGGGCTCAGGAACGCGAATGGCTCTTCGACACCGGCGATGAGGATGCCTATCTCGTCTTCGGCGTGCCCGAGACCGACGATGCCGGGGTGAGCTTCGGCTGCACCCTGCAATCGGGGGATATCCGTCTCTTCGTTCCCGAAGCGGGTGAGGAATTGAAGCCCGATCAGAAGATCACCGTGACCATCGTGGTCGGCGGCAAAACCTTCACTTTTAACGCCACTACGTCATCCAACGAGATGTCCGGATCGACCAGCGCCGAAGCCGAGATTCCGGCGGGCGATGCGATCTTCGCCGCTCTGCGTAAAGCCGATCGTTTCGAGATCCGCGCCGGCACCGAAGACAACATCTTTCCGCTCGAGGGAGCCGATTTCGACAGTCTCGTCCGCGCCTGCACCAAGGGTTAAAGCTAGTCGCTCTCCGGCAAGGCGTCGATGAGGCGGCGCAGGGTTTCGATCGTCGAGCGGTCGGCGATGCCGTCGATGCGGACGGGGCGGAAATGCCGCTGGAAAGCGCTGACCACGATCTGCGTATCGGCGTCGAAATCACCGGTAATGTCGATGCGATAGCCATAGAGCGCCAACATGGCCTGCAGCGCCTCGACCGCATCGCCGCTGTCGCCGAGCTGGAAAAACTGGCCGCCGCCTAAAGGAAAAGGCGGAACCCAATGGCCGAGCCCCTGCTCATGGAGACTTTTCCAATCGAACTTCTCGCCCGGATCGATCTTGCGTTTCGGCGCGACGTCCGAGTGTCCGAGCACATGCTCGGGCACTATCTTGTGGCGGGCGACGATGTCGAGACCGAGCGCCGTGACCGCCGCCATCTGCTCCGGCGGAAAATCGAGATAGCCGTTGTCATGGCCCGGATTTTCGATCTCGATGCCGATTGAGCAGGAATTGATATCATGCTCGCCTTTCCACATCGACTGGCCGGCATGCCAGGCGCGCAGATCCTCATCGACCATCTGGGTGATCAGGCCGGCACGGTCGACGAGATAATGGCAGGAGACTTTCGAGATGGGATTGCACAGCCAGGCGCAGGCACGCTCGGCATTTTCCATGCCGGTATAATGCAGGAGCAGGATGCGCGCCGTCTTGCCGTCCTGGCGCGGCTCGACATTGGGCGACGGGATCACGCGGTGCGCAAGTGTCGTGCCCTTCACAGACCGCGCTCCCGGGCGACCACTTCATAGGCGGCGTTGATGCGGGCCAGGCGCTCGGTCGCCACCTCGATCATCTCGGCCGGTACGCCGGCAGCGATATGTTTGTCGGGATGATTGTCGCGCACCAGCTTGCGATAATGCTTGCGCAGCTCCTCGTCGCTGGCGAAGTCCTCGATCCCCAGAATGATATAGGGATCGTCCTTGGTGGGAGCGATGTGGCGCGCCTTGATGCGGGCGAAGTCGCGCTTGTTGAAGCCGAAAATCTCGGCGACGCTTTCGAGAAAGACGAGCTCGCGCTCATGCACCGCGCCATCCGCCTTGGCGATGTGGAACAGGCTGTCGATGACGTCTTCCAGCACTTGCGGGCGGGTGGCGAAGAGCCGGGCCAGTTGCCGCGCATAGGCGTCGTAGCCCGCCACATCCTGCTTGGCGAGATTGAACACCCGCGCGACGCCCGAGAGCTCGCGATCAGGCACGTGGAAGACCTGCTTGAAGGCGGTGATCTCGGCCCCTGTCACCACGCCGTCGGCCTTCGCCATCTTAGCGCCGAGCGCGATGACGCCGATGGTGAAGGCGATCGACATTTCGGGACTCGGACGCGGAGCGGTGATCTTCGCAAGGAAGGCCGAAACCGAATCGCCGATGGCCGTGATCGCCAGACTTATGCGGGACCAGATGGACATATCGCGGCGCAGCATAGTGGATTCGGCGGCCCGTGCCAGCGGGGTCGATTGCCGCGAAACACCCGGTTACGAAAAGTCTGAATTTCCCCGCAATTGACGGTAAGACTGGGGATCATGACAGGATGGTCTCATGAAATATCCAGCGCTCGCCGCCGGTCTATTGGGTTTCGGGCTGTTTACGGCCCCCCTGCCTTCTATGGCGGCCGGCCAGTTCGAATGTGGCGGCCCTGAAAGCGCCACCGTCGCCGAAGTCGTGAAACCCCTGATCGAGAAGGCCAAGCTGTGCAAGGGCCTCAAGCAGAAGGTCGATGCCGGCCTGTTCAAGGTCAAGATCAAGATCGACCAGACCCGGGAGGTGCGCGTCGAGAAGCTCGATTATTGCACCTCGGAGACCAGCCGGAAGCTCGAGGCGACCGTCTATGTCGCCTGCGAGACGGATGAGGACGAGGAAGTGCAGATCAGCGTCGATGAGAGCTTCGACGTGACGGTCGAGATCGCCAACAAGAATTGCACCGTCACCGATTTCAAGGTCGAGCCGCATGGCGATATCGGCAAGCTCATCGCCAAGAACAGCGACTTTGAAGATAAGGTGCGCAAGGCGGTCGAACGCCAGATCGCCAAGGCGTGCGACAGCGCTTCCTGAATCTAGTTCGGCCAGGCCTATGCTTCGGGGAAGCCGGCGCGCGACAGCATGGTCAGGAGTTTGTTATGAGTCTTGTCGCTGACATAGCGCGGCACAAATCCGGGCGATACATTGGCAAGGGTCAGGTCCGGTATCTGGGAAAGACAGTGATGAACGGCGCGCGAGGCTTCCTCGCCATTGCCCATCGCCATTGCCGCCGCCGCCCAGTAGAGCGCACCGGGAATGAACTCCGGCCTTGTGCGCACCACCTTGCGCGCGGCCTCCAAGGCCTCTTGATCGTCTCCGTTGCCGAATTTGGCGACGACAATGCTGTGATGACGCCAAAACTCGGTTGATCCAAGGGGGCCCAGCCTGACGGATTCGTTTGTTTCGTGCAGAGCGTTTTCGGTCTGCCCCTGGAGCGCGTAGAGAACGGCGAGGTCGCCATGGGCATTGGCATAATTTGGATTGAGGGCGATCGCATGGCGCAGTTCCACAACGGCTTCCTCGATGCGCCCCGCGCTTGAGAGAGCAAAAGCCAGGAAACAACGCGCCATTTCATCATCCGGCACGGCTTTGACGGCGCTTTCGGCGAGCAATATGGCTCTGTCGATGTGCTCCCGCCTGTTAGGCAGCGTACCGAAGCCCAGACCCACGGATATGATAACCGACACAGTCCGCATCGCGCGGGGGTTGTCCGGCTCGATCGCCAAAGCCTGCTCCGCCCAACCCATGGCGGCTTGTATGGAGGCCTTGGTCATTTCGTAGTATTTGGTGATCGCCTGATTCATCAGGCGCCGCACCTCCGGGCTGCCGGGTGGGCTTTTGTCGCGCACTTTCCAGCCAGTCAGCTGCAATTCGATACCGAGAGCGATCGTGACAGCCTGCGCAATCCGGTCCTGGAATTCGAGGCCTTCCTGCGTGCGCCCGTCGAAACGCTCAGCCCAGACATTGTGCCCGTTCGCCGTGTCGATGAGCTGGACATTGACCCTGAGATTGTCGCCGACACGCTGCACGCTGCCATTCAGCAGATACTGCACATCGTAGGTCGTGGCGATACGGCGGACATCCAGGCTTCCCGTCTCGGTCGTGAATGTCGGGAGCTCCGTAACGATCGTGTAATCGCGTCGCTGTGATAGAGCGGTGGCGATGTCCTGAACCAGGCCTTTGGCGAAATGGTCCTCGCTGCGCTCGGTGGTGAGGTTCACCAAGCCCAGAAGACCGACCGAGGGTTTTTTCCAGCTGACGGCATCGGCCACGCTGCTCGTCTTCTGTGTCGGAGATGAGAAAGGTTCAGGGTCCGCGCCAACCAACAAGGATTGCCAGAGCTTTCTTGTTTCGGGGCTGACATCAACACCGAACTCCTTTTGCAGCATGGCGCGACAGGTTTCGAAACTGCGGACAGCCCGGTCGCGCTGGCCGCTCAAAGCGAGCAGCTCCATTTTCAGCCGGTATGATGCCTCGCGTGTCGGGTCCAGGGCGAGAAGGCGCCGGGCGATGGCGAGTCCCTTCTCCACATCCACCAGCCGCGCCAGCTTTTCGAGAGACCCTATGGCAACGGCGAGAAGTTTCTCGCGCTCGGCGGCAGCCCAATCCTCGAAAGTGCTGCTGGCCGAGAAGAAGCCATCCAGAAACGGTCCAGTGTAGACGGAGATCGCCTCCTCGAGCTGCCCTGCCGAACGGGCCGACTGCGACGTTTCCAGGATATCCGCGTCGCAGTCGATTGCGCTGAGGCCGATAGTGTCCTTGTTGCTGCGCAGGATGATTGTGCCGAAGGACGAGAGATCCTGGCGCAGCACGCTCAAAGCCTGCCGCAAGCTGTTACGAGAATGCCCGCTGTCGCTGTCGCTCCACAGAAGATCGGCCAGCTTTTCCCGCGTGGCGCTCATCCCAGGGCATCGAGCGAGATAGGCGACAATCGCCGGGCCTTTTCGGCCCGTCAGCTCGAGCGGTTGGCCCTCGGCATCTTGGATGCGAAATCCCCCAAACAGAAGCACTTTGAATCTTGCCTGGGAGGTATCGCGCGGCATTAAACAACCGAATTTTGTCGCCCTAACGCGATCCTAATTCAAAACTAACGCAAGGCAAGCCGCTGGTCCCGGCTTGGTAAGCGCTAAGCTGACGCAGGTTGACCTAGACTCCTCCTGAATCGAGGAAGGTAGAACTGCCGACCGGCATGACGTCCCCCTCATTGAGGCAACTTTAGATTGTGCCGGATCGATGATTCCCGGCCGATGAGACGAATGAAGTCGATGGGAACAGAACTGCAACTCCTCGAACTGCAGGATAGGGAGCGATGCTTTCGCGAGCTGTTCGAGGCAAGTCCGCACCCTTTATTTGCGGAAGACTGGTCGAAGCTCAAGCGCTATGTCGACAAGCTGACAGCCGAAGGCGTAACCGACATCGTCGCTTTTTTCGCCGCTCATCCCGAGGAGCAGGCGAATATCCCCCAGCTTGTCGAGTGGGCTCACATCAACGAAGCGGCAGTCAGAGTCTATGGGCTGTCGTCCATGCGCGAACTCATCGACTATTTCAAATCGGCCTCACAGGCCAGCTTTCACATGTACCCGCTGTGCATTCAGCGGTTCCTATCAGGTGAGTCCTACGCCGAGATCGAGAATGTCGACGTCACCCCAGCGGGAAAAGTGATCCACCTCGTTGAGACGTTCCGGCTGACCAGCGCTTATGCGGGTGACTGGTCACGCGTCTTTGCGGGTGTGAAGGACATTTCCGCACTGAAGAACGCCGAGATCGCGATGCGGGACCAGGAAAAGCGCCTGAGGCAAGCGCTGGCCGAGTCAGACCAGTTGATGAAAGCCAAGGACAAGCGCGCCCACGAACTCGGCATACTGGTCAGCCTCGGTGAGGCCATGGCCACGTCGCTGAGCGCGCAATCGCTGACGCGCGTCGTCGGTGACAAGGTGCGCGAGATTTTCAAGACCGAGATCACGGAAATCCTTCTCTATGACGAGAAGTCCCAGACGATCAGCGTCCCTTATTCCTATTATCGAGGCTACCAGCAGCAACCTTCATTTCAGTTCGGCGAAGGACTTACGACAAAGATCATTCGGTCGCGCCAGCCATTGCTGCTGGGTTCGCAAGCAGAGCAAGCCCAACTTGGCTGGCTCGTGTTCACGGAAGACGACAAGACCGAAGCCTATCTGGGCGTGCCTCTGTTCGCCGGCGAGAAGACTGTGGGCGTCATCAGCGTGCAGTCCTACCAGCAGGATGCCTTCAACGAGCATCATCAGCGCCTTCTGCAGATACTGAGCACGGGTATCGGAGCGGCACTCGAGAATGCCCGCCTGTTCGATGAAATGCAGGAACTGGTGCAGGAAACAAAGGCACGGAATACCGAGCTCGCCTATGTGAACGGGCTCCAGGAAGCGCTCGCCTCAGGCCTTAAGCCCCAGGAAATCTACAATCTCATCGGTGAAAAGATTCATGACGTCTTCGATGCTCATGTGCTGGATATCGGGTTGTTCGACGAGCAGGAGCAGATCCTGCATTTTCCTTATACGATCGAACGCGGCGTCCGCTTTCCCGACGCCCCCATGCCTTTGGTCGGCTATCGAAAACATGTGATGGAAACCGGAGAGCCTTTGCTGCTCGCCGGCGACATGGAAACCGCGCGGCAGAAATACGGAAACCCCGCGGTGCGCCAGGGCGAGCCTCCCAAATGCTGTCTCTTCGTGCCGTTGATCTTCGAAGGCAAGTGCCGCGGCGTGATCTCGCTGCAGAATCTTGACCGTGAAAATGCCTTTGTCGAGTCCGACATCACGCTCCTGACCACCATCGTCAATGCCGCGAGCGTGGCACTTGAAAGGTCTCGTCTGCTTGATGAGACCCAGCGCCTGCTCAAGATCACCATCAGCGACGTGGAGAAGCTGCGCGAGCTCGAGAAATCGCTTGTTGCCGCGAAGGAGTTCGCCGAAACGGCGAATACCACGAAGAGCACCTTCCTCGCGACCATGAGCCATGAGATCCGCACGCCGATGAACGGCATTATCGGCATGACGCATCTGCTTTCCGCGACCAGGCTCGATGCCGAGCAGACCGAATATTGCGACACGATCGCGCGCAGCGCCGCGGGCCTTCTTTCGATCATCAACGACATTCTCGATTTTTCCAAGATCGAGGCCGGCCGGCTCGATATCGAGGCGATCCCGTTCCATCTCGACCAATGCGTCGAGGAGTCTCTCGACCTCGTCTCGTCGCGCGCCGCGGAGAAGAACCTCGAGCTCATTTACTGGATCGACCCGGAATTGCCCCGTCACGTGGTCTCGGACCCGACGCGGCTGCGTCAGGTCCTGCTCAATCTCCTCAACAACGCGGTCAAGTTCACGGAGAAGGGCGAGGTTTTCCTGAAAGTGCGGCGCGCCGGCGCGAATAGCGACTTCGTGCGCTTCAGCGTCGCCGACACCGGTATCGGGATCCCCGAAGATCGCCTCGGGACGCTGTTCCAGTCGTTCAGCCAGGTCGATAGCTCGACGTCGCGGCGCTATGGCGGAACCGGCCTCGGGCTCGCAATATCCAAACGGCTTATCGAGATGCTGGGCGGCGACATATCGGTAAGCTCCGAAATCGGCCGCGGCGCCGTGTTCGAATTCACGATCAAGGTGGAATGGGCGGTTGGAGGCATCGTTTCCTTCGACACCGAGAGTGTGAAAGGCAAGCGCGTTCTGATCGTCGACGACAACGCCACCAATCGGCGGGTCCTCGAGCTCCACGCCAGATCGTTCGGGATGGAGCCGACTCAGGTGACCGGCGGGGAGGAAGCCTTCTCCGTCCTTGGCCGCGACAAGCCGCCCGACGTGGTCATCCTCGACATGCAGATGCCGCATCTGTCCGGGATCGATGTGGCCAGGCGGATCCATGATTTGCCCCATTGCCGATCATTGCCGCTCATCCTCTACAGTTCGCTGCATATGAGCCGTGCCCAGATCGTGCAGATGGTCGGCCCCAGGCTCTTCGCCGATGTCCTGAGCAAGCCGATCAAGCCATCGGCATTGCTGCAGTCGATCATGGCGGCGATCCTCGCCGTGCCCAAGGTGGCGGCGCCGGCGGCCGTCAGGCCGGCGGTCGAACTCGACGGCAGCCTCGCGGGGGAATGCCCTCTCAATATTCTCGTGGTCGACGACCACCCGACAAACCGCAAATTCTGCTCGGCGCTGCTCAGGAAGCTGGGCTACGCACCACAAGTGGCGGTGAGTGGCCGGGAGGCCGTCGACATGACCGCCACAGCGTCCTTCGACACCATCCTCATGGATATCGAGATGCCGGAAATGGACGGCATCGAAGCGATGAAGATCATCCGCAGCCTGCGCTCGGAGGTGACGCAGCCTTATTTCATCGCCCTCACCGCGAACGCCATTGCGGGTGACCGGGAGACCTATCTGAAAGCGGGCATGGATAATTATGTAAGCAAGCCGATCGAGCTTACCGAGCTTGTCGACGCCCTGCGCACCAGTTGGCGGGCGCGCGTCGCACGACGAGGAAATGGGAGAATATTATGAGCATCTCACCTCAAGCGATCGAGCGGATGATGGAGCTCATCGGCGGCGACAAGACCGTTCTGGCGGAGATCCTGCAGAGCTTCATCGATGAGGCAGAGCCTCTGGCGGCGGCAGTCCTCGCCGCCGCCAGGGACGGCCGGCTCGACACGCTGGGCCGCGCCGCTCATACGATCAAATCCAGCGCGCGGGAATTCGGCGATGCGGAACTCGCGGCACTCTGCGCCGCCATCGAATTTGGCAGCAAGCAAGGCGCGCTGGCCGATGCGGTCGCAAGTTCGGAGAAGATCGCCCAGGGCTGCATCGCGCTCAAGGAAGAGCTCGCCGCCTATATCGGCAGGGAATTGAACGGGGAAACCGCATGAACAGACAAGGGCGGATACTGGTCGTTGATGATACGCGGCCCCTCAGGCTCAAGCTCGCCGCCGCGACGACCGCTCTCGGTCATCTATGTCATTCGGTAGCAAACGGGCGCGAAGCGCTCGACCATATGCGGAACCATCCGGTGGATGCCGTGCTCCTCGACATCGTCATGCCCGAGATGGATGGCTTTGAGGTGCTGAAGGCCATGAAGGGAGATCCAGTACTCAAGGAAATTCCGGTCATCGTGATTTCCGCGCTCGACGACACGGAGAGCGCGGTCCAGGCCATCGAGCTTGGCGCGGAAGACTTTTTGCCCAAGAACTTCGATCCCGTGATCTTCAAGGCGCGCGTCAATACACTTCTCCAGAAGAAGCAGGTGCGCGATGCCGAGGTGGATTACCTGAAGCAGGTGCAGAAACTGGCACGGGCGGCGCAGATCCTGAAGGTCGGCAATTACAATCCCGCCAAGCTTGGCCTCCAGGAGATATTCGAGCGACGCGATGCGCTGGGCGATCTCGCACGCGTCTTTTCTGACGCCGCGCAGAAGGTCTATGAGCGAGAGCGCCGCCTCAGGCAGTCCATCAAGACCCTGCGCGGCGGCTTCGGACTGATCCTGCTCGGCATCATCTGGGGCCTGGTCGCACCACTTTCGCGCATGGCCTCCGGGCTCGATGCCCATCCCTTCGGGATGGCTTTCTGGGTCAGCCTGCTGAGCGGCCTTTGCTGCATGGGTTGGTCGGCGACCAAGGGAACCATGCCGAAGCCACGTGAGATACCCTGGCGCTATTTCATAGCCTACGCGCTCCTGGGCGCCGTCGTCAGCGAATCCCTCCTGTTCTTTGTCGCCGGCAAGATCGAGGCGAGCATCATTTCCATCATCGTCGTTCTCGAAGGTTTCCTCGCCTTCGCCTTCGCCGCCTTCATGCGGATCGAGCAGCCAAGCCTGTCACGATTTGCCGGCCTGCTCCTGGGTCTTCTCGGTGTGCTGGTCATCCTCTATGACAAGTTCACCGGGGCGAGCTCCAGCGCCCTGCTGTGGACAGTCGTCGCCCTCTCGATACCGGCCTGCTATGCGGCGGAAGGCATTATGCTGGCGGCACGGCGGCCGGAGGGTATCGCGACCATCACGACGGTCGGCATCATGCAACTCGTCGCCGCCGTCATCCTCCTGCCGATCGCGCTCTCGACCGGCCAGATGATCTATCCGGCCGCCACGCCTGGCGCGATGGAACTGACCATCATCCTGATCGCCGCAGCTTCGCTATCCGCCAATGTCCTGTTTCTCCACCTCATCACCAATCTCGGCTCTGTCTTCGCCGGCCAGGCCGCCTATTTCACCACCATGGCCGGGATCGGCTGGAGCGTCGTGCTCCTGGGCGAAAGCCTCAATGGCTGGATATGGGCGGCGCTGGGGTTGACGGCCGCCGGGCTCTTTCTCGTCGGACCGAAACATGAAGCGGAGCCCGAGCCTCCAGCCGCGGGGGCCATGCAAGAGGCGCCGCAAACGTGAACGCGTTTTTCTCAGGCCTCAACCTTCGCGAAAAGTGCGTGCGATCTGGTCGGTGAGTGGCTGCAGGAAATAGCTGAGGGGCGTGCGTTCGCGGGTCTGGATGAACGCCTCGGCAGGCATTCCGACCTTGAGCTTGTGGACGCCAAGCAGCTTGATCTGCTCCGGTCCGAGGTGGATACGCACGGCGTAGAAAGGCGGCGAATCTGCTGATATCCGCGTCAGATCGGCGGCCACTTGCACGACCTCGCCCTTGACCTCGGGTGTCGTGCGCTGATCGAATGCGGGGAAGCGCACTTGCGCCATCTGCCCGAGATTGACCTGATCGATATCCTCCGGGCGCACCTGGGTATCGATGACCAGCTCATCGAGTTCGGGAACGATAGCCATTATGTCCGCGCCGGGAGCGATCACGCCACCGATCGTATGCACGCCGAGCTGATGCACGACGCCGGCCCGCGGCGCACGGATCTCCATGCGCGCCAGCTTGGCCTTGGCAGCGATCAATCGCTCATCGGTCTCCGCAATCTTGGCTTCCGCTTCGCGCAAGTCGCTGAGCGAGCGGGTGCGCGCGTCATCGGTGATCTGGATGATCTGCAATTTGGTTTCGCTGATCCGCCCCTTGGCGGCAGCGATCTTGGCAACGAGTTCGCCCTCTTCTCCCTCCAGCCGCGCCCGCTCGCGATCGAGCGCAAAGACCCGGCTCGCCTCGACCAGCCCCTGCTTCAGCAGTTTCTTGAGGGTAGTGAGCTCCTCGCGCACGAGCACCGTCTGTTCCCTTTTTGAATCATATTGCGCCGTAAGCCCCATGATTTCCTGCCCGAGCTGGCCGATCCGCTCGCTCAGCTGCTCGATGCGCCCATCAAGCGCCGCCTTCTGTACGCTCAGCAACTTCCGCTGCCCGCTCAGGAGTTCGGCAATGCGCAGCTCGGAGGCCCTGGCAAGCAAGGTCGCGGGAAACCGGACTTCCCTCTGATCATCCCGCTCAGCGATGAGGCGGGCCCGTTTGGCGTTCACTTCATCGAGGGTTCCCTGCAGGATCGACAGCTCGGCGCGCGTGTCCGTTTCGTCGAGCCTTACCAGGACCTGTCCCGCCTCGACCCGGTCGCCGTCCTTGACCCCGATATCGGCGACGATGCCGCCGTCGCGATGCTGAATACGCTTGAGATACGTCTCGACGACCGTGGTCCCCGGCGCGATGACCGCACCCTGGATCGAGGCCATTACCGACCACAGGCCCATGACGCCGATCAGCAAGCCCAGACCTGCAAAACCCGCTAATTGGTAGCGGCGTAAGGTCTTGATGGTGGACGAGGACGTCATCCTCTCGCCTCGACAACGGTCAGGCCGCCGGGCCGGCCGGTGCCATCGACAGGACGCGTCAGTACTTTCGCAAGCACATCATCCTTGGGCCCAAAGGCGAATACCCGGCCTTCCCTGAGAACCATCAGCCTGTCGAGCGAGGCGATGGCGCTTGGCCGGTGCGCAATGACGATGACCGTGCCGCCGCGCGCACGAACCGCGGCGATCGCTTTTACCAGGGCCACTTCGCCATCCGCGTCGAGATTGGCGTTGGGTTCATCAAGCACCAGAAGAGCCGGACCGCCGTAGAGCGCCCGGGCGAGGCCAAGGCGCTGACATTGGCCGGCCGACAGCCGGCGACCCCCTTGGCCGATAACCGTATTGTAGCCATCCGGCATCTGCAGGACGAGTTCGTGAATGTCCGCCTGTTGGGCCGCCGCTACTACAGCCTGCGGATCGGGGGTGAGAGCAAAGCGCGAAATGTTCTCTGCCACCGTGCCGTCGAACAGCTCGCCTTCCTGCGAGAGATAGCCGATCGACCTTCCAAGCACGTCGGCATCCCACTGGTCCGGCGTTGCCCCGTCCAATCTGACCGTGCCGCGGGTCAACGGCCAGGCGCCGACCAGCGCCTTCGCCAAAGTGGATTTGCCGGCGCCGGTCGGACCGATGATGCCCAGCCCATCGCCGCGCTCGAGCGCGAACGACACGCCGCCGATCAGAGGCATCTCCGTACCGGCGGCATAGGCCGTCAGGTTCTCCACCGTCAGCCGGCCGGTCGGCTGCGGCAGGCCCATGCGCGGCTTTCGCGCCGGCGTGTCGGCGAGGAAAGCACCCAACCGGCGCCACGATCGCACGAAGCCCTGGAATTGCGGCCATTGGCCGACCGCCATCTCGACCGGCGCCAGCGCCCGCGACATGATGATGCTGGCGGCGATCATCACGCCGGGCGAAACCTCACGGCGGATCGCGAGATAGGCTCCAAGGCCGAGGACGGCCGACTGGAATACCAGCCGCAGCGTGCGCGACAGGCTCGCCAGCAACCCACCGCGATCACTGGCCAGCATGTGGCTTTCGAGCGCCTCATCCTGGGCGCCGGCCCAGCGCTGGCGCAAGCGGCCGACCATGCCGAGGATCGTGGCCGCTTCGATATTGCCGCGACATTGATCGGCCAGTGAATTTGCCTGCACAAGCGCTCGGTGAGTCACGATGGCGTGCTTGCGCGTCGTTCGCTCTGTGAGAATGGCGATTACCGTCAGCAGGACGGCCGCAAGAACCGCCATATAGCCGAGCAGGTTATGCATCAGGAAGATGACCGCCAGATAGATCGGCGCCCACGGCATGTCGAGAAACGCCAGTGGACCGTTGCCCTGCAGATATTGCCGGATCGCCTGAAGGTCGCCCAGCGCCTCGTTGCGAGCACCTCCTCCATCCCTGAGCGCCCGCATGGCCATCGCGTCGAATACCCTCTCGCGCAGCGTTTCATCGACGATCCGCCCGGCCCGGACGAGAAGCCGCGAGCGGATGAACTCCAGAAAGCCGTAGAGCGCATAAAGCACTGCGGTCAGAACGGCCAGGGCCACCAAAGTGGAAATGCTGCTGCTGGTCAGGACCCGGTCATAGACTTGCAGCATGAAAAGCGGCCCGGTGAGCATCAGCAGATTGGCGAACATGCTGAATACAACCAGCGACAGGAACCCGGACCGGCAGGTCGCCAGTGCCACAGACAGTTCGGAGACTGCGGAGCTTTTCCTAATCACGCGCTAGGCCAGGATGTCGAAGTCCGTCGCCGCGAGTGCGGGTATCGAGCCGGTGAACGTGGCGACCAGCCGGCTGCCGCCGGCGTGATTTCCATTCGCGTCGTAGAACAATTCATGCGTGGCGAAGTTGAAGATGAACCGGTCATCCGCATCGCCTGCCAGGCCGGTGCTGTTGGACAGGAATTGTGACGGGTCGAGCGGCCCGGCGCTGAGACCGCCTCCGAACAGCGACGCGGAGACCGCCAATCTGTCGCCGGCTTCGAAATTCTGGATGATATCGCGGTCGGCAAAGGCCGGCGTCAGCACGAATGTGTCGGATCCCGCCGCGCCATTGAGCGTATCAATGTCGGCGCCGCCGATCAGCCGGTCATCGCCGCCGCCCCCATTGAGCGTGTCATTTCCTTTGCCGCCGGTCAGCGTGTTGGCTGCGTCATTGCCGGTCAGACTATCACTCTGGTCAGTTCCAATGACATTCTCGAAGTTGGCGATCTTGTCGGCACCGGCATCGCCGCCCTTGGCCGCATTCGTGGCCAGGTTCACGGTAACCCCTTTCAATGAACCCGCATAAGAGAGCGTGTCGTGAGAACCATTGCCGCCATCCAGCCTGTCCCCGCCGGCGCCGCCGATGATCATGTCATTGCCGTCACCGCCCTCGATCTGGTCGCTCCCCTCTCCCCCGATGAGCGTATCGTTGCCGCTGTCGCCATTGATCGTGTCATTTCCCTTGCCTCCGTCGATGACATCATCGCCATGCAGTCCCGACAGGACATCATTTCCGGCAAGGCCATGGATGGTGTCGAAGCCCTTGCCGCCGGTAAACGTATCGGCGCCTTTCGTGCCGCCGAAATCCATCGCGGCGAAGCGAGAATAATAGTCATGCCCGATGGCCTCGAAATAGGCCGGATCGATCTGGACCCCTTGCCAGCGCGCGATGATCTCGCCGGTGGCGCCATCCATGACGATGTAGTCCGGAAAAGCGGGCGTCTGCGTGCCTCGCACAAAATCCATCAGGACGTCGACGTCACCATTGGTCGTTATGACGGATGATGTGAGATCGAAGTTGTTATGCCATTTCAGCGCATCCTTTGTTGTGGCCATCCGGCTGCTCGCGTTCTCGACCAATACCTCGAGGAAACTGAAGTCGCTTCCCAGTTCGGCCGAGAGATTTTCCACATTCGAGGAATAGAAAGCGCAAGGCCCGCACCAGACCGTGCAGACGGACATGACCACCAGATTGTCGCCGTAACTCAGCAGCGACTGGGCATTTCCGTTCTGGTCGGTGAAGACGAGGTCCGGCACGAATTCGCCGACTTCATCGAATTGCCCGAGGCTTGTCGTGGCGTTGGGTGAAGAGGTCAAGTGCGTGGCGAGGTCGACAGCCGGGCTGCCGCTGGCATTCAGCGCTGTTTCGAGCGGTTCATCCACGGTCGTGTATTCGATGTTCCCGGCCATGTAAGCGCCGAAGTCCAGCGCTTTGACGAGATCTATCGAATCCGTTGCTGGCGGGCGGTGGAATGCAAATGCTCCCATCGGCCATCCGTAGAACTCGAAGGGCGGTAGGAACGAGGCCACGAGGACATCCCGCGCCTCGTATCCGGACGGATCGGTATTGTCGACATGGAAAACGCCGACCAACGGTGAAACCACGTCGAGCGGCTCGGAATAACCATCAAGAACGACGATGCGCACATCCAAAGAGCGCCCGGCGGCGCTTGCCGCCGCGGCGAGCTCATTGGCTTGCGCGATTTCCGCCAGTGCGAGCGACGTCAATTCACCGCCCGGAGTCAGCGTATCTTTGATCACGAAGACGACGGTTTCAGCGTCGCCATTGAAAAGTGAATCGGCCGTCGCCGCATTGCCCGCCGCGTCCTTCAGCGGCAGCCCGTCGAGGGCGGTGAAAAGGTCCGTCGGCACCACCGGATAGAACTCGCCGGCACCGATATCGACTCCCGGACCGAGGACGCGGTTCGCTCCTCGGCCATCGACCGACAGAGCCTCGCTTGTGTTTCCGTCCTGGTCGAGGTCATGAATATCGGCGGGGAGCAACGCGGCGCTGCCGGCATCGATCAGGACACTGCCGGAACCCGGCACGAAGGCCACGAAGGATCCATTGTTGTCGTACGCTCCACCCAGGCCGACATCGCCGACATTTACCAGATTGTTCGCGGAACCGGCGCCAAGCGCGACATTGGTGCTGAAGGCACTGTTGGTCGCGACATCGATCGTCCCGCGCACGTCATTGTTGGCGGCGGGTACGAAGTCAGGCTCATATGAGAGCAGGCCCGAATAGTTGTTGCCGATGACCGTATTGGTGGCGGTGATCGATCCTCCGGATTCCTGGGAAATGCCGCCGCCCTCGTCCGTGTTGGTGCCGCTCGCACCGGCGAGATTTTCAGCGATCGTGGCACTCTGCAGGACGAGAGTCGAGTTCCAGGCGCTGATGCCGCCGCCCTTGCCAAGTGCGTCATTGACGCCGATGGTCGAGTTGGTGATCGTGACATTGCTGTCTTTGGCGTAGATGCCGCCCCCCTCCCCTGTTGCGAAATTGTATCCCACAAGCGAATTGGTGATCGTCACGTCGGTCTGATCGACGGCGATGCCGCCGCCATTGCTTGCGGCGCCGTTGTGCTCGATGGTCGTATTGAGAATGTCGAGCGTGCCGGCATCGGAGGCGAGAATGGCCCCGCCCTCGCCTGAGCTCATGCCGTCGCTGAGCCTCAGGCTGGCGAGCGCTACGTCGGTAGACGATCCGGTTATGTTGAAGATGCGATGGGCATTGTTGCCTGAAATCGTCACATCCGCCCTGTCGTCGCCGTTGATGTCGCCAAAGATCGTGACATCGCTGGTGAGCGCCAGTTCGTCGTTGAGGACGATGGCTTTGCCGCCGAGCGCCGGCGCGAAAGTGATGGTATCCGCATCCGGATCGGCATTGGCCAGCGCGATGGCTTCTCGCAGCGACAAATCGTTGGCCGAAATGTTGCCGTCATTCTCATCGGCGAGAACGGTGACTACGAAATTTGCCATGACGGGTCCTTCTGCTCGGTGATGCTTTTAGGGCTCTTGAACGGAGCCATAGAACATCGCGCGTTAGGACTGCGCTTGCCCCGTGACATGGGGCGCCTTCCTCAGCGTTAGGATTGCGTCAGAAATACCGTTATGAGCAAAATTCCGTAGACCAATGAATGTCTACAGACTTGGGTCCAATCGCGCCTTGAGCTCGCCGCACAGGCGCTCACGCGCTTCGGTTTCATAGGACAGGCTCGTGCCCTGCCCCCAGACCGGCCCCGGCCAGGCGGCATCCGCCTCGAAGCGTGCAATGACATGCACATGCATCTGGCGCACGATATTGCCGAGCGCGCCGACATTGATCTTGGTCGGCTTGAAGTGCTGCACCAGCCCCTCGCCGGCCCGCGCGATCTCTTCCGATAATTGATGCGCATCGGCGCGCGTGAGCTCATTCCACTCTTCGAGTCCGGCCCGCCGCGGCACCAGGATGAGCCAGGGAAAACGCCGGTCGTCCATCAGCCGCACTTGGCAGAGCGGCCAATCCGTCACGAAGTCGCTGTCGGCCGCGAGGCGTGGTGAAAGAGAGAAACCGGTCACCGGTATGCGGTCAGCGCTTCTTCCAGTAATAGAAGGCCTGGAACACCGGGCGGTCGACGTCGCGGCCGTTTTCGAGCAGCTGCTCGACATGCCAGGCGCGACCGGCGATCCAGATGGTCGACCAGATGACTGGGAAGAGCCCCAGCACCATCAGGCCGTACATGACGAAATCCGGCAGGCCCATAAGCTGCGACAATGCCCAGATGATGGCGGCGAAGGCGGCGCCCAGCTTGGTCACCGACAGGAGCACCACCCCTGCCGCCGACAGGAAGCTGTGAAAAATACCCATCGAATGAGAGGTTGGCGCGGGCGGGGCCTTGGGCGTGATGATTTCCTGTTCCATCCGGGGAGAGATAGTCTGCCTGGGCTCAAAATGCAAATCAGGCCGCGTCGGGTACGCTGGGGCTGGGAGCTTCCGGTTTGGCCGGTTCCCCCAGCGCCGCGATCATGCCGCGGGCGATCTCGCGCTCGCCCATGATCACCGTATCGGCCCCGAGCTTGCTGAGATAATCGACCTCTTCGTCCGAATGGGCCCGGGCGATGATCCTGATCCCCGGATTGACGGCGCGGGCGAGCTCGACCACCCGGCCCGCCTCGAAGCCATTGGGAATGGCGAGGATGGCGAGCCTGGCGCCGGCGATATTGGCGGCGGCCAGCGTCTCCGCCTTGGCCGCATGGGCCGGGACGACCTCGATATTCTTGTCCCTGAGCGCCTGGACCCGGGCGCTCGCATCCTCGATGACGAGAAAGGGCCTGCCCGCCTCGCTCAGCGCCTGGGCGACGAGGCCGCCGACCCGGCCATAACCCGCCAGCACGACGTGATCGCTGAGCGTGGTCGCGGGCAGATCGTCCTCGACCTCCACGCTGTCCGCCGCCTCCCCGCCTGTCTTGCGCTCGACCTTCACTTTGACGAGATCGATGGCGGCGAAAGCCAGCGGATTGAGCAGGATCGACAGGATGGCGCCGGCCAGGATGAGGTCGCGCGCCTCTTTCGGGATGAGCCCGAGCCCCAGGCCGACATCGGCCAGGATGAACGAGAATTCGCCGATCTGGGCGAGGCTCGCCGAAATGGTGAGCGCCGTCGATGTCGGATGGCGGAAGGCTCGCACGATGAGGAAGGCGGCGAGCGACTTGCCGATCAGGATGACGAACAAGGTCGCGATCACCGGCAAGGGATCGCGCACCAGGCTCATCGGGTCGAACAGCATGCCGGCCGAAACGAAGAACAGCACCGCGAAGGCGTCGCGCAAGGGCAACGATTCCTCGGCCGCCCGATGGCTGAGCTGTGATTCGCTCAACACCATGCCGGCGAAGAAGGCGCCGAGCGCCAGCGACACGCCGAACAATTTGGCGGCGCCGAAAGCGACGCCGAGTGCGATCGCCAGCACCGCCAGGCGGAACAATTCGCGCGAGCCCGTATGGGCGACATAATGCAGGAGCCAGGGAATGACCTTGCGCCCGACGATCAGCATGAGGGCGACGAACAACGTCACCTTGATGAAGGTGATGACCAGCACCCCGGTGAGGCCGGGCCCCACATATACCGCCAGGGGATCGACATGCGGGGTGTCGTCGCCCTTGAGCTGGAGGAATTGGGCCAGCGCCGGCAGCAGCACCAGCGCCAGCACCATGGCGAGATCCTCGACGATCAGCCAACCGACCGCGATGCGGCCGCGCTCGGTCTCGAGGATGCGCCGTTCCTGCAGCGCCTTGAGCAGCACCACCGTGCTCGCCACCGACAATGCCAGCCCGAAGACAAGGCCCGCCGCCGGCGTCCAGCCGAGATACCAGGCGATGCCGTAACCCATGAGGGTGGCGATGGCGATCTGGACCACCGCTCCCGGCACCGCGATCGCCTTAACCGACAGGAGGTCCTTGAGCGAGAAATGCAGGCCGACGCCGAACATGAGCAGAATGACGCCGATCTCCGCCAATTGCGGCGCCAAAGACTGATCGGCGACGAAACCGGGGGTGAACGGCCCCACCACGACACCGGCCAGGAGGTAGCCGACCAGAGGTGGCACCTTGAACCGGTTGGCGATGGCGCCGAGGACGAAGGCCAGGCCCAGGCCGATGACGATCGTGGCGATGAGCGGCGTTTCATGCGGCATACTGGGCGTTTTCTCCTTGTTCCGGGTGGCGATACAGGATTATGGCCGCCCTGCCCATGGGGGAACAAGCAAACTATTGCGTCATGACAAGGAGTTGTGTGAAAAGCCCGGAAAGCCGCGACGATGCCACATTCACGCGGTTAGAGTGGAAGCCTACCCAAACAACCCGGCCCTCCTCATGAAGCTCACAAAGCTTGCCAGTCTTCTTTGTCTTTTCGCTACGGCAGGCCTTGCCCATGCGGCCGATTTGCCCGCATCGGCGGAGGAGCTCAAGGATTATGCAGGCAAATACCCCTTCGACGTGATCGGCGGCTATTCCTTCTTCGAGAACCCCAAGGTGATCGAGGCCCTGGACAACGCGGCGGGGTCCGGAACCGCCGACTGGATCGACAATCTCGATGTCGGCACCCCGATCACCCGCCAGGAGGACGGGCTCATCGCCGCCGTCTGCGAGGCGCATAATTGCGCCGGCAATAATGCGGCGCTGGCGATTGCGGAATCGGGCCGGCTCATCGCCCTCTGCCTGTATTCGAAATCCGGCGATCTCAATATCGTTCCCGGCCAAGTACGCTGGATCGGTCTCAACCTCGACCGTTATGTCGACCCGCCCGAGGAAGGCGGCGGCTGCCCGCGCGACGCCGATGAATTTCTCGATGCTTATACGAAGGTGCTCAAATAGGCTGAATCGATTTCTGAACCGCTCCAGCCAAGACCATGATTTGACTCAGGGAGTTGCCGGTGACGTGTTTGCCGAAATGGATGTGTGTAGCAGCCTTCCTTCTCGCGCCGCTGAGTGTCGCGGCCCAGACTGGCACCGAGGATTCGGGCGCGGTTCTGCTCCCTGGTTGCGAATGGAAGGAGCAGACCGTGTTCATCCATGGTAAGCCCAATCAGCAGCTGAGCTTCCGCTATCAGGCATGTACCGGCAAAGACCTGCCCAAGGTGATCTACGCCCTCAATGAGCGTGAGGAGCTCATTCAATCCTGGGGCGGAGATCATGGCGGACCGATCGCGCGGTTTTGGCCGCTCGGGTCTGACAAACCCTCAGTGCTGATCCACAAGATCGCGGCCCCTTCCATCGAGGACAAGGAGATCGGCCGCTGCGTCGTCCATCTCGACTTCGCCTCCGGCACGTATAATTACGAGCCGAATGCCGCTTATATGGAAGAGTTGCTGGCGACCGACGAGGTCTTCTCCGCTTGCGGCGATTACGGCACGACCAATGACGCGATCCAGTATTTCGTCATCATCGACAAAGTGCTGCTGGCCTATGTCTGGCTCGGCCAGGACACGCCCTTCTTCGACCCGGCGAGCTTCAAATATGTGAACAGCGAGAAGCCGGGCGTCGTCGAATAGCGTCAGCCCGAAAAGTGCGAAGCGGTTTTCGGGTAAGCTGATGCGAATGACAGAAGCTCAGCCCGAAAAGTGCGAAGCGGTTTTCGGACAAGCTGATGCGTAAGCGGAGAACATCCCACAACGATCACTTGCAGTAGGACTTGCCGCTGCGCCGGCTGGCGAGATCGAGATGGAAGTGATCGCCGTGATAGCGGTCGGACCCCGGCCCCAGCACGGTCATGAACTCGCCGCAGGCGTCCTGGCGGATCTGACGCAGGAATTCCCGCTCATCGCCTTCGCCGCGCCAACCCTGCTTTACGGTGATCTTGCGCCCGTCGGCAAGTGTGAAGCTCGATATGTCGATGGCGTTGCCGAAGCCATGCTCGCTCATCTTCGCCCCGCGCTTGTTGTTGCGCGCCCGGCAGGAATAGGACGCGGCGACCGTTATGCCCGTCACCTGTGAGCCGAAGGCCTGCTCCGCCGCCGGTTGGACAGTGCCGTTCATCCAGTCATGGAGCGGCTGGGTCACGCTGCAATTGAGCGTCGCCGGTTGGCTGAACTGGACGCCGACGACCGAATACATCTTCCACGGATTGGGCACCTGGCAGCCATTGCCTTCATCGATCGGGTCGAGTTTTTCCGCCTCGCCCAGAATGCGCGGATCGGTGAGGCAATGGATGGGCGGTGCGATGAGGCCTTCAGTGGTGAATTGCTTGGAACCGTCGCCGCAGGCGGAGAGCATGGCGAGGATGGCCCCGCTGACGGCGAGCCCCGCAAGCTTGTGGAAACGCATGACCAACTCCGGAACGCAACCGACCCGTCCCGGACGTTAGAATTTTAAGATTAATGGAGGATTAGGACGCATCAGCCCGAAAAGTGCGAAGCGGTTTTCGGATAAGCTGATGCGCAGAAAAACACCCCGCATCAGCCCGAAAAGCATGTGGCCGGGCTTGACCCGGCCATCCACGGAGGTATCCGACGCTCGAACTCTACCCCTCCAGCGCCGTCATCAGCTGGAACAGATCGCCTTTGCGCTTCGACAGGTAAGACGTGAAGATGCCGCGCTGCATATAGATCATCGAGAAGCCGAGCACCTTGGCATCGGCGACCTTGTAGCTCTTGTTGCGCCAGACGAGCCGCCAGTTGACGGTATAGGTCTGGCCCGACATCAGGAAGATCCGGCTCGACACCGTCACATCCTTGCCGTCGGTGGTCGCCTCGCCCACTTCGTATTTGGCGATCGGATATTCGCGCGACTGATCGGCGAAATAGCGCGACATGAACACCGCCACGCCGCGGAAATAACGCGGCCGCTGAGCGGCGCCGAGATTGGCCTTGTATTGACCGAGCGAATAGAGCGCGATTTCCGGAACATCGGCATAACGCTGGATGACGCCCAAGAAGGCATTGACGGTTCCCTGGCGATGCGCCTCGAGCAGGTCCTTGCCCACCTTTCGCATAAACGCGACAGAGGGATGGTCCTTTTCACCGGCAACGGCCGCCCTGCCGCCGATCGCCGCTGTGGCGACCACGGCACCCGCCTTGATGAAGGCGCGCCGCGACAGGCTCTTCGAAAATGTCGTCATGATTCGCCTTGATTAGCCTTCAAGCGCCAAGACCTAACGGAACCGGCGGCGGGTCGTCAACTGCGGCCCCTACCAGCTTTCAGCGCTCTTCAACTCGTCGAAGAGAGCGTTGAAATCGCCTTTCGAGCGCTTCAGCACGTCGGTGAAGCGCTTCTTGAGCTGCAGCGACAGCCATACGCCGCGCACATTGATGTCGCCGATCTGGCCTGCCCCAAGGATACGCCAGCGTACCTGACTCGTCGAGCCGTTCTTGAACCGCACCACGGAGTTGACGATCGTGGTGTTGCCCTGCTTCGCCGAGGATTCGATCTCGATATTCGACCCCTGGAACTCGTCGACATAATAGACGAAGAAGGCGGCCATATAGAATGAGACCAGTTTGACGAACTCGCCCGACATATTGGGCGGCAGGTCCTTGCGATAGGGCCCGAGCGCCACGAGGCCGACCGAGCGCACATTGGTGTGCTGGTTGATGAGGCCGGAGAAGCGCTGTCTGAGCGCGGCTTTGCCGCCGCCGCTGTTGGCGAGCCTGATGACGCTCGTGCCGACGCTGGTCACATACTTTTCCGCCGGCGATGCGGCGAGAACCTCGCGGCCGGCGAGCGTGGTGGTGAGAAGCAGCGCCGAAAGCCCCATGAAGCCACGGCGGGTCAAGCGGTTGGTGAAACGTGTCGAGCTCATCCTTGTTCCATCAAATTGATGCCAGCCCTCTCATGGCGGAGTCCTGCCAGAGGTGACGGGGTTTGTGCAAGCTGAGACTTGGTGAAGATCCTGTGACGGCTACTTCCTGAGATAGTCGAGCAGCGCCGAAATCTGGCCGTTGTTCTTCTTGAGGACTGACACGAAATTCGTCTTCTGTGTCGAGGCCAGCCAGATGCCGTCGACATTTACATCGAAGATACGGAAGCCGCCGCCGCGCTTGACGAGGCGCCAGGTCACCGGCATGGAGCCGCCGCCACCCATTTTGAGGACGCTCTTCACCAGCACGCTGTCGCCGGCGTCCTTGGTGCCTTTCACTTCGAGGCCTTGCCCGGCGAGCTTCTTGGCGTTCTGCTGGAACACCTTGGCGATATAGGCCTCGACCAGGCTGTAATATTCCGCCTTGACGTCATTGGTCAGGCTCTTGCGATAGGGACCGAGCGAATAGATCGCGATCGCGGCGATATCGGCATTGGACCGCAGCAGCGAGCGGAACTGGCTGACCGAATTGGCGCGCGCCGCGGCGATCACGCCGTTGCCGACCGAAGCGACATAGCTTTCCGCGGATGAGGCGGCGAAGGCGAGCGACGGAGCTAATGCCGCCGACAAGCCCAGGGACACAAAAAGGCGACGGCTAAGAGGCCGGACAATGTCAGTCATCGTGAAGAATCCTCAATAGGGGTTGAGGGTTTGCGGGACCGTTGTTGGCGGCAAGCTGGACACACCGGAGGCGGTGTCATACCCGGCTGTCTCATTGTTGATCTCGCTTTGCCGCTTCTGTGCATAGAGGTCGCGCACGCTGGCGTACAAATCAGGCGAATTTTTGCGCAAGTTGTCGTAATCGTCGAGCAACGCCTCGCGGCCCGAGATGATTTCCGTGCCGATCGGGATGGAGCGTTCCCACAGGGGAGCGTCATAAAGCACCCAGGTCATCGGGTTGATCGCGGTGTCGACGACCACGCCGCCGATATCGCGCGGATTAGCTGGTCCAATGACCGGCAGCACGATGTAAGGACCAGGCCCCATGCCCCAGGTTCCGAGCGTCTGGCCGAAATCCTCGCGATGCAAAGGTTCACCCAGGCCAGTGGCATGATCGAATATGCCACCCAGCCCCAGCGTGCTGTTCACCATGAAGCGCTTCATAGTGTTCGCCGCCGCTTCCGGATTGCCTTGCAGAATGTCGTTGGCGAGCGTGACCGGGCTCGCGAGATTGGTCAGCACATTCGACACGCCGCGGCGGACCGGCGGCGGAATCACGGCGCGATAAATGCGCGCCGTCGGCTCAAGGACCAGCCGGTCGACAACCTGGTTGAAGCCGAAAACAACGCGATTCACGCCTTCCAGGGGATCGGGCTGCTCCGCCACGAGGTCGCCCGGCACCTGGGTATCGTCGGTCGTCTCATTGAGATCGCCAGGAACCTGCACGCCATCGACCACATCCACCCCCGGCACGGTGGCGGCGGGCTCGATGATCACGCGCTCTTCCGGTTTGGGCTTGTAGGCGTGGGGTTTTTTCTTGCGTTCGTCGGCCGCCTTGACCGTAAGCGGGGTGCCTTTGAAGCCGGATTTGTCGGGCTGGCGCTCGGCTGAAGCCGGTCCTGTCGTCAGAGCAAATAGCGCAACAATACCGACGCATGCCATCATGCGCCGCATATGAACGCTCCTTACTCCGCTATTCGCCCGGCTCATCTGGACTCCCCTGCTCTGTGTACCTTAGCGCATTTTTTCCAAAGTACGACCAGAAAATAGGTGACTGTTCATTGCAGCATAGGCCTGACTAAGGCCTTTTTTAGGTTAAGACCAGCCTAACGTTGATTTCGACATAAAGATATGTTTATGTGAGCATGTCAATGGAACAGCCTATGGACGAACTTCTAGCCGGAATGCGGGCCATCGCCGAGACGACGCGGCTCAGGCTGCTTTTCGTCCTGTCGCATGGCGAATTCAATGTCAGCGAATTGACGCAGATTCTAGGCCAAAGCCAGCCGCGCGTCAGCCGCCACCTCAAGCTGATGGCGGAGGCGGGCCTTTTGTCGCGTTACAAGGAAGGCAGCTGGGTCCTGTTCCGCCTGAGCGAGCAGACCCGTGGCGCCGCCCTCGCCCGTGCGATCGTCGACCTCCTCCCCGGCTCTGATTCGGTGCTGGTCAGCGACATTGCCCGGCTCGAGGAGATACGCCGCCAGCGCGCCGAGGCTGCCGCCCTCTATTTCGGTACCAATGCCGCGAACTGGGAAAAGCTGCGCTCGCTCTATGTCAGCGAGGGCGACGTCGAAGCCGCCATGGTCGACTTGGCCGGAGGGGGCGATCTCGGCAATTTCCTCGATCTCGGCACCGGGACCGGGCGCATCCTGTCGCTCTTCGCCGGGCGCGCCGCGCAAGCGATCGGCATCGACCAGAGCCGCGAGATGCTGGGCGTGGCACGCGCCAATCTGGAGGCGGCGGGCTTGCGCCAGGCGCAAGTACGCCAGGGCGACATCTACGCTTTGCCGCTCCCCAATGCCGCCGCCGATTTCATCACCATCCACCAGGTGCTGCATTATCTCGACGACCCGGCCCGCGCCCTCACCGAAGCGGCGCGCGTGCTCAAGCCGGGCGGCCGCCTGCTGATCGTCGATTTCGCCCCGCATGAGCTTGAGCATCTGCGCGACCAGCACGCCCATCGCCGTCTCGGCATCGCGCCCGACGCCATCAGCTCCTGGCTGAAGCGCGCTGATCTCCGTCTGGTCCGCGAAAGGACCTTGCCGCCGCCCAGGACCAACGGCTCCGGGCTCACCGTTTCGCTGTGGCTGGCCGAGCGCCCGGCCGCGAATGTTGCACAAAAAGAACAGGTCGCGAAGAATCGCGTAGAAGGAAATTTGGCGTGATGAGTAAGCCCGAGCTCAAAGTATCTTTCGAATTCTTTCCGCCGAAGGCCGAGGCCTCCGAGAATTTCTGGAAGGTCATCACCAAGCTCGAGGAGATGAAGCCGCACTTCGTCTCGGTGACCTATGGCGCCGGCGGCACGACGCAGGAGCGCACGCTCGGCACCGTGAATGCGATCCGCGAGCGCACCTCGCTCATTCCCGCCGCCCATCTCACTTGCGTCGGCGCACCACGTGAAGACGTCGACAAGGTGGTGCGCGGCTATTGGGAAGCCGGCATCCGCCATATCGTGGCGTTGCGCGGCGATCCGCCGGGCGGCGTCGGTGGCCGTTTCGTGCCGCATCCTGAAGGCTATCGCAACGCCGCCGATCTGGTGCGTGGCATCCGCGAGATCGCGCCCTTCGAGATCTCGGTCTCGGCCTATCCGGAAAAGCATCCTGAAGCCGTATCGATCGAGGAAGATTTGGCCTTCCTCGCCGACAAGGCCGAGCACGGCGCCACCCGGGCGCTGTCGCAGTTCTTCTTCAACAATGCCGCCTTCCTGCGCTTCCGCGACCGCGTCTTCGCGAGAGGCATCGATATCGAGCTGGTGCCCGGCATCCTGCCGATCACCAATTTCGCGCGGGTCAAGGAATTCGCCGCCAAATGCGGCGCCTTCCTACCGCCCGCCCTGGCCCAACGTTTCCACGGTCTCGATCAGGACCCCGAGACGCGCAATCTGGTGGCCGCCATGGTGGCGGCCGAGCAGGTCGACTTCCTGCGCCGCGAAGGCGTCAACAGCTTCCACTTCTATACGCTGAACCGCGCCGATCTCGTTTATGCGATCTGCCGGGTCGTGGGTCTCGGCGAACAGGCGGAAGCCGCGTGAGTTTCGGCGTAACCCGCTAGTTCTTCCAATCCTCCATCTCATTGCGTCCCCAGGCGCGGGCGATGGCGGGATTGGCCGTCACGCGGTCATACATCGCGCGCACATTGGGGTGCTTCTTGAAGAAGCTGGGGACATCGAGATTCCAGGTTGCGAGCATCGCGGCATAGACATCCGCCACGCACATCTTGTCGCCGAGGATGAAAGGCTTGTCGCCGAGCGCCGCGGCATAGACTTCCCATTCCTGCGCCATGCGCGCGAGTGCCGCCGCCTTGACGCATTTGCCGCCATTCTGGTCGGACGTATAGCGGTCCGGATAATAGGCGCGCAGATCCGTCATATAGATATTGGTGGCGAGGAAGACGAGCCAGCGCAGATAGGCAGGGCGCTCGGCCGCATTGGGCGCCGGCGCCAGGTCGGCCTTGGGATATTTGTCGGCCAGGTAGAGAGAGATCGCCGCCGACTCGGTCATGACCGTGCCGTTGGGGAGGGTCAGCGCCGGCACCTGCCCCAAGGGATTGACGCGCGCCAGCTTTTCCGGGACACGGCCATCCGGAGACCGCTCGATGAGCTCGACCTCGTAAGGCGCTTCCGCCGCCTCGAGCACCGCCTCGACCACTACCGAACCCGAACCCGGGCGCCCATAAAGCCTGTACATGCGAACTCCCCTGTTTTGTTGTCGCGGGGCTAGTTTTCCACCCTCCCGCTGGAAAAGTCACTTGCTTGTGATGCATGGGCGTTTGAAATTGGCGCGGGGGATCTGGCGGACCATGAGCAAACGCAGCAGTAAGGAAAAGAACCGGCCCGACGGCGACGGGCCGGTCAGATTCACCTATTCGACCGCCGACCAGCCTCTTCTCCAGCGCACCGTCATCCAGGCGATCGAGAAGATCGGCGGCCAGGCCAAGCTCAAGAAGCTCTATGACCGCCGCAATGAGCGCGAACCCGGCGAGAGCTTTTTCGGCACCGCCCTCAGGCTCTTGAAGATCAATATCGAAATCGATCGCGCCGCCCTCGATCTCTGCCCCAGGGAAGGGCCGGTCGTCTTCATCGCCAATCACCCTTATGGCGTCCTCGACGGCATCAGCCTCGCCTGGGCCGCGATGCTGGTCAGGCCCGACACCAAGGTGCTGTCCAATTCGGTGCTCTGCCACATCCCGGAAGCGCGCGACAATCTCCTCCCCGTGGACTTCGCCGGCACCCGTACGGCGCGCGAGACCAATGTGCGCTCGCGGCTGACCGCGATGTCCTGGCTGCGCTCCGGCCATTCCATCGGCATATTTCCGGGCGGTGGCGTGTCGACCAGCGAGCGCCCGCATAAGGGCCCGGCGGTCGAACTCCCTTGGGCCCCCTTCACCGCCAAGCTGATCCGCGCCTCTGGCGCCACCATCATTCCGATCTTCTTCGTCGGCCAGAACAGCCGGCTGTTCCATCTCGCGAGCCATGTCAGCGACACGTTGAGAGCCTCGCTGGTCTTCCGCGAGACGGCGCGCCGCATCGGCACGAGCCTCATTCTCAGGGTCGGTGCTCCCATCACCCGCGGTGAGCTCGCTCATATCGAGGATCGCGTCCAATTGGTGAAGGATCTGCGCCGGCGTACTTTCGCGCTGGCCAAGCCCGGCGACATAAAAGGCGCCAAGCCCGATCATCACCTGCGCGATTTCACCCGCTGGGTGCCGAAGGACGAGGATTGACTGGCCGCCTTCGCCGCCGCGCGATCATCCGGTCTGCACCATTTTCGAGAAACTGGCCCTTCTGAACAAGTCGGAGTGCACCTATGCACGGGCAAGGAGAACAGCCCATGACCGAAATTGCCGCCAATCTCGCCCGCCTGCGCGACCGGATCGCCGCGGCCGCGGCACGATCGGGACGAACAGCGGATGCGGTGCGGCTCGTGCTCGTCACCAAGACGGTTGCCCCCGACCGCGTGCGCGAAGCCATCCACGCCGGCCAGACCGATCTCGGCGAGAACAAAGTCCAGGAAGGCGGCAGGAAGGCCGAAGCCCTCACCGGCGAGCCTATCCGCTGGTCGATGATCGGCCATCTGCAGAGCAACAAAGTCAAGGACGTGCTGAAATTCGCCGCTGAGGTGCAATCCCTCGACCGGCTGTCCTTGGCGGCCGCGCTCGAAAAGCGGCTTCAGTTCCTCGGACAGAGCCTCGACGTGCTCGTTCAAGTCAACACGTCGAACGAGGCCAGCAAATATGGTCTCACGCCGGAAGACGTGCCGAACTTTCTCAAGGAGTTGACCTCCTTCGAGACGCTCCGTCCCAAAGGCTTCATGACGCTCGCGCGTTTTACACCCGACGAGACTGAAGTGCGCCGCTGCTTCCGCGTACTACGCGAGATCCGCGACCGCGCCCTCAATGATGCCCCGCAAGGCGAGGCGCTGCGCCATCTCTCGATGGGCATGTCAGGTGACTATGAGACGGCGATCGAGGAAGGCGCCACCATCGTGCGTGTCGGCCAGGCCGTATTCGGACCGCGGCCTTTACCCGATTCCTATTACTGGCCGGACGCTACTTCACGCACAGGATGAAGAGGCGCGGAAAGCGCAGGAGCGTCTTACCGTCATGGGCCAGGGGATAGGCCTTGGCGATGCGCGCTTCATAAGCGGCGAGGAAATCCCGGCGCTCGGTCATATCGAGAGGATCGATATAGGGCCTGAGCCCCGTGCCTTTCACCCATTCGACGATGCCTTTGGCGCCGTCGATCGGGTGATTGTAGATCGTGTGCCAGATATCGACGCGCGCCGCATGGGGCTTGAGCGCATTGTAATAGACCATCGGCGCCGGCAGAAGCGCGCGCCCGATTTGTTTGATCTTGCTTGCCCACGGTCCCGACACGGCGGTTTCGCGCATCGCCACATGCGAGGGCTCGTCGAGATTGTCCGGCATCTGCACGGCGAGAACGCCGCCTGTCGGCAGCGCCGCCACGAGGCGCTGCAGCACTTTCAAATGCTCCGGCACCCATTGGAACAAGGCATTGGCGAACAGAAGATCGGCGCCCTCTTCCGGCAACCAGCCGCTGAGATCACCTTCGACGAAATTCAGCTGCGGATACGCCCTGCGCGCTTCTTCCAGCATGCTCGGCGATGAATCGACACCGATGATTTCCGCCGCGGGGAAACGCTCGATCAGGAGCGCGGTCGAATTGCCGGGCCCGCAGCCCAGATCATAGACCTTGCGCGCTTGCGCGAGCGGGACCTGCGCCAGGAGATCACGCGCTGCGCGCGTGCGCTCATCGGCGAATTTGAGATATTGTGTCGGAGACCAGTCAGCCATGCCACGATTATGGCATGGCTGATCCGGACCAAAGAAGCGGCGAGATCACACAGGATCAGAATATCGTGTCGATCGGCAGGCCCAGCGCCATGGCGCCGGCATATTCCGCCTGCGGACCACTTTGCAGCGGATGATAACGGGCGCCCTGGATGTCGCGGAAGCGCCGCTCCAGCCCCTGCGCCCGGTAGAAGCCGGCGCCGCCCGAAGCCTCCATGGCGAGCTCGACCGCGCGGATCGCATTCTGCCCGACGAGCTGACGCCCGATCATCACCTCATTGATGCTCTCGGCCGACGGCGCGTTGCGCGCCACCGCCTCCAGCATCGACCGGCGCGCCAGCTGCGCCGCCCGCAAGGCGGTGTCCATCTCGCCGACGAGCTTGAGCACATGGCTGTCCGGCTTCCGCTTCTTGGCCAGGCCCACGGCGATGTCGCGGGCGCTTTCGGCGACGCCCAGATAGACCGAATAGACGAGCGGGAAAGCGATCGTCGCGATGATCTGGAACAGCGGATGCCACTGCCCTGCCTTGCGCCGAAGCGCGATCGCTGCGTCCGGCACCACATGGCCGTCGATCATCACGTCATGCGAGCCGGTGCCGCGCATGCCGAGCGTATGCCAGGTATCGAGCACCTTCACATGCGGCGAATTCATCGGAATGCCGAAATGCAGCACCTCGTTCGTGGCCTCGTCGACCGCGCCGGTCATCAGGAGATCGCCGATCGGCGCCGCCGAGGTGAAGACCTTGCGCGCCGTGATGCGATAGCCGCCTTCGACCTTCTCGGCCTTGCCCGAGCCCGCGATCCAGTCGGAGCCGCCGCTCGACAGAAGGATGATTCGCTCCTTGGCGATCCGCTTGAGCAGCGGTTCGACCGCGGCGACCTTCTGATGCGTGAAGCGCCAGGCCGGGATCGCCACCTGATGCGTGTGCATCGAGAAAGCGAGCGCCGTCGAACCGCAATGATGCGCCAGCACGCGCAGCATTTCGGCCAGCTCGTCGATCGTGGCGCCGCCGCCGCCAAGCTCGACGGGAACGCCGGCCTCGACGAGCCCGGCCTCTTTTAAGGCTTTAATATTGTCGGCAACGAAATGATCTTCGTCCTCGAGCGAAGTCGCGGCGAAGCTCTGGCCCAGCCTGTCGGCGATCTCGATGAAACTCTTTTCCTTCATGGTACGGAGGCCCTGTGACTGATCCATGTCTATCTCCACTGCAATATGCGCACCCGCGATGATCATTCCACGGATATTATCCGCGGCTCTAGTCAAGGAAGTGTACCGGACCGGCGACAGAGGAGCGGAACAGCTCCCTCACGGCTTGCAAAACTGTACTGGACTTGGCCCGATCCTTTGGCGTAGCTTCCGCGCCCGAGGGCCTGGCCACAGGAGATCAGCGTGGAGCAAGGCAGTTACGGGCAGTTCTGTCCAGTCGCGATGGCGGCGGAAGTTTTTTGTACACGGTGGACGGCGCTGGTTCTGCGCGAAGTCCTATGCGGGAGCACGAGGTTCAACGACATAAGGCGCGGCGTGCCGCGCATGTCGCCGACCCTCTTGTCCAAGCGTCTGAAGGAGCTCAAGAAAGCGGGCATCATCTATACGCGCCCGTCGCAGCAGTCGAGCGGCGTCGATTATGTCCTGACCAGTGCCGGCGAGGATCTGCGGCCTCTGGTGATGTCGCTCGGCAATTGGGGGCAGCGTTGGGTCGAATCGAGCCTCTCGCTCAAGAATCTCGATCCGTCGCTTTTGATGTGGGACATGCGCCGGCATCTCGACCCGACACCGCTACCCGAGAAGCGCTGCACCATTCAGTTCGAATATCCCGAGCTTGAAATCGCACGGCAGCGCTGGTGGCTGGTCATCGACAATGGCATGGTCGATCTCTGCCTCGTCGATCCCGGCCATGAGATAGACCTCGCCGTCACCGGATCGCTGCGCGCCATGACGGCGATCTGGATGGGTCTCTCGACCGTCGCGAAGGAAGTGGAGGCAGGCGCTCTCGATCTCGCCGGCGATCCGGTGATCGCGCGCTCCATGCAGATATGGCTGGGCCTCAGCCCCTTCGCCAAGGAAAAGAGCCGGTCCGACGCGCGGGCCGCCTGATCAGTCCACTAGCGCGGGATGCGAAAAAGTGGATGCCGGTTTTTCGCGAGAATCCCGCGCTAATATTAGGAATCGATCACGTTTATGAGTTTGGGTTGATTCAACCCAAACTCATCGTGATCTAGGGGGATGAGACCGGCCACGAGCCGGTCCGTCGCCTTGTCACTGTCGGCAAGGCCCTCGGCGACGCCGATGCGGTCGGCGGCGCTGCGGTTCTGGCTCATCTTGCGCTTGCCCTCGAGCCGGGTGATCGGCAGGCGCAGGCCGACAATGCCGCGCAGCTGCGACTCGATATAGGCCTCGGGCGCATCGCTCACCTGCCAGGGCGTCGTACGCGGTCCTTCGTGCAATTCGGTGACGCGTTTGACCGCCGCGAGAAGCCGTGCCTCGTCCTCGAAGAATTCGATCGGCCCATAGGCATGCACCGCCACATAATTCCAGGTCGGCACGACCTTGCCATGCTCGGCCTTCGCCGCATACCAGGAGGGCGTCACATAGGCGTCGGGCCCCATGAAGAGGGCAAGCGCCTCGCCGATCACCGGCGTCTTCCATTGCATATTGGCTTTGGCGAGATGGCCGTAGAGCACACCCTGCTCGCCTTCATCCGGGGCGAGCACGAGTGGCAGCGGCGTGGCGATCGGACCAACGGCCGTCGCCGTCACCAGATTGGCGAGCCCTGCCCCGCGCATCAGCTCACGCAGGATCGACGGGTCGTCTTCACGAAAGGCGGGAGGGATATACATCGGAAAGATCCTTGGGTTTCCAGGAAGCTTACCGCGAAAGTGGACCGCCTGAACTCTCCAGTTTCTGAAAATTGAGGCAGTCCACTCAATCGCCGATCTGCTTGATTTTCCTTGTAATCTGAGGATGATGCACGTGAGATGCCAGAGGGCCGCAACATCACCTCCGCCGACCATCAGACCGTGGCGCGTCCAGTCGCCGCCATGGCGCTGGACTACAAGGCCAGCACATTCGAGCCGCCGCATGCGCATCCGCGCGCCCAGCTGCTCCACGCCACCAGCGGGATGATGCAGATCACCACCGACGCCGCCAGCTGGATCATCCCGCCTGGCCGCGCTTTATGGCTGCCGGCCTTCACCGTCCATGATGTGCGCTGCCGGGGCGATGTGTCCTTCCGCACACTCTATATAGATGAGGCGGCGGCCGGTGTGGCGCTGCCGAAACAGGCGCAGGCCGTCGCCGTGTCGGACCTCCTCACCGAGCTCATCCTCGAGGCGATCGCCCTTCCGCTCGAATATGACCGGGACGGTCGCGACGGCCGCATCATGACCTTGATCCTCGACGAGCTCCAGCGCATGCCGATCCTGCCCTTGAACCTGGTGATGCCGGCCGACCGGCGGTTGCGCCGCGTCTGCGCCGCTTTGCTCGAAGATCCCGGCGACCGGAGCGATCTCGATCAATGGGCGCGCCGGGCCGGCATGGCACGCAGGACGCTCACCCGCCGCTTCCGCGCCGAAACCGGCATGGGTTTCGGTGAGTGGCGACAGCAATTGCGGCTGCTGGAAGGTCTTTCCCGCATCGTCACCGGGCAGTCCGTCACCGGGGCGGCGCTCGATGCCGGCTATCACAGCCCCAGCGCCTTCACCGCCGCCTTCGCCAGCAATCTCGGGGCACCACCCTCGAAATACCGGCCGCGCGGATAATTTGGCCTGAATTCGACGAAACTTGGCCATCTTCGGAATGCGGGCCAGCCAGCCTCTTGTCAAATGTCTGGCGCCGCACCCCCGACCGCAGGAGCCCCCCTTGCTCAGCCCGGAAGCCCTGGATTTCGTCAGGACCTCGCCCTTTCTGTTCATCGCCAGCCGGGCCGGCGACAGGATTGACGTGTCGCCACGGGGCGACTTGCCCTTTGTTCTCACCGTCGTCTCCCCCGACACGCTGATCATGCCCGACCGGCCGGGCAACAACCGGCTGGATACGGTCGGCAACATGCTGGCCGAGCCGAAAGTCTGTCTCGCCGTGCTCAATCCCGGCGAAGACCGCTTCCTGCGCATCCGGGCCACATCGGCGGTCTCAGTGGCGCCCGGAGACCTGGCGCCTTTCGACATTCGCGGTCAGGCGCCGCTCAACGTCGCCAGGCTGACCATCACGTCCTGCGACTTCGTCACGACCGACTCATTCCGGCGGGCGCAATTCTGGTCGCCCGCCGCCACAAATCTGATGCCGCTCGATCTCTTCGCCATGATCAAGGATCAGCTCGCTTATCATGCCGAGCGAGGTGTCGTGCCCGAACCGCAGCAGCCCTCCGCACAGACCATTCTCGAAGGCAACGGCCTGTCCAATGCCTACAAGCCCACGAGCCACTACGTGCGCCGCAAGGCCTTTGCCGCTTTCGATCCGCACACATCGGCCTTCCTGGCGTCGACCCGTTTCGCCGTCCTCGCCTTCTGTGATGAAAACGATGAGCTGGATATCACGTTCATCGGCGGCGAGACCGGTTTTGCCAGCCAATGCGATGAGCGCCAACTTCTGACGCGCGCCGGCGCCGCGCCGAGCGGCACCGTCGGCGGCCTGTTCGTCCGTCCGGGAATGCCGGAATCGCTCCGTCTCAACGGCGTCGTCGGCGAACCAGTGCCGAAAGACGGACACATCCGCGTCGAAACCAGCGAGATGTTTCTTCATTGCTCGAATTCTTTTGTGCGCTCGCGCATCTGGCGGCCACGCCTCGCCTGGAACGGCAAGCGCGAATTCATCTGCCGCGAAAGACGCGACGAGGCGCAGGGTGTGGTCTCATTCCTGCTGGCGCCGGCCGATGACGCGCCGCTCGAAAGCTTTCAGGCCGGCCAGTATGTCACTGTATCAGGCCCTGAGGTGAATGGCCGCGCGCTCGAGCGCTGTTATTCCCTCTCCAGCGCCCCCGTGGGCGATTTTTTCCGCATCACCGTCAAGCGCCATGACCAGGGCGCCGTCTCCCGCTGGCTCCATGATGAGGTAAAGCCGGAAGCAATGCTGCTGCTCGGCGCGCCGCGGGGGCGCTTCCGCCTCGACGATCAATCTTCACGACCCGTCGCCTTGGTCAGCGCCGGCGTCGGCGTGACCCCGATGATGTCGATGCTCCTTCACCTGAAGTCGACAGCGCAAGATCGCCTTGTCTGGTTCTTTCATGGCGTGCGCGACGGCGGCACACATCCGATGCGCAACGAGCTGCGCGCTCTGGCGCATCCGCGTCTGTGCACTCATATCGCCTATTCGCAGCCCCGCTTGCAGGACCGGATCGGCCGCGACTACGACCAGCACGGTCGCATCGACATCGCGACGCTTGAGGAACGGCTGGATCTGCCCGGCACCGATTTCTATCTCTGCGGTCCCAACGACTTCATGATGAATCTCAAGCGCCAGCTCATCGCACAGGGCGTGCCGGACAATCAGATAAAGCTGGAAATCTTTGGGGCCTCGGGCGGCACGGGCGCACATCAGTCCGATGCGCCGCCCGCCACCGTGACGCTCGCCCGCACCGGCATGAAACTCACCTGGACGCCCGCCGACGGTCCATTGCTCGACCTTATTCTGAGTAAAGGCGTCGACACGCCCTATGTCTGCCGCCAGGGCGACTGCCAGTCCTGCGCCCAGCGCCTGACCGCCGGTGAAGTGGCCTATCCGCCGGATGTCGACGTCGAGCCCGCGCATGGTTATGTGCTCTTGTGCCAGGCCACGCCTTTGGGCGATGTCTCCATAGAAATTTGAGTCGCAACCGGACAGGATCTGATGAAAGTCATCTTCAGCGAGAAGCAGAACGCGCATTCGCCGACCCGTTATTTGCGTCACGGCGCTTTGGTCGATTACCCCGAGAGCCCGGAACGGGTCCGCCGCCTGATCGCCGGTGCGCTCAAGGCCGAGCTCGAGCTCAGCGAACCCCGATCGTTCGATGCGCGCCATTTCGAGGGTGTGCATCCCGCGCGTTATCTCGACTTTCTCGAAAACGGCCATGCCGAATGGATGAAGCTGCCGGGCGCATTCCCTGAGATCATGCCGAGCATCCGCCCGGTCGAGGCGCCATCCGCCTATCCTTCTCACATACTGGGCCGCGCCGGCTGGCACATCATGGATTTTGCCGGCGCCGTCACCGCCGACACTTGGGACACCGTGCATTCCTCGGCGATGAGCGCCCTCACCGCGGCCGATCTCGTCGCCTCGGGCACGGACTCGGCCTATGCTCTTTGCCGCCCGCCCGGCCATCATGCCTATGGCGAGCGCGCCGGCGGCTTCTGCTATCTCAACAATTCGGCACTCGCCGCGCAATATCTGCGCCGCAGCCACGACCGCGTGGCGATCCTCGATATCGACGTTCATCACGGCAACGGCACGCAGGCGATCTTCTATGGCCGCGCCGATGTGCTGACCGTCTCGGTCCATGCCGATCCGGCTACGTACTATCCTTTCTACTACGGCTATGCCGAGCAACAAGGTGACGAGGACGGCGAAGGTTTCAACCTGAACCTGCCGGTGCCGGTCAAGAGCAATGACCGCGTGTGGATCTCAGGCCTCGAAAAAGCGATCAAGCGTATTGCCGATTTCAAGCCTGGCGCCCTCGTTTTGGCGCTGGGCCTCGATGCGCATGAGGCGGATCCGCTCAATGGCGGCGCCGTCACCACCGAAGGTTTCACGGTGATGGCGCGCCTCATCGCCGAAATCGGCCTGCCGACCGTGCTCGTCCAGGAAGGGGGCTATCTCACGCCGATGCTCGGCGATAATCTCGCCGCCTTCCTCACCGCATTCAGGAAAGCCAGATGACCCCTCAGGACACCACGCTCTTCGCGCCCGGCGGCTATCGCTACGTTCCGGGCGTCTTCCAATATTCGGCGGGTGTGATCGCCGCTCAGGGCTTCGATCTGGTGCGGGCGCGCTTTCGCGACAGCCTGCCGCTCGCTGAAGGCTTCGCGCGGATCGAGGCCTTCCTGAAGCAGCAAGGCCGGCCCCTCACCTCCTTCTGCGCCTGTGAACTACGCTCGCCGGCGCCCTTCGACGAAGCGGGTTTCCGCGCCTTCAACCGGCTCTATGTCGAAACCTTGAAGCGCTGGGGCATCACCGACGGCGAGACCAATCCGGTGGCGCGCACCAATGTCTGCCCGGTCATCGATCCGCCGTCAGAGCCCTCCTTCCACGCCTTCACCTTCACCGTCGAGCGCCCCGCGGAGCGGCCGGGCTTCGTCGTCGCCGGCAGCGGCGAAAGCGTCGAGGGCAAGGCCAATTATCGCGATCATACGGTGCGTCTGGGTGACATCAGCCCGGAGGGTATGCGCGCGAAAGCGCACTATGTGCTGGGCGAGATGGAGCGCCGGCTGTCGCGTCTCGGCGTTTCCTGGACGGAGACGAGCGCCGTCCAGGCCTACACCATCCACGATATCCATCCCTTCCTTGCCGATGAGGTCGTCCGCCGCGGCGCCGCGCGCTCGGGGCTCACCTGGCATTACACGCGCCCGCCGATCGTCGATCTCGAATTCGAGATGGACTGCCGCGGTATCGCGCTGGAGATGCTGGTCTAAAAACGCATTGAGGCCGAGGCCCAGCCACCAACCTCACCCTGAGGTGCCCGCCGAAGGCGGGCCTCGAAGGCGGGCCACCGGCAAGGCCTCTGTACCTGGATGATGCTTCGAGGCTCGCTACGCTCGCACCTCAGCATGAGGGCATATTCACCCGTTCCGTCTCAACAGAACGGGTGATTGTCGTTCGTCAGCGCGTGAACTGCTTGTATTTGATGCGCTTCGGCATCACCGAGTCCTCGCCGAGGCGGCGCTTCTTGTCTTCCTCATAATCCTGGAAGTTGCCCTCGAACCATTCGACATGGCTGTCGCCTTCGAAGGCCAGCATATGGGTGGCGAGCCGGTCGAGGAACATGCGGTCGTGGCTGATGATCACGGCGCAGCCGGCGAAATCCTCCAGCGCCTCTTCGAGCGCCGCCAGAGTTTCGGTGTCGAGATCGTTGGTCGGCTCGTCGAGGAGCAGCACATTGGCGCCTGATTTGAGCATCTTGGCCAGATGCACGCGGTTGCGCTGGCCGCCCGACAGCGTGCCCACTTTCTGCTGCTGGTCGGCGCCCTTGAAGTTGAAGGCGCCGGTATACGCGCGGGAATTGAATTCACGCTTACCCAAGTAAATTATGTCGTTACCGCCCGAGATCTCTTCCCATACCGTCTTGTTGGGATCGAGAGCATCGCGGCTCTGATCGACATAGCCCAGATGAACGCTTTCGCCGATCTTGACCACGCCCGCATCGGGCTGCTCCTGGCCGGTCAGCATGCGGAACAAGGTGGTTTTGCCGGCGCCGTTCGGGCCGATCACGCCGACAATGCCGCCGGGCGGCAGCTTGATGGTGAGATCGTCGATGAGAAGCGTGTCGCCATAGCCCTTGGACACGCCCTCGAGATCGATGACATTGCCGCCGAGCCGTTCGCCGGGCGGAATGATGATCTGCGCCGTCGTCGATTTGAGCCGGTTCTCGTTCGCCGTGACCAGTTCGTCATAGGCCTTGAAACGGGCCTTGGACTTGGCCTGCCGCGCCTTGGGCGACGAGGCGATCCATTCCTGCTCGCGCTCCAGCACCTTCTGGCGCGCCGCATCCTCGCGCGCTTCCTGGGCGAAGCGCTTGGCCTTCTGGCCGAGATAGGCCGAGTAGTTGCCCTCATAGGGAATGCTGCGGCCGCGATCGAGCTCGAGGATCCAGCCCGTCACATTGTCGAGGAAGTAGCGGTCATGGGTGACGATCAGGATGGCGCCCGGATAGTCGCGCAGATGATGCTCGAGCCAGTTGACGCTTTCGGCGTCGAGATGGTTGGTCGGCTCGTCGAGGAGCAGCAGATCCGGCTTGGCCAGAAGCAGCTGAGTCAGCGCCACGCGGCGGCGCTCGCCGCCGGAGAGGTTATCGATCATGACGTCACCCGGCGGGCAGCGCATGGCGTCCATCGCCTGCTCGACCTGGCTTTCGAGGTCCCACAGATTCTGGGCGTCGATCTGGTCCTGCAGCGCCGCGGCCTTCTCGGCATTCTCATCCGAGTAGTCCGCCATCAGGGCATTATATTCATCGAGGATCGCCTTCTTGGCGGCGACCCCTTCCATGACATTGCCCAGCACATTGAGCTGCGGGTCGAGCTGGGGTTCCTGCTGGAGATAGCCGACGGTGGCGCCTTCGGCGACCCAGGCCTCGCCCGAAAATTCGGTGTCGAGACCGGCCATGACCCGCAGAAGCGTCGATTTACCCGAGCCATTGGGGCCGAGCACGCCGATCTTGGCGTCCGGGTAGAAGGACAGGTTGACATTGTCGAGGACCTTCTTGCCGCCCGCATAGGCTTTGGAAAGGCCGTGCATATGATAGATGAACTGACGCGCCATCTCTTTCCGTCTTGTCGATGAATGGAGTTGGGCCGGCTTCTAACCGATCACGCCGGTTCTTGCAATGAGGACGTCCCCTTACGCGGGAGCACCCCACCTGCTCCCTCCCCGCTTTTGCGGGGAGGGTGGCGCGCAGCGCCGGGTGGGGTGAGCCTCAGTGATCCGCCTTCTCGGCCAGGAGCTTCTTCTGGTAGCGGCCCTGGATGATGTCGACGATGACCAGCGCGATCACCACGAAGTAGAAGGTGCTCTTGGCCATCGGCTCGATCGGATAGCCGAAGAAGCTCAGATGCGCGATATGGCCGCCTTCCGCCGTCAGCATGACGCCGACGAGCAGCAGCACGAAGAGGCCCAGCACTTCATACATGCGGTTTTTGGCGAGGAAGCTCGCCACCCGCTCGGCCAGTACCACCATCAGCACGCCCGAAATGATGATGGCGATCGCCATCACCCAGAAATTCTTGGTCAGCGCCACCGCCGACAGCACCGTGTCGAAGGAGAAGACGATGTTCATGATCAGGATCCACATCAGCGCCGAGGCGACACTGCGCCTGGCGCGGCCGTTTTGCTGGCCATGCCCCAGCTCGGGCGCCGCCAGCATGTGGTAGATCTCCTTGAGCGCCGTATAGAGCAGGAAGAAACCACCCAGGAGCACGATGATGCTGTGGCCGTTGACCGAGCCTGCCGCCACCGGCGAGAGGTCGAAGCTGAACAGCGGGTCCTGGAAGGCGCTGATGAGCTGGAGGACGACGAAAAGCAGCGCGATGCGCAAGCCGATGGCCAGCACGATGCCGACCTGGCGCACATATTTCTGCCGGTCGGGTGAAACCTTCTTCGCCTCGATCGATATGTAAAGAAGGTTGTCGAAGCCCAACACCGTTTCCAGCGCGGTGAGCACCAGCAACGTCATCAGATTCTCAGGCGTGAAGAATTCGGCCATCTGCATTTCCCCAACTGGACTGACGTCTAGTTGCCAGCCCAGCAGGGAGCGCGCAAGAGGCGGAAAGTCAGCCGGCGCGGCTGAAGGCCGGTCGGGCTATCCAGATGAACAGCAGGAAACAGGCGAAGAACACCATGGACGAGATGCCCGTCACCGGTTCGAGCGCGATATTGCCGGACAGAACGAAGAACAATGACACCAGTATGACGATGCCGCTCGCCGCAGTCAGCCAGAAATGCACGCTCGCCAGGCGCGATTGGCCGATCGCCGGGAAGAAATGGTAAAAGAAGGCGAAGAAGCCCGACATCAGCCAGCCCAGCACCATGGCATGGGCATGTACCGGCATCTGGCTGTGGTCCTGCGACAGCCCCATATAGAGCCCCAGCAGCATCCCGGCGATGCCGTAAAGAAGTGCCAGGACAAAGAAATTGCGTGCCGCGCCCGTCATCGGTTTCTCCTAGTTCTGAGCGCCCCCTTAAGTGAGCTCAGAGACGCCAGAAAAGCGATTCTGTAAAGAGAATGCGCCCGTCAGAACAAAGCCCAGGCGAGAAGCACGGCGGCTCCGGCGCCCAACAAACCGAATCCGAGAACGAAGCGCATACGGTGGAGCTCGATGCCTGAGCGGACCCGCTCGGTTTCGACTTCGTTTTCATCATCTTGGGTCATGACCAGTCCTCCAGCTTAAGGGAGGGCACGGCACGAATGCCGGCATATTGCCGCCGCCAGAAGCTCCGCATGTCTCCTGGCGGCGGCCGGGAGGGCCTCCTACCTGACCACGTAACGGTTGGGCGACGAAAAAGTTTCGCAACCGGGAACCTTTTTAGCCGGAAGGCGCCTCGGCGGGTGCCGGACATAGGACCCAGAGTGATCCGGGCAGGATCCTGAACTTCAGCGGCGTCGAAAGATGGATGAGTTCGCCATCGACCGAGGCCAGAAGTTTCCGGCGTTTGGCGTGGAGGGTGATCTGCCGCCCCTCGAGGAAGTCGAGCTTGGTGTTGCTTTCCCATTTGCCCATGCTCGCCTGGGCCGACATCGCGAACAGTTCCTTCCAGTCGCGGGTCTGCGCCGCATAGATCGCGAGCTTGCCCTGGTCGGGGACTTCGCTGTGCGGAAGGCCGCCCAGTTTTTCGATGAAGGGATTGTTGGCGATGATCAGCGATGCCGTCCTGAGGCTGAGGCGTTCCTTATCGATCTCGAGCCTGAGCCGCAGGCGTGGCGCCTGGCGCACCAGCTTCCACCAGGTCCTAAGCCCTGCGAGCTTCTTGCCGAGCCGTGAGCGGTAGTCTTGCTTCTCGCGCCCCGCCACGATGCGCGGATGCAGGCCCAGCGTCACATGATGGACGAAGATCTCGCCGTTTACCTCGCCGAGATCGATCAACCGTTTCTCACCGTTCACGAGGGCCGCGACCGCATCCTCGAGCTTGAGCGGAATGGCCAGCGCGCGGGCGAACAGATTCATCGTGCCGAGCGGCAGGATGCCGAGTGCCGTCTTGTGACCGGCAAAGATGGCGGCCGCGGTGGAGACGGTCCCATCGCCGCCGCCCACCAGCACGGCATCGTGGCTTTCGCGCACCGCCTCGAGCGCCGCCTGGATCTCTGATCCGCCGACCAGCTTAACATCCGGACTGTGGTGATGGCTCCGGATGATCTCGGCGATGGTCTCGGCCATCTTTTCGGCATCGCCATCCCGGAGCGTACCGCTGTCGCGATTGAGAACCACGCCGATTTTCAGGATGCCGCCCTCCGATTGGAGAAGGGTCAACCCAGAATCGTCAGAAAAGTTCCCTAGAGCATGATCCGGAAAAGTGCGCAGCGGTTTTCCGGCAAGATCATGCGCAAACAGAAAGATAAAGCGAGATGGCGACTCTTCCCAAAGCCATCTCGCTTTAGCGCGTCTCCGGCCGTCCTATGGCCTCAGCGGTGATCTCGGCCTTGAGCAGGCCGTTGTCATCGACGGCGTCCGGCAGATAGCTCTTGGCGATGCTGACCTTCACCTCGGCTCGCCCCGCCCCCATCCGCGTGACGGCGGTGAGCGCCGCCTGACGCGCCACGGCTTCGCCTTCCTTGAGCGCCTGGGCGCCGGAGGTGAGGCTCCTGGTGCCTTCCGGCCCATGCAGGCGAAACAGCCCACTGCCGTCGCCTTCGAGCGTGATCGTCACGGCGCGCGACACGACACCGGTCGCCGCCCCCACCGCATTGGCGACATCGCAGAACTCCGGGAAGACGATCTCGGCGCCAAGCCGCCTGCCCACTTCGCCATAATAGATCTTCACCGGTCCGCCGACCGCCACCACCGGCACGGTGGGGCTGAAGCCTATGCGGGTGAGCCCGATGCCGCCGCGCCCCGAGCAGACCGCATCGAGCAAGGTGTCGCCGCCGGTCTTCTGGCCGAGCGCCGTGTCGAGGATGACGCGCCCGGTCAGCCTGACCACATCCGACCACACTTCCTCGCAGAAGCCTTTCACCCGCTCGGGTGACGGCATTTTCATCTCGCGGAAACGCACCAGGAGCTGCGCTGCCTTCTCGGCCGCGGGCTTCGACCAGTTGGCCTGGAGATCGAGCACATGGGCAGCGTCCGACGGTGTGAAGCCACAGATCTGCACGAGGCCTTTCCGCTTGAGCGCCGTCAGCGCGCGCTGGGCGCCCGACGACACCGCCACCTTGCGCACCGGCTTCGGCCGGTCGGTGACGAGATCGAGAATCTCCTTCTCGCGCGCCGAGAGGTCGGTCGCCGCGAGCCGGTTGGCGGCGCCAAAAGGATGCACCACGAAACGGCCATGCATCGACCCGCCTTCGGTATCGGCAAGGTCGCTGTCGAGCATCGCCAGCACTTCCGGGAAGCGCTGGGCGATCAGCGACACCGGCACGATACGCTGCGGCCCGACGCTCAAGCTCCCATTGGCTTCGAAATGGATCTCGGAATCGCCGCCGAGCCCGATGGTGCGCACATCGATGGCTTTCACCATGGTGCGCCAGCCGCCGACTTCCGCCCCCTCCTCGGTGACGCGCGGCCGCCCGTCCTTGAGGACGCCAAGATCGGTGGTGGTGCCGCCCATATCGGACATGATGAAGTCGCTGAGGCCCGACAGCCAGCGGGCGCCGACGAGGCTCGCCGCCGGTCCCGACAGCACCGTCTCGATCGGCCGCATCGCCACCGTCTCGGCGAGCGCCAGCGTGCCGTCGCCCTTCACGATCATCAGGGGACAGACGATCTTGAGTCCGGCCATGGCGCGGCTCACCGCCTCGATCAGGAAGGAGATGCGCGAGATAAGCCTGGCATTGAGAGAGGCGGTCAGCGCCCGGCGCGGCGCGTCGAGCGAAGATGAAAGCTCGGTCGACAGTGTCACCGGCTTTCCCGTCCGGGCGGTGATGATCTCACGGATCTTGTGCTCATGCGCCGGATTGCGCACCGCGAAGGCGGAGGCGACGGCGAAGGCGTCACATTTGCCACCGATCCGGCCGAGTACCGCTTCGAGCCCGGCGATATCGAGCGCCGTCTTCTCATCGCCATTGTGGTCATGCCCGCCGGCGATCATTTCCACCGGCATGCCCGGAAACGCCTTGGCGATGCCGGTACGCTCGGCCATTTGCGCATCGAAGCCCGAGAGAACGACACCGACGGCGCTGCCATGGCCCTCGACCACCGCATTGGTGGCGAGCGTGGTCGACACCGAGACGAGCGAGATGTCCTCCGGCTTGAGCCCGCGCGGCAGGCTCGCCACCGCCTTGGTGATGGCCTCGGTCACGCCGATGGCGAGATCACCCTTGGTGGTGATCGCCTTGGCCGAGGCGATGACGCGATGATTGGCGGCTTCGATGACCGCGGCATCGGTATAGGTGCCGCCGGTATCGACACCGATGAAATAGGACTCTGGCGCTTGCGACATGGTGAGAGGCCGCTAACAAGCGGGCCCCCTCCTGTCAATGCACGCCGCCGCACGGCTCAGATGCGACTTCATCAAACGGATGCAAGTGTTTCAGCCGATTCAGAATTTTGAAAAAACGGCATTACTTCACACATGAGTAATTTTATACTACTGTATAAAAATGACACCCTTAAAGCGAACAGAGCGATCCCGAAATCTCATTCTCCTGGCCGCCGACAAGGCGTTCCGAGAGCTGGGTTTCGCCAATACATCGGTCGAGGAAATCGCGACGCGGGCGGGGCTGACGCGCAAGACGGTCTACAATCTGTTCAGCTCGAAGGAGGACATCGCTTTGCGCCTCATCGCCCAGGTCGAGGCCGGCGACGAGATATACCGCGCGCGAATGAAGGCGAACGAAGATGTCCTGGTCCTTCTGGAAAAGGTCTTTCTCGATAGCGCGGGCTGGTGCCTGGCCAATCCCTCGCTCGCGCGGCTCGCCCTTGCGCCGGCCGAACGGCCGTCCCTCGAGCCACCGCCGGACCGCCCGTCCTTTCAGCGCCTCGTCCGGGACCTTCTCGTCCTCGGCCAACGGCAAGGTATGATCCGTACGGATGACGACCCCAATTTCATGGCTCTCGTCCTGCTTGGGATCTATGGCCAGGCCATGCTCACCGCCCTCTCCGGCGGACCGTTCAGCGCCGACGGCATCAGGCACCTGATCCGTATCGTTATTGAAGGCATCGGCGCGCAAGCACGGCCCCGGCCGCCCAAATGAAGTCAGTCATGCTGAAACAATTTGGTCATGAGATCTGGACCGTGGAAGGCACCGAGGTCGTAGCCATGCTTGGATTCCGCTATCCGACGCGGATGGCTGTCATCAGATTGCCCGGCGATGACCTGTTCGTATGGTCGCCGGTCGCGCTGACGGAAGGCCTGCGCATCGAGGTCGATGCGCTCGGCAAGGTCCGCTATCTGATCGCGCCGAACACACTGCATCACCTGTTCATCGCCGAGTGGAAACAGGCCTATCCGGACGCACTCCTCTATGCCCCTCCCGGCCTTCGCGGCAAACGCCCGGACCTCACATTTGACGACGAGCTGGACTCGGCGCCAATCCCGCCTTGGTCGGGAGAGATCGAGCATGTTGTGATGAAGGGCAACGTCATAATGAGTGAGGTCGTGTTCTTTCACTGCGCGAGCAGCACCGTGATTTTCACCGATCTCATCCAGCAATTTCCCACCGGCTGGTTCTCCGGCTGGCGGGCGATTGTCGCGAAGTGGGACCTCATGCTTGGCCCGGAACCATCGGTGCCCCGAAAATTTCGAGTAGCCTTCAAAGACCGCCGCGCGGCACGCGCCGCTCTTGAGCACATCCTGACCTGGCCTGCCGAAAAGGTACTGATGGCGCATGGAACGCCCGTCACCGAACACGGTCAGGCATTTCTGCGCCGCGCCTTCAGATGGCTGATCGGGTGAAGGCCGTTTGACGTTTGAAGGAACCGCTACAACGGCTTTCCCGGCGTCGGCTGCGGATTGGGATTGGGCACCGGATCATGCGGCGGGATGGGCGCCGGCTCGGGTGGCGGCGGTTCGGGCTGGGGAGGTGTCGGTATGGTAGCCATGGAAGACAAACGCTTCCAGCGGCCTAGAGTTCCGCTTGCATCGCCGGCGCGGTCGGTCGTCGTGATGAGTGTATCAGACCATAGAGATGAAAGGCGGAGATGACCGGCACGACCAGCGCCAGCAGAAACGGCAAATAGAGCATACCCTGCATGCGCGACACCGTGACAAAGAAGGCCAACGGACCGGAGAATAGAATGGCGAGAATGGCGACCCAGAACGTCACGCGCCACAGTCCAGGCGACCTGAACCACAAGCCGGTTCCGATCACAATGTTGAATAGTGCGTCGATCGAAAAGACGTAAACGAAGAACAGGAGCACTTTGACGCCGTCAGGATCGGCCTCGGTGGGAGGCGGAGGTTTCATCTGCGAGAAGTGATAGGCAAGCGCGAGCAGGATCACGCCAAACAGCCAGTTGAGCGCCGCCAGCTTTCGCGTCACCCATCACCTCGAGCGATCTGCAAGCTCAGCTCCACAGCCGGTGGGCTTTCGCCGTCTCATAGATGAGCCGGAGCCCCAGGCCGCCAATGACGAAGGCGGTCACCCGGTCGATCCAGGCTTTGGCCCTCACATAGGCCTGGCGCGGGCGTTGCGAGGAGAAGACGAAAGAGACCGTCGCATACCACGATGTTTCGACCACGAAGATCATCGGCGGCAAAGCGAGGATCATCCAGCCCGGCACCTGCGGCGGCAGCAGGGCCGCGAAGATGCTGGCATAGGAGACCGCCGTCTTGGGGTTGCTGAGCTGGGTCATCAGCGCCACCGAGAAGGAGCGCCGGAGCGTCTTCGACTGGAAGGCGGCCGATTGCGGGATGGCCAGCGGCTCACGCGCGCCGCGCCAGATGCGCAACGCCAGATAAGCGAGATAAGCGCCGCCCGCGAGCTTGAGCACCATATAAAGCCAGTCGACCTGGGCGAGCAGCGCCGTCAGGCCGAGAAGCGCCAGCGTGCCGAACAAGGCACCGCCCAGCCCCATGCCGAGAGCGGCGGCGAGTCCGTCGCGGCGCGACAAAGCGATCGAGGTGCGCAGCACCATCACGAAGCTCGGGCCGGGGCTGATGGCGCCGATCAGCACAGTGACGAGAATGGCCGTTATGATCGCGAATTCACTCATCACATCGTCGCCCCGATCTGCCAGGGCACATACTCATTGTCGCCATAGCCGAGGAGCTCCGATTTCGAGCGTTCGCCGGAGGCGACCTCGAGGATCTTGGCGAAGATCTCCTGCCCCTTCGTGTCGATCGCGACGCCGTCGAGGATGTCGCCGCAATTGATGTCCATGTCGTCGATCATGCGCTCATAGATCGGCGTATTGGTGGCGAGCTTGATCGAGGGCGTCGGCTTGCAGCCATAGGCGGAGCCGCGTCCGGTGGTGAAGGCGAGGATATTGGCGCCACCCGCCACCTGCCCTGTCGCCGAGACTGGATCGTAGCCCGGCGTATCCATGAACACGAAGCCCTTGGCGGTGACCGGTTCCGCATACCGATAGACCGCCGTCATCGTCGTCGAGCCGCCCTTGGCGGCCGCGCCCAAGGACTTCTCCAGAATGGTGGTGAGCCCGCCCAGCTTGTTGCCGGGCGACGGGTTGTTGTTCATCTCCATCTGGTTTCGCTTGGTATAGTCCTCCCACCAATGGATGATGTCGACGAGCTTCTCGCCGACCTCGCGATTGGCGGCGCGCCTTGTGAGCAGATGCTCGGCGCCATAGATTTCCGGCGTCTCGGAGAGGATCGCCGTGCCGCCATGACGGACCAGAATGTCGACTGCCGCCCCCAACGCCGGATTGGCGGTGATGCCCGAATAGCCGTCCGAGCCGCCGCATTGCAGCGCCAGCAGCAGCTCCGAAGCCGGAATGGTTTCGCGTTTCACATTATTGACGATGGGCAGCATGTCCCGGATCGCCGCGACGCCGGCATCGACCGTCTTCTTGGTGCCGCCGGTCTCCTGGATCGTCATGGTGCGGAACGTGTCGCTCTCGGTGACGTTGTAAGCCTCCTTGAAGCGCGGGATCTGGAAACCCTCGCAGCCCAGGCCCACCATCACCACGCCGCCCATATTGGGGTTGGTCGCATAACCCCAGCTGGTGCGCTTCAGCGTGTCGAAGATCACGCCTCGATAGTCGATGACGCAGCCATTGGCCTGGGTCAGCGCCACGACGCCGTCGATATTGGGATAATCCTTGAGGATGCCGGAGCGGTTGATTTCCTCGGCCATGAATTTCGATGCCGAGGCCGAGCAGTTCACGCTCGTCAGGATGCCGACATAGTTGCGCGTGCCGGCCTTGCCATTGGCCCGCCGATAGCCCTCGAAGGTCGCCTGCTGGCTCAAGGGGAGGATCGCTTCCGGCTTGGCGTCGGCGCAATAGGCATAGTCGCGGGCGAACTCATGCATCTCGACATTATGCTCATGCACCCAGTCGCCGGGTCCGATCGGCGCCTTGGCGAAACCGATGATCTGGCCGAATTTGCGGATCGGCTCGCCTTGCGCGATCGCCTGCGCCGCCATCTTGTGGCCGCGCGGCACACGCGCCGTGGCGATGACGCCATGCGCCTCCTTGCCCTTCTCGACATTGTCGACGGCAACGACAATATTGTCGGCGGAATTGAGTCGGATGACGCGGGGATTTTTAGCTGGGGTTTCGACGATCTTCATGGCCGGCAATTCTCAATCAGATAACATGTGGTTTGAAAAGGCTTTGACTTACCGTTTCCACCGCCATACTAACATGTTAGCATGATGGCCAAAGGAAAATCCTACGATTTTCTGGAGAATATCCGGGGCGAGAAGCGTGGCGGGGCCACCGCCCGGGTCGTCGATGTGCTGCGCAACGCCATCGTGATGCACGCATTCGAACCGGGAGCGCCGCTCGACAAGGCCAGGTTGTGCGAAAAGCTCGGCGTATCGCGTTTTCCGGTCTCCGAGGCCCTCGCCCGCCTGCAGGACCAGGGCCTGGTCGATATCCAGCCGCAGCGCGGCACCACGGTTTCCCTCATCCGGCTGGCGGATGCCCGAGAGAACATGTTTCTGCGCAAGGCGCTGGAGACGGAGGCGGTGCGGGCGCTGGCCGGCGCCACCGACGATCATATTCTCTCTGATCTCAAGGCCAATCTCGCCGCCCAGGAACTGGCGGTGGCGGCCGGCGACAAGCCCGCCTTCCACAAGCTCGATCTCGCCTTCCACGATATATTGCTCACGGCGCTCGGCTTTTCGCGCGTCCGCGCGGTGGTCGAATCAGCGCGTCTCGCCCTCGACCGGGTGCGCGTCCTCCTCGCCTCGCCTTTGCGCCGCGCCCAGACCGTCGAGGAGCATGAGCGCATCGTCGCCGCCCTCGAGCACCGCGACGGTACCGAAGCCGCCCGCGCCATGGGCGATCACCTCGACCAGGTGATGAAGGAGCTCATGTCCTTCGCCAGGCGCGAGCCCGAGCTTTTCACCGACTGGCAAGACTGGAAAACGGACAGGATGTGATGAAGACCAAGACCTTCAAGGCGCCTTCGGGGGCGACGATCAAATTCACCGAAATGGGCTTCGGCACCGCGCCCCTCGGCAATCTTCTCGGCACCGTCACGGAGAAAGCGGCGCAGGACACGCTGGAAGCGGCCTGGAAGACCGGCATGCGCTATTACGACACGGCGCCGCTTTATGGCGCCGGCCTTTCCGAGACGCGCCTCAATCACTTTCTGCGCGGCAAGAAGCGCTCCGACTATATCGTCTCGACCAAGATCGGCCGCCTGCTCCAGGTCTGCAAGCCCGCCGAGCGGCTCGGCATCGGCAAATTCTTCGACATCCCATCGCGCCGCGAGATCTATGACTACTCCTATGACGGCGTGATGCGCTCGCTCGACTTCTCACTGGAGCGGCTCGGCATCGATTCCGTCGAGATCCTCTTCGTGCACGACATCGACATCTTCAACCACGGCACCGCCGCGGCGCGCGATGCGCATGTCGAGACGCTGATGAAGTCGGGCTACAAGGCGCTGGTGAAATTACGCGACGAGAAGGTGATCAAGGCCTTCGGCGGCGGCGTCAATGAATGGGAAGTCTGCGAGATCATGGCGAAGCGCGGTGACTTCGATCTGTTCCTGCTCGCCGGCCGCTACACCTTGCTCGAGCAGAAGGCGCTCGACAGCTTGCTGCCGCTCTGCGAGGAGCGCGGCATCGGCATCGTGCTGGGCGGGCCCTACAATTCCGGCATCCTGGCGACCGGCGCCAAGGCCAACGCCGTTTACAACTACAGCAAGGCGCCCAAGAGCATTCTCGACCGGGTGCGCCGCATCGAGGCGGTGTGCAAGCGCCACAAGGTGAAGCTACCCGAAGCCGCCTTGCGCTTCCCCCTCGCCCATCCCTCCGTCGTCTCGGTCATCCCGGGCGGCGTCACGCCGGATCAGGTCAAGCTCAACGTGAAGACGCTCGGCGCGAAAATTCCCAAGGCCCTGTGGCGTGACCTCAAGGCCGAGGGCCTCCTTGATGAGCGCGCACCGGCGCCGAAATAGAGATCGTGCGTATTTCTGACCCAACCCAATATCGTCATCCCGGCGAAAGCCGGGATCCCTAAAATTCATTCCGTCGCACTTAGGCATCAGCCATGATCGTCGATTCACATCAGCATTTCTGGGCCCCGGCGCGCGGCGACTACGACTGGATGGGCACCGGCGACGCGCTCAAGCCCTTGCGCCGCGATTTCCACCCGCAGCATTTCGAGGCCTTCCGCGCCAAGCACGGCATCGACAAGACCGTGCTCGTCCAGGCGGCGGCGACCGTCAACGAAACCGAATATATGCTGGGTCTGGCGGACGCCACCGACTGGATCGGCAAGGTCGTCGGCTGGGTCGACTTCGAGAACCCGTCACACCGCAAGCATCTCGAACGCCTCGCCCGGCACAGAAAATTCGCCGGCGTCCGGCCGATGATCCAGGATATTCCCGACACGGACTGGATGTTTCGCCCCGATGTGCAATGGGGCTACCAGGCGCTCATCGATCTCGATCTCACTTTCGATGCGCTGGGCTACCCCATCCACCTCGACAACTTCCTGAAGCTTTTCACCCGTTATCCGAAGCTGCCCGTCGTCGTCGATCATTGCATGAAACCGCGCATCCGCGACGATGCCTTCGACGACTGGGCGAAGGGCATCGCGAGGATCGCACGCGAGACGCAAGCTTTCTGCAAGCTTTCGGGCCTCGCCACCGAAGCGAAGCCCGGCTGGACCGTCGCGACGCTCAAACCCTATGCCGAGCATGTCATCGACGTCTTCGGCCCCGCGCGTGTGATGTGGGGCTCCGACTGGCCCGTCCTCGAGCTCAACGGCACCTATGACTCATGGCGCGAGGCCGCACTGACCATCGTCGGCAATCGTCCCGGCAAATCCGCGATCTTCGGTGAGACCGCGGCGAAGTTCTATCGTTTATAAATAGGGACCTACCCTAACCACCCTTCGAGCCATCTGACGCCGAAAGCGCCCGGCGCCAGAATGCCGAAGGCCCAGATCAGCGCCGACAAGAGATTGCCGATCATGAAGGGCAGCCGCGGCATCAGGCAGATGCCGGCGATGAGCGGAACGATAGCCCGCAGCGGTCCGAAGAAGCGGCCGATGAAGATGCTCCACACACCCCAGCGCTCGAAGAAGTCATGGCCGTTCATGACGATCTCGGGCCGCCGTCGCAGCGGCCAGAGCCGGACGATGCGCCAGCCGAGTTTCTGGCCGATGACATAGGAGAGCCAGTCGCCGAAAAAGGCACCAAACGATGCGGCCAGCCAGACCGGCCAGAAGGCAACGCCGCCGGCGCCGATCAGCGCGCCGATGCCGAGGAGGATCGCTGTCGCCGGCAAAAGCAGCGAGACCACCGCCAGCGATTCACCAAAGGCCAGGAGCCCGACGATGAGAACCGCCCATTGCTGGTTCTCGCGCGTGAAGGCAACGATGATTTGTATTGTCTCGGCCAAGCTCATGATGGGCCGACCCGTAATGACCTTGACGCTGTGACGTCAAAGCAAGCAAAAGTGAAATCGCGTTTCCGGATCGTGATCGCATGCAAGCGCGATCAGAACTGCCCGCTTTCGATCATCGCCTTGATCAGCACCACTTCCATCTCATGCGAGGCAGTGAGACGGCGCCAGCGATCGTCGTCCATCGCCTCCGCGCGCCAGGCGATGAAGGTCAGCACTGACTGTCCGCCATCGAGCCCGACATGCTCGCCCGGCACCACGCGCAGCTGGATGCGCGGCACCAGTTTCTGGGGATCGACACCCAGATGGTAATCGATGATGAGGCGCTTCTCGTCCGTCTCGATGCGCACGTGAATGCTGTTGCCGTCGAACAGGCTCGTGCCGCGCACCAGCCCGTCGGCGGCGATCTCGGTCTTCCAGGTACCGAAGGACCAGCGATGCAGATTCTTTTCATCCGCCATGCGGGCGAAGACGCTGCGGGCTTCAGCCTTCACCACCGCCGAGGTGATATGCGACTGTCCCGCTCTCACGACGCCAGCCCGTAATCCTTCTCGGCCGCCTCGTCGCTGACGAGGCCCGCCGCGATATCGGCCTTGATCGCCGCTTCGATCCTGGCCTGCGGCCGGCCGAAGCCGCCGCCACCCGGCAGTTCGACCACCAGGCTGTCCTGCGCCGGCACGACATGGTTTCCCTTGTCCTTGAGCTTGGGTCCGCTGCCGAGATAAGCGTTGCCCTTGCGCCCCGGGCTGCCGCCCTCGCGGCCCTGTGCCGGATTATGGATGCGGTCAAAGGTCGCCGCCGAGATGATGAAGGGCTTGTCCTCGCGATTGGCGATCTCGATGATCTGGCCGAGACCACCGCGATATTCGCCGGCCCCGCCTGAATCGGGCAGATACTGCTTGCGCTTGAAATAGAGCGGGCATTGCGCCTCGGTGATTTCGACCGGGATGGCGCCGATGCCCGACGGGAAAGCCGTGGTCGACAGCCCATCCTTGCCGGGCCTGCCGCCGATGCCGCCCAGGCCGACATTGGTCACCTGGAAGCGCTGCGCCCCTTGCGTCTCCTTGGCCGAGACCTGCTCATGCGCGCTCGACAGCGACAGGATCCAGATGCTGCCGGCGCTTTCCGCCTGCACCTTGCCGGGCAATGCCTGCGCCAGGCAGCCGAAGGTCGCGTCCGCCAGCATCTGGCCGATGACATGGCGCGCCGTGACCGGGCTCGGCCGGGTCGGATCAACGCAAGTGCCGGCTTCGGTGACGAGGTCGAAACAGGAGAGCGAGCCGATATTGTTCGGCACATGCGGCGCGATCACCGCCTTGAGGCCGAAGACCGAATAGGCATGTGTATAGGTGCGCGGGCTGTTGATGCCGCGCGTCGAGGCGGGCGATGAGCCGGTGAAGTCGATGGTGATCTTGCCGCCTTTGACGGTGACCTTCGACTTGATGACGATCGGCGCCTCATAACCGTCGAGCGGCATCTCATAGGACCATTCGCCTTGTGGCAGCGCTCTTATCGCTTCGCGCGTCGCCTTCTCGGATTGGGTGAGAATATGCTCGGCGAGCTTGTCGATGTCTTTCAGGCTGAATTCCGTCATCATGTCGATGAGGCGGCGGGCGCCCGTGTCATTGGCGCTCACCAGCGACAGGAGATCGCCCCTGACCTCGATCGGGTTGCGCGAATTGGCGAGGATGACCGACAGCAGCTCTTCGTTGATCTCGCCCTCTTTACGCAATTTGAGATGCGGAATGAGAGTGCCTTCTTCAAACGACGAATACGCCCTCGCCGACATGCCGACGCCGCCGACATCGATGACATGGCAGGTGGACGCAAAGATCGCCACCGGTTTCTTGCCGAGGAAGACGGGCGTCATCACCACATAGTCGAAGAGATGGCCGGTGCCGAGCCACGGGTCGTTGGTGATGAACACATCACCCGGCTTCATGTCCTTCACCGGATACCATTTGAAGAAATGCTCGACCGCCGTCGCCATGGTGTTCACATGGCCGGGCGTGCCGGTCATCGCCTGGGCCAGCATGCGCCCCTTGGTGTCATAGACGCCGGCGGAGAGATCGCCCGCCTCGCGCGTGATGGTGCCGAAGGCGGTGCGCAACAGCGACTGCGCCTGCTCCTCGACCACCGCGATGAGCCGGTTCCACATCACCTGGGTGCGGATCGCGGCGAGGGCCTGTTTGGACATCAGCGGGCTCCTTTCACGCGTTCGAGGACGATATAGCCGAGGCTGTCGAGCTGCGCCTGGAAATGCGCGCCGACGAGCGTCGAGGTTTCGTTCTCGGCGATGATCGCCGGCCCCTTGATGCGGGCGCCGGGCTTCATGTCGAAGCGCCAATAGACCGGCATCGTCACCGTCTTGCCGAGCGCCTGATCATAGACCTGGCGCTGCTTGCGTGGGCTAGGCGCCTTGGCGGCCTTGGGCTTACCGGCGCGCGCCACTTTCGGCGGCGTCGACGCGACCGTCACTGACCAGGTCACAGCCTCGATCTCCATATTGGGGATGATCAGGCCGTAAAGGACTTTATAGAGCTTCTCGAAAGCCTGACGCAGCTTCGGTCCGTCGGTGGCTTTCAGCGCACCATCGGGCAGCGTCACCCGGATCTCATGCCCCTGTCCCACATAACGGAAATCGGCGATACGGATGACACGCAGCTTTTCTTTGGCCGTAGCGGGCGCGACGACGGCACGGGCATCGCGTTCCATCGCCTTCAGCAGCGCATTGGCCTTGGCCGCATCGAACTTTTCGAGATTGAGCGCGGCGCTCCGGGTGATCTCATAAGCGATCGGCGCCTGCAGGAAGCCGATGGCCGAGCCGACCCCGGCGCCGCTCGGCACGATGATGCGCGAGACGCCGAGTTTTTCCGCCAGCGGACAGGCATGCAGCGGCGCCGCACCACCAAAGGCGATCATCGTGCAGGCGCCGATATCCTTGCCGCGCTCGATGGCATGGACACGCGCCGCATTGGCCATGTTCTCTTCGACGATCTCGGTGACGCCCGCTGCCGGCCAGATGCCGTCGAGCTTGAGTGGATCGCCGATCGCCTTCTGCAGCGCGGCCTTGGCGCCCGCCTCGTCGAGCGCCATCTTGCCGCCGGCGAAATAGGCTGGATCGATCTTGCCCAGCGCCACATTGGCGTCGGTCACCGCGGGCTCGGCGCCGCCGCGGCCATAACAGACCGGGCCCGGCGTCGAGCCGGCGCTGTCGGGGCCGACGGTGATGCGCCCGAGCTTGTCGACGCGCGCGATCGAGCCGCCGCCGGCGCCGATCTCCACCATCTCGATGACCGGAATGCGCACCGGCCAGCCCGATCCCTTCATGTCGCGATAGGCGCGCGCGATCTCGAATTTGCGCGCCCGCTCCGGCTCGCCATCGGATAGCAGGCAGATCTTGGCGGTGGTGCCGCCCATGTCGAAGGACAGCACTTCATCGAGCGCCAGCTGCCGCGCGATGGTGCTGGCGAGGATAGCGCCGCCGGCCGGCCCCGATTCCACAAGCCGGATCGGGAAACGCGCCGCGGTTTCGAGCGTGGTGAGCCCACCGCCCGACATCATGAGGAAGAGCGGCGCCTTGAGCCCGCGCCGCGACAGCTCATCGCGCAGGCGCATCAGATAACCCGCCATCAGCGGCCGCACATAGGCATTGGCGCAGGTCGTCGAGAAACGCTCATATTCGCGGATCTCCGGTGTCACCTCGCTCGACAGGCAGATGGTGACGTCACCTAGATGCGATTGCAGCAGATCGCGCACCCGCTTCTCATGCGCGTCATGCGCATAGGCATGCAGGAAGCCGATGGCGACGGCGCCGACCTGGTCGGCCTGCAACTGCTTCACCAATGCGGGAATGGCGGTCTCGTCGAGCGGCACCAGCACATCGCCATTGGCGGCGAGCCTTTCGCGCAGCGTGTAGCGGCGCGTGCGCGGCACCAGGGGCGCCGGCTTGTCGATCATCAGGTCGTAATGGTCGAAGCGCTTTTCATAGCCGGTCTCCAGCACGTCGCGGAAACCTTCCGTGGTGATGAAGGCGGTCTTGGCGCCTTTACGCTCGATCAGCGCATTGGTGGCGAGCGTCGTGCCATGGATGAAGACATCGACCGCCTTGGGCTCGAGCTTCGCTTCGGCGAGCACGATGCCGATGCCGTCCAGAACGCCGAGTTCCGGACTGGCGGTCGTCGTCAGCACTTTGCAGCTGTAGCGGCGTCCCGGTGTTTCCAGGACGATGTCGGTGAACGTGCCCCCGATATCGGCGGCAAGTCGAATATCTTGTTTTGCGGCCATGAAGCTTCCCTAGCTCGGGCCTGAAGATTTCCGCAAGAGCAAATCCCCGTTGCCGCATTATTTTAGATATGAAATAATCCTGACATGCTCGCCAAGCCGCTCACCGTGAAGGATGCCCAGGCCCTCGACGCCGCCGATCCTCTGGCCGGCATTGCCGGTCTGTTCGAGGCAAAACCCGGCGTCATCTTCATGGACGCCAATTCGATCGGACCGATGCCCAGGACGGTGCGCGCTTCGGCTGAAGGCCTGCTCGATGACTGGGTCAATTTGCGCCGGCGCGGCTGGACCAGCCGCGACTGGCTCGACATGCCCTCGAAGCTCGGCGACGCCATCGCCCCCATGATCGGCGCCGATCCGGGCAGCGTGGTCGTGTGCGATTCGACCACCATCAACCAGTTCAAGGCGGTGAGCCACTGCTTGGGCATCAATGCCGCGCGTTCCGTCATTCTGAGCCAGAACGGCAATTTCCCGACCGATGTGCATGTCATCCAGGCTTTGGTCGAGGCTTCCGGCGGCCGCCTCTCCCTGCGTTTCATCGACACCGAGGACGAAGCCGTCGCCGCCATGGACGACACGGTCGCCGTCGCCGCTTTGAGCCATGTCGATTACCGTTCGGGTGAGCGCTGGGACATGAAGCGGGTCACCGGCGCCGCCCATGCCAAGGGCGTGCTGACGGTGTGGGACACGTCGCATTCGGCCGGCGCCGTGCCGGTCGACCTCAAAGGCAGCGGCACCGACATGGCGGTGGGCTGTGGCTACAAATATCTGTGCACCGGCCCCGGCGGCCCCGCTTATATTTACGCCCGCAACGAGATCGCCGATGCCGTGTGGCCCAGGCTCGCCGGCTGGATGGGCCATGCCGATGTCTTCGGCTTCACGCGCGATTACGTGCCGCATCCGGGCGTCAAGCGTTTCATCGCCGGCACGCCGGCGGTCGCCGCCAATGAGCTGGCCAAGCCGATCCTCGACATCTGGCCGAAGATCGATCCGCAAAAACTCTGGGCCAGGCACCGCTCGCTGACCGACTTCCTCATCGCTCTGCTGGAGCAGGAATGTGGCCCCTTGGGTGTCGAGGTCACCTCGCCCCGCGATCATGGACGGCGCGGCGGCAATGTCTCCTTCCGCTCGCCGGGCGCCGGCTCCGTCGTCGAGGCGCTGATCGATCTGGGTGTCGTCTCCTCCTTCCGCAAACCCGACTCCATCCGCTTCGGGGTCAGCCCTCTTGTCATCTCGCATGCCGACATTCATGAAGCGGTCATGCGTTTGAAGCGTATCCTGGGTGAAAACATCTGGCTTCAGCCCAAATACAAGAAAGTTTCCGTGTGAGCCCACATCCGGTCTACGGACCCAATCCCTTCAAGCTCGGTATCTTTTCGGCCAACGCCGATGGCGGCCTGACGCTCACCACCGTCCCTGAGCGCTGGCAGGCGCGCTGGAGCGACATCACCAGGCTCTGCCGCATGGCGGATGATGCCGGCTTCGAATTCTTCCTGCCGATCGCGCGCTGGAAGGGGTTCGGCGGCACCACCAATTCGCGCGAGCATTCCTTCGAGACCTTCACCTTCGCGTCCGCGCTAGCCGCGATCACGACCAAGATCGGCATCTTCTCGACCGTCCATGTGCCGATGGTTCATCCCGTTTATGCGGCCAAGGCGCTCGCCACCGTCGATCATGTGAGCAATGGCCGCGCTGGCCTCAATATCGTCGCCGGGTGGAACCCGGACGAGTTCGCCATGTTCGGCATCACGGCCGAGGCCGAGCGTTATGCCCAGGCGCTCGAATGGTATCAGATCATCAGCAAGATCTATCTCGAGGACAAACCCTTCGACTTCGCCGGCAAATATTATCAGCTGAAGAATGTCTCGGGGAAGCCGAAACCGGTGCAGCGTCCGCGCCCGGTGATGTTCAATGCCGCCTTCGGTCCGCCGGGCCGCGATTTCGCCGCGCAGGCGAGCGACTTCCTGCTCACCACCTTCTCCGACATCGATGCCGGCAAGAGCCACATCACCGACATCACGGCGCGCGCCTCGAAGCTCGGCCACAGCCTCGGCGTCTTCGCCACGAGCCATGTCGTCTGCCGCGCCAGCCAGGACGAGGCGGAAGCCTATTATGAGCGGTATGCGGCGACCGAGGCCGACAAGGGCGCCGTCGACTATCACATGACGCAGAAGCAGAAATTCGCGGGCTCGCATGACGAGGCGACCTTCCGCCTTCATGCCAAGCGTTTCGCCGGCGGCGCCGGCACCTATCCGCTCATCGGCACGCCGCGCAAGATCGTCGACGAGATGATCCGCATGCACGAGGCGGGCTTCGCCGGCACCACGGTGTCCTTCGTGAACTATCTCGACGAGCTGCCCTTCTTCACCAAGGAAGTGCTGCCTCTGCTGCGCGAGGCGGGGCTCAGGGTGAAGTGATGGGGACGCGAGATGATATCCCCTCCCCCCTGCGGGGGAGAGGGTTAGGGTGAGGGGGAACCGGCAGGACACACATGTCACTTCTAACGCCCGTTCCCCCTCACCTTCCCATTGCTGCGCAATGGGCCCCTCCCTCTCCCCCGTTGGGGGCGAGAGTATAAGAGCGTCGGCATGACCGCCCTCCCCCACGCTTATTTCAACCCACCGCGCCGGCTGCCTTTCGTGCTGCCGACACCGCCCGAAGGCAAGAAGCTCATTTCGCTCGCCATCAATGAGAGCCCCTATGGCTGCTCGCGCAAGGCCTGGGCCGCGGCGGAAGCGCGTTTCGGCGATCCCAACCGTTATCCCGATCCCTCGAGCGCCGAGTTGCGCCGCGCCATCGGCGTGCAATTCGATCTCGACCCCGAACGTCTCGTCTGCGGCAATGGTTCGGAAGAGCTGCTCGATGCCGTCGCCCGCATGTTCGTGCGCGAAGGCGATGAGATCATCATGTCGCAATCGGGCTTCTTCCAGTTCGCCGTCGTGGCGGCCCGGCTCGGCGCCGACTTGCGGCGCGCCCCCGAGCGCGACTACGTCACCGATATCGATGCCCTTCTGGCACTGGTGAGCGACAAGACCAAGCTCGTCTTTCTCGCCGTGCCCAACAACCCGACCGGCGTGCTCCTGCCGGTGGACGAGGTTGTCCGCCTGCACCAGAAACTGCCGCCGACCGTCGTCCTCCTCCTCGATCTGGCCTATGGCGAGTATCTCGACAAGGCCGATCTTGCCCGCCTGATGCGCTATGGCGGTGAGCAACCCAATATCGTCATCACCCGTACCTTCTCGAAAGCCTATGGGTTGGCGGCTCTCAGGGTCGGCTGGGCGCTGGCCCCTGACTGGACGACACCCGGCCTCAACCTTCTCCGCGGGGTGGGCAATATCAACGCCATCGCCCAGGCGGCGGCCGCCGCCGCCGTCACCGACCAGGTCTTCGTCGACCGGGTGGTCGCCGAGACCACGGCGGAGCGGGTTTTCATGGCCAGGCACTACACCCGTCTCGGGCTTCACTTCGTGCCCGGTTACGGCAATTTCCTACTGACTCGCTTCCCCGATGGGGAAAGCCGGTCAGCCGCCAAATTCATTGACTTCGTCATGCGGGAGGCCGGCATATGGCTGCGCCCGGTGGGTGAGCCGGGTTTTCCCAATTGGAGCCGCATCGGCCTCGGCAGCCGGGTCGAAAATGAGCTTCTGATCGGGCTTTTCGAGAGGTTCCTGAAATGAGCTGACAGGCTCATCAGGGCCAAAGTACTATGGGCAACCTAAAACCAGGGAGGAAATAATGAAGAAATCTATCGTAATGGCGGCTGTGGCGGGCCTGCTCGCCTCGACCGCCATGGCGCAGGCGGAGGACGTCAAGGTCGGCGCGCTCATGGATGTGACCGGCCCCTTGGCGAGCTTCATCCCGCCACTGATGAACGCCGCCAATTTCGCCATCAAACATGTGAATGACGGCGGCGGCCTGCTCACCGGCAAGGCCGTGCTCGTGGTCGGCGACAGCCAGGCCGCCTCGCAGCCGGCGGTCGACGCCGCCAACAAGCTCGTCAATGTGGAGAACGTGCCGATCGTCATGGGCGCGCTCGCTTCCGGCTCGACCATCGCCGCCGCCACCGCGGTGACCATCCCGGCGGGCGTCGTGCAGATCTCGCCGACCGCCACCTCGCCGTCGATGACCGGCATGAAGGACGGTGATCATCTCTTCCGTCTCGTGCCGAGCGACAACTACCAGGGCGAAGTCCTGACCAAGATCGTGCTCGCCGAAGGCATCAAGAAGGTCGCCATCACCTATGTGAACAACGACTATGGCGTCGGCATCGCCACCACCTTCAACGAAGCCTTCAAGAAAGCGGGCGGCGAAGTGACGGCATTCGAGAAGCATGAGGACAAGAAGAACTCCTACCGCTCCGAGATCGCCACCCTCGCCAAGAACGGCCCGGAAGCTCTGGTGGTCATCGCTTATGCCTCGGGCTCGGGCTCCAAGATCGTCAAGCAGGCGATCGAAGGCGGCTTCTTCGCGCGCTTCATCGGCACCGACGGCCTGCGCGACGACCAGCTCATCAAGGAAGTGGGCGCCGACGCGCTGAAGGATTCATTCTTCTCGGCCCCGACCTCACCCGACAAGAACGACGCCTCGGCGAAGCTGCATGAGATGTTCAACGCCGAATACAAGGAAGGCGCCGACAAGCCTTTCGTCGACCAGACCTATGATGCGACCTTCCTCGCGGCCCTTGCCGTCGAGAAAGCGGGCTCCACCGACCGGACCAAGATGAGCCAGGCTCTGCGCGATGTCGCCTCAGCCCCTGGCGACGTCATCGGCCCCGGCGAATGGGCCAAGGCCAAGGAGCTGATCAAGGCCGGCAAGGACATCAACTATGAAGGTGCCGGCGGCTCTTACGAGTTCGACGCCAATGGCGATGTGACCGGCTATATCGGCAAGTTCGTCGTCGACGGCGAGACCTACAAGCAGATCGCCATCTTCCAGTAATAATGCATCAGCGCCGAAGGGCTCCGCCAAAGCGGGGCCCTTCGCCTTTCTGTAGACAGACGGCTTGTGATCACGCTCGAAAACATCGTCATGCGCTTCGGCGGCCTCGCGGCCGTCGATGATGTCAGCTTTGCCATCGGCAAGGGCATCATCACCGGGCTCATCGGCCCCAATGGCGCCGGCAAGACGACGCTGTTCAACATCATTGCCGGCAGGCTCTTCCCGACGTCCGGCCGCGTCCTGCTCGAAGGCGACGACATCACCCGGCTGCCACCGCATGAGCGCAGCCACAAAGGCCTCGCCCGCACCTTCCAGATCCCGCATGAATTCGGCGCCTTGACCGTACTCGAAAATCTGATGGTCGCCGGCGACACATCGCGCGGCGAGAACGCCTTCAACGCCGTGCTGCGCCGCGGCCTGTTCCTGCGCGAGGAGCGCGCCGTCTATGAGCGCGCCCGCGACACGCTCGACTTCCTCGAGCTTTCCCATGTGAAAAGCGAAAAGGCCGGCAATCTCTCGGGCGGCCAGAAGAAGCTGCTCGAGCTTGGCCGCAGCCTGATGCGCGAGCCACGCCTCATTTTGCTCGATGAGATCGGCGCCGGCATCAACCGCACGCTGCTCGGCAAGATCGCCGAGAAGATCAAACGCCTCAATGAGGAGCGCGGCTTCACCTTCTGCCTCATCGAGCATGATCTCGATTATGTTTCCAAGCTCTGCTCGGATGTCATCGTGATGGCGCAAGGCCGCGTCCTCACCCGCGGCACCATTGACGAGGTGCGTCACGACGAGCGGGTCATCGAGGCCTATTTCGGCGGTGGTAAATATGAGGTCGGCACATGAGCCCCCTCCTCGCCATCGATGGGCTCACCGCCGGCTATGGTGGTCTGCCGATCATCGACAACATTAATCTCCTGGTGGCGCCTAAGGAGATCATCGTCGTCATCGGCCCGAATGGGGCCGGTAAGTCGACGGTGCTCAAATCGGTCTTTGCGCTGACCAGCATCCTCTCAGGCTCGATCCGCTTCGCGAACCAGGAAATTGCCGGCATCGCCACCCAGAAGCTGGTGCCGATGGGCATCTGCGCGGTGCCGCAGACGCGCAATATCTTTCCCTCGCTCACCGTCAGGGAAAATCTCGATATCGGCACCTATGCCGCCCCGCCGCGCAACCGGGCAGAGGTCGAGGAAAGCGTGCTCACCCTCTTCCCCGATCTCAAAGCCAAGCTCAACCAGCCGGCCGGTGAATTGTCGGGCGGCCAGCGCCAGATGGTGACGCTCGGCCGCGCCCTGATGAGCGAGCCCAAATTGTTGCTGCTCGACGAGCCGACCGCCGGCCTGTCGCCGGCTTATCTCGAGCGCATCTTCGATTTGATCCTCGCCATCCGCCAAACCGGCATTACGATCCTGATGGTCGAGCAGAATGCCAGGCAGGCGCTCAGCATCGCCGACCGCGCTTATGTGCTGGTCAATGGCCGCAACTTCGCCTCCGACACCGGCGCCAACCTCCTCGCCAATGACGAGATCCGCCGCTCTTTCCTGGGAGGCAGCCGCCCGTCATGAGGAAGGACTTCGCGAAGCTCACACAGAATTTCCCCTTCTCCCGTCCGAAGGATGGGAGAAGGTGGCCGACAGGCCGGATGAGGGCTCTTTCGCGTCATCAAACTAATCTCAAAGAACATGTCTTGCTGAACCAAAGAGCCCTCACCCGCCCTTCGGGCACCCTCTCCCATTGCTTCGCAACGGGAGAAGGGGAAAATCGGAGAGCGCTCCCGTCATGATGGAGTTCATCAATTTCTACCTGATCCCCGGACTGGCGCTCGGGTCGATCTATGCGTTGGGCGCCATCGGCATCTCGATGATCTTCGGCATCTTGCGCTTCGCTCATTTCGCCCATGGCGATGTGATGACGCTCGGCGCCTATGGCACACTGACCGCCGTCTGGGTCTCAGGGCTTCATCCGCTGCTGGCGCTGCCGGTCGGCATCGTATTCGCCGTGCTGGCGGTGCTCGCGGTCGACAAGGTCTTCTACAAGCCGCTGCGCGAACTGCCGACCATCTACACCGTGATCGCCTCCTTCGGCGTGGCACTGATCTTCCGCTCGCTCATCCAGCTCGTCTGGGGCTCGCAGAACGAGGTGTTCATCCGCGGCGTGCAGAAACCCGTCGTTCTCTTTGATTTGATTCGCGTTTCCCTGCTTCATCTAGAAGCCATTGCGATCATCATCGGGGTCGCCATCGCGCTTCATTATTTCCTGTCACGCACCCAGACCGGCCGCTCGATGCGCGCCGTCTCCGACAATGCCGAGCTCGCCCGCGTCGCCGGCCTCGATACCGAGAAAATCGTGCGCGCCACCTGGATCATCGGCGGCAGCCTCGCGGCCATCGCCGGCGTGCTTGCCGGCCTCGACACCAATATCCAGCCCAATCTCGGCTGGAACCTGATCCTGCCGATGTTCGCGGCCGCCATATTAGGCGGCATAGGCAAACCCATGGGCGCGCTTTTGGGCGGTATGGTCATCGGGCTGGTCGAGGAGCTCTCATCCTATCCCTGGCTTACCGACGAGCCCTTGATCAATCCGAGCTACAAGACCGCGACCGCCTTCCTGATGATGGTGATCCTGCTCATCTTCCGCCCGCAAGGCCTGCTCAAAGGGAGGCTCTTCTGATGGATCCGGTAGGCCTTCTTTTCTTCCTGGTCGGCTTTCTCATCATGGCCGGCATCTATGCCATTCTCTGTCTCGCCCTCAATGTGCAATGGGGCTATGGCGGATTGTTCAATGCCGGCATCGCCGGCTTCTTCGCCGTCGGCGCTTATACCTCGGCACTCCTCACCGCCGCCCCGGCGCAGACGCATCTCGGCGGCTACGAGCTTCCCGTCCTGGTCGGCATCATCGCCGCCGCCGTGACCGCCGGTCTCACCGGCTGGGCCGTCGCCAAAATCTGCATCAGGCTCAAGAGCGATTATCTCGCCATGGCCTCGATCGGCATCGCCGAGATCCTGCGCATGGTGATCGTCAACGAGGACTGGCTCACCAATGGCAGCCTCGGCATCACCAATATCCCGCGGCCCTTCGACGGCCTGCTCCAGGGGCGCGAGGCGGATATTCTCTTTCTGGCTTTCGTGTGGGTGATCGTCGCCATCGTCTATCTCGTCTGCAACCGGCTTTATGACAGCCCCTGGGGCCGCACGTTACGCGCCGTGCGCGACAATGAAGACGCCGCGCGCGCCGTCGGCAAAGATGTGGACAGCTTCAGACTGCAAACCTTCGTCATCGGCGCTGCGCTCATGGGCGTCGCCGGCGCCTTGAGCGCTCATTACTTCCGCTTCCTCTCGCCTGAGGCGACCGAGCCGCTCCTCATTACCTTCCTGGTCTGGGTGATGCTGATGGCGGGCGGCAGCGGCAACAACAAGGGCGCCATTGTCGGCGCGCTGTCGGTATGGGCCATCTGGTCGTTGACCGAAATCGTCACCAACCGCCTGCCGGCCGAGTTCGCCACACGTTCGTCCTATATCCGCATGTTGCTGATCGGCTTATTATTGCAGTTCGTTCTGCAGAAATACCGCTCAGGACTCCTGCCCGAGCGTTCGCCCGGCATCGCTTTCGACAAGGACAAAGACAAGACTCATGGCTGACTGGATCAAACGCTTCGCGCTCACCGGCAAGGTCGCTCTCGTCACCGGCGCCACCAAGGGCATCGGCTTCGATGTCTGCAAAGTGCTGGCCGATGCCGGCGCCGATATCGCCGCCGTCGGGCGCGATGCGGCCGGCCTCGCCGAGGTGAAGCAAGCCGTCGAAGCACTGGGGCGCAAATGCGTCACTATCGAAGCCGATCTCGCCAGCGCCGATGGACCGGTCGCGGCGGCGCGCACCTCACTGCAGAGCTTCGGCACCATCGACATCCTGGTCAACAATGCCGGCATTGCGCTGATTGACAATCTGCTCGAAGCCTCGATCGAGGACTGGGACAAGACCATGGCGGTCAATCTCCGCGCCCCCTTCCTACTCGCCCGGGAACTGGCGCCCAAGATGATCGCCCAGCGCTCCGGCAAGATCATCAACATCTCGTCCCAGGCCGGCGTCGTCGCTCTCGACGGGCATGCCGCCTATTCCTCCTCGAAGGGCGGTCTCAACATGTTGACCAAGACGATGACCTGCGAATGGGCGAAGCACAACATCCAGTCCAACGCCATCTGCCCGACCGTCATCCTGACGCCGATGGGCGAGCAGGTCTGGGGCGACCCGGCCAAGGGCAAGCCGATGCTCGACAAGCTGCCGCTCGGCCGCTTCGGCAAGCCGCAGGAAGTGGCCGACCTCGTGCTCTATCTCGCCTCCCCGGCTTCCGACCTCGTCTGCGGCGAGACGATCCTGATCGATGGTGGGTTCACCGCGCTTTGATAAGCCTCGGGATCAAGCTCGACCTCAGTAGCCGCTGATCTTCTTCATATAGCGGCGGCCTTCGAGCATCGGCCGGCCCCGCAGATCCGCCAATCGGTAGGCGAATTTCCACAACGCGTCGAAGAAGACGAGCGGCAGCAGATAGGCCTGGAAGCGCGGATCGATGGCGGCGAGATCGAGCTCATCGCTGTCGAGGACGAGAATGTTGTCACGCGAACCGAAGCGGAGCAGGAAATCGCGCGCCCGTTCACCGAGGCGGCGCGTCTCGTCGCTGCCGACGAGCACGATAAAGGCGGCATTCTCGTCGACGACTTCGAACGGCCCGTGGAAGAATTCATTCGCGTGGATGGCCTGCGAATCGTACCGCTGCATCTCCATGAGCACGCAGGTCGAAAAGGAATAAGCGGCCCCATAGGCGGGGCCGCTGGCCAGCGCGTAGATGGCGGACTTGTCCCTGAAGCGCGGCGCGAAGGACGCGAAACGGCCGGCAAAAACCTGATGCGCCCTGTCGATCGCCGGCTGAAGAGCCGAGAGGCTCGTGAGCAACGGCCCCGTCAGGTCGACGCCGTCGGTGATGCGCAGCAGGCCGGCCAGCAGCATATAGAGAACCGCATAGTTGCTGTCGGCCGCGTCGATGGCGATGCCGGTCGTGTAGGAGGCCTGATAGGCGACGGTGAATTCGCAGGCTTTCGCCAGTGGCGAGACCGGATCGAGCGTCATGGCAATGGTCAGCGCGCCCTTGCCGCGCGCATGCTCGGCCGCGCCCACCGTCTCGCGTGTCGTTCCGGTCTGCGAGCACAGGATCACGAGGGCGTCCGGGCCGAGTCTTTTCGGGTCGCGGCAGACGAATTCATCGGCGTTGAAGAGGTCCGAGGACAATTTCGCCGAATGGCGGTCGATGAAATATTTCCCGCCCTGCATGATCGACAGAGAGCCGCCGCAGGCTACGAGAAACACATGCGAGATGGCGCGGCCGGACAGCGGCCGCAGGGCGCTTTCGACATCCGGGTTCAGGGCAGTTTTCATCTTCTCACTCGATTGACAGGCTGAAATCAATGTGCGAACGTTCTCATATATTGTCAATGTAAAAGTCCTTCATGATCAAAATTGCCGCGCTGGGAGACAATGTCGTCGATTGTTATTTGTCGCGGGAAGAAATGTACCCGGGCGGCAATTGCCTGAATGTCTCGGTCTTCTCCCGCCGCTTCGGCGCGCTGTCCGCCTATATCGGCGCCATCGGCAAAGATCGCGCCGGCGATGTTATCCAACAGGCGCTGGAGGCCGAGGATATCGATGTCAGCCATTTGCGCCGGCTCGACGGACCGACTGCCTATTGCGTGATCGGCCACCGCAACGCCGAGCGCCTGTTCCTGAGTTTCGACCTCGGCGTGTCGATGTTCGCGCCGGATGACGTTGATCTCGCCTTCCTTGAAACCTTTTCGGCGGTGCATGTCGGTCAGTCGAGCGGCCTCGATGCGCATCTGGGGGTCATCGCGAAACGGGCTCGCCTCTCCTACGATTTTTCGATCCGCCGCGAGCGCGAACATCGCCGCGCCATCGCCCCTTTCTGTCTGCTCGCCTCGGTGTCGGGCGGCGATCTTTCCGATGATGAGGTTGCGGCGGTCAGTGGAGAGCTCATTGACGGCGGCGCGCAATGGGTGCTGGTGACCCGCGGGCGACAGGGCGCGATGCTCGCCCATGACGCCGAGCGCTGGCACGTCGCAGCCCATCCCATCGAAGCCGTCGACACGCTGGGCGCCGGCGACACCTTCATCGCCCGCACACTTTATGGCCTCCTCGCCGGGGAAGACCCGCCGGAGATCCTTTCAGCGGCGGCCCGTGCCGCCGCCGACACATGCCGCTATTTCGGCGCGGTGGGCCATGGCGCGCCGATCGCCATTACCGCCGATATCGACGCCTTGAAGCGCAAGATATCGTCATCAAGCAGGCTTTGAAACCGACCCGCGACGGGCGAGCGCCAGCTCGAGCGTGACGTGACGGGGCGGACTGTCGCTGCCGGCGATCCTTTCAAGCATCAGGCGCGCCGCTGTCTGGCCCATCGCGGTCACCGGCTGCACCACCGCCGTGATCTGGGGCTTGAGAAAGCTCATCCAGTCGAGATCGTCGAAGCCGATCATCGAAAGCTGGTCGGGGATCTGCACACCCAGCGAGGTGATGGCATCGACCGCCCCTGCCGTCATCAGCCCGTCGGCGCTGAACAAGCCGGTGGGCCGGTCGGGAAGCCGCAACAGATGCAAGGCCTGCAGGCGCGCCGCCTCCAGCGAATAGGCGCCGACCCGGCCGATGAGCGCGCGATCGAGGTCGATCCCGGCCGAAAGATGCGCTTCGACATAACCGAAGAGACGCTGCCAGCTTGGGAACAGCGTGGCGGGTTCGATGCTGCGCGCGGTCACACGGGCGATGAAGGAAGCGATGTCGCCCGAATCCCAACGCTCCAGTTCGGCGAGGATGGCGATGCGCCGATGGCCGGCATCTATCAGGCTCGATATCGCCTCGCGCGAGGCCTTGCGATTGTCGACGGTGACCGCGTCGGCGCCGAGTCCCTTGACCATGCGGTCGAACTGCACGATCGGGCAGCCCCCCTTCAGCGCCTTTCGCAAGTGATCGGAACGCTCGGTATCGCAGGGCGCCACGATCAGGCCGTCGACCTGCTTTTCGAGCAGCAATTGCACCGCCTCGAGCTCGCGCGCCAGGAGCTCGTCGCTATTCGTCAGCAGTACCCCGAAGCCTTCGGCGCGCGCCACATCGGCAATACCGCGCAGGATGCTGGAATAAAACGGGCTCTGGATGTCGCCGGCGACGACGCCGATCGTCCTGGTCTTGCCGGTGATGAGGCCACGGGCCAGGAGATTGGGACGATAGCCCAGCCGCTCGGCTGAGGCCTTTACCCGTTTCTTGATCTCTTCGCTCGCATAGCCATAGCCGCCCAGCACCCGCCCCGCGGTCGCGGTCGAGACGCCGGCGAGCAGCGCGACTTCGGTAATGGTCACTTTGTCGGTGCGTTTCTCAGCCATGGCTCATTGTTGTCTTTGAAATCGCCGGAACTTCTCATCTAGCGTGGACAGAGGCGGCTGCAAACCAGGGGAACGCCCTTGCCCGCATCTGAGAACTTTCTCCATTTCAGGCTTGACGGCATGGTTAGGCTCATGTTTGTATTGTGAGAACGTTCGCACATCGAGCCGCGGCGAGCAACAGTCTCGTACCGGCTCCTGTCCGGCGCGAAAAGAACAGGCTCAAGCAAGAGGGAGAACGTCATGACCTACGGCATGCAGACCTTGCGCAACTGCGGCAGCGCCATGCTCGCCGCCGGCGCCATCATCGCCATCGCAACCACCGCGGCGGTGGCCGGCGGCGTCGACCAGAAACTGCACGACGCCCTGCCCGACCAGTACAAGACCAATGGCGTCAATGTCGCCGTCTTCAATGACTGGCCTCCGGACGAATTCGTCGAGAATGGCGAGCTCAAGGGCTGGAGCGTCGACATGGCCAAGGCCATGTCCGAAAAACTCGGCGTCCCCTTCAAATTCGAGGCGACGAGCTTCGAGATCATCATTCCGGGCCTCGTCAGCAAGCGCTTCGATGCCGGCTTCTCTTCTTTCGGCGTCACCGAGGAGCGCCTGCAGTCGCTCGATTTCGTGCCCCAGCGCCGGGAGGGCACGGCCTATGCCTCGCTCAAGGGCAAGAACTTCAACATCCAGAACGAGAAGGATCTGTGCGGCCACAGTGTCGCCGTGCTGACCGGGGCCTGGGACTTCCAGTATCTGACGAAGGTGAGCGCTGAGACCTGCCAGGGGGCCAAGCCCATCGACCTGCAGCAATTCACGACACAGAACGCAGCCGAGCTCGCGGTCTCCTCGGGGCGCGTCGAACTCGTCGCCGCCGGTTCCGCCAAATTGCAATACATGGCCAAGCAGACCGGAACCTTCGACGTTTCCACCTTTGTCAGCAACGCCGTCTACAACGGCATCGGCGTGCGCCGCGGCGATCCGATCGGACCTGTTCTGAGGGATGCGCTTCAGTCTATGATGGATGATGGAAGCTACAAGCAGCTGATGGCCAAGTGGGGCGTCGACGGCAGCGGGATGCTGGACAAGGCGGTCCTTGTCGACCAGGCTCATCCCGATCCGAAGTAACACCGGCCTTCCGCAAGGTCCATCCAGCCCGGAGTGCCGCATGGGCCAATCATCACCGTCGTCCCGCCCCGATATCCACGCTACCAGGCCGGTACCGGTCCGGCATCCGGCACGCTGGATCGGCGGGGCGGCGCTTTTCCTCTTCGTCTTTCTCTTTGTCCGCCTCCTCGTCACCAACGAGAATCTGCAATGGCCGGTGGTGGCGCATTACATGCTGAGCCCCGAGATCCTCAAAGGCCTCGGGCGCACGCTACTGCTCACATTCCTCGCCATGATCTTCGGGCTCGCCATCGGCGTCGTGCTGGCGGTCATGCGGCTTTCGAGCAATCCGGTCTTCCAGGCGGCGAGCTGGCTGTGGATATGGTTCTTCCGCGGCGTGCCGCCTCTGGTCCAGCTTGTCTTCTGGTACAATCTCGCCCTCCTCATCCCGACCGTCTCCATCGGCATTCCCTTCGGCCCGCAATTCTGGGAGGCCAGCACCAATCAGCTGATCACGCCCTTCAGCGCCGCGATCCTCGGTCTCGCGCTCACCGAAAGCGCTTATGCCTCCGAGATGATCCGCGCCGGCATCCAGGCGATCAGCGTCGGCCAGACCGAGGCGGCGGCAACACTCGGCATGACGCGTGCGCAGATCCTGCGGCGCATCGTCCTGCCGCAAGCGCTTCGGATCCTCATCCCGCCGATCGGCAATGACACGATCTCGATGCTGAAATTCACTTCGCTGGTCAGCGTGCTGGCGCTGCCCGATCTTCTCTATTCGGCGCAGATGATCTATTCCCGGACCTATCAGACCATTCCGCTCCTCATCGTCGCCACCATCTGGTATCTGATCCTCTCCACCGTGCTGACTTTCGCCGAGCATTATATCGAACATCGCCTCAATGGCCGGCCGCTGGCCCTGAGCGCCGTCCTGAGCTCGCTCTTCAAGAGCAAATTCTGGTCACTGCGCCGGCATGAGGCCCGCTCGTGACCGCGGCCACGCCCCTGCTCAAGGTGGAGAGGCTGTCGAAGAGCTTCGGCACCCACCAGGTGTTGCGCAATATCGACCTCGCGATCGAGACTGGCGAGGTCATGTGCATCGTCGGTCCTTCCGGCTCGGGCAAGAGCACGCTGCTGCGCTGCCTCAATTATCTCGAGACGCCGGATTCAGGCGCCGTCTTTCTCGCCGGCGAGCCGGTCGGGGTCAGATGGCGGGGCTCGACGCTCTATGAGATGTCCTTCAACGAGCTTGCGGTGCAGCGCCAGCGCATGGGCATGGTCTTCCAGAGCTTCAACCTGTTCCCGCACAAGACCGCGCTCGAGAACGTCATCGAAGCGCCGATCGTGGTGAAGCGCAAGAAGAAGGCGGAGGCGATCACCGAGGCGGAAGCGCTTCTCGAAAAGGTCGGGCTGGCGGACCGAGCGCATTATTATCCGAGGCAGCTCTCCGGCGGCCAGCAGCAACGCGTCGCCATCGCCCGCTCGCTCGCCATGCAGCCGGCGCTGATGCTCTTCGACGAGCCGACCTCGGCGCTCGATCCCGAGCTCGTCGGCGAAGTGCTGGCGGTGATGCGCGCGCTCGCCGAGGACGGCATGACCATGGTGGTGGTCACCCACGAGATGAGCTTCGCCCGCGACGTCGCCGATCACCTGGTCTTCATGGATCAGGGTGTCATCGTGGAGGAAGGCCATCCCAGGGACGTGCTCAGCCATCCGCGGCACAGCCGCACCAAGACTTTTCTCGCCCGTGTCATCTGAACTGGATGCACCATGATGCATGCCGATGCCGAAACCGTCGACCGCCTGCTCGACTATCGGGGCCTGATCGAAGCGCTGCGCGCCGCCCATCGCGCCGATCTGATGCCGCAGAGCCGTGTCGAGGTGATGAGCGATGATCACGACGACGCCAACAAATTCGTCTCGCTTATCGCCTGGGCGAGCGGCGATCTCATCGCCGTCAAGCTCGTCGGGGTCTTTCCGGGCAATCTGGCGCTCAATCCTCCGCAACCCTCGGTGCAGGGGATGGTTGCGCTGATCAGCGGCAGGACGGGCGCGCCGCTTCTCACGGCTGATGGCGCGGCGCTCACCTTCCGCAAGACAGCGGCGGATTCGGCCCTGGCCGCCGATTTCCTGGCGCGCCGCGATGCAAATACGCTCATGGTGATCGGCGCCGGCGGGCTGGCGCCGCATGTCATCGCCGCGCATCTGGCGGTCCGGCCGTCCATCACACGGGTCCTCGTCTGGAACCGTACTCTCGCGAGAGCCGAGAACCTGGTCAGAAGCCTGCGAAATCTGCCGGCCGAGCTCACTGTCGCTCCCGATCTGCGTGCGTCCCTGCCCGAGGCCGACATCGTCTCCTGCGTAACCATGGCGACCGAGCCCCTGGTGCTGGGCCGGCAGCTCAAGCCTGGAGCCCATGTCGACCTGATCGGCGCTTATCTGCCCGAGATGCGCGAGGCTGATGACGACGTCGTCCGCCGCGCCGGTCAGATTTTTGTCGATACCCGGACGAACTGCGAAGGATCGGGGGAGATTGCGGCGCCCCTGGCCCACGGGCTCGTCACGCGGGAAGACATCATCGCCGATCTTTTCGATCTATGCACCGGCCGGCATTCCGGGCGCTCGTCGGACGAGCAGGTCACGATGTACAAGAATGTCGGCGGCAGCCATCTCGATCTCTTCACCGCGCGCCATTTGCTGGCGCGTTTGGCGCCGGTTGCCTGACGGCCTCCTATTCGAGGGGATGATGGCAGGCGATCTGATGTTCCGTGCCGATGGGCCGCAGCGGTGGATCGACACTGCGGCATAGCTCGGTGGCCCGCGGGCACCGTGTATGGAAGCTGCAGCCGCTCGGCTTGTTGGCCGGATTGGGCACCTCACCCTTGAGGATGATGCGCATGCGCTGGCGCTCACGCGCCGGATCGGGGATCGGGATCGCCGACAGCAAGGCGCCGGTATAGGGATGACGCGGTGTCTTGAACAGCGCCGCGCGCGGCGCCCGCTCGACGATGCGGCCCAGATGCATGACCGCCACGTCGCTGCACATATGCGCGACGACGCTCAGATCGTGGCTGATGAACAGCATCGTGAGCCCGCGCTCTCTCTGGAGCTGGTGCAGCAGATTCATGATCTGTGCCCGGATTGAGACGTCGAGCGCCGAGACCGGCTCGTCGGCCACGATGAAGGCCGGATCGGTGCTGATGGCGCGCGCGATGACGGCGCGCTGGCGCTGGCCGCCCGAGATCTCATGCGGATAACGCGACAGGAAGGTGGTGGCGAGGCCCGCCTGCTCGATCGCCGCCGCGGCCTGGCTTTGGGCATCAGCGCGCGACCAGCCCTGGACACGCAGATGTTCCACCACCGTGGCGCCGATCGTCATGCGCGGATTGAGGGCGCCGGACGGATCCTGGAAGATGATCTGCCGCTCACGCCGCAGACGCGCCATGAACGACGGCTCGGGCGCCGCCGTGTCTTTGCCTTCGAACAGCACCTGGCCCAGGCTCGGCTTCTGCAGCCCGACCAGCGTGCGCCCGAGCGTGCTCTTGCCGCTGCCCGATTCACCGACGAGGCCCAGCGTCGCGCCGCGCGCCACGCCGAGATCGACGCCGTCGAGCGCATGCAGAATGCGATGCCGGCTGATGCGATAGTGGCGCGCCAGGCCCTTCGCTTCGATCAGCATCTGGGTCATGGCGTGTTCCAGCACGAAACGAAGTGGTTTTCACCGATTTCGCGCAGCGCCGGTGGTGTGCGGCAGACTTCACTGGCTTTGGCGCAACGCGGCGCGAAGCGGCACCCCGCCTGAAGCTCCGCGCCTTGCACGCTGCCGGGAATGGTCGGCACCGGCTCGTCCCAGCCGCTGTCGAGCTGCGGGATCGAGCGCAGGAGCCCATGCGTGTAAGGATGCAGAGGCCGGGCGAACAGCTCTTCCGTCGCCGCCATTTCGACGATCGCCCCCGCATACATGACGGCGACGCGGTCGGTCATGCCGGCGACGACACCCAGATCATGCGTGATGAGGATGACGCCCATCCCCTCTTCGCGCACGAGCCCCTGGAGCAGTTCGAGGATCTGCGCCTGCACGGTGACGTCGAGCGCCGTCGTCGGCTCGTCCGCCAGGAGCAGCCGCGGCGCGCAGGCCATCGCCATGGCGATCACCACGCGCTGGCACATGCCGCCCGACATTTCATGCGGATAGACGGCGAAACGCTCCTCGGGTGCGGCGATGCCGACCTTGCGCAGGAGATCGATGGCGCGCTTACGCGCCTCCCGGTGCGAGATATTGAGATGCGCCGTCAGCGCTTCGACGATCTGGTCGCCGACCCGGATCATCGGATGCAGCGCCGTCCCCGGATCCTGGAAGATCATCGCGATGTCGGCGCCGCGCCGTGCCCGCATCGCCGCTTCGTCGAGCCCGAGAAGCTCGACGCCGTTGAGATGAGCGGTTCCACCGATCTCGGCATCGCGGATGAGCCGCATCAGCGCCAGCGCCGTCGTCGACTTGCCGCAACCCGACTCCCCGACGAGGCCCAGCATCTCGCCCGGCGCGACGTCGAAGGAAATGCCGTCCACCGCCTTGGCGCGGCCGAACGCCACCAGGAGGTTCTCGACCTTGAGCAGCGGCGTGGATGCTTCACCCGTCATTTGTCGCGGATCCGCGGATCGAGCGCATCGCGCAGTCCGTCGCCGAGGAAGTTGAAGCTGGTCACCGCCAGCGTGATGGCGAGGCCGGGAAACACGGCGAGCCACGGATCGACCTGGAAATCGCTCTGCGCATTGGTCAGCATATTGCCCCAGCTCGCCGCGGGCGGCTGGATGCCATAGCCGAGAAAGCTGATATAGCTTTCGAGCAGGATGGCGTTCGCCGTGTTGAGGGTCGCCGCGACCAGGACCGGCGCCAGCGTATTGGGCAGGATCTGGCGCAGGATGATGCGCCAGGATGGCGTGCCGATCATCCGCGCCGCTGCGATGAAGTCGGCCGATTTCAGCACCAGGATCTGCGAATAGACGATACGCGCGATCTCCATCCAGCAGGTGAGCCCGATCATCAGCGCCATCGAGGCGAGGCTCGGCGTCACGAAGGCGGCGACGAACAGCAGCAGGAACACGCTCGGAAAACACAGCATGATGTCGGTGAGCCGCATCAGGATGGTGCCGATCCAGCCGCCATAATAGGCGGCGAAGGCGCCGACCGAAAAACCGACCATCACCGTCACCAGCATCGCCGCGATGCCGACCGACAGCGAGATCTGGCCGGCATACATGAGCCTTGTCAGTACATCGCGGCCGAGATCGTCGCTGCCGAGAATATGGCCTTCGCTCAGCGGCGGCGCGTAGCGGTTGGCGATGTCGAGCTCTTCCGGATCATGGGGCGCCAGCCACGGCGCACCGGCCGAGCCGATGACCAGGACGGCGAGGATGATCAGCGCCAGCAGCGCCAGGCGATGGCGCAGGAGCCGCCGGAAGGCGCTAACGCGGCGCGGCGGTGCGGCGGCCTGGATATCGAAGACGGCCTCACTCGTCATGGAGCTTCACCCGCGGATCGACAAGAGCGACGACGATGTCGGCCAGGAGATTGCCCAGCACGACGACGACGGCGCCGACCATCAGGATCGCCATGAGGACCGGATAGTCGCGGGTGCTGAGCACAGAGATGAACAGGAGCCCCATGCCGGGCCAGCTGAATACGGTCTCCGTCACCAGCGCGCCGCCGACGAGGAGCGGCAATTGCAGCCCGGCCAGCGCCACCAGCGGCACCAGCGCCGCCCTGAGCCCGTGATTGACCAGCACGCGCGACGGACTGATGCCCTTGGCGCGCGCCGTGCGCACGAAATCCTGGTCGAGGATGTCGATCATCGAGGAGCGCGTATAGCGGCTCCATTGCGCCACCAGCACCAGCGCCAGCACGACGACCGGCAGCACCAGATGATGCAGCCGGTCGAGCAGACTGCTATCGCCGATGCTCACCATACCGCCGGCCGGAAACCAGCCAAGCGTCTGCGCAAAGAAGAAGATGGCGAGAAGGCCGAACCAGAAGGTCGGCAGCGACAGAGCGATCATGGCGCCGATCGCGGTCGCATAGTCGAAGACCGAATTGCGCTTGACCGCCGCCAGCGTGCCGATGGCGACACCGATGACGAGCGCCAGAGCAAGGCTCGTCCCCATCAGCAGAAAGGTGGCCGGCAGGCGGTCGAGCACGATCTCGCGCACCTGCTGGCCGCCGAAGAAGCTGTAGCCCCAGTTGCCGCTGAGAAGCCCGCCGGCCCATTTGAAATACTGGACATAGACGGGCTGATCGAGGCCGAACAACACCTTGATCCGCTCGATATCCTGAGCGGTGACCGTCGGGTTCAAAGTATAGACCGCCAGCGGTCCTCCCGGCGCCAGATGCATCAGCGCGAAGCCGACGATCGAGACTCCGAAGAGGAGAACCGTCGACTGGATGAGCCGGTTGATCAGGAAACGGGCCATTCCCCGGATAATCTGGTTTCGCTCGGCTCAGGTCAACTCGTCGTCCAATCCGCCGGATTCCAGGTATTGATCGGCGTATAGGGATTGAGCACGAAGCCGCTGACCCGGTCCCTCACCCCGACGATCGTCTGATAGGCGAAGATCGGCGCGAAGGGCATCTCGTCCAGGAGGATTTCCTGGATGCGGTCATAGATGGCCTTGCGCTCCTCCTGCCCGACCGTCTTGGCGCCCTTGGCGGAGAGCTCGTCGATCTCCGGGTTCTGGTACTGGACATAGTTGGAGCCGCTGCCGCCCTTGGCCGGGATCGCCGTCGAGACGATGCGGTCACCATAATCGGGATCGGGATAAAGCAGCGTATCCCAGCCGACCATGAGCGTGTCGAACTCGCTTTTCACCGTGTAATCGCCCCACACCACCGAGGCCGGCATGTTCTTGATCGTCATCTCGACGCCGACCTTCTTGAGGTTCTGCTGGACGAGTTGCTGCGCCTGCTCGCGCGCCTTGTTGCCGGCGGTCGTCGACATGGTGAAGGAGAGACGTACGCCGTCCTTGGCCCTGACGCCGTCGTCGCCGGCTTTCCAGCCCGCTTCATCAAGAAGCGCCCCGGCCTTCGTCGGATCGAAACCGGGCTCGACCAGCTTGCTGTTGTAAGCCCAGTGATTGGGCGGCAGGTAGCTCAAGGTCGGGATCGGCACGCCGTAATAGACGGCGTCGATCCAGCCCTTCTTGTCGATCGCCATGTAGATCGCCTTGCGCACCCGCTTGTCCTGGAACTGCGGCTTGCCGCAGTTGAAATAGATGAACTCGACGAAGGGCGAGGCGCTCGGCTCGACCTTGCAGTTGGGCAGCGCCTTGGCCTTGGCGTAGAGCAAGGGCGGAATGCCCTGCAGCTCATAGATGTCGACCTCGCCGGTCTGGAACTGGGCGTAAAGCGTCTGCTGATCCGGCACGTATTTCTGCACCAGCGTGGTGAGCTTCGGCGCGCCGCCGTGATAGTCGGGATTGGGCTCGAACTCGATATGGCTGCCGGCCACCCGGTTCTTGAACTTGAAGGGCCCGGTGCCGATGGGCGAAGTGTTGAAGGGTGCCGTGTTGATGTCGATGCCGCTCAAGATGTGCTTGGGGATGATGCTGGTCTTCTGCCACGACACGATATAAGGCGCGTAGCTCTCCTTGAGCTTGATACGCACGGTATGGTCATCGACCGCTTCGTAGCTTTCGGCATGGTCATGGCCGTTGCGGCTGCGCACCACCACCTTCGGATCGCGCAGCACGTCGAGCGTGAAGACCACGTCGGCGGAGGTGAAGGGCTTGCCGTCATGCCATTTGACGCCTTGCCTGAGCTTGATCGTCCACGTGAGGCCGTCGGCCGAAATGCCGCCATTCTCCGCTGAGGGGATCTCGGCGGCGAGATTGGCGATGAGCTTGCCGGCGGGATCAAACTTCCACAACGCGTCGAAGACGATGTATTCGACCGAGGTTTCGACGCCGGTATTGACATAAAGGAGCGGGTTGAAATTCACCGCCTCCTGGGTGACGCCGATCACCAGCTGGCCGGCGGCAGCCGCTGCCGCTGGCGTGGCGCCAAGCCCCGTCAGGGCGCCGGCGAAGGGCAGAGTAAGACCAAGCAGGCTGCCGGTGCGCAGAAGATCCCGGCGATTGAGCGAAGCTGCTGGCATGTCATCGGCGACGTCACTCATCATTCACTCCCTTTGTTTTGCGGTCTTGCCGACCGGTGGCTAAGCCAAGGCTAACTCAACAATCAGAACTAGACAAGAATGTACATTAAGTACCGGCGGCCCTGTATCGCATATTGCAAGTGCGAAGAAGGTTGCTGGACATATATGTACATTAGTTTATTTTGACCTTCTGGTGAAGGAGAACGGCATGAAATCGCATTATCGGGCAGTGGTGATCGGCGGCGGCGTGGTCGGGGCCTCGGTCCTCTATCATCTGGCGAAATTCGGCTGGACCGACATCGTGCTGATCGAGCGCGACGTGCTGACGGCGGGTTCGAGCTGGCACGCCGCCGGCGGCTTTCACGCGCTCAACTCCGATCCCAATATTGCGGCGCTCCAGGCCTATACGATCGATCTCCTCTCCGAGATCGAGAAGGAATCGGGGCAGGATATCGGCATGCATATGACGGGCGGAATCGCCATCGCCTCGGCGCCGGAGCGCTGGGAATGGCTGAAGGCCGCCTACCGCACCTTCCAGACCATAGGCATCGAGGATGCGCGTCTCGTCGGCGTCGATGAGATCCGCGAGCTCTGCCCCATCCTTAACACCGACGGCATCATCGGCGGCCTGTATGCCGACCGCGAGGGTCATATCGACCCATCCGGCACCGTCCATGCCTATGCCAAGGCGGCGAAGCGGCGCGGCGCCGAAGTGATCGAACACAATCGCGTGCTGGAGCTCGGATCCCGCCCCGACGGCCAGTGGGATGTCGTGACGGAGAAAGGCACGATCACGGCGGAGCATGTCGTCAATGCCGGTGGCCTCTGGGCCAAGAAGGTCGGGCGCATGGCGGGCATCGACTTGCCGGTCTCGCCGATGGAGCATCACTATCTCGTCACCGAAGCCCTCCCCGAGATCAAGGCGCTCACCAAGGAGCTGCCGATGATCGCCGATCTCGAGGGCTTCACCTATATGCGCCAGGAGCAGAAGGGCATGCTGCTCGGCATCTATGAGGTCAATCACAAGCATTGGAATATGGACGGTGCGCCGTGGGATTATGGCATCGAGCTGATCCAGGAAGACAAGGACCGCATCGCCGACGAGCTGGCTCTCGGCTTCAGCCGATATCCGTGTCTCGAGACAGCCGGCATCAAGCGCTGGGTGAATGGCGCCTTCACCTTCTCGCCCGACGGCAATCCGCTGGTCGGGCCGGTGCGCGGCGTGCCCAATTACTGGGTCGCCTGTGGTGTCATGGCGGGTTTCCTGCAAGGCGGCGGCGTGGGAAAATCGCTCGCCGAATGGATGATCCATGGCGAGCCCGAAGCTGACGTCTACGGCATGGACATCGCCCGTTATGGCGACTTCGCCTCGAACCGCGAATATATCCGCCAGACCACCGGCCAGTTCTATTCCCGCCGCTTCGTCATGAGCTATCCCAACGAGCAACTGCCGGCGGGACGCCCGCTCAAGACCGCCGGCGCTTACGATGCGATGACCGAAGCCGGCGCTCGCTGGGGCAATTCCTGGGGCATCGAGGTGCCGCTCTATTTCGCGCCGAAAGCCTTTGAGGAACCGCCGACGCTCAAACGTTCCACAGCCTTCGCCATCGTCGGCGAGGAATGCCGCAAGGTGCGTTCGGGCGTGGGCCTCCTCGATATCAGCGCCTTCTCGCGCTACGAGGTGACCGGCAAAGGCGCCGAGCGCTGGCTCGACCGTCTCGTCGCCTGCGCATTGCCCAAGCCCGGCCGCGCCAGGCTGGCACCGATGCTCGGCGACAACGGCAAGCTCAAGGGCGATCTCACTCTTTTCAACTGGGGCGACGGCACCTGGTGGATCATGGGCTCCTACTATCTCCGGCAATGGCATATGCGCTGGTTCGAGCGGCATCTGCCGGCCGATGTCGCGGTGCGCGACATCTCTGACGACGTCGTCGGCTTCTCGCTGGCCGGGCCCGCCGCGCGCCAGATGCTCGAACGCGTGACGCAGGCGGACGTGTCGCACAAATCCTTCGGCTTCCTTGCCTGCCGCACCCTCGATGTCGGGCTCATCCGCGCCAAGGTCGGCCGCCTCTCGGTCGTGGGTGAGTTGGGTTATGAGATCAACTGCCGGGCGAATGAGCACGCGACGCTCAGGCGGACGTTGCTCGACGCCGGCCGCGACCTGGGCCTCGTCGAATATGGCTTTGGCGCCGTCAATGCGCTCCGGCTCGAAAAGAGCTTCGGCATCTGGTCGCGCGAATTCACCCAAGGCTACACCGCCGCCGAAACCGGCATGGACCGCTGGATCGCTTTCGACAAGGGCGACTTCACCGGCCGCGCCGCCGCGCTGAAGGAGAAGGAAGATGGCGGGCCGCGGCGAACCCTCGTCACGCTCGCGATCGATGCCGTGGATGCCGATGCCGGCGGCTATGAGCCGGTCTGGCACCAGGGCCGGCGGGTCGGCTTCATTACATCTGGCGGCTTCGGCCACACGATCGGCAAGAGCCTCGCTCTGGCGCTCGTCGATCGCGATGTCGCCGAAGCCGGTACCGAGCTTTCCACGCATATCGTCGGCGTCGAGCGGGCCGCACGGATCATTCCCACCTCCCCTTATGATCCGGACGGAAGGAAGATGCGGGCATGACCACCTTGTCTTTCATGACACGGCCCGGCTATAGCGGCCAAACATGACACGCCGCTATTCCGCTTTCTCGCTGTTCAAGGAAGGGCTCGCCGGCCAGACGGGCTGGGAGCCCGCCTGGCGCTCGCCCTCCCCTAGGAAATCCTATGACGCGATCATCATCGGCGGCGGCGGCCACGGTCTCGCCACCGCCTATTATCTCGCCAAGACCCATGGCGTCACCAATGTCGCGGTGCTGGAAAAGGGCTGGATCGGCGGCGGCAATACCGGCCGCAACACCACCGTCGTGCGCTCCAACTACTATTACCCTGAAAGCGTCGCGCTCTATGGCCTGGCGCATCGGCTCTATGAAGGCCTGGGTCAGGACCTGAACTACAACGTGATGCTCTCGCAGCGCGGCATGATCTCGCTTTGCCATAGCGCCATCGAGATGGAGATCGCCGCCCGCACCGTCAATGCCATGCAGATCAGCGGCATCGATGCCGAGCTTTATTCGGTTGACGATGTGCGCCGGGTGGCGCCGATCTACAATTTCTCCGCCCAAGCGCGCTATCCGGTCTTCGGCGGCGTCTGGCAAGGCCGGGCCGGCACGGCGCGTCATGACGCTGTCGCCTGGGGTTATGCGCGTGCCGCGAGCGGGCTTGGCGTCGACATCATCCAGAATTGCGAAGTCACCGATTTCATCATCGCCGACGGGCGCTGCCGCGGTGTCGTGACCACCCGCGGCGAGATGCGGGCTGAGCGCATCGGCATGGCGGTCGCCGGACATTCCTCGGTGCTCGCCGCCAAGGCCGGCTTTCATTTGCCGATCAACTCCTACGCCTTGCAGGCTTGCGTGTCGGAGCCGGTGAAGCCGATCCTAGACACGGTCGTGCTGTCGCCCGGCACCGGCGTTTATGTCAGCCAGTCCGACAAGGGTGAGATGGTCATCGGCGGTGCGCTCGACCGCATCCCCTCTTACGGCCAGCGCGGTAATCTGCCGACGCTCGAGGGTGTGATTTCAGGGCTCCTTGAAATGTTCCCCGCCTTCGGCCAGCTCAAGCTGATGCGGCAATGGGCCGGCATCGTCGATGTGGTGCCCGACTCCTCGCCCATCATCGGTGAATCGCCCTTGCCCGGCCTATTCCTCAATTGCGGCTGGGGCACCGGCGGCTTCAAGGCGATACCGGCGGGCGGCACGCTGCTGGCGCATCTGCTCGCCACCGGCAAGCACAATGATATCAGCCGTCCCTTCGATCTCGACCGTTTCGTTACCGGCCGGCTCATCGACGAGGCGGCGGGTTCGGGCATCGCACATTAGGGTTTGAATAGACAATGCAGATCTTCACTTGTCCCTTTTGTGGCCCGCGCGATGAAAGCGAATTCCATTTTGGCGGCGAGGCCGGCAATACACGCCCCGACGGCGCCGATGTGCCGGCTGAGCGCTGGGCCCGCTATCTCTATATGCGCGCCAACCCGAAAGGCGCCACAAGCGAGGTCTGGGTCCATATGACCTGCGGCGAGTTCTTCATCATGGAGCGCGACAGCGTCGGCCACAAAGTCGCGGCGTCACACCCACTCGGCGGCGCAGAGAAATCCGAATGAGCGCCGAGCGCCTCAATACCGGCGGCAGCGCCATCGACCGCGCCCGCCCCCTCACCTTCAGCTTCGATGGCCGCAAGGTCGAGGCCTTTGTCGGCGACACGATCGCTGCGGCGCTCCTCGCCAACGACGTCGCGGTTGTCGGCCGCAGCTTCAAATATCACCGGCCGCGCGGGGTCTGGGGCTCGGGCGTCGAAGAACCGAATGCCCTCGTCGATATAGCCGGCCGTGGCCCCAATATGCGCGCCACGACAGAGCTTGCCCGGCAAGGGCTCGTCGCGCTGAGCGTCAACGCCTCGCCCGACGCCGCACACGACCGCAGCGCCTTTCTCGATCGTTTCGCGCGCTTCATCCCGGCCGCCTTCTACTACAAGACCTTCATGTGGCCGGACTGGCATCGCTTCGAGCCGCGCATCCGCGCCATGGCGGGCCTCGGCAAGGTCGATCCCGCCTGGACCGCGCCTGAAGCGGCCGACCAGATCAACCATCATTGCGATGTGCTGGTCGTCGGCGCCGGCCCCGCGGGCCTTACAGCCGCGCGCATCGCAGCGCATGACGGCAAGTCGGTGCTCCTGGTCGATGAGCGGATGGTACCCGGCGGCTCGCTCCGCCACCGCGACGGCGGGATAGACGGCAAGCCATCGGCCCAATGGATCACCGAAAGCCTGTCGGCGCTCACCGGCGCTGGCCATCTGTTCCTCCCCGCCACGACCGCCTTCGGCATCTATGACCATAATCTGGTGGCCCTGAACCAGCGCCATCAGGACGGTCGGCCCGACACGCTGTGGCGGGTCAGGCCGCGACGGATCATTCTCGCCACCGGCGCTCTCGAGCGACCCTTGCCTTTCGCCGACAACGACCTGCCGGGCATCATGTCGGCCGACGCGGCACTCGTTTATTTGCGTTGTTATGCCGTGCGCGTCGGCCGCCGCATTGTCATCGCCACCAATAATGACAGCGCCTATGAAGTGGCGGAAGCGCTCACCGATGCCGGCGCCACGGTCACCTTGATCGATATGCGCCAGCATGACCTTCCTTCCGCGCCGAAGGGCGTCACGATTCTGCCCGGACGGATGATCGCTTCAGCGCAAGGCAAGTCACGCGTCGAAAGCGTGACGCTCGATGACGGCACAAAACTCACCGTGGACAGCGTGCTCGTTTCCGGCGGCTGGACGCCGACCCTTCATCTCTTCGGCCAGGCGCGCGGCAAGCTCGCCTGGAGCGAGAAACGCGCCGTCTTCCTGCCGGGCGATCCGGTGGAGGGAATAGCGGTCGCGGGCGCCGCCAATGGCGCGGTCTCGCTGTCCGAGGTCTTCGCCGATGTGGCACGCGCGACGTCGTCGCCTCCTCCCATCAGCACCGGTCGCGAGGCATCGGGCGGCGTCGTTCCGGCATGGCCGATTGCCGGCGCCAAGGGCCGTATCTGGATCGACTATCAGAGCGATGTGACCGCCAAGGATGTCGAGCTCGCGGCGCGCGAGAACTTCGTCTCGGTCGAGCATCTCAAGCGTTACACCACGCTCGGCATGGCGACCGATCAGGGCAAGACCTCGAATCTCTTGGGCCTCGCTTTGCTGGCCGGCGTCTCGGGCCGTTCGATCGCCGAGACCGGCACCACTACCTATCGCCCGCCTTTCACGCCGGTTCCCTTGACGAGCTTCGCAGGTCCCCGCAGCGGCGAGCTGATGGCGCCGGTGCGCCGGCTGCCGCTCGAGAACCTGCACCGCGCTCAAGGGGCGGTATTCCAGGAATATGGCGGCTGGCTGCGCCCGGCATTTTATGGCGGCGCCGACGCCGAGCGCGCCATCCAGGACGAGGCGCGGCGCGCCCGCCAGTCGGTCGCCCTTTTCGACGGCTCGACGCTGGGCAAGATCGAAGTGATCGGACCTCAGGCTGCCGCCTTCGTCGACTTCATCTATTACAACACCATGTCGACCTTGAAACCCGGCCGCTGCCGCTATGGCTTCATGCTGTCGGAAAACGGTGTCGTCTTCGATGACGGCATTCTCGTCCGCCTCGATGAGCATCGCTTCATCGTCTCCTGCTCGACCTCGCATGTCGCCGCGGTCCATGCGCGTCTCGAGGAATGGCGGCAGGACCGTTTCGGGCGCGACGCGGTCTATATCCACAACGCCACTTCCGAGATGGCGACCCTGACCGTCTCAGGGCCTGCTTCGAAGCAGCTTCTCGCGACGCTCGATCTCGGCCTCTCGCTCGACGATGCCGATCTTCCGCATATGGCGATCGGCGAAGGCCGTTTCGCCGGCGATCTCTTGCGCGTCGCGCGCGTCAGCTTCACCGGCGACCGCAGCTATGAATTGTCGATCCGCGCCGACCGGGCCGAAACGCTGTGGCGGAGCCTGCGGCAGGCCGGCAAGGCCTTCGACGCAGTGACGCTCGGCCTCGAGGCCTTGATGATCCTGCGTGCCGAAAAAGGCTACATCGTCATCGGCAAGGACACCGACGGCACCACCATGCCGCAGGATCTGGGCGTCGATGGCCCGCGCGCCAAACGGCAGACCGACTATGTCGGCCGCCGCTCGCTTTTCACCGAGGTCGCTCAAGCCCCCAATCGCCTCCAGCTCGTCGGCCTTGCCGTCCGGGAAGACGAGCCACCGCTGGCCCCCGGCGCTCACGGAATCCTGCAGGACGGCCCCAAGCTCCGCAGCCAGGGCTTCGTGACCTCGAGCTATCTGAGCCCGGTCTTGGAGCGCCCCATCGCGCTCGGTCTCATCGAGCGGGGCGCCGCCCGCCAAGGCGAGACGATCGACATGCAGCATCTGGGGCAGAAGCGGCGCGCCACGATCACCGCGCCCTGCGCCTTCGATCCTTCGGGAGCACGGTTCAATGCGTAATCTCGCCGAAAAATGGTCGCCCGCACCCGACTGGCGGACCGCCACCTTGCAAACGCCGGGCCTCGTGATCCGCTCGCTGACCGGCTTCACTCAATATCTGGTGAGCGGCGACCTCGCCGCCTGGTCCAGGCGGACAGATATGGACGCAGCCGCAGTCGGCGCCCTCTCCGTCGCGCAGGGCGAACGTTATGCCTTACGCGTCGCCCGTGACCGCATTCTGGCGGTATCGGAAACACCCTTCGGCATCGAGCCGGGCTGGCGCGCGTCGGGATTTGCCGTCAGCACCTTCGATGCCGGCCTGCATATGATCGAAATCGAAGGACCGGACATGTCCTCCCTGTTCGCGCGTGCGACGACGCTCGATCCCGCGGGTGAGACCGCCAGCGCCGCCCTCCTCTTCGCCGGCGCCAATGTTTTGTGCTACCGTCACGGCCATGCCGACCGCCTGCGATTACATGTCGACCGCGCTTTGGCGCCCTATCTCTGGAAATGGCTTGAACAGGCGATTGTGGCGTAGGAGCGAATGGCCAGGCAAACTCACCGCAGCATGACGAAACCGGAAGCGCCGCGCTCGGGCCCGGCCGGCAATATCAAGGTCACCCGCGAGGACTGGCTCGATCTCGCCCTCGAAACCCTCATTTCCGACGGCGTGGAGGGCGTGCGTATCCTGGCGCTTGGTCAGAAGCTCGGCGTGTCGCGCTCGAGCTTCTATTGGTATTTCGAAAGCCGCCAGGATCTTCTCGACCAGCTGCTGGAATACTGGCGCAACAAGAACACCCGCTTCATCATCGAGCGCGCCAAGCGCCCGGCCCCCACGATCACGCAGGCCGTGCTCAATGTCTTCGAATGCTGGGTGGACACGAATCTGTTCAATCCGCGACTCGATTTCGCCATCCGTACCTGGGCGAGAAGCTCGACCTTCGTGCACGAGATCATCGATGCCGCCGATAATGAGCGCGTCCTGGCCATAGGCGACATGTTCGCCCGTTATGGCTACAGCCAGGAAGACGCCTTCGTCCGGGCCCGTGTCCTCTATTTCATGCAGATCGGCTATTATTCGCTTGAGATCGTCGAGCCCGCGGCCCACCGGCTATCGCTGGTGCCGGCCTATCTGCGCAGCTTCACCGGCCGCGAGCCGCTCGAGGGCGAGATCGAAGCTTTCGCGCGCTATGTCGAGGCGACCGGCGTCCTGAATTGATCGTGGTCTAGAGCATCGGGCCGAAAAGTGCGAAGCGGTTTTCGGATAACCCGATGCGCAATCAAAGAGATAGAGCGCCGGCGCGATTCTATGAGAACTCCCGGCGCTCTAAGCCTCAATCATAAAGATCGTATTTCGCCCAGTCGCCTTTCGGGATCTTGGCGCCGATTTCGTAATGCAGCTCATGCGCATCGAGATGGCGCGGGCCCGTCACGCAGTCATAAGAAAGATGATACCAGTTGCCGCCGCTGCGGAACGCCGCGCCATGCGCGGCTATCGAGTTCTCTCCGACGACCGGCTCATCGAACGTATAGGCGACGACCTTCTCGACATTGAAGGAGGCGCGATCCCGATTGATGCGCAGCAGGACCTCGGCATCGCAGGTCTGCTCGAGCCGGGTCTGCGGATCGAGTTTCATCAACTGTCCCTTGAGGCGGCCGTCATCCAGCGCCAGAACGGATGCAGATGATAAACTTGCAACAATCGTTGCGGAAATCAGCCCGACAATTCTCGAATGCATTGAACCTCCCGCGGCGCCTGGAATGCCCTAACCCATATTGGCCATGGCCATCAAAGGCAAGACGGTCGGAGCGGCAGTTTCCGGCGATCAATCCGCGGTTGCGTGCGTCTTCGCAGACAAGTCACATCGTCGTCACGTGATCCCCGCCGCAGCGAAGCCATCCTCGATTGCCTTGATCTTCCGCGCCAGCACCGCGGCACTCTGGCTGCGGAACAGCGAACGCGCCGCCTGAATGACGCCACGACGGCTGTCCGCGAAATTGGACGTGCGAGAAAGCTGTGTCGTCAGCGCGAGAAAGAACATGCCGGCGATATCGTTCTTGCTGAACACATAGCGGCCGGCCGCTTTCGCCGTCATGATCTTGTAAGCGGCGAAATTATGGATGCCGCTATTGTCATGCACCCAGCCATAGTCGTTGCGTTCATAGGTATAAGGCGGCGTGGCGGTGCGGAAGTCGCGCATATGCTTGGGCTGGTCGTGCCGTGTCGGATCGGCCAGGTCGCGCAGGGCCTTGCCGGGGCCTTCGAAGCCGACACCGATCTGCCACGACCATCTGCCGATCGGCTTGGCGAAATTGGCAATGATCACGCCGAAGATGTCAGAATAGGATTCGTTCAAGGCGCCCGGCTGCGTGCGGTATTCCAGGCGCGACGTATAGTCGGTGACGCCGTGGAACATCTCATGGCCGACGACGTCGAGCATCGCCGCCACCGAATAGAAGGTCTGATTGGGGAACTTGATCTGCCCATAGACCATCTGGTCGCCGTTCCAATAGGCGTTCTTCCATTCACGTGCCGGCGTCACCCCATCGCCGCGATCCCAGCAATTCACCGTCGAGATCATCTCGCCGCCACGCCCGTCGATATTGCTGCGCTTGACGACGTCGCGCAGGAAGCGGGCGACTTCCGCGCCATTGGCATGGGCATCGACCGCTTCTGACGGCCACGGATTGGGCGGGTTGGTGTAGAGCGCGCCGGGCAACAGCGCCGACTGCCGGCTCGGGTCCTTGAAGTCGAACCCATAGGTCGTGACATTGAGGTCGAGATCGCGCATCGACCGCTTGCCGCTGGCCGCTTCGACCACGATCTGCCTGACCTTGTCATTACTGTCCCGCGCCTGGTCGACCTTGCGGGCCATTGTCGCGATCCGCGGCAACTCGGCGAGGAGCTTACCCGTCTGCGCGTCGACGACGTAGTCCTTGAGCGCCGCATCGCTGTGGCCGACCTCGCTGGCGCGCGGCCGCTTCACCGTGACATTCTCGATGATGTAAGCCAGTCGCCATTTGCTGGCGTTCTGGTCGAAGTAATAATAGAGGCGCGGCGTCTGCTCCAGGGAGCTCGCCTTGGCGCCGGCCGCTTTCGCCGCCACCGCCAGGGCCTTGGCGGGTGATACCTTCGCGACATGACTGACCCCGCTCGGGGAGCCCATCGTTGAATTGATCCCAAGCAGGCCGTTGTCCTTGTCGAGTTCGACCGTCACCAGCGATCCATAGACCGGGATCTTATGAAATCTCTGGCAGAATTTCACCATGACCGTACCGGTGAGCGGCATCGCTTCGGTGCCAAGGCTCTTGAATTCGCTGTCCGCACTTTCGGTCCGCGGACGCGAAAATGCCTCGAGCTCGTTGCTCGCCAGCGCCTGGTCGAGATGAGTCCTGGCCGCCGTCTCGGGATCGAGCTTCTTCAGATCGACGCCGAGAGTCGACGCCACCGATCTGGCGCCGCCGGGCGCTGCTTCGACGCGCGCCAGAGCCTTCTGGCCGGATTTTTCCGAAACGTCGATAGCGAAACCGCGCAAGCCGGTATTCGTCACGGGTCCCCTGGACGCTTCCGTCCGACGCCTCGATTTGGGCTTGCTGCTCTTTTTTGCCTTGGTCGATTTGGGTCGCATGTGATCACCCTGAATGGCATCGCGGCGCATTCCGTTTCGGCTCATTGTCTGATGACCGAGCGACGCGCCGGCGCTTCCTGTGAAGCGCGCTCGTGCATTTCGCACGCGCTTTCTGCGCAACATCGCCCTCTGTGGAGAGTTAAATCCAAGTCTCGCGCCGCGTCAAGCGCAAGCCGGCCGAATGAGCGCGGAACCACGTCAAGGCACGGACGTTGTTCCATTATGGCTACCGTTCCCACACCCGATC
>SCPD01000011.1 GCA_005502925.1 Rhizobiales bacterium Y(2018) | reverse complement strand
GCGATCCTGAAGCTGATGGAAGCGGTTGATGCCTACATCCCGCAGCCTGAGCGTCCGAAGGACCAGCCGTTCCTGATGCCGATCGAAGACGTGTTCTCGATCTCGGGCCGCGGTACGGTTGTGACGGGTCGTATCGAGCGTGGCATCGTGAAGGTCGGCGAAGAAGTCGAGATCATCGGTCTGCGTCCGACGACGAAGACGACGGTGACCGGCGTCGAGATGTTCCGCAAGCTGCTCGACCAGGGCGAGGCTGGCGACAATGTCGGCGCGCTGCTGCGCGGTATCGACCGCACGGGCGTCGAGCGTGGCCAGGTTCTGGCCAAGCCGGGTTCGATCACGCCGCACAAGAAGTTCAAGGCAGAAGCCTACATCCTGACGAAGGAGGAGGGTGGCCGTCACACGCCGTTCTTCACCAACTATCGTCCGCAGTTCTACTTCCGCACGACGGACGTGACGGGTGTTGTGACGCTGCCGGAAGGCACCGAGATGGTGATGCCCGGCGACAATGTCACGGTTGATGTCGAGCTGATCACGCCGATCGCCATGGAGGAGAAGCTGCGCTTCGCCATCCGTGAAGGCGGCCGTACCGTCGGCGCCGGCGTCGTCGCCAAAATCGTAGAGTAAGAGAAGATGCAAACGAACAACATCCGCATCCGTCTCAAAGCGTTCGACCATCGTATCCTCGATACGTCGACGCGCGAGATCGTGAACACGGCGAAACGTACGGGCGCGCAGGTGCGCGGGCCCGTGCCGCTGCCGACCCGTATCGAGCGTTTCACGGTGAACCGCTCGCCGCATGTCGACAAGAAGAGCCGTGAGCAGTTCGAAATGCGGACGCACCGGCGTCTTCTGGATATCGTTGATTGGAATCCGCAGACGGTCGATGCGCTTATGAAGCTCGACCTGGCGGCGGGCGTTGATGTCGAGATCAAGCTCTGATCGAGCTTATTAGGAGTGAAGCGATGCGTTCTGGCCTCATCGCACAGAAATTGGGCATGACCCGCATTTACACGGATGAAGGCACGGTTGTGCCGGTCACCGTGCTGAAGGTGGATAATTGTCAAGTTGTGGCTCACAAGACACCTGAGAAGCATGGCTATAGCGCCCTGCAGCTCGGCGTGGGCACGCCCAAGATCAAGCGCCTCACGGCGGCTCAACGCGGTCACTTCGCCGCGCAGAAAGTCGAACCGAAGCGCAAAGTGCAGGAATTTCGTGTCAGCCCCGACAATGTGATTGCGGTGGGTGCTGAAATCACCGTCGACCACTTCGTCCCCGGCCAGTTCGTCGATGTGACGGGCACGTCGATGGGCAAGGGCTTTGCCGGCGGTATGAAGCGCTGGAACTTTGCCGGCTTGCGCGCCACTCACGGCGTGTCGGTCAGCCACCGTTCCATCGGTTCCACCGGCAACCGCCAGGATCCGGGCAAGGTCTTCAAGAACAAGAAGATGCCTGGCCATCTCGGCGCCGAGCGTGTGACGACGCAGAACATCGAGGTCGTCAAGACCGACAAGGATCGCGGCCTGATCATGGTTCGCGGCTCCGTGCCGGGCGTCAAGGGCGGCTGGGTTTCGGTGCGCGACGCGATCAAGCGCAAGCTGCCGCAGCAGGCGCCTAAGCCCGGTGCGTTCAAGGCTCCGGTCCAACAGGCTCCCGCGGTTGAATCCGCGGCCAAGGAATAAGGATGCCAGTCATGAAAGCCGACATCCAAACCATCGAGGCCAAGACGGCCGGATCGGTCGATCTCGCGGACCACATTTTCGGTCTCGAGCCGCGCGCCGACATCCTGCACCGCGTTGTCCAGTGGCAGCTCAACAAGCGCCAGGCCGGCACGCATCAGGCCAAGACCCGTGGCGAGATCAATCGCACCGGCAAGAAGTACGGCAACCAGAAGGGCTCCGGTGGCGCCCGTCACGGTTCGCGCCGGTCGGGCATCTTCGTCGGCGGCGGCAAGGCCTTCGGCCCGCGCTCACGCAGCCATGAAACCGATCTGCCGAAGAAGGTCCGCGCTCTCGGTCTTCGCCATGCGCTCTCGGCCAAGGTGAAGTCGTCCGAGCTCATCATTCTCGACAAGACGGAAGTCGCGGAAGCCAAGACCAAGGCGCTGAAGGCGGCATTCGTAAAGCTCGGCCTCGACAACGCGCTGATCATCGACGGCGCCGAAGTGAACAAGGGCTTTGCCGCGGCGGCGCGCAACATCCCGCATATCGACGTCCTGCCGGTTCAGGGCATCAATGTGTATGACGTTCTCCGCCACAAGAAGCTGGTCCTGACCAGGGCGGCCGTTGAAGCGCTGGAGGCGCGGTTCAAATGAGCAAAGAACATTATTTCGACGTCATCCGCGGCCCGGCGATCACTGAAAAGGGCACGCTGGTCTCGGAGAAGAACCAGGTTGTTTTCAATGTCGCCTCGACCGCGACCAAGCCGCAGATCAAGGCAGCCGTCGAAGGTCTGTTCGGCGTCAAGGTCAAGGCCGTGAATACGCTGGTGCGCAAGGGCAAGCTCAAGAATTTCAAGGGCAAAGCGGCGCGTCTCAGCGACGTGAAGAAAGCCTTCGTGACACTGGCCGACGGCCAGAAGCTCGATGTGACGACGGGTCTCTAAGGTTCAAGGATTGCTGAAACATGGCACTCAAAACATATAATCCGACCAGCGCCGGCCAGCGCCATAAGGTCATGGTCGACCGCAGCCACCTGTGGAAGGGCAAGCCGGTCAAGATGCTGACCGAAGGCCTGACCAAGAGCGGCGGCCGCGGCAATTCGGGCCGGATCACGTCGCGCCGCAAGGGTGGCGGCCATAAGCAGGCCTATCGCCTGGTCGACTTCCAGCGCAGCAAGATCGATGTCGCGGCGACGGTCGAGCGCCTCGAATATGATCCGAACCGCACGGCCTATATCGCGCTGATCAAGTATGCCGATGGCGAGCAGTCCTATATCCTGGCGCCGCAGCGTCTGGCGGTCGGTGACACGGTGATGTCCGGCACGTCCGCCGACGTGAAGCCCGGCAACACCATGCCGCTCTCGGCGATGCCGGTCGGCACGATCATCCACAATATCGAGACGAAGCCCGGCAAGGGCGGCCAGCTCGCCCGTGCCGCCGGCACCTATGCGATGCTCGCCGGCCGCGACCAGGGCTATGCGCTCCTGAAGCTCAAGTCGGGTGAAACCCGCATGGTGCGCGCCGAGTGCAAGGCGACCGTCGGTGCGGTTTCCAACCCCGATCACGTCAACGAGATCGTCGGCAAGGCCGGCCGCGCCCGCTGGAAGGGCGAGCGTCCGGTTTCGCGCGGCATCGCCCGCAACCCGGTCGACCATCCGAACGGCGGTCGTACCAATGGCGGTAAGCACTGGGCGACGCCCTGGGGCAAGCCGACCAAGGGCAAGAAGACCCGTAATAACAAGGCGACGCAGAAGCTCATCCTGCGCAGCCGTCATGCCAAGAAAGCTTAAGAGGTAGTCCGGTGTCACGCTCGCTATGGAAAGGCCCGTTCATCGACGGGTATCTCTTGAAGAAGGCGGATGCGGCGCGCTCGAGCGGCCGCAACACTCCGGTCAAGACCTGGAGCCGTCGTTCGACCATTCTGCCGCAGTTCGTGGGCCTGACATTCCAGGTCCATAACGGCAACAAGTTCGTGCCCGTCCTGGTGTCGGAAGACATGGTCGGTCACAAGCTCGGCGAATTCGCGCCGACGCGCGTTTTCCACGGCCATAGCGTCTCCGACAAGAAGGCGGCGCCGGCAGGCAAGGATGCGAGGAAATGAGCAAGAAAGCTAGAAAGCGGTCTCTCGCCGAGAACGAGGCGCGCTGCGTGACCTGCTCGATCCGAGTGTCGCCGCGCAAGCTCAACGACGTCGCCGCATCGATCCGCGGCATGAAGGTCGACAAGGCGCTTGCCGAGCTCACCTTCTCGCGCCGTCGTATCGCCGGCACGATCAAGAAGACGCTCGAATCGGCGATCGCCAATGCCGAGAACAACCATGACCTCGACATCAATCAGCTGATCGTCGCCGAGGCCCATGTCGGCAAGAACCTGGTGATGAAGCGCTGGACGCCGCGTGCGCGCGGTCGCGTCGGTCACATCCACAAATTCTTCAGCCAGCTGACGATTGTCGTGCGTGAAGTGAAGGAGGCCGCGTAATGGGTCAGAAAGTCAATCCGATCGGCTTCCGGCTCGGTATCAACCGTACCTGGGATTCGCGCTGGTTCGCCAAGGGCGCCGAATACGGCAAGCTGCTTCATGAAGACATGAAGATCCGCAGCTACCTGAAGGAGCAGCTCAAGCAGGCTGGCGTCTCCAAGGTGCTGATCGAGCGTCCGCACAAGAAGTGCCGCGTCACCATTTTCTCGGCGCGTCCGGGCGTGGTGATCGGCAAGAAGGGCGCCGACATCGAGAAGCTGCGCAAGAAGGTCGCCGAGATGACCGGCTCGGAAGTGCACCTCAACATCGTCGAAGTGCGCAAGCCCGAGACCGATGCGACGCTGGTGGCCGAGAATATCGCCCAGCAGCTCGAGCGCCGCGTGGCGTTCCGCCGGGCCATGAAGCGCGCCGTTCAGTCGGCGCAGCGCATGGGCGCGGAAGGCATCAAGATCACCTGCGCCGGCCGCCTCGGCGGCGCCGAGATCGCGCGCACCGAGTGGTACCGTGAAGGCCGCGTGCCGCTGCATACGCTGCGCGCCGATGTCGACTACGGCACCGCGACCGCCATCACCGCCTATGGCACCAACGGTGTCAAGGTGTGGATTTTCAAGGGCGAGATCCTCGAGCACGATCCCATGGCGCAGGACAAGCGCAATGCGGAGAGCCAAGAGGGTGCTGGCCAACGCCCGCGCCGCGAGCGCGAAGCGGCTTGATGTTAAGGTAACAAACCATGCTGCAACCGAAACGTACAAAATTCCGCAAGGCCCATAAGGGCCGTATCCATGGCAAGGCGACGAGCTGCGCCAATCTGGATTTCGGCGCCTTCGGCCTCAAGGCCCAGGAGCCGGATCGGCTCACTGCGCGCCAGATCGAAGCGGCCCGCCGGGCGCTGACGCGCGGCATGAAGCGCGCCGGGCGCGTGTGGATCCGCGTCTTCCCGGACGTGCCGGTCTCCAAGAAGCCGGCCGAAGTGCGCATGGGTTCCGGCAAGGGTTCGACGGAATACTGGGCCTGCCGGGTCAAGCCGGGCCGGGTCCTGTTCGAGGTCGACGGCGTGAGCCGTCAGATTGCGGAAGAAGCGCTGTCGCTCGCGGCGGCCAAGCTTCCTATCAAGACGCGCTTCGTGGCGCGGCTTGGCGAGTGACGGAGTAGGGCCGATGAAAGCCACTGATGTAAAGCAAATGACCCCGGACCAGCTCAAGGACGAGCTGATCAAGCTGAAGAAGGAGCAGTTCAACCTGCGCTTCCAGAAAGCTACGGGCCAGATCGAGAACACCGCCCGCGTCCGTCAGATCCGTCGCGATATCGCGCGGATCAAGACGTCGCAGCAGCAGCGCGCCCTGAGCGCGGCGAAGTAACGGAGAAGATAGATGCCGAAACGCGTCCTTGAAGGCGTTGTGGTGAGCGACAAGAACGACAAGACCATCGTGGTCAAGGTCGAGCGGCGTCTGACCCATCCGGTTCTGAAAAAGACCGTGCGCCTGAGCAAGAAGTACCATGCACATGACGAGAAGAACACCGCCAAGATCGGCGATGTCGTGTGGATCGAAGAGACCAAGCCGCTGTCCAAGCAGAAGCGTTGGCTTCTGGTTGAGAAGACGGCTGAGGCCAAAGGTTGAGTTTGGATCGATAGGGAAATTTAGGCCAGGGTCCGCCCCGGCCGGAGAAGACAGGTGAAGCCATGATCCAGCAAGAAACAAATCTCGATGTCGCCGACAATTCCGGCGCCAAGCGCGTCCAGTGCATCAAGGTGCTCGGCGGCTCGAAGCGGAAATACGCCTATGTCGGCGACGTGATCGTCGTTTCCGTCAAGGATGCCATTCCGCGCGGGCGCGTGAAGAAGGGCAACGTGATGAAGGCGATCGTCGTTCGTACCGCCAAGGACATCCGTCGCGCCGATGGTTCGGTCATCCGTTTCGACCGCAATGCCGCGGTGTTGATCAACGCTCAGGGTGAGCCGGTCGGCACCCGTATCTTCGGACCGGTGCCGCGCGAGCTGCGCGCCAAGAATCAGATGAAGATCATTTCGCTGGCACCGGAGGTGCTTTGATGGCGTTGAAACTTAAGATCCGCAAGGGCGACAAGGTCGTCGTCCGTGCCGGCCGTGACAAGGGCAAGGTCGGCGAAGTGCTGCGCGTCTACCCGGAAGACAATCGTGCTCTCGTCCAGGGCGTCAATGTGGTGCGCAAGCATCAGAAGCAGACCCCGGGCCAGGAAGGTGGCATCGTCTCGAAGGAGATGCCGATCCATATTTCGAACATCGCGCTGCGCGATCCCAAGGACGGCAAACCGACCCGCGTCGGCTACAAGACCTTGAAGGATGGCAAGAAGGTGCGGTTCGCCAAGAGTTCCGGAGAAGTGATCGATGGCTGACACATATACGCCGCGGCTGCGCCAGCAGTATGACGAAGAGATCGTCAAGAAGCTGACCGAGCAGTTTAGCTACAAGAACCCGATGGAAGTGCCGAAGCTCGAGAAGATCGTGCTGAACATGGGCATCGGCGAAGCCACGGCCGATTCCAAGCTCGTGCAGGTCGCTGTCTCCGAGCTCGAGAAGATCGCCGGTCAGAAGGTCGTCATCACCAAGGCCCGCAAGGCCATCGCGACCTTCAAGATCCGCGAGAACCTCGCCATCGGCGCCAAGGTCACGCTGCGCAAGACGCGCATGTACGAATTCCTCGACCGGCTCATCACCATCGCGCTGCCGCGCGTGCGTGACTTCCGCGGCCTGTCGTCCACCAGCTTCGACGGTCATGGCAACTATGCCATGGGCATCAAGGAGCACATCATTTTCCCGGAGATCGATTACGACAGGATCGATCGCGTTTGGGGTCTCGATGTGATCGTCTGCACGACGGCCAGGACCGACGACGAGGCCCGTGCACTGCTCGAAGCGTTTAACTTCCCGTTCCGCAAGTCTGCCCGCAGGCAGGCAGCGTAATGGTCACGATGAACTGAAGGTAGCCCCATGGCGAAGAAGAGCTCGGTTGAGAAGAACGAAAAGCGGCGCAAGATGGCGAAGAAGTTCGCCGCCCGGCGTGCGCGGCTCAAGGCGATCACCAAGAACCAGGCGCTTTCGATGGAAGAGCGTTTCGCAGCGCAGCTCAAGCTGGCCGTGCTGCCGCGCAATTCGGCGCCTAATCGCATCCGTAACCGCTGCGAGCTGACGGGGCGTCCGCGCGCTTATTATCGCAAGATGAAGATGTCGCGTATGGCTTTGCGCGAGCTCGGCAACAAGGGCCTGATACCGGGCCTGGTCAAGTCGAGCTGGTAAGCGACGGACGGAAAAGGAGAACAGGCAAATGAGCTTTACCGATCCGATCGGCGACATGCTGGCACGTATCCGCAATGCGCAGGAGCGCGGCAAGTCGAAAGTGACTACGCCGGCGTCGAAGCTGCGCGAGCGCGTGCTCGGCGTTTTGCAGCAGGAAGGTTTCATCCGCGGCTTCGCCACCGTTCAGCACGATGGCGGCCATCCCGAGATCGAAATCGAACTCAAGTATTTCGACGGCGCACCGGTGATCCATGAGATCCAGCGTGTGTCGAAGCCGTCGCGCCGGGTCTATGCCTCGGTCGACAGCATTCCGACCGTTTTCAATGGGCTCGGGATCTCTATTCTTTCGACGCCGAAGGGCGTCATGTCGGATGCAGAAGCGCGCGCCCAGAATGTGGGCGGCGAAGTGCTCTGCACCGTATTCTGAGGACTGAACGATGTCGCGCATTGGCAAGAAACCTGTTCCGGTCCCGACCGGCGTTACGGTCAACCTCTCGGGCCAGAATGTCTCGGTCAAGGGACCGAAGGGCGAGCTCAAATTCGTGCTGGTCGAGCATGTGCTCGCCAAGCTCGAGGATGGCAAGGTCGCGGTCGATCCGCGCGACGAGACGAAGCTGGCGCGCTCCTGCTGGGGCATGTCGCGCACCATGATCTCGAACATGATCAAGGGTGTGACCCAGGGCTACTCCCGCTCGCTCGAGATCAACGGCGTCGGTTATCGCGCCGCGGTCCAGGGCAAGGTGCTGCAGCTCAATCTCGGCTACAGCCACGACGTGAACTACCCGATCCCGGAAGGCATCGAGATCAAGACGCCGAAGCCGACCGAGATCGTCATTACCGGTATCGACAAGCAGCGCGTCGGCCAGGTCGCAGCCGAGATCCGCGACTATCGTGGTCCCGAGCCCTATAAGGGCAAGGGCATCAAGTATTCAGACGAACGCATCTTCCGCAAGGAAGGCAAGAAGAAGTAACGGGTGTCATAATGTCGTCCAAGCTCGCAAAAATGGAATTCCGGCGGTCGCGGGTGCGCAAGGCGCTCAAGGCGGCCGGCAAATTGAGGCCGCGCCTCTCGGTGTTCCGCTCGGCGAAGAACATCTATGCCCAGGTCATCGACGACCAGAAGGGCGTTACGCTCGCAGCCGCCTCTACCCTCGAAGAGGGTTTCAAGAAGGGTGGCAAGACCGGCGCCGACAAGTCGGCGGCGGAGGCGATCGGCAAGCTCGTCGCCGAACGTGCGGTGAAGGCCGGCGTCGAGAGCGTCGTCTTCGATCGTGGCGCCTATCTTTATCATGGCCGCGTCAAGGCGCTGGCCGAGGCGGCCCGCGAAGGCGGCCTCAAGTTCTAATTCGTTTCGAGGAAGGCAAGGATCATGGCACCAAGGGAACATGGCGGAGATCGCGGCAAGGATCGCGACGATCGCGATTCCGAGTTTCTTGACAAACTCGTGCATATCAACCGCGTCGCCAAGGTGGTGAAGGGCGGTAAGCGCTTCGGTTTCGCGGCTCTCGTGGTCGTCGGCGACCAGAAGGGCCGTGTCGGCTTCGGTCATGGCAAAGCGCGTGAAGTGCCGGAAGCGGTGCGCAAGGCGACTGAAAGCGCCAAGCGCGGCCTCGTCCGGGTGCCGCTGCGCGAAGGCCGCACGCTGCATCATGACGTCGATGGACGCTGGGGTGCGGGCAAGGTCGTGTTGCGCTCGGCGCCTCCCGGCACCGGCATCATCGCCGGCGGCCCGATGCGCGCCGTCTTCGAATCGCTCGGCATGCAGGACGTCGTCGCCAAGTCGAAGGGATCCTCGAACCCTTACAACATGGTGCGCGCCACATTCGATGCGCTGAAGAAGCAAGCGAGCCCGCGCGCCGTCGCGGCCCGCCGAGGCAAGAAAGTCAGCGATATTCTTTCCCGCCGCCGCGATCAGGATGCGACGGCCGAGTAATCAGGTGTGACCATGGCGAAAGCGAAGACAGACAAGACTGTTACGATCGAACAGATCTACAGCCCGGCGCGCCGTCCCGCCGACCAGCGTGCGACGCTGATCGGCCTCGGCCTCAACAAGCGCCATAAGCGCAGCACTCTGCAGGATACGCCTGCGGTTCGCGGCATGATCGCCAAGGTCCAGCACCTTGTGCGCGTCGTCGAGTAAGGAACAGATGCGATGAGACTCAATCAGATTTCCGACAACGAGGGCGCCCGGCGCCCGCGCAAGCGGCTTGGCCGCGGTATCGGTTCGGGCCTCGGCAAGACCGCGGGCCGTGGCGGCAAGGGCCAGACGGCCCGTTCCGGCGGCGCCAAAGCGGGCTTCGAAGGCGGCCAGATGCCGATCTACCGGCGTCTGCCCAAGCGCGGCTTCAATGTGCCGTTCCCGGTCAAGTACAACGAGATCAATCTCGGCCGCATCCAACAGGCCGTCGATGCGAAGAAGATCGACGTGTCGGCGCCGGTGACGCTCGACGTGCTGGTCAAGGCCGGTGTCGTGACGAAAGCCCAGGCGGGCCTCCGTCTGCTCGGCACGGGTGAACTCAAGGCCAAGCTCGCCTTCGAGGTGCATCATGCCTCCAAAGGCGCCATCGCCGCGGTCGAAAAGGCCGGCGGCAGCGTCAAGGTGCTGAAGCCCGCGAAGGTCGAGAACGAGCACGAGGTGAAAGCCAAGGCCGCCAAGACAGCCAGACTGGAAGCCTTGCGGGCCGCCGCTCCGGACGTCAAGGAAGCCAAGCCGGTCAAGGAAGCCAAGGCGCCGAAGCAGGACGACAAGCCTGCCGCGAAGGCCAAAAAAGAAGAAAAGCCGGCTAAGGCGAAGTAAGGTTGCGGGCGCCGGCCCCGCACCCCATTTAGGGGATTTGGGGTGGGGCTTAAGGGAATCACATGGCATCGGCAGCTGAACAACTTGCAGCCAATATCAACTTCTCGGCCTTGGCCAAGGCCGAGGATCTCAAGAAGCGCATCTGGTTCACGCTCGGCGCCCTGATCATCTATCGCCTCGGCACCTATATCCCGATCCCCGGGGTAGACACGGTCGAACTCGCCCGTTTCGCGGCGCAGAATTCCACGGGCATCCTGGGTTGGGTCAATGGCCTTGCCGGCGGCGCCTTGGGCCGCATGGCCATCTTCGCCCTCAATATCATGCCGTATATCTCGGCATCGATCATCATCCAGCTGATGACGACGGTCTCGCCGCAACTCGAGCAGCTCAAGAAAGAGGGCGAGTCGGGCCGTAAGAAGATCAATCAATATACCCGCTATCTCACCGTGGTCATCGCCGCGCTGCAGGCCTATGCGATCGCCGCCGGCCTCGAGGGGCAGGGCAGCATCGTGCTCGATCCCGGACTCTTCTTCCGGGCGAGCGCCGTCATCACACTGACCGGCGGCACCGTCTTCCTGATGTGGCTCGGCGAGCAGATCACCGCGCGCGGCATCGGCAACGGCACCTCGCTCATCATCTTCGCCGGCATCGTCGCCGGCCTGCCATCGGGCCTCGCCGCACTCCTCGAACTCGGCCGCACCGGGCAGATGTCGGTGTTCCTGATTTTCGGCATCTTCATCATGGCGCTCGCCGTGATCGCCTTCATCGTCTTCGTCGAGCGCGCCCAGCGGCGCCTCCTGATCCAGTATCCGAAGCGCCAGGTCGGCATGAAGATCACCCAGGGCGACAGCTCGCATCTGCCGCTGAAGCTGAACACCTCGGGCGTCATCCCGCCGATCTTCGCGTCCTCGCTGCTGCTGCTGCCGATCACGGTCGCCAACTTCACGCAGGGGCAGGGGCCTGACTGGCTGAACCGCATCACTGCCCTTCTGGGCCATGGCCAGCCGCTGTTCCTCACGCTTTACGCGCTGCTGATCATCTTCTTCGCCTTCTTCTACACGTCGATCATGTTCAACCCGAAGGACACGGCCGACAATCTGAAGAAATATGGCGGCTTCATCCCGGGCATCCGGCCGGGTGAGCGCACGGCGGAATATATCGACTATGTGCTGACCCGCATCACCGTGCTCGGCGCTCTCTATCTGACCATCGTCTGTTTGCTGCCCGAATTTCTGATCGGCTATGCGGCCATGCCGTTCTATTTCGGCGGCACCTCGCTCCTCATCGTGGTGAGCGTGACCATGGATACGGTCGCCCAGGTGCAGGGCCATCTCCTGGCCCAGCAATATGAGGGCCTGGTCAAGAAGGCGAAGCTCAGGGGAGCGCGCCGGTGAATTTGATACTGCTCGGACCGCCTGGTGCCGGCAAAGGCACCCAGGCGAAGCTGCTGGAAGACAAAAAAGGCTTCAAGCAGCTCTCGACCGGCGACATGCTGAGGGGCGCCGTCGCCGCCGGCACGGAAATGGGCCGCAAGGCCAAAGAGGTGATGGACAAGGGGCAACTCGTCTCCGATGACATCGTCATCTCGATCATCTCGGAGCGCCTGGACCAGCCCGACGTCAAGAAGGGCTTCATCCTGGACGGTTTTCCGCGCAATACGGCCCAGGCCGAAGCGCTCGACCGGATGCTCGAGGACAAGGGGCTCAAGCTCGACGCCGTCATCGAAATGAAGGTCGATGACGAGGAGCTCGTGAAGCGGATTGCCGGGCGCTACACCTGCGCCAAATGCGGCAAAGGCTATCACGACGCGTTCGAGAAGCCGAAGGTCGCGGGAGTTTGCGATGTCTGCGGGTCGACCGAATTCGTGCGGCGCGCCGACGACAATGAGAAGACGGTCAGGGACCGTCTGGTGGTCTACAACAAGCAGACCGCCCCGCTGGTCGATTATTACGGCCGGACCGGGGTGCTGCATAAGGTAAACGGTATGGCGGATATCGGTGTCGTTACCCGCCAAATCGAGGATGTGCTGGGACGAGCATGACGGTCGGGTGTGGCATCTAATGCGGTTGACGCGACAGCGATTCAGCCTTAGATACCCCTCAATAAGACCGACATGAAGGCTGGCTTCAGGAGGGTTACCCCTCTGGAGGCACGGCCTTGTGCCATTTAGGCGCCCGGTACCGCGTTTCGAGTATTGACGGAGACTTTGGGCGTAAGCCCTTGTAAGGCTTAGGAGAAAATAAAGTGGCCCGCATCGCAGGCGTTAACATTCCGACCAATAAGCGCGTTGAAATCGCCCTTCGCTATATCCATGGCATCGGCCCCGTCAATGCGAAGGTGATCTGCAAGCAGGTCGCCATCCCGACTTCCAAGCGCGTCAACGAGCTTTCGGACGCCGAAGTGCTGCAGATCCGCGAGATCATCGACCGCGACTACGTGGTCGAAGGCGATCTTCGTCGTGAAGTGTCGATGAACATCAAGCGTCTGATGGATCTCGGCACCTATCGGGGCCTGCGCCACCGCAAGGGCCTGCCGGTCCGCGGCCAGCGCACCCACACCAATGCCCGCACGCGCAAAGGCCCGGCCAAGGCCATCGCCGGCAAGAAGAAGTAAGAGAGAGCCCCCATGTCCAAAGAGCCAGCTCGTCCGCGCCGCAAAGAGCGCAAGAACATCACCTCCGGCGTCGTGCATGTGAATGCGTCGTTCAACAACACGATGATCACCATCACCGACGTCCAGGGCAACACGATCTCCTGGGCCTCGGCCGGCAAGCTCGGCTTCAAGGGCTCGCGCAAGTCGACGCCTTACGCCGCCCAGGTCGCCGCCGAACAGGCCGGCAAATCGGCCATGGAGCACGGCATGAAGACCGTCGAAGTGGAAGTCAGCGGTCCGGGCTCGGGCCGTGAATCGGCCCTGCGCGCGCTGCAGTCCTGCGGCCTCCAGGTCACCGCCATCCGCGACGTGACGCCGATCCCGCACAATGGCTGCCGGCCGCCGAAGCGCCGCCGCGTCTGACGAGATTTTCCGGAAGCGGCGATCCGCTTCCCCAGCACAGTGAATATGCGACCTGAAGGCCGGTCCGCCGGCGCCAAGGTTCTGAACAGGATGAAACCATGCACGTGAATCAGAAGAACTGGCAGGAACTCATCCGTCCGAGCAAGCTCGAAGTCTCGGCCGGGCGTGAGCGCAAGCGGGTGGCGACGCTGGTCGCCGAGCCGCTCGAGCGCGGCTTCGGCACGACACTCGGCAATGCGCTGCGCCGCGTGCTTCTGTCCTCGCTGCAGGGCGCGGCGGTGAGCTCGGTGCAGATCGACGGCGTCCTGCACGAGTTCTCCTCGATCGCGGGCGTGCGCGAGGATGTCACCGACATCGTCATCAACATCAAGGAAATCGCGCTGGCCATGCATGCGGAGGGCCCCAAGCGGCTCGTCTTGCGCAAGGAAGGCCCGGGCGTGGTCAAGGCCGGCGACATCCAGCAGACCGCCGATGTGCAGATCCTCAACCCCGAGCATGTGATCTGCACGCTTGACGAGGGTGCGGAAGTGCGCATGGAGTTCACCATCAACAACGGCAAGGGCTATGTGCCCTCCGAGCGCAACCGTCCCGAAGACGCGCCGATCGGCCTCATCCCGGTCGACAGCATCTACAGCCCGGTGCGCCGCGTGTCCTACAAGATCGAGAACACCCGTGAGGGCCAGATCCTCGATTATGACAAGCTGATCATGACGGTCGAGACCAACGGCTCGATGAGCCCCGAGGACGCGGTCGCCTATGCGGCGCGCATCCTGCAGGACCAGCTCTCGGTGTTCATCAATTTCGACGAGCCCTCGAAGGTGGTCCACGAGGACACACGTCCGGAGCTCGAATTCAACGCCGCTCTTCTCAAGAAGGTCGACGAGCTCGAGCTTTCGGTGCGCTCGGCCAACTGCCTGAAGAACGACAACATCGTCTACATCGGCGACCTGATCCAGAAGAGCGAGGCGGAGATGCTCCGCACCCCGAACTTCGGCCGCAAGTCGCTGAACGAGATCAAGGAAGTGCTCGCGCAGATGGGGCTCCATCTCGGCATGGAAGTGCCGAACTGGCCGCCCGAGAACATCGACGAGCTCGCCAAGAAATACGAAACGCATTACTGAGATTTTTGAGGAGACGTCATCATGCGTCACGGATTTGCCGGCCGCCGTTTCAACCGCTCGGCCTCGCACAGGAAGTCGATGCTCGCCAATCTGGCGTCGTCGCTGATCAAGCATGAGCAGATCGTCACCACGCTGCCCAAGGCGAAGGACCTGCGTCCGATCGTCGAGAAGCTGGTGACGCTCGGCAAGAAGGGTGATCTCGCGGCACGCCGCCAGGCCATCGCCCAGATCGGCGACGAGACCCAGGTCAAGAAGCTGTTCGACGTGCTGGCCAAGCGTTATGCCGAGCGCAAGGGCGGCTATACCCGCGTGCTCAAGGCCGGCTTCCGCCATGGCGATTCGGCGCCGCGCGCGGTGATCGAATTCGTCGATCGCGACGTGAACGCCAAGGGCCTCGATTCGGGCCCGACCATGAAGACCGGCGAAGAAGCGAGCGAAAGCGCCGCCGCCTGATATTCCGGCATCACCTGCCGAGGGAATGAAGAGCGGGCCTTACAGGCCCGCTTTTTTATTGAGGGGTCGGATCCGCGAGGCGCTCGTCCAGGGCCTTGCTATAGCGGCCGAAGTCGAACTTCTTTGCGGTCTGATAATGCGTGCGCGCCAAGCGGCCTTGTCAAATTGCGCCAAGGTCTGTCCGGCTTGCCTTGCGCCAGATCGATGCGACCGAGCAGAAACGGACCGATGCCCACCGACTTGTCGAGATCACGCGCGCGACCGGCGAGCGACATAGCCTGATCGAGATCGCGGCCGGCCTCGACCGCCGGGCAGAAAATCAATGGTGGCTGGGGACGGCAGAGTGAAGCAAATTGCACTTGAATGCATACCAACTAGTGGGTATATATTCTTATAAGCTCTAGGGAGGAGATCGATGACATCGCAGAAACCGGCGCGGTCAGCCTGCAAAACGTCAATCATCCCGGGAAGGCGACGAGCGCGGATGCTCGGATGTATGAGGCGATGAAACGCGCCGTCCTGAAGAGCCTGCCGAAGGCGTCACCCGGCATGACGGTCGCCGAACTGGAGGACCGGGTGCTGGCGCATCTGCCTGACGATCTCTATCCGGGCGGCGCCAAAGCGGGCTGGTGGACCAAGGCGGTGCAGCTCGATCTCGAGGCCAAGCACATCATCGCGCGCGAGAAAACCACGCCGCTGCGGCTCCATAGGGTCTGAACATCGTCACGGTTGCGAGACCGCGGCCAGCCGATCGGCCAGCGGGCCGGTATAAAGTCCGAGGTCGCGCTTTTTCGCCTCCAGGTAATGGAAACGCGCTTGCTCGAGATTGCCGAGGGCGCGTTCGGCATCACCGCGATACATGCGGACGGCAGCGCGATCGAAGGCGTGCAGCTTGAGCGCGGCGTCAAAATGAGCGAGGGCGCTCTGCGCCTTGCCACGGGCCAGATCGATGCGGCCGAGCACGATACGGTTGTTTGGGGATACGCCGTTCAAGGCGACGGCGCGATCGGCGGCGGCCTGAGCCGCCTCGGGCTGGTTCAGATCAAGATAGGCGATGGCGCGACAGCGTTGCGCCCGCTCGGTTTCCCGGATGGCGAGCGAACGATCGCATTCGCGCAAGCCCGCGGCAGGCGCACCGCTTTCGATATAGGCCCATCCGAGGACGTTCAACATATCGACGGATTGCGGCGCCAGAGCCACGGCCTGACGCGCATCGGCGACGGCTTCCGCCAGTCGTCCCGAATACATATAGAGATAGCTGCGCGATTCATACACATAGGCCCGGTTCGCATTGGTCGCGATCGCATGATTGATGTCGGCGAACGCAGAATCGAAACGGCCGGCCAGGTGAAACGTGGTCGAACGTGTGACCAACGCATCCATGTTGCCCGGAAAGCGGCTAAGGACAACATTCGAATCGGCAATCGAACCTTCATAATCATCGAGATACTGGCGGGCTTCCGAACGCAGCTGATAGGGCCATGTATATTGATCGTTCGTGGCCATGACCATTTCCGCATCGGCAATGGCGTCTTCCAGCATGCCCAGGCTTTGCCGGGCGCGGCTGCGCGCCTCGAGAGCGGAGATGCTCAGTGGACCGAGCTTTTCGACGACTTTCAGCTCGGACAGGGCGTCGGCTGGGCGATCCGTATAGATCAGCAGCCAAGCCTTCTCCAAGCGCGCCAGCAGATAGTTCGCGTCGAGCTCGATGGCACGGTCGAGATCCTTGCCAGCCTTGTCGAAATCACCGAGCGCCGAATGGACTATTCCCCGGTTCGTCAGCACGGCGTAGCTGTTCTTGTTCAGCTGTAACGCCTTGTCGAGATCGGTCAGGGCCAGTCGGTGGTCGTACAAGGCCAAATGAACAAGGCCGCGCTCATTCAGATTGTCGATATGCTCTGGATCCTGGCGGATCGCCTTGTCATAGTCGGCCAGCGCGGCGGCATAGTTGCCGAGCTGATAGCGCGCCCAGCCGCGGTTGCCGCGGACTTCGGCGTTGTTTTCGCCTTTGCGCATCGCGGTAGTGTAGTTGTAGATGGCTTCGCCGTATCGCCCGCCTTCGAGCTGGGCGTCGGCGAGATTCGACCAGTAGGTTCCGACCGCGCTGTTCATGAGGCCGGCGGTCCGGAAATCATCCGCCGCCTTGTCGAATTTCTTCAACGCGTAATAGGCGTTGCCGCGATTGTTCCAATCCTCGGCATTCGCCGCGCCTAGCCGAATGAGCAGACTGAGCCGCTCGGCAGTGGTCTCGGGTTCATGACCATCGACAACCACCAGTTTCCGCAAGGCCGAGGCGCGAAGTTCGAGCGGCACCTGCTCGGCGGCAGCGGCCCGCTGGCAGGCGGAAACCCTTTCAGTCCCGATGCTGTGGTCGCAGATAAACGCATCCAGGTAAGGGAAGGCCAGGCTCGCATAGCGCCAGACGGCAAATGACGAGCCGATGATAACCAGCGTCATCGCGCTCCACACCCAGATCCAGGCGATCTTCTCGCCGCGTGTCATGGCTTTCCCCCGTTAACCAGTCCGAACCGGTTTCGCAAAACTGTTCAATCTTTGCAACAGCCGTGCCAGGGGGTAGGGGCGGCCAGGGCGCCGGAATCGAAAAGCGGACCAGAGGCCCGCTTTTCTCGCTTTTGCAGCGTCGGGCCGTTATGGGCGGATCGCCCGGGCCGTCGCGCAAAACCTGTCCCATATGTCCTTCACAGTTGCGCCGGAACGCAGACGGCGTTATGCAGCCAAGTGACGGTTTTGCCGTCGATCTGACCAGTTTTTACGGCAAGGTGACGGCGCGTGACATTCACCCAGAAGGACGAAGATCTGCTGGCGCTGCTGCGCCTCAATGCGCGCGAGCCGGTTGCCTCCCTGGCCCGCAAACTCAAACTTTCCCGTACGACAGTTCAGGATCGAATCAAGCGGCTCGAGGAGCAGGGTGTCATCGCCGGCTATGCGGTCAAACTCGCCAGCGCGGTCGACAAAGGCGGCATTCGCGCCTATGTGACCATAGCGGTGGAGCCGCGCCGGCAAGTGGATGTCGGACGGGCTCTGAGCAAGCTGCCGCAGATCGAAGCCCTGCACACGGTGGCGGGCAAATTCGATCTGGTGGCGCTGGCACGCACCGCTACCGCCGAGGACATGGACCGCATGCTCGACGGCGTTGGTCTTATTCCGGGCGTAACGCGGACAGAATCTGCCATTATCCTGTCGACCAAGGTCGATCGGCGTTAGGACTTGAGGAATGAAGTCGAATATTCTTGCTGCCCTGCTTCTCACGGTTGTCGCGGCTTTGCCGGCGGCGGCCGAGCAGACGGTTCCGCAGACGCGCAGCGAAGTCCAGCTGACTTTCGCGCCGGTGGTCAAGGAGACTTCGCCGGCGGTCGTCAACGTCTATGCCCGCCGTCTCGTATCGCAGCAGCGCGACCAGGGCCTGTTCGCCGATCCGTTCTTCCGCCGCTTCTTCGGCGGCGACGGGGCGTTCGGGGCGCCGCGCGAGCGGGTGCAGAATTCCCTCGGCTCCGGCGTGATCGTCGACGGCAAGGGCCTCATCGTCACCAACAACCACGTCATCCTGGGCGGCAGCGACATCCGCGTGGTGCTGGCCGACCGGCGCGAATTCGAAGCCAAGCTGCTCGTCGCCGATGAGCGCACCGATCTCGCGGTATTGAAGATCGATCCGCAAGGCGAGGATCTGCCGGCGCTCGCCATGGGCGATTCCGACAATCTCGAAGTCGGCGACCTGGTGCTCGCCATCGGCAATCCCTTCGGCGTCGGCCAGACGGTGACGAGCGGTATCGTCTCAGCCCTGGCGCGCACCCAGGTCGGCATCACCGACTATCAGTTCTTCATCCAGACCGACGCGGCGATCAATCCGGGTAATTCGGGCGGCGCGCTCGTCGATCTCAAGGGCAATCTCATCGGCATCAACACGGCGATCTTCTCGCGTTCGGGCGGCTCGATCGGCATCGGTTTCGCCATCCCCGCCAACATGGTCAAGACTGTCGTGCAGTCAGCCGAGACGGGTGGACGCATCCAGCGGCCGTGGATCGGCGCCGAGATGCAGGATGTCACCGCCGAGATCGCCGACTCGCTCGGCTTCGCCCGGCCGGAAGGCGCCCTCATCGCCGGCCTTCATCCCAAGAGCCCGCTCGCCGTCGCCGGTCTCAAGCGCGGCGATGTCGTACTCGGCATCGACGGCAAGGCCGTCGAGAACGCCAAGGAACTGACCTATCGCGTTGCGACCGCGCAGATCGGCTCCTCGGCCATCGTCGAATATCAGCGCGGCAGCGACCGGCGTGAGACGCGCATCGAGCTGATCGCGGCGCCGGAAACCACGGCGCGCGATGAGACGCTGATGGACGGCAATACACCGTTCTCGGGCCTGGTCGTTGCCAATCTGTCGCCGGCGGTCGCCGATGAGCTCGGTCTGCCGTCGGGCTCCACCGGTGTCGTCGCTTCCGAGGTGAAAGGCGGCCCGGCCAAGCGCATCTTCCGCAAAGGTGACGTCATCCTGGAAGTGAACGGGGTGATCATCGACAATGTCGACACGCTGAGCTCGGCGGTGAAAACGGGTGACGGCTTCTGGCAATTCGCGGTCAATCGCGGCGGCCGCGTCATCCGGATGCAACTCGGCGGATAGTTGAGCGATGGCTCTTTATCGGCGCATGATCTTTCCGGAAAACCGCTTCACGCTTTTCCGGATCATGCTTTAGATGGCCAATCTCTTCCAGGCGGCCGGATTGGACAAGGAGGCGCCGCGGCCTTTGGCCGATCGTCTGCGGCCGCAGAAGCTTTCCGATGTCGTCGGCCAGGAACATATCACCGGACCCGAAGGCGTGCTCACCCGCATGATCGCGGCGGGACGTGTCCCCTCGGTCGTCTTCTGGGGGCCGCCCGGCACCGGCAAGACCACCATCGCGCGGCTGCTCGCCGGCGCCACCGGCCTCGTCTTCGAGCAGATGTCGGCGATCTTTTCGGGCGTCGCCGATCTCAAGAAGGCTTTCGAGATGGCGCGGTCGCGCCGCGACCAGGGCCGCGGCACGCTGCTTTTCATCGACGAGATCCACCGCTTCAATCGCTCGCAGCAGGACAGCTTCCTGCCGGTGATGGAGGACGGCACCATCACGCTGGTCGGCGCCACGACCGAAAACCCGTCCTTCGAATTGAATGGCGCGCTTCTTTCACGCGCGCAGGTGCTGGTGCTCAACCGGCTCGACGCCGAGGCGTTAAGCAAGCTCATCGCGCGCGCGGAGCTTCATGAGAAACGGGCTCTGCCCCTCAATGAAGAGGCGCGCGAAGTGCTGGCCGGGCTCGCCGATGGCGACGGCCGTTATCTGCTCAACCTGGTCGAGGACATCTTCGCGACCGTGCCCGACGGCGGCGTGCCGCTCGATGCCGCCAAGCTCGCCGATGTGGTGCAGAAGCGCGTGCCGCTTTACGACAAGTCGCAGGACGGGCATTACAATCTGATCTCGGCGCTCCACAAAACGGTGCGCGGCTCCGATCCCGATGCGGCGCTTTATTATCTCGCCCGCATGCTGACCGCCGGCGAGGACCCGCTCTATATCATCCGGCGCATGGTGCGCATGGCGGTCGAGGATATCGGACTCGCCGATCCGCAGGCGCTGCAACAGGCGCTCGCCGCGAAAGAGACCTATGATTTTCTGGGCAGCCCGGAAGGCGAGCTCGCGATGGCGCAGGCCGTCATCTATCTCGCCACCGCGCCCAAATCCAATGCCGGCTATGTCGCCTACAAGGCGGCGATGAAGCGGGCCAAGGAGACGGGCTCGCTGTCGCCGCCCAAGATCATCCTCAATGCGCCGACCAAGCTCATGAAGGAGCAGGAATATGGCTCCGGCTATCAATATGATCATGACGAGCCCGACGCCTTTTCGGGCCAGAACTATTTCCCCGAGCAGATGAAGCGCGAGCGTTATTACCATCCGCCGGAGCGCGGCTTCGAACGCGAGATCCGCAAGCGGCTCGATTACTGGTCGAAGCTCCGGCGCGACCGAGGCGAAAGCTAGACCCGCTTGACGCGGGACTGCGCTCGCCGTTCAAATGCGGAAACTCTTGCGAGGTATCTGGTGCAGACGCGAACGGCTTCGTGCTCCTGTGGGCAATTGAGTATCGAGGTGAGCGGCGCTCCTCTTGGAAACGGCGTGTGCCACTGCCTTGCCTGTCAGCGCCGGACGGGGAGCGTCTTTGCAACGCTGGCCGCCTTTCCGGTTCCTTATGAGGTTACCGGCCGCGCCACGGAATTCGTCCGCACCGGCGACCGGGGAAGCCGTGTCAGGTTTCGTTTCTGCCCGATTTGCGGGACGAGCCTGTTCCACACGGAAGAGGGACAGGAGAATTCCTTCGTCCTGGTCGCGGTGGGCGCCTTCGCCGATCCCGATTTCCCGCCGCCACAGGATTCGGTCTATGACTGCCGCCGGCACGGCTGGGTGAGGCTGCCGCCGGGGACGATCGCCCATGAGAAGGACCCGGACTGATCAACTGACTGCTTTTCCGGGGTGAACGTTTGGAAGGGAGGCGTGCATGGAAACCAGGGTCACCGAAATTGCCGATGGCGTCTATCGGCTGTCGATCTTCGTGCCGGACATCGCGCCACCTCACGGTCTGACCTTCAATCACTTCCTCATTCTGGGCGACGAACCGCTCCTGTTCCATACCGGGCTCAGGCATATGTTTCCGCTGGTGCGCGCCGGCGTCGCCCGTCTCCTCGCTCCGGAAAAGCTGCGCTGGATCGCCTTCGGCCATGTCGAAGCCGATGAATGCGGTGCGATGAATGAGTGGCAGGCGGTGGCGCCCTTTGCTCAGGTGGCGCATGGCCGGACCGGCTGTCTCGTCTCGCTCAACGACATGTCGGACCGAAGCCCGCGGGTTCTGGAAGACGGCGAGACGATCGAGCTCGGGCAGGGGAGACGCGTGCGTTATCTCGACACGCCGCATATCCCGCATGGCTGGGACGCCGGTGTTCTCTATGAGGAGGCGAGCGGCACCTTGCTGTGCGGTGATCTTTTTACCCAGATCGGCGACAAGGAGCCATTGACGGCGGACGATATCGTCGGTCCGGCGATCGCCACTGAAGACGCGCTACGTTACTCAAGCCTCAATCCCGGCATGGGCCGGACGATCCGCCGGCTGGCGGAGCTCGCGCCGAAGACGCTCGCGCTCATGCACGGGCCGTCGTTTTCCGGCGACGGAGCAGGGGCGCTCAAGGCCCTGGCCGACGATTACGACCGTCGGATCCGTGCAGCGCTGAGCTGAAGGACTACCAGGGGATCGCCTGACCGTCGCGGAAGAAGCCGCCGGTCGGCCCGTCGGGCGGCAGCGTCGCCGCCCAGACGATGCCGGCGGCACCTTCGGAGACTTCACGTGTCGCGCCGGGGCCACCCATATGGGTTTTCACCCAGCCGGGGCACACCGAGTTGACCAGGATGCCGCGCGGGCGGAGCTCGTAGGCGAGGGTTCGGGTGAAGACATTGATGCCCGCCTTGGAGGCGCGATAGCCGTAATAGCCGGGCCCCATTTCGCCCAGCGAGGCCATGCTGGAGGAGACATTGACGATGCGGGCGCCACGCCCGAGATGGGGCGCCAGCGCCCGCGTCACGCTCCAGGTGCCGATCATGTTGATGGCGATCGTGTCGGTGACGTTTCTTTCCGCACTTCTGAGCACACTCGCGGTCGAGCCATATTCCGTCTGCAGATCATCGCCATTGCCGGTCTCATACATGACGCCGGCGCAGTTGATCAGGACGTCGATGGGCACATCCTTTTTCTTTACTTCCTCGACCAGTGCCTGGATCGAAATCTGATCCTGCATGTCGAAGGCGTGGGTGGTGACGAGAAAACCTTCCGAGCGCAGGCCGTGCGCGGCCTGTTTGAGCCGCGGCGACGTCCGGCTGGCGATGAACAGGCGATAACCCAGCCGCCCCAATTGGCGGGCTGTTTCAAGACCGAGACCCCGCGAACCGCCGGTGATCAGGGCGAGAGGCAAGTTGGACATATAAAACGACACCCTCGGGAACGGTAGTGCTCAGCGAGCGGTTGCTCCCGGTCTGGTTGCTGAAGCTGGACTCGGTTCTACCCAAAAATCGCTGAAAAGTTGCAAAGCTTTCCAAACAATTTTCTGTTAATTCGAAACGTCTGACAAATCAAGGAATCTTGTCTTGCTTAAATGATTTTAATCGTCTGCCCCCAGATGGCCATTTTCGGACGGGCAAATGGCCTCATGACGGTTTTGCGACACGGGAACTTCTACCAATTGATCAAACTGTCCCTTTGGGCAGTTTTAGCGGTCGCGGGCTGGATTGTTTGGGAGCAGCTCGTCTGGGCGATGCCGATGCTTCCCAACAAGGCGCCGGACCATGGGTTTTACGCCTTTGCGCGCTCGGCGCTGATGGCTGTTATCGGCCTTGCCTTCGTGATCGGCGTAGCGGCGCGCGCCGAATCCCCAAAGGCAGGAAACGCCTTGTCGGCCAGGCAATGGTGCGCCGTCCTGATTTCGTTCCTGATGCTCGCGATCTTCGTCGCGATCTTCCTCCAGTCTCCCAGCGCCTTCAACGCCCTCAGCCTGGAGGACGGTAGCGTCGAGTGGGCGTCGGCTCTGCTGCCCATCGCGGCGAGCCTGCTCCTCGCCTGGCGTGGCGCCGCCCTTTTCATGGAGCGGCATGGAGAAGGGAAGGGCGTTCCGATCGTGGTTTTTCTGCTTCTCTCAGCCGCGGTTCTCTTCGTGCTTGGAATGGAGGAGATTTCCTGGATGCAGCGGGTTTTCCGCATCGCGACACCGGAGGCGCTCAAGAGCAATATCCAGGGCGAGATCAACTTCCATAATTTCGCGACCAATCAGATCGGCGCCGCGCATAAGATCATCGGCTTCGTCGTCCTGATCCTGCTGCCGTTTCTGTACATCGTCCTGCCGGAGCGCCTGTCGCTCGCCGGGCTCGCGAATCTGATGCCGAGCCGCGCCGTGGCGCTGGTGAGCGCGCCGCTCGCCGCCTTCAATTACAATGGCTGGGATTCGCTCCTCTTCCAGGCGACGACCTATCTCACCCTCGGCATCGTGATCTGTCTGGCGTATCTGGCGTGGCGGGCAAGACGGCGCGCCGAGGCGATGTTCTGCATCCTGCTGGCGGTGACGATTGCCGGCGCGCAAGGATTGTTCCTCGCTCTGGGGAATCGCTTCGTCCGCATCTGGGACGTCACCGAATATAAGGAGCTCTTCATCGCGCTCGGCCTCTTCGTCTGGGCGGTGGAGACGTTCAAGCGCCTCGGCGACGCCGTCCCTCGCAGCGCTGCCGCGCTCAGCCGTTCCGTCGAAGCGTAAGGAATGGGGATGGATCTTCGTAAAGGTCCATTCCGTGCCTTTCACAACCGGAATTTTCGCCTCTTTGCCACCGGGCAAGTGCTGAGCCTGGCCGGCACCCGCATCCATGAAGTGGCGGCGGGCTGGCTCATGTGGCAGCTGACCGGATCCGCCACCTGGCTGGGTGTGCTGGCGCTTGCCGAGATCCTGCCGCGGCTTGTGCTGTGGCCGGTGTCAGGCCTCGTCGCCGACCGGCTGGACCGCCGGCGGGTCGCGCTCATCTTCCAGTCGCTGGCGGCACTCGAAGCCTTGTTGCTCGCTCTCCTGCAGGCTTACGGCTGGGTGAGCGCGGAGATCCTGGTGCTCGCGACCTTCCTGCTCGGCCTGAACAGCGCCTTCTGGCAGCCGGTACGTCTGACCCTGATCCCGAAATTGGCGCCACCCGAGGACCTGCCCACCGTGATCGCGCTCACCTCGGTTCTCGCCAATGTCGCGCGCGTCGTCGGGCCGATGCTGGCGGGGCCGGCGATCATCTGGGGCGGGATCGGCGTGGCCTTCGCGCTCAATGGCCTGAGCTTCGTCGCCGTGGTGGCAGCACTCCTGATGATGCGGCTGTCGCGTGAGGACACCACGCCGCCGCGCCCCAAGAAGCCGGGCGGCGTCTGGCAGGGGCTGGCGGTCGTCGCCGCGCATCCCGGCATGCGGCCGCTTTTCATCCTGATCGGCATCTTCGCGCTGGCGGTGAGGCCTTTGGCCGATCTGCTGCCGGCCTTCGTCGGGGGCGTCTTCGACAAGGGACCGGGCGGCTTCGCGGCCCTGATCTCAGCCATGGGCATCGGGGCGCTCGGCGCCGGGCTTCTCTTGTCCTGGCGCCAGAGTTATTCCGGACTGACGACGCTCATGGCCATATTCGGCATGGTCGGCGCAACCGCGACGGCGCTCTTCGCGCTCACCACCAGCCATCATGTCGCGATGGTCTGCATGCTGCTCGTCGGCGTGGGCGTCACAGGAAAGAACATCGTCGCGCAGACACTCGTCCAGTCGGGGCTCGATGATGAGGTGCGCGGCCGCGTCTTCGCCTTCTATTCGGTCGTCTTCAACGCGGCGCCGTCGGCCGGCGCGCTGCTGATCGGCTATCTCGGGGACCTGGTCGGGATCCGGGCGCCAGTGGTCGTCGCCGCGGCGATCGGACTTGGGGCGTCGTTCCTGGTCTTTCTCTGGCGCAAGCGCCTCGCGCCGCATCTGGAAGTGAGCGGCGGATAAGCAAAGTCCTTCATATCTCCTCATGCTGAGGTGGCCGCGAAGCGGCCCTCGAAGCATCCATCAGGATAGAGCGAGAACGCGGCACCACGCCCTTCGAGGCTCGCTTCGCTCGCACCTCAAGGGTGAGGGTGAATCCGTCGGAGCTACTCCGCCGCCTCGGCCTTGGTGCGGCCGCGGCGCAGAACGTCCTTCAGGAACTGACCGGTATAGGAGCGCTTCTCGCGCACGCAGTCCTCGGGCGTCCCGGCGAAGACGACCTCGCCGCCGCCATCGCCACCTTCCGGACCCATGTCGATGATCCAGTCGGCGGTCTTGATGACCTCGAGATTGTGCTCGATGACGACGACCGTATTGCCCTGGTCGACCAGCTCATGCAGCACTTCGAGGAGCTTGCGCACGTCGTGGAAGTGGAGGCCGGTGGTCGGCTCGTCGAGCAGATAGATGGTGCGCCCGGTGGCGCGTTTGGACAGCTCCTTGGCGAGCTTCACGCGCTGCGCCTCGCCGCCGGACAGTGTCGTCGCCTGCTGACCGATATGGATATAGCCGAGCCCCACACGCTCCAGCGTCTCCATCTTGTCGCGCACCGATGGCACGGCGCGGAAGAATTCGGCACCTTCCGCCACCGTCATGTCGAGCACGTCGGCGATCGACTTGTCCTTGAACCTGATCTCCAGCGTCTCGCGGTTGTAGCGCTTGCCGTGGCAGGCATCGCAGGTGACATAGACGTCTGGCAGGAAGTGCATCTCGATCTTGATGACGCCGTCGCCCTGGCAGGTCTCGCAGCGCCCGCCCTTCACGTTGAAGGAGAAGCGGCCCGGCTCATAGCCGCGCGCCTTGGCCTCGGGCAGGCCCGCGAACCAGTCGCGGATGGGGGTGAAGGCGCCGGTATAGGTCGCCGGGTTCGAGCGCGGCGTGCGGCCGATCGGCGACTGGTCGATGTCGATGATCTTGTCGAGGAATTCGAGGCCCTCGATCTTGTCATGCTCGAGCGGCGCCTCGCGCGTGCCCATGAGCTTGCGCGCGATGGCGCGGTAGATCGTGTCGATGAGCAAGGTCGATTTGCCGCCGCCCGACACGCCGGTGACACAGGTGAACACACCGAGGGGGATTTCCGCCGTGACGTTCTTGAGATTGTTGGCGCGGGCCCCCGTCACCTTGATGCGGCGACCCTTTTCCAGCTGGCGCCGGCGTTGCGGCACCGGAACCTGCTGCAGGCCGACGAGATACTGGCCGGTGAGCGAGCGTGGATTGGCCATGACCTGTGCGGGCGTGCCTTGCGCCACGATCTCGCCGCCATGGACGCCGGCGCCGGGGCCGATATCGACGACATAATCGGCGAGGCGGATCGCGTCCTCGTCATGCTCGACGACGATGACGGTGTTGCCGATGTCGCGCAGATGGATGAGGGTCTCGAGGAGGCGGGCGTTGTCGCGCTGATGCAGGCCGATCGAGGGCTCGTCCAGCACATAAAGCACGCCGGTGAGGCCGGAGCCGATCTGCGAGGCGAGGCGGATGCGCTGGCTTTCGCCGCCCGACAGCGACCCTGACACGCGCGACAGATTGAGATAATCGAGGCCGACATCAACCAGGAATCGCAAGCGGGCGCGGATCTCTTTCAATATCCGCGCGGCGATCTCGCGGTCCTTCGCCTTGAGCTTGTCCCCGAGCTTCTCGAACCAGTCATTGGCGCCGTTGATCGACATCTCGGAGATCTGGCCGATATGCAGCTTGTCGATCTTGACGGCGAGCGCCTGCGGTTTCAGGCGATAGCCGCCGCAGGCATCACAAGGATGATCCGACTGGAAGCGCGACAGCTCTTCGCGCATCCACTGCGAATCCGTTTCGCGCCAGCGCCGCTCGATATTGCCGATGACGCCCTCGAAGGTTTTCTTCGTCTTGTAGGTGCGCAGGCCATCGTCATAGACAAAGGTGATCTCGTCCTCGCCGGTGCCGAACAGGATGGCGTCGCGCGCCTTCTTGGGCAGTTCCTTCCAGGCGGCGCTCATCGAGAATTTGTAGTGCTTGGCGAGAGCCTCGAGGGTCTGGGTGTAATAGGGCGAGGTATTGCCGGTCTTGGCCCAGGGCAATATGGCGCCATCGCGCAGCGAAAGGGTGGCGTCAGGCACCACGAGCTCGGGCTCGAAGCGGAGCTCGGTGCCGAGGCCGTCGCATTTGGGGCAGGCGCCGAAGGGGTTGTTGAAGGAGAAGAGGCGGGGCTCTATCTCCTCGATGGTGAAGCCCGAGACGGGGCAGGCGAATTTCTCCGAGAAGAGAATGCGCTCATGCGTTTCGTTCTTCGACTTGTTGGCGCTCTCCTCGGTGGTGCGCGACGGCGGCAAGGGCTTGTCGGTATATTCGGCGATGGCGAGGCCTTCGGCGAGCTTGAGCGCCGTCTCGAAACTGTCGGCGAGCCGGTTGCCGAGATCGGGCTTCACCACGATGCGGTCGACCACCACGTCGATGTCGTGCTTGTATTTCTTGTCGAGGGCCGGGACGGCGTCGATCTCGTAAAACTTGCCGTCGACCTTGACGCGCTGGAAGCCCTTCTTCTGAAGCTCGGCCATCTCCTTGCGGTACTCGCCCTTACGGCCGCGCACGATGGGGGCCAGCAGATAGAGGCGGGTGCCTTCGGGCAGCTCCAGCACCCGGTCGACCATCTGGGTGACGGTCTGGCTCTCGATGGGAAGGCCGGTCGCGGGCGAATAAGCGACACCAACCCGGGCGAAGAGGAGCCGCATATAATCGTAGATCTCGGTGACGGTGCCCACCGTCGAGCGCGGATTGCGGCTGGTCGTCTTCTGCTCGATCGAGATGGCGGGCGACAGGCCGTCGATCTGGTCGACATCCGGCTTCTGCATCATCTCGAGGAACTGGCGGGCATAGGCCGACAGGCTTTCGACATAGCGGCGCTGGCCCTCGGCATAGATCGTGTCGAAAGCGAGCGAGGATTTGCCCGAGCCCGACAGCCCGGTGAAGACGATGAGCCTGTCGCGCGGCAGCTCGAGCGAGACATTCTTCAGATTGTGCTCGCGCGCACCCTGAATGGAGAGAGTTTTCTTGTGTTCGGCCATGGGGTTTTGACTAGACCAAATAGAGAACGCGGGCAAGCTCGATGAGCACCCGAAGACGGCATGCTGCCCCCTTCAAGCGCCAGAACATGTCAGCAGCTTGACCGCTATGCACAAGGGTGAAATTCCGCTGTCCACAGGGCAAGAAATGGTGTCCAAGGCGCCTGGAGCGCGGCGAACTCGACGTGGATACCAGAAGGAACAATCCAGATGCCCCTGAACCGGATCATTCTCTACGCAATGGACATGGAACAAATCGTAGCGTTCTATGAAAAATTCTTCGGATTCAAGGCGCACAGGGAAGAGGGCGATCGAATCGTGGAACTTGTCGCGGCCGATGGCGGAGCACGGCTGATGATCCATCAGGCCGGGCGGGCACAGAAAGCCGGCCAGTCTCAGGTCAAGCTTGTTTTCGATGTCGAGGATGTCGAGGCTTTTTGTGCCGACTGCGCACAGAAGGGGCTGGTGTTCAGCGCTCTCCATCAAGGTCAGGGTTATGTGTTCGCCAATGCGCGCGATCCGGCGAAAAACTCAATCTCGGTTTCCAGCCGCGCCTATCGCAAATCGTGACACGCGTGACGGGCCTTTTGACTTGACATCGCGGGGTAGAGGACCAAGATAAAAGACATCATCGGTCGTGAGATTGATGACAGAAACTCACCAAAAAGGAGGGAGGCATGAATCCGCCGGGTCACCTTCTTCGACTGCGGCAGGTCTCGCAGTCACGGCTCTGACAGCGCGCTGCAGCACTAATTGACACTGATCAGGCCGCTCACATAACAATTGAAAACCTCATGCGAGGGCGGAGTGCCTAAGCTGGGCAATTCCAGAGCCTCGAAAATTACCGGTATAACTACCGGAATAGACTTCGAAGAAAATCTCGAATGATCGAGTGCCCCGCCGGCGCCCATGTGCGCGGCGGGGTTTCGATTTTTTGAGGCAAGATTGCAACAATCATCTCACCGCATAACGGAAGCCCAGGGCGCAAGCGAACAGCGCCACGCCACAGGCCGCGGTGAGGGCGAGGACCGGGGTGAAGCCAGCGCCTTGCCCGTAGAGCACGCCCATCATGGGAATGGCCGCCGCGCTGACGGCGGAGCCCAGGAAATAGCTGACGCCATAAGCGCGTCCCCGCAAACGCTCCGGCACATAACGTGCCACGAAGGCATCGTCGACGATCACTTGGCCGTAGATCGCCGCCATGGTCAAAGCGAGGCCGATCAGCACCCAATGACCATCGGCGAGCCAGGCCAAAGCAAGACCGATCAGCTGAAGGCCGGAGAGAATGACGAACAGGGAAGCGAGCGACAGCCGGTCGATGAGGCGGCCGGCGGCGAGCTGCATGAGCGCACCGCAGATGAGAATGAGGGTCGCGAGCGCGCCGGTGCCGATGAGCGGCAATGCGCCGGCGTAACGCTCATCGATGATCTTGGGCAGGGCCACGGTGACGATGTTGTAGGTCACGCCGCCAACAAGGAAGGCCAAGAGGATGGTGCAAATAGCGAGCGTGACATTGTGGACCGGGAGGCTCTGCGAAGAATGGGTCGGCGCCTGTTCCGCGCCGGCGGCTTGCCGGGTGCGGCTTGTGGCGACGAAGAGAGCGGCCAGGAGCAGAGCGGCGAGGCCAGGACCGATGAAGGCCGAGCGCCAGCCAAGGAGCGAGGTGACGAGCGCGGTTCCGGCGGCCGCCACCGCAGCACCAATATTGCCGCAGACACCGTTGATCGAGAGGTCATGTCCGAGCCTGGCGGATACCGAGGTGAGGAGGGTGAGCCCGACCGGATGATAGATCGCTCCGGCGGCGCCGAGGAGCAGAAGCGCAAGACCGAGCATGAGCCATGACCCCGCCGCGGCAACCAGAAAGCAGGCCAGTCCGGTGAGGGCGAAGAAGGCGGCGAGAAGCCGCTCCGGGCCCACGACATTGACCAGCCAGCCGGCGGGCAAAGCGAGCAGCCCATAGGCAACGAGACAGCCGGTGGCGAGGGGAACCAGCTCGCCATAACCGAGCTGCCATTCGAGGCTGATGGCGATCACGGCGGTCGGAAAGATCAGGATCACATAGTGGGTAAGAGCATGCGCGGCATTGACGAACAGGATGGTGCGGCGGGCGTTGGTCATATTGCGCAACCTAGCTGGCCCGATATATCGTATGGGGCCAGAACGAGAGGAAATCGGGCCAAACTGATGGGTGATTTCGAGCAGGGCACACGCCTGGTCACCATCCATGCTCAGCTCTATGCGGATGGCGAGAGCACCGACTGGCACCATCATTCCCGCGGCCAGATCCTTACCGCGTCCCAGGGGCTGATGGTGGCGACGACCGAGCGCGGCGCCTGGTATGTGCCGCGCGGCCATGCCTTGTGGATCCCGCCGGGTCTCGATCACGATGTCGGCATGCGCGGCGCGGTGGCGATGTGCAGCGCCTATGTCGAGCCCGCTGCAGCGGCGGTGCTGCCGGAGCACTGCAAGGTCATCATCACCTCGGCCTTATTGGCCGCGGCGATCGAAGCGCTGGCGGGCGAGCCGGCCGACTATGACGAGGCAGGACGCGGCGGCCATATTGCCGCGCTGATCGTCGATGAGATGACGCGTGCCGACGATGCGGAGCTCACACTGCCGATGCCGCGCGATGCCCGTCTCGTCCGTCTCTGCAATGCCATCGTGACGAAAGGCGAGCGCCGCGGACTGGACGACTGGGCGCTTATCGCCGGGATGAGCCGCCGCAGCCTCACCCGCCATTTCCGCGCCGAGACGGGCCTGTCGCTCCTCGCCTGGCGCAAACGCGCCGCTGAGCTCGCCAGCCTCGGCTCCAGTTCCTAGAGCGCTTCCCGCCAAAGTTGCTCGACTTTGGCGATAAGGAAGCGCTCAAGATTATATGTATTCGAGCCCTTTTTCCCGTTCCGATCGAATCGGAACGATTCGATCAAAACGGGAAGGGCTCTAAGAATCAGATGTTCTAGAAACGCCAGTTTACGCCGGCACGGACCACCGCGACATCTTTGAGCTCGATGAAGTCGTCTTCATCGCCGTCATCGATATCGTCCATATCTCTTTCCTTGCCGAAGCCGTAATAGAGACCTTCCAGGCGCAGGCTCGTCTGCTCGGTCGCGGCCCATTCAATGCCGCCGCCGACGACATAACCGAAGTCGTCGATGTCGATCGAGCCGGCATCGTCGCCATCGTCCTTGAACTCGAATTCGCCGTCGGCATAGGCGACGCCACCCGTCGCATAAAGGAGCACATTATCGACGGCGAAGCCGGCGCGGGCGCGCAACGAGGCAAGGAAATCGACATCTGCCTTGATGCCATCCTCTTCGTCGGGGTTCTCATCCTCGGTGTCGCCGGAGAAATCCGTGAAGCTGATATCCGCCTCGATACCCAGGACGATGCTGTCGATCTGGTAATTGTAGCCGGCCTGGAGGCCGCCGAGAATGCCGTCGGCATCGATGTCGTCCGCGAAGGAGCGATCTTCGTCGTCGTTTTCGCCGGTATCGTAGACGCCGTCGAAGGAGGGATCGCCATAGCCCACATGCGCGCCGACATAGAAACCAGTCCAGTCGAAGGCCGCGACCGGCTCGATATCGGCCGCCTGCGCGAACGAAACCGTCGAGATGAGAACCGACGTTGTGAGTAAGAATTTCCTAAGCATTAGTAGTTTCCCGAATGGCCCTGCTCGAAAAATGTCCGATTTGTTCCGCGCCGTCAATCCGCGCCGATAGCTTGGGTGATATTGTGCCAAACTGCGGCCTATTAGTCACAGTCGACAAGGCGTCTCAGTAGGAAAAAATTATGTCTTAAGGTATTTGATCCGAGTTTCGGACACCGCATTGGCGTGGGCGTCGAAGCCCTCGTAGTTCGCGATCACACGGGCCTGGCGGGCGAGCGCGTCATATCCCTCGCGCGTCACATGGCCGATCGAGGTGCGCTTCATGAAGTCGAAAACCGAAAGCGGCGAGGCCGTCCTGGCCCAGCCGCCGGTCGGCAGGACGTGATTGGGCCCGAGCACGAAATTGCCGAGCGTCGAGGGCGTGTATTCGCCGAGCAGGATCTCGCCGGCATTCTTGAAGGACGGCAACCAGGCTTTGGGATCGAGGCTCAGGATCTGCAGATGCTCGGGCGCATAGTCGTTGACGAAGGCGATGGCGCTTTCCGCATCGGGGCAAAGCAGGATGCCGCCTTGCGGCCCTCTCAGCACGGCTTCGGCATAGCTGGCGCGCTCGGGACTCATCTCCTTCAGGAGTTCGGGCAACACGGCGCGCGCGGCTTCCGCCACCGCCGGCACATGGGTGACGAGCCAAGCGGATGAATCATCGCCATGCTCGGCTTCGATGAGAAGATCGAGGGCGGCGAGGCGGCCGTCCACAGTCTCGTCGGCGAAGATGATGCTTTCGCTCGGACCCGCCGGCGTGCCGGTGTCGATGCGATCGGCGACGAGGCGCTTGGCGGCGACCACCCAGGGACTGCCCGGTCCGACGATCTTGGCGCAACGGGGGATCGTCCGTGTGCCATAGGCGACGGCGGCGACGGCCTGGGCGCCGCCGCATTTGAAGACTTGGGACACGCCCGCCGCTGCGGCGGCGACCAGCGTGGCGGCATCGATCGCGCCGTCGGGGCCGGGCGGGGTGACGATGGCGATCTTGTCGACGCCCGCCACCTTGGCCGGGATGCAGGTCATCATCACCGAGCTCGGAAACGAGCCTTTGCCGCGCGGCACATAACAGGCAACCGAGGCGATGGGGCCGATGCGGTCACCGGCAAAGGCGCCAGGCGCGATCTCGGTGAGCCACATCTCCTCAGGCTTCTGCTGCTGATGGAACTTGGTGATGTTATGGGCGGCGTAGGCGATGGCCTCGGTGATGTCGGGCCTGAGCGATTTCCGTGCACGGACGAGATCCTCCGGCGTCGCCGCAAGGGTGTCGGCGGCGACCGGCGCCTTGTCGAACTGGCGGGTGAAGCGGGCTACCGCCTCATCGCCTTCGGCGGCCACCGCGTCGACGATCGGCGCCACTTTCTCGAGATAGGGCCTGAGATCGCTTTCGGTGCGGGCAAGGCAACGGCGGCGCTCCTCCGCCGAAAGCCCGCCGAGCCTCACGAAATTGACGGCAGCCGTCATCTTTCGTTGTGGAACGTCGTCGACACGTAGGTGTCGTCTTCCTGGGCGTTGCGCTCGAAGGCGAGGAAGTCCCAATAGCCGCAATTGTCCTTGCCGGGATAGTCGCGGCAGGCCCAGGGACGGGCTTCATAGATGGTGCAGCGGCGGGCCTCGGTGTCGAAGAACTGGCAGATGCGGCCGAAGAACTTATCCTTCTTGCGCCGCATCACGCGCTTATAGCCATAAGCGGACTTGAAGTATTTCTTCTCGGCATCCTTCAAGGGGAGGTCGAAATGTTTGGCGATGCGCGCCGCATCACGGTCCTTCACCTCGACGACCGGATAGGAGCAGCAATAGCCGGGGCACTTCAGGCAGTCATATTTCTTTCTGGGCATAGGTGGCCTATTTCTTCGTGGACGCGCTCTTGATGCTCGCGAACTTCCGCTGGGTTTCGGCCATTTCGGCCTGCAGCCACTCGCGGAAGGCGCGCGCCGGGGCTGATTCCTTAGACCCTTTGGCGCGTACGATGAAGTAGCCGCCATGATCTTTGATGTCGAGGGCGAAGGGGCGCACCAGCCGGCCCGCCGCCATGGCGTCGGTGCACAGGATCATGTCGCCGAGCGCGAAGCCCTGGCCCGCTTCCGCCGCCTCGATGGCGAGATGGCCCTGGAAGACGGTGCCGCGCCAGTCCTCTACGCCCTTGATGCCGGCCGCGTGCAGCCAGTCGGTCCAATATTGCTTACGGCTCTCATGCAAGAGATTGTAGTCGGCGAGATCGCCGGGGCTGAGCGGGCCTTTGAGGAGGCGCGGGCTGCAGACCGGGAAGATCTCGACATCCGAGATGAGCTTCTGGATCTCGACTTCGGGCCAGCGGCCGAGGCCGTAGCGGATGCCGAGATCGGCTTTATCGGAGCGGAAGTCGACCAGGCGGTTCTCGGGATCGATATTGAGCTCGATATCGGGATGAAGCTCGTTGAAGCGGCCGAGGCGCGGCACCAGCCAGCGCGACGCGATCGAGGGCTCGACCGAGACATTGAGGCTGCGCACCTTGCCCTGGGCCGCGGCCTCGATTGTCGCTTCCGCCATATTGTCGAAGAGGGGGGTGAGACGGGCGCCGTAGCGGCGGCCGGCATCGGTCAGCTCGACGCCCCGGCCGGTGCGGTTGAAGAGGTCGGTGCCGAGCCATTCCTCCAATTCGCGGATATGCCGGCTCACCGCCGCATGGGTCACGAACAGCTCCACGGCGGCATTGGTGAAGCTTTCATGCCGGGCGGCGGCCTCGAAGGCGCGCAAGGCGTTGAGTGACGGCAGGCGCCGGGCCATGGGCTGTCCTGTAAGTTTTCCTTACAGATAGCGTAGGATAATGCCGTTTGTGGTGCAAGCGCGAATTGACTATCTTCCACCCATACCGAGATTGCCTAGAACAAAAAAAGGAGATTGATCATGAACTGGATTTTTGAAGCTTATTCAAATGTTTACAACGCGGCCATGATGCAGGATCAGAAGCATCCGGCTAATGTTGCAACTGCGAAGAACGGCGCCGAGCCGAAGAGCTTCTCTCTGTTCAAGCCCTTCGTCCGCGGCTGATCTTCACCCCGAATTTGGATGCGGCTCCTGTCGAACTCAGACCGGGGCCGCTGCTATGACGGTAACCTCGACGACCAGCCTGGGATCGGCCAGGCCCGCGACCACCAGCAAGGTCGCCGCCGCTTTGTGGCCCTTCAGAATCTCATCCCGTACCTGCCGGTAAAGTCCGATCTGTGAGCGATCGGTGATGAAGACCCGCGCGTCGACGATGGCGCGATGGTCCATGCCGGCCGCCTTCAAGATACCCAGCACATTGGCCCAGGCGAGCCGGTGCTGCTCTTCGGCGCTTTCAGGAATTTTGCCGGTCGCCGGATCGGCGCCGACCTGGCCGGCGACGAACAGATGGCGGGCGCCCGGCGCCACTTCGATCGCCTGGGCGTAATTGGAGAAGGGCTTCGGGGCGGCATCGGTCTCGATCTGCTTCAGCATGGGAATCTCCTATTTCGACGGGACAGCCCTTATAGCGCTTGCTTCTGGAACATAAAGAGAACATATTACCCGGGGATAACATACGATCCGCAGTGGATCGTGGGTGAGCTTTGGTAGATCACCATCCCTGATCGATGTTTATGAATGTGGCGCGACCACGCGTGGTGCCCGGAAAGCAAGGAGAAGCGGATATGGCCGGATCGGTGAACAAAGTCATTCTGGTGGGGAATCTCGGCAAGGATCCGGAGGTGCGTCATACGCAGGACGGCCGCCCGATCGTCAATCTCTCGATCGCAACGTCGGAGAACTGGAAGGACAAGCAGTCGGGCGAGCGCAAGGAGCGCACCGAGTGGCACCGCGTCGTCATCTTCAACGAGAATCTGGCGAAGGTCGCCGAGCAGTATCTGAAGAAGGGCGCCAAGGTCTATCTCGAGGGCCAGCTGCAGACGCGTAAATATACCGATAAGGACGGCGTCGAAAAGTACTCGACCGAGGTTGTGCTGCAGCAATATCGCGGCGAGCTCACCATGCTCGATGGGCGCAGCGGCGGTGGCGACAGCGCCGGCTTCGGCGGTGGTAATGGCGACAGCTTCGGCCAGTCGAGCCCGATGGAGCGTCCGCGCAGCGGCGGCGGTGCCCGCCCGCAGCAGAATTTCGCCCGCGATCTCGACGACGAAGTGCCGTTCTGAGGCGGGTTGCCGTTTGACGAGAATGGCCGGGGCGGGACCTGAACTGCCCCGGGCCACAGCTTAGAAGGCTGCTGTTCCAAGAAAGCGTAGCGGGGGAGACCATGTGGCTGAAGCGGTTCCTGTGTGCCGGCGCACTGGTTCTTTCGACTGTCTCGCTCGCGCAAGCGGCCTTGGCGCCCAACTATCAGCGCATCGCCGAGCTCCAGGCGATCCTCGATGATCCCTCGGTCGTCGATGCATTCAATGTCAGCCAGCCCATCGACCGCATCGAGAGTCTCAAGACCGATCTTTATCGGGTGACGGCCGGCCCTTGCCATGTCGACGTCGCCATCGTCGATGTGCCCGACAAGGAGCAACGAGTCGGACCGCGTCAGTTCAAGATCGAGATCGTCGCCAGAAGCTGCCCCGACTGAACCGCATCACGGCGCCCGCAAATACTCCGCCGGATCGACCGGCGCTGACTTCTTACGCACCTCGAAATGCAGTTGAGGCTGGCGCGCCACGCCCGTCTTTCCGGACTTGCCGATCACGTCGCCACGCCGGACCTTCTCGCCACGCTTCTTCTTGATCTCGCTCAGGTGACCATAGACCGTCACCAAGCCATCCTCGTGACGCACCAGCACCGTATTGCCGAAGTCCTTGAGGCCGTCACCGGCATAGATGACGATGCCTTTCTCGACCGCCTTGACGTCGGTGCCTTCAGGGACTGCGATGTCGATGCCGTCATTGCCGTCGACCTTGAAAGCCCGAAGAATTTCACCGCGCGCCGGCCATGTCCACTTGCCCGTCCAGACGATCTTGGTGGCGGACGGAGCTGGCTCGGGCAGTGCCGGTGTTGTCTCGGCCGCCGGCTGATCGGACTGCCGATCGACGGGCGCCTCAGCACTCTTCACGTCGGTGCATTGCACGGTGCGCGGGGTGGTGACGCCCTGCGGCGGCATCACGAGATCGGGATCGGTGGCAATGCCGTTCCGACGCAGCTCGAAATAGATCTGCACTCCATTTTGGGTAGGCGAGGTTGCGCTGCCGACCGGTTCACCGCGGCGAACTTTCTGACCGATCGCCGCCGACAGCCGCGACGCGCCGGCGAGGATGCTGTTCAATCCACAGCCATGGTCGAGAATGAGGAGAGAGCCATAGCTGCGAAACGGCCCGACATAGAGCGCCGTCCCGTCCGCGGCGGCGCGAAGAGTGGTTTCCTTCTTCACGCCAAAAAGGATGCCTTGCAGCCTGCCGCCATTGTCGTCGGGCTGACCGAAGCCGCGTTCGACGGGGCCGTCGATCGGCCAGGCGAAAGTGATCTGCGCCGGTGGTGCGTCTTGGGTCTCGGCCAGGAGAGGCGCTGGCGAAGACAAGAGAAGCAGAGCGCCCAGACTTGCGGCGGAAAGCTTTGTGGATCGGTGCTCAAAGCGGGGAAACATGGAAATCCTTCGTCGCGTGAAATCGAGGAGTTATTTGGGTGGCGGCCTTTCGCCCGGGAGGCGCCGGTCGACGGGTGTTCCGCCACCCAGAAAAACCTCAGGGTTGGCGAGTACGGACTCTGTTTCGGCGATCCCTGGCGGCGATGCGCGATGCGCCATGCAGCCCGCCATCGTGGCGGAGACGGAAAGATCATCCGCAACGGCGAGAGCTTCGATCGGCCCCGCGCAACCGGGCAGGGTGGCAAGATCGATGGTGTTGGACAGGAAGCGCCCGTCCGAGGTTTGAAACAGGCGCAATGACGTGCCGCTGGCGATCGCCAGGATATTGCGTTGGGGAGATATGGCGAAGGTCACCGTTCCTTTCGGATCGAGACCCGTCTCGGAAACATTCCATGACGAGGCGATGAGGCTTTCGTCCTTGGCCTGCCATGTCAGCCAGGTCAGCGCTGTTCTGAGCCACCGAGGCAACGGTGAGATGTCTTGCAGGGTGAGCGCCGACAACTGCTGGAAGGGCGTCGCCAGCACGATCGCGCCGTCGGATTCGAACAGCGCGGTTTGCTCGACCGTGGAACGCATCTGCTCCTCGTCCAGGCCCAGGCCTTCGGGGGCGACAAGAATGCGCCGGGCCCGCAGTGTGGGAGTCCCGTCGGTTCCATAAGCCCAGATCTCGACTCCACCGGCCACCCCGCGCGCCGGTGAGACGGTCATCAAGGTTTCGCCGGAATAGGCCATGGCGATCGTCCGGCTGTTAGCCCAGACGTCCGGATAGCGCACGGTCATGCTGCTCAGATCCATTTCGAGCCAGGCGGGCATGTCCAGCATGCCGCGCGCCGCGATGGCGAGGCGCGATTTGTCCGCCGAGAGAATGAAGTTCGAGCGCGCGTCCCAATTCAGACCGGCGAAGCGGCACTTTTCGGCGGCGACATCATCCTTCAGCGCGCAGATCAGCCAGCTGAAATTCCATTGTCCGGAAACGACCATGGTCGCGATGAAGTGGCGGCCGCCGGCGCCGATGAAATCGATAAAACATTCAAAGTCATTCTGGTCGACAAAGGCGCGCTTCGCCTCATCGGCGCTGACCTCATCCGTGGCGGACGGGAGAGCCGAGAAATCGAGGCGGTCGATGTCGGTGCGCAAGGTAAAGGCAAAGTTCGGGCGGATCGACGGACAGGTCAGGCTGTCGTCCGCAGTGGCGGCGGGACGCGCTTCGCTCTTCCACAGAAGGGCTTCGGACCGGGCGCGTGGAAAAGCGAGAAAACGCACGGCCGCCTGGTCGGGTAGAGTGGAAATGAGACATTTCTTCTCTACCTCCCGGCGGCGTTCCTTTTCCGCGTCGATTTGCTGCTGCTCTTCTTGCGACAGTGTTCTGTCGTCATCATCGGGATCGAGATTGACCAGTTCGACGAAGTCAGCACAGTCTTCGGACGGGGTAAGCCCGGGTTTGGCGAGACTGACGGTGTCTGTCGCGAGGTCGAGGCTGAAGACCCATTCATTGTCTTCATCTTGGTTCGGAGCCTCAGTCCCGAAAGTCACGAGATAACGGCTCGGCGCGTCCTTGAGCCGCTGGAACAGGACCGGAGAATTGACATCGCCTTCCATGTCGGCGCGATGCTGCTGCAGGATACGGCCGGTTTGCGCGTCGATGAACATGATGGATGAGTTGCGGTCGAGCGCGACGAGCTTGTGCGTGGCCTCGTCGCCAATGGCGGCGAGTGGATTTTCGATCGCGACCCGCAGCGGGCTGCCGGCCTTGAGATAGCTGAAGTCGCCCCAGCCGAAGAGGCTGCCTTCGGTGATGCCGTCAAGCGCGCTGCCTGCCGGCACCAGGCGCTGGAGCGAGAAACGCGCCAAGGTCAAAGCATTGTCATGGTCGTTGCCGGAGTTGAGAAGGCCACGCTGGAAGATCGACGACAGGGTGGCGAAGGCGTCGGGCAAAGTGCGGTCCGATGCCGTCTGCGCGGCGGCGGCGAGATATTCGCGCCGTGCCTGCTCGAGGCGCGCCTCGGCGCGGGGCTCGAGATAGGCGTAGTTGACCAGGATGAAGGCCAGCAGACCATAAAGCGCGAGCTTGATCGGATCGGCGATCCGGTAGAGCGCATATTGGATTCCCTTGAGCGTGCCGGCGACCGGGATTTCCAGGCCGGGCAGGGCCGCCTCTCCGGCCGCCAGCACCGGCACCCAGTAGCGCTTCATGAAGACGTCGGGATCATCGCCCGGCGGCATGAAATAATGGCTATGGCCGCCGGGGAAAAAGCGGTTGACGAGGGCGGCGCCGGTGAAGCCATAGAAACCGACACGGCCCGCCATGCCGGTGAACAGGACGCCGGCCTGGCTCAGGATCAGGACTGAATCATTCAAGCCACAGTCATTGATGACGCGCCGGATGCCGGGCTTGCCCGGCGCCGGGTTCATCAGGGATGCCCAGTCGAAGGCCGATCTGAGGACGCTGCCGGACAGGATGATGAGTTCGACATCCGGCCGCTCGTCCGGTTTCATGCTGCGTAATGCGTGAGCGACGAGATGGGTACCGAAGGAATGGGCCACGAAGGTGAAGCTCGCACCTTCATGCGCCCTCATCAGCGCCTTGAGATTGTTCCTGAAGGACCGCACGGCGAGCCAGCGGAAGAGGGGGATGACGAAGGCGATGACGCTGAAATAGCCATAGCCATAATTCTCCACCAGGATGCCCGGATTGGCCGCGACGGTCAGCTTCCTGAGGCGGTCCTGCCATTGCCCGAACGTGCGTATGCCATGCACGGTGACGAGGATCTTGGAAGGCGATGCGGCTGACGGCGCGGCCTGAGGTCGGGTGCTCTTCGCTTCGGCCATCGGGAGACTCGAAAGGGGGTAATTGACCCAGCGTCGCATGGCTGCGAGGGGCGGGCAAGGTACCTTCGGGTACCGCGATGTGCGATGCCGACGCGGCCTGGAGGGTTTATGTAACCGGAGATTTGATCTCGGCAAAGCCGAGCGGAAAATCTATATCGTCTCGTCCCTGCGATCCATAGCGAGAGGTGAGCCTTACATGAATGCGATCACGCCGCAGATATTCCCGGAGCCTGAGACCCTGGGGCGCGTTTTCGCAGAGCGGCTGCTCACCCGTATCGGCCAGGCAGAAGCGGCCGGCCGGCCATTTCTTCTGGGGTGTCCGGGCGGGCGTTCGCCACGACCGGTCTATCAGGCCATGCGCCAGGCGCTCGCGAGGCAGCCTCAAGATCTGAACCATGTGACCATCGTGATGATGGACGACTACCTGGCCGAAACTGCTTCGGGACTCGATCATGTGCCGGTGGAGAGCCATTTCTCCTGCCGCCGTTTCGCGCAGGATGAGATCGTCGGTGTCCTAAACGAAGGGCTTCCCGATCATTTCCGCATTCCGCCCGCGCAGATATGGTTTCCCGATCCACGTGATCCTGCCGCTTATGATGCGCGGATCGCAAATGCCGGCGGCATCGATCTTTTCATTCTCGCCTCGGGGGCGAGCGACGGCCATGTCGCGTTCAATCCGAAAGGCAGTGCCCCTGGCAGCCAGTCGCGTATCGTCCCACTGGCCGAGGAGACGCGGCGCGACAATATGAAAACCTTTCCCGATTTCCGCTCCCTCACGGAGGTGCCACGATACGGTGTGACGGTGGGCGTCGAGACGATCGCGCGCCACTCCAAGGCTGCCGTGATGATCGTGTGGGGCGAGGGTAAGCGCCTGGCTTTCCAGAAGCTCGCCGCCGCCCGCGGCTATGATCCCGACTGGCCGGCCAGCGTGATCTGCATGTGTCGCGAAGCCGAAATCCTCGCCGACAAAGCCGCGGCGGCGGGGCAGTGACGCGCTGGGCCATCGGCGTCGATGTCGGCGGCACGAAGATCGCCGCGGGCCTCGTTGAACTGGAGGCCGGCCGGCTGATCGACCGTGCCGAATTTCCGACACCGCGCGGAAAGGATGCTCGGGCCATCATCACCACCATCGCGGAGGCAGCCCGGCAAATGGAGGCCGCGTCGGTCCGGGCCGGTATCCGGCCCACTGGCCTCGGCATCGGCTTGCCGGAACTGGTGCGGCTTGATGGCACGCCGGCCAGCCAATGGATCGCCGATTGGCGCGGCGTCGACTTACCGCGCGCTCTGGCCCGTTTTGCGCCAGTCAGGGTCGAGAGCGACGTGCGTCTCGCCGCTCTGGCCGAACTGCTCTATGGCCATGGCCGTGAGCTGGCGAGCTTCATCTTCGTGTCGGTCGGCACGGGCCTCAGCTGCGCCGTCTGCCGGGATGGCTTCATCGAGCGCGGCGCTCATGGCTTCGCCATCCATTTCGCATCGAGCGATCTCGTCTCCTTCGCAGCGGGAACCGGCCAGCGGACCACATTCAATCTGGAGGCATTCGCGTCCGGCCTCGGCATGAGCGAGGCTTATACGGTCCGCACGGGAAGGACCGCCACCGCTCGCATGATGGTCGAGGGAGAGGCAGGGCCCGAAGGGGAGGCGCTTCTCGATGAAGCAACGACGGCACTCGCCAGCTCTATCGGCCAAATGATCAACCTGATCGATCCCCATGGGGTGGTGATCGGCGGGGGACTGGGGGCCGCACCTCGCTATTTCGACATGCTGCGGGCCAAAGTGCCGGCCTATATCTGGGCTGAGGAATGCCGGAAACTTCCGCTTATGCCGAGCCATCTCGAGGCTTCCGCCGGGGTCATCGGGGCGGCTGCGCTGCATGGCGGACACCCCTTCGCAAGGCCTTGATTTCAGGGCCTGATTCAGGCCCATAAAATCGGCATTTTTGGCCCGTTTTTCATGCGCTTGGCATTGCTTCTGGCAGGCCTTGGCGGCTATTATGTTCCGCCGCTCGAATCGTTTCCAGAAACGAGGCCTCCCAGGCCTTATCGACGGTTCATGAAGAGCGTTATTCCGTCAGGATTCCAGTGGCCGACAAAGACGACAAGACCGATCCGAATTCCTCCGGCAATCCGGGTGAAATCGCGCCCATCTCCATCGAAGAGGAGATGAAGAAGAGTTATCTCGATTACGCGATGAGCGTGATCGTATCGCGCGCTTTGCCCGATGTCCGCGACGGCCTCAAGCCGGTGCACCGGCGCATTCTCTACACAATGTACGAGAACGGCTTCACGCCCGACAAGGCGCATAAGAAATCGGCGCGCGTCACCGGCGACGTGATGGGTAAATACCATCCGCATGGCAATCTCGCGATCTATGACGCGCTGGTGCGCCTGGCGCAGGAGTTCTCGCTGCGTCTGCCGCTCATCGACGGGCAGGGCAATTTCGGCTCGGTCGACGGCGACCCGCCGGCGGCCGAACGTTATACCGAGGCCCGTCTCGCCAAATCGGCCATTCCGTTGCTCGACGATCTCGACAAGGACACGGTCAATTTCGTCGCCAACTATTCCAACGAATTCCACGAGCCGACGGTCCTGCCGGCGAAATATCCCAATCTGCTCGTCAATGGCGCCGGCGGCATCGCGGTCGGCATGGCGACCAACATGGCGCCGCATAATCTGGGCGAAGTGATCGACGGCACCATCGCCACGATCGACAATCCCGGCATCACCATCGAAGAATTGATGAACATCATCCCGGGCCCTGATTTCCCCACGGGTGCGATCATCCTGGGGCGCGCCGGCATCAGGTCGGCGATGCATACGGGGCGCGGCTCGGTCGTCATGCGCGGCAAGGTCACCACCGAGGAACTGCGCAAGGAGCGCGAGGCGCTCATCATCCACGAGATTCCCTATCAGGTGAACAAGGCGACGATGATCGAAAAGATCGCCGAGCTGGTGCGCGAGAAGAAGATCGAGGGCATTTCCGACATCCGCGACGAAAGCGACCGGCACGGCATGCGCGTGGTGGTCGAGCTCAAGCGCGAGGCGATGGCCGATGTGGTACTGAACCAGCTCTACCGCTTCTCGCCCCTGCAGACGACCTTCGGCGTCAACAATATCGCGCTCATCGGCGGGCGCCCTGAGCTTCTCAACGTCAAGGACCTGATCCAGGCCTTCATCGGCTTCCGCGAGGAAGTCGTCACCAGGCGGACGAAGTTCCTCCTCAACAAGGCGCGCGACCGGGCCCATATCCTGGTCGGCCTCGCCATCGCGGTCGCCAATATCGACGAGGTGATCGCGCTCATCCGCCGGTCGAAGGACGCCGCCGAGGCACGCGAGGCCTTGATGGCCAAAGCCTGGCCCGCCAAGGACATGGCGCCGCTCATCGCGCTCATCGCCGATCCGCGCCACAAGCTCGACGCCGACGATACCTACAAGCTGTCGGAAGAACAGGCGCGCGCCATTCTCGAACTGCGCCTGCAGCGCCTCACCGCCCTCGGCCGCGAGGAGATCGCCGAAGAGCTCGAGAAGCTCGCCAAGGAAATCTCCGACTATCTGGATATTCTCAGATCCCGCGCCCGCGTCTTCAGCATCATCAAGGACGAGCTCACCGCTATCAAGACCGAGTTCGCGACGCCGCGCCGTACCCAGATCGTCGACAATGAAGGTGAAGTCGAGGACGAGGATCTCATCCAGCGCGAGGACATGGTGGTGACGGTAAGCCACACCGGCTATGTCAAACGCGTGCCGCTCTCGGCCTATCGCGCGCAACGGCGCGGCGGCAAGGGCAGGGCTGGCATGCAGACGCGCGAGGAAGATTTCGTCACCAAGCTCTTCATCGCCAATACCCACACCCCCATCCTGTTCTTCTCGTCGGCCGGCATGGTCTACCGCATGAAAGTGTGGCGGCTGCCCGTCGGCAATCCGCAGGCGCGCGGCAAGGCGCTCATCAACCTGCTGCCGCTGGCGCAGGACGAGCGCATCACCACGGTCATGCCGATGCCCGAGGACGAGGCGAGCTGGGGCTCGCTGCAGCTGATGTTCGCCACCCGCTCCGGCAATGTCCGGCGCAACGAGCTGTCGGATTTCGTAAGCATCAACCGCAACGGCAAGATCGCCATGAAGCTCGAGCCGGGCGACCAGATCGCCGGCGTCGACATCTGCACCGTCGCCGACGATGTGCTCCTGACCACGGCGCATGGCCAGTGCATCCGCTTCGCCGTCGAGGATGTGCGCATCTTCAAGGGGCGCGACTCGACCGGCGTGCGCGGCATCCGCCTCGACGGCGACGATCATGTGATCTCGATGGCGCTGTTGCGCCATGTCGAAGCCTCGGCCGACGAACGTCTGGCTTATCTCAAGATGGCGCGCGCGGTTTCGGGTGAAGAGGTCGATGAGAACGGCAATGCCGCGGCCGAGGAAGAGACGACGCAGGCGCAGGACGCGATACTCGGCCAGGAACGTTATGCCGAAATGGGGGCGGCCGAGCAGATCATCCTGACCGTCTCCTCCAACGGCTATGGCAAGCGCACCTCGAGCTACGAATACCGTATCACCGGGCGCGGCGGCAAAGGCATCACCGCCATGGCGGTCAATGACCGCAACGGTCCGCTGGTGGCCTCCTTCCCGGTCGAGGACGAGGACCAGATCATGCTGGTCACCGATGGCGGCCAGCTCATCCGCTGCCCGGTCCATGACATCCGCAAGGCGGGACGCTCGACGCAAGGCGTGATCGTGCTCGATACGGCCGAAGACGAACATGTCGTCTCGGTCGAGCGCATCAGCGAGGACGAGGAGAATGGCGGCGAGGAGTAAGGCTTGCTCTACGTCTTTCCGGATGGCTTGACGGCAAAGGTGGCGCAGGAATACCGGCGCCCCTATGCCGATCCGGTGAAGGGCAAGGCTGGTGATCTCCTCGTTCCCGACTATTCCGAGGAAACGGATCTTTTCGGCTGGATCTGGTGCCGTAATGAAGCGGGCCAGGAAGGCTGGGCGCCCGGCAATTGGCTCGTGTCGCAAGGCGACAAGCTCCGCTTGATCCGCGATTTCGACGCGATCGAGCTCACCGTCGCTCCGGGCGATATCGTGACGCTGCATTTCTCTGAAAGTGGCTTCTGCTGGGTGACCACGGCGGCGGGCGAGACCGGCTGGGTGCCGGACGCGAATTTAAGAATTGAATACTGAATGTCTAAATAGTCGTGCTATTTCAATTCGTTAGTTGCGTTCCCGCGTTGTGTGGTTTTGTTGTCACGAATTAGTTCGTGTTTTGTTCTTTGTGATGATATGAGAGAGTTTCAGTCCGTATTTTGTCTTGAGCAGGATATTATCAATGCGCTCAACCCAATCATTTTCTATTGAAAGTGAAATAGAGATATCTGATTCGTTGATTGCTGGACGGGCGCTTCAGGGGATGAGCAGTCAAACTAAGTCTCAGCGTATTCGGGATCCGCTACATAATTTGATCGAATTTGACGTTGGCCAATTCGAGCAGACCATGTGGCGTGTCCTGCAAACACGTCCGTTTCAACGTCTCCGGCGTATTCGACAACTTGGTTTTTCAGAGTTTGTATTTCCGGGAGCAACGCATACGCGTTTCGCACATTCTGTTGGGGTATTTCATATCGCGCGATCATTGATGGCCATAATCGAACGCGACCCCGCCAAACGAACTCATCAATCACAAGTGGCTCTTGCAGCCGCTCTTGTGCACGATTTGGGGCACGGGATGTTCAGTCATTCGTTTGAGGATGTTGGCAAGAAGCTCAATCTGCCAATGGCCATTCATGAAAATGTAAGTGACACCCTGATCCGGAATTCAGAAGTGAGTGAGGTCTTTAATGCTGAATTGGGCCGTAGTTTCTCTGATGAAGTTGCGGATGTAATTCGGAATAAGAAGCCAGGGAATTTGTTTGATGCGGTGGTATCTAGCCAATTTGATGCCGATCGTCTCGATTACATGCAGCGCGATCGCTTGATGACTGGGGTTCAAGGAAGTGGTGTAGATGCAACATGGATACTAGCCAACTTGGAAGTAGGGACTATTCCCTTGAACGCGGACGAAGAGGCGGCTGGTGAGGTTAAGACCCTTGTTTTGGGTCCGAAGGCATTTCACGCCGCGGAACATTATGTTCTTTCTTTATTTCAGCTTTATCCCAATGTTTATCTTCACAAGACTACTCGGGGGGCCGAGAAAATTTTCTCTTCTCTGATAGTGAGATTGCATTCGCTAATTGAGAGGGAGGACCAAAGCGCATGTGGGCTTCCTGACCGCCATCCGTTAATGCTCTTTCTTTCTGATCCTAAGAAGATTGAAAACGCAATTCTGTTGGACGATTCCGTTTTTTGGGGAAGCTTGTTTTTTCTGTCTCAAGCGAAGGATAGGCTTGTGTCAGAGTATGCGAATAGGCTTCAGACTAGGAGATTGTTAAAATGTATAGATATCAGGAGACTGATTGAGGGGCGTACTCCTGTCAGGAGAGGCATGACGATTGATGACCGACGTGAGCGAGAAGCAAGAATATCTTTGAGCGTAAAGTCTATTTTGAAAGAATTAGAGGAGCGTGTTGTTCATCGGAGAAAGAGTGGTGGGCGTGAGATTCTCATAGATGAGTATCGTCGCTCTCCTTACAAGAAGTTCCAAGACTCACAAACACCTTTGAATCAAATATTGATACGCAAGGGCGATGAAATAGAGGATATGGCCCACCTCTCGTCCGTAGTCTCTGGAGCGGAATCCTTTGAAATTAGTCGAGTTTATATAAGCGAAGATGACTCTGATGGAAAATCTATGATCTTAAAGATCGTAGAGAAAACGACGGGAGAAAAAAATGCCAGCTTATGATCTGCATGAGAGAGCTGCCTCCCTTGTCTTAGATGCGGGCGGAGAATTGGTCGGACGTACTCGCTTACAGAAAGTTGCTTATCTAAGTAGCCTTGCAGGCCTCTTGGATGATTTTGAATTTGAGTATCGGCATTATGGTCCGTTTAGCGAAGAACTTGCAGACGCGATCAAGCTCGCCATTGGCCTTCGGTTGGTTCGGGAGGAGGAGCGGCGAACTGATTGGGGAGGCTGGTATTCAGTATTTACCATCCCCGAGCAGGGGGGGGCGAATCTTGCTCGCGTTCCGTTTGTGTCTGCGGCAGCCAGAATTGGTGCGATTGAACTGGAGTTAGCCGCTACTGCTGCGTTTCTTTTTGCCGTGGAGGGATTTGGTAGAGGCGGTCAAGGCGATCCGTGGGAAGAAACAAGGCTTAGAAAACCTGAGAAAGCTGGGGAAGGTCGCCTAGAGCGAGCAAAGGCGGCGTATCGCAAGCTTAGGGAAGTGCCAACGCCGAATCCTCTTCCGGAGATTGCGTAGAATCCGAGAGACCATCATCCTATCCGAGGAGTTGATAGTGGATGCGTCCTCGACATTCGCGCCCATCTGCCTGACAGCAACGCCGCTCAGGACAGAAGAAATTGTAGCCATTGCGCGGCGCCGGGCGCGCGTCGAAGTCTCGCCGGAAATTCACGCGCGGATCCAGGCGAGCCGCGCGGTGGTGGAGCGCCACGCCGCCGAAGGGCGCAAGGTCTATGGGCTGACCACGGCGCTCGGCGCCGCGGTCGATACGCCGCTCGGCGAGGAGGATCTCGTCACCTATCAGCGGCGGATTTCCTTCGGCCATGCCGTCGGCTTCGGGCCGCCGCTGCCCGGCGAGGCGGTGCGGGCCATGATGGCGGTCAGGATCGCCGGCATGGCGGCGGGCGGCACCGGCATCTCGCCTGGAGTCTTCGAAGGGCTGGTCGCGGCGCTCAATGCCGGCCTGCATCCGGTGGTGCCGTCGCTCGGCTCGCTCGGTGCCGCCGATCTCTCGCCGCTGGCACATATGACCCTCGGTCTCCTGGGCCACGGCCAGGCCGAACACGGCGGCGAAACCCTGCCGGCAGCGGAAGCGCTGAAGCGCGCCGGCCTGCCGCCGCTCGAGATTCACGCCAAGGACGGCCATGCCCTCATCGTCGCCAACAGCCTGTCGGTCGCGCAAGCCTGCCTGACGCTCGAGGATATCGAGCGGGCCTTCCTCTGGTCGCTGAAAGCCTATGCACTGAACCTGGAGGCCTTTCGCGGCAATGTCAGCGCGCTCGATGAGGGCGCGATGGCGGCGCGCCCGGCCTTCGGACAAAGGAAGGTGGCGGCGCAATTGCGCGACCTGCTGGCGGGGAGCACGCTGTTCGCGGACGGCGCCGCCCGGCGCATCCAGGATCCGCTCAGCTATCGCTGCGTGCCGCAGGTCTGGGGGGCGCTGCGCCACGCGATCGAGGAGGCGCGCGCCGCGACCGAAATCGAGCTCGCGAGCTCCGGCGACAATCCGGTGGTGCTGGCCGCAGAAGACCGGATCGTGTCGCATGGCAATTTCGACATGACCGCCTTCGTCCTAGCCTGGGAGCGGCTGGGCCAAGCGCTTGCCCATGCCGCCGCGGGCATCGCCAACCGGACGATCAAGCTCATGTCGCCGGCGGTGGCGGATCTGCCGCGCTTCCTCGCCGCCGAGGGCCAGAACCGCATCGGCCTCGCCATCCTGCAGAAGCCCATTTCCGCGCTGGAGGCGGAAATCCGCTTTCTCGCCAACCCGATTTCCCTGACGCCGATTGCGGTTTCCGACTGGATCGAGGACCAGGCGTCGATGGCGCCGGGCGTCGTCGCGAAAACCAGCCAGATCATCGACCGGCTCCGTCCTCTGATCGCCATGGAACTCATCGCGTCGGCCTATGCGGCGGAGATCCGGGGGGTCACATCCGAGCTCGGCCGCGGCACCGCTGAGGCCTATAAAGCGGTGCGCAGCCGTGTCACGCCGTTCGATGACAATCGTGAGCTCGGCGCCGACACGGTGCGGATCGCCGAGATGATTGCGTCGGGCTGAGCAACCTGGGATAAGGCCGCCATGCCGCTCGATCTCTTCTTCGCCTTTCTCGCCGCCAGCGCGCTGCTTTTCGCCAAGCCCGGGCCGGCGATGTCGGTGATCGTCGCCAACAGCATCGGGCAGGGTGTGCGGGGCGGGCTCGTCACCGTCGCCGGCAATGTCATCGGCTTCTTACTCCTGATCTCGCTCGTGGCCTTCGGCCTGGCCTGGATCGCCGAGGCGATGAAGACCTGGTTCGACTGGATCAGGCTCGGCGGCGCCGCTTTTCTTCTTTATCTTGGATTCACGCGCCTGTGGTTCGCCGGCAGAGCCGGGCTCGCCGGGCCGCAGCCGACGGGGCGACTGTTCCGCGATGGCTTCCTGGTCGCCGTCGCCAATCCGGAAGTCATCCTGTTCCTCGCCGCGTTCCTGCCGCCCTTCGTCGATCCGAGCCGGCCGGCGGCGCCGCAGCTCTCGATCCTCGGCGCCACCTTCGTGGCGGTGAGCGCCGTCTTCGGCGCGGTGCTTGCAATCTCAGCCGCGCAAGCGCGTAATTTCCTCGCCGGTGAACGCCTCGTCTGGCTCGACCGCCTCAGCGGCGGCCTCCTGGTGATCGCCGCATTGTGGCTCGCCTGGCCCAGATAATAATGACTGATCGTCGCGAACATTGGGATCATACCTACACCGTCAAATCCGATACCGCCGTCAGCTGGTATCAGGATGTGCCGGAGCGCTCGCTGGCCTTGATCCGAAAAGCCGGGAAGGGCTCCGTCATCGATATCGGCGGCGGTGCCTCGCGCCTGGTCGACCGGCTCCTGGCTGAGAGTTATGATGATCTCACCGTGCTCGACATTTCCGACGTGGCGCTCAGCCGCTCGAAGGAACGGCTCGGCGCCGAGGCGATCAAAGTCGGGTGGATCGTCGCCGATATCATGCGCTGGACGCCTGAGCGGCAATGGGACGTCTGGCACGACCGCGCCGTGTTCCACTTTCTGACCGAGGAAGCCGGGCAGATCGCCTATATTGCCGCGCTCAAAGCCGGCACCCGGCCCGGATCGCATGTCGTGATCTCGACCTTCGCGCTCACCGGTCCTGAGAAATGCAGCGGGCTGCCGGTGCAGCGCTACAGCGCCGAGACGCTGGCGGCGCGGCTGGGACGGGAATTCGCGCTGCTGACACAGGAATCGGAAACCCATCCGACACCCTTCGGCACGACCCAGGACTTCACCTATGCGGTGTTCAGGCGGATCTGATCAGCGCCTTGAGATTGTCCTCGCCGGCGCCCGTCCAGCTTTCACTCGAGACGAGTTCGTCGAGCGCCAGCCGCTTGCGCCAGCCTTTGCTTTCGAGCTCAGGTCTCGCGGCGAAATCCGAGACGTAACCGAGGCACAGATAGGCGACCGGTGTCACCTCGGCCGGAATGCCGAGCAGGTCCTTCAGCTCCTCCTTGTCGAGGATGCTGACCCAGCCGACGCCGATGCCTTCGGCGCGCGCCGCGAGCCAGAGATTCTGCACCGCGCAGACCGTGCTGTAGAGATCCATCTCGCGATTGTGCCAGCGCCCGAGCGGGGTGTCGGCGGCGCGGCTGCGGTCGCAGGTGACGCAGATATTGACCGGCGCCTCGATGATGCCGTCGAGCTTCAGGGAGCGGTAGAGAACTTGGCGTGCGTCCTCGATTTGGCGGACTTCCTCGGCGCTCGCCCTGCAGACGAGATCGCGGATACGGGCCTTTCGCGCGGCGTCGCGGATGAGGATGAAATTCCACGGCTGCATATAGCCGACCGACGGCGCGTGATGGGCGGCGATGAGGAGGCGCGCCAGGAGCTCATCGGGAACCGGACGCGGCAGGAACTGGCCGCGTATATCGCGGCGGGTGAAAATGGCGCGATAGACGGCGTCACGCGCCGCCTCGTCGAAATCGGTGGCTGTCGGCGCAATAGTCTCGGCCTGCATCGCTTTTCCCCTCGCGTTGCATCGCTGCCACCCGCCTGTCCAAACGGGGGGCTGTCCTGCCTGGCCGGTCTTCTGGCTCGGACTCACCTTTCTCCAGCGCCTTCCCGGTTGAACCAGTGGCTTTTGCACTTCGGCATAAGGTGCTGAAGTGGCTGGAGAAATCATCCTTACAGCGTTGGGCACGCCTCGGTGTTGCACCGTGTTTCCGATTCTCCCTCGCCGATTGGCTCGGGCACCCGGCAGTGACGGCAAAATAGGGGACCGGGCGACGAACGTCCAGAAACCTCTTGCAAGCTCCGGCGCGGCTATGGCTTGCTGAGCGACCTGCTCAGTGAGGGACCCATGACACTCGAAGCCTATATTGCGTTTTGTATTGCCGCGATCGCCATCGTGATCGTGCCGGGACCGACCGTCACCATCATCATCGCCAACAGCCTCAAGCATGGCACCCGCGCCGGCCTGCTCAATGTGGCGGGCACCCAGGCGGGCCTCCTGGTCTGGATGGCCATCGCCATTGCCGGCCTTGCTTCCGCCATCACCTATATAGGCGTCTGGTTCGACGTGCTGCGCATCGCGGGCGCCGCTTATCTCATCTGGCTCGGCATCAAGCTCGTGCGCTCGAAGGGACAGCTGACGGCCGCGGCCGCGACGGCGCCCCGGGGTGGTTTCTTCTTCCAGGGCTTCGTCGTCATCCTGTCCAACCCCAAGGTGCTGCTGGTCTTCGGCGCGCTCATTCCGCAATTCATCTCCAAGGATGGCGACTACTTGAATCAGCTGGTTCTGCTGGGCCTGAGCTTCATGGTCATCGCCACCGTCTTCGACAGCCTCTATGCCTTCGCCGCCGGCAATGCCGGGTCCTGGCTGTCGCAGAAGCGGGTGCGCTTCGTCGAAGTGTCGAGCGGCCTGTGCCTGATCGGCGGCGGCCTCTGGCTGGCTCTGCGCGGCCGCTGAGTATCGCAGCGTAAGTGCATTCGAGCCATGCCAACTCGAAGGTTGACAGGGCCCAGATGCACGCGCACGAAAGCATCCTTCTGAAAAGGCTTAGGAAAAGACCCAGAACCCATGCCCAGCTATCGTTCCCGCACCACCACCCATGGCCGCAACATGGCCGGCGCGCGCGGCCTCTGGCGCGCCACCGGCATGAAGGACAGCGATTTCGGCAAGCCGATCATCGCGGTCGTCAATTCCTTCACCCAGTTCGTGCCGGGCCATGTGCATCTGAAGGATCTGGGCCAGCTGGTGGCGCGCGAAATCGAGGCGGCCGGTGGTGTGGCCAAGGAGTTTAACACCATCGCTGTCGATGACGGCATCGCCATGGGCCATGATGGCATGCTCTATTCGCTGCCGTCGCGCGATCTCATCGCCGACTCGGTCGAATATATGGTCAATGCCCATTGCGCCGACGCGATGGTCTGCATCTCCAATTGCGACAAGATCACCCCCGGGATGCTGATGGCCGCCATGCGCCTCAATATCCCGGTCGTGTTCGTCTCAGGCGGGCCGATGGAAGCCGGCAAGGTGGTGCTCAAGGGCAAGGAGGTCGCGCTCGATCTGGTCGACGCCATGGTGGCGGCGGTCGACGACAAGGTCTCCGAAGAAGACATGAAGATCATCGAGCGCTCGGCCTGTCCGACCTGCGGCTCGTGCTCCGGCATGTTCACCGCCAATTCGATGAACTGCCTCACCGAGGCGCTCGGCCTGTCGCTGCCCGGCAATGGCTCGACGCTCGCCACCCACGCCGATCGCCGCCGGCTTTTCGTCGAGGCGGGCCATCTCATCGTCGACCTGGCGCGGCGCTATTACGAACAGGACGATGCCAGCATCCTGCCGCGTTCGATCGCGACCTTCGCCGCCTTCGAGAATGCCATGACGCTCGACATCGCCATGGGCGGGTCGACCAATACCGTGCTGCATCTCCTCGCCGCCGCGCATGAGGCCAATCTCGATTTCGGCATGGCCGATATCGACCGGCTGTCACGCCGCGTGCCGGTCCTGTGCAAGGTGGCGCCATCGAAATCCGACGTCCATATGGAAGACGTGCATCGTGCCGGCGGCATCATGGCGATTCTGGGCGAGCTCGACCGCGGCGGGCTCATCGATACGTCCGTCCCCACCGTCCATTCGGAAAGCTTGGGCGCGGCACTCGACCAGTGGGACGTCGTGCGGACCAAGAGCGCCAAGGTCAGCGACTTCTTCCGCGCTGCACCCGGCGGCGTGCCGACGCAAGTCGCCTTCAGCCAGGAGCGCCGCTATGACACGCTCGATGTCGATCGCGAGAAGGGCGTAATCCGTTCGGCCGAGCATGCTTTCTCCAAGGATGGCGGTCTGGCGGTGCTCTACGGCAATCTGGCCGAGCTCGGCGCCATCGTGAAGACGGCCGGCGTCGATGAATCGATCCTGGTCTTCTCAGGACCCGCCGTCGTCTTCGAAAGCCAGGATTCAGCGGTGAGCGGCATTCTCACCGGCAAGGTGAAAGCGGGCGATGTCGTGGTCATCCGCTACGAGGGACCGCGCGGCGGTCCCGGCATGCAGGAAATGCTGTATCCGACGAGCTATCTCAAATCGAAGGGCCTCGGCAAAGCCTGCGCGCTCGTCACCGACGGACGTTTCTCGGGCGGCACATCGGGCCTCTCGATCGGCCATGCCTCGCCCGAAGCGGCGGAAGGCGGCTTGATGGGTCTCGTCCGCAGCGGCGATCGCGTCGAGATCGACATTCCGAAGCGCAAGCTTCATCTGGCGGTCGATGAGGCGGAAATCGCCCGGCGTCGCGCCGAAAAAATCGCGCGCGACGGCGCCGTGTGGAAGCCCGAAGAGAAGCGCAACCGCAAGGTTTCGACGGCGCTTCGCGCCTATGCCTCGATGGCGACCAGCGCCGCCAAAGGCGCGGTGCGCCACGTCCCGGAATGAATTAAATCTCCCTCCCGCGCGTCGCGGATGCAGGGGAGGGAGATCTGATCAACCCATTCCCAGCTTCTTGGCGAGTTCTTCGTCCCAGAAGGTGGCCTCGATCTTGTGGCCGTCGAGATCGCGGATGAAGGCGCCGTAATAGGGCTCGCCATATTCCTCGCGCGGTCCCGGCTTGCCGTCGTCGCTGCCGCCGGCGGCGACCGCCGCCTTGTGGAAGGCGTCGACCTCGGCCTTGGAGCCGGCCGCGAAGCTGACATGCGTTCCATTGCCGATCTCGGCCTTCTTGCCGTCATGCGGCTCGCCGACCCAGAATTCCGGGAATTGCTTGCCGAAGGCGGCGACTCCGGGATGCTCCATGATGATCTTGCAGCCAAGCGGGGCGAGCGCCTTCAAGTAGAAGGCCCTGGCCTTGTCGAACTGGTTGGTGCCCAGTGAAACATGCGAAATGATGGACGGATTGTCGTTGGCCATTATGGTTACTCCCTCTGAATGGGCGGATCATACTGCCGCCTGCTGACAGGTTGCGGCAGGAGCCTTATCGGGCTATGGCTTCCGCCATGGCGCGCACTGGCTTTTATCCCGGCAGTTTCGACCCCGTTACCTACGGCCATCTCGATATCATTGCGAGATCGGCGAGGCTCGTGGACAAGCTCGTTCTAGGGGTCGGCACGCATCACGGCAAGAAGGCGCTGATCGATGCGGAAACGCGCATCAAATTGCTCCAGACCGTGACGGCGCCGATCGCCGAGCATACCGGCATCAAGATCGCGGTCGAGACCTTCGACGATCTCGCCGTCGATGCGGCGAGGCGGGCCCAGGCGGGCCTCATCATCCGGGGCTTACGCGACGCCAGCGACTTCGATTATGAGGTCCAGATGGGGCAGATGAACGGCTCGATGGCACCCGATATCGAAACGGTTTTTCTCGCCGCCAGCCCGGCGACACGGATGATCGCATCGTCCCTCGTCAAGCAGATCGCCGCAATGGGCGGCGACGTCACTTTGTTCATCCCCAAGGAAGCGCTGGCTGCCGTAAAGGCCGCCCTCAAAAAGCCCGCCTGAAGGGCAAAACCCGCGTCATTCAACCCCAAGGAGACCCGCATGAAATTCAAACTGGGCCTTGCCGGCCTGATCGCCGCCGTGGCGCTGAGCAGCCTGCCGCTGGCGGCGCAGGAGCTCGACCCCGAGAATACGCTGGCGATCAAGACCTCCGATAAATGCACGATCACCGTCAAGCTCAGGCCCGACCTCGCGCCCAATCACGTGGCGCAGATCAAGAAGCTGGCACGCGCCAAATATTATGACGGCGTGCCCTTCCACCGCGTGATCGACGGTTTCATGGCGCAGACCGGCGACGGCCAGAATGGCGACGGCACCGGCGGCTCGAACGAGCCCAATCTCAAAGCCGAATTCACCAACACGCATTTCGCCCGCGGCGTCGTCGGCATGGCGCGCACCTCCGACCCGAACTCGGCCAACAGCCAGTTCTTCATCATGCTCGCCGATGGTGGCTTCCTCGATGGCCAGTACACGGTGTTCGGTGAAGTGGCGCAAGGCATGCCGTGCGTCGACAAGATCGCCAAGGGCGAGCCGCCGTCGGAACCCGATAAAATGGTAACTGTCAGAGTCATGAAGGATGTAAAGTGATGGCTAGCGATCTCGAAAACACGATCTATATGGACCTCGCCAAGGGCCGTGTGACCATCGAGCTCAGACCCGACCTCGCGCCCAATCACGTGGCGCGCATCAAGGAGCTGGCGCGTGAGGGCTTCTACGACAACGTGGTGTTCCATCGCGTCATCGAAGGCTTCATGGCGCAAGGCGGCGATCCGTCGGGCACCGGCATGGGCGGTTCGAAGAAGCCCAATCTCAAGGCCGAGTTCTCCAAGGAGCCGCATGTGCGCGGCATCTGCTCGATGGCGCGCTCGTCCAATCCGGATTCGGCCAACAGCCAGTTCTTCATCTGCTTCGGCGACGCCACCTTCCTCGACAAGCAATATACGGTGTGGGGCAAGGTGACCTCCGGCATGGAGCATGTCGACGCGTTGAAGCGCGGCGAGCCGGTGCGCGATCCGGACCGCATCGTGAAGATGCAGGTCGCGGCCGACGCAAAGGCCTGATCATCATGCCGATCGGAAAGCGGGAAGCGATCCTGGGTGTGATGCTGCTGATGGCTTCGGCGGGCGAGGCTCTCGCCACCGACAACATCACTTGCACCGCGCCCGATTACGATACGTCCATGAGCTTTCTGGTCGGCACGACTCCGGGCCTCAGGCCCCTGAGCCTCAGCATGGAGTCGAAGGGCAAGAAGTGGTCGACGGCGGCCGAAACCGGCGTCACCACCGTCCTCGTCGCGCAGTCCTTCTCCGACGATGAGGGCATGAAAATCGATGTCACCGACGGCAATGCCGAGGCGATCATCGCGAAGCTGCGCGTGAGCTATGCGCATGAGGAGGGCACGGAAGGCATATTCTCCGGCACTCTGCATATTGTCGGCTTGGGCGCCTGGCCGGTAACCTGCCTGGGAGAGTAGTCTCCCATGCGCGTTTCCGATTTCGATTTCGAGCTGCCGGACGAGCGTATCGCGCTCCGCCCGGTCAACCCGCGCGATGCGGCGAAGCTGCTGGTCGTGCGGTCCGACAGGCTCGATGACCGCATCTTCCATGAGCTGCCGTCGCTGCTGCGTCCGGGCGACGTCCTGGTTTTCAACAAGACCAAAGTGATCCCCGCGGCCTTGACCGGAAACCGGATCGGGCGCGGCGAAGCGATGCCCCGGATCGAGGCGCTTCTCCATCAACGGCTTGACGGCTCGCGCTGGAAAGCCTTCGCCAAGCCCGGCAAGCGGCTCGCGGTCGGGGATAAGATCCGCTTCGGCGCCGAGGGCCGTGTCTGCCTCCTGGGCGTGCTTGACGCGACGGTCGAGGCGAAAGGCGAGGGCGGTGAGATCACGCTCGCTTTCGATTTCCACGGGCCCATCCTCGATGAAGCCATTGCCGCTTTGGGTGACATGCCATTGCCGCCCTATATCGCCGGCAAGCGGGAACGCGACGAGCAGGACCGCGCCGACTATCAGACCATCTATGCCGAAGAGGAAGGCGCGGTGGCCGCGCCGACGGCCGGCCTGCACTTCACACCTGGCCTGATGAAAGCGTTGCAAGATAATGGAATTAAAGAAGAATTTGTCACGCTTCATGTCGGCGCCGGCACCTTCCTGCCGGTGAAAGCGGAAGATACGGCCGAGCACAAGATGCATTCGGAATGGGGTGAGGTGCCGGGCGATGTGGTCGAACGCCTAAAAGCGGCAAAGGCCAAAGGCGGGCGGGTCATTCCGGTCGGGACGACCTCGCTCAGGCTCCTCGAAAGTGCCGCCCGCTCGGGCGAGCTCAAGCCTTTCCGGGACACGACGGATATTTTCATCACGCCGGGCTACAGCTTCCGGGTGGCCGACCTGCTGATCACCAACTTCCATCTGCCGCGCTCGACGCTGTTCATGCTGGTCTCCGCCTTTGCCGGGCTCGAGCGGATGAAGGCGGCCTATGCCCATGCCATCGATGAAAACTATCGGTTCTATTCCTATGGCGATGCTAGCCTGCTATTCCCCGCGCCATCATGAGCGAAGGTTTCTCTTTCACACTGCACAAGACCGATGGCGCGGCGCGCCGCGGCACCATCACCACCGGGCGCGGCGAGATCCGCACGCCGGCCTTCATGCCGGTCGGCACCGCGGGCACGGTCAAAGGGCTTTATCCTGAGCAGGTGCGCGAGACGGGTGCCGATATCATTCTCGGCAATGTCTATCACCTGATGCTGAGGCCCGGACCTGAGGAAGTCGCAAAGCTCGGCGGCCTGCATAAATTCGCCAACTGGCCGCGGCCCATCCTCACCGACTCCGGTGGCTTCCAGATCATGTCGCTCGCCAAATTGCGCAAGATCTCGGAAAAGGGCGCCGTCTTCCAGTCGCATATCGACGGGCGGAAATACGAGCTCACCCCTGAGCGCTCGATGGAGATCCAGCGGCTGCTCGGCTCCGATATCCAGATGCAGCTCGACGAATGCCTGATGTATCCGCATACCGACAAGGATGCCGAGCGCGCCATGCAGCTGTCGCTACGCTGGGCCGAACGCTCGCGCCAGGCCTTCGGCAAGCAGCCGGGACGCGGCAATTTCGGCATCGTGCAGGGCGGCGTGAATGAAAGGCTGCGGCGTATCTCGGCCGAGGACCTGACCGCCATCGGCTTCGAAGGCTACGCGATCGGCGGCCTCGCGGTGGGCGAGGGCCAGGCGCTGATGCTGCAGACGATCGAAAATACGGCGCCGCATCTGCCCACCGACCGGCCACGTTATCTGATGGGCGTCGGCACGCCCGAGGACATTCTCGAAGCGGTGGCGCGCGGCGTCGACATGTTCGACTGCGTGATGCCGACCCGCTCCGGCCGCCATGGCCAGGCCTTCACCCGCTTCGGCAAGATCAATCTGCGCAATGCAAGGCATGCCGACGATCCGCGCCCGCTCGATCCCGAAAGCCCGTGCCCGGCGCTGTCGGTCTATTCGAGGGCCTATCTGCATCATCTGATCCGCTCGGGCGAGCTTCTGGGCATGATGCTCCTGTCCTGGGCCAATATCGCTTATTACCAGTCGCTGATGCAGGGTGTCCGGGACGCCATCGAGCAGGGCCGGTTCGAGGAGTTCCGGCTTGCGACCAAGGAACAGTGGCAGCGGGGTGATATTTCCGCCTAGACTCACCGCCGGATCACCCCGACGGAGGCACATCCGATGAAAATGAGTGGCGAAGAGATCATTCCGGCCTCGCGCGAAGCGGTCTGGAAGGCGTTGAACGATCCCGATATCCTCAAACAGGCGATCCCCGGCTGTGAAGAGATCACCAAACATTCCGACACCGAGCTCGAGGCCAAGGTCATGGTGAAGGTGGGGCCGGTCAAAGCGAGCTTCACCGGGAACGTCAATCTCACCGATCTCAATCCACCGGAGAGCTACCGGATCTCGGGCGAAGGCAAGGGCATTGCCGGCCTCGCCAATGGCGGGGCGGATGTGCGCCTCGAAGAGGTCGAGGGCGGCACGAAGCTTTCCTATGACGTCGATGCGCAAGTGGGCGGCAAGCTGGCGATGCTGGGCTCGCGCCTCATCGACTCCACAGCGCGGTCGCTGGCGACCCAGTTCTTCGACAAATTCGCCAAGATCGTCGGCGGGGTACCGGACGAGGAAGAAGCCAAAGAGGCGTAGTTGCGCTGAGCTTTTTCTTGGGAGGAGCGTCGTCCTCGTAAGAGATGGAATGCTATTCCAGCAAACCAAATAACCGTCTGAGAGGTGTTTCGCAGGCCTTTCGACTAAACAACTTGTACCGTGATAGCTGGGGCAGTTGGATAACTGTTCGGCCGTTTGAGGTACGAAAGCGCTTGAGATTTATTGTGCCCCAGCCTGAAGGGAATGTCTTTTCCAGGCGAGCTCTTGTTATCGTGCAAACAAGGTCGGTGGCATCTTGTGAAGAGGTGATCATCAGACTCAGGTCGGGACGTAGCAGCGGTTCATTCCAAAACTGACGCCCGATTTCCAACGAGCCTGCACGCTGAGCTGAAGACAAGCTGTTCCATTCTGCGCTCCGGAATGGCGCCACGACTCCCGTCAGAACATCTGTTGGCGCCATGCCCAAGAATTCAGTCATTCTCAGGAACTGATCCGTAATTGGGGATCGGGTGATGTATCGTTCGACTTCGTATGAGTTACCGCGCTCATCGGACACAACTCGAAGATCTGCGCCCTCTGGGGCTGGCCCAGGATTCAATGAAAGGAAGGCCACCTTGGCGGTGACCAGGGTCGTTAGCGGACAATAGAGGATTTTGAATCCTTGATTGAAGCCTAGGGATGCCTCGCCAGAATGTAAGATTTCAAGCCATTGGCGACCATCAACCATGTTGGGAATTTAGTATTCCCTTACGACAAGATCAACTGGCCAATTCTATAGCTGATAGCCGAAGAGATGCAGGCCCAGGAAGATCGCGGTGAAGATCGCCGCATAGGCTAGTGCGACGAAGAATACGGCGTGATGCAGGAGGCGCAGCCAGGGTGGCGCGCCCTTGAAACGCCGATGCAGCCCGAACAGCACTGACACCAGCAGGACGGCGACGGCGAGGATCATCAGCCTGATCAGCATGTGGGCCTATTTCCCGCCGCCCGCGACATGTTCGCCGTCGCGCGTCAGGTAATAGGCGAAGAGGATCGGAATGAAGGTCACCGCGATCACGAAGATGGCGACGACATTGGTTACCGGGCGCTGGCGCGGTCGGATGAGCTCGGTCAGCATCCAGATCGGCAAGGTCGACTGCTGGCCGGCGGTGAATGTGGTGACGATCACCTCGTCGAAGGAGAGCGCGAAGGCCAGCATGCCGCCGGCGAGAAGGGCGGAGCCGATATTCGGCAGCACCACATAACGGAAGGTCTGGAAGCCGTCGGCGCCCAGATCCATCGAGGCTTCGATGAGGCTGCCGGCGGTGCGGCGGAAGCGGGCGAGCGCATTGTTATAAACGACGACGATGCAGAAGGTGGCGTGGCCGAGCACGATCGTCCAAAACGAAAAGTCGAAATCCATGATGTTGAAGGCCGAGCGCAGCGCGATGCCAGTGATGATGCCGGGAAGGGCGATCGGCAGGATGAAAAGCAGCGAAATATAATCATGGCCGAAGAAGCGGGCGCGGGAAACCGCGGCGGCGGCACAGGTGCCGAGCACCAAAGCGATCGCCGTGGCGATGCTCGCGACCTTCACCGACAGCCACAGCGCATTCCAGATGTCCTGACGTTCCCATGCCGCGCCGAACCATTTGAGCGTCAGGCCCGGCGGCGGGAACTGGTAGCTCTTCTCCTCGGTGGTGAAGGCATAGAGAAAGATCAGGAGCAGCGGCACATGGAGGAAGAGGAGCCCCGCGATGGCCGCGAGGCTCAAGGCACGGGGCGCCCGATGGCCGCGTTCAGAGCGCATCGAACGCTCCCATGCGCTTGGCGATCGAGAGATAGATGCCCATGATCACGATCGGCACCACAGTGAAGGCGGCGGCGAGCGGTATGTTGCCAGCGGTGCCCTGCAGCGTATAGACGGCTTGCCCCAGGAAATAGGTCGACGTGCCGACGATCTGCGGAATGATGTAATCGCCCAGCGTGAGCGAAAAAGTGAAGATCGAGCCGGCGATAAGGCCCGGCAAAGCGAGCGGGAAGATCACCGTCCAGAAGGTCTGCCGCGGCACGGCGCCGAGATCGGCCGAGGCCTCGAGGAGATTGGCCGGCACGCGTTCGAGGGCCGCTTGCGTCGGCAGGATCATGTAAGGCAGCCAGACATAAAGGAAGACGAGGAAGGTGCCGATATACGAAATGCTGAGCGAGGGGCCGCCGATCACCGGGAGGGCCAGGATCGCGTCCAGCGCCCAAGTGATATAGAGCTTATCGGCGAGCCAGGTGATGATGCCCTCCTTGGCGAGGATCAGCTTCCAGGCATAGACGCGCACCAGGTAGCTCGACCAGAGCGGCAGCATCACGGCCAGATAGAAGAAGGCCTTCCAGCGTCCGCGCGCATAACGCGCCGCATAATAAGCGATCGGGAAAGCGATGAGCGCGGCCGCAAGGGTGACCGCCACCGCCATGACGAGGCTTCTCAGAATGACGTCGACATTGGCGAGGTTGAGCAGCTCGGCATAGGTCGACAGCGTGAACTCGCGCTTCACCATGCCGGAGAACTCGTCGATCGAGAAGAAACTCTGCGCCAGGAGCGCGAGGAGCGAGCCCAGATAGACGATGCCGAGCCACAGAAGCGGCGGCGCGATCAGCAGCGTCAGCAAGAGATGCGGGTGGCGGAACAGCGTGTCGGATATCCGCCGCAGGAGCCCGCCGTGCCGGTCGTGAACGGTGCCGGCCGCGGTGTCCGTCACGCCTCGTCCTCCATGGCGTGAAACGCATCGGCCGGCCACTGCAAGGTGACGATGTCGCCAATATTGACCGCACCGAAGGAGGAGGGAGCGGAGACGGCGATCGCCTGGCCCGCCGCCTCGGTATTCACCCGCGTCACCGCGCCCTGATAGTGGACGGAGGTGACGGTGGCCTCGACCGCGTGGCTTCCTGGCTTCATCCCGCCCGCCGCGATGGTGATCTTCTCCGGCCTGAGGCTCACCCATTTGCCGGGGCCGCCGGTCCTTTGCGTGAAATCCGGCGGCAGCACATTGGAGGAGCCGACGAAATCGGCGACGAAGCGGGTGCGCGGGCGCTCATAGATGTCTTTGGGCGCGCCGACCTGGACGATCTTGCCGTTGTTGAAGATGGCGACGCGGTCGGCCATCGACAGCGCCTCGCTTTGGTCATGGGTGACGAAGACGAAAGTGATGCCGAGATTGCGCTGCAAGGTCTTGAGCTCGACCTGCATCTGCTCGCGCAGCTTGAGATCGAGGGCGCCGAGCGGCTCATCGAGGAGCAGCACTTTCGGCTCGTTGACGAGGGCGCGGGCGAGCGCTACGCGCTGGCGCTGGCCGCCCGACAACTGCGAGGGCCGGCGGGCCTCGAAGCCTTTCAGCTCGACGAGATCAAGGGCGTCGCGCGCCTTCGTCTCGCGGGTCCGGCGCGGCATGCCCTTGACCATCAGCCCATAGGCGACATTGTCCAGAATGTTCATATGCGGGAAGAGCGCATAATCCTGGAAGACGGTGTTCACGTTGCGCCGATAGGGCGGCAGGCCTTCGGCCGTCTCGCCGAAGATCTCGATATGGCCGCTGGTCGGCTGCTCAAAGCCGGCGACGAGACGCAGGCAGGTGGTTTTGCCCGAGCCCGAGGGGCCCAGCATGGCAAAGAATTCGCCGGGCGCGATGTCGAGTACGACATCATCGACCGCGCGAACAGGGCCGAAATGGCGCGAGACGTGCTGGAAGGAAACTGCGCTTGTCATGAGAGGAACTCCCGCCGGGATGCCGGCGGGAGCTTTCGTCGTTCAGCGGCCGCCGAGCACGGCGATATAGTCCGAGACCCAGCGGTAATAGGGTATGCAGCCGGCGCTCTGGCTGGCGCATTTGGCGACTGGCGTGCGCCAGAAGCTGATCTTGTCGAAATTGCCGAGCCCGTTGGTATCGCAGCCCTGGTCGGACAAAAGCGCGTTGCCTTTGCAGGCGGCGGTGACGGCCGGGACCGAGCCGAACCAGGCGGCGAGATCGCCCTGGAGCTTCGGATTGATCGAATGCTCGAGCCACATATAGGCGCAATTCGGATTGGCGGCTTCGGCATGCATCATCGTCGTATCGGCCCATCCGGTGGCGCCTTCCTCCGGGATGGTCGAGGCGATCGGCTGCTTGTCGGCGACGAGCAGGTTCACCTGGAACGGCCAGGAGGAGGAGGCCGCGACGCCTTCATTCTTGAAGTCGTCGATCTGGATGAAGGCGTCATGCCAATAGCGGCCGACCAGCTTGCGCTGGGCGCGCAGCAATTCGAGCGCCGCCTTGTACTGGTCCTCGTTGAGCTCGTAAGGGTCCTTGATGCCGAGCTCCGGCTTGTGCTTCATCAGATAGAGGGCGGCATCGGCGATATAGATCGGGCCGTCAAAGGCCTGGACGCGCCCCTTATTGGATTTACCGTCCGGGAGATTCTGCTCCTCGAAGATGACGTTCCAGCTCTTGGGCGCTTCCTTGAACACATTGGTGTTGTAGGCGAGAACGTTGGCGCCCCACTGATAGGGAACGCCATAATGAACGCCGTCGACCGTGTGCCAGGGCGCATTCTGCAGACGCTCGTCGACCGACTTCCAGGACGGAACCAGATCGATGTTGATCGGCTGTACGCGCTTGCCGGAGATCAGGCGGAGCGACGCGTCGCCCGACGCGGTCACCAGATCGAAGCCGCCTTCATTCATGAGAGCGACCATTTCATCCGACGTGCCGGCGGTCTTGATGTTGACCTTGCAGCTGGTCTTCTTTTCGAAGTCGGTCACCCAGTCATAATTCTTGTCGGTCTCGCCGCGTTCGATGTAACCGGGCCAGGCGACGATATTTACCTGGCCTTCGCCGGGGCCGATTTCCTTCTTCATCTCGGCCGCGGATGCGAGTCCAGTGAGCGCAGCGATCGCTATCACGGAAACGAAAGTACGCTTCATACGATTCATGATGTCCTTCCTCCTCCGAGCCAATATGATTGTAACACGCACTGAATGGCTCTCTTCAGTGTGCCGCGCGTTCCTCAGTATGCTGCTGATTTTGCAGCATGCTGGGCTATGGTTACATCAACGTTAGCTTGTCTTCCCAGGGAAGGGAAGTGGGTCTTAAGTCTGGTTAAGGATAGCCGCCAATGCCCTTATGGCTGAAAGATCCGCTGGCGATTCTGGCTGAAAATGCCGAGCGCGGCGTCGTCATCGACGGCACGAAAATCATCGAGCTGGTGGCGAAAGGAGAGGAGCCCGCGTCGCCGATCGACGAGACCTTCGAGGCCGGACGGCATGTCGTGCTGCCGGGTCTCGTCAACACCCATCATCACTTCTACCAGACGCTCACCCGCGCCCATCCGCAGGCGATCAACAAGGAGTTGTTCGCCTGGCTCCAGACTCTCTATCCGGTCTGGGCGCGGCTCAGCCCTGAGGATCTGGCGATCGCCACAAGACTGGCTCTGACCGAGCTCCTGATGTCCGGCGTCACCACGACATCCGATCATCACTATGTCTTTCCCTCAGGCCTCGATGAGGCGGTCGACATCCAGGTCGCTGAGGCGCGCCGCGCGGGCCTGCGCATGACGGTGACGCGCGGCTCGATGAATCTCTCGATCAAGGATGGCGGCCTGCCGCCCGATTCGGTGGTGCAGGACGAGGATGCAATCCTCGCCGATTGCGAACGTGTCATCGCGCGCCATCACGAGCGGGGTGCGGGCGCCATGATCCAGATCGCGCTGGCGCCATGCTCGCCTTTCTCGGTCACCAAGGGACTCATGCGTGCAACGGCCGAGCTCGCCGAGGCGAAGGACTGTCGACTCCATACGCATCTCGCCGAAACCCAGGACGAAGACGCCTATTGCCGCGAGGTTTTCGGCATGTCGCCGCTCGATTACCTTGAGGATACCGGCTGGCTCACGGCGCGCAGCTGGCTGGCCCATGGCATCCATTTCTCCGACGGCGATATCGAAAGGCTCGGCCGCCATGGCGTTTGCGTCTGCCATTGTCCGACCTCCAACATGCTGCTCGCCTCCGGACGCTGTCGCACCTGCGAGCTCGAAGCGGCCGGCGCAGTGGTGGGGCTCGGTGTCGACGGCTCCGCCTCGAATGACAGTTCCAACCTCATGGAAGGCGTGCGCCATGCCTTGCTCGTCAACCGGCTGACCTATGGAACGAAGGTGACGCATCTCGACGCCTTGCGCTGGGCAACGCAAGGCTCGGCGCGGTGCCTCGGACGTGACGACATAGGGGTCATTGCGGCCGGCAAGCAGGCGGATCTGGCGCTCTTCACCCTGGAGGAGCTGCGGTTTTCGGGGGCCGGCGACCCGCTGGCGGCGCTGGTCCTGTGCGGGGCGCACCGGGCCGACCGGGTGATGGTCGCCGGGCGGTGGCGGGTGAGCGAGGGAATGCCGGTCGGCGTCGATCTGGGGCGGCTCAGGGCCGAGCATGGAGCGGCCGCCAGCCGGCTCATCATGTTGGATTGACCAATTTTTTAATTGCGTGATAAGCTTTTACTCAACAAGAAACAGAACACGGGAACGTTAAGGGGTGATCATGGGCAGTTCTAACGGACAGCCGGCGGTCGTTGTAGAGGGATTACATAAGAGTTTTGGTGACCTCGAGGTTCTCAAAGGTGTATCGCTGACGGCCCATGAAGGCGACGTCGTGTCGATGATCGGCGCCTCCGGCTCAGGCAAGAGCACGTTTCTGCGCTGCATCAATTTCCTCGAAATGCCGACTCAGGGCCGCATCCAGGTCACCGGGGAAGAGATCAGCCTGAAGACCGGCCATGACGGCAACCTCCATCCCACCGACCGGCGCCAGCTTGAACGTATCCGCACCCGACTCGGCATGGTGTTCCAGTCGTTCAATCTATGGCCGCATCTCAATGTGCTGGAGAATGTGATCGAGGCGCCGGTGCATGTGCTGAAGGTGCCGAAGGCCGAAGCCATCGAACGCGCCGAAGCGCTGCTTCAGAAGGTCGGGCTTTACGAGAAGCGCAACCAATATCCGGCCTTCCTGTCGGGCGGCCAGCAGCAGCGCGCGGCCATCGCCCGCGCCTTGGCGATGAATCCCAAGGTCATGCTGTTCGACGAGCCGACCTCGGCGCTCGACCCCGAGCTCGTCGGCGAAGTGCTGAAGGTCATCCGCGATCTGGCCCTTGAAGGGCGCACCATGATTCTCGTCACCCACGAGATGAAGTTCGCACGCGACGTGTCAAGCCACGTGATCTACCTGCACAAGGGGCTCATCGAGGAGGAGGGGCCGCCAAGCCAGGTCTTCGGGTCGCCAAAGAGCGACAGATGCAGGCAATTCGTATCCGGCATTCATTAACCTGTCTCTGCAACTTTCGAACCAGTTTGCAACCTTTCGACGACGTGCTTTAGTTTGACAGCGCATCCGAAACGGGGCGTCTGGGCTTTCACAAAAACCGGATCGAATGATCCATACTAGGGAGAGAAGACGATGACATTCACCCGCCGCCTGATGATGGCCGTAGCGGTCACCGCGCTTTGCGGTTTCGCCGCCGAGGCCAAGGCCGACTTGAAATTCGGCGTCGCCGCCGAGCCTTATCCGCCCTTCACCTCGAAAGACGCCTCCGGCACGTGGGTCGGCTGGGAAGTCGATCTCATGAACGCCGTCTGCGCCCAGATGAAGGAGAAATGCGAGCTGGTCGAAGTGGCCTGGGACGGCATCATCCCGGCGCTCACCGCCAAGCAGATCGACGTGATCTGGTCGTCGATGTCGATCACCGCCGACCGCAAGAAGTCGATCGAGTTCACGCGGATGTATTACAATACGCCGACCGTCATCATCGGCCCCAAGAACGGCGACAAGGACATCTCGCCGGAACACCTCAAGGGCAAGACGATCGGCGTACAGGTGACGACCATCCACCAGAAATATGTGGAGAAGTATTTCGGCGCCGGCTCGACCATCAAGACCTATCAGACACAGGACGAAGCGAATAACGATCTCGCCGCCGGCCGCCTCGATTATGTGCAGGCCGATGGCAGCGCGCTCGAGACCTATCTGAAGACCGATCAAGGCGCGGCATGCTGCGAAATGAAGGGGGCGGTGCCCGAGGATGCCGAAATTCTCGGCGAAGGTGTGGGCGGCGGCCTCCGCAAGGAAGATACCGAGCTCAAGGCCAAGCTCGACGCCGCGATCGGCGAGCTGGCCAAGTCGGGCGAGATTAACAAGATCACCGAAAAATATCCCGAGCTCGTCGGAAAGATGATACTTCCGCAGTGATCGGCCGTGGCTGCTTCCGGCAACTCCCGGAGGCAGCCACCTTATCCATGACGAGGTGCTAGATGAGCGGGTGGGAGCTTCTGGCGTCGGGTTGGGGGGTGAATCTTCTTGTCGGGGCGATAAGCACCCTGCAGATTTCCGCGCTCGCTTATCTGCTCGGTCTCGTGATCGGCTTGTTCGGTGCCTTGGGCAAGCTGACTGGCGGCAAGATCACCCGCCGCCTGTTGGACGGCTACACGACGATCGTGCGCTCGGTGCCCGAGCTTCTGTTGATCGTCATCCTGTATTACACGGGCACCCAGGCTCTCAACAACTTGCTGGTCAGCATCGGATACGATCCGATCAGGATCAACGGCTTCATCGCCGCGGTGGCGGTGCTTGGCGTCGTGCAGGGGGCCTATTCGACCGAGGTCCTGCGCGGCGCCATCCAGGCGATCCCCATCGGCCAGATCGAAGCGGCCAAGGCCTATGGCATGCCGCCCTTGCTGCTGTTCCGTCGTATCACCTTGCCGGCGATGCTGCCCTACGCCATTCCGGGCCTCTCCAACCTATGGCTCAATGCCACCAAGGATTCGGCACTGATCTCCGTCGTCGGCTATCTCGAGTTGACCAAGATCACCCAGCAGGCGGCGGGCGGCACGAAGTGGTATTTCATGTTCTACACAGTCGCCGGGGCGCTCTATCTGCTGATCTCGCTTGTTTCGCTAAAAGCCTTCGGCATGCTGGACAATTATGTCCGGCGCGGCCAGCCCAAGGTGAGGTGAGCGGCCATGGATTTCAGCGTCCTGATCGACTTTCTTCCGCTCATTCTCAAGGGGCTTTATTACACGATCCTGCTGCTCGTCCTGTCGCTCGTCTTCGGGATGATCCTCGCGATACCGATCGGCCTCGTGCAGGTCACCGGTCCTCGCCCGCTGGCCTGGCTTGCCACCGCCTTCTGCACGGTCATTCGCGGCACGCCGCTCCTCATTCAGCTTTACATCCTCTATTACGGTCTCGGCTCGCTCTTCCCACAGATGCCCTGGATCCGCGAAAGCTTCATGTGGCCGGTGCTGCGGGAAGGGTTCTTCTATGCGGTGCTGGCCTTCACCTTGAGCTTCGCCGGCTATGAGGGGGCGATCATGAAAGGGGCATTTGCCAGCGTGCCCAAGGGGGAGCTCGAGGCGGCGCGCGCTTTCGGCATGTCACCCTTCACGGTGCTGCGGCGGATCTGGTTGCCCAGGGCCATCCGTATCGTCCTGCCGACGCTCGGCGGAGAGACGATCCTGCAGCTCAAGGCGACGCCGATCGCGGCCTTGGTGACGGTGGTCGAGCTTTATGGCGCCGCCGGACAGATATATCGCTCGACGCTCGACTTTTTCCCGCCGATGATCATGGTGGCGGTGATCTATATCCTGCTCACCTTCATCATCACCCGGTTGTTCAATATGGTCGAGCGCCAGGTGCCACAGCGGCGATAAGAATATCCTATTAAATTCAATAATATGCACTGGATTCGTTAACTGGAATCGCAGCTATGTGCCGTTTCAGGTCGCGCTGCCGGCGGCGATGCTCTAAAGCAAAGCCAACCGCACTCAACCCATGGACCTGAGATTTTGACGACGTCAACCGCCCATGACCGGCTGGCCACACATGCCGGTGAGCTTCGCGCCATCCGGCACGATCTGCATCAATATCCGGAGCTCGCCTTCGAGGAAAAGCGCACGTCCGAGATCGTGGCGCGCGAGCTCGACCGGCTCGGCTTTCAAGTGACTCAAGGCCTCGGCGGCACCGGTGTCGTCGGCACGCTGTCGTCAGGCCATGGCCGCAAGAGCATCGGCCTGCGTGCCGACATGGATGCGCTGCCGATCAACGAGACCACCGGGCTCGCTTATGCCAGCAAGACGCCCGGCAAGATGCATGCCTGCGGCCATGATGGCCACACCACGGTGCTGCTCGGCGCGGCGCGTTATCTGGCCGAGACGCGCAATTTCGACGGCACCGTGCATCTGATCTTCCAGCCGGCCGAAGAGAATATCGGCGGCGCCCAGCGCATGATCGAGGATGGGCTGTTCAAGCGCTTCCCCTGCGATGCGGTCTTCGCCTTCCACAATTGGCCGGGCATGCCGCTCGGACAATTCGCCGTCCGTCCCGGCACCATCATGGCGGCGGTCGACACGCCGATCGTGATCATCTCCGGCCCCGGTGGTCATGGCGCGCTGCCGCATAAAAGCGCCGATCCGATCGTCGCGGCTTCGGCGGTGGTGACGGCGCTGCAGACGATCGTGGCGCGCAATGTCGATCCGACCGAGCCCGCGGTGGTAACCGTCGGCACCTTCAATGCCGGCACCGCCTGCAACGTCATTCCCGAAAGCGCCAAGCTCGAAATCAGCGTGCGCAGCTGCTCGCCCCCGGTGCGCAAGCTCCTGGCCGAGCGTATCCAGGCGATCGTCAAAGGCGTCGCCGAGGCGCATGGCTGCAGAGCCGCGATCGATTATGAGATGGGCTATCCGGCCACCATCAATACGGCGGGCGAGACGGCCTTCGCCCGCGCCGTCGCGGCTGAGCTCCGAGGTGATCACCCGATCATCGACCTTCCGGCGCCGACCATGATCTCGGAAGACTTCGCTTACATGCTGGAAGCGCGGCCCGGCTGCTATTTCATGCTCGGCAATGGCGACGGGCCGGAACGCAAGATGCTGCATACGCCCGATTACGACTTCAATGACGATCTCCTGGTGATCGCGGCGGGGCAATTCAGCCGGATGGCCGAAGGCTTCCTGGCGAAGGCCTAGTCTAGAGACCCGGCTCAGGGTAGGAAAGGGCGACTACAGCCCGAGGTTGCCATGCCGCTTGAAACATTCCTGCTGTTCGCGCCGGCCTGCTTCGCCATCAACATGGCGTTCGGGCCGAACAATCTCCTGTCGCTGACCAATGCGGCGCGCGTCGGCATTGTCCCGGCCATCCTCGCCGCTGCCGGCCGGATCATCTCCTTCGCCGCCATGATTGCCATTGCCGGAATTGGGCTCGGCGCCATTCTGGCGGCTTCAGAAACGGTGTTCACCCTCGTCAAATATGCCGGCGCCGCCTATCTCGTCTGGATCGGCATCAATCTCATCCGCGCCGGGGCGCCGTTGATGCGCGAGGACGCGACCATGCCTCGCTCGTCGCTGCGCAAGCTCACGCTGCAGGAATTGTGGGTGGCGGCCGGCAATCCCAAGGCGATCCTGGTGTTCACCGCCTTCTTCCCGCAATTCGTCGATCCGGCGTCCTATGCGCTGAGCTTCGCGATCCTGGGCGGGACGTTCCTGGCGTTCGAGACCATCGCCATCATCGTCTATTCCTTCATCGGCGCGAAGCTCGGCCGCTATATCCGCGATGGGCGCACGCTCAAATGGTTTAACCGGACGAGCGGCGGCATGATGATCGGCTTCGGGTTGCTCCTGATGTTCGCCCGCCGGCCGGCCACCTGATCAAGGGTTCTTCTTGATGATCGGGTTGAAGCGCTCGGCGAGCCTGGCCACCAAGGCCTGGAGTTGACCCAGCCCGAATTTGCTTAAAGGTACCGCCGTCTTGCCGGGCGGCAGCTCGACCTCGTCGATTTCGAGCGAGGCCTGTTTCACATCCTCGCCGTCAAGCTCGGACACTGTCAAAGAGGCGGGGCCCATCTGGATGCGGTCGCCCATGCCGATACGGTCCTCGCAGCGCAGGCGGAACGCCTCGGTGATGGTGAGGCCTTCGATATCCTCGGGCACAGCCAGGCCATAGGCGGTCGCGAGCTCCTTCAGCGAGATGTCGCCGGTGAAATTGAAGGCGGCGACCGGATGATGCGACTGGATGGCATCGGAAGGGGCGAACAGGCGGTCGAGGCGCTGGGCCCGCTCGGTCGGCACGAGGAAATAGGCATAGTCGCCCGGCACCAGCGCCTTGGCTTCGGCCCAGGTGAAGACCTTCTCGTCACGCGCCACCATGATGGGCTGGACCCAGGAGGGCAGGTCGGTGCGGGTCAGGATGGGGCTGTTCGCGATGATCGGAAAGCCGACCATCTCGCGGTTGGTCTGGCCGGGAAGATCGATCTCGACACGCTGGGTCTCGGGCGCCGTCTCGGTCAAGGCGACGCCGAGGCCGCGCGCCACCGCGGTGAGCGTCCAGCCCTGGACGAGCAGCGAGATGAACACCGCGACGAAGGCGACGTTGAAATAGAGCTCGGCATTGGCTACGCCGGACAAAGTGGGAATGGCGGCGAGGAAGATCGATACGGCGCCGCGCAAGCCGACCCAGGAGATGAAGGACTTTTCGCGCGCGGTGAAGGAGAAGGGCCAGAGGCACAGCCAGACCGCCACCGGCCTTGCGATGACGATCAGGAAGACCGCGATGAGGATGGCGGGAAACAGATAGCCCAGGAGCTTGGAGGGGGTGACGAGCAGGCCCAGCACCAGGAACATCAGGATCTGGCAGAGCCAGGTTGCGGCGTCATGGAAGGTCAGGATGGACGGAAAGGCGCGCGTGGGACGGTTGCCGAGGACGAGGCCCGCCAGATAGACGGCGAGGAACCCCGAGCCTTCGACCGACGCGGCGGCGGCATAGATGGCGAGTGCGGCCGTGATGGCGAAGAGCGGGTGGAGGCCGGAGGGCAGCGCCATGCGATTCAGCGCCTGGACCAGGAGATAGCCGCCGACGACCCCCGCCACGGTGCCGATGGCGACCTGGCGGACAAGCAGGATGACGACATCCGTGCTGGAGCCGTGGGGCCCAAGCAGGATCAGCTCGACCAGGACGATGGTGAGGAAGACGGCGAAAGGGTCGTTGGTGCCCGATTCGATCTCGAGTGCCGCGGCGACGCGGCGGCGCAACTGCAGGCCGCCGGCGCGCATCAGGAAGAAGACGGCGGCGGCGTCGGTCGAGCTGACGATGGCGCCGAGCAGCAGGCCCTCGAGCCAGGAGAGGCCGAGCACCAGGCAGGCGAGCGCGCCGGTCAAGGCGGCGGTGATGACGACGCCCACCGTCGCCAGGAGGCTTGCCGGCAGGAGGCTGCCGCGGAAGACGGCGAGCCTGGTCCGCAAGCCCCCGTCGAACAGGATGATCGCCAGCGCCACGGTGCCGACCATGTAGGTCAGCCGGTAGTCGTTGAAAACGATGCCGCCGGGCCCGTCCTCGCCGGCGAGCATGCCGATGATGAGGAAGACGAGCAGCAGGGGCGCGCCGAAACGGGTGGCGATCAAGCTCGAAGCGATGCCGACCAGGATAAGGACGGCAAGAAACAATAATCCGAGATTGATAATGCCAATCTGCTCCATCCTCGTGCCTTAGCAGAGGCTCTCGCGATTGACCAAGCGATCTGTGCGGAGAAAATTCACGCTGCCGAGCGACGCTGCCGCAGTTCGTCCGGCAGTTGAGTTGTTCAGTGCAACTATTTGCTGCCGTTGGTATTTTCGAAGCGGATGCCGCAGTTCTTCTTGATCGATGCTTCCTCGATGGCCTTCTTCTGGCCCTTGAGTTGCGCCAACTCGGCGGCGGTCTGGCCGTCGCCTTCATTGGCGAACAGAATCGGCCAGAACAGGATGACGCCGACCGTGGTCTTGATCGTGTCGTTCTGGCGGTTCTTGTCCTGGACTCCGGCGACTTCCGCGGCACGGGCGGACACTCTGTGTCCTTCCTGGGCAAGTTGTTCGCATGTGTAGGAGTCGTAGAGCATGGGCGACATATAGGTCGCCTGAATATTCTCGGACTTGGATGCGCAACCCGCAACCAGGATCATGGCCGCAAGGGCCATATAGATTTTCATTGCCGTCCTCCCAACCGCCGGTCGCCCGGAATGCTGTTGCATATCACGAACAGAATGACGTCGGGAAGATGCCTCGGGTTTTCCTTAAATATTAATGGCTTAGCGATGTTGAAGGCGGTGAGGCACGGCGGATTATTTCGCGCAGAGGCTACTCCATGAAGGCGATGATGCCGGAACCCAGGATGGACCGCCCTTCGGGAGGTCGGTGAGTTGATCAACAGGCTCCGAAGGCTTCTATTGACCCGCCGGTCCGGCGCAACTATGGTCCGCCCGCCTTTCGATGTGGGCCCGTAGCTCAGTGGTAGAGCATCTGACTTTTAATCAGAGGGTCGATGGTTCGAACCCATCCGGGCTCACCAACGAAATCAAGCAGTTGCGAAATTCCCGTCCCACCTTAATCTCGGCTTTTTTTCGAGGTACCACCGGGGATAACGGGAAAATATCCCAGAAAATCAACATTTTCGAGCGGTCCCGGCGACTGTGATCGAGGGATTCGCTGCTGCGAGAGGGCTCAGGTCAGTAATGGAATCATCCCGGCAATTCGGCCCGCGTCATGGCGTGGCCATGGCAGTGCTTTTGCTGAGCCTGGCGTCCGCGCCGGTTTTCGCGCAGACCACGCAGGACAACGGGACCGCTGCCCCGGCCGCCGCCGAGGGGCCCGTGTCCAGCAAACTCGCCACCCGCACCCAGATCGTCGCCAATAATGATGAGCTGGCGATGTTGACCGCGGGCACGGAACAGGCGCTGACTGACGCGGTCACGCTATACAGGCTGATCGTCAAGAGTGGCGGTTGGCCCCAGATCACCAGCAAGAAGCTCGCCAAGGGCGCCAAAGGCGAGCAGGTGCTTTTGCTGCGCCAGCGCCTGATCTTCGAGAATTATCTGCCCTTCGAGACACTGGGCGGGCCCAATGGCTCTCTGTTCGACGCCGAGATGGTCGAGGCGGTCAAGGCGTTTCAGGTCAATCACGGTGTGGCGCCGACCGGCACGGTCGGCGACCGCACGCTCGTCGAGCTCAACATCCCCGCCGAGATCCGCCTCGCCACGCTGATCGAAAATCAGCCCCGGGTCGCGGCCTATGCGCAGGACCTCGGGCGGCGCGCCATCCTGGTCAACATCCCCTCGCTCCAGCTCGAGACCGTCGAAGACGGCCGGGTCTTCTCGCGCCACAATATCGTGGCGGGCAAGCTCGACCGCCCGTCGCCAACCCTGGTAAGCACGGTCAGCGACGTGACCTTCAATCCCTATTGGAAGATTCCGGCTTCGATCGTCGAGCGCGACATCGTTCCGCATTATCTCAAGGACCGCAGCTATCTCTCGAAGATGCAGATCCGGGTGTTCGACGGGGTCGGTGGTCCGGAAATCGACCCGTCGACGGTCGACTGGCCGAGTACACCGCCCGAGCGCTATTTCTTCCGTCAGGAGCCCGGCGAGAACAACGCCCTTGCCACGGTGAAGATCAACTTCCCCAACAAGTTCATGGTGTATATGCACGACACGCCGCACCGGGAGTTGTTCGGCAGCAATGCGCGGTTCGAAAGCTCGGGCTGCATCCGGGTCGACCAGGTGCAGACGGTCATCGACTGGGTGCTCAGGGACCAGGGAGATTACGCCCCTGAGCAGTACGGCCAGATCATCTCGACGCGCCAGCCCTATGAGCTGAAGGTGCAGGAGCCGACGAGCGTCCGTTTCATGTATCTGACCGCCTGGGCGACGCCCGAGGGCGCCATCAATTTCCGTCCCGATATCTATCATCTGGATGGCAAAGGCTTCGTCCTCGGCCAGCCGGAACCGCGCGGCGCCCAATCCACGAATTGACGCGCAGATACCGGTGCGGGGCGGCCGGCGGGGGTGGTGGAGCTAACTTGGCGCCTGTAAGAAACTGTTCAAACCTTGGTGCCTAACTTGCCGGCCCCGCTTGTGGAGAGCCCGACCGACCATGCCCAAATCCCAGCCCATCGCCGTAGTTGTCCTCGCCGCCGGGAAGGGCACGCGCATGCGCTCCGACTTCCCCAAGGTGCTGCACAAGGCGGCGGGGCGGACGTTGCTCAGCCATGTGCTGCATGCGGCGGCGGCGGCCAGGCCGGAGCGGACCGTGGTCATCGCCGGCCCTGACATGCCGGAAGTGGGGGCCGAAGCGCATCAAGTGGCTCCCGACGCCGTCATCGCCATCCAGGAGAAACGCCAGGGCACGGCCCATGCGGTCGGCATCGCCAAGGACGGGCTCCAGGGCTTCGACGGCACCGTGCTGGTTCTTTATGGCGACGTGCCGCTCATCCGCACCGAAACCATCACGGCGCTCGCCGACGCGGTGAGCGAGGAAAGCCCGCTCGCCGTCCTGGGCTTTCGCGCCGCCAATCCGACCGGCTATGGCCGTCTCATCCAGAACCGTTCCGGCAAGCTCGTCGCCATCCGCGAGGAACTCGACACCACCGTCGATGAGCGGCGCATCGACCTGTGCAATTCAGGCTTCATCGCCATAAAGGCAAAGCTCCTGTGGGAGCTCCTGCCCAGGATCGACAACAACAACGCCAAGCACGAATATTACCTGACCGACCTCGTCGGCCTCACCGTTGCCGGGGAGCGCCAGGTGGCGCTGGCCGAATGTCCGGAGGCCGAGGTTCATGGCGTCAATACCAGGGCGCAGCTCGCCCAGATCGAGGGCCTGCTGCAGGCCCGCTATCGGCAGAGCGCCATGGACAATGGCGCGACGCTGATCGATCCCGCATCGGTGTTTCTCTCGGCCGATACCGAGATCGGCAAGGATGTGACGATCGAGCCCAATGTCGTCATCGGACCGAAGGTGAAGATCGGCGACAATGTCGAGATCCTGGCGTTCTCGCATATCGAAGGGGCCGCGGTTTCGGACGGCGCGCGGATCGGCCCCTTCGCCAGGCTCAGGCCCGGCGCCGAGATCGGCCGCAACGCCCATATCGGTAATTTCGTCGAGATCAAGAAGGCGACGATCGGCGAGGGCACCAAGGCCAATCACCTGACCTATATCGGCGATGCGCGCGTAGGTGCCCGCAGCAATATCGGGGCAGGCACGATCACCTGCAATTACGACGGCTATGAAAAACATCTGACCGAGATCGGCTCGGACGTCTTTGTCGGCTCGAACACGGCGCTGGTGGCGCCGGTCAAGCTGGGTGACGCCTCTAATATAGCGGCGGGCAGCGTCATCACCGAGGATGTTCCCGAGCACGCGCTCGCGATCGCACGCGGCCAGCAGGCGGTCAAACCCGGCTGGGCGAAGAAATATCGCGAGCTGAAAAAAGCCAAGAAAGAGAAGAGGGGCAAGTCGTAATATGTGTGGCATTGTCGGAATCCTGGGCAGCGAGCCCGTCGCGCGCAGCATCGTCGAGGCGCTGAAGCGGCTCGAATATCGCGGCTATGATTCAGCCGGTATCGCCACGATCGAAGACGGCAAGGTCGAGAGGCTGCGGGCGCCCGGCAAGCTCCACAATCTCGAAGACAAGCTGAAGACGACCGAGATCAAGGGCACGACCGGTATCGGCCATACACGCTGGGCCACCCATGGCGTGCCCAACGAGGCCAATGCGCATCCGCATGTCTCGGGCGATGTCGTCATCGTGCACAACGGCATCATCGAGAACTTCAAGCCGCTGAAGGACGAGCTGCAGAAGGACGGTTATGTTTTCACATCCCAGACCGACACCGAGGTGGTGGCGCATCTGATCGCGCGCGAACGCGCCAGGGGTTCGGCACCCAAGGAGGCGGTTGCCAATGTGCTGGGCCGGCTCGAAGGCGCCTTCGCGCTCGCCGTCCTGTTCTCGGGCGAGCATGATCTGATGATCGGCGCCCGCATGGGAGCGCCGCTCGCCATCGGCCATGGCGATGGACAGATGTATCTGGGCTCGGACGCCATTGCGCTCGCACCCTTCACCAACCGGGTGACCTATCTCGAAGATGGCGACTGGGTGGTGCTGACCCGCAATTCGTTCGACATCCATGACGCCGCGGGCGCCAGGATCAAGCGGCCGATGAATTTCACGCAAGCCTCGGCCTTCATGGCGGACAAGGGCAAGCACCGGCATTTCATGGCCAAGGAGATCGCCGAGCAACCGGAAGTGGTCGGCCGCACCCTCGCCGAATATGCCGATTTTTCCGAACGCGCGGCACGGCTGCCGGAGCAGGTGAAGATCGATTTCGCCAAGCTCGACCGGCTCACCATCACCGCCTGCGGCACTGCGTATCTCGCCGGCCTCACCGCCAAATACTGGTTCGAACGTTATGCCAGGCTTCCGACCGAGGTCGATATCGCGTCGGAATTCCGCTATCGCGAGGCGCCGATGCCGAAGAATGGCGCGGCGATCGTCATCTCGCAATCGGGCGAGACCGCCGACACGCTGGCGGCGCTGCGCTACTGCAAGTCGCAAGGGCAGGAGACCGTGGCGCTCGTCAATGTGCCGGGCTCGACCATCGCGCGCGAAGCGGACGCCGCCATCTTCACCTATGCGGGGCCTGAGATCGGCGTCGCCTCGACCAAGGCCTTTACCTGCCAGCTCACCGTGCTGGCGGCCCTGGCGGTCGCCGCCGCCAAAGCGCGGGGTGCCATCACCCGCGAGCAGGAGCGCGAATTGATCGGTGCACTGATCGAGGCGCCGCGCCACATGGCGGAAATCCTCAAGGAAGAGAAACATATCGCCGAAGTGGCGCGCGAAGTGGCGCATGCCCAGGACGTGCTCTATCTGGGCCGTGGGGTGAATTTCCCGATCGCCCTCGAGGGCGCCCTCAAGCTCAAGGAAATTTCCTATATCCACGCCGAAGGTTATGCGGCGGGCGAGCTCAAGCACGGGCCGATCGCGCTCATCGACGAGAATGTGCCGGTCATCGTCATCGCGCCGCGCGACGAACTCTTCGACAAGACCGTCTCCAATATGGAGGAGGTGGCGGCACGCGGCGGCAAGATCGTTCTCCTGACCGACGACGAGGGGCTCGAGGCGCATGGCCAGCGGACCTTCCAGCGCATCCGGGTGCCGCGCGCGCATAGCATATTGAGCCCCTTGCTCTATGCCCTGCCGGTCCAGCTTCTGGCCTATCACGCGGCCGTCTTCATGGGCACGGATGTGGACCAGCCGCGCAACCTGGCGAAGTCGGTGACGGTCGAATAGGCATGCGGCCGCCGTCGTCCCGAGGCGATAATTATGACCGAAAGCTTAATGTTAACAGGCTCGAAGCGGCTACTTCCGAGCGGGCATCTTTTAGCTAAGCTTTAACCTTAATCAGCCACTCTCAGTCCCCATGAGAGTCCGGTCAGTATTGCTTGTGAGTGTATGTGCCATTCTTCTTGCCGCGCCTGCGGCGGTGGGCGGCACAATTGCCACGAACCAGAATTCATCCACCAATCTTTCGGCGGCGGCGCGCGCGGCGCTCCAGGCCGGAGATACGCAGACGGCGATCGCCGGTTATTCGGCGGCGATCGAAGCCCGCGATCTTGGTCCTGAGCAACTGGCCAACGCGCTGATCAACCGGGGCTACGCCTATCAGCAGGCGGGTGACCATTCCCGCGCGGTCGACGATTATACCGCAGCCCTCCGAGTGGATGCGATGAGCGGCAGATTGCGCGCTACCGCACTCTACAATCGCGGGCTGTCGCAGCAGAAGCTCAAGCATCCGGTGCTCGCCATCGAGGATTTCACCAGTGCTCTGTTCCTCGATCCGGAATTCTCGCATGCCTATTATCTGCGCGGCAATGTGCTGCGCGAGAGCGGCCAACTCCTCTTTGCACTGAGCGATTACGAAAAGGCGCTGCGCTTCAAGCATCCGCAGCCGCATCTCGTCTATTACGGCGAGGGTCTTGCCTTTGAACAGCTGCACCGCATGCCGGAAGCGCAGGCGGCGCTCAACAAGGCGGTCGCCACCAATCCGAATTTCGAGCCGGCGCGCACCAAGCTCGCCGCCCTGGGCGCTCTGCCGGCGGTCGCCGATGCGGCCGTCCAGCCCGACGCCGGCCTGATCACCGCGTCGATCACGACGTCGCCCGAGCAGGTCGTGCGCAAAGATACGCTGCCCGACGCCGTCAAGCCGCCGATGCAGCTCGTCGGCGACCTGCCGGTGCAGATGGTCAAGGCGGTTCCGGTCAAGCCGGTAAAGGAAATCTCCGACCGCATTCCGCCCGAGGACGGCCCGCAAATTGCGTCCGCCGAGCCGACGCAGGATGCCGAGCCCGTGAATTCCGGTTATACGATCCAGGCCGACGCCATTCCGCAGCCGAATGAAGCGAAGCCGGCGAAGAAGGTGGTCGAAACGAAACCGGTCGAATCCAAGCCGGTCGAACAGATCGTCGCGGTCGAGGCATTGCCCGAACCCGCGGCCGACACGGCATCCACCACCGAAGAGCAGGCGGAAGCCGAGCCCGCGGCGCAGAACAGCGATGTCCAGCTCACCGGCTGGTCGGTCCAGCTGTCGTCGGCGCGTGACGAGAAGCTCGCCTGGGGAACCTGGGACAAGCTCAAGGCCCGCCACAAGACGCTCAACGCCATGAAGCCCGTCGTGGTGCGTGCCGATCTCGGCAAAAAGGGCGTCTATTATCGCCTCAGGCTCGGCGGCTTCGACTCCCAGTCGGACGCCCAGTCGGCCTGCGGCAAGCTCAAGTCGCGCGGCGTCTCCTGCTTCGTCAGCAAGATCGACTCATAACGCTTCCGTGATCTTTTAAGGTGAGGACGGTCCCTGCTTGCGCAAGACCCTGGGGTCATGCACAAAAGGGGAATGTCCTCGTCCCATAACATCCCCGATGAACCGAAGCCGGTAGCGTCAAGTTCCTTCGCCGGGAAACTCAGGACGTATTTTCTGACCGGCATCGTGGTCACGGCGCCGATCGCCATCACGCTTTGGGCATCTTACTGGTTCGTAACCTTGTTCGATGCGTGGCTCCGGCCGCTCATCCCGGTCGTGCTCGATCCCGGCCATTACCTGCCGTTCCGCATTCCTGGCATCGGCCTCATCTTCGCGCTGCTAGGCATCACACTCATCGGGGCGCTCGCCGCCAATCTCGTCGGCCGCACGATCCTCGCCTTCTGGGACCGGCTCCTCAACCGCACGCCGGTGGTGCGCTCGGTCTATAAGGGCACCAAGCAGATTTTCGAGACGCTGTTCTCGCAGTCGGGCGCCAGCTTCCGCAATGTCGGCCTCATCGAATGGCCGCGCAAAGGCATCTATTCGCTGGTCTTCGTCTCGCGCGAGGTCGATGGCGGACAGATCGGGCTCGAGCCCGGCCGCCAGATGTATGCCGTCTATATCTCGACCACGCCCAACCCGACCTCCGGCTATGTCTATTTCGTCGATGTGAGCGACGTGCGCATCATCGACATGCCGGTCGAGGACGCCGCCAAGATGGTGATTTCGATGGGCCTCGTCTTTCCGGAAGGCAGCGAGCAGGTGCGCACCGTCTCCGCCAATATCAACCAGGACATGGCGCAGCGCCTCCTGCAGATGCCGGAGAAGAAGACCGGGACAGAGGCCTAGTCTCAGCCGGCGGAAATCAGCCGCACCGCATCGTCGCGCTCGAAAAGATAAAGCAGAGATCGCAAAGCTTCGCCGCGCGGGGTCGCCAGATTGGGATCACGCGCCAATATGAGGCCGGCATCGTCGCGGGCGGCGGCGAGCAGGTCGGCGTGCTCGACGATGTCGGCGAGCTTGAACACCGGAAGTCCGGCCTGGCGGGTGCCCAGCATCTCGCCGGCGCCACGCAGACGCAGATCCTCCTCGGCGATGCGGAAGCCGTCTTCGGTTTCGCGCATGATGGTGAGGCGGGCCTTGGCGGTCTCGCCGAGCTTGCCCTGATAGAGCAACAGGCAGGTCGATTTGCCGGCGCCGCGCCCGACGCGGCCGCGCAATTGATGCAACTGAGCCAGGCCGAAGCGCTCGGCATTTTCGATGACCATCACGGTTGCTTCCGGCACGTCGACGCCGACCTCGACCACCGTGGTGGAAATCAGAAGCCCGATCTCGCCTGATTTGAAGCGTGCCATGGCGGCGTCCTTCTCGGCTGCCTTCATGCGGCCATGGACGAGGCCGGTGCGGCCCGGAAACATCTCGGCCAGCGCCTTGGCGCGGTCCTCGGCGGCGGCGAGGTCGACGAGCTCGCTTTCCTCGACCAGCGGGCAGATCCAATAAGCGCGGCCATTGCTGGCGAGGAGCCGGCGCAGGCCATCGATGACTTCGTCCATGCGCTCGGACGGCATGACGCGCGTGTCGACCGGCTGGCGCCCGGCCGGTTTCTCGGTGAGCTTCGACACGTCCATGTCGCCATAGACGGTGAGCGCCAAAGTGCGCGGGATCGGCGTCGCGGTCATCACCAGCAGGTCGGCGTCCTGCGCCTTGGCCTGCAGCGCCAGGCGCTGATGCACGCCGAAGCGATGCTGTTCGTCGATGACGACGAGGCCCAAATCATGGAAGGCGACATCGTCCTGGAACAGAGCGTGGGTGCCGACGAGAATATCGATCTCGCCCGCGGCGAGCGCCGCCAAAAGGTCGTCGCGGGTGCGGCCTTTCTCGCGGCCGGTGAGAAGAGCAAGGCGCAAGCCGGCACGTTCGCAGAGCGGCGTCAGTGTCGCGAAATGCTGGCGCGCCAGGATTTCGGTCGGCACCATGAGGGCGCCCTGCGTGCCGGACTCGATCGCCGCCGCCAGCGCCAGCACCGCCACCACCGTCTTGCCGGAGCCGACATCGCCCTGCAGCAGGCGCAGCATGCGTTCGGGCGCCGCCATGTCGCGCAGGATCTCGGCGAGCGAGGACTGCTGCGAGGCGGTGAGCGAATAGGGCAGCGCCGCCACGATGCGGGCGCGGATATCGCCGGTACCGGGAAGCTGCCGACCGGCCTTGCGCTTCATATGCTTGCGCACCAGCGACAAAGCGAGCTGATTGGCGAGAAGCTCGTCATAGGCGAGCCGCATATGCTCCGGTCTGGTGAGCGAGAGATCCTCATGCGTCTCAGGCTGATGCAGCTTGCGCAAGGACGAGGCGAAGTCGGGCCAGTCATTCTTGCGCAGCCAGGCAAGGTCCTGCCATTCGGGAAGCTCAGGCAACTGCTCGAGGCCCGCCCGCATCGCCCGGCCGAGAATCTTGGGCGATAACCCGGCGGTCATCGGATAGACCGGCTCGATCAGCGGCATCTTGGCGAATTCATCGGCCGTGACGACGTGATCGGGATGGGCGATCTGCGGCAAGCCCTGGAACCAGTCGACGGCGCCCGAGACGAAACGCGTCTCGCCCGGCGGCAGGAGCCGCTGCAGGTGATCGGCGAAAGCGTGGAAGAACACCAAGGTCAGCGTGCCGGTGTCGTCGAAACAGTCGACCCGGTAGGGCAGGCGCTTCAGATGCGGCGGCGGCGAGCGATGCTTGCCGACCGTCACCTCGACCGTGACAATGCCCTTTTCGGGCAGAGCGTCGAGCTTCGGCCTTTCGCGCCGGTCGATCAGGCCGGAGGGCAGATGGAACAGGAGATCGACGATGCGCGCCGGCGAATTTGCCGGTGCGGCAGGGCGCAGCAATTTGGCGAGCACCTTGTCGAGCTTGGGCCCGATGCCTTTGAGGCTGGTGGCGCTGGCGAACAGGGGATTGAGGCGAGGCGGACGCATGCCCCAATTTCACGATTAGGAGGCCTTCGCGCAAGTCATTGCGCTAGGCCCGCCCAGCCGCTAAGCAGGGCGACCCATGACCACCCTTCAGGAGACAACCGAGACCCGCCGCAAGCGGCTCCTCTGGCGCGCCAGCCATCGCGGCACGCGCGAGCTGGACATGCTATTGGGTGGCTTCGTGCGCTCCCGTCTCGACAGCTTCAGCGCCGCCGAGCTCGACGAGCTCGAAACCCTCATCGACCTGCCGGACCCGGAATTGATGAGCTGGCTCCTGGGCGAAGTACCGGTTCCGCCGCCGCATGCGACGCCGACCCTCAAGGCGCTACTGACCTACCGACCATGATCGACAGCAAACGCCTCACCGAACGCCTGGCTATGTCCGGGCGCACCATCTTATCGGGAGTCCTCGAAGGCCTCGACGCGATGGCGGCCGCCGAGGCGGCACGGCTCCTCAAGGGCAAGCCGCTCGTCCATGTGGCGCTCGACGATCAGCGCATGGCGAGCCTCGCCGAGGCTTTGGCGTTCTTCGCGCCCGATGTCGACGTGATCGCCTTCCCGGCCTGGGACTGCCTGCCATACGACCGCGTGTCGCCGGCCGCGAATATCGTGGCGCGCCGGCTCGCGGCGCTGGCGGCGCTGGCCGTTCCCACCAAGGCGCCGCGCATCCTGCTCACCAGCGTCAATGCGGTACTGCAGCGCCTGCCGGAGGGCCGCGTGATCGCCGAGACGACCTTCTCCGCCGCGCCCGGCCAGTATGTCGATACCGAGAAGCTGCAGCTCTTCCTGCAGCACAACGGCTATTCGCGCACCGGGACCGTGGTCGATGCCGGCGACTTCGCCGTCCGCGGCGGCATCATCGACATCTATCCGCCGGGTGCCGAGGGGCCGGTCCGGCTCGACTTCTTCGGCGATGCGCTCGAATCGGTGCGCCGTTTCGATCCGCAGTCGCAGCGCTCCACCGGCACGCTGCGCTCGCTGGTGCTGCATCCGGCGAGCGAGGTGCTGCTCACCCCCGAATCGATCGGCCGTTTCCGCACCTCTTATGCGGCGGCCTTTGGCGGGCTCGACATCAACGACCCGCTTTATGAATCGGTGACCAGTGGCCGGCGCTACCAGGGCATGGAGCACTGGCTGCCGCTCTTCCATGAGCGGCTGGAAACGATCTTCGATCATGCGCGCGACGGCGCCGTCTCGCTCGATCATTCGGCCGACGAGGCGATCACCGCGAGGCTCGACCAGATCGCCGAATTCTACGATGCACGGCGCGAAGCCCTGACCCAGGAGACCTTCGGCGCGGCGCCCTACAAGCCGATGAAGCCGGACGCGCTCTATCTCACGCAACAGCAATGGACCGAGCTTCTCGCCGACCGATCCGTGCTCGCCTTCACGCCGTTCGAGACGCCGGAAAGCGCCAATGCGCCGGTTCTGTCGATGGGCGGCAAGCAGGGGCGGAGCTTCGCCGCCGAGCGCGCCGAGGCCGGCGCCAATGTCTATGAGGCGGTGCGCGGGCACGCCAATGCGCTCCGGACCGCCGGCAAGCAGGTCGTCATCGCCACCTGGTCGGAAGGCTCGGCCGAGCGCCTCGAAACCATCCTGCGCGATCACGACGTATCGCCGTTGGCGCAAGCGGCGGACTGGGCCGGGGTCAAGAAGCGGCCCAAGGATATCGTCAGCATCATCGTGCTCGGGCTCGAGGCCGGCTTCGAGACGAGTGATGTCGCGATCCTCTCCGAGCAGGACATATTGGGCGACCGCCTGGTCAGGCGCGGCCGCAAGGCCAAGAAGGCCGCCGATTTCATTTCGGAGCTGTCGGCGCTGGCGCCGGGCGATCTCGTCGTCCATGTCGATCACGGTCTCGGCCGCTTCGAGGGCCTCAAGACCATCGAGGTGCAGGGCGCGCCGCATGACTGCCTGTTCATCATGTATGCCGGCAATGACCGGCTGTTCCTGCCCGTCGAGAATATCGAGCTCCTGTCGCGCTACGGCTCGGATGAGGAGGGCGCCCAGCTCGACCGTCTTGGCGGCGGCGCCTGGCAGGCCAAGAAGGCGAAGCTCAAGGAACGCATCCGTGAGATCGCCGAGAACCTGATCAAGACTGCGGCGGCGCGTGAGCTGAAGCCCGGTGAAGTTCTACCGCCGCCCGACGGGCTCTATGACGAGTTCTGTGCCCGCTTCCCCTATGAGGAGACGGAAGACCAGCTCGCCGCCATCGAGGCGACGTTGGAAGACCTGCAGAAGGGCCGTCCGATGGACCGGCTCATCTGCGGCGACGTTGGCTTCGGCAAGACGGAAGTGGCGCTGCGCACCGCCTTCGTCGCGGCGATGAACGGCAAGCAGGTGGCGGTGGTGGTGCCGACGACACTTCTGTCGCGCCAGCATTTCGCCACCTTCTCGCAGCGCTTCCAGGGTCTGCCGCTGCGGCTTGCCCAGGCTTCGCGCCTGGTCGGGCGCAAGGAGATCGAGGCGGTCAGGGACGGGCTCGCCAAGGGCGAGATCGACATCGTGGTCGGAACCCACGCGCTCTTGGCCGACAGCGTCAAGTTCCGCGACCTGGGGCTGCTCATCATCGACGAGGAGCAGCATTTCGGCGTCAAGCACAAGGAACGGCTCAAAGAGCTGCGCGCGAATGTGCATGTGCTGACGCTGACCGCGACGCCGATCCCGCGCACCTTGCAGCTCGCCCTGTCGGGCGTGCGCGAGCTTTCACTCATCACCACGCCGCCGCTCGATCGTCTGGCGGTCAGGACCTATATCTCGCCCTTCGATCCCGTCGTCATCCGCGAGTCCCTGCTGCGCGAGCATTTCCGCGGCGGCCAGAGCTTCTATGTCTGTCCGCGCGTCTCCGATCTCGAGGAGCAGGCGGATTTCCTGCGCAACCATGTGCCGGAGATAAAATTCCGCACCGCCCATGGCCGCATGGCGCCCACCGAGCTCGAAGACATCATGAGCGGCTTCTACGACCGCAAGTTCGATGTGCTGCTCTCGACCACCATTGTCGAATCCGGCCTCGACATTCCGACCGCCAACACGCTGATCGTGCATCGCGCCGACATGTTCGGCCTGGCCCAGCTCTATCAGATCCGCGGCCGCGTCGGGCGCTCCAAGCAACGCGCTTATGCGCTGCTCACGACGCAGGCCAACCGTACGCTGACGGCGGCGGCGGAGAAACGCCTGAAGGTGCTGCAGTCGCTCGATTCACTGGGCGCCGGCTTCACACTGGCGAGCCACGATCTCGACATCCGCGGCGCCGGCAATCTGCTGGGCGACGAACAGTCGGGCCATGTCAAGGAAGTGGGCTACGAACTCTATCAGACGATGCTCGAAGAGGCGGTGGCCAAATTGCGCACCGGCGAAGATACCCTCGAAGCCGAAGGCACCTGGTCACCGCAGATCAATATCGGCACCTCGGTTCTCATCCCCGAGCCTTATGTGCCGGATCTGCAACTGCGTTTAGGTCTCTATCGCCGGCTCGCCGATCTCCAGGAGGAGACCGATCTCGACGCCTTTGGCGCCGAGCTGCATGATCGGTTCGGGCGTATCCCGGAAGAGGTGAAGCACCTGCTCGATGTCGTGTCGATCAAGCTTCTGTGCCGCAAGGCCAATGTGGCGAGCGTCGATGCCGGGCCCAAGGGGGCGGTGATCGGCTTCCGTGGCGATCAGTTCGCCAATCCGAAGAAACTCGTCGAATGGATCACCGGGCAGGGCACGCTGGCGAAACTGCGCCCGGCGGACATGAAGCTGGTGATCATGCGCAGCTGGAACACACCGGAGGAACGCCTCAAGGGCTCGCGTCAGATCATGACCCAGCTGGTCAAGCTCGCGGCTTAGTTCTTTGTTTTGCGCATCGGATTATCCGAAAGCCGCTTCGCACTTTTCGGTCCGATGCTCTAATCCTCGATGATCGTATCGTCCGGCCGGGTCAGGAAGTAACGCAGCAGAACGAGATTGCCGATCACCGTTACAGCGACGGCCCCATATAGGAAGGTCAGTGACGACATGGTTGAAAAACTCCCCTTTCCCAGTCGTCAGGCTGCGCTTTGTTTCTTAAGTTGCCGTTAAGGCCGTCTGCTCGATGGCCTTCTTGATCGTCTCGGCCGGATGGGCGCCGGAGATCGCGAAGCGGCTGGCGAAGATGAAGGTCGGTACGCCGCTGATGCCCATTTTGCCGGCGCCGTTGATCTCGGCGATTACGGGATCGAGGTCGGCGCCAGTATTGAGGAGCTGGGTGACGAGCGCGCCGTCGAGGCCCACCTCCACCGCCGCCTTGATCAAGACCTCGTGATTGCCGATGTCGGCGCCCTCGGTGAAATAGAGGGCGAAGAGGCGCTCGACCATTTCGGTCTGCTTGCCGGCTTCATGCGCCCAGCGGATCAGTCGGTGAGCGTCGAGCGTGTTGGGCGAGCGGGTGATCTTGTCGAAGGCGAAGGGAATGCCTTCCACCTTGCCGATCTCGACCAGCTGCGCGTGAGTCTGGGTGAGGCGCTCGAGATTGCCGAATTTGCGCTCGAGATAAGTCTTGCGCGGCAGGCCTTCCTTGGGGATCGTCGGATCGAGCTGGAACGGCCGCCAGAAGACCGCGAATTGCTGGTCGGGCAACAGGCGCTGAGCGGCCTCGAGCCGCCGCTTGCCGACATAACACCAGGGACAGACGACATCTGAAACGACATCGATGATGACGGGTGTGCTCATCTCACATAACTCATGGTCTGATAGGACTGACGGAAAGCGATGACATCGGGGCGGACTTGTTCGGGCGCCTCACCCTTGACCATGACCCGCGCCATCAGCCGGGCGATCCCGGCCATGGCGTCCTGCTTCATGCCGAAGCGGGTCACTTCCTGGGTGCCGACGCGGATGCCATTGAGATCACCGGCGACGGGCGCCACCGGCAGTCCGATACCGCAGAGCAGGATATTGGCGCGCGCCAGGTGTTTCGCGGCCGACTGCCCGCCACCATGAGGCGCCGCCGGCAAAGCGAGATGATGACTCTCGGTGACATCACGGCCTTGCACATGGTGCGTGGCGATTCCTTCGGCTGCGAGCGCGGCGCCCAGCGCCTTGGCATTGGCGACGGCCTGGGCGGCATAGGTCTCGCCATGTTCGAGAAGGTCGAGGATGGACAGCGCCAGAGCGGCCGTCTTGCCGAGATCGAAATTGGCGGTGAGGCCCGGATAGGCGATCTGGTCGAGGCGTTTGGCGAGTTCGGCGTCGCTCGAAAGGATCAACCCTGAGGGCGGGCCGCCAAAGGCCTTGTAGGTCGACATGGTCATCAGATGCGCGCCCTCGGCGAGCGGCGCCTGGAAATGCCTGCCGGCGATCAGGCCGCCCATATGGGCCGCGTCATAAAGGAGATAGGCACCGATCTCGTCGCAGATCCGGCGCATCTCGCGCACCGGATAAGGATAGAGGCAGAGCGAGCCCGCGACGGTGATGAGCTTGGGGCGCAGGCGTTTGGCTTCGTCGCGCAGCCGGTCGAGGTCGACCGTCATCCGCGCCGCGTCAAAGGGAACGGCGTGGGTCACGAGGCCATAGAGGCCGGCGGCACCGGCCTGGTGATGGGTGACATGGCCGCCCATCTCTCCGGTGAAAGCCATGATGCTGTCGCCCGGCCTGGCGGTCGCCATGAAGCTGTAGAGATTGGCGAGGGCGCCCGAACCGACGCGGATCTCGGCGAAGGGCGCGCCGAAAAGGCGCTTCGCCAGATCTTCGGCAATGACCTCGATCTCCTCGGCATATTCCATGCCCATTTCATATTTGTCGCCGGGATAACCGAGGCTCGGGCGATTGCCGAGCGAGCGGGAGAGGAGGGACGCGGCGCGCGGATTCATCACATTGGTGCCGGCATTGAGGCCGATCGACTCGCGGTCCATGTGCCGCTCGTGATCATCGACGAGCCGCAGCAGCCGGGCCTCGATCGCCGCCGGATCATTGAGGCGGCCGAGCGTCGTTTCGATCTCCTCGATCAGCGTGGCGCTTTCGGCGGGAAGCCAGGATTTCTGCGCAATCGGCTGGACGGTCATTTCGCTTGGCCCTCGGAATTACGGCTTAACATACCATAGACCAGTGCCTTCAAATCCCGAAAGAGGGGGATGCTCGGGACGGCCGATGGTGTTCCAGCGCGCCACCCATTGGCCGCCTGAATTGTAGAAGGGCACGATATAGAAGCCATTGACCAGCAGCCGGTCGAGAGCGCGGACGGCGGCGATGAAATCCTCCTCGGATGTCGCCGCGAGCAAGGCCCCGATCATGCGGTCGACGGCCGGGTCGGCGATGCCCGGATAGTTGCGGGTGCCCAATGTGGTGCGCCCGGCACTGCCGTAATAGTAATCCTGCTCGTTGCCGGGCGAGAGCGAATTGTACCACAGCACCGGCAGCATATCGAACTCATAGGTGTCGAGCATGCGCTGAAACTGCGTCGAGTCGACGACGCGGATACGCACATCGATGCCGATCTGCTTCAGCGTACGCTGATAATGAAGAGCAACCTTCTCCTGCTCGCGGGAGACGCAGGAGATGGTGAAGGCGAAAAGCTCACCGGTCGCGACATTGGTCAGCTGACCGTTGCGGATCTCCCAGCCCGCCTCACTGAGCAAGCCCACGGCATGGCGCAGCACCTTGCGGTCGCGGCCAGAGCCGTCGGTCTTGGGCGGCTCGTAGCTGCCGTCGAGAATGCGCGGATCGATGCGCGCCGCGTCGGCCCCGAGCAGCGCCATCTCACGGGCATCGGCAGGGTGGTCGAAATAGGAGAGCGTCGAGCCCGAATAATAGCCTTGGGTGCGGTGATAGAGATCGAAGAGGAGATTGTCGTTCATCCATTCGAAGTCGAAGACCTCGACAAGCGCGCGGCGCACCTTGGGATCCCGGAACAGGGATTTGCGCGTGTTGAAGGCAAAGCCCGCGGCCGCCGCGGGCGTCTGCTGCTCGATCCGTTCACGGATGATCCGGCCGTCCTTGACGGCGGGAAAATCATAGGCCTGCGACCAGCGCGTCGGATCGGGCTCTACCCTGATGTCGGCCAGGCCTCTCTTGAAGGCTTCGAAGGCAGTGTTGTTGTCGCGGAAATAGTCGAAGCGCACCTCGTCGAAATTCCACAGGCCGCGGTTGAAGGCGATGTCCTTGCCCCAGTAATCAGGGTTCTTCTTGAGCGAAACGCGCTCGCCGGGTTTTATTTCGCTCAGGACATAAGGGCCCGAGCCCATGATGGGATCGAGCGTCGATTCCTCGAAATTGCGCTTCTCCCAATAATGCTTGGGCAGGATCGGCATCAGCCCCATGATCAGCGGTAATTCACGGTCGCCCTGGTCCTGCGTCATCACGATGGTGCGGGCATTGGGCGTTTCGATCGTCTTGATCTTGGAATAATAGGTCTTGAAGCGCGGCAGGCCGTGATCGCGCAAGGTCTCGAGCGAGTAGACGACATCGGCGGAGGTCACCGGCGCACCGTCTGAAAAGCGTGCCTCCGATCTCAGCACGAAGGTCATCTTGTTGCGGTCGGGGCTGACATCGATGCTTTCGGCGAGCAGGCCGTAGACGGTGAAGGCCTCGGCGTAATTCCGGCTCATCATGCTCTCGAAGACGTAAGTGCTGATGCTAACCGCCTTCTGTCCCTTCACGATGAAGGGATTGACTGTGTCGAAGCTGCCGGCGATGGCCTGGCGGAATGCGCCGCCTTTGGGCGCGTCGGGATTGGCATAGGGAAGCGATTTGAAGTCTGCGGGGAGCGCCGGCTCGCCATGCATGGCGAGGCCAGGGCGGGGTTCGGCGGCGGCTGGCGCCACGCCGATCAGAGCCGCCAGGAGGAGGCCGGATATCCAGGTCTTCGTCATGGTTTTCGAACTTAGGCGATTCGCCCGGTTCTCGAGGGTGGCCGGCAATCCGACCGGAATCATGGTTTGACCGGGGATCTAGTGGCGGCGTGCGTCGCGCAGCCGGTAGAGGCTCTTCTTCGAGTCGAAAGCCTCGAAGAACTCTCGGATCTGCGGATGCCGGATCGGTTCGCCGGAGCCGTCATCGAGCAGGTTCTGCTCGGAAACATAGGCCACATACTCGGTTTCATCGTTCTCGGCGAAGAGGTGATAAAAGGGCTGATCCTTGCGCGGCCTTATGTCTTCCGGGATCGACAGCCACCATTCCTCGGTGTTGTTGAAGACCGGGTCGACATCGAAAATGACGCCACGAAACGGGAACAGGCGGTGTTTTACCACTTGCCCGATCCGAAATTTCGCCAGAGGAATTGCGCCCGTCATGGCCCCTTGATGACAAGCCTTTGGGCGGAAGGCAAGGGGGCAGGTGGACGCTTGTTGAAAAGGGAATTACGTCCCATAACTCAATTGCTTAAGGGGGGCGCATTTGGCCGCCATACTCGATCTTGCTTTGCCGTTTTTCGGCCTGGTGGCGCTCGGCGTCGCCGCCGCCCGGATCTGGGCGGTGGGCGACAAGGGCCTCGAATGGCTCAATATCTTCCTGATCTGGTTCGCCCTGCCGGCGCTTATATTCCTGGTGGTGGCCGCCGCTCCCTTCGAGAAGCTCATCGACTGGCCTTATGTGGCGGCGACCAGCTCCGCCACGATTACCGCCTTTCTTTTGGTATTCGTCATTTCGTGGCGGCTCCTGGGTTTCGCCTTCAAGGTGGCGGTGCTGCAAGGTACAGCCGGAAGTTATGGCAATGTCGGCTATATGGGGCTGCCTCTGGCGGTCGCCTTTTTCGGGCCGGAAGCCGCGGTGCCGGCGGCACTCGTCTTCTGCTTCGACTGCACCGCGCAATTCACCCTGACCGCCTTCCTCGCAACGCTCGGTCACGAGCGCAATGAAGAGGCGCATTGGGGCGAGATCGCGCTCAAGATTCTGAAGCAGGTCTTCGGCCATCCCTTCATCGTCGCCACGATATTGGGCGGCATCGCCTCGGCCTTCGCCTTCAAGGCGCCGGGGGCGCTCGGCACCATCCTCACCATGCTGATGAACTCGGCCGGGCCCGTGGCGCTCTTCGCGCTCGGCGTCACGGTCGGCGCCCGGCAATTCGGCGGCATCGGCCGTGAAATGCCGCTCGTCGCCGGCATGAAGACGCTGGTTCAGCCAGCGCTTGCTTTCGTCGCCTTGAGTCTCTTCGTGCCGGAGATCGATCCCTTATGGCGCGATGTGGCGCTGATGATGGCGGCGCTGCCGACCGCGTCGAACGCCTTCATCCTCGCCAGCCAGTACAAGGCTTATATTGAAGGCTCATCGACGGCGGTTCTGATCACTACCATCATCTCGGCGATCACGATTCCACTCCTGATCTACATCATCCAGCACGGTTAGTGCCGCCGCCAAGTCCTATGCTCATTGCGAAGCGGCGTAGCGGGCCAAAGGAGGCAAGAGTGGCAAGGCTCGCCGCGCGGCCGGCTTCGAGCGGCAGATAGGCCGAAAGCAGCGAGCGGTTCATGAGATCGATCACCGTCTGGCGCGGACGCACGTCGCGCTGACGCTTGAGGTCGTAGTCGGTCAGCAGTTTCGCCGCGCCGAAGTCCTCGGCCCTATCACGCGCAGCGGCTGCGAGCACAATGGCGTCGTCGGCGTCACGGAAAGACATATTCAGGCCCTGGGCGCCGATGGGCGGCACGGTATGGGCGGCCTCGCCGATCAGCATCACGCGATTGCGGGCGAAACTCGACGCGCGGGCGCCCGACATCGGGAAGGCGCGGCGCGGCCCGATCTCGCTGATGAGGCCGAGCTCGCCATGGCTCAAGGCCTGGATCTCGGCGGCAAGCGCTTTGTCGTCGAGCTGCATCAGTTCTTCGGCGCGCTGCGGCCGTTCCATCCAGACGAGCGAGGACCGCCGTCCCGGCAGCGGCACGGTGGTGAAGGGACCAGCCTGCTTGTGGTACTCGCTCGATATGTCGTGATGCGGCTGCGAATGGGCGAAGCTCACGGCAATCGCCGTCTGGTCGTAGGACCAGGAGATCATCTCGATGCCGACGGCCTGGCGCAGCGCGGAGTTGCGCCCATCGGCGGCGAGGACAAGGCGCGCGGCGAGCGTGTCACCATTGTCGAGATTGACCACGGCTTCCGCATCGGCTGCGTAGCTGGCGACGCTCGCCTGATGGAATTTGACGCCCAACTCGAGCGCGCGGGCTTCGAGTCGGGGCTTCAATAAAGCGAGGGGAATGTTCCAACCGAAAGCATCGAGGCCCGCTTCCCGGGCCGAAAAGACGAGCTCCGGGGCGACGAAGGCGGCGCCGGTGTCGTCGACGAGGCGCAGCTTGCGCAAGGGCGCCGTCTGCGCCCGCAGATCACCCGGCCACAGGCCGCACGCCTCGAGCACGGCGAGGGACGGCATCATGAGAGCGACGGTGCGCGGATCGGGACGCGTCTCGCGGGGCCCCGTGATCAGCGCCACGGCAAAGCCGCGGGCGGCGGCGAGGCAGGCGGCGGCAAGTCCGGCGGGGCCGGCGCCGGCGACGATCACGTCAAATTCGACAGGCTTGGACATAAGGTCACAATGCGTGTTGGGGGTAGGGGCTTCAAGAGCGAGCGATGTCGCGGTAGCGTGGAACCATGGATCTGATCCTCAGGCAATCGACCAGCCGGCCGCGCTTCGTTATGGCGCTGTGCCTCTTCGTCATTCTGGCGGTGTCGGGCGCCTATCTGTGGATGGTGGCCGGCGGCACACTAGCCGGCATCGTGAGCGTGCTGTGCGGGCCTTCGGCCAATGCCGGTTTCATGCCGCTTCTCGCCATGTGGCTCGCCATGACGCTGGCGATGATGACGCCCTCGGCCGTGCCGATGATCGCGACCTATCTCGATATCGCGGAGGCCGCTGCGGCGAAGCAGATGACGATCGTGCCGCCCTTGGTGCTGGCGGCGGGATATGGCGCCATCTGGCTGGTCTTCGCGGTGGCCGCCGCCGTCGCGCAATGGGGGCTTCTCGAAGCGGGTTACTCAGGCGCGTTCGAAGGCCGCTGGGCGGGGATCGTGCTCCTTGGCGCCGGCGCCTATCAGTTCACGTCGCTCAAACATGCCTGCCTCAGCAAATGCCGCATGCCGATGCCCTATTTCATGGCGAATTGGACCGACCGGCCCCTCGGTGTCTTTCGCATGGGGCTTGCCCAGGGCCTCAACTGCTTCGGCTGCTGCTGGGCGCTGATGCTGCTGGGTTTTGCGGCCGGCCTCATGAATATCGTCTGGATGGGGTTCATCGGGTTGGTGATGGTGCTTGAGAAGACACTGCCGCAGCCCAAGGCGCTGACTTACGGAATTGGCCTTGGCCTTGTCGGCGCAGGCCTCTATGTGATGTTTATCTAGGAGAGACAGATGGCGCGCGAAGCATGGCATATCAAAGGCGAGCTGATCCTCTCCTGCAATTGCACAGTGTTCTGTCCCTGCGTGCTGTCGCTCGGAAAACATCCGCCTACGGAGGGATATTGCCAGACCTGGGGCGGCATCCGCATCGATGACGGCAAGTTCGGCGAGGTCGACCTTTCCGGCATCGCGCTCGGCCTCATCATCGAGATTCCCGGCCAGATGAGCCGCGGCAACTGGAGCGCCGGCGTCTATATCGACAACAAGGCCGACATCTATCAGGTCAAGGCGCTGACCCGCATCATGACGGGGCAGGCCGGCGGCACCACGCATCTGCTCTCGATCCTGGTCGGGCGTTTCCTCGGCGTGTGGCAGGAGGATGTGCGCTACGAGGTCGAAGGCGATGTACGCCGCTTCTCGATCCCCAAGATCATCGACGGCGAGATCGCCCCCATCGCCGGCAGCGCGGCGGGCCAGCCGACCACGATCGAGAACAGCCAATATTGGATCGGCCCGCAGATCATCGTGGCCCAGGCGTTGAAGAGCCGTTACCGCGGCCATGGCCGCAACTGGGATTTCAAAGGCCGCTCAGCCGAGATCTGCGCGCTCGACTGGAAGGGGCCCTGAGCTTCAACGCTCCTGTAACGCCAAGCGAATGCCGAGGGCGCAATAGATGCCGCCGACGATCTTGCCTTGCCATTTGAGCACCGTTGGGTTGCGGCGCAGGAAACGGCCGAGGCCGGCGGCCCCGACGGCGAAGACCACGGTGCTGACGAGGCCGAGAAGGACGAAGATCAGTCCCAATTGGGTCAGCTGAAGCCAGACCATGCCGTTTTCCGGATGTACGAATTGCGGCAGGAAGGCGAGGAAGAAGAGTGCCGTCTTGGGGTTGAGCAGCTCGGTGAGAACGGCCTGCCGGAAGGCCTTGCCTGCGGTGATCGGCAGCGTGCGCCCCACGAGGTCCTGCGGCGTCTTCTCGAAGATCGCGCGCAGCCCGAGATAGATCAGATAGGCGGCGCCCGCATATTTGATGAGGCTGAACAGCAGGGCCGATGCGGCGATGATCGCCGAGAGTCCGACGATCGCCATGAAAGTGTGGATGACGTCGCCTGCCGCGACGCCGGCGCCGGTCGCCACGCCGACGCGCGTCCCCGAGGTCGTGGCGCGGGCGATGGTCAGCAAAGTGGCGGGGCCGGGCAAAAACACGAAGCCGAGCACTATCGCGACATAAGCGATGAAAGTGGCCGGCTCGATCATTTCTGGGTCCTCAGGCCGGCTTCAACGCCGTCGCCTGCATCGAGGGGCGATGCGAGAAGGCGTCATGGAAGGCCTGGAGCTGCGGCCGGTCCTTGCGCCACTGCCAGTCGGGAATGCGGAAGTCGAGATAGGACAGAGCGACCGCCACCGCGATCGAGCCTGAGGTGAGCTCGCCCAGATCCTTGGCCCAGGTCATTTCGAGGTCGTCGAACTCCGCCTTCACGCGCAGCTCATGGCGGGCGATCCATTCGCGCCATTGCAGGCCTTGCGGACGGACCGCTGTTTCGTAACGGAAGGCGACACCCGCCTCGGCAATGGCCTGGCCCAGCGCCTGCAGGGTCAAGATGCGGAAACGCTTCACGCCGTCATCGGGGATGAGCGTCTTGTTGCCCGAGACATGGCACAGATATTCGATGATGACGCGCGAGTCATAGAGCGGGTGGTTGTGATCGGTGACCAGCACCGGCACTTTGCCGACCGGCGACAGAGCGCTGAGGGCCGGGTTGACCGTGGTTGGATCCGCCCGGGTCTGGACCTGTTCGACCTTGCCGCCCAGTCCCACCTCATGGGCGGTGACCAGACACATGCGGAAAAACGGGGAAATCATATCGCCATGGAGTTTCATAGCGGCATCTTACCGTGAGCTTCGCGGCCGTGTTAAGAGGGCGCCGAGATTTATCTTTCAAGGACCCCAATGGCCTCGTCTTCGCCCATCACCAAAAAGCCCGATCCCGTCATGGGCAAGCTCAAGGAAATCATGACCCTCATCGGCAAGGGCAAGCTTGCGGAGGCGGAGGTGGCGGCACGCCAGGTCCAGCAATCGGCGCCCGGCCATGCGGATGCCAACAATATCCTCGGCATCGTCCTCATCAACCGCAAGAACCCGGCCGAAGCGGTCAAATATCTGGGGATCGCCGCCCGGAAGGAGCCGCGCAACGCCATATATCTCAACAATCTCGGCTGCGCCTATCTCGATATTGGCCTCATCGAGCTCGCCCAGGCGCCGCTCGAGCGGGCGCTCGCCATCAATCCCAAGCTCACCAAGTCGTCCTGGCTCCTCGGCGAATTCTACCGTTTCGCCGGCAAGCCCGAGCGCGCCTGGCCCTATCACGAGATGGCCTGCCGCGATGAGCCCGACAATGCCGACTACAAATTCGCCCTCGGCAAGACGCTCGAAATGCTGGGCCGCGCGGATGAGGCACGCGCCTGCTTTGCGAGCCTGCGCGATCACCCGGTGCATGGCGATTACGTCCTCTACCGGCTGGCGGTGAACGACAAGCATGATCTCGCCTCGCCCTTGCTCGCCGAGATCGAAAGCAAGCTCCTGGTGGCGCCCGCCAACAAGCGGGCGCTCAATGCGCTGCATGTCGGCGCCGCCAAGATCCGCGAGCAGAATGGCGATTATGCGCGTGCCTTCACGCATTATCAGAAGGCCAATATCGCGGACATGGTGCCCTTCGATCTCGTCCAGTATCGCGCCTGGGTCGACGCGCTGATCGCGACCTTCACGCCGGAAGTCATCGCCGAGCATCAAGGCAAGGGCAGCGACAGTGACGTCCCGGTCTTCGTCGTCGGCATGCCGCGTTCCGGCACGACGCTGGTCGAGCAGATCATCGCCCGCCATCCGCAAGCCGCGGGGGCGGGAGAGCTCGACCGCATCTGGAAAATCGCCGGCAATGCGCAATATCGCGGCGACGTCGCCAAGTTCCTGCCGGTGTTCGCAGGCGCCGACGCGCCGAAAGTGGCGGCGATGGCAGAGAGCTATGTCAAGCTTCTCAAGTTCTTCGGGCCCGAGGCGCGCCGTGTCGTCGATAAGCTGCCGCATAATTTCGAGTTTCTCGGGCTGATCGCGCTTCTGTGGCCGAATGCGCGTGTCATCCATATGCGGCGCAATCCGCTCGATACCTGCCTTTCCTGCTACCAGAACCGGCTCAGCGAGGCGCATGGCTATAGCCGCGACCTTACAACGCTCGGGCTCTATTACCGCGAATATGCGCGCCTCATGGCGCATTGGCGGAAAGTGCTGCCGCTCAAATTCCTCGATGTCGACTATGAAACGCTCACCAGCGATTTCGAGGCGCAGGCCAGGCAGATCATCGCTTTCCTCGATCTCGATTGGGATCCGGCCTGCCTGAGCTTCCATGAGGGCACGTCGGCGGTGCGCACCTTCAGCCGCAACCAGGTCCGCAATCCGATCTATCAGAGCTCGGTCGGTCGCTGGCGGCGTTATGAAACGCAGCTCCAGCCTTTGGTCGAAGCCTTAGGCGACGTGCTCTGAGCTTCTAGCCGCGACGATCTCGATCTCGACTTTGAAAACCGCACGCGTGAAGCCTCCGACGATCATCAAGGTCGAGGCGGGCGAAGGTGCTGGAAACAGCCGGTCGCGCACACTCATATAGGCGGCCATAAAGCCGCGGTCGGTGACATAGGCGTTGATGCGCACGACATCGGCGAGGCTCATGCCGCCATCCGCCAGGATCGCCGCGATATTGGCGAAGCACAGTTCCGCCTGAGCGGCGGCGTCTTCCGGGATGGTGTCGTCCGGCCCGATGCCGAGCTGACCCGAGCAGAAGATCAGGTCGCTCGGCGCCTCGACCCGCACGCCATGGCTGTACTGGGCGAAGGGCTTGCGGATCGTCGCGGGCAGGAGATGGTGAAGCGTCACTGGGCAGCCTCCTTCAGCATTTCCTTGAGCCGCTGGGGGCCCGCCTGCACATCCGCAAGGGTCGGTGTGGCGCGGGTGCCGATCAGCCGGCGCGCCAGCATGTGATCGGCCGGGCGGTTGATCGTGTCGACAGCGATGAGTTTGCCATCACGGAAGTGGTGGATGGCGAAGGCGTTGTCTTGCAATGCGCCGGTGGTGATGGTCTGATCGGCGCCCAGACTGAGACCAGCGGTCTGCAATTTCATATCGCCCTGATCCGACCAGAACCAGGGCAATTCGCGATAGGCTTCCGGCTTGCCGACGATTGTCTTGGCGGCATTGCGTCCCTGGTCGGTGGCATTCTGCACACATTCGAGCCGGAGCCGCTGGCCGGCATGGACCTGGTGGAAATTGGAGCAGTCGCCGATGGCGAGGATCGCCGGATCGGAGCAGCGCAGAAAGGCGTCGACCTCGATGCCGTTATTGACGGCGAGACCGGCCTCGGCGGCGAGCTCGACATTGGGCAGAGCGCCGGTGCCGAGAATGGCGATATCGGCGGGAAGATGCTGGCCGTCGGCGAGCCTGATCGCTGCCACCTTGCCATTCGCCCCTTCGATATGTGAGATCCGCGCGCCGACATGAAAGTCGATGCCGGCCTCAGCTGAGCGGGCCAGGATATGGTCCGCCATGGCTGGTGAAACCGAACGGGCGAGGAGGCGCGGCACGGCCTCGATGAGGGTCACGGCATGGTCGAGCCCGGCCAGCGTATGGGCGAGCTCGAGGCCGATGAAGCCGCCGCCGATGATCGCAATGCGCTTCGGCCCGCTGAGCGCCTCGTTAAGGCGGCGCGCATCGGCGAGGCTTCGGAGACTCAGCACGCCGTCGAGTGTGACACCGTCGAGCTCAGGCAGGCGTGGCCGTGATCCCGTCGCCAGGATGAGGTTCGTGAAAGCGAGCTTGCCGCCGTCCGCGAGGCTGACGGTCTTCGTGACGGGTTCGATCGCCGTGACGCGCACATCACTCAAGAGGTCGATACCGCTGTCGCGATAGAAAGCTTCATTGCGCAATTCGAGCACTGGCGCTTCAGGTGTCTTTAGGAACCCTTTGGAGAGTGGCGGCTTGTGATAGGGCAGATCGGGCTCATCGCTCACCAGGGTGATGCGGCCCTGATAGGCTTCCTGGCGCAAGCTCGCCGCGGCTTGCACGCCGCCATGGCCGGCGCCGATAATGATGCAGTGCTCTTGCATGGTCATGACGGTGGCATAGTCTCCAAGAAAACAAAACAAATAGTTTGACCATTTGCTCTGATATGTTAGAGACAAGGTCAAGGGCGGATGTTTTCATGAAGCCATTACCGCACTCTGTCTCGTTATTTTGCGCATCGGAATGTCCGAAAACCGCCATGCACTTTTCGGTCCGATGCTCTATCTCGTTATTCTGCGCATCGGATTCTCCGAAAACCGCTACGCACTTTTCGGTCCGATGCTCTATCAGCCTAGGAGAGGCAAGGTGAAGCGCTACTGGTCGGATTATTCGAGTGAGGAGTTCTCGAAGCTCGACCGCAACCGCATCGTCGCCGTCCTCCCCGTTGGCGCCACCGAACAGCATGGGCCGCATCTGCCGCTCTCGGTCGACGCCGCGATCATCTCCGGCATCGTCGCGGCGGTAGCGGAAAAGCTTTCCGACAGCAGCCAGGTTCTGTTTCTGCCCACCATGCCGATCGGCAAGAGCGACGAGCATTTGCGCTTTCCCGGCACACTCACTTTTTCGGCCGAAACGCTGATCCGCATGTGGACCGAGATCGGCGCCTCGGTCGCCCATAGCGGGGTGCGCAAATTCGTCATGCTCAACAGCCATGGCGGCCAGATCGCCATCATGGACATCGTGGCGCGCGAGCTGCGCCGCCGGCACCATATGCTGGCTTTCTCCCTCAACTGGTTCGGCCTCGGCATGCCGGACGGTCTCTATGGCGATCACGAACTCAAGCACGGCGTCCATGCCGGCGACATGGAGACCTCGGTGATGCTGGCGCTCCAACCGATGCTCGTGAACATGGACAAGGCAAAGAATTTTCATCCGCTTACGGAGGAATTCGAGCGTGACTATTGCCATATCAGCCTGTCCGGCGGCGCCAAGCCCGGCTGGCAGTCGCAGGATCTCAATCCGGAAGGTGCCTGCGGCGACGCTTCGGCGGCGAGCTTCGACAAGGGCCGCCAGACTCTCGATTTCGTCGCCCTGCGGATCGCCGCGGCGCTCGAAGAGATCGAACGGGCGCCGCTCGCCTGGCTAGACAATCAGCCCGGCTGGTGACCCAAATGGACCGTTTCGTGCTCGAAGCCGTAACTGTCGCCGGTGCGCCGGAGCGAGTCGATATCGCCGTCGCGGACGGACGCATCACGGCGATCACGCCGTCTTCCGGCGGCGATGGCGGGCTGGTGACGCCGCTTTTCGCGGATGCGCATGTGCATCTCGACAAGACCTATACGGTCGAGCGGCTGAACGGCCGGGTGAACGGCCTGTTCGACGCCATCGCGCTCATGGAAGAGGATATGCGCCAATGGACGGTCGACGACATCCGCAGCCGCGCCGGCCGTGCGCTCGAAGCCGCCTATCTCAATGGCGTCCGGGTGTTGCGCAGCCATGTCGACTGGCCCGAGCCCGACGCGCCGATCGCCTGGCCGGTGCTCAATGAGCTGAAGCACGAGTGGAAAGGGCGCGTCGACTTGCAGCTCGCGGCCCTGGCGCCCGCCGACCTCCTTCCCGAGGGCGGTGAACGCATCGCCGAGCGGGTGCGCCGCGACAAAGGCGTGTTCGGTGCCTTCTTCTATTGCAATGCCGACCTGCCGAGCAAAGTCGATGTCGCCTTCAAGCTGGCGCGCCGGCATGACTTGGCGCTCGACTTTCATGTTGATGAAGGGCTCGATATCGAGGCCGACGGCTTCTCCGAAATCATCGCGGCGACCAAACGCGCCGGCATGTCGGGGCGCGTCCTGTGCGGTCATGGTTGCTCGCTGTCGCTCCATGACGACGACAGGCTGACCCGTACGCTGGTGGCGGGTGCCGAAGCCGGCGTCGCTCTGGTGGCGCTTCCGACGACCAATCTCTATCTGCAGGACCGCAATGGCGGACGCTCGCCGCGCCGGCGCGGCGTGGCGCCGGTTCTCGAGGCGCGCAAGGCCGGTGTCGAGGTTCTGCTCGGCGTCGATAATTGCCGCGATGCTTTCTATCCCTTCGGCGATTACGATCCGCTGGCGATCCTGAGACTCGCGGTGCTCGCCTGCCATGTCGATCCGCGCGACTGGCTCGACAGCATCACGACAAAGCCGGCGGCGCATTGCGGTTCGCCGATGGCTCCCGTCGCGGACGGGCAGCGCGCCGATTTCATCTGGTTCGACGCCGCCGACCTGAATGACCTGGTCAGCCGGCCCAATGCCGAGCGCATCGTCTATCGCAATGGCCGCAAGCTCGGACAGGGCCGGCAGCGCCGGAGGCCCGCATGACCGAGAAGCGCGGTTACGATCTCGCCGCCTTTCGCCGGGAAATCGAGGGCATTCGCGTCTATGACGACCCCAAGCAGGTCGAGCTCAAGTCGCGCGACTATTTCTGGTACAGCCCGATCCTCAGCCAGGCGCTGGAAGGCAGGGTCGGCGATCTCGTGGTGCTGCCCAAGGATCAGGACGAAGTGCGCCGCGTCGCTTCCGCCGCCGCCCGGCACAAGGTGCCGCTCACGGTGCGCGGCGGCGGCACCGGCAATTACGGTCAGTGCGTGCCGCTGGAAGGCGGCATCATCCTCGATGTCACCAAGATCGACCGCATCCTGGCGCTCGAGCCCGGCCGCGCCCGGGTGGAAGCGGGGGCGCGCATCGCGCGGCTCGACGATGCCGCGCGCGAAGGCGGGCAGGAGCTTCTGATGTATCCCTCGACCAGGCGCATCGCCACGATCGGCGGCTTCCTGTCGGGCGGCTCGGGCGGTGTCGGCTCGTTGCGCCACGGCATGCTGCGCGACGACGGCAATGTCGGTTATGTCAAGGTGATGTCGGTCGAGCCCGAGCCGCAGATCATCGAGCTGCACGGACCGGATATCCAGAAAGTCCAGCACGCCTATGGCACCAATGGCATCATTCTGGAGATCGATGTCGCGCTGACGCCGGCGACCGACTGGATTCACACCGCCGCACTTTTCGAGGGCTATGACAAGGCGCTGCGCTTCGCCATGGAGGCGCAGCATGTGGGGCTCGACTGCTATCTGCTGACGCCGGTCGAACGCCGCTTCGCACGCTTCTACAGCAAATATGGTCCGCTCTTCCCGGCCGATCGCGACGGTGTGTTCGCGATGGTGGCGCCGAAGGAGATGCCGCGCTTCGAGGCTCTGGCGGCGGCGCATGGGGGCAGGATTTCCTTCGCCATGCCGAAGCCCGATCTGACCGCGGCCGGCCTGCAGCCTGCTTATGAATGCGGCTGGAATCACACGACCTTGCAGGCGCTCAAGGCCGACAAGAGCTGGACCTATCTGCAGGTCGCCTATCCGAGACCCTTCGATCCCGATCTCGTGCTGCGCCAGATGCACCGTTATGGCGATGACGTCTACATGCACCACGAAATGGCGCGGCTCGAGGGCGAGGTGCAGATCTTCGGCCTGCCCTTGGTGAAGTACCGGGGCAGGGATGCCATGTACCGGATGATCCGCGAATTCGAGGAGCTCGACGGCTGCACCATCTACGATCCGCATGTCTTTACGATCGAAGAGGGCGGCATGAAGCAGATCGACCAGTCGCAGATCGAGTTCAAGAAAAGGGCTGACCCTTATGGCCTGATGAATCCGGGCAAGACGCAAGGCTGGACGAGCGACATGGCGGCGCGGCCGTGATCCAGGTGACCTTCATCACGCGCGAGGGACAGGCGCTCGAAGTCGCGGCGGCGGAAGGTGCGAGCCTCATGGAAACGGCGGTGCGCAATGGCGTCGCGGGCATCGAGGCGGAGTGCGGCGGCTCCTGCTCCTGCGCCACCTGCCATGTCTATGTCGATCCGCAATGGCGCGAGAAGGTCGGCGAGCCCGATGCGATGGAGGCCGACATGCTCGATATGGCTTATGAGGTCGCGCCCAATTCGCGGCTGGCCTGCCAGATCAGGATTTCACCGGCGCTCGACGGGCTGACGGTGCGATTGCCAGCGAGGCAGATTTAAAGGGCTTCCCACCGTCTTTCCCTTCTCCCGTTGCGTAGCAATGGGAGAAGGTGCCCGACAGGGCGGATGAGGGCTCTTCTTAGTAGTTCTGTGCACAGACGAAGAGCCCTCACCCGGCCTTCGGCCACCCTCTCCCATCCTTCGGACGGGAGAGGGGGAATGACGGGAATAGCTATTTCAGCCCGCAAGCACGCAGAAACAGGGTCGAGACTTCGTCGACGACATGGTCCATGTCGATCTCCTCGCCGTCCTTCAATTGCAGCATGAAGCGGATCTGCGCCTCGTAATCGGCGTAATGCTGGGTCACCGCCCAGATGTGCATCTGGAACAGCCAGGGATCGACCGGCTTGATCAGCTTCTTGTCGACCCAGGACTGGATGATCTCGGCGGCGGCGCGGGTCGCCTCGCGCGCACTGTGCCAGTGCTTCTGCAGATAGTGCCCGCCGGCGGCGACCTCGTTGGAGAAGACACGCGAGGCATTGGGATGGCGGCGGCCGAATTCGAGCTTGTTGCGCACATAGTCGCGGATGACCTTGGCCGGATCCTTACTGTCGCCGGAGGAGGCGATGAAGATGTCGCGCCACAGCTCGTTGATGTGGACGAGCACTTCTTCGTAAAGCTCTTCCTTGCTCGAGATGTAATAATGGAGCTGCGGCTTGGTGAGCCCGGCGCGCTGCGCGATGGATTGGGTGGAAGCGCCGGCCAGACCCTTCTGGGCGAATTCGTCGATGGCCGCCTGGCGAATGGCTTCGCGGATCTTCTTGCGGCGATCGAGCATGCGCTCTCGGCCATTCTTCTTCTCAGGCGCCGCCATTTTCCTCCTTGCTGCAGATTTGAATCGGGACTGCATAGTATTCCTAGCACATGACATGCTCAAAATTCAGCCAGAAGCGAGTATTTCGCGTAACCCGGCCATGCCGGTCTCACCCTCTAGCAAAAATCCTGAGAAAAACCAAACAAACAGTTTGACCGATTGCTCAGATTGCTTATCATCACCATCGGCGCCATGAATCCCGCGCTCCGGCTCATCGCCGGAAACCGGACGCTAACAAGCTGCGCCATTAGAACATATCGGTCAGAGCATCCTGGGGAGGAGCAAAATGACGGACAATTCTACGCAGTCACGTACTGTCGGAGGAGGCGGGGGCGTCTCTATCGGTGGCGCGCCGGTTTCCTACACGGCCATTCTCGCGGCCCTGGTGGCCGTCATGGCCCTGGTGCCGGCCTCGATCGTCGTCGGCGGCATGGCCGGCGGCTGGCCGCTCCATGACGTGATCCATCCGGTGGTCGGCCTGCTTCTCGGCCCCATCGCCGGTCCCATCGCCTCGCTGATCGGCACGGTCATCGGCAATGTCATCGCGCCCTATACCAATCTCGGGCCGTGGGGCGTGTTGATCGGCAGCATGTGCGCCTTCACGGTCGGCATGGTCATGTATCCGGGCCGCTCCTACTGGTTCATACCGTGGATCATCACGCTCGTCGCCCATGTCGTCTATCTCTATCAGTCGCTGACCTTCGGTATCAGCTTCCCGCTGTGGCTGAGCAATGTCTTCACTGTCGATCTGGGCCTCATCCTCATCGCCATTCCGCAGATCCGCAACTGGGCGATCGCGACCATCCGCGAAGGCGTCCGAAGCTGGAAGCTCTATGTGGCGCTTTATGTGGTGTTCTTCTTTGGCTCCACGGCGGGCATTCAGCTCAACTGGGTGCCGGCCTTCGCCACCAATCCGTGGCCCGCGGAAGTGTGGCCGGCGCTGATCTTCATCATCGCGGTCGAACGCATCGCCTTCTCGGCGGTGGGGGCGCTTATCGGCTTCGGCCTGCTCGCCGCCATCCGCCGCTCGCCCATCGCCAAAGCGAAGCTCGCGGGTTACTGAGTTGAACATGCATATGGGCAATCTGGCGGCCGCGCCCGGCCTGGCTGACGCACCTCTCATCCGTTTCGAGAAGGTGAGCTACGCCTATCCGGGCAGCGACCGCCAGGTGCTCAAGGATATCGATCTCACCATCGATCGCGGCGAGATCATCGGCGTCATCGGGCCGACCGGGGCGGGCAAATCGACCTTCTGCCTGGCGCTCAACGGAATCGTGCCGCAATTCTTCAGCGGCACCTTCTTCGGCACGGTGGCGGTGGCCGGCCTCGACACGATCGAGACGCCGATAAGCCGGCTGGCGCATCTGGTCGGCATGGTGTTCGAAGACCCCGAAACTCAGATCACCGCGACGACGGTCGAAAGCGAAGTGGCTTTCGCGCTCGAGAACCTGAAAGTCCCGACGCCGGAGATCAGCCGCCGCGTGCGCGATGCGCTCGCGATGGTGGGACTGACGGGATATGAAACGAAGCATCCGGCCAACTTGTCGGGCGGCCAGAAACAGCGCCTTTCCATAGCATCGGCCCTGGCGCTGGCGCCCGACATCATCGTGCTGGACGAGCCGACCTCACAGCTCGATCCGGCCGCGTCCGAAGATATCTTCGCCATCCTGCTCAAGCTCAAGCAGGAGAGCCGAACCACGGTGGTCATCGCCACCCATGCGAGCGAGGAGCTGGCGCAGATCGCCGACCGTATCCTGCTCGTCTCCGACGGACGCATCGCCGCCGAAGGGCCGCCGAGCGAAGTCTTCTCAGCTTCCGCGATGCTGCGCGAGCACCGGGTGCGGCCGCCAGACATCACTCAGAGTTTCGACGTGCTGCGCCGCCATGCCGGCTGGAACGACACAACGGCGCTCCCGATCACCTTGCCGGCGGCGGTGGCGGTGGTTTCAGCATTGCCGGGTCTCGAAATTCCGGCCGGACCATCGCATGAGGAGCACGTGAGCAAGGCAGGAGCGGCAGCGCTGTCGGTCGACAATCTCACCTATACCTATCCCGATGGCACCCAGGCGTTGCGCGGCATCGATCTCGCCATCGGACAGGGGGAATTCGTCGGTATTCTGGGGCGCAATGGCAGCGGCAAGACGACCCTGGTGCGGCACTTCCTGAAGCTCATGGCGCCGAGCAGCGGCACGGTCAGGGTGATGGGCGAGGACATCGCCGCCATGAAGGTCAGCGATATGGCGCGCCGTATCGGTTATGTCTCGCAGAACGCGCATCAGCAGATCTTTTCTGACACGGTCGCGGGCGAGGTCGGCTTCGCGCTGTCGATGATGAAACGCCCGAAACCTGAGATCGAAGCGGCGGTGGAAAAATCGCTGGCGCTGATGGATCTCGCCTGGGCAGTGGATCGTCATCCGATTTCCTTGAGCCGCGGCGATCGCTTGCGCGTCGCCATCGCCGCCGTGCTGGCGCTCGAACCGCAGATCCTGATCTTCGACGAGCCGACGACCGGCCAGGACTGGCGCGGCTCGCTCGCCATTCTCGATACGCTGAAGACGCTGAACGGCATGGGCAAGACGGTCGTGCTGGTCACCCATCATCTCTATCTGTTGCCCGGCTTCACCGAGCGCCTGGTCATCATGAATGGCGGCAAGGTGGTGCTCGACGGCCCGTTGCGCCAGGTCTTTTATGAACGCACCCGGTTGAAAGAGGCGGCGATCATCCCGCCGCAGACGGTGCGTTTTGCTGAAGCGGTGCCGGCCTTGCGGGATCTGCATCCGCTGGGCCCGCGCGATCTCGCGGAGCGGCTCGGCCTCGCGCCGGAGGTGCCGGCATGACGACGTCCTTCCTGCAGCGGGTCTCGAACGATACGGCGGTCGCTCATCTCGACATGCGGGTGAAGTTCGCGCTGCTCGTCATGGCGAGCACCATCATCTTCATCTGGAACAACCTGCTGCTCCAGGCGCTCGTGCTCGTCCTCATGCTGGCGCTGATGCTGGCGGCGCGCGTGCCTGCCGCCACGATCCGCCGGCTCATCCTCATCCTGTCGCCGGCCCTGATCATGATCGCGGTCATCCAGGGCCTGTGGAGCCCCTTCGGCGTGACGCCGGTCTTTACCGTGCCCGACAGCGTGCCATGGGTCGGCGGCTGGCATATCTTCTATGTCGAGGGATTGCTGTTCGGGCTCGCGGTCTGCTGCCGGCTGCTGATCCCGATGCTCGCCTTCCAGCTCGTCTTCATGACCAGCGATCCGCGCGACATCGTGCTCGGCCTGGCGCGCATCGGCGTGCCGTATCGCGTCGCCTTCCTGTTCTCCACCACCTTTCGCTTCGTGCCGCTGCTGTTCGAGGAAATGGAGGGCATCAAGGAAGCGCAGCGTCTGCGTGGCGTTGATATCGACAGCCTCGGCCTCGTGCGCAAGCTCATCGCCATGGCGCGCATGCTGGTGCCCTTGGTCATGATCTGCCTCAGCAAGGCGCAGCTCATGGAGATCGCGCTCCAGGCCAAAGCCTTCACCGGCTCGGGCGACCGCACCTATCTTCACCCGACGCGTGAACAGCTCTCGCTTAGCGAGAAGCTCTTGATCGCCGTCTTTCTGCTGGCGCCCGTGATCGCTCTGGCGGCACGGCTCATTTTTGGATTTGGAGGCTCCGTTCTATGATCATCGTCACCGATCAGGCCAAGGCCGGCTGCGACGCCGCGACGCTCGCGATGTTGGGGCGCCAGGGCCAGGCCTGGCTCACCGGCGATTTCTCGCCCGCGGCCGCAGCGGACTGGCATGAGGAGGGCGTGTTGACGGCGCCCGGCAATCGGATACCGAAGCCCGAACTTGCCCGCACCATCGAGAACTTCCACCGCGATTACGGCGATCTCGTCCTTACCGTCACCAACGCCTTCCGTTCACCCGATGGGCGGCGCATGGCGCTCGAATGGCTGTGGGAAATCTCGCGGCGCGAGGACGGCCAGAGAAGCCGCACCGAAGACGCGATCATCGTCGATTTCGATGAGAATGGACTAATCCTGTCCTGGCGCGAATATTTCGACACGGTTGGCTCGGTCGAGGATCATCATCACGTCAAGACCAAGGCGGCCGCCAAGGTTTGAGCCATGCGCGTTCTCGTCATCTATTGCCATCCAAATCCTGAAAGCTTCAACGCGGCGATCCGCGATACGGTGCTCGAGGCTTTGGGCGAGCACGGGCACGAGGCGCGGCTCATCGATCTTTATGGCCGCGGCTTCAACCCGGTGATGAGCGTGGCCGATCTTCAGGTCTACAATGAAGAGGGCAAGAATCTCGACCCGTTCCGCGATCAGGCTGATGACCTGCTGTGGGCCGAGGCGGTGATTTTCATCTACCCGACCTGGTGGTTCAATGTTCCCGCCATGCTGAAGGGCTGGCTCGAGCGGGTGCTGGTGCCGGGCTTCGCCTTCGAGATGCCGACGGCGCAACGCGACCATTTGCCGAAACTCACCAATATCCGCCGCATCGTGGCGCTCACCACCTGCGGCGCCACGCCATGGCTCTCCTGGATCGTCGGCCAGCCGGGGCGGCGCACCTTGCTGCGCGGCTTCCGGGCTGTCTGTCACCCGCTGAGCAAGACGAAATATATCGCGATCTACCGGATGGACAGCACATCGCCCGACCAGCGCCGCAGCCACCTGCAGCGGGTCAGGGAAACGGTGCGGAAATTGGCGTAGGGCCTTTCCCCTTTCGTCATGGCCGGGCCCTGACGAGCGGAGGGGCAAAGAAAAAAGCCCGGCGGTGAAGCCAGGCTTGGAAGTTGGCCGTCCAGGGAGAACTTATTTCGCACCTGGCTGCGGAACGAGCCTCAGATAGGGCTTCAGCGTCTTCCAACCGCCGGGGAATTTCTCCTTGGCGGCTTCGTCCGACACTGACGCAAGAATGATGACGTCCTCGCCCTGTTTCCAGTTGGCGGGGGTGGCGACGGAGCTTTTCGCGGTAAGCTGCAGCGAGTCGATGACGCGCAGGATCTCGTCGAAATTGCGCCCGGTGCTCATCGGATAGGTGATGATGAGCTTGATCTTCTTGTCGGGGCCGATGACGAAGACATTGCGCACCGTGGCATTGTCGGCGGCGGTGCGGCCCTTGGCATTGCCGGTCGCGTTCGGGTGGATCATGCCATAGAGCTTGGCCACCGCGAGCTCGGTGTCGCCGATCATCGGATAGTTGACCGCGGCGCCGGTGACGTCCTTGATGTCGTTCTTCCAGCGCTGATGGTCCTCGACCGAGTCGACCGAGATGCCGATGAGCTTGGCGTTGCGCTTGTCGAATTCATGCTTCATGCGCGCCACGCTGCCGAGCTCGGTCGTGCAGACGGGGGTGAAGTCTTTCGGATGGGAGAAGAAGACCCCCCAGGAATCGCCCAGATAGTCGTGGAACTTGATCCGGCCTTCGGTGGTGTCAGCTTCGAAATCGGGCGCTACGTCGCCCAGTTGAAGTGCCATATTTCGCCTCCATGTGCTTATATTCCGTCCTTTATATCCGAACGTTCGTTCGAAATAAAGAACAATGTAGGTACCCCGTAACGCATAAATAAGATGGGTTTCCTCGCCATGCAAATCAGTTCAATTTGCCGGCAATCAGAGGAATTCTCATGCGCTTCATACTTTCCGTCCCGCTCATTGCCGTGGTCATGGTCATTTATACGGCCCTGGCGATCAATCCCAACTTCTCCGCCGGCTCCGCCTTCATGGATTGGGTTCTGCCGTCGGAAGCCGAATTCTTCCTGACATTGGGTGACATTTTTGTGATGCTCGGGCTGGTGGCACTGTTCTTCGAGATCATCAAATCGGCGCGGCTCGGGCCCGGCACCATTGTCGATCACATGCTGTCGACGGCAACCTTCATCATCGCCCTCATCGTCTTCCTGCTGGTGCCGCCCTTCGGCACCCCGTCCTTCTTCCTCCTGATGCTCATGGCGCTGGTCGATGTGGTGGCCGGCTACACGGTGTCGATCTTCTCGGCGCGGCGCGATTATTCCGTCAACCGCGACGGATTGTGAGGATGGCGTTCAAGGAGAGGCTCGCCCGCGAGATCGGCCTGACCAAATCGGAAACGGCGGTCTTCCGCAAGCTCACGAGCCCGGAGAAGATCCAGGATTTCATCAACGACATGCCGAGCAATGCGGAACCGGATGGCGACACGTGCTATTCGGTCCGGGTCGCGCTGAGAAAGAACCGCTGCCATTGCATTGAAGCGGCTTTCATCGCCGCCTGCGCGCTGATGCTGCACGGCGCGCCGGCGCTGCTCATGGATTTCCAGGCCGAAGGTGACGACGACCATGTGCTGGCGTTGTTCCAGCGCGGCGGCCACTGGGGCGCCATCTCGAAGAGCAACTCCATCTGGCTGCGCTGGCGCGATCCGATCTACCGGTCACCGCGCGAATTGGCGATGTCCTATTTCCACGAATATATCCTTGGGCCCAAGAAGAGCCTGAGACGCGTGTCGCGGCCCTTCGATATCGGCGCTTACCGGGCAGAGGACTGGATCACGGCGGAAAGCCATTGCTGGGACATGGCGGGCGAGATCGACAGCTCGCCCCATATCACGCTGATCACCGCCCAACAGGCCCGCCGCCTCAAATTGCGCGACCGCTTCGAGACCCACGCCGACACGATCAAGGAGTTCGCCGCGGACGGGAAGCGGAAGATTGGCTGATTTGCCTGCTTGCCATGTGACGCTCAAAATGATATCATTTTGATATCATTTTGATATCAATGGGGTGAGGTATGGGACAAATACTTATCCGCAAGATCGACGATGACGTACTCAAGCGGATCAAGGCCAGAGCTGAGGCCCACGGCCGTTCGACGGAAGCAGAAGTGCGGGAGATACTGAATGAAGCCGTGGCGTCGCCTCAAAGAGCGCGACGGTCGCTTAGCTCTTTCATAGGCTCTGTTCGCGGCAATCGCTCACAGGCTGAAATTGACGCCTATGTGCGTAAGCTTCGCGATGAATGGGATAACTAAGTCCTGCGCTACTATCTCGACACCAATGTAGTTATTTCGGCTGCGGAGGAATCGAACTCCTTTGGGCCAGCGCAAGCTCTGTTCTTCACGCATATCGATGAACGGCGGATCGAAGCGGTGACGAGCGAGATTACCTTGGCCGAATGTCTCGTGAAGCCATTTGCAGACAAGGATATATTCGCCGTCGAAACCTACATGGCGTTGCTCGGTGAGCAGCCTGGCTTGCCTGTCGTTCCCATCTCTCGACCAATCCTCCTATCGGCAGCTCAATTGCGGGCCGAGATGAAGTTGAAATTGCCCGACGCCATACATGTAGCCACGGCCAAGTGGGCCGAATGCTCTGCCTTCATCACAAACGACCGCAGGATAAAGCATAACGACGGTTTGCGCGTCATCATTTGGGATAAATTGCGCGAGACCGATTATGCCTGAAGCAGCCAGGCCTGCTTGTCACGCCTTGATCCTCTCGCCCTTCGGGTCATAGAAGCTCTGCAGCTGCACCTTGGCCGGGTAACGCTGCCAGGCGATCTCGACTTCCCATTTGCCGGCCTCGATCCATTCCTTGGTGACGCCGGGGGTGTTCTTCACATAACCCATGCCGAGGGATGCATTGATGCGGTGGCCCCAGGCGCCCGACGTGGTCGAGCCGACGATGACGCCGTCGCGATAGATCGGCTCCTCATGATACATCATCGGCGCCTTGTCGCTGCCGTCATCGAGCGCCAGGCAGATCATGCGCTTGGGCTGCGCTTTCCGCTCGCGCTGCTTCAACAGCGCGTCCTTGCCGATGAAGCCCGATGTCTTGTCCCAGGCGACGACGAAGCCGAGGCCCGCTTCGACCGGCGTGTCCTCGTCGGAAATATCGTGGCCCCAATGGCGATAGGCCTTTTCGACGCGGCAGTTGTTCATCGTGTGCATGCCGGCGAGCGTCAGGCCGAATTCGGCGCCGGCCTCGAGGATGCGCTCGAAGACATGGCTCGCGAATTCGGTCGGGATATAAAGCTCCCAGCCAAGCTCGCCGACATAGGTGATGCGGCTGGCGCGCACGCGGGCATAGCCGATCTCCATTTCCTTGGACGTGCCAAACGGGAACGCCGCGTTGGAAAGGTCCATGCCGGACAGCTTCTGGAGCAGGGGCCGGCTGTTGGGCCCCATGAGGGCGAACATCGGCAGGCCCGATGTGACGTCGGCCGCGATGCAATGGGCATCGTCCGGCGTGTGCGTTTTCAGCCAGGCGAAGTCGCGCGTCTGCGGTGCGCAGCCGGTGACGACCATGAACTTATCGGCGGCAAGGCGCGTGACCGTGAGGTCGGCCTCGATGCCGCCGCGCTCATTGCACCATTGCGTATAGACGATGCGGCCTTCCTCGACATCGACATCATTGGCCGAGATGCGGTTCAGCACCTTCGCCGCGTCTCTGCCCTGGACGAGATATTTCGAGAAGCTCGACTGGTCGAACATGACGACCTTGGACTGCAGCGCCTTGGCCTCGGCATCGGCATAAGGCCACCAGTTCTGGCGACCATAGGAGTACTCGTATTTCGGTTCGACGCCGCGCGGCGCATACCAGTTGGGCCGCTCCCAGCCATTGACCTCGCCCATGCAGGCACCGAGCGCGACGAGCTTGTCGTGAATGGCGGAGCGGCGCACGCCGCGCGCCGTCTCGACCTGACGATAGGGCCAATGCATCGCATAGAGGAGGCCCAGGCTCTCCACGGTGCGGTCATGCACATATTGGCGCACCGACTGGAAGGGATGGATGCGGCGGATATCGACGCCGCTCACATCCATCGGCGGATGGCCGTTCTTGATCCATTGCGACAGGACGAGGCCGGCGCCGCCCGACGACTGGATGCCGATCGAGTTGAAGCCGGTTGCGACATAGAGGTTCTTCAGCTCCGGCGCCTCGCCCAGATAATAGCGGTCGTCGGGCGTGAAGCTTTCAGGCCCGTTGAAGAACAGGGCGATGCCGGCTTTCTCCAGCAACGGCACGCGGACCACCGCGTCATTGAGGATGGGCTCGAAGTGATCCATGTCCTCGGGCAGCGTCTCGAAGGAGTGATCTTCGGCGATGCCTTCGGTGCCCCAGGGCTTGGCCACCGGCTCGAAGGCGCCGATCAGCAGCTTGCCGGCGTCTTCCTTGTAATAGGTGCATTCATCCGGCACGCGCACCACCGGCATGTTGCGCGGCAGCTCTTCGATCGGCTCGGTGACGATGTAGAAATGCTCGGCCGCATGGAGCGGAATATTGACGCCGATGGTGCGCCCGATCTCGCGTGACCACATGCCGGCGGCGATGACGACCTTGTCGGCGTGGATGGTGCCGTCCGTCGTCTCGACGCCGACAGCCTTGCCGTCCTTGGTCAGGATGCGGGTTACCTTGCTGTTCTCGAAGACCTTGGCGCCGTTCATGCGGGCGCCGGCGGCGAGCGCCTGGGTGACGTCGATCGGGTTGACCTGGCCGTCCCTGGGCAGGAAGACGCCGCCGACCGCGCCGTCGAGATTGTAATGGGGCAGACGTTCCTTGATTTCGCCGACCGAGACGACATTCACTTCAAGACCGAAGCTCTTGGCCATCGAGGCGCCGCGCTTCAATTCCTCGAAGCGGCCTTCGGTCAGGGCGACTGAGACCGAGCCGTTCTGCTTGAAGCCGGTCGCCTGGCCGGTTTCCTTCTCCAGGCCCTCGAACAGGCCGGTCGTATATTTGGCGAGCTCGGTCAGGTTGCGCGAGGCGCGCAACTGTCCGACGAGGCCGGCCGCATGCCAGGTGGTGCCGCAGGTGAGCTGCTTGCGCTCGAGAAGGACGGTGTTCTTTATGCCGAGCTTGGCCAGGTGATAGGCGATGGACGCGCCGACGATACCACCCCCGATGATGACGACATCGGCACGGGCGGGCAGGGATTTTGACATGGGCGGGGACCTTCAGAGAGAGCGACGCGGCACCCTAGAGGAACCGGCGGTGGAGGTGAAGGATCAGAATTTCTCGCTGCGAATGTTTGGAATTCAACAGGCAGGTGGTCTAACTACAGATAAGAGTGGCCTTGCGTCAGGCCGATGGAGGGGCCGGGAGCGTCCATGACCATGCTGGTCGATCATGCGGAGGGAATGCGGATAGCGATCAGCAACCCGGGCTTGGGCTTCTTCGCCCATCTCACCTGGTATATTCCGATCCTGACCGTCAGCGCTGAGCGCAACATCCCCGTCGATATTGCCAGCATCAGTCCGCAATATGTTTCGCCGGAGCGTGGAGCGGACTTCGTCGGCTACTTCTTCATCGACCGGGTCGCCGCGCAGCGGACGATCCCGCCGGATTTACCCTGGACGACAATCCGTACCATCAGTGATGTCGTGGCCGATGACGACGCATTGCAGAGCGGTTTCGAGCACGCGCATCGGGTGTTCTTCGACCGCTATGCCTTCCGGCCCTGGGTGACCGAGGCGGTCGATACGGTGCTGCAAGTTCGCCCGCCCGGCGGCCGGCTGATCGGCATCCACTATCGCGGCACGGACAAGCACAGCGAAGCGCCCCGCACCGCCTATGCTGACATGCTCGCCATCATCGATCGTGAGCTCATGCAGTCGCCCGATGCCCATATCTTCCTGGCCACCGACGAGGCTCGCTTTGTTCATGCCTGCCGGCTCCGCTACGGCAACCGTCTCATGTTCCTGCGCGATTTCGTACGCTCGATGGATAGAGAGGCCGTTCACCACAACCGGAAGCACGACGGGTTTCACCTGGGTCGGGACGCAGTGCTGAATTGCGCGATGCTGTCGCGCTGCAATATCGTGATCAAAACGCCGTCAATCCTCTCCGGCTGGGCCAAGATATTGAACCCCGCTGTGGAAATGTATCTGGTGACCAGGCCCTTCAGTTATTGCGCGTGGTTTCCCGACCGCGCACTCCCGAGCTATCCCGGAAGCATCGAAGGCACGGCGGACAATGTCAGGTGACAATGTTCCGGCCCGATGGGGCTGGATTTTCTGCTTTTCCACCCTTGATATTTCCACTAGAAAGTGTTCGGAATTCAGAACAGATTGGTTTTTTGCATGTACAAGGGCGATATCACCCCGGCCGAAGCCCATGACCGGCTAACCAAAAACCCCAATGCCGTGCTGATCGACGTGCGCACCGAGCCTGAATGGGCTTTTGTCGGCGTGCCGGCCGTCGACCGGCTGATCCGGCTGTCCTGGCAGTCCTATCCGCAGATGCAGGTCAATGGCGACTTCGTCAAGCAGATTGAGGACAGCGGCATCGCCCCTGACACCGAGATCCTGTGCATCTGCCGCTCGGGCGCGCGCTCGGCCAATGCCGCCTCAGCCCTTACCAAGGCCGGCTTCACCAATTGCTGGAATGTCGCGCAAGGCTTCGAAGGCGACCGTGACGGACTTGGTCATCGCGGCACGGTCGGCGGCTGGAAGGCTTCCGGACTTCCCTGGATTCAGAGCTGAGCCATGAAGAAAGACGTCAAATCCTCATCGCCCGCGCGCTGGGGCGAGAACACCAAGCTGGTGCGCGGCGGCCTCGACCGTTCGCCCCATGGCGAGACCTCGGAAGCGCTCTTCCTCAATTCGGGCTTCGTCTATGACGAGCCCGAGACCGCCGAGAAGCGCTTCGCCGGCGAGGATGACGGCTATGTCTATGGCCGCTACGGCAATCCCACCGTCACCATGTTCGAAGAGCGGCTGCGGCTCCTGGAGGGTGCTGAAGCCTGTTACGCGCTCGCTTCCGGCATGGCGTCGGTCTTCGGCGCGCTCGCCTGCCAGCTCAAGGCCGGCGACCATATCGTTTCCTCCAAGGCGCTGTTCGGTTCCTGCTATCAGGTCATCACCAGCATCCTGCCGCGTTTCGGCATCCGCTATACGCTGGTCGACGGCTCCGATCTCGATGCCTGGCGCTCGGCGATAACCCCGGACACCAGATGCGTGTTCCTCGAGACGCCGTCCAATCCGACGCTCGAAGTGATCGACCTCGCTGCCGTTTGCGAGATCGCCAGGGCCGCCGGCGCCTCGATCGTGGTCGACAATGTCTTCGCCACGCCGGTCCTTCAGAAGCCCCTGAGCTACGGCGCCGATGTCGTCGTCTATTCGGGCACCAAACATATGGACGGCCAGGGTCGGGTCCTCGGCGGCGCCATCCTCTCGACGCGCAAGTTCAAGGAAGAGCTGCTGAAGCCGTTCCTGCGCCATACCGGCCCGTCGATCTCGCCCTTCAATGCCTGGGTGCTGCTGAAGGGGCTCGAAACACTGAAGCTGCGCGTGCTGCACCAGTCACAGTCGGCGCGCACAGTGGCCGAGGCGCTTGTCGGGCTCAAGGACATCACCCGGGTGATCTATCCGCATCTCGACAGCCATCCGCAGGCGGATCTCTGCCAGCGCCAGATGGCGGCCGGCGGCACGATGGTGACCTTCGAGGTTGCGGGCGGCAAGGAGAAGGCCTTCAACCTCTTGCGCCATCTCCAGCTCGTCGACATCTCCAACAATCTGGGCGATGCCAAATCGCTGATCACCCATCCGGCGACCACGACCCACCGCAATATCGGCCCTGAGGCACGCGCCACCATGGGCATCACCGACGGCATGCTGCGTCTGTCGGTCGGCCTCGAGGACGCCGAGGACGTGATCGACGACGTCAAGCAGGCGATCTCCGCCTGATCTCGGAACAGCTGCTGGAAGCTCCTTATGGCCGGACTTGTCCGGCCATAATCGTTATATGCCCAGCGCGCCGGCGCTGCGCAGGAGGTCGTAGGAGGAGAGGGTGATGACCAGGAGCGCCACGCTGATGGTGATCGGCCGGCGCGGCGCGTGTTTCACCAGAAAGCCCGCAACGGCCGCGGCGGGGAGGCCGCCCAGGATCAGCCCGGCGACGGGCATGATGTGGTCGAGGAGGCCAGAGCCTTCGCTCCACATGCCGCTGAGCAGGGTGGTGACGAAGGCGGCAACCACGGCGCAGGTCACCACGAATTCGGCTGCATTGACGGTGCCGATGACGAGGCGCGGCCTGGCGCCGGCGCCGATCAGGCTCGAGGTCACGACCGGTCCCCAGCCGCCACCGCCCACCGCGTCGAGAAAGCCGCCGAGCCCGCCCAGAGGGCCGACGAAGCCGCCCGGCATGAACTGACGTTCCTTGCCCTCGCGCCAGCAGCGCCAGAGGATGAGAAGCCCCATGATCAAGAGATAGCCGAAGACATACGGCCTGATCGTTTTTCCTGAGACCTGGGTGAGGAAGAAGGCGCCGGCGATACCGCCTGCCGATCCGGCAATCGCCAGGATCAAGAACAGCCGGCGATCGACATTGCCGTGAAACAGGTGCGACATACCTGACGCAGCCGTGGTGAAGAGTTTGGCTGAATGGACGCTCGCCGAGGTGTGGGCGGGCGGCACGCCGCTCGCCAGGAGCACGACGGAGGAGATCACGCCATACCCCATGCCGAGCGCGCCATCGATCAATTGCGCGCCGAAACCGACCAGCAGAAAGATCCAGAATTCGCTGAGATCAGGCATCCGTCATCTCCCCAAAGACAGAAGCGCTTTTATTGGCGCGTGATCGGACGGAAAACCGGCAGCCACTTTTTCTGATCACGCGCTGTCAGCTTATTTCGCAGCAAGCCGGACCGGCTGGCCGTTCAGCGTCCAGTGGATGCCGCATTCCTCTTTCGACTTGCCGGCCCAGCGCCCGGCGCGCGGATTGTCGGTCGAGCCACCCTTCACCGTGCAGGGCACGCAGCCGATCGAATGATAACCTTCCGCCACCAGCGGATGCGGCGGCAGGTCATAATATTCCATATAGGCCTTGAGGTCGGCGGGCGTGAAACGCGCCAGAGGCTCGATCTTGAGGCGGCCATCGGCTTCCTCGAGCGCCGGGATATTGGTGCGGCCGCCGCCGTGGTAGCGCTTGCGGCCCGAGATCCAGGCATCGAAGCCCGACAGCGCTTCCTGCAAAGGCTGCGTCTTGCGGATATTGCAGCACATGTCCGGATCGGTCTTGTGCAGCTCACCTTGGGCATCGAGCAGGCGCAGACTATCGGCATCGGGCTTCATGATGCGGATATTGGTCAGGCCCAGAAGATCGACCAGCTTGGAGCGATAGGCGATGGTCTCCCAGAACAGCTTCTGGGTGTCGAGGAAGATCACCGGGATGTCGCGGTCGATCTGCGCCGCCATGTGCAAAAGCACGGCGGATTCGGCGCCGAAGGACGAGACCAGCGCGATGCGGTTCTTGAAATGCCGCTTCATCAACGGCTCGAGAATGTCGATGCCGTCGAAGAAGCTCAAATGCTTGATCAGATGTTCGTACACGGATTATCTACCCGGCATGCGGCTGTTCGAGCCAGGGCTCGGCTTCGCGATGACGCTCGCTCCACACGTCGTGCTGGCCCGGAGTGCGATAGAGGCCGCGCTGATAGGCGAGCGACATCTGCCGCGACGCCTTGAGCCAGACCTCCGCCGTGAAGCGGTCGCCGATCTCGAAACTGTCGAAGCCGACCTGCAGCATGAACTGCACCTGGTCGGGCAGCACATTGCCGGCGGCGCGCAATTCGCGGCCATAGCCGGTCTCGCGGATCTGACGCGCCAGCGAATAGGCCCGTCCGTCGGTGAAGGACGGGAAGGGCAGCACGATCAGCGCGAGGCGCGGCAGGAACAGGGTCAAGGCCTCGACCCGGTCGATATTGGTGAAGATCACGCCGAGCCGGCCGTCATGGTCGGTGAGGCTCTCCCACTCTTTCAGGAGGCGCGCATAGGGAACGACGATGTCGCCGCTGTCGGGCTTCGGATCGTCGAGGCCCAAAGTGATCCAATCGTCGATGATGATGGAACCGTTCTTAAGCAGCGGCATAGAGCGCCTCCTTGAAAGGTTGCGGGCCTAATCTGCGATAGGCGGCAAGAAACTCCTCGCCCGGCTGGCGATGGGCGAGATAGGTATTGACGATCTTCTCGATGGCATCCGGCACGTCCTCGCCGGCGAAGCCGGGGCCGAGGATGGTGCCGATCGAGGCGCTGTCGGCGGAGGAGCCGCCAAGCGTGATCTGATAGTATTCCTCGCCCTTCTTATCGAGGCCGAGAATGCCGATATGGCCGACATGATGGTGGCCGCAGGCATTGATGCAACCCGATATATTGATCCTCAACGGCCCGATCTCGTGTTGGCGGTTGAGATCGGCGAAGCGGCGTGAGATCGACTGGGCGATCGGAATCGAACGCGCCGTCGCCAGCGAGCAATAATCAAGGCCGGGGCAGGCGATGATGTCGCCGGCGAGCCCGATATTGGAGGTGGCGAGATCGGACGCCTGCAGCACCTTCCAGATGGCGAAGAGGTCGTCGCGCTTCACATGCGGCAGCACCAGGTTCTGGTGATGGCTGACGCGGATCTCATCGAAGCTGTAGCGCTGCCCCAGATCGGCGACGACGCGCATCTGATCGGCCGTCGCGTCGCCCGGAATGCCGCCTTCGGGCTTCAGCGAGATATTGACGATCGCATAGCCGTCGGCACGATGGGCGGCGATATTGGTGCGCACCCAGTTGGCGAAGTCCTTGTTCTTGGCGCGCGCCTCCTCGAAGGTCGCGGACCAGCGCGGCAGCTTCTCGAATTTTGGCGCCGCGAAATAGGCGGAGATGCGCTGCAATTCACGCTCCTCGACCTTGGTGTCGGCATGCGGGCGCCTGGCATATTCGGACTCGACCTCGGCGCGGAACTTCTCGGCGCCGATCTCATGGACGAGGATCTTGATGCGGGCTTTGTATTTGTTGTCGCGCCGGCCGTAGAGATTGTAGACGCGCATGATGGCTTCGAGATAGCCGATCAGCTCATGCTCGGGCAGGAAGTCGCGCACGGTGACGGCGATCACCGGGGTGCGGCCGAGGCCGCCGCCGACCAGGACTTCCCAGCCGCGCTCGCCCCGGTCGTTGAGATGCAGGCGCAGGCCGATGTCATGCACCTTGACGGCGGCGCGATCGTTCGGCGAGCCGGTGACGGCGATCTTGAACTTGCGCGGCAGATAGGAGAATTCGGGATGAAGGCTCGACCACTGGCGCACCAGTTCGCCGATGGGGCGCGGATCGGCGATTTCATCGGCGGCGGCGCCCGCCCACTGATCCGTCGTTACATTGCGGATGCAGTTGCCGGAGGTCTGGATGGCATGCATCTCGACCTCGGCGAGCTTGGCCAGGATGTCGGCGGTGTCCTCGAGCTTGATCCAGTTGAATTGCAGGTTCTGGCGGGTGGTGAAGTGACCGTAGCCGCGATCCCACTTCTCGGCGATGTAAGCCAGCGTGTTGAGCTTGGCTGAATCGAGCGAGCCATAGGGAACGGCGATCCGCAGCATATAGGCATGGAGCTGCAGATAGAGGCCGTTCATCAGGCGCAGCGGACGGAACTCGTCCTCGCTGAGCTCACCGGTAAGGCGGCGGTTGGCCTGGTCGCGGAACTGCGATACCCGGTCATTGACGAACTGACTGTCGAACTCGTCGTAGCGATACATGTCAAACTCCCTGCAGGGCGGCGAAATGGCCACCCTTGCCTTCGGCCTGCTTGCCGAGATCGACCCTGACGGTGGGCCCCAGCGACCGGATGCGTTCCTTGATATGACTGGCGAAGACGTGGCCGTCGCGGCGCTCGGCATCGAACAGATAGGTGCCGGTCACCAGATTGACGCGCTCATCGCCCTTGCCGCGTGCTTCGAGCGCGGCCTGGGCCTGCGGCTCGGTGGCGAGCACGGCGCCGTCGATATTCTCGCTCCATTCACCGGAATGGGTGAGGAAGACGACTTCGCCGTCGCGCAGACGGTTGGCGGTGAGGATCTTGCCCTTTTCGGTTGCGTTAGTAGTCATGACACTGCTCTCAAAACATGCTGCCCGGTTTCGTCGCGGGCGGGGAAGGGGAGGATATCGGCCGAGGTCTTCGCAGGTTTGAGGCCGACATAGATGATGGCGGGACCTTCGACGCCGTTGAGCGCCAGAGTTTCCCACAGCGAGCCGATGCTACACATCATCACCCGCTCATTGGCGAGCGTGCCGTTCTCGACGACCGTCACCGGCGTCGCATGGTCGATGCCGGCGTCGAGCAGCTCGGCGGAGATATTGCCGGCGGCGTTGACGCCCATATAGATGGCGAAGGCCTGGCCGGGTTTGGCGAGCGCCTTCCAGTCCTGATCGGCGAGGCCGTCTTCGGCGGTACCGGTCAATAGCGTGATCGAGCGGTTCTGGCCGCGCTGGGTCAGCGGCAGGCCGACCGAGGCGGCGCAGCCAAGTGCCGCGGTGATGCCCGGCACGACATCGACGGCAATGCCTTGCGCGATGAGGGCGGCCTGTTCCTCGCCGCCGCGGCCGAAGATATAAGGATCGCCGCCCTTCAGGCGCACGACATGACGGCCGACCTTCGCCTCGCGGATCAGGATCGCATTGATCTCCGACTGCTTGGGCGACGGCTCGAACGGCTTCTTGCCGACCGGAATGCGTACCGCATCGCGGCGCGCCAGCTCGAGTATGCCGGGGCCGATGAGGCGGTCATAGACGATGACGTCGGCTTCCTGCAGCTTGCGCTGCGCCTTGAGGGTAAGCAGCTCAGGATCGCCGGGGCCGGCTCCCACGAGCGAGACGCGCCCGACCGACGGGGAGGAGTCATCGATGAGCGCAGCCTCGAGCTCGCGGGAATAGTTTTTCGCATCGCCGGCGAGGAAGGACTCGCGGATCGATCCGAAGAAGAAACGTTGCCAGAAGGAGCGGCGGCGATTGCCATGCGGCACCCGCTCGGCGACGTGATCGCGCAGACCGCTCGCGGCAGTGGCGAGCGAGCCCAGAGTCTGCGGCAGAAGCGCCTCGATGCGGCTGCGCAGGCCCATGCCGAGCACCGGCGCCGTGCCTTCGGTGCCGATCGCCACCACGACCGGATCGCGATCGACGATCGAGGGCGTGATGAAGGTCGACAAAGCGGCATCATCGACCGCATTGACCGGGATGCCGCGCGCACGCGCCGCGGCGGAGACGTCCGCGTGCAGATCGTCGTCGGACGAATAAACGAGAGCCGCATCATCGAGAAGAGCGGGCGCGAAATGCTTCGCAACCCAGGCGAGGCGGCCTTCCTTCAGATAGGACTTGAGCTCCTCATGGAGCACCGGCGCGATAAGCTCGATCCTGGCCTTCGTCTTCAGGAGAAGGCGCGCTTTGCGCAAAGCCTCTTCGCCGCCGCCGACGATGATCGCCTTGCGGTTGTCGAGATCGAGAAAGAGAGGGAAGTAACGCATGTCACATCTCCTCAAGCCTGGGGCACAAGCTTGACTGCGAGCCCGTCGAGATCGGGCGTGTAGATGATCTGGCAAGAGAGCCGTGAGGTCGGGGTCAGGATCGGCACCTCGTCCAGCATGGCTTCTTCCTCGTCGCGCGCCGGATGAAGCTTCGGAACCCATTTGGCGCAGACTTCGACATGGCAGGTGGCGCAGGCGCAGGCGCCGCCACACAGGCCGCCGACTTCGAAGCCGTGCTCGCGGATGATCTCCATGATCCGCCAGCCTTCCACCGCATCGAGCTCGTGGTCCTTGCCGTCCAGATCGGTTATGCGAATGACGCCCATTAGTCTTACCGTTCGTTCATCAGCACGCTCAGTTTGCGGGACGTAGCGCGCTTTCAGCCTTGAGATTCCTGTTGATTCTCTGGGGAATCTGGCGGTAGAAGAAGCAATCACGCTGTTCGACAATCCGAACGTTCGTTATTACGAACAGCTGTTCTAAAGAAGGAACGCCGGAATGTCAACGCGCCGCGGGCGTAAATCAGGCGACGCCCAGGCAACCGATGTGACCCCAGCCCTCGGCAAGACCATCCAGAGGTTGCGCAAGGCCTATAATATGTCCTTGGGCGAGCTTTCGGAGCATTCTGGTGTCGCGAAATCGATCATTTCCCAGATCGAACGCAATGAAACCAACCCGACCATCGGCACGGTGTATCGCCTCTCCCGTGCGCTCGACACGACGATCGATGAGGTGCTGAAGCACGACGACGACCCCAATTTCGTCGAGGTCCAGAGCAAATCGGGGGTGCCGATCCTCGAAAGCCAGGATGGGTTGTGCCGGCTGGCGATCGCCGGACCGCTCAATCTGGTCGAGCAACTGCAGTGGTATGATTTCCAGGCGCGCCCGGGTGGGGCGCTCGAATCCGACCCGCATCCGGCCGGCACCGTCGAGCATCTCTATCTGCTCAAAGGCGAGCTCGAAGTGACCTGCGACGGTGAGACCCGCCTCATCAAGACCGGCGAATCCGTCAGATTCCGCGGCGACCGTCCGCACCGGCTGTTCAATCCGGGCACGGACTATGCCCATGCCACCATGGTGCTGGTGCTGCGCCAGATGGGCTCTGAATCCAATTAGGCCGTTGCGGCCTCTGCATAGACTTTGAGAATGCCCATCCAGCCGCCTTCGCTGTCGAAGGCTGCGCGCGACTCGGCGGCTTTTTCGCCGAAACGCTCTAGATTCCGGTGCTCGAGATCGATGCGCGTTGCTTGAGCGTTTTCGGCGGTGAAGCGGATTTCGACCTCGGTCAGAAAATCCGCATCGAATTTCCAGTCGGCGCTGATCTGCCAGGCAAGTAGGACGCGGCTGGGCGGCTCCCAGGCCAGAACGTGGCCCCACTGGCATTCGGATCCGTCGGCGCCGCGCTCATACCAGCGCCCACGAACCTTGGGCTCCAGCACGACATCGACCTGCTCGGTGGTGCGGTTGATGGAATGGCTCTTCGGCCACCAGCGCCCCATGCTGCCGGTGAAGACGGCGAAAGCTTTGTCGATGCCGGCTTTGACGACGATGCTCTTGCGGACGGGGGCAGGGGAAATATGGAGGTTCATGACGGATCTCCTGATGAGCGTTCGACTTCGGCGACATAACCATCGAGAGCTTCGGTCCAGAACTGGTCGAGCCAGATCCGGATGGCGGCGAGGCCTTTGGGATCGATCCTATAGATGCGACGGGCGCCCTCGGCGTGATCGGTGACGAGACCGGCCGCTTTCAGCGCCGCCAGATGCTGCGAAACCGCGGGCCGGCTGATCGGCAGGCCTTGTGCCAGCTTGCCCACCGGCTGCGCGCCCTTGGCGAGGCGTTCGAAGATCTGGCGACGGGTCGGATCGGCCAAAGCGCTAAATAGGTAAGTCATAGCTTACTGTAAGCTTATGCTTACATTCTGTCAAACTCTTAAGTAGATTTACCTCGCCGTCAGTTCGATAATCGAGACGGAGGGCAGCCCCAGGAGGACGATCGCCATGATCGATTGGATGATCCGCGGCCCCGAGATCGCGACCTGCAATTGCGCCTATGGTTGCCCTTGTCAGTTCAATGCGCTGCCGACCCACGGCAACTGCACCGCAACGGTCGGCATGCGCATCGACAAGGGCCATTTCGGCGATGTGCGGCTCGACGGGCTGCATTGGGCCGGGGTCTTTGCCTGGCCGGGCGCCATCCATGAAGGCCATGGCCAAGCGCAGCCCATCGTCGATGAACGGGCAAGCCCTAAGCAACGCGAAGCTCTTCTCACCATCATGTCGGGGCAGGAGAGCCAGCCGGGCGCCACTTATTTCCAGGTGTTCAGCTCGATGATCGACAAGGTGCATGAGCCCTTGTTCAAGGCGATCGCCTTTGCCGCCGACATCGATGCGGCGACCGGACATATCAAGGTCGACGGTGTCGTCGACGCGAAGGCAGAGCCCATCCGCAATCCGGTGACAGGCCAGCCGCACCGGCCCAAGCTGTCTCTGCGCAACGGTTTCGAATTTCTTGCCGCTGAATTCGCCAGCAGCACGACGAAGACGCAAGGCGCGATCCCGCTCGACTGGTCGGGACGGCATGCGCATCTGACCATGATCCACATGACCGGCGAGGGCATCGTGCGGTGAGCGGCGCGGCGAGCGCTTTCTTCTCGTCGCTCTTCCATCGTCAGCGGCTCGTCGTTATTGCCAGCCTGTCGCTGGTCGTCGTGCTCTGCATTTTCGCCATGCAATGGTCGGGCGACCGGCTGATGATGCTCGATAGCGGCGCAGGAGCATTCCTTTATGCCGTCATGGTCTTCATCATGTGGTGGACGATGATGATGGCGATGATGCTGCCCACCGCCGTACCGGCGCTCCTCACCGATGCGGCGATCGCCAGCAAATGGTCGCCCGGCGCGGACCGCAGGCTTCTCGAGATCGCCTTCGCGCTCGGCTATGTCAGCGTGTGGACGGCCTTCGCGCTGATCGCCACAGCCGTCAATGTCGGCATCGGGCGTATCGTCCAGATGACGCCGATGATGGCGATCACCAGCCAGGTCATCGGCGTGGCGCTTTTGGCACTCGCCGGCCTCTATCAAATGACGCCGGCCAAACAGTCCTGTCTGGTGAAATGCCAGTCGCCGATTGCCTTCCGGCCGGGAGAATGGCGCGCCGGTAGGATGGCCGCCTATCGCCGAGGCCTCGCCCATGGGCTCTATTGCACCGGCTGCTGCGGCCCCTTGATGCTTTTGCTGTTCTATGGGGGCGTCATGGAAGCCAACTGGATCGGCGGGCTGGCCCTTTATGTGCTGGTGGAAAAGCTCGTGCCGGCGCATTGGCGCCTGCATCAGTTCACCGGTGTGCTACTGATCTTGTGGGCCGGGGTCCTGGCGGTGTCCCTGATCTGAGCTCAGGCAAATGCGGTCTTGAAGGCCCGCATGATATCGTCATTCAGCTCGAAGCCGATGCCGGGTGACTGCGGCAAGTGCACGAAGCCATTCTCGATGGGCAGGTTCTTGGACAAAGTCGAGAACGGATGGAACGCAAAAGGGGTAACCTCGGCGCCGCCGAGGCCCAGTGCCGCCACCAGATGCAGGCTGAAGAGATGCCCGCCATGCGGCCAGAAGGACGAGCGGGGCCAGCCTTCTCCTCGCCGGGTCAAAGCGTGCACAATATCGACATATCCGCTCGCGCCATAACAATGAACCGGGTCGAAGAGCAGGACGTCGCGATCTCGGCGTAAGCCGCCATGATCATCGAGCAGAAGAGCCTCTTCTTCAGAGAAAAGTGATTCACCCGCCCCCAGGGGACCTGGGTAGAGAGAAGCGACGGCTGATTGAGTCACAAAATCATGCGGGTTGCAGACGTCCTCGAACCACCAGACATTCATCGGCGCGAGCGCCGTGGCCGCCACACGGGCATCGGCGCGGCGATAGACGTTCATGGCATCGACGGCGAGTTGGGCGGGAGTCCCGAGCGCCTTCGCGGCCGCCTCGATCCGTTTCAGATCGACCGCGATGTCGGGGTTGCCGATCTTCATCTTGGCGTGTGTGAAGCCGAGATCGACGATGCGCCGCATCTCGTCCGCCAGCTGTCCGGTGTCGTCGTCCGGATAGGGGTATCCACCGCCCGCATAGACCTTGACACGATCCGGCAGCAGCGTGTCGTGGTAGACCCACTTGGCAAGTAGGGCGTAAAGCGGCTGTCGGGCGATCTTGGCTGCGATGTCCCACAAGGCCATGTCGAGGACTCCCACGGCGACGCATCTTTCGCCATGACCGCCGGGCTTCTCGCCCGCCATCATGACATCTGTTGCGCGAAAGGGATCGAGATCGTCACCTTCGTAGCTAAGCCATTCGGTCGGATCGGCCTTCATCAAGCGTGGGATGAAGCGCTCACGTAGAAGGCCGCCCTGGGCATAGCGGCCGACCGATGCGTACCCTCGACCAATGACCGGACTGCCGTCCATGATGACATCGGTGACAATCTCCACGAGGCTGGTGGTGAGGCCGCCGGACGGCAGTGCCGGATCAGCGTAACGTGAGATCGGGATGGTGCATTCCCGTATGTCGGTGATCCGCATCCAGTGCTCCCGGTTTGACAGGCTAGCTCATATCACCGAATATGGCAGAACGCATATTCTGGAATTGGACATGGCACGCCCGCGTAGCTTCGACCCCGCCCGGACACTCAGCACCGCGATGATGGTGTTCTGGGAACGCGGTTATTTCAACACCTCGATCGACGACCTCGTCGCCGCCACGGGGGTCAGCCGCTATGGGCTCTATGACGTCTATGAGAACAAGCACGGGCTTTTTCTGGCGGCGCTCGATCACTATCACGAGACGGTTTTCCGGGCGCTCCTGGCGCCGGTCGAGAAGGCGGGAGCGTCGGTCGCCGAGATCCGGCAATATTTCGATGTGGTGCTGGGCTACGCCGGCAAGCCGGATGGCGGCCGGCTCGGCTGCCTCATGTGCAACTCGGCGAGCGAGGTGGCGCTTTTCGATGCGGCCGTGGCGGAACGGGTCAAGCGGTTCCGGGATGTTGCCGGCAAAGCTTTCCGGCGCGCGCTCGGCACGGCGCGCGAGAAAGGCGAGATCGGTGCCGAGATCGATATAACGCGCCATGCCGATTTCCTGACCGCGGCGCTTCAGACAGTCTGGGTCCTGGCGCGTTCAGGAGCGGGCCGCAAGGTGATCAGCCATCATATCGAAGTGACGCTGTCGACCCTCGATCGTGATTGACAGAACGAGTGTTCTGGTAAATAACAGAACGTCGGTTCTGAAACAGCTGGGAGGACGCCGTGCCGGAACGCAAGTCATGGGCCGAACGGTTGGCGCACAGCGCGCCACGGGTGATCAAGGAGATCCCGGAAAAGATGGCCAACCGGCTGGGGCCGGGCTCGATGGTGGTGCCCAGTCCAGCCGATGTTGACGCCGTCATCAAGATGGTGGGCAAGCGCAAGCTCGTCACCGCGCGTGAGATCGGCCAGTCGCTGGCGCGTACCCACAAGACGACGGTCTGCTGCACCGTGACGACCGGTATCTGCGCCTGGATCGCCGCCCATGCCGCGCATGAGGCCGAAGAGATGGGCAAATCGCGGATCACACCCTATTGGCGCGTGCTGAAACCCGGAGGCGAGATCAACGGCAAATATCCAGGTGGCCTCGCCGGCGTCAGAAGGCGCCTGGAAGAGGAGGGGCATGTCATCGTCCGCGACGGCAAGCGGCATGTCGTCAAGGACTACGAAAAGAAGCTGGCCGCCATCTGACAGGGGAGATCCACATGGCATTGCGCGACATTTGGGCCGAATATGAAAGAGCCTGGGCTGAGACCGATCCCGGCAAACGGGCTGAGACCCTCGGTCGGACGCTCGACGGCACATTCGTTTATGTCGATCCGAACATCCGCACCGAAGGCCGTGATCAGCTGTCGCATTATATCGGCGAGCTGCAGAAGGCCATTCCGGGCCTGCGTATCGTCACCAATGGTTTCGCCGAGCATCACGAATCCTGCCTGGTCAACTGGACGCTCGAGGACGGTCAGCGGACCGCTATCGCCGCCGGCGTGACCTGCGGCGAGCGCGCTGCAAGCGGACTTCTTGGCAAGGCGTCGGTGTTCTACGGCCCGGCCTGAATCTCAGAGAAGGCCCAGACGCTCCTGGGCCTTGTTCAGATGCATGCGCATGGCGTGACGAGCCTTCTCGGCGTCGCCGGCGACAATGGCCTCGAAAATGGCGACGTGCTCGGTCGCCACGTATTCGGTGAGGCCCTCATGCATGGCCGAATTCGCACGGGCGAGCCGGACCGTATCGGTCAGCATCGAGGCCAGGAATTCGTGGAACCTGATGATTGCCGAGTTCTTGGTCAGGCGTGCGATCAGGCGGTGAAACTGCACATCGGCATTGACGCCCTTTTCCAGATCGCCGCCGGCGGCCGACAGGGTCTTGAGGGCTTTTTCCAGCATCGCGAGATCGGTCTTGCCGCGGCGGAGTGCTGCGAGGCCGGCGGCGTCACTTTCGACGCAGATGCGCAACTCATAGATGTCGCGAGCGGTGGTCTTCTCATGCGGGTCGTTCAGGCCAAGGCGAAAGGCGCGGGTCCCTTCCGAGGGCGAGGTGACATAGACGCCGGAACCCTGCCGGCTGACCACGAGGCCGTCGGATTGCAGGCGCGATATGGCCTCGCGGATCACGGTGCGGCTGACATTGAAGCTTTCGGTAAGATCCTTCTCGGACGGTAGGCGTGAGCCCGGACCGATGCGGCCCGATTCCATGTCGTTGCGCAGGGCGTCGATGACCAGGTCCGAAAGCCGGTCCGGCCGGACGATCGGCTTCGACTTGATCTTCGCCGCAACGCTGCGCCGACTCAGGAGCCTTGATTGAGAACTTTGCCGGGATTCATCATCCATTTGGGATCCAGGACTCCTTTAATGGCCCGCATCAGCTCCAGCTCGAGCGACGAGCGGTGCTGTTTCAGTGATTTGAGACGCAATTGACCAATTCCGTGTTCGGCACTGAACGTTCCGCCGGCCGCGACGACGACACCCTCGATAAAGGAAGTTATCTCTGTAGCGCGCGCCAAGAGCAAGTCAATTGCACGGCCTTCCGGCGGCATGATGTTGACATGCAGGTTGCCGTCGCCGAGATGGCCGAAAATATTGGGCCGGGCGCCCGGTGCAATCTCGGGCAACCCCGATTCGATGCTGCGCAAGACGTCCGGAATGGCGAATATCGGCACGGCGATATCGTGCTTGATCGCCCCGCCGGCGGCGCGTTCGCCTTCCGACAAGGCCTCGCGCAACGCCCAGAGACGCTGGCGCTGTGCTTCGTTCTGCGCGATGACGACGTCCTGGAGCGTCCCGTCGGTCACGAGACGCTCGAAGACCGGCTCGATTCGCGCCGCGAGATCGGCATCGGCATCAAGCGAGGAGACCTCGAGAAGGACGAAGGCCGGATGGCTGTTGGCGAATGGCGACACTGCGCCCGGCAGGTGCCGGCTGACCAGCTCGAGCCCGGCGGCGCCGAAATATTCGCACGAGGTGAGCTCGCTGCCGAAATTCTCCTGGGTGGCGCGGAGCAAAGCGAGCGCCTGATGCGGATCGGAAATGGCGGCGAGCGCCGTCAGGGATTTGCGTGGCCGCGGCACCAGCCGCAAGGTGGCGGCCGTAATGACGCCGAGAATGCCTTCGGAGCCGATGAAGATCTGCTTGAGGTCGATGCCGGTATTGTCCTTGCGCAAGCTGCGCAATCCATTCCAGACCTGGCCGTCGGGAAGCACCACTTCAAGGCCGAGGACGAGATTGCGCATCGAGCCATAGGCCAGCACCTGAATGCCGCCGGCATTGGTGGCGATGGTGCCGCCGATCTGACAGGAGCCTTCGGCGGCGAGGCTCAGAGGCAGAAGACGGTCGGCCGCTTCGGCAGCCTGCTGTGCGGCCTGCAGGATGACGCCGGCCTCGATTTCCATCGTATTATTGAGAGGATCGACATTGCGGATGGCGCGCATCCGGCGCAGCGAAAGAATGGCTTGCGCGCCGCTGTTTTCGATCGGCACGGCGCCGCCCACGAGACCGGTATTACCGCCTTGCGGCACGACGGCGATTCCATGTTCGTTGCAGAGCTTGAGCATCTGCGCCGTCTCATCAGTGGAGGCGGGCAGGAGGATCGCCGCTGACGCGTTGTTGAACAGGCCACGCCAGTCCGTTTCGAACGGACGGCGGTCATCAGCGGACAGCCGAAAGGCGCTTTCGGGCAGGGCCCGCGCCAAAGCCGCTGTGAAATCCGATAGCTGATTCATGCCCATTTTCCTCGATAGCGCCGCTGTTTCTTGCCGCAGACGCCAGAGTTACGCGCCTTCATAAGTTGTATGATAACTGATATATGCTGATCTTGACAATACTATAAGAAGGTATCTAATCTGCGCTCACTCGAAAACAGATTTGTGCAGGGGAGCGTGATGGGACGCAGCATCAGACTGACGGTTGGACAAGCGGTCGCGAAGTTTTTGGCGGCGCAGTGGACGGAACGTGACGGCGTCGAGCAGCGCCTGATCGGCGGCGCCTGCGGCATCTTCGGACACGGCAATCTATCGGGCCTGGGGCAGGGTCTCGCCGAATGCGGCCAGGACATTCCCTTCTATCAGCCGTTCCATGAGCAGAGCATGGTGCATATGGCCGTCGCCTATGCGCGCGTGAAGCGCCGCCTGTCGACTTTCGCCTGCACCGCCTCGATCGGCCCCGGCACCGCCAATATGTATACGGGCGCCGCCGGCGCCACGGTACAGCGCGTGCCGGTGCTGCTGCTCGCCTCCGATCATTATGCGACGCGCCGCCAGGGCATCGTCCTGCAGCAGCTCGAGCATCCCAATTACGACCTGTCGGTTTCGGACGGCCTGCGCACCGTCAGCGCCTTCTTCGACAAGATCGTGCGGCCCGAGCAATTGCTGCCCTCGCTCATTGAAGCGATGCGCGTGCTGACGAGCCCGTCCGAAACGGGCGCCGTCACGCTGTCCATCTGCCAGGACACGCAAGGTGAAGCCGGCGACTTCCCGGTCGAATTGTTTGAAAAGCGCGTGTGGCGCGTCGAGCGGCGGGCCGCCGATGCTGCCCAAGTGACGCGCGTGGCCGAGATACTGGCCAAAGCGAAGCAGCCGGTGCTGATCAGCGGCGGTGGCGTCTATTATTCCGAGGCCGAGCAGGAGCTGAAGAGCTTCGCCGAACGCTTCGGTATTCCGGTGGTCGAGACGGTGGCCGGACGCAGCACCATGCCGGGCGAATCGCCCAATGCGTTGGGTGCGGTCGGTATTGCCGGCAATCTCGCCGCCAACCGGATCGCCAGCCAGGCCGATCTCGTCCTCGCCATCGGCACCAGGCTCACCGATGTCGTGACCTGCTCGCAGACCCTGTTCCAGAATCCCGATGTACGTTTCGCTTCCATCAATGTGACGGGACGCGATTCGATCAAGCTCGGCGCCGAGCCGATCACGGCCGATGCGAAGGTCGGCCTGACGGCGCTCGCCGAGGCGGCCGCCGCCAAGGGCTTGAAGCCCAAGGCCGACTGGACCACCGAAATGAAGAGCGCCCGCGACGAGTGGACGGGCCTCGCCGAGCCGACGCTCAAGGCCACCGCCGGCCAGAAGATGACCCAGGCGCAGGCTTTGACGCTCGTTAACAAAGCGACGCGGCGCGACTCCTATGTGGTCGCCGCGGCCGGCAGCCTGCCGGGCGATGTCGCCAAATTGTGGGATACGCGCGGCTCCAAGCGCACCCATCTCGAATTCGGCTTCTCCTGCATGACCTATGAAATGCCGGCCGGCATCGGCCTGGTGCTCGGCGGCGAGAAAAACGTGACCGTCGTCATCGGCGACGGCACCTATCTCATGAATCCGAGCGACCTCATCGTCGCGGCGCGTGAAGGCATCAAGCTCACCGTCTGCGTCTTCGTCAATCACGGCTACCAGATCATCCGCGATCTGCAGACGCTCACGACCGGCAGCAGCTTCTCGACCGAGTTCCGCGGCCGCGATAATGCCGGCTCCTATAATGGCGCCTATCTCGGCATCGATATCGGGCAGAACGCCCAGAGCCTGGGCGCCCAGGTGCATCGCGCCCAGACCCCTGAGCAGCTGGAAGCGGCATTGGTCGCCGCCGACGCCGCACCTGGCTTGAATGTCGTGGTGATCGAGGTCGAGCCGCACAAGATGTCGGTCGGCACCAAGCACAGCTTCTGGGATATCGCGCCGCCCGAAACCTCCGGCATCGCCGCCGCGCAGGAACTGCGCCGCAAATACGAAGAACGCCGCGACGCCCTTCAGCGCCATTACCTCTGACAATCATCCTTTTCTGCATCCCCCGACGGAGACACACATGCAGGCCGACAGCACCAATCCTGTTCTCAATTCCCCCACGGTCGAAAAAGTCATCAAGCCGATGGGCCACTATCCGTTGCGCATCGTGCGCGGCGAGGGCGTGCGCTTCTGGGACGAGGAGGGCACCGAATATCTCGATGCCGTCTCGGGCGAATGGGTGGTCAATCTCGGCTACCGGCATCCCAGGGTCGTCGCGGCGATCAAGGAACAGCTCGATAGCATCGAATATGTGACGCCGGTCTTCGAGAACGAGCAGCGCACCAAGCTCGCCGAGAAGGTCCTGTCCAAGGCGCCGAAGAACATGCGCAGCGTGCTCTTCGCCTTGAGCGGCGCCGATGCGGTCGAAGGGGCCATGCATCTGGCGATGCGCGCCACCGGGGGAAGCGAGTTCGTCTCGCTGTTCAGCGCCTTCCACGGCACCACCTTCAGCACGCTGGCGCTCAGTTATTCCTATCCGAAGATGCTCGAAGGCTCCAAGGAAGGGCTCGACCGCTACCTGACCCGGCAGATCCGGGTACCGAACTACAATTGCTATCGCTGTCCGTTCGGCCTGAAGCCGGGCTCCTGCGATATGCTGTGCGCGCGCTACATCGACACCGCCATCAAGCACCAGCCCGACGCCAAGGTCGCCGGCGTGATCATCGAGCTGTTCCAGTCGAATGGCGGCATGATCCCGATGCCGGAAGGGTATATCGAGATGGTGCGCGAGATCTGCACGCGCAACGGCGTGGCGCTAATCGCCGATGAGGTGCAGACGGCGTTCTCGCGCTGCGGCGACATCTTCGCCTCCAATGTCGTGGGCGTCGAACCCGACCTCATCGTGATGGGCAAGGCGTTCGGCGCCGGCCTGCCGCTGTCGGGCGTCGTTGCCGGTGAGGGCTTCACCTCGCTCAGGGGCTGGGAAGCGGGCTTCACCTTGATGGCCACGCCGGCGGTCTGCGCCGGCAGCCTCGCCATGCTCGAAGTCATGGAGGAGGAGGATCTCGGCAAGAATTCGCAGGAGATCGGCGCTCACATGGTGGCGCGCCTCAACGACATGAAAGAGCGTTATTCGATCATCGGCGACGTGCGTGGCCTCGGCCTCATGATCGGCGTCGAGCTGGTCAAGGATCGCGAGAGCAAGGAGCCGGCCGATGAGCTGACCGGTTTCGTGTGGAAGGACGCGCTCGAGAAGCAGCGCCTGCTGCTTGGCAAGAGCGGCCCGGTCTTCGGCGACTTCGGTAATGTCATCAAGCTGAAGCCGGCGGTGAACACGACGCGCGACCAGGCCGATGAGATGCTCGACCGTCTCGAGCGCTCGCTTGCCACCGCCCAGGCCCGCCTCGACAGGATGCACTGAGGATGGCTGGACCTTTCAAGTGCTGGGGCTTCCTGGCGGCGCTCGACTATGAAAACTGGCCGGCTGAACGCGTCGCCCAGACTCTTGCCGCGCAAGGTTATGGCGCGGTCGAATGGACGCTGGCGCATTTCGATCCGCGGCGCATGAGCGACGCCGAGCTCGACGCCGTCTTCGCGGTGAGCCACAAGCATGGCATCGCGGTCTCGGAGATCGTCGTGCAGCAGGACCTGGTCTGCGCCGACAAGGCGGAGCGGGCGAGGCGCGTCGACCTGACGATTGCAGCGGCCAAGGCCGCCGTCTGGCGCGATGTCAATCTTATCAATGTGCTGACCGGACCCAATCGCTGGGAAACGGGCCATGTCGATGTCGGCCAGGCGATGCCGGAAGGCGAGGCCTGGACGCTGCTGCTCGATGCCTATGCACGCATGCTGGACGGTCTCGCCGAGATCGGCGCCGTGGCGGCGCTCGAACCCTGCTGGGGAGGGCTCGCGCATGATTTCCATAGTACCGGCGTGCTGCTGCGCCGCTTCGGCGGGCATCCGGCCTTCGGCATCAATTTCGATCCAAGCCATTTCGCGCTGGCGCGCGACGATCTCTCCTGGGTGATCGCCGAGCTCGGCCCCTATATCCGCCATGTCCATATCAAGGATGTCGCCGGCATGCCGGGCCGTGACGGGAAGGAGTTCATCTTCCCGCTGATCGGAGAGGGGCTCGTCGACTGGCAGGCGGTGTTCGCTGCCCTCGATGCCGCCCGCTATCGCGGCGTGATGTCGGTCGAGTTCGAATCCTATCGTTATTACCGGACGATCCTGAAGTCCGATCCCGCCCGTGCCTCCGAGCTGTCGATGCAGCAGCTGCGCGCGCTGGAAGACCTGTTGCCTGAAGGAATGCGTGCATGACAACCAAGTTGAAAGTCGGTGTGATCGGTCTCGGCGAAGTCGGACGCCACCAGGCCACTGGCGTGCGCGCCAGCGCCCATGCCGAGCTCTTCGCGGCTGCCGATCTCAATGCCGAACTTCTCAAGGCGACCACCGCCGGAACGTCCATCCGCGGCTATGCGCGCGCCGAGGAGCTTCTGGCCGACAAAGACGTCGAAGCCGTCGTCATCTGCGTGCCGCACAAATTCCATGCCGAGCTGTGCGCGAGCGCTCTCAAGGCCGGAAAACACGTGCTGGTCGAGAAGCCGGCGACCGTCACCGCCGCGCAATGCGACGTGCTGAACGGTTTGGCCAAGGAGAAGGGTGTCGTCTTCGGCGCCAGCCACAATCAGCTGTTCTATCCGCCGCATCGCTGGCTCGCCGAGGCGATCGCCGAGAAGCGTGTCGCGCGGCCGACCACGCTGCGGCTCCGCCTGGCGATCGGCGGCAAGCTCGGCGGCTGGCGCGCCGATCCGGATCTGACCGGCGGCGGCCTGCTGTTCGATGCTGGTTTCCACCGTTTCTACGTGGCCCGTTACATCATGGGTGAGGTCACGGCGGTGACGGCGGTGCTCGACACCGACAAGCCGCGCGAGAAGGGCGAGGATTCAGGCCTCGTCATCCTGGAATTCCGCGATGGCGGCCGGGCGGTAATCGAAGCCGGCTATCACGCGCCGAAAGGCGCTTTCGACGACCAGGTCGAGGCGGTGACGGCCGACGCGCTGATCCGCATTCCCGGCCTCGAGGCGCATTTCGAGAAGTTCTCGGGCGAGCCCGAGCTGCTGCGCTGGCAGGATGGAAAATGGGCGGCGGTGGACGTCGAGACGGTGGCATGGACTGAAACGGTCGCGCGCTCGGTCGAGAACTTCATCGCGGCGGTCCAGGGACGGGCGAAGCTCGCCGCCGACGGGCAGGAAGCCCGCCGCATCGTCGAAATCGTCGAAGCAACCTACCGGTCGGCGGTCGAAGGCCGCCGCATCGAACTTTGAACGCACGTAACGAAAACCAACAGAGGAGGAGAGTAGCATGCGTATCGTTTCTCTAGTCGCTGCCTTTGTCTTCGCCGTCACCTCGGCGTTGACGGCGGCGGCCCAGGACAAACCCAAGATCGGCATGCCGATGACGACGCTCAACGACGCGTTCTGGGTCGACTATGTGAATTTCGCCAAGACCGCGGCGGAAGCCTATGGCTATGAGCTGGTCGTGACCGACGCGCAGTCGCGCGAGGACAAGCAATTGTCCGACATCGAGTCGCTGATCAATGCCGGCGTCAAGGGCGTCATCCTGACACCGCTCAGCGAGCCGCTCGGCATCCAGGCGATCAATCTTCTGAACAAGGCGAATATCCCGGTGGTCGTCACCGACACCTTCCCGGGCGTCGAAGTGGGGTCGGTCCCCAATTATCTCGCCTTCATCAAGCTCGACGACGAAGTGGCCGGCTACAATGTGGCCAAGCACCTGATCGAGAAGGACAATGTCAAGAAGATCGTCGGCATCGGCGGTGTTCCCGGCATCTCCACCTCGGAATCACGTAATGACGGCCTGAAGAAGGCGGTCGCCGAGCATCCGGGCGTCGAGCTTCTCGACCTTCAGTATACGGACTGGACGCTCGCCAAGGGCCAGACCGTCATGGAAGATTTCCTGACCCGCTTCAGTGACATCGACGGCGTATGGGGTGCTGGCTCCGATCCGCTCCTGGGCGCCATCGTCGCCATGGAGAACTCGGGCCGCCTCGGTTCGGTCAAGCTCGCCGGCATCGACATTACCGCCGCGGCGCTCGACTCGCTCGCCGAAGGCAAGCTGTCGATGCTCGCCGGTGGTCACTGGGTCATGGGCGGCTACGGCATCACCATCATCCACGACTACCTGAACGGCCAGAAGCCGGATCAGCCGGTCTATGAGATGAGCCTCTATTACCTGACCAAGGACGGGATCGGCGACTATCGCTCGAAGATCATCGAGCCTCTGGCGGCCGGCAAGTCGCTCATCGACTGGAAGGCGATCAGCAAGGCGTCGAATCCGTCGATCAAATATTCCGACGTCTTCCAGGTGATCAAACCCTGATCGGAATGGTGCAATAATGGCTGACGTCGCAAATCACATGGAAACCGGGCAGGGGACTGCCAAGCGCTTTTCGCACGCGATACTTGAAGCGCGTGGATTGCAGAAGCAGTACGGTCCCGTTCATGCGGTGCGCGACGTCGGCCTCACCCTTCATGCCGGCGAGGCGCTTGCCTTGTGCGGCGAGAATGGCGCCGGCAAGTCGACGATTTTCAAGATATTGGCCGGGGAAGTGACGCCGGATGGCGGCGAGATCACGCTCAATGGTGACCCATTCAAGCCTGATTCGGCGGCATCGGCGGTGCGGGCCGGTGTGTCGATGGTCTATCAGGAATTCAACACGCTGCCGAACACGTCCGTGGCTGAAAATGTCTTTCTCGGGCGGATGGACATGTTCCGCCGTTTCGGCATCATCGACTGGACGAAGCTCCATGCCGCGGCGCAAGAGGTGCTGAACCGGCTCGGTCTCAAAATCGATCCGCGTGCTTCCATGGGCAGCCTGTCGCCCTCGACCTGCAAGATGATCGAGCTGGCACGCGCCCTGTCGACCAATCCGAAAGTTCTCCTGCTCGACGAGATCACCGCATCGCTCGATCATGACGACGCCGACACCTTGCACCGGCTGATGGCTGATCTACGCGCCCAGGGTGTGGGCATTCTTTACGTCTCGCACCGCCTGCAGGAGATTTTCGGCAGCTGCACGACCGTCGAGGTCATGAAGGACGGCGCCTATGTCACGACGTGTCCGGTCGAGGAACTCGACGAGAGCCAGCTGTCGGCCCTGATGATCGGGCGCAAGATCGATGTCTGGGAACGGACGCCGGGTCTTGCGGACCGTCCGGTAATGCTGGCGCTCGACGGCCTGAGCGGAGCAGGTTTCAAGGACGTGTCGCTGAAGGTGCGGCGCGGCCAGATCGTTACCCTCGCCGGCCTTGCCGGTTCGGGCGCCGATGCCGTTCTGGAAGCCGTCTTCGGCGCGGTCGCCGTCAGCAAGGGTAGCATAGAGCTCGACGGCAAGCGGCATGAAGGCCGGGATATTCCTGAGGCGATCGCCGCCGGCATCGCCATGGTTCCGAAGGAGCGCGCCGTTGAAGGCCTGATCGACAGCGCCGACATCCAGTTTAATATCGGGCTCGCCGGGCTCACCCGCAACGCACGCGGCGGTTTCGTCGACGGCAGCGCTGAGTCCAAGGATGCCAAGCAGGGCATGCAGCTTTTCCGCATCAAGGCGCCGAGCGCGGCGACGGCGGTGCGCAACCTTTCCGGCGGCAACAAGCAGAAGGTGCTGCTCGCCAAATGGTTCCTGACCAATCCCAAGCTCATTCTTCTCAATAATCCGACGCGCGGCGTCGATGTCGGCGTCAAGCTCGAAATCTATGAGATGCTGCAGAAGCTGCGCGAAGAGCGCGATCTCGCCGTGCTCATGGCCTCAGAGGACATGGCCGAGGTCATCCGCGTCAGCGACATTGTGATCACCATCCGCCATGGTGCGATTTCCGGCGTCTTCGAAGGTGAGGCCATCACCGAAACCAATCTCATAAATGCGATGATCTAGAGAGCGACAGGCTATGAGCGATATGACAGCTTCCACCCCATCCTTGCGATCCGGCATGAATTTCGATCGCCTGCGGACCTATTTCCCCTTCATGGTCCTCATCCTGGTCTGCATCGGCTTCGCCATCTTCTCCGACCAGTTCGTGAGCGCGCGCAATCTCGAGACCGTGCTGCGCCAGGCTTCGGTGCTGTCGATCGCGGCCATGGGCGCGACCTTCATCATCATGATGGCGTCCATCGATCTGTCGGTCGGCTCGGTGGTCGGGCTCTCGGCGGTCATCGTCGCCTATTTCATGCAGTCGAACGGTCTCCTGGCGGCGCCGGCGGGGTTGTTGAGCGGGGCGTTCCTCGGTGCCCTGGTCGGCGTCATCTATGCCAAGATGAAGGTGCCGTCCTTCATCGTGACTCTGGGCCTCCTCGTCGCCGGCCATGGCATGATGCTGCATATCACCGAAGGCCGTCCGATCATGATCAAGAACGAGACGATGCGGTGGATCGGTTCCGGCGACATTGCCGGTGTGCCGACGATCGTCATCGTGGCGCTCATCGCCTTCGCCGTCGCCTATGTGATCCAGAACCACACGATCCTCGGCCGCAGCATCGTCGCCATCGGCGGCGGTGAGATGGTGGCGCAGCGTTCCGGCATCCGCATCGACCGGGTCAAGATCGGCACCTTCGCGCTGGCCGGCCTCTATTCCGGCCTTGCCGGGATCGTTCTGTCGTCGCGCATGGGCGCCGGCAGCCCGACGGCCGGCACCGGCCTCGAGCTCGACGTGATCGCCGCCGTGGTGATCGGCGGAACGCCGCTCACCGGCGGCATGGGTGGCGTGGTGGGCACCATCATTGGCGCGCTCATCATCACCATCCTGTCCAACGGCCTCAATCTGGCGGGCGTTTCCTCTTATTCGCAGCTGATCATCAAGGGCGCGGTGCTGATCATCGCCGTGGTGATTTCCATCGACCGCAAGAAGATCGGAGTGATCAAGTGAGCAGACTTTCGCTGGAGACCGTCGAGGACGGGGTGCGCCGCTACATCACCGGCGTCGCCAAGCAGGATAAAGAGATGCTGGCGGCGCTGTTCGCGCCGACGGCGCATATCACCGGCATCGATGAAGGCAAGCCGATCTCGGTGCCGCGCGACCGCTGGATCGAGGTCGTCTGCGCTCCCGACAAAGCGGGGGCGGGTGCTCCCGACTATCGGATCAGCTCCGTCACCATCATGGAAACGGTCGCCTGCGCCTTTGTCGAAACCGCCTATGGCGGCTTCCGCTATTGTGATGCGCTGAGCTTCGTCGCGTCTGGTTCCGGCATCCAGGTCAGCGGCAAGACCTTCCATCAATATCCAAAGGCGGTCTGACCGTCAGGTCGCCTCGACGCGCCGTGACGGCCGCACAAGCACGATCAGGCCTGCCACCAGGATGAGCAGCATGCCGAGCAGCGTCGTCGCTGCCGGCACCTCGGCGAAAAACAGGAAGCCCCAGAGCGGCGCCCAGATCATGCCGGTATATTCGAAGACGGTGACGAGGCTGGCATCGGCCAGGCGATAGGCCTGCGTGATGAGCACCATCGCGATGGCGGCGATGGCGCCGCAGGCGGCCATCATTGCGAAGCTCAAGGGATCGGGCCACGACCACGGCCGCACCAGGAAGGCAAGGCTCGGATGGTCCGACGTGGTGATGCCGCCGAGATGGAAGACCAGCGCCATGAGACCGGCGCCGACGAGATAGACCCAATTCTGGTAGAAGGCCATGACGGAGGCCGGCTCTGTCACGCCGAGCTTCCTGGCGAAGAGCATGGCCAGCGCATAGGTGATGGCGGCCAGCAGGCTGAACAGCGCAGCCGGCTCGAAGAAGCCGAAGCCCGGCTTCAGGATGACCAGCACACCGGCAAAACCGACGAAGAGCGCGATGATCGCCTTGAGCTCGACGCGCTCGCCGAGAATCGGTGCGGCGAGAAAGGTGACGAGGAAGGGGGCGGTGAAGAACAGCACGATCGCTTCGGCAAGCGGCAGGGCCGGAAACGCCAGGTAATAAGACGTGTAGGCGACGAGCAGAATGACTCCGCGGAAGATCAGCGCCCAATAACGCGGCGAGAAGAGCTGGCGGATTCCGCCATTCAGATGGACGAAGAACAGGAGCATGGGCAACGCGACGATGGAGCGCGTGGCGACCGCCTGGGTGACGGCATAGTCGCCGCTCACCGCCTTGATGATCGCATCCTGGGTCGAAATGATCAGGATGCCGGCGCAGAGCGACGCGATGCCGAGCAGGTTCCTGTTGCCGGAGAGAAATGCCATGGGAGGAGACTGAAGAGGTTGGAGATGAGGCGCTCGCCTGTTCGCGGCATGGCTGCAACAGGCGCGACGGGGTGTTTAGCTAATGCCGCAGGGTCTGCCAATGTCCGGGTGTCAGACCGAAAGCCTGCTTGAACTGCCGCGTCATGTGGCTCTGGTCGGAAAAGCCGCTGATGAAGGCGGCCTCGGCCAGGGAATCACCGCTGAGGATCGCGGTTTTGGCGCGGTCGAGGCGGCGCATGGTGAGATAGCGATAGGGACTGGTGCCGAGCCGCGTCCGAAAATGGCGAGCGAGCGCATAGCGGTCGAGCCCGCTCTCGGCCTCGAGTTCCTCCGAGGCGACGACGCGGGCGAAATGCGTGTCGAGAAACTGGCGGGCGCGGTCGACCGCCCACGCGGAAGTGGTGGACATCCGGCGTTCCGGCAGTGAGCTGTCCAGCGCGAAGAGGGCATCGGCAATTGCCGTGACGATGCGGTCTCTTTCGAGCGGCTCGAGTGGGTGCGTGAGGTCCACCAGTGCTGCCGCAAGCGCGGCGAGAAGCGCGGGATCGGAGGAGACGGCGGACTTCAGGAACGGAAGCGCATGGGTGCGGCCGCGCAGGGCCTGGCTGATCAGGCGCGGCTCGATGTAAAGCATCCGATAGCGGAACCCCGTCTCGGCGCCGGCGCGGCCATCATGGACTTCATCAGGATGGAGCACGATAGCGTTGCCGGCAAGACTGTCGGCCTGGGCGCCACGATAGGTGAAGGATTGGACGCCGCTGATCGTGTAGCCGAGCGCATAGGTGTCGTGGCGGTGCGGATCATAAGCGTGGCCTGAGAAGAAGGCCTCGATGCGCTCGATGCCGTCGCAGGCGGGCGCATGACCGATCCAGTCGCCATCATGGGCGCCGCACGATCGTTCAAGACGGACCTGTGGCGTTTCTCCTAGAGTCTGCGGCATGACATTCGATACCAAGATCGCCATCGTGGTGCGCGAGAGCCTCGCACAATGGCAGAAACTCAATGTGACCGCCTTTCTCGCCGGCGGCCTTGCCGGAGTGTACCCCGAGATCGTGGGCGAACGCTACCGGGACGGCGGCGGCGTTGCCTATGGGCCTCTGGTGCGCCAGCCCATTCTCATCTTCTCGGCAGATGGTGAGGCGTTGACGCGGGTATTGAAACGGGCGGCTGAGCGTGGCGTCGTGCCGTCGATCTACACGATGAAGCTGTTCATGACCTATAACGATATCGACAATCGTGCCGCAGTGGCGAATGTTCCGACCGACAAGCTCGATCTTGCTGGGGTAGCTCTCCATACCGAGCGCAAAACGCTCGACAAGATCGTCAAAGGTCTGAAGCTGCATGCGTGACCCACCCTCACAGCAGGATGACGGCAACCTTCACAACGGTGGTGAGGACGGTGACGATCAACAGACCGGCGAAAGCGGTTTCGACAGGGCGCATGGCGTTCTCCTATCCTGAAACAATCGGCCCCCAATTGATTGTCACAGAATAGGCGCAATGTGCTGAGCCACCGCTGAATGGACGGTTGTCCGCCATTCAGCGTTTTTTGATCATCAGATCAGGCGGTTAGGTCAGTCGGCGTAAGACGGATCCTTGCGGTCGAGGATCTTTTTCATCTCGGCGAAATGAGCGAAGGCCGAGTCGGCATAAAGATCCCAGTCGCGCGCCGTCTGCTCGGCGACCTTGTCATTCATGACATTGAGCTTCTGGCCGCTCGCATAAGCGATCATCAGCGTCTGGCAGGCACGCTCGAGATAATAGAGTTCGTCGAACGCTTCGGCGACCGAACCGGCGGCGATCAGCACGCCGTGATTACCCATCATCATCGTCTTGTTATTGCCGAGGAGGCCGGCGAGGCGGTTACCCTCGGCATCCGAATTGGCCATGCCCTCATAGCCCAGATCATAAGCGATACGCTTATAGAAGCGCGCGGTGTTCTGGTCGATCGGCTTGACCTCGGGATCGGCGAGGCCGGCGAGCGCGGTCGCATAGGTCGGGTGGACATGCAGCACGCAGCGCGCCGACGGAACCAGAGCGTGCATGCGGCCGTGAATGCACCACGCCGTCTCATCCGGCGCATCGGGACGCTTCATCGCCTCCTTGTCGTCGGCATCGAGGAGCAGGAGGTCGGAAGCCTTGATGCCGGAGAAATGCCGCCATTTCGGGTTCATCAGGAACTGCTTGCCGTCGGACGACACGGCGAGGCTGAAATGATTGGCGACGCCCTCATGCCAGTTGAAATGCTCGGCCAGACGGAAGACCGCGGCCAGATCGATGCGCAGCTGTTGTTCTTCCGACGTTTTGGTCTTGAGCTTGGTCACCGAAGTCATGGCGTTCGTTCTCCCGAATTTGTCAGTTGTGCCTATGCTGTCTTTCGCGATGGAAAATGTAAAGGCCGGAACCGATGATCAGGGCGGCACCCAGCCATGTCCAGTATTCAGGCCATTCGGCGAAGAACAGCCAGCCGAACAGAGCGGCCCAGATCAGCGATGAATAGGAAAAGGGGGCGACGACGGAGGCGGGCGCCTGGCGGAAGGCCTGGATGAGGAAGAGGTGGCCGACGCCGCCGAGAAGTCCGGTGCCGACGAGGAGCAGCCAATCGGTCGCTCCCGGCCATTGCCAGTGCCACGGCACGAAGACCGTAGTGACGAGCGCACCGATCACCGAGGTGTAGAACATCGAGGTCAAGGGCTCGTCGAAGAGGCGCACCTTGCGGGTGGTGATCTGGTAGCTCGCATTGAGCAAGGCGGCGATCAGCAGGAAGAGGGCGCCGCTGATGAACAGGCCGGCATGGCTTTCCCAAGGACGGACCACGATAAGCGCGCCGACGAAGCCGACGAGCACGCCGAACCAGCGGCGCGGGCCCACATGCTCCTTGAGCAAGGGAACCGACAGCACGGTGACCAGGATGGGGGCGAGGAACATGATGGTCGTCGCCGTCGCCAGGGGCACGATACGTATGCCGGCATTGAACAGAGCGGTGGTCAGCGCAAGGAGCAGCGAGCGCGTCAGCTGCAGAGTCGGTGCCTTGGTCTTCACCACCCTGGGCAGGCTCGGGCCCGCCGCCACGGCAGCGACGATGGTGGCGAAAAAGAAGCGCGCCCAGGTGACCTGGACCAGCGAATAGGTCTCGAGCAGGTATTTGACCAATGTATCGAGGGAGGTGAAGCACAACACCGTGACGAGCATCCAGAGGATGCCCACGGCGTGATTGTCCCGATGATCGGCTGTCTCTCCCGCAACGCTCATTGGGCGAGCTATAGGCAGGGAGCAGGTGCAAGCCAATGTACAATCCGGATGGCCCCGGATGCAGCCCGCGCATGGCCGGAATTTAGAGGGAAAAAGCCACTTTCGCCTTGTCTGCCGCGTCGGCGAGCTCGCGATGGAGGCCGTCGGCCAAGGGTATGCCCTTGGCTTCGCGGTCGATCCGCTTCGCCCATTCAGGCCCGCCGGCCGGCATGATTCCAGGTTCTGCCTTGAAGCCGTCGAGATAGCCCGCATGGCGCTCGTTGAAGACAGTCAGGGGAACGAAGGTCGATGGATCGATCGCCATAACAAAATGGCCGACCTTGGTATCGGCGAGCACGACGCCTTCCTGCTCAATGGAGAGCCGCATGCCGGTTAGCATGGCGCCCAGCACCTCGGCCAGGCCGGCGAGCGCTGCACCCTTGTAGCCGAAGCCCGAGCCGCCGACCGGGCCCAAGCAGACCGCCGTATTCGGGTCCAGCGTGTATTGTCCATCGGCGTCGAGCGCCGCATCGGGAGGCAGCTCGAGCCCTTCGGTGCGGTAGCGCATCACCTTGTTCCAGGGGATGGAACTCGTCGCCATATCGAGGAAATAGGGATCGCGGCCCTCGAGCGGGGCCGCCATGGCGATCGGACTCGTGCCGTGAATGGGTCTTTTGCCGCCATAAGGCACGACGAAGGCGCCCGAATTACAGGTGACGAAGCCGATGAAGCCGGCATTCGCGGCGGCGAGCGCATAGGCGCCGGCGGCGCCGAAATGGGTCGAGTTGATCACCACGCCCATACCGATGCCGGTGTCGCGCGCAATGGCGCACGCCTCGTCCATGGCGCGATAGGTGGGCAGATGGCCGAGCCCGTCATCGGCATCGACCAGCACGGCGCTGCGGCGTGGATGCGACACGGTGATCTTGGGTTTCGGCTTGCAGATGCCGTCCCTCAGGCAGTCGGCATAGAACGGCAGGAGCCGGATGCCATGGCTGTCGACGCCCAGAAGCGAGGCATGCAGCATGGCGCCCGTCGTCGCTTCGGCCGAGTCCGGATCGGCGCCGGCCGAAGTGAGTACCGCATAGGAAAAGGCCGCCAGCTCTTGGGCGGAGGCACGTCGTTCCGTCATCGCTGCCTTCAGCTCTTGCGCAAGCGGGCGAGGAATTCCGTCGTCGGCCAGGAATCGGCCGGCAGGCCGAGCTTGATCTGCACCGCCTTGACCGCGGCCCGGCTTGCCGCCCCCAGCTTGCCGTCGATCTTGCCGACGTCATACCCCATGCGGGACAGGATCTTCTGCAATTCCATGATCTGGTTGTAGTCGAGCGCGTCGACCGGACCATTGCCCTTGCTGACCGGCGGGGCGCCCGCGAGACGGGTGCCGAAATAGGCGGCCGTCGTCGAGTAGATGAGCGACTCGTTCCACTTGAGATAGACTTTGGTGAAATTCGGATAGGCCAGGAAAGCCGGTCCATGGCGGCCCATGGGCAGCAGCAGCGAGGCTCCCGCCTTATCCGCCTTCAGGGTCTTCCCGGATGCCAGTTTCACCCCCCATTTGGCCCATTGCGACCGCGGGTGCTGGATGGCGATATCGGCCTGATCCCATGGCATGTCTTCGGGAACGCTCACTTCCTGCAGCCACGGCTGGTTGGCTTGCCAGCCGTGATTGACGAGAAGACTACCAGTCGACATCAGAATGTCGGGAATGCTGCGCTTGAGGTCGACACGGCCATCGCCATCAGCGTCGACGGCGCTCTCGAGAAAATCGGCGGGAAGGAACTGCACCTGGCCGATCTCGCCGGCCCAGGCGCCGACCATATCCTCTTCGGTCATATCGCCGCGATCCAGAATCTGAAGGGCGGCAAAGACCTGCGGGCGGAACTTCTCAGGCCGCCGGCAATCGAAGGCGAGCGTGGCGAGCGAGCGGATGGTGTGGAAATCACCCATATAACCGCCGAAATCGGTTTCGAGGCCCCAGAAGGCGGTAATCACCGAGGGCGGCACGCCGTAACGCTGCTCCACTTTCTTGAAGATCGCCGCATGCTGTTTGATGAGCGCGGCGCCCTTGTTCATGCGACCGGCGGAAATCAGGCGCGCCTGGAATTCGAGGAAAGTGAGGGAGAAGACGCTCTGTGAGCGGTCCCGCTTGATGACCGCGGGGTCATAGGTGAGGCCGTCGAGGCCGGCGAGCCCGCGCCGCGAAATGCCCATGCCGGCGGCCTCCTTCTTGACCCCCGAAAGCCAACTCGGGAATTTGGAGGGGGAGGTGGGCTGGCAGTCGGCGGCCGAGGCGGCCGTGGACGTGGCCAAGACTAGCAAGGCGGACAAGCAGAGGGGGACAAGCTTCACCGTCGAAACTCCGTGGCTGATTTGATCTGACACTTACCGGCTAAGCTCTGATTCAGCAATGTGGCGCGCCGGTGACGCTCCGGAAAGAGTCTCGATCTGTCGGCCGCCCTGGATTAGCGTCGGCGCCGAATCTGCCGGGGGTAATCTTTTGAAGAGAGCGCTGATCTCCATTTTCGCGACCCTGGGGGTCATCGCCGTCTTGCTCGTTGCGGCGTTATATGTCTTTGGCCAAATGATGGACCGCAGGAGCGTCATGACTCCTACGCGCTCCGATTATTCGGAGGTCATGGCTGGCTATGCCAGGCAATGGCAAGCCAAGGACTATGTGGGCGCTGAACGAATTCTGCTCGACGGGCTGGCCAACGAGGCGCTGGCCAAGCCCAGTTATCAGTTCGCCCTGCATGGCAGCCTGGCTGATCTATATCACCGGTCGCTGGGCGACGTGGCCGCAGCGGAGAAGCAGTACCGCGCGGCCCTTGCGTTCGATTTCGACAATGAATTCCCAATGTTTCTGGACAGCAGGGCGGAATTACTCATCGCATTCGCCACGCTTTTGGATGAGAGCGGACGTTATGAGGAGGCGATCGAGCGCTTCCTGGAAGTGCAGGGCAGCTTCAGGGGACAGAATTATGTGGACCCGATAACCGAGGCGCGAATATCGATGGGGCTGGGCATAGCCTATGTGCATCACAAGGATTTCGATCGTGGCGAATACTATCTCGAGGAAACGGTCAAGCGTGCTGAAGCCCTGACGCCGCCCAATCTCGATTTGAAGACCTTCGCCTATAACAATCTGGCCTGGATGTATAAGCGCAGCGTCAGATACGACAAGGCTCTGGAGGCCGCCCAGAAGGGCATCCGGATTGCCGAAGTCGTCGACAACCCGCAGCTTCTGGTGACATTATACGACACCCAGGCGCAAATACTGCTCGCGCTCAAGCGTTTTGAAGAGGCGCTGAGCTATTCCGAGAAGAGCCTGACGACGCTCCCGGACAGCGACTACAGGTCCGCAGTCCATTACCGCACGCATGGAAGCATCCTCGCCGCAGTCAATCGCACCGGTGACGCCTGCAAGGTTCAGGAGCTCTACGCCAAAGCTGGAAACGAGAAGGAGCGCTTGGCGACGCAGCAAGAAGCGACCGCCTTGGCTTGCTAGGCCGTTTGAGCTCCGCCAAAGAAAAAGGCCCCGAAGGGCCTTAGTTCCATGGAGGAGTGATGAGTCGGATTACGCCTCAAAGTTTCCTGTTGCACCAGTGATACGCTAGGTAAAGCCGGTCGAATTGTCCGCACTGTTGCTCATATGTCACAGAATGGCGCAATTCCATTAAAAGGCAATCAATCACCACCCAAAAGAAAACAGCGGGCAAATGCCCGCTGTTTGCTTATGCCCGCGATTTCCGAGCCGTATCAATAATAACCGACGCGGCGGACATCGGAGACGTAGCCGCGCCTGGAGTCGACGTAAATGATATAGCTCTTGCCATTGCGACGGCCGAAATAGCTGTAAGTGCCGCCGCTGCAGTCACGGGCGCGAATGCGGAAGTAACCGTAATTCTCGGCGATCCGCGCGCCGCGCCGACAGCTGATCCGCTTCTTGCCGTTGATATTGATATCGATATTGACACCGGCCTTTGCAGGGGCCGTCGCCACGGGCATCATCATCAGACCGACCGCAAGTCCGGCCGCCGCCACCATCATCTTGATCATCCGTCTCTCCTCCAAGGGCTGATTTGCCCCTCCTTTTTGGAATATTTTCCATCCCTGGCCCGCTGTCAATCGGGCAAGCCCCGACACTGTTAACCGGGCCCGGACGGGTTACGCTTGACATCGCGAGCGGCGCCCCCAACTATGAGCCATGCAAAAACTGCAGCGAAATACGACTCATCTTCATTATGGGGCTTGCCCCATCGCGGGAATCTAACCCCCGGCTCGGCCCCCTGGCACCTCCGAGTCGCGGGGCAGGGCTTGAGTCTTATCCGCTCGCTCGTCGCTAAGGCGCCGCCAACCTCTCATTTCCCTAACAAATTGCAGGACTCCCGCGCCGTAACAGGGCGGAAGCGTAATAGGCCTATTTGACATGACCGACATCACCACCACCCGCCAGAAGCCCGAAATCAGCATCTCGACGAGCGACCATGCCCGGTTGAGCATGCTTGCCGATGCCATCGCCGAACGTGATGCGACGCTGGCCGATGACCTCGCCGGCGAGCTCGAGCGGGCGCGTGTCGTCGCCGACGACAAGATCGCCCAAGGCGTCATCCGCATGGGATCGCGCCTGCGCTTCAAGGACGAGAAGGGGCTCGAACGTACCGTTTCCCTGGTCTTCCCGCCCGAGGCCGATATCGCGCAAGGCAGGATGTCGATCCTGACGCCGGTCGGAACGGCGCTCATCGGGCTGTCGCCCGGACAGTCGATCCTGTGGACGGCGCGGAACGGCCAGCGACATGAATTGACCGTTCTCGAGGTCGAGGCTCCCGAAAGCGTCTGACCCCAAGACGAGGAAGAGCAAATGATCAGATTCGACGGGCAGGTGGCCCTCATCACTGGTGCCGGCCGTGGCATCGGCTTCGCTTACGCGCAGCATCTGGCCGAATGTGGCGCCGTGGTCATCGTCCACGATGTCGGTGCTGGATCCGACGGCCAAGGCAGTGATCCAGCCGTCGCGGGCGCCGCGGCGGCGGGTCTGCAGGCGGCCGGCGGCAAGGCCTTCGGCGAAAGCGGCAGTATCGGGACGCGGGACGAGTGCCATGCGCTCGTCGCCCGCGTGCTGGGGAAGCACGGTCGCCTGGACATTCTGATCCATAATGCGGGCTGGGTCGGCTATCAGCGCATCGAGGAGCTCGACGAGATGTTCCTCGACCGGATGCTGGCGCTTGGCATCAAGTCACCGCTATGGCTGGCGCAGGCGGCCTGGCCGGCGATGAAGGCGCGGAACTATGGCCGTATCCTCCTGACGACATCAGATCGTGCGCTCTATCCGCAATATGTGCAGCCGGGCCTTGCCGCCTATGCGGCGGCGAAGATCGGCGCCGTCGGCATCGTCAATGTGCTGGCCGATGAGGGCGCGCCGCACGGCATCATCGTCAATGCGATCTCGCCGGTGGCCAAGACGCGGATGTGGGGTATCACCGAGGAACCCGACGAGCTCAAACCCGCCGAGATCGCGCCCGGTGCAATCTATCTCGTCTCCCGGGAGTGTTCGGAGGGTGGGTGGATTCTGCGCGCCAGCAACGGGCAGTTTCATGCCACGCGCCTCAGTGAAGCCGAAGGCGTCGCCTATCCGCGAGATCTGAAAGCGGTCCGCGCGGCAAGCCCGGAGGAGGTGGCGGCGTCCTGGCGCCGAATCGCGGTGCCGGCGGTGGAGTCGCGTGGCGTAAAGGTGCCTTAAATCGACCGCAGACAGCCGTGAGAGAGTTCGCAGGGACGGTTCAGCTCACTCATTTCCGGGGACCTATGCGTATCATTTGCGACACGAAGCTTCTTTCTGCGATGGTCATCGGCCTCACGCTGATCGCCGTCCCGTCAATCGCGCGATCGGCGCCCGCGACGGAAGAGGGGCGGGCTTATGCGCTCGAGGGCACGCAGGTCTGGTCGGTGCCCGATCCGCAATCGGGTCGCCTCTATGAGGTCTTTGTGAGCCTCCCGGCGAGTTATGCGCACGAGCCGGAGCGCCGTTATCCCGTTCTCTATGTTGCCGACGCCGATTACGGTTTCCCACTCATCCGCAGCATCACCCGGCGCATCAATCTCGACGGGCCGGTGACCGAGGAGTTCATCCTGGTCGGCCTGTCCTATGCCAAAGGCGAGGACGGCATGACCAGCCGGCGGCGCGATTACACGCCGACTATCCGTGGTGGCGAGGGGGCGCCCAAGAAGGCCGTGCACGGGCAGGGTGCCCAGTATCAGCGCTATCTGCGCGATCAGGTGCTGCCTTTCGTCGAGCGCAAGTTCCGCGCCGATCCCGGCCGCCGTGTCTTCATGGGCCATTCCTATGGCGGCCTGCTCGGCGCGCAGATCCTGCTCTCCGAGCCGCAGCTCTTCCGCGATTACATTCTCGGCAGCCCATCCTTCTGGTACGACAATCACGTGATGTGGAAGATCGAAGCGGACTATGCCAAGGCGCATCGCGACCTGGCCGCCAATGTCTTCCTCTATGTCGGCGCCTTCGAGGGTGTTCATCCGAATGACCGGCGATTCAACCGCAAACGTGACATGGTGAAGGATCTCCAGCTGTTCGAGCGGCGCCTGATGAAACGCGGCTATCCCGGTCTGCGCGTGAAGTCCGACGTGCTGGCCGGAGAAAATCATCTGACCGTGTTTCCTTCCGGATTCACGCGCGGCTTGATCCATACGCTGCGCGCGCAGCCTTGATGACGTGTCGGCCTGTTTGCTAGGGAGTTGATCCGGGCACAGGATCATCTCCCCCATGGGCAATCGTCTCAGACTGCTGATCGTCGGCGGATATGGCAGCTTCGGCGGGCGGATTGTCGAGCTTCTGGAGGACGAGCCGCGCCTCACAATCATCGTCGCGGGGCGTTCGATGAAACACGCCCAGGAGTATTGCGCGGGGCGAAAGTCACCGCAAGCCGAGCTCGTCCCGGCGGCTTTCGATCGTGATGGCGAATTGGCACAAGAGCTGACGCGCCTTAGGCCGGACGTCGTCGTCGATGCCAGCGGTCCGTTCCAGGCCTATGGCGAGGAACAATACCGTCTCGTCGATGCGACGATCGCGCAAGGCGCGCATTATCTCGATCTGGCCGACAGCGCCGATTTCGTGATGGGCATATCGGCCTTCGATCAGCGGGCCAGGGCGGCGGGACTCTGCGTCCTCTCCGGCGCGTCGAGCTTTCCAGCGCTTTCCGCAGCGGCGGCGCGCCATCTCATCGGTGGGATGACGCATATCGACTCTATCCGCGGCGGTCTCGCGCCATCACCCTTTGCTGATCTGGGCCTGAATGTGATGCGGGCCATCGCCTCTTATGCCGGACAGCCGATTGTCCTTCGGCGACACGGCGCTCTTGTGACCGGTTATCCGGCCACGGAGCAAATGCGCTTCACCATCGTGCCGCCGGGTGGCGTGCCGCTGCGCCGCCGGTTGTTCTCGCTCGTCGAAGTGCCGGATCTGAGAGCGCTGGCTGAGCTTTGGCCCGAGGCTCGCACGATCTGGATCGGCGCCGCTCCCGTGCCGGAGGTGTTCCACCGGCTGTTCATCGGCGCGGCCTGGCTGGTCCGCTTGCGCGTGTTGCGCAGTCTCGCCGCCTTGGCGCCGCTGATCCATGGCACGATGCGTACATTGCGCTGGGGCGACCACCGCAGCGGCATGTTCATGGAAGTGGCGGGCAAGGATGATAGGGGCCGGTCCGTCACCCGTTCCTGGCATCTCACCGCCGAAGGTGATGACGGACCTTATATCCCCGCAATGGCGGTCGCGGCCTATATCCAAAAAATGCTGGCGGGACATGCACCCCTGCCGGGTGCGCGGGCGGCGACACGCGACCTCGCGCTTGCCGATTATCAACGCCTCTTCGCTGGCCGGTCGATCACATGGGGCGTCAGGCATGAGCCATTGCCCGATGCGCCGCCGCTCTATGAGCGGATCCTGGGTTCAGCCTGGAAAGAGCTGCCGGCGGAAATCCGCGCGATGCATCAGGTTCAGACGACGGCTCTGGCGGAAGGGCGCGCCAGCGTCGAGCGCGGGCGGGGCTTCCTGGCGCGCCTCGCCGGCGCCGTGATCGGCTTTCCCGCCGCGACCGCTGACACGCCGGTGCGCGTACGTTTCGACGTCGCCAAGGGCATCGAGACCTGGAGGCGCAGCTTCGGCGCCGAGACTTTTCATAGCGAGCAGTATACCGGTACGGGCAGGGATGAGTGTTTGCTTTGCGAGTGCTTCGGCCCCTTGACCTTCGCCATGGCCCTGGTGCTGAAGGACGGACGCCTGTCGCTCGTGCTGCGCCACTGGCGGGCCTTCGGTATTCCCCTGCCGATGGTCCTATGCCCGCGCTCGACGGCGCATGAAAGCGTGGAGGAGGGATGGTTCCGCTTCCATGTGGAGATCGGCCATCCGCTGACGGGGCTTATCGTGCGTTATCGCGGCTGGCTGGTGCCCGTGGCGGCTACAGATCGAGGGCCTTGAGGGCCGCCGCGAAACTTGCATTGCGGTCCTGGCTCATCTCGACATAGGCATAACCCAGCTGCTCGCATTCCGCCCGAAGCCGTTCGCTGCGCGCGACAACCTCGCGCAGTACCGTTTCATATTCGGCCGTTTCCGAATTCTCGAGCCAGTCCGGCGCATGGCGCAGGTCGTCCAGAGTGAGTGCGCAGTTGCCCAGGAAGACAGCCCGTATCTCGCTCACCTGCGGCGCGATCAGCTGGGCGAAGGCCGGCGTAATGACGTCGCCTTCGATGAGATAGGCGTCATTACCGATATCGGCGCAGCACACGAAATGCGTGAGGAGACCGGTCATCGAGCTCGCCTTGTCGGCATGGAAGCCGTGACGCACGCCGAGTTCGGGAGCGGCGACCGCGAGCATACCGACAATCATGTCGGTCGAACAATAGGGGATGCCGGCCTCTTCGAGGGCGATGAGAGCCAGCGTGCTTTTGCCGACACGTGGTGGGCCGCCGACGAGATAGATCATGATCGTTTGAATTTTCCTGGTGTCACAGTCAATGCCTGGTCGCGGCACGATCCCGCGCCAGCGTTTGTCTTTCCTCCGGTGCCAGATCCTTCTCTACGTCCCGCAAGTAGATCTCAGCGCCGTCATTGCCTTGAGCGGCGCTGGCCAGCAGAAAGCGCATGGCCGCCACCCGGTCCTGCTTGACGCAGAATCCCATATGCAGAGCGACACCGGCCGCCAGCTGTGCGCCGGCGTGACCTTGCTTGGCCGCCTGCAAATACAGGGACATCGCCTTGCCGGGATCCCGCTCGACGCCAAGGGCTTCATTATAGATCAGGGCGAGCCTTACCTGCGCAATGGCGCTGCCTTGCTCGGCAGCCCGTATGGTCTGGGAGCGAGCCAGCTCATAATGAGCTTCGATCTCCTTATCGACGATGAGCTGGCTCAGAGCGTCCTCGGAGTCCGGGCAACCGAGCTGGATGCCGTGCTGAAAAGTAGTGAAAGCCTCATCGATGTTTCCGCTCTCCTTGAGCAACATGCCCAGAGGAACGATCGAGTTGCGCCAACCTCCGGCCACGGCCTTTCTGAACCAAGCCATGGCAAGGTCACGGTCGTCGGCCTGGAAGGCCGCGACGCCGAGATTGTGCATTGCCTTGGGCAGGCCTTGCTCGGCGGCCCGTTTGAACCAGCTCAACCCATCGGGAGATCCAGGGAGATTCTCGTGGTACCAGCGGCCGAGATCACTCTGGGCATTGGCGTCCCCGGCTTCCGCTGCCTTCACCAGATCGGCCGGTGGCGTTTTCCGTGACGCTATGGCCGTTATGATGGCTTGGTCCTCCGCATCCGGTTCGCCGCGGAGCACCTGTCGTTCTTGGCGGGTGAGCTCTGCCTCGACGCGGGGAAGATAGGCTTGAGCCTCATCGTTACCCTGGGCCGCAGCGGCCATGAGGAAGCGCATCGCCGCGACGCGGTCTTTCCCGACCATATGACCCTGATGATAGGAGGTGCCGAGATTGTATTGTGCAACCATGTCACCGTTCTTTGCCGACTCGTGCCACCAGGAAATCGCCTTCTGCGGATTCGGTTCCACGCCAATGCCCTGCGCGTAGAGGTGGCCCAGAATTCTTTGCGCGTTTGCCCGGCCTCGCTCGGCGTTTCGGTTGATCAGGAAGAAGCCCAGGTCGTAATGCTCCTCGAGCTTCTTTTCGAGGATGAACTCGCACAGGGCGTCCTGCGCCTCGAGACAGCCGCCGCGCGCTCCTTTGTCAAATGCCTGGAAGGCGCGCGCGTCGTCACCTGTCCTCCTATAGGCCCGGCCCATGAAATAGCAGGATGTGATGTAGCCCGCCGCTACGGCCCTGTTGTACCAGGCGATAGCGAGCTCATGATCATTGGCCCTGGCGGCCAGAATGCCGAGATTGTGCATGGCGACGTCATGGCCTTGTGCCGCCGCACCTTCGAACCACGTCCTGGGGTAGGGCGTCTGGGGAAGGTGTTCAAAGTACCAGAGGCCGAGATCGTTCTGCGCTTTTGCGTCGCCAGCCTCCGCCGCCTGAACGAGATCGATGGGAGGGGCCTTGGCGGTCATGGCGCAAGCTCGGTTCCTGTTGCTGTTTCGGAACGAAGCTAACGAGTTGTGTGGCAGAATTCCAGCGCCTTAAAGTGGCAGCTTGGTCTCGAATTTGACTTCCGAGATCGAAACCAGGGTCCGGTATTTGGCGATATTGGGATTGGCATAGAAGAGGCGTTGGGTCAGCCTCTCATAGGCGTCCATGTCGGGGACGCGCACCACCAGGACGAAGTCGGGGTCACCGGTCACCAGCCAGCATTGGGTCACGGCCTCCTCGGCGGCGACGGCGCGCTTGAACCCCTCGACTACATCGAGGCGCTCACGCTCCAGCATGACTTCGACCAGGATGGTGAGATGGGCGCCGGCGACCGAGGGGTCGAGGAGGGCCACATCGGCGCGGACGACACCCGCCTCGCGCAGCCGTCGCACTCTTCTCAGGCAGGCCGGCGGTGAGATGCCGACCGCCGCCGCCAGATCGAGATTGGTCTCCCGGTTGTCGGCCTGCAGCCGCCGCAGCAGGCGGAGGTCAATGTCGTCCAGTTTTGTCATGGATTCCGCTATGGCATCGAAAATCGGAATCCATGAAACATACGATGTGCGAGTTTGCAATCCATTCAATTGCCGGCAGGGTAGAAAGAGGGGATCAAGGGAGCGTCCTCATGAACATACCCACGCAAGCCGACATCCTCGCCGCAGCCGAGCGGCTGGCACCCCATCTCGGGCAGCCGACGCCGTTATTCCATTCCGCCGCTTTGTCCGAGCTGCTGGCGGCCGATATCTGGCTCAAGGTCGAGACGACGGGGCCGATCGCTTCCTTCAAATTGCGCGGCGCCCTCAATGCGCTGCTGACCGCGTCCAACAAACCCATCGGCGCCGTCACCGCATCGACCGGCAATCACGGCCAAGGCGTCGCCTATGCGGCGCGGCTCCTGGGCACGCCGGCGGATATATTCGTGCCGGAAGGCTGCGTCGCCGAAAAACTGGCCGCGATCCGCCGGTTCGGCGGCAAGCTCCATATTGGCGGAGCGGATATCGATGCCGCCAAGGACAAGGCCCGCAGCCATGCCGCCCGGACGGGCGGTGAATTCGTGGATGATGGCGAAAGCGCGGCGCTTATCGCCGGCGCCGCGACCGCCGGGCTCGAGATCGGGAAAGGACTCGACAGCGTCGATATCGTGCTGGTGCCGATGGGCAGCGGCTCGCTCGCCGGCGGCACCGGCCTCGGCGTGAAGATTCATCAGCCGAAAGCCAAGGTCTGGGCGGTGCAGTCGGACGGTGCGCCGGCGATGGTCGAGAGCTATCATGCGCGCCGCCCGGTCGAGCGCGACATCCACACCGTCGGCGATTGCATCGTCTGCCGGGTCCCCGCCTTGCTGGCGCTCGCGACTTTGCTGCAATCGGTCGATGACGCCTTCCTGGTGCCGGAGGCGTCGCTGCTGCCGGCGCTGCATACGGCGGCTATGGCCGGACGCATTTTGGTCGAGCCGGGGGCGGCGGCCGGGCTCGTCGGCGCCTGGCAGCGCCGCGATGAGATCAAGGGCAAACGTGCCGTGATCCTGCTCACCGGCGCCAATGGCGCGGCGAGCCTTCTGCGCCAGGCGATGTCGGGGCCGGATCTGCAGGCGTTCGGCGCCGGTTGAACGCCCGCAGAGCCGTTGCGGTCACGTAGCCGAATGCACCGGCTCGGCCCTGCTGGTGAGACGGACCAGCATATAGCCCGAGACGAGGATGGCTGCCGCTCCCAGCCACTGTATGAGTGTGAGCCTCTCGCCGAGGAGCAGATAGGCCAGGCCGATGCCGAAGATCGGTATGACGTTGAAGTAGCCGCCGGCAATGGCGGCGGGGACATCGCGCAGCGCCGCGATATAGAGGCAATAGGCGGCCGCGTAATAAAGCAGCCCGGAAAGTGCTGCGGCGGCGAAGAGGTCCGGTGAAATGACCAGGAAATCCGTCGGCGCCCCGAACCTTGTGCCGGTGGACAGTAAAGCGAGCGCCCATGCCAGACCGGCGCTTTGCTGGACGGCCACCGTCGTGATCGGATCGACCATCTCGCTCAGCTTCCGTGAAAACACGGTGTAGAAGGCGCAGCACAGCACCGCGCCCAGAAGCAGAAGTGTCGCAATCGGACCGCCGCCCATGCCATCGAGCGCGCCGCGGATATTGGCGACGAGGGCGACACCAAACGCGCCGATCAGCATGGTGAGCAACAGCCGCCATGTGATCGCTTCGCCGAGAAGCAGCGCCGCCAGACCAAGGATCATCAGCGGTTCCGCCGCCCATAACATCGTGGCGACGCTCGCGCTTATGTTCATGAGACCCATCAGGCTGAGCGTATAGGATATGCCGGGATTGAGGACGCCGAGCAGGATGAGCGGAAGCATCAGCGATCTGGGCGGCAGTGGCCGCTTGGTGGCCGTGACGATGATCCATAGAGTGAGCGCGCTTGGCGCGAGTTGAAGGACGAGCAAGGTGATCGGTGGAATGGACGCCAGCAAGGCCTTGTTGAGGACGGTGGCGGCGCCCCAGAAGGCACAGGCCGTGATCAAGAGCAGGGCAGGAGGCAGGCGCGGCGAAGAACGAACCATGAGATGATCTCCAAGAAAGTCGGTCGCGATATCTGCAAAGGCGAATGTGACGAGCTCAATGCTCGGCGCAGGCGTCAGCGTCGCAGGAATCGTAGCCGGGTTTTCTCGGAGGTCTGTTCATCACCGTCTCAAGCGCAGCATGGCGACTTGCTCGGTCCGCAGCAGGCCGATGCGGCCTCGTTCTGACCGGTCAGCCAGCGATCGCGCGGCTTGCAACTCGCCGGGCGCGGTGAAAGCTCGACGAGAATCTCGTCGTTCGACGCCACAGGGCCATTGGCCTGATGAAGCTGCATCGGGCCGATGCCGTCGCTCACCTCGAAGGTCAGCCGTGCATTCATGTCGAGGGCCACATGGTTGGTCACCTTGCGGATGATACCGGTGAATTTTCCGGCCGTCATCTGATCCGGCGCATCATCGACATCCCAGAGCTGGATGAATATTTCGGTCCAGGCTTCGGGATTGGCGCCGCAGTCGAGGGCGGCGAACTGCCCCGCCTTCACCTCGGTCACGTGATAGCCGCGCCGAATGGTCTTGCCGTCATATCGGAAAGTCAGCCGGCTGGCCGGGCGCGCCGCCAGGCCGTCGAGCAAGACACCGATTGTCAGATCATTCAGAGGAAGAGGCGCCAGGGACGCGATATTACCATTGCCAAAGCTTGCCATCTCATTTATCCATTATTTCGATACTCATAGGATTATTGAAATATGGACGAACGTCAAGCCCTAACCGTGTTTGCGGCGCTGTCGCAGGAAACAAGGCTCCGGATACTGCGCATGCTGGTCGTTGCAGGCCCGGAGGGACTCGCCGCCGGCGCCATCGCCGAGAAAGCGGAGGTCAGCGCCTCGAATGTGTCCTTCCATCTGAAAGAGCTGGAACGCGCCGGCCTCGTTACGGCGCGACGCGACGCGCGTTCGATCATCTACAGTGCCGAATATGACGTGTTGAGCGGCCTCATCCGGTTCCTGATGGAGGATTGCTGCTCGGGCCGTCCCGAAATCTGCGCGCCGGTCATTTCCGCCGCCACCTGCTGTGCGCCCATGAAAGGTGCCGCGCTGTGATGTACAATGTACTGTTCCTGTGCACCGGCAATACCGCCCGCTCGATCCTGGCCGAGAGTATCCTGCGCAAGGAAGGCGCCGGACGGTTCAATGCCTTTTCGGCGGGAAGCCAGCCAAAGGGGCAGGTCAATCCATTCGCTCTGAAAGTCCTGGCCGCGCTGGACTATCCGACCGACGGGCTGCGCTCGAAGCCATGGGACGAGTTCGCGTCGCCCGGCGCCCCCGTCATGGATTTCGTTTTCACCGTTTGCGACAGCGCGGCCGGCGAGATGTGCCCGATCTGGCCAGGCCAGCCGATGACCGCCCATTGGGGCATCGAGGATCCCGCCGCGGTGGAGGGGAGCGATATCGAGAAGGAGCGCGCCTTCTCGATGGCGGCCAGATACCTCAAAAACCGCATTGGGGCCTTCTTGAACCTGCCCATGGACTCGATCGACGGCATGGTGTTGCGCCGTCACTTGCAGCGGATCGGTTCAGCCGAGGGAGCGACGCAGCTGGCTTTGCTTCCCATCGACGGTGTCGCGCCGGAATTGCACGCAGCGCTGACCGCCGAAAAACTGCCGGTCGACGATCTGGCGGAAGCGGGCCGCAGATTCTTCCGGGTGATCCGTGGTGGCGCGACGGTTGGTTATGCAGGCTACGAATTGCATGGTAGTGACGCGCTGCTGCGCTCGATCGTGGTTTTACCTGACCAAAAGGGCCAGGGGATCGGCGAGACGACGCTCCGGCTGCTGATCGGGGAGGCGGCGCGGGTGGGAGCGCGGCGAGGTTACCTCATCACCACATCGGCCACTCCCTTTTTCGAGAAACAAGGCTTCACAGCAGTGGACCGCGATGCCGTGCCGGAAGCGATCCTGGCAACGAGGCAAGCCGCCAGTCTCTGCCCGGCTTCCGCGACAATCCTCACCAAGCAGTTCTGACATCATGTCGATATTCGAACGTTATCTGACCGTCTGGGTGGCTCTGTGCATCATCGCCGGTGTTGCGCTCGGCCATTTGTTTCCCGGGATATTCCATGCGATCGGCGCTGCCGAGTTGGCCAAGGTCAATATTCCCGTCGCTCTGCTGATCTGGCTCATGATCGTGCCGATGCTGCTGAAAATCGACTTCGCGGCGCTCGGCGAGGTCGGCCGGCATTGGCGCGGCATTGGCGTGACGCTCTTCATCAACTGGGCGGTGAAGCCATTTTCGATGGCCTTGCTCGGCTGGCTCTTCATCGGCTGGCTGTTCCGCTCCTATCTGCCGGCGGACCAGATCGACTCCTATATTGCCGGTCTCATCATTCTCGCCGCCGCGCCCTGCACGGCCATGGTGTTCGTATGGTCCAACCTCACCAAGGGCGAACCGCATTTCACCTTGTCGCAGGTCGCGCTGAACGATGCGATCATGGTGGTGGCCTTCGCCCCGATTGTCGGCCTGCTGCTCGGCCTCTCCGCAATCATCGTGCCGTGGGACACGCTGATCCTTTCGGTCGGGCTCTATATCGTCATTCCCGTAATCGCCGCCCAGCTCCTGCGCCGCTTCCTTCTGGCATCCGGCGGGCCGGGGGCGCTCGATCGTCTCCTGAAGAAGCTGCAGCCCTTGTCGCTGCTGGCACTTCTCGCAACTCTGGTTCTGCTGTTCGGCTTCCAGGGCGAACAGATTATCGCGCAGCCGCTGGTCATCGGTATTCTCGCCGTGCCGATCCTGATCCAAGTCTATTTCAATTCAGGCCTCGCTTATCTGCTCAATCGCATCCTGGGCGAGCGGCATTGCGTGGCCGGTCCCTCCGCCCTGATCGGGGCCTCGAACTTCTTCGAGCTCGCTGTCGCGGCGGCGATCAGCCTGTTCGGCTTCAGCTCCGGTGCGGCGCTGGCGACGGTGGTCGGCGTCCTGGTCGAGGTGCCGGTCATGCTGTCGGTCGTGGCGATCGTGAATCGGTCCAAGGCATGGTATGAGCGGGGTTCCACCGCGAAGCAGTCCCTCGAATCCGAAAACGCCTGATGAATGCACGCCTATCGATTGCGCCAATCGTCGCCCTTGGCGTGACCCAGATCATTGGCTACGGGACGCTCTATTACGCCTTCAGCATCCTGGCGCCGGATATGGCGCGCGATCTGACATGGTCGGTTGAGTGGATCTTCGCGGCCCTGTCGCTTTCGCTGCTGGTCGGCGGGCTGACGGCGCCCTGGTTCGGTATCCTGATCGATCGCTACGGCGCCGGGCGGCTGATGACCATTGGCTCGGCCTGCGCGGCGGCGGCCCTTGTTGGTTGCAGCCTGGCGCCCAACAAGCTCATATTTGTCGGCACTCTCGTTATCGTCGAAGTGGCGGCGAGCCTCGTCCAGTACGGCGCCGCCTTCGCCCTTCTCGTGCAGCTCAATCCCGCCCAGGCGCAACGGAGCATCACCTATCTGACCCTGATCGGCGGCTTTGCCTCGACCGTCTTCTGGCCCATCACGGCCTTTCTTGAGACGCAGATGTCATGGCGCTCCGTCTATCTGATCTTCGCCGCGCTCAATCTTCTGGTCTGCCTGCCGTTGCATGCGTGGCTGGCGCGGGGACTGGCGCGCAGCCGGAATGCGATTGCGGCTGGAACGGAGCCGGTCATCGGCCGGCTCTCGGTCGCCTCGCGGCCGATCGGCTTCGCGCTGATGATATTGGCCTTCTCCTTGCAGTCCTTCGTCGCCTCGGCGGTTCTCATTCACATGGTGCCGATGCTGGCGGCGCTGGGGCTCACCGCCACGGCGGCCATCATCGCGACGGTCTTCGGCCCGTCCCAGGTGGCGAGCCGCCTCATCAACATGGCATTCGGGCGCAACCTGTCACCGGTGATCCTCGCCACCATCGCGGCGGCTCTGATGTCCGGCGCACTCCTGGTGCTTATTCTGACTGCGCCGATGGTCACGGGAGCCATGGCCTTTGCCATTCTCTTCGGCTTGGGCAACGGCCTGTTCAGCATCGTGCTGGGCACCTTGCCGCTTCTGCTGTTTGGAAGCGAAGGCTACGGAAGGCTGCAGGGACGGGTCGCCTCGGCGCGTTTGATCGTCTCGGCGACCGCGCCCTTTGCTTTCGCCGCCGGCATGGTGCAGATCGGCGCCACCTGGTCCCTCGGGATCACCATGGCGTTGGGCGCCGGCTCGGTGGTGACGTTTCTGGGAATAGGGCGCCTGATGCGGGCGAAGGGATAGAGCTATGCCCGGCGCCCGCTCAATACCGCGAAACGCCAGGACTTGAAGCTGCAATCGACATCGCGAAAGCCCGCTTCGCGCATCCAGGCAAGCTGCGCCTCGACGGATGCGCAGCGGTCGAAGGCCATACGCTCGGCAGCCGCGGCGATCTCTTCTTCCGAAACGCCGGCGGCACGGATTTCGGCATGCCAGAAGCGCACATAACGGTCTTCCGCTTCCGGCGTCGGACCCAAGACCTGTTCGGCATTCACGAACAGTCCGCCGGGCCGCAACGTCCTGACGATGCGGCCGAACAGTGACTGCTTGGCTGGATCATCAAGATGATGGATCGCGAGCGCCGACACGATGACATCCCATGGGCCGCCGAAATCGGACGCCGCCATGTCGCCAATGCCGAAGGTGACGGACGGGTTGCCGCGGAAACGCTCTTTGGCCTGGTCCAGCATGCCGGACGACGCGTCGATCAGATGCAGCCGGGCTTTCGGAAAGCGCTCCAGGATCATGGCCGAGAACAAGCCGGTCCCGGCGCCGAGATCGAGAACGCGAAAGTCATCGCGGATCTTCCAGTCTTCGATCAGGCGCAAGGCCGCACCGTAGAAGTCGTCGAAGCAGGGGATGAGGCGGCGGCGCATCGCGTCATAGGCTTGCGCGTAACGGGTGAAGGCCGAGGCGGAAGGAACGGGAGTGCTCATGGTGATAATCTTCGCCAATGTGGTGCGGCAAGGATAGGGCGAAGGCTCTGCGTCAGGTGAGGACCAGGGTTGCTTGATCTCGGCGTGCATCACGCGTCGTCGTCGCGCGTCCATAGTGCCGCGGCGCGCACTTCCGACGGTGTCGCGCCGTAGCGGCGCCGGAAGGTGCGATTGAAATAGGACAGGTCGTTGAAGCCGGCCTCGAAAGCGATCGCCGTGATGGTCGAGCCCGCCTGGCGCGGATCGCTCAGCATGCGATGCGCCCGCTCGAGCCGTTGCGCCAGCATGAAGTCGGACAGCGACGTGCCTTCGCCTTCGAACAGCTTGCGCACATAACGGGGTGACAAACGATGGCGCGCGGCGATCTGGTCGGTGGACAGGCTAGCGCCATGCGCAGCAATGTCGGCCTTAATGGCGCGTAGCCGCGCCGCCCGCACGCCACGGCCGCGAGCGATCTCTGCGGCGTCGCGCGTCGCGCCCATCGCGACGGCCATCAGGTCGATCATATGTGTCGCCGCGAGGTGCCACATTTCGGCGGGCGCTTCGCGTTCGACCGTCTGCACCGCCTGTACATAATCGATCAGCAGCCGCATCGGCGCGCTATCGGTCGGGAGCGGCCGCATGAAGACGGCACCCGGATCGCCGACCAGGGGCGCCAGCTTGCGCATCGAGAAGCTCATATTGATGAAGCGCAAGCCGCCCGGCTGGATCTGACTGATGCCGACTTCGGCACCGCTCATCATCAACGCCTGGCCTTCATGGACGGGTTCCTCGCGGCCACGATGTTTCATGAGGCTGGCGCCCGACTGCGCCACGAGCAGTATGATGTCGTCATTGTCGATCAAGGCGGTCGAGCGATGCGCGCGCAATTGCGAACTGGAGCCGGTGGCGATGCCAACGCCGGGCACGCCGCGCAATGTCATGTCGACGGCAAGCGGCATCACCGGATCGACATCGACCTTGAGGACCGTGCGGCCATAGACTTCGCGCATGATCTCGATGCGGTCGCGTGCCGGAAGGGCATCGGTCCGCAGTCGAAACGAGGCGGACTCACTCGTCATGGTCATCGGCACTCCCTGCCAGCAGGCGCCGTGATGCGTCAAGCTGAAGTACACAGGCTACGGGACGATTTGGCCGATTTGCAGGGCCTTTTGGGCCAATTTGAGGGCCGTCTAGTCCAAGCGACATATTCAGAGCCTCCTTAGCTTGTGGCCCGCTTGGCGAGGGCGGCACATATCCATCATGGCAAGGAGCCTGGATGTTTCATCTCAACCTCTGGAAAGTGCTGTCGGACGTTGCATCGGCGCAATGCAATGCCCGCGTCTATTCCGTCACATTTCTGTTGGAGAGGCGCAAAGCGGCACAGGAGCATGGCGAACCGCGGGAAACGTCCGCTGCCGTCGAAAGGCCGTTGCGGTGAGTAGGCCCATGTCGTTACGCATTCGCAGTGTTCTTATATCCGCCGCCGCCATCTGGCTGGTGATTCTGGGACTTCTGAGTGAAGCCTTGGGCAGGGCTCCATCGACCGACGGGGAGGGCGGGATACCGCGCGAGCTCGTTGGCAAATGGGGTAATGCAGCATCCGGCGGCAGCTATTGCACCGATATCGACCTCTGCGCGGATGGCGATGGCGCCAGCGTCTCCTTCTCCTTTCATCGGAGCGGCCGAACCGATTATTTCCTCTTCCAGTCCACGCGTGTCGAGGGCTGCGGGCAGGTGCGCTCGCTGGCGCGCAAGACCGGCCAGATCGAGATCAAAGGCAGCACCATCACCTTCCTGCCGGCGGTGGGGGTATACAAATCCGTCAATGACTGCCGACCCGATCTTACTGGAAGCTGGAGTTTTGATGCTCAGGATCTGGAACCGGTTGTGCTGCACTGGCAATTCGAGGATAGCAAACTGCGGATCACCGATCCAAATGGTGAAGCGAGCGGTGTCTACAGCCGGCTTTAGAGCGGCGGCATCACCCGTTCAGTCCTCGTCACTGCCTTTGCAGGATTGTTTGTGCTGGTCGCGGCAGAGGGAGTCGCGCCAGGCCTCTCCCGTCGCCTTCCAATTCCAGTTCGCACAGCCGGTGAGGGCGGTGAGGATGAAGAGGATCGTGAGCAATCTGCGCATGATGCGAGCCAGTTCCGCTCAAGGTTCGAGCCGGCAGGCGGCACGTTTTATCATGTCGTTGAGGAGCAAAGGCGTCGCGGCGATCTCGTTGCGGTCCTTGCGCCGACCCGCGGCGGCGAGAGCTTGGCGCGCCTGAGCATCGCTCAGGCTCAGGGCCTTGCTGCAGCGTGCGAGCCTGGCATCGCTTCCCGCAGTGAGGAGAACGCCGGCAGCCTCGCCCAGCCCGGAGAGATATGCCGTCAACACCTGGCGTGCGACCCTTTCGGTCGGTGCCTTGTCGAGCATCTCGATAACTTGCGCCACCGAAACCTGTCCTTGCGCTGTCGAGGGCGCCGCGGTCGACGGCGATGCCAGGCCGGAGAAAGCCGCAAAAAGGATGAAGGGAAAGGTAGCCCAGTCTGTCGAACGGAGTGCCATTGAACGGTTCCTCATCAAGTCGTGAGATTGATAGGCAGATAAAAATTATTGTCAAACGATAATTTTTGTCGTAACAGTAACTGAAGCATAGGGAGAGCCGCATGATCATTCTGGCCGCCGACAACAATGATCCCGTCCGGACGAGGCGGCTCCGCCGTATCGGGAGCCTCAGTCGAGTCATGGCCATCCTGTGTCTGGTGACAGCGCTCCTGCTCGTCGCGGCCATGATCTATTATTGGTTGGCGACACCGGCCGGGGCTCTTCTCGCCATGGCCGGCGTGACCGGCGCGGCGCTTCCCGATATCGGATGGGATTTCCGCCTCGGCGGCCTCGTCATCTCGATGATCCCGCTCTCTGCCTTGATCTTTGGGCTGATGCAGGCCCGGCGTTGTTTCACCGAATTCGCGGGCGGCAGGATCTTCTCGATGCAGACGGTCAGCGCACTCAAGGCGTTTTCGATCGCCATTGCAGTGTCGGCCGTGCTGAAACCGCTGGCGGGCGCCGCTTTAAGCCTGTTGCTGAGCTCGGCTGCGGTATCGGGGAGGAGAACACTTGCGCTCACCGTGGGATCCGACACGCTGCTCACTCTGCTTTTCGCAGGCATGGTCGCGGTCATCGCGTGGGTGATGACGGATGCGGTGGCGATCGCCGACGAAAACGCGCAGTTCGTCTGAGGACCGCGCACATGGCCATCCGGGTCAGGCTCAATGTCATGCTGGCCGAGCGCAATGTGAAGTCGAAGGACCTGGCGGAGTATGTCGGCATTACGGAAGCCAACCTGTCACTTCTCAAGCAAGGCAAAGTGAAGGGTGTGCGGTTCGATACGCTCGAACGGATCTGCCGGTTCCTGAATTGCCAGCCAGGCGATCTACTGCGCTACGAAGAGGATGCAGCAGATCAGGAGTGATGGCGCCGCCAAAGTTCCGCGACGCACCATCGGCTACGGGCACGGCTAGTTCGGAGAAAAAGAAATCTTGATTTCGGTTATCTTCAACCCCGCATCAAAGGGCGAGAGCGGCTTCATGACCTGGGCCAGGATTTGCTCCGGCGGTATGCCCTGGGATGCGAGTTCGAGGATGCGCCGGGCAACCCAGTCCATGTTGTTGGGCGTGTCTTCGCCTCTGCGTGAAAGGATCGCCTTGGCTTGCTCAAGCACTGCCCCGAGCTCGGCCAAAGTCTTGGGCTCGAAATAGGCCTTTGGCATTTTTGTCGTTCCACTGAACGTCGATCGCGCCGGAATACTCTCGCTTGGAGAAAGAGATTTCAAGTAAAATCGACTGACATGGAGGTCAGTTCGATCGGCAGCACCGGGTAATGGTGGCTGCTAAATTGCCGTTTGAAAATTCCGACATCACGGTATGCGGAAAGTCCGTGGGAAAGAAAAAAGTCCGCTGGAGAGTGAACCGGCGGACCAAAGGTTCGGGTGGATGTGATCGGATTCGGTCAACGTCAGGCGGCTTCCTTCCGTTCCGCCGCCGGATTAACGGTTAGGGCAATTTCGTTCAGTTTTTCGTCAGCCGCCTTTTCTTCCGCCAAGCTCGCCTGGAGCAGATCCGCTGCGTCGGTGAGGCCGATTTCCCTGGCCCAGGCGATGAGAGTGCCGTAGCGCGCCATTTCATAGTGTTCGACCGACTGGGCCGCCGCAATCAGCCCGGCATCCATGACCGACTCGGCGTCGGCTTCCTCCATCACATGATCGCCCTCCTTGGAGAGCCCCTCGAGCGCCTCGCATTTCTTGGCGCGAGGCGTCTTGTCCAGCATTCCGAAGATCTTTTCGATGCGATCGACATGCCCCTGAGTTTCCTCGGCATGCGACGTGAATGCGTCGGCGAGTTCCGCGCTGCTCGCCTTCTTCGCCATCTTGGGAAGAATTCGGGTCAGCTTCTTTTCGGCATAATACATGTCGCGCAGCGTGTCCTCGAACAATGCGTCGAGTGTGTGCAAAGCCATGGCGTCTCTCCTGGTTGGGGGTTGTGACGACGGCAACCCGTGATGCGCGGATATGTTCCATTTCTGGTTGCCAGAGCGTTTTGGTTCGCATCATGGAACCGGGCGAATGACTGACGGATGGGCCGAACATCGAGGCACGCCAATCTGCAGGCAGTTGATGGCGAGAAGGGCAAGGCGCTGATCGACAAGCTCGACAGGGAGTTCCAGCGCCATTCGTGACGCATCAGGAACAAATGCGTCTGCAATGTGTTGGCGCTGGTCACTATCCCTCAAACAGGAGTGAGACATGAATCGCGATCAAGATAACCAGCGTGGCCAGAATCAAGGCGATAAGCAGCAGCAGCAGGGCAACCCGGGTCAGCGTCCGGGCCAAGAACAGCAGGGCGGCGGGGCGAAGAACCCCGGCCAGCAGCAGCAGCAGAATCCGGGGCAGCAGCAGACTCCCCGGCGTGAGGAAGAAGACGACCGTACCCCGGGCGGCCAGAATAAGTAGGCCGCGAAGGGGAGGTCTGCTCGGTCAAACGAGCGGACCTCCCCGATGCCTGCTCGCGATCAATCCGACGAGGTGAGTAAATGGCTGCACGTCGTTCCGCTCGCGGCGCCAACTCCAAACAGGCCGTGGCTGTTGGGCGCCGTATCCAGTCCGAGGTCGATAAGCGCGACCGCAAGCGACGTCCGCAGAAATCCGCCAATAAGCCGATGCAGGCGGGCGAGCGCGGCTATCCGAAGGAATTTCCAGCGCAGCATCTGAAAAAACCGGGGCTCGAGAAAGACCTTTCCTATCCTCCGCTCTTCGAGGCGCCGGCCTATCAAGGGTCGGAAAAACTCAAGGACATGGTGGCGCTCGTTACCGGCGGTGACTCGGGGATCGGGCGGGCGATCGCCGTTCTTTTCGCGCGCGAAGGGGCCGATATCGCCATCGCTTATCTGAACGAGCATGCGGATGCGGAAGCCACGAAGACTGCCGTCGAAGACGAGGGACGGCGTTGCCTGCTATTGCCGGGCGATGTCCGCCAATCCGCCTTCTGCGCCAAGGCAGTCGACAAGACGGTCGGCGCCTTCGGTAAGCTCGATGTCCTCGTGAACAACGCTGCTTTCCAGCAGCATGAATACGATATCGAAAATCTGAGCGATGAGCATTTCGACCATACGCTCAAGACCAACCTTTATGGCTATTTCTTTATGGCGCGCGCCGCGGTGCCGCACCTGAAGCCGGGCGGATCCATCGTCATGACAGGCTCGGTGACGGGCATTAATGGCAGTCGAAATCTGCTCGACTACTCGATGACGAAGGGCGGTATTCACGCTTTCACCCGCTCGCTCGCCGGCCAGCTGATCGACCGCGGGATCAGGGTCAACGCCGTGGCGCCCGGGCCCGTCTGGACACCGCTCAATCCGGCCGACAAGCCGGCTAAGGACGTTAAGGAGTTCGGCTCTGATACGCCCATGAAGCGCGCCGCGCAGCCCGAGGAGATCGCGCCGGCCTTCGTCTTCCTCGCGGCGCCGTCCTGTTCGAGCTACATCACCGGGGAAGTGCTGCCGATCATCGGAGGATATTGAGCAAGCTCGGGATTTGTCGTGGATCTGCCGGTGTTCCCCTCCCGGAACCTTCCCGACCAATCGTCGTTAAGGGTGACAATCACGATTGAGGGTCGTCATGCTGAAATGGGCACTGATTTTCTTCCTGGTTTCGATCGTCGCCGGCGCCTTGGGCTTTTCCGGGGTTGCGCGCGGTGCCGCCGGCATCGCCAAGATCCTCTTCGTGCTGTTCCTCATCCTCGCCGTCATCGTCCTCATCATGATCTTCGCGGGGATTGCTGTCGTCAGCTAGCGTTGGCGGCGGCCGGTCGGCGACCAAATTCCTCCACGAGAAAGTCGAGAAAGACGCGGATCTTCGGGGCTAGATGCTGCCGGGATGGATAGATGGCGTAGAGCGTGGTCTCCACCGTGCGCCAATCCTCCAGTGCGGCCTCGAGCCGGCCGTCGCGCAAATCGTCCGCGACATAAGGAGCGGGGATCAGGCTGAGGCCGAAGCCTTCGCGCAGCGCATCGCGGACGGCGAGGCTCGACGTGACGGAGTAGCGGGCATCGACGTTGATCCGTTCGCTGCGGCCGTCCTTGCTGAACTCCCAGAGATCCGCATGGCCCGACAGGCTGAAGCGAATGAAGCTGTGCGACTTCAGGTCGGACGGCGTCTTCGGCTTGCCATGCGCCGCGAAATAAGCGGGCGCCGCGCAGAGCACATGCGGCATCACCGCGAGCCGTTTGGCGATCAGGCTCGAATCCTCCAGCCGGTCGCTGCCGCGGATGGCGAGATCGTAACCCTCCCGGATCAGATCGACACGCCGGTCGTCGAGCTGAAGGTCGAGGGTCAACGCCGGATAGCGCGACAGGAAACGCGGGATGGCGGCGGAAAGGCAAATGAGCGTGGCGGTCATCGGCGCGCTCACCCGCAAGACGCCGCCCGGTTCCTGCCGGATGGGCCGCAAGGCTTGGTCGGCCTCGGCGAAAGCATCGAGGCCGCGCGTCACATGCTCCAGATAGAGCCGGCCTTCTTCGGTCAGCGCCATGCGCCGCGTCGTGCGGTTGATGAGCCGCGCGCCGACATGCGCCTCGAGCTCGGCGATATTCTTGCTGATCGCCGCCGCCGACAGGTTCAGGCGCCGGCCGGCTTCGGCGAAGCTTTTCAGCTCCGCCACCTGGCGAAAGACCTGTAATGCCGTAAATCGATCCATCGATCATTCTCTGTCAGTAAAGAGTGTTTTCTCGATTTAGCTCATTATCGTCTGGTGGTGAATTCTCTATCTCAACTCCGAACGCCACATCAGTTCGGACTTTGAACAGTGACCAACCCCACCATTGCCCTGATCGAGAAGCGTGTGTCGGCCAATCGGTTCGATGCCGGCCATGTCCTGAGCGAAACCGAGATCGCCGAGCTGGCGCGCCTCGCGGCGCGGGCGCCCTCCGCCTACAACCTGCAGAACTGGCGTTTCATCGCGGTGCGGACGCCCGAGGCGAAGGCACAGCTGCGGCGCCTGGCGCATGACCAGCCCAAGGTGGCGGAGGCCGCCGTCACCTTCGTCATCTGCGGCCTCCTGCCGGACCATGCCGACATCCCCACACGGCTGCGGCCTTTCACGGAAGAGGGCTTCATGCCGGCTTCCATGGCTTCGGGCTGGGAGGAGGGGGCGCGCGCGCAATATGCCGACAAGCGGGCGGCCCGCGATGAAGCGGTTCGTTCGGCCACCTTCGGCGCCGCGACTCTGATCTATGCCGCCGAAGCCATGGGCCTCGCTTCTGGTCCGATAGGCGGATTCGATGCCGAAGGTGTCGCCCACGCGTTCGGCCTCGAATCACATGAGATCCCGGTGATGCTCGTGGCGGTCGGCCGCGCCGCGCCGGGAAACTGGCCACAGAAGCCGCGGCGCCCGCTGCATGAGGTTTTACAAATATCATGAAGACGAGCCCTGCCGATCTGCTGCTCACGGCCATCGCGCCGGCGATCTGGGGCAGCACCTATATCGTCACCACCGAATTTCTGGCGGGTTTCTCGCCGATGACGGTCGCCCTGCTGCGCGCTCTGCCGGCCGGTTTGCTGTTGCTGCTCATCGGTCGACAGCTTCCGAGCGGCATCTGGTGGCCGCGCGCGTTCATCCTCGGCGCGCTCAATATCGCGATCTTCCTGAGTCTGCTGTTCGTCGCCGCCTATCGGCTTCCGGGCGGGGTTGCCGCGACAGTGGCGTCCGTGCAACCGTTATTCGCCGTCTTTCTTGCGGCACTTCTGCTCGGCAGTCCGGTCCGCCTGTTGGCGCTCCTTGCCGCGCTCATCGGCATCGGCGGGGTTGCGTTGCTGGTGCTGGCGCCTCATGCGGCGCTCGATCCGGCCGGTGTGGCGGCAGGGCTCGCCGCAGCGGCGGCTATGGCTTTGGGAAGCATATTGACGCGCAAGTGGCGGTCGCCCGTGCCGCTCCTCACTTTCACGGCCTGGCAGCTGACCGCCGGCGGCCTGCTGCTGGTCCCGGTGGTGCTCCTGTTCGGGCCCGTCATTCCCATGCCGACGAGCGGCAACCTGCTGGGGCTCCTCTGGCTCGGTCTGATCGGCGGTGCTTTGACCTACGCGCTGTGGTTCCGGGGCATCGGGCGGCTGGAGGCGACCGTCGTATCGTCGCTGCTCTTTCTAAGTCCGCTGACGGCCGTTCTGCTCGGATGGGTGTTTCTGGATCAGGCGTTGAGCTGGAGCCAGATTGCCGGCATCGTTCTCGTCATCGGCAGCATCTGGCTCAGCCAACGCGCCAGCGGGTAGTCGACCGGTCGGGAACCTTTCGGGAGTTCGACCGTTGAATCCTCGTTTCCTCTCTCCTCTGGTTGGCTCGCGTCGGTCGTTCTGACGCGAGCCTCTTATTTGATGGGTGAAACATGGATCCGCAACTTCTCGACATCGGCCTGCGTCTCGGCGCCGCCACCGCCGTCGGCGTTATCATCGGTGTCAATCGCGATTTGAAGGAAAAGCCAGCCGGCATGCGTACTCTCGGGCTGGTCGCGCTCGGCGCCGCGGTGATTGCCCTGGCTGCTATCCAGTATGACGGCATGGCGGGGCATCCGGATGCCTTGAGCCGCGTTATCCAGGCGTGCTGCAAGGGATCATGACCGGTGTCGGCTTCATCGGTGCCGGCGCCATATTGCGAGATGCACAGGCCCAGCGGATCGAAGGTGTGACCACTGCCGCCAGTGTCTGGGTGACGGCGGCGTTGGCGGTCGCCTGCGCCTTTGCGGCTTGGCGGATCGTTGCGATCGGCCTGGCGCTCACGCTCATCCTGCTCGTGGTTTTTGCCTGGTTCGAGAAACGTAATTAAGCGCGAGCGGTCATGCTCGCACGAGCACATTGGCTCTCTATTATGCCGTCTAGCTGTGCTGCTTCTGGTCGAGCACCTTGCGGACCGTGACGAACGCCATCAGGAGCCCGGCAAAATATAGGGCGATGAACAGAGCCTGGCCGAGGAGCCAGAGGTTCTTTCCATCGGCTATCGGTGAATAGAAAAAGCTGGGCCAGACGGCGTCGAACACGAAGTAACCCGGATAGCCGACAGCGAAGACGCCGAAGAGACCGGCATTGCACAGGAGGAGCGCCACTGAATCCCCGGACGTCTGGGAGCCGTCCGTTCCCGCGGCGTGTGGGGCCACCAGCAATACAAGGCCAGTCGCCACCATGCCGAGGCCGCCCGCCTGGACGGCGGCGACAGAAAACGTCCACGGACACGCCCACCACAGGGAGATGTTCTGCATGAAAAGCTGGCCGGTCGGCCAGCGGGCGCCGACGCAATAATGTGTGATGATTCCGAAAGTCAGAAACACCCGGAAGATGAACTGTCCCAAGCCCCAATTTGCAAATCGCGCACCGACCGGAATGGCCTCCTCTTTTGCTGTCCGCAGCCTTTTTGCCCCACGCCGTTCGCCGGTTCGAGTTGGACCAAGGGCCATCACCCTGGTCCAATTCTCTTGCCATTTCCCGTCTCTCCGCTAGCCTCTGTCTGACAGTCAGGGGAGAGATGATGCGGCTATTCGGTGTCGTCATTCTTGTTGTCGTCTCATTCCTTCCCGGCGCTCAGGCGCAGGCGGAAAGTGGTGTCGACTGCGTCAGGACGCAATGCGAGATCAAGGGCCGCAGCTGTGTGGAAACCCTCTATGTAGCGTATGAGGCCTGCATGAAGGCCGGAAACAAGAAATGCATGAGCGCGCTGCCGGCCGACAAGTTCAAGTGTCTCAAGACGGAGCTGACGCCCTGCGCATCGATGCGCAACGAGAAACAGAATGCCTGTCTCGAAGACGTGCGCGGTTGTTATGCCTCTTGTGGTCCGTTCGAGGCCGGTCGCGCCGATTTCTGGTGCGTGGGCGAGCTCGAGACAAAAACAACGGCGGCATTCTGCGTGGCCGACCCGGCGGATGCCCGGCTGATGGACAAATGCGAAAAGGCCTTCAGCAGTGAGGGGCAAGTGGGCGGGATGACCTGCGACTCTCTCTAATAGAACCTGGAGGAAATCCTCACGCGATATAACGCTTCGCAATCAGGATTTCCGTGCGCAAGACCGCGGCGCGATCCGTCTTCTCCAGGCGCTCGAGTTCGGCAGCGGCAAGCTCGCGCTCACGGATCTCAACCAGCAGTACCTGGCGTACCTGCGCGCTGTCGAGACGGAGCCGTTCGACTTCGGCCGATCCACTGCGAAAGCGATGCAAGGTCGGCCCAGTCTCTTCTTTCTGCGTGGGCGGCGCTTCGGCATTGTCGATCGCCGAGACGAGCGACCGGATGACTTTTGCTTCGCCCGATCGTTTGTCCTTCATTGCGGCGCGTAGATCGGCACGTAGCCGGTCTTTCATCGTCGCCGCCGCATCTTCCCGCTTATCCATATCCATGCGCCTGGCTGTTCACGTCATTTCTTACGGGCGACGATATAAGGGCGGCCTTCCTTGCCTTTCGTCGCATGGTCTTCAACGGCAAGGATCTCGAAGCCCGCGGCACCGATCAGCTCCTTCAGCTCGCTCGCGCGGAATACGCCGGCATAAGGCGCCTGACCGATCGCGCGCATTGCGGGCAGCAAGACGAGCCGGATGAGCGGGTTCATATCCCCGACGCAGGGTGTCTTGGAGATGAACAGACCCGCCGGCGCGAGCAGTGCGTGGATGTGGGCGAGGGCGCCGGACAGGTCGCGGACCAGATGAAGATAGCTGAAGCCGAGGACGGCGTTGAACGGTGCGCGTTCGGCCGTGATCTCTTCAGCGGTAGCAGTCCGGAAGACAAGATTGGGGACTGGCGCGGCCGCGTATTTCGCCTCGGCGATCGCGATCATTTTGGCGGAGATGTCGGTCGCGAGATAGGCCTCCACATCGCGTGCGAGCCGCAGCGCTGTCGTTCCCGTCCCGCAGCCGAGTTCCAGCACCCTGTCGCCGGGTCGCAACAAAGCACTGGTTCGCGCCAGCGTGCGCTCATATCCGGCCTGATCCCCGATCGCGCCGGCGGCGTATTTCCGCGCCGTCCGGTCCCAGAAGCGGGCGTCGCTTGTCGTGCTCATGTTGGATTGATATCCCTTTTATCTCCGGTGCGATATTGGCAGGCCATCTCCGTCGCAAGGTCCCGGCCGAAGTCAATCCTAATTGTATCGGCACAGGGGCGATACGCTTACGCATGGTCATATGTTGCATATCTGTCACGCCTCATCAAAATCGATCCGCGTAATATCAGTTGGAATTGACGCTGCGCTCGTTTCAGAGTTGAACTTCATCTGAATGCAGCCCAGCGGGGGAATCATGTTTAGGAAGTGCCTTTTGATCGGCTCGGTTTCTGTTTTGTTCAGCGCCGGGGCGCAGGCAGCCGATATCATCGAGCCGGCCGCCTATGACTGGACGGGTCCCTATATTGGTCTTCAAGCCGGCTATGCTTGGGGCGAGAACGACCTCAGCGCAGGCAATGTCGACACCGGCGGCGACGTCCAGATTGATGCCGCGATCATCAATGGCGAGGACGGTACATTCGATCTCGACGGGTTCGTCGGCGGCGCCCATGCCGGCTACAACTGGCAGAGCGACAGTCTGGTGCTGGGTGTCGAAGGCGACATCGAATTTGCCGATCTGAATGACGAGGTCGACATTCTGGGTGTCGATGGCGGCGACCTTCTCGGTGTGGATGAGGTGGAAGTCAACTGGCTCGGCTCGCTGCGGCTGCGCGCCGGCTTTGCCGCTGACCGCGCGCTTTTCTACGCCACCGGTGGTCTCGCCGTCGGTGGCGCCAAGCTGACCGCGAACGACGAATTCGGTGACAAGTTCGCCGATGAAAGCGACACGAAATGGGGCTGGACGGTCGGCGGTGGCGTCGAGTACGCCTTCACCGACGATCTGAGCGGCCGCATTGAATATCGCTATGCCGATCTCGGGAAAATCAATGTCCGCAGCGAGGAAGCTGGTGTCGATGATGAAGCTGAGCTGGCGTTCCATGCGATTCGTGCCGGCCTGAGCTGGCATTTCCAATAAATTCTCGAAAGAACGCAGTCAGGGGCGCTTCGGCGCCCCTTTTGCATTGGGGTGGAGATCTCATCGGTCTGGCCTAGGCAGAGATCAACATGACACCTCGCGCTTCAGAAGGCTCTCCAGCCAGTCGGCGAAGACATGAACCCGGCGAGAAAGATGCTGGCGATGCGGGTAGAGCAACGTCATCGGCATTGGCTCCGCGCGGTACGACGGCATCACCTCGACGAGCTCGCCGGCTTCGAGATGGCGCCTGACATCATAGGCAGGAATCTGAATCAGGCCGATGCCCGCCAGACAACAGGCGATATAGGCTTCAGCGCTGTTGACCGCGACGCGGCCGCGCATTGGCATCGATCGCAACACCTCGTGCTCGGCCCATTCCCATGCCTCGACACGCCCGCTCGCCGGTGAGGCGTAGTTGACCGCCATGTGGTTTTGCAGATCGTCAGGCGATTGGGGCAGGCCATAACGCTCTAGATAGGCCGGGCTTGCCACATTTATCAGCCGAAGCTCACCGATCGAACGCGCGATCATGCCGGAATCGGCCAGTGGTCCGACCCGCAGGACGCAGTCGACGCTTTCCTCAACGAGATTCACGGCGCGGTCGGTGACGCCGAGATCAATGTCGATCTCCGGATAGGCGTCGAGGAAGGCCGGCAATGCCGGTGCAATAATCAGGCGTCCGATGCGGCCCGGAACGTCTATCCGCAGCCTGCCTGAGGGCGTCGCGGATTGGCGGAAGATGTTTTCGGCTTCCTCGACATCCGCAATCAGCCGCAGGCAACGCTCATAGAAGGCCGAGCCGTCATGTGTCGGCGAGACCACCCTGGTGGTCCGATGCAGGAGCCTTGCTCCGACACGACTTTCCAGTTCCTGCACAGCCGCAGACACGGATGAGCGCGGCATGCCGAGCGTATCCGCCGCGCGAGTGAAGCTCGAGCACTTAACGACGCGGACAAAGATGCGGAAGAGGTCAATACGATCCAAGCGGGGAAGCCTCCATTGTCCATGCTGGGCGACAGGTTATGTCAGAATGTTCGTCTTTATATGACAATCATAGACGATATCCTCCACCCCTCGAAAGTGGCTGCATAGTGCGGCCGTGCAAGGACTAAAGCGCTTCCCGCCAAAGTTGCTCGACTTTGACGATAAGGAAGCGCGCCTCAAGGTGCTGAAGAAGGCAGCCGCTCCGATGGAATGCGACCGGGAACGGAAAGATGCACCATGCACGTAGCGGCGGCCTCGGTGCTGCATTCAGTCCGGCTGTTGATGCGGGGCGCATCGATGCCATTATCCGCTTCTGGAAGGACGCGGGAGCGAAAGGCCGATGGTTCGCCAAGGATAAGGGGTTCGATAGGCGCTTTCGCGACCGTTTTCTTGGCCCGCATATGGACGTCGCAGCACGGCGGTACGACCGCTGGACAGAAACGCCCGATGGCGCGCTGGCGCTCTTGATCCTGACTGATCAGTTCCCGCGTAACGCCTTTCGCGGCACCGGCCACATGTACGCGACAGATTCGCTTGCCCGGCACTATGCCCGGCTGTCTCGAGCGGCTGGGCATATGGAGCATATCGAACCTGATCTGCGGCTATTCTTCTGCCTGCCCTACGCCCATTCGGAAGAAATTGCCGATCAGGATGTCTCGGTGATGCTGAATGCGAAGCTTGGCGAACCGTGGCTCGCCCATGCCGAAGGCCATCGCGACATCATCCGTCGTTTCGGACGCTTTCCGCACCGCAACCCGATGCTTGGGCGCGAGACAACGCGGGAGGAAGCCGCGTTCCTGCGCGATGGGGGCTTTCATGGATAGAGGTGGGACCGGAGCAGGGATCGAGGTCGGGGAATTATTGACGATATGACGGGTTTTCTAGTCCTGCTGGCGCAGGCAGTTATTTATTTTGCCGCCATGGCGGTCATCTTTCGTTTCAGGGCAGCGATCGGGATCGGGGTCTTCTACTGCGTTCTCGGTGCGATGCATTTCCTCGAGACCTATCTCGCGGCAGTCTTCTTCATCCAGCTGCCCTTTGGACTGATCTCGCCGGGCTCGACGGTGATGTTCGCGGGCAAGCTCGCCTTCTTTCTGCTACTCTACATCAAGGAAGATGCGGAGAGCATGCGCCAGCCCGTTTACGGGTTGCTGATCGGCAACATTCTCATGGTGGCGCTGGCGATGGTCCTGCGCGTCTACAGCGATCCTGCAATCCTGCCGGGCTACAATCCGGACCTTCGCTTCCTCGACCAGATCGGCTTCCTCATGATCTGGGGAACGGTCCTGCTCTTTGTCGACCTGATCGCCCTGGTGGTCATCTACGAGCGGCTCGGCACGCTGGTGACCAACACGATACCGGGCCGGATCTTCGTGAGCCTGGTGATCGTGCTGAGCTTCGATCAGGCCTTCTTTTATGCGGGCCTTCATCTCCTGTCCGGCGTCCCGCTCTCGGCCTTCTACGGCGGCTGGATCGCGAAGATTGGGGCCGCCGGCTTCTTCAGCCTCATGCTGACGCTCTATTTGCACTTCATCGAGACAACCGCCATTCATGCTCGCCTGCACGGCGCCGTCGACGTGTTCGATCGACTGACCTATCGTCACCGATACGAGAAGTTGGTCGAACGGGTCGGCAGAGACGCCCTGACCGGGCTGCAGGACCGGGGACGATTCGATACGAAGGGCCCGGCCATATTGCAGGCCGCCTTGCGATCAGAGCTGTCGGTCAGCCTGATGATGATCGACATCGACCACTTCAAAGCGATCAACGACCAAAATGGACATCCCCAGGGAGACAAGATCATCAGGGAGGTGGCCGATACGATCATGGGCACCAAGCGCGAGGCGGACGAACTGTTCCGCTATGGCGGCGAGGAGTTCGCACTGTTTTGCCCGGAGACGCCGCCAGGGGCGATGGCGCTGGCCGAGCGTATCCGCGCAGCCGTGGCGGCCACTCGGCATCCCGCTCTTGGCCGTTCGGTCACTATAAGCGTCGGTCTCGCCACCTTTCCGGCGGATGCAAAGGATCTTCGCGAACTGCTGATGCGTGCGGATGCGGCACTCTATGAAGCAAAGGCGCTCGGGCGGAATCGAGTATTCAGCGCGACCGCGGCTGGACAACGCTCCGGGCGAGGCTGACCCCCAATGAAATCAGTCCCGAGATGGCGGAGGGGGAGGGATTCGAACCCCCGGAGGGCGTGAACCCTCAACGGTTTTCAAGACCGCCGCAATCGACCGCTCTGCCACCCCTCCGTCCGGCCCTCACATAGCATTGCTGAGGCGGGGCGCAAGGGCCGCGGTAGCGGGCGCGCAGGGGGCCGCCGGTGCAACCCGATCCCGCGGCTTGGTTAATTGACGATCTGCGGAACCAATCGGAAGCTTTTGTAGTTAAAAGAAAAACGAGCCTTGAGTCGGCCGTGGCTGGCGGTCGCTTGCCGCAAACTCGACACGAAATCGCCACGCAACCGGCCGAACTGACGTTCATGCACTTGTTACAAACCAGGGGGATCGGCATAGTCTCCCAAAATCGACACGAAAACCTGGAGATCAACAATGAAGACCATCAGCCTTGCCGTTCTCGGCCTGCTGGCCACCACCGGCTTTGCCTTTGCGGCTGATCCGTCGGGCACGTGGCGCCTGGACAATGGCAAAATCACCGTGAAGGTCCGTCAATGCGGCGGCGAAGTCTGCGCCAATATCGTGGGCCTCAAGGAGCCGACCTATAAGGATGGCTCCGCCAAGATCGACAAGTACAACAAGAATCCGGCGCTGCGGAAGCGGCCGCTGATGGGCCTTGCCGTGCTCAGCAACATGAAGCCGACCGGCGATGGCACCTGGGCCGGCAATATCTATAACGCTGATGACGGCCGCACCTATAACGCCACCATGACGATGAGCGGCAACACCATGAAGCTGAAAGGCTGCGTCGCCGGCATCTTCTGCAAGACGAATACCTTCAAGAAGGTCAACTGATCGGATCCGGCGCGCGGTTTCGTACCGCGCGCCGCGACTAGAAAGCACACTAGAATCATTAAGTTTTCTAGTGTCCTTCCGAATCCGAAGTTCGCTCGGAAGGTGCAGTTGGCAGTGGCGAACTTCGGATTCGGGACACTAGCCGCGGACGGCGCGTCAGCCAGAGTGCTGACACATTTATTACCCAGACTCAGACCTCGAATTGATGAAGTGACTGGGAGTCCGCCAATGAAACGCAAACTGGGTCTCGCTTTGGCCGGCATGAGCTTTGCCGTCTTCGCGTCCCTGGCCGTAGCCCAGACGCTCGACACGCTGCCCTTCAGCAAGAAGCTGGCGCTCGCCAAGGCCGGCGATGAGGAAGCGCAGATCGCCGTCGCCATTGCCTATGAAAAAGGCGAGGGGGCCAAGGAAAGCAAGCTCGAGGCGTCGAAGTGGTATGGCAAGGCCGCCGATCAAGGCAATGCCGACGCGCAATATCGCCTCGCCACGCTGTTCCATGAAGGGGCGACCGGGCTCAAGAAGAATCCCGACCGCGCCTTCAAGCTCTATCAATCCGCCGCCAAGCAAGGCCACACCGAAGCACAGAATTGGCTCGGCTACTGCTATCAGCACGGGCTCGGCGTGAAGCAGGACGACAAGGCGGCGGTCGAATGGTATCAGAAGGCCGCCGACGGCAAGCTCGCCATCGCCGAGAACAATCTCGGCCTCATGTATCTGGGCGCCAAGGGCGTCGATCAGGATTACCGCAAGGCTTTCGATCTGTTCGAGCGTTCGGCCAACCAAGGCTATGACTGGGGCATGAACAATCTGGGCGGCCTCTATGAGAAGGGCTGGGGCATCGAGCAGGACCTCGCCAAGGCGCTTTTCCTCTACAAGCAGGCCGCCGCCAAAGGCAACGAGGCCGCCGCCAAGAGCGAGAAACGGCTCGAGCCGCAGGTGATCCAGGCCGGCGGCGCGCCCGCCGCCGTCGAACCGACGAGCGCCAAGCCGGATCAGCCGGGCGTCACGACCACGCCGACGCCAAATGAAGCGAAGCCCGCCAGCAGCGACAGCAGCCCGCCGCCGCTCAGCGCCGCCAATCCGCTCGATGCCAAGCCCCAGGAGCAGCCGGCAGCCGAGGCAACACCCGCTCCGGCACCGGCGCCCGAAAAGAAGATCAAGTCCGACTCGTCGGGCGGGTGATCCAGTTTTTCGATTGCGCAGGCGCATTTAGGCGGCAATTCGTCTTTCATTAACCATGTCTGTGAACGCCGCCTTTACGGGCGTGACGGCAAAACTTTCCCCGCGCGTGTCGCGCAACGGGCCGGGGGGCCCGCGAGTGGGGAAGTGTCTATATGCGTCGGCTGCTTCAATCTTCGGCTGCAATCATCGCCATTGGCCTGATCGTGGCCGGTTGCTCATCGTCAGCAAAAAAGAAGGATCCGTTCGCCGGCATCGGCAGTCCCTATTATGCGAAATCCGGTCCCTTGCCGAAAGGCGGCGGGCGCTATCACGTCGGCAAGACCTATGAAGTGGCGGGCGTCAGCTTCACGCCCAAGGAGCAGCCGAATTACGACAAGACCGGCGTCGCCTCCTGGTATGGACCGCAATTCCACCGCCGCATGACGTCGAACGGCGAATGGTTCGACATGAACGAGCTCACCGCCGCGCATGCGACCTTGCCACTGCCCAGCTATGCCAAGGTCACCAATCTCGCAAACGGCCGCAATGTCATCGTGCGCATCAACGACCGCGGGCCTTTCGTCGGCACCCGCATCATCGACATGTCGCGCAAGTCGGCCGAGGTCCTGGGCTTCAAGCCGCAGGGCAAGGCGCAAGTGCGTGTCCAATATATCGGCCCGGCGCCGCTTAACGATCAGGGCCAGCATCTCGCCGCGATGAACCGCGAATTGCGCAACGGCACGCCGCTGCGCCAGATGATGGCAGCGGCCAGTGGCGAGAGCTTCGGCGGCAGCGGCATGCAGGTCGCCGCGGCAGCGCCGACCTTCGAACCGTCGCCCGTCTATCAGGGGGCTCAGCCCACCATCGCGTCGGCGACCAATGACTACCAATCGCCCGAATATTTCGTGCAGGTCGGTTCCTTCGCCGATCCCTATAATGCGCAGCGCGCCCGCGAGGAGCTCGAAAATTCCGGCCCGGTCCAGGTTCAGGAGCTGATGGGCTCGGGCGGACCGCTCTATCGCGTCCGCATCGGACCGATGATCAATGCAGGCCAGGCGCAGATCGCGCTGCGCCAGGCGGTCGATCTCGGCCATCCCGATGCGCGCCTCATCATGGCGAATGCCGCATTGTAGTTCCCGCAGGCCTATCAGCTTGCCGTAACAGTTGATTTCGGCAGGGGAGGCTCTTAGCTTCGCCCCATGATCATGCATCGCCTGCTTGCCGCCGTCTGCGCCGTCCTGTTCCTCGTGGTAGGCGCAGGCGCCCAGACAACGCCGTCTCTGCCGCCGCCGCTCGACACGACGGTGCCGAACGCCATCCTCATCGATGCGCGCACCGGCAATGTTTTCTACGAGAAAAACGCCGATCAGCTGATCGCGCCCGCCAGCACCAGCAAGCTGATGACGGCGATCATGATCTTCGACGCCCTGAAGGCCGGCAAGCTGACCCTGGATCAGGAATTCCTGATCAGCGAGGATGCCTGGCGACGCGGCGGGGCGCCGGCCGGCGGCTCGACCATGTATGCGGCGCTGAACTCGCGGGTGAAGCTTTCCGACCTCATCCAGGGCATCATCGTGCAGTCCGCCAATGATGGCTGCATCGCGGTTGCGGAAGGCATGTCGGGATCGGAGCCTGCCTTCGCCGATCAGATGACGCGCCGGGCGCGGGCACTTGGCCTCACCAAATCGACATTCCGCAACGCGACCGGCCTGCCGGACCCTGAGCATCTCATGACGGCGCGCGAGCTTTCGATGCTGGCGCAGTACATCGTCAAGACCTATCCCGAATACTACCACTATTACAGCCAGCCGGCCTTCACCTGGAACAAGATCGCGCAGAAGAATCGCAATCCTCTGCTGATCGACTATCCGGGCGCCGATGGCATGAAGACCGGCTACACCAAGGAAGCCGGCTATAATCTCGTCGGCTCGGCGATGCGCGACGGACGCCGCCTCATCATGGTGGTGGCCGGTGCCGCGTCGATCGAGGAGCGCCGGCGCGAGGCGCAGAAAATCCTCGACTGGGGTTTCAAGCAGTTCCGCCCGATCGAGGTCTACAACGCCAATGACCGCGTCGGTCGCGCCCGTGTCTGGGGCGGCGAGACCCGCTGGGTGGATCTGACGACGCCCAAGGATATCCGGCTCATGCTCTCGCCGGCGGAGCAGCAGAAAGTCACCGTCGATCTCCATTATACCGGCCCACTGCTGGCGCCGGTGAAGCCCGGCACCCAGGCCGGCTCGATCGAGTTCAATCTCGATGGCCGCACATTGGCGGAGTTCCCGATAGAGACCTCGACCGAGATCGCCGCGGTCAATTCCATGTGGCTCAAAGCCTGGGATAGCCTGATCTATATGGTCTTCGGCGGCTGAGATGCCGGGTGTGTTCATTACCTTCGAAGGCGGCGAAGGCACCGGCAAGAGTTCGCATGCGCGCGATCTCGCGGAAGCCTTGCGCAAGGCCGGACGGACTGTCGTCCTGACCCGCGAGCCCGGCGGCTCGCCCAGCGCCGAAGAGGTGCGGGCGCTGCTTGTCACCGGCGCGGTCGGGCGCTGGTCGGCCGATGCCGAGGCGCTTCTCAATTACGCGGCGCGCGATTCGCATCTGCGTGAAACGATCCGCCCGGCGCTGGCGCGCGGCGATCTCGTGCTCTGCGACCGTTTCATGGATTCGAGCCGCGCCTATCAGGGCTTCGCCGGCGGCGGCGACATGGCGCTGATCGACATGCTCGAGCAGAGCATCGTGGGCGTGACGCGGCCGCAACTCACCCTCGTCCTCGATGTCGAGCCGGAACTGGGCCTGGCGCGCGCCAAGGGCCGCGCTGGCGCCGCCGGCGCCGAGGACCGATTCGAGAAGAAGGGGCTCGCCTTCCATCGCAAGCTGCGCGAGGCCTTCCTCGCTATCGCCGCAAAAGAGGCCGGACGCTGCCGGGTCATCGATTCGAGCCGGCCTTATGAGGCGGTGTCGGAAGATATAAGGCGCGCCGTGGCGACCATAGCGGGGGGCGCATGAGCGATAGTGCCGAAGACCCGCGCGAAGGCCCGCATCATCCGCGCCGGCGCACCGATCTCCAAGGCCATGCGGCGGCGGAAGAGACGCTGCTCAGGCAGTACCGCTCGGGCCGCATGCATCATGCTTGGCTGTTCGCCGGCCCGCGCGGCATCGGCAAGGCGACGCTCGCTTATCGCCTGGCGCGTTTCCTTCTGTCTTATCCTGATCCGCGTGCCGCCGGTGACCGGACCAGCCTCTATGTGCCGGCCGAATCTCCCGTCGCGCACCGGATCGCGGCGCGCGGCCATGCCGACATCATCAGCCTCGAGCGCGCCTATGACGCCAAGGCCGAGCGCCTGAAGAGCGAGATAGCGGTCGATGACGTGCGCAAGGCCTCGGCCTTCTTCGGGCGCACCGCGGGCGAGGGGGGCTGGCGCATCTGCATCGTCGATGCGGCCGAGGACCTCAATACCGAATCGGCCAATGCGCTGCTCAAGATCCTTGAGGAGCCGCCGGCGCATTGCCTCTTTATATTGGTGAGCCACGAGGCGGGCCGGCTCCTCCCGACCATCCGTTCGCGCTGTCTCAGGCTCGATCTCAACCCGTTGAACGACGCCGAGACGAACGCCGTGCTGGCGACGATGGGCGAGCACAAGCCGGAAGAGCTGGCGCGCGCCGTGCAGCTTTCAAAGGGCAGTCCGGGCCGCGCGCTCGAGCTTCTGAACTCGGACGGCGCCAAATATTTCGACCTCTTGCGTCAGTTAATGTCGCGCTCGCAATCTATTGATCTGGCAGCGAAAATATCGATCGCGGATGGGCTGCAGGGACGCGACATGGCGGAGGATTATGCGATCTTCTGCGACCTTCTGCTCACTTATGTGGCCGACATTGCGCGCCGGTCGGCGCTGGCCGGACAGGGGGCTGCCTTTGCCCGCGCGCATGAGGAGATCGGGCATTCCCTTCGTTTGGCAAATGCCCTAAACCTCGACCGCCGCCAGACGATCCTTGATGCGCTATCGGTTCTCGGATCCGCTAAGGCCGCCTAAACATTCGAGAATACGCGTGAAAGAGAAGTTCTACATCACCACCGCCATTTCCTATCCGAATGGCGCTCCCCATATCGGCCATGCCTATGAGGTGCTGGCCACGGATGCGCTCGCCCGTTTCAAGCGGCTCGACGGCTATGACGTGATGTTCCTGACCGGCACCGACGAGCACGGCCAGAAGATCGAGCAGACGGCGCGCAAGCAGGGGCGTACCGCGGCCGAGTTCGTCGACGAGATGGCCCAGCTCTTCAAGGACATGGTGGCCCAGCTCGGCTGCTCGAATGACGACTTCATCCGCACCACGGACCCGCTCCACAAGCATACCGTGACCGAATTGTGGAAGCGTATCGACGCGACCGGCGATATCTATCTGTCGAATTACTCCGGCTGGTATTCGGTGCGCGACGAAGCCTTTTACGGCGAGGACGAGCTCGAGGACCGTGACGGCAAGAAATTCTCGACCAAGACCGGCACGCCGGTCGAATGGGTGGAAGAGGCGAGCTATTTCTTCAAGCTCTCGGCCTATCAGGACAAGCTCCTCAAGCTCTATGCCGACCAGCCCGATTTCATCGGCCCGGCCGAGCGGCGCAACGAGGTCGTGAGCTTCGTCAAAGGTGGCCTGCAGGATCTCTCGGTCTCGCGCACCACCTTCGACTGGGGCATTCCGGTGCCCGGCGCCAAGGGCCATGTCATGTATGTCTGGTTCGACGCGCTCATCAATTATCTCTCCGGCACCGGTTGGCCGGACAAGAGCCCGCGCAACCATTATTGGCCGGCTGATCTCCATGTCGTCGGCAAGGACATCGTGCGCTTCCACGCGGTCTATTGGCCAGCCTTCCTGATGTCGGCCGGGCTGCCTTTGCCCAAGCGCGTCTTCGGCCATGGCTTCCTGTTCAACCGCGGCGAGAAGATGTCGAAGTCGGTCGGCAATGTCATCTCGCCGGCCGAGCTCGTCTTGCGTTATGGCGTCGATCAGGTGCGTTATTTCTTCCTGCGCGAAGTGCCCTTCGGCCAGGACGGCAATTACAGCCATGAGGCGATCGTGGCGCGCACCAATGCCGATCTCTCCAATGATCTGGGCAATCTGGCGCAGCGCTCTTTGTCGATGATCGGAAAGAACTGCGCCGGCCAGGTGCCGGTGATGGGGCCGCTCAGCGCCGAGGATCAAGCCATTCTGGACGCGACCGATGCGCTCCTCGCCGAATGCCGTGCCCAGCACGACGTCCAGGCAATCAACAGGGCGCTAGATGCGATCTGGAAAGTGGTGGCCGACGCCAACCGCTATTTCGCAGCCCAAGAGCCCTGGGCGCTCAAGAAGACCAACCCCGAGCGCATGGGCACCGTACTTTATGTGACGGCGGAGATTATCCGCCAGGTCGGCATCCTGGTGCAGCCTTATATGCCAGCCTCGGCGGGCAAGCTTCTCGACCTCCTGGCCGTGCCGGCGGATGCCCGTTCGTTCAGTGCGCTGGGCGAGAAGGGCAGGCTCGCTTCCGGCGTGGCGCTGCCCGCGCCGCAGGGCGTCTTCCCGCGTTATGTGGAAGAGAGCGACGGCGCCGCCTCGGCATGATCGTCGTCGACAGCCATTGCCATCTCGATTATCCGGGCCTCGCCGAGGACTTGCCGGGCGTGCTCGGCCGCGCCCAGGAGTTGGGCGTCAGGCTGATGCTTTCGATCGGCACAAGAGTGCGCAAGTTCGAGCAAATCCTGGCGATCGCCGAGGCCCATGGCAATGTCTTCTGCACCATCGGCACGCATCCCCATAACGCCGCCGAGGAGCCGGACGTCACCGCGCGCGAGCTCATCGATATCGCACGCCACCCCAAAGTGGTCGGCATCGGCGAGGCCGGCCTCGATTATCACTATGATCTGAGCCCGCGCGATATCCAGGCGCAGAGCTTCCGCGTCCATATCGAGGCGGCGCGCCAGACCGGCCTGCCACTCGTCATCCATAGCCGTGCGGCGGAAGCCGACACGGCGCAAATCCTCGAAGAGGAAATGGGCAAGGGCGCCTTCAAGCCGCTGCTGCATTGCTTCTCCTCGAAGATCGAGCTGGCCCGGCGCGGCCTGGCGCTCGGCGCCTATGTCTCTTTCTCCGGCATCCTCACCTACAAGAATGCCGAGGATATCCGCGTCACGGCGGGCGAGGTGCCGATGGACCGTCTCCTCGTCGAGACCGATGCGCCCTATCTGGCGCCGGTGCCGTTCCGCGGCAAATCGAACGAGCCCGCCTATGTCGTGAAGACGCTGGAGAAGCTCGCCGACGTGAAAGGCGTCGCTGTGCCTGAGATGGCGCGTATCACCACGGACAACTTCTTCGCGCTGTTCGGCAAGGTGCCGAAGCCCGAATGGGCGGCGTGACGTCATGAGCGGCACCATCACCATATTGGGCTGCGGCTCGTCGGGTGGTGTGCCGCGCATCGGTAATTCCTGGGGCACTTGCGATCCCGCCAATCCGAAGAACCGGCGGCGGCGCTGCTCCGTTCTGGTGAGCCGCAAGGCTGAGGCGGGCGTCACCCGCGTCCTCATCGACACCTCGCCCGATCTGCGCGATCAGATGCTGTCGAGCGGCACCGAGGCGCTCGACGCGGTGCTCTACACCCATGAGCATGCCGACCACACCCATGGGATCGACGAATTGCGCGCGTTTTATCTGCGCCAGCGCCACCTGATCCCGATCTGGGCCGATGAAACGACCGCCAATCTCCTGGTCAGCCGCTTCGGCTATTGCTTCATCACCGCGCCCGGCAGCGACTATCCGCCCATTCTGAGCCTCAACCGCATCACGCCTGGCCAGACAGTCACGATCGCGGGGAAGGGGGGCTCGATCAGCGCTCTGCCCTTTACCGTCCATCACGGCAATATCGACGCGCTCGGCTTCCGCTTTGGCGATGTGGCCTATACGCCCGATGTGAACGGCATTCCCGAGGCGAGCCTTGCCGCTTTGCGCGACCTCGATCTGTGGATCGTCGATGCTCTGCGTCCGGTGCCGCATCCGAGCCATTTCAGCCTTCCCGAGACGCTCGGTTGGATCGAGCGGCTGAAGCCGAAGCGGGCGGTGCTCACCAACATGCATATCGACCTCGATTTTTCCACGTTGACACGGGAGCTTCCCCCCTATGTCGAACCGGCCTATGACGGTATGATTCTGCCCTATTGAATAATGGAGTGCGCCATGTCTCGCCGGATCGTTTCCCTGGTCGCCCTGCTGGCCTTCAGCTCCACACCCGTGCTTGCTCAGCAGGCCTGTCCCGACGGCTCGGCGCGCGATCCGGCCAAGATCCAGGAAGCGGTGGACCGCTATGCGCGCGAGCCGTTTTCGGCGCGCACCTACAGGGTCCTGAAGGGCCTCGGCGATCCGATGATCGATCCCAATTACGGCGGCTATTCCTCGTGGGAGAATGCCGACAAGCTCAAGAAGCTGATCGCAGAGATATCGCCCGACGCCAAGCAGCCCAATTACTACGGCTATGAGTGCCGCCTCGGCTATCCGCTCGAGGTGCTGGAGAAGCGTATCGCCGATCTCGGCAAGACCAGCCCCTATGTGAAACAGTGGCTCACCGTGCAGCTCGCCGTGCTGGCCGCCTGCGACGGCGAGAAAATCGCCGAACTGCCGGGACCCTTGGCCGAGCAGCAGCCGCCGGTGAAGGACCTGCAGGACGCCGACCGCGCCTATCAGCAGGCCTCGCTCGTCTTCTATACCGACCGCGGCAAGGCGCTCGATCTCTATAAGGCGATCGGCACGTCCACGTCGCCGCATAAGGGCGCGGCGCGTTACATGGTCGCCAATATCCTCGCCAATGGAAAGCAGCTCGCCGAAGCGCGCGCCGAAGCCAATGCGATCCTCGCCGACCCGTCGCTCGCCAGCGTCCATGGCATCACCCAGGAGCTCTTGGGCTATATCGCCAATCTCGAAGATACGGCGCCCGGCTGGACGCAGCTCATCAACAGCACCGTCGCCGTGCTCGACAAGCCGACCAAGGACATCAAGGCTTCGCCGAAGCTCGCCGGCGACTATGGCCGGGCACTCTATGACATCGATTTCGTCGGCATCCGCGGCAAAGCCGAGGATTGGTGGCTCACCGGCACGCTGCCGGAAAATCCGACCATCTCCAAATCGATCGTCGATGCGGTGCGCCAGCATCCGATGGCCGCCTGGATGGTCGGCGGCCAGAGCACGCAGGAATATTACGATCGCGCCCCGTGGCAGTTCATCGGGCCCAAATGGGAAGCACGCACGCAAGCGCTGGTCGACGGTTCGCTGGGGCTCGTCGCCGGCACGCCGCCGCTCGCCAAGGACGTGATCGACGCGCTCAAGGCCAAGAGCGACGATGCCAGCCGCAAAGCTCTGTGGGACAAGGCGCAGGCCGCCGCCAAGGCCGCCAATGACAGCTGCGGCACGGCGCCGGAGACGGCCGCCGCCGGCACGCTTCTGAGCCACGCGGTGCGCGTTTCGGCGCTCGCCGGCAAGTTCGACGAAGCCTATGACGGCCTCGCCAGCTATCCGCTCAAGAGCTCTGTGACTTATACGCAGAAGGCGCTGCAGCCGCTCGGCCAGTATCTGCTGGGGCAGGGCATGGTCGCCGAAGCGCGCAAATATCGCGACAAGCTTCTGACCGATGATGTGTGGGCCTCGCTCGACAAGGATGACGGCAGCCGCAATGTGTTGGCGGAGATCGCCATGTGGTCGGCCGAGGATCGTGGCCAGTGGGACAAGGCGCTGGCGAACAATTCGGTGAAGACCGGCCAGGCGCTGTTGAATTTCCTTCCCGCCAAGGAATTGCGGGCGATGGCGAAGAACGAGACTTTGTTCACGCCTGAGGAGCGCGCGCTCCTGATCCGCACCGCCTGGACAAGGCTTTATGCACGCGGCCGCGTGCCGGAGAAGTCATTCACCGAGGAGCTTTATGCGCTCAACCCGGACGTGAAGGCGGTGGCCGACAAGGTCAAGACCGATTATCCCAAGGCCAAGGACGAGAACCTCCGGCTGCTAACCATACTGCGCACGCCGCGCATGGGCATTCTGGTCAATGCTCCCGGCATCTGGGAACCGATCACCATGACCGGCGCCGGCGATGTCACGGCGCTCGATTCCTTCGATCACAATGACAAGAACTGGTGGTGTCCGTTCGAGCCCGACCGCCAGCTCGGCGGCCTGCGCAACGAGCTCGACAGCCTGACCGGCGCCGAGCGCACATCGTGGTCGGCCAAGCGGCTCGAGCCCGTGATGGAGGCCGACGCGATGACGGCGCTGGCCGAGAAGCGCGAAAGCGTCCTTAAAAGCCATCCGGTGCTCAGGAGCATCAACTGGAAAGAGATCAAGGCGCTGAGCGCCATGCCGAGCGCGCCGAAGCTCCTGGCGAACGCGGCGACCAAATGGGGCCGCAAGGCGCCCAAGGAGGACGCCGGCAGCGGTGCCGCCGAGGCGCTGGCGCTGTCGATCAAGTCGACGCGTTATGGCTGCAACTGGCATGGTGGGCACGGCAAATATTCGAGCGCCGCTTACGAGGTGCTGCATAAGCGCTTCGGCACCACGCCGTGGGCGACGCAGACGCCATACTGGTTCGACTGCGTGAACTTCTACAACCAGACCAACACGACGGGCGGCACATGCCCAAGCCCGTCATGGCCGAAGCAGGAAATCCCGCGCTGACAGGCTATCGGCTGGGTTACTGCTTGGGGCGAAAGCGCGGGAAGAGCCCGGATGCGACGGCTATTCCCACCAGCGTCCCGCTCAGTCCGATCAGCAATTCCGGGCTGATCTCTTCGCCGAGCATTGAGACAGCGAGGATCGACGCGGTGATGGGGTTTATGGCCACTGAAACGGCGACGAGCGTTGGGCTGGCGCGGCCGAGGGCATAGGCCCAAAGGAAGAAGATGAGGGCCCCGCACACGATGGCGAGATAGGCGCCGGCAAGCCATTGCGGCGCGCTGAGCAGCGGCAATCGGGAAGCGCCGCCTGAGAGCAGCGATCCGCCGATGAGGCAAACGGCGCCGATGCCCATGCCGAATGCCGCGAACGGAATCGGACCTGATCGGGCAATGAATGGGCGAGACCAGACATTGTAGAACGCCATACATATGGCGGCGCCGATCATCAACAGGTCGCCTCGCCAGGCGTCTGGCGGCGCGTTGCGGAGATTGGCGTTCAAGGCGAATGTCACGCCGCCGATTGCAATCAAGACGCCGAGGAGTTTGCGCAACGTGGGCGGCTCGATCCGCAAGGCCGCGGCGGCGGCCATGGTCAGGAGCGGCAGTGTCGACAGCGCCAGGGCTCCGCGCGCGGCGGTCGTGTAGATCAGCGCCGCCGTGAAGAGGATCGGAAACAGCCCGAAGAAGAGGAGGCCGAGCGCGGCGGTGCCGGGCCAGTCGCCACGCCGCGGCCATTGCTGTCCGGACCAGCGCGCCATCGCCGCCAGAACCAGGAAGCCGCCGGCGAACCTTATGGCGCCGATCGTCAGGGGATCGAGCGTGGATGTGAGGTATCGCGTGACGACGACAGCGGTGCCGCCAAGCGCGCTCGACAAAACCGCTGCCATAATTCCCAGTCGCTCCACCGCGTCCGCACTCCTTTCACCCCTTGGTTAGGGAAGCGTCTGTCAAAATGGAATCGAATAAATTTCATCAAGGTGATAACAGATCGATATGAGCAGGCCCGATCTCGATCCTGATCTGTTGCGCGCTTTCGTCGCCGTCTGCGAGCATTTGTCGTTCACGCACGCTGCGCGTCGGCTGAACCGGACGCAGGCCGCTGTAAGCCTGCAGGTTCAGCGTCTCGAGGAGCGGCTGGGCGTCAAGTTGTTCCGGCGCTCGACGACGCGGGTCGAGATGACGGGCGTTGCGGAAAGCTTCCTGATTGATGCCCGGCGTATCCTGATGCTCAGTGAACAGGCCGTGGCGCGTCTTTCTCACCTCCGGGTTGCCGGGCAGGTTCGCATCGGTGTGATGGAAGACTATGGGACAAGGGTCATTCCGCGTCTTCTGCCCGAGATTGCCGAGATTTTTCCGTTGGTACAGATTGAGATGGAAATCGGACTGACAGCGCGACTGCTCAAGCGGCTCGGGTCGTCATTCGACGTCGTTCTTGCGATGCATCCGGAAGGCGCGGGGGAAGGTGATCTCGTTGCTCGCGAAAGCGCGGCATGGGTGGCGGCGCGCGATCACGGAATCGAACATACGGATCCATTGCCGGTGGCGCTGTCCTATCCGGATTGCCTGTTCCGACAGTGGGCTATTGAAGTGCTGAATGCCTCCGGGCGGCCCTGGCGGCTCGCTTATGTGAGCCAGAGCACCGCGGCGATAGAGGCCCTTGTCGAACAAGGGCTCGCGGTCTCCATTCTGAAGAGCAGCATGCTGGGGCAGGGGCTGCGCAGGCTGGATGGAAGCAGCGGGCTGCCGTCCCTGCCCGGCGCGGAAATCCGGCTTCACCGGGCCACGAATATTTCTCCCGGCGCGGCTCTGGTCGCCGATCATCTCACTCAAAAATTGCGACAACGAGGTTGAGAAAATCCGGCGTCAACTTTACCTGATTGGTTTGTTCGAAGGAGAAAACGATGATCGACAAGAGTCTTATCGAGGACGCCACGGCCTGGCGCCGTCATCTGCACGCCAATCCCGAGACGGCGTTCGAGGAGAAGGCGACCTCCGACTTCGTTGCGGCGAAGCTGGCGGGATTCGGCATCGAGGTGCATCGCGGTCTCGGTGACACCGGCGTGGTCGGCACGCTGAAGCGCGGCACAGGCCCGGCGGTGGTCGGGCTGCGCGCCGACATGGATGCCTTGTTCATCCACGAAGAGAATGACGTCGATTACCGTTCCAGGGTCGATGGCAAAATGCATGCCTGCGGGCATGACGGGCATACCGCCATGCTGCTCGCTGCGGCCGGCCATCTGGCCCGCAAGGGCGAGTTCGACGGGACTGTGCGCTTCATTTTCCAGCCCGCCGAGGAGACGGGCGATGAGCGCTGTGGCGGCAATGCCATGGTGAAGGAGGGGCTCTTCGACAAGTTTCCGGTCGATGCGATTTTCGGGCTGCATAATTTCCCCAACATTCCGGCCGGCCAGTTTTTGATGCGGACCGGGCCGATGCTGGCCTCGATCGACACTTTCGAATTCCATATCCTCAGCCGGCTCTCGCATCCGGCGGCGCAATATGCAGTGCCGGACCCGCTGCTGACGGCATCCCGGATCGTGCAGGACATGCATAATTTCAAGGCGCGCTATCTCAATCCAGCCGAGCCCGTCGTCCTGTCGATCACCCAGTTCCGCAGCGGCGATCCGAGCCATCGGCAAGGCGTCCATGTCACGCCCGACATCGCCATCGTCCGTGGCACGCTGTACACGCTCAATGACGCGGTGCGCGATGCCTTCGAGACGGGATTGGAGAAGATCGTGCGCCATGCCGCCGAGGCCGCCGGCGCCGGCCACAAATTCCAGTTCGAGCGCGGCTATCCGGTTCTGCGCAATACTCCGGAGGAGATGAAGTTCGCCGCCGGTGTTGCTCAGGAGATTGTGGGCCGCGAGCACGTTGATGCCGCGATGCAGCCAATCATGGGCGCGGAGGATTTCGCCTTCATGCTGGGCAAGGTCCCCGGCTGCTACGTCTTCCTCAGCTCGGGCCGGCCCGACGAGGAAGCGGCGCCACGGCCGCTGCACAATCCACGCTATGATTTCAATGACGAGATCATTCCAACCGGCGTGCGCTACTGGACGACACTGGCGGAGCGCTATCTCAAGCAAGCTGTGGCAAGAGGCAGGTAGTCGATCACCGGCAACGCGGCCGCGTTAACCATGGTGTGAGGGTGTCTTTCTTTCGGCGCCGGCACGTATTGCGGCCTGTGATCGACGGGAATGGCGCACGCGCTCAATTTCCGTGCCCAGCGACGTCCTACGTCCGGCGACCTTGGCGCGCTTTAGGCCGGCGCGACGCTGCGGTCGATCAGACGCATGCTGCGAGTCAATTTTCATGGCGAGCGACGTCCTGGGGCTGATGAACTGACGAGAGCCGCGTAGCCAATCGGGCGAGGCTGGAACCATTGTGCCAGAGACTAATGAGACCGCCGGACAAGGCTCTGGACGGCTTGGACAAGGCATGGCAATCGGCAGGACAGTCCTGGGCGTAACAACGTGCAAGGCCTTGGAATTTCTGGGCTTCGGTTCTTTTCCGGGTGTCAAGAAATATTCCATAATATACATTATGCGAATGGGCTATGTGGGGAGGCCTGATCCCCCGGCCTTGCGGAGCAAGCCTCTTGGGACAGGACAATTCATATCGCGCGCTGTGGCGCACGCCGCATCTTCCCGCACTCCTGGCGTCCATGGCGCTGACCCGGATGGCGGCGCGCATGTTCTCGCTGACACTCGTCCTGTTCGTCCTGGCGCGTTATGCATCGCCGAGCCTCGCCGGATGGCTGGTCTTCGCCGCGGTAGCGCCTGGGCTGCTGCTGAGCCCGATCTGCGGCGCGATCCTCGACCGCGTCGGACCTACGATCGCGGTCCGGCTCGATCTCTTCGCCAGCGGCCTGTTCACCGGACTGCTGGCGGTGACCAGCTGGCTGGGTCTCGCCGATCCGGTCCTGCTCTTCACCCTGGTCATCCTCTATTCGATGACGAGCCCGCTCGGCGCCTCAGGCATCCGCGCACTGCTGCCGCGCATGGTGCCCAGCGAGACGCTCGACCGGGCCAATGCACTCGACACGGCGATCTGGGCCGCCGTCGACGTCCTGGGTGCTGCCATTGCCGGGCTCTGCGTCGCATGGCTCGGGCCTGAGACCACCATCGTCATCGTGGCGGTCGTCTATGCGGGCGCCGCTCTGTGCCTGTGGCAGGTCCCTCGCCTGCCCAGCCTCAACACGATCAGCACGTCGCTGCTGCGCCAGGCTTTCGAGGGCATGGCGATCGTCGCGCGCCAGCCGACGCTGCGCGGGCTGGCGATCTCCTATTCGCTCTACCAGGTCACCTGGGGCGTTCTGGTGGTCGTCATTCCGGTCGTCGCGGCCAAGTATTTCATGGCGCAGGATGCGGAGGCTGCCGCCGGATTCCTGTGGGCGGCGGCGGGCATTACCGGAGGCCTCGGCGCGCTCGTCGCCGGCCATCTGCGCGCCAATGGCCGGGAGCGCACCATCATGATGACGGGCATGATCGTGTCGGCGCTCGCCGCCTGGCCGATCGCCGCCGAATTCGGCCTGACCGGCCTCGTGATCGGGCTGGTGATCCTGGGCGCCCTGGCGGGGCCGATCGACGTGGCGCTGCTCACCTTGCGCCAGCGGCGCACCGATCCACGCCAGTTCGGCCGGGTGCTGTCGATCTCGATGAGCCTGAACGTCGCCGGCTATCCGATCGGCTCGGCGCTCGCCGGCATGGTGATCAGCGGGTCCCTGAGCGCGGCGTTCATACTGGCCGGCGCCGCCTCGCTGCTCGCGGCTTTGGCGACAGTCTTCATTCCCCGAGAGAGCTTGAAGCCGTAAGGCCTACTCCCAGTCCTGCACCAGATGATCCGGTCCGATATTCCGGTAGCGGCGTGCCGGATGCGCGTAATCGACGGGCCGCAGCGGGCTCTTGAGGTCGTTGTCGGCGATTTTCGGTCTGGTGTTGCGGCGCTCCGGATCAGGAACCGGGACCGCCGACAGCAACCGTTTCGTGTAGGGATGCTGTGGCGTGCCGAAGATGCTGGCGCGATCGCCGATCTCCACGATCTCGCCCAGATACATCACCGCGACGCGGTGGCTGATGCGTTCGACCACCGCCATATCGTGCGAGATGAAGAGAAATGCGAGCTTCATTTTCCGCTGAAGGTCGAGCATGAGATTGATGATCTGCGCCTTGATCGACACGTCGAGCGCCGAGACGGCCTCGTCGGCGACCAGCAGCTCAGGCTCCAACGACAGCGCGCGGGCGATGCAGATGCGCTGGCGCTGACCGCCGGAAAATTCATGCGGGAAGCGGTCGCGCATGTCCGGCATGAGCCCGACATTGGCAAGCAACTCGCCGACGCGCGCATCGATTGCCTGACGGGCCAGTTTTCCCTGAACGGTGAGCGGCTCGGCGATGCTGTCGGCGATGCGCATGCGCGGATTGAGGCTCGCATAGGGATCCTGGAACACCATCTGCATTCGGTTGCGGCGCTCGTGCAGCGCCGCCGGGTCGTCATCGACAAGGCGGCGGCCCTTGATCTCGATCGTGCCCGATGAAGGCTGGGCGAGGCCGATCACACAGCGCCCTGTGGTCGACTTGCCGGAGCCGGACTCGCCGACCAGCGCCAGCGTCTCGCCGGCCCGGATCGAAAAGGAGACATCCTCTACCGCATGGACGCGTCCATTCACTCGGCCGAGTAGACCCTTCTTGACGTCGAAGCGCTTGCTGAGATGGCGCACCTCGAGGATGGGGTTGTCCGGCTGAACGGTATTCTGCGCGCCGAGGCCCTCGGCGACCAGTCCGGTGTGCGGATCGGCGACCGGAAAGTCTTCGGGAAAATGCTTCCCCGCCATCGAGCCGATCTTCGGCACGGCGGAGAGCAGTGCGCGCGTATAAGGATGCCCGGGGGCGGCGAAGATCGCCGCTGCGGTGCCCTCTTCCACCGCACGGCCCTGCTGCATGACAATCATCTGGTCCGCGATCTCGGCGACGACGCCCAGATCATGCGTGATGAAGAGAATGCCGAGCCCGTCCTCCTGCTGCAACTCGCGCAATAGGTCGAGGATCTGCGCCTGGACGGTGACGTCGAGCGCCGTCGTCGGCTCGTCGGCGATCAGAAGCTTCGGCCGGCAGGCGAGCGCCATGGCGATCATCACACGCTGGCGCATGCCGCCCGACATGAGATGCGGATAATCGTTGAACCGGGCTTTGGCGCCCGGAATGCGCACCCGCTCGAGCAGCCGGACGCCCTCCGCCTGCGCCGTCTTGGTCGACATTCCCTTATGCCGCCGCAGCACCTCGCTGATCTGGAAGCCGATCGGCAGCGTCGGATTGAGACTGGTCATCGGCTCCTGGAAGATCATGGCGATCTCATTGCCGCGGATGGCGCAAATCCGGCTTTCCGGAAGATCCAGCAATGACTGTCCGCCGAGCCGGATATCGCCGGTGACCTGGCTGCGGCCCTCGGGCAGCAGGCGCATGATCGAAAGCGGGGTCACGCTCTTTCCGGAGCCGGAGCCGCCGACCACTGCCAGCGTGCGTCCGGCGGCGACGGCGAAAGAGAGACCATGGACGATCGGCGTCCATCGACCCGCCATCCGGAAGGAGACGCGCAGATCCGCGACGGAGAGGATGGGCTGCATCTGGGTTCTATCCCTCTCCCCGCACGGACAAGACGAGCTTTCCCGCGACCGTTCTCGACTCAAGCCTTGCCTGCATGTCGGCTGCCCGGTCCAGCGGATAGACCTCTTCGATGAATATCTTGAGCCATTGGGCGCGAAGCCCCGCGAGGACATGCGCCACCGCGTCGTCCCAGAGCGCCGAGCCGGGCACGATATGCCCGAGATGGAAGCGCGAGAAGGTTGCCGATTTCGGCACCAGGCGTTCCCAGATATTGGCGAAGGGCCGACCGCTTGCCTCGCCATAACTCACAATGTGGCCGAGGGTTCGCAGGGCATCGAAGCTCCGGTCGAGCGTCTCGGCGCCGACCGAGTCGAAGACAATGTCGACCCCTTTGCCTCCCGTGAGCGTGTGAACGACCGCGACGAAATCGTCGCCTCGGCCGATGACCCGCTCAGCGCCGAGCTCGAGCGGCCTCTGCTCCTTGCCCGGCGTTCCGACCGTGCCGATGACCCGGCAGCCAGCCTTGACCGCGAGTTGCGTCAGGCACAGGCCCACCCCTCCGCCAATCGCGTGAACGAGGATGGTATATCCTGCTTCGGCGCGGGCGATGCCGCGCAGCATGATTTGGGCGGTGAGCGCCTGAACCGGAAAGGCTGCGGCGAGCAGGAGCGGCATATCGGGCGGCAGCGCGATAATCTGGTCGCTGGGCACGATGCAGACTTCCGCATAGCCGCCATCGGCGGGCGGACAGGCCGCGACGGGCTGGCCGATCTGGAGATGCGATACGCCCGCGCCCAGCGCGCGAATGCGGCCCGAAACCTCACAGCCCGGCACTGTCGGATAATGCGTCGGATGTGGATAGCTGTTCTCGCGGACCATGATGTCGGCCCAGTTGCAGCCGCAATAGGCGACGTCGATGGCGACTTCTCCGGGCCCAGGCGTCGGCGGCGCGCACTCTTCGAGCTGCAATGCCTCGGGCCCTCCTGGTCTATGAACGATAATGCGGCGCATCGCCCTCCCCTTCTGTCTAGTGCGGCGCGCGCGGCGACAGGACTTCCTGCATACCGTCGCCCAGAAGATTGAACGCCATCACGGTGAGGAAGATGGCGAGACCGGGAAAGGTCACCATCCACCAGTTGTCCAGGAAATAATCCCGCCCGACCGAGATCATCGATCCCCATTCTGGCGTCGGCGGCTGGGCGCCGAGGCCCACGAAAGACAGGCCCGCAAGGGTGAGGATCGCATAACCCATATCGAGGCTGAGCTGGACGATGAGCGGCGTCAGGCAGTTGCGCAGGATGTGATGGAAGGCGATGCGCAAACGCGAAGCGCCGGCGATGACGGCCGCCTCGACATAGGCTTCCTGCTTCAGCTGCAGCGCCTGCCCCCTGACGAGGCGGGCATACCACGGCCACCAGACGAGCGCCGTCGCCATCACCGCATTGAAGAGGCTCGGACCCAGCGCCGCCGTCAGCGCCATGGCCAGTACGAGCGCCGGGAACGCCAGGAACATGTCGGTGATGCGCATCAGAAACTCGTCGAGCCAGCCGCCGAAGAGCCCAGCCGCAAGGCCGATGATGGTTCCGGTGACCGCCGCCAGGATCAAGATGCCGAAGGCGGCGATGAGCGAATAACGCGCCCCGAAGATGATGCGGGACAAGATATCCCGGCCATTATCGTCGGTGCCGAGCCAGTGTAGTGCGCTTGGTGGCAGAAGCCGGTCCTGCGGCGTCATCTGGATCGGATCAAAGGGCGCGATCTGCGGCGCGAAGAGCGCGGCAATCACCGCCAGGCACACGATCGCCGCCCCGATGGCGCTCAGCGGATTGGCCAGGATGCGGGTGGCAAGGCGCTGCCGTCCGCGCCGGACTTCCAGCGTGCTCATGCCATCCCCTCGAGGCTGATGCGTGGGTCGAGGATCACATAGGCGATGTCGACAAGCAGGTTGACGAAGACATAAATCACCGAAATTGCGAGCGTCACGCCCATGATCGCCGGGTAATCGAGATTCCTGATCGCGTTGACGGCATAGAGGCCGATGCCGGGCCAGTTGAACACCACTTCAGCCAGGACATTGCCGGCGAGCAGCGCACCCACCTGCAGGCCCAGTATCGTCGTCGTCGGAATCAGCGCGTTCCGGAACACATGGGTGCGCAGCACGGCGCCATCGGGCAGGCCCTTGGCGCGCGCGGTGCGCACATAATCCGCATCGAGCACCTCGATCACCGAGGCGCGCATCATCCGCGAGATCACCGCGATGCTGCCGGCGGCGAGCGTCACTGACGGCAGGATGAGATGGATCACGGCGGATTTGAACGCGTCGCCGTCGCCGTCGAGAAGCGTGTCGATGAGATAGAATCCAGTAACCTGCGGCGGCTCTATGTCGAGCACACCCAGCCGGCCGCCGATCGGCAACAGCTGGAGATGTTTGTAGAACAGGATCTGCAGCAGGATGCCGAGCCAGAAGAGCGGCATGGAGACGCCGCCGACGGTCAGGAGCCGCATCAGGTGATCGACCGGCTTGCCGCGCCGGGCGCCAGTCATGAGGCCGAGCGGCAGGCCGATCAGGACGACGAGCAAGACCGCGGCGAGGGTCAGCTCGATGCTGGCGGGAAGGAACTGGCGCAAATCGTCGAGCACCGGGCGGCGGTTGGTCAGCGACATGCCGAGATCGCCCTGGAGCAGCCCGGTCATATAGATCCAGAACTGGGTCATCACCGGCTTGTCGAGCCCGTAACGCTCGGCGAGTTCCCTCACCTGCTCGGCGGTCGCGTGCTGGCCCGCCATCAGGCGCGCCGGATCACCGGGCACCAGATGGGTCAGCGCAAAGGTGATGACGCTGATGCCTAAGAGTACGAAGCCCAGGAACAGCAACCGCCTGCAGATGAACCGGATCATGCCGGTTCAGGATCTGCGCAAAGCGTAGAAATCGAGCGTCGCGGTGCGCATTCCGTTGAAGACGAAGCCCGCGAGCTTGTCGCTCATCGGCACCCGGTAGTTCTTCTCATAGATGAAGAGAGCAGGTGAATCCTCGACCAACAGCTTCTGCGCCGTGCCATAGAGCTCGAAGCGCTTGGCCTCGTCGGGCTCGGCCATGCCGGCATCAAGCAGCTTGTCGACTTCGGGGTTGGAATAATAACCCCAGTTATAACCGGCGCTTCCCTGGGCGCCGCTGTGGAACAGCGACCACATATAGTCGTAAGGCGTGGCGAGCGTCGGCCACCACACGACACCAAAACAATGATCGGCGGTGTCGGGATTGGAGAGCAGGCCCGCCCAGGTCGCCGGCGACAGCTCCTGGATCTCTACCTCGATGCCGAGATCCCTCATATTTGCCTGGAACAGCTCGCCCAGCGGCCGTTTCCAGAAATAGCCCGATTCATAATTGTATTTGAGCTTGAAGCCACCGCCGGGGTGGCCCGCCTCGGCGAGCAGCTGCTTCGCCTTTTCGGGATCGTAATTATAGGCTGGCGTGTCGGCAGCGTGGCCGACGAAGGTGCTGGGGATCGGCCCATGCGCCTGCTTGGCCTTGCCGCGCAAGATGTCCTTGATGAAGGCATCGTAATTGAAGCCGTGCGCGATGGCGCGGCGCACCTTCGGATCGGCGGTCGGTCCCTTCTTGCAGTTCATCATCAGATAATAGAGGTCGAAGGACGGCTCGTTGGTGACCTTGATGCCAGACTTGCCGTCGAGGGCCTCCACCACGTCGTCGGGCAGGAACAGTGCAAGATCAGTTTCCCCCTGCTCCAGCACCAGGCGCGCGCTGCTCGCCTCATGCACATATTTTACCACGATGCGCTCGAAGTGATCGCCATCCCAACCGCGCCAGTAGTCGGGATTGCGCATCAGGACGGCCTGCTGCGACTGGGTATAGGAGCGCAGCACGTAGGGGCCGGTACCAACCATATTGTCGCGCAGCCAGCCTTGCGCGCCGTCATTGTCCTTCTCGTTCTCGCGGATCGCCTTGGGCGAGATCATGCCGACCGTGATGAGGGCGGCGAAAGCGGACAGGAAGCCGTCGGACGGCGCGCTGAGCTTCATGACGACGGTATCGGCGTCGGGTGTCTCGATCGCCGTGATGGGGCTTAAGGCAAACGCGATGCCGAGCTTGATCTTGATCTGCCGCTCGATGTTGAACTTGACCGCGGCGGCGTCGAGTACTTCGCCGTCGGTGAATTTGACGTTCCTTCTGATCTTGAAGGTATAGGTCGTCTTGTCCGCCGATACCTCATAGCTTTCGGCCAGCGAAGGGGCGAAGTCGAGCGTATTGCCCTTGTAGTCCAGGAGCGACTCGTAGACGCCGCGCCACACAAGCGGCGACTGACCGTCGAAGGAAGCGCCCGGATCGAGCGTCACCGCGTCGGCGCCGGAGGTGATGACGAGCGTGTCCTTGCCCGCCGCGAGGACGCGCCCGCCCATGAAGGTCGACGCAAGCCCTCCAGCACCTGCCGCCAGGATGGACCGCCTGGACCAGTTGTTGGTGTTTTTCGCGCTGCTCATTTTCATTGTTTCCTCCCTGTGCGCTAGTTTGCCGTGCTGCCGGGCCTGCCCGGTATGAACTTGCCGAAACCGGGCTGCACCGTGATGGTGCCCAGCGGCGCCGCGTCCTCGTAAACCTTGGTGCCGCGCAGCCAGGTGCGCTTCACGCGCCCCTTCACCTTCATGCCCTCGAAAGGCGTCCATTTCTGCTTGTAGAAGGTGTGCCGCGGATCGATCGTCCATTGCTCATCCGGATCGAAAAGGAACATGTCGGCATCGCCGCCGATGGTGATCGCGCCCTTCTGGGGGTAGATGTTGAACAGGCGGGCGGGCTCCGTCGCCATGAGCTGCGCCAGCCGGGTCAGCGGGATATTGCGCTTGATGCCCTCGCCGATCAGCAGCGGATTGGCGGTCTGGATATTGTTCACGCCTGCCGGCGTCGCCCAGACCGAACCCTTGCCGCGTTGCTTCTCCTCGATCGTATAGGGCGCATGGTCGGTGCCGACGCAACTGATCTCGCCGCGCCTGATCGCCTCCCACAGACGATCATTGTTGCCCTTTGCCCGCAAAGGCGGGTTGCATTGGGCGAAGGGGCCGATCCTCTGGAAATCCTCGGCATCGAGGAACAGGAAATGCTGGGCCGTTTCGACGCTGATCGGATGGCCGGCGGCTCTGGCCTCGGCGACGATGCGCGCCCCCTCTGGCGTGCTCGAATGAACCACATGCAGGCGCACGCCGGCGATGACGGCGAGCGTAACGGCGCGCTGGATCGCTTCCCATTCCGAATAATCGGGACGGCTGTCCACATAGGCGCGGGGATCGCTCCGGCCGCTGCGCTTGATTTCCTCGGTGAGGTAAGTGATGAGGTCATTGTTCTCGCAGTGGACCGCGATGCGCGAATTGGCCGCCTTGATGGCGCGCATGCCGGCGAGCAGCTCGCCGTCCTTGACCATGGGAATTTCCGGCGAATAGGACATGAAGGCCTTGAAGCCGACCGGCTCGAGCGCCATCAATTCGCCGACGCGCGACGAATTGTCGGGCGTCAACGCCAGATAGAGTCCGAAATCGGCGACCGACTTCCTGGCGGCCTCGGACTTCTTGAGGAGGAAGGACGGCTTGTCCTGCGTCAGTGGATCGGTCAACGGCATTTCGAAGACGCTGGTGATGCCGCCGGCCACGGCGGCCATCGAGCCGGTGTTGAAGTCCTCGCCATCGGTGAGGCCGGGATCGTTGAAATGCACATGCGGATCAACCGCGCCTGGAAAAACGATGCGGCCGTCGGCGTCGACGCTTTGACGCGCGGCGAGCTCTTCCGAGCTGATCGCGGCGAAGCGGCCGTCCTTCACATAGAGATTGGCGTAGGCGACGTGGGATTCGCCGACAATATGGGCACGTTTGACAACCAGATCGAACATCAATTCACCTCCAAGTTCAGTCGGCGGTATCGGATACGAGTTTGGCAAGGAAGCGCGCCAAAGCGCGCGCTGAGGTGGCGCAATCGGCCAGCGTGGAGAATTCGCACGGGTTGTGGCTGATGCCGTCCTTGCTGCGTACGAAGAACATCGCCATCGGCACATGTGCGCCGATGATCATGGCATCATGTCCGGCGCCGCTCGGCAGCTCGAAAGCCGCGAGATTGATCTCGCGCAGGGCATCGGCCTGCCGGGTCTTCAACCGCTCATCGACGGCAACCGCCGGCTCGGTAAAGGTTCTGGTCCAGGTGTGTTCCACATTGGCCGCCTCGGCGATGCCGGTGGCGGTCTGAACGATCCGCGAGACCAGCCGTTCCAGCGGTTCGTCGGCGACGTCGCGAATGTCGAGGCTGAAGCGCACCTTGCCCGGAATGACATTGCTGCCATTGGGAAAGACCCGCAACTGTCCGACCGTCGCGACGGCGGTGTCGCTTACCTGCTTCGGCAGCTCGCTGATTGCGGCGACCATGCGGCTCGCGGCGACCAGCGCGTCGCGCCGGTAGCCCATGGGCGTGGTGCCGGCATGGCCGGGAATTCCGGTCACCGTCATTTCGAGCCCGACAATGCCGCAGATGCCATTGACGATGCCGACCGGGAGCCCGTGTGCCTCGAGGACGAGCCCCTGCTCGATATGCACTTCCACAAAGGCCGCGATTTCTGAGAGATCGCGCCGCGCCGCCGGAAAGCCCGCGAGCGACAGTCCGACCTCGGCGACCGCGGCGGCGAAGGAGCGCCCCTCGTGATCGACGATCTTGTCCAGTTCTCCGATGACCGGCGCCCCGATCACCGCGCTGCTGCCGATCAGGCCGGCATTGAAGCTGCTGCCCTCCTCCTCGGAGAAGATGCCGATCTCATAGGGCCGCTGCGGAGTGAAACCGGTCGCCCTCCACATTTCGACGGTTTCGAGCGCCAGCAGCACGCCCAGCACCCCGTCGAAATGGCCGCCATTCGGCACCGTGTCGATATGCGAGCCGCACAGGATGACGGGTAGATGATCTTGGCCGCCGGCGAGGCGCCCGAAGCAGTTGCCGGCGCCGTCCTGGCGCACGGCGAGGCCCGCTTCGCGCATCCAGCCGCAGACCAGGTCCTTGGCTTTCTGCTCGGCCTTTGAATAGCCAGGGCGGTTGGAGCCGCCTTCCGCCGTCAGACCGATCTCGGAAATCACCGAAAGCCGCTCAGCGAGGCGGCTGCCGGAAAAGCCGTCCAGATCGAGCGAACGATCATAGCCGGACAGCAATGTCTCGCTCAGACGCGTCATCGCACTTACCCGTGCCTCAGCGACACGATGCCGATCGCCATGGCCACGGCGCTGATGCATGGATCGACGACAGGTATGCGCAGTTCCTCGCGCAAGAGCGACCGGTAAGGCGCCATGCCGGCGCAGCCTAGAACCAGCGCTTCGGCTCCGCTCTCCTTGAGCCGGGCGCCTGCGCCCAGGAGACGATCACGGGCCACGGGGGCCGTGGCGATTTCGGCGACCGGCATATCGATCGGCTCAAAGCCGACGCAGCGCTCGAGCAGGCCGTAGGAACGCGCCAGCCGCAGATCGGCGTTGCGGGTTGCCGTCGCCGTCGAAATCACGCCGAAGCGCTCGCCGAGATTGAGGGCTGTTGCCAGTCCCGCCTCGCATATGCCGATCACCGGCTTGGTAGTGACCTCGCGGGCGGAGTAAAGCCCGGTATCGGCGAAGCAGCCGATGACGAAAGCGTCGGTTCGGGCGTCCTCCTCCGCCACCAGGCGGCAGAGCGGTTCGATGACACTGTCGACGTCCCTCTGTGTCTCGATGCCGAGCGGTGTGCCTTCCAGGGTTGTACAATCGACCCGATAGGCGCCTTGGGCCTGGAGAGGAGCGACGCTGCGCGCCATCGCCTGCGTGAAGTCACGATTGCTGTTGGGATTGATCAGCAGAATTCGCAATTCGTGCGTTTCCTCTCATGCCCGGGAATTGATCCGGCCCTGCGGCTTCCTGGAAATACATGAAAAATCTATGATTTTTCCTGCCCCAGCGGATGGTGCGGTCATTTATGGCCTCGACAAAAGACCAGGCACAAGCGAGAATTTCGCAAGGACGAGCCTGAGAGAAATTCATGCAGAGAGCCCATCGCCGCCTTCCCCCGTTGAATTCGCTGCGTGCCTTCGAGGCGACGGCGCGGCAAGGCTCGATCACCCGTGCCGCCGAGGAGCTCGGCGTGACGCAAAGCGCGGTCAGCCATCAGATCAAAGCGCTCGAGACCTTCACCGGCACGGCGCTGCTGGTGCGCCGCGGCAACCGCTTCTCGCTCACGCCCTCGGGCTTGCGCACCATGAATCTTTTGGGGGAAGGCTTCGACCTGATCGCAGATGCGGTAACCAATCTCAACTCGCCCGAAATCCGTGGCGAGGTGGTGGTGAGCTGCCCGCCCGCCATGACGGCGCTGTGGCTGATCAAGGCGATAACGCCGTTTCTATCCGCCCATCCCGAATTGCGCATCGGTCTGCGCTCATCGATCGAATGGAAAGCGGTGATCGGCTCCGATGTCGACCTTTGCATACGTTATGGCAACGGCGTTTGGAAGAACCACCGCACCACCCTCCTCAAGGAGATCGAGCTCTTTCCGGTCTGCAGTCCGCAGGTCGCCGCCGGACTCTCCTCCCCGAGTGACCTGCGCAATGTACCGCTTCTCTACGCGCATGAGGATGTCGACTGGGAGACCTGGTTCTCCGGTGTCAGGATCAACGACATGCCGCGCATCAAACATTACATGGGCAATGACTTCACGACGATCGAAATGGCTGCCCATGGCTTCGGCGTGGCGATGGGCGACGACATGACCTGCCGCTATTATCTCGATCGCGGAATCCTGGTCCAACCCTTCCGGGAGCGCAAGAAGTCGGGCCGCTCCTTCTATCTGATCGAGCGCAACAAGCCGAGCCGGAATATCGCGACCCGCACCGTGAAGGAGTGGATACTGAGCAACTTCAACAAAGAGCCAGGAGCGGAAGACCTGGCGTTTTGACGCAACGCCTGGTTCTCCCGTTGCTCTTCCCCGGCGGCGCGCCTCTACCAGGCCATTCTGACACCGGCATTGGCGCTCAGCGCGTCATAGTCCTCGGCGAACTGGTAGTTGCCGCGCAGGAAGCCCGACCAGCCGTCGGGCGCCTGCACGCTGAAGCCCAGGGACAGGTCGCCGATGGTCGCGCCCGGATCGTCCGAAACGCCGATGGCGGGGGTCAGCGGGGCGAAGATGGTGACGTCGTTGTCGCCGTTGAACTCCTGCCAGACGCTCGCGACGATGTCGGACGAATAAACCACCTGGTTCGACGCCACATGATCGACACCGAGCCTCAGGCCCAATCTGCCGCGCACGCTGAGCGCGTCGTCGAGGTCGACCGAGCCGCCGAAGATATCGTCGACATCATCGGTTTCCGTATGCAGGATCGCCAGTGACGCCTGCGGCTCGACGAACATGCCGCTGTCGAAGGCGACCTTGTAGCCGGTATCGATCCGGCCGCCGATATTGAACATGTCCGTATCGGCCTCATCCGCATCGGGAGCGAGATCGTCGGCATCGATGTCGACATTGAGGAAATCGGCTTTCACCAGCAGATCGGCATAGAAAGCGTCGTTCAGATAGGTCGCATAAGCGCCAACCGTCGGGCCTTCATATTTCCATTCGGTGTTGGTCGACTTGAAATCGAGATCGGAGGTGAGATAGCCACCGAGCAGGCCGAACATCAGCACGTCGCCCTGCTCGGTGAGATTTTCGGTGCCGAAATCAAAGCCGGCAAGGAGGCCGAAGATCGTCTGCTTGCGATCGAGCTCGACTTCGCCCTCGCTCGCATCGCGCTCGAGATAGCCGCCGACACCCTTGACCCAGAAGCCGGGCGTCACATTCGCGATCGGCGTCGGCTCGACCGGTTCGCTGAAATCGGCGACCGGCGTCACCTGTGTCCCTGCGAGCGTCGGGCGCAGATCCGCTTGGCGCTGCAACAACGTGCCGGCCGTCTGATGCCAGATGTCCTGACCGCCGGTGACGCCGGCGGCGAACTCATAGGAACCGGCGCCGAGGCCCGAGGTGAACAGCTCATGGGTTTCGCCGTCGCCGTCGAGACGCATATCCCAGGCGAAGAAGCCGGCATTGAGGATGCCGCCCTCGACGTCAAAATCGCCGTCAGCGGTGTTGCCGGTCACCCGCGCGACGGCGATGCCGTCGCTGTTCGGCGCGCTGCCGATCGGATTGGTGAGATTGACGGCGACTTGTGTCGTTCCGCTCGAATTTCCGGTGATAACGAGGAGGTCCGATTTGGCCGCCGGACCGGGCGCCGTCAGGAACGCGTCGACCGCGAGGCGCCCGCCCATGCTCACATAGTCGAGGGCCGCCGGACCGACACCACCCGCCATCGTGAAGGTGTCGCCTTCCTTGCCGTCGATCAGCGTTATCCATCCCGAATTGTTGAAGTGCTCGAGATTGATGAAGCTGACGACCTCGTCGCTGGTGGCGTCGTCTGCGGCACGGACCGTGCCGGCATTGTTGACGATGTCGTTGTTGGCGCCCCGGAAATCCGAGATACCGCGCGCATCGAAGAGCCCGCCGGCGAGATTGTCGAACGTATCGTCCTCGTCGGTAAGGTCGATGGCGCCGAGCACCCGGCCGGTATTGCTGATTTCGGTCGAGGCGCCGTTGGCGTCGATGGCAAGCATGCTCAAACTCGTCGAGGTGATCAGCCCGCTATTGATGATGTCGATGTCGGCGCCGTCGGCGGTGAGACCTGTCGTCGTGAGCAGGACGCCGCGCGCCTCACCATCCAGGAGACCCGCATTCTCGAGGCGGATCGCGCTGTTGTCGCCTTGCGCCAGGGCCGTCACGGCGTTGTTGCCGGCGAGCACGCTGCCACCGTTCTGAACCAGGATCAAGCCTGTGCCGTCCGTTCCTGAACCGCTCACGCCGGCCACGCCGCCGATGGAAGCACCGACGAATCCGCCGACTCCACCCGCCCCGCCGCCGGTGCCCGTTCCGGCGGCGCCGCCCAGCTGTCCGGCGCCGGCGCCGGTCCTGGTCGTTATGTCGATGCCGTCGATCTCGGCGGTAATCTGACCGGTGTTGACGACGGTGACCAGCGCATTGCCGCCGGTGCCGCTGCCGCCGATACCGCCATTGCGGCCATAGGCGTCGCCGCCATTGCCGCCTGAGCCGGTGGCGCCGGCGATCACGCCGGCGCCCGTCCCGCCGGCGCCGCCATTGCCGCCGGTCGCGCTGCCGCCGGTGCCGGCGAGGCCGCCGGTGCCGTCGCCGCCCGTCGCGGCGATGACGATGGCGCTCGCGGTTTCGCTGACGATATTGCCGCTATTGGAGATATTGACGATGGCGTTGCCGCCGGTGCCGGTACCGCCATTGCCGCCGGCGCGTGCCGTTGCGTCGCCGCCCTCGCCGCCATTGGCGCCGTCTATGGTCAGGCCGCCGCCGCCGGCATTTCCACCATTGCCGCCATTGCCGCCTGTCGCACTGCCGCCATTTCCACCATTGCCGCCGGTGGCGTTGCCGCCCCGCACCTTGATCGCTATGGCGCTCGTTTCACTGAGAATATCGCCGGTGTTGCCGACATTCGCCACGACGGAGCCGCCGGTTGCGGCGCCGCCATTGCCAGCATCCCCGCCGGTCGCGTTACCACCGCCACCCGCTGCTCCGGCGGCGCCGCCGCTGGATGCAATGCCGCCGCTCGCGCCCCCGCTTCCGCCGTTACCGCCGATGCCGCCTTGCCCTGAAGTGCCATTGCCACCATTCCCGCCGAGTGCGTCCCCACCTATCGATCCGATGACGATGGTGGTGGCCAAGGATTCCATTCGTTTGCCGTTGGTCACCGTGACGATGCTGCCGGAGGCGACCGCAGTGCCGCCATCTCCGCCAGCGCCACCTTCACCGCGGGCGCCGGCGCCGCCGCTACCGGCGGCGCCGCCATCACCGCCCGTCCCGGCGATATTCCCGTCATTGCCATTGCCGCCGGCACCGTCGAACGCACTTCCTGCCGTGCCGCCACTGCCGCCCGCGCCGGCGCGCGCATTCTGGCCTGTCGTACTGACGATCACCGCCGAGGCCGTCGCCGTCTGCACGTCGATGTCGCCGCTGTTCTCGACAAGAATGGTTCCCACCGAGCCGGCAATCGCATCGCCGCCCTTGCCGCCGGCGCCGGCCGAGGCTGTGCCGGCACTGCCGCCTGTCCCGCCGCTGCCGCCATCGCCCCTGGCACCGGCCGCGCCGGCGATGCCACCCAATCCGCCGTTACCGCTGAAGGCGCCGCCGCCCTCTCCGCCATCGCCGCCAACCGCATCCGGGTCGCCGCCCAAGGGAGGGAAGAAGCTTTGCGTGAGAATGTTGATCGCCGCTACGGCATTATCCGTGACGGTGATGGTCCCGCTGTTGTTGACCATGATCTGGCCGATGCCGCCGCCCACACCATTCCCGCCGGCGCCGCCAGCGCCACCGGTCGCGCCGAGGCTGTCGCCGCCCTGTCCGCCACCGCCGCCGCCGCTGAAACCCAGACTGGTGCCGCCCGCGCCACCTTGACCGCCGCCTGTCGAACCGAGGCCCTGGCCGCCGCTACCGCCCGTTCCGCCCCGCGCTGCCGCGGCGCTGGCGCCGACAGCGATGCCATTGCCACCCAGGCCGGCCGCGGCGATAGTTCCCTCATTGGCAATGGTGATGCTTCCGACCGTGCCGGAACGGCCGTTGCCGCCCAACCCGCCGGCGCCGCCGGTGGCATTGCCGCCGACACCCCCGTCGCCACCTGCCCTGCCACTGCTGCTGAAGCCGCTACCGCCGCCGTTGCCGCCGCCGGCACCCATATTGCCAATGCCGGCTGTCCCATTGGCGCCGGTGCCGCCGGAGGCGCTGCTGCCCACGCCGGCCGCCACCGCAAAGACAATGCCGTGGACACTTGTCGGCGATGTCGTGATGTCTGCGGTGTTCGTGATCTGAATGGGGCCGACCGAGCCGCCGATGCCGTTGCCGCTGGCGCCGCCCAAGCCGCCGGTGCCGTTGCCGCCATTGCCGCCGGCACCACCGGTGCCGCCAGCTCCGCCAGCCGCCAATCCCGATCCGCCAAAGCCCGCATCCTGCGCGCCGCCGCCGCCGCCGCCGGTGCCGAGACCGCCATTGGCGCCCTGGCCGGCGGAGCCGTTACCACCAAACACGCTCAGATTGATCGCCGATGCGCCGAGGCCGTTCACATTGATGTCGCCGTCATTGGCGAGCGTGACGCCAACGACGCTTCCACCCGTTGCATTTCCGCCACCGCCGCCCGCGCCGCCCGCACCGTCGCCGCCCTGGCCGCCATCGCCGCTGTTGCCGCCCGCGCCGCCATTGCCGAAGCTGGACACGCCGCCGGTGCCGCCAAAGCCACCCGTTCCGCCGGCGCCGCCTTGGCCGTTGCCGCCAATTCCACCACCGCCGCCCAGAGCCGTGCCGCCCAAAGCCGCGAGGTTGATGCCGTTGCTGGTTGAAGTAATGACCGCGCTGTTGCTGACGGTGATCTGGCCGACCGTTCCGGCAATCGCAGTGCCGGCATCGCCGCCGGTGCCGCCAAGGGCCGAGCCGCCGGCGCCGCCGGCGCCGCCGGTACTGCCCAAACCGCCGATGGATCCATCACCGCCTGTGACGCCTGTGATGCTGCCGCCCCCCGGGCCACCTTCGCCGCCAAAGGCGAAGCTGCCGGATCCGCCGGCGCCGCTTGAGGCGCCACCGCTCGTCGCCGAAACGACAATGGCCGTCGTGAAATTCCCACCGGGGAAGAATGAGAGTCCAGTCGTGGTGATATCGCCGCTGTTGTTCACGGTGATCGCACCGGTGGATCCGCCGGTCGCGTCGCCGCCTTGGCCCGCAGCGCCCCCGGTTGCCGACCCGCCGGCGCCGCCCGCGCCGGCAACGCCGCTGTTGCCGCCCGTGCCGCTCAGCGTATCGGCGCCCGCTCCGGCGCTACCGCCGGAGCCGCCCTGGCCGCCATTGGCCTGGCCGCCGCCACTGCCGGCGCCACCCGTCGCGGCGCCTGCCGTCGCGCCGGCAATGATGCCGTTCGCGGGGGCTAACATTCCGCCATTGGTGGTGATCGCGCCACTGTTGTCGATCGTGATCGCCCCGGTCGAGCCGCCGACGGCGGCCCCGCCGCGGCCGGCCGCGCCGCCAACAGCATTACCTCCGGTCCCGCCCGCGCCGCCTTGGCCGCCATTCCCGGTATTGAGCCCGGTCCCGCCGTCTCCGCCGTCGCCACCGCTCAGTCCGGTTCCGCCAATGGCTGCTCCACCGGCGCCGCCGATTCCTCCGCCTATCTGCGAAGGCATGGGGAAAAAGACGAAATCCGAGGCATCGCCACCAGCAGCGCGAACCGCAATAGCGCTGCCGCTGTTCGCCGACGCTGTGAGGGCACCGGAGTTTTCGACCCGGATCGCGCCGGCGGATCCGCCGGTCGCCATGCCGCCGTCACCGCCCTGGCCACCGATCCCGTCGCCGGCGGCGCCGGCTGCACCGCCCGCGCCACCATTCAAGAATTCGCCGATACCGGCATGGCCGCCATCGCCACCCTCGCCGCCGCCTCCGCCTGTACCCGCGCCGCCATTATTCGCGTTGCCGCCGAGGCCCTTTGCGCCAAGGGCCACTGCGCCGATCGCGTTGCCGCCAAGACCCTGCGCATCGATGGCGCGGCTGTTGGTGATGGTAATGTTCCCGCTCGCGCCGCCGGTTCCGCTGCCGCCGGCACCCCCGGCACCGCCTGTGCCCGTGCCGCCCAAGCCACCCGTCCCGCCGGCGCCGCCCGCGGTGGCGAGGATGTTGGAGGCGCCCATGCCACCATTGCCGCCATTGCCCCCGCCGCCGGTGCCGCCCAGGCCGCCATTCCCGCCTTGGCGCGCGGCGCCAGTAGAGGTCGCGCCGATGCCAGCGGTAAAGAATCCGCCCGGACCGGTCGTGATCGCCCCTGTATTGTTGATGGTGATGTTTCCGGCATCGCCGCCGGATGCCCCGTCGCCCGAGCCGCCTAGGCCGCCGGTGGCATTGCCGCCCGCCGTCCCGTCGCCGCCTGCTTCTTCGGGATCATCGCCATTTAGCCCGGGTGTGCCAGGTGTCCCGACATTGCCGGCGCCATTACCGCCATTGCCAGCCGGCAGCGCAGTTGTGCCGGAGGTCGCGGCCAGAATCCCGTTGGCGCTGGACGTGATACTGCCGCTGTTGTCGATCAGGATGAAGTTGCCGGCGCCATCCGTGCTGGTCACGATGCCGCCGGCGAAACCCAGCGTGCTGAGGGGCGCCGTATTCGACAGGTCGATGAAGTCCCCTGAAATGTTAATGGGGATACAGTCTGTGACAGACAGCACGCAGGGGGTGGTATTGTCGACCGTCAGGGCGCTTGTCGCGCCGCCGAAAAGCGCCGTCGATACGAGCGCCGTGCAGGACAATAGAGTGATCCGGGTATGCCGGTTCAGTGCCAGCCCATTGCGACGCGCCATCCGACCCTCCCAGAATCTACTTCTGGTAAGGTTAGCGGATGCCGAGGCTGACAAGCCAGTTGTTTTCCGCTGGCAACACGCGATTCCCTCCAAAGTGTTGCGCTTTCGCTACATACTTCGAGGAATACTAATGGTTATTGAGAATTCTATCCTGCAACGAAAACGAACGGTGTGTTTATTTGGCCGGGCCGGCCGGCTCCCATAGTTCGATAGGATTGCCTTCCGGATCATGGATGCGGCAGAAGCGACCAACTTCAGAATCCCATTCGGCGCGCGTTTCGACGGCGATACCGGCGGTCTTCAGCTTCGCCATCATGGCATCGAGATCATCGACGCGGAAATTGACCATCCATTGCTGCTCCGGGCGGCCGAAATAATCCGTGTCGGCGGCAAAGGGCCCGAAGATCGTGGTGCCGGCCTCCTGGTGCCAGACATTGGTCTGGATATTGCCGATTCCCAGATGCGTTTCATACCAGGCGGCCAGCGCCGCCGGATTACTGGCCCGGAAGAACAGACCGCCTATCCCCGTAACTTTGGCCATGGGTGTTCCCTTGTATCTGTAGTTTGATGTCGACTCCTGTTGCAGGATCGACGTAGCGAGGGATCTGGCGGCCGCCAGATCCCTCGCTTGGCGATGTCGCCCGTCTACCCTCCGGCCACA
>SCPD01000010.1 GCA_005502925.1 Rhizobiales bacterium Y(2018) | reverse complement strand
CGAGGGATCTGGCGGCCGCCAGATCCCTCGCGACGTCGATCCTGCAACAGGAGTCGACATCAAACTACAGATACAAGGGTACGCCCGAAGGGCGGGGGTGGGGGTCGGGTGGTGCTGCAGATTTTTTCTATTCGTAATTTCCAGAGCACCCGACTCCCACGGCCCAAGGCCGTGGGAGCCACCTTCCCCGCAAGGGGGAAGGAGAAGATGCGTAATCCCAACGACGTCGCTTCGCACCGACCCATGCGGCGGGCGCATGCTATCCGCCCGCTGCCTGCTCTGGCTCGCGGCACCCGGCTCTGCGACCATGGCGCATGCAAAGACCCGATTGGTACTACGATGATCTGAAGCAGGTCGGCACCGACTTCGCCGATGCGGCCGAGGTCGCGACCTATGACGAGCGCCAGGCGGATACCGGCGAGGACCTGACGCTTCTGAAGAAGCTCAGGCTGCGCTCTTCCGACATCATGGCCGATATCGGCTGCGGCACCGGAATTCTCGCTTGCAGCGCCGCCGCTTTGTGCCGTGAGGTTCATGCCGTGGATGTGTCGCTTCCCATGCTCGCCACCACGCGCCGCCGCGTCGAGGCAAAGGGCTTCGCCAATGTCATCCCGCAGCATGCGGGCTTTCTCTCACTTGAGCTTCCCCTCACCGGTCTCGATCTGATCACCACTAAATTCGCGCTGCACCATTTGCCCGACCAATGGAAAGGCGTCGCCCTCGACCGCCTCGCTCAAGCCTTGAAGCCCGGTGGCAAGCTCTTCATCCGCGACGTCGTCTTCTCCTGTACGTCGGCCGAATTACCCGGCACCGCGGAAGGCTGGATCGACTGGATGATCGCCAATACCGGCTATGACCGCGCCACCGTCGCCTGCCACATCCGCGATGAGCACTCGACCTATGGCTGGATCATGGAAGGCCTCATCAAGCAGGCCGGCTTCGAGCTCGTCTCGGCGGAATATTCCAACGGCGTCTATGCCGACTATCTCGCGGTACGCTCCGCATGAATGACACATCGCCGGCGCCGGGCCGCCCGCTCTGGCTGTTGCTGGCACCCGCCATCTTTCTCGTCTTGTGGTCGGGCGGCTACAGCATCGCCAAGCTCGGCATCAGGCATGCCGAGCCTCTGACCTTCCTCGCTTTGCGTTACGCCGTGGTGCTCATCATCCTGGCGCCCTTCGCCATCGCGATGAGGCCCGCCTGGCCGACCAGACCTGCGCAATGGTTCCATATCGCTTTCGTCGGCTTCCTGATCCAGGGCATTTATTTCGGCCTCTGCTATCTCGCATTCAATGCCGGAGCCTCCGCCGGCACCGTCGCCATCATCGTTTGCCTGCAGCCGATCCTGGTCGGACTGGTCGCGCCCTATTTCGCGCGCGAGCGTGTCAGCGCCTTGCGCTGGCTGGGCCTCGTTCTGGGTCTTGCCGGCGCCGCCACCGTCATCCTCGGACAGTCGGCCGTCAAATCGGAGAGCATCTTCGGCATTCTGTGCTCGATCGGCGCCCTTCTCGGCATCACCGGCGGCACATTATGGGAAAAACGCTTCGGCATGAGTCATCATCCGATCGTCTCGAACATGGTGCAATATACGGCGGGCCTCGCCAGCACCTTGCCCTTGGCGCTCGCCACCGAGACGCTGAACGTCGACTGGTCGTCGCCCGAATTCATGGCCGCTCTTGCCTATCTGGTGATCGGCAATTCGGTGATCTCGATGACCTTGCTGCTCGCCATGATCCGCGCCGGCGAGGTTTCGCGCGTCTCGTCTCTCTTCTATCTCGTGCCGCCGGTCGCGACCTTGATGGCGTGGCCGATCCTCGGCGAAGCGATGCCGGTCATCGCCTGGATCGGCATGGGCATCGCCGCACTCGGCGTGGCGATTGCGAGCCGGCGGACGGCATGAGATAGTCGCCCCCCAATATCGAAGGAGACTTGTGATGAAAGCACTTTACACCGCACATGGCAGCGCAACCGGTGGTCGCGACGGACAAGGCCGCACCGATGACGGCAAGATCGACGTCAAGCTGACGCTGCCTAAGGAAATGGGCGGCTCCGGCACCGGCACCAACCCCGAGCAGCTTTTTTCGGTCGGTTATTCCGCCTGCTATCTGGGCGCGCTCAAATTTGTCGCCGGCAAGGAGAAGGTGAAGATCACCGACGATGCGAAAGTCTCCGCCAATGTCGGCATCGGCGAACGCGACGACAAGCAGGGCTTCGGCCTCGTGGTGGCGCTCGAAGTGAGCCTGCCGGGCGTCGACAAGGCCAAGGCCGAAGACCTCGTCAAGAAAGCCCATGTCGTGTGCCCCTACAGCCACGCCACCAAGGGCAATGTCCAGGTCACGACCACCATCGTGTGATTCACATAATCCCCTCTCTCTCGCCGGGAGAGAGGGGTTAAATTTTTTCGGGCCTTTGTCGATCACGCCCCAGTCCAAACGACTATGGTTCAGCGATCAATCAGGATCGCCGGGAGACGAACCATGAAATACATGCTCTTGCTCTATCGTGACGAAAGCCGCTTCAAGCGGACGGACAATGACATGTCCGCCCCCTATATCGCCTATACCCAGGCATTGATCGGCGCCGGCGTGCTGGCCGGCGGCGATCGCCTGCAGCCGGTCGAGACCGCCTCGACGGTGCGCCAGGTGAATGGCGAGACGACGGTGCTCGACGGTCCTTACGCCGACTCCAAGGAGCAGTTGGGAGGCTTCTTCATCATCGATGTGCCCGATCTCGATTCAGCCCTGCAATGGGCGGCGCGCTGTCCCGGCGCCACACAGGGCAGTGTCGAGGTCCGCCCGCTCTGGATGATGCCGAAGCCCGCATGATGGAACCGGCCAGCCTGCCGCCCGCCGCTGTCGCGCATGTCGCCCGGGCGAGCTACGGCAAGCTGGTCGCCTATCTCTCCGCCCGCACGCGTGATGTCGCGAAAGCCGAGGATGCCCTCGCGCAAGCCTTTCTCGAAGCGCTGAACCGCTGGCCGAAAAGCGGCGTTCCGGAAAGTCCGGAGGCCTGGCTTCTGACCGTCGCCAGGCGCCAGCTCGTCGATCACAATCGCCGTGTCCTTACCGCTGAGCGCGGCAGGGATCATCTGCTCCTGCTCGCCGAGGAATTGGACGACAAGCCGCGCGACATACCCGATGAACGCCTGAGCCTGATGTTCGCTTGCGCCCATCCCGCCATCGATGTGCGGATGCGGGCGCCGCTCATCCTGCAGACTGTGTTGGGCTTCGACGCGGCAACCATCGCCCAGGCCTTTCTCGTGTCGCCCGTCACCATGAGCCAGCGCCTGGTGCGCGCCAAGGCCAAGATCAGGGATGCCGGCATTCCATTCCGCCTCCCTGATCGCGATGAGCTGCCGGAACGCCTCGACGCGGTACTCGCCGCTGTCTATGCCGCCTTCAGTGCCGGATGGGCCGATCCTCTGGGCGTCGACGTCCAGCGCAAAGGCCTCGCCGATGAAGCGATCTGGCTGGCGCGTCTCATCGTCGAGCTGTTACCGAAGGAGCCCGAAGCGCTGGGTCTGCTCGCACTGCTGCTCCATCTCGATGCGCGCCGCCTCGCGCGCCGCGACGAAGCCGGCCACTTCGTGCCTTTGATGGAACAGGATCCAGCCCGCTGGCAGGCGCCCTTGATCGAGGAAGCCGACGGCCTCCTGCACGAAGCGAGCCGCCATCGGTGCATCGGGCGCTATCAGCTCGAAGCCGCGATCCAGTCGGCGCATGCGATCCGCCGGCGTACCGGCCGCGCCGATTGGACGGCGCTCGAGCGGCTCTATGACCGGCTCTTTGACCTCACCCGCTCGCCGGTGGTGGCGCTCAACCGCGCCGTCGTCATCGCCGAGCTGCGGGGCGCGCCCGCAGGCCTTGCCGCGCTCGACGCCATCGCCGAGGATAAACGCCTCGCCGACTACCAGCCCTATTGGGCGGCGCGCGCCGATCTTCAGGCGCGTCTCTCCGACAAGGCGGCCGCCAATGAAGCCTATTTGCGCGCCATCGGACTGGAATCCGATCCGGCGGTCCGAAATTTCCTTGAAGATAGGCGCCGGCGCGCCTTAAGCTAACCACTATCTTTCCCCTCATGCTGAGGTGCGAGCGAAGCGAGCCTCGAAGCATGATCCAGGTACAGAGGTCTTGCCGCTTACCACCCTTCGAGGCCCGCCTACGGCGGGCACCTCAGGGTGAGGAGTTTTGATCAGAAAAGCTAGGAAAACACGTGCTTCTGCAGATCGCTTTCGACAAGCCTGAACATCTAGCCCTCCTCTCTTTGGTCAAGCCCTATGCCGATATCGTCGAGATCGGCACACCGCTTCTGAAGCGTTTCGGCGTCTCCGCCATCACCACCGCGCGCGAGCTGTGCCCGGACGTGATGGTGCTTGCCGACACCAAGACCGTCGATGCCGGACAGCTCGAAGCCGACATGGTCTTCGGCGCCGGCGCAGCCTTCATGACGGTGCTGTCCTGCGCCTCCAGCGCCACCCATGAGACACTCGGCAAACGCGCCAAACATTTCGGCGCCACCATCATCGTCGACACCATCACCGAATCCGGCAAGGCCGAGCTTCTCCCCGCGAACGCGACCTTCCCGGAGAGCTTCGGCTATGTCGCCGTCCATTCCCCCACCGATGCGCGCCTCGCCGGCAATACATCGACATCGCATATCGATGCGGTGCGGCAGATGCACGCCAAGGGTTTCCGCGTTTCGCTCGCCGGCGGCATCGGGCCGAAGACGCTCGACCAGGTGATCGCTGTCGGTCCTGAGATCGTCGTCGTCGGCAGCGCCATCACCGAGGCCGCTAATCCGAAAGAGGTATCACAATGGATCCGCGACAGACTGCCCGAACCCGGCCGTGGCTGGCCGTGGGACAGGAAATAGCGGAGCTATTCTCCCGCCTCGACGCCGAAGCCTTCGCCAAGGTCGTTAGTGCTTTCGCTGATCCGAAGCAGCGCTGGTTCTTTTCCGGCCAGGGTCGCTCCGGCCTCGTCGCCCAGATGGCGGCGATGCGCTTCATGCATATTGGTCGCACCGTGCATTTCGTCGGCGAAGTCTCGGCGCCGTCGATCCGCACCGGTGATGCGCTGCTCGTCATCTCGGGCTCCGGCGAAACCCCGGTCAGCGTCGGCTTCGCCCGCATCGCCAGACAGGAGGGTGCCAAGGTCGTGACGCTGACCCACAAGCCCAAAGCCACGCTTGCCGGCATCGCCGATATCGTGCTGCCGGTTCCGGTCGCGACGACCGAGCAGTTCGGCGGCAGTCTTTTCGAGCAGTCCTGTCTCCTGTTGCTCGACGGCGTCATTCTCGCTCTTGCCCGCGACCTGCCGGATGCGCACAAGATCATGCAGCATCGTCATACGAATCTGCAGTGAAGGGAATCGGCGCCACGTCCCCTCATTCCCCCCTCTCCCGCTTGCGCGGGGCTGTTTGGGGAATGCATCGAACTATGCACGGCTTCGCCTGGTTTCCCCTTCTCCCGCCTGCGGGAGAAGGTGGCCGAAGGCCGGATGAGGGTGTTCTCTCAGCCCATGTAAAGCCGCAGGTGTGGGCAGTCCCTAAGCTTGTTAGGGTTCTCCTGAAGTGCTGCCGCCAGACGGACCGACACCCTCATCCGCCCTGTCGGGCACCTTCTCCCGCAGGCGGGAGAAGGGGAAAGTCTGGACGAAGTTCTGCGCCTCATCCATCGAAGATTTGCTCCTATTTTTTGCGCTGCTTTCTCCGACATCTCATAACTTTTCCCGGACAGCCCTGCATCTGCGGGACGCAAGCGAGAGAACGGAAATGACGGATACACCGACTACAATCAGCATCGGCGACGGCATCATCGATGCGGTCGAGCTGGCGCCCGGCCATGTCGACGATCTGCCCGGCGGCGCCGCGCTCAATCTCGCCGTCGGCCTGGCACGCCTCGGCTTCGCCTCGGGCCTCGTGACGCGTTTCGGGCTTGACCGCTACGGCTTCCTGATCGAGCGCTATTTGCGCCAGGAGAGCGTGCGCATCTTCAACGCGCCCAATGTCGATTTCACCGGCGTCGCCTTCTCGCGCCGGCGCAATGGCGAGCCGACTTATGAGTTCACGCCTGAAATGTATCGCCGCCGCATCGCCTTCACCGAACAGGTGCTGACCGCGATCGAAGACGCAGCGTCGGTCGCCGTCAATTCCTTCCCGTTCGACGATGCGCGCCAGACCGATGATCTGATCGAAGCGCTCTCCCGCGCGAATGGCCTCACCGTCGTCGATCCCAATCCCCGCCCCCGCCTCATTCACGACATGGCCGCCTATCGCGCCGGTGCCGAGCGCGCGATGGCGAAGGCCGCGCTCGTGAAGCTCGGCGATGAGGATGCGGCCCTGTTCTATGGCGGTAACCGCAACGCCGCGATCAGCCGCCTCTTCGGCCTCGGCGTCGAAACGCTGCTGCTCACACATGGCGGTGAAGGCGCGAGCCTCCGCACCCGATCCGGCCTGTCGGTTTCGGTCCCGATCATCACGCAAACGAAACCGATCGTTGACACGATGGGTGCCGGCGATGCGACGCTCGCCACGGTGATCGCCTTCATCCTGCGGCAGGGCATGCCGGGCAATGCCGAAACCTGGCGCCAATGCCTCACCGAAGCGATGCAGGTCGCCGCCGCGACCTGCGCTCATGCCGGTGGCGGGCTGATGTTCCCCGAAACGCCACTCATGGCGCGAGGGTGATCGTTTTTCCTCGCTAAAGGCGGATGGCGTAGTTCGACGGGGGACTGATGCAGCTCGGCATCGAGAGCCGAGGCAAGGTCGAAGAAGCGACGCCGCACCTCCAGGGCATACGGGTTCAGGCGCTCGATCGCGTCGAAGACTTGCGGCGGGTCGTAGCGCACCATCTCCACCGCCTCGTAAAGCAGATCGAAGCTGCGCGTTGTGATCAGATCCGGCAGCGGCTCCATTCTGACGAGCACCTTGGCGATCAGGTGGGTCAACCCTTGCGAAAGGGCCGCGTCCCGATCATGCGCATCAGGCGTCGTATTGATCACTTTGAGTCCGAGCGCGATCCGAAGGAAAGCCGCTACGAGCCGATGACGCTTCCCCCTTACCCGGCAAAGCGCAATCTTGAGGCCGCGTACGCCGTCACGTGCGCTCTGCGGCCCGAACAGCGGATGCGTCGCGACGATATCGACATGCGGCGGAAGCAGCTCCCGCATGAGCCGCGCCGGTTCGACCTTCACCGATCCGACATCGAGAACCAGCGCTCCAGCTCTGACGTGCGGGGCGATGGCCTTGAGTGTCTCAGCCATGCCCGCAACGGGAACGGCGATCACCACGACCTGGCACCCGGCCGTCTCGGCCAGTCCGGCGCTTCCGGGGAAGGCCCGATCGAAAACACTGAGATCGAAGTGCGGCGAAAGATGATGAGCGGCCAGACGTCCAAAAGCGCCGAAGCCGATGAGGCCAAGCGACAGGCGGCGACGCGGCCGATGGGGAATATCTTGAAGGTCAGGCATTCAGAGAACTCCGCTGGCAGGCTGCCGAGCCAGAGCTGTCTGGAGGATCACAACCGCTGGCCAAGCAGCGGTTGAAGGACGACAAAGCACCCCGCCGCTAATAAAGCGGCGCGTAATACATTCCAGTGATGAACAGGGTCTTGGTCATGACGTTCGGATAGCGAATGGCGCCGTTGGTGTCAACAACGTCTCACTCATGCGTAGCGTCTGCGGCGCTCACGCCGTGCCGGGCGGGCCTGATGATGCAGTCCCTGACGGGATCATGCTCGTTCAGCGCTTCGGCATGACGCTGACCCCACTGGCACAGCGCAACCATCACGGGCTCGAGGCTTAGACCGAGGCTTGTCGCCGAATATTCAACGCGAGGCGGAATCTGCCGGTACACCTCGCGATGGACAAGCCCATGTGCTTCGAGGTCGCGGAGCTGCTGCACCAGCACTTTCTGGCTGATCTCGGGAAGCAGCCGCGTCAGTTCCGACAGCCGTCTCGGTCCGTCCAGCAAATGATAGAGAATGACTGCCTTCCAGCGGCCGGAAATCACCTTCAGGGCGCGCTCGATGGGCAGGACGGGCAGTCTGTTCGAGGGTCGAGCCATGGTTACCGTCTGGTCCGTATGGGAGCAACTGTTCCGTAGAATAGGAAATCGCCTAGCGGATACAAGCGGCCAGGAGCATCAAGCCACGAGGGTATTCATGAAGGCCGTGCAGTTGAGCCGTTTCGGCGGACCCGACGCTCTCGACATCATCGAGATCGGGAAACCTTCGCCGGGAAAGGGTGAGGTTCTGATCCGGGTGCACGCAGCCGGCATCAATTATTTCGAGGCCCTGATGCGGCGGAATCGCTATGCGGTCACGCCCGACCTGCCGATGATGCCGGGCGTGGAAGTCGCCGGCATGGTCGAGGATGCCGGCGAAGGCGTGTCCGCCGCTGCAGGCGATCGCGTCGCCGCGCCGCTGTTCGCCGCCGGTCGCGCGGCCGGTTATGCCGAATATGTCGCGGTCGACGCCCGATATGCCGTTCCGCTTCCCGACGCGGTGTCATTCGAGCAGGCCTGCGCATTGATGGTGCAGGGTCTGACCGCCCTTCACGCCGTGCGGCGCAGCCAGCCGCGCGGCCGGACCGCGCTCGTCACGGCCGCCGCGGGCGGCGTCGGACTCCTGCTCGTCCAGCTTCTGAAGCGCGCCGGCGCAAGAGTTGTGGTCGCCGCCGCTGGTTCGGATGCAAAGCTTCAATTGGCGCAGTCGCTTGGCGCTGACATCCTCGTCAACTACATGGATACCGCGTGGCCGGCGGCAGTCCGCGCGGCGACTGACGGAACCGGCGTCGACATCATCTATGATTTCGTCGGCGGGCCTTTTACGAAGGGGTGTCTCGACGCTCTCGCGCCCGAGGGAACCCTCGTCTTCGGCGCGCTGGGCAGGCTCGAAGCCGACCGGACGCACCTCGACGAAATGGTGAACCGCAATCAGTCCCTGCTGGGGTTGTCGCTCGTGCCTCTCGTCACCCCCGACAATCTCAAGGCGGATCTGGGCGAACTCCTCACCCTGGCGTCGACGGGGAAGCTCAAGACCGTCATCGGAGGGCGCTTTCCACTCGATAGGGTGCGCGAGGCACACGATCAAATCGACCGAAGGCAGGCCACCGGCAAACTTCTGTTGATTGCGTAGCCCTTCCACGAGCAAAAGCGGGAGGAAGCAGATCTTGCCGACAGTGCGCTCAGCGGCTGAGAGAACTCAGCTCCCCAGCAACCCCTTGATCACGCCGCCGGCCTTGCCGAAATCGATCTGGCCCGAATACTGCGCCTTGAGCGCGCCCATCACCTTGCCCATGTCCTTGATCGAGCTGGCGCCGGTGTCCTTGATGACCTGGGCGATCGCCGCCTTTACCTCGTCGTCGGACAGCTGTGTCGGCATATAGCTCTGGATGATCGCGATCTCTTCGCGCTCCTGGGTGGCGAGCTCGTCGCGCCCGGCCTTCTCGTAGATTTCCAGACTCTCCTGGCGCGTTTTCACCATCTTGGCCATGACCTCGACGATCTGCGGATCATTGACGCCCGCGTCAGGCCCGGCCGTCCGGTTCAGGATATCACGGTCCTTGATGGCGGAATTGATCAGGCGGAGCGTCGAAACCCGCCTTTTATCGCCCGATTTCATCGCCGCCTTGAGGCTGTCATTGATCTGTTCGCGCAGGCCCATGGGAATATCCTTAGCCGTGAAAGGGGTTGAGATACGCCGGGAGAGGCTTGAGCGCAACCTTGACGGCCCCGGGCCCTGCCCATAAGAGAACGCAAATTCAGGAGATGTGAGTCCATGGCCAAAAAAGCCCCTGCCCGGCCGGCGAAGCCGAGGGCGGCGAAAAAACCTGCGCGCCCGTCCTTTTCCGACTGGGAGACGCCGCGCATCACCGGGCTCCTGGTTCTGGCCGACGGCACCGTCATCGAGGGCCAGGGTTTCGGCGCCGAGGGCGAGGCGGTGGGCGAGGTCTGCTTCAACACCGCCATGACCGGCTATCAGGAAGTTCTCACCGACCCCTCCTATGCCGGCCAGATCGTCACCTTCACCTTTCCCCATATCGGCAATGTCGGCACCAATGAGGACGACATCGAGACCACCAATCTCGCCGCCACCTCGGGCGTGCGCGGCTGCGTCGTCAAGGCCGCCGTCACCGATCCCGCCAATTACCGCAGCCACCGCCATTTCAGCCAGTGGCTGAAGGCCCGCGGCATTGCCGGCCTCTCCGGCATCGACACCCGCGCCCTCACCAATCTCATCCGCGAAAAAGGCATGCCGAACGGCGTCATCGCCCACAACGCCAAGGGCAAGTTCGATCTCAAGAAGCTGAAAGCCATGGCCGCGCAGTGGCCGGGTCTCGTCGGCATGGATCTCGCCAAGGACATATCGCTGACCCAGCGCATGGACTGGGACGAGACGGTCTGGGACTGGAAGACCGGCTATCAGCCTGGCAATGGCGCCACCCACAAGGTCGTCGCCGTCGATTACGGCCTCAAGCGCAATATCCTGCGCTGCCTCACCGCCGCCGGCTGCGAGGTGACGGTCGTTCCGGCCACCACCCAAGCCGACGACATCCTGGCGATGAATCCGGACGGCATCTTCCTGTCGAACGGCCCCGGCGATCCGGAAGCCACCGGTGAATATGCGGTGCCGGAGATCAAGAAGCTCGTCTCCTCCGGCAAGCCGGTCTTCGGCATCTGCCTCGGCCATCAGATGCTGGCGCTGGCGCTCGGCGCCAAGACCCGCAAGATGCATCAGGGTCATCACGGCGCCAATCACCCGGTGAAGGACTTCACCACCGGCAAGGTCGAGATCACCTCGATGAATCACGGCTTCACGGTCGACCGCGAGACCCTGCCCCAGGGCGTGGTCGAGACGCATGTCTCGCTCTTCGATGGCTCCAATTGCGGCATCGCCATCGAGGGCAAGCCGGTCTTCTCGGTGCAATATCACCCGGAAGCCTCGCCCGGACCGCAGGACAGCCACTATCTCTTCAAGCGTTTCGTCGAGCAGATGGACAAGGCGAAGGGCTGACATGCTTAACCTTCCGGCTTGAAGGGGTTTTCGCATCTGTCTGGCCTTTGTTATGCTGGCCGTGTTTTCAACATGGAACACGGCCACCGCAATGCCGGATGACGACTGGATCCTTTATTTCCGCGAAGCCGAGCCGTCGGCCTTCTTGATCTCTGTCAATCAGGCGATATCTTCCGGTCGCCGCACGCCCAGGCATCCCTCCTGTCACGAGTTGCGCTTTCGCTTTGCCCCGGAAAAAATCGCCGAGCAGGGCATGCCGAACGCGGAGGCTCAGCATATTTTTGGCGCGGTCGAGGCCGAGCTCGACAACTTGCTGAACGGCGGCAGGGGAGAACTCGTCGCCCATCGGACAGGCCAGAACATGCGCTCCGTCTGGTTCTGCGCACACAAGGATGTGGCATCGAAAGCGCAAGGCCTTGTCCGTGTGGGCCAACCCATCTCCATCGAGTTGCGGTCCGCCACGCTGACGGACGTCACGATCCTGCATCCGACGCCCCTCGAAGTGCGCCTGGCGGGCGATTACGAGGTGATCTACTCATTGGCACAGAATGGTGACGACCACTCCATTGCGCGCAAGATCGATCATTTCATCTACGGTACGAACAATCACGACGCGATAGAGGCGCGCTTGCGAAAACTGGGCTTCGCGATCGAACCTGACCGGCGGCCTGACGCCATTCTGTTCTTTCGCGTCTCGCCCATCGACATCGACGCCATCCAGAACGACACACGCCTCCTCATGAGCCTCTGCGCGGAGTTAGGCTGCGAATATGACGGCTGGGGTGCCCCCGTCATGCCCCGCAAGTGAATATCACGGCCGCGCCGCCACCGAGCGCAGATAGAAATCGAGCATCGTGCCCAAGGGCGCCGGATTGCGCCGCAAGCGGCTGCGTAGCGCGGCCCCCTCCCAGCAGTCGACGAGCAGATCGGCCATCTGCTTGACGTCGCAGTCGCCGGCAATCTCGCCACGTTGGCGCGCTTCCTCGAGGCATACCGCCATGCGCCGGGAAATCGCTGACAGGCATTCCTCGATCTTGTGCCGGAAGGTGTCGCTGATGCCCGACAATTCCTGGCCGAGCCCGCCGATCAGGCAGCCGAGATAGCCTTCCTTCTCATAGGCCTGCATGGTGAGCTCGAAGAAGCGCCGCACCCTTTGCAAGGGCGGCCGCGTCTGATCCGTGAGGCAGGCATCGAGCCCGGCATGAACCTGCTCCATATAGGCCGCGACCACTTCGAGCGCGAAATCCTCCTTGTCCTTGAAGTGATGATAGAAGGACCCCTTCGGCGTCCCGGTGGCCGCGAGAATTTCCTGGATGCCCAAATCATTATAGCCCTGCTCCAGGAGCATCTGGAGCCCGGCCTGGATCAGGCGCTGTTTGGTCGAATGCATTTTCACTTCGCCGGCAAGGGTTGCCGCCCGACTCCATCACCGGGCGGCGACCAGAAGAGCGGTCAGGCCTTCAGCTTGTCAATCATATGATCGATGACATGGCTGTGCTCATGCTGCGGGCTGAACATCACGATCTCCGCATCGGCATCGACCTTCACATTGTGGCCGGGCGGCCAATAAAAGAGGTCATGGGCCTTGACCGTCTCGCGCCTGCCCTCGCCGTCGGTGGTGGCGAGCTGGCCGCTGAGCACGAAGCCCCAATGCGGGCATTGGCATTGATTGCCTTCGAGCCCTTGGAAAAGCGGGGTCGTGTCGACGCCGGCGGCGAGGCTGAAGAACTCGCCGCTGAGCTTTCCGTAGCCGGTGGCATCGCCGAAATCCAAATGCTGGCGGATGATCGCGCCTGGAATATCCATCCTCACATCAATCCGATCCTTGGCTATGTGCATGTCCAACTCCCTGAAATGAATGACTAGACAGACCGGTCTATTCTTAGAAAACTCCCTTTGACTTCCAGTCAAGCCTCTTGATGTCATGGGCTGAGGCGGGCTTTGATCGGGCCTGGAGGTCGATGATGTGCCATTCCCCGATCCGCTGTTATTTCGAGAGCCCCGAAATTCCCTGCAGATCCCTGCTGATCCGCTGATAATCCGCTGCTGATTCCGCTGTAGATCTGCAGCGGATTATCAGCGGGTCAGCTGTGTCTCCTACCCGCCCGTCACATGACTGTCACATGGCCATGTGCTTCAGGAGGGATGCCGGACAATCCCCAGCCCCTCGCCTCACCCGCCGATGTGCCGGGATTCGTCTGCGCCTATCGCTTCGCCGCCGACGGAACGGCACGCAAGCTCACCGAGGCCGACATCGATCCCGGGCTTTCGAGCCCGGAGGGTGAATGGCTCTGGCTGCATCTCAATTTCATCGACCGGCGCTGCGGTCGCTGGCTCGCCCGCTCAGGTACCTTCTCCACCCTCGCCATCGACTTCATCGAGCACATCCCCACCTACCAGCTCATCGAATGTTTCGCCGCCGATGCCGCCGGCAGCGTCGCCGATCTCCGCCGCGACTTCGAGGGCGAGACGCATGAGACCTGCCGCCTGCACTTCCTCCTCAGCGAAAATGTGCTCGTCACCTTGCGCGCCAAGCCGATCCGCTCGGCCGAGCTCATCCGCCGCCAGCTCGATGCCGGCCGCGCCCTCGAAACGCCGGCGCAATTGCTGCTCGCCTTCTTTTCGCATTATGCACAAGGCATCGAAAGCGTGCTGCAGGACCTCGCCACCGAGATCGAGTTGATCGAGGACCGGGTGCTCGAGGAACGCGTCAGCGACGAACGCCGGCGCGCCGTGATCGTGCGCCGCGAGGCCGCCATGCTGCATCGCCAGCAGCGCGCGCTGCGTCGCGTCCTCTCCGACGCCCAGCGCTCGGCGCCGCGTTTTCCCGCCGATCTCTCCGATCTTCTCGAGCTGCACGCCCATCTCGACCAGGAATTCGAGCAGATCGAGCAGCGCGCCCGCCTCTTTCATGATGAGATCGACGCCAAGCTCGCCGCCGAGACCAACCGGCAGCTCTACAGGCTTTCGGTCCTCACCGCTCTGTTCTTGCCGCCGACTTTGGTCGGCGGCCTGTTCGGGATGAACCTCGAAGGCATCCCCTGGTCCGGCATGCATGGCGGCTTCTGGTTCGCGACCGCCGCTGCCGTGCTCTCCTCCGCCGGTACCTGGCTCTTTCTGCGCTATCTGGATCGGAGTTGATCACCCTTCCTTCAGCAGGCGTTTCAGCTTGGTGAGCCGCATCTCCGGCTTCTCCTCATAATCGAGCGTGCCGAAGAAGCGGCCTTCGCGATCCATGAGATAGACGAGCGCCGTGTGGTTCATCGTATAACCGCCGTCGCTCGTCGGCACCCGCTCATAGAAGACGCGATAGGTCTTGGCGATCTGCGCCAGCTCGTCGGCGCTGGGTCTCAGGCCGACGATGCGCGGATCGAAGCTCGTCAGATAGCTATTCATGAAGTCGAGCGTATCGCGCTCGGGATCGACGGTGACGAAGAAGACTTTCAGGTTCTTCGCCTCGTCCCCGAGCTTGCCGAGCGTGCTCGACATTTCATACAGCGTCGTCGGACAGACTTCCGGACAATGGGTGAAACCGAAGAACACCGCAAAGGGTTCACCTTTCAGACCCGTGCTGTCGACGGTCTCGCCCGTCGTGGCGGCGAGCTTGAACGGCCCGCCGATCGTCACCAAAGGCTGAACCTTGCCGGTCTGCTGGCCGAGATAGAAATAGGTTCCGACACCGGCAAGGCTCGTCACCACCAGAGCCCAGAGGAGAATGCGTAAGATCCTCAGCATGCTCACATCCCCTCATGTTCATGGCTGGAGCCCATCGGCTCGACCTTGAACTCGATCGTGACGGGACCGGCCTTCTCGAAAGTGAGCGTCGCCTTGAAGCGGGTATCCTTGGTCGGCCGCTGCTTCAGATCCATGAACATCACATGGTTGGACTTCGACTTGAGCTCGACTGTCTGCCCTGCCGGAATGACGAGCCCGCCTTCGATCTCGAACATCGACATGACGCCGTTTTCGACTTTCATACCGTGGACCTGGGCATTGCCGGCGATGTCGGTCGTGACCGAAACGAGCCGGTCATCCGTGGCTCCTTCATTGGTGATCTTGAGAAAGCCCGCCGCCACCTTGGCGCCCATCGGCGGCTCGGGCGTCCAGGGATGGGTGATGACGAGGCTCCCCACTTTGTAGTCATGCGCATGCGCGACGGAGCTGATGAAGGCCGCGACGGTGAGCGCGACGGCGACGATGATTTCTCTAACAAATTTCATGGAAGGTATCCTTCAGGCGAAAAGCTTGGGAGCGAGGAAGTCGGCAGCGAGCGCCAGAAGCAGCGTCAGGCCGACCAATGGAAAGACGATGCCGACGGCGCAGGCGATGACGAGGATGGTGCGCGGTATGCGCAGATCCTGCGGATAACGCGGCGCGCCGAGCGACCCTTCCGGCCGCCGCTTCCACCACATCACAAGCGCGGACACCGCCATGGCGATGATGGCGAGACAGGCCACCAGCATCACGAGCTGATTGATGAGCCCGAATTCCTGACCTTGATGCACGCTGACGCCGAACTCCACCGCCTTGCCGATCGGGCCGAGCTCGCTGAAGCCGCCGTCAAAAAGCGGCTTGCCCGAATATTGGTCGAGATGGATGACACGCTCATAGGCGACCTGGTCAGGAAAGACCGAGGCCGAATAGACACCCTCGCCGTCCTGCGGCAGGTCGATGACATAACCCCTGCTGATGCCGAGGCGATCGAAGATCGCAACCGCTTTGTCGAGGCCGATCGGCTCGCTTATGCCCGCGCTGCTTTGCGGCATCGGTGCGTTCTCGAGCGACCACGAGGTCTGCGTCATCGCATGACCCATATGGGCCGAATGCGCATCCGACTTCGGCACTTCGCTGAAAAACTGTGCCGGATAGCCGAGGCCATATTGGTCCGCGAAGCTGTTGAGCTTGGCGCCCCAGAAGCCCGACCACGGCAGCCCGGTGATGGCGAGGAAGAAGATGAGCGCGCCGGCGACCGCACCGGTGACGGCATGCAGGTCACGCCAGAAGATGCGCTGCCGGGGCTTCTGACGGATGCTCATGACGCCACCCGTCTGGCCGCGCGGCCACCACAGATAAAATCCGGTGATGACGAGCACGAGTGTCCAGCCGGCGACGATCTCGATGATGCGGTTGGGCAGCCAGCCGAACCATTCGAGACTGTGGATCTTCTTGAGGAACTGCATCAGAGGCGTGCGCGACGAGCCTGAATCGGCGAACCGGCCCAGCACCTGGCCGGTCCGCGGATTGACGAACACCGAAAGCCGGCCTTCGGTCTCGCTTGTTATGCCGACCTCGGCGCTGCGGTCCGAAGCCTCGGGCGGCGCATAGCGGAACACCGTTCCCGGCACCACGATCTGCGCCCGCTTCACGATCTCGGTTGGCGGCAGATACGGCGCATCGCTCGGTGTGACGGTGAGCTCTTTTGCGTAAACGAGCGCATTGATCTCGTCTTTGAACAGATAAAGGCTGCCGGTGACGGCGAGCGAAATGAGGAAAGGCAGGACGAGAAGTCCCGCATAGAAGTGCCATCGCCATACGGCGCGGTAGAGCGCATAGGTCGACGGCGCCGCGGTATCCCGCGACAATTCGGCAACGGACATGAGACGTCTCCATGAGACATAGGCAACCGCGCGCAATCAGCGCGCTGTCATTTGATCACTACGGATGAAAAAGGTTTCCGCTTCAGGCCGGAGGGCCGCGTGACTGGATGTCCGAGGAGAACAGGCCGAAGGTCGAAAGCGCAAAGACCTTGGGCGATGCGAGCGCCAGGACGTTCTGACGCGGCAATGGGAATTCGACGTCAGGCGCGACGCCGGCTGCTGCGGCGGAGCCGCTTAAAGGGCACGCCGTCGCGCAGAGAATACAGTCGGGCTGATGCTGCACCGGCTGGCCGGGCACTTGAGGCGCGCCCGACATCGAGCAGACCTCGGCATTGGCGAGATCGCGCAGCAGCAGGAATTCGGCGGTCGCTTCAGGCTTGGGCAGAAGCCCCAGGAAGATCGGAATCAGCAGCGCATAGAGGGTGAGGACGGACCAGGAGGCCCTTCCCCGCCGCAACGCGCTGATGAAACTCCGTCTCTGCATCTTATCCTTCGAGCGTCGGACGCTGCTTGTGCCAGTCGCTGGCATCCTCATAGGCCTCTGCGGCCCTGAGCACGCCAGCATCATCGAACATCCGGCCGATGATGTGAAGCCCGATCGGCAGGCCGGCTTTGGTGAAGCCGCAGGGCACGCTCGCCGCCGGCTGTTGCGTCAGATTGAAGGGATAGCTGAACGGCGTCCAGTTCACCCATTTGCCGGTGCCGTCATCGACGGGCGACAGCTTGCCCGCCTCGAAGGCCGGGATCGGCAAGGTCGGCGTCACCAGGAGATCGTATTTCTCCATGAACTGGCGCATCTGTGTGCCGAGCGCGCCGCGCGCTTTCACCGCGTCGAAATAGTCTTCGGGCGTCATCTCCAGCGACTGCTTCACCACGTCCGCGAGGCCCGGATCGAGGAGCTTCTTCTTTGCCGCCGGGAGACGGGCGAGCAGCGCACGGGCACCCGACCACCAGAGCACGCGGAAGATCGGTCCCGGATCGGGGAAGCCCGGATCGACGATATCGACCTTGGCGCCCTGCGCGCGCAGGATATCGACCGCCTTCTGCACCGCTTCCGCGACCTCCGGATCGACATCGGCATGGCCGAGCGCCGGGCTGAAGGCGATGCGCAGGCCCTTGATGCCCTTGTCGAGACCTTTGGTGTAATCGCGCCCGTCATAAGGCAGCGAATGCCAGTCGCGCGTATCGGGCTTGGCGATCACATTCATCATCAGCGCCGCATCGGCGACGCGGCGCGTCATCGGTCCGGTATGCGCCACCGTGCCGAAGGGCGACAGCGGCCAGGCCGGCACGCGGCCGAAGGACGGCTTGTGGCCGAAGATGCCGGAGAAGCCGGCCGGGATGCGGATCGAGCCGCCGCCATCGGTGCCGAGCGCCAAGGGCGCATAACCCGCGGCGACCGCGGCGGACGAGCCGCCTGATGAGCCGCCCGGTGTCTTGGTCGTATCCCAGGGATTGCGAGTGATGCCGGTGAGGGGTGAATCCGTCACACCCTTCCAGCCGAATTCCGGTGTCGTGGTGAGGCCGAGCAGTACCGCACCTTCTTCGCGCAGCCGCGCCACTGACGGACCGTCATGGTCCCAGGCCTGATTGCGGTCGACGGTTTTCGAGCCGCGCAAGGTCGGCCAGCCTTTGACCAGGATGAGATCCTTGACCAGCGTCGGCACGCCGTCGACAGCACCCAAAGGCTCGCCCTTGTGCCAGCGCTTTTCGCTCGCCTGCGCCTGTTTGAGGGCCGCCTTCTCATCGACCAGGCACATCGCATTGATCTTCTTGTCATGCCGGGCGATCTGGGCCAGGCACGCGCGCGTCACATCGACCGGTGAAAGCTTTTTCTTCTTGTAGGCTTTGACGAGCTTCGTCGCGCTCAGCCAATTGAGATCATCTGCCATGGCCCCTCCGTTTCGGCCGGAGCTTAGACCAGGTTGTGCTGGAACTTGGCCGCGCTATCTGGCCGCAGCTCATTCGGTCGCGACGAGCTTGCCGGTATAGAGGACGGGCCCGGTCGGAGCCCCCGTCGGCGATCCGCCCTGCGGCTCGAGGCTGATGGCGAAGACCGTTTCGCCCAGGGTTGCGGGATCGACCTTGCCGAGCTGGTTCGCCGGGATGCGCAGGCTCGCATCGATGACGCCGAGCGATTGCGGATTGGCGCGTCCGCCGCCGACCGCCCACAATTCATAGGTCTTGCCGGCTTCGGCTTGCGAGCCCAGCCGCTTGACGCTGATCGTGCCGTCCTTGAGGTCGATCGAGGCGACGAAGGCCGGCCCCGGCCCTTCCGGCTGCAGTACCGCTACGTAATTGCCGGGCGCCGGCGCCGGTACCGGCTTGAACACGATGAAGAGCGCCAGCGCGGCAGCGACCGCCGAAGCCGCGAGTGCGGCGCCGCGCCAGAAGCCGAGGCGCTTCTTGAGATCGACCACGGTATTGCCGGCGCCGGCGAGCTTATCGATACCGGCCAGGATGCGGGCACGCAGTTCGGCCGGCGGCTCGACGCTGCGGGCGGCGAGCAGCAGCGGCGCCAAGCGTCGCGTCCACTGGTCGACAGCGGCGGCGAATTCAGTGTTCTGCGCCACGAGGGTCTGTGCTTCGAGACGCTCATCCGGCGCCAGCGTGCCCAGCACATATTCTCCCGCCAGGGCTTCAAGGGTTTCATCGAGCGCCATCGAGACACTCCTTGAGCGCGATCAGGCTGCGCCTCAGCAAAGTCTTGATGGTGGTGACCGGCCGCTTGAAGCGTTCCGCCAGTTCCTCGCGGGTAAAACCTTGCCGGTAGGCGAGCAACACCAGCTGCTGGCGCTCATTCGGCAGGCCCTGCATGCACTCGCCGAGACGGCGCAGGTCGCGCGCTTGTCCGGCGAGCGATTCGGGATCGGGTGATTCGTCGGCAAGCGTTTCGTCGAGCTCGCTCGCCGCCGCGGCGAGCCGTTCCGCCGAGCGTCGCTTGAGGTCGATCGCCTGGTTGCGGGCGATGGTTGCCATCCAGGCCATCGGGCTGGCGATCGTCTCGTCATAGGAGGAGGCCCGCTGCCAGATGCGCATGAAGGTTTCCTGGAGCGCGTCCTCGGCCAGCTCGGCGCGCGGCAGGATGCGGCCGATAATGCCGAAAAGCCGACCAGAAACAACATCATAGAGCCGCGCGAAGGCGGTCCGGTCGCCTCGCGCCACCTGCGCCAGCAATTGCCTCAGATCGGTATCCATGATCCCCACGGCAAAAGGCATGAAGGTGAGTACGATAGTCATGAAGTCCATTACGGGCCAGACCCTTTTTTGGGTGCAGCCCAGGCTGACGCAACGGCCGGGAAACCTAAACGCCAGATGAACGTTGTGTTCAGGGTCGATTACTCGGCCGTCGCCTAAAGTCCTCTCCAACAACGCAGACGAGATGACGAAAGCGAGCGAGAGATGACCATCTCACCAGATCACGAGGCCCCGACCCTCACCCACTGAATTCCCGAATTCCGGAAGGCGGTTACCCGGTCTAACACCCGCCCCTCTCGCAGATCGTGTTTCTGCTTTCCGGAACCTTCCTCCCCAGCGGCTCACTGTCCCCCCTGATCCCCTCGAGAGCCGCTCAACTAGGGCCCCTTAACCGGGGCCCTTTTCTTTTTCGCCGCTACCAGATGCCGCCGGTCTCCGGCGCAACTTTTTTCTGTGGCTCGCGTAGAACGACCGCAGCGAGCGTCGGCGGCATCGGCCCACCGCTCGCCCAATCGAGCAGCTCGACCGTGTGAAGCACCGGCAATGTCGAATGACCGGCAAGCTGAATCATGCAGCCGATATTGCCGGTGGCGATGATGTCGGGATCGGTACTGTGGATGTTCTTGGCCTTGCGTGCGCCGAGCTCGTCCGCCATGGCGGGTTGCAGGAGATTGTAAGTGCCTGCCGAGCCGCAGCAGAAATGTTTCTCAGGAGTATCCAGCACCTCGAATCCGGCCTGGCGCAACAGCGCGCGCGGCTCTCCCGTCACCTTCTGGCCATGCTGCATCGAGCACGGATCGTGATAGGCCACGCGATAGGCTGGCATCTTGCCGCCGACATCGCTCAGCACTTCACTGACATCCTTCGCCAGGCCCGCGATCTCCGCGGCCTGCAGGCGCATCTGCGCGTCATGCGCGAAGAGATGGCTATAATCCTTGACCGTCGTGCCGCAGCCCGAGGCATTGACGATGATCGCATCGAGGCCGTGTGCTTCCTTCTCCCGCGACCAGGCCAGGATATTGGCGCGCGCGAAAGCCTTCGCCTCGTCTTCGCGGCCCATATGCAGAGGCAGCGAACCGCAGCATCCGGCGCCGGCCGCGATGACGACGTCGCAGCCCTGCCGCTGCAGGAGCCGGATGGTCGCCGCATTGATATTGCCGTTGAGCGCCTGCTGCGCGCATCCGGCGAGAAGTGCGACGCGTTTGCGCCGCACGCCCTGGGCCGGATGGACCGTCACCGCAAGGACATCGGCGTGAAGCTGCTTTGGAATCCGGGCGAAAAGCAGCTTGAGACCCGGAGGCAAAAACGGCGCCAAGGGCCTTGCCAGGCGCGCCAGGCGCAGCATCACCTGGAAGAGCCGCGGCCGCGTCAGGGTTTTGGCGAGGGCGGCGCGCATCAGGCGATCGCTCAAGGACCGGTGATGATGGCGCTCGATATGGGCCCGCGCCCGGTCGACCAGATGCGCATAATCAACCTTCACCGCGCAGGTCGTCATGCAGGAAAGGCAGGAGAGACAGCTGTCGATATGCCGGACCGTCTTGGCGTCGGGCGCCCCGCCCTTTTCGAGCATGGCGCGGATGAGATCGATACGCCCGCGCGGTGATTCGTTCTCGTCCCGCGTCAGCACATAGGTCGGGCAGGCATTGGTGCAGAAGCCGTAATGCACGCAGGTCTCGAGGATGCCGTTGGCCTCGGCAATCTCCGGGTCGCGCAATTGCTCTTCGCTGAAGGCTGTTTTCATGCCTGTAGCCTAGGCGAGGCCAACTGTTCTTTCCTGCCTGTGAGCGCAGGGCGATTTGTCCGTCTCTGCAATCAGCCTTTGGTCTGGCGGTAGTAACTGCCGCCGCCATAGAGCAACGGATCGTGATCGGCCCTCACCTTCACGTCGCCGACGCGGCCCAGGATGACATCATGGGTCCCGACCGGAAACCTGTCGGAGATTTCGCAGAAGATATTGGACTGCGCGTCTTCGAGGAACGGTATACCCGCGCCATCGCGACACCATTGCCCGAGCTGGAAACGCCTGTCGCGCAGTTGCGAATTGGCGAAGCTCGCAATCAGCTCATGATGGTCGCGATGCATGACATTGATGCAGAAGCGCCCGGAAGCGACCAGCGCCGGATGCAGCGTCGTCTCGCGATTGACGCAGATGAGACAGGTCGGCGGCGCCAGCGACACGGAGGTCACGGCGGTCGCCGCCATGCCGCGCCATTCGCCAGCCGCGGTGCAGGTGGTGATCACCGACACGGTTCCGGTAAAAGTCCGCATCGCGGCGCGGAACTGTTCCTCGGTATGTGAGCTCAGCGCACCCATGGCCCTCTCCATGACGATGGAATGCTCCGCCGATCGGGCGCTTCCGTCAAATCCGCCGATGCGCCTGGCGCAAGGCGGCGGCAATATTTCAGATCTGATTGGCGAGATCGCGCCATTCGCGCCGCAGCGCCTGGCGGATCATGCCGCGCTCGCGCTCCGAGCGGTGGATATCGAAGCTGACGGCGATCGCCAGCTTCTCCTCGCGCTGCTGATGCAGCAAAGGTGTGGCGAAGCAGGAGAGATGCGGATCGAGCTCGCCGTCCTCGACATGGATGCCGTCCTGCTGGGCGTCCTGCAGCGCACCGGCGAGATCGCTCCAGCGTGTCTTGGTCCGTGCCGTGAAAGCGGGATAAGGCTCCTTGGGCAGGAGACCCGGCCGCTGCACCTTGGCGACACTGCTGAGAAGCGCGCGCCCGGCGGCGGAGGCCCAGAGCGGATAACTCGGACCGACTTCGATATCGATCACCGCCCGCCGGTTGCTGGCGAGCCTCGCCAGCGTGACCGCCTCCGACCCCACGAGCTGGATGAGATACACCGTCTCGCCGCAACTGTCGGCGACGCGCGCCATCGGCGGGGCCGCCACCTGGAGCAGATGGTCGACCCAGACGGAGGCAAGGCGAAGCGAGCGCGTGCCGAGGGCATAGTGGCGATTGGGCAGACGGCTCGCATAGCCATGCGCGATGAGGGTCGCGAGAAGTCGCGAGACGGTCGCCGGATCGACGCCGAGTTGCTCCGCCGCCTCATTGGCGCGGATTCCGGCCGGCGCCTTGCGCTGCATCATCTCGAGGAGATCGAGGGCGCGCGCGACGGAACGGATTTCACCCGCGCCCGCCATGGCGGTCCCTATCCCCTTCCGGCGACGGCGTCCGGGAATTTGGGAATGACCTGCTCGCCGAAAAGCCTGATGGAGTCGAGCATGCGTTTCTGTTCCGTGATCCCGCCATACATGACGAAGATCATATATTCGACATTGAGCTCGTCCTTCAATCGCTGAATTTCCTCACCCACCGTGTCGGGCGTGCCGACGATCTGGAAGCCCGAGGCGATCATCTGCTCGAAGGTCTTGGGGACCGGACCTTCCTGGCCCTTCATGCGCAGCGCCTCGAAGAAGCCGAACTCACCCAGCCAATGGGTCCAGAAGGCCGCACCCTGGCGCGCCGTCTCCATCGCCTCCTCATGCGTGCGCCCGACCGCGAGATTGCGGCACAGAGCGACGCCGCCACCGGTCGAATATTCGCCGAAGCGCAGTTTTCGCCCATGCTTCGCCGCTTCGTCCATATAGGCCTGGAACACCCAGCGCACGATATCGAGATTGGCCGCCAGCGTGACCACCGAGCTGCCGATCCGGGCCGACCAGTTGAGCGTTTCGGGACTCTGCGTCAGCGTGGTGAAAAGCGGCGGATGCGGACTCTGCCGGGGCTTAGGCACGGTCGCCACCTGCTTGAGCGCTCCGTCCGCGACGCCGGCATTGAGCCTCGCCGAGATCGGGTGTTTCCATTCGAGGCCGCGCGGCGGCACTGAGATGAACTCGCCTTCGAAATCCCACAGATCCTCGGTCCACGAGCGGCGCATCACCTCGAACCATTCCTCGACGATGCGCCGGTTGGTCGCCTCCGTCTCGGCCTTGCCGGTGCCGGCGGCATTGGCGCGGTAATGCTGGCCCATGACGCCGACCGATCGCGGCTGGTAGCCGCGGCTCAAGCCGATATCGAGACGCCCGCCGGTCAGATGATCGGCCATCGCGATATCTTCCGCGAGCCGAAGCGGATTCCAGTTGGGCAGCACCAGTCCCATCTGGCCTTGCCTGAGCCGCTTGGTGTGCTGGGCGAGATAGATGTTGAGCATCAACGGATTGGGCGTGACGTGATAGCCCTCGATCTCGAAATGATGCTCGGCGAACATCATCGAGGTCCAGCCGGTTTCATCGGCGCAGATCGCCTGCTCGCGCAGGTCATCGATGGTGTTGGCGTAACGTTCCCGGTCCAGTCCCCACAGGCCAGTACCGAGCTCCGTCTCCGATGCAACGGCGACGGGATAAAACATCCCGAATTTCACAGCGAGCCCTCTCTCAAAGATCGCGTTTAGATGCGTCCGAGTTGCTTCCGAAGTCGCCGGGACGTCAATTGGCGAAATTGCGCCTAGCGCAAGAGAGGCGGAATTTAAGGTTTTCGCGATGCAGCGCGGAAATCGCGCGGTGTCACGCCATATCTCGCTTTGAACACCTTGCTGAAATGGGAGATCTCGCGAAAGCCCCAATCGAAGGCGATCTCGGTGATGCTCTGCTGGTCGAACAGCGCATTGGCGAGGGCGCGCCGGCAGGCTTCCAGCCGCTCGGCCAGGATCCACGCACCAAAGGTGGTTCCCATGCGCTGGAAACGCAGATGCAGCGTGCGCACCGAAATGCGCAATTGCCCTGCGACATAAGGCGGCGAGAGATCCGGCCGATGCAGATTTTTCTTGAGAAAGGCGAGCAGCGTATCGGTCGGCAGCTCGCAGGTCTGGCGTTCGAAGGATGAGGGCGCGCTGGCGAGGGCCAAGAGATTGCAGACATTCTCGACCAGGAGATCGGCGGCATCCGCGCCGAGTGCCGGATCGGCGCAGAGTTGCGCGAGATGTGCGCGCGCCAGCCCCGCATAGATACCGTCACCGCTCACCTTCATCGGTGGCGAGCGCTTGAGCCACGGGGCTTTCTCCTCGAGCCTTCGGCGCGGGACGAGCGCCAGCGTGCGCCGCACCGGCGTCGGGAAATCGACAGAGAAGGATTTCTCCACATCGACGATGGCGATCTCACCGGCATCGAGGACAAGCGACGCATCGCCCTGGGCGATATGGCTTTGCCCCTCCTCCTGCCAGCTCACCAGATAGCCCTCCTCACCCGAGCGCAGGACATGGTTACGATGGCGCAGGATGCGATGTGGCCTGGACGCGAAGCGGGCCACTTTCGTGGGTCCGCTGGCAAAGCCGGAAATGCGCGCCTCGAAACTTTCCGATCCCCGGCGTTCGGCATCGACATGCAGGATCGCCTGGCAGACCGCGTCGCGCCAATAGGAAAAGCGCAAGCGGGCTTCCGCATCACCTGTCGACCAAACTGTTGGGTTCATCTGAAACCTCGAACTGCCGATAACTTACTCCATCTGCACGTCGAGACAACTCGCTCTGCGCTGCCGGATAAGACGGCGGAAACACGATCATCTAGACCTCGGGTTTCCCGCCATGACAGGAGGCGCCGATGGATGCCCGCACTTCCGATCTCAACGCGTTTCTCACCGCCGCCCGGTCCCTCCTCGGTGAAGACGGTGTCAATCACAGCGATGAGACGCTGCGGCGTTATGGCGAGAACACACTGCCGGGTGGCGATGTCCGGCCGGCGGCCGTGATCTATCCAGACTCCACGGCGCAGGTTCAGGCGATCGTCCGCCTCGCCAATGAGCATAAACTGCCGCTCTATCCGGTGAGCACCGGCAACAATATCGGGCTCGGCAGCCGCTCGGCCAGCGCGCCGGGCCAGGTGGTGGTCGATCTCGGCCGCCGCATGAACCGCATTCTCGAGATCAACGAGACCTTGGCCTATGCGGTGGTGGAGCCCGGCGTCACCTATCAGGCGATGTATGACGAGCTGGTGCGGCGCGGCAACAAACTGATGCTCGATGTCACCTCAGGCCCGCCGCAAGGCGGCATGCTCGGCAATGCGCTCGACAAGGGTGCCGGCTACGGTCCCTATTTCGATCATTTTGGTTTTTCCTGCGGCATGGAAGTGGTACTGGCGAATGGCGAGATCCTGCGCACCGGCGACGGCGCGCTCGACAGCCCCGATGTCTCCAACTGGCATACGTCGAAATATTCCTTCGGCCCCATTCTCGACGGACTGTTCACCCAGTCGAATTACGGCATCGTCACCCGTATGGGCATCTGGCTGCTGCCGCGCCCGCCCGCCGTCCGGTCTTTTCATTTCGCCTATGATGATGACGACGACCTGGCCGATATCGTCGATCTGTGCCGACCGTTGAAACTGTCGAATTTCGTGCCGACTCTCTTCCGTGTCACCAACGACCTCTATCTGTGCGGCACCGAGGGCGAGAGCCCGGAATATCGCTCGAGCGGCGGCAAACGCTCCATATCCCTGGAAGGAAGGCGCGCCTTGCGCCGGAAGCACGGCCTCGGCGCCTGGAATGTCTCCGGCGCCTTCTATGGGCCGAGCGCTGCCGCGATGGACCCGATGATCGAGCGGGTGCGCACCCATTTCGGCCAGTCCGGCAGAGCGCGCTATATTTCACATGAAGAAGCACAGGCCATCGCGCCGCTCGCTATCGCCATCAATGCCTTTTCCGGCGTGCCCGGTCACGGCGAGCTGGGTTTGCTCAAATGGCGGCCGGGCGGCGGCAACAGCTGGTTCCTGCCGGGCACGCCGATGATCGGCAAGGTCGCCAACGAGTTCCAGCAGCTCTGCCGCGGCATCTATGAGGCGCATGGGCTCGACTACACGGTGATGAATGTCTGCTCGGCCCGTTTCGCCCGTGGGCTCCATGTGCTGGGCTTCAACCGCGAGGATGAGGATGAGCGCCTGAGGGCCGAGGCCTGTTACCGGAAGATGGCCGAGGAAGTGGCGCGCCGCGGCGTTTATGTCGGCCGCGCCCCGGTCGATTTTCACGAGTTCCATATGGCCCAGGCCATTGCCCCGTTCCGGGACGCTTGCGCTGGGATCAAGGATGCCCTCGATCCGAACGGCATCCTGGCCCCCGGTCGCTATGGGATTCACGGTCATTCTCAGTTGAGAACAAGAGCTTAGCCAGATTAACGCCAGATGAACGGCCCATTCAGGGAGGGTTCCGGCAAGCCATGGCATTCTCTTTGCAACGCTGAAAGTGCGTTTCGAGAGGGCCTATCCGATGCGTATCCTTGCCACCACACTCCTTGCCGCCCTGCTGCTCAATGCCGGGGCCCTCACCAGTGACAACCGGGCCTATCTGCGCGCCAAGATCACCGCCGACAGCAATGTCACCACGCTGACCAAGAACCAGGCCTGGCCGGTCAAGAGCCAGATGAAGCTTGAACCCTGCTCGCTCGACAGCTGCGTCGGCGTCTGACCTTTCAACGTATCACTGATGAGTTTTATTCCCTGGCCTGCCAAGGCCAGGGTCGGCCGGAGGGCGGCGGAGCGGCACTCACGCCCCTCTCGAAACCGCGACCTGTCGCCCTCCGGTTCTCAATTCCGCATCACGCGAAACGCTTGGCGCCCGCCACGCAGGCGACGATACCGAGCGTGACGGCGATCATCGCCGGGCTCACATATTCGCCGAGCAATAGGGCCGCGATGGCGAGGCCGAAAAAGGGCTGCAGCAATTGCAGCTGGCCGACCGCGGCAATGCCGCCCAGCGCCAAGCCGCGATACCAGAAGATGAAGCCGACCAGCATGCTGAACACCGAGACATAGGCGAGCCCGGCCCAGGCCGGCGCACCGATGCCGCTCCAGCTCTGTGGCCAGAAGGCGACGAGCGGGACCGCCATCACCGGCAATGAGATGACGAGCGCCCAGGAGATGACCTGCCAGCCGCCGAGCTGGCGCGACAGCTTGGCCCCCTCGGCATAACCCAGCCCGCAGACGATGATCGCGCCGAGCATCAGCGCATCGCCCAAGGGTGCGGCGGTGATGCCTTGCGCCAGCGCGAATCCCACCACCAGGGCGCTGCCCAGAATCGAAAACAGCCAGAAGGCCGGCTTCGGCCGCTCGCCGCCCCGGAGCACCGCGAAGATCGCGGTGGCGAGCGGCAGGAGGCCGACGAAGACGATCGAATGAGCGGCGGTGACATGCTGCAGCGCCAGGGCGGTCAGCAGCGGAAAGCCGATGACGACGCCGAAGGCGGTGACGATCAAGGGAACGATGTCGCTCTTCTCCGGCCAGCGCTGGCGGAAGAGCATCAGCATCAGCCCCGCCAGGATCGCGGCGATGGTGGCGCGCGCCATGGTGAGGAAAAGCGGGTCGAAATCATGCACGGCGAGGCGTGTCGCCGGCAGGGACCCGCTGAAGATGACGACGCCGAGAAATCCGTTGATCCAGCCGATTGTGCTTCTGTCCATGCCGCTTCTGTGGCCGATGGCCTCTGGAAACTCCAGGGACAGACAAGTACAATAAAGCCAAACTGTACTGGTGACAGGAGCAATACAGATGGATCACGGCGTTCCGGTTACAAGGGTAGACCAAGTCATCGCCGCCATCCGCGACCGCATCGCCCGCCGGCTCCTGACGCCGGGCGCCCGGCTGCCCTCGATCCGCGCTTTCGCCGAGAGCCAGGGTGTCTCCAAATCGACGGTGGTCGAGGCCTACGACCGGCTGGTGGCGGACGGCACTATCGGCTCGCGCCGGGGCTCGGGTTTTTACGTCTCAGGCCCGATGCCGCCGCTGGCTCTGACCGAGATCGGTCCCAGCCTCGACCGCGCCATCGACCCGCTCTGGGTGTCGCGCCAATCCCTCGAAGCCGGCGACAGGATGATGAAGCCGGGATGCGGCTGGCTGCCGACCTCCTGGATGCCGGACGAAGCGCTGCGCCGTACCTTGCGCACCCTGAGCCGGCGCGAGCACGCGCTTTATCTCACTGACTACGACCGCCCGCACGGCCTCGCCCCGTTGCGGCAGCTGCTGTCGCGCCGGCTCGGCGATCAAGGCATCGAAGCCGGCCCCGACCAGATCCTGCTCGCCGATTCGGGCACCCAGGCCATCGATCTCCTGTGCCGCCTGCTGCTCGAGCCCGGTGACACGGTGCTGGTCGATGATCCCTGCTATTTCAACTTCCTGGCGATGCTGCGCGCCCATCGCGCCCGCGTCGTCGGTGTCGCCTATACGCCGACCGGTCCCGATCTCGACGCCTTCGCCAATATCCTCGCCGCCGAGCGGCCGCGCCTCTACATCACCAACTCGGCCTTGCACAACCCGACCGGCGCCTCGCTCTATCCCACCACCGCCCATCGCCTCCTCAAGCTCGCCGAGGCGCATGGCCTCACCATTATCGAGGACAGTATCTTCGCCGATCTCGAGGCCGAGCCGGCGCCGCGCCTCGCCGCCTTCGACGGGCTCGAGCGCGTCGTCCATATCGGCAGCTTCTCCAAGACCTTGTCGGCGGCATTGCGCTGCGGCTTCATCGCCGCCCGCGCCGACTGGATCGACCGGCTCATCGACCTCAAGCTCGCGACATCCTTCGGCAGCGCTCCCCTCTCGGCCGAACTCGTCTATGGCGTGCTCAGCGACGGTTTTTACCGCAAGCATCTCGACAGCCTGCATCGCCGGCTGGCGCTGGCCATGGGTGAAACCCAGGCCCGGCTCAAGGCGCTGGGCTTCAGGCCCTGGTGCGAGCCCAAGGGCGGCATGTTCCTGTGGTGCAAGCTTCCGGATGGGCTCGATTCGGCCGATGTCGCCCGCCACGCCTTGGCCGAGAATGTCGTCCTCGCCCCCGGCAATGTCTTCAGCGTCTCGCAGTGTGCGGCAAGCTACATGCGCTTCAACGTGGCGCAGTCGCGCAATGCCAGGCTCTATGCAGTGCTCGAAAAGGCGATGATCGCCAGCTCTAATTCACGATGACCTTGGCGCCGACCCTGGCTCGGCCATAGAGGTCGATCACGTCGTCATTGGTAAGCCGGATGCAGCCCGAGGAAACGGCCTGGCCGATCGTCCAGGGCTGGGCGGTGCCGTGGATGCGGTATTCGGTGGCGCCGAGATAGAGCGCCCTGGCGCCCAGCGGATTGTTGGGGCCGCCTTCCATGAATTCGGGCAGGTCCGGCTGGCGGTCGCGCATCTCCGCCGGCGGGCGCCAATCGGGCCACTCCGCCTTGCGGCTGATCTTCTCAGCTCCCTTCCAAGTGAAGCCCGAGCGGCCGACGCCGATGCCGTAGCGCAGCGCCTTGCCGTTATTGAGCACCAGATAGAGGTAACGTTTGCGCGTCTCGATGATGATCGTGCCCGGCTGCTCGGCCGAGGCATATGCGATTTCCTTGCGCTTGTATTTGGGATTGGTCTTGTAGGACCAGGCGCCGACGGTGAAATTCGTCTTCACGCCGGAATTGGCGTCCCTATTGCGTTCCGCCATTGCGGAAGGGCTGGCCAGAACCAGCCCGGCGATCAGCCCGATTCCCACAACCCCCAATGATTTCAGCATCCTATGCCGCCCCCGTAATCATGCCTCGCGTAATTCATCGCCGCGACGGACTGGGGCCGTCAAGACCGTCTTTGAGATGAACGGCAGATGAACGGCCCATTCAGGGTAGATTTTCAGCCGTTGTGGCAAATTGGTCACGCTGGAGTATTGCCATGTTTACCCCTCGCCCCGTTCTGATCGCCGCCGTCTTGAGCTTTGCCAGTGTATCCGGGATTTCGGCTCATGCCGAAAGCACCGCGCGGACCTATTTCAACCCGCAGGTTCACGGCAAGCCGGTCGCTCTGTGCATGTCGGACCGGGCGAGCTGCGGCAAGCCCACCGCCGATGCCTGGTGCCGCGACAACGGCTTTGCCGAGGCGCTCGTCTTCGAGCGGCTGCGCACCGTCGACAAATCGCAGGTCTTCCGCCAGATCAAATGCGTCACCCGCGAGCAGGCCGTCGCCGCCACGCCGGACGCGTCCAACCGCGCCACGCCGTAATCCCGCCCTGATCGCGCAGGAAGCGTTGCGAGATTATTCGCAGGCGCCGCCTGTCGAGTATCTGAAATTGGAGAGCTCCAAGAATTTTATCGGATGAGACCAGCTCTCGAAGGCCGACAAGCCAGCTCTGACCGGGCAAGTGCTTGTGTAGACCAGGCGATCATCGGGCACCTTCATGCTGGCATCGTATTTGATCTCGCCTGGAAGGCGGTTCTCCAGCGTCAGCATCATGCCGCCTTCGAACGCCTCGAAGCCCACTTCGACCGCATTGGATAGCTGTCCGCCGAGCGGCTTCGGCACTGCATTCACGATCTTACCATTCTCGATTTCAAAGACGATCGCAAAGTGCTCGCCGGGATAGATCACGACCGCGCCCTTGTCGTTGAGATATGGCGCGCCGTTTGATCGACACGGCATGCCGCCGCATTGTTGAGAACTACCCGCCGGTACGACCGTTGCCACCACGGACGCCGCAACCAACGCACACAGCACGACTCGGTACAGTCGTCGAGAGCGCTTCAATTTTCCCCTCCCGGTCCCTTGCTAGATCTTGGTCTTATCCGATTTGGGTCTACTCGCCTAGCGTAGGGCTTCGTCGACTCCGGTCATCAGCCTGACGCCCAAGGCTGGGGCCTGGCCGCTATGCCTTAAAGTACTACTGATCGCCCCATCCCGCCGTAATCCCGCCCAGATCACAATGAAAGAGTCGCAACCATAATTCCGGTCATGGCCAATGCGATACTTCGCGTGCGTTTCACTTTTGCTGCCGATCCTCTTGGTATGTGGCGGGACCGCATCGCACTTGGGTTATGCCAAGGAGCGATCGACAGACTGGCGGGTCTTCGAATGGTGCCTCAGCCATTCTCCAAGAAAAGATGGCGAGACCATCCAGTTGCTTCCGCGCCCGCCCGGAGAACTGCGCCCATTTGACCTTTCAAATGCCGTGGCGCCATCGGACCTCGTCACGAAGACTCAGATCGTCGACTCACTTCCACCGTCCATTGAGAAGTACCAAGGCATCTGGACATGGCCGTCGATCGACGCTCCCTCGTCAGGCGCCATTTTTGTCGAGCGACTGACCCCAACGGAAATGACCATCGTCCTGGCGCGCGAACGCGACAAGCACCAGGATCTTCAGCCGGAGCGACTGACGCTCAGCTGGACGGGCACGTACTTTTCCTATTCGAAAGGCACGCCGAAAGACTCTCAGGAAATCGCGCTCTATGTTTGGGAATCGGGCGAGGCCATGGCCGGCATGTTGGGGGCCACCCGCACCGTCACGTTGATCGATAAGGACGGCAAGGAAAGCAGCGATACAAGAGGCGAGGGATGGCCACTCTGCTTCCTCTCCGAGAAATACTATCGGACACCATGAATGCGGAACTTTCTCTTTCTCTCCTGTCTGCTGCTCGTCGTTGTCGGCGCATCGTCATTGAGTATCGCTGAGGAGACAGGCGGAGAAAGAATAACCCCCATCGACCACCAACTGCTCGAATGGTGCTTGAGCTATTTCCCAGAACCTGACGAAACCATCGTACCCATCGAGCGGCCGAAGACCTTGCCGCCCTTCAGCATGGAAGGGGTGCGAGCGCCGCCTGACCTGGTCAAAGAGACGGTTATTGTTGGTGACATCCCGGAAGCCATAAAGGCCTATAGCGGCTCCTGGCTCCTTCCCTGGGCGGGTAAATCGCCATTTCCCTACGCCGCATATGTCGAACGTCTGACACCGACCGAAATGACAATCGCCTTTCTCGTCAAACCGCTGTCGGACAAATCGGAGACGGGATTGCGCCATATCTTGGCCTGGAACGGCATGGGGTTCTCCGGCAAGACGGACAACCTCCTGGGGATTGGAGGCGGAGTTACGGTCGGGGTTGCGGTATCGTCGTCTGGCGAAGCTATGGGTCTCAGTTTTGCGAATGATCGGGAAGCCCATATTCTAGGCTGCCTGATCTCATCCCGACATTACTGATTTTCCTGACTTTTCAACCGTGACGTCGCAGGGGCTGATTCCCCTTGGCTTGGCGAGATTCCCCGTGTAGGGAACCCCCTCGCAATGCCAAAACGCACAGACATCAAATCCATCCTCATCATCGGGGCGGGACCGATCATCATCGGTCAGGCCTGTGAATTCGATTATTCCGGCACCCAGGCCTGCAAGGCGCTGAAGGCCGAGGGCTATCGAGTCATCCTGGTCAACTCCAATCCGGCGACCATCATGACCGACCCGGATCTGGCGGACGCCACCTATATCGAGCCGATCACGCCCGAGGTCGTCGCCCGGATCATCGAAAAAGAGCGCCCGGACGCGGTTCTCCCCACCATGGGCGGCCAGACCGCGCTCAATACAGCGCTTTCCCTCAACCGTATGGGGGTCTTGGACAAATTCGGCGTCGAGATGATCGGCGCCAAGGCCGATGTCATCGACAAGGCCGAGGACCGTGAGCAGTTCCGCGAGGCGATGAAGAAGATCGGCCTCGAAACTCCCAAATCCATGCTGGCCAATGCCTCGGCCCTGAAAGAGGCCGACCGAGAGCAGTTCGCCGCCGAGACCGAGCTCCTGAAGACCCAGGGCGGCGACGTCGAGGCCTATGAGCGCGACTGGGCGGCGACCGAGCCCGAGCGCCTCAAGCGCTACCGCAACCGTGCCCTCGTCGAGGCCTTCGAGGCCATGCTCGAGATCGGCCTGCCCTGCATCATCCGCCCCTCCTTCACGCTGGGCGGCACCGGCGGCGGCATCGCCTATAACCGCGAGGAATTTTTCGACATCGTCGAAAGCGGCCTCGACGCCTCCCCCACCGCCGAAGTGCTGATCGAGGAATCGGTGCTCGGCTGGAAAGAATACGAGATGGAGGTCGTGCGCGACCGCGACGACAACTGCATCATCATCTGCTCGATCGAGAATATCGACCCGATGGGCGTCCATACCGGTGATTCGATCACCGTCGCCCCGGCGCTGACCTTGACCGACAAGGAATATCAGATCATGCGCAACGCCTCGCTGGCGGTGCTGCGCGAGATCGGCGTCGAGACCGGCGGTTCGAACGTGCAGTTCGCCGTCAATCCGGATAATGGCCGCCTCGTCGTCATCGAGATGAATCCGCGCGTGTCGCGCTCATCCGCCTTGGCCTCCAAGGCGACCGGCTTCCCGATCGCCAAGGTCGCCGCCCGCCTCGCCGTCGGCTACACGCTGGACGAGCTCGCCAACGACATCACCGGTGGTGCGACGCCCGCTTCCTTCGAGCCCACCATCGATTATGTGGTGACGAAGATCCCGCGTTTCGCCTTCGAGAAATTCCCCGGCGCCGAGCCGACGCTCACCACTGCCATGAAGTCGGTGGGCGAGGTCATGGCCATCGGGCGCACCTTCCAGGAATCGCTGCAGAAGGCCTTGCGTGGATTGGAGACGGGTCTTACCGGCCTCAACGAGGTGAAGATCGACGGCCTCGGCGAAGACGACGACAAGAACGCCATCCGCTCCGCTCTCGCCGCCCCGCGTCCCGACCGCCTCCTCAAAGTGGCGCAGGCGCTCCGCCTCGGCGCGACCGTCGAGCAGATCCATGCCGCCTGCAAGTATGATCCGTGGTTCATCCGCGAGATCGACGGCATCGTGAAGATGGAAGAGGCGATCCGCGAGCGTGGCCTGCCCAAGGACGCCGTCAATCTGCGCCGGCTCAAGGCCATGGGCTTCTCCGACCGCCGGCTCGCCGAGTTGATCCGCGGCACCGAGGACAAGGTGCGCGCGCATCGCCGCAAGCTCGGCGTCAAGCCGGTGTTCAAGCGCATCGACACCTGCGCGGCCGAATTCGCCTCGCCCACCGCCTACATGTATTCGACCTACGAGACGGGCCTTGCCGGCGATGACGGCAACGAGGCGCGCCCGTCCGATAAGCAGAAGATCATCATCCTGGGCGGCGGTCCCAACCGCATCGGCCAGGGCATCGAATTCGACTATTGCTGCTGCCATGCCTGCTTCGCGCTGCATGACGCGGGCTTCGAATCGATCATGGTCAACTGCAATCCGGAAACGGTCTCGACCGACTACGATACCTCCGACCGGCTCTATTTCGAGCCGCTCACCGCCGAGGACGTGCTGGAGATCATCTGGGCCGAGCAGACGAACGGCACGCTCAAGGGCGTCATCGTCCAGTTCGGCGGACAGACGCCGCTCAACCTCGCCCATGCGCTCGAAAGCGCCGGCGTGCCGATCCTCGGCACGACGCCCGATGCGATTGATCTTGCCGAGGACCGCGACCGCTTCGCCAAGCTTCTGAAGAAGCTCAAACTGCGCCAGCCCAAGAACGGCATTGCCCGCTCAGGCGCGGAAGCGCGCAAGATCGCCAAGTCGATCGGCTTCCCGGTCGTCATCCGCCCGTCTTACGTGCTGGGCGGTCGTGCCATGGAGATCGTGCGCGACGAGGCGCAGCTTGCCCGCTACATCACCGAGGCGGTGGTCGTCTCGGGCGACAGCCCGGTGCTCATCGACTCCTATCTCTCCAATGCCATCGAGGTCGATGTCGATGCCATCTCCGATGGCAAGGACGTGTTCGTCGCCGGCGTGATGGAGCATATCGAAGAGGCCGGCATCCACTCTGGCGACAGCGCCTGCGTGCTGCCGCCCCATTCGCTGAAAGCCTCGATCATCGCCGAAATCGAGAAACAGGCCCGCCAGCTGGCGCTTGCCCTCAAGGTGGTCGGCCTCATGAATGTGCAGTTCGCCGTCAAGGACGACGAGGTCTACATTCTCGAGGTCAATCCGCGCGCCTCGCGCACCGTGCCATTCGTCGCCAAGGTGATCGGCGAGCCGGTTGCCAAGATCGCCGCCCGGGTGATGGCGGGCGAGACGTTGGCGAGCTTCAAGCTCAAACCCAAGAAGCTCCACCATGTCGCGGTCAAGGAAGCGGTCTTCCCGTTCAACCGCTTCCCCGGCGTCGACATCCTGCTCGGACCGGAAATGCGCTCGACCGGTGAGGTCATGGGGCTCGACAAGACCTATGACATGGCCTTCGCCAAGAGCCAGCTGGGGGCCGGCATGCGTGTGCCGCTCGCCGGTACGGTCTTCATCTCGGTGAAGGACGCCGACAAGCAGCGCATCCTGCCGGCGGTGAAGAAGCTGCTCGATCTGGGCTTCCGCATTTGCGCCACCGGCGGCACCCAGCGTTTCCTCGAGGCCAAGGGGCTCGACTGCGCCAAGGTCAACAAGGTGCTGGAGGGCCGCCCCAATGTCGTCGACGCTTTGAAGAACGGCGAGATCCAACTCGTGCTGAACACGACGGAATCGAAAGCTTCCGAATCGGATTCAAAGCCGATCCGCCAGACGGCGCTGCTGCAGAAGGTCCCCTACTACACGACGCTGCCCGGCATCCTGGCGGTCACCAAGGCGATCGCCGCGCAGAAGGCCGGAACGCTCGATGTGCGGCCGCTGCAGGATTATCACTGAAGATCTCCTCCGCATGGCCCTGTCATGCGGAGACATCATCTGAGATTTAGACGTCGACGCGCTCGCGAACAGCGGGCGCGTTGTTCTTTTTATGCCGTCCCAGGATCTGCCTGAGGCCATCTTTGGTGAAGGGCTGCGTCAATTGCGTCCAGAAGCTTTTGGCGATCTCGCCCTTGATGCCGATATCGGTCGAGGACGGATAGGGCGGGTTGTGATAGGTGCCGAGCAGCTGGTCCCACAGCACGACATTCTCGCAATAATTGGTGTTGCCGACCTTGGCATCGCGCGAATGATGCCAGCGATGCAGCCTGGGCGTGCTGAAGATCCAGTCGAGGAAGCCGGTGCGCATCTCGATATTGCAATGGGTCAGAAGGCCGATGAAGGCCGCCACCGCGCCGACCCACAGGAAAACCGGCAAGGGCGCCCCCAGCAGATAAAGCGGTATCTGGCTGAGTGCTGCCTTCACGATCGAGTCCACCACGTGGAAGCGCCCGGTATTGAACACGCGCAGGCGCTCGACGCTGTGATGGAGCGCATGGAAGCGCCAGAGGATCAGGCGCTCATGGGCATAGCGATGCGCGGCATAGAGGCCGAGCTCGGCGATGACGAGCGCCAGCGCCACTTGCAGCAGCAAGGGCCAGTTGGTGGGCCACAACCCATCGTCGTTTCCGACATGGGGTTGGGCGACCATGGCGACGAGAATCGGAAAGGTGGCGCCTGCCGCCGCCGCGACCTGCACCGCGCCTTTGGTGAGAAGCGTGTGGGCGATGTCGTTGACGATCTCGCCATCGGGCGCGAGCCAGTCGCGCTCATAAGGCATGAGATATTCGAACAGCGCGATGCCGGCGGCGATGCTCAGATAGACGACGTTGAACCAGAGAAGCGGATGATCGCTTTCGAAGGCGCAATAGGCGCCGAGCAGTCCACAACCAAAAAGGGCCGGCCACAGGACGTAGGACAGAAGCAGATAGGCCTTCGTCATGCGGCTGATCTCAAAGCGATTCATCTTCTCTCCTGCAACCTGCTCCACAAGGAATGCAGGACCTAGTAGGCAAAAATTACCACAAGATGGCGTGGCGTCCGTTCCCCTCTCGATGCCGCGGCCGATAGGCTCGGCTTGCCCGATTCCTCCCTGATTTGGCAAACTGTCCCCAAGGGAAAGTGAGATCACATGCCTGTGAGGAGCAAGCCGCCGCGCGAAACGCCCAACCTCCCAGATCAGGCTTCCGGCCCTCTCCGCCCGGATTGAAATTTGCCAAGCTGACAAACGACTTAACGGGACTCTTGAATTCCTGGCCGCCTTAAGCCATCTTTGTGGACTGTTCCCGGTGACGGACCGCAAGGGCCGTTCACCGGGAACTTGCATTTTACCCGGCGCGGGCCGACCGCCCCGACGGAAAGAGTTGAACTGACGGATTTGCGACATGATTGATAAGATTCCAATGACTGAGGCGGGACACGCCGCCATGATGGACGAGATCAAGCACCTGAAATCGGTGGAGCGCCCGCGCATCATCCGCGCGATCGAGGAAGCGCGTTCGCATGGCGATCTGTCCGAGAATGCGGAATATCATGCCGCCAAGGAACAACAGGGCTGGACCGAAGCCCGCGTCGCCGAGCTCGAGGACAAGATCAGCCGCGCCGAGGTGATCGACATCTCGAAACTGTCGGGCGACACCGTGAAGTTCGGCGCCAAGGTCACCCTCGTCGATGAGGATACCGAGGACGAAGCCGCCTATCAGATCGTCGGCGAATTCGAGGCCGACGTGAAGAAGGGCCTGATCTCGGTGAGCTCGCCCATCGCACGCGCCATCATCGGCAAGCGCAAGGGTGATTCGGTGGAAGTCGCCACCCCGGGCGGCGGCAAGAGCTACGAGATCCTGAAGGTCAGGTACAACTGACGGCGCCGACCGTAGCCGATCTAGAATTCCAAGGCCGGGCCCCTGCCCGGCCTTAATTTTTGCGCAATGCTCTTCTTACTTTGGGTTCGACACGGGGACCCATCATGCGCACGAGATTTGTGGCAATACTGCTTTGCGCGCTCACCATGTTTGAGGTTCACGAAGCATCCGCTCAGCCGGCCGAACCGCCTGAACTCACCTGCGAGAGCCTGGAGCAATGTCTGGTTCTGTTGCAGAAGCCCTTTCCATGTATGCCCGATTGTCCAGGCGGTGATCCACTGGGCTACGGCTTCATACACGACCAGGGCGGCTATTTCAGCCTTCCGGCGCAGTTTGAAAAGTTCGGGCGGCCCGGTGTCTTCGCACTGCTCGAACTGCTCAAGCAGCCCAATCTCTCGATCAGAGCACGGGCCGGCATGGTTCTGTCGGTTTCGAGCGCGCTTACGCCCGAGGATATTCCGGCCATCCTGCAGGAGTCCCGCAATGGCAATGACTGGATAACTTCGGCCCTGGCGCGCATCAAAACGCCGGAAGCGCCTTCGGCGCTTGTCGCCATGCTGAGGAAAACCCCCGATCTTTACTCGCCGCCCGCTCGGCCTTGAAGCAGCTCGGCAATGAGGCCATGCCGCTCCTGCTTGAGGCGCTGTCGTGCAAGACGGATCAGGACTGCGATGAAGACTTCGTACGGGCAATTGGCGAACTCGCCAGTGAACCGAGCATCAGGTCGGAGCAAATTCAGAAGCGTCTGATGGACATCGCAACGGCTCGCGAGCAATTCACAAATGCAAGAGTTGGTGCGCTTCGCGGTCTCAAACAGCTGAAACCAGACCGGGAGAGTGACCGGTCCAGAATACGAAACCTGCTGAATGACCCCGCGGCCAAAGTGAGCCGCCAGGCAAAGGCCACGCTCATCGCCTGGGCTGATGAAACGGCTCCCATGCTGGAGCCCTCCGATTGCGCGATCTACTACACACAACATGACAACTCCGGGAATCTCGTTGCCAAGGGATGTAAGACCTACTCAGAATTTTCCGCTTCAATGTTGAAGGAAGCTCGCCTGCGCAACATAGGCGCTCTCGGCCCTGCTGGACGAAAGCACACGCTCTATGTCCTGGAGCTTCTGAACGACGAGGATTGGAGGGTTCGCGCTGAAGCCGCCACGACCTTGGGCCGTACTGGTGAAACATCGGCTATCCCAAATCTCATTGACGCCATCGGCGCGCGTGACTGGAAGCTGACTTTGGAGGCAATTGCGAGCCTGAGTCAGCTTGATGCCGCAGAAGACAAAATCCGGGGTGTCGCGCAGATCTATTGGCAACCAGGCATAAGAGCCGCCGCACAACGCCTGCTTGATGGCGAGCCCGAGCCGACTGTCCCAGGTCGGGGCTGGAAATATTGGTCTCCCATTGATGCTTATTGCCACAGCGACGACGGCAAGAGGAGAGACTCCCAGTCCGGATTGAGATTGACTTCTCATCCTGACCTCGTTGGCGCCAGAGAAGTCGGAAGCGCAGCGGCAGTGGAAGGCGGCACTCTCGTCGCAATCGACAAGGGCGAATGGGGCGGCGCGTTGGAATTTCGGCCCGATTCCGACCTTTCGCAGCAGCTCCTTCATACACAAGAGCCCATTAAAGAAGAATCGGTCTCCGCCGTTGTCAAGTCTCCGCAGGGCACATTCGCTCTGACAGGCTCAGGGCACGGGGGCCTTGACGATGGCTATATCTATCAGATTGAGAACGCCGCCGACGGCAAGTGGAGTGCGCAAATAACCTGGCGGCTGCCAGGCGCACCTCGCAGAGTGATCGCCTCGCCTACCGGAGTTCTCGGAATCGAAACGGATTATGGAGATGTGATCTTTCGTCCAGGCAAAGGAATGGAGTGGATTTCCTGCCCAACCAGGGAATAAAAAGGAACCATGCCATCCATCACCGGCTACCACGCCCATGTTTACTACGACGCCCCGCAGCGGGCCGAGGCGCAGCGTCTGTGCGAAACCGTGCGCGATCGGTTCGGCGTCGCCATGGGCCGGCTCCATGACCAGGCGGTCGGACCACATCCGCGCGGCTCCTGCCAACTCACCGTGACGCCGGAAAACTTCTCGGACGTCATCCAATGGCTGGTCGCCAATCGCGGTGGCCTCACCATCTTCGCCCATGCGCTGTCGGGCGATGAGATCAAGGACCATACCGACCATGTGATCTGGCTAGGGCCGTCGGAGACGCTCGATCTTTCGATACTCTGAACGCCCCCCGTCGCCGAGGCCGATATCGCGCAGCATGCGGTCGCTCAGATGCGAGATGCCGCCCGCGTGGGGGCGCCGGAACAACCTTCTGAGCACGGCCAGCAGCCCGGCCTCTTCCGCCTTTTCCACCCGCCGTGACGTCGTATTGAAGGATTTGGCCATATCGTCAGCCTCGCTCGATATGTGCTAATCATGCCGCAAATCCAACGTCCGGACTGTGATCCACCGCACAGACCAACCGCAGGGAAAAGGCCATATGAGCGCCGAGACCATGCTCAAAAGTGATCCCGTCGTCGCCATCATCGCGCGCACCGAGCCCTTTTCGGAGCTTTCGGACCCGCACCGGCAGTCGCTTGCCGGCCTGTGCCGCATGCAGCGTTTCGCCAAGGGCAATATCATCTTCCATATGGGCGAAGCGGGCGATGCCCTCTACGGCATCAAGAGCGGCCGGGTGCGCACCGCCATCTCAGGTCCGGACGGCCGCGAAATGACCCTCAATTTGTTCGGCCCGCAAGGCACTTTCGGCCTGGTCGGTTTTCTCGATGGCGGGCCGCGCATGGCGACCGCGACGGCGCTCGAGCCGTGCGAGATCTTCCGCCTGCCGCGCACCGCCTTCCTGTCCTTCGTCCACGCCCATCCGGAAGTCGCGGTGCATGTCATCGGCTATCTGTGCGGCAAGCTGCGCGACATCAAAGGCCGGATCGGCGAGACCGCGCTTCTGCCTCTGGCCGCCGCCCTTGCCCATCGCCTGCTGACATTGTCAGAGGATTTCGGCGACGACGTCCCCTCCTCACAGGAGCAGCTGGCGAGCCTCATCAATGCCAGCCGCGAGGCGGTCAACCGGCAGTTACAGGACTGGAAACGTCAGAACATCGTAGGCCTGCATCGCGGCGGCGTGCGCATCCTCGACCGCGCGCGGCTCGAGCAGGAAGCGACCGAGCTTGGCGCCTGAATATCACTCGATCCTGCAGAAGAACTCCTCGAACTTGCCATTGGCGCCGATCGGCAGCCGTTGACGGTGTTGTTCGACTGTGATCCTGAACGGATGGTTGAGCGCCCTCTGGACGATCCTGATCAGCCCCGCTTCCTGCTCCTGGCTGATTGCAGCATCCGTCACCACTTTGAAAGTGATCTGATCGAGCGCCGTCTGGATCAGCTGATATTGCCGCACCGGCGCCACCGTATCGAAAGTGTGGAAGCCGACCAGCGGCCAGTTGCGTGAGCCGTCGGGCAGCCGCACGAGATTGCGCTCGCGTCCCCAGATGCGCCGCAAGGTCGGCAGGCCACGGCCACAGGAACAAGCAGGTCCAACCTCCGCGTAGTCTCCGATGTCGTAGCGGATGAGCGGCGTCGCCAGATTGGTCAGATCACTGACGAGTACACGGCCGGTCTCGCCTTCCCGGCAAAGCTCGCCCTTCGCATCGACGACCTCGACGATGAGCGCCTCGGACATCACATGATAGAGCCCGCTTGCCGGACATTGAATGGCGATCGTCCCGGCCTCCTGCGAAGAGTAATTGTCCTCGATCGCAAGTCCGGTGATCGCCTTCGCCCTGTCACGCAATTCATCATGCACGGTCTCGCCGATCGTCTTGATATGCCTGAGGTCTCCGAGATCGAATCCCTCGGCCTCCCAGATGGCGGCGAAAGCGGCGAGATTGTTGGGATAGACGATGAGGAGCTCAGGCCGGAAGCGCCGCAACAGCCGCAACTGCTCGCGGATATCCGTTGTGATCGGAATGCCTTGCGCCTCGCCTGTCTTATACAGGTTGCGCGCCGGCGCGCCCCAGTCCCTCGCCTCCACATATTTGCTGATATTGGCGCGGATCGAGCTCATGCGGAGGCTGAACTGCCGGCCATGCCACAGATGATCGCGGATCGTATAGGCCGACCAGAACAGCCGGCCGATTGCGGTCTTGCGCACGCTGACCGGCTCGCCGGTCGACCCTGAGGTCTTGGCGTTGCCGAGCGGCCGATGGCGCGGCGGAACCTCTTTGGCGAAGAAACTCTCGCCCAGCGACTGTGCCTCGCGCCGCGACAGCGGCTGCAGCTGGCGCAGGCGGTCCAGGCTGTTGAGATAGGCAAGACCCGAGGCCTTGAGCCGCGCCCCGAAAGCCGGCGTGTGTTTCTTGTGATGCTCACACACCGCATTGAGTTGCTGCGCCTGACCCTCCGCCAGTGCCGCGGGCTCGAGCCACTGCGCCGCTTCGAGCTGGACGAGCAGCGCCGTCAAGACGGCATGCTCCTCCACCAGCAGCGGCGGCCAGAACTGTCCGTCGACATCCGATTTTTGTGGAACGGTCTTCAGCTGCGCAAGCCCCTATTTCTTGCTGAAGGCCAGCATGGGACAGCATTCGGCGAGATCATAGCGCCCGGAGGACTCGAAGCGGACATTGGCGATGCCCTCAGGCAGGACCGTCCGCACTTCCTCGCGGTTCGGAAAGACATAGACCGCCGGTGAGCCCCGATAGACATCGATCATGTCGATGAGCTCGCGCGGCCAGCCGGTGGCACGGGCGAATTTGTCGCGATCGGGGAAATATTCGTTGAAGCGTTCGCGGATGAGCACCACAGGGATCGATGCGCCCACCTGATCGGCCAGATGCATCGCCAGTTTCCATTTGAAGGCATGGAAATTGAGTTTTGCCGGAGCGCTCGCCAGATCGAGCAGATGATCCTTGGTGAAAGGCGTGGCTGGCCGTTCATAGAGCCGGCACGCGAAGCGGCCGCCCGCGGCGAGAAGGTCGACGACGCGTTCGAAAAGCAATCGCATTTCCCGCAAGGAGGTCAGCGCGTTCGAACTCCCGTCTCCGATCGCGGCGGCGTAAAACCCGCGTGGCTCGGTGAGATCGAGCCAGTCGGCATGTATGGCCCGGCGACTATCCGTATCGCCTGGCCAGACGTTGTCGACCATGGCCTTGTTCTTGTCGATGGCGACGACATGATCAAAGGCGAGCGCCAGCTCCGGCGTCACGCCGAGCAACAACACCGGCCCTGAAACAGGACCAGCGAGTTCCTTGACCTTGGCGATGATGTCGGCGTTGGGCCGCAAGGGTGCTTCGAGCTTGCCCCAGGTCGCATGATATTTCTGCCAGTGCGTCATCCCCCAGCCCTTACAGCAAGCGTGCAGGCTCGAAAAGAAGAGACTCCCTGCTCAGCTGCGCCGGCTTTTCGCCAGCTTCTCGCTCTCCTTCTTGAGCGGCCGGCTCACCGGGCAGACTTCCTGGACATAGCCGTTGAGCGTGTTGAGGAGATTGTCGCGCACCAGACGGTAATGCACGAACTGGCCACGTTTCTCGCTGGCGACGAGGCCCGCCGTTTCGAGAACGGAAAGATGCTGCGAGACCGACGGCTTCGAAATGTCGAAGCGCTGGGCGATCTCACCGGCGGTCAGATCCGTCTCGGAGAGATAGGCCAGGATTTTCCGCCTCGTCACCGAGGACAGGGCTTCGAACACACGTTGAATATCCATAACGCTCCATTTCGCTCGCGCGATTAACCGAGTCATCATTTAGGCTATTGCCTAATTACCTTCAAGTCTGTATTTCAACATTTAGCCGATAAACGAATTACCAAATTACTTATCAGGGAGGTGACGGCGATGTCTTGCATTTCAACCGCCCGCATGATTTCGGGTCCCTACAGCGAGGCGTCGAGCGGCAGGGTCGTATGGGTTCCCGGCAAATCATTGTGGACAGGCGCCCTCACCCTCACCGCCCTCGTCCTGGCTCCCCTCACCTTCACCTGGGATGCCTTCCTGCTCTTCCTCGTCACCAGCGCCGTGACATTGTGCGCCGGACATTCGGTCGGCATGCACCGCTTGCTCATCCATCGCAGCTTCATCGCCCCTCTATGGCTTGAGCGCCTGCTCGTCTATCTGGGCACCCTCGTCGGCATGGCCGGCCCCTTCGGCATGATCGCCGCGCACGATATCCGCGATTGGGCGCAGCGCCAGCGCCACTGCCATGACCTCTACGCTCATCGCCGCTCGTTCTTCGTCGATGCCTGGTGGCAGATGCATTGCGCGGTGAAGCTCGACCATCCGCCGCATTTCGCGATCGAGCCGGAGACCCTCAACGATCCCTTCTATCGCTTCCTCGAGCGCAGCTGGATGCTGCAGCAGCTTCCCTGGGCGGTCCTGTTCTTCGCGATCGGCGGCCTGCCCTGGCTCGTCTGGGGCGTAGCATTGAGGGTCAGCGTGTCGCTCACCGGCCATTGGCTCATCGGCCATATCGCCCATCGCCGCGGCCATCAGGGCTGGGCCGTCGATGACGTGGCCGTCCAGGGCTACAACATCAAATATGTCGGCCTCGTCACTTTCGGCGAATGCTGGCACGGTAATCATCATGCCTTTCCGGGCTCCGCCAAGCTCGGCGTCGAGCACGGCCAGACCGATCCCGGCTGGTGGCTGATCAGCATCCTGAGAGCGCTCGGTCTGGCACAGGACGTCAAGCAGCCGCAGGATCTCGTGCCGCGTGAAGGTCTGCGGCGGCTCACATCGCGTGCAACAGGCATCATGCCTGAGCCGACCATTGGAAATCAGATTATGACGGCGAGCACGGTTGGCTTCGGCACCATTCCTACCGCACTCCGCCGTGTGCTTTGCGCGGCGTGCCGGGCAAACCTCAGCTGAGAGCCTTCTCCAGCGCCTTCTTGATCTTCGGCCCCGTCGGCTTGGTCTGGCTCGAGAACCAGTCGATGAAAGCGCCGTCGCGGCCGATCAGGAATTTGTGAAAGTTCCATTTGGGATTGCCGAGGAGCCCCGCCTCACCGGCGGCCCAATTGTAAAAGGGATGCGCGGTCTTTCCCTTCACATCGTTCTTCGCCGTCATCGGAAAGGTGACGCCGTAATTCTTCCGGCAGAAGGCACCGATCTCGACTTCCGAGCCCGGCTCCTGCCCACCGAACTGGTTGCACGGCACGCCCAGCACCACGAGGCCCTTGTCCTTGTTCGCCTGCCAGAGCGCTTCGAGCTCGTCATATTGCGGCGTGTATCCGCATTCCGACGCCGTATTGACGACGAGGATCGCCTTGCCGGCGAAATCCTTGAGCGACAGGTCTTCACCGGTCAGCCGGGTGAAGGCGAAATCATGAGCATTAGCCATGGTGCTTCCTCATCGATTGATAATAGCGCGCGCCATAAATGACGAGGCCGACGACGAGGCCCCAGAAGGGTGCTCCGACGCCATAGATCGTGATGCCCGACGCCGAGACGAGGAACGTGGCGAGCGCCGCCTCGATCTCGTTCTTCTCCCTGAACATCGCCGTCGTGCTGCCGAGCAGCGGCGCGAAAAGCGCCAGCCCGGCGATCGCAACGATGAGCGGCTTGGGCAGGCTTCCCAAAATGGCGACGAAGCTCGCCGCGGCAAGACCGATCAGGATGTAGAAGACGGCATAAGGCCAGACGACGAGCCAGCGTTTGGCCGGATCGGGATGCGATTCCGGCCCGGTCACGATCGAGGCGGTGATCGCCGCGAGATTGAGCTGATGCGATCCGAAGGGCGCGAAGATGATCGAGCCGAGGCCCGTCACCCACAGCGAGCCCGTGACCGGCGGCTGGTAGCCCGACGCCTTGAGGACGGCGAAGCCGGGCAGATTCTGTGATGCCATGGTGACGAGGTAGAGCGGCAGGCCGAGGCCCACGATCACCGGCCAGTTGAAGCTGGGTGTGGTCCAGACCGGCTGGGTCATGCTCAAGGCGCAGCACCCCGCCCCGAACGCGCCGGTGAATGTCGCCAGCACGACGCCGAGCACGACCACCACCGGTACGGCAAAAAGCGGCAGCCATACGCGCAAGATGAAAAAGACGACGATCAGCGGCATCACCAGAAATGGCAATTCGATCGCCGCCCCCGGCACCCCCATCGTGTAGCGCAACAACACACCCGCCAGCATGGCGGCGGCGATGGAAGCCGGGATTTTTTCGATGAGCCGCGCCACCGGCTTGAACAAGGCCGTGACGCACATGAGCACGCCCGCGGCGATGAAGGCACCGATGGCGCTTGGATAATCGAGGCCCGCACCGGCGCTGGTCGCAATCAGCGCCGCCCCCGGCGTGGACCAGGCGGTGATGATCGGAATTCTGTAGCGCCAGCCGAGAATGATCGAAGTGACCGCCATGCCGAAGCACAGCGCCGCCGCGAAGGATGCCTTCTCTGCGTCATTGGCGCCGGCGGCATCGGCAGCTTCCATGATGAGCAGGATGGTCGAGGCGAAGCCCACCACCACCGCCGTGAGCGCCGATGACGTCAGGCTGAACCAGCCTTTGATCGACACGCCGTCGATCGCTTCGGACGCATTGCTCATGGGATGGGGATTCCGGGCTCGTATTTCTCGCGCCTGAGGATGAGCGTCGTCTTCACGCTGTCGACATTGGCAGCGGCGGTGAGGTCCTTGATGATGAAATCCTGCATGGCATGGAGATTGGCGCCCACGCATTTCAGCATGAAATCGGCCTCGCCCGAGACCGCATAACATTCGCGCACCAGGGGCCAGGCTTTCACCCGCTCGATGAAGCTCGACAGCTCGACCTCGGCCTGGCTCTTCAGCCCGACCATGGCGAAGACCATGATCTCGAAGCCGAGCTTTTCGGCATTGAGCATGGCGCGGTAGCCGGCAATGTAACCCGCCTCCTCGAGCGCCCGGACGCGGCGCAGGCAGGGCGGCGGCGACAGCCCCACCTTTTCAGCCAGTTCGACATTGGTGATGCGCCCATTGTCCTGGAGGGTCCTGAGAATCCTCCAGTCGATGGCGTCAAGCTGCCCCGTGACCGTCATGGAGCGGACTATAGCAATAAAATTTCAATAGACCACAATCGGCTCAGGAGGATCTTGCGCGGCCTGGGGATAAATATGACCGATTTCCTAGCCGAAGGCCTAGAGCCCTTCCCGTTTAATCGAATCGTTCCGATTCGATCAAAACGGGAAAAAGGGCTCGAATACATTTGATCTGGAGCGCTTCCTTATCGCCAAAGTCGAGCAACTTTGGCGGGAAGCGCTCTAAGTATCCGCCTGGTCCGGCTCTGCTATTTTCCACTCGCCAGCCATTGCGTAGCGGCATTGCAGAAGCGGCAAGCTATGCACAAGTCATAGTCAAAGGGTTGAGAAAGCCCCCAAATAAGCTATGCTGTAACGTCATACCACTAGGGCGCCTCCCACCTGTCCGATTCTCGCGAGAGGAAGCGCTCCAGAAGAGGAGCAAACCATGACTGACCGTCATGCCCGTGTCCTGATCCTCGGATCAGGGCCCGCTGGATATACGGCCGCGATCTACGCGGCGCGCGCCATGCTGAAACCGCTGATGATCCAGGGGATCCAGCCGGGCGGCCAGATGACCATCACCACGGATGTCGAGAACTATCCGGGGTTCGCCGATGTCATCCAGGGCCCCTGGCTGATGCAGCAGATGGAGGCCCAGGCCCGCCATGTCGGCACCGAGATCATCTCCGACCATATCGTCGAGGTAAGGCTCAATCAGCGCCCGTTCTGGCTCAAGGGTGATTCGGGCCAGGTCTACACCTGTGATGCCCTGATCATCTCGACCGGCGCCCAGGCACGCTGGCTGGGCCTGCCCTCGGAGCAGCGTTTCCAGGGCTTCGGTGTGTCCGCCTGCGCCACCTGCGACGGCTTTTTCTACCGCGACCGCAAGGTGGTGGTGGTCGGCGGCGGCAATACGGCGGTTGAAGAAGCCCTCTTCCTCACCAATTTCGCCAGCGAGGTCACGGTCGTCCATCGCCGCGATCATTTCCGCGCCGAGAAGATTCTGCAGAACCGCCTCTTCTCCCATCCCAAGATCAAGGTCATCTGGGATTCGGTGCTCGAGGAAGTCGAAGGCGCCGATGAGCCGAAAGGCGTCACCGCCGCCAAGATCAGGAACGTGAAGACAGGTACGGTGCAGAGGCTTCCCGCCGACGGTGTCTTCATCGCCATCGGCCACAAGCCCTCGACCGAGCTTTTTGTCGGCCAGCTGCCGCTCAATGCCGGCGGCTACATCGTGACCGAAGGCCGCTCCACCGCGACGTCCATTCCGGGCGTCTATGCGGCGGGCGACGTGACCGACGATGTCTACCGCCAGGCGGTGACGGCGGCCGGCATGGGCTGCATGGCCGCGCTCGAGGTGGAGCGCTGGCTCGCCGCTCTGGAGCATCTGCGCGAGGCGGCCGAGTAACGATACACACAGCAAACACACCGCGCGCATCCGCGCTGCGGTAATGAAGAAAATATGGCCATGGATTGGGATAAGCTCAGAATATTTCACGCGGTCGCGGAAGCCGGCTCCTTCACGCATGCCGGCCACGATCTCGGGCTGTCGCAATCCGCCGTCAGTCGGCAGATCAGCTCGCTCGAACAGGACCTGAATGTGGCGCTGTTTCATCGCCATGCCAGGGGCCTCATCCTCACCGAGCAGGGCGAGGTGCTGTACCGCACCGCCCATGACGTCTTCGCCAAGCTCGCCGCGGCGCAGACGCGCCTCATGGATTCAAAGGATAAGCCGACCGGCGAATTACGCATCACCACCACGGTGGGGCTGGGTTCGGTGTGGCTCACCCCGCATCTGACCGAATTCACCGATCTCTATCCGCAGATCCAGGTCACTCTGATGCTGGACGACCGCGAGCTTGATCTCGCCATGCGCGAGGCCGATGTGGCGATCCGCCTGCGCCGGCCGGTGCAGCCGGATCTCATCCAGCGTAAGCTTTTCACGGTGCACCATCACATTTATGCCGCACCCGAATACATCAAGAAGTTCGGCATGCCGAAATCGGTCGAGGATCTCGACAATCACCGCGTCGTCACCTTCGGCCAGGCACCGACTTATCTGACTTCGATCAACTGGCTCGAAACGGCGGGCCGTGCCGATGGCGACATCCGGCGGCCATTCCTGCGCGTGAACAACGCCTATGGTCTGAGGCGCGTGGTCGAGGCGGGCGTCGGCATCGCATCGCTTGCCGACTATATCGTCGGCAACAATTCGAGCCTGGTGCAGGTCAATCTGCCGGTCGAGACGCCGCAATTCGACACCTATTTCGTCTATCCGGAAGAATTGAAGGACTCGAAACGCGTCACCGTCTTCCGCGACTTCCTCGTCTCGAAGGCGAAGGAGTGGAGCTTCTAGCTTTCGCATGGAGCTTCCCTTCCTCCTGCGCCAGGCCGTCGACCAAGCGCTCGAGGGTGTGGCTCTCGCCGATTTGACGCGCGCCGCGGCAAGCCTGTCGGAGCGCTATCGCGGCGAGACGCGCGACGGCCGGCTGCATCTTTCGGACGATCTCGCGGCGAAGGCCTATCTCGCCACCCGCCTTCCCGCCACCTATGCCGCCATCCGCGCCGCGATGACGGAGCTCGCCGAGCGCCGGCCGGATTTCGCGCCAGAGAGTCTTCTCGATGTCGGCGCCGGCCCCGGCACGGTGCTCTGGGCGGCATCCGATTGCTGGCCCGGCCTCAAGTCCGCGCGTCTCGTCGAGGCCTCAGGCGCGATCCGCAAATGCGGCGAGACGCTGGCCGAGGCGAGCTCGGTGACGGACATAGGCTGGCAGTCTGGGGATATCACCAAAGGTGTTGCGGGAGACAATCGGCCCGATCTCGTTTCCCTCGCTTATGTGCTGAGCGAACTCCTGCCCCAGGCTCGTGCCAAGCTCATCGACGATCTCTGGTCACTGACCGGTGATGTCCTGCTCCTGGTCGAGCCCGGGACGCCGAAAGGCTGGGAGCGCATCCTCGCCGCGCGCTCGCGTCTGATCGCGCAGGGCGCCCACCTCCTCGCCCCCTGCCCGCACCGCTCACCCTGCCCGATCACCAGCCCGGACTGGTGCCATTTCTCCCGGCGCGTGGCGCGCTCGCGCCTCCATCGCTTGGCGAAACAAGCGGACGTGCCCTGGGAAGACGAGAAGTTCATCTATCTCGCCGCCTCGCGCCAACCCAGTCTCCCCGCCGAGGCGCGCATCCTTGCCCCGCCCCGGTCGAGCAAAGGCCGGATCGATCTCAAGCTCTGCGCGGCCGACGGCTCGTTGCAGGAGCGCACGGTGAGCAAACGCGACGGCGCCTTATTCAAGACAGCGCGGCGCCGCGATTGGGGCGAAATTCTATAGAAATCTGCTTCCCAGGAATAGCCGGGGAGTCCACACTATGCGCTTCGCAGCTGTTCTGACGTTGGCTCTCCTTGCTGTGGAACCGGTTCCGGCCAGGGCTGATGATTTTGTTGTCGCTGGAAACTCAAATCTGGCCGCAATGAATGAGCCCGCGCTCTGGCGAAGTTCCCGCAAGATCGAAACTTATCGGCTACTTTGGTTGCGCTCGTTTGATCCTCCGATGGCCTTTCGTTTGGTCATCAATACCGACGGCACATCCAAGCTCGTCACCAAGAAGACAGACGGACAAGGTGACTACGAGCCTGGCGCACTGGCGCTCAACAAGACGACGCAGATCGACAAACGGGAAACCAGGATTCTTCTCGAAGCTTTGACGCGGATCGGGTTCTGGGATCTTCCAACCGATGAAGACCGTAGTGAGCTCGGCTTTGATGGCTCACAATGGATCATCGAAGGCGTCAAAGATGGCAAGTATCACAGGATTGAGCGCTGGAATGGTGGTGAGATCAGGGACTGGGCATTACGCCTCATGAGAAAGAGTGGCGAGGATTTGCAGCCCTTTTATTGAGTGCGTTCCGGCCCCAGGCCAAATACGAGGATCTAGTGTGGCCGCAGCCGGTCCTCGCTCCGGCAGGACGTTGCAGAATCGCGCGATCAGAAAATTAGACGGCGCCTTATTCAAGACAGCGCGGCGCCGCGATTGAGGCGAAATTCTATAGAAGTCTCATTCCCGGGAAACATTCGGGGAGACTCATCATGCGCTTTGTAGCCGTGCTGACACTGGCTTTTGCTTACCGCGAGCACTGCCGACGCCAAGGACCAGTCTTTCGCGGTTCGCCCATTCGACAGTAGCCAGCAGCTCGATGACTTCCACATCGCATGGTATTCCAAGCATCTCGCCGCGATGCATGAACCGTCGCTCTGGCGCACGCCTCCCAACACGGAAATCTATCGGGTACTCTGGCTGAGAACATTTGACGCCCCCCATGGTCTTTCGCCTGACCATCAAGCCCGACCGCTCTTCCGAGCTCATCACCAAGAGAACCAACGGGCAAGGCGGCTATGAACCCGGCCGGGTGGTCTCCAACCAGGCGACACAGATCGACAAGGATGAGACCCAACTTCTCCTTGCGACTTTGGTACGGCTCAAGTTCTGGGGTGCGCAAAACAATGATCCCGGGCCGCGCGGATATGACGGCTCACGATGGATCATCGAAGGTGTTAAGAATGGAAAATACCACGTCGTCGACCGCTGGGACGGTCGCGAGTTCAGAGAGTGGGCCTTGCTTCTTATGAGGAAGAGCGGTGAGGATCTTCAGCCGATCTACTGATTGTACGCGAGCAGCGTCGAAAACCTTTTCGGAAAGCTGACGGTAAAATTATGCCCTTCATCATCTTTCCAACGGCGGACGGCATTCGCGAGAATATCCACATAGATTGATCGGTCGGCCAATTCAGTCGCCAGCGGCATATCGCAATGCGCCATCAGGACGCCCTTCTCCACGATCCAGGACAGATCGGTGAGGCAGTCGCTAAAGGCATCCCAGTTCTCCCCGAAATATGATGGGAAGCGCAGTGCCTCGGCATACCAGGCGAGCACCGCCTGCTTGTCGGCGAGCTTCGCAGGCACCACCAGCTGCAGCGCGTCCCCTCTGGCGTAGGCGGCAGGATCGTCCGTAAACAGGAAGACGCTCATCCGTGCAGGAAGGCGGGGATGAGCGACAGCACCAGCAGCACCGCCATCGTGATGTTGAAGACGCGCAGGCGCTTTGGATTTTCGAGCCAGCGTCTGAGCCCGGTGCCGAACAGGATCCAGACCACGCAGGCCGGCACGCCGATCGCCATGAAGGTGAGGGTCAGAAGCGCGACCGAGGCGAGATGAGCGTCGGGTATGGAATAGGCGGTGAAGGCGGTAATCACCATCACCCAGGCTTTGGGATTGACCCATTGGAAGGCGGCCGCCTGAAGAAAGGTCATCGGCCGGCCCGCAGACCGGCTCTCGCCCACCGCCGTCGCGGTCGCGATCTTCCAGGCGAGGAACAGCATATAGACGGCGCCGGCAATGCCGAGCAGCGTATAGATCATCGGATAGAGCTTGAAGAGCTCGCCCAGCCCCAGTCCGACGACCGCCGTCATCGCGCCGAATCCCAGCGTGATGCCGGTCATATGCGGCACGGTTGCGCGAAAGCCGAAATTCACGCCCGACGCGAGCAGCATCATGGTGTTGGGGCCTGGCGTGACGGACATCACGACGGTGAAAATCAATAGAGCCCATAATAGGTCAAATCCCATGACCTAATTCTGATCCTCTTTTCTCGCCCTGTCGAGCGGGGCTTCGGGCGGCGGATTTTGCACTGCACAACAAATTCCCGACCGTTTCGATACCCCAACTCATTGGAATCCATCAGCTTACCGAGCTTGATTGGATACCCGTCCAAAGTCCTTATAAATCAACGCCATGCGAGTCGAGCATGCCACCCATGAGATGTGTCAGCTTGTCTGACATAAGCAAATGACGCATCTTCACATGGTCGCATTCATTGGGAATGCACGAGCAGCGGAAGTTACTCCCTCCCCTTGTATCGCTCCGCTGATGTTTCCGGACCACCCTCACCCGGACCGGAGACGTCCCTTCACCGGGACAAGCCCATATCCTTGGCCGGACAGCTTTTGTCCGGCCTTTTCTTTTGTTGCTGGACCGACACAGCGGGAAGTTGCGCCGGAAGACCCGCCACAACCGATGTCTCTCACATATAGAGCTTCTCGTTCTCGAGCCCCGCATAAAGCGCGGCGACATAGTCGCCATAGCCGTTGAACAGCTGGGTGGGGATGCGCTCACCGGTGCCGAGCACCTGCTCGGAGGCCTGACTCCAGCGCGGATGCGGCACCTCCGGATTCACGTTGGCCCAGAAGCCATATTCGGACGCCTGCAGTTGCTCCCACATGCCGATGGGCCGTTCCTTCACGAAGCTGACCTTGACGATCGACTTGATCGATTTGAAACCGTATTTCCAGGGCATATGGATACGGATAGGCGCCCCCATCGACTTGGCCACCGGCTTGCCATAGGCCCCGGTGACGACGAAAGTCAGGTCGTTCATGGCCTCGGCCATGGTGAGCCCTTCGACATAGGGCCACGGCATGCTGCCGAAGAGGCCAGGCTGCTGGCCGGTCGCCATTTCCGGGTCGTTGAAGGTCTCGAAGCGCACATATTTCGCGTCCGCCTTGGGCTTTGCGATTTCGACGAGCTTGCGCATCGGGAAGCCCGCCCACGGCACCACCATCGACCACGCCTCGACGCAGCGATGGCGATAGATGCGCTCCTCGAGCGCGACCTTCTTCAGGAGATCGTCGATGCCGATCGTGATGGGCTTGTCGACCTCGCCGTCGATGGCGATCTCCCATGGGCGGATGCGCAGCTTCTCGGCTTCTGCGGCGATTCCCTTGGAGGTCCCGAATTCGTAGAAATTATTGTAGTTGGTATTGTCTTTCTCGTCGGTGACGGTGCGCCCGGCATCCCGGTAGGCGGGATTCGGCGCCGCCGGATAGAGACCCTGGGAGGGATCGCTTTCCGCCCGGGTCGGATCGGCAAAGCCGGCCAAAGCGGAGCCGGCAAGCCCGGCCAGGAGCGCCCGCCGGTTCAGAAACAGGCGTTCAGGCGTCACCAGATGTTCCGGGAGTTCCCAGCCGAATTTGCGTTTGATCAGCATTTGCGTGTCCTCAAGCCATTGCCTTCCGGATCGCGGGATGGCGCAGAGCCCGGCAGCCGAGACCTGCTACTCTAGGCTTTGGCCGCGGCCGGGACAACTCACGCTCCCGCGAGGAAGCGCGCCCGCCGGGTGGCGGGCCCTTCTCCTATACGGCGCCGAGGGACACTAAGTTACAGGCCGGACGAGGACTGCTCAGCTAGCGGACGAATCGGCAGGGGCCGACAATCGGCGATTGAAAACCGATCACTCGACACCCCTGCAAAACGATCACAGTCGTCACCTGACTTGTATGTCAGGCCGTTTGTATCAGAATGTTTCTGAAGAAACACAGTGCGATCATGAGGATCGCACAGAGCAAGTCAGTCAGATTCTTAGTCGCGCGCGCCAGGCTGACCCGGATTCACGGCAGCATCAAGCCGTTGCAGATTTCGCAAAAGATAAGCGCGATCGATAAGATAGGCCTTGCGACAGCTCGTGCACCTGGTGGTGAAGTGCGTCATCGCCCATGGGAATGTTTTGACCGCGGTCGTTCCACAATGTGGACAGTTGATAGAAATGACATCAGCATCTGACATCGGGACAGCCCCCTCTCCCGTTTACACAATGCCATCGCTGTTAATTGAACTATGGGTGGTCGTCAATTCCAATCGGGCGTAATCGATATTTTCTTTCGCTGAATTATCATTCAGCCATCACGCGAAGTCAGTCTGACGATTGGGAATGGCGGTGTAGAATGCGACGAGCCGCGGCTCGATTTCACGCGCGAGTCCGGTGCATTTTTCGACCATGTCGGAAAGCCGGTCCTGTCGCTTAAAGGCGAGATCATCGAGCAAGACAGCGTGCGCCGCGCTCAGTTCGGCAAAGGCGGTTGATTGCTCCATCGCTTCATCGCCCACCACCGCCCATATCGGCATCTGATTGGAAAGGCCCGCCATCGCGACATGCCCGGCCGGCAGGATGGCCAGCCGCTTGGTCGCGGGGTCGAGCGCGCCGGCAATGACGATGTCGAAATCCGCCCGCTTGCTCGCCGTTTCGGTGCGCGCCGCGACATTCACGGTTTCTCCGACGGCTGAATAGTCGAAACGCGTTTCCGATCCCATATTGCCGACGCAGGCCGGCCCCGAGCTCATGCCGACGCCACATTGCAACGGCCATTGCCCGCGCTCTTTGAGGATCCGGCTGACTTCCGAGTCAGCATTGACCTCGGCCGTCGCCTTGCGGATGCCGAGCGCCGCCCGCGCCGCGTGATACTGATGGTCCGGCTTCGAGAGAGGCGCATTCCAGAAGGCCATGATCGCGTCGCCGATGAATTTGTCGATCGTTCCGCTCTGCGCGATGATCGAGGCGCTCCAACGGTCGAGCAGCGTGTTGATGAGCGACACCAGCGCGTCGGGCGGCAGCTTCTCGCTCAGCGTCGTGGATTTGCGGATGTCGACGAACAGCACCGAGATTTCCCTCACCTCACCGCCGAGCTTGAGCTCGCCGGCATTGCGCTCGATCTCGGCGAGAACGTCGGGCGAGACGAAGTGACCGAAGGCATTCCTGAGCATGCGCCGGTCGCTGTCGGTGACCAGGAGGCGAAAAGCGAGTGTCGCAAGAAAGGCGAGAATGATTGCAAGGACGGGGAAGGTCGCATCAAACAGGATGCCGAGCGACCGGAAGGCATAGGCCGAGGCTGCCGCCATCAGGGCGATCGCCGCGACGCCCGCCAGCGCACCATTCATCGGCGTCGAGAACATGATGACGGTGATGAGTGCCAGTCCGAGCATGGCCACCGCCAGGAATTCCGCGCCCGCCGCCCATTGCGGCCGGCTGAGGAAATCATTGCTCAGGATCTGCTCGACCACTTGGGCATGGACGAGCACGCCGGGCACCGTTTCGCCGAGCGCCGACATGCGCACATCGAGGAGGCCCGCCGCCGAGGTGCCCACAAAGACGATATTGCCATTGATGAGCGGCGCCAGCGCCTCGCGCTCGGTGCCCGAGATGATGCGGGCCGCCGACACATAGGTGGCGGGAGAATCGTGCCGGTAACGCACCGCGAAGAGCGCGTCCTCCGCCACGGGGATATCGAAATCACCGACGCGAATGCTGTCGATGGCATTTTCGGTCGAATCGGAGGCATTGACGACGATCGTCGAGGCACCTTGCGCCACGCGCAATGCTTCGAGCGCCAAGCTCGGATAGAAGCCGGTCCCATCCGTCCACAGCATCGGTGTCTGCCGCGCCACGCCCTGCTCGCGCGCCAGGTCGAGATTGATCCCGCCGAAGCCGGCCGCCGTCGCTTCGAGCTTTTCGATATTGGCGGCGACGCTCTGGATGGAGGGCGGCGCTTTGCTCGCATCGAGTCCGGTCTGGGCGAAGCCCGCCACCCGCGGCGGCGTCTTGCGCGCATTGCCCGGCGCGTTGGAGAAGGCGAGCACGACCGGCCGGCCCTGCAGAGCTTGCGCGAATATGGCGTCATTGTCGGGAAAGGACGTACCGATTTCCTGCCGCGCTTCGGCGCTCAGGCCCGCCAGAAGATCGGGATCGCCGGCAATGCGGCTCGGCGACAGGCGGTCGGGCTCGGGAAATATGATGTCGAAGGCGACGACCGCGGCACCCAGCGTATGCAGCTCATCGACCATGCGGGCGAGTACCTTGCGCGACCACGGCCATTGGCCGAGCTCGGCGAGCGAGCGCTCGTCGATATCGACGATGCGCACCGGCAGATCGGGCTGGTCGCGCGGCCAGATTCTCTGCAGCTGGTCGAAGCCGGCATTACGCAGATATTGCAGAAGCGGCGGATCATAGCCGCGCAGCATCAACAGACCCAGGAGAACGGCGAAGCCGGTCGCGACACCCGCCCACGTCTTGCGCGTGCCGGCTCCGGTCATTCAGCTTTCCCTGTCTTGGGTGGTGAGCCCGCGCGGATCGTTTCTCACATCCGTCCCGCGCGGCCTCCGGTCTGGGAGATCAGCCGCCATACCCGCCAGTATCGGGTGGGCTGTTCGTGGTTCTCGGGCTGCGTTCCTGACCGCTTTGGCCGCCCTGTGAGCCGCCACCGAAGAAGTTCTGGAACAAGGTCGCGACCGAGCGGCAGGACGAGGTATTGACCCGGAACGGTCGCGCCAGCGGACCCTGGTTGATGATATAGGGCAGGCTCCTGATGGCTCTGCCTTTCGCCTTGCCGCCGAGTTCGTCAATATCACCATTCTGGGCGCGACCGACGCCGCAACGGTCATCGACGGTTTCGCAATTGCCATAGGCACACAGCCTGACCTGGCCCGCGTGAACGGCGACGAGCGTCGCACGACCCGAGGAGAAGTCGAAGGCCGTGCCGCGGATACCGATCGTGGCATTGGCGGTTTTGATGTCATAGGCGTTCTTGGCACTATGCCCGCTGATGAAGCGAAAAGTGCCGCGCAACGCATTGACGGAGAACTTTCTTGCCTTGTTGCCGCCCCGCATGAGGAAGCGGTCGATGACGAGGTTGGAGTTGGGCCCGACCACAAGTTTCGTGTCATCGACGAAGATGATCTGAACATTGCCACTGCCCGTCTGGACCTGATCGTCTTCATAGACAGGGCTTCCCTCGACAAGCCTTCGCTTGCCTCCTGGCCCAGCGGCACTCGGTGAGCCCGATTTGGCAAATACCTTGCCGATCGGGGTGGCGGCCTGCATGGGAGTGGTGAGGGCATAGAGGCAGATCACGCCTGCGCCGGCAAGGCGCGCAACATACGCCATAATTCGAATCCTTAGATATGATGCGCCCTCAGACTCTCATTTTGCTCTATCGGAACGTAAACCGCAATATGTCTTCCTACTTATTTACGCCATGGCCTTGAAATATCTGTCAAAACTTTTAGTTGACAAGCCTCCGTCCTGCTTGCCACGCGAGCGCTCCGATGCGGCAGTGTGGCAAAACCCAGCGACCGGCCATAAGATTCGGGCGAAGGGTGAGCTCCGGCTGATCTGCGTGGGTGAGCGGAACTAGAGCGCTTCCCGCCAAAGTTGCTCGACTTTGGCGATAAGGAAGCGCTCCAGATCAAATGTATTTGAGCCCCATTTCCCATTTTGATCGAATCGAAACAATTCGATCAAAATGGGAAGGGCTCTAAGGGGTGCCTCGGTATGACGACCATTCAAGACATCATGCAGGAGCCGGTCCTGAAGCTGGGGCCCGACGACACTGTCGAGGAGGCGATCGCCGCCATCCGCGCCACGCCGCGCGACCGGCTTTTCACCTATCCCATGGTCGTCGACAAGAAAGGGCGGCTTATGGGGCTCTGCGTCATGCGCGACCTGATCCTCGCCGACGACAAGGCCAAGATCGCCGATGTCATGATGACCAAGGTCGTGTCGCTCCAGCAGGGTGTCGACGTGCATGATGCCCTGAAACGCATCAAGGGCATGGAAATCCCGGAATATCCCGTCTGCGCCCGCAACGGAAAGTTGCGCGGCGTGGTGCGCGCCTCCAAGCTGCATGAAATCGAGGAAGCCCGCCTCACCGCGACGCCCGGCCGAATGGTTGGTGTCGACGAAGGCGAGACCGTGGCGACGCCCTTCCTGGCGTCAGTCAGATCACGCCTGCCCTGGCTGATGATCAATCTCATCACCGCCTTCGCCGCGGGCCTCGTGGTCGGCAACTATCAGGATACGATCGATCGCGTCGTGCTGCTCGCCGCCTTTTTGCCCGTTCTCGCCGGTCAGTCCGGCAATACCGGCGCCCAGGCGCTCGCCATCACCTTGCGGACACTGGAACGCACCGGCAGCACCGATTTCTACTCCGTCGCGCTGTGGAAGGAGATCCGCCTCGGCATCCTGCACGGCATCGTCACCGGTGTTCTCGTCGGGCTGGTGATCTACATCGTCGCGGTGATGCAGGGCGACAAGGGCCCCGCCTATCTCGCCTTGATCGTTTTCATCGCCACGATTCTATCCGTCATGGTCAGCGGGCTGTCCGGCGCATCGGTGCCCATCGCGCTCAAGAAATTGGGCGCCGACCCCGCCACCGCATCGAGCATCATCCTGACGACGGTAACCGACATCGTCAGCATGGGTTCCATGCTCATGCTGGCGTCGGGGCTGATCGCCTATCTAACCTGACCGTCCTGCTCCTCAGGCAGCGAGCGTCGCCTTCCGGTTGGTCACGACCTGATCGGCCTGGCGTCCCGTCAGTTCCGACATATGGTCGTGCTTGAACACGAAGGTGCCGACGCCGGCCGTCGCCGATCTGAGCTCGATGATGAGCGAGCCCATCTCGCTTTCCGGCATATGCGCCTTCACCGTGTCCCACCCGGACCAGCCCTCGCGCCCATCGAAGCCCAGAAGCTGACCACGATGGCCGGAAACGATCTGGTTGACGCGTGACGTCGCCTCGCTCGGCACGTGAATCTCCACCGCGACGACCGGCTCGAGCAGCACCGGCGAGCATTGCGGCATGCCGTCGCTCATCGCGATGCGGGCCGCCGTCTTGAACGCCATTTCCGAGGAATCGACATCATGATAGGAGCCGTCGGACAGGTTGACGGTGAAGTCCACCACCGGGAAGCCGAGCGGCCCCTGCCCCATCCAGTCGCGGATGCCGGTTTCGACCGCGGGGATATATTGCTTCGGCACCACGCCGCCGCTGATCGTGTCGGTGAAGGCGAAGCCTGACCCCCGCGCCAGCGGTTTGATCTCGACAACGATGTCGCCAAACTGGCCATGACCGCCCGACTGCTTCTTGTGCCGGCCGCGGATCTGCACCGACTTGCGGATCGTCTCGCGATAGTCGATGCGCCGCGGCCGCGCATTGGCCTGGACGCCGAACTTGCCCTGCAATTTCTCCAGCGCCACGCGCAGATGCATCTCGCCCTGCCCCCACAGCACCATTTCATGCGTGCTCTGGTTCTGCTCCAGCGACAGCGAGGGATCCTCCTCGATGAGCTTGGCGATGGCGCTGGTGAGCTTGACCTCGTCCTTGCGGTCGGCGACCGAGATGGCGAGCCCGTAGACGCCCGGCGCCACGTCGAGCTTCATCAGCTGCTTCACCGCGCCCTTCGCCGTCGAGATGGTCTCGCCGGTCGCCATATTGTCGAGCTTGCCGAGCGCCACCGTGTCGCCCGCTTCCGCCTTGGCGATCTTCTGCGGCGTCGATCCCATCAGCGTGAAAAGTCCGGCGACGCGCGCATCCTGGCCCTTGCCGCCATAGACCGTGGCACTGTCGGCGATCGCGCCCGAAAGCACGCGCGAGAGCGACAGCTTGCCGCCATGCGCGGTATGGAAGGTCTTGAGAATCTGCAGCGCCGCCCCGCCATTGCCATTGACGGCGCCGAGGCCCAGCCGTCTGGCGGTCTCGGCGACGCCCGGCGCCTCATGGCGCAGCGCCTTCATGAGGCGCAGGATGCCATTACCGTTCTCGGCCGAGCCGAACAGCACCGGCGTGATCAGCCCCTCCGCCAGTTCCCGCGTGAGATCGCTGAAGACGCGGTCGCGCGGCGGCTCGATATCGGAGAGCAGCTGCTCCATCAGCTCGTCATCGTAATCGGCGAGCTTTTCCAGCATTGCGAAGCGGGCTTCCTTTTCCCGGTCGAGGATGTCGGAGGGCATCTCGACGACTTCGCTCGGCGAATTTTCGCGATAGATGAAGGCGCGCTCGAGAGCGAGATCGACGAAGCCGCGCACGATCTCGTCCTTCCAGATCGGAATCTGGCGCAACAGCAGCGGAGTGCTGCTGGCCGGCTGCAGATAGGTCAACACATCGCGCAGCCGGCTCTCGGTGCGGTCGATCTTGTTGATGAAGACGAAACGGGGAATGTTGAGATCATCGAGCTGTTTGAGGATCAGCTGCAGGGCCGGCACCTTCTTGTCGTCAGGCTCGCAGACGACGACGGCGGCATCGCAGCCGGTGAGCGCGGCGCGCGCCTCCTGGCCGAACTCGATCGAGCCAGGGCAATCGATGAAGGTGAAGCTCTCGCCCATGAAGGAGGCGCTCGCCGCATTGAGCTCGATGCTCATGCCATGCGCCCGCGCTTCCGGCGCCGCGTCACCGATACTGGTCTTGTCGGAGACCTTGCCCTGGCGCGGCACGGCGCCGAGGCGAAACAGGATGGCTTCGAGAAGTGTGGTCTTGCCGCTCAGATAGGGCCCGACGAGTGCGATGCACCTCGGACCCCGACGTTCTCTGCCATTCGTGCTGCTCATTCCGGGACCTCCCTTTGACTGCGCCAATGCCGTCCGGGACCGCCCGTCTTGCGAGGAAACCCCGTCGGGGCGGATCCTCAGCCTCTATGCTTGCGCCGTTTTGCGATGATGACAAGGGGCAAATCGCAAGCCTGTGCCTATCCTCAGATTAACGTCGCGCAGGCATTGGCGATTTCGCTCACGGCGTCGAGCTTGAGATAGCGTTCGTTGACCCGCCCGAGATTGCGCGCGACCGCATGCATGTGGGGGTCGCCCACCGCTTGCCGGATCGCCGCCGCGAGATCTTCCGCAACGAAAGTGCTCCAGCCGAGGGCGATACCGGCGCCATGCGCGGCGATCGCCTGTGCGGTGAGCGTCTTTTCGAGATCGGATCGCAACATGACTTGCGGCAGCCCAGCGGCAATGCCGGCCATCGCCATGCCGACGGTCCCTTGATGCACCAGCACACCGCACCGGGCGAGCTCCAGGGCGAGATCGGCAAGACCATCGGGAGCCTCGATGCCCACCGCCGCGAGACGCTTCACGGTCCGCCGCAAGGGCAGCAGAAAAATTGCCTTGCCCGTCACCCCAGACTGGATGAGTCCGTCGATGAGCCGCGCATCGATTTGCCGGTTCTCCTGGAAATAGGAGAAGAATTGTCTCGGCGCCTCGTCCTGAGGAGCAATCACCACCCTGTCCACCGTGCCGAGCCAGCCGCCAACGCGATGCTCGCGATAGGGATCGAGACAGGGCAGTGTGAGGAGATGATGCTGATCGGCGCGATTGATCTCCGGATAGTGTGAGATCGGCAACGGATTGTAATTTCTCACTGCGCGATTGATCCGCCGCACCACATCGTTTTCCTCATATTCCAGAGGCACGTTCTCAAGCAGACGCGGAAAGACGGAAAGCGCGGCCGGCGGCAAAGTATAGCCGTCGCCGATCGCGGCAACCGGAATGCGTCCGAAGGACAGAAGCGAGACACTGGGCGCATAGTCAGCGATGATGATGTCCGGCCGCTCCGCTTCGATGAGCTCATGCCATAGAAGCAGACGCTCATCGAGATCGTCATGAGGTCCGAGCATCATCTGGGCGAGATAATCGCCATAGGTGGCACTGGTCATATGTTGGGCCGGATTGGCGTCAACGGGGCGCAATGGCCAGTTCGGCGCCGGCCTGATCGTCTCCGCGGCGATGCCGATCGCGGCCCCGACCTCCGGGCGCCGCAAGCCATAGGCCGTCGTGAAGCCCAAAGCCTCGAGCCGTTTGCCGATCAAGTGGAGCCGGCGCGCGTGGCCGTTGCCGGCACCGAACTCCCAACACAGCAGGACATGCCCGGCGCGCCGCATATGCTTCCCTATGATCTTGCCAAACTGGTTGAACCGTACCGCACCGGCTCAAAAGCTGTGAAGCGGTTTTGCTGCCACCGGTAAGACAAAAAAGCAAAGAGCCGCGGATACCCGCGGCTCTTCACCCTAAACAAGGTCAGATCGATCAAGTCGGCGGGAGCTCGCCGCCGCCGCCATTGCCATGGTCCTTGCCCTTGATGAACAGATCGAACGTGCGGTTGCGCGGATCGTCCTCGCGGTGCCGGCGGATGAGGCCCTTGTCTTCGCCGCCGAAGTAGAACTTCAGGCCGCCGAGAACCGTCAGCTGGTCGTCATCGCCATATTCGACATTGCTATAGAGCGACATCGGCATGCCGGCGAACTGATATTCGAAGCCGGCGCGCACCCCCTCGTAATCGTCGATGATCTTGCCGCCGAGCGAAACCCGGAAGTCATCCGTCACATAATAGGCCATGTCGGCGATGATGAAGCCGGAGTCGTCGCCTTCGCCGTCATTCGCATCGATGTTGACATAACCGCCCCAGGCTTCGAGCGAGAAATTGCCGAAATAGAGCTCTGCTTCCGGTCCGATGGCATAGAGAGTCGCATCGTCACCATCGACAACGCCGCCGGCGATGCCGAGGAGATAGCTTTCCGGATCACGCGCGAAGAAATGGCCGATGCCGCCGAACTGCGTGTCGTCGAAGCGATCGGACACGCCGAAATCGGCCTGGAAACCGAACATGCAGCCGAGCGGGAAGGCAAGCGAAGCCCCAGCTTCCCAGGCGAAATCGCCGTTTACGTCCTTGGCATCGGCAAAGCCGCCGCCGGCCTCGATCTTGCCGTTGAGCGCCGAAACGGCGCAGCTGGGCGCCGTGATGTCCGCGGCGAACGCAGCACCGCCAAAACTGGTGACGGCGACCACGCCCGCAAATGCAACGCCGGTCAGCCAGGCTTTCTTCGTAATCACTTTTGTACCTCGATTTTCTTGGGGACTTGAATCGTTCTGTCCGCCCGCAGCTGATCTATCCGGCCGGTCAGCGGCACACAAATGAAAAGGCTGGACAGCCGTCATTTTCATGAACGACTGCAACTACTTGGCCACAGTTTCACTAGGTAATTTTGCGCTCGTCAGATCACTACTGGGGCGCGCCGCCGCCGTTCGCCGGACCACTCTGATCGCGGTCACGACTGCCTTGCGTCAACAAGTCGAACGTGCGGTTGCGCGGGTCATCCTCGCGGTGACGGCGGATCAGGCTCTTGTCCTCACCACCGAAATAGAAGCGCAAGCCGCCGAGGATGGAGAAGAAGTCGTCGTCGCCGTAATCCGCCTTGCTGTAGACCGACATCGGCATGCCGCCGATCTGATATTCGAACCCGGCCCGCAGTCCTTGCTGCTCATCGACCACCTTGCCGCCGACCGACAGCCTGAGATCATCGGTCAGATAATAGGCCACATCGCCGATGATGAAGCCCGAATCCTTGCCGCCGCCATCATCCGGATCGATGTTGAGATAGCCGCCCCAGGCTTCGAGCGACAGATTGCCGAGATAGACTTCGGCCTCCGGGCCGACAGCGTAGAGCTTGGTGTCATCGCCATCCACGCCGCCGCCCGTCACGCCGAAGAGATAGGTTTGCGGGTCGCGGATGAACAAATGGCCGATGGCGCCATATTGTGTTTCGTCGAGCTTGTTGCTCGCGCCGATATCGGCCTGAAAGCCGAGCAGGCAGCCCAAGGGAAGGCTCAGTGAGCCGCCGGCCTCCCAGGCGAAATCGCCCTTTTCATTCTCGCTGTCGGCATAGCCGCCAGCGCCCTCCACCTTGCCGTTGACCGCCGAAACGGCGGACACGCAGCCGGGCTCGACGGCATCGGCGGCGAAGGCCGTGCCGCCAAACGCTGTCATCACCAAAGAGCCGGTGAGTAGAGCTCCCCTAAGCCAGGCTGTCTTTCGGGTCATCCTCCCGCCTCGTCCAGACAGCCGCCCCGTAGCTGAAATCTATTCTCCCGGCGGAATAGCGACAAATGAAAATACCAACGGCGCGCACAAACTTGCGCGCCGTGACATCGAGGCAACACCTTCCGTCAGGAAAGAGAATGGCACGCGGTCTCTCCGATCGCGCGCCACCCACAATGATTCTTTGTCGTTTCTGGCGGCGCGTCAGCGCCGGACGAAATCCAGATAGAGCCCGGCGACACCGGCCGCGACATTGAGCCCGGTCTGGACTTGAATGCTAAGCGGTTGCAGGGAAATGGTTTTCTTGAACCCGCCGATCAGGACATTAGCGCCGAGCCCGGCCACCACAGTGGCTTCGGCCGTCGCCCCGAGATAGGTGCCCTCGAGCGCCCCCCGCTTGGTCTTGCCCGGCGCGAAGACCGCCCAGGCCAGAATCGTCTGATTCGTCACCCCGATATCGACGCCAAGCTTGCGGATACGCCCTTCATAACGCTCCACCCGGCCACCGCCCGACGGCTGGTAGACGCAGTTGATTTTCTTCGATGAAACCAGAATCAAGCCCACCCCGCCCTCGATCGAGCAGGTCAGCACGCCTATCTTCACCCCTGTTTTCGCATCTGCCGCCGGAGCGGAGAGGCCGAGTGCTGCAACGGCAGCCGCGGCCAAAGCGAGTTTACGCATTCCTGTTTTCCTTTTGTTTGTAGTCCAGCCGAATCCTAGCGCTGATTGTGTCTCTAATGCGACCCGGCATTGACGCGGTGGGAAAGCGCGAGTCAAAAGCATGTTACGGGAGATGCATTGAATGACGACGGATATCCTTATTGTCGGCGCCGGACATAACGGCTTGGTTTGCGCCTTCTACCTCGCTTCTGCCGGGTTGAAAGTCAAGATCGTGGAAAGACGTGGCGTGGTTGGCGGCGCCGCCGTGACGGAAGAATTCCACCCCGGCTTCCGCAACTCCGTCGCCGCCTATACGGTGAGCCTGCTCAATCCCAAAGTCATCGCCGACATGAATTTGTCAGTACACGGATTGACGATCGTCGAACGCCGTGCCTCGAATTTCCTGCCGCAGCCTGACGGCCGCTATCTGCTGACGGGCCCCGGCCGGACCGAAACCGGGATCGCCAGATTCTCCGCCAAGGACGCCGCCGCCTATCCGAAATATTCCGACGAGATCGACGCCATTGCCGATGTGCTGCGCGACCTCGTTCTCAAGCCGCCGCCCAATCTGATCGAGGGCGGACTGCTGACGAGCCTGCCGGAGCTCGTCAAGGCGGGCGCCCTGGCGCGCCGGCTGGGCTCGCTTTCGCTGCAGCGCAAGCGCCTGCTCTTCGATCTCTTCACCCAGTCGGCGGCGGATTTCCTCGACGGCTGGTTCGAATCCGACGTCGTGAAGGCCGTGTTCGGCTTCGATTCGATCGTCGGCGCTTTTGCCAGCCCGAAGACGCCCGGCACCGCCTATGTGCAGCTGCATCATTGCTTCGGCGAGGTGAACGGCAAGAAGGGCATTTGGGGCCACGCGCTGGGCGGCATGGGCGCCATCACCCAGGCCATGGCCAAAGCCTGCCGCGACAAGGGCGTCGAGATCGAGACCGATGCCGCCGTGACCGAGGTCATCATCGACAAGGGCCGCGCCCAAGGCGTCGTCCTCGCCGACGGCCGCAGTCTCAAGGCCAAGGCGGTCGTCTCCAATCTCAATCCCAAGCTTCTATTCGGCCGCCTCATGCCTGAAGGGGCGCTGCCGGTCGAATTCCTCCATCGCATCAAGCGCTGGAAATGCGGGTCCGGCACCTTCCGCATGAATGTCGCGCTGTCCGAGCTGCCCTCCTTCACCTGCCTGCCCGGTCGCGACATCGGCGATCATCACACCTCCGGCATCATCATCGCTCCGACCCTCACCTATATGGACCGCGCCTATCACGACGCCCGTGAATATGGCTGGAGCCGCAAGCCGATCGTCGAGGTGCTGATCCCCTCCACGCTCGATCCCTCGCTCGCTCCCAAGGGCGCCCATGTCGCGAGCCTGTTCTGCCAGCATGTGGCGCCGGAACTGCCCGACGGAAGCTCGTGGGACGACCACCGTGAGGACGTCGCCGATCTCATGATCAAGACCGTCGACGACTATGCGCCGGGCTTTGCGAAGAGCGTGCTCGGACGCCAGATCAATTCACCGCTCGATCTCGAGCGCACTTTCGGCCTTATCGGCGGCGATATCTTCCATGGCGCCCTGTCGCTGGACCAGCTGTTTTCCGCCCGCCCGATGCTCGGCCATGCCGACTACCGGGGGCCCGTGAAGGGCCTTTATATGTGCGGTTCCGGAACCCATCCGGGCGGCGGGGTCACCGGTGCGCCCGGGCACAATTCGGCCCGTGCCGTGCTCAAGGATTTCCGGATAAAATACGCTTAGCTCTTGGCAGCGGCCTAAAACTCCCTCATATCGGCTCTCATGGATTACGTTTTCGCCAGTTCGGTCGCCATCCTGCAGATCATCTGGATCGACCTCCTCCTGTCCGGCGACAATGCCGTCGTCATCGCCCTTGCCTGCCGCTCCCTGCCGCCGCATTTGCGTAAATGGGGCATCATCCTCGGCGCCGGCGTCGCCATCCTTTTGCGCATCCTCTTCGCGCTGATCATCTCCGAACTGCTCCTCATCCCCTTCCTGAAGGTGGTCGGCGGCCTGCTCCTGGTGTGGATCGCGGTCAAGCTCGCCAAGGGCGAGGAAGCCGAAGAGAAGAACATCGCCGCCTCCGACAAGCTCTATAAGGCGGTGTGGACCATCGCCATCGCCGATGCGGTGATGAGCCTCGACAATGTGGTCGCCATCGCCGCCGTGTCCAAAGGCGATCCCTGGCTGTTCGGCTTCGGCCTGGCGCTGTCGATCCCGCTCATCATGGTGGGCTCGCAGCTCATCATGAAGATGATCGAGAAATTCCCGGTCATCGTCTGGGCCGGCGCGGCGCTGCTCGGCTGGATCGCCGGTGAGATGATCGCCACCGACCCCGTCGTCGGGACGCGCCTCGGCATCGAGCCGCATTCGGCCGCTGTCTATATCGCCGCTGCCATCGGCGCCGCTCTCGTGGTGGCGATCGGCTATTGGCTCAAGGCGCGCTCGCGCGAGGCCGAAGCCTGAATCATTATCCAAGCTGGCGCTGCAAATGCGCCAGCAGATCCACCGGCAGCGGAAAGACGATGGTCGAGGTCCTCTCACCCGCTATGTCATGGAGCGCCGCGAAATAGCGCAGTTGCATCGCCTGCGGCTCGGCGGAGAGCATCCGGCCGGCTTCCACCAGCTTCTCCGCCGCCTGCTGTTCGCCTTCCGCATTGATCACCTTGGCGCGGCGCAGCCGCTCGGCCTCGGCCTGCTTGGCGATGGCGCGGACCATGTTCTCGTTCAGATCGATGTCCTTGATCTCGACATTGGTAACCTTGATGCCCCAGGCATCGGTCTGCTGGTCGAGGATCTCCTGGATGTCGCTGTTGAGCCGGTCGCGTTCCGCCAGCATCTCGTCGAGCTCGTGCTTGCCGAGCACCGAGCGCAAGGTCGTCTGGGCGAGCTGGCTGGTCGCCGCCATGAAATCCTCGACCCTGATGATCGCGCGCTCGGCATCGACGATGCGGAAATAGAGGACGGCATTCACCTTGACCGAGACATTGTCGCGCGAGATCACATCTTGCGGCGGTATGGCCTGCACCACGACGCGCAAGTCCACGCGCACCATCTGCTGCACATAGGGAATGAGAATGATGAGGCCGGGTCCCTTGACGCCGGTGAAGCGGCCGAGCGTGAAGACAACGCCGCGCTGATATTCCCGCAGGATGCGGATGGCCGAACTGAGGAAGAGGATCACGAAGACGGCAAGTATCAGATAGATGGCATAATCGATCATCATGGCGGTTCTCCTGAGCCTGAGCCGGTCTTCGGTCCGCGGCGCAAAGTGAGGATGAGACCATCGATATCCACGATCTCGGCCCGCTCACCGGCCGTAAAGGCGTCATTGCTGCGCGCGCTCCAGCGCTCACCCTCGGCAAGGACATGTCCTGAGCCTTCCGACCAGTCCAGTATCTCGGCCGGCAGACCGCGCATGGCCTGGCGCCCGATCCGCGGGACAGCACCCCGTGTTCGCCACAGAAAACGGCCGGAGAGCAGCAGCAGTGCGGCGATCAGCATCGCCGCAATGGCGATGAGTGTCCAGGACAGCCGATAGCCGGGCGGCTGAACCCTGAGCAGCATGGCCGCGCCGAGAAGGAAGGCGACCAGCCCGCCAGCACCAAGAACGACCGTCGGATAGATGGCCTCCACGACGAGGAAGGTAAGGCCCAGAAGCATCAAAGCGAGGCCGGTATAGTCGATGGGCAGCAGATTGAGCGCATAGAGGCCGAGCACCAGGCATATGGCGCCGATCACCCCGGGCGCCACCGCGCCGGGACTCATGAACTCGAAGACGAGGCCATAGACGCCGAGCAGCATGAGCAGCACGGCGATATTGGGATCGGTGATCACGGCCAGGAGCCGGATCAGCCAGCCGGGCTCGATCGTCTCGACTTTCAAGCCTTGCGTCGCAAGGTTGCGCGGACCGGCCGTTGTCGTGATCTTCCGCCCGTCGATCGCCTGCAGGAGGGCGGCCGTGTCGTTTGCCATGAGGTCGATGACGCGCTGATCGAGGGCTGCTTGCGGTGACAGGCTGGCCGCCTCGCGCACCGCCTTTTCGCCCCAATCGGCATTGCGCCCGCGCAGCTCGGCGAGGCTGCGGATGAGCGCCACGGCATCATTGGTTGCCTTGATCGCGAGTGTGTCCTGTGCCGGCGCGGTGCCCGGCTTCTCATTGGGCCTCTGCTCGCCACCACCCGGCAGACTTGGAAAGGGCGTTCCGATCTCGACCGGAGTCGCCGCACCGATATTGGTGCCGGGCGCCATGGCGGCCACATGTGTCGCATAGAGAATATAGGTGCCGGCGCTCGCCGCATGGCTCCCGGACGGCGCCACGTAACCGATCACCGGCACCGGTGAGGCCAGTATATCGGCGATGATCTCGCGCATGCTGGTGGCGAGCCCGCCTGGCGTGTTGAGGCGCAGGATGACGACTTCGGCGTTGCGTTCATGAGCGCTCGCCAGGCCGTCCTTGATCTGCCGGGCAGTGGCCGGACCGATGGCGCCGTCGATCTCGATCATGAGGGCAACACGCGATCCCGCGCTTGTCTCACCCAGACCCTGAATGGGAAAAGCAAGCGCCCCGGCCAGCAGGGCGGCCGCGCAGAGAGCCATACGCACCAGTCTCATGCCTGGAGCCTTTCCCGGTCGGGCGCTTGTCGCCCGGCCGTGGTCTCGAACCCGTGCCTATAATGTGGCGTCTGCCGGGACGTAATTCCAGCCGGCCTGCCGATCTAGTCCCGCGCCATCGAGGCCTTCCATTCGGAAAGGAAGCGTTGGCGGTTCTGCTGGTCGAGGGTGGCGAGCAAGGCCGGCCCGATCACGATCGGCCGGTACACGCCCGATCCCGACCCCGGATCGACGGCATCGACACCTTGCGGCACCGGACGGTCGAAGGAGAAGAAGAAGGATTTCTCCACCGCCACCGACTGACCGCGGATCGACAGGAGATAGTCGAGGAATTTCTGGCCGAGATCGCTGCGCCCCGCTTTCGCCGGGATCATCGCGGTGCGGCTGAGCACCAGCGTATAGTCGCGCGGCATGACGATGCCGATCGGCGCGCCGGCCTTGTAGCGGCCATAGGCATAGGAGCCGATCAGATTGTAGCCGATCAGCAGCTCGCCCGCCTCGATGCGCGCCAGCAGCTCGCCGGTGCAGCAGCGCAACGTCGCCCGCGACCGCCCCAGGCTCTCGAGGACCCGGCCGAAGATGTTCGATTGCTGCGTATCGAAGAAGGCGAAGAGATAGCCGATGCCGGATTTCTCGATGTCATAAGTGCCGATCTTGCCGTCATAGAGCTGGGGCTTGCTGCGCATCAGCTCGGCCAGATCGTGATGCGTCCGCGGAACATCCGCCGGCGGCACGAGATCGCGGTTGTAAACGATCACCGCCGGCTCGAAGGTGAAGCCGAAGACCTCGTCGCGCCATTTGGCCCAATCGGGTATGCGGCTGGTGTTGGGCGAGGCATAGGTCTGGGCGCAGCCATCATTGGCGAGCTTGGCGATATGATCGACCGAGGACGAGATGACGATATCGGCCATGGTCTCGCCCTTCGCGCATTGGCTCGAGAGCAGCTCGTAGAGATCATTGGTCAGGTAGTCGGTGAAATCGACCGTGATGCCGGGCTCAGTCTCCTGGAAATCACGGATCATCGGCTCGATGGCGCTGATATCGGCGACGGCGCGGATGGTGAGCACCGCGGTCTCCTTGCCCACCGCCGGAAAATGGAAGTTCTCCTGAGCGAGGGCGGCGCTCGCCATCGCCATGAGCGAGAAGGCCAGACAGGCCAAGCGCCGGGCAATCGCGATCATGATGGCTCCACCCCGCTGAACGTGAACAGCACTGAGAATATTCCCTCCTGTGATTTGAAGCCGAGTTCGCCGCCATGATGAACCGCGACCTCGCGCGCAATGGCGAGGCCGAGCCCAGAGCCGGTACCGCCGGAGCTGCCGCGGAAGAAACGCTCCGTCGCTTGCGGCCAGAGCTCTTGCGGAATGCCCGGCCCGTCATCGGCGATCTCGACCTCGATGCCGTGTGGCTCCCGGCGCACGGTAAGACGCAGCAGTGAGCGTGCCCCATGCTGGATGGCATTCTCGATGACGTTCTTGAAAGCCTCGCGCAGGCTGACCGCATCGCCACGCATCACCACCGGGTCCGGCGGCACGTCGAAGGACACGGTGATGTCGCGATCGAGCGATACCGGCACGGCGGCGGCCAGCGCCTCGCGCGCCAGCGTCGCCACATCGACCTCCGATTGGCCCATGGTTTCGGCGCGATGGCTGATCATCGCATCGCTCAGCAATTGATTGGTGAGACGCGCCAGCTCCGCGGTGCGCGTCCTGACGCGCTCGACATGATGCTGGCGCTTGGCCGCATTCGTCTCCGCCGAGAGGAGCTCCACCTGGCCGACGAGCGCGGTCAAGGGGGTGCGGATCTGATGCGCCGAATCGGCGATGAAACGCTGCATCGCCGCGAGCCGTCCGGCGAGGCGTTCCATGAAATTGTTGATGGCCGCGATGAGGGTGGCGACTTCGGCCGGCGCCTCGACATCGAGCGGGGTTAGCACATAGGGCGGACGCTTGAGCAGCGCCGTCTCGATATCGGTGAGCGGCCGCAGCGCCAGCCGGATGGCGACGATCATGCCGGTGAGCGCGATGAGGCTCATCAGGCCGACCAGTACCATGGCCTTGAGGGTGAGATCGCGGGCCAGCGCGTCGCGCGCTTCGAGCGTCTGGCCGACCATCGTCATGACCCAGCCATTGGCCTCGGCGAAATAGCGTCCGACCGCGGCGATGCGGATCGGATGTCCCTTGAAGTCGGTATTGCTCACGAAGGGCCCGGCGCCGCCGGCTTCGGCGCCCGCCGGCAGGGGCAGGTCCTGATAGCCCGTGACTTCCGTCTTCGCCGGCAGGACGATGCGATAATAGACGCGCGCCGTGCGCGAGGCGGACAAGGCCTCGAGCGCCGACACCGGGACGCCCGCCTCGACGACACCGTTCTCGGCCGAGAGTGTCTCGCTGATCTGGCGGGCGGCACCGAGCAGCACCCGGTCATAGGCGTCGTCGGCGGCGGTGCGGGCATAGTTTGAGGCGGCGATGGCGAGCACCGCGGCGCCCGCCAGCAGCACCGCCGAAATCAGCGCCGTCAGGCGCCAGAACAGCGATGATCTACTTCTTTTCATCGGCAGGTCCCGCCTGATAGCCGACGCCGCGCACTGTCTTGATCTCCATGCCGGCGGCGCCGAGCTTGCGCCGGAGCCTGGCGACATAGAGCTCGATGGCATTTTCGCCGGCATCCTCCCCGAAGCCGAAGATCTGGTTGAGGAGATCGGCTTTGCTGAACACCCGCTGCGGCCGCGCCATCAGCACTTCGAGCAGCGCCACCTCGCGGCGGGTGAGATCGACCCGCTCGCCGGCTACCGTCACCAGGCGCGCCGCCTGATCGAGCACCACGTCGCCGACCTGAAGCCGGCTCACCGTCGCACCGTGACGGCGCCGCGCCAGGGCGCGGGCGCGCGCTTCGAGCTCGCGGAAATCGAAGGGCTTCACCAGGTAGTCGTCGGCGCCGAGGTCCAGCGCACCTACCCGGTCATCGACTTGCGAGCGGGCGGTGAGTACCAGCACCGCGGTATCGATTTTGCGGGCCCGGATCTCGCCCAGGAGGGTGAAGCCGTCGATATCGGGCAGCATCACATCGAGGATGATGAGGTCGTAGCTCTGGACATTGAGCGCGTCGCGCGCCCCTTCCCCGGTCATCTGCCAGTCGACCGCATAACCGACCCGCGACAGCCAGGCGACGATGGCTTCCCCGACATCGGGCGTGTCCTCGACGATCAGGATGCGCATCGGCTAGTGTCCCGAATCCGAAGTTCGCCCCATCTCGCAGCGCCTTCCGAGCGAACTTCGGATTCGGAAGGACACTGGAAAGCTAATGATTCTAGCGTGCTTTTGAACGCGAAGTTCCTGTCGGTGCGAGCTGCCTGATATCAGGAACTTCGCGTTCAGCACACTAGGGGAGAATGGGCGCAAAGGCGCTTGTGGCAATGACAGCTTCATGACAGGATTTGAGCTTAAACGCGCTTCCGCTAGGCCACAACAGATGGCCAAGGATCGTCATCGATACAAGTGGAGGAACCCGATGAATCGTAGAACCCTTATCGCCAGTGCTGTAGCCCTTTTGCTCGCCGGCGGACTTTCGCTCAACCTCGCATCCACGCCCGCTTTGGCACTCGACGAGTTGCGTATCATCGCCCCGGCAGCGCCCGGCGGCGGCTGGGACCAGACGGCGCGCGCCATGCAGGAAGCCGTCCAGTCGGGCGGCGCCGTCAAGGCCGTCACGGTCGAAAACATTCCGGGTGCCGGTGGCACCGTGGGCCTGGCCCAGCTCGCCGGCCAGGAGCAGGGCAAGGACAACGTCCTGATGGTCAACGGCCTCGTGATGGTCGGCGCCATCCTCACCAACAAATCCGCGGTGACGCTGGAAAACACCACGCCGATCGCCCGTCTCACCGGCGAATATGAGGTCATCGTCGTTCCGGGCTCGTCCGAGCTCAAGACGCTGGCCGACCTCGTCGCCAAGCTCAAAGCCGATCCGGGCGCGGTTGCCTGGGGCGGCGGCTCGGCCGGCGGTACCGACCACATCCTCGCCGGTCTCGTCGCCAAGGCATCGGGCGCCGATGTTTCGAAGCTCAATTACGTCCCCTTCTCGGGTGGCGGTGAAGCTCTGGCGGCGGTAATGGGCGGCCATGTCGTGGCCGGCATCTCCGGCTACAGCGAATGGGAAGGCCAGATCAAGTCGGGCGAGTTGCGGGCTCTCGGCATTTCGGCGCCCGAACGTGTTGCCGGCATCGACATTCCGACGCTGAAGGAACAGGGCGTCGATGTCGAGCTCGCCAACTGGCGCGCCATCGTGGCCCCTCCGGGCCTCAATGACGAGCAGAAGAAGGCCCTCCTCGCCACCGTCGATGCGGCGGTCAAGAGCGACAGCTGGAAGAAGGTTCTGGCGGCGAAGAACTGGACCGACCTCTATTTGCCGGGTGACGATTTCACCAAGCTGGTGGCGTCGGAAAATGCCCGCGTCACCGAGATCCTGAAGGGCATCGGCCTCGTCCAGTAGGACCGGCGATGAAACCCGACACACCAAAATCCGCGGCCGGTCTCGCGATCGGCCTCGGGCTCCTTCTGCTGGGCGGCATCATTTTCTATGATGCCTCCCAGATGCAGATACCGCCGACCTATGCCAAGGTCGGCCCGCAGGCCTTCCCCTATTTCATCGCCTTGGGCCTTGCCGTCGTCGGTGCCTATTTCGCCTGGAACTCCTGGACGCCCGCTGCCCGGCGCGAGATCGCCGCGGAAGGCTTCACCACCGACTGGCGCGCGCTGCTCATCATCGGCGCCGGCCTCCTCATCCATCTCAATATCCTGAAGCCGCTTGGCTTCGTCATTGCCGGCGTCTTCCTCTTCATGTGCATCGCCTTCGCTTTCGGCAGCCGCAGCTTTGTGCGTGATGGCATTGTCGCCGTCATCCTGGTGGTGCTGAGCTATGTCGGCTTTACTCACGGCCTGGGCTTGCAATTGCCGCCCGGCATCCTCGCGGGACTGTTGTAGCCATGGATGTTCTCGCCTCGCTTTTGCAGGGTTTCGCCACAGCGGTCACGCCGATGAACCTCATGTGGTGCCTGCTCGGCACGACGCTCGGCACCGCCATCGGCATCCTGCCGGGCATCGGTCCGGCGCTCACCATCGCGCTGCTTCTGCCGATCACCGCCAAGCTCGACCCGACCGGCGCCTTCATCATGTTCGCCGGCCTCTATTACGGCGCCATGTATGGCAGCTCGACGACCTCAATTCTGCTCAACACGCCGGGTGAATCCGGCTCGATCATCACCGCGGTCGAGGGCAATGTGATGGCGAAGAACGGTCGCGGCGCGGCAGCACTCGCCACCGCCGCGATCGGTTCCTTCGTCGCCGGCACGCTCGGCACCATTGCCATCACCTTTCTGGCACCCCTCTTCGTCAAGCTGGCGCTGCTGTTCGGACCGGCGGAGTATTTCGCCCTCATGGTGCTCGCCTTCACCACCGTATCGGCGCTGCTCGGCCTGTCATTGTCCCGTGGCATTACCAGCCTGTTGCTCGGCCTCGCCATCGGCCTTGTCGGCACCGACGTGCTCACCGGCCAGCCACGCTTGACCTTCGACATTCTAAGCCTGCTGCGCGGCATCGATATCGTGGTGGTGGCGGTTGGACTCTTCGCCGTGGGCGAGGCGCTTTATATGGCCTCGCGCCCGGACATGCGCGCCGGCGAGATCGTGCCGATCCGCGGCTCGATCTTCATGACCGCCGAGGAATGGCGCCGCTCCTGGAAACCCTGGCTGCGCGGCACGGCACTCGGCTTCCCCTTCGGCGCTTTGCCGGCGGGCGGCACCGAGATCCCGACCTTCCTGTCCTATTTCCTCGAAAAGCGCATGTCCAAGAAGCCGGAGGAATTCGGCAAGGGCGCCATCGAAGGCGTGGCCGGACCGGAAGCCGCCAACAATGCGGCGGTGGCGGGCGTGCTGGTGCCGCTTCTGACTCTGGGCCTGCCGACCTCGGCGACCGCCGCCATCCTGCTCGCCGCTTTCGAGCAATATAATCTGAAGCCGGGTCCTCTCCTCTTCTCGTCCTCCTCGACGCTCGTCTGGGGCCTGATCGCCAGTCTCTATATCGGCAATGTGATGCTGCTCATCCTCAATCTGCCGCTCGCCGGCCTGTGGGTGCGCCTCCTCGCCATTCCCCAGCCTTTGCTATATGGCGGCATCCTGCTGTTTTCTACACTGGGCGTCTACAGCCTCAACAATTCGACCTTCGACCTCGTGCTGCTGTTCCTGGTCGGTATCCTCGGCTTCCTGATGCGCCGCTACGACTTCCCGGTGGCGCCCTGCATCATCGGCCTCATCCTGGGCCGGCTCGCCGAGGCGCAATTCAGGCGCGCGCTGACCATCAGCCAGGGCGACGCCACGGTGTTCTTCACCCACCCGCTGTCGCTGGCGCTGCTGATCATCGCGGCCCTGGTTTTTGTCGGACCGCTTTTCTATCGCTGGCGGGCAGCTAAACTTCAGAGCGCAAAGACGGCCGGGTAGCGGCACTCGCCGCTCTCGCCGGCGAGCGTGCCGGGCTTGAGCTCGAGTCCCATGAAGGCCTCATGCCCTTGGAATGGGCATGCAATATGCCGTACCGCTTCGGGTGAGAAGCCGAAGCGCGGATAGAACTCTGTATGTCCCACCACCAGCACAGCTTCGAAGCCGCGTGCCGCGACGAGATCAAGCCCGCGCCGGATCAGCGTCGAGCCTATGCCCTTGTTCTGATGATCCGGCAATACGGCCATCGGAGCCAGGGCCACCGCCCTGACCGGACGTCCATCCACCGCAACCTCGAGCCGGCTGAACAGGATATGGCCGGTGACCTTTTCGCCCTCGGTCACCACCAGCGACAGCACCACCAGATCATCACGTGTGAGCGCTTCGATGATCCGGGCCTCCTCTTCACCGTTGAAGGCAAGCCGGTTCAGGGCCAGCACTTCGGCGCGTTGTTCGGGCGCTTCCAACACAATGTGCGTCATCACCCTTCTGTTTAAGGCACCGGCTTAAGCGATTCAATTGACTCGTATTTCACCCCTGCTCCTGAAGCTCGCCACGGATGTATCTCCTGACGATCGTTGCGTCCGGCGGATAATTGTCGGGTGCTATCAGCACCAATTGCGCCTGGATGCATTTCCAGGCGCCGTCTTCGAGGAGATAGGTGTCGGTGTAGCCGGTCATGCCGGTGACTTCCTTGCCCTCCTCGACGATCACATGTTTATTGACCGACCAGACAAGGCCGATTTTGCCGAACAGGCCAATATGCTCGTCGCGATAGTCCCAGTAGATGATGACGTCGGGATCGAACCCGGTCGCCCAGCGCCTGAGATACTCGTCCCTGCCCCGCCGGACGCCTTCGCTCGACACATAGGTGAAGTCCGCATGCGTGATCGCATCATGCGAAGGCACATCATTGGTCACGAAATTATGGATGAACCGGGCATTCAACGCCCGGAGCTGCCGCGTGGCTTCGCTCTTGTCCATGGGGTCAGCTTTTTGCCGGCGCGCCGCAATAGGCTTCGAGGCGGTAGCCGTCGGGGTCGATGACGAAGGCAGCATAATAATCCGGGCCATAATCGGCGCGTATTCCCGGCCCGCCATTGTCACGCCCGCCCTGGGCCAGCGCCGCCTCATGGAACGCCTGAACGCTTTCGCGGCTCGGCGCGGCCAGGCAGAAATGCAGGCCCGATTTTTCATCGGCAGCGACCGGGCGTTCGGCGGTGCTGATCCACAGCGCGACGCTGCCCTTCCCGTAGCCCAGCGAGCCTGGGCTGTCGCTGAGGCAGGCATAGCCGAGCGGCGTCAAGGCCGCATCATAGAAGCGCTTTGCCGCAACCGTGTCGCGGACGCCAATTGAAACATGATCGAACATCAGTCCAGTCCTCCATAAGAGATGTCGGCCGGGCATCTAGCCGCCCGCGCAATTGGCGCGCTTGGGGAAAATTGCTATCTTCGCGGGCATGGCATCAGTTCCTCAGGATCAGCTTGCATCCGGCCAAGATATGCCCGCCCGGTCACCGCCGGCGCGCACGCTGGCCCAGGGCGACGGTTGGCGTATCAACCACGTCGTCTGTGAGCTCGGACCGCAAGATCGCGCCTTCGAGGAGCATCATGACGATGTGACCATCGCTGCCGTGCTGCACGGGTCATTCTTCTATCGCGGCGAAACCGGCCGATCACTGATGTATCCGGGGGCCCTGCTTCTCGGCAACGCCGGAACCTGCTTCGAATGCGGACATGATCACGGCACCGGCGACCGTTGCCTGTCCTTTCATTTCTCTCGCCCCTACTTCGAGGAAATCGCGGCAACCGCGGCCGGTTCACATCGCTTTCGCTTCCCGGCGAACATGCTGCCGGCACTGCGGCAGCTGGCGGGGCCCATTGTGAAGGTCGAGGCGGGGGCATTGGCCGCGGATCCGATCCACTTGGAGGAGCTCGCGATCGGACTTGCCGAGGCAGTGCTCGCTGTCCTTTCCGACGGCTCTCGCGCCGTGGGGAATTCGCCGGCACGCGATCGGCGACGCGTGAGCGATGTCGTGCGTCACATCGAGGATCACGCCGACCAACCGCTCGGCCTGGGCGATCTCGCCGGCTTGGCCTGCATGAGCAGATATCACTTCCTGCGCACCTTCCGGCAGGTGCTCGGCATCACGCCCTACCAGCTTCTGCTCAATATACGGATGCGCCGCGCCGCGGTCGCTTTGGCGACGACCCCGGCCGAGGTCGCGGCCATCGCCTTCGCCTCAGGATTCGGCGACCTCTCGACCTTCAATGCCCGCTTCCGCGCCGTGATCGGCGTGAGCCCGCAGGCCTTCCGCAAATCGCTGACGGCGTCCGGTCCGTCTTCACGCGACGGTTCAAGACTTCAAACTAAGCGATTCAACTGACTCAGAAAATCAGTCTCCAAAACGGGCGATGAAATCCGCTTTGCCGATCTCGAGACCATTGTGGCGCAAGAGCCCATAGGCCGTCGTCACATGGAAGTAGAAATTCGGCAGGCCGACCTGCGAGAGATAGTCGGCGCCCTTGAGCGTCTGCTCTTTGCCGGCGACCTTGAAGACGATCGCGCGCTCCGCGGCGTCGGCAAACTGCTCCTTATTCAGGCCCCGCACGAACTCGACGGTCTTGCGGATACGCTCATGCAGTTCGTCGAAGGATTTCTCTTCATCCGCATGGCTGGGATTGGCGACGCCGGCGAGACGGGCGCTCGTGCCCTTGGCGAAGTCGCAGGCGAGCTGAACCTGCTTGGTGAAGGTGAACATGTCCGGGAACAGCCGAGCCGTCAGGAAAGCATTCGGATCGAGCTTTTTGGCCTGCACATGCGCCTCGGTCTTGCGCAGGAGGGCCGCAATGCCGTTGAGGAAATGCACGAAAACCGGAATCGACGCGTCATACATCATGATGCTTACCTCAGATTGCCACAGAATCTCTGGACGCGCCGGCAGGCGTCTTCGAGCACATCGGTCGCCGTCGCATAGGAGATGCGGAAGAAAGGCGACGTGCCGAAGGCCGCGCCATGGACGGCAGCGACACCTTCCGCGGCCAGGAGCTCGGTGACGAAATCCTCGTCATTCTTGATGATATTGCCCGACGGCGCCGTTCTGCCGATGGCGCCCTTGCAGGAGGGATAGACATAGAAGGCGCCTTCCGGCGTCGGACAGGACAGGCCCTTGGCCTGGTTAAGCATCGACACCACGAGGTCGCGGCGCTCCTTGAACACCTTGTTGTTAGCCGGGATGAAGTCCTGCGGCCCGTTGAGCGCCTCGACCGCCGCCCATTGCGCGATCGAGGACGGGTTGGAGGTCGACTGCGACTGGAGCTTCGACATCGCCTTGATGAGAACTTCGGGCCCGGCGCCATAGCCGATGCGCCAGCCGGTCATGCAATAGGCCTTGGACACCCCATTCATGGTCAAGGTGCGCTCATAGAGGCCGGGCTCGACCTCGGCCGGCGTGGCGAAGACGAAGTCGTCATAGACGAGGTGCTCATACATGTCGTCGGTCAGGACCCAGACATGCGGATGCTTCATCAGCACGTCGGTGACCTTCTTCAGCTCTTCACGCGAATAGGCGGCCCCGCTCGGATTGGACGGCGAGTTGAAGATGAACCACTTCGTCTTCGGCGTGATGGCGCGCTCGAGCTGCTCGGCCTGGAGCTTGAAACCGTGCTCGATGGTCGTCTCGACGAACACCGGCTTGCCGCCCGCCAGCATGACGATGTCGGGATAGCTTACCCAATAAGGCGCCGGGATGATGACTTCATCTCCCGGATTCACCGTCGCCAGCAAGGCGTTGAAAAGAATCTGCTTTCCGCCGGTGCCGACGGAGACCTGGGAGACCTTGTAGTCGAGCTTGTTCTCGCGCTTGTACTTGGCGACGATGGCCTTCTTGAGCTCAGGGATACCGTCGACATTGGTGTATTTGGTATAGCCCTTGCGGATCGCCGTGATCGCCGCTTCCTTGATATTGTCGGGCGTGTCGAAATCAGGCTCGCCGGCCGACAGGCCGATGATGTCGCGCCCCTCGGCTTTGAGCGCCATCGCCTTGCCCGAGATGGCGATGGTGGCCGAAGGCTGGATGCGGTTCAGCGAGTCTGAGATAAAGCCCATTCCAATGATCCCTGATTTTGGCGCGGGCATCTGGTAGCGCCGCCACCGCCCGACCGCAAGGGGCCCTTTGTCATGGCGACATTCCGGCCGGACAAGTCAGCTCCAGCGGGTCCCCACCGTTACCGGCGGCGGGCTGCGCAGCGTCTGATAGACGACGCAATAACGTTCCGTGAGCTTGATCAGGCTGGCCTTCTGCTCATCCGTAAGCTTGCCCTTGATGTCGAAGACGAGGCGGATGTCGCGGAAGCCGACCGGCGCTTCCTTCACGACACCGAGCGTGCCTCGGAAATCCAGATCGCCCTCCGCCCGGACGCTGGCCTCGTCGATGTCGAGCCCCAGCGCCGTCGCCACCGCATTGAGGGTGACCCCGGCGCAGGCGACCAGGGCCTGGAGCAGCATGTCGCCCGAGCAGGCATGCGTGCCGGAGCCGCCGGTGGCCGGATGGAGCCCGGCCTCCACCAGTGCGCGGGCGGTCTCGACCGAGCAGGTCACGCCTTCACCGATACGCCCTTCCGCCTTGAGGGTGATCAGGGCCGCCTGGCCGTCCTGGCGGTACAGCTCCTTGAGGGGAGCCTGAAGGGATTTGAGTTCTGTCGCGTCCATCTGGGTCATCCTGCGTGATCTTGTCTCCTCCATATTAGGAGATCTGCGTTGGATTGGCAGGGCGGATCGGCGATATGTAGGCCAAATGCCCCTTCTTCCCGTCCTCATCGCCGGCGGCGGCATCGCCGGGCTTGCCGGCGCGCTGGGCCTCGCGCGCATCGGCCGCGAGGCCCGCGTGCTCGAGCAGGCACGGGCCTTCGAAACGGTCGGCGCCGGTCTGCAGATCGGTCCCAACGCGGTGAGAGCGCTCGACTATCTGGGAGCCTGGGAAAGGGTGGCGCCGGCGAGCTTCGCCCCGCCCGGCATCAGCATCCGGGACGGCCATAGCGGCCGGATCCTGCAGCAAGTTCCGCTGGGTGCCTCCTTCGAACGGCGCTTCGGGGCCCCCTACCGGGTCATTCATCGCGCCGACCTCCTCGCCGGACTGGTTGATGCCGCCGCAGCCCAACCCGGCATTACGCTCACGACCGCCTCGCCCGTGACGGGTTTTGCCGACCGGGGCGAGCATGTCGAGGTCAAGACGGGCGGAACCGCCCTCATGGGCGAGGCCCTGCTCGGCGCCGACGGGATCCGCTCGGCAATCCGGACTGCACTTCTCGCCGACGGCCCGCCGGTACGCCATGCCGAGACTCTGTTTCGGGCCCTGGCTCCGCTCGCCGTGACATTCGCCGATCCGCTCGCCAATGTGACGCTCTGGCTCTGCCGCGGCGGCCACGTGGTTCACTATCCGGTGCAAGGCGGAAAGGCGCTCAATGTGGTGGCTGCCACTTTGGACGGAGACTGGCGGGGCGATGGATGGTCGGCGGCGGCCGCTTCTGACGAGCTTCCAGCCCTTTTTCCGGACGCCCATTCGGAGCTTCGCCGGGTTCTGGCCTTGCCCACTGCCTGGCAGAAATGGGCGGCCGCCAGCCGCGCCACTGCCCGGACATGGACAATGGGCCGCGTCGCTCTCATTGGCGATGCCGCTCATGCCTCCCTGCCCTATCTGGCGCAAGGGGCGGCCATGGCGCTCGAGGACGCCGTGGTCCTGGCCCGCAACATCCAGACAAGCGACACCATGGTCGGTGCGTTGCGCGCCTATCAGGCGCTGCGCTTGCCGCGCACCCAGCGCATCGTCGCAGAATCGCTTCGGCTCGGTTCCATCTATCACGCCCGCGGGCCGGTGCGTTTGGCGCGCAACCTTGTGCTGCGCATCACCAAGCCTGAAGATTTTCTCTCGCGCCTCTCCTGGATCTACGACTTCGATCCGACGGCCGTTTAATCCTCCGTTAACGGAAGATCATCGTTTCGCCACAGGTCCGGCCCGAAGGGCGCACAAAGCTCGCCCATATGAGCAGCATCGAAGAACGACGACAACGGATGACAAGCATGCGGGTAAGACAGATCATGGAACGCTATCGCGATTTCGCGGCGCGCACCCATCTCGTCATGGGGCTTTTCGCGCTTGGCCTCATCGCCGCGATCCTCGCGCTGATGATCGTGAGCGCCATCCCCTCGCAAGCGAGCTTCCTCACCGCCGAGGCGAAGAACCTCGTCACCCTGGCGCCGACGAGCGATACGCTGCTGGTCGTGATCGTGAGCCTGGTTTTCCTGGCAGTCTTCGCCGCCAAGCTGCTCGAACTCAGAACCCCGGCCAAATGACCGGCGGGCCCCGTCATGCGAGGCCCGCCTTTGTCATGATCTTCAGAGCTTAATTCGGGCCATTCGGGCCGCCGGCCGCGGAGCCACTGCTGCTGCTTCCGCCGCTACCCTTTTTACCACCGTCACGGTTGTTGCCGCGACCGCCACCAGGGCCACCACCGCCATCGCCATTCTTGCCCGGCTCACGCTTGAAGAAAAGCGTGGGCGGATCGTAAGTCGGCGGCGGGGGCGGTTCCACGATCACGATCCTCACGCAGCTACCATCGGAGCAACGAACCACATCGCCGCAGCCATAGCGGCGTTTGCTCTTCCAGAACGTCTCGTCGATGCGCCAGCAATGGCGGCGCAGCTCTTCCGGGCTCGCCTCGAACTTGGAGCGGCCGGTGGCCGCGTCCGCCGGCACGGCCACGGAAAGGGTTACCATCAGAGCGGCCACGCCGCCGCAGGCGGCCAGCGCGACTTTGTGCAGTGAGAACTTCGTCATAATTGACCTCCAACAGGTTGCGATCATGTCCGATCGATGGCGGGAGGATGACGGAATTGCTGTGAGCCTCGTCTGAATGGCGGGTTCATCGAGAGTTCACCGGCGGAGCATGCGGTATGAAGGAATGGAAATGAGCCCCGGGACGTAATAAGCTCGTATTCGCTCCCTGGAGGACAGATTATGAAGATTCATCTCGCCTTGGCCACGATCATCGCCCTCAGCTTCGGCGCCGCGTCCTTCGCCCCCGTTTACGCGATGGGCGATGGCGACAGCAGCGGCACCACGCCTAAGAAATGCAAGAAGGGCGAAGTGGTGAAAAAAGGCAAATGCGTGAAGGCGTCCTCCGGCGTCTTGCCCGACGAGGATCTTTATCAGCAGGGCCGCGCGCTGGCGCAGGCCGGCGAATATGACTGGGCACTGAGCGTTCTCGCCGCCGTGCGCAATCAGAATGATCCGCGCGTGCTGAATTATATCGGCTACAGCCACCGCAAGTCGGGCCGTCTCGACGAGGCTTTCGGCTATTACCACAAGGCCATCGAGATCGATCCCAATTTCGTGCTGGCGCGCGAATATCTGGGTGAGGGTTATGTCGCCGCCGGCCGCATCGATCTCGCCAAGTCGCAATTGACCGAGATCGCCAATCGCTGCGGCACGACCTGCGAGGAATATCAGGAGCTCGCGGAACATATCGACAGCGGCCTGAACTGAGCTGCCGGGGAGAGCGCCCGCTCGCCGAAGACCGGGCGCTCCACTTTTTGCACTTTCCAAAACAATGTTGCCCTCCCCAAAAAGGGGATTGTGAGCCTCTGCCAATCGCGTCAACCTAATCAGGCTGACCGACTTGTCAGAGGGCGAGAATTCTAATTGCTTGAATGGGCTGACGAAATTCGCCGCAGCCCGGCGAAGTGTCATGCCCGCTCACGGCAGCCGGGGGTTATCTATGCCTTTTCGTCCGCTCAGCTTCAGCCTGCGCCGCGCCCAGTTTCTGCCCGCTTTGGGCCTTGCCGCCATTGTGACCACGATTGTCAGCCTGCCTTCCGGCAGCCTCGCATTTCTCCTTGCCCTCATGCTCCTTGGAGTCGTGGGGGCGAGACGCGAGTTCCAAAAGCCCTCTCTCACGGAACTCGCGTTCTTTTCCATCGCCATCGTCGCCGCCTTGCTGGTCAGGCCCGGCGCCCATCTGGCGGTTTCGGCCTATGAGGCCGCGGGGTTTGTGACGCTCGCGGCCTTCATGGCCTTCGTCCTCGCTCTGGCCATTGCGCTCGGCAGGCTGGTCGAAAGGCTGTTCGCTGCCGGCGAGGACCACACCTGATATCTATTCCGACGCCCGCAGCCGCGCCACGACGGCGGGCCCCAAAGCACGCTCCGAATAGCCGGTCACGAGTCTGACGGCCTCGGCCGCCGTCAGGTCTCCGGTGCAGCCGCGCCTCAGCCACAGCCCATCGATCATCGCCGCGAAGCCGCACGCGAAATGATCGAGTTCGCCGGGCGCCAGATTGCCCGCGAGCGCCGAGGCGAGATTCGATCTGAGCCGGCGATAGAAGAACTGCTGCAGCATGGCATAACGGTCGTTCGAGGCCGCGGCGGCGAAAAAAGACACCCAGGCCTTGGCGGTGTTGGCATCGTAATGGCGTTCCGGGAAATTGCCTTCGATGACAGCCAGAAGGCGCTCCCAGCCCGTCCGCGCCCGGCGCAGGCGGGCAATGATGTCCTCCACCAGCAGCCGGTTGCTGTGCCGGACCATCTGGAAGAGCACCTCGTCCTTGTTCTTGAAATAATAGGTCAGGATGCCTTGCGACATGCCGGCCTCCCGGCAGATGCGCGTGGTCGTCAGTCCGTTCAGCCCGTCGGCCAGGAAAACCCGGTAAGCCGCCTCGATCAGCTCGATGCGCCGCACATCCTTGATACGGATTTTGGTCTTGCTGGCTGTTCCCATAATTCTGTGTACTCTACCAAAAAATTGTACGCTCTACCAATTTTTTGAATTGACAAAGAATACAACCCTCATAGGCTCTCGGCAAACGACAAGAACCAAAGGGAGCTGAAATGAAAAAGCCGATCGTCACGTTTGTTTTCGCCGCCGGCCTGGGTCTTGCCGGAAGCGCTGTCGCCGCCGACAAGGAAGCCTGCCAGAAGGTCCGCATTTCTGATCTCGGCTGGACCGATATAGCGCTCACCAACGCCACCATCGCCGCCCTGTTTGACGCGCTGGGCTACAAGCCGGAACAGAATCTCCTCGGCCTGAACGTGACCTATGAGATGCTGAAGGGCGGCGACCTCGACGTATTTCTCGGCAACTGGCGCCCGATCCAGGACGAGCAGTTCAAAGCCTATTACGACGAGGGCTCGGTCGTTCCCCTCGTCACCAATCTCGAAGGCGCGAAATACACCCTGGCGGTCCCCAATTACGTGGCCGACGCGGGTGTGAAGTCTTTCGCGGATCTCGCCGCCCATGCCGACAAATTCGGCACCAAGATTTACGCCATCGAGCCCGGCAGCAACCAGCCGCTGCTCGATATGGTCGCGGCCGGACGGCACGGACTCAAGGATTGGGAAATCGTCGAATCGAGTGAAGCCGGCATGCTGGCGCAGGTCGAACGCAGCATTCCGAAGAGCGAGTGGATCGTTTTCCTTGGCTGGCAGCCACACCCGATGAATCTCAGCTATCAGATGACCTATCTGGCCGGCGGCGATGTCGAGTTCGGACCGGATTTCGGCGGCGCCACGGTGCGCACCATCGTCCGGCGCGGCTATGCCGACGACTGTCCAATGCCGCCAGGCTTCTCACCAATGTCGTCTTCGATATCGACTACGAAAATGCCGGCATGGATCTGGTCATGACTCAAGGCAAGTCGGCCGACGAGGCGGCGCGCCTCATGATGCAGAAGCACCCCGAGAAGGTGAAGAAATGGCTGGAGGGCGTCATGTCCTTCGACGGCAAGAACGAGGCTTTGCCTCTCGTCGAGGCGGCACTCGCGAAATGATCAGCCGCGCCGGAGATAATGCGGCCTGAGTTCCTGCGCATTGTCGCGCACATAGGCGACGATGCGCCGGCGCTTCTCCTGCCCGCGCGCCCCTTCACCCCCGGCGGCCTGACCGCGATCGACCAGATCTGGCATCACCTGGATGACATGGTCGTAGATCGAGCGCCAGGTCTGCTTGACCGCATCGCGTGAGACCGCGAGCGTACCGGCGATCTCCTCGTCGGTGAGGCCGTCGATGGCGCGCAACAGCATGCGCTGCTCGCCGGCGGTGAACCGGAAGCGCGGCTCCAGATAAGTGAAGACGGCCGAGACCGGCGTCGAGGGTGGCGTGTCGGTGGCCATCTCGCGCTGGAAATAATAGACCGCTCGCTTGGACGGCTCGCCGTGTGGCACAGGCTCCGCCGGTGGCTCAGCGTCGAGATCGAGCTCGCGATAGAGCCGGAAGCCGGCGCTGAGCGCCATCTGCCCATACATGGCGCCCGCTTCGACGATCATCGAATTGAGATTGTAGCCGCGATGGATCGACAGGTAGAACGGGAAGAACACCGTCATGATGCGGCGGCCTTCGGGCGAGGTGAAATCCATCGGCGTCTGGACATAATCGAGCATCACCAGATCGAGGCCGCGGCTGAGATTGCCCTGTGCCTGCTGGGCCCGATCGAGAAAGATGTCGCTGCCACCGCCAAAGCAACGCTTGAGCAGCCAGTTGGTGAGGCAGGGCCACGGCTTGGCGAGATAAGTCTGCTGGAATTCCGGCGTGACGAAAGCCGACAACGTCGCCGCGACGACGGTGCGCGCTCCCGTAACGTCATAATCTTCGATGAGGCCGCCGATGAGCCGGTCCTCATCGAGAAGATCGTCGATGACCTGGGCAAGCCGCCTGTCGAGCCGCTCATCGAGCGGCGTGACCTTGCGCATCAGGCGCGCGCAGGCCGCCCCGTCTCCGGGTAATAGCGTGCGAGGCCGCAAGGCACGGGCGTGCTGTGTGCTCAAGGCTCACCCCCTCTTCTTCCGATTTTCGCGCCACAGCACCTTCTGTCAAGCCACGCTATGCAACAGCCACATGTCCGTCAGCCGCAAGGCTATTGGGATAAGCCGCTGCTACGCCTATAAGGGGAACTCTATTCCCCGAAAGGTCCCATGTCAGATCGCCTCGCGTCATCGGCCGCGCGCCGCCCGCCTTTTTTGATTCTGGTCACGGTCAGCGCCATCGGACCTCTGGCGCTCAATATCTTCATGCCTTCGATGCCGGGCCTGCAGGCGACCTTCGGCGTCTCCTACGGCACGGTGCAGCTGACACTCACGCTGTATCTGATCGGACTCGCCGTCTGCCAGCTCTTCTACGGCCCGCTGTCGGACCGCTATGGCCGGCGCCCGCTTCTGCTGGCCGGCCTTGCCTTGTTCGTCATCGCCAGCATCGCTTCGGCGCTCGCCACGACGATCGAGACGCTGATCGCCGCCCGCCTGGTGCAGGCGCTGGGTGGGGCTTCCGGCATCGTCCTGTCGCGCGCCATCGTGCGCGATCTCTATCAGGGCGAAAAGGCCGCGAGCGTGCTGGGCTACATCACCATGGCCTGGGTGCTGGCGCCGATGATCGCGCCGGCGATCGGCGGTTATCTCGATCAGCTGTGGGGCTTCCGCTCGAGCTTCGTGCTCCTGGCCCTCATCGGCGCGCTGACTCTCGTCATCGCCTGGTTCACCTTGCATGAGACGAATATCAATCGCCGCACCGACGGCCGTCTGTGGCAAAGCGCACATTACGGCCGGATCTTCGCTTCGGGCCAATTTCGCGGTTACGCCACATCGCTCGCTTTCGCCAGCGCCGTGTTCTTCACCTTCCTCGCTTTCGCGCCGTTTCTCACCGTCAACATCATGGGCCGCTCGGCCATGGAATATGCTCTCTGGTTCATCCCGGTCTCGGTCGGCTACATGATCGGCAACTTTTTCTCGGGGCGCTATTCCGAACGCATCGGTAACGATCAGATGGTGCTGATCGGCAACAGCCTGACCTTTGCCGGAGCCACCCTGTGCCTGGTCCTGGCCCTGATGGGCTTCCTGACCCCGGCTGCGATCTTCCTGCCGATGCTGCTCTGCGCCCTTGGCAACGGCCTCACCATTCCCAATGGCACCGTTCGCGCCATCAGCATCGACCCGCAACTCTTCGGCACCGCTGCCGGCCTTCTCGGCTTCCTGCAAATGGGGGTGAGCGCCGTCATCTCGCAAGGCGTGGGATCGGCGCAGGATCATCATTTCATGATCGGCTATTGGGTACTTGCCATTTGCGCAGGACTCAGCGCGCTGGTACATCTCGCCATGCTGGCGAAAGCGCGGCGTTGAGCTAGATGTCCGCGCCGAGCCAATCGAGCGACCAGGCAGCGCCATCGCTTTGCCTGAGGCGCTCGCACAAAGCGGGTCCTAGAACCGCAAGCTCGTCGCCCAAGGGCCAGGGCGGATTGATGAGAATGAGGCCAGAGCCGGCGAGCCCGCCCTCGGGCACGGCCTGGCGCACCAGAAGCTCGATTTTCAGCGTCTTCGGAATGGCAAGCGCCAGTGCCTCCTTGGCGATCACCGCCGACAAGCCGTCACCGGTCACCGGATACCACAAGGCGAAGGCGCCCGTTGCGAAGCGGCGATGGCCATCGCGCAGCATCTGCACGGCACGGCGCGCTTCGTCCTCGCGCTCATAAGGCGGATCGATCAGGATGAAACCGCGCCGCTCGGGCGGCGGCAGATGCGCTTTCACTGCGATTGCGGCGTCGCCTTCGACGAGCACCACCCGCCTGTCGCGCTGGGCGAACTCCGCGAGCTTGCCGTGATCATCCGGATGCAGCTCATTGAGGACGACACGGTCATTCTGACGCAAGACGTCGAGCGCGAAGCCTGGCGATCCCGGATAATGGGAAAGCGGCTGGCCCGTCGCGTTGACCGACGCGATCACCCGGCGCCACGGCGCGATCAAGGCCTCCGCTTCGGCCGTCAAGGGCACGGCCTTGCCGGACGGGTCATAGAACCGCCCCACCCCATCCTGCCATTCGAGCGTTTTCAACGCTTCATCGCCCCACAGCGCATAGAGGCCGGTGCCGGCATGCGCGTCGAGAAACAGGAACGGCTTGTCCTTCTTCTGGAGATGCAAAAAAGCCCGCAGCATTACGATGTGCTTGAGGACATCGGCGTGGTTGCCGGCGTGATAGACGTGGCGGTAGTTCATGAGCCCGTCTTCTAGCGCGTGATCAGGAAAAGTGGGAAGCGGTTTTCCGTCCGATCACGCGCCAATTTAGGATGCCGATCACGTTTATCCCTTCAAGCCCAAAGGCTTGAAGGGATCGTGATCTAGTCGGACCAGGGCAAATAAGCTAGCTTCCCGGCCGACAATTGAAGGACGATTCATGACGAAGTGGTTCACGCGCCGAAAGGTTCTCGGCACGGTCGGTCTCGCGGCTGCCGCCGCCTGGGCCGGCAACGAAGCCTATGGACTGGCCTCCGCTCCCTTGGCACCCAAGGACTGCGGCCCGATCGTTCCCGATAGCGCTCTGATCATGCCGCCTGGGGCGACGAGCCTGCCCTGGTCGCAACGCGCCGGAACGGTCAACGATGTGAGTTGTCTCTCGCGCACCCCGGTCAAGGGCGTCGTGGCGGTCAAAAACGAAAAGGACATCGCCGATGCCTTGGCCTATGCCCGCGACCAGGGCCTGAAGGTCTCGATGGCGGGCGCGCTCCATTCCATGGGCGGGCATGCTTTCGCGCGCGACGGCGTCGTTCTCGACATGACCGGATTCAACGCCGTGATCGTCAATGCGGAAGCACGCACCATGACGGTGCAAAGCGGCGCGCGCTGGCACGATATCCAGAATGTGCTCCATCCGCGTTTCGCCGTGAAGGCGATGCAGTCCTCTGATGTCTTCACCGTCGGTGGCTCGATCTCCGTCAACGCCCATGGCATGGACCATCAGGTCGGCGCCATCGAGCGCACGCTACGCCGTTTGCGTATCATGCTGGCCGACGGCTCGACCGTCACTGCCAGCCGCAGCGAGAATACCGATCTCTACCGCCATATCGTCGGCGGCTACGGCCTGTTCGGCATCATTCTCGATGCCGAGATCGAGATCGCCGACAATGTCATCTACGAGTCGCGCCGGCGGCTGATTGACATTGCCGATTTTCCCAGGATATTCGCCGAGGAAATCGCCGCCGATCCGGCCATCGGCCTGTTCTACGGTCATCTGTCGACGGCGCCGGGCAGCTTCCTGCGCGAGATGCTGCTCTACACCTATCACCGGCAGGACCTGCCGGATGTGAAGCTTCCGCCGCTGGCGGATGTGAGCTCGGCCGGGTTGCGCCGCCTCATCTTCAACCTGTCGAAGCAGGGCAGCCTGTTCGCCGACGCCAAATGGTATGCCGAGAAGGAGCTGGAGCACAAATTCGAATCCTGCACGGTGAGCGAGATCGCCGGCCGGACCGGTGAGGCCTGCCTCGTGTCGCGCAACGAGCCGATGCATGACTCGGTGCCCTATCTCTTCAACAACCTGAAATACGAGACCGACATTCTGCACGAATATTTCGTGCCCCGGACCAATCTCGTTTCTTTCGTCGACCAGATGCGCGACCTCATGCAGAAGAGCGACACGTTACTTCTCAACGCCTCGGTGCGCGTCGTGCACAAAGAAGAGATCGCTCTCAACTATGCGCCGGAAGAGGCCTTCTCGGTCGTGCTCTATGTCAACCAGACGGTGGACGAAGCCGGCATCGAGAAGATGCGCGGCCTGACCCGCGACCTCGTCGACTTGGCGCATCTGTCGGGCGGCCGCTTCTTCCTGCCCTATCAGCGCCATTACGATGCGCTGCAGCTGAAGCGCGCTTATCCGATGATCAGCGATTTCTTCGCCGCCAAGACGCGCTTCGATCCGCACAAGCTCTTCAGCAACAATTTCTATGAAGCCTACTCGGCGGAGTTTCCTGGCTATTGACCTTCCATTCGCAATAACGGCCGCGCCAGAAACCAGCAGACGAGCGAAGCCACGATCGAGGGCGGCAGGAACACCCGCCCCATATTGTAGAGCGCGCTCACATAGTCCGCCCGTGACAGATCCATATCCGCCGTGAGCACGAAGAACAGCGCGTTGCTGACCAGCGCCGCCACGATGGGAACCGGCCATGACCGCAAAGCGAGCCAGAGGCCGGCAATAGCGACGAGCAATCCGCTGCCCAGCGCCAGGATCATGCCTTCGCCATAGGATCCGGTGACGAACGGCCCTGGCGATCGCAAGGAGAAAGCCGCGCCCATGCTCATCCAGGCGACGAGGCCGCCAACCGGCGGACCGACGATGACGAAGATCGCCGTCACCAGGAGAAAGCGCCAGACGCGGTTTTGGAACAACATGGCGGCGAGTTTAGAAGCCCACCGATGGAAGGGGGAATCAAGTCTTCGCGAACAATTCGCGGCAGGACATCACAATTCGGGCATCGATCACGAGCAGTGCGCCGGCACCATAGAGCCGCCCGGCGAAGCCCGCTTCCGGCGACCGTGTCACCGCAATGCTCTGGCCAAAAGCCTCGAAGGAGCCATGCGCCTGCGCCACTGTTTCGAGCGCATGGCCGGGGGCGAAAACCGCGAGCGGCGTGCCGGGCGGCATGGCGAAGGCAAGCCCGGCCAGGATCGCCGTCCAGGCCGCGAGCACGAGTGCTGCGCCGGCGGCGAAGCGCAAAAGCCTGTCAATAATCATAGACATGTTCGAGCTGCGCCCCGCTCGGGCCGAGCTTGCGCACGACATCGAGCAGCAGCGCCACCGGCACGGAGAGACCGACGCGTTTGCCCCCTGCCCCGGCGAGATTCTGGGTCTCGAACAGAACCGGCGGCATGTCCTCGGGCGGCGCCCAGGTCTCGGGCACCGTCAGCGAGATCAGGATGTTGCTGTTGCCGCCGATCTCCAGAAAGCTGGCATTGGTGGCGCCGAGCTTCTGTACGATCTCGGTGAAGGGCTGATAACGCGGCAGCTTGACCAGCTGGCTCCCGTCACGGAACGACTCGACGAGCGCAATGCGCCGGTCGATCGGCGCGGTGTCGACAGGCACGCCCCGCATCAAAGCATAGATTTCGAGCTGGGCGGGCGCATAGACCGTCTCGCTGCCGCCGCGGATCAGCCAGCCATAGCCGGTCTTGACGCCGAGCTCGGCCGAGATCGCGAAACGCCGCTCAGCCTTGCGCACCGGGCCCGGCCCCGCGAACGGCACCGTGTTCCAGAATTCCGACAAACGCTCAGCGAAGGCGAAATCATACCAGGGCACGGTATTGAGCCACTGGCCGTAATCATAGGCGTATTTGCGCGCGAACATGTCCTCAGGCGTGGGCGGTATCGGCGCGAAGAGCTCGCTCAGCCGCCCGATCGTGTTCTCATAGATGCCCTTGCCGACATATTCGACCGTATGGCTGACGCCGATCACATAGATCATCAGATGCGTGCCGGCATTGAAGTCGTAGCGCGGCGCGACCAGGCGGTTGACGGCGCAATAGCTGGTCCAGAACTCGGCCGCCGAGCGGAAATAGCTGAAGCCGCTCGGATAGTATTTCTCGATGTAATTGGCGAAATCCTGCGACGTGTAGACGATGTACCACTCCGGGAAGGTCAGGTAGGACTTCTCCTCCGGGAAGCGGTAGCCCGCCAGGTCGTCGAGCCTTGCGCGCGTCTCGGGTTCGATGACCGGCATCGTCACATTGCTGCCGCCGTCGGACGTCCCCTGACAGCCGACGCCGATATAGACGACCGGCGCCGCCAGGAAGATCGCCAGCGCCAGAAGTATCCGTTTGGTCTTACGCAGTTTCGCCATGACGTTTCGACAATACAAAACCCGCATAGGCGGCGAAACCGCCAATCGCCAGATGCGGCAGATTGGCCATGATGCGCGTCATCAGATCGAGATCGAGCATGCCGTTGATGAAGATGCCGAAATCGAGATAACCGCTGCCGGTGAAGAGCCCCAGCACACCGTCGAGGAAATAGAGGGTGCCGAACAGCTTGAAGTAGTTGACCGTCGCCCGGGTCGAGATCAAAGCGGCGATGCCGGCCCACAGGCCTGAGAAGAGGTGCAGCGCATCGTCATAGAGGTCGAGCTTGAACAGCCCGAACATCATGCCGTTGGCATCCTTGAATTGCGGCACGTAACTCATCGCCGCTACGATCACGAACAGCGCGAAATAGGCAAAACCGAGCTTGCGGATCAGTGACATGGTCGGAGGCCCCCTTTCCCGAATCGGCTGCAGCTTAGCCCGTCGGCGACAGCTTGTCCTTGGGAGAGGCGGCTGCTGCCATAATGCTGTCAGCAATGTCGGGTGCCTGCCCTTCCGGCTTGGCCCCGGCCATCCTATATTAGCCCGATCATGGGACATTCACGACAGGAAGGCGGCTTCTCCGAAGCGCCGCAGAAGCCGCTGGAAGGCTTCCCCGAAATACCGACCGCCGAAGCCTTGCGCCAGCGGCCGGATCCGCGCGCCGATATGTCGGGTCCGCGGGCCGGGCTCGAGGCCCTGCGCCCCGATTTTGTGCCCAATGATGTTTTCACACCCTACCGCCCGCCGCGCCCTGACAAAGCGGAAGGCGGCCGGCCGCTCAGGATCGTTTCTGATTTCGAGCCCCGGGGCGACCAGCCGCAGGCCATCAGCGAGCTCGTCTCCGGCGTCCAGGGCGCCGACCGCGACCAGGTTCTCCTCGGAGTCACCGGCTCGGGCAAGACCTTCACCGTGGCCAAGGTCATCGAGCAGACCCAGCGTCCAGCTCTGGTCCTGGCCCCCAACAAGACGCTCGCGGCGCAGCTCTATGGCGAGTTCAAGAGCTTCTTCCCGGACAACGCGGTCGAATATTTCGTCTCCTATTACGACTACTACCAGCCGGAAGCCTATGTGGCGCGCACCGACACCTATATCGAGAAGGAATCCTCGATCAACGAGCAGATCGACCGCATGCGCCATTCGGCGACGCGTTCTCTTCTCGAGCGCGATGATGTCATCGTGGTCGCCTCGGTATCCTGCATCTACGGCATCGGCGACGTCGAAACCTATTCCGCCATGACCTTCACGGTGAAGAAGAACGAGCGCATCGCCCAGCGCCAGCTTCTCGCCGATCTCGTGGCCCTCCACTACAAGCGCAATGACGGCAATTTCGTCCGCGGCACCTTCCGCGTGCGCGGCGACACGGTCGAGATCTTTCCCTCCCATTTCGAGGATCGCGCCTGGCGCGTTTCGCTGTTCGGCGACGAGGTCGAGGCCATTTCCGAATTCGATCCGTTGACCGGACACAAGACGGCCGAGCTCGAGCAGATCAAGCTCTACGCCAATTCGCATTATGTGACGCCGAAGCCGACGCTCGAGCAGGCGGCGTCGCGCATCAAGACCGATCTCAAGATCAGGCTCGAGGAATTCAACGCGGCCGGCCGCTTGCTCGAGGCCCAGCGCCTCGAGCAGCGTGTGCTGTTCGATCTCGAAATGATGATGGCGACCGGCTCCTGCGCCGGCATCGAGAATTATTCGCGTTATCTCACCGGCCGCAAGCCGGGCGAGCCGCCGCCGACCCTGTTCGAATATCTGCCCGACAATGCGCTGGTCTTCGTCGACGAAAGCCACGTGACCGTCCCGCAATTGGGCGGCATGTTCCGCGGCGACTACAATCGCAAGGCGACGCTCGCCGAATTCGGCTTCCGCCTGCCTTCCTGCATCGACAACCGGCCTCTGCGCTTCGAGGAATGGGACGCGATGCGGCCGCAATCGGTCTATGTGTCGGCGACGCCCGGCTCCTGGGAGATGAACCGCACCGGCGGCGTTTTTACCGAGCAGGTCATCCGCCCGACCGGTCTCATCGATCCGCCGGTCGAGATCCGCCCGGTGAAGAACCAGGTCGACGATCTCATCGCCGAATGCCGCGACGTGGCGAAAAAGGGTTATCGCGCCCTCGTCACCGTGCTCACCAAGCGCATGGCCGAGGACTTGACCGAATATATGCATGAGCAAGGCATTCGCGTGCGCTACATGCATTCCGATATCGACACGCTGGAGCGCATCGAGATCATCCGCGATCTGCGGCTTGGCGTCTTTGATGTACTGATCGGCATCAACCTCCTGCGCGAGGGTCTCGACATTCCCGAATGCGCCCTCGTCGCCATTCTCGATGCCGACAAGGAAGGCTTTCTGCGTTCCGAAACCTCGCTCATCCAGACCATCGGCCGCGCCGCCCGCAATGTCGACGGCAAGGTGGTCCTCTATGCCGACCGTGTGACGGGCTCGATGGAGCGCGCCATGGCCGAGACCAGCCGCCGGCGCGAGAAGCAGGAGGCCTATAATCTGGAGAACGGCATCACCCCGGCGAGTATCAAGAAGAACATCGCCGATATCATGTCGTCGGTCTATGAGCAGGACCACGTCACCGTGGATTCAGGGCTGGCCGAGGACGGCGCCCCGCTTGTCGGCCACAATCTCGAGCGTGTCATCTCCGACATGGAGAAGCGCATGCGCGAGGCCGCCGCCAATCTCGAATTCGAGGAAGCGGCGCGTTTGCGCGACGAGGTCAAGCGGCTGCGCGATGTCGAGCTGGCCGTCATGGACGATCCCCTGGCGCGCGATCCGATGGACGAGCCGCGCCGTGGCAAGTCCAGCCTCCAGCCGGCAACAGCGTCTTGGCCCTCCCCCAAGCCGGCGCGCCGCGCCGCCTCCAAGGGCGGCCGGCCGGGCACAAGGACGTTCAAGAAGGGCGGGCGGTAGATCGCGCTAGGGACGCCAGATTCCGATTCTGCCGTCATCTGCCACCGAGACGAGCAGCATTTGTTGGCGCCAGTCGACGAGGACAAGGCCATCGCTCGTATTGAGCTTGGCGAAGGCTTCCGTGAGCCCTTGATGGTCGGGATCCGAGCCGAGGCTGGCGGCGATGACCGGGATGCCGCCTTCTTCCGCATAACCATAGAGATGCACATTGCGGCCGATAGCAATGGTGAAGCCGCCGCGAACCCGCCCGACGCCTGCAACGCTGGTCAGAAGGGGAGCCGCGCCGGCGCGTGTCCCAAGAATGGATTGAAGACGCTCGAGCGCGGTCTCGCCGAAAATCAGCGGGGCGCGGCTGAACTTACGTACATACATGTTCCGCCAGCCAAGCCCGTCGCGGTTCTGCGCCTCGAACGTCTTAAGCTCGCTCAGCATGCGCCGGATTTCGGGCAGCATCGCCTTGGGCAGAAATTCGGCTTGCGCCCAATCGTCCTCATGAAGCGTAAGCGCGTCGGCGGCCGGCGGCTCACTGAGCGGATCCAGCGGCGGCAGATCCTTCGCGATCGTCGGCATCGAAAAGAGGATATCGTTGGGATCCATCACCTGCGTGGCGGGCTCCGCCCCCACGGTTCGGGCGAAGCCAAGCGCCATCATAAGGGCGACAAGAAGTTTTTTCATGCCCTTTTCCCAGCCAAGTACGGTTCCTTACCTCACTGCGTAGACGACGATCAGGTGACTCTCTTGCCGCCTTCGGTTTCGATCCACAGATTGAAATTGTAATTCGATCCAACCGACTCGCCTCGAACGACATAGGTTTCGCCCGCGACCGGCGTGAAAGTTACGGTCTTGTTGCCCAAGTCCGACGGGGAGTCCGTTTCTGTACGGATCACATAGTATCTCTCGAGGCGGACCTTGATCGGCCTGGTCGGTATGCGCCTTTCAAAGCCTTTGGTCGTGACCGGTGTGGAATATCCGCCCTCAATCACATGTTATGCATTGGTCAGGTACTTGCCATCGACGCTCGACACGGCGAAGATCTCGATCCCGTTATATTCACCACCGAGCCAAGACTTCTCCTTTCGCCGAATATGGCTGTCCTTGATCACGGCCGTCTCACCGGCATAGTCATCCGGCAGCAGCTTTTGACTCGCACAGCCCGCAAGCGAAAAAGCGCCCAGAAGGAACACACGACGTTTCATTGTCATCCCCCCAACTACTCGCCGACGATCTTGCCGCCGGCGGTTTCGAGCCAGACGGAAGCGACTCCACCTTCCGCCCGGCCTTTGACGATATATTTTTCACCCGCCACCGGGTTGAGCTTGATCTTTCGCGTGGTGAGGGTTTCAGGCTCGCGGCTGCCGCCATATTGGCCGCCTGCCGCATATTGAGTGACCACCGCCAGCGTGATGGTCATTGGCCTGACGGGAATACGCCGCTCATGCGCTTGCGGCTTGAGCGCAAACCCCAAGCTCGATTTGAAGCTCGCCCGATAGGTCGCCAGCATCGCATTGTCGATGTATTTCCCGTCCATCTCCCGCATGATGAAGAGATCGACCTTTTCATGCCTGAAGAAGCCGCCCTTCACGAAATTGCCATAGCTGTCCCTGACGGACGCCGTCGGTCCGGAGAATCCGTCCGGCAGGGTTTTGGTAGTGCAGCCCGCGAGCAGCAGCAGGCAGGCGAGAAAGGCGCGGCGTCTCATCTGTTTCTCGTGCAAGCCTACTGCGTTACTCTCTTGCCGCCCGCCGTCTCGATCCAGACATCGGAGCCCGAGTCGCCCAGCTTGCCGCGTACGACATATTTTTGGCCGGCGACAGGATGGAAGTTCACCGTCTTTTCGGTGGCATAGGTCTTGTTGAACAAAGTGCTGATCGGCGCCGGATAGTAGATCAGCGCGAACAGCTTGACCTTCATCGGCTTGATCATGACGCGCCGCTCTTCGTTCTTGAGCCGCATGCCCATACCAAGGCCCTCACTGGCCGATGAGGTGGAACTGAAAGCGTTCGGGATACCCTTCCCATCCACAGCCGTCATCGAATAGATTTCGGCGCGGTCGGACTTGAAGAACCCTCCGCTGACATAATTGGCGTTGCTGTCCCGGACCACCGCTGTCGGCCCGGCATAGTCATCCGGCACCAGCTTGGCGGCACAGCCCGCCAAGAGCAGTGCGCCAAAAATTACCAACAACCTACGCTTCATCTGCCATCCCCTTCGAAAAACTATTGCGTGACTCTCTTGCCGCTTCCGGTCTCAATCCAGACATCGGAACCGGAATCGGCGAGCCTGCCGCGCCCACATAGGTTTCGCCCGCCACTGGCGTGAACCCGACGCTCCGTTCGGTCTTGCGTGACTTAGGCCCCAGGAGCGAGCTCGAAAAAACTTGCCTAACCAGATCGACTTTCAGAGGCTTGATCGGTACCCTTCGCTCGCCGCCCACGATGATCATCATTCCGTTCGGACTCTGCATGGTCGCCGCCATCGTGTTGCTGAGGCCGTTCTTGATCAGCTTCCCGTCGACATACATCATCGCGAAGAGCTCGACATGTTCGGGCTTCATGCCGTCCTGCTCGACATAATTGGCGTGGCTGTCTTTGACCAATGCGGTCTGTCCCGCATAATCGTCCGGCAACGGATTGCTTGCACACCCCGTCAGCATCAGCACAACGGCCAGTATTATCGAGCGTTTCATCAGCTACTGCGCCGCCGAGCCTGGACTTTTGAGCGTGGCCACATCGGTGACGCGCTGACCGCCGGCGGTCTCGATCCAGACGGAGCCCGCCCGCTCATCGGCCTTGCCGCGCACGACGTAGGTCTCACCCGCCACCGGCGAGAAATTTACGGTCTTCTGGGTGGTAGCCGCGGCAATCTCGTCGAGGCCTGCGACTCCAGGTTGGCCCTTTATGCCTTTGGGAAAATAAGCGACCGCCCGCAAGGTAACCTTCAGCGGCCGCACCGGGACCTTGCGCTCACGGGCCTGGAAATTGGTGTAGCCCTCGGCGCCGGCGAGTGCCTGACTGAAGGAGTTCGGGATTTCCTTCCCATCGACAGTCGCGAGCACGAAATATTGTGAATGATTCGCTTGTCCACTGCCTGCGGGATTTACGCCGCTGTACCTCACCAGCGCCGTAGGTCCGGCGTAATCATCCGGTACCAGCTTTGTCGTGCCGCATCCGGCCAACAACACCGCGCAAACAAGCAGTGTTCGCCGTTTCATTTCCGCCCCCAACATTAACTATCGTCCATAAACCACCTTTTCCTCGGGGAGACAAGGTGTGTCGGGGTTGAACCAGCTCGCCACCCGGGCCTATGCTCCGCGGCTTCGCAACACCTGAATGGGTTTGAGATGTCCTCCCCGCCGGCCGGGCTTTCGACCATCGGCTTCGATGCCGACGACACCCTGTGGCAGAACGAGCAGTTTTACCGGATGACCGAGAAGCGCTTCGCCGGCCTGCTCGCCGATTATGCCGAAGCCGAGGCCCTGTCCAACCGGCTGCTCGAGGCCGAGCGGCGCAACCTCAAGGCCTATGGCTTCGGCATCAAGGGCTTCACCCTGTCGATGATCGAGACCGCCATCGAGGTGACCGAGGGTCGCGTTCCCGCCACCGTCATCCACCAGATCGTCGATGCCGGGCGCGATCTGCTCAGCCACCCGATCGAGCCTTTGCCGCATGCCCGCGCCGCGCTCGAGCAGTTGAGCGGCGACTATCGCCTCGTCCTCATCACCAAAGGCGACCTGTTCGACCAGGAGCGCAAGCTCGCCCAATCCGGCCTCGGCGACTTCTTCAGCGCGGTGGAGATCGTCAGCGACAAATCGGCCGCCACCTATGAGCGGATATTCACCCGCCATGGCGACGGTCCGGAACGGGCCATGATGGTCGGAAATTCGCTCAGATCCGACATTGTCCCGGCCATCAAGGCCGGCAGCTGGGGCGTCTATGTGCCGCACAGCCTGACCTGGGCGCTCGAGCAGGACGAGGTCCCGAGTGGCCACCAGCGCTACCGCCATATCGAGCATCTGGGCGAACTTCTGGAGGTGGTGCGCAAGGCCGGCTGAATTAGGCCCCCCTTGCCCTGTTTTCGCCCTATCCGAACGTCACTCTCAGTCAATCTTGCCCTCCGGGCTCAAACGTGACACATGGCGCCCGGCGCAGGGGTTAAGGATTGTGGGAATGACCGATTATTCGAGATGGAGCTTGGCGGTGGCTGCCCTGCTGATTCTGGCGGGCTGCGCATCGTCCCCGGACAAGAGCGCCATCAAGATCCTCAATGGCGGCCAGACGCCGACCTCGTCGGCGCCGGCCGCCCAGGCCGAGCCGATCCGCCTGCTCTCCGCCGAGGAGATCCGCTCCACCCTGATCGGCAAGAGCTGGCAATATACCCGCCCCGATGCGAGCGGTTTCATCACCTATAATGAAGACGGCTCGCTGACCTACCAGGACGACGTCAAGGGCGAAGGCCGCGGCACCTGGTCTGCGACACAGGGCGAGCTGTGCCAGAGCATCGGCGGCCAGCCGACCGAATGCAATCAGTTCAAGAGCACCGGCGACGCCTATCATGTCGGCAAGATCCGCCTTGTCGGCATTTGAGGACCTGACACGCAAAAGTGCGTATCGGCAACACGTCGCACCAAGTTAAATTCAACATGTCGATCGCGCCTGTCACTTCGGGTTGAGGCAGCCTGAAGCGGCGACGTTTCATAGAGGAGGCCTAATGACGAGCAGTATCAACAGACGGCGCTTCCTGGCGGCGGGAAGTGCTGCCTTTGCCGGCCTTGCGGCGACGGCGGCAGGCGCCCAGCAGCAGCTGGAGCAGTTCCGGCCCGGCAAGGACTACAATGATTTGATCATTTTCCCGCCGACCGACATGAGCAAAATCCCGAAGAAGTTCCGCCGCCAGATCGTGCCGTATGAAGGCCGCCACTGGCCGGGCACCATCATCGTCGATACCGCCGAGCGCCATCTCTATCTCATTCTGGAACGGCGCGAGGCCATCCGCTTCGGTGTCGGCGTCGGCCGCGAGGGTTTCCGCTGGGCCGGGCTCGCCGATGTGCAGCGCAAGGTCATGTGGCCGCGCTGGACGCCGCCGCCCGAAATGGTCGAGCGCGATCCCAATGCGGCGAAATGGAAGGACGGCATGCCGGGCGGCCCCGACAATCCGCTGGGCGCGCGCGCCCTCTATCTCTTCCAGAACGGCCGCGACACGCTCTACCGTCTGCACGGCACCAATGCGCCGCAGACCATCGGCAAGGCCTTGTCGTCCGGCTGCATCCGGATGATCAATGAAGATGTGATCGAGCTCTACCGTCGCGCTCCGATCGGCTCCCGCGTCGTGGTCCTCGCGCAAGGCATCTGACGCACAATCCCAGGCCGCCTTCAGCTCAGCCCGGTGAGGAACGGATTGCCGCGCCGTTCCTCGCCGATCGTGCTGGCCGGGCCATGGCCGGGCAGGAACGCCACATCGTCGCCGAGCGGCAGCAGCTTGTCGCGGATCGCGGCGATCAACGTGTCATGATCGCCATAGGGAAAATCGGTGCGTCCCACCGAGCCCTGGAACAGCACATCGCCCATGAGGCAGAAGCGATGCGCGTTGTTGAACAGCACCACCGAGCCCGGTGTGTGGCCCGGACATTCGAGAATATCGAATTCCAGCGCGCCGACCGTGACCTTGTCGCCTTCCTGGAGCCAGCGGTCGGGCGTGAACGCGAGGGCTTGATAACCGTACTGAGCCCCTGATTTCGGCAGGTCCTTGAGCAGGAAAGCATCTTTCTCGTGCGGCCCCTCGATTGCGACCTTGAGTTGGTCACGCAATTCCGCAGCACCGCCGGCATGATCGATATGCCCATGGGTCAGCAGAATCTTCTCCACCGTGACCTGTGCCTGATCGATAGCCTTGCGGATCACATCGACATCGCCGCCGGGATCGACGACGGCGCCGATACGCGTATCCTCGTTCCAGACGAGCGAGCAATTCTGCTGGAAAGGCGTGACCGGAATGATCATGATTTTTGGGCGTGTCATGGCCCCAGTGCATAGCGGCGCGAGGCGTCATGCGCAAGACACAGGGCTGCACTTGCGGTAGGACGCGCGGAACCGCTAGAGGTTTCAGCGAGCAACCATTTTCTTTCAAGGACCAGCAATGTCGGCGCCTTTGCCATTCGCGCAGCGCTACCGGACGATTGTCGCCGCCATCGCGACCGTCGCTTCCTGCGACATCGCCATGGGCCTCACTTTGCAGATGCTGCCGCTGCTGATGGAGAAGAGCCATGTTCCGGCCTGGATCATGGGTCTCAACGCCGCCATGTCGCCGCTCGGTATCATGATCGGCGGCCCGTTTCTGCCGCGCATCGTTTCGCGCTTCGGCTCCAAGCGCGTCGTTTACATCGCCATTCTCGTCACCATGGCGACGCTTGCCGCCTTCAAGCTGTTCCCCAGCGTGTGGGCGTGGTTCGCCATCCGCTTCTTCTTCGGCATGGCCGCCGGCACCTTGTTCACGGTGAGCGAGGCCTGGATCATGAGCGGCGCCCAGCAGAGCAACCGCGGCCGCACCATGGGCCTTTATACGAGCGTGCTCGCCGTCAGTTTTTCGATCGGCCCGCTGATCATCCCGCTCACCGGCATCGACGGCTGGGCGCCCTGGCTGATCGGCATTTTGTGCGTCGGCATGAGCGCCGTGCCGCTCACCTTCCTGCGCATCTCCGAAGACTCCTTCCGGCATGAGGAAGGCGGCGGCTTCTGGGCTTTCGTGGGCCGGGCGCCGCTGTTGCTCTTCGCCGTCGGCACGCTCACCTTCTTCGATTCGGTCATCCTGTCCTTCTTCCCGATCTTCGGGCTGCGCTCCGGGCTTCCCGTCGAGCAGGTGACCACCATCCTCGGCGTCTCGATCATCGGCAATGCATTATTGCAACTGCCGATCGGCCTTCTTGCCGACAGATGGTCCAGGCTCGGCGTGATCGTGCTTTCGGCCATCATCACCGCGGTGCTGGCTTTGTCGATGATCTGGACGATCCAGTCCTGGCTGATCTGGCCGGTGATGCTGGTCCTCGGCACCACCGCCTATGCGATCTACACCATCGCCCTCACCATCCTCGGCGATAATTTCAAAGGCCCCGATCTCATCGCCGGAAGCGCCGCTTTTGCCGCCATGTGGGGTGTCGGCGGCATATTGGGCCCGCCGATCGCTGGGGCTGCAACCGACGCCTTCGGCATCATCGCCATCCCGATCACAGTCACGGCCATCTACATCATCCTGCTCATAGGTCTCGGCCTCTCGCGCGGCCGGCTGGTGCAGGGAGTGGCGCATGGATAGACAGCGCTGGATCAATCTCTTCGCCGCCATCTCGGCCGTCACCGTTTTCGGCTTCGCGCTCGGGCTCGTATTTCCCCTGCTCTCCCTGGTTATGGAGAAGCACGGCGTACCGCCCAAGGTGATCGGTATCAACACGGCGATGCAGCCCTTGGGCATCCTGGTCTCGGGCTTCCTCGTGCCGCATCTGACGAGTCGCCTGGGTACCCGGCCGGTGGCGATCGTCGCCGCCTTCCTGACCGCTGCGATAATCGTGGCCTATCCCTTCACGCCGATATACTGGGCGTGGTTCGTGCTTCGCTTCCTCCACGGCCTCGCTGTCGGGGCGCTGTTCACGGTAAGCGAGGCCTGGGTGGTCGAGGCGGCCTTCGGACCGGCGCGCTCGCGCATCATGGCGCTTTATGCCAGCATCCTGTCCGTGAGCTTCGGCCTCGGCTCGGCGCTGATCAGCTTCACCGGCATCGAAACCATATTGCCCTTCTTCATCGGCGCCGGCTTCTTGGCCGCCAGCACGATACCGATGTTCTACTACCGCTCGATCGGCACCCTTGTGCCCGAAACCGGGGAGCGTCAGCTTTCCATCCTGGGCTTCGCGCGTCTGGCGCCCATCCTGATCAGCGCCGTGACCCTGTTTGCCGTCATCGACGCTGCCTATCTGGGCCTGATGCCCGTCTATGGCGTCAAGAAAGGCTTCGACCAGGAAACCGCGGCGCTGATGCTGACCGCTTTCATCATCGGCAATGCCGGGCTGCAATTCCCCATCGGCTGGATTGCCGACCACTGGAGCAAGCGCGGCATGATGGTGGTGTGCGCCTTCACCACCGTTATCGGCAGCGCCCTCATTCCCTCCGCCTTCGGCACCTGGTTGCTCTGGCCCGTGCTGGTCGTAACCGGCGCCACCTCGGCCGGCATCTACACCATGGCGCTGGCCGAGCTCGGCGAACGTTTCTCCGGCAATGAGCTTGTCGCCGGCACGGCGGCCTTCTCCACCACGTGGGGCGCCGGCGCCCTGGTTGGCGCTCTCATCGGTGGCTGGGCCATGGACCGGTTCGGTCCCGACGGCCTGCCCTACGCGACGGCGATGGTCTTTGCCGCCTTCGTTGTCGCCATCGCCGCCCGCACGGCAAGCGCGGGTCGCGCCGCAAGACGTGCTTAACCTGTTTTCACGGGCCACGTGAATTCGCGGCTGCCCATGATGCCACGGGGCCGCGCCAGAAGCACGATCAGCATCATCAAAGCGAGGCCGATTTCCCGTAAGCCCGGCAGCGCCGGCACCATCAGGCCGGCGATCTCGAAGCCACCCGAAACGATGCGCAGCATCTCGGCACAGCCCGCCACCAGGAATGTGCCAATGACCGCGCCGGAAAGACTTCTGATTCCGCCAATGACGAGCATCGCGAGCGTCAGATAGGTGAATTCGAAATAGAACTGGCTGACCGTCAATACGCCGCGGAAGTGGCCTTGCAATATGCCGCCAAGTGCCACCAGCGCGGCGGACAGAACAAAGGCCCACAGGCGCACGGCGCGAACCGAGATGCCGGTGGCCTTGGCCGCCACCTCGTCCTCGCGCGAAGCTTGCAGCATCAGGCCGTAGCGCGACGTCTTGAACAGGAAGGCGATGAACAGCGCCAGAAGCGCCGAGACCAGAGCCGCGCCGATGCCGGTTGCGAGCGGCAGGCCGACCAGCGAGCTCGTGCCCCGTGTATAGGCATCGGCATTGGCGAGAACCGTCGTGACGATGGCGAGCCAGGCGACGGTTGCGATGCTGGCGCCGAGCCCCGAAAGCTGGACGATGATCACCCCGATGGCGAGCCCCACCAGCGAGGCGAAGGCCACGCCGATGGCGGCGCCCGTCGGCAATCCGACTTGCGTCGACAGTGCGAAGGCCGGAAGCTGGGGAAGGAAGATCTTCTTGGCGGCCACCGGCAAGGTAAACCAGGCCGAACTATAGGCGCCGAGCGCCGCGAAGCTTGCGTGCCCAAAGGAAAACACCCCGGAATTTCCCACGAAGACAGCCAGGCCCAGCACCACGACCAGCTTCACCAGCATATCGATGACAAAACGCTGGAAAATGTCCGACCCGGCCCAGCCGATACCGGCGACGACGAGGATCGCCAGAGACAGTAGAGCGAATGTCGACCAGCGCCGCGTCATCATACGCGCTCCCTCGAGCCGACACCTTGAAAGAGTCCATCTGGCCGCAACACCAGGATCGCGATGACCACGGCATAAACAAAAGCCTCGCGGAAGACCCGCAATTCCGGTGGCAGCAGAGCCTGCAGACACACCGTCACGACGCCGACGATCATGCCGCCGAACACCGCGCCGACAAGGCTTCCCATTCCACCGATGACCGTCGCGACGAAACCCACCAAGGCGAGTTGCAGCCCGTATGTCGGCGCCGCGGTGCCGGTCTGCGCCGCGAAGAGAATGGCGACGACCGCCGACAGTACCCCGGTCAGGGCGAAGGCGACGGCGATCACCCGATCGCCCTTGATTCCCAATAGCCGCGCCATTCTGAAATCGACCGCCGCGGCCCGCATTTCGATCCCGATGCGCGTGCGCCGCAGGAAGAGCGCTATGCCGGTCAGCAGGCCGGCGGCAACGCAGATCGTCAGGATATTCAGGCGTGGAATGCGGATCTCTCCGATCATGACCGGCAAGCCGAGTTCAGGGATGATGTTGAACCCGATGGGTCGCGCCCCGAAGATGAGAACCAGCACATTCTGCAGGAGATAGCTGAGCGCAAAGCTTGTGATCAGCATCGTCGCCGGATCGGCATCGCGCACCGGCTTGAAGGCGAGACGGTCGGCGAGCAGCGCCAGCAGCACAACGACAAAGACCGTCAGGATCGCGGCGAGCGGAAACCACAGGCCGACGGTGAGCATCAATGTGTAGATGCCGATGGTCACGAACTCTCCTTGCGCGAAATTCACCAGCCGCATGACGCCGAAGAGCAGGCCGATCCCCAAGGCCGAGAGCGCATAGACCGCTCCCACGCTCACCGCATCGACCAGGGTCTGGATGACGTAGATCATTGACGCGCTCCGAGGGCGACACCGCCAAGATAGGAGGCATGCAATTGCTCATCGGCCAGAATCTCGGCGGCAAGCCCCGATGCCTGGACAGCCCCACTGCTCAGCACGATCACACGGTCGGCAACCTCATCGATACGGGCCGGGTTCTGCTCGATCAGCAGCAAGGTCGTGCCCCGGCTCTTCAACTCGGCAAGGATCGCATAGATCTTGTCGACCATCACAGGCGACAGCCCGAGCGACGGTTCGTCCAGTATCAGCAGGCGGGGTTTCGATAGCAGCGCGCGTGCAATGGCGAGTTGCTGCTGCTCGCCGCCCGAAAGCCGGGTCGCCATCCCATTGCGCCGTTCATGCAGAATGGGAAACATCTCATAGATCTGCGCCATGGCGTGCCGGGCGGAACTCCGATCGGAGAGAACAGTCGTGCCGAGCAGCAGATTCTCGTCGACGGTAAGACCTTCAAAGATATGACGCCCCTCGGGAACCAGCGCCACGCCGAGGCGCGCCGTCGCCTCCGGGCCAAGCCCTAACAGCGAGCGTCCCGAGAATTCGATCCGTCCCGAAGATGGCCTGACGATGCCGGTGATGGCGAGCGTCAGGGTCGACTTTCCGGCGCCGTTGGCGCCGACCACCGCCAGGGTCTCGCCCTCCCCGATCTGCAGCGAGACGTCGCGGATCGCCGGTATCGGGCCGTATTTCACTGTGATGTTTTCGATCGCCAGCAAGGTCACGGGTGCTCCCTCACTTTTCCATGGCCGAGATAGGCCTGACGCACGAGAGGATCCTGACGTATCAAGTCGGGCGTTCCCCGCGCGATGACCCGGCCGCCATCCATGACCACAAGTCTCTCGCAGACCGACATGACCAGTGTCATATTGTGCTCGACCAGCAGCAGCCCCAGTTGGGTCCGGTCGCGCAAAGCCACGAGCGTGCGATCCAGCTCCTCGACTTCGCCGGGAGTCATGCCGGCCGCCGGCTCATCGAGCAGGAGAAAACGCGGCCGCAGGCCGAGTGCCCGGGCGATCGCCAGCCGTCGCTGATGCGCGTAAGACAGCGACCCTGCCGGCTTTTCCTTCAGGTCGGAAAGCCCCATGAGGGCGAGCAGCTCCGCTACATCTGGAGCGCCCTTCCCCAGCACGGCGACCGCTGCCGCGATATTCTCGGCCACCGTCAGATCCCGGAAAAGCCGCACCGATTGGAAAGTCCGAACGATGCCGGCACGCGAAATGCGATGCGGAGGCATCCCCGCAAGCGATATGTCGCCGAGAAAGACAGTGCCCCGTGACGGTTTTTGAAAGCCGGAGAGCACATTGACCATCGTGCTCTTGCCGGCTCCATTGGACCCGATCAGTCCAACGATCTCACCGGCGCCGACATCGAGGTCAATTCCAGCGAGCGCCACGAGCCCGCCGAAACTGACGCCGACATCACGCGCGGTCAGCCGCGCCGCATTCATCATCCTGCTCCTCGGCGCGGATCAGAATTTGAGCTCGGGGATCACTTCACTCAAGAAGCGCCCGATCGGTTCGTGCTTGCCATTGACGATCTTGAAGACAAGCATCGGCCGGTCGAGATTTATGTGGGCTTCCGGCGAGAAGCTCGTTTTCCCGGCAAGGAACGGCTCGTCCTTGAGCTTGTCGAGTTCGGCGCGCACTGCGTCCGTGTCGAAGGTGCCGGCCCGCTGCACGGCAAGCGCCCAGGCCTCGATGACGGAATATCCGGTCAGCGCATGCGACGTCGCCGGCTGCTCGCCGAATTTGGCCGTGAACCTGGTGGTGAAATCGTTGATCTTGGCATCCGGGTCGTTGCCGAACGCCGAGCCATAGGCAAGAACGTAGAAGTTGCTCAGATCAGGGACGGCACCCAGCCAATAGGCGCCGTCCATCGATTCACCCGCCAGCAAGGGCAGATCGATGCCGGCTGCGCGGATCTGGCGAATGAAGGACGCACCGGCACTGCCGGCGCCGCAGAACATCACGGCATCCGGCTGTTTGGGACTGGCCTTCAACCGGCTGATCTGGCCGGCAATGGAGGTGTCGTTCAAGCCGTGGAAATTGTCCTTGCCCACAATGCCGGCATCACCCGCGAGCTCGACGAAACGGCGCTCGAAGGACGCACACAGCGACTTCATATATTCGCCGCTCGTATCCGTCAGCAGATAGGCCGTCTTGAGATTGGCCTGCTTGAACGCGAACTCCGCCAAGATCGAACCCTGCGTGAGGGTGGCCGTGGCCAGCGTATAGGCATTCGGACCAATGCCCTGAACGCCGAATTTCGGATCCGCCGCGCAGGAGGAGAAGGCAAAGACATTCTGGCTTTGCGCGACGATGGCCGCCGGCGCGCCGAAATCGAAATCACAGGTGACCATGATCATCCGGGCGCCCTTGCCGATGACATCGGTGGCGGCAATGGCGCCGACATCGACGTCCGATTTCGTGTCGGAGGCCACGGCGATCAGCTTCTTGCCGAGCAGGCCGCCCTTGGCATTGATATCGTCGATCGCAAGCTGCGCGGCTTTATAAGGGCCATCGTCATAGGGCGCAATGAAGCCGGAAAGAGCCAGGGCAAAACCAACCTTCACATCTTCCTCGGCCAGTGCATGGCCGCCGCCGAGCAGCAATGTCAGCATGGCTGCCTTGATCGCATAGATTTTCTTCATCTGTCGTTCCCTCGTTTGTTTTTTGATTACTGCCTGTCTACCGCTCGGCGTGACGAAGCTTCACGGTCTCATCACGATCGAGCGAGCCGTCCTCGGTAAGAGCCACGCGATAGACGTCGCGCGCCCTTTCTGCCGATATCCACTTTTCGGCGACATCGCGCGCGACCGTCTCCGCCTCGCGTTCCACCGGATTGCCATAGCCGCCACCGCCGCAGGAGATCGACAGCAGCCTCTCACCCTCATGAATGGTGACCTGGGCGCAGGCATCGAGACGCTGCAACGTGCCGTCACGCCTGACACGGAACTGGTCCGCCTTGCCGCCAGCGCCGCCGCCGCGCACGCCGCGCGCCGCATTCATGGTCCCGTCGCTCACATAAGCGACCTGCATATCGCATCCGACCGGCCCGAATTCGACCGACATGGACGGCGCGCCACGAAACCGGCCCGCCCCTTCCGTATCGGACACCAGCTTGCGTGAGAAGACGCGCAAGGGCTGGCGCATTTCATCGAGCTCGACGCTGTCCAGATTGCACATGCCGGCACCACCGACATGCCCGATGATCAGCCACGCATCGGCGCGCGGCGCCGCGGCACCACCGGTCTCACCGAGGAAAATCTGATTAACGAATTCCTTCCCGGCCGAGTCGACGCCGGAAATGACCCCACCCGCCGGCGCGATGACGGCACCGCACTCGGCCATGCCTGCCCCATCGGCGATCTCAGCGATCGCAGCCTGGACGGCATTGGCGACCCGGTCGGCTACATTTGTGGTCGCGACAGACGTGGACGTGGGATGCCGGGGAATGCCGACCACGCAATTCTCGCGCAGGCTGACATCAATGCGCCGGCAGGACCCGGCATTCTTGGGAACCCGGTGATCGATGGAATTGAATATGCCGACCATGGCGGCGGTGCGCGCGCAGGCTTCCGACAAATTGAGGCCACAGGGCAGGCAGTCCGGATTGCGGCTAAGGTCGACGGCGATGCGCGCTTCACTTGGATCGAGAGAGACATCGACGGTGACCGGGATGCCCTCCTCCGGTGTGCCCGGAAAGCGATCATGCGTGCTGGTTCGGGTCATCCGGCCACCCGGCATGGCGGTGATGGCCTCCATCATGCGTTTCTCGGAGTAGTCGAGCCAGGTGGCGCTGAAATTCTCCAGCGTGTCCCAACCGACTTCTTCCGCCAGCGCAATGATCTCTCTTTCGCCGATGCGCGCCGACGCCACCATGGCCAGGAAATCTCCCCACCATTGATCAGGCACCCTGATCCGCATCCGGCACATGCGGACAAAATCCTGGTTCGTTTCGTAATTCTCCTGCACCTTCACGGACGGGAAGATCAGCGCGCCTTCCTCGTAAACATCCCTGGCGGCGCCGTGATACGTGGTCGCGATCGAGTTGCCGATATCGGCCTGATGGGCCTTCGCCAGTACGGTGAAACGATGGTTGCCCTCATCGTCGATGACGGGGACCAGGAGCGTATGATCGGCGGCGTGACTGCACCCGTGATAGGGCGAGTTATTGAGGAAGGCATCGCCACGCTTGAGTACCGGACTATACTCCTTCATCACCCGCGCCATTATGTCAGGCCCGGCGAGCACATGTATCGGCAGACCTTCATTCGCGACCAGGAGCTCGGCGCCGGCGGTCACGATGCAGCAGGAGAAGTCACGGGCGATATTGATCACACCCGATCGCGCGGTTCTCAGGAGCGTGTTCGCCATCTTACGCGTGACGCCTTCGAGACGGTGGGCAAGAATGGCGAGCTGCACACCATCCACGGCGGGCTTTCTGCTGTTGTGTTGGGTCATTGGGCGACCGCCATATTTATGGAAAGACTGCCGGACGGCCGCCGGGCAACCGCCACGCCGGGCTCGATGACGACAGTCGTGAATGGACTTTCGACGATCAGCGGTCCGGTGATGAATTCATTGACGGCAAGCGCCTCGAAATTGTGGACAGGCACGTCACACCAGCCCTTCTGCGCGAAGAAGCTGCGCCGCGTCGAGGCTGCGATCTCCTCCTCGTCGCTACGGGCCAAGTCTATCCCGCCGGTATCCTTGAACCGGCAATGCACTTGCGCCCGCCACCCGACGATCTCGATGGGAGACGACGGATCGGAGAAATTGAAGAGCTCCTGATGTGTCTCGTGGAAGTCATCGATGAATGCGCAAAGATCGGCGGGCGTCAGAATTCTGCCGGACCGCAGCGGGACCTCTATCTCCCAGACCTGGGTCGAATAACGGGCGTCGGCCGTGTAGCTGATCTCCACACTTTCGGCACCCGCGCCCGACTCGGCGGCAAAAACCCGGCAGCGCTCGGCCAATCCGTTGAGCACATCCGAAAGGCGATCGAAGTCGAAGCGATCCGTCGCGGCGAAGGCAGCTGCTTGATAATGCGCCTTGAGCCCCGACATCATGGCACCGGCCGCTGAAAGTGCGGCGCCCACAGCGGGGATCAGCAGGGTCCTGCACCCAAGCCGCTTGGCGATCCGCACCGAATTCAAGCCGGCACCGCCACCGCCCCCGATGAGGACGGCATCCTTGGGATCGATTCCCTGATTGACCGTGATCGTGTTGATGGCCTGCACCATGTTTTCGGTCACGACCGCGAGTATGGCGTCGGCAGCAGCCTCGACTGAGATACCGAGCGGTTCCGCCACCCGCGTCCGGATCGCCGCCTCCGCGAGCGTCCTGTCGAGCTTCATCGCGCCACCGAGAAACGAGTCGCCATCGAGGTGACCGAGAACCAGCGATGCGTCGGTGACGGTGGGTTCGACGCCACCCTTTCCATAAGCGACAGGCCCTGGAACCGAACCCGCGCTTTGCGGGCCGACGTGAAGAAGTCCGCCGGAATCGACCCAGGCGATCGAGCCGCCACCGGCACCGACGCTCTTCACATCGACCCAGGGGAATCCGATCATGGTGCCCCGATGCGGCGCGCCGATCCATGTCTCCCGGATGATGGGGACATGTCCTTTGCGCACCAGGCTGACATCATAGGTGGTGCCGCCGGTATCGGCGACGATCGCCGTCGTCGAATCTTCGTCGATGGCCGCAAAATGGCGACCGGCCATCGGTGCCATGGAAGGCCCGGAGTTTACGATATGGATCGGCGCCGTCGCGGCATCCTTAGCATCGATCACACCACCTTGCGACGTGATCACCAGCACGCGTCCGGGAAATCCCGCTCCCCGGAGACGCGCCTCGAGATTGGACATGTAGATGCCCATCATCGGTTTGAGCGACGCGTCTATGGCCGCCGACGAGGCGCGACGGAATTCCCGGATGATCGGGTTGAGCTCATGGGAGAGCGTGACAGGAATACCCGGAAGATGTGTGGCGAGGAGAGTGCCGATGCGCCGTTCATGATCCGGATTGACGATCGACCACAATAGACAGACGGCGACGGCTTCGACACGAAGCTGCTTCAGCGCGGCGGCGATGCCCGCAAGCTCTTCTTCATCGAGCGGAAGCATCACCGATCCATCCGGCAGCATCCGTTCGGTGACTTCGAAGGTCAAGGCGCGGGGAATATAGGGCTCGGGATTGGGGTGATCGAAATTGAAAGGGTCCGTACGCCCGCCCTCGCGCAGCACAAGCATGTCGCCATGGCCTTTGGTCGTGATGAACGCGGTCTTCGCCGTGCGGCTCGTGACGATGGCATTGAGTGCATGTGTCGTTCCGTGGACGAGAAGCCTTCCCTTGGAAAGAAAGGCCTCCCGGGTCATTCCATATTCGGCGGCGGCGACTTCAAGAACATTGAGCACACCGGAAATCGGATCGGCCGGCGTCGTCGAGGACTTGAACATCCGGCAAAATCCGGACGTGTCCTTGACGACGAGATCGGTAAAGGTGCCGCGGGTATCAATGGCGAATTGCATGCACGTCCTCACTGCCGGCCACCGGCCGACTCCCTGCTCATTGGTCAGCGGCCGCTTGTCATTCCGCTGTTTCTTATTCTGTGATCTCATATTAAGAAAAGCCTGTCAACTGAAGCGACGGGCTTTTGTTCTGTGATCACACGATTATTGAACTCCGCGCCGAATCCCGTAATGTCGATGGACGATGACAAAGCAGGCGAAGAAAACTGTGAGGCGGAAGAGCGGCAAGGTCGTGCGCAAGCGCCGGCCCGGAGCCGGACGCCCCAAGGCCAGCGCACCGGATTTGCCGCGGATTACGCCGCTCGAAGGCATATCGGCCGAGCGCCAGGTCTATGAAGCGTTGCGTTATTCACTGATGAGCGGCGGTGTGCTGCCGAACGCCGGACTTACCCTGCGCTCGCTCTCCGAGGCGATGGGGGTAAGCCTCACCCCGGTCCGCGAAGCGCTCAAGCGCCTTGAAGCGGATGGCGCGCTGGTGAGCCGCAGCAAGAGCGCCTTCTTCGTCTACGCGCCCGACAAGTCCGACTTCGCCCAGATCACCGACATCCGCCTCAAGCTCGAAGGCCATGCCATTCGCTGCGCGGCGCTAAAGGCGCACGAGAGGGATCTGGACAGCCTTCGTCGGATCAATGACCGATATCGCACCGAGTTGAGCAGGGACAAGATTTCCACCGTCGATACCTTGCGGGTGAATTTCCGTTTCCACTTCGAGGTCTACAAGCTTTCCGGATCGCCTATCCTCACCCAGATGATTGAAACCTTGTGGCTTCGCATCGGTCCCACCCTGCAGCGCGACTGGCCAGCCGACAGCGACATCAGCACCACGATATTCCACGATCAGATGCTCGATGCGCTCGCCAGTAACGACCCCGATGCGGCGGAGGCGGCATTGCACAACGACCTTACGGCCGCTTATCGCGAGATATTGCCGTTCCTGCGCGATACTTGACCGCCATCCTACCTTTCATACTCCGCATTGCCGCATACGCCGATATGCTGACCCGACACGTGGCGTCCACCTGACGAGCACAGGAACATCATCATCTCCGCGATCTCCTCGGGCTCTATCTGCGTGCGCATGGAGATGTATTGCAGCTCCTCCTCCATCAGCACCTTTGGCTCGACTCCGAGCTCCTTGGCCTTGCGCTCAAGAATGGAATTGGCGCGGGCATTGTTGATCCATCCGGGAAGAATGGAGTTCACACGAATGTTGAAGGGGCCGAGCTCGCGCGCCAGGGTTTCGGTCAGCCCGAGGACGCCGACTTTCGAGACCGCATAAGGCAGCCGGTGCGGCAGCCCGGTGCGGGCGCTGGTCGAAGAGACATTGAGAATGGTCCCTCCTCCGGCCTGCTTCAGCAGCGGGATGGCCTTGCGGACGCAATAGAAGAAGCCCGATAGATTGACGGCGATCGTACGGTCCCAGTCCTCCGGCGCCACGTCCTCGGCCGCCGCCGCGGGTCCGGCGATCCCGACATTGTTGATGAGTACATCGAGCCCGCCCAGCGCCGCCGAAGCCTCTTCGAACAACTGGTCGACGGCATCGGCGCGGCCGCAGTCGCAGATGCTGGCGGAAATCTTCTCCGGGCCCGCGGCCAGCGCCTTGACGGCGCGCGCGTCGATATCGGCGATATGGACATAGGCGCCGGCCCGGGCGAAACAGGTCGCGATGGATGCGCCGGCGCCGCCCGCGGCACCGGTAATGAGAACGCGAAGCCCCCGCAGATTCATTTGTTATTTCTCCTTGATAGCTGAATGATAAATTGGCGCCGCGCGGCGGAAATGGCCGGATCGGTAAAGTTGCGCCTGATCACGGTAGTGCTGTGCGCCCAACCGCAGTTCCGCAGCTGCGGCCGACGAAAGATCACGGATTTTTCGCGCCGGACATCCGAGCCAGAGACTTTGCGGATCCACTTGCGTACCGGGCGCGACAACGGCGCCGGCGCCGATCAGCGCTCCCGCGCCAATGGTCGCATTGTCGAGCACAATGGCGCCCATGCCGATGAGAGCATTTGCCCCGATAGCGCAGCCATGCACGATCGCGCCATGGCCAATGGTGACGTCATCGGCGATGTTGACGAGGCCACCCTCATCGCCATGAATGATGACGCCATCCTGGATATTCGTCCCGCATCCGATCCTGATCGGACAGATATCGCCTCGCAGCACCGCGCCGAACCATATGCTCGACCCCTCGCCGATCTCGACATCACCGATGATCACGGCGCTCGGGGCCAGAAAGGCCGTGGCCGGGATCACCGGCGCAGCTTCGCCATAGAGATAGACCGCCGCGGAGAGCGGCTCGTCCTCGCGCGCGCTTTGCATACCTAGCGCTTTCTCAGACCCAGTATCTCGCGCGCCTCATCGGGTGTCGCCACCTCGAAGCCGAGACTCTCGATGATCGTCCGCGCCCGCGCAACCAGTTGCCCGTTGGTCGCGAAGACGCCGCGCTTGAGATAGAGATTGTCCTCAAGCCCCACGCGTACGTTGCCGCCGAGAAGAACCGACTGGGCCACCATCGGCATCTGCATCCGGGCGATGCCGAACGCGGCCCAGTTGGCACCCGCGGGCAGAAGATTGCGCATGTAGATCATCGTCTCAGGCGTGGCCGGCAGGCCCCAATTGGTCCCCATGACGATCTGATACATCGGCGGCAGATCGAACAGGCCGTCGGCGAGCATGCGATTGGCCAGCAGGATGTCCCCCGGCGCGAAGACCTCGATCTCGGGCTTGACGCCGAGTTCCTGGAAGCGCCGCGCCATCTTGCGCAATGTCGCCTGGGTGTTGAGATAGACATACTCGACCTCGCCGTCCGTCTGGTTCTGCGTGCAAACGTCGAGCGAGCACATTTCCGGCAGAATCATCTCGATGTGGCGCACACGCATTTCGGCCGAGGCAATTTCCGATCCGGGGCCGGCCCGGCCCTCATCCGCCGGATCGGGGAAGAACAGGCCCCCGCCGCCGCATGTGACGTTCATGACAGCCTTGACGCCGTTGTCGCGCACCAGCGTCGCCATTTCGAGGAAGAGATCAGGGTCACTGGTGCCCTCTCCGGTGAGCGGATTGCGGACATGGAGGTGAACCGCCGATGCGCCGGCCTCTTCGGCCTCGCGCGCCGAATCGGCGATCTGCTTGGGCGTGATGGGAAAATTCGGATGAGCGCGGTTGAAATTGGTTTCGCCGACGACGGCGCAGGTGAGCACTACTTTACGGGTCATTTGTCGCAATCTTCCGGAGTGAATTATTATGTGATCGCAGATAAAATGCACACCGGCAGATCGTCTGTCAATCTGTGATCACATAATAAAAGATACCGCGGCCGACAGACCATGCCGACGCCAAAAAAGCAAAGAGGCCGGAAACTCCGAAAAAATCGGAACCGGCCTCTGAGTCAGGACTTTCGAGATAGTGCCGCGCGACGCCCTCGGTTCAGCGCACGAGCCCCGAAGCGCGCTTGAAATTGTCGTAGATGCGCCGCGTCATGGCGCCCATCTGCGGCATCAGCGGATAGGCTTCAGCGCTGACCTTGCCATAAGCGCCTGGCCCCAGCTCGCGCTCGAGGGCACCGACATAATTGGGCAACGACTCCCAGCTCGCCACCGACTGCGGAGAGAACTCGGCGTGGAACTGCATGCCGATCGCGTGATTGTCGATGGCGATCGCCTGGACCTTGGTTCGCGAAGATGAGGCGAGCACCGTCGCCTCCTTGGGCGGCGCCTTGACCTCGGCATGATGCCACTGCATCACCTTGTGGCTGCCTGAGAGTCCGGCGAACAGCGGATGCCCTTCGGCCGCGCCGTTGACCTTGACTTCATGCACGCCGACTTCGCCCTCTTGCGCCAGGGCCACTTCGCCGCCCAGCGCGCTGGCAAGCAGCTGATGGCCGAGGCACAGGCCGATATAGGGTTTGCCGCGCTCCGCCACCCATTCGCGGATCGCCTCTTTCTCGCCCGTAAGCCAGGGATTCTCGTCGGTCTCCCACACATCCATGGCGCCGCCCAGCACGAACATCAGGTCGTAGCCTTGAAGTGGCGGCATCTCCTGCCCCTCCCACAATCTGACCGCCTGGGGCGTGATGCCGTCCTCGACGAAATAGTCGAGGAAACGCCCCGGCGTGTCATGATTCATATGCTGCAGGATCAGCGCTTTCTTCATCGATTGCCCCCACGTACCGGCGGCAGCACCAGCTTCTCCGCCCGGCATTGCCGTCTTTCATTCACACCGCAGGACTGTAGCCTGCCGTCCTTGTCGAAACATATGCGCAATTCGGAGAGCCGCGCCGCGCCCCGCGAACTGCCGCACTGGACGGACAGCATGTCACTGGTGAGGTCGCGGTTGGTCTTGACGAAATCATTGACGAGCTGCGCCGGCGTCGTGACGACGGCCTCCTGCGGTCGCAAATAGCGCGCCGGAATGCGGATCTTGCCGAACAGGTTGCGTGTCAGCTCGAAATAGGCACGCATCCGCAAGCCCGAGCAAGCGCCGTGTTTCTTCCATTCATGGATGATGAGCCGCTTCGACGGCATGATGTCGAGCATGGCCTCGATGAGGTCATCCGGCACCCATTTTTCGCGCAATACGCAATCCTGGGGCCAGCCCTGTTCATATTGCGGCCACAGCCCATGTACGACGAAGGCATAGGGGCGGCCGAAGCCACATTGCTGGCGGTCGTCCTGCCCCGCCTCGGAGGCGCAATAGGTCGGCGACCAGGAGAGCGTCAGCGCGTAATAGTCGAATTGCCCCGGAACGGGGCCGCGCGCCTGCGCAATGGGCGCTAGCGCGAAACTGGCGAGAATGAAGAGGCCGGCGAGGACAGCGGCCGCGAGATGGCGGCGAGGACGGCGGGTCGAGGGGAGTATTGGGCTTCTGGGCATGTGTCGGCGATTGTCTGCCATGTCGGCACATTCTGGTTCATCTGGCATTGGGAAAGCTTGCCCCGGATGCAGACCATCTGTCCCAGCGCAAAAACGTGGCCATTGGCCCGGCAAGTACAGCTATGCGCTAGTGCCTGCCCGGCCACGCCCGTCGTCCCGGCAACCGCCAGGGCGACCATCAGGAGATAAGCGCGACCTACCCCATACAATCGAGATTAGCATAGTCCGGGCCGGTGCGGAAATCGCTTGTTTGCCCCCCGGGCCGCGCCGGTCCGAGGGGCCAGCAACCGTTAGAGCCCTTCCCGTTTTGATCGAAGCGTTCCGATTCGATCAAAACGGGAAAAAGGGCTCGTAAACATATAATCTGGAGCGCTTCCTTATCGCCAAAGTCGAGCAACTTTGGCGGGAAGCGCTCTAGAGCAGCTGCAGCTCGACCGCTTGGGGTCCGCGGCCGCGCTTGTCCGGCTGGACCTCGAAGCTGATTCTCATACCTTCGTTCAGCTCCGGGATACCGGAGCGCTGGACGGCGGTGACATGCACGAACACGTCCTTGCCGCCACCTTCCGGCGACACGAATCCATAACCCTTGGCCTGGTTGAAAAATTTTATAGTGCCATTCTGGCGCATGCGGGGATTGCTCCTTGTCCCGTTTCCTCAACTGCCTGCCTGCGAAATGTGGACTTCCGCTTACAGGAAAGGCACAGCTCGTCAAAACAGCGGGAAAGGCGGTAGCTGACGCATGCCCCATGCGCCGAGTTCAGTCTTCACCGGGTTCTAATGCTTTGCCCGACCGGACGTGCATTTCTGCAGTCCGGCGCGGGAATATGACGCAACGCCGGTTTCCCGGCAAGGCTCAAATGGCGGCAACCAAACCTTCGGTTTAGACCTTGCCGGACCGGCGGCCCTGTCCTAACTTTCCGTCTCAACTTCGAGAGGCATCGATGCGGGCAACTAAAGGGATGGCAACCGCGGCGGCCATTTTGCTGTCGGCGCTGGGATTGAATGCGGCCGAAGCGGCGCCGGCCTTCACCACGAAATACGTGTACTACAAGGTTTCGGGCGACACCGCGGCGGGCGTCTATGTATCGATGCTCAAGCGCGGCCCGCATGTGAAAGGCGAAAAGGCCTATGCGGCGACGTCGGCCGAATCATCGCAGCGCGGCAAGCTCGAGCTGACGAAGAGTTGCCGCATCGTCGACTATCAGTATCGGATCGACTTCACCATCCGCCTGCCGAAGCTCACCGACGAGGCCGGGCTCTCGTCCAGTGCCCGCAATCGCTGGCAGCAATTCTCGAGCTTCCTGCGCAAGCATGAGGAAACGCATCGCACCATCTGGATGGGCTGCGCCAATGAGATCGAGACCAGGGTGCGCGCGTTGCGCGGTCGCACCTGCGACGAGGTCGACAGAAAGGCGCAGGCCATTCGCGACCAGGTGCAGAATGCCTGCAACCGCAAGCATGCCGCCTTCGACGCGGCCGAGCAGAAGAAGCTCTCCAAGCATCCCTTCGTGAAGATGGTGCTCGCGCCGATCTACAAGCCGATCAAGACCGTCAAGCTCGCCGCCAAGAAGCGCAAGAAGTCGGCGGCGCTCTTCAACTGAAAACGAAACAGTTACTGCGCCGCGACTTCGTCTTCCTCGAACATCTGCTGCGGATCGGAAGGAAGCACGGTGACGCGCGTGCCGATCGGCGTCATGCGATAGAGCTCGACCACATCCTGGTTGAGCATGCGGATGCAGCCCGACGACATCGCCTTGCCGATCGATTTCGGCGCATTGGTGCCGTGGATGCGGAACAACGTGTCCTTGCCGCTCTGGTAGAGATAGAGCGCCCTCGCACCCAGCGGATTGTCAGGGCCGCCCGGCTGCCCATTTGCCCATTTCGCCGCATTGGGATCGCGCGCCACCATCTCGGCCGGCGGGTTCCATTTCGGCCACATCTGCTTGGCGCCGACCTCGGCCTCACCCGACCAGGAGAAACCGTCGCGCCCGACGCCGACGCCATAGCGGATCGCCTGCTGGCCGGGCAGGATCTTGAACAGATGCCTGGTCTTCGTGTCGACGACGATGGTGCCCGGCCACTCATGCCCGAGATACTCCACCGTCTGCCGGCGGAACTGTTCCGGAATCTTGCGCAGATCGACTTGGGGAATAGGGAACGGATCGACCGTCCCGTCGGTGGTGTCCATCGTCTCCTGCGCCAAGCCGGTGCGGGCGCCGATCACCAGTCCCGCTCCGGCGAGCGTGACGCTGCCGAGAAATGAACGTCGTGTAAGTTGCTGAACCAAGTTGACCCTCCGTCCGCGATTCCTATCGCGCCGTTAACGCGCGGGCGTCCCGGAAGTTCACTAGGCCGGCAAATCACCCTGAGTTGGGCTGTCCGATGGCTTTATTGGGGCCGGTTCAGCACGCGTCCGGCCACCGCATCGAGCTTCTTGAGCAAGGCCGGATCGCGCAGTTCCGGCTGCGTCATGATGGCGAAATCGAGCGCCGTGTCGGACCCAACCCGGCAAGGCGGATGCTCGCGCGGGAAATCGCGCGCCAGCCGCGTCACGAATTTGCGGGCATTCTCGCTATTGCCCTTCAGCACCTTGATGATCGAGGTGATGTCGACCTCGCCATGATGCGGGTGCCATGAATCGTAGTCCGTCACCATGGCGACGGTGCAGTAACTGAGCTCCGCCTCACGTGCGAGCTTGGCCTCCGGCATGTTGGTCATGCCGATGACGCTGCAGCCCCAGGAGCGATAGAGATGCGATTCCGCCAGCGTCGAGAATTGCGGGCCTTCCATCACCAGGTATGTGCCGCCGCGCGCATGCGGAATGTCTTCCGCCTTGAGGGCCGCCTCGGCCAGATCCTGCAAAGTCGGCGAGATCGGGTAAGCGAGCGACACATGCGCCACGCAGCCGGTGCCGAAGAAGCTCTTCTCGCGCGCAAAGGTGCGGTCGATGAACTGATCGACCAGCACGAAACGCCCCGGTTCGAATTCTTCGCGGAACGACCCGCAGGCCGACAGCGACACCACATCGGTGACCCCAGTCCGCTTCAATATGTCGATATTGGCGCGATAGTTGATGGTGGTCGGCGAGAAGCGGTGACCGCGGCCGTGCCGTGGCAGGAAGACGACCGGCAGGCCGCTGATCTCGCCGCGCCGGACCTGGTCCGAAGGCTCGCCCCAGGGCGAAGCGATCGTTTCCCAGCGGGCATTGTCCATCTCGATATCGTAAACGCCCGATCCGCCGATAATGCCGAGCACCGATTTGGCCATGAAAGTCCCCTCTTCACCACTGCCATGGGGCACTAGCAGACCGCTGCGGGGCCAGGCAAGGTATCCTCACTCCGCCGGCTAGGCAGATGACGCCGTCGGCTGGCCACCACGCCACAGCCTGGTCTTAAGTCTTTCGAGAGCCAGGAACACCACCGGCGTGATGTAGAGTGTCAGCAATTGCGACAGGACGAGACCGCCGGCGATCGCGACACCAAGCGGCCGGCGCAGCTCCGAACCGGCGCCGAAGCCAAGCGCGATCGGCAGCGCGCCGAGGATGGCGGCGAAGGTCGTCATCATGATCGGCCGGAAGCGCCTGAGACAGGCCTCGCGGATCGCTTCATGGGCAGGCAAGCCCGCCTGCTGCCGCTTCAGGGCAAAATCGATCATCATGATGCCGTTCTTCTTGACGATGCCGATCAGCATCACGATGCCAATGACGGCGATCACCGACAGATCCATGCCGGCGAGCCACAGCGCCACCAGGGCGCCGATGCCGGCGGACGGCAGTCCGGACAGGATGGTGAGCGGATGTATATAGCTCTCATAGAGAATGCCGAGGATGATGTAGATCACCAAAGCCGCGATCAGCAGCAGGAAGCCCTGCCCCGCCAGCCCGTCGACGAAAACCTGCGCCGTGCCGGCGAAATTGGCCGAGACCGAGCTGGGCAGATGCGCCGCCGCGGTCTCCTGGTTCACCGCTTCGACGGCGGCGCCGAGCGACACATTGGGCGTCAGATTGAAGGAGATCGTGACCGCCGGCTGCTGGGCCTGATGATTGATCGACAAGGGCCCGGCTTCCCGCCGCGTCACCGTCACCTGGTCGAGCGGGATGGCGGCGCCATTCGCCGACTTCACCGAGATCAGCGACAGCACATTGGGATCGTTCTGCAGCTCCGGCGCCACTTCCAGGATCACCGGATAGTCGTTGGAGGGCATATAGAGCGTGGCCACCTGCGCCACGCCGAAGGAATTGTAGAGCGTCGAGCGGATGTCGTCGACATTCACGCCGAGCGCCGCGGCGCGGTCGCGGTCGATATCGACGATGAGCTCGGGGTTGCTGAGCTCGAGATCGGTCGTCACGTCGCGCAGTTCAGGGCGCTTCTTAAGGCGCTCGACGAGCCCTGGCACCTGCGCGATCAATGTGTTGAGATCGGCGCTCTGCAATGTGTATTGGATATCGGCCTTGGCCGACCGACCGCCGATCTGGATATTCTGCACCGCCTGGTAATAGGCATCGATGCCGGGGACGACCGCCGTCCCGCGCCGGAGCCTGCGGGCCACGTCCTGCGCCGTATCGCGCTGGTCCTGGGGCTTGAGCGCGATGAAGAGGCGCGCCGTGTTCGCCCCATTGCCGCCGCCGCCCGTCGTCGAAAGCACATAGGCGACCGCCTTGTCCTTGCGCACAATGGCGCTGACCTCCCGGGTCTTCGCGGTGAGCGCCTCGAAGCCGATATCAGGCAAGGCCTGGATCGTCGCGTTGAGATAGCCGGTGTCCTCGGTCGGAAAGAAGCCCTTGGGCATCACGACATAAAGCCAGACCGAGAGGACGAGCGTCGCCAGGGTGACGAGCAGCATCACGCCCTGGAAACGCAAAGCGAGATCGAGCGTATAGCGATAGGACCGCTCCATCCAACCGAACACCGTGTCGGAGATGATCGCCACCAGGCTCTTGCGCCTGCCCTCCTCCTCGGCTTTGAGAAGCCTGGCGCAGAGCATCGGCGTCAGCGTCAGGGAAACGAAACCCGAAACCAGGATCGCCACCGATATCGTCACCGCGAATTCGTTGAACAGGCGCCCGACCACGCCGCCCATGAACAGGACCGGGATAAAGACCGCCACCAGCGACACGGTCATCGACAGGATGGTGAAGCCGATTTCGCTCGCACCTTCGAACGCGGCGGCGAAAGGCTGCTGGCCCGCCTCGATATGGCGCACGATATTCTCCAGCATCACGATGGCGTCGTCGACCACGAAGCCGGTCGAGAGCGTGATGGCGAGCAGCGACATGTTGTCGATCGAGAAGCCGAGCAGCGCCATCACCGCACAAGTGGCGATCAGCGATACCGGCAGCGCCAGGACCGGGATCAGGGTGGCGCGCACCGATTTGAGAAAGGCGAAGATCACCAGGATCACCAGCGCCGCCGCCAGCATCAGGGTGAATTCGACGTCGGACACCGCATTGCGGATCGAGATCGACCGGTCATTGGTGACGTCGAGCTTGATCGCGGCCGGCATCTGGCTGCGATAGGAGGCGAGATGCGCCTTCACCTGGTCGACCACATCGATCGTATTGGCGTCAGGCTGGCGGAAGATAGCCAGCACGACCGCCCGCTGATCATTGTACCAGCTCGCCGTCTGCTCGTTCTGGGCGCCGTCGCGCACCACCGCGACATCGCCGAGCCGCACCGGCTTGCCGTCCCGCCACGCGACCACCAGCGGCTGGTAGTCCGAAGCTTTGATCAGTTGCGAGGGCGCATTGATGGTGAGGTTGCGATTCTGGCCCGAGAGACCGCCGACCGGCACATAGGAGTCGGCGGCGGCAACGGCCGAGGCGATATCCGCCATGCTGAGATCGCGGCTCGCCGCGAGCCGCGGATCGGCCTCGATCCTGACTGCCCGCTTCTGCTGGCCGAAGACCGAAACCTGCGCCACGCCGAGGATCTGCGAAAGCTGCGGCACCAGCACGTCTTCGGCATATTCATCGACATCGGTGAGCGGCATCGTGCTCGAGGCGAGCGCCAGCAGCAGCACCGGCTGGTCGGCCGGATTGACCTTCCTGAAGCTTGGCGGTGTCGTCATCTGCGGCGGCAGGCGCCGTTCGGCGATGCTGAGCGCCGACTGCACATCGAGGGACGCCGCGTCGATATTCCGGTTGAGATCGAACTGCAGCACGATGGTGGTCGAGCCCTGCATCGAGGTCGACGTCATCGAGGTGACACCGGGAATGGTCGAAAATTGCTGTTCGAGCGGCTCCGCGACCGAGGACGCCATCGATTCAGGGCTGGCGCCCGGCAGCGAGGCGCTCACCTGGATGGTCGGGAAGTCGATGCGCGGCAGAGCGGCCACCGGCAACTGACGAAAGCCCGCAATGCCCAGCACGACGAGCGACAGCATGAGCAGCACCGTCATCACCGGCCGTCTGATGCAGAGCTCGGAGAGCCGCATGATCAGCCTCCCGTCCCCATCGCCTGCTTGACCGAAACCTGGACGCCGTCCGACAGCAGAAGCTGGCCATCGGTCACCACCTGCTCGCCTTCCTTCAGGCCGCTCGCGATGACCGTCATGCCGCGCACATTGCGCGCCACCGTCACCGGCTTCATATGGGCGCGTTGCTGGGCGTCGACCGCATAGACATAGGATCCCTGCTGGTTCGTCCGCACCGCCTCATCAGGCACGGTGAGCTGGTCCGGCTCGTCGCGGAAGATCACCTCGACATTGACGATCTCGCCCGGCCACAGGAGAGCCGGCGCATTGGCGATGGTGGCATAGGCGGTGACGAGCCCGGTCGCGGCATTGGCCGCGTTGTCGATCGCCGTCACGGCGCCCTCGCGCGTTTCACCCCACCCCGGCACCGTGAGGTTGACCTTGGCTACCCCTTGCGCTTTGTCCTCGGCGAGATCGGCGACCAATTTCTGCGGAATGCCCACCGCGACATAGATCGGATCGAACATATTGATGGTCACGATCGGGCTTGCCTGCTGGCCCGAAACGATGGTTGAGCCGGGTTTGACCGGCACGGTGCCGATACGCCCGCTGACCGGTGCGTGGATCGAGTAGTATTCGCGCTGCACCTGAAGATTATGGAGCGCCGCCTGGTCGGATTGCAGCGTCGCCTTGGTGAGATCGAGTGCCGTCTGCGCGTCGGCGGCGTTTTCCTGGGTTTCGAACTTGCCGGCGAGCAGCTTGTCGATCCGCGCCAGGTCGCGCTCGGCTTTGTCGATATTGGCCTGGTCCTTGGCCAGCGTCGCCTGCGCCTCCTCGATCTCAGTATCGATCAGCCTGGCATCGATCTCGATCAGGAGATCGCCTTCCTTCACCTCGGCGCCATCCGTCACGGCGACCTTGGCGACGATGCCGGAAACTTGCGACGTGACCGCGATCGAGGCGATAGGCTGGACCGTACCTATGGTGGCGAAACTGATCGGCAAGGTCATGCGCTTGGCTTCGGCGAGCACGACCGGGATAGCCGCTTCTGTCCGATGCGCCGGCGTCGTCTGCGCATCGGCCACCCGCTCCGCAAAGCCGCCCAGATACCAATAGCCGGCCCAGGCGGCGCCGATCGCGGCGAGGAAGCACAGCAGCAGGAGGATACGTCTCATGGCCCTATTCCGCTGCTTCCTTGCCGCCGTCCTGCGGCGCCTTCAATCGCTGCCTGAGCAGGCCGAGGACATTATGGGCCTGCCTGAGCGCGCCATCTTCCACCTTGGCCAGCACCTCGCCGGCAATCGCCTCGCGGAAGCCATCGATCTTGAGCGCCGTGGCCCGCCCGGCGGTCGTCAGGTGGATGCGGTTGATACGGCGGTCGCGGGCATCGCCACGCCGCTCGACCAGTCCCTGGCGGCTCAGCTTGTCGATGAGGCTGGAAAGCGACATGGGCCGCACTTCCATGTCGGCCGCCAACTCGGCCTGGGTGGCCCCTTCGCGCCGGCTGAGCCTGGCGAGAACACGCAATTGCGCACCCGTGAGGCCCATGGCTTGGGCCCGCTGATCGACGAAATGGCGCAGATGCCGGGACGTCTCGATCAGGGTGCTCAGGAATTCACGGCGGAACGAACGCTTGCGGTCCATGGCCTGTAAGCCTCCTGTCTATCAGGTGGCTTACGATCTGGGCGATGGAGTGGCGATTTGCTTAAACCTTAGCAATGTGGCCATGCTCAAAAGGAAAAGGCCGGGAAAACTCCCGGCCTTTTCCTTTTCAATGTTCAGCCAGACTTAATGCTCGACCTTGGCCCAGACGCGCTGCTTCACGAAGTAGAGCAGCACGGCGAAGATCGCGAGATAGATGAGGGTGGCGAAGCCCAAGGACTTGCGCTCCTCCATCTTGGGCTCGGCGGCCCAGGCCAGGAAGGCCGAGACGTCGCGCGCCATGGCATCGACCGTGTTCGGCGCGCCGTCATCGAAGGTCACCTGGCCATCGACAAGCGGCGGTGCCATGGTGATCCAGTGGCCGCTGGCAAAGTACGGATTGTAGTGCTTACCCTCGGGCGCATCCTTGGCTGCTTCGGCAGGCGGCTGCTCATAGCCGGTCAGCACCGAATAGACATATTGCGGTCCGCCGACGCCGTTGATGAGCTGGTTGAACGTGCCGTACCAGCCGGCCCTCGCCTTGGTGATGAGCGAGAGGTCGGGAGGCAGGGCCCCGCCATTGGCGTTGCGCGCCGCCTGTTCATTGGCGAAGGGCGACGGGAAGCGGTCGGACGGGAGGCCCGGCCGGTCGAACATCTCGCCGTCCTCGCCCGGTCCATCCTTGACCGTGAAGGTCGCGGCCAGCGCCTTGACCTGCTCCTCGGAGAAGCTGGGGCCACCCGGCTGCGAGAGGTTGCGGAAGGAGACCAGCCGCATCGAGTGGCAGGCCGAGCAGACTTCCTTATAGACCTTGTAGCCGCGCTGCAGCTCACCCCGGTCGAATGTGCCGAACGGCCCCTCGAAGGAATAGGAGATGTCCTTCGCATCCTTCTGTCCCTCGGCGGCGAAAGACGGGACGGCGAGAAGGACCAGGGAGGCCGCGACGAGTGTCTTGAAGAGTTTCATGTGTCTTTCTCCAATCACTCGGCGGGCACGGCCTGGCCTTGCGGCAAGGCGGGTTTCTTCTTGGCGAGCACGTCGTCTGAGATCGACGACGGCAGCGGCTTCGGCGTCTCGAGAAGGCCGAGCAGCGGCAGGATCACCAGGAAGTGGGCGAAGTAGTAGAAGGTCAGGATCTGCGAGAAGATGACATACCAGCCCTCAGGCGGCTTCGAGCCCAGATAGCCGAGGCCGATGCAGACCGCGACGAATATCCAGAAGAAGCCCTTGAACAGCGGCCGGTAATTGCCCGAGCGCACCTTCGATGTGTCGAGCCACGGCAGCACGAAGAGGATGGCGATCGAGCCGAACATCGCGATGACGCCGCCGAGCTTGTCGGGGATGGCGCGCAGGATCGCATAGAACGGCAGGTAGTACCATTCAGGTACGATATGCGCCGGTGTCGACAGCGGGTTGGCCGGCTCGTAGTTGATCGCGTGGCCGAGATAGTTCGGGGCGAAGAACAGGAACACGCCGAAGAGGATGAGGAACACGACGATCGCGAACGAGTCCTTCATCGTATAGTACGGATGGAAGGGCACCGTGTCCTGGCCCGACTTCACGCTGACGCCGGTCGGGTTGTTGTTGCCCGGCACATGCAGCGCCCAGATATGCAGGCCGACCAGGCCGGCAAGCACGAAGGGCAACAGATAGTGCAGCGAGAAGAAGCGGTTGAGCGTCGGATTGTCGACCGCATAGCCGCCCCACAGCCAGGTGGTGATCGGCTCGCCGAAGAACGGAATGGCTGAGAACAGGTTGGTGATGACCTTGGCGCCCCAGAAGCTCATCTGGCCCCAGGGAAGCACGTAGCCCATGAAGGCGGTGGCCATCATCACGAGATAGATGAGGACGCCGATGATCCACAGCACCTCGCGCGGCGCCTTGTAGGAGCCGTAATACATGCCGCGGAAGATGTGGATATAGACGGCGATGAAGAACATCGACGCGCCATTGGCGTGCATGTAGCGGATGAGCCAGCCATAGTTCACGTCGCGCATGATGTGCTCGACGGAATTGAAGGCCATGTCGACATGCGGCGTGTAATGCATCACCAGCACGATGCCGGTGATGATCTGCACCACCAGCATGAGCGCCAGGATGCCGCCGAAGGTCCACCAGTAGTTCAGGTTCTTCGGTGTCGGGAAATCGAGAGCCGAGCTCTTGACCAGCTCGACGATCGGCAGGCGCTCATGGAGCCATTTCTCCGCGGCGCTCTTGGGTTGGTAAGTCGAATGTCCGCCCATCGCGTGCCCTCTGTTAGCCGATACGGATCTTGGTATCGGAGATATATGCATAGATCGGCACCGGCAGGTTCTGCGGCGCCGGGCCTTTGCGGATGCGTCCGGCCGTGTCGTAATGCGAGCCGTGGCAGGGGCAGAACCACCCGCCGTAATCACCCTGCTGACCGAGCGGCACACAGCCGAGATGGGTACATACGCCCATCATGACCAGGAGCTTCTCCTTGCCATCGACCACGCGGTTGACGTCGGTGGCGGGATCGCCCTCTTTCACATTGGCGTTGCGGGCAACGGGATCGGGGAGGTCGGTGACCGGCACCGCCTTGGCCTCGTCGATCTCCTTCTGGGTGCGATGCCGCACGAAAACCGGGTTGCCGCGCCACTTGATGGTGATGCTCTGGCCCTCGGCGATCGGCGCGATATCGAGCTCGATTGAGGCCAAGGCGCGCACAGATGCGTCGGGATTCATCTGGTCGATGAACGGCCAGGCCACCAGGGCCGCGCCCACCGCACCGGCCGCACCGGTGGCTATATAGAGAAAGTCGCGCCGGTTCGGATCGGCATGTTCGGCTGTGGACACTTGAGTTTCCTCTCGCAAAAGGCATACCGGAAGGCCCGCGAAACCGGCCGGTACACGAATTGGTGTGTTTTTGGCATCGGGTTTCCGGAATGTCTAGCCATCAAGTGTCGCAGTGAGACGATACTTCGCCCTCCTCCCTGCCCGGGACTAAGAAGCTGAAATCCATGATCGAAATCGCCCTCTACCAGCCCGACATCCCACCCAATGCGGCAACCGTCATGCGCATGGCGGCCTGCTTTGGCTTGCGGGTGAGGATCATCGAGCCGGCCGGCTTCACCTGGTCCGATTCTTCCCTGAAACGCGCCGGCATGGATTATCTGGACCACGCCCTGGTCGTCCGCGACCCGTCCTGGACGGCCTTCCGCGAGGCCACCAGGGACCAGAGGCTGATTCTCGCCTCGACCAAGGCGGCTGTCCCCTATACCGATTTCAGCTTCCGCAACGGCGACATCCTCCTGATGGGCCGGGAAAGCTCGGGCGTTCCGGCGGAAGTCCATGACGCGGCCGACGCCCGGCTCCTGATTCCCATGCGCCCCGGCCTGCGTTCGCTCAATGTGGCGCTGGCCTGCGCCATGATCACGGGCGAGGCCCTGCGCCAGACGGGCGCTTTCCCCTCCGGAGCGTGACGCCCCGCCGCTTTGTCTTGTCCAGGAACTTTCGCCAGAGTCCGGCCATGACGAAGACATTGGAACAAAAGCAAGCCGAAGCCCGCGCCTGGTTCGAGACCTTGCGCGACCAGATCTGTGCCGAATTTGAGAGGCTTGAGGACGAAGTGGGTGGCGCCGAGCCGCCGGGGCGCTTCACCCGCAAAGAGTGGAGCCGCAAAGACCATGCCGGCGTCGAGGGTGGTGGAGGCGTCATGTCGATGATCCACGGCCGCCTGTTCGAGAAGGCGGGAGTCCATTGCTCGACCGTGCATGGCGAATTCTCGCCCGAATTCCGCAAGCAGATCCCCGGGGCCGAGGACGATCCGCGCTTCTGGGCCTCAGGGCTCTCGCTCATCGTCCATCCGCGCAATCCCCATGTGCCCGCGGTGCACATGAATACCCGCTTCGTGGTGACGTCGAAATCCTGGTTCGGCGGCGGCGCCGACCTGACCCCGGTTCTGGACGTCCGGCGCACTCAGGAGCATCGCGACAGCGTCGCCTTCCACGCCGCAATGAAAGCAGCCTGCGAGGCCCATCACATCGCCGACTATGCAAAATTCAAGAAATGGTGCGATGACTATTTCTTCCTGCCGCATCGCGGCGAGGCGCGCGGTATCGGCGGCATCTTCTTCGACTATGTCGACTCGGGCGACTGGGACGCCGACTTCGCCTTCGTGCGGGAAGTCGGCCGCGCCTTCCGCGATGCCTATCCGCCGATCGTGCGTGCCAATATGAAGGAAGCGTGGACCGCGGCCGAGCGCGAGGAGCAGTTCATCCGCCGCGGCCGTTATGTCGAATTCAACCTGCTGTATGACCGCGGCACGATCTTCGGCCTCAAGACCGGCGGCAATGTGGAGTCGATTCTTTCCTCGCTACCGCCGGAAGTGAAGTGGCCTTAATATCGCGGGAATTTCGCAAGGAGAGTATTGATGGATCTGCGGCACGGCTTCGACATCAAGCGGTATATCCGGACCATTCCGGACTACCCCAAGAAGGGTATCCTCTTCCGCGACATCACCACCCTCCTCGCCAATCTGCACGCCTTCCGCGCCGCGGTGGACGAGCTCGCCTGGCCGTTTCTCAAGGGCGACATCGACTATGTGGCCGGCATCGAAGCGCGCGGCTTCATCTTAGGCGGAGCCGTCGCCCATGTGCTGGGTCGCGGCTTCGTGCCCATCCGCAAGAAAGGCAAGCTGCCCTATCGGGTGATCGGCCAGGAATATGCGCTGGAATATGGCGTCGACACGATCGAAATCCATGCCGATGCAATCAACGCCGGTGACCGCATCCTGCTCATCGACGATCTGATCGCCACCGGCGGCACCGCCAATGCCGCTATCGACCTCATCCGAAAGTCGGGCGGTGAAGTCGTGGCCGCCGCCTTCGTGATCGACCTTCCTGACATCGGCGGCAGCAATCTGTTGCGCGACAAGGGCGTCAAGACCCACACGTTGGTGTCCTTCGAAGGCCATTGAGTCATTGGTCGTGTCAGTGGCACAAGACTGGCACGGGATTTCCCTGCTATGAGGGTCACGCGGAAATTCCCTGCAAATCCCTGCTGATCCGCTGCAAATCCGCTGCTGATCCGCTGTAAATGAACAGCGGATCAGCAGCGGATTTCCGGCAAAGACCTGCAGGAATGGCGCGGCTGACATGCCGATCCGTCCGCAGCCCGAACCGGCTTTTCCGTGTAAGCGGAAAAAATGAGCAGCGAGACCACGACCGACAGCACCCCGGCGGCGCCCGCCGCCTCCGTGCCGTGGCTCGGCTATGTCTTCGCGGCATTGGGCGCCGCTCTCTTCTCCTCCAAGGCCATCTTCATCAAGCTCGCTTATCTGGAGCGCGCCGACGCCGCCATGATGCTCGCTCTCCGTATGGTGATGTCGCTGCCCTTCTTTCTCGCCATCGGCCTCTACGCGCTCTATCTGCATCGTCGCGCCGGCCGGCCCTATCCGAGCCCGCGCTTCGTGGCGCTGGCCGCGCTCAACGGCTTCATCGGCTATTACGTCGCCGCCTATCTCGATTTTGCGGGTCTCATCTACATCACCGCCCAGCTCGAGCGGCTGGTGCTCTTCACCTATCCCGTATTCGTGATGTTCCTAGGCTGGCTGTTCTTCAAAGGCCGCATCACCATGAACGGCTTGATCGGCGCCGCCATCACCTATTCGGGCCTCGCCGTGATCTTCTCGCGCGGCCTCTCCGCCGATGGCTGGACGACCATCATCGGCACCGTGCTGGTGCTGGGCGCCGCGCTGACTTTCGCGCTCTATCAGCTTCTCGCCAAGAACCTGATCACCGCGATGGGCAGCACGCTGTTCACCGCCATCGCCATGTCCTCCGCCTCAATCGCCTGCGTGATCCACTATCTGCTGGTCTCGCATGGCACCGGCCCCAGCGTGTCCTGGCACTATCTCGGCCTTGTCGCCGGCTGCGCCTTCTTCGCGACGGTGCTACCTTCCTTCCTCATCAATGCCGGGCTCGGGCGCACCTCGCCCCAGGCGACTTCGATGATCTCGACCATCTCGCCGCTCATCACCATCTTCCTGGCGGTGATTTTCCTCGGCGAGGAATTCACCTTCACCGACGCCATCGGCACCGCGCTCATCATTCTGGGCGTCGGCTTCTATGCCTGGTCGGATGCAAGGGCCGCGAAAGCTCCGCCGGCGAGCTGAGGCCCACCGCAGCAAACCTCCATTGACCTTTTGCACACAAGAAACATAGCGCTTGTGCAGCAAAAATGACGGATGGAGTTTCCCGCAATGCCGACAATCATCGTTAAAGGCAGAAGAGTCCCGGTCAGTGATGATTTTTTCAATCTGCCGCCCGAGGATCAGGAAGCCACCATACGGCAAATCGGCGACCGGATAGCATTCGAGGCCATTACTGGCACGCGCCAGACGAACTTCGACCAGCCCCCCGTGCCCAACAATGAGCCCAAGCTAGAACCTTCGTGGTCTGATGTACCACAGAATATTAGACCGTCGGCCGTCAATGCAGCCACCGGACTTTGGGACATGATTACCCATCCGCAGCGAACAGCGGAGACCCTCGTCGATGCAGCACAAGGCGGCGTTGACCGGATTGTCCCGGAAGAATTTACAAACTTCATGGATACTTATGTTTCACCACGCAGTCGGGAAACAAGGGAACGACAACGCCAGGTTTCGGGTGCGGTGGGGGAGGCGCTCTATGATCGCTATGGTACATGGCGAAACATCAGGAATACGATGATTACCGACCCCGTTGGCAGCGCTCTGGATATAGTGGGCATCGCTACCGGTGCCGCTGGCTTGGTCCGCGGGGGACTTGCTGTCGGCTCGAAAGCAAATCTCGTTAAAACACCTGGTACGGCACTCAACGCTGAACGTCTCGCGGCCAGTGAACTTGGCTCAGTCAAGAACAACATGGACCGGACTACTGCTGCTGCCGGCCCCGACGAGCGCACACTTAATGTTTCACATAAAAAACAAATGCTTGACAGCCAACTTCAACAAGGTCATCTCCCGCAAACAGGCGCGCCTCCAAGTAGCGATCTGACTACCCTAGCAGTCACTCGTCCGGACACCGGCTTGGTAGTGCTCAAGCCAGATATCATCCTGCCGGATACCAGCCTGGTGGTGCCGACGCCGCATATCATTCGGCCGGTTGGCCGCGATGTGCTGGAATCAAAGCGCGGTGACTCATTCAAACCTACTTTTCTTCCTTTCCCACCACCAGTGAAGCAGGCCGAAATCGAATTCACCCTGCCTCGTCACTGGAAGCAGCGGTCCTCTCCGTGGATTGCACAATTTCCGCCAATTACAACAGGACGCCGCCGGCCATTTCGCCTCGACTATCCGAAAGATCCGCCAACAGACGCCCAGGGAAGAATTCTGTTCGACATGGAAGGGAGGCCTCTAACAGCGAGGCTCGTTGCAGGGCGAAATGAGCTAGGCAAAGCCGATCGCGCGCTCACTTTGAGTGAAATGCTCAGCATTATACAGAACGATTTGGGCCTTAATCTGGCCTCCATGCCCAGAGGCTACTTCAAACCAGGAACGATTGGCCACATAAGCAAGGATCCGGAGGATGGCCGTCTCGCGGAGATTGCCGTGTGGAATGGGCTTCCAGCCGACCAGGAGTTTGCCACCATAGGGCACGAAATGGGACACGGCCTTGACGTGATCGCTAGGCAACTTTCGTTGAAGGGAATCGATGATGAGCTTATCCCTCTCTATAGTGCTCATTCGACGGGGATAGTCGGACCGCCCTACCTGTTGCCAGAAAATCGCGGCTATAGAGGCCTCGAGCCAGCGCGCGAACGAGCTGCGGAAGCATTTCGCATATACTCAACGGGACCCGACACAATGAAGCGGATGGCTCCCAAAGCGGCTGCCGCGATGCGGGAGTTGAATAGCCATCCGTTCTTTAAAAGAGTCCTCCAGTTCAACGGTCTTCCGATTGGAGTGCCGGCGGGGGTAGGAACGGCAACCGCTGCGGCAATCGGAGCTATGGCAGGCAGCGACGACGCCAGTGCGGCACCTTCACGACAAACTTCACCGGTAAGTCATGGCGGAGACCATGACAAGAATGAGCCCGACCGAGGTCTGGCGACTATCACAAGTGCACTGTCCCGACGAAATGGGCATGTGCCATCCCGACAAAGGGAGAATTTCAGGGACCTTGTCCGGACGATCGTGCAACTCAAACACGATCCGAAGATTCGTCACTATGGCGGCCCAAGATAAAGCCTGGGCAAAGCCTCACGCCACGCTGTCCGGCAGTCCTTCCTTGCGCTTGGCCATGAAGGCCTGAAGCGCCTCATCGAGCGCGGGATCGAGAGCCGGCGCCTCATATTCGCGCAGCATCCGCTTCCAGGTTTCGTTGGCGCGCTGAGTGGCGTCCTTGCCGCCATCGTCGCGCCACTGCTCGAAGGAGTTGTTGTCGGCGATGGTCGAGCGCCAGAAGGCGGTTTCGAAATTGGCCTGGGTGTGGGCGCAGCCGAGAAAATGCGAGCCCGGGCCGACCTCGCGGATGGCCGAGAGCCCCTGCCCGTTCTCCGAAAAATCGACGCCTTCCGAGAAGCGCTGAAACATGGTGAGCTGGTCGGCGTCGATGATGAATTTCTCATAGGAGCTGACGAGGCCGCCTTCGAGCCAGCCCGCCGCATGCAGCATGAAATTGACGCCGCCGAGCAAAGCCGGCCACAGCGTATTGGCCGTCTCATGCGCGGCTTGCGCGTCGGTGACTTTCGAGGCGCACAGGCTGCCGCCTGAGCGGAACGGAACGCCGAGGCGCCTGGCGAGCTGGGCCGCGCCGAACAGCACATGCGCCGGTTCCGGCGTGCCGAAAGTGGGCGCCCCCGACTGCATCGAGATCGAGCTGGCGAAAGTGCCGAACACCACCGGCGCGCCGGGGCGGCAGAGCTGCGCGAAGGCCATGCCGACCGAGGCCTCGGCCAGGATCTGCGTCAGCGTGCCGACAACGGTGACCGCCGACATGGCGCCCGACAGGATGAAGGGCGACACCACCGTCGCCTGGTTGGCGCGGGCATAGACCTTGAGCGCCCCCACCATCGTGCCGTCGAAGACGAGCGGCGAATTGGCGTTGATGAGATTGATCATCACGCAATTCTGGTCGACGAATTCGTCGCCGAACACCATCTTGGCCATGCTGACGGAATCCTCCGCCCGCTCCGGCGCCGTCACCGAGCCCATGAAAGGTTTGTCGGAATAGCGGATGTGGCTGTAGACCATGTCGAGATGGCGCTTGGCCACCGGGATGTCGACCGGCTCGCACACCGTGCCGCCCGAATGATGGAGCGACGGCGCCATATAAGCGAGCTTCACGAAATTGCGGAAATCCTCGATCGTGGCGTAGCGGCGGCCCTCGTCGAGATTGCGGATGAAGGGCGGGCCATAAACCGGCGCGAAGATGGTGCTGTTGCCGCCGACCGTGACCGAGCGCTCGGGGTTGCGCGCATATTGCACGAATTCGCGCGGCGCCGTCTTGAGGAGCGCGCGCACCAGGCCCTTGGGAAAGCGCACCCGGTCGCCCTTCACATCGGCACCCGCCGCCTTCCACATCGACAGCGCCTCGGCGTCATCGCGGAAATCGATGCCGATCTCCTGAAGAACGGTTTCGGCATTGGCCTCGATGAGCTCGAGCTGGTCGGTGGTGAACGGTTCATAGAGCGGCACGTTGCGGCGGATGAAACCCTGCTGCTTGGCCGTGCCGGAACCGCGCGCGGCCCGGCGCGCCTCCGCACCACCACGGGCCCGGCGGCCGCCGGTTGAGGGAAGTATCTGGGCTTCGGACATCGTCACACCGTTGAAATCATCTCACCTCCCCGGGTGATACGCTCAACAGGGTCCACGGGACGGCGTAATTCCGTCCAGGCATGGCGCGGAAACGACCTCCCCGGTCAACTGTCCTCACCAGGCGAGGTCAAGCCGTTCCAACCCGTGAAAATGATAAGCATCCCGGTAGCTTGGCGGCCGGGCCAGTTTCAGCCCTGGCAGGCGCTCGAACAGGATCGGCAACGCCACGTTGAGCTCGAGCCGGGCCAAAGGCGCTCCGACACAGAAATGGATGCCGGCCCCGAAGCTCACATGCGGATTGGGGCTCCGGCCAGGATCGAACCGATCAGGGTCGGGAAAGCGCGCGGGGTCGCGATTGGCGGCGCCGAGCAGGAGACCGACCGTCTCGCCCTTCTTCAGCTTGAGGCCGTTGAACTCGACATCCTCCAGCGCATAACGGGTGAAGAGATGGAGCGGTGCGTCGAAGCGCAGGAGCTCCTCGACATGGCCCTCGCCAAGGCCGGATCCCGTCTGCCCTTCCTCGATCAGCGCCTTCACGCCATTGCCGATGGCATGGACGCTCGCCTCGTGTCCGGCATTGAGGAGCAGGATGGCGGTGGTGATGAGTTCGTCCTCGCTCAGGGACTTGCCTTCCGCCTCGGCGGCGATGAGCTGAGAAAGGAGATCATCGCCGGGTGACGACCGCCGCGCCTGCACATGGCGGCGCATGAAGCCGCTGAAGTCGAGCGTCGCTTCCACCGCTTTGCGCTCGACCTCCGCATCACGGCGCGCCTGATACATCGCCACCATGTCATGCGACCAGGCGAGAAGCCGCGGCCCCTCCTCCACCGGTACGCCGAGCAGCTCGGCGATGATGATGATCGGAATCGGGGTGGCGAAGGCCTCGAGCAGCTCGACCTCGCGCTTCGCCGCGAAGCCATCGATCAACTCATGGGCGAGCTGCGCGATGCGGGGTTTGAGCCGTTCCACGGTACGCGACAGGAAAGCCCGATTGACGAGGCCACGCAGCCTGGTGTGGACCGGCGGCTCGGTCTCGAGCAGCGAATGCTGCTCGACATCATAGAAGGGCTTGAGCCGTTCCGGGATTTCGGACCAGCCGAGCTCCTCCCGCGTCATCACATGCAGGACCTGCCGGCCGAAGCGCCGGTCGCGCAGGAGTGCCGACACGTCCTCATGCCGCGAAAAGCACCAATAGCCGTACTCCTCCCATTTGAAGACCGGAACGCTCTCGCGCAACTGGCGGTAAATGGGATATGGATCGTTGAAGAATTCACGGTCGCGCGGATCGAGGCTCAGGCTTCGGCTCGTCGTGTCGATTTTCATCAAAACTATTCTACGTTGCAGGGGACCTCGAAGGCATATCATGAAAGTTTATATCAGTGTCGATATCGAAGGCGTGGCCGGCATCACTCATTGGGATGAAGCGCTGAAGGGCAATGCCGATTACGGCGAATTCCGCGAGCAGATGACGCGCGAGGCGGTGGCCGCCATCGAGGGCGCCGAGGCCGCCGGCGCCACGGAAATCTGGGTCAAGGACGCCCATGAATCAGGCCGCAATCTCATCACCTCGATGCTGCCCGGCAATATCCGGCTGATCCGCTCCTGGGCCGGCCATCCGCTTTGCATGGTGCAGGAACTCGACAAGAGCTTCGATGCGGTGATGATGGTGGGCTATCACGCGGCGGCAGGGTCGGAGGCCAATGCCCTCGCCCACACTCTATCTCTCAAGCCGCATCTGATCCGCCTCAATGGCCGCACGGCCTCGGAATTCTACATCCACGCCCTGGCGGGCAGCCTCCTCGGCGTGCCGACCGTCTTCGTCACCGGCGATGAAGGCCTGATGGCGGAGGTCAAGTCCACCAATGCCGCGATCGGCCGCTGCGCCGTCAAGCGCGGCGTCGGCCAGTCGACCGTCAGCCTCACGCCCAAGGCCGCCATAGCCGCCATCCGCGCCGGGGCCGAAACGGCGCTCAAGGGCAAGCTTGCCGACGCCTTTGTTCCGTTGCCTGAGGATTTCGTGCTCGAAGTCACCTACTCCAACCCGGTCCTGGCCTACCGGATGCAGTGGTATCCGGGCGCCAGCCACAGTGGCGACCGCACCATCCGCTTCGCCACCAAGGACTATTTCGACATATTGCGGATGTTGAATTTCGTCACATGAGGATGCGCCTGCTGCATAGATAGCAAGGGTGACAGGGGGGCGGATCGCGGTTATTGTCCGCCATCCTCGAAAGCCCTCCATGCCCCCCAGTCCCAGCCGCGCCGGCGCCGAATTCATCGCGCTCATGGCGCTCACTTTCTCGCTGATCGCGATGTCGATCGACTCGATGCTGCCGGCGCTCGGCGACATCGCGCGCGATCTTGGCGCCGGCAACCCGAATGACCGGCAATTCGTGCTCACCGCCTTTTTCGCCGGGCTGACGCTGGGCCAGTTCATCTATGGCCCGATTTCCGACAGCACCGGCCGCAAGCCCGCAATGTATGCGGGCTTCGGCTGCTTCATTGTGGGCGGGCTCATCTGCGCCCTCACCACCGATTTCAGCGTGATGATCATGGGCCGCGTGCTGCAGGGCTTCGGCGCCGCAGGTCCCCGCATCGTCGGCACCGCCATGGTACGCGACCTCTATGCCGGCCGTGCCATGGCGCAGGTGATGTCCTTCGTCATGGCGGTCTTCATCATGGTGCCTATCCTGGCGCCTTCGATCGGCCAGCTCATCCTGCTCGTCGCCAACTGGCGTGGCATCTTCTTCGGTCTCGTGCTCGTCGGCGCCATCAATTTCCTCTGGCTCGCCATGCGCCGCGCCGAAACCCTCGAGCCGACGGCGCGCGCGCCTCTGTCGCTCAGGCATATTTTGCGCTCCGCCAGGGAGGCGCTCGGCAACCGCATCACGCTCGGCTACACGATCGCCACCGGCTTCATCTTCGGCGCCTTCATCTCCTATCTCGGCATGTCGCAGCAGATCTTCCAGGATCAGTATGACGCCGGCAAGCTCTTCGCCGTTTATTTCGGCGTGCTCGCCGCCGGCATCGGCTGCGCCTCGTTCACCAATGCGACGCTGGTCACCCGTTTCGGCATGCGGACGCTGTCGAAGCTGGCGCTGCGCGCCGGCTGCCTGTGGTCGCTCGGCTTCCTGGTCATCGCCTTCCTGCTCGGCGGCCATCCGCCGCTGTGGTTCTTCCTCGTCTTCATGGTCGTCCTGTTCTTCTGCAACGGGCTCCTTTTCGGCAATTACAACGCGCTCGCCATGGAGCCGATGGGCCATATCGCCGGCGTCGCCGCGGCGGTGATCGGCGCCGGATCGAGCCTCATTGCCGTCGTCGCCGGCACGCTGATCGGACGGCTTTATGACGGCACCGTCATCCCGCTGGTCGCCGGCTTCGCCGTGATGGAGATCGCGGCATTCCTGGTCACCGAATGGGCCGAGCGCGGCCGGCCCAAGCGTGTGATCACGCCAAGCTGAATGCCCCCATGACGCAACCCGCCTCAGCCCGCTCGAGCGTGGAATTCATCACGCTGATGGCCCTCACTTTCTCTTTGATCGCCATGTCTATCGACGGCATGCTGCCGGCACTCGGCGACATCGCCCATGAACTCGGCGCCGCCGACCCCAATGACCGCCAGCTGGTGCTCACCGCCTTCTTCGCCGGACTCACTGTCGGACAGTTCATCTACGGCCCGATTTCCGACAGCACCGGACGGAAGCCCGCAATGTATGCCGGCATCGGCTGCTTCATCGCCGGCGGGCTCATCTGCGCCTTCACCACCGATTTCACCTTGATGCTTCTCGGCCGTGTCCTGCAGGGCTTCGGCGCCGCGGGTCCGCGCATCGTCGGCATGGCGATGGTGCGCGATCTCTTTGTCGGCCGCTCCATGGCGCGTATCATGTCCTTCGTCATGACGGTGCTGATCCTGGTGCCGGTCCTGGCGCCGTCGATCGGCCAGCTCATTCTCCTCGTCGCCGATTGGCGCATGATCTTCCTGGTGCTTGCGATCGTCGGCATACTCGATTTCCTCTGGCTCGCCACCCGTCAGCCCGAGACGCTGGCGAAGTCCGAGCGGGTGCCCTTGTCGATCGCCCGCATCCTGCGCTCCGCCTGGGAAGCGCTCTCGCATCGCCGCACACTCGGCTACACGCTGGCGACCGGCTTCATCTTCGGCGCCGTAATCTCCTATCTCGGCACCTCGCAGCAGATCTTCCAGGACCAATATGGCACCGGCCAGTTGTTCGGCGTCTATTTCGGCCTCCTCGCCGCCGGCATCGGTGTCGCCTCCTTCGCCAACGCCCGCCTGGTGATGCGCTTCGGCATGCGCAACCTGTCGAAATGGGCACTGCGCACGTCCTGCCTGTCGTCGCTCGCTTTCCTGCCCTTCGCCCTTCTGCTCGACGGGCACCCGCCCTTCTGGGCCTTCATGGCCTATATGACCGTCCTGTTCTTCTGCAACGGCCTGCAATTCAGCAATTACAGCGCGCTCGCCATGGAGCCGATGGGGCACATCGCCGGCGTCGCCGCCGCGGTCATCGGGTCGGTGTCGAATCTCATCGCCGTCGCGACCGGCAGTCCGATCGGCCGGCTCTATGACGGCACGGTCATCCCGCTCGTCGCCGGCTTCGCCGGTCTCGGTGTCGGAGCCTGGCTCGCCGTCGAATGGGCAGAGCGCGACCGCCTGCCGGTCTGACGTCAGCCCCGCATCCGCTCGCCTTTGGGATCGAAGAGCGGCTCGCGCTGCGGCCTCGCCTTGTAGCGCTTTCCGATGATCTCGATCTCGAAACCTTCGTCTTCGTGAACAATCTCCTTCGGCACATAGCCGAGCGCCACCGACCGGCCGGCATAATGGGCATAGCCGCCGGACGTGATCCAGCCGATCACCTTGCCTCTGTGCCAGACCGGCTCGTCGCCGATGACGTCGACATCCTTGGTCTCGACGGTGAAGGTGAGGAGCCTGAGCTTGCCGCCCGTTTCCTTCTCCTTGAGCGCGCCGTCGCGGCCGATGAAGTCGTTCTTCTTGAACGAGACGAAGCGGCCGAGACCGGCTTCGAGCGGCCCATAGATCGGGCGATATTCGCGCGCCCAGGTGCCCCAGGACTTCTCGAGCCTGAGCGACATCAGCGCCCGTCCGCCGAAATGAGCGAGGCCCAGCTCACGCCCCGCCTCGACGATCATGTCATGCGCGGCGAGGAGATAGTCCGAGCGCACCCAGATCTCGTAGCCGAGATCACCAGTGAAGGAGACGCGCCCCACCTTGGCCGGCACGACAGCGAGATCCATCTCGCGGAAAGCCATGAAGGGAAAGGCTTCGTTGGAGACATCGGCGTCGGTGAGCTTGACCAGGAGATCACGGGCGCGCGGCCCTGCGATGGACAGTCCCGCGAGTTCGACGGTCAAGGGACGCACCGCGACGCTTCCATCCTTCGGCAGATGCCCCTCGAACCAGCGCATATGATAGTTTTCGGCCGGACCCGATCCGAAGATGTAGAAGCGCTCCTCATCCGCCTTGGCGACGGTGAAGTCGCCGATCAGCTTGCCCGCCTCGTTGAGCATCGGCGTCAGCGCCAGATGGCCCTTGGCCGGGATACGATTGGCGAGGAGATGCGACAGCCAGGTCTCGGCGCCCTGCCCGGTGATCTCGTATTTGGCGTAACCGGTGATCTCGATCACGCCGACCCGCTCGCGCACCGCACGGCATTCATCGCCGACGATCGGAAACGCGTTGGAGCGGCGGAAGGTGATCTTCTCCGTGGGTTTCTTGCCCTTGGGCGCGAACCACAGGGCCTGTTCAAGACCATAGCCGACGCCGAAGAAAGCGCCCATCGCCTTGAACCGGTCATAGAGCGGGCTGGTGCGCAGCGGACGCGCCGCCGGCAGCTCTTCATTCGGGAAGGTGATGCGGAACCGGCGGCCGTAATTCTCGATCACCTTTTTCGAGGTGTAGGCCATGTTGGCCCAGGAGCCGTAGCGCGCCACATCCATCGCCCAGATGTCGAAGCCCGGATCACCATCGACGATCCAGTTCGACAGAGCGAGGCCGACGCCGCCGCCCTGGCTGAAGCCCGCCATCACGCCGCAGGCCACCCAGTAGTTGTGCAGGCCCCGGATCGGACCGACCAGCGGATTGCCGTCGGGCGCGAAAGTGAAGGGTCCGTGGATGACATTCTTGATGCCGGCCTTGGCGAGGGCCGGATGATGCTGGAAGGCGCGCTCGAGGTTGTCGGAGATATGATCGAGATCGGGCGGCAGCAGCTCGGTCGAAAAGTCCCACGGCGCCGCTTTCGGCGACCAGGGCCGGCCATTGGGCTCATAAGTGCCGACCAGGGCGCCGCCCCGTTCCTGACGCATATAGAGCTCGCCGTCGAAATCGATGCAATGGAGCATCTCGCGGCCGGTCTCCTTGTTGAAGGCGACGACCTCAGGGATCTCCTCGGTGATGAGATATTGATGCGCCATGGCGAGGATCGGCAGTTCGAGGCCGACGAAGCGGCCGACCTCGCGCGCCCACAGGCCGCCAGCATTGACCACATGCTCGGCATGGATGGTGCCGCCTTCTGTCACCACATCCCAGGTCCCATCCGGGCGCTGCACGGTGTCGGTGACTCTGTTCTTGCGGATGACTTCGGCGCCTTGAATGCGCGCCGCCTTGGCGTAGGCATGCGTCGTGCCGGAGGGATCGAGATGGCCCTCGAGCGGATGGAACATGGCGCCAATAAACTGCTTCTCATCGAGCAGCGGCCAGTGTTTCTTCGCCTCCTTCACCGGTATGAGCTCGGTCGGCACGCCGAGGTAGCGATTGCGCGCATGCGCCATCTTGAGCCAGTCCCAACGGTCGCGGTTGGACACCAGCATGACGCCACCGGTCAGATGGATTCCGGTCGCCTGGCCGGATATCTGTTCGATCTCCTTGTAGAGATTGATGGTATACTCCTGCAGCTTCGCCACATTGGGATCGCCATTGAGGGTGTGGAAGCCGCCCGCCGCATGCCAGGTCGACCCTGAGGTCAGCTCGTCGCGTTCGATGAGCACGACGTCCTTCCAGCCACGTTTGGTGAGATGGTAGAGCACCGACGCCCCAACGACACCGCCGCCGATGACGACAACACGAGCCTGACTGCGCATGGGAATTCCTTGAAAGGAAGGGATATGGCTCAAGCTTCTTAGCCAATGGCCTGCCTTGTCGCAACGGCGCGCCTGCCATTCCCCGGTGAGAAGTTCTCAACCCCATCTCCAGCCTGTAGGATAGTGTGCACCATGCGTCATCTGCTGGCCTTCCTCCTGCTCGCCATGAGCCAGCCCGTCACGGGCACGGCATCGGCCAAGACTGTCGACATCGAGCTCGTTCTCGCAGTCGATGCCTCGGGCAGTGTCGATGATCGTGAATACACGTTGCAGCTCGAAGGCATCGCGCAAGGCTTCCGCGACGCCACAGTCCGGCGCGCGATCCGCTCCGGGCCAACGAAAAGCATCGCCGTCAATTTGCTCGTCTGGGCCGAGCCACAGATCCCCAAGGACATGACCGGCTGGTTCGTCATTACTTCCGACGCGGAGGCCGAACATTTCGCCGCAACAGTCGCGACCTTCCCGCGCCGGCAAAGCGGATCGACGGCGATCGGCGAAGGCATCGCCGCTGCTCTGCGGGCGATCGATGGTAACGACATTGAAGCCGCGCGCGCCGTCGTCGATGTGTCGGGCGATGGCCGCGAGTCGGTGGCGCGCGAATTCACCGTCCTGGTCGGACAGGCACGCGCCATGGCCCTGAGCCGCAGCATCGTGATCAACGGGCTCGCCATCCAGAATGAGGTGAGCGATCTCGCCGATTATTATCGCCGTAACGTCCAAGCGGGGCCTGACAGCTTCGTGATGACGGCCAAGGATTACGAGGATTTTGCCGAGGCAATGCGCCTCAAACTCTTGCGTGAGATCGAATATCGTCCGCGCCTCGCTTTCCGTTCCAGATAGGAGAAGACCATGAAATACCGCAAGCTCGGCAACGAGCTCACCGTCTCCGCCATCGGCCTCGGCTGCATGGGCATGAGCTATGCCTATGGCGGCCAGGAAGAAGTGAAATCGATCGAGACCCTGCGGCGCGCTGTCGATCTCGGTGTCACCTTCTTCGACACCGCGGAGGTCTATGGCCCGTTCGAGAACGAGATTCTCGTCGGCAAGGCGCTGAAGGACGTGCGCGACAAGGTGGTGATCGCCACGAAATTCGGCTTCACCTTCGGAACCGCCAAACCCGGCACTTCGCCGATCAACGGCGTGGACAGCCGCCCCGAGCATGTGAAGGAAGTGGCCGACGCCTCGCTGAAACGGCTCGGCATCGACCATATCGATCTCTTCTACCAGCACCGCGTCGACCCCAAAGTGCCGATCGAGGACACGGTGGGCGCCATGGCTGATCTGGTGCGCCAAGGCAAGGTCAAGGCGATCGGCCTCTCGGAAGCGAGCGCCGCCACGATCCGCCGGGCCCATAAGGTGCATCCGATCGCCGCCGTGCAGAGTGAATATTCGCTATGGACGCGAGATCCCGAGGCCGAGGTGCTGCCCGCCTGCCGTGAGCTCGGCATCGGCTTCGTGCCGTACAGTCCTTTAGGGCGCGGCTTCCTGGCCGGCGCCATCCGCTCGGCCGAAAGCCTGGCCGGCAATGATTGGCGCCGCACCCAGCCACGCTTCCAGGCGGAAAACATCAAGGCCAACATGGCTTTCGTCGAAACGCTTGAAGGCATCGCACGCGCGAAGCAGATCACGCCAGCACAGCTGGTCCTCGCCTGGGTGCTGCATCAGGGCGATTTCATCGTGCCGATCCCGGGCGCCCGCAAGGTCAATCACCTCGAGGACAATGCCGGCGCGGTGGATGTCGTGCTGACGGCACAGGACCTCGCCGCCATAGCTGCCGCCGTGCCGAAGGAATCCGTCGCCGGCAAACGCTACACCGACGAAGGCCTGAAGATAGTCAATATTTAGGCTCAGTGAAGCGCGACACAAAGCTCAATAGAGCCGGCCGCCATTCGGCACTTCGCGCTCGATCGCCGCGAGCACGACTTCGCCGTCATCATCGGGGAAGCCGAGCGTCAGCACTTCCGACATGAACTTGCCGATCTGGCGCGGCGGGAAATTGATGACCGCCGCCACTTGCCGGCCGACGAGTTCCTCGAGCCTGTAATGCTTGGTGATCTGGGCCGAGGACTTCTTGACACCGATCTCGGGTCCGAAATCGATCTTGAGCTTGAAGGCGGGCTTGCGCGCTTCCGGATAGGGTTCCGCCTCGATGATCGTTCCGGCTCTGATATCGACTTTGAGGAAATCGTCGAAGGTGATCGGCGCTGGCTTGTCAGTCGGCTGTGTCATGGGCCTGTGTCTTGGTTGTCCGCTCTTCCCTGAAGCTGCGGAAGACGCGGGCAAAGCCAGAGCACAGCGCGATCGGCGTTTCAAGCCGTTTCATCAGCGCCTCGCCGTCGCGCAATTTGCGGTCGAGCGCCGCCATGGTGCGCGCGAGGCCAGTATCGTCGTCCTTGAGCCAGATCAGCATCGTATCGGCGGCGATCTTGGCGAGGCCAAGACGGGCCGCATCGCCCCTGAAACCCGAAACCCTGATATCCGCCGCCGCCAGCATCCAGCCCTGCGTGACGAGCGACGACGCCAGAAGCGACAGCCACTCCACGGGCCCGTCGGCCGGCGCCTTTACGATATTGGCGATCGCGGCCTTATAGGGTGCCAGCAATTCGAAGCGGCGCAGCATGATGTCGAACAAGCGGTCATGCGCATCGCCCTCGACCGGATCACTGGTGAGCGAGGCGAGCAGGTTGCTGTCCATCCGGCGCGCAAAGGCGTCCAATATGTCGGGCTTGCCCGACACATGCCGGGCGAGGTCGGCGAGGCTCACCCCGGCATTCTCGGCGATGGCGGCAAGCGTTATCTCCGGCCAGGACTTTTCCGCCGCAAGGCGAATTGCGGCGTCGACGATGAGATCGCGCGTCTCGGTGCTCATATAGCGAGTGTAGCGGAGGCCGAGGCCGCCGTCAGCTTGCCAATTCGCGCGAGCGGCGGGTTGCCGCATCGATCGCCCTCTCCATCAGCGGAGCGAGCCCATCTTCGGCCATCAGCACTTGCAGCGCCGCATAGGTGGTGCCCTTGGGGGAGGTCACATTCTGCCGCAATGTCTCCGCCGGAAGCCCGCTCACCCGCATGAGCTCGCCCGAGCCCGCCACCGTGGCGCGCGCCAGCTGCATGGCGATGTCCTCCGGCAACCCCATGGCGGCGCCGGCCTTGGCCAGGCATTCGGTGAGATAGAAGACGTAAGCGGGCCCCGAGCCCGAGACCGCGGTCACCGCATCGATCAGGGCCTCGTCCTCGACCGTCACCACCTCACCAATCGCCGACAGCAGATTTCGGGCAAGTTCGATCTGGGCCAGGGAGACGTGGGCATTGGCGGCCATGGCGGTGATGCCGCGTCCGACCGCCGCCGGGGTATTGGGGATGGTGCGGATGATCGCCGCATCCGCGCCGAAATGCCGCGCGAAAGAAGCGATCGTCTTACCGGCCGCCACCGAGACGACCAGGGGCCGCGAAGCCTTGAGGGAAGCGACGCCCGGCAGCACGTCTTCCATCACTTGCGGCTTGACCGCGACGAGCACGACTTCGGCGTCCGTGATGGTCGCGACGGCGGGATTGTGCCGGATATGATGCTGCTGCAGGAGCGCCAGGATTTCGGGCGGCGGCGAAGGGTCGAGCGCCACCACCTGCTCGGGCCTGACACCGCTCTTGAGCCAGCCTTCCAGCATGGCACCGCCCATCTTGCCGCAGCCGACAAGCACCAAGGTACCGGAAAGGGAAATGCTCATGCCTCACCCATTGTATCGAGCAGGCTCGACTCCAGCGCCTCCTCGGCGCTCTTGCCGGCCCAGACGACGAACTGCAGCGACGGGAAATAGCGCTCGCAGGTCTCGATCGAGACGCGGATCAGAGCCTCGCACTGGGCGTCGGTGACGCGGGCGCCGCCCGCCAGCATGAGGCTGTTGCGCAACAGCACCGTGCCGTCCTGGCGCCAGATGTCGAAATGTCCGAAATAGAGCTGCTCATTGACCAGGTTGAGCAGCCGACCGATTTCCTCACGCCGCGCCGGCGGCACTTTGAAATCGTAGCTGCAGGCAATGTGGAGGCTCTCGAAATCCTCGCGCCAGTGGATCGAAATGCTCATGTCGCCCCACGTGGCGGCGACGATCATATTCACTTCGTCTTCCGCCGACCGGTCGATGAACCATTCATGCCCATGCGCGATATGCTCGACGCGATCAAGCGGGTTGGACGTTTCTCTCAAGAGCGATTGCAGGCTCGCCATTCAATTGTTCCCAGTGACGAATCAATTCGTCAATCCCGGGGAGACCGTGCCCAAGCGTTTGAGTCGCATCAAGACAGCATTAACCATGGAGGTGATTCCTCCACAGCGGATTTTACAGACAGGCGGGCTATTTAGTGAGTCGCGGCCGGGCCTTCGCCGGGCTTTTCGCTCGCGGGGGCCGCCGGCGGGACAATGCCGAGCCGGGCTTCGAGCACCGCGATGCGCTCATGCAGGCGGTCATTCTCCTCGCGAGCCTTCTGCGCCATCTCGCGCACGACCTCGAAATCCTCGCGCTTCACGACGCCTACGTCATTGAGCACACGCTCGACCTGCGCCTTCACCAGCGTGTCGATTTCGCGCCTGACGCCCTGTGCGGCGCCGGCCGCATTGGTCGCGAGCTTGGCGAGTTCATCAAAAAACCGGGACGATGTCGTGGTCATGGGTCACGCTCCTATTGCCCTTTCAATTAAGTGTGAGCGGGGCGCAATTCAAGGGTGCCTTGACCAATCAGGGCCTTGCGCCCAGTTTGCCCCGCCATGATCGAATTCCCGAATATCGACCCTGTCGCCTTCTCCATTGGCCCTTTTGCGGTACGCTGGTACGCGCTGGCCTATATTGCTGGCCTCCTCTTCGCCATCTGGTACGCCAAGCGCCTGGTTGCCACCCCGGCTCTGTGGGGTGACCGCAAGCCGACCGCTACGCCGGCGCAGGTCGACGATCTATTCATCTGGATCGCCCTCGGTGTCATCCTGGGCGGGCGGCTGGGTTATGTCCTGTTCTACAATCCCGTGCATTTTCTCGCCAATCCGCTCGACATCTTCCGCATGTGGGAAGGTGGCATGTCCTTCCACGGCGGCTTCCTCGGTGTCGTCGTGGCGTTGCTTATCTATGGCAGACGGCATGGCATGACGCTCGACCGCCTGCTCGATCTCGGCGCCGCCGCGACGCCCGTCGGCTTGGGTCTCGGGCGCCTCGCCAATTTCATCAATGGCGAGCTTTATGGCCGGGCCGGCGATGTGCCCTGGGCAATGATCTTCCCCAACGACCCGCAGCAGATCCCGCGCCATCCGAGTCAGCTTTACGAGGGCCTCCTCGAAGGCCTCGTGCTGTTCGTCATCATCCGCATCGCCACCCATCGCTTCCAGGCCCTTAGCCATCCCGGCCGCGCCTCCGGCCTTTTCGCGCTGGGCTACGGCCTGTCACGCATCATCGTGGAATTCTTCCGTGAGCCCGACGCGCAACTCGGCTATTTCTTCGGCTTCATCACCATGGGCATGATCCTGTCGCTGCCGCTGGTCGCCATCGGCATCTGGCTGCTGATGCGCTCGCGCCACACATGATAAAGCCGACAGCCCTCGAACAGATCATCATCACGATGATCCGCGAGGACGGACCGATGCCGCTCGATCGCTATATGGCGCTCTGCCTCGGCCATCCGGTCCACGGCTATTACATGTCGCGCGATCCTTTCGGGTCTGAGGGCGACTTCATCACCGCGCCCGAGATTTCACAGATCTTCGGCGAGCTCATCGGCATCTGGTGTGCCGCGGCGTTCCAGGCGCTGGGCGCGCCGGGTGAATTCCATCTGATCGAGCTTGGTCCCGGCCGCGGCACGCTGATGAGCGACATGCTGCGCGCCAGCCGCGTGATGCCCGGTTTCCGCGACGGCGCCCACATCCATCTCGTCGAAACCAGTCCGGCCTTGCGCAAGCTTCAGGCCGCAAAGCTCGGACAGAATGTCACCTGGCATGACAGCCTCGCTACACTCCCTGACGGACCCTCGATCGTCATTGCCAACGAATTCTTCGACGCGCTGCCCATCCGCCAGTTCGAATCGCGCAATGGCCAATGGATGGAGCGCCGCATCGGCCTCGGCGCTGATGATCGGCTGGTGATCGGCCTCTCGGCGCAGCATCTCGATCAGCCTCCCGGCGCCGACGGCGATATTCTGGAGTCGGCCCCTTTGCGGGACGGCATCGCACGCGAGCTGGGCAGCCGCCTCGCGGCAAGCCCAGGGGTCGCCCTCATCATCGATTATGGCCACGCCGCCTCAGCCCTCGGCGACACGCTGCAAGCGGTCCGCCGGCACAAATTCTGCAGCATTCTCGACCGCCCGGGTGAGGCCGATCTGACCTCCCATGTCGACTTCGAAAGCCTGGGCAATGCCCTCAGGCAAGGCGGCGCCCTGCCCCTTGGCTCCATCACCCAGCGGCAATTCCTGCTGAGCATGGGACTGGAAGCGCGCGCCGCCCTGCTCACCCAGAAGGCCAAGCTCGCAGAACGCAACGTTATCGGGCGCGCCGTCGAACGGCTTGCCGGGGAAAATCAAATGGGTAACTTGTTCAAGGTCTTGGCGGCCACTTCGCCCGGGCTTCCCACGCCTTATCCCTTTGGTTCGCCATGATCGAAGCTTCCGACCTCAAATCCTCAACAGCACTGCGCCATGGTTTCTTTACCCGCGAGGGCGGCCATTCGGATGGCCTCTTCGCCTCGCTCAATTGCGGTTTCGGCTCAGGCGACGACAAACCAACGGTCGCGAAGAACCGCGCCACCGCCGGCGAGGCGCTCGGTGTTCCGGGCAGCCACCTCCTCACCGTATGGCAATGGCACAGTCCTGATGTGATCGTCGCCGATGCGACCTGGGATCCGCTCGCCCCGCCCAAAGGTGATGCCATCGTCACGGCAAAGCCTGGCCTCGCCATCGCGGTGCTCACCGCCGATTGTGCCCCTCTCCTCTTCGCCGACATGGAGGCCGGCGTCATCGGCGCCGCCCATGCCGGCTGGAAAGGTGCGCTTGCCGGCGTAAGCGACGCCACTGTCGCCGCGATGGAGAAGCTCGGCGCCAGGCGCGAGCACATCAATGCGGTCATCGGTCCGACGATCTCACAACCCGCTTACGAAGTCGGCCCGGAATTTCCGGCCCCGTTCCTCGCCCAGGACGCGGACAACGCCGATTTCTTCACAGCGTCGAAGCAAGCGGGCCATCACATGTTCGACCTGCCTGGCTATCTCGCCCGCCGCATGACGGGCTCAGGTGTCGGCAAGGTCGTCAATCTCAACCTCTGCACCTATTCGGACGAGAACCGCTTCTACAGCTTCCGGCGTGCCACGCACCGCCGTGAGAAGGATTACGGCCGGCAGATTTCGGCCATCGTGCTCAACGCGGAATAGCAACATGGCTCTTCATTTCGAGAAGAAGGAATACAAGACACGCATCGCCAAAGCGCGGCGTGCGCTGGAGGCCCAAGGCCTCGACGGCCTGCTGATGTTCCAGCAGGAGAGCATGTATTATCTTACGGGCTACGACACATTCGGCTTCTGCTTCTTCCAATGCCTTTATCTCGGCGCGGATGGAAAACTTGCGCTGCTGACCCGCACACCTGATTTGCGTCAGGCGCGGCACACTTCGATCATCGAAGACATCCGCATCTGGACGGACCAGGCCGGCGCCAAACCGGCGGCGCAATTGCGCGACATGCTCAAGAGCCTCGGCGTCAAGGGCAAGCGGCTCGGCATCGAGACGAACTCCTATGGCCTCACGCATTTCAATGGCAAGGCGGTGGAAGCGGCGCTCAAAGGCTTCTGCACGCTTACCGAAGCGACCAATCTCGTCGACCGCATCCGCTTAGTGAAATCCGAAGCCGAACTGCGCTATGTGCGCAAGGCCGGCAAGCTCGCCGATCTGGCGCTCGAGGCCGGCGTCGCGGAGACGCGTGCCGGTGCGGATGAAGGACGCATCCTCGCCGCCCAGCAGGCGGCGGTCTTCGCCGGCGGTGGCGACTATCCGGCAAATGAATTCATCATCGGATCAGGCCCCGACGCGCTGCTCAGCCGCTACAAGGCCGGCCGCCGCAAATTGTCGAGGCGTGATCAGCTCACCCTCGAATTCGCCGGTGTCTACCGGCACTACCACGCGGCCTTGATGCGCACCGTCATCATCGGCAAGCCGAGCAAGACGCACGAGAAGATGGACGAGGCCTGCCGCGCGGCGCTCGCCGCTTGCGAGAAGGCGCTGCGTCCCGGCAATGAAGCCGGCGATGTCTTCGATGCGCATGCGCGGGTGATGGACGAGCATGGCATGAAGGCGCACCGCTACAATGCTTGCGGTTATGCTCTGGGTGCCAAATTCACGCCGAGCTGGATGGATTATCCGATGTTCTTCAACGGCAATCAGACGAAGCTCGCGCCCAACCAGGTCTTCTTTTTGCACATGATTCTGATGGACAGCGACAGCGGCCATGCTTTTAGCCTGGGCAGGACTTATATCATCGGGCATGCTAAGCTTGAGCCCTTGTCCAAATATCCATTGGGGATGATCCTGCGCTGATCCCATGGGTGATGATCGCACCATAAGCTTGCGCCCCTTGCGACAGGGGGTTCTCTGGGCGCTGCTGGCGTTCTGCCTCGTGGCCCTGGCCGGCTGTGGCGGCGGCGGCTCGCAGCCTTTCGCCAAATCGGGAGGTACGCCAGGCCCGAGTGGCAAGACCGTTCCACCGATCGCGCTGGTCGAGGTTACCGGTCTTCCGGCGACGAAGTTGCCGCAATTGAAGGACGCGCTCGCCATTTCGGCCGGCAAGCGCGACATGGCCGTTATCGATGGCCGCCTCGATGCCAGCACCTTATCGCTCAGAGGCAATTTCCACATTATTCCGGACACGGCGGCGGTGCGGCTCGGTTACAATTGGACCCTGACCGACCCGAATGGCGTCGTCCTGCACACAATTTCAGCCGAGGAAGTGGCCCCGGGCCTGCCGGGAGGTGATCCCTGGGCGCAGGTTACCCCGGCGGTGCTCCAGCGAGTCGCCGCCTATACGGCGGAAAGCCTGTCGAGCCGCCTGTCGCAGCTCGGCTATGCGACCGAAGTGGGCGGCCTGCCGCCGCCGCTCGAGTCCTATGCCCGCGCCGGCCCCGATGCCGACAAGGACATCGACTACGAGACCCTCAACGGGCCGATGCAGCCGCCGCCCCAGCCCACCGTCGCGGTTGCCGAGGCGACGCCGGTACCGGCTCCCGACGGCGCGGCACCCCCGCCTTTGTCCGAAAAGGAGCTGGCCCTGGCGGAGACCCAGGAGGTCGAGCCGGCGGAGGATCAGGTGGTCGCCGCCTCGGCGAAGCCGATCAAGACCGATGTCTCGAATCGCAAGGAGATCACCGCGGTTGCCGTCATTCCCGTCAAGGGAGCGCCTGGCAGCGGCAATTCCGATCTTACCGCGGCCATGCGCCAGACCTTGCAGGATGCCGGCTGGCCGGTTTTGTCCAAGCCGCGCGACGACGCGTTGACTATTGCCGGCAATGTCGAGCTCGGCCCGGCGGAGGGGCCGAACCAGAAAGTGGCGCTGGCCTGGGAGGTCAAGACGCATGACGGCAAGACGCTGGGCACCATAAGGCAGGCGAATAACATTCCGTCGGGTTCTCTCGAGGCGGGCTTTGGCAACAATGCCCTTTTCGCCGCCCAGGCGGCGGCACGCGGAATCTCCGACCTGGTGACCAAATACCGCTGACCGGGCGGGAATCATGCTAGATCACGATCACTTCAGGTCGGTTCGACCTGAAGTGATAAACGTGATCGAAATCTTATATTTAGCGCGCGATCGGGCGGAAAACCGGCGCCCACTTTTCCTGATCGCGCTATATTTCAAGCCCTTCGAGGCTCCTGTGGACTGTTAAGGAAAATACATGCGCGGCCCTTTGCGTGATCGCCGCCCTGTTGATATAGAGCCCGCACAGCACTTCCCGCCAACGAGGGCCGGCCCTTCATGAAGATCATCAGCGGAAACAGCAATCGGCCGCTCGCCGAAGCCATTTCCTCTTACCTCAACCTGCCGCAGGCGAAGGCGGTGGTGAAGCGTTTCGCCGACATGGAGATCTTCGTCGAGATCCAGGAGAATGTGCGCGGCCAGGACGTGTTCGTCGTCCAGTCGACATCCTTCCCGGCCAACGACCATCTGATGGAGCTGCTCATCATCACCGATGCGCTGCGTCGTTCATCCGCCCACCGCATCACGGCCGTCATCCCCTATTTCGGCTATGCCCGCCAGGACCGGAAATCCAGTCCGCGCACGCCGATCTCGGCCAAGCTCGTCGCCAATCTCATCACCCATGCCGGCGCCGACCGCGTCCTCACCCTCGATCTCCATGCCGGCCAGATCCAGGGCTTCTTCGACATCCCGACCGACAATCTTTTCGCTGGCCCGGTTCTGGTGCGCGACATCAAGGATCACTACGACCTGCGCAACACCGTGGTGGTATCGCCCGACGTCGGCGGCGTGGTCCGCGCGCGCGCACTCGCCAAGCGCATCGGCACACCACTCGCCATCGTCGACAAGCGCCGCGACCGTCCGGGCGAATCCGAGGTCATGAACATCATCGGCGACGTCAAAGGCCATTCCTGCATTTTGATCGACGACATCGTCGATTCGGGCGGCACGTTGTGCAACGCCGCCGATGCGCTCTTGGCGCAGGGTGCGAAAGACGTCGCTGCCTACATCACCCATGGCGTTCTGTCGGGAGGCGCAGTGGCGCGCGTCACCTCGTCCAAGCTCAAATCGCTGGTCATCACCGACTCGATCCAGCCGACCGAGGCCGTGAAGGTTGCCCGCAATATCCGCGTGATCTCGATCGCGCCTTTGATCGGCGAGGCGATCGGGCGCACCGCGCGCGAAGAGTCGGTGTCGAGCCTCTTCGACTGAGCACGATGACCGTCGACATCGCCGCCACGGATTTCCTGCGCGCGCATCAACTACTCGGCCAGCATCTGCGCCCCTCGCCCGTGATCGAGCTCGACCGGATGCTATCGCCTTCCGGCCAATCGATCATCATCAAGGCGGAAGCGCTGCAGCCGACCGGCTCGTTCAAGATCCGCGGCGCCCTCCACGTGCTGGGCTCGCTTTCGGAAGACGAGCGGCGGCGTGGCGTCATCGCCTATTCGACCGGCAATCATGCCCAGGCCGTCGCCATGGCGGCGCGCCGCTTCGGCACCCGGGCGGTGATCGTCATGTCGCCCGACGCGCCCGAACCCAAGATTGCCGCGACGCGCGGCTTCGGCGCCGAGATCGTGATGGCGGAGCCCACCTCGGCGGCGCGGCGCGCACTCGCCGAGCAGATCGCGCAGGAGCGGAGCTTCAGGCTTGTGCCGCCCTATGACGATGCGCAAGTGATCACCGGCCAGGGCACGATCGCCGTCGAATTGATCCAGCAGCTTGCCGACATGGCGGCGGTCTTCGTGCCGATTGGCGGCGGCGGGCTGATTTCCGGAGTCGCCGCGGCCCTCAAGCAGCTCAAGCCTGGGATCCGCGTCATCGGTGTCGAGCCGGAGCTCGAAAATGACGCGCAGCAATCCTTTGCGGCGGGCCGGCGGATCGCCCTCCCCGGCCCCAGCGCCAGCAGCGCCGACGCCATCAAGGTCCAGATGCTGGGCGACCTTACCTTTCCGCTGATCCAGCGCCACGTCGACTCTATCGTTAGCGTCAACGAGGCCCAGATCGCCGAAGCCATGCGCCTCGCCTTGGTCCATGGCCGCCTCTGGCTCGAGCCCGCGGGCGCGGTTGCGCTGGCAGCCGCCCTGGCATTTGAAGAGCCGGCCGGCGGAAAGGCGCCCCTCGTGGCCATCGGCAGTGGCGGCAATGTCGACGCGGACCGGGCCCATCGGCTAGCCATCGCCAGCCTCGGCCAAGGATATTAATCCTATTAACGCCACGGGTTGCGTCCCGAGGGGTAAATCTGTATATCCGCCCGCGCGCGGACGCCGGTCACCCCTGGAGGAAGGTTCGCGCAATCCATATCCAATCGGAGAGTAGAATGTCCAAGATCATTAAGCTTCAGGCCACGGCGCGTGGCGGGGCCGGCAAGGGGGCCGCCCGAGCAGTGCGCCGCGAAGGTCGTGTCCCCGGCGTCGTTTATGGCGACAAGAAGGAGCCCCAGAATATCTCTTTCGCCTATAACGAACTCCAGCCCCATGTGAATACCGGCCGCTTCATGTCGACCCTCGTCGACCTCGAAGTCGACGGAACCGTGGTGCGCGCCATCCCGCGCGACATCCAGTTCGAGCCGGTGCGCGACTTCATCAGTCATGTGGACTTCCTGCGTCTCGGCAAGGGTGCCCGCATCCATGTCGAAGTCCCGGTCCACTTCAAGAACCACCTCGACTCGCCCGGCATCAAGAAGGGCGGCGTGCTGAACATCGTCCGCCACGAGATCGATCTCTACTGCCCGGCCGACTTCATTCCGGACGAGATCCTGATCGACCTCACCGGCCTCGAGATCGGCCAGTCGATCCACATCTCGGCGGTGAAGCTGCCCGAGAACGTGACCCCGGCCATCCGCGAGCGTGACTTCACCATCGCGACGATCGCCGCTCCGGCCGGCCTCAAGGAAGAGGAAGCCGCCGCTGCCGAAGCACCGGCCGCGGAAGTTCCAGCGACCGCCCAGAAGGCGCCTCCCGCCGCTCCGGGTGCCGCTCCCGCCGCTGGCAAGGACGCCAAGGCTGGCGCCGCTCCGGCCGGCAAGGCCGCGGCTGCTGCACCGGCCGCCAAGGCCGGCGACAAGAAGAAGTAACCCTTCGCTTCCTGCGTCGCGAGGCGCGGGAAGTTTCAGGAGGGCGCGATGCTTCTTCTCGTGGGCCTCGGCAATCCCGGGTCGAAATATGCCGGCAACCGGCACAACATAGGTTTCATGGCGGTGGACGAGATAGTCCGCCGCCATGGTTTCGGCGCTTGGCGCAAGCGCTTCCAGGGCGAGACCGCCGAAGGCATGCTCGCCGGCGAACGCATCCTCGCCCTCAAGCCCCTCACCTACATGAATGAATCTGGCCGCGCCGTCGGCGAGGCGATGCGCTTTTACAATCTGGCACCCGCCGATGTCGTGGTCTTGCATGACGAAATCGACCTGCCCCCCGCCAAGGTCCGGGTGAAGACCGGCGGCGGCAGCGCCGGCAATAATGGCATCCGCTCGATCGACGCGCATATCGGCAATGACTATCACCGCGTGCGCCTGGGCGTCGGCAAGCTCGACGTCAAAGGCATGGCGCATATCCATGTGCTGGGCGATTTCAGCAAGGCCGACAAACAGTGGCTCGATCCTCTGATGGACACGCTTGCCGACAATGCCGACCTGCTCGCCAAGCGTGATTTCGCGACTTTTCAGAACAGGGTGCATCTGGCACTCACCCCCGAGCCGGAGAAACCGAAGCCGGGCAAGAAGGAGACGGAGTAATGGGTTTCAAATGCGGCATTGTCGGATTGCCGAATGTCGGCAAGTCGACCTTATTCAATGCCCTCACTCAGACGGCGGCGGCGCAGGCGGCGAATTATCCCTTCTGCACCATCGAGCCCAATGTCGGTGATGTCGGCGTCCCCGATCCGCGCCTCGATCGTCTGGCGTCGATCGGCAAGAGCGCCCAGATCATTCCGACGCGGCTGACCTTCGTTGACATCGCCGGCCTGGTGCGTGGCGCTTCCAAGGGTGAAGGCCTCGGCAATCAGTTCCTCGCCAATATCCGCGAGGTCGATGCCATCGCCCATGTGGTGCGCTGCTTCGAGGACGGCGACGTCACCCATGTCGAAGGCGGCGTCGATCCGATCCGCGACATCGAAACGATCGAGACCGAACTGATGCTGGCCGATCTCGACAGCCTGGAGAAGCGCGCCGTCAATCTCGAGAAGAAGCTGCGCGGCGCCGACAAGGAAGCCAAGGAGCAATACGACCTCGTCAAGCGTGCCCTCGTGCTGCTGCAGGAAGGCAAGCCCGCCCGTCTCGTCGAGCGCAAGCCCGAAGAGGAAAAGACCTTCCAGATGCTGGGCCTCCTGAGCTCGAAGCCTGTGCTCTACGTCTGTAATGTCGAGGAAGCCTCCGCCGACCAGGGCAATGAATTTTCGGCCAAGGTCATGGTCCGCGCCAAGGAAGAAGGCGCCGAGGCCGTCGTCGTGTCGGCCAAGATCGAAAGCGAGATCGCGATCCTCCCGCTCGCCGAGCAGAAGGACTATCTCGACACGATCGGCCTCGCCGAACCTGGCCTCAACCGGGTGATCCGCGCCGGCTACGAGCTTCTCCATCTCGTGACCTATTTCACCGTCGGCCCCAAGGAGGCGCGCGCCTGGACTATCACCAAGGGCACCCGCGCGCCGCAGGCCGCCGGCGTCATCCACACCGATTTCGAGAAGGGCTTCATCCGCTCCGAAACCATCGCCTATGACGATTATGTCGGCCTCAATGGCGAGGCCGGCGCCCGCGATGCTGGCAAGCTCCGTCTCGAGGGCAAGGAATATGTCGTGCAGGACGGCGACGTTCTGCATTTCCGCTTCGCGAATTGAGGCGGAAGCAATGTCCGATCTTCTCCACTTTGAGGACTTCACCGTCGGAGAGAGTTGGGATCTCGGCACCTATGATGTGAAGGCCGACGAGGTCAAATCCTTCGCTCGTGAATTCGACCCGCAGTTCTTCCATCTCGACGAGGAGAGGGCCAAATCCTCTGTCCTCGGAGGGCTTTCGGCCTCAGGCTGGCATAGTTGCGGCATGCTCATGCGCATGATGGTCGACGGCTATCTCGCCCGCACCGCCGGCATGGGTTCGCCCGGCCTCGACGAAATCAAATGGCTGAAGCCCGTTTATGCGGGAGAGACCTTGCGCGGACGGATGACCGTGCTGGCCAAGCGCCAGTCCAAGAGCCGCCCGGAAATGGGGCTCGTCACCATGCGCTGGGAAGCGCTCTCAACGCAAGGCGAGGCGAAGGTCGACATGACCGGCGTCAATCTGATCAAGGTGCGCGCGCCATGATGGGGCTTTATTACGAAGAATCGGAGATCGGCCAGAAATGGCGGCTCGGCTCCTATCATTTTACCCGTGAGGCGGTCTTACGCTTCGCCCGCGCCTATGATCCGCAGGTCTTTCATATCGACGACGACGCGGCGGCGGAGAGTCATTTCGGCCGTCTGGCCGCTTCCGGCTGGCACACCGCCTCCGGCTGGATGCGCTGCTATGTCGAGGCCGACGACACTGCCCGCAAAGCGCGGCTCGCACAGGGCGACGTGCTACCCGAGCACGGTCCCTCGCCCGGTGTCACCAATCTCAAATGGATCAAGCCGGTCTATCCGGGCGACACGGTCACCTATTGGATGGAGATCACCGCCAAGCGCGAGATGGTGTCACGACCGCGCTGGGGCCTTGCCACCAAGCACAGCGAAGGCTTCAACCAGAACGGCGAACTGGTTTTCGCCTTCGACGGCAAGGTGATGGTCCAGCGCAAAATTCCAGTCTGATCAGACTGGAATCTTCACTACCGCTCTGAGGCCCCCGAGCGGGCTGTCCTCGAGCGTGATGTCGCCGCCATGCGAGCGGGCGATGTCGCGGGCGATCGAGAGGCCCAGACCGGTTCCCGGCTCGTCCTGATTGCGCGCCTCGTCGAGCCGGAAGAACGGCCGGAACACGTCCTCGCGCATATTGGCCGGAATGCCTGGCCCGCTGTCATCGACGGTGATGTAGAGCCGGCTGCCCTTCACCCTGGCCTTGACGGCAATCTCCTGGCCGAAGCGCGCCGCATTGGCGATCAGGTTGAGCACTAGGCGTCTAAACGCATTGGGCTTGACCTTGGCGACGAGATCAGGAGACACGTCGACCTTCACCTGCGAATGCGGTCGGGCGCCGCTTTTCACAGCGCCAGCGACCATCTGCGCGATATCACTGGGCTCGGCCTTCTCGCCGCCGGCGCCGCGGGCGAAGTTCATATAGGCTTCGAGCATCGTCTGCATTTCCTCGACATCGCCCTTGAGTGCCTTCACCTTGGCATCGTCACCGAGAAAGGCGAGTTCGAGCTTGAAGCGCGTGAGGATGGTGCGCAGATCGTGGCTCACCCCTGCCAGCATCGCCGTGCGCTGCTCGACATGGCGCTCGATGCGGTCCTTCATATTGAGGAAAGCTTGCGCCGCCTGACGCACTTCCGTGGCGCCGCGCGGCACGAAATGGCTGACATCATGGCCGAGGCCGAAGCTCCGCGCCGCATGGGCGAGTTCGAGTATGGGCTTGATCTGCTTGCGCATGAAGACGATGGCGATGGCGAGCAGGACGAGCGAGGAGACCAGCATCCACATCAGCAGCGAGTTGGTGTTGGCCGCAAAGGCCCGCTCGTCATTGGGCAGGAACCGGAAGACGGTTCCCTTCTCGGGCTCGACGCGGATTTCGACGTAGCCCGGATAGCTGGTGCTGTCGATCCAGGCCGGCAGGCCCTCATGATCGAGATAACGGCTGAGGCGCGTATCGACGATCGACAGCCAGGGCGCCGGCTTCGGTGGCGGCAATGATGCGTTGTTCTCGATCTCGAGCCGCAGGCGCAGGCGCTTGTTGACCATCTCGGTGAAGCCGGCGACCGCCGCAGGCGACTTCTCCGTCTTGCCATAGAGCTCGATGACCAGTGAGATATCGCGCGCCAGCGAACGGGCGAGCACCCTCGTCACATTGTCCCAATGGCGGTCGAGGATGATGCCCACCATGATGCTCTGCAAGAGGACGATCGGCGCGACAACAATGAGGAGCGAGCGCTGATAGAGTCCGGCCGGCAGATAACGCTCGAGAAACCGGTTGAAACGCCAATAGAGCGTCGGTCGCTCGATCTTGGGGTCGGTCTCAGTGACGGCGCTCATGCATTTATCCTGCTAATCGATATGCAGAGTATAGCCCGCCCCGCGCACGGTTTGCAGATAAACTGGATTGGACGGATCTTCCTCGATTTTCTGGCGCAGACGGTTGATCTGGACATCGACGGTACGCGCATTGTCCTCGGCCCCGTCGGGCGAGAGTTCCATGCGGGTAATCGGCTGGCCGGCATTCTGCACGAACAGCCGCAGCAGCTCACGCTCACGCGTCGTCAGCTTGACGAGCTCGCCATTGCGTCGGAGCTCGCCGCGCGTCAGGTTGAACTGGCAGGCGCCGAAGCGGACATCGACCCGCTGGTCGGACGGTGGCGCGGAACGGCGCAGCAGATTCTGCACCCTGAGCAAGAGCTCGCGCGGCTCGAACGGTTTCGGCAGATAATCGTCACTGCCTGCCATCAGGCCATTGATGCGATCCTCGATCTCGGACAGCGCCGAAAGCATGAGGATTGGAATGCGCTCCCTGGCGCCGCGCAGCGATTGCGCCAGGGCGGTTCCGCTCTCGCCCGGCATCATCACATCGAGGATGAGGAGATCGAATGCCAGGCCGCGCATCTTCTCGCGCGCCACCGCTGCCGTCGCCGCCACGCTGACGCGGAAGCCATTCTCCGCCAGATAGGACTGCAGCAGCTCGCGGATACGGCGATCGTCGTCGATCACCAGGATATGCGGCTTCTCCTCGCTCATTCCTGCTTGGCCTGTGTGGTGCGGCTGGTGAGCCATTCGCTCACTGAGCGGCGGTTCTCAGGGTTGATCAGGTGATAGAGCACCTTCCGATAATTGGGCTCGGCCTCTTCCCCCGCCTCGCTGAGCGCGCGGATGATCCGCTCGGCCTGCGGCGCCATCAGCTTGAGGCGCAGGGCCTCACCCTCCTGGGTGAGAAACAGAAGCCGCTGCCGCCGGTCGGTATCGCCCGGCCGCTGGAAGACGAGATCCTTCTCGATGAGATCGCGCAGCACGCGACCGAGGCTCTGCTTGGTGATGCCGAGGATGCCCAAGAGCTGCGCCACCGTCATGCCAGGGTTGCGACCGACAAAATGCACGACGCGATGATGCGCCCGCCCAAATCCCCATTCCTCCAGTATCGCATCGGGATCGCTGGTGAAATCGCGATAGGCGAAGAATAGAAGCTCGATCAGGCTGACGATTTCCTCGTCGCCCACATCGCGCTCAGAAATTATGTCAGCCATATTGACGTATTTTCCGAAGTTTGTTACAAGACATCACAATCGCAAGAAACCTTGTTGCGTCATCAGGGCCGAATATTCGGACAGCCGTGATGACATATAGGCCGAACCGAGGCTGCGTGCAAAAATGCCGAGCAGCCGGATAGATGGGAGTAGCTGCCATGTCGATCGTTCCTTTTGACCAGCGCGAAGGCGTCATCTGGATGAATGGCGAATTCGTGCCTTGGAAGGACGCCAAGGTCCATGTTCTCACCCACGGCCTGCATTATGGCAGCGGCGTCTTCGAGGGCGAGCGTGCTTATGGCGGCGAGGTCTTCAAGCTTACCGAGCACACGCAGCGCCTTTTCGACTCGGCCGAGATGCTCGACATGCAGATCCCCTTCACCGTCGCCGAGATCGACGCCGCCACCCGGGAAACCTTGAAACGTCAGGGCTTCGTTGATGCCTATGTCCGCCCGATCGTCTGGCGCGGCTCGGAAATGATGGGCGTCGCCGCCCAGAACACCAAGATCAATGTCGCCATCGCCATCTGGCAGTGGCCGTCCTATTTCGATCCGACGCAGCTCGAAAAGGGCATCCGTCTCGACATTGCGGAATTCCGCCGTCCCGACCCGATGACCGCGCCGTCCAAGGCCAAGGCTGTCGGCCTCTATATGATCTGCACCATCTCCAAGCATAAGGCCGAGCGCAAAGGTTATGCCGATGCGATGATGCTCGACTGGCGTGGCCGGGTCGCCGAATGCACCGGCGCCAATATCTTCTTCGTGAAGAATGGCGAGATCCACACGCCGACGCCGGACTGCTTCCTCGATGGCATCACGCGGCGCACCGTCATCGGCCTCGCTCAGAAGCGTCAGCTCAAGGTGATCGAGCGCGCCATCATGCCGGAGGAGCTTGCGGGCTTCGAGCAGTGTTTCATCGTCGGCACCGCCGCCGAAGTGACCCCGGTCGGCGAGATCGGCCCCTACAAGTTCAGCGTCGGCGACCTGACCCGGACGCTGCGCGCCGACTATCTCAACGAAGTGCAGCCGAAGAAGAAGGCGGCCTGAGCGTATTCACATTTTCTGGCATGGATCGCGCGCGGACTTACCCCCCGCGCGCGTTTCCGTTCCATACGGTCCTTGTCCTCGCCAGGAGGATCTGATTGAGAGTCAGATCGGCTGCCCGAACCCGGCCTTGCATGGCGCTGCCATCAGACAGGCGGCGATCGACTTCAGCAGATCGGGACCGGCCACTCCGTTGATCTCGATTTCCTCATACCCTTGATTGCGCAGATACACTTGCAGTCGCAGCACGGTTCTGAGATCGCCATTCCGCATCGCCTTGTCGAAATCCGCCTCCGCTTCGGCGCGCTTGCCGCCCTTTTCATAGAGGATCGCTCGCTTCAGCAGGAGATTCGCATGCTCGTGCGGCATGGCGAAACGCAAGGCTGATGTGAGATCGTCGACGGCTTCGCTGTTCAAGCCCAGCGTCTCATGATAGGCGGCGCGTCGCTCGAACGCCCCCAGCGGCGGCGGCCGCCGCCCTTCAGCCTGATCGATGACGATGGTCATCAGGGCCAGGGCTTTGGCAGTCCGGCCGAGTTGGTCGTAAGCCTCCGCTGCCCTGAAATAGGGATGTTCAATCCCATGCCCGCTTACCGAAACGGCAAAGGGATCATATTTGGCCCCGGCCTTCTCATAGGACGCGGCGGCACGTCCGATGTCACCCGACATTTCATGCACCAGTCCGGCCTCGAACAGCGCGTTCACGTGATCGGGGTCGATTTTTAAGGCCTCCGCGAAGGAGCCCAAGGCCTGATCGAACAGCCTGGCCTTTGCGTAGGCCCGCCCAGTCATCACCAGAAGATCGATGTCGCGCGGGCTGCTTGCGAGCGCCGGCCGCAGGAGGGCGATCGCCTCATGGCCCTTGTCATAGAGCACCAGCCATTCCGCCCGCGCGATTATTGCCGGCGCGAAAGTCGGATCGGTGACCATCGCCGTATCAAGATAACCGATCGCCCGCTCCATTCCACCTTGTGTCCATTGCACGATGCGGGCGAGCTGCAGCAAGGCACGGGCATGTTCACGCTGCGAATACGAAGCGCCTTGCCGAACCCTGTCGCAAGCCTCAAAGCGCTGTTGCGCATCACCCTTTACCAACTCACATTGCTCCAGGTCGGAAGCGAATGAGGCCGCGCCGGCGGTAACCAGGCTCGCCAACAAGCAAGCACCAAAAGTCAGAACTCGCCTCGTCATGATCTCTAACACTCCGGATCTATAATACAGGCCATCATGCCGTTGCGCGTCTCCCCGCTGTAGGCGGTGCTGTAGTGCCGGGAGAGATAGCCGAGGCCGGCAAGCCGCTCTTGCATGATACGAAGGAACCGGGGATCGTTTCGAAACGCCTCCTCATAATCCTGCAAGGCTTGCCTGCGATCTCCCTGTCGCTTGGCGATCGCGGCGCGCAACCGATATCCCTCGCCTTGCGCCCGGAAGCCTCCAATAATCTCGGTGGCATCGGCTAGAGCTTCGTCATATCGTCCCATGCCGAGGAGAGACCATCCTCTCTCCCGTCTCGCATCAACATTGCCGGGGTCGAGCTCGATCGCTCGTCCATAATCTTTGACCGCCTCGATGATGTCCTTTTTATTGCGCAGGATCTGGCCGCGCAGAAGATAAGCCGACGCCATGGTCGGATGGCGCGAAATGAGCCAGTCGACATCGAGCAGCGCCTCATCGTCACGGCCGGCAAGCATCAAATACCTTGCCCTCTCACGTCGAACATGAGCGGCGAAGAAGACCCCCTTCTCACGCATCTGGAATGTGACTTTGTCCAGATTCGCTTCATCATGGCTCAGAATTGTCTGGAACTCCTTCAGCATCGCCTCGACGTCACCCAGGTAAAAATACTGCTGGTACGCAATATTGAGCCGAGCGAGATGAAGTTCCGGATCCGCCTCCAAGGCCTGCCGGAAGGCCTTGAGCGCCCTTTCCGGGTTTGGGTCGACACTCAAGAATATATATCCGAGCGCAAAAAGGGCCTGGGCATTCTCCGGCTCCTCGGCAAGCACGGCCTCGACGTCGCGACGCGCATCCTCCCATTGCTGGAGCTGGGTATAGGCCCACGCGCGCCGGATATAGGCCGCACGGAGCCCCGGATCGGCGTCAATGGCAAGGTTCAGATCGGCAAGCGACTCGCTGTACTGTTGCCGCCAATAAAACGCCTCGCCACGCTTGAACCAAAGGAGAGCTTTCTCCTTGGCATCCGCCGTCGCCTTAAGGGCCTCATTGCAAGCGATGAACTGATTGTCCCTGTCCAGAAAGGCATTGCCATTCCGGCAGTCATCCAGAGATGAAGCCAATGACGGGCCGGCTGCGCCCATTACAAGACATGCCACGAATATTCTGGATCTGAGGTATTTCATCGCCCGCCCATGGTATATGCCGCGAGGCCACCCTCGCATCCGGAGCTAAAATACCCGCTAATCCATTGTTTCAATTTTTATACATAGATGGCGATGGATCATGTTGCGAATGAATAACACCCATCGTCGGACGGCAGCTTTTGACGACGCGAGATCACAATCGAGAATCTCGATGCCTCCCGAGCGATCTCATTGCGTCTGATCGAGCATGCAGTGCCGCTTCGACACGAGGACCGGGATCAGCACCTGCCTGGCGACAATTGACCGTGGTACGACGCCGGCAAGACCGGCCGTCAATGACAGCGCGACGAAGGAGTTCCGAGGACCTATCCGCCCGTCACCGGCGGGAAGAAGGCGATTTCGCGCGCTCCGGTGATCGGCGCGTCGAGGGGCGCATGCGCCTGATCGATGGCGGCGCGGATGATGCGCGGATCGGCGAAGGCCGAGGCATAGGCCTCGTCGCGGGCTTTCAGAAAATCGATCAGCATGCTGACGGTCGTGATCCCGGCCGGAAGAGCGATCTCCTCCTCCCCCTTGCCGATGATCTGACGCATGCGGGCGAAATAGAGGATCTTCGTCACTTGTCGTCCATCACATGGCCGATGCCGGCACGGAAATAGTCATAACCTGTATAGAGGGTGAGCGCCGCGGCGATCCACAGGCAGAACAGGCCGAACTCGCTGACATAAGGCACGACCTTGTCGCCGGCGGGTCCGGCGATGAGGAAGCCGATGGAGATCAATTGCACCGTGGTCTTCCATTTGGCGACCTTGGTGACCGGTACCGAGACGCGCAGCTCGGCCAGGAATTCGCGCAGACCCGACACCAGCACCTCGCGGGTGAGGATGATGATGGCGGCCCAGATATGCGCGTCATCGATGGTCCGGTCTGTGGTGAGCACCAGGAGCACCACCGCCACCAGCACCTTGTCGGCGATCGGGTCGAGCATGCGGCCGAGCGCCGATTGCTGGCCCCAACGCCTGGCCAGATAGCCGTCGAAGAAATCGGTAATGGCCGCCGCGATGAAGAGAGCGAGCGCCGTCCACCGCGCCGCATCGCCACCCCACAGGATGAGGCCCGCGACCACCGGCACCGCGATGAGCCGGCCATAGGTGAGCAAATTGGGCAGGCTCAGCGCATGGCGCTGGCTTTCTTTCTGGGCCAATTTGGTCACCGCGTCGCTCATGAAGCGCCCTCGTGGAAGTGGTCATAGATAGCCTGGGCCAGAGCGTTATTCACCCCTTCAACCTTTGCCAAATCGGCAAGGCTGGCCCGCGCCACCGCCTTGGCCGATCCAAAAGCCTGTAATAAGGCTTTTTTGCGAGTCGGGCCAATGCCGGCGATCTCATCGAGCGGGTTTAGCGCAATCGCCTTGGCGCGCTTGGCCCGGTGGCTGCCGATGGCGAAGCGGTGCGCCTCGTCCCGGAGCCTTTGGATATAGTAAAGAACCGGGTCGCGCGCCTCGATCATGAAGGACGGCTTGTCCGGCACGTAGAAATGCTCCCGGCCGGCATCACGGTCGGGTCCCTTGGCAACGCCGGCGATACAGAGATCGGCAATGCCGAGATCGGCCAGCACGGTGCGCGCCGCATTGAGCTGGCCCTGTCCGCCGTCGATGAGCACCAGATCCGGCCAGGCTTGCGGCTGGTCCGGGCCCGTCTCATTGGCGGGCTCGCGTTCACCATGTTCCTTGAGGAGCCGCGAAAAGCGCCGCGTCAGCACCTCGCGCATCATGCCGAAATCGTCTCCCGGGGTGAGGTCCTCGGCCCGGATATTGAACTTGCGATATTGCGATTTGAGGAAGCCTTCGGCGCCGGCCACGATCATGCCGCCCACCGCCTGCGCACCCTGGATATGGGAGTTGTCATAGACCTCGATGCGCCTTGGCGGCTCGGCGAGCCCGAAGACACGCGCCACCCCGGCAAGGAGCTTCGCTTGTGAGGAGGATTCGGCGAGCTTGCGGCCCATGGCCTCGCGCGCATTGGTGACGGCGTGCTCGACCAGCGCCCGCTTCTCGCCCCGCTGCGGCACCGCGATCTCGACCTTGCGCCCGGCATGGGTCGCGAGCGCCTCTTCGAGAAGCGCCGTCTCCTCGATCTCGTGCGACAGCAGGATCAAGGGCGGAATGGGCTTGTCGTCATAGAATTGGGCCAGGAACGAGCCCAGCACCTCGGCCACCGGCAGCGACTTGTCGGCCCGCGGGAAATAGGGACGGTTGCCCCAGTTCTGGCCGGCGCGGAAGAAGAACACCTGGATGCAGGTCTGCCCGCCTTCCTGGGCCAGACCGAAGACATCGGCCTCGTCCACCCCTTGCGGGTTGATGCCCTGTTCCGAGGTGACGAAGCTCATTGCCTGGATGCGATCGCGATAGCGCGCCGCGCTTTCGAAATCGAGCCGCTCGGAGGCCTCTTCCATCAGCTTGGCGAGCTCGGCCTTCACCGTCTTGCTCTTGCCGTTGAGAAAGGCTTCCGCTTCCTTGACCAGCTCATTATAGGGACCAGGCTCGATCACGCCGGTGCATGGCGCCGAGCAGCGCTTGATCTGATAGAGGAGGCACGGCCGCGTGCGGTTCTCATAGACGCTGTCGGTGCAGGAGCGCAGGAGAAAGGCCTTCTGCAGGGCATTGATGGTGCGGTTGACCGCCCCCGCCGAGGCGAAGGGGCCGAAATAATTGCCCTTGTGCGAGCGGGCGCCGCGATGTTTGACGATCTGGGCGACCTCGTGATCCTTGCGGATGAGGATGTAAGGGAAAGACTTGTCATCACGCAGCGAGACATTGAAGCGCGGCCTGAGTTTCTTGATCAGATTGGCTTCGAGGAGCAGAGCTTCCGCTTCGGTCTCCGTCGTCACGAATTCCATAGTCGCGGTCAGCGAGATCATCGCGGCAATGCGGTTGCTGTGCCCGCCGAGCCGGACATAGTTCGACACGCGGTTCCTGAGGCTTCGCGCCTTGCCGACATAGAGGACATCGCCCTTGACGTCGAACATCCGATAAACGCCGGGCCGATTGGGCAGCGTCTTCAGATGGGTGCGGATCACATGCGGGCCGGGGCCTTCCTTGATACCCTCCTCACCCTCTTCCGCAATGATGTCTTCCGGTTCGTCCATGGGCCCCAATATCGTGATTCTGCGGAGGTTTCGCAAATAGCACGATGGCCCGCCCGGATTTGGCAGGACAGCACTTGGACGTTGCGTCAGGCGGCGGCTTGGCCGACCCTCACCTCATAGACATGGTCGACGAGGCCCCAGTTCTTGGCCTCCTCGGCCGTCATGAAGAAATCGCGGTCGAGGGTGCGCTCGACCTCCTCCAGGCTACGTTTGCAGTGCTTGGCATAGAGGCCGATCATCCGCCGCTTCATCTTTATGATGTCCTCGGCATGGCGCTCGATGTCCGAGGCCTGGCCCTGGAAGCCGCCCGAGGGTTGGTGCAGCAGGATGCGGGCATTGGGGAGCGAGATCCGCTTGCCTGGCGCCCCCGCCATCAGCAGGAACGACGCCATCGAGGCGGCAAAGCCCATGCACACCGTGGAGACCGGGCATTTGATATATTGCATCGTGTCATAGATCGCGAAGCCGCTCGTCACCACGCCGCCCGGCGAGTTGATATACATGGCGATTTCCTTGCCCGGCGCCTCGGCTTCGAGGAAAAGCAATTGGGCGCAGATGATCGCTGACATGTTGTCGTCGATCTGGCCGTTGAGGAAGATGATGCGTTCGCGCAGCAGCCTTGAGAAAATGTCGAAGGAGCGTTCGCCACGGCTCGACTGCTCGACGACGATGGGAACGAAATTGCTCATGCCGCCCTCATCATCGCCGTGGCGCCGTTGTCATTGGCGGCCTGGAGAGCGACGGTCGCAAAGCCCGCATGGACGATGCGCAAATGCGTGCCGCCCGCATCGGTCGGCGAAAGCTCGAAGGTGACGACGGTGTCGAGGCTCTGACCGAAGCCGTCGCGCTCATCGTCCCGGCTCTTCCAGGAACAGCGCAAAAGCCGCTCGGGCTCGGCCTCCAATATTCGGCAATCGACGTCATCAGGCACCAGCCATTGGGCGACGAGATCCGGCTCGGTCAGCGCCCGCCATACTTTCTGGGGCCTTTCCTCGAGATCGTATTCGGTGACGATCACATCATCCGACTTGGTTTGGCTGGTCATGGATCCATTCCCTTGAGGACATCTTTCAGTTTCTCGATCCGCTCGGGCCAGAAGGCCCGGTAACGCTCAACCCAGCTCAGAAGCGGCGTGATACCCGTCGGATCGGCGCGGTAATAGGCGAAGCGGCCTTGCCGGCGCTCGGCTACGAGCCCTGCCCCCTTGAGCGCCGCCAGGTGCTGCGAGATGGCGGGCTGCGACACCGCGAAATGGCTCTTGAGCTCCCCGACACTCATTTCCCGCGCCGCCACTCTTTCAAGGACGGCACGCCGCGTCGGATCCGCCAGAGCGCGGAAGACTTCGGATTCGATCATGATCAACATATAAGTACATACTTATGAGAAAGGCAAGCCTCATCACGATTGCGGGAGGCAAGGCCTTCGGCATTGCCCCTATGACATCAGTCCGTAAGCTTGGTCGGACGGCCATAGGAGGAGTGTATGCGTAGAAAACTGGTCACCTCCCTCGTCTTCCTGATCGGCGCCACCGCAGCCGCCTCGGCGCATCACGGCTGGGGCAGCTACGACTTGGCCAAGAAGTTCACCATCGAAGCGCCGGTCGAGATGATCGCCTGGCAGAACCCGCATGCCCATGTGATGCTCAAATACCAGGACGCCACCTGGGAGATCACCTTGGCGCCAATCTCACGCATGCAGAACCGTGGCCTGAGCGAGGACATGCTGAAGACCGGCACCGTCATCACTGCCGAAGGTTATCCCTCGACGCGGCGCGAGCATGAGATGCGGGCGGAGCGCATCACCGTCGACGGCAAGGTCTTTGAGATGCGCTGACCGTCGATGTGGGAAAGCTTCCTCCAGGGCCTTGAATTCTCGAGCCTCGGTTTTGCCGCGCGGGGATCGGTGTGGCTCTATCCGCTCGCCAATCTCTGCCATGTCGTCGGCGCCAGCTTCCTGGTGGGTGCGATCCTCGTTTTCGACATCCTGCTGTTGCGCAACCGCTTCGACCTCGCGGCCGCCATCTCGCCCGTGGCCCTCGGCGTCGCGGCGACTGGCCTCGTCCTGCTCCTGGCCACCGGTCCGGTGATGTTCAGCGCCGAAGCGACGGCCTTCGGGCGCAACCCGATCTTCCTCGCCAAGATGGCTTTCATCGCCTTAGGTTTTGCCAATCTCGCTTTCTATCATTGGGCCAGGCGAAGAGCGGGTCTCGCACCGGCGATCCCAGCCCATGCCCGCTATCATGCCGCCTTTTCTGCCGGCATCTGGATACTGGCCGTCATCGCCGGGCGCTCGATCGCCTATGTCTGAGAAATTGAATCTTTAGGCAGTTGAAGTGACTCAGGAAAGCCGCGCTCCGCGTGCATCGAAGAAATGCAGATGCTCGGGCTCGATGACGACCGGAATCCGCTCTCCGGGCTTGAGGCTGGTCTTGCCCTGGACCTTGAGGATGAGGAGATCGCCGCCCACTGGCGACTGCGCATAGACCAGCGTCTCACCACCCAGCCTTTCGACCAGCGCAACATCCGAAACGAAGGTCGCTTCGCTTTCGCTCCGCGCGATGGCGAGATGCTCGGGGCGGATTCCGAGGGTGACCTTGGCGCCCAGACGCGCGCCGATCCCGGCCGCTGCGAGAGGCACCTGGCCGATGGCGAACCCCTGCTCCGTCACCGTCGCTTCGAGCAGGTTGATCTTCGGTGACCCGATAAAGCCGGCGACGAATATGTTCGCCGGGTGGTCATAGAGCTCCATCGGCGAGCCGACCTGCTCGACCCGGCCGCGATTGAGCACGATGATGCGGTCGGCGAGCGTCATGGCCTCGATCTGGTCGTGGGTGACATAGACCATGCTGCGCCTCGTCATCTGATGCAGCCGGGCGATTTCAAGCCGCGTCTGGATGCGCAAGGCTGCGTCGAGATTGGAAAGCGGCTCGTCGAACATATAGACGTCCGGATCGCGCAGCATCGCGCGCCCGATGGCGACGCGCTGGCGCTGGCCGCCCGACAGTTGTGCCGGCCGGCGGTCGAGCAGACCGTCGAGCTGCAAGGCCTTCGCCACGTCGGCGATCTTGGCGGTCCGCGCCGCCGCCGGCACTCCGCGGATCTTGAGGCCGAAGCCCATATTCTGGGCGACCGTCATATGCGGGAACAGCGCATAGGTCTGGAACACCATCGCGACATTACGTTCGGGAGGCGGCAGCTCATTGGCTCGTCGCCCGGCGAGCCGGATCTCGCCTGCCGACACGGTTTCGAGCCCCGCCACCATGCGCAGAAGCGTGGACTTGCCACAGCCCGAGGGGCCGACGAAGACGCAAAGCTCGCCGCTCTCGATGCTGAGCGTTACGTCATGAAGAACCGGAGTGTCGCCATAGTTCTTGTAGACCCGGTCGAATTCAATCTTCGCCATCAGGCTCCCCGAGGCGGCGCGCCATGAACAGCGTGTCGTCCGGCAGATCCGGCGAGGAAAGCACGTCAAAGCCGAGGCACCGATAGAAATCCTGCGCGCCCTTGTTCTTGGGACTCACCTGAAGGTGAAGACCGGGCGAGCCAAGCTCGGTCAGCCGCTCCATCATGGTCTGCATCAGATGGCGGCCGACACCCTGCCCGCGCGCTTCGCTCAGAAGATCGATATGGGCGTGCGAGGGATAGGGTCCGAGAGCGGCGGGAACCTTCAGGAAAGGATGATGAACCGCATGGCGCACCCAGTCGCTTCCATGCCATCCGGAGGGGTCACCGACCGGGTCATGATGGGTTTTCTTAAGACGCGGCAGCCAGTCGCGCTCGAGCCGGCCATTGAACTTCGCCGTATCCAGGACGCCCAAGAGATAACCGATAGGCCCTTCCGAGCTGTCGAGCGCGTAAGCGAGCTCCGGCTCGAACATCACATAGGGCCCGACATAAAACTCGCCCAGGAGATCGGGATCGTCCTGGATGGCGCTCGCATCCTTGCCGGAATCCCCGGTCTTCAGACAGACCCGGTAAAGCGCGGGCAGGTCCTCAGGCGTGGCATGACGCAGAAGATAGGAGTCAAGGGGCATGGCTGTAATGTCCTCTCTCATCGCGCGGGAAAAGATGCTGGAGCGCCACGGCGAAACCCTGCCGGTAAGTATTGGGCAGATGGTCCTGATGCGGGAAGCGGGCTCCGGGCTGAGGTCCGGTCGCCAGCCAGTCGAGATAGTGAATGGTGGTCAGGAGCTCCTCGCGGCACTCCCAAAGATAGGGCTGGAATGTGTAGAAGAGATCACGATTGCTGATCTCGGTGAGGTCGTCAAAGAGTTTCGAGACGCGCTTGAGAAAATGCCGGATGCGCTCGACACTCTCGTCCCACCCGGCAGTCTTGGGGTCGGCCAGGAGTCGTCGCGTTTCGGCGACGACCGCCGTTGATTGCGGTCCGAGACGGAAGGGTTGGTAGAGGAGATCTGCCAATAGTTCCACCTGCTCGATCTCGAGCTGCCGATTGCTTGAAGCATAGACGAAGCGCTGCCGCCAGTCGCGGCAAGAGGCGTTGAGGGCTTGCCCCTCCTCATAGCCCGGATCGGCCAGGAACCGTCCGAGCGTGTGGACCGCGGAATAATTGGCCTCGAACTCGTTATTGGGATTGGAGATGAAGCCCGCGATCTCCGGCACGATATCGGTCTTGCGCCCGCCCAAGGGCCCCGCATAGACGCGCCGGATATCATAATCGTTGGCGTGGAAATTCTCCCAGATCACCGGCTTGCGCCTGATCACCTGGGCGAGATCGCGCAGCGACTGCGCGGAGATCTCCTCCGAGACGATCTCAGGCCCCGTCCAGAATATCTCGATGTCCGGCGCCAGCCTTTCGCCGATCTCCGCGAGATAGGCCGACTTCCTCACATCGCCACCGGCCATGCGCCCGCAATATTCGGTCGGGCAGAAGAACAGCCGGCGATCGGAACCCAGCTCCGTCACGAAGCCCTGAACCTCGTTGACCACATGCGCCTGCGCTTCCGCGAAAGTGGCGAAGATCTTGCGATCCTCGGGTCCGAGAACGCTCGGCACATCGTCGAAGAGCAAGGCGAAGGACCGCATGCCGAGATCGTCGAGCTGCTGCAGCTTGCGTTTCAGCGTGGTGACTTCGCCCGGGTCGCAATGACGGATGTCGAGACAGGGCGAGATGGCGCCCATCAGCATGACGTTCTTCGATTTCGCTTCCTTGGCCAGATTGGCGATGCTGCGGCTTTCCCAGAGATCATAGAGCTCGCGCCAGCGCGCCCTGATCTTGATATCGTCCTTTGGAGCATAGGCGAAGAGCTTCATATCCGCCGCCTTGATCCAGTCCAGCATCTCGATGCGCTGCGCCGCCGACCATGGCCTGCCGTAGAAACCTTCGATGACTCCGCTGTAGAACATTGGCACTCCCGCTATTCGGCGACCGCGGCGGTGAGGCCGCGCATGACATGGCGCTGACAGATGAAATAGAAGATCATGATCGGTATGGTGGTGATGGTCAGCGCCGCGAAGATGAGGCTGTAATCGGTGCTATGATACCCCGAGAAGCGCACGATGCCGGCCGGCAGTGTGCGTTTGGCGTCGTCGCTGATGAAGAGCAGCGCGAACAAAAGCTCGTTCCAGATATTGATGGCGTTGAGGATGGCGACTGTGATCATCGCCGGCTTCACCAGCGGCGTCACCACATGCCAGAAGATCTGGAAGCGGTTCGCCCCCTCGAGCAATGCGGCCTCCTCCATCTCACGCTTGAGCGAACGGAAATAGCCCCCGAGCAGATAGGTGGTGAGCGCGATCGTCCAGGCACCGTTTGTCAGGATAAGCGCCCACAGCGTGTTGATGAGGCCGAGAGCGCTCAATTGCGTGAAGAGGGCGATGGCGACGGCGGGTGGCGGCAGCAGAAGTCCGACGAGGAACAGGCGCGACAGAACCCGGCGCCCCGGAAAGTCGAGCCGGGTGAAGGCATAGGCCGCCATGCTGGCGAAGAAGACCGACATCGCCACGCCGAGCCCGGTGACGATGATGGTGTTGAGGAACAGCGCGCCGAGGCCGCCTTCGATCCAGGCCTTGGTGAAATTCTCGAAACGCCATTCTGCCGGCAGGCCGAAAGGCGAGCGGAAGATCTCGCGGTTCGACTTGAAGGCGGAATAGACCATCCAGATCGCCGGGAAGCACATGACTGTGACGATGACGCTGCCGGCTCCGAATTGCAGCCATTCGCCGGGGGTTCTGGGCCTCGCGTCAGTATTCGACGACATGGCTTCGCTCGGCATAACGCAGATAAATGAGGGAGATGAGGCAGACGACGCCGGTGAGGATCACGGTGAGCGCGATGCCGTAGCCGAGCTGGTCGTTGTCGAAGGCCTGCTTCATGATCCAGGTCGCCGGCACCTCGGTCGAATTATAGGGCTGGCCGTTGGTCATGGTGAAAAACAGGTCGAAGCCGGCGAAGCCGCCGGTGACGGCGAGCAGCACAGCCACCAGGACATTCTGCTTGAGCAGCGGCAGCGTGATGTTGAAGAAGCTCCAGACAGGACCCGCCCCTTCGAGTCTGGCCGCCTCATAAAGATGGCGGGGAATGCGGCGCAAGGCGGCGAAGAACAGGATCATATAGAGCCCGGCGAATTTCCATCCCGACACCAGCATGACGCACAAGAGCGCGGTCGTGGGCTGCGACAGCCAGGGCTGCGCCCAATCGGCCAGGCCAATGCCTTTCAACGACGCATTGATGATGCCCGTGCGATAGTCGAAGACGAAGGTCCACAGCACGCCCGCCGCCGACATCGACAGAACCACAGGCGAGAAGAACAGCGCCCGGAGCAGCGCGAAGCCGGGCCGGTCGCTGTTGAGCAGCACCGCCATGAAGAGCCCAAAACTCACCTCGAAGACCAGCGTGCCCAAAATGTAGAGCGTCACATGCAGATAGGAAGCGAGATGGATCTTGTCGGCGAAGGCGCGCTCGAAATTGGCGAAGCCGATCCAGCGCGCCTGGGAGATGCCGTCCCAGTCGGTCATCGAATAATAGACGGAGGAAGCAAGCGGCCAGAGCACGAAGGCGGCATAAAGGACAAGCGCCGGCGCGACGAAGATCAACCCCGTCGCACCGGCCCTTATCGCTCCTGTCGCACCTGTAGAATTCGAAACTCTTAGCGCCCCGCGCGTCATCGTCACTTCATGGTCTTGACGCGGTCGTCGAGCCAGACAAGCGCGTCCTTGGGCGATTTCTCGCCGCCCGCCACATAGGCAGCGGCCTGGTAATAGGCTTCCGCCACTTCGACCGGATAGGTCGTGTCGGGCGGCGGCACCAGCGAACCGGCGCTGTTGAGGAGATCGGCCATGGCCTTGGTCTTGGGATCGAGCTTGGCCTTCTCCATGGCGCCCTTGACCGGGCTGAAGCTGCCGGCTTCCGCCCATTTGACCTGGTTTTCAGGTGAGGTGAAGAAGCGCAGGAAGGTGATCGCCTGTTGCGGATTCCGGCTCTTCGGGCTCACCGCGAAGCCGGTGAGCGTACCGATGACGCTGTCTTTCAACGGATGCGCCGGGTCGATGAGCGGTGTGTTGAATTCATCATAGTCGAAGTCCTTCTCGGCGAGTTCGGCCGCCGAGGAGACGAGCCAGGAGCCGATCGGATGCATGGCGGCGGCGCCCTGGAAGAAAGTGCTCATCGCCGGGTCGGCGCCGAGGCCGGCAATGTCCTTGTTGAAACCACCAGCCAGGCGGATCTCGTCGACGAGGTTCAGCGCCTTCTCGAAGTCCGGCGTATTGAAGGGCTTCTCGAGCCGGAAGGCCGCTTCATAATCGGCGGGCGGCACGACACGCGAGGCTATATGCGAGGCCCAATTGCCGAGCGGCCAGAGTTCCTGGTTGCCGATGACGAAGGGCGTCTCACCCTTGCCGGCGAGCTTCTTGGTAAGATCGATGAGCTCGGCCCAATTGGCGGGCGGCGCGATCCCCGCCTCTTTGAATATCTGCTTGTTGTACCAGATGACATTGGTCACATCGAGCGTGATGGGCACGAGATAAGGCTTGCCGTCATTGAGCACGCCCATCTGTTGCGAGAAGGCCGGCGCGATGAAGCTGTCCTTCCAGCCTTCCGCGCCGAGCGCCTCCGAGAGATCCATGGCAAAGCCCTCGCGCGCATCGCGCTGGGTGGGGGCACCCGCCCATTGGAAATAGATCTCGGGCGGCGAAGAGCTTTTCAGCTGCGTGATGAGGCCGGTATCGGAATAGAGGTCGTCATCATAGACGATTTGCTTGATCTTGATGTCGGGATGAGCGGCTTCGAAAGCGGCGACGATGGCGTCGAAGGCTTCTTTCTGGGCGCCGCCCGTCATGGAATGGGTGATGCGCACTTCCGCGGGAGCAGCCAGAGTCGGCAGGGATGCGCTTCCCCAGGCCGCCGCGCCCAAAGCCAGGAGAGAAAAGGCCCGGCGCGTCAACGCGTGTGTCCTGGGCAGCATCGCATCCTCCATATTGGTATGTTTTTGGCATGGTATCGGAATGTTGGATGATCGTCCAGTGGCCCACCGATCATGCTACAAAATATATTCTGCGAGAATTTTTCCTGGACTTAAAATGTTGATTTCAATACCATATGATACTTACACTAGGTCATTTTAATGAATTTAACTGTGCATACCGAAATGCGATCCAAAATCATACCAGTGTTGCCAGAGTCTGCAGACCAGAATAAGGTGCCGCCCGAATCTCAGCCTTGGAACCCATGACTGAAACGCAGGAAATCCGCCGCCGCATGGATCGATTGACGGGCCCTTTGGGGATCCGCCTGGTGATGGCAATGGCCTCGGCGATCGACGACCGCACTTTGGGACCAGGCCAGCCATTGCCGGCCGAGCGCGACTTCGCCGCAGGTCTTGGCGTCTCCCGCTCGACCCTGCGCCAGAGCCTTGAGCAGCTCGCCAGGGACGGCTACGTGGCCACCCGGGCCGGCGCCGGCACCTTCATCGCCCAGCGCATCCAGAAACCGATCACCCGGCTTACCGGCTTCACCGACGACATGCTGAGCCGTGGCCTCAAGCCCTCCTCGCATATTGTCGAATGCAAGGTCATGCCGGTGCCGCCGGAGATCTCCTTCCGCACCGGGCTGCCGCTCGGCACTGAAGTCATGATGCTCAGCCGTCTGCGCCAGGCCGACGACGAGGTGATGGGTTATGACCGCTCCATCTTCCCAGTCCAGGCTGTGGGCGTCGATTTCGACGGCACCGGCTCTCTTTACGCCCGCATGGACGCGCAAGGCGGCCGGCCGCGCCGCATTCTGCAGAGCCTCAAAGCGGCCGAAGCGCCGGCCGACATCGCTCGCTATCTGGGCGTGAAGCCGGGCGCAGCCGTGCTCGCCATCCACCGCATCGGCTATGGCGCGCAGGGCAATGCGCTCGAAGACGCCATGAGCTGGTACCGCGGCGACCGCTATGAATATATCGCTGAAATAACAGGATGACTTGATGACGACGCTGATCGACGAGTATTGCGACAACATCACCGGGATACTGAAGAGACTCGTGGCCACGCAGCGCAATGTTCTGGCGACGGCGCAGGACTGGATCGCCGACGCGCTGGCGCAAGGCGGCCTCGTCTACGTCACCGGCAGCGGCCACTCCCATATGATCGCCGAGGAAGTCTTCTACCGGGCCGGCGGCGCCGCGGCCGTGCAGGCGATTCTCGATCCCGCTCTCATGCTCCACCAGGGCGCCCAGCGCTCCACCGTCCTCGAACGGCTCGAAGGTTATGCCGAGATCGTGCTCGAGGATTATCCGATCGGACCCAAGGATGTGCTCTTCGTCGCCTCCAATTCAGGGCGCAACGCCTTTCCGATCGAAGCCGCCTTGTTCGCCCGCGACAGAGGCGCCAAGGTGATCGCCATCACCTCCACCGATCACGCAGCGCGCGTCACATCGCGCCATCAGAGCGGCAAGATGCTCGCCGATGTCGCCGATCTCGTCATCGACAATCAGGCGCCATACGGCGATGCCTGCCTCGCCATCCCCGATTCCGACAAGCGTATGGGATCGACGTCGACCATCTCCGGCGCTTTCATCGTCAATGCGCTCATGGCCGAAGCGGTCGCGACCCTGAGCCGGCGCGGCATTCCGGTCGACGTTTATCGCAGCGCCAATTCCGCCGGCGAAGCCAAGGAGATGAGCGACATCATCGCCCGCTGGCGCCCGCGCATCCGGGGCCTCTGATCACTTGAGTTGAAGCGGCCGCGGCGCTGTCGCCGCGAAGCTGGCGCGTCCCTCGAGTGCACCGACAAGGCGCTCCATTTGAGTCCGCCCACGCCAAGCAATCGGGCCGCGCGATTCCGACCACAGGATGAAGGCCGCGAGAGCGATGTCCTGAACGCTCACATGGCCGGGCTGGAAGGCACCGTTCTGCATGCGCTTCTCCAGCCAGTCGAGTGTTCGAAGTGCCCGCACCATATTGCGCTCCGCCGGATCGAAGCCGAGCCGGTTGCGATCCACTGGTCCGATTCCCGCCCATCTCGCATAGTGATGGGCGGCGAGCGCATCGCCCATGGCAAGAATGACGGCCAGATCCTGCTCATCCTCAGTCCGATGATCGGGGCGCGCTATTGTGGCCGCGACACCCTGGGCTGGACTGTTCACGCGCGCCAGCAGAGCGTCGATGGCGATCCTGGTCGGAAAATGCGCGACGCCATCGGCCATCAGGACCGGTACCTGGCCGAGCGGATTGATGTCGAGGAAACTGTCCGAAGGCGGGAATTCGCCCAGCTCGATCTCGCGCATCACGACCTCATGCTCGCGCGCCAGGATGCGCACGATCCGGGCGAAGGGCGAGCCGTCGATATAATGGAGATCCAGCGACATCGATGCCGAGGTTAGTCGCGCAGCCTTTCGATTTCAACGCCGACGCTACGCGCATTGGGGATGACATCGGGCTTCTCGATGCGCACTCTGGCCGCCATCACGCGCTTGTCGCGCAGGCAGGCTGCGGCGATGAGCTCGGCCAAGGTTTCGGCGAGGCCGACATGACCCGCCGACACGATCTCCTCGACCTTGCGCACCACGATCTCGTAGCTCACGACATTCTTGATGTCGTCGCTCAACGGATCGTCGCCCTCCTTCACTGAGAGGTCGATATTGACGACGATCATCTGCGGCGTGGTCTTCTCCTCGGGATAGATGCCGAGAAGCGCATTCACCTTCAGGTCCTTGACGAAGACATGGCGCAGACGCGCATGGCCGCTCGCCACGTGGTGGGTGATCTTGACTTCGTTGCTCATCGCCTATTCTTTCACTTCGGTGACATCGCGGGTCTGCCACAGGAGATGCTGGCCGCCGTCGAGAACGATCATTTGCCCGGTCATTGCCGGGGCCGATAGTATATATTTTACCGCAGAGGAGATTTCCTCCGGCGACGTGCCGCGCTTCAGAAGCGTCAGCCGCATCTGCCGCGCGAAATCCTCTTCATCCATCCGCACATTGGGCAGCGCCGGCCCCGGCCCGATGGCATTGACCCTGATGCGCGGGGCGAGCGCTTGCGCCAGCGTCCGCGTCACCGTCCACAGCGCCGACTTGCTCGCCGTATAGGAGAAGAATTTCGGCGTCAGCTTCCACACCCGCTGGTCGATGATGTTGATGATATTGCCGGAGCGCTCGGCCGGCAGTTGTGCCGCAAAATGCTGCGACAGGAAGACCGGCGCCCTGAGATTGGTGTCGAGATGGGCAGCCCAGCTGTCGAGTGTCACCGAATCCGCTTCATCGGGTTCGAAGCGCGACGCATTGTTGACGAGGCAGGTCAGCGGCCCCAGTGCCGCGGCGGCCTCGGCCACCAGCCGTTCCGGCACTTGCGCTTCGGCGAGATTCCCCTGGACGATCACCGCACTCCCATCTTCCGCTTCGATTTCGGATTTGAGCGTTCGGGCCTCATTGAGCGAAGTGTTGCAATGGATGGCGACGGCCCAACCGTCGCGCGCCAGGTCGAGGGCGATACACCGCCCGATCCGGCGCGCCGCGCCAGTGATCAGGACGGCGCCGCTGTCGCGTCGTACAGTCATTCGAATTCAGAAACCTTCAAGGCTGCTCGATGAGCGGAGAGCACTCTGTCTGGATCAGATCGGGATAGATGTCAAAGCCGCGCATCAGGAATTTGACGCGCAGGCCATAGGAGGTGATCTTGCAGCGGCTGACCGCCACCGGCACCGAGGCCGCGACATAGTCCGGAAAGAACAGGCCACGGCCGCTCAGGATCGACCAGACTTCGTTAAAATTGCTGGCGCGGATGCGGAAATAGATGCTGTTCTGGTCGGTGCACGGCAATGCGTGGCAGCCTTGCACCGAATGCTCATTCTCATGCGGCAGGATTTCCTGGGAGTTGGTCAGGTAGACCACCTCATCATGCTTCACGGTGGTGAGATAGAGAACGGCGTGGAAGAGAAAGACGATCAGCGGAATGAACAGGTACCAGGCGAAACCCGCCGACACGGTGAGGAAAATGCCGGCGCGCGTCTCGGAGAATTGCCGCTCCTGGTATTTGTCCTCGTAATAGACGGCCTTGTCCCAGAGCAGCCGATAGAGATGCCAGAGCCAGGTGATGGGCTTGAACAGGAAACGCGCCACCGGCCGCAGGATATGCGTGTAGATCCACGACAGCGCCAGGACGAACTGGAACAGGAACTTGTGTAGCGCCGTCAAATTATATTGGGTCCGTCCCGTCCACGAGCGCGAATTAACCTTGTCCCGTTCCTCGGCCCGCCCTTCGACCTTCTTTTTCAGCGCCTCGACCTCGTCGCGCAGCGTGCTCATGTCTCTTTGATCTCGAAAGCCTGACGCTTCGGATTATAGGCGAGATCGAGCTTGCCGCGTTTGTCGCTCTCCAGGATCATGTTGACGATGATCGGCTCGATATTCGCCTGGATGAAGCCCGGCAGGCCGCGGGCGCCGATCGCCGGATCATAGTGATCTTTGCAGAACGCCTTGAGATCGGTCTCCGGTACCGTAACCTTGATGCCCTCCTGGGTGTAGGTGCGGTCGATGCTGTCGAACTCGCGGCGTACGATCTTCTCGATCGACGGCAAGTCGAGCTTGTTGAAGCAGATGATGTTCTGCCGGCCGGCGAAGCGGTTCAGGAACTCCGAGCGGTAGGTCTTCTCGATCTCCCGGATCGCCTCGGCATTGGCCTCCTCGACGGTGAGCTTCGGATTGAGGAAATGCGGCTGGCCGATATTCGTCGTCATGACGATGATCGCGTCGGAGAAGGAGACGGTGCGCCCGACATTGTCGGTCAGCCGGCCGTCCGACAGGATCTGCAGGAAGACGTTGAAGACGTCGGGATGCGCCTTCTCGATTTCATCGAAGAGCAGGATGCGCAAGGGGTTCTTGCGCATGGCATTGGTCAGGATGCCGCCCGCTTCGAAACCTTCATAGCCGGGCGGCGCGCCGATGAGCCGGGAGACCGCGTGTTTCTCCATATATTCCGACATGTCGAAACGGGTGAGCGCTTTCTCGTCATCGAGCAGGCTCGCCGCCAGCGCCTTGGCAATCTCGGTCTTGCCGACGCCCGAGGGGCCTAAGAACATGAAGGAGGCTTGCGGCTTGTCTTGGTTGCGCCGGCCCACCCTGGCGGTCTTGACGGCATTGGACAGCATGCGCACGACATGGTCCTGGCCGAAGATCTGGTTCTTGAGCTCGGCCTCGAGATTACGCAGCTTCTCCCGCTCGTCCTCATTGAGCTTGCTTACCGAGATGCCGGAAATCTGGCTGAACTCGCGCAGCACGATCTCGCGCGTGAGCTCGAGATGATCGTTGAGCTCCTTGGTGAGGGCGTCGAAGGCCGTGCGGTTCGTCGCGATTTCACCCTGGAATTTCTCAATACGGCCGCGCAGGTCCCTGACCTCGTCGGATTCGAGCCCGGCGCCGGTCGCGAGCCGCGCGAATTTGGCGATCCGCCCGGTGATTTCGCTGACCTGATTGTCGGGAGATTTCCGCGCCTCGGCCTCTGTCGCCATCTGCTTGTCGAGCTCTTCCTCGAGTCCGAGCACGGCGATCTCGCCGTCGCGCTGGCGCTTGTAGAGCGACTTGATTCGCTCCTGGCTTTCGGTCCAGCGCGCCAGGCTCTGCGCCATGGCGGCTTCCGCCGCGGCGATCTGCTGCTGGTCCTTGGCCGCCTTCCTCGCCGCTTCCGCCTCGGCGAGCCCGGGAGCCTTGCGATGGGCGCCGAGCCTGTAGGTGGCGAGCGCCCGGTCGATGAGCGAAACGCTGCGCTCGGGCTGCGCCCGGCTCATGCCGGCATCGCGCGAGCGGTATTTTGAGGTGAGTTCGATCGCGGTGCGGATGGCACCTTCGGCGATGCGGATGCGGTGGAACTCGTTCAGATGCCCGGCTCGTTCCGAGACGATCTGGAACAGGGCGTCGCCTTCGGGTTCCGCCAGATCGACGAGGGTGAACAACTCCCTGAGATCCGAATGGCTCTTCAGGATAATGTCGAGATCCTCGTCGCGCGCTTCGAGGATGACTTGCGTCCGCTTCGACTTGATGGCGAGGCAGAGCGCATTGATGAAATGCAGCGTGCCGATATTGCGCGCCGCCTCGATGAAGTCGCGCGTGTCTTCGATGATCAGCACCGAGTCGGGCGTGCGGTCGAGCATTGCCATGATCCGCTGAAAGGAATCACGGATGACGACGGGATCGCCTGAAGAGAACAGTGCGTCGGTGTCGAGCCAGAAGAACCGTTTGTTGACGATGTCGAAAGGCGCATCCGGATCCCGCTTGCTGGCTTGCAGACCCATGCACAAGGCCGTGCAGCCGACACCGCCCGGTCCCACCAGCAGCACGGAATTCGCCATGTTGCGGACCAGGATTGAGGACAGCTTCTTGAGTTCGCTGTCGCGCCCGACCAGGCGGAATCTCGGCGCCTTGGCCAGGTAGTCTTCGCCCCGGGTGAGGAAACTCATCGCCGCCCCCTGTTCTCAAAACTATTCAGTGCTGGCCCAGCTTGAACGGCGACGGCGTGGCGTCGGTAGCCTCCGGCTCCGCCACCCTCTCTTGCGGGCGCGCGACATCGGCATGGACGCCGATCGCATCATGCACATCACCTTGCACGTCCTCGGCGAGCTGCTTGAGCTCATCGAGCTTGGCGCGCATGTCGGTGAGGCCTTCGCGCGTGATATTGGTCGCGGCGCGCACCACCTCACCATAGGCGCCGAGATCGTCGATCGCCTTGGAGAGATCGCTATTCTGCTCCTCGATGCCCATGGCTATGCGGATGCTTTCCTTCTGCGCCACCTTGTTGGTGTTCTCCGCCATCTGCTGCAGCGTATCCTTGGCCATGGCCGAGGCCTCGCCCAAAGCCGCCGAGGAAACCGCCTGGAGCACGACGCTCAAACGGTCGGCGACGCCTGAGATACCCTGGCTGTGCATGGCGCGCGCTTTGATCGCCTGCTGATCGACGGCATCCTTCATTGTCTTGATGCGAATGGCCCCCGACGTCAGGTCGGCATAGGTCGCCATCGTGTCGGCGGCGGAAGCATCGAGCATGGTGATATGCTGCTCGACCGCCATCTTCTTCTGCTCGCGCGCCATTTGCGCGATCATGTCTTCGCTGCCCGGTGCCGGCGGCTGCAGCGCCTCGCGGGTTTTCAGATTCGCATCGGCCGCTTCCTTGATGCCTTCGTTCATGATGGCATAGACCGTACCCATCATATTGTTGGCGTCGAACAGATTCTCCACCTGGTCGTTCATTTTGGTGAGATGCCCGCGCACCGAACCGACGCGGGTCTTGGCCGTATTGACGAAGTTCACCGCTGCGTCGACCAGGTCCTTCTGGCGCTGCTTGTGATCGTCGGCACTGATGTCGAGGAGCTCGCGCAGCTTTTTCTTCTGCTCGACATACTCGCCGAGCTCGCTCTCAGTCGGAGTCTGCTGGTCGAGCTGATGAAGCTCGTCCGAAAGCTTATCCAGTGAGTCGACGACCCACTTCAGCTCTTCATTCTTGCGCGCGATCGCGATACGGGCCTCTTCCTTGACGCCGCCAAGGCCGAAGAAACTGCGATTCTCGCCCAGCGCCGCGATGTCGGAATGGATATTCTCGACCGAGGATTTGAGCTGTTTGAACTCTTGCTGCTTGGTATCTTTGATACGCAGAAGCTCTTCCTCGCGCTTTCTGTCGCGCAGGATCTCCTGGAAGGCGTCGAGCGTCAGGCCGTTCGTGCGCAAGGTATAGACCGCATCGATGATGTCGGTCAGCGGCTGCATCCTCTCATCGAACTGGATCAGCGAGGTATTGAGGTCGTCATAGACTTGTTTCAGCTCGGAGAACGTGCCCGTATCGGTGAGCCGGATGATTTCCTGCGCCATCTCTTCGCGCTGGCTCTGGAGATATTCCTTGAACAGCTCGAATTCCTTGATGCGCTCGCGATTCTGTTCTTTCGTGCCCTCGAAGGTGAGGAGCTTGGCGACTTCCTCGCGCTTGGCCTCGGGCTTTGTGTTCTCGGCGAACATCACCTTGAAAAAACTGTTGGCCGAGATGTTGGCGAAGCGCGGATCGGCGCTGACCTCGGTCTTGGCCGCCTTGCTAACGTTCTCGCGCGCCCGCACCGCTGTGGTCAGGATATCGGAGACGTCGGGCTTTTGCTGAAGTTTCGGCTTGACGGCGTCGGCCATCTGGTGTCCCTCCTGACAGAATGTCGCAGGGGCACATATAGGGGGGAAGCATCATGCCGTCCAGCACTGCGCACACAGAAATTTGTGCAACACCGGCCCTTGCACGGGCCGGTGTTGCATCACACATGTTGTTGTTCAATCGCGATCCGGCACTGCCTTATTTCGGCGTCAGAATCACATAGTGCTTGCGCACTTTCTCGACCGTTTCCCAAGTTCCCTTGAAGCCCGGCGGAATGATGAAGCCGTCACCGGCCTTGAGCGTCCACTTCTTGCCCTTGTCGTTGGTCAGGATGGCCTTGCCTTCGATGAAGTGGCAGAACTCCCATTCCTTATAGGCCACCTTCACCTTGCCTGGCGTCGATTCCCAGATGCCCGAATAGAGCCGGCCCTTCTCACCTTTATAGTGGTTCCAGGTCTTGGTCTTATACGGTCCCTTGAGAAGCGTTGGCCCACTGCCCTGCCCCTTCTCGACCTTCGGCGCTTTCGCGCCCGTAGTTTTCATGACGATGATGTCAGCCATTGTGATCTCCTTTTTGTCTGGCGTGATATTTGAACGTTCTGCTGATTTGAGTAATGAGCAGCCCCGTCAGCCTCTGGCCTCCAGCTTGTGCAGGAGGGTGTCTTTGTTTTCAGTAAAGTCCGACGCGATCCACCAGTCTTCGAGTCGCTCCAATTCGCGGCCGAGATCCGGTCCTGGCTTGAAGCCATGCGCCAGGAGATCCTGTCCGGAAAGCGGAAAGCGCGGAATGATCCATTGATCGGCGAAATCGAGGAGCGCTCTCCAGGCCTTACGGTCGACCCGCGTCTCCGACCGCGCCCAAGCGAGCCGGACCTGATCGCGCCAAATCGCCCGCCCCAACCGATAGAGCACCGCACGGCGTTCCTTGTCGCGCAACGACGGATGCGGTGAAGTATGGCTCGCGATCGCTTCGAGGCGTTTCATTTCCGCATTGGTGAGGCGCAAATGTTCGCGCAAGGCGATCGGCGCCTTGGCGACGAGCACGAGCCGCAAGAGGGCGTCGGGAGCGAAGCCTTGCGCGGCATCGATCTTCGCCATGCGGACAAAAGCGTTCAGCTCTGCAAGAGGCGTGAACAGCATCTTCAGCACATTGCGGGCCGCCATCAGCTTGATCGTCTCGCTCGCCCGCTTCGCCTCGAGCAGCTTGAACAGTTCCTGGCGAATGCGCTCGCTTGAGAGTTCTTTAAGCTTGCCCTTGTATCTGATGCAGGCGGCAAGCCCCTTGGGATCGGGCGCGCCGGCGCCATACCGCGCATGGAATCGGAAGAAGCGCAGGATGCGCAGATAGTCCTCCTTGATGCGCGCCGCAGGCTCGCCGACGAATCTGACTCTTTTTCTTAAGATATCCGGATAACCCTTTGTAGGGTCATATATTTTCCCGTCTCCGGAACAATAGAGCGCGTTCATGGTGAAATCGCGCCGGCGCGCATCCGCTTCCCAGTCGTCGGTGAAGGCGACGCGTGCCTTGCGGCCATAGGTTTCGACATCGACACGCAAGGTCGTCACCTCGAAGGGTTTGCCGCCGGTGACCAGCGTGATCGTGCCATGGGCGATGCCAGTCGGATGCACACCGAGATGGGCTTTCTCGCCGGCCGCGATGATGCGCTCGGGCGTCAGCGTCGTCGCGATGTCAATGTCGTTGACCGGCTCACCGAGCAGCGTATTGCGCACCGCACCGCCGGCGACACGCGCCTCGCCGCCCGCCGCCGCAAGGGCGTCGAAAACCCGGCGCAAGGCCGCATCCTTGAGCCAGGGCTCGGAGCTGAGGGAAGGCAATGTCGTCATGGCGCGCGATAGAGACGGTCGTAGAGATTCATGATCATGCCGGCAGTGGCGCCCCAGATATACCTTTCGCCATAGGGCATGGCATAAAAAAATCTCTCCTTGCCCAACCATTCGCGGCTGTGCCGCGCATGGTTCTCCTGGCTCATGAGAAATCTGAGCGGCACCTCGAAGACGGCGGCGACCTCGCCCTCATGCGGCGCCAGCACGAAACCCGGTTTGACCAGCGCCACCACCGGCACGACCTCGAAGGAGGTGCGGGTCAAATAGGCGTCGAGAAAGCCGATCGGCTCGATATAGCTCTGATCGAGTCCTGTCTCCTCACGCGTTTCGCGCAAGGCGGCGGCGAGCGCATCCTCGCGTGGCTCGATCTTGCCGCCTGGAAACGCGACCTGACCGGCATGGCTCGCCAGATGATCGGTGCGCTGGGTGAGAAGCACGGTGAGTTCCGGCTCATGCAGCACGATCGGCACCAGCACCGCGGCGGCGCGCCGGGTTTTCAGCGGATCGATGGCCCTGAGATCGGGATTGAGATCATCGTCGCTGCGTGCCACCGCCTGCGGCGCGTCTTTCAGAAGCCGCGTCGCGGCGCGCGCGCGAATTTCCGCTTCGTCGAACCTGAAATCGTCCATCAGGCGACCGCACCGATTTCAGCAGCACGCTGCATCGGCCAGAATTGGCCAGCCGACCACACGCCGAACCAGTCGCCCTCGACCATGCCGAGGGCGACCAGGTCATAAAACAGCGCCCGCGAGACCAGCGCCTCGAGCCGTCCACGCACCAGCACATAGGGCTTCAGGCCTTCGGTCCCCGCCTCGACCGCCACGCGCATCGGATGCGTAGCGTCAATTGTGACAATGTCGTCGGTATTGGTCTCGAAAGTGATGGACTGACCGCGCCCCTTGCCTTCGACGCTCATCCTGATGGCGACGAAGGGCGCGTCGTCGACCCGGATGCCACATTTTTCGACCGGCGTGACGAGATAATACTTCCCGTCCTCGTCATGCCTCAACACCGAAGCAAAGAGCTTCATCAAGGGTTTGCGGCCGATCGGCGAGTTCAAATAGTACCATAGGCCGTCCTGCGCGATGCGCATGTCGATATCGCCGCAAAAGGGCGGGTTCCACAAATGGACCGGCGGCATCCCCTTCTTACCCGAGGCGCGCTCGGCCTCTTTCAGGCCGGCCAGGGGGTTGCCCGCGTCGCGCTCCGGCTTGGTCATGATAAGGCCATGCTTGTTCACAAGGATTTCATTAACGGATTCGGCATTTGGCGCACCAGATTTGGTTTCGCAACCGACCATGCCCAAACTATAGTGAGCCCCATGGCAAGCATCAATGAAGCTGAAAAGCATATTGTTTCCGAACTCGACCAGATGGCCGGCCGCCTGGAAAAGGTGCGCGAAGCCATCGGCAAGGTGATCTTCGGCCAGTCCGAGGTCATCGACCTGTCGCTCACCGCCATTCTGGCGGGTGGCCATGGCCTGCTTGTCGGAGCACCCGGCCTCGCCAAGACCAAGCTCGCGACCACCCTCGGCCGCGTGCTGGGCCTTGAGGAGAAGCGCATCCAGTTCACCCCCGATCTCATGCCCGCCGACATATTGGGCTCGGAAGTGCTCGATGAGAGCGAGCATGGCCGCCGCCAGTTCCGTTTCGTGCCCGGGCCGGTCTTCTGCCAGCTTCTGATGGCCGACGAAATCAACCGCGCCAGCCCGCGCACCCAGTCGGCCCTGCTGCAGGCGATGCAGGAGCATCACATCACTATTGCCGGTGTGCGCCATGACTTGCCGCGCCCCTTCCATGTGCTCGCCACCCAGAACCCGATCGAGCAGGAAGGCACTTATCCCTTGCCGGAAGCCCAGCTCGACCGCTTCCTGGTCGAGATCGACGTGCCCTATCCGGCGCTCGATGCCGAACGGCGCATGCTTTTCGCCACCACCGGCACCGAAGAGGACGAAGCTCAGACCGTGCTGACCTCCGGTGAGCTCATGAAGATCCAGCACCTCGTGCGCCTGATGCCCGTCGGCGAACAGGTCGCCGACGCCATCCTGTCGGTCGTGCGCGCCGCCCGCCCCGGACCCGACGCCGATGAATTCGTCAACAAGACCATCGGCTGGGGCCCGTCGCCGCGCGCCAGCCAGGCCTTGATGCTCGGCGCCCGTGCGCGGGCCTTGCTCGGCGGCCGGCTGTCGCCCTCCATCGACGATGTGCTCGCCCTTGTCGGTCCGGTCTTCCGCCACCGCATGGCGCTCACTTTCACGGCACGTGCCGACGGCGAGACGATCGATAGCGTGATCGCCCGCCTGAAGACACGGCTGAGCTGATCCCAGAATGCAGGACCGGGCAGCCCTCGCCCTCAATGACCGCGCCGAAAACCTGTCCGGCGCGCTGCCGGCGCTTCTCGTCGAGGCGCAACGCATTGCCGCGACCGTGATCATCGGAGTGCATGGCCGCAAGCGCTCAGGACCTGGCGAGACCTTCTGGCAATATCGGCCCTATTCCTTCGGCGACACGGTGCAGCAGATCGACTGGCACCGCTCGGCGCGCTCCGACCGCGTCTTCATCCGCGAGAACGAATGGGAAGCCGCCAATACATTGTGGCTGTGGGTGTCGCCCTCGCTCACCATGAACTTCCAATCGCATCTCGCCAATGTGACCAAGGCGGATCGCGCCAAGCTTCTCGCCCTTGCCATTGCGAGCCTCGCGGTGCGCGCCAATGAGCGTGTCTCGCTCCTCGGCGCCGACATGCTTCCCGCCCATTCGCGTCCCGCTTTGCTGCGTCTGGCGCAGATGCTGATGGCGCAGCCTTCCTCGCAGACCTTGCCGCATTCGGTGAAGCTGCCGAAATTCTCCACCGTGCTGATGTTCGGCGACTTTCTCGAGCGCCCGCGGGAAATCGCCCGCTCGCTGAGCTCGATCGCCGCGCACGGTGTGGCGGGCCATGTCGTGCAGGTGTCCGATCCGGCGGAAGAGACGCTGCCCTATTCGGGCCGCGTGCAATTCGAGGAGATGGCGGGGCCACTTCAATATGTCGCCGGCAAGACCGAAAGCCTGCGCGAGGCCTATCAAGCCAAATTCCAGGAGCAGCGTGCGCAGGTGCGTGACATCGCGCGGCGCATCGGCTGGAGCTTCGCAGTGCATCGCACCGACGAGGCGCCGCTCAAGATTCTCCATGCCCTGCATGGGCTGATCGGCGGCGAGAAGAGCCGCGCCAATGGCGCGAGGACCTTCTGATGCTGCAGAGTCTCACTTTCCTCACCCCCTGGGCGCTGGCCGGCCTCGCAGCACTTCCGGTCATCTGGTGGCTTCTGCGTTTTACGCCGCCCCGGCCGCAACATGTGCGCTTTCCGCCGCTGCGCCTGCTGCTCGATCTCATCCCGCGCGAGGAGCAGCCGGACAAGACTCCATGGTGGCTGCTGCTGTTGCGCCTCGCTCTGGCGGCTCTGCTCATCCTCGCCGTGGCGCATCCCTTGCTGTCGTCGCCCTATGACGCCGCGCGGTTTGCCGGCAATCCGGTGCTGATCGTCGTCGATGACAGCTGGGCGGCGGCCAAGGATTGGGATGCGCGTCTTGCGGTCCTGCAGGATGTCGCCGCTTCAGCCGAGCAAGCAGGCGTGCCGGTGGCGGTCGCCGGCACAGCACCTGTGGCGCGTCCTTCCGATCTCCAGCCGCAAGCGGCGCGCGAGGCCATGAGCCGGATCTCCGCGCTCACCCCCAGGGCCCTGCAACCCGACCGCCTGGCGCTGCTCGAGCGTCTGCGGCAAGCCTATCGCGAGACATCCGGCCTCAGCATTGTCTGGCTGTCGGACGGTCTCGACCACCGCACGACACGGGACTTCGCACAGGGATTGCTCGGCCTCAATGGCGGCAACGCCACGCTCGATGTGATCGCTGCCCCCGCAACCGGCCTGCCGCTCGCTCTCGCCACCCCCGATATCGAAAGCGGTCGCCTGAAGGTGACGGCGTTGCGCGCGCCCGCGGCACCACAGGACAAGGTCGTCGCCAAGGCGCTGGCCGGCAATGGCCGCAACCTCGCCGAGACGACGCTGACTTTCGGCCAAGGGGCCCAGCGCGCCGAGGGCTTCATCGAGCTGCCGCTCGAATTGCGCAACGAGGTCGAGCGCGTCGAGCTCGCGGATGAACGCAGCGCCGGCGCCGTCTACCTTCTCGACGACCGTTGGCGCCGCAAGACGGTCGCCCTCATGGCCGGCAGCTCACTCGAGTCGGCTCAGCCCCTGCTGTCGCCGCTTTATTATGTCTCGCGCGCGCTCGAGCCTTACACCGAGATCTTCGAGCCCAAGGAAGCGAGCGACCTGAAGAACCAGCTCGATGCCGGGCTTTCGGTTCTGGCGCTCGCCGATATTGGCGTGCTGCCGCAAGAAGAGCAGGACCAGATCTCCGGCTGGATCGAGCGCGGTGGTCTTCTCTTGCGTTTTGCCGGCCCCCGCATGGCCACCGCTCAAGATTCGCTCATCCCCGTCACCTTGCGCGAAGGCGGCCGCGCCCTGGGCTCGGCTCTCTCCTGGGAGACACCGCAGGTCCTGCAACCCTTCGCCGAAACAAGCCCCTTTTCGGGCCTCGCTCTCGATAGTTCCGTCGTCGTCAACCGCCAGGTGCTCGCCGAGCCCGCCGCCGATCTGACGCCCAAGGTCTGGGCCAGCCTCGCCGACGGCACCCCGCTCGTCACCGCCGAGCGCCGCGGAAAAGGCATGATCGTGCTGTTTCATGTCACCGCCAACGCTGATTGGTCGAATCTTCCTTTGTCTGGCATGTTCGTGGAAATGTTGCGGCGCATCCTCGATCTCGCTCCCGGCGCCGGCAGCGGCGCCGGCACGGCTTCCGGCGAAGCGGCCAGCCAGGCCGCTTTCACGCCGCGCCGCGTGCTGACCGGCACCGGCGATTTCGCCGATCCCTCGCCCGATGCCGAGCCGATCGCCGCCGCCGATATCGACGCCGCCAAGCCTTCACCGAGGCATCCGGCGGGCTTCTACAATCGCGGCAGCCTCGAACGCGCCATCAACCTCACTATGGGCGAGGCAGACCTCGCCCCCATGCCGGCTTTGCCCGCCGGCGCCAGTCTGCGCGGGCTGGAACGCGCGCCGGCGATTCCGCTCGCCCCCTATCTCTTCGGCTTGGCCGCCCTTCTCTTCCTGCTCGATTGCGTCGCCGCTTTGTGGCTGGGCGGCAGCTGGCAGCGGCTGAAGGCCCGGCGCGCCGGTACGGCAGCGATGGTCGCCCTGGGCATTCTGGCGCTTCCTCTGCTGCAGCCGACCCCTTCGCGTGCGCAGGACACCGCCGCCGACCAGTTCGCGCTCGACAGCACGCTCCAGACCAAGCTCGCTTATGTCGAGACGGGCGACACCCAGGTCGACGAGATCAGCCGGCAGGGCCTTGCCGGCCTCGGCAATGTCCTGGTCGAGCGCACCTCGGTCGAACCCGGCGAGCCCGTCCCCGTCAATCTCGACCGCGACGAGATCGTTTTCTTCCCGCTGCTCTATTGGCCCATTCTGCCCGACGCCCAGGCGCCTTCGCCGGCAGCGCTCGCCAAGCTCAACACCTATATCAAGAATGGCGGAACGATCTTCTTCGACACGCGCGAGGACGGCACCGATCTCGGCAGCCTCTCGGGCGACGTCTCGGGCGCCACGCTGGCGCTGCGCCGTGTCGTCGAGAAGCTCGACATCCCGCCGATCGAACCGGTGCCACCCGATCACGTCCTCACCAAGGCCTTTTACCTGCTGCAGTCCTTCCCCGGCCGTTATGAGCGTGGCCAGCTCTGGGTCGAGAGCGGTGAAGGTGGTGCCGCGAATACCGGCAATGCCGACGGCGTGACATCGATCATCATCGGCGCCAATGACTATGCCGCCGCCTGGGCGCAGGACAGCCGCGGCCAGCCGCTTTATGCGACCGTGCCCGGCGGCGAGCGCCAGCGTGAGCTCGCCTACCGCACCGGCGTCAACATCGTGATGTATGCGCTGACCGGTAACTACAAGGCGGATCAGGTCCACATCCCCGCTTTGCTCGAAAGATTGGGGCAATAGCATGGGCTGGGATTTCACTATCGCACCGCTGCTGCCCTGGCCGCTCCTCATAGCGCTCGCCGCCGGTGGACTTGTTTTCATCGCCATCTCGGCCTTCACCCGCGGGCGCGGCTGGATACTGCGCGCAGCGGCGCTGGCGCTGCTCATCGCCGCTCTCGTCAATCCGAGCCTGCGCAACGAAGACCGCGAAAGCCTGTCCGACATCGCCATCGCCGTCGTCGACCAGAGCCGTAGCCAGAGCTTCGGCGACCGCACCGCCCGCACCGAGCGCGCCTTGGCCGATCTCAAACAGGCGGTGGCGCGCCTCGGCAACACCGAGCTGCGCGTCGTCACCGTGACCTCGAATTCCTCCGCGGAGAATGACGGCACACGCCTGTTCACGGCCCTGAACGAAGCCTTGTCGGAAGTGCCGCCCGAGCGTTTCGCCGGCGCCGTCTTCATCACCGACGGTGAAGTTCACGACGTCCCGGCAGAGCCCGGAAAACTCGGACTCAACGCACCGATCCATGGCCTCATCACCGGCAGCCGCAAGGAGATCGACCGGCGCATCGTCATCGAGCAGTCGCCGCGCTTCGGTATCGTCGGCAAGGAACAGACGATCCGCTTCCGCGTCGAGGAGAAGGGCCCGGCACCAGGACCGATTGGCGTCACCATCCGCACCAACAATGGCGAGGAGCACACGATCGAGGTCGAGCCCGGCCAGAGCGTCTCGCTTCCGGTTCTCGTCGACCATGGCGGTCAGAATATTACCGAGATCATCGCCGACGCCTTGCCGGGCGAGCTCACTGAGCAGAACAACCGCGCGATCTCGATCATCGAGGGTATTCGCGATCGCCTGCGCGTGCTCCTGGTGTCGGGCGAACCGCACCCGGGCGAACGCACCTGGCGCAACCTCCTGAAGGCGGACGCTTCCGTCGATCTCGTCCATTTCACCATTCTGCGGCCGCCTGAGAAGCAGGACGGCACGCCGATCAAGGAATTGTCGCTGATCGCCTTCCCCACCCGCGAGTTGTTCGTGGAGAAGCTCGACGAATTCGATCTCATCATCTTCGACCGCTATCAGCGGCGCGGCATTCTGCCGATGATGTATCTCGCCAATATCGCCGACTATGTGAAACGCGGCGGCGCCGTGCTCATTGCCGCCGGCCCGGACTTCGCCGCCGAAGATGGCCTCTACAACACACCGTTGAATGCGGTGCTGCAGGTCGTACCGTCGGGCCAGGTCTTGCAAGGCGGGTTCAAGCCGCGGGTTACCGACCGCGGCCAGCGCCATCCGGTCACGCGCGATCTTCCCGGCGCACAAGGTGCGACGCCCAATTGGGGCCGCTGGTTCAGGCTGGTGGACGCCGAGGCGCAATCGGGCGAAGTCGTCATGTCGGGCCTCGACAGCAAGCCGCTTCTTGTCCTGTCGCGCGAAGAGCAAGGCCGTCTTGCGCTGCTGCTTTCCGATCACGGCTGGCTGTGGGCGCGCGGCTATGAAGGCGGCGGTCCGCAGACCGAGTTGCTGCGCCGTCTCGCTCACTGGCTGATGAAGGAGCCCGATCTCGAAGAGGAATATCTGAGCGGCAAGCAGGACAACGACAATATCGTCATCGAGCGCCGCACCATGGCCGACACGACCGCCCCGGTGACGGTGACCTTGCCCTCAGGCGCCACCAAGCAGGTCGAGCTCAAGCAGGTGACGCCGGGCGTCTGGCGCGCCGACCTGGCGGTGACCGAGCCCGGTATCCACCGCCTGGCCGACGGCAAGCTCACCGCCGCCGTTGCAATCGGCAGCGCCGATCCCAAGGAGACGGCCGATCCCGTCGCCACCGAAGAGAAGCTCGCCCCAGTCGCCCGCGCGACCGGCGGCGGCCTCTATTGGCTCGAGGACTATTCGGGTCTGCCGCGCCTCGTCAAAGCCGATGCCGGCCGCCAGATGGCAGGCTCGGGCTGGCTCGCTTTCAAGGCCAACGACGCGCATCGCGTGCGCGCCGTGCATGAGCTTCCGCTCTTCTCAACCCTGGGCAGCCTGGGCCTGCTGCTGATGGCCTTTGCCGCCATGTGGTATCGCGAAGGACGCTGACAGTTCCGCGAAGCGAAACGGCGGCAGGACGAGGCCATGCGCTTCGGCGAGCGCGCCCTCGGCCAACTCGAGATAGAGCAGCCGGTCCGAATCGACGGGGCCGGGCATTTCGAGCTGATCGTAAGGCACGCGCTTGAAGCCGACCCGCGCATAGTAGGGTTCATCGCCGACCAGGATTACCAGCCGGTGGCCGAGCGCTTTGGCTTTGTCGAGGCCGGCCTTCATCAAAGCACGCCCGATGCCGATATTCTGCCGCTCGGGATGGACCGCGAGCGGGCCAAGCAGCAGAGCATCAGTGCCGGTCGTGCCGATCTTGAGCGGCCAGAAGCTGATCGCGCCGGTGAGCCCGAAGCCCGCATCGCGCGTCACCAGCGAAAGCCCGTCCACGGCGACATTACCCTCGCGCAGCCGATAAGAGGTCTTGGCCCAGCGGCTCAGGCCGAAAGTCAGGTCGAGGAGGTTTTCGGTGGCGGCATGATCGGCGGCAAGCGCCGCTTCGACGGTGATGGTGGACATGATGATTTCCGAAGGTCTGAGACTGCAGGGGCCCCAGCAAACGGAAGTACCGCCGGCTGGAGCGATTCAAACGCGCTGAGGCGCCGATCGGTCTCGTCGTCGCAAATGGCCGAGGATATGCAGCATCCGCTTCATGGCCGCGCCCATAACACAGGGCTGGCCTGCCGTAAACAGATAACTCCGCGCCCCGCCTACCAGTTGGCCAGCGGCGTCCGCTCCTCTAAAACCTCGGCGATGCGCCGGCGGGTGCCGCCAGTCGTGCCGGCAGGCAAATCCGTTACCGGGAAGAAACCGGCTTCCCTGATCTCCAAAGTCGGCGTCCAGTCCCTGCGGGTGAATTTGCGCAGGACGAAGCAGGCGACATGGTCGCCGCGAAATTTCGCCTCATTGGAGAAAAACCCGTGCAGTACCGGCCTCTCGCCGGGCACGATCCCGCCCTCCTCGGCAAGCTCGCGCTCGACCGCGTCATAGACCGTCTGACCGCGCTCGACGCCGCCGCCGGGCAGGAGCCAGCCCGGCGCATAGCCGTGCCGCACCAGGAAGACGCGATTCGCATCGTCGAGGACGACGATGCGTACCCCCAGCGTCATGCCCCTACGGAGCCTGAACCAGGGCTGCAAGACACGGATGAGTATTCGGCTGAACATGGGCTGTCCTTGAGTCGGGCGGGCAATCACAGTAAAGCCAACCGCATAATGAAACAGGTATTCCGCATCTTTTTCACTGCCGAGGGTACCAGGCCCTGGGCCGTGTTGTTCTGTCTGCTGCTCGCCGGCTTTGCCGAAGTGATCAGCCTTTCCGCCTTGTTGCCGACCATCCAGGCGATCGCCAGCGAGGGCACAAATTCAACCGGTTCGCCGGCGGTCGTCCTTATCCATGACTTCATGTCGAAATTGGGCATCGCGCCGACTTTGCCCAATCTGGTCATCGTCGTCGTGGTCTTTTTTGCATTGAAGACGCTGCTCTCCTTCGTCGCCCTGTCCTATGCCGGCATAGCCATCGCGCATGTGTCGACCACGCTCCGCCGCCAGTTGATCTCGGCTTTGTTCAATGCGCGCTGGAGCTACTACACGCAACTCCATGCCGGACGCGTCGCCAACACGATAAGCGGTGATGCGGCCTTCGCCGCCGCCGCCTATTTCGTCGCCGCGCAGGTCGTCGCCTACTCTATCCAGGGTATCGTCTACGGTCTCGTCGCCTTCCTGGTCGACTGGCGGCTGGCGCTCCTCGGCATCGGCGTCGGTGTGGTCATCGCCGCAGCACTCAACTGGCTGGTCGATGTCGCCAAGCGTGCAGGCTACAAGCGCGCCGACCGCACCTCCGATCTCACCAAGTTCATCACCGACTTGATCAACAACATCAAGCCGCTGAAGACGATGAACCGCTATGACAAGCTGGTCGCCCAGATGACCGGCATCCTCAAGCGCCTGCGCAAGGCGCTCGCCACCCGCGAAGTGGCGCGCCAGGGTCTGGCCCAGGGCAGCGAATTGCTCATCATCATCGCGCTCGGCATCGGCGTGTATCTTGCCGTCACCATCGCCAAGGTGTCGCTCGCCGAGCTCGTGGTCCTGGGCATCGTCTTCTTTCAGGTGCTCTCGATCATCAACCGGCTGCAGAAGTTCCTGCAGCAGGCAGCGGAAAACGAAAGCGCCTATATCCGCACCGAGGAGCTCATCGCCAGCGCGGTAGCGGCGCGTGAGACCCACACCGGAACGCTGCCCCCCACATTGACCAAGGAATGCCGGTTCGAGGACGTCACTTTCGCTCATGAAGAGACGCCGGTGGTCACAAACGCCAATCTCTCAATCAAAGTCGGCTCGATCACCGTGCTGCAAGGCGGCTCAGGCGCCGGCAAGACCACGCTGATCGATCTGCTCATCGGTTTGCACATGCCGGATTCCGGCAAGATCACGCTGGACGGCGTTTCACTGGCCGACATCGACATCAAGCAATGGCGGCGTTCGATCGGTTATGTGCCGCAGGAACTCAGCCTGCTGCACACGACCATTCGCGACAATCTCACCCTCGGCGCCACGGATATCAGCGATGACGCCATCCAGCTGGCGCTCGAACAGGCCGGCGCGCGCGAATTCATCCTGGAAATGCCAAGAGGGCTCGACACTGAAGTCGGCTCCATGGGCGCGAAACTGTCGGGCGGCCAGCGTCAGCGCATCGCGCTGGCGAGGGCACTGGTGACCAAGCCCAAGCTCCTCATCCTCGACGAGGTGACGAGCGCCCTCGACCCCGACACCGAGCAATCCATCTGCGAAAATATCGCGGCCTTGCGCGGTCAATATACGACGGTCGCCATAACCCATCGTCCGGCCTGGACCGAAGTCGCCACTCATCTCTACAAGGTGGAAAAAGGATCCGTCATCAAGGCCCATCTTCCCCGCAAAGCAAAGGTCCCGACCGCATGAGCCTGAGGGTCACCGAAGTCCTGACGGCGGCGGACAAGACGGCGTTTCTCCGTGTCCCTCGCCTCGTCTTCGCCGATGATCCCAATTGGATAGCCCCTCTCGATCTCGAGCGCCGCGAACATCTCGATCCCAAGAAAAACCCCTACTTCCAGCATGCCGACGTCCAGCTTTTCGTCGCTTATGACGGCGACCGGCCGGTCGGCCGGATCTCCGCCCAGCACGACCGGTTGCGCCTCGAACACCATCACGACGGTCGTGGCCAGTTCGGCTTTCTCGACGCGCTCGACGATGCGCGCGTCTTCACAGCGCTTCTGGGCGCTGCCGAAGACTGGCTCCGCAAGCGGGACTTGAAGGCGACGCACGGCCCCTTCAACTTCTCCATTAACGACGAAATGGGCCTCCTGGTCTCGGGCTTCGATACGCCGCCCAACATGATGATGGGGCACGCTTTGCCCTATTATGCGCGTCACCTGGAAGCGAATGGCTACGCCAAGATCAAGGATGTCCTCGCTTACGATTATGAAGGATTGATATCCCTGCCCCGCGCCATGCAGGCCATGGTGGACAAGGTCAAGGCATCGGGCGATCTCACGATAAGGCCACTCAGCAAGAAGCATCTGGATCGCGATCTCGCCATCATCATCGACATTTTCAACGACGCCTGGTCGGAAAATTGGGGCTTCGTGCCGATGACCCATGAGGAGATCACCGCGCTTGGCAAGAACTTGAAGATGCTGGTCGGTGAAAACTACATCTCGATCGCAAGCTACAAGGGCGTGCCGGCCGCGATGGCCATCACGCTTCCCAATCTGAACGATTGGATCAGGGATCTGGACGGCAAACTGCTGCCGCTCGGCTGGGCCAAGCTCGTCTGGCGGCTCCTGATGAAACCGCCTCGTTCCGTGCGCATGCCGCTGATGGGGGTACGCCGCCGGTACCACAACACGATGATCGGCTCGGCGCTGGCCGGCGCGGTCATCGACACCATCAGGACTTATCATACCGGTCGTGGCACGAAGCGCGGTGAGCTCTCCTGGATATTGGAGGACAACAAGCCGATGCGCCGCATCATCGAGGCGCTCGGCGGCACGCCCTACAAGACCTACCGCATCTATGAGAAGAGCCTGACGTGACGGGCGCGGCCTGGAATGTCCTCGTGCTTGCCGCAGGCCGTGGACCCGATGATCCGATGGCCAAGGCCTATCAGGTCACGCATAAATGCCTGGTCGAGGTCGGCGGTGAGAACATGCTGTCCCGTGTGGTGCGCACGCTTAAAGCGCATCCGATGGTCGAAGCCATTCATGTCGTCATCGAAACACAGCAATTGCTCGAGCAGGCCCTGGGCCCCCTGGCCGACCACGTGAATTTCCTGCCGCCGCAGAAGAGCGCGGCGCACTCGTCGCTTGCGGCGGTCCGCGGCAATCCGAAATTTCCCTGGCTCATCACCACGGGCGACCATCCGCTCCTGACCACCGAGATGCTCGACTATTTCTTCACCGAAGCGGCGGGTTGCGATGCCGACCTGTCGGCCGGGCTCGCCAGCGCCGAGACGATCCTGGCGCGTTTTCCGGAAGCGAAACGGACCTTCCTCAAATTCGGCCGCGACCGCGTCTCCGGCTGCAATCTCTTCGCCCTCACCTCCGAGCGCGCTTTCGCGGCTCTCGCCTTCTGGCATGATCTCGAAAAGATCAGAAAGAAGCCTTGGCGTCTGGTCGGCGCCTTCGGACCGGTGGCCCTTCTGCGTTTCGCAACGGGCATGTTGACCCTCGACAGCGCTTTCGCCTTGGCGTCGCGGCGCTTGGGGCTCGTTGCGAGACCGGTGCTGATGCCCTTCGCCGAGGCCGCCGTCGATGTCGACAAGCCGGCGGACAAGGAGCTCGCCGAAAAAATTCTTGCGGAAAGACAGAGACTACCAGCTTGAGACGAGTTGGCGCGCCTGCTGCAGATCGACCGGGAAATCCACTTCGCACCATTGCACGCCGTCGAGTGCCACGGTCTTGACCGGAATACGCTTGGCCAGCATGCCGACCGCCGCCGGAAACCACTGCTTGAGGCCGGATGGATCACGCATGGCACGGTCGAGCGTCTCGACATAGGCTTTGCCGCCGTCGCCGCGGAACAAGTAGAAACCGATGGCTTCGGCATTGACCGTCTCGGCCGGCAAGGTCTTGCCGATCTCGGTCAGTCTTTCACCGTCCATCATGACCTTCATGTCGTCGGCGTCATAGGCCGGCTTATGGTTGATCGCGACCGTCACCGGCGCTTCCGGCGCCGCCAGGAGAACCTTGACCAGATCCGTCTTGAACAGATTGTCACCATTGACCTGGATGAACTCGCCTTTCATCTCATGGCGCGCCATCCAGCAGCTCGCCAGATTGTCGGCGACACTGAAGAACGGATTGAAGATGGTTTTGATCTTGATCCGTTTCTCATGCGCGATGCGGGCCAGCGCTTCTTCCATGCGCGACGCGGCATAGCCGGTGACCACAGCGAATTCGGTGACCCCGCAGGCGGCGAAGGCGTCGATCTGCCGACCGATGAGCGAGCGCCCGCCGATATCCAGGAGTGCCTTAGGGACTTCGGCGGTCAGCGGCAGGAGACGCTTGCCCTGCCCGGCGCCAAGAATGATGACTTTCACGATGCTTGAACTCGCTGCTCACTCCCGCTTAGAGACTCCCCGTTTTCGGGCCCGGTTCAAAGCAAAATGATTCGACCGGAACCGGAAAGGCTCTATGAACGGCGAACCTCAATCGCACCCGATTCGACGGAAGTCAACGAAACTGTCCAGCCTCCATGTTTACGCTTGCCCATTTGTCTGACGTCCATATCGGGCCGCTCCCCAAGGCGGAATCCTGGCGTGACTACATCGGCAAGCGGACCCTAGGCAAGATCAGCTGGCACCGCCGGCGCCGCTTCCTGCATGATCCAGCCATCGCCAGCGCCATGATTGCCGACATCAAAGCGCATGCGCCCGATCATGTCGCCTTGACGGGCGATCTGATCAACATCGCGCTCAAGCAGGAATTCGTGGCCGCCGCGCAGTGGCTGAAGACTTTCGGGGCGCCCGACTGGATCACTCTGGTGCCCGGCAATCACGATGCCTATCGCCCCTTCCCCTGGACGGAAGGTGCCGGCCTCTGGGGCCCCTATATGACAGGCGACATCAGGCTGCCGGGACCACGCGCCGCCCCCGGGGCGGAAGAGGTTTTTCCCTTTGTCCGGCAACGCCGGAACATCGCCTTGATCGGTCTGTCCAGCGCCGTCCCGCAATCGCTGTTCCGGGCCGGCGGGCGCCTGGGAGCCGACCAGCTCAAGCAGCTCGGCCCCATCCTTCAGGACCTGCGCCAGCGCGGCTTCTTCCGGGTGGTCCTGATCCATCACCCGCCCCTCCCGGGCCTCACGCCGAGGCGCCGGGCGCTCGACGACGATCAGCAGCTGAAGCAGATCCTCGAGGAACAGGGCGCCGATCTGGTCCTTTACGGCCATAATCACCGCCATGGCCGGACGGTGCTCCCGACCCGCTTCGGCGCCGCCCATATTATGGGAGCACCGTCGGCCACCTCGCCGGGCCACGGCACCTATGACGCGGCGGCCTGGTATCTCTATAAGATCCGCCGCGTGGACGGGGCCTGGTCGGCCAATGTCACCATCCGCGGCTGGGACGGCCAGACCGGCGCCTTTGTAGCCCACAGCAGCTTTACCCTGTAAAAGGGTAAGAATACTCTCACACTCTTACGTTAGGGCATGTTACAAGTTATGTCGAATGCGACGCTCGTCAAATTTGGCCTTCCCGCCACCCTGATCGCGGACTACAAGCACTGGACTGTTCTGCTGCGACCGGCGCAGGTGACCCTGGGATCGCTGATCCTGGGAGCCAAAGGAGAGTGGTCCGCCTTCTCCCAAATTCCGCCCCAGGCTTTTGCGGAATTGGCTCATGTAACCCATTGCCTCGAAACCGGTCTCAGGAACTTCCGTGCCTATGACAAGATCAACTACCTGATGCTCATGATGGTCGACCCGCACGTGCATTTCCACGTCATCCCCCGCTACGCCGCGGCGCAGCGCTTCGAGGATGTGGAGTTTCCCGATACCGGCTGGCCCGGCCAGCCCAATCTGGCGGGCGCCGTAACCATGCCGGCCGAGACGCATGCTCGCCTGCGCGACGCCATTCGCCGAGACTGGCCGAAAGACTGACCCGCCGTGTTCCGTATCGTAGACCGCTATGTCCTGCGCCAGCTCGCCAAGCCACTGATCACCTCGGTGGTCATCGGCCTGCTCGTGCTCTTGGCCGAACGCATGGTACGCCTTCTCGACACCACGCTCGGCAAGAAGAACTCGATCGGCGTCGTTTTCGAGATGTTGGCCTATCTGGTGCCGCATTATCTGGGCGTGGCCTTGCCAGCCGCCCTGTTCCTCGGTCTTCTCTTCAGCTTCAACAAGATGTCGCGCGACAGCGAGATCGACGCCCTGCTTGCTTCCGGCATCGGGCTTCATCGCATCGCTCAGCCGGTAGCGATCCTGTCGCTCATCCTGGCCGCCCTTTCAGTACTGATCGTCGGCTGGCTCCAACCGCACACCCGTTACGCCTATCGCGCCGTGGTTTTCGACGTGAAGAATGTCGACGTCTTCTATCTCGCCGAGGAAGGCATCTTCATGCAGGCGGGCACCCGCACCTTCATCCTCGACAAGCTCAATCGCTCCGCCGGCTCATTCGAGCGCATCTTTCTTTTCGACAATCGCGGCAATGGCGGCATCGAGACGGTGACCGCCTCGAACGGACGCCTCATCGAGAACACCGATACGCGCCTGCCGGTATTGCGCCTGCAGAATGGTCATCGCCTGCAGATCGACCGCATGCCGAGCCTCGCACCGGACCAGACACCGCCGAATTCGACGGTCAGCAATTTCGTGGAAGCCGACACCCCGCTCGGCCAGGTGGCCGACAAGACCTTCAGGCCGCGCGGCAATGACGAACGCGAGCTGACGCTTCCCGAGCTCATCACGATGCAGGACAATCCGCCGGCGGGAGCCAAGCCCGATCAGATGCGCGCCGAGCTGCACAAACGCATCATCGCGATGCTCACCATGCCGATGCTGCCGTTCCTCGCGGTGCCCTTTGCCTTGAGCCGGCGCCGCAACCAGCGGACCTACCGGTTCGGCGTGGCGCTCATCCTTCTGGTGGCCCTGCACGAGGTCATCGAGCAAGGCGCCATCGCGACACGCTCCAACGGCACCTCGCCCTGGCTCACCATGTGGCTGCCTTTCATATCGGTCACCGCCTTTGCCGCCTGGCGCTTCTGGTCGGCGAGCTTCACGTTGCAGCCGGACCACCTCGACCGCGTCATCGATCGCTTCGCGACCGCGATGAGACGGTTCTTCAGCAGAATAACGGCCCGCTTCCGGCGCGGAGAAGCGGCATGAAGATCATCGGCTGGATGCTCACGCGTATGGTTCTCATACGCTTCATCTTCATTCTCGTCGGCATATCGATCTTCGTCATCACGCTCGACATCGTCGCCTATTCCAAGGAGATACTGGCGATCGGCGATGGCGGTCTCGACGCCGTCTTCACTTACGTGACGATGCGGGCTCCCGGGACGCTCTCGACCTTCCTGCCGATCAGCGTGCTGATCGCCCTGCTGCTCGTCCTGATCGAGCTGAGCTACCGCAACGAGCTGCCGGCGATCTGGTCGTCCGGCGTATCGCCCTTCCGCGTCATGATGATGCTCATGCCTTTCGCCATTCTGGCCGGCGGGCTGCATTTTCTTCTCAATGATCAGGCCGTGCCGCGCACTGCGCCCACGCTGCGCGAGTGGGGCATCGGCGACTACGACGAGAAGAAGCTGAAGGTCGGCGGCGAGAAGGACCCGATCTGGATGCGCGCCGGCCGCGACATCCTGCGTGCCGGCAGCGCCAATGCCCAGGCGACGGAGCTCGAGGACGTCATCATCTTCCGGCGCGACGAAGCCGGTCTGTTGCGTGAGCAGATCATGGCGAAAAGCGCGGTGCTCAATCAGGATCGCTGGCACCTGTCCAATGTGCTCGTTTACTATCGCGAGAACCTCCCGCCCAACCGGCTCGATCAGATGATCTATTCGGGGTCCTTCCGACCCGCCGCCGCCGGCGCACGCTCGGGTGATCCCGAAGAGATGAGCATGAGCGATCTGAGCTATTTCGTCGAAAATTCCGGTTTCGGCATCCGACCGACCTGGGTCTATCAGACCTGGTGGCACAAAAGGCTGGCGCTCTTCGTCACCGCTTTCGCCATGGTAGCGCTGTGCATTCCACTGGCGGCGCGTTTTCGCCGCGGTGGCGGCATCGGCATCATGTTCGCGGTCGGGATCGGCCTCGGCTTCCTGTTCTTCATTTGCGACGGCATCGCGCTCACCATGGGCGAGCTAGGCTTCGTGACGCCCTGGTTCGCAGCCTGGGCACCGGTCCTGGGCCTCGCCGCGATCGCCGGTTTCATCACCTTCCGCACTGAACGCCTATGAGCCTGGAAAATGCGACAATGAACGCTCCGGCCGGGCAGGGAACGCCACCGACGTCGAAGCCGGCGCTTTGCTTCATCGGCACGAGCGACATCCGCTTGTGGTCGCTGACGCCGGTGGAGCGCCTGCGCCGCCAGTTCGCCCGCGAGGGCGTGACGACGGAGGTCTCCTTCGAGCAGGCCTCCCAGTACAATGGGCCGGTGATCTTCCTGCAGGCCGACGCTGTCCTCGATCAGCCCTTGATTCCCATCCTGGCCACGCGGTCCAATGTGCTGATCATCGGCACCACCGGCCGCGGCAGCGCGCCACTCGCCGTACAGGCGCCGGGCCAGCATGCGAGTGCCATTGCCGAGATATTGCTCGAGGGCATTGAGCCGTCGTCCGATCTCGGACTCCTGGCGCGTACCCCCGACCAGCTCGACGCCAAGTTCTGGAAGGCATTGCGCAAGCGCGAGACGCCTTATGCCTTCCGCGTGACGGCCGACAACCGCTCAGATGTCGAGTGGCGGATGTTCATGGGCACGTACAAAGGCGCCACCGACCTAGTGACCAAGCATCTTTGGCCGCGCCCCGCTTTCGCGGTGACCCGCTGGCTGGCGCCGCGCGGCATTACGCCTAACATGGTTACTTGCGTCGGCGCCGTCATGGTCTTCCTCGCCTTCTGGCTGTTCATGCAGGGCCAGTATGGCATGGGCCTTGCAGCGGCCTGGCTCATGACATTCCTCGATACCGTCGACGGCAAGCTTGCGCGGACCACGCTGACCTCCAGCAAATGGGGCGATGTGTTCGACCATGGCCTCGACCTCATCCATCCCCCCTTCTGGTATGTCGCCTGGGGCATGGGTCTCGCTTATGCCGGCTACCCTCTTGACGATACGACCTTCTGGACCGTCATCGTCGCGATCCTCGGCGGCTATGTGCTGCAACGGATCATGGAGGGCATCTCCATCAAGTGGCTGGGCCTCGAAATCCATATCTGGCGCAAGATCGACACGGTGTTTCGCCAGATCACCGCGCGCCGCAACCCGAATCTCGTGATCCTCACCGCCTTCACCCTGGCCGGGCGGCCCGACTGGGGCCTCATCGCGGTGGCTTGGTGGACGGTCATCTGTCTCGTCTTGCACGGCCTGCAGCTCGCCCAGGGCCTCGCCGCGAAACGCGCCGGCCCCCTCGAATCCTGGATGGCGAAAGGCTGATGACGCGCGGTCTCATCGTCAATCCGCTATCCGGCAAGGCGAGCGGCAAAGGTCTCGAACTGGCCGCCCTCCTCAAGGCGCATCCCCAGATCATCGTCCGGGTGCTGGAGAATTTTTCCCAGCTCAACCCGTTCATCGCGGAAATGGCCGAGGCCGGGGTGAGCGATCTGTTCATCAGCTCCGGCGACGGCACTGTCCAGGCGATCCAGACCGAGATCGCCGAGCGTTATGCGCCGAAATTCCTTCCGCGTCTTTCGCTCCTGCCGCATGGCACGACGAACATGACGGCCGCCGATCTCGGCTTCCGCAACCGCGACGTGAAGGTTCAGGCCGATTTCATCGCCAACCGGCAGCCGCGGGTGATGGTCACGCGCCCAACTCTTCGTGTCGCCAATCCGCGCGATGGCCGCGTCCGTCACGGCATGTTTCTCGGAACGGGCGCCGTCTGGCAGGCGACTGTGTTCTGCCAGGACGTCGTCCACGGCACCGGCTTGAAGGGCGAATTCGCCACTTTCGCGACGCTCGCCAGCGCCGTCGCCAAGGCATTGTTCACCCGCGCCAACCCTCACGATACGCGAAGGATCGATCGCCCCTATCCGATCAAACTCATGCAGGATGGCGCGGCGGTCGTCGACGGCAAGCATCTGATGCTTCTCGCCACCACGCTCGACAAGCTCATTCTCGGCACCAAGCCCTTCTGGGGCGGCAAGAACGGCCCGATCCGCGTTTCCACATTTCCCTATCCGGTCCCCAACATCATTCGGTGGCTGCTGCCCTTGATGTATGGCGGCGAGGGCCGCCGCGTACCGCAAGGGGCGTGCAGCTTCTCCGGCCGTGTCTTCGAGATCGCGACCAGCACGCCTTTCGTCATCGACGGTGAATTCTTCGAAGCGCCGGCCGACGGACCGCTGCGGGTCGAAACCGGCCCTGAATTCGCGTATATTTGTGGATGATGGACAGGCCACCCGCAGAACTCGCAGCCCTGGTCGCCACGACACTCGATCGTCCGCTCTCCACCGATGTCCGGGCGATGGCCGATCATGTATTGAGCCGGCATAAGACAGCCGCCGCCATTCTCGCTTATGGATCCTGCCTGCGCGGCGTCGGCACCGATGAATCGCTGATCGACCTCTATGTTCTCCTCGCAAGCGATGCGGATGTGAGCGCCAATCCGGTGAGCCGTATCGGCGCGCGTCTGGTGCCGCCCAATGTCTATTATGCCGAGACGGTTCATGACGGTCGCACCTTGAGGTGCAAATACGCCGCCACGACCTTGCCGCTGTTTGCCCGGCATATGCGCGCTGATACGAAGAACCCATATTTCTGGGCGCGTTTCGCGCAGCCCGCCGCCCTCGCCTATGTGTCGAACGACGAGAACCGCGCGCGTGTCATCGCGGCGGTGAGCCAGGCCGTCATCACCATGTATCGCGCCGCCCTCGCCTCTGCGCCACAGGGGAGCGCCGCGGCCGATACCTGGCGCCGCGGTTTCGAGGAAACCTATCGGACCGAGCTGCGTCCGGAATCTGATGGCCGCGCCGGCGAGCTCGTTGCAGCGAACGCCGCCTTCTACGAAAAGGCGGCCATGCTGATCGGAGAGCCTTCGGTCCCGCCAGTGTCCTGGCGGCTACGGCGTTGGCAGGGCAAGGCCCTGTCGGTGGCAAGACTTGTGAAGGCGGCCTTCACCTTTGAAGGCGGCGCTTCCTATGCGGCCTGGAAAATCGAGCGGCACAGCGGCAAGAAGATCGAGCTTTCACCCTGGCAGCGCCGGCATCCTGTGCTTGCCGGCTTCATGCTCCTGCCCAGGCTCCTGTGGCGCGGCGCCGTCAAGTGAAACCATACCGCAATGCAGTAGAGCCGTTGGATTAACACCATATTTACCAAACAATTATCAGATAAACTGTGTTAGTCTCTCCTTACGGCGTTTCGGCTTAAATAAATCCTCGGAATTCACAGTCCGGCGGAAGATGAAACACTCGATCGTCAAGCGGGCGATCTCGGTCGCACATCGCAGTGTCATGATCGCGCTGTTCGGCGCGTTCCTGCTGGCTGTCGCTGGAATGATCGAGCGCTCGATATTCGAGAACTGGGCACGCCAGATCGACGCCCGGCTGCAACGGGCAAGTCTCGTCGCCAATCAGATCGCACTGTTCGACGAGCGCCTCTCCATGTTTGCCCATATGGCCGTCTCCAGCGGCGATTGGCGGTGGATCATCCGCTACGAGAATGCCGTCCCGCTGCTCGATCGCTCGATTACCGATGGAATCGCACTGGCCCCTGCTGAGGCTGCGAAGCGTTTCACCACCTATGGCAAGATTTCCAACGAAGCGACCACCAACATGGAGCGCCAGGCACTGAGCCTTGTCCAGAAAGGGCAGAAGGCCGAGGCCGAGGCGATCCTCGATTCGCGCACTTATGCGATGGAGAAGGCGCGGCGGACCAGCGAAACCGGCCGCCTCGTCGAGGCCACCCGTCAGCAGTTGCGCACTGATTTCGCGTCGGTCTCAAAATTCTCGCAGCTGTCGAAATTCTGCCTCGTGCTGATCGGCTTGGGAATCCTGTGGTGGGCGCTCTACCGCAATCTCCGCCGCTCGGAGGACGTCTTCGCCGAAGCTGAAGACAATATCCGTTTCCTGGCCATGCATGACGAGTTGACCGGTCTCGCCAACCGGCGCGCGCTGAGCGGTGTCCTCGGCGAGAAACTCCATACCGTTTCCACCGGTGGCAAGAAGCTCGCTTTGATCTCGCTCGACATGGTCGGCTTCAAGAAGGTGAACAGTCTCTATGGCCACGTCGCCGGCGATACGATCCTCGTCGCCTTGGCCAAGCGCCTCCAGTCCAATCAGAGCGATCTGACCAACACTTTCCGCGTCGGCGGCGACGAGTTCGTGATCCTCACCGAATTCGCCGACGAGCAGGATCTCGAGGCGCAATGCGACCGGCTGATCAAGCTGCTGAAAAAGCCGATTGCTGCAGCGTCCGGCACCATATCCCTTAATGCCCGCCTTGGTGTCGCCAAGGCGCCCCAGGACGCGACCGATCCGCAATCGCTCTATCGCAAGGCCGACATCGCGCTTCAGCATGCGCGCGGCGAGCAATCCGAGACCACCGTCTACTACAATGCCTCGATGGACGACCGCATCAGGCTGCGCGCCCGCATCGAAACCGAGCTGCCGGCGGCGATCGAGCGCGGCCTCATCGTGCCGTATTTCCAGCCGGTCGTGGAACTTGCCACCGGGCGTCTCGTCGGCTTCGAGGCTCTCGCCCGCTGGGAGCATCCCGACGACGGACTGATCAGTCCCGACGCCTTCATCTCGGTCGCCGAGGAGGCCGGTCTCATCGACGATCTGTTTATCTCCATCCTGCGGCAGGCCTGTGCCAGTGCGCGCCTATGGCCCCCGCGGCTTTCGGTGTCGGTCAATCTTTCTCCCATGCAGCTCGTCAACCCGAACATTTCGGTGCGTATACGCGACATCGTCAGGGATGCCGGCATCACACCGCAAAGATTGGAGATCGAGATCACCGAAAGCGCCCTCGCCGCCAACTTCGAGTCGGTGCGCCAGCCGCTGGTCGATCTCAAATTGCTCGGCATCTCCATCGCGCTCGATGATTTCGGCACCGGCTACTCGAGCCTGCAGCATCTCTCCGAGCTCCTGATCAACAAGATCAAGATCGACAAGTCCTTCATCCGCCCCTCGGCCGATCCCCAGCAGAACGCCAAGATCGTGCGCTCCATGCTCAGCCTCGCCAGGAGCCTTGGTCTCGCGACGACGGCGGAAGGCATCGAGCTCAAGGCGCAGGCGATCGAGCTGCAGCAGCTCGGCTGCATCTACGGCCAGGGCTTTCTCTATAGCCGGCCGGTAAACCAGCTCGCCTGCCTGACGCTGATCGAGAAATGGGACGCCGCCGCCGCCCGCCCCTCGCCGCGCATGCGCGAGGTCAGCTAGCCTTCTTGTAGTGGCCTTGCGCCACGACCTCGCCGAACAAGGCGATGATCCGGTCGATGTCCTCGAATGTATGCGCCGCCGACACCGAGCAGCGCAGCAGGCATTGCTTGCCCGGCGTGCCGGGCGGCAGGGCGATGTTCACATAGACGCCGGCGTTGAGAAGCGCATTCCACATGGCGATAGTGGAGACCTCGTCGGGGCAGTTCACCGCCACGATGGGGCTCACACTGTCGCAGCCGAGCGCCAGGCCCAGGCCCTTGAAACCATTGAACAGGCGGGCCGAATTGACCGCCAGGCGTTCGCGCCGCTCGGGCTCGGCCTTGAGCTTGCGGATCGCCGCCAGCGACGTCGCCACCGTCGCGGGTGATGGCGAGGCGGTGAACATATAGGGGCGCGAGGCATAGCGCAGCATGTTGAACAGCGGATGGTTGCCGGCGCCGAAGCCGCCGATCGCTCCGATGCTCTTGGAGAAGGTGCCGACGACGAAATCGACATCGTCCTCGAGGCCGGCCTCGTCGGCGAGGCCCCGGCCGTTCGGACCCAGCACGCCGAAGGAATGCGCTTCGTCGACGAGCAGCTGGAAGCCGTGTTTCTTCTTGACCTCGACGAAATCCGCAAGCGGAGCGCGGTCGCCCAGCATCGAATAGATGCCTTCGAGGACCACCAGCCGGCCGCCCCCCTCTTCCGAGCGCGCCAGGCGCTTGTCGAGGTCGCTCGCGTCATTGTGGCGGAAGCGCACCAGCTTGGCGCCCGACAAGGTGCAGCCATCATAGATCGAGGAATGCGAGTCGGCGTCGAGATAGATCGTGTCCTTGGGCCCCGCGAGCCCCGCCAGCATGCCGAGATTGGCCTGGTAGCCGGTGGTGAACATGATGCAGTGCGTGCGGTTGAGAAAGCCCGCCAGTTCCTTCTCGAGATCGCGATGCAGGGCATAGGAGCCGTTGGCGATGCGCGAGCCCGTCGTGCCGGTGCCGTAGAGGCCGAGCGCCTCCTGGCCGGCGGCGATGCAGTCCGGCTCGAAGGTGATGCCCATATAGTTGTTGGTGCCGGCCAGCACCGTCTCGCGGCCGTTGATGATGGCGCGGGTCGGCGACAGGATCCGGTCATTGGTGAGGCTGACCGCATTGACGCCGAGCGACATCATGCGCTCATGACGCTCCGCTATGCCGCGATGCTTGTCGAAGAGATCGGTCATGGGATCAAACCTTTGCCAGACGGCCTTCGACGACCTTCACGAGATCGGCGAGCGAGCGGGTTTCAGAGAGGACATTGAGCGGAATTTCGATGTCGAAATGGTCTTCCACTTCCATGACGAAATCCATCACCGACACGGAATCGATATTGAGATCAGCAGAGATATCTGTTTCGGGCTTAAGGGCGATCTTGGCTGAATTGAACGGTTCAAGCAGCTGACACAGGGTCGCGAATATGTCCTGGTTCATTTCGTGCTCTCTCCATAAGACTTCGGCGCCTGCCTTCTATCGGCCCCGATCTTGGCCGGCAACCACCCTTGTTCGCGATACCAGGCGATCGTAAGGCGGAAGCCCTCGTCGAATGGCACCGCGCCAACGAGACCCGCGTCGCGACGGGCGACCCAGTCAAGATGATAGAGCTCGCGCACTTTCCCAGGCGTCAGCGGCACACGCAATTTCAAGCTGGCGCCCAGCAGCGACACTGGCCACGACAGGCCCTGGAGCAGCCACCGCGGCAGGAAGACCAGGCGCGGCTCCCGTCCTTCCGCTTCGGCCGCGCTCTTCGTCAGATCGGACCAGCCATAACCATTGGCCTTCCCGTCATCGATCTCGTGCAGGCCCGTTGTCCGGTCGTCGAGCCGCGCCACCAGGTATTTCGCCAGATCTTCGGCATAGAGAAGCGAGAAGCGCGCCTCAGCCGCGGCGGGTATGACAGCGAAACGTCTGGTGAGCTGTCCGAGCAAGGGCAAGGTGGCGCGATCCCCCGGGCCATAAACAACCGGCGGCCTGACGATGAGAAGGCCCTGCGGCGGATGCGCCAGCAGCGTATCCTCAGCCTTGCGCTTGCTCGCCGAATAGTCGGAGAGCTGCGGCTCGCGCGCGGCGAGGCTCGAGACATGGATGAAGCGCTCGACGCCCGCGGCGAGCGCCGCCTGGGCCAAGCGCTCAGTGCCTTGCGCATTGACGGCGAAGAAGGTGGCGCGGTCGGGTGCCGCGATCGCTCCCGCCAAATGGATGACGGCCTGGGCGCCAGTAACCAGACGCCTGAGCGCCTGTTCGTCATCGAGCCCGCCGATAATCGTCTCGGCCGTGCCGAACCCACAGTCGCGTGGGCCCTTGCGCACGAGGAGCCGCAGAGAATATCCGGCGTCCTCCAGCATCCTGACGAGATGACGGCCGACGAAACCGGTGCTTCCGGTGAGTGCTATCGGCCCTTGCATCGGCCCTAAGCCAATCGTGGTTATTGCGCGGCCGCGAGCCGCGTTTCATCCAGGGAACGCGGCAGGCGCGCCAGAGGCGAAATTTCGGCGATATCGCCGGTGAGATACCCATCCTTGGCGCCGGCGCGGGAAAGCTTGCCCGAAGAGGTGAAGGGCAGGCTCTTCGGCGCGACGAGGATCACGGCGCATTCGATGCCGGCGGTCTGATGGACGACGGCGGCGACCTTGCGGCGCAAATCTTCCATCTCCACCGCATCGGCGAGCCGGCAATGCACGAGCACGACGACATCGTCCTCGCCATCTTCGCCTTCGACCGCGAAGGCCGCGGCATCGCCATTGCGCAGCGGCTCGATCTGCTCGGCCGCCCATTCGATGTCCTGCGGCCAGATATTGCGGCCGTTATGGAGAATCAGGTCCTTGGCGCGGCCGGTGATCACGATCTCGCCGTCGAGCCAGTAGCCCATGTCGCCGGTATCCATATAGCCATCGGCGGTCATGATCGCCTGGGTGGCTTCGGCATTCTCGAAATAGCCGTCCATCAGGCTCGGGCCCTTGAACAGGATACGGCCGATTTCACGCTCGCCGAGATCTGCCCCTCTATCGTCACGGATGACGATTTCATGGCCGGCGATCGGCTTGCCGCACACGACGAAGCTGCGCACCCGCTCGGGGCTCTGCTTGAGCTGCTCGCTCGCCGGAACCGCGCGCTGCGCCAGCTTGTAATGGAGGCGATCGACGGTATCGATCTTCACCGGCTTGCTGAGATCGGCAAAGGTGATGGCGAGCGTCGACTCGGCCATGCCGTAGCTCGGCGTGAAGGCCTTGGCGTCGAAGCCGGCAACCGACAGCTTCTCAGCGAAATCATTCAGGATGTCGGCGCGCACCATGTCGCCGCCGATGCCGGCAACGCGCCAGGACGTCAGATCCAGTGTCACCGCCTCGCCATTGATCCGGCGCGCCGCGAGGTCGAAGCCGAAGGAAGGCGAATAGGCGATGGTGTTGCGGTTCTCCGACATGAGCTTGAGCCACATGGCCGGACGGCGGGCGAAGGACGTCGTCGAGAGATAGTCGACAGTCACCTGCCCCATCATCGGCGACAGGCAGAAGCCGACAAGGCCCATGTCGTGATAGAGCGGCAGCCAGGAGAAGGCGCGATCCTCATTGGTGATCTTGAGGCCGTCGCGCAGGATGCCGCGCGTATTGGCGACGATCGCCTTCTGGGTGATGAGCACGCCCTTGGGGCTCGAGGTCGAGCCCGAGGAATACTGGATATAGGCGACATCGTCGACGTCGAAGGGCTTCAGCTTCTCGATGCTCTCCGGCATCGCCGCCAGTTCTTCGAAAGTCTTGACGATCGCCGTGTCGGCGAGCCGCGCCGCCTCGGTGATATGGGAGACGAGATCGCCAGGCAGGATGACCGCGCTGGCGCGCGCCGTCTTCAGCATGCCGGCGATGCGTGAGACATAGGCGTTCTTGCCGCCGATATACATCGAATAGGGCATCGGGCACGGCACCAGGCCGGCATATTGGCAGCCGAAGAACACCGCCATGAAATCGGGGCTCGTCTCGGCGACGACGGCGACGCGTTCGCCGCGCTTGAGGCCGGTCGAGAGAAGCTTGCGCGCCGTGGCCAGAGCCTTGAGGCGCAATTCGCGATAGGGCAGCACGTGCTCGAGCTGGCCGCGCGACGAATAGAAATTGAAGCCCGTCACACCCCGCGCCGCATAGTCGAGACCCGCGGTGAGAGTGGCAAAACCACCAAGCACTTTCGCCAGCACCGGGTTATGATGGGACGTGGGGCTCAACGCGAACTCGCTCGCGCTCTGCCTCAATCCCCCTTTGATAGCCGTGCCGTGCAACTTAACCTCTTGACCTTACTACCTATTTCCCGACAGCGCCCTGAAAAGGACAGGACTCGCTGAAATCCCCTGCTCTTAGCTAACAGCGGGACGGGAAAGCTTAAAATCAAAAGGTATTTCAGATTATTAACGACGCTATCCAGTGAGCCGGGAAATTAATATTCCGGCAATGAAAAGCGCCAAGGCCCCGATGGAAAAGCCGGACAGCCAGGCCAGGATCAAGGCAGTGGTCGAATGCCCGATGATCGCCGGCTTTGGACCTGCCGCTGGGGCAGAAACAGCCGTGATCTCACGCTCCCGCGCGATCAGGCGGTGGGCGATATGCTGGGTGATGCGCTCGATCATCTCGACGCGGTTCGTCGTCTCGAGCAGTGTCTGGCGTCCTGCCGGACTGTCCTGGACTAGCCGGTAGCTGCGCGGATCGGGCGCCATGACCACGGAAGTGATGAGATCGACCCACAGGCGCGGCGGGTCACCCGGCACCAGCGCCAGGTCGATGAAGGACGTGGCGGCGCTATTGCTGGCCACGACCGGCGCCAGATCGTCTTTCAGGACTTGCAGGCGCAGCGTCTGGGCGTCTCTGATATCCAGCACCGCATCGAAATGGGCAGCCTCCGCCAGGCGGGCCTGGCGCAACGCGCCGCCCAGACTCTGATCTCCCGGCAATCTTGTCGACAGAGGGGAAACCACTAGAATGCTCCCGAGTTATGAACCGTCTGTGCCAAAATAGGTCGCAAAAGACTCGTTTCTTCAGCTATTTCCATATCCTGCAACTCCCGCACCAGCAAAGCCATGACCGAAATGGACAATCCACTGCCTTCCAGCGCCCAGCGCGTCGCCGATGCGGCGAAGCGCCTTGGCCTATCCCCTCACATCGTCACCATGGCGGACAGCACCCGCACCGCCGAGGAAGCCGCGGCCGCCTGCGGCTGTGAAGTTGCCCAGATCGTCAAGTCGCTTATTTTCCGAGGCGCCGAGTCGGGCACGCCCTATCTGCTGCTGGTTTCGGGCAAGAATCGGGTTAACGAGAAGAAGGCGGCAAATGTGATCGGCGAGAGCCTGGCGCGCCCGGACGCCAGCTATGTCCGCGGCACCACCGGCTACGCCATCGGCGGCATCCCGCCTTTCGGCCACGACACGCCGCTCAAGACCTTCATGGATGCCGATCTCCTGGCCTATGACAGCGTGTGGGCTGCCGCCGGCACCCCGCATTGCGTCATGCGGCTCTCCCCGCAGGACCTGCAGGCTAAAACGGGCGCCGCGTCCCTGGTTGTCTACTGAGACTTGACCGGCTGCGCCGAGCCGCCGCAGACCGTCGGCAGCGGCGCATCGCCGAACCACAATTCGAAGGTGTTGGGCCGGACCTTCTTGGCGCCTTCCCAGATGGTGGTGAGATTGATCACCTTGAGCTCGAGGCCGAGCGCGCCGAACATGTTGGCGATGGCCTGGCCGCGCTCCATGTCGGAGTCCTTCAGCACCCGCAACTCATGCTGCTTGCCGTCCCAATTGACCTGCGCGATCAGCGGCACGGAAATCTGTGTGCGGTCGGCATCCTTCAGCGACAGAAGCATCGTGGCGATGCAGGCACGCTGCTGATCGGTCATGGCGTGGACGAAGAGCCGGCTCGGCAGGCGTTCGAGCGCCTTGCGGAAGGTCTCGGCGACGGCGGCATTTTCGTCCGACGCTTTCATCAGCGCCGCTTCCATCAGCGGCAGCATCTGCTTGTCGGAAGATGAATTGGCGTAATCGAGCTGCGCCGCGACGAACTCCACCGGCACCTTGTCGTTCTTCAGGAGATATTCGAGCATGGCGATGCCGAACTTGCGCTTCTCGGAGTTCTCGTCGCTGACCAGATCAATCATGGTCTTGAGATCGCTCAGATTCTGCTGCCAGCGCGTGTAATAGAGGCCGGTTCCCGCCACGGTGAGCGGGATCATGACGGTCGCCAGGAGCTGGACCATAATTTCGCGCATGGGCCGCATCGACATCATTGAACTCCAACAAATTCCGCCGCCTTGCACCATTCCAATGCGGCGGAACGGTGGCCTTTTACCGCGCCGGCCGATTCGCCGGAATCCCTATTCGCCGGAGGATGGCGGCGGCAGCCGGCGGCGCAGCAGATAGGCGGCGAGCGGCGGAACGGCGAGACTCATGGCGAAATAGCGCGCCAATTGATGGGCGCCGACATAGGCCGGATCGAGATTGAGCGCCAGCGCGATGACCGTCATCGCATCGAGCCCGCCCGGCGAGAAGGCGAGCAGCGTCAAGGCGACGGGCTGATGCGCGACGAGGCTCGCCAGAATGGCGCCGAGGATCGAGATCGCTAGCGCGATGGCGAAGCCCGCCAGTCCATCCGCCAGGCCATAGAGCAGTTCGCCCGGGCTGAAATCCTGGAACCGGCTGGCGAGCAGCGTGCCGAGCGTCACATTGGCGAGGATCAGCGCCGGTGCCGGCAGGACGCCATGGGCGATCCCTCCCAGAAAGAATCCGGCGCTGACGACGATCGCGCCGATGAACAGCCCGGCCGGAACCTTCAGATGGTTGAGAAGCAATGCCGCCGCGGCGCTCGCCAGGAAGACCAGTACGATCTCCCACCACACCGTCGGCACCATTGCCGTCCGGGGCGCCGCCGCGTGCGACAGATTGGTGATGACGATCGGCAGGGCCGCGACGAGGAAGAACAATCGGATGCTCTGGGCGATGATCACCCGGCGCATATCGGCTTTCGCCTCGTCCGCCATGGCGACGACCATGGCCAGCGCGCCGGGCAGGCTCGAAAACAACGCATCGGCCATCGGCCAGCCGCGCACGCGCCGGTAGAACCAATAGCAGGCGGCCGTCACCACGAAGACGGTCAGCAGCAATATCGCCAGGCTCAATGGCCAGCGTCCCGCCGTGGCGAGCGTCTCCGACGTGACGCTGCTGCCGATCTGCACACCCAGAATGATGAAGGCGAGAATGCGCAGATAGGGTGGCACCGAGAGCTTCACCCCGGACAATACGACGATGATCGCCACGATCATGCTGCCGGCGAGCCAGGGCGCCGGCAGATGCAGATAGGCGAAGACGGCGCCGCCGAGAGCGCCCAAAGCAAGCGTGAAAAGAATGCGTATCAGAACAAGGGCCTCAATGACTCGAAGAGCTGGCGATAGCGCCGATACGCATTGTCATAGGCTTGCTTGTGCCGAACAAGCGGCAAAGTCACATCCGCAACGGGATTGAGCTCGGCTACCGTCGCGCTGATATCCGCAATGAGGCTGGCCGCCTTGCCGGCGAGAACGGCAGCTCCGATAGCTGACGTATCGGTATGGAGCGGCGTTTCGGCCGGCAGGCCGATGAGATCGGCGCGGATCTGCTTCCACAAGGCGCTGCGCGCTCCCCCGCCGACGATCCGCAAGGCATCGGCCGCAAGGCCTAGCTCCTGTGTGCGCTCGAACACGTCCCGCATGGCGAAAGCGAGCCCCTCGAGCAAAGCGCGCGCCAGATGTGGCGCGCCATGCGCGGGCGTCAGGCCATAAAAGGCGCCGCGCGCCGAGGCGATCCATTCGGGCGCCATGGCGCCGGATAAAGCCGGGATGAACGTCACCCCTTCGGCCCCGGGCTCCACCTGTCCGGCGAGCCCCGTCAACTCGTCAAAACTTGTGAGCCGGAATGTGTCGCGGAACCAGACGAGCGCACCGCCCGACAGCCAGCCCGGATTCTCGATGAAATAGTGCCCGCCATGAAAAGCATGCGTCTCGACGAGCCGGCCCGGATCGACGACCGGCGCCCGATGCAGCGCCCCCGTTACCTCGGCGGTTCCAAGCACATTGATGAAACGCCCGGGGGCGGTGAGCCCGGCCCCCAGCGATGAGGAGAAATCGTCTCCGGTGCCGACCGCGACCGGAATGCCCATCGGCAGGCCGGTCAGCCGGGCCCCCTCCGCCGACAGCTCCCCGGCCTTGTCGGCCATGTCCATAACCTCCGGCAGCTCTTCCGCGCCGATTCCGAAAGCCGCGAGCAACGTCTCGTCATAGGCCCTGGTGGCGAGCCCGTAGACCATGCTGGTCGAGGCGGTGGCATGATCGATCACATGGGCGCCGGTCACCCGCGACACCAGATAGGACACCGGCACATGGAACTTCACCGCCGCGGACACAGTCGGTACATGCCGCTTGAGCCATCTGATCTTGGCGGCGAGATGGGTCGCATCGAGCACCACGCCGCAGCGTGCATGAACCGCATCGGCATCGACGCCGCCGATTTCGGCGCGCCGGTCCATCCAGATGAGACAGGGATGCAACGGCTTTCCGCTTCGGTCGATGGCGACGCAGCCATCAAGCTGGCCACCGAATCCCAGGGCTTTAACCTCATCCGCCTTGCGCCCGGCCTTGGCGAGGGCGCCATGTATGGCCCGCCCCAGTGCCGCCTCCCACAGAGACGGATCCTGCTCCGCCCATCCGGGGCGCGGGAAACTCGGGCTGTAAGGAATGGCGTGCTCGCCGATGATCTTCATCTCGGGGGCGAGGATCACCGCCTTGAGACTTTGGGTGCCGATGTCGATGCCGACGATCATGCGGCGATGCCGGTCTTCCCTTGCTCTGCGACACTGAGCTCGACCTGTGCCTCGCTGAGCGCGCGGACCAGCGCCTCGTCGGGCCTCGCATCGGTGATGAGCCCGTCTATGGCGCCCAACGCGCAGATCGTCGCGAACTGGGTGATGCCGGCCTTGGTCTGGTCGGCGAGCAGATAGACGCGTTCCGAACGCGCGATGATCTTGCGCTTGACCGCGGCACCCGCCGCATCGGCGTCGCTGATCTCGTTCACCGTGAAGCCGCCGGCGCCGATGAAAGCGAGATTGGCGTGATAGCGGTCGAGGAAATCGAGCGTCTCGGGGCCGAACACCCCTTCTTCCGTGAGGCGCAGATCGCCAGGGCAAAGCAGCACGGAAGCCGTGTCTGATTGGCCCAGGAGCCGCGCCACGCCGATTGAATTGGTGATTGCACGGAACTCGATCGGAAGCTGCGCCAGCACCTTCGCCAAATGCGATGTCGTGGAGCCGGCATCGATGATGAGGACATCGCCGGATTTCACCAGCCGCGCCGCGGTTTGCGCAATGCGTTCGCGCTCGGCGACATAGGTCTGGGCGCGCGCTGCGATACCGGGCTCGTCGGAGAGCGCCCGCATCGCCGCACCACCATAGGTGCGCGCCAGGAGGCCGCGCTCGGCGAGAGCGTCAAGATCGCGCCTGATCGTTTCGGTGGTGACGTCGAATTCCTCGGCGAGATCGGAAATGCGCACCGCCACCGTGGTGTTGAGACGGGTGACGATGCGGTCCTGTCTCTCGCGTTTGGACAATTTATCCATGGCGGGCCTCCAGCAGAGCCTTGGCGAGTTCAGCGAACCCCTCCCCGCCTTCAGCCTTGGTCACATAACGCGGCAGATGCGCCATGATCTCCTTGTAAGGCATCACATTGGCGACACCGACCGAGTTCGGGAAGAAGGCGAACATCGGCGCATCATTGGGGGAGTCGCCGGCATAGACAATATGCTGCTTCTCGCGCTCTGTATCGATCCCGAAACACTCCCTGAGCATGCGCGTCGTCATTGTCAGCTTGTCGTGTTGGCCGAACCAGGCATTGACATGGATGGAGCTCACCTTGGCCACCGCACCATCGGCCTCGAAGGCCTGCCTGATCCGCTCGGCCGTCGCCAGCGGCAGCGCCGGCACGTCCTCACAGAAGTCGATGGCGATATCGATTTCGCGATAGGCCTGGTCGGAGGCGATGGCGGTGCCGGGAAATTCCTTGAGAATGCGCGCGCCGAGCTTTTCGAGCCGGGCGTTGTTGGCCCGCCGCTCTTCGGCCGGCTGACCATAGACACGCTGCATCTTGCGGGACGTGTTGTCATAACGAAAATAGAAGGCGCCGTTCTCCCCGACGATGCCGTCGACCGGCCACATGCGGGCAATGTGATCGCACCATCCCGCCGGCCGCCCGGTGATCGGAATGACCACCAATCCTGAACGGCGCAGATCCTCGAGGGCGCGATAGGCGATCGCCGGCAGGCGGCCATGGAGCGTCAGCGTGTCGTCGATATCGGTGAGGATCGACTTCACCGCCCGAAGCTCGCCGGGCGGGCAGGAAGCGAGTGGAGCCAAAGTCGTCAATCGATCAGCCTTTCCGGTTCCAGCAGGCCTGAATCGGCCGCGAGGTCGAGGAAGGTATAGCGATTCCGGATTTCCCGCGCATGCAGGATCGCACTCTTGAAGAACGACCGCGACAGGCCGATCGCCGGATAACGCCGCGGCGCCTCGACCTGCGCCAGCGCCTTGTCGATGGCGCCGGAGGACCGGCGCACCAGCTCGATCTCTGATCTGAGGACGGGCCAGATCGCCTGCAGTCTTTCATTGAGCCGCGCCGCCCTGGATGCATCGGTGAGCTTGGGCTGGATGTCCTGCCAGCAGGCAGCGCCCACTTCATCGCCGAAATGCGACTTGAGCGCGCCGATGCTGAGCTTGCTGGGTTCGAGAAGCGGCGGCGTATCGCGCGCCAGAAGCTGGTCCTGCAGCTTGGCCATCACCACCGTCGTGACGGCGATCTGCTCGCCATGGAGCGCCGGTTCCCAGCCTTCGGGCGGCATCATCTCGACATGATGGCTGATCAGATGCTCGCCCTGGCTCGCCGGATAGGAGCCGCCGCAGATTGTCATGCCGAAGCCCGAGAGCAGCAGGATCTGGATGAGGCAGCTCAGGGCGGCGCGATCGCCCTTCAGCAGAGCGCCCGGATCGGCGACGAGCTGGTTTTCGAGATCGGCGATGAACGCGAACGGGGCTTTGCGATAGGCCTGGCCGAAGAGACGGCTCGACAGAAGCCAGTCGACCTGCGCCGTCGACCGGCAGATCGCGTCGCCGAAACCTGCCTGGATCAGGCGTTTCGGCGCCTTGGCGAGCACCTCGAGATCGATGAAGACGCCGTCAGGCGAAATCGCCGCCAGGGACTTCTTGTGTCCATGCACGGTGATGGCGGCATTGACGGACGTATAGCCGTTCATCGACGGCGCGGTACCGAAGACGGCGCAGCGCTTGCCTTGTTTGGCGGCGGAATATTTGGCGAGATCGCAGATGCTGCCCGAACCGACGGCGATATAGGATCCTGCCCTTTCGCCGGCGCGCATCACGCGCGCCGCCGTCTCGTCATCGGGATGTGGCCGTTTGCCGAGCCTGATCGAAATGATTTCGCCCAGCGAGGCGAGCGCCGGCTCGACCCGATGCGCCAGCGCGGCATATGTATCGTCATCGGAGAGGATCGCGAAAGGCTTCGGCAGATCGAGCGCCTTGACGAGATCCGCCTCGCGCCCGGCGAGCGTCGGCTCGATCACCAGCGCCTTCATCGGCACATGGAGGAGCTCGCCTGTATCGGGATCCCGATAAGCGCCCGTCAGCAGCTGTCTCAAGGTTTCCATGTCATGTACCGGTCGCGCGCAGCACCGCCTTGCATTGATCCCGCACACCTTTGACGCCCTGCGCAAAGGCCTCTTCGAAAACAGCCGAGCCGATGGTGAAGGCATCGGCGCCCGCCGACGCAACCGCTTTGATGCGCGCGGGCGAGTCGATGCTGCCGGCGACGATCAGATAACCTTTGTCGCCGACACCGCGCCGCGCCGCGCGGATGAGATCGAGCGGATCGGCCTCGGTGGCGCGATAGGCCAGGAGGTCGACGCCGGGGCAACCCGAGGTGACGGCTTTGCGGCAATCATCTTCAACATCTGCCGCCGTGCCGCCGAGCTTGGTGGGATGGCCGATCGGTTTGCCGGGAAATGGATAATAGGAAGGCCCACCACCCTTGAAGGTGTCCATGGCGAGCTTGATGTCCTGACCGCCGAGCACACGATCGACACCGAGTTCGGCGGAAGCAGTGATCGACTGGCGGATGGTCTCCGGCGTCTGGCTGACGACCTCGACATAAGCGATGCAGCCATTTGCCTTGATGCGCCGCGTCAGCTCCTTGAGGGTGGCCTTGTCGACGCCGACATCCTTGAAGCCCACATGTGTCAGGCCGATACCTGACAGGGAGTCGTAAACGTCAAGACAGTTCTGGACCGTCTTGTCGTGATGCGTCAGCATAAAGATGAAATCCATGTCGCCACTCTTATGTTGTACCCACAACAATTATGTTGCATAGCTGACATGGATGGCGCAAGCTATTTCCAAACGAGATGGCGATGAGTTGGAAAAATTCCTTCCGATCGATCTATTACGAAGGTGCGCCCGAACCGGCGGACCTCGATCTCGGTTGGAAGGAGACTGCCCTCCTCGTCATCGATGTCCAGAATACGTATCTGGCGCGTCCTGACCGCGCCACGCTGGCGCCGGACGAGCAGCGCCGCTACGACGCCTGGACACCCTTCCACCGCCGGATGCGGGACACCGTCATTCCGCGCACCGCCGACCTCCTGACGCGCTTTCGCCGGCATGGCATCGAGCGCCTCTTCGCCCGCATCGCCTGCCACACTAACGATGGCCGCGACCGGTCGCTCAGCCAGAAGATGCCGGGCTGGAACAACCTGCTTTTGCCGAAGGGTGAAAGCCCCTCCCAACTTGTCCCCGAATTAGCGTCAATCGGCGACGAGATCGTTGTCACCAAGACGACCGACTCGGCGCTGACCGGCACCAATCTCCGACTGATCCTCCATAATCTGGGGATCAAGAACGTCGTCTGTGCCGGAATTTTCACCGACCAATGCGTGTCTTCGACGGTGCGCAGCCTGGCCGATGAAAGCTACAATGTGGTGGTCGTAGAGGATTGCTGCGCGGCCGGTTCGGACGAGCTTCACCGCAAGGAGCTCGAGATCATCAACATGATCTACTGTCACGTCATGTCGAGCGCGGAGCTCATCGGGATGATGCGGCTCTGAAACCAGAAAGGAGGGTGTCAAATCGGGACGCTCGAAAGTCAAGCGATTGCCAGGGACCTGCCCTAGGCTATCTGATGGGAAACGCTAAAGCCAAACCCACGCTAAGTGATGGGTAACAGAACAATGGAGGAAGTCGCATGCTGAAAACACCCCTGTCTCGCCGGAATTTCATGCAACGCTCGACCGCTTTTGCGGCAGCGGTGGCAGCCGGCGCTAAATTCACTACCACTCCGGCACACGCCGCGCGCGAGAAAGAGCTGAATATCCTGTGCTGGGAAGGCTACAACTCGGCCCAGGTGCTCGACCCTTTCCGCCAGGATAAGGGCGCCACGGTCAAAGCCGAGTCCCTCACCAACGACCCGACCATGGTCAACCGGCTGCGCGCCGGTGAAACGAAGATCTGGGACCTCATCAATGTCAACAATCCCTGGGCCCGCAAGATCATGGCGCCCGAGGGCCTTATCAAGCCGCTCGACCGCGCTACCTTCGAGCCCTATTTCGACAAGATGATGCCGGCCTTCAAGGCGCCCTATAAGTGGGCGATGGACGAGAAGGGCGAGCAGCTCATCGGCATGGCGCAGCGCTTCGGACCTTATTGCTTCGTCGTCAACACCGACAAGGTCAGCCGCAAGGCCGCCGAGGATCAGGGCTGGAATCTGTGGAACGATCCGGCCAATGACAAGAAATACGGCGTCCTCGAATCGGACGACTGGAACGTCTTCAACATCTGCTGCATCGCCGGCTTCGATCCCTTCAAGGTGCATAATGACGACGAGGTCGCCAAATTCACCGAGACGGCGAAGCGCGTCTTCAAGGGCGCCAAGGTCGTCGGCGACATCGCCACGATGAACCAGTCGCTGGTGTCGGGTGAGATCGACTTCCATCTGACCGGCGGCACCTATTCGGCCTCGCCGGCGCGTGCCGACGGCGCCGCCAATATCCGCGGCATCACGCCCAATTCGGGCCCGATGGAAGGCGGCAAGGGCGGCATCGTCTGGATCGAGATCACCTCGCCGGTGAACAATCCGGAATTGTCACCGCTCGCCGTCGAGTTCCTGAAATATGTGCAGGACCCGAAGGTCGCCCACACCGTCGCTTTCGCCGAAGGCACGTTCAATCCCGTCGCCCAGATGGGCAACAAGGAATGTTTCGATCTCTTCACCAAGGAAGAGCTCGACGCCATTCAATGGGACTCGCTCGAGGAAGAAGTGGCGCGCTCGGTCGAGTACGACATCGTTCCCGACTATGACAAGCTGCTCGACATCATGACCGCAGCGAAGAAGGAAGCGTCGGCCGGGTAATCCGGGCCGTCTCGCACCTATCGATAAGGCCCCTCCCGCTCGACGCCGGAGGGGCCAAACCTGCTTAAAGTTCCCAAGGATTGCATGTCAAAGCGCCCGCCCATTCTGCAGCTCAAGTCCCTCACCAAGTCCTTCGGTACGTTCAATGCCGTGGACGGTATCGATCTCGACATTGCCGAGGGCGAGTTCTTCACCATTGTCGGCCCGTCGGGCTCGGGCAAAACGACGCTTATCCGCATGCTCGCCGGCATGGAGCAGGCTTCGAGCGGCGACATCATCCTGAGCGGCACGCGTATCAACGATCTCCCCGCCAACAAGCGGCCGACCTGCATGGTGTTCCAGTCGCTCGCCCTTTTCCCCCACCGCACTGTCGGCGAGAACATCGAGTTTCCACTCAAGATCAAAGGCGTCGATCCGGCCCAGCGTAAAGCCCGAGCTTTGGCGCTTCTCGATCAGTTGCGCCTGCCGCAGAATTATTACGGCAAGTCGGTGCTGCGCTGCTCGGGCGGCGAGCGCCAGCGCGTCGCCTTGGCCCGCGCCCTCGCTTTCGACCCCAAAATCCTGTTCTTCGACGAGCCGCTCTCGGCCATCGACTACAAATTGCGCAAGACTCTCGAGAGGGAGCTCAAGGACATCCACCGCGAGACCGGCAAGACCTTCGTCTACATCACTCATTCGCTCGAAGAGGCGATGGTGATGTCGGACCGTATCGGCGTCATGTGCGCCGGCAACCTGGTTCAGGTCGGAACCCCGAACGAGATCTATTCGGCGCCCAAGGACAAGTTCGTCTCGGAATTCATGGGTGATGTGAATGTCATTCCGGTCAGCATGAACGGCAGCCGCACCATCACCGCCGACACGTTCGACAAGACTTTCACCGTCGCCGCCATCCCTGAAGCCTTCAGCAAAGGCCACCTCGTCATCCGGCCCGAATTCGTCCGCTTCGTTACCGAGGCGAAAGAGGCCGAGAACGTTCTCGAGGGCAAGCTCTACAACGAATATGCGCTGGGCTCGCGCATCCAGTATCAGGTGCGCGTCGGCGAGAATGTCTTCATCGTCGAGAAGCTGCGCCAGCATTCCTCCACGCTCCGCCGCGACCAGACCGTCCTCATTGGCTGGGACGCGAAAGATTCCATTCTGGTGACCGGCTGATGGCGGCACCTCACGAAACCGGCAAAGGCCTGTCGCAAGGTGCCCGCAACGCCTTGCCGCTGATACTCTTCATGATCATCGGCTTCGCCGCCCCCCTCCTCGCGGTGATCGCCTACAGCTTCATGCCACCGCGCTCCTTCGGCCTCACCCATGCGCCGACGCTCGACAACTATGCCGACATATTCACCAGCAACAGCTATATCTCCTTCGGCTGGTCTATGCTGTTCGCCGCGCTCACCGTCGCCCTCCTGGCGCTCATCTGCTATCCGATCGCCTACGGCATGGCGCGGCTCTTCGGCCGCTGGTCGCCGATCCTGACGCTGCTCTTCACCATTCCGCTCTTCGTCTCCGAGAATGTCCGCCTCTATGGCTGGATCCTGTTCCTCATCAAGAACGGCGTGTTGCTTGGTACGCTCAAATCCTGGTTCGGCATCGAGCCGGAGAGCATCCTGTTCACGCCGGGCGTGGTGCTGCTTGGCATGGTCTATGTCTATCTGCCCTTCATGCTGTTCCCGATGACGCTCGGCGTCTCCATGGTGCCGAACGAAACGCGTGAAGCGGCGCGCGATCTCGGCGCCTCGCGCTGGCAGGTTTTCCGCGAGGTCGAGCTGCCGCTCTCCATGCCCGGCATCATGATCGGCCTGCTCCTGACCTTCGTGCTCGCCGTCGGCGCCATTGCCGAAGCCAAGGTGCTGGGCGGCCAGACCATCATCCCGATCACCCATGATATCGAGATCGCCTTCACCTATGCGCAGAACTGGCCCTTGGGCGCCGCACTCGCCGTGCTTCTGATGATCGTCGTCGGCACGCTGGTCATGCTGGTGCTCAAGCGTTTCGATCTCGACGCCATCTTGGGAAAGAGGTGAGCCATGACTGACCGTGGCCGCCGCGCGCTGATCTGGGCCTGGACGCTCGCCGTCCTTGTCTTCCTCTATCTGCCGGCACTGTGCATCCTGCTCGCCTCGCTCACTGCGAGCCGTTATTTCCTGTTCCCGATCCAGAAATGGGGCTTCGACTGGTGGCGCAAGACTTTCGAGTCGCTCGAGATCCGCCAGCTTTTCGCCAATTCGATCACCATCGCCTTCTGCGTCATGGTCATCGCCGTCGTCATCGCCTTCTTCGGCGCGCTCGCTTTCGCTCGCTATAACTGGAAAGGCCGCACCGTCTTCCAGAAGATCGTGCTTTTGCCGATCTTCTTTCCGCAATCGGTTCTCGGCCTCGCTCTGCTCCTGTGGTTCAACGCCGTCGGCATCCAGACTTCGTGGATGACCGCCATCTTCGCCCATCTCGTCTGGATCATCCCGGTGGTGACGCTCGTCATCTCGATCCAGGTCTATAGTTTCGATCCGGCGCTCGAAGAGGCGGCCTTCGATCTCGGCGCCTCGCGCTGGCAGGTCTTCCGCGAAGTGACGCTGCCCGTGCTCCTGCCGGGCATCGTCTCGGGGGCTTTCTTCGCCTTCCTTCTATCCTGGGGCAATTTCCCTCTGTCGCTGTTCACCACCGGCGCCGACGCGACCATCCCCAAATATCTCTATGCCAAGATGGTGGCGGGCTACACGCCGGGCGTGCCGGTGCTCGGCACGGTGTCGACCTTCGGCGCGGCCTTGCTGCTGCTCGGCGGCTACTGGCTCGTCACGCTGCGCCGGCGCGCACAATCATGAAATAACGAGAGAGGGAATGTTTCCATGTTTTCATCGCTGAAGAACAAATCCGTCCTGGTCACCGGCGGCAGCAAGGGCATCGGCAAGGGCATTGCGCGCGTTTTCGCCGAGGCCGGCTGCAAGGTGCTGATCACCGCGCGCCATGAGAACGTGGCCAAGGAAGCCGCGGCGGAGCTCAGCAAAGCGGGCGGCACCGTCGCCGCCTTCGCCGCTGACGTCACCGACTACAAGAGCATGCAGGCAGCAGCCGACTTCGCGGTCAAGACGCATGGCGGTCTCGATATTCTCTGCGCCAATGCCGGCATCTTCCCGCAAGTGAAGATCGAGGAGATGACGGATGAGACCTGGGACATCACCGTCGACACCAATCTGAAGGGCACCTTCCTCTCGGTGAAGGCCTGCCTGCCGGCGCTCAAGAAGAGCGGCCAGGGCCGCATCATCATCACCTCCTCCATCACCGGACCGGTGACCGGCTTCCCCGGCTGGACGCATTACGGCGCCACCAAAGCCGGCCAGCTCGGCTTCATGCGCACCGCCTGCATGGAGCTCGCCAAATTCGGCATCACCGTGAATGCCGTGCTGCCGGGGAATATCGCGACCGAAGGCCTCGCCGATCTCGGCCCCGATTACGAAAAGACCATGGCCGCCTCGATCCCGCTGAAGCGCCTCGGCCGCGTCGAGGATATCGGTTATGCGGCGCTTTATTTCGCCACTAAGGAAGCGGCCTATGTGACCGGCCAGACGATCATCGTCGATGGCGGCCAGATCATCCCCGAATCGATCGAAGCCATCAACCAGGCCTGAGCGGCAGAACACTCAATCGGCTATGGCCGCCACTTGCGAGGCGGCCATTTTTATTGAACTACTGCTGTCCCACCGCATCGACGAGGCCGCTTGGACATTCGGTCTTGGTCGGCGTCGCGGCGGCCATGAGATTTGCGAGCGACGTTTCGGGCGTGATGTCGCCACTGAGGCCGATGGTGAGCTCGGAGATGATCAGCTTGCCGTTGTTGCGCGCGCATTGCATGCGCACCCTGAGGCCCGCGCCCTCGCCAAAGCTCTGGTCGAAGGCCTTGCGGATCTCATCGAAGGTCAATTGCTGGCCGACGCGGCTGGCGAACAGCTCGCGCACGGCGGAGCTGTTGAGCGCCCGCATCAGGGCCAGCGATTCGCTGAAATACTCTTCCGGCGTCTGCGAGTAGCAGGTGCCGTGTTTGGTCCATTCATGCCGGTCGAGCTGCGACTGCGTGCCCGGCATCACCTTGTCGAGCTCAGTGCGCGTCGGCGGCTCGAGCGAGACTTCCGGTAGCTGATCCCAGCGGCCATCCTTGTCATTGGCGATATCGCTTTTGCCGACATTGCAATAAGCCATCCGCCGCGGCTGCGGCCACAAACCATGCAGAGTGAAATTGCTGGCATCGAACCGGTCCGCCGTTTGCGTCCGGCATTCGACCTTGTTGGGCTTCGTCTCGCAGAAGGCCGGCTGCCAGCTGACCGCCAGGACATTCTGCGTCGGCTGCTTGCCGGCCGGCGCCTGCTTGCCGGGCTGTTGCGCGGAGGTGTTCCCGCCACTGCGGGTGCCGCAATCGACCGGCGCCCAGCGCCGTTCCGGTGAAGCACCCGGCACGAGAATGAGATAATGGCTGGCCGGCTCCTTGTTCCCCGCGACGATCTGATAGGAGGTGCCGGCGTTGAGCGGTACCGGGTTCGATTGCTTCTTGATCGACTGGAAGGCGCTGCAGTTCTGGCCGGCGACGAACGAGCCGTCGAGCGGCACGTCAGCGACCGCAAAAGGGGCCGCGAGCCCTAGCGCCCCAGCGAGAACAACGAAAATTTTAGAGAAGGAAACGAGCCGCATCTGCCAACAAACTCCTCGCGAATGAAGGACGGATGCTTGATAGCATGGTTCAGCGGCCGCTTCCTATGGCTAGCGGATTACAAGGCGTCAACTTCACGGACAGCGTCAGGATTTCCGCCCGCTCATGCCCTTCAGCATCTTGACGATATGATCGCGCGCTTTTTCCAGCTCGGCTTTATCACCCGACATGAACAACCGCCCCGAGGCGCCGATCATCTGGCAATCGACGAGCGTGGCGCCGGGCGCGATCCTCTCAGCTTCGTTTGCCGCGTATGCCGCGAACAACGCCGGCATCATCTCGACGAGGAGGAGCGATTCGCCCGGCAGGATCATCGACGCCTCGCGGTTGCGATTGAGGATGACGGCATGGCTGTCCGTCACCTCGGGCACAATCTCGGCGAAGAGCAACTGCGGCTTGAGCTGGTCTTCGGCCTTCTGGCCGATTGCCTTCAGCACTGCAGCACCCGCCCGGTCGACATGCTCCATATCGAAGGAATGCAGTTCGAGAATGCCGAACTGCCGCTCGGTATAGAGAATGCCGGGCTCGACCTCGGGCACCGTTTTCAGCGCAATATCGCTCACATGATGGATGGCGAGCGCTGGTGCGATCTCGATGATCAGCGAATGCATGCCTTCCAGCGGCACATAGCCCCGCGCGCGGGTCGGCGATCCCATATAGGCGGCGAACTGCCGCCTCAGGGTTTCGAGCTTCAGATAGACGCGGAGTTCGGCCACGATTGGCTGTTACTTCGCGGTGCCGAAATGCTTGAGCACATCCGGATGCGGGCGCGGAATGACATGCACCGAGACCACTTCGCCGACATTGCGCGCAGCTTCGGCGCCCGCTTCCGTCGCCGCCTTGACGGCGCCGACATCGCCCTGCACCACGACCGACACCAAACCGGCGCCGACCTGCTCGCGGCCGATGATCGTCACATTCGCCGCTTTCACCATCGCGTCGCCCGCGGCGAAAGCCGCCACGAAGCCGCGCGTTTCGACAAAACCAATTGCGTTAGACATGATGTCCTCCTTTTCGCAACCTGACTAATCCACTTTGCTCTTCTTGCCGGGCTTGGCCGGCGCCGTCTGCTCGTCGAGAATGCCGATCACCAGCGCATCGACGACATTGTTGCTGTCCTTGAACCACGCCTTGGCGACCGACCCTTGAGTGATCAGTACCCTTTCGCCGATGCCGGCGCCCAGCGGATCGAACGCCACCATGCGCTCATCCATCTCGTCTTCCTCTTCGATGGCGATCTCGAGCAGCGCGCCACCCGGTAATTGATCGAGCCGCTTGGTGGCCCAAACTTTTCCGACGACTATCCCTGTCTTCATGAGTGTTCCCTCACGATTTCAAGCTTGACCTCGCGCGCACGATCGCGCGCCAGCGGCGTCACCACGACGCCTTTGCCGACAATAAGACGGTCATGTGACTTGCCGATCTCGGTGACCATGACCTCGGTCACCACACCCTTGGAAATCTGATGCGAGCTGCGCGTCGCGGCAGGAGCCGCAGCGCTGGATGTGACACCATTGCGCGCCGCCAGACTGAACTGGATCTTCCCCGAAAGGATGCCGACCTTGACGTCCTCCTGCGCCTGCAGGAGATCGCGGGCGAAGGCGTTGAGATCGCCGGCGCCATCGACCATGACCTCGACCGGCGCGGACTTCGGCTCACTGAGAGCGGCACGCAAACGGTTGAGAAGCGTGCCCCCGGTCGTAGGCTTCATTTTCGCGGCCGGCAGCAATTCACGCAAGGCATCGCGTACCAATTGCCGGATCTCGTTCGAGGAAATGCCGCTCATGCCGCCTTCCTCATTTCGAGGGCCTGTTCGGCCGCGTGGGCGGCGGCCCGTATGTTGCTTTCTTCGCCCGAGAGATAGACGCGGCCCGTGGCGCCCATCATCCGGTAGTCGACCACTTTGATATTGGCCGCCTTCTCCGCCTCATTGGCGGCGAGAATGGCATAGGCAGCCGGCTGCATTTCGAGCACGAAGAGCGATTCGCTCGGAAGGATCATCGAGCCCGACTTATTCCGGTTGATCAGCAGCGCATGATAATTGTCGACGCGTTTGACGATCTTGGAAGCGAGGATCTCGGGCTTGAGCGCATCCTTCTCGCTCGCGCCGAGCTCGGCCAGAATCGCGTCGCCCGCCGCACGCACCGCGGCCGTCGAATGCGAATGGAATTCGAGATAGCCGAACTGCCGCTCGACTACCAAAATGCCGGGCTTCACGTCGACGGTCTTCACCGCGATGTCGGTCAACGGCTCGATATCGAGCCCGGGCGCCACTTCGATGACGATCGCCGCCATATTGGCGCGTGGCAGGAAGCCCCGGCAGAAAGTGCCGAGATAGCACATGGTGCCGGGCTGCAGCTGATCGATGAAGATATAGGAGCGAAGCTTGGCCATCAGCGCGCCGTCAGCTCCTTCAATTCTTCGAGGATGATGCGGCGGATCTCCGCCCTGATATCGGCATCCTGGGTCGCCGTCTGCCTTGCGGGCGCCGGCGGGCTCGCCGTGCCATCCGGATGATTGCCGAAGTCATAGTCGATCTCGCCGCGCGGAGGGGCGCCGATTCTGGGTTTCTCGACCCGATCCGTTGCGGAGAAGGATGGCATCTGGATTCGATCATCCTTGTTCCAGGCCATCTTCACCCACTGCACCAGGTGCCGGGGCTCGACATTTTCGCCCACCGAGCTCCTGCCGAAATAGCCGGTGCCGATGGTCATGGTCGGTGCCAGATGCGTTTCGAAACCCGAGGCGCCGAGGCTGTTGCCGACATTCACGCTGATGCGCAGCACATTCATCACTTCGCCATAACGCAGGATGATCTGCGGATCGCGCGCATGGATCGAGGCGGAATGGCCTCCGCCCGAGCGCCGCGTCATGGCGCGGCAGGCGATCATTGCCGCATCGCGCGTCGCCGCCACATAGAGGCCGATCACCGGGCAGAGTTTCTCACGCGACAGCGGATAGTCGTCGCCGATACGGGCGAGCGGCGCCACCAGCACCTTGGTGCGCGGCGGCACCCGGAAGCCGGCCTTCTGCGCGATGAGCTCGGCCGCTTTGCCGATCAGTGAAATGTCGAATTTGCCATTCGGGAACAAGGTCTGCTCGAGCCGGTCGCGTTCTTCTTCGCTGCAGATATGGCAGCCATTGCGCTTGAGCTCCTGCGCGAGCGCGTCGGCGATGGCGCCATGGGCGATGATGGCGCTTTCGTTGGTGCAGAGAATGCCGTTGTCGAAAGACTTCGAGTCGGTGATCGCTTTCGCGGCCGCCGGCACATCGGCCGTCTCATCGACATAGGACGGCACATTGCCGGGCCCCACCCCGATCGCCGGATTGCCCGAACTGTACGCCGCGCGCACCACCGGCGAGCCGCCGGTGGCGAGGATCACGTCGATACGGTCCGACTTCATCACCGTCTCGACGATCGGCAGCGACGGCTCCTCGATGACTTGAATGACACCATCGGGGGCGCCCGCATCTTCGGCCGCCTTGGCGAGGAGCTTGGCGGCATCGGCGCAGCAGGCCTTGGCCATCGGATGCGGTGAGATGATGATGGCATTGCGTGTCAGGAGACACAGCATGATCTTGTAGAAGACGGTGGCGACCGGGTTGGTCGAGGGGGTGAGCGCGAAGACGACGCCCGCCGGCCGGGGGATCTCCAGGATCTTGCGCTCGGCATCGAGCTTGATGCCGGTGAAGTCCTGATCCTTGTAGAGCTCATAGAGGCCGCGCGAGCAGGCCTGGTTCTTGATCAGCTTGTGCTCGGCGACACCGAAACCCGTCTCTTCCACCGCCCATTGGGCATAGCGCTGGGCCTGGGCATAACCCGCTTCGGCGACCGCCTTGGCGATCCGCAGCACCGCGACCCGGTCGAGACCGGAGAAGGCCTCCGCCGCCCAGCGGGCTTTCTCGACCATCTGCTTGGCGTGAAAGCTGGTGAAGCCTCTATCTTCGAGAAGGGGATGAATGGCCATGACGCCAAATTACGGCATCACCGCGAACCAGGCTTGACACCAAACAAGGCCAGCTTGACATCAGTTGTCGCCCACTAAATTCAGGGACAATATAAATACAGCGGAAAATCGCTGTTATTCACTTTATCATGTCCCTCTTTTTGTAGATCAAGCGCCTGTGAAGTTGCTTCGGCAGCCTTTCCGTGTCACGCTGCCGCCCAAGAAAACAAGGGGCTCGTCATGCCACCTAGGGAAGACAGCGCCAATCCGGGAATCCTCGCATCCGCCGCCACCGGCATCGCCGATCATGTCGCCCGCTGGGGCGGCGATATCGACCGGGTCTGTGGCGAGGTCGGCATCGACCCGGCCTGCGTCGGCCAGCCCACTTTGAGCCTCGAGCTGTCGGCCTTCTGCTCGCTCTTCGAGGAAGCGGCCCGCAATACCGGCAATCCCAATTTCGGCCTGTGGTTCGGCAACGGCTTCAAACCGCGCGACCTGGGCCTCATCGGTTACACCGCCGTCTCCTCACCCACCCTCGGCGCCGCCCTCGAAAATTTCGTCGGCCTGTTCGGGCTGCACCAGCAATCGACTCATATGGCGATTGCCGATGCTGGCAATGGCCTCGCCCGCCTCGAATATCAGATCCGCATGCCCGACATTCTGGCACGCCGCCAGGATGCCGAGCTCTCTCTCGGCATGTTCCTCAACATCATCCGCGAATGTCTGGGCGCGAGCTGGGCTCCGGAAGAAGTCCATTTCGAGCACCCCAAGCCCGAGGCCTGGCGCGAGCATGAAAGCGCCTTCGACGCGCCCGTCTATTTTTCGCAATCGACCAATGCGCTCGTCTTCCGGCGCGAGCTGTTCCAGCGCCCGATGCCGGCACCAGACTTGAAGCTCCTGTCGATCACCCGCATGTGCCTGATGAGCGTCGGCACCAAGCCGCTGCCGCGCCAGACCTTGAAGGACCAGATCCGCTCGGCGGTCCGCGCCCGCCTCGCCGAGGGCTATCCGGCGCTCGAATACGTGGCGGAGGCGATCAAGGCGTCGCCCGCCGCCATCCAGCGCGAGCTCGCCCGCGACAATCTCAATTACAAGGATCTGGTCGAGGAAACGCGCCGCGATCTGGCGCTTATCTATGTGCGCCAGCGCGAACTCCCCTTTTCGGAGATCGCTTTCCTGCTCGGCTATTCGGAATTGTCGGCCTTCTCGCGCGCCTTCCACCGCTGGACCGGCGCCTCGCCCAGATCCTACCGGGCGCAGCAGACGGCCTAGCTGTATCGCCGCAGATAATCCTCGCAGAGCGCGACCGTATCCCGCGTATAAGGAACGCCCATCGACTTGGCGAGATCGGTCTCGGCATGCGAGCCGATCCAGGCGACGAGCAAGAGTCTGCGATACATCACGAAGGTCGGGATCTCATGCTCGTCTTCGGCCGACAGCGGCAGCACGCTGCGATAGCCTTTGACCCAGGCCGCGATGAGCTCCGGCACGTCGGGACGATGCTCGATGAAGGATAACGCTGTCGCGCCGTCATAGAGATACCAGCTGAAGCCGCAATCGTCGAAATCGATGACCTTGGTCTCCTCGCCGTCGATCAGCAGATTGGCGAGCCGCATGTCGCAATGAATGAGGCCATAACGCTCGGGGCCCTTGCCGAACGCCGCGAGCCGCTTTTCCATGAGATCGACCGTGCGCTGGAAAAGCTTCGTCTTCTCGGCATCGAGCCCCATGCCGTCGCGCCATGAGCCCCAATGCTGCACGGTGCCGAAGGCGCCGTCGAAATCCCATGTCATGCGTTCGAAATTTATAGGCCGCCGCCACTGCCGCGCGTGGCTGTGCATGCGCGCGGTCGCCGCGCCTAATACCTCGAACGGACCGAGCAACTCGGCTTCCGAGGGCTCGGCCCCCGCCTCCCAGTCGAACAGCACCGCGTGGCGTTGCGCCAGCCCCGGCAGCGTGATGGTCTGGATGATTTCGCCATTTTTGCCTTTGACCGGCACCGGCGTGGTGACGGCGCCGTCCTGGCGTAGCGCCTGCAGCCAGGCGAGCTCCGAGCCGATGGCGGTCTTCGAGTGGTAGCCTTCGCGATGGACGCGCAGCGCCCATTTCTTTCCCCCCCCGTCGACGCGATAGGTCGCGTTCTCCGACAGGTTGATCATCGTAGCTCGGGCCTCGGCCGGCAGGTCATAGGCCTTGAGCGCCGCATCGGCGACACGCTGCAGCTGATCAAGCTTCTGCTGATGGGTAAGCGTATCCGATGCTGACATGAACTAGGCCGCCGACTGCCGCGAATAAGAGGGCTTGGAGCTCGTCATATAGCTGCGGGCCCGGCCGCCGAAAAGCTCGGCCTGCGCCAGGGCCACCGACGTGTCGAGACGGGTCAGGATTTCGTCGCACATCTCGCGGTCGATCAGCAGGCCCGGCTTGAACTGCAGCACCCGCTTGTCGAGGGTCGAGAAGATCGCCCAGACCCCATTCTGATAGAGATGCTTCATCACATAGACGGCACCCTGGTCATGGTTGAATTCGAGCCCCATGACGACGCCGCGCTGGCGGATGCCGGTAAAGAAATCGGGATAGTTCGCCTGCACCTGGCGCAGGCCGTTGGCCAGATAGGCCGAGATGTAATGGACCTGCGAGCGCGTCTCAGGGCGCGAGCAGATCTCCAGGACCTTGGCCGCCGCGAGACAGCCGAGCTCGGCGCCGCCGAAGCTCGACATATGGCCGAAGCCGTCCTCGCTCAGCCACTGGCCGGCCTTCTCGCTCACCACCACCGCGGCGATCGGATAGATGCCGCCCGACAATCCCTTGCCGGTGACCAGAATGTCCGGATTGACCCCATAGGTCTCGATGCCCCACATCTCGCCGGTGCGCATCAGGCCGGTCTGCACTTCATCCGCGATATAAAGCGTGCCGACCTTCTCGCAGGCCGCCTTGATGGCCTTGAGATAGCCGGGCTTCGGCATCGGAAAGCCATAGGTCGCCGGGATCGTCTCCATGATCACGCAGGCCGCATCGCCGACCGCGATGGCTTCCAGCATGCGCTCGAGATCGTTGAACGGCACCTTGACCACATTCTCGCTCGACGCCTCGGACAGGAAGAGCTTGGAGAAGCGGTCATCGCCGACCTGCACCGCGAGGCCCGTATGGCCATGATAGCAGCGCTCGATGCAGATGATCTTGCGCCGCTTGGTGGCGTTGCGGGCGCTCTTGAGCGCGATGTCGATCGCCTCTGCGCCACCCGAGGCGAAGATGGTACGCTTGAGGCCGGGCGGCGTCAGTCGTTCCAGCATCTCGGCCACATGGGTGCGCATGATCGAGGGGAAATGGTGGTTGCCGATGTCGAAATAGGCCATGCCCTCGCGCACCGCCTCGACCACTTCCGGATTGCGGTGGCCGAGCGAATAGGTGCCGCCATTGAGATGAACGTCGATCAGCCGGCGCCCGTCGACATCCCAAAGGTAATAGGCCTCGCGCCGGTCGATGACGAGATCGACGCCCATGCGCTGCCAATCCGAGGTCTTGCCGGGATTCCAGAACTGCTTCGACCGGGCAATGAAGTCGTCTTTTTCTTTGCTCATCGGGCGGGCTCCAAAGGGATTCTGTCTGATCCGACCTTAGGCCCAGGCGCAGAAAGCGGCTTGACAGAAGACGTCCGCGATTTGACAGGCTCGGCGCGTCGCAAAGTTGATGCGAAATCTACGCAAATCCCACTAAATTATTGATTTGATTCAGCCTGTTGTCAGGCTGCCGGCTTCGCCGCCAACCGTTTGATGACCTCGGCCTGACGCGCCAGCTCGGTATCCGGCATCGTGTCGTAGCAAGGAATGACGACCAGGTCGCGCATCACGTCGCGTGCCGTCAGAGGCTCGAGCTCGGGTCGGTCCTTGGGTGCTGCGATATGCTGCGAGCGCGGCAGATCGGCGGCATCGAAGCCCTCGGCGCGAAGGCCGTCGATGAATTTGCGCGGCTCGTCCACGAGCAGCGGGAACACCCAGTAATCATGATGGGCATTGGCCTGCGCCGGCATGGCGACCGAGCCGCCGATCAGATCGCGCAGCTTCTCGCCCTTGGTGGTCCGCACACGGATGTCCCGGATGTCGAACTCATCGAGCCTCCGGCTGAGCAGCGCCAGCATGGCGGTCGACGGCTGGAAGCGGAGATTCTTGGCGGTCTTGAGCGGCGCCACGTCGCGCACCTTGTCGGCGAGCGAGTCCTCATAGTCCTGCCCGCGCGAATGGTAATATTTGTAGATGGCGCCCAGCACCGGCCGGGACGTGACGAGCTTCAGCCCCATGAACTGGAAGATGCGCTTCAGATGCTTCTTGTCGGGCTGCACCGGATAATTGGCCTGGATGGCCCGCATGCGGCCACGCAGCTTGTCGTCGCGCACTCGGATGAGCGCGCCGCCCAATGCCGTCGACGTCTTGATCGGGCCGAAGGAGAAGAGGCTCAGATCGGCCTTGGAACTTCCGGGATACGCCCTGCCATTGAAGGCCTGGGCGCAATCTTCGACCGCGACGATGCCCTTCGAGCGGACGAGATCGAACAGCGGATCGAGATCGAGTCTCGCCCCAAAGAGATGTGCCGCAACGAAAACCCGCGAGCGCGGCGTAATGACCTTTTCGAGCCGTTCGAGATTGGGGCCCATCGAGCCCATGTCGAGATCGACCGGCACCGGCACCAGACCGGCATCACGCACCACCCTGACCATGCCGCGGACATTGAGGGCCGAGAAGATGACTTCATCGCCAGGCTTGAGATCGAGCGCCTGGATCAGGAGGTCGAAACCGGAGCGCACCGAATAGGTGGCGATCGTATCATCGGTGTCGGAGAAGAAGCTCTCGACTGACCGCCGCAAGGCCTCGCGATCATTGGATTTAAAACAATTCCAAGCTCCAGCGAGGAGGTCCAGCCATCCGATCTTGAGTTGCGTTCTGACCCACATTTGCCTAAATACCTTCGTCAACGGACATCCCATAGCGCCAGAGCCAGCACGAAGCCAGCCCGAGCCAACATCCGTTACACAAGATAAGGTGAAAATCCGGGTGGAATGTTATAGGGAGGGGTATCCGTAAGGTTACCTCCATTGGTTTAAGAGGATTGTGATGGCCAATACCGAGATGTCGCTCGGCGATAAGCTCAAGAAGGGACGCCGCAAGAGGGTCAAGCGGTTCGGCAAGAACCTGATCCGCAGCCTTGCCGACTTCCTCGGGCGCCAGTCCCTGGTGGGCGACATGCCCATCCATGACAACAAGGATTTCCCCTTCCTCAAGCCCTTCGTGGACAATTGGGAAGGCATTCGCGCCGAGGTCGTCGAGATCCTCAAGCATCGTGAAGCCGTGCCGTTGTTCCAGGACGTGTCGCCTGACCAGATGCGTATCGCCAAGGGCAATAACTGGCGCACCTTCATTCTCTTCGGATTCGGCGACAAGCTCGAGAAGAACTGCAAGCAGGCGCCGCTCACCACGAGAACTCTCGAGAGCATTCCCAATCTGCAGACCGCCTGGTTCTCGATCCTGGGGCCGGGCTATCACATCCCGGCGCATCGCGGCGTCACCAAGGGCATCTTGCGCTCGCATCTGGGCCTCATCATCCCGAAGGATGCCGAGAAATGCCGTATCCGCGTCGGCGACAAGATCCAGGTCTGGCGCCCGGGCGAGATTTTCGTGTTCGACGACACCTATGAGCATGAGGTGTGGAACGACACGGAAGAAGAACGCGTCATCCTGCTGTTCGACTTCGACCGCCCGATGCGGTTCTGGGGCCGCACCCTCAACAAGACCTTCGTCAAGCTGCTCAAGCTCACGGCTTATTATCAGGAGCCGAAGAAGAACATGCAGACGATGGAAGAGCGTTTCGAGGCTGCCACCCGGCGCGCCGACCAGAATCTGGAGAAGATGTCGGACCACGACTAAAGACGTCATCCCGGTGAAAGCCGGGACCCATTAAATTCTTGAAGCGCGGGCAGTGTTGCCCGCGTTTTGTTTATTCAGTGGATCCCGGCTTTCGCCGGGATGACGGATTGGAAGGGGCGCTCACCCGTAATTCACGCTCACCGCCTCGCCGGAGCGGATCGATTCGAAGGCCGCATCCGCGATGATGAGCGCCTTGCGGCCGTCCTCGAAATCGACTGTCGGCGGCAATCCTCTGTTGGTGCGGTCGATGAACTCATTGAGCTCGTCGAGATAGGCCTGCATGTACCGCTCGATGAAGAAGTAATGGAGCCCGCCGAGCGCCTGGGTCACCCCGGCGCCCGAGCGCCTGAGCATATTTGGCATCGGATTGTCCGACTGCACCATGCCCTTCGACCCAAAGGCTTCCACGCGTTGGTCATAGCCATAGACGCAACGCCGTGAGTTATTGATGTGGACGAGCGCGCCGGACTTGGCCTTCATCGTCACCATCACCGTGTCATAGTCGTTGAGCGTCGCCACTATGGGATCGACCTTGACACTGCCGGTAGCAGAAACCTCGACCGGCTCCTCGCCCAGGATGAAGCGGGCCAGGTCGAAATCATGGATCGTCATGTCGCGGAAGATGCCGCCCGAGCTCTTGAGGATCGGCATCGGCGCCAGCTCGGGATCGCGGCTGGTGATGATCAGCACTTCGAGCGCGCCGATCTCCCCCCTCGCCACCGCCTGCTGGACGGCGCGGTGCGTTGCGTCATAGCGCCGGTTGAAGCCGATCTGCACCGGCACGTTCGTTCCGGCGATATCCTTACGGCATTGCTCCACTTTCTGGATGTCGAGATCGATCGGCTTTTCGCACAGGATCGCCTTGCCGGCCTTGGCCGAAGCCGTGATCAGCGGCACATGGGTGTCGGTCGAGGAGGCGATCAGCACCGCGCCCACTGACATATCCGCCAGCGCCGCCTCGATGCCGGGCGCCACCTGGGCGCCATGCCGGCTCGCCACCTTTTCCGCCGCGTCCTTGTTCACATCGAACACCCAGGCCAGCTGGGCTTGCGGGTTGGCGGCGATATTGGCGGCATGCATGGCGCCGATCCGCCCTGCTCCGAAAAGCGCAAACTTCAGCATCTGCGAAGCCTCATCCGAATGACTGATGGTTTGATGGGAAAGTCTCAAGAGTCTTTAGTATGACAAATATGCCTATCGCCTGTGAAGGCGCTCGACAAGCCCGCCGAAGCTATGCAAAAATTCCAGCCGGGTAGTTTTCGAAAAAGCCGGCCATCAAGAGCCGACGCGATGGGAGGACCCCTTTTTGGCTTTGCTCGATATTCGCAGCGTGTCGAAGAATTTCGGCGCCATCCGGGCCCTGAGCGAGGTCAGCTTCGCGCTCGAGCCGGGCGAGGTCGTGGGCCTGATGGGTGACAACGGCGCCGGCAAATCGACCATGGTCAAGCTGATCGCGGGAAATTTCCCGCCGAGCGAAGGCGAGATCGCGGTCGGGGGCGAGGTCTGCCATTTCCATAAGCCGATCGAAGCGCGCGGCAAGGGCATCGAGGTCGTTTATCAGGACTTGGCGATCGCCGACAATCTCACCGCCGCCGAGAATGTGTTCCTGGGCCGCGAGATCAAGAAGGGCGTCTGGCCCTTTCGCGTCCTCGACAAGCAGGCGATGATCGAGCGCTCCGCCGCCTTGTTCCAGGAGCTCAAATCCGAAACCCGCCCGCGCGATCTGGTGAAGAAGATGTCGGGCGGCCAGCGTCAGGCGGTCGCCATCGCCCGCACCAGGCTCTCACAGGCCAAACTTGTCCTGATGGACGAGCCGACCGCCGCCATTTCGGTGCGCCAGGTCGCCGAGGTGCTCGAATTGATCCGCCGCCTCAAATCGCAAGGCGTGACGGTGATGCTGATCAGCCACCGCATGCCGGACGTCTTTGCCGTCAGCGACCGCATCATCGTGCTGCGCCGCGGCGCCAAGGTCGCCGACAAGCACACTTCCGAGACCTCACCCGAGGAGATCACCGGCCTCATCACGGGAGCGATCCGTGCCGCCTGAACCCGCCAAGGCCAGCATCGAAACCGATCACGCGGCGATCACCGACATCGTCGAGAATCGCGAGCAGACGCTGCTCGACAAGCTCTTCGCCAGCCAGGCCTTCTGGGTCACGATCGCACTCGCCATTCTTTATGTCGGCATGGCGCTCTACGAGCCCAACGCCTTCGGCACGGTCGAGAATCTCGCCAATATGACCCGCAACTTCGCGCCCTTCGGCATCATGGCCATCGGCATGACGGTAGTCATCATCACCGGCGGCATCGACCTGTCGATCGGCTCGATCATGGGCCTGGTCGCCATCGTCGCCGGGCTTTTCCTCACCTGGGAATACCCCTGGTACATCGCTTTCGGCGCCGGTCTCGCCGCCGGCCTCATCTGCGGCGCCGTCAGCGGCTTCTTCGTCGCCTATGTCGGCATGTCGTCCTTCGTGGTGACGCTCGGCATGATGGCGATCGCCCGTTCGCTGGCCATCGTCTTCTCCGGCAACCAGATGCTCTACAAATTCGGCCCCGACGCCCCGATCGTGAAGGCGATCGGCCAGTGGCGCTGGCCGCTGCACACGCCCGACAGCTGGCTGCCGCATTGGCTGCCACAGCTGTCGTCGCATTTCTGGACCATGATCATCTTCGCGCTGGTGGCCGGCTTCGCCTTCAACTTCACCGCCTGGGGCCGCCATCTCTTCGCCATCGGCGGCAATGAGCAGGCCGCCCGCCTCACCGGCGTGCCGGTCGACCGCATAAAATTCTTCGCCTATGTCTTCTCGGCCTTCACCGCCTCGATCGCCTCGCTCTTGATCCTGGGTTATAGCGGGTCGGCCATCAATGCGCTCGGCCAGTCCTATGAGTTGCGCGTGATCGCCGCCACCGTTATCGGCGGCGCCAATCTCATGGGCGGCGCCGGCACCGCCTTCGGCGCCGTGGTGGGCTCGGCCCTGCTCGAGGTCATCCGCAACGCGCTTTTGATGGCGGGTATCGATTCCAATTGGCAAGGGGCCTTTGTCGGCGCCTTCATCATTCTCGCGGTGCTTCTCGGCATGCAGAGCGGCGGCAAATCCCTGATCGCCGCCACTATCGAGAGGATTCTGCCCAGGAAGCACCGCTAGAACAACGGAACGCAAAGGAGCACCAGTGCGGACCGTCGGATTTGGCCTAACAGCAAGAGCAAGTGGAGGATCTCGAATGTTGAAGTATCTTACCGGAACGGCGATCATCGCCGGACTTCTCGCTGTCGGCGCCGCTGGCGCCATGGCGCAGCAGAAATACACTTTCGCGCTGGTGCCGAAGAACATGAACAACCCGTTCTTCGACCAGGCGCGTGATGGCTGCAAGAAGGCGGAGGCGGAATCGAACGGCGCCTTCGAGTGTATGTATATCGGCCCCGGCGAGCATGGCGGCGGTGACGAGCAAGTGCAGATCGTGCAGGATCTCGTCGCCAAGAAGGTCGACGGCATCGCGGTGTCGCCGTCCAACGCGGCGGCCATGGCGGTGGCGCTGCAGGCGGCGAAGGAAGCCGGTATCCCGGTGCTCACCTGGGACTCCGACATGCTGCCCGAGAACAAGGACCTGCGTGTCGCCTATGTCGGTACCAAGAACTACGACATCGGCGTCAACCTGGCGAAGATCGTGCAGACCTTGAAGCCCAAGGGCGGCACCATCTGCATCCAGTCGGGTGGTGCGGCGGCGGCCAACCACAATGAACGCATGCAGGGCATCCGCGACACGCTCTCCGGCAAGCAGTCGGCGGCTTCGCCCGGCGATGCACTGAAAGGCGAGAACGGTTGGACGGAGGCCGACGGCTGCCCGCTCTACACCGATGACGACTTCCCGCGCTCAGTGCAGCAGCTCGAGGATACGCTGGGCAAGCTTGCCGATCTCGACGCCTTCGTGCCGACCGGCGGCTTCCCGCAATTCATCCCCGACGCCTATCGCGCGACGGTCTCCAAATACAAAGACCGTCTCGACTCCGGCAAGCTGGCGCTGGTCGTCGCCGACACGCTCCCCGTTCAGATGGAGCTGATGAAGGAAGGCCTGTCCAAGGGCCAGGTCGGTCAGCGGCCCTTCGAGATGGGCTACAAGACCATGATGTTCCTGAAGGACATGAAGGACGGCAAGGGCAATCCGACCGACCCGACCTATACCGGCCTCGATGTCTGCACGCCGGAAACCGCCGACACCTGCATCGGCAAATAACCACGCTCAGGCAGGCGGGCTTGTCCCGCCTGCTTCTCCCTCCAACAAAAGAAAATCATGACCGATCGTTTCTCTCTGAAAGACCGCGTGGCCCTGGTGACCGGCGCGTCGCGCGGGCTCGGCTTCGCCATGGCCGAAGCTTTGGCCGAACATGGCGCCAAAGTCATTCTCAATGCACGCGATGAGGCCTCCTTGCGCAATGCGGCGGCGAAGCTCGGCGCCGAGCATCTCGCTTTCGACGTGACCGATACGCGCCAGTGCCAGAACGCGCTGGCGAAGATCGTCGCCGATCACGGCAAGCTCGACATCCTCGTCAACAATGCCGGCATCCAGCATCGCCGCCCACTCATCGACTGGGAGGACGCCGATTTCGATCGCGTCGTCGCTGTCAATCTCTCGGCCTGCTTCCGGCTGGCGCGCGATGCGGCGCGTATCATGCTGCCCAACAAATATGGCCGCATCATCAATACCGGCTCGGTGGCGGCGATCCTCGGCCGCCCGACGATCCATGCCTATGCCGCGGCCAAGGCCGGCCTGCATGGCCTGACCCGTTCGATGGCCGCCGAGATCGGCCGCCACGGCGTGACGGTGAACGCAATCGCGCCCGGTTATTTCGCAACCGAGCTCAACACGGCACTTCTCGAGGACAAGGCCTTCACCGCCTGGGTCGAGGGCCGCACGCCGGCGGGGCGCTGGGCCAAGCCCGCCGAGCTCGGCGGCGCCGTGGTGTTCCTCGCTTCCGAGGCGGCTTCCTATGTGAACGGCCATGTGCTCGCCGTCGATGGTGGCCTGTCGGTGAGCCTCTGACTTGACAATTTGCGCGGCGCGGGGTGGTTACGCTCCATGTCCAGCCCCCGCCCGCTTTTGCCTGAAGGCTACTCACCCGTTCCGCCCGGTCACGTCGCCAATGTCGCGACCTTCCTCGAGATGACGGCGCCGCCGGAGCACCGGCCGCCGCAGATCTATGCGCCCGATCTCACGTTAAAACCTTGGAAGGATGCCGATCTCGGCGCCTATCGCGCGCTCTTCAAGCTGATCGGCGAGAACTGGCTGTGGTATTCGCGCCTCAAGATGGCGGATGAGAAGCTCTCCGGAATCTTGCGCCACCCCGATGTCGAGGTCTATCGCCTCCTCCGCGGCGCGGCTGTCGCTGGGTTGCTTGAATTGGATTTCCGTGCCCCCGGCGAATGTGAACTCTCCTTCTTCGGCCTCGTGCCCGACGAGATCGGCAAGGGCGCCGGCCGCTTCCTGATGTCGGAAGCGACCCGGCGCGCCTGGGCGAAGCCGATCAAACGCTTCTGGGTGCATACCTGCAGCTTCGATCATCCCGCCGCGCTCTCTTTCTATCGTCGTTCCGGCTTCGCGCCCTATCAGACCGCGATCGAGGTTCATCCCGACCCGCGCCTCACGGGCCACATGCCACGTGAGGCGGCGCCACAGATTCCGATCATCGAGTGACGCGGAAGAACAGTAAATCCGCTGTTCTTTTACAGCGGAATTTGCAGCGGATTAACAGCGGAACAACAGGGATTTGCAGGGATCTCCGGCGCGCGGCGATTAACAGCGGTGGCCGTAGCGATGACCATAGAGGCGAAAAGCCCACATTGGAAAGCGCCTTATTGGTGTTCATGAGTCCGCTCAGCAATACATCGTCGACAGGGATCAACGGCGTCGCGAATGCGGGACCGAATGACGCAGGGTTACACAAGTACCGGCCGATAGGTAGGTCGGCGCGGCCCATGGCGAGGACCTAGGCCCGCTTTCGTGCCGGCGCTTTCTTGGGCGCCGTGCGAGCGCCTGCCGAAGCGGGCCTTGCCGAGCCAGCATCGCTTTCCCGTCTCCTGGTGGTGGCGACCAGCCGTGGCCGAAGCTCGACACCGACGGCGCGCATCACCTTCAGGATCGTGTCAAAGCTCGGATTGCCGGCGCCGGAAAGCGCCTGGTAAAGGCCCTCGCGGTTCAAGCCGGTCTCTTTAGCGATCTTCTGCATGCCCTGCGCACGAGCAACATCACCGAGCGCCTTGGCGACCACACGCGCGTCATCACCATATTCCTCGAACACGGCTTCCAGATAGGCGGCGCGCGCTTCGGGGCCCTGGAGGTAGTCAGCCGCGTCGTAGCGGGAGAGCGCAGCGCCAGCGGGCATTTCGTTCTTCTCGCTCTTCGCTTTCTTGATGCTTGTCATCGCATTTGACCTTTCCAGTATTTTGCAAATCCCTTCGCAGTCTTGATGTCCTTCGCCTGAGTGGACTTATCCCCACCCAGCAGAATGACGGTCTGCTTCAGGACCGCATAGTACACCCGGTAGCCAGGGCCGAAAGCGAAGCGCATTTCCATTATGCCCTCGCCAACCGACTTGGCGTCGCCAGGGTGGCCGGTCGCTTCAAACTTAGTCACGCGGGTGACGATACGGACCTGGATCTGCAGGTCCAGGCTCTTGAGCCAGTCGTCGTAAGCCTGAGTTTTGACGAAATCGACCACGTACACACTGTAGGTTAAAATCGACGAATGTCAAGTTTAGCCTACAATAGCCGACATGAGTTTTCCGTAGCAGGGCCTAAACGCCTAACTCAGCTTGCGGATAGGCACGCCCTTCGTGGTGAAGCGCTGCGCCTTGCCGGTGTGGCGCACCGGCCGCGACGTGCCGGAGGCCTTGCCGGTGCCGGGCGGCTGGTGGGCGGGCACGAGCTGGTCCGGGCGCGAGCCGATGAGGTCGGCGCGGCCCATCTGCTTCAGCGCGTCGCGCAGCACCGGCCAGTTGTCGGGATCGTGGTAGCGCAGGAACGCCTTGTGCAGCCGGCGCTGCTTGAGGCCCTTGACCGCCTCGACCTTGTCGCTCGCCCCGTGCCGCACACCACGCAGCGGATTGACGCCGGTGTGATACATGGCCGTGGCGGTCGCCATCGGCGACGGCAGGAAGGTCTGCACCTGATCGGCGCGGTAGCGGTTCTTCTTGAGCCAGAGCGCGAGGTTCATCATGTCCTCGTCGGTCGTGCCCGGATGCGCCGCGATGAAATAGGGGATCAGGTAATATTTCTTGCCGGCCTGCTTCGCGGCTTCATCGAACATTTCCTTGAAGCGGTCATAGGCGCCGATCCCCGGCTTCATCATCTTGTCGAGCGGCCCGCGCTCCGTGTGCTCGGGCGCAATCTTCAGATAGCCGCCGACGTGATGCGTGACGAGCTCCTTGATGTATTCGGGACTCTTCACCGCGAGATCGTAGCGCAGGCCGGACGCGACCATCACCTTCTTGACGCCCTTCACCTCGCGCACCTTGCGATAGAGCCGGATCAGCTCGTCATGCGAGGTGTTCAGGTTCGGACAGATGTCGGGGAACACACAGGACGGCAGCCGGCAGGCCGCCTCGATCTTCGGATCCTTGCACGCCATCCGGTACATATTGGCGGTCGGCCCGCCGATGTCGGAGATCACGCCGGTGAAGCCCGGCGTCTTGTCGCGGATCAGTTCGATCTCACGCAGGATCGAGCCTTCCGAGCGGTTCTGCATGATGCGGCCCTCATGCTCGGTGATCGAGCAGAAGGTGCAGCCGCCGAAGCAGCCGCGCATGATGGTCACCGAAAACTTGATCATGTCCCAGGCCGGGATCTTCGCGTCGCCATAGGTCGGATGCGGCGCCCGCGCGTAAGGCAGATCGTAGACGGCGTCCATCTCGTCCGACGTCAGCGGGATGGGCGGCGGATTCAGCCACAGATCGCGATCGCCATGGCGCTGGACGAGGGCGCGCGCATTGCCGGGATTGCTCTCCCGGTGCAGCACGCGCGAGGCGCGGGCATAGGCCTCGCGGTCCTGCTCGGCCTGCTCGTATGACGGCAGCCGGATGACGGTGTCGCCGGGACGGCGGGCGGCGCCTTCATCGGCGGAGTCGAGATCATCGGCGGGAAGTTCGGTGTAGGTGTCGGGCACGCGACGGAACAGCGCCACGCCTCGGATGGAGTCGAGATCGCGCGGCGCCTCGCCGGCGGCGAGCCGGTTCGCCACTTCGACGACGGCACGCTCGGCGTTGCCATAAAGCAGCAGATCCGCCTTGGCATCGGCCAGTATCGAACGGCGCACCTTCTCGGACCAGTAGTCGTAATGCGCGATGCGGCGCAGCGACGCCTCGATGCCGCCGAGCACGATCGGCACGTCCTTGTACGCCTCGCGGCAGCGTTGCGAATAGACGATGGTGCAGCGGTCCGGCCGCTTGCCACCCTCGCCGGCGGGCGTATAGGCATCGTCATGGCGCAGGCGACGGTCCGCCGTGTAGCGGTTGACCATCGAGTCCATATTGCCGCCGGTGATGCCGAAAAACAGCGCCGGCTTGCCCAGCGCCTTGAACGGCTCCGCCGACTGCCAGTCGGGCTGCGCGATGATGCCGACCCGGAAGCCTTGCGCCTCGAGCAGCCTGCCGATGATCGCCATGCCGAAGCTCGGATGATCGACATAGGCGTCACCGGTCACCAGCACGATGTCGCAGGCATCCCAGCCGAGCGCGTCCATTTCGGCGCGGGACATCGGCAGGAACGGCGCCGCCTTGCCGGCATGCGGCAGGGGGAGGGACGGGGAAATCAAGGGTTGGGGTTGAACCTGGGTATTCATGGCGCCACTCATAGGAGCCTGCCGTCGCGAACACAACTGACCGCCAAACTTAAGATTTCAATCACATTTGGCGGTTCGGGTCGAAGCGCCCCGCAACCCTGAACTAGGCTGTGGACTCATAAAACCTGAGCCATAGACGGATGCAGGCGATCTTGGCCATAGCGAGGTAGTTGAGGGCGCCGCGGTCGTATCGTGTGGCAATGTGCCTGAACTGCT